>NZ_CP179908.1:5000-5781474 GCF_047456245.1 Pseudomonas sp. BNK-44-b
CTGAAGCCGGTCCCAAGGGTATGGCTGTTCGCCATTTAAAGTGGTACGCGAGCTGGGTTTAGAACGTCGTGAGACAGTTCGGTCCCTATCTGCCGTGGACGTTTGAGATTTGAGAGGGGCTGCTCCTAGTACGAGAGGACCGGAGTGGACGAACCTCTGGTGTTCCGGTTGTCACGCCAGTGGCATTGCCGGGTAGCTATGTTCGGAAGAGATAACCGCTGAAAGCATCTAAGCGGGAAACTTGCCTCAAGATGAGATCTCACTGGGATCTTGAATCCCCTAAAGGGCCGTCGAAGACTACGACGTTGATAGGTTGGGTGTGTAAGCGCTGTGAGGCGTTGAGCTAACCAATACTAATTGCCCGTGAGGCTTGACCATATAACACCCAAGCAATCTGCCTTGCAGATTGCGGTGGTGAAGACGAAACGAACCGAAAGTTCGAAGCGACTCACAAAGATCACATATCCGAATTGGCTGGCGTGTCTGCAAGGACGCACTGGCAACCGAATTTCTTGACGACCATAGAGCATTGGAACCACCTGATCCCATCCCGAACTCAGCAGTGAAACGATGCATCGCCGATGGTAGTGTGGGGTTTCCCCATGTGAGAGTAGGTCATCGTCAAGATTCATTTCGCAAAACCCCTATCTGCGCGAGCAGGTAGGGGTTTTGTCTTTCTGGCGTTCGCCAGATCTCATCGCTCCCCCGCGCCGACACCGCGCACGCCACGGGACACATCGGCGCCCTCCCTTTCTCGCGGGGATATCCCAGCCCTTTTCCTATGCAATCCAGCAGCCCGTGGCTATCATGCCAGCCTTATTCCAAGTCGAGACTGGCATGCTGAAGTTGTTGAATCTCCTCAAGGATGGCCGATTTCATTCTGGCCAGGCCCTGGGGGAAGCCATGGGGGTAAGCCGCAGTGCTGTGTGGAAGCAGCTGCAGCACCTCGAAAGCGAGCTGAACCTCACCATTCACAAGGTGCGTGGTCGTGGATACCAGCTCGCTACGCCATTGAGCCTGCTCGAGGCGTCGGCGATTGCTGCATTCACGCAGGGTGAGCAATGGCCTGTTCTTGTCCATGACTCGATAGATTCGACCAATGCCGAGGCCCTGCGTCTGATTGGGAAGGGGCAAGCAGCTCCCTTCCTGGTGCTCGCCGAGCGCCAGAGTGCTGGTCGTGGTCGGCGCGGCCGACACTGGGTCAGCCCGTTCGCTGAGAATCTCTATTACAGCCTGGTGCTCCGGGTAGAGGGTGGCATGCGCCAGCTCGAGGGGCTGAGTCTGGTCGTTGGCCTCGCGGTAATGCGCACGCTGCATACGTTCGGTGTAAAGGGAGCGGGGCTGAAATGGCCCAATGACGTTCTTGTCGCTAACAAGAAGATTGTCGGCATTCTTCTGGAGCTGGTTGGCGACCCCGCGGATGTCTGTCACGTCGTGCTAGGTGTCGGCATCAATGTGAACATGCAGAGCAATGATCAGGTCGACCAGCAATGGACATCGATGCGTCGGGAGACTGGCGATCTCATTGATCGCAATCGTCTGGTTGCGCAGTTGAACCAGCAATTGCAGCATGAGCTTTCACGCCATCGTCGCTATGGTTTCGCTGCTTTCCAGGAGGAATGGGAGCAGGCGCATCTGTGGCAGGGGCGCAAGGTCTCGCTGATCGCCGGCAATCAGACGGTCGATGGCATTGTGCTGGGTGTGGACGGGCAGGGCGGTCTACGCATGGATGTCGAGGGTGTGGAGAAGAGCTTCAGTGGTGGAGAGCTCGGGTTGAGGTTGCGCGATGATTCTTGAGCTCGATTGCGGTAATAGCTTTATCAAGTGGCGTGTGATTCATGCTGCGGATGCCACCATTGTGGGTGGCGGTATCGTCGATTCGGATCAGGCGCTGCTGGCCGCTGTCGGAGGGCTGGCTGCCGCGCGCCTGGCGGGTGCACGGATGGTCAGCGTGCGCAGCGAGGAAGAAACCGATGCGCTGTGCGAGGCGATCAGGCAAGCCTTCGCTGTTGACGTGCAGGTTGCGCGTCCTGTCATTGAAATGGCGGGAGTACGCAATGGCTATGAAGATCATGAGCGCCTGGGCATGGATCGCTGGCTGGCCGCCCTCGGTGCATTCCACTTGGCCAAAGGGGCTTGCCTGGTGATGGATTTTGGCACAGCCGCCAAGGCGGACTTCGTGGCGGCGGATGGTCAGCACCTGGGTGGATATATCTGTCCGGGGATGCCTCTGATGCGTAGCCAGCTGCGGACCCATACCCGCCGTATTCGTTATGACGATGCCTCGGCCGAGCGAGCATTGAGCAGTCTTGAGCCCGGGCGCTCCACGGTCGAGGCAGTCGAACGTGGGTGCGTGCTGATGCTGCAGGGGTTCGCCCATACGCAGATCGATCAGGCGCGCGCGCTGTGGGGTAATGAGTTCAGCGTCTTCCTCACGGGAGGCGATGCGCCCCTGGTCCAGGTGTCTGCACCTGGCGCGCGGGTTGTACCGGACCTGGTCTTTGTTGGCCTGGCGATGGCCTGCCCCTTGAGTTGAGGTGCCTATGCGTTGGTTGTTTCTGCTGTTGGTAGTGCTAAATGCCGTCTATTACGTGTGGCAGCAGCAGGAGGCGCCGGTACGGGTCAAGGAAGTTGCACCCCTTTCCCTCTACAAGGGAAGTCAGCAGGAGATCCGCCTGCTTCGGGAGACGGGAGCAGCGGCTCCCGCCAGACGCAGGGATGAGTGCCTGGTGGTGGGGGGATTTACCGGGCAGGATGAGCTCGTGGCCTTGCGCCAGCGGTTGCTGAGCCTGGATATCGCCGCTCAGCCAGTGCAGGGGCAGTTGGCTGGCGCGGACGGCTTCTGGCTCAAGGTCAGCCCTGATAGCGAGCGTTTGCTGGATGAGGCGGTCATTGCCAGTCTTTCCAGTGATTTCAAAGACTTAAAACATAAAATTATTTTCTGCCAGGGTATTGCAACTGGCGAATAGCTTGATAGAATGGCGCCCGCTTCGCAGGGAACACCGCTCAGGTGGTAGTACCGGAAGCATAGTCAAAGCAGCTAACTTTCAGATTTAATTGAAAAAAATGCTTGACTACAGGCCGGCAGGTAAATAGAATGCCCGCCACGTCTGGAGGGATTCCCGAGCGGCCAAAGGGGACGGACTGTAAATCCGTTGCGAGAGCTTCGAAGGTTCGAATCCTTCTCCCTCCACCAGTTTTAGCGAGAGCTGCAAGCTCCGCGGGTATAGTTTAGTGGTAGAACCTCAGCCTTCCAAGCTGATGATGCGGGTTCGATTCCCGCTACCCGCTCCAAGTTTGCTGTTTTGGCACAAAGAGTTTCGCTCTTGTAGCTCAGTTGGTAGAGCACACCCTTGGTAAGGGTGAGGTCAGCGGTTCAAGTCCGCTCAAGAGCTCCATATAAACAAGGCAGATATGAAAATATCTGCCTTTGTTTTATCAGCGTAGTGACTATTTCTTCTGCGGAGGACTGTATCGATGGCTAAGGAAAAGTTTGATCGTTCCCTTCCCCACGTTAACGTCGGCACTATCGGCCACGTTGACCACGGTAAGACCACTCTGACCGCAGCTCTGACTCGCGTCTGCTCCGAAGTTTTCGGTTCGGCAGTCGTTGAATTCGACAAGATCGACTCGGCTCCGGAAGAAAAAGCGCGCGGTATCACCATCAACACCGCTCACGTCGAGTACAACTCGAACATTCGTCACTATGCTCACGTTGACTGCCCAGGTCACGCTGACTACGTGAAGAACATGATCACCGGTGCTGCCCAGATGGACGGTGCGATCCTGGTTTGCTCGGCTGCCGATGGTCCGATGCCACAAACCCGTGAGCACATCCTGCTGTCCCGTCAGGTAGGCGTTCCGTACATCGTGGTCTTCCTGAACAAGGCTGACCTGGTAGACGACGCTGAGCTGCTGGAGCTGGTCGAGATGGAAGTTCGCGACCTGCTGTCCACCTACGACTTCCCAGGCGACGACACTCCGATCATCATCGGTTCGGCTCGTATGGCGCTGGAAGGCAAAGACGACAACGAAATGGGTACTACCGCTGTCAAGAAGCTGGTAGAAACTCTGGATGCCTACATCCCTGAGCCAGTTCGTGCCGTCGACCAGCCGTTCCTGATGCCGATCGAAGACGTATTCTCGATCTCGGGTCGTGGTACCGTTGTTACCGGCCGTATCGAGCGTGGCATCGTCCGCGTTCAGGATCCGCTGGAAATCGTTGGTCTGCGTGACACCACCACCACCACCTGCACCGGTGTTGAGATGTTCCGCAAGCTGCTGGACGAAGGTCGTGCTGGCGAGAACTGCGGCGTTCTGCTGCGTGGTACCAAGCGTGACGACGTTGAGCGTGGCCAGGTTCTGGTCAAGCCAGGTTCGGTCAAGCCGCACACCAAGTTCACCGCAGAAGTCTACGTTCTGTCGAAGGAAGAAGGCGGTCGTCACACTCCGTTCTTCAAAGGCTACCGTCCTCAGTTCTACTTCCGTACCACTGACGTGACCGGTAACTGCGAACTGCCGGAAGGCGTTGAAATGGTAATGCCAGGTGACAACATTCAGATGACTGTCACCCTGATCAAGACCATCGCAATGGAAGACGGTCTGCGCTTCGCCATCCGTGAAGGCGGTCGTACCGTCGGCGCCGGTGTTGTAGCGAAGATTATTGAATAAGTAGTTGATTTATCTAAATCAGGCCGGCATAATGGCCGGCCTGATACAGCGTTACAGGTCAGTAGCTCAATTGGCAGAGCGACGGTCTCCAAAACCGTAGGTTGGGGGTTCGATTCCCTCCTGACCTGCCATTCACCTCGGTGTGATTGGCTTTCTTCTTACAGGATCCTCCCCGATGACTCCCAAAACTGAAGCCCAAGAATCGCGTTTTGATCTGTTCAAGTGGCTGGCTGTAGTTGCATTGGTTGTCGTAGGTGTCGTGGGTAATCAGTATTACTCCGCCGCTCCTATCCTGTATCGCGTTCTCGCGCTGCTCGCCCTGGCAGCTGTCGCAGGCTTCGTTGCTCTGCAGACTGCGAAGGGTAAGTCGTTCTTTACGCTGGCGAAGGAAGCTCGTACCGAGATCCGTAAAGTCGTGTGGCCAACCCGCCAGGAGACTACCCAAACTACGTTGATCGTGGTGGCTGTGGTCCTCGTGATGGCGCTGCTGTTGTGGGGTCTGGATTCCCTGCTCGGCTGGTTGGTTTCCTTGATTGTTGGCTAAGGGTGTCTCGTGGCTAAGCGTTGGTATGTTGTGCATGCTTACTCGGGTTACGAGAAGCATGTCATGCGCTCCCTCATCGAGCGCGTAAAGCTGGCAGGCATGGAAGACGGGTTTGGCGAGATTCTCGTTCCGACCGAAGAAGTCGTCGAAATGCGCAACGGCCAGAAGCGCAAGAGTGAGCGTAAATTCTTCCCGGGCTATGTCCTGGTGCAGATGGAAATGAACGAAGGGACTTGGCACTTGGTCAAGGATACCCCTCGAGTCATGGGTTTCATTGGTGGTACCGCGGACAAGCCCGCGCCGATCACCGATAAAGAGGCAGAAGCTATTCTGCGTCGCGTTGCCGACGGCAGTGACAAGCCGAAGCCGAAGACGCTGTTCGAGCCGGGTGAAGTGGTTCGCGTCATTGACGGTCCATTCGCCGACTTCAACGGTAGCGTCGAAGAGGTTAACTACGAGAAGAGCCGTCTGCAGGTCGCAGTGCTCATTTTCGGTCGCTCTACTCCGGTAGAGCTTGAGTTCAGTCAGGTCGAGAAGGTCTAACTGAGCGACGCATCCCATACCCCGCAGCCCTATGTGCTGCGGGGTTTTGTCGTCACTGGGATAAAACGCAAGTCATCCGGGGAGCCACCAGGCGTTCGAACCCGATTTTGGAGTAGCTCATGGCTAAGAAGATTCAGGCTTACATCAAGCTGCAAGTAAAGGCCGGCCAGGCCAACCCAAGCCCACCCGTTGGTCCAGCACTGGGTCAACACGGTGTGAACATCATGGAATTCTGCAAGGCCTTCAACGCCCGTACTCAGGGTCAAGAAGCCGGCCTGCCGACTCCTGTGATCATCACTGTTTACAGTGACCGTAGCTTCACCTTCGAAACCAAGAGCACCCCTGCCTCGGTTCTGCTGAAGAAAGCTGCTGGCCTGACCAGTGGTTCGGCCCGTCCGAACACCGTCAAGGTCGGTACCGTCACCCGCGCTCAGCTGGAAGATATCGCCAAGGCAAAACAGGCTGATCTGACCGCCGCTGACCTGGATGCAGCTGTACGCACCATCGCTGGCTCTGCCCGCAGCATGGGCCTGAACGTGGAGGGTGTGTAATGGCTAAGCTGACCAAGCGTCAAAAGGCAATCGCCGAGAAAATCGAAGCAGGCAAGGCCTATAACTTCGAAGAGGCCGCTACCCTGCTGGCTTCGCTGCCGGCTGCCAAATTCGTCGAGTCGTACGACATCGCCGTAAACCTCGGTGTTGACCCGCGTAAATCCGACCAGGTCGTTCGTAGCGCTACTGTGCTGCCGCACGGCACTGGCAAGACCGTACGCGTTGCTGTCTTCACCCAGGGTCCAGCTGCCGAGGCCGCTCTGGCTGCCGGCGCTGACCGCGTAGGTATGGACGATCTGGCTGCCGAAATGAAAGGCGGCGACCTGAACTATGACGTCGTCATCGCATCCCCGGATGCCATGCGCGTTGTCGGTCAGCTGGGTCAGGTTCTGGGTCCTCGTGGCCTGATGCCTAACCCGAAAGTCGGTACCGTGACCCCAGACGTAGCCACTGCCGTGAAAAACGCCAAGGCTGGTCAGGTTCGCTACCGTACCGACAAGAACGGTATCATCCACACCTCCGTTGGCAAGATCGGCTTCGAAGCCGACAAGCTGAAGGAAAACGTTGAAGCCCTGATCGCTGATCTGAAGCGTATCAAGCCGGCTTCCTCGAAAGGTATCTACGTCAAGCGCGTTACCCTGAGCACCACCATGGGCCCAGGTCTGATCATCGATCAGAGCTCGCTGAACGTGTAATGCAAAGTCGGCGCGGTCTCTCGAGCGCGCCGACTGCAACAAGATTGGGGTCCCTGCCTGGCGGGGGCTATCCAAGACCGTAGGCGACGCAAGTCTTAAAACACAAGCCTACGCAGATGGTGCTCCCGATTCGCTCGCGAGTCAGACACCAAAACGACATCCGGCCTCGGCCAGATGAAACGGTAGAAACCAGGAGTAAACCCGTGGCAATTAAACTCGAAGACAAGAAGGCCATCGTCGCTGAAGTCAACGAGGCTGCCAAAGTCGCTCTGTCCGCTGTCGTGGCCGATGCCCGTGGTGTGACTGTAGGCGCAATGACCGGACTCCGTAAAGAGGCTCGTGAAGCTGGCGTATACGTGCGTGTCGTACGTAACACCCTGCTCAAGCGCGCTGTTGCTGACACTGAATTCAGTGTCCTCAACGACGCCTTCACCGGCCCTACCCTGATTGCGTTCTCCAACGAACACCCGGGCGCTGCTGCCCGTCTGTTCAAGGAATTCGCCAAGGGTCAGGACAAGTTCGAGATCAAGGCAGCTGCGTTCGACGGCAAGTTCCTTGCCGCTAACCAGATCGACGTGCTGGCAACCCTGCCAACTCGCGACGAGGCTATCGCACAGCTGATGAGCGTAATCCAAGGTGCAACCAGCAAGCTGGCTCGTACCCTGGCAGCTCTGCGCGACCAGAAAGAAGCCGCTGCTGCCTAAGGCGGCGTAGCTTCTCTCGAAATCAAACGTTTAATTTGATGGCCGTGTAAGGCTGTCCCCCAATACAGGAATTCATAGTCATGTCTCTGACTAACGAGCAAATCATCGAAGCAATCGGCCAGAAAACCGTTCTGGAAATTGTTGAACTGATCAAAGCAATGGAAGAAACCTTCGGCGTTACCGCTGCTGCCGCTGTTGCCGCTGGCCCAGCTGCTGCCGCCGCCGTTGTTGAAGAGCAGACCGAGTTCAACGTTGTCCTGGTTGAAGCCGGCGACAAGAAAGTGAACGTTATCAAAGCCGTTCGCGAACTGACCGGTCTGGGCCTGAAAGAAGCCAAAGAGAAAGTCGATGGCGCTCCTCAGGTTGTAGCTGAAGGCGTTTCGAAAGAAGCCGCTGAAGACGCTAAGAAGAAGCTGGAAGAAGCTGGCGCTAAAGTCGAGCTGAAGTAATTTCGACTTTGCGACTGCAGCCTGAGCGTCAAGCGTAGGGCTGATGGCTGGTGGCCTGTGCCACCGGCCTTTTTCCGTTATTGGTGGCCGATCATGTCGGCCCCGATAATGAGCTGCAAGACACCCATGTGGGTGGCGCAAACCAAGGGGTTTGCACGATTTTCTGGCTGCTCCCGCCGGGAGAAGCCAAACAAGCAGGTGACCAAGCTGGGGAACGCTGATGGCTTACTCATACACTGAGAAAAAACGTATCCGCAAGGACTTTAGCAAGTTGCCGGACGTCATGGATGTGCCGTATCTCCTGGCCATCCAGCTGGATTCGTATCGCGAATTCCTGCAGGCGGGAGCATCCAAGGATCAGTTCCGCGACGTCGGTCTGCATGCGGCCTTCAAATCGGTATTCCCGATCATCAGCTACTCCGGCAATGCTGCCCTGGAGTACGTAGGCTATCGCCTGGGCGAGCCTGCCTTCGATGTGAAGGAATGTGTCCTGCGTGGCGTGACCTTCGCGGTCCCACTGCGGGTCAAGGTGCGCCTGATCATCTTCGACAAGGAATCGTCGAACAAAGCGATCAAGGACATCAAAGAGCAAGAAGTCTACATGGGTGAAATTCCCCTGATGACTGAGAACGGTACCTTCGTTATCAACGGTACCGAGCGTGTGATCGTTTCCCAGCTGCACCGTTCGCCTGGTGTGTTCTTCGACCACGACCGTGGCAAGACTCACAGCTCCGGCAAGCTGCTGTACTCCGCTCGCATCATTCCTTACCGCGGCTCCTGGCTCGACTTCGAGTTCGATCCGAAGGACTGCGTGTTCGTCCGTATCGACCGTCGCCGCAAGCTGCCGGCCTCCGTACTGCTGCGCGCCCTGGGCTACAGCACCGAAGAGATCCTGGACACCTTCTATACCACCAACGTGTTCCACGTTTCCGGTGAGAAGCTGAGCCTGGAGCTGGTTGCCCAGCGTCTGCGCGGTGAAGTTGCGGTAATGGACATCACCGACGAGACCGGCAAGGTCATCGTCGAGCAAGGCCGCCGTATCACTGCGCGCCACATCAACCAGATCGAGAAAGCTGGCGTCAAGCAGCTGGACGTTCCGCTCGAGTACATGATTGGCCGTACCACTGCCAAGGCCATCGTGCACCCGGCAACTGGTGAAATCCTGGCCGAGTGCAACACCGAGCTGACCACCGATCTGCTGGTCAAGATCGCCAAGGCCCAGGTCGTCCGCATCGAGACCCTGTACACCAACGACATCGATTGCGGTCCGTTCATCGCCGACACGCTGAAGATCGATACCACCAGCAACCAGCTGGAAGCGTTGGTCGAAATCTATCGCATGATGCGTCCAGGCGAGCCACCAACCAAGGACGCCGCCGAGACCCTGTTCAACAACCTGTTCTTCAGCGCCGAGCGTTACGACCTGTCCGCCGTAGGCCGCATGAAGTTCAACCGTCGTATCGGTCGCACCGAGATCG
The DNA here is from genome assembly GCF_047456245.1 of Pseudomonas sp. BNK-44-b. Lineage (NCBI taxonomy): Bacteria > Pseudomonadati > Pseudomonadota > Gammaproteobacteria > Pseudomonadales > Pseudomonadaceae > Pseudomonas > Pseudomonas sp. BNK-44-b. The sequence continues at coordinate 14,636 of NZ_CP179908.1, forward strand.
AAGGTTCGGGCGTGCTGAGCAAGGAAGACATCGTCGATGTACTGAAGACCCTGGTCGACATCCGTAACGGCAAGGGCATCGTCGACGACATCGACCACCTGGGTAACCGTCGCGTGCGTTGTGTCGGCGAGATGGCCGAGAACCAGTTCCGCGTTGGCCTGGTGCGCGTCGAGCGTGCGGTCAAAGAGCGTCTGTCGATGGCCGAAAGCGAAGGCCTGATGCCGCAGGACCTGATCAACGCCAAGCCGGTTGCGGCGGCGGTGAAGGAGTTCTTCGGTTCCAGCCAGCTCTCGCAGTTCATGGACCAGAACAACCCGCTCTCCGAGATCACCCACAAGCGTCGTGTCTCCGCACTCGGCCCTGGCGGTCTGACCCGTGAGCGCGCCGGCTTCGAAGTCCGTGACGTACACCCGACCCACTACGGCCGCGTGTGCCCGATCGAAACGCCGGAAGGTCCGAACATCGGTCTGATCAACTCCCTGGCGGCCTACGCCCGCACCAACCAGTACGGCTTCCTGGAAAGCCCGTACCGTGTAGTGAAAGAGGGTGTGGTCACCGACGACATCGTGTTCCTGTCGGCGATCGAAGAAGCTGATCACGTCATCGCCCAGGCTTCGGCTGCGATGAACGAGCAGAAGCACCTGATCGACGAGCTGGTAGCGGTCCGTCACCTGAACGAATTCACCGTCAAGGCGCCGGAAGACGTCACCCTGATGGACGTTTCGCCGAAGCAGGTTGTTTCCGTTGCTGCCTCGCTGATTCCGTTCCTCGAGCACGACGACGCCAACCGTGCGTTGATGGGTTCGAACATGCAGCGTCAGGCTGTACCGACCCTGCGTGCGGACAAGCCGCTGGTAGGTACCGGCATGGAGCGCAACGTCGCCCGTGACTCCGGCGTCTGCGTCGTGGCTCGCCGTGGTGGTGTGATCGACTCGGTCGACGCCAGCCGTATCGTCGTGCGTGTAGCTGACGACGAAGTCGAGACCGGTGAAGCAGGTGTGGATATCTACAACCTGACCAAGTACACCCGTTCGAACCAGAACACCTGCATCAACCAGCGCCCGCTGGTGAGCAAGGGTGATGTGGTTGCGCGTGGCGACATCATGGCTGACGGTCCGTCCACCGATATGGGTGAACTGGCACTGGGCCAGAACATGCGCATCGCGTTCATGGCGTGGAACGGCTTCAACTTCGAAGACTCCATCTGCCTGTCCGAGCGTGTGGTTCAGGAAGACCGCTTCACCACGATCCACATCCAGGAACTGACCTGTGTGGCTCGTGACACCAAGCTTGGCCCAGAGGAAATCACCGCGGACATCCCGAACGTGGGTGAGGCTGCGCTGAACAAGCTGGACGAAGCCGGTATCGTCTACGTCGGTGCCGAAGTCGGCGCCGGTGACATCCTGGTCGGCAAGGTCACTCCGAAAGGCGAGACCCAGCTGACGCCGGAAGAGAAACTGCTGCGTGCGATCTTCGGTGAGAAGGCCAGCGACGTCAAAGACACTTCCCTGCGCGTGCCGACCGGCACCAAGGGCACCGTCATCGACGTACAGGTCTTCACCCGTGATGGCGTCGAGCGCGACAGCCGCGCCCTGGCCATCGAGAAGATGCAGCTGGACGAGATCCGCAAGGACCTCAACGAAGAGTTCCGCATCGTCGAAGGCGCAACCTTCGAGCGTCTGCGTTCGGCTCTGAACGGCCAGGTGGTCGACGGTGGTGCGGGCCTGAAGAAAGGCACCGTGATCACTGACGACGTACTGAACGGTCTGGAGCACGGCCAGTGGTTCAAACTGCGCATGGCCGAAGATGCACTGAACGAGCAGCTGGAAAAGGCTCAGCAGTACATCGTCGATCGTCGCCGTCTGCTGGACGACAAGTTCGAAGACAAGAAGCGCAAGCTGCAGCAGGGCGATGACCTGGCTCCAGGCGTACTGAAGATCGTCAAGGTCTACCTGGCAATCCGCCGTCGCATCCAGCCGGGTGACAAGATGGCCGGTCGTCACGGTAACAAGGGTGTCGTCTCGGTGATCATGCCGGTAGAAGACATGCCGCACGACGCCAACGGTACTCCGGTCGACGTCGTACTGAACCCGCTGGGCGTACCTTCGCGTATGAACGTCGGTCAGATTCTCGAAACCCACCTGGGCCTGGCGGCCAAAGGTCTGGGCGAGAAGATCGACCGCATGATCGAAGAACAGCGCAAGGCAGCCGAGCTGCGTACCTTCCTGACCGAGATCTATAACGAGATCGGTGGTCGTCAGGAAAACCTCGACGAGTTCTCCGACGCAGAGATCTTCGCCCTGGCCAACAACCTCAAGAAAGGTGTGCCGATGGCGACGCCTGTCTTCGACGGTGCCAAGGAGCGTGAGATCAAGGCCATGCTGAAGCTGGCCGACCTGCCAGAGAGCGGCCAGATGGTGCTGTTCGACGGCCGTACCGGCAACAAGTTCGAGCGTCCTGTGACCGTTGGTTACATGTACATGCTCAAGCTGAACCACTTGGTGGACGACAAGATGCACGCGCGTTCCACTGGTTCCTACAGCCTGGTTACCCAGCAGCCGTTGGGTGGTAAGGCGCAGTTCGGTGGTCAGCGTTTCGGGGAGATGGAAGTGTGGGCGCTGGAAGCATACGGCGCGGCATACACCCTGCAAGAAATGCTCACAGTGAAGTCGGACGACGTGAACGGCCGTACCAAGATGTACAAGAACATCGTGGATGGCGATCACCGTATGGAGCCGGGCATGCCCGAGTCCTTCAACGTGTTGATCAAAGAGATCCGTTCGCTCGGTATCGATATCGATCTGGAAACCGAATAACACGTGACGCGAAGGGGAGCGGGGCTGGTATAGCCCGCTTCCTGCTCCGCCAGGAGGAAAGGCCTTGAAAGACCTACTGAATTTGCTGAAAAACCAGGGTCAAGTCGAAGAGTTCGACGCCATCCGCATCGGTCTGGCGTCGCCTGAAATGATCCGTTCGTGGTCGTTCGGTGAAGTTAAGAAGCCGGAAACCATCAACTACCGTACGTTCAAACCTGAGCGTGACGGCCTGTTCTGCGCCAAGATCTTTGGCCCAGTCAAGGACTACGAGTGCCTGTGCGGCAAGTACAAGCGCCTCAAGCACCGCGGTGTGATCTGCGAGAAGTGCGGCGTTGAAGTTGCCCTGGCCAAGGTTCGTCGTGAGCGCATGGCGCACATCGAACTGGCCTCGCCGGTCGCCCACATCTGGTTCCTGAAGTCGCTGCCGTCCCGTATCGGCCTGCTGATGGACATGACCCTGCGTGACATCGAGCGCGTGCTCTACTTCGAGAGCTACGTGGTGATCGATCCAGGCATGACCACCCTCGAGAAGGGTCAGCTGCTGAACGACGAGCAGTACTTCGAAGCGCTGGAAGAGTTCGGTGACGACTTCGACGCCCGCATGGGTGCCGAGGCTGTTCGCGAGCTGCTGCACGCGATCGACCTGGAGCACGAGATTGGCCGTCTGCGTGAAGAAATTCCGCAAACCAACTCGGAAACCAAGATCAAGAAGCTGTCCAAGCGCCTGAAGCTGATGGAAGCTTTCCAGGGCTCGGGCAACCTGCCTGAGTGGATGGTCCTGACCGTCCTGCCAGTGCTGCCGCCGGACCTGCGTCCGCTGGTTCCGCTGGATGGTGGCCGCTTTGCGACCTCCGACCTGAACGACCTGTATCGTCGGGTGATCAACCGTAACAACCGTCTGAAGCGCCTGCTCGATCTGTCGGCGCCGGACATCATCGTGCGCAACGAAAAGCGCATGCTGCAGGAAGCAGTCGATGCCCTGCTCGACAACGGCCGTCGCGGTCGCGCCATCACTGGCTCGAACAAGCGTCCGCTGAAGTCGCTGGCCGACATGATCAAAGGTAAGCAAGGTCGCTTCCGTCAGAACTTGCTCGGTAAGCGCGTGGACTACTCCGGTCGTTCGGTAATTACCGTAGGTCCGACCCTGCGTCTGCATCAGTGCGGTCTGCCGAAGAAGATGGCCCTCGAGCTGTTCAAGCCGTTCATTTTCGGCAAGCTGGAAATGCGTGGTCTGGCGACCACCATCAAGGCGGCCAAGAAGATGGTCGAGCGCGAGTTGCCAGAGGTCTGGGACGTTCTCGCCGAAGTCATCCGCGAACACCCCGTCCTGCTGAACCGTGCACCGACGCTGCACCGTCTGGGTATCCAGGCGTTCGAGCCGGTGCTGATCGAAGGCAAGGCGATCCAGCTGCACCCGCTGGTCTGTGCTGCGTACAACGCCGACTTCGACGGTGACCAGATGGCCGTTCACGTGCCGCTGACCCTGGAAGCCCAGCTCGAAGCGCGCGCGCTGATGATGTCGACCAACAACATCCTGTCGCCAGCCAACGGTGAGCCGATCATCGTTCCTTCGCAGGACGTCGTACTGGGTCTGTACTACATGACCCGCGAAGCCATCAACGCCAAGGGCGAAGGTCGCGTGTTCGCCGACCTGCAGGAAGTTGACCGCGTATTCCGCGCCGGCGAGGCTGCCCTGCACGCGAAAATCAAGGTCCGTATCAACGAGACCGTGAAAGACCGTGATGGCAGCGTCACCAAGAACACCCGTATCGTCGACACCACCGTTGGCCGTGCGCTGCTGTTCCAGGTCGTTCCGGCAGGTCTGCCGTACGACGTGGTCAACCAGCCCATGAAGAAGAAGGCGATCTCCAAGCTGATCAACCAGTGCTACCGCGTGGTTGGTCTGAAAGAGACCGTGATCTTCGCTGACCAGCTGATGTACACCGGTTTCGCTTACTCGACCATTTCCGGCGTCTCGATCGGTGTTAACGACTTCGTTATCCCGGACGAAAAAGCCCGCATTATCGGTACTGCCACCGATGAAGTGAAGGAAATCGAGAGCCAGTACGCCTCCGGCCTGGTTACCCAGGGCGAGAAGTACAACAAGGTCATCGACTTGTGGTCGAAGGCGAACGACGAAGTGTCCAAGGCGATGATGGCCAACCTCTCGAAAGAGAAGGTCATCGACCGCGAGGGCAAGGAAGTCGAGCAAGAGTCCTTCAACTCGATGTACATGATGGCTGACTCGGGTGCGCGGGGTTCCGCTGCACAGATTCGTCAGCTGGCTGGTATGCGTGGTCTGATGGCCAAGCCGGACGGCTCGATCATCGAGACGCCGATCACTGCGAACTTCCGTGAAGGTCTGAGCGTACTGCAGTACTTCATCTCGACCCACGGTGCTCGTAAAGGTCTGGCGGATACCGCACTGAAGACTGCGAACTCCGGTTACCTGACTCGCCGTCTGGTAGACGTGGCGCAGGATCTGGTCGTGACCGAGATCGACTGCGGCACCGACCAGGGCCTGTTGATGACGCCGCACATCGAAGGTGGCGACGTTGTAGAGCCGCTGGGTGAGCGTGTTCTGGGTCGTGTCATCGCCCGCGACGTGTTCAAGCCTGGTACCGAGGACGTCATCGTTCCTGCTGGCACCCTGGTCGACGAGAAGTGGGTCGAGTTCATCGAGCTGAACAGCATCGACGAAGTGATCGTGCGTTCGCCGATCAGCTGCGAAACCCGCTACGGCATCTGCGCCAAGTGCTACGGTCGTGACCTGGCTCGTGGTCACCAGGTGAACATCGGTGAAGCTGTCGGCGTCATCGCTGCACAGTCGATCGGTGAGCCGGGTACCCAGCTGACCATGCGTACCTTCCACATCGGTGGTGCTGCAAGCCGTACCTCGGCTGCCGACAGCGTCCAGGTGAAGAACGGCGGTATGGTACGTCTGCACAACCTGAAGCAGGTCGAGCGTGCCGATGGCAACCTGGTCGCGGTATCGCGTTCCGGCGAGCTGGCCATTGCCGACGAGTTCGGTCGTGAGCGTGAGCGCTACAAGCTGCCTTACGGTGCCGTGATCTCGGTCAAGGAAGGTGAGAAGGTCGAAGCTGGCGCCATCGTCGCCAAGTGGGACCCGCACACCCACCCGATCGTTACCGAGCTGAAAGGTACCGTGACCTTCGTGGGCATGGAAGAAAACATCACGATCAAGCGCCAGACCGACGAACTGACCGGCCTGACCAACATTGAAGTCCTGGACGTCAAGGATCGCCCTGCTGCTGGCAAGGAAATCCGTCCGGCCATCAAGATGGTCGATGCCAACGGCAAGGATCTGTACCTGCCGGGTACCGACGTGCCGGCTCAGTACTTCCTGCCGGCCAACGCCCTCGTCGGTGTGGCTGACGGTGCCCAGATCGGCGTCGGTGACGTTATCGCGCGTATCCCGCAAGAAACGTCGAAGACCCGTGACATCACCGGTGGTCTGCCGCGCGTTGCCGACCTGTTCGAAGCGCGTCGTCCGAAGGAAGCGTCGATCCTGGCTGAAGTCAGCGGTACCATCGCGTTCGGTAAAGAGACCAAGGGCAAGCGTCGCCTGGTCATCACGCCGACCGACGGCAGCGATCCGTACGAAGAGCTGATTCCGAAGTGGCGCCACCTGAACGTCTTCGAAGGCGAACAGGTAAACCGCGGCGAAGTCATCTCCGACGGTCCAAGTGATCCGCACGACATCCTGCGTCTGCTGGGTGTCAGCGCGCTGGCGAAATACATCGTCAACGAGATCCAGGACGTTTACCGTCTGCAGGGCGTGAAGATCAACGACAAGCACATCGAGACCATCCTGCGCCAGATGCTGCGCAAGGTCGAGATCAGCGAGTCGGGCGATTCCAGCTTCATCAAGGGCGACCAGATGGAGCTGACCCAGGTACTGGTAGAGAACGAGCGTCTGGCTGGCGAAGACAAGTTCATCTCCAAGTTCACCCGTGTCCTGCTGGGTATCACCAAGGCGTCGTTGTCGACCGAGTCGTTCATCTCCGCGGCTTCCTTCCAGGAAACCACCCGCGTACTGACCGAAGCGGCGGTAACCGGCAAGCGCGACTACCTGCGTGGCCTGAAAGAGAACGTGGTCGTGGGTCGTCTGATCCCGGCCGGTACCGGTCTGGCGTACCACAGCGAGCGCAAGCGTCGCCGTGATGCCGACAAGCCGCTGCGTGTGAGCGCCAGTGAGGTGGAAGCCGCACTGACCGAAGCGCTGAACTCCAGCGGTAACTAAGAAGAGGCGGGGCCCCGGCCCCTTCCTCCCGAGTCTCGGTGACATGATTTGTTGCCGATGATCGGGCAGGAAGGGTCGGGGCCTTGTCTTGACTGGGTGCAAGATCCTCTTTAGACTTTTGTACCCTTAAATTTGGTGAGGCTCCGTCTCGCCAATTTTTGGCTTTCTTGCAAGACAATAGAGTCGCAAGACAATCAGTGGAGCTAGTAGATGGCAACTATCAACCAGCTGGTACGTCAGCCGCGCAAGCGTTCGGTCGAGAAGTCCGACGTTCCTGCGCTGCAGAACTGCCCGCAGCGTCGTGGCGTGTGCACCCGTGTGTACACCACCACGCCGAAAAAACCTAACTCGGCACTGCGTAAAGTATGCCGTGTGCGTCTGACCAACGGTTTCGAGGTTTCCTCGTACATCGGCGGTGAAGGCCACAACCTGCAAGAGCACAGCGTCGTCCTGATCCGTGGCGGCCGTGTAAAAGACTTGCCAGGTGTTCGTTACCACACCGTTCGCGGCTCTCTGGATACTTCGGGCGTCAAAGGCCGTAACCAGGGCCGTTCGAAGTACGGTACCAAGCGTCCGAAGTAATCGGTCGTTTGCAGACATCCATTTATTTGAGTCGATAAGAGTAAGGTCGGGCAGGGGTCGAAGACCCGCGTCCCGGGCTAACCTGAAGACCGTTTGAGGGCTTATCATGCCAAGACGTCGTGTAGCAGCAAAACGTGAGATCCTTGACGATCCGAAATACGGATCTCAGATCCTCGCCAAGTTCATGAACCACGTGATGGAAAGCGGCAAGAAGGCCGTAGCCGAGCGCATCGTTTACGGTGCCCTGGATACTGTCAAAGCACGCAAGAACAGCGACCCCCTGGAAATCTTCGAGAAAGCTCTCGACGCCATCGCTCCGCTGGTCGAAGTAAAGTCCCGTCGTGTCGGCGGTGCCACTTACCAGGTTCCGGTTGAAGTTCGTCCATCCCGTCGTAACGCTCTGGCAATGCGCTGGCTCGTAGACTACGCCCGCAAGCGCGGCGAGAAGTCGATGGCCCTGCGCCTGGCCGGCGAGCTGCTGGATGCTGCCGAAGGCAAGGGTGCTGCAGTCAAGAAGCGTGAAGACGTGCACCGTATGGCCGAAGCCAACAAAGCGTTCTCGCACTACCGCTTCTAATTCAAGCATCAATCATTTTGCGAGGGCTTTATGGCTCGTACTACAGCAATTAACCGCTACCGTAACATTGGTATCTGTGCCCACGTTGACGCGGGCAAGACCACCACTACCGAGCGGATCCTGTTCTACACAGGTCTGAGCCACAAGATGGGCGAGGTGCATGATGGCGCCGCGACCACCGACTGGATGGTGCAGGAGCAGGAGCGCGGTATCACCATTACCTCCGCTGCCGTTACCACCTTCTGGAAAGGCTCCCGTGGTCAGTACGACAACTACCGCGTAAACGTCATCGATACCCCCGGCCACGTTGACTTCACCATTGAAGTAGAGCGTTCGCTGCGTGTACTCGACGGCGCGGTCGTCGTGTTCTGCGGTACTTCCGGCGTTGAGCCTCAGTCCGAAACCGTATGGCGTCAGGCCAACAAGTACGGCGTTCCACGTGTTGTCTACGTGAACAAGATGGACCGTGCCGGTGCCAACTTCCTGCGCGTTGTCGGTCAGATCAAGAACCGCCTGGGTCACACCCCGGTTCCGGTCCAGCTGGCCATCGGTGCTGAAGATGACTTCCAGGGTCAGGTTGACCTGATCAAGATGAAGGCCATCTACTGGAACGATGACGACAAGGGCACCACCTATCGCGAGGAAGAGATTCCTGCCGAGCTGGTGGACCTGGCCAACGAATGGCGCAGCAACATGGTCGAGGCTGCTGCCGAGGCCAACGAAGAGCTGATGAACAAGTACCTCGAAGAAGGTGACCTGTCCGTCGAAGACATCAAGGCTGGTCTGCGCGCCCGTACCCTGGCGAGCGAGATCGTTCCTGCTGTCTGCGGTTCCTCGTTCAAGAACAAGGGTGTTCCCCTGGTTCTCGACGCCGTCATTGACTTCCTGCCTGCGCCAACCGAGATCCCTGCGATCAAGGGTATCCACCCTGATCTGATCGACGTGCCGAAGGATGAAGTCACTCCAGAGCAGTACGACGAGCGTCCTGCTGACGACAACGAGCCGTTCTCGGCCCTGGCGTTCAAGATTGCCACCGACCCGTTCGTGGGTACTCTGACCTTCGTCCGCGTCTACTCGGGCTTCCTGACCTCCGGTGACTCCGTCATCAACTCGGTCAAAGGCAAGAAAGAGCGCGTTGGTCGTATGGTGCAGATGCACGCCAACCAGCGTGAAGAGATCAAAGAAGTACGCGCTGGCGACATCGCTGCTCTGATCGGCATGAAGGACGTCACCACCGGTGACACCCTGTGCAACGCCGACAAGCCGATCATCCTCGAGCGTATGGACTTCCCTGAGCCGGTAATTTCGCTCTCCGTAGAGCCGAAAACCAAGGCTGACCAGGAGAAGATGGGTATCGCTCTGGGCAAGCTGGCCCAGGAAGACCCGTCGTTCCGCGTCAAGACCGACGAAGAAACCGGCCAGACCATCATCTCCGGTATGGGTGAGCTGCACCTGGACATCCTCGTTGACCGCATGAAGCGCGAGTTCAACGTCGAGTGCAACGTCGGCAAGCCGCAGGTTTCGTACCGCGAGAAGATCACCAAGTCCAACGTCGAGATCGAAGGCAAGTTCGTTCGTCAGTCGGGTGGTCGTGGTCAGTTCGGTCACTGCTGGATCCGTTTCTCGGAGCCGGACGTGGACGAGAAAGGCAACATCACCGAAGGTCTGGTGTTCACCAACGAAGTCGTTGGTGGTGTGATTCCTAAGGAATTCATCGCCCCGATCCAGAAGGGTATCGAAGAGCAGATGAAAAACGGCGTTGTTGCCGGCTATCCGCTGCTCGGCCTGAAGGCTACGGTATTCGACGGTTCGTACCACGACGTCGACTCCAACGAAATGGCGTTCAAAATCGCCGCTTCGATGGCGACCAAGCAGCTGGCCCAGAAGGGCGGTGGCGTGGTGCTTGAGCCGATCATGAAGGTCGAAGTTGTAACCCCGGAAGACTACCTGGGTGACGTGATGGGTGACCTGAGCCGTCGTCGCGGGATGATCCAGGGTAATGAAGACTCGGTGTCCGGCAAGGTAATCACTGCTGAGGTACCGCTCGGAGAGATGTTCGGTTACGCGACCGACGTTCGTTCCATGTCTCAGGGTCGCGCAAGCTACTCCATGGAATTCTCCAAATACGCCGAAGCTCCGTCGAACATCGTCGAAGCACTCGTTAAAAAACAAGGCTAATCCCCTTTAGGCAAGAGGTTCACTGTCGTGGCTAAAGAAAAATTTGATCGTTCCCTTCCCCACGTTAACGTCGGCACTATCGGCCACGTTGACCACGGTAAGACCACTCTGACCGCAGCTCTGACTCGCGTCTGCTCCGAAGTTTTCGGTTCGGCAGTCGTTGAGTTCGACAAGATCGACTCGGCTCCGGAAGAAAAAGCGCGCGGTATCACCATCAACACCGCTCACGTCGAGTACAACTCGAACATTCGTCACTACGCTCACGTTGACTGCCCAGGTCACGCTGACTACGTGAAGAACATGATCACCGGTGCTGCCCAGATGGACGGCGCGATCCTGGTTTGCTCGGCTGCCGATGGTCCGATGCCACAAACCCGTGAGCACATCCTGCTGTCCCGTCAGGTAGGCGTTCCGTACATCGTGGTCTTCCTGAACAAGGCTGACCTGGTAGACGACGCTGAGCTGCTGGAACTGGTCGAGATGGAAGTTCGCGACCTGCTGTCCACCTACGACTTCCCAGGCGACGACACTCCGATCATCATCGGTTCGGCTCGTATGGCGCTGGAAGGCAAAGACGACAACGAAATGGGCACTACCGCTGTCAAGAAGCTGGTAGAAACTCTGGATGCCTACATCCCTGAGCCAGTTCGTGCCGTCGACCAGCCGTTCCTGATGCCGATCGAAGACGTATTCTCGATCTCGGGTCGTGGTACCGTTGTTACCGGCCGTATCGAGCGTGGCATCGTTCGCGTTCAGGATCCGCTGGAAATCGTTGGTCTGCGTGACACCACCACCACCACCTGCACCGGTGTTGAGATGTTCCGCAAGCTGCTGGACGAAGGTCGTGCTGGCGAGAACTGCGGCGTTCTGCTGCGTGGTACCAAGCGTGACGACGTTGAGCGTGGCCAGGTTCTGGTCAAGCCAGGTTCGGTCAAGCCGCACACCAAGTTCACCGCAGAAGTCTACGTTCTGTCGAAGGAAGAAGGCGGTCGTCACACTCCGTTCTTCAAAGGCTACCGTCCTCAGTTCTACTTCCGTACCACTGACGTGACCGGTAACTGCGAACTGCCGGAAGGCGTTGAAATGGTAATGCCAGGTGACAACATTCAGATGACTGTCACCCTGATCAAGACCATCGCAATGGAAGACGGTCTGCGCTTCGCCATCCGTGAAGGCGGTCGTACCGTCGGCGCCGGCGTCGTAGCCAAAATCATCGAGTAATCACTCGACCGATTGAAAAAACCCCCGCTTAGCGGGGGTTTTTTTTATTGGGTTGACACTAAATAGGGGCGTCTATAGAATCACGCCTCCTTTTAGCGGGCGTAGTGCGTCCGTTGGGAACAGCCTGGAGTCTGAAATCCAATGCAAAATCAGCAAATCCGTATCAGGTTGAAGGCTTTCGACCATCGCCTGATCGACCAATCCACCCAGGAAATCGTGGAAACCGCGAAACGTACTGGTGCACAAGTGCGTGGTCCAATTCCACTGCCTACCCGCAAAGAGCGTTTCACCGTTCTGGTCTCCCCGCACGTCAACAAAGACGCGCGTGACCAGTACGAGATTCGCACTCATAAGCGCGTTCTGGACATCGTCCAGCCAACGGATAAAACCGTTGATGCGCTGATGAAGCTTGATCTCGCGGCAGGTGTGGAAGTGCAGATCAGCCTCGGCTAAGACTTCGGTCTGAGTCGTGTAACGCTCTGAAATGGGCGGCCATAGCGGGTGAAAGCCCCGTACACTCATGAGGTTTACAACATGACTATTGGTGTAGTCGGTCGCAAGTGCGGTATGACCCGCATTTTCACCGAAGAAGGTGTCTCCATTCCGGTCACGGTCATCGAGATCGAGCCGAATCGTGTCACCCAGTTCAAAACTGAAGAAACCGATGGCTACCGTGCAGTGCAAGTCACTGTCGGCGAGCGTCGTGCTTCGCGCGTGACTGCCGCTCAGGCAGGTCACTTCGCCAAGGCTAACGTTGCCGCTGGTCGCGGTGTCTGGGAGTTCCGTCTTGAAGAAGGCGATTTCCAGGCTGGCGATCTGATCAAAGCTGAACTCTTCACTGCAGGCCAGCTGGTAGACGTAACCGGTCAGTCCAAAGGTAAAGGCTTCGCCGGTACCATCAAGCGTTGGAACTTCCGTGGTCAGGACAACACCCACGGTAACTCCGTATCGCACCGTGTCCCTGGCTCCATCGGCCAGTGCCAGACTCCTGGTCGTGTATTCAAGGGCAAGAAGATGTCCGGTCACATGGGCGCTGAGCGCGTGACTGTACAGTCCCTGGAAGTAGTACGCGTAGACGCTGAACGCAACCTGCTGCTGATCAAGGGTGCCGTTCCAGGCGCTACTGGCGGCGACGTGGTTGTGCGTCCGGCTGTCAAGGCTCGCGGTTAAGGGGAAACTGACATGCAACTCAATGTAAATGACGCTCAGGCGATCGAAGTTTCCGAACTGACTTTCGGTGGCGAATTCAACGAGACGCTGGTACACCAAGCAGTCGTGGCCTACATGGCCGGCGGCCGTCAGGGCACCAAGCAGCAGAAGACCCGCTCTGACGTAGCCGGTGGCGGTAAGCGCCCATGGCGTCAGAAGGGTACTGGCCGTGCTCGTGCCGGTACCACTCGCGGTCCGATCTGGCGTGGCGGTGGTGTCACCTTCGCAGCTCGCCCTCAGGATCACTCGCAGAAGCTCAACAAGAAGATGTACCGCGCTGCACTGCGCTCCATCCTCTCCGAGCTGGTGCGTAGCGATCGTCTGGTCGTGGTTCAGGACTTCGCTGTCGAAGCGCCGAAAACCAAAGACCTGCTGAACAAGCTGAACGGCATGGGCCTGAACGACGTACTGATCGTTTCGGACGCAGTTGATCAGAATCTGTACCTGGCTGCTCGTAACCTGCCGCACGTCGACGTACGTGACGTCCAGGGTTCCGACCCGGTCAGCCTGATCGCCTACGAGAAAGTGTTGATCACTGTCTCCGCCGTGAAGAAATTCGAGGAGCTGCTGGGATGAACCAGGAACGCGTATTCAAAGTCCTCCTTGGCCCGCACGTTTCCGAGAAGGCTACCGTTCTGGCTGAGAAAAAAGGCCAGTTCGTATTCAAGGTTGCTACCGATGCAACCAAGCTGGAAATCAAGAAAGCTGTCGAAGGCCTGTTCAACGTAAAAGTTGAAAACGTGTCGACTGTCAACGTCCTGGGTAAAACCAAGCGTACCGCACGTGGTCTGGGCAAGCGTAATGACTGGAAGAAGGCGATCGTCTCCCTTCAGCCAGGCCAAGATCTCGATTTCAGCAGCAGTGCTGAGTAAGGAAGGGGTGCATCATGGCAATCGTTAAATGCAAACCGACTTCCCCTGGCCGCCGTTTCGTGGTCAAGGTGGTCAACAAGGAGCTGCACAAAGGCGCTCCTCACGCACCGCTGCTCGAGAAGAAATCGAAGTCTGGTGGTCGTAACAACAATGGCCGCATTACCACTCGTCACGTTGGTGGTGGTCACAAGCAGCATTACCGTCTGGTCGACTTCCGTCGCAACGACAAAGATGGCATTCCAGCCACTGTCGAGCGCGTGGAATACGATCCAAACCGTACTGCTCACATCGCCCTGCTGTGCTACGCAGACGGCGAGCGTCGCTACATCATCGCCCCTAAAGGCGTGAGCGCTGGCGACCAGCTGATCGCAGGTGCCCTGGCCCCAATCAAGGCCGGTAACTCCCTGCAACTGCGCAACATCCCGGTAGGTAGCACCATTCACGGCATCGAACTGAAGCCGGGTAAAGGTGCACAGATCGCTCGTTCCGCTGGTGCTTCGGCTCAGCTGATCGCTCGTGAAGGTGCCTACGTGACTCTGCGTCTGCGCTCCGGTGAGATGCGCAAAGTACTGGCTGAATGCCGTGCGACCCTGGGTGAAGTCTCGAACTCCGAGCACAGCCTGCGTTCGCTGGGTAAAGCTGGTGCCAAACGCTGGCGCGGCGTTCGCCCAACCGTTCGTGGTGTTGCCATGAACCCGGTTGACCACCCACATGGTGGTGGTGAAGGTCGTACCTCCGGCGGTCGTCATCCGGTATCGCCATGGGGCTTCCCAACCAAGGGTGCGAAAACCCGTGGTAATAAGCGTACCGACAACATGATCGTCCGTCGTCGCAAGTAACTAGAGGGATACGACAGTGCCACGTTCTCTGAAAAAAGGTCCTTTTATCGATCTTCACCTGCTGAAGAAGATCGAAGTGGCGGTGGAGAAGAACGATCGCAAGCCGGTGAAAACCTGGTCGCGCCGTTCGATGATCCTGCCACAAATGGTCGGTCTGACCATCGCGGTACACAACGGTCGCCAACACGTCCCAGTTCTCGTGAACGAAGACATGGTCGGCCACAAACTGGGCGAGTTCGCCGGTACCCGCACCTATCGCGGGCACGTGGCTGACAAGAAAGCCAAGCGTTAAGGGGTAAGGAAATGGAAGTAGCCGCTAAGTTGTCGGGCGCTCGAATCTCCGCCCAGAAAGCCCGCTTGGTCGCCGACCAGATCCGCGGGAAGAAGGTGGGCGAAGCGCTCAACCTGTTGGCCTTCAGCAGCAAAAAAGCCGCTGAAATCATGAAGAAAGTCCTCGAGTCGGCCGTTGCCAACGCCGAACACAACGAAGGCGCAGACGTTGATGACCTGAAGGTCAGCACCGTTTTCGTCAACGAAGGGCGTTCGCTGAAGCGCATCATGCCGCGTGCCAAAGGCCGCGCTGATCGCATCGTCAAGCGGTCTTGCCATATCACTGTCAAGGTTGCGGACAAGTAACGGAGTCGATCAGATGGGTCAGAAAGTACATCCCACTGGCATTCGCCTGGGAATCGTCAAGGAGCACACCTCCGTCTGGTACGCAGACGGTGCTACTTACGCAGATTACCTGTTGAAGGATCTGAAAACGCGTGAGTACCTCCAAGACAAACTAAAAAGCGCGTCCGTAAGCCGTATCGATATTCATCGTCCGGCTCAAACTGCACGCATCACCATCCACACCGCTCGTCCCGGTATCGTTATCGGCAAGAAGGGTGAGGATGTAGAGAAGCTGCGTCAGGACCTGACCAAGCAGATGGGTGTGCCTGTGCACATCAACATCGAAGAGATCCGCAAGCCGGAACTCGACGCCATGCTGGTTGCGCAAAGCGTTGCCCAGCAGCTGGAGCGCCGCGTTATGTTCCGTCGCGCCATGAAGCGCGCCGTACAAAACGCCATGCGTATTGGTGCCAAAGGCATCAAGATCCAGGTGAGCGGTCGTCTCGGCGGTGCCGAGATCGCCCGTACTGAGTGGTATCGCGAAGGTCGTGTGCCTCTGCACACCCTGCGTGCCGATATCGACTACAACACCTACGAAGCTCACACCACCTATGGTGTGATCGGTGTGAAGGTTTGGATCTTCAAAGGCGAAGTAATTGGTGGTCGCCAGGAAGAGCTGAAGCCGCAAGCACCAGCGCCTCGTAAAAAAGCTGCTAAGTAAGGGGTACGCCAAATGTTGCAACCAAAGCGTACAAAATTCCGCAAGCAGATGACCGGCCACAACCGTGGTCTGGCACTGCGCGGTAGCAAGGTCAGCTTCGGCGAGTTCGCTCTGAAAGCTGTCGCTCGCGGTCGTCTCACCGCCCGCCAGATCGAGTCGGCGCGTCGTGCGCTGACCCGTCACGTAAAACGTGGCGGCAAGATCTGGATCCGTGTATTCCCGGACAAGCCGGTTACCAAGAAGCCTCTCGAGGTTCGTATGGGTAAAGGTAAGGGTTCCGTGGAGTACTGGGTTGCCCAGATCCAGCCAGGCAAAGTCCTGTACGAGATCGAGGGTGTTTCTGAAGAGCTGGCGCGCGAAGCTTTCGCCCTGGCTGCTGCAAAGCTGCCTCTCGCCACCTCCTTTGTTAAGCGGACGGTGATGTGATGAAAGCGAATGAACTTCGTGAAAAATCGGCACAGCAACTGAATGAGCAACTGCTCGGCTTGCTGCGCGACCAGTTCAATCTGCGTATGCAGAAAGCAACTGGCCAGTTGGGGCAGTCGCACCTGCTCTCGCAAGTTAAGCGTGACATCGCTCGCGTGAAAACTGTGCTCAACCAGCAGGCAGGTAAGTGATCATGGCTGAAGCTGAAAAAACCGTCCGTACGCTGACTGGCCGTGTCGTCAGCGACAAAATGGACAAGACCATCACCGTTCTGATCGAGCGTCGCGTTAAGCACCCGATCTACGGTAAATACGTTAAGCGTTCGACTAAGCTGCACGCGCACGACGAAACCAACCAGTGCAAGATCGGCGACAAGGTTTCGATCACCGAAACTCGTCCGCTGGCCAAGACCAAGTCCTGGGCACTGGTTGAAGTCCTCGAACGCGCTGTTGAAGTCTAAGGGCTAGGGGTCGGAGAAATTTTATGATTCAGACTCAATCCATGCTCGATGTGGCCGATAACAGCGGCGCTCGTCGCGTCATGTGCATCAAGGTTCTCGGCGGTTCGCACCGCCGTTACGCCGGCATCGGTGACATCATCAAAGTTACCGTCAAGGAAGCGATTCCTCGCGGTAAGGTCAAGAAAGGCCAGGTGATGACCGCTGTTGTCGTCCGTACCCGTCACGGTGTACGTCGCGCTGACGGTTCCATCATTCGTTTCGACGGCAACGCTGCTGTTCTGCTGAACAACAAGCAAGAGCCGATCGGTACCCGCATCTTCGGGCCAGTGACCCGTGAGCTTCGTAACGAGAAGTTCATGAAGATCGTCTCGCTCGCCCCTGAAGTGCTGTAAGGAGATCCGACATGCAAAAGATTCGTCGTGACGACGAGATCATCGTGATCGCCGGCAAAGACAAGGGTAAGCGCGGTAAGGTGCTGAAGGTTCTCGCTGATGACCGTCTGGTCATCGGTGGTGTCAACCTGGTCAAGCGTCATACCAAGCCGAACCCGATGGCAGGCGTTCAGGGCGGTATCGTCGAGAAAGAAGCGCCTCTGCACGCTTCCAACGTTGCCATCTTCAATGGCGAAACCAACAAGGCTGACCGCGTTGGTTTCAAAGTAGAAGACGGTAAGAAAATTCGTGTCTTCAAGTCGACCCAAAAAGCGGTTGATGCTTGAACACTGCTAGGTAGAAGACCATGGCACGACTGAAAGAGATTTACCGGAACGAAATCGCTCCCAAGCTTAAGGAAGAACTTAAGCTGTCGAACGTGATGGAAGTTCCGCGCGTTACCAAGATCACCCTGAACATGGGTCTGGGCGAAGCGATCGGCGACAAGAAAGTCATCGAGCACGCAGTTGCCGACCTGGAAAAGATCACCGGTCAAAAGCCGGTCGTGACTTTCGCTCGTAAATCCATCGCGGGCTTCAAAGTCCGTGAAGGCTGGCCGATCGGCGTCAAGGTGACCCTGCGTAGCGACAAGATGTACGAATTCCTGGACCGCCTGCTGGCGATCTCCCTGCCTCGGGTTCGCGACTTCCGCGGCCTGAATGCCAAGTCCTTCGATGGTCGTGGCAACTACAGCATGGGCGTGAAAGAGCAGATCATCTTCCCGGAAATCGACTACGACAAGATCGATGCTCTGCGCGGTTTGGACATCACCCTGACCACCACTGCTCGTTCGGACGACGAAGGCCGCGCTCTGCTGCGTGCATTCAAGTTCCCGTTCCGCAACTGATTGGAGTAGGAAAATGGCCAAGAAGAGCATGAAAAACCGCGAGCTGAAGCGTCAGCTCACGGTAGCCAAGTACGCCAAAAAGCGTGCCGAGCTGAAAGCGACCATCGTCAACCTGAACGCCTCTCCAGAAGAGCGTTTCGCTGCCGTTGTCGCTCTGCAGAAGCAGCCTCGTGATGCCAGCGCCTCGCGTCTGCGCAACCGTTGCCGCCTGACCGGTCGTCCTCACGGTGTTTACCGTAAGTTCGGCCTGGGCCGTAACATGCTGCGTCAAGCTGCAATGCGTGGTGACGTACCAGGTCTGGTCAAGGCCTCCTGGTAATCGCTGCAGGTGTGATCCCGGCGTAAGGGGAGCAATCTTCCGACCGCCGGTGACATCGCCAACAAACAAGCCCCCTCGTGGGGCTTGTTTCGTTTCTGTCTTGTGTCTAGAATGACCGGCTCACCTGAGCCTGGGTTTTTTGCCCGGGGCGGTCAGGTGGTTGTGATAGCCGCAAGGCTAATAATTCTTGTATCAGGAGCATCTAGCCCATGAGTATGCAGGACCCGTTAGCGGACATGCTAACTCGCATCCGTAATGCCCAGATGGCTGAAAAGTCCGTCGTAAGCATGCCTTCCTCCACTCTGAAGGTCGCGGTTGCCAAAGTTCTGAAGGACGAAGGTTACATCGCTGGCTACCAGGTCAGTGGCGAAGCCAAGCCTTCCCTGTCGATCGAACTGAAGTACTTCGAAGGCCGTCCGGTCATCGAGGAACTGAAGCGCTCCAGCCGTCCAGGCCTGCGCCAGTACAAGTCCGTCTCCGACCTGCCGAAAGTACGTGGCGGTCTGGGCGTGTCTATCGTCTCCACCAACAAAGGTGTGATGACTGATCGCGCTGCGCGCGCTGCCGGTGTCGGTGGCGAAGTTCTGTGCACAGTGTTCTAAGGGGAGATAGGCATGTCTCGCGTCGCTAAGAACCCCGTTAAGCTGCCATCCGGTGTCGAAGTCAAATTCGCCGGCCAGCAGCTTTCGGTGAAGGGTGCCAAGGGCACTCTCGAACTGAACGTTCACTCGTCTGTTGAAGTTACCGAAGAGTCCGGCGAGCTGCGCTTCGTCGCTCGCAACGGTGACCAGCAAGCTCGTGCCATGGCCGGTACCACCCGTGCTCTGGTGAACAACATGGTCCAGGGCGTAAGCCAAGGCTTCGAGCGCAAGCTCCAGCTGGTCGGTGTTGGTTACAAGGCACAGGCCAAGGGCACCATCCTGAACCTGGCTCTGGGCTTCTCGCATCCAGTGGACTACGAACTGCCAGCCGGTATCACCGCTGAAACCCCAAGCCAGACCGACATCCTGATCAAGGGTATCGACAAGCAGCTGGTGGGTCAGGTGGCCGCTGAAATCCGCGACTTCCGTCCGCCAGAGCCTTACAAAGGCAAGGGTGTGCGTTACGCGGACGAAGTAGTCCGTCGTAAAGAAGCCAAGAAGAAGTAGGGCCTAGCAAATGACCGACAAAAAAGTTATTCGACTGCGTCGCGCTCGCAAAGCACGCCTGAAAATGCACGAGCTCGAAGCCGTGCGTCTGTGCGTGTTCCGCTCCTCGCAGCACATCTATGCCCAGGTCATTTCGGCCGACGGCAGCAAGGTTCTGGCAAGCGCCTCGACCTTGGACAAAGAACTGCGTGATGGCGCCACCGGCAACATCGACGCGGCCACTAAGGTTGGCAAGCTGGTAGCTGAGCGTGCGAAAGCCGCCGGTGTATCTCAAGTTGCCTTTGACCGTTCCGGCTTCAAGTACCATGGTCGCGTCAAGGCGCTGGCCGATGCTGCTCGTGAAGGCGGACTGGAGTTCTAAGTTATGGCAAATAACGATCAAAAGCGCGACGAAGGCTACATCGAGAAGCTGGTTCAAGTTAACCGCGTTGCTAAAACCGTTAAAGGCGGCCGTATCTTCACCTTCACCGCGCTGACCGTGGTAGGTGATGGCAAAGGTCGCGTCGGCTTCGGCCGTGGCAAATCGCGCGAAGTACCTGCCGCGATCCAGAAAGCCATGGAAGCTGCCCGTCGCAATATGATCCAGGTTGACCTGAAGGGCACCACCCTGCAGTACGCCACCAAGGCTGCCCACGGCGCCTCGAAGGTTTACATGCAGCCTGCTTCGGAAGGTACCGGTATCATCGCCGGCGGCGCAATGCGTGCTGTCCTGGAAGTTGCTGGTGTCCAGAACGTTCTGGCCAAGTGCTACGGTTCGACCAACCCAGTGAACGTGGTTTACGCCACCTTCAAGGGTCTGAAAGCCATGCAATCTCCTGAATCCATTGCTGCCAAGCGCGGCAAGAGCGTTGAGGAGATCTTCTGATCATGGCAACCGTAAAAGTAACGCTGATCAAGAGCACCGCCGGCCGCCTGCCTAACCACATCCTGTGCGTTAAAGGCCTGGGTCTGCGTCGCATCGGTCACACTGTAGAAGTCCAGGATACTCCCGAGAATCGCGGGATGATCAACAAGGCTTACTACATGCTGCGCGTCGAGGGTTAATCGATGAAACTCAATGATCTGAGTCCAGCGCCGGGTTCCCGTCGCGAGAAGCATCGTCCGGGTCGTGGTATCGGTAGCGGTTTGGGCAAGACTGGTGGCCGTGGTCACAAAGGTCAGACCTCCCGTTCCGGTGGCACCATCGCTCCGGGCTTCGAAGGCGGTCAACAGCCGCTGCACCGTCGTCTGCCGAAGTTCGGCTTCGTTTCCCTGAAAGCCATGGATCGCGCCGAAGTGCGTCTGTCCGAGCTGGCCAAGGTGGAAGTCGACGTGATCTCCGTACAGTCCCTGAAAGACGCCAACGTGATTGGCCAGCATGTACAGCGTGTGAAAATCATGCTGTCCGGCGAAGTCACTCGCGCAGTCACTATCAAGGGCATCGCCGTCACCAAAGGTGCGCGTGCGGCTATCGAAGCAGCTGGCGGCAAGTTCGAGGAATAAATGGCTAAGCAAGGTGCTCTCTCTTCGCTCGGTAAGGGCGGGATGTCGGAACTCTGGGCTCGTCTGCGCTTTCTGTTCATGGCGATCATCGTCTATCGGATCGGCGCACATATCCCGGTGCCTGGCATCAATCCAGACCGTCTGGCGGATCTGTTTCGACAGAATGAGGGGACCATTCTTAGCTTGTTCAACATGTTTTCCGGTGGTGCGCTGGAGCGCATGAGCATCTTTGCACTGGGGATCATGCCGTACATCTCGGCATCGATCATCATGCAGCTCATGACCGCAGTCAGCCCTCAGCTGGAGCAGTTGAAGAAGGAAGGTGAAGCTGGCCGTCGCAAGATCAGCCAGTACACCCGCTACGGCACCGTTATCCTGGCGCTGGTTCAAGCCATTGGCATGTCCATTGGCCTGGCCAACCAGGGCGTGGCGTTTTCTGCTGGCCTGGGCTTCCATGTCGTTGCCGTCTCCACCTTCGTGGCTGGCGCAATGTTCATGATGTGGCTCGGCGAGCAGATCACCGAGCGCGGTGTGGGCAACGGTATCTCGATGTTGATCTTCGCAGGTATCGTTGCCGGTCTTCCGAGAGCAATCGGGCAGTCTTTCGAGTCTGCGCGCACAGGCGATATCAACATCTTCGCCCTGGTCGCTATCGGTTTGCTTGCAGTAGCGATTATCGGTTTTGTGGTGTTCATTGAGCGTGGTCAGCGTCGTATCGCCGTTCACTACGCCAAGCGTCAGCAGGGCCGCAAGGTCTTCGCTGCGCAGACCAGCCACTTGCCGCTGAAAGTGAACATGGCGGGCGTCATTCCTGCCATTTTCGCGAGCAGCATCTTGCTGTTCCCGGCTTCGCTGGGTGCCTGGTTCGGTCAGTCCGAGGGTATGGGCTGGCTGCAGGACATCTCGCAGTCGATCGCTCCTGGTCAGCCGTTGAACATTCTGCTGTTTAGTGCAGGGATCATCTTCTTCTGCTTCTTCTACACAGCGTTGATGTTCAACCCGAAAGACGTAGCGGAAAACCTGAAGAAGTCCGGTGCCTTTATTCCGGGTATCCGTCCTGGTGAGCAGTCGGCGCGCTACATTGATGGCGTTCTGACTCGTTTGACCATGTTCGGTGCTCTTTACATGATGGCCGTCTGCCTTCTGCCCCAGTTCCTGGTGGTGGCAGCAAACGTGCCGTTCTACCTTGGCGGGACCTCGTTGCTGATTGTGGTAGTGGTTGTGATGGACTTCATGTCCCAAGTACAATCGCACCTCGTTTCGCACCAGTACGAATCCCTGATGAAGAAAGCCAACCTGAAAGGCTACGGTGGCAGCGGTCTGCTGCGCTGATAGACCCCTAAGGTTCGAGGAGTCGGTAATGAAAGTTCGTGCATCGGTGAAAAAGCTGTGCCGCAACTGCAAGATCATTCGTCGCGAAGGTATCGTGCGCGTGATCTGCAGCGCGGAACCGCGTCACAAGCAGCGCCAAGGCTGAGTGTGATCTGCGCTTCAAACCCAGCAGCTAGTGTGCTGCTGGGTTGATTATTCGTTTCTACAGCGATATTATCTCGCGCCCTATTTCTTGGCTTCCGGGGCGTAGGTAGCTGTCAATTGGAGTCCCACTGAATGGCCCGTATTGCAGGCGTCAACATTCCAGATAACAAGCATGCTGTTATCTCGCTGACCTACATCTATGGTGTCGGTCGCACAACTGCACAGAAAATCTGTGCAGACGCTGGTGTAAATCCAGCCGCTAAGATCAAGGATCTGAGCGACGAGCAAATCGAAACCCTGCGTGGCGAAGTCGCGAAGTTCACCACCGAAGGTGACCTGCGCCGTGACATCAACATGAAGATCAAGCGCTTGATGGACCTGGGTTGCTACCGCGGCCTGCGTCATCGTAAAGGTCTGCCGGTTCGCGGTCAGCGCACCAAGACCAACGCACGCACCCGTAAGGGCCCGCGTAAGCCGATCCGCAAGTAATCGCCCAGGAATATAGACATGGCAAAACCTGCTGCTCGTCCTCGTAAAAAAGTCAAAAAGACAGTGGTTGATGGCATCGCCCACATCCATGCGTCTTTCAACAACACCATCGTGACCATCACCGACCGTCAGGGCAACGCTTTGTCCTGGGCGACTTCCGGTGGTTCGGGTTTCCGTGGTTCGCGCAAATCCACCCCGTTCGCAGCTCAGATCGCTGCTGAGCGCGCTGGTCAAGCTGCGCTGGAATACGGTCTGAAGAACCTCGACGTGAACGTCAAGGGTCCAGGTCCAGGTCGTGAGTCCGCCGTTCGTGCACTGAACAGCTGCGGCTACAAGATCGCCAGCATCACCGACGTGACGCCAATCCCGCATAACGGGTGCCGTCCGCCGAAGAAGCGTCGCGTGTAATCAGGAGACAGATAAATGGCACGTTACATTGGTCCAAAATGCAAACTGTCTCGCCGTGAAGGCACTGACCTGTTCCTGAAGAGCGGTGTTCGCGCTCTGGAATCGAAGTGCAACATCGAAGCAGCCCCAGGTGTACACGGCCAGCGCCGTGGCCGTCAGTCCGACTACGGTACCCAGCTGCGCGAGAAACAAAAAGTCCGCCGTATCTACGGTGTCCTGGAGCGCCAGTTCCGCGGTTACTACCAAGTCGCAGCCTCGAAAAAAGGCGCTACTGGTGAGAACCTGCTGCAACTGCTGGAATGCCGCCTGGACAACGTCGTTTACCGTATGGGCTTCGGTTCGACTCGTTCCGAATCCCGTCAGCTGGTTTCGCACAAAGCGATCAGCGTTAACGGCAAGACCGTAAACATTCCATCCTACCAAGTTCGTCCGGGTGACGTGGTCGCGGTTCGTGAGAAGTCGCTGAACCAGCTGCGCATTGTTCAAGCCCTTGAACTGTGCGCCCAGCGTGGCCGCGTTGAGTGGGTAGACGTTGATTCTGCTAAAAAGTCGGGCGTTTTCAAGAACGTTCCTGCTCGCAGCGATCTGTCCGCCGACATCAACGAAAACCTGATTGTCGAGCTCTACTCCAAGTAAGGGCTAGAAAATAGGTGCATCCATGCAGATTTCGGTAAATGAGTTCCTGACTCCCCGTCACATCGACGTGCAGGTAGTCAGTCCAACCCGCGCCAAGATCACGCTCGAGCCTCTCGAGCGTGGTTTCGGACATACCCTGGGCAACGCGCTGCGTCGCATCCTGTTGTCCTCCATGCCTGGCTGTGCAGTAGTCGAGGCCGAGATCGATGGCGTACTCCATGAGTACTCCGCGATCGAAGGTGTACAGGAAGACGTCATTGAAATCCTGTTGAACCTCAAAGGCCTGGCGATCAAGCTGCACGGTCGTGACGAAGTTACGCTGACCTTGTCGAAAAAGGGTTCGGGGGTGGTTACCGCTGCCGATATTCAGCTGGATCACGATGTCGAGATCGTCAATCCCGATCACGTAATCGCGAACCTGGCGTCCAACGGCGCCCTGAACATGAAGCTCACCGTAGCTCGTGGTCGCGGTTACGAGCCGGCCGATTCCCGTCAGACTGACGAAGATGAAAGCCGCAGCATTGGCCGTCTTCAGCTGGACGCTTCGTTCAGCCCGGTGCGTCGTATCGCCTACGTGGTCGAGAACGCCCGTGTTGAGCAGCGTACCAACCTGGACAAGCTGGTCATCGATCTGGAAACCAACGGCACCCTGGACCCTGAAGAGGCCATCCGTCGGGCCGCGACCATCCTGCAACAGCAGCTGGCCGCGTTCGTCGACCTCAAAGGTGACAGCGAGCCGGTCGTGGTCGAGCAGGAAGACGAGATCGATCCGATCCTGCTGCGCCCGGTTGACGACCTGGAACTGACTGTACGTTCGGCCAACTGCCTCAAGGCGGAGAACATCTACTACATCGGCGACCTGATTCAGCGTACCGAAGTAGAGCTGTTGAAGACTCCTAACCTGGGCAAGAAGTCCCTGACCGAAATCAAGGACGTCCTGGCCTCTCGTGGTCTGTCTCTCGGCATGCGCCTCGACAACTGGCCGCCTGCAAGTCTTAAGAAAGACGACAAGGCGACTGCCTGATCGTCGTAATCACCGAACGTAGTGTTTGGTAAGGAATGAATCATGCGTCATCGTAAAAGTGGACGTCACCTGAGCCGTACCAGCTCTCACCGCAAGGCTATGTTCCAGAACATGGCAGTGTCGCTGATCGAGCACGAGCTGATCAAAACCACCCTGCCGAAAGCCAAGGAACTGCGCCGCGTTGCCGAGCCGCTGATCACCCTGGCCAAGGAAGATAGCGTCGCCAACCGTCGTCTGGCTTTCGACCGTACCCGTTCGAAATCCGCTGTTGGCAAGCTGTTCAACGACCTGGGCAAGCGTTACGCCACCCGTCAGGGCGGCTACCTGCGCATCCTGAAGTGCGGTTTCCGCGCTGGCGACAACGCGCCTATGGCGTACGTCGAGCTGGTTGATCGTCCAGTCGGTGGTGCTGTAGAAGCTGCCGAGTAAGACGTTCTGTCTGCTACAAGAAACCGGGCCTAGTGCCCGGTTTTTTGTGTCTTAATAAATTGTAAAAAACTATCGATATAAGCATATCTATAAATTAGATCTTGTCATGTTGCGCACCCATACTTGCTCTCAGGCCGATGAGCCGGCATTTCGAGACCGATAAGGAGAGCCCATGAGCAAGATTCTCACTACCGCCAGCGGTGCACCTGTAGCCGATAACCAGAATTCCCGTTCGGCAGGCCCACGCGGCCCGCTGCTGCTCGACGACTTCCATCTGATCGAGAAGCTGGCCCACTTCAATCGCGAGAACATCCCTGAGCGCCGCGTGCACGCCAAGGGCTCGGGCGCTTACGGCACCTTCACCGTCACTCGAGACATCACGCAATACACCAGCGCTCGTCTGTTCGAGAGCATCGGTAAGCAGACCGAAACCTTCCTGCGTTTCTCCACTGTCGGAGGCGAACGCGGTTCGGCCGACACCGAGCGTGACCCACGTGGTTTTGCCGTCAAGTTCTACACCGAAGAAGGTAACTGGGACATCGTCGGCAACAACACCCCCGTGTTCTTCATTCGCGATCCGCTGAAATTCCCGGACTTTATCCACACACAGAAGCGTCACCCACAGACCAACCTGAAGAACGCCCAGATGATGTGGGACTTCTGGTCACATTCGCCCGAGGCGCTGCACCAGGTCACCATCCTGTTCTCTGATCGGGGTATTCCGGACGGCTACCGCCACATGCACGGTTTCGGCAGCCATACCTATAGCCTGCTGAGCGCCGATGGCCGGCGGACCTGGGTCAAGTGGCACTTCAAGACCCAGCAAGGTATCAAGAACCTGGCCCCGGCCGATGCGGCACGTATCGCGGGTACCGATCCAGACTACGCCCAACGTGACCTGTTCGAAGCGATCGATCGCGGCGACTACCCGCGCTGGACCGTCTGCATCCAGGTGATGAGTGAAGAAGAAGCGGCCAATCGCGCTGAGAACCCCTTTGACGTCACCAAGACCTGGTCGCAGAAGGACTACCCACTGATCGAGGTAGGTGTGCTGGAACTCAATCGCAACCCGCTCAACTACTTCGCTGAAGTCGAGCAGGCCGCGTTCGGGCCGAGCAACATGGTGCCAGGTGTTGGCCTGTCTCCAGATCGCATGCTGCAGGGCCGCGTATTCGCCTACGCTGATGCCCACCGCTACCGCATTGGTACCAATCACCAGCATTTGCCGGTGAATGCGCCACGTAGCCCGGTGCACAGCTATCAGCGCGATGGGGCGATGACCATGGGCAGCTACGGCAGCGCTCCGAACTACGAGCCGAACAGCTATGCCGATGCGCCCAAGCAGTCGCCTCGTCATGCCGAGCCCGCGTTGGCCCTCAATGGTGCGGCGGATCGTTACGACCACCGTGAGGACAATGACTACTACAGCCATGCGGGTGCGCTGTTCCGCTTGATGAACGCCGAGCAGCAAGCCCTGTTGATAAACAACATTGCCGGCACCCTGCAAGGCGTCAGCGAAGATGTGGTGCAGCGTCAGTTGCAGCACTTCTTCAAGGCAGATCCTGCTTACGGCGAGGGGATTGCAAACGCCTTGGGCATCAAGCTGGCCTAAGTCGAAGTGATAAGGAGAACCGCCCTCATTTGGGCGGTTTTTCAATGAAAATCACTACGGTTTGCCCGCTTTTTTCACACAAATTGCGCATTTTTCAGTGACCTTGAAGAAATCATGGTTCACACTATCTCCTATCAAGCTTTCACTCAGGGAGAATCAGGGCGATGCAAGGTCACCCGGACGTAATCGATTACCTCAACACGTTGCTGACGGGCGAACTGGCGGCACGTGACCAATACTTCATTCACTCGCGCATGTACGAAGACTGGGGCTTGGCCAAGCTCTACGAACGCATCAACCACGAGATGGAAGAAGAGGCGCAGCACGCCGATGCCCTGATTCGCCGCATTCTCATGCTCGAAGGCACCCCGCGCATGCGCCCGGATGACCTCGACGTGGGCACCACCGTGCCTGACATGATCGCTGCCGACCTGCGCCTGGAGTACAAGGTCCGCGCCGCATTGTGCAAGGGCATCGAGTTGTGCGAGCTGCACAAAGACTACATCAGCCGCGATATCCTGCGCGCGCAACTGGCCGACACCGAGGAAGATCACACCTACTGGCTGGAGAAGCAGCAGGGCCTGATCAAGTCCATCGGGCTGCAGAATTACCTGCAATCGCAGATGTAACGTCCCTGCAGTGGGCACGCATAGAGAGAAAAGCCCCTGGCATTTGCATGCCAGGGGCTTTTTTCGTCAGGCCCGGTCGCGTTCCAGCAGGGGCTTGAGGTAATGCCCGGTATACGACTGCTTCATCTTGGCCAGTTCCTCGGGCGTGCCGCTGGCAATGATCTGGCCGCCCTTGGAGCCACCTTCCGGCCCCAGGTCCACCAGCCAGTCGGCGGTCTTGATCACGTCCAGGTTGTGCTCGATCACCACCACGGTGTTGCCGTGGTCGCGCAGGCGATGCAGCACGTCCAGCAACTGCTGGATGTCAGCGAAGTGCAGGCCGGTGGTCGGCTCGTCGAGGATGTAGAGGGTCTTGCCGGTGTCGCGCTTGGACAACTCGCGCGACAGCTTCACCCGCTGCGCCTCACCGCCTGAAAGCGTCGTAGCCGACTGTCCTAGCTTGATGTACGAAAGGCCCACGTCCATCAGTGTCTGCAGCTTGCGCGCCAACGCTGGGACTGCGTCGAAGAACTCGCGTGCGTCCTCGATGGTCATTTCCAGGACTTCGTGGATATTTTTGCCCTTGTACTTGATCTCCAGCGTCTCGCGGTTATAGCGCTTGCTCTTGCACACATCACACGGCACGTAGATATCCGGCAGGAAGTGCATTTCCACCTTGATCAAGCCATCGCCCTGGCACGCTTCGCAGCGCCCGCCCTTGACGTTGAACGAGAAGCGCCCAGGGCCATAACCCCGAGAACGCGACTCCGGCACGCCAGCGAACAGTTCGCGGATCGGCGTGAAAATGCCGGTATAGGTGGCCGGGTTCGAGCGCGGTGTGCGGCCGATCGGGCTCTGGTCGATATCGACCACCTTGTCCAGGTGCTGCAGGCCATCCATGCTGGTGTGCGCTGCCGCTTCCAGGCTGCTGGCACCATTGAGCGCAGTGGCTGCGAGAGGGAACAGGGTGTTGTTGATCAGCGTCGACTTGCCCGAGCCGGACACACCGGTGACGCAGGTCAGCAGGCCGATCGGCACTTCCAGGTCGACGTTCTGCAGGTTGTTGCCGCGTGCCCCCTTGAGCTTGAGCGACAGCTTCTTGTTGCGTGGCGTGCGTTTGGCCGGCACGGCGATCTTCTTGCGACCGGACAGGTACATGCCAGTCACCGAGTCGGGGTGCGCCATGACTTCCTGTGGTGAGCCTTCGGCGACGATCTGCCCGCCATGCACCCCGGCGCCCGGGCCGATGTCGACGACATAGTCGGCCAGGCGAATGGCGTCCTCGTCGTGCTCCACCACGATCACCGTATTGCCCAGGTCGCGCAGGTGGTTGAGCGTGGCGAGCAGACGGTCGTTGTCACGCTGGTGCAGGCCGATCGACGGCTCGTCGAGGATGTACATCACCCCCACCAGGCCGGCGCCAATCTGGCTGGCCAGGCGGATTCGCTGGGCCTCGCCACCCGAAAGGGTTTCGGCGCTGCGGTCGAGGGTGAGGTAGTCCAGGCCGACGTTGACCAGGAACTGCAGGCGCTCGCAGATCTCCTTGAGGATCTTCGCTGCAATCTCTCCGCGTCGACCGCTGAGCGTCAGGGCGGCGAAGTACTCGCTGGCATCGCCGATCGGCAGGTTGGTGACGGCCGGAGGTTTTTTTCGCCCACCCATACATGGCGCGCTTCGCGACGCAGGCGGGTGCCGCGGCAGTCCGGGCACGGCTGGGTACCAAGGAACTTGGCCAGCTCCTCGCGTACGGTCGCCGATTCGGTCTCGCGGTAGCGGCGCTCCAGGTTCGGCACGATGCCTTCGAACGGGTGCGAGCGCTTGACGATGTCGCCGCGGTCGTTGAGGTACTTGAAGTCGACGCTTTGCTTGCCGCTGCCTTGCAGGATCACCTTCTGGTGATCGGCCGAGAGCTGGCCGAACGGTTCGTCGAGGCTGAAGCCGTAATGCGCCGCCAGCGAGCCGAGCATCTGGAAGTAGTAGACGTTGCGCCGGTCCCAGCCGCGGATCGCGCCTTCGGCCAGGGTCAGCTCGTGGTTGACCAGACGCTTGGTGTCGAAGAACTGCTTCACGCCCAGGCCATCGCAGGTCGGACAGGCGCCAGCCGGGTTGTTGAAGGAGAACAGCTTGGGTTCGAGCTCGCTGATCGCATGGCCGCAGACCGGGCAGGCGAAGCGCGCGGAGAAGATCATGTCCTCGGCGCTTTCGTCATCCATCTGCGCCACCAGGGCGATACCGTCGGCCAGCTTCAGCGCGGTCTCGAAGGACTCGGCCAGGCGCTGCTGCAGGTCGTTGCGCACCTTGAAGCGGTCGACCACCACATCGATGCTGTGCTTCTTCTGCTTGTCGAGCTTGGGCAACTCGTCGAGTTCGTACAGCTTGCCGTTGACCCGCGCACGAACGAAGCCCTGGGCGCGCAGCTCATCGAACACCGCCAGGTGCTCACCCTTGCGCTCGCGCACCACGGGTGCCAGCAGCATCAGCTTGCTGCCTTCGGGTTGCTCGAGCACCAGGTCGACCATCTGGCTGATCGTTTGCGCTTCCAGCGGAATGTCGTGGTCCGGGCAGCGTGGCGTACCGACGCGGGCATAGAGCAGGCGCAGGTAGTCGTAGATTTCGGTGATGGTGCCGACGGTCGAACGCGGGTTGTGCGAGGTCGACTTCTGCTCGATGGAGATTGCCGGTGACAGACCTTCGATGGTGTCGACATCGGGCTTTTCCATCATCGACAGAAACTGCCGGGCATAGGCCGACAGCGACTCCACGTAGCGACGCTGACCTTCGGCGTAGAGTGTGTCGAAGGCCAGTGACGACTTGCCGGAACCGGACAGACCGGTGATCACGATCAGTTTGTCCCGGGGCAGGGTCAGGTCGATGTTCTTCAGGTTGTGGGTACGTGCCCCACGGATCAGGATCTTGTCCACTACGGCCTCGCTTGGCGGGCATAAACAAAGAAGTATACGGCGCGCTGCCACTACGCGGCAAAGCGTCGCGTATATGCCGTCTAGCCGTCGGACTGATAGAATCGCCGCCGGTTCACACGAGGTTTATCCATGCACGACACCCACAACGAGCGCATGAGTGGCAGCGAAACCCGCGCCGCAGGCGGCCTTGCCCTGGTCTTTGCCTTTCGTATGCTGGGCATGTTCATGGTCCTGCCCGTGTTGGCCACCTATGGCATGGACCTCGCCGGTGCCACGCCCGCGCTGATCGGCCTGGCCATTGGCGCCTACGGCCTGACGCAAGCCGTGCTACAGATCCCGTTCGGGGTGATTTCCGACCGCATCGGGCGCCGTCCGGTGATCTACCTGGGCCTGGTGATCTTCGCCCTTGGCAGCTTGCTGGCGGCCCAGGCCGATTCGATCTGGGGCGTGATCGCCGGACGCATCCTGCAGGGCGCGGGGGCGATTTCCGCAGCGGTCATGGCCTTGCTCTCCGACCTCACCCGCGAACAGCATCGCACCAAGGCCATGGCCATGATCGGCATGAGCATCGGCCTGTCGTTCGCGGTGGCGATGGTGATAGGGCCGCTGCTGACAAGTGCCTTTGGCTTGTCGGGATTGTTCCTCGCTACCGCAGGACTTGCCGTCGTCGGTATCGCCCTGATCGCCTTCGTCGTGCCCAGCGCGCATAGCGCACTGCAACACCGTGAATCGGGTGTCGCACGCCAGGCGCTCGGCCCGACCCTGCGTAATCCGGACCTTCTGCGTCTGGACCTGAGCATTTTCATCCTCCATGCGATCCTCATGGCCAGCTTCGTGGCCCTGCCGCTGGCCTTCGTCGAGCGTGGCGGCCTGCCCAAGGAAGAGCACTGGTGGGTATACCTGACCGCCTTGCTCGTCTCATTTTTTGCAATGGTGCCGTTCATCATCTACGGCGAAAAGAAGCGCAAGATGAAACGCGTGTTGGTTGGTGCGGTCACTGTGCTGCTGCTGATCGAGGTGTTCTTCTGGCGCTGGGCTGACGACTTGCGAGGACTGGTGACCGGCACCGTGATATTCTTTACCGCCTTCAACCTGCTGGAGGCATCCTTGCCTTCGCTGGTCAGCAAGGTGTCGCCCGCCGGCGGCAAGGGAACGGCCATGGGGGTCTACTCCACGAGCCAGTTCCTGGGTGCCGCGCTGGGAGGAATCATCGGTGGCTGGTTGTACCAGCACGGTGGCCTTGGCATGGTGTTCCTGGGATGTGCTGTACTGTGTGGTATCTGGCTGGTATCTGCCCTGGGCATGAACGAACCGCCGTACGTCACCAGCCTGCGCATGCCGTTGACACCGGAGGCTGTTCGCGAAGCCGGATTGACCGAGCGCCTGATGGCTGTGCCAGGTGTAACCGACGCCGTGGTGGTGGCAGAAGAAGCCGCCATCTATATCAAACTGGATACGAAAATTTTGGACCGTGCGACCCTCGAGCGTCTGGTGAACCCAGCCTCGGCGGCGTGCGAAGCCTAGGAGAACGTTATGGCCCGTGGGGTTAACAAAGTCATTCTGGTTGGTACTTGCGGCCAGGATCCCGAAGTCCGCTACCTGCCCAACGGTAACGCCGTGACCAACCTGAGCCTGGCCACCAGCGAGCAGTGGACCGACAAGCAGTCGGGGCAGAAGGTCGAGCGCACCGAATGGCACCGTGTCTCGCTGTTTGGCAAGGTTGCCGAGATCGCCGGCGAGTACCTGCGCAAGGGTTCGCAGTGCTACATCGAGGGCAAGCTGCAGACCCGCGAGTGGGAAAAAGACGGCATCAAGCGCTACACCACCGAGATCATCGTCGACATGCAGGGCACCATGCAGCTGCTCGGCGGCCGTCCGCAGGGCCAGGGTGGCGATCAGTACAACCAGGGCGGCGGCAACTACAACCAGGGCGGTGGCCAGCAGCAACAGTACAACCAGGCGCCACGCCAGCAGGCGCCGCGTCCGCAGCAGGCGCAACAGCGCCCAGCGCCGCAACAGCAGGCTCCGCAGCCTGCCGCTGATTTCGACAGCTTCGATGACGATATTCCGTTCTGATCGCGTCTGTTGCATCGGCTAGCCCGGTAATAAAAAACCCGATGAGTCTTTGATTCATCGGGTTTTTTATTACCTCTTCACAGAACAGGCGAGAACCAGGACACGTCATCGCCAAAACGATAAATGTTTCAACTTCCCTACCGTTCACATCGATTCTCAGCGTTTCACAGCAATTCACGCCACATGGGCTAACGATGGACAGCTCCCGATCACGGATGCACAACATGAAAGCATCTGTGAAAGGGCTTGGCCAAACGCTACCGCCACGCGAGGACCGCACCGTGAACGTGAAACCACTGAACCCGAGCTCCAGCGAAAGATCCGAAACCGACGGCAAGCGATTCGATGGGGTCGTGCTCAACGCCAAGGTGAATGCAAAAGCGAACGACGACCGTACCGCCACCGACAACGAGAAGTGGCCGCCGGTGGACAAGACCGAGGTCGAGCCGGCACTGGATGGCAAGATTCGCTACGAGCTGGATGGCAAGGGTGTGGTGGTGGAGCGCTCGGTAAACCCCGAGCTCTACAAGTTCCTGGCCAATCTCTTCGAGCTGAACAAATCGCCTGGGCAAAAGGCCCAGGTGGTCGCTGCGATGAAAGACGATCATGCCATCGCCGACCGCAATACCGAATTGAAGAAGTGGGGCAACTACGATCAGTTCGAGTGGAAGGGCGATCTGGAAAAAGCCGAGGTCATCACCTACACCACCAAGGACGGCGAAACCGTAACGGTGTCGAAAGCCCTGACACCCGAGCTCTTCGCTTCGTTGCAACCCATGGCCCTGTCGCGCTACACCCTGGAAAAGCGCGCCGACGATGGCCGCGAAGTCGCTGGCGCCGATACCTATGTTGCCGACCACGATATTTCCACCTTCGGCTGGCCGGACGAGTTCGGCAATGGCGTGATCCAGTTCGAGACCAAGGACGGCAAGAAATACGTCGTCTCCGAGTTCGAGAACAAGGAAATGTACGATCGCGTGGCCTCCAAGCGCAGCGACTACAACAAGAGCGAGGGCTCGATCCAGGATCTGCGCGACAAATACGACCTGCCCGACCTCGACAGCCTGGACCTGCTCAACAAGAAGACCGGTGAAAAGGCCGACAAGGACGACAAGGAGTCGATGTCGGTGGTCGAACTGGCCACCAAGAACCTGCTCGACAAGTACAAGAAGCTGGTCGACGACGGCAAGGTGGACAAGGACAGCGACGTCTACAAACTGGTCAAGGCCATCGAAGCCAAGGCGACCATGGAGGGCGGGCACAGCATCACGCCTTACATCGAGGATCCGCGCGGCGGCGAAACCTGGCGGCAGTTCGGTGACGGGGAAACCCTGAGCAAGGAGGACATGCAGGACATCCTCGATGGCAACTCCGTGGACAAGTTGCTCAATGAGCTGTTCACCAACGGCAACGGCGAAAAGGACAAGATCGGCAAGGAGTACCAGGCCGAACTCGATGAAGCGATCAAGAAGGTCAGTAGCGAAGACAAGGACAAGCTGGCCGACCAGCTCTACGACACCCTGACCAGCCCCGACTACGTCAAATACCTGGCCGATCTGAAGAAGAACGGCATGGAGTCCGAGGCCAAGGCCGAAGTCGCCGGCCTCACCTCAAGCCTCGAGATGCTCGACCCTGAGCGCGCGCGCAAGGCCGAGGCCCAGTTGCAGCAGAACAGCATCGTCGCCGAGATCGACACCCTGCTCGGTGATCCGGGAGCGATTCCCGATGAATACAAGGAGTTGGCCTACAAAGACTTCGGCGCGCTGGTCAAGACGATCCTCAAGTCGGCCGACATTCCACGTCGGGTCGCAGACAGCATCGAGAAGTTCTACAACGAGCTGCTCAACGACAAGACCAAGCTCGACGACTTCAACAAGCTCACCGAGCGCCTGAACAGTGGTGAGATCACCCAGGACAAGTTCAACGAAGAGCTCACTGGCAAGTACAAGCCGCTGGATGTCAGCAGCAACGACTTCACCAAGGCGATAGGGACGCTCAACAAGTACGGCGTACTGGGCAGCGTTTCGGCGTTCGGCTCATTGGGCGGTGCCATCTATGCGCTGTCGGCGAAGAACGGCCAGTTGGCAGACGAGCCGCTGGAGCGTCTGGCCATCGCCCGCGACTTCATCGGCTTCCTCGGGGCTGGCGCGCAGTTCGAAAAGACCAAGGTTTTCGACCTGTTGACCGGTACCGACACCGCCAAGTTGCTGGGGCTGAGCAAGACCCTGCCGGAAATCTGGGGCAAAGAAAGCTCGCTCGGCAAGAAAATCGAGAAATCCCTGCACGACAAAGGTATTTCCGGAGTGCCGGATCCTGCGGCGGATCGGGTCGGCAGCCTTATCGAGCTGGGCTCGCTGCACAACAGCGGCGGCGGTGACGTACTGGATGAGGTCAGGCTGTCCGGGGAAGCTTCGGGGCTCGGCTCGCTGGAGGACAACGGCAGCCGCGAATTGCTCGATGACATCGTCACCCGCGCAGGCGGAACGCCGCCTACGGATTACTCGCGCTACCAGACCCTGTCGCAGCTGGCGCAGGACCAGGGGGTGGAACTGACCGACGAGATCATCAGAGACAGCATCAGCGAGCGCCGTGCGGCCAATGGCTTGGGCGATCTGCCGGATGACGATTCGGTGTTCGAGTTCACCGAGCGCGTCCAGGACTCGGCTCATCGCACACCCTCGATCAGCTCCTCCGACACCGTCACCTCGATCTACGAAGGGGTCGTGGAGTATTTCGAGTCGCGCAATCTTACGCCGCCGAGCCGCCGGTCCTTCGACCAGATCTGGAATGATCCCGAGAACTACCGTGGCAGTGGTGCCTCGGTGGGTAGCGGGGAGCTCCCGCACCCGGACACTTTCGAGCTGGATCGCGAATCCATCAACGAGATGTACGAGTTGGACAACCGCACCCCGCCACCGGCCGATGTCATCGATGACGCGCTTGAGCCGATCAACGAGTCCATCCGCAACACCCCGTCTACCCCGAGCGTGATCGATACCCGCACCGTCCAGGACGCACTCACGACCACCGACAAGCCACCCGTCAAGCCGGGCGTTGCGGCGAAGATCGGTGGCTCGCTGACCAAAGTGCTCGGCGTGGCTCCGGACCTGCTGAGCATTGCCGACATCGTTGTCGGCGGCCTGGCGATCAAGGACGCCATCAAGAGCGGCAGCGCCCTGGGCAAGGCCAACGGTGCGCTGCAGGTGGTCAGTGGGGCGGCAGGTTTCGGTGCCGGGGTGATCGGCACGGTTGGTCTGGTCGCCAACATCGGCGCCCTGGCGGGTGTGACCGGACCGCTGTTCCTGGTGACTGCTGGGCTTGGGCTGATCACCGGTATCATCGGTATCTTCGTCGACCACGAGAAGCGCCAGAAGGCCACGGACAAGGAAGGTCAGTGGTTCAAGGACCTCGCCGATATCGGCCTGACGCAGGATGACTGGGGCGACAAGCTCGAATATGCCCGCTACAGCTTCTACGAATACGACGGTCGCGATGCGCCGGACGGGCAGAGCATCTTCGATTACCAGAAGGACGAGTGGGATCACTTCAGGGAGACGCCGCAGGAGGGCGGCTCGTCGGTCAACCGCCTGGACGACGACAAGCACCTGAACACCTACGACAAGGCGTTCTACCAGGACAACCGTGAAGTGATCCACGACATCCGTGAATATTGGGATGCCTGGAACGGCAAGGACGACATCGTCAGCCGGAAGGATCTGAACAAGATCGCCGAGGGCGGCGGCAGCGAGCAGGAAAAAGCGGCGGCGCGATTCCTGCTCGAGCACGAGGGCTTCTTCGATCAGCTCGATACCCAGTGGGGCAAGGGTGGCCAGGATGGCAAGGTGAGCACCGACGATCTCAACACCTGGCTCAAGATCGTCGGTGCCCACGAGGATGGCTACGGCCGCGGTTTCTTCGATGAGCACAAGGACATCATCGATACCATCCGCGACCGTTGGGACGACTGGAACGGCAAGGATGACATCGTCAGCAGAAAGGATCTGGAAAAGATCGCCGATGGCGACGGCAGCGACGCCGAGAAGAAGGCCGCGCGCTTCCTGCTCGACAACCAGGGCTTCTTCGACCAGCTCGACAACCTGGCCAAGAACGATCGTCGTGACGGCAAGATCAGCACGGGTGACCTGGACACCTGGCTCAAGGCGATCGGGGTGGAGAAGACCGACAAGAGCGATCTGACCTACAAGCCCAACGATGATGTGCCGGCCTGGCGTGTCATGCGCGGGTGAGGTCAGGCGGATGAACTGAAAAAGCCCCGGACCGTCCGGGGCTTTTTCGTAGAGCGGGCTTGCTCCGCGATGCGATGTTGGCCACACCGCCGCCATCGCGGGACGAGCCCGCTCCTACAGGAAGCCGAGGTGCCTTGGCGGCATCCATTGACCCTTGTCATAGCACTTCTCGGAATCTTGTCTAGGCTTAACGCTGGCGGTATCTGTCTACCGCCACCGTGAAGTCCAGAGGCGCCGGCAATGTCCCGTGCGTCCAAACCTGATCAGGAGTGCACGATGGACCTGAACCGTCGGCAATTCTTCAAGGTCGCCGCCGTCGGCCTTGGAGGCTCGAGCCTCGCGGCGTTGGGCATGGCCCCGACAGCCGCGTTCGCCGAGCAGGTGCGCCACTTCAAGCTGGCGCACACCAAAGAAACCCGCAACACTTGCCCCTACTGCTCGGTCGGCTGCGGCCTGATCCTGTACAGCCAGGGCGATGCGGGCAAGAACGTCAAACAGAACATCATCCACATCGAAGGCGACGCCGATCATCCGGTCAACCGCGGCACCCTGTGCCCGAAAGGTGCCGGGCTGCTCGACTTCATCCACAGCCCCAGCCGCCTGCAATACCCCGAGATGCGCAAGCCGGGCAGCCAGGAATGGGTGCGGGTCAGCTGGGACGAGGCGCTCGACCGCGTCGCCACGCTGATGAAGCAGGACCGCGATGCCAACTTCATCGAGAAGAACGCCCAGGGCCAGACGGTCAACCGCTGGTTGAGTACGGGCTTCCTCGCGGCGTCGGCAGCGTCCAGCGAAGCAGGCTACCTGACTCATAAAGTCATCCGTTCACTCGGCATGCTGGGGTTCGACAACCAGGCGCGTGTCTGACACGGCCCGACGGTGGCAAGTCTTGCCCCGACGTACGGCCGTGGCGCGATGACCAATCACTGGTCTGACATCGCCAACGCAAACCTGGTGCTGGTCATGGGCGGCAACGCAGCCGAGGCCCACCCCTGCGGGTTCAAATGGGTGACCGAGGCCAAGGCGCACAACAAAGCGCGCCTGATCGTGGTCGATCCGCGTTTCACCCGGACCGCTTCGGTGGCCGACTACTACGCGCCGATTCGCACCGGCAGCGACATCGCCTTCATGGGAGGGCTGATCAACTACCTGCTGACGACCGACCAGATCCAGCACGAATACGTGCGCAACTACACCGACGTGTCGTTCATCGTCAAAGAGAACTATGGCTTCGAAGACGGCCTGTTCAGTGGCTATGACGCGGCCAAGCGGATCTATGCCGACAAGTCCGGCTGGGGCTACGAGCTGGGCGAGGACGGCTTCGCCAAGGTCGACCCGACGCTGCAGCACCCGCGCTGCGTGTTCCAGTTGATGAAGCAGCACTACAGCCGCTACACGCCGGAAATCGCCAGCATGACCTGCGGCATGCCGCAGGACCAGATGATGAAAGTCTGGGAAGAGATCGCCACCTGCGCCGTGCCGGGCAAGACCATGACGATCCTCTACGCCCTGGGCTGGACCCAGCATTCGATCGGGGCGCAGATCATCCGCAGTGCGGCGATGGTCCAGCTGCTGCTGGGCAATGTCGGCATGCCCGGCGGTGGGGTCAACGCCCTGCGCGGGCATTCCAACATCCAGGGGCTGACCGACCTGGGGCTGCTGTCGAACTCGCTGCCGGGGTACCTGACGCTGGCCGGCGATGCCGAGCAGGACTACGCCGCGTTCATCGACAAGCGCGCCTCCAAGCCGCTGCGTCCGGGCCAGCTCTCGTATTGGCAGAACTATGGCAAGTTCCATGTCAGCCTGATGAAGGCCTGGTATGGCGCCAACGCCACCGCCGAGAACAACTGGGGCTATGACTGGCTGCCCAAGCTCGATGTAGCGGCCTACGACGTGCTGCGCATGTTCGAGATGATGAGCCAGGGCAAGGTCAACGGCTACATGTGCCAGGGTTTCAACCCGATCGCCGCGCTGCCGGACAAGAACCGCGTCACTGCGGCGCTGGGCAAGCTCAAGTGGCTGGTGATCATGGACCCGCTGGCCACCGAGACATCCGAGTTCTGGCGCAACGCCGGGCCGTACAACGATGTCGATACGGCCAATATCCAGACCGAGGTGATTCGCCTGCCCACCACCTGCTTTGCCGAGGAGGACGGCTCGCTGGTCAACAGCAGCCGCTGGCTGCAGTGGCACTGGAAGGGCGCTGACGGCCCCGGCGAGACGCGCACCGACGTGCAGATCATGAGCGAGCTGTTCCTGCGTCTGCGTCAGCGCTACAAGTCGGAAGGCGGCGCTTACCCCGACCCGATGCTCAACATCAGCTGGCCGTACAAGATCCCCGAGGAGCCTTCCCCCGAAGAGCTCGCCAAGGAAATGAACGGCTGGGCGGTGAGCGACATGACCGACGCCAGTGGCCTGGCCATCAAGGGCGGTCAGCAGTTGTCGGGCTTCGGTCAGTTGAAAGATGACGGCAGCACAGCATCCGGCTGCTGGATCTTCGCCGGCTGCTGGACCGAGCAAGGCAACCAGATGGCCCGGCGCGACAATAGCGACCCTTACGGCATGCACCAGGTACAGAACTGGGCCTGGGCCTGGCCGGCCAACCGCCGCATCCTCTACAACCGCGCCTCCAGCGACCCGCAGGGCAACCCGTGGGACCCGCACAAGAAACGCCTGGTGTGGTGGAACGGCAAGGCCTGGGGCGGCACTGACGTGCCCGACTTCAAGGTCGACTCTCCGCCTGAAGCGGGGATGAATCCGTTCATCATGAACCCCGAAGGCGTGGCGCGCTTCTTCGCCATCGACAAGATGGCCGAGGGGCCGTTCCCCGAGCACTACGAGCCGTTCGAGACACCGATCGGGATCAACCCGCTGCACCCGAACAACAAGAAGGCCACCAGCAACCCGGCAGGCCGGATCTTCGATTCGGTATGGGACACCCTCGGCAAGCACGAGGAGTTCCCCTACGCAGCGACCACCTACCGGCTGACCGAGCACTTCCACTTCTGGAGCAAGCACTGCCGCCTGAACGCGATCATCCAGCCCGAGCAGTTCGTCGAGATTGGCGAAGTGCTGGCCGGCGAGAAGGGCATCAAGGCGGGAGATCGGGTGCGGGTGTCGAGCAAGCGTGGGCATATCGAGGCGGTAGCGGTGGTGACCAAGCGGATCCGTCCGCTGCAGGTCAATAACCAGACCGTGCACCAGATCGGCATCCCGCTGCACTGGGGCTTCACCGGTTCGACCCGGCATGGCTACCTGACCAACACGCTGGTGCCGTTCCTCGGTGATGGCAACACCCAGACGCCGGAGTCCAAGTCGTTCCTCGTCAACGTGGAGAAAATCTGATGGCCCAGCAAGATATCATCGCCCGCTCGGCCACCACGACCGTACCGCCTTCGGTACGCCAGCAGGAGCAGGTCGCCAAGCTGATCGACACCACCAAGTGCATCGGCTGCAAGGCCTGCCAGGTGGCGTGCTCGGAGTGGAACGAGCTGCGCGACGAGGTCGGCCACAACCACGGCACCTACGAAAACCCGCAGGACCTCACCGCCGACACCTGGACCCTGATGCGCTTTACCGAGCACGAGCGCGACGACGGGAACCTGGAGTGGCTGATCCGCAAGGACGGCTGCATGCACTGCGCCGACCCTGGCTGCCTCAAGGCCTGCCCGAGCCCCGGCGCGATCATCAAGCACGCCAACGGCATCGTCGACTTCAACCAGGACCACTGCATCGGTTGCGGTTATTGCATCACCGGCTGTCCGTTCAACATCCCGCGAATCTCGCAGAAAGACCACAAGGCCTACAAGTGCAGCCTGTGTTCCGACCGCGTGGCCGTGGGCCTGGAGCCGGCCTGCGTGAAGACCTGCCCGACCGGGGCGATCGTCTTCGGCAGCAAGGACGAGATGAAGGTGCATGCCGACGAGCGCATCGTCGACCTCAAGTCGCGCGGCTACGAGAACGCCGGCCTGTACGACCCGGACGGTGTCGGTGGCACCCACGTGATGTACGTGCTGCACCACGCCGATACACCCAGGCTGTATGCAGGCCTGCCGGACCAGCCGGTGATCAGCCCGCTGGTAGGGTTGTGGAAGGGCATCAGCAAACCGCTGGCGCTGCTGGCCATGGGCGCGGCGGTCCTGGCCGGGTTCTTCCACTATGTGCGGGTCGGGCCGCAGCGGGTCGAGGAGGACGAGCATCCCGCTCCGACCGATACCAGCGTGCACCAGGTGGACCCGGCAGTGCACGTCTATGACCCGGGCAAGCCCGGCGGGCAAGGGGAGCAGCGGCCATGAACGACAACAAGCCTATCCTGCGCTACAACGCCAACGAGCGGACCAACCACTGGATCGTCGCGATCCTGTTCTTCATGGCCGGGCTGTCGGGGCTGGCGCTGTTCCATCCGGCGCTGTTCTGGCTCAGCAACCTGTTCGGTGGCGGCCCCTGGACGCGCATCCTGCACCCCTTCCTCGGGGTGGCGATGTTCGTGTTCTTCCTGGGGCTGGTGATCCGCTTCTGGCGGGCCAACTTCATCACCGCCAACGACCGCCTGTGGCTGCGCCGTGTGGATCGGGTGATGCGCAACGAGGAAGAAGGCGTGCCGCCGATCGGCAAGTACAACGCCGGGCAGAAGCTGCTGTTCTGGACCTTGCTGGTGTGCATGCTGATCCTGCTGGTCAGTGGCGTGGTGATCTGGCGCGCCTGGTTCAGCCAGTACTTCGACATCGGCGCGATTCGCCTGGCCACCTTGCTGCACGCCCTGGCGGCGTTCGTGCTGGTGCTGAGCATCATCGTGCACATCTATGCCGGGATCTGGATCAAGGGCTCGGTCGGCGCCATGCTGCACGGCTGGGTCAGCCGCGCCTGGGCACGCAAACATCATGAGCTGTGGTACCGGGACGTGACTGGCGACAAGACGCCGCACAACCCCGGACGGAAAGAAGGATGAGCGCTTGAGCACGATTCTCGAACCCGGGCAGATCGAAGCGTCGGCGGTAATGCCGCCGTTTCTCCACCAGCCCGCCGACAACCTGTTCGAACTGCGCGCGGCGCGACTGGAGCAGCTTGCCCAGGGCCATGCCCTTGGCGACTACCTGAGGCTGGTTGCGCGCCTGTGCCGGGTGCAGCAGCAGTTGCTCGACAATCCACCCTCCGGCGTGCCGGTCGCCGAGCAGCGTCAGCGCCTGTGCATCAGCCACGGCCTGCCGCCGCTGGCGGCCGACAGCCTGGTGCGGGAAGGGCCGTGGTTGCTCTGGCTGCAGGCGCTGCTGGATCGCTTCGAGGTCCCGGAGCAGGGTGCCCTGGCGGATGCCCTGAAGGTTCTGCACAGCAGCGAAGAGAGCCAGCGTAAAGGTTGGGGTATCGCCTTGCTGAGCGGTCAGTACGATGCCGTGCCCGCGGCGCTGGTGCCTTTCATCGGCGCTGCGTTGCAGGCGGCCTGGGCCAGTTGGCGGCGGGGCTTGCCCAGCGATGAGCTCAAGCCCGGCAGCAGCCTCGCGCAGTGTCCGTGCTGCGGCTCGCCAGCGATGGCGGGCCTGGTGCGCAACCGCGGCAAGCACAACGGGCTGCGCTACCTGGCCTGTTCGCTGTGCGCCTGTGAGTGGCATGTGGTGCGGGTCAAGTGTGTGTACTGCGAGTCGAGCAAGGATTTGCGCTACTCCAGCCTTGAGGATGATCGTCATGCCCCGGGCAAGGCTCCGCTGCGGGCGGAGTGCTGCCCTGGTTGCAGCACCTACCTCAAGCACTGCTACCTGGAAAATGACGCGATGGGCGAGGTGTTGGCCGATGACCTGGCCAGCCTGGCGCTGGATATCCGGTTGGACGAGGAGGGCTTTCATCGGCTGGCGCCGAACCTGATGTTGGCGCCTGGAGGAGGATGAGGGTCTACACTGCACACCGAGCCGCCCCTATCGCGGGGCAAGTCGCAGCGGCGAACCGCCGCTCCTGCAATGACCCCGCCACCTTTGCGGACGACGGGTAACCTGTAGGAGCGGGCTTGCCCGCGAAAGGGCCATTACAGACACCGGATCAACCAAGGTAGTACCGCATGTCGTCAAGCCTCGCCAATCAAGCGCCACGCCTGCCCTCCATCGACACCCTGCTACGCCACCCCGCCTGCCAGCCCTTGCTCGATCGCCATGGCCGCGACGCCACCCTGGCCAGCCTGCGTCAACTGCTAGACGACCTGCGCGAACCCGCTCGCCTTGGCCAGTTGAGCGCCGTCGAACTGGCTGCTGAAATCCTGCTTGGCCGCGCCGGCGAGCGCCTGGCGATCCAGCAGCGCAGCCAGGTGCGAAGGGTCTTCAACCTCACTGGCACGGTGCTGCACACCAACCTCGGTCGTGCCTTGTTGCCGGAAGAGGCCGTACAGGCGATGCAGACCGCCGCCCGTTATCCGCTCAACCTCGAGTTCGACCTGGCCACCGGCAAGCGCGGTGACCGTGATGACCTGATCGAGGGCCTGATCCGCGAGCTGACCGGCGCCGAGGCAGTCACCGTGGTCAACAACAACGCCGCTGCCGTGCTGCTGGCGCTCAACAGCCTGGGTGCGCGCAAGGAAGGGATCATCTCCCGTGGCGAGCTGATCGAGATCGGCGGCGCCTTCCGCATTCCCGACATCATGGCCCGTGCCGGTGTGCGCCTGCACGAGATCGGCACCACCAACCGCACCCATGCCCGCGACTACGAGGCGGCGATCAATCCGCGCACCGGCCTGCTGATGCGCGTGCATTGCAGCAACTACAGCATCCAGGGCTTTACCACCCAGGTGCCGACCGCCGAGCTTGCGCGCATCGCCCATCAACATGATCTGCCGCTGCTCGAAGACCTGGGTAGCGGCAGCCTGCTCGACCTCACCCGTTGGGGCCTGCCCGCCGAGCCGACGGTGCGTCAGGCATTGGCGGACGGCGCCGATATCGTCACCTTCAGCGGCGACAAACTGCTGGGTGGTCCGCAGGCGGGCATCATCGTCGGGCGCAAGGAGCTGATCGCCAGGATCAAGAAGAACCCGCTCAAGCGCGCGCTGCGTGTGGACAAGATCACCCTGGCGGCGCTCGAGGCGGTGCTGGCGCTGTACCGCGACCCCGATAGCCTGGCCGAACGCTTGCCCAGCCTGCGCCTGCTGACCCGGCCCCAGGACGAGATCGCAACCCAGGCGCAGCGCCTGGCGCCAGAACTGGCCGCGCGACTGGGCGAGCAGTGGACGGTCGCGGTCGAGCCCGCATTGGGCATGA
Organism: Pseudomonas sp. BNK-44-b; assembly: GCF_047456245.1. Lineage (NCBI taxonomy): Bacteria > Pseudomonadati > Pseudomonadota > Gammaproteobacteria > Pseudomonadales > Pseudomonadaceae > Pseudomonas > Pseudomonas sp. BNK-44-b. Next base: position 58,801 of record NZ_CP179908.1, read on the forward strand.
TCGGTAGCGGCAGCCAGCCGGTAGCGCGGCTGCCAAGCGCGGCGCTGTGCTTGCGGCCACAGGTGTCGAAGAAGCTGCGTGGTCGCAGCCTGAGGGTGCTGGAGCGCGCACTGCGCGAGTTGCCGGTGCCGGTGCTTGGACGCATCGATGACGATGCCCTGTGGCTCGACCTGCGTCAGTTGGATGACGAAACCCAGTGGCTGGCGCAGTTGCCGGCGTTGCAGCTGGGGCCGGTGCAGTGATCGTCGGCACCGCCGGGCATATCGATCACGGCAAGACTGCGCTGCTCCAGGCCCTGACCGGCCAGGCCGGCGACCAGCGCCAGGAAGAACGCGCCCGGGGCATGACCATCGACCTCGGCTATCGCTATGCGGCCCTGGCCGAAGGCGAGCCGTTGACCGGCTTCATCGACGTCCCCGGTCACGAGCGTTTTATCCACAACATGCTCGCCGGCGCCCACGGTATCGACCTGGTGTTGCTGGTAGTGGCCGCTGATGACGGCGTTATGCCGCAGACCCGTGAGCACCTAGCGATCATCGAGCTGCTGGGCATTCCCCAAGCGCTGGTGGCGATCAGCAAGTGCGATCGGGTCGAGGCACCGCGACTGCTGGAAGTCCAGCACGAGGTCGAAGCGCTGCTGGCCCCCGGGCCTTATGCCGGGGCTCGTCAGTTCGTCTTGTCCAGCGTGACCGGTGAAGGCGTCGAAGTGCTGCGCCAGGCGTTGGTCGAGGCGCGCACGCAGGTGCTGCGGCGTGGGAGCCAAGGAGGCTTTCGGCTGGCAATTGACCGTGCTTTCGCCGTTTCCGGTGCCGGTGTGGTGGTGACCGGCACCGCGCTGGCCGGGCAGGTGAGCGCGGGCGACACCCTGTTGCTGGGCAAGGCTGGCAAAGCTGTGCGGGTGCGTGGCCTGCATGCACAGAACCAGGCCGCGCTGGTGGCCGAGGCCGGGCAGCGCGTGGCGCTGAACATCAGTGCCGAGCGCCTGGCCGTGGAGCACGTGCACCGTGGCGATTGGCTGGTGCCCGAGTGGCTGCATGCGCCCAGTTCGCGTATCGATATCGAGTTGTCATTGTTGCCGGGCGAAACGCGCACCTTCGAGCATTTCAGCGCGGTGCATGTGCACCTGGGTACCCAGGACGTGACCGCGCGGGTGGCGCTGCTGGAGGGCGAGGCTCTGACGGCAGGCCAACGCATGTTCGCTCAGTTGCTGCTCAACGCGCCGCTGCAGGCGGTGCATGGCGACCGCCTGGTGCTGCGCGACCAGCGTGCCCAGCGCACCCTCGGCGGTGGTCGGGTGCTCGACCCTTTCGCCCCCAGCAGGCAGCGCCGCAGCGAGTCGCGCTTGCGCCAACTGCAGGTGCTGCGCGATGCCTGCGATCTGGAGCAGGCCCTGCCGGCCCTTCTGGCGGCGGCTCCCGCCGGGCTCGACCCGCAGCGCCTGGAGCGACAGTTCAACCGTCTGCGCGACAGTTGGCGGTTGCCCGATGACGTCCAGGTGATTGCCACCCGCCAGGGGCCGTTGCTGTTCGATCGTCAGCAATGGCAGGCGCTCAGGCATGAAGTGCTCGAGCAACTGGCGCAGTTCCACGAGCAGGAGCCCGATCAGCTTGGCCCCGACCGCGACCGCCTGCGCCGCTTCTGCGCCTTGCCGCTGGAGCGTGCCGCCTTTGTCAGCCTGCTGGACGAGTTGCTCGGTGAGGGCGCAGTCGCCAGCAGCGGCCCATGGTTGCACCTGCCGGATCACAAGGTGCAGTTGAGTGACGCCGATACTGCGCTCTGGGAGCGTCTGCAACCGCGTTTGCTGGAAGGTGCGTTCGATCCGCCCTGGGTCAGGACCCTGGCTGCAGCCGAGCAGGTGGAGGAAACCCAGGTGCGCCTGCTGATGCGCAAGCTGGCGCGGCTGGGAGTGCTGCACCAGGTGGTGCGCGACCTGTTCTACCCGCAGGAGACGATCCAGCGCATGGCCGAGATGTTGTTGCGCCAGATACAGGACACGCCGGTAGTGCAGGTGGCGGCGTTTCGCGATATGTTGGGCATCGGTCGCAAGCGCAGTGTGCAGATTCTCGAGTACTTCGACCGGCTTGGCCTGACCCGCAGGGTTGCCGAGCAACGTCACATCCGCGCCGATAGCGCGCTGGCCCGGCAGCAGGCCAGGCCCTGAGTTCAAGGAAGGCAATCGCGCCCGGTGGCGCGGCCGGGCTTCAAACCCGGTTGGGGACGGCAGCCGTTCCCGGGCAGGTTCGACTCCCGCTGCCTTCCGCCATTTTCGCCAGGCCTCTTCGCGGGCAAGCCCGCTCCCACAGGTACAGCACAATTCTCAAGAACTGTGGAAATCCCTGCGGGAGCGGGCTTGCCCGCGAAGAGGCCATGACAGGCTGAAACCTAAGCCCGCTCCCCACACAGGTCCAATGCAAACCACCGCTCTGCGGCCTCCACATCCAACCCAGCCCCCAACAGCGCGAACATCTTGCCCAGCGCCGCTTCGCGAGTCATCCCGCCACCACTGACCAGCCCGGTATCGCGCAGCTTGCTGCCGGCGGCATAGGTGTCGAACACCACCGCGCCCTCGGGACACTGGCTGATCGCGACGATCATCACCCCGCGTTGACGCGCACCGTGCAGCGCGTCGAGCAGTGCCTGGTCATCGGACGGGCCGGTACCGCTGCCATAGCACTCAAGCAGCAAGCCCTGGACCCCCGCGTCGAACAGCCCGTGCAGGTAATCCGCACACAACCCTGGGAACACCGGCAGCACCGCCAGCTTCACCGCTTGGCGCACCTGGCGGTAGTCCAGGCTGGCAGGGATCTGTGCAGCGCGCTCGCCCTCGCGGTGGCGTTCCATCACGGTGAACGCATCGAAGGCTTCGCTGCGCAGTTTCGAGGCGCGGCAGCCGTGCAGCAACCGGCCGTGGAAGTAAAGCTGCACGCCTTTGCCCAGGCCCTGCTCGAACTGACGCAACGCGCCGACCAGGTTGTCCCAGGCGTCGCTGTCTGGCGCACCGGCCGGCAGCATGGAGCCGGTAAGCAGGACCGGCACCTGCAGGCCGAGCAGCAGGAACGACAACGTTGCCGCGCTGTAGGCCAGGGTGTCGGTGCCATGCAGTACCAGCACGCCGTCATGGCCGTCATGCTCGACCGCCTCGACGATGGCATCACGCATCGCCAGCCAATTGGCCTGCTGCATGTTGGCGCTGTCGATCAGCGGGTTGAGCTCGCGCAAGGTCCATTGCAGTGTCGGCGCGTCATTGCGCTGTGCGAGGTGGGCACGCATACGTGCATCGAAGCCACCCGCCGGCGCCAGGCCCGCGGGGGTCTGCAGCATGCCGATGGTGCCACCTGTGTAGAGAACGAGGAGATTCTTGACTGCACCCATGGAAGGATTCCGAAGCGAGGAGCGAAGGAAAGCCGGCCGCCCACGAGCGGGGCGGCCGGGCAGGGCAGGGTATCAGCGCTGGTGCTGAAGTTCGCCAGCAGCTTTGTCAGTGGCTGTTTCAGCCTGAGGATTGGCTGGCCAGGCGGCACGGTCCAGGTCCAGGTCGGCAAATTTGCTGGAGTCGAACACCGGCTGCTTGATGCCGGCCTTGCGCTGTGCGTCGTAGTCGCGCATCACGCGCAGGCCGACCTTGAACAGCAGGGCCAGGGCGACCAGGTTGACGAAGGCCAGACAGGTCATGGTGATGTCGGCGAAGGCGAACACGGTCGACAGGTCTTGCATCGAACCCCACACCACCAGCGCCAGCACCAGGCCGCGGAAGGCCATCAGCACGACACGGTTGCGGCTCAGGAACTGCAGGCTGTTCTCGCCCAGGTAGTAGTTGTAGAGGATGCAGGTGAAGACGAACAGCGACAGCGCGACGCTGACGAAGATGCGGCCCCAGTCACCGACCACGGCGGCCAGCGAGTTCTGGGTCAGGACGATACCGTCGCCTTCGAAGCCTGGGGTGTAGAAGCCCGACAGCAGGATCAGCAGCGCGGTGCAGGTGCAGATCACGAAGGTGTCGAGGAACACGCTGAAGGCCTGCACCACGCCCTGGGCGCCCGGGTGCTTCACTGCCGCCACGGCCGCGACGTTCGGGGCACTGCCCAGGCCCGCTTCGTTGGCGAACACGCCGCGTTTCACGCCCATGACGATGGCGCTGCCCAGCAGGCCGGCAAAGGCCGGGTCGAGGCCGAAGGCGCTCTTGAAGATGGTTTCCAGCATGGCAGGCACGTGTTCGATCTGGGTGCCGATCACGTACAGGGTCACGCCGATGTAGGCCAGGGTCTTGATCGGCACCAGCAGGTCCGACACCGCGGCGATGCGCTTGATGCCGCCGATGAAGGTGATGGCCAGCAGCACTGCCAGGACGATACCGGTGTGGCGTGGGTCGAAGGCAAAGGCGTTCTGCAGCGAATGGGTCACGGTGTACGACTGCAGGCCGATGAAGGCGAAGCCGTAGGTGACCAGCAGCAGGATCGAGAACACGATCGCCATGCTCTTGAGCTTCAGGCCGTGCTGAATGTAATAGGCCGGGCCGCCGCGGTACAGGCCGTCGCCGTCGGCGCGCTTGTAGACCTGGGCCAGGGTACATTCGAAGAAGCTGCTGGACATGCCCACCAGTGCGGTGACCCACATCCAGAACACTGCGCCTGGGCCGCCCAGGGTCACGGCGATGCCGACACCGGCAATGTTACCTGCACCGACGCGGCCGGCGAGGCTCAGCATCAGGGCCTGGAACGAGCTCAGTTGGCCAGCCTGGCCGCGCAGGGACTCCTTGAACACGCCGAACATGTGGCCGAAGTGGCGGAACTGGACGAACCGGGAACGAATGGTGAAGTAGCTACCGAGCCCGACGATCAGGACGATGAGCAGTTTTCCTGAAAGGAAATCGTTAAGTGCTTCGAGCATTGGAAAATGACCTCGATTCTTATTCTTCGTGTGGAGTGACCAGCGGCGACAGAGACGCGCGCTATCGTTGGCGCGCATGGTTGGTCATGACACCTGTGGTTACAATTTCGCGGGTTGCTCTGTTTTGGTGCGACTTGATGCTAGACTTGCACCACTCGCATCACCTGGAACGCCGTTCATGGCCGATTTTCTAGCCGCCAATCTCAAACTCGCCTGCAGCCACTACCGCTCTATTTCAGAGGTTTGCCGACAGCTGTCGATAAATCGCGCGCAATTCAACAAGTACCTGAGCGGGCAGAGCCAGCCGACGACCTACAACCTCAAGCGCATCGGCGATTTCTTCGGGGTCGAGGATTACGAGCTGAACCTGCCGCCGGAACAGTTCGCCCGGCTGATCGGTGCGCGCAACCCTTCGGTGTCGTCAGGCCCGCAGGACGACCCGATCAGCGAGCTGTTCAAGCCCTTGCATGCCCAGGCCGGCAACCTGTCGCGCTATTGCGGCTACTACTTCGAATATTCCAACTGCATGTCGGTACCAGGCTCGATCCTGGTGTCGCTGGTGCACCTGTGGGAGGAGCGCGGCAGCTTCCTGTTCGAGCGCCAGGAACGCCAGGAGCGCAGCAGTGCCGGCAGCCAGCATGCGGAGGTGCGTTGCCGCTACCTGGGCGCAGCGTTCCAGTTGCAGGATCGTGTGTTCCTGATCGACTACGAGTCGCTGACCCTCAACGAGATGAGCCAGACCGTGCTCATCCCCAGCTTCAAGAGCCGTATCACCCGCCTCAACGGGCTCAAGACCGGGGTCTCCAGCGGCGACCGGCGCAACCCTGCCTGCACCCGCGTGGTGTGGGAGTTTCTTGGTGAAGAGATCAACCGTATCAATGCCTATCGCCAGGTGAAGCTCTATCGCCCGGACGACCCGCGTATCGACGATGATATTCGCGACCGGCTCGGCGCCGGTGCGATCAGCAATGGGTTGTTCGAGATCGAATAGGGATTTCGGCTCTACACCGCGGCGTCTGCTTCGCGGGCAAGTCGCAGCGCCGAACCAGTCACCCCTGGTCGAGTATGAACGCCGCCACCGCATCCGCTACCTGATCGGCAATCTCCGGTGCATCGCGCAGGTGTGCGGCGATGCCGTGGTCGCAGTCGGTCAGCAACAGGCACTCCACATGGGGCGCCGGCACCGAGCGCAGCAGCGCATGGGTGACTTCCTCCGGAATCGGGCTGTAGCGCTGCACCCCGCGCAGCATTCGGGTACCGGCGCTGGTGCCGGGGCCTTGGCCGTGGGTCTGGGAGTTGAGGCCGTCGTACTCGCCGATCACCAGCAGTACCCGCCCCTGGAACTGGCGCAGGAAGGCGTAGCTGTCGCAGTCGAGAAAGGCGTAGGGCTTGCGGATCGCCGCGCTGAAGGCCGGCCCGAATGGCGCGTCGTGGGCGTCATCGGGGTAGACCGCCGGGCAGATCAGCACCAGCTTGTCGATGTCTGGCAGTTGCGCCGCAAGCTTGAGGGCAATGGCGCCACCCAGGCTGTGGCCGACCAGGGTACGGCAGCGTTCGGCGATATGCCGGTGGAAGCGCCGGGCCTCCTGCAGGTTGATCGCCAGGGTCGGTGCGCTGGCGCCGGGTTCGCTCGCTTGGCTGTGGCCGGACAGGTTGCCGGTCAGCGAGCCGATGCCCTGGCGTTGCAGGCGATAGAGCAGCGGATTGAGGCGGGTGAAATCGGAGCGCGCGCCGCCGACCACGAACAGCGGCGGCGCCCGCTCGCTATCGGGCAAAAGCAGGCGTGCCTGCTGTTGATAACCGTCGAATGCTTCGTCGATGAAGCATTCGGTGCCCGGCGCAGGTTCGTCGTATTGCCAGCTGCCGCGTTGGTCGGAGGTGTTCGCGAAGTCCATGGCGCTCCTAGGCTCTGTATGAAAAACCTTGATACTCGGTGATGCTGCGTTGAAAACAGCCTCGGAATGCTCATTTACAACCCGTAAACTCCGCTTCCTCGGCTGTTTTCGCCTTGCCTGACCTTCGTCTCAAGGCTTTTCATACAGACCCTAGAGGAACTGATGTTGCAGCCATTCGCCGAGCGGGTTGCCTGCGCCAAGCAGCAGCTTGAGGGCCATGATGCAGCACACGCAGACCAGCAACGGCTTGATCAGCCTGGGTCCGAAATGCACCGCGCAGCGTGCGCCCAGTTGCGCACCGATGAACGCGGCACAGGCCATCGCCAGGGCCAGGGGCCAGATGATCGCCCCGCTCAGCGAGAATACCGAGAGGGCGCCGAGGTTGCACGCGGCGTTGAGCAGCTTGCTGTTGCACACGGCGCGCAGCAGGTGCTGACCCAGCAGGATTACGCAGGCGAGCATGAAGAACGAACCCACCCCAGGGCCGAACACGCCGTCATAGAAGCCGATCAGCGGGGCGGCGGTCAGGCAGAACACGGCGTTGGAGATCTTCGCCTTGCGCTCGTGCTCGTCGGGCTTGGGGCTGAAAGCGAAGTAGGCCGCAACCAGGATCAGCAGCACCGGCACGCAGGCTTGCAGGAGCGTCTTGGGCACCAGGCTCACCGACAGCGCGCCGAGGGCGCCGCCGGCGAAGGCCATGGCGGCCATGGGCAGGCCGCGTTGCCAGTCGATCATGCCCTTGCGGGCGAAGGCGACGGTGGCCGACACCGTCGCCGAGGCCGCCTGGAATTTGTTGGTGGCGATGGCCGCCAACGGGTCGATGCCGGCGACGAACAGTACCGGCAGGGTGATCAGCCCGCCGCCACCCGCGATGGCGTCGAAGAAGCCGGCCATCAGCGCCACCGACGCGAGGGTCAGCAGCAGGGAGACATCGATTTCCATCATTACCGCACGTTCCTTTTATTCAGCCGCGCACCAGCAGCGGATCCGGAGTGATCACCCGAGGTTGGGCGAAGGGGGAGTAGCCGAACAGCCGCACCAGCAGGCGACGGTTGTCCTGGACGATGTCGCGACCATGCAGGGCGCGGTTGTTGTTGATCACGAGGGCGGTGTCCGGTTGCAGCACGAAGGGCCTTGGCCGCGTCTCGGCGACCCGCTGCTGGAAGGCGTCGAAGGCCTGGGCGGCGAGGTCGCTGGCCTGGTCGTTGAGCGAGAACCGGTACGAGTTGTAACGCAGGGCAAAGCCGCCGTTGGCGTCGAACTGCAGCATCGCGGTGGCCTGCTCCGGTTCACCGCTGCCCGCGACGAAACAGTCGCTGCGGGTGAAGTCGAACGACGCTGAGGTCAGCGCCAGCGCGTGCAGGCTGCCCAAGCCTTCTATGACCTCGCGCATGGGAATGACGTGGGTCGGCTCGTTCGCCGGGTTCCAGCGCGCGGTGAGGATCAGCGCAGAGGGGGCCGGGGAATGGTCATCGCGAGCGATCACCGAGCAGTTGTACGGAGCTTCGGTGTGTGGGCCCAGGCGCAAGCCAGCGTGGGAGCTGAGTTCCACGCGGGTGTCGCGGGTTTCCTGCGGACGCGGCTGGCTGCCGCCACCCTTGAAGTTGCCGACCAGACGCACCTGCTTGCCTTCGTTGTCGATATCGAAGGCGAACGCCCGGTAGCGCACCAGTTCCAGCAGGATCTGGTTGCGTGAAGCCAGGTAGAGGCAGCGGGGATCGTGCTCCAGGCCCTGCAGCTCAGGCAGGTCTTCGGGGATGGGGTCGTGCTCCAGGCAGCTCATGCCGCGGTACATCAGTGCAGACAGCGTGCCGTCGGCGAAGCGCCGCAGTGTCGCTTGTTGCTGGACATCGAGCGATCTTGTCAGCGCTTCGGCGCATTGCCGTGCCTTGCCGGCTGCCCCGAAGACTTCCGGGCCGCCGAGTCGGGCGAGGGATTGGCTGGCGACGAACAGCGCATCGGCTTGATCCTGGGTAAATTCCAGGTACGCGACTTCGGAATCCTGCATGGGAAACCTTCCTTGTTATTGTTGTGTTGGCGTTCCGTGCCGGCCGACAGCTGGAGTGAGTTGACCTGACTGGTGTAACTCCAGTCGGTAGTGGCCAACTGCCGCGCAGTATCGGGTAGTTTCCGAAGGTGCAAAAGAGGGGGTGGAAAATTTCACAGCCGTGAAACGTTGTGAAGATCGAAGCCGGCGCGTCATGGTGGTGCTCTTGGTTATCGGGTGCGCATACGGGGCTGCCATGCCCCGGCCTCTGCTATTAGTTCAAGGTTTTGGTCTGGCGTGGTGCAAGACCGGTTTTATGTGAGCGACAGAGAAAGCTTCGATGCCTGTTGGAAACTTCCTACGTACAGATGGGGAAGCCCCTAGGGTTGGACTTCCCCTGGCGGAAACCGCAAAATGACCCCTTTCCCTAATCGATCTGAGCGGACCTGCTGACTCTATGCGTATGCGCCTGATGCTGTTGGGTGGTGGCAATGCCCTCGGGCAAGCGCTGATTCGTCTCGGGGCCGAGGAAGACATCGCGTTTCTGGCACCGCGCCCGCCGGACGAGGGCTGGGATCCGGCCAGCCTCACCCAGTTGCTCGACGATCACCGCCCCGATGCCCTGGTCAACCTGGCCTATTACTTCGACTGGTTCCAGGCCGAGTCGGTCAGCGAACAGCGCCTGGCCCTTCAGGAACGTGCCGTGGAGCGTCTGGCCGAATTGTGCCAGCACCACGAGATCACGCTGGTCCAGCCTTCCAGCTATCGCGTGTTCGACGGCTCGCGCGCCACCTCCTACAGCGAGAAGGACGAGCCGGTGCCGCTGGGCCTGCGTGGCCAGGCGCTGTGGCGCATCGAGCAGAGCGTGCGTGCGGCCTGCCCGCAGCATGTGCTGCTGCGTTTCGGTTGGGTGCTGGACGAAAGCCTCGACGGCGCACTCGGGCGCTTCCTGACGCGCGCCGAGCAACCGCAGGAGCTGCTGCTGGCCGATGACCGCCGCGGCAACCCGACGCCGGTCGACGATGCCGCCCGGGTGATCCTCTCGGTGATCAAGCAGCTGGACTGCGATGCGCCGCTGTGGGGCACCTACCATTACGCCGGCAACGAGGCGACCACACCGCTGGCGCTGGGACAAGCTATCCTTTCCGAGGCAGCGCAGTGGCACAAGCTGGCGGTGCAGGCCCCCACCGCACAGGCCCACGCCGCGCGCCCGGATGCCAGCGAGGAGCCGCAGCACGCGGTGCTGGCCTGCAAGAAGATCCTTCACACCTTCGGCATCAAGCCCCGCGCCTGGCGCGCCGGCTTGCCGCCCCTACTGGACCGTTTCTATCGTCATGGCTGATGCCCCCATCCTCATTACCGGCGGAGCTGGTTTCATCGGCTCCCACCTGTGCGATGCGCTGCTGGACAAAGGCTATGCGGTGCGCATTCTCGATGACCTGTCGACCGGCAAGCGCAGCAACCTGCAGATCGACCATCCGCGCCTGCAACTGATCGAAGGTGATGTTGCCGACACTGCACTGGTTACCCGTGCAGCCGCCGGTTGCGCGGCGGTGGTCCACCTCGCTGCGGTCGCGTCGGTGCAGGCGTCGGTGGACGACCCGGTCAAGACCCACCAGAGCAACTTCATCGGCACTCTCAATGTCTGCGAGGCGATGCGCATCAATGGTGTGCGCCGGGTGTTGTTCGCCTCGAGCGCGGCGGTCTACGGCAACAATGGCGAAGGCCAGTCGATCACCGAGGACACGCCCAAGGCGCCACTGACGCCCTATGCAGTGGACAAGCTGGCTGGCGAGCAGTACCTGGACTTCTACCGCCGCCAACATGGGCTGGAGCCTGTGGTGTTCCGCTTCTTCAATATCTTCGGGCCGCGCCAGGATCCCTCGTCGCCGTACTCGGGGGTGATCAGCATCTTCTGCGAGCGAGCGACCAAGGGCTTGCCGATCACCGTGTTCGGCGATGGCGAGCAGACCCGCGACTTCCTCTATGTCGGCGACCTGGTGCAGGTGATGGTGCAGGCGCTGGAGCAGCCGCAGGTGGAAGAGGGCGCGGTGAACATCGGCTTGAACCAGGCGACTTCGCTGAATCACTTGCTTGCGGCATTGCAGCAGGTGGTTGGCAGCTTGCCGGCGATCAGCCATGGCCCGGCGCGCGCGGGTGATATCCGCCACTCGCGGGCGGACAACCACCGGCTGTTGGCGCGTTTCGATTTTCCCCAGGCGACGCCGATCGCCGAGGGGCTGGCGCGTTTGTTGGGCAAAGACTGACAAACACGTTGGCGTTCCAGGTACTCCACTGATCTCCAGAACAGTGGAGTACCCCCGAACAGGCCCTGCCAGGCCATAACCCCTTCAAGCCCGCCGACAATCCTCCGGCCCCAGCACCCGCCCATCCCGCGCCCGTACTTCCAGCTTCGCCACAGGTTCGCCCTTGGCATTGTCCAGCAGCACCGAACGCGTCTCGCCCGCCTCGAACTGAAACCGCTCCCCCCACTGACGCAGGCCCACCACGATCGGAAACACCGAGCGGCCTTTTTCAGTCAGCACATATTCCTTGTACGCACTGCCATCCGACGCCGGCTGCAGCTCCATGAGCCCTGTTTCTACCAGCAGCTTCAGGCGCGTGGCGAGGATGTTCTTCGCCAGCCCCAGGTTCTTCTGGAACTCGCTGAAGCGGCGCAGCCCATCGAACGCGTCGCGCAGGATCATCAGTGCCCAGCGGTCGCCCAGCACTTCGAGTGCCCGGGCCACGGGGCATCGGCTGTTGTTTTCGTCGAGCATCGATCATTCCGGATGAGACAGTTTGGTTGCAGATTAAAACCAGGTTTGTTAGAAATCCAGCTTGTGGTTTTGTTTTGAAACCAGATTGCCAGGAGTCTGCATGTCATCTGCCCACGATGCATCTTCGTTTCAACTCACTCGCGGCCTGACCCTGTTGCTGGCCGCAGCCTGCGCACTGGCGGTGGCCACGGTGTACTGCGCCCAGCCGCTGTTGAAGTCCATGGCCCAGAGCCTGGGCGTGCCGAGTCGTCAGGTCGGCTGGGTGGTCGGCGCAACCCAGGCAGGCTACGCACTAGGATTGCTGCTGATCGTGCCGCTAGGGGACCTGCTCGACCGCAAGCGCTTGATCCTTGCGCAGTTGCTGCTGTCGGCACTGGCGCTGGTCGCGGTCGGCCTGGCCCAGCATTGGGCGGCGCTGTTGGCGGCCATGGGCATGGTCGGGCTGATGGCCGTGGTGGTGCAACTGATGGTCGCCCAGGCGGCCACCCTGGCGACACCGGCGCAGCAGGGGCAGGCGGTGGGAACGGTTACCAGCGGTATCGTAGTGGGGATTTTGCTGGCGCGGCTGGTGGCGGGAGTCGTGGCTGATCTGGCTGGCTGGCGAGGGGTTTATTTCGCTGCTGCCGGGTTGGCGCTGCTGATGGTCGTGCTGCTCGGCTGGCGTATGCCCTCTGCACGACCTCTGGGGCAGCGCCAACATTACCGGGCGTTGTTGCGCTCCATGGCGGTGCTGCTGCGCGATGATCGCCTGCTGCGCCAGCGGGGTGTGTTCGCATTACTGATCTTCGCCGCGTTCAGCGTGCTGTGGAGCAGCATGGTGCTGCCGTTGAGTGCGCTGCAACTGACCCACACCCAGATCGGCCTGTTCGGCCTGGCCGGTGTCGCCGGAGCCCTTGCCGCATCGGGTGCCGGGCGTTTGGCCGATCGCGGCCTTGGGCAGCGCACCACAGGGCTGGCGCTGGGGCTGCTGACACTGTCGTGGCTGCCGAGCCTGTTCGTCGGGCAGTCGCTGCTGGCGCTGGTAGCCGGTGTGGTGATGCTGGACCTCGCCGTGCAGGCAGTGCATGTGACCAACCAGAGCCTGCTGCTGGCCGGGCGGGCGGAGATGGCCAGTCGTCTGATTGGCGCGTACATGTGCTGCTATTCGGTGGGTAGTGGGGCGGGGGCGGTGACGGCGAGCTGGGTCTACGGGGCGTGGGGATGGGACGCGGTGTGTGGGCTTGGGGCTGGAGTCAGCGCGTTGGCGTGGGGGTATTGGTGGTGGCTGCAACGCCAGGGCTGAGCGGCAGCCAGAGGCCCCGCTGTACGGCGGGGCCTGAGTGCGTTGCGTGTCAGAACTTGTAGCCGATACCGACCATGTAGACCCATGGGTCGACTTCGAGGTTGACCTTGGTCTTGCCGACGCCCAGGGCGCTCGGGCCGTCGATGGTGGCCTTGGTGTCGATGTCGACGTACCAGACTGCGGCGTTGACCAGCAGGTTGTCGGTCAGCATGTAGTCCATGCCCAGCTGCCCGGCCAGGCCGATGGAGTCCTGCACCTTCATGTTACTGAAGCCCTGCTGCTTGCGGGCGCTGCTGAGGTCTTCATCGAAGAACAGCGTGTAGTTGATGCCGATACCGGCATAGGGCTGGAACTTCGACGAGGCTTCCATCGGGTAGTACTGCAGCGAGAGGGTCGGTGGCAGTTGCTTGATGTCGGCCAGCTTGCCGTCGAGCCCGCCGCCCAGGCCCTTGACGCCCACGGTGTGCTTGAACGGCGTGGCAGCGAGCAGCTCGATGCCGACGTGGTCGGTGAGCATGTAGGCGAAGGCCAGGCCCAGCTGGGTGTCGCTGTCGAGGGTGGCCTTGGTGCCGGAGACCTTGGCGCCGTCGAGCTTGAGGTCACTGCTGCTTTCATTCGGCGCAGTGGTGATGGCGCCGGCACGCATGATGAAGTCACCCGCCTGGTGGGCGTGGGCAACGGGGGCTGCGAGCGCCAACGCGACGAGCGAGGCACCGAGCAATGTCTTGTTCATGGAAGCTCCCAGAGGACGTAAGTAATCGAGTAGTCCAATGGTAAGGAGCCGTCCAAACACATTGTTTGACTCAGCTCAACGAAGCGGGCTTCACACGGGCGACACAGTTCTCATTTCAGCTCATATGCGTAGATTTTCTCGGCTTCCATCTGGTAACCGGCGTCGGCCAGCTCGCTGCTGGTGTTCTTGACCTGCATACGTCCCTCGATCCAGTAGGGCTGGTACAGGTCTTCGACGCGCACGCCCATCTCGCTGAAGATGTGCACGATCTGGTTGGACGGCGGCGGCGGCACGTGGATGCAGGCGCCGTAGTAGGGCACCAGGAGAAACTCGGTGGTGCGGCCTTCTTCGCTGACTTCCAGCGGCACGATGTAGCCGGGCAGTTTGACCTGCTGCCCGTCCAGCGCCTTGACCACCGGTGCGTCGGGCGCCTGCTGGCGGGCTGCCGGGGCAGACTCGGCCGCGAGCGCGTCGCCCAGCGAATTGCCCATCTGCGAGAGGTCATGTAGCGGGGTGAGCTGTGGGGGGATGACTGGCGCGCCCTCGGGGATCAGTGCCGGCCAGTCCAGCTCGCGCGGCTCGTCCGCCCAGGCCGGGATGATCAGCACCAGCAGCAACAGCAGGAGGATCTGTAGTGCTCTCTTCGCGGGCAAGCCCGTTCCCACAGGGATCGACATGACAAACTCTCAGAGGTGGATCGACAGGCCATCGGCCAACGACTGCCGGTAGGCACGCCAGGCCGGAACGCTGCCCATCAGCAGCGCCGCACCGAGGATGATCGCCAGCAACGTCCATTCGTGCGGGCTTGGCCAGGCCAGCGGCAGGAACAGCCCGTAGTTGGACTGTACCGCGTCCTGGGCCAAGGCGATTCCCCCATAGAGCAATCCCAGCCCGGCGACGATACCGCTGACCGACATCGCCAGCGCTTCGAGCACCAGCAGCCCGGCGATATGCCAGGGGCGCGCACCCACCGAGCGCAGGATGGCCATTTCGCGTCGCCGTTCGTTGAGGCTGGTGAGAATCGCCGTGAGCATGCCGATCAAACCGGTCAGTACCACGAACAGCGACACCACGAACAACGCCTGCTCGGCGATGCCCATCATGCCCCACAGCTCTTGCAGGGCCACGCCGGGCAAGATCGCCAGCAGCGGCTCGCTGCGGAATTCGTTGATCTCGCGCTGCACGCTGAAGGTGGCGATCTTGCTGTTCAGGCCGAGCATGAAGGCCGTGATGGCGGTGGGTTGAAGGTCCATGGTGCGCGCCTGGTCGGCGCTGATGCGCGCGGCGCCGCGGGCCGGCACGCCGTTCTGCCAGTCGACGTGGATGGCTTCCATCCCCGCCAGGCTGATGTGCAGGGTGCGGTCCACGGGGGTGCCGGTGCGCTGCAGAATGCCGACCACGGTGAAGGGCTTGTCGTCGTGCTTGACCAGGCTGATGGTGGCGATGCCGTGGGCCAGCACCAGGCTGTCGCCGAGCTTGTAGTGCAGGGCTTCGGCCACTTCGGCGCCAAGCACCACTTCGAACGGGTCGTTGGCGAACTGGCGGCCCTGGCTCAGTTGCAGGTGCTGCTGGCGGCCGTACTGGTAGTGGGTGAAGTAATCGCTGTTGGTGCCCATCACCCGGTAGCCGCGGTGCGAGTCGCCCAGGGAGATCGGGATCGCCCACTTGACCCGCGGGTCCTTGGCGTAATGCTCGAAGCTGTCCCAGCGGATGTTGTTGGTGGCGTTGCCGATACGGAACACCGAGTACAGCAGCAGGTTGACCGACCCCGAGCGCGCCCCGACGATCAGGTCGGTGCCGCTGATGGTGTTGGCGAAACTGGCGCGGGCTTCGGTACGCACGCGCTCCACCGCCAGCAGCAGGCACACCGACAAGGCGATGGCGAAGGCGGTGAGGAAGGCAGTGAAGCGGCGGTTGGCCAGGCTGGCCAGGGCTAGACGGAGCAGGTACATCAGGCCTCCCGAGGCTTGGCGGCGCGGTTGAGCTCGGCCAGCGACAGGTCGCGGTCGAACAGGGGCGCCAGGCTCTGGTCATGGCTGACGAACAGCAGGCTGGAGCCTGCGGCGCGGCATTCGTCGAACAGCAGGCGGATGAACACCTCGCGCGTGTCGGCGTCGAGCGCGGAGGTCGGCTCGTCGGCGATCACCAGTTCCGGTTGGCCGATCAGTGCACGCGCAGCGGCGACCCGCTGTTGCTGGCCGATCGACAGGGTGTCGGCGCGCCGGGCGAGCAGGTCTGGGTCGCCCAGGCCCAGGTGGGCGAGCAATTGCGCCGCTGCCTGGTGGATGCTGCCATGGCGCTGCGCCGCACGTTCGGCACGGCTGCGCGAAAAGCGGCAGGGCAACTCGACGTTTTCCTGCACGGAGAGAAACGGCAGCAGGTTGAACTGCTGGAAGATGTAGCCGGTGTGGTCGACACGGAAACGGTCGCGAGCGCCCTGGCCCAGCTCCGCCAGGTTCTGCCCGAGCAGCCGCACTTCGCCCTGGTCGGGCAGGTTGACCCCGCCCAGCAGGCCGAGCAGGGTGGTCTTGCCGCTGCCGCTGGGGCCTTTGAGGAACAGCGCCTCACCGGCCTCCAGACGGAACTGGGAGATGTTCAGCAACGGCTGCTGACCTGGCCAGGCGAAGACCAGGTCATGCAGTTCGATCAGCGGCTGGCTCATTCAGAACGCAACCACGGCCTTGGCCGGGGTGCTTTCGAAGCCCTTCTGGCCGTTCGGGCCGACCAACTGCACATTGATCTTCTGGGTTTGCGGGTACGCCTTGTAGAGCGGCGACAGGTCGATCTGGGTCAGCTTGGCCGGAGCTGCGCAGGTCAGCTGGTAGTGCGCGTGGATCTCGCTGTGCTGGTGTTCATGCGCGTGGTCATGGTCATGGTCGTGATCGTGATCGTCGTCACCGTCGTCGTCCTTGGCCGATGGCTCGTCACCGAACAGCGGGCTTTCCAGCTCCTGCTGGTCTTCCTTGCAACCGGCCGCGCTGGCCAGGCCGAACAGCTTGAGCGGCTGTTCGAGTTGCTTGCGCACAGCCTCCACCTTGGCCTTGTCGGCATCGCTGCCGGGCATGTGCTCGAAGCCGACCAGGTTCATTGCCGGGCTCTCCAGTGCCAGCTCCAGGGTATTGCCATCCAGGCCGACGTTCAGGCGTGCGACGCCGTGCTCGTGGGCAGGCAAGGTGCCGTGGGCATGATCGTGGTCGTGATCGTCATGGGCCTGGGCAACGGCCAGGGGCAGCAGGGCGAAGGGCAAGGCGAGGAGCAGGCGGCGCATGGACGACTCCGGAAGCGGACGGGAAAGATTTGGTAATGTTATAACAACTTTTCTTGTCGATGCCAGACGCTTGGCGCAGGTTTCATGTCGTGGGAGCATGCACGTCATCGATCCGCGATTGAAGGAAGGCAGCGTGAGAATCCGAGGACAGATCGGCGACTGGCCGGTGGACCTGACCATCGAACTGGATCCGGCGGAGTGGGCCCAGCTTGGGCGTAGGCTCGAAGAGGCGCCTGCGGTGGCAGAGGTGGCGAGCGCGCCTGGTGCTGCGCCAGCGCGGCAGGACGATAGCCAGTGGTCGGCGGCGCGCGAGGTGTTGCGTCAGGCCGGAGCGCTCAGTGGGCCTGAGTTGCTGGAGCGGCTGGAAGGGTTGGCCGGGAGTGTCGCGGCAGGCAAGCGGCTGCTGGTGCGTTTGCGCCACAGCAGTGAAGTGAAGGTGGAAAGCGGTGCGGATGCGCCGGTATATCGCTGGGTAGGCTAGTTGCCGGGGACGGTGCGTGGCTGGATGCCACCTCCAGCAGGAGGTGGCGGCTCGGGGCTCAGAACATCGCCGAAGACAACCGGCGGCGGTACACGCCCACCAGCGGATGGTCACCGCCGAGCAGGTCGAACACCTGCAGCATGGCTTTCTGCGGCAGGCCGTTGTCATAGGCGCGATTGCGCTGGAACAGCTTGAGCAGCCCGTCCAGCGCAGCTTCGTACTGCTGGCGCGCCAGTTGCTGGATGCACAACTGGTAAGCCGCTTCGTCATCCTGCGGGTTCTGCGCCAGGCGGCTCTTGAGCTCGGCGGCCTCCGGCAGGCTGGCGGCCTGGCGCAGGAAGGTCAGTTGCGCCTTGGCACCGGCCAGCGCGGCCTTGTGCTCATCGCTCTTGACTGCGTCCAGCACTTGCTGCGCTGCGTCCAGGTCGCCGCGTTCGGCCAGGCAGCGGCCGTAGTAGATCAGCGCCTCGGCGTTGCTGTTGTCTTCACCGAGCACGGCCTGCAGCAGCGCTTCGGCCTCGCTGAAACGGCTCTCGGCGAACAGCGCCTTGGCCTGCTCCAGTGGCGAGGCAGTCGGCGGTGCAGGCATCTGCACATGCGGCTCGAGCATGGCGCGAATCGCCGACTCCGGCTGGGCACCGGCAAAGCCGTCGACCGGCTGGCCATCCTTGAACAGCACCACGGTCGGCAGGCTTCGGATACCGAACTGGGCCACCACCTGCTGCTCGACGTCGCAGTTGATCTTGGCCAGCAGCAGCTCGCCCTGGTAGCCCTCGGCGATCTTCGCCAGCAGCGGCATCAGCGCCTTGCAGGGCGCGCACCACTCGGCCCAGAAGTCCACCAGCACGGGCTTGTGGAAGGAATTCTCGATCACCAGTTGCTGGAAGTTGGCATCGGTGGCGTCGAAGATGTAGGGCGTGGCGGTATTAGAGGAAGCTTGGCTCATCGCAACTCTCGCAGCTTTCGCAAATTCGGAATGGCACCACTATAAAGGCTCGCGGCTGGCGTGGTACAGGCTGACCCGGCGGAATTCGTGCGGCTCGGCCAGGTCTGGCAGGGTCAGGGCGTCGAGCACGCCGAGCTGGCGATAGAGCGGGTGGCTGAAGTCGCGTACCCGCGAGTCGGCGACCAGTGCCTGGCGACCCCGGCCGAGAAAGGCATCGAGCAATGGCAGGTTGGCGCGGTCGTACAGCACGTCGGCGACGAGGATCAGGTCGAAGCGGTCGGCTTCGGCGAAAAAATCCTCGCTGTAGCCCAGCGTCACGCCGTTGAGTGCAGCGTTGGCGCGGCATGCGTCCAGGGCCAGCGGGTCGAGGTCGCAGGCGACCACCTCGCGCGCACCGGCACGGGCTGCGGCGATGCCGGCGATCCCCGAACCTGCGCCGAAGTCCAGCACGCGCTTGTCACGTACCCATTCGGGGTGTTGGGCCAGGTAGCGAGCCATGGCCAGGCCGCTGGCCCAGCAGAAGCTCCAGTAGGGGGGCTCGTCGAGGATGCGCCGGGTCTCGTCGGGGCTGAATGCCCGGTCCATGTTCTCGGCGTCGAGCAGCCACAGCTTGAGGTCGCAGCCCGGCAATTCGCTGATGACCAGGCGCGCTTCGCCAATCAGGCCGCTGAGGGCCTGTTGCAGGTGTAGCGGTGTCACGTTATGGCGCCTTCTCGAAACGCAGTGGGCCGGTGGTCTGGGTTTCGGCCTGGACGATGCGCTGCGGCGGCAGGTGCATGATCAGTTGGCCGGAGCGGCTGGCGCGCCCGCGCAGCTCGACCCGGGCGCCGGCAGGAAAGGCCTCGGGGTTGAAGCGTAGATGATAAGGCAGGGCCTGGCCGGTGCCGGTCAGGTCGCTGCTGGCCAGCAGGCGTTGGGGGCGGCCGCGCTCGTCGATCACCAGCAGTGCCAGCTCGACTTCGGCGCCTGCGGGGATTTCCATCAGGATGCCGCTGAGTTCGCGCTGGTAGGCCGGCAGCGGGCCCGGTTCGTCGCTCTTCTTGACCGTCTTGGGCGCGCTGGGCGCCACAGGCTGTTCGGGCTTCGGTCGGTCGCTGCCGCAGGCGGCGAGCAGGCCGGCCAGGCACAGGACGACGAGGGCTCGATGGTGCATGGGGTAATCCTTCACAGGCAGATTTCTCTGGATGGTAACCCCTTTGGCTTGTCTTGCCAGTGGGATGCGCTACCATGGCCCTCCCTTTTTTTGTTGCCTGCCACCATGCACTGTCCCTTTTGCGGTGCCAACGACACCAAGGTCATCGATTCGCGACTGGTCGCCGAGGGCGAACAGGTCCGCCGCCGCCGCGAATGCGTCGCCTGCGGCGAGCGCTTCACCACCTTCGAGACCGCCGAACTGGTCCTGCCCCGGCTGATCAAGCAGGACGGCACGCGCCAGCCCTTCGACGAAGACAAACTGCGTGCCGGCATGCAGCGGGCGCTGGAGAAGCGCCCTGTCGGCGTCGAGCGCCTGGAAGCGGCGCTGGCGCACATCAAGAGCCGCCTGCGGGCTACCGGCGAGCGCGAGGTGAAGTCGCTGGTGGTCGGTGAGCTGGTGATGTCCGAGCTGCGCAAGCTCGACGAAGTTGCCTACATCCGCTTCGCTTCGGTGTATCGGCGCTTCCAGGACCTCGACGAATTCCGTGAAGAAATCGACCGCCTGGCCCGTGAGCCAGCCAAAGAGTAAGCATGTCCAGCCAGACCGCGTTGCTTGACGCCCATTTCATGGCCCGTGCCCTGGAACTGGCCCGCAAGGGCCTGTACACCACCCATCCCAACCCGCGGGTGGGCTGCGTGATCGTTCGCGATGGCGAAGTGGTCGGCGAGGGCTGGCACGTGCGTGCCGGCGAGCCGCATGCCGAAGTGCATGCCCTGCGCCAGGCCGGTGAGCGTGCGCGTGGCGCCTGCGCCTACGTCACCCTCGAGCCCTGCAGCCACCATGGCCGCACGCCACCGTGCGCCGAGGCGCTGGTCAAGGCAGGTGTGGCGCGGGTTGTGGCGGCGATGCAAGACCCCAACCCGCAGGTGGCCGGGCGTGGCCTGGGTCGGCTGGCCGAAGCCGGTATCGAGGTTGCCAGTGGCGTGCTCGAGGCCGAAGCCCGTGCGCTCAACCCGGGCTTTCTCAAGCGCATGGAGCATGGGCTGCCATTCGTTCGTGCCAAGCTGGCGATGAGCCTGGACGGCCGCACTGCCATGGCCAGCGGCGAGAGCCAGTGGATCACCGGCCCCGCTGCGCGCGCCGCGGTACAGCGCCTGCGCGCCCGCTCCAGCGTGGTGCTGACCAGCGCCCAGAGCGTGCTGGCCGACAACGCGCGGATGACCGTGCGCGCCGCCGAGCTTGGCCTGGACGACGAAATGACTGCGCTGGCCGTGTCGCGCCCGCCGCTGCGGGTGTTGATCGATGGCCGTCTGCGCCTGCCGCTGGACGCCCCGTTCTTTCAGGCCGGTCCGGCGCTGGTGGTCACCGCCGCCGCGCAGGACCCGCGCTACGCCGCGGCCGGCCACGAGTTGCTGGTGCTGCCCGGCAGCGACGGCCAGGTCGACTTGCCTGCGCTGCTGCGCCTGCTGGCCGAGCGCGGTGCCAGCGAGGTCTTGCTCGAAGCGGGCGCCGGTCTGGTCGGCGCCTTCGCTCGCCACGGCCTGATCGACGAATACCAGCTGTTCGTCGCCGGCACGTTCCTCGGCTCCCAGGCCCGCCCGTTGCTGGAGTGGCCGCTGGAGCACATGAGCGAAGCGCCGCGGCTGAAGATCATCGAAATGCGCGCCGTGGGCGATGACTGGCGAGTCACGGCCATCCCCTTGCCCGCGCCCGGCGTATAATGCCGGGCCTGCTTCGCGCAGCCCGTACCTGAGGAGAACACCATGTTCACCGGCATCATCGAATCCATCGGCACCATTCGCAGCATGACCCCCAAGGGCGGTGACGTGCGCGTCTACGTCGAAACCGGCAAGCTCGACCTGGGCGACGTCAAGCTCGGCGACAGTATCGCGGTCAACGGCGTGTGCCTGACCGCCGTGGAACTGCCAGGCGATGGCTTCTGGGCCGACGTCAGCGTCGAAACCCTCAAGCGCACCGCGATGGTCGAGCTCAAGAGCGGCAGCCGCGTCAATCTCGAGAAGGCCCTGACCCCCACCACCCGCCTGGGCGGCCACCTGGTCAGCGGCCACGTCGACGGTGTCGGCGAAATCATCTCGCGCAGCGATAACGCCCGCGCCATCCAGTTCCGCGTACGTGCCCCGAAAGAGCTGGCCAAGTACATCGCCCACAAGGGCTCGATCACCGTCGATGGCACCAGCCTGACGGTCAATGAGGTCGATGGCGCTGAGTTCGAGCTGACCATCGTCCCGCACACCCTGTCCGAAACCATCATGGCCGACTACCGTGCAGGTCGTCGGGTGAACCTTGAGGTCGACCTGCTGGCCCGTTACCTGGAGCGTCTGCTGCTGGGCGACAAGGCCGCCGAGCCGAGCAAAGGCAGTGGCATCACCGAAAGCTTCCTGGCCGCCAACGGCTTCTTGAAATCCTGATTGAGAAGGGGGTGCCGCGTGGCGCTCAACAGCATCGAAGAACTGGTCGAAGACATCCGCCAGGGCAAAATGGTCATCCTCATGGATGACGAAGACCGCGAAAACGAAGGCGACATCATCATGGCAGCCGAGTGCTGCCTGCCCGAGCACATCAACTTCATGGCCAAGCACGCCCGTGGCCTGATCTGCATGCCGATGACCCGCGAGCGCTGCGAAACGCTCAAGCTGCCGCTGATGGCGCCGCGCAACGGCTCCGGCTTCGGCACCAAGTTCACCGTGTCGATCGAGGCCGCCGAGGGCGTCACCACCGGCATCTCCGCCGCTGACCGCGCCCGCACCGTGCAGGCTGCCGCCGCGAAGGACGCCAAGGCCGAGGACATCGTCAGCCCTGGCCACATCTTCCCGCTGATGGCCCAGCCAGGCGGTACTCTGGCCCGCGCCGGCCACACCGAAGCGGCCTGCGACCTGGCGCGCATGGCCGGTTTCGAGCCGAGTGGCGTCATCTGCGAAGTGATGAACGACGACGGCACCATGTCGCGCCGCGCCGAGCTGGAAGTGTTCGCCGCCGAGCACAACCTCAAGATCGGCACCATCGCCGACCTGATCCACTACCGCATGATCCATGAGCGCACCGTGCAGCGCGTCTCCGAACAGCCGATCGAAAGCGAGCTGGGCCAGTTCAACCTGGTCACCTACCGTGACTCGGTGGAAGGCGACGTGCACATGGCGCTGACGCTGGGCAAGATCTGCGCCGAAGAGCCGACCCTGGTGCGTGTGCACAACATGGATCCGCTGCGTGACCTGCTGCTGGTCAAGCAGCCGGGCCGTTGGAGCCTGCGCGCGGCCATGGCTGCCGTGGCCGAGGCCGGCAGCGGCGTGGTGCTGCTGCTGGGCCACCCGCTGGACGGCGATGTGCTGCTGGCGCATATCCGCGAAAGCGCGGGCGATGTGCAGGCCAAGGTGCCGAGCACCTACAGCACCGTGGGTGCCGGTTCGCAGATCCTGCGCGACCTCGGTGTGCGCAAGATGCGCCTGATGAGCTCGCCGATGAAGTTCAACGCGATATCCGGATTCGATCTGGAAGTTGTAGAATACGTGCCCTCCGAGTGACACAGGTGCGCCAGCATTGTCCTGGCGCTCGTGTCCGAACCCTCCCGAAGGCCGCCTGGTGCGGCCTCGCTCTTTAATATGAGAATACCGGAATGACCCTGAAGACCATCGAAGGTACCTTCATCGCCCCCAAAGGTCGCTATGCTTTGGTGGTTGGCCGCTTCAACAGCTTCGTCGTCGAAAGCCTGGTGAGCGGTGCCGTCGATGCCCTGGTTCGCCATGGCGTCAGCGAAAGCGACATCACCATCATCCGTGCCCCGGGTGCCTTCGAGATCCCGCTGGTGGCACAGAAAGTCGCCCAGCAAGGCGACTACAGCGCGATCATCGCCCTGGGTGCAGTGATCCGTGGCGGTACCCCGCACTTCGAATACGTGGCGGGCGAATGCACCAAGGGCCTGGCCCAGGTGTCCATGGAGTTCGGCGTTCCGGTATCCTTCGGCGTGCTGACCGTCGACTCCATCGAGCAAGCCATCGAGCGTTCCGGCACCAAAGCCGGTAACAAAGGTGCCGAAGCTGCCCTGTCCGCCCTGGAAATGGTCAGCCTGCTGGCGCAGTTGGAGGCCAAGTGATTAGCGACGACAGCGATCGTTTCAACCCGCGCGATCCAAAACCTGCGAATGCCGGCAAGCCCTCCAAGAGTGCCAAGCGTCGCGAAGCCCGCAAGCTCGCCACGCAAGCGCTCTACCAGTGGCACATGGCGCAGCATTCGCTGAACGAGATCGAGGCTCAGTTCCGGGTCGATAACGATTTCTCCGATGTCGACGGTGCCTATTTCCGCGAAATCCTCCACGGGGTTCCGGCAATCAAGGGCGAAATCGACAGCGCACTCAGCCCTTGCCTGGACCTGGCACTGGACGAACTCGACCCGGTCGAGCTGGCCGTGCTGCGTCTGTCCACCTGGGAGTTCATCAAGCGCGTCGACGTACCGTACCGCGTGGTGATCAACGAAGGCGTGGAGCTGGCCAAGGTCTTCGGTGCCACCGATGGCCACAAGTTCGTCAACGGTGTGCTCGACAAGCTCGCGCCCAACCTGCGCGAAGCTGAAGTCAAGGCCAACAAGCGCTGATCGCGGCGCTGACGAGCCATGGGTGAGTTCGAGCTGATCCGTCACTTCTTTGCCGCCGCGCCTTGTGCGCAGGGCGGTAACGGCGTGGCTCTGGGGATCGGTGACGATTGCGCCCTGCTGGAGCTGCCGGCCGGCGAACAGCTGGCAGTCTCCACCGACACGCTGGTCGCAGGTGTGCACTTCCCGGCAGTCTGCGACCCCTCGCTGCTCGGCCAGCGCTCGTTGGCCGTGGCCGCGAGCGACCTGGCGGCCATGGGCGCGACTGCCATCGGCTTCACCCTGGCCCTGACCTTGCCGGAGGTCAGCGCGGATTGGCTGCAAGCCTATGCCGAAGGCCTGCAGCGCATGGCCCACCGCTGTCGCATGAGCCTGATCGGCGGCGACACCACCCGCGGCCCCCTGAGCATCACCGTCACCGTGTTTGGCCGGGTTCCGGCCGGGCAGGCCTTGCGCCGTGACGGTGCCAGGCCGGGCGACCTGCTGTGTGTCGGCGGCAACCTGGGCAACGCCGCAGGGGCCTTGCCGCTGGTGTTGGGCGAGCGCCAGGCGCCGGCTGAACAGGCCCAGGCGCTGCTTGCGCAGTACTGGTCGCCGATGCCGCAGCTCACCTTGGGCGAGCTGCTGCGTGGCCATGCCACGGCGGCGCTGGACGTTTCCGACGGCCTGCTTGCCGACTGCGGTCATATCGCCCGGGCCTCGGGCGTCGCCCTCGAAGTGAACCAGCATCAGGTTCCGGTATCTACCGAACTGGAGGCTTTCCTCGGGCGTGACGCTGCCGTGCACGCGGCGCTCACCGGCGGCGACGACTATGTGCTGGCCTTCACCATCCCCGCCGCGCAACACCAGGCATTGCAGCTGCCGGGGTTCATCCATGTCCATGTCATCGGCCGCGTCCTGGACGGGCAGGGCGTCACGCTGCGTGATCGCCAGGGTCGTGACATCACCCCCACGCAACGGGGCTACCAACATTTCAGGGAGACACCGTGACCGACCACCCCAATCAGGTGCCTGCGGAGTTCGTTCCGCCTTCGGTCTGGCGCAATCCATGGCACTTCATCGCGTTCGGCTTCGGCTCCGGTACCTTGCCCAAGGCGCCGGGCACCTGGGGCTCGCTGGTGGCGCTGCCGTTCATCCCGCTGTGGCAGATGCTGCCGGATTGGGGCTACTGGCTGCTGCTGGGAATCACCATGCTGTTCGGCTTCTGGCTGTGCGGCAAGGTGGCGAACGACTTGCGCGTGCACGATCATGAAGGCATCGTCTGGGACGAGATGGTCGGCATGTGGATCACCTTGTGGCTGGTGCCCGAAGGTTGGCAGTGGCTGCTCGCAGGGTTCCTGATGTTCCGCTTCTTCGACATCCTCAAGCCTTGGCCGATCCGCTGGATCGACCGCCATGTGCACGGCGGTGTCGGCATCATGCTCGACGATATCCTGGCCGGCGTGTTCGCCTGGCTGGGCATGCAAGTGCTGGTTTGGGCGGTTGCCTGAGACAAGGAGCGGGTCGATGGCCATACGGACTGTGCTACTGGCGCTGATACTGGTTCTCCTGCCTTGGAGCGCCGGGGCCGCCGAGCTGCCGAAGCAGGTGCGGCTGGTCAGCGAGGAGTGGATCGACTACACCAACGCCGATGGCAGCGGGGTTGCCTGGGATGTGCTGCGCAAGGTGTTCGAACCGGCCGGGGTGAAGGTCGAGGTAACGAGCGCGCCTTACAGCCGTGCAGTCGGGCTGGTCAAGCGCGGCGAGGCCGATGCCTGGGTGGGTTCGTACAAGCAGGAGAACGAAGACAACCTCTACCCGCGCTGGCACTTCGATATGGACCATATCTATGCATTGGGGCTTGCCAGCAAGCCGGTTCCGACGCTGAACAGCGTCGGCGAGTACCGCCTGGCGTGGGTGCGCGGCTATGACTACCAGAGCTACCTGCCCGATGTGAAAAACTTCCGCGAGATCCAGCGCCGCGAAGGCATCCTGCCGATGCTGGAGCATGACCGGGTGGATTTCTATATCGATGCCGAAACCGAAGTGGATTACGTGCTGCACCAGGCCAGCAAGCCGCAGGACTTCCGCCGCACCCACATCGCTGAGCTGCCGCTGTACCTGGCCTTTACCCGCAGCGATCAAGGCAAGGCCCTGCGCGACCTGTTCGACCAGCGCATGGAGAAGCTGGTACGCAGTGGCGAGCTGCGCTCGATCTTCGAACGCTGGAAGCAGCCGTACCCGTTCGCTTCCGACAGCCAGCCGCATTGATCGCCGAGGCGCCTACCACGGGGGCGTATCTGGCGAGCCTATGCATCGAACTTTTCGATCTTAAGCCGCGAGATTCAGCCTGCGCATGCCCGCTGGGCTGCTGATACAATCTGGCCCATTGAAATTTCCTACTTATCAGGAGCACAACGTGCCCGTCGTCTTTGTTGCCGCCTCCAAACTCCCAACGCCCTTTGCGACATTCACCATGCATGGCTTTCTCGACGAAGCCACCGGCCGCGAGCATGTGGTGCTCAGCCTGGGTGATATCGCCGACGGTGAACCGGTGCTCGGGCGTCTGCACTCCGAATGCCTGACCGGCGACGCTCTGTTCAGCCAGCGTTGCGACTGCGGCTCGCAACTGGAAGCCGCGCTGCAGGCCATCGCCCGTGAAGGTCGTGGCGTGCTGCTGTACCTGCGTCAGGAAGGTCGAGGCATCGGCCTGTTGAACAAGATCCGCGCCTATGAGCTGCAGGATGGCGGTGCCGATACCGTCGAGGCCAACGAGCGCCTGGGCTTTGCGGCCGACCAGCGAGACTACGCCATGTGCCTGCCGATGCTCGAGCACCTGGGCGTCAAGTCGCTGCGCCTGATGACCAATAACCCACGCAAGGTCAAAGCCCTGACCGACATGAACATCGTGGTTGCCGAACGCGTGCCGCTGCACACTGGCCACAACCCGCACAACCGCCTGTACCTGGCGACCAAGGCCGACAAGCTCGGTCACATGATGGGCAACCGTCACCAGGGCGAGGCGCCCCAGGCGTGACCCGTGGCCAGGTGAAGCGGCGCCTGGCGCTGGCCTGGTGGCAGTATCTGGCTGTCGGGCTGGTGCCGCTACCGGTCATGGCCTGGGCTTTTGGTGGCAGTGAAGCGCTGATTCCGGTGCTGGCGATGCCACTGTTCATTGCCGGTGCGGCCACCATGTTTCTCAGCCTGCCGCGCTTCGGTGCATACAAGCGGGCGCTGATCGCCACCTCCAAGGTGCTCGACACCCCCGAAGAGCCCGCCGCCTGGATCGAACTGGCGCGGGTTCGTCGTCTGGCGATGACCTACGCCTGCTTCCCGGCCTGGATCGCCGCGCTCTCGGTGCTGGTGGGGCTGGAGGCGGTGCCGCAGGTGCTGCTGGCGCTGTCTACCGTGGTGCTGCTCTACCTCTATCGCATCCCGCGCCAATTAGGCTGATGCGCGCCTTTTTCGTTGCCATGCTGCTGTCGATCGGTGCATTTGCCGAGGCTGGGCCGCGCGTGATCAGCCTCGGGCCGTCGATGACCGAGATCGTCCTGGAGCTTGAGGCGGACGATTTGCTGGTGGGCGTGCTCGACAGCGGCGAGCGGCCGCAGCGTCTGAAGGATCTGCCATCGGTCGGGCGCTACGGGCAACTGGACATGGAGCACCTGCTGGCGCTCAAGCCCGACCTGCTGCTGCTCTGGCCCGGCAGCGTGCCCCCGGCCCAGCGCGACCAGTTGCGTCAGCTGGGGATTGCCACGTTCAGCAGCGAGCCCCACGACCTGGAGCAACTGATCGAGCAGATCCAGGCCATCGCCGTGCGCCTGGGGCGTGCCAAGCAGGGGCAGCGCTACGCTGAGAGGCTGCGCGAGCGCCTGGCCGAACTGCGCGAGCGCTATCGCCGCGAGCAGCCGCTCAAGGTGTTCTATCAGGTCTGGAACTCGCCGTTGTACACCCTGGGTGGCCGTCAGGTGGTGAGTGATGCACTGGCGGTCTGTGGGGCGCGCAACGTCTTTGCCGACCTTGAGCAGCCTGCGCCGCAGGTGAGCGTCGAGTCGGTGCTGGCGCGCGACCCTGATGTGATCCTGGCCGGCGACGCTGCGCAGTTGGCTGGTTGGAAGGCCTGGCCAAAGCTCAGCGCCGTTGCCGGTGGGCACCTGCTGGTGGTGCCCGACAAGGGCCTGGAGCGCCCCAGCGGACAAATGATCGAAGCGACGGCGCGCCTGTGTGCGCTGCTGGCGTCTACAGCGCCGGTGTCCAGGTAAGGCTCAGCAGCCAGGTGCGGCCTTCTTCGCGGTAGCCGTAGTCACTGCCGTCATAGTTGTAGAGCGCGCGGCTGTAACCTTTGTCCAGCAAGTTATCCACCTTGGCCTCGAACTTCAGCGCATCACTTGCCGCCCAGCTGCCGCGCAGGCCCAGCAGTGCATATCCGCCGAGCCTGTTGCGATTGGCCTCGTCGTCATAGCTGTTGCTCAACGCCTGCCAGCTCGCCCCCACACTGAAGCGCTCGAACTGTCGGTCCAGGTCCAGGCTCAAGGTTCGGCGGGCGCGGCGAGCCAGGGTATGGCCGGTGTCACGGTCACGTGGGTCGATCAGCGCAAGGCCAAGCTGGCTGCGCCAGGGCCCCCAGTCCTGGGTCAGTGACATCTCCATGCCGTTGATCCGCGCCGAGGCAACGTTTCGCGGGATCGAGCCCTCGCCGAAGATGATCGCATCGCGCAGATCGGTGCGGTACAGCGAGGTTTCCAGGCGGCTGCTATCGCTCAACTGGCTGCGCCATTGCAGTTCATAGCTCCTGGAGCGCTCAGGGTCGAGGTCAGGGTTGCTGTACTGCGGGTAGTACAGGTCGTTGAAGGTGGGGGCACGAAACCCTTCGCTGTACGACAGCAGCAAGTCGTTGTCGGTGTTCAGCGGCAGGGTCAGGCTGGCGCTCCAGGTGGTCTGGCCGCCGAACTGCTGGTTCTGGTCGCGCCGCACGCCCAATTCGGTGGAGAAACTTTCGCCGCTGTAGCGATGCTGGAGGAAGGCTGCACGGTTGTAGCGGCTGTCCTCGGCGAAGTCGGTGCTGCCGTGCACCCGGTCCTGATACCAGTCGGCGCCCAGCGAGAGGTTGTTCCGTGCATCGAGGGCGAGATCATTCTGCCAAGTGATCTGGTCGCGATAGGTGTTGAATACGCTGCCATCGTCGCTAAGCTTGTCGCGCTTGCGGTCGCGGTTCTCGCTATGGCCGATCTCCACACGCGAATGCCAGAGGTCGCTGAGCTGGGCATCGATATAGGTGCCCAGGCTGCTGACGGTGAAGTCGGTGTAGGGTTTCTGGCCGAAGCTTTCGAAGCTGACGGGGTCGAATCGGCCGAAGGGGTTGTCGTATTCGCTGCGCCCCCGGCTGTCGAGCAGGTTCACCCCGGCCTCGAAGCGCTCACCGAAGGTGTGGCTCAGGCTCAGGTTGAAAGATTTGTTGCGGTAGGCGTCGTGATCGCCATCGCTGGCGAAGGACGGCCCGGTCGAATCGATCCCTGCGGTTTCGTCGAGGCTGGCGCCGAGGTTGAAGCGTGTCTGGCCATCGCCACCGGACAGTCCCAGGCTGCGCTGGAAGGTCTGGTTGCTGCCGGCCGCCAGGCGCAGCCGCGGTTGCAGGCCGGGGCCGCTGGCGCGTCGGGTGAAGATCTGGATCACCCCACCGATGGCGTCGCTGCCGTAGACCGCCGAGCGCGAGCCGCGCAGCACTTCGACGCGCTCGATCTGGTCGACGTCGAGAAACTGCAGGCCGCTGTCGCCGGAGGTGGCGTTGGCAATGCGTACGCCATCGACCAGCACCAGGCTCTGTGCGGCCTTGGTGCCGCGGATGAAAATCCCGGGCAGGCTGCCGCGGCCACCGGTGGGGGCGACTTGCACGCCGGGCACGCGGGTCAGCAGGTCGGTGACGCTGGAGGGTTGCAGGCGGTCGATGTCGGCGCGGGTGAAGACCGTGTTGGCGGCGCTGGTGGCGCTGCGCGATTCGACTTCGCGGTTGGCGCTGATCAGCACGTCGGGGAGCTTCAGGGCGTTGTCGCGTTCGGCGGCCAGCAAGGGCAGAGGGAGGCAGAGCAGCGGTGCAAAGGTCAGGATTTTCATGGGCAGTACAATAGCATTCGCGGGCGAGCCCGCTCCCACAGGGTTTCTACAGTACTCGAATACTGTGCAATCCCTGTGGGAGCGGGCTTGCGCGCGAAAGGGCCTTACAGGCCGAGCTTGGCCATGCGGGCTTTCACTGAGGCCTCGATGCCAGCAGCATCCAGCCCGCACTCGGCCAGCATCTGCGCAGGCTTGGCATGCTCGACATAGATATCCGGCAAGCCCAGGTGCAGCAGTGGCTTGACCACCGCCTCACGCGCCAGGAACTCGCTGACCGCCGCACCGGCGCCGCCCATGATGGCGTTTTCCTCGATGGTCACCAGCAGCTCATGGCTGCCGGCCATCTCCAGTACAAGCGCTTCGTCGAGCGGCTTGACGAAGCGCATGTCGACCACCGTGGCATCGATCTGCTCGGCCACCTGCAGCGCTTCGGCCAGTTGCACGCCGAACACCAGCAACGCGACTTTCGAACCCTGGCGACGAATCACACCCTTGCCGATTTCCAGCGGCTCCAGGTCGCCGTCGATCGGCGCGTTGGGGCCGGTGCCGCGCGGGTAGCGTACGGCGGCCGGGCCTTTGTACAGGTGCCCGGTGCTGAGCATCTTGCGCAGCTCGTTCTCGTCGCTCGGGGTCATCACCAGCATGCCGGGGATGCAGCGCAGGTACGAGAGGTCGAAGCTGCCAGCGTGGGTCGGGCCGTCCTCGCCGACCAGGCCGGCGCGGTCGATGGCGAACAGCACGTCGAGGTCCTGTACCGCCACGTCGTGGATCAGTTGGTCGTAGGCGCGCTGCAGGAAGGTCGAGTAGATCGCCACCACCGGCTTGGCGCCTTCACAGGCCATGCCGGCAGCGAAGGTGACGGCGTGCTGCTCGGCGATTGCCACGTCGAAGTAGCGCTCCGGGAAGCGCTCGCTGAAGGCGACCAGGTCCGAACCTTCCTTCATTGCCGGAGTGATGCCCACCAGGCGGTTGTCGGCGGCAGCCATGTCGCACAGCCACTGCCCGAACACGGCGGAATACTTGGGCCCGCTGGGCTTTTTCGGTGCGACGGGCTTGTCGACAGGTTCGAGCTTAGTGATGGCGTGGTAGCCGATCGGGTCGACCTCGGCGGGGGCGAAACCCTTGCCTTTCTTGGTGACCACGTGCAGGAACTGCGGGCCCTTCAGGTCGCGCATGTTGCGCAGGGTGGCGATCAGCGTCGGCAGGTCATGACCGTCGATCGGGCCGATGTAGTTCCAGCCCAGCTCCTCGAACAGGGTGCCGGGCACCAGCATGCCCTTGGCGTACTCTTCGGTGCGCCGGGCGATCTCCCAGGCGCCGGGCAGGCGCGACAGCACTTTCTTGCTGCCTTCGCGCATGCTCGCGTAGGTGCGGCTGGACAGGATCTTGGCTAGATAGTTGGACAGCCCGCCGACGTTGCGCGAGATCGACATGTCGTTATCGTTGAGGATCACCAGCATGTCGGCATCGACTTCCTGGGCATGGTTCAACGCTTCGAAGGCCATGCCAGCGGTCAGCGCGCCGTCACCGATCACGGCAATGGACTTGCGCGGGTCGTTCTGCAGGCGGGCGGCGATGGCCATGCCCAGTGCGGCGCTGATCGAGGTGCTCGAGTGGCCGACGCCGAAGGTGTCGTACTCGCTCTCGCTGCGGCGCGGGAAGGCAGCGACGCCGTCTTTCTGACGCAGGGTGAGCATGCGCTGGCGACGACCGGTGAGGATCTTGTGCGGGTAGGCCTGATGACCGACGTCCCATACCAGACGATCGTCCGGGGTGTCGAAGACGTAGTGCAGGGCGATCGTCAGCTCGATGACGCCGAGGCCTGCGCCGAAGTGCCCACCGGTCTGGCCAACTGTATAGAGCAGCTCCTGGCGCAGTTCGTCGGCCAGGCTCTCCAGGTCGGCTTCGGCTAGCCGGCGCAGGCCGGCTGGCGTGTCGGCGCGGTCCAGCAGAGGCGTGACCGGGCGTTCGCGGGGGATCTCTTGAAACGTCGTGGGCATCAGGCGAGTCGTTATAGGTTTGAAGACGCGGCAGTTTACCCCATTGTGGGAAAAGTGCCCATTGGACCACGGGTTACGCCGACCCTGTGGGAGCGGGTTTACCCGCGAAGACGGCGGTAGGCCCGGCATCGCATTCGCGGGTAAACCCGCTCCCACAGGGGATTGGCATCAACGCTTAATGGCGGCGCTCGACGATATAGCGCGCCAGCGCCCGCAGCGGCTCGGCGCTTTCGCCGAACCCTTCAAGTGCGACCAGCGCCTGGTCGCGCAGTTCGATCGCATAGGCCTTGGCGGCATCCAGGCCGAGCAGGGCGGGGTAGGTTGGTTTGTCACGAGCGATGTCGGCGCCCTGGCGCTTGCCCAGGGTGGCGGTATCGCTTTCGACGTCGAGGATGTCGTCCTGCACCTGGAACGCGAGGCCGATGGCCTGTGCATAAGTCTGCAAGGCATCCAGTTGGGTGGCTTCGGCACGGCCGCTGGCCAGGGCGCCGAGACGCACGCTGGCCTCGATCAGTGCGCCGGTCTTGTGCCGGTGCATGTATTCCAGGGCCTGCTGGTCGAGCTTGACCCCGACCGAACCGAGGTCGATGGCCTGGCCGCCGACCATGCCGGCCGGGCCTGCGGCCTTGGCCAGAGCCTGGACCATGGCCAGGCGGATGGCGTCAGGCTGCGGGCTCAGGTGCGCATCGAGCAGCGCGCTGAAGGCCAGGCTCTGCAGGCCATCGCCAGCAAGGATCGCGCAGGCTTCGTCAAATGCCTTGTGGGTGGTCGGCTGACCGCGGCGCAGGTCGTCGTCGTCCATGGCCGGCAGGTCGTCATGCACCAGCGAGTAGGCATGGATCAGCTCTACCGCGCAGGCTGCGCCGTTGGCTTGCTCGGGCGCAACGCCAAAGGCTTCGCAAGCGGCGTAGGCGAGCAGCGGGCGTACACGCTTGCCGCCGTTCATCACGCTGTAGCGCATCGCTGCGTAAAGCCGTTCGAGCTCCTTGGACGGCGCCACGAACAGCGGCTCGAGGGCGGCGTCGACGCGCGCCTGGCAGGCGCTCTGGTAGCTGTTGATCATTCCTGCGGTTCCGCGTCGAAGGGCTCGGCGGCCAGTTCGCCGTCACGCTCCAGGAGGATCTGCACCTTCTGTTCGGCCTGGGCCAGCGCGCCCTGGCAGTCGCGGGTCAGGGCGATCCCCTGCTCGAACGCTGCCAGCGACTCTTCCAGCGACAGCTCGCCGGTCTCCAGGCGCTCGACCAAGGCTTGCAGGTCGGCGAGGGATTGTTCGAAATCGATGGAGGTTTTCTTGCGGGCCATGGCGACTGTCTCGGTGGCGTTTTTAACGGCGCGACACTAGCAGAGCGGGGCGGGGGGAGCAAATTGCGGTACCTCCCAGGAGGCAATCCGTTGGTAGTATTTTGTTGCACTTGCTTCAGAAGTTTCTTATTGCAATTTGAGACGTGGTCGGATTGTGACCCCATGGGGGCTCTGCCATAATCCCGCGCGCTCTGGCCTGGGCATCTTGATGGCCTTGGGCCATCTTCTTCTCGACGTCACGTAACGGACTACGTTGTGAGCTTCCTTTCGATCGAATTCGGCCTCTGTTTCACGCTCTTCTTCATTGTCTACTGGAGCCTGTGCTGGAGCCTGCGCCTGCAGAATCTGCTGCTGCTTGCGGCCAGCTACGGGCTGGTGGCGAGTTTCAGCCTGCAATCGTTGTACATCCTGCTCGGCTACAGCGTGCTGGTGTATCTGCTGGGGTTGCTGGCTGCGCGCCAGCCCGGCCGCTGGCTCAATGGCGTTTTGCTGCTGGCGCTGGTATTGGGGTGTTTCTACCTCTTCAAGTACCAGGAGTTCTTCGCCGCCAGTGTGCAGGGCGCATTCACGGCTGTCGGGCTCGAGGTGTCGCTGCCGGTGCTCGAGCTGCTGGTGCCGATCGGCCTTTCGTTCTATGCCTTCCATTCGGTCAGCTACCTGGTGTCGATCAACCGCGGCGAGATGGTCTCGGCGCCGCCGCTGGACCTGGCCCTGTACCTCGCCTTCTTCCCCAGCCTGATCGCAGGCCCGGTCAATCGCGCGGCGCATCTGCTGCCGCAGATCCGCCCGCAGGCCATGCGTGAAGTGCTGGAGCCGCAGCGGGCGCTTGGCCTGATCGCCCTGGCGGTGGTCAAGCTGTTCCTGCTCAGCGGCTGGCTGGGCAGCCAGTGGGTCGATCCGGTATTCGAAACCCCGGGCAGCTTCACGCCCGAGCAGGTGCTGCTCAGCGTCTATGGCTACAGCTTCCTGATCTATTTCAACTTCAGCGGCTATACAAACCTGGTCACTGGCATCGCCCTGCTGCTGGGTTTTCGCCTGCCGGAGAACTTCAACGCGCCTTATGCCGCGCGCAACCTCAAGGAGTTCTGGGGGCGCTGGCACATCAGCCTGTCGCGCTTCATTCGTGACTACATCTACATCCCCCTGGGCGGCAATCGCAAAGGGGTGTGGCGCGGCAACCTGAACATGCTGTTGGCCATGCTGATCTCCGGGCTGTGGCACGGCGCGAGTCTGAATTTCATCCTCTGGGGCGCGCTGCATGGGGTGGGGCTGGCCCTGTACAAGCTGTTCGAGCAGTTGTGGCCGAGCTTTGTGCGCCTGCCGGGCAGCGGGCTGCTGGCGCGCCTGCTGACGTTCCACTACGTCGCCTTCGCCTGGATCTTCTTCCGCAGCCCAACCCTGGATGGCGCCTGGGAGATGCTTGGCGATATCGCCCAGGTCAGCCTGGCCGGGCTCGACTCGGCCACCGGTGTAGCGCTGCTGGCCTGTGTGTTGTACGTCGCCACGTATCCACAGTGGCTGGCGTCCCTGCGCCAGGGCTTCGTAGCTAGCCAGCGCCTGCCCTGGCAACTGTACCCACTGCCACTGGCGATCTTCGTGTCGCTGGTGATCTTCGCGTCGCAATCGGGTGTGCCGGGGTTCATCTATGCAAGCTTCTGATATCCGTCAGCTGGTCCGGGTGCAGATGGGCGCGGCGCGCACGCTGTATGCCATGGTGGTCGCCACAGGCCTGCTGTTCTGGCTGAACCAGGACTCGATCAGCCTGTATTGCCAGCAGAAGTATCACGACAGTTGCGAACTGCCGGTGCTGGGGCAGTTGCCAGCCTGGCGCCTGGGCGCGGGCCTGACCACAGCGCTGGAGCAGGGCCGTGACAGCTTCCTCGACAGCCTCAACGGGCAGGTTGCGGTGGCGAGTACAGAGCCTGTGGTGGAACTGCCGCCGCCGATGCCGGTGGTGAGTGTCGATCTGCAGGCGCCTGTGGCCAGGCCTGAGCATGTCGCTGCAGCTGCCCCGCACCCTGTCGCACCGGCACCGGCACCGGCACCGGCACCGGCACCGGCGCCACCGCCCGCTGCCGTGGTCGTGAAGCCACCGCTGCCGCAGATGGTGGCACCGGGCACCCTGGCGTCGTTGGCGGCGGGCGATGAAGTGTTCCTGGTGGGGGACTCGCTGATGCAGGGCGTCGCCCCGCACCTGGCCAACAGCCTGCGCAAGCGCTACCAGATCCACACCATCAACCTCAGTCGGCAGAGCACCGGGCTTGCCTACCCGGGCTTCTTCAACTGGCCGAAGACCGTGGCCGACACGCTCGCCAGCGCGCCGAAGGTCCGCCTGATGGTGGTATTCCTCGGCCCTAACGACCCGTGGGACATGCCCCAGGGCAAGGGCAAGCCGTTCCTGCGTTTCAAGTCGCCGGAGTGGGAAGTGGCCTACCGTGAGCGCATCGACGCGATCCTCGAGCAGGCCCGCGAGCACAATGTCCAGGTGATCTGGGTCGGCCCGCCGAACATGGAGAAGTCGCGGCTGTCGACGGCGATGAGCTACCTCAGTGGCCTTTATCAGGAGCGCACCCAGCAATTCGGCCAGCACTACGTCTCGGCCAACCCGATTCTCGGCTATCCCGACGAGCAGTTCTCGTATACGGTGCAGACGCCGGAGGGCAAGCGGGTCAAGGTCCGGGTCGACGACGGCATTCATTTTACCATCACGGGCCAGAAGATGATCGCCGCGCAGGTACTGTCACTGATCAGCTTCCCGGTCCTGACTGCAACAGGACATTGAGATGCGCCTATGGCATCACCTGCTGGGCGTGGCGCTGCTGATCAGCGCCTTGCCCGCGTGCAGCACCGGCGCCAGCGCGCCACCCCAGCCTGCGGCCAAGCCCGCCGTTGTCGCCAATGTGCGCGACGACGGCAACCTCGCGCTGCTCGCCGGCAAGTTCCGCAACGCCGGCCGTGCGCCCATTTCCATCGTCCAGCTGGGTGATTCGCACACCGCTGCCGACCTGTTCAGCGGTGAGTTGCGCAAGCTGCTGCAGGCCCGCTATGGCGACGGTGGCATTGGCCTGGTGCCGGCTTCGCCCGTGCCGGGAATTCGCAACGACCGCGTGATCGTCACCAGCGAGCGCCGTCAGTGGGAACTGGTTTCTGCGCGCAACCAGCAGAGCAGCCAGTTTCCGTTGGGTGGCTACTTGTCGTTGCCGGTGGTCGATCGCCCCGGCGTGAAGATCCAGGCCCGCGACCCCGACGCACAACGCTACCGGATCTCGGCCCTGTATCAGGCAACGCGCAGCAGCACGTTGGTGGCCAACGGCAGCCAGCGCCGCATGCTGCCGGCCACCAACGGTGAGTGGCGCTTCAGCCCAGCCTTCATCAATCTCGGCCTGCCGGTGCAACTGAGTGTGGAGGGTGTCCAGGGCGTGGCGCTGGGTGGTTGGTATATCCAGGGCCAGAAAAACGCCGGGGTCACCTATTCGTCGCTGGGTATCAACGGCGCACGGCTGGAGGTGGTCGACAAGTGGCAGGCGGGTTGGCAAGGCACGCTTAAGGCGCTGCGGCCTGACCTGGTGATCCTGGCCTATGGCACCAACGAAGCCTTCGACGACAAGCTCGATCTTGCCCTGTACCAGTCGCAGTTGGAGGCCACCTTGGCCCGGTTGCGCCAGGAAATGCCCAAGGCGGCGATCCTGCTGGTCGGGCCGCCCGATTCGATCAAGCAGCGCAAGGCCGCCAGTTGCGCTGCGCGCCAGCCACAGCCGCTGGCGAGCGTGATCCGCATCCAGCGCCAGGCGGCGCAGAAGTACAAGGCACTGTTCTGGGATTGGCAGGCAGAGATGGGCGGGCCGTGCTCGATTGTCGCCTGGCAGGCCAGCGGCCTGGGGCGACCAGACCTGGTGCACCTGACTGCCGAGGGTTATCGCAAGAGTGCGGCGATGTTGTACGCCTATCTCAAGGGGCAACTGGGGCTGCGCTGAGTGCTGTACTGGTAGGAGCGGGGCAAGCCCGCCCCTACCAAAGAGCAGCGCCGCAGATCAGGCGGGTTGTGCCTCAAGCTCCAGCATCGCTTCGCGATAGCGCGCCAGCTCCTCGATGGTCACTACCGGCAGGTTGTACTGGCGCGCATACACGGCCACCTGCTCGCCCCGGGCCATGCTGCCGTCGGGGTTCATCAGCTCGCACAGCACCGCGGCTGGCCGCAACCCGGCCAGCCGCGCCAGGTCCACCGAGCCTTCGGTATGGCCGCGACGGGTCAGCACCCCGCCATCACGCGCACGCAATGGGAACACATGGCCAGGGCTGACGATGTGACGTTGCTCGGCGGTCGAGCGCAGTGCGGCCTCGATGGTGGTGATCCGGTCCTGGGCCGACACGCCGGTGCTCACACCCTCGGCCGCCTCGATGGTGACGGTGAAGCCGGTGCCGTGGCGGGCCTGGTTGTTCTGCACCATGGGCGCGAGCTGCAACGCATCGACCGTAGCTTCGTCCA
This sequence comes from Pseudomonas sp. BNK-44-b, assembly GCF_047456245.1. NCBI lineage: Bacteria > Pseudomonadati > Pseudomonadota > Gammaproteobacteria > Pseudomonadales > Pseudomonadaceae > Pseudomonas > Pseudomonas sp. BNK-44-b. The sequence goes on from NZ_CP179908.1 coordinate 96,675, forward strand.
GGCACAGGCAGACGATGCCGCTGCAATCGCGAATCATCATGGCCATGGTCTGCAGCGACAGGTTTTCGGCAGCGGCAACGATATCGGCTTCGTCCTCGCGATCGTCGTCGTCGAGCAGCAGCACGGGGCGCCCGGCCTGGAAGGCGGCGATGGCGGCGGTGACGTTGGGGAATTTCGAGTGGTGCAAGGTGGACATGAAACGCTCCTCGTGAATGATCGATGAACGTCTCGGGGCGAACAAAATGCGCGCGCAAGGGCGCCCGATGGCCCCGCGCTTGCGCCTTCTTTCATCCGGACTATGACCGTCGGCTCTGGAGTCTCACCAGATCTGCTGACCCCCGGCATGGCCGGGGCGCTCGCGGGCTCATCTTTCGATTTACCGCCGGTGGGGACTTTCACCCCGCCCTGAAGACCGGGGGAGCATACCGCAAACCGACCGTTTGCTGGCAAGCCCTGCTTAAGTCGATGCTCGCCTTCCCCTTGATCCTTGTAGGAGCAACTGTCTTGCTCAAAAAATCTGAGGCCTGCCCAATCCCTGTGGGAGCGGGCTTGTCCCGCGATCGGGCGCGCAGCGGCCGCAATCCAGGCGACTATCTTTTCCTGAAACACCTCGGGGCCTGGTTTTACGGCCGCTGCGCGCCCGATCGCGGGACTAGTCGGGACGCCGAACCGCCGCACCCACAGGGATTGGGCTGAACTTTAAATTTTGGGTCAGACAGTTGCCCTCAGATCAGTGCAGCCTGCCGCGCTCGACATCCGTCATCAGCGCTTTGGCAAAGGCGCTCAGGTAGTCGGCGGCGGTCAGCAGCCGGGCGTCCTGCTCCATCAGCCCTTCGTGCAGCAGGTGGCGGATGCAGGCAAGCAGGTTCATCACTTCGTCGTAGGCGTGTTCGGCGGGGATGCCGGGCAGGATGCGGAACATGTCCACAGGCGGGTTGCCGGATTCATTGAAAGTTTCCAGGCCGGCAGTCAGGAGAGGTGGGTCGGGGACGATCTTTTTCATGGCTTTACTCCTTGGTGCAAGGGAGCCGCCACATCTTTCTCAAGGATTTTGGGTGGCGGCCGCGCGCGGGGTGAGAAAACCGAGGGAGCAAAGAAAACTCGGCCAGACCGAAGTCTGCCCGCGCGCGGCTGCCATAAAGACATGCTCTTTTACTCATCAACGGGTTCTCACACCCGGCCGCAAACATCGCGACCCAGGGACGTTATTCCTGAGGTGATTTCCCGACAACAGAGAAGCTTCGGCAAGGCGCGTAGGATACTTCCCAAGCCTGCTTGGCCCGAAGCATTTGGTTTCAGATTGGGAAACGTCCTACGGCCTAGCTGTCACCCCTGACCCTTCACCTGCTGCCAATCCAGCCCGAATCGCGCCAGGTACTTTCTCAGGCGATCGGCGTCGTTGGGGTTGGCCTTCTCCTGGCGCGACACAGCGAACAATTGGCGCCCGGCCTCGGACAGGCTTGCTGCGCGGCGACAAACGTCGATCACCGCCTGCAACTGCACCTGGTCGAACAGGTCCAGTTCGCGCCCGGCCAGTACCGGCTCGCTCTCGCCCTCCAGCCCCCAGGCATGACGCAAACGCTCGATCTCCTCTGCCACCAGGGCTTCGTCTATTCGCCCGCTGTCGGCCAGTGTCGCCATGCGCGTGATCGAGGCCGACAGCTCGCGGAAGTTTCCAGCCCAGCGGGCTTCGCTGGCGTGGGCGAAGGCCAGGTAGCTGCGCTTGGCCTCCAGATTGAAACGCACCTGTCGGCCTTGTTCGCGGGCATGGCGCTGCAACTCGAAGTCCAGGTTCGGCTCGATGTCTTCGCGCCGCTGCGCAAGCCCCGGCAGGGCGAAGGTCCACAGGTTGATACGGGCGAACAGGTCTTCGCGAAACGAGCCTTCGGCGACCTTCGCGCGCAGGTCGCGATGGGTACCCGCGATCAGTTGGAAGTCGCTCTGCACTTCGCGGTCCGAGCCCAGCGGGAAGAAGCGCTTCTCTTCGATGGCCTTGAGCAGCATGGCCTGCTCGTCGGCGCCAAGCTCGCCGATCTCGTCGAGAAACAGCATGCCGCCGTCGGCAGCGCGCAGCAGGCCATCGCGGGCGTTCTGCGCACCGGTAAAGGCGCCCTTGGCATGGCCGAACAGGGTCGACATCGCGCCATCGCCGCGCAAGGTCGCGCAGTTGACCTCGATGAACCGCCCCTGCAACTGGTGCCGGCCGCGCTTGAGCTCGTGAATGCGCCGGGCCAGGAACGACTTGCCGGCGCCGGTAGGCCCGACCAGCAGGATCGGTGCCTTCGAGCGCAGGGCGACGCGCTCGATCTGTTCGATGGTGCGGTTGAATGCCGCGTTGCGCGTGGCAATGCCGGACTTGAGCAGCGACTGCGCCTCGACCTGCTCGTGGCGAAAGCGCGAAGCGATCAGGTCGTAGCGCGACAGGTCAAGGTCGATCAGCGTGGCAATACCGGCCGGGTCGCTGGCTTCGTCGTGCTTGCGTGAGGGCGAGGTCTGCACCAGGCGTGCGGGCAGGTAGCGCGCTTCGGTGAGCAGGAACCAGCAGATCTGCGCGACATGGGTGCCGGTGGTGATGTGCACGAGATAGTCCTCGCGCTCGGTGTCGAAGGGGTAGCCGCTGGAGAAGTCGTGCAGGGCGCCATAGACCTCTTCGAAATCCCATGGGTTACGCAGGCTGAGCGGGTGCAGTCGCACCTCGGTGTGGGGTGACACCTGCTGGACGTCGGCACGGATGCGTTCGGCCAGGCTGACGTCACGTACGCCGGGGCCGTGAATCAGCTCCAGGCGATCGAGCGGCAGGTCTGGCTGGCGGCACAGGCCGATCGTGGGGCGCCAGCGGTTCCAGCGTGCGGCGCCCTTGCCATTGCGGTCGAGGGTGGTGCCGAGAAAACCGATAGCAACACGGGCTTTGCTCATGGAGTTATCCCAAAAGATAAAGTCTTATCCAAGCATATATGAATGATCGGGTTTCCTGCTGCCACTAAAATTGCCAGAAAACCAGATCTAAAAAATAAATCGTTAAAAATCAGTTATTTAAAAAATAACTCGAGCAGTTTCTAAAAGCTGGCACGCCGCTCGCTATATCCCTCTCGACCGAATCGCCAGGCAGGCCCAAGGGCAAGGGGTTGAGACCCCGCTGGTGCACGTACCCACTCAGGTGTCGGTGTCGTGCATGCCGCCGCTGCAGCGACCGGTCGCCCTGTGCAGTACCCGTGAAACGGCTGCACAGACGCTCGCCGGGAAGCCCCGGCACTACCCTCCTAAGGTAGCTGTGAACGTAACACCCGCTGGTGCGGTGCAGGTCAGGCAAGCAGGGCCAGGATGGCCCCTCGACGGCCACGGACGCCTGCACCACCGCCGGCCCACCCGGCCTGCCGGCCGGACCTGGCGCAACGAAGGACGCCGCCTGAGCCTTGCTCACGGTGCCTGACTCCGCCAGGTCTCGCCCGCAGTGCCCGGTGTGCCGGCACCACCGGCAACCCTGGATATGGAGAAAAGGATAGAAAGATGAAATTGTTCAAACGCTTTGTCGTGAAGAAGAACGAACGTGGCCTGCTGCTCGATGAAGGCGACTTCGAGGCCATCCTCGAGCCTGGGCAGTATTCGCGTGTCGACTGGCGCGACCGGCTGACGGTGCAGACCTTCAGCCTCAATTCCCCGCTGTTCGACCATCCGCTGGCAGGCTACCTGCGTCAGCACCAGCCGCAGTTGGTCGAGCAGTATTTCGAGCGCATGGACCTGGGCGAACATGAGCTGGGCCTGCGTTTCGAGGACGGTCGGCTGGTCGAGCTGCTGGCACCGGACAGCCGTCGCCTGTACTGGAAGGGCCAGGCCCGGCAGACCCTGGAGCGAGTCGACCTGAGTGGCGGACGGCGCGTGGCGCCTGCATTGCTCGCACGCTTGAACCGTCCGGGCATGGCCGGCCTTGAGCATGTACTGCTGGTCAGCGTGCCGGCGTTCCATGTCGGCGTGCTGAAGATCGACGGTGCCGTGTTCGACTTGCTCGAAGCCGGGCAGTATGGCTTCTGGCGCTGCGGCAGCCAGGTGACGGTGGAAACCGTCGACACCCGTGTGCAGGCGCTGGAGGTCGGCGGCCAGGAAATCCTTACCCGCGACAAGGTGAACCTGCGTCTGAACCTGGTCGCCAACTGGCGCTACGCCGACGTGCTGATGGCCCATGCACGCTTCAGCAAACCGGTGGAGCACCTGTACCGTGAACTGCAATTCGGTCTGCGCGCCGCAGTGGGGACTCGGACCCTGGATGAGTTGCTGGAAGACAAGCAGTTCATCGACGACAGCATCAGCCGCCACCTGCAGACGCAACTGCCGGGCAGCGGTCTGGAAATCAGCAGCCTCGGGGTGCGCGACATCATCTTGCCGGGCGAGATGAAGACCCTGCTGGCGCAAGTAGTGGAGGCGGAAAAGGCGGCGCAGGCCAACGTGATTCGTCGCCGTGAGGAAACCCAGGCGACGCGCTCGCTGCTCAACACCGCCAAGGTGATGGAAGGTAGCCCGACGGCCCTGCGCCTGAAGGAGCTGGAAACCCTGGAGCGGGTGGCCGAACGCATCGACCGGATCTCGGTATTCGGTGGTCTGGATCAGGTATTGAATGGCTTGGTCAGCCTCAAGGCAGGCTGATCGAACACAAGGAACAAGGACATGAACCTGTTGGAAGTGGCCGGCGGCAAGCCGATCAAACTGTGGACCGATGGCGTGCCGGTCGAGGACGACGCGCGTCGGCAACTGATGAACACCGCACGCATGCCGTTCATCTTCAAGCACCTTGCGGTGATGCCGGACGTGCACCTGGGCAAGGGTTCGACCATCGGCAGTGTGATCCCCACCGTGGGTGCGATCATCCCGGCAGCGGTTGGTGTCGACATCGGTTGCGGCATGATCGCCGCACGCACCTCGCTGCACGCGCGCGACCTGCCGGACAACCTGCATGGCCTGCGCAGTGCCATCGAGAAGGCCGTGCCCCATGGCAAGACGTTCGGTCGTCGTGACCAGGGCGCCTGGGGCGAAGTGCCGAGCCAGGCCGACCAGACCTGGGGCCGCCTGGCCGGACGTTTCAAGGTGATCACCGACAAGCATCCGCAACTGGAGAAGACCAACAACCGCAGCCACCTCGGTACCCTGGGCGGCGGCAACCACTTCATCGAAGTCTGCCTGGACGAGGCCGACCGGGTCTGGTTCATGCTGCACAGCGGTTCGCGTGGGGTGGGCAATGCCATCGGTAACCTGTTCATCGAGCTGGCCCAGGCCGACATGCGTCAGCACCTGGCCAACTTGCCGGACAAGGACCTGGCCTATTTCGAGGAAGGTAGCCGGCATTTCGCCGACTATGTCGAGGCAGTGGAGTGGGCGCAGGACTTTGCCCGGCAAAATCGCGAACTGATGATGCAGGCGGTGGTGGCAGCGACCCGCAAGGTGCTGGGCAGGCCTTTCGAGGCCAGCCTGGAGGCGGTCAACTGCCATCACAACTATGTGCAGCGTGAGCAACACTTCGGGCGCGAAGTGCTGGTGACCCGCAAGGGCGCGGTATCGGCGCAGAAGGGTGAGCTGGGCATCATTCCCGGCTCCATGGGCGCAAAGAGCTTCATCGTCCGTGGGTTGGGCAATGAAGAGGCTTTTTGCTCGTGCAGCCACGGTGCAGGGCGGGTGATGAGCCGGACCAAGGCCAAGAACCTGTTCACCGTCGAGGACCAGCAGCGTGCCACGGCCCATGTGGAGTGCCGCAAGGACAAAAGTGTGATCGACGAGATTCCGATGGCCTACAAGGATATCGATGCGGTCATGCATGCCCAGCGCGAGCTGGTGGAGGTTGTGCACACCCTGCGTCAGGTGGTGTGTGTGAAAGGTTGAAGCAGGCGCCAGGGGCGCCCTGACAAGGAGTGAAGAGATGTACCAGGACGACCCACATCCACTGTCCGACGCCATGCGCATGCGGGTGCTCGAAGAACTGCAGCGCATCGAGCGCGAGCATGACGTGACTGTGCTGTACGCCTGCGAGTCCGGCAGCCGCGCCTGGGGCTTCGCCTCGCCGGACAGCGACTACGACGTGCGTTTCGTCTATGTGCAGCGTGCCGAGTGGTACCTGCGCGTGGAGGAGCCACGCGATGTGATCGAGCGGCCCCTGAGCGATGAGCTGGACGTCAGCGGCTGGGAGCTGCGCAAGGCATTGCGTTTGCTGCGAGGTGCCAATCCGAGCCTGCTCGAGTGGCTGGGCTCGCCGTTGGTGTACCGGGCCGACGAGCAGGCCCGTGAGCAACTGGGCGCGCTGGCTCGCGCGTTCTATTCGCCACGTGCTGTGCGCCATCACTACCTGTCGATGGCCCGCAAGAACCTGCGCGGCTATCTGTTGGGTGACACGGTGCGGCTGAAGAAGTACCTCTACGTGATCCGACCGTTGCTGGCGGTGCGCTGGATCGACCAGGGCCTGGGTATGCCTCCGACTGCGTTCGCGGCACTGCTCGAGCGAACCGTCGATGAGGCAGATGTGCGCGAGGCGATCGATCAGTTGCTCAAGCGCAAGCGCCGGGCGGGCGAGACGCAGCACGGGCCGCGGGATGACGTGCTGCACCGGTTCATCGAGGCCGAGCTGGCGCGGGCCGACACGGTCGAGGTGGCGCGTGGCGAGCGCAGCGACACTGGAGTGCTGGATCGCTTTCTGCTGGAGACGGTCGGGCGGTTCCAGGCGCAGTACGGTTGAGCCTGTGATTTCGAGGCTGGCGCAGCATCTGGACTGCCCCAATCTGTGGGAGCGGGCTTGCCCGCGAAAAGGACACCGCGCTGCCTGGCACGGGCTCCGCCCGTGTTCGCGGGACAAGTCGGAGCGCCGAACCACCGCTCCCACAGGGATTGGGCTGGTCTTTAGATTTTGAGCAAGACAGTTGCGGCTACACGTGTCGGGTCGGGTTGTGAGTGCTCATTCCATACAGCGGCTCCCAGGCACGGATGCCGCTGTTGATGTTCACGCTGCGCTCCAGGCAAACCCGTTCGCCTGCAAAGCTCAGGTACACCCGATCGCGGAATGCCGAGCGCGGGTACACCCATTCCAGCTCCAGTCGATCTGCCGCCACCCAGCGCGCCGTCGCCACCACCGGTGCATCACGCAGTGCATAGCCATGGTGAAGTTGTGCCCCCGGCAACGAGCTGGTGCCCGCGACCCAATGATCGATCCCGGCTTCGATGCGCTCGCTGCCCGCCGCCTCTACCCACTCCATTACCAACCGCTCGCCCGCCTGCAACAGGTTCAGCATTTCGATGCCATACGGATTGGCCTCGAGCGCAAAACTCATCCGTGCAGGGAGCGGCTGGGTCGGACGTGCGAGCGAGCGCAGTGGTTGCTCTTCGGCGAAACGCTGGAGCACCTCGCGTAGCCGTTCGTCACCTGCGGCCCCAGCCTGTTCACCGCGCAGCGCCGCGCTCAGATGACGATCGATGAAGGGCGTCACCTGCGCCGACTTCTCCATCGCGCCGAATACCGCCAGCGTGGCGCGCTCGCCGGGGATCACGGCGGCCATCTGGGCGAACACGCCCACGGCGCTGTAGCCGTTCGCCGGGCGGTCGGTCCACCAGTGATAGCCATAGCGACTGCCCTCGCCACCCTGGGCGCGCGTTGCCGCCTCCACCCACGCCTGCGGCAGAACCTGCTCGCCGTTCCAGCGCCCGCCGTCACGGTGCAGCATGGCCAGCTTGAGCACATCCACAGGCCGCGCCGTCAGGCCGTTGCCGCCGGGGCTGATGCCTTCCGGGCTGATGTCCCAGTGCTGCGCCTCGAAGCCCAGCGGCTCGAGCAGGCGCGGCTTGAGGTAGTCATGCAGGGTGACGCCAGCAACCTGGGTCAGCACCGCCGAGAGCATGTAGCTGGCGGCGCTGGTGTAGACGAAGTCGGTGCCCGGCGCGCTGGTCAGCGGGATGCGGAAGAACTCCTCGACCCAACTGCCGTCGATGCCGCGCCAGATCGAGCCGGAGGTGTTGCCTCCGTGGCCGGTGCGCATGGTCAGCAGGTGCTCGACGGTGATCTGTGCTGCGCGTGGGTCGGTGGCGCCTGCCGCCGCTTGCGGGAAGAACTTTGTCAGAGGGGCGTCCAGGCGCAGCAGCCCTTCGTCGATGGCCAGGCCGATGGCGCAGGCGGTGAAGCTCTTGGTGATCGAGTGGGTTACCCGTGGCGTCAGCGAATCGTACGGCCAGCGCCAGGCGTCCACCACCAGCACGCCGTCGCGCTCGAGCATCACCCCGTGCAGTTCGAGCCCGGCCTGTTGCACCGCCTCGAGAAAGGCGGCGACCTCGAAGCCGTCGATGCCGACGCTGGAGGGCAGCCCACGGGGCAGGTCATGGGCGGCAGGCTGATCGGCGGTGATTGGCTGGGGCATGGGTATTCCTCATGATGCGGGGCGTTGTTCAGTCGGCGGTGCGCGGGTGGACCAATCGGCTGTAGGACACCAGCATGCCGATGAAGACCTGGGCCACGCTGGTCAGCGTCGCGTTCTTGCGGGTGATCAGGGCCACGTCGCGGTGGCTCAGGCGCTCCTCGATGGGGATCTTCACCAGCGAGGAGGAGAACAGTTTCAGCGACGGAATGATCGCCGGCTCGATGGTCAGGTAGTCGGTCTCGGCGACGATGTGCAGGGTCTCGAGCAGCGATTCGGTGGTGATGCCGATCTTCGGCATGCCCAGCCCGTGGGCGCGGAACAGCTCGATCAGGCGGCCCTCGGTGCCGCCGACCAGGCCGTCGCGGCGCACGCTGATCCATTTGCACTGGGTCAGGTCGCGTACCGAGCGGGCATCACGCAGCGGGTGATCCTTGCGTGCGATCACCCCGGCGCGGGACGCGTGCAGGCGCTGGATGGACAGGTCGATTTCATCGACATGGGCGGGCAGGGCGCACAGGGCGAAGTCCAGGCGGCCTTCGCGCAGTTTCTCGATGAGGATCTTGGTCGAACCGCTGGTCACCTCGAGGCGGGTCTGCGGGTGCTGCGAGGTAAAGCTTTCGAACACCGGCACCAGCAGTTCGGCCAACGGTTCGGAGGTGACGCCCAGGGCTACATGGCCCTGGGGTTCGACCAGGGCACGGACGTCAGCCACGGCGCGGTCGCAGTCCATCAGGATGGCGCGGGCGTGGGCGATGAAGCGCTGGCCGGAGTCGCTGAGGCGGATGCCCTGGTTGGTGCGGTGCAGCAACGGGCCGCCGAGCTCGCGCTCCAGCGCCTGGACCGACTGGGTGAGGGTGCTTTGCGCGATGTTCAGTGCGCGGGCCGCAGCCCGGAAGCTGCCCATGTCGACCACGGAGCAGAAGGCGCGCAGGTGGGTCAGGGTCATTATTGTTCGAACTCCGCAGGGTGCGTGGGGGCCGTGCTTGATGCGGCCATGTTAGAGAGCGATCGAATTTGCCGTCAGTGCGCTTTTGCTGATCCCGATAGCTTTATTGGATCAGGTGTTTCCGGGCGAAGAGCCTGTTATGACCAGCGCAGCATGGCTTTTGCCGAACGATTGTGGCAGGGGTGCACGGCAAGTCTGCGATCAGCGTGATTGGCTATGCCACTCATGATCGGAATTTATGTGCTTACGCAGCGACGCCACCTGAGACAGGATGCGCCAGGCATCGCTACCGGGCCTCGGGCGTACGTCACCCCAGAGCCACGGTCATAACAACAACAACGAGTTCCCGGATCGGGGCGCAACCTTTCACGACTCTGCCGCCGACTGCATTGGATCTCGAGCCCGAGGGGAATAACTTGAACAAGACTCTGATTCTGATGACTGGCCTGATGGCCTCCATCTGCGCCAACGCTCAGACACAAAACACCCTGAATGTCGCCCTCAACGCCGACATCCGCAGCACCCAGCCAGGCGTGAACCGCGACACCAACTCCGATGCGGTGGTGCTGCACCTGTTCGAAGGCCTGGTCGCCTTCCGCGAAGACGCAAGCGTCGGCCCGCTGCTGGCCAAGGAAGTCGTCACTTCCGACGACGGCCTGACCTACACCTTCAAGCTGCGCGACGGCGTCACCTTCCACAACGGCAAGCCGCTGACCTCCAAGGAAGTGCTGTGGACCTGGCAGCGCTACATGGACCCGGCCACCCAGTGGCGCTGTACCGCGTCGTTCGACGGTCACAGCGGCGCGAAGATCGTCGATATCAAGGCCCCTGACGCGCAGACCGTGGTCTTCACCCTCGACCAGCCCAACGCCCTGTTCCTGGCCAGCATGGCGCTGCCCGAGTGCGGTGGCAGCGGCATCATGCACCCCGACTCGGTGGTCAATGGTGAGTGGACCACGCCGATCGGCACCGGCCCGTTCAAGCTGGCGACCTGGAAGCCGGGTCAATACGTCGACCTGGACCGTTTCGCCGAATACAAGGCGCGTGACGAGGCTGCCGATGGCTATACCGGCAACAAGTCGACCACCCTCGACCGCGTGCACATGACCATCATCCCGGATCCGGCCGCCGCCAAGGCTGCGCTGCTGTCGCGCAACGTCGACATGCTCAACGACGTCAGTGCCCTGGAAGCCAAGGAGCTCGAAGCGCTGCCTGGCGTGCGCATTTCGGCGAGCACCACCATGTCGACCAGCGCCGTGCTGTTCCAGACCAAGGACCCGCTGTTTTCCGACGTGCGCATGCGCCAGGCATTGGCCCATGCGCTGGACACCAGCACCATCGTCACCGCGCTGACCGAAGGCCGCTCCAAGCCCAACCCTTCGATGGTCGCCTTGGGCAGCCGTTACCACACCGCGGCGCAGGACAAGGGCTGGGGCTACTCGCCCGAAGAAAGCAAACGGCTGCTCAAGGAGGCCGGCTACAAAGGCCAGCCGATCCAGCTGATCACCAACAAGCGCTACCCGAACATGTTCGACATCGCCGTCTATGTGCAGGCCATGGCCAGCCAGGTCGGCCTGAACATCCAGTTGCAGACCATGGAATGGGGCACCCAGCTCGAGCGCTACCAGAGCGGTAACTACCAAGTGATGGTTTCCACCTATTCCGAGCGCCTGGACCCGGCGCTGAACTACGACGCTGCCGCCGGCGACAAGAGCAAGGAGCCGCGCAAGGTCTGGGATGACGCCAAGGCCCGCGAACTGATCGCCGAAGCCCGCCGCGAAGGCGAGCCGGCCAAGCGACAGGCGCTGTTCGACGAGCTGCACAAGGACATGCTGCGCGACCTGCCGCTGATCCCGCTGTACAACGGCAATGCCATCACCGTGACCCGCGAGTACGTGCAGGGCCAGCGCCCATGGCCGGTGTCCAAGCCGCGCCTGTGGATGATCAGCCTCGATAACCAGGGGAAGAGCTGACATGTTTCGGTACATCCTTCAGCGGCTGGGCATGGCGATCCCGACCCTGCTGCTGATCGCGGTAGCGGTGTTCACCATCATTCGGCTGATTCCGGGCGACCCGGCCCTGCTGATGCTCGGTGACATGGCCGACGAACAGAGCCTGGCGAGCACTCGCCAGGCCCTGGGGCTCGACCAGCCGATGGCCGTGCAGTTCGTGATCTGGTTCAAGGCCGTGCTCAGTGGCGACCTGGGCCATTCCATCACCACCCGCGAAGCGGTACTGCCGATGATGCTCGAGCGCTTCGGCGTCAGCTCCAGCATCGTGCTGATCGCCGTGCTGCTCGCCAGCTTGATCGCGGTGCCCGCCGGCATGCTGGCGGCCTGGAAACAGAACGGTTCGCTCGACCTGTCGGTGGTGGCGGTGGCCACCCTGCTGCTGTCGATCCCGTCGTTCTGGCTGGGCCTGCTGCTGCTCTATGGTTTCGGCATCAAGCTGGGCTGGCTGCCGATCGTGGGCTACGTGAGCTTCGACCAGGACGCCTGGCAGTCGATGCGCTACATGATCCTGCCGGTGGCGACCCTGACCCTGGTGGAGATCGGTGCGATCACCCGCATGGCCCGGGCCAACGCCATCGAGGTGCTGCGCCTGGAGTACATCACCCATGCCCGGGCCAAGGGCCTGTCGGAAAGCGCAGTGCTGTGGAAGCACGCACTGCGCAACGCCTTCGCCCCGACCATGACCCTGATCGGGCTGATCCTGGGCAACTTGCTGGGCGGTATCGCGGTGCTGGAAACGGTGTTCACCTTGCCTGGAATCGGGCGCCTGATGGTCGATGCGATCTTCGGTCGCGACTATCCCGTGCTGCAGGGCTGCCTGTTGCTGGTCACCTTCATCTTCGTACTGGTCAACCTGCTGGTGGACCTGCTGTACCCACTGTTCGACCCAAGGGTGAAGCTATGAGCAAGCCTCAGACTCCGACCCTGTCCCCTGCGGACATGTCATCCACGCCGGCACCGCGCGCCCGTCGCCGTCGGCCACTGCAACTGAACGCCCTAGTTGGCCTGACCCTGCTGGCGATCCTGACCCTGGTGGCCTTGCTCGGCCTGGTCTGGACGCCCCATGATCCGGTGCGCCTGGACCTGTTGACGCGCCTGCAGCCACCTTCGGCCGCGCACTGGCTGGGCACCGACGAATACGGCCGCGATGTGCTCAGCCGCCTGATGGTCGGCGCACACACCAGCCTGTGGGTGAGCCTGCTGACGGTGATCGTCGCGGTGACCTGCGGCACTATTCTCGGTCTGCTCGCCGGCTACCTGCGCGGCAACGTCGACCGGGTGCTGATGATGATCAACGACACCCTGCTGGCCTTCCCCGGGATTCTCATGGCGCTGGCGCTGATGGCGATCATCGGCCCGAGCCAGTACGGCATCATCCTGGCCCTGAGCATCGCCTACACGCCGTCGGTGGTGCGGGTGGTGCGCAGCAGCGTGCTGTCGTTGCGCGAGCGCGAGTTCGTCGAGGCCTCGCGGGTGATCGGCAACTCCGAGCTGTACACCATGTTGCGCCATGTCGCGCCCAATTGCGTGGCGCCGGTGTGTGTGATCGCCACCAGCATGTTCGGCTGGACCATCCTCGCCGAAAGCTCGCTGAGCTTCCTCGGCCTGGGCGTGCCGCCACCCGCTGCGACCTGGGGCAACATGCTTGCCGCCAGCCGTCCCTTCATTGCCTCCGCGGGCTGGCTGGGGCTCTTCCCCGGCATGTGCATTGCCCTTTCGCTGTTGGCCTTCAACCTTGCCGGCGACGCCCTGCGCGACCGCCTCGATCCGCGCATGAGGACGCTGCAATGAGCCAGACCCAACCCTTGCTGGCCGTCGAGGGCCTGAAGATCCGTGCCGGTGTCGATGGCCCGGTGGTGGTCGATGACCTGGCGTTCGACATCGCCCCGGGCCAGATCGTGGCGCTGGTGGGCGAGTCCGGCAGCGGCAAGACCATGGCCGCGCGTGCCGCCATCGGCCTGTTGCCGCCGCCGATGCGGGTATGCGGTGGCAGCATCCGCTTCCAGGGCCAGGACCTTGGCAGCCTGAGCCCGCAAGCCCTGCGCGAGATTCGCGGGGCGAAGATCGGCATGGTGTTCCAGGAACCCATGGTGTCGCTCAACCCGGCACTGCGCATCGGCGAGCAGATGGCCGAAGGCATGCGCCTGCACACCGAGTTCGACGAGCAGACCATTCGCCAGAAATGCCTGCAGATGCTTGGTGACATCGGCATCCGCGACGCCGAGCGCTGCCTGCAGGCCTACCCTCACGAGTTTTCTGGCGGCATGCGCCAGCGCATCATGCTCGCCTCGGTGATGCTGCTGCGCCCGGCGCTGCTGATTGCCGACGAGCCGACCACCGCGCTCGACTGCCTGGCCCAGCTCGATGTGCTCAAGCTGATGCTCGAGCTGACCGCCAAGCAGGGCACCGCGGTGCTGTTCATCAGCCACGACCTGTCGCTGGTCGCACGCTATGCACACAAGGTGGTGGTGATGCGCAATGGCAAGGAGGTCGAGCAGGGCCCGATCGACCAGGTACTGCTCAACCCCCGTGCCGAGTACACCCGTCAGTTGCTCGAAGCGCTGCCCAGCCGTGGTGAGTTGCCGCCACTGCCGCAGGCCAACGCGCCGCTGTTGCAGATCGATGGCGTGCAGATCGCCTATCCCGGCCCGCGTCGGATGTGGCGCAAGAGCGAGGCGCGGCGCGTGGTGCATGGCGCCAACCTGCACATCGCGCCGGGCGAGACGCTGGCGCTGGTGGGCGGCAGTGGTTCGGGCAAGACTACCCTGGGTCGGGCCATCGTCGGGCTGGTCAAGCCCAGCGCTGGCGAGATCCGTTTCCAGGGCCACGACATTGCCCAGGCGGCCAATCGCAGCCATCGCCTGCAATGCCAGATGATCTTCCAGGACCCGTTCTCCTCGCTTAACCCGCGCATGAGCATTGGCCAGATTCTCGCCGAGCCGCTGCGCCACGTGCCGGACATGAGCCCGGCCCAGCGTCGCGCACGGGTGTTGGCGACGCTGAACGACATCAACCTGCCGGAGCGCCTGATCGACCGCTTGCCGCACGAGCTGTCCGGCGGCCAGCGCCAGCGTGTGGCAATCGGCCGGGCGCTGGTGCGCAGGCCCAGCCTGGTGGTGGCCGACGAGCCGATCTCGGCGTTGGACATGACCGTGCAGAAGCAGATCCTCGAGCTGTTCGAGCGCCTGCAGAAGCAGTACGGATTCGCCTGCCTGTTCATCTCCCACGACCTGGCAGCGGTGGAGCGCATCGCTCACCGGGTCGCGGTGATGTGCCAGGGCGATGTGGTGGAAATCGGGCCGCGCGACGAGATCTTCGATCGCCCTCAGCATGCCTATACCCGGCAATTGCTGGCAGCGTCGTGCCCGTTGGAGAAGCTCGAAGGTGGCGGTTTCAGGCTGCGCCAGACGCCTGCGACGAGCTGATCCACAAACCTTGATTCACCTTCCTCGGATGGCGCCAACCCCCGGTTGAGCGCCCAGGGGGAAGTCATGCCTTCAAAACATCCAACAACGAAAAAAGCAAGAAGGTGGGGAGCACAGACATGAACCGAGATTTCAAGAAAATCCTGATGGGCGCGAGCGTCGTCACGGTCCTGCCGGGGGCGGCCATGGCCGACTTCTTCAAGGACTCCAGCGCCAACCTGGATACCAAGAACTACTACTTCAACCGCGATTACCGCGAGGCCGCCAAGCAGTCCAAGCGTGACGAATGGGCGCAGGGTTTCACCTTCAATTTCATCTCCGGCTACACCCCAGGCACCGTCGGCTTCGGCCTGGATGTCACCGGCATGCTGGGCGTGAAGCTGGACTCCAGCCCCGACCGTTCCGGCACCGGCCTGCTGCCCAAGGGCAGTGACGGACGTGCCGCCGACGAGTACTCCAAGCTCGGCGTGGCCGGCAAGGTGCGCATCAGCAAGACCGAGCTGCGCGTCGGCGAGCAGGTGCCCAAGCTGCCGGTGTTGCAACCCAACACCAGCCGTCTGTTCCCGCAGACCTTCCAGGGCGCGACTGTCAGTTCCAAGGACATTTCCAACCTGACCTTGGGCCTGGGCCAGTTCGACCGCATGCGTGACCGCGAGTCGACCGACCGCGAAACCATGAGCATGACCGCCCAGAACGGCGCCTACAAAGCCGCCACCAGCAATCAGTTCCGCTACGCGGGCGGTGACTACAACCTGCTGCCAGACCTGCAGCTGAGCTACTACTACGGCGAGCTCGAGCGCCTCTACCAGCAGCACTTCTTCGGCCTCAAGCACGCCTTCAAGTTCGGCCCCGGCACCGTGCGCAGCGAGTTGCGCTACTGGGATGCCGACAAGGACGGCGCAGGCCTGGCCGGCAAGGTCGACAACCGCGCGCTGAGCACCCGCTTCAGCTACGAGTGGGCTGGCCACAACTTCGGCGTGGGCTACCAGAAGCAGTACGGCGACACCCCGTTCCCGTATGTCGATGGCGCCAACACCTACCTGTTCACCGAGTATCAATTGGTCAACTTCTCGCAGACCAACGAGCGTGCCTGGCATGCCCGCTACGAGTACGACTTCGCCGCCCTCGGCGTGCCGGGCCTGACCTTCGGCATGCGCTACGCCCAGGGCTGGGGGATCGAAACCACCAAGCTGGTCGGTGAGCAGGGCCGTGAGTGGGAGCGCGACCTGGATATCGGCTACGTGGTGCAGTCCGGCCTGGTCAAGGGCTTGTCCTTGCGCTGGCGCAACGCCCAGCTCAACTCCAGCTATGCCAACGACATCAACGAGAACCGCTTCATCGTGGGGTACACCTGGGCGCTCTGGTAGCGCCGGGTTTCCCGCGGGAGGTGGCTTGCCTTCTGCTTCATGAACGACGCCGCCCGCGGCCATGGAATTCTGTATGAAACGAATCGCACATCCACTGCTCACTGCCACCCACGGCACCCAACGCGAGATCGTCAGCGAGCACTTTGGGCCGGACGTCTACACCAGGAAGGTGTACATCCAGGCCTGCCTGCACGCCGACGAAACGCCGGCGATGCTGGTCGCCACCGACCTGCGCCAGCGCCTGTTGGCGCTGGAGGCGGCTGGCCGGCTGACGGCACAGATCGTCCTGGTGCCGGTGGCCAACCCGGCAGGGCTCGCCCAGTTCGTCATGGGCGCGCCGAGCGGACGTTTCGAACTGGCCAGCGGGCGCAACTACAACCGTGATTTTCCCTTCCCGCTCGAGGCGATCCTGCAGCGGGTGGAAGGGGAACTCACCGACGATGCCCAACACAACCTCAAGGCTGTGCGCGCCGCCTGGCAGCAAAGCCTGGAGGCGATCGCCCCGCGCGATGAAATGGCGTCGCTGCAGCGTCGGCTGATGCTGCTGGCACACGATGCCGACCTGGTCCTGGACCTGCACTGCTCGCGTGAGGCGGTGATGCACCTGTACACCTCCGAATGGAGCTGGGAGCAGGTCGAGCCGCTGGCCCGCTACATTGGCGCGAAGGCTTCGCTGCTGTCGGTGGACTCCCAGGCGCTGTCGCTCGACGAGGCGCTGAGCCTGATCTGGTGGCGCCTGCGCGAGCGTCTGCAAGGCGCCTACCCGATCCCGCTGGGCAATGCCTGCGTGACCGTCGAGCACCGTGGCCAGCGCGACGTCGATAGCGCCCTGGCACAACAGGATGCCAGCGCGATCATCGACTACCTGTGCCATGCCGGCTTCATCAGCGGCGAGCCGGCAGCGCTGCCGGAACTGCTGTGGCCGGGCACCCCGCTGGCTGGCAGCGAGCAGTTCATCGCCCCGGTCGGTGGCGTGCTGGTGCACCGCGTTGCCCTGGGCGCCCAGGTACAGCCGGGCGAACCGATGTTCGACCTGATCGACCCGCTCAGCGGCGAGGTGACCACGGTCCGCAGCGCCACCGCTGGCGTGTTGTACATGCGCCGCGACGTGCGCTTCGTGCGCCCTGGCGATCCGCTGGGACGCGTCACCGGCACCACCCCCATTCGCACCGGCAAGCTGCTCAGCGCCTGATCAGGAGTTTTCATGAACATCACCCGTATCATCGACCGTGAACAGCGCTTCGGCGCCAACAATTACTCGCCGCTGCCGGTGGCCATCAGCCGTGCCCAGGGTGTCTGGGTCGAGGACTGCGACGGCAAGCGCTACCTGGACATGATGTCGGCCTACTCGGCGGTCAGCCATGGCCACGCCCACCCGCGCATCGTCGCTGCCGCCATCGCCCAGTTGCAGAAGGTCAGCGTGGTATCGCGAGCCTTCCACTCCGAAACCCTCGGTCACTTCCTCGAAGCCCTGTGCGAGATCGCAGGCTTCGAGGCCGCCTTGCCGATGAACAGCGGTGCCGAGGCGGTGGAGACCGCGATCAAGGCCGCGCGTCGCTGGGGCTATCGGGTCAAGGGCATCGCCCGTGACAAGGCGCGTATCGTCACTGCCACCGACAACTTCCATGGTCGCACCACTACCATCGTCGGGTTCTCCACCGAGCCGCAGTACAAGGATGGCTTCGGCCCGTTCAGCGACGGTTTCGACACGGCGACCTTCGGCGATATCGATAGCTTCCGTGCAGCCATCGGTCCGGATACCTGCGCCGTGCTGATCGAGCCGATCCAGGGCGAGGCCGGCATTCGCGTGCCGCCACAGGGGTTCCTGCGTCAGTTGCGCGAGCTGTGCGATGCCACCAACACCCTGCTGATTCTTGACGAGATCCAGTCCGGCCTTGGGCGTACCGGCAAGACCTTCGCCTTCGAGCACGAGGGCATTCGCCCGGATGGCCTGATCGTAGGCAAGGCGCTGGGCGGCGGGATCCTGCCGGTCTCGGCGTTCATCGCCGATCATGCGCTGATGGGCCTGTTCGATGCCGGCAGCCATGGTTCGACCTTCGGCGGCAATCCGCTGGCGGCAGCGGTAGGCCTGGAGGCGCTGCGCGTGCTGGAAGACGAGCAACTGGCGCACAACAGTGCCGAGCTTGGCGCCTACCTGCAACAGCGCTTGCGTGAGATGGCCGTCCCGTTCGTGCGTGATATCCGTGGCCGTGGGCTGTGGGTCGGGATCGAGCTGGATCGCCCGGCGCGGCCATACTGCGAGGCACTGATGGCGCTGGGCGTGCTGGCCAAGGAAACCCACGAGACCGTGCTGCGCATCGCGCCGCCGCTGTGCATCAGCCGCGACGAGTTGGACTGGGGGCTGGAGCGCATCCAGCAGGTCCTGCTGGGCTGAGGTATCGACCCTGTCGCGGGGGCCTCCGTCCTTTGTGGGTGCGACGGTTCGGCGCCCCGACTTGTCCGCAAAGAGGCCCGCTCAGGCAAGCACATTGTCCAGGGTGCTGCCATCGCGGCTCAGCGCCGCCAGCACCACCGCGGTGGCAGCGGTACGGGTTTCCACCCCCAGCTTGATGTACACATGCTCCAGGTGCTTGTTCACGGTGCGTGGGCTCAGGTCGAGGATGGTACCGATGTCGCGGTTGGTCTTGCCGCAGGCCACCCAGCGCAGCACCTCGACTTCGCGTCCGGTCAACTGGAAACGCGCCGACAGCAACCGGCTGGCCGGCGCATCGTCCAGGCTCAGGGTCGCAGGCTGCGAGGCTGCGCGTGCCGACAGCAACGAGCGAGAGGTGCGCAGATGGGCGGCAACGCGGGCCAATACTTCGTCGATGCGGATCGGCTTGGTCACGTAGTCGCTGCCACCGACTTCGAAGCCTTGCACCACATGTGCGCTTTCGGTGAGGGCGGTCATGAACAGCACCGGGATGTCGCTGCTGGCGGGCTGCGCCTT
This sequence comes from Pseudomonas sp. BNK-44-b, assembly GCF_047456245.1. Taxonomy (NCBI): domain Bacteria; kingdom Pseudomonadati; phylum Pseudomonadota; class Gammaproteobacteria; order Pseudomonadales; family Pseudomonadaceae; genus Pseudomonas; species Pseudomonas sp. BNK-44-b. The sequence continues at coordinate 115,753 of NZ_CP179908.1, forward strand.
GATGCGCCGGCAGGTCTCGAAACCGTCCAGGCCCGGCATCATCGCATCGAGCAGGATCAGGTCCGGGCGTCGGCGTTCGATGCGGTTCAGTGCGCTCAGGCCATCGAGGGCGACCAGCACCATGTGTCCGGCGTCGTTGAGGGCGTCGGACAACAGCGCGAGGTTGTCCGGGGTGTCGTCTACGATCAGCACGATGCCAGGTTCAGGGGCGGTGGTCAGCGCATTCATCTTCGGCCTCCTTGAGGGTGCGGGTGAGTTCGTCCAGGCGAAATTGCCGCAGCAGCGGGCGTAGCGTGTCGAGGAAGGCTGCCGTCTCGGGCGCCTCGGCCTGGATTGCATCGAGCCGGGCCTTGATGCCATGCACATGGCCGATGGCGCTGAGCTCGCCCAGGGCCACCAGTTCGGCGTAGGCCGGCAACACGCGTTGCGTGCAGGCGCCTGTGGCCTGGCGGCGGCGCCACTGCAGGCCGAGCTGGCGCTGGATGCGCTCGAGCAGGTCGGGGGTGCGCACGGGCTTTGCCAGGTAGTCGTTGCAGGTGCTGGCCAGGGCGCGCTCGTCGTTGAGGGCGTTGGCCGAGATGACGATGATCGGAGCCTTGGACAAGGCGTTGCGACGGATCAGCCGACTGGTGTCCCAGCCATCCATGCCGGGCATCGACAGGTCCATGAGGATCAGGTCCGGGCCGAGCAGGGCAACCTGGCGGATCGCTTCATGGCCATTACTGGCCTGCACCACCTCGAACCCCAGCGGCGTGAGCATGCCGCTGAGCACCTTGCGGTGGTCGACGTGGTCGTCCACCACCAGCACGCGCTGCGGGGGGCCGTCGTAGCCGATGATGTCGTGGGCCACGTGCACCACCGCCTGCGGTGCGCGCACCTGGGGCAGATACAGGCGCACCTGGAAGCAGGTGCCTTTGTCCCGCTCGCTGCGCACCTGCAGTTCGCCGCCCATTAGTGAGGTGAGCATGCGGGTGATGGTCAGGCCCAGGCCAACCCCCTTGTCCTGGCGCATCAGGTCGCCGCGCTCGAATGGCTGGAAGAGTCGCTCGAGCTGGCCAGGGTCGATGCCGATGCCGGTGTCGATGATTTCGAAGGTCGCAGTTTCGCGCAGGTAGCCCACACGCAGACGCACTTCACCGCTGTCGGTGAAGTTGACCGCATTGCCGAGCAGGTTGATGAGGATCTGCCGCACTCGTTTCTCGTCGCCGCGTACCACCGCCGGTAGCGCACCGAGCGGCTCCAGGTGAAAGCGCAGGCCTTTGTCGCGTGCTTGCGGGGTGAACATCAGCTCCAGGTCGTGGAGCAGTTCGGGGAAGGGGATCTCGGTTTGCTCCAGGCGCAGCTTGCCGGCCTTGATCTTGGCCACGTCGAGCAGGCCGTCGATCAGCGACAACAGGTGCGAGCCGCTGCGCAGGATGGTCGCCAGAGCATCCTGGTGCTGGGCCGGCATGGCCGCGTCACGCTGCAGGACCTGGGTGAAACCGAGGATGCTGTTGAGCGGCGTGCGCAGCTCGTGGGACAACCCGGTGATGTAGCGACTCTTGGCCGCGTTGGCGGCCTCGGAGGCTTCCTTGGCGTCCTGCAGGGCCTGGTCGGTGACACGGTGCGCGGCGATCTCCTGCATCAGCAATTGGGTCTGGCGGTTCGACTCTTCCTGGGCCACGTGGCGGCTCTCGCGGGTCAGCACGGTCCACCAGGCGAGGATCGCCGCCAGCACCGACAGCACCAGAAAGGCCTTGAAGAACGCTTGTTGCAGGGTGGCCTGGGCCGAGACGGGCAGGGCCTGCGAGGCCTGGCCGTAGATCAGTGCCAGGGCGCCGCTGAGCAACAGGATCAACACCAGCAGCAGGCCGAGATAGTGCATCAGGCGCGTGTGCAGGCGCGGCAGTTCGGTGTTGGGCAGCAGCCAGCGCAGCAGGCTCTCGAACTGTGCCGACAGCCGTGCCTGTGGAGGTTTGCAGCGGTCGCCACAACGGGCGTCCAGCGAACAGCACAACGAGCAGATCGGCGTGGCGTAGGCTGGGCAGAACGCCAGGTCGGCGCTTTCGAACGGGTTGCTGCACAGGCCGCAGGTGACCTGGGTGAGCGGTGTCAGGGGCTGCAACTGCAGCGGGTCGCTGCTGCGGGCGATGTAGTAGCGGCTGCGCGTGAGCACCGCCAGCACGGGGGTCGCCAGCAGCGCCGTGGCCAGGGCGATGAGTGGCGGTGCGGCCTGGGCCAGGGCGCCGAACAGGCCGACGTGGGCGAGCATGGACAGCAGTGAGGCGATCAGCATCGAACCGACGCCCACCGGGTTGATGTCGTACAGGTGCGCACGCTTGAACTCGATGTGTTTCGGTGACAACCCCAGGGGTTTGTTGATCACCAGGTCGGCGACCACCGAGCCGATCCAGGCCGTGGCGATATTGGCGTAGAGCCCGAGTACCTGCTCGATGGCATCGAACACGCCCAGCTCCATCAGCATCAGGGCGATCGCCACGTTGAACACCAGCCACACCACGCGCCCAGGGTGGCTGTGGGTGACCCGGGCGAAGAAGTTCGACCAGGCCAGGGAGCCGGCGTAGGCGTTGGTCAGGTTGATCTTCATCTGCGAGACGAACACGAACAGCACCATCGCCGCCAGTGCCCACTCCGGTGAGGCGAACACGTAATGAAAGGCCACCAGGTACATCTGCGTGGGTTCGGCGGCGTGCTCGATGGGGATCTCGTGCTGCAGGGCAAGAAACGCCAGGAAGGCGCCGCCGGCCATCTTCAGGGCGCCGGGGACGATCCAGCCGGGGCCGGCACACAGCAGTGCGGCCCACCAGCGCTTGCGGTTGGCCGCGGTCTTTTCGGGGAGAAAGCGCAGGTAGTCGACCTGCTCGCCGATCTGCGTCACCAGCGACAGCGCCACGGTACAGGCGGCGCAGAACGCCAGCAGGTTGAAATCGCCGCCGCTGGCGCTACGGCCCTGGAAGCTGGTCCAGTCGCTGAAGGCCTGGGGGTTTTTCAGCAGCACGAACAGGTAGGGCAGCACCAGCAGCACCAGCCACAGGGGCTGGGTCCACAGTTGCAGGCGGCTGATCAGGGTCACGCCATAGGCGACCAGCGGAATCACCAGCAGCGAGCAGATGACATAGGCGAAGGCCAGCGGGATGTGGAAGTACATCTCCAGGGCCAGGGCCATGATCGCCGCTTCCAGGGCGAAGAACAGGAAGGTGAAGCTGGCATAGATCAGCGAGGTGATGGTCGAGCCGATGTAACCGAAGCCGGCGCCCCGGGCCAGAAGGTCCATGTCCACACCGTAGCGGGCGGCGTAGTAGCTGATGGGCAGGCCGGTGAAGAAGATCACCAGGCTCGCCGCCAGGATCGCCCAGAAGGTGTTGGTGAAGCCATAGCTCAGCGCCAGTACCCCGCCGATCGCTTCCAGGGCCAGGAACGACACCGCGCCCAGGGCGGTGTTGGCGATGCGGGTTTCCGACCATTTGCGAAACGACTTGGGGGTGTAGCGCAGGGCGTAGTCCTCCATGGTCTCGTCGGCGACCCAGCGGTTGTAGTCGCGGCGGATCTTGGCGATGCGCTGGGTACCGGGGGCTGGCACGGTGAGGTGGCTCCTGCGGTGGTGGCGGTCCGTGCCTGGCGGGTGTGGTTGGGAATCGAGCAAGTTTCATGCCCCGGGATTGTCGGGGCCGCGACCACAGGTACCCCGCAGGCTCCGAAATCAGCGGGGTACCTGTGGGAGCGGGTTTACCCGCGAAGAGGCCGCCACTGACTCACAAAGACAGTCGCCCCGGCATCCTGCCCCAAGCTGGTGCAATTCACCCTACGTCAAATGACGTACGCCGCTACGTCAGGCTGCGTATACCTGTCGCTGTCGTGCAGCTCCATGCTGGTGCCACCACCGCATAGGAGTAGCAGCATGGAACCACGATTGATCCGCACCAAAGGTCTGTTGCCGCGCCGCCTGGCGCTGGGCGCCGCCGCGCTGTCGCTGCTGGCGGCGAGCGTGTTCAGCCAGGGCGCACTGGCCAACGAGGCCAACAGCACTGGCCTGGCCGTTACTGCCACCGAAGTCACGGTCGGCCAGTTGCATTCGGCCACCGGCACCATGGCGATTTCCGAAACCGGTTCGATCCAGGCCGAGCGCCTGGCCATCGACCAGATCAACGCCGCAGGCGGCGTGCTGGGTCGGCAGATCAAGGTGGTCCAGGAAGACGGCGCCTCCGATTGGCCGACCTTCGCCGAAAAAGCCAAGAAGCTGCTGGTCAACGACAAGGTCGCCACGGTGTTCGGCTGCTGGACCTCGGCCTCGCGCAAGGCCGTGCTGCCGATCTTCGAGAAAGAGAACGGCTTGCTGTACTACCCGACCTTCTACGAAGGCCTGGAACAGTCCAAGAACGTCATCTACACCGGCCAGGAGGCGACCCAGCAGATCCTCGCCAGCCTCGACTGGATCGCCAAGACCAAGGGCGCCAAGACCTTCTACCTGGTCGGTTCGGACTACATCTGGCCACGCACCTCGATGAAGATCGCGCGCAAGCACATCGAGAACGTGCTGCACGGCACGGTGGTCGGCGAGGACTACTACCCGCTGGGCAACACCCAGTTCGGCTCGCTGATCAACAAGGTCAAGCTGAAGAAGCCCGACGTGGTGTTCGCCGCCGTGGTCGGTGGCTCCAACGTGGCCTTCTACAAGCAGCTCAACGCCGCCGGCGTGAACGCGGCCAAGCAGACCCTGCTGACCCTGTCGGTGACCGAGGACGAACTGCTGGGTATCGGCGGCGAGAACATGGCCGGTTTCTACGCCTCGATGAAGTACTTCCAGAGCCTCGACAACCCCAACAACAAAGCCTTCGTCGAGGCCTTCAAGGCCAAGTACGGCAAGGACGCGGTGATCGGTGACGTGACCCAGGCCGCCTACCTCGGCCCATGGCTGTGGAAGGCCGCGGTGGAGAAGGCCGGCAGCTTCGACGTCGACAAGGTGGTCGCCGCCTCGCCAGGCATCGAGCTCACCACTGCACCGGAAGGCTACGTGAAGGTGCACGAGAACCATCACCTGTGGAGCAAGACGCGCATCGGCGAAGTGCAGCCCAACGGCCAGTTCAAGGTGGTCTACGAGTCCGACCTGATCGAGCCGAACCCCTTCCCCAAGGGCTACCAGTAATCCTCGGCCCTCGCCCTGGCATGCCGGGGCGCGGCGCTCCCATCCCACAGCAGGAGACCATCATCATGGAATGGCTATCGGAATTTGGTGCCATCGCGGCGATGCAGGGGTTCAACGGCCTGTCCGTGTTCTGCGTGCTGCTGTTGATGGCACTGGGGCTGGCGATCATCTTTGGCCAGATGGGGGTCATCAACATGGCCCACGGCGAGTTCCTGACCATCGGCGCCTACACCACCTACGTCTGCTCCAGCCTGACCAGCCACTTCGCCCCGGGCTTGCAGCCGTACTACTTTTTCTTCGCCATCGCCCTGTCGTTCCTGGTCGCCGGTGCCATCGGCTGGCTGGTGGAGTGGGCGATGATCAGCCGCTTGTACAAGCGCCCGCTCGATACGCTGCTGGCGACCTGGGGCCTGTCGCTGGTCATGCAGCAGACCTTCCGTTCGGTGTTCGGCGCCCGTGAGGTAAGTGCGACGCCGCCGGATTGGCTGATGGGCTCGTTCAACCTCACCGACGCCATCGAGATCCCGCGCAACGGCCTGTTCATGATCGCCCTGACCGTGTTGCTGACGGCGGCCATCTTCGTGCTGCTGTATCGCTCACGCTGGGGCCTGCATGTGCGCGCCACGGTGCAGAACCGCCTGATGAGCCGGGCGGTGGGCATCAACACGCGCAAGGTCGACCGCATGACGTTCGCCCTGGGTTGCGGCGTGGCCGGGGTGGCCGGCGCGGCCTTCACCACCATTGGCTCCACTGGCCCCACCTCGGGCGCGCAGTACATCGTCGACACCTTCCTGGTGGTGGTCTTCGGCGGCGCGCAGAGCCTGTTCGGGACCATGGCCTCGGCCTTCGTCATCGCCCAGACCCAATCGATCTCGGAGTTCTTCCTCAGCGGCTCGATGGCCAAGGTGCTGACCCTCTCCGGGGTGATCCTGATCCTGATGCTGCGCCCGCAAGGGTTGTTCTCCATCAAAGTGCGCAAGTAGAGGCGAGCCGATGAACGTTCTGGACAAGATGCTGGCAGGCAAGCCCAACCTGCTGGGCGTGGCGCTGCTGGCGCTGCTGATTTTCGTGGTGTTCCCGCTGACCCTGGACGCCTTCCGCTTGAACATGGTGGGCAAGTACCTGACCTATGCCTTCGTTGCCGTGGGCCTGGTGTTGTGCTGGGGCTACGGCGGCATCCTCAGCCTGGGTCAGGGGGTGTTCTTCGGCGTGGGCGGGTACTGCATGGCGATGTTTCTCAAGCTTGAAGCCTCCGACCCGGTCAGCACCAAGATCCAGACCACGCCGGGCATCCCCGACTTCATGGACTGGAACCAGCTCACCGAGCTGCCGCTGTTCTGGGTGCCGTTCAACAGCTTCGGTTTCACCCTGCTGGCGGTGATCCTGGTGCCGGTGCTGCTGGCCTTCGTGATTGGCATGGCGCTGTTCAAGCGGCGGGTGGGCGACGTGTACTTCTCCATCGTCACCCAGGCCATCGCGCTGATCCTCACCGTGCTGATCATCGGCCAGCAGGGCCTGACCGGTGGCGTCAACGGCATCACCGACCTCAAGACCCTGATGGGCTGGGACCTGCGCACCGACAGCGCCAAGCTGATCCTGTACTTCATCAACGCCGCGCTGCTGTTCGGCTGCATCTTCATTGGCCGCTTCGTGCTGAGGTCCAAGCTGGGCCGGCTGTTGATGGCGATGCGCGACAAGGAGGAGCGGGTCCGGTTCTCCGGTTACGACGTGGCGACCTTCAAGATCTTCGTGTTCTGCATCGCTGCGGCGTTCTCGGCCATTGGCGGGGCGATGTTCGCCCTGCAGGTCGGCTTCATGTCGCCCTCGTTCGTCGGCATCGTGCCCTCTATCGAGATGGTCATCTTCACCGCTGTCGGCGGGCGCATGTCACTGCTGGGCGCGGTGTATGGCGCGCTGCTGGTGAACTACGGCAAGACCTATTTTTCCGAATCGCTTCCCGAGCTGTGGTTGTACCTGATGGGCGGGCTGTTCATCGCCGTGGTCATGTACTTCCCCAACGGCCTGGCCGGGCTGTGGGACAGCCACGGGCGCCAGGCCCTGGCACGTTGGCTGCGGCGTACACCACGACCGGCACCTGTGCCCGAGGCCGTGGCGCAGGCGAGCCGCCCTGCCACGCCGAGCGCTGCACCTGAACCTGCTTCCCTGGAGACCCAGCCATGAGCCCCATCGGTTTCGAGATGAAGAAGCCGGTCCTGGCCATCGAGGGCCTGACCGTATCCTTCGACGGCTTCAAGGCCGTGGACAACCTCAACCTGTACATCGACCGCAACGAAGTGCGCGTGGTGATCGGCCCCAACGGAGCCGGCAAGACCACGGTCCTCGACCTGATCTGCGGCAAGACCCGCGCCACCAGCGGCAGCATCCTGTTCGACGGCAAGGAGCTGACCCGCATGCGCGAGTTCAACATCGTGCGCGCCGGGGTCGGGCGCAAGTTCCAGAACCCGTCGATCTACGAAAACCTCACGGTGTTCGAGAACCTCGAGATGTCGTATCCGGCCGGGCGCAAGGTGTTCGGCGCGCTGTTCTTCAAGCGCAGTGCGGCGGTCGTGGCGCGGGTCGAGGAGGTGGCGCGGGAGATCTTTCTCGGTGACCTGCTCGAGCAGCAGGCCGACCTGCTGTCCCACGGCCAGAAGCAATGGCTGGAGATCGGCATGCTGCTGATGCAGGACCCGGACCTGCTGATGCTCGACGAGCCGGTCGCCGGCATGAGCGTCGGCGAGCGGGTGCAGACCGCCGAGCTGCTCAAGCGCATCAGCCAGGGCCGCTCGGTGCTGGTCATCGAGCACGACATGGAGTTCGTCAAGAGCATCGCGCACAAGGTCACCGTGCTGCACCAGGGCAAGGTCCTGGCCGAAGGCAGCATGGAGGCGGTGCAGAACAACCCGAAGGTCGTCGAAGTCTATCTGGGCCACTGAGGAAGCCGGCATGTTCAACGTCAAGCAACTGTCCTGTGGCTACGGCCAGAGCCAGATCCTCCACGACCTCGACCTGGCGGTGGCCAGGCGCGAAATCGTCGCCGTGATGGGGCGTAACGGCATGGGCAAGACTACGCTGTTCAAGAGCCTGATGGGGCTGCTGCCACAGTGGCGCGGCCAGGTCAGCGTCGATGGCCGGGAAGTCTCCGGCCTGGACACCCATGAACGGGTCGAGCACGGCATTGCCTACGTGCCCCAGGGACGGATGATCTTCCCCAGCATGACCGTGCTGGAAAACATCCAGACCGGTCTGCCTGCCTCGGCCAAGGGCCAGGTGCCCGAGGACCTCTATGCACTGTTTCCGGTGCTTCATGACATGCGCGCACGCAAGGGCGGCAACCTCTCCGGCGGACAACAGCAGCAGTTGGCGATTGCCCGTGCCCTGGCGACCAACCCCAAGGTGCTGCTGCTCGATGAACCGACCGAGGGCATCCAGCCGTCGATCATCAAGGACATCGCCCGCGCCCTGAAAGAGATCCGCGACCTGCGCGACCTGACCATCGTGGTCTCCGAACAGGTGCTGTCGTTCACCCTCGAGATTGCCGACCGCTTTTTGGTGATCGAGAAGGGCCGCTTCGTGATCGAGGAGACCCGCGCCAACGTCGACGAAGCCACCATCAGCCGTTACCTCTCGGTGTAGCGGGCCTGCTACGTCATCCGACGTATTGGCCGATCCGCACCTGCGTTCAAGACTGTCAGCAATGCACTAAACCTTACTGTCCAGGAGCTTTGCCATGACCGATACCCTGATCAAAGTCGACCTCAACCAGCCCGCCACCGAAAACGAGCAGATCCACAACCGCTGGCACCCGGACATCCCCATGGCTTGCTGGGTCAAGCCGGGCGATGACTTCATCCTCGAGACCTACGACTGGACCGCCGGGGCGATCAAGAACAACGACGATGCCTCGGATGTGCGCGATGTCGACCTGTCGACCGTGCACTACCTGTCCGGCCCGGTGGGCGTGCAAGGCGCCGAGCCGGGTGACCTGCTGGTCGTCGACCTGCTCGACATCGGCGCCAAGGCCGACTCGATGTGGGGCTTCAACGGCTTCTTCTCGCGGCAGAACGGCGGCGGTTTCCTCACCGATCACTTCCCCAGCGCACAGAAGGCGATCTGGGATTTCAAGGGTATGTTCACCAGCTCCCGGCACATCCCTGGGGTGAATTTCGCCGGCCTGATCCACCCCGGGCTGATCGGTTGCCTGCCAGACCCGGTGATGCTCGCCGCCTGGAACCGCCGCGAGCAGGAACTGATCGACACCAACCCCACCCGCGTACCGCCGCTGGCCAACCCGCCGCTGGCCGCCACCGCGCACATGGGCAAGCTCAAGGGCCAGGCCCGTGACGATGCCGCCGCCACCGGCGCGCGCACCGTGCCGCCGCGCGAGCATGGCGGCAACTGCGATATCAAAGACCTGTCGCGGGGCTCGAAGATTTTCTTCCCGGTGTACGTCAAGGGGGCCGGGCTGTCGGTGGGCGACCTGCACTTCAGCCAGGGCGATGGCGAGATCACTTTCTGCGGCGCCATCGAGATGGCCGGCTGGGTGCACATGAAAGTCGAGCTGATCAAGGGCGGCATGGCCAAGTACGGCATCAGGAACCCGGTGTTCAAGCCCAGCCCGATCACCCCGAACTACAAGAACTACCTGATCTTCGAGGGCATCTCGGTGGATGAAAGCGGCCAGCAGCACTACCTGGACGTCAACGTCGCCTATCGCCAGGCTTGCCTGAACGCCATCAATTACCTGACCAAGTTCGGCTATTCCCCGGCCCAGGGCTACGCCTTGCTGGGCTCGGCGCCGGTGCAGGGGCACATCAGCGGCGTGGTGGACATCCCCAACGCCTGCGCCACCCTGTGGCTGCCGACCGAGATCTTCGATTTCGACATCAATCCCAGCGCCAGCGGCCCGACCAGGCACCTGGACGGCAGCGTCGATCTGCCGATCGCCCCGGACCTGTAAGGAGGCGCCGCCATGCCGACCTACGAATATGCCTGCCCCGCGTGCGGCACCTTCAGCATGCTGCGACCGATCGCCCAGCGCCACGAGCCGTGCCAGTGCCCGTATTGCGGCACGGCCGCCGGCGGATTGCAGGTGTCGGCGCCGGCACTGGCCACCCTGTCCGCCAGCCAGCGCCAGGCCATCGCCACCAACGAACGCAGCGCCCATGCGCCGCAGACCGTCGCCGAGTACCAGCAGCGGCGCCATCCGGCCGGCTGTGGTTGTTGTTCGCCAAGCAAGGCGGTGGAGCCGACCAAGGCCAACCCACTCGGCCTCAAGAGCAAGACCGGGCCGCGGCCCTGGATGATCAGCCACTGAGCGAGGTTCGTTTTCATGCGCCACGGCGATATTTCCAGCAGCCCCGACACCGTCGGCGTTGCTGTCGTGAACTACAAGATGCCGCGCCTGCACAGCAAGGCCGAAGTCATCGATAACGCCCGCAAGATTGGCGAAATGATCAAGGGCATGAAACAGGGGTTGCCAGGCATGGACCTGGTGGTCTTCCCCGAGTACAGCACCATGGGCATCCTCTACGACCACGACGAGATGATGGCCACTGCCGCGAGCATACCGGGCGAGGAAACTGCGATCTTCTCGGCGGCCTGCCGCGAAGCCAACACCTGGGGGGTGTTTTCCCTGACCGGCGAGCGTCACGAGGAACACCCGCACAAGGCGCCGTACAACACCCTGGTGCTGATCGACAACCAGGGGCAGATCGTCCAGCGCTATCGCAAGTGCATCCCCTGGTGCCCCATCGAGGGCTGGTACCCGGGCGATCGCACCTACGTCTGCGACGGCCCCAAGGGCATGAAGATCAGCCTGATCATCTGCGACGACGGCAACTATCCGGAGATCTGGCGCGATTGCGCGATGAAGGGTGCCGAACTGATCGTGCGCTGCCAGGGCTACATGTACCCGGCCAAGGAGCAGCAGGTGCAGATGTCCAAGAGCATGGCCTGGGCCAACAACTGCTACGTCGCGGTGGCCAACGCCGCGGGGTTCGATGGCGTGTACTCGTACTTTGGCCATTCGGCGATCATCGGCTTCGATGGCCGTACCCTGGGGGAGTGTGGTGAAGAGGAGATGGGTATCCAGTACGCCCAGTTGTCGATCTCGCAGATCCGCGATGCGCGTGCCAACGACCAGTCGCAGAACCACCTGTTCAAGTTGCTGCACCGCGGCTACACCGGGGTGTTCGACTCTGGCGACGGCGACAAGGGCGTGGCCGACTGTCCCTTCGAGTTCTACCGCACCTGGGTACTGGATGCGCAGAAAGCCCAGGAGAATGTCGAGCGCATCACCCGGCGTACGGTCGGCGTAGCCGATTGCCCGGTGGGGCAGTTGCCCCACGAAGGCCAAGAACGCAGCGTGGGTTGAGGCATGTCGTCTCTGCAGGCGTGTGCGCCGGTATCGCGTTTCGTGTTCGAGCCGCAGCAGGTGATGAGCCTGCTGCGCCAGCGTATCGTCGGCCAGGAGGTGGCGCTCGCGGCCGTGGAGGCGCAGCTCAAGGTGCTCAAGGCCGACATCAGCGACCCTGGGCGCCCGCTCGGCGTGAACCTGTTCATGGGCCCGACCGGGGTCGGCAAGACCGAGATCGTGCGCCTGCTCGCCCAGGCCATCCATGGCCGCCCCGACGCGTTGTGTCGCATCGACATGCAGACCCTGGCCCAGGAGCATTACGCCGCGTCGTTGACCGGGGCGCCGCCGGGCTACGTGGGCAGCAAGGAAGGCATCAGCCTGTTCGACGAGACACTGATTGCCGGCAGCTACAGCCGCCCTGGCATCGTGTTGTTCGATGAATTGGAAAAAGCCAGCGACCAAGTGCTGCGCAGCCTGCTGGGCATCCTCGAAAGCGGCCGCCTGACCCTGGCGGGCGGCACCCGCACCCTGGACTTTCGCAACAGCCTGATTTTCATGACCAGCAACGTGGGGGCGCGTGAGGCCGGGCGGCGGATGCGTCGGGGATGGCGGCGATGGCTGGCGCTGTTCGGCGAGTCCGAGGCGCAGGTGCTCGAGCGCGCGCTGCACCAGCGTTTCGAACCGGAGTTTCTCAATCGCATCGACCGCATCCTCATGTTCGAGCGCATCGAAGGGCGTTGGCTGGAAGCGTTGCTGGATATCGAGTTGGCCAGGCTGGCGCAGCGCCTGGGGCCTCAGCGCCGCGTGCAGTTGGACGAGTCGGCGCGGGCCTGGCTGATCGCTGGGTACGACGTACGTTTCGGGGCCAGGGCCCTTGGGCGACGCGTGCGGGTGATGCTGGAGCCGGCGATTGCCGACTGTCTGCTGGACGCTGACGGGAAAGGGGATATGAAGGTGACACTGCGCGGCGAACGGCTACTGGTCACGCGCTGCGCCTGAGCAGGGGCAGGGCCGTGGTAGCGAGTCTACCCGCGTAGCAGACAACGCGAAGGGCAAGGATTGCGCGCTGGATTTCGGGCAGTAAAAAGCCGGCTTGTGGCCGGCTCTCGGGGACGGGCTTGGCTAATTTTTGGTAAGCCGCAACCGCCTTAACAGGTTGGCCATCGAGGCCTGAAAAAGATGACAAACGGCCGTGTGGGGCGTCGTCAGGTGCTCTGGGATGCGGCTTTTGCCGACCCTCGGCTAAATGTGCCGCGTAGCATACTAGGGCTCGCCAGGGATGCCCAGCGAAAATTGGCACCGGGTGTTTCATACGGGCCGCTGACGGCTGAACCACGACCACCAGAATACCCACCCCAGTACCTGCATGCCCTGGGCGTGGCGTTGGGCCGGGGTATAGCGCTCGACGGCGTAGTTGCGTCGGTCGTGGCTGTGCAGGCACAGCGTGCCGTTATGGTTCAGGCTGAGGCTGTGCACCCGCAACCGGCCCTCGTGCATCAGCGCGTAGGTCTGCCCGTCGACCACGCGGGTCAGGCTGCGGTCGATGGCCAGGGCGGCGCCAATGGGGATCAGCGGTGCCATGTTGGCGTCTGGCATGTCCAGGCAAATGGCGTTTTCCGGGAGGATGCCGAGCGTCTCCAATGCCTGCGCCGACACCAGCAGGTGGCGCTCCGGATCCGATATGAGCTGGCCGTCGAGCAGGCGGTGGAAATCGACGCAGATCTGCCTGCCGCCATGACCAGGGGGCGCGGTTTCGGGCTGTGGCAGGCCGGGGCGCAGGATCGGGCTCGGGTGCTTGGGGCCTTCGCCGCTGCGCAGCCAGTGGCGATAGACGCAGAACAGGTCGGCGATTTCGTCCAGGCGCGCCAGGGGAATACCCCGTTTGAACCAGTTGTTCACGTGCTGGGGTGTGACATTGCGCTGGGCGGCGAAGTCGGAAGGGGTCAGGCCACATTCCTGCAGGAGTGTCTTGAGACGGTCACCGGAATTGTTCATGGCGGCGAGTCTAGATTGTGGTGCGAGGAGAGAAAATAAACAGGGTGTTTATGCTAAGGGTGGGAATCTGAGGCTGTTGTCGGCTGCTTTTGCAGGGTGATGTGGGATTTCTCTTTTATTTTTGGATGAGACATTTGATGACCCTGCAAGAAAACGGTGTCTGTATCCGAGAGGCATAAAAAAGCCCGGCACAGATGGCCGGGCTTTTCATGGCAAGGCAGTCATCAGCCCTTGTAGGCGGCAACCGACTTGGTGATCGCGGCGCGGGCGGCGTCAGCGCCTTCCCAGCCTTCGATCTTGACCCACTTGCCCTTCTCCAGATCCTTGTAGTTGGCGAAGAAGTGCTCGATCTGCTGGATCAGCAGAGCCGGCAGGTCGGTGTACTCTTTCACGTCGACGTACAGCTGCGACAGCTTGTCGTGCGGTACGGCGATGACCTTGGCGTCGCCGCCGCCGTCGTCGGTCATGTTCAGTACGCCGACCGGACGGGCGCGGATCACCGAGCCTGGAGCGACCGGGTACGGGGTGACGACCAGCACGTCCAGCGGATCACCGTCGTCGGCCAGGGTGTTGGGGATGAAGCCGTAGTTGGCTGGGTAGAACATCGGGGTCGCCATGAAACGGTCGACGAACAGGGTATCGCTGTCCTTGTCGATCTCGTATTTGATCGGCGCGTGGTTGGCAGGGATCTCGATGGCGACGTAGATGTCGTTCGGCAGGTCCTTGCCCGCAGGAATCTTGCTGTAGCTCATTGGGCTTTGCCCCCGTGATTGACCAAAAAAGTGGGGGCGATTATAGGCACATTCCGCCAGCGCATGCCACGGTCGGCCTGATGTGCGGGCGTATCAGGAGGGGGCGTCGCGGTACTGCGGGTGTTCGGCCTGCAGGCGTGTCAGGCGGGCCAGCGGGTCCTGGCGATAGAACAGCGACAATTGCCGGTACACCTGTGGATAACTCTCGTGCAACAGGTCTGGAGCACTGAAGAAGTATTCACTGGTCACGGCGAAGAATTCGGCCGGATTTTCCGCAGCGTAGGGATCGATGGCCGTTTCCAGGTCAGGGTTGGCGTCGAGCTGGCGGTTGAGGTCGTCGTAGGCCTGCTGCATGGCGTGGGCCCAGGCATTGACGTCCATGCCCGGGTGCAGGGGCGGCAGGCCGTTGGCGTCGCCGTTGAGCATGTCGAGCTTGTGCGCCAGCTCGTGGATCACCAGGTTGTAGGCTTCCCAACCGCCGCTGGCCTCGACGCCGGCCCAGGCCATGATCACCGGGCCCTGCTGCCAGGCCTCGCCGCTGTGTTCGCCGTCCCACACATGCTCGACACCACTGGCATCGCGGTGGCGCTGGGGGCTCTTGAAGTCGTCGGGGTAGAGGATGATCTCGTGAAAGCCCTGGTACCAGTTCAGCTCGCCCAGGTGCAGCAGTGGAAGCTGGGCCTGGGCAGCGAGAAACAGGCGCTGTTCGTCGCCCAGCTCGACGCCGGGCAGGGTGGTGAGGTGCTTGTCGTAGAGAAACAGCACGCTGGCCTCGCGCAGCCAGCGGTCTTCCTCGTCGCTGATGCCGTCGAGCAGGGGCAGGCGGTCACGGATCGCCTGCCACAGCGCTTGATCGACCTGGTAGCGCGCCAGGGTGCGCTTGCGCCGCCAGGCGCTGAACGACCACATGGACGGTCAGTGGGCCTTGGCGGTACGGCCAAGTCGGCCACGCAGCAGGCCCAGGATCATCGGCACCAGCGACAGGACGATGATGGCCACGACCATCAGCGACAGGTGCTGCTTGATGAAAGGCACGTTACCGAAGAAGTAGCCCAGGGTGACCAGGCCGCCAACCCACAGCAGGGTGCCGGCGACGCTGAAACCGAGGAAACGCGGGTAGTGCATGTGGGCAATGCCGGCGACGAACGGGGCGAAGGTGCGCAGGATGGGCAGGAAGCGGGCAAGGGTGACGGTCTTGCCGCCGTGGCGTTCGTAGAATTCGTGGGTGCGCTGCAGGTAGTCGCGGCGGAAGATCTTCGAGTTCGGGTTGCGGAACAGGCGTTCCCCGGCCGTTCGTCCGATCACGTAGTTGGTGCTGTCGCCGAGGATCGCGGCGACCATCAGCAGGCCGGCGAGCAGTACCGGATCCATGCCTCCGCCCGCGGCCACGGCGCCGGCGATGAACAGCAGCGAATCGCCCGGCAGGAAGGGCATGACCACAAGGCCGGTCTCGCAGAAGATCACCGCGAACAGGATGGCGTAGATCCAGGGACCATAGTTGGTCACCAGCAGGTCGAGGTAGGCATCGAGATGCAGGATAAGGTCCAGCGGGTTGAATTCCATGTACAGCACCTGTTGTCTTGACCCGCTTCCACGGGCGCGCGATGACGGACGACGTCATTTTGCGTGGGCATGTTCACCGGTGGATGGGTAACTTTTCACACATGACGAATGGGGCATTATACGGCGAAGTCGTGAAGATGCCCGGGGAGTTTGTAGCGGGGGGTTACGGGGCGGCGCGAGCCGTCCCCCGCAGGGTGGACGGCACTGGCCTTCAGATCTGAACAGGACTGTTGCTTGCAATAGGAGGCACGTCAAGCAATTTCAGATGAGCCCGATCGGTCAATCCTGGCTGATCGGCAGGACGTAGTTCTCGAACTCGGTATCCTTGCGAAAGCCCATGGACTCGTAGGTCTTCATCGCTACCTCGTTGTCGCTGCTGGTGGAGACTCGCATGCGCACGGCGTTGGTTTCCTTCGCCATCTTCTTGGCTTCGCGCATCAGGTGGTCGGCCACCAGCATGCGTCGGGAATCCTCGGCAACGTAGATATCGTTGAGGATCCACACACGTTTGAGCGACAGCGAGGAAAAACTCGGGTAGAGCTGGCAGAAACCCAGCAGCTTGCTGTTGTCGTCATCCGGCAGGGCCAGGTAGATCACCGATTCACCGCGTTTCAGGCGCTTCTCGAGAAAACTGCGCGAGGTGTCCGGGTAGGGCAGTTGCCCATAGAACTCGCGATAGGTGACGAACAGCGGGGTGAGCAGGTCGAGGTGTTCCAGGGTTGCCTTGATGATGCGCATGAGCAGGCCTCAGAGTCCATGTGGGAACGGGGGGATGCAAGCTGCCTCGTACCGGCATGCTGCCCCAAGGCAGCCTAGAAGCGCAATCCGCCTTGGGTTACATGTTTTCTACCCTTCACCGAGCAGGAAGTTTCCGCATTTGCTGGACGAGTTTTCGCTGTCGATGCTGTGGACCTCGGCTTCATCCTTCAGGTTCACCCCTGAAAGCTGTCGGCGACAGGCCTCGCGCATCAGGTACAGCAGGCGATGCGCGGCCATGCCGTAGCTCAGGCCTTCCAGGCGCACGTTGGAGATGCAGTTGCGGTAGGCGTCGGTCAGGCCCACTTTCGGGGCGTAGGTGAAGTACAGGCCCAGGCTGTCGGGCGAGCTCAGGCCAGGGCGTTCGCCGATCAGCATCACGGTCATCCGCGCACCGAGCAGCTCGCCGACTTCGTCGGCCACCGCGACTCGGCCCTGTTCCACCAGGATCACCGGGGCGCTGCTCCAGCCATCGGCGGCGGCCTGTTCCTCGAAGCGGCTCAGCAAGGGCAGCGTGTGGCGATGCACGGCCAATGCCGAGAGGCCGTCGGCCACCACGATTGCCAGATCGACGCCGCCCGGGTTGGCCTGGGCGTGTTCACGCAGTTTCAGTGCCGAGTCGTCGCTCAGGCGACGCCCAAGGTCGGGACGCTGCAGATACTGGTGACGATCGGCGGCGGCGCTGTGCAGCAACAGGCTGTCACGGCCACGGTCGCTCAGTTGCTGGCGCAGGCCGGCATGGTCGAAGGGCAGGTGCACCGCATCGCGGGCCTGGGCGTGGGCGAACTGGAAATCCAGCTGCGCCCCGGTCGGCAGGCTGGTACCGGTACGGCCCAGGGCGATGCGCGCGGGCGTCAGGTTGCGCAGGGCCAGCCAGGGGTTGTCATGCGTGGGGGTAGGTCGGTCCATGGTCGTCCCTATGCGAGCTGCGCCAACGCGTGGCGGAAGGCCGGAGGCAGGTTGTCGCCGAAGCGTACCCGGCCGTCGGCCTGGGTGAAGATGCCGGTGCGTTCCAGCCAGGCCTCGAATTCCGGGCCGGGTTTCAGGCCGAGCGTCTGGCGCGCGTAAAGCGCGTCGTGGAACGAGGTGGTCTGGTAGTTGAGCATGATGTCGTCGGAGCCAGGGATGCCCATGATGAAGTTGATCCCGGCGACACCGAGCAGGGTCAGCAAGGTGTCCATGTCATCCTGGTCGGCTTCGGCGTGGTTGGTGTAGCAGATGTCGCAACCCATCGGCACGCCGAGCAGCTTGCCGCAGAAGTGGTCTTCCAGGCCGGCGCGGATGATCTGCTTGCCGTTGTACAGGTACTCCGGGCCGATGAAGCCGACCACGGTGTTGACCAGGAATGGCTTGAAATGCCGCGCCACGGCGTAGGCGCGGGTCTCGCAGGTTTGTTGATCGACGCCGTGGTGGGCGTTGGCCGACAGCGCGCTGCCCTGGCCGGTCTCGAAGTACATGAGGTTCTGCCCGAGGGTGCCGCGCTTGAGCGATAGCCCTGCCTCGTAGCCTTCCTGGAGTACGTTGAGGTTGATGCCGAAGCCAGCGTTGGCGGCCTCGGTGCCGGCGATGGACTGGAACACCAGGTCCAGCGGCACGCCGCGGTTGATCGCCTCGATCGAGGTGGTGACGTGGGTGAGCACGCAGGCCTGGGTGGGAATGTCGTAGCGCTGGATGATCGCGTCGAGCATTTCCAGCAGTGCGCAGATCGAGGCGATGCTGTCGGTCGCCGGGTTGATGCCGATCATGGCGTCGCCGTTGCCGTACAGCAGGCCGTCGAGGATGCTGGCGGCGATGCCGGCGGGCTCGTCGGTGGGGTGGTTGGGCTGCAGACGGGTCGACAGCCGCCCGCGCAGGCCCATGGTGCCGCGAAACGCGGTGACCACGCGGATCTTCTGTGCCACCAGCACCAGGTCCTGGACGCGCATGATCTTCGACACGGCGGCGGCCATTTCCGGCGTCAGGCCGGGGGCCAGGGCGCGCAGGCTGGCTTCGTCGGCCGCTTCGCTGAGCAGCCAGTCACGCAGGCCGCCGACGGTGAGGTGGCTGACCGGGGCGAACGCGGCGGCGTCATGGGTGTCGATGATCAGCCGGGTGATCTCGTCCTGTTCGTAGGGGATCAGCGCTTCGCTGAGAAAGTGACTGAGCGGGATGTTGGCCAGGGCCATCTGCGCGGCGACCCGTTCGCCGTCGTTGGCGGCGGCGACGCCGGCCAGGAAGTCGCCCGAACGCGCCGGGCTGGCCTTGGCCATGACTTCCTTGAGGCTGTCGAAGCGGTAGACCAGATTGCCTACCGTGTGTACGAAACTTGCCATACAGAATCTCCAGAGCGCCGCAGGGCTGGCCTGCGGCGTAAGTCGGCGATCAGTGCAAGGCCTCTTCGGCCTTCTGGATCGCGGCGAATTCCTCTTCCGGCGTCCCGGCCACCAGATGGTGACGACTGTAGAAAGCAAAGTAGGCAATTAATACCGCATAGATCACGGCAGCGCCAATCACCACGCGTGGGTCGACCAGGAAGCCGGCGACCACGGCGATGCAGGCCAGCACCAGGGCCACGCCCGAGGTGAAGATGCCGCCGGGGGTACGGTACGGGCGCTCCATCTTCGGCCGACGGATGCGCAGGGTGATGTGCGCGGCCATCATCAGCACGTAGGACAGGGTGGCACCGAACACCGCGACCAGGATCAGCAGGTCACCCTGGCCAGTCAGCGACAGGGCGAAACCGATGATGCCGGGGATCACCAGGGCCAGTACCGGCGCCTTGCTCTTGTTGGTTTGCGAGAGCTTGCGCGGCAGGTAGCCCGCGCGCGAAAGCGCGAAGATCTGCCGCGAATAGGCGTAGATGATCGAGAAGAAGCTGGCGATCAGCCCGGCCAGGCCGACCAGGTTGACGAAGCCGCCCATCCAGGTCGAGCCGCCGTACGCCTTCGACAGTGCCTCGACCAGCGGGTTGCCCGAAGCCTTGAGCGCTTCGGAGCCGGCGCCGCCGGGGCCGACCACCAGGATCAGCAGGGCGAAGGCCAGCAGCACCAGCATCGCGCCGATCAGGCCGCGGGGCAGGTCGCGCTTGGGGTTTTTGGTCTCTTCTGCGGCCAGGGGCACGCCTTCGACGGCGAGGAAGAACCAGATCGCATAGGGGATCGCCGCCCAGATGCCGACATAGCCGAATGGCAGGAAGCTGCTGGCGCCGACGGCGTCGGTCTTGGCGATGTCGAACAGGTTGGCTGCATCAAAATGGGGCACCATGCCGATCAGGAACACCGCCAGTGCAATCGCAGCGACGGCGGTGATGATGAACATCAGCTTCAGCGCCTCGCCGACCCCGAAGATGTGGATGCCGATGAAGACGATGTAGAACGCCAGGTAGATCATCCAGCCGCCGATGCCGAACAGCGATTGGCAGTAGGCGCCGATGAACACGGCGATGGCGGCGGGGGCGATGGCGTATTCGATGAGGATCGCCGTGCCGGTGAGAAAGCCGCCCCAGGGCCCGAACGCGCTGCGGGCGAAGCCGTAGCCACCGCCAGCGGTGGGGATCATCGAGGACAGTTCGGCCAGCGAGAAGCACATGCACAGGTACATGGTGGCCATCAGCAGCGTGGCCAGGAACATGCCGCCCCAGCCACCCTGGGCGAGGCCGAAGTTCCAGCCGGCGTAGTCGCCGGAAATCACGTAGGCCACGCCTAGGCCCACCAGCAGGACCCAGCCTGCGGCGCCTTTTTTCAGTTCACGCTGCTGGAAATAGTCGGAGCCGACTTTCTCGAAATCTACGGAGGAGCTTGCCGGCGTGCCGGCGGATTGATCGCTTGGCATGGATTCACCTGTTGTTTTTTTGCGGGCCGGAAGGGGTTCCGGACCTTGGTGATTGTGTTGCAGGAAGCGAGCCAGAGCGGTTGGAGCGCGCCAACCGGCCTGAAATCTGGTGGATGCAGGTCGGGCCTCTTCGCGGGCAAGTCGCAGCGGCGGTTCGCCGCTGCGACGTGCCCGCGAAGGGCGCACCTCGGTTTAGAAGAAGCCCAGCGGATTGATGTCGTAGCTCACCAGCAGGTTCTTGGTCTGCTGGTAGTGGTCGAGCATCATCTTGTGGGTTTCACGGCCGACGCCGGACTTCTTGTAGCCACCGAACGCGGCATGCGCCGGGTACAGGTGGTAGCAGTTGGTCCACACGCGGCCGGCCTTGATGCCCCGGCCCATGCGGTAGGCGCGGTTGATGTCGCGGGTCCAGACGCCGGCACCCAGGCCGAACTCGGTGTCGTTGGCGATCGCCAGGGCTTCGGCTTCATCCTTGAAGGTGGTGACGCTGACCACCGGGCCGAAGATTTCCTCCTGGAACACACGCATCTTGTTGTTGCCCTTGAGCAGGGTCGGCTGGATGTAATAGCCGGTGGCCAGCGAGCCATCGAGTTGCTCTACCTTGCCGCCTGTCAGCAGCTCGGCGCCCTCTTCCTGGGCAATCTTGAGGTAGGACTGGATCTTCTCGAACTGCTGCTGCGAGGCCTGCGCGCCGACCATGGTATCGGTGTCCAGTGGGTCGCCGCGCTTGATCTGCAGCACCTTCTTCATCACCACTTCCATGAACTGCGGGTAGATCGACTCCTGCACCAGGGCACGGGACGGGCAGGTGCACACCTCGCCCTGGTTGAAGAAGGCCAGGACCATGCCTTCGGCGGCCTTCTCGATGAAGGTCGGCTCGGCTTGCATGATGTCTTCGAAGTAGACGTTCGGCGACTTGCCGCCCAGCTCCACGGTGGACGGGATGATGTTCTCGGCGGCGCATTTCATGATGTGCGAGCCCACCGGGGTGGAGCCGGTGAAGGCGATCTTGGCGATGCGCTTGCTGGTGGCCAGCGCTTCACCGGCTTCGCGGCCGTAGCCCTGCACCACGTTGAGCACGCCCTTGGGCAGCAGGTCGCCGATCAGTTCGAGCAGTACGGTGATGCCCAGCGGGGTCTGCTCGGCGGGCTTGAGCACCACGCAGTTGCCGGCGGCCAGGGCCGGGGCGAGCTTCCAGGCGGCCATCAGCAGCGGGAAGTTCCACGGGATGATCTGGCCGACCACGCCCAGCGGTTCGTGGATGTGGTAGGCGACAGTGTTTTCGTTGATCTCGGCGGCGCCGCCTTCCTGGGCGCGAATGCAGCCGGCGAAATAGCGGAAATGGTCGACCGCCAGCGGGATGTCGGCGTTGAGGGTCTCGCGGATCGGTTTGCCGTTGTCCCAGGTTTCGGTGATGGCCAGCACTTCGAGGTTCTGCTCGATGCGGTCGGCGATCTTCAGCAGAACGTTGGAGCGGTCCTGCACGCTGGTACGGCCCCAGGCGTCGGCGGCGGCGTGGGCGGCATCCAGGGCTTTGTCGATGTCTTCGGCAGTGGAGCGGGGGAATTCTGCGATCAGCTTGCCATTCACCGGCGAGGTGTTCTCGAAGTATTGCCCTTTGACCGGAGCTACGAACTCGCCGCCGATGTAGTTGCCGTAGCGGCTCTTGAACGAGACCTTGGCGCCCTCGGTACCGGGATGTGCGTAACGCATGGTGTGTCTCCTGGCTATTGTGTTTGTTGGGGAGTTGGAAAGCGTAGAGCAAAGGTCGGGCCAGTGCTTTGCGGCCCTTTGCAATCAATGACTTGGATCAGTTGTCGAGCGACTTCGAGCGGGTGTTGTGCCGAGTGCGGTACAGGCAGGGTGACACTTTGTGCCATTGGCGAGACGCCGCTGACTCGACGGTCGGGCCGTCATTGCAAAGCGTTCCCGGGAGGAGGATGCTGGCGGGACGCTTCATCTGCGGAGAACAACAAAAATGCAGAGCAACGCTTTCAGTCGCCATGCCCAGCAGGTACTCACGGTCGCTCGCGGGCAGCCCCACGGCCCGGCCAGCGACCCGTCCATCGCGCGCTCCTGGCTGCGTTGCCTCGAGGACTATCACCTCGACCCTGCGCTGGCCCAGGCTCCGGTGGTGCTCGAGCACGGGCGCCTGCTGGAGAGTCGCGAGCGCCTGCAGCAGGTGCTGCAGATCGCCGATGGCGAGATGAACAGCCTGCATCAGCAGTTGTCCGGTTCGGGCCACGCGGTGCTGCTTACCGATGCCCGCGGCGTGATCCTCAACTGCGTCACCGCGCCCAGCGAGCGACGGATCTTCGAGCGTGCCGGGCTGTGGCTCGGTGCAGACTGGAGCGAGGCGCGCGAGGGCACCAATGGCATCGGCACCTGCCTGGTCGAGCGCCAGGCCCTGACCATTCACCAGGACGAACACTTTCGTGGCCGCCATACCGGGCTGACCTGCTCGGCCAGCCCGGTGTTCGATCCGCACGGCGAGCTGCTGGCCGTGCTAGATGTATCCTCGGCGCGCCCGGATGTCTCGCGCCAGAGCCAGTTCCATACCATGGCGCTGGTCAACCTCTCGGCGAAGATGATCGAGAGTTGCTATTTCCTGCGGCACTTCGAGCATCACTGGTTGTTGCGCTTTCATCTGCAGGCCGAGTCGGTCGGGCTGTTCAGCGAGGGGCTGCTGGCCTTTGACGGCGATGGCCGGGTCTGTGCGGTCAACCAGAGCGCGCTGAACCTGTTGGGCAGCATTCGTGGCGGGGTGCTGGGCAAGTCGGTCGGGCGCTTCTTCGCCTGCAGTCACGACGAGCTGTTCAGCCGCGCCACGACGCAAGGCAGCGCGGCCTGGCCGCTGCGTACCCATGACGGGCGTCAGGTCTTTGCCAGCGTGCGCGGGCAGGCGCACAAGCCGGTGTGGTCGGTGCCAGCGTCCTTGCCGCTGGCCACCCCGCGTGCCGAGCCTGGCATCTGCCTGCTCGACCCGGCCCTGCAACGGGATTTTCATCGTGCGTTGCGGGTTTACCAGCGCGACGTACCATTATTGCTGCGTGGCGAAACCGGTTGCGGCAAGGAGGCGTTTGCCCAGGCCGTGCACCAGGCCAGCGAACGTAGCGCCAAGCCGTTCGTGGCGATCAACTGCGCATCGATTCCGGAAAGCCTGATCGAGAGTGAACTGTTCGGCTATCGCGGCGGCAGTTTCACCGGGGCGCGCAAGGAAGGGATGCGCGGCAAGCTGCTGCAAGCGGATGGTGGCACCTTGATGCTGGACGAGATCGGCGACATGCCGCTGGCCCTGCAGACCCGCCTGCTGCGAGTGCTGGAGGAGCGTCAGGTGGTGCCGATCGGGGGTGAGCCGCAGGCGGTGGACCTGCGCATCGTCAGCGCCACTCACCGGGATCTGCTGGAGCGGGTGGCGCAGGGGGCGTTCCGTGAGGATCTGTATTACCGGCTCAATGGGCTGGAAGTTGCGCTGCCAGCGGTGCGTGAGCGCAGCGACAAGGCTCAGTTGCTGGATTTCCTGCTGAGTCAGGAGGCCGAAGGGCAGGCCATCGATATCTCGCCCGAGGCGCGTGAGGCGTTGTTGGGCTTTGCTTGGCCGGGGAACGTACGGCAGATGCGCAATGTGCTGCGCACCTTGGTGGCGTTGTGCGATGGTCAGCGCATCGAGTTGTCTGACCTTCCCCAGACTGTTGTGGGAATGGGATTGCCCCGCGCTGGCTCAAGCGGGGGCAGCGATGTTGACTGTGCTGACGCCATCGCGGGACAAGCCCGCTCCTATAGAAATGATCGTGCACCGCTGGAAAGTGCCGAGCGCGATGCACTGTTGAAGGTACTGGAGGCAAACCGCTGGCACATGACCCGCGTCGCTGAACACTTGGGCATCAGCCGCAATACCTTGTATCGAAAACTGCGCAAACACGGTATCGCCAGGGCCAGTTGAGCGAAACAGCGGGTGCGATTTCCCTCGCCCTGGGCTACCCTGCCTCGATGTTTTGCGAGGTCGATCATGCACATTCACATTCTCGGTATTTGCGGCACTTTCATGGGTTCGCTGGCGGTGCTCGCCAAGGAGCTCGGCCATCGCGTCACCGGTTCCGACGCCAACGTCTATCCGCCGATGAGCACTCAGCTCGAGGCTCAGGGCATCGAGCTCACCCAAGGCTACGATCCGGCCCAGCTGGAGCCGGCTCCTGACCTTGTGGTCATCGGCAACGCCATGTCGCGTGGCAACCCTGCCGTGGAATACTCGCTGAACAAAGGCCTGCCTTATGTCTCCGGCCCGCAGTGGCTGGCCGACCATGTGCTGCAGGGCCGCTGGGTGCTGGCCGTGGCCGGTACCCATGGCAAGACCACCACCAGCAGCATGCTGGCCTGGGTACTGGAGCATGCGGGCATGAGCCCGGGCTTCCTGATCGGCGGCGTGCCGCAGAACTTCTCGGTCTCGGCGCGCCTGGGCGGCACGCCGTTCTTCGTGGTCGAGGCCGACGAATACGACAGCGCCTTCTTCGATAAGCGTTCGAAGTTCGTGCATTACCACCCGCGCACCGCGATCCTCAACAACCTTGAGTTCGATCATGCGGATATCTTCCCGGATCTGGCGTCCATCGAGCGGCAGTTCCACCATCTGGTTCGGACCATTCCGAGTGAGGGGCTGGTCATCCACCCGACCACCGAGCAGGCGCTCGAGCGGGTCATCGGCATGGGCTGCTGGACTCCGGTGCAAACCACTGGCGAAGGTGGCCAGTGGCAGGCGCGCCTGCTGAGTCCGGACGGTTCGCGCTTCGAAGTGCTGTTCGACGGTGAGGCACAAGGGGTGGTGGACTGGGCCTTGACTGGCCAGCACAACGTCGCCAATGCCCTGGCCACGCTCGCCGCCGCGCGCCATGTCGGCGTGGTGCCGGCCATGGGCATCGATGGCCTCAGCGCCTTCAAGAGCGTCAAGCGGCGCATGGAGAAGATCGCCGAGGTGCAGGGTGTGACCATCTACGACGATTTCGCCCACCACCCCACCGCCATCGCCACCACCCTCGATGGCCTGCGCAAGCGTGTGGGCGAGGCACCGGTGATTGCGGTGATCGAGCCGCGCTCCAACTCCATGAAACTGGGCGCCCACCGTGATGGCCTGCCGGAAAGTGTCAACGACGCCGACCAAGTGATCTGGTACGCCCCGGCCAACCTGGGCTGGGACCTGGCCGCCACGGCAGCGCAGTGCTCGGTGCCGAGTGTGGTGGCCGACAGCCTCGAGGCGATCATCGAGCGGATCAAGGGCCAGGCACGTCCGGGCACCCATGTGGTGATCATGAGCAATGGCGGCTTCGGCGGTCTGCACGGCAAGCTGGCCGAGGCCCTGAAGTGAGCGGCCCGGAGCGCATCACCCTGGCGATGACCGGCGCCTCGGGGGCGCAATACGGCCTGCGCCTGCTCGATTGCCTGGTGCGTGAGGACCGTGAGGTGCACTTCCTCATCTCCAAGGCCGCGCAGTTGGTGATGTCCACCGAAACCGACGTGGTGCTGCCGCCCAAGCCGCAGGCGATGCAGGCCTTCCTGACCGAATACACCGGCGCTGCCGATGGGCAGATCCGCGTGTATGGCAAGGAAGACTGGATGTCGCCGGTGGCCTCGGGCTCCGGCGCACCTGCGGCGATGGTGGTGGTGCCCTGTTCGACCGGCACGTTGTCGGCAATCGCCACGGGTGCTTGCAACAACTTGATCGAGCGGGCGGCGGACGTGACGCTCAAGGAGCGCCGGCAACTGATCCTGGTGCCGCGTGAAGCGCCGTTCTCCACCATCCACCTGGAGAACATGCTCAAGCTCTCGCAGATGGGCGCGGTGATCCTGCCGGCGGCGCCGGGCTTCTATCACCAGCCGCAGACCATCGATGACCTGGTGGACTTCGTTGTCGCGCGAGTGCTCAACCTGCTGAACATCCCCCAGGACATGTTGCCGCGCTGGGGCGAGCATCATTACGGGGTCGATGATTGAAGCGCGTGCTGACAGGCTTGCTGCTGCTGGGCTGCCTGAGTGGTTGCGCGACAGTGCGAACGCTGGATGCCAACCAGCCGGGGGCGCCAGTGGTGTATGCCGGCACTCGGCTGGACCTGTATGTGATGAATGGCGGGTGCTGCCCTGAGGATCGCTTCGGGGCCAAGGCACCGGGCTATCCTGCGCTGGATCTGCCCGGGAGCATGTTGCTCGATACACTGCTGCTGCCGCTATCGGTGCTGACGGCGCTGGGGGTTGGGTTCAACGCCAGTGGCGGCCTGTAACGGCCCTTTCGCGGGTTTACCCGCGAAGAGGCCTTGGAAGGTATTGCTATTTCTTGCCCAGCTTGCGCAACTCGTCAGACTCGACCACGCGGATCCCGTCCTCTTCCTCCAGTGCCAGTCGCCACAGCGCCCGGGCCAGGGTGCAGGCCTCGATACCTTTGTACTTGCCGGGAATCAGCCGGGCGAATGGCCCGGCCAGTCGCTCGGCCAGCCGTGGTTCGAGCCGTTCGCCCAGCAGCAGCGACGGCCGTACGATGGTCAACTGCGGCCAGTCCTGAGCCTTGAGCGCCTCTTCCATCTCGCCCTTGACCCGGTTGTAGAAGATCGATGATTTAGGGTCTGCACCGACCGCACTGATCACCAGCAGATGGCGTGCGCCCAGCTCGCGTGCGCGCTTGCTGAAGGCCACGACCATGTCCAGGTCGACTGCACGGAAGGCGGTTTCGGAGCCGGCCTGCTTGAGTGTGGTGCCCAGGCAGCAGAAGGCGATATCGACGCGCCCGGCCAGTTGCGGGAGAAACACCGCCGGGTCACCCACCGGGTTTTCCAGGTGCGGATGCTCGGCCAGCGGCCTGCGGGTAGGCGCCAGCACACGGCTGATGGTGGGTTCGTTGAGCAGGCGGTCGAGCAGGTGTTCACCCGTAAGACCCGTGGCTCCGGCAAGCAGGACATGCTGAGGCGTCAAGTACATGATGTCTCTCCCTTGTTACAGCTCAGCTTAGCGGGTTCCAGGCTTTTTTGCCTGCTCCGGCGCGGCTGGCTGGGCCTTGTTCTTCAAGGCCTCCTCGGCTTGTTGCCGACGCAGACGCTGCCAGTGCGCGAGCACCTGTGGCGGTGCCCAGATCTGCGGCTCGGAGGCCTCGAAACCTTCCCTTCGTTCCCGTTCGGCAACGCTTTTGCGCGCCAGTTCAAACGCTTGTTTCAGGTCGTCGGTCTGGTTCAGTGCCTGGGCGAACAGGGCATCGCCGAAATAGGTGAAGTCGGCTTCTTCGGAGCAGCCGAACGAGACTCGGTCAGGGCGCGCTGCCGTCATGATCAGCGTGCGTTCATCCTTGAGCGGGGCGATGTAGCCACCTGAATAGCAGGCGGAGATGACAATCACCTTGTCGCGATCTTTCAGGGGGGAGAGGGCGTTGGCCAGTTCGTCGGCTGACAGGTCGGCCAGTTGCAGGCGCGGCTGGTCGAGTACCAGTTGGTGGTCATGGCTGCCGTGGCTGGTCAGGTAGACGAACACGATATCTTCCGGGCCACTGCGTTCGGCCAGTGTACGGGCGGCACGGGTGAGGTTCTCGCGGGTGGCCATCGGGCGGTCGGCCAGGTGGTCGCGGTGATTGACCAGGGTGACCTGACCGCGGGCGCCGAAACGCACCCTGAGCATGTTGCTGACATAATCGGCTTCGCGCAGGAACACGCTCTGCTGGCCATCGCCGGCCAGGACCAGGCTGTACAGCTGGATGGGTGGGGCCGAGCGCGGTACTTTGGCCAGGGCCTCGTCGAGCAGCTTGCCCTGGTTGAGCAGGGCAAGGTCCAGCGGGTCGGGCAGCAGCGTGCCCTTGTCGTCGCGCACGCGCACGCCATTGATCCACTGGCCGGCCTCGACGCGGCCATCGGCTTGGATCAGCCGACCGCTACCCTGGTAGACGTCGTTGGCGAAGCCGCCAATGTACTGGCTGCCGTCCGCCAGGTGCAGATGGCCTTTGCCTGAGAAGCGCCAGTCCTGGAAGCCGCCCTTGTAGCGGCTGCCGTCGCTGCCCAGCAACTCGCCCTGGCCGCTGAGCGCACCATCCTTGAAGTCGCCGATCCACACATCGCCGTCGGCGTTTTCGTAGCGGCCGCGGCCTTCGAGGCGGTTCTCCTTGAATTCGCCGATGTACTGCTCGCCTTCGACGCTGTCGAAGGTGCCGACACCTTCGAGTTGACCATTGATGAAGTGGCCGCTGAACTGGTTGCCGCTGGCATCGCTGCGCACTCCGGCGCCATTGGGCTTGCCTTTGGCGAACAGGCCCTGGTAGCGGCTGCCGTCAGCCAGTTCGAGCTGGCCGGCGCCGTCGTACAGGTCATCCTTGAACTGGCCGCGGTAGGTCTGGTCGTGCTGCTTGAGGGTGCCTTCGCCGTCGCGCCGGCCATGCTTGAAGGTGCCGGCATAGTGGCTGCCAGGGGTGGTCAGGTCGCCCAGGCCTTCGAACAGCCCGGCGGCGAATTGCCCGCGATAGACCTCGCCATTGCTGCCGTGCCACTCACCCTGGCCATGCCACTGACCGTCCTTGAATGTGCCCGCATACCAGCTGCCGTTGGGATAGTCGATGCGGCCTTCGCCCTGCAGCAGACCATTGACCACCTCACCCCGGTAGCGCCCGCCGTCGGGCAGGCGCGCGTCCGGCGGCGACAGCGGTTCGCCTTCGCCGCAGGCAGCGAGCAGCAGGATCAGGGTCAGGGGCAGCAGCGGGCGCATGGCGTAATCCGAGCACAAAGGTGCGCCGAGTATGCCGCAGAATCGGGGCGTGAGACAGCCGTGGCCGGGGCCGCCGAACGGCCCCGGCGCTGCCTCAGACGAAGCAGAGCGACAGTGGCTCGGCGATGTAGGCCGGTTTTTCCTGGCCTTCGATCTCGAGGGTGACGGTGGCCTTGAGCAGCCACTGGCCGGGCTTCTTCTCGGTCGCGTCGGTGAGGTCCACCTTCAGGCGCACGCGGCTGTCGACTTTCACCGGCTGGATGAAGCGCACGCTGTCCAGCCCATAGTTGACCACCATCTTCAAGCCCTTGGGCAGCACGAGGATGTCTTCCATCAGCTTGGGAATCAGCGACAGGCTGAGGAAGCCGTGGGCGATGGTGGAGCCGAAGGGGGTCTTGGCGGCTTTCTCCGGATCGACATGAATGAACTGGAAATCGCCGGTGGCCTCGGCGAACAGGTTGATGCGCTGCTGATCGATCTTCAGCCATTCGGAACGTCCCAGTTCCTTTCCAACGTACTGCGAAAGCTCTGCAACAGGTACATAGGGCATCGCGACTCTCCGGGTTGTCTTTTGGTACGAAGGTGCAAGATCACCACGGTGCACCGTTGCGGTCAAGTTCTTCCCTTTTCGGCGAATATCGCCTTATACAGGCAGGACGCGTGCTTATAATGGCGCCCGATGCCCCAAGGAGATGCTTATGCTGTTGCGTGGATTGACCTGGCTGGTGGTGTTCCAGTTGCTGGGCACGGCGATCAATCACCTGGTACTGCCCATGTTGCCGGGCCCGATCATCGGCCTGCTGTTGCTGCTGGCCTGCCTGATGATCCGCGGCGAAGTTGGCAACCCGCTCAACGAGGCCGCCAGCAGCCTGCTGCGTTACCTGCCGTTGCTGCTGGTGCCGCCAGCCGTCGGGGTGATGGTCTATGCCCGCGACATCGCCGCCGACTTCTGGGCCATTGCCGGTGCGCTGGTGATCTCCTGTCTGGTCACCCTGGTGTTCGTCGGCGTACTGATGCAGAAGCTGATCCATCGCCACGGCAAGCACGAGGAACAGCCATGAGCCTCGACTGGCAGGGTGCACTGCAAGCCGTCATTCACCACCCCTTGTTCGGGATTGGTATCACGCTTGGGGTTTACCAACTGGTGCTCGCCGGCTACGAGCGCACCCGTTGGATCTTCCTGCAACCGGTATTGGTGTCGATGCTGGTCCTGATCGGTGTGCTGCTGGCGTGTGGCATCGACTACAGCGAGTACAAGCGCAGCACCGAAATCCTCAATATTCTCCTCGGACCGGCCACCGTGGCCCTGGCGGTCCCGCTCTATCTCAACCTGCGGCGTATCCGCCAACTGTTCTGGCCGATCTTTACTACGCTGGTAATCGGGGGAGTGTTCGCCACCTTGGCCTGCGTGACGCTAGGCTGGTGGTTCGGCGCCGAACACATGATCCTGATGACCATGGCGCCCAAGTCGGTGACCTCGCCCATCGCCATGCTGGTGGCCGAGCAGATCGGTGGCGTAGCGGCACTGGCGGCGGTATTCGTGCTGATCACCGGGGTGATCGGCGCCATCTTCGGCCCGGCCCTGCTGACGCGCTGTGGTGTGCTCAGCCCCGAGGCGCGGGGTATGGCCCTGGGCGTCACCGCACACGCGGTGGGCACCTCGGCGGCCTTGCAGGAAAGTGATGAATGCGGCGCTTTCGCCGCGCTGGCGATGAGCCTGATGGGCGTGGCCACGGCGGTGTTCCTGCCGCTGGCAGTCAGTCTGGTGGCTTGAGGAGTCGAGATGACGTTACCGCTGTTCCCCCTCAATACCGTGCTGTTTCCCGGCTGCTTGCTCGACTTGCAGATCTTCGAGGCGCGCTACCTGGACATGATCGGCCGCTGCATGAAGCAGGGCGAAGGTTTCGGGGTGGTGTGCATTCTTGAGGGCGATCAAGTGGGGAAGGCTCCGGCAGGCATCGCTGAGTTCGGCTGCGAGGCGCTGATACGCGACTTCGTGCAGCAGGACAACGGCCTGCTGGGCATCCGTGTCGAAGGTGTGCGGCGCTTCAGGGTGGAGCAGACCGACGTGCTCAGGGACCAGTTGATGGTCGGTGAGGTGCAGTGGCTGGTCGATCAGGCGGACAGCCCGCTGGGCGAGCAGGACGATGACCTGCTGGCGCTGCTGGTGGCCCTGGGCGAGCACCCGATGGTCGAGGCGCTGGACATGCCGCGCGAGGTGGACGGGCGCCAGTCGCTGGCCAACCAGCTGGCGTACCTGCTGCCGTTCATGGAAGAGGACAAGATCGACCTGCTGGCGATCGACTCGCCAGTGCAGCGGCTGGAGGCGATCCAGACGCTGCTGGAGCGTATCCAGGGCGAGTTGTTTGCCTGAGGTCGCGGGCGTAACTCCCGCGCATCGCTTCAATACTGATAACGCAGCAACGCCTTGGGCAGCGAATGCATGGCGAAGAACGCCAGCAGCGCGATACACGCCGGCAAGATCAGCCACCACACCTTTTGCGGCAGTGCTCTCAGTGGCTCGCGATACTGCACCAGCGTCAGGCTGGCTGCACACACGCAGCACGCCAGCAGGGCGCCGGCCAGGATGTCGGTCGGCCAGTGCGCGCCCAGGTACACCCGTGACAGGGCGATCGACAGCGCTGGCAGCACTCCCAATAGCACCCAGGTCAGGCGCATGCGCGGCGGCTGGCCGCGACCGGCCAACACCGCCAGCACCAGGAAGAACGCAAAGGATGCCGAGCTGTGCCCGCTGGGCATGCTGTAGCTGGTCAGCGGATCGACCAGCACTTCGGGGCGTGCCCGGGCGAACAGCCATTTCAGCGAGCCGTTGCACAGCGCGGTACCGATCAGTGCGCCGCCGGCGAACAGTGCATGGCGCCATTGCCGTGCCAGTAGCAGGAGGCCGGTCAGCAGGCCACCGAGGAAGAACTGGGTCTTGAAGTCGCCCAGGCGGGTGACGATGACCACGGCACCGTCGATGGCCTTGCTGCGATGTTCCTGCACCAGGGTCATCACGCCCTGGTCGAATTCGTGCAGGTAGGGCCAGCCGAGGAATACGCCCGCCAGGGCCACCAGGCTCAAGCCTGCGATCAGGCGGGTGCCGTGGCGCTGGTCGCGAATGCTGGCGTTGAAACTCAGGCCCACCAGCACCGCCAGGCCGCCAGCGATGATCCCTGCGTCCAGCCAGAACCCTTCAGGCAGGGGCAGACGCATCGCCGCGCCCGTGGCCCAGCCGGGCAGCAGGTAGGCCACCGACCAGCCGGCACCGGCCACCAGGCTCACGGCGATGAAGCGCGGCAATGGCATGTCGAACATGCCGGCGACCATCGGCAGCATCGGCCGCAGCGGGCCGATGAAGCGGCCCACCAGCAGGCTGGCGATACCGTAGCGCTGGAAGTAGGTTTCGGCGCTGCCGATCCATTCGGGGTGGTGGCGCAGCAGCGGCAGGCGCCGGATATTCTGGTGGAAGTACTTGCCGATGGCGTACGACATGGCGTCACCGAGCATGCCGCCGAGAAAACCCAGCAGCAGCGTTTCGCCCAGGCTGAAGGTGCCGCTGCCGGCCAGCACCGCCACAGCGAACAGCAACACCGTACCGGGCACGATGATGCCGGCGATGGCCAGGCATTCGATGCAGGCGATCAGGAAAATGGCCAGGCCAAGCCACTGCGGGTTGGCGCTGAGCCAGCTGGTCAGGCTGTCGAGCCATTGGCTCATGGTGTCAGTTTCCTTGTTCCAGAATGAAGAAATCCCGTCCTTCGACCTGGCCCCGACGCAGCGGGTTCCGGGTGCAGAAACGGGCGAATTCGGCGTCCACGAAGCGGTACGGCAGGTGTTCGTCGCGGCCGTGGGGGATGCCCAGGCGGGTGGTCTGGATCACACGCGGCACGCTGACGGCGCAATCTTCGACGTAGAGCCGCTGCGGGTCGAAACGGCGGGCGTCCCAGTCCGGCACCTTCAGGCCCAGAGCGCGGCACAGCAGGGTCTGACCGGCGCACAGGCGCTCTGCCGGGCGCAGGTTGCCGCTGGCATCCGGGTTGTTCAACTGCATCTGCGCCAGGCTGTTGTCATCGGAGAGTGCGTCGACCCAGGGATAGGCCGACTTGATCAGCACGGCGTTGCCCGGCCCGTGGGCGCTGAAGTTCAACGAGTCGCCGCCGCGGGCGTAATACATGTAGATGTGTCCGCCGTCGAGGAACAGCGCCTTGCGCTTATCCGTATAGCCGAGCGAGGCGTGGCTGCCTTTGTCGGTAAGGTAGTAGGCCTCGGTCTCGATGATGCGGGCGGCCAGCCACAGGTCGCCGTGGCGGTGGCGGATGACCTTGCCCAGCAGCGCGCAGGCGAGGGTCTGGGCGTCGCGGTCGAAGAAGCTGTCGGGCAGGGCAAGGGCCGGGCAGGGGACGGGCATATTCGCGGTTCGTGGTGGTGAGGGCAGGGATGATAGCAATGAACGGCTTAATCGAGGCTGAACCATGTTGTAACCGGGTGGATCTTCCCGGGGAGACGCCCGCTTCTGCCCAGGCCACGCCACTCCTGGTAGAAGCGGGCTTGCCCGCGAAAGAGTCGACGCCATAAACGGTCAGTTCCGATACTGGTAGTTACATCTTTCCTACATATTTCCGCTGCCATCTTCTACCATCCGCCACCCGCCGCTGGGCGTACCCGAGCGCGGCAGTTATAATCAGCCGATTTCCCCTTCGCCAAGACACCGAACCCATGACCGAGTCCGTTCTTGACTACATGACCCGCCTGGGTCGCGCCGCCCGTGAGGCCTCGCGGGTGATCGGCCGCGCCAGCACTGCGCAGAAGAATCGCGCCCTGCAGGCCGCCGCCGACGCGCTCGACGCAGGCCGCGCCGAGCTGACCGCAGCCAACGAACAGGACCTCGCCGCAGGCCGTGCCAATGGCCTTGAGCCAGCGCTGCTGGACCGTCTGGCGCTCACCCCGGCGCGTATCGACGGTATGATCACCGGCTTGCGCCAGGTCGCTGCGCTGCCGGATCCGGTCGGTGCGATCCGCGACATGAGCTACCGTCCGTCGGGCATTCAGGTCGGCAAGATGCGCGTCCCGCTCGGTGTGATCGGCATCATCTACGAGTCGCGTCCGAACGTCACCATCGACGCCGCCAGCCTGTGCCTGAAGTCCGGCAACGCCACCATCCTGCGTGGCGGCTCGGAGGCCATCCACTCCAATCGCGCCATCGCTGCCTGCATCCAGCGCGGCCTGGCCGAGGCCGACCTGCCGCCAGCCGTGGTGCAGGTGGTCGAAACCACCGACCGCGAAGCCGTCGGTGCGCTGATCAGCATGCCCGAGTTCGTCGATGTCATCGTTCCGCGTGGTGGCCGTGGCCTGATCGAACGCATCAGCCGCGATGCTCGCGTGCCGGTGATCAAGCACCTGGACGGCATCTGTCACATTTATGTCGATGCGCACGCCGACCTGGAGAAGGCCGCGCGCATTGCCTTCAACGCCAAGACCTACCGCTACGGCATCTGTGGCGCCATGGAGACGCTGCTGGTCGATGCCAGCGTGGCCCAGGCGTTCTTGCCAGATATGGCCCGCCGCTTCGAAGAGAAGGGCGTCGAGCTGCGTGGCTGCGAGCGTACCCAGGCGATCATCGCCGCCAAGCCGGCCACCGAGGACGACTGGCACACCGAGTACCTGGATGCGATCCTGTCGATCCGCATCGTCGATGGCCTGGATCCGGCCATCGAGCACATCAATCACTATGGCTCGCACCACACCGACTCGATCGCCACCGAGCACCAGGGTAATGCCCGGCGCTTCATGGCCGAGGTCGATTCGGCGTCGGTCATGCTCAACACCCCGACCTGCTTTGCCGATGGCTTCGAGTATGGCCTGGGCGCGGAGATCGGCATTTCCACCGACAAGCTGCACGCCCGCGGTCCGGTCGGCCTTGAAGGGCTGACCTGCGAAAAATACGTGGTGATCGGCGACGGTCAGCTGCGCGGGTCCTGCTGAGTTGAGCAAGCCCCCGGCAGTCCGGCGTATCGGCATTCTCGGCGGCACCTTCGACCCGGTGCACATCGGCCACCTGCGCAGCGCGCTGGAAGTGGCCGAGTTCATGGGGCTGGACGAGTTGCGCCTGCTGCCCAACGCCCGGCCGCCGCACCGCGACACACCGCAGGTGGCCGCCACCGACCGGCTGGCCATGGTGCGCAGTGCGGTACAAGGGGTCGAGGGCTTGAGCGTGGATGCCCGTGAGCTGGCGCGCGACAAACCGTCGTACACCATCGACACCCTGGAGTCGATCCGCAGCGAACTGAACGCGCACGACCAGCTCTACCTGGTGCTGGGCTGGGATGCCTTCTGTGGTCTCCCGGGCTGGCACCGCTGGGAAGAGCTGCTGCAACACTGTCACATCCTGGTGCTGCAACGCCCGGATGCCGATGTCGAACCCCCCGATGAGCTGCGCAACCTTCTGGCTGCGCGCTCGCAGAGCGATCCCACCGCCATGTCCGGCCCGGCGGGGAACATTTCGTTCGTCTGGCAGACGCCGCTTGCGGTGTCCGCCACACAGATCCGGCAGCTGCTGGCCAGCGGCAAGTCGGTTCGGTTCCTGGTGCCGGACGCAGTACTGGCCTACATCGAGGCGCACGGTCTGTACCGTGTGTCCAACTGAGGGCGCTGCAGGGCGCCTCATTACAACGAGTTGAACGAGTTTTATATGACCAAGCAGAAAATCAATGGCGAAGAACTGGTCGAACTGACCAAGGCCGCGCTGGAAGACGTCAAGGCCCAGGATATCCAGGTCATCGACGTGCGCGACAAGCACAGCCTCACCGACTACATGATCATTGCCACCGGTACCTCCAACCGCCAGATCAACGCGATGCTGGAAAAGGTCCGTGAGGCCGTCAAGGCCAAGGGCGCGCAGCCGCTGGGCGAAGAAGGCAAGGGCGACAGCGACTGGGTGCTGCTGGACCTGAACGACGTCATCGTGCACATGATGACCGCCGCTGCCCGTCAGTTCTACGACCTGGAGCGCCTGTGGCTGGGCGCCGAGCAGAGCCGTGCTGCTGATGCCAAGCACCACAGCCCGGAAAACGCCAGCGACTACTTCACCGACAAACTCAAGGATCGGGAATAAGGAAGCGTCGTGCGTCTGCGTCTGATCGCGGTCGGCTCGCGCATGCCGAAGTGGGTCGAGGAAGGCTGGCACGAATACGCCAAGCGCCTCCCCGCCGAGCTGTCGTTGGAGCTGGTTGAAATTCCGCTGAACACCCGTGGCAAGAACGCCGACGTTGCCCGCCTGATCCGTCAGGAGGGCGAGGCGATGCTGGCCAAGGTCCAGCCCGGTGAACGGATCGTCACGCTCGAAGTCCATGGCAAGCCGTGGAGCACCGAGCAGCTGGCGACCGAGCTGGATCGCTGGCGCCTGGATGCGCGTACGGTCAACCTGATGGTGGGCGGCCCGGAAGGGCTGGCGCCGGAAGTCTGCGCCCGCGCCGAACAGCGCTGGTCGCTGTCGCCGCTGACCCTGCCGCACCCGTTGGTGCGGATACTCATCGGTGAACAGATCTATCGCGCCTGGACCGTGTTGTCCGGGCACCCTTACCACAAATGACTTCGTAAGCCTGTCCGATGCCGCAGCAGATCCGCCTCAAGGACCACGAGAAAGACGCCCGCCTGGTGCGCAACCGCGTCGTGGTCGGCGCGGTGGCGATCATGCTGCTCGTGTCCGTGCTGATCGCGCGCCTGTATTACCTGCAGA
The DNA here is from genome assembly GCF_047456245.1 of Pseudomonas sp. BNK-44-b. Taxonomy (NCBI): domain Bacteria; kingdom Pseudomonadati; phylum Pseudomonadota; class Gammaproteobacteria; order Pseudomonadales; family Pseudomonadaceae; genus Pseudomonas; species Pseudomonas sp. BNK-44-b. Next base: position 152,589 of record NZ_CP179908.1, read on the forward strand.
TCATCCAGTACGACTACCACTCGACGCTGTCGGAGAACAACCGGGTGCATGTGCAGCCGATTCCGCCGACCCGTGGGCTGATCTTCGACCGCAACGGGGTGATCGTTGCCGATAACCGGCCAAGCTTCAGCCTGACCATGACCCGCGAACGGGCAGGCAAGTGGCAGGAGGTGCTGGATACCATCATCGAGGTGCTCGAACTGAGCGAAGATGATCGTGCCCTGTTCGAGCGCCGCATGAAGCAGGGTCGTCGGCCGTTCGAGCCGGTGCCGATCCTGTTCGAACTGAGCGAGGAGCAGATCGCCCGCGTCGCGGTGAACCAGTTCCGTCTCCCCGGCGTTGAGGTGGCGGCGCAACTGGTGCGGCATTACCCACAAGGGGCGCATTTCGCCCATTCGGTGGGCTATGTCGGGCGGATCAACGAGAAGGAGCTCAAGTCCCTCGATCCGGTGAACTACAGCGGCACCCATCATATCGGCAAGACCGGTATCGAGCGCTTCTACGAGGACGACCTGCACGGCCAGGTTGGCTACGAGGAAGTCGAGACCAACGCTCGCGGCCGTGTATTGCGGGTGCTCAAGCGCACCGACCCGATTCCTGGCAAGGATATTGTCCTGAGCCTGGACATCAAGCTGCAGGAGGCCGCCGAAGAGGCGCTGGCCGGGCGCCGTGGTGCGATCGTCGCCCTCGATCCGCGCACCGGCGAGGTCTTGGCGATGGTCAGCCAGCCGAGCTTCGACCCCAACCTGTTCGTCACCGGCATCAGCTTCAAGGCCTATGCCGAGCTGCGCGATTCGATCGACCGCCCGCTATTCAACCGCGTGCTGCGCGGCCTGTACCCGCCGGGCTCGACCATCAAGCCGGCAGTGGCCATCGCCGGCCTGGACAGCGGCGTGGTCAATGCCAGCAGCCGGGTATTCGATCCGGGCTATTACCAACTGCCCAACTATGACCACAAGTACCGCAACTGGAACCGTACCGGCGATGGCTGGGTGGATCTGGATGTGGCGATCATGCGCTCGAACGACACCTACTTCTACGATCTTGCACACAAGATGGGGATTGATCGGTTGTCGGCCTACATGAACAAGTTCGGTATCGGCCAGAAAGTCTCGCTGGACATGTTCGAGGAGTCGCCCGGGTTGATGCCATCACGTGAGTGGAAGCGCGCCACCCGCCGCCAGGCCTGGTTCCCCGGCGAAACGCTGATCCTGGGCATTGGCCAGGGCTACATGCAGGCAACGCCCCTGCAACTGGCCCAGGCCACCGCGCTGATCGCCAACAAGGGCAAGTGGAACCGTCCGCACCTGGCCAAGACCATCGAGGGCAAGCAGCCGGTGGATGAGAATCCGATGGAAGACATCGTGCTGCGCGACAAGAACGACTGGGCCCGGGTCACCCATGGCATGGAGCAGGTGATGCACGGCGCGCGCGGTACAGCGCGCAAGGCCGCGCTCGGGTCGCAATACCGCATCGCCGGCAAGAGCGGTACCGCGCAGGTGGTGGCGATCAAGCAGGGCGAGAAGTACGACCGCAACAAACTCCAGGAGCGTCACCGCGACCACGCGCTGTTCGTCGCCTTCGCACCCGCCGAAGATCCGAAGATCGTGGTCTCGGTAATGGTCGAGAACGGCGAGTCCGGCTCCGGCGTCGCCGCCCCCGTGGTGCGCCAGGTCATGGACGCCTGGTTGCTCGACGAAAACGGCCGGCTCAAGCCCGAATTTGGCCCTGCCACTGCCACTGTCGCCCAGGAAACGGCCCCGTGAAGAACAATTTCGATCGCATGCTTTCCAGCGAGGACGTGATGCGCAGGCGCGCCAGCTTCCTGCAGCGCATCCATGTCGACGGTCCACTGCTGCTCATTCTGCTGACGCTCGCCGCCGGCAGCCTGTTCGTCCTCTATTCGGCCAGCGGCAAGAACTGGGACCTGCTGATGAAGCAGGCCAGTTCCTTCGGCATCGGCCTGGTTTCCATGTTCATCATCGCCCAGCTCGAGCCGCGCTTCATGGCGCGCTGGGTGCCGTTGGCCTACGTGGCGGGGGTGCTGTTGCTGGTGGTGGTGGACGTGATGGGCCACAACGCCATGGGCGCCACGCGCTGGATCAACATTCCCGGGGTGATTCGCTTCCAGCCCTCGGAGTTCATGAAGATCATCATGCCGGCGACCATCGCCTGGTACCTGTCCAAGCGCACCCTGCCGCCCCATCTGAAACACGTGGCAATCAGCCTGGTGTTGATCGGTGTGCCGTTCATCCTTATCGTCCGACAACCTGACCTTGGCACGGCTTTGCTGATCCTTGCCTCCGGCGCGTTCGTGCTGTTCATGGGCGGCTTGCGCTGGCGCTGGATCATCAGCGTGGTGACGGCGGCCGTACCGGTGGCTGTGGCGATGTGGTTCTTCGTGATGCATGACTATCAGAAGCAACGGGTCCTGACCTTCCTCGACCCCGAGAGCGATCCGCTGGGCACTGGCTGGAACATCATCCAGTCCAAGGCCGCGATCGGTTCGGGCGGCGTGTTCGGCAAGGGCTGGCTGCTGGGCACCCAGTCGCACCTGGACTTTCTGCCCGAAAGCCACACCGACTTCATCATTGCCGTACTGGGTGAGGAATTCGGCCTGGTGGGCATCTGTCTGCTGCTGATCATCTACCTGTTGCTGATCGGTCGCGGCCTGGTCATCACCGCGCAGGCTCAGACCCTGTTCGGCAAGTTGCTGGCCGGCAGCCTGACGATGACCTTCTTTGTTTATGTATTCGTCAACATCGGTATGGTGAGTGGCCTGCTGCCCGTGGTGGGTGTGCCGTTGCCCTTTATCAGCTATGGCGGAACTTCGTTGGTGACGCTGCTGTCAGCGTTTGGCGTTTTGATGTCGATCCACACGCACCGCAAATGGATCGCACAGGTTTGAAAAAGGTGAAGAATTTCATGCAAGCAGTGCGTGGCTGGGCTGCCCGTTGTATGCCGTGGATCGGCGCGATGGGGCTGCTCGGCGCTGTCCAGCAGGCCAATGCCGGCGACTATGACGGCTCGCCCAAGGTGGCCGAATTCGTTGGCGAAATGACCCGCGACTACGGCTTTGCCGGCGAGCAACTGATGGGTGTATTCCGCGAGGTGCAGCGCAAGCAGGCGATCCTCGACGCGATCTCGCGTCCGGCCGAGCGGGTCAAGCCCTGGAAGGAATACCGCCCGATGTTCATCACCGATGCGCGCATCGCCCGCGGTGTCGACTTCTGGCGCCAGCACGAAGCCGTGCTGGCCCGCGCCGAGCAGGAATACGGCGTCCCTGCCCAGTACATCGTCGCGATCATTGGCGTGGAAACCTTCTTTGGCCGCAATACCGGCAACTACCGGGTCATCGATGCCTTGTCGACGCTGGGCTTCGACTACCCGCCGCGCGCCGAATTCTTCCGCAAGGAGCTGCGAGAGTTCCTCCTGCTGGCGCGCGAGGAGCAACTCGACCCACTCACGCTCAAGGGGTCCTATGCTGGCGCCATGGGCCTGCCGCAGTTCATGCCGAGCAGTTTTCGCAATTACGCCGTGGATTTCGACGGCGACGGCCACATCAATATCTGGAACAACCCGGATGATGCCATCGGCAGTGTGGCCAGCTATTTCAAGCGCCACGGCTGGGTCGCCGGGCAGCCCGTGGTCAGCCGGGCCCAGGTCAGCGGTGCGCGTGTCGACGAGGGCCTGACCACCGGCATCGAGCCTGTGAAGACGGTCGGGGAGTTGCGAGCGCTGGGCTGGTCGAGTCATGATGCGCTGCGCGATGATCTGCCGGTCACGGCGTTCCGGCTCGAAGGCGACAACGGCCCCGAATACTGGATGGGCCTGAAGAACTTCTACGCGATCACGCGTTACAACCGCAGCGTGATGTATGCCATGGCGGTGCATCAGCTCTCGCAACAGCTGGTCCAGGCACGGGGCGTCAAGTAATGCGCGAATTGTTCAAAGCCAATACCTTCAAGTTGCTGACTTGCGCCGCCATCGGCGTATTGCTGGTCAGCTGTTCTTCCAGCCGTCCGACCTCGCAGGGGGGCGGCAACACCGTTCGCTCACAGCCGGGCCTGGACATCAACCGTGCCCACAAGGACGGTGCACCCTGGTGGGACGTGGACGTCAACAAGATTCCCGACGCTACCCCGACCGTGCACACCGGCAACTACAAGGCCAACCCGTACACGGTGCTGGGCAAAACCTATTACCCGATGCAGGACTCGCGCAACTACCGCGCCGAGGGCACGGCGTCGTGGTACGGCACCAAGTTCCACGGGCAGAACACCGCCAACGGTGAGCTTTACGACCTCTACGGCATGAGCGCGGCGCACAAGACCCTGCCGCTGCCGGCCTATGTGCGGGTGACCAACCTGGCCAACGGCCGCAGTGTGATCCTGCGCGTCAACGACCGCGGGCCATTCTATTCGGACCGCATCATCGACTTGTCGTACGCCGCGGCGAAGAAGCTCGGTTACGCCGAAATCGGCACCGCCCATGTGCGCGTCGAAGGCATCGACCCGCAGCAGTGGTGGGCGCAGAAGGGCCAGCAGCCGCCATTGATGCTCAAGGAGCCGCAGGTCGCCCAGGCGCAGCCGATCCCCGCCAGCACCGGGCGTGTCGAACAATGGACCCCGCCGCCGCAGCAGCACGCCGCTCCCGTGGTGCCGGTGCAGGTGGCCGGCAACAACGTACCGGGCAACAGCGGCGGCAGCTTCCTTCAGGTCGGCGCCTTCGCCAACCCGGACGCCGCCGAGCTGTTGCGTTCGAAGTTGAGCACCATGGTCAGTGCGCCGGTGTTCATCAGTTCCATCGTGCGCAACCAGCAAACGCTGCACCGGGTACGTTTGGGGCCGATCAGCAGCCAGGGTGAAATCCAGCAGGCGCAGGACAGCATTCGCCTGGCGAACCTGGGGCAGGCCAAGCTGGTCACAGCAGACTGACGACGCAGTACCTTCCGGCGCGGGTTTGCCCGTGAGCAAGACGATGCCGACCTGTCGGTTTGTTCATGAATTGCCAGGTCCGGCCATGTACAATGGCGGTTTTGCCCCTTGGGGCATGGGCTGTCCGCCAGCCCCGAAGCAGACTGAAACGCCGTGGTATCCCCACGGAACATCAGACCATTAGCGATTTACGAGAGACGGATGAACATCACCAACCTTGCCAAACGACTTTGCCTGCCCGTACTGCTGCTGATCGTGCCCGCTGCCTTTGCAGCCGAGCAGATGATGCCAGCACCTCCGCAGTTGGCAGCCAAGTCCTATGTACTCATGGATGCGTCCAGCGGCAACGTGCTGGTCGAGAACAACGGTGACGAGCGCCTGCCGCCAGCCAGCCTGACCAAGCTGATGACCGCCTACATCGCCACCCTCGACATCCGTCGTGGCCAGATCGGCGAGAACGACCCGGTGACCGTCAGCGAGAACGCCTGGCGTACCGGCGGTTCGCGCATGTTCATCAAGGTCGGCAGCCAGGTGACCGTCAGCGATCTGCTGCACGGCATCATCATCCAGTCGGGCAACGATGCCTCGGTAGCCCTTTCCGAGCACATCGCCGGCAGTGAAGACGCCTTCGCCGACATGATGAACAAGACTGCCGCCGACCTGGGCATGTCCAATTCGCACTTCATGAACCCGACCGGCCTGCCGAACCCCGAGCACTATTCCTCGGCTCACGACATGGCCCTGCTGGCGCGTGCGATCATCAACGAAGATCCGGCGCACTACGCGATCTACTCGCAGAAAGAGTTCTACTGGAACAACATCAAGCAGCCTAACCGCAACCTGCTGCTGTGGCGCGACAAGACCGTCGACGGTCTGAAGACCGGCCATACCGAGGAAGCCGGCTACTGCATGGTGGCCTCGGCCGTTCGCGATGGCCAGCGTCTGATCGCGGTGGTGTTCGGCACCAACAGCGAGCAGGCCCGTGCCGCCGAAACGCAAAAGCTGCTGACCTACGGTTTCCGCTTCTTCGAAACCCAGACCTTCTACCAGAAGGGTACCGAGCTGACTCAGGCGCCGGTCTGGAAGGGCGCCACCGCTCAAGTCAAGGCGGGTCTGGCCAACGACCTGACCATGACCATGCCTAAAGGCCAATTGAAACGCCTCCAGGCTTCGATGACCATGAACCCGCAGCTGACCGCTCCGATCGCCAAAGGTGACGTGATCGGTAAAGTGGAAGTCAAACTGGACGAGAAAGTGGTGCACAGCGCCGACCTGATCGCCCTGGATGGCGTCGAGGAAGGTGGTTTCTTCCGCCGTATGTGGGATAGCATCCGCCTGTTCTTCTACGGTTTGTTCAACTGATACGTGACCGGCCATGCCCCCGCGCAACCGCTAGGGGGCATTGTTGTTGCCACGCCTTACGAGGGCGTACGCGCCATGAGCGAAGCTGACGTCAAGTCGCACAAAATCGAATTCCCCTGCGCCGATTACCCGATCAAGGTCATCGGCGATACCGTTGTCGGCTTCAAGGACATGGTCATCGAGGTCCTGAGCAAGCACGCCAAGGTCGACCTGTCCACCCTGGCCGAGCGCCAGAGCAAGGAAGGCAAATACACTACGGTACAGCTGCACATCGTCGCCGAGAGCGAGAACCAGCTGCACGACATCAACAGTGCCCTGCGTGCCACCGGCATCGTGAAAATGGTACTGTGATGCCCGCGTCCCTCGGTTTTCGCGATCTTGGCCTGCAGCCCTATGAACCGGTGCTGGAAGCCATGCGTCGCTTTACCGAGCAGCGCGGCCCGGACAGCCAGGACGAAGTCTGGCTGGTCGAGCATCCCGCGGTCTTCACCCAGGGCCAGGCCGGCAAGGCCGAGCATCTGCTGATACCGGGCGATATCCCGGTGGTGCAGACCGACCGCGGCGGTCAGGTCACCTACCACGGCCCCGGCCAGTTGGTCGCCTACCTGCTGCTGGACGTGCGTCGCCTGGGTTTTGGCGTGCGCGAGCTGGTCAGCCGCATCGAGAGTACGCTCATCGAACTGCTCGCCAGCTACGGCGTGCAGGCGCTGGCCAAGCCCGACGCCCCTGGCGTCTATGTCGATGGCGCGAAGATCGCGTCACTTGGCCTTCGAATCCGCAACGGCCGTTCGTTCCACGGCCTTGCCCTGAACGTGGACATGGACCTTGCGCCATTCCGCCGAATCAACCCCTGCGGGTATGCGGGGCTGGCCATGACCCAGCTGCGCGACCTGGCAGGCCCGATCGAACTTGACGAGGTCAGGACAAGGCTGCGTGGACAGCTGGTCAGGCACCTCGACTATGCTGAGCAGACGACCCTCACGGGCGGAATCGACTGATTATGACAACTGTGCAAGAAGCCGTGCCGAACCTGATCGCGACGCAAGACGTCACCCCACGCCCTGCCCCCAAGAAAGTGGAAGCCGGGGTCAAGCTGCGTGGCGCCGATAAGGTCGCGCGCATCCCGGTGAAAATCATCCCCACCGACGAACTGCCGAAGAAACCCGACTGGATCCGCGTGCGCATCCCGGTTTCGCCGGAAGTCGACCGCATCAAGCAACTGCTGCGCAAGCACAAGCTGCACAGCGTCTGCGAAGAGGCATCCTGCCCTAACCTGGGCGAGTGCTTCTCCGGTGGCACCGCGACTTTCATGATCATGGGTGATATCTGCACCCGTCGCTGCCCGTTCTGCGACGTTGGCCACGGTCGTCCCAAGCCGCTGGACCTCGATGAGCCGAAGAACCTGGCGGTCGCCATTGCCGATTTGCGCCTGAAGTACGTGGTGATCACCTCGGTAGACCGCGACGACCTGCGTGATGGTGGTGCCCAGCACTTTGCCGATTGCATCCGCGAAATCCGCGCCCTGTCCCCAGGCGTGCAGTTGGAAACCCTGGTACCGGACTACCGCGGGCGTATGGACGTAGCGCTGGAAATCACCGCGCAAACGCCGCCTGATGTGTTCAACCACAACCTCGAGACCGTTCCGCGTCTGTACAAGGCCGCGCGTCCTGGGTCGGACTACGACTGGTCGCTGGACCTGCTGCAGAAGTTCAAGCAACTGGTGCCGCACGTCCCCACCAAGTCGGGCCTGATGCTCGGCCTGGGCGAGACCGACGAGGAGGTCATCGAGGTGATGCACCGCATGCGCGAGCATGACATCGACATGCTGACCCTCGGCCAGTACCTGCAGCCGTCGCGCAGCCACTTGCCGGTGCAGCGTTTCGTGCACCCCGACACCTTCGCCTGGTTCGCCGAGGAAGGCTACAAGATGGGCTTCAAGAACGTGGCCTCCGGCCCGCTGGTGCGCTCGTCCTACCACGCCGACCAGCAGGCTCACGAAGCCAAGATCAAGCTCTGATCAGGGCTGAGCTGAACATGCCGATGCACGCTGAAAGGCGGCATCGGCATTTTTGTTTTCCGGGGCAGCGCTGCCTATGTGCGTCCTTCATTAGCCCCGTTAGAGTGGCCAGCCCTCATATGCAAGGAATCGCACGATGAACTGTCTTGAAACCCCGGTCTTCAGCCTGCCCAGGGCATTGCCCGGCAACGCCTGCTTCGCAATTGTCGCACCAGCGGGGCCTGCACGGCTGGATGTGGGCAAGGCGCGTCAATGGTTCGAGCAGCGCGGCTTGCGTTGCCGCATCTACCCGGGCGCGCTACAGGCCGACGGCTACCTGGCAGGCAGTGACGAGCAACGCGTGCGTGACCTGCACGACGCCTTCGCTGACCCTCGGATCGACGCGATCCTGTGCATGCGAGGTGGCTATGGCAGCATGCGGCTGCTTGATCGGCTGGATTTCGAGCTGATTCGTCGCCACCCCAAACCCTTGATCGGCTACAGCGACATCACCGCCCTGCACACGGCAATCCAGCGCCATGCCGGGTTGCTCACCTTCCATGGCGGGATGCTCAATGCCGACCTGCTCGGTGCCAAGCTCGAGCCGACCGTCAGTTCGTTGTTCCAGCAATTGCAGGGGCAGCTCGGGCGAGGCGATGCCATCGAGCACCCGGCGGCGTTTGGCCTGACGACCGTGGTCCGTGGTGTCGCCAGCGGGCGATTGGTGGGTGGCAACCTGTCGATGCTTGGGGCGACTCAGGGCACCTTGGCGCAGATCGATACCCACGGCAGCATCCTGTTCATCGAGGACGTCAACGAGCCCTTGTACCGGGTGGACCGCCTGCTGACCCAGTTGCGTCTGGCTGGCGCGCTGGAGGGGGTCAAGGGTGTGCTGGTGGGAGACTTTGCGGGGATCACGGTGACGGCGTTGGAGCCATTGCTCAGAGACGTGTTCGGGCCGCTTGAGGTGCCGGTGCTGGCAGGATGGCGCAGTGGACACTGTGATCCGAATGTCTGCCTGCCGCTGGGGGCGCAGGTGCGGCTGGACAGTGATGCACAGCAGCTTGTGCTGGAGCAGGCGCTGTTCACAGCCTGAAGCTATAGGGGCTGCACAAGCAGCCCCAATATTCTCTATCGTCGCAGGCTATCGAGCAGCTTGTGCGTCGGATACCCATCAGCCGGCCAGCCTTGGGCCTGCTGAGCATTGCGAATGGCTTTGCGGGTGTTGGCACCGATGATGCCATCGGCGTTGCCGGCTTCGTGCCCGCTGGCATTGAGCAGGTTCTGCAGCTCCATGCGCTCGCTGCGGCTCAGTGGAAGGTCGTCCTTCGGCCACGAACCGGCAATGAAACCCCAGCCCGAGAAGCGATCACCCAGCAGGCTTACCGCCAGGGCGTAGGACGAGGAATTGTTGTACTTCAGGATTGCGCGGAAGTTGTCCAGCACCAGGAATGCCGGTCCGCGTGCGCCTGCTGGCAGCAATAGCGCTGCCGACAGCTGGTTGCTGCCGCTGGGCAGTTGGGTGCCGGTCGGCAGTGTCACACCCAGGCTCAACCATTCGCTGACCGACTTGCGTTGGGCGCCGTCTGCCAGCCAGTAATCGAAGCCTGCCGGCACCTGAACCTCGAAGCCCCAAGGCTGGCCACGCTTCCAGCCCGAGCTTTGCAGGTAGTGCGCGGTGGAGGCCAGGGCGTCTGCCGTGCTGTTCCAGATGTCGCGGCGGCCATCGCCGTCGAAGTCCACCGCGTGGGTGTTGTAGGTGGTAGGGATGAACTGGGTCTGCCCCATTGCACCGGCCCAGGAGCCGCGCATGGCCTCGGGCTGAATGTCGCCGTTCTGCAGGATCTGCAGCGCGGCGATCAACTGGTCCTGGGCGAAGGTGGGGCGGCGGCCCTCATAGGCCAGGGTGGCCAGCGAGCGGATCACCGACTTGTTGCCCTGGAACTGTCCGAAATTGCTCTCCATGCCCCATACGGCAACCAATACCTGGCGGTCGACGCCATAACGTTGCTCGATACGGCCGAGTAGCTCGGCGTGCTGTTCCAGCAGTTTCTTGCCGTTGCGCACGCGCAGGGGCGACAACGCACCGTCGAGATATTCCCAGACCGGGCGGGAGAACTCAGGCTGGCTGCGATCGGCCTTGATCACGTCCATGTCGGGTGTCACGCCAAGGAATGCACGGTCGAAGGTGCTTGGGCTGATACCAGCTTGCAGCGCTTGTTGGCGGAAGCCCGCCTGCCATTGGGCGAAGGTCTGCAACGGTTGGATTTCGCTGCTGGTGTCAGTGGCGGTGCCGGGCAGGGTAACGTTCGGAGCGGGCTGGGCAGGGGCCAGCGGCAGGGCGTCGGCAGCGGTGGGTTTTTCCGCGCAGGCGACGAGCAGGATGAAGCTGGAGGCCGCGATCAGCTGGCGGGGGCGCCAGCGCTGGGAAAGACTGAAGGACATGCACAGATCCAGTTTTGCAGTTCAGGTGCCGACCATATCATGCCTGCGCCTTTTTCAGGCGGCCAGAAAGCAAGAAGCCTCCCAATCTCTCGATTGGAAGGCTTCGCGGCGGTAGCTGCCCTTGCCCTTTTCCGGTCGTTCCTGGCGGCAGCGGAACAGGGGTTGGGCGATGATCGACTTGGCCTTGTTGGGGCCGTGTTTTTTCGGCTTCTTGCTCATGGCGGGGTTCCCAGGTTGGATGAACTTGGGGGCCGACTTTATGGCCTAGGCGAACGGGGAGCCAATTGATTGTGTGTATTGACGTTGAGTGACGACCTGTGACACCCCTGTGGGAGCGGGCTTGCCCGCGAATCAGGCAACGCGGTGAGTGGCACCGGCTGCGCCGGTGTTCGCGGGCAACCCCGCTCCTACAGTATTCCCAATCATTCCGAAGGCAGTGCCAGGCGCTGCCCGGCCATCAACAGCGACAGCCGCGACAGCCCGGTCCACGGCGAACCCTCAGCCTGGCCTTTGATCTGTGCGTCGATGCGTTGGGCATCCTGCAGCAGTTGCGCCCAACGTTGCGCTGACAGGCGCTGCAGGGCCTTGCTGACCAGAGGGCGGCGTTTGTCCCACACGGGCGGGCGCGCCTGGCTGAAGGCCTTGTCCAGCGGTACACCCTGGCTGAACTGCTGGGCCAGCCCCGCCAGCAGACGCAGCTCGCGGGCCAGCGCCCATAGAATGACGGGCGGCTCGACCCCCTCGCCACGCAGCCCTTCGAGCATGCGCAGCGCATGCCCGGCCTCGCCGTTGAGGATGGCATCGACCAGGCCGAAGACATCGAAGCGGGCGCTGTCGGCGACGGCGGCCTGAACGGTCTCGACGGTGATCTGGTTGCCCTCGGCGAGCAGCTTGAGTTTCTCGATTTCCTGGGCGGCCGCCAGCAGGTTGCCCTCGACCCGTGCGGCGATCAGGTCGACGGCATCGCGCTGTGCCGACAGCCCCGCCTGGGACAGGCGCTGGTTGATCCATTGCGGCAATTGCTGGGCGTCCACCGGCCAGATCTGGATGAACTGGCAGTGTTCGCCTTCGATGATGGCCTTGCCCCACTTGGTCTTCTGCGCGCTGCCGTCGAGCTTGGGCAGGCTGATCAGCAGCAGCGTGTCTTCGGCAGGGTTGGCGCAATACTCCATGAGCGCGGCAGCGCCCTTGTCGCCGGGTTTGCCCGACGGCAGGCGTAACTCCAGCAGACGACGTTGGGCGAACAAGGACAGGCTGGCACCGGCCAGCAGCAGGCTGCCCCAGTCGAAATTGGCATCGGCGCTGAACACCTGGCGTTCATCGAAACCCTGCAGGCGCGCAGCGGCGCGAATGGCGTCGGCGGCTTCCTGACACAGCAGCGGATCGTCGCCACTGACCACATAGACCGGGGCCAGTGTGCCTTGCAGGTGCTTGTTGAGTTGGGCGGGAGAAAGCTTCATGGGATGGGCGGGGCACCAGCGGTGCCCCGTTCAGGCTCAATGGGCCGGGACTTCCAGCGGCGATTGCTGGGGCGTGTTGTCCTGGATGCGCTGGGCCTCTTTCAGGGCTTCGGCTTCGGCGCGGGCACGCTCGTCAGCCTTGCGCTGAAGGTGCGCCAGGTGCTCCGGGGTAAGCTGCTGCAGGCGGACCATCATGCCCTGCACCAGGTCGCGACGCATTTCCTGTCGAACCTGAGTGGCTTCCTGGGTGGAGCCGGTGATGTTGTTGCCGTCGTAGACATAGATCTTGCGTACTTCCAGCTTGTCTGCGAGCAGTACTGCATCGTTCTGACCCTGAACCTCGTAGTTCAGCACGGTGGTCAGCTCGTATTCAGCAGAGCGGCTGCCGCCGGAGTAGGTCGCCGCGCGCTGGCTGTCCTGCTCGTTGGTCAGTACCAGTTTGTAGGGCGCGCCGGCCTGGACCTTGACACCACTGTTCTGCAGGGTCTGGCGCAGTTGGGTGACGGTCTCGCCGTAGGCGTTACGTGCACCGAGGTCCAGCTCCTTGAGGGCAATTTCGTTGGTGCCGGTACCGCGCAGCTGGAAACCGCAGGCACTGAGCACGGCGGCCAGGCCTATTACCAGCAGATTGCGTTTGATCATGTTGTTGCTCCCTTGTGGGCCTGTTCCGCCCGCCCCGTGTCTCAGGGGCGGGCGTTGCCATCAGTTGGCGACGATGTTGACCAGCTTGCCCGGTACCACGATGACCTTGCGGATGGTCAGGCCATCGAGGAAGCGCAGGACATTGTCGTTGTTACGGGCGGCGGCTTCGATTTCCTCGCGGCTGGCGGCAGCGGGCATTTCGACCTGGCCACGCAGCTTGCCATTGACCTGGACCACCAGGGTGATGGTGTCCTGTACCAGCGCGCTTTCGTCGACGGCCGGCCAGCCAGCATCGATCACCGCCTGGGTGTGGCCCAGTTCCTTCCACAGTGCGTGAGAGAGGTGCGGGGTGATCGGTGCCAGCAACAGGGTGACGGCCTCCAGGCCTTCCTGCAGCAGGGCGCGATCCTGTTCGCTGGCTTGCGGAGCCTTTTCCAGGATGTTCATCAGGGTCATCACCTGGGCGATGGCGGTGTTGAACTTGTGGAACTGACCCACGTCGGTGCTGGCTTGCTTGATTGCTGCGTGGATGCCGCGGCGGATGACCTTCTGCGCGTCGTCCAGGGCGGCGATGTCCAGCTTGCCTGGCAGGCCCTGGGCAACATGGCCGTGAGCCAGGCGCCAGACACGGCGCAGGAAGCGGCTCGCGCCTTCGACACCGGAGTCGGACCACTCCAGGCTCATGTCGGGTGGCGAGGCGAACATCATGAACAGACGGCAGGTGTCGGCGCCGTAGGCGTCGATCATGGCCTGCGGGTCGACGCCGTTGTTCTTCGACTTCGACATCTTCTCGGTGCCACCGATTTCCACCGGCAGGCCGTCGGTCTTCAGGCGTGCGCCGATGATCTTGGCCTTGGCGTCGCGCTCGACCTCGACATCGGCCGGGTTGAACCAGTCACGGCCGCCGTTGCTGGCGACGCGGTAGTAGGTTTCGGCGACGACCATGCCTTGGGTCAGCAGGTTCTTGAACGGCTCGTTCGAGGTGACCAGGCCTTCGTCGCGCATCAGCTTGTGGAAGAAGCGTGCGTACAGCAGGTGCAGGATGGCGTGTTCGATACCGCCGATGTACTGGTCGACCGGCAGCCAGTGGTTGGCCGCTTTCGGGTCGACCAGGCCACCCTCGTAGTTGGGCGAGGCGTAGCGGGCGAAGTACCAGGACGATTCGACGAAGGTGTCCATGGTGTCGGTTTCGCGCTTGGCCGCGGTGCCGCATTTCGGGCAGGTGCACTCATAGAACTCGGGCATGCGCGCCAGTGGCGAGCCAGTGCCGTCCGGCACCACGTTCTCTGGCAGCACGACCGGGAGCTGGTCTTCCGGCACCGGCACGTCGCCGCAGGACGGGCAGTGGATGATCGGGATCGGGCAGCCCCAGTAGCGCTGGCGGCTGATGCCCCAGTCGCGCAGGCGGAACTGGGTGCGCGACTTGCCGAGGTTCTTGCGGATCAGCGCGGCTTCGATGGCGTCGAAGGCGCCGGCGAAGTCCAGGCCGTCGAACTCGCCGGAGTTGATCAGTTGGCCGTGCTCGCCATAGGCGGCCAGCCATTCGCTGCCGACTTCGTCGCCGGCGCTGGTGCGCACCACGGCCTTGACCGGCAGGTTGTACTTTTGAGCGAACTCGAAGTCGCGCTCGTCATGGGCCGGAACAGCCATTACCGCGCCATCGCCGTAGTGCATCAGCACGTAGTTGGCGACCCAGACCGGCAGCTTCTCGCCGGTGAGCGGGTGCTCGACCAGCAGCGAGGTGGCCATGCCTTTCTTCTCTTGCGTGGCCATGTCGGCCTCGGCCACGCTGCCGCTCTTGCATTCGTCGATGAAGGCTTGCAGCGCCGGGTTGCCCTGGGCGGCCTGGGTGGCCAGCGGGTGCTCGGCGGCGACGGCGACGTAGGTGGCGCCCATCAGAGTGTCGGGACGGGTGGTGAAGACCTTCAGCGCGCCCTCGTGACCGATGCTCGCCTGGTCGTAGGGGAACTGCACTTCCATGCCACGCGACTTGCCGATCCAGTTGCGCTGCATGGTCTTGACCTGCTCTGGCCAGCCCGGCAGCTCGTCGAGGCTTTCAAGCAGCTCGTCGGCGTAGTCGGTGATGCGGAAGTAGTACATCGGGATCTCGCGCTTTTCGATCAGCGCGCCCGAACGCCAGCCGCGGCCGTCGATGACCTGCTCGTTGGCCAGCACGGTCTGGTCGGCCGGGTCCCAGTTCACGGTCCCGTTCTTGCGATAGATCACGCCTTTTTCGAACAGGCGGGTGAACAGCCACTGCTCCCAGCGGTAGTAGTCCGGCTTGCAGGTGGTGACTTCACGCGACCAGTCGAAGGCCAGACCCAGGCTCTTGAGCTGGGTCTTCATGTATTCGATGTTTTCGTAGGTCCACTTGGCCGGGGCGACGTTGTTCTTCATCGCCGCGTTTTCCGCCGGCATGCCGAAGGCATCCCAACCCATCGGCTGCAGGACATTCTTGCCCAGCATGCGCTGGTAGCGGGCAATGACGTCGCCGATGGTGTAGTTGCGCACGTGGCCCATGTGTAGCTTGCCGCTCGGGTACGGGAACATCGATAGGCAATAGTAAGTATCCTTGCCTTGCTGTTCGGTGACAGCGAACGATTGTTGCTCGTCCCAGAAGTTCTGGGCGGCGGCTTCTAAATCACGGGGCTGGTATTGTTCGTGCATGGCTACTTTTGCTGAGAGTGAAGAGACCTTGTTTCCAGGCAGCGCAACCTCGCTGCGTCCGGCACTCCGGTGTCGATGAGAGTGAACGGCCTAGCATACATGAGCGTCGCGCGTCGTGGGAAACCCAGAATGCGATTGACGCCGCGCGGGCCGTTTGTCGCAGCGGGCTGCTGCTTTTTTCAGTGCCGCTAAGCTCATCTATGGGGGGAGATATTCTTACCTTCAATGAGGTGAACGGATGGGAGAGTCGCAGCTAACCGCAATCAAACCGGAGCTATACGAACGCCTGATCGACCGACTGGGCCTGGCACTCGAAGTGGCCAGAACCTCGGTGCGACTGCGCGACGAAATGCCAGCAGAATTGGAGCTGCGCGGCCTGAGCCCCGCGGAGTTCCAGGTGATCAAGGCTTATCTGGACACGCTTCCGGAGAGCCGTTTCGCCAGTGCCGGCGCCTACCCTCAGCCGGAGTCGGGCAAGGGCAAGATCGTCTGGCTCAAGGACCGGCAGCGCCCCGCTGCAATGGACAGATCCAGAACGCAACCTTCCCGATAGCCGTTCAGGACACCAGGCCCGCGTCGTTTCGTGACGCTTCTTCGATACACCACTCTGATCGACGCCGGTCGCGCACTTGTTGCCCGGCGTCGATCCTCTTAGGCTGCACCTCTTCTATTGAGGTGCGCGCATGCCGATTCGTTTTTTCGTCAAGCAGTGGCTTATGCCGCCGGGCTTGCTGTTCCTGTTGCTGCTGGCAGCTTGGTGGCTGCGCAAGCGCCGCCCGCGCCTGGCCGGGTTGTGCTTTGTCATCGGGCTGGCGGGCTTGTGGCTGATGAGCCTGCCGTTGGTGGTACAGGAGTCGGCACGGGCGTTGGAAACCGAGGCGCCCCTGGCGCTGGATGAGTGGGCCGGGTTGGCCGCGCGTGCCGATGCCATCGTGATCCTGGGCGCAGGCCGGGAGCGTGGCGATCGGGCCTGGGGCGGACAGGACCAGCCCGCTGGCACGGCGCTGGAGCGCATGCGCTATGCGGCGCAGTTGGCCAAGGCTTCGGGCTTGCCGGTGCTGACCACCGGCGGCCTGCACTACGGCACGCCGCCGAGCGAGGCGCAACTGATGGCCGATCGGCTCAAGGCTGACTTTGGGGTGGATGTGACCTGGAAGGAAGAGGCCAGCCGCACGACCTGGGAAAACGCTCGTTTCAGCGCCGATGTTCTGCAGCCGTTGGGCCTGCGCCGTGTGGTGGTGGTGACCCAGGCCTGGCACATGCAACGCTCACGCTGGAGCTTCGAGCAGGTGGGGTTCGAAGTGGTGCCCGCGCCAGTGGGGTTCCTGGGGGGCGATCATGCGCGACCGTTTGCCGGGCTGCTGCCGGAAAGCCGGGCGATCTGGCAGAGCGGGCAGTTGCTCAACGAGGCGATGGGGCTGCTGGGATATCGATTGTTCTATTGATGTGGCAAACGCTGTGCTGGTCTCTTCAAGGGGAGCCCGCGCCCACAGGCACTGGGCCGTGAAGACCTTGCAGTGCCTGTGGGGGCGGCCTTGCCCGCGCAAAAAAGCCCGTTAGAGGGCTCTGGCAATCCTGGCTGCCAGTAGCGCCCAGCCCATCAGCAGCACGCAGAGGATTGCCAATGGCCACGAGCGCCACTGCAGGTAAGGCGTGAGCTGCTGCATCGGCACCACATCCCCATACAGAATCGCCTTCTGGAACTGCGGAATCTGGGTGGTGATCCTGCCGAACGGGTCGATCAGGGCCGTTACACCATTGTTGGTGGCGCGGATCATCCAGCGGCCCGCTTCGAGTGCGCGCATCTGTGCCATCTGCAGGTGCTGTAACGGGCCGATCGAGGTGCCGAACCAGGTGTCGTTGCTGATGGTCAGCAGCAGATCGCTCTGCGCTGCCAGCTCTGCGGCGAATTCCGGGTAGACCACTTCGTAGCAGATGTACGGCGCTATCTGATAGCCCTTGGCCTGCAGCAGAGGCTGGTCTTCCGGCCCGCGGGCGAAGTCGGACATCGGCAGGTTGAAGAACTCGATCAGCCCGCGCAGCACGTCCTGCAGCGGAACGTACTCGCCAAATGGCACCAGCTTCTGCTTGAGGTAGGTGCCGTCGCCTTCGCCGGTCACGGTGATGCCGTTGTAGTAGCGGCGCTGATGGTGCACCACTTCGCGGATCGGCACCCCGGTGATCAGCGCCGAATGACGGTCAGAGGCGAAGCTGCCCATCATGTCGATGTAGCCCTGGGCCTGGTCCTTGAGCACCGGTACTGCGGTCTCGGGCCAGATCAACAGGTCGACCGGCTTGGAGCTCAGGCTCATGTCGCGGTACAGCGCCAGTTGGGCGTTGACGTGGGCCGGGTCCCATTTCAGATCCTGCTCGACGTTACCCTGCACCGCAGCCACTTTCAGTGGCTCGCCGGCCGGTCGGGTCCAGGCGTGGTCCTTGAGCGCCAGGCCGATGCCCCACGGGGCGACCAGCAGCAGTGCGCCCACGGCGAGGAAGGCCGGGCGTGCACGCAAACGGTGCAGGTTGCACAGCAGCGCGGCAGACAGCGCCAGGGCGAAGGAAATCAGCCAGACGCCCCCCAGTGGCGCAAGCCCCGCCAGCGGACCGTCAAGCTGGCTGTAGCCGGCGTAGAGCCAGGGGAAACCGGTCAGGAACCAGCCGCGGAACGCCTCCTGCAACAGCCACAGGGCGGCGAAGCACAGGGCGTCAGCCAGTGGTGCCTCGTTGCGCCGCAGCCAGCGCGCCCAGAGCCAGGCGGGCAGGGCGAAGAACCAGGCGATGGCGGCGAAGAATGCCACCAGCAGCAGGATCGCCAGCAAGGGCGACGCCCCGCCGTAGGTATTGATGCTGACGTAGATCCAGCTGGTGCCAGCACCATACAGGCCGAACCCATAGCACCAGCCGCGACCCAAAGCCTGGCGCGGGCTGAGCTCGCGCAGGCCGAGGTAGAACAGCATGATCGCCAGCAAGGCGATCGGCCAGATGTCGAAGGGCGCCAGGGCCAGGGAGGTGGAAGCGCCGGCCACCATGGCCAGCAGGTTACCGGGCCAGCCGGGGCGGGTGATCCAGCGCATGTTCGTCCTTAGCGGGTGATCGGGGTCAGGCGCAGCAAGTGTATCCGGCGGCTGTCGGCATTGAGGATGCGGAAGCGATAGGCGCCGATTTCGGTGGTCTCGTTGCGCTTGGGCAGGTGACCAAAGGCGCTCATGACCAGGCCGCCGACAGTGTCGAACTCATCGTCGGAGAACTCGCTGTCGAAGAACTCGTTGAAGTTCTCGATCGGCGTGAGCGCTTTAACCAGGAAGTCGCCACTGGGCAGTGGCTTGATGTAGCTGTCTTCCTCGACGTCGTGCTCGTCCTCGATGTCGCCGACGATCTGCTCCAGCACGTCCTCGATGGTTACCAGGCCCGCGACGCCGCCGTATTCGTCGATGACGATGGCCATGTGATTGTGGTTGGCGCGGAACTCGCGCAGCAGCACGTTCAGGCGCTTGGACTCCGGCACGAAGGTGGCCGGGCGCAGCAGGTCCTTGATGTTGAAGCTGTCGCCGTTCTCCTTGAGGATCAGCGGCAGCAGGTCCTTGGCCAGCAGGATCCCGAGCACATCGTCATGGCTTTCACCGATCACCGGGTAGCGCGAGTGCGCGGCGTCGATCACCGCCGGCAGGAATTCGCGTGGGGACTGGCTGGCCTTGATGCTGATCATCTGCGAGCGCGGGACCATGATGTCGCGTACCTGCAGGTCAGCGACCTGGATGGCACCTTCGACGATGGTCAACGCTTCGCTGTCGAGCAGCTTGTTCTGATGGGCTTCGCGCAGCAGCTCGAGGAGCTCCTGGCGGTTTTTCGGCTCATGGGCAAAAGCCTGGGTCAGTTTACCCAGCCAGGACTTCTGCCCGTTGCTCGATCGATCTTCGCTCATGGCGGTTTACTCGTGTTCCTTTGCAGTGATCAAGGGTTGATTGAATCGGTGTCGTCATCGGCGTACGGGTCAGGATGACCCAGTTCGGCCAGCAATTCGCGTTCCAGGGCTTCCATTTCCTCGGCCTCATCGTCGTCGATGTGGTCGTAGCCGAGCAGGTGCAGGCAGCCGTGAATGACCAGGTGCGCCCAGTGTGCCTCCAGCGCCTTGCCTTGTTCGCTGGCTTCGCGCTCGACCACCGGCACGCAGATGACCAGGTCGCCCAGCAGCGGAATATCCAGCAGTTCGTCGGGCACGTCAGCAGGGAAGGACAATACGTTGGTCGCGTAGTCCTTGTGCCGGTAGGTGTTGTTCAGTTCGCGGCCTTCGGCCTCGTCGACCAGGCGGATGGTCATCTCCGAGTCGGCGCTGCGCTGGCGCAATGCCAGCTCGCACCAGCGGCGGAATGCCGCGTCGTCCGGTGCGGGGGAATCGGTAGCCCGTTGCAGATCGAGTTCAAGCATCTTTGGCGGGCGCCTCGGGCTTGGCCTGACGGGCTTCGAAGCGATCGTAGGCTTCGACGATGCGCTGCACCAGCGGATGGCGTACCACGTCCTTGGGCTGGAAATGGGTGAAACTGATGCCCGGGACGTCCCTGAGCACTTCGATCACGTGAGCCAGCCCCGACTTGGTGCCACGCGGCAGGTCAACCTGGGTGATGTCGCCGGTGATCACTGCAGTCGAGCCGAAGCCGATGCGGGTGAGGAACATCTTCATCTGCTCGAGGGTGGTGTTCTGGCTTTCGTCGAGGATGATGAAACTGTTGTTCAGCGTGCGGCCGCGCATGTAGGCCAGCGGGGCGATCTCGATCACCTGGCGCTCGATCAGCTTGGCCACGTGCTCGAAGCCGAGCATCTCGTAGAGGGCGTCGTACAACGGGCGCAGGTAAGGGTCGATCTTCTGGGCCAGGTCGCCGGGCAGGAAGCCGAGCTTTTCGCCGGCTTCGACCGCCGGGCGTACCAGCAGGATGCGGCGTACCTGTTCGCGCTCGAGCGCATCGACGGCGCAGGCCACGGCCAGGTATGTCTTGCCGGTGCCGGCCGGGCCGATGCCGAAGTTGATGTCGTTGGCCAGGATTTCCTTGACGTAGCGCTGCTGGTTGACCCCGCGCGGGCGAATGTTGCCCTTGCGCGTGCGCAGCGAGACGCTGACTTCGTTGACGGCGGGGTTGTCGATGTTCTCGACCGCCGACTCCTGGAGATAGAGGTGGACCGTTTCCGGCGACAGATCGGTGGCCTTGGTCTCGCGATAGAGACGGCGCAGCAGCTGTTCGGCGGCGGAGGTGGTCTTGGGCTCGCCGATCAGTTCGAACTGATTGCCGCGGTTGCGGATCTCGATGGCCAGGCGTTGTTCGATCAGGCGCAGGTGCTCGTCGAACTGGCCACACAAGTTGGCGAAACGGTGGGCCTCGAAGGGTTCGAGGGTGAAGCGATGGGGTTGTATGGGTGCGTTCAAGGTCGGTTCAAGGCGCTCGACGAAGGATATGAACTCAAGAATAACCCTTGAGCGACAGTGGCGAAAGATCTGAAACGATCAAGGGCAAGGCTGACAGTCTGCCAGCACCATTTGACGATTGGATGATCGGATCAGGGCAGCGGCGAGAACGGCGTGCGCCCTTCGGCGCTTTGCAGCTCCAGAAGGTACTTGCGGAAGATCTGCCCGAGCACTTGCGTGGCATGCTCGAGTTCGTCGCGGGGCATCTGCTCGGTGACTTCGTCGGCCATGTCCAGCGCGTCTTCGGCGCCGTTGACCGCAGCGATCTTCAGCAGGATATAGGCCTGGACGTTGTTGGCCTTGACCCCCTCGCCATGGAAGAACATGCCGCCCAGACGATATTGGGCCTGGGCATGACCCTGCAGCGAGGCTTTCTCGAACCAGTTCAGTGCCTTGTTCAGGTCCTTGGGGGCCTGGTTGCCGGTGTAGTAGAACTCGCCCAGTTCGTACTGCGCCTGGGCATCGCCGGATTCCGCACTTTGCGCGCAGGCTTTCAGCGCATTCTCCAGGTCTTGCGGCTGGGCATTGAGAGTGCAGCGGCCCGTCGCTGGAATCAGCAACGAGTTACCGCCCTCTGCCAGGGCCAGCAGGGGCTGAAGAAGCAACAGGCAGCCCAGGGTGAGGGCGCGGCCGGTGCGGTTCATGGGGATCGACTTACCTCTGCAAAGCTGCGGCCAATGTCTCTGGTGGCACATTATGGGATAAGCAGCGCCAACCTTACAAAGTTTTACTCGAAATTCTGCATCGAGGTGTATTTGTGCGACTTGTGATGGGGCTCACGTTTTGCTCTGAAGCAGCCTCATCGGGGTACAACCCTGCCCCACAGACGATAGCTGTGGGGTGGGCTTGCCCCGCGATGAGGCCGTCAGGTGGGTCACTTCAGCTTGGCAAATGCCCGCTCGGCCGCATCCAGGGTGATCTGCAGCTCTTTCTCGCCATGGGCGATGGAGGTGAAGCCCGCTTCGAACGCACTCGGTGCCAGGTACACACCGCCCTCGAGCATCAGGTGGAAGAAGCGCTTGAAGCGCTCTGCGTCGCTGGCCATCACATCGTCGAAGGTGACGATGTCGTCGGCACCGGTGAAGTACAGGCCGAACATCGCACCTGCCTGGGTGGTGACGAACGGCACGCCGGCAGCATCGGCGCGTTGTTGCAGGCCGTCGAGCATACGGCTGGTGAAGGCGCTCAGCTCGTCGTGGAAGCCCGGGCGGCTGATCAGCTTGAGGGTGGTCAGGCCGGCGGCCATGGCCAGCGGGTTGCCCGACAGGGTGCCTGCCTGGTAGACCGGGCCGAGCGGGGCGATGCAACCCATGATCTCGCGCTTGCCGCCGAAACAGCCTACCGGCATGCCGCCACCAACGATCTTGCCGAAGGTCGACAGGTCCGGGGTAATGCCGTAGTGGCCCTGGGCGCCACCCAGCGATACGCGGAAACCGGTCATCACTTCATCGAAGATCAGCACCACACCGTGCTTGTCGCACAGCGCGCGCAGGCCTTCGAGGAAGCCTGGCGCCGGTGGCACGCAGTTCATGTTGCCGGCCACCGGCTCGACGATGATGCAGGCCACTGTTTGGCCAACGTCGGCGAGGGTCTTCTCGACGGCTGCGATGTCGTTGAACGGCAGGGTCAGTGTGTGCTTGGCGAAGTCGGCCGGCACGCCCGCCGAGCTCGGCACGCCTTGGGTGAGCAGGCCGGATCCGGCTTTGACCAGCAGGCTGTCGGAGTGGCCGTGGTAGCAGCCTTCGAACTTGATGATCGCATCGCGACCGGTGTAGCCACGGGCCAGGCGAATGGCGCTCATGGTGGCTTCGGTGCCTGAGCTGACCATGCGCACCATCTCCATGGACGGCACGATCGAGCAGACCAGGTCGGCCATCTCGGTTTCCATGGCGGTCGGCGCACCGTACGACAGGCCGTGCTCCAGCTGACGGCGTACCGCGTCCAGTACGTCCGGGTGACCGTGGCCGAGAATCATCGGCCCCCAGGAACCGACGTAGTCGACGTAGCGCTTGTCGTCTTCATCGACCACATAGGCGCCTTCGGCATGTTTGAAGAACAGCGGGGTGCCGCCGACGCTCTTGAAGGCGCGCACCGGCGAGTTGACGCCGCCGGGAATGTGCTTCTGGGCTTGGGCGAACAGGGTTTCGGAACGGGACATGGGATCTTCTCTCGAAATCAGGAAGCGAACAGGGCGTTGAAGGCGCGGGCGCGGCGGGTGACTTCCTGCGCGCTGTCGGCACCAAACAGGCCGTGGATCACCGCCAGCAGGTCGGCGCCATGGGCGACCAGCGGGGCGGCGTTGTCGAGGGTGATGCCACCGATCACCGCGATCGGCAGCTTGACCTGGGCGCGGGCCTGCTCGATCAGCTCGAGGCTAGCAGCCGGGGCGCCGGGCTTGGTCAGGGAATTGAAGAAGCGGCCGAAGGCCACGTAGCTTGCCCCTTCGCTGGCGGCCTGTGCGGCCAGGTCGAGGCTGGCATGGCAGGTCGAGCCAATGATGGCGTTGCGCCCGAGCAAGGCACGGGCGGGTGTGAGCGGGCCGTCGGTCTGCCCCAGATGCACGCCGACGCCCAGGCGCGCGGCCAGCTCGGCGTCATCGTTGATGATCAGTTGGGTGCCGTAGCGTTCGCAGAGTTGCATCAGCGCTTCGGCCTCGCGCAGGCGTCGCGCCGCATCGTCACCCTTGTCGCGGTACTGCAGCAGGCAGACACCGCCTTCGAGCGCTGCCTTGACATGCGAAAGGAAACGGCCGGCGAGCAGCTGGCTGTCGGTGATCGCGTACAGGCCGCGTAGCTTCATGTGATGGCCTCGTATCAGGAGCAGAAGTCCAGGGGCAGGCGGCGGGGCACGTACTGGCCCTTGCCCAGTTGCTCGGCGTCGCGCAGCGTGCGCCAGGTGTAGTCCAGGGCGCTGCGCACCGCGCTTTCGAGCTGCTCGCCCAACGCCAGGCGACCGGCCAGGGCGCTGGCCAGCGTGCAGCCTGAACCATGGTAGCTGCCGGGCAGTCGCTGGCAGGTCCAGGTGTGTTGCTGGCCGCTGCGGCTGTACAGACGGTTGTGGATTTCCACCTCGTCGCCATGGCCGCCGGTAATCAGAAGATGCTCGCAGAACGGCAGAAGTTTCTCTGCGCATTCGTCTGCGCTGCCGTTCGGCAGTTCGGCAAGGATGCGTGCCTCGGGCAGGTTGGGCGTCGCGATGGTGGCCCGCGGCAGCAGACGCTCGCGCAGGGCGTAGCCGACCTCGTCCTTGCCCAGGCGGCCGCCACCACCGGCACGCAGCACCGGATCGCAGACCAGTGGCAGGTGCGGATGCGCGGCGAGGAGTTCGGCGACGGTATCGACCATCTCGGTCGAGCCGAGCATGCCTAGCTTGACCGCTGCCACGCTGGAGTCGGCCAGCACGGCGTTGGCCTGGGCCAGCACCCACTCGCGGTCGAGCACGCGGAAGTCGGAAACGTTGACGGTATCCTGGACGGTCAGTGCGGTCACGGCAGGGGCGGCGTGACAGCCTTGGGCGATCAGGGCTTCGATATCTGCCTGCAGGCCTGCACCGCCACTGGGGTCGTGGCCGGAGAGACAGAGGACAACGGGGCGGGAGCTGTAGGTATTCATGGTCGGCGAGCTTACCATCAAACCCCTTTGCGCGAATCGGCGAGTGCGGCAATTTAGTTGACCATTTGGTCAGCTTGTGTCTGTGGTAATGCCTGAAATTACCGTTCTAGAGCGCTTTATGGCAAATTGACAGTGGCTGCTGGACGGCTCCCAAGGCTATGCTAGAGTGCTCGGATAACTCTATTAACGGCGCTGCCGGGTTTCGTCGTCTCAAAGGGATGGGAGGCAATCACGACGCAACCGCGCAGACCATGCTGGGGCTGTATGCGCTATTTGCTGATTGTGCTCTTGGGCTGCCTGCCCCTGCTCGCCGGAGCGGTCGATTTCGACGATGCTACCCGGCAACTCCCCTTGGGCAAGCTGATGCAAGTCTACGAAGACGTGGATGGCAGCGCCAGCATCGACCAGGTCAGCGCGCCAGCGTTCGCCTCGCGCTTTCGCACGCACACCCAGGACGTACTCAATGCCGGCTACTCGACGTCGGTGTTCTGGCTGAAACTCGACCTGCGTCCTGTCGGTCTGCCAGCAGCCGCGCCCCGCCAATGGTTACTGGAACTGGCCTACCCACCGTTGGATCACCTGGAGCTCTACCTGCCTGATGGGGAGGGCAAATGGCGCCTGGCGCAACGCACCGGCGATGCCTTGCCCTACGCCAGTCGGCAGATCCGGCAGAACAACTACCTGTTCGAGCTGCCTTTGCCCCGTGAGCAGACCACCACGGTCTACCTGCGACTGCACAGCCAGGGATCGGTGCAGGCGCCGCTGACCCTCTGGTCGGCCGAGGCCTACATCGAGTCGCAGCCGGGGCGCTTCTACGTACTGGGCATGATCTACGGCGTACTGCTGGTGATGCTGGTCTACAACCTGTTCATCTATCTGAGCGTGCGCGATGTCAGCTATCTCTACTACATCCTTTATATAGGTGCGTTCGGCCTGTATCAGATCTCGGTGAACGGTGCCGGGGTCGCTTACTTCTGGCCTGACAGCCCCTGGTGGACCAACGCCGCCACGCCATTGTTCATCGGTGCGGCCGGTCTGTTCGGCTGCCAGTTCACCCGTCACTTCCTGCAGGTGCGTCGCCTCAGCCCGGGGTTCGACCGGCTGTTGTTGCTGTTGATGGCCTGGGGTGTGCTGGTGATGCTGCTGGCCGTCAGCCTGTCCTATGGCGTGGCGCTGCGCATGGCCACGGCGTTGGCGCTGACCTTCACGGTGAGTGTGTTTGCTGTCGGTGTGATGGCCTGGCGGCGTGGCGTGCGCGTTGCGCGCTGGTTCGTCATCGCCTGGACGGCGTTTCTGCTCGGCGGGCTGGTCAATACGTTGATGGTGCTGGGTTACCTGCCCAACGTGTTCCTGACCATGTACGCCAGCCAGATCGGCGCGGCACTGGAAGTAGCGCTGCTGTCGCTGGCCCTGGCCGATCGCATCAACCGCCTGCGCGAGGAACAGTCGCGGGCGCTGCGTGACAGCGGCCGAAAACTCGAGCAGCTCAATCAGCAACTGGCGCGCAGCAATCGACTCAAAGATGAATTCCTCGCCACCGTCACCCATGAGCTGCGCACACCGATGAACGGCGTGATCGGTTCGCTCGAACTGATGCAGACCCTGCCCATGGGCGCCGAGCAGGCGCAATATCACCGCACGGCCGTGGGTTCGGCACAGGACATGATGGCGATGGTCGACGACATCCTGATCCTCACCGAACTCCAGGCGGGCCGTCTGCGCGCTCACGGCGCACCGTTCAGCCTTCGGCGACTGTTGCAGGAGCTGCGGGCAGGGTATGCCGGGCAGGCACTGGGCAAGGGGTTGTACCTGAGCCTGGACGTGCCTGCGGACCTGCCCGACAGCCTGGTGTGCGATGCGCAAAAGCTTGCCCGCTGCCTCGCCTGCCTGGTGGACAACGGGTTGAAATTCACCCATCAGGGCGGTGTGATGATCCAGGCCCGCGGTCGCCGGATCGGCCCCGACAGCCTGGCGCTGAGTGTGACGGTCAGCGACAGCGGCATCGGTTTCGACGATCTGGACCAGGCCATCCTGTACCAGCGCTTTTTCCAGGTCGATGGTTCCATGACCCGGCGCTATGGCGGCCTGGGGATCGGCTTGTCGATCTGTCGCCAGTTGGGCGAGCTCATCGGCGCGCGTCTTTCCCATGAGTCGACGCGTGGCCTGGGCAGCCGCTTCGAACTGGCGATGACGGTGGCCGTGGCCCAGGTGCAGGCCCCTGCCGGGCGAATGGCTTCCGGGCCTGGGGCTTAGTTGGTCGGGTCGCCAGAATCGGCGCTTTTGCCACTTTGACTCATGGAGAATGAGTGCTTCACTGGACTTTCCAGGCCAGTTCGGATCCAGGAGCCGCCCATGAACCTGCACCAGTACGCCGAAACCCACGAAGTCACCAACCAGCCGCCGCCGCTCGACGGCGCCAATCTGTACCGCCTCGATGTCCCGCTGCAGGAATGGTCGAGGCGTTTCGGGGCGGGATGGGCCGAGGCGCGGATCGATGCCTATGGTGCCTTGGCGGGCGGGCCGCTGATGGCTGCAGGGTTCCTGGCCAATGCCCACAAACCCGAAT
This sequence comes from Pseudomonas sp. BNK-44-b, assembly GCF_047456245.1. Lineage (NCBI taxonomy): Bacteria > Pseudomonadati > Pseudomonadota > Gammaproteobacteria > Pseudomonadales > Pseudomonadaceae > Pseudomonas > Pseudomonas sp. BNK-44-b. The sequence goes on from NZ_CP179908.1 coordinate 179,730, forward strand.
TCAGCAGCCACGACCGTTATGGGCACCGCATCGACCTGGTGACCTTCCATCCGGCCTACCACGAGCTGATGCGCACTGCGGTCGAGCACGGCCTGCCCTCGCTGCCGTGGGCCGAGCCGCGTGCTGGCGCCCATGTGGCCCGGGCCTCGATGACCTACCTGCATAGCCAGGCCGAAGCCGGCACCGGCTGCCCCTTGACCATGACCTTTGCCGCCGTGCCGGCGCTGCGCCTGCAGCCGGAGCTGGCCGAATACTGGCTACCCAAGGTACTGGCGCGTGAGTACGATCCGCGCAACATCGGTGACCAGCACAAGGCCGGGGTGACCATTGGCATGGCCATGACCGAGAAGCAGGGCGGCACCGACGTGCGTGCCAACACCACCCGCGCCTATCCGGTCGGCACGCCCGGACCGGGGCAGGCCTACGAGCTGGTGGGGCATAAATGGTTCTGTTCGGCGCCGATGTGCGATGCCTTCCTGACCTTGGCGCAGACCGAAAAAGGCCTGAGTTGCTTCCTGCTGCCGCGCCATCGACCGGACGATCAGCGCAACCAGTTCTACATCCAGCGCTTGAAGAACAAGCTGGGCAACGTATCGAACGCCTCCAGCGAGGTCGAGTTTCGGGGGGCCCTGGCCTGGATGATCGGTGAGGAGGGGCGCGGCGTACCGACCATCATCGAGATGGTGGCCATGACCCGCTTCGACTGCATGGTTGGCTCCAGTGCCTTGATGCGCCAGGCCCTGACCCAGGCCACCCATCACTGCGCGCACCGCAAGGTCGGCGGCAAGCTGCTCAGCGAGCAGCCTCTGATGCAGAACGTGCTCGCTGATCTGGCGCTGGAAAGCGAAGCAGCGTTGGCCCTGAGCCTGCGCATGGGCCAGGCGCTGGATCAGCTCGACGATCCGCAGCAGGCGCATTTCGCCCGTCTGGTCACGGCGGTGGGCAAGTACTGGATCTGCAAGCGTGCCCCGGCGATGATCAACGAAGCGGCCGAATGCCTGGGCGGCGCCGGTTATGTCGAGGACAGCATCCTGCCACGGCTGTACCGCGAGGCGCCGGTCAACTCCACCTGGGAGGGCTCGGGCAATGTGCAGTGCCTGGATGTGCTGCGTGCGCTGTCCAAGGAGCCGGGCGTGCTCGAGGCCCTGTTCGTCGAGCTGGGGGATGGCCATGGCGATCCGCGGCTGGCCGCGCACATCGGCAACCTGAAGGGGGCATTCGCCGACACCAGCGACATCCAGTACCGGGCACGCCAGTTGACCGAGGACATCGCCGTGGCGATTCAGGCCAAGCTGCTGCTCGAGGCGGGCAATGCCACGGTGAGCGATGCATTTATCGGCAGTCGGCTGGGCACGGGCGGCCGGGTGTATGGCGCGTTGCCGCGTGGCGTCGATGCTCAGGCCTTGGTGGCGCGCGCCACGCCGCTCTGATCGCGTTGGCCCCTTCGCGGGTAAACCCGCTCCCACACGTTCACCGCTGGTTTCAATTACAGCGCAGCACCTGTGGTAGCGGGTTTACCCACGAAGGGGTCGCCATTTACCACCGGGGGTGTTTTTAGCGCCGAAGGCAGGCAAGATGGAAACCCTGCATGCACTCCAAGACAGGAAGCCCAGCGTGAGCCAAGCCTTTGTAGTCGTTGATACCCCCGAACAGGCCGTCGATCGTCTGGCGGCCCTGCATGAACAGGCCACCGGGGCCCTCAGCCAGGCCCTCAAGCGTTACCTCAAGGACCGCACCGAGCCGGACGAAGACCAGCGCGCCCAGTTCCGCTATCCGGCCCTGCGCCTCACCTACTACAGCCAGGGCGAAGTTGCCGCCACCACGCGCGCCTATGCCAAGGTGCAGGTCGCCGGGACCTACAGCGTCACCGTCACCCAGCCGGCCGCCTTCCGCGGTTATCTGCTGGAGCAGCTACGCCCGTTGATGAGCGACTACACCGTGACGGTGGAAGTGGGTGTCAGCGAGCAGAACATCCCGTATCCCTATGTGGTCGACCAGGGCGACGAACTGGCCGGCAGCGGCATCACTGCCGCGCAGCTGGCGCGGGTGTTCCCCAGCACCGACCTGTCTGCCGCCACTGACAACATCGCCGATGGCCTGTACGACTGGGAAAGCGCCGAGACGCTGCCACTGGCGCTGTTCGACGCCGCCCGTGTGGACTTTTCGCTGCGTCGACTGGTGCACTACACCGGCAGTGACTGGCGCCACATGCAGCCGTGGATCCTGCTGACCAACTACCACCGTTATGTCGACCAGTTCATTGCCCATGGCCTCGAGCAGTTGCGCCAGGATCCGCGCTTCGTGCGAATGGTGCTGCCGGGCAATGTCGTGATCGAGAAGGGCATGGACAACGGCGAGGCCCAGGCTCTGGTGGCGGGCGTGGTCTGGCATCGCTACCAGATGCCGGCCTACCATCTGATCGCCGCCGACGGCGATGGCATCACCCTGGTCAACATCGGTGTCGGCCCGTCCAACGCCAAGAACATCACCGACCACCTGGCCGTTCTGCGTCCGCACTGCTGGCTGATGATCGGCCACTGTGGCGGCCTGCGTCAGTCGCAGACCATCGGCGACTACGTGCTGGCCCACGCCTACATGCGTCGCGACGGCATCCTCGATCGCGTGGTGCCGCCGAACATTCCGATCCCGGCCCTGGCCGAGGTGCAGCTGGCGCTGCAGGAAGCGGCGGCGCAGGTGACCGGCGAGCGCGGCGAGCAACTGAAAAAGCGTCTGCGTACCGGCACCGTGCTTACCTACGATGACCGCAACTGGGAGCTGCGCTGGGCCCAGGAGCGCCCGCTGATCAACCTGTCGCGCGCCGTGGCGGTCGACATGGAGAGCGGCACCATCGCCGCACAGGGTTATCGCCTGCGTGTGCCCTACGGCACCTTGCTGTGCGTTTCCGACAAGCCACTGCACAGCGAGATCAAGCTGCCGGGCTCGGCGAACGCCTTCTACAACCGTGCGGTCAGCCAGCATCTGAAGATCGGCATCGCTGCCCTCGACCTGCTGCGCACCGAGCTCAACTCGCTGCACTCGCGTAAACTGCGCAGCTTCGATGAGCCGCCGTTCCGCTGAGGATCCATGCCCCTGCCACCCCGCTCCAACCCGCGCCGCCCGGCGGCGCGTCCTTCCGGCCCGCGTCGCCCGCCCAAGGCGCCGCCGGCCGAGCCTCGCCTGATCCTGTTCAACAAGCCCTTCGATGTGCTGACCCAGTTCAGCGACGACCAGGGGCGCGCCACGCTCAAGGACTTCATCGATATCCCGGGTATCTACCCCGCGGGGCGTCTGGACCGTGACAGCGAGGGGCTGCTGCTGCTGACCAATGACGGCGGTTTGCAGGCGCGCATTGCCGACCCGAAGCACAAGCTGCCCAAGACCTATTGGGTGCAGGTCGAAGGCGAGCCGAGCGAAGAGCAGTTGCAGCGTTTGCGCGATGGAGTCGAACTCAACGACGGCAAGACTCTGCCAGCCGAGGCACGTCTTCTGGATGAGCCAGCGCTGTGGCCGCGCAACCCGCCGGTACGCTTTCGCAAGAGCATTCCCACCCATTGGCTGGAATTGGTGATCCGCGAAGGGCGCAACCGCCAGGTGCGACGGATGACGGCGGCGGTGGGGCTACCGACCTTGCGTCTGGTGCGGGTCCGGATCGGTGACTGGAGCCTCGATGGGCTGGAGCAGGGCTGCTGGCGCGAGGTGCCGGCACGGCTGTAAGCCTGCGCCGGGGCCTGCTCGGATTTGCGCTACACCCCTTCGAGAAACCCCACCACCACGCTCTTGATGATGAAGGCCAGCACCCCCAACCCCAGCACGAAGAACAGGATCAGCGTGCCGAAGCGCCCGGCCTTGGACTTCTTTGCCAGGTCCCAGACGATGAAGCCCATGAACCCGATCAGCACGGTGACCAGGACGATCATCATCCATTCTTCGAAAACGGCGGGATCCATCTTTAAAGCTCCAGGCAGTCTGAAGACCCGATCATACGCCGGGTATCGCAGGTTTTAACGGAGGTGGGTCAATGGCATCTCGGTACTGGCCAGTACCTGGTTGAGCACGAAGCTCGAACGCACGCTGGTGACGCCTTCGATACGGGTCAGGCTGCCGAGCAATAATTTCTGATAGTGGTCCATGTCCGGTACCACCACCTTGAGCTGGTAGTCGGCGTCCATCCCGGTCACCAGGCTGCACTCGAGCACCTGGGGCAGGTTGCGAATGGCGGCTTCGAAGGTTTCGAAACGCTCGGGGGTGTGGCGGTCCATGCCGATCAGCACGTAGGCGGTGAGGCTCAGGCCGAGCTTCTTGCGGTCCAGCAGGGCCACCTGGCGCGAGATATAGCCGTCGTCTTCGAGCTGCTTGACCCGCCGGGAGCAGGGCGAGGGGGACAGGCCGATACGTTCGGCCAGTTCCTGGTTGGAAATGCGTGCATCGCGCTGCAATTCGGCAAGAATGCTCAGGTCGTAGCGGTCGAGCTTGCTCATCAAGAATGCCTTTTCTGTTCAGATTGCGGCGAATTATCAATCCTGAGTGAAAAATTGCGCAAGTGCTATTTATCAGAGCAATCTTCGCAATCCTCTGCCGCACCCATTCCTCTATCTTTATCAACAGAATCACTGCCCGGACTCAAGTCCACGGCGACGCGCCCTAGGCGGGCGGTCGCGGCCAGCCATCCAACCGGATCGCCCTGGCCCCCGGGCTGCACAGCGTCCAGAAGACACTGTGAGGTGAGCCGACGCCACAAGCGTCGAGCACGGACGACAATTCCTGAAGGGAGGCCAATGGCCTCCCTTTTTTATTGCTCGTGTGCCTGGGGGGATTTCATCTGCCTGCCCCCGCCTCAGGTTAGACTGCTGCCATCAAGCGCTGTGGTTATCGAGAGGACGAGCATGAGGTCACGCATCTGGCAGTGGGCGGGTGTTGGTTTGCTGGGCATGGGCATCAGCCTCGGGGCGCTGGCCCAAGGGCCGGGCGACGGGCGTGGCTGGGGTGGCCAGCAGGAGCCCAACGGTCCAGCTCAAGGTAGCTCGCCACTCAACTCCCGTGACGAAGTGCGCCAGACCCAGCCACCGCGCCAGGGCTACTATCAGGATATTCCGCGCCGTAACGGCGATATCCGCCACTGGGAGGCGGGCGGCCCTGGCCAGCGCCCGGGCGGTGATTGGCAGGGCCGACCCGACGGCCATGGCAATGGCTGGGGGCCGGGGCCGCAATACCGCCCTGGCTACACCACGGACCGTTTTCCGGACCGTTACTGGAAAGTGCCTTACCGCGGTCAGGACTACTTCTATTCAGGCGGCTACTGGTATCGCCCGCATAGCGGCGGCTACATCGTGGTGCGCCCGCCTTATGGCGTGCGGGTGAACTACCTGCCTCCCTACGCCCAGGAAGTGTGGTTGAGCGGATTGCTCTACTTCCTGGTAGCCGATACCTACTACCAGTATCAGCCTGACAGCCAGGAGTACGTGGTGGTCAATCCGTCCGCCCCGGCGTATGCACCGCAATCCCAGCCTCAGGTGGACAATGGCTATGACGTCGTCGCCTATCCGGCGAACGGACAGGGCCCCGAGCAGCAGGAGCAGGATCGTTACCAATGCCATCGCTGGGCCGTCAGCCAGTCCGGGTTCGATCCGGCCACGGCCACCTATGCGCCACCGGCCAATGTAGCCAACGGCTATCGCCGCTCGCTGGCAGCGTGCCTGAGCGGTCGGGGGTACAGCGTCAACTGAGGGGCGAGGCTTAGGGGGGGCAGCGCAAATGTGCTCTGGCCGCTAGACAGGGTCGGCGTGCACCATGACATCTGCGCGCGGATAACGCTCGCGGATCGCCTCCGATGCCTTCACGCACAGGGCATGGGCGTCATGCAGCGGCAGTGCGCCGGGCAGTTCCAGGTGCAGCTGGACGAACCAATGGCTGCCTGACACACGGGTACGCAGGTCGTGCACGCCCTTGACGCCGGGAATGGCCAGGGCCAGTTCCTGCATGCGTTCGCCGATGTCGGCGGGGAGCTCCTGGTCCATGAGGATCGAGGTACTCTCACGGGCAATCTGCAGGGCGCTCCAGAGGATGTACAGCGCGATCCCCAGGCCGAACAGCGCATCCAGTTGTGGCCAACCAAAGCCGGCCAGCAGCAGGGCGAGCAGGATGCTGCCGTTGAGCAGCAGGTCGGAGCGGTAATGCAGCGAGTCGGCACGTACCGCTGTGGAGCCGGTGATGCGGATGACCTTGCGCTGGAATGCCAGCAGCGCCACGGTCAACGCCAGCGACAGCAGCATCACCGCAATGCCCGCGCCCGTGTCGCCCAGCGGCTGTGGGGTCTGCAGGCGCTCCACCGCCTGGAATCCGATCAATACCGCACTGACCGCAATGAACAATGCCTGGGCCATACCGGCCAGGGCCTCGGCCTTGCCGTGGCCGAAGCGGTGATCGTCGTCGGCCGGGCGCAGGGCGTAATGCACTGCCAGCAGGTTGAGGAAGGAGGCGACGGCATCGAGCGCCGAATCGGTCAGGCCCGCGAGCAGGCTCACCGAGCCGCTCAGCCACCAGGCAATGGCCTTGGCCAGGACGAGAATGCTGGCTACCGTCAGCGAAGCACGGGTGGCCAGGCGCAGCAGGCGTTGATGTTCGGCGGTGGCAGTCATGCGTGGCGTGTCATTCCGGTGTCGCTCAGGCGGCCGGGACCAGGCCGAAGGCGGCCAGCTGTTCAACGCTGCCACGGTGCTGGATCAGCCGCGGATCGTTCAGGGGCAGGCGCTGGCCCAGTTCGCTTTCGAGAATAGCCTGCAGCTTGAGGTTGTCGATCTTGCCATCGGCATCGACCGCAGGCTTGAGCTTGGCCGGGTCGACCTGGGCGGTCTTGCCGCCTGGGTAGTAGATGGCGCCCGTGGCGAAGTCGACACCGAAGGCGATCAGGCCAGGGATGACATAGAAGAGGATGCCGATCGCGTCCATGACGGCGACTACCGGATCGATCTTGCCTTCGATCTGGCCGCGACGGTCGGGATAGAGGATGGTGCCGCAGGCCGTCAGCTGGGTCAGCAGGGCGGCGATGAGGGCGCCACCGATGACGCGGGAATGGATGCGCATGTGAATCTCCGGAAAGGTGACTGCAGGAGGTCGGGCAAAAACGTCCGCACCTGATGCTCAGACCATGACGAAGCGGTCTCGGTTCGCCGTTATACTCGCTCGCCAGCTTGAGGACCACCATGAATTCTTTACCGATCGATGCTGTCTTGCCCGCCCTGCGTCAGGCCCTGGCCGAACGCCACGAAGCCGTGCTCGAGGCGCCGCCTGGCGCGGGCAAGACGACCCGTGTGCCCCTGGCGCTGCTCGACGAGCCATGGCTGGCCGGACAGCGTATCGTCATGCTCGAGCCGCGTCGTCTCGCGGCTCGCGCTGCCGCCGAGCGCATGGCCAGCGAGCTGGGGGAAAAGGTCGGTGAGACGGTCGGCTATCGCATCCGGCTGGACAGCAAGGTCGGGCCGGATACCCGCATCGAAGTGGTTACCGAAGGCATTCTCACCCGCCGCCTGCAGGCCGATCCGGCGTTGGAGGGCGTGGGGCTGGTGATATTCGATGAATTCCACCTGAGAAACCTCGATGCTGACCTTGCCTTGGCGCTCACGCTCAATGGTCGTGAACTGTTCCGGGACGACACGGCGCTCAAAGTGCTGCTCATGTCGGCGACCCTCGAAGGAGAAAGGCTGTCGCGCCTTCTGGATGACGCTCCAATCATCACCAGCGAGGGGCGGATGTTCCCGGTCACGACGATCTGGGGCAAGCCGCAGCAAGCCGGCGAGTACATCGAGCCGCGAGTGATCAGCACTTGTCTCGATGCGTTGGCCGAGCAATCGGGAAGCCTGCTGGTGTTCCTGCCGGGCCAGGCTGAAATCCGTCGCGTCCTGACAGGGCTTCAGGACAGCCTCGATGCCTCCCCATCCCTGAAGCGCAATACGTTGCTTTGCCCGTTGCATGGAGAGCTCGATCTGAACCAGCAACGGGCCGCGATCGACCCTGCGCCCCCGGGGATGCGCAAAGTGGTGCTGGCCACCAACATTGCCGAGACCAGCGTCACCATCGATGGCGTGCGGGTGGTCATCGATGCCGGGCTTGAGCGTGTTCCGCGCTTCGACCCACGCAGCGGCATGACTCGTCTGGATACCCAGCGGATCTCCAGGGCCAGCGCTACCCAGCGGGCAGGGCGTGCCGGGCGGCTGGAGCCCGGCGTTTGCTATCGCTTGTGGTCCGAAGCGCAGCACGATCAGATGGCAGGCTTCGCCACCGCCGAAATCCAGCAGGCGGACCTGACCGGGCTGGCGCTGCAGTTGACCAAGTGGGGTGTCCAGCCGAATGAGCTGGCGTGGCTCGATGCACCCCCTGCGGCTGCATACGCACAGGCCAACGACTTGCTGCGCCGCCTTGGCGCGCTCCAGCCGGATGGGCAACTGACCCGGCACGGTCAGGCGATGGCCGAGCTGCCGAGCCATCCTCGAATCGCCCATCTTCTGCTGCGAGGTCACGAGTTGGGGCTGGCCGAAACCGCGTGCACTATCGCGGCCTTGCTGGGAGAGCGGGATATACAGCGTGGCGCGGGCGCTGACCTGCACAGTCGGCTGGCCATTCTCAGCGGTGAGCAACGTGCCCAGCGCGGTGAGCAGGGGGGCGCCCAGCGCGCCAGGCAACTTTCCAGGCAGTATCGATCCTACCTGCGCGGCCCTGTGTCGCAAGCCGTCGCCGATCCTCATCATCCACGTTGGGTGGGCTGCCTGCTCGCGCTGGCTTATCCCGACCGTGTCGCCCAGCAGCGCCGTGATGGCGGGGCCGAATATCGTCTGGCCAATGGCCGGGCAGCGATGTTCACCGAGCCGGACGCCTTGATGAAGCACACCTGGCTGGCCATCGCGGACCTGGGCAGCCGACAGGGCCAGCGGGAGGAGCGGATCTACCTGGCCGCCGACCTCGACGCGGCGCTGTTCGACACCGTGCTGAAGGAGCAGGTCCGTACGGTGGATGAGCTCGACTGGGATGAGCGAGAGGGCGCCCTGCGCGCCGAACGACAAACCAAGGTTGGCGAGCTCGTGCTGTCGCGCACGCCCCTGGCCTCTCTGAGCGATGAGGCGCGCGTGCAGGCGCTGCTCGACTATGTTCGACGCAAAGGCCTGGAGCTTCTGCCCTGGACGCCTGACCTTCGTCAGTGGCAGGCACGTGTGGACCTGTTGCGGGTACTGGATGAGGAAGCGGGTGTCGTCGGCCAATGGCCCGACCTGCGGGATGAGACGTTGCTGCAATCATTGGATGAATGGTTGGGGCCCTATGTCGGCAAAGTCGCCCGGCTCAGCCATTTCGCCCTGCTCGATCTGTCTTCGATCCTGCGCAATCTCCTGCCCTGGCCGCTGCCGCAGCAACTGGATGCCCAGGCACCCCAGACGATGGCGGTACCCTCGGGATCCAGTATTCGTATCGACTACAGCGAGCGCCCACCCGTGCTTGCCGTTCGACTTCAGGAGTTGTTCGGGCAGGCCGACACGCCACGCATTGCCAACGGCAGGCAGGTGCTCAAGCTGCACCTGCTGTCCCCAGCCCGGCGCCCGGTCCAGGTGACCCAGGACCTGGCGAACTTCTGGCGCTCGACCTACCTCGAGGTGAAGAAGGATCTGAAGGGCAGGTACCCCAAGCATTTCTGGCCAGATGACCCGTTGGTCGCGCAAGCCACTGCCCGCGCCAAACCAAGGGGTACTTGAGTTAGGCGATGATGCCTTGAGGCGAGTCGAGGGCGTGTCCGGAACGGATACACACCCTCGACTTTGCAGTTGCTTCACCGATAGCAGCAGCGAAAGCGTTCCTGCAAGGGCGAAGCATGTCGCGCAGGTCACTGACTGCTGGCAACCTTGTCCACCGCTTGCAGGATCACATTGGCCACTTCGGCCGGCTGCGACTGCTGCGGCACATGGCTGGTCTGCAGTTGGGTGGTCTGTGCTCCCAGCTTCTTGGCGAAGGCGCGTTGCAGGCCTGGGTCGATCATGCGGTCCTGACCTGCAACCACGTACCAGGACGGTTTGCTGCTCCAGGCAGCAGCGCTGGTGCGGTCCTCGAAGGCCGAGGCGCGGATCGGGCCCTGGGTGGCGGTCATGATGTCGGTCTGGGCCTTGGGCAGGTCCTGGGCGAAATCGGTGGCCATGCCTTGAGGCGTCAGGTACAGGTAGCCGTTGCTGTCGGCCGCGATCTGGCTGATGCCGGGTGGGGTCGGGTAGCCCTGGCCCAGGTCCTTGCTGGCCTGGCCGGCATCGGGTGCGAATGCCGCGACATAGACCAGCCCGCGGACGTGGGCGTCGGTACCTGCCTGGCTGATCACCGTGCCGCCCCAGGAGTGGCCGACCAGGACCACGTCCCCTTGCTGGTTGTTCAGCACGCGCCGGGTCGCGGCGACGTCCTCGGCCAGTGAGGTCAGCGGGTTCTGCACCACCGTGACCTTGATGCCCTGGGCCTGCAGCAGCGGCACGACCTTGGCCCAGTCCGAGCCGTCGGCGAAGGCACCGTGGACGATGACGACCGACGGTTTGGCGGTGTCGGCGAAGCTGCTGCCGAGGGTGAAGATCGAGGCAGTCATTGCTATTGCGGTGGCAAGCGTTTTGAATCGGAACATGGCGCGGTCTCCTGTGAGTGATGGCTGTATTCTCGGCAGGCTGTGCCTTCACGGGTATCGGTCGAATGACCGAGCCTCCAACTCACTGAACTGTGGACCGCTCATGCCTGTTGCCGACTACATCCCCCTGGAAGACGCCATCCTCGCCTTGTCGATGGTGGGTGACCTGAGCATGGGCCAGCCTATCGATCAGTCGCGCCGCACGGCGCAGCTGGCGCGCAGGCTCGCGCACGCCTGTATGGGCGAGGGCGACCACCTGCAGGTGGCCGCTGATGTCGCACGGTTGCGCTGGTCGGGGTGCACTGCCAATGCCGAAGATTTCACCCGCCTGCTCGGGGACGACGTGGGTGGCCGTCAAGCCATGCTCGCGCAGACCCTCGACGCCGCCGGGCAGCGGGCGATGCTGCAGACCGGGCCGCTGGCGCGCGTGCACTGCGAGGTGGCTGGTGAGGTTGCAGTTGCTCTTGGACTGGGCGCGCCAGTGGAGCAGGGGCTGCGGCACGTGTTCGAGCACTTCGACGGTAGCGGTCGCCCATCCGGCCTGCGTCATCCACAGGTGCCTGAGGTGGTGTATCAGGTGGTGCTGGCAGGTGACCTGGAGATCCTTTCGCGAGCGCGGGGTCTTGAGGCTGCGCTGGCCTGGATCGAGGGGCAGGCCGATCAACGCTACCCGCGCAGCCTGGTGAGGGAGCTGCAGTGTCAGGCGGCCGACTGGTTGCATGACTTGCAGGAGGCTGAACAAGCGACGACCTCGAATACAGCTTGCTCCGATGTGCCTTTGACCCTGGTTGCCGATGTCATCGACCTCAAGTTGACCTGGCTTGCGGGCTATTCGCGTGGTGTGGCTGCGCTGGTGCATGACGCCGCCGGGCTGATGGGCATGCCGGAGGCGCTGCAGGGCGTGCTAAGACAGGCGGCGCTGGTGCATGGCATCGGCCGCGCCGCGGTGCCGAACCGGGTATGGAACCTGCCGGGTGCATTGCTTGAGGGCGACCGCGAGCAGATTCGCCTGGTGCCCTACTGGACTCAGCGCGCTTGCGCGCAGATACCGGCATTGCAGCGTGCGGGCAAGCTTGCAGCACACGCCTACGAGCGTCTCGATGGCAGTGGTTATTTTCGTGGCGTGGAGGGTGATGCCCTGGCGCCGGAGCAGCGCTTGCTGGCCGTGGCGCTCGCCTGGCAGGCGCTGCGGGCCGAGCGCCCATGGCGAGCGGCGCTTGGCCAGCAGGAGGCCGAGCAGTTGCTCAGGCTGGAGGCGCAACAGGGGCGCTTCGACCTGCAGTGTTGTGAAGCCGTGTTCGCTGCCGCGCGCGGGGAGCGCAAGCTGCCGGCAGCCAAAGGGGGCGGTGGACTGTTGAGTGAACGCGAAAGCGAGGTGCTGCGCCAGATCAGCCTGGGTCACAGCAACAAGGAAGTCGCGCGGTTGCTGGGCATCAGTCCCAGTACCGTGCGCACCCATGTCGAGAGCACCTTCCGCAAGCTCGAATGCACCACGCGCGCTGCAGCAACGCTCAAGGCACTGACCCTCGGGTTGCTGTGAGCGCTGGGGTTCAGGTTGTGGGAACCACGAGGAACTCGGCGTCGTTCCCTTCGTAGGTGTTCAGGAAGTGGTAGGTGAAGTTATCGAAATGAGGGTCGTCCTGCCAGGTTTTCACGCCATGCCCCTCGTGATCACGCAAGCGACAGACCCAGCCATTGGGCGCGTGCCGCAACGGTTCGAGTTTCCAGTAGTCGGTCACTTCGCTGACCTGATAGAGCCCGAGATAGCCGTTGACGCTTCGCCCAAGCCTGCTGAATCCGCTCGACCTGCTGATCATGTAGTGCAGGCGGTCTTCGGTCTTGGAATGAAACTCGAAGTCCAGAACCATAGAAGGTTGGTCACCTCCCGCCTGCAGCCAGTCGTCCCCCGGAACTACGCCCCAGGTGAATTTATCCGTCGTTTTGCTCCGCCTGATCGGGACGAGCACGTTCCCCTTCATCCAGTAGATCGTGGCTTTGAAGTCACGCTGTAGCTCAGTTGCGGAATCTGTTGTCATACCCATTGCATGCAGCTCCTGAGGGTGGCCCGCGACTGTCGGGCGTCGTTCAGGAGTGTCGATGCAATACGTTGGGCAGGGCACCGCGAACGCTTTCCAGAGCGTTGCCGTCATCCCGTGCAGCTTTCAGTTTCCCGCAGCGGCGCCGGCCTCGCTCTCCAACAGCATGAACAAGCGGTACAGCACCACACTGCTGAACAACTGCAGGAAGCCACTCAGGCTGTCCAGCACCAGTTGCGCGCCTGGCTGCGGCTCTGGGAAGGCCATCAGCAGCAGGCCATCGAGCAGCCATAGCGGTGCGAGCACCGACAGCACGCAGATCAGGATGCGCATGAAGTGCCCGGTGGTCATGCGTGCGCTCTCGCGCATCGACTGCATGACGGGAAGGCCGCGCAGGACCAGCAGATACTCGGCGAACACCAGCTTGATCATGATCCATACGCCCGGGAAGATGAACAGCGCCAGGCCCGCCATGATCAGCAGCGAGCTGATCAGGATCAGCAGGGCCAGCGCCGGCCACAACTGCACGGCGCGAGCGAACAGGTTGCGCTTGCTGATCTGTTGGCCGTTGCTGCGGGTATCCAGGTAGAGGATCAGCGCGGCGCTGTACAGCGGGTAGAACAGCAGGCTGACAAGCATGCCGTAGGCCGGCGAGGCGTCGTCACCCAACTGGCGGTACAGCAATTGGCTGAACAGGGCTTCCAGCACCACCAGCGGCAGGCACAACTGCAGGATGCTGGTGAAGTGACGGCGGAAGAAGTAGAGGGAGTCGCGCAGGATCGTCAGCGGGTTCATCGGTCTATATCGCAGGAAAAAGCAGTGCGTCACTTTAGCCCAGGAGCGGGCGATGCTGAAAAAAGTTTCATCGGCCCTGTAATTGAATCCTGACCAGCCACGCCCCATCTTTGACCTTGTCCGATGTTCCGCATGGCCCAAGAGGTAGCCCATGAACACTGAAGAACAAACCCTGATCGACGGTCTGTTCGGCCGCATCAAGCAGGCCGAGGATCCACAGCAGCCGCGCGATGCCCAGGCCCAGGCGCGGATCGAGGAGCACCTGCGCCAGCAGCCTGCGGCGCCTTACTACATGGCTCAGGCGATCCTGGTCCAAGAGGCGGCGATCAAGAAGCTCGACGAGCAGAACAAGCAACTCGAGGCCGAGCTCAGACAAGCCCGCGCCCAGGCCCAGCAAGAGGCGCCAAAGGCCAGTGGTGGCTTCCTGTCGAGCATCTTTGGCAGCAGTGCGCGTAGCCCGGAGCCTCAGCGTCCGGTCGCGACGCCCCCTGCCTCCGGCTCTGGTGGCTGGCGCGAGCCTGCGCCCCAGGCCTATGCCCCACAGCCCCAGGCGCAAGCGCAAGGTTTCGCTGCGGCTCCGGCGCGCAGTGGTGCGAGCAGCTTCCTCGGGGGCGCCATGCAGACCGCAGCGGGCGTGGCGGGTGGTGTACTGCTGGCGCAAGGTATCAGCAGCTTGTTCAGCCATAACTCGCAACCCAACGAGGTGGTCGAGGTGATCCGTGAAGAGCCGGCGCTGGCCAGCGACAATGGCGGCTGGAATGATCAGGACAAACAGCGCCAGGTTGCTGACAACGACGGTTGGGGCAATGATCAGGGCGGCTTCGTGGACAGCGACTACGACAGCGGCGGCGGTGGTTTCTTCTCGGACGATGACGACACCTTCGTCTGACGCGTCTGGCATAATCGCGGGATTCCCGGGGGCGCACTGCGCCCCTTTCGCCTTTATCCCGGGGCCACCAGGTGAAAAAGATCGCGCTGTTCGCGGATGTGCAGAACCTCTACTACACCGTGCGCCAGGCCCATGGTTGTCACTTCAATTACAGTGCCCTCTGGTCCCAGGTCAGCCGCGATGGCGCCATCGTCGAGGCCGTGGCCTATGCCATCGACCGGGGTGACAGCAAGCAGCAGCAATTTCAGCAGATCCTGCGCAACCTCGGTTTCGAGGTGCGCCTCAAACCCTACATCCAGCGCAGCGACGGCTCGGCCAAGGGAGATTGGGATGTGGGCATCACCCTGGACGTGTATGAGGCCGCCAGCCGGGTCGATCAGGTCGTACTGGCCTCCGGCGATGGCGACTTCGACCAGTTGCTCGAGCGGGTGATGCTGCGCCATGGCGTCGAGACGGTGGTCTACGGCGCGCCAGGGCTCACGGCGCTGTCGTTGATTCGCGCAGCCACGCGCTATGTACCGATCGAGGGTGATTTGCTGCTGCGTCACTGAGCGGGCGGACTCACCCCTTCCTGCCATTGCCCTGCAAGTGGTCCAGCGGCACCCGGCGCTCCACCGCGCTGGACAGGATGATCGACGTCTTGCTGAACCCCAGTTGCGACACCTGGTTGATCAGCGCCTCCAGTTCATGCATCGAACCCACTGCCGCCTGCATGATCACGCACGGGTCGCCCGTGACCCGGTGGCATTCGGTGAGCTGGGGGATGCGCGCCAGGGCGTCATAGGCCTGCTGGTTGCCATGGCTGGCCAGGCGCAGTTCGATGATGCACTGGATCGGCAGGCCGATCTTTTCCAGGTCGACCTTGGCGGCGTAGCCGGTGATCACTCCGCTGGCCTCGAGTTTGGCGACTCGCTCGGCCACCGCAGGCGCCGACAGGTTGACCTGACGGGCGAGCTGGGCATAGGTGGCGCGACCGTCTTCGAGCAGGGCGGCGAGCAGCATGCGATCGTACTTGTCCATGGGTCTCTCGTTGCGAATGTGCAATCAACGGGAAAACAGGCGAATTACCGTTCATTGCAAAGTGTATGGGCCTATTAAACGTGTTTTGTAGCTTATGTTTGCGGGAGCGCCTTCCTAAACTAAGTCACCCGTAAACGGATTTCGAGTCTTTTGTCATGCCTGCCTCCCGTCGTTTTCCCTGGCTGCTGATCGGCGCCTTCATTGCCCTCTACCTGGTCTGGGGGTCTACCTACCTGGCCATTCGCATCGGTGTCGAATCCTGGCCGCCGTTGCTGATGGCTGGGGTACGTTTTGTCATTGCCGGCAGCCTGTTGTATGGCTTCCTGCGCTGGCGCGGGGTGCCGGCTCCGACCTGGGCGCAATGGCGGGCGGCGGGGGCGATCGGGTTTCTGTTGCTCAGTTGCGGCAACGGTGGCGTGACCCTGGCCGAGCATGCCGGCGTGGCATCGGGCGTTGCAGCGCTGGCGGTGGCCACGGTGCCGTTGTTCACGTTGCTGTTCGGGCTGTTGTTCGGTCATCGCAATTCGCGTCTGGAATGGGCGGGGATTTTCCTCGGGCTTGCCGGTATCGGCTTGCTCAACCTCGGTTCGAACCTGCAGGCGAGCCCCATGGGGGCAGCGTTGATCCTGTTCGCAGCGGCGGCCTGGGCGTTCGGCTCGGTGTGGAGCAAGAACCTGCCCTTGCCCCAGGGCGCCATGGCCAGTGCTGCCGAGATGCTGGTGGGCGGTGCTGCGTTGTTGATCGGCAGCGCCCTGAGCGGTGAACGCCTGGCCCAGATGCCGACGGCAGCGGGTTGGGGGGCACTGGCCTACCTGATCTTCTTCGGCTCGATCGTGGCCTTCAGCTCGTACATGTACCTGCTCAAGCATGTGCGGCCGGCGGCCGCGACCAGCTACGCTTACGTCAACCCGGTGGTGGCGGTATTGCTCGGGATTGCCTTTGCTGGTGAACGGATCGGCGCCGAGGAATGCCTGGCCATGGGCGTGATCGTCGGGGCGGTGGTGTTGATCGGGCTGCCACAGTGGCGGCGCGCGCCACGGCAGGTGGCCTGAGGAGCAGGTGCATCCGGTGGGGGCAGCGGGCGTCAAAGCCAGCGCAACTCCAGGGGGCTTGCGGTAAACTGCCGCCTTCGCTGAACCCCCTGACGGTATCACCATGAATTTCGCCAAGCTCGGCCTGATCGAACCCCTGCTGCGCACCCTGCAGCAGCGGGACTATTCCACCCCGACCCCGATTCAGGCCCAGGCCATCCCCGCCGTGCTGGCAGGGCGCGACCTGATGGCCGCAGCCCAGACCGGTACGGGCAAGACCGCCGGTTTCGCCTTGCCGGTGTTGCAACGCCTGGCGCTCGAGGGTGAGAAGGTGGCCAGCAATTCGATCCGCGCGTTGGTGCTGGTGCCAACCCGCGAGCTGGCCGAGCAGGTGCACGCCAATATCCGTGAATACGCCGAGCACCTGCCGTTGAGCACCTACGCGGTGTACGGCGGCGTCAGCCTCAATCCGCAGATGATGCGCCTGCGCCGTGGCGTCGACCTGCTGGTGGCCACGCCGGGCCGCCTGCTCGATCTGTTCCGCCAGAACGCGGTGAAGTTCGGCCAGGTGCAAACCTTGGTGCTCGACGAAGCCGACCGCATGCTCGACCTGGGCTTTGCCGAAGAGCTGCAGGCCGTGTACGCCGCCTTGCCACGCAAGCGCCAGACCTTGCTGTTCTCGGCGACGTTCTCCGACCAGATCCGCATGCTCGCCGGCCTGGCCCTGAACGATCCGCTGAGTATCGAAGTCAGCCCGCGCAACGCCGCCGCCACCACCGTCAAGCAATGGATGGTGCCGGTAGACAAGAAGCGCAAGGCCGACCTGTTCTGCCACCTGATGCGCAAGCAGCGCTGGAAGCAGGTGCTGGTGTTCGCCAAGACCCGCAACGGCGTCGATCAACTGGTCGAGCGGCTGCTGGCAGAGGGGGTCAATGCCGATGGCATCCATGGCGATCGTCCACAGGCGACCCGTCAGCGGGCGCTGGATACCTTCAAGGCGCGGGAAATCCAGGTGCTGGTGGCGACTGACGTCGCTGCTCGCGGCATCGATATCGACGACCTGCCACTGGTGGTCAACCTCGACCTGCCGATCGTTGCCGAGGATTACGTGCACCGCATCGGTCGTACCGGGCGAGCGGGTAACAAGGGCGAGGCGATTTCCCTGGTGTGTGCCGACGAGGTGCAACTGCTGTCAGCGATCGAGGTCCTGATCCGCCAGACGTTGCCGCGTCATGAAGAGCCGGACTTCATCCCCGATCACCGGGTGCCGATGACCGATGCCAGCGGCCAGGTGCTGAAAAAGCCGAAAAAGCCCAAGAAACCCAAAGAGACCAGTGCCAAGCGCGGGCTCGGCAAGTGGATGGACAGCTCGGAAGATTCGGCACCGACGGTCAAGCCGGTGCGCAAGGTGCCGAGCTTCAACAGTGGGCCACGCAAGCGCAAACCCTAGTGCAGGGTCTTGTTCAAAAATCTGAAAGCCATCCCAATCCCTGTGGGAGCGGGTTTACCCGCGAAAAAGACACTGCGCTGCCTGGCACGGGCTACGCCCGTGTTCGCGGGACAAGCCCGCTCCCACAGGGGATTGGGCTGGCCTTTAGGTTTCGAACAAGAGAGTGGCTCCTACAGGGAGGCCGCCTTACGCTCGTACAACCACTCCAGCGCCGCCCGTCCGGCCCGTAGTCCGCTGGCAAAGCACGCCGTCAGCAGGTAGCCCCCGGTCGGTGCTTCCCAGTCCAGCATCTCGCCGGCGCAGAATACTCCGGGTAGTTGCTTGATCATCAAGCCCTCGTCCATCGCCTCGAAACGCACGCCACCGGCACTGCTGATCGCCTCATCCAGCGGCCGCGTGCGCACCAGTTCGATCGGCAGCGCCTTGATTGCCTGGGCCAGGCGAACGGGGTCGGCAAAGGTGGCCTGGTCGGTCAGCTCGCGCAGCAGCGCGGCTTTCACACCGTCGATGCCGAGCTGCCCATGCAGGTGCTTGGCCATCGAGCGGGAGCCACGGGGCTTGGCCAGGGCCTGAGCGATTTTATCCACAGGGCGATCCGGCAGCAGGTCAAGCAGCAAGGTAGCGCGACCGTTGCGCTCGATACCGGCGCGGACTGCCGCCGACCAGGCGTACACCAGGCTGCCTTCCACGCCTTGGGCGGTGAGGATGAACTCGCCCTTGCGCGGGGCACTGCCAGGTACGCTCAGGGCGATGTTCTTCAGCGGCGCGCCGGCGAACTTGTCCCTGAGCAGATCGCTCCAGGCCTGGACTTCGAAACCACAGTTGCTCGGGCGCAATGGCGAGATATCCACAGCGCGCTCGGCCAGCAGTGGCACCCAGCTGCCGTCCGAGCCCAGACGCGCCCAACTGCCGCCGCCCAGTGCCAAGACCACGGCAGTGGCGTGTACCAGGCGTTCGCCCTGTGGATAACCGATTCGCAGTGCGCCTTCCGTGTCCCAGCCAAGCCAGCGGTGCCGGGTGTGGATAACCACGCCGGAATCGCGCAGGCGCTTGAGCCAGGCGCGCAGCAGCGGCGCCGCTTTCATGTCGGTGGGGAAGACCCGCCCCGAGGTGCCGACGAAGGTGTCGATGCCCAGGCCGTGGATCCACTGGCGCAGGGCGTCGGCATCGAAATCACGCAGCAGCGCGTCGATGGCTTCGCGGCGTTCGCCATAGCGACCGATGAAGGCTGGGTAGGGTTCGGAATGGGTGATGTTCATGCCGCCGACGCCCGCCAGCAGGAACTTGCGCCCCACCGACGGCATCGCATCGAACACCTCGACCGCCACGTCGGCCTGAGCCAGGGCCTCGGCAGCCATCAGGCCAGCGGGGCCGCCGCCGATCACGGCGACGAGGGGAGGGGAGGTGGTGTGGGAATCGGTCATGGTGGCGGCAGGCTGTGGAAAAGAGTCGGCATTCTACCCCAGCGGTGCCTGCGCAGATACTGTTCAAAAAATGAACAAATCTTTGCAGGTCAGGCAGTTAAAGGGCTCCAGGGGCTTTCTCGCAGGTTATCCACAAGCGGTTCCACAGTCATTGTGTGTAACCCAGCACCCGCGCCGCGGTGTGATGAAGGATGCCGTGACGCCGAGCCAGCGCCTCCCGGTCCTTGCTGTAACCGCCGCCGATCACCCCGACCACCGGGATATCACGGCCAAGGCAGTGGCGCAGTACCGCTTCGTCGCGGGCGGCGACGCCCGCATCGGTCAGTTGCAGATAACCCAGGGCGTCGTCCTTGTGCACGTCGACACCGGCGTCGTACAGCACAAGGTCGGGCTGGTAGAGCGGCAGCAGGTAGTTCAGCGCATCGTTCACCACCTTCAGGTACGCCGCGTCGTCCATGCCGCGCGGCAAAGGGATGTCCCAATCGCTCTGGGCCTTGCGTGCCGGGAAATTCTGCTCGCAGTGCAACGACACGGTGATTGCCTCTGGTGTGTCGTGAAGGATGCGTGCGGTGCCGTCGCCCTGGTGCACGTCGCAATCGAAGATCAGCACGCGGTGTACGCGTCCGGCTGCGAGCAGGTAGTGGCTGATCACCGCCAGGTCGTTGAAGATGCAGAACCCGGCCGGGTGGTCGTAATGCGCGTGGTGGGTGCCGCCGGCCAGGTGGCAGGCGATACCGTGACGCAGGGCCATCTCGGCGGTCAGCAGCGAACCGCCGACGGCGCGCACGGTCCGCCGTGCCAGTGCCTCGCTCCAGGGCAGCCCCAGACGGCGCTGGTCTTCGCGTGAGAGCTCGCCGTTCATGTAGCGCTCGATGTAGGCGCGGTCATGGGCCAGGGCAAGGATGTCGTTGGGGCAGAGTTCGGGGCGCAGCAAGGCCTGGTCGGTGGTCAGCCCGCTGTCGATCAGGTGATCGTGCAGCAGGCGGAACTTGTCCATGGGGAAACGGTGTTCCGGCGGGAACTCGGGGCTGTAGTCTTCGTGGTAGATCAGCGGCAAGGGCATGGGCAGGATCGCGGCTGGAGGCAGCGTTGATCTTGCCAGTGGGCCGGAATGCCACGCAACTCAAACACTCATCAGCGTTGTGCCGAGGCCAGCACCCGTCGCCAGTCCGGCTCGTTCATGCGCCCGAGGATGCGCGCCTTGCCGCTGCCATCGACCGACACGAACAGCGCGCTGGCGTAGCCACTTTCGCGTTCGCCCGGCGCAACCTTGAGCGTGCGCTGGAAGTGATCGACGCAGCCGTTGTGGGTCACCAGCACAAGATTATGCCCTGCACGCTTGTGCGCCATGGCCTGGCCTGCGAAGCCGCTTTCGCAGCCTTCGAGCCAGTCCTCGCTGGTGACCGTGTCGCCGACGATGAAGTGCGCGGTCTGTCGGGTGCGCAGCTTCGGGCTGCTGAGCAGGTCGGCGCCGTCCAGCCCAAGGCGTTGCAACCCTTCTCCGACACGCTGCGCGGCCTGGCTGCCGGAGACGGTGATTCCGGTGGGGTCGTCCAGGCAAGGGCCGGGCGCGCTGTCGCAGCGCTCGGCGTGGCGAATCATCACGATCACGCTGCCTTCGGCCCACTTCTGCAACAGGCCGCTGGCGTTCAATTGTCGTTCATTGCCAAGGTTCACGATGTGCGTCCTCGTTGACGACCACAGCATCAATCCGGCCGCGGCCAGCACCAGGGCGAGGCCGGCGGCCCAAGCCTTGCGCGAACGTCGGTGTCGCTTGCGGCGGGTGGGGATGGCCAGGTTTTCCAGGATGTCGCTCGACAGCATGCTCGGGCTCCGGCAGAGAGGGCCGCGCACAGGGCGGCGGCAGGTGATGGCATTCTGTGAAGCGGCCTGTCTGCGCCGAGTGAAGCCGTTGTGAAAATTGCATTGGGCCCGGGGGGGGCAGGTGAAAAGCGCCCTCGGCGCCTAATCTGTAGACTGCAGGACTGAAAACCTGGAGCCCGCCCCGATGACCCCGATCCTCAAGCTCGAAAGCGCCCGCCTGGTGTTGCGCCAATGGCATGACGACGATTTGCAGGCGTTCGCCGAGATGTGCGCCGACCCGCAGGTGATGCGCTATTTTCCTGCGCCATTGACGCGTCTGGAGGCCGCCGCGCTGATCGGACGCATCCGTGGTCATTTCAACGAATACGGCTACGGTCTATGGGCATTGGAGCGCATGGACAGTGGTGCCTTCATTGGCCTGACCGGATTGCTCAACGTCAACTTCGACGCACCCTTCGCTCCGGCGGTCGAGATCAGTTGGCGTCTGGCCCGTCGTCACTGGGGCCAGGGCTTTGCCAGCGAGGCGGCCTGGACCTGCCTGCGCTGCGCATTCGCCCAGTTGCGCCTGGATGAGGTGGTGTCGTTCACCACTCAGGACAACGTACCCTCGCAGAAGGTGATGCAGGCGATCGGCATGGTTCAGGACGAGGCAGGCAGCTTCGAACACCCGCGGCTGCCCGAGGGGCACCCGCTGCGCCCGCACGTGCTGTATCGCATCGACCGGCCGCGCTGGGAGCGAACCCTGCATGCCTGAATGGGCCGCCATGCACGGAGGCAATGACAAATTCTGTATGATTTGCGCCAATGCCCGAATTGCCGTGACACCTGTTAGGAGAAGCCCCCGATGAGCCATGTGTTGGACGACCTGGTCGACCTGTTGAGCCTCGAATCCATCGAAGAGAATCTGTTCCGTGGTCGTAGCCAGGACCTGGGCTTTCGTCAGTTGTACGGCGGCCAGGTGCTGGGCCAGTCGTTGTCGGCGGCCAGCCAGACGGTCGAGGACGCGCGTCATGTCCATTCCCTGCACGGCTATTTCCTGCGTCCTGGCGATGCCAGCATGCCGGTCGTCTATTCGGTCGATCGGGTACGCGATGGCGGCAGTTTCAGCACACGCCGGGTCACGGCGATCCAGAAGGGCAACCCGATCTTCACCTGCAGCGCGTCGTTCCAGTACGACGAGGGCGGTTTCGAACACCAGGTGCAGATGCCCGATGTAGTCGGCCCCGAGAACCTGCCCAGCGAAGTCGAACTGGCCCGCGCCATGGCCGACAAGCTGCCCGAGCGAATCCGCGACAAGGTGCTGTGCGCCAAACCCATCGAGATCCGCCCGGTGACCGAGCGCGATCCGTTCGACCCCAAGCCGGGGGATCCGGTGAAGTACGCCTGGTTCCGCGCCGACGGCAGCCTTCCGGACATCCCGGCGCTGCACAAGTACCTGCTGGCCTACGCCTCGGATTTCGGCCTGCTGACCACCTCGCTGCTGCCGCACGGCAAATCGGTGTGGCAGAAGGATATGCAGATCGCCAGCCTCGACCATGCGCTGTGGTTCCACCGTGACCTGCGTGCCGACGACTGGCTGCTGTACGCCACCGACAGCCCGTGGGCCGGCAACGCCCGTGGTTTCACCCGCGGCAGCATCTTCAACCGCGCCGGGCAACTGGTGGCCTCGTCCACCCAGGAAGGCCTGATCCGCCATCGCAAGGACTGGGCATGATCCTGCACGAAGTACGCAACTGGGTGTTCGACATGGACGGCACCCTCACTGTGGCGGTGCACGACTTTGCCGCGATCCGCGAGGCGCTGGAGATTCCGCCCGAGGACGACATCCTCACCCACCTTGCCGCGCTACCCCACGAAGAGGCCACGGCCAAGCACGCCTGGCTGCTGGAGCACGAGCGCGACCTGGCGATCGCCTCGAAGGCCGCGACCGGCGCGGTCGAGCTGGTACGCGAGCTGTCGGCACGTGGCTGCCGACTGGCGATCCTCACGCGCAACGCGCGGGAGCTGGCACATGTCACGCTGGAGGCCATTGGCCTGGCGGACTGTTTCCCGGTCGAACACATTCTGGGACGCGACGAGGCGGCGCCCAAGCCCGACCCGGATGGCCTGTTGCAGATCGCCCGGGCCTGGGGTGTGGCACCGTCCGAGCTGGTGATGGTGGGCGACTACCGCTTCGACCTGGATTGCGGGCGGGCGGCGGGGGCCAGGACGGTGCTGGTCAACCTGCCCGACAACCCCTGGCCGGAGCTGGCGGACTGGCACGCGGCGGATTGCCGGGCGTTGAGGGCGATGCTTGGCTGAAAGATTGCGCTGGGTTCTTCGCGGGCAAGCCCGCTCCCACAACAGCCCTCATAGCTTCTGAATACTGTGGTGTTACCTGTGGGAGCTGTTGTTTGCCGCTGCGACTTGCCCGCGAAGAACACCCCGCAACCCCGATGTAATGAAACGTCACCCATGACGATTCACTGACATCCCACTACATACCCGGACACTGGCAAGGGCAGCCCGCTGACTAGAATGCCCGGTCTTGAATGAGACCGATTCTCTGTCACGCATCCGCTGTTGCCAGGAGCCCTCCGATGCCCTCCATTCTCCGTTCCGCGCGGCGCCTGCTGCCGTTGCTCATGCTGCTGGCCGCAGGCCTCGGCACTCTCCAGACCGCCAGCGCCGCCCAGGTTACCGACGTGCTCGGGCGCAAGGTCGAGGTCGATCATGCGCCCCAGCGTATCGTCCTCGGCGAGGGGCGGCTGTTCTTCGCCCTGGCCCTGCTGGATCGTGACAATCCGTTCCAGCGCGTGGTCGGTTGGCAGAACGACATGCGCCTGCTCGACCCGCACACCTACGAGGTCTATGCCAAGCTTTATCCACAGGTGGCCAAGCTGCCGCTGATCGGCCAGGCCTCGGAGCAGAGCGTCAGCGCCGAGCAGATCCTGGCACTGAAACCGGACCTGGCGATCTTCAGCATCGCCGGCGAAGGTCCGACCCAGCACAGCCCGGTCGCCGACCTGCTGGAGCAGGCCGGTATCCCGGTACTGTTCATCGACTTCCGCGTGCACCCGATCAAGAACACCCGCGTCAGCCTCGAAGCCCTGGGCACCTTGCTGGGTCGCGAGCAGCAGGCGCAGGAATACCTGGACCTCTACGACAGCCACCTCAAGCACGTCACCGACCAGGTGGCGGGGCTCAAGGACAGCGAGCGCCCGAAGGTCTTCCTCGAACTGCTGGCAGGCGTCTGGCAGGCGCCGGGGCACACCACCGGCAAGAGCGGCCTGGGCAGCGTGGTCGAGGCGGTCGGTGGGCATAACATTGCCGCCGACGTGGTACCCGGCGCGCTGGGCGACGTCAGCGTCGAATACGTGCTCAAGGCCGACCCGGACGTCTACATCGCCACCGGCAACCGTGCTCCCGGCGTGCTGCTCGGCGCCGGTGTAAGTGCCGATACCGCACGCCAGAGCCTGGCCAGGATCATCGCGCGCCCCGAGTTCGCACCACTGCGGCCGATTCGCGATGGCCAGGCCCATGGCCTGTGGCATGACTTCTACAACTCGCCGTTCAACATCCTCGCCATCGAAGCCATGGCCCGCTGGGTTCACCCCGAGCGCTTCAAGGATCTGGATCCGCAAGCGACCATGGCCGACATCAACCACTTGCTGAAGGTCGGCCTGGACGGCCACTACTGGATCGACGCCAAGTGACCGCCCAGGCTCTGGACGGCGCCGCGCTGGCAGCCTGGCGTTATCGGCGCCTGCTCTGTCGGCGTGCCGGGCTGGTCGGAGGGCTGGCCGTGCTGCTGGCGCTGGCGGTGCTCGGCGACCTGGCCAGCGGCGCCTCCGGCATGGGGCTCGGACAGCTGCTGCATGGGGTGTTCGACCCGAATGCACTGAGCGCCACCGAACGGGTGATCATCTGGAACGTGCGCCTGCCTTATGCGCTCATGGCGGTGCTGGTCGGGGCCGCGCTGGCACTGGCCGGCGCCGAGATGCAGGCGATCCTCGACAACCCGCTGGCCAGCCCTTTCACCCTGGGTGTGTCCTCTGCCGCGGCGCTGGGTGCGTCGCTGGCCATCGCCTATCCGCTGTCGGTTGCCTGGCTGACGCCGAGCGCCCAGGTGACGGTGATGGCGTTCGTCTTCGCCTGCCTGTCGGTATTGCTGCTGCAGGCCATGTCGCGGCTGCGCGGCGCCGGGGTCGAGAGCCTGGTGCTGTTCGGTATCGCGCTGGTGTTCAGTTGCAACGCATTGGTGTCGTTGCTGCAGTTGCTGGCCACCGAGGATGTGCTGCAGCAACTGGTGTTCTGGACCCTCGGCAGCCTGGCGCGGGCCAACTGGCAGAAGCTGGGCATTCTTGCTGCGGTGCTGGCGCTGGTGCTGCCGTTCTCGCTGCGCGCCGCCCCGGCCATGACCCTGCTGCGCATGGGCGAAGACCGTGCCCGCAGCTTCGGCGTGGACACCCGGCGCCTGCGCGTCGCCTCGCTGCTGCGCATCAGCCTGCTGTCGGCGACCGCAGTGGCCTTTGTCGGCACCATCGGGTTTATCGGCCTGGTCGGCCCGCACATCGCCCGCCTGCTGGTGGGTGAGGACCAGCGCTTCCTGCTGCCGGCGAGTGCGCTGGTCGGGGCATTGCTGCTGTCGCTGTCGTCGATCGCCAGCAAGCTGATCCTGCCAGGGGTGATCGTGCCGGTGGGGATCGTCACTGCCCTGGTGGGCGTCCCGGTGTTCGTGGTGCTGGTGTTCCGGCGGGGGAGAAGGTTGTGAGCTTGCGTATCGAAGGGCTGTCGGTCAGCTATGGCGCGCGCCGGATCATCCAGCAACTGAGCCTGCCGCCGTTGCCGACGGGCAGCCTGGTGGCGCTGGTCGGGCCCAACGGGGCGGGCAAGTCCACCCTGCTGCGGGCCCTGGCCGGGCTGGAGCGGACGCAGGGCGCGGTGCACCTGGGCGATGAGGACGTTACCCGCCTGAGTTTCGCCGAGCGCGCCCGGCGCCTGGCCTACATGCCACAGCAACTGCCGCCGGGGCTGGCGCTCGGGGTGCTGGAGAGTATCGTCGCTGCGCTGCGCGTGGGGGCTGCCGATGACCTGTTGGCGACCGCCTTCGATGCGCTGCGCCAGTTGGGCATCGAGCACCTGGCCGAGCAAGGCTTGGACAGCCTGTCCGGCGGCCAGCGCCAACTGGTGGCCCTGGCTCAGTTGCTGGCGCGCAATCCACAGGTGCTGTTGCTCGACGAGCCGACCAGCGCCCTGGACCTGCACTACCAACTGCGGGTGATGGATGCGGTGCGTGAGCGGGTGGTGCGCCATCGGCTGTTGGCGGTCGCGGTGCTGCACGACATCAACCTGGCGGCCAGCCATGCCGATTGCCTGGTGATGCTGGAGAAGGGCCGGGTGGTGGCCTGCGGCACCCCGGCGCAGGTACTCGAACCGCAGTTGCTGGCGCAGGTATATGGCGTCGAGGCGCGGGTCGAGCAGTGCTCCCGTGGTCGCTTGCAGGTGCTGGTGGACCGGGCGCTGCGCTGAGCCTGCCGGCCCGGCTGCACGCCCGCATCCATCAGATGCAGTCAGGCGAAGACGAAGTACTTGCGTACGGTCTCGACCACTTCCCAGGTGCCTTTCATGCCGGGCTCGATGACGAACACATCGCCGCCCTTTAGGTGCTTGGGCTCTTCGCCTTCGGGGGTGATGATGCAGTAGCCCTCGAGGAAGTGGCAGAACTCCCACTTCTCGTAGTTGACCTCGAACTTGCCAGGCGTGCAGATCCAGGTGCCCATGATCTTGCTGCCATCGGCCGACAGGTAGGCGTTGAGGTTGACGGTGTGCGGGTCGCCGCCGATGCGTTTCCACTTGGTTGCATCGACCACCGGGGTCGGACAGGTTTCGCGCAGGACGGTGATGAAGTCGGACATGGCAGGGCTCCTGATGACGGGCTGAGTGACCCGTCACCTTAGGGGCTGGGCGAAAGGCACGGTTGCCTGCGCTCGACATTCATCTGTCTGGATGCGCTATGGCGTTCACCTCGACGGTGATATGCGCAAGCTCCTCGTGTTCCGCCAATGCCTGGCGTACACGGTCGGCACTCAGCTCTGTAGTGCAGGCCAGGCCGAGGATGCAGGCGTACTGGTCTTTGCCGACGCGCCATAGGTGCAGGTCGGTGATGTTCGCCTGGACTGGCAGCGCGGCGATCGCTTCGCGGATTTCTTCGACCAGGGGCGCGTCCATCTCGGCATCCAGCAGCACCCTCCCGGTGTCGCGCAGCAGTCCCCTTGCCCAAAGCGCCACCAGTACTGCGCCAAGCAGGCCCATGACTGGGTCGAGCCAGGCGGCGCCCCACAATTTGCCCGCCACCAGGGCGACGATAGCCAGCACGGAGGTCGCCGCATCGGCGATGACGTGCAGGTAAGCCGAGCGCAGGTTCAGGTCGTGTTGGTGGTGGCCATGCTCATGGTTTTGCTCGTGGTGGTGGGCATGATCGTCGCGCAGCAGCCAGGCGCAGATCAGGTTGACTCCAAGGCCGATCACAGCGATGAAGATTGCCTCGTCGTAGTGGATGGGACCGGGCGTGAGCAGGCGCTCGACCGACTGGAAGGCCATCAGCCCCGCGACCCCGAGCAGCAGCAGGGCGCTGGAGTAGCCGCCCAGAATCTCGATCTTCCAGGTGCCGAAGGCAAAGCGCCGATCTGTGGCATAGCGGCGTGCTGCGGCGTAGGCCAATAGCGAAAGGCCCAGGGCCAGGGCATGCGAGCTCATGTGCCAGCCATCGGCGAGCAGCGCCATGGAGTTGAAGAACCAGCCCCCGGCGATTTCCGCGACCATCATGATCGCCGTGAGCCAGACGGCCAGGCGCGTCTTGCGCTCGGCACCGAGGTTGCTGGTATGGAACTGATGGCTGTGCAGCCATTTGTCAGAGGCGGTGGCCTTCATGGTTTATCATGCTCCCGTATGATCCAGAAATATACTATACCCCAGTATACATATCATGATGTGAGGCGCCATGGCACATACGTTGAAGAACAAGAAGTCGCTGCTGACCCGAGTGCGCAAGATCAAGGGCCAGGCCGGCGCACTGGAGACGGCGCTCGAGCAGGAGAAGGACTGTCTCGCGATCCTGCAGCAGATCGCTGCGGTGCGCGGGGCGGTAAACGGCCTGATGGCCGAGGTCATGGAAGGGCATATCCGCGAGCACCTGGTGGCGGACGGGCTGAGCGTCCAAGAGCGCCAGGAAGAGGCGGACAAGGTGGCTGCGCTGCTGCGCTCCTACCTCAAGTGACTTCAGGGGCTTGAGCCAGCGGGGTGTCGCGCAGCGCTTATACCCCAGGGGGGTATTGGTGGTGAGGATCGGTAGGGGCGGGTAGGGCGCAACACCGCTGCACCCCGACCCTGCGCTGGGCTAGGCCCACCAGTAGCGCACGAAGTGGAAGAACACCGGCGCGGCGAAGCACACCGAATCCATGCGGTCGAGCATGCCGCCATGCCCTTCGATCATGTGCCCCCAGTCCTTTACCCCACGGTCGCGCTTGATGGCCGACATCACCAGCCCGCCAAAGAAACCCATGGCGTTGACCGTCAGCGCCATCAGCGCTGCCTGCCAGAAGTTGAACGGGGTGATCCAGCACAGCAGCGCGCCGACCAGCGTGGCCAACGCCACCCCGCCGGCCAGGCCTTCGACGGTTTTGGACGGCGACAGGTTGGGCGCCACCTTGCGCTTGCCGAACAGCTTGCCGCACACGTACTGCAGCACGTCGCTGATCTGTACCACCAGGATCAACCAGGCGATCAGCAGCAGGTTGCGGCCCTCGTAGCCGGGGATGTCCAGGGTCATCAGCGCGGGCACTGACGACACGCAGTACACCGCGATCATCAGGCCCCACTGTACCTTCGAGGCGCGCTCGAGGAAGCGCGTCGTATCCCCGCCAAAGCTGGCCAGGATCGGCAGCAGCAAAAACAGGTACACCGGGATGAAGATGCTGAACATGCCGTACCAGTCCATGGCGATCAGCAAATACTGCACCGGCAACGCGACGTAGAACGCAGCCACCAGCGCCGGGTAGTCGCTGCGCCGGGTCGGGGTGAGGGTCATGAACTCGCGCAGGGCGTAGAACGACACGCAATAGAACAGCACGATCACACCGTACTTGCCGAACACGAAGGCCAGGCCGATCACCAGCACCATCACCCACCAGGCGTTGATGCGTGCATTGAGGTTGTCGATCACCGCGTGCGGCGCGGAGCCTGCGCGCCACTTGAGCAGGCGGCCGATGATGCTGGCCAGGAGCAGCAGGGCGCCGATGCCGGCGAACAGGGACAAGGTGTTGTGATCCATCTCAGACTTCCTTCGGGGCCAGGTTCAGCAAGGCTTGACGGGCCCGCTCGAGAAACGCCTGCTTGCTTTCGTCAGGCAGCACCTGCAATGGCTCGCCGAAACTCAGCGTGCACAGCAGCGGCAACGGCAGGGCGCGACCTTTGGGCATCACCCGGTTGAGGTTGGCGATCCACACCGGTACCACCTCGATTTCCGGCTGGGCAGAGGCGAGGTGGAACAGGCCGCTCTTGAACGGCAGCAGTGGATCGTCTCCAAGATTGCGCGTGCCTTCCGGGAAGAAGATCAGCGAATCGCCCTGGGCCAGGGCGTCGAACACCGGTTGCAACGGGTTGTCCTGGCCTTCGCTGCGCTGGCGATCGATGAGGATGCCGTTGAACACCTTGCGTATGACGAAATTGCGCAGCCCGGGTTTGTTCCAGTAATCCGCCCCGGCCACAGGCCGCGTCCGGCGCCGCAAGGGCTCCGGCAGGGAGGCCCAGAGCAGGACGAAATCGCCGTGGCTGCTGTGGTTGGCGAAGTACAGGCGCTGCACCGGTTGTGGCGTGCAGCCGAGCCACAGGGCACGGGCGCCGGTGATCAGGCGCGCGGCGGAGGTGATGGCGAAGGCGGTGAGGGCGGCGAGCATGGTGCGGGTCATCCGGTGAAGGGCAGTGTCAGCAGGGTAGCCAAGGTCAACAGCAACTGCAGGCCCAGGCACAGGGCCTGGCGGCGCAACAGGGCGAGTGCAGCCTGGCTGCGGGTTGGCCAGTCGCGCGGATCGTCGTCGCGGGCCTTGAGGTTCAGCTCGAACAGCGCTCGGTCCAGGGCGCGGGTGTCGTCAGTGAGCCGGGTACTGCTGGCCATGCGATCGAAGAGCTCGGCATCCAGGGCCACGCGCACGGCCCAGTATTTGTGGGCAAGGCCCAGGAGCAGCAGCACGATGCATAGCGCACTGGCCAGCGGATGCAGGTGCAGGCCGAGCAGTGGCGCGAGGCCGTAGGCGACGGCCAGCAGTGTCAGGGCGTCGGACAGGCGTTCCAGTTGTCGGCCACGGGCTAGCAGGATGGCGACCAGGTGCAGGTTCATGGCTGGACTCCGAGTTGCAGCAGGGCATGACGGTGGCCTGGGTGCAGTACCACGCCCGGGCGGGCCTGGCGGATGAGGGCTTCGGCGGCGTCGATGTCGGCGCAGCGGCCGCTGTGGATCAGCCAGGCCGCCACGGCGCTGGCGCTGCGTGAATAGCCCAGGGCGCAGCAGACCAGCAGCGGGCCTTGCTGGCGCAGGCGGTCGATGGCTTCGGCGGCCTGCAGCAGCAAAGCGGGGCTTGGGGGGATGAGGTCCAGGGTGGGCAGGCTGAGGTAGGTTGTCTGTTCTGGCCCATTCGCGGGCAAGCCCGCTCCTACAGGGTCAACAGGCGCTGTGGCTGGCCATGGGCAGGGTAGCTCCGCACACAAATCCACTACCGCCGCAAAATCACCTGCCTCGCCCAATCCGGGAATCCGTCCCAGATACACCCCGTCGCAGACTTCATCTGCCTGCGGATGCCGCCAGGTCCAGGCTCGGGAGTTGATCCAGGCGCCAATCAGGTAAGGCGCCAGCAGCCAGGTCGCGGCGTTCGACAGATGCCCATCCGCAGCTTTCTGGAATCCGCTGGCCCCCAGCAGCACATAGTTCAGCGCTACCACCAGCAACGCCACTGCCGGCCACAGCAAACACAGCCACCCTCCACCCAGCTTGAAGGCCAGCAGCGCACACAACAGGGCGCCGATGCCATAGCGCAAGCCAAGCCGCCAGCGTTTCGGCTCACGCGCCAGATGCGCCTCGCGCAGCGGCAACGCGCCCTGGTGCGGCCATAGCCACAGGCACAGCAGCCCCACCAGTGCGCCGCTGGGCAGGTCGATGAAGTGGTGCTGCCAGGTGGTCAGCACCGAGAGCCCGATCAAGGCCATCCAGCCGTGCACGGCCCAGCGCCAGAGCGGTTTGCGGGTGTGCCGGGCGAACATGCTCCAGATGATCACCAGCAGCGCGATATGCAGCGACGGTGCCTGGTTATAGGGTTTGTCGAAGCCCATCAGCATATCGAACAGCCAGCCGAACACGCCTGCCAGTTCCGGTCGCTCGAAGGTGAAACGCAGCGGCCACAGCAGGAAGCAACTGACGCTGACCAGCTGCGCGGTCAACAGCGCCAGGGCATGGCGGTCCATCTCCCGACGCGTGAGCGGCAGCAGGAATGACAGGCCGTACAACAGGTCGATCGACCAGTACGGAATGATCGTCCATGGCCACAGCGGCATGTGCCGTTCCCAGCCGAACACCAGGCTGCCGACATCGTCGCGCCCGGCGGTGTAGGTGTTGGCCAGGCCGTAACTGAGGAAGAAGAACGGCCCGAGCAGCAACAGCCACAGGACACCGCGCCGGATCAGCCCGGCTTCGCGCGTCATCAGCGAACCCGCTGGGCCAGGCTGACGCTGAAGATGCCCCACTCGTCGATGCGCTGGGCGATCTTGCGAAAACCTGCCGCCTCCACCAACTGGTCCATCTCGGCCTGGCTGCGCCGGCGCATGACCCAGGCGTCGCCGCCGCGGTGGCTGGTCAGGGCGCGGGCGATCATCTCCAGTTGCGGATGCCATGGCTGGCCGGTGTAGACCAGGTAGCCGCCGTCTTCCACGGCGTCGGCCAGGCCCGCCAGGGAGTCGCCCACCCGTTGGTTGCTGGCGAACAGCTCATAGAGCCCGGACACCACCGCCAGGGTGGGGCGCGGGTCGAGGCTCGCCAGGCTCTGGCGGTCGAAGGCATCGCCCTGGACGAAACGGGCAATCTCGCCCAGGCCCTTTTCGTCGATCAGCGCGCTGCCCTGCTGCACGTTCAGCTCGCTGTAGTCGCGCAGCAGGATCGAGTCCGGCAATTGCTCCTGCAGCGCTTCGAGGATGTAGCGGCCGTGGCCGGCGGCGATATCGACGATGTGCACAGGTCGTGCCTGTTCGCGCAGGCGAGCGATGGCCAGGCGCAGCAGTTCCTCGACATGCACCTTGCGTTGGCGGATACCACGCCAGCCGATGGCGTCGAGGTAGTTGCGATCGATCAGCTCGCCCAGTTTGCCCTTGCCGGTCGCCTGGTTGCGGTACACGTAGTCCAGGGTGCTGCCGGAGTCGAAGCCGGTGTCGAAACCCAGCTTCACCCCTTCGGACAGCCCCTTGCCCAGGCGCAGGCTGGCGCGGTAGCTGCGCCAGTAGAGGTCGCGCGGCGAGTTGTGCGGCAGCGGTGCGGCCAGGCTCTCGGCCTCGGCGCAGCTGGCACCGACCTTGTCGGCATCGAGCAGCGAAGGCGCAGGCAGCGGTGCGTCGAAACAGTGGGCGATGAAGCGCTCGATCCGCGCCAGGGCGTGGGCGCGGTCGCGTTCGCCGAGGGTGTCGTGGAAGAAGCCGGGCAGGATATGCATCTCCTTGCGCGGGCTGCCCAGGCGCTCGAAGAAACGCTCCTGCGGGCCGCGTTCCACCACGAAGTCCGCGCCGGACACCAGCAACTGGGTCGGTATCTGGATGGCCTGGGCGTCGGCGACCACGCGGTCGGCTGCCTCGTACAGGCCCAGCAGCACGGTCACCGAGATCGGTCGGCTGATCAGCGGGTCTGCGGTGTACGACATCACCCGTTCCGGATCATGGGTGAGCAGCCGCGGCTTGACGTAGCTGTTGACGAAGAAGTTGCCGCGCAGGGCCTTGAGCAGTTTCAGGCCGGGGCGAGCGAAGGGCACGTAGAGCTTGACCTTGAACGCCGGCGAGGCCAGCACCAGGCAGCGCACCTTGGGCGCGTAGTCGTGGGCCCAGGTGGCGATCAGCACTGCGCCGACGCTCTGCGCCAGCACGACCATATCGGGCTCGGCGATACCGTGCTGCGCCTGGATATGTTCGATGAAGGTCTGCACGTCGCGCACGCTGGTGGCGAAGCTCGGACTGTCGCCACGGGCCCCTGGCGACAGGCCATGGCCACGGGCGTCCCAGGCGAAAATGTCGTAACCGGGCAGGTCCAGTTCGTCGGCCAGGTGCGCCATGCGCCCGCCGTGCTCGTGCCCGCGATGGAACATCACCAGTGCCCGGCGCGGCTGGTGCTCGTTGCGGGTGGCCGGCCAGTGCCGGTAGTGCAGCTCGACGCCGTCGTGGGTCGAGAAGTGCAGCGATTGCGCTTGGCGCATGGTGAAAGTCCTTGTCCTGCGGCAATGGGGTCAGCGGGTTTCGGCCAGCCCGTGGCGTACCCGGTTGTAGAGGGTATAGAGCGAGAGCAGCAGGATGACCAGCAGCAGGCCGTTGATCCACGTCGGATTCAGCACGCCGAAGGCCACGCCGGTACCCAGTACGCCGAAGGCAAAGGCGCGGTCGCTCTTGCCCATCGGGCCGTCGTAACGCCGCGAAGCACCGGCCAGCGGGCCCATCACCCCGGCGTATTCACTGATGACGGCAAGCAACACCACCAGCACCACCAGTGCCGGCGACACCCCGACCAGCAACGCGAAGGGCAGGTACAGCGCCGCGTCGGCGATCACGTCGCACAGCTCGTTGAGGTAGGCACCGAGGGTCGATTGCTGGCCGAATTCACGGGCGAGCATGCCGTCGACGGCATTGAGCGCCATGCGCAGCAGCATCCACACCGGGACGAGGATGAACAGCCAGGTGACGTGGGGCAGCCAGGCGAGCAGCAGCCCCAGCAGCACCGACACCAGCGCTGCGGCGACGGTGACCTGGTTGGCAGTGACGCCGCGATCGTAGAGACGCTGCACCGAAGGGCGCAGCAGAGCCTGGAAGCGGGGTTTGAGCTGATAGATGGATGGCACGGTGAGTTCCCTGTCGTGGTGCGGCGTGGAGGGGATTGTGGGGAAAGAGATTGGCGGGCGGCAAGGTGCATTTGTCCTACATGTGAACCAGATAAAGCCTTCACCTCAAAGAGCGTGCCACCGCTCGTCAGGGATTGTGTGGGTAGTGTGTATTAGGGGCTGGTTTAAGTTAAGGAGATGTATGAGTCGATGAAATTTCCAGTTGTTTTGCACAAGGACATAGATTCCGACTACGGCGTGACCGTACCCGATGTCCCTGGTTGTTTTTCTGCCGGCGTCACCGCTGCCCAGGCGCTCGATAACGTCCAGGAGGCACTGGCGCTGCATTTTGAAGGCCTTGTCGCCGATGACGAGCCTTTACCCCAGGCGCAGGAGATCGATGTACACGTGGCCAATCCGGATTTTGCCGGTGGTATCTGGGCAGTAGTTGATTTTGATGTGACGCCCTACCTGGGCAAGGCGGTGCGTTTCAATGCGACGCTGCCAGAGAACCTGCTGCAGCGCATCGACGAGAAGGTGAAGCGCGATAGTCGATATGCCTCGCGTTCCGGTTTTCTGGCTTCAGCGGCGCTGCGCGAGTTGTCGATTGCCTATTGAAGTGGCCATTGCGGCTACAACGCATCCCGCGCCTTGCCGCGATACACCCGCAGCACATCCGCCATTACCGCCGGGCGATTTCCACTGGCGACTGGCTGCCCAGGTCCAGCCCGATCGGCCTGTGCAGGCGTTCGATCTGCTGGGCCGGTCGACATGCTGCATGTTCGGTTACCCCGTTCCAATCGTTGGCGCCCCACCCCATGTCTGTGGCAGTGTTGGCTATCTGGCCAGCCCCACAGGGACCGACATGCAGACTCGCAAAACCGGTGTTCGCGCCCAGCAGGCCGACCGCACCAAGGACAACATCCTCAAGGCCGCGGTGAAGGTCTTCAGCAAGGAGGGCTTCACCGGCGGGCGCGTCGAGCAGATCTCCACGCTGGCCAAGTCCAACGACCGGATGATCTATTACTACTTCGGCAACAAGGAAAAGCTGTTCATCAGCGTGCTGGAGCATATCTACGCCAGCTTCAACCAGGCCGAGGCCAAGCTGCGCCTGGACCTCTCCGACCCCGAGAGCGCGTTGCGCCAACTGGTGGCGTTCATCTGGGACTACTACGTGCGTCATCCCGAGTTCGTTACCATCCTGGCCACCGAAAACCTTCACCAGGGCCAGCACGCGCGCAAATCGCAGAACCTGCAGGCGCTGTCCGGCGAGGCGGTCGGCGTGCTGCGGCCGATCATCGAGGCGGGGCAGGCCAAGGGCCTGTTCCGCAATGACATCGACATCACCCACGCCTACCTGATGATTGCCTCGCTCTGCTATTTCTATAACTCCAACCGCCATACGCTCAGCTCGTTCCTCGCCGTGGACCTCGCCGACAAGCAGGCCAAGGCCGACTGGCTGGACTTCATCAGCGATCTCGCCCTGCGCGGCCTGCGCCGCTAGCCTCAGTGGCTGCCGGGGTTGGCGCGTACCTGCGCGCTCTTCGCCGCCAGCCCTTGCCAGGCCGGTTTGTCGGCGGCGAAATGCTGGCGCAGGTAGGCGGCCAGGTCCGCCACCTGGCGGTCCGAAAGGCTATCCCTGAAGCCGGGCATATAGCCCAGGTCGCGGGTCGCAGGCGTTGGAATACCGTGCAAGATCACGCGCAGCAGGTTGTCCGGCACATCGCTGTGCACGTTGCTGTTGACCGCCATCGACGGGCTGACACCGAACAGCTTCGGCCCCAGGCCATCGCTGTGACAGGCCATGCACGCACCTTTGAATACCCGCTCGCCATTGCTGATGGACAGTTGCGTATCGACCTGAGGCGCAGCCTGGGTCGCGACCGTCTGCGGCTCGCCGTCCAGTGAACTCAGGTAGTGGGCAATGGCCCGCACGTCGCTCTCCGGCAAGGTCGCCAGCTCGCTGACCACTGGCCCCATGGGCCCGGCGGCGACACCGTGCTTGTCGGAGAAACCGGTGCGCAGATAAGTGAACAACTCGCTCTCGCTCCAGGGCGTGGACGACTTGCCCAGGGCGTTGAGTGCTGGCGCCTCCCAACCATCGACCATGCCCCCGGCCAGGTAGCTCTTGCCGGCTTTTTCCGCGCCCATCAGGTTGCGTGGCGAGTGACAGGCGGTGCAGTGTCCGAGGCCGTCGACCAGGTAGGCGCCGCGGTTCCACTGCGCACTGCGCTGTGGGTCGGGCTGGTACTCGCCGCGCTTGAGGAACAGCGCGTTCCAGCCGGCCATCAGCGGGCGCTGGTTGAACGGGAAACGCATGTCGTTGGCCGGCGCCTCCTGGCGTACCGGTGTCTGCGACATCAGGTAGGCGTACAGCGCCTGCATGTCACCGTCGGTGATATTGCGAAACGAGGTGTAGGGAAAGGCCGGGTACAGATGTCTGCCGTCGCGGCTGATGCCCTCGCGCATGGCGCGCTCGAAGGCGGCGAATGACCAGCGGCCGATGCCGGTTTCCGGATCGGGCGTGATGTTGGTGCTGTACAGCGTGCCGAACGGCGTTTCCATCGCCAGGCCGCCGGCATTGACCTTGCCGCCGCTGACCGTGTGGCACACCGCGCAATCGCCGGCCGCCGCCACCTGGCGCCCGCGTTCGAGCATCGCCGCCGACCAGCTGCCGGCCGCCGGAGGCGTCACCGGCGCGATTTCCGTGCGAAAGGGCAGGGCCGTGGCGAGCATGCCCAGGGCGGCACCGAACACGCCGGCGATCGAGCCGAACCACCACTTCGAGCGTTTCGACGCGGGCGGTGCTGGCGCAGACGAATCCTCGCCGTTACCGCCAAGCGCAGCACGCACCCGTTCCGCCGTAATCGGCAACTCGCGAAAGCGTATGCCGGTGGCGTCGAAGATCGCGTTGGCGATGGCCGCCGCGCTCGGCACCGAGGCCGACTCGCCGCTGCCCATCGGTGGTTCGTGTTGGCGCGGCAGCATCATCACGTCGATGGCTGGCAGCTCCGGGAAGGTGAGGATCGGGTAGCCGCCCCATTCCTTGCTGGCCACCGTCGACTCCTCGAAGTGCACCTGTTCCTTGAGCACGCGGCTGGTGGACTGGATCACGTTGCCGTGGATCTGGTGGCGCACGCCCTCGGGGTTGACCATCATGCCCGCGTCATGGCCGATCACCACACGGGTGACGGCTACCTCGCCGGTGCGCCGGTCCACCGCCACATCGGCGACCCAGGCCGCCCAGGCCGCCCCGAAACCCGGGAATTTGCTGTGGATGTAGCGCGCATAGGCAAAGCCGCGACCGCGCAACACATCGCCCTCGGCGGGCGCCTGCATGGGCTGGGTGTGCGCCTGCCACTGCGCGCGTTCGGCGGTGGCCTTGACCAGATCGATGGCACGCGGGTCGGAAAGGTGGCGCAGGCGGTATTCGACCGGGTCGACGCCTGCCGCGAAGGCCAGTTCGTCGATGTAGGACTCGTGGGCGAAGCTGTTGGGCATCGCCGACACGCCACGCATCCACGAGGCGCGTACCAGCGGTGTCATGTCATTGATGGTGACGCGCATGTGTTCGTAGTCATAGGGCGGAATCGAGGTGCGGTCGCCCATTTCGAACAGCGCCGGCACCGGTTCCACCGCGCCGGTCAGCAGCAGGGCGAGGGTGGGGGCGCCGTTGGAGGGGTAGCTGGTCTGGAAGTCGTAGGCGGCGACCGTGCCGTCGGCGTTCAGGCCGCCGTCGATCTCCATCAGTTGCGCGGTGCCCTTGGGCTCCCAGACATGCTCCTGCTCGCGGGTCAGTTGCACCCGCACCGGGCGTCCGACCGCACGCGACAGCAGCACCGCGTCGGCGCACACGTCGTCGGCGCAGTTGCGGCCGTAGCAGCCCGCCGCCTCCATGCGGATGATCTCGATGCGCGCTTCGGGACACTCCAGCAACCAGGCGAGGTCGGCGCGCAGCAGGTGTGGATTCTGGGTGCCGGACCAGACGCGGATCTGGCCTTCGGTGAAGTCGGCCAGGGCACAGGACGGGCCGATCGAGCCATGCAGCTGGTAGGGCCACAGGTAACTGCGGCTCAGGCGCTGGCTGGCATTGGCGATGCCCGCGTCGACCTCGCCCTTGTCCAGTACGGTGCGCTGCACCCTGGGGTTGTCGCGGATGGCCTGGGCGACGTCGCTGAGGTCGGGCAGCTTGCCGGTGAACGGCTTCCAGCTCAGCTTGAGGTCGTGGGCGGCGCGGATCGCCTGTTCCTCACGCTCGGCCACCACGCCGACGAAGTCGCGGATCACCACCACGGCGACCACGCCAGGCACATGGGCGATGGAGCTTTCATCCACCGCCAGCAGGCTGTTGCCGACGAAGTCGCCACTGTCGTGACCGGCGTAGGGCGGGCGGATCACCCGGCCGTGGAGCATGTCGGGCAGGCGCATGTCGTGCACGTAGGTCAGCTCGCCGGTGGCCTTGCCGGGGATGTCTACCCGCGCGGCGCTGCGCCCGACCAGGCGATAGTCCTCGACGGCCTTGAGCGGCGCGTCGTCGGCGATGCGCAATTGCTGGTTTTGTCCGCGCACCAGGTCGGCGAAGGGTAGGCGACGGCCGTCTTCGGCGATCACCGCGCCTTCTTCGATCCGCAAAGCATTGGCTGCGCAGCCCAGCTCAAGGGCGGCCTGCTGCAGCAGGAAGCGTCGCGCCGTGGCCGCGGCCTTGCGCAAGGGCACGGCGGAAATCTGCAGGGTGGCGCTGGCGATGGTCGCGCCCTGGTTCGGCGCACGCTCGGTGTCGCCGAGCACCATGTGCACCTGGTCCATGCGCAGGTCCAGCTCCTCGGCGACGATTTGCGCCAGCGAGGTGCGGATGCCGGTACCCAGGTCGACGTGGCCATTGAAGGCATAAACCAGGCCGTCGTCGCTGACGGCGATGAACAGTGCCAGTTCGCGGTCCTTGATGACCGGTGTCACGCCCTTTGCGACCGGCCCTGAGGGTGGGGTGATCTCGTCGACGATCAGCAGCACGCCGCTGCTGGCCAGCAATTGCTCGCGTGAAGGCACCTGTTGCGAGTGATTCATGAGGTTCTCCGGATCTCAGGCCTGGCGGCCGGCGGCGCGGCGCACCGCGCGCAGGATTTCGACGTGGGTGCCGCAGCGGCAGAGGTTGCCGGACAGTTCGTTGCGGATCTGTTCGTCGGTGGGATTGGGGATACGGTCGAGCAGGGCCTTGGCGGTCATGATCATGCCGTTCATGCAGTAGCCGCACTGGGCCGCCTGTTCGTCGATGAACGCCTGCTGCACCGGGTGCGGCGCGGCCTTGTTACCGAGACCTTCGAGCGTGGTGACCTCGCGGCCTTCGGCGCCGGCCAGGGGGATCACGCAGGAGCGCGCGGCCACCCCGTCGATGATTACCGTGCAGGCCCCGCACTCGCCCAGGCCGCAGCCGTACTTGGGGCCGTTCAGGCACAGGTCGTTGCGCAGGATCAGCAGCAGCGGTGTGTCGGCGTCGGCGCTGACATCCACAGGCTGACCGTTGATCCGTAGGGAGATGGTTGTTTGCATTGTTGGCTCATCTCTGGGGCGCTACCAAAGAACACAATTGGTGCGCTTTTTCGGTAAGTACTCACTACATGAAATGGTGAGCAAGAAGCAGGCCAGAGATGGCGTTGAGGGGGGAGGAGTGGAGGCGTTGCTAGCCGGCCGACTCGTCGCTGTCGATCATCTTGCGTAACAGGAACAGGATCGCCACCCGCTCCCCGGCATTGAGGCTGCCCATGCTCAGCTCGCTGATCTGTCGTGCGCACGGAATCATCGCGTCGAGCAGCGCCGAGCCGCTTTCGGTGAGCTCGACGATGACCTTGCGCCGGTCGTCCGGGTCTGGCGACAGTTGCACCAGTTCGCGCGCCTTGAGGCGCTCGACGATGCCACGGATGGTCGCCTGGTCCACCGCCGTGGCCTTGATCAGCTCGGCCTGGGAACTGGGCCCGTGGTCGCGCAGGGCGC
The DNA here is from genome assembly GCF_047456245.1 of Pseudomonas sp. BNK-44-b. Taxonomy (NCBI): domain Bacteria; kingdom Pseudomonadati; phylum Pseudomonadota; class Gammaproteobacteria; order Pseudomonadales; family Pseudomonadaceae; genus Pseudomonas; species Pseudomonas sp. BNK-44-b. The sequence continues at coordinate 219,917 of NZ_CP179908.1, forward strand.
ACAGGGTGACGAACTGGATCGAGGTGAGCTGTGGGTCGCACGCCTGCTGCTGGAAGATCGCCGTATGCCGCTGGTACGCCTTGCGCAGCAGGTGGCCGATCTGTTCGGTGACGTCATAGGGCGTGGTGTCGAGCGGGGTGGCAACGGGGGCGGTTTTCTTCGGCATGTGATGGCTTGGGCTGTGTGGGTTGGCTGGCCGGCCTCCGAAAGCGGAGCGCCGGGCCAGTATAACCCCTATCGCGCCTTGGACTCCTCGGGCGCGACCACCTCGCCGGCCAGCACCACGGCCTGGTCGTCCAGGTAGATATCGCAGTTGCGCAGCGGGATATCCAGGTGGCACGGGGTCTTGCGCTTGCCGCCGACCTCGGTGTTTGGGCCGGTGGAGAACAGGAAGTTGCCGTAGAAGGCGCGTGCGTCCATGCACATGCCGTCGTTGCGGTCGTGCAGGCCCATGGCGGTCCATTGCGCGCGGGGTTGCAGGCCCCAGCCGATGTGGGAGATGCCGTACACCTCGGGGTCGTTGAAGTACTTCATGTAGTCACGCAGGTATTCGGCTTCGAAGCCGCCGTGGATACCGGTGATGAAGCCTTTCTCGATCTCCAGGGTGATGCGCTCGCGGCAGTAGTTCTTGAACGGCAGGATGATGTCGCCGACATCCAGTACCAGCGTGCCTTCGGCGCTGTCCTCGTTCGGCCAGGTGAACAGGAAGCCACTGGGCCAGTGGTCCCAGCGCCCCGGCTCGTCGGCGTAGCCGTATTCGGTGACCGCCGGATACTGGCCGAGCGGGGCGTGGAAGTCGCTGCCGGCCTTGGAACGCACGTGCATGCTGCGCGCTTGCTTGAGCAGGGTCTCGGAGGCCAGCACGCGACGCTTGTCGTCCTCGCTCGGCAGCATGCGCGCCAGTACTTCCGGGGGTTCGACCGCCAGCAGGATGCGCGTTCCGGTCTTGAGGATCTGCTCCTGCTCGGGAGAGTGCAGCAGCATCATGGTGTCGACGATCAGGTCGGCCGCTTCCAGCGCCCGCTGGGCGGCGATGTTGCCGGTCAGCGCGGTGTCGCCGCAGTAAGCGGTCATGTCGTTGCCCATCGCCGTGGGGTGGTTGAACGACGGCAACTCCACCGCATAGACCTTGGCCTTCAGGCGCTGCGCGGCCTCCATCGCGGCGTTGACCGTGCGCGGGTCGGAGTAGTGGCTCTTGAGCACGGCGACGCTCTGGGTTTCGTCAACCCGAGACAGTTTCAGCACGTGTTCGAACATCTGGGTCAGCTCTGCATTGCTCACCGGCATGGGGGGTCTCCTGGTCAGGACTCAAGGGTCGAGCGGCTGCACCACGGCAGTGCCTGGCGCGTCATCTCGGTGCAAAACAATAGTGTGTACACCATATTTGCGCAGATGAAAGCGCATCCCGTCGATTAGCGCAAGCGTTGCGATCAAACGTTACTTATTCACACATATTCCAATGTTTGCGGTAACAATAGCCGCGTTATCGCCATTGATCACGGTCCTTGAAAATATTTCGCACTGCCTCTTCCAATTAAAAAAATAGAGCGTATACACTCTAAATCGTCGAGCGGCCGAACCGCTGGCAACACATCAGAACAAGAGGAGACATACCCATGCGGGGTAGGCAGAAAATCGCAATCGTCGGTGCAGGTCTGGGTGGGGCGGCGGCCGCCACGTTGCTGCAGCAGGCCGGGTTCGACGTCGAGGTGTTCGAGCAGGCGCCGGAGTTCACCCGCCTGGGTGCGGGCATCCACATCGGCCCCAACGTGATGAAGATCTTCCGTCGCATGGGCCTTGAGCAGAAGCTGGAGCTGATCAGCTCGCACCCGGACTTCTGGTTCAGCCGCGACGGCAAGACCGGCGACTACCTGGCGCGGATCCCGCTGGGCGAGTTCGCTCGCCGCGAGTACGGCGCCTCGTACATCACCATCCACCGCGGCGACCTGCACGCGCTGCAGATCGAGGCGATCAAGCCGGGCACCGTGCATTTCGGCAAGCGCCTGGAAAAGATCGTCGACGAGGGTGACCAGGTGCGCCTGGACTTCGCCGACGGCACTCATACCGTGGCCGATATCGTCATCGGTGCCGATGGCATCCACTCGAAGATCCGCGAGGAACTGCTGGGCGCTGAAGCGCCGATCTACAGCGGTTGGGTCGCTCACCGTGCGCTGATTCGCGGCGACAAGCTCAAGCAGCACGCAGACGTGTTCGAGGACTGCGTGAAGTGGTGGACCGACGATCGTCACATGATGGTCTACTACACCACCGGCAAACGCGACGAGTACTACTTCGTCACCGGCGTACCGCACGAGGCCTGGGACTTCCAGGGCCCGTTCGTGGACAGCAGCCAGGAAGAGATGCGCGCCGCCTTCGAGGGCTACCACTCGACGGTGCACAAGCTGATCGACGCCACCGAGTCCATCACCAAGTGGCCGCTGCGCAACCGCAACCCGCTGCCGCTGTGGAGCCGTGGCCGTCTGGTACTGCTGGGCGATGCCTGCCATCCGATGAAGCCGCACATGGCCCAGGGCGCCTGCATGGCCATCGAGGACGCGGCAATGCTGACCCGCTGCCTGCAGGAAACCGGGCTGTCCGACCACCGCACCGCCTTCGCCCTCTACGAAGCCAACCGCAAGGAACGCGCCTCGCGGGTGCAGTCGGTGTCCAACGCCAACACCTTCCTCTACACCCAGGAAGACCCGGCGTGGGTCTACGGCTATGACCTCTATGGCCAGGAACTGAAAAGCGGGGAGGCGGCATGAGCAGCTTCGTCGCCGGCGGCAACGTCAGCGCCAACGGCATCCGCCAGCACTACCTGCGCTACGGCGGCAAAGGGCCGGCGCTGATCGTGGTGCCGGGGATCACCAGCCCGGCGATCACCTGGGGGTTCGTCGCCGAGCGCCTCGGCCAGCACTTCGACACCTATGTGCTGGACGTGCGCGGGCGTGGCTTGTCCTCCAGCGGCCCTGGCCTGGACTATGGCACCGATGCCTGCGCCGCCGACATTCCGGCCTTCGCCGCAGCGCTTGGGCTTGGCAGTTATCACCTGGTCGGTCATTCGATGGGCGCACGCTTCGCCATTCGCGCTGCCGCCCAGGGCGCGCCGGGTTTGCAGCGCCTGGTGCTGATCGATCCGCCGGTTTCCGGCCCGGGCCGGCGCGAGTACCCGAGCAAGCTGCCGTGGTACGTCGATTCGATCCGTCAGGCCACGATCGGCATGACCGGCGAGGACATGCGCGCCTTCTGCGCGACCTGGAGCGACGAGCAACTGGCCCTGCGCGCCGAATGGCTGCACACCTGCCACGAGCCGGCGATCGTGCGGGCCTTCAACGATTTCCACGAGGTGGATATCCATCAGGACCTGCCTGCCGTGCGCCAGCCGGCGCTGCTGATGGTGGCCGGGCGTGGCGGTGTGATCCAGGCGCAGGACATCGCCGAGATCCGCGAGCTCAAGCCGGACATCCAGGTGGTTCAGGTCGACAACGCCGGCCACATGATTCCCTGGGACGATCTCGAAGGCTTCTTTGCCGCCTTCGGCGATTTCCTCGACCATTCCCTCGTCTGAAGGAGCACGAGACATGACCAAGCTGTATCGCATCGGCCAGATCGTGCCGAGTTCGAACACCACCATGGAAACCGAGATCCCGGCGATGCTCACCGCGCGCCAGGCGATCCGCCCGGAGCGCTTCACCTTCCACTCCAGCCGCATGCGCATGAAGCAGGTGAAGAAGGAAGAACTGGCGGCGATGGACGCCGAGTCCGACCGCTGCGCGGTGGAGTTGTCCGACGCCAAGGTCGACGTGCTGGGCTACGCGTGCCTGGTGGCGATCATGGCCATGGGGCTGGGCTATCACCGCCAGTCGGAGAAACGCTTGCAGAAAGCCACCGCCGACAACGACGCGCTGGCGCCGGTGATCACCAGTGCAGGTGCCTTGGTCGAGGCGTTGCACGTCATGAAGGCCAAGCGCATCGCCATCGTTGCGCCCTACATGAAGCCGCTGACCGAGCTGGTGGTGAACTACATCCGTGAAGAGGGCTTCGAGGTTCAGGACTGGCGTGCGCTGGAGATCCCCGACAACCTCGCCGTGGCGCGCCATGATCCGGCCAACCTGCCGGGCATCGTCGCCGGCATGAACCTGGAAGGCGTCGATGTGGTGGTGCTGTCGGCCTGCGTGCAGATGCAGTCGCTACCCGCCGTGGCCAAGGTCGAGGCACAGACCGGCAAGCCGGTCGTCACCGCGGCCATCGCCACCACCTACGCCATGCTCAAGGCACTGGACCTGGAGCCTGTAGTTCCGGGCGCTGGTGCCCTGCTGTCGGGCGCCTACTGAAACGGGAGACGGACATGAGCGACGCACAGAGCGCCCGTGACAACTACCAGGGCGTGTGGGGCCAGCGCATCGGCTTCGGCCGCAAGGCGGCCCTGCTGATGATCGACTTCATGCAGGGCTATACCACCCCCGGTGCGCCACTCTACGCCCCCGGCGTGGTGTCGGCCGTCGAGCAGGCCAGCGGCCTGCTGGCGCTGGCGCGTGACTGCGGTACTCTGGTGGTCCACACCAATATCCGCTACCAGCCCCCGCACTTTGCCGATGGTGGCGTGTGGGTACGCAAGGCGCCGGTGATGAAGGACATGGTCGAGGGCAATCCACTGGCCGCGTTCTGCGAGGCGGTGATGCCACTGGCGCAGGAAGTGGTGCTGAGCAAGCAGTATGCGAGCGCCTTTTTCGGCACCAGCCTTGCACCGCTGCTGCATGCGCAAGGGGTCGACACCGTGGTGCTGGCCGGCTGCTCCACCAGCGGCTGTATCCGCGCCAGTGCGGTGGATGCGCTGCAGCACGGGTTCCGGACCATCGTGGTGCGCGAGTGCGTCGGCGATCGCCATGAGGATCCGCACGAAGCGAACCTGTTCGACATCGACAGCAAGTACGGCGATGTCGTCAGCCGCCAGGAGGCCATGGAGCAACTCAAGCGCCTGGCCGACTGAACCGGGCGCCTTGTACCCATAACAATCGAGGAACGGTGCAGGAACGCCCGCTCCATCGCCGTCCGCTGTGCGGACGGTCGCCCCGCAGGAGCACTCGGGGTCTTGTGACGCTGCCCTGGACAGCCGCCTGTAGTGTGCGGCGCTCTTGGAGCGTCGAAAACTGCTGGCCTAAAAACAACCACAAAGTCGCCGCCAGGAGACAAGAAATGCCAATTGCGAATGCAACCGCGGTTCACAGTGCAACCGACCAGGGCACACAAGCGCTCTACCGCAAGATCACATGGAGGCTGATTCCCTTCCTGTGCTTCTGCTATCTCGCGGCCTATCTGGACCGCATCAACGTCGGCTTCGCCAAGCTGCAGATGCTCGAAGACCTGCAGTTCAGTACCGCAGCCTACGGCCTGGGGGCCGGGCTGTTCTTCGTCGGCTACATCATCTTCGAGGTGCCGAGCAACCTGATCCTGGAGCGCGTCGGTGCCAAGCTCTGGATTGCCCGGATCATGATCACCTGGGGCCTGCTGTCGGCCTGCACCATGTTCGTGTCCACCACCACCCAGTTCTACATCCTGCGTTTTCTGCTCGGGGCCGCCGAGGCGGGCTTCCTCCCGGGCGTGCTGTACTACCTGACCATGTGGTATCCGACCTACCGGCGTGGGCGCATCATCGCGCTGTTCATGATCGGCTTGCCGCTGTCGAGCGTGATCGGTGGTCCGATCTCTGGCTGGATCATGGGGCACTTCGACCAGGTCCACGGCCTGCATGGCTGGCAGTGGCTGTTCCTGCTCGAGGCGATCCCCAGCGTGCTGCTCGGTATCCTGACCTTCTGGGCCCTGCCGAACAATTTCCACCAGGCCAAATGGCTGTCCGACGATGACAAGGCGCAACTGGCCAGCGACCTGGCTGCGGACGATGCCGAGGGCAAGGGCAGCAAGCACAGCTTCCGCGATGGCTTCTTCAACCTGAAGGTATGGATGCTCGGCGGCATCGATTTCTCGATCCTGCTCAGTGCCTATGCCATGGGGTTCTGGATGCCGACTTTCATCCGCGATGCAGGCGTCAGCGACACCTTCCACATCGGCTTGCTCACTGCGATTCCGAGCCTGGCCGCGCTCCTCGGCATGCTGATGATCGGCGCCAGTTCCGACCGTCATCGCGAGCGTCGCTGGCACATCATCGTGCCGTTCATCATCGGCGCCATCGCCATGGCCAGCAGCACTCTGTTCAGCCAGAACCTGGTGATGACCGTGGCGCTGTTCGCCATCGCCTCGGCGGCGATCATCGGTGCGGTGCCGGTGTTCTTCAGCCTGCCGGCGACCTTCCTCAAGGGCACCGCTGCGGCCACCGGTTTCGCCCTGGCTTGCTCGCTGGCCAATATCGCGGGCCTGGTGAGCAACTCGCTGATGGGCATCGTGACCGATCTCACCGGTACCTCCCACGCGGCATTGTGGGTGTTCGCCGGCTGCCTGATCCTGAGCTGCTTCCTGGTGATCGCGCTGCCCGCGAAGCTGGTCAACCGCTAGCGGTCGATCGCTTCTCGCAACGGTAGCCCGGCGGGCCTGGCGCCCGCCTGATCCCTTCATCACGCCATCCGCACGTCGGCGGCCTTTGGGCTGCCGCGGTGGATCGCTGTTGCCCGAATCCAGGAGTCGCTCCCCATGCACGTACAGATTTCCCAACGTTTTTCATCGGCCACCCGACTGGCCGGTGGCTGCGTCGCCGCAGCGCTGTGCCTCGATGCCTCTGCCGAAGACAGCGGTTTCATCGAAGGCGCCCGCGCCACCTTGCAGGCGCGCAATTACTTCTTCAGCCGCGACTATGCGGATATCAAGGGGGCCAGCACCCAGTCCCGTACCCAGGAGTGGGCGCAGGGGTTCATCCTCAATGCCAGCTCCGGTTATACACAGGGGACGGTGGGTGTCGGCCTCGATGTGACCGGGCTGCTTGGCTTCAAGCTCGACAGCAGTCCGGAGCATTCGAAGTCGGGCCTGCTGCCGAGCCTTGCCAGCGGCAAGTCGGCGGACGAGTACAGCCGCCTGGGTGCGGCGATCAAGTTCAAGGTGTCGCAGACCGAGCTCAAGGTCGGTGAGCTGATGCCCAACCTGCCAGTGCTGTTGTTCAGCGACTTGCGCCTGCTGCCGCCAACGTATCAGGGGGCGATGCTCGAGTCCCGCGAGATCGCCGGGTTGACCTTGAACGCCGGCCAGTTCCGCTCCACCAGCCTGCGCGACTCGTCCAACAGCCAGAAGATGTACGCGCTGGTCAACGACCCGATCAACCCGTCGAGGCTGGCGCGCTTCACCAGCGACCGCTTCAACTACGTCGGCGCCGACTATGCCTTCAACGACAACCGCACCAGCGTCGGGGTGTGGCAGGCGCAACTGGAGGATATCTACCAGCAGCGCTTCTACAGCTTCAAGCACGCCGAGCCGGTGGGCGACTGGACGCTGGGTGTCAATGCCGGGTACTTCGACGCCCGCGAGGACGGTCGCAAGATTGCCGGTGATTACGACAACCATGCCTTGTTCAGCCTGTTCTCGGCCAAGACTGGCGGGCATACCTTCTATGTGGGCTACCAGCAGATCGGCGGCAAGGATGGCTTCATCCAGGTCGGGGCCAACACCAACCCGATGGGCAACACGCTGCCAACCTACGAGTTCTCGGCGCCGGGGGAACGTTCCTGGCAGGTGCGCCATGACTACAACTTCGTGGCCCTGGGCATTCCCGGCCTGACCTCGACTCTGCGCTATGTGAAGGGCGGGGATGTGGACACCGGGCTTGGCTTCGAAGGGCGTGACCGGGAGCGCGATCTGGACCTGGCGTATGTGGTGCAGAGCGGGCCGCTGGCCGGGCTGGGAGTGCGGGTTCGCAATGTCATGGCGCGGTCCAACTACCGGACCGATATCGATGAGAACCGGTTGATCCTGAGCTATACGGTGAAGTTGTTCTGATCGGGGTGTGCTGAGTCAGTACCGGCCTTTTCGCGGGCAAGTCGCAACGGAGAACCGCTCGCCCTGTGGGGGCGAGGGTTCGGCGCCCCGACTTGTCCCGCGAGGCAGACGACGCGTTGCATGGCACCGGCTACGCCGGTGATCGCGGGACAAGCCCGCTCCCACAGGGATTGGGCTGGTCTTTAGATTTTGAGCAAGACCGTTGCTCCTACAAGAGCTCCGCAACTTTCTGAATACTGCGGTGTTAATTGTGGGAGCGGGCTTGTCCCGCGATCACCGGCGTAGCCGGTGCCATGCAGCGCGTTATCTTGTTCGCGGGACAAGTCGGGGCGCCGAACCGCCGCTCCCAGGCTAACTCACTCCTCAAGCCCAAGCCGCTCGACCAGCGCCGCCGCATACCCCGGCAACCCGGCAAAATCCCGGGCGCACAGCTGCAGCCGACGATTGGCCCAGTCTTCCTCCAGCGCCACCCAGCGCAAGGGCAGCACCCCCTCCCAGCGTCTCACCGAGGCCAACGGCACGACGCCGACCCCGGCACCCCCGGCTACCATGCGGATCACACCGTCAAAACCTTCGGCCCGTACCCGTACCTGCATGCGCCGCCCGAGGCGCAGTGCCTGTTCTTCGAGGTGCAAGGCAAGTGCGCTGTCCGCACCCAGCCCCACATGGCCATGCACGAGGCTGTCGACGAAACGTGGCGCCGAGAGCCCAGCCAGCGGATGCCCGTGGGGCATGATCAGCACCAGCGGGTCTTCGCGAAACGGCCGCACCTGCAGGTGCTCGCTCGGTGCCGCCGTGGAAATGATGCCCAGGTCCGCAGTCCCCTGGGTGATCGCCTGCACGATGCGCAGGCTCGGTTGCTCCTGCACATCGACGCTGACGCCCGGAAACGCCACCAGGTATGCAGCCAGCAACTCCGGCAGATATTCGGTCAGCGCCGCGGTATTGCACAGCAGGCGCACCTGCCCCTGTTGGCCTTGGGCATATTGGCCAAGGTCGTACTGCAACCGCTCGACCTGCTGGGCGATCAGCCGCGCATGCTGCAACAGCGCCTGGCCCGCAGGTGTTGGCTGCACCCCTCGCCGGTTGCGTTCGAGCAGGGCAATGCCCAGCGAGGTTTCCATGGCGCGGATGCGCGCACTGGCCGCAGGCAGCGAAAGATGGCTGCGGCGGGCACCGGCGGTGATGTTGCCGCATTCGAGCGTGTGGCGGAAAAGGCTGAGGTCGGTCAGGTCGAAATGCATGTGCCTCTGTCCTGGCAAGAGTCTGGCTGAGTATATGGCAGATTTTCAGCCCATCGCCGAGGGTGCAGGATGGCGCTATGAATACCTTTACTGCGTTGTATCAAGACATGGGGCTGGCGCTTTCGCTGCTGGTTATTTTTACCTTCGCCCTGGCCGGTGCGGTCAAGGGTGTGATCGGTCTGGGAATGCCGACCATCGCCATGGGCCTGCTCGGGCTGGCTATGCCTCCGGCGCAGGCAGCGGCGTTGCTGATCGTGCCTTCTACTCTCACCAACCTGTGGCAGCTCGCCTCTGGTGGCCACCTGCGTGGGCTACTCAAGCGCCTGGGCGGCATGTTGGTGATGATCGTCGTGGGTACGCTGCTGGGTAGCCTGTGGCTTGGCATCGACAGCGGCCCATGGGCGGCGCATGCGCTCGGCGGGGCACTGCTGGTGTATGCGTTGTATGGGCTGGTGGGGCCGGGTTTGCGGGTCGCGCCGCAATGGGAGTGGTGGTTGGGGCCGCTGTGCGGCCTGCTGACGGGGGTGGTGACGGCAGCGACCGGGGTGTTCGTGATGCCCGGTGTGCCCTACCTGCAGGGCCTGGGGCTGAATCGCGATGAGCTGGTCCAGGCGATGGGGCTGTCGTTCACGGTCTCGACCCTCGCCCTGGCGCTTGGCCTGGCCGGGCAGGATGCGCTCGACGGCCCGGCCCTGGGCGCGTCATTGCTGATGCTGGTACCTGCTCTGCTCGGCATGTTCGCCGGCACCTGGCTGCGTCAGCGCATCAGCGCCGCGCTGTTCAAGCGCTGCTTTTTCATCGGCCTGGCGCTGCTCGGCGGGCACCTGTTGATCAACGGCTAGCGGAAGACGGGCTGAGCATCTCGATCATCTGGATATCGAAGTCGCGCTCCAGGTAGTCCATGCGCTTCTCGAAGAACGCAGCCATGTGCGGCAGCGCCGAGTGCAGGTCGAGGGCGGCCTTGTCGGCCCAGACCTCGTAGAACACGAACAGGCTCGGATCTTCCTTGTCACGCAGCATGTGGTACTCGATGCAGCCGGGCTCCTGGCGGCTCGGTTCGACGTAGGCGCGGAACAGGGTTTCGAAGGCTTCGGCCTTTTCAGGGCGGGTCTTGGCTTTGAGGATGAAAGCGAACTGCTCACTCATGGCGATGGCCTGTGCGGGGGAAAGTGAGCAGATTGTATTGCAATAATCAGATGTCTATTCGTGACTTGAAGGCAAATGTATTTTGCCACCACCCGGCTTTTTCCTGCGCTCGCGACTGCCTAATCTGCCGCCATCACTTTTGACTCGGTCGGCAGGCGTACTTGCCTCGGGCCGACCCAGACCTGCGAGGCTCACCATGAAAAAGATTCTTCTACTCAACGGCGGCAAACAGTTCGCTCATTCCGACGGCCGCCTGAACCGCACCCTGCACGAGGCCGCCCTGGCCTATCTGGACCGCGCCGGTTTCGATGTGCAGCAGACCTTTATCGACGGTGGCTATGACGTCAAGGAAGAGGTGCAGAAATTCCTCTGGGCGGATGTGGTCATCTACCAGATGCCAGGTTGGTGGATGGGCGCGCCCTGGACCGTGAAGAAGTACATCGATGATGTCTTCACCGAGGGCCATGGCAGCCTGTACGCCAACGATGGCCGCACCCGTTCCGATGCCTCGCAGAAGTACGGCAGCGGCGGCCTGATCCAGGGCAAGCAGTACATGCTCTCATTGACTTGGAACGCACCGCAGCAGGCCTTCGACGATCCGACCGACTTCTTCGAAGGCAAAGGTGTGGATGCGGTGTACTTCCCGTTCCACAAGGCCAATCAGTTCCTTGGCATGACCGGCCTGCCGACCTTCCTGGCGGTGGATGTGATGAAGCGCCCGGATGTGCCAGCAGCACTGGCAGCGTATGAAGCGCACCTGGCGAAGGTGTTCGGCAAGGCCGAGTGATGACGCGGCGCCACTTGCGCCGTGATCGCCCAGCAGCTATCAATCAGCACTACCCCAAGCCCAAGGCCGCCGCTTGAAAACCCGATCCGAAGAACTCCAGGTATTCGTCGCCGTCATCGACTGCGGTTCGATCTCCGCCGCCGCCGAGCAGATGGGCCAGACCCCGTCGGCGGTGAGTCGCACCCTGTCGCGCCTGGAGGGCAAGCTTGGGACCACGCTGGTCAACCGCACCACCCGGCGCATGGACCTGACCGAGGAAGGGCGTTTCTTCCTCGAGCGTTCGCGGGCCATCCTCGAGCAGATGGACGACATGGAAGAGCGCCTGTCGATGAATCGCCAGACCCCATCCGGGCGTTTGCGGATCAACGCCGCTGCACCGTTCATGCTGCATGCCATCCTGCCGTGGATCGGCGAGTTTCGCCGCCAGTACCCCGGCATCGAGCTCGAGCTCAATACCGACGACCTGATCATTGACCTGCTGGAACAGAGCACCGACGTGGCCATTCGCATCGGTGAACTGGCCGATTCCAGCCTGCACGCCCGATCGCTGGGGTGCAGCCCCGTGCAGGTGCTCGCCAGCCCGGATTACCTGGCCCGGCGCGGCACACCGCAGAAGGTCGAAGACCTCAGTGCGCACTGCCTGCTGGGGTTCAGCGCACCCGAAACGCTCAATCAATGGCCGTTGCGCCATGCTCAGGGCGATCGCTGGCCGATCCGCCCGGCGATCCTCGCCTCCAGCGGCGAGACCCTGCGCCAGCTGGCATTGGCCGGTGAGGGCATTGTCAGCCTGTCGCATTTCATGACCCACGAAGACATTCGCGCTGGCCGCCTGCAGGTGGTGCTGGCCGAGGCCAACAACGGCTATCGCCAGCCGATCCACGCGGTCTACTACCGCAATACTCAACTGGCGCTGCGCATCCAGTGCTTCCTCGACTTCATCCAGCGCAAGCTATCGATGTACGCCTGCTGAGTTACCTGAACGCGACAGATTTGCCCAAAGACGCCTCCCTTCCTGTGTGCCGTTTGCTTAGTCGCAACGGTTGAGCCTTAAATGAGTGCTCGACAAAAACAACACCAAGGAAGTGTCATGCGTATCGTCATGTTCCAGTCCCTGGCCCTCGGGGCCGCGATCCTGAGCTGTTCTTCCGCCTATGCCGTGACGCTCGAAGGTGGCGCGGTGGCGGCGCCCGATCAATATGGCGCACAGGTAGCCGCCGACATTCTCAAGAAGGGCGGTAACGCGGTGGATGCCGCGGTCGCCACCGCCTTCACCCTGGCGGTCACCTACCCGGAAGCCGGCAACATCGGCGGCGGTGGGTTCATGACCCTGTTCGTCGACGGCAAGCCGTACTTCCTCGACTATCGTGAAGTCGCGCCCAAGGCCGCCACGCGCAACATGTACCTGGACGACAAGGGCGAGGTCATCGAAAACCTCAGCCTGGTTGGCGTGCGCGCTGCTGGCGTGCCCGGCACGGTGATGGGCCTGTGGGAGGCGCACCAGAAGTTCGGCAAGCTCAAGTGGAGCGAGCTGCTTACCCCGGCCATCGGCTACGCGCAGAACGGCTTCAAGATCGCGCAGAAGCAATACCAATATCGCGACGATGCCCAGGGCCTGTTCAAGACCGCCACCAACTTCAATGACTACTTCGGCAACATGAAGGTCGGTGAGCTGTTCAAGCAACCCGAGCTGGCCAAGACCCTGGAGCGCATCGCCGACAAGGGCGTCAGCGAGTTCTACCAGGGCAAGACCGCTGACCTGCTGGTGGCGCAGATGCAGGCCGACAAGGGCCTGATCACCAAGGAAGACCTGAAGGACTACAAGGCCGTGTGGCGCGATCCGATCGCCATCGACTGGCGTGGCAATGTGGTCTATACCGCGCCACCGCCAAGCTCTGGTGGCGTCGCTCTGGCCCAGCTGTTGGGCATCAAGGAAGACCGCGCAGCCGACTTCAAGGGGGTCGAGCACAACTCGGCGAAGTACATCCACCTGCTGGCCGAGATCGAGAAGCGCGTGTTCGCCGACCGCGCCGACTACCTGGGCGACCCGGCCTTCACCAAGGTGCCGGTCAAGGAGCTGGTGGCCAAGGACTACCTCGCCAAGCGCGCGGCGCAGGTCAACCCCAATGCGATCTCCGACACCGACAAGGTCAAGCCGGGCCTGGAGCCGCACCAGACCACGCACTTCTCCATCGTCGACAAGCAGGGTAATGCGGTGAGCAACACCTATACCCTGAACCTCGACTATGGCAGCGGCGTGGTGGTCAAGGGCGCGGGCTTCCTGCTCAACGACGAGATGGACGATTTCAGCGCCAAGCCGGGAGCGGCCAACGCCTTTGGCGTGGTGGGTGGGGATGCCAACGCCATCGAGCCGGGCAAGCGCATGCTCTCGTCCATGAGCCCGAGCCTGGTCACCCGCGACGGCAAGCTGACCCTGGTGGTCGGTACGCCCGGTGGTTCGCGGATCTTCACCTCGATCTTCCAGGTGATGAACAACCTGTACGACTATGGCATGCCGCTGGAAAAAGCCGTGGCCGCCCAGCGCGTGCACCATCAGTTGCTGCCCAAGGACACCATCTATTTCGACAGCTATGCACCGCTCAAAGGGCAGGTGGCAGAGGATCTGAAGAAAATGGGCTACGTGCTTGAGGACCAAGGCTGGGAGATGGGCGATATCCAGGCGATCCGGGTCACCGGCGACAAGCTCGAGACCGCATCCGATCCGCGCGGACGCGGGGTAGGGTTGATCGTCAAGTAATACCCTTGGCGAGCACCGGCGCAGCCGGTGCCATCCGCCGTGTGTCTGCTTCGCAGCGCTTCGGCGCCCCGACAAACCCGCTCCCGCAGGTACCCCGCCGAGCTCAACCGCAGCGGGGAACCTGCGGGATGCGCTTCAAACGCGTAAGTGGCTGACCATCGTCTGCAATTGCCCACCCAACCGCGCCAGTTCCACGCTTGACGCCGCTGTCTCCTCGCTGGCCGCCGCCGTTTGCTCCGACACATCGCGCACATTCATGATGCTGCGGCCGATCTCGTCGGCCACGGCGCTCTGCTGCTCGGCTGCCGCTGCAATCTGCTGGTTCATCGCCTGGATCCCCGACACGGTGCGGGTGATGCTGGCCAATGAGGTGCCTGCCTTGCGTGCCAGTTCCACGCTGCTGTCGGTCAGCCCGCTGCTGCCTTGCATGGCGTTGGCCACGCGCTGGGTGCCGTTCTGCAGGCTGGCGACCAGCTCTTCGATCTCTTCGGTGGATTTCTGCGTGCGCTGGGCCAGGGCACGGACCTCATCGGCGACCACCGCAAAGCCGCGCCCGGCTTCACCGGCACGCGCCGCTTCGATGGCGGCATTCAGTGCCAGCAGGTTGGTCTGCTGCGCCACCGACTTGATCACGTCCATGACGCTGCCGATCTTCTGGCTTTCCTGTTGCAGCAGGTTCATCGCCTCGGTGGCGTGCTGTACTTCAGCGGCCAGGCGTTCGATCTGGCCGATGGCCTCGTTCACCACCCTGTCGCCGGCACGGGCCTCGCCGTCGGCCTGGGTGGCGGCCTGGGATGCCTGCTCGGCGTTGCGTGCGACCTCCTGTACGGTCGCCGTCATCTCGTGCATGGCGGTGGCGACCTGGTCGGTCTCGACCTTCTGATTGTTGACCCCTGCACTGGTCTGCTCGGTCACCGCCGACAGTTCCTCGGCGGCGCTGGCGATCTGGGTCACGCCGTCGCGGATACCGGTGATCAGTGCGCGCAGCGTGTCGCCCATGCCCGCGATGCCCTGCTGCAGGGCACCGAGTTCGTCACGCCGGGTGATTTCCAGGCGCTGGGTGAGGTCGCCTTCGGCGATCTTCTTCACCACCTCGAGGGTTTCCTGCAAGGGGCGGGTGATCTGGCGGGTGATGACCACGGCGCCGAGCAGGCCGAACACCAGCGCCAGCAGCGCCACGCCCAGTTGCAGGTTGCGCGCCTGGGCGGTATCGACGTCGCGTCTGCCAAGTTCGATCTTGTACAGCTCGTCGCTGCGCTTGGTGATCTGCGCCTGCTCCTCGATCATTTCCTGGCGTGCCGTGGCGATCGCCGCCCGGGCGTCGCGTACCGGCTGCTCGGCGTCGGGTTTGCTGGCGATGGCGCGGTAGCCCTGGCGCATCTTGTCCAGCGAGGCGCGGTACTGGTCGATGTAGCTGGCCTGTTCGCGCAGCAGTTGCAGGCTCTGGGGGTGGTCGAAGCTGGCGAGCAGTTCCTGCTTGTGCTGTTCGAAGGTGTCCAGGCGGGCCAGCACGGTGGCGGCGGCGCTCTCGTCGCCATCGGCGAGCATGTATTGCAGACGCGCCACGCGCAGGTTGTTCAGGTGCGTGTTGAACTGGGTGATCTGCCCCATCGAGTTGCTGCGTGCGACGAGGTTTTCCAGGCTGTTCCAGCCGGTCAAGGCCAGTGCAGTGGTGAGTAGAAGGACCAGGCCGAAGCCCAGCATCAGTTTGAGTTTGACGCTGATGTTGGCAAACCAGTTGCTCATGGAGGTTCCCCGGGGGAAAGCGCCTGCTCGCGGGATTTCCCGTCACACGGCATTTGTTTTTGTGATGGGCCCTCCGTTGCCGCAGAAGAGATATCGGCAATGTTTGCAGGAGCTGAAACGCCGTTCAGCAGATTTTTTGGGGGAAGGATTGGGGCCGCGACGCGGCCCCGGAAGGCGTGGTCAGACGCGGAAATGGCTGACCAGGGTTTGCAACTGTCCACCCAGGCGCGCCAGCTCGACGCTGGAGGCGGCTGTCTCGTCGCTCGCGGCGGCGGTCTGCTCGGACACATCGCGTACGTTGAGGATGCTGCGGCTGATCTCTTCGGCCACGGCACTCTGCTGCTCTGCGGCGGCGGCGATTTGCTGGTTCATCGATTGGATGCCCGACACGGTACTGGTGATGCTCTCCAGCGACGCGCCGGCCTTGCGTGCCAGTTCCACGCTGCTGTCGGTCAGGGTGCGGCTGCCGAGCATGGCGTTGGCTACCTGCTGTGTGCCGTTCTGCAGGCTGGCGACCAGCTCTTCGATCTCTTCGGTGGACTTCTGCGTGCGCTGCGCCAAGCCACGCACTTCGTCGGCGACCACGGCGAACCCACGCCCCGCCTCACCGGCGCGAGCCGCTTCGATGGCGGCGTTGAGCGCCAACAGGTTGGTCTGCTCGGCCACCGACTTGATCACGTCCATGACACTGCCGATCTTCTGGCTTTCCTGTTGCAGCAGATTCATCGCTTCGGTGGAGCGGTTGACCTCGGCGGCCAGGCGCTCGATCTGGTTGATCGCCTCGCCCACCACTTTGTCACCGGCACGGGCTTCGCCGTCGGCGTTGGTTGCTGCAAGCGACGCCTGTTCGGCGTTGCGCGCGACTTCCTGCACGGTGGCGGCCATTTCGTGCATGGCGGTGGCGACCTGGTCGGTCTCGACCTTCTGGCTGTTGGCGCCGGCGCTGGTCTGCTCGGTCACCGCCGACAGCTCCTCGGCCGCACTGGCGATCTGGGTAACACCGTCACGGATGCCGCTGATGAGGTCGCGCAGGGTCGTACCCATGCGCGCAATGCCTTGCTGCAGCACGCCCAGTTCGTCGCGGCGGGTGACCTGCAGGTTGTGGGTCAGGTCGCCACCGGCGATCTTCTCCACCACGGCGAGGGTCTCGCGCAGCGGGCGGGTGATCTGGCGGGTGATGATCACGGCGGCGAGTACGCCGATGAGCAGGGCCAGCAGCGTCGCGCCGATCTGCAGGGTGCGGGCCTCGGCACTTTCGATGTCACGGCGTTCGAGCTGGATCTTGTACAGGTCGTCGCTGAGCTTGACGATGTCGCCGCCCTGCACGGTCATTTCCTGACGGGACACAGCGATTTGGGCTGTCGAGGCGCTGAGCTGGCGAACCGACTCGCCATAGGCACGCACTGCGCCTTCGAACTGCTCGATGGCAGCGCCATCGCTGGTCAGCTGGCGCTTGAGGCCGTCGATCTCGGTGAAGGTCTGCTGCAGTTGGCGCAGCACCGCTTGCTCGGCGACGTCGCTTGGCGCCGCGACATAGCTGCGTACGTCCAGGCGCAACTGGGTCAGCTGCTGGCGGGCCTTGCTGATTACCAGGTATTGCTGCAAGCGGGTCGCATCGCTTTCGTCACGGGCCAGGACATCCTTGCTGATCGTTTCGATCAACTGGATCGCCTTGGTCGCGTTCTGGTCGAGGGTTTCACGGGTCGCAAGGGTGATCTTGTAGCCTGCGCGCATCTTGTCGAGCGAGATGCGATAGTCGGCGATGATCTTGCCCAGCTCACGCAGCAGCTTCAGGTTCTCGGGGCTCTTGAAGGTGCTTTCCAGGTGCTGCTGCTGGGCGCTGAAGGTTTCCAGCTTCGCCAGCGTGTTGGCGGCGGCGGCGTCGTCGCCGTTGGCGATCATGTATTGCAGGCGCGCCACGCGCAGATTGGTCAGGTCAGTGTTGAGGCGGGTAATGTCGCTCATCCAGTTGCTGCGATTGATGAGGCTCCCCAGGCTGGTCCAACTGGCCAGGGCCAGCAGGCCGGTCAATACCAGGACCAGGCCGAAGCCCAGCCCGAGTTTGAGGTTCACGCTCTTGTCGGCAAACCATCTGTTCATGCACGCTCTCCAGAAAATGTGTCTTGCAAAATCTCACGTCGCCGGGCGTTGTTCTTGTAGGGGCCAGCTGATGGGTCCACGGGGTTATCGGCCGAATCGGCTGCGGCTGAAACGTTTATCAGCAGAAAAATGACCCATTGGTCGTATTGCGTTCTGGAGAGGCGCTGCAACGCCCGTTGCAGCAGGGCGTTACAAGTTGCGTGCGTTGAAGGTGTCGCAGCGGTTGAGATCGCCACTGCCGAAGCCAGCCTTGAACCAGCGTACCCGCTGCGCCGAGGTGCCATGGGTGAAGGAGTCGGGCACCACCCGTCCTTGCCCCTGTTGCTGGAGGCGGTCGTCGCCGATGGCGTTGGCGGCGTTGAGTGCCTCTTCGACATCGCCGGGCTCCAGCCAGTTGAGACGTTTCTGAGCCTGGTAGGCCCAGACACCGGCCAGGCAGTCGGCCTGCAGTTCCTGGCGTACCAGCAGGCCATTGTCGCCCTCAAGGCGCTGGCCGCTGCGGCGTGCGGCATCGACCTTGGCCGAGACGCCGAGCAGGGTTTGTACGTGGTGGCCAATTTCGTGGGCGATCACGTAGGCCTGGGCGAAGTCGCCGGCGGCAGCGAAGCGGGTTTCCATTTCGCGGAAGAACGACATGTCCAGGTACACCCGCTGATCAGCCGGGCAATAGAAGGGGCCGACCGCCGAGGAGGCGAAGCCGCACGCGGAGTTGACCTGGCCGCTGAACAGCACCAGCTTGGGGTCGCGGTATTGCTTGCCGGCCTGGGCGAACAGGGCCTTCCAGGTATCTTCGGTGTCGCCCAGGATCGAGGCGACGAACTCGGCCTGTTGATCATTGGCCGGCGGTGCCTTGCCGCCAGCGCCGCTGGGCGCTGCCTGCTGTTGCTCCATCTGGCCGGCGAGCTGGCCGAGGATCTGCAGCGGATCCTGGCCGGTGATCCAGCCGATGCCGATGATCAGCAGCACGGCGCCCAGCCCCAGGCCCTTGCCACCGCCGAAGCGCATCCCGCCGCCACCGCCTTCGCCGCGTGCATCCACCACATTGTCGCTGCGTCGGCCTTTTCGCCAATCCATAGAAGTTCTCCGCTGTGAGTGTCGTGCCTGGTTGAAGGGCCGTGGGCTCTGCGCAGCCAGCACCGCAGTCCATCCAGAATAGTCCAGCGCTTCAGATCAGGTGGTCTGACGAAAAGTTGCATAACCAAATGGTTATGTCTGGCGCCCATGTTTTCAGTTTTCGCCCTGCGCGACCTGCCGGAAACTGCAAGTCCGCCTGCCACGCACAGGTGGTTCGAACAATTCCAAGAGAGGAAAACGGCATGCCCGCTCAGGACACCAGCCGCTTCGTGATCCGTGATCGCAACTGGCACCCCAAGGCCCTCACGCCTGATTACAAGACATCCATCGCCCGCTCGCCGCGCCAGGCGCTGGTGAGCATTGCCCAGTCGGTCAGCGAAAGCACCGGCCCTGATTTTTCCCACCTGCGCTTCGGCGAGCATGACCATGACCTGTTGCTGAACTTCAACAACGGTGGCCTGCCGATCGGTGAGCGCATCATCGTTGCCGGGCGGGTCGTCGACCAGTACGGCAAGCCGGTGCCCAATACCCTGGTGGAGATGTGGCAGGCCAACGCCGGTGGTCGCTACCGCCACAAGAACGACCGCTACCTGGCCCCGCTCGATCCCAACTTCGGTGGCGTCGGTCGCTGCCTGACCGACCGTGACGGCTACTACAGCTTCCGCACCATCAAGCCCGGCCCCTATCCCTGGCGCAACGGCCCCAACGACTGGCGTCCGGCGCACATCCACTTCTCCATCAGCGGCCCTTCGATTGCCACCAAGCTGATCACCCAACTGTATTTCGAAGGTGATCCGCTGATTCCGATGTGCCCGATCGTCAAGTCGATCGCCAACCCGGACGCGGTGCAGCGCCTGATCGCCCGGCTCGACATGAGCCACGCCAACCCGATGGACTGCCTGGCCTATCGCTTCGACATCGTGCTGCGTGGCCAGCGCCAGACCCACTTCGAGAATCGCTGAGGAGACCCGTCATGCCTATCGAACTGCTGCCGGAGACCCCCTCGCAGACCGCCGGCCCCTATGTGCACATCGGCCTGGCCCTGGAAGCTGCCGGTAACCCGACCCGCGACCAGGAAATCTGGAACCGCCTGGCCCGCCCGGAGGCTCCGGGCGAGCACATCCTGCTGATCGGCCAGGTGTACGATGGCAATGGCCATCTGGTGCGTGATTCCTTCCTCGAGGTGTGGCAGGCCGACGCCAACGGCCACTACCAGGACATGTTCAACCTGGAGAACACCTTCAACAGCTTCGGCCGGACCGCCACCACCTTCGATGCAGGTGAATGGACCTTGCACACGGTCAAGCCAGGCATGGTGAACAATGCTGCCGGGGTGCCGATGGCACCGCACATCAACATCAGCCTGTTCGCCCGGGGGATCAACATCCACCTGCACACCCGTTTGTATTTCGATGACGAGGCCGAGGCCAACGCCAAGTGCCCGGTGCTCAACCTGATCGAGCAGCCGCAGCGGCGCGAGACGCTGATCGCCAAGCGCTGCGAGGTGGACGGGAAGACGGCGTATCGCTTCGATATCCGTATTCAAGGGGAAGGGGAGACGGTGTTCTTCGATTTCTGAACGAATGCCGGGGCCTGACAGGTGGCCCCGGCCATCCATCGATCAGCGCCGGACCAGCAGGACCCCGCTTTCCATGTGGTGGGTGTAGGGGAACTGGTCGAACAGCGCGCAGCGTTCGATACGGTGGGTATCGTGCAGTTGAGCGATGTTCTGCGCCAGCGTCTCGGGGTTGCAGGAGATGTACAGGATCCGCTCGAAACGCCGGGTCAGCTCGCAGGTGTCCGGGTCCATGCCGGCGCGTGGCGGGTCGACGAACACGGTGCCGAAGTCGTAGCTTTTCAGGTCGATGCCTTCCAGGCGACGGAATGGGCGGACCTCGTTCAGCGCCTCGGTCAGTTCCTCGGCCGACAGGCGTACCAGGCGCACGTTGTCGATGCCGTTTTCGTCGAGGTTGTGCAGGGCGGCGTTGACCGAGGTCTTGCTGATCTCGGTGGCCAGCACCTGGCGCGCGCGGGTGGCCAGGGGCAGGGTGAAGTTGCCGTTGCCGCAGTACAGCTCCAGCAGGTCGTCGCTGCGCTCGCCCATCGCCTCGCAGGCCCAGCCCAACATCTTCTGGTTCACTGCCCCGTTGGGCTGGGTGAAGGCGCCTTCAGGCTGGCGGTAGCTGAAGGTGCGGCCGGCGATGTCGAGTTTCTCCACGGCATAGTCACGGCCGATCACCACGCGCTTTCCTTTGGAACGACCGATCACGCTGACGCCCAGTTGTGCGGCCAGTTGCTGCGCGGCAGCCTCCCAGGCCTCGTCGAGCGGGCGGTGATAGCACAGGGTGACCATGGCATCGCCGGCCAGTGTGGTCAGGAACTCGACCTGGAACAGACGATTGCTCAGGTCTTCGTTGCCCTGCCAGGCGGCCTTGAGACGGGGCATCAGTTCATTGATGCGCTGGCTGGCGATGGGGAAGTCGTCGATGAGAATTGCCTTGTGCTTCTCGCCCGGGGCGAACATCGCGTAGTGGCGTTGACCCTCTTCGCGCCACAGACGGAACTCTGCGCGCAGGCGATAGTGCTCGCGCGGCGACTCGAACACGGCAGGTTGCGGTGCATCGAAGGGCGCCAGCAGCTCGCGCAGGCGCTCGACCTTGGCCTGCAGTTGGGTCGTGTATTGCGAAGGGTCGAAGACGGCACTCATGCGTTGAACCAGCCCAGCTTGATGACGAACAGAATGGACAGGATCACCAGGGCCGGGTTCAGGTCGCGATGACGACCGGAGATCAGCTTGATGGCGGTCCAGGCGATGAAGCCGAAGGCGATGCCGTTGGCGATCGAATAGGTCAACGGCATGGCCAGGGCGGTGACCACCACCGGCGCGGCCTCGGTGACGTCGTCCCAGTTGATCTCGGCCAGGCCCGAGGCCATCAGCACGGCAACGAACAGCAGTGCCGGCGCGGTGGCGTAGGCCGGCACGCTACCGGCCAGCGGCGCGAAGAACAGCGCCAGCAGGAACAGCACGGCTACCACGATGGCGGTCAGGCCGGTGCGTCCGCCGGCACTTACGCCGGCAGCCGATTCGATATAGCTGGTGGTGGTCGAGGTGCCCAGCAGCGAGCCGGCCATGGCTGCGGTGCTGTCGGCGATCAGCGCACGGCCCATCTTCGGCATGTGGCCGTCCTTGCCCATCAGGCCGGCGCGCTTGGCCACGCCGATCAGGGTGCCGGAGTTGTCGAACAGGTCGACGAACAGGAAGGCGAAGATCACGCTGATCAGCCCGACGTCCAGCGCGCCCTTGATGTCCAGTTGCAGGAAGGTCGGGGCCAGCGACGGCGGCATGGAAACGATGCCGCCGAATTGGCTGGCACCCACCAGGATCGACACCACCGTCACGGCGAGGATGCCGATCAGCACGGCGCCGCGTACTTTCAGCGACTCGAGGCCGACGATGAGGAAGAAGCCGAGGGTGGCCAGGATCGGTGCAGGCTGCTTGAGGTCGCCCAGGCCGACCAGGGTGGCTGGGTTATCGACGACGATGCCCGCATTGTGCAGGGCGATGAGTGCCAGGAACAGGCCGATACCGGCGGCGATCGCCGAGCGCAGCGGCAGCGGGATGCTGTTCACGATCCACTCACGGATGCGGAAGATCGACAGCAGGAAGAACAGCACCGCCGAGAGGAATACCGCACCCAGTGCCACCTGCCAGGTGTGGCCCATGTGCAGGACCACGGTGTAGGTGAAGAAGGCGTTCAGGCCCATGCCCGGGGCGAGGGCGATCGGATAGTTGGCGATCAGGCCCATGGTGACCGAGCCGATGGCGGCGGCAAGGCACGTGGCGACGAAGATCGCGCCCTTGTCCATGCCGGTTTCGCCGAGGATGCTCGGGTTGACGAACAGGATGTAGGCCATCGCCAGGAAGGTGGTGACGCCCGCGAGGATCTCGGTGCGCACGTTGGTGTTGTGTGCTTTTAGTTGAAACAGCCTTTCCAGCATGCCTGCTCCCATGGCGCCGCGGCGCCGTGAATGTATTCGACCCCATCAGCAAAGCACAGACCGTACCGGTTGCCGTGGTTTTGTGGGGGCGGAAAAAAGCCGCGCATCATACCAGCATGGGGGGCGGGGGCCTATGGCTGTTGGTCTTTGTGGCGTGGCGCCCACTGTCGGCGCGGCCTGGTGCCGCGAAAGGGCTGCCAGGCAGCCCCATGAAGACTATTGCGGAGTGTGCATGCGGTCGCGGTTGGCCAGGGTCGGGAACAGCTTCATCCACACGCCGGTGACCACCAGCGTGCCCACACCACCCAGTACCACCGCCGGAACTGTGCCAAACCAGTGCGCAGTGACCCCGGATTCGAACTCGCCGAGCTGATTCGAGGCACCGATGAACAGCCCGTTCACCGCGCTGACCCGGCCGCGCATTTCATCGGGTGTCTCCAGTTGCACGAAGGCGCTGCGGATAACCATGCTGATCATGTCTGCCGCGCCCAGTACCACCAGCACCGCCAGCGAGAACCAGAACGAGGTCGACAGACCAAAGGCGATGGTCGCCACGCCGAACACGCCGACGGCGGTGAACATGGTCCGGCCGACCTTGCGTTCTACCGGGAAGCGCGCCAGCCACAGCGACATCAACAAGGCACCTACCGCCGGGGCCGAGCGCAGCAGACCCAGGCCCCAGGCGCCGGTGAGCAGGATATCCTTCGCGAACACCGGCAGCAGCGCCGTGGCACCGCCGAGCAGTACGGCGAACAGGTCCAGCGAGATGGCGCCGAGGATGTCCGGGCGACTGCGAATGAAGCGGATGCCGGCCAGCAGTGATTCCAGGCTGGCACGGCCGCGCTGGGGTGTCTGCTGGCGCGAGTCGAGGCTGAGCATCAGCAGGCAGGCAATGGCGTACAGCAATACCGTCGGGCCATACACCCAGATGCTGCCGAAAGCGTAGAGCAGGCCGCCGACCGCCGGGGCGACGATGGTCGCTGCCTGGGTCGCCGACGCCGACGCAGCGACGGCGCGCGGGAACAGCCCCGGCGGCACCACGTTGGGCAGCAGTGCCTGGGTCGCAGGCATCTCGAAGGAGCGGGTGGCACCGAGCAGGAAGGCCAGCACGAAGATCAGTTCACGGGTGACGCTGTCGGTGGCACTGCCCAGCGCCAGGGCCAGGGCGATGAGCCCTTGCAGGCACTGGCACAGGGCGGCGACCTTGCGCCGGTCGTAGCGGTCGGCGACATGCCCGGTGTGCAGCATGAACAGCACCCGTGGGGCGAATTCGACCAGGCCGACCAGGCCCAGGTCCAGGACGTTGCCGGTGAGCTGGTAGAGGTGCCAGCCGATGGCCACGGTGAGCATCTGGAAGCCGCTGGCGGTGAAGACCCGCGCAAGCCAGAACGCGATGAACGGACGGTGGTGACGCAACAGCAACGGTGCGGACTCAGACATCGGGGGCCAACGACAGCGGAAGAAGGGGGCTGCAGATTAGCATTTACTTGTAACAAATGGTTGCGGGCTGTTGGGCAATCGCCTGGGTACCCGCTCCCATTGTAGGAGCGGGTTTACCCGCGAAAAAGACACCGCGCTGCCTGGCACGGGCTACGCCCGTGTTCGCGGGACAAGCCCGCTCCCACAGGGGATTGGGCTGGTCTTTAGATTTTGAGCAAGACAGTTGCTCCCACAGGGATTGCGCTGACCTAAATAGCTCGTGCGCGTGTCACTCGGTCCACCAGATAGACCAATCCGTGATAGTCGATACCACTATGGCTCGACAGCCCGATCTCGCAGGTACGGCTGGTGGAAATCCCTTCGCTGCAGTACTGCACGGCATCTTTCAGGCTGCGCAGGGAATGGGCATTGAGCTCTGGCGTGGTGAACCCCTTGTCACCAGCGAACCCACAGCAGTGGATACCCTCGGGAATCACCACCTGTTTGCTGCAACGCCGCGCGAGGTCGATCAGCGCCTGGCTTTCGCCCAGGTGCTGGGTGCTGCAGGTGACATGTACGGCCACAGGTTCCTCCTGTGGGGTGAACTCCAGCTTGTCGAGCAGATGCGTGCGGATGAAGCGCACCGGGTCGTAAAGATCCAACCGGGTTTCCCCCAGGTCCTGTACCAGGCGCAAGGTGCAGGGGCTGGTGTCGCAGTAGATTGGATCGAGGCCGCCACGGCTGGCATGCAGCAGGGCGGCGATCAGTTCCTGGCGCTTGTGCTCGGCCTGCTCGGCGTAGCCCTTGGAAGCAAATGGCTGGCCACAGCAGAGGTTGTTGGCGTTGTCGGGGAAGATCACCTGGTAGCCGGCCTTTTCCAGCAGGGCCTGGGTCTTGTCCAGCAACGAGCGCTGCTCGCGATCGCCATAGGCCGGGCCCATGACACGCGACACACAGGCCGCAAGGTAAACCACCCGGGGTCGTGCATCGTGGCTTGCCGGGCCGAAGTCGATCGGTTTGAGCGGTTGCGGCATGGCCGCTGTCCACTGCGGCAGGCGACCGTTGCTGACCTTGCGCAGGCCGCTGCTGAGGCGCGCCAGGCGTGGGGCTCCGAGCAGCTTGCGTGCGCCGTTGGCCGCGGCGAGGGTCAGGCGTGCGCCACTGAGGGCCGAGTGGAAGTGTTCGGCCAGCCAGTTGGCAGTCTTCAGGTGATCGGCGGCCTGGCCGCGCAGTTTCTTCACCAGTTCGCCGGTATTGATCCCCACCGGGCAACGCTGGGCGCACAGGCCGGTAGCGGCACAGGTATCGATGCCCTGGTATTGATAGGTCTGCAGCAGCTCGCGGGTGTCGAGGCCGGCACGACGCTTGGCCTGGATATCGCGCCACATGACGATGCGCTGCCGCGGGCTGAGGGTCAGTCCCTTGGACGGGCACACCGGCTCGCAGAAACCGCACTCGATGCATTTGTCGACGATCTCGTCGGCCGCCGGCAGTGGCTTGAGGTTTTTCAGGTGGATGTCCGGATCGTTGCTGAGCACCACATCCGGGTTGAGGATGCCGTTGGGGTCGAGCAAGCGCTTGAGTGCCCACATCAACTGGTAGGCGTCCTTGCCCCATTCCAGCTCGACGAAGGGCGCCATGTTGCGTCCGGTGCCGTGCTCGGCCTTGAGCGAGCCGCTGAACTCCACCGCCACCAGTTGCGCGACGTCCTCCATGAAGGCCTGGTAACGCGCAACTTCCTCGGCGCTGTTGAAGCCCTGGGTGAAAACGAAGTGCAGGTTGCCTTCCAGTGCGTGGCCGAAAATGATCGCCTCGTCATAGCGATGCCTGTCGAACAGCTGGATCAGGCGGTTGACGCCCTCGGCCAGTTGCTCTACCGGGAAGGTCACGTCTTCGATGATCACCGTGGTGCCGGTCTGGCGCACGGCGCCGACGGCAGGGAAGGTGTCCTTGCGAATCTTCCACAGCAAGTTGTACACCGTCGGGTCTTCGCTGAACTCGACCTTCTGCTCGAGCGGGAATTCGGCGATTGACCCCATCACCAGCGCCAGTTGTTCGTGCAGCAGGCTCTGGCTGGCGGCGCGGGACTCGATCAGCAGGGCGCAGGCGTTGCTCGACAGGCCTTTCACCCAGGCCGGCATGCCTGGCATCTCCTGCACCGAGCGCAGGCTGCGGCGATCGAGCAGCTCGACCGCCGACACGGGCTGGCGCTTGAGCACGGTCACTGCCCGGCAGCAGCTTTCGACAGTGGGAAACACCAGCAGGGCGCTGGCTTTGTGCGGGTGGTCAGGCACGGTGTCATAGGTGACTGCGCTGATGAAACCCAGGGTGCCTTCGGAGCCGACCAGCAGGTGCTGGAGGATATCCAGCGGCTGGTCGTAGTCCACCAGTGCGTTGAGCGAGAGGCCGGTGGTGTTCTTCAGCCTGTACTTGTGGCGGATGCGGTCGGCCAGTTCGGTGTTGGCGCGGGTCTCACGGCCAAGGCGGGCAAGTTCGTCGAGCAGTGCGGCGTGGCTCTGTTCGAAGGCGGCGACGCTGGCCGGGTCTTCGCTGTCCAGGCGAGTACCGTCGGCCAGTACCAGGCGCAGGCCAGCAAGAGTGTGGTAGGTGTTCTGCGCGGTACCGCAGCACATGCCGCTGGCATTGTTGGCGACGATACCGCCGATCTTGCAGGCATTGATCGACGCCGGATCAGGTCCGATCTTGCGCCCGTAGGGGGCCAGCCAGGCATTGGCCTGGGCACCGATGACCCCGGGCTGCAGGCGGATCTGTTCACCCTGGTTGCGAATCTCGCGGCCGTTCCAGTTGTCGCCCAGCACGATCAGCACCGAGTCGCTGATGGCCTGCCCGGAGAGGCTGGTGCCTGCAGCGCGGAAGGTTACCGGCACGCGCTCACGCTGGGCCAGGCGGATCAGCTCGACCACCTCGTCCTCGGATTCGACGCGCACCACCAGCTTGGGGATCAGCCGGTAGAAACTGGCGTCGGTGCCGAAGGCCAGGGTCGAGGTCGGGTCGTCGAAACGGCGTTCGGCAGGGATCAGGCGCTCGGCATCACGCAGGAACGCAGCGGGCAGGCTCATGCAATCTCCTCGCGGGGCCGGCGCGTCTGGCGCGCGACGTGCCCCGGACTATCAGGCGTTTGTTTCGTAAGGGCTCAGGCGCCCAACTCGCGTACCAGTGAATCGCGGCTGATCTCGCCGATCGACTTGGCGCCGGTCAGCACCATGGCCACGCGCATTTCTTTCTCGAACAGCTCCAGCAGGTTCTTCACCCCAGCCTGGCCATGCACGGCCAGAGCCCAGAGGAAGGCGCGGCCAATCAGCACCGTGTCGGCGCCCAGGGCGATCATGCGCACCACGTCCAGGCCGCTGCGGATACCCGAGTCGGCGAGAATCTTCAAATCACCCTTGACCGCGTCGGCAATGGCCGGCAGGGCGCGAGCGCTGGACAGCACGCCGTCGAGCTGGCGGCCGCCGTGGTTGGAGACGACGATGCCGTCGGCACCGAACCTCACGGCGTCACGGGCGTCATCGGCGTCGAGGATGCCCTTGATGATCATCGGGCCGTCCCAGAATTCGCGGATCCACTCCAGGTCCTTCCAGGAAATCGACGGGTCGAAATTGTTGCCCAGCCAGCCGATGTAGTCGGCAAGGCCGGTCGGGTTGCCGCGATAGGTGGAAATATTGCCCAGGTCGTGGGGGCGTCCCATCACGCCGACGTCCCAGGCCCATTCAGGGTGGGTCATGGCTTGCAACACACGACGCATCGGGCCGTTGGCGCCACTCATGCCGGAATGGGCGTCACGGTAGCGGGCGCCGGGCACGGGCATGTCGACGGTGAACACCAGCGTCTTCACCCCGGCGGCCTTGGCACGCTCCAGGGCGTTGCGCATGAAGCCGCGGTCCTTGAGGACATACAGCTGGAACCACATGGGCCGGTCGATGGCCGGCGCCACTTCCTCGATCGGGCAGACCGACACCGTGGACAGGGTGAAGGGAATGCCGTGCGCCGCCGCCGCGCGCGCCGCTTGCACTTCGCCACGGCGCGCGTACATGCCGGTGAGTCCGACCGGGGCCAGGGCCACGGGCATGCTCAGGGTTTCGTCGAACAGCCGGGTCTGAAGGCTCAGCTCCGACATGTTTCTCAGGACACGCTGGCGCAGGGCGATGCTGGCCAGGTCCGAGACATTGTGGCGCAGGGTGTGCTCGGCGTAGGCGCCGCCGTCGGCGTAGTGGAACAGGAAGGGGGGCAGCTTGCGCTGGGCCGCGGCGCGATAGTCGGTGGAGGCTGAAATGATCATGGATTCTCGCAGCGTGGGTTGAGGGAGCTGCCGGGCGCATGAGGGCGCCCGGCCCCTGTCACTTTAGTGATGAACCAGCATACCGGTCAGCCAGTAGGCCTGGACCAGGGTGATCAGGCCGACGATGGTCGCGAAGAACAGGCTGTGCTTGACGGTGAAGCGGAACAGGTCCGACTCCTTGCCGACCAGGCCGGTGGCGGCGCAGGCCACGGCGATCGACTGCGGCGAGATCATCTTGCCGGTCACGCCGCCGCTGGTGTTGGCGGCGACCAGCAAGGTGTCGCTGACGCCGATCTGGTGCGCAGTTGTGGCCTGCAGCGAGCTGAACAGGGCGTTGGACGACGTGTCGGATCCGGTCAGGAACACGCCCAGCCAACCCAGGAACGGCGAGAAGAATGGGAACGCCGCGCCGGTGCCGGCCAGGACCAGGGCCATGGTCGAGGACATGCCCGAGTAGTTGGTGACGAAGGCGAAGGCCAGCACCATGCCGATCGACAGGATCGGCCAGCGCAGTTCCCAGAAGGTCTCTTTGAAAGTGGTAAGACCAGTTTTGACATTGATCTTCAGGACCCACATCGAGATCAGTGCCGACAGGAAGATCGCGGTGCCGGTGGCGGAGATCGGGTCGAGCTTGAACACGGCCGGCATTGCGGTCGGTGCGGTGACAATCGGGGCAGTCTTGATCACCAGTTGATCGAGGTGCGGGATGGCGAAGTTGAACACGAAGTTGTACATCGCGCCGCCCGGCGCGAACGCAGCCTTGAAGGGCTTGAGGGTCCAGATGGTCACCAGCACGGTGAGAATCAGGAATGGCGACCAGGCCTTGAAGATCTCGCCGAAGCTGTACGGCGAAGGCTGGCTGCCGCCACTGCTGACCACGGCCGCACCGACGCTGCCCTTGGCCTCGGCGAACGCGCGCTTGGGCTGCCAGACTTTGAGGAACAGGGTCAGGGCGATCAGGCTGGCCAGGGCCGAGGTGATGTCCGGCAGTTCAGGACCGATGAAGTTGGACGTGAAGTACTGGGTCACGGCGAAGCTCAGGCCGGCGACCAGCGCGGCGGGCCAGGTCTCTTTCACGCCACGCAGGCCATCCATCATGAACACCAGCCAGAACGGCACGAACAGCGACAGCAGCGGCAGCTGGCGGCCGGTCATGGCGCCAATGTGGAAGGCGTCGATACCGGTCACTTGCCCGGCGACGATGATCGGAATGCCCAGCGCGCCGAAGGCGACCGGCGCGGTGTTGGCGATCAGGCACAGGCCCGCGGCATACAGCGGGTTGAAGCCCAGACCCACCAGCAGTGCGGCGGTGATGGCCACGGGCGCGCCGAAGCCGGCTGCGCCTTCGAGGAAGGCACCGAAGCAGAAGCCGATCAGCAGCACCTGCAGGCGCTGGTCGTCGGTGATCGACAGTACCGAGCTGCGGATGACTTCGAACTGGCCGCTCTTGACCGTGAGTTTGTACAGGAACACTGCGGCAACGATGATCCAGGCAATCGGCCAGAGGCCATAGAGGAAGCCGTAGCCTGCTGCGGCAAGGGCCATGTCGACAGGCATCTGGAAGGCGAAGATCGCCACCAGGATCGACAGGCCGAGGGTAATGCTGCCTGCCACGTGTCCCTTGAGGCGGAACACGGCGAGGGCTAGGAAGAAGAACACGATGGGGATGACCGCCGCCAGTGCGGACAGGCCGAGACTACCAAGCGGTGTGTAGAGTTGTTGCCAGGTTTGCATATGGGGTAACCCCTAATTGTTGTTGGTCAGCACTGGCATTGGATAATTGGTAAGACCAATTTACAATGACTGGTCGCTAGGTTAAAAGCCGGATACGGGGTGTGTCAATTTGTCCCAAGCAAAACTTTGGTCGAGTGCCGATGAGCGGAGGGCGAGATCGCGTCGGATCAATCGAGGAATATCTGTCGGGCTGTCGCGGATAGGCGCAGAATAGGCGCCCCGAAATCGGTGCCGGGGTTTGTGGAGAGCATGTGATGGTTTTTGATCAGGTCCGCCAACGGCGCCTGTCCGACGATATCGTCGATCGACTGGAAGGGATGATTCTCGAGGGGACGTTGACCTCGGGGCAGCGCCTGCCCGCCGAGCGCGCCCTGGCCGAGCAGTTCGGCGTTTCCCGCCCGTCGTTGCGCGAGGCGATCCAGAAACTGGTGGCCAAGGGGCTGCTGGTCAGCCGCCAGGGGGGCGGCAACTATGTGGCCGAGTCGCTGGGATCGACGTTCAGTGATCCCTTGTTGCAGTTGCTTGAGCACAACCCTGAGGCTCAGCGCGACCTGCTGGAGTTTCGTCACACCCTTGAGGCCTCATGCGCCTTCTACGCAGCCCAGCGTGCCACCGAGCCGGATCGGGCGCGGTTGAAGGCCGCCTTCGATGCGCTGCAGGACTGCTATGCCCGCGTCGATGAGGTCAGTCGTGCAGAAGAGGGCGCAGCGGATGCCCGGTTTCATCTGGCGATTGCCGAGGCCAGCCACAATGCCGTGCTGTTGCATACCATTCGTGGTCTGTTCGACCTGCTCAAGCGCAATGTAGTGACCAACATCGGGGGCATGTACCAGCAGCGTACGGAAACGCGCGACATGCTGATCAGTCAGCATCGCGAACTGTACGAGGCGATCGTCGAGGGGCGTGCGGAAGATGCGCGGGAGGTGTCGAGCCGGCACATCCTGTATGTGCAGGAAGTGCTGGAAGAAGCGCAGCAGGAAGCCCAGCGCGTGGCGCGTGCGGAGCGACGCAACGGGCGCTAGACACGTGTTGCAGCATTCGCGGGCAAGTCGGAGCGCCGAACCGCCGCTCCGACTTGCCCGCCTAAGAAGATCTACTCTTCCTTGCCCTTGTTGCGCACCGCACGCTGCAGCTCGCGGTTGGAGTCGCGCTCGCGCATCGTGTCGCGCTTGTCGAACTCCTTCTTGCCCTTGCCGAGCGCGATTTCGCACTTGATCAGGTGCTTGCTCCAGTACAGCGCCAGGGCCACACAGGTGTAGCCTTTCTGCGCCACGGCAGCCTCCACGCGCTCGAGCTCGCGCTTGTTCAGCAGCAGCTTGCGGGTACGCATGGGGTCGGCGATGACGTGGGTGCTGGCGGTGTTCAGCGGGGTGATGTGGCTGCCGAACAGCCAGGCTTCGCCATCCTTGAGCAGCACGTAGCTGTCGGTCAGGTGCGCCTTGCCGGCCCGCAGGCTTTTTACTTCCCAACCGGACAGGACCAGCCCGGCCTCGAACTTGTGTTCGATGAAGTAATCGTGTCGCGCTTTCTTGTTCTGCGCGATGGTCCCGGTCGGATGTTTCTTTTGCTTAGCCATAGGGGCGGCATTATAGGCAGTCGCCACGTCCTCTGGCTATGGGGTTCGGTGCGCTTGAGCCAGCAGGATGAATCCCGGACAATGCAGGCCTCGTTCCGTTGTACGGAACCGTTCCGAAGCGCTGCGATGCGCTGCCGCCCAGCTTGGAAGTGATGCCTGGATGACTACCCATATTCAACGCTCCGCCCTGCTGCCATACCCTGCCCAGGCGCTCTACGACCTGGTCAACGACGTGGCCAGCTACCCTGAGTTTCTTCCCTGGTGCTCGGACTCGACGGTGCTCGAGGCGAGTGACACGCACATGCGGGCGAAGCTGGAGGTAGCCAAGGGTGGCATGAGCCAGCAGTTCGTCACGCGCAATGTGCTGGTACCGGGGCAATCCATCGAGATGAACCTGGAAGAAGGGCCCTTCACCCAGTTGCATGGTGTGTGGGTGTTCAAGGCGTTGGGCGAGAAAGCCTGCAAGATCAGCCTCGACCTGTCGTTCGATTACGCCGGGCCGCTGGTGCGCGCCACCCTCGGGCCATTGTTCAACCAGGCAGCCAACACCCTCGTCGATGCCTTCTGCCAGCGAGCCAAGCAGCTGCATGGCTGAGACGCTGGGTATCGAGGTGGCTTACGCGACTGCGGCACGCCAGTGGCTGCTGGCGTGCCGGGTGCCGCAGGGCGTGACGCTGCGTGAGGCCTTGCGCTTGTCTGGTATCGCTGCGCAAGTGCCAGGGCTGGATATTGAAAGCTGCCCGGTAGGCGTGTTCGGCAAGGTCGTTGCCGATCCGCAGCAGCGTCAGGTAGAGGAGGGCGAGCGCCTGGAAATCTACCGGCCGCTGCTGGTCGACCCGAAGGCGATGCGCAGACAGCGAGCCGAAAGGGCCAAGGCTGCACGCGGGTAAGGTTGTTGCTGTATGCGCTGCGCAATAAAAAGCCCGGACCATGTCCGGGCTTTTTCATGGGCCATGCCGTTATTGCGGCGAGGTCTCCAGGGGAGCCGGTGTGGGCACCGGTGTCGTCTCGATGGTGTCGATTTCACGCTGGATCGACTCTTCCGTCGAGCCGGCCTTGGCTGGCTTCTCTGGCTGTTGAGACGGCTGGTTGGCCGGGCTGACGGTCGTGGTGCTGCTGCCGCCCAGGATTTCCTGGTCGCGGCTCACGCCTGGCATGAAGTCGCCGGACAGGCTGACCAGTTGGTCGCTTTCGTTGAAGAAGATGCTCATGCGCTCCTGCTGGCGCTTACCGCCGCCAGGCTGGATGCTGTAGAGATAATCCCACCGATTGGTGTTGAAGGTGTCCTGCAGGAGCGGGTTGCCCATGATAAACCTTACTTGCCGTCGGGTCATTCCGGGGCGCAATTGGTCTATCATGTCCTGCGTGACGACATTGCCCTGCTGGATGTCGATTTTGTAAACCCCGGGAAACGAGCAACCGGCGAGTGCGAGCAGTCCCACGAGGGTGAGGCTGGTTAGCAAGAGCTTGGTGTTTTGCATCGGTGGGCGACTTCCACTATCTTGGCTGGACAACGTAAACCCCGATCATACCCGTATTAAGAGAAGCTGCGAAGCAGCATCGGCGAGAAAGCTGACCATGGTTGAAAATAGCGAATTGCGCAAAGCCGGTCTCAAGGTGACCCTGCCTCGAGTCAAGATCCTTCAGATGCTCGATTCGACCGAGCAGCGTCACATGAGCGCCGAGGATGTCTACAAGGCGCTGATGGAAGCAGGTGAGGATGTCGGTCTGGCGACCGTCTACCGTGTACTGACCCAGTTCGAAGCAGCGGGTCTGGTGGTTCGCCACAACTTCGATGGCGGCCACGCGGTGTTCGAGCTGGCCGATGGCGGCCACCACGACCATATGGTCAACGTGGATACCAGCGAAGTGATCGAATTCATGGATGCGGAGATCGAGCGCCGCCAGAAAGAGATCGTGGCTGAGCATGGCTACGAGCTCGTGGACCACAACCTGGTCCTGTATGTGCGTAAGAAAAAGTAACGATTTCGATCGTTATGAACAGCAAAGGCGACCTTCGGGTCGCCTTTGTGCTTTCTGCCACGGGTGAGAAGTGTGCTACCTCAGGCCTTGCCGCTAACCACCATCTTGCGCGCATGCGCCAAGGACTCCTTGGTCAGGTCTATCCCGCCCAGCATGCGTGCCACTTCTTCGACCCGCTCACGTTTGCCGAGGCTGGCCACGGCTGTATGGGTGGTGTCGCTGTTGCGCACCTTGTGCACGAACAGGTGGTGGTGCCCTTGGGCTGCAACCTGCGGCAGGTGGGTGACGGTCAGGACCTGGCCGCGCTCACCCAGGCGGCGCAACAGTTGGCCGACGATCTCGGCGGTCGGGCCGCCGATGCCCACGTCCACTTCGTCAAAGACCAGCGTGGGAATGCGCGAGGTTTGTGCGGTGATGACCTGAATCGCCAGGCTGATGCGTGACAGCTCGCCTCCCGACGCCACCTTGGCCAGGCCCTTGAGCGGCTGGCCGGGGTTGGCGCTGACCAGCAGCTCGACCTGCTCCAGCCCGTGGGGCGAAAGCTCATCGCTCTCGTTCGGCGACAGCTCGATGCAGAAACGCCCGCCAGGCATGCCCAGGCGCTGGATTTCCTGCTCGACCGCCGCCGCCAGCTGCGCTGCGGCCTGGCGGCGCAGGTTGCTGAGCTCGACGGCCTTCTCTTTATAGTGCTGTGCATAGGCGGCCAGTTCGCCGCCCAGGCGCTCGATGGATTCATCGCTGGCGTTGAGCCCTTCGAGCTCCTCCATGAGGCGCTGTTGCAGATGTGGCAGCTCGCTCGGGTGCACGCGGTGCTTGCGAGCGAGCGTATAAAGGGTGTCGAGCCGCTCTTCCAGCGCCTGCAGGCGCAGAGGGTCGGCGTCGAAGTTGTCGAGGAAGCGGTTGAGCTCGCCAACCGCTTCCTCGATCTGGATCTGCGCACTGGCGATCAGATTGACGGCCTCGCCCAATGCCTTGGGTGCATTGTTCACGGCGGTCAGGCGATTGAGGCTGACCGTCAGGGCGCTGAGCACGTTGCCGGAGTCGCTTTCGCTGCATTGATCGATGACCTGTCGGCAGATACCGAACAGGGCTTCGGCATTGGTCAGGTTCTTGTGCTCGTGCTCAAGCTGTTCCAGCTCGTTTTCGCCCAGGCCCAGATTGTCGAGCTCTTCGAGCTGGTAGCTCAGCAGCTGATGACGGGCGCGTTGCTCATCGCCGGAGTTGGACAGACGCTCCAGCTCCAGGCGGGTCTGGCGCCAGCGCTGGGCCGCCAGTTGCACCTGGCGGGCGAGGTCGGTGGCGCCGGCATACTCGTCGACCAGGCGACGATGCGTATCGGTCTTGAGGAGCGACTGGTGTTCGTGCTGGCTGTGGATGTCGATCAGCAACTCACCGAGTGCCTTGAGGTCGCCGAGCGGGCAAGGGGTGCCGTTGATGTAGCCGCGGCTGCGGCCTTCGGCGGTGATCACTCGGCGCAGGATACATGGGCCGTCGTTGTCGAGGTCGCGCTCTGCCAGCCAGGTGCGGGCTTCGGGGATGTCGATCAGGTCGAAGGTGGCAAGCAGGTCGGCCTTGTCGGCGCCCGGGCGCACCACGCCGCTGTCGGCACGATCGCCCAGCGCCAGGCCGAGCGCGTCCAGCATGATCGACTTGCCGGCCCCCGTTTCGCCGGTGATCACCGACATCCCGCGGGCGAGTTCGAGGTCGAGGTGCTCGACGATGGCGTAGTTGTGAATGGACAGGTGCACCAGCATGAGGGCCGCTCCCGAAGGTCATGTCTGGTTATTTATACAGTACTTTTTTCGCATCTGCCAATGCCCGCCTGTTGAATGTGGAAATGCCGCTTGCCCCTTGAACCTGATTTTTCCGACCCCATATAACCGGCAGACAAGGCAGGCATGACCTGTAACCAGAAATTGCGGAGGAGAGCACCGATGGCTGACGAACAGCTGGATGAACAAAACCTTAACGCCGAAGAAGCCGGATCCGAAGACCTCGGTGCCCGCGTCCAGGTGCTCGAGGAGCAGCTGGCCGCCGCCAAGGATCAGTCGCTGCGTGTGGCGGCAGACCTGCAGAACATCCGCCGTCGTGCCGAGCAGGATGTCGAGAAGGCTCACAAGTTCGCCTTGGAGAAATTCGCTGGCGACCTGCTGCCGGTGATCGACAGCCTGGAGCTGGCCCTGACCCACTCCAGCGCCGATGACGAAAACGTCAAGCAGATCCGCGAAGGTGTCGAGCTGACCCTGAAGATGTTCCAGGACACACTCAAGCGCTACAACCTCGAAGCCGTCGATCCTCATGGCCAGCCATTCAACCCTGAGCATCACCAGGCCATGGCCATGCAGGAAAACGCCGAGGTAGAGCCGAACAGCGTGCTCAACGTGTTCCAGAAGGGTTATCTGCTCAACGGTCGTCTGCTGCGCCCCGCCATGGTGGTGGTCAGCAAGGCGCCGGCAGCGCCCCAGCCTTCCATCGATGAAAAGGCTTGAAATCCACCGGGGCATCCCCATCTAGGTGTCAAGCCTTCAAGTATTACCGCAGTTGGCCAAAGTAGTCGCTGCTACCAAATTCAAGTTTCGGGAGAGTTAACATGGGCAAAATCATCGGTATCGACCTGGGGACGACCAACTCGTGCGTCTCCATTCTGGAAAACGGTAACGTCAAGGTCATCGAGAACGCCGAAGGTGCGCGTACCACCCCTTCGATCGTGGCCTACGCCAACGACGGCGAAATCCTGGTTGGCCAGTCGGCCAAGCGCCAGGCCGTCACCAACCCGCACAACACCCTGTTCGCAGTGAAGCGCCTGATCGGCCGCCGCTTCGAAGAAGACGTCGTGCAGAAAGACATCAAGCTGGTGCCTTACAAGATCGTCAAGGCCGGCAACGGTGACGCCTGGGTCGAGGCTGCTGGCAAGGAAATGGCTCCGCCGCAGATCAGCGCCGAAGTCCTGAAGAAGATGAAGAAGACCGCCGAAGACTACCTCGGCGAGCCTGTCACCGAAGCGGTCATCACCGTTCCGGCCTACTTCAACGACAGCCAGCGCCAGGCTACCAAGGATGCCGGTCGCATCGCCGGTCTGGACGTCAAGCGCATCATCAACGAACCGACCGCTGCTGCACTGGCCTATGGCATGGACAAGGCCAAGGGCGACCACACCGTCATCGTCTATGACCTGGGTGGTGGTACCTTCGACGTGTCGGTCATCGAAATCGCCGAAGTCGACGGTGAGCATCAGTTCGAAGTACTGGCCACCAACGGTGACACCTTCCTGGGTGGTGAAGACTTCGACATGCGCCTGATCGACTACCTCGTCGACGAGTTCAAGAAAGAGTCCGGCATGGACCTGAAGAACGATCCGCTGGCACTGCAGCGTCTGAAAGAAGCCGCTGAAAAGGCCAAGATCGAGCTGTCTTCCGCCCAGTCGACCGACGTCAACCTGCCGTACATCACTGCTGATGCAACCGGTCCGAAGCACCTGAACGTGAAGATCTCCCGCGCCAAGCTGGAGTCGCTGGTCGAAGACCTGGTCAGCCGTACCATCGAGCCTTGCCGCATCGCCCTGAAAGATGCCGGTATCGATGCGAGCAAGATCGACGACGTGATCCTGGTCGGTGGCCAGACCCGTATGCCGCTGGTACAGAAAGCGGTCGCCGATTTCTTCGGCAAGGAAGCGCGCAAGGACGTCAACCCGGACGAAGCCGTTGCCATGGGTGCTGCCATCCAGGGCGCCGTACTGGCCGGTGACGTGAAGGACGTCCTGCTACTCGACGTCAGCCCGCTGACCCTGGGTATCGAAACCATGGGTGGCGTGATGACCGCGCTGATCGAGAAGAACACCACCATCCCGACCAAGAAGTCGCAGGTGTTCTCGACTGCCGACGACAACCAGGGTGCAGTGACCATCCACGTCCTGCAGGGCGAGCGCAAGCAGGCCGCGCAGAACAAGTCGCTGGGCAAGTTCGACCTGTCGGACATCCCGCCAGCTCCGCGTGGCGTTCCACAGATCGAAGTGACCTTCGACATCGACGCCAACGGCATCCTGCACGTAGGTGCCAAAGACAAGGCCACCGGCAAGGCTCAGTCGATCGTGATCAAGGCCAACTCCGGCCTGTCGGACGAAGAGATCGAGCGTATGGTGCGTGACGCCGAGGCCAACGCCGAGGAAGACCGCAAGTTCGAAGAGCTGGCCGCTGCCCGCAACCAGGGTGATGCACTGGTTCACTCGACCCGCAAGATGGTCGTCGACGCCGGTGACAAGGCTACTGCCGAGGAAAAGGCTGCGATCGAAGCTGCCGTGGTTGCCCTGGAAGCCGCCGTCAAGGGCGACGACAAGGCCGCCATCGACGCCAAGGTCGAGGAGCTGTCCAAAGTCTCCGCGCCAGTTGCCCAGAAGATGTATGCCGAGCAACAGGCTCAGCAGCCTCAAGGCGGCGCCCAGCAGGCCGAGCCGGAAGCCAAGCACGATGACGTGGTTGACGCCGAGTTCGAGGAAGTGAAAGACAACAACAAGCAGTAATGCTTGCATGTTGTCGGCCAGTTCATCGCCATTGGTCGGTGAACTGGTAGGATGTCGCCGCGCGGGGGCTTGCTCCCGCGTTGGCGTGTCTGGAACACGGGAAATATTTCCAGCATCTGTCAGGGCGCATCAGGCGTGTTGCGGCAGGTGCTGACGGCACGGTGCACAGATGCCGAAAGCCCTCAAGAGTGCAAATGACCTATGGCAAAGCGTGATTTTTATGAGGTCCTGGGTGTCGAGCGCGGCGCCAGCGAAGGTGACCTCAAGAAGGCCTATCGCCGCCTGGCGATGAAGTTTCACCCAGACCGCAACCCGGGCGACAAAGAGTCGGAAGAGAAATTCAAGGAGGCCAACGAGGCCTATGAAGTGCTCTCCGACGCCAGCAAGCGCGCCGCCTACGATCAGTACGGCCATGCCGGTGTCGACCCGAGCATGGGTGGCGGTGGTGCCGGCTTCGGCGGCGCCAACTTCTCCGATATCTTCGGCGACGTCTTCAGCGACTTCTTCGGCGGTGGCCGGGGCGGTGGTCGTGGCGGCGCCCAGCGCGGCAGTGACCTGCGCTACACCCTCGAGCTGAACCTGGAAGAAGCGGTGCGTGGCACCACGGTCAATATCCGTGTGCCGACGCTGGTCAACTGCGCGCCGTGCGATGGTACCGGCGCCAAGAAGGGCTCGACGCCGTCGACTTGCCCGACTTGCGGCGGTATCGGTCAGGTACGCATGCAGCAAGGTTTCTTCTCGGTGCAGCAGACCTGCCCGCGTTGCCATGGCTCGGGCAAGATCATCACCGACCCTTGCAACTCCTGCCACGGCGAAGGCCGTGTCGAGGAATACAAGACCCTGTCGGTCAAGGTGCCGGCGGGTGTCGATACGGGTGACCGCATCCGCCTGTCTGGCGAGGGCGAGGCCGGGGCGCATGGTGGCCCGACCGGCGACCTGTATGTGGTCATCAGTGTCCGTGAGCATTCGATCTTCCAGCGCGATGGCAAGCACCTGTATTGCGAAGTGCCGATCAGCTACACCGACGCGGCGCTCGGTGGCGAGCTGGAAGTGCCGACACTGGACGGCCGGGTCAAGCTGAAGATCCCGGAAGGCACCCAGACCGGCAAGCAGTTCCGCCTGCGCGGCAAGGGCGTGGCGCCGGTGCGTGGTGGTGCGGCGGGCGACCTGTTGTGCCGCGTCGCGGTCGAGACACCGGTCAACCTGAGTCGCCGCCAGCGCGAGCTGCTTGAAGAACTGCGTGATTCGCTCGATGGCGACAGCTCCCATTCGCCCAAGGCCAGTGGTTGGTTCGAGGGTATGAAGCGCTTCTTCGGCGATCTCTGACAAGGAACAGGCTATGCGACGTATTGCAGTGATGGGTGCGGCAGGGCGGATGGGCAAGATCCTCATCGAAGCCGTGCAGCAGCAGGCTCCCCAGGCGGGCCTGACGGCAGCGATCGATCGCCCGGACAGCACCCTGGTGGGGGCTGACGCCGGCGAGCTCGCGGCGTTGGGCCGTATCGGCGTACCGATTTCCGATGATCTGACCAAGGTCGCCGACGAGTTCGATGTGCTCATCGACTTCACTCACCCCTCGGTGACCCTGAAGAACCTGGCGTTCTGCCGCAAGGCAGGCAAGGCCATGGTCATCGGTACCACCGGTTTTTCGCAGGACGAAAAGGCCCTGCTGGCGGAGGCGGGCAAGGAGATTCCGATCGTCTTCGCTGCCAACTTCAGCATTGGCGTCAATCTGTGCCTGAAGTTGCTCGATACTGCTGCGCGGGTACTGGGTGACGAGGTGGACATCGAGATCATCGAGGCTCACCACCGGCACAAGGTCGACGCGCCTTCGGGTACTGCGCTGCGCATGGGAGAGGTGGTTGCCCAGGCGTTGGGGCGCGATCTGCAGGAAGTGGCTGTCTATGGTCGTGAAGGCCAGACCGGTGCGCGCAAGCGCGAGACTATCGGTTTTGCCACCGTGCGTGCCGGGGATGTGGTCGGCGATCACACCGTGCTGTTCGCGGCAGAGGGTGAGCGTGTCGAGATCACCCACAAGGCCTCGAGCCGCATGACCTTTGCCAAGGGGGCCGTGCGCGCGTCGCTGTGGCTCGATGGGCGCGAGCCTGGGCTGTACGACATGCAGGATGTGCTCGAGCTGCATTGAGCCGTCACTGCCGACGTCGTTCTGTCGCAATCATGTGTTTTAGAGGCACATATGCGGTAGACCGAAACCTCACTTTTCTGTAAACTACAGCTTTAGTGTATCCACTAAAAGCGCGCAGAGAATTGAATTCAGCACATAAAAGCGGGGTGACGTATCCATACGGCACTCCGCTTTTTTGCAACCTGCGATCGCCCCTTCATGCGTCATTTACGGGAGGTCTTCTTGACAAAGCCAGCCATACTCGCCCTTGCTGATGGCAGCATTTTTCGCGGTGAGGCCATTGGGGCCGACGGGCAAACCGTTGGTGAGGTGGTGTTCAACACCGCTATGACCGGCTACCAGGAAATCCTTACAGACCCTTCCTACGCCCAGCAAATCGTTACCCTGACTTACCCGCACATCGGCAATACCGGCACCACCGCCGAAGACGCCGAGTCCGATCGCGTCTGGTCCGCGGGCCTGGTGATTCGCGACCTGCCGCTGCTGGCCAGCAACTGGCGTAACACTCAGTCCCTGCCGGACTACCTCAAGGCCAACAATGTCGTGGCCATCGCCGGTATCGATACCCGTCGCCTGACCCGCATCCTGCGTGAGAAAGGCGCACAGAACGGCTGCATCCTGGCCGGTGACGATATCAGCGAAGAGGCCGCCATCGCGGCTGCACGTGCCTTCCCGGGCCTCAAGGGCATGGATTTGGCCAAAGTGGTCAGCACCAAGGAGCGCTACGAGTGGCGTTCCAGCGTGTGGGAGCTGAAGACCGACAGCCACCCGACCCTCGAAGCGTCCGAGCTGCCGTATCATGTCGTCGCTTACGACTACGGCGTCAAGCTGAACATCCTGCGCATGCTGGTTGCTCGCGGCTGCCGCGTGACCGTGGTACCTGCCCAGACGCCGGCAAGCGAAGTGCTGGCCCTCAACCCTGACGGCGTGTTCCTGTCCAACGGCCCTGGCGATCCCGAGCCGTGCGACTACGCGATCCAGGCGATCAAAGAGATTCTCGAGACCGAGACTCCGGTGTTCGGCATCTGCCTCGGCCACCAGTTGCTGGCCCTGGCCTCCGGTGCCAAGACCGTCAAGATGGGGCACGGCCATCACGGTGCCAACCACCCGGTCCAGGACCTGGATACCGGTGTGGTCATGATCACCAGCCAGAACCACGGTTTCGCCGTCGACGAAGCCACCCTGCCGGGCAATGTGCGCGCCATCCACAAGTCGCTGTTCGACGGCACCCTGCAGGGTATCGAGCGTACCGACAAGAGCGCGTTCAGCTTCCAGGGCCACCCTGAAGCGAGCCCAGGCCCGACCGATGTCGCGCCACTGTTCGATCGTTTCATCGATGCCATGGCCAAGCGCCGCTGAGCATCCTGCATCAAGGCCCCGGACCGGCACGCGCCGCGTCCGGAAGCGCCTGACCCAGATTGTTCAAGACGGCTTGCCGACTGACCCGCGGATTTGAGTGACAACCATGCCAAAACGTACAGACATCAAAAGCATCCTGATTCTCGGCGCTGGCCCGATCGTGATCGGCCAGGCCTGCGAATTCGACTATTCCGGCGCCCAGGCCTGTAAAGCCCTGCGCGAGGAAGGTTTCCGCGTCATCCTGGTGAACTCCAACCCGGCCACCATCATGACCGACCCGGCCATGGCCGACGCCACCTACATCGAGCCGATCAAGTGGCAATCGGTGGCCAAGATCATCGAAAAGGAGCGCCCTGACGCGGTGCTGCCAACCATGGGCGGCCAGACGGCACTGAACTGTGCCCTGGACCTGGAGCGCCACGGCGTTCTGGAAAAGTTCGGTGTAGAGATGATCGGTGCCAACGCCGACACCATCGACAAGGCCGAAGACCGTTCGCGCTTCGACAAGGCGATGAAGGACATCGGCCTGGAGTGCCCGCGCTCCGGTATCGCCCACAGCATGGAAGAGGCCTACGCGGTTCTCGAAAAACTGGGCTTCCCGTGCATCATCCGTCCTTCGTTCACCATGGGTGGCACCGGTGGCGGCATCGCCTACAACCGTGAAGAATTCGAAGAAATCTGCACCCGTGGCCTGGACCTGTCGCCGACCAAGGAACTGCTGATCGACGAGTCGCTGATCGGCTGGAAGGAATACGAGATGGAGGTGGTCCGCGACAAGAAGGACAACTGCATCATCGTCTGCTCCATCGAGAACTTCGACCCGATGGGCGTGCACACCGGTGACTCCATCACCGTTGCTCCCGCACAGACCCTGACCGACAAGGAATACCAGATCATGCGCAACGCCTCGCTGGCGGTGCTGCGTGAGATCGGCGTCGAAACCGGCGGTTCCAACGTGCAGTTCGGTATCTGCCCGAACACCGGCCGCATGGTCGTGATCGAGATGAACCCGCGGGTTTCGCGCTCGTCCGCCCTGGCTTCGAAAGCGACTGGCTTCCCGATCGCCAAGATCGCCGCCAAGCTGGCCATCGGCTACACCCTGGACGAACTGCAGAATGACATCACCGGTGGTCGTACCCCGGCGTCCTTCGAGCCGTCCATCGACTACGTCGTTACCAAACTGCCACGCTTCGCCTTCGAGAAATTCCCGAAAGCCGACGCCCGCCTGACCACCCAGATGAAGTCGGTCGGTGAAGTCATGGCCATTGGTCGTACCTTCCAGGAGTCCCTGCAGAAAGCCCTGCGCGGCCTGGAAGTTGGCGCCTGCGGCCTGGACCCGAAAGTCGACCTGGCCAGCGCCGATGCTGCCAGCATCCTCAAGCGCGAGCTGACCGTACCGGGCGCCGAGCGTATCTGGTACGTGGCTGACGCCATCCGCTCGGGCATGACGATCGAAGCAATCTTCGAGCTGACCGGTATCGACCTGTGGTTCCTGGTGCAGATGGAAGATCTGATCAAGGAAGAAGAGAAGGTCAAGACCCTGGCCCTGTCGGCCATCGACAAGGACTACATGCTGCGCCTCAAGCGCAAGGGCTTCTCGGATCAGCGCCTGGCCAAGCTGCTCGGCATCACTGACAAGAACCTGCGTCGTCACCGCCACAAGCTGGAAGTGTTCCCGGTCTACAAGCGCGTCGACACCTGCGCGGCCGAGTTCGCCACCGACACCGCCTACCTGTACTCCACCTACGAGGAAGAGTGCGAGGCCAACCCGTCGACCCGCGACAAGATCATGATCCTGGGTGGTGGCCCGAACCGTATCGGCCAAGGTATCGAGTTCGACTACTGCTGCGTACACGCAGCCCTTGCCCTGCGTGAAGACGGTTACGAGACCATCATGGTCAACTGCAACCCGGAAACCGTCTCCACCGACTACGACACCTCCGATCGCCTGTACTTCGAGCCGCTGACCCTGGAAGACGTGCTGGAAGTCTGCCGCGTCGAGAAGCCGAAGGGCGTGATCGTCCATTACGGCGGCCAGACCCCGCTGAAACTGGCCCGTGCCCTGGAAGAAGCCGGGGTGCCGATCATCGGTACCAGCCCGGACGCCATCGACCGCGCCGAAGACCGCGAGCGCTTCCAGCAGATGGTGCAGCGCCTGAACCTGCTGCAGCCGCCAAACGCCACCGTGCGCAGCGAAGAAGAAGCCATCAACGCTGCTGGTGGCATCGGCTACCCGCTGGTCGTGCGTCCGTCGTATGTCCTGGGCGGTCGCGCCATGGAGATCGTCTACGAGCTGGACGAGCTCAAGCGCTACCTGCGCGAAGCGGTCCAGGTGTCCAACGACAGCCCGGTCCTGCTCGACCACTTCCTTAACTGCGCCATCGAGATGGACGTGGACGCTGTCTGCGACGGCACCGACGTGGTGATCGGCGCGATCATGCAGCACATCGAACAGGCTGGCGTTCACTCCGGTGACTCGGCGTGCTCGCTGCCACCTTACTCGCTGAGCCAGCAAGTGCAGGACGAAGTCCGCGTTCAGGTCAAGAAAATGGCCCTGGAACTCGGCGTTGTCGGCCTGATGAACGTGCAGCTGGCCCTGCAGGGCGACAAGATCTACGTGATCGAAGTCAACCCGCGCGCTTCGCGTACCGTACCGTTCGTGTCCAAGTGCATCGGCACCTCGCTGGCGATGATCGCGGCCCGCGTCATGGCTGGTAAAACCCTCAAGGAGCTGGGCTTCACCCAGGAAATCATCCCGAACTTCTACAGCGTCAAGGAAGCTGTCTTCCCGTTCGCCAAGTTCCCAGGGGTTGACCCGATCCTCGGCCCTGAGATGAAATCAACCGGTGAAGTCATGGGTGTCGGTGACAGCTTCGGTGAAGCCTTCGCCAAGGCCCAGATGGGGGCCAGCGAAGTGCTGCCGACCGGCGGTACCGCGTTCATCAGCGTGCGTGACGACGACAAGCCACAAGTGGCTGGCGTTGCCCGCGACCTGATCGCCCTGGGCTTCGAAGTGGTTG
Source organism: Pseudomonas sp. BNK-44-b (assembly GCF_047456245.1). NCBI lineage: Bacteria > Pseudomonadati > Pseudomonadota > Gammaproteobacteria > Pseudomonadales > Pseudomonadaceae > Pseudomonas > Pseudomonas sp. BNK-44-b. The sequence continues at coordinate 264,759 of NZ_CP179908.1, forward strand.
CTACTGCCGGCACCGCCAAGGTTATCGAAGCGGCTGGCCTGAAAGTGCGCCGTGTGAACAAGGTGACCGAAGGTCGTCCGCACGTGGTCGACATGATCAAGAACGACGAAGTGTCGCTGATCATCAACACCACCGAAGGCCGCCAGTCGATCGCCGATTCCTACTCGATTCGTCGCAATGCGCTGCAGCACAAGATCTACTGCACGACCACCATTGCGGCAGGTGAAGCCATCTGCGAGGCGCTGAAATTCGGTCCCGAGAAGACCGTTCGTCGCCTGCAGGATCTGCATGCAGGACTCAAAGCATGAGCATTACCAAGTACCCGATGACCGTCCAGGGCGCTCGCGCCCTGGAAGAAGAGCATTTGTTCCTGAGCAAGACCGAGCGTCCACGTCTGAGCCAGGCGATCGGCGAGGCTCGTGAGCTCGGCGATCTCAAGGAAAATGCCGAGTACCACGCCGCCCGTGAGGAGCAGGGCATGGTCGAGGCGCGTATCCGCGACATCGAAGGGCGTCTGCAGAACTCGGTGGTGATCGATGTCACCACCATCGCCCATACCGGCAAGGTGATTTTCGGGACCACCGTGGATCTGGAGAATACCGAGACCGGCGATCAGGTGACCTACCAGATCGTTGGCGAGGATGAAGCGGACATCAAGAAAGGCAAGCTCTCGGCGAGCGCGCCTATCGCCCGTGCCATCATTGGCAAGGAAGAGGGTGATACGGTCGTGGTCAAGACGCCGAGCGGCACCGTCGAGTACGAGATTGTCGAAGTCAAGCACATCTGATCGGCGCCAGCGCGCGCCGTCCCTCGAGGGCATCCTCTGGCAACTGGCCCAGGTATTCTGGGTCGGTGGTCTGTGGGTGTTTCATGTGGGGCTGGTGCCGGCGCTGAAGGTCAGCGGCCTTGCGCCATTATTGGTGCAGGACATCGCCGGGCAGATCGATCGCTGGTTGATCGGCGTGGCGCTGCTCGGGCTGTTGACCCAGTTGGCAGTGCTGGCGAGGGTGGATGGCCTGGCGGCTTGGTGGCGGCAGTTCCGCGGCCAGATGCTGTTGCTCGGCTTTGGTGCCTGTGTCGGCTACTACACGCTGCGCTACGGGATTTCCGTAGGGGAGCGCTGGCAGATGTTCTGTTTCCTGGTGCTGGGCTTTTCTGGCATCGTGCTGGTGGCCCAGCCGGTCCCGGTCAGGGTGCGCAAGGCGCGCCACTGACCGGCGCCACCCTTACTTGTAGCGGTGGATGTTGGACAGCTGCTTGTTCGGCTGTGGGTTCTTGCGATAGATCAGTGCCTTCTTGCCAATGGTCTGTACCAGCTCGGCACGGCCTGCCTTGCACAGTGCTGCAATAGCGGCGGCGCGCTCTTCGCGATCTTCCGAGCGAATTTCGACCTTGATCAGTTCGTGATCGGCCAGCGCACGCTCCAGTTCGGCGATCACGCCTTCATTCAAGCCGTTACCGGCAACGATCAGGACCGGTTTCAGGTCGTGACCAATAGACTTGTACTGTTTCTTCTGCTCGTTATTGAGCGGCATAATCTGACCCTTTTCGTCTGATTCTGTAAAATTGGTGGCCATTTTACCCGAGGGCCACTGGCTCCGCCCAGTCAATCACGACGCTAATCATCGAGGTGCCCCGTGGCGCAGCGTTCCAAAAGCAGCCATAACTGGCTGAGAGAGCATTTCAACGATCCTTTCGTCAAGCAGGCGCAGAAGGACGGCTACCGCTCGCGTGCGAGCTACAAACTGCTGGAGATCCAGGAAAAGGACCGCCTCATCCGCCCCGGCATGAGCGTTATCGACCTTGGTGCTGCGCCGGGCGGCTGGTCGCAGGTGACCAGTCGTCTGATTGGTGGTCAAGGACGTCTGATTGCCTCCGACATCCTGGAAATGGACTCGATCCCTGACGTGACCTTCATCCAAGGCGATTTCACCCAGGATTCGGTACTCGAGCAGATTCTCCAGGCGGTCGGCGATTCGCATGTGGACCTTGTGATTTCCGATATGGCCCCCAATATGAGTGGTACGCCCGCTGTGGACATGCCGCGAGCCATGTTCCTTTGCGAACTCGCCCTGGATCTGGCAACCCGTGTGCTCAAGCCCGGTGGTGACTTCCTGATCAAGATTTTCCAGGGAGAAGGCTTCGATGTGTACCTCAAGGACGTGCGCAGCAAGTTCGACAAGGTGCAGATGCGCAAGCCGTCGTCCTCTCGGGATCGGTCCCGTGAACAGTACTTGCTGGCCAGGGGGTACAAGGGCGAGTGAGCGGGCGCTTGCGGGCTGGCCGATAGTTATTTCCAATCGGCCGCGGCCTCAGGATCGTCCGAACTTCGTGTAGTCTAGGTTTCACAAAGGGTTACAGACGGTGCCTGCGGATGCGCAGGTAATGTAGTAAGTTAGGGCGGTGAATATCATGCGAGGCACGGCTGCGTCGTGCGCCGACCTCAGAGGGTAGCTAATTGAACGACATGGCAAAGAATCTGATCCTGTGGTTGATCATCGCGGCTGTCCTCGTGACGGTGATGAACAACTTCTCCAGCCCTAACGAGCCGCAGACCCTCAACTATTCCGACTTCATCCAGCAGGTCAAGGACGGTAAGGTCGAGCGTGTGACCGTCGACGGCGCCGTCATCACCGGCAAGCGTACCGATGGCGACAACTTCAAGACCGTTCGTCCGGCCATTGCCGACAACGGCCTGATCGGCGACCTGGTCGACAATCATGTCGTGATCGAAGGCAAGCAACCCGAACAGCAGAGCATCTGGACCCAGCTGCTGGTCGCCAGCTTCCCGATCCTCGTGATCATCGCCGTGTTCATGTTCTTCATGCGCCAGATGCAAGGCGGTGCGGGCGGCAAGGGCGGGCCGATGAGCTTCGGCAAGAGCAAGGCGCGCCTGCTCTCCGAAGACCAGGTGAAAACCACCCTGGCCGATGTCGCGGGTTGCGACGAAGCCAAGGAAGAAGTCGGCGAGCTGGTCGAGTTTCTGCGTGATCCAGGCAAATTCCAGCGCCTGGGCGGTCGTATCCCACGTGGCGTGCTGATGGTCGGCCCGCCCGGCACCGGTAAGACCTTGCTGGCCAAGGCCATCGCCGGTGAGGCGAAAGTGCCGTTCTTCACCATTTCCGGTTCCGATTTCGTCGAAATGTTCGTCGGTGTCGGTGCCAGCCGTGTTCGTGACATGTTCGAGCAGGCGAAGAAACACGCGCCGTGCATCATCTTCATCGACGAGATCGACGCTGTCGGTCGCCACCGTGGCGCCGGCATGGGTGGCGGTCACGACGAGCGCGAGCAGACACTGAACCAGTTGCTGGTCGAGATGGATGGCTTCGAGATGAACGATGGCATCATCGTCATCGCTGCGACCAACCGACCTGATGTGCTCGACCCGGCGCTGCTGCGTCCTGGTCGCTTCGACCGCCAGGTGGTGGTGGGTCTGCCGGATATCCGTGGTCGCGAGCAGATTCTCAAGGTGCACATGCGCAAGGTGCCGGTCGGCGAGAACGTCAACGCCGCCGTCATTGCCCGTGGTACCCCCGGCTTCTCCGGTGCCGATCTTGCCAACCTGGTCAACGAGGCGTCGCTGTTCGCCGCTCGCTCCAGCAAGCGCCTGGTCGAGATGAAGGAGTTCGAGCTGGCCAAGGACAAGATCATGATGGGCGCCGAGCGCAAGACCATGGTCATGTCCGAGAAAGAGAAGCAGAACACGGCTTATCACGAGGCCGGTCACGCCATCGTTGGTCGTGTCGTGCCTGAGCATGACCCGGTGTACAAGGTCTCGATCATTCCGCGCGGTCGTGCGCTCGGTGTGACCATGTTCTTGCCCGAGGAAGACCGGTACAGCCTCTCCAAGCGTGCGCTGATCAGCCAGATCTGTTCACTGTACGGCGGCCGTATCGCCGAGGAGATGACCCTGGGCTTCGATGGCGTCACCACGGGTGCGTCCAACGACATCATGCGTGCCAGCCAGATCGCCCGGAACATGGTCACCAAGTGGGGCCTGTCCGAGAAGCTCGGTCCGTTGATGTACGCCGAAGAAGAGGGCGAGGTGTTCCTTGGCCGCAGTGCTGGCAGCCAGCACGCCAGCGTCTCCGGCGAGACCGCCAAGTTGATCGATTCCGAAGTGCGCAGCATCATCGATCAGTGCTATGCCACCGCCAAGCAGATCCTCACCGACAACCGCGACAAGCTTGACGCGATGGCCGAGGCCCTGATGAAGTACGAAACCATCGATGCCGACCAGATCGACGACATCATGGCAGGTCGTACGCCGCGCGAGCCGCGCGACTGGGACAACGATGCCGGCACCTCCGGCAACCAGGCGTCCCAGGGCGATCGTCCAGAGTCGCCGATCGGCGGTCCGGCGGCTCAACACTAAGGGTTCATATGACCTCTCAGCAGTACCCGACCCGGTTGCCTTGCGGCAACCGGGTTCTTGATTTGTCCCGTACCCATGTCATGGGTATCCTCAACGTCACCCCTGATTCATTTTCCGACGGCGGTCGCTTCAGCCGCCGTGACGAGGCCTTGCGCCATGCCGAGGCCATGGTCGCGGCGGGTGCCACGCTTATCGATGTAGGTGGCGAGTCTACTCGTCCCGGCGCTCGCGCAGTGTCGCCCGTCGAGGAGCTTGAGCGGGTCGCTCCGATCGTCGAGGCGATCAGCAGTCGCCTTGATGTCATCATCTCCGTCGATACCTCTACGCCCGCGGTAATGCGCGAGACGGCTCGGCTTGGTGCCGGGCTGATCAACGATGTGCGCGCCCTGGAACGCGATGGTGCGCTGGATGCTGCGGCCGACACCGGCCTGCCGGTATGTCTGATGCACATGCGCGGTGAGCCGGGTAACATGCAGGACAATCCGCGGTATGACGACGTCACCCAAGAGGTGGCTAGCTATCTGGAGCGGCGTATGGCTGCTTGCGCGGCAGTCGGCATCGGCGCGGAACGAATCATTCTTGATCCGGGCTTCGGGTTCGCCAAGAACCTGGCGCATAACCTGAGCCTGTTCAAGCATATGGAAGCACTCTATCGCCTGGGACGGCCGCTGCTGGTGGGCGTCTCGCGCAAGAGCATGATCGGCCAGGCGCTGGATCGTCCGGTCGGCGAGCGGCTGTACGGCAGCCTCGCACTGGCGGCATTGGCCATGACCATGGGGACGAGCATCCTGCGCGTACATGATGTGGCCGAGACCGTCGATGTGGTGCGCATGATCGCTGCGGTACAGAGCGCCGAATAAGAACGTTTGGAGTTTCTATGAGCAGAAAATACTTTGGTACCGATGGTATCCGTGGCCGCGTTGGCGAATATCCGATCACTCCCGACTTCATGCTGAAGCTCGGCTGGGCGGCGGGCATGGCCTTCCGCAAGCAGGGCAACTGCCGCGTTCTGGTGGGCAAGGATACCCGTATCTCCGGCTACATGTTCGAGTCGGCTCTGGAGGCCGGCCTCTCGGCTGCCGGCGCTGACGTGATGCTCCTCGGGCCGATGCCGACCCCGGCCATCGCCTACCTGACCCGTACCTTCCATGCTGAAGCGGGTATCGTCATCAGTGCTTCGCACAATCCGCATGATGACAACGGCATCAAGTTCTTCTCGGGCAACGGTACCAAGCTGCCAGACGAGGTCGAGCTGATGATCGAGGAGTTGCTCGATCAGCCGATGAATGTGGTCGAGTCGAGCAAACTGGGCAAGGTTTCTCGCATCAACGACGCTGCCGGTCGCTACATCGAGTTCTGCAAGAGCAGCGTGCCTAGCAGCACTGATTTCGCCGGCCTCAAGTTGGTCGTCGATTGCGCCCATGGTGCCACCTACAAGGTCGCTCCCAGCGTGTTCCGCGAGCTGGGTGCCGATGTCACTGTGCTGCATGCCCAGCCTGATGGTTTGAACATCAACGAGGGCTGTGGCTCCACGCATATCGAGTCGTTGCAGGCGGCCGTGCTGGTGGGGCATGCCGATCTGGGTATTGCCTTCGATGGCGATGGCGACCGTGTACTGATGGTCGACCATACGGGAGCGATCGTCGACGGTGACGAGCTGCTGTTCATCATTGCCCGCGACCTGCAGGAGCGAGGCAAGCTGCAGGGTGGGGTAGTTGGCACGCTCATGAGTAACCTGGGCCTGGAGCTGGCGCTCAAGGACCTCGACATTCCATTCGCACGCGCCAAGGTCGGTGACCGCTATGTCATGGCCGAGCTGCTTGAACGCGAATGGCTGCTCGGTGGTGAGAATTCCGGCCATGTGGTGTGCTGCAACCACACCACCACAGGCGACGCGATCATTGCGGCACTGCAGGTGTTGATGGCGCTCAAGCGTCGTGGTGAAAACCTTGCCCAGGCCCGTCAGGCGATTCGCAAATGCCCGCAGGTACTGATCAATGTCCGTTATGCCGCCGGTAGTGCCGATCCGCTGGAAAATCCTGCCGTGCAGGAAGCCAGTGCCAAGGTCACCGAGGCGATGGCTGGCCGTGGCCGTGTGCTGCTGCGCAAGTCCGGGACCGAGCCGCTGCTGCGAGTGATGGTCGAGGGCGACGACGAAAGTCAGGTGCGCAGCCATGCCGAAGCCTTGGCCAAGGTCGTTGCAGAAGTTTGTGCCTGAAAGACGCTTGCCAGCGCGATTCTGGTTGGGTAAGATCTGCGCCCACTTTGACCGACGAGGTAGAGCATGCGTCGCCCCATGGTAGCTGGTAACTGGAAGATGCACGGTACCCGCGCCAGCGTCGCTGAGCTGAGCCTGAGCCTGAGTAATCTGGCTCTTCCGAGTGGTGTCGAAGTTGCGGTGTTTCCGCCGTCGTTGTTTATCAATCAAGTCATTGATGAGTTGAGCGGCAAGGGGATCATCGTTGGCGCACAGAATTCTGCAGTACAGCCCGAACAGGGTGCGCTGACAGGTGAAGTTGCACCTAGTCAGTTGGCTGAAGTCGGTTGCAAGTTGGTGTTGATTGGCCATTCGGAGCGTCGCCAGATTATTGGTGAAACGGACGAAGTGCTGAATCGCAAGTTTGCAGCCGCACAGGCAAGTGGTTTGAAGCCGGTGCTCTGCGTAGGGGAAACTCTCGAGGAGCGCGAGGCTGGCAAGACGCTCGAAGTTGTCGGGCGTCAACTAAGCAGTGTTATCGATGCATTCGGTATCAAGGCTTTTGCCAATGCAGTAATTGCCTATGAGCCTGTATGGGCCATTGGCACTGGTTTGACGGCCTCGCCTCAGCAAGCCCAGGATGTGCATGCTGCCATCCGTGCGCAGCTGAAGGCGCTGGACGCCGAAGTTGCAGCGAATGCGCAACTTCTCTACGGCGGTAGCGTGAAGGCGGCCAATGCGGCCGAACTGTTCGGCATGCCGGATATTGATGGGGGGCTCATTGGTGGAGCATCCCTGAACGCAGACGAATTCGGTGCAATTTGTCGCGCCGCAGGAAACTGAACATATGCTGGAAACAGTCGTAGTTGTTTTTCATCTGTTGGCTGCACTGGCGCTGGTAGCGCTGGTTCTGATGCAACAGGGTAAAGGTGCGGAAGCAGGTGCATCTTTCGGCGCAGGTGCTTCAAATACTGTGTTCGGAAGCCAAGGTTCTGCTACCTTCCTGAGTAAATTTACTGCTATACTTGCTGCCACTTTCTTTTTGACTGCACTTGGGTTAGGATACTTTGCCAAGCAGCAGGCACACCAGCTGACTCAAGCCGGTTTGCCAGATCCAGCAGTGCTGGAAGTTAAAGAGCAAAAGCCGGCAGTAAATGATGATGTACCGGTGCTCCAGGAACAGAAGAGTGAAGCCGCCCCAAAAGGTGACGTCCCTCCTCCTACCGAAGAGCAGAAGTAACGGGTTTCAAGATGTAATATTGCCGAGGTGGTGGAATTGGTAGACACGCAACCTTGAGGTGGTTGTGCCCATAGGGTGTAGGGGTTCGAGTCCCCTTCTCGGTACCAATTGAAGCATGAGAGCCCGCTTTAGCGGGCTTTCTTGCAGGTGGAGGTCGGATTGACCCTGCACAGGGTTCGGTCTTATACTTTCGCCCCAGCTTTGTCGCGGGGTGGAGCAGCTTGGTAGCTCGTCGGGCTCATAACCCGAAGGTCGTTGGTTCAAATCCAGCCCCCGCAACCAGCTTCAGCGGAGCCCCTTTTCAGGGGCTTTTTGCTAGCTGAACAGTTCTTCGCGTCGTTGTTCAACGGCGCTTTCAGGGATGGGCGCTTCGCCCATTTTTTATTTGCACAGCATGCACGAGGGGGTTCAGGTGTCGAGCAAGCTAGAACAGTTGCAGGCCTTGTTGGCCCCGGTTGTCGAGGGTCTGGGCTATCAGTGCTGGGGGATCGAATACGTTTCCCAGGGTAAGCATTCGGTACTACGCATCTATATCGACAAGGAAGACGGCATCCTGGTGGACGACTGCGAGGCGGTCAGCCGTCAGGCCAGCGCCATTCTTGATGTGGAAGATCCGATCAGCAGTGAATACACCCTTGAGGTGTCCTCTCCAGGCATGGATCGCCCGCTGTTCACACTGGAACAGTTTGCTTCGCATGCGGGCGAGCAAGTGAAGATCAAGCTGCGTACGCCCTTCGAGGGTCGTCGTAACTTCCAGGGCCTTCTCCGCGGTGTGGAGGATCAGGACGTGGTGATCCAGGTGGATACCAACGAATTCCTGCTGCCGATCGACTCGATCGACAAGGCCAATATTATTCCCAGTTTTGACTGAGACGTGCCGGGCCCGGCGGACATTCCGGGCCTAATGGCTTGCGCAAGGCGAGGCGTACGATGAGCAAAGAAGTACTGCTGGTTGTTGAATCGGTATCCAACGAAAAGGGTGTACCACCCGGCGTCATTTTCGAAGCGCTGGAAGTGGCCCTGGCTACTGCAACCAAAAAACGTTTTGAAGACGAAGTCGATCTGCGTGTGGAAATCAACCGCCACACCGGTAGCTACGAGACCTTCCGTCGCTGGACCGTGGTCGACGAAAACGACCTGGACGATCCGGCGATCGAAACCTGGCTGGACAAGATCAAGGACTCTCATCCGGACGCCAAGATTGGCGACGTGATCGAGGAGAAGATCGAGTCCATCGAGTTCGGTCGTATCGCCGCCCAGACCGCGAAGCAGGTCATCGTGCAGAAGGTCCGTGAGGCCGAGCGCGCCCAGGTGGTCGACGCCTACCGCGAGCGTGTCGGCGAGATCATCTCCGGCACCGTCAAGAAGGTCACCCGCGACAACGTCATCGTCGACCTGGGCAACAATGCCGAGGCGCTGCTGGCTCGCGAAGACATCATCCCGCGTGAGACTTTCCGCGTCGGTGTGCGCCTGCGTGCACTGCTCAAGGAAATCCGCACCGAGAACCGTGGCCCGCAGTTGATCCTGTCGCGTACCGCACCGCAGATGCTGATCGAGCTGTTCCGCATCGAAGTGCCGGAAATCGCCGAGGGCCTGATCGAGGTGATGGCAGCGTCCCGTGATCCGGGTTCGCGCGCCAAGATCGCCGTGCGCTCCAAGGACAAGCGTATCGATCCTCAAGGCGCCTGCATCGGCATGCGGGGTTCGCGCGTCCAGGCAGTCTCCGGTGAGTTGGGTGGTGAGCGTGTGGATATCGTCCTGTGGGACGAGAACCCGGCACAGTTCGTCATCAACGCCATGTCGCCGGCCGAAGTCGCGGCGATCATCGTTGACGAGGATGCCCACGCAATGGACATCGCCGTTGCCGAGGACAACCTGGCGCAGGCTATCGGCCGCGGTGGTCAGAACGTTCGCCTGGCCAGTCAGCTGACTGGCTGGACCCTGAACGTGATGACCGAGAAGGATATCCAGGCCAAGCAGCAAGCTGAAACAGGTGACATCCTGCGTAACTTCATCGAGGAACTGGAAGTCGACGAAGAGCTGGCACAGGTGCTGGTCGACGAAGGCTTCACCAGCCTCGAAGAAATTGCTTACGTACCGTTGGAAGAAATGCTCAACATCGATGGCTTCGACGAGGAAATCGTCAACGAGCTGCGTGCTCGTGCCAAGGACCGTTTGTTGACCAAAGCCATCGCTACCGAAGAAAAACTGGCAGACGCCCATCCGGCCGAAGACCTGCTCTCCCTCGAGGGCATGGACAAGGACCTGGCGGCGGAACTGGCGGTGCGCGGCGTGGTTAACCGCGAAGACCTGGCCGAGCAGTCGATCGACGACCTGCTCGACATCGACGGCATCGACGAAGAGCGTGCCGGCAAGTTGATCATGGCCGCCCGAGCCCACTGGTTCGAGTAATTAGGCGCGGCCTGAGGAGAGAAGTGCATGACGCAAGTCACGGTGAAAGAACTGGCCCAAGAGGTCGAGGCACCGGTAGAGCGCCTGCTGCAGCAGATGCGTGAGGCAGGTCTGCCGCACACCGACGCCGGTCAGGTAGTGACCGACAATGAGAAGCAGGTTCTGCTGACTCATCTGAAGAGCAGCCACAAGAGCAAGGCGGAAGAGCCACGCAAGATTACCTTGCAGCGCAAGACCACCAGCACCCTGCGTGTCGCCGGTAGCAAGAGCATCAGCGTAGAAGTACGCAAGAAGAAAGTATTCGTGCAGCGCAGCCCGGAAGAGATCCAGGCCGAGCAGAAGCGTGAGGCTGAAGAGCGCCGTGCCGCTGAGAATGCTGCGCGTGAGAAGGTCGAGGCCGAGACTCGCCAGCGTAACGAAGAGCAGGCTCGCCGTCAGGCCGCCGAAGCTCCGGTTGCGGCGCCTGCGCCACGTGCCGAATCGGCTCCGGCTGCTGCCGAGCCTGTAGTGGCCGATGCCCCGGTGTCCGATGACGCCGCCGCACGTGCCGCCGAGCGCAAGAAGGACGAGAACCGTCGCAACGAAAACCGCACCCGTGACGACGACCGTCGTGGCGCCGGTGGTGAGCGTCGTGGCGAAGCCCCTCGCGTGTCGATCAAGGTCAAGGTCAAGGAGAAGGAAAAAGCTCCGACTCCGCGCGCTGCACCGCGCACCACTGACGAAGAGAGCGATGGCGCGCGTCGTGGCCGTGGCGGCAAGAGCAAGCTGAAGAAGCGCAACCAGCACGGCTTCCAGAGCCCGACTGGTCCGGTCATCCGTGATGTCAGCATCGGCGAGACCATCACCGTCTCCGAGCTGGCTCAGCAGATGTCGGTCAAGGCTGCCGAAGTCGTCAAGTTCATGTTCAAGCTGGGTACTCCGGTCACCATCAACCAGGTGCTTGACCAGGAGACCGCTCAGTTGGTCGCCGAAGAGCTGGGCCACAAGGTCACCCTGGTCAGCGATACCGCCCTGGAAGACTCCCTGGCCGAATCGCTGAAGTTCGAAGGTGAAGTCGAGTCCCGCGCGCCGGTCGTGACCGTCATGGGCCACGTCGACCACGGCAAGACCTCGCTGCTCGACTACATCCGTCGTGCCAAGGTCGCCGCTGGCGAAGCCGGTGGTATCACCCAGCACATCGGTGCCTACCACGTGGAAACCGACCGCGGCATGGTCACCTTCCTCGATACTCCGGGCCACGCTGCGTTTACCCAAATGCGTGCCCGCGGTGCCAAGGCGACCGACATCGTCATCCTGGTGGTGGCGGCGGACGACGGCGTGATGCCACAGACCCGTGAGGCCGTTCAGCATGCGAAAGCTGCTGGTGTTCCGCTGGTGGTCGCGGTGAACAAGATCGACAAGCCGGGTGCCGACCTCGATCGCATCCGCAACGAACTGGCCGTCGAAGGCGTGACCTCCGAGGACTGGGGTGGTGACACTCCGTTCGTCAAGGTTTCGGCGAAGATGGGTACCGGTGTCGACGAACTGCTCGAAGCCGTCCTGCTGCAAGCAGAGATTCTCGAGCTGACCGCCACCCCGACCGCACCTGGTCGTGGCGTTGTCGTCGAGTCGCGTCTGGACAAGGGCCGCGGTCCGGTCGCCACCATCCTGGTTCAGGACGGTACGCTGCGTCAGGGCGACATGGTTCTGGTTGGCTCCAACTATGGCCGTGTACGTGCCATGCTCGACGAGAACGGCAAGCCTGTGAAGGAAGCCGGCCCGTCGATCCCGGTCGAGATCCTCGGCCTGGATGGCACCCCGGAAGCCGGTGACGAGCTGTCCGTGGTCGCTGACGAGAAGAAGGCACGTGAAGTCGCCCTGTTCCGTCAAGGCAAGTACCGCGAGGTCAAGCTGGCCCGTGCTCACGCCGGCAAGCTGGAAAACATCTTCGAGACCATGGGTCAGGAAGAGAAGAAGACCCTCAACATCGTCCTCAAGACCGACGTGCGCGGCTCTCTGGAAGCACTCCAGGGCTCGCTCGGCAGCCTGGGCAACGACGAAGTTCAGGTGCGCGTCATCGGTGGCGGCGTCGGTGGTATCACCGAGAGCGACGCCAACCTGGCGCTGGCTTCGAATGCAGTACTGTTCGGCTTCAACGTGCGTGCCGATGCCGGCGCGCGCAAGATCGTCGAGCAGGAAGGTCTGGATATGCGTTACTACAACGTGATCTACGACATCATCGAAGACGTCAAGAAAGCCCTGACCGGCATGCTCGGCAGCGATGTTCGCGAGAACATCCTGGGTGTCGCCGAAGTGCGTGATGTGTTCCGTTCGCCGAAGTTCGGCGCCATCGCTGGCTGTATGGTCATCGAAGGTACCGTGTACCGCAACCGTCCGATCCGCGTACTGCGCGAGGACGTTGTGATCTTCGAAGGCGAGCTGGAATCGCTGCGTCGCTTCAAGGACGACGCCGCCGAAGTGCGTAACGGCATGGAGTGCGGTATCGGCGTCAAGAGCTACAACGACGTCAAGGTCGGCGACAAGATCGAAGTCTTCGAGAAAGTCCAGGTTGCCCGTACCCTGTAAGGGATGGGCGCGGCCCAGGCCCCGTCGCAAGGCGGCTGGCTGGGCCTCTGAAGGTAACGCCCGGTCAGGCACACCCGCCTGACCGGGCGTTTGCCGCTTTAAGATACAGGTAGCAAAAATGGCAAAAGAATATAGCCGTACCCAACGCATCGGCGACCAGATGCAGCGCGAGCTGGCCGAGTTGATCCGCCGTGAAGTCAAGGATCCACGTGTGGGCCTGGTGACCATCACCGCGGTCGACGTCAGTCGTGATCTCGGTCACGCCAAGGTCTTCATCACCGTGATGGGCCAGGATGACGCCGACGCCGTGCCCCAGACCCTCAAGGCGCTCAACAGTGCCGCCAGTTTCCTGCGTCTGCACCTCGGGCGGGCGATGCAACTGCGCAGCGTTCCACAACTGCATTTCCACTTCGATGAAAGTGTCAGCCGGGGTGTTCACCTCTCGGCACTGATCGAACGTGCGGTGGCCGAAGATCGCCTGCACAAGGATGCCGACGAGCTGGACACCAAGGAGTAAGCGGTGGCCCAGGTCAAACGTATCCGTCGTAACGTCAGCGGTATCATCCTGCTCGACAAGCCCTTGGGTTTCACCTCCAATGCAGCGTTGCAGAAGGTCCGCTGGCTGCTCAATGCAGAAAAGGCCGGCCATACTGGCAGCCTCGACCCACTGGCCACCGGTGTTTTGCCGCTTTGCTTTGGTGAGGCCACCAAGTTTTCGCAGTACTTGCTCGATTCCGACAAGGGCTACGAAACCGTCATGCAGCTGGGGCAGACTACCAGCACCGCAGACGCCGAAGGCGAGGTGCTGCAGACCCGCGAGGTGACCGTTGGTCGCGCCGATATCGAAGCCGCGATCCCGCGTTTTCGAGGTGAAATCCGCCAGGTGCCGCCGATGTACTCGGCGCTCAAGCGTGACGGCCAGCCGCTTTACAAGCTGGCGCGTGCAGGAGAGGTAGTGGAGCGCGAGGCGCGTTCTGTTACTATTAACCGCTTGGAGTTGCTCGAGTGTGAAGGCACCCGTGCGCGCCTCTCGGTCGGCTGCAGCAAAGGTACCTATATCCGCACCTTGGTCGAGGATATCGGTGAGGTGCTGGGCTGTGGTGCCTATGTCGCAGAATTGCGTCGCACCCAGGCCGGGCCTTTCGCCCTGGCGCAGACCGTGACGCTCGAGGAGCTCGAGCAGGCCCATGCCGAAGGCGGCAACGAAGCACTCGATCGCTTCCTCATGCCGTCCGACAGCGGGCTGCAGGACTGGCCGCTGGTGCTGTTGTCCGAGCACAGCGCGTTCTACTGGCTGCACGGTCAGGCAGTGCGAGCACCGGACGCGCCGCAGTTCGGCATGGTCCGGGTACAGGATCACAATGGTCGCTTCATCGGTATCGGTGAAGTGAGCGAAGACGGGCGCATTGCGCCGCGTCGACTGATTCGGTCGGAATGACCGAAACCACAGGGCAGGGCTTCGGTCGTGCGCTGGGGAACCGAGGATGGCTGTCAGTAGGCACGGTCATACCTCTTTTTATTAATACAGGGATTCAAGTCCCTGGCCTATTGGACCCCGCTTGCGGGATCCGTTTATCAGGAGAAGCCAAATGGCCCTCAGCGTCGAAGAAAAAGCTCAGATCGTTGCCGATTACCAGCAAGCCGCCGGCGATACCGGTAGCCCGGAAGTGCAGGTTGCTCTGCTGACCGCCAACATCAACAAGCTGCAAGGCCACTTCAAGGCCAACGAAAAAGACCACCACTCCCGTCGTGGTCTGATCCGTATGGTCAACCAGCGTCGTAAGCTGCTGGATTACCTGAAGGGCAAAGACACCACTCGTTACAGCGCCCTGATCGGTCGCCTGGGCCTGCGTCGCTAATAGCGGACTGGCCAGTGGTGTGCATGGCGTGTCGCATGCTTGGGGAGCGCTGCTTGTCAGCGCTACCCTTGGACACGCCACGCGTATCTCCGAGGTTGGCAGCCTGATGCCGTCGAGCGAATTTTTCGCAAGACGCCCAGGCTCCCAGCCTCGTGTTGTATCTGGACGGTCAACGGAGTCGACACTCCCTTCCGCCCAAGAATTCGCAAGATCCCAGTTTTCCCAGTTCCCCCAAGAGCCACTGAAAAGGTAGGAAACCGTGAACCCGGTAATCAAGACGTTCCAGTTCGGTCAATCGACCGTCACTCTCGAAACGGGCCGCATTGCCCGTCAGGCCACCGGCGCCGTGCTGGTCACCGTCGACAACGATGTCACCGTGCTGGTGACCGTGGTCGGTGCCAAGCAAGCCGATCCAGGCAAGGGCTTCTTCCCGCTGTCCGTGCACTATCAGGAAAAGACCTACGCCGCTGGCAAGATCCCTGGCGGTTTCTTCAAGCGTGAAGGCCGTCCTTCCGAGAAAGAAACCCTGACCTCGCGTCTGATCGACCGTCCGATCCGCCCGCTCTTCCCTGAAGGCTTCATGAACGAAGTGCAGGTCGTCTGCACCGTGGTTTCCACCAGCAAGAAGACCGATCCGGACATCGCTGCGATGATCGGTACCTCGGCTGCCCTGGCCATCTCCGGCATTCCGTTCGAAGGCCCGATCGGCGCCGCCCGCGTTGCCTTCCACGAAAGCACCGGCTACCTGCTGAACCCGACCTACGAGCAACTGGCTGCCTCGAGCCTGGACATGGTCGTTGCCGGTACCTCCGACGCCGTACTGATGGTCGAATCGGAAGCCCAGGAGCTGACCGAAGACCAGATGCTGGGCGCCGTGCTGTTCGCCCACGACGAGTTCCAGGCTGTGATCAAGGCCGTCAAGGAACTGGCCGCCGAAGCCGGCAAGCCAACCTGGGACTGGAAACCAGCCGTTGCCAACACTGCGCTGTTCGACGCTATTCGTGCCGAGTTCGGTGAAGCCGTATCCCAGGGCTACACCATCACCGTCAAGGCCGACCGCTACGCGCGTCTGGGCGAGCTGCGTGACCAGGCCATCGCCAAGTTCTCCGGTGAAGAAGGCCAGCCATCGGCGAGCGAAGTCAAAGACATCTTCGGCGAAATCGAGTACCGCACCGTTCGCGAAAACATCGTCAACGGCAAGCCGCGTATCGACGGTCGCGACACCAAGACCGTACGTCCGCTGAACATCGAAGTCGGTGTTCTGCCCAAGACTCACGGTTCGGCACTGTTCACCCGTGGTGAAACCCAGGCCCTGGTCGTTGCCACCCTCGGCACCGCCCGTGACGCCCAGCTGCTGGACACTCTCGAAGGCGAGAAGAAAGACCCCTTCATGCTGCACTACAACTTCCCGCCGTTCTCGGTAGGCGAATGTGGTCGCATGGGCGGTGCTGGCCGTCGCGAGATCGGTCACGGCCGTCTGGCTCGTCGCTCGGTCCAGGCCATGCTGCCTGCCGCTGACGTGTTCCCGTACACCATCCGCGTCGTTTCGGAAATCACCGAATCCAACGGTTCGAGCTCCATGGCTTCGGTCTGCGGTGCTTCCCTGGCTCTGATGGACGCTGGCGTTCCAATGAAAGCGCCGGTTGCCGGTATCGCCATGGGCCTGGTCAAGGAAGGCGAGAAGTTCGCGATCCTGACCGACATCCTGGGTGACGAAGACCACCTGGGCGACATGGACTTCAAGGTTGCCGGTACCGCCAAAGGTGTTACCGCGCTGCAGATGGACATCAAGATCAACGGTATCACCGAAGAGATCATGGAGATCGCCCTGGGCCAGGCCCTGGAAGCTCGCCTGAACATCCTCGGCCAGATGAACCAGATCATCGGTCAGTCGCGTACCGAGCTGTCGGCCAACGCCCCGACCATGATCGCGATGAAGATCGACACCGACAAGATCCGTGACGTCATCGGTAAAGGCGGCGCCACCATCCGCGCCATCTGTGAAGAGACCAAGGCCTCGATCGACATCGAAGACGACGGCTCGATCAAGATCTTCGGCGAAACCAAGGAAGCGGCAGATGCTGCCAAGCAGCGCATCCTGGGTATCACCGCAGAAGCCGAGATCGGCAAGATCTACGTCGGCAAGGTCGAGCGTATCGTCGACTTCGGCGCCTTCGTCAACATCCTGCCAGGCAAGGACGGTCTGGTGCACATCTCCATGCTCAGCGATGCGCGTGTAGAGAAGGTTACCGACGTGCTGAAAGAAGGCCAGGAAGTCGAAGTACTGGTACTGGACGTGGACAACCGCGGCCGTATCAAGCTGTCGATCAAGGACGTCGCCGCTGCCAAGGCATCGGGTGTCTAAGCCTTATCGGCAATGACTGAAAAAAGGACCTCCTCGGAGGTCCTTTTTTTATGCGAGCAGAAAAACCTGTTGGACTTGCATCTTGCATGCAGTTTTTTCGTCGGGGTTGCAAATTGCACGACTCTCCTGACAAGTGAAATGCCGTAACTCTTTGTTTTTAAAGGAATCAAGCGAAGCGGAAAAACTGGCACAGCCCCTGCAACTACCTTCATACCTGCAGCCAGGAACCTCGGCGCAGATCTTTCGAATAAACAGGAGTGACCCACATGAAGAAGTTTGCCATTGCTGCCGCTACTGCTACCGCCCTGACTCTGTCGATGGCTAACGGCGCATTCGCCGCAGAGGCTACCCAAGCTCCAGTGATGCTGGCTTCCAACCAACCGGTGGCCGACGCCAAGCAAGAAACCTCGGACACCTGGATCACCACCAAGGTCAAGGCTGATCTGCTGACCGAAAAAGGCATCCCAGGCAGCGATATCAAAGTTGAAACCAGCCACGGTGTTGTCTCCCTTTCTTCCGATGTCAAAGTAACCGAATCGCAGAAGAAAGAAGCGGTGCGCATCACCCAGAACGTTAAAGGCGTGAAAAGCGTGACCGCTGAAGCGCTGAAAGCTGAATAAGGATTGTCCCGTCGGTCAGAAGGATCTGGCCACCCAAAGAGAAAGCCCCGGCATCTGCCGGGGCTTTCTCTTTGCGCGTCTGAAATCGTTCAGGGATTACTCTGCGTCCAGATGCATCGGGGTGATCACTCGCCCGTCGCTTTCGGCCTGCCCCAGGGTGGTGTCGATGAAGTACACCCGGTCATCCTCCAGCTTGCCCTTGTCTACCAGGTAGTCCTTGATGCTGCTCGCCCGGTCTTGGCCGAGGTTGCGCAGCAAGGCCGCGCTTTCGGCCCAGGATTTGAGCACCGCCTCGCGCAGCTTGGTGGTGCGCTCTTCGCGGCTGAGCTTTTCCCATTCCGCAGGTGGCTGCTGCTTGAGACGGGTGCGGTAGATGCCCTCGAGCATGGCCGGCTTGTCGCTGTCGTCGACTACCAGCATCGAGGCATTGGCCGGTACCTTGTCACCTCGCCGCTGCAGAATCTTGTACCAGGTCGCCTGGTATTCGCGTTCCAGACGCTGTTGGGCGATCAATGGACCGTCGCTGCTCTGTGCGCTGGTACCTTCGATCTCCAGGCGCAGTTCCGGCCGCTGTTGCAGGGCCGAGGCCAGCTTGTCCAGGGCCGACTGGGCCTCGCTGCTGAGATCGCTGGAGCCGGGAGCGAAGGATACGTTGCCCAGATCTTCCGAACCGCCACCGGCAATCAATCCGCCGATGAACTTGAACGGCGCCTGCGCCGCACGCAGCACCAGGTTGCGCAGGGTCTGCCAGACGATCGGCATGACGCTGAACTGCGGGTTGTTGAGATCGCCCGTGACAGGCAGCTCGATGGAGATCTTGCCCTCGGTATCCTTGAGTAACGCGACAGCGAGGCGAATAGGCAGGTCGACGGCATCGGGGCTGTCGACTTTTTCACCCAGTTGCAGTTGCTCGACCACGACCTTGTTCTCGGCCTTGAGCTGGCCTTTGGTGATCACATAGTGCAGGTCGAGATTCAGGCGTCCCTTGCGGATGCGGAACCCGGCGAACTTGCCGGAGTAGGGCGTCAGGGTGGTCAGTTCGACGCGCTTGAAGCTGGTGGCGATGTCGAGGCTGGCCATCGGGTCGAACGGATTCAATGCGCCCTTGATGGTCACCGGCGCGTAGCGATCGACCTTGCCTTTGACGTCCACTTTCGCCGGGAGCGGCTTGCGGTTGTCGATGGTGCCGATCTGGCCGTTCAACTGCTGCACGGCGGTGGCGAAGTTGGGCGTCAATGTCAGGTCGGCGAAGTTGGCCGAGCCATCGTTGATATCGATCTGGCCGATTCGGATGCCCAGTGGCTTTTCATTGCTGGCTGTGGCCGGTTTCGCTTGGCTGGCGGCTGGTGCGTCAGCAGGTTGCGGGATGAGAAGGTCGTCGACACTGGTGGTGCGGTCTTCGTTGATGATGAAGCGCGCGTAGGGCTGCAACAGGGTGACCTTGTCGATCGACAGGGCATCGCCGTGCACATAGGACAGCCCATCGACGTTCACCTGCTGCCATTTCACGAAGTCGCGCCCTTTGATCGTGTCGAGGGTGTGCAACTGGTTGACCTGGGCCTTGCCCGCCACGCTGAAGGCCAGTGGCTCGGTGCCCTTGAGGTCGACCTTGAGATCGCTGGCGAGCATGCCGCTGCGCAGCTCCAGGCGAATGAACGGGCTGATGTAGGCCTGGGCTACGCGCAGGTCGATGTCGCGGGTACTGACGTCCAGCTTGGCGGTGACCGGTGCCAGGTTGACCTGGCCGGCAGCCTGCAGCTTGCCTTGGCGGCCCACGCCGGTGTCGAGCTTGAGCGTGAAGGGCGACTTGTTGAGGCTGTCAAAGCCTTGCATGTCCAGGTTGAGCGGCCCGACATCGAGTGCCACGGGCTCTTTCTGGCTGCGGTCGGCCAGGTGAATCATGTAGTTGCGTGCCTGAACATCCTTGAGCAGAACCTGCCAGGGTTTGCTGGGCTGCTTGGCGGCGTTTTCCTCGGGGGGCGGCGCTGCGGTGGCGGGCTCGGCCTTTTCCTTGGGGGTGGCTTTGGCGGGCTGACTGGCGAAGAGTTTCTGCCAGTCGAGCTGGCCGTCACGTTCGAGGGCCGCCCAGGTTTCGAGTTTTTCGCTGCGGATCTTGCCGACGGTCACCAGCTGCTTGGCCAGGTCGATGGAGGTTTCGCTGACCTCAAGGCTGGCCAGGCGCGCCAGCGGGCGTCCATCGGGCGCCTTGATGGCGAAGGGCGCGACGCGCACGGAGGCGTTATCGAGCAGCAGCTCGGTTTCCTTGGACAGGTTCAGTTTGTAGTGGGTATCGAGGCTGAGCACGCCGTCTTCCAGCACCAGCGGTACAGCATCACGTACGTAGGGCCAGAACAGCTTCATCTTGCTGTCGGTGATCTTCAGCGTGCCTTCGGAGGTGATGGGCGACAGGCTCAGGTTGCCGCTCCAGTCGATACGCCCGCCATTGGGGCCGTTGGCGACCAGCGTCATGTCGGCGCTGTCGTCCGGCAAGGTGCTGAGGTTCTTCAGTTCGAGGTTCATCGAGTCGTAGAGGAACTCGATGGGTTCGCTCGGGCGCAGGTCCTGGAAGTGCAGATAGCCTTCGTTGAGCTTGATGCTGGCGATGCGCAGCGGGAACGGATCGCTCGGCGGCTCGTCCGGTTTCGGCTCGCTCGGCGGCAGCTTGAACAGCTGACTGAGGTTGAGGCTGCCGTCCTTGGCGAACAGCAGCTCGGTGCGCGGCTTGTCCAGCTCTACCGCGTCCAGGTGCAGGGCGCCGCTCCATAGGCTGTCGAGGGAGAGGTTGGCGTAGAGGCGTTCGAAGGCCACCTGCTCCTTGCCCGGCTCGCCGATCTGCAGGCCCCACAACGTCAGCTCAAGGCTGAACGGGTTGAACTCGATACGCTGCAGGTGCGCCGGCATGGTGGCGTACTGCGCCAGTTGCTGGTTGGCGATGCGCAGGCCCACACCGGGAAGAATGAAGAAGCCAAGCAGGCTGTACAGGGCCACGATGGCCAGCAAGGCGCCAATGGCGCGATTCAATCCTTTGGGCATGTGCGGCGTCGTCTGTCTCGAGCGGAGGTGCTTGGAGTATGGCACGTCAAATCAGTTCCGATACATCGGAGAACTCTCAGGGCAAGCCCATCCGCCGCCGGGCGCGGTGCGCCGAACCGTCGCGCATGGCCCAGCGCAACACGGGCGCTGTACGCTCCACGCCCAGGCGCACCATGCGGCGCTGCAGGGGGCCTTGGTGCAGACCGAGCAGGGCGCTGGCCCAATCGGGCAGCAAGTCGATGCCCGCGTGCAGCATCAGCTTGCCGACGGGCTCTGCCAGCCGGCTGGGCGCCGGGGCTTCGAGCAGTATGCCGACCACCTCCAGGCTGCGGGCATCGCAGTGCAGTTGTGGGCGCATGTGCTGTAGGTAGTCGTCCACCTGACGACATGAACGCGGGACGTCTCGGGCGCCCAGGCGCTCGGCGATCAAGGCGATCTCGTCGTAGTAGGCATCCTGGTCAGCCACTGACAGCCGTGGGTTGCAGTAGCGCAGGTGGGCGGCGAGAAAACTGCTGACCTCCGCCACGTGCACCCAGGTCAGCAGGTCCGGGTCGCTGGCCGCGTAATGGCGTCCGTCGGGAGCGGTACCGACCACCTTGAGGTGGATGCTGCGGACCTTGTCGATCAACCATTCGGCATCTCGCTTCGAGCCGAAGGTCGTACCGGAGATGAACTGACTGGTGCGGCGCAGCCGGCCGAGCAGGTCTTCGCGAAAATTCGAGTGATCCCAGACCCCGGCCAGTGCCAGTGGATGCAGCAGTTGCAGCATCAATGCGCTGATGCCGCCGATCAGCATGCTGGGGAAATCACCATGTACTTGCCAGCTGACGCTTTGCGGGCCGAACAGGCCCGGGTCACCCTTGGGGGACTCCAGGTCGAGCTGGCCGAGGGCCAGCCCGGTGAGGCTCATGACCTGGGTTTCGATGCGGCGACGTAAGGCTTCCATGGCGACCTGTACTGGCCGCCTGGCGGCCGTCTAGTGGTTGAGGCGTGTGTCGATGAGACCCTGGACCACGCTGGGGTCTGCGAGGGTCGAGGTATCGCCGAGGTTGTCCAGTTCGTTGCAGGCGATCTTGCGCAGTATACGCCGCATGATCTTGCCCGAGCGGGTCTTGGGCAAGGCCGGTGCCCACTGGATCAGCTCGGGTTTGGCGAAGCTGCCGATCTCCTTGCTGACCAGCGCCAGCAGCTCGGCCTTGAGCGCATCGTCCGCGGTGATGCCATTCATCGTGGTGACGAAGGCATACACGCCCTGGCCCTTGAGGTCGTGGGGGTAGCCGACCACCGCAGCTTCGGCGACCTTGTCGTGCAGGACTAGCGCACTCTCTACCTCGGCGGTGCCGATGCGATGGCCGGATACGTTGATCACATCGTCGATACGCCCGGTGATCCAGTAGTCGCCGTCAGCATCGCGGCGTGCGCCATCGCCGGTGAAGTAGTAGCCGGGCATGGGTTTGAAGTAGGTGTCGACCATACGCTGGTGATCACCATAGACGCTACGGATCTGCCCTGGCCAACTGGCCTTGATCGCCAGCAGGCCGGCACCAGGGCCTTCGATCGGTTTGCCTTTTTCGTCCAGCAGCACCGGTTGTACACCGAACATCGGTTGCGTGGCACAGCCGGGCTTCAGCCGTGGTGTGCCGGGCAGAGGGGTGAGCATGATGCCGCCGGTCTCGGTCTGCCACCAGGTGTCGACGATGGGGCAGCGCTTTTGCCCCACGGCTTCGAAATACCATTCCCAGGCTTCAGGGTTGATCGGCTCGCCGACGCTGCCGAGCAGCCGCAGGCTCTTGCGCGAGGTACCCTGCAACGGTGCGTTGCCTTCGCGCATCAAGGCGCGCAGGGCCGTGGGCGCGGTGTAGAAGATGTTCACCTGATGCTTGTCGACCACCTGCCAGAAACGCGAGATATCCGGGTAGTTGGGCACGCCTTCGAACATCAGCGAGATGGCACCGTTGGCCAGCGGGCCATAGACGATGTAGCTGTGGCCAGTGACCCAGCCGACGTCGGCGGTGCACCAGAAGACTTCGCCGTCGCGGTAGTCGAACACCACCTTGAACGTCATCGTTGCCTGCAACAGGTAGCCCGCCGTGCTGTGCAGCACGCCCTTGGGTTTGCCAGTGCTGCCTGAGGTGTAGAGGATGAACAACGGGTCTTCGGCGGCCATCGGTTCGGGGGCGCAGTCGTCGCCGGCGTGCTCGGTGGCTTCGTGGTACCAGAGGTCGCGTCCTTCGCTCCAGGCCACATCGCCCCCGGTGCGCTTGACCACCAGCACACTGCTGACATCCGGGCAATTGGCCAGGGCTTTGTCGACGTTCTGCTTGAGCGGGATACGCTTGCCGCCGCGCACGCCCTCGTCGGCAGTGATCACCGTGCGGCAGTCGGCATCGAGGATGCGGTCGCGCAGGGCATCGGGGGAGAAACCGCCGAACACCACCGAGTGAATGGCGCCGATCCGCGTGCAGGCGAGCATGGCGTAGGCGGCTTCGGGGATCATCGGCATGTAGATGCAGACCCGGTCGCCTTTCTTCACGCCGCGGGCCTTCAGGGCGTTGGCCAGGCGGCAGACCTCGCGATGCAGCTCGCGGTAGGTGATCGGTCTGGCGTCTTTCGGGTCGTCGCCTTCCCAGAGCAGGGCGGTCTGGTCGCCACGTTTGTCGAGATGGCGGTCGATGCAGTTGTAACTGACGTTGAGCTGGGCGCCATCGAACCAGCGTGCGGTGCCGGTCTTGAGGTCGCACTGTTGCACGCTCGACCAGGGCTTGATCCAGTCCAGGCGTTTGGCCTGCTCGGCCCAGAAGGTATCGGGGTCGTCCACCGACTGGCGGTAGAGGCGGCGGTAATCTGCGTCGGAGAGTTCGGCGGCCTGGCTGACAGACAGGGCCTGGGGGTAGTCGCGGATATCGAACATGGCGGGTGGTCCTGCTCTTGTCGGAGGGACTTCAACGGCTATTCGATGGACAGTGTAGCTGGAACTGTTGTTCAACCTGTGCTGGCCTCTTCGCGGGCGAGCCCGCGAATTCAGCGTTCAGGTCAACCGCGGTGACGCCCGCGGAAGTAGTTGATCAGCCCTTGGGTCGAGCCATCTTCGGCGCTGTCTTCCAGGCTGCCGACCAGACGCTGGTAGACGCCCTTGCCCAGCTCCTTGCCCAGCTCCACGCCCCACTGGTCGAAGGCGTTGATGCCCCAGACCACGCTCTGCACGAAGACCTTGTGCTCGTACATCGCCACCAGCGCGCCGAGGCGGCGTGGGCTGATGCGCTCGACCACCAGGGTGTTGCTCGGACGGTTGCCCGGAATCACCTTGTGCGGTGCCAGCTTTTCGATATCTGCTTCGTTCAGGCCTTTGGCGCGCAGCTCGGTCTCGGCTTCCTCGCGAGTCTTGCCCAGCATCAGCGCCTGGCTCTGCGACAGGCAGTTGGCATACAGCCACTGGTGATGGTCGGCCACCGGGTTGAAGCTCACCACCGGCACGATGAAGTCGGCCGGAATCATCTGGGTGCCTTGATGCAACAACTGGTGATAGGCGTGCTGACCGTTGCAGCCAACGCCACCCCAGATCACCGGGCCGGTCTCGGTTTTCACCGGGGAACCGTCGGTCAATACGCTCTTGCCGTTGGACTCCATGTCCAGCTGTTGCAGGTGTTTGGTGATGTTACGCAGGTAGTGATCATACGGCAGGATCGCGTGGCTGCTGGCATTCCAGAAGTTGCCGTACCAAACGCCGAGCAGGGCCAGCAGGACTGGCATGTTCTTTTCGAACGGCGCGGTCTGGAAATGCTGGTCCATGGTATAGGCGCCGGACAGCAGTTCCTTGAAGTTGGCAGTACCGATGGCCAGGGCGATCGGCAGGCCAATGGCCGACCACAGCGAATAGCGCCCGCCCACCCAATCCCACATCGGGAAGATGTTTTCTTCACGAATGCCGAAGGCCACGGCGGCGGCCTTGTTGCTGGAGACTGCGATGAAGTGGCGATAGAGCTCGGCTTCCGAGCCGCCCTGGGCCAGGTACCAGGTGCGTGCCGCCATGGCGTTCTTCAGGGTTTCGAGGGTGTTGAACGACTTCGACGAAACGATGAACAGGGTGGTTTCGGCGCGCAGGTTGGCTGACAGTTCGTGGAACTCGCTGCCGTCGATGTTGGCCAGGTAGTGGCAGCGAACGCCGCGCTGGGCGTAGGGCAACAGGGCCTCGGAAACCAGTTCGGGGCCGAGGAAGGAGCCGCCGATGCCGATGTTGACCACGTCGGTGATCGGCTTTTCGCTGTAGCCGCGCCATAGGCCGTCGTGGATGCGGCCGACCAGTTCGGTGATCTGGTTGAGAACCTTGTGCACTTCGGGCATCACGTTGACGCCGCCCACGCTGAGCTTGTCGCCAACCGGGCGGCGCAGGGCGGTGTGCAGTACCGGACGGCCTTCGGAGCCGTTGATGATCTCGCCGCTGAACATCGACTTGATCGCATCAGCCAGGCCGACTTCCTGGGCCAGTTCGACCAGCAGTTCGCGGGTCTTTTCGTTGATCAGGTTCTTCGAGTAATCGAGAAAAAGGCCGCAGCTGCTGAGCGAGAATTGCTCGAAGCGCTTGGGGTCGGCTGCGAAGGCGTCGCGCATGCTGAATCCCTGCATGGCATCGCGGTGCTGCTGGAGCGCCTGCCAGGCGGGCAGGGCCGTCACATCGTGGGGAGTGCGGTAATACGCCATTGCGGATGGTTTCCTTGGGGCATGGTCAGGCTTTGACACTGGCAGTCTTTGCCAGTTGCAGGAGAGGCCCATTATAGGCATTGGTCAGGCGGCGGGAATGGTCAGGGGCAGGAGGAGGATGAAATTTTTGCGGGGTTTCGGGACAGGGTAGGGCAGTTGCGGCCTCCTCGCACGTAGTGCTGCGAAGAGGCCGGTCTGGATTACGCCGAAGGCTCGTCCAGATGCAGGTAGAGGTTGTCGATCAACCGCGTGCTCCCCTGATACGCCGCCCCCAGAATCACCAGGTCGCGATCGTCCGGCTGCGCAGGCTTCAGGGTCAGTGCATGACGCACTTCCAGGTAGTCCGGGCGGAACCCGGCCGCCACCAGTTTGGCCTGGCCCTCGTCGAGCAATGCCGCGAAGTCGCGTCGCCCGCGACGAATACCTTCGGCCAGTTGGCCCAGCGCCTGGTACAGCGCAGGTGCCGCAGCGCGTTGCTCAGCGTTGAGATAACCGTTGCGCGAAGACAGCGCCAATCCGTCTTCAGCCCGCACGGTCGGCTCACCGATGATCTGGATTGGCATGTTCAGGTCACGCACCATGGCGCGGATGACCGCCAACTGCTGGTAGTCTTTCTCGCCAAACACGGCCAGATCCGGCTGGACCATGTTGAACAGCTTGCTGACCACCGTCGCCACACCCTCGAAGTGCCCGGGGCGGCTGGCGCCGCACAGGCCTTCGGACAGTTGTGGCACGCTCACCCGCGTCTGCACGGTCATGCCGTCGGGGTACATTTCTTCGACCGTGG
Organism: Pseudomonas sp. BNK-44-b; assembly: GCF_047456245.1. Classification (NCBI taxonomy): domain Bacteria; kingdom Pseudomonadati; phylum Pseudomonadota; class Gammaproteobacteria; order Pseudomonadales; family Pseudomonadaceae; genus Pseudomonas; species Pseudomonas sp. BNK-44-b. Next base: position 290,910 of record NZ_CP179908.1, read on the forward strand.
GCGCGAACAGCAGATGGCAACCGGCCTGCAACAGGGTTTCCTGGTCGGCGGCGAGGGTGCGTGGGTATTTGTCGAGGTCTTCGCCTGCGCCGAACTGCAGCGGGTTGACGAAGATGCTGGCTACCACGAAGTCGGCGCGCTGGGCGGCCTTGGTCACCAGCGCGGCATGGCCGCTGTGCAGGTTGCCCATGGTCGGGACGAAGGCGATACGCTTGCCTTCGCCGCGGGCGCGCGCTACGGCGGCGCGCAGTTCGCGGACAGTCTTGACGGTATTCATGCGCTGAACCCGTGCTCAGGTGCTGGGAAACTCACGTCCTTGACCTGCTTGACGTAGGCCGCCAGGGCGCTCTGGATATCGGGCTGGCCAGCCATGAAGTTCTTCACGAATTTCGGCACGCGACCGCTGAGCGACAGGCCCAGCATGTCGTGCAGCACCAGTACCTGACCGTCGGTACCACTGCCGGCACCGATACCGATTACTGGAATGCTCACCGCCTGGGAAATCTCCGTGGCCAGCTCGCTGGGCACGCATTCGAGCAGCAGCATGGCGGCGCCAGCCTGCTCGAGGGCGATGGCATCGGCGCGCATCTGTTGCGCCTGGCCTTCCTGGCGCCCCTGGACCTTGTAACCACCGAGCACGTTGACGGTCTGCGGGGTCAGGCCCATGTGCGCGCACACCGGCACGCCGCGGTCGGCCAGCAGACGGATGGTTTCGGCCAGCCAGGCGGCACCTTCGACCTTGATCATGTGCGCACCGGCGCGCATCAGCTTGGCGCAGTTGGCGAACGACTGCTCGAGCGTGGCATGGGCCATGAAGGGCAGGTCGGCCAGGATCAGCGCACCGTCGTTGCCGCGTTTGACGCAGGCGGTGTGGTAGGCCATGTCGTCGGTGGTGACGGGCAGGGTGCTGTCATGGCCCTGCAGGACCATGCCGAGCGAATCGCCAACCAGCAGCACCTCGACGCCGGCCTGGCTGGCGGCCTTGGCGAAGGTAGCGTCGTAGCAGGTCAGCATGGTGATTTTCTCACCCTTGGCCTTCAGGCCATGCAGGGTGGTCAGGGTTACTTCAGGCATGTAGCGAAATCCTCGTTCAGGCGCTGTGAAAAACGACTGCGTACAACGCGTGTATTCATCTTCCGGAGCGGCACATCATCGTGCGTGATGTTCGGTCACAGGGCTGTCCGGGCCTAAATGGGTGTGATGCGGCATACGGGCGCCGCGGGACGCCTATAGTCGTGAGCGATGGGGGGGAAGTCAATCACCCTGTTACCGCATTGTTACGATCAGGGTGTTACTGGCGTTACCGATGGCTGAAACGCCCGGATTACAAGCGTTCCAGCCCGACGAACGGGCAGTCCTGGAGCAGTTGCGCGAGGCTGCGGCCGTCTGCCAGATGGAAGTCGTCAGGGACCAGTTCGGCCAGTGGATAAAGGACGAAGGGGCGGGCATGCAGGTGGTAATGCGGCACTTTCAGGCGTGGCACATCGATGAGCTGATCGCCGAACAGCAGTACATCCAGGTCGAGTGTGCGCGGGCCCCAGCGCTCCTTGCGCACCCGACCCTGGTCGTTCTCGATACCCTGCAGGGCATCGAGCAACGCCAACGGTGCCAGGTCGGTGTCGAGGGCAGCGACCGCATTGGTGTAGCGCGGCTGGCCGGGCAGCAGGGAGTCACTGGTGTACAACGCCGAAGTGGCCACCAGGCGCGTCCCGGCGATCTGATCCAGCGCCTGGAGGGCGCTGCGCAGTTGCTCGGCGGGGGCGTCGAGATTGCTGCCCAGGCCAATATAGGCGCGTACCGGCATATTCAGTCGAAGGCCTCGTCGCCACCGCCGCTCTTGCGCTTGCTGTTGCTGCGCTTGCGTTTGCGCGGGGCTGGCCCCGAGCCTTCGTCACGGCTACCCAGCTCGCGGATCATGTCGCGGCGTTCGCTGTCGTGGGCGTCCTGGTAGTCGGTCCACCATTGGCCCAGATCATCGGTTTCCTCGCCGGCACTTTCGCGCAGCAGCAGGAAGTCGTAGCCGGCGCGGAAGCGCGGGTTGTCCAGCAGCATGTCGGCACGTTTGCCGCTGCGCCGCGGCAGGCGTTCCTGCATGTCCCAGATTTCGCGGATCGGCAGGGTGAAGCGCTTGGGAATAGCAATGCGCTGGCACTGTTCGGCGATCAGGTCGTGGGCGGCTTCGTTCATCGCCGGAATCGGCGGTACGCCCTGGCTCTGCAGGTACAGTGCGCGTGCCGGCAGGGCAGGCCACAGCAGTGCGGCGAACAGGAAGGCCGGGGTCACCGGTTTGCCCTGCTTGACGCGCAGGTCGGTGTTGGCCAGAGCCTGGCTGATCAGGGTGTGTGTGTAGGTCGGGCGTTCATCCAGGGCATGGGCGCTGGCCGGGAACAGGGGCTCGAACAGGTCCAGGTCGACCAGCATCTCGAAGGCGATTGCCCCCTGGCCGGACAGGAACAGCTTGAGCACTTCCTCGAACAGGCGCGCCGGCGGGATTTCGCGCAGCAGCTTGGCCAGTTCGCGGATTGGCTGGACGGTGTGCTTCTCGATGCCGAAGTCGAGCTTGGCGGCGAAACGCACCGCGCGCAGCATGCGCACCGGGTCTTCCTGGTAGCGGTGGGTCGGGTTGCCGATCAGGCGCAGCAGGCGGTTGCGAATGTCGTGGACGCCATTGGCATAGTCCAGGATGCGCTCGCTGACCGGATCGTAGTACAGGGCGTTGATGGTGAAGTCGCGACGCTGGGCGTCGTCTTCGAGGGTGCCGTAGACGTTGTCGCGCAGGATTCGCCCGTTGGCGTTGTGCGACGAACGGTGGCTGTCACCCTGGTCATCTTCGCTGTGATGGGCGCGGAAGGTGGCGACTTCGATGATTTCGCGGCCGAAATGGATGTGGACCAACTTGAAGCGCCGGCCAATGATCCTGGCATTGCGAAATTCGGCACGCACCTGTTCGGGCGTGGCGCTGGTGGCGACGTCAAAATCCTTGGGGGTGATGCCCAGCAGGAGGTCGCGCACGCAGCCGCCGACCAGGTAGGCCTGGTAGCCGGCGCCCTGCAGGCGCTCGACGATGCTCACGGCGTGGCGGCTGAACTGGCTGCGCTGCAGCGAGTGCTGGCTCTTGTTGATCACTTCAGGCGTGGTGCGCCTGTGGTGCTGACCACTGATGGGAGGACGGAACGACTGGAACAGCTTCTTCAGCATGGGATGCACTGTTTGAAGGAATGTTCGGCCAAGACTAGGAGAATGGCCGCATGATGGCGGGGGATTCTAGCATTTACTGGCGGAATGGTGTAGGCGGTGCCGAAAGGCGATTAAGGCGGGGAGAAACGACATGGGGAGCCTAAGCTCCCCATCAAGTCGTTGCGTGCTCTTATTGTTTTTTTATCGGGCTTCTTGTTTTTGTTGAGTGCCCTGTCCACACAGCTTGAAGCGTGTGGACGACCCCAAATCAAGGGGTGAAGAGCAAACGGATTGCTTTGGTCGCTGATGCTATGCTGATCAATCGATCCAACCAGTTCAGGCGCTGCTTTAGTGCAGTTTTTGTTGTTCTCTGCCTGGTTGTGGGGCAAGCCCCAAACACAACTCCTCTCCAAAAGAATCAGTTAGCTGCGCCTCCGCCGTCTTGTTCTTGTTATGCGTGAGCCGTTTCGTCTTGTTCTTATTCTGAGTAGCAGTGCTTGTTATTGTTCTTGTACGAAAGATATAGCAGGTGGCGTGCCAACTTTTTCAAATCCAATGAAATCAAGGGGTTGCGGATTTTCGGTCAGCCCGAAAGGCGGGGGAATGTAGAAATTTCGTTACCGTATGCCTCGGTTTGTTACGTCGCGGGCGGCTGAGGTAACAGATTTTTCATGGTAACCGGTGTTACCGCCTGATGAGGGGGCAGGTGTCATCGGGGGCTGGCCCCTGAATGCAAAGCGCCGACCCAGGGTCGGCGCTATAGAGCTGTGGAGGTATCAGTTTTCGCTGGCGACGTTGCTCTTGCGCCGCGGAATCCCCAGGCGCTGGCGACGCTCCCACAGGCACTTGCGGCTCACACCCAGCTTGCGGGCCAGCTCCGTCTCGGTCATGTGGTCCTGGTGTTCGAGGACGAAGTGCTGGAAGTAATCCTCCAGCGACAGGTCTTCCGTCGGCTCGTGGCTGGCGTTGTTACCACCGACACCTCCGACCACCGGCAGGCTGTCGAGGAGGTCGTCGTCCTCCAGGCCGCTCAGTTCGATGTCGATGCCCAGCAGGTCGGCGGATATTTCCGGGCTTTCACTGAGAATGACCGCGCGCTCGACGGCATTCTCCAGCTCACGGACGTTACCCGGCCAGCTGTAATGGCGGATGGCTTGCTCGGCATCGCTGGAGAAATGCAGGTCGTCACGGCCGATGCGTGCGCTCTGTCGGGCGAGGAAGGCGTTGGCAATCTCGTTGACGTCGCTACCGCGCTCGCGCAAGGCGGGCAGTTTCAGGGCGATGACGTGCAGACGGTAATAAAGGTCTTCGCGGAACTGGCCGGACTTGGCCAGGTTCTTCAGGTCACGGTGGGTCGCGGCGATCAGGCGCACATCGACCTTTTGCGACTGTACCGAGCCGACCCGGCGGATCTCGCCTTCCTGCAGCACACGCAGCAGTCGAGCCTGGGCCTCCAACGGCAATTCACCGATCTCGTCCAGGAACAGGGTCCCGCCGTCCGCTGCCTCGACCAGGCCGGCACGGCCAGCGCTGGCGCCGGTGAAGGCGCCTTTCTCATGGCCGAACAGCTCGGATTCGATCAGCGTTTCCGGGATGGCCGCGCAGTTCACCGAGATCATCGGTGCCTTGGCGCGTCGCGAGAGGTTGTGCAAGGCACGGGCGACCAGCTCCTTGCCGGTACCGGACTCGCCCTGGATCAGGACATTGGAGTCGGTAGGGGCGACCTTGCGGATCTTGCTGTACAGGTCCTGCATAGGGGGGCAGGAGCCAATGATGCCGATCTCGCCGTTGGCCGAGGCGCCGGTCTGCTTTTCAGCCCCTGGTGCTTTGCCGTTGCTGCGCACGTCTGCCGTGGCCGCAGTGGCGACCGGGGCATTCTGCCGGTCGCGCAGGATGCGCGCGACAGCCTGGAGCATCTCGTCATGGTCGAAAGGCTTGGCGATGTAGTCCACCGCACCCATTTTCATCGAGTCGACCGCCGAGCGCAGGCTGGCGTAGCTGGTCATGATCAGCACCGGCGTGCCCTGGCCGAGCTTGATCAGCTCGGTGCCCGGTGCCCCGGGCAGGCGCAGGTCACTGACGATCAGGTCGAAGGTGGCAATGCTGAAGCGTTCCTGGGCTTCCTGCACCGAGCCGGCTTCGCTGACCTGGTACTGGTTTCGCTCGAGCAGACGACGCAGGGCCGAACGGATGATGGTTTCGTCTTCGACGATCAGAATGTGCGGCATTGATTCAATTCTCTCGACGGTCTCGAATTTCAGGGGACGTCGCTACGACATGCCGGGGCAGGGTCACGCGGATCCGTGTGCCACGTTGCCGATCGAGATCGGCCGGGCTGTCGATGGTGATTTGCCCATAATGCTCTTCCACGATGGAATAGACCAGAGCGAGCCCCAGTCCGGTTCCCTCGCCAGGGTCCTTGGTGGTGAAGAAGGGCTCGAACAGGCGATCCATGATGTTCTTCGGAATACCGCTGCCCTCGTCTTCGACGATAAGGTCGACGGTATGCTCGCTCGCTTCGCTGCGCACACGCACGGCGCTGCCGGGTGGCGAGGCGTCGCGGGCGTTGGACAGCAGGTTGATCAGCACCTGGGCCAGGCGTTGCGGGTCACCTTCGGCCCAGTGGTCCGGGTCGCAAAGATTGAAGAACTGTACTTCGAAATTGCGCCGATTCAACGCCAGCAGACCGATGGCATCCTGCGCGACCTCGGCCAGCGACACGGGCTCTTCGGTATTCTGGTGGCTGCCACCGGCGTGGGCGAAGCTCATCAGCGACTGGACGATGCGCGAGACACGCTTGGTCTGTTCGAGGATCTGGCTCGACAGTTCGATGATCTCGCCGTCGCCTTCGCGTTCCTCGCGCAGGTTCTGCGCCAGGCAAGCGATGCCGGTGATCGGGTTGCCGATCTCGTGAGCCACGCCCGCAGCCAGGCGGCCGATACTGGCCAGGCGCTCGGAGTGCACCAGCTTCTCTTCCAGGGCCTGGGTCTCGGTGAGGTCTTCGACAAGCAGCACCAGGCCGCTGTTACCCGGGGCCAGCGGCTCGTCGATGGCCGCCTTGTGCAGGTTGAGCCAGCGTGGCTGGCCATCGAGGGCCAGGCGTTGCTTGTGCAGGTGCTCGTCGGGAAGGTCGATGAAGCCTTGCAGCAACCCGCGCCAAGGTTCGGCGATGGTCACCAGGCGCGAACCGACCACGTGCTTGGCGGCGATGCCGGTCAGCTCCTCCATGGCCCGGTTCCACATCAGGATTTCCTGGTCCTTGGCCAGCGAGCAGACACCCATGGGCAATTCCTGCAGCGTCTGCCGGTGGTAGCGACGCAGCGCATCGAGCTCGGCGGCAAGGCCGGTCAGGCGCGAGTGGTAGTCCTCGAGACGGCTTTCGATGAAGTGAATGTCTTCGGTGACGTAGTTCTCGTTACCGGACTTGTAGGGCAGGAAAGTCTCGACCATGTCCTGGGCTACGCTGGGGCCCATCAGCCCCGAGAGGTTGGCCTCGATGCGGTCACGCAGGCGACGCAGGGCGTAGGGGCGGCGTTCGTCGAAGGGCAGGTAGAGGTCACGCAGGGCCTGCTCGACTTCTTTTTGCGCGGCCTTGGCGCCCAGTGGCTTGGCCAGTTGGGTAGCGAACTCCTGGGGTGAGGCCGCATGCAGTTCGCGACGTTGCGGGCGGCGCACATTGTCCACTGCGCAGGCCTCGGCGGCGCTGACCTCCTCGCTGCTGGCATTGGTGAACAGCGAGATCAGGGTGAACAGCAGCACGTTGGCCGCCAGCGAGGCGATGGCCGCCATGTGCCAGCTGGTGTCGTCCAGCACGTAGATCATGTTCAGCAGCGGGATGTAGAAGCCCTGCACATTGCCCAGCAGCGGCAGCAGCATGGTGACCATCCACACCAGTGTGCCGGCCAGCAGGCCGGCGATGAAGCCGCGTCGATTGGCGGTTGGCCAGTACAGTACCGAAAGTACGCCCGGCAGGAACTGCAGCGTGGCGACGAAGGCGACGATGCCCAGGTTGGCCAGGCTCTGGTGGGTATTCTGGGTCAGGTAGAAGACGAAGCCTGCGGTGATGATCGCGACGATCAGCGCGCGGCGCGTCCATTTCAGCCAGCGATAGATGTTGCCCTCGGCAGGGGGCTGGTAGAGCGGCAGCACCAGGTGGTTGAGGGCCATGCCCGAGAGTGCCAGGGTGGTGACGATGATCAGGCCGCTGGCCGCTGACAGACCGCCGACGTAGGCGAGCAAGGCCAGTGCCTCGTTGTTGGCGGCGATGCCCAGGCCCAGGGTGAAGTATTCCGGGTTGGTGCTGGCACCCAGGCGCAGGCCAGCCCATAGCACCAGCGGCACCGCCAGGCTCATCAGCAGCAGGAACAGCGGCAGGCCCCAGCTGGCGCTGACCAGCGAGCGCGGGCTGAGGTTCTCGGTGAAGGCCATGTGGTACATGTGCGGCATGACGATCGCCGAGGCGAAGAACACCAGCAGCAGCGTGCGCCATGGTCCCTCCTGCAACGGCGTGTGCAGCGCGGCCAGTGCCGTCTGGTTCTGCAGCAGCCAGACTTCCAGCTCGTGCGGCCCACCGAACACCCCATACAAGGCGTACAGGCCGATGCCGCCCAGGGCCAGCAGCTTGATCACCGACTCGAAGGCGATGGCGAACACAAGGCCTTCGTGCTTCTCGCGGGTGGCGATATGGCGTGAGCCGAAGAAAATGGTGAAGAGAATGATCAGCACGCAGAAGGCGAAGGCCACGCGCGCCTTGACCGGCTCGCCGGTCAGGATGCTGATGGAATCGGCCACCGCCTGGATCTGCAGGGCCAGCAACGGCAATACGCCGATCAGCATGATCACCGTGGTCAGGGCACCGGCCCAGGTGCTGCGGAAACGGAACGCCAGCAGGTCGGCCAGTGAGGAGAGCTGGTAGGTGCGGGTGATCTTGAGAATCGGGTAGAGCAGCACCGGTGCCAGCAGGAAGGCGCCGGACACGCCCAGGTAACAGGCGAGGAAGCCGTAGCCGTACTGGTAGGCCAGGCCTACCGAACCATAGAACGCCCAGGCACTGGCATAGACGCCCAGCGACAGGGTGTAGGTCAGGGGGTGGCGGATGACCGAGCGCGGGATCAACCCGCGTTCGCTGACCCAGGCCACGCCGAACAGCACCAGCAGGTAGGCGGCGCTGATCAGGATCATCTGGGTAAGGCTAAAGCTCATCGGCATCTCGTTGGCTCTGCAGGATGAAGGTGACGACGATCAGGATCAGCCAGAGCAGATACGGGCGGTACCAGGCTCCGGTCGGTTCGATCCACCAGTCCATGATGGCCGGGGAGAACAGATAGATCCCCACGACCAGAAGCAGGACCAAGCGATAGATATACATGCGGGCCTCGATGGCAGGGCGCTGCGGATTTGAGCTTCTTATTATTGGCGCAAATGGCCGGGGCGATGCTAGCGGGATTCTGGGGTGTTCGCCAAGAGTTTGAATTTCTTGGGGTTTTGAATCGTGCAGAGTTTGCCTCGCGAGAGGGCCGGCCGCGTCAGCGCAGATCTGCTTCCGGCACCGTCAACCGCCGCGCAATCCCCTCAGGTTTCCACTGCCTGCGCGCCACCGCCAGTACCTCTGCCGCACTGGCGCCTTCCAGCGCCGGGTCACTTGCCTGCCCCAGTGCCCGTAACGCGCGCAGCAGCAACGGTGTAGCCTGGTCCGCCTGCAGCGGTGGTGAACGGTACGATTTGCCCAGCTTGTGTCCATCAGGCTGCACGATCAGCGGAATGTGCAGGTAGCGCGGTTGCGAGAACCCCAGTAGTTCCTGCAGGTACAGCTGGCGCGGGGTGTTGTCGAGCAGATCGGCGCCGCGCACGATGTCGGTCACGCCTTGCCAGGCATCGTCCAGCACCACTGCCAGTTGATAGGCATACAGCCCGTCGCGGCGCTGGATGACGAAATCCCCCACCTCGCGTCCAAGGTGCTGCTGGTATTCCCCCTGTACGCGGTCGTTGAAGCGGTAGAGCAGTTCGGGTACCCGAATACGGATGGCGGCATTTTCGCGGGCATGGCCAGCGTTGCGGCAGAAACCGGGATAGATGCCGCCATACCCTTCCAACTGCTTGCGCGAACAGGTGCAGGCGTAGGCCAGGCCCATGCTGAACAGGCGATTGACCACTGTGGCGTAGGCCTCATGACGCTGGCTCTGGAACACCACTTCGCCATCCCACTCCAGGCCGTAGCGTTCGAGGGTCTGCAGGATGGCGTCACGGGCACCGGGCATTTCCCGGGGCGGATCGGTGTCCTCCATGCGCAGCAGCCAGCGCCCATCGACGGCGCGGGCATCGAGCCAGGAGGCGAGGGCGGCGACCAGCGAGCCGAAATGCAGGAAGCCACTGGGGGTGGGGGCGAATCGCCCGATATAGCGGGAGTCGTTCATGGATGTGCTGGGCATATAAATGAAACGGGGCGCTCGATGCGCCCCGTTCGAAGGGAAGAAGGATCAGCCTTTGCCGACCGTCTTTTCCTTTTTCTCGGCAATTTCCTTGCAGTCGAAGCACAGGTCTGCGGTGGGACGGGCTTCCAGTCGGCGCAGGCCGATCTCGATGCCACAGGAGTCGCACCAGCCGTATTCTTCGTCCACGATCTTCTGCAAGGTCTTGTCGATCTTCTTGATCAGCTTGCGTTCACGGTCGCGGTTACGCAGCTCCAGAGCGAACTCTTCTTCCTGGCTCGCGCGGTCCGCAGGGTCCGGGAAGTTGGCGGCTTCGTCCTTCATATGGCTCACGGTCTGATCGACACTGGTCATCAGCTCGAGCTTCCATGCGCCCAGTAGCTTGGTGAAGTGATTGCGCATGGGTTCGCCCATGTACTCTTCACCCTTGGTTTCCTTATAGGGCTCGACACCGTACATGGTCTGATTGGTTTTCTGCTTTTCTACGGTGGACATGAATAGACCGCCTCTCACTCATCTGATCCAATGCGCAGGATGCTCCATCTCCGGCGACCGCCGGCCCTGCGACTGCGAGCCGCCGAACTTACCAGATAGATCGGGGGTGCGCTACCCCGCCCGATCCGAAGTATTGACAGCAGCCCGCGTCGCCCGTTCGGTGTTTCTCGACAGTAGAATCACCAGTTTAGACTCAATTGAGAGAAGGTCATGGCCCACTCCTACAGTGCGCGCAGCCGCGCCATCGAACCCTTCCATGTCATGGCGCTGCTGGCGCGTGCCAACGAGCTGCAGGCGGCTGGCCATGATGTGATCCACCTGGAGATCGGCGAGCCGGACTTCACCACGGCCGCGCCGATCGTCGAAGCCGGGCAGGCCGCGCTCGCGGCAGGGCACACCCGCTACACTGCCGCCCGTGGCCTGCCTGCGTTGCGCGAGGCGATCGCAGGTTTCTACGGCCAGCGTTATGGCCTGGCGGTGGATCCCGAGCGCATCCTCGTGACGCCTGGAGGTTCCGGCGCTCTGCTGCTGGCCAGCAGCCTGCTGGTGGATCCGGGCAAGCACTGGCTGCTGGCCGACCCAGGCTACCCGTGCAACCGCCATTTCCTGCGCCTGGTCGAAGGTGGCGCGCAACTGGTACCGGTGGGGCCGGAGGTGAATTACCAGCTCACCGCCGACCTGGTCGAGCGGCACTGGGACAAGGATACCGTGGGTGCGCTGGTGGCTTCGCCCGCCAACCCGACCGGCACCGTGCTCGACCGTGAGGCCCTGGCCAGCTTGTCCCGGGCCACCCGTGAGCATCATGGGCACCTGGTGGTGGACGAGATCTACCATGGCCTGACCTACGGCATGGACGCGCCGAGCGTGCTGGAGGTGGATGACGACGCCTTCGTCCTGAATAGTTTTTCCAAGTATTTCGGCATGACCGGCTGGCGTCTCGGCTGGCTGGTGGCGCCGCCTTCGGCCGTGGCTGACCTGGAAAAGCTGGCGCAGAACCTCTACATCAGCGCGCCGAGCATGGCCCAGCATGCTGCGCTGGCGTGCTTCGAGCCTGGCACCCTGGCCATTTTCGAAGAACGCCGCGCCGAGTTCGCCCGGCGCCGCGACTACCTGCTGCCCGCCTTGCGCGAGCTCGGTTTCGGCATCGCCGTGGAGCCGCAGGGCGCCTTCTATCTATATGCCGACATCAGTGCTTTCGGCGGCGATGCCTTCGCCTTCTGCCGCCATTTCCTGGAAACCGAGCACCTGGCCTTTACGCCAGGGCTGGACTTCGGCCGTCACCAGGCTGGGCATCACGTACGCTTTGCCTACACCCAGAGCCTGGCGCGCCTGGAAGAAGCGGTGCAGCGCATCGCCCGTGGCCTGCGGAGCTGGCAACCCTGATGCTGTTTTTTCCCGAACTCGAACAGGCGCGTCTGCTGCGCCGCTACAAGCGCTTCCTGGCCGACATCGAGCTGGCCAATGGCGAACAGATGACCATCCACTGCCCGAATACCGGCTCGATGCTCAATTGCATGCGCGACGGCGGGCAGGTCTGGTTCAGTCGTTCCAACGACCCCAAGCGCAAGCTGCCGGGCACCTGGGAGATCAGCGAAACGCCCCAGGGGCGCATGGCCTGCGTCAATACCGGCAGGGCCAATGCCTTGGTCGAGGAAGCCCTGCGCGCGGGTGTGATCACCGAGTTGGCCGGGTTCACCGCGCTCAAGCGTGAGGTGGCCTATGGCGAAGAGCGCAGTCGCGTGGATTTTCGCCTGGAGTTCGCCGATGGCCCGGCTTATGTCGAGGTCAAGAGTGTGACCCTGGGCTATCCCGATACGGCGGTGGCGGCCTTTCCTGACGCGGTGACCCAACGCGGTGCCAAGCACCTGCGCGAGCTCGCTGCACTGGCCCGCCAGGGTGTTCGCGCCGTGCAGTTGTACTGCGTCAACCTCACCGGCATCGAGGCGGTACGCCCGGCCGAAGAGATCGACCCCGGCTATGCCCAGGCACTGCGCGATGCGGTGGCCGATGGTGTCGAGGTGCTGGCCTATGGGGCACGCCTTGACGCCGAGCAGATCGTCATCGATCGCCGCCTGCCGGTATTGCTCAATCCTTGAGCCAGATGCCCTGGCTGTCTTCGTGGCAGTCCAGGGCCTGCAACGACTCGCCCTCGCAGGGGCCCGACACGCATTCGCCGGACTCGATCAGGAACAGCGCGCCATGGTGGGCGCAATGAATCAGGCTGGCGCTGTCATCGAGAAAACTGTCCGGTGCCCAGTTCAGGGTGATGCCGCGGTGCGGGCAGTAGTTGCGGTACAGGTACACCCGGCCCTGGCGGCGCACGCCGAACAGCGTTTCACCGGCTACGCTGAAGGCGCGGCTGCGGCCTTCTGCGAGGGCTTGGGAGGAGCAGAGGAAATGCATTGCAGACAAGACTCTTGAAACCAATGGTGGCTTGACGCTTCAATGCGAATAATTATCAAATTGCCCGCATCCACTGCGCCAGCCCGTCCATGGTGCGCAGTTCCGTCAGGTGCCACAAGGTGTCTGGCCGCCTTCTGCAAAGGAACCCGATGATGCGTCGTCCTGTTGCCCTGATCGCCTTGTGCGCCGGTCTTGTCCTTTCTTCCCCGTTGCTGGCCGCCGACTTGCCGCAGCGCTGGGTCAGCGCCGGGGGCGCGCTGAGCGAATGGATCAGCGCCCTGGGCGGCGAGGCGCGTCTGGTCGGCGTCGACACAACCAGCCAGCATCCGCAGTCGCTCAAGGCCCTGCCGAGCATCGGCTATCAACGTCAACTGTCGGCCGAGGGTATCCTCAGCCTGCGTCCGGATGTGCTGGTCGGCACCGAGGAGATGGGGCCGCCGCCGGTGCTGGCGCAGGTGCGCGGGGCTGGTGTGCGTGTCGAGTTGTTCTCCAGCGAGGCTGACTTGGCGGCAGTGGACAAGAATCTTCAGCACCTGGGCGAGTTGCTCGGTGCGCAGCATAAAGCCAGTGAGCTGAGCAACCGCTACCACCAGCAGCTCGATGCGCTTCAGGCGAAGATCAAGCGGGCCCAGGCCGGTCAGAAGGCTCCAGGCGTGTTGCTGCTGGTCGGACATGCCGGGGCCAAGCCGTTGATCGCGGGGCAGGGCACTTCAGGCGACTGGCTGTTGCGCCAGGCTGGTGCGCGCAACCTGGCGGATCACCAGGGTTACAAGAACTTCTCCGTCGAAGCGCTGGCAGCGCTGGATCCGGACGTCGTGGTGTTTTCCGATCGGGCACTGGACGGCGAGCAGGCGCTCAAGGCCCTGCTGAAGGAAAACCCGGCGTTGGCCGCTTCGCGTGCGGTGCGCGACAAGCGCCTGGTGTCACTCGATCCGACGCTGCTGGTCGGTGGCCTCGGTCCGCGGCTGCCGGCCACCTTGCATGAGCTGGCTGGCACCTTCTATCCCGCAGCCAAGGTCAGCCTCAGCCAATGAAGCAGCGGGTCCAGCCGCGTACGCTGTTTATCGGTCTGACATTCCTGTGCCTGCTGGCGGTGTGGCTGTCGCTGGCGCTGGGGCCGGTCAGCCTGCCGCTGGGCGATATCCTGCGCGCCGGATTGCGGCTGCTGGGGATGCCCGTCGAGCGGGCGGGTCTTGAGCAAGCTGAGCTGATTCTCGGGCAGATCCGCTTGCCGCGCACGCTCCTGGGGCTGGCCGTCGGTGCGGTGCTGGCGCTGTCCGGGGTCGCCATGCAGGGGTTATTTCGCAACCCGTTGGCGGATCCTGGCCTGGTCGGGGTTGCCAGCGGCGCGGCGCTCGGCGCCGCCGTGGCCATTGTCGGCGGTGCCTGGCTGGGTGGCATACCGGAGTGGTTCGCACCCTACCTGCTGTCGCTTTGTGCCTTCATCGGCGGGCTTGGTGTTACGGCATTGGTCTATCGCCTGGGGCGGCGCAATGGGCAAACCGACGTGGCTACCATGCTGCTGGCCGGTATCGCCATGACCGCCCTCGGCGGCTCGGCGGTCGGGTTGTTCACCTACCTGGCCGACGACGCCACCTTGCGCACTTTGACGTTCTGGAACCTGGGCAGCCTCAACGGCGCCAGCTATCAGCGCCTGTGGCCACTGCTGCTGGTGGCTCTGGGGGTAACCTTGTGGCTGCCGCGTCGGGCGCAGGCGTTGAACGCGTTGTTGCTAGGTGAGTCCGAAGCGCGTCACCTGGGCATCGATGTAGAAGGGCTCAAGCGCGAACTGGTGTTCTGCACTGCCCTGGGTGTTGGCGCGGCAGTGGCGGCAGCGGGCCTGATCGGCTTCATTGGCCTGGTGGTTCCGCACCTGGTGCGTCTGGTTGCGGGGCCTGATCATCGCGTGCTGTTGCCCGCGTCGTTGCTGGCGGGCGGTACGCTGCTGCTGTTCGCTGATCTGGTGGCACGCTTGGCGTTGGCCCCCGCGGAGCTGCCGATCGGGATCGTGACGGCCTTCATTGGTGCTCCGTTCTTCCTGTTCCTGCTGGTCAGGAGGGGGCGCTGATGCTCGAGGTCAAAGACTTGTCGCTCAAGCGCGGCAGCACCGAGGTGCTGCACGGTATCGACCTGCATCTCAGACCTGGGCAGGTCCTGGGTGTGCTCGGCCCCAACGGGGCGGGCAAGAGCAGCTTGCTGGGGGCATTGTGTGGCGAGCTGGCGCCGAGCCAGGGGCAAGTCCTGCTGCAAGGGCGGGCGTTGGCACACTGGCCGGGGCAGGAGCGCGCGCGACGTCTGGCGGTGTTGCCGCAGGTGTCCAGCCTGGGCTTTGCCTTCAGTGTCGAAGAAGTGGTGGGCCTGGGCCGGTTGCCCCACGGTAGTGGCCAGCAGCGCGACCGGGAGATCGTCGAGGCGGCACTGAAGGCGGCCGATGCCTGGCACCTGGTCGAACGCAGTTACCTCGCGTTGTCCGGCGGCGAGCGTCAGCGTGTTCATCTGGCCCGGGTGCTGGCGCAGTTGTGGCCAGGGGAGAAGGGGGCGACGCTGCTGCTGGATGAGCCGACCTCGGCCCTCGATCCGTTGCACCAGCACACCACGTTGCAGGCGGTGCGCAGTTTTGCCGACCGCGGTGCGGCAGTGCTGGTGATCCTGCACGACCTGAACCTTGCCGCGCGCTACTGTGACGCTATTCTGCTGCTGGAACAGGGGCGCAGCCACGCGCTCGATACACCGGCCCGGGTGCTGACTCCGCAGGCGCTCAAGGCGGTCTTCGGTATCGATGTGCTCGTGCAGCCCCATCCGGAGCGTGGCCACCCGCTGATCATCACCCGCTAGGAGCCCTCGATGCGCTATGCCTTGCTGTTCGGCCTGTCGATGAGCGTGTTCTTGACGATTTCGGGTTGCCAGGTACATCGACCTGCATTGCCAGAGTTGCCAGCCTGGCAGAGTAGCCAAGGGCTGGAAGAGCCAGCGCTCGGTCAGATACAGGCATTGCCCAGTGGGCGTGTCCTGGCGCCCGATGAGCTGGTTCAGGCATTGAGCGATGTGCCGCGAATACTGGTCGGGGAAAAACACGACAACCCCGATCACCATGCGCTGCAGCGATGGCTGCTGCAGGCTTTGCAGACCGCCAGGCCGCAAGGCAGCGTGGTGCTGGAGATGCTCCAGCCTGCCCAGCAGCCGCTGATCGACAAGGTGCAGCGTCAGGCGCAGCTTCCGAGCGATTTGCCCGCAGCACTGGACTGGCAGCAGGGTTGGGATTGGCAGATGTACGCGCCGATCGTGCGCGAGGCCCTGAAAGGCCCTGGGGTTTTGTTGGCTGGCGACCTGAGCCCCGAGGCAATGCGTGAGGCCTATCGCCGACAGCCCGTGCTGAGCGGCGTGCGTTCGAATGCCCCGCAGGTGAAGGCTGCCTTGCTGGAGCAAGTGCGCGAAGGCCATTGCGGATTGCTGCCGGAAAGCCAGTTGCCGGCCATGCTGGTCATCCAGCAGCAAAGGGACCGACACATGGCCGAGCGTCTGCTCGCGGCACCGCAGCCTGCACTCTTGCTGGCCGGCGCCTACCACGCGCGCAAGGACTTGGGTGTGCCGTTGCATTTGATCGATCTGCAGGCGCAAGGCGATACCCGTGTGCTGTTGCTGGCCGAAGTCGGGCAGAAGGTCGAGGCAGGGATGGCGGACTACGTGTGGTACACCGCGGCACTGCCTGAACAGGATTACTGTGGCCAGTTGCGCGGCGGGTAGTCATCACGCGCCGCTCAGGATATTTGCCTGCAAACCTGCAGGCAAAAAAAGACCCGGCAAATTGCCGGGTCAATAACCGTGATTAGCCTGATGAGGAGATAATCTGAGAGTCCGAACCAGGGGCTTTCAGTTTATCCAACCAGCCTCGCGACCAGTTGTGATAATCATAACGATTCTCATTTAGAGGTCAATACCCTTTCTTCGATTATTCTGCTTTTTTTTGCGGCGGGGTCTTGGCGTCCAGTTGCTGGTTCAGTGCCTGCTTGCGTTCGGCGGGCAGATCGTTCCAATGCATATCCAGCAGTGCGCCTTCAATGGCGTACAACAACACTTTCGAGGCACGGAAGCCCCGCGTTTTCACGGCCTGGTAAGCGCCCACCGCGCCCAGGCGGCGCAAATCCGAAGCGCTGTGGATACCGGCGGCATGCAACCATTGCGCAGAGGTCTTGCCTAGATTCTTCAGATGCTGCAACTCATCGTTCATCGAGCCTCCTTGCGATGGCCGAACGGGTCTGTGGATAAATCGCGAGCAGGTCAGAGAGGAGTGTAGCGGGGCTGGGCGAATACGCGGCCTTTTGCCATGTGAGGGCGACGGGATGCTGTGTCCAGAAATGTCAGGCTTAGCCCTTCGGACGATAACGCATGCGCGTACCGAACTTCAGGGACATGAGGATTTCATCGGCGCTCAGGTCGCCCGGGAAGTAGGTCCCGGAGATCTGCGCGTGGGAGATGCTGGCACCTTCCATGCCCGTTTCGCGCAGATCCAGCCCGCGCAGGTCGGCTGCATGGAAGTAGGCGTCGGTGAAATCGATACCGCGTACGTCGAGGTTGCGCAGGTCAAGGCCTCGGAAATCACCACCGCGAAAATCGATGGGGCCGTCGTCAGGCTTCTCGCGGTTGAAGGTGGCGATCTGTTCCTCGCGCACCAGAGTGTACAGGGCGTTGTCCAGTTGCCGGGGCTGGTTCATGACGGCGCCTCCTCAGGGTTGTGATGATATTGTAATGCCATCACTGAGGTGGCGCCGAAGATCAGGCGCGAACTGTGGACTGCTTCACGCCTTGCAGGTCAGAGACCAGGCAGGCGCTGGCGGATCTGCTCGATGAGTTGGTCCATGCTGGCGCTTTCATGAGTGTCGACCCGCTTGCCGTGCACGGCCTCTTCTTCGTCCAATGGGTCGCGGCTGGCTTGCTGGGCCTTGACCACCTCCAGGGTGGCGTCGGACGGATCGACATTTTCTGTCTGACGCTGCTCAAGCCAGCTGATGATGACCGCTTCGGGCGCCTGGCAGTCGAGGATCAGGAAGGGGACGCCGGTGCTGTTGGCAACTTCAGCTGCCGCCTTGCGCTGCTCGCGCTTGAGGTAGGTGGCATCGAGCACGACCGGGAAGCCGGCGCGCAGGATGGTCGCGGCCAACTCATTCAGGCGCTGGTAGGTGGCGATGCTGGCATCCTGGTCATAGATGCCTGCTTGCAGTTGGCCGGAGTTCTGCGCCTGCTGCTCGCCGTACAGACGCTTGCGCTCGACATCCGAACGTACGCGGATCGCCCCCAGCGACTCGACCAGGCGCATCGCCACATGGCTCTTGCCGACGGCGGATACGCCATGGGTGATGGCCAGCAGGCGCGAAGGGATGGCGCTGTAGCTCTCTGCCAGGTTGGCGTAGTTGCGATAGGTGCGCAGGGTCGTGGCGCGCTGCACGCCATCGGCATCGGGCGACAAGCTGAACAGGGCGACCTTGGCGCGTACCAGGGCACGGTAGGCCTTGTAGAAATTCAGCAGTTCCAGGCCTTCGTAGTCGCCGGTCAGTTCCAGGTACTGGCTGACGAAGCGCCGGGCCAGGCATTTCAGGCCGCGGTCTTCCAGGTCCATGGCCAGGAAAGCGGTGTCGGCGTACACATCGGTCAGGCGGAACGGCTCGTTGAATTCGATGCAGTCGAAGATCACCACCTTGCCGTCGATCAGGGTGGCGTTACCCAGGTGGATGTCGCCGTGGCACTCGCGGATGAAACCATTGGCCTTGCGCGCCTCGAGCAGGCCATGCAGGCGTTCGAAGCTGCTGCGGGCCCAGGCTTGCAGGGCGTCGAGTTGCTGCAGGTCGGCCTTGTCGGTAAGGAACGGGCGGATCTGCTCGAAGTTCTGCTCGACCGGCGCCATTACCGCTTCCGGCGTGCCCAGCGGGTGATCGACCGGCACTTTCGGCGCTTGCAGGTGGAATTCGGCGATCTGCCGGGCCATCTGGTCAATGTGGCCGACGTTCAGCTCGCCGTTGGCTTGCAGGGTGCTGAGCATCTGACCCTGGGGGAACTGGCGCATCTTCAGGGCGAACTCGATCGGCTCACCTTCGCCGCCGAGCTGCGGTGCTTCGGCGCTGCCGGTGATCGGCAGCACTTCCAGGTACAGGCCTTCGGTCAGGCGCTGGTTCAGGCGCAATTCTTCGTTACAGAAATGCTGGCGCTGGTCCAGGCCGGTGAAATCGAGGAAGCCGAAGTTCATCGGCTTCTTGATCTTGTAGGCGTATTCGCCAGTGAGTAGAACCCAGGAGATGTGCGTCTCGATGAGCTGGAAGCCTTCTACGGCGTGGGGGTAGAGGGCGGGGTTCTGCAGCGCGCTGATCAGGGCTTGGCTCACGGAGATCCTTCCGGGGTCAGGGAATTCGAAGGCGACATTATGGTCAATGGAGCCGCCCCTGCCTACCGCTGGAGGGCGTCCCCTGCCTTTGCAAAGTGCGTATAATCCGCCGCCATGACTCGTACCCGAAATTCCCGAACCCCCAAGAAACGTCCGCCCAGCCGCTCCCGCGCCTGGCTGGGCTGGGCTCTCAAGCTCAGCCTGGTCGGCCTGGTGGTGATCGCCGGCTTTGCGGTCTACCTCGATGCCGTCGTCCAGGAGAAGTTCTCCGGCAAGCGCTGGACCATCCCGGCCAAGGTGTATGCCCGGCCGCTGGAGCTGTTCGTCGGCCAGAAGCTGAGCAAGGACGACTTCCTCACCGAACTCGATGCCCTGGGTTACCGCCGCGAGGCAACGGCCAATGGCCCCGGCGAGGCCTCGGTCAACGGCGGCAACGTCGATCTCAATACCCGAGGCTTCCAGTTCTACGAGGGCATGGAGCCTGCGCAGTTCGTGCGTGTACGTTTCTCCGGCGACTATGTCGCGGGGCTGGCAGGGGCCAACGGTGGCAAGCTCGACGTGGTGCGCCTGGAACCGTTGATGATCGGTGGTATCTACCCGAAGAATCTCGAAGACCGCATCCTGATCAATATCGACCAGGTGCCGCCATACCTGCTTGAGACCTTGATCGCCACCGAAGACCGCGATTTCTACAGCCACTTCGGTGTTTCGCCCAAGTCGATCGCGCGGGCGGTGTGGGTCAACACCTCGTCCGGGGCCATGCGCCAGGGCGGCAGTACGCTCACGCAGCAGTTGGTGAAGAACTTCTTCCTGACCAACGAACGCAGTCTCAGCCGCAAGCTGACCGAGGCGATGATGGCCGTGCTGCTGGAAATGCACTACGACAAGCGCGAGATCCTCGAAGCCTACCTGAACGAGGTGTTCGTCGGTCAGGACGGCCAGCGCGCGGTGCACGGTTTCGGCCTGGCCAGCCAGTTCTTCTTCAGCCAGCCGCTGTCGGAGCTCAAGCTGCACCAGATTGCCCTGCTGGTAGGTATGGTCAAGGGGCCGTCCTACTACAACCCGCGCCGCTACCCTGAGCGCGCTCTGCAACGGCGTAACCTGGTGCTCGACCTGCTCGCCGAGCAGGGCGTGGCCAGCCAGGAAGTGGTCGATGCGGCGAAGAAGATGCCGCTGGGCGTGACCAAGCGCGGCAGCCTGGCCGATAGTTCTTTCCCGGCTTTCCTCGACCTGGTCAAGCGTCAGCTACGCCAGGACTATCGCGACGAAGACCTGACCGAAGAAGGCTTGCGTATCTTCACCAGTTTCGACCCGATCCTGCAGATGAAGGCCGAAACCGCGATGAGTGAAACCTTCAAGCGCCTGGCCGGCCGCAAGGGCGCCGACGAGGTCGAGTCGGCGATGGTGGTGACCAACCCGGAAACCGGCGAAGTGCAGGCGCTGATCGGCAGCCGTCAGTCGGGCTTCGCCGGCTTCAACCGCGCCATCGACGCGGTCAGGCCGATCGGTTCGCTGGTCAAGCCAGCGGTCTATCTGACTGCGCTGGAGCAGCCGAGCAAGTACACCCTGACCAGCTGGGTGCAGGACGAACCGTTTTCGGTCAAGGGCGCCGATGGCCAGGTATGGCGCCCGCAGAACTACGACCGACGCTCCCACGGCACTATCTACCTGTATCAGGGGCTGGCCAACTCCTACAACCTGTCAACTGCCAAGCTGGGCCTTGAGGTGGGCGTGCCCAACGTCATCAAGACCATCGGCCGACTGGGTGTCAAGGTCGACTGGCCGGCGTTCCCGTCGATGCTGCTGGGCGCTGGCGGCATGTCGCCGATGCAGGTCGCGACCATGTACCAGACCATCGCCAACGGCGGCTTCAATACACCGATGCGCGGGATTCGCAGCGTGCTGACCGCCGAAGGCGAGCCGCTCAAGCGCTACCCGTTCCAGATCCAGCAGACCTTCGATCCGGGTGCGATCTACCTGGTGCAGAACGCCATGCAGCGGGTGATGCGCGAGGGTACCGGCCGCTCGGTGTACAACGTGCTGCCGAACAATCTGACGCTGGCGGGCAAGACCGGTACCAGCAACGACTCGCGCGACAGTTGGTTCTCGGGCTTCAGCCAAGACCTGCTGGCAGTGGTCTGGCTTGGCCGCGACGACAATGGCAAGACCCCGTTCACCGGCGCCACCGGCGCGTTGCAGGTCTGGACCAGCTTCATGCGCAAGGCCGACCCGCTGCCGCTGGACATGCCGCAGCCGGATAACGTGGTGAAGGCCTGGATCGATCCGCACAGCGCCCAGGGCTCCGACGGTAGCTGTCCGGGAGCGGTGCAGATGCCGTATATTCGTGGGAGCGAACCACCTGCCGGTACGACTTGCGGTGGCGAACAGAATCCTGCCGAGTCGGTCATGGACTGGGTCAAGGGCTGGATGAATTGAGCGGCCTGTATTGAAGAGGGTGTGAAGTGAACAAGTGGTGGTTTCCTGCCTTGACGGCGCTGGCCGTGCTGCACGGCTGCGCCAGCGTCCCGCGTGGCGCCATTCCGGTGGTCGATTCGAGTACGCGGGTCTCGAACAGCGAGCGTGTCTCGGCCAACCGTGGCGCGCCGGTCTCCTCCGGCAGCAATGGTACGTCCCAGGCCCAGTCCCTGCCTGAGGATTCCGGGGTCACGGTGATGATCCCGCAGGGCGCGGGCGCATCGCCGATCCAGACCTTCCCGGCCCAGACCGGCTCTGCACCGCTGAGCACCGGCCCGATCACCCCGGGACCGGTCAGTGGCGGGCCGATCACCACCAACCCTAATCCGGCAGGTGACGAACCTTTCGACATCGCGTCGATGAACAGCGCCCCGGCCGCTGCCACTCGTGCGCCTACCGGTATTCCGCGCAGCAATGGGGGCGGGTTGTCCGCCGATGAGCAGCTGGACGGTCCAGTACTGGCATTGCTGACAACCGCCCAACAGCAGCAGGGCAGCGGAGACCTCAACGGTGCTTCGTCCAGCCTGGAGCGTGCCCAGCGCATCGCACCGCGTGAGCCGCAGGTGCTGTTCCGCCTGGCTCAGGTGCGTCTGTCGCAAGGTGACGCTGCACAATCCGAGCAACTCGCTCGCCGGGCACTGACGTATGCCAACGGTCGTCCTGATCTGCAGGCCGAGCTGTGGAACATCATCGCCCAGGCTCGCGAGAAGCAGGGTGACAGTGCCGGCGCCGCCCTGGCACGGCAGAAGGCGCGGACCGCTTCGTGATGGAACAGCGCATTCTCGATATAGCCGACCACCTGCTGCTGATCGAGCGCGAGCTTCAGGTCCGTGGCTGGTGGGACGAGGTGTCTCCTAGCGAAAGCGCCCTGGCCAGCACCGTACCGTTCGCAGTCGATACGCTGGCGTTCGAGCAGTGGCTGCAGTGGATTTTCCTGCCGCGGATGAAGCTTATTCTTGAGCATGGCCATCCTCTGCCCAGTGCATCTGGGATCCTGATCATGGCCGAGACGGTCTTCACCGACCGTCCGGAAGAAAGCCGCGAACTTCGCCGCCTGCTGGCAGCATTCGATCGATTGATCGCCGCTTGAGCCTGATTTCTTCTCTTTTTCCTTCAAGGGCCGCAGATTGTGGCCCTTTTTTATGGAAATCTTTACTTTCCTGCTGCTGGTGTCCTTTTTCGTGGTGGTGGGAATTCATCTCAGGGAAAAATTGGCAATAATTTTTCTTGACTTGAGGGCGGCGAATCAGAAGAATCCAGTTTCCGCTGTAGGGGGACTGCCAGAAGCAGACCCGCTAGGCAGATCATGAGGCGCACACCCGCGCCGACTCGCTACACCCCGCAACGCGTTACCTCGCGCTGGGTGGGAAAACCCCGCAACACTCTGGGGTGATCCCAATACTTGCTCAGTCAGTGCTGACGTTCGCTCATGCTCTGCTTGGCAGTAAACCTATTAAGACCCGCCCGGATGGGGCGGTATTCTGGCGTTTTAGAGGTGAACAACGTGGAGCTTTTATCTGGCGCTGAGATGGTCGTCCGCTTCTTGCGTGACGAAGGCGTTAAGCACATCTACGGGTACCCTGGTGGTGCTCTCCTTCATGTTTACGATGCCCTGTTCAAGGAACCGGAAGTCCAGCACATCCTGGTGCGTCATGAGCAGGCTGCCACTCACATGGCAGACGGTTACGCCCGTGCCACCGGCAAGGCTGGCGTGGTCCTGGTGACCTCCGGTCCCGGTGCGACCAACGCTATTACCGGTATCGCCACCGCCTACATGGATTCCATCCCGATGGTCATCCTGTCTGGCCAGGTGCCCAGCACCATGGTCGGCACCGATGCCTTCCAGGAAACCGACATGATCGGGATCTCCCGGCCGATCGTGAAGCACAGCTTCATGATCAAGAACCCCACCGAGATTCCGGAAGTTCTGAAAAAAGCGTTCTACCTGGCGCAATCCGGTCGCCCAGGTCCGGTCGTGGTCGACATTCCAAAAGACATGACCAACCCGGCCGAGAAGTTCGAATACGTCTACCCGAAAAAGGTCAAGCTGCGCTCCTACAGCCCTGCGGTCCGTGGCCACTCCGGCCAAATCCGCAAGGCCGCCGAGATGCTCCTGGCCGCCAAGCGTCCGATCGTCTATTCCGGCGGCGGCGTGATTCTCGGTGGCGGCTCCGAAGCCCTGACCGAAATCGCCAAGTCCCTGAACCTGCCGGTCACCAACACCCTGATGGGGCTGGGTGGCTTCCCGGGTACCGATCGCCAGTTCCTCGGCATGCTGGGCATGCACGGCAGCTACACCGCCAACCTGGCGATGCACAATGCCGACGTGATCCTCGCCGTGGGTGCGCGCTTCGATGACCGTGTGGTCAACGGCCCGGCCAAGTTCTGCCCGAACGCCAAGATCATCCACATCGATATCGACCCTGCGTCGATCTCGAAGATGATCAAGGCCGACGTGCCGATCGTGGGGCCGGTCGAGAGCGTGCTCAGCGAGATGCTGGCCATCCTCAAGGAAATCGGCGAGAAGCCTGAAAAGGCGGCCCTCGATGCCTGGTGGAAGCAGATTGATGAGTGGCGCGGTGACCGCGGCCTGTTCCCTTACGACAAGGGCGACGGCAGTGTCATCAAGCCTCAGCAGGTCATCGAGACGCTGTGCGAAGTGACCCATGGCGATGCCTTCGTCACCTCCGACGTAGGTCAGCACCAGATGTTCGCGGCGCAGTACTACCGCTTCAACAAACCCAACCGCTGGATCAACTCCGGTGGCCTGGGCACCATGGGCTTCGGTTTCCCGGCAGCCATGGGCGTCAAGCTCAACTTCCCGGACCAGGACGTGGCCTGTGTCACTGGCGAAGGCAGCATCCAGATGAACATCCAGGAGCTGTCCACCTGCATGCAGTACGGCCTGCCGGTGAAGATCGTCAACCTGAACAACGGGGTGCTGGGCATGGTTCGCCAATGGCAGGACATGTCCTACAACGGTCGTCACTCGCATTCCTACGTCGAGTCGCTGCCTGACTTCATCAAGCTGGCCGAGGCCTATGGCCATGTGGGTATCCGCATCACCAGCCTCAAAGACCTCAAGCCGAAACTGGAAGAGGCCTTTGCGATGAAGGACCGCCTGGTGTTCATCGACATCGCGGTCGACCGGACCGAGCACGTCTACCCGATGCAGATCAAGGACGGCTCGATGCGTGACATGTGGCTGAGCAAGACGGAGCGTACCTGATATGCGGCACATCATTTCCCTGCTGCTGGAAAACGAACCTGGTGCCTTGTCGCGCGTGGTCGGTCTGTTCTCCCAGCGCAACTACAACATCGAAAGCCTGACGGTTGCACCGACCGAGGACCCGACCCTGTCGCGTCTCACCCTCACCACCGTGGGTCATGACGAAGTGATCGAGCAGATCACCAAGAACCTGAACAAGCTGGTAGAGGTGGTCAAGCTGGTCGACCTGTCGGAGAGCGCTCATATCGAGCGCGAACTGATGCTGGTAAAGGTCAAGGCTACTGGCGCCCAGCGCGCCGAAATCAAGCGCACCACGGATATTTTCCGTGGGCAGATCG
This sequence comes from Pseudomonas sp. BNK-44-b, assembly GCF_047456245.1. NCBI lineage: Bacteria > Pseudomonadati > Pseudomonadota > Gammaproteobacteria > Pseudomonadales > Pseudomonadaceae > Pseudomonas > Pseudomonas sp. BNK-44-b. Next base: position 315,828 of record NZ_CP179908.1, read on the forward strand.
TCGATGTCACCGCCAGTGTGTATACCGTGCAACTGAGCGGCACCAGCGATAAGCTGGACAGCTTCATCCAGGCGATCGGCACCGCTTCGATTCTCGAAACCGTGCGCAGCGGCGTCACCGGCATTGCCCGTGGCGACAAAGTACTCAGCATCTAACTTCACCAATTAGCGATGGTCCTGCGGGGCCGAGATATAACCAGGGGTATTTCCATGAAAGTGTTCTACGACAAAGACTGCGACCTCTCCATCATCCAGGGCAAGAAAGTCGCCATCATCGGTTACGGCTCCCAGGGTCACGCCCAGGCGTGCAACCTGAAAGACTCCGGTGTAGACGTTACCGTCGGTCTGCGTAAAGGTTCGGCTACCGTTGCCAAGGCAGAAGCCCACGGCCTGAAAGTCGCTGACGTCGCCACCGCCGTCGCTGCTGCCGACCTGGTCATGATCCTGACCCCGGACGAATTCCAGGGCACCCTGTACAAGAACGAGATCGAACCGAACATCAAGAAAGGCGCGACCCTGGCCTTCTCCCACGGCTTCTCGATCCACTACAACCAAGTCGTTCCACGTGGCGACCTCGACGTGATCATGATCGCGCCGAAGGCTCCGGGCCACACCGTGCGCTCCGAGTTCGTCAAGGGCGGCGGTATTCCTGACCTGATCGCGGTCTACCAGGACGCTTCGGGCAACGCCAAGAACGTCGCACTGTCGTACGCCGCTGGCGTCGGTGGTGGCCGTACCGGCATCATCGAAACCACCTTCAAGGACGAGACCGAAACCGACCTGTTCGGTGAGCAGGCCGTTCTGTGCGGCGGTACCGTCGAGCTGGTCAAGGCCGGTTTCGAAACTCTGGTCGAAGCAGGCTATGCGCCTGAAATGGCCTACTTCGAGTGCCTGCACGAGCTGAAGCTGATCGTTGACCTCATGTACGAAGGCGGTATCGCCAACATGAACTACTCGATCTCCAACAACGCCGAGTACGGTGAGTACGTCACCGGTCCTGAGGTCATCAACGAAGAATCCCGCAAGGCCATGCGCAACGCTCTGAAGCGCATCCAGGACGGCGAATACGCGAAGATGTTCATCAGCGAAGGTGCGACCAACTACCCTTCGATGACCGCCAAGCGTCGTAACAACGCCGCCCACGGCATCGAAATCATCGGCGAGCAACTGCGCTCGATGATGCCTTGGATCTCGGCCAACAAGATCGTCGACAAGACCAAGAACTGAGTCTTGCCTCGATAGATTAAAAACGCGGCTTCGGCCGCGTTTTTTCGTTTAGGCAGCCAGCTTCTGGTATAAAGCGACCAGAGGCCTGCCGTTAGAACCTGTTTCGCCGGCCTCTGTCGAACTTATTCCACCCAGTTGCAAGGTGCATTTCATGAGCGAACGTCCCGAAGAGCCGAACAAGCCCTCCGACGCCGAAAGCCTGCTACCTGTCGATGAGCATGTTGAGGAAGGTCACGACGCCGAAGGGCGCAAGGTCCGGCATCGCGGCATCTACTTGTTGCCCAACCTCTTCACCACCGCCAACCTGTTCGCCGGTTTCTACTCGATCATCAACTCCATCAGTGCGCAGAGCGCCCTGAGCGCAGGCGACCCGCGCGAGGCGAGCAAGTACTTTGCCTTCGCCGCTATCGCCATCTTCGTCGCCATGGTCCTGGACAGCCTCGACGGCCGTGTGGCGCGGATGACCAACACGCAGAGCGCCTTCGGTGCCGAGTACGACTCGTTGTCTGACATGGTTGCCTTCGGTGTGGCGCCGGCACTGCTGGCCTTTGGTTGGGCATTGGGTGACATGGGCAAGGTCGGCTGGATGGTCGCCTTCATCTATGTGGCCGGCGCAGCGTTGCGTCTGGCGCGTTTCAACACCCAGGTCGGCACCGCCGACAAACGCTACTTCATCGGTCTGGCCAGCCCGGCTGCCGCAGGTGTGGTGGCGGGGACCGTCTGGGCCTTCAGCGACTACGGTATCCAGGGCTCGAAACTGTCGTTCCTGGTGGCGCTGCTGGTGGCGGCAGCAGGCATGCTGATGGTCAGCAATATCAAGTACAACAGCTTCAAGGAGCTGGATCTCAAGGGGCGCGTACCTTTTGTTGCGATCCTGGCCGTGGTGCTGGTGTTCGCCGTGGTGTTCAGCGATCCACCACGGATTCTGCTGCTGATCTTCCTCGGCTATGCGGTTTCAGGCCCAGTGCAGTACTTGCTGCGCGGTCGTCGTCGCAAAGTCTGAAAAAAGATTTAATGCTGGAATAACTCTCCGGCTCCATAGTCTTACTGGTACATCCGCCACCAGTGCTGTGGAGCCGCCATGCTCATCAAGCTTCCCAAGTCGTCCGATTGCAACGAATCGGACGTTACCCCTGAAAGTGTCTATTTCTCTCGCCGCTCTGTATTGGGTGCCTCTCTAGCCGGGTTTGCGTTGGGCGCTTTGCCCGTGCTCGGCCAGGCCGCCGAGGCTTCACGCTATGCTGACGTGGAAGCGGGTTCGACACCTGGCTGGTTCAAGGACAAGCTCGGTGCGACGCGCTGGCAGGCCGTGACGGTCAAGGATGAGGCAATCACGCCGTTCAAGGACGCTACCCACTACAACAACTTCTACGAATTCGGGCCCGACAAGGGCGACCCGGCGGCCAATGCCGGTAGCCTCAAGACCGAACCCTGGAGCGTGGTGGTCGATGGCGAGGTCGGCAAGCCTGGGCGCTACGCGCTGGAAGATTTCGTCAAGCCCCTGCAGCTTGAAGAGCGCATCTATAGGCTGCGTTGCGTCGAGGCCTGGTCGATGGTCATCCCCTGGTTGGGCTTTCCGCTGTCCGAGGTGCTCAAGCAGGTCGAGCCAACTTCCAAGGCTCGCTATGTGCGTTTCGAAACGCTGCAGGACCCCAAGAGCATGCCGGGCCAACGCTCGGGCTTTGCCCTGATCGACTGGCCTTACGTGGAAGGGTTGCGCCTGGATGAGGCGATGAACCCGCTCGCGATCCTGGCGGTTGGCATGTATGGGCGCGAACTGCCCAATCAGAATGGTGCACCACTGCGTCTGGTGGTGCCATGGAAGTACGGGTTCAAGAGCATCAAGTCGATCGTGCGCATCAGTCTGGTGGCCGAGCAACCGAAGACCACTTGGCAGGGGCTGGCGCCGAACGAGTATGGCTTCTATGCCAACGTCAATCCGCAGGTCGATCACCCGCGTTGGAGCCAGGCGCGTGAGCGGCGGCTGCCCAGCGGCCTGTTCAGCCCCAATGTGCGTACCACTCAGATGTTCAATGGCTATGAGGAGGAGGTTGCCTCTCTTTATAGCGGTCTCGATCTTCGGAAGAACTACTGATGCGTTATCCCTGGTTTCGCTTGGCGATTTTCATCGTTGGCTGTCTGTTTCCGGCCTGGTGGTTGTATCAGGCGGCTACGAACCTGCTTGGGCCGGATCCGGGGAAAATCCTGGTAGACAGGCTGGGGCTCGGTGCGCTGGTGTTCCTGCTGGTGACCTTGGGCATGAGTCCTCTGCAGCGTCTGACGGGGTGGGGTGGTTGGATCGTCGCGCGGCGACAGCTCGGATTGTGGTGTTTTGCCTATATCGTCCTGCACATGACGGCCTATATGGTCTTCATCCTTGGGCTCGACTGGGGGCAGCTTGGCGTCGAGTTGCGCAAGCGACCTTATATCATCGTCGGGGTTATCGCCTTCCTGGGGCTGCTGGCCTTGGCGGTGACCTCCAACCGTTACAGCCAGAGACGGCTCGGGGCGCGCTGGAAGAAGCTGCACAAACTGGTCTATGTGATTCTCGGCCTGGGCTTGCTGCATTTCCTGTGGATTGTGCGTTCGGACCTGCAGGAGTGGGCTATCTATGCCGGGGTAGGTGCGCTGCTGATGGTGATGCGGGTCCCACCGGTATGGCGGCGGGTGCCTCGTCTGATAGGCCGGCGCGCTTAAGCTTTTCATTCTTATCGTTTTTTTTTGAAATAAAAGGTTGACGTCCTCTCATATCCCCTTATAATGCGCCCCACTTCCGCAGCAAACGGAGCGCAAAACTTCTTGTTAATCAACGAGTTAAGCGATTTCGGTGAGGCGTGAAGGGCTTCGGTCACCTGATCGGCAGCGGTGAAAAAGGCAGTTGACAGCATCTTCGAGTGCTGTATGATTCGCCTCCCGCTACGAGAGATCGCAGCGAGTCAAGTGTTTGAAGGTAAACGAGTTTCTCGCGAAAAACTTCAAAATAAACGCTTGACAGCAAATGAGGAAAGCGTAGAATGCGCGCCTCGGTTGAGACGAAAGGCTCTTAACCAAACGCTCTTTAACAAAACGAATCAAGCAATTCGTGTGGGTGCTTGTGAGTACGGACTGATAGTCGCCAAGATTATCAGCATCACAAGTGGCCATGCGAGAAATCACATAGTCATTTGAGATTGCTGAGCCAAGTTTAGGGTTTCTTAAAAACCCAAGCAGTATTGAACTGAAGAGTTTGATCATGGCTCAGATTGAACGCTGGCGGCAGGCCTAACACATGCAAGTCGAGCGGATGACGGGAGCTTGCTCCTTGATTCAGCGGCGGACGGGTGAGTAATGCCTAGGAATCTGCCTGGTAGTGGGGGACAACGTTTCGAAAGGAACGCTAATACCGCATACGTCCTACGGGAGAAAGCAGGGGACCTTCGGGCCTTGCGCTATCAGATGAGCCTAGGTCGGATTAGCTAGTTGGTGAGGTAATGGCTCACCAAGGCGACGATCCGTAACTGGTCTGAGAGGATGATCAGTCACACTGGAACTGAGACACGGTCCAGACTCCTACGGGAGGCAGCAGTGGGGAATATTGGACAATGGGCGAAAGCCTGATCCAGCCATGCCGCGTGTGTGAAGAAGGTCTTCGGATTGTAAAGCACTTTAAGTTGGGAGGAAGGGCAGTAAGTTAATACCTTGCTGTTTTGACGTTACCGACAGAATAAGCACCGGCTAACTCTGTGCCAGCAGCCGCGGTAATACAGAGGGTGCAAGCGTTAATCGGAATTACTGGGCGTAAAGCGCGCGTAGGTGGTTCGTTAAGTTGGATGTGAAAGCCCCGGGCTCAACCTGGGAACTGCATCCAAAACTGGCGAGCTAGAGTATGGTAGAGGGTGGTGGAATTTCCTGTGTAGCGGTGAAATGCGTAGATATAGGAAGGAACACCAGTGGCGAAGGCGACCACCTGGACTGATACTGACACTGAGGTGCGAAAGCGTGGGGAGCAAACAGGATTAGATACCCTGGTAGTCCACGCCGTAAACGATGTCAACTAGCCGTTGGAATCCTTGAGATTTTAGTGGCGCAGCTAACGCATTAAGTTGACCGCCTGGGGAGTACGGCCGCAAGGTTAAAACTCAAATGAATTGACGGGGGCCCGCACAAGCGGTGGAGCATGTGGTTTAATTCGAAGCAACGCGAAGAACCTTACCAGGCCTTGACATGCAGAGAACTTTCCAGAGATGGATTGGTGCCTTCGGGAACTCTGACACAGGTGCTGCATGGCTGTCGTCAGCTCGTGTCGTGAGATGTTGGGTTAAGTCCCGTAACGAGCGCAACCCTTGTCCTTAGTTACCAGCACGTTATGGTGGGCACTCTAAGGAGACTGCCGGTGACAAACCGGAGGAAGGTGGGGATGACGTCAAGTCATCATGGCCCTTACGGCCTGGGCTACACACGTGCTACAATGGTCGGTACAGAGGGTTGCCAAGCCGCGAGGTGGAGCTAATCTCACAAAACCGATCGTAGTCCGGATCGCAGTCTGCAACTCGACTGCGTGAAGTCGGAATCGCTAGTAATCGCGAATCAGAATGTCGCGGTGAATACGTTCCCGGGCCTTGTACACACCGCCCGTCACACCATGGGAGTGGGTTGCACCAGAAGTAGCTAGTCTAACCTTCGGGAGGACGGTTACCACGGTGTGATTCATGACTGGGGTGAAGTCGTAACAAGGTAGCCGTAGGGGAACCTGCGGCTGGATCACCTCCTTAATCGAAGACATCAGCCTGCTGATGAGCTCCCACACGAATTGCTTGATTCATTGTGAAGACGATCAAGACCCTATATAGGTCTGTAGCTCAGTTGGTTAGAGCGCACCCCTGATAAGGGTGAGGTCGGCAGTTCAAATCTGCCCAGACCTACCAATATGCGGGGCCATAGCTCAGCTGGGAGAGCGCCTGCCTTGCACGCAGGAGGTCAGCGGTTCGATCCCGCTTGGCTCCACCACTTACGCTGTACCTTGATCAGAACCTAGAAATGAACATTCGTCGATGAATGTTGATTTCTGGCTTTTGTCAGATCGTTCTTTAAAAATTCGGATATGTGATAGAAATAGACTGAATGCCAGTTTCACTGCTGGTAATTCAGGCTAAGGTAAAATTTGTGAGTTCTCACGAATTTTCGGCGAATGTCGTCTTCACAGTATAACCAGATTGCTTGGGGTTATATGGTCAAGTGAAGAAGCGCATACGGTGGATGCCTTGGCAGTCAGAGGCGATGAAAGACGTGGTAGCCTGCGATAAGCTTTGGGGAGTCGGCAAACAGACTGTGATCCAGAGATCTCTGAATGGGGGAACCCACTCAGCATAAGCTGAGTATCTTGTACTGAATCCATAGGTGCAAGAGGCGAACCAGGGGAACTGAAACATCTAAGTACCCTGAGGAAAAGAAATCAACCGAGATTCCCTTAGTAGTGGCGAGCGAACGGGGACCAGCCCTTAAGTTGATTTGAGATTAGTGGAACGCTCTGGAAAGTGCGGCCATAGTGGGTGATAGCCCCGTACACGAAAGTCTCTTTTCAATGAAATCGAGTAGGACGGAGCACGAGAAACTTTGTCTGAACATGGGGGGACCATCCTCCAAGGCTAAATACTACTGACTGACCGATAGTGAACCAGTACCGTGAGGGAAAGGCGAAAAGAACCCCGGAGAGGGGAGTGAAATAGAACCTGAAACCGTATGCGTACAAGCAGTGGGAGCCTACTTTGTTAGGTGACTGCGTACCTTTTGTATAATGGGTCAGCGACTTATATTCAGTGGCGAGCTTAACCGAATAGGGGAGGCGTAGCGAAAGCGAGTCTTAATAGGGCGCTTTAGTCGCTGGGTATAGACCCGAAACCGGGCGATCTATCCATGGGCAGGTTGAAGGTTAGGTAACACTGACTGGAGGACCGAACCGACTACCGTTGAAAAGTTAGCGGATGACCTGTGGATCGGAGTGAAAGGCTAATCAAGCTCGGAGATAGCTGGTTCTCCTCGAAAGCTATTTAGGTAGCGCCTCATGTATCACTGCTGGGGGTAGAGCACTGTTTCGGCTAGGGGGTCATCCCGACTTACCAAACCGATGCAAACTCCGAATACCAGCAAGTGCCGAGCATGGGAGACACACGGCGGGTGCTAACGTCCGTCGTGAAAAGGGAAACAACCCAGACCGTCAGCTAAGGTCCCAAAGTCATGGTTAAGTGGGAAACGATGTGGGAAGGCTTAGACAGCTAGGAGGTTGGCTTAGAAGCAGCCACCCTTTAAAGAAAGCGTAATAGCTCACTAGTCGAGTCGGCCTGCGCGGAAGATGTAACGGGGCTCAAACCATGCACCGAAGCTACGGGTATCACCTTTGGTGATGCGGTAGAGGAGCGTTCTGTAAGCCTGTGAAGGTGAGTTGAGAAGCTTGCTGGAGGTATCAGAAGTGCGAATGCTGACATGAGTAACGACAATGCGAGTGAAAAACTCGCACGCCGAAAGACCAAGGTTTCCTGCGCAACGTTAATCGACGCAGGGTTAGTCGGTCCCTAAGGCGAGGCTGAAAAGCGTAGTCGATGGAAAACAGGTTAATATTCCTGTACTTCCAGTTATTGCGATGGAGGGACGGAGAAGGTTAGGCCAGCCTGGCGTTGGTTGTCCAGGTTTAAGGTGGTAGGCTGAAATCTTAGGCAAATCCGGGATTTCAAGGCCGAGAGCTGATGACGAGCGCTCTTTAGAGTGCGAAGTGGTTGATACCATGCTTCCAAGAAAAGCTCCTAAGCTTCAGATAACTGGGAACCGTACCCCAAACCGACACAGGTGGTTAGGTAGAGAATACCAAGGCGCTTGAGAGAACTCGGGTGAAGGAACTAGGCAAAATGGCACCGTAACTTCGGGAGAAGGTGCGCCGGCGAGGGTGAAGGACTTGCTCCGTAAGCCCATGCCGGTCGAAGATACCAGGCCGCTGCGACTGTTTATTAAAAACACAGCACTCTGCAAACACGAAAGTGGACGTATAGGGTGTGACGCCTGCCCGGTGCCGGAAGGTTAATTGATGGGGTTAGCGCAAGCGAAGCTCTTGATCGAAGCCCCGGTAAACGGCGGCCGTAACTATAACGGTCCTAAGGTAGCGAAATTCCTTGTCGGGTAAGTTCCGACCTGCACGAATGGCGTAACGATGGCGGCGCTGTCTCCACCCGAGACTCAGTGAAATTGAAATCGCTGTGAAGATGCAGTGTATCCGCGGCTAGACGGAAAGACCCCGTGAACCTTTACTATAGCTTTGCACTGGACTTTGAGCTTGCTTGTGTAGGATAGGTGGGAGGCTTTGAAGTGGGGACGCCAGTTCTCATGGAGCCATCCTTGAAATACCACCCTGGCAACCTTGAGGTTCTAACTCAGGTCCGTGATCCGGATCGAGGACAGTGTATGGTGGGTAGTTTGACTGGGGCGGTCTCCTCCCAAAGAGTAACGGAGGAGTACGAAGGTGCGCTCAGACCGGTCGGAAATCGGTCGTAGAGTATAAAGGCAAAAGCGCGCTTGACTGCGAGACACACACGTCGAGCAGGTACGAAAGTAGGTCTTAGTGATCCGGTGGTTCTGTATGGAAGGGCCATCGCTCAACGGATAAAAGGTACTCCGGGGATAACAGGCTGATACCGCCCAAGAGTTCATATCGACGGCGGTGTTTGGCACCTCGATGTCGGCTCATCACATCCTGGGGCTGAAGCCGGTCCCAAGGGTATGGCTGTTCGCCATTTAAAGTGGTACGCGAGCTGGGTTTAGAACGTCGTGAGACAGTTCGGTCCCTATCTGCCGTGGACGTTTGAGATTTGAGAGGGGCTGCTCCTAGTACGAGAGGACCGGAGTGGACGAACCTCTGGTGTTCCGGTTGTCACGCCAGTGGCATTGCCGGGTAGCTATGTTCGGAAGAGATAACCGCTGAAAGCATCTAAGCGGGAAACTTGCCTCAAGATGAGATCTCACTGGGATCTTGAATCCCCTAAAGGGCCGTCGAAGACTACGACGTTGATAGGTTGGGTGTGTAAGCGCTGTGAGGCGTTGAGCTAACCAATACTAATTGCCCGTGAGGCTTGACCATATAACACCCAAGCAATCTGCCTTGCAGATTGTGGTGGTGAAGACGAAACGAACCGAAAGTTCGAAGCGACCCACAAAGATCACATATCCGAATTGGCTGGCGTGTCTGCAAAGACGCACTGGCAACCGAATTTCTTGACGACCATAGAGCATTGGAACCACCTGATCCCATCCCGAACTCAGCAGTGAAACGATGCATCGCCGATGGTAGTGTGGGGTTTCCCCATGTGAGAGTAGGTCATCGTCAAGATTCATTTCGCAAAACCCCTATCTGCGCGAGCAGGTAGGGGTTTTGTCTTTTCCGCGGCCAAGAGCCGGCAGCATTCGCTGCCGAGAGCAAGCAGGTGGCCGACACCATTCGTAACCGCCTTTGCAAAGCACCATCTCCCACATTTCGACTCTGAACACTAGAATAGAGCCGACTTTCCTATCAGAACTCCCTATGTCCAACCCTGCCGATCCCGAAGCGCTGGCCAGCCTGCCGCTGGAAGACCTCGTGGCTTGTCACGAGTGTGACCTGCTGCTGCGCAAGCCTGTGCTGCAGCATGGCGAGAAAGCCCAGTGTCCGCGCTGTGGCTACGAGCTCTATGCGCATCGTTACAATGTCGTCAATCGCAGCCTCGCGCTGGTGCTGACCGCGCTGTTCCTTTATATCCCGGCCAATTTCCTGCCTATCATGCAACTGCACCTGCTCGGCCAGACCGCTGACGACACGGTGTGGAGTGGTGTTCTGGGCCTGTACAACTCTGAAATGCGTGGCGTCGCCGCTGTGGTGTTCCTGTGCAGCATGGCCATTCCATTGCTCAAGCTGCTGTGCCAACTCCTGGTACTGCTGAGCATTCGCCTGAATATCGGTCGTGGTCATGGCCTGTTGTTCTATCGCATCTATCATCACCTGCGGGAGTGGGGGATGCTCGAGGTGTACTTCATGGGCGTGCTGGTAGCGATCGTCAAGCTTGTCGACCTGGCGCAACTGACCGTCGGGCTCGGTTTGTTCTGCTTTATCAGCCTGTTGCTGGTGCAGGTCTGGCTGGAGGTGGTGATGTCGCCGCATCAGATATGGGTAGCGCTCTCCGGGGAGGATACCCATGCGGGCGATTGATGCCGGTATCCTGGTCTGCAACGAGTGTCACGAGCTCAATCGCCAGGAGCCGGGCAGCGACTCGCAGGCCTGCACTCGTTGTGGTGCCATCGTGCATGCGCGTCGCCCCAACAGTATCGTGCGCACCTGGGCGCTGCTCGTCACTGCGATGATCCTGTACATCCCGGCCAACCTGCTGCCGATCATGACCGTCAGCACCTTGGGCCAGGGCAGCCCGGACACCATCATGTCCGGGGTCATCACCCTGATGAAGCACGGCATGCTGCCTATTGCCGCGGTGGTATTCATTGCCAGTATTCTGGTGCCGACCTTCAAGCTGGTGGGCATTGGCCTGCTGCTTTACTCGGTGCAGCGTCATCAGCCGCTCTCGGCCCGGCAGCGGATCCTGATGTACCGCTTTATCGAATTCATCGGTCGCTGGTCGATGCTCGACATCTTCGTCATCGCCATTCTGGTGGCGGTGGTGAATTTCGGTCGCATCGCCAGTGTCGAAGCCAACCTGGGCGCCGTCGCCTTTGCCAGTGTGGTGATCCTGACGATGCTTGCTGCTTTAACTTTCGATCCCCGACTAATCTGGGATAACACGGAGTCGGACGACGACCATGAGTGACTTGCCAACGGCCAAAACACGCCCAGCCTCGAACTGGTCGGCCATCTGGATTCTGCCGCTGATCGCCCTGATGATCGGGGGCTGGCTTGCCTGGCAGGCCTATCGTGACGCTGGCGTGGAGATTCAGGTTCGTTTCGAAACCGGCGAGGGTATCGTCGCCAACAAGACCGAGGTGATCTACAAGGGTATGTCGGTGGGCAAGGTTACCAGCCTGGTGCTGGATGCCGAGGGCAGCAATACGGGTGTGATCGCCACCATCGAGATGAACAAGACGGCCGAGCCGCACATGAATAAAGGCACGCGCTTCTGGCTGGTCAAGCCGAGCGTCAGCCTGGCTGGGATCTCCGGGCTGGAGACACTGGTTTCCGGCAACTACATCGCCGTTGATCCAGGGCAGGGCGAACCTACCCGTCGCTTCACCGCACTGGCCGAGGCGCCACCGCTTTCTGACAAGGAGCCCGGCCTGCACCTGACGCTCAAGGCCGAGCGCCTGGGCTCGCTCAATCGTGAGAGCCCGGTGTTCTACAAGCAGATCCAGGTGGGCAAGGTAAAAAGCTATCGCCTGTCAGACGACCATGGAACGGTCGAGATCAAGCTGTTCATCGAGCCTGAATACGCTGGTCTGGTGCGCAAACACACGCGTTTCTGGAATGCCAGCGGCATCAGCATCGATGCCAATCTGTCGGGCGTCAAGGTGCGCAGTGAATCGCTGTCGAGCATCGTGGCTGGGGGCATCGCCTTCGCTACTCCAGAGCATCGCAAGGACAGCCCGCCCACCGATCCGAGCCTTCCGTTCCGTCTCTATGAGGACTTCGAGGCAGCTCAGGCTGGTATCCGCATCAAGGTGCACCTGACCGATTACGAAGGCCTGCAGGCTGGACGTACCCCGGTGATGTACAAGGGTATCCAGGTGGGCTCCATGAAAACGCTGAAGATCGATGATGGCCTCGATGGCGCCATGGCCGAGCTCACGCTGGACCCGCTGGCCGAAGACTACCTGGTGGAAGGTACCCAGTTCTGGGTGGTCAAACCGTCCATTTCATTGGCGGGCATCACCGGCCTGGAGGCGCTGGTAAAGGGTAACTACATCGCCATTCGTCCGGGTGAGAAAGGCGCGCGACCGCAGCGTGAGTTCGAGGCCAGAGCCAAGGCGCCACCGCTCGATCTCAAGGCGCCGGGCCTGCACCTGGTGTTGTTCGCTGACACGCTCGGCTCGCTCGAGGTAGGTAGTCCGGTAACCTATCGCCAGGTCAAGGTCGGTAGCGTGCAGAGCTACCAGTTCGCACGCAACAGCAAGCGTATCCTGATTGGTGTCCATATCGAGAAAGAGTATGCCGGTCTGGTGAACGGTTCGACGCGCTTCTGGAATGCCAGTGGCATCACGCTCACCGGCGGCCTGTCGGGGATCAAGATCAAGAGTGAGTCGTTGCAGACCCTGATGGCCGGTGGCATCGCTTTCGACACGCCGCAGCAGAACGTGCCGCTCAAACGACACATTCCACGTTTCCGCCTGCTGGAGAACGAGGAGGCAGCCAACCGTGCCGGCACTCTCGTGACCATCCGTGTGGAGCGTGCCGATGGTCTCAAGCCCGGTACGCCGATCCGCTTCCGTGGCCTCGACGTAGGCAGCATTGAAAGCGTCGACCTGACCTCCGATCTGCAGGCTGTGCTGCTGCGTGCGCGGATCACCGATGCTGCGGACCGCATTGCCCGGGCAGGCACGCAATTCTGGGTGGTGAAGCCGGCATTCGGACTGGTGCGCACAGAGAACCTGGATACCCTGATCGGCGGTCAGTATCTGGAGGTACAGCCGGCATTGAAGAGCCAGGGCCCGCAGCGGGATTTCATCGCCTTGCCCGAAGCGCCGGAGGTGGTTGGTCAGGAAGTCGGCCTGCCGCTGACGTTGAGCGCCTCGCGTCGTGGTTCGATAAAGCCGGGTGTACCAGTCACCTACCGTGAAGTACAGGTTGGCAAGGTCACGGGCTACGAACTGGGGCAGAGTGCGGATCGGGTGTTGATCCACATTCTGATCGAGCCACGTTATGCCGCCTTGGTGCGGGGCGGCAGCCGCTTCTGGAACAGCAGCGGTTTCGGCTTTGACTGGGGGCTGTTCAAGGGGGCCACGGTGCGAACCGAATCGCTGGAAACCCTCATCGATGGAGGGATCGCCTTTGCAACGCCGGATGGCGAGCAGATGGGCAATCCCGCGCGGCCGCAGCAGACCTTTGCCTTGTTCGATAAACCGGATGATGCCTGGTTGCAGTGGGCGCCGAAGATCCCGGTGGGCAAGTAGCAATGAGTCCAGGGCCGCTTATCGCGGCCCGGACTTCTGGGTTGCCTGTCGATGGCCAGCTAAATCGCAGGCAACAAAAAACCGACCCTAGGGTCGGTTTTTGTTAAAGCGCGTCGCTTAGGCAGCTGCAGCTTCTTTCAGCGCCTTGATGTGGCCATTCAGACGGCCTTTGTGGCGAGCAGCTTTATTCTTGTGGATGATGCCTTTATCGGCCATGCGGTCGATTACAGGCACAGCCAGAGTGTAAGCAGCTTGCGCTTTTTCGGCGTCTTTAGCGTCGATGGCCTTGACTACGTTCTTGATGTAGGTACGGACCATGGAACGCAGGCTGGCGTTGTGGCTGCGACGCTTCTCAGCCTGTTTTGCACGTTTCTTGGCGGAAGGTGTGTTGGCCACCGTCGAGCTCCTCGAAAGACTTTTGGGTAAATAGCAAACAAATAAGGCCGCGAATCATGCCGATGAGTCGGACGGATGTCAAGGCCAGTTGCAAGGATCTGCCGAGTGGCATGTGTGCGCGGAAGGAGAGATTCCTTTCTACGCAACGACCTGTAAACTCGGGAGTTTTTGGCACCCCTGCAAAGAAGCGGGATTATCGCACATCCGGGCGTCATCTGGCAGCGCTCTCAAGTCCCAGGCGTAAAACTTTTCGATGAACCTGCTCAAATCCCTGGCTGCAGTCAGCTCCATCACCATGATTTCGCGGGTGCTGGGTTTCGTGCGCGACACCATTCTGGCGCGGGTCTTCGGCGCCGGCATCGCCACCGACGCCTTCTTCATTGCCTTCAAACTGCCCAACCTGCTGCGGCGTATCTTCGCCGAGGGCGCGTTTTCCCAAGCCTTCGTGCCGATTCTTGCCGAATACAAGACCCAGCAGGGCGAGGAGGCCACGCGCACTTTCATCGCCTATGTCAGTGGCCTGCTCACGCTGGTCCTGGCTCTGGTCACTGCCCTGGGCATACTCGCCGCGCCCTGGGTGGTTTGGGTCACGGCCCCCGGCTTTGTCGACAGTGCCGAGAAATACGAACTCACCACCGCACTGTTGCGTGTGACGTTTCCTTATATATTGCTGATATCCCTGTCGTCGCTGGTCGGGGCGATCCTCAACACCTGGAACCGCTTCTCGGTGCCGGCCTTTACGCCGACCCTGCTGAACGTGGCGATGATCGCCTTCGCCGTGTTCCTCACCCCCTATTTCGACCCGCCGATCATGGCCCTGGCCTGGGGCGTGCTGGCGGGGGGGCTGGCCCAGCTGCTGTATCAGCTGCCAGCCTTGAAGAAGATCGGCATGCTCGTGCTGCCACGGCTAAACCTGCGCGATACCGGGGTATGGCGCGTGCTCAAGCAGATGCTGCCGGCGATCCTCGGGGTGTCGGTGAGTCAGATTTCGCTGATCATCAACACCATCTTCGCCTCCTTCCTGGTCGCCGGTTCGGTTTCCTGGATGTACTACGCCGACCGCCTGATGGAGCTTCCTTCCGGTGTGCTGGGCGTAGCCTTGGGCACCATTCTTCTGCCGACCCTGGCCAAGACCTACGCCAACAAGGATCGTGAAGAGTATTCGCGGATCCTCGACTGGGGCCTGCGCCTGTGCTTCCTGCTGGTGCTGCCTTGCACCCTGGCCCTGGCGATCCTCGCCGAGCCGCTGACCGTGGCGCTGTTCCAGTACGGCAAGTTCACCGCCACCGATGCCGCCATGACCCAGCGCGCACTGATCGCCTATTCGGTCGGTCTGCTGGCGATCATCCTGGTCAAGGTGCTTGCGCCCGGCTTCTACGCGCAGCAGAACATCCGTACGCCGGTGAAGATCGCCATCTTCACCCTGGTCTGCACGCAATTGTTCAACCTCGCCCTGATCGGCCCGCTGCAACATGCAGGTCTGGCCCTGGCCATCAGCCTGGGGGCCTGCCTCAACGCCGGGTTGCTGTTCTGGAAGCTGCGCAGCCAAGGCCTGTTCCAGCCCCAGGCCGGCTGGATGGTATTCCTGCTAAAGCTGGTACTGGCGGTGGCGCTGATGTCTGGCGTGCTGCTGCTGGGCATGCACTTCATGCCAGCCTGGGAGCAGGGCAACATGCTCGAGCGTTTCCTGCGCCTCGGCGCATTGATCGGCGCGGGTGTGGTGACCTACTTCGGGTGCCTGTTCCTGTGCGGTTTCCGCCCTCGTCACTTTGTCCGCAAGGCGCTGCATTGAGGTCGGGGCAGGGCCAGGCGTCGGTTTTTCGCATTCCACGGCCCACAGTGGCACTGCTGCCTGTCACCAGCGCCCCGGTGTGGTTATAATCGGCCACTTTATGAGCAAGAAGCGCGTTATGCAGCTGGTTCGAGGTCTTCACAACCTGCGCCCCGAGCACCGGGGCTGTGTCGCCACCATTGGCAACTTCGACGGGGTTCACCGGGGCCACCAGGCCATCCTGGCGCGCCTGCGTGAGCGCGGCCAGGAGCTGGGCCTGCCCACCTGCGTGGTGATCTTCGAGCCGCAGCCGCGGGAATATTTCGCCCCGGACACTGCGCCGGCCCGGCTGGCGCGTCTGCGCGACAAGGTCGAGCTGCTGGCCGACGAAGGCATCGACCGGGTGTTGTGCCTGGCCTTCAACCAGCGTCTTAGCCAGCTCAGCGCCGATCAGTTCGTCAAGGCGGTGCTGGTCGATGGCCTGGGCGTGCGTCACCTGGAAGTCGGCGACGACTTCCGCTTCGGCTGCGATCGTGTCGGCGACTTCGACTTCCTGGTCCAGGCCGGCCAGCAGTACGGTTTCACCGTCGAGGCGGCCAACACCGTGATCCAGGACGGCCTGCGCGTCAGCAGCACCGAAGTGCGCAAGGCCCTGGCCGAAGCCGACTTCGAGCTGGCCGAGCACTTGCTGGGCCGTCCGTATCGCATTACCGGGCGCGTGCTGCACGGCCAGAAACTGGCCCGTCAGCTCGGCACGCCCACCGCCAACATCCAGCTCAAGCGCCGTCGCGTGCCGCTGTCCGGGGTCTACCTGACCAGCATCGAAATCGACGGCACGCCTTGGCCGGGTGTCGGCAACATCGGGGTTCGTCCCACCGTCAAGGGTGATGGGCGTCCCCACCTGGAAATCCATCTCCTGGACTACACCGGCGACCTCTATGGCCGGCGTCTGACAGTAGAGTTCCACCACAAGCTGCGCGAGGAGCAGCGATTCGCCTCCCTGGAGGCGCTGAAGTCGGCGATCGACGCGGACATCGCCGCCGCACGTGCCCACTGGCACGCTCAACCGCTAACCAAGAGCCTGAAATGACCGACTACAAAGCCACGCTTAACCTTCCGGACACCGCCTTCCCCATGAAGGCCGGCCTGCCTCAGCGCGAACCGCAGATCCTGCAGCGCTGGGACAGCATTGGCCTGTACCGGAAGTTGCGCGAGATTGGCAAGGATCGTCCGAAGTTCGTCCTGCACGACGGCCCGCCCTATGCCAACGGCAAAATCCACATCGGTCACGCGCTGAACAAGATCCTCAAGGACATGATCGTCCGGTCCAAGACCTTGTCGGGCTTCGACGCGCCCTACGTGCCGGGCTGGGACTGCCATGGCCTGCCGATCGAGCACAAGGTCGAGGTCACCCATGGCAAGCACCTGACGCCCGACCAGACCCGCGAGCTGTGCCGCGCCTACGCCGCCGAGCAGATCGAAGGGCAGAAGAGCGAATTCATCCGCCTGGGCGTGCTGGGCGACTGGGACAATCCCTACAAGACCATGGACTTCGCCAACGAAGCTGGCGAGATCCGCGCCCTGGCCGAGATGGTCAAGCAAGGCTACGTGTTCAAGGGCCTCAAGCCGGTGAACTGGTGCTTCGATTGCGGTTCGGCCCTGGCCGAGGCCGAGGTCGAGTACGCCGACAAGAAATCCCAGACCATCGATGTCGCCTTCCCGATCGCCGACCAGGACAAACTGGCCGCCGCCTTCGGCCTGGCTTCGCTGAACAAGCCTGCCGCGATCGTGATCTGGACCACCACCCCCTGGACCATTCCGGCCAACCAGGCGCTGAACATCCACCCGGACTTCAACTACGCCCTGGTCGATACCGGCGAGCGCCTGCTGGTGCTGGCCGAAGAACTGGTCGAGTCGTGCCTGAAGCGTTACGCGCTGGAAGGCTCGGTAGTGGCCACCGCGCCAGGCAAGGCGCTGGAACTGATCAATTTCCGCCACCCGTTCTACGAGCGCCTGTCGCCCATCTACCTGGCCGAGTACGTCGAGCTGGGCGCCGGTACTGGCGTGGTCCACTCCGCGCCGGCCTACGGTGAGGACGACTTCGTCACCTGCAAGCGCTACGGCATGGTCAACGACGACATTCTCACGCCCGTGCAGAGCAACGGCGTGTACGCGCCATCGCTGGAGTTCTTCGGTGGCCAGTTCATCTGGAAGGCCAATCCGGCCATCGTCGAGAAGCTGCAGGAAGTCGGTGCGCTGCTGCACACCGAAACCATCAGCCACAGCTACATGCACTGCTGGCGCCACAAGACCCCGTTGATCTACCGCGCCACCGCACAGTGGTTCGTTGGCATGGACAAGCAGCCCAACAACGGTGAAAACCTGCGTGAGCGTGCGCTCAAGGCCATCGAAGACACCAAGTTCGTGCCGTCCTGGGGCCAGGCTCGCCTGCACGCGATGATCGCCAACCGTCCTGACTGGTGCATCTCGCGTCAGCGCAACTGGGGCGTACCTATCCCGTTCTTCCTCGACAAACAGACCGGCGAGCTGCACCCTCGCACCGTCGAGCTGATGGAAGAAGTGGCCAAGCGCGTCGAGAAACAAGGCATCGAGGCCTGGTTCAAGCTCGACGCCAAGGAGCTGCTGGGTGACGAGGCCGGCCAGTACGACAAGATCGCCGACACCCTCGACGTCTGGTTCGACTCCGGTACCACTCACTGGCACGTGCTGCGTGGCTCGCACGACATCGGCCATACCACCGGCCCGCGCGCCGACCTGTACCTGGAAGGTTCCGACCAGCACCGCGGCTGGTTCCACTCCTCCCTGCTGACCGGTTGCGCCATCGACGGCCACGCGCCGTACCGCGAGCTGCTGACCCACGGTTTCACCGTGGACGAGAACGGCCGCAAGATGTCCAAGTCGCTGGGTAACACCATCGAGCCGGAAAAGGTCAACAACACCTTGGGCGCCGACATCCTGCGCCTGTGGGTTTCCGCCACCGATTACTCCGGCGAGATGGCCGTTTCCGAGCAGATCCTGCAGCGCAGCGCCGACGCCTACCGGCGTATCCGCAACACCGCGCGCTTCCTGCTCTCCAATCTGTCCGGCTTCGATCCGGCGCGCGACCTGTTGCCGGCCGAAGACATGCTGGCTCTGGACCGCTGGGCGGTCGATCGCACCCTGCTGCTGCAGCGTGAGCTCGAAGAGAACTACGCCGAGTACCGGTTCTGGAACGTCTACTCCAAGGTGCACAACTTCTGCGTGCAGGAGCTGGGCGGCTTCTACCTCGACATCATCAAGGACCGCCAGTACACCACCGGCGCCAACAGCGTTGCGCGCCGCTCCTGCCAGACCGCGCTGTACCACATCAGCGAGGCGCTGGTGCGCTGGATCGCGCCGATCCTGGCCTTCACCGCCGACGAGATCTGGCAGTACCTGCCGGGCGAGCGCAACGAGTCGGTCATGCTCAACACCTGGTACCAGGGCCTGAGCGAGCTGCCACAGGACAGCGAGCTGGATCGCGCCTACTGGGACCGCATCATGGCGGTCAAGGCGGCGGTCAACAAGGAGCTGGAGAACCAGCGCGTGGCCAAGGTCATCGGTGGCAACCTGCAAGCCGAAGTCACGCTCTTCGCCGAGGAAGGCCTGAGCGCCGACCTGGCCAAGCTGGGCGACGAGTTGCGCTTCGTGCTGATCACCTCTGCCGCCAGCGTGGTGCCGTTCGTCCAGGCGCCGGCCGAGGCGGTGACAACCGAAGTCGAAGGCCTCAAGCTGAAAGTGGTCAAGTCCGGCCACGCCAAGTGCGGCCGTTGCTGGCACTTCCGCGCCGACGTCGGCAGCCACCCGGAACATCCGGAGATCTGCGCTCGCTGCGTCGACAACATCAGCGGCAACGGTGAGGTGCGCCACTATGCCTAATCCTGCAGCGGGGCGCTTCGGGCGCCTTGCCTGGCTCTGGCTGAGCCTGGTGGTCCTGGTCCTCGACCAGGCCACCAAGCTGTATTTCGACAACGCCCTGACCATGTACCAGCAGATCGTGGTCATTCCCGACTACTTCAGCTGGACCTTGGCCTACAACACGGGCGCGGCCTTCAGTTTCCTGGCCGACAGCTCGGGCTGGCAGCGCTGGTTGTTTGCCCTGATCGCCGTGGTGGTCAGCGCCGTACTGGTGGTCTGGCTCAAGCGCCTGGGGCGCAACGAGACCTGGCTGGCGGTCGCGCTGGCCCTGGTGCTGGGTGGTGCCATCGGCAACCTGTGGGACCGCGTCGTGCTGGGGCATGTGGTCGACTTCATCCTCGTCCACTGGCGCAACACCCACTACTTCCCGGCCTTCAACCTGGCCGACAGTGCGATTACCGTCGGTGCGGTGATGCTGGCGCTGGACATGTTCAAGAGCAAGAAAACCGAGGAGCCGGTCCATGACTGAGACCCGTATCGGCCAGAACACCGAAGTCACCCTGCACTTCGCGCTGCACCTGGAAAACGGCGACACCGTCGACAGCACCTTCGACAAGGCACCCGCCGTGTTCAAGGTCGGCGATGGCAACCTGCTGCCGGGCTTCGAGACTGCACTGTTCGGCTTCAAGGCCGGCGACGAGCGCAAGCTGACCATCACCCCTGAGAACGCCTTCGGTCAGCCCAACCCGCAGAACGTGCAGGTGATGCCCCGTTCGCAGTTCGACGGCATGGAGCTGTCAGAGGGCCTGCTGGTGATCTTCAACGATGCCGCCAACACCGAGCTTCCGGGTGTGGTGAAAGCCTTCGATGACAACCAGGTGACCATTGACTTCAACCATCCGCTGGCTGGCAAGACCCTGAACTTCGAGGTCAAGATCCTCGACGTGAAGGCGCTGTGAGCCTGGAGCCGAGCATGCAAATCAAACTCGCCAACCCGCGTGGCTTCTGCGCGGGTGTGGACCGGGCGATCGAGATCGTCAACCGTGCCCTGGAAGTTTTCGGGCCGCCGATCTACGTGCGCCACGAAGTGGTGCACAACAAGTTCGTCGTCGAGGACCTGCGCAACCGCGGCGCGATCTTCGTCGAAGAGCTGGATCAGGTCCCGGACGATGTGATCGTCATCTTCAGTGCCCACGGCGTCTCGCAAGCCGTGCGCCAGGAAGCGGCCGGTCGTGGCCTGAAGGTGTTCGACGCCACCTGTCCGCTGGTGACCAAGGTGCACATCGAGGTGGCCAAGTACAGCCGTGATGGCCGTGAATGCATTCTCATCGGCCATGCCGGACACCCGGAAGTCGAAGGCACCATGGGCCAGTATGACGCCAGCAATGGCGGCGCCATCTACCTCGTCGAGGACGAAAAGGATGTCGCCACCCTGCAGGTCCGCGATCCTGACCACCTGGCGTTCGTCACCCAGACCACGCTGTCGATGGACGACACCAGTCGCGTCATCGATGCCCTGCGTGCACGCTTCCCGAATATTGGTGGTCCGCGCAAGGATGATATCTGCTACGCCACCCAGAACCGTCAGGATGCGGTCAAGCAACTGGCCGATGAGTGTGATGTGGTGCTGGTGGTCGGCAGCCCGAACAGCTCCAACTCCAACCGTCTGCGCGAACTGGCCGAACGCATGAGCACGCCGGCCTACCTGATCGACGGTGCCGAAGACCTGCAGCGTGCCTGGTTCGACGGCGTCCAGCGCATCGGCATCACCGCAGGCGCTTCTGCGCCCGAGGTGCTGGTGCGTGGGGTGATCGAGCAGCTCAAGGCCTGGGGCGCTACGGGCGCTGAGGAGCTCGATGGGCGTGAAGAGAACATCACCTTCTCGATGCCCAAGGAGCTGCGGGTTCGCTCGCTGATCTGATCAGGGGCCTACGCAGCGCGGCGCTTCGCTCGCCCCGCTGCGCAGGCTGACTCGCCCGCTAGGTGCGACAACGACCCGATGCTGACTGCTGCCCTGCGCACGTTGGCAGATCTGCAAGGTGCCGCCGGAAAATGCGCCATTGTCGCGCAGCGGGACACCCAGGCCACTGAACCTCAGTTTTTCCAGGTTGGCAGCGATCCTCATGGGTCGGCCCAGCCGATGTTCGCGCAGCAGTTGTTGGTTGCCTTCCAGCACTGTTTGCCAACCCTTCCCCCAATCCCCCTCCAGTGGTTGCACCACAACGCTCCGGTTCTGCAGCAATGCGTCGCCACGTGCGCTTCGCAGGCTCTGTGCCAGGTCACGGGCGGCTGCGGCCTGGCGAAGGTCTTCGGTCAAGTTGGCGTAGGCCGGTGCCGCGAGCTGTGTCAGAAGCGCGACCATGGCCAGTACGCTCATCATTTGTATCAGTGTTACTCCCTGTTGCCGCATCGTGCATTCCTCCCTGGAAGTGCTTCGCTGTAGCTTCGGTGCTGCGGACCAGGAGGTCCAGTCAGCCAGGCCGATCAGGCTTGGCGGGAAATTTCGCAGGAGGCGAAACCATGGTGCACAGGGAGCAGGGCATGACCTTGCTGGAAGTGGTGTTGGCAGTGCTGGTGCTGTCGCTCGGCTTGTTCGCCGCGGCGGCATCGCAGATACGCGCAGTGCAGGCCGGCGAGGGCGCGCGGCGCGATGCACAGGCCGTGCAGTTGGCGCACCTGTTGTTCGAGCGTGTGAGGGCGAGCGGTACGCTTGAACCCGAGGCGCTGCACGGCTGGCGCGCCCTGACAGGTTCATTGCTGGACGAGCGCGGTGAGGGGCGGGCGGTCGTGGCGGGAGAGTGGTTGCAGCTGGAGATTCGCTGGCATGACCCACGCAGCAGCGAGGCGCAGGTCATCGCTCTGCAGGGCAGGGTGCTGCCATGACGCCTCGACAACGAGGCTTCGGCCTGTTGGAGGCCCTGCTGGCACTGGCCTTGGGCTTGATGCTGCTGGCCGCTGCGGGGCAAGCTCTGGTGTCGGCCCAGCAAGCCTGGCGCGTGCAAGGCGCGCTGTCGCGGATGCAGGATGACGCCTCGCTCGCCTTTCAGCGGCTGGCGCAGGACATTCGCATGACCGGCATGTTCGGCTGCCTGGCACCCGAAGCCATCGAGTTCATCGACCCCTCTGCTGCACAGGCCTTCGCCCAGCCGTTGCAGATATCCCATGCCGGCGATGGCCGCGAGGTCACGCTCAGCCTGGTGACGGCCGACGTGCGAGGGGCAGGAGGCAACCCGGATTGGACGCTGCTCACCGATTGCCTCACCTGGGCCGAGGTTCATCCGGCACGCCAGGCCGGTAGCGGCACTACGCTGGCGTTCCCGGTGCGGCGGCAGACCTACCGCTTTCAAGGCGACGGCCTGATGCTCAGCGGCGGCGGCATGAATGCCGTGCTCATCGACAATGTGCGTGCTTTTCGTGTCACCCGTGTCGTGGGCAATGACGGGGAGCGCGTGGACCTGCAGTTGACCCTTGGCGATCCTGTGCTGGGCGTCGAGCGAAACTACGCGCTGAGCGTTGCCCTGCGCAACCGGTTGCCATCGTCATGAGCGCCCAGCGCGGAATGGTCTTGCTGCTGGCCCTGGTGCTGAGCCTGCTGCTGGGTCTGTTCTCCATCTCGGCCCTGCGTGACACGCTGCAGCAGATGGCGTTGGCGGGCAGCGCGCTGGCGGCGGCGCGCGCCTTTGAAGAGGCCGAGGCGAGCCTGCTGGCGGGCGCGCTGCAGCTTGCCCTGGCGCCCCCCTCGCCCTGCCAGGTGTGCGTCCCGCCGCCCGCACCCCATGACCTGATCGATGGGCAGCCACCGTGGCAGGCCAGCGAGCACGGTTTCTTTCTGGTGCAGCAACTGGGGGTGAGCACCCGCGCTGCGCACATGCCGGAAGGGGCGAGGGTGGTCTTGTTCCGGATCACTGCGGTAAGCCGTCAGGCCCGCGCACGGCAGGTACTGGAGGCGATCTATGCGGTCGAGCCCGGACAGGCCCAGGCACCCCGGCGTATCGCCTGGCGCCAGCGATTCAGGGAGTCTTGAGATGCAACGTGGCCTTAGCCTTATGGAGCTGTTGCTTGTCGTGGCCGTGACCGGCATTCTGGCGAGCGTTGCCTATCCCAGCTACAGCGACCAGCTTCGGCGTGCCGCGCGCGGCGAAGCGGTCGGCCTGCTGCACGATACTGCCCAGCGTCTGCAATACCACTACGCCCGTACCGGCCAGTATGCCGACAGCGAGCAGTGGCAGACACCGCTGCCTGAGGGTAGCCGTTTCTACCGCCTGCGAGCCTGGCGCGAGCACGGCCAGTATCGGCTGCTGGCCGAGCGTCAGCCCCAGGGGCTGATGGCGCGTGATCGCTGTGGCGACTACCAGCTTGACCAGGCCGGTGTGCGTGCGAATCCTGGGGCGCTGGATGAGGCGGATTGTTGGTGAGGCGTTTTTACTTCAGGTGTTGGATCGACAGATGAGCAAGCACGTAGTGATTGTCGGTGGCGGGGTGATCGGTCTGCTGACTGCCTTCAACCTGGCCGCAAAGGTTGACCGTGTAGTGGTGTGCGACCAGGGCGAGGTCGGTCGTGAGTCGTCCTGGGCCGGCGGGGGTATCGTCTCGCCCCTGTATCCGTGGCGCTACAGCCCGGCGGTGACCGCCCTGGCGCATTGGTCGCAGGATTTCTATCCACAGTTGGGCGAGCGACTGTTCGCCAGCACGGGCGTCGATCCTGAAGTGCACACCACCGGTTTGTACTGGCTCGACCTCGACGATGAAGCCCAGGCCCTGGCCTGGGCTGCACGCGAACAACGTCCCTTGAGCGCCGTCGACATCTCTGCGGCCTATGACGCAGTGCCGGTGCTCGGCCCAGGCTATCAGCACGCTATCTACATGGCCGGTGTGGCCAACGTACGCAACCCGCGCCTGGTGAAGTCGCTGAAAGCCGCGTTGCTGGCACTGCCCAACGTCAGCCTGCGCGAACACTGCCAGATCAGCGGTTTCGCCCAGAAAGGCGGGCGCGTGACCGGCGTGCTGACGGATGAAGGCGTACTGGCCGCCGACGAAGTGGTGCTCAGTGCCGGTGCCTGGAGTGGCGACCTGTTGCGCACCCTCGGGCTGGAGTTGCCGGTGGAGCCGGTAAAGGGCCAGATGATCCTGTTCAAGTGCGATGCCGACTTTCTGCCGAGCATGGTACTGGCCAAGGGGCGCTATGCGATTCCGCGGCGTGACGGGCATATCCTGGTGGGCAGCACGCTTGAGCATGAGGGCTACGACAAGACCCCGACCGAGGTTGCGCTGCAAAGCCTGCGGGCTTCGGCGATCGAACTGTTGCCGCAACTGAAGGACGCACCAGTCGTTGGGCATTGGGCCGGGCTGCGACCGGGCTCGCCTGAAGGTATTCCCTACATCGGGCCGGTGCCTGGGCACGCCGGGCTGTGGCTCAACTGCGGGCATTACCGCAACGGTCTGGTGCTGGCGCCTGCTTCGTGCCAGTTGTTTACCGACCTGCTGACCGGCGCCGAGCCGATCATCGATCCTGCGCCCTACGCCCCGGCCGGGCGTCTGGGCTGAAAACACGCAGCGGCCTCGGGTCGCGCAAGGCCGCTGCGTGTCTTACACAACCCTCAGTGCCGCTGCGGCGCCTGCAGGTGCCGACTCGGGTAATGCTGTTCGTACACCTTGCACACCCTGAGCACCTGTTCATCGGCAAAGCGCGCGCCCACTACTTGCAGCCCCACCGGCAACCCCTCGCGGGTGAAGCCGCAGGGGACCGACGCCGCAGGCTGCTGGGTCAGGTTGAACGGGTAGCTGAAGGGCGTCCATTCCATCCACTGCGTCATGCCCGACCCTGGCGGCACGTTGTGCCCGGCTTCGAATGCGACCAGCGGCAGCATCGGTGAAAGCAGCACGTCATGACGCTGGTGGAAGGCGTTCATCTGCGCGATCAGCTCGGCACGTGCTTCCAGTGCCTGGGTGTAATCGGCCAGGCTGATGCCAGCCCCCTGCTCGGCGATCCCGCGCAGGCCCGGGTCGAGCAAGTCCCGTTGTGCCTCGCTCAGTCCACTGGCCAAGCGTGCCGCGCCCGCGAACCACAGGGTATTGAAGGTCTGCAGCGGGTCGCTGAACCCTGGATCGACTTCCTCCACCGTCGCCCCCAGGCGCGCCAGGCGTTGCACGGCTTGGGTCACCAGTGCCTGGATCTGCGGATCGACCTGTATGTAGCCGAAGTCGGCGCTGTAGGCGATACGCAGGCCGCGCAGGTCTGTCGAGTCGTCCAGCCAGGGCGACTGGCGTGGGGCTCCGGCCAGGCCGTCGCGGGGGTCGGGGCGGGCTACGCAGTCGAGCATCAGCACGGCGTCATCCACCGTACGGGTCATCGGCCCTAGGTGCGACAGCACGGTCATGGCGCTTGCTGGCCACTGCGGTACGTAGCCGAAGGTCGGCTTGATGCCGAAGGTGCCGGTGAAGGCGCAGGGGATTCGAATCGAGCCACCGGCATCGCTGCCCTGGTGCAGCACGCCGAGGTTGAGCGCCGCTGCTGCTGCCGCACCGCCAGACGACCCGCCCGCGGTCAGGCGGGTATCCCAAGGGTTGCGGGTGATGCCGTACAACGGGTTGTCGGTGACCCCTTTCCAGCCGAACTCCGGCGTGGTGGTCTTGCCCACCAGCACGGCGCCGGCCTCGCGCATGAAGGCGCTGAAGGGCGCATCGACTTCCCATGGTCCGACGCCTGAGCTGGTGCGTGAGCCTTTGCGGGTCGGCATGCCGCGGGTCAAGGTCAGGTCCTTGATCGACGTGGGCAATCCGTCCAGGCGTCCGCACGGCTCGCCACGCTGCCAGCGGCGTTCGCTGGCGCGGGCAGCGGCGCGTGCACCTTCGCCGTCGACATGGCAGTAGGCGTTGACGGCGGGGTTGTGCAGGTCGATGCGGGCCAGCACGTCGTCGATCACTTCGAGGGGGGACAACTGGCGGCTGCGGTACAGTTCGAGCAGCTCGGTGGCACTGAATTCACCGATGGCGGTCTTGCCTGTCATCTCAATGGGCTCCCGGGTTGGCGGCCTGGACCATGGCGCGCAGCAGCACATCGCAGCCGTCTGCCAGGTCCTGCGGCGCGGCGTTCTCGATTTCGTTGTGGCTGATGCCGCCTTCACACGGCACGAAGATCATCCCGGCCGGGCCCAGTTCGGCGAGGAAGATCGCATCGTGGCCAGCGCCACTGACGATGTCCATGTGGCTCAAGCCCAATTCGCGCGCACCCTGGCGTACCGCATCGACGCATTGCTCGGCGAAGTACAACGGAGGGAAGTCGGCGGTGGGGGCCAGCTCGAAACTCAGGCCATGGCGGGCGGCACTGGCCTCGATCACCTCGCGCACCTCGGCGACCATCGCATCCAGGTGGGCGGGGTCGAGGTGGCGCAGGTCGAGGGTCATCTGCACCTGGCCGGGAATCACGTTGCGCGAACCGGGGTGCACGTTCAGGCAGCCGACGGTGCCGCAGGCATGTGGCTGGTGGGCGTGGGCCACGCGGTTGACTGCGGCCACCACCTCGGCAGCGCCCACCAGCGCATCCTTGCGCAGGTGCATCGGCGTCGGGCCTGCATGGGCCTCGACGCCAGTGAACACCAGGTCGAACCACTTTTGGCCCAGGCAGCCCTGAACCACACCGATGGTGGTGCGCTGATCCTCCAGCACAGGCCCCTGCTCGATATGCGCTTCGAAATAGGCGCCGACCGGATGCCCGGTGGGCACCCGCGGGCCGGCGTAACCGATGCGCTGAAGCTCCGCGCCCACCGAAAGGCCCTGTTCGTCGACCTTGTCGAGGGTCTCCTGCAGACCGAACTTGCCGGCAAACACCCCCGATCCCATCATGCACGGTGGGAAGCGCGAGCCTTCTTCGTTGGTCCACACCACCACTTCCAGCGGGGCCTCGGTCTGCAGGCCAAGGTCATTGAGTGTGCGCACCACTTCGAGCCCGGCCATGACGCCGTAGCAGCCGTCGAACTTGCCGCCGGTGGGTTGGGTATCGATATGGCTGCCGGTCATGACCGGCGCCAGTGCGGGGTTGCGTCCTGCGCGGCGGGCGAAGATGTTGCCGATGGCGTCGACACTGACCGTGCAGCCAGCCTCTTCGCACCAGTGCACGAACAGGTCGCGGGCCTGGCGGTCGAGATCGGTCAGCGCCAGGCGGCATACACCGCCCTTGGCCGTGGCACCGAGCCGGGCCAGGTCCATCAGCGATTGCCAGAGGCGCTCGCGATTGACCAGGGCGCCCTGGCCGAGCAGGTGTTGCGAGGGATCGATGCGGGTGTTCATGGTGCGTCTCTCCTGTAGCAGATTTAGGCCTTCTTCGCGGGGGGCGCGTGGCGATATCCCAGTGGGAGCGGGCTTGCCCGCGAAGAGGCCGATACAGAGCAAGGCCTGAAATCAGGCACTCAGCGCCAGGTAACGGTTCTTGATGCTCGGGTCGTCGCGAAACTGTGCGGCGCTGCCCTGGTAGGCCACGCGGCCCTGTTCGAGCACGTAGTGACGGTCGGCCAAGGCATCGCAGACCATCAGGTTCTGCTCCACCAGCAGGATCGACAGGCCTTCGTCCTTGATTCGCCGCAGGATCTTCACCAGCTCGTCGACGATTACCGGCGCCAGCCCCTCGGTCGGCTCATCGAGGATCAGCAGGCGCGGGCCGTTGAGCAGGGCGCGGGCGATCGCCAGCATCTGCTGCTCGCCGCCCGACAGCGCGAAGCCGCCGTTACGGCGGCGCTCTTCCAGGCGCGGGAACATCGCGTAGACGTCGCGCAACTGCCAGCGGCTCTCCTTGCGCGTGGCGATCTTCAGGTTTTCCTCGACACTGAGCTGGCGGAAGATGCCGCGATGTTCCGGCACCAGAGCGATGCCCCGGCGGGCGATATCGAAGATTTCGCGGCCGACCAGGGGCTGACCATCAAAGCTGATCTGGCCCTGGCGAGGTTGGACAATGCCGAGGATGCTGCGCAAGGTAGTGGTCTTGCCAGCGCCGTTACGCCCGAGCAGGGTCACCAGTTCCCCGGCGCCGACCTGCAGGGAGACGCCTTCGAGCACGTGGCTTTTGTCGTAGTAGGAATGAATCGAGTCGACGTTGAGCATCAGGCGGCCTCTCCAAGGTAGGCGGTGCGCACGCGTTCGTCGTTGCGTACGAAATCCGGTGTGCCCTCGACCAGGATCTGGCCGTGGCTCATGACGGTGATGCGCTGGCTGATCGACATGACGATGCTCATGTTGTGTTCGATCAGCAGCACGGTGTGGTCGCGGCCCAGATCGCTGATCAGTTCGGTCATCAGCGGGATGTCGTCGATGCCCATGCCGGAGGTGGGCTCGTCGAGCATCAGCAGGCTCGGCTTGGCGCAGATCGACATGCCGACTTCCAGTACGCGCTGCTGGCCATGGGAGAGTTCGCCGGCGAGGGTGTCGGCACGGCCTGTGAGTTTCAGGCGCTCGAGCACCTGGTCGGCGGTGTCCCAGTGGCTGCGCTTGTGCTCGACGCTGCGCCAGAAGTTCAGCGCACCCAGGCCGTCGCGGCCCTGGGCGGCCAGGCGCAGGTTCTCGCGCACCGAGAGGTTCTGGAACAGGCTGGTGAGCTGGAACGAGCGCGCCATGCCCAGGGCAACGCGGCCATGGGAGGGCTTGCGGACGATGTCGCGGCCATTGAACAGGATGCTGCCGGCGGTAGCCTGGCGTTCGCCGGTCAGGCAGTGGAACAGGCTGGTCTTGCCGGCGCCATTGGGGCCGATGACCGTGTGGATGGTGCCAGGCCGGACTTTCAGGTCGACACCGCCGACTGCGCGGAACGGCCCGTAGGCCAGCTCCAGGTTGCGGGTTTCCAGCAGGAACTCGCTCATCACAAGGTCTCCTTGGTCTTGGTCGACAACGCACGCCCCGGACGCAGGCGCTTGCCCAGCTCGGCCAGGCCGCCCCACAGGCCGCCACGCATGAACACCACCACCAGGATCAGGATGAGCCCGAGCAGCATCAGCCAGCGTGGCCACAGCTCCGACAGCACATCGCCCAGCACCACGATGGCGCCGGCCCCCAGCAGCGAGCCGAACAGCGAGCCGGTGCCGCCGATGATGGTCATGATCAGGATGTTCTCGCTCATCATCAGGTCGATGTTCGATAGCGGCGCAAAGTGCAGCAGCATGGCGTACAGCGCCCCGGCGATACCGGTGATGGCGCCGGACAGCATGAACACCAGGATCTTGAAGTGGCGGGTGTCGTAGCCGATCGCCGCCGCGCGGGTCTCGTTCTCGCGGATCGCCAGCAAGGTGCTGCCAAAGGGCGAGCGGATCACCCGCAGGGCGAAGGCGAAAATCAGCAGGAACAGCAGGGCGACGAAGGCATAGAAGTGCCGAGGGTTGCCCAGGTCGACCAGCACGTGGCCGAAGACTTCGACATTCGGCCGTGGCACGTCGAGCAGGCCATTGTCGCCACCGGTCCAGCCGCTGAGGGTGTAGGCCAGGAAGTACGCCATCTGGCTGAAGGCCAGGGTCAGCATGACGAAGTAGATGCCCTTGCGCCGGATCGCCAGTGCGCCGACCAGCAGCGCCAGCAACGCACCGAATACCGCAGCGCCCAGCAGCGCGGCGAACAGTCCCCATTTCAGGTGGATCATCAGCAGTGCCGCGCCATAGGCACCCACGCCGAAGAAAATGCCCTGGCCGAATGACAGCAGGCCGGTGTAGCCCAACAGCAGGTTGCAGGCGAGCGCCGCCAGGGCAAAGATCAGGATCTCGGTGGCCAGCGTGGCCGAGGGCAGCACCAGCGGCAGCAGCACCAGGCTGGCGACCACCAGCAACAGCAGGACGGGCGTGCGCGGCCCGGCCGGTAGTGGATTCTTCTCGCTCATCAATCATGCTCTCCCGAACAGGCCATAGGGACGGACCAGGATCACCGCGGCCATCGCCCCGTAGATCATCAGGCTGGCGCCTTGCGGCCAGAGGCTGGTCATCATGCTTTGCACCACGCCGACCAGCAGTCCACCGACCAGCGCGCCGCCGAACGAACCCATGCCGCCGATCACCACCACCACGAAGGCGATGCCGAGGATCTCCGGGCCGACGAAGGGCTGGGCACCACGCAACGGCGCGAACAGCACCCCGGCGACACCGGCCAGACCCACGCCGAGGGCAAAGGTCAGGGAGAAGAGGCGGAAGATGTTGGTGCCCAGCAGCGACACGGTTTCGGTGCTTTCACTGCCGGCGCGTACCAGGGCGCCGAAACGCGTGCGTTCGAGCAGCAGCCACAGGGCCAGGCCGATCAGCGCGGCGAAGCCGATCAGGAACAGGCGGTAGTAGGGGTAGATGAAGTCGCCCAGAATGATCACGCCACGAAGCTCCGGCGGTACGGCGATGTTCTTGCCCACCGGCCCCCAGATCAGTACCGAGGCTTCCTGGATGATCAGCGCGATGCCCAGGGTGACCAGGATCTGGAAGGTGTGCGGCAGGTGGTAGATGCGCTTGATCAGCAGGCGCTCGACCGCCCAGGCCAGCGCTGCCACGACCAACGGTGCGATCAGCAGTGCCAGCCAGAAGTTGCCGGTCAGGGCCACGGCGGTGTAGCACAGGTAGGCGCCGAGCAGGAAGAACGCCCCATGGGCGAAGTTGACGAAGTTGAGCAGGCCGAAAATGATCGTCAGGCCCACGGCGATGAGGAAGTAGATCATCCCCAGGCCCAGGCCGTTGAGCAGTTGGAACAGGTACAATTCGAGCATGAGCGTGCCCTCGACAGCGCGCGGCGCGGCTGCCTGTACAGGTGTGTTTGACTGGCGCCGTAGCCTCAGGCCAAGGCGCAACCGGTGTGATCGACCTCGACGAACGAGCGGCCCGAACTGATGACTTCAGCCAGGTCGTCCTCGTCGCGCAACTGGCCCTGGGGCTTGCCGCGCAGCAGGTAGTAGTCCTTGAGTACCTGGTGATCACCAGGGCGGATCAGCTCTTCGCCGGTAGGGCCCTGGAAACGCATGCCCTGCAAGGCCCTGGCGACGCTGGCGCCGTCGAAGGTGCCCGCCTGGACGATGGCGTCGAGCATGACCTTGGTGCCGATGTAGTCGGCAGCCAGCGGATAGTTGGGGTTGATCCCGTAGGCCTTCTGCGTGGCGGCGACCAGTGCCTTGTTCAGCGGCGTATCCACCTGATGCCAGTACTGGGCACCCAGGTAGACCCCTTCGAGCACGTCGCTGCCCAGCTCCTGGAACTGGTCGAGCCCTGCCGACCAGACCAGCAGCACCTTCATCCGCTCCTTGATCCCGAAATTGACCGCCTGGCGCAGGGCGTTGGACGACTGGCTGCCGAAGTTCAGCAGCACCAGCACGTCGGGCTTGGCGGCGATGGCATTGGTCAGGTACCCGGAGAACTCCTGCTCCTGCAGTGAGTGGTAGCTGTTGCCGATGTGCTCGACACCGAACTCGGCAAAAACCTTGCGCGCATTGTCCAGCAGCGCATCGCCGAACACGTATTGCGGGGTGATGGTGTACCAGCGCTTGGCTTGCGGCAGCTGGCGAATCATCGGCACCAGGGTTTCGCGAATCGCGCCGTAGGTCGGGACCGACCAGCGGAATGTCGACAGATTGCAATCCTTGCCGGTGATCTCGTCGGCGCCGACCGGGGTCATGAACACGCCGCCGGCCTTGTTGATTTCCTTGGACACGGCCAGGGCCGACGAAGACAGGGTGCAGCCCTGGAAGAATCTCGCACCGTCCTGGCCGATGGCTTCCTGCACCTTGCGCACCGCCTTGCCGGCATTGCCTTCGGTGTCGATGACCTTGTACTGCAGCGGCCGCCCCAGCAGTTGCGGATGCTCGGCGATGGCCAGGCGCGAGCCCATGTCGGCGTACTTGCCATAGCTGGCGAAGGCGCCGGACATCGACTTGAGCCCGTAGAAGACCAGCGGCTGTTCGGCGAATGCCCGCTGCGCTCCCAGGGGGAGGCTGCCGAGGGCACCCAGGGCAAGACCTGCCTTGAGCAGGGTACGTCTTTGCATGGATAACTCCTTGGTTCTGGTTATTAGGCAGGAGTGGCAATGGCAAAGCGGGTACGGCCGGGCCTTTGAGCAGGCCTCTGTGCGGGCTGGATCAGTGGTGGTGTTCGAACTCCAGCAGGAAGTTGCGTTCGACCTCGCCCTCCAGCGCGGTCATATGGTGTTCGGCGTCGCACATGTGTTCGTGCATCAGCCGGCGCACGGCCTTCTCGTCGCTGGCGCGCAGGGCGACCAACAGTTGCTTGTGGTAGTCGATGTTGGCAGCGGCGAACGCCTGGCGCTTGGGCAGGTAGGCCTTCTTCAGCACCACCAGGTCGCGCAGCAGGTCGTTGAGGAACACCGCCATGAAGCGCAGCAGTGGATTGGGGCAGCGGCGCGCCAGCAAGGTGTGGAATTCGATCTCCGCCAGGCGCTGTTCGCGCTGGCCCTGTTCGCTGTCTTCCGGGGTGCTGCAGAAGTCGATGTTGGCCTGCAGCGCAGCGTAGTCGGCGTCGCTGAGCTGGCCCATCACGGCCACTGCCAGCTCGACCTCGATGACCTTGCGCAGCTGGTAGACCTGTTCGCCGTCCAGATGCTGGAAGTGCAGGTAGTTGCGCAGCGCGCGACTGGCGGGCTCGGTGCCGACTTCAGCGAGATAGGCGCCGCCGGTAGGGCCGGTGCGGGTGTTGACCAGCCCTTCGACCTCCAGGGCCTTGAGCGCCTCGCGGGCGGTCCCTTTGGAGCATTCGAAGTGCTCCATCAGCTCGCGTTCGGTGGGCAGGCGATCGCCTGGGCGCAGGGCCTCCGTGACGATCGAGCGCTTGACCGATTCGACGATGACGTCGGAGAGCTTCTGGCGCTTGCGTTTGGGTTTGAGCATTTCGCTATTTTTCATATTTATGCGGATAAATAGGATTTAGCGAGTTTTGCTGGAAGGGGTCAATGGTGGCGGGGGAGCAGGGGTCGCAAATGGAGTGAAAGGGTCGGGGAGGGATAAGTGAGGCGGGCTCGAAAATCTGAAACTGCCCCCCCGTGGGCGCGGGCAAACCCGCTTTCCCACAAGGGAGAGCTCGTTCTGTGCGATCAGCCTTGTCGGCCAGGACCCTGTTCGAGGTGGGCCTGGCTGCAGTACCAGTCCTTGCCGAGCTTGAGCGCCCGGTCATTGGGCAGGTGTACGCCGCAATGGGCGCAACGCACCATGGTCAAGGGGTCTTCGAGGCGTGGCTCGGGACGTGACTGCTGGCTGATCTTGAATTTGCGCCACAGCCAGAACGCGGCGGCGATCAGGGCGATCCAGAAGAGTAGGCGAACCATGGTGTCCAGCTTGTCGTGAATGAAGAGGCCACAGTCTAGGGCGCGGCCATGAAAAAAGGGAGGCCTGGGCCTCCCTTTCTCGTTGCGCGATCTGTCAGTCGAACAGACCGAAGGTCAGGTAGCTGAACCAGGAACGATCCACCTCGGCGTCCTTCGGACCTTCCGGCAGGATCGGGTCGCCGTTTTCGTCTTTGGGCAGCAGGTCGGCTGGCATTTCCGAACGGGCGTCCTTGAACTGACGGACCACGTCCTGGTTGGCGCGGGTTTCACCCGGTGGCAGCGGCGTGTCGGTCTCGATCAGGCCCAGGGTGGCCTTGGACAGCCAGGAGCGGCCGTCGGACTCGCCCTGCTTGGGTACGAACTGGCCGTCGACCAGGCTCGGGTGGTTCGGGTAGTTGAGCTTGAGGGTTTCCAGGCTGGTGGCGGCCAGGTCGTCCAGGTGCATTTTCTGGTAGGCCTCGGTCATCACGGCCAGGCCGTCGGCAACCGATGGCGTTTCCTGGAAGTTCTCCACCACGTAGCGGCCACGGTTGGCGGCGGCGACGTAAGCCTCACGGCTCAGGTAGTAGTCGGCGACGTGGATTTCGTAGGAGGCCAGCAGGTTGCGCAGGTAGATCATGCGCTGCTTGGCGTCCGGGGCGTAACGGCTGTTGGGGAAGCGGCTGGTGAGCTGGGCGAACTCGTTGTACGAGTCGCGCGCCGCGCCCGGGTCACGCTTGGTCATGTCCAGCGGCAGGAAGCGCGCCAGCAGGCCGCGGTCCTGGTCGAACGAGGTCAGGCCTTTCAGATAATAGGCGTAGTCGACGTTCGGGTGCTGCGGGTGCAGGCGGATGAAGCGCTCGGCAGCGGACTTCGCGGCCTCAGGCTCGGTGTTCTTGTAGTTGGCGTAGATCAGCTCGAGCTGGGCCTGGTCGGCGTAGCGGCCGAATGGGTAGCGCGATTCCAGGGCCTTGAGCTTGTTCACGGCACTGGTGTAGCTGTGGTTGTCCAGGTCGGCCTGCGCCTGCTGGTACAACTCGGCTTCGCTGAGGTTCTCGTCAATGACTTCCTTGTTCGAGGAACAGGCAGCAGTGAGCCCGAGGATGGCGATCAGCAGCAGGTGTTTCACTTGCATGGCGGCTTGCGTCCTTTGACGGCCGCTGTCTTGGGCGGTGCCGTCCTGTTATGATGAGCGCCCCCGGCCAACCCCGGGGCAAAAGAAGCCGTATTTAACCACAAGCACGCAGCCGAAACCAAAGGCTGTAAGCCCATCGATTCGAGCATGTCCGAGATCATTCAACTTAGTGCAGAGGTCCCGTCCGAGCTGGGCGGCCAACGCCTCGACCAGGTCGCCGCCCAATTGTTCGACGAGTACTCGCGTTCGCGCCTGACTTCGTGGATCAAGGAAGGCCGCCTGACCGTCGATGGTGCGGTGCTGCGCCCGCGCGATACCGTCCACACCGGCTCCGTTCTCGCCCTGGAGGCCGAACAGGAGGCACAGGGTGAATGGGAGGCAGAGGACATCGAGCTGGACATCGTCTATGAAGACGACCAGATCCTGGTGATCAACAAGCCTGCCGGGCTGGTGGTCCACCCGGCTGTCGGGCATGCCAGCGGTACCCTGCTCAACGCCCTGCTGCACCATGTGCCGGATATCATCAACGTGCCGCGCGCCGGCATCGTCCACCGCCTGGACAAGGACACCACCGGTCTGATGGTGGTCGCCAAGACGCTGCAGGCGCAGACCAACCTCGTCGACCAGTTGCAGAAACGCTCGGTCAGCCGCATCTATGAATGCATCGTGGTGGGCGTGGTGACGGCCGGTGGCAAGATCGACGCACCGATCGGTCGCCACGGCGGCATGCGTCAGCGCATGGCGGTCACCGATGGCGGCAAGCCGGCGGTCAGCCACTATCGCGTGCTCAAGCGTTTCCGTTCGCACACCCACGTGCGGGTCAAGCTGGAGACCGGGCGTACCCACCAGATTCGTGTGCACATGGCCCATGTCGGATTCCCGCTGGTGGGCGACCAGACCTACGGCGGTCGCTTCCGCATCCCGCCGGCCGCCAGCGTGGCCATGGTCGAGGCGGTCAAGCACTTCCCTCGCCAGGCCCTGCACGCGCGCTTCCTGGCGCTGGATCATCCGACGACCGGTGAGCGCATGGAGTGGAAATCGCCTCTACCGGACGACTTCATGTGGCTGCTGTCGCTGCTCGATCAGGACCGCGAGAGCTTTATCGGATGAGCGAGCTGACGCAATCGCTGATCTTCCCCGACTGGCCGGCCCCGGCCTCGGTTCGCGCTTGCGTCACTACACGAGAGGGCGGCGTCAGCCTGCCCCCCTACGAAACCTTCAACCTGGGTGATCACGTGGGCGACGATGCTGCAGCGGTCGCCGAGAACCGCCGTCGCCTGGGCGCTGAGTTCGCTATCCAGCCGGCCTGGCTCAAGCAAGTGCATGGCCTGGTCGTGGCCGACGCCGATCCGGCCGTGGTAGCCGAAGCGGATGCCAGCTGGACCGACCAGCCCGGTATCGCCTGTACCGTGATGACCGCCGATTGTTTGCCTGCGCTGTTCTGCGATCGCGCCGGTACGCGTGTGGCGGCCGCACATGCTGGCTGGCGCGGGCTGGCCGGTGGCGTGCTGGAAGCCACCCTTGATCGTCTGGCGCTGGCGCCTGAAGAGGTGCTGGTGTGGCTGGGCCCGGCTATCGGCCCGCGGGCGTTCGAAGTGGGCCTGGAAGTGCGCGATGCGTTCACCGCCGTGCATCCAGAGGCCGCCAGTGCCTTCGTCGCGGGCCAACGCCCCGACAAACTGATCGCCGACATCTATGCCCTGGCGCGTATCCGCCTGGCCGCGCGCGGCGTGACGGCCGTCTATGGCGGAGGGTTCTGCACGGTCAGCGACCCGCGTTTCTTCTCCTATCGGCGCACCCCGCAGGGCGGGCGTTTCGCTTCGCTGGTCTGGCTCGAACCTCGCTGAGCCTCTGCGCCCGTTCTGGGGCGGTCTGTGCTATGCCGTGCGATAGATCTCACTGATGTCCATCAGTGTTGTTGCTTTTTGTCGTAGTCTTTTCCTTCTCAAGCGTTTTGATCATCTTCAAATGCGTCGCAATAGCCGCTAGGCTCGCAACAATCCGTATCGCCGTGATCTTCCAACCAGAACGAGTCGGCCATGACAGATTTGTCCCGTACGCATGGAGTCGCCAGCCAGGCCCTTGGTCTGCTGGACGGGCGTTTCTTCCGGCCACCGCTGCCGGACGGGCATGTGCTGCGCGCGCGCTTGTGCCAGCGTCTCGAAGCGGGTCTGGATGGGCGGCTGCTGCTGGTCAACGCACCGGCGGGGTTCGGCAAGAGTTCGCTGGCCATCGAGTTCTGCCAGCAGTTGCCCAGCCACTGGCGCAGCCTCTGGTTGGGCCTGAGCCAGCGCGACGCCGACCCCGGTCGTTTCCTCGAGCGCCTGCTCGAAGGCTTGCAGCAGTTCTGCCCGGCATTGGGCGGTCAGGCCATGGGGCTGCTGAAGATGCGCCAGCGCCATCAGCCGTTCGCCTTCGAGGAGTGGCTCGACAGCCTGCTCGACGAGCTGGCGCTCTACCTGAACGCCGACACGCCGCTGCTGCTGGTGCTGGATGACTACCATCTTGCCCAGGGGCCGGTTCTCGATCGCTGCCTGCAGTTCTTCCTCAACCATTTGCCCCCGGGCCTGGCATTGCTGGTCACCAGCCGCCAGCGCCCTGACTGGCATCTGGCGCGGCTGCGCCTGTCGCGCCAGTTGACTGAGCTCAACGAACAAGACCTGCGCCTGACCTCCGATGAAGCCCTTGCCGTGATTGGCCGCCAGCCCACCGGCCTGCGTGGCCAGGCGCTGGACAACCTGATCCAGCGCAGCGATGGCTGGGTCGCCGGGTTGCGTTTCTGGCAGCTGGCGACCAGCGAGTCGGGCGAGGACCATGCCTTGCCCCAGGCGCTGCACGGTGGCGAAGGGCTGATCCGCGATTACCTGCTCGAAGAGGTCATCGAGATCCTCCCGGCAGAAGTCCAGGCTTTCCTCTACGACACCGCCTGCCAGGAGCGCTTCTGCACCGAACTGTGCGACGCCCTGCGCGAGCGCGAGGACAGTGCGGCGATCCTGCGATACCTGCAGGCTCACCAGGTGTTCCTGGTGCCGCTGGATGAGCACGGTCGGTGGTTCCGTTACCACCACCTGTTCTCCGACCTGCTGCGCAGTCGCCAGGCCAGCGAGCCTTCGGCGGCGCTGCACCTGCGTGCCTGCCGCTGGTTCGAGCGCCAGGGGCTGCTCGATGAAGCGGTGGAGCAGGCCTTGCGTGCGGGTTCTCTGGATGTCGCCGCCGATCTGGTGCAGAGCCTTTCCGAAGAGCAACTGTTGGCCGAACAGAACGTCGGCATGCTGCTGCGCTGGAAGATGGACCTGCCAGACAGCCTGCTGATCAGCACGCCACGCCTGATCGTGCTGTACAGCTGGGCACTGGGCCTGGCCTGCCAGCTGGATGCAGCCGAAGAACTGGCGGCCTATCTCAGCCGTTTCCTGCCAGCGCCCTCGGCGACCGCACAGAAGTCCATGCTCGCCCAGTGGCTGGCGCTCAGCGGCGTGATCGCACGCGGCCGCGGCGATCGCGAGCGGACCCTGGCCTACTGTGAGGAAGCCCTGCAGAGCCTGCCCTGCAAGCGCTATGGCCAGCGCCTGGTGTGCCTGTCGACGCTGTCCAACCTGGCCATTGCCGACGGTGATTTCTGGCGGGCACGGGGTTGGAACCGTGAGGCGCTGGAGTTGGCCCAGCGTGTTGGCAATCCGTTGTTCGAGGCCCTGGCCCATTACGACCGCGCCAGGGTGTTGCACGCCCGGGGCGAAGTGTTGCGCGCCCTGGACGAGGTGCGTCAGGGGTTGCAGCGTCTGCAGGGGTTGTCGGGGCAGCGCCTGTACGCCGTGCGCGCCCGGTTGATTCTCTACGAAGGCTACCTGTATGCCTCGCGCCTGCAACCAGGCCAGGGGCGGGCGCGGTTGCGCGCCGGGCTGAGCGAAGCACGGGCCTGCCGTGATATCAGCGTGCTGATCGGCCATTGCGTGATCGCCTCGCTGGAGGGGCGCGACGGGCGCTTCGCCGAGGCCTTTGCGGAGCTCGCCGAGGCCGAGCGGTTGATGCATATCTGGGACGTGCCGCCGATCTTCTATCTGGCCATGATCACGCTGGTGAAATGCGAGCTCTGGCTGGCCCAGGGCCGCACCGACCTTGCCGAGTCCTGGCTGCTGCGCCTGGGGCAGACCTACGGCGGCGAGCAACCGGCCGCGGCACCGGAATTTCATCCATTGCTGCCACTGCATATCGAGCTTCAACAAGCGTTGCTGGAACGTACCCTGGCACGACCGGAGCCTGCCGAGCAGCGCTTGCGGGCGCTGGTCGCGCAGGGGCAGGCCAGTGGTGGAATGATGCTGGCGGTCAGCGCGCTCTGCCAGTTGGTTGAGCTGTTGCTGGCGCAGGGGCGCGAACAGGAAGCGGGCAAGTTGCTGGGCAAAGCGCTTGAGGCCGCGCGTGGCGGTGCCTTGCATGCTTTCCAGCGGTTGCTGGAAGAACGCCCGATATGGTTGCGTGAGCAGCTCGCCGCCAGCCCCGTGTGCCCGGTCCAGGCCGAACTGCTGGCACGCCTGCCGCAGACTCCGCCTGTCACCGTGGCCAGCAATGAGGCGCTCAGTGGCCGTGAGCTGGCGGTACTGGAACTGATCGCCCAAGGCTGCTCCAACCAGCAGATCAGTGAGCGCCTGTTCATCTCCCTGCACACCGTCAAGACCCACGCCAGCCATATCAACAGCAAGCTGGGCGTCGAGCGCCGCACGCAAGCCGTGGCACGGGCCAAATCGCTTGGCCTGCTGGTCTAGAAAGCGCGTTGTAGTTAAAATGGTGGCTAGTTGCCATTGTCTTGTCATGCGCTGACTTCCCAGTCTCATCTTTCCCGCCGCCCGGCCGATACAGCATTCGCCGGGCACAGTCGCCGCAGGTCTTTTTCCACCTCTTCTCAATACAGGTCGTGTTGATGCTGCAGTATGGGCAAAAAAGCTTTCTGATCGTCGACGACTTCACCGACTTTCGCACCTCGACGCGCTCCATGCTGCGCGAGCTGGGTGTGCGCGACGTGGACACCGCCGACAGCGGCGAGCAGGCCCTGCGGATGTGCGCGCAGAAACGCTATGACTTCATTCTCCAGGACTTCCACCTGGGCGATGGCAAGAAGAACGGCCAGCAGGTGCTCGAGGACCTGCTGCTGGACAAGCTCATCAGCCATGAATGTGTGTTCATCATGGTCACGGCCGAAAGCAGCCAGTCGATCGTCCTCAGCGCCATCGAGCATGAACCGGACGCCTATCTGACCAAGCCGTTCAACCGCCTGGGCCTGGCGCAGCGGCTGGAAAAGCTGGTGCAGCGCAAGACCCTGCTCAAGCCGATCCTCCAGGCGCTGGACCGCGGGCGCCCGGCCGAGGTGCTGGCGGCCTGCGCCGAGCTGTGCAAGCAGGATCCGCGTTTCGCGCCGTTGTGCCTGCGCTACCGGGCCGATGCGTTGCGCGACCTTAATCGCTTCGACGACCTGGAAAAGTTTCTTACCAACATTCTTGCCAGCCGCCCGCAGCCTTGGGTGTATTCGGCGCTGGGCAGCCTGATGCACAAGCGTGGCCAGTACGAACAGGCCCAGGGCGTCTATGAGCAAGCGCTCAAAGCCTTCCCGATCATGCCTGGGCTGTACGACGGGCTGGCCGCAGTGCTGGTGGCCAAGGGCGACAACAAGCGTGCCCAGCACATGCTCGAAGAGGCGGTGCGCCTGTCGCCGCTGGCGGTGCGTCGCCAAGCAGCGCTGGGCAAGCTGGCGCTGGACAACGAAGACTACGAAGGCGCCTCCAAGGCATACCGGCATGCCGTCAGCCAGGGGCAGAGCTCGCGTTACAAGAGCGCCGAGAGCAACCTGGGCCTGGTCCAGGCGCTGATGAACAAGAACGCCGGCAATGGCCTCGATGCGCGCACGCGGGTCGAGATCAATACCGTGCTCAGCGAAGTCGCCAAGGAAAACACCGAGGACCAGGGCCTGCAGGTGCGCGCCCGGCTGATGAAGGCTGCCAGCCTGCAGCAGGCCGGCGATGCGGAAACCGCGGCCAAGCTCACCGAGCAGGCCATGCAGCGCCTGGACAAGATGGACCAGTTCTTCTCGGTCGATGCCGCACTGACCGTGGCCAGGCAGCTCAAGGAGCTGGGCCAGGAGTCGGCCGGGACTTCGATCCTCAAGGGCTGCGTGGAAACCTATGGCGATGACCCGAAAGTGATGCAGAGTGTGGCCAAGGTGACTGACGACCCGAGCGTGCTCGGCGCCGTCACCGAAGCCGTGGATCTCAACCGCCAGGGAGTACGCAGTTACCAGGGCGGCCAGTTGAACGAGGCTCTGGAGATGTTCCGCAAGGCCCTGTCGTTGCAACCGAAGAACATCAGTATCGCCCTCAATACCGCCCAGGCGCTGCTGCGTATCGGCGGCGAAAGTCCGTCGGAGTCGCTTATGCAGGAATGTCGCAACTGCCTTAACCGCGTGGCCGGCATCCCCGCCAGCGACAACCGCTTCGACCGCTACCGCAAGCTGCACGTGCGAGTGTTCGGCGCATGAGCCGCGATGAGCAGGGGCTGGATTTTTCCACGGTGATCGCCTCCACCGTGCATGACATGAAGAACTCGCTTTCGGCCCTGATCCAGGCCCACGACCAGTGGCTGGCGCGTTTGCCCGAACAGTCCCGCAGTGGCAGCGAACAAGGGGTGATGGAGCACGAGTTCCGCCACCTCAACGGTATGCTGGTGCAGTTGCTGGGGTTGTACAAGCTGGGCATCAACCAGTTGCCGATCTGCCCCGACTACCACGAGCTCGAGGATTTCGTCGAAGCCCAGTTGGCGGCGCAACAGGAAGTCATCCGCCACCGCGACGTGCTGGCGACCTGGCGCATCGACACCGAAAGCCCGCTGGGCTTCTTCGACCGTGAACTGGTCGCCTCGGTGGTCGCCAACGTGCTGACCAACGCCATTCGCTACGCCGGGCACACGCTGCTGATCAGCGTCGAAGAGGAGGGCGAGCAGTTGGTGATCAGCGTCAACGATGATGGCGCCGGTTATCCACAGCGCTTGCTCGAGCGTCAGCAGGACTACGTGCAGGGCATCGACCAGCAGAGCGGCAGCACCGGCCTTGGCCTGTACTTCGCCGCCAGGATCGCCGCCCTGCACGAGCGCAACGGCGTGCGTGGGCGGATCGAAATCGCCAACGGTGGTGCGCTGGGTGGCGGGTTGTTCAGGTTGTTTTTGCCTTGACTCTGGCTATTTGAGTGTCACTTCCCACTGCGTTGTGGGATAGCTCCTGACCTCGAGTTCATGACTTCAAAAGCAGCGCTTCAGATGACAATGTAGACACGTTGTTTCTACAAGTTACTTGCAATCATCTGGAGGGTTTCTACTATGTATCTACCTTTGGAGATACTTATGGAAGTCAAGATTCAACAATGGGGCAACAGTGCTGCCATTCGCCTGCCATCGACCATTCTCAAGCAGATGCGCCTGAGCGTGGGCTCCGTCCTCAGCCTGGATACCGCCACCGGGTCGCTGGTTCTCAAGCCCGTCCGATCAAAACCCAAGTACAAGCTTGAGGAGCTGATGGCCCAGTGCGATCTCGATGCACCCGAGCCGGATGAGCTCGCGGCGTGGAACGCCATTCGTCCTGTTGGTCGTGAGGTATGAGGCGGGTGGGATTCGCCAGGGGCGATATTGTGCGAGTCGATCTTGAGCCTGTGGTCGGACGCGAGCAGCAAGGTGCGATGCGTCCGGTTCTGGTGCTCACACCGGCTGCCTACAATGCCGCGGGCCTGGCGGTGGTAGTCCCGATCACTCAAGGTGGGGATTTCGCCCGACATGCCGGGTTTGCAGTCACGCTCAGCGGGGCAGGTACGCGAACCCAGGGCGTGGTGTTGTGCAACCAGTTGCGTACGCTGGATCTCGAGGCACGTGGTGCCCGACGTATCGAGTCTGTTCCCGACGTTGTCATTGATGATGCGCTGGCGCGCGTACAAACCTTATTTGAATGAGCGTGAAGTCGCTTGGAGCTGGACTCCCATGACCCCTATCCCTGTATCGCTGATCCGCGAAACCTTTCCCGTAGGCCCCCTGCAGTGCAACTGCACGCTGATCGGCGACCCGGTCAGCAAGAAGGCCATCGTCGTCGATCCGGGGGGCGACGAGCAGAAGATTCTCGCTCGCCTGCAACAGCATGGCCTGACGCTGGTGAGCATCATCCATACCCACGCCCACTTC
This sequence comes from Pseudomonas sp. BNK-44-b, assembly GCF_047456245.1. Taxonomy (NCBI): domain Bacteria; kingdom Pseudomonadati; phylum Pseudomonadota; class Gammaproteobacteria; order Pseudomonadales; family Pseudomonadaceae; genus Pseudomonas; species Pseudomonas sp. BNK-44-b. Next base: position 358,810 of record NZ_CP179908.1, read on the forward strand.
GATCATTTCCTGGCTTCCGGCAGGCTCAAGGAGCTGACCGGTGCGACCCTGCACTTGCACAAGGACGACCAGCCGCTGTGGGACAACCTGGAAATGCAGTGCCAGATGTTCGGTGTGCCTTACACGCCGGTACCTGCCCCGGACCGCTGGCTCGCCGATGACGAAGCGCTGGCCTGCGGCTGTGGCGTTGCGCTGCACACGCCCGGGCATACGCCGGGCTCGATGAGTTTCTGGTTTGCCGAGCACAAGCTGCTGATTGCCGGCGACACCCTGTTCCGTCGTGGTGTGGGGCGCACCGATTTGTGGGGGGGCGATCAACGGGCTATCGTTCGTTCGATCAAGGAGCGGCTGTACCGCCTGGATGAAGAGGCGATCGTGGTGACCGGCCATGGTCCGGATACTCGCCTCGGCGAAGAGATGCGTGAGAACCCGTTCGTGCGGGCGTGAAGTTTCATGGAATTTTTCCGCGTCGCTGCAATCCAAGGCTGGCACTGATCCGCATACGATCCGCTGCACTTTCGAATTTCACCAGGAGCTTGTCCATGTTCACCATGCGTCGTCTGATTATCGTCGCTACCGCTGCTGCCCTGATGACCGGCTGTGCCGGCCAGAACCCCTACGACAACCAGGGCCAGGCGCAGGGCGGCTCCACAGGGATGAGCAAGACTGCCAAGTACGGTGGCCTGGGTGCACTGGCCGGTGCCATCGCGGGTGCGGCCATCGACCACAACCACCGTGGCAAGGGTGCGCTGATCGGCGCTGCTGCGGTAGGCGCCGCCGCCGCCGGTTATGGCTACTATGCCGACAAGCAGGAAGCCGAGCTGCGTGCGCAGATGGCCAACACCGGTGTCGAAGTGCAGCGCCAGGGGGACCAGATCAAGCTGATCATGCCAGGTAACATCACCTTCGCGACCGATTCGGCGAACATCGCCCCAAGCTTCTACTCGCCGCTGAACAACCTCGCCAGCTCGTTCAAGCAGTTCAACCAGAACACCATCGAAGTGGTTGGCTTCACCGACAGCACCGGCAGCCGCCAGCACAACATGGACCTGTCGCAGCGTCGCGCGCAGGCCGTCAGCACCTACCTGACCTCGCAGGGTGTCGATGCTTCGCGGGTGTCGGTACGAGGCATGGGCCCGGACCAGCCGATCGCCAGTAACGCCGATGCCAATGGGCGGGCGCAGAACCGTCGCGTCGAAGTCAACCTGAAGCCGATCCCTGGCCAGCAGTATGACCAGCAGGGCACCGTCCAGCAGTACCCCTGACCTTTAACCCAGCCGCTTTGCGGCCCTGTCGCGGGACAAGTCGGCGCACCGACTTGTCCCGCGATGCGTTTCAGCGCACGTGACTGGCCTGGATCGCCGTCAACGCGATGGTGTGCACGATATCGTCCACCTGCGCACCGCGCGGCAAGTCGTTCACTGGCTTGCGCAGCCCCTGCAGCATCGGCCCAAGGCTTACGCAGTCGGCACTGCGTTGCACCGCCTTGTGCGTGGTGTTGCCAGTGTTCAGGTCCGGGAACACGAACACCGTGGCGCGGCCCGCAACCTGGCTGTGCGGTGCCAACTGCCGGGCAATCTCCGGATTGGCTGCGGCGTCGTACTGCAACGGCCCGTCGATCAGCAGGCCATGTTCCGCCTGCTGCGCCAGGCGCGTGGCTTCGCGCACCTTCTCCACTTCCTCGTCACTGGCCGCCGAGTCGCTCGAATAACTGAGCATCGCCACGCGCGGTGCAATCCCGAAGGCCTGCGCCGATTCGGCGCTTTGCCGTGCGATCTCCGCCAGCTCCACGGCGCTGGGGTGCGGGTTCATGATGCAGTCGCCGTACACCAGCACCTGCTCGGGGAACAGCATGAAAAATACCGACGACACCAGGCTGCAGTCCGGCGCGGTCTTGATCAGTTGCAGGGCCGGGCGGATGGTATTGGCGGTGGAGTGCACCAGCCCTGAAACCAGGCCGTCGACTTCATCCAGTGCCAGCATCATGGTGCCGATCACCACCGGATCCTCCAACTGCTGCTCGGCCATCGGGGCGTTGAGGTTGCGGCTCTTGCGCAGCTCGACCATCGGCTCGACGTAGCGTGCGCGAATCAGCTCGGGGTCGAGGATTTCCAGGTCGGCCGGCAGGGTAATGCCCTGGGCGCGGGCCACCGCCTCGACTTCCTCGGGCTTGGCCAGCAACACGCAGCGCGCGATGCCGCGCGCCTGGCAGATGGCGGCAGCCTGCACCAGCAACGGTTCGGCGCCCTCGGGCAGGACGATGCGCTTGTTGGCCTGCTGCGCGCGCTGGATCAGCTGGTAGCGGAACACCGCTGGCGACAGGCGCATCTCTCGCGGCGTGCCACAACGCTGGTGCAACCAGTGGGCGTCGAGGTGGCTGGCGACGAAGTCGGTGATGAACTCGGCACGCTCGCGGTCGTCCACCGGGATCTCGCGGTTCAGCGAGTTGAGCTGGTTGGCGGTGTCGTACGAGCCGGTGCTCACCGAAAGGATCGGCAGGCCGGCCTGCAGGGCGCCGCGGCACAGTTCGAGGATGCGCGGGTCAGGCTTGCTGTCGCTGGTCAGCAGCAGCCCGGCCAGTGGAACGCCGTTGATCGCTGCCAGGCTCACGGCGAGGATGATGTCGTCGCGATCCCCGGGCGTCACCACCAGGGTGCCCGGCTTGAGCAACGGCACGGTGTTGGCCACGGTGCGTGCGCAGATGATGATCTTGTTCATCCGCCGCTGTTCGTAGTCGCCGGCATTGAGTACCTGGGCGCCGAGCAACTCGGCCACATCGCGGGTGCGCGGGGCGTTGAGATCGGCCAGGTAGGGGATGCAGCCGAGCAGGCGGAAGTCGTTGCCGCGCAGCAGTGGCGAATGCTCGCGCAGGCGCGTGGCGAAATCGGCCATGCTTTCGTCGGTACGGACCTTGTTGAGAATGACGCCGAGCACCTTCGGATCACGCGGGCCACCGAACAGCTGGGCCTGCAACTCGACGCGCCCGGACAGCTCGCTGAGCACCTCGTTCTCCGGTGCCGAGACCAGGATCACCTCGGCATCCAGGCTCTTGGCCAGGTGCAGGTTGACCCGCGCCGCGTAGCTGGCAAGACGGGTCGGCACCATGCCCTCGACCACCACCACGTCGTTGCCGACGCAGGCTTGCTGGTACAGGCGGATGATTTCTTCGAGCAGTTCGTCGAGTTGGCCATCGCCCAGCATGCGCTCGACCTGGGCCAGGCTCAGCGGCGTGGGTGGCTTGATGCCGTGGGTGCGCGCGACCAGCTCGCTGGAGCGCTCGGGGCCGGTATCGCCGGGATGCGGCTGGGCGATTGGCTTGAAGAAACCCACCTTCAGGCCGCCGCGCTCAAGGGCGCGTACCAGGCCGAGGCTGATGGATGTCAGGCCGACACCAAAGTCGGTCGGCGCGATGAAAAATGTCTGCATGCGTGCTTCTCGGAATAAGCGGTGCAAGGAATCAACGGCCAAGGGTAGCGCTATCGGCCCCGTTCGCGCACCAGCCGCAGGCAAAAGCCTGGCCGATGCGCCGGGTGCGCTCGTGCGCATCCAGCACCCAGGGGCGCGCCTGCCACGGCGGCTGGTGGCGCAGGTGCTGGGTATGACCGCAGGACAGCTCGACCACCCAATGGCCTTCCTCGTCCTGGTGAAAGCCGATGATCCGACTGATGGGCCGTTCGCCAGCCGCCGCGCGTTCGCAATCGGGCGAGGCCTTGGTTACACTTGTGCGCTCTACATTCTTTTGCAAAAGGTCTTGCCCCATGCTGATCGCCGCCAACAAGGCAGTCTCCATCGACTATACCCTGACCAACGACGCCGGGGAGACCATCGACAGCTCCGCCGGTGGCGCGCCACTGGTCTACCTGCACGGTGCCGCCAACATCATCCCGGGCCTGGAAAAAGCCCTGGAAGGCAAGCAGGCCGGTGACGAACTGACCGTTGCCATCGAGCCGGAAGACGCCTATGGCGAGTACCTGGCCGAGCTGGTCAGCACCCTGAACCGCAGCATGTTCGAAGGTGTCGACCAACTGGAAGTCGGCATGCAGTTCCATGCTTCGGCGCCGGACGGCCAGATGCAGATCGTCACCATCCGCGACATCGACGGCGACGACGTGACCGTCGACGGCAACCACCCGCTGGCAGGTCAGCGCCTGAACTTCCAGGTCAAGGTGGTCAACGTGCGTGACGCCAGCGAAGAAGAAATCGCTCACCGTCACATCCACGGTGAAGGTGGCCATCACCACTGATTTCTCAGCTAAGCTCTGAGAGTCGTCAGGCGCTCGAGCAAGCCGACCTACCCCCACGGGCGGGTGCACGGCTTGGTCGCGCGCCTTTTTAGTGGGCGCAATTCGCCCCAGCGGCAACCGGCAATCTGAGAGGGGAATCAAGATGAGTGCATTTCACGATCTGACGCTCAAGGCGCTGAACGGCCAGGACCTGCCGCTGGCACCATTCAAGGGCCAGGTGGTGCTGGTGGTCAATGTCGCATCCAAGTGCGGCCTGACGCCTCAGTACGCGTCGCTCGAAAAGCTGCACCAGCAGTTCAAGGGCCAGGGCTTCAGCGTGCTCGGCCTGCCGTGCAACCAGTTTGCCGGCCAGGAACCGGGCACTGAAGACGAGATCCAGAAGTTCTGCAGCCTGAACTATGGCGTCAGCTTCCCCTTGAGCGCCAAGCTCGAGGTCAACGGGCCTGAGCGTCATTCGCTGTACCGCCTGCTGGCTGGCGAGGGTGCGGAGTTCCCTGGCGATATCACCTGGAATTTCGAGAAGTTCCTGGTGGGCAAGGACGGCCGCGTCCTGGCGAGGTTCGCGCCACGCACTGCGCCGGACGATCCGGCGGTGGTTCAGGCGGTTGAGAAGGCGCTGGCCTGAAGCATGCTGGAGCGGCGAACCGCCGCTCGGTTCTCCCTCTGGCGCAGTAACAAGCTGCGCCATATCCTGTTCAATCACTCAAATCAATAATGCTGTGCCCGCCATTCGGCTGGCTCTAAGCTCAGGCGCATTTCCTTACCTCATCGGGAGCGCCGCATGTCCAGCAACCCACTGTTTCAGCCCTTCACCCTGGGCACCCTCGAGTTGCCGACCCGTGTGGTCATGGCGCCGATGACCCGCACCTTCTGCCCTGGCGGCGTACCGCACAAGGGCGTCATTGAGTACTACCGCCGCCGCGCTGCGGCTGGCGTGGGCCTGGTCATCACCGAGGGCACCACGGTCGATCACAAGGCTGCCAACGGTTATCCGAATGTGCCGCGCTTCCATGGCGAAGATGCCTTGGCTGGCTGGAAAAAGGTGGTCGAGGCCGTACACGCCGAAGGCGGGCGCATCGTTCCGCAGCTGTGGCATGTGGGCAGCGTTCGTCGCTTGGGTACCGAGCCGGACGCCAGCGTGCCGGGCTACGGTCCGAGCGGTAAAAGCAAGGATGGCCAGGTGGTGGTCCATGAAATGACCCACGACGACATCCGCGAGGTCATTGCCGCCTTTGCACAAGCTGCCCGCGATGCCAAGGCCATCGGTATGGATGGCGTCGAGATCCACGGCGCGCATGGCTACCTGATCGACCAGTTCTTCTGGGCCACCAGCAACCAGCGCAGTGACGAATACGGCGGCGATCTGGCGCAACGCTCGCGCTTCGCCATCGAGCTGGTCCAGGCCGTGCGTGCTGCGGTGGGGCCGGATTTCCCGATCATCTTCCGCTTCTCCCAATGGAAGCAGCAGGACTACAGCGCGCGCCTGGTCGAAACGCCCGAGGCATTGGCAGCCTTCCTGCAGCCGCTGGCCGACGCCGGTGTGGATATCTTCCACTGCTCCACCCGCCGTTTCTGGGAGCCGGAGTTCGACGGCTCGCCGCTGAACCTGGCCGGTTGGACCCGCAAGCTCACCGGCAAGCCGACCATCACCGTTGGCAGCGTTGGTCTGGATGGCGAGTTCCTGCAGTTCATGGTCGACACCGACAAGGTGGCCAAGCCGGCCAGCCTGGAGGGCCTGCTGCAGCGCTTGGGCGATGAGGAGTTCGACCTGGTGGCGGTCGGTCGTGCGTTGCTGGTGGATGCCCAGTGGGCGCAGAAAGTTCGCGAGGGGCGTGAGGAAGAGATTCTGCCGTTCAGCCGCGAGGCGCTGTCGAGCCTGACTTGATCGTCAGCGGCGTGGCCGCGCGCTTACCCTGGGCGGCGGTCTGCCGACAGGCGCTGTACAAATGCGCCTCGAATTCTTCGACGATCGCTTGCCAGCCCTGGCGGCTGGCGTGCTGGCGGGCATTGAGGCGCACCCTGCGCAGGGTCTCGGTGTCTTCGAGCAGCCAGCACGCGGCGTCGATGAACGCGGGTTGATCCCCCGGCATGGCCAGCGCGCCGCTGTGTCCGTGGCGAATATGCTGGGCGGCGGCGGCCTCGTCGTACGCCACTACCGCAAGGCCCGAGGCCAGTGCTTCGAGCACCACGTTGCCGAAGGTTTCGGTGAGGCTGGGGAACAGGAACAGGTCGCCGCAGGCGTAATGTTCGGCCAGGGCTTCGCCGCGTTGCACGCCACAGAACACCGCATCGGGGAACTGCTGCTGCATCTGGTTGCGCAGTGGCCCATCCCCGACAACGACCAGGCGCAGGCGTCGCTGTGGATAGCTCTTGTGCAGCGCCTGCATGCAAGGCAACAGCAGGGCGAGGTTCTTCTCCGCCGCCAGGCGTCCGACGTGCAACACCGCGATGTCATCCGGGCCAAGGCCCCACTGCTCACGCAGCGCCTGGTTGCGCCGTGCCGGGTTGAAGAGTTGCGCATCCACGCCACGCGCCATCAATGCCAGGCGTTCGAAACCACGTCGCTCCAGCTCCAGACGCTGGCTGGCGCTGGGTACCAGGGTGGTCGCGGTGCGGCGATGGAACCAGCGCAGGTAGTGGGTGAGCAGGCGTGCCAGCAGGCCCAGGCCGTACTGGCCGGAATACTGCGGGAAATTGGTGTGGAAACCGCTGACCACGGCAATTCCCAGGCGTCGTGCCGCGCGCAGGGCACTGAGCCCGAGCGGGCCTTCGGTGGCAATGTACAGCACATCCGGGCGCAACCGACGCCAGCGTCGCCACAGTTTGTGCATCGATACCTCACCCCATTGCAGACCGGGATATCCAGGCAGTGGCCAACCGCGACAGAGCAGCAGCGTGTCGTCGCTATTGCCCGGTGCATCGCTGGCCTGGCGTGGGCGCACCACTTCCACTTGATGCCCGCGCACGCGCAAGCCTTCACTGAGGCGGCCAAGGGTATTGGCCACACCATTGATCTCCGGTGGGAAGGTTTCGCTGACGAGGGTGATGCGTAGAGGCGGCGTATTCATGTCAAAAAGTTTCCGCCTGCTTGGTTGCCGTTATGTGACATGAAAATGATCCCCTGGTGACGTGTGTTTTCCAGGTTTGTCTGTCACTCGAATATTTCCTCGTCGGGTCCTCAAGAACCACCTGTCCTCAGCCGATGCAGAAGCATTCGACGGGTGGATTGCGCTCCGGGAGAGCGGTGATGTTCAACAGCAAACTGAAAAAAGAAATCCAGCAATTGCGCGAGGAACTGCAATCCATCGAGCAGGTGAAAAACAGCCTCGATAGCGAAATGCTCGTGCTGCAACTCGATCCCCAGGGGCGCATCGAGTCCGCCAATGCCAATTTCGAAAAAGAAATGCTCTACAGCAGCGATCGTCTGATCGGCCGCAACATCGAAGAGATCGTCCCGGAGCACGTGAAGAAGCTGGATTTCTGCCTGCGCATGAAGGCTGCAATCGCCCGTGGCGAGCACCTCAACGGCGCGTTCCGCCTGCTGCGGGGCAATGGCGAAGAAGCCTGGCTGCGCTCGATCCTGCAACCGGTCAAAGGTGTCGACGGGCGGATCAAGTACTTCACCCTGCACTCGAGCGACCTGACCCGCACCATCGAGACCTCCCGCGAGCATGAAAGCCTGATCAAGGCGCTGATGCGCTCCACGGCCGTGATCGAGTTCAACCTTGACGGGCAGGTGCTAACCGCCAACGACCGCTTCCTGCACACCATGGGCTACAGCCTGGAGCAGGTGCGCGGCAAGCATCACCGCATGTTCTGCGACCCTGAGGAAACCAGCTCGGCAGGTTACCAGCAGTTCTGGGAGAAGTTGCGCCGCGGAGAATACGTGGCCGAGCGCTTCAAGCGCATTGATTCACATGGCCGAGTCGTCTGGCTGGAGGCTTCGTACAACCCGATCATTGATGCCCATGACGTGCTCTACAAGGTGGTGAAGTTCGCCACGGTGATCACTGACCAGGTCAATCAGGAAATCGCCGTGGCCCAGGCCGCCGATATCGCCTACAGCACCTCGCAGGACACCGACGCCAGCGCCCGCAAGGCCACCGACGTGGTCACCCAGACGGTCGAGGTGATGCGTGGCCTGGAAAGTTCGATGCAGGAGGCGGCCGAGGGCATCCAGGCGCTGGACAAGCAGTCCAAGGTGATCGGCTCGATCATCAAGACCATCAGCGACATTGCCGGGCAGACCAACCTGCTGGCGCTCAATGCCGCGATCGAAGCCGCCCGTGCCGGCGAACAGGGCAGGGGCTTCGCAGTGGTTGCCGACGAAGTGCGCCAGCTCGCCTCGCGTACCAGCAGTGCCACCGAGGAGATTGCCCGGGTGGTGCAGCAGAACGAGCAACTGGCCCAGGCGGCGGTGGACATCATCGACACCAGCAAGCGCCAGGCCGAGCAGGGCCTGACGCTGGCCGGGGAAACCGGCAGCGTGATCGTCGAGATCCAGGACGGGGCGAAGAAGGTGGTCAATGCGGTGGGGCAGTTCTCCAGCCAGTTGAGTCACTGACTGACGGGCGGTGCCTTGCGCTGCCCTTTCCCTTCAGGTCTTACCCTACAAGCAACTGTCTTGTTCAAAATCCAAGGCCAGCCCAATTCCTGTGGGAGCGGGCTGGTCCCGCGATCACCGGCATGGCCGGTGCCATCCAACGGGATCTCAGTTTCGGCACAAGAGCCCGGATGCCTCAGTTGCGCTCCCGCACCCAGAACAACGTAGCCCCCGCCACCGCCGCCGGCATCATCAGCACGTTCACCCCCGGGATCAGCAGCGCCAGGTAAGTGATCCCGCCAAAGCCCAGCGACTGCCAGCGCTTGCTGCGCAGCCAGGCGAGCATGTCCTGCCAGCTCATCTTGTTGTTGTCGGCCGGGTAGTCGATGTACTGGATAGCCATCATCCAGATACCGAACACCAGCCATAGCGGTGCAGCCACCACGTTCACCACCGGAATGAACGACAGGATGAACAGGCCGATGGCGCGCGGCAGGAAGTAGCCGAGCTTGCGCATCTCGCGGCTGAAGGTGCGCGGCACCATCGCGGCCAGTTCGCCCCAGCTGAACGCCGGGAAGGTGTCTTCACCGCGCACCACCACCTCGACCTTCTCCGCGAGAAAACCGTTGAACGGCGCGGCGATGATGTTGGCGAACAGGGTGAAGGTGAAGAACACCATCAGCACCACCAGGGCGACGAACAGTGGCCACAGAATGTAGGTGAGAAAGCTCAGCCAGTTGGGCAGGGTCGGCATCAGCGCATCGACCCACAGGCTGAACTGGTGGCCGGCGAAATAGATCAGACCGCCAAACAGCAGCACGTTGACTGCCAGCGGCAACAGCACGAACAACCGCAGGTTCGGGCTCAGGACCAGCTTCAGGCCCTCGCGCAGGTACTGGGGGCCGGACAGGACGGGGGCTTGCATCGGGATGCTCCACAGAAGGAAAACGGGCTGACCTTACCGAGTTTGCGGCGCCGACGAAAGGCGCGACACCGGCTGTAACAAAGCATAGGGACAATCGCAGATCGGATTCGTCCCTGGATAGAGCCTGTCTATAAGGTGGATTGTCGAAGGATATTTCCTTAATCTTTGCCACCTCGCTACAGTGCGTTCAATTTCTGAACGCCGTGAAACGCCGCGAGCCCTCAGTGGAAGGTGGCCCCCAGGTTTTCGGACCTGTGCGTTGTAGCCTTCCCCAAGTGCTGCGCAGGTCCTTTTTATTTTCCAGCCGGCGTCGCCGGCACACCGGTGTCGGCCTCATGTGGCCGGCTCGACAGGAGCACGACATGTCCGAAGTTCGTCATTCCCGGGTCATCATCCTCGGTTCCGGCCCTGCCGGTTACAGCGCCGCGGTCTACGCTGCCCGTGCCAACCTCAAGCCGCTGCTGATCACCGGCCTGCAGGCTGGCGGCCAGCTGACCACCACGACCGAAGTCGACAACTGGCCGGGCGACCCCCATGGCCTGACCGGCCCGGCACTGATGCAGCGCATGCAGGAACACGCCGAGCGCTTCGAGACCGAGATCGTCTTCGACCACATCAATGCCGTCGACCTGGCCAGCAAGCCGTTCACCCTGACCGGCGACAGCGGCACCTACACCTGCGATGCGCTGATCGTCGCCACCGGTGCCAGCGCCCGTTACCTGGGCCTGCCGTCGGAAGAAGCGTTCATGGGCAAGGGCGTGTCGGCCTGCGCCACCTGCGACGGTTTCTTCTACCGCAACAAGCCGGTTGCCGTGGTCGGTGGTGGCAACACCGCTGTGGAAGAGGCGCTGTACCTGGCCAACATCGCCAGCAAGGTGACCCTGGTGCACCGTCGCGATACCTTCCGCGCCGAGAAGATCCTGATCGACAAGCTCAATGCCCGTGTCGCCGAAGGCAAGATCGAGCTCAAGCTCAACGCCACCCTGGACGAAGTGCTGGGTGACAACATGGGCGTGACCGGTGCGCGCCTGAAGAACAACGATGGCAGCAGCGACGAGATCAAGGTCGACGGCGTGTTCATCGCCATCGGCCATACCCCGAACACCTCGCTGTTCGAAGGCCAGCTGACCTTGAAAGACGGCTACCTGGTGGTCAACGGCGGCCGTGAAGGCAATGCCACTGCCACCAACGTCGAAGGTGTGTTCGCTGCCGGTGACGTGGCCGACCACGTCTACCGCCAGGCCATCACCTCGGCCGGTGCCGGCTGCATGGCAGCACTGGACGTCGAGCGCTACCTGGACGGCCTGGCCAACGCCTCGTTCTGAGTCGCCGCCTGATCACGAAAGAACCGGCCCTTTGGCCGGTTCTTTCGTTTCAGCCTGCCACCGCCGCACTGCGAAACGCCGCGAGCGACGGCCCGCTCAGCCGCCTAGGCATTGCTGAAAGCGCAAGCATTGGTCGGCTGACGCGCAGCGGGATCAGAGGCTCAGGCGCATCGACAGGTCGATGGCCTTCACATCCTTGGTCATTGCGCCGATGGAGATGTAGTCCACACCGGTTTCGGCGATGACCCGCAGAGTGGTTTCGTTGACCCCGCCGCTGGCTTCGAGCTTGGCCTTCCCTGCGGTGATGCGCACCGCTTCGCGCATCTCGTCGAGGGTCAGTTCGTCGAGCATGACGATATCTGCACCAGCCGCCAGGGCCTGGCGCAGTTCGTCCAGGCTTTCCACTTCGATTTCCACCGGCTTGCCCGGCGCGATGCGGTGCGCGGCGGCGACGGCTTCGGCCACGCCGCCGCTGGCAGCGATGTGGTTTTCTTTGATCAGGAAGGCGTCATACAGGCCGATGCGGTGATTGTGGCAACCCCCGCAGGTGACCGCGTACTTCTGCGCAAGACGCAGGCCCGGCAGGGTCTTGCGGGTATCGAGCAAGCGCACCTGGGTGCCCTCGATCAGGTCGGCGAGAAAGCGTGCGCGGGTGGCCACGCCCGACAGCATCTGCAGGAAGTTCAATGCCGAGCGCTCGCCGGTGAGCAGCGAACGGGCCGGGCCTTCGAGGTGGAACAGCACCTGGTTGGCGGTGGCGCGTTCGCCATCGGCCACCTGCCAGTGCACGGCCACCCGCGGGTCGAGCTGGCGGAACACGGCATCGACCCAGGCGGTGCCAGCGATCACGCAGTCTTCGCGGGTGATGATGGTGGCCTTGGCCAGGCGCTCGGCCGGAATCAGCTGGGCGGTGATGTCGCCGCTGCCGACGTCTTCCAGCAGTGCGCGGCGCACGTTGGATTCGATTTCGGCGGTGAGATCGGCGAGACGTAGGTTCGGCATGGTCGGCTCCACAAGCTAGGTGCCGGCGATTATAGGGCAGGGGGGCGCGGTTTACAGCCGTCGACCCTGCAGTCGGGAAGTGTGCGTCCGGTCGCGTCTTGTAAATGGCGTGTTGGCAGCTGTCATCTTTTTCACTGATAATGGCGCCTTGTATTTGGCGTCATAGCTTTGACGATGTTTCCTCGCCAGTCGACCAATACCCTGCAAGGAGTTCGGGATGCATGAAGAAGGCAAGATGGGGCCCTTGGTGGCCGCCATCGACAGAGGGGTGCGCACGCCCTTGCCTTGCCTTCCCGTCGTGCTCCTGCAAGTACGTGACAAAGCGGCACTGCACTTGCGCCAAGGGCTGCGTGCCCTGTTCGACAACGCTGACGACACGCTCTTCGAAATGGCTGACAAGGCTTGCGCGGGCGATCAGCAACATCTCTATTTCGAAGCCATGCGCGACTTGCGTCTCAAGCGCAAGAGCATCGAACGTGCCTTTCTCGACATCTTCCATGAAACCTTCAGCCGCATCGGCCAGGCCGACCCGTTGGGCGCGCTGGGCACTATCGACCTGCCCGTCGGCAAGGCCCAGCGCGAGCGAACCCTGGCGGTCGGTGCCATGGTCGAGCGCGTGCTGGCGCGCGACGTCTTTGCCCTCGAGCAACTCGGCCAGCGCTTTGCCGCCCTGCTCGAAATCCCCCTCGATGTGCGGTGCAATCCGCTGGGGCCTGCATGCCTGTGTGGCTACTTTCTGGACGCCGGACGCAGCCTGGGGGTAGACCTCAAGGTCAAGCTGGTCCTGCTCAAGCTGTTCGAGCGCTATGTGCTGCGCGACGTCGACCTGCTCTATGGCGAGGCCAACCAGTTGCTGGCCGCGGCGGGCGTGCTGGGCGAACTTGCCCCCGCTCCGCGTCGGCGTGCCGAGGACCGCGGCCTGGCCGCACGACGCACCCCGGCCTCGTTGATCGCGGGTGAAGACATAGGTGCGGACAGCGCCGGCCAGGCTTATTTCGCCTCGCTGGAAGGCTTGCTGGCACCGGTACGTGGCAGGCTGGCGCCGCGCTTGCAGAGTGTCTCGGCGGCGCAGCCGATCGGTAGCGCCGACCTGTTGCGCTTGCTCACTCACCTGCAGCATTACGTGCCCGGGCCGTTCGAGGCCGACGATTTCGACCTCGGCCAGCAGCTCGAACAACTGTTGCTGCGGGTCAGCGTTCGCAGTGGCACGCGCCGCCGCCTGGCCACTGCCGACGAAGACATGATCAACCTGGTCGACCTGCTGTTCGACCACATCCAGCGCGACGATAACCTGCCCCCGCCCCTGCGCGCCCTGCTTGGACGCTTGCACATCCCGCTGCTCAAGGTCGCCTTGCTCGACAAGAGCCTGTTCAGCCGTGCCAGTCATCCAGCGCGCCGCCTGCTCAACGAGATCGCTGCCATGGCCATCGGTTGGGAAGGGGCAGGTGAAGGGTTGCAGGCGCGGGTGGAGCGTATCGTCTTGCGGCTGCTCAGCGATTTCACCGACGATGCTCGGCTATTCGCCGAGGTGCTCGACGAGTTCCTGCTCTTCAGCACCGAAGAGCGTCGGCGCAACGAGCTGCTGGAGCAGCGCACCCGCGATGCCGAGGAGGGGCGGGCGCGGACGTTGCAGGCACGTCAGCAGGTCCAGCAGGCGCTCAACCAACGCCTGCGCGGGCGCGTATTGCCGCGGGTGGTGGTGCAGATGCTGGTGGACTCTTGGAGCCAGGTGCTGCTGCTCGCCTGGCTCAAGCAGGGCGAGGCGTCCGCGGCCTGGATCGATGGCCTGGCGACCATGGACGCGCTGCTTGCCAGCATCGCACCGCACCCGGGGCCGCAAGCGCGCCAGGCCCTGCTCGAACAGGTGCCGGGGCTGCTCAAGGCGTTGCGCGATGGGCTGGCGGGGGTGGCACTGGATTCGGCTGCGCTGCGCGAGTTCTTCCTGCAACTGGAGCGTCTGCACCTGCGCGCCTGTGCCGAGCCCGGCCAATGGCAGGACGAGGCTGATGATGTGCGGGTGGAGACGGATATCGTCCTTGCCGTCGCCGAGGAGTCGGCAGGTGGCCGGGCGCCGGTCCTGGACGAGCACAGCCCGCAATTGCGCCAGGTCCAGCGCCTGCGCCTGGGCACCTGGATCGAGCTCAGCGACGATGACGAGCCGCTGCGCTGCAAGCTGGTGGCGCGTATCGACAGCAGTGATCGGCTGGTCTTCGCCAACCGTACCGGCATGAAGGTGCGTGAGTGGAACAGCATCGGCCTGGCCCTTGCCCTGCATCGTGGCGAGGCACGGGTGCTGGACGACGGGCTGCTGTTCGAGCGCGCCCTCGATGCGGTGCTCGACAGCCTGCGCATTGCCCAGGCACGTTGAGGTACCCACAATCATTTACATGCAAGCGCGCTGTCGGCGGGGCATACTGAAGCCTCGTATCCGGCGTTTTTCAGGATCTGCCCATGCATTTGGACCGCGCCACTGGCTGGTTCTCCGGTGTCACCCACTGCCCCTCGCCGAACTTCAACGCCCGCCCCGAAGGCGAGGCGATTTCCCTGCTGGTGATCCACAACATCAGCCTGCCGCCAGCCTGTTTCGGTACGGGCAAGGTTCAGCAGTTCTTCCAGAACCGGCTTGACCCGGCAGAGCATCCCTACTTCGAAAGCATCCAGCACCTGACCGTGTCGGCGCACCTGTTCGTCGAGCGCGATGGTGCGGTCACCCAGTTCGTGTCGTTGCTCGACCGCGCCTGGCATGCCGGGGTGTCGTGCTTCGACGGGCGTGAGGGATGCAACGACTTTTCCATCGGCATCGAGCTCGAAGGCACCGACGATATGCCCTACACCGATGCCCAGTACACCGCCCTGCAACAGCTGACGCGGCAGATCCGCAGCCTCTGGCCTGCGATCAGCCCCGAACGCATCAAGGGTCACGACGATATCGCGCCGGGACGCAAGACCGATCCCGGGCCAGCTTTCGACTGGCCCCGCTACCGCGCCGCGCTGAACGAGGACAAGGCATGAGTTTCCTGGTGTTGGTACTGGTGTTGTGGGTCGAGCAGTTCTCGTCCCTGCGCCATCGCTTGCAGCGTGACGGGTTCTTCCTCGGTGAGTTGGTGCGTCTGGAGCGCAGCAGCAAGGTACACCCCTGGTGGAGCCTGACGATCCTGGTGCTGGCACCGGTGCTGGTGCTGGCGTTGCTGCTGCATGTGTTGCAGCCGGTGGCCTACGGCTTGCTGGCGCTGCCAGTGCACCTGCTGGTGCTGATCTACAGCCTTGGGCGCGGAGATGCCAAGGCGGCGCTCGGCCCGTTCCGCGACGCCTGGCGTCGGGGTGATGAACAGGCGGCGCTGCATGTGGCCGAGCGCGACCTGGGCCTGGCTGCAGACGATCCGCGTGACCTGCTGGCGCGGGTGCAGGGCAACCTGGTATGGCAGGCGTACCAGAGCTTCTTTGCCGTGATCTTCTGGTATTTCCTGCTCGGCCCGGCCGCAGCACTGGGGTATCGCTTGCTGGCGCTGAGTGCAGCAAACAGCCATCAACCAGCGCTCAAGGAGCGCGCGGCGCAGCTGCGCCATGCCATGGACTGGTTGCCGGTGCGGGTGTTGGCATTGAGCTTCGCGCTGGTCGGCAACTTCGTTTCGGTGGCCCGGGTGATGCTGCACGAAGTGCTCAACTGGCACATCAGCGCGGGGCAGTTGATCGCCCGCGTCGGGCGGGTGGCCGATGACATTCCCGAGGAAGAAGAGGCGCAGAGTGCGCTGGCGCGCCTGGACAGCCTGTGGGAACTGCTGCTGCGCAGCGCGGTGCTGTGGTACGCGGTGTTTGCGCTGTGGACGGTGCTGCTCTGAACTGAACGCCGAAGCCGCTTAACCTTAAGTTACAAACCTTGGATTGATTCTGCGCTATACAAAGCCTCGGCCAGTTATGGCCTTGTGCTACCCCGCAGAACAATAAAAATCCAAGGAGGTGACCCATGAAGCGCCTGCTCCATCCGGCCATCGCGTTGATGAACCGGCTGAGCTTCGGCATGAAGTTCAGCCTGATCAGCGTCCTGTTCTTCCTGCCCATGCTGGTCACCAGCTTCTATCTGGTTCGCGATGCCTATCGCCAGTTCCATGTCACAGGCGTCGAGCTGAGCGGCCTTGGCCCTGTGGCTGGCAGCCTGGCCCTGCGTGGCGACCTCGAAAGCCTGGGCAATCTCCTGCAGATCAACGCCGTGCTCGGCCAGTCGGGCCAGGCCGGGGATGTCGAAGCGCGTATCGATGCCCTCGAAGACAAGGTCCAGGCCCAGCTCCAGGCCCTGGCGAGCCAGGATCCGCAACTCGAAGCCAAGCGCGTCGAGCTGGCCGACGCCTTCGCCAAGGCTCGCGGCGAAACCTCCCTGCAAAACAAGACCGCGCTGTTCGACAAGCTGCTGGCCCAGGCCCAGGTGCTGGGCAAGCTGGTGGCCAGCCAGGCGGGCTTGAGCCAGGACAATCAGGCGTCGGTACGCCAGTTGAGCGACCTGATCGGTGCCAGCACCGCCCAGGTCACCCAGATGCTCGGCGAAGGACGGGCCATCGGCGCTGTTGCCCTGGGGCGCGGTTTCATCGATTCGGCGGGGAGTGCGCGGTTCGAAGACTTGCTGCAACGCCTGGAGCGTCTGTCGGCCGACTACGCCCTGCGTGTGGAGGATGCGCTGGCTGCCGATGCCCAGGCCAAGGCCAGCCTCGGTGCGCAGGCCCAGGCCAGCCAGGCGACGGTGCGCCGGGCTGCGGCGCTGTTCGAGGACCAGGTCGTGGTGGCCGAGACCCTCGATGCGCCCTGGCCTGCCTTCTACGAGCAGGTCAGTGCCCTGATGGGCGAAACCTACCGCCTCAACGATGCAGTGATCGCCCACCTGCAGCAGCAGTTGCAGGCACGCCTGGGCGAGCACCGCCTGCACATGCTGGCGCTGGTCGCGGCGCTGGCCATCGTATTTCTGTCGATCCTCTACCTCTACAGCGGCTTCTATGTGTCGACCCGGCGTACCCTTGGCAATCTCGGTGCGGCCATGGACAGGGTGGCCGGTGGCGACATGACGGTCAGCTTCGAGGTGCGCAGCCAGGATGAGCTGGGCGAGTTGGGCCAGGGTTTCAACGAGACCGTGCGGCGCATCCGGGGGCTGATCGAGCAGGTGGGGCGTACCGTGGCGACCGTCGAGGAGCAGGCCGGGCAGGTGCTTTCGGTGTCGACACGCAGCAACCAGGCCGTGAGTGGCCAGCGCGAACAGATCGAGCAGGTGGCCACGGCGATGAACCAGATGAGCGCCACCGCCCTAGAGGTGGCCCGCAGCGCGGCGCTGGCCGCCGATGGCGCGCAGCAGGTCAACCGCGAGAGTGCCAACGGGCGCAGCCTGGTGGCGCACCAGCAGGACAGCATTGCTCGCCTGGCCGGCGAGATCGACCAGACGGTGGTTGCGGTCAACCAGCTGGTCGGCGACAGCCAGGCCATCGGCCGGGTGCTGGAAGTGATCCGCAGCATTGCCGAGCAGACCAACCTGCTGGCACTGAACGCAGCCATCGAGGCGGCGCGTGCGGGCGAGCAGGGCAGGGGCTTTGCGGTAGTTGCCGATGAAGTACGTACCCTGGCACGCCGCACCCAGGACTCCACCGAGGAGATCGCGCAGATGATCCAGCGCCTGCAGGAAGGGGTTGGTGCTGCCGTGCGAGCCATGGGCAGCAGCCACCAGATGGCGGCGGGGACCGTGGATGAAGCGCGGCAGGTGCAGCAGGCACTTGCCAATATCCTGGGCGCGGTGGGCGGCATCGTCGAGCAGAACCAGCAGATCGCCGCGGCCGTCGAGCAACAAACGGCCGTGGCCCATGACATCGACCAGAACATCGTGGCGATCAACCGCGCGGCGCAGGACACCACGCAGGGTGCCTGCCAGACGGAGGACGCCAGCCGCGCGCTGTCGAGCCAGGTGGTGGAGCTGAAGCGGCTGATCGGGGCCTTTAGAGTCTAGATGGCCCCCTGTCAGCCCTGCGGCGCTGTGATCTCCACGGGTTTGCGCAGGTCCCTCAGGCTGCGGGTCACGGTGCCGGTGTTGCACTTGGCCGCCGCCTGCTCCGGGGTCATGTCGCGGAGGGTGCGGTAGAACAGTTCGCAGGTCTGTTTTTTCTGGGTCACCTGCCACTTGGTCGAGCAGGCCTCCAGTGTCAGCTTGGCGTCCGCCTGCGGGTTGCGGCCCATGCCGGCCTGCCAGCAGGCGGCGGTGAGGTCCTGGCCCATCATCTTCAGGCCTGCGGCGTCCGCCTTGTCCTGATCCCCGCCGGTGTTGTTCTTGTCGGCCGCATACCAGATCGCACTCGGGTGGTTGGCGCCCAGCACCGGCACTTGGGTACCTGCTTCAGGGCTGATGCTGACCAGCCCCAGCACATTGACCTTCGGCCCGTACTGCTGCTGGATCCAGCTGCGCACCGGTGCGCCGAAAGCCACCATCGGCAGGGGCTTGGCGTCGTGGCGCAGGGTCATCTCCTTGACCATGCGCGTCTGATAGTCGGTGAAGTAGCTGTAGGTGCCTTCCAGGTCCTTGCCGGCGCTGGCGGGCGCAGCGATCGGGGCGATGTCGACGATGGTCTGGTACGCCGGGGTCTGACTGGCCTCTACACCGTTGAAGGTCAGCAGCTGTGCCCAGCGATCGGTGGTGTTGGAGCGCAGGTAGTCCTGGGCCTGGGTCAGCGAATAATCCGGCGGGAAGTGCAGCAGCTCGATGCTGCGGCGATTTTCCAGGGCCATGCCCAGTGGCAGGAACAGGTACCAGTCGTAGGCCCACTTGCCATCGTTGTTCAGACGGGTAGCGCCTTGGTAGGCCAGTTCGCCGCTGTCGAGTAGCTTGCGCAACGGCTCGGCATAGCTGGCTGGAACGTCGCTGATATGGGCATGCAGCCTGTCGTTGTCGCGACGCACCTGCACCTGGGCGTCGGCATAGCCGTCGCGGCGTACGCTCTGGGTCAGGTAGTGCTCGACGGTCTGCTCCAGCGTCCAGTCGCGAAAGCAGATCACGTGGCAGTTGTTGGGGAAGGCGAACAAGCGGGTGACCCGTTGCGCATCGCCCAGGTCGATCTGTGCATCCGCCAGTGCCAGGCCGCTGAAGGCGAGGGCGGCCAGGCCCGATACAGCCATCTTTTGCATGCTTAACTCCTTGTCAGTGGCCGCCAGGGTCGGCGGGCTGCTCATACTGGATGAAGAGGTGGGGGATGAAAAGCGTCGGAACATGGCTGTTGGCGACGTCGCTTCTGGCGATGACAGGGGTCTGCGCCGATGAGCGTGATGTGCGGATGTTTGCGCATTGGGCGGGCGACCACGAGACCCGCGCGTTTCGCCAGATGCTGGTGGATGCGCGGCTGTACGGGGTGGTGCCGATCCATCAGTTGCTGCGTTCGGCATCGGACTGGCGTCTGTGCCGCGCCTCGCCGTTCGCCGTGGCGCCGAGCGCGCAATGGCCGGCCGTGCGCTCGACCCTGGGACTGATCCGCACCCTCGAGCAGCAGGGCATCCTGCGCCAGTTCGAGGTGGTGTCCGCCTACCGCGAGCCCAAGCTCAACGCCTGTGCCGGGGGCGCGGTGGGCAGCGCCCATACCCGCGCCTTCGCTGTCGACCTGTTGCTGCCCGACTGGGCCGACCCCAATCCGCTGTGCGCCTTCTGGCAGCAGCAGGGGCAGGCCTGGAACATGGGGCTGGGGCGCTATCCCTCAGGCCGTATCCATCTCGATACCGCGGGCTATCGCACCTGGGGTGGCGATGGCAGCGCAGGTTCGTCGTTCTGCGCCAGGCCCAGGTGATCGAGGCTGCCCTGGCAATGGCGCAAGACCCATTCGGCGAAGCGCTGGCGCTTGCTGTCGTCGTCCAGGGGCTGGGGGCTGAGCAGATGATAAGCCGAGCCGTCGCGCAGAAACCCGTAGGGCGCCTGCAACTGGCCGCTGCGTAGTTCATCGCCAACCATCAGTGCCGAGGCGATGGCCATGCCCAGCCCGGCACTGGCGGCCTGGATCGACAGATAGAAATGCTCGTAGTCGCTGCGTTCTGTGCCGGTGGCGCTGTGGCCGCTCAGGCTCAGCCAGGTGTTCCAGGCTGTGGTGCGGGTGTGGCTGTGCAGCAGGCGCTGGCCGTCGAGCGTGGCGGGCGCGCCCGCGCGGGCGACAGGGCCGATCCATTCCTCGCAGATCTTCAGGCTGTGCAGTTGGCGATCCCAGCGGAAGTCGTCTCGGCGCAACGCCAGGTCGATACCGCCGCGGGTGAAGTCGACCGGGCCGCCCGCGGCCACCAGGTGCAGTTGCAGGTCCGGGTGGTGGGCATGGAAGTCCGGCAGGCGCGGGATCAGCCAGCGCATGGCGAGGGTGGGCTCGCACGACAGCACCAGGACGTTGTCCTGTGCGTGTTCCTGCAGGCGCTGCACCGTGCTGGCGAGCTGTTCGAAAATCGTCTGGGTGGTGTCGAACAGGGTTCGCCCGGCGGCGGTGAGGAAGACCGCGCGATTGCGGCGCTCGAACAGTTCGATCCCCAGGCCCTCTTCGAGCAGCCGGACCTGGCGGCTGACCGCGCCATGGGTGACGTGCAGTTGCTCGGCGGCGCGCACGAAGCTTTCGCTGCGCGCAGCGCTGTCGAAGTAGCGCAGGGCGGTGAGGTGGGGGAGCTTCATGGGGCGTCCGCTGTCTGTTCTGGGCTGCAGTGGCGGCAAGACGCCATGCGCGATAAAAGATAGGTGATGAAAACTAGCAGATAGAGTAGCGGCAAAATCGATTTTTTCCCGCACCAGAGCCTTCGATAATCGTGCTTCCTGTGTACTGACGTCACCTATCGAGGCTTCTCGCATGACCGAACTGATCGCCGTTGCCCTGTTCACCCTCCTGGCTGTCATCAGCCCCGGCGCGGACTTCGCCATGGTCACCCGCAGCAGTTATGCACAAGGTCGTCGAGCTGGGCTGGCGGCAGCTTTGGGGATCGCCCTGGGGGTTCAGGTGCACGTGCTGTACACATTGTTCGGCGTCGCTGTGCTCATCAGCCGCAGCCCGACGTTGTTCGTGCTGATGAAGACGCTGGGGGTGGGGTATCTGGTCTATCTGGGATACCGGTCGCTGACCAATACCCAACGCATCCGTCTCGACAGCCAGGAGCCGGTCAGTGCGGCGGGCACATTCGCGGCCCTGCGCACGGGGTTTCTCACCAACGCACTGAACCCCAAGACCATGCTGTTCGTGATCAGCGCCTACACGCAGGTGGTAAAGCCGGGCAGCGAACTGGCGATAAACCTGGGCTATGGTGCCTTCATGTCGTTGGCCCATTGGGCGTGGTTCAGCCTGGTGGCGGTGTTTTTCTCCAGCGCCGGGCTGCGCAGGGCGATGATCGAACGGCAGATCGTGGTGGATCGGGTGATCGGAGTGGCATTGATTGGCCTGGGGGTGGCCGTCGCCATGGCGGGCATACGCTGAAGGGGATTCTCTAGGGCAAAGAAAAAGGGCTTACCTTGCGGTAAGCCCTTTTCGTATTTGGTGGCTACACAGGGACTTGAACCCCGGACCCCAGCATTATGAATGCTATGCTCTAACCAACTGAGCTATGTAGCCAATGGCGCGCATTATTCTCTTGTGATGACCCTCTGTCAACACTCATTTCAAAAAAAATCTGCACGCTTTCAAAAACTTAGCCGGAAGGCCCGCTTCAGCGGACGATCAGCCACTGCCCGAGCAGGTTGTTGACCCGCAGTTGTTGGGCGGCGGCGAGGCTGTCGAGGGTTTCGCCTGCGCGGTCGAGGTTGAAATCACCGCTGATGCGCCGGTAAGCGGTTTGCTCGTCCATCATCCACACCCGCTGCCCTTGGTAGCTGGCAAGCCGCTCCAGCACCTGCTGCAAGGGCATGTCCCGGGCGGCCAGTTGCCCGTTGCGCCAGGCATCGGCAGTCTTGATATCGGCCTTTTCCACCGCGTCGATACGCACCGGGTTGAACCTGACCCGCTCGCCCGCCGACACCATGCGCTGGTCGCCGCCCTGGCTGACCATAGCCTTGCCGCTGAGCACCACCAGTTCGTCGTAGTCGCTGTTGCGAGCGATCATCAGGCGGGTGCCGAACACCTGGATCCGCGCATCGTCCACCTGCACTTCCAGCGCGCGCCCATCGAGCATCACTTCAAGGTACACCTGGCCCTGCACCAACTGCAGTTGGCGGGTGCGGCTGCGCAGGTCGACGTTCATGGCGCTGGCGCTGTCCAGATGCAGGGTCGAACCGTCCGCCAGGCGCAGGCTGCGGCGCTCGCCCGCAGCGGTGTGCAGCTCGCTGCCCAGGCGCTGCATCAACGGCCAGTAGAGGTAGGCCAACGCGGCCAGCAGCAACAGGAACAACGCCCCCAGCGCTTTGCCCCGGTGACTGCGACGTACCGCCACCTCCCGTGGCCGCAGCCGCGCAGGAGGGCTCTGCAATTGTTGCCAGCGGCTTTCCAGCGCCGCAAAAGCGCGGGCATTGTCCGGATCCTGGCACCACAGGGCGAAGGCCTTGCGCTGCCGCTCATCACCGCCCGGCTGACGCAGGCGGGCGAACCATTCCAGTGCTTCGCGTTGGGGATCGTGATCGAACTGCACGGCGGGCATCGGGTTCATGGGATCGGTCTGCTCGCGAGAAGGGCGGTTTGGCCCTGTATCTACGGGGGAATTGGTTGAGGATGCTAAATATAGTGAGAACCATTTGCAAGTGCGTGACGGATGGATGGCACATCCAAGGCAAATAAGGGTGGCTTCGTATCGAGATGTTTCTAATAATCGGATCCCAACCTGACTGAGCACGGATGTCGAGCCCATGGCCATCAGCAGTACCTCGTCCAGCCCCGCGACCAGCAGCGCAACGCCGACTTCCGGCAGCAGCCCGCTGGTGATGCGGATCATCACCTTCTGCGCACTTGCACACCTGATCAACGACCTGATCCAGTCGGTGTTGCCGGCGATCTATCCAATGCTCAAGGCCAACTACGACCTGAGCTTCGCCCAGATCGGCCTGATCACCCTGACTTTCCAGGTCACCGCCTCACTGCTGCAGCCATGGGTCGGCTTCTATACCGACAAGCGGCCCACGCCGAACCTGCTGCCGCTGGGCACGCTGTGTACCTTGGTGGGTATCGTCATGCTGGCGTTCGTTGGCAGCTTCCCGATGATCCTGCTGGCCTCGGCGCTGGTGGGGATCGGCTCTTCGACCTTCCACCCGGAAACCTCGCGCATCGCCCGCCTGGCCTCCGGCGGGCGCTTCGGCCTGGCGCAGTCGACCTTCCAGGTAGGAGGCAACGCCGGCTCGGCCTTCGGTCCGCTGCTGGCGGCGGCGATCGTCATCCCGTTCGGCCAGACCCACGTCGCCTGGTTCGGCCTGGCGGCGTTGTTCTTCTTCGGTGTGACCTTGCTGCTGCGCCGCTGGTACAAGGATCACCTGAACCAGTTCAAGGCGCGCAAGGCCGGTGCCGCCACCCATGGCCTGTCGCGCCAGCGTGTGCTCGCCGCGCTGATCGTGCTGGGGCTGCTGGTGTTCTCCAAGTACTTCTACATGGCCAGCTTCACCAGCTACTTCACGTTCTACCTGATCGAGAAGTTCGACCTGTCGGTGGCCAGCTCGCAACTGCACCTGTTCCTGTTCCTCGGCGCGGTGGCGGCGGGCACCTTCTTCGGTGGGCCTATCGGTGACCGCATCGGGCGCAAGGCAGTCATCTGGTTCTCGATCCTGGGCGTGGCACCGTTCACCCTGGCGCTGCCCTACGCCGATCTGTTCTGGACCACGGTGCTGAGCCTGGTGATCGGCTTCATCCTCGCCTCGGCGTTCTCGGCGATCGTCGTGTATGCCCAGGAGCTGGTGCCGGGGAACGTCGGCATGATCGCGGGCATTTTCTTCGGGCTGATGTTCGGCTTCGGCGGGATCGGCGCGGCGCTGCTGGGCTATCTCGCGGACCTGCGCGGGATCGAGTACGTATATGGGCTGTGCTCGTTCCTGCCGTTGTTCGGCTTGCTGGCGGTGTTCCTGCCTTCCACCGGCAAGCGTTGATACACCAAAGCGCGTGTTGCGCCCCTTTCGCGGGTTCGTCCGCGAAAGGGGCCGCCCAGTTGACTGAACGATCAGCCCTGGCCTAGAGTGCCGCCTCCTTCATTTTTCCCTGCGATTCAAGCAATGCGCCGCTCACCCTCCCTCAGCCACACATGCCTGCCTGTCGCCCCGACAGCGCGTCGCGCGTGGCCGAGCGACACGGTGCTCAAGCGCCGGCGCAGCGTCCTGTTCGCCTTCACCTTCTCGCCACACACCACGCACTGAACTGATCTGCGCCCCTGTCTGCTGCGCCGCCTCGGCGTGGCCGTGGGCGCCTGCGTTTGCACGTCTTTTTCAGTTGTCTGGAGTGGTACATGAACATGCGTTTGCTGGCGGGCCTTCTGTTCGCCGTGTCGGTGGTGGGCTTCAGCCTGGGGGCCAGCCTGCCGCTGGTGTCGTTGCGTCTGCACGAGGCGGGGGCTGGCACCCTGGAAATCGGCATCGTCTCGGCCATTCCCGCTGCGGGCATGATGCTTTCGGCGTTCATGGTCGACGCCTGCTGCCGGCTCCTCACCCGGCGCACCATCTACCTGTTGTGCTTCAGTCTCTGTGCCCTGAGCATCGGCCTGCTGGAGTGGTCGTTCGCGTCGATCTGGCTGCTGGCGCTGCTGCGCCTGGCGCTAGGGGTCGGCATGGGCATCGCGATCATCCTGGGCGAGTCGTGGGTCAACGAGCTGTGCCCGGAGCACAACCGCGGCAAGATCATGGCCTTGTACGCCACCAGTTTCACAGGCTTCCAGGTGCTGGGCCCGGCGATGCTGGCGCTGGTCGGTGCCAACAGCCCCTGGGTGACGGGGGTGGTCACCGCCTGCTATGGCCTGGCGTTGCTGTGCATCCTGCTCACGGTGCCGAACGATCATGTCGAGCATGGCGAGGAAGACGACAAGAGCTTCACCCTGGGCGGTTTCTTCCGTGTTGCCCCGGCCCTGTGCGTGGCGGTGCTGTTCTTCTCGTTCTTCGACGCCGTGGTGCTGTCGTTGTTGCCGGTGTATGCCACCAGCCATGGCTTTGCAATAGGCGTGGCCGCGCTGATGGTGACGGTGGTGTTCGCTGGCGACATGCTGTTCCAGCTGCCGCTGGGTTGGCTGGCGGACCGGGTGGAGCGCACCGGGCTGCACCTGGTGTGTGGGCTGGTGGCGATGGCGATCGGTATCGCCCTGCCGTGGCTGCTGCAGATGACCTGGCTGCTGTGGCCGTTGCTGGTGGTGCTGGGGGCGGTGGCCGGGGGGATCTATACCTTGGCACTGGTGCTGATCGGGCAGCGCTTCAAAGGCAAGGACCTGGTGACGGCCAATGCGAGTGTCGGCTTGTTGTGGGGTGTAGGTAGTCTGGTCGGGCCGCTGGTCAGCGGTGCGGCAATGGACGTCGCGCCGCATGGGTTGCCCATGGCGCTGGCGGTGATGGCAGGGTTGTTCGTGTGCTTTGCACGGCAGGCGTGGCGGCGGGCCGGGCGGGTTAGCGTGGAAGTCAGCCCGGGACAGTGAGGGTTCTTCGCGGGCAAGTCGGGACGCCGAACCGCCGCTCCCACAGAGGCAAGCTACCGCTGTGGACAGCAGCGGTATCTCCGTGGGAGAGGGCCTGTGGGGCGCCGAACCGCCGCTGCGACGGGCTTGCGAACAGACCCATTCAGTCCGGGAAGGTCAGAAGCTCCCGCGCAAGGTCACCGACACATTGCGCGGATCGCCCCAGTAGTAGCCGGTCGGTGTCGGTGCCACCTGGCGGTAGTACTGCTTGTCGAAGATGTTGTTGGCGTTGACCTGCAACGAATAGTGGTCGTTGAAGCGGTAGTGGACCATCGCGTTGTACACCGCATACCCCGACTGCGTGGCGACCGCAGTGCCGCTGCGGTTGTAGATGTCGCTCTGGGCCTGCACGCCACCGCCAATGGTCCAGGCGTCCAGCTCACCCGGCAGGCGGTAGCTGGTGAACAGCCGCAGCATGCGCTTGGGGTCGGTGGTGCGAATCGCATTGCCGGTGTTGCTGGTGGTGTCCTTCAGGTACTCGGTGGTGTTGTAGGTATAGCCACCGGTCACGTTCCAGCCCGGCAGCACTTCGCCGGAAATCTCCAGTTCGAAGCCCTGGCTGCGGTTTTTGCCTGCCGCAACCTTGCAGTAGCCACTGGTGTAGTTCGGTGGGCAGGGATTTGGCCCGCTGATGTCGTCCAGCGGGTTGCCGACCTGATAGATGCGGAAGAACGCCAGCGAGGTGTTCAGCCGCCCGTCATAGAACTCGCCCTTGATGCCAGTCTCGTAGGCCTCGCCGGTGACCGGCGCGAGCACCGAGCCAGTGGCGTCGGTGGCGGTCTGCGGGTTGAAGATCTCGGTATAGCTGGCGTAGGTGCTGAAATTGTCGTTGAGGTCATAGATCAGCGCCGCGTAGGGCACCACTTCGTTGTCGACGCTGAACTTGCCGTTGGAGCGGGTGTTGTTTTCCTGCTCGTAGTCGTACCAGTTGGTGCGTGCGCCGATGATCGCGGTGAGCGGGTCGGCCAGGGAAATGCGCCAGGTGGCGTAGGCACCTTCCTGGGTGGTACGGGTGCGCACCGGGTGGGCGAGGATGTCGATAGACGGGTTGGCCAGGCTGGTCTTGGGGTCCCAGTTGCGGATGTCGAACACCCCCGACTGAACGTAGTTGGTGGCCGAGGCGTAGGAATCGTTGCGGATACGCTCGACGCCCAGCATCAGCTCGTGGGTACGACCCAGCAGGTCGAACGGGCCATTGAGGGTCGCGCTCAGGTTGTTTTGCAGGCTCTCGCCGCCATCACCTTCGGTGACCTGGTAGCTCATCAGGTACGGGTTGTTGGTGGGGTTGGCGGCGCCGGTGGCGCGGGTGAAGTAGGTCTGCTTGAAACCATCGTCGGCCAACTCGAAGTGGGTGCGCTGGGCCATCAGCTTGAGCTTCCAGTCGTTGTCGAAACGATGTTCGAGCTCGGCGAAGGTCTGCAGGTTGCTGCGGTTCCAGCGGTTCCAGTCGGCACCCAGGTAGGTGCTGCGGCCAAACGGCAGCGGCGAGCCGTCGTAGTTGGCGGGCAGGTTGCCCCATGCGCCGGTGGCGTCGAGCTTGGTCCATTCAAGGCCGGTGGTCAGGGTGGTGCTGTCGTTCAGGTCGAAGGCCAGTACGCCGTACAGCACGTCCTTGCGTTCCTGGCGCGACTCCTGGAAGTGGTCCTTGTCGTCGTGCACGGCGATGATCCGCCCACGCACGTTGCCGGTTTCGGTCAATGGCCCGGAGATATCGGCGACATAGCGCTGGGCGTTCCAGGTGCCCAGGGTAATGCTGCCGCTGCCCTGGTATTGGTAGGTCGGGCGCTTGCGCACCAGGTTCACCGTGCCCGAAGGGTTGCCCGCCCCGCGCAGCATGCCGGTGGCCCCACGCAGGATCTCGGCGCGGTCGATGATTGCCGAGTCGCTCTGGATGAACGAGCCACCGCCGCTGCTCTGCACCACGGTGGCGCCGTCGTACTGGATGGCGTCGATCGAATAGCCGCGCGAGTAATACTGCACGCGCTCGCTGTCGGTCAGGTTGACCACTACCCCGGGCGTCTGTTCGAGCAGGTTGGTGAGGTTGGTGATGTTCTGGTCGTCGATGCGCTGTCGGGTGACCACGGTCACCGACTGCGGGGTGCGACGGATGCTTTGCGGAGTCTTGCCGATGGTCACCGCGCCGGTGGTGTAGGAGCCGGTGTTCTCGGTGGTCTCGCCCAGGCGGTCGCTGGAGATGCTGGTGGCGCCAAGCTCGAGTGCATCACCGACGTCCAGCGCGGGGATCAGCATGAAGCTCTTGTCGCTCTGTTGCTGGACTTGCACGTTGCTGCCCTGCAGCAGGATCGACAGGGCCTGGGCGCTGTCGTAGCTGCCCTGCACGCCACGGGTAGTCTTGCCCTGGAGGCTGTTCGCGTCGAACGACAGGTTCAGGCCGCCCTGGCGGGCCATCTGGTCCAGCGCTGGGGCCAACGGGCCTGCCGGGATGTTCCAGGCGATCTGCTGGTTCTGGCTGGCCGGGGCGGCGAGGGCTTGGGCGGAGAGTGCAGCAGTGACCAAGCCCAGACCGAAGGCAGCGGCGTGGATGGCGCTGCGCAGGCTGTCGTTGCGGGGGGAACACGGGCGAATCATGAAACGCTCCTGAAGGTTGGGGAGACCACTTTTCGGGCTTTGTTCCTTCAGGCCGAACGAGAATGAGATTCCACCTCATTTATTTTCATGACACAGGGTGACTGGCCAAACGCCCGGGGATCAGGCCAGGTCGATGCTCACCCAGTAGCGCGTGCGGTAGTCGATGCGTACCGGCAAGCTTCGTGCGATCAACAGCAGGATCTGATCGGTGTCTGCCAGGTGATAAGTCCCGGAAACCTTCAGCCCGGCGACTTCCGGTGCGCACCTGAGTAGCCCCGGCCGATACCGCGAAAGTTCGGCCACGAACTCGCCCAACGGCATCTGCTGCACGCTGAGCACGCCATCGGTCCAGCCCCACGGGTCGCCATGCAGGGCCGCCACCTCGGTTTGCCCCGAGGCACTCACCTGCAGCACCTCGCCGGTCTTTACCCACCGTGGGCGAGCGGAGGAGGGGAACAGCAGTACCTCGCCACGGCGAACCGCCAGCAGCAGGCCGTCGTCGTTCTCGCGCAGCAGCAACTGGCCGTTACGGGTGTCCATGTCGGCGATGGCGGTGTCGATGTGAAAGGTGCGGTTGTCGCTGGCGTTGCTGTCCAGGCTGACTTCGCCGCGAATCAGTGTCAGCAGGCGCTGGTCGGCGCTGTAGCGCAGGTCGATGGCGCTGGCGGTGTTGAGCTGGATGCGGCTGCCGTCGCTGCCTTGCAAGTCGCGGCGCTCGCCGGTCGCGGTGCGGCTGTCGGCCATCAGCGCTGGCAGGCCCAGGGGCTCGCGCGCGGTCCAGAGAGCCCCGCCGGCAACGGCGAATGCGACCAACAGCTTGAGGTTGTTGCGCCGGCTCATGCGTTGGCGTTGGCTGCCCTCGAGGGTGCGCCGGCTCAGGTCAGGAGGCAGGCCGGCCAGTTCGTTGCCCAGGCTGTTGACCCGCTGCCAGGCCAGGGCGTTGTGCGGATGGCTGTGCAGCCAGTGCTGGAATTGCTGCTGATGGTGTGCCGATGGATCGTCGAAGCGCAGTTTCACCAGCCAGTCGATCGCCTCATCGACCTGGGCCTGGGCTGGGATGCGCTCAGGCGTCGGCATAGCGCAACCGATAGCAGGTGCCCAGCGCCCGGGCCAGGTCGCGCTCGACCGTGGCCCGGGACACTTTCAGGTGCGCGGCGATCTGCGGGATGCTCAGGCCATCGAGCTGGGCCAGCAGGAATGCCTGGCGCACCCGCGGCTTGAGCAGTTGCAGGGCGCGGTCGAGGCGTTCGAGGGTGTCGAGGATCACCAGGCGATGCTCCTCGCTGGGCGCTTCGCCTTCGGGCAGGCAGGCCAGGCTTTCCTGATAGGCGCGTTCCAGTGCACGGCGCCGGAACTGATCGATCATCAGCCCGCGGGCGACGCTGCTGAGGTAGGCGCGCGGCTCTTTCAGCGGCGAAACCTGACGCGCGCGCAGCAGGCGTACGAAGGTGTCCTGGGCGAGGTCCGCGGCATGTTCCCGGCAGCCGACCCGTGCCCGCAACCAGCCGCGCAGCCAGGCGTGGTGAGCCTGGTAGAGCAGATCGACTTCGGCAGGCTTGAGCATGTCGTTCATCTGCATCGTGGCTGCGGCCCTGGTTGCGAAGAAGTGAGGAGGTGACTGTGAATAGTTCTCAATTCTATGCGGGGCAATGCTGTCGGAGCAATGGCATACCAGGAATTTGTCGCGCAAGATTCGGCGATCTTGCGATGAACGGTTGGTCTAACATGGGGCTTTCAGCTCATTCCACGGGTAACGTGCCATGATCCATGCCGATCTCTCGCCGCACGCCTATCAGCAGGCGATCGACTTCCTCAGCGGGCTGGACCCGGACTGGGCCCGGCATATCGCCGCGGTCGGGCCGTGCCTGCACCGCGCTACGCCTGGGCGCGAGCCGTTCGAGGCGCTGGTGCGGGCGGTGGCGTACCAGCAACTGCATGCGCGGGCGGCCGAGGCGATACTCGGGCGCTTGCTGGCGTTATATCCGCAGGTGGCGTTTCCTGCGCCCGAGCAGTTGCTCGCCACTGACCCCGAGGTGTTGCGCGGTTGTGGCTTCTCGGCGAGCAAGCTGGCGAGCATCCTGCACATCGCTCAGGCCCGCCTCGAAGGGGCAGTGCCCGGGCGCGAAGAGGCGCTGACGATGAAGGACGAGGCGCTGATCGAGCGCCTGGTGGCCTTGCGTGGCGTGGGGCGCTGGACGGTGGAGATGTTGCTGATCTATAGCCTCGAGCGGTCGGACATCCTGCCGGTGGATGACTTCGGGGTGCGCGAGGGATACCGTCGCCTGAAGGGTTTGGAGAAGGCACCGACGCCTGCGCAGATGCGCTCGCTGGGCGGGGTCTGGAGCCCTTATCGGACAGTAGCGGCCTGGTATCTGTGGCGGGCTTGAGGTGGGGCCTTTTCGCGGGCAAGGGTGTGCTGGCTCTTGTAGGAGCGGGCTTGCCCGCGAAAAGGCCGGCACAAAATAACCCCGCAAGAACCGGAGAGCCCGGCCCAACAGAACCTGCCACGCTGACAACCAATCACCCCAGAGGCCCCGCCCATGCCAGCCACCCCGTACAACACCGATGCCGCCCGCTGGCAGGCCGTCCAGGCCCGCGATCCAGAAGCGGCCGGTCACTTCGTCTATGCCGTGCGCACCACGGGCATTTATTGCCAGCCAGGCTGCAAGTCGCGCATGGCCAAGCGCGAAAACGTCGAGTTCTTCGATGATGCCGTCGCTGCCGAAGCCGCCGGCTACCGTCCGTGCAAACGCTGTACGGCAACCCTCGCCGACCCTGGCGCCAGGCGTACCGCGCTGGTTGCGCGTGCCTGCCGGCTGATCGAATCCCACGACAGCGCGCCTCAACTCGAGCAGCTGGGTGCTGAACTGGGTGTCAGCCCCTTCCACCTGCACCGCTTGTTCAAGGCCGAAACCGGCCTCACACCCAAGGCCTATGCCTCGGCCTTTCGTGCCAGACGCTTGCGGGAGGGGCTGGAGCAGGCTGGCAGCGTCACTGACGCGATCTACGACGCAGGCTACAACTCCAACAGTCGCTTCTATGCCAGCGCGGGCCAGCGCCTGGGCATGCAGCCGCGTGAGTACCGGGCCGGCGGCGTGGGCGCGACCATTCGATTTGCCCTTGGCCAGTGCTTTCTCGGGGCGATCCTGGTGGCGCAAAGCGAGCGCGGCATCTGCGCGATCCTGCTCGGCGATGACCCGCAAACGCTGCTCGAACAGCTGCAGGACCAGTTCCCCAAGGCCCATTTCATCGGTGGTGACCGCGCTTTCGAGCGCCTGGTTGCCGAGGTGGTGGGTTTTGTCGAGCAGCCGTCGCTGGGGCTGCAACTGCCCCTCGATGTACAGGGCACCGCGTTCCAGGAGCGTGTCTGGCAGGCGCTGCGCGAGGTACCGGCGGGCGGCCGGGTCAGCTACAGCGATATCGCCGAGCGTATCGGCGCACCCAAGGCGGTGCGCGCCGTAGCCCTGGCCTGCGCAGCCAACCGCATTGCCGTGGCAATTCCCTGCCACCGAGTGGTACGGCGTGACGGCGATATCAGTGGCTATCGCTGGGGCGTGGAACGCAAGCGTCAGTTGCTGGCGCGAGAAACGGTCATCACCTGATCGCCGCGGCAGCGTAGAATCCTCCGCCTGTCGAGCTGTATAGAGGGGATTTCGATGAGGCGTATAAGCCTTGAGCGTTTTTACGTGGGAATTTTGGCATTGTTGCTGTGGGTGGCGACGCCTGCCTGGTCGGCGCCGGCCACGCCGGTATCGAGCCTGGCCGCTGCCGAACAGCAGGTGCTGGACGAAGATGCCAGCCTGGATCAGTTGAGCGACCGGCTCGACCAGATCCGCCAGGGCGTGACCAGCAATGCCAATGACGATCTGCTCTCGCAACTGCGTCAGTCGGCGCTGCAGGTTCAGCGCCAGGCCGATGCCCTGGCCACGCAGCGTACGGCGGATGTCGCCCGGCTGGATGATCAGCTCAATGTGCTCGGGCCGGTGCAGCCCGAGGAGCCCGAGAGCCTGACGCGCCAGCGCCAGCAACTGGACAGGCAGAAAAAGGCCCTGGTGGCCGAGCAGACCGAAGCTACCCAGCTCACCCAGTCGGCGCGTGACCTGTCTACGCAGATCGTCAACCTGCGCCGCAGCCTGTTCAACTCGCAGATCACCAGCCGCGCCGCCAGCCCGCTGAGCCCGGCGTTCTGGTCGAGCCTGATCCGTCCTACCGATGAAGACGTGGCGCGCCTGCGCGACCTGCGCGGCGAGGCGGCAGATGCTGTGGCCAGTGCCCTCAGCGCCGAGCACCGCTGGTTGTTCATTACCGCGCTGGTCGCTGCTGTGCTGGTCTGGACCTTGGTGCGCAAGGTGCTTGAGCGCCTGCTGGCCGATGCGATGATCCGCTGGCTGCCCGAAGGCCGCTTGCGCCGCAGCGCCCTGGCCTTGAGTGTGGCGCTGGCCACCCTGGCGACCATCGCCGGGTCCGTGTCGCTGCTGCGCTGGGGCCTGGAAAGCAGTGCCGAGCTGGGCGCGGATCTGGCCAGCCTGACCAACCACGTCCTTACCCTGGTGGTGTTCAGCGCCTTCATTTCTGGCCTGGGCCGCGCCATGCTGATGCTGCAACGCCCGTCCTGGCGCCTGCCGCCGATTCCCGACGAAGTGGCCAGCGCCCTGGGCTGGTTCCCGCAGGCTTTGGCCCTGGCGTTGGTGCTGCTGCTGACCCAGGAGCGCATCAACAGCGTCATCGGCACCAGCCTGGCGCTGACCCTGGCCACCAACGGCCTGACCGCGCTGGTGGTATCGCTGCTGTTCGTCGCTGTGCTGGTGCGCTATCGCCGCACTCGCCGCCAGCATGGGCTGGAGCGCCCGGCGGGCCTGGCGGGTCTGATCCCCTTCGTGGTGGTGGTGTGGGTCATCGCGATCCTGCTGGCGCTGCTCACCGGCTACCTCACCCTGGCCTACTTCCTGACCGCCAAGTTGCTGTGGATCAGCGTCGTGGCGGTGTGCGCCTACCTGCTGGTGACCGTGTTCGGCGACCTCTGCGAAACCTTGCTGTCGCCGCGTCAGCCCGGTGGGCTGGCGCTGGCCTCGGCGCTAGGCCTGCAGCAGCGTCACCAGGCCCAGGCCAGCACGGTACTGGCCGGTATCGGTCGGACCGTATTGCTGTTCATCGCCGCGTTGCTGGCCTTCATGCCCTCGGGCACCAGCCCCGGCGAGCTGCTGCTGAGCCTGGCCGACTGGGATGGTAGCGGTGGCAAGATCCTCGGCAATCTGAACATCGTGCCCCAGGATATCTTCCTGGCGCTGGCGATCTTCTTCGGCGGGCTGTTCGCCATCCGTGTGGTCAAGCGCTGGCTAAGCGAGCGTCTGTTGCCGGAAACCGACATGGACGCTGGCATGCGTGCCTCTTTGGTGACGCTGGTTGGCTACCTGGGCTTCCTGTTCCTGGCCATGCTGGTGATGTCGACCCTGCACATCAACCTGACCAGCCTGACCTGGGTGGTCAGTGCGCTGTCGGTGGGTATCGGTTTCGGTTTGCAGCAGATCGTGCAGAACTTCATCTCCGGCCTGATCCTGCTCACCGAACGTCCGGTGAAAGTGGGCGACTGGGTCAGCCTGGCGGGGGTGGAAGGTGACATCCGGCGCATCAACGTGCGCGCCACCGAGATCCAGATGTCCGACCGTTCGACGGTGATCGTGCCCAACTCGCAGTTCATCTCCCAGAACGTGCGCAACGTCACCATGGCCAACGCCCTGGGGGTGGTCGGTGTGACCCTGACCCTGCCCCTGGAGACCGATGCCAACCACGTGCGCGAGCTGCTGCTGCAGGCCTATCGCGACCACGAGGCGATCCTCGATGCCCCGGCGCCGTCGGTAACCTTCAAGGATTTGACCGCCAGCGGCATGGTGCTCAGCGCCAGCGGCTACGTGGCCGGGCCGCGGCAGGTGTCGGGCGCGCGCAGCGACCTGCTGTTCGCCATTCTCGGGCGCCTGCGCGAGGAAGGCATCGCACTGTCGTCGCCGCAGAGCATGGTGTTGCTGCAGGAAGGGACGCGGGCGGTTGACGAGTCGGTGTGACACAAATGGGGCCGCTTTGCGGCCCATCGCGGGACCCGCCCGCTCCCACAGATTTAGTGGGATATCCGTCCACCCTCTGCGCATGCCCCGATCAGTGTGGGAGCGGGCGGGTCCCGCGATGGGCTGCAAGGCAGCCCCAACTGCATCACCGAGACCTCAGCCTACGCACCGCGTCACGTGCTTCACCGACAGATACCCCGACAATCCCCAAGGCCCAAGCTCGCGCCCGATCCCGCTGCCCTTGGTGCCCCCCCATGAAGTTTCGACGAACACCGCCTGCACCGAATTGATCCATACATGCCCGACCTCCAGCGCATCAGCCACGCGCTCGGCGCGTTCGAGGTCCGCTGAGCAGACCGTGGCTACCAGGCCGAAGCGGCTGTCGTTGGCCTGGGCGATCGCTTGTTCCTCGGTGGTGAACCGGCGTGCGCACAGCACCGGGCCGAAAATCTCTTCGCTCCACAAGCGGCTGGTCTCGGGCACATCGACGTACAGTGTCGGACTGACGAACCAACCCTCTGCGTCCAACGCCTTGCCTCCGGCCAGGCACTTCAGCCCTTCCTCGCGCGCGGTGGCGAAATAGCCGGCGACCTTGAGCCACTGCGCCTGGCTGGTCAGCGGTCCCATCTCCACTTCCTCGACCAGCGGGTTGCCCACGCGCAGTTTCTCCAGCGCCGCCTGCAGCCGTGGTAGCAGCGTGTCGGCGATACCGTCCTGCACCAGCAGGCGCGAGGTGGCCGAGCACATCTGCCCGGCGTTCCAGGTGATGCCGGCGACAATCCACTCCACCGCCTGGTCTGGGTCGCAGTCGTCGAACACAACGATCGCCGACTTGCCGCCCAGCTCTAGTGTCACTGGCCGGCACTGGGCTGCGGCGCTACGCATGACCTGGCTGCCGACGGCATTGCTGCCGGTGAACGACAGCTTGTCCAGGCCGTTGTGGCCACTCAGCGCCGCGCCGGTCTCGGCCTTGCCGTTGACGATGTTCAGCACCCCGGCCGGCAGCCCAAGCTGTTGGGCGATCTGGCCGTAGGCCTG
Source organism: Pseudomonas sp. BNK-44-b (assembly GCF_047456245.1). Classification (NCBI taxonomy): domain Bacteria; kingdom Pseudomonadati; phylum Pseudomonadota; class Gammaproteobacteria; order Pseudomonadales; family Pseudomonadaceae; genus Pseudomonas; species Pseudomonas sp. BNK-44-b. Next base: position 394,122 of record NZ_CP179908.1, read on the forward strand.
TTCGATCAGTGGGGTGATCTCCGAAGGCTTGAGCACCACGGTGCAGCCGGCGGCCAGGGCCGGGGCGAGCTTCCAGGCGCTGGTCACCAGCGGGAAGTTCCACGGCACGATCAGCCCGACCACGCCGACGGCTTCCAGGCGGGTACGCGCGGTAAAGCCTGGAGCGGCCAGGGGGACGTCGCGGTTCTTCTGCGGCAGTTGTTCGGCGAGCTCGGCGTAGTAGGCGAAGGTTGCCACCGCGTCGTCCAGATCGATCTCGGCCTCGTGCCGTGGCTTGCCATTGTTGCGCATCTGCAGCGCGATCAGTTCTTCGCGGCGGGCACCGAGTTGCTCGGCAAATCCGCGTAGCAGGGCCGCGCGCTCGGTGGCCGGGCGGCTCTTCCAGGCGGGCAGGGCACGGCGTGCGGCTTGCACCGCTTCGTCGACCTGGGCGCTGCTGGCCGATCTCAGCTCGGCGAACGGTGCGCCCAGAGAGGGATCGTAGACGCTGATGCTGTCGTTGCCTTGGCCTTCGACCCAGCGGCCGTCGATGTAGTGGGGAGTGGTCATGGTCGGGGTTCCAGTCAGGCCATTTCGGCAGTGGTCACGGGTGTCACGGGAGCGCTTTTGCAACGTACCCAGCGCGGGCCGCGCGGGCCGTAGACACCGGCAGGTTCGGGGAACAGGTTGAGCAGGATCAGGTACAGCACGCCGGCGATGCCGAGGGTGACCGGCAGGCTCAGGTCGATGCCGCCAGCCAGGTCACCGAGCGGGCCGACGAACTGTCCCGGCAGGTTGACGAAACAGAGGCCCACGGCGGCGCTGGGGATCCAGGCGCCCATGCCGCGCCAGTTCCAGCCGTGCAGGAACCAGTAGTGGCCGCCACGCTGGCCGCGGGTGAACACTTGCAGGTCGTCGGCGTGGTAGAAGCCACGGCGGGTGATCAGGCCGAGGATCATGATCACCATCCACGGGCTGGTGCAGGTGATGATCAGCACGGCGAAGGTCGATACGCTCTGCACCAGGTTGAAGGCGAAGCGGCCGATGAAGATGAAGGCGATCGCCAGCACACCGATCAGCAGGGTGGCGGCCGCGCGGCTGAGCAGGCGTGGGAACACGCTGGACATGTCCAGCCCGGTGCCATACAGCGCGGTGGTGCCGGTGGACATGCCGCCGATCACGGCAATCAGGCACACCGGCAGGAAGAACCAGGCCGGCGAGATCGCCAGCAGGCCGCCGACATAGTTGTTGGCGGCGATGTAGTCCGGCGCCTGGCTGGCCACCAGGGTCGCAGTGCACAGACCGAACAGGAACGGGATCAGGGTCGCGGCCTGGGCCAGGATCACCGCCAGCATGATGCGCGATTTCGGGGTCTGGCGCGGGATGTAGCGTGACCAGTCACCGAGGAACGCGCCAAAGGACACCGGGTTGCTCATGGCGAGGATCGCGGCGCCAACGAAGGCGGCCCAGAAGCCCGGCTGGCCGATGTTGACGCTGCCGGCGAAGCTTGCGTCGAACGGGCCGGCGAAGGCGACGATGCCGAGCAGGAACAGCAGGCTCGAAGCCCATACCGCAATCTTGTTGACCCACAGCATGAAGCGGAAACCAAAGATGCATACCACCAGCACCAGCACTGCGAACAGGCCATAGGCCAGACCCAGGGTGAGGTCGGTTTCGGGCAGCCCGACCAGGCGCTTGGCGCCGCCGATCAGGGCATCGCCCAGCTCCACACCGACAACGAAAAGAACGCCACGGCGGTCAGCAACGACAGGAACGAGCCGACGATGCGTCCGTGTACGCCAAAATGCGCACCGGACGAGACGGCGTTGTTGGTGCCGTTGAGTGCGCCGAACAGCCCCATGGGGGCAAGGATCAGAGAACCGACCCCGACGCCGAGCAGGATCGCCCACAGCCCTGCCTCGAAGGACAGCCCGAACAGTACCGGGAAGCTGCCGAGCACCGCGGTGGCGAAGGTATTGGCACCGCCGAAGATCAGGCGGAACAGGTCAAGCGGGGTGGCGTCGCGTTGATCGTCGGGGATCTGTTCGACGCCATTGGTCTCGATACCGGTCGAGTGGCTCATGGTGATGCTCCAGCGCGAGTGTTGTTGGCCTGTGGCAGGCTTTGTTGTGGGTGCGATGGCAGTGCGGCAAGGCCGTTGTCGAAAGTCAGGTGCAGGAGGCGACCGACAGGTGTTCATGGCACGCCAGCCAGCGCTCGCCTTGCAGGCGGAACACGATGGTCTCGCGCTCGTTCAGCGCCTGTTCCTGCTCGGCAATGCGAATGCGTGTGGCCACGTCGTGCATGAAGATCGCCAGATCGCCCTGCAGGCTCACGTGGGCATTGCTCGACGCGCAGTCGAGCACGGCAAAGCCCTCGGCTTGCCACTGAGCCCAAAGGTCTTCATAGGCGCGCCGAGACAGCAGCGGGTGGGGCAGCGTATGGAACAGGAAGGTGGCGTCTTCGCTGAAACAGGCGAAATAGCGGGCGGTGTCGTTACTGGCAAAGGCGTCGACGAGGTCGGCGGCAGCTTGCCGTACCTGGAGGGTCTGGTCCACGGGAGTGGCCTCACTGTTATTGTGATTGTGGTGAGGCGATTCTGGAGAGACGTGCCAAGGGGAAAAATCGGCGGGGGCAAATAATCAGTTCACGATTTTCTGAACTGATTATTTGCCCCCGCCGGGCGGCCATTAATCGGCGTTGAGTTCGTTACGGTAGTTTTCCAGGTACACCTGACGCTCGTGGCTGGCGGCATTGCGATCGGCTGCGATCATGTCCAGCTTGCCCGCCGCCTCGGTGAGATAGGCGGGCAGTTCATCGTTGGTGATGTACTTTCCGGACAGTTTGTTGAGCTTGCTCCAGCCGTCCTTGAATGTCAGGGCGAAATGATCGGAGACAATGCCGACGGCGATCCACTGCCCGGTCTGGCTGATGAAGAATGCGTCGGTGGACTCACACAATTGCGAAAAAAGGTAGTCGCGACTCGAGTCGATGTCTTCGGCATCTTCGAACTCTTCGATCTGCTCTTGGGCATCCTGGCGGATGACCTCCATGAAGTCGCAGAACGAGCGGAAGAAGAACGCTATTTCCACGACGATTTCACGGGTGCGCTTGAGGGCGCTCACGCTCAGGTTCAGTGACCTGATCGCCAGCTCGATGATCTCCTGCTCGCTGCCCTTGCCTGCCATCAGCACGGAAACTTCCAGCAGTTCGGCTGCCTGTTCGCGCCTGGCGGTCTCGTACTTGTCGGCATTATCGAGCATCTGCAGCTGCATCTGGCGCAGGTTGTTGGCCTGTGCCCGGCTGGCATCGCTGATATCACCGGCTGCCGAGGCCAGAGCCTGGAGCGCGGACTCAAGTGATCCAAGGTGCTCCTTGGCCTCCTGGTACTTGGCCTTGGCCTTGACCAGAAGCCCTTCGGCTTCGGTGATCCGGTTCTCCAGCACCTTGAGTTTGCCGGTGTCGGCCTCCTTGCCTTTCTGCGCCTGATAACCTGAGATCGACGTCTGCAGTTTGTCCACCTCCTCCTTTATCAACGCCAGTTCGGCGCGATGCTCGGAGCGCTCTTTCTTCAGGCGGATGAGGTCGCCAGTGGCGTTGCCCTGGGCACCGTTGGCGCCTTTTCCGACGCCTGCGGCGACTGAGGCAGCGGCGACCAGAGACGAGCTGCCGCCGCTGGCAGCCATGGCCGCCAGTGGCATGGCGGCCGATATCACCTGCGCAGCACCACGCAGGATGCCTGCCCAGAAGGCGCGCTCCTCGGAAGACTTGGCTTGATTTGCATAGTCGCGGGCGAGTGACTCGTAGCGCTTGACCTGTTGTTGCATGTCGGCTATCAGCGATTCCAGTTGTTTGCTGCGCGCCTTGTGCTGAAGAATTTCCTGGCGAATTTTTTCGTTGGCCTCAAGTGTCGTGCTCAAGGCCATTTCGCTGCTGGCAGTCACTTCGTGGGTGTCATCGATGATGCAATCGTAGCGGTCGACGATGGTTTGCAGGCTCGCGTTGACCGCCATGGCCGAGTTTTTGATCTCGTTGGCCATCTCCATCAGTTCTTTGTTTACGAAGCGCTTGATCTGCGCGATGTCACCGGTTTCCTTGGCGGCGGTCCAGCCGGTCAGGCCGCGGTTGAGCTTTCGGGTGAGACGGCTGGCGGCATTGCTGGCGGCCTTGATCTGGCGTTCGCTCTCCTGCTGCGCTTTGATCAGGTTGTTCATGATGCTGCTGATCTTGACGCGGATGTCGCCGTTGCGTTGGGGCGTGGTGTTGTAGGCGATGTAGAGCAGGTCGATGGCGTGGTCCGTATCGATCTTCGCGCGTGATGAGTCGTAGGAGCCTTCGATCCTGTTCACATAGTGAGTCACGAGCGGGCTGTCGACGGTTGGCAGGTTCAACGGTTGGGATGCGCCATGGGTTGCCAGTTCCTGACGGATGTTTTTTTCGATCAGGGCTCTGCGGCTGATGAATGGGGTAAGTTCAGACATGGTGGACCTCTTCTGTGAATTGGGAGAACTATCCAGCGGGGGCGTGGAACCAGGGGGATGGCTGTTGCCCGAATCCAGGGGGGGCTGTTGCCGCGCAGTCGTCGATCCATGCCATCGAATAGAAGGCAACGTCACTGAGCGGTGACCAGAGCGTTTCGAGCAGCGCATGGGTGTCGTCGAGTGCCGACTTCAGCAGAGGGTGCAGAGGCAGGACCTCCTCGGCGTAGCACTGAGGGCCGCGTTGGGGGTGTTCACAGTCATGGCGTGCGGCGGTGAATGCGTCCAGTTGCTGGAGTAGGGCACTCTGTTGTTGGCGGGTGCTGCTGAGTGCCGGTTTCATCACCGTCAGGTTGCGCTCGTCGAGCTGGGTCGAGTGGATGGCGCTCTGGTTGTTCCAGATTTCGTTTTCAAGCGCTTCCAGACGTATGCGGTGCTCAGGGCGCCACGACACTTTTTCGTAGTCCTGGCGCTCTTGGTCCAGCTGCTGGTGAAGGTGTGCTATACGACGTTCGATTTCGGGAATCTGTCGCAGCCTTTCACCCATGGTGGGCTCCAGGCCATGGATCTTGTCGATGAGCAGCCGCTCCAGACTCTCCAGATGCGGTGCGCACTGTTCGGCACGGCGCTCCAGTTGCAGGGTCTCGGCCTGCGGGTCGGCAGGCTGTGCACTGGCGAGCCCGGTGTACAGCAAGGCCACCGCCAGAACCGGCAATTGCATGGATGCTTTGATGAGTGGCATGGGACGCTCCGTTGCTGGGGGAAGCGGAGCGTCTTCGACGAACCGCTCCCGGCATTAGAGCGTCGGGGCACAGCTCGAAAAAGAAGGAATGGATGCACGCCTGGGACGGTTTACCAAGGCGGGTGGCGTTGCCTCAGATCGAGATGAGACCGCCGGACTTCACCTCGTTGAGCACGAAGAACGTGCGCACTTGGCGCACCCCAGGCAGGGCGATGATCTGCGTATTGTGCAGATGGTTGAAGGCCGGCAGGTCACGCACGCGGATCTTCAGGAAGTAGTCCACATCCCCCGCCACCAGCCAGCATTCCAGCACCTGCTGCAGGTTGCGCGCGGCCGCTTCGAACGCGGCGAAGCTCTCGGGGGTGGAGCGATCCAGCACCACGCCGATGAGCACCACGGTGCCCTGCTGCAGCACGTTCGGATCGACGTGGGCATGCACCCCCTTGATCACGCCCGCATCGAACAGCCGTTTGGTGTGGTTCCAGCACGCGGTGGTGCTCAGCCCGACTTTCTTCGCCAGTTCCGCGTTGCTGATTCGGCCGTTGGCTTGCAGTGCGCGCAGGATCTTGCGTTCGTGGGTGTTGACCTCGATGGGCTTGGCGGGCTCTTTCATCGCGTTTCCTCGGTCTGGTGTGTAGCCCGCTTGCCGTCAGGTTTGTGCGGCTGACGGGATGATTGCCTGTTTTACGAAGCCATGACGGGACAGCCTTCAGTTGGGGGTTGAAGCTTGGAAGGTTGTTCCTGTTCACGGGTAAGAATAGGTATGAAATTCAATCGTGCGCTGAGTATCGTTCTGGAGCAGGTTTCATGCGCACAGACCCGACGAGAGGGAGCAGGCCATGCTGGCGATTTCCAGATTCGCAAGGTGGGTGAAGGCGCCATCGCAGGACGTAGCGGTGGTGGTGGTGTCCAGCGCAGCGTTGCCAGAAATTCTGAGCATCGGGTTGCACGCTGCGCTTGAGGGCTGGAACGAAGTTGCCCATCTGCACGTGCAGGACATGGACGGCCTGCAGGCCAACTGGCTGACAGCAGGCGATGGGCAGCGCACGCTTGCCGCCGAGTCGGCGTGCGAGGCCAGCGCCCTGTTGCGAGCGGTCTCCAAGCGTTGCTACCTGCTGGACCTCGAGAGCGACGGGCAGGTGCGCCTGGCATGGCTAGGCTCAGTGTGTGGCCATGAGCTGCGCTGCCTGCAGCTCGATCCCGCGCTCAATCGCCAGGGCTCGCCCGTGACACAGGTCGAGCAGGTCGTCGATGTCGCGCGGATGCTGGTCAAGCGAATTCTCGAGGAACGCTTCCTGGCGGTCTGAAACCGTCCCCCTCCAACAAGTACACCGAGGTGCAAGTGCTGTCATGAGCATCCATCAAGCTGCAGGATCGTTGCGCGAGCCGTCCGCCGAGGACGACACCGACACCCAGGGCCTGGATGAGTGGCGCGACGCGTTACTGTCGCTGCTCGAACACGAAGGCGCGCCGCGCACGCGGGCTCTGCTCGACAGGCTTGCGGCGCTGGCGCGGCATCATGCCGTGGGCTGGCAGCCAGGGCATGGCACGCCCTATATCAACAGCATCGGCGTCGAGCAGCAGCCGGCCTTTCCGGGCGATCTGGCGACCGAGGAACGTCTGGCCTCGATCATGCGCTGGAACGCGCTGGCCATGGTGGTGCGCGCCAACCAGGCCTACGGCGAGCTGGGCGGTCATATTGCAAGCTACGCCAGTGCTGCCGACTTGTTCGAGGTCGGCTTCAACCACTTCTTCCGTGGCGGCGATACGCCGGGCACGGGCGACCTGGTGTTCTTCCAGCCGCACTCGGCGCCGGGGGTCTACGCCCGGGCCTTCCTTGAGGGCCGCTTGCAGGTTGAGCAGCTGGAGCACTATCGACAGGAAATCACTGCACGGCGCCGCGATGTGCAGGGCCTTTCGAGTTATCCACATCCCTGGCTGATGCCTGATTTCTGGCAGTTTCCGACCGGCTCCATGGGCATCGGGCCGATCAGTTCGATCTACCAGGCGCGCTTCATGCGCTACCTGGAACACCGCGGCCTGCGTCAGGGCGCTGGGCGGCGCGTGTGGGGGGTATTCGGCGACGGCGAGATGGATGAACCGGAAAGCATGTCGGCGCTCACTCTTGCGGCGCGCGAGCGCCTGGACAACCTGGTGTGGGTGGTCAACTGCAACCTGCAGCGCCTGGACGGCCCGGTACGTGGCAGCGGGCGCATCATCGATGAACTGGAGGCACTGTTCAGCGGTGCTGGCTGGCGGGTGATCAAGCTGGTCTGGGGATCGGATTGGGATGGCCTGTTCGCCCGCGATGCAAGCGGCGAGCTGGAGCGCACGCTGTCGGCCACCGTCGATGGGCAGTTTCAGACCTTCGCCGCCAAGGATGGGCGCTACAACCGCGAGCATTTCTTCGGCCAGAGCGAGGCGCTGGCCCGGATGGCCCAGGGCATGAGCGACGAGCAGATCGACCGCCTCAAGCGCGGTGGTCACGACATGGTGAAGATCCATGCCGCCTACCATGCCGCCCAGCAAGGCGATGGTCGCCCGACCGTGGTACTGGCGCAGACCAAGAAAGGCTACGGCATGGGGGAGGCGGGGCAGGGCAAGATGACCACGCACCAGCAGAAGAAGCTCGACCGCGAGGCGCTCATGGCCTTCCGCGATCGCTTCAACCTGCCATTGAGCGATGAGCAGACCGAGTCCCTGGCCTTCTACAAGCCCGCCGACGACAGCCACGAGATACGCTACCTGCATGCACGTCGCCAGGCACTGGGCGGTTACCTGCCGTCGCGACCACGCCAGGCCGAGGGGCTGCCGGTGCCAGCGCTGGCCAGCTACGCGGCGTTCGCCACCCAGGCCGATGGCAAGGAAATGTCCACCACCATGGCCTTCGTGCGCATGCTCGGCGGGCTGCTCAAGGACCGCCAGCTCGGGCCGCGGGTAGTGCCTATCGTCGCCGACGAGGCGCGTACCTTCGGCATGGCCAACCTGTTCAAGCAGATCGGTATCTATTCCAGCGTCGGCCAGCGCTACGAGCCCGAAGACATCGGTTCGATCCTCTGCTACCGCGAGGCGCTGGACGGGCAGATCCTTGAAGAAGGCATCAGCGAGGCGGGGGCGATCAGCTCGTGGGTGGCGGCGGCCACCAGTTATTCCGCCCATGGCCTGCCGATGCTGCCGTTCTACATCTACTACTCGATGTTCGGCTTCCAGCGCATCGGCGACCTGATCTGGGCTGCCGCCGACCAGCGCGCCCGTGGTTTCCTGCTGGGCGCTACCGCTGGGCGTACCACCCTGGGTGGCGAAGGGCTGCAGCACCAGGACGGCCACAGCCTGCTGATCGCCTCGACCGTGCCCAACTGCCGTGCCTACGATCCGGCGTTTGCCGGTGAGTTCGCGGTGATCCTCGACCACGGCATGCGGCGCATGCTCGAAGCGCAGGAAGACGCGTTCTACTACGTGACCCTGATGAACGAAAGTTATCCACAGCCCAGCCTGCCGGACGGGGTCGAAGGCGACATCATCCGGGGGCTCTATCGACTGGAGCAACACATGCCGGAGGGGGCTAGTGGCAAGGTACGGTTGCTGGGCTCAGGCACCATCCTGCGCGAGGTGCAGGCGGCGGCACGCCTGTTGGCGCAGGACTGGGGCGTGGCCTGCGAAGTGTTCAGCGCCACCAGTTTCAGCGAGCTGGCGCGCGAGGCACGGGAGGTGGAGCGCTGGAACCGGCTGCATCCGCAGGAACCGGCGCGGGCCAGTCACTTGGTGCAGTGCCTGCCCAAGGGCGCGCCGGTGATCGCCGCGACCGATTATGTCTGCGCCTGGCCGCACCTGGTTGCGCCGTATGTGCAGGATCGTTTCGTTGCCTTGGGCACCGATGGCTTCGGGCGCAGCGACAGTCGTGAGCAACTGCGCGGCTTCTTCGAGGTCGACAGCCGCCAGATCGTGCTGGCGGCGCTTTCGAGCCTGGCCGATGAAGGTGTGTTGCAACGCCAGCGGTGTGCCGATGCCATCGCGCGCTATGGCATCGAGCCTGAGGCGCCAGTGCCTTGGGCGTGTTGATCACCGACTGCGCTGTTCTCTTCGCGGGCTTGATGGCGAAAAGAACAGCGCAATCTCCCCTCTACAACACGATTCGTGTCGTCGAAAGCACCTGGCGCAAGCCCATGAACGATCGGATCTGGCGTACTCCTGGCAGGTACAGCAACTGTTCGGCGTGCAGGCGGTTGAAGCTTTGGCTGTCGCGTGTGCGCAGCAACATGAAGTAGTCGAACTCCCCCGTCACCACATGGCACTCCATGCACCCGGAGACCTTCTGCGCGGCCGCTTCGAACGCGGCGAAGGATTCCGGGGTGGAGCGGTCGAGCACCACGCCGATCAGCACCACCATCCCAGCATCGAGACGTTCGCTGTCCAGTAGGGCGACGATGCCCTTGATCAACCCCGCCTGCTTCAAGCGTTCGACCCGTCGCAGACAGGCCGGGGCGCTGAGCTTGACCTTGTCGGCCAAGGCCACGTTGGCGATCGAGGCGTCCTGCTGCAGGGCTCGCAGGATCGCGCGGTCGATACGGTCTAGCTGTGGCGGGCCGGAGAGTGACGGCCTTTTTTGCTCGCGCTCATTTGTTGCTTTCAATGTTTGAGCCTCACAACAAAGTGATGTGAAATCATTGTTCAATAAAACAATAGCTCGAAATTCATGGAAAACTTGCAACCCGTTTTCTGGCCAACCTCCCTAGCATTGACGCTATCGGAGCCCGCGATCCGCGCGTTTCGCAATTGGGAGCACAGCCATGAATCTGAGTCGCTACACGCGTTATCCGCTGACCTTCGGACCCTCCCCAATCACCCCGCTCAAGCGCTTGAGTGCCCACTTGGGAGGCAAGGTCGAGCTCTATGCCAAGCGCGAGGACTGCAACAGCGGCCTGGCTTTTGGTGGCAACAAGACACGCAAGCTCGAATACCTGATCCCTGAAGCGCTGGCACAAGGCTGTGACACCTTGGTGTCGATCGGCGGCATTCAGTCGAACCAGACACGTCAGGTCGCCGCAGTGGCAGCGCACCTGGGCATGAAGTGCGTGCTGGTGCAGGAAAACTGGGTGAACTACTCCGACGCTGTGTATGACCGCGTCGGTAATATCGAGATGTCGCGCATCATGGGCGCCGATGTTCGGCTCGACAGCGCGGGCTTCGACATCGGTATCCGCCCCAGTTGGGAGCAGGCAATGGCGGATGTTCGCGCCAAGGGCGGCAAGCCGTTCCCGATTCCGGCAGGGTGCTCCGAGCATCCCTACGGCGGGCTGGGCTTTGTCGGCTTTGCCGAAGAGGTGCGCCAGCAGGAGGCGGAGCTGGGCTTCAAGTTCGACTACATCGTGGTCTGTTCGGTCACCGGCAGCACCCAGGCGGGCATGGTGGTCGGTTTTGCCGCCGATGGCCGCTCGCAGCGGGTGATCGGCATCGACGCGTCAGCCAAGCCGGAGCAGACCAAGGCACAGATCCTGCGCATCGCTCGTCACACCGCCGAGCTGGTAGACCTGGGGCGCGAGATCACCGAGGACGATGTGGTGCTCGATACCCGCTATGCCCATCCCGAATACGGGCTGCCGAACGAGGGCACGCTGGAGGCGATCCGCCTGTGTGGCCGATTGGAGGGTGTTCTGACTGACCCTGTGTACGAGGGCAAGTCGATGGCGGGGATGATCGGTAGGGTGCGCGATGGGGAGTTCCCCGAAGGTTCGCGGGTACTGTATGCGCACCTAGGCGGCGTGCCGGCGCTCAACGCCTACAGCTTCCTGTTCCGCAACGGCTGATCGGTGACGCTGCCGTGCTCTTTGCGCTGGGTCGGCAAGGGTACCGCAGGTCGGGAGGGCTTGCGTTGGAGGCGAATATGAATATGATTGAGCGCTCACTCAGTTAAGTGTCCACATCGCCATGGCCCGTCCCCGCAGTCACGACAAGCGCAACGCCATCCTCGCCGCCGCCAGCCAGGCGCTCGCCGAGGATGGCCTGAGTGCCACTACCGCGCGCATTGCGCGGCTGGCGGGTGTGGCCGAGGGGACAGTGTTCACCTACTTCGAAAACAAGGACGTGCTGCTCAACGCCTTGTACCTGGAGCTCAAGGCCGGTCTGCGCCTGGCCATGATGGCTGACTTTCCCCGTAACGCGACGGCCGAGGCCGCTATTCGACATGCCTGGAACGGTTACGTCGACTGGGGTATCGGTAGCCCTGCGGCACGCGAGGCTCTGCGCCAGTTGAGTGTCAGCGGACGCATCGATGCCGAGCACCGTGCCGCAGGCAGCGAGGGTTTCGATGAGGTGGGGGCACTGCTGCGCGAGCGCACCGCTTCCAGCGGGTTGCCGGCAGAGCAGGCGCAGGCGTTCTATGGCGCGATGTTCGTGTCCATGGCCGAGACAGCCATGGAGTTCATCAAGCAGTCACCCGATCAGGCCGAGGCTTATCGTACGGCTGGATTCAATGCCCTGTGGGCGGCCCTTGGGGGACGCTGACAGGTTTTTTTATACCTTTTAAATGAGTGATTAATCACTCATATGCATCGGCGAAGGAGTCGAATCATGTCCAAAGTCTGGCTTGTAACCGGTGCGGCCCGTGGCCTGGGTCGCTCCATCAGTGAAGCAGTACTGCGCAACGGCGATGTTCTGGTCGCTGGCGCCCGTGACCCACGGCGCCTGGACGACCTGGTGGCGCAGTACGGCGAGCAGCAGGTGCGGGTCTTCGCCCTGGACGTCACCGACGAGCAGGCCGCGCAGGAGGCGGTGCAACTTGCGCTCGATGCCTTTGGCCGCCTCGATGTGCTGGTCAACAATGCGGGTTATGGCCATACCGCGCCGTTCGAGCAGATGGCTGCGGATGACTTTCGTGCGCAGGTCGAGACCAACCTGTTCGGTGTCGTCAACCTGACGCGTGCAGTTCTGCCGGTGATGCGCAAGCAGCGTAGCGGCCATATCTTCCAGGTGTCTTCGGTGGGGGGGCGCACCTCGACGCCCGGCCTTTCGGCCTACCAGGCGGCCAAGTGGGCGGTGGGTGGTTTCAGCGATGTGGTGGCCAAGGAAGTCACGCCGCTGGGCATCCAGGTCTGCACCCTCGAGCCCGGTGGCATGCGCACCGACTGGGCGAGCGAGGCCAAACGTCCGCTCGAGGGCATGCTGGAAGACTACGATGTGACCGTCGGCCATGTGCTGCGCCTGCTGGCGGGCTACGGTGGCAACGAAGTGAGTGACCCGCAGAAGATCGCCGAACTGATCGTGCAGTTGTCGCGCCGCGACGACCTGCCGTTGCGCCTGCTGCTCGGTGGCGATGCGTTGTACGTGTATGGGCTCGACGAGCGCGCGCGTGCCGAAGAGCTGGAGCAGTGGCGCGAGACAACGCTCTCGACGCATTTCCCCGATGCCCAGTTGCCCGCCGGCATGGACGGCTTGAAACGGCGCAGGTGATCCCGCGGCGACAGCCTCTAGATGCCTTTGATGAACTGGTAGCTTTCATCGAGGGCGGCGGTCGAGTGACGCCCCTTGCCCCAGCCGAGGGCTTCTCGGTAACCGCCGAGCAGGCCCTGTGCGGTCAATTGCTGTTCGTCCACTGCGGCCTGTTCATCGGCCAGTGGCGAGACGAACAGCGCATCTTCCGGGCAGTAGACCTCGCACATGAAGCAGGTCTGGCACTCGGATTGCCGCGCGATCAGCGGTGCCTGGCCGGGCACCGCTTCGAACACGTCGGTCGGGCATACCAGCACGCAGATGTTGCAGCCGGTGCAGCGGTCGGCACTGATCAGTTCGATCATGCGGCTTTCTCTGGCAGCAGGCTGTGGTCGGCGGGGCCGAGTGTTTCGCGTGCGGTCCAGACCTCGTCGAGGCCGCCGCTGATGAGACGGTGACGCTGCTCGGGGTCGAGCCGGGGATGATCGTCGCGCCGGTGCATGCCCCGGCTTTCGGTGCGGGCCAGGGCGCTGCGGTACATCCAGCGTGAGGTGGCGAGCAGGGCGGCCGCCTCACGGGCGCGCAGCAGGTGTTCGGGGCTGGCGGGCGCGGCCTGGCGCAGTTGCTGCCACAGCGGGTCGAGGCGGCCAAGCGAAGCGTCGAGTCGCTCGCCCTGGCGGAACCAGTTGCGTTCGTACGGGAAGACTTCGGCCTGGACGGCGCGGATCGTCGCTTCCGGGTCGAAGGCATGCTTGCCTTGCCCTCGCAGCCCGACCGTACCGGACTGTAGCAGGCGGCGCATGGCGCTGCCGCGCTGGTCGCGGGCGAATTCGGCGGCCCCGGCCCCGGCCCATAGCCCGGAGGACAGCGCCCAGGCGGCGTTACGGCTGCCGCCGCCGGTGAAGGCGCCGCAGATGAGTTCGCGGGTTGCAGCATCGCCAGCGGCATACAGCCCGGGTACCGAGGTGGCGCACTGGTCGTTGCAGATACGCAGGCCACCGGTGCCGCGCACGGTGCCTTCCAGGCGCAAGGTCACCGGGAAGCGATCGCTGAACGGATCGAGCCCCATGCGTTGGAAGGGCAGGAAGAAGTTCGGTTGCGCCGAGCGCATCCATTGGCGGGTAGAGGCATCGGCGCGGTCGATGCAGGCGAACACCGGCTCGTTCATCAAGGTCTTGGCGATCACACCGCGACCACGCGCCGAGCCTGCCCCTTCGATCTCATGGCCATCGGCATGGTAGAACGTGGCCCAGGAGTACAGCGCCGACTTGGTCACCGAGGCGAAGGCTGGCCCCAGGCCATAGGCATTGGAGAACTCCATCCCGGAAAACTCCGCGCCTGCTTCGGCAGCCATCAGGTGGCCGTCGCCCGTCAGCACATTGCAGCCCAGCGCTTTGCTGAGAAAAGCCACGCCACCGGTGGCCAGCACTACTGCCCCGGCACGCACGCTCCAGCGCTGCTGCTTCTGCCGGCTGATGCCGGTGGCGCCGCTGACCTGGCCGTGCTCATCGACCAGCAGTTCCAGCGCCGGGCTGTGATCGAGAATGCGCCCACCCGCCTGTTTGACCCGCTTGCGCATCAGGCGCATGTACTCGGGGCCCTGCAGCGACACCCACCGCTGGCGGCCCTGTTCGTCCACCGGGAACGGATAGCCCCATTCGGCGAGCAACTCCAGATTGCGCCAGGTCTGCTCCAGGACGCGATCCATCCACCGCGGCTCGGCCAGCTCGCCGCCCATGGCATAGCGGCTCGCTTTGGCGACCTTGCGGGCTTCGGCCTCCGGCGCCACACACCACACGGCAGTGCCGGAGGGCGCAGTAGCCCCGGAGGCGCCGCAATAGCCTTTGTCGACCAGAATGACCTTGGCGCCCTTTGCGGCAGCGCCGATCGCCGCCCACGCGCCGGCCGGGCCGCCACCGATCACCAGCACATCGGCGCTGTACTCGCGTTCAGTTCCTGAAGTGTCTTCTTTCGCAATACTCATGGTGGCTGTCCTGCCGCATCTGGATTAACAAACAACATATATTCCAATTGGTTATTAAAATATATTTGTTTGTTTGTTTTGGTTCTTTAAGGCTAAGATTCCCCACCCAGATACACAATTGCTTTTTGCAAAAGAGGTCATGCACCAAATGCATTACGAGCTGAGGAATCTCCGGCATTTCGTTGCCTTGATGAATCACCGGAGTTTTTCCCTCGCGGCACAGGCCGTGAGCCTCTCGCAGCCGGCCTTCAGCCGCAGCATCCAGGCCCTGGAGCATCAGGCCGGCTGCAAGCTGCTAGAGCGCGAGCAAAAGGGATTGCCGCCCACAGCACAGGGGCAACTGCTGCTGTCGTATGCACTGGACATCCTCGGCAAGGCGCAAGAGCTCGGTGAGAAGATCAGCCGCCTCAACAGCGCTGATCGCGACATGCTGTACTTCGGCTGCGCTCCGGCACCGGCTGCCGGCCTGGTGCCGCGCACGCTGGCGCGCTTCATCGCCTTGCAACCGCAGGTCAACGCGCACTTCGTCGTCGATACCCGTGAAAACCTCAACAGGCGCTTGATGGCCGAAGAAATCGAGTTTTTCATCGCCAGTTCGCAAAGCTTCGAGCTCGACCCCAACTACCGCATCCGTCGTTTGCAGCCGCGCAGCTGGTGCTTTTTCTGCCGTCACGACCATCCACTGGCAACCCAGGAAGGTGTTACCCGCGAGCAACTGCTCGTCTTTCCGACGGTGTGCTCCTTCGGTGTGCGCAGCCTCGTGCTGCAGTACTCGGGGCGTCGTGATTACCTGCCGGCGGTGGAGTGCGAGAACGGGCGGCCGTTGCTGGATATCGTCCTGCAGTCCGATGCCATCGGCTGTGCATCACAGCTGCAATTGAGCCTGGCGGCAGAGGAGGGGGCTAGATTGCATCAGCTCAAGCCGGTGGACATTTCACCCGACCTTGAAGCCCTGCAGATTCGTGACGGCGTGGTGAGCCTGCGCCGTCATGTGCTGTCGCCCCAGGCCGAGGCGTTCATCGAGTTGTTGCAGGCGATGGACCAGGCGCCAGGTGGGGATGCGAGCGTTGCCTGAACGGGCCGTGTTGCACTTAGCGCCCGTGCCACAACGTGTGGTCCAAGGCAAAGCGTCCGCCGCCCCGGATGGCCATGTACAACGCCAGGCTGCCGAGGATCACCGGATATTCGATGCCCCGGTCCACCCACGGCCAGGTCGGACCGAGGGCGTAGCTGATCCCGACCATCTCCGCGGCCATGGCCAGGGCAACGGGCCGGGTCAGCACGCCGACGACGAGCATCAGCGCGCCGACGGTTTCCAGCAGCATCACCAGAAACGCCAGTTCGGCAGCGAACGGCAGGCCCATCACGTTGCCGATGAGGTGGGTCGAGCTGGCCATCGGATCGGCCATCGAGCCATGTGAGTCACCCAGCAGCTTGGGCAGCCCGTGGGTGAACATGACGATGCCCAGTACACCGCGCAGCAGGGCGTAGAACACCGGCTCCAGCCGTGCCTGAAGATTGCGGGCGGATGGCAGGGTGTCGCGGGGAATGCTGGTCATGTGCGGGCCCTCGCAGTGTTGCTTGCGTCAATGGTCGACAGTGGAGCGGTTGATTCAATGATGGTGGTTGATGCCGGCGGGATAAAGCGGGGGGATTGGACTTGTCAATTCCAGCTGCATTAACAGTAGCCGTGATGTTCGCCTAGCGGCCCTCGCCCATCGAGGCTTCCAATAGCCAATAAAAAACCGCGCAAAGGCGCGGTTTTTTATTGGCTGGGAGTGAGACGGCGTACCGAATGCTCCTGCAGCGCGATCAGACGTTGAAGCGGAAGTGCATCACATCACCGTCCTTGACGATGTAGTCCTTGCCTTCCAGGCGCCACTTGCCGGCTTCCTTGGCGCCGCTTTCACCCTTGAACTGGATGAAGTCGTCATAGGCGACCACTTCGGCGCGGATGAAGCCCTTCTCGAAGTCGGTGTGGATGACACCGGCCGCTTGCGGGGCGGTGGCGCCAACGCGGACGGTCCAGGCGCGGACTTCCTGCACACCGGCGGTGAAGTAGGTCTGCAGGTTGAGCAGCTCGTAGCCGGCGCGAATCACGCGGTTCAGGCCGGGTTCTTCAAGGCCGAGGGCCTCGAGGAACATGTCCTTCTCCTCACCGTCTTCCAGCTCGGCGATCTCCGCTTCGATCTTGTTGCACACCGGCACCACGACCGCGCCTTCTTCCTCGGCGATGGCTTTCACCACGTCCAGGTGCGGGTTGTTGTCGAAGCCGTCCTCGGCAACGTTGGCGATGTACATGACCGGCTTGCTGGTCAGCAGGTGGAAGCCACGGATCGCGGCCTTTTCATCGTCAGCCATGTGCTTCATCAGGCTGCGCGCAGGCTTGCCTTCGGTGAAGTGCGGGATCAGCTTTTCCAGCAAGGCCTTCTGTGCCAGGGCCTCCTTGTCGCCGCCCTTGGCGTTGCGAGCGACCTTCTGCAGTTGCTTTTCGCAGCTGTCGAGGTCGGCGAAGATCAGTTCGAGGTCGATGATCTCGATGTCGCGCTTGGGGTCGACGCTGTTGGAGACGTGGATCACGTTCTCGTCTTCGAAGCAGCGCACCACGTGGGCGATGGCGTCGGTCTCGCGGATGTTGGCGAGGAACTTGTTGCCCAGGCCTTCACCCTTGGAGGCGCCGGCGACCAGGCCCGCGATGTCGACGAATTCCATGGTGGTCGGCAGGATGCGGTTCGGCTTGACGATCTCGGCCAGCGCCGCCAGGCGTGCGTCGGGCATTGGCACGATGCCGCTGTTCGGCTCGATGGTGCAGAAGGGGAAGTTCTCCGCCGCGATACCGGATTTGGTCAGGGCGTTGAACAGGGTGGACTTGCCGACGTTGGGCAGGCCGACGATGCCGCAATTGAAACCCATGGGAATTCCCCTTTCTAGAAAGTCAGGCCTTCTGGCTGTGCAGTTCGCGCATGGCCTTGGCGAAGTCGCCTGCCAGTACGTCCGGCAGCACGCCGAGGGCAAAATCGATGCTGGCGTCGAGCTTCTCCTGCTCGGCGCGCGGCGCGCTGCCCAGGACGAAGTTGGAGACCAGTTTGGCGTCGCCCGGGTGGCCAATGCCAAGCCGCAGGCGGTGGAAGTCGTTCTGGTTACCGAGCTGCGCGATGATGTCGCGCAGGCCGTTATGCCCGCCATGCCCGCCGCCACGCTTGAGCTTGGCGACGCCGGGAGGCAGGTCGAGTTCGTCATGTGCCACCAGGATCGCTTCCGGCTTGATACGGAAGAAATTGGCCAATGCCGCCACGGACTGGCCGCTGCGGTTCATGTAGGTGGTGGGAATCAGCAGGCGAACATCGTTGCCCTGATGGCTGAACTTAGCCGTCAGGCCAAAATACTTTTTGTCAGCGGACAGCGAAACGCGCTGGGCGCTGGCAATGCGTTCAACGAAAAGAGCCCCTGCGTTATGCCGGGTCTGTTCGTATTCGGGGCCGGGGTTACCCAGGCCGACGATCAACTGGATGGCGGTCACGTCAGGGGCTCTTTCCTTGGAGTTGGTGGGTTACGGTGCGCGCGGCACTGTAACCCGATCAACGCCGGCGTGCGAGTGGATTACTCGGCAGCGCCTTCTTCAGCAGCTTCAGCGGACACGCGTGGAGCGTGAACGTTGGCAACGGCTTTGTCATCACCGTGGGCCAGAGCGACGAACTCTACGCCTTTCGGAGCTTTCAGGTCCGACAGGTGGATGATGGTGCCGATTTCGGCCTTGGACAGGTCGACTTCGATGAACTCAGGCAGGTCCTTGGCTTCGCAGGAAACTTCGATCTCGGATTCTACGTGGGAGATCTCGCCGCCTTTCTTGACCGGGGCTTCTTCACCAACGAAGTGAACCGGAACCTTGGCGGTCAGCTTCTGGCCAGCAACGACGCGAACGAAGTCGGCGTGCATGATGAAGCCTTTGGCCGGGTGGCGCTGCAGAGCCTTGACGATGACGTTCTGCTTCTTGCCGTCGACGTTCAGTTCCAGAACGTGGCTGAAGGCAGCTTCGTTTTCGAACAGCTTGGTGATTTCCTTGGCCAGGATGGTCAGGGACTCGGCGTCCTTGTTACCACCGTAGACAACGGCAGGGATGTTCAGCGAGTGACGCAGGCGGCGGCTCGCACCTTTCCCCAGGTCAGTACGCGCTTGGGCGTTCAGGGTGAAATCAGTCATTTTGTTTCTCCAAAATAGCCCCCCGAGGGCGTTTGCGACCAGCGCCGGACGGGGATGGCAAAAAAGCCCCGCCCCGACATCGATGCCGGGGCGGGGCGCTTCTCGTCAGCGTGCGTTCCGCTTAGCGGAACATCGCGCTGATCGATTCTTCGTTGCTGATGCGGCGGACCGCTTCAGCGACTACCGGTGCGATATCCAGTTGGCGGATACGGTCACAGGCTTGAGCAGCGGCGGACAGCGGGATGGTGTTGGTCACCACCAGCTCGTCGAGCACCGACTTCTCGATGTTCTCGATCGCACGACCCGACAGAACCGGGTGGGTGCAATAGGCGTAGACCTTGGCAGCGCCGTGGTCTTTCAGGGCCTTGGCCGCGTGGCACAGGGTGCCGGCGGTGTCGACCATGTCGTCTACCAGGATGCAGGTGCGCCCTTCGACGTCGCCGATGATATGCATCACCTCGGAGTGGTTCGCTTTCTCGCGGCGTTTGTCGATGATACCCAGGTCGACACCCAGCGACTTGGCGACGGCGCGTGCACGCACCACACCACCGATGTCGGGGGAGACGATCATGAGATTATCGAAACGCTGGTCTTCGATATCGTCGACCAGTACGGGCGAACCGTAGATGTTGTCGACAGGAATATCGAAGAAACCCTGGATCTGGTCAGCGTGCAGGTCGACGGTGAGAACACGGTCGATACCCACGACAGTGAGCATGTCAGCGACGACTTTGGCGCTGATGGCTACACGTGCCGAACGCGGACGGCGGTCCTGGCGGGCGTATCCGAAGTAAGGAATCACGGCGGTGATTCGGGAAGCTGAGGAGCGGCGGAAGGCGTCGGCCATCACTACCAGTTCCATCAGATTATCGTTGGTCGGAGCGCAGGTCGGCTGAATGATAAAGACGTCTTTACCGCGGACGTTTTCATTAATCTCAGTGCTGATTTCGCCGTCGGAGAATTTACCGACAGAAACATCACCCAGTGGGATATGCAGCTGACGTACGACACGCCGAGCCAGATCGGGGTTGGCATTCCCCGTGAAGACCATCATCTTGGACACGCGCAGTACCTGAAGGCTGAGGGTAACCTGGATGAGTATAAGGAAAATGGCAGGGGCGGCTGGATTCGAACCAACGCATGGCAGGATCAAAACCTGCTGCCTTACCGCTTGGCGACGCCCCTGTATCTGTTGCTGCGAACGCTTATGCGCTCGACTTCTTGATCAGACTTTGCAGCTTGCGATGCAACATCGAAACATTGCTTCCTTTTGCCACAAACCCTGCTTGGGTCTCTGAAAGAAGGGCCAGAACTCTATCAGCTTCGGCTTTGCTTGGGAAGGCCCCAAACACGCAACTTCCAGTGCCGGTCATTCGAGCTTCCGTAAATTTACCCAGCGAATTCAGCGCATTGCGAACTTCTGGATAACGTTGCTCTACCACCGGTTGGCAGTCATTTCGACTGTTTCCCTCGGGAACGGGGCGCATCTTAAGGGGGAGGGAATCACGTGTCAACTCTGGATGCGAAAAAATTTCCGCTGTGCTGACAGACACTTGCGGCACCAGCACGACATACCAGGGTTCTTCCGGATCGACCGGGGTCAGTTGTTCGCCCACGCCTTGGGCGAAGGCGGCATGACCACGTACGAACACCGGCACATCGGCCCCCAGTGTCAGCCCCAGCGCAGCCAGGCGGTCGACCGGCCAGTCGAGCTGCCACAGATGATCCAGGGCGAGCAGGGTAGTGGCCGCATCGGAACTGCCGCCACCGATACCGCCGCCCATGGGCAGGACCTTGTCGAGCCAGATGTCGACACCCAGCGGTGTGCCGGACTGTTCCTGCAGCTTGCGCGCTGCGCGCACGATCAGGTTGCTGTCGTGGGGGACATCGGCGATCTCGGTGTTCAGGCGGATCAGGCCATCGTCACGCAGCTCGAAGCTCAGCTGGTCGGCGTGGTCGAGGAACTGAAACACGGTTTCCAGCTCGTGATAGCCGTCGGCGCGTCGGCCGGTAATGTGCAGCCACAGGTTGAGCTTGGCCGGCGCGGGCAGGGTGAGCCTTTGCATCGGATCAGTGTCCCAGCTGGCGGGGTTGCCAGTCCTTGACCACCAGGGTGACGTCGAGGTTTTCGCCGTGCAGCTTCAGGCGCTCGGGCAGCCAGTAGCCGTTCTGTTCGATGTAGCTCAGGTATTCGACTTCCCAGCCGTCCTGGGTGAGGCGGGCCAGGCGGCTGTCGCCATCGAGGGTCAGTTGGCTCTTGCTGTCCGGGGCCGGAAGGCCGCGCACCCACCAGACCAGGTGCGATACCGGCAGGCGCCAACCGAGCTGCTCTTCGAGCAGGGCTTCGGGGTTCGCTGCCTCGTAACGGCCCTGATTGGCCACTTCCAGCACCACGCCGCCGGGGCGGCCGGTCAGGCGTGCGGCGCCGCGACCCAGGGGCCCAGCCAGGCGAATGTCGTAGTAGTCCTGGCGCTGCAGCCAGAACAGCGTGCCGCTGCCCGAGTCACGCGGGGCGCGGATGCCGACCTTGCCGTTGATCTGCCAGCCGTCGAGGGTGCTCAGCTGTTGCTTGTGCTCGCGCCACTGTTGCGGGCTGCCCTTGCCCTGGACGGCTTCACGGGTGCCGAAACCGGCGCAGCCGGTGAGCAGGGCGATCAGGGCGAAGGTGATGAGATGACGCAAACGCATGATTTAAAGGTTCTCGGATCCGGTCAGGCGCAGGACGGTCTTGCGCAGGATAGGGCTGTCGGGTTGTTCAGCGAAGGCCTTGGCCCAGACCTGGCGCGCTTCGCGGCGCTTGCCGTTGGCCCACAGCACCTCGCCCAGGTGGGCGGCGACTTCATGGTCGGGGAAGCGCTCCAGCGCCTGGCGCAACAGGCGCTCGGCCTCGTCCAGGTTGCCCAGGCGATAATTGACCCAGCCCAGGCTGTCGAGCACTGCTGGGTCGTCCGGGGTGAGCTGGTGGGCTTTGTCGATCAGTGCTTTTGCTTCGCCATAGCGTGTGGTGCGGTCGGCCAGGGTGTAGCCCAGGGCGTTGAGGGCCATCGCGTTTTCCGGTTCGCGGGCGATGATGGCGCGCAGGTCTTTTTCCATCTGCGGCAGGTCGTCGCGCTTTTCAGCCAGCATGGCGCGGGTGTAGAGCAGGTTGAGATCGTCGGGGTAGCGCTTGATGGCCTGCTGCAGTACCTGGTCGGCCTGGGCTTCCTTGCCATTGTTGCCCAGGGTTTCGGCCTCGATGAGGTAGAGCTGGATCGCATAGTCGGGCTGTGCTTCGCGGGCTTCGGCCAGGTGGCGCGAGGCCTCGGCGCTGCGGCCGTTGGCGATCAGGATATCGGCTTGGCGCAATTGCGCGGCCAGGTAGTCCGGGCCTGGGCCGACCAGCGCGTATTCGCGCAGGGCCGCTGCCGGGAGGCCGCGTTCTTCGCGAATGCGCCCGAGGTTCAGGTGCGCGGCGTCGACGTTGCTGTCGCGCTCGACCATCTCCTGCAGGTAGCCTTCGGCCTCGTCCCAGTTCTTGTTCTCCATGCTCACTAGCGCCAGCGAATAACGCAGCTCGTCGTCATCCGGGTACTGTTGCAGCAGGCTCTCGAACTCGGCCTTGGCGTCGGTGATGCGGTCCTGTTCGACCAGCGTACGGGCATACGTGAGGCGCAGGCGCTTGTCGTCCGGATTGTCGCGAATCGCCCCGCGCAGCAGTGGCAGGGCTTCGCCGCCACGGTCCAGGGCCTGGAGCAGGCGCGCGCGCAGCAGGATCGGCGCGATTTCGCCATTGCGTGGCGGATGGCTTTCGAGCAGTTCGAGTGCCTGTTCGGTCTTGCCGTCCTGGTTGAGCAGCAGGGCCTTGCCGAAGACCAGTTGGCTGTTGTCCGGGTACTTGACCAGCAGGCGGTCGAAGCTTTGCATCAGCCCGTCGCGGGTGCTCTGGTCGGTTTCGGCGGCAGACAGGGCGAGGAAGTCGAAGTGGGTATCGCCCTGGCCCTGGAGCACTTTCTCCATGTAGGCCATGGCGTCGTCGTAGCGGCCGGAGCGGGCCAGCTGGATCGCCGCGGCGCGCTGGGCGTCGAGGTTCTGCGGGTCGTTGCGGGCCCAGATCAGCGCGGTGTCGAGGGCCGGTTCATCGGCCCCGAGATACTCGGCGATGCGGTAGGCACGCTCGGAGACGGCCGGGTCCTGGGTTTTCTGTGCCTGGTCGACATAGTTGGCCAGGGCAATGTCGAAGCGGTTGCGCTGGCCGGCAAGTTCAGCCACCAGCAGGCTGTAGAGCGTGTCCTGTTTGAACGATCCATACACCACAGGGGTTTTCGCCTCGGGCTTGTCGGCTTCGGCAACAGCTTGCTGATCCTCGCTCTTGTGCGGGATCAGGCTCTGGCAGCCCTGGAGCAGGGCGAAGGCAAGCAGCAATGCGTAGGGTCTGTTCATAGAGGCTTTGGTGGACTAACCGGCGGTCGGAGCATGATGACACAAGCGCGGGGGCAAACCCACCCGCGAAGTGTGTGACCGCGCTGAGCGCGTGATGTTCGGGGGCAGGCCGACTGTCACACGTGTTTGCGGCAGATGCCTGGCTGGGTTCGGGCCATGCCTGCAGGCCTCACGATAGCTCAGGCTCATCACGACAATAGCGAACGGTGGTTGTCCTGAATCCTGCGAAGTAGGACAATTATCGGCTTCCCGTCCCAACCAGCGACCTTGCATGGCCTTTCTCGCCCTCGGTATCAACCACAAGACTGCCTCGGTAGACGTACGCGAGCGCGTGGCGTTTACGCCCGAGCAGCTGGTCGATGCCCTGCAGCAGCTCTGCCGACTGACCGCCAGCCGCGAGGCGGCGATCCTGTCGACCTGCAACCGCAGTGAGCTCTATATAGAGCAGGACCAGCTCAGCGCCGACGCCGTGCTGCAATGGCTGGCCGCCTACCACCGCCTGAGCCTCGACGAGCTGCGTGCCAGTGCCTACGTTCACGAAGAGCACGATGCGGTCAAACACATGATGCGTGTCGCCTCCGGGCTCGACTCGCTGGTGCTGGGCGAGCCCCAGATCCTCGGCCAGATGAAATCGGCCTACGCCGTGGCCCGTGAGGCCGGCACCATCGGCCCGTTGCTCGGGCGTCTGTTCCAGGCCACCTTCAGTGCCGCCAAGCAGGTGCGCACTGACACCGCCATCGGTGAGAACCCGGTCTCGGTCGCCTTCGCCGCCGTCAGCCTGGCCAAGCAGATCTTCGCCGACCTGGGCCGCAGCCAGGCCCTGCTGATCGGTGCCGGCGAAACCATCACCCTGGTCGCCCGCCACTTGCATGAGCAGGGAGTCAAGCGGATCGTCGTCGCCAACCGCACGCTCGAGCGCGCCAGCATCCTCGCCGAGCAGTTCGGTGCCCATGCCGTGCTGTTGGCGGACATCCCGCAGGAACTGGCCAACAGTGACATCGTCATCAGTTCCACTGCCAGCCAGTTGCCGATTCTCGGCAAGGGCGCGGTCGAGAGCGCGCTGAAGCAGCGCCGGCACAAGCCGATCTTCATGGTCGACATCGCTGTGCCGCGGGACATCGAGCCGCAGGTGGGCGAGCTGGACGACGTCTATCTTTATACGGTCGACGACCTGCACGAAGTCGTCGCCGAAAACCTCAAGAGCCGCCAGGGTGCAGCCCAGGCCGCCGAAGAGCTGGTCAATCTCGGTGCCGATGACTTCATGGCGCGCCTGCGCGAGCTGGCTGCGGTAGACGTGCTCAAAGCCTACCGCCAGCAGAGCGAGCGGTTGCGCGATGAGGAACTGCAAAAAGCCCAGCGCCTGCTGGCCAACGGCGGTAACCCCGAAGAAGTACTCGCCCAGCTGGCCCGCGGCCTGACCAACAAGCTGTTGCACGCGCCCAGCGTGCAACTTAAAAAGCTCTCTGCCGAAGGCCGCGTCGATGCGCTGGCCATGGCCCAGGAACTCTTTGCCCTCCACGAGGGCTCGACGGACAAACCCACGCAATGAAAGCGTCGCTGCTGAAAAAACTGGACATCCTCCAGGACCGCTTCGAAGAACTCACCGCCCTGCTGGGTGATGCCGAAGTCATTTCCGACCAGACCCGTTTCCGCGCCTATTCCCGTGAATATGCCGAAGTCGAGCCGGTGTTCGTCGCCTATAAGGAGTGGTGCAAGGTCCAGGAGGATCTGGAGGGCGCCCAGGCGCTGCTCAAGGACAGCGATCCGGACCTGCGCGAGATGGCCGTGGAGGAAGTGCGCGAAGCCAAGGAGCAACTCGTCGTCCTGGAGTCGCAGCTTCAGCGCATGCTGCTGCCCAAGGACCCCAACGACGGGCGCAACGTGTTTCTCGAGATCCGTGCCGGTACCGGCGGCGACGAGGCAGCGATCTTTTCCGGCGATCTGTTCCGCATGTACTCGCGCTACGCCGAGAAACGTGGCTGGCGCCTGGAGATTCTCTCCGAGAACGAGGGTGAACACGGCGGCTACAAGGAAATCATCGCCCGCGTCGAGGGCGACAGCGTATACGGCAAGCTCAAGTTCGAGTCCGGGGCGCACCGGGTGCAGCGCGTGCCGGAAACCGAATCGCAGGGCCGCATCCACACCTCCGCCTGCACGGTGGCGGTGCTGGCCGAGCCTGACGAGCAGGCCGCGATCGAGATCAATCCGGCCGACCTGCGCGTCGACACCTATCGCGCCTCGGGTGCGGGTGGTCAGCACGTGAACAAGACCGATTCGGCGATCCGCATCACCCACTTGCCGACCGGCATCGTCGTCGAGTGCCAGGAAGAACGTTCCCAGCACAAGAACCGCGCCCGCGCCATGTCGTGGCTGTCGGCCAAACTCAACGACATGCAGACCAGCGCCGCGCAGAATGCGATTGCCAGCGAGCGCAAGCTGTTGGTGGGCTCGGGCGACCGCTCCGAGCGCATCCGCACCTATAACTACCCGCAGGGTCGGGTCACCGACCATCGCATCAACCTGACGCTCTACTCCCTCGACGATGTGCTCGCCGGTGGTGTCGATGCGGTGATCGAACCTTTGCTGGCCGAATACCAGGCCGATCAACTGGCCGCCCTGGGGGACTGATGACCATCATCGCCAGCCTGCTGCGCAATGCGCAATTGCCCGATTCGCCCACCGAGCGCCTGGACGCCGAGTTGTTGCTGTCCGCTGCCTTGGGCAAGTCGCGCAGCTACCTGCACACCTGGCCCGAGCGTATCGTCAGCAGCGAGGCGGCGCAGGCCTTTGCGGCCTTTCTCGAACGCCGTCGCGCAGGTGAGCCGGTGGCGTACATTCTCGGTCAGCAGGGCTTCTGGAAGCTCGACCTTGAAGTCGCGCCGCACACGCTGATCCCTCGACCAGACACCGAGTTGCTGGTGGAAACCGCGCTCGAACGGGTGCCTGCCAAACCTGCCCGGGTGCTTGACCTTGGCACCGGCAGCGGCGCCATCGCCCTGGCCCTGGCGAGCGAGTGCCCGGCCTGGCAGGTGACGGCAGTCGATCGCATCGACGAGGCCGTGGCCCTGGCCGAGCGCAACCGCGCGCGCCTGCACCTGATGAATGTTCAGGTGCGCAGTAGCCACTGGTTCGACGCCCTGGCCGACGAGCGTTTCGACCTGATCCTCAGCAACCCGCCCTACATTGCCGCCGAAGATCCGCACTTGAGCGAGGGCGATGTGCGTTTCGAGCCCAGCAGTGCGCTGGTGGCCGGCCCAGATGGCCTTGACGATCTGCGTCTGATCATCGCCCAGGCGCCGCAGCACCTGTTGCCCGGCGGCTGGTTGTTGCTCGAGCATGGCTACGACCAGGCTGGCGCAGTGCGTGACCTGTTGGCTGGTAGCGGTTTCATCGAGGTGGACAGCCGCCGCGACCTGGGTGGGCATGAGCGTATTTCCCTTGGGCGCCTGCCATGCTGAGTGACCAGGAACTGTTGCGCTACAGCCGGCAGATCCTGCTGTCGCAGGTGGATATCGACGGCCAGTTGCGGCTCAAGCAGAGCAAGGCCCTGGTGGTCGGGCTCGGTGGCCTGGGTTCGCCCGTCGCGCTCTACCTGGCGGCTGCTGGCGTGGGCGAGTTGCACCTGGCCGACTTCGACACGGTCGACCTGACCAACCTGCAACGCCAGGTCCTCCATGACAGCGACAGCGTCGGCATGACCAAGGTCGACTCGGCGTTGCAGCGTCTGCAAGCGATCAATCCGGAGGTCACCCTGGTCGCCCATCGCCATGCCCTGGACGACGACTCGTTGGCTGCGGCGGTGGCGGCGGTGGACCTGGTGCTGGACTGCTCCGACAACTTCGCCACTCGCGAGTCGGTCAACGCCGCATGCGTGGCTGCTGGCAAGCCATTGGTGAGCGGCGCGGCCATTCGCCTGGAGGGGCAGTTGTCGGTGTTCGACCCTCGGCGCGACTACAGCCCTTGCTATCACTGCCTCTATGGCCATGGCAGCGAGGCCGAGCTGACCTGCAGCGAAGCCGGCGTGATCGGTCCGCTGGTGGGGCTGGTGGGCAGCTTGCAGGCCTTGGAAGCCCTGAAGCTGCTGGCCGGGTTCGGCGAGCCCCTGGTGGGCCGCTTGTTGCTGATCGATGCCCTCGGCACGCGCATGCGCGAGCTGCGGGTCAAGCGAGACCCGGCCTGCACGGTGTGCGGCGATCGCCATGGCTGATCGCTCGGCGCCGGTGGGCGTGATGGATTCGGGCGTCGGTGGCTTGTCGGTGCTTGCCGAGATTCGGCGCTTGCTGCCCCACGAGTCGCTGCTCTACGTCGCCGATTGCGGCCACGTACCCTATGGCGAGAAATCCCCCGACTACATCCGTGAGCGCTGCCGGCGCATCGCCGAGTTCTTCCACGCACGCGGTGCCAAGGCCATGGTCCTGGCGTGCAATACCGCGACCGTGGCGGCTGTGGCCGACTTGCGGGAGCGCTATCCCGATTGGCCGTTGGTGGGCATGGAGCCTGCGGTCAAGCCGGCCGCTGCGGCGACACGCTCCGGTGTTGTCGGCGTCCTGGCTACCACCGGCACCTTGCAGAGTGCAAAATTTGCCGCCTTGCTCGACCGCTTCGCCAACGATGTGCAGGTGGTCACCCAGCCATGCCCTGGCCTGGTCGAGCTGATCGAGGCCGGTGACCTGAACAGTCCACTGCTACGCCAGATGTTGCTCGGCTACGTGCAGCCGCTGCTGGCTGCCGGCTGCGACACGCTGATCCTCGGCTGCACGCATTATCCCTTCCTGCGCCCGCTGCTGGCCGACATGGTGCCGGCCGAGGTGGCGATCATCGATACCGGTGCTGCCGTGGCGCGTCAGTTGCAACGCCTGTTGCTGGCCCGCGACCTGCTGGCCGACGGGCCTGCGCGTGAGGCCGAATTCTGCAGCAGTGGCGACACGCAGCACTTGCACAAGATCCTCCCGCTTCTATGGGGCGCCTCGGTCGAACAGGTCAGTGCGTTCGACTTGTAAAAAAATGTGAAATTTCCCCTGGCAAAGCTGAACTATCGTCCCAGTGCTGATTTCTATCATTGAGCCTGACTTACAGGCAGACACTTGATAACAACACCAGGAAGAAGGACGGACTCATGAGGCATTTGCTTGGAGTGGCAGTGGTTGCCGCGTTGGCGTTGGGGCAGACGGTATCGGCGCAGGCGGCCGATGTCTCGTTGTCGGTGGGGCAGACCGGCGACAGCACCATGGTCTACCGACTGGGGCTGCAGTCGAACTGGGATGCCAGTTGGTGGCAGACCAGCGTAGGCCGTATTACTGGGTATTGGGACGGCGCCTACACGTTCTGGGATGGCGACGAGCGAGCAAGCAATCACAGCCTGTCGTTCGCGCCGGTGTTCGTTTACGAGTTCGCCGGGGACTCGGTCAAACCCTACATCGAGGCGGGGATCGGTGTGGCGGCATTCTCGCGGACCAAGCTGGAAAGCAATGACCTGGGCTCGTCGTTCCAGTTTGAGGACCGTATCGGATTCGGCCTGCGTTTTGCTGGTGGGCACGAGATCGGGGTTCGCGCGATCCATTATTCCAACGCCGGGATCAAGCAGCCCAATGATGGCGTCGAGAGCTATTCGCTGCATTATCGTATGGCGCTCTGACCCGAATCACCGGGGCGCTTGGCGCCCCGTGTTTACCTCAAGCTTCCCTGGGCAGTGGCCACAGCAAGGTCGGATCCATCACTTCGAGCACCAATTCGGCCTGGGGTTGTTCGAGCCTGCGCACCAACTCCTCTGCTGCGCTCTGCGCCGTCCAGGATTCAGGTATCGCCATGCTGCTGCTAACAGGCGCCTTGAGCGACTGCGGCGCGACCACCGTAAGCTGCACCGTCAGATCGTCGAGGACCTTGCGTTGCTCGCGGAACCACTGGGGCAGGTTGTTGTGCCCTGCCGGGTTCTGCGCTGGCGCAAACAGCTGCAGCGTCGAATAGCGGCTGAACAGTGCCATCACCTGTGGCCTGTCGCCTCTGGCCAACAAAGACAGTGCGTTGGCCAAGACATGCTCGCTGGCGCGCCGGTTGCTGCTGACGATGGCTTCCATTATCGCGTTGGCAGGTAGGCTGTCTGGCAGGTAGTCGCACGTGCCGGCATTGACGATCAAGACATCCAGTGCGCCCCAGTGCGACTGCAATTGCTCGGCCGCCGCCTGCGCCTCGGCCAGCTCGTGCACGTGCACGGGCAGGCGCAGCAAGCGTGCCTCGTGCAGCTCGGCCAACGTGTCGAGTTCCTGGCAATTCTTTCCGCTGGCGGCGACTCGATGACCCTCTTCGAGCAACCGTTCGACCAGGGCGAGGCCTACGCCATTGCTGGCCCCTGTCACCCAGAACCTGCGCGTACTGCTCAATACCGTGTCCTTCAGTTGGTGGAGGCGGGTAGCGCCTTGAATGCCGCCAGTGCCCTATGGCGACTGCTGTCCAGATCCACGATCGGGCTGATGTAGCTATTTGTATCAAATAGTCCGGAAGATTTCACAGGCAAATGAATGTGTTTGTCATCCAGATGGGTGAGTTCTGGTAACCAATGGCGGATAAAGCGTCCTTTTGGATCGAAACGCTGCGACTGGGTCACTGGGTTGAAGATCCGGAAATAGGGCACCGAATCGGTGCCGGTGGAGGCGCTCCACTGCCAGCCGCCGTTGTTCGCCGCCAGGTCGCCGTCGATCAGGTGTCGCATGAAATGCCGCTCGCCCTTGCGCCAGTCGATGAGCAGATTCTTGCTCAGGAACATGGCAACTACCATGCGCAGCCTGTTGTGCATCCAACCTGTATGCAGCAGTTGGCGCATGGCCGCGTCGATCAACGGGAAACCGGTGCGGCCTTGTTCCCACGCCTCCAGATCTTCGGGCGCATCACGCCAGGGCAGAGCCTCGGTAGGGGCGCGGAAGGGGCGGTGGCGCGAGACCTGTGGATAACCCACCAGGATGTGCTTGTAGAACTCGCGCCAGAGCAGCTCGTCGATCCAGGTCCGTACACCTTGGCTGCCGCTGTCGAATTCGCCACGGTTGCTCGACAGTGCGGCGTGCAGGCATTGGCGCGGCGAGATCACGCCGGCGGCAAGATAGGGCGAGAGTTGGCTGGTGCCGGGCCTGGCCGGCAGGTCACGCAGGGTCTGGTAGTCGTCGATGGTTTCGTCGACGAAGCGCGACAGCCTGCCCTGAGCCTCGTCTTCACCGGCAGGCCAGTGGTCGCGCAGTGTCTGCGCGGGCGTATCGAAGCCTTCGATGTGCCTGGGGATCGAGTCGCTGGCGATGTCCAGCGGGGCCTGCGGTTTCACGGGATGGGCAAGGGTTGGCAGGCTGCGATGCAGATGTTCCAGGCAAGCCTTGCGAAACTGGCCGAAGACCTGGAAGTAGTTGCCCGCCTTGGTCAGCAGGGTGCCGGGATGGAAGAACAGCTGGTCCAGGTGCGTGCGGGTAGCCACGCCGGAGCGCTCCAGCAAAGACTGGGTACGCTGGTCACGCTGGCTTTCGTTGACGCCGTACTCATCGTTCCAGTGCACCGTCTGCACCTTGTGCATGCGGCAAACCTCCAGCACGGTTTCGGGCACCTGTTGCCAGGTGTCGGTATGGCGGATCAGCAGCGGGATATTCAGGCGTTCGAGAGCCTGACGCAGGTCATGCAGGTTGCGTATCCAGAAGTCGACCTTGCTCGGCGCATCGTCGTGCGCCTGCCATTGCTCGGGGCTGGCGATCCACAGGGCAATGGTCGGCCCCTGTGCGGTGGCGGTGGAGAGGGCGGTGTTGTCGCTTATGCGCAGGTCGCTGCGCAGCCAGATCAATTGCATCTCAGGGTCTCTGACAGTCGGGTTCAGCGTGATTGCTGAAGCAGGCGCAATGCCCCCTGCGGAGTCTCGAAGAGCTGCAGCGCCGGAAGTTCCAGGCTCCGCAGTCGCTCCTCGTTAATGAAGACGCTGGCGCCTCCCAGGAGTTTCGTCAGCGTTACATCCCGCAGCGGGGCCAGTGCTTGGAGGTCGATACGCGGCCCCAGGTGCAACACCAGGGCGCGCGGGGAAAGTCGGGCGATCGCGTGCAGCAGCTGTTTGCAGCCGACCGGCTGTTCGAGCACTTCCACGGCAAAGCCGCTGCTGCTGAGCAGCCAGGCGCAGAGCCACAGTTGAGCATCGAAGGGGGCGTCGAGGGTCGTGGCCAACAGCACGGGCGGCCCCTCGAGCGAATGGTTGTCGTGGTAGACCCGCGCGCCCAGCTTGCTGCGCAGCCAAGTGTGGAAGAAGGCCTGCTCGAGGCTGGCGTCGAAGTGCTTGCGCCAGCGTTGCTCCAGGCGCTCGAGCAGCGGCAGCAGCAATTGCTCGCACAGGGTCGAGGCGGGATAGAGCGCCATGGCCTGGTTGAGCTGCTGGTCCAGCGAGCGCTGGGCTAGGTCGGCAATGGCTTCGATCAGTTGCTGGCAGCGAGCTTGCCAGTCACCCTCCAGCCTTGGCGAGGTTTCGTCGCGGTTTTCGAGCAGATCACGCACCTGGCTCACCGAGGCGCCGCGCTCCAACCACTGCAGGATGGCCTGAACTCTCTCGATATGCAGTGTGCTGTAAAGGCGATGGCCTTTGGGCGTGCGCTCCGGCACCAGCAGGCCGTAGCGCCGTTCCCAGGCTCGCAAGGTGACAGGGTTGACGCCGGTGCGTCGGGCCAGTTCGCCGATCGGCAAGCTGTCTTCAGAGTGCATTGCGCAGGCCCAGGTTTTCCGGGTGCGGTTGCAGGTAGGCCTGCTGCATCAAGTAAGGGTCGGGATGAATGCGCAGGTGGTGCTTGAGCAGGGTCAGCGGGACCACCAGCGGCACGCAACCCTGTTGGTACTGGTTGATCAGGCGCTGCAGTTCGGCTTTGTCGCTGCTGTCCAGGGCATCGCGCAGATAGCCGCACAGGTGCTGCAGAACGTTGCTGTGGGTGCCGCGGCTGGCGCAGCGACGCAGCGCCTGCATCAGCTGGCTGAAGTAGCGCGGGCCGATCTGCAGCGGGTCGTCGTCGCGGCTCATGCTGCCCAGCAGGCGCCCGAGTTCGCGATAGGCCTGCGGGTTGTGGGCCATCAGCAGGTATTTATAGCGTGAGTGGAAACGAATCAGGGCTCCGCGGCTCAAGCCTTGTGTCAGCAGGTGCTGCCAGTCGGCATAGGCGTAGACGCGGCTGATGAAGTTTTCGCGCAGCACCGGGTCGTGCAGGCGGCCTTCCTCTTCCACCGGCAGGTCCGGGCGGCGCTCGCAGAACGCCTGGGCATAGGCGCCGCGCCCGCCCAGCACGGAGGGACGGCCATTGTCCTGATAGACCTTGACCCGCTCCAGCCCGCAGGAGGGCGACTTCTGCATGAACACATAGCCGCAGATATCGTCGAGCGCTTCTGCCATTTGCTGGCCATAGGCACGCAGGGGTGGTGCGAGATCGGTACCGGGATCGCGCGGGTTGATCACTTC
Organism: Pseudomonas sp. BNK-44-b; assembly: GCF_047456245.1. Classification (NCBI taxonomy): domain Bacteria; kingdom Pseudomonadati; phylum Pseudomonadota; class Gammaproteobacteria; order Pseudomonadales; family Pseudomonadaceae; genus Pseudomonas; species Pseudomonas sp. BNK-44-b. The sequence continues at coordinate 426,800 of NZ_CP179908.1, forward strand.
CGGGGCCTGTGGATCGCCGACCAGGCGAATGGCGTCGCGAGGAATGCCCAGGCCGATGGCAACTTCCGGACACAGCGGCAGCCAGTCGAAATGCTCATCGAGGGACTGGCACAGGTCCGAGGCTTTGTGTCCGCCGTTGTAGCGCACGTCCTGCCCGGCCAGGCAGGCGCTGATGGCGATGCGGGGTTTGCCTGTCGAGTGGGGAAAGTTCATCGTGGCCTCCGTAGACCTGTACAAGGCAGAAATTTTGTACAGGTCTATTCCAGCACATCGAAAAACTTATGCAAGACAAATTTCTTGTACAACTTCACTCGAGGTGTTCGAGCAAGCGCCGTGCTGCCTCCTGGCCGCTGAGCCAGGCACCTTCCACGCGTCCCGACAGGCACCAGTCGCCGCAGGCATACAAGCCCTGGTCGGCGTCGGCCAGGGTGCCCCATTCATGGTTACCGGCGGGGCGGGCATAGAGCCAGCGGTGGGCGAGGGCGAAGGTGGGGGCTGGCACCACGCAGCCGACCAGTTCGGCGAACTCGCCCCACAACTGCTCGATCACTTTCTCCCTGGGGAGGTCCAGGTGTTCGCTACTCCAGCTGGAGGTCGCATGCAGCACCCAAGTGTCCAGCTGCTCATCGCGGCCGGGTTTGCTGCGGTTGCGTGCCAGCCAGTCGAGTGGATTGTCCTGCACGAAGCAGCCTTGCATCGGGGTGTCGAGTGGTGTCTGAAAGCCCAGAGCGATGGCCCAGGTGGGTTCCATCTGCACGCCAGCGGCGACCGCGGCGAGCTTGGGCGTGGCCGCCAGCAGGGGCGTGGCCTGCGGTGCTGGCACAGCGATCACCACGCGGCTGAACGGGCCATGGCTGCAGCCCTCGGTGTCCTGCAGATGCCAGTACTGCTTGCCGCGGAACACCTCGGCGATACGGCACCCGAAGTTGACCGTGACATCCTTGAGCAGGCCGCGGGTGATGGCGCTCATGCGTGGTACGCCGACCCAGCGGGTCTGTTCGTCGGGAGAGGGGGTCAGTTCACCGTCGCGGTAATTGTAGAGTCGCGGCTTCCACTGCGCGACCCAGCCGGCCGCAACCCATTGCTGGACCTGCTCGACGAAACGTCGGTCGCGAGCGGTGAAGTACTGGGCGCCGAGGTCGAGCGCGCCGGCGTCGCTGCGCTTGCTGGCCATGCGCCCGCCGCTGCCGTGGCCCTTGTCGAACAAGTGGACGCTCTGTCCGGCCTTCTGCAGGGCCTGGGCGGCGGACAGACCGGCGATACCGGCACCGATAATGGCAATAGGTACTGTCATGATGGCCTCTTCGAACCTTGCTTTAAGCAGACTACGCTGTCAGACAAACCTGTACAATACAGAAGTTTTGTATAAGGTTATTCCGCTCGATAGGACAGGTTGGCCTATGTTTATCCGAGAGCTATCGGTTTAAAAAGTGCCTTGATCTTAAAAATAGACCATGGCCGCAGCTTGTGAGGACACAGCCATGCATATATTGCTGACAGGCGGTACTGGGTTGATCGGCCGACACTTGTGCCAGCTCTGGCTCAGCCAGGGTCATCGCCTGACGGTGTGGAGCCGCGAGCCTGGCCAGGTGCCCAAGCGTTGCGGCAGCGGCGTGCGCGGCATCGCTCGGCTGGAGGAGCTGGAGCCGGACGATCCGCTGGACACGGTGGTCAACCTGGCCGGCGCGCCCATCGCCGATCGCCCCTGGACGGCGGCACGCAGGCAACTGTTGTGGGCCAGTCGTGTCACCCTCACCGAGCAGTTGCTGAGCTGGCTGGAGCGCCGCGAGCAGCGTCCGGGGCTGCTGATCTCCGGCTCGGCTGTGGGCTGGTATGGCGATGGTGGCGAGCGTGAGTTGACCGAGGCCTCGCAGCCGGTGAAAGAAGATTTCGCCAGCCAGCTGTGCATCGCCTGGGAAGAGACCGCACAACGTGCGCAAACCCTCGGCATGCGCGTGGTCCTGGTGCGTACCGGGTTGGTACTGGCCAGCGATGGAGGCTTTCTTTCACGCCTGCGCCTGCCATTCAAGCTGGGTCTTGGTGGGCCGATCGGCAACGGTCGACAATGGATGCCGTGGGTCCATATAGAAGACCAGATCCGCCTGATTGATTTTCTCTTGCAGCACAACGACGCCAGCGGTCCCTATAATGCCTGCGCGCCGGAGCCGATGCGCAACCGCGAGTTCGCCAGGCGTCTGGGGCGGGCACTGCATCGCCCGGCGTTGCTGCCGCTGCCGGCGCTGGTGCTCAAGGCCGGCCTGGGCGAGTTGTCGACCCTGCTGCTGGGTGGCCAGCGTGCGCGCCCGGTGCGCCTGCTGGCCGAAGGTTTCACGTTCCGCTTCAACGATCTGCAATCGGCGTTGGACGACCTGTCCGACCGCCTCTGACATAGGACGCTGCATGACCGATCATGCCCTGCTGCTGGTCAACCTGGGTTCACCGGCATCCACCTCGGTCGCCGATGTGCGCCGCTACCTCAACCAGTTCCTCATGGACCCGTATGTGATCGACCTGCCTTGGCCGGTGCGGCGCTTGCTGGTGTCGCTGATCCTGATCAAGCGCCCCGAGCAGTCTGCTCACGCCTATGCGTCGATCTGGTGGGACGAGGGTTCGCCACTGGTGGTGCTGACCCGCCGCCTGCAGGCGGCCATCACCCCGCATTGGCCGCATGGGCCGGTGGAAATCGCCATGCGCTATGGTCAACCGGCGTTGCCAGAAGTGCTGGAGCGTCTTGCTGCGCAGGGTGTGCGCAAGGTGACCCTGGCGCCGTTGTACCCGCAGTTCGCCGACAGCACCGTGACCACGGTGGTGGAGTTGGCTCGCCAGACCGTCGCCGACCGCCAACTGCCGTTCGACATGCGGGTGCTGCAGCCTTTCTACGACGAGCCCGAGTACATCGATGCCCTGGTCAACAGCGCGCGCCCATACCTGGAGCAGGAATACGATCACATCCTGTTGAGCTTCCACGGCTTGCCCGAGCGCCATCTGAAGAAGCTTGACCCAACCGGCTCCCATTGTTTCCAGAGCGCGAACTGCTGCGAAAAGGCCTGTGCCCAGGTGCGCAAGGTCTGCTATCGCTCGCAGTGTCTGGCCAGCGCAGCTGCGTTCGCCAGGGCGGCAGGAATTCCCGATGGCAAGTGGTCAGCCTCGTTCCAGTCGCGGCTGGGGCGGGCCAAGTGGATCGAGCCCTACACCGAGACGCGGCTTGATGAACTGGCCAAGGCGGGGGTGAAGAAACTGCTGGTGATGTGCCCGGCCTTCGTTGCCGATTGCATCGAGACGCTGGAGGAGATCGGCGATCGTGGCAAGGAGCAGTTCATCGAAGCGGGGGGCGAGGAACTGGTGCTGGTGCCGTGCCTGAACGATCACCCGCAGTGGGCGCAGGTATTGGCAGGGATGTGCGAGAGGGCTTGATTGGGTGATGGCCTCTTCGCGGGTAAACCCGCGAAGAGGCCGATTCGTTTCAACGCCTGGTCAAGGCAACTGGTCATCCAGCTTCTTGTTCTTCCAACCGTCGTTGCCCGGCAGGATCAGGTTCAGGGCAATGGCGACCACGGCGCACAGGGCGATGCCCTTCAGGCCCCAGTCGTCCGGGCCGTCGCCGCTGCCGATCAGCACACCACCGATACCGAACACCAGGGTCACCGAAACGATCACCAGGTTGCGCGCCTCGGAGAGGTCGATCTTGTGGCGGATCATGGTGTTCATGCCCACTGCCGCGATCGAGCCGAACAGCAGACAAAGGATGCCGCCCATCACCGGCACCGGAATGCTCTGCAGCAGCGCGCCGAACTTGCCGATGAACGCCAGGGTGATCGCGAACACCGCAGCCCAGGTCATGATCTTAGGGTTGTAGTTCTTGGTCAGCATCACCGCACCCGTCACTTCGGCGTAGGTGGTGTTGGGCGGGCCGCCGAACAGGCCGGCAGCCGTGGTGGCCAGGCCGTCACCGAACAGGGTGCGGTGCAGGCCTGGCTTTTTCAGGTAGTCGCGACCGGTCACGCTGCCGACCGCGATTACCCCGCCGATATGCTCGATCGCCGGCGCCAGGGCCACCGGAACGATGAACAGGATCGCCTGCCAGTTGAACTCTGGCGCCGTGAAGTTGGGCAGTTCCAGCCAGGGGGCAGCGGCGATTTTCGCGGTGTCGACCACGCCGAAGGCGAACGACAGGGCAAAGCCCACCAGCACGCCTGCAATGATCGGTACCAGGCGGAAGATGCCCTTGCCGAACACGGCGACGATCAAGGTGGTCAGCAACGCTGGCATGGAGATCAGCATGGCGGTCTTGTAGGGCATCAGCGCGGCGCCGTCGCCACCCTTGCCCATGGCCATGTTGGCGGCGATCGGCGCCATGGCCAGGCCGATGGAGATGATCACCGGGCCAATGACCACCGGAGGCAGCATGCGGTCGATGAACCCCGTGCCCTTGATCTTCACCATCAAGCCCATGAAGGTGTAGACGAAGCCGGCAGCCATCACGCCGCCCATGGTCGCGGCCAGGCCGAACTGGCCCTTGGCGAGGATGATCGGGGTGATGAAGGCAAAGCTCGATGCCAGGAACACAGGCACCTGACGGCCCGTGACCAGCTGGAACAGCAAGGTGCCGATACCGGCGGTGAACAGTGCCACGTTAGGGTCCAGGCCCGTGATCAGCGGCATGAGCACCAGCGCGCCGAATGCCACGAAGAGCATCTGCGCGCCCGAGACGACCTGGCGCCACAGCGGGTCGTTGAAGCCGTCCTGCATGGTCAGGCGTCCTTTTGCTTGGTGCCGAAGATCTTGTCGCCGGCATCGCCGAGGCCCGGAACGATGTAACCGTGCTCGTTCAGGCGCTGATCGATGGACGCGGTGTAGATCTGCACGTCCGGATGGGCTTTCTCGACCACCTCGATACCTTCGGGCGCCGCGACCAGGACCATGGCGCGGATTTCCCGGCAACCGGCCTTCTTCAGCAGGTCGATGGTGGCGACCATCGAGGCGCCAGTGGCGAGCATCGGGTCGATGATCAGTGCCAGGCGCTGGTTGATGTCCGGCGCGAGTTTTTCCAGGTACGTGTGCGCCTCGAGGGTTTCCTCGTTGCGCGCCACGCCCACGGCGCTGACCTTGGCGCCCGGGACCAGGCTGAGCACGCCATCGAGCATACCGATGCCGGCCCGCAGGATCGGCACTACGGTGATCTTCTTGCCGGCGATCTTCTCGACCTGGACCTTGCCGCACCAGCCGTCGATCTCGTAGGTTTCCAGCGGCAGGTCCTGGGTGGCTTCGTAGGTCAGGAGTGCACCGACTTCCTGGGCGAGTTCGCGAAAGTTCTTGGTGCTGATATCGGCGCGGCGCATCAGGCCGAGCTTGTGGCGGATCAGCGGATGGCGGATCTCACGAATGGGCATAGGGGGAGGGCTCCGGGAGGCGGGCAAAAAAACCGCGCTAGGTTAATCTATTCAGTCCTTGCTGTCGTGCAGTCATTGAGCACGTTAGTCCATAAATGCTTGATCTGGGACGAGCGGATGCGTACCTTTGCCCGCTTTTCCAAAATGCACCTCCTGGAGAGCGCCATGTCCGCCGATCTCGAGCATATCCGCCAAGTGATGAACGAGGCCGATTGCCTGTACAACGAAGCCCAGGTCGAAGCGGCCATCGCCCAGGTCGGCGAGCAGATCTGCAAAGACCTGCACGACAAGAACCCGGTGGTCTTCTGCGTGATGAACGGCGGCCTGATCTTCGCCGGCAAACTGCTGACCCACCTGCAGTTCCCGCTGGAGGCCTCGTACCTGCACGCGACGCGTTACCGCAACCAGACCAGCGGCGGTGAGCTGTTCTGGAAGGCCAAGCCGGAAATCTCCTTCATCGACCGTGACGTGCTGATCGTCGACGACATCCTCGACGAAGGCCACACCCTCAGCGCCATCATCGACTTCTGCAAGCATGCCGGCGCGCGCTCGGTGTACACCGCGGTGCTGATCGACAAGGACCACGACCGCAAGGCCAGCCCGGACTTGAAGGCTGACTACGTCGGCCTGCCGTGCGTCGATCGCTATATCTTCGGTTATGGCATGGACTACAAGGGTTACTGGCGCAACGCCAATGGCATCTTCGCCGTAAAAGGAATGTGATCATGCGCAAGCCGGCTTTCATGGATCAGGCCTTGTTCGGGGCGTTGGCTGAAAAGGCCGCTGCCAGTCCGCGCGGTCGCCAGCACCACAACTTTCACGAGATGGAAGAGCCTTGCCACCGCATGGCAGTCGGTTTGCAGACCAGTACCTACATTCCGCCGCACCGTCATCTGAAGGATGACAAGGCCGAGGCGCTGGTGGTGCTCAAGGGGCGTCTGGGGCTGCTGATCTTCGACGAGCAGGGCGCGGTGTGCGACAAGCGCGTGCTCGAAGCCGGCGGCGATTGCCTGGGGGTCGACCTGGCGCCTGGCACCTATCACGGGTTGGTGGTGCTCGAAGATGACAGCATCCTGTTCGAATGCAAGTCCGGCCCCTACCGCCCGGTAGGCGAGGGCGAGCATGCCTACTGGGCACCGCGCGAGGGCGAGGACGGTGTGGCACAGTACCAGGCCTGGATGCGCGCGCAGTTCGATTGAGCGTACGCTGCCAGTAGCGATCGATCAGGCGTGCTAGAGTGCTCTCCTATGCCAAGGAGCCCTTCATGCGCGCGATCTTTCCCCTTCTGCTGGCGCTGAGCCTGCCGCTGTCGGCAGCGCCTTTGCACAGCCAGTTTCTCCCGCCTGATGACCTCTCGCTGCGCCAGGAAGAACCCGAGTCGCAACAACTGCTGCAGGTCACCGATTACGCGGTGGTGGTCGGTGCCCAGCGTCAGTCCAGCCAGCAGCCGATCCCCATCACCTCGTCCCTGACCTTGCGCCTGAAGGGCAAGCCCATGAGCAAGGGGGCAACTATCGGGCAGGTGCTGGTCACCTTCGACGGCGAGGGCGGCAAGAGCCTCAAGCGGCCGACCTACGATGACAAGACCCGCACCCTGACGCTGAATTATCCACAGGCCGATTACCGGGTGATCATGGACCTGCTGCGCAACGAGACGCTGTACGTGCAGTTCCTCAGTTATGCCAACGGCCATGTCTGGGCCGACCTGCACACTGGAACCGTACGTACGCGTTGAGGCGCATGGGCAGCCAGCGGTACACTGCCCGCCTTTGAAATGCCCGTGATGGCCCAGTTGGAGTCGGCAATGCGTAAAGACAAGAAGCAGGTTATCGGTGACGAGATCAGCGACGACTACATCAAGACGTTCCTTCAGTTCGAGCCGGCAGATGGCCTGACCTCGCCGTCGCACCACAAGCTGATCAAGGCCTACCGTGGCCTGCGCATCGATGACTTCGAGCGTTTCGTCGGCTTCTTCGTTGAAGCTGGATACGATGTCGATGGCAAGGACGAGCACGGCAAGACCTTCGCCGAGGTGATCGCCGACCAGCGCAACGCGCCCGAGTACATCGAGATCATCGCTAACGCCCGCGGCTGATCCTCAAGCCGGTCCTGCCCTTTTTGCGGGTAGGGATTCCAGGCACAAAAAAACGCCCCTCGGGGCGTTTTTTCGTTTCAGCCGTTTCAGGCGTAGTGCTTGGCCGGGCTGTTTTGTGCCAGGTCCAGGGCCACGTCATTGTCGGCGCTGATCTTGTGGTACAGCGCGGCATCGGTGGCCAGTGTCTTCTCGCGAGCCGGGAAGATCTCCTTGAGCTTGGCAGCCCAGGCGCCTTTGGCCTGCTCGGGGAAGCAGCGCTCGATCAGCTCGAGCATGATCGAGACCGTCACCGACGCGCCCGGCGAGGCGCCAAGCAGCGCAGCCAGGCTGCCATCGGCGGCCGAGACCAGCTCGGTGCCGAACTGCAGGATGCCGCCTTTCTTCGGATCCTTCTTGATGATCTGCACGCGCTGACCGGCCACTTCCAGGCGCCAGTCCTCGGCTTTCGCTTCGGGGTAGAAGCGGCGAAGCGATTCCAGGCGCTGCTCCATCGACTGCATCACTTCGCTGACCAGGTACTTGGTCAGGTCCATGTTGTCGCGGGCCACCGCCAGCATCGGGCCGATGTTGCCCATGCGCACCGACAGCGGCAGGTCCATGAACGAGCCATGCTTGAGGAACTTGGTGGTGAAGCCGGCGTAAGGCCCGAACAGCAGGGATTTCTTGCCGTCGACCACGCGGGTGTCGAGGTGTGGCACCGACATTGGCGGGGCACCGACCGCGGCCTGGCTGTAGACCTTGGCCTGGTGCTGCTTGACGATCTCCGGATTGTCGCAGCGCAGCCACTGGCCGCTGACCGGGAAACCGCCGAACCCCTTGCTCTCCGGGATGCCCGACGCTTGCAGCAGCGGCAGCGCCGCGCCACCTGCGCCGAGGAAGACGAAGCGGGCGTCGACTTCACGGCTGTTGCCGCTGTTGACGTCCTTGATGCTCACGGTCCAGCCGTCGCCTTTACGGCGCAGGCCGGTCACCTTCTTGCTGTACTTGACCTGGGCATTGGGGCTGTCGCCCAGCAGCTTGAGCAGCTTGTTGGTCAGAGCGCCGAAGTTGACGTCGGTACCCTTGAGCACGCGGGTGGCCGCGATGTGCTGGTCGGCCGGGCGGCCAGGCATCATCAGCGGCATCCACTCGTTCATCAGCGCCTTGTCTTCGGTGTATTCCATCTCGGAGAACGCGTGGTGCTGCTTGAGCAGCTCGAAGCGCTTCTTGAGGAATTGCACGCCCTTGTCACCTTCGACATAGCTCAGGTGCGGCACGGGATTGATGAAGTCGCGCGGCGAGCCGAAGCCGCCTTTCTTGCTCAGATAGGCCCAGAACTGGCGGGACACCTCGAACTGGGTATTGATGTGCACGGCCTTCTTGATGTCGATGCTGCCATCGGCGGCCTGGGGCGTATAGTTCAGCTCGCACAGGCCGGCGTGGCCGGTCCCGGCGTTGTTCCAGGGGTTGGAGCTTTCCGCGGCCCCGGAGTCCATCGCCTCGACGACTTCCAGCTTGATCGCAGGGTCCAGCTCCTTGAGCAGTACGGCCAGGGTGGCACTCATGATGCCCGCGCCTACCAGTACCACATCAACCGATTCGTTCTGCGCCATTAACGCGTCTCCACAATCTACAGCACCTAATTGACAGCATAGGACCCCTGGGTTGGCCAGGATCGCCATGTCCGACTCTTCGCAGTTCTTGCAACTTCCGCGGACACCGCCAATCAGTCTTGGGTGTTCGATAATTGAACGCCATTTGCCACGGGTGCGGCAATTCGACTTATGGTCAAGTGTTCCGTCGTGCGTTATGGACCGGCCTCAGGCTCCCATCCAGGATGAGCGCTTTTGCCGTCTGTTCAGGGCTGTTCGAGACGTATCTGCCGCTTTTGCACATGCCAGACTGTTCATTTGCTCGCCACACTCTCGTGAAGTTGTGAAAAAACCGTTTTTTCACGCTCTTTTGGAGTCGTGAACCTCAAAAGTGGACTGCGCGGTGGCAACCCGCAGGTTCATGCGCAGCAGACGGCCAGAGACAGCAGGCACGACAGCCAATGCAAGACCTGAGTGGAAGGCTCTCTGTGGGCGAAGCGGTGAAGGTGCCGGGGTCAAGCGGCGAGTGCGGGGCCCGATCAGGAGACGTCCTTATAATCGGGGGGAGATTATAACGAGGTCGCGGGCAGAAAGGTCGTTCTTCTTGGGTTTTTATTGCAGCGTTTGTCAGGCGGGGAGGATGCGTTGCTGCCAACGGCGGCTTGCAGGTACGCAAATCCGGGCACTGTTGGGCAGCGGATGGCCCAGCCAGCCCAGGTGCGCTTCGCTGACCTGGACCCAGCCACTGCCGCTCGGTGCCTGGTGGCACTGCTTGAAGGCCAGGCATTTTCCATCGGCATCCAGGCGGGCGTAGGTGTTGTGGCGCGGGCGTTGGAGGAGCAAGGTCCAGAGCGAGGCCATGGCGGCGAGTCCTGTTTGATCGGGCTGGGGCAAGGATAACGCCGGGGCCATGAAACCATTGTGACAGCAGCTGCGGGCCGATGACTGGCTTGCTTCAGGCTGGGTATACTGTGTGCCTTTGCCGCTTTTTCTGGAGAAATGCGCATGCTGCAACGTCTGTTGTTCGGTTTGATGGCGGTGGCCACCCTGAGCCTGGTCGGCTGTGCACACAGCCCGCAGCAACTCAGCCCGCAACCCAAGCTCACCGCTCAGCTCAATCCGGTAGGTCGTGGCCAGCCGGTGGTCGTGCGGGTGGTCGACGGCCGTGCTTCGCAGTCGCTGGGCACACGGGGTGGCATGTACCCCGAGACCAGCACCATTACCGTCAACGGCAATGACGTGGTGCCCAAGCTGCAGGCCCAGGCCGAAGCGGCAGTACGCCTGCTCGGCTTCACCCCCACCTCGGGTGCCGGCAGCGCGCCACAGCTGACCGTGACCCTGGCCGAGCTGAAGTACCAGTCGCCCAAGGACAAGATGTACGTGACCGAGGCCACCATCGGTGCCACCTTCCGTGCCGACGTGTCCAACGCCAACCGTCGCTACAGCGGCCGTTACGGCGCCTCGCTTGACCAGCGCTTCGGCATGGCGCCGAACCAGGAAACCAACACCAAGCTGGTCAGTGACGTACTCAGCGATGCGCTGACCCGGCTGTTCAAGGACCCGACCATCGGTCAGGTCCTGGCTGAATAAGCACGCCGCATGGATGAACAAAACCCGCTGCCTGGCGACAGGCAGCGGGTTTTTCTTTGGCTGGGCCAGGGCTGAGGCTCGCTCAAACCCTGGTTGGTGCGGCACCTGGGGTCATTTCTCTGTAGGAGCGGGCAGGTCAAGCCGCCTCGATTCCAAAGTCCAGCACACTCAGCCCGGTGTCTTGATCCACTTCAGGCAGGTCCTGGTGCGCATGACCGCCCAGGGCGCAATACACCAGCCAGCGCTGGTCGTGGACGTTGATCGCGAATCCGTCGATCAGTGCCTGCTGCTCGTCGCTCTGCGAGACGAGGTAGAGACGGTCCTGGTTTTCGGCGTGCAGCATGACAAGCTCCGGTCTGGAAAGGCCGACAGGGTGGCCTGTCTGGATGACGAGCGTGTGACAGATGAAATTTAGTGACACTTGGTCGCAAAAAGCGGGAGGTTGGGTGGAGCTTGGGTAGAATGCCGGGCTTTGCTTATCGTCGTTTCGAGGTTGCGCGATGTCCCTGCAAGTCCTCTGGGGGTTCCTGGCCGCCCATCCCGCCAAGCTGATCAATGTCCTGGCGCTGTTCATCACCTGCCCCGGCGGCCTGCTGCTGCACAGTGCGCGGCGTCGCCAGAGCGATGTGCGTGAAAGCCTGGCTGCCGAGGAAGGGCTGGTCGATGCGTTCGACCTGCGTGTACCGCGCTACTACTACATCCTGGGCTTCTCGTGCCTGGCGATGGCGCTGCTGTTGTCCTGGTTCAGCACCTGGATCTGAACAGCTTTTCTGCGGCACAAGGCCGCTCCTGCAGGGATGGCGCCGTTCATGAGCGCGGCGGTGTTCCTGCGGGAGCGGCTTCGTCTCAAACCACCTCGGCCTGGCGCTTGACCTGGTACTGATTGCGCACCGGCGTCGCATACTGCTGCACCAGGTATGGCCGGTGCTCCGCAGGGCAGGCCTCCAGGCGACGCTGCCACTCCTCCTTGGCCCGTGCCAGCTCCTCGGCCGCAAACACCTTCTCTGCGGCGGGTACTTCCAGCGCCGCGTCCTGCCCGTCCCACATCGCATAGGCCAGGTAGTGGACCGGGAACAGCCGGTAGCCGCCGAGAATCTGCCGGTCGATGGCCAGGGCCAGTTGCTTGGTGTCCTCGTGGTACTCGGTCACCGGCGGGGCGAAGTTGATGTGCACCCGGCCTTTGTAGCCGGTGATGCCCTGGGCGATGCTGTTGTCGTCTTCACCAGGCACTTTCTTGTAGGTGCCAGTAGTGGCGCGGATATACAGCTCGCGCGCCTTGGCCTGGTCGCAGGGGTCGTATTCGTAGCTGATCGACACCGGGATCAGGTTCAGGCTCTGGATCACTGCGCCGAACGGCTCGTCCTTGCGGCTCATGTGGAACATCTTGAGGATCGCCGAATCGGTGCGATCGTCACCATCCTTGGCACGGCCTTCGGCCTGGGCAATCCAGATCGAGGCGCTGTCGTTGCGGATCGAATGGTTGATGTAGGCCGACAGCAGTTGGTAAGCCGCGAGCTTCTCGCGTCGGCCACTGATCGAGCGGTGCACGATGAAGCTCTTGTTCAGACGCATCATGTCGCTGACGAACGGCTTTTGCAGCAGGTTGTCGCCGATGGCGATGCGTGGCGTCGGCAGGCCGGCGTGATAGACCGCATAGTTGACGAATGCCGGGTCCATGACGATGTCGCGGTGATTGGCCAGGAACAGGTAGGCACTGCCCGACTTGAGCAGCTCGACGCCGGTGTAGGTGACCCCGTCGGTGGCTCGGTCGATGGTGCGGTCGACGTAGTATTCGACCTTGTCCTGCAGGGTCGAGACGCTGGTCACGCCAGCGAACTCCTTGCGCAGGCGCCGGGCGATCAGCGGCTTGAGCAGCCAGCCGAAGGCGCCCGCGATACGCGGGAAACGGAAGTGGGTGAGGATATCGAGGAATGCCGGGTCGCTGAGCAGGCGTGCCAGCACGGCAGGCACTTCAGCGTCGTCGTAAGGTCGGATGGCATCGAATTCGCCCATCATGCTCTCTTGTTGGAAACGGCTAGAGTAATAAAGTAGGGGCGGGGCCGAAAAAAACGGCTCGGACACACACGGACCCCGTAAACAGACCGGCAATTATACGCATAAGTCACTGCGCAGGCCCCCGATGCTCGAAATCGACTTTTATGACTGCCCTTATTGCGGGGAGCGTGTGGAAACCACGGTCGATATTTCCGGTGGCGACCAGCACTACACCGAGGACTGCCAGGTGTGCTGCCGGCCCATCGTGTTCATCCTGCAGGTGCATGGTGACGAATGGATGCTCGAAGTACGCCGCGAGGACGATGCCTGATGCGCCGGATCTACGAACCGGAGAGCCTGATGGAGGCGCAGATGCTGGTAGGCATGCTGGCCAGCGAAGGGGTCCAGGTGCACCTGATCGGCGGCGATCTGGTCGGCGCCATGGGCGATCTGCCGATGCAGGGCTTGCTGGCCCTGGCGGTTGCCGATGAACAGGCCGGGTACGCACGGCAGCTGATCGATGAGTACAATGCCGCCCAGCCCCTCGCCGGGGACGAGCCGGAGAGTATCCCCGGTACCCTGATCTGCTAGGTTTGCTGTCTTATGTGTGGACGTTACGCCCTCTTTCGCTGGTCCCAGGCTTTTGCCGCCCTGCCCGGATTTCCCGCCGACCAGCAGGCCCAATGGAACATCTCGCCTGGGGCGTCGGTGCTGATTCAACGCCGGCTCGACGGCCAGTTGCAACTGGCCAGGGCTCGCTGGGGCCTGACCCCGGCCTGGCTCACCGACCTGTCCCGCACCCCCGCCCATGCCCGCGCCGAGACCCTCGCCGAGCAGCCGATGTTTCGCGAAGCATTTCGCCAGCGCCGTTGCCTGATGCCGGCCAACGGCTTCTACGAGTGGCGCGGAACGGCGCGCAAGCGCCCGTACTGGGTGACGCCGGGGGAGGGCGCGTCGTTGTTCTATGCCGCGGTGTGGGAGGCGTATCCGGTGCAGGAGCAGGTCTGGCTCAGTTGTGCGGTGATCACTCAGGCGGCGATGAACCAGCGTCGGCCATTGATTCTCGATGAGGCCGGGCAGGCCGCCTGGCTGGATCCCGACACACCGCTGGCGCGCCTGCACGAGCTGCTGGCCAGCCCTCCAGCGGCGTTGCGCGAGCGGGCGCTGGCGCATCTGGTCAATGATCCGAAGCTCGATGGACCGGAGTGCCTGACTCCGGCTTGAGATTTATGGCGAGCATTTCGCGGGCAAGCCCACTCCTCACAGAGATGGGCTTGCCCGCGAAAAGAGCGACTCGGTATTTGAATCAAACCCTGAACTGATTGATCAACCGCCGCTGCTGCTCGGCCAGCTTGGTCAGCTCGGCACTGGCCTGGCTCGATTCGTCAGCCCCGCCGGCCACTTCGCCGGCCACCTGGCCGATGTTGATGACGTTGCGGTTGATGTCCTCTGCCACCGCGCTCTGCTGTTCGGCGGCGCTGGCGATCTGGGTGTTCATGTCGTTGATCACCGACACGGCCTCGGTGATGCTCTCCAGCGCTTCGGCAGCACGGCTGGCCTGCTGCACGCTGTCGTCGGTCTTGCCCTGGCTGTCTTCCATCACCTTGACCACATCGCGGGTGCCCTGCTGCAACTGCTGGATCATCTGCTGGATTTCCTGGGTCGCCTGCTGGGTCTTCTGCGCCAGGTTGCGCACCTCGTCGGCGACCACGGCGAAGCCGCGGCCCTGCTCTCCGGCGCGGGCCGCCTCGATGGCAGCGTTGAGCGCCAGCAGGTTGGTCTGTTCGGCAATGGCGCGGATGGTCACCAGGATGGCATTGATGTTCTCGCTGTCGCGAGCCAGGGTCTGCACCACGGTCACTGCACGGCCGATCTCGCTGGCCAGGACACTGATCGAATGTGAGGTGTCCCGCACGATCTGCATGCCCTGGTTGGCAGCCTGGTCGGCATTGCTGGCGGCATGCGCGGCGTGGGTGGCATTGCGTGCCACGTCCTGGGCGGTGGCGGTCATCTCCTGCACGGCGGTGGCTACCTGGTCGATCTCGGCCATTTGCTTGTGCACGCCCTGGTTGGTGCGGATGGCGATGTCGGCGGTGTGCTCCGAGGAATCGCTGACTTTCTGCACCGAGGTCACCACCTGGCTGATCATCGCCTGCAGCTTGGCCAGGAAGGTGTTGAAGCCTTTGGCGATGGCGCCCAGCTCGTCGGCGCGATCACTCTGCAGGCGGCGGGTGAGGTCGCCTTCGCCCTGGGCGATGTCGTCGAGCATCGCCACCATCTGTTTCAGCGGACGGGCAATGCCATGGGCCAGCAGCCAGATCACCAGCAGGCCGAGGGCGGCGATGCCCAGGCCGACCAGGGTCATGCCGGCGATGTCGGTACGGCGCTGCTCGCCGAGGTCTTTCTGTAGCTGGTTGACGTCGGCCATGACCGTGCTCAGCGGCATTTCCAGCAGCAGGACCCAGCGCGCGTCGGTGCTGGCGACCTTGAACGGCAGGAACAGCTCGATACGGTCCTTCGCGGTGTCGACTTTATAGTGCAGGTCTTCGCCGCTGATACTGGCCAGGGTTGCGGCTTCGGCCGGGTCCAGCACGTCGCTGGCCTTCTCGCCGAACTTGGAGGCGTCCTTGGTATAGGCGACCAGGCGACCGTTGCTCGACACCAGTGCCAGTTCGCCGGCGCCATTGTACAGCTGGCGGTCGGCGGCGTTGAGCAGGTCCTGGATGAAGTTCACCGACAGGTCGGCCCCGGCGATGCCCTGGAACTGACCGTTGACCATGATCGGCTCGACGAACGAAGCGAGCATCACCATCTTGTCGCCAACCTTGTAGGGCGCCGGGTCGATCACGCAGGCCTTCTTGGTTTCCTTCGGGCACAGGTAGTACTCACTGGCGCGTACCCCGGTCGACAGCACGGTGTGGTCGTTGACGTCCACCAGGCGGTCCTGGCCGAGACTGCCGTCGGCGTTGCGGAACCACCAGGGCAGGTAGCGTTCGCCATTGATGTCGGCGTGATCCAGTGCGTTCGGCTCCCAGCCCAGATACGCCCCGAGCACCGTCGGGTTGACCTCCACGGTGCGCTTGAGCAGGTTGTTCAGGTAGGCGCGGTCGATCTGCATCAGCGGTTTGCCGTCGGCGTCCTGCATGCCGAGCATGGCGTTGACCGTGGCCAGGCTGCGGCTGATCAGCAGCGGCGCTTCCAGGCCGCGCTGGATCTCGCTCACCTGGGTGCGGGCCAAGGCCGACAGGCGCTGTTCGATCACGCTTTCGAACTGCTGCTGGGTGCGCTGCTGTACCAGGTCCTGGGTGCGGGCCCCGGAGTACACGGCGTACAGCACCAGCGCCGCGACAATGCTCAATACAATGGCACCGGCCAGGGCCGCCACGGAAAACTGGATCGACTTGAACTTCATTACTGGAAAGCTCCACGCAAGGAGGTCGTTTTCTTTTGTTATCGGCGTGGTCGAGGGAAAGCATGAGGGGAGGATGAGAGAAATCTTCCCTGCGGCTCTGGCAGGGTCAGGCGAGTGAGCCTAGGATACGCGGCATGTAAAAAGGGAGTGTTTTCATGCGTAAGTCTTTCGTGATCAGCCTGTTGAGCGCCAGCGTTCTGCTGGGTGGTTGCCAGGCGGTCAATACCACCAGCGGCGGAGCGGTTGGCGTCGAGCGCAAGCAGTACATGTTCAGCATGCTGTCGACCGATGAGGTCAACCAGATGTATGCGCAGTCGTACCAGCAGACGCTCGGTGAAGCGTCGAGCAAGGGCGTGCTGGACAAGAGCAGTGCCGATGCCAAGCGTGTGCAGGTCATTGCCGACCGCCTGATCGCCCAGGCCCCGCAATTCCGGCCGGATGCCGCGCAATGGAAGTGGGAGGTCAACGTGATCAAGAGCGATGAGCTCAACGCCAACTGCGGGCCGGGCGGCAAGATCATCGTCTACACCGGGCTGATCGATCAGCTCAAGCTCACCGACGCTGAGCTGGCTGCGGTCATGGGCCATGAGATCGCCCACGCCCTGCGTGAGCATGGTCGCGAGGCGATGTCCAAGGCCTACGGTATCGAGATGGCGCGCCAGGGCGCCGGTGCGATCTTCGGCCTTGGCCAGGACAGCATGGCGCTGGCCGACACCATGGTGAACTACTCCATGACCCTGCCCAATAGCCGGGCCAACGAGAACGAGGCCGACCTGATCGGCCTGGAACTGTCGGCACGGGCCGGTTACGACCCGAATGCGGCGATCACCCTGTGGAACAAGATGAGCAAGGCGTCCGAAGGCGCACCGCCTGAGTTCATGAGCACTCACCCGGCTTCGGCCAGCCGCATCGCGTCGCTGCAGGCCGCGATTCCGAAGGTGATGCCGCTGTACCAGGCGGCGAAGAAGTAACGCGCTCTGCGCTGTGGGGTAGTTGTCTGGTTCAACTATCCCGCGGCTGGAGCAATTCCTGTGGGGGCGGGCTGGTCCCGCGATCACCGGCAAAGCCGGTGCCAGGTGCTGCGGTGTCTGGCACCGGCTTTGCCGGTGATCGCGGGACGAGCCCGCTCCCACAGTCAGGACCGCTCTCACGGTCCTGTCCTGTCTTCGGTGCCTTAGCCAATCCACCCACTGGTCTTCATCGCCGAATACACCGCGACGGCTGCCAGCACGAAGAACGCTGCCGCCGCCAGTCGACGGATCAACGCCAGCGGCAGTTTGTCGGCCGCGAAGTTGCCCGCCAGGACCACTGGTACGTTGGCGATCAACATGCCCAGCGTAGTGCCGATGATGACCATGATCAGGTGCGGGTACTGCGCGGCCAGCATCACTGTGGCGACCTGGGTCTTGTCACCGATCTCCGCCAGGAAGAACGCGATCAACGTGGTCAGGAACGGGCCGAAGCGGCGTGCATTGCTGGTTTCGTCATCGTCCATCTTGTCCGGGACCAGGGTCCACAGGGCGGTGGCGGTGAAGCTCGCAGCCAGGATCCAGTGCAGCACGCTTTCGGTGAAGAACCCGCTGACCCAGGCCCCCACGGCGCCGGCGGCCGCATGGTTGGCGAGGGTGGCGGCGACGATGCCGGCGATGATCGGCCACGGCTTGCGAAAGCGCGCCGCGAGAATGAGCGCGAGCAATTGCGTCTTGTCGCCGATTTCGGCGAGCGCAACGATAGCGGTGGGAACGAGCAGGGATTCGAGCATCAGGCTTCCTACGGGGCGGGTCGACACGGCTATGACACGTACAGCCTCCCCGCCCCGGGTAAGGTGTGCGTGTCATAGGTCTTGTCAAACCCCGGGCTCATCTGTGTGAGCCGTGAGGTCGCACGCGCCATGGCCTGTGGGCCAAGTGTGTTGACGCGTGCCGGGCAAGCAGAGGGTGCTTGCGGGAGACTACTCCCCTAGGACGGAGCGGATTCTGCCTAGCCGAAACGGTTTGGGCAAGCGTTAATTTTTTAACCGCGTGTTGCCCTGTAGATCCGGAAGCCGTCTGCTTCGGCGCGGATTTCGCAGTTGCCCAAGGCCTCCTGGAGCAGGGGTTGATAGCGCAGGAAGCTATTGGCAACCAAGCGTATTTCGCCGCCTTTTCGCAGAATTTTGCTGCTTTTTCTCAGCAGGTTTTCCGCCGCCTGATAGTCGGTGTGCACCCCGGTATGGAACGGGGGATTGCTCAGGATCACGGTGAGATTATCGGGTGCTGCATCAATGCCATCACCGCTGATCACCTCGCCTTGCAGACCATTTGCAGCCAGCGTCAGTCGACTGGCGGCCACGGCGAAGGCATCGACATCGAGCAGGGTGACATTGCTTTGTGGATAACGTCGCTTGATGGTCGCGCCGAGTACGCCCGCGCCACAGCCAAAGTCCAGCACATGGCCGATCGGCAGTTGCTCCAGATGCTGCAGCAGCAGTGCGGTACCGCGATCCAGGCGGCCGTGGCTGAACACGCCCGGGAGGCTGATCACCTGCAGCGGGCCATCTTCGAGCGCCAGCTCGAAGCGCTCCGCCAGGCTCTCCAGGGGCTTGGCCTCGGGCGCATTGTCCACGGTCACCTGCCATAGCTGGCAGTGGCGGGCGCTGTCGAGCTTGCGCGGTTTGCCGAAGGCTTGCAGTTGCTTGGCCGCGCCCTCGATTCCGCCACGTTTCTCGCCGACCAGATACAGCACGCGCCCGCCCAGGCGCGAGGCCAGGGCGTTGAGCAGGTAGGCGGCAAGATCGCGGGACTTGGGCAGGAACAGTACCGCCGCGCCGAACGGAACCTGTGGCACCTCCACGCCGTAGTGGCTGCGGCCAGTGAAACGCTGCTCCAGCAGCGCCTGATCACCGGCGTGCCAGGTCCAGGCGTGCGCTTGCGGCAGTTGCCCGAGCAGGCCATCGGCGGCGGCGCCGGCGATCAGCAGCGGGCCCTGGAACAGGTCCGCCTGGCGGAGCAACACTTCACTGCGCGGGTCCATCGGCGGACGCCTCCTGAAAAAGCGCGAAGTGTATCACTTGGCGTACCGGGACGCGGCGTGGTCGCTGCAGGAGCAACTGTCTTGTTCAAGGTCTAAAGGCCAGCCCAATCCCCCGTGGGAGCCACTGTCTTGCTCAAAATCTGTGGGAGCGGCGGTTCGCCGCTGCGACTTGCCCGCGAACACGGGCGTAGCCCGTGCCAGGCAACGCGGTGCCTTTTTCGCGGGCAAGCCCGCTCCTACAGGTACCGCACCCGCGCTGAGGACCGTGCACGGGTTGGCAGTGGCGACCGAGCGGGTTTGCGCTTCAGGCCACCACCCGCCGTGGCTGACCGGCGAAGAACGCCTGGGCGTTTTCGGCCAGTTGCCCGACGATACGCTGGCGCGACTCCACCGCACCCCAGGCACTGTGCGGGGTGATGATCAGGCGCGGGATGTCTGCCGCCAGCAGCGGATTGCCGTTTACCGGCGGCTCGACGCTCAGCACATCGGTCGCCGCACCGCCCAGGTGACCGCTGCGCAAGGCATCAGCCAGCGCCTGCTCATCCATCAGGCCGCCGCGGGCGGTGTTCACCACCAGGGCACCCGGCTTGAGCAAGGCCAGTTCACGGGCGCCGATCATGTGGCGGGTCTGCTCGTTCAGCGGGCAGTGCAGGGTCAGGGCATCGACTTGCGGCAGCAGTTCATCCAGCGCCAGGCGATCGGCGCGCGCCGGTCGTCCAGGGATCTGCCCGCTCAGCACACGCATGCCGAACGCCTCGGCCAGGCGCGCCACCGCGCCGCCCAGCTCGCCGTGCCCCAACAGGCCCAGGGTCTTGCCTTCCAGCTCGACGATGGGGAAGTCCAGCAGGCAGAACTGGCTGGCCTTGGCCCATGCGCCGTCCTTTACTGCTTGCTGGTAGTCGCACAGCCGGGTGGCCAGTGCCAGCAGCAGCGCCAGGGTGTGCTGCGCCACCGAAGGTGTGCCGTAGCCCTGGCAGTTGCACACGGTGATGCCTAGGGCGCGGGCGGCGGCGAGGTCGACGTTGTTGGTGCCGGTGGCGGCCACCAGGATCAGTTTCACTTGTGGATTGGCCGCGAGCGCCGCAGCATCGAGCATCACCTTGTTGCTGATCACCACGCTGGCGCCCTGCAGGCGTTCGCTGACCTGTTCCGCTGCGCTGGCGGCATGCAGTTGCAGGCTGTCGAACTGCTGTTCGAGCGCAGAAAGGTCGAGATCTCCCAGGTCAAGGGAGTGATGGTCGAGAAAAACTGCATGACGCGACATTGGCGGCTCCGTCGGCAAAGGCCAGAGGTGGGGAGCGCATCGGCTCCGGATTCTGCGGCGCTGTAACGCCCTGTTCGCACATTGCCACTCATACTTTGCGACGCCAAATCATTCCTTCGGCTGATTTGACCGTCGCGTCACCGATCTACAGTAAATCCTTGAATATCCGGCACGCTTTTCAGAAAAGGGATACCCATGCTGCAGACCCGCCTCCTCAAGCCCGCCGACGGCGCCTACACCTACCCGCTGCTGATCAAACGCCTGCTGATGTCTGGCAGCCGCTACGAAAAGACCCGCGAAATCGTCTACCGCGACAAGGTGCGGCTGACCTATCCCGAACTCGGCGAGCGCATCGCCAGGCTGGCCAACGTGCTCACCGAAGCCGGGGTCAAGGCCGGTGACACGGTGGCGGTGATGGACTGGGACAGCCACCGCTATCTGGAATGCATGTTTGCCATCCCGATGATCGGCGCGGTGGTGCACACCATCAACGTGCGCCTGTCTCCCGAGCAGATCCTCTACACCATGAACCACGCCGAAGACCGCTTCGTGCTGGTCAACAGCGATTTCGTCGGCCTCTACCAGGCCATCGCCGGGCAACTGACCACGGTCGACAAGACCTTGCTGATCACCGATGGCCCGGACAAGACCGCCGAGCTGCCGAACCTGGTCGGTGAGTACGAGCAACTGCTCGCCGCCGCCAGCCCGCATTACGACTTCCCCGACTTCGACGAGAACTCGGTGGCCACCACCTTCTACACCACTGGTACCACCGGCAACCCCAAGGGCGTGTACTTCACCCACCGTCAACTGGTGCTGCACACCCTGGCCGAAACCTCGGTGCTCGGCAGCCTCGACAGCGTGCGCCTGCTCAGCACCAACGACGTCTACATGCCGATCACGCCGATGTTCCACGTGCATGCCTGGGGCATCCCCTATGCGGCGACCATGATGGGCATCAAGCAGGTGTATCCGGGGCGCTATGAGCCAGACATGCTGATCAAGCTGTGGCGCGAGGAAAAGGTCACCTTCTCCCACTGCGTGCCGACCATCCTGCAGATGCTGCTCAACTGCCCTTCAGCCAAGGGCCAGGACTTCGGTGGCTGGAAGGTGATCATCGGCGGCAGCGCGCTCAACCGGGCGCTGTACGAGGCTGCCCTGGCGCGGGGCATCCAGCTCACTGCGGCCTATGGCATGTCGGAAACCTGCCCGCTGATCTCCTGCGCGCACCTGAACGAAGAACTGCTGGCCGGTGGTGAAGACGAGCGCGTCAGCTACCGCATCAAGGCCGGCGTACCCGTACCCTTGGTGGAGGCGGCCATCGTCGACGACCACGGCAACTTCCTGCCCGCCGACGGCGAGGCCCAGGGCGAGCTGGTGCTGCGCGCCCCCTGGCTGACCATGGGCTATTTCAACGAACCGGAAAAGAGCAACGAGTTGTGGGCTGGCGGCTGGTTGCACACCGGCGATGTCGCCACGCTCGATGGCATGGGCTACATCGATATCCGCGACCGCATCAAGGATGTGATCAAGACCGGCGGCGAATGGATCTCCTCCCTCGATCTTGAAGACCTGATCAGCCGTCACGTTGCCGTGCGCGAGGTGGCGGTGGTCGGCGTGCCCGATCCGCAGTGGGGCGAGCGGCCATTCGCGCTGCTGGTGGTACACGAAGGCCAGCAGCTGGACGCCAAGGTGCTCAAGGAGCATCTCAAGCCGTTCGTCGAGTTGGGGCACATCAACAAGTGGGCGATTCCGAGCCAGATCGCCGTTGTTACTGAAATTCCCAAGACCAGCGTGGGCAAGCTCGACAAGAAGCGTATCCGCGTGGACGTCACCCAGTGGCAGGCCAGTAACAGTACCTTCCTCTCGACCCTGTAACACTTGCCCGGGTCACGCCTGTTCTGGCGTGACCCGCGTGTTAGAGGTATCGCGCCTTGTCAAACGACGAAATTGAGCCATGCTTCTGCACTGCCAGCGATCGAAGTGGCCATTTGCGATGCCTCTGCTTGCGAGACGCAAATCACACTTTAGAGGGATCAAGCGCGTGTGGCCGCTGGCTATAGTCGGGTCAGGGGATTTTCAGAAATGGGGGAGGGCGCACGCGCATGCCGTGCTGCCTCTGGCAGGAGCCTGCTCGCAGCGCTCGGGGCCGTTTCTGAAAGGACTCACTGCCATAACAAAAAAGTACATGGAGTAGCGTCGATGACATCTGCAAACCCGTTCTGGCGCCGGGCCAAGCTGCCCTTGGCCGTCAGCCTCGCTTCCACGCTCGCAAGTCCCGCATTCGGTGTGAGTTTCAACATCGGGGAAATCGAAGGTCAGTTCGACTCATCGCTCTCCATCGGGGCCAGCTGGTCGACTGCCAATCCCAACAAGAACCTGATCGGCGTCAACAACGGTGGCAAGGGCCTGTCCCAGACCTCCGACGATGGCCACCTGAACTTCAAGAAAGGCGAGACCTTCTCCAAGATCTTCAAGGGTATCCACGATCTCGAACTCAAGTACGGCGACACCGGCGTCTTCGTCCGTGGCAAGTACTGGTACGACTTCGAGCTCAAGGACGAAGGCCGCGAGTTCAAGGATATCAGCGACTCGGGGCGCAAGTCGGGGGCCAAGTCCTCGGGCGCGCAATTGCTCGACGCGTTCATCTACCACAACTACGCCATCGCCGACATGCCGGGTTCGGTGCGCTTCGGCAAGCAGGTGGTGAGCTGGGGTGAAAGTACCTTCATCGGGGGCGGCATCAACTCGATCAACCCGATCGACGTCGCTGCCTTCCGCCGCCCAGGCGCCGAGATCAAGGAAGGCCTGATCCCGGTCAACATGTTCTACATCTCCCAGAGCCTGACCGACAACCTGTCGGCCGAAGCCTTCTACCAGCTCGAATGGGACCAGACCGTCACCGACAACTGCGGCACCTTCTTCTCCCAGCCCGACATCATCTCCGACGGCTGCACCGACAACCTGCGCGTGCTCAACAGCAGCCGCACGGTGCCAGGCGCAGCGCAGCAGTTCCTCGCCACCCGTGGCGTGAACATCAACGAAGAAGGCGTGATGGTGCGCCGTGGTCCGGACCGCGACGCGCGTGACAGCGGCCAGTTCGGCGTGGCGCTGCGCTACATGTTCGAACCGCTGGACACCGAGTTCGGTGCCTACTTCATGAACTACCACAGCCGTGCGCCGATCTTCAGCGCCACCGGCGCCTCGCCTGCGGTGTTCGCTGGCATTCCGTCGCTGCCGGCCAACCTGCGTCCGCTGGCGCCGCTGATCGTCGCGGGCAACTCGCAGTACTTCGTCGAGTACCCTGAAGACATCCGCCTGTACGGCCTGAGCTTCTCCACCACCCTGCCCACCGGCACGGCGTGGAGCGGTGAAATCAGCTACCGTCCCAACGCTCCTGTGCAGTTGAATACCACCGACATCCTGTTCGCCGGTGTGCGTCCGCTGGGCGGCGCCCTGGCCAACGCTTCGCTGCTCAACGGTACTCCGGGTCAGGACCTGCACGGCTATCGCCGCAAGGAAATCACCCAGTTCCAGACCACCCTGACGCACTTCTTCGACCAGGTGATGGGCGCCAGCCGCATGACCGTGGTGGGCGAACTGGGCGTCACCCATGTGGGCGGCCTGGAGAGCGCACACGACACCCGTTACGGCCGTGACCCGGTGTTCGGCCCAGGCCCGCTGCCGGCCACCGGCGGCGCGAACACCTGCCAGGCACTCAATGCCAGCACCATCGCCGGTGCCGGTGCAGGCGCCTCGACCACCAACCTCAATCGCAAGTGCGAGAACGACGGCTATACCACCAGCACCTCCTGGGGGTATCGCGCCCGGGTGATCTGGGACTACAACGACGTCTTCGCCGGGGTCAACCTCAAGCCCAACGTGGCCTGGTCCCACGACGTGTCCGGCTACTCGCCGGGCCCTGGTGGCAACTTCGAGGAAGGCCGCAAGGCGATCAGCCTGGGCCTGGACGCGGAGTACCAGAACACCTACACCGCGAGCCTGTCGTACACCAACTTCTTCGATGGCAAGTACAGCACCGTGGATGACCGCGACTTCGTCGCCCTCAGCTTCGGCGTGAACTTCTAAGAACTCTGATCCAGGACGACAACGATGAAGATGACCACAAGTCTGCTGAAAGCCGGTGTGCTGGGCATGTCCCTGCTGGCGACCAGCGTCATGGCTGCGGTTTCCGCCGATGAGGCGGCCAAGCTCGGTACCACGCTCACGCCGATGGGCGCGGAGAAGGCCGGTAACGCCGATGGCTCGATCGGCCCGTGGGAGCCGCTGGCCAAGACCGCCGGCAGTGTCGATGCCAGGGGCTTCCTGTCCGACCCGTACGGCAGCGAAAAGCCACTGTTCACCATCACCGCCGCGAACGCCGACCAGTACAAGGACAAGCTGGCCCCTGGCCAACTGGCGATGCTCAAGCGCTATCCGGACACCTACAAGCTGCCGGTGTACAAGACCCACCGCGGCGCCACCGTGCCGGATGCCGTGTATGCCGACATCAAGTCCAACGCCACCCAGACCACCCTGGTTGAAGGCGGCAACGGCCTGAACAACTTCCGCGGCGCGATCCCGTTCCCGATTCCCAAGAGCGGTGTCGAGGTGATCTGGAACCACATCACCCGTTATCGCGGTGGCAGTGTGTCGCGTCTGGTCACCCAGGCCACGCCGCAGCAGAACGGTTCCTACAGCCTGGTGTATTTCAACGACCAGTTCGTGTTCCGCGACAAGATGAAGGACTACGACCCGAACAACCCGGGCAACGTGCTGTTCTACTTCAAGCAGGAAGTGACTGCGCCGGCGCGTCTGGCCGGGACCGTGCTGCTGGTGCACGAGACCCTCGATCAGGTCAAGGAACCGCGCAAGGCGTGGATCTACAATGCCGGCCAGCGCCGTGTGCGCCAGGCGCCGCAGGTTTCCTACGACGGCCCGGGTACCGCCGCCGACGGCCTGCGCACCTCCGACAACCTGGACATGTACAACGGCGCGCCGGACCGCTACGACTGGAAGCTCGAAGGCAAGAAGGAGATGTACATCGCCTCCAACGCCTACAAGCTCGACGATCCGAAGCTCAAGTACGCCGACATCATCAAGGCGGGCCACATCAACCAGGACCTGGCCCGCTACGAGCTGCGTCGTGTGTGGCATGTGGTCGCGACCCTGAAGCCAGGCCAGCGCCACATCTACGCCAAGCGTGACTTCTACATCGACGAAGATACCTGGCAGGCTGCGGTGATCGACCAGTACGACGGGCGCAACCAGCTGTGGCGCGTGTCCGAGGCGCATGCCCAGCCGTACTACAACAACCAGGTGCCTTGGTACACCCTCGAAGCGATCTATGACCTGCAGTCGGGCCGCTACCTGGCACTGGGCATGAAGAACGAGGAGAAAAAATCCTACGACTTCAGCTTCAGCGCCAACAAGGCTGACTTCCAGCCTGCGGCCCTGCGTCAGAGTGGCGTGCGTTAAGCGTTCAAAAACCAACTCCGTGTCATCTCCCAGAACGCCCCGGCTTGCCGGGGCGTTTCTGTTTCGGTCGGTTCATCAGGCTGACCTCGGTCAACCCCGCTAAGCTTGAATCTTCCAGAATCAGCCTTATCTATTGGTCATCTCAGGCAGGTTCTTCATTACAGGTGCTGTCCATCGCTCCGCCTGCCCTTTAAAGGAAGGTATCCCCATGCGAATAGACCGACTGACAAGCAAGCTGCAACTGGCATTATCCGATTCCCAATCCCTGGCCGTTGGCATGGACCATCCGGCCATCGAACCTGTGCATCTGCTGCAGGCTCTGATCGAGCAGCAGGGCGGTTCGATCAAGCCCCTGCTGATGCAGGTAGGCTTCGACATCAGTAGCCTGCGCAAGGCGCTGACCAAAGAGCTCGACCAACTGCCGAAAATCCAGAACCCCACGGGCGACGTGAACATGTCCCAGGACCTGGCGCGCCTGCTCAACCAGGCTGACCGCCTGGCCCAGCAGAAGGGCGACCAGTTCATTTCCAGCGAGCTGGTGCTGCTCGCCGCCATGGACGAGAACAGCAAGGTTGGCAAGCTGCTGCTTGGCCAGGGCGTGAGCAAGAAGGCCCTGGAAAATGCCATCAACAACCTGCGCGGTGGCGAGGCGGTCAATGATGCCAACGCCGAGGAATCGCGCCAGGCGCTGGACAAGTACACCGTCGACCTGACCAAGCGTGCCGAAGAAGGCAAGCTCGACCCGGTGATCGGCCGTGACGACGAGATTCGCCGCACTGTGCAGGTACTGCAGCGCCGCACCAAGAACAACCCCGTGCTGATCGGCGAGCCCGGCGTCGGCAAGACCGCCATCGCCGAAGGCCTGGCCCAGCGCATCATCAATGGCGAAGTGCCCGATGGCCTCAAGGGCAAGCGCCTGCTCGCCCTGGACATGGGCGCGCTGATCGCTGGCGCCAAGTATCGCGGCGAGTTCGAAGAGCGCCTCAAAGGCCTGCTCAACGAGCTGTCCAAGCAGGAAGGCCAGATCATCCTGTTCATCGACGAGCTGCACACCATGGTCGGCGCCGGCAAGGGCGAGGGCGCGATGGACGCCGGCAACATGCTCAAGCCGGCCCTGGCCCGTGGCGAGCTGCACTGCGTTGGCGCCACCACGCTCAACGAGTACCGCCAGTTCATCGAGAAGGACGCAGCGCTCGAGCGGCGTTTCCAGAAGGTGCTGGTCGAGGAGCCGAGCGAGGAAGACACCATCGCCATCCTGCGTGGCCTGAAAGAGCGCTATGAAGTGCACCACAAGGTGGCCATTACCGACGGTGCGATCATCGCTGCGGCCAAGCTCAGCCACCGCTACATCACCGACCGTCAGCTGCCGGACAAGGCCATCGACCTGATCGACGAGGCCGCCAGCCGCATCCGCATGGAAATCGACTCCAAGCCAGAGGTGCTCGACCGTCTTGACCGTCGCCTGATCCAACTGAAGGTGGAGTCCCAGGCCCTGAAGAAGGAAGAGGACGAAGCGGCGAAGAAGCGCCTGGAAAAACTCACCGAGGAAATCGAGCGCCTTGAGCGCGAATATTCCGATCTCGAGGAAATCTGGGCATCGGAAAAGGCCGAGGTCCAGGGTTCGGCGCAGATCCAGCAAAAGATCGAACAGGCTCGCCAGGAACTCGAGGCCGCCCGCCGCAAAGGCGACCTGAGCCGCATGGCCGAGTTGCAGTACGGGGTGATCCCCGACCTGGAGCGCAGCCTGCAGATGGTCGATCAGCACGGCAAGACCGAGAACCAGTTGCTGCGCAACAAGGTCACTGAGGAAGAGATCGCCGAGGTCGTCTCCAAGTGGACCGGCATCCCGGTGTCGAAGATGCTCGAAGGCGAGCGCGAGAAGCTGCTGAAGATGGAAGGCCTGCTGCACGAGCGGGTGATCGGTCAGGACGAGGCCGTCACTGCCGT
Source organism: Pseudomonas sp. BNK-44-b (assembly GCF_047456245.1). Classification (NCBI taxonomy): domain Bacteria; kingdom Pseudomonadati; phylum Pseudomonadota; class Gammaproteobacteria; order Pseudomonadales; family Pseudomonadaceae; genus Pseudomonas; species Pseudomonas sp. BNK-44-b. Next base: position 454,554 of record NZ_CP179908.1, read on the forward strand.
GGCCAACGCCGTGCGCCGGTCGCGTGCCGGGTTGTCCGACCCGAATCGCCCGAGCGGCTCGTTCCTGTTCCTCGGCCCGACCGGCGTGGGCAAGACCGAGCTGTGCAAGGCGCTCGCCGAATTCCTCTTCGACACCGAGGAGGCCATGGTGCGCATCGACATGTCCGAGTTCATGGAGAAGCACTCCGTCGCTCGCCTGATCGGTGCACCACCAGGCTACGTGGGTTATGAGGAGGGCGGCTACCTGACCGAGGCGGTGCGTCGCAAGCCCTACTCGGTGGTATTGCTCGACGAGGTGGAGAAGGCGCACCCGGATGTGTTCAACGTGCTCCTGCAGGTGCTGGAGGACGGCCGCCTGACCGACAGCCACGGGCGTACCGTTGATTTCCGCAACACGGTCATCGTCATGACCTCCAACCTGGGCTCGGCGCAGATTCAGGAATTGGTCGGCGACCGTGAGGCGCAACGTGCAGCGGTGATGGATGCGGTGGGTTCGCACTTCCGTCCGGAGTTCATCAACCGGATCGACGAAGTGGTGGTGTTCGAGCCGCTGGGCCGCGAGCAGATCGCCGGTATCACCGAGATCCAGCTGGGCCGCCTGCGTGGTCGTCTGGCCGAGCGCGAGCTGTCGCTGAGCCTGAGCCCGGAAGCCCTCGACAAGCTGATTGCCGTTGGCTACGACCCGGTGTATGGCGCACGGCCACTCAAGCGTGCGATCCAGCGCTGGATCGAGAACCCGCTGGCGCAACTGATCCTTGGTGGCCAGTTCGTGCCCGGTGCGGCGATCACGGCGAAGGTGGAAGGCGACGAGATCGTCTTCGCCTGAGGGTGTTGCCATCGCGGGCTTGCCCCGCGATGGCACCTGCGCAACCCCGCAAACCCCTGATTTTTCGGCGTTGGATCTAACTCGCTGAAAATTTTGAAAAAAATGCTTGCACAAAAAAACGAGTGCCCCTAATATTCGCCCCGCTGTCAGGCACTACGCAGATCACCGGCGGTAAAGATGATCTGAAAACAACTTACAAATCAGTAAGTTGGGTAAAAAAAAGTGGTTGACAAGCAAAACGAAGAATGTAGAATAGCCGACCTCAGCAGCGACAACGCTGAAGAGATTGAAGCTAACACAAGCTTCGAAGCTGTAAGAGTTGTACGAAGTTCAGTTCCGCGATAGCTCAGTCGGTAGAGCAAATGACTGTTAATCATTGGGTCCCTGGTTCGAGTCCAGGTCGCGGAGCCAATTTCGGGGTGTAGCGCAGTCCGGTAGCGCGCCTGCTTTGGGAGCAGGATGTCAGGAGTTCGAATCCCCTCACCCCGACCATTTTCCGGGTCGTTAGCTCAGTTGGTAGAGCAGTTGGCTTTTAACCAATTGGTCGTAGGTTCGAATCCTACACGACCCACCATGTAAAAAGGGCATCTCGAATGAGATGCCCTTTTTCTTTTGTCTCGAGAAAATCATTTCGTAACTCGCGGCTGTTTTCCTGGGTAGCAACTGTTCTGTGCAAAATCTGAAGGCCAGCCACAATCTCTGTGGCAGCGGCCGACTTGGCGCGCGAGGGGCTGCTGGATATCCTCCCAGCGATTATCATTCGACCAGCCTGCTGCCGCGGTCAATCTCGGCACCGCCGAGCACAGCGGCATCGGTTTGCCCCGTATCGTGCCAAAGGGTCAGTGCTGTGAGGGTTGCATGAGCGTGGCGATATCCGCGTCGGTGCGGCAGGTATGGCGAGAAGCGAAGAGGGTGTACTGATGGCAGGCAGGTTGATTTACCTGATCGGGCCGTCCGGATCCGGCAAGGACAGCCTGCTGGACGCCGCCCGCGAACAACTGACAGCGCGTGGCTGTCGCATTGCCCGGCGGGTCATCACCCGGTCTGCCGAAGCGATGGGCGAAGCCGCCCTGGCGGTGAGCGCCGCACAGTTCGAGCAGATGCGCGAGGACGGCGCCTTTGCCCTGCACTGGCAGGCCAATGGCCTGCATTACGGCATTCCACGGGTCATCGACCAGTGGCTGGGGGAAGGGCACGACGTGCTGGTGAACGGCTCGCGTGGCTACCTGAACACGGCGCGGCAGCGTTATCCGAATTTGCAGGTGGTGCTGCTCAGTGTCGAGCAGGACATCCTGCGCCAGCGCCTGCTGGCGCGGGGGCGTGAGTCGCAGGAGGAAGTGGAGGCACGCCTGGCGCGTAATGCCCGCTTTGCCAGCGAAGCGCGCGAGGCCGACCCCGGCTTGCTGGTGCTCGACAACTCCGGGCCACTGGCCGACACCGTCTCGCGTCTGCTCGCGCACCTGGAGCGGCCATGCAATTGACCCTGCTTGGCACTCTGCCCTGCCGGTCACGCCAGAGCTTGCGGCACCTGCGCGGCGACGTGCTCGCAAAGAGGGCCGCAAAGCGGCCCTCGTGATCTCAGCTGATCAGTGCAGCTTCAGGCGCGGCTCGGTGCCGCGGCCGATCTTGCTGCCGATCATCAACATCGCCGTGCGGAACACCCCATACAGCGCCATCTGGTGCATGCGGTACAGCGACACATAGAACATCCGCGCCAGCCAACCCTCCAGCATCACGCTGCCGGTCAGGTTGCCCATCAGGTTGCCTACTGCCGAGAACCGCGACAGCGACACCAGCGAGCCGTAGTCCTTGTACGCGTAGGTCGGCAGCGGCTTGTTCTCCAGCCGCGCCTTCAGGCTCTTGGCCAGCATCGAAGCCTGCTGGTGCGCCGCCTGCGCCCGTGGCGGCACATTGCGGTCGCTGCCTGGTTGCGGGCAGGCGGCGCAGTCGCCGAAGGCGAAGATGTCGTCATCCCGCGTGGTCTGCAGCGTAGGACGCACCACCAGCTGGTTGATCCGGTTGGTCTCCAGGCCGTCGATATCCTTGAGGAAGCCTGGCGCACGAATACCTGCCGCCCACACCTTCAGGCTCGCCTGGATCACTTCGCCAGTCGCGGTTTTCAGGCCTTCCTCGGTCACTTCGCTGACCGCAGCGTTGGTCATCACCGTCACCCCGAGTTTCTCCAGGGTCTTGTGCACCGGCACGCTGATGCGCTCCGGCAGCGCGGGCAGCACGCGCGGGCCAGCCTCGATCAGGGTGATGTGCATGTCCTTGGGCTGGATGCGGTCCAGGCCGTAGGCCGCCAGCTCGTGGGCTGCGTTGTGCAGCTCCGCCGCCAGTTCCACCCCGGTAGCACCGGCGCCGACGATGGCCACGCTGATCTGCTCGCTGGCCTGATCGCCCGCGTGGGCGCGCAGGTAGTGGTTGAGCAGTTGCTGGTGGAAGCGCTCGGCCTGCTTGCGGCTGTCGAGGAACAGGCAGTGCTGCGCCGCGCCCAGGGTGCCGAAGTCGTTGGTGTTGCTGCCTACGGCGATCACCAGCGTGTCGTAGCCCAGGGTACGCGCCGGCAGCAGCTCGCGGCCTTCTTCGTCGAGGGTCGCGGCCAGCTGGATCTGCTTGCCTTCACGGTCCAGGCCGCTCATGCGTCCCAGCTGGAAGTTGAAGTGGTTCCACTTGGCCTGGGCCACGTAGTTCAGCTCGTCTTCCGAGGAGTTCAGCGAACCGGCAGCCACTTCGTGCAGCAGCGGTTTCCAGATGTGCGTCAGGTTGGCGTCGACCAGAGTGATCTCGGCGCGCTTGCGCTTGCCGAGGCTCTTACCCAGGCGGGTCGCCAGTTCCACGCCGCCGGCGCCGCCGCCGACAATCACGATGCGATGAGTCATGGGGATATCTCACAAGTTTTACGGAATTCCTGGACACAAGGTCCGGCCGCTGCGTGCGAGAGAGGAGGGCGAGCGCAAGGCAGCTCATAGCACCAGTCCACTCAGCAAGCGGCTCAACAGGCCCAGACCAATGGTCACGATCACCACCAGGGCAAGGAGCAGCCAGGGCCTGAAAGGCTTGCGCTCGACTTGATGCTGGGGGGCTCGCAGATACTCATCGACGCGACGCTGATCTTCCGGATTCAGGCGGCTGGTCATGGTGGGCCTCGTGGGTAGACGCTTGGGATGACGAGAACGCTACAACCTTTCCTGCAGCGTTATCGCAAGCACGTGAAACAAATGATAATACCTTTCATCTCCGCCGCCGAGTGTACGCCATCGCAAAGACACCCGGCACGCGATCAAAGACTGATACCGACATCGAACAGAATGCTGCGCCCCAGGTTGCCGCGCAGGAAATCCGGCGCGTCCGGGTGGGCGAACAGCACCCGGGCGAAGGTCGGCCCCACCAGCGACAACGAGCGCCAGCCCTGGCGCAGGTATTCGGTGGGCGGTGGGAAATGGCTGTTGAGGTCGAGCACCTCGCGCTTGAGGCTGGCGAAGGCGATGATGTCCAGCTCGCCCAAGTCCAGCCCGCGCTCGCGGTAGTTGTGCGCCTTCTTGCGCAGGGTCGGGGCCAGGCGCGCGAGCAGCTCCTGTGCGCTGATTCGCCGGGGGCGCGCCTCGCGGCGCACCAGTTGGGCCAGGGAGAAGGCACTGCGCCGACGCTGCAGCTCCTCGCGCCATTCGTCGTTGAGCCGACGCCCTTCGTCGAGGACGAAGAACACCTCGAACGCCGCATCGCGAAACAGCACGTCAGGCGGCTCCTGGCCGGCCGGGGTGAAGTCCTCGCTGCGGTAGGGAAGGTTCAACCCTTGCAGCAGGCGCTGGCAGACCCAACGCTCACGCTCCCATTTGCGGGCATTGGACAGGAACGCGTTGGCTTGTTCGGCCTGGATGGTAAGCAGGCGCAGGTAGTCTGAGTCATCCATGGGAACAAGCTTAGCCTGCAATTGTGAAGGATAAGGGCTTGTTTGTTCGTGGGAATCGTCATCAGGGAATGGGTGTAGACTCGAAAGCATCCGACATGCACGCGAGGTCGCGGTGATCAGCGCACAGGTCCTGTCCTCCACCAGTCTCACGCTTGGCTGGCTGGCCTATGTTCCCCTGTTGATCTGGGCGGCCAGCCGCACTCGCTGGGTCGAGCTGGTCAGCGACCCGCGCCGCCAGCACCTGCTGTTCGGCACCGTGTTCGGCCTGTTCGCGCTGTGGCTGGTGCGGCGCGATTTCGACACCGGCGTGTCCTTCCACTTCATCGGCATGACCGCCGTGACCCTGCTGCTGGATTGGCCGCTGGCCATACTGGGCGGTTTTCTTGCCCAGATCGGCCTGCTCGCCCTCGGCCGCCAGGACCTGGCAGCGCTGGGCGTCAACGGCCTGTTGATCATCGGCTTGCCGGTGCTGGTCACCGAGGTGTGCGCGATCCTGGTCGAACGCGCCCAGCCGCGTAACCTGTTCGTCTATATCTTCTGTTCGGGATTCTTCGCTGCCGCCCTGGCAACCTTGTTGTGCCTGATGGCCGCGTTGAGTGTGCTATGGCTGGACGGGCTGTTCGCCATGCCCGAGTGGCTCAGCGATTTCGTCGGCTACCTGTGGCTGATGATATTCCCCGAGGCCTTCATCAACGGTACCGTGATCAGCGCCCTGGTGGTGTTCTGCCCCGAGTGGCTGGAAACCTTCAACCGCACCCGCTACCTGCAGGCCCCGTGGAAGGATGAAGAGGGCGAGGGGAAGGACTGAATCGCCTCTAAAACCCCTGTGGAACCCTCTCTAAATATCCCTGTGGGAATGATCTGTGGGAGCGGCGGTTGGGCGCTCCGACTTGTCCCGCGATGACCGGCAAAGCCGGTGCCATCCCCACCCCCCTCATCAAATCAATGCCGAGGCTCAAGATCCCCCGAATACAGCTCATCCTCCGACTCCGGCGCCGCTGGAATCTTGTGCTCCTCGGCCGCCCAGGCCCCCAGGTCGATCAGCTTGCAGCGATCGGAGCAGAACGGCCGGTTCGGGCTCTTCTCGCTCCATTCCACAGGTGCGCCACAGGTCGGGCAATCGACGGTCATTGGCTGGCTCAAGGCTGGCCTCCTCGCAAAGTCAGGTAAAAGGCATGCAACTGGTCGATCTGCTCATGCAGCCACGGCAGGTCGCGGTCATTGACCACCACATCGTCGGCATGGCGCAGGCGCTCTTCCCGCGCCAACTGCGCCTTGAGAATCGCCTGCACCTGCTCCTCGCTGGTGTTGTCACGCTGCAGCGTGCGCGCGATCTGCAGCGCTTGCGGCACATCGATCACCAGGATGCGTTGGGTCTTCTGGTACTGCCCCGACTCGATCAGCAGTGGCGACACATACACCGCATAGGGCGACTCGGCCTTGGCCAGGTAGCTGAAGATCTCCTGCCCGATCAGCGGGTGCAGCAGTTGCTCGAGCCAGCGCCGCTGCGCAGGGTCGGCAAAGATCTGCTGGCGCAGGGCCGAGCGATCAAGGGTGCCGTCATCCAGCAGCACGCCCGCGCCAAAGCGCTCGACGATGCTCGCCAGCGCCGGCCGACCCGGCTCGACCACCCAGCGCGCCGCCTGGTCGGCGTCCACCAGGTGCACGCCAAGCTCGACGAAACGCTCGGCGGCAGCGCTCTTGCCGCTGCCGATGCCGCCGGTCAGTCCGAGAATCCAGGGGGTAAATGCAGCAGTGGTCATCAGTATCCGAGCAGTTGCATGTAGGAAGCGTATATTTCATCACCCCAGAGCCATGCGATCCAGCCCGCAATTGCCAGATAGGGCCCAAAAGGCATCGTCGCCCCCAGCGAAGCCTTGCGCAGCCGCAGCAGACACAGCCCGATCACCGCCCCCACTACCGACGACAGCAACAGTGTCAGCGGCAGCACCTGCCAGCCGCCCCAGGCACCCAGCAGCGCCAGCAGCTTGAAATCGCCATAGCCCAGGCCCTCCTTGCCGGTGACCAGCCGAAACAGCCAATACACCGACCACAGGCTCAGGTAACCGACCACCGCACCCCACAGCGCATCGGCCAGCGGCACGAACACCCCGAAGGCATTGACCACCAGCCCCAGCCACAGCGCCGGCAGCACCAGCACATCCGGCAGCAATTGATGCTCCGCATCGATCAGGCTCAGGGCCAGCAGGCACCACGTCAGCACCAGCGCCAACAGCGCCTGCACGCTCACCCCGAAATGCCACGCCACCACCAGCGACAGCCCCGCGCAGGCCAGCTCCACCAGCGGATAACGCAAGCTGATCCGCCCCTTGCACGCCGAGCAGCGCCCACGCAGGGCCAGGTAACTCACCACCGGAATGTTTTCCCACGCCCGAATCCGATGCCCGCAGCCCGGGCAGTGCGAGGCCGGCAGGCACAGGTCGAAACGCTCATGCGCCTCCACCGGCATCCCCAATACTTCACGCGCCTCGTTCTGCCACTGGCGTTCGAGCATCACCGGCAACCGATGCACCAGCACATTCAGAAAACTGCCCACCAGCAGCCCGAGCACGGCTGCACTCGCCAGGAAGAACCCTGGCTGGTCGGCAAGAAAAGTCCACAGATTCATGTCAGATCAGGCTACCCAACTGGAAGATCGGCAAGTACATGGCCACCACCAGACCACCCACCAGAACACCGAGGATCAGCACGATGGCTGGCTCCAGCAGGCTGGTCAACTGCTCCAGCGCCTGCCCAACCTGTTCCTCGTAATGACAGGCCGCCTTGTTCAGCATCGCTTCCAGCGTGCCGCTCGACTCGCCGATCGCCGTCAACTGCACCAGCAGCGGCGCGAACAACGGCTCCAGCGCCATCGCCTGATGCAGCCCCAAGCCATTGGCCATGCCTTGGCGCAACTGGCGGATCGCCCGCTCGTGCAAGGCATCGCCGCTCGCCGCCGCCACCGTTTCCAGCGCATCGAGCAACACCACCCCCGAACCATAGGCTGTCCCAAGGCTACGTGCGAAGCGCGCCAACGCCGCATGGCTCAACAAGCGCCCGAACACCGGCACCCGCAGCGCCTGGCGAATCATCCAAAGCCGCCCCGGCAAGTGCTCCCGATACAGCTTGCGCACCGCCAGCCCCGCCACACCGAATATCCCCAGCACAGCCAGCAGATGCCGCCCCAGCGCGTCAGACAATTCGATAACCCACCGGGTAAAGGCTGGCAACTCCTTGCCCACCCCCGCAAACATCCCCTCGAAGCGTGGCACCACCTCCAGCAACAGCAACGCCGACACCCCGAGCCCCATGAGCAGCAGAATCAGCGGATACAGCATTGCCTTGCGCACCCTGCGTCGCAGCGCCTGACGCCGTTCCAGCAAGTCGGCCAACTGTTCCAGTTGCCGATCCAGCGTCCCCGACTGCTCCCCGACCCGCACCAGGTTGCAGTACAACGCATCGAACCAACGGGGGTGCCGCTGCAGCGCATCCGCCAGCCCCAACCCTGCAGAAACATCCTGCTGCAAGCGCCCCAGCAACCGCACCATCCCAGCGTCTGCACCACTGCGCCCCATCACCTCGAACGCCTGCAACAGCGGTACCCCCGCTTTCAACAGCGTCGCCAACTGACGCGAAAACCCCGGCGCATCCACCTTCTCCCGCCGCACCGGCAGCTTCCAACCCCGCCCACCCGCCGGCCACACCCGCGCGCCCTTTATGCCCTGGCGCAACAACCCCGCCTGCACGAATGCCGGGCTGCGCCCCTGCATCTGCCCACTGACCCGCGCCCCCCGCGCATCCACGCCTCGCCACGCATACAATCGAGTCGAATCCTTCATTCGCCAGCTCCTTGCCACACCCGACAAGCCCCGTAACAGCTTGCCGCGCCCATCCCAGGGCAGAAATTCCAGACGCTCACTAGAGTAGTTGAGCGGACACGACGTCCAGCCACGCAGGGGTGACAAAAGGTGTCCATTGGGCTCTACTGCGCCCCAGCCGACCCCGACCCGCCCAGCGGCTCGAGGCCTGACCGAATCGACAAGGAACCTGTTATGAAAGGGCAACGCGGTATCACCCTCATCGAACTGATGATCGTCGTCGCGATCATCGGCATCCTCGCGACCATCGCGATCCCCATGTACACCAACCACCAGGCCCGCACCAAAGCAGCGGCCGGCCTGCTGGAAATCTCCGCGCTCAAGACCCCGATGGACCTGCGCCTGAACGAAGGCAAGGACGTCGCCGACGTTGCCGCGCTAGGCGGACAACCCACGACCAACCACTGCGCCATCGTCGCCAGCGGCAACGCCGCTGCAGGCACCGGTAGCATCGTCTGCACCCTCGCGGATGCGCCTGCGAACGTCGTGGGCAAGCGCCTGACACTGACCCGCGCGGCGACCGGGTGGACGTGCAGCACCGACATCGAAGAGGATCTTGCGCCCAGCGGCTGTGCAGGTTCGCCGGGGCAGGGTGGGGCGCAGGGTAATAAGTGAAGGGAAACAGGGGTTTGCGTATGGATGGCGGCGGTGGTAGCTTTGCGGACACGCCGGTGTAGCTCAGTCGGTAGAGCAGCGCACTCGTAACGCGAAGGTCGCAGGTTCGATTCCTGTCTCCGGCACCAGTAAATTCGGGCCCTACGAAGTCCTTTTTTCAGTGATCTAACTGACCGTCACACCAGCCTGACAGCAAAAAAAGCCCCGCGCAGTTTTTCCTGGTGGGGCTTTTTTCATTATTAGATTCAACGACATCAAAGTGAATCCGGGATGAGAAATCCTTATGCCTTTGGCTTTTGGTGCCTAGCCGCTACGCTTTTGCTGCTCACTGCAGCAATTGGCGTCAGCCGCGATTAGCGCTGCCGAGATGCAGGACATAATTGCGGCTGGTGGGCACCTGGTCCACCGCGGCACAAGCCATCACCTCTCTAGCGCTAGTCATTTTTGCTGTGCTGGGCTTCAACACCTGCAAACGCCAAGTACGAAAAGGGATGAACGTGGTTTGGACTGTGATGGCTGCGCTCCACAGGGGCGACGTTAGCTTTCAGCGCGTGGCTACCGAGCTACTCGTGTCAGGCACCCCTGTTGACTTCGACGTCGTAAGGTATCGAAACGACATGGATACCCTTTTTCTCGACCGCGCGTAGCGCTGGCTCGCGGCGGGAGGGCTACCTAACCACTCACTCTCTTCTTATCCAGATTGATCAGGCTGGTGCCATTAATTAGCTGCTTAGCAGAGTCAGCAATCATCAACACACTACCTGCCAGCATCAACACATCCTTCAAGACCAAGCGTCCAGCTCCAGAAAGGTACGGGAAGCCGAATTGAGCATCTCCTAGATTCGCTACCCACGCTTCAGGCGTTGTGATCAGGAACGACAGCGTCACGATGGGTGTGAGGAAAGCGAGCACAGCTCCCGCGAGCCCCAGCTTCGGTGAGACAAGGTAAGCCAATACCAAAAACCCTATGCTGATCTCGACCACGCCCAGTCCATTTGAGAAGGCATAGGTATGGTTGGCAACTTGCCAAGCACGCTGCGCTAGGTCGAGCTGGCCTTCATGCGTGAAGTGCTCCCGATAGGCCTCTGGGTGTGCATAGAGGAACGAGAAGAATGGGCTGTTTGCCACAAATGGAGTGATGCTGTCAGCCTCGTAGGGCACGAATTTCAACGCACCAATCCACAGGAAAACAATGGCCACGCCAAAGCGAACGAGATGAATTCCAAGCTTATCCAGGCGGCTTGCAATGACCAGCAGTTGAAAGGGACTCATGGTGTGATTCCTTGTGGTTTCAAGATGAGTCCATCCTAAGAAGATTCCGCTTCGCGCTTTTGCCGGATGCGCTCCGCCTTTTTGCCAATCGTCTCAATCATCGCCTTTGGCGACTGCGCTTTCCCCTGGGTTGGTTTAAATTGCGCCCGGATAGCCTTCTGAAGAGATGACCATGACGACGTTAGACAAACTCATCACGCTTGCTGATGTGCGCGGCAGCATGGATCTGCGTTGCCATTTTGCGGGGCGTTGGTCGATTGACCATCAGCCGGATGAGCTCGGTACTGCGCGTTACCACATCGTCCTCTCAGGCCGCTGCCAATTACGCTTGCCTGACCACAGCCTTATAGAACTCAACGCGGGCGACATCCTGTTGCTCCCACACGGCACCGGCCACTTGCTTCAAAGTGATTCGGATGTTGATCAGCCAAATCGTCCGGTGGTCGTTCGCGAGGGGCTTTTACCTTTGCATCGGTTAAAAGGCGAAGGTGAGCCCTTGGATCTGCTATGTGGGAGGTTTATTTACCAGCCAGGCTCATCACTTTTCGAGGCGCTGCCTGAGTACATCCATGTCAGCTTGAGTTCGACACAGTCCGCTTCTGCGCTCTCTGCAATGACTGGACTGATTCGTAGCGAAGCCGAAGCCAACCACCATGGAGCTCGGTCTATAGTTGATGCCCTGACTACCGCGCTGTTCACAATGGTTCTGCGGTCATGGCTGGATACCAGCCCACCTGTTGAAAGTAGCATCGGTCTTCTGGCCGACCGGCGTCTTTCCAAAGTATGGCGTGCGTTGTTAGAGGATCCCTCAGATGCCTGGACCGTTGAGCGCATGGCAGAAATGGCCAACATGTCGCGCGCCAGCTTTATGAGGGCCTTTACGCGCATAGCAGGTTGTCCTCCGGGAACCTTGCTGGTTCGAATCAGGATGGAAATCGCATGCTTGCTGTTGGCAAAGACGGACTCTGGTTTGAGTGATATCGCTTTGGAGGTGGGTTACCAAACGCAGGCGTCATTCAGCAAAGTCTTCAAGGATGTGCTGGGGCAGACCCCTGGACAATATCGGCGAGAGCGAAAGCTGGGTGAATTGGAGGCTAGGCTCGCTAAGGATGCGGTGTGAATTCGCGGTGGGCCCGGCGCATAGCGACGGGCCAATCACCAAATCGTATATCAGCTGTCTTGGTGAGTTTCAGCGACGCGTTTGTAGTAAAGGTCGTGCTCTACCCCCGCGTGATCACGGTACACCAGCTTCACCGTTTCCAGCGCCTGTGAAGTTTCGGACTGAACCACAACGTCTTGCGAGACTACTTTATCCACGTCAATCACGTCACCGTAGCGGTACTGGTGAGCGTCTGTGTCCGGATTGTTGCCTTGTGCTACCGCGAAAGCGGCCGGGGTCATTAAGGCGAGTGCAACAATGAATTTTTTCATGATCATCTCCAATTTGTTTGCATGAGCGGCGTGTCGCTCGTTTGTTGGCGGGATCTATTCGACTCCCTTGATGACCATGCTATTGGCGAAGCTGCACGAGCTCTTTCGCTTTCGGCTCAGGTTCTTGTCCAATCATCTCAGGTAGCTCAGCGCACCGTTTTGCCGATAAATCCGACCTTCCGGAGTGCGATGCTTGCCAGGGCAGACGTTAGGAGTAAGGCTGCTCCTACCCTTGAAAGCGCGGGCTACATCCAGGAGCAACAAAGAGACTTTCGTCAATTTGTTGAAACTGTTTCGCTACCCTTTGGGTTTCACGTGCTAGTGGAAGTGATCAAGCTAAGGTATCAACAAACTGGGTGCTCGCCATGGCTAGTACGATTACCGTTGTAGCGCATATCACCGCAGATCCATCATCAGTAGCCGAGGTTCACAGCGCTCTGCTGATAGCTGTCGAAGCGACGCAGTCAGAGCACGGGTGTCTTCATTATCGTCTTTTTGAAAACATGGACACTCAAGGCCACTGGACCATGCTTGAGCTTTGGCAAAATGATGATGCGCTGACTCAACATACACTCGGTGAGGCGTTTAAAAATTTAAGCGCGGCTATCGACGGCAAAGCGAGTGTCCAGGTTTTTCGCTTGGCTCCAGCTGCTTCTGCTGTACAGGTGGAGACTGTTGTAAACCCAAACTTCTGGCTTGGAAACGGTTTGCCATGAGCTCTAAGCTAACGTAGCGTCTCAGTTTGGTTTCGGACTTTTCAGGTTCTCAGGTGAGACATAAGTTAGTGGAGGCCAGAACTTTTAAGTGTTCTTGGCGGTGGCTGAAGCCAGTCATTTTACTAGCGCCACATTTTCCCTGAATATTGCCGTCCCAACGCTGAGTCGATGGATCAAGGAAATGGAGGAAGAGTTCACTCCTCGGTTGAGGAGCGAAAGATAGAACGAACATTAGTTATTGCCCGCTGAAGTGCGCCCTCTCAAGTGATTCGTGGGCAGTGCAGTCGTATATTTAACTTGGCTAAGTGCGAAACTCGATTTGATGCTTGCCACAACGGGTATGGTCGTCAAACAGTCAAGCAGTAGCGTCTGATACTTTGTCAGGTCTTCGCTTACCACCCTCAGCATAAAGTCCGCCTCGCCGCTCATCAAATAGCACTCCATCACCTCTGGGCGCTCCCTGATCGCGTTCGTAAATACTTCTAGAGACTGCTTGTCCTGGAGTTTGAGCGACACGTGTACGAATACATTTATTGCAAGGCCGAGCGCTGCAGGATCAACTAGCGTAACGGCGCCTCGCAAGACCCCACTTTCCTTCATCTCTGAGACACGTCGCCAGCACGGCGAAGTTGAAAGCCCTACCATTTCAGCGAGTTCGGCATTGCTTAACTCCGCGTTTTCTTGGAGTGCATCAAGGATACGCAGGCTAGCGTCATCGAGCTTTGAGCGGCTCATGGTAAATTTTTCCTCTGCATGAGAGCTTTCCAATGAAATGTACCGGTATTTCTACTTCTGAGGAAGAGATAGGTACGTTTTTTCGCGTGCTCAAAAATATCATGGTGCTACGTAACTAGATTGCAACGAGGTGGCACCATGCGCGCTTCAACTCAGCAAGTGTTTAAGACTCGCTCCAAGAATTTCGGGATATCTTCAACTTACGTTTGGCTTGGTGTCATGGTGCTTCTGTGGGGAAGTAGCTGGCCGGTTACTAAGCTTGCATTGCATGACGTACCTCCGCTCTGGCTGGCTACCATTCGTTTCGCCAGTGCCGCGGTTTGTCTTGTTGCTTATCTGGTCGCGAGAGGACAGCTCAAGCTTCCCGTTAGAGGGGATATGCCAATCATCGCAAGCGTGGGTTTGTTGCAGATGATGGCTTTCACAGGTCTGGGTATGGTGGCGATGGTTCATGTCGATACTAGCCGCGCTGTGCTCTTGGCATACACAACGCCACTGTGGTGTGTGGTTGTCGCCTGGGTCATGTTCCGTGAAATGCCCTCTCGGTTGCAGATTGCAGGGCTTGTCATAGGGATGTCAGGGATCGCGGCTGTGTGCTCCCCAGGAGAGCTCGAATGGACAAACCGGGAAACAGTGTTGGGGGCAATATTCCTGCTTCTTGCAGCGGTCAGTTGGGCAATTGTCATCCTTCACGTGAAACGTCATCGGTGGGTGACCCCGCCTCTGGCGCTTGCCCCGTGGCAGATGCTCTTGGCTACCATACCGTTGGCGATTGCAGCATATGTCAGCGAAGGCCCACCGACATCCCTTGTCTTGGATAGGAAACTGGCTGAGGAATTGTTTTTCATCGGTCCGATTGCGACATCGGCGTGCTTTGTGATCTCTGCGGAGTACGGACGGCGAATTTCGACGTTTGGCATGTCAAATTTCACCCTTGGGGTACCCCTGATTGGAACAGTGTTCTCTTGCTTGGCTTTCGGTGCGACCGTTTCCACCATGTTCCTTGCCGGGCTCGGCCTGGTGGTTTTGGGGGTCGTGGTTTCTGCATTAGCTTCGCGCTCCCGCCGGACCTAAACCATAAAGGTTGGCGGAGGCTTTTCGATAAACCCGTTTCAGAGCTCGCAATGCACAAGGCATCAGCTCTGAAACGGGTGCAGTGAGGTTACTTAGGGTCTATACGATAGACGCTCAGTGGTCGCTCGACCTTCGATGCGCCATTGTTGAACAAGCCTACTCGATCAACTTGTGCTGCCGGCAAGTACAATCTGCCCTGGTTGTCGAACGCCGGTGCATCGACCCAGTGCAGGCGACTGTCCTGTGCAATGGTTTGAATGGTGCCGTCAGTGGCGATTCGCTTGACGCTATCTTCAGCCAGGTCACTGAAGTAGAAATTGCCCTTGCTGTCCATGACTGTTCCACCGACCGGCGGCAGGTCTCGCCAGAACTCGACATGTTTGATGAGCTCAGCTTCAGGCAGGTTGGCGTCATCCAGCCAGCGCGTTTCAATCTTGTGCCAAGGGCCTTCCAACGGTGCAAAGTAGAGCCATTTCCCGTCCGGGGATACTTCAAGGGGATCGGAGTGCACCCTCAATGCTGTCCCATCTGGCGCTCTGACTACTTTGCCGCTCAGGATAATGTCGCGGTTCGTGGGTGCGCGTACAGCAGGACTGGTCGTTAAGACGCGCCGGGCTTTGTTGGTTTCGAAGTCCAAGACAACGATGCCAGGAACGCCAGCGTCCGTCAGGTAGGCATGCTTGCCATTGAGGCGGATATCGTCGATGTAGCTATGTTCTTGAGCGATGCTGCTGTCGAATGGGATGACCTTGATCACTTCGCTGCTTTTTAGGTCAACGACCACGACCTTTGCACCACCTGGAATGACTTTACCGCCGAAGTCAGTTACGCCTGCATCGACAATCCACAGCCGGCTATTGTCATCAACACGCATTGCATTGACATTGACGAAGCGCTGTTCGGCCGGAATGGTTGCGTCATTGCTATTCCAGCGCTCATTTGGAAAGGGATGGGGCTGGCCTGCTGGGTCTAGCTTCGATACAGATGGCCCCGCTGAGCCAGTCCATTTTGGGCCCGATACGTATAGGCTTCCGGCGCTGTCCACAGCCACCGCATTCCATACGGCATTTGCCGATTGGGCTACCACGTGAAGGGTTGGCGGCACTTCGGCGTGGGCTACACCGATCAAGCCTGCCATCACAGCTGTTAGTACAAATCGTTTAGAGAAGGTCATTGCAAGTTCCTGTTTGAAGGGCTGGGCAATGATCATTTTTCCCATTACGCTGAAAAACCTCGCCATCACGTAAAGAATTTCGTCAAAGTGAAGAAAATCATACGAATCGATGATCTGCAGGTCTTCGTATCGACGGCTGCTGCGGGTAGTTTCTCCGCCGCGGCGCGGTTGCTTGACATCTCGCCCGCCTTGGCGAGCGGTGCCATTCAGCGTCTGGAAAGCAACTTGGGCGCGAGATTGTTTGTTCGCTCGACGCGTCGGTTGAGATTATCCGATGATGGCGAACGCTACTTGCCGCACGCGCGGCAAGCCTTGGAAGCACTTGATAATGGTGAGGTAGCGTTGACCCAGGGCCGTGACGAGATCGCTGGCACTATTCGTTTGTCGATGCCATCTGATATCGGCAGGAACGTGTTGCTCCCATGGCTAGATGAGTTTCAGCAAACGCACCCCATGGTACGTCTGCAATTGCGGGTTAGTGATCAGGTGGCCGATCTGGTGGGGGAACATCTGGACGCTAGTATCAGGTATGGACAGTTGAGTGACTCGGGCCTGGTGTCCTTAGCGCTCGCACCGATGAACCGCAGAACAGTCTGCGCCTCGCCGGCGTATCTCGCGCGTCATGGTATGCCGGAATCTCCTGAGGCGTTGAGCGGGCATAATTGCCTGAGATATGTAATGGGCGAGCAAACTTACGAGCGTTGGAGCTTCAATTTTCCACAGGGAGTGCGGACGGTTCAGGTGACGGGTGATCGAATCAGCGATGATGCCGACATTGTTCGACGTTGGGCTGTCGCCGGATTGGGGATCGTTTACAAGTCCAGGCTCGATGTTGCTGAGGATCTTCGTAGCGGCCGCCTGGTTGAGCTATTCCCGGAAAGCTATGGGCAGCCGGCGCCGCTTCAGCTGGTATGTGCCCATCGCACATCGCTCACGCCGGCCATCCAATCGCTTAGAGCCTTTCTAGCAAAACGTTTCGAAAGCTAGTCGGGGCTCAGTGGCGGGGCACGGGGCCCTGCTACTGATTCAAGCTCCCGCCGGTGCCGACTGACGTGCGAGCCAGATGTCTGCAGCTTCCAAGGCTGAAAGCTTTTTGTGACGGATAAGAAAATCAAGCTCACTGACCGCGGCATTGCCAGGTTGTAGCGAGATTAGGTCCTCAATCAGTTCTTTCGGCATCTCTTGCACAACGTCACTGGCGGCAATGAGCGTTGCTTGATCTTCACCACCCAACAGCCCGAGCGGTTCATCTAGGGCTCGGATTTGATAGGCATGGTGCAAATATTGAGGATGCCACAGCGGCACGACAAACCATTCCCGCTCGGCATAGGATTGCTCATAACGATTGAAGCAATCAGCCTCGGTGCCTTGCGCAAAAAAGTAGCCTTCAGCATCCAACGCGTATTGCGTCACCATGGCTTTGGAAAAGCGACTGATACCGGCACCAGGGTTTATGCCTTGGATGCGGCGGCTCATCCGCTGGGCAACATCCGGCCTCAGCAGGTCTGCAATCGTAGCGACCTGATCCTCCGGTACATAATCAGGCACACCCCAAATGCAGAATGGGTTGTATAGAACTCCAAGGGAAGTGCTCGGTTTCTTGCAAGCTGCCAAGTAGGCACCGTGGCTGGCTGGCAGCCAGGCTGATACGAGCATCTCTACCTGTCCTTCGCTGTACAACCGGAACATTTCCTCATGAGGCGCTGTGCTGACGTCCACCAGATAACCATGTCGCTCTAGCGAGCGCTGCACAAGCGCTGCGCTAGCGGCATGGAAGCTGAGGTCGATGTAGCCCAAGCGAATGTGCTTTTGCATGTCATTTCCTTATCAATGCGTTTGCGCAGGCTTGGCGTCGATCTTGACGCGCATAAGGCTGTAAGGTTTCACCCGTTTGTCTTGGCCATCGTTGAAGCCAGGTGAGCGGTGCAGCTGGTTGGCAGTGAAGTACAGATATCCGTCTGGGCCGATCGACAAGGTATCCGGCCAAAGGACTCGCGAATCCTCAACCACGGTTTGCCAAGTGCCATCGGCAAGGCGTTTGCGGATGGAGTTGTGCTCATAATCCCCCGCATAGACTGCTCCGTTAGCATCAGCCTCAAGACCGTCGGAGGCGCCTTTTTCACCAAGGTCAACAACTGCTTGTTCAAGTTCGGCTTCGCTTACATTGGGGTCTCGCAACAAAGCCGTTGGAACCGAATACAGGTGTCGACTCGAAAGCGGACAGAAATACAGTGTCTTACCATCGCTCGACAGGGCGATGCCGTCCGAGGCTACGGTCAGCAATCCTGATTTACCCTGCGCGTCGCGTGTGATGAGTGCTGGTTTCCCTTCGATCACAGGTCGGAACTCAGGGTCTACGGAAGTCGATTTGGCCCCGCTGAGGCGGCGGGTTGCCGTACCGCTGGCCAGGTCCAGCACGATGATTCCACCTGGCCCTTTTACCGACGAATCGGTGACGTAAGCGGTACCTTCCTTACCTACGCGAAAATCAAAACGTACGTCATTCACATAGGTAGTTGGCAGAATCACTTCGCGCGGGAACACAACTGTTTTCACGATCTTGTTGGTGTTCAAGTCGATTGCGATCAGCTTGGCTCCACCTGCCTTGGGTTCGGAGAAGGCGGGAGCGGCTGTATCCAATACCCAGACACGCCCTTGACCGTCAGCTACAACGCTCTGCACGCTGATGAACCCGGCGGCCGGATCCTTGGCGTTTTCCACATTCGTTTTCAGGTCCGGGTAAGGAACCAGATGGCCCTGTTTAATCTCCGCCACGGTGTAGGGTACTTCGTCTCCCCAACGAGGGAAGTTGATGAAGATCCGACCCGTTTCGGTGACGGTCACGCCTGTAGGCATGGCGCCATTGAAAGCGAAAACACGTTCGGGGTTGGTGCCTGTGCCCGAGGCGGTATCGGCCATGGCCATTGCACTGAGCGAGACCGCGACAGCCAGGCCAGTGGCTTGGAAGAAAGCTTTCATATGCTTGTCCTTGAGCGTATCAGCGGGTTAGAAGCCTTCGAGAACGATCTTGCCTTTGGCTTTACCGCTCTCGATCAGAGCATGGGCGCGCTTCAGGTTATCTGAGCCGATTTTTCCGAAGTGTTCCCCAATGGTGGTCTGGATGACGCCGGTATCGACCAGCTCGGAAATTCTGTTCAGCAACTCATGCTGTTTGATCATGTCTGCGGTTTGATACAGAGAGCGCGTGAACATGAGTTCCCAATGCAGCGAAAGCGATTTGCGCTTGAGTGGCATGACGTCCAGTTGTGCTGGGTCATCAATCAGCGCCAGTTTGCCTTGCGGGCGAAGCACCTCAACGATCTGGTGCAGGTAGGTTTCGGTGTGGGTCAGGCTGATAACGTAGTCGACCGGGTTGAGTTTCAGGTTTTCAAGCTGCAGCGGGATCGAGGCGGAGTGATCAATCACATGGTGGGCGCCCAGTTCTTGTACCCAAGACTGGGTCTCTGGCCGCGACGCTGTACCGATGACGGTGAGTTGGGTAAGTTTGCGGGCCAGCTGGACCAGGATCGAGCCAACCCCGCCACCGGCGCCGATGACCAGCAGGCTTTGTCCTTTACCAGCGTTCTCCTGAACGCCCAGTCGATCGAACAACAGCTCCCAGGCAGTAATGGAGGTCAGCGGCAAGGCTGCGGCACTGGCATTGTCCAGGCTACGTGGTTTTTGGCCGACGATGCGCTCATCCACCAAGTGAAATTCGCTGTAGCTACCAGGACGATCGATCGCGCCGGCGTAAAAAACTTCGTCGCCAACTTTGAACAATGAAACGTCGCTGCCGACTTCACGGACGACACCAACGGTATCCCAACCCAGCACTTGGACCTCTTGGCTGGTACTGCGGGCTCGCACCTTCGTATCTACCGGGTTCACCGCAATCGCCTTCACTTCGACAAGCAGATCTCGAGCACCTGGGGTGGGCTTCGGCAGGTCCGTTTCGAACAGGGAACGAGCGTTTTGGATCGGCAAACCAGCTTCTTGGAAAACTACGGCTTTCATATGAGGTTGTCCTTTACAGGTCAGAGAGTGATGTCAGGCTAACTCCCTTCGTAAGCCTCAAAAACTAGCTAACCCGAGGAAGACTTTCGCCGTTTCGCTGAAGGTTGAGGCGATCAGCCATTCACGGAATGGCTGATCGTTTTAGGAGGCGCGCACACGTCGCTTAAGTTAGGTGTCCGATCAGATCGCTTTCGGTGGGAAATCGATATCTGTTTTCGCCACGTTGTTCAGGTAGTTCGTCAAGGTCAGCAGCGAGACCTGCGTGATGACATCAACGATTTTTGCATCGCTGTTCAGGCGACAGGGATAGGGTTTGCGGCCAGTGCCTCGTTGAACTGGTTGATCAGTTCATGCTCGTTTGGCCCTTGGTTGGCTCGTATTGGTACGACGCGGTCAACCAGGACTTCGGTTGTCGCTG
This sequence comes from Pseudomonas sp. BNK-44-b, assembly GCF_047456245.1. Classification (NCBI taxonomy): domain Bacteria; kingdom Pseudomonadati; phylum Pseudomonadota; class Gammaproteobacteria; order Pseudomonadales; family Pseudomonadaceae; genus Pseudomonas; species Pseudomonas sp. BNK-44-b. The sequence continues at coordinate 474,620 of NZ_CP179908.1, forward strand.
TCTCCAGTTTTTCCAGGGTCTCTTGAATGAATTCGTCCAGCGGCATGGCGCGTTCATCACCACTTTTGTGAATCAGATCGGTGTCGACCCATGGCGGTGCGATTTCCAGAACCTTGACGCTGGTATCGCGCAGGGCAAAACGTTGCGATAGTGAGTAGGAGTGAATCGCCGCTTTGGTCGCTGAATAGAGGGCTGTCGCGGCCAGTGGCAGATAGGCCAGTACCGAGCTGTTGTTGATGATGTAGGCATCGGGTTGGCGCTTGAGATGTTCTACAAACGCTGCGCTAACACGCACCGGGCCCAGCAGGTTGGTTTGCAGCAGCCCTACCGCCTGCTCATCGTCATAATCGCCAGAGCCTGGGTTGTCGAAAGGCATGATGCCGGCATTGTTGATGATGACGTTCAGCGAGGGATGGCGACGGATAACCTCTTGTGCGACATCCTTGATCTGCTGGGGATCATTGATATCAAGCTGAACGGTGTCGATGCCGGGATTGGAGCTGGCGATTTCATCCAGCAGCGATTGGCGTCGGCCCGCGATGATGACTTTGTTTCCACGCTGGTGGAACGCTTCGGCCAGAGCGCGGCCGATGCCCGAGGTGCCGCCAGTAATGAAGATGGTGTTCGCGCTAGTTTTCATGATTTGTATCCTTTCAATTGATTGATTAAACGCCGTAACGCGGAGCGAGTTTGTTGCTGGAGAGATGTCCGAACAGCGCCTTGCGGCTGCTTTCGTACAGCTCGAAATGCTGTATGTCCTGCATGGAGGGGATGGAGATCAGGACACCGTTGTCGAAGTCTTGAAGGGCGCCATCCACCAGATCGGTTGCTGACATCACGATGTTGGGATCAAGGTTCTCGACGGGCAGTCCCCCGATTTCCCAGAAATCGGTAGCCGTAGCTCCTGGCAGTACCGCCTGAATCTTGATGCCCTGTTCTGTCAGCTCCTTGTGCAGCGACTGAGTGAAGGCCGTGACGTAGGCTTTGCTTGCGCCATACACGCCATTCAGAATTTCCGGTGCCAGGCTGACGATTGATGAGATATTGATGATTGCGCCCTGTTGGCGAGCGATGAAGCCCGGAACTGCGGCGTAGGTCAGTCGAGTGAGTGCCGTGACGTTGAGGCTAATCATCTCGGCCATTCGCTCCACATCGCTGTCCAGCAAACGGGTGTGAGTACCGATGCCTGCGTTGTTAACCAACAGATTGATGCTGGCGTCTTCGCGCAATTTGCGTTCCACTCGCGCCAGGTCCGCTGCGTTGGCCAGGTCTGCGGGGAAGACTTCAACGCTCTGCTGAGTCTCGTTGGTGATGCGGCTCGCAAGAGCGTTCAGGCGATCACGATTGCGGGCGACCAGAATCAGGTCATAACCACGTTGAGCCAGGCGGTCTGCGAAAATTGCGCCGATGCCGGTGGATGCGCCTGTGATCAGGGCGGTGCCTTTGTATTCCTGAGTCATGGTCCAGCTCCGTTGTTTGGGTGTGGAGCCATGATGCAAAAAAATAGATTTGTCTTAAACGACGCATATGGTCATGTTTTAGGACGTCGCAATCGGAGCACGGTTATGCATCGAATCGGCTACTTGGTCACGGATGGATTCCAGGTGATGTCTCTGGCCACCCAGGCGGTTTTTGAATTCGCGAACATGGTCGCGGGCGAGCCTGTGTACCGGATTCAGAACTACTCGGTGTCAGGAGGGACCATTCGATCATCCTTGGGTATGCACATCGATACGCTGGCTTTGGATGATCCAGGGCTTGCAGATAGCTGGATGATCACAGGGACACTCACTCCGCTTACGCCTCCCGCTGCAGAGGTCCTGTCCAGCGTGCAGGGATTTGCCCAGAGCTCTAGGCGCATCGCGGGCATCTGCACAGGAGCGTTCGTCTTAGCTCAAGCGGGTGTCCTCGATAACCGACGTGCGACTACTCATTGGGCATATGCCAAGACTCTTCAAAGCATGCACCCGAGCATTGAGGTGGAAGAGGATCGAATCTTCATTGTGGACGGCCCTGTTTGGACCTCTGCAGGAATGACCGCGGGCCTCGACATGGCATTGGGGATGGTGGAGAAAGATTTGGGAACGGAGCTTGCGAAATCGGTGGCCCATAAGCTCGTAATGCACCAACGCCGATCAGGAGGGCAGTCTCAGCACTCTGAATTGCTTGCTCTGGCGCCCAAGTCTGATCGCATTCAGAGCGCTTTGGATTATGCACGTAAGCATTTGAACAGGGCACTGAGTGTTGAAGAGCTCGCGGAAGTTGTTCATCTGAGCCCAAGGCAATTCACGCGCGTCTTCACTGCCGAAACCGGTCAATCACCTGCGAAAGCGGTGGAGAGTCTACGACTAGAGGCAGCTCGGCTAATGATTGAGCAGAGTCGCCATAGCCTGGACACGGTAGCAAGGGAAACCGGGTTCAGGGATCGTCGACACATGCGCGAGGTCTTCATCCGAGGTTTTGGGGTTCCCCCGCAAGCAGTTCGCCGCGATGCTAGGCGAGTCGGATAGAAATCGCTTTCCTATCCAACCGAACGGTTCGATACTGGGATCATGTCGACCGTTTAGGTACCGAAAATGGGACGCCCTCGAAAATTCAATCGTGAGACGGTTCTGGAGAAGGCACTGCCCGTGTTCTGGCAGTACGGCTACTCCGGCACCTCTCTTCATCATCTTGAGCAGGCTACGGGCGTGAATAAGTCAGGCCTGTATTCAGAATTCAAGGATAAGGATGATCTGTTTCTGAGCGCTTTGGCGTATTACTACGCAAACCGCGGAGCACCAGAAATCCTGACTGCTCAGCCGCAAGGATGGGCAAATATCGAGCGTTTTCTTCGGCTTGGCGACCCTCAAGATAACGGGTGTATGGGCTGCTTTTCGGTCAATGCGCTACGTGAGTTTCCCGTGCTTTCCGACCAGGTCCGTCAACTGCTCGTGGATTGTCATCGTCGCCTGCTCCCGCAAATCGCTGACAACGTAAGGGCTGAGAAGACCCGACTGGCTCCAGAGATTGTTGCGGACATCATCATGGTGTTTTTCTCTGGGGTGTGCGTTGAAAGCTGCTTGCCTGCTGATGGGACTGGCGATCGGGTCAGCCACTTCATGGAAGCGTTGCGGGCTCTCTGAGCAACACCTATCACCTTTTTGAACCGAGTGGTTTTTTTCTCTTGCGCCTGAGTTTGGGTCGCCCTATATTGAACCGATCGGTTCTTAATGGGGCAGTGCAAGACGGTACTTACCCGTCCTGACGGTCTGTCTTAACCCAAGCGTCGCCTGCAAGGAGAATCACCATGGCACTGAAGATCCATCCTATTAACCTCGGAAACATGCAGATGGATTCGAGCGGTCTGGTCATGTTCCGGAACCCCGGCGAGCACGTCACCATCCCGGTTCTGGGTTTTCTTATTACTGGAGGGGAGGAACCGATCCTGGTCGATACGGGGTCACGCAATGCCCAGCAGTATGAAGAATATGGACTGACGTACGAAGTGACGCCGCAAATGACGCTTGAATACCATCTGGCCCAGCATGGATTGCGGATGAAAGACATCCGGCACATCGTCCACACGCATGCTCATATCGATCATGTCGGCATGACTGATCTCTTCCCGATGGCGACTACTGTCGGCATCTCCCGTCGTGAGCTGGAGTTCGCTGCATCCGGCATCATGGGACCGCTCATGTACACCGCGGCTGATACCAAGCATTTGATTGATCGTCTCCACACTCGAGGCGCAATTCGCCTGTTCGATGTCGACGGCACGTTCGAAGAAGAGGTTATCCCTGGCGTAGCAGTTCGGCTGTCAGGGGGACACACGCCAGGCTCGATATCGGTCCTGGTCGAAACTGACGAAGGAATGGCGAATATCTGCGGCGACATCGCCTATGACATCCACGACCAATTGATTGAGCCCATTCTCGATCAAGCGTCCCATGAGCCGACGATTACAGCGAATCGTGCCATGTCCACACTGGATGAAAAGAGAGCTCTCAAGAGGGCGCTTGCAGACAGCAAATTCCTGCTTCCAAGTCACGACGCCCCTGCCTTGATCAAGGGCGGAAAAGTCGTAGGGCGTATGCTCGATGCGATTTCTAATCCACAAGCTGACGCTACAAAAGCGATCAACTATTCGCTTTTGGCTTCAGTGTGACGCATGGCTTTCATCACCTTTGCACGCGCTCGCCCTTGGCGAGCCGTGCGCTTCGGGACGGGAACACTGGTATTTGCGATGGGCGTATGCCTGTTGATCAACCGCTTACTGTGAGCACAAGTCATGGACCAGATTCTGATAACCCCTGGAATAAGCATTGCCAATGACGACAAGCAGCGTCTTGGCCCGCGGACTCGTTTTGGGCTGCTTGCTTCCATCACAGTGACTTTCCTGGCTGGATCCAGCGTACCTACGCCGTTGTATCCGATCTATCAGGACCAGTGGCATTTCACTGCGATGGGCATCAGCTTTATCTTCAGTATTTATGCCATATCAGTACTCGCCGGACTGCTAGTGTTTGGACGGCTGTCCGACTATGTCGGTCGTCGATCAGTACTGTTGTGGACGACTGTTTTGCAATTGGTGGCCATGTACATGCTGGGTGTCGCTGATGGCTTCACGGATCTAGTGGTTGGCAGGCTGATTCAAGGCGTGTCGACAGGAGCTGCTGTTCCAGCGGTAGGCGCAGCCTTGATTGACCTCAACCACAAGCGCGGCGCGGTCGTGAATGCCCTCACTCCTGCCATCGGCAGCGCTGTTGGCGCTCTGATGGGTAGCGTATTCGCACAGGCATTACCGTACCCCACTCATACCGTGTTCGCGGCGCTAGCTTTTATTTTGGCCATTCAGGGCGTTGGTCTACTCATCATGAGGGATGTCCGCGCAAGAATACCTGGGGCTGCCCGGTCACTGATGCCTCAATTCAGCATACCCGTGCATGTGCGCGGACCAATGATCATTGCATCGTCGCTGTTCGTTGCTGGCTGGGCTGTCGCCGGTTTCTTTGCTTCGATGGGGCCACGGCTAATTGAGCAGCTCTTTGCGCTACCCGCGTCATGGGCAGGAGGATTGGTGTTGGCGGCTTTCGCTGGAAGTGGGGTAGCTGCTATCGGGACATTCGTTAATCGGTCAATGCATACCCTCTCCTGGATTGGTGCACTGGGGCTGCTGACCGGTATGGCTATGGTCTTGGCCTCATTGATCACCGGTTCGCTCACACCCTTTATCTTTGGCGTTGTGATTTCCGGAGCTGGCTTTGGTGCTGGTTTTCAAGGTGGCATCAGACTGGTTTTATCCAAGTCACGTGCCGAGGAGGTCGCGGGTGTATTGTCCGTTGTCTTCCTCTGTTGCTACCTCGGTATGGGTGTTCCGGCGATGATCGCTGGGTACGCGGTAGCTAGCGGATACGGCGTCTTCGATACCGCAATAGTCTTCGCCATTCTAGTAATGAGTCTTTCATTCGTAGCGGTTTACAGGATGATGAATGGTGGCGGTAAGGTATGACGCTAGTAGAAAAGTAGAAAAGGCCACATTAAGTGGCCTTTTCTATGTGCAGCTTCTGGTTAGCGACTCCGCGACGAATGCCCCGATGTGCCTGGCAGCGGCGATGGGGTATTGCATGTGGGGGCCGTGCCCGGCATTCGGCAAGCTGAGTTCTACGGGAAATACCGGGTTCTCCGGAGCGTCGCCGAGTTGCTCTGCGGCCCAGGCAGTTGGCACCTGCGGACGAATTCAGTCCCTTTCGTGTTGGTACGACTCCTGGCTCCCGCACCAGGCCCACCCTTTCACCCTCCCAGGCGCATCTCCGAACTTCCTCACCTTCTGTTAGCGCTTAGCTTCCTTGAAGGTTGGCGCGAGCCCACTGCTCGGCGGTCGTGACGTGAATCGCCTGCTGTTCATTAAAGGTGCCCGCTTTCGGCCAGGCCACGCCTCGGCCCTGGGCAAACACGGCCCGGTACTTCTTGATGTGATGAGTCGGGTCTTTTTCCAGTTCGTCCATTAGATAAGGGACCGTCCATTCGTTACGTTTGAAAGGTCGTCCAAGGACACGTTCGAGCAGCCCAGCAACTTCATCGTAAGTAACCGTGTCGCCCGAGAGGTATACGATTTCGTTGCGCAAGCGGGGCTCGAAGAAAACGATTTCTGCTGTCAGCGCTCCGATGTCATCGGGTGTGGTGAGGGTGACGCTGTTATCCAGCCCGCCCAGCGCGTTCACCGTGTCATTCTCGAAGTCCACCACTTCAAAAATGGGCTCAAACATGAAGCTGGTGAACATGCCCGTCGAGATGATGACCCACTCAGTCTTGTCTTGAGCCCTCAGCAACTCGCGGACGTCAAGCTGGGCATCGAAAAGGTCCTGCGGGCTTCCGCGTCCAATCACCTCAAAATCCACGCCGAACTGCCACGGGAAATAGCGCTTGATGCCGGACTTCAGAGCCGCAGTGGCAAGCTTCATCGGAGTTTCTCGGCCTGCAACCATCCCTGCGCAGCCAATGACGGTATCGAATTGAGCGAATACCGCCGCAAGCTGGTCGATGGAGTCGCTCACCAGATCGGCAGCGACCATCTGAATTCCTAGGCTACGAAGTTCATCGATTTCGGCCTTTTTTGCCGGGACTTGGGTGTTGATAGTGGATTCGCGCAGTAGCACGCTGACCGTTGAGCCTGGGGCTCGTTCTGCAACCCGAGCAAGGTTGCGAAGCACGGGCAGCCCAAGCTCTCCTGCGCCTAATACGAGGATCGATTGAGGGGTTGGCTGGGTGGTATGGGTCATGATTTGTCCTGGTTGAAGTTGCCTGTAAGATGGACAAATGCTTGCACGACTATGCAGCGCTCGTAAGAAGGCACACGCGTGATACCAGGGGGAAGCATGGCCGATCATGAAGCTTTGAGGCAGGCTCAAGCCATCTGCCAGACGCTCAGAGAGGATGACGATGGGGTCAGGCGTGAGGTACTTGCACATGCGGGCAGTCGCTGGTCTCTGGGCATTCTGCATGCGCTAGGTGTCTACGGCACGATGCGCCACGCCGATATCAAACGGCAGTTGCGTGGCATTACACAGCGCATGCTGACCAAGACACTGCGATCACTTGAGCGGGATGGCTTGGTCAGCCGACACGAGTTCCAAGAGATTCCGCCCCGTGTTGAATATGACCTGACTGCACTGGGGATGCAGCTGCTTGTCCGCATGTCGCCTATTTGGACGTGGGTGGTTGAAAACGTGGAGCAGATCCGCGAGGCCCGCCACAGGTTCGACAGTCAGGACGGAAAGACACCGTTCTGGCAAGAGCCCGTTCCGATGCCTGCAAGTTCGGTTACTGGCTATGACAGCCCGCTGATAGAGCAGGCTATAACAGCGAAGAGAGACAAATGACTGTTGCGGAACACATCGAGAGTTCACCTCGAAAGTGTCTGGTCCGCGATACCCTCATGGCGGCTAACGCTTCCGCTTACAACGCCCACAGCCACCTCCTGTCCACATGGCGGCGCTTAGCGCTGTAACCTGTAGATCGGACCTGTGCTCGATCAACAAGCAGATCGAGCACCTGAATTTGGTCTTCATCGGAACCCGCCCGTCTCGAAATCTGCTCGAACAGCGCCTCGTTCAATAATCCGCGGGCTATGTCCAGGCGTATCGCGTATGGTGGCCCACGTGTGCCTGTGCTGGCACAACAGTCCGTTCAACCGCTGCGCAAACCACAGTCGCACCCCGCTTGGCCCATGACTCACCTAATCTTTCGGAAGATTGGGCGGTCAGTCGCTGCTAATAGCCAACTACCCCAGGATTTTTATGACCCTGCAGAAGCGTAACAATGTGCATATTGCTGGGGACGGAGGGGCAACCTTGATCCTGGCGCATGGGTTTGGCTGTGACCAGAGCATGTGGCGGTTGCTGGTGCCACATTTCGCCAAGAGCTTTCGCGTTGTCACCTACGATCTGACCGGCGCCGGGCAGTCTGACCTGGGGGCTTACGATCATGGCAGGCACGCGTCGCTGTGGGGGCACGCAGCGGATCTTAACGAGATCATCAACGAATTTGCGAAAGGCCCCGTGATCCTGGTCGGGCACTCGGTCAGCGCGATGATCTGTGCCTTGACCACTGTGCAGTCGCCAGAGCGGATTGCTGCGCTGGTGATGATCGGCGGGTCGCCTTGCTACGTAGACAAGGGTGACTACACCGGCGGATTCTCGCCGGATGAAGTGCGGCAAATGCTGGCCACCATCGACGACAATTATCTCGGCTGGGCCGGGACCATGGCGCCTGTCTTGATGGGGGCACCTGGGCAGCCAGGGCTTCACGAAGAGCTGCTGGAAAACTTTGCCCGCACCAACGCCTTTATCGCCAGGCATTTTGCCCGTGTGATTTTCCTGTCCGATCACCGGCAGGACATTTGCGGGCTGTCGACACCTACGTTGATCCTGCAATGTCCCGGCGACGTGGTCGTGCCAATGGGGGTTGGCGATTATCTGCACCGCGTGCTGCCCGACAGTCAGTTGAGCATCATCAACAACATTGGCCATTACCCGCAGTTGAGCGCGCCCAGTGCTTGCACGGCTGCAATGGATGCTTTCTTCGTAGAACGTGGGTTCAGTGATGGATGACGCCGTGCAGTTGTTCACAGCATCGTATTTCGAGAATGCCCCGTGCGGACTGGTTGTCATGGCCGTGGATGGCGCCATCATCCGCGCCAACCAGACGTTCTGCGATTGGCTGGGATACGACTCGACGCTGATGCACGCGTGCAGTTTCGACCAGTTGCTGACGGTGGCTGGGCGTGTGTTCCAAAGCACACATTGGAAGCCATTGATGGACATGCAGGGCTCTGTTGCGGAGGTTAAGGTCGACCTGCAACACCGCAATGGAACAGCTGTTGCCATGTTGCTGAATGGTGTACGGCAGGCAAGTGAAGACGGTGTCGTCTACCAGTTGGCGTTGTTCGGCATTAGCCAGCGAGACCGCAATGAGCGGGGGATATTCTTGGCAATGCAGCGCGCCGAGGAACTGCTGGCGCAGAAGGCGGCTGCCGAATCGGCTTTGCAACGTGCCCAAGTCGAGTTGGCCGCAGCCTATGAGGATGTGCAGCATCGGGCACTGCTGGCTGAACGAATGGTCGCTGTGGCTAGCCATGACCTGAAGAATCCGATGACGGCCATCAAGATGGCTACAGAGTTGCTTGCACGCGATGTCCAATCCGACCGGGGGCGTCGCCTGCTGGGCAGCATTGGCACTTCTGCCGAAAGAGCGCAGCGCATGATCGTCGATCTTCTGGATTTCGCGTCGATCAAACTCGGGCAGGGCATCGGCATCCGTCGCCAACAAGTTGATCTTCTGAAGGCCATGGACCAATCCGTGAGTGAGCTCAGGATTGTTTTTGGCGATGCAAGCATTCGTCATCTATCTCGCGGGCAAGGGACATTCGAGGTGGACCAGGACAGGTTGCAGCAGATGATCGGTAACCTGGTCGCCAACAGTGCGGCATATGGGGACCTTCGCTATCCCATCACGCTCACTACTGAGTTCTGCGGCAACGGTGTGGTTTTAGGCGTTCACAACCACGGCCCTGCCATCGCCGAGGACCTGGTGCCGAAGTTGTTCGAGCCGATGACGCGTGGTAGCGACCGGCAAGATGCGCTGCGTTCGCTCGGGCTTGGTTTGTTCATCGTCAAGCAGATCGCCGAAGCCCATGGTGGCCGGGTTACCGTGACGTCCAACCCAATCTATGGCACCACTTTCATCATCCACTTGCCCTATTGATCTGCCGGCACTGCTGCACATTCCTTCATGGATTCAGCATCACCCCAAAGCCTCAGTCGTCAGTCAAACCTTTCCCCATCGCGGTGTATTCAAGCGTATGCCGCTGGCCTTTGGAGTCTTCGTAGATCATGCGCGCGGGCACCAATTCGCGCACGTCGGGCACTTCGCTCACGGAGATCACTCGGGCAATGTCCAGGTGCTGCGAGTAGTTGTAGCGCTCAACCGGGGGCTGCTTGAAATCCTGCGCCACTTCATTGGCCATTGCCGTGCTGCAAAGGCCGCCAAACACCAATGCCACTAACGCTTTCATTTTCAAGTTACCTGTCTGTCGTGAGGGGGCTTGCGGCGCCGCGAGCGCCGAGTTGCACCCAGTGTTCTCCAGGCGGATTAGTTGAGGGTTAACGGACCAGGGGCGACCTCTCAACGCGTATGTCGGACTGTTCCCAAAATGAGGTTCACGGCTTCTTCTGGCTTCGCCGCGCCTTGCACTGATGCCCCGTTAGGCATAAATTCCCCCCTGTCGCGGCAAACTCCGCGACCGGGTTTGGCGACCCGTACGAAAAGGCGCATCGGCGCCCCGATCACGATTGCAGGCGCTTTTTTTGTGTCCGCAGTTTCGTGCAATGGCGGCTGTGCGTGGGAGACCTTCGGGTCTGCCGGGTTCCTTTTCCTCGGTTCGCCAACCTGCGCACAGCTGCCACCCAATCGTTTGGCGACGATTGACGTGGTGCTTCAACTGAAAAGGATCTCATGCATGCTTATCGCTATCCCTTACAGGATCCTCGCATCCGCTCTCCGCCGCTTGTCGCCGGCTCCGGTATCTCGACCTCATCGCTCTTTCCCTATCCACAGTCAGCCCACCCGCGAACTGAGGCAGGTGTCCCATGACTGACCACGAGCGCCTTTCCACAATCCAGTCCTATGCCTGGACCCTCGAACTCCTGGGCGAGGCACTGGCTCAATACGATGAACTGCTTGAGTGTGAGCACAACCCGCAGTTGAGCGGTCGAGGTGCGGCGGGGATTCATCAGGCCATCCGCATCATCGGCCGGATGACGGCGGAGGAGTGTGGGAGGTTGATTGATTTGGCGGGGGAGGCGGGGTAGCTGTTGGATGTGTTGTTGGCCCTCGATTGCTGGGACCGCTTTGCGGCCCTTTCGCGGCACGAGGCCGCTCCCACACGGATTGGGTTTGAACTACCGACGGAGCTTTTCATAGGCGATCCATTCCTCACGCATTCGCCGGATCACTTGAAGTCTTTTGCACATTTGGCGGTATCTGCGGCTGTTGTAGCAGGCGAGGGCTAATGCTGCCGAGAGCATGCCTATTAGCGAAACGAGTCTCATACCCTGTTCGAAGTAACCTATTCCGCTAGCTACGAGGCACATCACCAGCATTCCAATGATCCAGCAAGTGCCCCTTGATCTACCGCGAGCCACGGAATACTGAGCATTCCCCAGGACAATTGAACACACCATCATCAAAGCGAACATGTATTCAATTTGATTGGGGTGCCTGCGAAAGCAGAGATCGGCTGCCACTCCACACGCGAATGCGATGGCGATCATCGTAAGGAGCGCACCTAACGCTTTAATAAGAAAAAAGCGTTTTATGAACTTGCCCCATGGGATTGTGAGAAACATCATTCCATTATCTCCTCAACCAATGTTATCGCCAGGTTCCGAATTTTCTCACTGCTGGCAAGGCCAATACCGTTATTGATGGATTCTCTAATAAGCTCTGTAGTCGCTTTCTGCATCTGTACGGATGTATAGCGCTTGGGCAAAGCACCAAGGCGCTGCTGGAGTTTAAGCTGTTTGCTCGTTAATGATGGATGCCGAATGGAAAGTATCTCTGTCATCAGCTTTTTGCGTTGCTGGCGGCTCAGGCTTCTGCTTGATGCAAACCATCCCAGGCCAGACGCTCGCTTGCGAACTTGGAGATATTTGATCGTATTTAAAGAGGAAGCGGCAATTCCAAGCAGGGCTATAGTGTCGAGAAGAGGAGAAACAATCTTGAACCATGTTTGACCGTCTAGTTCATCATTGTCTTTTGGTTGTTTAAGCTCCAGATACACTCGAGATGCACTTATTACACACTGGAAACCGGAAGCAACTACAGCTGCACGACCAGCTACAGTTATCACAATCCCCATGCCGCCAGTGAAAACACTCACCGCTCCGCCTGACACTATCAGTAGCACCCCAATTATCAATCCTGCACATGCCAATCCCGCATCCGAAATATCCGAAATCAGCCTGGACTGCCGCGGATCCTTCACCTGCTGCTCAAGATACTGTTCAGCCGTAACCGGCCTAGGCAGTTCCTGCAACACCACCCTTTTCGGCAGCACACTGCAAATAGGCTGAAACGCCCGCAAGGTAACCGCGTTGTAATGAGTATCGATGAATACCACCCCCGCCCCAACGATGGCGGGATCGCGGTCGATTGCGGCATACAGTTTGGAAAGATCAATCGAACTTTCGATCCGCTCTCGGGCGAAAGGCTTGAACGGGTTGCCACCTAATTCCGTGATGGGCGGGCGAGGCATGACGGGTCCTGAGCGGGGCGTCAGGAGAGACCGTTGGGTCAGCCGCTAGCCCGCGAGTGAGGGACTCGCGAGCATAAGAATGCGGCATTGGTGGGTATGTCGGACTGGTCCGAAACAGCTGTCGGAGGTGGCTTGTATCGGTTTCTCGGTATTCGCAGAGACAGGGCCTAGCCCGAACGCTTACCCTCGAAACTCACCTGCGCCGCCTCCTTCAGCATTTCCCCCGCCAACACCCGGAACCTCTGGGTCAGCAGATTTTCAGGACGGTCGGATGACAGCAGCAAGTAGGTATAAAAACGTAATTCCGGTGTAAACGGTCGAATGTCGATACCGGTATGCAAGTACTCGGTCGCCACCAGCGGGCTGACCACGCTGATCCCTAGGCCCCGGCCTACCAGCGAGCACACCGTGGCGGCGTGCGTGGCGTCCAGATTCAGCACGCGTGGGTCTTCTTCGGCAAAGAGGCGGTCGAGCCGCGTGCGAGAGCCGTCCGTGTGGGAAAGCGAGATGAACTCCTCGCCCTTGAGGTCCGCCGAGGTCACCACGTCCAAGGCGCTGAGACGATGCCCCCTGGGGAAGATGCACACGCCGGGCACGTCGCAGATGATTTCGGAATGCACCCCGGCCATGTCTTCGGCCACGTAGGACACCAGGCACACATCGCAGAAACGCGTGGCTGCCCAGTGGGCCACGTTCGGAGAGTCATTGGTGTGGATGGAAATGTGGACGTGCGGGTTCTGCTGGCGAAAGCGCTGGATGATGGCCGGTAGCAGGCCGTGAGTCAGGGAGGGCACTGCACCGATGCGCAACCGGCCAGTGCCGCCACGCTTGAGGTTCTGCGCGGAGGTTTCCAGGCTTTGCAGCCCGATGAAGGCACGCTCCACGTCGGCGAAGAACTGTGCACCTTCGTCGGTAGGCACCAATCGGCCACCCACCCTCTCGAACAATTTGAAGCCATTGGTCCGTTCGAGTTGCGCGATCAGGCGGCTGACGTTCGGCTGCGAGGTATGCAACGCCTGTGCAGCGGCCGTCATTGAGCCGCTGAGCATCACTGCCCGAAAAGTTTCGATCTGCTTGAAGTTCATGGCCATATCATTTCTGCATGATGGGTTGACGTATTGTCATTTGATTGCATGGTTCGGAAATTTTATAACTAGAACCACATCGACGTCTGCCCCGACGCAGCGCGATGCACGTCGAGCACATAACGGCAAAAACACAACAAAGCCGGTGCTCCAGCCACTTTTCAGTTCTGCCCTTGTACTCATCGTTTCGCCGCACGCTTGTGCGGCGATGCAGCCAGGTAATCAGGAGGCATCATGTCGTTCTCGTATAAGAAACTAAGCGCTGCACTGGCAGTGTCGTGCATGTCGTTGGTGGCGGTGTCCGCTGCTCAAGCCGTCGATATGCCCGCCGTGCCTGCAGCTATCAAAGAGGCGGGCCACCTGCGTGTTGGCGTGCGCTGCGACCAGCCGCCCTATGGCTACCAAGACGAAAAGGGCGACTTCGCTGGCGTCGAGGTGGAAATGGCAAAACAAGTGTCGTTGTGGGCCCTGGGCGCCAAGGACAAGGTTAGCTTTACCTGCGTCACCGCGGAAAACCGCGTGCCGCAACTGCTGGGCCGCAAGGTGGACTTCCTGATCGCAACCCTCGGCGTCACCCCCGAGCGTCAACGCGTGATCGACTTCACCACGCCCTACCGCTGGGGCGCGAGTGATGTGGTTGTCAAGAAAGACAGCCCGGTGCAGAAAATTTCCGATCTCAAGGGCAAGACGCTAGCCACCCTCAAAGGCTCGGTGCAGGCTAAGTGGTTCGAAGACCACATGCCTGATGTGAAGACCCTGCGCATGAACAGCGCCGCCGATGCCTTGCAGGCCTTCCGTCAGGGCCGGGCCGATGCCTACACCCACGACGCCGCCACTCTGGTGGTGGTTGCCGACAATGACAAGGATGCCCGCCGAATCGGCGAACCGTTCCAGATCTCCGATGCCGCCATCGGGGTGCGCAAGAACGACGAGCAGTGGCGCGACTATCTGAACGCTGCGGTACTGCGTATGCGCGAAGAGCACCTGTTCCGCGGCTGGGTCGAGCAGTTCGTACCGCAGAATATCCAAAGCTATTACATCAGTGTCTTCGAGCAGGCCAAACCTGCCGAAACGCTCTGACCGGCCGCCATCATGAGTTTCGACATCCATTACTTGATGGCGCAGTGGCCCGCGTTGCTTGACGGTGTGTTGATGACACTGAAGATCACGGCGTTGGCCATCCTCTTCTCGCTGTTGATCGGTGTGCTGGGCGGCGCGGTGCGGGTCATGAAGGTGCCGGTGCTGTCGCAGGCCGTGGTGTTGTATGTAGAACTGATCCGCAATACGCCGATCCTGGTGCAGCTGTTCTTCATCTTCTACGGCTTACCCGCCGTAGGCCTGGGGTTGTCATTGTTCTGGTCGGGGGTGCTGTGCCTGTCGATCTGGGCAGGGGCTTACCAGATCGAAAATATCCGCGGCGGCCTGGCTACCGTGGAGCGCGGCATGCGTGAGGCGAGCCTGGCCCTGAGCCTCACGCCGGTGCAGTACTTCGCGCTGGTGGCCCTGCCGATCGCTTTTCGCACCAGCCTGCCCGCGATGCTCAATACCGCGATCTCGCTGCTGAAGAACTCCTCGTACTTGCAGGCCATCGGCTTGGCGGAGTTGACCTTCGTTGCGGTGGACCGAATCGCCACGGATTTTCGCGCCATCGAGATGTTCACGGCCATTTGCGTCATGTACCTGGTGCTGGTGGGTGTGCTGGCGCTGTTGACGGGGCGCTTGTCTGCCCACCTGCAGCGACCTTTCAGGCAGTGAGGCGACCATGAACTTCATTCTCGAAAACTGGGGCTTTGTTTCCAAAGGGTTGTTGATGACCCTGCGCCTGGCGCTGGTGGTGCTGTTGTTCACCACGCTGATCTCGGCCGTGCTAGGCGTGCTGGCCACGGTCAGGAACCGCGTGCTGTGGTGGACCATCCATGCCTATGTGGAGCTGTTTCGCTCCATTCCATTGATCGTCAACGTGTTCTTCATCTTCTTCGGTGCGCCGATGCTTGGCCTGGACCTGAGCCCGTTCGCTGCGGTCACCGTGGGCTTGACCTTATGGGGCAGCGCCAACGGCATCGAGATCGTGCGCGGCGGGCTGGAATCGGTGTCCCGACATCAGTGGAAAAGCGCTTGGGCCTTGGGCCTGCGCCCGTGGCAGATCTACCTGCACGTGATCGTGCCGCAGTCGATGAAAGCCATTCTGCCGGCCTACACCGGGCTGCTGACCATCTTGGTACAAGCCACGTCGCTGGGCGCACTGGTAGGGGTAGGCGAATTCCTCAAGGTCGGCCAGATCATCATCGAGCGCGAAACCGTCATGACCGGTGTCAGCCCGGCATTCACCGTCTACGGCGTTGTGCTGCTCGTGTACTTCGTCATCTGTTCGGCTCTCACCTGGCTTAGCCGCTATCTCGAACGTCGTCTGGGTCGCCCGGCGGTACGTACTTCTATTGGAGAGGTTTCAAAATGCAAGAATCCAAAGTCAGTCGGCGCCTGAAGGAAAGCACCGCACCGGAAGTCAACGAGTACATCTATCGCCCGCGCCTTGAAAGCTTCGCCAGTGGTTTTGCGAACCTTGGCAACGTCAACAAGGCGCACATCCTGATGCTTGCCGAACAGGGCCTGATTCGTGGTGAACACGCCAGTGTGCTGGCCAAGGGTGTGCTGGACATGGAGCAGGCAGGGCCGGATGCGGTCGAGCTGGACCCATCCCGCGAAGACGCCTATTTCAACTACGAAGCGCACCTGATCGAGCAGATCGGTGCCGACATCGGCGGCCGCCTGCACACCGGCCGCAGCCGTAACGACATCCTCGCTACGCTGGATCGTCTGCGGTGCCGCGACCTGCTGATGGACCTGATCGACGAATTGATGACTGTGCGTGCAACGGCCATTCGCTGCGCCGAGATGTACGCCGAAGTGGTGATGCCTGGCTACACCCACCTGCAACCGGCGCAGCCGATCACCTACGGTTATTACTTGAGCGCGGTGGAGCAGGCACTGGAGCGAGACAGCAAGCGCCTGGTCCAGACCCTGGAATCCATGAACCAGTGCCCACTCGGCGCGGCCGCTTTCGCCGGTACGCCGTTCGACATCGACCGCTCGCGTACCGCCGAGTTGCTCGGCTTCGACGGTTACCTGGACAACGCGCTGGATGCCATCGGCTCGCGGGACTTCCTGTTCGAAAGCCTGTCGCACCTGAGCAACCTGGCGGTGTTCTGGAGCCGCGTCGCGCAGGACTACTTCGTCTGGAGCACCAATGAGTTCAACCTCATCGACTTCCCCGACAGTGTCGCCGCCACGTCCAGCATCATGCCGCAAAAGAAAAACCCGACCGTGCTGGAATACCTCAAGGGCCGAAGTGGACACATCGTCGGCTTGATGATGGGGGCCAGCGTTACGATCAAAGGCACCAACTTCTCGCACACTGGCGATGCCAACCGCGAAGGCACGCGTGGCTTCTGGGAAGCTGCCGAGGAAAGCCTGCGCTGCCTGAAACTGCTGGACCTGGTGTTGCGTACCGCGACGCCGAATATCGACCTGGCGGTGCGCCGTGCCGGTGAAGATTTCTCCACGGCCACGGGCCTGGCCGACCTGATGGTCCGTGAAGTCGACCTGTCGTTTCGCGAAGCTCACCACGTGGTCGGCGGTGTGGTGCGCATGGCCATGGATCAGGGCCTGCTGGCGAACCAGATCACCACGCAGATGGTCGATGCCTGCGCCATCGAGCAACTGGGCCATGCACTGAACCTGCCCGAGCAGAAAGTGCGCGACTGTCTGGACCCGGTCAGCAACGTGCAAGGGCGTACCTCCGCCGGCGGCCCCTCGCTGGCTTCGCTGAGGCCGAGCCTGGCGCGCGCCAGCGAGCGGTTGACCACAGAGCGCGCCGCCAACCAGCAGCGCCGCGAGCGACTGAGCGCGGCTCACCTCAATCTGCAAGCCCTGACACGGGCACAGGCGGGCTTATGAGCACGATCCTGACGGTGCGCGACCTGCACAAAAGCTTTGGCCAGCACCAGGTGGTCAAGGGCGTGGACATGGAGGTTCGCCAAGGCGAAGTGGTGGTCATCATCGGCCCTAGCGGCTCGGGCAAGTCCACCTTCATTCGCTGTCTCAACAGCCTGGAGGAGCCGTCCTTGGGGACGGTGGTTATCGGCAGTGGCGACTCGGCCAACGCCGGTGACCGCAAGGCCCTGGCCAAGTTGCGTGAAGAGGTGGGCATGGTGTTCCAGGATTACACACTGTTTCCGCACATGACGGTGCTAGCGAACATGATGCTTGCGCCGGTGAAGCTCAAACGCTCGACCAGGCAGCAAGCACAGACTCACGCGCTGGCGTTGCTCGATCGGGTCGGCCTGCGGCACAAGGCCGAGCATTATCCGGCGCAGCTGTCAGGCGGCCAGCAACAGCGAGTAGCGATCGTTCGGGCGTTGGCCATGAGGCCCAAGTTGATGCTGTTCGACGAGCCCACCTCTGCGCTGGACCCGGAAACCGTCGGCGATGTGCTGAATGTGATGAAGGGCTTGGCCGCCGAAGGCATGACCATGATTGTCGTGACCCACGAAATGGGCTTTGCCCGCGAAGTGGCCGACCGGGTGGTGTTCTTCGACGGCGGCAAGATCATCGAGATGGGCCCGCCATCGGAGGTGTTCAGCGCACCGAAGGAGCCGCGCACCCGGCAGTTCCTGGAAAGCGTCCTGCACTGATCCATACTGCATCTTCACACCCTTTTCCCACAACGGATGTGCGCCTGCCCTCAGGAAGGCGCGCCCGAGCTCCGGCAAGGAGTTTCAAATGAGTGAAGCGATCCGCAACCCCCTGGATTCACCAGGTCCACAGACCATGATCCAGATGGAAGGCGTCAACAAGTGGTACGGCAGTTTCCAGGTCCTCAAGAACATCAACCTCACCGTGCATCACGGTGAACGCATTGTGCTGTGCGGCCCCTCGGGCTCGGGAAAATCGACCACCATTCGTTGCCTGAACCGCCTTGAGGATCACCAGGAAGGCCGGATCATGGTCCAAGGCACTGAGCTGACCCGTGACCTCCGGCAGATCGAAACCATCCGCCGTGAAGTCGGCATGGTGTTCCAGCACTTCAATCTGTTCCCGCACCTGACCATCCTGCAGAACTGCACGCTCGCACCGATCTGGGCGCGCAAGATGTCTCGTCGACGCGCCGAGGAAGTGGCGATGCATTACCTGGAAAGGGTGCGCATTCCGGAGCAGGCCCACAAATTCCCCGGCCAGCTGTCCGGTGGACAGCAACAACGCGTCGCGATCGCGCGGGCGCTGTGCATGAAGCCCAAGATCATGCTGTTCGACGAACCGACCTCGGCGCTGGATCCGGAAATGGTCAAGGAAGTGCTCGACACCATGGTCAGCCTTGCGCAAGACGGCATGACCATGCTCTGCGTGACGCATGAAATGGGCTTCGCTCGTACCGTGGCGCACCGGGTGGTGTTCATGGACCAGGGCGAGATCGTCGAGCAGGCTACGCCGCAGGCGTTCTTCGAAAGCCCGCAGAATGAGCGGAGCCGATTGTTCTTGAGCCAGGTGCTGCATTGATCCAGGGTTGTTGACGGAAGAGGCCTGCACAGGGGCTGCTGGTCAGCCCCGCTGAAGTCTGCGTAACCAGGTATCCCATGACTCCACCCGGATGGGTGGGTTGAAGGTCCTTTCGAAGTCATGCCTTTTCGTGCTCTCTGCGCGGTCATCTACCGTCCTGCCGCCGATCAGAATCGTCCGGATATTGATGTCTTTTTCCGGATCTACTTCAAGCTTGTGGCAAGGCCCCAGGAAGGCGTTGTGAACATGTTCACCTCGCTCGACACGCTGTCTGATCGCATGCACGTGCTGCCTGAACGGTTCCGGGTCTCGATAAAGCTTCCCGAGTCGATCGCGTATCTGATCAGCGGCTTGATTGATCTTGTGATTGAAGGCCTTGTAGTGATCGGCGTTCAGAAGGTTGAAATCAGCGCCTTTGACCTCGATCAGAATGACATCCATACGCGACCTGCCTGTGAAAACGACAAAATCGACTTGCCCATTATCCAGTGGAAATTCGGAGAAACAGAGATATTCGTTATCAGGCTTTGCGTAGGCTTCACCGAAGACGGACAAGTCTCGTTTGAGCAAGCGCTGGATGTCTCGCTCGCCCGCGCCTTCGACGATGAGTGCTTCGATATCTGCTTTCGAAAGCATGCCCTCTTCGATTTCAAGCCGGCGTTTGATCGTGGCGGGGTGGGGTTGCCAGGGGGAGTCCACGAAAGGGTCGCGTCGAAAGCGCAGTTGGTCTGCTCGGCAAATGACTCGGCTGTTCGAAGCGCTTCTGTTATCCAACTCGTCTGAGCTACCGTCGATCATGGACAGAACTTCGGTCCGGGGGATGCTCTGCCACTGAACGCCTTGGCGAGAGCCTACTGTGACGATATCGAAGCTGTCCCGAGCAGGGTCTTCCCGTTCGTAGTGTTCGATGTAGGTTGCAGGTGGCAGGACGATCCCCAGTTCGTGGAGCGATTTGATGATGTGCTCGACGGCATTGGTGACGGACATACCATCATTTTTTTCGTCCAGGTCGGTCAGCAACACGGTGGTGTCGGTTGCTGTCCTGAAGATTCTTACCCGGCATAGGCCTCTGCGAAGCCTGGAGCTTCCTTGGGCGTAGTCATGCACGATGTCGATAATTTTCATGATGCGTCCTTGTACAGGTGATCCATGGAATTTGCTTGGCACTTCCATACGCAGGCGACTGGCAATACGCGTGCGGACGGTGCGTAGCAGTGCGTCCCCCGTGAATTCTAGAAACTCTCCTTTAGACGTATATCGGACCGCTCCCATATTGCGACTCACGGCGTCTTCCGGCATCGGGGAGTACGTCGGACTAGTCCGAGATGGTTGTCGGAGGCGGCTGGCCCCGGCTTTGCCGGTGTTCTCTGGCGAGCTCGCTCTCACAGAGATCGCGTCAGCCTACCGTCACTCACTTCAGCGATCTCGTCATACGCCTTCTGAAACTGGCCCCGGTCGCGCCTGATCAGCAGGATTGCTTGCCGACGGTCTTGGCGAAAGCCGTCGGTCCGGAGGCTACCTCACCACCTGGGCCAGGTTGCTGATGAACTGCCGCAACCATTCATGATGCGGTTTGTTGTGCCGGGCAATGTCCCAGACCATGAAGCAGCGGAACGACGGCACCGGGAAGGGCACCGGGCTCACGGTCAGGTCGGTCATGGCGGCATAGCTCTCGGCGGCGAAGCTTGGGATCGTGGCGATCACTTCGCTGTTCATCAAAGTGCTCAGTGCACCGCTGAAATGGGTGAACGAGGCGGTGACATGCCGCGCATAGCCTGCCGCCTCGAACATGTCGTCGATGAAGCCGCGGCGGCCATCGTAGGAAATCCGCACGTGATTGGCGGCGAAATAGTCTTCCAGAGCGATGGGTTCGTTTGCCGCTCCATTGCGTGGGCGGTAGAGGCAGGCGTAAGACGAGGAAAACAGCACCTGTGAGGAAAAGCTGGTGTTGAAGTCCTTGGGCTCGGCGCAGATCACCAGGTCCATGTCAGGGTCTTGCAGCGACTGCTTCCACAGCGAGCTGTTGCTCTGGTGGAAGGCGAAGGTCACGCCCAGGCCTTCGGCGGCTGCTGCGTTGACGATGCGCGGCGCCAGGCAGGCTTCGATATCGTCAGACAGGCCGATATTGAAGACATAACTGGAATCGTGCGGCGAAAAGTCGGGTTCTGTGCCCAGCAGGCCGGATATAGAGGTCAGGGCTTCGGTGATCTTCGGCGCCAGCTCCATGGCCTTGCGCGTGGGTTGCATGCCCGAGGCGGTGCGGATGAACAGCTCGTCGCCGAAGTGCTCGCGCAGGCGGCGCAAGGCTGAGCTTACCGCGCCCTGGGTCACGTGCAGCATGGCCGAGGCGCGGGTGGCGCTGCGTTCGGTCATCAGGCAGTGAAAGGTCAGCAGCAGGTTCAGGTCGATCCGAGAAATATTACGTACGTTAATCCGGCTCATATTTCCTAATCGTTTGCCCCGTGGTCGGTGGTGTTTCTAGTCTGGTGCCCACAACAGATAACAACACATAGGTGGATCCGGTGGGCACGATTTCGCATAGCGTGGGTGAAAGCAATACCCATACCAGGGGTGGGCAGGTCGATATCCGCAAGCGCGCCATTGCGGTGGGGATCGGCAACTTCATGGAGTGGTTCGACTTCGCGGTGTACGGCTATTTCGCGGCGGTGATCGGGATGCTGTTCTTCCCGTCCAGCGCGCCTGGCGTGTCGCTGCTGTCGTCGCTGGCGGTATTCGCGGTGGGCTTTCTTTCGCGGCCTTTCGGGGCGCTGATCCTGGGGCCGATCGGTGACCGTTTCGGCCGGCGGGCGGTGCTGATCATCACGGTGTTCGGCATGGGCGTGTGTACCACGATCATCGGGTTGTTACCCACCTACGAGGCGATCGGTATCGCCGCGCCCGTGCTGTTGATCGCCATGCGCTTCGTGCAGGGGATGATGGTCGGCGGCGAGTGGTCGAGCGCAGGCATCTACATCGTCGAGAGCGCGCCGGCGAATCGCCGCGCCACGGCGGCCAGCGTGATCACCGGGACTGCCGGGCTGGCGTTCCTGTTCGGCACCTTCGTCGCCGCGACCATCACCACCACGCTCAGCGACGCGCAATTGACGGCCTGGGGCTGGCGCCTGCCATTCGTGGCCTCGATCGTCATGACTGGTATCGCCATCTTCATCCGCCGCAAGCTGGGCGATACCCCGGTGTACGAAGAGATGGTGCGCCAGCGCGATTCGGCGCAGGCCCCGAGCAAGGCCGTGCGGCGCCGGGCGTTCATCACCACCTTTGCCTTTTCGGCACTGTTCGGGGTGTCGCTGTACTACTTCGTCACCTACGCCAACAACCACCTGGTCACTACCGTGGGGCTGCCGCGCAGCACGGCGCTGTGGCTGTGCAGCATCGCGCTGGTGGTGTACGTGATCGTCAACCCGCTGATCGGTCGGCTCAGTGACCGTATCGGCCGGCGCAAGCTGTTACTGGGCGCCGCGGCTGCGCTGACGGTGCTGGCGTTTCCGATTTTCCTGTTGATCAACAGCGGCAACAGCGCGGCGATCCTGCTCGGCTTGATCATCCTGGGTGTGCTGGTGGCGGTCACGGCAGTGATGGACGTGGTGCTGCTGGTGGAGGTCTTCCCGGCCTCGATCCGCTCCACTGGCGCGGCGCTGGGCCACAACCTGGCGTTGGCGATCCTGGCAGGCCCGGGGCCATTCATCGCCGCGGCGCTGATCCGCATGACCGGCGACGCCAACCTGCCCGCTGCCTACCTCGCCGGGGTCTCGCTGCTGTGCCTGCTGGTGCTGTGCAAGACCTTGCCAGAAACCCGTGACAACGACATCAGCCGTTTCTAACCACAGACAGGAGTCATCATGACCCGTGTAGCAATCATCCAGGCCGCTTCCGTTCCTTATGACGCAATGGCCAGTGTCGAGAAGGCCGCCGGCATCCTGCGGCGGGTGGCGGAGCAGGGCGCACAACTTGCGGTGTTCCCCGAGGCGTTCATTGGCGGTTATCCCAAGGGCGCGGCGTTCGGCAGCGTGGTGGGCAATCGCAGTGCTGCCGGGCGCGCGCTGTACCAACGCTACGTCGAGGGTGCGGTGGCCCTCGACGGCCCGGAGCTTGCGGCGTTTGCCGAAAGCGTCGAGCAGACCGGCGTGACTGCCGTGGTCGGCATCATCGAGCGTCATGGCCGGACCCTGTATTGCACCGCTGTCACTCTGGCGCCGGGCCGTGGCATTGCCGGTTATCACCGCAAGCTCATGCCGACCGGGCAGGAGCGCCTGATCTGGGGCTTCGGCGATGGCTCGACCATTGAGCCGGTGCAGACCGACTTCGGTGTGCTCGGCAGCGTGATCTGCTGGGAGAACTACATGCCGGCGCTGCGCCAGGCCATGTATGCACAAGGAGTGCAACTGTACTGCGCACCGACTGCCGACGATCGACCGTCGTGGGCCAGTTCCATGGTGCATGTGGCGCTGGAAGGCCGAGTGTTCGTGCTCTCTGCCTGCCAGGCGATTCGCCTGGGCGAGTATCCGCAGCAACATCGTGAAGCGTTCGGGCTGGACTTCGCCGACGACGACTACGTGATGCGCGGAGGGAGCATGATCGTCAGTCCGCTGGGTGAGGTACTGGCGGGGCCGGTGTTCGATTGCGAGACCGAGTTGTACGCGGATCTGGACATGAGCCAGTTGAGCCAGGGCAACCTCGACTTCGATGTGGTGGGCCATTATGCGCGGCCGGATGTGTTCGAGCTGAAGGTCAATACCGCGCCGTTGCGGGCGGTGAGTTTCGACGGCTGAGATCGTTGGGGGCCGCTTTGCGGCCCAATCGCGGGACAAGCCCGCTCCCACAGATACGTGCGCTGATCCAGTGTCAGCGCACGTATCTGTGGGAGCGGGCTTGCCCCGCGATTGGCCGCGATTGTATCGCCCTGTATCTCATCCCTGATCCTGCGTACTTGCATACAAATCCCTCCCTCTCCGGATACGCCCCCGATACACGCTGACGTTCAAATGGCTCCACCCGAACGAACGGGGCCAGGCGCCCGGTTCATCGGCTCTCTCGCCCTAGGGGCAATGAACCCAGCGGAACGACCGCACTGACATCCGGAGAAATGCCATGTCCCATACCCCGATTTCCACCAAGGCTCGCATCGGCCTGTTCGCCATCGCCCTGGCAGGCGGTATCAACGTCACCAGTTCCGCTTTCGCTGTTGAAGCACTGCCGCAGGGCTACCAGCTCGCGGCCAACGAGAAGGCCCCGGAAGGCAAGTGCGGGGAAGGCAAGTGTGGCGCCCAGGGCAAGGCCACCCAGGCCGAAGGCAAGTGCGGTGGCCAGGCTAAAGTCACTGGAGCCGAGGGCAAGTGTGGTGAAGGCAAGTGCGGCGATGCCTCCTTCGCCCGCACCGACACCGACCACGATGGCCGCGTTTCGCGTGCCGAGCTGCTGGCCGTGGCGCCGAAGGCCAACGCCGAATTCGATGCGATCGATGCCAACCACGATGGCTACCTGTCCGAGGCGGAGACGTATCAGTTCCGCAAGCATCAGTTCGACGCCAACGGCAAGCCGTTCCCATCCGACCTGTACAGCCGCCTGAGCCAGGCCAAGCAGTAACGGCCATCGCGCCCTTCCCGCACCCTTGGTCGGGGAGGGCCGTGCGCAACGTCCTGATCGGCAAGAAGGAGATGCACCGTGATTACCCCTCTGACAACCACGCTCTACACCGCCCGTACTCACACCAGCGGCGGCCGCGACGGCCGCGGTCGCTCCAGTGATGGTGCGCTGGACCTGCCGCTGAGCCCGCCCGGCTCCGGACGTCCAGGCACTAACCCCGAGCAATTGTTTGCCATCGGCTGGTCGGCCTGCTTCATCGGCGCATTGCGTCGTGCGGGGCAGAAGTTCGACATCCGCCTGCCCGAGGGCGTGGCGGTGGAGGCTGATGTGTCGCTGGGCAATACCGCCGATGGCGGCTTTGCACTGGCCGCTCAGTTGACGGTGCACTTGCCCGGGCTTGCCCAGGAGGACAAGCAGAAGATGGTGGCCGAGGCGCACCAGATCTGCCCGTACTCCAAAGCGACGCGGGGCAATATCGAAGTGGGTTTCGTGATTGTGTGAGGTGAGCGGCGCCCGTCAGGTTCGTACCACTGCCGGCACCACCCGCACGTAGATCAATTCGCTCACCAGCTCTACCAGTGTCTGGGTAATCACCGCCGCTGCCGCCAGCACCCGCAAGTCTTCCGGCAAGGCCAGCGCCAGCGGCAGTACCACCAGCGAATTGCGGGTCGCGGCGCTGAACGTCACCGCTCGTGCTTCGCGCGCCTGCAGTCGGAACAGCCGCGCCGAGAGCAGCCCCAGCAGCGGTGCCAGCAGCGCGAACCCGACATACACCGGAATTACCGGCAACAGGCGCTGGAAGTCGCCCAGCACCACGGCGATCTGCGAGCCGATCACGGCAATCAGCACCAGGGCCATGGCCGGCACCGGCATCCACGCCCAGGCGTCGTTCCAGTGGGCGATGGCCTGCGAGCGGCGCGCGCCGGCGCTGGTGAGCACGGCCAGCAGCATCGGCACCGCGATCAGCAGCACGAACGCCTCCACGAACGGCTCGATGGACAGTGCCACCGGGTTGTGCGTGCCGAGCATCAGGGCCAGGTACAGCGGCAGCAGCGCCAGTTGCACCAGCAACAGCACTGGCGTGGCGGCGAGGATCAGGCGCGAGTCGCCTTTGCCGATGTGGGTGAACACCACCACATAGTCGATGCAGGGCGTGAGCAGCACCAGCAGTGCACCGATCAGGATCGCCGGATGCTCGACCAGTCCGCGCGTGGCCGCCCACACCAGCATCGGTACCAGCACGAAGTTGGCAAGCAACAGCGCGCCCATGAAGCGGCGGTTGCCCAGCCCCTGACGCAGGTCGAGAAAGGGGATCTGCAGGAACATCGCGTACATCAGCACGGCAATCGCCGGGGTCACCAGCGCTTGCAGGTGGCTGGCGGTGTCGGGGGCGAGCAGGCCTGCGGCGATGGCCAGGACCACGGCAGCGAAGTAGAGGGGGATCTGCTGGGTTTCAAGTTGCTCTCGGGTCACGCGGCGGTCCTGTGGGCGAGTATGGGGCGATGGCCGCTCAGGATAGAGGCTGTCGGGCCCCCTGTGCCAGGGCTTGCCGGGTCGCGCCTACAGGTCCGCGATCTCGGGTTGTGGGCGCTTGGCACGCGCTGCGGGTTGCACTGGGGTGGGCTCGGCGAACCAGCGCGGCCAGGAGCTTTGCTGGCGCCCACTGACCTCGACGCAGGGGATCAGCTTGTCGCTGAGCACGTGCGTCTGCCCGACCGACACCGCCGTGCGGTATTTGCGGCTGTGGATGCATTCGCGGTCGCCGAACTCGCAGCGGTTCAGTTGCGTGCCGCCGCAGGGCCCGTTGGCCAGGCCCTTGGGGCAGGTTTCCGGGCAGATGTACAAGGTGTCTTCGAGCCGGCATTGCCCGCAGGTGTCGCAACCGACCAGCGGCCGCTTGAGGCTGCGCTCCACGCCGTGCAGCACCCGCGCCGCTGCCGGTGTCGACCACAGCGCGCGGCGCACGCTCCAGCCGAATGCCTGGCTCAACAGCGTTTCGCGGCTGAACAGTTGGTGGTGCATGGCCGACAGCAAATGGTAGCGAGCCTTTTCCGTAAACGACGCCTGGACCTGGCGCTGGCCTTGCTGCCAGTGATACCCGGGCGGGTGGAAAGTGACCGGTGCCACGTCGGGCATCTGCCAGGCGGCGTCCCAGGCGCTGCGCCATTGCTCGAGGCTGTTGATGCGTGGCAGCCAGTCTTCCAGGGCTTGTTCCAGTTCGAGAAACTGTTCGAGTTCGTGCACGCCGGAGAGGTTGATCCCGGCGTAACCCAGCAGGCGCAGGCCGATGATCTGCAGGGCCAGGCGCTCGGTGGCGCGCTGCCGGGCGTGGGCCTTGGACACCGCTGCCTCGGCGGCGAGCAGCGCGCGCATCGCGGGGCTGACGGTGACACCCGCCACATGCTCGAGCATCCCGGCGCGGCCATCGGTCAGCCCCATGATGCAGGCGAGCAGGGGCCGAGGCGTGGGCTGGCGCTGCATCCAGTGCATGGCCTCGCGGTATTTCTGGAAGTCGAAGCCCAGTTGCAGGATGAAGAAGTCGACGCCGGCGGCGAGCTTCTTTTCGGCCTTGAAGTACTGCGCGCCGCCTTCTTCCTCGCGGTATTTGAACGGGTTCAGTGCTGCACCGAGTAGCCAGTCGGGGCGCGCCTGGCGCACGATCTGCAGGGCTGCGACGGATTCGAGGTAACGCACCGGACGCTGGCCCGGCATGTGGCCGGGCAGGCGGTCGCCGGTCAGCAACAGGAGCTGGTCCAGGCCAGCGGCGTCCATGCGCGGCAACTGGGCGAGCAGGTCCTGGCGCTCGCGGTCCTTGCCGGAGAAATGCAGCAGGGTCGGGACCGGTGTATCGAAGCTGCGGCAGGCGTCGAGCGGCGACATGTCGAGCGCACTGCCGACCCGGTCGGCGATGGACACCGCCAGTGGCCAACCACACAACTGCGCACGCGCCATGATGCTCTCCAGCGCCGCGAAGCGCTGGGCAGAAGGCTTGGGGACGAACTCCATGATGCAGACGAAGGATTGGTCGTTCAGGGCTTGTCTGAGCAGGCTCATGGTGGGTACCGGGTGCGGGCAGGATGGCAGTGTGGCTGGATTGGGGCGCAGTGGGTTGTCTGCAAGCGTACGGCATTGATCTGAAACAGACACGCGGCGCGGTTTACATCTGGATACAAGCCGGGCTTTGTCATCGAGCTGGTGGGCTGCTTGGATGCTGCGCTCTGTGGAGCGAATCTGGTTTTGGCGGGGGCCTTTTCGCGGGCAAGCCCGCTCCTACAGGCCCCGCGGCCCTGAAGACTGTGGAGTACCTGTGGGAGCGGGCTTGCCCGCGAAAAGGTCACCGCTGTCCCGGCCTCTTTCCCCAAACCTCGATAAATGGAGTTATTGATGAAGACCCTGGTAATCGGCGCCAGCAAAGGGCTGGGCAAGGCTTTGATGCAAGGCCTGGGCAACCCCGGTGACACCCTGATCGGCGTCGCCTGCGCCATCCCCCCGCATGTCCCCGCCGTCGCTGGTATCGACACCCGCTGGATCGAAGCCGACCTCGCTCACCCCGCAGCCGCCGTCGCCACCATCACCGAGGCGGTGGCTGACCAAGGCGTCGACACGCTGATCTACAACCTGGGCATCTGGGAGCCCCTGGCCTTCGACCCCGCCTACGATTTTCTCGACGACCAGGATGCCCAGATTGAAACCATGATCGGTTGCAACATCACGGCGACCATCCTGCTGATCAAACATCTGCTGCCCCTGTTGCTGCAAAGCCAGCACCCACGCATCCTGCTGACGGGCTCGACTTCGGGCCTGCCGCGCAGCGGGCGTCCGGAGGTGACGTTCGGTGCCAGCAAATTCGCCCTGCAAGGCATCGCCGACGCTCTGCGTGAGGGCTACCGCGATCGGCGTCTTGGGGTGACCTGCCTGAACCTCGGCTATCTCAATACCGAGGATGGCCTGGAGGTGCCGGTTGCAGACGCTGCACAGCGTGGTGAAGGGGCACTGATACCGGTGCACGATGTGGTGCAGGTGGTCAGGATGGTCCTGTCACTGTCGCCGGCCAGCTTTGTCAGGGAACTGAGCTTGCCGGCGATTCTGGATGACAGATTCTGAGATTAGCGGTGAGTGCTTCGCGGGCTCGCCTGCGCAGGACTCACCACCGACTCATCGCTCGATCGTCAACGCGACACCTTGGCCGCCACCGATGCACAGCGTCGCCAGGCCCTTCTTCGCATCGCGCTTGATCATCTCGTGCAGCAGGGTCACCAGCACCCGGCAACCCGAGGCGCCGATCGGGTGGCCAAGGGCGATGGCGCCGCCGTTGACGTTGACCTTTGCCGCATCCCACGCCAGCTCCTTGCCCACAGCCAGGGCCTGTGCAGCGAAGGCCTCGTTGGCCTCGATCAGGTCCAGGTCGGCCAGCTGCCAGCCAGCCTTCTGCAGGCAGCGCTGGGTCGCCGAGACCGGGCCGATGCCCATGATTGCCGGATCCACACCGGCACTGGCGTAGCCGGTGATCTTGGCCAGCACCGGCAGGCCCAGGGCCTTGGCCTTGTCGACGCTCATCAGCAGCACGGCAGCGGCGCCGTCGTTGAGGCTCGAGGCATTGCCAGCGGTGACGCTGCCGTCTTTCTTGAAGGCGGCGCGCAGCTTGCCCAGCGATTCGGTGCTGGTGCCCGGGCGAGGTTGCTCGTCGGTGTCGAACACCAGCGCCTCGCCTTTTTTCTGCGGGATGTGAATCGGGGTGATCTCATCCTTGAACCGACCGCCTTCGATAGCGGCCACCGCCTTGCGCTGGGACTCGGCGGCAAAGGCATCCTGCTGTTCGCGGGTGATGGCGTACTTGTCCGCCAGGTTCTCGGCGGTGATGCCCATGTGGTAGTCGTTGAAGGCGTCCCACAGGCCGTCGGTGATCATGGTATCGACCAGTTGGCCGTGGCCCATGCGCTGGCCGGTGCGGGCCGATGGCAGCACGTAGGGCGCCAGGCTCATGCTCTCCTGGCCGCCGGCGATCACCACCTCGGCGTCGCCGCAGCGGATCGCCTGGGCCGCCAGATGCAGGGCCTTGAGGCCCGAGCCACAGACCTTGTTCAGGGTCAGCGCCGGTACTGCGTGGGGCAGGCCGGCCTTGACCGCAGCCTGGCGGGCGGGATTCTGGCCGGCGCCTGCGGTCAGCACCTGGCCGAGGATCACCTCGTCGACTTGCGCAGGGTCGAGGCCAGTCTGCTCCAGCAGGCGCTTGATCACCGCAGCGCCGAGGTCGATGGCCGAGACATTGGCCAGGGTGCCCTGGAAACTGCCGATGGCAGTGCGGGTGGCGGCGACGATGGCGACTTCGTTCATTGTTGTTCTCCGGAAGGCGAAGTGGATCGCGACAGCATCACTGCCCGGGGCTCATTTGAGAAGTTTGTTTTTCTTTGTGATTGATCGGGTTTGCAAATGAATAGGGTGTCTGTGCCGGCCCGCAAGCCCGCTCCTAAAGCCCCCGATGTATTCGGGTGCAGCGACGTCCTTGTGGGAGCGGGCTTGCCCCGCGATAGGGCCGGTACTCACACCGCTGGACAATGGCTGGTCACACAATGGATGCCGCCACCCCCTGCCGCGATGGCATCGATATCCAACTGCACCACGTCCCGATCCGGATACAACTCGGCCAACAACGCCCGGGCCTTTTCATCGGCCTCGCGATCACCGAACTGCGGAGCGATGACCGCGCCGTTGATCACGAAATAATTGATATACCCCGCCGCGAAATCCGGGTTGCCCCTGTTGAACGCGTTCTTGCGTGGATTCAGCGGCGGCGACACGGTGTGCACCTGCAACGCCCGACCCTCGGCATCGGTGGCTTGCTTGAGTATCTCCAGATGCCGCAGCGTCACGGCGTGGTCATACGAATCGGGGTCGGTATCGAGGTTGGCCAGCACCACGCCGGGGCGCACGAAGCGCGCATAGAAGTCCACATGCGCGTCGGTGATGTCCTTGCCCTTGATGCCCGGCAGCCAGATGATCTTGCGCAGGCCCAGGCGCGCCTTGAGTTCCTGCTCGACCTCGGCCTTGTTCCAGCCGGGGTTGCGGTTGGCGTTGATCCAGCTGCTCTCGGTCATGATCCCGGTGCCATGGCCATCGACCTCGATACCACCGCCTTCGCCAACCAGCTCGCTGCGCTGGTAGGCCGCGTTCGCCCGCGTGGCCACCTGCCTGGCCAGCTTCGCGTCGTAGCGGTGCTGTTGCTTGCCGCCCCAGCCGTTGAAATTGAAATCCACCGCGCCCAGCTCGCCATCGTCGTCGACCACGAAGGTGGCGCCGATGTCGCGCATCCAGATGTCGTCCAGCTCGGTTTCGACATAGGTGACGTTGTGGCTGCCGCAGTGCTCTTGGGCAATGTCACGCTCGCTGGCGCGGCAGAACACCGTCACCGGCTGGTAGAGCGCAATGGCCCGGGCGATGCGGCCCAACGCAGCCTGCACGTCTTCGGTGAAGTCTTCCCAGATCGCGTCCTGGGCGCCGAAAGCCAGGTAGGCGCGCTGCTGCGGCTCGCCCTCGTCGGGCATGAACCAGCGGCCCGCCTCGCTGGCGCGGGTGCGGCCCAATGGCAGGCCGATGCTTGCGACGGCGCCGAGGCCGGCGGCGATCGACAGGTGCTGGAGAAAGGTACGGCGGGTCGGCATGGGTCAGTCCTGGGCAGTCTTGAAACGGGTCCAGACACGCATGCGCGCACGCATGTCGGCCTGGGGAATATCCTTGCCCGGAATCAGCCGGGCATAGGTGGCGGCATCGAGGTAGATGTCGGGGTTGTCGCGCATGCGCGCGTCCACCCGCAGGCGGGCCTTGGCGCTTGCCGTGGGGTAGCCGGTGAAAGTGCTGATCGCAGCCATGTTTTCCGGACGCATGACGAAGTTGATGAAACGATAGGCATACTCCGGATGGCGTGCATCGGCGGGGATCGCCATGGTGTCCATCCACACCGTGGTGCCTTCGCGCGGCACGCGGTATTGGAAGTCGATGGCCTTGCCTGCGGCCTCGGCGGTGCGCTGGGCCTGGATCACGTCGCCGCTGTAGCCCAGCGACAGACAGGTGTTCTCGTTGACCAGCTCGGTCACCGGCTGCGACTGCAGCTTGCGCACGTAGGGGCGGATGCCTTTCAGCAGCTCGCTGGCGGCGGCCAGGTCTTCGCGCTTGGCACTGCGCGGCTCTCGGCCCAGGTAATGGAGCACCACGGCGAGCACTTCGTCGGGTGAATCGATCATCGAGATACCGCAGTCGGCGAACTTGACCGCCAGCTCTGGTTTGAACAGCAGGTCGAGGCTGTCCAGCGGGGCGTCGGGCATGCGCTCGCGGATCTTCGCCGCGTTGAAGGTCAGGCCGATGGTGCCCCAGGTATAGGGCACCGTCGCCTGGCTGGCCTTGGGGTAGCGCGCGTGCAGGGCGCGCAGGCCGGGGTCGATGTCGTCCAGCGCGGTCAGTTGCTGGCGGTCGAGCGGTTGCAGGCTGCCGGCGCGCATCAGGCGCTCGGCCACGGTATCGCCGGGAAATACCAGGTCGTAGCCGCTGCGCCCGGACATCAGCTTGGCCTCGAGCACCTCGCTGCTGTCCATGACGTCGTAGATCACCGGGATGCCGGTTTCGGCGGTGAAGCGCTTGAGGGTGTCCTCGGCAAAATAGTCGGCCCAGTTGTACAGGCGTAGGGCTTCCTGCTGCGCCTGGGCGACGGAGGCGCAGCAGGCCAGGGCGAGGGCGGCGAACAGTTGTGATGGACGGCGTGGCATGGCTCAGGCCCTCGTCGGTTGTAAGGTGCGGCCGTCGAGGGTCATCAACGGTGCGTACATTTCGGGACGGCGGTCGCGGTAGATGCCCCAGCTCAGGCGGTCTTCGCGCATGCGTGCCAGGTCCAGGTCGTGCAGCCACACGCCACTGCTGTCGCGATCGGCTTCGGCGAGCATCGCGCCCTTGTGGTCGCAGATGAACGAGGAGCCGTAGAAGCGCATCGACAGTTGCTCGTCACTGCGTGCCACTTCCTGGCCAATTCGGTTGGCGGCCACCACCGGCAGCAGGTTGGCTGCGGCATGGCCGCGCATCGCCATCTGCCAGTGGTCGCGTGAGTCCAGTTCGGCGGCGCCCGGCTCCGAGCCGATGGCGGTCGGGAACAACAGCACCTCGGCGCCCAGCAGCGCCAGGCAACGCGCGGTTTCGGGGAACCACTGGTCCCAGCAGATGCCGATGCCCAGGCGGCCGAAGGCGGTGTCCCAGACCTTGAAACCGGTGTCGCCGGGGCTGAAATATTCCTTTTCCTGGTAACCGATGGCGTTGGGGATGTGGGTCTTGCGGTAGACCCCGAGCAGGCGGCCGTCGGCGTCGGCCACGGTCAGCGAATTGAAGAAGGCGTTGCCGGCGCGCTCGTACCAGCTCAGCGGCAGCACTACGCCCAACTCTTTGGCCAGCGCGGCGAAGCGGCGCAGCAGCGGGCTGTCGTGGTAGTCCTGGGCCAGCGCCTGGTGGCTGTGGCACTGCTCGATGCAGAAGTACGGCGTGGCGAACAGCTCCTGCAGCAGGATCACCTGCGCGCCCTGGGCGGCGGCCTGGCGCACCAGTTGCTCGGCGCGGTCGAGGTTGGCGGCAAGGTTCCAGTCGCAGCTCATCTGCGTGGTGGCGATGCGCAGCAGGCTCATGGGCGGTCCTCCGCTACAGGCCAGGCCGGCTGTTGCTGGGTGATGCAGTGAATGCCACCGCCCCCGTGGGCGATGTGGTCGATACGCACCGGCACGATCTCGCGGTCGGGGAAGGCCTGGGCCAACTGACGAGCGGCGGCCTGGTCGGCGTCGATGCCATAGGCAGGCATGATCACTGCGCCGTTGGCCAGGTAGAAGTTGGTGTAGGAGGCGCAGAACACTTCGGCGTCTTTATCCACTGCGGCGCTGGCCTCGAACAGGTCGAGCAGCTCGAAGCGCCGACCCTGGGCATCGCTGGCCAGTTCCAGGGCGCGACGGTTTTCCCGGGCGACGTCGGCGTAGACCGAGCCCTGTTCGTGGGTGGCATCGACCAGCAGCACGCCGGGCCGGGCGAAGGCGCAGACGCCGTCGACGTGGCCATCGGTCATGTCACCGGTGACGTAATGCGGGTCGCCTGGTAGCCAGATGGTCTTGCGGATGCCCAGCAGGCGGGCGAAGCACTCCTCGAAGTCAGCCTTGCTCAGGCCGGGGTTGCGGTTGGGGTTGAGCAGCACCGACTCGGTGGTGATCAGGGTGCCTTCGCCGTCCACGTGAATGGCGCCGCCTTCGTTGCACAGCGGCGTGCTGAAGCCTTCCAGGCCCAGGTGGTCGAGGATGCGCCGACCGAGGCTGCGGTCCAGGCCGTGCTCGGACTTGCCACCCCAGGCGTTGAAGCGCCAGCTCAGGCCGGCCAGGCCGTGTTGCGGGTGAGTGATGAAGGTCGGCCCGCTGTCGCGGCACCAGCTGTCGTCCACGGCCAGTTCGATCAGCTCGATACCGGCGCCGCACAGGGCGCGGGCGCTGGCCATGGCGGACGGCGCGACGATCATCTTCACCGGCTCGAAACGGGCGATGGCGCTGGCGACCCGGGCGTAGTCACGCTGTACGTCGGCCAAGGTCACGCGCCAACCGGCCTCCCACAAGCCTTGGTTGTGCGGCCAGATCATCCAGGTGGCGGCGTGGCGGGCCCATTCGGCGGGCATGCGCCAGCCGCTGGCGATGGACAGGTCCATGGTTAGCTCCAATGTATTAGTGATTTTTATCAACGAAGCCCGCCGTCGCGGGTGTTGGTGTCCATGATATGGCTATGAAGCGGCGTGGACTAACGATAGATTTAGCGTACTTCTGATTAGAAAGGCTTATCGATCATGCTCAAGCACTGGCCGCCCCTGAATGCCCTGCGAGGCTTTGAAGCCGCTGCCCGCCTGGGCAGTTTTCACAAGGCCGCCGAAGCCCTGAACCTTACCCAGTCGGCGATCAGCCAGCAGATCCGCAGCCTGGAAAGCTACCTGGAGCAACCGCTGTTCCACCGGACCGGGCGCAGTGTCAGCCTCACCGATGCGGGCCATGACCTGCTCAGCACCGCGCAGGTCATGCTGCAACAACTGGCTGTAGGCATCCGCCGGCTGGACCAGTACCGCAAGCCCAACCAACTGGTGGTCAACACCACTCCGGCCTTCGCCCGGCACTGGCTGTTGCCGCGCCTGGCCGACTTCCATGCGCGCTGCCCGGAGGTAGACCTGTGGCTGTTCACCAGTTTCGATGCGCCGGACATGAGCAGCCAGACCATCGACCTGGCGATCCGCGACGACCTTGGCCCGCAGGCCGAGTGCAGTTTCAGCGTATTGCATCAGGACCGTCTGTACCCCGCCTGTCATCCCGCCTTGCCCGAGACCGGGCGCACCACCTTGCATGGCGAACGGGAAATGGACTGGAGCCACTGGCAACTGGAGGGCGGCGAAGCGGTGGGGCAGCAGGGCAAGGGGCTGAATTTTTCCGATCCGGGGCTGCTGCTGGATGCGGCGGGAGAGGGGCTGGGGATTGCGTTGGTCAGCCAGTTACTGGCCCAGCGGCTGGTCGACGAAGGGCGCTTGCAAGCGTTGTCGGCGCAGCGCGTGCGCGGCCCGGCGTGGAGCTGCCTGGTGCACCGCGATAGCCAGGACGATCCGCTGGCGCGGCAGTTTCTGGCGTGGTTGCGCGCAGCCTTGGAGCCCCTGGCCCCACCCGTCCCTGTGTAGGAGCGGCCTTGTGCCGCGATCGGGCGCGAAGCGGCCGTAAAACCAGGCTCCGCGATCTGTGAGGAATACCTCGGCCGCCTGGTTTACGGCCGCTTCGCGCCCGATCGCGACACAAGGTCGCTCCTACAGGGAGCGAGTCGCTTTCGGATTCGGGTTTTGCTCGGGCCCTTGACCCCGTAATATGTGTCGGATGACTTGCGGGGGTAGTCTCACCCTCTGATCAATCGGAATCGCCCCTGCGGCGTTTCCCCAGCATAAACCTGACGAGGTACAGACATTGGCCATCATTCATCCCAAGGTACGCGGTTTCATCTGCACCACGACTCACCCGAAGGGCTGCGAGCTCAACGTCCGTGACCAGATCGAAGCCACCCGCAAGCTGGGCGTGCGCGAGGATGGTCCGAAGAAAGTCCTGGTGATCGGCGCCTCCAGCGGCTACGGCCTGGCAGCACGCATCACCGCCGCCTTCGGCTTCAAGGCCGACACTCTGGGCGTGTTCTTCGAGAAGCCGGGCACCGAGACCAAGGCCGGCACTGCAGGCTGGTACAACGCCGCCGCCTTCGACAAGTTCGCCAAGGCCGAGGGTCTGTACAGCAAGTCGATCAACGGTGACGCCTTCTCCGACGAAGCCCGCGCCAAGGTGATCGAGCTGATCAAGAACGAGATGGGTGGCAAGGTCGACCTGGTCATCTACTCCCTGGCCTCGCCCGTACGCAAGCTGCCGCAGACCGGCGAGCTGATCCGCTCGGCGCTCAAGCCGATCGGCCAGCCGTACAAGTCGACCGCCATCGACACCAACAAGGACACCATCATCGAGGCCAGCATCGAGCCGGCCACCGAGCAGGAAATCGCCGACACCGTCACCGTCATGGGTGGCCAGGACTGGCAGCTGTGGATCGACGCCCTGGCCGGCGCCGACGTGCTCGCCGAAGGCGCGCGCACCGTGGCCTTCAGCTACATCGGCACCGAAATCACCTGGCCGATCTACTGGCACGGCGCCCTGGGCCAGGCCAAGCAGGACCTGGACGAAACCGCCCTGCGCCTGGACAAGAAGCTGGCCGGTGAAGTGAAGGGCGGCGCCAACGTCGCCGTGCTCAAGTCGGTGGTCACCCAGGCCAGCTCGGCCATTCCGGTGATGCCGCTGTACCTGTCGATGGTCTTCAAGATCATGCAGGAGAAAGGCGTTCACGAAGGCACCCAGGACCAGCTGGACCGCATGTTCCGCGACCGCATGTACCGCGCCGATGGTGCTCCGGCCGAAGTGGACGAAAAGGCTCGCCTGCGTCTGGATGACTGGGAACTGCGCGACGACGTGCAGGACGCCTGCAAGGCCATGTGGCCCAAGGTCACCACCGAGAACCTGTTCGAACTGACCGACTACGCCGGTTACAAGAAGCAGTTCCTCAACCTGTTCGGTTTCGAGCGCGCTGACGTCAACTACGACGAAGACGTGGCCACCGACGTACGGTTCGACTGCGTCGAGCTGTAAGCAAGCCCTTGACCGCGCAGCCGTTTGTCCCGGTTGCGCGGTTCCCTCCGTGGGCTTGTTAACATTCTGCAACAAATCCTCAGCTGGCCCTTTGCTATGGCCGCTTTCTCCCTGATCTATACAGCAGCTATTGGTCCGGCAATCTCGCCTGGGCCGGGGAGGCAGCATGCGCGCATTGCAAAAACTACAAGAACGGATCCGCCAGAAGGGTCTCAAGCGTACTTTCAAGACCCTGGTCGAACGCTACGTATTCTTCCACTGGGAATTGCTGTGGATGGAACGCGACCTGGTCACTCCCGTTCCGCCTCACAAACTCAAGGAACATCCGCCGGTCACCCTGGTGGAAATCACCACCGCCAATGCCGACGCCTTTGCGCGCTATTTCGGCGATCGCGTGGAAACCATGCGCGAACTGGCCGCTGATGGCCATACCGGGCACATGTACCTGGACGAGCACGGTGACGCGGTAGCCTTCATCTGGGCGAGCGTGGTCGACTACCACGACAAGCACTATTACGGCTGCACCTTTCCGGTGAAGCCTGGCGAGTTCTTCGAGTTCGGCGGCGAGATGACCCGGCGCTACTTTGGCAGCGAGTTGTCGGTCACCGCTCAGGTCGAGCTGTGGAACGCCATGCATGCCAAGGGCTGCCGCAAGGTGGTGGATGTGGTGGAGACGCACAACGTGCCGGCCATGAAGCTGCACCTGCGCATGGGCTATCACGAGCAGGGGCGGGTGATGCATGTGTATGGCCTGTTCGGGCGCTGGAAGCTGTTCCGCGAAACGCGTTATGAAGGTTCGCGGCTGGAGGTGCTGCGCAAGCCTGGAGTGGCGCGGGCGTTGCCGACCACCTGAGGCCGGTACAGCCAGCGAAAAATTTGCTAGCGTGGGCGGATGACAAAAAACGCCGCCCGCCTCCCGGCGCGACGGCGCAGGGAGCCCACCATGAGCAGCCTGCCCCAACCTGCGACTGCCTTTCGCCATGAAGCCGCCGACGGCTACAGCCTCGGCGGTTTCCAGTGGCGCCACGCCGAACCCGACCCCCAGCGCCCGCTGGTGATCATCAACGCGGCCACCTCGGTGCGCTGCCGCTACTACGCCCGCTTTGCCGACTACCTGTTCGCCCACGGCTTTGATGTGCTGAGCTACGACTACCGTGGTATCGGCGAGTCTCGCCCGGCATCGTTGCGCGGTTTCCAGGCGTCTTGGAGCGACTGGGGCTGCCTGGACTTCGAGGCCATCCTGCAGCGCGCTGCCAGCGAATTCCCCGGGCAGCCGGTGAATGTGGTGGGGCACAGCTTCGGTGGCTGGGCAACCGGCCTGGCGCCCTCGGCCGGGCAGGTGCGGCGGCTGGTGATGGTCGGGGCACAGTTTGCCTACTGGCGTGACTATGCGGCCGAAGGGCGCTGGCGGATGGTGGGCAAGTGGCATGTGGTGATGCCATTGCTGACCCGGCTGCTAGGCTATTTCCCCGGCAAGCGCCTGGGTTGGATGGAAGACACCCCGGCCGGGGTGGTGCGTGACTGGAGCACGCCGGCACCGCGCTATGAACATCGGCCCAGTGGACGGCTGCTGCAGGCGCGGCCCTTCGCCCAGGTTCAGGCTGCGGCCCTGGCGGTGAGCCTGAGCGACGATCCCTTCGGCACCGTGGCGGCGACGGAGCGGTTGCTGGGCTATCTGGACCATGCCCAACCTCGCCATCTGCGCATATCGCCTGTTGATATCGGCGAGCAGGAGGTCGGGCATTTTGCGTTTTTCCATGATCGCTTTCGGGCGAGCCTGTGGCCGATAGCGCTGGAGTGGTTGCGTGATGGTGTGCTGTCGGAGGGGATGCCGGGGCAACGCCTTAGCTGATCGGGCTCAGATCACATGCCCGTACAACACCGCCAGCAGACCTGCCAGGGCGCAGGCAATCAGCACTTCCAGCATACTCCTGCGCAACACCAGTAGCCCCACCGCCGCTAGCAGCGCGATCCCCAGCGCCAGCCCGTCGATCCCGGCAGCGAACCCATGCGGCCAGAACACGTGATAGGCGAAGAACAGCGCGAGGTTCAGGATCACCCCCACCACGGCGGCGCTGATCGCCGTCAGCGGCGCAGTGAAGTGCAATTGCCTGCGTGTGCGCTCCACCAGGGGGGCACCGATCAGGATGAACAGGAACGAGGGCAGGAAGGTGAACCAGGTGACCAGGCATGCCGCCAGGGCTCCAGCCAGGAATGCATGGTCGGCACCGAACTGTGCCTGCACGTAGCCGCCGACGAAGCCGACGAACGCCACCAGCATGATCAGCGGGCCGGGTGTGCTTTCGCCTAATGCCAGGCCGTCGATCATCTGTGTGGGCGTCAGCCAGCCGTAATGATCGACAGCCCCCTGATACACGTAGGGCAGCACCGCGTAGGCTCCGCCGAAGGTGAGCAGTGCTGCCTTGGTGAAGAACCATGCCATTTGAGTGAAGCTGCCTTGCCAGCCGAACAGCAGCGTCAGTGCGGCCATCGGCAGGCACCACAGCGCTGCACCGCAGGCCAGCAGCCCGAACAGGCGCGGCCAGTGCAGGCGGGTATGGGCTGGCTGGGCCAGTGGGGCTTCGTCGTTGGGGGTTTCAGTGTTGGCACGAGTGGTCTGAAACAGCTGCGGCCGCCAGCGTCCGCCGAGATAGCCGACCAGCCCCGCGCCCAGCACGATCAGCGGAAACGGCAGGCCCAGCCCGAACAGGGCGACGAAGGCTGCCAGCGCGATGCCCCACAATGCCGCGTTGTGCAGCACCCGGGAGCCGATGCGCCAGGTCGCCTGCACGACAATGGCGGTGATCGCGGGCTTGAGGCCATAGAACAGGCCGACGACCAGAGGTTGCTGCCCCTGGGTGATATAGACCCAGGACAGGCCGATCAGAATGAACAGCGAAGGCAGGATGAACAGTGTCCCGGCAAGGATCCCGCCCCAGGTGCGGTGCATCAGCCAGCCAAGGTAGGTGGCCAGTTGCTGGGCCTCGGGGCCTGGCAGCAGCATGCAGTAGTTCAGGGCGTGGAGAAACCGCGACTCGCTGAGCCAGCGGCGGCGTTCGACGATTTCCCGGTGCATCAGGGCGATCTGCCCGGCCGGGCCGCCGAATCCGATGAAACCGAGCTTGAGCCAGAACAGCATGGCCTGACGGAAGGGGATGCTAGGCGCTGGAGGCATTCGGGCAAGTCCTTCGGGCAACAAAAGGGCGGTCGGCGAAATCATGCTGGGCGCTGCTTTGCAGTACAAGGCCGCGCCGGCATCGTCTAGCTGCCGGAGCGGCCCTGGCGTCGTGAAGCGGGCGAAAATCAGTCGAGCGAACGCTCGCCGACTCCGGCGGCCGCTTCGTGAGCAGCCTTGCTTCAGGCGTTGCGGGTCAGCGGCTGCCCTGCGAACTGCACGCCAGCCAGGCCGTGCTTGATCAGCGCGCGAATGTTGCCATGGTCGCTGCCCTCGGGGGTGGCGAGCACGCTGCGGTAGTGTTCGCCAAAGGCCAGCAGCGCTTCCTCATCGCTCAGCCCTTCCAGCAGGGCCAGGCCCAGGGTCTTGCACGAACCTTCGTTTTGCCCGGCTGCGTTTTCCACGCCGCCGTTGTTGAAGGCTTGGGGCTGGTAGCTGTAGTTGGCGGCGATGAAGCCCAGGGTGTCGGCAAAAACGTGTTCGCCGCTGGCGAGGCTGTTGCGCAGGGTGTTCAGGTCAGTCACGGGGTTTTCCTTGTTCGAACGCCGCTTGCTGCTCGGCGCTGGCTTCTTTCTGGTATTGGGCTTTCCACTCGGCGTAGGGCATGCCGTACACCGCTTCGCGGGCGTCGTCCAGGCTCAGCTCGACCTGGCGCTCGTCAGCGGCGGCCTTGTACCACTTGGACAGGCAGTTGCGGCAGAAGCCGGAGAGGTTCATCAGGTCGATGTTCTGCACGTCGGTACGCTTTTGCAGGTGATCGACCAGGCGCCGGAACGCGGCGGCTTCGAGTTCGAGCTGTTGTTGCTCAGTCATGGGGCTTACCTCAGGTCATGCGGTTCTTCAGATGGCGGCCACCGTTGATGACCACCTGGCTGCCGGTGCTGTACTGGCTTTGCAGCAGGAACATCACCGCCTCGATCAGCGGCTGCGCACCCGGCTCGAATTCCAGCAGGGCCTTTTTCAGGGTCTGCCGGCGGTACTGTTCGTCGCCGCCTTCCTTCAGGATCAGCAGGCCCGGCAGGATACCGTTGACGCGCACCTTGGGCGCGTACTTTTCGGCGAACGACAGCACCATGTTCTGCAGCGCGGCCTTGGTTGCGGCATAGCCGATATGGCTCTTGCTGCCGCGCGAGGAGGTTTCGTCGCAGATGTGGATGATGTCGGCCTTCTCGACCTTGGCCAGGTGTTCGCCCAGCGCCAGGTTGAGGTGGTAGGGCGCCTCGACGTGCAGGCGGAACATGGTGTCGAGGCTCTGCAGGTCGTCGTCCAGCCACAGCGAGGCGTTGTGGATGATCGCGCGCAGGCCATCATAGTTGTGCTGCAGGTGTTCGATCAGCGCCAAGCGGTCGGCCTCGCGGGTGAGGTCGGCCTGGAACTGGATGATGTTCGGGTGTGCGGCCTGCGCATGAAGGCTACGGCTGGCGCTGACCACCTGATGGCCGGCCTTGGCCAGCGCCTGGGCCAGGGCCAGCCCGACGCGCTGGCTGGCTCCGGTGATGAGGATAGGGCTGTTCATGTTCGGGGCAGTCTGTTCGTCTGTTCGTTCGTGCCCCAGCATACCCGAACTGCGCGGGCTTGCGAGCCCGCTCCTCAGCGGCTGCGCAACCCTTCGCGGCGCCGTGACGCCGGGCGCGCCGGGGGATTGAGCCAGCCGGCCAGCAGGCGGGTGGACAACGGAATGAACAGGTAAACCATCAGCGGCGTCAGCACCAGGGTGCTCAGCAGTACCCGGGGCAGCAGGTCCAGCGGTGCCAGCCAGTGGCCGAACAACAGGTTGAACAGCAGCGACACCGGGAAGAACGCCAGCCAGATGGCGGTAGCCTGCTTCCAGCGCGGCGGTTTATGCACCGTTTCGGTGCCGAACCAGGCGTCGATGCCGCTGAAGCGCCGCTCTTCGGGGCGCTCGAACAGGCCATCGCCACGCTGCAGCCAGGCGCGTCGCGAGGCGGAATGTTCCCAGGCGTGCAGGGTCCGTTCGTCGTTGAAGCGAAAGATGATCTGGAAGGCGTCGCTGTCAGCGGGCGGCGCGAGGATGCCCGAGCCCAGGTAGCCGGGGAAGTCGGTGGCCAGTTGCTCGCCTTCATGGAGCCAGGCCAGCAGGTCCTGGTAGCGTCCATGGGCGGCGCGGCGCGACACCATCAGGGTGACGGGTGCGGTAGACATCGTGTATCTCCTTACGACGGGGCTGGCGGGTAGCCGGCCCCTTGGCCTGTGCCCGGGGTGGTGGGCGACGCAGGCGTGGATGCAAGAATCGGGCGCGGATTATCGCGTATATTTCGTGACCGGTCAGTGTTGTGACCGCAAGGTTGCGCTGACCCCTGGCCGATACCGGCGTAGAATGGCCGTCACACATCTACGAGACAGAGTTGTCACGCTCATGAAAGAGCCACAAGCGAGTGCCCTGATCGCACATGGGCTGGTGCATCAGGAGCTGTTTCCGATCCGCGAAGTGTCGCGCCTGACTGGCGTCAACCCGGTGACTCTGCGTGCCTGGGAGCGCCGCTATGGGCTGATCCAGCCGACCCGCACCGAGAGTGGCCATCGTCTGTATTCGCAGGCCGACATCGACGCCATCGACAGTATCCTGGGTTGGCTGCGCCGTGGCGTCGCGGTGAGCAAGGTCGGCAGTATCCTGGCGCGTAGCCAGGGTCCGGCGGAGGGGGCCTGGGCCGGAAGCACGGTCGGCGACCGCTCACGCTGGCAGGCCCAGGTGCGCGAGGCCGTGCGCCAGTTCGATGCCGCGCAGTTGGGGCGGTTGTTCGAGCAGGTGTTTGCCAGCCATGCGCTGGAGCAGGTCTTCGGTGAGGTGTTCATGCCGGTATGGCAGGCCCTGCGCGCCAGCCAGGCGGGGTATGGGCAGGCCAGCGAGTGGTTGTTCCTCGACCAGTTCCTGCGCGCGCGGGTGCTGTTGCGCCTGCAACTGGCACGTGAGCCCAAGAGCCGCCGGATACTGGTGTCACCGTTGTCGGCAGAATGCCAGGAACTCGAGTTGCTGGTGGCGGGGCTGCTGCTGAGCAGTGACGAGGTGGCGGTCACGGTGCTGGCGTCGGGGCAGCCTGTCGAAGAGCTGGCGTTGGTCTGCGAGCGGTTGGCGCCGGATGCACTGGTGCTGTTCGACAACCATCGCCCGGCCAATGACCTGGACAAGCGCCTGGCACGCCTGGCGCAGCGGGTGAACTGCCCGCTGTTCCTGGCGGGCGAGACCGCCGAAATGGCTCAGGACAATCTAGAGGGCGGGCCGGTAGGCTGTCTGGGCGCCCACGGGGTGTCGATGAAACAGCGGTTGCGCCAGTTCCTCGCCGGTCAGATCGATACCTGAGCGTGCAACTCTGGGTGCGCCTTGCGGTGGGCCTGGAGAATGTACTCACGCAGGCGGTCGATTTCGTCGTCTGGGCTGTGGCTGAGGTCGTAGGCCGCCAGGTCCGGACCGATGCGGCGGCGCAGCGTGCCGTGCAGCCCGATCGGCTCGATGCCCGGTGGGGCGAAGAACAGCTCGAAGTGGCTGGGCGCCTGGGCCTGGCCGTTCACTTGCAGCAGTACCCCTTTGAACGAGATATCGCGCACCCACAGCTCGCTCTGAGTGCCGCGGGCGTCGACCAGTGCGGCCGGCTGGTCCAGCGACAGGCGCCAGGGCCGCAGCATCGGGCCGTCTTCGTAGATTTCCGGTGAGCCCAGTTGCAGGTGCAGGGCGTGGAACTCGTCTTCTACCAGTTGCAGGGGAATGCTGATCTGCTGGTTGTTGAATTGCGCCTGCAGGGTGACCTGCTCGTTGGCCACCAGGCGGGTGAGCAATTGCTGCAGACGACGGTCGCCATTGACCAGCAGGC
This sequence comes from Pseudomonas sp. BNK-44-b, assembly GCF_047456245.1. Classification (NCBI taxonomy): domain Bacteria; kingdom Pseudomonadati; phylum Pseudomonadota; class Gammaproteobacteria; order Pseudomonadales; family Pseudomonadaceae; genus Pseudomonas; species Pseudomonas sp. BNK-44-b. The sequence goes on from NZ_CP179908.1 coordinate 518,362, forward strand.
TCGAGGTGGGGTCGGCCAGGTTCAATTGGGGCGTGTGCTGCATGTCCTGAATGAAATCCAGCTCATCCTGAGTAAGGAGGGCGTCTGCTTGCATGATCGGACTCGGGTCGGGCGTCGTCGGTGGGTTCTTCATTGCCATGGACTGTGCCCGGGGCGTTTGGTTCAGGTCATTGGACGGATGGTTGCCCGGCCAGTCGGGTGTGTGCGTCGGCCAGCTCGCGTTCGAGTTCGACCTGACGGCTGACATCCTTCTGGATGCCGATGAAATAGGTGCGTTGATCAGCCTCGTTGTACACCGGGGTGATCGACAGTTCGTTCCAGAACCCGCTGCCGTCCTTGCGGTAGTTGCGCAGTACCTCGCGACACGGCCGGCCTTCGGCCAGGGCCTTGCGAATGCGGGCGCGGCCCAGTTGGTCGCGATCGTCGCCCTGGAGGAAGCGGCAGTCCTGGTAGAGGATCTCGTCGCGCGCGTATCCGGTGAGGCGTTCGAAGCCTGCGTTCACGTAGATCAGGATGGTGTCGTCACCTTCCTGTTCGGCGACCACGATGCCGTCGTTCGACGCGTCGATCATGGCGTGTAGCAGTTGCGCGTTGATCATGTTCCTGGCCATGGGAGTCAAGTGGAGCGGCCTTTTGCCACTGTTGAATGGTAGTATCCTACGTTTTCACTCAGTTTCGGAATCCTCTCCTGATGAAAGTCGCCATTATTTCAGGCTCGGTGTATGGCACCGCCGAAGAAGTCGCCCGTCATGCCGAATCCTTGCTCAAGGCTGCCGGGTTCGACGCCTGGCATGCGGCGCGTGCCACCCTTGAGGATCTGCGCGGTTTTGCGCCGCAGGCGCTGCTGGCGGTGACCTCGACCACCGGGATGGGTGAGCTGCCCGACAACCTGATGCCGCTGTACAGCACGATTCGCGATGTACTGCCGGGCGAGTGGCGCGGTTTGCCGGGCGCGGTGCTGGCCCTGGGCGATTCGAGCTATGGCGACACCTACTGCGGCGGGGGCGAGCAGATGCGCGAGCTGTTTGCCGAGCTCGGCGTGCGGGAAGTGCAGCCGATGCTGCGACTGGATGCCAGCGAGACCGTGACCCCGGAAACGGACGCAGAGCCCTGGCTGGCAGAGCTGGCGCAGCTGCTCAAGGCGTAAGCCGCGGGGGCTGCGCGATCTTCTTGCGAGCAAGGTTTCTTCCAGGGAGGGTGAGTGGCGATTCGCCGCTCACCCTCCTTTGCGCTCCTGCACCAACGCCAGCCACGCCTGCGCCGCTCGCGACAGGTACGCTCCGCGCCGCCAGATGAACGCGATGTCCCAGCGCAGGTGGCCAGGCTCCACCAGCGGCACTCTCACCACCCCATCACGCTCCAGCCCACGTGCCACCACGCTGGGCAGCAGCACCACGCCCTGTCCTGCGGCCACCAGCGCGGTGAGGAAATCCGCCTGGCCGCTGCGCCCGCCCTCCTTTGGGGTGAAACCTGCCTGCTCGCAGGCGCTGAGCAGTTTGTCGTTGAGCATGAAGCTGCGGTGGTACAGCAGGAACGGCGTATCGGCCAGTTGGCGCAGGGTCACTCCGTCGCGTTCGGCCAAGGGGTGGTTGTCTGGGAGCAATGCATCGAGCGGTTCGTTGCAGAAGGGTTGATAGTCGAAGGCCGGGTCGCTCGGGGTGACGCTGCCACCCAATTCGAGCTCGCCACTCCTGACTCCCTGTTCGACGATCCGGCTGCCGCCTTCGACCAGGTGCACGGTGATGTTCGGATAGCGCCGCCGGTATTCGGCGAACAGGCTGGCGAACAGGGCCTCGCCGCCGACCACCGGCAAACCCAGGCGCAGTTCGCCGCGGGCCATCTGGCTCAGGTCGTCGAGTTCGGTCAGCAACTCATGGCGCTGGCGCAGCAGGGCCTCGCCGCGTTCGAGCACGATGCGTCCGGCGGCGGTGAGATGCAGTTGCGAGCCCTGGCGCTCGAGCAGGGGTTGGCCGAGGTCTTCCTCGAGCTGGGCCACTTGCTTGCTCACCGCCGACTGGCTGATGTGCAGCGTGTGTGCGGCCTGGGTGAATCCCCCTCGATGAACCACTTCGATGAAGCTGCGCAGTTGCTTGAATTCCATTGCCTGAATTCCAGATTGGAATGGATGGCAGTCTAACAATTCGCTTTTGGCCTTGGCAGCAGCTTTTTAAAATGGGCCCATCCCGAGGAAACCCATCATGAAAGCCATCGTATCGAATGCCTTGACCCCCCTGCTCGCCGAGCTGTGCGTGCTGTTTGTGCTGTATCTGGTTGGCGGCGAACTCGTCGCCTGGCTTGGCTGGCCGATCCCGGCCGGGGTCATGGGCATGGCGCTGTTGCTGGTGTTGTTTGCCGTGGGGGCCGTGAAACCGGGCACGTTGCAACGTGGCGCTGGTTGGTTGATGGCGCAGATGCTGCTGTTCTTCATCCCGGCGCTGATGAGCCTGCTCGACTACGGCAGCCTGATGCGCAGCGAGGGGTGGCGCATCCTGCTGGTGATCGCCTTGAGCACCCTGGTGGTGATGGTGGTCACGGCGCTTACGGTCGAACTGGTCTGCCGCTGGAGCCTGCGCCATGAAGCTTGAACCGATGTCGCTGTTCTGGCTTGCGCTGACTGTGGGGGCCTACCTGTTCAGCCGCTGGCTGTATGGGCGCACTGGCCGTTATCTGCTGTCGCCGCTGGTGCTGGTCCCGGCGCTGCTGCTGGCGGTGGCGGTTCCGCTGCACACCGCCTACGCCGAGTATGCCCGCAACACCCATTGGCTGATCGGCGTGCTGGGGCCGGTCACCGTGGCCTTCGCCGTGCCGATCTGGCAGCAGCGGGCGATGCTGGCGCGACATTGGCCGGCGCTGTTGCTGGGGATGCTGGCGGGCAGCCTGGCGTCGATCTCCAGTTCCTGGGGGCTGGCGCACCTGCTGGCGCTGGATGAGTCGGTCAGCCTGTCACTGGTGCCGCGCTCGATCACCACGCCGTTCGCCATGCCGCTGGCCCATGACCTGGGCGGTGTGCCCGAGCTGACCGCAGTGTTCGTGATGTTCACCGGTGTGCTGGGGGCTGTGTTCGGCGGCCTGCTGTTGCGGGTGTTGCCGCTGCGTACGTCACTGGCGCGCGGCGCACTGTTTGGAGTCGGTGCCCATGGCGCCGGGGTCAGCCGCGCCCATGAAGTGGGCGGGGAGGAAGGCTCGGTGGCGGGGCTGGTGATGGTGCTGACCGGCCTGCTCAACCTGTTCGCCGCGCCATTGCTCGCCTGCCTGCTATGACCGTTCGTGCCAGTGTCCTGCAAGGTCATCAAGCTGGCTGCCAAGGTAAGTTCCGCCATTCAAGGCGCTGACTAGACTCAGCCTCGACATAGAGAGCACATGCAAGTGCCGAGGTGACATGCAATGAGCGCAGCCTTGCCCTATACCGTCAACACCTGATCAGCGGGACGATTCCGATGCCTTTGGCCGAAATTCCATTGTGCGTCTGGCGTACCCGGGGACAGAGTTTTTCCTTCCGGGGCCAGAGCATCCGTTACTGGACAGCAGGGCAAGGAGAGCCCTTGCTGCTGTTACATGGCTTCCCTACCGCCAGCTGGGACTGGCACTACCTGTGGGCACCCTTGGCGCAGCGCTTTCGCGTCGTGGCCTGCGACATGCTCGGCTTCGGCGATTCGGCCAAGCCTGCCGACCACGAGTACAGCCTGATGGAGCAGGCCGATCTGCAACAGGCGCTGCTAGACCACCTGAGAATCGAACAGCCGGTGCACCTGCTGGCCCACGACTACGGTGGCAGCGTCGCCCAGGAGTTGCTCGCGCGCCATCACGAAGGGCGTGCCGACATTGCCAGTTGCGCGTTTCTCAACAGCGCGCTGTTCCCCGAGCTGTGTCCGTTGCTGCTGGTGCAGAAGCTGCTGCTCAGCCCGCTGGGCTGGCTGGTGGCGCGTTCGTTCGGGCGGGATGATCTGGTGCGCAATGTCAGCCAGGTCTACGGCCCTTGCACCCACCCCAGCGAAAGCGCGCTGGACGATTGCTGGAGCCTGATGGTGTCAAACCGCGGGACGCGCATCCTGCACAAATTGATGGCCTATGTGCCGGAGCGTCAGGCACAGCGGCAACGCTGGATTGGTGCACTGCAGACGGAGGGCGTGCCGTTGCGCCTGATCAATGGCGCGGTGGATCCGCTGTCGGGGGCGCACATGGTCGAGCGCTACCGGCAACTGGTGCCTGACCCCGATACCGTGGTGTTGCAGGGGATCGGCCACTATCCGCACACCGAAGCGCCGGTGCAGGTGCTGCGTCATTACCTGGCGTTTCGCGAGCAGCCCCTGAGCTATATACCGCAGCGGGTTGCCTGGTCCTGAACGCGGCGATCATCGCCTTGTGTTATCGCCTGCCATTCAGCGTCACTGCGCTTGATTGTCCGCTGCCGATGGCTGGCGGACACTCCAGGTATCCCAATTCTTGCCTGGAGCCTTGAGCATGAGCGAGCCGGTAAATCTGCAAGACCGCGTAGTGATCGTCACGGGGGCCGGCGGTGGCCTGGGCCGGACCCACGCGCTGCTGTTCGCGGCCCGTGGTGCACGTGTGGTGGTCAACGACCTGGGCGGCTCGACCCATGGCGAAGGCGCCAGCGCATCGGCGGCCGACCGGGTGGTGGAGGAGATTCGCGCCGCAGGCGGTACCGCGGTGGCCAACCACGATTCGGTGGCCGAGGGGGCGCGTATCGTCGAGCAGGCGCTGGACAGTTTCGGGCGGGTCGATGTGCTGGTGAACAACGCCGGCATCCTGCGCGACAAGACCTTCCACAAGATGGAGGACGCCGATTGGGACCAGGTCTACCGGGTCCATGCCGAAGGCGCCTACAAGGTGACCCGCGCCGCCTGGTCGCACCTGCGCGAGCAGAACTGGGGACGGGTGATCTTCACCGCCTCCACGTCCGGCATCTACGGTAATTTCGGCCAGGCCAACTATGGCATGGCCAAGCTCGGCCTCTATGGGCTGACCCGCACCCTGGCCATCGAGGGCCGCAAGCATGGGATTCTGGTCAACGCCATTGCGCCCACAGGGGGCACGCGCATGACAGAAGGCCTGATCCCGCCGCAGGTGTTCGAACGTCTCAAGCCTGAGCTGATCAGCCCGGTGGTGGTGTACCTGGGCAGCGAGCAGTGCCAGGACACGGGGCAGTTGTATGAAGTGGGCGGTGGCTGGGTCGGCAAGGTCCGATGGGAGCGAAGCCTTGGCGTTGGATTCGACCCCAATGGCGGGTTCACGCCGGAACAGGTAGCCGAGCATTGGGCGCAGATCGGCGACTTCGAGGGGGCGACTCATCCGCAGGATACGTTGCAGGCTTTGCAGCAGATGATGGCGAATCTGCAGAAGCACCCGCTGGGATAGTGGGTTTCGAGCGCAAAAAAAGGCCGCTGCATCGGCAGCGGCCAATCGAGACGTCAGATCAAGGAGCTTCAAAATCAACGTCGTTCACACGTGGCGGCCCGAACGACGGGGGAGTGCCTTTCGCGCCAGCCAGTGAAAACAGAATAAGCCGCTGATCCCACGGGAAAAATAGCCCTGGGTGACATTCACCTTTACGTTTCGGGTAAAAGTGCGCCAAAAACAGTCAGGCCGCATCACGACAGTGCAGGGCCGTGAAACCCCGGTCCATCTCAGGCTTCGTAGCCCATCCGCCAACTGACGGTGCGCGCCGCGCTCAGCAATTGCCGGGCGGCCGGGCCATCTTCATCGGCATGGAAGATCGACGTCGGGCCAACGACCGTCATCACCGCTGCAATCTGGCCCATGGCGTTGAACACCGGCGCCGACAACGCATCCACGCCCGGCATCAGCAAACCGTGAACATGGTGCAGGCCGCGTGTGCGGATCTGCGTGAACAGGTCCACGTAGTGCTCGACCCGCTGCCCCCGTGCGGCCAGTTCGCGGTCGCGCAACTCGATGGTTTCCCGCTCTGGCAGGTGAGCGGCGAATACCAGCCCGGTGGATGAACTCAGCAGTGGCAATACCGAGCCGATCTGGGTCACTACCGTCACGGCGCGCACCGCAGGCTCGATGTTCACCACGGTTGCGCCCTGGTTACCCCACACGGCGATGAAGCAGCTCTCGTTGAGCGCGTCGCGCAGTTGCGACAGCGGCAGGGCCGCGACCTTCAGCACATCGATGCTGCCCAGCGCCGCCATCCCTACGCGCAAGGCTTCGCGCCCGAGCCCGTAGTGATTGGTGGCCGCATCCTGCTCGGCGAAACCGCTGGCGATCAAGGCCTGCAGGTAGCGATGGACCTTGCTGGCGGGCATCTGCACATGTTCGGCCAGGCGCGACAGCGAGGTGGAGGGCGACAGTTCGGCCAGCGCCTTGAGGATGTCGGTGCCGACTTCAGCGGAACGGACCTTCTGTTTGCTGTTGTCAGCTGCAGTTTTGTCTCTGGACATCGTAAGACGCTTCCGGGATTCATTCTGGCCGACTTTATAGCTTGACGCCTCTTGCCGAGCAAATTACGTTATTCGTAATCGGATTACGATAAATATAAATTCAGATGTGCTGTGTGTCCCCTGGCAATGGTCGGTCCACCCGCCGATTCGGGGCTGCAGCTCTCTGCCGTCAATGGCTCCACCGAGCCTGGAGGCCCCGATGACCCGCGACACCTCCCCTGAACTCAGCTACCTGAGCGGCTTCGGTAACGAATTCGCCAGTGAAGCCTTGCCCGGTGCGCTGCCGGTCGGGCAGAACTCTCCACAGAAAGCACCCTATGGGCTATACGCCGAGTTGCTGTCGGGCACCGCCTTCACCATGGCGCGCAGCGAACTGAGGCGTACCTGGCTGTACCGTATCCGCCCCTCTGCGCTGCACCCGCGCTTCGAGCGCCTGGCGCGTCAGCCCCTGGCCGGCCCGCTCGCTGCGGCGAACCCCAATCGCCTGCGCTGGAACCCGCAGCCAATCCCGTCCGTCCCGACCGACTTCATCGAGGGCTGGTTGCCCATGGTGGCCAATGCGGCCGCTGACAAACCGGCCGGGGTGAGCATCTATATCTACGGCGCCAATCGCTCCATGGAGCGGGTGTTCTTCAATGCCGACGGCGAGTTGCTGCTGGTGCCACAGCAGGGGCGACTGCGCATTGCCACCGAACTGGGCGTGCTGCAGGTCGGGCCGCAGGAGATCGCGGTGATTCCGCGCGGTATGAAGTTCCGCGTCGAGCTGCCTGATGGCCAGGCACGCGGCTACATCGCCGAGAACCACGGCGCGCCGCTACGCCTCCCTGACCTGGGCCCGATCGGCAGCAATGGCCTGGCCAACCCGCGCGACTTCCTCACCCCGGTCGCGCACTACGAAGAAACCCATGGCCCGGTGCAGTTGGTGCAGAAGTTCCTTGGCGAGCACTGGGCCTGCCAACTGCAGCATTCGCCGCTGGACGTGGTGGCCTGGCACGGCAGCAACGTGCCGTACAAGTACGACCTGCGCCGCTTCAACACCCTCGGCACGGTCAGCTTCGACCATCCGGATCCCTCGATCTTCACCGTGCTGACCTCGCCCACCAGCGTGCACGGCCTGGCCAACATGGACTTCGTGATCTTCCCGCCGCGCTGGATGGTGGCCGAGAACACCTTCCGTCCCCCGTGGTTCCACCGCAACTTGATGAACGAGTTCATGGGCCTGATCGACGGCGCCTACGATGCCAAGGCCGAGGGCTTCCTGCCGGGTGGCGCATCGCTGCATGGGGTGATGAGCGCCCACGGGCCAGACGCCGAAACCTGCGACAAGGCGATCGCCGCCGAGCTGGCGCCGCACAAGATCGACCACACCATGGCCTTCATGTTCGAGACCAGCCAGGTGCTGCGTCCGAGCCAGCAGGCCCTCGAGAGCCCGCAATTGCAGGCCGACTACGACAGTTGCTGGGCAACGCTGCCAAGCACCTTCAATCCGAACCGGAGATGACCGATGAACCAGACCGCCATTGCCCGTAGCTGGGTCGAACACGCCAACGGGCACCGCGACTTCCCGCTGCAGAACCTGCCGCTGGGCATCTTCAGTCGCCCGGGCCAGGCACCACGCTGCGGCGTGGCCATCGGCGACGCCATCCTCGACCTGGAGGCCGCACTCGCCGCCGGTGTGTTCGAGGGCGCGGCCAAGGCTGCTGTCGAGGCTACCCGCGGCGGCGCCCTGAACGCCTTCTTCGCCCTCGGCCGCCCCGCCCGGGTGGCCCTGCGCGAGCGCTTGCAGGTTCTGCTCGGCGAGCACAGCGAGCATCGGGCCGTGTTGCAAGCGGCGTTGCATCCGGCTGGCGAATGCACCCTGCACCTGCCGGCCCGGGTCGGTGACTACACGGACTTCTACGTCGGTATCGAGCACGCCAGGAACGTCGGCAAGCTGTTCCGCCCAGACAATCCGCTGCTGCCCAACTACAAGCACGTACCGATCGCCTACCACGGCCGCGCCTCGACCTTGCGCCCGTCCGGCACCGATGTGCGCCGCCCCAAGGGCCAGACGCTCCCGGCCGGGCAGACCGAGCCGAGTTTCGGCCCGTGTGCGCGGCTGGACTACGAGCTGGAGCTGGGTATCTGGATCGGTCAGGGCAATGACATGGGGCAGCCGATCGCGATCGGTGAAGCAGCCGAGCACGTGGCCGGCTTCTGCCTGCTCAACGACTGGTCGGCGCGTGATATCCAGGCCTGGGAGTACCAGCCGCTGGGGCCGTTCCTGTCCAAGAGCTTCATCACCAGCGTCTCGCCGTGGGTGGTAACCGCCGAGGCGCTGGAGCCGTTCCGCTGTGCGCAACCCGCACGCCCGGAAGGCGATCCGCAGCCCTTGTCTTACCTGCTCGACAAACGTGACCAGGCCGGCGGCGCCTTCGACATCGAACTGGAAGTGCTGTTGCTGACCGAGCGCATGCGTGATGAGGGCGTGCCGGCGCACCGCCTCACCTTGAGCAACACCCGCAGCATGTACTGGACCGTGGCACAGATGGTGGCGCACCACAGTGTCAACGGTTGCCAGTTGCAAGCCGGTGACCTGTTCGGCTCGGGCACGCTGTCCGGGGCTGTGCCGGGTTCGTTCGGCAGCCTGTTGGAGATCACCGAAGGCGGCAAGCAACCGGTGCAACTGGCCAATGGTGAGGTGCGCAAGTTCCTCGAGGACGGCGACGAAATCATCCTGCGTGCGCGTTGCGTGCGCGATGGCGTTGCCAGCATCGGTTTCGGCGAATGCCGTGGCACGGTGGTCGGGGCCAACTGAGGGGGCAGGGCGATGGAGCTGTTCACCTACTTCCGTTCCACCTCCTCTTACCGGGTGCGCATCGCCTTGGCGCTCAAGGGCCTGGATTATCAGGCCCGGCCGGTCAACCTGCTCAAGGGCGAGCACCGTGCTGCGGACTACCTGGCGCTCAACCCCCAGGGGCGGGTGCCCGCGCTGCGCACGGACAGCGGCGAATTGCTGGTGCAGTCGCTGGCGATCATCGAGTACCTGGAAGAGCGCTTCCCCGACACGCCGCTTTTGCCCCAGGGCGAGGACGCTCGGGCACAGGTGCGTGGGGTCGCGGCGATCATCGGTTGCGACGTGCATCCACTGCACAACGTCAGCGTGCTCAACCAGTTGCGTCAGCTGGGGCACGATGAAACCCAGGTCAACCAGTGGATCGCCCACTGGATTGGCCAGGGGCTGGCGGCAGTGGAGCAACTGATCGGCGACCAGGGTTTCTGCTTTGGCGATACGCCGGGGCTGGCGGATGTGTACCTGATGCCGCAGTTGTACGCGGCCGAGCGGTTCAATGTGGATCTGGACGACTACCCGCGTATTCGTAGGGTCGCCGCCCTGGCTGGGCAGCATCCAGCCTTCGTCAAAGCGCACCCGGCGAACCAGCCGGATACGCCCTGAGCACGGCGTCGGCCTTTTTGCGGGCAATCCCGTTCCCACTGCGCCGACGCTGCTTCGCACCCCTACAACAAAAACAACCCGGTACCTTGCGATGCACAACCAGATAGCCAGCTTTCGCGCGGCCCTCGATGGGCGTCCTGTGTCTTCCTACCAATGGCGCCTGCTGGCGCTGCTGATCCTGTTGTTGGTGACCGACGGCTATGACGCCCAGGTGCTGGGTTACGTGATTCCGGCCCTGGCCCAGGACTGGGGCCTGGAGAAGGCGGCGTTCGGACCGGTGTTCAGCGCCAACCTGCTGGGGCTGACACTGGGCTCGCTCGCCGTCACCCCACTGGCCGATCGCTTTGGCGTGCGCAGGGTGCTGCTCTGGTGCGTGCTGCTGTACGCGAGCCTGACCCTGCTGATGGTGTTTTCCACCTCGTTGAACAGCCTGATGCTGGCGCGCTTTTTGTGCGGTATCGGCATGGGCGGGGCGATGCCCAGCGCGATGGCGCTGATGGCCGACTATGCGCCGCCGCGCCTGCGCACCTTGATGGTGACCCTCGCGGCCTGCGGTTTCTCCCTCGGCGGCGCGGCGGGTGGCTTCGTCGCGGCAGGCTTCATTGACAGGTTCGGTTGGGAGGCGGTGTTTCTGGCCGGTGGCGTGGCGCCGCTGCTGTTGTTTCCCTTCCTGGTGATGTTCCTGCCCGAGTCCTTGCCCCGGCTGTTGCGCGATGCACCTCCCTTCGCCCGTCTGCAACGCCTGGCAGCGCGCGTGCTACCCGGCTGGCAAGTGCCTGCGGCACAGCGTGCAGTGGATGAGCCGGCGGCAGACAAACTGACCGTATTGGGCTTGTTCCGCGATGGCTTCGCCCGGCCGACGCTGCTCATCTGGGGGACCTTCTTCGTCAGCCTGATCCTGCTGTATTTCATGATCAGCTGGCTGCCGTCGCTGTTGCTGGAGAGCGGGCTGGCGCTCAAGCAAGCCAACCTGGTGACTTCGCTGTTCCTGTTCGCCGGGACCTTCGGCGCGATCTGCCTGGCCTGGTGCGCCGATCGCATGGCCAACAAGGCCAGGTTACTGGCGGCGGTCCTGGTGGGCGCTGCGGTCTTCAGCGTGCTGGTGGGCTTGAACCACGCCGATCCGCGCTGGCTGGTGCCGAGCGTGTTCGCTGCAGGTTTCTGCATCATCGGCGGACAACTGACACTCAATGCCTTCGTCAGCAACTTCTACCCGGCTCAGGTTCGTGCGACCGGCGCCGGCTGGGCGCTGGGCGTCGGGCGCTTCGGTTCGATCCTCGGGCCGTTGTTCGGCAGCCTGCTGCTGGCCATGCACATGCCGGTGGAGTGGATTTTCTTCTTCTGTGCGATTCCGGCAGTGATCGCGGCCCTGCTGATCAGCCGGGTGCGTGCGCCGGGCAAGCAGGCCGATGCGCAGGCGGCCAAGGTCGATGCGCTAGTGGATTGAACGGTTTGTCGAAGGCAATTGGGCGAGGCGCTCGCCCAGCTTGAGGCGTTGCACCGGATCGTCGCTCAACAGCAGTGCGTGCTCCAGGTCGAAGCGTTCGGCCTGGGGGCAGTCCAGGTGCTGGTAGAGGGTGGCGCGGGCCAGGTAGTCGGAGACCTGCACTGGCCCCAGTTGCATCACCCGTTCTGCATCGATCAGCGCAGCCAGGTCGTTGTCGTTGCTGCTGTGCAGTTGGCGCAGGTTGCGCGACAGGCGCTGCAGCATCTGCATCGGGCTGGCGCTGTGCAGGTGTTCAGCGGTCAGCGTCATGTGCGGGCCGTATTGGCGGTTGAGCAGTTCGCGGCAATCCGCGGGGTACAGGCGTCGACCGCCGCAGGGGTCGAGCAGGTGATCGGCGCCCGGTACGCGCAACAGGAAGTGGCCAGGGAAGTTCACCCCCTCCAGTGGGATCGACAGGCGCTGGGCCATCTCCAGTGCGAGGATCGCCAGCAGCAGCGGCTGGCCTCGACGGCGCTGCAGCACCTTGTCCATCAGCGCCGCTTGCGGACGTAGCGGGTGGTATTCGTCCTGCTGGAAACCCAGGGCGTTGAGTTGACGCAGCAGTGGCTGGGCGAGCTCGCTGACGGGCAGCATTGGCAGGCGCGCGTTGACTTCCCGATGCAGGTCGTGCAGTTGCGCAAGACAGGCGGCGGGATCGACCTCGCGATCATGCTCGGCGGCGATCCAGAGGGTGGCTTCCAACAGGGCGACCGGAATGCGGTCGAGGCAGGCCAGGCAGGCTTTACGTGGGTTCATCGGACTTCTCCACACACACTAGATTTTTAGCCCCGGCGCACCGATTCGTCCAGTGGTCCGCCCAGGCCCTGGACAGTCGCCGGCTGCCTATACTGATGTGAGCACCTTGTGGGGAGCCCGTCGATGTTCGCGCTCATGCAAAGCACCCGTACCCAGTCCCTGCACCTGTGGAACGACCCCGCCACTGGCTTGAAAGCCGTGGTGGCGATTCATAGCGAGCAATTGGGGCCAGCCATGGGGGGCTGTCGCTACCTGCCGTACGCCGACGATGAAAGTGCGATGAGCGATGCCATTCATCTGGCCCAAGGCATGAGCTACAAGGCTGCCCTGGCCGGGCTGGCGATGGGCGGTGGCAAGGCGGTGATCGTGCGCAACCCCCATGTGGAAAACCGCGCGGCGCTGTTCGAGGCGTTCGGGCGTTTCGTCGACAGCCTGCAAGGGCGTTTCATCACTGCCGTGGACAGCGGCACCTCGACGCTGGACATGGACTGCATCGCCCAGTCCACCCCTCATGTCACCAGCACCACCGCCTCGGGCGATCCCTCGCCGCACGCGGCCATGGGCGTGTTCGCCGGTATTCGCGCCACCTCGATGGCACGGCTGGGTAGCGACAATCTCGAAGGGTTGCGCGTGGCAGTGCAAGGGCTGGGCAATGTGGGTTATGCACTGGCCGAGCAGTTGCATGCGGCAGGGGCAGAGTTGCTGGTCAGCGACCTCGACCCGGGGCGGGTGAGGCTGGCGGTGGAGCAGTTCGGGGCGCATCCGTTGACCAACGATGCGCTGATCAGCACGCCCTGCGATATCTTCGCGCCCTGTGGGGTAGGGCCGGTGCTCAACGGCCAGAGCGTGATGAAGTTGCGTTGCGCGGCGGTGGCCGGCGCCGCCAATCATCAGTTGACCACCTTGCAGGTGGCCGATCAGCTCGAGAGCCGCGGGATTCTGTATGCCCCGGACTACGTGATCAATGCCGGTGGGCTGATCTACGTGGCGTTGACTCACCGAGGCGCTGACCTGAGCACCATCACCGCGCATCTGGCGCGTATCCCTACGCGTCTGACCGAGGTATTCGCCCATGCCCAGGCCGAGAAGCGCTCGCCTGCGCGTGTGGCGCAGATGCTGGCGGAGCGGCTGTTGTACGGTTGAGCGAGCGCTGGCTCCAGCATCCACGCCCCGATGTACAGGAGCCGCAGACGCTGCGGCAGGTGCCTTATTCCGCTGCCTCGCCTTCGAGCAGTTCAGCCAGCGCATCGGGCTGGCTCTTGAATGCCCGGGCGAACACGTCGCGGTTCTTTGCCATGTAGATGCCCGCTTCTTCGACTTGCTGCTCGCTCAGCGACGGCACGGCCTTTTGCAGTACTTCGGCCAGCCGTTCGGCCAGCTCGAGCATCTTGTCGTGACGGTCTGCTTCGGCCTTATCCATGAACAAGCGCTCCGGGTCGCGGCTGCTGCGGTACACCACTTCGACGGCCATTCATCACCTCTGTGCCTTTTGTGTATGTGGGTTGGACGACAACTGTATCTTTATACAGTGTCGAGCATAGCGGATTCTTTGGCAATCGGATAGTGGCGTTCTGATTTGCCCCGATGCTCTCGCCGAAGCCTAGTCCATAGGTGCCTTGCGGCAATCGGTCGCCTTCCAAGTAAGGGGCCTGGCCCTTTAACTGCATGTCACAAGCGTCACATCGGTGGCGCATCATCCTTCATGTCGTATCGAGGAATCCTGCATCGTGAAATCCAAATGGCCAGAAAAGCTGCGCAAGGGCCTGCATGCGCCCGCCGACGCACTGGGAAATCTGTTCGTCGAGTCGTTCCACTACCTGGCCCTGTTCGGCATCGGTGCGATCACGGCCTATGCCGCCGTGGCGACCTTCATCGAGATGCTGGAGAAGGGTGGCATCAGTGTCGATGACATCCTGCTGCTGTTCATCTACCTCGAGCTGGGAGCCATGGTGGGGATCTACTTCAAGACCAACCACATGCCGATCCGCTTTCTGCTGTACGTGGCGATCACCGCGCTGACACGCTTGCTGATCGGCGATGTCTCGCACCACAAGGCGCCGGATGTTGGCTTGCTGTACGTGTGTGGCGGCATCCTGCTGCTGGCCTTCGCGATCCTGGTGGTGCGCTTTGCCTCGTACCGCTACCCGTCGACACGGGCGATCGATGCCAACGGCAAGGATATGGACGACGGCAAGGTCTGACCCATCCGGCAGCGACTTGGGCAAGCGGTGGCGGCTTGCCCTGCCTTATGGACAAATATTTAGTTGAAAGGGGTTTTGATAACCAATCGTTCTGCAAGATTTCTCCGCGTCACGCCACAAGCCTATAACGGAGATCACGCAGGACGCCGCAATGCCCCATTACCTCGACGATGCCCAGCGCGAAGACGTGCAGCATCTTCAGTGCACCTTCACCGGCCGTACCGAATGGCCGACCTGGCTGTTGCTGGCGGTGGTGTATGGCGGCTGGACGGCGCTGCTGCCGCTCAGCCATGCGCTGGGCGTGTGGCCGACCACCCTGTTGCTGATCCCGCTGCTGGTGCTGTGGCTGTCGTTGCAGCACGAGTTGCTGCACGGGCACCCGACCCGTTTTCCCTGGCTGAACAAGTTGCTCGGCTACGCGCCCTTTGCCCTCTGGTATCCCTACACCCTGTATCGCGACAGCCACCTGATTCATCACCGCGATCACGACCTCACCTTGCCGGGTCTGGATCCTGAAAGCCGCTACCTGAGCGACCGGCACTGGCAGCGCAGCACCCGGTGGCACAGAGGGGTGCTGTGGCTGGGCAAGACGGTCCCCGGACGTGTGCTGGTCGGCGCGCCGCTGGGTCTGTTCGGGCTGGCCCGGAAGGAGCTGGCGCGGCTGGGGCGCGGTGATCGCCAGGCCTGGCTGATGTGGCTGACCCACGGCCTGTGCAGCGTATTGCTGATGATGTTGGTTGCGCGGTTCAGCGCACTGTCGGTGCTGCACTACGTGTTCCTGGTCAGCGTGCCGGCCGTTGGCCTGGCGATGCTGCGTTCGTTCTACGAGCATCGGCCGCACCCGCTGCCTGAGCAGCGCACGGTGATCAACGAGGCCGGGCGCCTCTGGTCGCTGCTGTTCCTGAACAACAACCTGCACCTGGTGCACCACGATCTTCCGGGCCTGCCCTGGTACTTCATCCCGCGTGTCTACCAGCGTCATCGCGCGCAATGGCTGCTGCGCAGCGGGCACTTCCTGGTGCCGGGCTATGGGGCGCTGCTGCGTCGCCACGGCCTTGCGCCGATCGACAGCCCACGTCACCCCTTCGCCTGAACAGGAGCCATGCCATGACCCAGGGATTCGTCGACCTGTCGATGTACGTCGCCCCCGAGCGCATCAACCAGGCCAGCGCGGCCTGGCTGCAACGCATTCTGTTGCTGCTCGATGCGCGGGGTGAAGCGGTGGGTACGCAGCCGTTGCTGCAGGTCTGGCGCTCGCCGCAACTGCTGCTCAGCCAGACCTGCGGCTACCCGTTGATGACCGCGCTGCGTGGGCAGGTACGAGTGGTCGGGCAGCCACGCTATCGCCTGCCATATGTGCGCGAAGGTCAGCACTGCAGCCTGCTGCTGGTGCGCGAGGATGATCCGCGCCAGGACCTGGCGGCATTCTTCGACAGCCACGGGCTGGTCAACGGCCCGGACTCCAACTCCGGCATGAATCTGCTGCGCCACGCGCTGGCACCCTTGCAGCGTGAAGGGCGGTTTTTCTCGCAGGTCAGCCATACCGGTGGGCACCGCAACAGCATGTGCGCCCTGCGCGAGGGCCAAGGCGATCTGGCGGCCATCGACAGCGTCACCTACGGCTACCTGGCGCGCGATCACAGTGAGGAGGTCGAGGGCCTGCGCATCCTCGGCCAGACCGCCTGGGGGCCGAGCCTGCCGTACATCACTGCCGGTTGGCGCAGTGCCGAAGAGGCCGAGTGGATTCGCCACGCGATGAACCAGGCCCTGGCCGAGTTGCCGGCGGTGGCCGAGGCCCTGGCCATCGATCGGGTGCTACCGGCCGCGACGAACGATTACCAAGTGCTGCTGGATTACGAGCACGAAGCGAAGCGGCTTGGTTTAGTCACTCTCGAATAATGAAAACGGAATATAAAAATCACTTTTAAGTATTTTTAAAGCATAAGCCGCCAGACTAGGATGCGCTCACCGGACGACCGGACCTCTTTGTATCCACTCCTGGATGGAAGCCTCATGTCCGGTCGCGAAAACCCTCATGGCGAATATGTCGGCAGTCTGTTCCGCAGCCACTACCCCTGGCTGTGCGGACGCCTGCGCCGACACCTGGGTGACGGTGCCGCCGAGGACATCGCCGCCGACACCTTCGTGCAACTGCTCAGTGCGCCGGTCCCGGAGCCGATCCGCCAGCCGCGCGCGCTGCTGACCACCATCGCCCAGCGCCTGATGTACCAGCTGTGGCGCCGCCGCGACCTGGAGCGCGCCTACCTCGATGCCTTGCTCGAGGATGACGACCATCTGGCGCCATCGCCCGAAGCCCATGCGCAGATGATCGAGGCGTTGCAAGCCATCGACACCCTGCTCGACGGCCTGCCGGCCAAGGTCAAGGCGACCTTCCTGCTGTCGCAGCTCAACGGCCTGACCTATCCGCAGATCGCTCTTGAACTGGGGATCTCCCAGCGCTCGGTGAGCGACTACATGGCCAAGGCTTTCAACCGTTGCCTGAAACTTTCCCTGGACTGACATGCGCGACCCCGATGAGCAGCAACACCTGATCGAGCAGGCGACCCAGTGGCTGGTGCTGCTGCGTTCGGGCCAGGCCGAGGCGCGTGATCACCTGGCGTTCCAGGCCTGGCGTCGCGCCGACCCGCGGCATGAGCAACTGTGCCAGCGCCTTGAGAACACCCTCGGGGTGTTCCAGGTGCCGCGTAGCCAGGGCGTCGACGGCCGTGTGGTGCAGCGCGCCCTGGCAGCGCCTTCGGGGCGTCGGCGTTTTCTCCAGCGTGCCTTGCTCGGGGCCGGTGTGGTGGTGGGTGCGGGCTTGGTCGGCAACCCGATGTCTGGCCTGCACCTGGGGGCCGATCTGAGCACCAGTACGGGTGAACGTCAGACCTTGAGCCTGCCCGATGGCAGCCAGTTGGTGCTCAATGCCCAGAGCCAGGCCGACGTGCGCTTCGACAGCCAACTGCGTGTGCTCGAATGGCGCGGTGGCGAGGGGTTGCTGACCGTGGTCGATGAGTCGCGGCCGTTTCTGGTGCGTATCGAGGGCAGTACGGTCAGTGCGCGATCGGCGCGCTTGCTGGTGGCAGAGCGTGCCGGGCAGTGCCGGGTCTGCGCACTGGCCGGGGTGCTGGAGATCAGCAGCCAGGGTGGTGATCGGGTGCAGTTGCGCAAGGGGCATGCGGTGAATTTCGACCGGGTGAGCATTGCCTCGGTTGAGCTGTTGCGGCCAGGCGAAGGGGCGTGGGTCGATGGTCTGCTGGAAGTGCGTGACAGCCCGTTGAGCGAGGTGGTCGATGCATTGCGGCCCTATCGACGCGGCGTGCTGCGCCTGGATCCTGCGGTGGCTGGATTGCGCGTGAGCGGGCTGTTTCGGCTCGACCAGAGCGAGCTGGTGTTCGAGGCGCTGGCGCGGACCTTGCCAATTCGTGTGAGCCGGCATGGGGAGTATTGGCTGAGTATCGGGGCGGTGTGAACCAGGATCGCGGGCGGGCTTTTCCAGGTTCTAACGACATAACCAATCGATCTGCAAGATTCTGCGCACCCGCGCCACACCACTGCTGTAAACGCTGCCGAGGGGGGCAGCGTCATGGATTCCTTGGGGGGAATCGTTGTGCGCCGTATCCAGAAGAAGACCACTGCTACTCACTCGCGCTTCAAGCGCAATGCCCTGGCCCTCGGCCCGTTGCTTGGACTGCTGATCAGCACCGCCCAGGCCGCCGAGCCGGTACAGGCCTACCACATCAAGTCCGGTCCGCTCGACCAGGTGCTGCTCGACATCAGCCGCCAGAGCGGCCAGGTGATCTCCTTCACCCCGGAGGTCGAGCGCTTCTCGTCCTCGGCGGTGGAGGGCGACCTGACCACCCAGCAAGCCATCGACGCTGCGCTGCGCGGCACCGGCTTGCAGCTTCAGGTCAGCCCGGGCGGCGCCTTCATCATCAAGGACGAGACCGCCGCCGCCAGCGCCCGGCGCGCGCCCAGCGGACCGGTCGGGCAAGCCAGCGCTGCTGCGGCACCCACCCTTGACCGCGTGATTGCCCTTGGCACCCGGCGCAGCGACGCCACCGCGCTGACCAGCGCCGCGCCGGTCGATGTGATCGACAGCCAGGAGCTGGTCAAGACTGGCGCCACCACCTTGAACCAGGCGCTGTTCCAGTTGCTGCCCTCGTTCAACTTCCCGCAGAACCAGAGCGCCACCCGTGGCCAGAACCCCAAGGGCGCCTCGCTGCGCGGCCTGTCGCCGGACCAGACCCTGGTGCTGGTCAATGGCAAGCGCCGGCATGCCTCGGCGGTGGTGAACATCTCCGGTGGCGTGCCGTTCATTGGTGCCCAGCCGGTCGACCTGGACATGATCCCGATCAGCGCCATCGACCATGTCGAGGTGCTGCGCGATGGCGCCTCCGCACAGTACGGCTCGGACGCGGTGGCCGGGGTGATCAACATCGTGCTCAAGGAGCGCGACAGCGGCGGGCAGATCAACACGCAACTGGGCAAGTACGGGCAGGGCGACGGCTTTCGCAAGAACGTCGATGGTTGGTATGGCCTGGGTCTGCCGGGCGACGGCTTCCTGACCCTGAGCTTCAATGGCGTCAATGCCAAGCCCACCGACATCGGCGACAAGTACGTCGCCGACGGCCAGTTGCAGGAGCACCGTTGGGGCGGAGCCAGCCGCGACAAGTTCAACCTGGCAGCCAACGCC
Organism: Pseudomonas sp. BNK-44-b; assembly: GCF_047456245.1. Taxonomy (NCBI): domain Bacteria; kingdom Pseudomonadati; phylum Pseudomonadota; class Gammaproteobacteria; order Pseudomonadales; family Pseudomonadaceae; genus Pseudomonas; species Pseudomonas sp. BNK-44-b. The sequence goes on from NZ_CP179908.1 coordinate 537,359, forward strand.
GAGGTCGGCCTGAACGACCAGTGGCGGCTGTACAGCTTCGCCACCTATGGCCAGGACAAGTCGATCAACAACACCCCGCCGCTGTTGCGCGACAACCCCAACAACGTGCAGGCGCTGTACCCCGAGGGCACCATCCCCAAGTACCGCTTCCGCTACGAGGACGCCTCGGTCACCGTCGGCTCGCGCTTCGAGGACGAGGCCATCGGACGCCTGGACATCAGCGCCACCTATGGCCGCGACAAGCATGACGAAGTGGCGTTCGACACGCTCAACCCCAGCTATGGCGTGAATAGCCCGACCAAGTTCGACATTGCCACGCTGATCAACAGCCAGACCAACCTGGCCGTCGACTACGCCCGTGACGTGGGCGTGGCCTGGTCGACCCATCCGCTGACCGTGTCGGCGGGCGTGGCCTACCGTCGCGAACAGTACGAACTGCAACCGGGCGATTTCAGCTCCTACTCGTTCGGCGGCATCGACGGGGTGCAGGTGGGTGGGGTGCAGGCTTCGGGCCTGACGCCGGACGATGCCGGCACCTACAAACGTGAGGTGGGCGGGGTGTATTTCGGCCTGGAAAACCAGGTCACCGACAAATTCCAGGTAGGCCTGGCCGGGCGCAGCGAGCATTACTCAGACTTCGGTTCGGCCACCACCGGCAAGCTTTCGGCGCGTTACGAGTTCACTCCGCAGGTCGGCCTGCGCGGCACCCTCAACAGCGCCTACCGTGCGCCGACCCTGGGCCAGATCGGCACCTCATGGACCACCACCACCAACGTCGACGTCAATGGCAATCCGGTGCTGACCCGCATCCTGCCGGTCGACCATCCGGCGGCCCAGGCCCTGGGCGCGCAGTCGCTCAAGCCGGAAAAATCCACCAACTACTCGCTGGGCCTGGTGCTGCGCCCGACCGAGCAGGCGTCGCTGACTATCGATGCCTACCAGATCGATATCCGCGACCGCCTGCTCTACAGCGGCGGCATTTCCGGCCCGGACGCCGAACGCATCCTCACCGCTGCAGGCTTCGGCCAGTACAGCTGGGCGCAGTTCATGACCAACGCCGCCAACACCCGTACCCGTGGCGTGGACATCGTCGGCAAGTACAACCTGGGCCTGGATCGCTATGGCGACCTGGCGCTGACCGCCGGCTACACCAAGGCGCGCACCACCATCGAGAAGATCCATGGCAACCCCTTCGGTTTCGACGTGCTGACCCGCGAGGCCCAGGGCTTCCTCGAACATGGCTATCCCGAGGACAAGCTGATCCTTGGCGCCACGCACACCTACGGCCCATGGACCGTCAGCCTGACCCAGACCCGCTACGGCGAGTACCGCAAGTACGCAGCCTCGGCGACCAACGCACAGTATGACCAGACCTTCTCGGCCCAGTGGATCACCGACCTGGACGTCAACTATGCGTTCACCAAGCAACTGCGCGTTTCGGTAGGCGCCAACAACCTATTCGACAGCAAGCCGGATGACTTCAACACCCGCCTGCGCCAGACCCCGGGCCAGCAGTACAGCTACCTGGCGCCGTCGGCACCGGAAGGAGCGTTCTACTACACCCGGCTCAGCTACGACTTCTGATCGACAACGAGACTGCACATGACTGCGATGAAGAAACTCCTGGGCGGCGCGCTGCTCGCCCTGGGCCTGGCCAGCCAGCCGTTGCTGGCGGCCAGCCCACCAGCCCCGATCCATTTCGGCGCGCTCACCTGGGAAAGCGGCAGCCTGATCACCGAGATCCTGCGTACGCTGGTCGAGAAGGGCTACGGTTATCCGACCGACACCCTGCCGGGCAGCACGGTCAGCCTGGAGGCGGCCCTGGCCAAGGATGACATCCAGGTGATCGGCGAAGAGTGGGCCGGGCGCAGTCCGCTGTGGATCAAGTCCGAAGCCGAAGGCAAGGTGATCGCCCTCGGCGACACGGTCAAGGGCGCCAGCGAAGGTTGGTGGGTGCCGGAATACGTGATCAAGGGCGATCCTGAGCGCGGTATCGAGGCCGTGGCGCCGGGGCTGAAGTCGGTGACCGACCTTGTTCGCTACAAGGATGTGTTCCGTGACCCCGAGTCGCCGCAACAGGGGCGCTTCCTGAACAGCCCGACCGGCTGGACCTCGGAGATCGTCAACAGCCAGAAGCTCAAGGCCTATGGCCTGGCCGACAGTTTCGTCAACTTCCGCTCCGGCTCCAGTGCTGCACTGGATGCCGAAGTGTCCGCACAGATCCGTCGCGGCAAGCCGGTGCTGTTCTACTACTGGTCGCCGACTCCGCTGCTGGGCCGCTACAAACTGGTCCAACTGGAAGAGCCGGCCTTCGATGCCGAGGCCTGGAAGACCCTGTCCAACCCGAACGAGGCGCACCCCAGAGGTACGCGCTCGCTGCCGGCGCGCCTGTCGATCGGCGTCTCGGCGCCGTTCCATACGCGTTACCCGGAGCTGGTGCAGTTCTTCGACAAGGTCGATCTGCCACTGGCGTTGCTCAACCAGACCCTCGCCCACATGGCCGAGAAGCGCCTGGATCCGCGTGTGGTCGCCGAAGCGTTCCTGCGTGAGCAGCCCCAGGTGTGGAGCGCCTGGTTACCGGCCGATGTGGCCGCCAAGGTCAAGGAGAACCTGAAATGATCGTGCGTATGCTTGTCACCCTGTTGCTGGCGCTGGGCACCACCCTGGCCCTCGCGGCGGATCCGCAGGTGCTGCGTATCGGCTACCAGAAGAGTTCGGTGAACATGGTCCTGGCCCGCGAGCATCGCCTGCTCGAACAGGCGTTGCCTGGCACCCAGGTGCAGTGGATCGAGTTCCCAGGGGGGCCGCAACTGATCGAGGCGCTCAACGGTGGCAGCCTGGACGTGGGCAACATTGGTGACATTCCGCCGATTTTCGCCCAGGCGGCGGGTATTCCGTTGCGCTACATCGGTATCGAGCCCAGCGACGGTCGCAGCGAGGCGATCATCGTGCCGAGCAGCAGCCCGGCCAAGACACTGGCGGATCTCAAGGGCAAGCGGATCGCCTTGCAGAAAGGCTCGAGTGCCCACAGTCTGCTGCTCAAGAGCCTGATCAAGGCGGGCTTGCAACTGAGCGATGTAGAGCTGGTGTACCTGCCGGCCGCCGATGCCCGCCCGGCCTTCGAGCAGGGCAAGCTGGATGCCTGGGTGATCTGGGATCCTTACTACGCAGCCGCCTTGCTCGATGGTAGCGCCCGCATCCTGAGCACCGGTGAGGACGTGCACCCCAGCGGCACCTACTACATTGCCAGTCGGCCGTTCACCGAGCAGTACGGTGCGACCATCGACAAGGTGCTGGAGGCGTTGCGCCAGGCGCAGAAGATTTCAGTCGAGCAGCGTGAGCAGAGCATCGACGGCATGACCAGGGTGCTGGGGCTCAAGCGTGAAGTGGTGGAGCTGTATTTCGAGCATCGCTACAACGCGCCGATCCGCCCGCTGGATGCCGCGGCGATCGAAACCCAGCAGCGGATTGCCGATCTGTTCTTTGCAAACCGCTTGATCCCGCGTGCGGTGCAGGTGCGGGAGATTGTCTATCCGCAGTGATGAGGCGTGTGTTGATCTCTTCGCTCATTTCTTGTGGGAGCGAAGAGATCGACACTGGCCTATCGAGCGATCCCGGCCCCCCGCCAGACCCGATCGCGTCCGGCGCTGTCGGTCATCGCCGCCAGCACCTGCAGGGCATCTTCCCCTTGTTCGATGGCCAGCCCCAGGCGAATGCTGTCCACCACTCGGCGCAGGCGTACAGGGTCGTTGCGTTGGGCGGCGCTGATCAGTCGCTTGGCGACCACGCCGGTATCGTTGGAGAGGGTCAGCATGATGCTGCCGTCGAGCCGCTCGATGCTCAGGTTGACCCGGTAGTACGGGGCGAAGGCGTCGCTGATGAGGTCGAAGGGATTGGTCATGGGCTGGCATCTGCAAAGAATGTTCACCGATTGACCGGGAGACCGTGGAGATGGTTCAGCGACGTTGATCAAATGATGAGTTCTGTGGCCTGTCCCGGCCCGAAACCCTGGAAACGAAAACGCCCGGTGCCAGGCACCGGGCGTCTGTGTGTCACCGATCACTCTTCTTCAGTGTGCTGCACCACGCTGCGCTTGCTGCGCAGCTTGCCGTAGAAATGTTCCAGCGCATTGTTCAGCTTGCTGGCCGCACCGTCGATCGCATGGTCCAGCGAGGTGGCGGTATGGCTGACGGAAATCGGTTGATGACCTTTGGGGCGAGCCTCCATTTGGCAGCGTTTGTCATGCGGGCCGGGCTTGTCGCCGTTCTCGTCACGCAAGTGGACCTCGATGCGGGTGAGGTCGTCCTCGTAGCGCTGCAGCGTGCTTTCCAGCGTACTGCGGACCCATTCGTTCAGACGGCTGCTGCTGTCGATATGGTTGCTGCTGTTGACCTGGATTTGCATGATTCAATCCTTATTCAGCTTGCTCGCGTGGAGGCGTGCCTAGGCCCTTGAGGCCCTTGGGGAAAGCTTCGCCTCTTGACTCTAAGGTCAGGGATTGGCGCGCCGAATTCAAGCCCCTTTTTCGATAAATTTTTTGTAGCAATTCGCAGGGTTGAAGCTGTTGATGCAGGAGCGACTGTCTTGTTCAAAATCTAAAGACCAGCCCAATCCCCCTGTGGGAGCGGGCTTGTCCCGCGAATACGGGCGCAGCCCGTGCCAGACACCGCGGTGTCTTTTTCGCGGGCAAGCCCGCTCCTACAGGTACCGTACCGATGCCGAGGACCGTGCACGGGCTGGTAGCGCACAAGGCCGCTCCCAAGTGTCGATCCTCAGAATGCTACCGAAGTCTGCACATACAGCGTGCGCGGCTCGCCCACGTACTTGCCCTTGTTGTTGTCGTCGAACGAACGGGTGTAGTACTCGCGGTTGAACAGGTTCTTCACCCCCACCGCCACCTTCAGGTTCGACAGCTGCGGCCCGAAGTCATACCCGGCGCGGGTGCTGACCAGCATGTAGCCCGGAATCCGTCCGGTGCTGCCATCGGCGCTTTCGCTCGCGGTGTTGGCGTTGTCGGCGTACTGGCTGCTCTGGAAGCTGCCATCCAGGTTCAACTGCCATGGTCCTTCGGTGTAACCAAGCCCCAGCGTGCCCTTGTGGCGCGAGGAGAACGGCACCTGGTTGCCCTTGTTCGGGCCGTCTTCGCGGATGGTGGCGTCGACGAAGGCGTAGCTGGCGTGCACATCGAAACCGGCCAGCGACGGGCTCAGGCCGTCGAGGGCGTAGCGCACGCTGGTCTCGATACCCTGGTGGCGGGTTTCGCCGCGGGCGATCACCGAGTCGTTGGTCTGGTTGCTTTCGTACTGGTTGTCGAAGTTGATCAGGAAGGCGCCGATCTCTGCCTGCAGGTCGCCGCTGTCGTAGCGGGTACCGACTTCCCAGGTGCGCGCCTTTTCCGGCTTCACTTCGCCGCTGCTGACGCGGTTGGGCATCTGGCTGTACTGCACGCTGCCGAACGAGCCCTCGGTGTTGGCGTAGAGGTTCCAGGTGTCGGTCAGGTGGTACATGACATTCAGTGCCGGCAATGCGGTGTTGTAGCTGCCCTGGTAACGCTGGTTGCTGAGCTTGTTGCTTTGCTCGGAGTCGATCATCTCGTAGCGGATGCCGGGGGTGATGGTCCAGCGGCCGATGTCGATGCGGTCGTCCAGGTAGATCGCGTGGGCTTCGGTGGCGCCACGGGTGTCGCGGTCGTTGCGGCTGGCGGTGGTCGGCAGGTTGCCGGTCACCGGTTCGCGGAAGCGCAGTTCGTGGCCGGCCTCGTTGATGTAGCGGTAGCCCACGCCCAGTTCGTGCCAGCTGTCGCCCAGTGCCACACCTTGCGAGAAGCGGGTCTCGATGCCACGTACCCAGTATTCGCGTGGCGACAGCGAGACGAAGCTGCCCTGGTCGAGGTAGCCGCTGCGCAGGGTCTTGGTGAAGAAGCTGTTGACGCTGAACTGGCGATCGTCCTGCTTGTAGTCGTAGCCGACGTTGACCAGGGTGCGACGGCCCCAGAACTTGTCCTTCAGGCGGGTCGACTGGTACGGGTCTTCATCGAACGCCGCCTTGCTCAGGCCGCCGGGCATGTCGGCCTCGCCCTCGTAGTACTGGGCCATGGCGTGCAGGCTGTTGGCTTCGTCCAGTTGCAGCTTGCCCTTGAGGATCAGGTCGTCGATCTGCGTGTCGCTGTGTTCGCGCCAGTCGCCGCCGCGGGTACCGGAGTAGAGCAGGGCGCCGCCCAGGCCGTTGTCGTTGGTGCCGCCGACCAGCAGGTTGGCGCTGTTCTTGAAACCGTCGTGGCTGGACGAGGGGCTGATCTGGTTCTGCATGGCGGCCTTGAAGGTCGCTTCCTCGGGGATGGCGCGGGTGACGAAGTTGACGATGCCGCCGACGTTCTGCGGGCCGTAGCGCACTGCGCCGCCGCCGCGTACCACATCCACCGCATCCATGTTGCCCAGGCTCAGCGGGGCCAGTGACAGCTGTGGCTGGCCATAGGGGGCGAAGGGCACCGGGATGCCGTCCATCAGCACCGTGGAGCGCGAGGCCAGGCGCGGGTTGAGGCCGCGAATACCGAAGTTCAGTGCCAGGTCGTGGCTGCCGGTGCCGTTGTTTTCCGGGGCATTGACGCCGGGGATGCGGTTGAGCACCTCACGGGCGCTGTTGGCACCGCTGCGCTCGAACTCCTCGCGGCGGATCACGTCACGTGCGCCGGGATGCTCGAAGACGTTGTCCTGGCGTGCCTCGGCCAGCCAGTCGCCAACCACGCTAGAGGCACCCAGCTCGATCGCCGCATCGCTGCTGGAGGCAAGCGGCTGCAGGCTGTAGGCGTTGTCGGCCTCCTGGCGTGCCTGCAGGCCGCTGCCACGCAGCAAAGCCTGCAGCCCTTGCTGTACGTCGTACTGGCCTTCCAGCCCGGGGCTGCGCAAGCCTTGGGTGACGCTGGAACCGAACGAAATCAGCGCCCCGCTTTCACGGCCAAATTGGTTGAGAGCGTCTTCCAGGGTGCCGGGGGCGATGTAGTAGGCGCGCGGTTCGCCAGCCTGGGCGAAGTTCAGGCTGGTGGCGAACAGCAGGGCGATGGCGAGCGGCGTGGGGCGCAGGGGCATGGGGTCGGGTCCTGTAAGAAGGGTTCTGCCTGCTCTGTCACGCGAGGGAAGTGAAATGGCTCAGGTTGGAAAAAAATAGTTGTCGGCACAGCCTCAAACCGCCTCGACCTTGACCCAGTACCGGGTGAATCGCCGCACCCGTACCGGCAAGGCGACTTCCAGCATCTCCAGGATCCGCTCACTGTCATCCAGTGGGTACGACCCGGAAATCCGCAGCCCGGCGACCTGCTCGCTGCAGCCCAGTTGTCCGTGGCGATAGCGTGAAAGCTCGGCGAGAAACTCGCCCAGGCGCATCTGCGAGACCACCAGCATTCCATCGACCCAGGCGCCGATGTTGCGATCCAGCGCGCCGATACCTTGCCAATGGCCCGCTGCCAGGCGGGCTTGCTGACCGGCGAGCAACACCTGGCCCTGTAGCCGAGCCATGCCGCTGAACACCGAGACCAGGCTGTAGCCCTCGAACTGACGCACGTTGAAGCGGCCGCTGTCGAGGTGCAGGCTGCCATCGTCGCTGCGCAACACCAGCGGGCGGGTATCGCGGGCGACGTCCAGCGACAACTCGCCCTCGAGCAGGCGCACGTAACGTTGCTGCCCATCGAACCGCACATCGGCGGCGCTGCGGGTGTTCAGTCGCAACAGGCTGCCGTCGTCCAGCGGCAGGCGTCGGCGCTGGCCCACGGGGCTGCGGTAGTCGGCCATCAGCCCTGGCAACGGATTGTGTGATTGCAATCCGAGCCCGGTGGCACTGGCCACGCCCGCCAGCAGTAACGCCTTGAGCGCGCGACGCCGGGCCGGGGAGGGCGGTGCCTGCAAGGTGGCGTGCACCACGGGCGAGGTCGCACCACGCAGCCGCTGGTTGACCTGCTGGATGTGCGCCCAGGCGCGCTGGTGTTCGCCGTCAGCCTGCAACCAGTGTTCGAATGCCTGCTGCTGGGCCGGGTCGAAATCGGCCCCCTGTGATTCGATCAGCCAGTGCACCGCCTGCTCGGCAACCTGGGGTGAGATGCCTGTGCTCACAGGGCGAAATAGCAGCGCAGGGCTGCCTTGTGCAGGTAGCGTTTGACTGTCGCCAGGGAGATACCCAGTTCACGGCCGATCTCGGCTTGGCCCAGGCCATCGACCTGGGCCAGCAGAAACGCGCGCTTGACCAGCGGCGGCAGGTCATCGAGCAGGCGGTCGAGTTCGAGCAGGGTTTCGAAGATCAGCGCCTTGTCTTCCTCGCTGGGTGCCAGGCGTTCGGGCACCTGGGCCAGGGCTTCGAGGTAGGCGCGCTCCAGCTCTTGACGGCGAAAATGGTTGCACAGTACGCGCTTGGCGACGGTGGCGAGAAAGGCCCGAGGTTCGATCAACTGTGGCGCTTCGCGGGCCTGGAGCAAGCGTACGTAGGTGTCCTGGGCCAGGTCGGCGGCGCTCTGCGGGCAGCCCAGGCGACGGCGCAGCCAACCGGTCAGCCAGTTGTGGTGAGCGTGGTAGAGGCCTTCGACGGTGGAGGAGAGGGCACTGGACACCGAGGTGACTCCGGCGTCCGATGACGCGATTGGGAGTAAGAATTGTTCGCATTGTATTCCGGGCGACAGGGTGTAGCAATCCTGTTCGACCTGCGGGGTATTCGGGACAAACCCGGCTACGCAGGGATCGCAGCAGCTCATCTCCAATCTTTGCTTATGAGAATTGAAATCATTACTATTGCACCCTCTTGACCTTGCCCCGGACCGTCGCCCCATGAAAAGCAAAGCCGCCGGCCTGCCCCTGAGCTACCGCCTGGCTGTGACCTCGCGCAGCCTGGCTGCGTTGTTGGGCGGCTACCTGCTGGCCTCGGCGGCCAGCGTCTGTGTCAGCCTGCTGATGCCCGGCGCCCAGGTCGATGCGGCACTGACCGGGATGATGCTGTCGTTCGTGTTCTACCTGCTCGCCTTCATCTGGTGCTTCGCCTGCCGCAGCGCATTGCGCGCCTGGCTGGGCGTATTGTTGCCGAGCCTGGTGTTGGGCGCGATCGGCGGGCTGGCTTACTGGATGAAGAACCCATGAAAGAGGGCTTCCGCCAGGCCATGGCCTGGCTGCATACCTGGACCGGCCTGATCTTCGGCTGGCTGTTGTTCGCCATCTTCCTCACCGGCACGCTTGCCTACTTCAAGGAAGAGATCAACCACTGGACCAAACCGGAAATCCACAGCCATCCGCTGAATCCGGCGGCCAGCCTGGAGATGGCGCAGCGCTACCTGCAAGCCAACGCCGCCGATGCCAGCACCTGGTTCATCCGCCTGCCCAGCGAGCGCGAGGCGGCGCTGAGTGTCGGCTATCGCGATCCCAACGCCGGTGGCCGACGCGGCTTCACCAGCAAGGAGCTGGACGCGGCCAGCGGCGAGGTGGTCGAGGGCCGCGACAGCCGTGGCGGCGACTTCTTCTACCGTTTCCATTTCCAGTTGGAGATGCCCCACCCCTGGGGGCGCTGGCTGTCGACCTTCTGTGCCTTCATCATGCTGCTGGGGCTGGTGACCGGGATCATCACGCACAAGAAGATCTTCAAGGAGTTCTTCACCTTCCGTCCCGGCAAGGGCCAGCGCTCATGGCTCGATGGCCACAACGCCATTGGCGTGCTGGTACTGCCCTTCCACCTGATGATCAGCTACAGCAGCCTGGTGATCTTCATGTACATGGTCATGCCGGCCGGAATCATGGCCAGCTATGGCAGCCCCAACGGTTATTTCAACGACCTGTTCGGCCGCGACGAGGTGCCGAAGGTGGCCGGGGTGGCCACGCCGCTGGTCCCGCTGTCGAGCCTGTACGCCAAGGTCCAGGAGCAAGCGCCAGGCGCACGCATGGGCTTCATTCAGGTACAGAATCCTGGCGACCAGAATGCCCGTGTCACCTTGAACCGTGCCTCGGCCGACAGTGTCGCGTACAAGCGCAGCGCCAACTGGACCTTCGACGGTGCCACCGGTGCACTGCTGACCCAAGGTGCGCCGGAAAGCGCCGCGATGATGACCTCCTTTACCTTTGTCGGTCTGCACATGGGCAACTTCGCCGGGCCATGGCTGCGCTGGTTGTACTTCGTCTTCGGTGTCGCCGGCACGGCGGTGATCGGCACTGGCCTTGTGATGTGGCTGGGCAAGCGTCAGCTCAAGCATGCCAAGAGCGAGCGCATGCCTGCGGAGCTGCGCTTGGTCGAGGTGCTCAACATTGCCAGCATGAGCGGCTTGCTGCTGGGCGTGGCGGCGTTCTTCTGGGCCAATCGCCTGCTGCCGATCGGGCTGCAAGGGCGCGCCGACTGGGAGGTCAATGCGTTCTTCCTGGTCTGGGCACTGTCGCTGCTTCACGCCATGCTGCGCCCCGGTCGTCGCGCCTGGGGCGAGCAGTTGGCGCTGGGTGCCATCGTGTTCGCTGCGTTGCCGCTGCTCAATGCCGTGACCACAGGCCAAGGCCTGGACCATTCGCTGATCGCCGGTGACTGGGCGATGGCCGGCTTCGATCTCACGGCCCTGGCGACCGGGCTGTTCCTCGGCTGGGCGGCCGGCAAGATGCTACGCGCGCCCAAGCCAGTCGCCAAACGTTCGGCCAAGGTCAAGGCCCGCACCGAAACCGTGGAGGCGAGTTGATGCTGAGCCTGGCCCTGTCTACTTTTGCCGGCCTGGCTGCCTTGTGCCTGGCCATGGAAAAACACTTCACCGACCTGCTGGGTCGCAAGCCGCGGCCGGCCCAGTTGCGTGTCTTGCGCATCGCCGGCTGGCTGCTGCTGGTGCTGTCGGCGGTACTGGCCGTGCACTTGCGTGGCTGGGCGCTGGGGCTGGTGGAGTGGACGGCCGTGTTGATGGCCGGGCTGACCCTCTGGGTATTCGGCCTGCCGTACCAACCCCGCCTGCTGCTGAGCCTGGCGGCGGCGAGCCTGGTGTTGGCGCCGGTCGTGGCGGTGTTTGGCGCGTGAGCGAGCCCGACCTCGACGAGGCCGGTGGCCGGGCGCGCTTCCTGCAGGTGTTCCTGGCCCAGCGCGGGCGCATGGAGGCGCTGGTCAGCCGGCGCGTTGGCTGTCGTGCCACGGCCTCGGACCTGGTCCAGGAACTGTTCCTGCGCTTCTGGCGTCGGCCTGCGGTCAAGGTCGAGGCGCTCGACACCTACCTCTTGCGCTGCGCCGGCAACCTGGCGATCGACCACCTGCGCAGCGAAGGCAGTCGCGGTCGGGTCACCGAAGGGCTGTCGATCAGCGACGAGGCGCTCTCGGCCCAGGCGCCAGAGCAGGCGCTGGAGGTCGATCACGATCTGCGCCGCATCGAGCAGGCCCTGCGCGCCTTGCCGGAACGTACGCGACAGATCTTCCTGCTCAACCGCATCCACGGCTGCAAGTACGGCGAGATCGCCAAGGCCATGCAGGTGTCCCAGAGTGCGGTGGAAAAGCATATGATGCGCGCCCTCGAAGCGTGCAAGGCGAGTGTCGCCGAGCCCGCTACCCCATTGCGCAGGCCAGGGAGCGACCGTCGATGAGCCAGCCCTATCCGATCACCGCCGAACAGTCGCGCATGGCCCTGGGCTGGCTGAGCCGCATCAACGAGCATCCTCCGGCAGCCGAAGGCGCTGAGTTCAAGCGCTGGTTGTTGGCCGATCCGGCGCACCGCGCCGCCTATGCCGCGGCCCAGACCCTGTGGCAACAGAGCGAAGCGCCCGCCGCGCGTCTGGCCGCAGAGGAACGCGAGGGCCTCGAGCACTACCTGCAGGCCATGCGCCGACCGAAAGCCCGCTGGGGGCGGCGTGGCGGAGCACTGGCGGCAGCGGCCTGTCTGGTGCTGGCGCTGGGCAGCCTGGCCGGTTGGCAGCCGCAATACTGGTTGCAGGACCTGCGCGCCGACTATCGCAGTGACGAGCATGTGCGCCAGGTCACCCTGGCCGACCAGTCACGCCTGACCTTGGATGCCAACAGCGCCGTGGTCGTGGATTTCGACCATGGCGAGCGGCGCGTACGCCTGCTGCGCGGCGCGGCGTTCTTCGAGGTGACCCACACCGGCGCGCCGTTCCTGGTCGATGCGGCGGGTGGGGAAGTGCGGGTGCTGGGCACTCAGTTCGAGGTACGCGGGCAGGGCGACGGCGCCCAGGTTACCGTGCGCAGTGGACGGGTGGCGGTGACACCGATTACCGGCGCCGTGGCGCGTGAGCTGACCGCCAACCAGCAACTGGACTATGCCCAGGGCGTGGCGGGGGCGATCAGTGCCGTGGACAGTGAAAGTCGCCTGGCCTGGCGCCAGGGCTGGCTGAACTATTACCAGGTGCCGCTGGCGCAGGTGGTCGAGGACCTGGGACGGTATTACCCGGGGCGTATCCTGTTGCTCGACGAGGCCTTGGCGCAACGCAAGGTTAGCGGCAGTTTCCCGGTGGAGGAGCCCATGCTGGCGCTGGCGTCGTTGGGCAAGGTGATGGGCTTCGTGCCGCAGACACTGTTCGGGCGGGTGACGGTGGTGCGCTGAAATCGCCTTTACCCCGCAGACACCCTGGTGTCTGCGGGGGAGAGGCGGAGCTTCAGTTACCCGCTTTGATGCTGGTCCAGAGCCGCGTGCGAATGCGGTCGATCTTCGCCGGCATCGCTTCCAGGGCGAACAGCTTGCCCATCACATCCGCGCTTGGGTAGATCATGGTGTTCTGCTTGAGCGCCGGATCGACCAGAGCATCGGCCTTGGCGTTGCCGTTGGCGTACTGCACCGAGTTACTGATGCCGGCCATCACCTCAGGTTGCAGCAGGTAGTTCATGTAGGCGTAGCCTGCCTTCTCGTCCGGAGCGTCGGCCGGCATGGCGACCATGTCGAACCACAGCGGTGCACCCTCCTTGGGAATCGAGTAACCCACCTTCACCCCGTTCTTCGCATCGTCGGCGCTGTTCTTGGCCTGCAGCACGTCGCCGGAGAAACCGACCACCACGCAGATGTTGCCGTTGGCCAGGTCGCCGGTGTACTTCGAGGAGTGGAAGTAACTGATGTACGGACGCACTTTCATCAGCAGTGCCTGGGCCTTCTTGTAGTCATCGGGATTCTGACTGTGCGGCGGCAGGCCCAGATAGTTCAGGGCGATCGGCAGCAACTCCGGGCCGTTGTCGAGCATGGCCACGCCACAGCTCTTGAGCTTTTCCATGTTCTCGGGCTTGAACACCAGGTCCCACGAATCGACCGGTGCCTTGTCGCCTAGCACGGCCTTGACCTTGTCGATGTTGTAGCCGATGCCGGTGCTGCCCCACAGGTACGGGAAGCCGTACTGGTTGCCGGGGTCGTTCACCTCCAGCGCCTTGAGCAGCACCGGATTGAGGTTCTGCCAGTTCGGCAGCTGGCTCTTGTCGAGCTTCTTCAGGGCCTTGCCCTGGATCTGCCGGGCCATGAAGTGGTTGGAGGGGAAGACCACGTCGTAACCGGAGTTGCCGGTCATCAGCTTGCCGTCGAGGGTTTCGTTGCTGTCGTAGACATCGTAGGTGGGCACGATGCCGGTGGCTTTCTGGAAGTTCTGCAGCGTGTCGGGTGCGATGTAGCTGGACCAGTTGTAGATCTTCACCGAGTCGGCGGCACTGGCGACGCCAGCAGCCAGCATCAGGGGGGCGAGGAGGAGTTTGCGCATGTCCGGTTTACCTTGCTTTGTCTGTTGTTATCGAAGAACGGCAGGCGATCAGCGGATCAGAAAATCAGTACGTAGGTCTTGCGCACGGTTTCCTGGATATCCCAGATCCCGGTGCTGTTGGCCGGTAGCATCAGTGCGTCTCCGGCTTCTATGACCAGGGGCTCGCCACCGTCGGGGGTGAAGGTGCAGCGGCCCTTGATGAAATGGCAGAACTCCTGTTGCACGATCTGCCGGCGCCAGCGCCCGGGCGTACATTCCCAGATACCGGTTTCGACGCCATCGTTGCGTTCGACGCAGGTGACCGAGGTCACTGCGACGGGTTCTCCGAGGGGGACGGCGACCGGGTTGGAGGTTTCCAGCGCGGCGCTGTCGGTGTGCTTGAACTGGGTGATGCTCATGACTGCAGGATCTCTTGTGGTAGTGGGTGCAACTCAGTGCATGAAACCTTCCATGAATCCGGCCAGGCCGCTGGCCAGGCGCCGCCGCCAGGCCGGGCTGGCCGGGTTGGCGAGGGTGCGGTCCTCGTGGACGAAACTCTGGATGATCGCGTTGTAGCCTAGCCAGCGGCAGGGCTCGGGCGGCCAACTGGCCAGGCTCGACAGCGGGCGGTTGTCGTGGACCCAGGGCTGGGCTGTCAGTTCGTTGTGCTGGCCGAGAATCAGTGCTGCGAGCGTGCGCCCGCCCAGGTTGGTGGCGCCGACGCCTTCGCCGCCATAGCCACCCGAGAGCGCCAGGCCGCGTTGACGATCGCACAGCATGTGCGGACGGAAACGCCGCGCCATCCCCAGGTTGCCGCCCCAGGAGTGGGTGATGCGCACGTTCTTCAGGTGTGGGAACAGCTCGCCGAACAGATAGCGGCGCAGCTCGATCTCGGCGTCGCTGAGGCTGAAGTCCTCGCGCAGGCGGCCACCGAAGCGATACCCGCCGCGGGCGCCGAACACCAGGCGGTTGTCGGTGGTGCGCTGACCGTAGGTGACCTGGCGGCTGCCTTCGCTGAAGGCCTGGCCCTGGCTCAGGCCGATCTGCTCCCAGGCCGATTCCGGCAGCGGCTCGGTGGCCACCAGCAGGCTTTGCACGGGCAGTTGATGGCGACCCAGCGGCGGCAGGCTGGCGGCGTAGCCTTCGACCGCCGGCACGACCCATTGGCAACGGACCTTGGCCTGGGCGGTGTGCACCTCACCGGTCTGCCAGTCGCTGGCCGGGGTGTTTTCGTAGATCGGCACGCCCATGCCCTCGACCACGCGTGCCAGACTGCGCACCAGCTTGGCGGGCTGGATGGTCGCGACGTGGGGGCTGAAGATCGCGCCGTAGGCATTGCTGACCCGCAGTTGGCCAGCCAGTTGTTCGGGCTTGAGCCAGCGGTAGTCGTCTTCGTTCATGCCCTGACGGTACAGGTCGTCGAGGTAGGCGCGCAGGCTGCGCTCCTGCTCCGGGTAGCGGGCGGCGCAGTAGATGACCCCACCCTTGCGGTAGTCGCAGTCGATGCCTTCGCGTTGCAGCACGCCGTGCACTTCGTCAGGGATGGCGTGCAGCAGGTCGACGCTGGCGCGGCGCTGCTGTGGGGAAAGGGTGGCCAGCAGACGGTCTTCGCCCAGCAGGTTGCCCATCAGCCAGCCGCCGTTGCGCCCGGAGGCGCCGAAGCCTGCGGTGTTGGCCTCGAGGATGGCGATGCGCAGGTGCGGGGCCTGGCGCTTGAGGTAGTAGGCTGTCCACAGGCCGGTATAGCCGGCGCCGATGATGCACACGTCGACATCCAGGTCCTGCTGCAGCGACGGGCGAGCGTCGAGCGGCTCGTCGAGCTGGTCCATCCAGAGGCTGATCGTGCGCCAGGCTTGCATCAGGTACTGCTCCCACTTCCGTTCAAGGTTCTGGGAGCGATGCTAGTAGTGCGGGCGCTTCGCTGTCTTACGTGCGTGCACGCAGAGAAATCTGCTTCACGTAGGCCTTGGGCGAGAGCCCGGTGTGTTCGCGGAAGCACTTGTAGAACGCCGACAGCGAATTGAAGCCGGCATCGAAAGCCAGTTCGTCGATGGGGGCTCGGCAGCCTGCGCTTTCGAGCCCGGCCAGAAGATGCTGCAGGCGGGCCTGGTTGACGTAGCGGTAGAAGCTCTGGCCGAGCACCTGGTTGAGCAGGTAGGAAATCTGGTTGCGGCTATAGCCGCTTTCTTCTGCCACCTGCTGCAGGTCCAGTTCAGGGTCAAGGTAGGGACGTTGGGCCTGGAAATAGTGTTCGAGGTCCTGGGCCATGGTGCTCAACTGGCGGGGCGAAAGACCCAGGCGGCTGGTGGCGGGACGCGGCCCGGACGCGCTGGCGCCCTTGCCGTCGCGGCGGATCAGCGTGCCGTATTCATTGACCCGCCAGATCAGGTTGTCCTTGACCGTGATCGCCTCGCTGGACTGGAAAGCCACCAGGCCTTCACCGCCCTGGACCGTTACCTGGTACTGGATGAAGGCTGTGCAACCGTCGACCCGGATGCGGTCGCTGTGGACGATGTCCTCCCCGGCTTCGTGCGGCAACGAGACGCGCACGTACTCGCGCAGCTCATCGAAGCCGAGCACGCGGTTCTGGAAAAAGTCGTGGTATTGGATTTCCGGGTGATACAGCGCCATGACCCCATCCAGGTCACGATGCTTCCAGCACAAGTGGTAGCGCATGACGACTTCCGCAGTGAGCGGGGTCTGGGCGGGGCCGTCTGGAAGGAGAGTGGCGGTCATGGGCCGATAATGCATCGGGCTGCTTCAGCCGACAAGGGCGTGCAGTCTGACCGTTGAGGCCCGAGGGCTGTGGATACTGCATAACGCCCTGTTCAACTGGGTGGGTTCGGGCGATTCGCACGATCCTAGGAAGTGGTTTTTGCCTAAGTGCTTGATTTAGCTGGGAGTCATTTTTTGTCACAACTGGCACGCGCGCTGCACCAATCGAGTGGCAAACAAAACGGAAGTTTTGCTCACCCTCATAAGGCGCCGAATCATGATTACCACTGCCGATCTGCCAACTGCTGTCTCCGAGGCCCCGAACCGCTCGGGCGTTTCCTGGGCTGCCATCTTCGCCGGTGCCGCTGCTGCGGCTGCGTTGTCGTTGATCCTCGTGATATTGGGTGCGGGCCTTGGCTTTGCCGCCTCCTCGCCTTGGGCCAACGAAGGTGCCAGCGCCAAGGCGCTGGGGATATCCACCATCGTCTGGCTGCTGATTACCCAGATCCTCGCCTCCGGGCTGGGCGGGTACATGGCTGGCCGCTTGCGAGTGAAGTGGGCCAACCTGCACGGTGACGAGGTGTATTTCCGCGATACCGCCCATGGTTTCCTGTCCTGGGCCATCGCGACCCTGGTCACGGTGTTGATGGTCGTGTCTTCGGCAGGGGGGCTTGCCAGTGCTGGTGCTTCGGCGGGTGCTGCTGCCGCCTCGGGTGCCGTGGCCAGCGTTTCCATGAACGATGACAACAGCAAGCCTTCAGGCGCCGCCGACCCTATGGGCTACTACGTAGATCGTCTATTCCGTGGCGACGGCCCGGTCGCGGTAAGCGAGGATGCGGCCAATGGCGTGGCCAGCCGGATCCTGATCCGCGGCCTGGCTGCCGATGGCGGGATGGCTGCCGAGGATCGCACCTACCTCGCGCAACTGGTGGCCCAGCGTACTCGCCTGACCCAGGCCGAGGCTCAGGCCCGCGTCGAGCAAGTCTATGAAGAGGCGCGCCAGGATGCCGCGCAGGCCAAGCAGGCTGCTCAGGAAGCTGCCGAGACCGCAGCGAAGGTTGCCGCCTGGACCGCCATCTGGACCTTCATCGCCCTGCTGTGCGGTGCGTTCTTCGCAAGCTTCGCAGCCTTGTTCGGTGGTCGCCTGCGTGACCGTGCTCGTTGGGTCGAAGAAGACCCGCGTGCCCTGCATGCTTCGACCACTGTTGTCCGTTAATTCGAATTCACGACTGGAGGAACCATCATGCGCTCGATTCTGCTCTGGATGCTTGGGGTGCCAATCCCGGTGATCATTCTGATCGCGATCTTCATGCACTAATAGAAAAGGGCCGCTAATGCGGCCCTTCTCGCAACTGTACAACCCGCAGAAGCGGCTTTATGCCGCTTTACAGGAACTGCTCAGCATAGTGACACGCCACCTGCCGCGTCCCGACCTGCCTGAACGCCGGAATCTCCTTGCCACAACGCTCGGTGGCATAGGGGCAGCGCTTGTGGAAGGCGCAGCCATCAGGCGGGTTCAGCGGGTTGGGCAGCTCACCGGCGATGCGGATCTTCGGCTTCAGCGGGTCGGGGTGAATGGCCGGAGTCGCCGAGAGCAGTGCCTGGGTGTAGGGATGCAGCGGCTTCTCGTAGATATCTTCCTTCGGCCCCATTTCCGCCGGGCGCCCCAGGTACATCACCAGCACCTGGTCAGCGACATGCCGCACCACCGCGAGGTTGTGCGAGATGAACACATAGGCGGTGTTGAACTCTTTCTGCAGGTCCATGAACAGGTTCAGGACCTGGGCCTGGATCGACACATCGAGCGCCGAGGTGGGTTCGTCCGCGACCAGTACCTTGGGCTGCAGCATCATGGCCCGGGCCAGGGCGATACGCTGGCGCTGACCGCCGGAGAACATGTGCGGGTAGCGCTGGTAGTGCTCGGGGCGCAGACCGACCTGCTGCATCATCTTCTGCACTTTGTCGCGGCGCTCGGTCTTGCTCAGCGAGGTATTGATCAGCAGCGGCTCGGCCAGTTGGTCGCCGATCTTCTGCCGCGGATTGAGCGAGGCATAGGGGCTCTGGAAGACCATCTGCACATCACGGCGCAGTTGCTTGCGCTGGGCCTTGTCGGCGCCGTTGACCTCGGTGCCGGCAATTTGCAGCGAGCCTGAGGACGGCTCTTCGATCAGGGTCAGGGCACGGGCGAGGGTGGACTTGCCGCAGCCAGACTCGCCGACCACGGCCAGGGTCTTGCCGGCCTCCAGTTCGAACGACACGCCATTGAGCGCGCGCACCAGTGCATGGCCCTTGAACAGGCCGCGGGAGACTTCGTAGTGACGGGTCAGTTCACGGGCGGACAGAACGACAGTCATCACGCCACCTCCTGGTTCAACGGGTAGAAGCAGCGCACCAGGCTGTGGGCCTGGGGATCGAGGGCCGGACGCTGTGCCCGGCAGTTGTCACGGACATAAGGGCAGCGCGGCGACAGCAGGCAACCCTGGGGGCGGTCATAGCGCCCAGGCACGATGCCGGGCAGTGTGGCCAGCCGTTCGGCGCCGATGCTGTGCTCGGGGATCGCCGCCAGCAGCGCTTCGCTGTAAGGGTGTGCGGGGATGTCGAACAGTTCCGGCACCTGGCCCACTTCCACTGCCTGTCCTGCATACATCACGCACACACGCCTGGCGGTTTCGGCGACCACTGCCAGGTCGTGGGTGATCAGGATGAGCGCCATGTTGCGCTCCTTCTGCAGGTTGACCAGCAGTTCCATGATCTGTGCCTGAATGGTCACATCGAGGGCGGTGGTCGGTTCGTCGGCGATCAGCAGCTTGGGTTCGCCAGCAATCGCCATGGCGATCGCGACGCGCTGGCTCATGCCGCCGGAGAGCTGGTGCGGGTAAGCGTCAAGGCGGCTTTCGGCGGCCGGGATCTCGACTTTCTTGAGCAGTTCCAACGCGCGCTGGCGCGCTGCCTTGCCCTTCAGACCGAGGTGTTGGCGCAGCACTTCCTCGATCTGGTAGCCCACGGTGTAGCTGGGATTGAGTGCGGTCATCGGGTCCTGGAAGACCATGGCGATGTCCTTGCCCACCACCTTGCGCCGTTGACGACCGCTGAGCTTGAGCATGTCGGTGCCGTCGAAGGTGAGGCTGTCGGCGGTGATGCGGCCGGGGGCGTCGATCAGGCCCATCAGGGCCATCATGGTCACCGACTTGCCGGAGCCGGACTCGCCGACGATGGCGAGGATCTCGCCGGCGTCCACCGACAGGTCGAGGCCGTCTACCACAGGTACGGCATTAGCGTCGCCGAAGCGCACGTTCAGGTTGTTGATCTGCAACAGTGACATGGCGCTCTCCTCAGGCGGCGTTCTTGAGTTTCGGGTCCAGCGCATCGCGCAGGCCGTCGCCCATCAGGTTGATTGCCAGCACGCTGAGCAGGATCGTCAGGCCAGGCAGGCTCACCACCCACCAGGCGCGCTCGATGTAGTCGCGGGCAGAGGCCAGCATGGTGCCCCACTCAGGCGTGGGCGGCTGGACGCCGAGGCCGAGGAAGCCCAGGGCAGCGGCGTCGAGGATCGCCGAGGAGAAGCTCAAGGTAGCCTGCACGATCAGCGGTGCCATGCAGTTGGGCAGTACGGTGACGAACATCAGGCGCGGCAGGCTGGCACCGGCCAGACGTGCGGCGGTGACGTAGTCACGGTTCAGCTCGCCCATCACCGCGGCACGGGTCAGGCGTACGTAGGAGGGCAGCGACACCACGGCAATGGCGATCACGGTGTTGATCAGGCCAGGGCCGAGGATGGCGACGATGGCCACGGCCAGCAGCAGCGAAGGCAGGGCCAGCATCACGTCCATCAGGCGCATGATCGACGGGCCGAGCAGACGCGGGAAGAAACCGGCGAACAAGCCCAGCAGGATGCCGGGGATCAGCGACATCACCACCGATGACAGGCCGATCAGCAGCGACAGGCGTGCGCCCTGAATCAGGCGCGAGAGCAGGTCGCGGCCCAGTTCGTCGGTGCCGAGGATGAACTGCCAGGTGCCGCCCTCGAGCCAGACCGGCGGGGTCAGCAGAAAGTCGCGGTATTGCTCGCTGGGATTGTGTGGTGCGACCCAGGGGGCGAACAGCGCACAGAACACGATCAGGCACATGAAGACTAGGCCTGCCACTGCGCCCTTGTTGCGCGAGAAGGCCTGCCAGAACTCCTTGTACGGGGAGGGGTAGAGCTGGCTGTGGTCGGCGGTGGGAGCCTGGGTCACAGCGTTGGAAGTCGGGTTAGTCATGGCGGGGCCCTCAGCGCTGATGACGGATGCGTGGGTTGGCCAGGCCGTAGAGGATATCCACGACGAAGTTGACCAGGATCACCAGGCAGGCGATCAACAGGATGCCGTTCTGGACCACGGGGTAGTCACGGGCGCCGATGGCTTCGATCAGCCATTTGCCAATGCCCGGCCAGGAGAAGATGGTTTCGGTGAGCACGGCACCGGCGAGCAAGGTGCCGACCTGCAGGCCGAACACCGTCAGCACCGGGATCAGCGCATTGCGCAGGCCGTGCACGAATACCACGCGGGCCGGCGACAGACCCTTGGCGCGGGCGGTACGGATGTAGTCTTCGCGCAGCACTTCGAGCATCGAGGAGCGGGTCATGCGGGCGATCACCGCCAACGGGATGGTCCCGAGCACGATGGTCGGCAGGATCAGGTGCATGAACGCATCCTTGAACGAGCCTTCATCGCCCACCAGCAGCGTGTCGATCAGCATGAAGCCGGTCACCGGCTCGACGTCGTACAGCGGGTCGATGCGACCGGACACGGGCGTCCAGCCCATGCTCACCGACGAGAACATGATGAGGATCAGGCCCCACCAGAAAATGGGCATGGAATAGCCGGCGAGCGAGACGCCCATCACCCCATGGTCGAACAACGATCCGCGCTTGAGCGCCGCGATCACCCCGGCCAACAGGCCGAAGACGCCGGCGAAGATCAATGCGCAGAACGCCAACTCCAGCGTCGCGGGGAACAGCGTGGTGAACTCGTTCCACACGCTCTCGCGCGAGCGCAGCGATTCGCCGAGATCGCCCTGGGCGAGCTTGCCGATGTAATCCATGTACTGGGCTGGCAGGGGTTTGTTCAGGCCAAGGCGTTCCATGGCTTGGGCGTGCATTTCAGGGTCGACCCTGCGCTCGCCCATCATCACTTCCACCGGGTCGCCGGGGATCAGGCGTATGAGCGCGAAGGTCAGCAGGGTGATACCGAAGAAGGTCGGTATCAGCAGGCCCAGGCGCCGGGCAATAAAACTCAACATCGTCGGAGGTACCTCATCGGCCGGTCAAGGCAGCCGCCGGCCCTTGCAGAGGCCGGCGGTCATGTTTTTCTTCTACTTCACCTTGGTGGTGGCGAAGTTGTTATTGGTCAGAGGGTTGATGACATACCCCTCTACGTTGTCGCGCATGGCCGTGAACATCTTCGGGTGGGCCATGCTGATCCACGGTTGATCCTCATCGTACACCGCCAGCGCCTCGCTATAGAGCTTGGCACGCTCATCGTTGTCGATGATCTCGCGGGCACGGGTGATCAGTTCCTGGAACTTAGGGTTGCACCAGCGCGCATAGTTCTCGCCGGTCTTGGCGGCATCACAGCTGAGCATGGGTGTCAGGAAGTTGTCCGGGTCACCGTTGTCGCCGGCCCAGCCGGCGGAGACCAGGTCCGCCTCGCCCTTCTTGGCGCGGCGCAGCATCTCGGCCCACTCCATCACGCGGATGTCGAGCTTGAGCCCGATCCTGGCAAGGTCGGCCTGCAGCATCTCTGCCGACAAACGCGGATTGGGGTTGGTCGGGCCGCCACCGTTGCGGGTGAACAGGGTGATGGCGGTGCCCTCGGGGACGCCGGCTTCCTTGAGCAGGGCGCGGGCCTTGTCGAGGTCGCGCGGCGGGTTCTTGTTGGCGGTGTTGTAGCCGATCATGGTCGGCGGGTAGGGGTTGACCCCGACCAGCGCGTTGCCCTTGCCGAACAACTGGTCGACGTGGGTCTGGCGGTCGAAGGCGATGTTGATCGCCTTGCGCACGCGCACGTCGCTCAGGTACTTGTGCTCGGTGTTCATGGCGATGTAGCCGGTGACCAGGGCCTCGATCTCGGCGACCTTGAGCTTGGGATCGGTCTTGATCGCCGGGACGTCGTCGGGTTTGGGGTACAGGGCGATCTGGCATTCGTTGGCCCGCAGTTTCTGCAGGCGCACGTTGTTGTCGGTGGCGATGGCGAACACCAGCGTTTCGCTCGGCGGCTTGCCGCGGAAATAGTCGGGGTTGGCCTTGAAGCGGACCTGGGCGTCCTTGTTGTAGCGCTGGAACACGAATGGCCCGGTGCCGATCGGCTTGCTGTTCAGGTCGCCGGTCTTGCCGGCCTTGAGCAACTGGTCGCCGTATTCGGCGGAGTAGATCGAGGTGAAGGCCATGGCCAGGTCACGCAGGAACGGCGCTTCGGGGCGGGTCAGGGTGATCACCACGGTGTGGTCGTCGGTCTTGCTCACCGACTTGAGCAGTTGCCCGAAGGCCATGCTCTCGAAATAGGGGTAGCCGACGCTGGTCTTGTCGTGCCACGGATGCTTGGCATCGAACTGACGGTTCAGGCTCCACAGCACGTCATCGGCATTGAAGTCGCGGGTGGGGGTGAAGTAGTCGGTGGTGTGGAACTTCACACCCTGGCGCAGGTGGAAGGTGTAAGTCAGGCCGTCGGCGCTGATTTCCCAGCTGTCGGCCAGGGCCGGCTGGATATCGGTGGTGCCGGGCTTGAAGTCGACCAGGCGGTTGAACACGGTCTCGGCCGAGGCGTCGGCGGTGACCGCGGTGGTGTATTGGACGATATCGAAACCTTCGGGGCTGGCTTCGGTGCACACCACCAGGGGCTTGGCCGCGAGGTTGCCGGCAGCGCCCAGGATGATCGCTGCCAGGGCAGCGCGTAGCGGTAGCGATTTCATGGAACCTCCCTGCGAATGACTCCAGCGTAGACGTCACGGCCCGGATAGCCCGGGCCGTGGCGTTGGCGGTCAGAGAATGTTGAACGGAATGGTGGTCACGATGCGCAGCTCGTCCAGGCTGCCATCGGCCTGGGCCTTGCTGGCGCGGTGAGCGGTATAGGTGGCGCGGATGCTGGTGTCCTTCAGCATGCCGCTCTGCACCGCATAGCTGGTGCCGATGCCCCACTCGTAGTGGGTCTCGCCATCCATGCCACGCACGTCGTAGGCGGTACCGCGGTAGTGGGTACCGTCGATGCCCCAGCCGCGGGCGTTGTACAGGTTGAACTTCAGGCCTGGTACGCCGTACTGGGCCATGTTCAGCACGTAGGAAATCTGCAGGGATTTCTCGTTCGGGCCGTTGAAGTCCGACAGCAGGGAGTTGGCCAGGTAGATACCGTTGGTTTCGTGCAGGTAGTCGAAGTACTCGTTGCCGTTGACCTGCTGCCAGGAGGCGGTGAGCGTGTGCGCCTGGTGGGTGAGACCGAACGACAGGCTGTAGGTATCGTTGTCGATATCGCCCATCTTCTTGCTGCCGGCATCGACCGTCTTGTAGTAGTTCAGGCCGGTGGTCAGGCTCAGCACCGCGCTGTCGCCCAACACGTGGTTGGCGCCGAAGTAGTACTGGTTCCAGAAGTCGTCGACCTTGGTGGCGTACAGGCTGGTGGTCAGGCTCTTGAACGGCTGGTAGTTGATACCGGCGGTGCTGGCACGGTCGGTTTCCACGCCGGTGGCGCTGTATTCGGAGCGGAATTTGCTCAGGCTCTGTTCGGTACGCGGCGAGACGCGGTCGAAGGTGCCGATGTCGAACGACAGGTTGTCGAATTCGGCGCTGTGCAACGCCACGCCCTGGAAGCTCGAAGGCAGGGCACGGTTGCCGATGTAGGCGATCATCGGCGTGTCCAGGGACTGGCGGCCGACGGTGAGGGTGGTGTTGGAGATGCGCGCCTTGACGTTGGCCAGGCCCGCCTTGCTCCACTGGCCGACAGGGTCGCCATCGCTATGGGTCAGGGTACGGTTGTTCGGCCCGGCAATCGCTGCGCGACCACGCTCGAGGGCGATGGCGTTGTAGGCGGCGACTTCGGTGGCGAAGCCCACGGTGCCCTGCGTAAAGCCCGAACTGTAGTTGAGGATGGTGCCCTGTACCCAGTTGTCACGGCTGTGGGTGTCGTGGCGGGTGCCGTCGCTCTTGTAGTACTTCCACAGCGGCGCACGGGTGGCGCGTTCGCGGGCGTACCAGTTGCGGGTGCTGCCACTCAGGCTCTGGCCTTCGAAGAAGCCCGAGGCATCGGCCTGCTCGCTGCCCGACTTGAGGCTCAGCGGGTAGAAGTCCTGGCTGACAGGTTCTGCCTGGGCGGCGGCGCAGAAGGCGCCGATGGACAGGGCCAGCGCGGTTTTGGTGGTTCGTTTCAAGGTTAAAGCTCCCTTTCTATTCTTATATCTGTGGCCCGATCTTGTGGGTCGGGCTTGGCTCGGTGACGCGGTACTGCGGGTGTTCACCTGGGATTGCCAGGCAAATCCGGGCTGCACGCGGTCGCGGGAGTGGGGCACTCCCGGTCTGGCGATACAGGGTCAATCGATGCTGACGCCGGAGAAAACGTTGCGTCCGAAGGGGCTGACCTTGAAGTCTTTCACACTGATGCTGAGAGGTTGGTTGACCGTCGAATGGGCCACCGGGGTAATCGGTACCTGCTGCTTGAGGCGTTGCTGGGCCTGCTGGTAGAGGTGGGTGCGCTGTTCGCGGTCGGTGACCTGCTTGGCCTTCTTGACCAGTTCGTCGTACTGGCTGTCGCACCACTGCGAGTAGTTGTTGCTGCCAATGGCATCGCAGCTGAACAGGGTTCCAAGCCAGTTGTCCGGGTCGCCGTTGTCGCCGGTCCAACCGATCAGGGCGATGTCGTGTTCGCCATTTTTCATGCGCTTGAGGTATTCGCCCCATTCGTAGCTGACGATACGGACCTTGAAGCCGAGCTTGCTCCAGTCGGCCTGGAGCATTTCGGCCATGAGCTTGGCATTGGGGTTGTAAGGGCGTTGCACCGGCATGGCCCAGAGGGTGATTTCCGTGCCTGGCTTGACCCCGGCCTGCTCCAGCACCTGCTTGGCCTTTTGCGGATCGAACGGCGCGTCCTTGAGCGTATCGTCGTAGGACCATTGGGTGGGAGGCATGGCGTTGACTGCCGTTTGCCCGGCGTCCTGGTAGACCGCCTGGATGATCGCCTGCTTGTTGACCGCCATGTCCATCGCCTGGCGCACTTCAAGTCGATCGAACGGTGGGTGCTGGGTGTTGTAGGCGATGTAGCCGAGGTTGAAGCCGGGCTGCGTCATGACCTGCAGCTTGCTGTCCTGCTTGAGCGCAGGCAGATCGGCCGGGCGTGGGTGAAGGGTGACCTGGCACTCGTTGCGGCGCAGCTTCTGGATGCGCACCGAAGGGTCGATGTTGATCGAGAACACCAGGTTGTCGATCTTCACCCGGTCAGGCGCCCAGTAGTCCTTGTTGCCCTTGAAGCGGATCTGCGAGTCCTTCTGGTAGCGCTGGAACACGAACGGGCCGGTGCCGATCGGCTTCTGGTTGATGTCGCTGGGCCTGCCGCTGGCCAGCAGGTGCTCGGCGTATTCGGCGGAGAGTATGGAGGCGAAGGCCATGGCGATGTTCTGGATGAACGCGGCATCGACCGTGTTGAGGGTGAAGGCCACCGTGAGCGGGTCGGTTTTCTCGACCTTGGCGATGTTCTTGTCCAGGCCCATGCTGATGAAGTAGGGGAACTCGGTCGGGTAGGCCTTGCGGAACGGATGGTCCTTGTCGAGCATGCGGTTGAAGGTGAACAGCACGTCGTCGGCGTTGAAGTCGCGGGTGGGCTTGAAGTCCTTGTTGTGGTGGAACTTCACCCCGGGCCGCAGGTGGAAGGTGTAGCGCAGGCCGTCTTCGGAGACCTGCCAGTCGGTGGCCAGGCCTGGCTGCACAGCGGTGCCCCCACGCTCGAACTCGACCAGGCGGTTGTAGATCGGTTCGGCGGCATCGTTGTCCGTGGCCGAGGTGTATTGAGCGGTGTCGAAGCCCGCTGGGCTGCCTTCGGAGCAGAACACCAGGTTGTTGGCCTGGGCAGAGAGGGCCTGGCTGAGCAGTCCCAGGCCCAGCACGGTGCCGAGCAGTGTGGTATGGCGCATGGCGATCCTTTCCTCATCCGTTTGCGCTGCCGCACACTGAACGGGCGGCAACAGAAGCCCGTTCCTGACGTTAGCGGCATCAGGAAGGGCGAGACAGGTAATGAATATGTCTAGTGGCGTAAGAAATTTCGGAAGTTTGCCGAGAAATTTCGGCGCCCCGCCGTGCTCACGCCAGCCCCGACAGATGACGGGGCTGGCTGGGCGCTATTTCTCCACGCTTACGCCATAGAAGGAGTTCAGTCCGAACGGGCTGATCTTGAAGTCCTTCACTTTCGCACTCATCGGCTGATAGACCGTGGAGTGGGCGATAGGGGTCATCGGCACCTGCTCCTTGATGATGTGCTGCGCCTGCTTGTACAGCTCCGTGCGCTTGGCCTGGTCGGAGGTGGCCTTGGCCTGCTTGATGATGTCGTCGTACGGCTTGTAGCACCACTTGGAGAAGTTGTTACCCTCCAGCGCGTCGCAACCGAACAGGGTGCCGAGCCAGTTGTCCGGGTCACCGTTGTCGCCGCTCCAGCCGATCAGCATGGCGCCGTTTTCGCCGCCCTTGGAGCGCTTGATGTACTCGCCCCATTCGTAGCTGACGATCTTGGCCTTGATGCCGATCTTGGACCAGTCCGACTGCAGCATCTCGGCCATCAGCTTGGCGTTGGGGTTGTAGGGGCGTTGCACCGGCATGGCCCACAGGGTGATCTCGGTGCCCTCCTTGACGCCGGCCTCCTTGAGCAACTGCCTGGCTTTCTCCGGATCGTACTTGGCGTCCTTGATGGTGGTGTCGTAGGACCACTGGGTCGGTGGCATGGCATTGACCGCCAGCTGGCCGGCGCCCTGGTACACCGAATCGATGATCTGCTGCTTGTTCACCGCCATGTCCAGCGCCTCGCGCACCTTGAGCTGGGCCATGGGGTTGGGCTCGTTGCTGCCCTTGATCTTGTCCATCACGTTGTAGGCGATGTAGCCGAGGTTGAAGCCGGCCTGTTCAGGCATCTGCAGCTTCGGATCCTTCTTCAGCGGCTCGATATCGGCTGGGCGTGGGAACAGCGTGACCTGGCACTCGTCGCGCTTGAGCTTCTGCATGCGCACCGAGGCGTCGGTGCTGATGGCGAAGACCAGGTTGTCGATCTTCACGTCGTCCGGTTTCCAGTAGTCCTTGTTGCCCTTGTAGCGGATCAGCGCGTCCTTCTGGTACCTGTTGAACACGAATGGACCGGTGCCGATCGGCTTCTGGTTGATGTCGGCGGCCTTGCCCTGCTTGAGCAGCTGGTCGGCGTACTCGGCGGACTGGATCGAGGCGAAGCTCATCGCCAGGTTCTGGATGAACGCGGCGTCCACTTCGTTGAGGGTGAAGCGTACGGTGTGTTCGTCGACCTTCTCGAGCTTGGCGATGTTCTTGTCCATGCCCATGTCGGTGAAGTACGGGAATTCGGTGGGGTAGGCCTTGCGGAACGGCATGTCCTTGTCGAGCATGCGGTTGAAGGTGAACAGCACGTCGTCGGCGTTGAATTCACGGCTTGGCTTGAAGTAGTCGGTGGTGTGGAACTTGACCCCTTCACGCAGGTGGAAGGTATAGGTCTTGCCGTCGTCGGAAACGTCCCATTTGGTGGCCAGACCGGGGACGACGGCGGTGCCGCCACGCTCGAACTGGGTCAGGCGGTTGAAGATCGTTTCGGCCGAGGCGTCGAAGTCGGTTCCGGTGGTGTATTGGCCCGGGTCGAAACCGGCGGGGCTGCCTTCGGAGCAGAACACCAGGTTGGACGCGGCGAGGGCGGCAGGGGCGCCAGCCAGCAGGCCTGCGCCTACCAGGAACGGAATGACTGCGTGTTTGAGCATGGTGGCCTCATTGTTGTCATTTTTGATTTGAGGTGGCCTCGTGAGCCGACCTGCGGATACTTATGCAGGGGGTGTACCCATTGCAACACTCAACAGGATAGTCGGCGCCAGAAATGTGGCACGGTCGTACATGGATGTCGCATTCATGTAAATTTTGCGTAGGTTGAACGTTTGCGCAAGAAAAAAGCTGGCATTTTGCGACATGTTTCGAAGCGTTGAGGCATGTAGGATGCACTTTAAGGGTGCGTAGGAATATTCATCTGAAGAGCTGCGGTATGGGATTCGCCGCTGTCATTGCGACAGGTGCGGCGAGATGGGGAGGGAAGGGGCCGTCCTGGCGGCGGCCCCGGTCGCTCAATCGAGCGCAGCCGCGATCACGGCATCTGTACTTCGATCAGCCCGTCGGCATTCATGCTGACTTCGCTGGTGCCCGCTTCGATATCCGGCGAGGCCGCTTCATCCGCAGCCATGGCTTTCATCGCCATCGGTGCGCTGCGCATGTAAGGGCGCGGGTAGCCGCTGCTGTTGAGGTTCAGGCTGACCACTTTGTAGCCTTTGCCGCCGAGGGCCTCGGTAGCCAGTTGGGCGCGGGCCTTGAAGGCGTTGACTGCATCCTTGAGCAGCTCGTCTTCACTGGCCTTGCGGGTGGCCGGGGCGATGGAGAAGTCCATGCCGCCCATCTTCAGCTCCTGCAGCAGTTCACCGGTGAGCTTGGACAGGGCTGGGAAGTCGGCGCTTTCCAGGCGCAGTTCGGCGCGCTCGCGCCAGCCGGTGATCTTCTGGCCCTTGGTGTCGTAGACCGGATAGCTGTTACGGCTGCCTTGGCTGATCTTCACGTCCTTGACTTCGCGGGCCTGCTGGACCGCCTTGTTCATGGTCTCGGTGATCTGCTTGGCGAGCTTGCCCGGGTCGGTGTTCTGCGCTTCGCTGTAAAGGGTGACGACCATCAGGTCGCGGGCCACTTCCTTGCTGACCTCGGCGCGCAGCGAAACCTGGTTGTAGCGTGGCTCGTCTGCGGCCAGGGCCGGCAGGCTGGCGAGCATGCCACAAGACAGGACGAACGCGGCGCTGCGACGGGAAATGTGCATGTATGACTCCTTCAAATAGAAAGCGTGGGGATGATGTCCATTCCACGCATGGCCAATCAGACCGGAAACAGTGGAGTGGGTTCAACAATGCCATCATGACTTTGTGACAGAGTGTGGCGCTTTGCCGCATTGCTGCAGCGGGGGCCATGGCTTCGGTATACTCCAGCCGATTGTCCTGGAGCACTCATCAGGAGAGCTCATGCTCGCCCCCGCACACCCAATGTCCGCCACTCGCCAGAACCTCTGGCGCCTGACCATCATTCGCATCCTGGTCCTGGCCGCCCAGGCCGGCTCCGTGGGCGTGGCCTACTGGACCGAGCTGCTGCCGCTGCCATGGCTGTCGCTGGTGGCAACCCTGGCGCTATCGTCGCTGCTGTGTGCCTTCACCGCCTTGCGGCTGCGCCTGACCTTGCCGGTCACGGAGATGGAGTACGCCCTGCAACTGGCCTGTGACCTGCTGATCCACAGTGCCTTGCTGTACTACTCGGGGGGCTCGACCAACCCCTTCGTGTCCTATTACCTGGTGCCGCTGGCGATTGCTGCCGTGACCCTGCCGTGGATCTATTCACTGGTGTTGTCGGGCATTGCGCTGGTCGCCTACAGCCTGCTGCTGGTGCAGTTCTACCCGCTGGAGACGCTGCCGCTGGCGCGCGACACCATGCAGGTGTATGGCATGTGGCTGAGCATCGCCCTGGCCGCTGCTGTCATTACCTTCTTCGCCGCGCGCATGGCCGAAGAGCTGCGCCGCCAGGAGCAGATGCGTGCCGAGCGGCGCGAGGAAAGCCTGCGCGATGAACAGTTGCTGGCCGTGGCCACCCAGGCCGCTGGGGCCGCCCACGAGCTGGGCACGCCGTTGGCGACCATGAGCGTGCTGATCAACGAGATGCGCCAGGACCATACCGATCCGCAGTTGCAGGAAGACCTTGCGGTACTGCAGGACCAGGTCAAGCTGTGCAAGCAGACGCTACAGCAACTGGTGCGTGCCGCCGAAGCCAACCGACGCATGAATGTGCAAGAGCAGGAGGTCACCGCCTGGCTCGACGAGGCGCTCAACCGCTGGCACCTGATGCGCCCTGAAGCCAGTTACCGCTTCCAGCGCCTGCGCGATGGCGAGGTGCCGCGGCTGATTCCGCCACCCGACCTCACCCAGGCGCTGCTCAACCTGCTGAACAACGCCGCCGATGCCTGTCCGAATGACCTCGAAGTGCGTCTGGACTGGGATGCACAGGATATCCTGATCAGCATCCGCGACCATGGCGCCGGCGTACCGGTGGCCATCGCCGAGGCGATCGGCAAACCCTTCTTTACCACCAAGGGCAAAGGCTTCGGCCTGGGCCTGTTCCTGAGCAAGGCCAGCGTGACCCGCGCGGGGGGCTCGGTGAAACTCTATAGTCATGAAGAGGGCGGCACCCTGACCGAGCTGCGCCTGCCCCATGGCAAGCGAGGAGATGAACGATGAGCGACGAGAACCAGATCGAAGGCGAAGAGCTGCCGCACCTGCTGCTGGTGGATGATGACGCCACCTTTACCCGGGTGATGGCCCGTGCCATGAGCCGCCGCGGTTTTCGGGTGAGCACCGCCGCCAGCGCCGAAGAGGGATTGATCCTGGCCCAGCAGGACTTGCCGGACTACGCCACGCTGGACTTGAAGATGGAGGGCGACTCGGGCCTGGTCCTGTTGCCCAAGCTGCTGGAACTGGACCCGGAGATGCGTGTGCTGATCCTGACCGGCTATTCGAGCATCGCCACTGCGGTTGAGGCGATCAAGCGCGGTGCTTGCAACTACCTGTGCAAGCCGGCCGACGCCGACGATGTGCTGGCGGCGCTGCTGTCCGAACATGCCGACCTCGATACCCTGGTGCCGGAAAACCCGATGTCGGTGGACCGCCTGCAGTGGGAACACATCCAGCGCGTGTTGACCGAGCACGAGGGCAATATCTCCGCCACGGCGCGGGCGCTGGGCATGCACCGGCGCACCTTGCAGCGCAAGCTGCAGAAGCGCCCGGTGCGGCGCTGATCCATCGGTAGACCGCGGCGTCTGCTCCGACTTGCCCGTGAAGCAGGCGCCGCGAAGATCAGCCCCCGATCACTGCCCGATCCATTCGCACCGCCAGCGCACCTGTGCCTGGCTCGACCGCGAACGACACCTCCCCATCCCGCGCCACCTGCGCCCGCCCGACCACTTGCCCATTGCGCAGCAACTCCAGCGGCATCCCCTGCAGCGACTGGCCTGAAGCCAGTTCCAGTTTGATCCTGATGTTCATCGGTGACCTCCTTGTCACGCGTTACGGTCGATATAGGTGGTGGCCTGCCCGTCGAGGCGAGCGATCAGCTCTGGTGCGCCATCGCGAAACTGGCGGAACAGGTTGCGCCCGCGGCGTTGGGCATCGAGCGGTAGCTGCACGGTCGGGTGGAAGTGCTCGCCCAGCTCGCTATAGGGATTCCAAGGGCCGATATAGGATTCGTTGATGCCATCGTCGACACTGAATGCATAGCGCACGGCGTTACCCCGACGCCAGTTCAGGCCATCCGGCTCGCGGCGTTGCCAACCGTTGGCAACGATGGCTGGCGAGGCTGTCGGGGCATCGATGAAGCCCGTCGGACGGTTGGGCTTGTAGTCCTTGAGCAGCAGGTAAGTGCTCCAGCCCCACCAATCACTGGTGTACTGCCGGTCGTTGAGGTCGGCCACATTCTTGCGTCGCTGCACCGTCGAGCCTTGCTGGCGGTAGAGCGGAGCGAAATTGCCGGGCACCAGGTCCTGTTCGGCTGCCTGCAGGTCTGGCGTCAGGCGCAGGGCGGCGTACTGCTCCGGCGACGTGGCCTGCCCCTTGTCGAAGGCTTGGAACACTTCGTCGGCCGAACGCTGTACCGCGCGGCCGACCTGGCGTCGGTTGGCCACATCGACGCTGTCGAAATAACGCTTGTCGCCATAGGCCCGCCATTGCTCGCCTTCGGCATTGCGTACGCGCAGGCCATACTTGCTGTCCTCGTCATGCATGAAGCGCGACACCAGCGAGCCGATATCGCTCGGCGTGACCGTGTCGGCCAGGGCCTTGCGCGGTACGCGCAGGTGGCCGGCGGAGAACAGGTCGGTAAGGAAGTGGTCGGCGAAGGCGTTCATGGCATAGGCCAGTTGCAGGTCGCGTTCGTCGCCGCTGTCACGGGCGCGCAGTGCCTGCTGCAGTGCTGCGCCGTGGCCGGCCTGGTAAGCCAGCAGGGCCGAACGGCCGAAATGGTCCCAGTTGCTGGCGGCCAGTTTCAGGTAGCGGCCCAGTGGCAGTAGATCCGAAGCCACGCTGCCGCCTCCGGTGATGCGATTCCAGCGCGCCGACAGGCTGTCGCCCAGTGCGTCATAGGCTTCATGGGGTTGACGGCCGTCCTTGATGGCGCGATTGGCCGCCGAGATCTCTTCCTGCATGACCGCCAGAATGTCCTGGGCTTCGGCACGGGAGGCCGGCAGGCGGGCCAAGGAGTCGAAAGCCTGGAGGAAACGTTCGATGCGCTCGGAGGGTGTTGCTCCATCGGCGATGGGGCGTTCGGGCACACCATAGAAGTCACCGCCCAGAGCCACCACTTGGCCGTAGGTCAGGCTCAGGCCATTGGGCAACGGCAGGGGTGACTGGTGCGCCACGACCGGTGGTTGGTTGGCGGCAAAGCGCAGCAGGACGTTGTCGCCGATGGCGGTGTGTTCGCCGCCTTCGAAACGCAGCTCGGGCCCGCTGGGCTTCGGTGTGTCGAGTGGCGGCAGGCGGTGATATTTGACGGTGTGATGGCCGTCCACCACCAGCACCAGATGCGTGTGCGCTCCCTCCAGGGGGACGCCCTCAGGGTCGAACAAGCGGTCGAGGTCCGCGACCAGCAGATTGGCCTGGCCGGTTGCGGGCAGTGATTGCATTTCTGACATTGTTTGCTCCATGCGATGTCTGAAAAATTCCAATTAACTGTATGTATATACAGTTGTTTTGATAATAGGATGGAAATTTCCTACGTCAAGATCTGTTTGTGGACAGATCCTTCATCCATGGCGGACGCAATCACGTGGCACTGACGTATGATTAGCCCCCTATCGGCAACCTTCTCCAGGATCGCGCGCAATGCTCGCCCTTCTTATCCAGACGTTGAACATCACGGCTCCGGTTTTCGCCATGCTGTTCATGGGCGTGCTCCTCAAGCGCATCCGCTTGATCGACGACAACTTCATCAAGGTCGCGTCCTCGCTGGTGTTCAACACCTGCATGCCGGCGCTGCTGTTCCTGGGTATCTATCACGCCGACCTGTCGACGGCGGTCAAGCCCGGGGTCATCCTCTACTTCATCCTCGCGACCCTGGTGTGCTTTGCGCTCTCCTGGGGGCTGGCGATCTGGCGCAGCCCGCCAGAGGACCGCGGCATCTACACGCAAGGTGCGTTTCGCGGCAACAACGGAGTGATCGGCCTGGCACTGGCGGCCAGCCTCTATGGCGACTACGGGATTTCCCTCGGTGCGGTACTCGCCGGGCTGGTAATCCTGCTCTACAACTCGCTGTCGACGGTGGTGTTGGCGGTGTACAGCCCGAGCTTGAAATCCGACCCGTGGAGCCTGTGCAAGAGCATCTTCAGCAACCCGCTGATCATCAGCGTGCTGGCAGCGACGCCCATGGCGTATGGGCAGGTGCCCCTGCCCAACTGGTTGCTGACCTCGGGTGACTACCTGGCGCAGATGACCCTGCCACTGGCGCTGATCTGCATCGGCGGCACCCTGTCGCTGGCAGCCCTGCGCGACAGCGGCAAGCTCGCGGTGGATGCCAGCCTGGTGAAGATGGTCTGGCTGCCGCTGGTGGCCACCCTGGGCGCCTGGCTGTGCGGGTTTCGCGGCGCGGAGCTGGGGATTCTGTTTCTCTATATTGGCAGCCCGACGGCGGCAGCCAGTTATGTCATGGCCCGCGCGGCTAATGGCAATCACGAGCTGGCTGCGTCTATCATCGTGATCACGACGCTAATGGCGGCGATCACCACCAATATCGGCATATTCATCTTGCAATGGGGCGGGTGGATCTAGATGCTGGCCGCCACAACACAACAACACTGCCTCCTGAACTAAAGGACACTTCATGCAAGACCAGAGCACGCCCGCGGGGTTGCAACGCGGGCTGAAGAATCGCCATATCCAGTTGATTGCGCTGGGCGGTGCCATCGGCACCGGCCTGTTCCTGGGGATCGCCCAAACCATCCAGTTGGCCGGCCCTTCGGTACTGCTGGGCTATGCGATCGCTGGCCTGATGGCTTTCCTGATCATGCGCCAGCTGGGTGAAATGGTGGTCGAGGAGCCGGTTGCCGGCAGCTTCAGCCACTTCGCCCATCAATACTGGAGCGAGTTCGCTGGCTTCGTCTCGGGCTGGAACTACTGGGTCGTCTACGTATTGGTTGGCATGGCCGAACTGACGGCCGTGGGTATCTACGTGCAGTACTGGTGGCCGGAGTTTCCGACCTGGGCCACGGCGGCGATCTTCTTCGTGGTGATCAACGCCATCAACCTGACCCAGGTGAAGGTCTACGGTGAGATGGAGTTCTGGTTCGCCCTGGTCAAGGTAGTGGCAATCGTCAGCATGATCGGCTTCGGCGCCTGGCTGCTGGGCAGCGGTCATGGTGGCCCGGATGCCAGCGTGGCCAACCTGTGGCAGTACGGTGGCTTCTTCCCCAATGGCATCACCGGGCTGATCATGGCGTTGGCGGTGATCATGTTCTCCTTTGGCGGCCTGGAGTTGGTGGGTATCACCGCTGCCGAGGCGGACAATCCGCGCCAGAGCATCCCCAAGGCCACCAACCAGGTGGTCTACCGCATCCTGATCTTCTATATCGGCGCGCTTGCCGTGCTGCTGGCGCTGTACCCGTGGCAGAAGGTTGTGCAGGGCGGCAGCCCGTTCGTGATGATCTTCCATGAGCTGGACAGCGACGTGGTCGCTACCGTGCTCAACGTTGTGGTGCTGACCGCCGCGCTGTCGGTCTACAACAGCTGCGTCTACGCCAACAGCCGCATGCTGTTCGGCCTGGCCAGCCAGGGCGATGCACCGCGCCAGTTGCTCAAGGTCAGCCGCAGCGGGGTGCCGTTGGTGGCACTGGGCGTTTCGGCGCTGGCGACGGGTTTGTGCGTGGTGATCAACTACCTGATGCCGGGCGAGGCGTTCGGTTTGCTGATGGCCCTGGCGGTATCGGCGCTGGTGATCAACTGGGCGAGTATCAGCATCACCCATCTCAAGTTCCGCAAGGCCAAGCTGGCCGCGGGCATCACGCCGTTCTACCGCAGTTGGGGGCATCCGCTGACCAACTACCTGTGCCTGGCGTTCATTGCGCTGATCCTGGTGGTGATGTACCTCACCCCGCCAGTGCGCATCTCGGTGATGCTGATTCCGCTGTGGATCGCAGCGCTGTGGGTGGCGTTCCGGGTGAAGAAGGCGCGTCAGGCCAAGGGATGAATCTGCGCTGATGCGTCGCTTTTTTCGCGGGTAAACCCACTCCCCCAGAGTCCGCACAGCGGCGTGCCTGTGGGAGCGGGTTTACCCACGAAGAGGCCGGTGCGACCTCAGGCCTGGTAACTGTCGATCACTTCCTGTGCCGCGCGGAACGCATCGATCGCCGCCGGCACCCCTGCGTACACTGCGCAATGCAGCAGCGCTTCGCGAATCTCCTCCACCGTGCAGCCGTTGTTCAATGCCCCGCGAACATGACCCTTGAGCTCCTGTGGGCACTTCAGTGCGGTCAGCGCCGCCAGGGTGATCAGGCTGCGAGTCTTCAATGGCAGCCCCTCGCGGGACCAGACGCTGCCCCAGGCATGCTCGTTGACGAAGTCCTGCAGGGGCTGGGTGAATTCGGTGGCATTGCCCAGGGCGCGATCCACGAAAGCGTCCCCCATCACCTGGCGCCGAACCTGCTCACCGGCGTTCTTGTTGTCGGTCATTGCGTTTTCCTCAGTGTTGGCGGCGCCAGGCGCGAAGCGTGGTGTATAGCAGTACCACCGCCAGCACCGGCATGACGTAGAACAGCATCAGGCGCTCCAGGCGCCCGGCCAGTGGCATGCCGGTGGTGAAGGCCACCACGTGCAGGCCGTAAGCCAGGTAGAGCGCGAGGAACACCAGCCCTTCGGCGCGGGTGATCCGGTAGCCGGAATAAAACACGGGCAGGCTAAGGACGGCGACCCCGAGCATCACCGGCAGGTCGAACGCCAGGGCGTTGGGTGAGATGGTCAGCGGTTCGGGCGTGGTCAAGGCGGTAAGCCCCAGCACTGCCAGGAGGTTGAACAGGTTGCTGCCGATCACCGTACCCACGGCGATCTCGCGCTCGCCCCGCAGGGCGGCGATCAGCGCGGCGGCCAGTTCCGGTAGCGAAGTGCAGACCGCGACCACGGTCAGGCCGATGATCCGCTCGGACAGGCCCAGGTCGGTGGCGACCTCGACCGCCGCCTCCAGCAGCAAGTGCCCGCCGAGGCTGAGCAGCACCAGCCCGAACAGGGTCTGCAGCACCACGGTACTCCAGAAGCGGCCCGGGCTGCGGCGAGCGGCGTCGGGCGCAGGATAGGTGCGGGAATAGTGGCGGGACTGATGCCAGAGCATACCCAGGTAGCCCAGCAGGCCCAGCAGCAACAGCGCGCCCTCGAGCCTGCCCAGTTCGCCGTTGGCCGCCAGCAGGTAGACCACTGCACTGGCCGCGATCATCAACGGGATGTCCAGGCGTACCAGTTGCCGCGAAACGCGCAGCGGGATGATCAGCGCAGCAAGCCCGAGGATCACCAGCACATTGAAGATATTGCTGCCGATCACACTGCCCACCGCCACGTCCGGCGCGCCCTGGTAGGCCGCCTGCAGGCTGACTGTCAGTTGTGGTGCGGTACTGCCGAAGGCCACCAGGCTCAGGCCGATGATCAGCGGCCGCACGTGCAGGCGCGTGGCCAGGCGCAGGGCCGCGCGTACCAGCAGTTCGGCGCCGATGACCAACAGCACCAGGCCCGTGCCCAGTTGCAGGAGGCTGAAGGTGGGGAGGGTGGCGAGGTCGAAAATGGCAGGGCTCCAGTCAGGTCAGTCGCTCAGACCTTGTACCCGGACTCGCGCCGTTCCGCTACGGAGCATGCCGATTTTTTCTGCGGCAGCGCGTGACAGGTCGATCAGTCGGCCACGGGTGTGGGGGCCGCGGTCGTTGATACGCACCACCACGCTGCGCTGGTTGGACAGGTTGGTCACCAGTACCTGGCTGCCGAACGGCAGGGTGCGATGGGCGGCGGTAAGGCCGTGCTGGTTGAAGGCTTCGCCGCTGGCAGTGCGTTTGCCGTGGTGGCGGGACCCGTAATAGGAGGCGGTGCCGGTTTCGTCGTAGCCGCGTGGGTCGACGTCATGGCTGGCACAGCCGGCCAAGGCAGAGAAGAGAGCCAGGGCGGCGAGGTTTTTTTTCAGCAAGGCAGGTGCTCTCCGGTGCTTCCATTCGCGGGCAAGTCGGAGCGCCGAACCGCCGCTCCGACTTGCCCGCGAACGAGGGCGTTCAGGTCACCCTTCGAGCTTGGCCTTGAGCAATTGGTTCACCTGCCCCGGGTTGGCCTTGCCTTTGGAAGCCTTCATCGCCTGGCCGACGAAGAAACCGAACATCTTGCCGCGCTTGGCTTCATCGGCGGCGCGGTACTGTTCGACCTGCTCGGCGTTGGCGGCCAGCACTTCATCGAGCATCTTGTCGATCGCGCCGGTGTCGGTCACCTGCTTGAGGCCCTTGCTCTCGATGATGCTGTCGGCATCGCCTTCACCGGCAGCCATGGCCTCGAACACGGTCTTGGCAATCTTGCCGCTGATGGTGTTGTCGCGAATACGCTGCAGCATGCCGCCGAGCAGCTCGGCACTGACCGGCGACTGGTCGATTTCGACACCCAGCTTGTTCAGCAGGCTGCCCAGCTCGACCATGACCCAGTTGGCCGCCAGCTTGGCGTCGCCGCCGATGCTGGCCACCTGCTCGAAGTAGTCGGCCTGTTCGCGGCTGCTAGCGAGCACGTTGGCGTCGTAGGCCGACAGGCCGTACTGGCTCTGGAAGCGCTCGACCTTCTGCGTTGGCAGCTCGGGCAGCGAGGCGCGGACGGTCTCGAGGAAGCTTGGCTCGATGACCACCGGCAGCAGGTCTGGATCGGGGAAGTAACGGTAGTCGTTGGCTTCCTCCTTGCTGCGCATGGAACGGGTCTCGTCCTTGTTCGGGTCGTACAGGCGAGTTTCCTGGACCACTTTGCCGCCGTCCTCGATCAGGTCGATCTGGCGCTGGATCTCGCTGTTGATCGCCCGTTCGATGAAACGGAACGAGTTGACGTTCTTGATCTCGCAGCGGGTACCGAACTCGACCTGGCCTTTCGGGCGAACCGAGACGTTGCAGTCGCAACGCAGCGAGCCTTCGGCCATGTTGCCGTCGCAGATGCCCAGGTAGCGCACCAGGGCGTGGATGGCCTTGACGTAGGCCACGGCCTCTTTTGCGCTGCGCATGTCCGGCTCGGAAACGATTTCCAGCAGCGGTGTGCCAGCGCGGTTCAGGTCGATCCCGGTGGCGCCGTTGAAATCTTCGTGCAGGCTCTTGCCGGCATCTTCCTCAAGGTGTGCGCGGGTGACGCCGATGCGCTTGAGGGTACCGTCTTCCAGGGCGATGTCCAGGTGGCCCTTGCCAACGATCGGCAGGTCCATCTGGCTGATCTGGTAGCCCTTGGGCAGGTCGGGGTAGAAGTAGTTCTTGCGCGCGAACACGTTGCGCGGCCCGATCTCGGCATCGATGGCCAGGCCGAACATGCAGGCCATGCGTACGGCCTCCTGGTTCAGCACCGGCAGTACGCCGGGCATGCCCAGGTCGACCAGGCTGGCCTGGGTGTTCGGCTCGGAGCCGAAGGTGGTGGCGCTGCCGGAGAAGATCTTCGACTGGGTGGCGAGCTGGGTATGAATCTCCAGCCCGATCACAACTTCCCATTGCATGTGTGAATTCCTCAGAAGCCGTTGGGGGCGCGGGTGTGCCAGTCGGTGACTTGCTGGTAGCGGTGCGCGACGTTGAGCAGGCGGCCTTCCTGGAAGTACGGGGCCAGCAGTTGCACGCCCACCGGCAGGCCATCGACGAAGCCAGCCGGCATCGACAGGCCGGGCAGGCCCGCGAGGTTGGCGGTGATGGTGTAGACGTCCTCGAGGTAGGCGGCGACCGGGTCGGCGTTCTTCGAGCCGAGTTTCCAGGCCGGGTTCGGCGTGGTCGGGCCGAGGATGACGTCGACCTGTTCGAAGGCGGCCATGAAGTCGTTCTTGATCAGGCGGCGGATCTGCTGGGCCTTGACGTAGTAGGCGTCGTAGTAGCCGGCCGACAGGGCGTAGGTGCCGACCATGATCCGGCGCTGTACTTCAACGCCGAAGCCTTCGCCACGCGAGCGCTTGTACAGGTCGGTGAGGTCTTTCGGGTCTTCGCAGCGGTAGCCGAAGCGCACGCCGTCGAAGCGCGAGAGGTTGGAGGAGGCTTCGGCCGGGGCGATCACATAGTACGCCGGGATGGCGTGCTGCATGTTCGGCAGGCTGATTTCCTTGACCACCGCGCCGAGCTTCTCCAGTTCCTTGACGCTGGCCTGGACCAGTTCGGCGATGCGCGGATCGAGGCCGGCGCCGAAGTACTCCTTCGGCAGGCCGATGCGCAGGCCCTGCAGCGAGGCATTGAGGTTGGCGCTGTAGTCGGGTACCGATTCGTCGACGCTGGTCGAATCCTTGGCGTCGAAACCGGCCATGCCTTGCAGCAGCAGGGCGCAGTCTTCGGCGGTGCGGGCCATCGGGCCGCCCTGGTCGAGGCTCGAGGCGTAGGCGATCATGCCCCAGCGCGAGACGCGGCCGTAGGTGGGCTTGAGGCCGGTGAGGTTGGTCAGTGCGGCTGGCTGGCGGATCGAGCCGCCGGTGTCGGTGCCGGTGGCGACCGGCAGCAGGCGCGCGGCCACGGCTGCGGCGGAGCCACCCGACGAGCCGCCTGGCACGTGCTCGAGGTTCCACGGGTTCTTCACCGCGCCGTAGTGGCTGGATTCGTTGGCCGAACCCATGGCGAATTCGTCCATGTTGGTCTTGCCGAGAGTGACCATGCCGGCTTCGGCGAGCTTGGCGACCACGGTGGCGTCGTAGGGGGCGGTGAAGCTGTCGAGCATCTTCGAGCCGCAGCTGGTGCGTACGCCCTGGGTGCAGAACAGGTCCTTGTGGGCAATCGGTGCGCCCAGCAGTGCGCCGGTTTCGCCATTGGCGCGACGGGCGTCGGCGGCGCGGGCCTGTTCCAGCGCCTGCGCTTCGGTGACGCTGATGAAGCTGTTGATCTGTGGGTCGAGCTGCTTGATGCGCGACAGCAACGCGCCGGTCAGCTCTTCGGAGGAAAACGACTTGTCGGCGAGTCCGCGGGCGATCTCGGCCAGAGTGAGTTGATGCATGGCAGGCTCTATCCCTTACTCGATGACTTTCGGAACCAGGTACAGACCGTTCTCGGTCGAGGGTGCCACCGCCTGGTAGCGATCGCGCTGGTTGCTTTCGGTCACCTGGTCGGGACGCAGGCGCTGGGTGGCTTCGAGCGGGTGGGCGAGGGGCTCGATGCCGGTGGTGTCGACGGCTTGCATCTGGTCGACCAGCCCGAGAATACTGTTCAAGGCATCGGTAATGCGTGGCAGTTCGCCTTCATTGAGGCCCAGACGGGCCAGATGGGCGATCTTTTCCACGTCACAGCGTTGAAGCGCCATGGGGATCTCCAGGAAAAACAGAAACAGAATGCTTCCGTAATGAGGAACATGCCGGGATTCTGGCGGTCATACGGCCGCGATCATCGGCTGGCGTGCTCGGAAAAACTGCCAATTTAACATATTGGCTCCTTGCCCAAAATCCCTGCCATTGTTAGAGTTTGCCGCACTTTTTTACCCACGCTTTCCCCAGGGTCACTTTCCCATGTTCAAGAAACTGCGTGGCATGTTTTCCAGCGATCTGTCCATCGACCTGGGTACTGCCAACACCCTTATTTACGTGCGTGAGCGCGGTATCGTCCTGAATGAGCCCTCGGTTGTTGCCATCCGTACCCACGGCAACCAGAAAAGCGTCGTGGCCGTCGGTACCGAAGCCAAGCGCATGCTCGGCCGCACTCCCGGCAACATCGCTGCCATTCGTCCGATGAAGGATGGCGTGATCGCCGACTTCAGCGTCTGCGAGAAGATGCTGCAGTACTTCATCAACAAAGTGCACGAAAACAGCTTCCTGCAGCCCAGCCCGCGCGTGCTGATCTGCGTACCGTGCAAGTCGACCCAGGTCGAGCGCCGTGCCATCCGTGAATCGGCGCTGGGCGCCGGTGCCCGTGAAGTGTTCCTGATCGAAGAGCCCATGGCCGCCGCCATCGGTGCCGGCCTGCCGGTCGAGGAAGCCCGCGGTTCGATGGTCGTCGACATCGGTGGCGGTACCACCGAAATCGCCCTGATCTCGCTCAACGGTGTGGTCTACGCCGAATCCGTACGTGTGGGCGGCGACCGCTTCGACGAAGCCATCGTCACCTACGTGCGCCGCAACTACGGCAGCCTGATCGGTGAATCCACCGCCGAGCGCATCAAGCAGGAAATCGGTACCGCCTACCCGGGTGGCGAAGTCCGCGAAGTCGACGTGCGCGGTCGCAACCTGGCCGAGGGCGTACCGCGTGCCTTCACCCTGAATTCCAACGAAGTGCTCGAGGCGCTGCAGGAATCGCTGGCGACCATCGTCCAGGCGGTCAAGAGTGCCCTGGAACAGTCGCCGCCGGAGCTGGCGTCCGACATCGCCGAGCGTGGCCTGGTGCTGACCGGCGGTGGCGCGCTGCTGCGTGACCTCGACAAGCTGCTGGCCCAGGAAACCGGCCTGCCGGTGATCGTTGCCGAAGACCCGCTGACCTGCGTCGCCCGTGGCGGTGGTCGTGCGCTGGAGATGATGGACAAGCACGCCATGGACCTGCTCTCCAGCGAGTGAGTCCTGGCGCTGTCCAGCCGTCGCTGAAGATCGCCTGGTTTACAGGTGGCACGCACAGTGCTACCTGTATGCGCTGTTGACGTCCGTCGGGCGTCGTTTCCGTCAATCCGCAGGCTGGTGGTTGCATTGACCTCGTGCAATGACCGCTTGAATCGTCGTCCACGAGGAACGGCCCATTAAACCGCTTTTCTCCAAGGGCCCTTCGCTGGGCGTTCGTCTGCTCGTGCTGGTGGTGATGTCGGTCGCGCTGATGGTGGTCGACTCGCGCTTTGACGTGCTCAAGCCGGTACGCAGCCAGATGGGGCTGGTGCTGATGGAATCCTATTGGGTCACCGACTTGCCGCAGCGTCTGTGGCAGGGCGTGGCCGGGCAGTTCGGCAGCCGCACCGAGCTGATCGCCGAAAACGAGAAGCTCAAGACCGAAGCCCTGCTGTTGCAGGGGCGCCTGCAGAAGCTGGCCGCGCTCACCGAGCAGAACGTGCGCCTGCGCGAATTGCTCAATTCTTCGGCACTGGTCAACGAAAAGGTCGAAGTCGCCGAGTTGATCGGCGTAGATCCCAATCCCTTCACTCATCGCATCCTGATCAACAAGGGCGAGCGCGACGGTGTGTTCCTCGGCCAGCCGGTGCTCGATGCCCGTGGCCTGATGGGCCAGGTGGTCGAGCTGATGCCCTACACCTCGCGTGTGCTGCTGCTGACCGACACTACCCACAGCATTCCCGTGCAGGTCAACCGCAACGGCCTGCGCGCCATTGCCAGCGGCACCGGCAACCCGGAGCGCCTGGAACTGCGTCACGTGGCCGATACCGCTGACATCAAGGAAGGCGATCTGCTGGTGAGCTCCGGCATGGGGCAGCGTTTCCCGGCCGGTTATCCGGTGGCCACGGTCAACGAGGTGATCCACGACTCCGGTCAGCCGTTCGCCATCGTTCGCGCCATTCCTACCGCCGCCCTCAATCGCAGCCGCTACATGCTGCTGGTGTTCAGCGATCGACGTACGCCTGAGCAGCGGGCCACTGATGCAGCGATCGCCCAGGAAGAGGCCGACCGTCAGGACGGTGCGGGTGCCAAGCCGACAGCTGCACCAGCACCAGCAACGGTGCCCGCGAGCGGCGCACCGGCCCACGCACCGGCACCTGCCACACCGGCTGCCACCGCGCCAGCCCACGGCTCGTCCACCTCACACCCGCCAGCCGCACCCGCGTCGCCTGCACAGCCCCGGAGAGAATGATGGCCAGTACCCGTAGCAGAAACGGCTGGGCCATCTGGCTGACCTTCGTCATCGGCCTGCTGCTCAGCGTCACGCCGATGCCGCAGTTCATGGAGGTGTTCCGCCCCATGTGGCTGGCCCTGTTGCTGGCGTTCTGGACCCTGGCCGTACCCAGCAAGGTCGGCATGACCACCGCCTTCGTGCTCGGCCTGGCCGAGGACGTGCTCTACGGCACCCTGCTGGGGCAGAACGCGTTGATCCTCACCTTGATCACCTTCCTGGTGCTGTCCCTGCAACAACGCCTGCGCATGTTCCCCATGTGGCAGCAGAGCCTGGTGATCCTGGTGGTGTTCGGCATCGCCCAGTTGATCCAGCTGTGGCTCAGCGCCCTGACCGGCAATCGCCTGCCGACGCTTGCACTGGTGTGGTCGGCGGTGATCAGCGCCTTGCTCTGGCCCTGGATCAGCTTCGCCCTGCGCGGCATGCGCCGACGCCTGCATATCCACTGACGCGTCGCCACTGACACGGAGATGTCCCCATGACTCGACTGCACCTGGCCTCCGGCTCCCCACGTCGACGTGAGCTGCTGGCGCAGATTGGCGTGCCATTCACCGTGGTCAGCGCCCCCATCGACGAAACCCCGCAGGTCGGCGAAGCCGCCCAGGCCTACGTCGAGCGCCTGGCGCAAGCCAAGGCGGTGGCCGGTTTCAACCTGCTCGATGCCCCGGGCGTGGTGCTCGGCGCCGATACCGCCGTGGTGCTCGACGGCCAGATCCTCGGCAAGCCGGAAAACCGCGAGCACGCCCTGGCGATGCTGGGCGACCTGTCCAAGCGCGAGCACCAGGTGCTCACTGCCGTGGCCGTGACCGACGGCACGCGCTCCCTGAGCCTGTGCGTGGCGACCAAGGTTCGTTTCCGTACCATCTCTTT
Source organism: Pseudomonas sp. BNK-44-b (assembly GCF_047456245.1). NCBI lineage: Bacteria > Pseudomonadati > Pseudomonadota > Gammaproteobacteria > Pseudomonadales > Pseudomonadaceae > Pseudomonas > Pseudomonas sp. BNK-44-b. The sequence goes on from NZ_CP179908.1 coordinate 581,886, forward strand.
CGATGAAGCATGTCGCTACTGGGACAGTGGTGAACCCTTGGACAAGGCCGGTGGCTATGCGATCCAGGGCCTGGGCGCGGTGTTCGTCAGCGCCATCGAAGGCAGTTATTCGGCCGTGGTCGGCCTGCCCCTGAGCGAAACCGCCGAGTTGCTGGAGCAGTTCGGCATTCCCTGCTGGCAGCATGAGGATACCGTCCAGCGCTAGCCAGCCGCCCGACAGCGATCCATCATTACCGAAGACCTTTGACGAGAGCCTGCCATGAGTGAAGAGATCCTGATCAACATCACGCCGATGGAGTCACGCGTGGCAGTGGTGGAGAACGGAGTGCTGCAGGAGGTGCATGTCGAGCGCACCCAGCGCCGTGGCATCGTCGGCAATATCTACAAGGGCAAGGTGGTGCGTGTGCTGCCCGGCATGCAGGCCGCCTTCATCGATATCGGTCTGGAGCGTGCGGCGTTCATCCACGCCTCGGAGATCTCCCAGCGTGAAGGCTCGGCGGTCGAGACCATCACCGCACTGGTCCACGAAGGCCAGGCCCTGGTGGTGCAGGTGACGAAGGACCCCATCGGCACCAAGGGCGCGCGCCTGACCACCCAGTTGTCGATCCCGTCGCGCTACCTGGTGTACATGCCTCGCAGCAGCCATGTCGGCATTTCGCTGAAAATCGAGGACGAAGCCGAGCGTGACCGTCTTAAACAGGTGGTCAGCGACTCGATGGCGCAAGAGAACATCAAGGACGCCGGTGGCTTCATCCTGCGCACCGCCGCCGAGGGCGCGCGTGCTGAAGACATTCTCCAGGACATCCGCTACCTGCGTCGCCTGTGGGAGCAGATCGGCAGCCAGATCCAGGCCTGCGGTGCGCCTACAGTGATCTACGAAGACCTCGGCCTGGCGTTGCGCACCTTGCGCGACCTGGTCAATCCGAAGATCGAGAAGATCCGCATCGACTCGCGGGAAACCTTCCAGAAAACTACGCAATTCGTCGGTGAGCTGATGCCCGAAATCGCCGACCGCCTCGAGCATTATCCCGGCGAGCGGCCGATCTTCGATCTCTATGGGGTCGAGGACGAGATCCAGCGCGCCCTGGAGCGCAAGGTGCCGCTCAAGTCCGGGGGCTACCTGGTGGTCGATCCTGCCGAGGCGATGACGACCATCGACGTCAATACCGGCGCCTTCGTCGGCCATCGCAACCTCGAAGAGACCATTTTCAAGACCAATCTCGAAGCGGCCACCGCCATTGCGCGACAGCTGCGCCTGCGCAACATCGGCGGCATCATCATCATCGACTTCATCGACATGGAGGACGAGGAGCACCGCCGCCAGGTCCTGCGCACGCTGGAAAAGCAGCTCGAGCGCGACCATGCCAAGACCAATATCATCGGCATTACCGAGTTGGGCCTGGTACAGATGACCCGCAAGCGTACCCGTGAAAGCCTAGAGCAGGTGCTGTGCGAGCCCTGCCTGGCCTGCCAGGGGCGCGGCAAGCTGAAGACGCCAGAGACTATTTGTTACGAAATCTTCCGCGAAATTCTTCGTGAGGCGCGGGCTTACCAGGCAGAAGGCTACCGCGTGCTGGCCAACCAGAAGGTAGTCGATCGGCTGCTGGACGAAGAGTCAGGCAACGTCGCCGAACTGGAGGCCTTCATCGGGCGAACCATTCGCTTCCAGGTCGAGTCCATGTATTCCCAGGAACAATATGATGTGGTGCTGCTCTGACGCGTTCTGAAACCGTTCGCCCAGTGGCGAAAACACCGCTTGCGGCCATAGTTAATGGACGACTCGGAGGGCAATGGCCATGGAACGTCTGACCCGCGTTCTAGGCGCGTTGACCCGTTGGGGGCTGGGGCTGTGCGCCTTGCTCGCGGTGCTGGTGGCACTGTATGTCAGCCTCGGTCGGCAACTGGTGCCGTTGGTGGCCGAATACCGGGCCGACCTCGAAGACAAGGCCCAGCAAGCCTTGGGCTTGCCTGTGCATGTGGGGGCGCTCGAAGGGCGATGGAGTGGCCTGGCCCCGGTGCTCAGGCTGCGCGACCTGCAATTGGGCGAAGGCTCTGCAGCCTTGCGCCTGGATGACGTCAAGCTGGTGCCCGACCTGTGGGCCAGCTTGAAGGCTCGCGAAGTGCGGTTGGCGCATGTCCAGCTCGGCGGCCTGCAACTGATCCTGCATGAAGACCAGCAAGGTGCCTGGACCCTTGAAGGCCTGCCGAAGAAAGACGATGCGCCCCTCGACCCTGCCCAATTGCTGCAACGCCTCCAGCAACTGGGCCGGGTCGATGTGTTCGACAGCCAGGTTACCTTCCAGCCGTGGCGCCGTGATTCGGTCACGCTCACCTATGTCAGCCTTGGCTTGCAAGCCGGTCCGTCGCGCCAGCGCCTGGAGATGCGCGCGACCCTGCCCGACGGTCAGCCTCTGGCGGTGAACCTGCGCAGCCGCGCCACCCCCGACGCCTGGCGCGACGGACACCTGGAGGCCTATGTCAGCCTGCCGCAGAGCGATTGGGCGCGCTGGGTGCCGCCAAGCCTGCTCGGGCAGTGGCGAGCCAAGACCCTGCGTGCGGGGGGCGAATTCTGGATCGACTGGAACAAAGGCCATTTGCAGCGCGCCGTCGCCCGACTGAACGCGCCGCAGCTGCGCGGCGCCTATGCCGGGCGCAAGACCGTGACTCTCGACAACCTGGCGTTGTCCAGTTGGGTGCGCCGCGGCAAGGAGGGCTACGAGATCGTGGTCGATTCGTTGGCTGCGAGTATCGGTGAAACCCGCTGGGAAACACATTTGCAAGCGCGCCAGCGTCCTGGGCAGGAGGCTGCCGAGGATGTGTGGCATGTCCAGGCCGATCGTCTCGACCTGACGCCGCTGACCCCGCTGATCGATGGCCTGGCACCGCTGCCGGACAACCTGATGACCGTCGTCGATGCCCTTAACGTGACCGGCACGCTGCGTAACGTCCAGCTCGACATCCGTCCCCATGCCGAAGGTGACCAGCGCCTGCAGTTCGCCGCCAATCTCGACAAGATCGGCTTCGATGCGTATCACGGAGCGCCCGCAGCGGGCAATGTCAGCGGCAGCATCAGCGGCGATCTCGGGCACGGCGAACTACGCCTGGATACCGATGCCTTCATGCTGCATCTGTACCCCATCTTCGGCAAACCCTGGCACTACCAGAAAGCCAATGCCCGCCTGACCTGGGCGCTCGACAAGGACGGCTTCACCCTCATCGCGCCCTACATCAAGGTGCTGGGCGATGAGGGCAAGATCGCCGCCGATTTTCTCATTCGTTTCAGGTTCCACGAAGAGCAGGCCGATTATATGGACCTGCGTGTCGGCCTCACCGAGGGCGATGGCCGCTACACGGCCAAGTACCTGCCGGAAGTGCTCAGCCCGGCGCTGGATGAGTGGCTTCGCAGTGCCATCGTCAAGGGTGCGGTCGACGAGGGCTATTTCCAGTACCAGGGATCGCTGAACCACAACGCCCCGGCGCATTCGCGCAGTATCAGCCTGTTCTTCAAGGTGCATGACGCAGCGCTCGATTTCCAGCCGGGCTGGCCGCAGGTGCAGCAGGTGGACGGCAATGTGTACATCGAGGATACCGGTGTGCGCATCCAGGCCAGCAAGGGTCTGCTGCTCGACACCCGGGTCAGTGATGTCAGCGTCAACATTCCCCATGTCGAGGGCGACCAGCATAGCCGCCTGTACCTGGACGGCGAGTTCGACGGCAGCCTGGGCGACGGCCTGAAGATTCTGAAAGAGGCGCCGATCGGCACTGGCGAGATCTTCGCCGGCTGGGAAGGCGAGGGCCCGCTGCAGGGCAAGGTCAAGCTGGACATCCCGCTGGAGCACGGTCTGCGTCCCAAGGTGCTGGTGGACTTCTCGACTTCGGATGCCCGTCTCAAGGTGGAGCCGCCGGCACTCGATCTGAGCCGCTTGAAGGGTGACTTCACCTTCGACCTTGAAAAGGGCTTGAGCGGCAAGGGCATCAGCCTCCAGGCCTTCGACAGGCCGGTGACTGCGCAGATTCTCGCCGAAGGGCAGGGTGGCCAGATTCAGACCCGGATCAACGCCACCGGCCAGGTGCCGCTCAAGTCGTTGACCGACTGGCTGCAGTTCAAGCAGGCACTCCCGGCCTCGGGCGATATTCCCTACCAACTTCAGGTCAGCCTGGGGAGCCGCGACAATCGCCTGAGCGTCAACTCGTCGCTCAAGGGGCTGACCATCGACCTGCCAGCGCCCTTCGGCAAGACGGCGGGCGAGTCACGCGACAGTAGCTTCAGCATGAACCTGCAAGGTGCCGAGCGGCGCTTTGACGCAAGCTACGCCGATGTGGCGCGGTTGGCCTACGCAGCTTCGCTCGACAAGCTGGCCCAGGGACGCGGCGAGCTGGTGCTCGGCGGTGGCGATGCGACCGTGCCGGGCGGCCAGGGCCTGCGGGTGCGCGGGCGCCTCGAATCGCTGGACCTCGAGCCCTGGCAGCAGCAGTTGGACAAGTACGCAGGTCAAGACCCAGGTGGCAGTGCACGACAGGGCCTGCAGAGCGTGGATGTGAGCATTGGCCAGTTGAAGGCATTCGGCACCGACCTCAACCAGGCAGTGGTGCGTCTGGCTCGTGTTGCCAGCGCCTGGGACCTGCGCCTGGACAGCAAGGAAGTGATCGGCAATGCGCGGATCCCGGATGCCAAGGCCGCGCCCATGGTGGTGAAACTGCAGACCTTGCGCCTGCCGCCGGCCGATCCGCAGGAAGCCCAGGCCGAAGATGCGCCTGATCCGCTGGCCGCCTTCGACCCGCGCAAGGCGCCGGTCCTGGACCTGAGCATCGACAAGTTGTATCGCGGTGACGACCTGTTCGGCAGCGCCTCGGTCAAGCTGCGGCCGAATGCCCGTGGTGTGTCGCTGGACGACATCGACCTCAATCTCAAGGGCCTTCACATCGACGGCAGCGGCGGCTGGGAAGGTGTTCCCGGCAGCACCAACAGTTGGTACAAGGGGCGCCTGGACGGCAAGGACCTGGGTGACGTGCTCAAGGCCTGGGGCTTCGCGCCCACGGTCACCAGCCGCGATTTCCGCATGGATGTCGATGGTCGTTGGCCGGGTTCGCCGGCCTGGGTCAACCTCAAGCGATTCTCCGGCAGCCTCGATGCCTCGCTGCGCACCGGCCAGTTCGTCGAGGTCGAGGGGAGCGCCCAGGCGTTGCGGGTGTTCGGCCTGCTCAACTTCAACTCCATTGGTCGTCGTCTGCGCCTGGACTTCTCCGACCTGTTCGGCGAGGGGCTGGCCTATGATCGGGTCAAGGGCCTGCTGGTGGCCAGCGAGGGCGTTTATGTCACCCGTGAACCGATCGCTGTCACCGGCCCCTCCAGCAATTTCGAGCTCGATGGCACCCTCGACTTTGTGCGCGACCGTATCGATGCCAACCTGCAGGTGACCCTGCCGGTCACCAACAACCTGCCGTTGGCGGCGCTGATCGTCGGGGCACCTGCGGTCGGCGGCGCATTGTTCCTGGTCGATCGGCTGATCGGCGATCGGGTCGCGCGCTTCGCCAGCGTGCACTATCGGGTCGAAGGTCCGGTCAAAGAGCCTAAAATCACCTTTGTGAAACCTTTCGATAAATCGCGCTAGGAGTGGTCATGAAGTCAGCAGTGATCCAGATGGTCAGCCAGGACGGCGTACTGGCCAACCTGCAGCGGGCTCACGTGCTGCTGGAGCAGGCCGCTGACAGCGGTGCACGGCTGGCGGTGCTGCCGGAGAATTTCGCGGCCATGGGGCGGCGCGATGCGGCGGCGATCGGTCGCGCCGAGGCGCTTGGCGAAGGCCCGATCCTGCCATGGTTGAAACGCGCCGCACGCGACCTCAGGTTATGGATTGTTGCCGGCACCTTGCCGTTGCCGCCGGTCGATGAGCCCGAGGCCAAGGCCCATGCCTGCTCGCTGCTGGTCGATGAGGACGGCGAGATCGCCGCGCGTTACGACAAGCTGCACCTGTTCGATGTGGACGTGGCCGATAACCGCGGGCGCTATCGCGAATCGGACGATTACGCCCATGGCGCGCAGGTGGTGGTGGCCGATACGCCGGTTGGACGCCTGGGCTTGTCGGTGTGCTACGACTTGCGCTTTCCCGAGCTCTACAGCGCCCTGCGCGCTGCCGGGGCCGAGTTGATCAGCGCGCCGTCGGCGTTCACTGCGGTGACCGGCGCGGCACATTGGGAAGTGTTGATCCGTGCCCGCGCCATCGAAACCCAATGCTACATGCTGGCCGCCGCGCAGGGCGGTATCCATCCAGGTCCGCGGGAAACCCATGGCCATGCGGCGATCGTCGACCCTTGGGGGCGGATCGTCGCCGAACATGCGCATGGCGAAGCGATATTGCTCGCCGAGCGCGACGCTGAAGAACAAGCGTCCATACGGGCGCGCATGCCGGTCGTTTCGCACCGGCGCTTTTTCTCGCAGGACGCCTTGCGGCCTGCGCACACCTCGGAGTGACTATGAGCCAGATGTTATCCACCGTCAGCGAGCAGCTCCTGGCCCCGGGCGGACTGACCCTGGACAGCCTGCAGGCTGTGCTGGGTGAGTTGGCAGGGCCCGGCATCGACGCTGCCGACCTGTATTTCCAGGGGCAGATCTCGGAAACCTGGGCACTGGAAGACGGTATCGTCAAGGAAGGCAGTTTCAACCTCGACCAGGGTGTCGGCGTGCGTGCATTGTCTGGCGAGAAGACCGGCTTCGCCTACAGCAACGCAATCAACCTTGAAGCCCTGACGTCAGCGGCGCGCGCCGCCCGCTCGATCTCCCGCGCCGGCCAGAACGGCAAGGTGCAGGCCTTCCGCAGCCAGGACGTGACCGCCCTGTACGCACCGGGCAACCCGCTCGATGTCCTGAGCCGCGCCGAGAAAGTCGAACTGCTCAAGCGCGTCGATGCTGCCACCCGTGCCCTCGACCCGCGTATCCAGCAGGTCAGCGTGAGCATGGCGGGCGTGTGGGAGCGGATCCTGGTGGCGGCGGCCGATGGCAGCCTGGCCGCGGATGTGCGGCCGCTGGTGCGTTTCAACGTCAGCGTCATCGTCGAACACAACGGTCGCCGCGAGCGGGGCGGCCAGGGCGGGGGCGGGCGTACCGACTACCGCTACTTCACCGAAGAGCGGGTGATGGGCTATGCCCGCGAGGCGCTGCGCCAAGCGCTGGTCAACCTCGAGGCGCAACCTGCACCGGCCGGCACGCTGCCGGTGGTGCTCGGTCCCGGTTGGTCGGGCGTACTGCTGCATGAAGCAGTCGGCCACGGTCTGGAAGGTGATTTCAACCGCAAAGGCAGCTCGGCCTACAGTGGGCGGATCGGTGAGGCGGTGGCGTCGAAGCTGTGCACCATCGTCGATGACGGCACGCTGGAAGGCCGTCGCGGTTCGCTGAGCGTCGATGACGAAGGCACGCCGACCGAATGCACCACGCTGATCGAGAACGGCATCCTCAAGGGCTACATGCAGGACAAGCTCAATGCCCGCCTGATGGGTATGGCGGTGACCGGCAATGGTCGACGCGAATCCTATGCGCACCTGCCGATGCCGCGCATGACCAACACCTACATGCGTGCCGGCGAGAGTGACCCGCAGGAGATCATCGCCTCGGTGAAGAAGGGCATCTACTGTGCCAATCTCGGCGGCGGCCAGGTGGACATTACCAGTGGCAAGTTCGTGTTCTCCACCAGCGAGGCGTACCTGATCGAAGACGGCAAGATCACCGCGCCGGTCAAGGGCGCGACCCTGATAGGCAATGGGCCGGAGGCGATGAGCCGAGTGTCGATGGTCGGTAACGACCTGGCCCTGGACAGCGGAGTCGGTACCTGTGGCAAGGATGGGCAGTCGGTGCCGGTTGGCGTTGGCCAGCCGACCCTGAAGCTGGACGCGATCACCGTGGGCGGTACCGGGGCTTGATGACAAGCCCTGCCTGCAGGAGTGGCCTTGTGTCGCGCAAAGGCCGCCAGGCGGCCCCGAGATCTCGGCGACACAGACAGGGCTGCCGTGCAGCCCTTTCGCGATGCGATGCCGCGCCTACAAGAGGTCGGTGGCGGTGCTCAGCGCAGGCCGCGTTGCAGCTCGTCGAGGTCACGGATGTACTTGAACACCTTGCGCGCAGCGGCAGGCGGCTTGTTCCGCGCCTTTTCGTGCTGGGCATGGCGGATCAGCGAGCGCAGTTGCTGGCGATCGGTATCGGGGAACTCCTGGACGAAGCGCTCGAGGTCTTCGTCGTTGCCGTCGATCAACCGGTCGCGCCAGCGCTCGAGGCCGTGGAAACGTTCGTTGTACTGGCGCGTGGAGCTGTCTATCTGCTCGAGCAGCGCATGGATGGCCTCCAGGTCCTGTACGCGCATCAGCTTGCCGACGAACGACATGTGGCGTTTGCGGGCACCGTGGGCGGTGTGTTTGGACGCTTCCTCCAGTGCTTTGCGCAACTCGTCGGTGAGTGGCAGGCGCGCGAGGATATCGGGCTTGAGCGTGGTGAGGCGCTCGCCGAGTTCGACCAGCGCATGCAGCTCGCGCTTGATCTGGGTCTTGCTTTTTTCGCCGTCGAAGGCGTCGTCGTATGAATCAACCATGGTGGCAGTCCGCAGGAAATCGCCGCCATGATAACCAGTCGGGGGCCGCTTTGTCCGGCCCGGTCGAAGAATGGCCCTCGCCGAACGCAGAATTTGAGTGGAGAAAACCATGAGTGCAGTCCAGAGCGTAGGTCCTAAGGACCTGCCAGCGTTGCAGGAGCAGGTCGAGGCGATCGTTGCCGAAGCGCGCCGCCAGGGCGCCAGCGCCTGCGAGGTGGCGGTTTCGCTGGAGCAGGGCCTGTCCACAAGCGTGCGCCAGCGCGAGGTCGAAACAGTCGAGTTCAACCGCGACCAGGGCTTTGGCATCACCCTCTACGTGGGCCAGCGCAAGGGCTCGGCCAGTACTTCGGCGAGCGGTCCGGAGGCCATTCGCGAAACAGTGGCTGCTGCATTGGCCATTGCCAAGCACACCTCCGAGGATGAGTGCTCGGGCTTGGCCGACGCGGCACTGATGGCGCGTGAAATGCCCGACCTCGACCTCTACCACGATTGGGACATCGAGCCCGAGCGTGCCATCGAGATGGCCCTGGAGTGCGAGGCGGCCGCCTTCGATGCCGATAAGCGTATTCTCAATGCCGACGGCACCACCCTCAACACGCACCAGGGCGTGCGGGTGTATGGCAACAGTCACGGCTTCATCGGTGGCTACGCCTCGACGCGCCACAGCCTGAGCTGTGTGATGATCGCCGAAGGCGAAGGGCAGATGCAGCGCGACTACTGGTATGACGTCAATCGCCAAGGCCAATTGCTGGCCGACCCGCGCAGTATTGGCCAGCGCGCTGCCCAGCGTGCCGCCAGCCGTCTGGGCGCACGTCCAGTGCCGACCTGCGAGGTGCCGGTGCTGTTCGCTGCGGAACTGGCTGGCGGGTTGTTCGGCAGCTTCCTGTCGGCGATCTCTGGTGGCAACCTTTACCGCAAGTCGTCGTTCCTTGAAGGCACCCTGGGCCAGCGTCTGTTCCCGACCTGGCTGACCCTCGACGAGCGTCCGCACATTCCACGTGCGCTGGGCAGTGCCGCGTTCGACGGCGATGGCCTGGCCACTTATGCCAAACCGTTCATCGACAAGGGCGAACTGGTGTCCTACATCCTGGGTACCTATGCCGGTCGCAAGCTCAAACTGCCCAGCACCGCCAACGCAGGCGGGGTGCATAACCTGTTCGTCACCCATGGCGTCGAAGACCAGGCTGCACTGATCCGTCGCATGGGGCGCGGCTTGCTGGTGACCGAACTGATGGGGCATGGCCTTAACATGGTAACGGGCGACTACTCCCGTGGCGCTGCGGGTTTCTGGGTGGAGAACGGTGAAATCCAGTTCCCGGTCCAAGAAGTGACCATCGCCGGCAATATGAAAGACATGTTCCAGCAGATTGTGGCGATTGGCAGCGATATTGAAACGCGCAGCAATATTCACAGCGGTTCAGTGCTGATCGAACGAATGACCGTCGCCGGTAGCTGACGGCGCACCGCTGACCCACGCTTGACGACAAACCCGGCCATCGCGCCGGGTTTTTGTTTGTGGCTCCGCCCTTGAAGTGATTCTAATTATCAATTAATAATGAATATCATTATCCAGCAACCCCGGCGATGATGTTCATGAAAACCGTCCTCCACGAATTGCCCTACCTGGAAAACTGGCGCTGGTTGAGTCGGCGCATCCGCTGTGCCCTCGAGCCGGACGAACCGCGGCTGATCGAACACTATCTGGCCGAGGGGCGCTATCTGGTCTGTTGCACCGAGACCTCGCCCTGGACCGTGGCGTTGACCTCCTTCCGTCTGCTGCTGGATACCGCCTGCGACCGCATGTTGCCCTGGCATTGGCGCTGCCAGTGCCTTGACCAGGCCTGGCGCCCGCTGCTTGACCTGCGCAACCTCGACCGTTGCGAGCAGAACGAGCGCTGGCAGCCCTATGCGATGCAACTGGCCAGTTGCGTGTTGCTGCCTTCGATTTCTCCCGATGAACTGATGCAAGGATCCGATGATGAGTAATACCCGTATCGAGCGTGACAGCATGGGCGAACTGCAGGTGCCTGCCCAGGCGCTGTATGGTGCCCAGACCCAGCGCGCGGTCGACAACTTCCCGGTCAGCGGCCAGCGCATGCCGCTGCAGTTCATTCGGGCACTGCTGTTGGCCAAGGCCGCAGCAGCCAAGGCCAACATCGCGCTGGAGCAACTGAGCGCGGAGCAGGGCGGTGCCATCGTCAAGGCGGTCGAGCAACTGCTGGCCGAGGACTTCATCCAGCATTTCCCGGTGGACGTGTTCCAGACCGGCTCCGGCACCAGCTCCAACATGAACGCCAACGAGGTCATCGCAACCCTGGCCAGTCGTGTGCTGGGTGACGAGATCAACGCCAACGACCATGTCAATTGCGGTCAGAGCAGCAACGACATCATTCCGACCACCATTCATGTCAGCGCAGCGCTGGCCCTGCACGAGCAACTGCTGCCGGCGCTGGGGCATCTGGTTCAGGTGATCGAGGCCAAGGCTGTCGAGGTTCACCGTTACGTCAAGACCGGCCGCACCCACCTGATGGATGCCATGCCGGTGCGCATGAGCCAGGTCCTGGGGGGCTGGGCGGCACAGATCAAGGGCGCCCAAGCGCATCTGGAAGCCACCTTGCCCGCCCTGCAGGCGCTGGCCCAAGGCGGCACAGCGGTCGGCACCGGGATCAATGCCCACCCGCAATTCGCCGTGGGCTTTGCCCGTGAACTGAGCGACCTGACCCGTATCCCGTTCACCCCTGGGGAAAACCTGTTCGCCCTGATCGGCTCCCAGGACACGGCCGTGGCGTTGTCCGGCCAGCTCAAGACCACCGCTGTCGCGCTGATGAAGATCGCCAACGACCTGCGCTGGATGAACTCAGGCCCCCTGGCCGGGCTTGGCGAAATCGAGCTCGAGGGGCTGCAACCGGGCTCTTCGATCATGCCGGGCAAGGTCAACCCGGTGATTCCCGAGGCCACTGCGATGGTTGCCGCGCAGGTTATCGGCAACGACGCGACCATCGCCGTCGCCGGCCAGTCGGGTAATTTCGAACTCAATGTCATGCTGCCGGTGATCGCCCGCAACTTGCTGGAGAGCATCGAGCTGATGGCCAATGCCAGTCGCCTGCTGGCAGATAAGGCGATCGCCAGCTTCAAGGTCAATGAGCCGAAGCTCAAGGAGGCGCTGTCGCGCAATCCGATCCTGGTCACGGCACTGAACCCGATCATCGGCTACCTCAAGGCCGCCGAGATTGCCAAGACCGCCTACAAGCAAGGTCGCCCGATCGTGGAGGTGGCGCTGGAGCATACCGACTTGTCGCGTGATCAGCTCGAGGCCCTGCTGGATCCGGAAAAACTCACCGCTGGCGGTATCTGATCCACGGTCCTCGCCCAGGAGACACGTCATGCAGCATTGGAAACGCACTACGGAAACCGCTAATCGCCTGTTCGACCAAGGCGAACTGGTAGACGCCCGGGAGCACTACCTGCAAGCCCTGGCCCTGGCGCAGGTGCTGTTCGAGCGCTGGCATGACGTTGACGAGGCGGTGGCGGCCTTTGTCATCGCCCACCACAACCTGGCTGACCTGCACCTGCGCCTGAATCAGCCCCATGAAAGCGCCGATTACCTGTGTGCGGCCCATCAGCGGCTGCTACAGGCCAGTCAGGAGCCGCGTCTGCCCCAGGCCCTGCGTGATGCCGCGTTGCGCCACAGCGGACGTACCTACACCGAGCTGTTGAGCTTTATCGCCGAATACGGCCAGTACCCACGCACCGAGCGCTTGCTCAATCGCCATGTGCCTGAAGCAAGCGAACTGGCTGCCCGGCCGGATGCCACCCACCGTTCACCTGCATACGGAATTCACTGACATGCCCCACACCTTGCCTGCACTGCCTTACGCCTACGATGCGCTGGAGCCGCACATCGATACCCAGACCATGGAGATTCACCACAGCAAGCACCACCAGACCTATGTGAACAACCTCAACGCCGCCATCGAAGGGACCGAGTGGGCCGAATGGCCGATCGACAAGCTGGTCGGCGCGGTCAAGCAGTTGCCCGAAAAGCTGCAAGGAGCGGTGATCAATCAGGGCGGCGGCCACGCCAACCATGCGTTGTTCTGGACCGTGATGTCACCCAAGGGCGGTGGTCAACCCCAGGGGCAGGTCGCCCAGGCCATCGATACGCAGCTCGGCGGCTTCGAGGCGTTCAAGGAGGCGTTCACCAAGGCCGCGCTGACCCGTTTCGGCAGTGGTTGGGCCTGGCTCAGCGTGACCCCGGCCAAGACGCTGGTGGTGGAGAGCAGCGGCAACCAGGACAGTCCGCTGATGCACGGCAACACACCGATCCTGGGGTTGGACGTGTGGGAGCACGCTTACTACCTGAAGTACCAGAACCGTCGTCCGGAATACATCGGTGCCTTCTACAACGTCGTCGATTGGACGGAAGTTGAGCGTCGCTACCTTGAAGCCCTGAAGTGAGTCGATCTGTCATGCGCTCCGAGGTGATGTCTGTCAGCAGTGTGCGCCTGTTCCGACTGGCGCTTGGGACTTTGCTGTTGCTTGTCGGAACCGCGCTGTTGGTGGCGCGGGGCATCGCCTGGTTGGACCTGGAGCCGCGCATGTTACGTGCGCTTGAAGGCGGTGCATTGTGCGCACTGGGCACGGCGCTGGGCGCGGTACCGGTGCTGGTGATCCGCAACATGCCTGTGGCGGTAGCTGACACCTTGCTTGGCTTCGGTGCTGGGGTGATGTTGGCAGCCACCGCGTTCTCTCTGATCATCCCGGGCCTTGATGCGGCTCAGTCCATTGGCTTCAGCCCTTGGGGCGCCGGTGGCCTGGTCAGTGCCGGGTTGTTGTTCGGGGCGCTGTGCCTGTTCCTGGTCGACTTGAGAATCTCCGGGGTTTCGCCGGAGTCCATGGTCGGGCAAGGCAATCAGCCGGTGATCGCTGCGCGGATCTGGCTGTTCGTGGCCGCGATCATCGCGCACAACATCCCGGAAGGCATGGCTATTGGTGTTTCCGCTGGCGGCGGCATGCCAGACGCCGATAGCCTGGCCATGGGCATTGCCCTGCAGGACGTGCCGGAGGGGCTGGTGATCGCGTTGGTGTTGGCGGGGGCTGGGATGTCGCGGTTCAAGGCCTTCCTGATCGGTGCTGCATCCGGGCTGGTGGAGCCGGTGGCGGCGGTGATCTGTGCCTGGCTGGTGAATGTTGCCGAGCTGCTGCTACCGCTTGGGCTTGCGTGTGCGGCAGGAGCGATGTTGCTGGTGGTGACCCAGGAAATCATTCCCGAGTCACGCAGCAATGGCAATCATCGCCTGGCAAGCCTGGGGTTATGCATCGGCTTCTGCCTGATGATGGTGATGGACACTGCGATGTCCTGAGGCTGTCAGGCAAGGGACGGGGCGGGAGCTTACTCGCCTTCGTCGAAATAATTGTTGATCAGCGCCACCAGTGCATCCAGTGCGTCGTTGTCCTGCTCGCCTTCGGTATGCAGGTGCACTTGGGTGCCTTTGCCCGCGGCCAGCATCATCACTGCCATGATGCTCTTGCCGTCCACCAGCTTGTCGGGGGCTCGCCCGACCCGAACCTGGCAGGGGAACTTCCCGGCCACGCCGACGAACTTGGCTGCCGCCCGGGCGTGCAGGCCCAGCTTGTTGATGATGGTGATTTCGCGGGCGGGCATCGTGGGGTGGATCCTGTGGGTTAGAGGTCGCGGTGACGGACCTGGACGTTTTTCAGGGTTTGCTGCAGCAGTTGTCCGAGGCGCTCGGTGATATAGACAGAGCGGTGGTGTCCGCCGGTGCAGCCGATGGCGATGGTGACGTAGGCGCGGTTGCTGGCGGCAAAGCGCGGTAGCCACTTCAACAGGTAGCTGGAGATGTCCTGGAACATTTCCTCGACGTCCGGTTGTGCTGCCAGGTACTCGATCACTGGCGCTTCAAGGCCAGAGTGCTCGCGCAACTCGGGTTTCCAGTAAGGGTTTGGCAGGCAGCGCACGTCGAACACCAGATCGGCGTCCACCGGCATGCCGCGTTTGAAACCGAAGGATTCGACGAGAAAAGCGGTGCCGGGTTCAGGCTGGTTGAGCAGGCGCAGCTTGATCGAGTCACGCAGCTGGTAAAGATTAAGGCTGGTGGTATCGATCTTGAGGTCGGCGAGGTCGGCGATGGGGCCGAGCAGTTCGCTTTCGACGCGGATCGCTTCGGCGAGCGAACGGTCCGCGTTGGTCAGCGGGTGGCGACGGCGGGTTTCGGAGAACCGCTTGAGCAGCGTGTCCTCGTCGGCGTCCAGGTACAGCACGTCACACTGGATGTGACGCGCGCGAGCGTCCTCGAGCAATTCGGGGAAGCGCGACAGATGGCTTGGCAGGTTGCGCGCATCGATGGACACGGCGACCTTGGGTTGCATCAGTTCGGTATTGATCAGCGCGTTTTCCGCCAACTGCGGCAGCAACCCGGCGGGCAGGTTGTCGATGCAGTAGTAGCCGTTGTCTTCCAGCACATCGAGCGCGGTGCTCTTGCCGGAGCCGGACCGGCCGCTGACGATGATCAGGCGCATGTTCAGTGCTCGTTCTGTGCGTCCAGGACTACCTGGTAGAGGGCTTCGCTGCTGTCGGCGGCACGCAGGCGATCACGGACTTCCTTGCGATCGAGCATGCTGGCGATCTGGCGTAGCAGTTCGAGGTGGGCATCGGTGGCCGCTTCCGGGACCAGCAGCACGAACAGCAGGTCCACAGGGGCGCCGTCGATGGCGTCGTAGTCGATGGGAGCGTCCAGATGCAGCAGGGCGCTGACGGGGGCAGTACAACCTTCCAGGCGGCAGTGTGGAATGGCGATGCCATTACCGAAACCGGTGGAGCCCAGTTTTTCGCGAGCGATGAGCTTTTCGAAGACGTCTTGCATCGCAAGCTCAGGTACTTGCTCGGCAATCAGGTTGGCGACCTTTTCCAGGGCGCGCTTCTTGCTGCCGCCCGGCACGTTCACGAGGGAACGGCCGGGGGTCAGGATGGTTTCAAGTCGGATCATGGATGAGGGGGATCAGCGGGCAGCTGCACCTTGCAGCAGGCTTTGCTGTTTTTCCTTGTGTTTTTTCAGTTGGCGGTCGAGCTTGTCAGCCAGTGCGTCGATCGCGGCATACATGTCTTGGTGTTCAGCGTTGGCGACCACTTCGCCGCCGGGAATCTGGAGTGTCGCTTCAACCTTCTGCTGCAGCTTTTCGACTTTCATGATCACCGTTGCATTGGTGATCTTGTCGAAATGTCCTTCCACGCGGGCGAGCTTCTCGAGCACGTATTCGCGCAGTGGTTGGGTGACTTCTACATGCTGGCCACTGATGTTGACTTGCATACAGCTTCTCCTTTGTTGCCCGTGCATAAAGAGGCAGGTATTGCACCTGCCACTGAAACGCTGTGGCACATCCCGGCGCTACATCAATCGCTTGCGCTCGCTCGACGGGGCAATCCCCAGCGATTCGCGGTACTTGGCGACGGTGCGGCGGGCTACCTGGATGCCTTGTGCCTCCAGTAAACCAGCGATCTTGCTGTCACTCAATGGCTTTTTCTGATTTTCCGCGGCCACCAGTTTCTTGATGATCGCGCGGATCGCCGTAGACGAGCATTCGCCGCCTTCGGCGGTGCTCACGTGGCTCGAGAAAAAGTATTTCAATTCGTAGATGCCGCGGGGGGTGTGCATGTACTTCTGTGTGGTGACCCGCGAAATGGTCGATTCGTGCATGCCTACCGCTTCGGCAATGTCGTGCAGCACCAGCGGTTTCATGGCTTCGTCGCCATGATCGAGGAAGCCGCGCTGATGTTCGACGATTTGCGTGGCCACTTTCATCAGCGTCTCGTTGCGGCTTTGCAGGCTCTTGATGAACCAGCGCGCTTCCTGCAGCTGGTTGCGCATGAAGGTGTTGTCGGCGCTGGTGTCGGCGCGGCGGACGAAGCCTGCATACTGCGGATTGACTCGCAGGCGAGGCACCGCTTCCTGGTTCAGTTCGACCAGCCAGCGGTCGCTGTCCTTGCGTACGATGACGTCTGGGATCACGTACTCCGGCTCGCTGGATTCGATCTGCGAACCCGGGCGCGGATTGAGGCTTTGCACCAGCTCGATGACCTGGCGCAGCTCGTCTTCCTTGAGCTTCATGCGACGCATCAGCTGGCTGTAGTCGCGGCTGCCGAGCAGGTCGATGTAGTCGGTGACCAGGCGCTGGGCTTCGGCCATCCACGGCACGCTCGCCGGCAGCTGGCGCAGTTGCAGCAGCAGGCATTCGCCCAGGTTGCGGGCGCCGACGCCGGCCGGCTCGAATTGCTGGATGCGGTGCAGCACCGCTTCGACTTCATCCAGCTCGATGTCCAGCTCGGGATCGAACCCGGCGCAGATTTCCTCGAGGCTGTCTTCCAGGTAGCCCTGGTCGTTGATGCTGTCGATGAGGGTGACCGCGATCAGGCGGTCGGTGTCGGACATCGGTGCCAGGTTGAGCTGCCACAGCAGGTGGCTCTGCAGGCTTTCGCCGGCAGAGGTGCGGGTGGTGAAGTCCCACTCGTCGTCATCGTTGCTTGGCAGGCTGCTGGCACTGGTCTGGTAGATGTCTTCCCAGGCCGTGTCGACCGGCAATTCGTTGGGGATGCGCTCGTTCCACTCGCCTTCTTCGAGGTTTTCCGTGCTGACGGTGGTTTCCTGGAAGCTGTTGTCCTGGGCTTCGGCGGCAGGTTTGCTTTCGCCGTTTTCCGCCATTGGATCGCTGTTGTCGAAGTCGTCGCCGTCTTCCTGACGTTCGAGCATCGGATTGGATTCCAGCGCTTCCTGGATTTCCTGCTGGAGGTCCAGGGTGGAGAGCTGGAGCAGACGGATGGCCTGTTGCAACTGCGGGGTCATCGTCAGTTGCTGGCCCATTTTTAGGACGAGCGATGGTTTCATGGCTGGGGCTTAATACCTTGTTCGCCGGCGCGCATGCGCCATCCACTACAGGGCGCCGGAGCGCCAAATCTTAAGCAAGTTATATGCCTGAAATTGTAGCGTTTGCCTAGAGCACTGTAACACTTAAGCCCGTTTCACCAGGCATTTCCAATGCTCCAGGCAGCTCCCGGGCGTCAGAGTCGGAACTCGTGGCCCAGGTAGACTTCCTTGACCAACTGGTTGGCCAGGATGGTCTCGGCGTCGCCTTCGGCGATCAGTTGACCATCGTTGACGATATAGGCGGTCTCGCAGATGTCGAGCGTTTCGCGCACGTTGTGGTCGGTGATCAGTACGCCGATGCCCTTGGCCTTCAGATGGTGGATGATCTGTTTGATATCACCCACGGAAATCGGGTCGACGCCGGCGAAGGGTTCGTCCAGCAGGATGAATTTCGGCGCAGTCGCCAGGGCGCGGGCAATTTCGACGCGACGGCGTTCGCCACCGGACAGGCTCATGCCGAGGTTGTCGCGGATGTGGCTGATATGGAACTCCTGCAGCAGGCTTTCCAGCTCCTTGCGCCGTCCATCGCGGTCCAGGTCCTTGCGTGTCTCGAGGATGGCCATGATGTTGTCGGCGACCGACAGCTTGCGGAAGATCGACGCTTCCTGCGGCAGATAGCCGATGCCTGCCTGGGCCCGGCCATGCATGGGCTGGTGGCTGACATCGTTGCTGTCGATGAGCACGCGGCCCTGGTCGGCCTGGACCAGCCCTACGATCATGTAGAAGCAGGTGGTCTTGCCGGCGCTGTTGGGGCCGAGCAGGCCGACGATCTGGCCGCTGTCGATCGACAGGCTGACGTCACGGACGACCTGGCGGCCCTTGTAGCTCTTGGCCAGGTGCTGGGCTTTGAGGGTTGCCATTTACTCGGCCTTTTTCTTCGGTTGGATCACCATGTCGATACGCTGACGAGGTGCGGTCACGTTACCACCACGGCCAGCGGTCGCCACCTGGGTCTTGGTGTTGTAGACGATCTTCTCGCCTTCGGTGGTGTTGCCTTCGTTCTCGACCTTGGCGCGGTCGGTGAGGATGACGATATCCTTCTGCGCCTGGTACTGGATGGTGACGGCCCAGCCCTTCATCTTGTCAGGTTTTGCAGCGCTCTGCTGTTGCTCGAAGTAGGCCAGGTTGCCCACCGAGGTCACGACGTCGATGTCGCCGGAGGCGGCGCGAGTCATGGTCACGGTGTTGCCTTTGATCATCATCGAGCCCTGGGTGATGATCACATCGCCGGTGTAGGTGGCAACGCCCTGTTTGTCGTCCAGATGCGCGTTGTCCGCCTGGATGCGGATTGGCTGGTCACGGTCGTTCGGCAGGGCCAAGGCGCTCGCGCTTCCCAGTGCTGCGCTCAGGCTGAGCAAAAGGGGGAGGGTTTTAACGAGCCTCATACTGTCCTCTTACGTTGGACAGCAGGTCCATCCTGCCGTCTTCCAAATATGCTTTCATTCCTACACCCGTAGTCGTGCCACCGGCGCCGTCGATTCTAACGGCTTGGGCGGTCTGCGCATATTGCTTCTGCGGGAACACCGTCATGCGGCTACTGGTGATCAGGGTGTCGCGTTGTTTTTCGTCGGTGCGGGCGATCCGCACGTTGTCGATCAGTTCGACCTCGGTACCGTCCGGGTTGACCTCGGCGCGCACGCTCTGCACATGCCATGGGAACGCTGTCCCACGGTAGATGTGCATGTCTGGCGTGGTCACCAGGGTGACTTCGCTGGCCTTCAGGTGCTCGACCTTGTCCGCGGTCATTTCGTATTGCAGCCTGCCGTCGGGCAGGTACTGTACGCTGTGGGCGTTGATCGCATAGTAGTCGATGGCGCTTTCGTCGACCTGGGCCGTGGGCTTGTCGAGGAAGCTCTCGGGGCTGATGTTCCAATAGCCGACCGCCACCAGCAGCGCAGCGATGGCTGCCAGCAGCACGGCATTTCGAAGTTTCTTGCTGAGCATGGCGTGGCCTACAGGTAATGGGCGTTGGCAGCGTCCAGGGTACCCTGGGCCTGCATGATCAATTCACAGAACTCGCGGGCTGCGCCTTCGCCGCCGCGTGCCTGGGTGACGCCGTGGGCGTGCTCGCGGACGAAGGTCGCGGCATTGGCCACGGCCATGCCCAGGCCCACCCGGCGGATTACCGGGAGGTCGGGAAGGTCGTCGCCCAGGTAGGCGACCTGCTCGTAGCTCAGGCCCAGCTCGGCGAGCAGGCCGTCCAGCACCACCAGCTTGTCTTCGCGGCCCTGGAACAGGTGTGGAATGCCCAGGTTCTTTGCCCTGCGCTCGACCACGGGGGTCTTGCGTCCACTGATGATCGCGGTGGTTACGCCCGAGGCCATGAGCATCTTGATGCCGTGGCCATCGAGGGTGTTGAAGGTCTTGAATTCGCTGCCGTCCTCGAGGAAGTACAGGCGGCCGTCGGTCAGCACGCCGTCCACGTCGAAGACGGCCAGCTTGATGGCTTGGGCGCGTTGCATCAGGTCCTGGGTCATTTACATCACTCCGGCGCGCAGCAGGTCGTGCATGTTCAGGGCGCCGGTCGGACGATCCTGGTGATCGACCACTACCAGTGCGCTGATCTTGTGGTCTTCCATGATCTTCAAGGCTTCGGCGGCGAGCATTTCGGCGCGGGCGGTCTTGCCGTGAACGGTCATGACTTCGTCGATGAGCGTCTTGTGCACGTCGATGTTGCGATCCAGGCTACGACGCAGGTCGCCGTCGGTGAAGACGCCGGCCAGGCGGCCGTCATGCTCCATGACCACGGTCATGCCCAGGCCCTTGCGCGACATTTCCAGCAAGGCGTCCTTGAGCAGTGTGCCGCGCTGCACCTGGGGCAGTTCGTCGCCCGCGTGCATGACGTTCTCGACTTTCAACAGCAGGCGACGGCCCAGGGCGCCACCCGGATGGGAGAACGCGAAATCCTCGGCGGTGAAGCCGCGAGCCTCGAGCAGGGCGATGGCCAGGGCATCGCCCAGGACCAGTGCGGCGGTGGTGGACGAGGTGGGTGCCAGGTTCAGCGGGCAGGCTTCCTGGGCGACGCTGGCGTCGAGGTTGACTTCTGCAGCCTGTGCCAGTGGTGAGTCGGGCTTGCCGGTCAGGCTGATCATCTGGATGCCCAGGCGCTTGATCAGCGGCAGCAGCGTGACGATCTCGGCGGTGCTGCCGGAGTTGGACAGGGCGAGGATGACATCGTCGCGGGTGATCATGCCCATGTCGCCGTGGCTGGCTTCGGCCGGGTGCACGAAGAACGACGGGGTGCCGGTGCTGGCGAGGGTGGCGGCGATCTTGTTGCCGATATGGCCGGACTTGCCCATGCCGACCACGACAACCCGCCCCTTGCTGGCCAGGATCAGCTCGCAGGCCTTGACGAAATTGTCGTCGATACGGGCCCGCAGGCCTTCTACGGCCTCGAGTTCCAGGCGCAGGGTGCGCTGGGCGGATTGGATCAGCTCGCTGGATTGGCTCATGTCGAAAAAGCAATGCCTGATGAAAAGGCGCCGATTATAGCGGCAATGTTTGAAACGCTCACCTTCGAGTTGTCGTAGGCAGTTGCAAAATTGCTGTACGGTGCCTGAACGACTCGGGGAAATGGCCTTGGGGACAACTTTGCGCGGTGCTATAGTTCGCCGCTATTCGGCCCGCCAGGGATGCGTGTGCCTTCATGATGAAGGCAGGCGTCCATGTAGACGAGGCTGCATTGCAAGGAGTCTAGATGAGTTCGGATAGCGCCTACGCGGTCGAGTTGAAGGGCGTCACCTTCAAACGCGGTTCGCGCAGCATTTTCAGCAATGTCGACATCCGTATCCCCCGCGGCAAGGTCACTGGCATCATGGGGCCTTCCGGGTGCGGCAAGACAACCCTGCTGCGCCTGATGGGCGCGCAACTGCGCCCCTCCAGTGGTGAAGTCTGGGTAGGCGGGCAGAACCTGCCGGCCCTGTCGCGCAGCGACCTGTTCGATGCCCGCAAGCAGATGGGGGTGCTGTTTCAGAGTGGTGCGCTGTTCACCGACCTGGATGTCTTCGAGAACGTGGCCTTCCCGCTGCGCGTGCACACCCAGTTGTCCGACGAGATGATTCGCGACATCGTCCTGATGAAATTGCAGGCCGTGGGCCTGCGCGGTGCCATCGACCTGATGCCGGACGAGCTGTCAGGCGGCATGAAGCGCCGTGTGGCGCTGGCCCGGGCGATTGCGCTGGATCCGCAGATTCTCATGTACGACGAGCCTTTCGTCGGCCAGGACCCTATCGCCATGGGCGTTCTGGTGCGCCTGATCCGCCTGCTCAACGACGCCCTGGGCATCACCAGTATCGTCGTCTCGCATGACCTGGCCGAGACCGCGAGCATTGCCGACTACATCTATGTGGTCGGTGATGGCCAGGTGCTGGGGCAGGGCACGCCGGACGAACTGATGGGTTCGGACAACCCGCGTATCCGCCAGTTCATGAAGGGCGATCCGGACGGTCCGGTGCCATTCCACTTTCCTGCGCCAGACTACCGCGCCGATCTGCTGGGGACGCGTTGATGCGCAGAAAATCCATACTCGAACGCATTCGCCTGTTCGGGCGCGCCGCCATCGACGTGCTGGCCGTGCTCGGGCGCTCGTGCCTGTTCCTCTTCCATGCCCTGGCCGGACGTGGCGGCATCGGTGGCGGCTTCCAGCTGTTGACCAAGCAGCTCTATTCGGTGGGTGTGCTGTCGCTGGCGATCATCGTGGTATCCGGCATGTTCATCGGTATGGTGCTGGCCCTGCAGGGCTATAGCATCCTCACCAAGTACGGCTCCGAGCAGGCCGTCGGCCAGATGGTTGCCCTGACGCTGCTGCGCGAGCTGGGACCGGTCGTCACGGCGCTGCTGTTCGCCGGGCGTGCGGGTTCGGCACTGACGGCCGAGATCGGCAACATGAAGTCCACCGAGCAGCTCTCCAGCCTGGAGATGATCGGTGTCGACCCGCTCAAGTACATCGTCGCCCCGCGCCTCTGGGCCGGCTTCATCTCGCTGCCGCTGCTGGCGCTGATCTTCAGCGTGGTCGGCATCTGGGGTGGGTCGTGGGTGGCCGTGGACTGGCTGGGGGTCTACGAGGGCTCGTTCTGGGCCAACATGCAGAACAGTGTTTCTTTCAGCGATGACGTGATCAACGGGCTGATCAAAAGCCTGGTGTTTGCCTTCGTCGTCACCTGGATCGCCGTATTCCAGGGGTATGACTGCGAACCCACTTCAGAGGGGATCAGCCGTGCCACCACCAGGACCGTGGTCTATGCCTCGTTGGCAGTCCTGGGTCTGGACTTTATTCTGACCGCCTTGATGTTTGGAGATTTCTGATGCAAAACCGCACCCTGGAAATCGGTGTCGGCCTGTTCCTCCTGGCCGGGATCCTGGCGCTGCTGCTGCTGGCCTTGCGTGTCAGCGGCCTGTCGGCCAGTCCGACCAGCGACACCTATAAAGTTTATGCGTACTTCGACAATATCGCCGGTTTGACTGTCAGAGCTAAAGTGACCATGGCCGGTGTGACCATCGGCAAGGTCACGGCCATCGATCTGGATCGCGATTCCTATACCGGTCGGGTCACCTTGCAGCTGGACAAGTCGGTCGACAATCTGCCGACCGATTCCACTGCTTCGATCCTGACCGCCGGGTTGCTCGGCGAGAAGTACATCGGCATCAGCGTGGGCGGTGAAGAGCAGGTGCTCAAGGATGGCAGCACCATCCACGACACTCAGTCGGCCCTGGTGCTGGAAGATCTGATTGGCAAGTTCCTGCTCAACTCCGTTGGCAAGGAACCGAAAGAAGCCCAACCAGCTAATTGAGGAGTTTCCATGATTTCGATCCTGCGACGTGGCCTGCTGGTCCTGCTGGCGGCCTTCCCCCTGATGGCCCTGGCGGCGCCGGGCCAGTCTCCGCGCGACGTGGTTCAGGGCACCACCACTGAACTGCTGTCCGACCTCAAGGCGAACAAGGCGCAGTACAAGTCCAACCCGACCGCTTTCTATGATGCGCTCAATCGCATCCTTGGCCCGGTGGTCGATGCTGACGGCATCTCCCGGAGCATCATGACCGTCAAGTACTCGCGCAAGGCCACGCCCGAGCAGATGCAGCGCTTCCAGGAGAATTTCCGCCGCAGCCTGTTCCAGTTCTACGGCAACGCACTGCTTGAATACGACAACCAGGGCATCACCGTCGATCCAGCCAAGCCGGATGATGGCCAGCGTGCTTCGGTGGGCATGAAGGTGTCTGGCAACAATGGCGCGGTATACCCGGTCCAGTACACCCTGGAAAACATCGGTGGTGAGTGGAAGGTGCGTAATGTCATCGTCAATGGCATCAATATCGGCAAACTGTTCCGCGACCAGTTCGCCGACGCGATGAACCGTAATGGCAACAACCTCGACAAGACCATCGACGGCTGGGCTGGCGAAGTGGCCAAGGCCAAGGAAGCTGCCGACAGCTCTCCCGAGAAGACGGTCAAATGAGTGAAGCCGACATGACGATGACCGAGCCGGGTGTCTTGCGCCTGGCCGGTGTGCTGGACTATCGCAGCGGGCAGGCCCTGCGCAAGCAGGGCAAGGCCTTGATCGCCGCCAGCCGCGAGCAGCGGCTGGTGCTCGACTGCTCGGCCGTGAGCAAGTCCAGCAGCGTGGGGTTGTCATTGTTGCTGGCGTTCATGCGGGATGCCCAGGCTGCTGGCAAGGCCTGGGAAGTGCGCGGCATGCCTGCAGACATGAGTGAAATCGCCGAGGTCTACGACCTCGATGAAGTGCTGGCGGGCTGATGGCCCGTCATCAAGGGAAGGCCCCTCGGTCAGCGCGTCCTCGTATGGGCTTCGCAGGCGAGGGGCTTTTTTGTATCATGGCCGACCCGCGCGCACTGGGCGCCGATTGAGGTTGAGCATGCAGGCCTTAGAAGTTAAGAGCTTCCTTGAAGAAAAACTGCCGGGAACCCGGGTCGAAGTTGAAGGCGAAGGCTGCAACTTCCAGTTGAACGTGATCAGCGACGAGCTGGCCGGCCAGAGCCCGGTCAAGCGTCAGCAGGCGATCTATGCTCACCTGAATCCGTGGATCGCCAACGGCAGCATCCATGCGGTAACGATGAAATTTTTCAGCAGCGCAGCCTGGGCTGAGCGCACCTGAGCCAACGTTGGCGGCGAGATTGAAATGGACAAACTGATTATTACTGGCGGCGCGCGCCTCGACGGCGAGATCCGCATTTCCGGCGCGAAGAACGCGGCCCTGCCGATTCTGTCGGCCACGCTCCTGGCCGATGGCCCGGTCACCGTCGGCAACCTGCCACACCTGCACGACATCACCACCATGATCGAGCTGTTCGGGCGCATGGGCATCGAGCCTGTGATCGACGAGAAGCTGGCGGTGGAGATCGATCCGCGCACCATCAAGACGTTGGTTGCGCCCTACGAGCTGGTCAAGACCATGCGCGCCTCGATCCTGGTACTCGGCCCGATGGTCGCCCGCTTCGGCGAGGCCGAAGTCGCCTTGCCAGGTGGCTGCGCCATCGGTTCGCGTCCGGTCGACCTGCACATCCGTGGCCTTGAAGCCATGGGCGCGAAGATCGAAGTCGAAGGTGGTTACATCAAGGCCAAGGCCCCTGAAGGCGGCCTGCGTGGCGCGCACTTCTTCTTCGACACGGTCAGCGTGACCGGTACCGAGAACATCATGATGGCTGCTGCGCTCGCCAAGGGCCGCAGCGTGCTGCAGAACGCCGCGCGCGAGCCTGAAGTGGTCGACCTGGCCAACTTCCTGATCGCCATGGGTGCGAAGATCCAGGGCGCCGGTACCGACACCATCACCATCGATGGTGTCGAGCGCCTGCACTCGGCCAGCTACCGTGTGATGCCCGACCGTATCGAGACCGGTACCTACCTCGTCGCTGCTGCTGTTACCGGCGGCCGCGTCAAGGTCAAGGACACCGATCCGACCATCCTCGAAGCCGTTCTCGAGAAGCTCAAGGAAGCTGGCGCCGACATCGCGACCGGTGAAGACTGGATCGAGCTGGACATGCACGGCAAGCGGCCCAAGGCCGTCAACCTGCGTACCGCGCCGTATCCGGCATTCCCGACCGACATGCAGGCACAGTTCATCTCCCTCAACGCCATTGCCGAAGGCACGGGCGCCGTGATCGAGACGATCTTCGAAAACCGCTTCATGCACGTGTACGAGATGCACCGCATGGGCGCGCAGATCCAGGTCGAGGGCAATACCGCCATCGTCACCGGGGTCAAGGCGCTCAAGGGTGCGCCCGTGATGGCTACCGACCTGCGCGCTTCGGCGAGCCTGGTACTGTCTGCGCTGGTCGCCGAAGGTGATACCCTGATCGACCGCATCTACCACATCGACCGTGGTTACGAGTGCATCGAGGAAAAACTGCAGATGCTGGGCGCGAAGATCCGTCGCGTACCGGGCTAGTCGCGCTCTCTGCCTGTGATCGGCACACGGACGTGCCAGCCGAATCGAACACGGCCAGGTCGATGACCTGGCCGGCTGTAGCCGCTTAAGGACCGACGTTGCAATGTTGACCATCGCGCTTTCCAAAGGCCGTATTCTCGACGATACCCTGCCGCTGCTGGCCGAGGCCGGTATCGTGCCGACCGAGAACCCGGACAAGAGCCGCAAGCTGATCATCCCCACCACGCAGGACGACGTGCGCCTGCTCATCGTGCGTGCCACCGACGTGCCGACCTACGTCGAGCATGGTGCCGCCGACCTGGGTGTGGCCGGCAAGGACGTGTTGATGGAATACGGCGGCCAGGGCCTGTACGAGCCGCTCGACCTGCAGATCGCCAAGTGCAAGCTGATGACCGCTGGCGTCGTTGGTGCACCCGAGCCCAAGGGGCGTCTGCGTGTGGCCACCAAGTTCGTCAACGTAGCCAAGCGCTATTACGCCGAACAAGGCCGCCAGGTCGACATCATCAAGCTCTATGGCTCCATGGAGCTGGCCCCGCTGATCAACCTCGCCGACAAGATCATCGACGTGGTGGATACCGGTAACACCCTGCGCGCCAATGGCCTCGAGCCACAGGAGCTGATCGCCACGATCAGTTCGCGCCTGGTGGTGAACAAGGCCTCCATGAAGATGCAGCACGCCCGTATCCAGAATCTCATCGACACCCTGCGCAAGGCTGTCGAATCGCGACACCGCGGCTGACTTCTGCGCGCGACCTTCGCTGTCGCGCCCGTCTATCCGCGTCATAGCCACTTTTCTCGGGTGCCCGCGCGGATGGACTGGTAGCCTAGGGCGCCTGAGCATTCGCCAATAAAACGAGGCCCTCGTCATGACCGTGTCCACTGCAATTGCCCGTCTCAACGCTGCTGATCCGGATTTCGCGCGACATCTGGATCATCTGCTGAGCTGGGAAAGCGTGTCCGATGACGCGGTCAACCAGCGGGTGCTCGACATCATCAAAGCCGTGCGCGAGCGTGGCGATGCGGCGCTGGTGGAGTTCACCCAGCGTTTCGATGGCGTTGATGCCAAGTCCATCGATGACCTGATCCTGGGGCGCGAGCGCCTGGAACTGGCCCTGACTCGGATCTCCGCAGCCCAGCGCGAGGCGCTGGAAACTGCCGCCAACCGCGTGCGCAGCTACCACGAACGACAGAAGCAGGATTCCTGGCAGTACACCGAAGCTGATGGCACCGTGCTCGGCCAGAAAGTCACCCCGCTCGATCGCGCAGGGCTGTACGTGCCTGGCGGCAAGGCGTCGTACCCGTCATCGGTACTGATGAATGCCATCCCCGCCAAGGTCGCCGGTGTCGGTGAGGTGGTCATGGTGGTGCCGACCCCGCGTGGAGAGATCAACGAGCTGGTGCTGGCTGCGGCCTGCATCGCCGGCGTCGATCGCGTGTTTACCGTCGGTGGCGCCCAGGCAGTCGCGGCGTTGGCCTACGGCACCGAGAGCGTGCCACAGGTCGACAAGATCGTCGGTCCCGGCAATATCTACGTAGCCACTGCCAAACGCCATGTGTTCGGTCAAGTCGGCATCGACATGATCGCCGGACCCTCGGAAATCCTCGTGGTATGTGATGGCCAGACAGACCCGGACTGGATCGCCATGGACCTGTTCTCCCAGGCCGAGCACGACGAAGATGCGCAGGCGATCCTGGTCAGCCCTGATGCGGCCTTCCTCGACCGCGTGGCGGCCAGCATCGATAAGCTGCTGCCCACCATGGAGCGCGCCGAGATCATCGAGAAGTCGATCAACGGTCGAGGCGCCCTGATCCAGGTGCGTGACATGCAGCAGGCCATCGAGGTCGCCAACCGCATCGCCCCGGAACACCTCGAATTGTCGGTCGCCGACCCGCAGGCCTGGTTGCCGCAGATCCGCCATGCCGGCGCGATCTTCATGGGCCGCCACACCAGCGAGGCCCTGGGTGACTACTGTGCAGGCCCCAACCACGTGTTGCCCACATCCGGCACCGCACGGTTCTCTTCACCGCTGGGGGTGTATGACTTCCAGAAGCGTTCGTCGATCATCTTCTGCTCCGAGCAGGGCGCATCCGAGCTCGGTCACACTGCATCCGTACTGGCCCGTGGCGAGTCGCTGACCGCCCACGCCCGTAGCGCCGAATACCGCATCCTCAACGAGAAGGGGAACTGAACATGAGTCGATTCTGGAGCCCCTTCGTCAAGGACCTGGTGCCTTACGTGCCGGGTGAGCAGCCCAAGCTGGCTCGCCTGGTCAAGCTCAATACCAACGAAAACCCCTATGGGCCTTCGCCCAAGGCGTTGGAGGCCATGCGTGGCGAGCTGAGCGACAACCTGCGCCTGTACCCGGATCCGAACAGCGACCGGCTCAAGCAGGCTGTGGCTGATTACTACAAGGTCACCCCGCAGCAGGTCTTCGTCGGCAACGGTTCGGACGAAGTGCTGGCGCACATCTTCCACGGCCTGTTCCAGCACGGCGCGCCGCTGCTGTTCCCGGATATCAGCTACAGCTTCTATCCGGTGTACTGCGGCTTGTACGGTATCGACTTCGAGCAGGTGGCGCTGGACGAGCAGTTCCAGATCTGCATCGAGGACTACAACAAGCCCAATGCCGGGATCATCTTCCCCAACCCTAACGCACCGACTGGCTGCCTGCTGCCGCTCGAGGCCATCGAGCGATTGCTCCAGGCCAATCGCGACTCGGTGGTGGTCGTGGACGAAGCCTACATCGACTTTGGCGGCGAAACCGCCATCGCACTGGTGGACCGCTACGACAATTTGCTGGTGACCCAGACCCTGTCCAAGTCGCGCTCGCTGGCGGGTCTGCGGGTGGGGCTGGCAGTGGGGCATCCGGACCTGATCGAGGCACTGGAGCGGATCAAGAACAGCTTCAACTCCTATCCGCTCGATCGCATGGCGATCATCGGGGCGGCGGCAGCGTTCGAAGATCGCGCTTACTTCGACGAGACCTGCCGCAAGGTCATCGACAGCCGTGAGGCCCTGGTCGAGCAGTTGACGGCGCGGGGCTTCGAGGTACTGCCATCGGCGGCCAACTTCATCTTCGCCCGGCACCCGCAACAGGATGCGGCTGAACTGGCGGCGCGCCTGCGTGAGCAGGGGGTGATCGTGCGGCACTTCAAGCAGGCACGGATCGCGCAGTTCCTGAGGATTACCGTAGGCACGCCGGAGATGAACCAGGCGTTGATCGATGCGTTGAACGGGTAGTTCGCGTCGTTCCTGTCGCGGGGCAAGTCGGATCGCTGCATCGCCGCTCCGACTTGCCCCGCAATGCTTTTCAGCGCTATTGTTGCCGCTTGTAAATTCATCCGATGACTGGATGTTAGTATGGCCCTGTTGATCAAGCGCTCCCTGGTGGAGCAAGCCGTGGACCAATTGCGCGAGCGCATTGCCCAGGGCGCCTGGGCTGTAGGGCAGCGCCTGCCCACCGAGCCGGAACTGGCCCTGGAACTGGGCATCAGCCGCAATACCGTGCGTGAGGCCATGCGTGTGCTGGCCTTCAGTGGTCTGGTAGAAGTGCGCCAGGGCGACGGCAGCTATCTGCGCACCGCCCAAGACCCTTTGCAGGCCGTGCAGGCCATCTCGCGCTGCACGGTCGAGCAGGCCCGCGAGACCCGTTGCATCCTCGAAGCCGAGGCCATCGGCCTCGCCGCCCTGCGGCGCACCGACGATGATCTGCGCGACTTGCGCGAGGCCCTGGAGCGCAGCTGTGGGCACTTCCACGGCGATCTGGACACCTATGTGGCCTGTGACCTGGTGTTCCACCAGCGCCTGGTGGACGCTGCGCACAACCCCGCACTGAGCGAGTTGTACCGCTACTTTTCCAGCGTCGTCGCTGCAGCGGTGCAGCACAACATGAGTGCGCTTCCCCGCAGTCAACGCGTGTTCGACCTGCATGTGCAGATCCTCGACGCCATCGAACAACGCGACCCGGACGCGGCCAAGCGCCTGAGCCGGGCCCTCATCGAATCCTGAGCCCGAGTGCCCCATGCCTGAACAACTGACGTACAACCACTCCAAGCACGACCCTGAACTCGATGAGCTGCTGATCGATGCCGAGGCTGACGACGAACAGGTCCAGCAGCAGCCCGTGGTGCTGCGCCGACCTTGGTTGCTGTTGCTGGGGTTGGTACTGGTCGCGTTGAACCTGCGCCCGGCGCTGTCGAGCATGGCGCCGGTGCTGGGCCAGGTGTCCGAGGGGCTGGGGCTCAATGCTTCCGCGGCAGGTTTACTGACGACCTTGCCAGTCCTGTGCCTGGGCCTGTTCGCGCCGCTGGCGCCGATCCTGGCGCGTCGTTTTGGCAGCGAGCGGGTGATTCTGGGCATCCTCCTGACCCTGGCGCTGGGGATCCTGCTGCGCAGTGCACTCGGTGCGACCGGGGTATTCGTCGGCAGCCTGATCGCTGGTGCCAGCATCGGCATCATCGGCGTGCTGCTACCGGGCATCGTCAAGCGTGATTTCCCCGCTCATGCCGGCACCCTGACTGGCGTCTACACGATGGCCCTGTGCCTCGGCGCAGCGATGGCCGCGGGCAGCACCGTGCCCTTGAGCCAGTACTTCGGCGACAGTTGGGCCATGGGGCTGGGCTTCTGGCTGTTGCCAGCGCTGCTGGCGATGCTGGTGTGGGCGCCCCAGGCGCGCCAAGGGCATGGCGCGCACCAGGTGGCCTATCGGGTGCGGGGGCTGTGGCGCGATCGGCTGGCCTGGCAAGTGACGCTGTACATGGGGCTGCAGTCCTCGCTGGCCTACATCGTGTTCGGCTGGCTGCCGTCGATTCTCATCGGTCGTGGCCTGAGCCCCACGCAAGCCGGTCTGGTGCTTTCGGGATCGGTGCTGGTGCAGTTGATCAGCTCGCTCAGTGCGCCCTGGCTGGCGACCCGCGGCAAGGATCAGCGGCTGGCGATCGTGGTGGTGATGCTGGTCACCCTCGGCGGCTTGTTCGGATGCCTGTATGCGCCGATCTCGGGGCTGTGGGGCTGGGCGGTGCTGCTGGGGCTGGGGCAAGGCGGTACTTTCGCCCTGGCCTTGACCCTGATCGTGCTGCGTTCGAAGGATTCGCACGTGGCGGCGAACTTGTCGAGCATGGCCCAGGGCGTCGGTTACACGCTAGCTTCGATGGGCCCGTTCGCGGTCGGACTGGTACATGACCTCACCGGTGGCTGGGCAGCGGTCGGTTGGATCTTCGCGGTGCTGGGGCTGGGGGCGATCGTCTTCGGTCTGGGGGCCGGGCGGGCGCTGCATGTGCAGGTCGTCAGCGAGCGGGTGTGGAACCGGTGCGACGCTGGATGCATTCATGGCGCAAATGACCATGGCGCGAAGGCGTGGCGCGGATTATCGTGCAGCTCTCGATTCCCTGGACGGACCTGCCCCATGAGCGACGCCAACAGCGCCTTGATCACCCGTTTTTATCAGGCCTTCCAGCGCCTGGACGCCGAGGCCATGGTGGCCTGCTACAGCGATGACATCGTTTTCAGCGATCCGGCCTTCGGTACCTTGCGCGGCCAGGACGTGGGTGACATGTGGCGGATGCTGACCACCCGCGCCAAGGACTTCTCCCTGACCTTCGACAGCGTGCGCGCGGATGCGCGGGGTGGCAGTGCCCATTGGGTCGCCACCTACCTGTTCAGCCAGACCGGCCGTACCGTGGTCAATGATATCCAGGCTCGTTTCGTGTTCCGTGACGGCTTGATCTGTCAGCATGACGACAGTTTCGACCTGTGGCGTTGGTCGCGCCAAGCCCTGGGTACGCCCGGCTTGTTACTGGGGTGGAGCCCTCTGGTAAGAAACAAGGTCCGCCAGCAGGCCACCAAAGGCCTGCGGGCATTCCAGGCGCGCTGATCGCTTTTTCAGGACGTGGGAACCGCCTGTTCGTTACTGTGATAGCTGAAGGTGGCCTTGTCATGGGCCTCTTGCGGCATGCGGATGCGGATGATCGGGATGTAGGCGCCGTAGGTCTCGTACCAGTCCTTCTGGTCCGCCTGTGCTTGCTCGAGCGCCCCCCACATGCCTTCGATGTGGAAGAACGACTGGATCGGCAGTCTGTGGGATTGGTCCTCTTCCCAGGCTTGAACGATGACTTCATTCCAAGGGAATGGTAGTTCGGAGGCGAACATTCGCTGTGCCGTCAGGCTCTGGTAGAAGGCGTCGGCGCGCTCGCTCTTGCGGGTGTCACGCACATCGAATGCGCATTGGCGCTTGTAGTCCCCGGAGCGGCGGAACTCGTCGATCCAGGCGTGAGCGGTCGTGATGCCGTGCTCATGGCACAGGCGCTCGGTCGAGGTGGTTTGGCTGTTGTTGCCACACCCTTGTTGTTCGCGCGTCCAGGTATCGCCATCGGTTGGCCAGGCGCACAGCACCTGATAGTTGATCGACCCTGCCGGGCGCTGCATGCGCGGGTACAGGGTAAAGCCGCTGCGGGCATCGGCAGCCAGGCTTGTGATTGGCAGGTCGGTGCGCAGGTAGGAGAACGAGACGCCGCCTTTTTCCTTGTTGTTCGGGCTATGATGCCAGGTGTGATACTTGGGGGATGGTTTGGTCGCGCGGATCAGTACGCCCGAACAACCGTGGGCCGGAATGGCCGAACCCCCACAGTCAACCGGTGCAGCATCATAGTTTTCCTGCATCTGCGCAGCGGTTCGCTCGCCGAGGGACGCCTGGGCCAGGAATGGCGTTAGCAGCGCAGCTGTGGCTAGTAGCCGGGAACATTTTTTCAACATGGTAGAGCCCTGGATATGGATGGGCTCTCCAAACTAATGACACTCAGGATCCCTGTGGCGAGTGAAGATATTCCCGAACGGGAGGCCAAGCCCTGGTACGTGTACCTCGTGCGGGCGGCCAATGGCTCGCTGTATTGCGGCATCAGTGATGATCCGCAGCGACGCTTCCAGAAGCATCAGAAAGGGCAGGGCGCGCGTTATTTCAAGACCAGCCCGGCGCA
This sequence comes from Pseudomonas sp. BNK-44-b, assembly GCF_047456245.1. Classification (NCBI taxonomy): domain Bacteria; kingdom Pseudomonadati; phylum Pseudomonadota; class Gammaproteobacteria; order Pseudomonadales; family Pseudomonadaceae; genus Pseudomonas; species Pseudomonas sp. BNK-44-b. The sequence goes on from NZ_CP179908.1 coordinate 614,772, forward strand.
GGCGTTGGTCTATGTCGAGCAGTGGCCGGACAAAGGCGAAGCCCTGCGCCAGGAGCGGCTGGTGAAAAAGCTGCGCAAATCGGCGAAGGAGGCGCTGGTCGCCTCCTTCGCGCAGGGTGGGGCGACGGTCGAACTCAGTCCTTGCGGCGCTTGAGCTGATCGATCAGTTGTGTCGGAAGGCCCTTGATCACAAGGGTTCCGGCTTCTTCGTCATACTCGATCTTCGAGCCCAGCAGGTGGGCCTCGAAGCTGATCGACAGACCCTCGGCACGTCCAGTGAAACGGCGGAACTGGTTCAGGGTGCGTTTGTCCGCAGGAATTTCCGGCGACAGGCCATAGTCCTTGTTGCGGATGTGGTCGAAGAACGCCTTGGGGCGGTCTTCGTCGATCAGGCTCGACAGTTCCTCCAGGGTGATCGGCTCGCCCTGCTTGGTCTGGCTGGTGGCATAGTCAACCAGGGTCTGGGTCTTCTCGCGCGCTGCTTCCTCGGGCAGATCCTCGCTTTCGACGAAGTCGCTGAACGCCTTGAGCAGGGTTCGGGTTTCACCAGGGCCGTCGACACCTTCCTGACAGCCGATGAAATCGCGGAAGTAGTCCGACACCTTCTTGCCGTTCTTGCCCTTGATGAAGGAAATATATTGCTTCGAGTGCTGATTGTTCTTCCACTCGGACAGGTTGATTCGCGCGGCCAGGTGCAGTTGCCCCAAGTCCAGGTGGCGTGACGGGGTGACGTCGAGTTCGGCGTTCACCGCCACACCTTCGCTGTGGTGCAGCAGGGCGATGACCAGATACTCGGTCATGCCTTGCTGATAATGGGCGAACAGCACATGACCGCCTGTGGACAGGTTCGACTCTTCCATCAGCTTCTGCAGGTGCTCGACTGCGATGCGGCTGAAGGTGGTGAAGTCCTTTTCCTCTTCTTGGTACTGCTTGAGCCAGCCACTGAGCGGGTAGGCGCCGGATTCTCCGTGGAAGAAGCCCCAGGCCTTGCCCTGTTTGGCGTTATAGCTGTCGTTGAGGTCGGCCAGGAGGTTCTCGATGGCGTCCGACGCCGCCAGTTCGGTGTCTCGCGCATGGAGCACGGCGGGGCTGCCGTCGGGCTTCTTGTCGATCAGGTGAACGATGCAATGACGGATTGGCATGGAATTCTCTGAAAGGATGGGCGGTGCGATACCGCGCTGCAAAGTGGCTCAGTTTACCGCAGGGCAGGGGTGATGCAGTGGCCAGATGTTGGCGGAAATGACAGTTGTTCGTTTTTTGTTCAAAAATCTGCGCTTTTCGGGCAAACCCCCGAAAAACCTCAATAAAATCACGGTCGACAGCGGATATTTCCTGGTTCCTGTGTTAGCTTTGCGCCGTCTTGCGCCCCTTGGGGTGGCGCATTGCTGGCAGCTCGCTTGCGTCGTGTCGAACCAAACGCTGATTTTCGTATCTACATACGCGATTGGCGAGGCTCGCCGGACCTTCCGTGCAGGCCCGATAACGATGAAGCACGCTGCATACCTCTGATTTGATAGGGAAGGAACACCACCATGGCATTGACCAAAGACCAACTGATTGCCGACATCGCCGAAGCCATCGACGCGCCGAAAACCACCGCGCGCAACGCTCTGGAGCAACTGGGCCAGATCGTCGCTGACCAACTGGAAAACGGCGCTGAAATCACCCTGCCAGGCATCGGCAAGCTGAAAGTCTCCGAGCGTCCTGCCCGCACTGGCCGTAACCCTTCGACTGGCGCTGCCATCGAAATCGCTGCCAAGAAAGTCGTCAAATTCGTACCAGCCAAGGTCCTGAACGACGCCATCAACAAGTAATTGTCGATGCTTCATTGAAACCGCGCCCGGCTTGTCCGGGCGCGGTTTTTTCACGCCTGCGCCTTGCCTCGCGCGGCATGCCAGGCGCTGCGCATGGCGTCGTCCTGGAAGCTCCAGGCCACCATGCGGCTCTGTTTCTGGCCCTGGCCCATCTCTACGACGCGCTGGGCTTTCACGCCCGCTTTCTTGAGCGCCGCTTCGATCCCCGGCAGGTTGCTGACCTTGGACACCAGGCTGGTGAACCACAGCACCCGCTCGCCATACTGCACGCTTTCGTTCACCAGTTGGGTGACGAAGCGGATCTCGCCCCCCTCGCACCACAGCTCGTTGTTCTGCCCGCCGAAGTTCAGCACTGGCAACTTGCGGGTGGGATCCTGCTTGCCCAGATTCTTCCATTTGCGCTGGCTGCCACGGGTGGCCTCCTCGCGCGAGCCGTGGAAGGGCGGGTTGCACAGGGTCAGGTCGAAGCGCTCGTCGTCCTGCAGCAGACCGCTGAGGATGTGCTTGCGGTTGGCCTGCTGGCGCAGGGTGATGGCCTTGTTCAGGCCATTGGCCTGGACGATCGCCTTGGCCGAGGCCAGCGCCGTGGCGTCGATATCCGAGCCGAGAAAGCGCCAGCGGTAGTCGCTATGGCCGAGCAGCGGGTAGATGCAGTTGGCGCCGACGCCGACGTCCAGCGCGCGCACCTGGGCGCCGCGTGGGACCTGCCCGCCGTTGTCTTCGGCCAGCAGGTCGGCGAGCACGTGGATGTAGTCGGCGCGTCCTGGGATCGGCGGGCACAGGTAGTCCGCGGGGATGTCCCAGTGCTGGATGCCGTACTGGGCCTTTAGCAAGGCACGGTTGAACACGCGCACGGCCTCGGGGTTGGCGAAGTCGATGCTGGGTTTGCCGTGGGGGTTGGTGATGGTGAACCGGGCCAGGTCAGGATGGGCCTTGATCAGACTGGGGAAGTCGTAGCGGCCCTGGTGGCGATTGCGCGGATGCAGGGTGGGTTTGTTCTGGGTCATGCTCGTGTCCGGTGTCGCTTGCACTGGCCAGAGGCCGCACGGCGGCCCATTCGCGGCCAAGGCCGCTCCCACAGGATAGTAGGGCTCTTTGAAGACAGCCCATTCCTGTGGGAGCGGCCTTGGCCGCGAACGAGGGCGAAGCCCTCGCCGGTCAGTTCAGCAATGTCAGGTTACAGCGCTGCAATCCGCGCATGCTGCTCGGTGAAGTTGGCCAGGGCCTGTTCGGACTCGGCCAGTTTGGCACGTTCCTTCTCGATCACCGCAGGCGGTGCCTTGTCGACGAAGGCGGCGTTGGACAGCTTGCCGCCGACACGCTGGACCTCACCCTGCAGGCGCTGGATTTCCTTGTTCAGGCGTGCAAGCTCAGCGTCCTTGTCGATCAGGCCGGCCATCGGTACCAGTACCTGCAGATCGCCTACCAGTGCGGTGGCCGACAGCGGCGCTTCGTCCTGCTCGCCGAGTACGGTGAAGGTCTCGACCTTGGCCAGCTTCTTGAGCAGCGCTTCGTTTTCCTGCAGGCGACGCTGGTCGTCGGCATTGGCGTTCTTCAGGAACAGCGGCAGGGGCTTGCCCGGGCCGATGTTCATCTCGGCGCGGATGTTGCGCAGGCCGACCATCAGTTCCTTGAGCCATTCGATGTCGCCTTCGGCGCTGGCATCGATGCGGCTCTCATTGGCCACCGGCCAAGGCTGCAGCATGATGGTCTTGCCCTGGACGCCCGCCAGCGGCGCGATGCGCTGCCAAATCTCTTCGGTGATGAACGGCATGAACGGATGCGCCAGGCGCAGTACCACTTCCAGCACGCGGACCAGGGTACGGCGAGTACCGCGGGCGCGCTCGATGGGCGCATTCTCATCCCACAGTACCGGCTTGGACAGCTCCAGGTACCAGTCGCAGTACTGGTTCCAGACGAACTCGTACAGCGCCTGGCTGGCCAGGTCGAAGCGGAACTGCTCGAGCTGGCGGGTCACTTCCGCTTCGGTGCGTTGCAGTTGCGAGATGATCCAGCGATCGGCCAGCGACAACTCGTAGGCCTCGCCGTTCTGGCCGCAGTCCTCGCCCTTGTCCAGCACGTAGCGGGCAGCGTTCCAGATCTTGTTGCAGAAGTTGCGGTAGCCTTCGACGCGGCCCATGTCGAACTTGATGTCACGGCCGGTGGAAGCCAGCGAGCAGAAGGTGAAGCGCAGGGCATCGGTGCCGTAGCTGGCGATACCCTCGGGGAATTCGGCCTTGGTCTGCTTGGCGATCTTCTCGGCGAGCTTGGGCTGCATCAGGCCGCTGGTACGTTTTTCCAGCAGCGCTTCGAGCGTGATGCCGTCGACGATGTCCAGCGGGTCGAGCACGTTGCCCTTGGACTTGGACATCTTCTGGCCTTGGCCATCGCGCACCAGGCCATGCACGTACACGGTCTTGAACGGGACCTGCGGGGTGCCATCCTCGTTCTTGATCAGGTGCATGGTCAGCATGATCATCCGGGCGACCCAGAAGAAGATGATGTCGAAGCCCGTGACCAGTACGTCGGTGGAGTGGAATTTCTTCAGGAACTCGGTCTGTTCCGGCCAGCCGAGCGTGGAGAAAGTCCACAGGCCCGAGCTGAACCAGGTGTCGAGCACGTCGTCGTCCTGGCGCAGGACCACATCGCTGCCCAGGCCGTGCCTGGTCCGCACTTCTTCCTCGTTGCGGCCGACATAGACCTGGCCGGCCTTGTCGTACCACGCCGGGATGCGGTGGCCCCACCACAGCTGGCGGCTGATGCACCAGTCCTGGATGTCGCGCATCCAGGAGAAGTACATGTTCTCGTACTGTTTCGGCACGAACTGGATGCGACCGTCTTCCACGGCGGCGATGGCTGGCTCGGCCAGCGGCTTGGTGGAGACGTACCACTGGTCGGTCAGCCACGGCTCGATGACGGTACCCGAGCGGTCGCCTTTCGGCACTTTCAGGGCGTGGTCATCGACGCTGACCAGCAGCCCCTGCGCGTCCAGGTCGGCAACCATTTGCTTGCGCGCCACGAAGCGGTCGAGGCCGGCGTACTGCGCAGGCAGCGAGGTGTCGAGGTTTTCGTTGACGCTGCCATCGAGGTTGAAGGCCTGGACCGCGGCAAGCACGGTGGCGTTCTTGTCGAAGATGTTCAGCAGCGGCAGGTTGTGGCGCTTGCCGACTTCATAGTCGTTGAAGTCGTGGGCCGGGGTGATTTTCACGCAGCCGGTACCGAACTCGGGATCGCAGTAGTCGTCGGCGATGATCGGGATGCGGCGTCCGACCAGCGGCAGCTCGACGAACTTGCCGATCAGCGCCTGGTAGCGCTCGTCGGTCGGGTTCACGGCAACGGCGACGTCACCGAGCAGGGTTTCCGGGCGGGTGGTGGCAACGACCAGGTGGTCCTTGCCTTCGGCCGTGGTGGCGCCATCGGCCAACGGGTAGCGCAGGTTCCACAGGTGGCCTTTCTCGTCGTGGTTTTCCACTTCGAGGTCGGAAATCGCGGTGTGCAGCTTGGTGTCCCAGTTGACCAGACGCTTGCCGCGGTAGATCAGGCCGTCCTCATGCAGGCGCACGAAGGCTTCCTTGACGGCTTCGGACAGGCCGTCATCCATGGTGAAGCGTTCGCGGCTCCAGTCGACCGACGAACCCAGGCGACGGATCTGGCGGCTGATGTTGCCACCGGACTGTTCCTTCCACTCCCAGACCTTCTCCAGGAACTTTTCGCGGCCCAGGTCGTGGCGGTTCTGGCCTTTCGCCTCGAGCTGGCGCTCCACCAGCATCTGCGTGGCGATGCCGGCGTGGTCGGTGCCCGGCTGCCACAGGGTGTCGCGCCCCTGCATGCGGCGGAAGCGGATCAGGGCGTCCATGATCGCGTTGTTGAACCCATGACCCATGTGCAGGCTGCCGGTCACGTTCGGCGGTGGGATCATGATGGTGTAGGACTCGCCTGCACCTTGCGGGGCGAAATAGTTCTCGGACTCCCAGGTGTTGTACCAGGAAGTTTCGATGGCGTGCGGCTGGTAGGTCTTATCCATGCGCGGCGGGACCCTTAGGCATAAATACGGAAAAGCCGAAGAGTATACAACGGGCAGGGCGCAGGGGACATGGGATCGTTATATTGCACGACGATGGTGTGCTTTTCGCGGGCAAGCCCGCTCCCACAGGCACACCACAGTTCTCGAGGCTGTGGTGTGCCTGTGGGAGCGGGCTTGCCCGCGAAAAGGACGCCGCAAAAGGCAAGTGTTACTCGGAACGCTTGATCAACCGCTCCATCCGCGCTTCGAGGCGACGCTTGACCTCGGTCTCGATGTGCGGAACGAAGTCGTTGATCACATCCTGCATGATCGATTGCGCCGCAGCGCGCAGTTCGGTGTCCAGGTGCAGCAGGGTGTCCTGGCGGCGAGTCTGGGCATCTTCTTCCGGCGTGCTGGCCTGGGCAGGTTCGACGGCGGTTGTCGCGTTGCCGGCCGGCTCATCGAGCAGCAGGGGAATCTGCTCGACCGTTTCGGTCAGCAGCGGCGGCTGCAGGTCGGCGTCGCCAAGCAACTGGCGGATCGACTCGAGATCGTCGAGCAGGTGGGCGGATTGTGTCAGTGAGGAGGGTTTGTCCATCGTCGTCAAAGTCGCTGTAAGCGGTGGTCTTGCAGAGCATAGCCCTGTTCGCGGTAGAAACGGAATCGCTCGCGGGCCAACTGGCGAATGGAGGCCTCTTCGACAACGATCTCGGCGACCCGCTCGAACTGGCCGACGAACCCTGGCACATCACCGCCCAGGTTGATCAGCAGGTCGCGGTGCTCGCCAGCAGTGTCGCCCAGGCCCAATGCGACCCTGGCATCGGCGTGTTGCTCGGCCAGGTCATGGGGCACGAAAGCCTCGCCCTTGAAATGCCACAGGCGTTCATCCAGGGCGTTTCGCTGTTCGTCGTCCTGGCAATGCAGGTAGACCCGGTGGCCGAGGCGCCAGGCCTTTTCGCACAGCTTGCAGGCGAAATCCAGCCGCGCCGACAGCGAGTCGGTGGGCAGGATGTAGAAATCGACTTTGCTCATGTTCGTTCAGCCCGGCCGGCGCCACTCGGGCGCCGGCACTGGTGTGTCAGACGCCCGCGCGATCCAGCAGGTACTGGGTCAGCAGCGGAACAGGACGGCCGGTGGCACCCTTGTCCTTGCCACCGCTGACCCATGCGGTACCGGCGATGTCCAGGTGCGCCCAGCTGTAGTTCTTGGTGAAGCGCGACAGGAAGCAGCCCGCGGTGATGGTGCCGGCTTTAGGGCCGCCGATGTTGGCGATGTCGGCGAACGGGCTGTCCAGTTGTTCCTGGTACTCGTCGAACAGCGGCAGTTGCCAGGCGCGGTCGTCGGCACGCTTGCCAGCGTCGAGCAACTGGCCGACCAGGTCGTCGCTGTTGCCCATCAGGCCCGAGGTGTGGCTGCCCAGGGCGACGATGCAGGCGCCGGTGAGGGTGGCGATGTCGATCACCGCCTGCGGTTTGAAGCGCTCGGCATAGGTCAGCGTGTCGCACAGCACCAGGCGGCCTTCGGCGTCGGTGTTGAGGATCTCGACGGTCTGCCCGCTCATGGTGGTGACGATGTCGCCCGGGCGGGTTGCGCCGCCGCTGGGCATGTTCTCGGCGCAGGCCAGCAGGCACACCAGGTTGATCGGCAACTGCAGCTCGAGCACCGCACGCAGGGTGCCGAACACGCTGGCAGCGCCGCCCATGTCGTACTTCATTTCATCCATGCCGGCACCGGGTTTGAGGCTGATGCCGCCGGTATCGAAGGTGATGCCCTTGCCGACCAGCACGAACGGCTTGTCGGTCTTCTTGGCGCCTTGGTATTGCATGACGATCAGGCGTGGCGGCTGGTCGCTGCCCTGGCCCACGGCGTAGAACGCGCCCATGCCCAGGTCCTTGATCTTTTTCTCGTCGAGTACTTCGACCTTGAGGCCCTTGTGCGCCTTGCCCAGTTCCTTGGCCTGCTCGGCGAGGAAGCTCGGGTGACAGATGTTCGGCGGCAGGTTGCCCAGGTCGCGGGTCAGGCTCATGCCGGTGGTGATGGCGGTGGCATGCTTGACCGCACGCTCGACTTCAGCCTGGCCGGCCTTGTCGGCGAGCAGGGTGACTTTCTTCAGGGCACGCGGTTCGGCCTTCTGGCTCTTGAAACGGTCGAACACGTAGCTGCCGTCGAGCAGGGTTTCGGCCAGCAGGCGATATTTGCCGTAATGACCGTCGCGGTTGGCCACGGCGATGTCGTCCAGGGCCAGCACGGCGTCACCGCCTGCCAGGTTGCGCAGCACCCCGGCAACGCTGGCGATCAGCTTGCGCCAGGCGCGATCGCCCAGGGCTTCATCCTTGCCGCTGCCAACCAGCAGTACGCGCTCGGCCTTGAGGCCCGGCAGGCTCTGCAGCAGCAGGGTCTGGCCCGGCTTGCCGGCCAGGTCGCCGCGCTTGAGGATGGCGCTGATGGCGCCATCGGTCGCCTGATCAACGGCCTTGGCCACGGTGCCAAGCTTGCGGCCTTCACCGACCGGCACGACCAGGGTGGCGGTTTTCACGGATGCTGCGGCTACGGTCTTTACAACCAGTTCCATGTCAGGTTCCCCGAATGATCTCTGTTGTTGGCCACTGCCGCAGGGTCAGTGCGACAGGCCTGGCCGCGTGCTTGCGTGCCAGTTGAAAAGCGGCCAGTTTGAGCCTGCCGCCGCCTTGCTGACAACCCCGGTCTATGCTTTTGCAGGGCAGCGCCTGCTTCAATGGCGGGGCTTTTTCGCACTTTTACGGTCATGACGTCCGCTGTCATGCGCCGCCAAGTGACAGGCGCGCCCAATCACAGGATAATGCGCGCACTTTTAGATGGAGGTTCGCTTGAGGCGAACCGGCATAGGTCTTGGCTTTACTCAGTCATTGTCTGGCAATCCGCCCCTGACAACCCAGGAGTGTCTGGTTTGATCGTCTTTCGTTATCTGTCCCGCGAGGTCCTGGTGACCTTGAGCGCCGTCAGCGCAGTGCTGTTGGTGATCATCATGAGCGGGCGCTTCATCAAATACCTGGCCCAGGCGGCCCAGGGTGCGCTCGACCCGGGCGTGCTGTTCCTGATCATGGGCTTCCGTCTGCCAGGCTTCCTGCAACTGATCCTGCCGCTGGGCCTGTTCCTCGGTATCCTGCTGGCCTACGGGCGGCTGTATCTCGAAAGCGAGATGACCGTGCTCTCGGCCACCGGCATGAGTCAGCAGCGTCTGCTGACGCTGACGCTGGCGCCGGCTGCGCTGGTCGCGCTGGCGGTTGCCTGGCTGAGCTTGAGCCTGGCCCCCCAAGGTGTGGCCCAGGTGCAGAAGATCATCGCCCAGCAGGATGCCCTGACCGAGTTCGATACGCTCGTGCCGGGTCGTTTCCAGACCCTGCGTGACGGCACGCGTGTCACCTACACCGAGCGGATGTCCGACGACCGCGTCAATCTGGGCGGGGTGTTCATTTCCGAGAAGCGCTTCAACCAGGACAAGACCAAGGACCGCGCACCGTCGGTGCTGGTGGCGGAAAAAGGCCATCAGGAGGTGCAGCCTGATGGCAACCGCTACCTGATCCTGGAAAACGGTTACCGTTACGACGGCAACCCCGGCCAGGCCGACTATCGGGCGATCAAGTACGACACCTACGGTGTGCTGCTGCCCAAGCCTGAGGTCAGCGAGGAAGTCACCGAGCGTGAAGCCATCCCGACCACCGACCTGTTCGGGCATGACGGCCTGCGTGAGCGCGCCGAACTGCAATGGCGCCTGTCGCTGCCGCTGCTGGTATTCATCGTGACCCTGCTGGCCGTGCCGCTGGCCAAGGTCAACCCGCGCCAGGGCCGCTTCCTCAAGTTGCTGCCGGCGATCCTCCTGTACATGGCCTACCTGACGATGCTGATTTCCGTTCGCGGCGCCCTCGAGAAGGGCAAGTTGCCGATCTCCCTGGGCATCTGGTGGGTGCACGCGTTGTTCCTGCTCATCGGCCTGGCGCTGATGTACTGGGAGCCGCTGCGCCTGAAGATGGCCGCGCGCCGTGCGGGGGTGGCCCATGGTTAAGATCGACCGCTATATCGGCCAGAGCGTACTGCTGGCCATCCTGGCCGTGCTGGGGATCATCCTCGGCCTGGCCTCGCTGTTCGCCTTCATCGACGAGATGGGCGATTTGAGCGATACCTATACCCTGCTCGACGCCGGCAGCTACGTGCTGCTCACCGCGCCGCGTCGGCTGTATGACATGCTGCCGATGGCTGCGCTGATCGGCTGCCTGATCGGCCTGGGCAGCCTGGCCAGCAGCAGCGAGCTGACCATCATGCGTGCTGCGGGCGTGTCCATCGGTCGTATCGTCTGGGCAGTGATGAAGCCGATGCTGGTGCTGATGCTGGTCGGTCTGCTGATTGGCGAATACGTCGCACCGGTCACCGAGAACAAGGCCCAGGCCGAGCGCTCGCTGGCGCAGGGCGGTGGTGAGGCGCAAAGCTCCAAGCGCGGCATGTGGCACCGTCAGGGCGAAGAGTTCGTGCACATCAACTCGGTACAGCCCAACGGCTTGCTGCTCGGTGTGACCCGCTACCGTTTCGACGAACAACGCAAGATCGTCGCTTCCAGCTTCGCCCGCCGCGCGCTGTACCAGGATCAGCGCTGGGTGCTGCACGACGTCAGCACCACGTTCTTCCGTGGCGACCACACCGAAGTGGTGCAGGCACCGGAAGAAATCTGGGACGTGTCGGTGACGCCGGAATTGCTCAATACCGTAGTGCTGCCACCTGAGTCGTTGTCGATCACCGGGTTGTGGGAATACATCCACTACCTGGCCGACCAGGGCCTGAACAACGCCCGTTACTGGCTGGCGTTCTGGACCAAGATCCTGCAACCCGCAGTGACCGCTGCACTGGTACTGATGGCGATTTCCTTCATCTTCGGCCCGCTGCGCTCGGTGACCCTGGGTCAGCGCGTGTTTACCGGCGTGCTGGTGGGCTTCGTGTTCCGCATCGCCCAGGACCTGCTGGGGCCGTCGAGCCAGGTGTTCGGTTTCCCGCCGCTGTTGGCGGTGGTGATTCCAGCCGGGATCTGCGCACTGGCCGGTGTGTGGTTGTTGCGTCGGGCAGGGTGATGAGCCAGGCGTGAATGAGAAAGCCGACCCCAGGGTCGGCTTTTTTGTGGCTCGAAGTTGGCTTTATCGCAGCCCAGGGTCATTTCTTCTGCTTCGGAATCCGCACCAACTGGGTTTCCGAGTAGATGTCATGCCAGCTGCGCTTGCGCTTGTCGATCAACGACCAGATGAACCCCAGCCCCAGGCACAACCACGAAGCAATAGACACCACGAAGCGCAACAGCGCCTGCCACAAACTGATCGCGCTGCCGTCGGCATTCTGTACACGCACGCCCCACACCTGCATGCCCAGGGTCTGGCCGCCGTGGGTCCAGAACTTGGCGAAGAAGCCGAACAGGGCAAACAACAGGACGGTGGACAACAGCGGATCGCCATCGAGCGCGCCGGCGTCGGTCAGCTCACGCATGCGGGCCTCGCCGATGATCGACATCTGCACCAACTTGTAGACACCTGCCGTGACGATCAGCAGGGCGGTGCACAGGAGGAAGTCATAGAACATTGCCGCCAGACGGCGCCCCAGGCCTGCGGGCGGGAAATCGCCCTGGGGGGTGAGAGAACGCTTGGACATGCAGGAGGGCTCCGGGTGGAAAGTCCTCATTCTATGAAATTGCAGGCACAAAAAAGCCCCTGCGCGTCAACGCAGGGGCTTTTTCACAGAAATCAGCCTTCTGCTTTTACTTCGTCAGCCTGCATGCCTTTCTGGCCCTGCACTGCAACGAAGGTGACTTTCTGGCCTTCTTTCAGGCTCTTGAAGCCGTTGCCTTCGATGGCGCGGAAGTGAACGAACAGATCCGGACCGCTCTCTGGGGTGATGAAGCCGTAACCTTTCTCGTCATTGAACCACTTGACGGTACCGTTCTGACGCTCAGCCATTTTCTTATTTCCTATGAATCTTTAGATAGTGATTTCAGTTTCTTTCGCATCACACGGCGAAAGAGTACTGGGCTGGGTTGCAGGAAAGTAAGAGACGTCGAACGGGTTGTAGCAAATTGCGGCTACTGGCCCAGGTCACGAACTGTTGCGACCCATGCAAACACAGTGAGAAGACTCTACGCCAACTCCAGCGACAAAAACAAGCCCCGCACGGCGCAGGGATCAAGGCTTTTGCCGATTACCGACAAAATTGTCGGAAACGGCATGGCGCCTGGCCTGGCGCCATGTTCAAAAGTTATTGCGCAGGTTCGTAATCGAATAAGCGCGCTGTTGTGAGATTGCTTTCAACCTCGGTAGTAACGTTGCGCCACGAAAGGCATTTTGCTGACTTTCAGGGCAACTTGTTTGCCGCGCACGACCGCAAACAACGGCGTTTCCAGTGCGGCATGTTCGTTATCGACATACCCCATTGCCACGGGTGCGCCGAGGGTCGGGCCGAAACCACCGCTGCACACCTTGCCGACCGGCGTGCCGTGCGCATCGACAATCTCGGCGCCCTCGCGAACCGGCGTGCGTTCCTGTGGCAGCAGGCCCACGCGTTTGCGGCTCACGCCCTGCTGCTGTTGGGCAAATACGCGGGTGGCGCCCGGGAAACCACCGGCCCGTGCTCCGTCGGCGCGACGAACCTTGGAGATCGCCCACAACAGGCTGGCCTCGATCGGCGTAGTCTCGGTGTCCATGTCGTGGCCGTACAGGCACAGGCCGGCTTCCAGGCGCAGCGAGTCGCGGGCACCCAGGCCGATCGGCTGCACCTCAGGCTCGGCCAACAGGCGTCGAGCCAGGGCTTCGGCAGCAGTGGCCGGTACCGAGATTTCGTAGCCGTCCTCGCCGGTGTAGCCCGAGCGGCTGACGAAGCAGTCCTCCCCCAGCAACTGCAACGGGCGGAACTGCATGAAGGTCATGCCGGCCACTTCCGGCGCCAGGCGCTCCAGCACCTTGACCGCAGCCGGGCCCTGCAAGGCGAGCAGGGCGCGCTCCTCGAACAAAGGCTGGATCTCGCAACGCTGGCCGATGTGCTTTTGCAGGTGAGCCAGGTCCTGATCCTTGCAGGCGGCATTGACCACCAGGAACAGTGTATCGTCGCCCAGGTTGGCCACCATCAGGTCGTCGAGGATGCCTCCTTGCTCATTGGTGAACATGGCGTAGCGCTGCATGCCCACCGGCAGGTCGATGATGTCTACTGGCACCAGGCTTTCCAAAGCCTTGGCCGCGTCGCTGCCACGCAGCACGATCTGGCCCATGTGCGACACATCGAACAGACCGGCCTGCTCGCGGGTATGCAGGTGTTCCTTGAGCACCCCCAACGGATACTGCACGGGCATGTCGAAGCCTGCGAACGGCACCATGCGCGCGCCCAGCTCCAGGTGAAGGGCGTGCAGCGGGGTCTTGAGCAACGTATCGGACATCGGTAACTCCTTGGTTTTTGTTCGGGTCAACATTCGATGATGTTGACGGCCAGACCGCCGCGGGCGGTCTCCTTGTACTTGCTTTTCATGTCGGCGCCGGTCTGGCGCATGGTGCGGATGACCTTGTCGAGCGAGACGAAGTGCTGCCCGTCGCCGCGCAGGGCCATGCGCACCGCATTGATCGCCTTGACCGAGCCCATGGCGTTGCGCTCGATGCAGGGCACCTGGACCAGCCCACCGATCGGGTCGCAGGTCAGGCCCAGGTTGTGTTCCATGCCGATCTCGGCGGCGTTCTCCACCTGTTGCGGGGTGCCGCCCATGACTTCGCAGAGGGCGCCCGCCGCCATCGAGCACGCCACCCCCACTTCGCCCTGGCAGCCGACCTCGGCGCCGGAAATCGAGGCGTTCTCCTTGTAGAGGATGCCGATGGCGGCCGCGGTGAGCAGAAAACGCACCACGCCGTCTTCGCTGGCGCCGGGAACGAAACGCATGTAGTAGTGCAGCACCGCCGGGACGATACCCGCCGCGCCGTTGGTCGGTGCGGTGACGACGCGTCCGCCATAGGCGTTTTCCTCGTTGACCGCCAGGGCGTAGAGGTTGACCCAATCGAGTACCGACAGCGCATCGCGCAGGCTGGCTTCCGGGTTTCGGCTGAGCTGGCGGTGCAAGGCAGGGGCGCGGCGCTTGACCTTGAGGCCGCCCGGCAGGATGCCCTCGTGGCGACAGCCCGCTTCGACGCAATCCTGCATGACCTGCCAGATGCGCAGCAGGCCGGCTCGGGTTTCCTGTTCGGGGCGCCAGGCGGCTTCGTTGGCGAGCATCACCTGGCTGAACGACAGGTGCTGCTCGACGCAATGGCCGAGCAGTTGCCTGGCCGTCGTGAAGGGGTAAGGCAGGGCGGTGTTGTCTTCGACGATGCGGTCCTGGCCGGCTGCGTCCTGGTCGACGACGAAGCCGCCGCCCACCGAGTAGTACTCGCGGCTGCGGATCTGCAGCCCGGCAGCATCGAAGGCACGGAAGATCATGCCATTGGGGTGGTAGTCCAATGGCTTGCGGATCATCGCCAGGTGCTGTTTCTCGACGAAGTCGATCCGGTGTTCGCCAAGCAGGTGCAGGTGACCGCTGGCGCGGATTGCCTGCAGGCGTTCGGGGATGGATTCGGTGTCGACGGTGTCGGGGTGTTCCCCCTCGAGCCCCAGGAGCACAGCCTTGTCGCTGCCGTGACCCTTGCCGGTCGCACCGAGCGAGCCGTAGAGCTCGGCCTTGACGCTGGCCGTGCTGGCCAGCAGGCCATCGCGCCGCAGGCCCTCGGCGAAGCGCGCGGCGGCGCGCATCGGGCCGACCGTGTGCGAACTGGAGGGGCCGATGCCGATCTTGAACAGGTCGAAGACGCTCAAAGACATGATGACCTCCTGCCAGGTGGGTTGGGCAGATGCTGAACCCTGTGGGAGCGGGCTTGCCCGCGAATGCGTCGGCGTGGCCAACATCGCATTCGCGGGCAAGCCCGCTCCCACAGAGGAACACACCTCCATCAGAGGGCGGGCCGAGGTCTATCAGACGTCCTGATAGCTCTCGATCGACGGGCAGGCGCAGACCAGATTGCGGTCGCCGTACACGTTGTCGACCCGGCCAACCGGTGGCCAGTACTTGCTTTCGACCAGGCTCGGCAGCGGATAAACCGCCTGCTCGCGGCTGTAGCCGTGGGACCATTCGCCGACCAGTTCCGCCGCGGTGTGCGGGGCGTTCTTGAGCGGGTTGTCGTCCTTGTCCAGGCTGCCGTTCTCCACGGCGCGAATCTCTTCGCGGATCTGGATCATCGCATCGCAGAAACGGTCCAGTTCTTCCTTGGACTCGCTTTCGGTCGGTTCGATCATCAGCGTGCCCGCCACCGGGAACGACATGGTCGGAGCATGGAAGCCGAAGTCGATCAAACGCTTGGCCACGTCATCGACGCTGATGCCGCTGGTGTCCTTGAGCGGACGCAGGTCGAGGATGCATTCGTGGGCGACCAGGCCGTTGCCACCGGTGTACAGCACAGGATAGTGCTCTTCCAGGCGACGGGCGATGTAGTTGGCGTTGAGGATCGCCATCTGCGACGCACGCTTGAGGCCTGCTCCACCCATCATGCGAATGTACATCCAGGTGATCGGCAGGATGCTGGCGCTGCCGAACGGTGCAGCGCAGACCGCACCGGCAGTGTTTTCCAGCGCGGCATGGCCGGGCAGGAACGGCGCCAGGTGCGACTTGACGCCGATCGGGCCGACGCCCGGGCCGCCACCGCCGTGGGGGATGCAGAAGGTCTTGTGCAGGTTGAGGTGCGACACGTCGCCACCGAACTTGCCCGGAGCACACAGGCCGACCATGGCGTTCATGTTGGCGCCATCGATGTACACCTGGCCGCCGTTGTCGTGAATGATCGCGCAGATCTCGCCGATCGCTTCCTCGAACACGCCGTGGGTCGAGGGGTAGGTGATCATGATCGCGGCCAGGCGCTCGCGGTGTTCGAGGGCCTTGGCGCGCAGGTCGTCGATGTCGACGTTGCCCCGGGCGTCGCAGGCGGTGACCACCACGCGCATGCCGGCCATGTGTGCGGTGGCCGGGTTGGTACCGTGTGCCGACGACGGGATCAGGCAGATGTCGCGGTGGCTTTCGCCGCGGCTGCGGTGGTAGGCGCGGATCGCCAGCAGGCCCGCGTATTCGCCCTGGGAACCGGCGTTGGGCTGCAGCGACACGGCATCGTAGCCGGTGGCGGCGCAGAGCATGGCTTCAAGCTCGGTGGTCATCTGCAGGTAGCCCTGGCTCTGCTCGGCCGGGGCGAAGGGGTGCAGGTTGCCGAACTCGGCCCAGGTGACCGGAATCATTTCGCTGGCAGCATTGAGCTTCATGGTGCACGAGCCCAGCGGGATCATGCTGCGATCCAGCGCCAGGTCCTTGTCGGCCAGGCGGCGCAGGTAGCGCATCAGTTCGGTTTCGCTGTGGTAGCGGTTGAACACCGGGTGCTCGAGGATCGCCGATTGGCGCACCAGTGCAGCTGGCAGGCGCGGGCAGTGGTTGGCGGCGAGGGTAGCGAAGTCCGGCAGCGCCTGGCCATTGGCGAACAATGCCCAGAGCGCCTCGACATCTGCCTGGGTGCTGGTTTCGTCCAGCGACAGCCCCAGGTGCGCGGTGTCGACCTGGCGCAGGTTCAAGCCCTTGGCGCGCGCTTGCTCGTGCAGGTTGGCGGTGGCGGCACCGGTGGCCAGGGTCAGGGTGTCGAAGAATTCACCGGTGACGACCTTGGCGCCGAGCTTGGCCAGACCCACAGCGAGGATCGCGGTGAGGGCGTGGGTACGTTCAGCGATGCGCTTGAGGCCCGCCGGGCCATGGTAGACGGCGTACATGCTGGCGATGTTGGCCAGCAGGACCTGTGCGGTGCAGATGTTGCTGGTGGCCTTTTCGCGGCGGATGTGTTGCTCGCGGGTTTGCATGGCCAGGCGCAGTGCGGTCTTGCCGAAGCGGTCGATCGAAACGCCGACCAGGCGGCCCGGCATGTCACGCTTGAACGCATCACGGGTGGCGAAGTAGGCCGCGTGCGGGCCGCCGAAGCCGAGCGGTATGCCGAAGCGCTGGGCACTGCCGATGGCCACGTCGGCGTCGAATTCGCCCGGAGGGGTCAGCAGGGTCAGGGCCAGCAGGTCGGCGGCCACGGCCACCAGGGCGCCGGCGCCGTGCAGGCGCTGCACCAGCTCGCGGTAGTCGAACACATCACCGTTGCTTGCCGGGTATTGCAGCAGGGCGCCGAAGAAGGCGCTGACATCGCCCAGTTCACGCTCGTCACCGACCACGACCTCGATGCCCAGCGGCTCGGCACGGGTACGCAGCACGTCGAGGGTCTGCGGGTGGCAATGCACGGAGGCGAAGAAGGCATGGCTGCCCTTGTTCTTCGACAGGCGTTTGCAGAAGGTCATGGCCTCGGCGGCGGCGGTGGCTTCGTCGAGCAGCGAGGCGTTGGCGATCGGCAGGCCGGTGAGGTCGCTGATCAGGGTCTGGAAGTTCAGCAGCGCTTCCAGGCGACCCTGGGAGATTTCCGGCTGGTAAGGGGTGTAGGCGGTGTACCACGCCGGGTTTTCCAGGAGGTTGCGCAGGATCGGCGCTGGCGTGTGGGTGTTGTAGTAGCCCTGGCCGATGAAGCTCTTGAACAGCTGGTTCTTGCCGGCGATCGCCTTGAGGGCGGCGAGGGCATCGGACTCGCTCTGGCCGTCGGCGTTACCGAGCACGCTGGTGCCCTTGATGCTGTCGGGAATGACGGCGGCTGTCATGGCGTCGAGAGAGTCGAAGCCCAGGGTGGTCAGCATGGCCTGTTCGTCGGCGCTGCGTGGGCCGATGTGACGGGCGATGAATTCGTTGGCGGTGCCGAGGTTGATGGTCATGGTCGTGGTCCTCAGGCGTCGTCGTTGGCTTTGAGCAGGCGGTCGTAGGCATCCTGGTCGAGCAGGGCCGTCACCTCGCTCATGTCTGCAGGAATGAAGCGGAAGAACCAGCCTTCGCCCAGCGGGTCTTCGTTGACCTGCTCGGGGTTGTCGTTGAGACCTTCGTTGACCGCGACCACTTCACCGGTCAGCGGCATGTACACGCCGCTGGCAGCCTTGACCGACTCGACGGTGGAGGCTTCGGCGCCTTTTTCATACTGCTGCAGGTCCGGCAGTTGCACGAAGACCACATCGCCAAGGGCGTTCTGGGCATAGGCGGTGATACCTACGGTGACGCTGCCGTCAGCTTCGACGCGCAGCCATTCGTGATCTTCGGTGAAACGCAACTCGCTCATGGGAAATCCTCGGGAAGCAGGGCGTTGGGCGCGGTGGGTCCGCGCTCTTGGGTGGATTTCCCTAAGCAATAATGCGGCCATGAGAATAAATTTCTTATAAATCAGCTATTTAACTGATTTTTACAGACGGACCAATCCTACTATGTAATGAAATCGATACAGCGTAGGGTGTAAACGAAAGCGTCGAGGGATCAAACCCTTGGATAACTGCACTCAAGCCTGCCTGTATCGAAATCATTACAATGTAATGATTTCGATACGTTTGGGTGCAGGTGCACCTTGTGTTACTCAAACCTTGGCTGGAATCCCGTATTTGCGCAGCCGCTGCGCAATCGCGGTATGCGATGTCTGCAGCCTTCCCGCCAGCTGCCGAGTCGAAGGGTAGCTCGCATACAGGCGCTGCAGCAGTTCGCGCTCGAAGTCGCCCACGGCCTGCTCCAGGCTGCTCACCTCGCCATCCTGGCCACGTGCTACCGAGGTACCGGCGATATCCAGGTCACCGATATCTACCAGGTTGCTCTCGCAGATTGCCGCCGCGCGGAAGATCACGTTCTGCAACTGGCGCACGTTGCCTGGCCAGGGGTTGGCCAGCAGTGCCGGATGGGTGGCTGGGGTCAGGCGGCACGGAGGGCGCTGGATCTGCGTGCATGCCTGCTGCATGAAGAAGTGCGCCAGCGACAGGATGTCCTGGCCGCGTTCGCGCAGCGGCGGGACCTGCAGGTTGAGCACGTTCAGACGGTAGAACAGGTCTTCGCGGAAGGTGCCTTCGGCGACCATGCGTTCGAGATCGCGGTGGGTCGCGCTGATGATACGCACGTCCACCTTCACCTCACGGTCGCCACCGACCCGGCGAAAGCTGCCGTCGCTGAGAAAGCGCAGCAGCTTGGCCTGCAGGTAGGGCGACATCTCGCCGATCTCGTCGAGAAACACCGTGCCCTGGTTGGCCAGCTCCATCAGCCCTGGCTTGCCGCCACGTTGTGCGCCGGTGAAGGCGCCCGGGGCATAGCCGAACAGTTCGCTCTCGGCGAGGCTTTCGGGTAGCGCGGCGCAGTTCAATGCGAGGAAAGGTGCTGCGTGACGACTGCTGATGGTGTGGCAGGCGCGGGCCACCAGCTCCTTGCCGGTGCCGGTCTCGCCGTGCACCAGCAAGGGCGCATCGAGTGTGGCGACGCGCAGGGCGCGGGCCTTGAGGGTGCGGATCGCCGGGGAGTCGCCGAGCAGGGCGTCGAAGCCTTCGGCGTGATCATGGTGCAGCGCCGAGAGACGTTCGCCCATGCGATTGGGCGGATACAGGGTGAGCAGGCCGCCGGCATTGGTGATCGGCGTCGCATCCAGCAGCAGGCTCTGGCCATTGAGCTGCATCTCGCGCATTGGCAGGTGGAAGTTGTTGTCCAGCAGAGCCTGGAGCAGCCCGCTGTCGCCAAACAGCTCGCCCACCGAGCGACCGGCCGATTCGCGTCCGCACAGGGCGATCAGCGCCGGGTTGGCCAGCAGCACCTTGCCAGCGCTGTCCACCGCCAGCACCGGGTCGCTCATGGCCGCGAGCAGGGCGTCGAGTTGCAGGTGTCGGCGCTGGCCGGGGAGGATATCGACCACTTCCACCGACTGCACGCCGCGCACCTCGAACAGCGCATCGTGCAACTCTTCGAGCACGGCGGGGCTGAGCGTGGGAGCGTCGATGTAGACGTTCGGTGGCACCATTTCCACGGCATCGAGGTTGAGGTTGCGGGCACCGAGCAGGGCCAGGACTTCCTGGGTGATGCCGACGCGGTCGATAAAGCTGACGTGGATGCGCATGGGGGCAACGGGCGTGGGGGAAAGGGCGCCAGTATGCCATTGGCGAGGGGGAAGGCCCAATCACGGGACAAGTCGGGGCGCCGAACCGCCGCTTGCACAGGTATTCCAGCGTGCCTGCGCGAGCGGGCCTGCCCGGCGATGGCAGTATCAGGTATTACCCAGGTGTTCAGGCTTGATCGGATCCCCGGACTTCACATCCAGCTTCTGGCGGATGTCCTCGAACATATGGTCGTAGAGCTTGTGCGGCGAGCCCAGGTTTTCGAATTTCTTCGGCGCCGGCAGGTACGACTGGGCCTTGCGGCTCAACTGCATGAGGAAGCTCGGCAGTACCTGGTCCTTGGCCAGGAAGAACTTCTCGTCGACAGACTTGCCTTCGATGCTGCCATGCATGCGAAACTGGATACCGCGGCCTTCCGTGGGATCCTGGGTGGCTTCGTACTCGATGTTGAGGTCGTAGCTGTGGTCATTCTTGTTCAGCGCCGTGCGCTCGATATGAACATGACCAGGATGGTACTGGGCCATGATGGCGTCCTCCGGAAGGTTGAAAATGGCCGGCGCCGTGCACCGGCCAACTGCACTCAACGGTAGCTGATACCTGGCTTGGCGGTCGACACCCGCGTACCGGCAGTGCCCTTGACGATCTCTTCGATGTTTTCCAGCGAGCTGATCACCGCGACCTTGCCCGTGTTGCGGGCGAAATCGCAGGCGGCCTGCACCTTCGGCCCCATCGAGCCCGCTGCGAAGCCGAGTTTTTCCAGCTCGTCAGGATGCGCCTGGGCAATGGCTTTTTGCGTCGGCTTGCCGAAATCGATGTAGGCGGCATCGACATCGGTGGCGATGATCAGCAGGTCGGCGTCCAGTTGTTCGGCCAGCAGCGCCGAACACAGGTCCTTGTCGATCACCGCCTCGATGCCTTTGAGCTTGCGGTTTTCGTCGTACATCGTGGGGATGCCGCCGCCGCCGGCGCAGATGACGATGCTGCTTTTTTCCAGCAGCCACTTGATCGGGCGGATCTCGAAGATGCGCTTGGGTTTGGGGCTGGCGACCACGCGGCGGTACTTGTCGCCGTCGGCCTTGACCACCCAGCCTTTCTCCTTGGCCAGGCGCTCGGCCTCGTCCTTGGCGTAGACCGGGCCGATGAATTTGGTCGGATCCTTGAAAGCCGGGTCGTTGGCGTCGACCTCGACTTGCGTCAGCAGGGTGGCGAAGGGCACCTCGAAGTCGAGCAGGTTGCCCAGCTCCTGTTCGATCATGTACCCGATCATGCCTTCGGTCTCGGCACCGAGCACGTCCAGCGGGTAGGCTTCGTCGGGCTTGTAGGCCTGGCCCTGGAGCGACAGCAAGCCGACCTGCGGGCCATTGCCGTGGGCGATGACCAGTTCGTTGCCGGGGTGGATCTTGGCGATCTGCTCGGTGGCAGTGCGGATATTGGTGCGCTGGTTGTCGGCAGTCATTGGCTCGCCGCGGCGCAGGAGGGCGTTGCCGCCCAGTGCAACAACGATACGCATGGGGAAATGTCCTTCAGAAAATGTTCAAGGGTCGGGCAAGGCCTGTGGGAGCGGGTTTACCCGCGAAGCCAGCGACGCGGTGCATGGCACCGGTTATGCCGGTGTTCGCGGGTAAACCCGCTCCCACAAAAGCCCGCCCCTGCAGGGGTTGCCGTCAGAGATCAGCCAGGGTCGATACCAGGATCGCCTTGATCGTGTGCATGCGGTTCTCCGCTTGCTCGAAGGCGATGCACGCTGGTGACTCGAACACGTCATCGGTCACTTCGATGCCGTTGGCCAGGTGCGGGTATTTCTCGGCGATCTGCTTGCCGACCTTGGTCTCGGAGTTGTGGAACGCCGGCAGGCAGTGCATGAACTTGCTGCGCGGGTTACCGGTGGCTTTCATCAGTTCCTTGTTTACCTGATAGGGCAGCAGTTGCTCGATGCGCTCGCCCCAGGCATCCACAGGTTCTCCCATCGACACCCAGACGTCGGTATGGACGAAATCGACGCCCTTGACCGCCGCCTTCGGGTCTTCGGTCAGGGTGATGCGCGCGCCGCTTTCCTCGGCGTACTGCTTGCAGCGCTGCACCAGGTCGTCATGCGGCCACAGCGCCTTGGGCGCGGCGATGCGCACGTCCATGCCGAGCTTGGCACCGATCAGCAGCAGCGAGTTGCCCATGTTGTTGCGCGCATCGCCCAGGTAGGCGTAGCTGATGTCGTGCAGCGGCTTGTCGCTGTGTTCGCGCATGGTCAGCACGTCGGCGATCATCTGGGTTGGGTGGTATTCGTCGGTCAGGCCGTTGAACACCGGCACGCCGGCGAACTTGGCCAGTTCTTCGACGATCTCCTGCTTGAAGCCGCGGTACTCGATGGCGTCGTACATGCGCCCGAGCACGCGGGCGGTGTCCTTCATGCTCTCCTTGTGGCCGATCTGCGAGGAGTTGGGGTCGATGTAGGTGACGTTGGCGCCCTGGTCGTAGGCGGCGACTTCGAAGGCGCAGCGGGTGCGGGTCGAGGTCTTCTCGAAGATCAGCGCAATGTTGTTGCCCTTCAGGTGCTGCTGCTCGGTGCCGGTGTACTTGGCGCGCTTGAGATCGCGGGAGAGGTCCAGCAGGTAGCGCAGCTCACGGGTGGTGTGGTGCTCGAGGCTGAGCAGGTTGCGGTTGTGGATGTTGAACGCCATGACAGTGTCTCCTTGAATGCGGTGAGTGCCCGGCCCGCGCCTCGTAAGCGTGGGCCGGATTGAGGGCGTTAGTAGTCGATAGGGTCGCGCACGATCGGGCAGGTCATGCAGTGGCCGCCGCCGCGGCCTCGGCCCAGTTCACCGGCGCTGATGGTGATGACCTCGATCCCGGCCTTGCGCAGCAATGTGTTGGTGTAGGTGTTGCGGTCGTAGCCGATGACCACGCCTGGCTCCAGGGCCACCACGTTGTTGCCGTCATCCCATTGTTCGCGTTCGGCGGCGAAGCTGTTGCCGCCGGTCTCGACCACGCGCAGCTTCACCCCGAGCTGCTCGCCGACCACCTCGATGAACGACTTGTTTTCACGGCGCACATCCATGCCGTAGGGCTTGCTTTCGTCGGGGCGGATGATGAACGGCACGATCTCGCGCACCACTTCCGGGAAGACCGTGACCAGGTCGCGGTCGCAGAAGCTGAACACGGTGTCCAGGTGCATCGCGGCACGCGACTTGGGCAGGCCGGCGACGATGACCTTTTCCACTGCGCCCTTGGCGAACAGGTTCTGCGCCAGTTGGCCGATGGCCTGGCGCGAGGTGCGCTCGCCCATGCCGATGAGCACGATGCCCTTGCCGATCGGCATGACGTCGCCGCCTTCCAGGGTGGCGCTGCCGTGCTCCTTGTCAGGGTCGCCGTACCAGACCTGGAAGTCGGCGCCGGTGAATTCCTTGTGGAACTTGTACACGGCAGTGGTCAGCAAGGTTTCCTGGCGTCGTGCCGGCCAGTACATCGGGTTCAGCGTGACGCCGCCGTAGATCCAGCAGGTGGTGTCGCGGGTGAACTGGGTGTTGGGCAGGGGCGGCAGGATGAAGCTGGAGTGGCCGAGGTAGTCGTTGTACATCTTCACCACATCGGCGCCTTCGCTCTGCGGCAGGTCCTGGCCGGCCACGCCGCCGATCAGGAACTCGGCCAGGTGGCGCGGATCGAGGCCTTCGAGCCAGCCGCGCACTTCATTGGTCAGGCCAACGCCGACGGTATTGGGGGTGATCTTGCGATCGAGAATCCACGCCAGGGCCTCCTTGTTCTGCACGATGTCGGTCAGCAGGTTGTGCATTTCCAGCACATCGACGCCGCGCTCGCGCATCTTGGTGACGAAGTCGAAATGGTCACGCTTGGCCTGGTCGACCCAGATCACGTCGTCGAAGAGCAGTTCATCGCAGTTGCTGGGGGTCAGTCGCTTGTGCGCCAGTCCCGGGGCGCAGACCATCACCTTGCGTAGCTTGCCGGCTTCGGAGTGCACGCCGTATTTCTGTTTTTCCGTGGACATGATGATTCCTCCAATCATACGAAGACGTGGTCAAAGGGTCAGGAAGCCGTCGTACAGCCCGTAGGCCGCCACCAGGGCGCCGACGATCACAGCGGCGAAGATCAGTTTTTCCACGTTGGTGAAAATCGGTTGGCCGACCTCGCGCTTGGCCTTGGCGAACAGGATCGCGCCAGGGGCGTAGAGCAGGGCCGACAGCAGCAGGTACTTCACGCCTCCGGCATACAGCAGCCAGATCGCGTACAACAGGGCGATACCGCCGATGATCAGGTCCTTCTTGCGTTCGGCGAGGGCCTGTTCGTAGGTTTCGCTGCGCACCGCCAGCAGTACCGCGTAGGCCGCCGACCACAGGTAGGGCACCAGGATCATCGAGGTGGCGAGGTAGATCAGCGACAGGTAGGTGCTGTTGGAGAACAGGGTGATGACCAGGAAGATCTGCACCATGGCGTTGGTCAGCCACAGGGCGTTGGCCGGCACCTGGTTGGCGTTCTCGCGGCGCAGGAACTCGGGCATGGTGTGGTCCTTGGCGGCGGCGAACATGATCTCCGCGCACAGCAGCACCCATGACAGCAGTGCCCCCAGCAGCGAGATGATCAGGCCGACGCTGATCAGCACCGCGCCCCAGTGACCGACCACATGCTCCAGCACCGCGGCCATCGACGGGTTCTGCAGCTTGGCCAGCTCCGGCTGGGTCATCACGCCCATCGACAGCACGTTGACCAGCACCAGGAACAGCAGCACGGTGATGAAACCGATGACCGTGGCCTTGCCCACGTCGGAGCGTTTTTCCGCCCGCGAGGAGAAGATGCTGGCGCCCTCGATGCCGATGAACACCCACACGGTGACCAGCATCATGTTGCGCACCTGATCCATCACGCTGCCGAGGTCGGGCGAGCCCAGGCCCCAGATGTCGGCGGTGAACACATCGAGCTTGAAGGC
Organism: Pseudomonas sp. BNK-44-b; assembly: GCF_047456245.1. NCBI lineage: Bacteria > Pseudomonadati > Pseudomonadota > Gammaproteobacteria > Pseudomonadales > Pseudomonadaceae > Pseudomonas > Pseudomonas sp. BNK-44-b. The sequence goes on from NZ_CP179908.1 coordinate 639,556, forward strand.
GAACAGGCAGATCAGCGCGAACAGCGCCAGTGGCACGACTTTGGCCACGGTGGTGACCAGGTTGATGAACGCCGCCTCCTTGATGCCGCGCAGGACCAGGAAGTGCACACCCCACAGCAGCAGCGATGCGCCGATCACTGCCGCCGGGGTATTGCCTTCACCGAAGACCGGGAAGAAGTACCCCAGGGTGCTGAACAGCAGGACGAAGTAGCCGACGTTGCCCAGCCAGGCACTGATCCAGTAGCCCCAGGCTGACGAGAAGCCCATGTAGTCGCCAAAGCCGGCCTTGGCATAGGCGTACACGCCACCATCGAGGTCGGGTTTGCGGTTGGCCAAGGTCTGGAACACGAAGGCCAGGGTGAGCATGCCGACGGCGGTGATGGCCCAGCCGATCAGCACGGCACCGACACCTGCGCTGGCGGCCATGTTTTGCGGCAGGGAGAAGATCCCGCCACCAATCATCGAGCCCACGACAAGTGCAACTAATGCGCCGAGTTTAAGTTTTCCGGGAGAATCAGACATTTAACAACTCCGTGCCAGGAGAAAGTTGACGACAGAATAAATCCGGCGCTGTAGTCATTCGCTGATGTGGATCAGTTCATGGCGCAACAGCGTGAGAAAATTCTTGCTCGGGTCTCCTGGAGAGTGCCGACGGCTTTGCTGCAAGCCTTGTGCGCTGGCACCTCCATGTACTTCTAGAGCAAACGCTCTGTTTGGCTTGCGAAATCTGAAAGCTAGTCGTTTCTAGCGGTTTCGCAAATTTTTCACGTGTCATTCGACAGGGCGTCGCGAATTTGCGAGTTGCTCGACAATGTGAATATTGGCGGCCGTCGGCATATAGACAAATGCGTTATGAGTGCTATAGCTTTAATGGCGTTGATTAATAAACAAGCTGTAACATTTATATGTAGTGGCCGTTATGTTTCAGACAGGCGACAGGCGTGAGGGAGCTGCAGATGGGCGAACCGGGACATAAGCTTCGCCTGGGGGCGCTGATCGCCCTGGTGGTCGGTTCGATGATCGGCGGCGGGATCTTTTCATTGCCGCAGAACATGGCCGCCCGTGCCGATGTTGGCGCAGTACTGATCGGCTGGAGCATCACTGCGGTCGGCATGCTGGCGCTGGCCTTCGTGTTCCAGACCCTGGCCAACCGCAAGCCCGACCTGGACTCGGGCGTCTACGCCTACGCCAAGGCCGGCTTTGGTGACTACATGGGCTTCTCGTCGGCCTGGGGCTACTGGATCAGTGCCTGGCTGGGCAACGTCGGCTATTTCGTGCTGTTGTTCAGCACCCTTGGTTTCTACTTTCCCGTATTCGGTGAGGGCAATACGCCGATAGCCATCGGCTGCGCTTCGCTGTTGCTGTGGGCGGTGCATTTCCTGGTGCTGCGTGGCATCAAGGAAGCGACCTTCATCAACCAGGTCACCACGGTGGCCAAGGTCGTACCGCTGCTGATCTTCATCGTCATCGCGGCCTTCGCCTTCCGCGCGGATATCTTCACCCGCGATATCTGGGGGCTGGGCAACCCGAAGTTCGGCAGCGTCCTGGAGCAGGTGCGCAACATGATGCTGGTGACGGTGTTCGTGTTCATCGGCATCGAGGGCGCCAGTGTCTATTCCGGGCGTGCGCTGCACCGTTCGGATGTCGGCAAGGCCACGGTGATCGGCTTTCTCGGGGTGCTGGCGCTACTGGTGCTGGTCAACGTGCTGTCGCTGGGGGTGATGACCCAGCCTGAACTGGCGGGGTTGCAGAACCCGTCGCTGGCGTCGGTGCTGGAACATATCGTCGGGCCCTGGGGGGCGATGCTGATCAGTATCGGGTTGGCGGTTTCGTTGCTTGGGGCGCTGCTGTCATGGGCGTTGCTGTGTGCCGAGATTCTCTTCGCAACCGCTCGCGACAAGACCATGCCGCGTTTTCTGGCCAGGGAAAATGCCAATCATGTACCGGCCAATGCACTGTGGCTGACCAACAGCATGATCCAGGGGTTCCTGCTGATCACCCTGTTCTCGGCTGGCACCTATACCAGCCTGATCTACCTGGCGTCGTCGATGATCCTGGTGCCGTACTTCTGGTCGGCGGCCTATGCCGTGCTGCTGGCCTGGCGGGGCGAGAGCTATGCCGGGCAGGCGGGGCTGCGGCGCAAGGATCTGGCCGTGGCGCTGCTGGCGCTGTTGTATGCGGTGTGGCTGTTGTATGCCGGGGGACTCAAGTACCTGTTGCTGTCGGCCCTGCTCTATGCCCCGGGAGTGATCCTGTTCGCCCGGGCCAGGCACGAGCAGGGGCAGGCATTGTTCAGCCATTGGGAGAAGCTGATATTCGCGGCGGTACTGGTGGGCGCAGGGGTAGCGGCTTATGCGCTGTACTCGGGGGCGCTGAGTTTGTAAGTCGGTGGCGGTTGTTGCGGCCTCATCGCGGGACAAGTCGCAGCGGCGCACCGCTCCCACGCATGCTCACAAACTCGATGGGTCAGCCCCCTTTTGTGGGAGCGGGCTGGTCCCGCGATGAGGCCATAAATCGTCACCAACGCGCTTGAGCCGAACCCAGCTCGCAAGCCCCACGTGCCCAGTGCATCGACGCCTGCCCCACCTTCAACGGCCCCTTGATCCTTTGCGCGGGCCCCCAGGGCGTCTGCTCCAGATGCGGGTCGAGATCCTCCGGCGTTTCTGCGGCCAGGGGCAAGTCATCCGCCATCGTTCCATGCTCCACCAACAGCTTGGCGGTGCGAGCCAAGGACAGCCGTGCCCGGTAACCGGCGCCATGAGCCAGGCGCTGTTCCAGCCCGCGGATCGCCTCGGCTGCCATCAGGTACCCGGTTGCATGGTCCAGCGCCTGCACCGGCAAAGGCACAGGTCTGTCCGTTTGTTGCCAGCGCATGCCTTCGCGGGCGATGCCGCTGCTCATCTGCACCAGGCTGTCGAAGCCGCGGCATGCTTGCCAGGGGCCGCTCCAGCCGTAGGCGTTGAGGCTTACATCGATCAGGCCTGGGTTGAGCTGGCGCCTGTGCTGCGCGCCAAAACCCAGATGCTCCAGTGCATCGGCGCGATAGCCATGCAGGAGAATGTCGGCCTCGCCTAGCAGCCGTTCGAACACCTCGCGGTCAGGCGTCGCACGCAGATCCAGGCGCGCACAGCGCTTGCCCAGGGTGACTTCGGCGACCACCGCCGGCTCATCCCAACCGAATGGGTCGATGCGCAGCACTTCGGCGCCGAAGGCGGCCAGCAAGCGGCTGGCGGTGGGGCCAGCGAGGATACGCGTCAGATCCAGCACCTTGATACCGGCCAGCGGACGTGTTTCACAGCCTTGCCAGGCCAATGGCGCTGCCGCGTCGAACTGCTCACGCAGCACCAAGGGCTCCTTGTTCACTGCCTGCCCCTGCGGGTGTTCGCACCATTGCGCCCAACTGCGCATCTTCGCCGCACAGCCTCCGGCTTCGACCACGGCGCTTTCCAGCGCCTCACCGTCCCAGCGCAGGACCTGCGCCGCGACCGCCTGGCGATCGGCGGGGGCGCCCAGCACGCCGAGTGCGGCCTGACGATGATGGGGGGCGTTGGTGTGCAGGCGAATCCAGCCATCGCGGGTGGGATAGTCACCGGCGACGGCGTCCCACAGGGGAGGGGTCTGCCAGCCATGTGGGCGCAGGCTGGTGGCAAACCAGAACGAGGCCAGGCGCCGATCGACGCTGACCAGCGGGCAGTTGTTGGTCTGGCGCTGCAGCAGGCTGGCCAGTGCCCGCCCGGCAGCGGCCATGCTCGCGGCGGCCAGGTCGGTGACGGCAAACGTCGAGGGCAGCCCACCAACGCCGTGCCAGCGCAGGGCGGCGTGGTCGAGGTTAAGTTCACGGACGATGGTGTCGAGCAACTGGGGCATGCAGGATCCTCCTTGGTGGATCCCATTGCAGTACATCCCGCGCTGGGATGCAAATGCTCAGCGTTGCAGTTGGGCGGGCAGTGGCGCGGTGGGTTGTTCGGGGCGCGACCAGATCCACAGGTTGCCCAGGGTCATGCCGGCGATGGCAAGAAACACTGGCCAGTGGTGCTCGAGCATGGTGAGCATCAACCCTGCGCACAGCAGCATGCTGATGGTCGCGCTGACCTTGGCGCGGCGCTGGATCACCTTGCCGTTGCGCCAGTTCCACAGGATCGGTCCGAACAGCCGGTGGTTCTCCAGCCAGGCGGACAGGCGCGGTGAGCTGCGGGTCGCTGCCCAGGCGGCCAGGAGGATGAACTCGGTGGTGGGCAGGCCGGGAATGACGATGGCGACCAGACCTATCCCGAGGCTGACATAAGCCAGGATCGCATACAGCAGGCGGGACAGTCGGGAGCGGGCAAGTCGGGTCATGGTCTCACTGCAAAGCGGTCCGGCCACCCGAATGGTGGCCGGCAGGTGCGTCTCAGGCCAGCGCTGCATCCGTGGCGTAGGCGTGCTTGAGCAGCTCGGTGAAGCGCTCGAAGGCCGCGACTGCGCCACGCTCGGCGGCAGCGTCCTCTTCGGCCGACAGTTCCAGGCTGTCGAGGATGCGGGTGAACTGTTTCCAGCCCTCTGCACGACCACCGGCGGGCTCGCCCAGATGACGGGCGCCAAAGCTGTCGGACAGGTCCAGGGCCACGGCACGCTTGATCAGGAACGCAGCGCCCAGTTTGGAGCCTTCGGAGACGAAGATCCAGCCCAGGGCTTCGCCCAGGCTTGGTTTGACCAGGGCGCCTGCGACCGGGGCCGGTACTTCGGTGTTCAGGTCGGCCAGGTCCAGGCGCGCCTGTTCGGCCCGGCAACGCTCGGCCAGGTCAGGGACGATGGCGATCAGTGCCGGGTCGGTGTACAGCGCCTGCAGTTCGGACTGGAACAGGTACTGGGCGACGACGAAGCGGGCGAAGCTCTCGCGGCTGTCGAACGGCGCGTGCGACTTGACCAGAGCGTCCAGCTCGGTGTGCGGTGCGTGAGTGACCTGGTTCAGGCGTTGCGAGCGCAGGGCGGCGCGCTCGGAGGTGTGGCGGGTCATGGGGGCATCCTTGGGAAATGGGGCTGTCTAGGTACAAGACGAAAGAGAAGACGCGGGACAGTAAAAAAACCTCACCTGGGAGTGGGAGGCATTTGTGTTCTGGAGGGGGTTACGGGAGCGGCACAAGGCCGCCCCCGCGGGTACCGGGATCAGATATCCCAGACCACATTGATGGCGAAGTTGCGTCCCGGCATGGTCAGGCGGTCGAGGTTGGCCGGCTGGGTCACCGCCGCCTCGCCAAGGCCGTCATAGCCGCGCACGTCATCCCACTGCCAGTACTTCTTGTCGGTGAGGTTGTAGAGGCCTGCGTTGACGGTCACATCCTCGGTCACCTTGTAGAAACCGGTCAGGTCGAGCACCCCGTAGCCCGGCGTGCGGAACTGCGAGCTGGCGCCATCCGGGGCGAAGAAGGTGCTGTCGTCGACGCGGGTCTTGCGCTTGACCAGTGTCCAACTGAGCAGGCCGCCGTAGTTCTGCTGCTCGTAGCCCAGGCCCATCACCGCGGTCAGCGGATTGACGCTGTTCAGCGGCTGGCCATTGTCGTCGTTGCGGCCATGGGCATAGGCCAGCGAGCCTTGGGTGTAGAGGCCTTGCGGCGCGCCGAAGTGATCGAGGTTCAGGCGGCCCTTGAACTCGGCACCCTTGATGGTCGCGTGCTTGATGTTGTTGGCCTGGAAGGTCGAGCCCAGGTTGGCGGACTGCACGGCGTCTTCGTTGATGAAGTCGCGGTACTTGTTGTAGAACACCGCCACGTCGAAATTGCCGGCCTCGAACTTGCCGCGCAGGCCCGTCTCGTAGCTCTTGCTCTTTTCAGGCTCGAGGTTGGGGTTGGGTTCGACGCTGTAGCCCAGGGTCGGGTTGTCGAAGCGGCCGTACATGGCCTTTGCGGTCGGGGTACGGAAACCCTCGGCGTACTGGCCGTACCAGGTGTAGTTGTCGTTGAAGGCATAGGTGACGCCGAACTTGGGCGAGACGCGGTGCCATTTCTTGTCGCCGTCATCGACGCTGGACGGCGCTGCACCGGTGCCCTGGATACCACGCAGGAATTCTGCGGTCATCTTCGGTTCCATGCGGGTGTAGTCGTAACGCGCACCTGGCAGGAAGGTCCAGTTGTTCCAGCGGATCTCGTCCTGGGCGAACAGGCTGTAGGTGTTGATGGTCGGATCCGGGAAGTCGCTGACCAGCGCCTGGCTATCGCTCACGCTGTTCTGGCCGATGGCGCGGCAGGTGCCACCGATGTTCAGGCAGGTGCCGGTGCCGCTGCGCGAGCCGGTGACCTTCTCGTGCTTGAGGGTGGTGCCGTAGGTGAGCAGGTGATCGGTCTCACCGATGCTGAAGGCCTTGTCGAACTGACCATCGAACACCCATTGGCGATCCTTGTAGGTGGTCTGGCGATCACGGAACACCTGGCGACCGGAGGCGAAATAGAGTTCGTCGGTGCGCTGGTCGGTCTTGGCGATCTGGTAGTTGAGGCTCCACTTCACGTGGTCTGCGACCGGGCTGTCGAGGCCGAACTCGTGGTTGATACCGAAGCGCTCGCGGGTGACGGTGTCGTTGCCTTCACGCATCCGATACATGTTCGACGCACCACGGCCGGGGATGAACGGGCCGCCCACCGCGCTGAGGATGTTCTGGTCGCGGTCGTCCTTGTAGTGCTCGTAGGTGAAGCCCAGGCGCGCGTCGTCGGCGTAGTTCCAGCCCAGCTTGGCCAGTACGTTGGTGGTGCGCACGTCTTCCGGGTTGGCTTCGGTGCGGCCAAGGCCGGTGCCGCCGTGGCCACCGTAGGATTCGGTCTCGTGGCCGTTGCGCTGGCTCAGGTGCAGCAGGCCGTCGAAGTCGCCCTGGCGGCCAGCGACGGTGGCGGAGGTCAGCCAGCTTTCGTCGGCCGAACTGTAGCCGGTCTTCAAGCGCGCGCCAACGTCCTTGCCAGGCTTGATGATGTCGTCCGGGTCGAGGGTGTAGTAGCTCACCGCGCCGCCGATGGCGTTGCTGCCGTACAGCACCGAGGCCGGACCACGCAGGATCTCGACGCGCTTGACGATCTCGGGGTCGACGTAGTTGCGCTGGGTCTGGGCGTAGGGGCCGTAGAAGAAGCTGTCGGGGATCGATACGCCATCGACCTGGGTGAGGATTCGCTCTCCGTCGATGCCACGGATGTTGTAGCCGTTCAGGCCGCTGCGCTGGCCGACACCGCCAACCGAGACACCCGGCTCGTAGCGCACCAGTTGCTTGATGTCGTTGACGTTCTGGCGGTCCAGTTGCTCGCGGGTCTGCACACTGACGGTGCTCGGTACCTGACTCACGTCCTGGGCGCTGCGGGTGGCGCTGACGGTCAGCTGTTGCAGGGCAATGGCGTTGCCTGCGGTCTGGCGCTCGAGCACGACGTTGCCGTTGCCGATCTTGCGAAAGCCCAGGCCTGTGCCGTGCAGCAGTTTCTGCAGTGCCGCTTCCGGCGCCAGTGCCCCTTGCACGCCCGGCGAAGCCACGCCCTCGGCCAAATCGGCGGAGAAGCCGATCTGCCAGCCGGTGACTTCACTGAACGCGTTGATCGCCGATACCAGTGGTTGCTGGGCGATGGCGAAGCGATAGTCGCCCATCCGCGGGCTGGCGGCCTGGGCCGGCTCTGCGGCCAGCGCCGGCAGGCTGCAGGCGCCGCTGGCCAGCAGGGCCAGGGTCAGCAGGGACAGTTGTCCCATGCGTCGGGAAGAGGGGGATGGGCGGGTTGGACCTGAGGACATCGGAAGCGCTCCCTGTCGCGCGAACTGTTATAGGTGAGTGCAGTTCTTGTTTTCGAACAAGAATCAATTGCATTGGCTATAACGAGACGGGCGTGGGATGGGAGTCGCGTAAAAATAATTATCGGCGGTTTTGTGGGGGCGGGCTGGTCTTCAGACTTTGAAAAGGGCAGTTGTTCCCATGAGCGCCACTCAGTTGAGAATCACCACCGCCGGGTATTCGTGCAACTGCGCCGAGGTGATATGGGCCAGGGCGCGCAGGGTCTCCAGTGGCTGGTCCAGGCGGTAGTTGCCGGTAACGGCCACCTGTTCCAGATGGTCGTTGCGGTTGATGATCCAGCCCGGGTAGTAGCGGCGCAGTTCGGCGAGCACCTGGCTCAACGGGCAGTTCTCGAACACCAGGCGGCCATCGATCCAGGCCAGTTCCTTGTGCAGGTCGGCGCGCTGGCGCTGACCGAAACCGTCTGGCCCGACGCTGATGCTGTCTCCGGCGCTCAGGCGGATGCGCTGGTCGCTGGCGGCCTGCAGGTCGACATCGCCGCGCTGCACACGTACCTGCGCCTGGCCATCGAGGTAGCGTACGGCGAAGTTGGTATCGCGCACCTGTGCACGCAAGGGGCCGGCCTGGACTTCAAGCGGTGGCTGGTTGCCGCCGGGCACTTCGAAATAGGCCTCGCCCTGTAACAGCCGTGCAACCTGGCGTCCGTCGCGCTGGTCACTGGCAAAGGCCGAGTTGGTGTTGAGTAGCACCTTGGCGCCATCGTCCAGCTGCAGGCGCTGGCGTTCGCCGACCACGGTCAGGTGATCGGCCTGCAGGCGCACCGGCAGGTTGCCGAAGGTGAACAGCCCGACCAGCAGCACGGCTGCGGTGGCCAGGGGTTTCCAGTGGCGGCGCAGGCGTCCGCGCAGCGAGGTGCGGCGCTGTTGATGCAGATCGCCCGCCAGATGACGCAGGGCGGCGCCATTCCACAGTGCCTCGGCTTCGACATAGGCTTCGGCGTTCTGCTCGGCAGCGCCCAGCCAGGCTTCGAAGTCCTGGGTGTCCTGCTCGGTGGGGCATTGCAGGCGGATCAACCAGTCCTGCGCTTCGTCCATGGCACGGGCGCGGGCATCTGGCTCGGCGGGCAATGGGCGAGGGGCAGGGTTGCTCACGGGGGATCCTTGCATGGCGTTTTTTGCAGATGATCGGCGCTGTGGGCGGGCATGGCAAGAGCCAGCACCTGCCCAGGTGGCGAGCGGTCGCTCACTTGAGGCGATCGGCTACACCCATGCAGATCGCCATGATCAGCTTCAGTTCTTTCTGTACGGTGCTGGCCGAGACCTGCAACTGCTCGGCGATTTCCAGGTAGCTGGCACCGTGCAGGCGGCTGAGGATGAAGATGCGCTGCTGGCGTGCGGTGAGCTGGCCGAGGCTGACGCTCAGGCGCTTGAGCAGTTGCTCGGCATGCACCGCATCCTCGCTGTTGCCCAGCGGCGCGGCGACATTGTGCAGCACTTGCTCGGGCACGTCGTCGACCAGTGTGCGTGACTGCACGCGGCGCGCGCGCAAGTGGTCGAGGGCAAGGTTGCGGGCGGTCTGGAACACGAAGGGTTCGAGGTGTTCGATAGGCCGCTCGCCCAGCGCACGGGTAACCCGCAGGTAGGTTTCCTGCAGCAGGTCTTCCGCCGTGCTGGGGTTGCCGACCATGCGCTGCAAGGTGCGCAGCAGGGTGAGGCGTTGGGTGAGGAAGACTGAGTTGAACCGGGACTGACTCACGGGGAAACCTGGCCGACGAGGGGTGAATGATAATGCTTATCATCCGTGCGTCAGGTCAAGCAGAGAAATGTCATGAAGGGGTAAAGGTGGGGCCGCCAGGCAGCCCCAAGGACTTTTTCATTGTGCCCGGAACAGCGCCAGGCAGTTGTCCAGCATGCGGTTGGAGAAGCCCCACTCGTTGTCATACCAGGCCAGCACCTTGAGCATGCGGCCGTTGGCACGGGTGTGGTTGGCATCGAAGATCGACGACAGCGGGTTGTGGTTGAAGTCGCACGACACCAGCGGCAGGCTGTTGTAGCCGAGCACGCGCGAATGGCGGCTGGCTTCGAGGAACAAGCGATTGACCTCGTCGGCACTGGCTTCGCGCTTGAGGTTGACGGTCAGGTCGACCAGCGACACGTTGATCACCGGCACCCGTACCGCCATGCCGGTGAGCTTGCCGGCCAGTTCCGGCAGCACCAGGCCCACGGCTTCGGCGGCGCCAGTCTTGCTCGGGATCATCGATTGGGTGGCCGAGCGGGCCCGGTAGGGGTCGCTGTGGTAGACGTCGGTCAGCACCTGGTCGTTGGTGTAGGCGTGGATGGTGGTCATCAGCCCCTGCTCGATGCCGAACTCACGCTGCAGCACCTGGGCGATCGGCGCCAGGCAGTTGGTGGTGCACGAGGCGTTGGAGATGACTTGGTGCGAGGCGCGCAGCACGTCGTGGTTGACGCCATACACCACGGTAGCATCGGCGCCCTTGGCCGGCGCCGAGATGATCACCTTGCCGGCGCCAGCAGTGATATGGGCCGCGGCCTTGGCGCGGTCGGTGAACAGCCCGGTGCATTCGAACACCACATCGATGGCTTCGGCTTTCCAGGGCAGTTCGGCGGGGTTGCGGATGGCGCTGACGGCGATGCGATCGCCGTTGACCGTCAGGCTTTCATGATCGGCCTCGACGGTGGCATCGAAGGTGCCATGTACGCTGTCGTACTTGAGCAGGTGCGCATTCATCGCGCTGTCGCCCAGGTCGTTGATGGCGACGACCTGCAGGTCCTGGCGGTAGCCTTGGGTATAGAGTGCGCGCAGGACGTTGCGTCCGATGCGGCCGAATCCGTTGATCGCGATGCGAAGGGTCATTGGCATTACCTCTGGCAGTTCGGGTGAAGCCTGTGGCACAAAATGGGATGAGGCTTCACTGAAACGGTTTTGTTATTGGAATTACAAGATTATTCACTCCAAGATAGAAAACAAGCATTTTTAGTGGCAATATTTTGGTAAATCTACAACGAGCGATCGAGCCTTCCACGTCAACGACCTTTCCGGCCCCTGCCTTGAGCCTAGGTCGCAATCGTTTGGAGTGGAAATGCCGGTTCAGGTCGCCCTTACACATAGCCTGGAGTCCAGTACATGCATCCGCGCATCCTTGAGGTCACCGCAAGGCTGACCGAACGCAGCCGTGCCACCCGTGAACGCTACCTTGAGCTCATTCGCGGCGCGGCCAGCGACGGCCCGATGCGCGCCAGCCTGCAGTGCGCCAACTTCGCCCACGGCGTGGCAGGTTGCGGCAGCCAGGACAAGCACAGCCTGCGGATGATGAACGCTGCCAACGTGGCCATCGTCTCTGCCTACAACGACATGCTCTCGGCGCACCAGCCGTACCAGCACTTCCCCGAACAGATCAAACAGGCGCTGCGCGATATCGGCTCGGTCGGCCAGTTCGCCGGTGGCGTACCGGCCATGTGCGATGGCGTGACCCAGGGTGAACCCGGCATGGAGCTGGCGATCGCCAGCCGCGAAGTGATCGCCATGTCCACGGCCATCGCCCTGTCGCACAACATGTTCGATGCCGCGCTCATGCTGGGCATCTGCGACAAGATCGTGCCCGGCCTGATGATGGGTGCGTTGCGTTTCGGCCACCTGCCGACCATCTTCGTGCCTGGCGGGCCGATGCCTTCGGGCATCTCCAACAAGGAAAAGGCCGACGTGCGCCAGCGCTACGCCGAGGGCAAGGCCAGCCGCGAGGAGTTGCTGGAGTCGGAGATGAAGTCCTACCACAGCCCCGGCACCTGCACCTTCTATGGGACAGCCAACACCAACCAGCTGGTGATGGAAGTCATGGGCCTGCACCTGCCGGGCGCCTCGTTCGTCAACCCCTACACTCCATTGCGCGATGCGCTGACCGCCGAGGCGGCGCAGCAGGTCACGCGCATGACCAAGGCCAGCGGCAGCTTCATGCCGTTGGGCGAGATCGTCGACGAGAAGGCGCTGGTCAATTCCATCGTCGCTCTGCACGCCACCGGCGGCTCGACCAACCACACCCTGCATATCCCGGCGATTGCCCAGGCTGCCGGGATCCAGCTGACCTGGCAGGACATGGCCGACCTCTCCGAGGTGGTGCCGACGCTGTCTCACGTCTATCCCAACGGCAAGGCCGACATCAACCACTTCCAGGCCGCAGGCGGCATGAGCTTCCTGATCCGCGAACTGCTCGACGCCGGGCTGCTGCACGAGGACGTCAATACCGTGGCCGGCCATGGTCTGCGTCGCTACACCCAAGAACCGTTCCTCGACGACGGCAAGCTGGTGTGGCGCGAGGGGCCGCAGCACAGCCTGGACGAAAGCATCCTGCGCCCGGTCGCCCGGCCATTCTCGGCCGAGGGCGGGTTGCGGGTGATGGAAGGCAACCTGGGGCGCGGGGTGATGAAAGTCTCTGCCGTGGCGCCGGAACACCAGGTGGTCGAGGCTCCAGCGCGAGTGTTCCACGATCAGCAGTCGCTGGCCGATGCCTTCAAGGCTGGCGAATTGGAGCGCGATTTCGTCGCCGTGGTGCGTTTCCAGGGCCCGCGCTGCAACGGCATGCCCGAGCTGCACAAGCTCACGCCGTTCCTCGGTGTGCTGCAGGACCGCGGCTACAAGGTCGCGCTGGTCACCGACGGACGCATGTCCGGTGCTTCGGGCAAGATACCGGCGGCGATCCACGTGTGCCCCGAAGCCTATGACGGCGGCCCGCTGGCACGGGTGCGCGATGGTGATATCGTGCGCGTCGACGGTGTCGAAGGCACGCTGCAACTGATGGTGTCGGCCGAGGAACTGGCCAGTCGCGATCAGCCTGATGCACCCCAGGGTAATGACCTGGGGTGCGGGCGCGAGCTGTTCGGCTTCATGCGCGTCGCGTTCAGCCCGGCAGAGCAGGGCGCCAGCGCCTTTACCTCTGCCCTGGAGCGTTTCAAATGAAGGCCTCGCTGGTCGGTGACATCGGCGGTACCAACGCCCGCTTTGCCCTGTGGCGTGACAATGACCTGCACGCGGTGCAGGTGCTGGCGACGGCGGACTATTCCAGCCCCGAGCAGGCTATCGAGGCCTACCTCAAGGACCAGGGCCTCGAACGTGGCGACGTCTCGGACGTGTGCCTGTCGGTGGCCGGCCCTGTCGATGGCGACGAATTTCGCTTCACCAACAATCACTGGCGCCTGAGCCGCTCGGCCTTCTGCAAGGTCCTGCAGGTCGAGCGCCTGTCGCTGATCAACGACTTTTCCGCCATGGCGCTGGGCATGACCCGCCTCAAGCCTGGCGAGTTCGTCGAGGTGTGCCCCGGCCAGGCGGACGCCGCGCGCCCGGCGCTGGTCATCGGTGCGGGTACCGGCCTTGGCGTCGGCACCTTGCTCAGCCTTGGCGAGCAGCACTGGATGGCGCTACCGGGCGAGGGCGGGCATGTCGACCTGCCGGTGGGCAATGCCCGTGAGGCGGCGATCCACCAGCAGATCCACAACCAGATCGGCCATGTCAGCGCCGAGACCGTGCTCAGTGGTGGTGGGCTGGTGCGGCTGTACCAGGCGATCTGTGCGCTGGATGGCGCTACACCCCGTCACAAGACCCCTGCGCAGATCACCGATGCTGCGCTGGGCGGCGAACCGCAGGCCCTGGCGGTGATCGAACAGTTCTCACGCTTTCTCGGGCGTGTAGCGGGTAACAATGTGCTGACCCTGGGCGCGCGCGGTGGGGTCTATATTGTTGGCGGTGTGGTGCCGCGCTTCGCCGAGCTGTTCCTGCGCAGCGGTTTCGCGACAAGCTTTGCCGACAAGGGCTGCATGAGCGGCTACTTCCCGGGAGTGCCGGTGTGGCTGGTGACGGCGGAGTTTTCCGGGTTGCTCGGAGCCGGTGTGGCCTTGCAGCAGATGCTGGACCACTGAAGGTCGGTTGTGCTGCCATTCGCGGACAAGCCCGTTTCCACAAGGCACTGTGGGAGCGGGCTTGCCCGCGAATGGCCTCGACACCGATAGAATGTCGCCACAACAGGCATCAAGACCTGTAACGACCAAAGGGAATTCATTGTGAGCACTGCCGGTAAAACCATCCTGATGGTCGACGACGATCAGGACATTCGCGAGCTGCTGCAGACCTACCTCAGCCGCTCCGGCCTCCAGGTCCATGCCGAACCCGACGGCCAGGGCTTTCGCCGCGCGCTGGATGCCGGCAACTACGACCTGGTGATCCTCGACGTGATGCTGCCCGACGAGGATGGCTTCAGCCTGTGCCGCTGGGTGCGCCAGCACCCGCGCCAGTCGCGGGTGCCGATCATCATGCTCACCGCCAGCTCCGATGAAGCCGACCGTGTCATCGGCCTGGAACTGGGCGCCGACGATTACCTGGGCAAACCCTTCAGCCCGCGCGAACTCCAGGCGCGAATCAAGGCCCTGCTGCGTCGCTGCGACTTCACCACGGCCACCCCTGCCAGCGCGGTGCTTACCTTCGAAGACTGGCGCCTGGATACGGTCAGCCATCGTCTGTTCCACCGCGATGGCGAAGAAGTGATTCTCTCCGGTGCCGACTTCGCCCTGCTCAAGCTGTTTCTCGACCATCCCCAGCAGATCCTCGACCGCGACACCATTGGCAATGCCACCCGCGGGCGTGAGCCGATGCCGCTGGACCGCATCGTCGACATGGCGGTGAGCCGCCTGCGCCAGCGACTGCGTGACACCGACAAGCCGCCGCGGCTGATCCGCACCGTGCGCGGCAGCGGCTACCTGCTTGCCGCGAATGTCAGCTGTGCCGGCTGAGCAGGCTGTCGAGCGCCGCTGGCGCCTGCTGCCGCGCTCGTTGCTCGGGCGCATGCTGCTGCTCACCTTGCTGGTGGTGCTGATCGCCCAGGGGTTGTCGAGCGTGATCTGGGTCGCCCAGCTGCGGGCCAGCCAGTTGCAGGGCCTGCGCGCCAGCGCCAGCAGCCTTGCGCACTCGATGAGCGCCAGCGTCAGCTACTTCCGCTCCCTGCCGGTGGCCTACCGGCCGATGGTGCTCGATCAGCTGCGCAGCATGGGCGGTACGCGCTTTTTCGTCTCGCTCAACGAAAAGCCGCTGGACATGCCGGTGCTGCCCATCACCCCGCGCAAGCAAGCGGTGATCGAGGTGTTCCAGCAGGTGCTGCACGAACGCCTGGGTCAGCAGATGGAAATCTCCGTCGAGTTCGTCAGCCCCGACGACCTGCGCATCTTCAACAGCGGCCTGAAGCTCGACGAGCTGCCGCGCTCCTGGGCCCACTACGCGTTGACCCTCGAACCGCTCAATCCGCCGGTGCTGGTCACCCAGATCCGCCTGGACGAAGGCGAGTGGCTGTACATCGCCTCGCTGTTGCCCGAGCCCTATACCGGTCTTGAACCCGAGCGTCTGCCGCGCCAGCAGATCGGCTTCATCGCCCTGACCACCCTGTTGCTGCTGTTGTTCATCGGCTTGCTGGTGCACTGGCAGAGCTGGCCGCTCAAGCGCCTGGCGCGGGCAGCGCGGGAGATGTCACTGGGGGCGGACGTGCCGCCGGTGGCCGAAGGTGGCGGCAGCGAGGTGGTCGAGGTAGGGCGCGCGTTCAATGCCATGCGTGAGCGTATCAGCCGCTACCTGACCGAACGCTCGCAGCTGTTCAGCGCCATCTCCCACGACCTGCGCACGCCGATCACCCGCCTGCGCCTGCGGGTGGAACTGCTCGAAGACGAGCACCTGCAAGCCAAGTTCAGCCGCGATCTCGACGAGCTGGAGCTGCTGGTCAAGGGCGCTTTGCAGTGCGTGAAAGATACCGACATCCACGAGAACATCGAACCGATCGACCTCAACCAGGTGCTGGAAATCCTCGCCGAACCCTACCTGCGTGATGGTCGAATCACGGTCGAAGGACGTGTGCTGGCGCCTTATCCGGGCAAGCCACTGGCCTTGCGGCGCTGCATCGGCAACCTGATCGACAACGCCATCAAGTACGGCGAGTGTGCGCACCTGCGCATCATCGACAACGCCGAGGCCTTCGTGCTGCAGGTCGACGACCAGGGCCCCGGCGTGCCGGAACAGCGTCTGGAGCAGGTGTTCGAGCCGCATTTCCGCCTGGCGGGACAGCAGCAGGGGTATGGGCTGGGGCTGGGAATTGCGCGTAACATCGCCCACAGCCATGGCGGGGAGGTGAGTTTGTTGAACCTGCGTGAGGGTGGGTTGCGGGTGACCTTGTTCCTGCCTCGGAATATCGATTGATTGGGCCAGCCCTATCGCGGGACAAGCCCGCTACCACAGGGAGCTGTGGGAGCGGGCTTGTCCCGCGATGAGGCCACTGAAATTGTCACGGTACGGTGACATTCACACAGG
This sequence comes from Pseudomonas sp. BNK-44-b, assembly GCF_047456245.1. Lineage (NCBI taxonomy): Bacteria > Pseudomonadati > Pseudomonadota > Gammaproteobacteria > Pseudomonadales > Pseudomonadaceae > Pseudomonas > Pseudomonas sp. BNK-44-b. The sequence goes on from NZ_CP179908.1 coordinate 655,640, forward strand.
CCTTCGTGACATGCCCGCCGGGACGGCTGGCTAGAATTCGCTGACGACAGGCACCCAGCCTGTCCCTGGCAAGGATTGAGCAGGTGATGGACAGCGTCGATTTCCCTTTCTGCAGTTGGCTCGACTCCCCGGTTCACAACGCCTGGCTGGTCGCCGAGGGCCAGCGCCTGGTGACCTTCGCCAAGGCCTCGCGCCTGCCTGGCGGTTTTGGCAGCCTCGATGCCCAGGGCCGACTGCCCGACGGCGCAATCGCCGAAACCCTGCACACCGCGCGCATGACCCATTGCTTCGCCATGGCGCATATGCAGGGCATCCCTGGCTGCCTGCCGCTGGTGGAGCACGGTGTCGCGGCACTGCTCGCAGGGCCGCTGCGCGATGCGCGGGATGATGGCAGGTTCGCCCGCGCCGATGGCGAGGGCGATACCGGCAAGACCGCCTACCTGCATGCCTTCGTCGCCTTGGCCGCCAGTTCCGCGGTGGTCGCCGGCGCACCTGGCGCCGAGCGATTGCTCGGGGCGGCCATCGCGATCATCGAGACGCGTTTCTGGAGCGAGGAAGAGGGCGCCCTGCGCGAGTCCTTCGCCCATGACTGGACGCAGCCGGAAGCCTACCGTGGCGCCAACAGCAACATGCACGCCACCGAGGCCTTCCTCGCCCTGGCCGATGTCACCGGCCACACGCACTGGCTCGACCGCGCCCTGCGCATCGTCGAGCGGATCATCCATACCCATGCCGCGGCTAACGGCTTCGGTGTCATCGAGCATTTCGACGTGCAGTGGCAGGCACTGCACGACTACAACCACGACAACCCCACCGACGGCTTTCGCCCCTACGGCACCACACCCGGTCATGCCTTCGAGTGGGCACGCCTGGTTCTGCACCTGGAGGCCGCGCGCCAGCGTGCCGGCCTGCCCGCCCCGCAGTGGCTGCTGGACGACGCGCGGGGGCTGTTCGCCAATGCCTGTCGTCACGCCTGGCACGCTGATGGCGCGCCGGGCATCGTCTACACCCTCGATTGGCAGAACCGGCCAGTAGTGCGGGCGCGCTTGCACTGGACCCACGCCGAAGCCTGTGCGACGGCTGCAGCGTTGTTGCGTCGTACCGGGGAAGGTGAATACGAGCAGTGGTACCGGCGTTTCTGGGACTTCATCGACAGCCATTTCATCGATCGCGTCCACGGCAGCTGGCACCATGAGCTGGACCCGCAGAACCGCCCTGGCGCAAGCATCTGGGGCGGCAAGCCCGATCTTTACCACGCCTACCAGGCGGTGCTCCTGCCGCGCCTGCCGTTGGCACCCAGCCTGGCCACTGCGCTGGCCCTGGGCAATGTAACCAAGTGATGACATTCGCGCATCGCTTCGTTACCTGCCCTGGTCTGCGCGCTCATTAGACTCCATGCAACGCAAGCGAACGACTTGCACCGCATAACAACAAGAAAGGTATACCGATGAATTCCACTCTGCGCCTCGCCGCCGCTATTTCCCTCGCCTCGCTCATGCCCCTCAGCGCCTTCGCCGCCGAATCCAAAGGCAGCGTCGAGGTGGTGCACTGGTGGACCTCCGGCGGCGAGAAAGCTGCCGTCGACGTCCTCAAGGCCCAAGTCGAGAAAGACGGCTTCACCTGGAAGGACGGCGCTGTGGCCGGTGGCGGTGGTTCCACCGCGATGACCGTGCTCAAGAGCCGCGCCGTCGCCGGCAACCCGCCAGGCGTCGCCCAGATCAAGGGCCCCGATATTCAGGACTGGGCCGCCACCGGCCTGCTCGACAGCGATGTGCTCAAGGACGTCGCCAAGCAGGAGAAGTGGGACAGCCTGCTCGACAAGAAAGTCGCCGACACCGTCAAGTACGAAGGTGACTACGTCGCCGTGCCGGTGAACATCCACCGCATCAACTGGCTGTGGATCAACCCCGAGGTGTTCAAGAAGGCCGGCATCGACAAGGCGCCGACCACCCTCGACGAATTCTACGCCGCAGCCGACAAGCTCAAGGCCGCAGGCTTCATTCCCCTGGCCCACGGTGGCCAGCCATGGCAGGACAGCACCGTGTTCGAGAACGTGGTGCTCGCGGTGATGGGGGTGGAGGGCTACAAGAAGGCCCTGGTCGACCTCGACGAAAAAGCCCTGACCGGCCCGGAGGTGGTCAAGGCGCTGACCGAGCTGAAGAAGGTCGCCACCTACATGGACCCTGACGGCAAGGGCCAGGACTGGAACCTCGAGGCCGCGAAGGTCATCAACGGCAAGGCCGGCATGCAGATCATGGGCGACTGGGCCAAGAGCGAGTGGACCCTGGCCAAGAAGACCGCGGGCAAGGACTACCAGTGCGTACCCTTCCCCGGCACCGAAAAGGGCTTCTTGTACAACATCGACTCGCTGGCGGTGTTCAAGCAGAAGAACGAAGGCACCACTGCAGGTCAGCAGGACATCGCCAAGCGTGTGCTGGGTGAAGACTTCCAGAAGACCTTCAGCATCAACAAGGGCTCGATCCCGGTGCGCAACGACATGCTGGCCGACATGAGCAAGTATGGCTTCGACAGTTGCGCCCAGACCGCTGCCAAGGACTTCCTGGCCGACGCCAAGTCGGGTGGACTGCAACCGAGCATGGCGCACAACATGGCGACCACGCTCGCCGTGCAGGGGGCGTTCTTCGATGTGGTGACCAACTACATCAACGATCCGAAGGCCGATCCGGCCGATGCGGCGAAGAAGCTCAACGCAGCGGTCAAGGCTGCCCAATAACGGCCCAATCGCGGGACAAGCCCGCTCCCACAGGTTTGGCGCCATGCGCTGAACCTGTGGGTGGGCCAGGTCTTTGTGGGAGCGGGCTTGTCCCGCGATGCGGTGCGCAGCACCGCCCTCGTTCCGGTATCTGAAATCATGACTACGACCACCGCCCAACTGCGGGCCTCACCCCTGGACGCGCTCCAGCGCTGGCTACCGAAACTGGTACTGGCGCCGAGCATGTTCATCGTGCTGGTGGGCTTCTACGGCTACATCCTCTGGACCTTCGTCCTGTCGTTCACCACCTCGACCTTCCTGCCCACCTACAAATGGGCGGGCCTGGCCCAGTACGCGCGGCTGTTCGACAACGACCGCTGGTGGGTGGCGAGCAAGAACCTGCTGGTCTTCGGCGGGATGTTCATCGGCATCACCCTGGTGATCGGCGTGCTGCTGGCGGTGTTCCTCGACCAGCGCATCCGCCGCGAAGGGGTGATCCGCACCATCTACCTGTACCCCATGGCACTGTCGATGATCGTGACCGGTACCGCCTGGAAGTGGCTGCTCAACCCCGGCATGGGCCTGGACAAGCTGCTGCGCGACTGGGGCTGGGAAGGTTTTCGTCTCGACTGGCTGATCGATCCGGACCGGGTCGTCTACTGCCTGGTGATCGCCGCCGTGTGGCAGGCCTCGGGCTTCATCATGGCGATGTTCCTTGCCGGGCTGCGCGGTGTCGACCAGTCGATCATCCGTGCTGCGCAAATCGACGGCGCGAGCATGCCGCGCATCTACTGGACCGTGGTGCTGCCAAGCCTGCGCCCGGTGTTCTTCAGCTCGCTGATGATCCTCTCGCACATCGCCATCAAGAGCTTCGACCTGGTGGCCGCGATGACCGCCGGTGGCCCTGGCTATTCCTCGGACCTGCCAGCGATGTTCATGTATTCGTTCACCTTCAGCCGCGGGCAGATGGGCATGGGTTCTGCCAGCGCGATCCTGATGCTCGGCGCGATCCTCGCGATCCTCGTGCCTTACCTGTATTCCGAGCTGAGGACCAAACGCAATGACCACTAACCTCGACAAACCGGCCCTCAGCCTGGGCCGCATCGCCATCCACGCGGTGCTGCTGCTCGCCGTGCTGCTCTACCTGGTGCCGCTGGTAGTGATGCTGCTGACCAGCTTCAAGACCCCGGAAGACATCAGCACCGGCAACCTGTTGAGCTGGCCCGAGCTGTTCACCACGATTGGCTGGGTCAAGGCCTGGGCCACGGTCAGCGGCTACTTCTGGAACTCGATCCTGATCACCGTGCCGGCGGTGCTGATCTCCACGGCCATCGGCGCGCTGAACGGCTACGTGCTGTCGATGTGGCGCTTCCGTGGCTCGCAACTGTTCTTCGGTCTGCTGCTGTTCGGCTGCTTCCTGCCCTTCCAGACCGTGCTGCTGCCGGCTTCGTTCACTCTCGGCAAGCTGGGACTTGCCAGCACCACCTCGGGGCTGGTGCTGGTGCACGTGGTCTATGGTCTGGCCTTCACCACGCTGTTCTTCCGCAACTACTACGTGAGCATTCCCGAGGCACTGGTCAAGGCTGCACGCCTGGATGGTGCCGGGTTCTTCACCATCTTTCGCCGCATCATCCTGCCGATGTCGACGCCGATCATCATGGTCTGCCTGATCTGGCAGTTCACCCAGATCTGGAACGACTTCCTGTTCGGCGTGGTGTTCTCCAGCGGCGATTCGCAACCGATCACCGTGGCCCTGAACAACCTGGTCAACACCAGCACCGGTGCCAAGGAATACAACGTCGACATGGCCGCGGCAATGATCGCCGCACTGCCAACCCTGCTGGTCTATGTGGTCGCAGGCAAGTATTTCGTGCGTGGGCTGACCGCCGGCGCAGTCAAGGGGTAAGTCATGGCAACGCTCGAACTTCGCAATGTAAACAAGACCTACGGCACCGGCCTGCCGGACACCCTCAAGGATATCCAGCTGGCCATCAAGGATGGCGAGTTCCTGATCCTGGTCGGCCCTTCCGGCTGCGGCAAGTCCACCTTGATGAACTGCATCGCCGGCCTCGAGAACATCACCGGTGGGGCGATCCTGATCGATGACCAGGACGTCTCCGGCATGAGCCCGAAGGACCGTGACATCGCCATGGTGTTCCAGTCCTACGCGCTGTACCCGACCATGAGCGTGCGCGAGAACATCGAGTTCGGCCTGAAGATCCGCAAGATGCCGCAGTCGGCGATCGACGAAGAAGTCGCGCGGGTAGCCAAGCTGCTGCAGATCGAACACCTGCTCAATCGCAAGCCTGGCCAGCTCTCCGGTGGCCAGCAACAGCGCGTGGCCATGGGCCGGGCGCTGGCGCGCAGGCCGAAGATCTACCTGTTCGACGAGCCGTTGTCGAACCTCGACGCCAAGCTGCGGGTCGAGATGCGCACCGAAATGAAATTGATGCACCAGCGTCTGAAAACCACCACGGTGTACGTGACCCACGACCAGATCGAGGCCATGACCCTGGGTGACAAGGTCGCGGTGATGAAGGACGGCGTCATCCAGCAGTTCGGTACGCCCCAGCAGATCTACAACGATCCGGCCAACCTGTTCGTCGCCAGCTTCATCGGTTCGCCACCGATGAACTTCATCCCGGTGCGCATCAGCAAGCAGGACGGGCGCCTGTTCGCCCTGCTCGACAGCGGCCAGGCCCGCTGCGAACTGCCCCTGGGCGCAGCCAGCGAAGCGCTGGACGGCCGCGAAGTGATCCTCGGCGTGCGCCCTGAACAGATCGCACTCGGTAGCGCCGAAGGCAACGGCTTGCCGGCGGTGCGTGCAGAAGTGCAGGTCCTGGAACCTACCGGGCCGGACCTGCTGGTGTTCGTCACCCTCAACCAGACCAAGGTCTGCTGCCGGTTGGCGCCGGACGTCGCCTGCAATGTCGGCGACAGCCTCAACCTGCAGTTCGATCCGGCGCGGGTCCTGCTGTTCGACGCGAGCAGCGGCGAACGCCTGGACCTGCCTGCAGCGGACGCTCCAGCCAAGGACAACGTGACACGTATCAAGGGACGTTGAAGCAAGCAAACCATCGATAACAAGAAAAGAGGAAACAAGGGATGGACCATCGCAAGCGTATCAAGGCACTAGGCTCGCTGACCCTGCTCGCCCTCGTTGGCAGCAATGGCGCGCATGCTGCCGAGGCTTTCTCCAGCGAGTCGAAATGGATGACTGGCGACTGGGGTGGGGCTCGCACCGAGCTGTTGGAAAAAGGCTATGACTTCACCCTCGACTACGTCGGTGAAGTGGCCGGTAACCTGCACGGTGGCTACAACAACGACAAGACCGCGCGCTACAGCGACCAGTTCGCCCTCGGCGCGCACCTGGACCTGCAGAAGATCCTCGGCTGGCACGATGCGGAGTTCAAGCTGGCGATCACCGAGCGTAGCGGTCGCAACCTGTCCAACGACCGCATCAGCGACCCGCGCGCCGGGCAGTTCAGCTCGGTGCAGGAAGTCTGGGGCCGCGGCCAGACCTGGCGCCTGACGCAGATGTGGGTCAAGCAGAAGTACTTCGACGGCGCGCTGGACGTGAAGGTCGGCCGCTTCGGGGAAGGCGAGGACTTCAACAGCTTCCCTTGCGACTTCCAGAACCTGGCGTTCTGCGGTTCGCAGGTGGGTAACTGGGTGGGTGGCATCTGGTACAACTGGCCGGTCAGCCAGTGGGCACTGCGGGTGAAGTACAACATCACGCCTGAGTTCTTCGTCCAGGTCGGTGCCTACGAGCAGAACCCGTCCAACCTCGAGACCGGCAACGGCTTCAAGCTCAGTGGCAGCGGGACCAAGGGCGCGATCCTGCCGGTGGAGATGGTCTGGTCGCCGAAGGTCAACGGCCTGCCGGGCGAATACCGCCTGGGCTATTACTACAGCACCGCCAAGGCCGACGACGTCTACGACGACATCAACGGCAACCCGCAGGCGTTGACTGGCCAAGCCTTCAAGTCGCACTCGAGCAAACATGGCTGGTGGGTCGTGGCCCAGCAGCAGGTCACCGCGCACAACGGCGATGCCAACCGCGGCCTGAGCCTGTTCGCCAACTTCACCGTGCACGACAAGGCGACCAACGTGGTCGACAATTACCAGCAGGTGGGCATGGTCTACAAGGGCGCCTTCGATGCACGGCCCAAGGATGATATCGGCTTCGGCATCGCCCGCATTCACGTCAATGACGACGTGAAGAAGCGCGCCGAACTGCTCAACGCCCAGAGCGGTATCAATGACTACGACAACCCTGGCTTCGTACCGCTGCAGCGCACCGAGTACAACGCCGAGCTGTACTACGGCTTCCACGTCACCAACTGGCTGACCGTGCGGCCGAACCTGCAGTACATCAAGAGCCCGGGCGGTGTGGACGATGTCGACAACGCGTTGGTCGCAGGCTTGAAGATTCAGTCGTCATTCTGAGAAAAATTGTTGTAAATTTACGCCATCCATCCCTACACCCCGAGATCCACTGTTCTTCAGTGGATCTCGGGCTTGGGTAAAGACAGCGCTATCTCAAACAACAAGAGCTTTCTGAACATGTCTGAACATCCGCTCCATCGCTTTTTCACTTCGCAGCGGCCACGGCCGGTTTTCGAGTGGGAGCGTTACCAGCAGCGCGATGTCCTGATCATCGATCACCCGCGCTGCCAGGCGGTGTTCAGCCGCCAGGGCGCACAGTTGCTGCACTTTCAGCCGAGCGGCGAGAAACCCTGGTTGTGGTGCGCCGAGCAATGGCCACAGGTCGGTGCGATCCGTGGCGGCGTGCCGGTGTGCTGGCCCTGGTATGGCCGCCATCCCAGCGAGGACCTGTGGCCGGCCCACGGCTGGGGGCGTTTGCTGGACTGGAAGCTGCTCGACAGCCGCGAGGACGAGGAGGGCGTCACGCTCAAGTGGCGCCTGGACCTGTGCGACTGGCAGGTCGACTTGCACGCCCGGCTGGGCTCGAGCATGGAACTGCGCCTGTGCACCGAGCACCAGGACAGCGAACCCTGCCAGCTGAGCCACGCATTGCTGGCGTTCTGGCGCATCAGCGACGTGTCGCAGATTGCCTTGTCAGGCCTTGAGGATATCGACGGCTACGACCGCCTCAACCGCCAGGCCTGCCGTGAAGACGGCGTGCTCACGCTCAACGGGGGGTGTCAGAAGGTCTACCCCGGGACACCGCAAGTGCAGTTGCATGACTCGGCCTGGGGGCGTGACCTGTGCATCGACACCAGCGACAGCGACGACACGGTGGTCTGGCACCCGGGTAATCGCCCATTGATGGGAGTGAGCGGGCGCGAGAGCCAGGGCTTCGTCTGCGTCGAGGCTGCCAGTGGCAGCGGCGAGGGCCTGAGCCTGGCGCCTGGGCAGCGCGCGCAGTTGCGGCTGCAGGCGCATCGGCTCAGCTGAGTCAGCTGTCTTCGGCAGGGTAGCGGCTGGCGTTGAGACTTTCCTTGATCTTGCGCAGGTGTGGCTGGAAATCCGAGCCGCGGCGCAGGGTCATGCCGGTCGCCAGCACATCGAGGACCGTCAACTGGATGATGCGCGAGGTCATCGGCATGTAGATGTCGGTGTCCTCCGGCAACGGCAGGTGCAGGCTCATGCTGCAGGCCTTGGCCAGTGGCGAGCCGGCGGCCGTGATACCCAGCACCGAGGCGCCGTTTTCCCTGGCCTGCTTGGCCACTTCGACCAGTTCGCGGGTGCGCCCGGTGTAGGAAATGATCACGAACAGATCACCGGTGTGCGCGACCGACGCCAGCATGCGCTGCATCAGCACGTCGGGATGCGCCGACACCGCCAGGTTGAAGCGGAAGAACTTGTGCTGGGCGTCCATGGCCACCGGGGCCGAGGCGCCCAGGCCGAAGAAGTGGATCTGCCGGGCCTGGATCATCATGTCCACGGCGCGGCTGACCTGCTGCGGGTCGATCTGCTGGCAGGCGCTGTCGAGCGAGGCGATGGCGCTGGCGAAGATCTTCTGGGTGTAGGCCGCCGGATCGTCGTCGGCTTCCACTGCGCGGCTCACGTAGGCGGCGCCACTGGCCAGGCTCTGTGCCAGTTGCAGCTTGAGTTCGGGGTAGCCGCTGACGCCGAACGAGCGGCAGAAGCGGTTGACGGTCGGTTCGCTGACCTTGGCCGCCTGGGCCAGGGCGGCAATGCTGAAACGGGTGGCTTGCTGCGGGTTGAGGAGGATGACTTCGGCGACTTTGCGTTCGGCCTTGTTCAGCTCGTCGAGGCGTCCCTGGATCTGTTCCAGGAGGTTTCGCACACGGTCCATGGGATGTCCTTGGGTCGGAAAGACGGCCGGCTGAGGGAACAGTCGGCTTTTTGCACGGTTGTCTATCGTACTGATGGTGGGATTGTCATACCACTTGTCTGTAATCGCTGTACGAGATGTTGTTATTTTTACTACATCGCGCTTGAAAATTGTCATCGAAAACGGTATTTCTAGGCCAACTTTAATAAAAGAACCAACATCATGGTTGCTATCAGCGTAGAACCTTGCACATTCGCCCTCTTTGGCGCCCTTGGCGACCTGGCGTTGCGCAAGCTGTTTCCTGCCCTCTACGAACTGGACCGCGCCGGCCTGCTGCATTCGGATACCCGGCTGCTGGCCCTGGCCCGCGAAGCCGGTACTCCCGAGCAGCACCTGGCGAACATCGAAGCCCAGCTGCGCCGCTTCGTGCCGGCGGCCGATATCGAACCCCAGGCCCTGCAACGGTTTCTCGACCGCCTGAACTACCTGCACCTGGACTTCGTCCAGCCCGAAGGCTACCAGGCCCTGGCCGAGCAGGCCGGTGAAGGGCAGCCACTGATCGCCTATTTCGCCACTGCGGCGGCGGTCTACGGGGCCATCTGCGAAAACCTCGACAAGGCCGGCCTGGCATCGCGCACTCGCGTCGTGCTGGAAAAACCCATCGGGCACGACCTGGAGTCGTCGCGTCGGGTCAATGACGCCGTGGCACGCTTCTTCCCCGAAAGCCGGGTCTATCGCATCGACCACTACCTGGGCAAGGAAACGGTACAGAACCTCATCGCCTTGCGCTTTGCCAACAGCCTGTTCGAAACCCAGTGGAACCAGAACTCCATCTCCCACGTGGAGATCACCGTTGCCGAGAAAGTCGGTATCGAAGGCCGCTGGGGCTACTTCGACAAGGCCGGCCAACTGCGCGACATGATCCAGAACCACTTGCTGCAGCTGCTGTGCCTGATCGCCATGGACCCGCCCAGCGATCTGTCGGCCGACAGCATCCGCGACGAGAAGGTCAAGGTGCTCAAGGCGCTGGCGCCGATCACCGGCGAGGGGCTGAGCACCCGTGTGGTGCGCGGCCAGTACATTGCCGGCTACAGCGACGGCACCCCGGTGCCGGGCTACCTGGAAGAAGAGAACGCCAACGCCCAGAGCGACACCGAAACCTTCGTCGCCCTGCGCGCCGACATTCGCAACTGGCGTTGGTCGGGCGTGCCGTTCTATCTGCGTACCGGCAAGCGCATGCCGCAGAAGCTGTCGCAGATCGTCATCCACTTCAAGGAGACGCCGCACTACATCTTCGCGCCGGAGCAGCGTTTGCAGATCGGCAACAAGCTGATCATCCGTCTGCAACCCGACGAAGGTATCTCGCTGCGGGTGATGACCAAGGAGCAGGGGCTGGACAAGGGCATGCAACTGCGCAGCGGCCCGCTGCAACTGAATTTTTCCGACACCTGGCGCAGCGCGCGGATTCCGGATGCCTACGAGCGTTTGCTGCTCGAAGTGATGCGTGGCAACCAGAACCTGTTCGTGCGCAAGGACGAGATCGAGTACGCCTGGACCTGGTGCGACCAGTTGATCGCCGGCTGGAAGAACGCCGGTGACGCGCCCAAGCCTTATGCGGCCGGGTCCTGGGGCCCGATGAGCTCGATTGCACTGATCACACGCGATGGGAGAGCCTGGTATGGCGATATCTGAACTGCAACTGCCGGCGACCGTGAAGGTTCACGCGCTGACAGACGCCAAGCGCCTGGCCGCGACGCTGGCCAGTGACGTGGCCGAGCGCCTGCGCGCCGCCATCGCCAGCAAGGGCCAGGCCTGCGTGGTGCTATCTGGCGGGCGTAGCCCGGTACCGTTCCTCGAACAACTGGCCCTGGAAAAACTCGACTGGTCGAAGGTGACCGTGTCGCTGGCCGACGAGCGCTGGGTGCCGGTCGAGCATGCCGACAGCAATGCTGGGCTGCTGGCCCGGCACTTGCTCAAGGGTGAGGCGGCCAAGGCGCGGTTCATGGGCCTGTACCAGCGCGCCAACAACCTCGACGCCGCGGCCCAACAGGCCGACCAGGTGCTTGCCGACCTGCCGCCGATCGACGTGCTGGTGTTGGGCATGGGCGACGATGGCCACACCGCATCGCTGTTCCCGGCCAGCCCGAACCTGGCCGAGGGCCTCGATCCGAAGAGCGCGCGCCGCTGCCTGCCATTGCTGGCACCGAGCGTGCCACACCAGCGCTTGTCGATGACCCGTGCGCTGCTGTCGAGCGCTGCTTTCATCGCTCTGTCCGTGCAGGGGCCAGGCAAACTCGCTACCCTGCGCGCCGCTCTGGCTGGCGACGACCTCACGCAAATGCCCATTCGCGCCTTTCTTCACGACCCCCTGGACATCTACTGGTGCCCATGAGCCAAGGATCCACTGTCATGACCACGCTTGAACGCCCACAACCTTTGCTCTCGATGGCCGAGAAAGCCGCCCGGATCGATGAGATCTGCGGCAAGGCGCGCATCCTGCCGGTGATCACCATTGCCCGCGAGGAAGACATCCTGCCGCTGGCCGACGCCCTGGCAGCCGGTGGTATCCGTACCCTGGAGGTGACCCTGCGTTCGCAGCACGGCCTCAAGGCCATCCAGGTGCTGCGTGAGCAGCGTCCTGAGCTGTGCATCGGTGCCGGTACCGTGCTCGATCCCGCGATGTTCGCGGCCGTGGAAGCGGCGGGTGCGCAATTCGTGGTGACCCCGGGAATTACCCGCGAGGTGCTCGAAGCCGGTGTGCAGAGTGATATTCCATTGCTGCCGGGAATCAGCACGCCGTCGGAAATCATGGCTGGCTACGCACTTGGCTATCGTCGCTTCAAGCTGTTCCCCGCCGAGATCGTTGGCGGCGTGGCAGCAATCAAGGCCTACGGCGGCCCGTTCGGCGATATCCGCTTCTGCCCCACCGGCGGGGTGAATCCGGCCAACGCGCGCAACTACATGGCGTTGCCGAATGTGATGTGCGTGGGCGGGACCTGGATGCTGGACAGCAGCTGGATCAAGAACGGTGACTGGGCGCGGATCGAAGCCTGCAGCTCCGAGGCGATGGCACTGCTGGACTGATACGAATTTCGTTGTGTGCTGTACGGCTTGTGGGGCGCTTGGTCGGCGCCCCTTTTTTATGTGCAGGTTTTGCCTCCATCATGGCCCGCCATGAAATGAAAAAGCCCGCATCGACCGATGCGGGCTCTGTGTGCTGCGCGTGCGGTTACGCCGCCTTGGCGGCCTGCTGGCTCAGCGAGCGGTTCAATGCACTGAACAGTGCCTTGAAGCTTGCGGTGGTGATGTTCTCATCGATACCCACGCCATGCACCGGACGACCGCCGGCCACACGCAGTTCGATGTAGGCTGCGGCCTTGGCATTGGTACCTGCACCGATGGCGTGCTCGTTGTAGTCCATGATCTCGACCGCGATCGGCAGGCCAGCTACCAGGGCTTCGAGGGCACCGTTGCCCTTGCCGCGCCAGTGCAGGGTGGTCTCGCCTTCGCCGGCGACTTCCACTTCCACGGCACTGCTGCCGTTCTCTTCCTGCAGACGATGGCTGACCAGGGCGTAAGGGGCGTTGGCCTGCAGATACTCTTTGTGCAACAGGCTGTAGATCTGCTGGGCAGTCATTTCCAGGCCGAGACGGTCGGTCTCGCCCTGAACCACCTGGCTGAACTCGATCTGCATGCGGCGCGGCAGGCTGATGCCGTATTCCTGTTCGAGCAGGTAGGTGATACCGCCCTTGCCGGACTGGCTGTTGACGCGGATGACCGCCTCGTAGCTGCGGCCGATGTCGGCCGGGTCGATCGGCAGGTACGGCACTTCCCACAGCTCACCGTCCTGCTGCTTGGCGAAGCCCTTGCGGATGGCGTCCTGGTGCGAGCCGGAGAAAGCGGTATGCACCAGGTCACCGACGTACGGATGGCGTGGGTGCACCGGCAGCTGGTTGCACTCTTCGACGACCTTGCGCACGCCGTCGATGTCGGAGAAGTCCAGTTGCGGGTCGATACCCTGGGTGTAGAGGTTCAGCGCGAGCGTGACCAGGTCGACGTTGCCGGTACGCTCACCGTTGCCGAACAGGCAGCCTTCGGCGCGGTCGGCACCCGCCATCAGGCCCAGCTCGGTGGCGGCGATGCCGGTGCCACGGTCGTTGTGGGTGTGCAGGCTGATGATCACGCTGTCGCGCCGGCTGACGTTGCGGCAGAACCATTCGATCTGGTCGGCGTAGACGTTTGGCGTGGCGACTTCCACGGTGGCCGGCAGGTTGAGGATGATCTTGTGCTCAGGGGTCGGGTTCCACACCTCGATCACCGCGTCACACACTTCCTTGGCGAACTCAAGCTCGGTGGCGCTGAAGGTTTCTGGCGAGTACTGGAAGGTCCAGTGCGTTTCCGGCTGCTGGGCGGCGTACTTGACGAACAGCTTGGCGGCGTTCACCGCGATGTCCTTCACGCCTTGCTTGTCCTGGTTGAAGACGATGCGGCGGAACGCCGGGCAGGTGGCGTTGTACAGGTGCACGATGGCTTTCTTCGCGCCGCGCAGGGACTCGAAGGTCCGGGCGATCAGGTCTTCACGGGCCTGGGTCAGTACCTGGATGGTGGTGTCGTCGGGGATGTGGCCATCTTCGATCAGGGTGCGTACGAAGTCGAAGTCAGTCTGCGAGGCAGACGGGAACGACGCCTCGATCTCTTTCACGCCAACCTGCACCAGGGTTTTCCAGAAACGCAGCTTCTTCTCTGCGTCCATCGGCTCGATCAGCGACTGGTTCCCGTCACGCAGGTCGGAGCTGCACCAGATTGGCGCCTGGGTGATGGCTTTCGATGGCCAGGTACGGTCTGGCAGGTCGATGGTTGGGAAGGCGCGGTATTTCTTCGACGGGTCTTTGAGCATGGACATTTGGAGCAATCCTTTAATGTGCGGCCTGATCGGGCCTGCCAAGCGATAACGAGATGAAGAGGCGAGGCGACGCGGTTCACCCAGGTAGTCGTGCACTGACCAGGCAAAGGCTGCGGTGTTGGCGGAGCAGAATGAGGGTGATCGAGGTTTTCATGCCCTCAACCCTAACCAGAGGAAGTGGGGGATGGCAAGTGTTCAAAAAAAATTGAGAGGAATGCTTAAAAAAAGCATTTGGGTGAGATTTTATGGCTGCAGCTTGGTTTTTATTGATTTTTTATTGTGCCGAGATTTGCTGCCGCGCAAGGTGGTACGACTGCGGCGCGGCCATCGCGAGACAAGCCCGCTCCCACAGGAAATCCCCGGTGTGAGCGGGCTTGTCACCGATCTCAGGGCTGGAACGCCCCGATGAAGATCGCCGGGTCCACTCGAGCATCGTTCAGGCTGACGTTCCAGTGCATGTGCGGCCCGGTGGCCCGGCCGGTGGAGCCGACCTTGCCGACCACGTCGCCGCGGCGCAGCACCTGCCCCGGTCGCACATCGACCTTGGACATGTGGCAGAACATGCTGATGAAACCCTGGCCATGGTCGACGAACACCGTGCGGCCATTGAAGAAGTAGTCGCCAACCAGGATCACCTTGCCGTTGGCCGGGGTCTTGATCGGCGTGCCGGCGGGTACGGCGAAGTCCAGCCCGGCGTGGGGGTTGCGCTCTTCGCCATTGAAGAAGCGGCGCACGCCGAACTTGCTCGACAGTGGGCCGTTGACCGGCTTGTCGAGGATCAGGTTGCTCGGCACGCCCGGGCTGAAGCTGCGGTAGGCCTTGACCTGTTCGGCCAGCTCGCGGTCGATGCGCTTGAGGTCATCCGGCTCGGGATTGACCTGGCGCTTGTTCTTCAGGGTGATGTGCTGCTCAGGGTACTTCTTGCTGCCCACGCTGAATGGCAGGGTGCGAGAACCTTGGCTGAGGGTGGCGGTGCCGGGTTTCTGCGTCAGCGGGATACCGACGATGGCCAGCCAGGTGTCCTGTTCCTTGACCACCAGTACCGGCTTGCCGTCGAAGCGCGCGCTCGGTGCGCTGGCGGCGGGGCCGAGGTCGACCACCGCCACGCCGCCGGGGACCGGCTTGTTGAGGGTGCGGGTGATGTAGCTGGCCTGGGCCGTGGTGGCCAGCAGCAGGGCGCAGAGTGCGAGCAGGGGGGCAAGCAGGCGGGGCATGTGTCAGTCCAGTAGGGAGAGGGTGACCGGAGTCTGGTGGTTGTCTTCGACCCGGACCTGAAGTTCGCCTTCGTTCAGGCGTGCGGTCAGGCGCTGGCCGTTGCGGGTCTGGGCGGCGCTGCGGATGGCCTGGCCGCGCTCGTCGAGCAGGATGCTGTAGCCGCGGGCCAGGGTGGCCAGTGGGCTGACCACTTGCAGCGTCTGCAATTGCGCCTGGAAGCGCTGGCGACGGTCCTTGAGCGTTTCGCGCATGGCCCGTGGCAAGCGCTCGGCGAGGCTGTCCAGGCGCTGTCCGAGCAGCTTGAGGGCGCGCCCGGGATGCTGCGCGGCCAGGCGCGTGTCGAGGCGGCCCAGGCGTTGCTGGCGCTGGTTCATGTCGAGCATGAAGGCGCGGCGCAAGCGCATGTCCAGGTCATCCAGGCGTTGGGCCTGCTGGCGCAGGCGTTCGCCGGGGTGACGCAGGCGACGGGCCAGGCCTTCCAGGCGCAGGCGATCGTGGCTCAGGCGGTGCTGCATGCGCAGCAGCAGGCGGCGTTGCAGGCTGTCGAGACGCTGCTGCAGGCCGCTGTTGTCAGGCGCGAGCAGTTCGGCGGCCGCCGAAGGCGTCGGTGCGCGCACGTCGGCTACGAAGTCGCTGATCGACACGTCGGTCTCATGGCCCACTGCACTGACGACGGGTGTCACGCAGGCGGCGATGGCACGTGCGACGGCTTCTTCGTTGAAGCACCAGAGGTCTTCCAGCGAGCCGCCGCCACGGGCCAGGATCAGTGCATCGAAGCCGAGGCTGTCGGCCCGCTGCAAGGCCCGCACGATCTGGCCAATGGCTTCGCGCCCCTGCACTGCCGTGGGGATCAGGTTGAGTTCGACTTGCGGTGCACGGCGGCGGAAGACGCTGATGATGTCGCGGATCACCGCGCCGGTGGGCGAGGTGACGATGCCGATGCGTCGCGGGTGAGCCGGCAGCGGCTGCTTGCGTTCGGCACTGAACAGCCCTTCGTTGCCGAGCTTTTCCTTCAAGGCTTCGAAGGCCAGGCGCAAGGCGCCGTCACCGGCGGGCTCGACGGTATCGACGATCAACTGGTAATCACCGCGCCCCTCGAACAGCGAGACCTTGCCGCGCACCTTGACCGCCACGCCGTCACGCAGGGCCTGGCGGACCCTGACAGCGTTCTGCCGGAACAATGCGCAGCGGATCTGGGCGCCGCTGTCCTTGAGGGTGAAGTACAGGTGGCCGGAGGCCGGGCGGGCGAGGTTGGATATCTCGCCTTCCACCCAGACACTGCGGAACACGTCTTCGAGCAGCACACGGGCGCGGCCGTTGAGCTGGCTGACGGTGAGGACCTCGCGGTCCAGGCCGAGTCGTTCGAAAGGGTCTCTGATCATGCCGGGCATGATAAGGGGCAGGGTGGGGGTGTTATCAAGGTCAAATCCTGTAAGCTCCAGTGTATTTCCAGCCCACCCCCAAAGGACTACCTCAGGACTCGGCACGATGCTCGAACTTCTCCCCGCCACCCCATTGGAATGGCTCCCCATCCTGCTGGCCATCGCCGCTGCCTACATCGTCTTCGGCATCGCCGGCTTTGGTACCGCCTTGGTGGCCGGCCCGGTACTGATCCACTTCATGCCGTTGTCGCGGATCATCCCCCTGCTGGTGCTGCTGGACTTCGTCGCCGCCTTCGGCAACCTGTTGCCCTCGCGCCGCGATGTGGTTCGCGGCGAACTGCTGCGTTTGCTGCCGTGCATGGCAGTGGGTTGTACCTTGGGCGTGGTGTTCCTGCTGCACCTGAAATCCGACCTGCTGTTGTTGCTGATGGGCCTGTTCGTTACCGCCTATGCCATCTACAGCCTGGCGGTGAAGGTGCGGCCGGCGAAGCTGTCCGGGCTGTGGGCGGTGCCGATGGGCACGATTGGCGGGCTGTTCGGGGCACTGTTCGGCAGCGGCGGCTTCCTCTATGCGATCTACCTGAGCGCCCGGCTGGAGGTGAAGGAGCAGGTACGCGCCACCCAGAGCGCGCTGATCAGTTGCAGCACCCTGGTGCGCCTGTCGCTGTTCCTGATCGCCGGGGTCTATGCCGACGCCAGCCTGTTGATGCTGGCAGCCTGCCTGCTGCCGGTGATGTTCGCAGGGCTTTGGGTCGGCAGGCGCCTGAGCCTGAAACTGTCCCGCGAAGCCTTCGTGCGGCTGGTCACCTGGCTGGTGCTGGCCAGCGGGGTGGCGCTGATCGGTCGCTACCTGAGCGGCTGAGCAGGGCGTAGAATTACGCGATTACCGCAGTTTTCAGGCCCGTCCCGTTCATGAACACCCAGAGCATCATCGTCCCCAAGCAGTCCACCGTTCCGGTTCACGAGGCCCGCGCACGGGCGATCCTGCGCTGGCTGGTGCGCGAGAAGATCGTCGAGGAGCAACTGAGCACCTGCGGGCGCACCGGCAACCGCATGGGGCATGCCCTGGCCCAAGGCGCGCGCAAGGTGGCGCTGCATCCCGAGAAACTGCCCTTCGGCGAGCCGGTCAACGGCCTAGAGGTGATGCTCAAGCGCTGCATCTATACCCCCACCGACGGTTTTCGCGAGGAAGCGGGGTGCCCTGAGTGTCGGCGTGAGGTCGGCGAGCCGCTGTTCGAAAGCCTGGAAGAGTGGATGCCCGGCGTCAGTGACAACTTCACCTGCCCCCTGTGCGGCTTCGAGGACGACATCAACGGCTTTCTTTATCTGCAACCCTGTGCCTTTTCCAACCTGGGGTTCATCTTCAACAACTGGGGCGAGGCCGGGTTTACCCAGGCGTTCCTCGACAGTTTCGCCGACTGGCTGGATCAGCCGGTCGCCGTGGTGCAGGTGAAGGTGGCCTGAGCGGCAGGAACTGGACCGAAGGCCCCTTTTTTGCATTGAGCGGCGCGCCATGGATGAGTATAATGGCGCGCTTCCATTTTTCCCGCCCGGGAGCCCCCGCGATGCTGCGTATCAGCCAAGAAGCCCTGACCTTCGACGATATCCTCCTTGTACCTGGTTACTCCGAGGTACTGCCCAATGAAGTCAGTCTCAAGACCCGTTTGACCCGTGGCATCGAGCTGAACATTCCACTGGTCTCCGCTGCCATGGATACCGTGACCGAAGCACGCCTGGCCATCGCCATGGCTCAGGAAGGCGGCATCGGCATCATCCACAAGAACATGACCATCGAACAGCAGGCCGGCGAAGTACGCAAGGTCAAGAAGTTCGAGGCTGGCGTGGTCAAGGATCCGATCACCATCGATGCCGACGCCACCGTGCGCGACCTGTTCGACCTGACCCGCCTGAACAACATCTCGGGTGTTCCGGTGCTGGAAAACGGTGACCTGGTCGGTATCGTCACCTCCCGCGACGTGCGTTTCGAGACGCGTCTGGAAGCCAAGGTACGCGACGTGATGACTCCCAAGGAGCGTCTGGTCACCGTCCGTGAAGGCGCCGACAAGAACGAAGTCCGCGAGCTGCTGCACAAGCACCGCCTGGAAAAAGTCCTGATCGTCGACGACAAGTTCGCGCTCAAAGGCATGATGACCGTCAAGGACATCGAAAAAGCCAAGGCCTACCCACTGGCCAGCAAGGACGACCAGGGTCGCCTGCGTGTCGGCGCTGCAGTCGGCACCGGCAAGGACACCGGCGAGCGCGTAGCCGCCCTGGTTGCCGCTGGTGTTGACGTGGTGGTGGTCGACACCGCCCACGGCCACTCCAAAGGCGTGATCGACCGCGTTCGCTGGGTCAAGGAGAACTACCCGCAGGTGCAGGTGATCGGCGGCAACATCGCTACCGGTGCCGCCGCCAAGGCCCTGGCCGAGGCTGGCGCCGATGCTGTCAAGGTCGGCATCGGCCCAGGCTCGATCTGCACCACCCGTATCGTCGCCGGTGTCGGCGTGCCGCAGATCAGCGCCATCGCCAACGTCGCCGCAGCATTGGAAGGCACGGGTGTGCCACTGATCGCCGACGGTGGTATCCGTTTCTCCGGTGACCTGTCCAAGGCCATCGTTGCCGGCGCCTCGTGCGTGATGATGGGCTCGATGTTCGCCGGTACCGAAGAAGCCCCGGGTGAAGTCGAGCTGTTCCAGGGCCGTTCGTACAAGGCTTACCGCGGCATGGGTTCGCTGGGTGCCATGGCACAGGCGCAGGGTTCTTCGGACCGCTACTTCCAGGACTCCTCGGCCGGTGCCGAGAAGCTGGTTCCGGAAGGTATCGAAGGCCGCGTCCCCTACAAGGGTGCCCTGGCCGCGATCATCCACCAGCTGATGGGCGGGCTGCGCTCCTCCATGGGCTACACCGGCAGCGCGACCATCGAAGAGATGCGCACCAAGCCGGAGTTCGTGCGCATCACCGGTGCCGGCATGGCCGAGTCCCACGTGCACGACGTACAGATCACCAAGGAAGCCCCTAACTACCGCGTAGGCTGAGGCTTCAGCAACAACCGAGAGCGGGGCTGTCACGAACAGCCCCGCGTCGTTTCCGATTTCCACTGACGAGATTGAGTCATGGCCCTCGACATTCACGCTCACCGAATCCTGATCCTCGATTTCGGTTCCCAGTACACCCAGCTGATCGCCCGCCGCGTGCGCGAGATCGGTGTCTACTGCGAACTGCACCCGTTCGACATGGACGATGAAGCGATCCGCGCCTTCAACCCGCGCGGCATCATCCTGGCCGGTGGCCCCGAGTCG
The DNA here is from genome assembly GCF_047456245.1 of Pseudomonas sp. BNK-44-b. NCBI lineage: Bacteria > Pseudomonadati > Pseudomonadota > Gammaproteobacteria > Pseudomonadales > Pseudomonadaceae > Pseudomonas > Pseudomonas sp. BNK-44-b. The sequence continues at coordinate 675,417 of NZ_CP179908.1, forward strand.
GTCCACGAAGCCAACAGCCCGCGTGCGCCGCAGGCCGTGTTCGACCTGAACGTACCGCTGCTGGGCATCTGCTACGGCATGCAGACCATGGCCGAGCAACTGGGCGGCAAGGTCGAAGGTTCCGAGCTGCGCGAGTTCGGCTACGCCCGCGTCGACGTGGTCGGCAAGAGCCGCCTGCTCGACGGCATCGAAGATCATATCGACGCTGACGGCGTGCTGGGCCTGGACGTGTGGATGAGCCACGGCGACAAGGTCACCCAGATGCCGGGCGACTTCCACGTGCTGGCCAGCACCCCGAGCTGCCCGATCGCCGGCATGTTCGACGATGCCCGCGGCTACTACGGCGTGCAGTTCCACCCGGAAGTGACCCACACCAAGCAGGGCGGTCGCATCCTCTCGCGCTTCATCCAGGACATTTGCGGCTGCGAAGCCCTGTGGACCCCATCGAACATCGTCGAAGACGCCATCGCCCAGGTGCGTGAGCAAGTCGGTTCGGCCAACGTCCTGCTGGGCCTGTCTGGCGGCGTCGACAGCTCGGTGGTTGCCGCGCTGCTGCACCGCGCCATCGGCGACCAGCTGACCTGCGTATTCGTCGACAACGGCCTGCTGCGTCTGCACGAAGGCGACCAGGTGATGGCCATGTTCAAGGAGAACATGGGCGTCAAGGTGATCCGTGCCGATGCCGAAGCACAGTTCCTCGGCAACCTGGAAGGCGAAGCCGATCCGGAGAAGAAGCGCAAGATCATCGGCCGCACCTTCATCGACGTATTCGATGCCGAAGCCAGCAAGCTCGAGAACATCCAGTTCCTCGCCCAAGGCACCATCTACCCGGACGTGATCGAGTCGGCTGGCGCCAAGAGCGGCAAGGCCCACGTGATCAAGTCGCACCACAACGTCGGTGGCCTGCCGGAGGAAATGAACCTCAAGCTGGTCGAGCCGCTGCGTGAACTGTTCAAGGACGAAGTGCGCAAGATCGGCCTGGAACTGGGCCTGCCGTACGACATGGTCTACCGCCACCCATTCCCGGGCCCAGGCCTGGGCGTGCGCATCCTCGGCGAAGTGAAGAAAGAGTACGCCGACCTTCTGCGTCGCGCCGACCACATCTTCATCGAAGAACTGCGCAAGGCCGACTGGTACCACAAGACCAGCCAGGCGTTCGTGGTGTTCCAGCCGGTCAAATCGGTCGGCGTGGTCGGCGATGGCCGTCGCTACGCCTGGGTCGTCGCGCTGCGCGCCGTCGAAACCGTGGACTTCATGACCGCACGCTGGGCGCACCTGCCGTACGAGCTGCTGGAGACTGTCAGCGGTCGTATCATCAACGAGATCGAAGGCATCTCGCGGGTGACTTACGACGTGTCGAGCAAGCCGCCGGCGACGATCGAGTGGGAATGATCCCGCGCGAATACAACCCGCGTTAAATGCACAGAAGCCCGCATAATAGCGGGCTTCTGTACTTAAGGCCTCTGACCGTAACGGCCTCGCATCAGATCCAGACGTAGCGCAGCCCTCTGTTGGTCAGGGCGGTACGCAGTTCCTGCAGGTCGCGCAGACGACGGCCGCTGATCCAGGGCCAGTTAGGCTTGTCGATGTAGAAACGGGATCCTTCCTCCAGGATCGGCGTGTATTGCAATTGTCCGCTGTTGCTGCGATGGATCAGTTGCAACGCGTTGTCGTGGCTATCGATGGTAAAGCTGCCGATGTTGCGCAATGTCCGCTCGAAGTTCCTGCCCGCAGGCTCGGGTTGGCGAATAGGTACCTGCAGGCGCAGGTCGCTTTTTACCCGCCGAACCGAAAGATCATCCTGAACCACGGTGAGCCCTGGGTCATTGCCGATCCCACCTGGCTGGTCGAGGGCAATGTCTTCCACACGCATGCCCGTCACGCCCTCGAGTTCGCTCATCCCCGGCACCTGCTCGAAAGTATTGGCGTGCGAATTGCCGACCAGTGCGACCCATTTGCTGGCTGCGCGCCCTTGATCCGCGGCGATGACCTCGTGGGCATAGAAGTTCATCATCTGCTGGCGGATCACCGGTGAAGGTGTTTGAGCCCATGCCTGCCGGTAGCTCGCCATGCAATCGATGGACTGCAGGCGAATGCCATTTCTCTGGGCTTCGAGCAGCAGGTTCTCGAAGGTATATCGCTCAAACCCGTGCAGGCGAAAACCCTGGTCCAGGCTGCGCACATAGGTTTTCAACGTCGCGGGCATCTGGCCGCTGCGGTTGAACAGGTCGAGGTCGGTTTGCTGGAAGTCGGTCATGAAGTGTTCCAGGTAAAGCACCTTCACCTTTTCCCGCTTCAGCAGCGTCATGTTGTCGATCAGGAATTTCTTGCTGCCGACCTGTGAGTGAGCTTCGCCGATGACCATGCCTTGGCTGTTCTCGAAAACACCACGGATGATTTGCTTGGGCGTCGCCTCGCGTGCCAGTTCGGGCAGTTCGGGACGCGGTGGGGTCTGCACCGAGGCGAGGTATCCCTGTGCATCGGCGGCCAGGCGATCCCTGGTTTCCCGAAATACACCGTTCGCCCGTTCGATTTCCGGGTCAGGGTTGAACATCGTACCGTTCAGGACGCGCTCGTCACCGGGGCTGTTCGCCGAGCTCTCGAGCCTGGGACGCATGTCGGCTGGTATGTCGTAGGCGGAGGTTGGAAGGGGTTCGGGCATCGATGGAGATGTCACCCTTCCCCACAGCTTGAGCAGTTTGCGCGGCATCATCCCGCCCTTCAGGCCCGGTCGCTCCAATGGCTGCCATAGCCCCTGGTCGTCCATGGCGATGGGGATGTTGCGGTAGAAGGAGTAGGGGTTTTGCGGATCGATCACGACCCAGCCGCGCATCTCGTTCACATAGCGAACCTGATACGGCTCGTCGTCGATCAGTACGTAGAAATTGCCATGTTGAAGATAGATGCCAGGTTGACCACCGCTGCCTTCAGGGGCGCTCAGTATGATGTTGGTTTCATAAGGTTCGAGCAGCGCCTGCTGCTCGGCTGGCCTGAAGGGTTCCGGCACCCAGGCCTGGACATCCTCGACCGTTGCAGTTTCGAGTTCTTCAACCGGTTCTGTTTCAGCAGACGGCTCCGGCTGTACTGCCGGCTCCGTTCCGCTTGCTGCCTCGGCCTCACCCGCCAACTCGCTCACAGACTCGATTTTGCCGGCGGCACTGTGCAGCATGGTGGCGTTGAAGAGTGTATCGATGGCCGCAAATATTGCCCCTTTGACCCCAGCCTGACGTTCCCCTGTGGTATGGCCGTTGACCGCTTGATCTATGTTCAGCCCCATGTCGGCGATACCCGCCCCCACTGCCGCCAGCGCGATCGGCCAGTCAATCGCTGCTATGGGCCCGAACACCTTGGCGAATGCCGCCAGGTAGCCGATCCACATCTGTTTGCGCAGGTCGCCATTGGAGCGCAGGGCAAAGTGCGCGTCGTCGTTCATGCGTTGCCGTGCACTGTCACGCAGATGGCTGAACGCATCACCGGCGATGGTGCGATCGACCTGGTTGAGACAGTGATGATCATCCCCACCCCAGTTGTAGAACAGCAGGTCGATCATGTGGTTGAGACCGACCGAATCACCGGACTGGTCATTGGCCGATAGCGGGAAGTGGCTCATGAAACGCGTGCGGTTGTCGGCGTGATTGGTGTTGTTCAGTACCCACCAGTACAAGTCCTTGCGGGTGGCAAACAGGTGCAGCGCCTCCTCGTCACCTGGGGTATAGAGCAGTTGCTGGCCATCTTCCATTTCGATGCGCAGCCAGTCGCTCGCGATGTAGCCCGCGATATCGAACGTACAGACGCGATAGCCGCTTTCTGGAACGTTGGATTGGCGTAACTGGGTGAGTGTCGGGGTCTGCACGCCCAGTCCGGTGATGGCCTTGGCCACGCGTCGGGCACGGACCGCCAGTTCGCTGGTGGGGTCGGCCGCACAGGTTTCGATCACCTTGCTCAGGAAGTTGACCTTCGCCAGTAGACGGTAGTTATCTGCATGGTCGCGCCAGAAAGTCGCCAATCTTTCCTGGAACAGGGTGCTGAAGTCGATGTTCCAGAAATCCTCCAGTACATCCTGTGGCTGCAGCGCGATCTCGTTGTGCTCGTCATAGACCGCCTGTCCCGGACCGTCGCAGTAGAAGCCGCTCAGGTAGCCGAGCAGGTCACTGTTGTCCTGGTCATGGACATCGAAACGGTGCATCACCAATTGCGGCAGGGTGAACGACTGGTATGGCGCATCGTGGTGCTCCCAGCCGCTGAAGGTTCTCGGGCTGCTCCGGGCGGCCTCGAAGCGGTTGAGGTGCACGTGATCGGGGTCCAGATCGGGGTGGCCGTGCTTGCGCAGGATTGATGCCGCAGTATCGCGGGCCATCTGGCGCATGTCGGGGCAGGCTGCGACCAGGGACTCGGCGAGATCGCGCAGTTCCTGCTCGGCGTGGGGCATCAACAGTTGCAAACCCATGGGTGTCGACTCGTGGCTGGATGGGTTTGCAAGCGTGGCCGAGCGCAGGTGGTGCCCCGCGGTATCTATTGCAGCTTGTGCGCTGATGGGCGACAGGAGGCCAAGGCCTACCGCCGCGCTATATCCGAAAAGTAGAACTTGAAGAGGTGTTGGCGGCATTGGGTGGGGCAGGAAATCTCCAGTCGCAGCAGCGCGTCGCATTGACCCGCGTGCGCGTGCAGTTGTTGGACCCGGCGCGGCTGGACGAGGGCGCGTTGAAGGCGGCCGGGGTCCCCGGGGTCATGGTGCTGGTGGGTGGGGTCGTGCACCTGCTGGTGGGAGTTGTTTAGCCTGTTCGTGCCCTATCGCGGGACCAGCCCGCTCCCACAGGCGCAAGATCATGGTGCTTCTGAACTGCCCCCAAAGGTTGGATTGGTGTCCAACTTCTTGGGGGCAGTCCATTCTGTGGGAGCGGGCTGGTCCCGCGATGAGGCCCGAACAGGCATGCCCAGCTCCGTCATTCTTTTGTAATGACTGGGTCATGCCCCGGTTTCCCCTGGCTTCGTACAGTGAGCTCACTCCCGTACGCATCCAGAGGAACGCCCATGAAACTCCGCTCGCTCGTCCTTGCCCTGTCACTCACCGGCGCGGCCTTCGCCGCCACCTCCACCTGGGCCGCCGATACCGCGCCGCAGGAAGTGAAGAACATCGTGCTGGTTCATGGCCTGTTCGCCGATGCGTCCAGCTGGGCCAAGGTGATTCCGTTGCTGCAAGCCAAAGGCCTGCACGTGACGGCAGTCCAGAACCCGACCACCTCGCTCGACGACGACGTCGCGGCTGTCAACCGGGCGCTGGCCCAGCAGGACGGCCCGGTGATCCTGGTCGGTCACTCCTACGGCGGCATGGTCATCAGCCAGGCCGGTGATTCGGATAAGGTCAAAGGTCTGGTCTACATCGCCGCCCGTGCTCCGGAAGCGGGCGAAGACTACCCGGCGCTGACCAAGCGCTTCCCGGCAGCACCGGCGGGGGCAGGCCTGCAGTGGTCGGCCGACGGTTACGGCATGCTCAGCGAAAATTCCTTCGTCAACGATTTCGCCGGCGACCTGCCCAAGGCCGAGGCGGAAACCTACTACGCCGTCCAGCAGCCCATCGGTGTTGGCATCAAGACCGCCAAGACCACCGTCGCGGCATGGAAAGACAAGCCCACCTGGTACGCGGTCTCGACCCAGGACCGTACCATCAACACCGAGCAGCAGCGTTTCATGGCCAAGCGCATGAACGCCCACACCGTCGAGCTCGATGCCAGCCACGTCTCGCTGATTTCCCAGCCGCAAGCGGTGGCCAAGCTGATCCTGCAAGCCGCGCATGTTCCAGGCAACTGAGCCAGCCCGGCCTGGCACCACGCTATACTGCGTCGGTGCCGGCAGGCGGGTTGGAGACGCGGGTCAGTGAAAATCCTCATCATCGAAGACGAAGCCAAGACCGCCGACTACCTGGCCGGTGGCCTGGGCGAGGCCGGCTACAGTGTCGATCATGCCGACAATGGTATCGACGGCCTGCACATGGCCCGCGAGACACCCTACGACCTGATCCTGCTCGACGTGATGCTGCCTGGGCTCGATGGCTGGGCCGTGATGCAGAAACTGCGCGCACAGACCCGTACCCCCGTGTTGTTCCTCAGCGCCCGTGGCACCCTCGAAGATCGGCTGCGTGGCCTTGAGCTGGGCGCCGACGAATACCTGGTCAAGCCATTCTCCTTCGCCGAACTGCTAGCGCGCATCCGCATCATCCTGCGCCGCGGCCAGGCGCAGCCGGATGAAGAGATCCTCAGCCTGGGTGATCTGCGCCTGGACCTGGGCAAGCACCGCTGCGAACGCGCAGGTATGCGCATCGACCTGACCAGCAAGGAGTTCAAGTTGCTGGCGTGTTTTCTCCAGCATCCCGAGCAGGTGCTGTCGCGCACCTTCCTCGCCTCACGGGTGTGGGACATGAATTTCGACAGCGACACCAACGTGGTGGATGTCGCGGTGCGGCGCCTGCGGCAGAAAGTCGACGAACCCTTCGCGGTGCGCCTGATCCATACCGTGCACGGCGTCGGCTATCGCTGCGAGCTCGAGGCATGAGGCGCCTGTCGCTGACCGTGCGCCTGGCGGTGTTGCTGGCAACCTTTTCGTTCGTCGCCCTGGCTCTGCTGGGCGGCGCGCTGTATGTCGCACTCGGGCAACAACTGGCGCTGCGTGACGACGGCGCGCTGCTGACCCGCGTCGAGCAGATCCGTACCCTGCTGCGTGACATGGACGCCCGCGCGTTGGTGCGTGACAAGCCGCAGCTGTTCGCCAACATGCTGGGCAATACCGAATCCTTGCTGGTCATCCGGCCGGTCGCCGGGGCGCCGCTGCTGGAGGTCAACCCAGGGCGCCGCGAGGTGCCGCAGGTCACGCCTCTGCCCGCCGGGGACGCACTGGGGCTGGATGCGGTGCAGCGCAGCACCACCGCCGATGGCACGCCCTTCATCTATACCGCAGTACTCAGCGAGCCACCGGGTGGCGGTGCGGCACTGGAAATTCTGTCGGGACGCTTGCTGACCGAGCGCACCCGCATCCTGCGCGAGTATCGCGACAACATCATCCTGTTCTCGTCGGTGATGGCCGTGCTGGCGGCAGCCCTGGCCTATCTGCTCGCCCGCCGCGGCATGTCGCCACTGCGCCGGTTGGCGCGCCAGACGGCAACCATTGGCGTCGGCACCTTGTCGCAGCGGCTGCAGCGCGACGATGCACCCGCCGAGCTGGATGCCCTGATCGAGCAGTTCAATGCCATGCTGGCGCGGCTCGAACGCGGTTTCGAACAACTCAAGCAGGTCAGTGCCGACATGGCCCATGACTTGCGCACACCCATCAACAATCTGCTTGGCCAGACTGAGGTCGGCCTCGGTCAGGTGCGTGAGCCGCATTACTACCAGCGCCTGCTGGGCTCGCACTTCGAGGAGTTGCAACGGCTGTCGCGGATGATCGACAACATGCTGTTCCTGGCCCGCGCCGAGCATGCCGATCACCCTATCGATCGCACCGGGCTGGAGTTGGCCCAGGAGTTGGGGCGTTTGTGCGATTACTTCGAAGACCTCGCCTGCGAGCGCGACGTGCGGCTGGCGTGGCATGGTGAAGGCTCGGTGTGGGCCGACGCCGCATTGCTGCGCCGGGCGCTGGCCAACCTGTTGGCCAATGCGGTGCGCTTTGCCGAGCCTGGCAGTGTCATCGAAGTGACCGCCAGTGAGCAGGGCGATGAGGTGTTGATCCAGGTGCACAACCGTGGGCAGGCAATCGCCCCTGAGCACCTGGAAAGCGTGTTCGAACGTTTCTACAGGGTAGATGCCTCGCGCCAGCATTCGTCACAGTCCAGCGGGCTGGGCTTGTCGATCGTGCGATCGATCATGCAATTGCACCAGGGACGCTGCTGGGCCGAAAGCAGCGAGGGGGCGACCTGTTTCACCCTCGCGTTCCCGCGCGTCAGCCACGATAGGCCACCCAACCCTTGAAGGTCAGCGCGCAATAGACCATCTCGATACCGCTGAAGCCGGCCTCGTGCAGCAGCGCGACAACAGTTCACTTAATCTTTCTCAATTGCAGGTGTATCGTATTCGCCCTTCATTGCCAGCGGTGCTGGCAGCTTGACTGCGCAAAACGAGGTACCTGCACGTATGTCCTTTACCCGTCGACAAATGCTCAAGGGCCTGACCGGCCTCGTCGTGGTTGGCCTGGGCGCCGGAGGCGCGGCTCGCTACTGGCTGGGCAAGGTCGAGGACGACAATGCCGGGCACGACTACGAGCTGATCGCGGCGCCTCTGGATGTCGAGCTGGTTCCCGGTTTCAAGACCGAAGCCTGGGCTTTCGGGCCCTCGGCACCCGGCACCGAGTTGCGGGTGCGCCAGGGCACCTGGTTGCGGGTACGCTTCATCAATCACCTGTCGGTTGAAACCACCATCCACTGGCACGGCATCCGCCTGCCGCTGGAAATGGACGGTGTACCCTACGTGTCGCAATTGCCGGTCAAGCCGGGTGAGTTCTTCGACTACAAGTTCCGCGTGCCCGATGCCGGCAGTTACTGGTACCACCCGCATGTCAGCAGTTCCGAGGAGCTGGGGCGGGGGCTGGTCGGGCCGCTGATCGTCGAGGAGCGCGAGCCGACCGGCTTCCTGCACGAGCGCACCCTGAGCCTGAAGACCTGGCACGTGGACGAGCAGGGCGAGTTCATGCCGTTCAGCGTGCCTCGCGAGGCCGCGCGCAATGGCACCGCTGGGCGCTTGATCACCATCAATGGCCAGGCCGAGGCGGTCACCGAGTTGCCCGCCGGCCAAGTGGTGCGTGTGCGGCTGCTCAACCTGGACAACACCTGGACCTACCGCATCAACCTCAAGGGCAACTGCGAGGCGATGATCTATGCGCTCGATGGCAACCCGGTGACCCCGAGGCCGCTCGAGGACGACTACTGGCTTGGCCCCGGCATGCGCATCTGCCTGGCCATCCGAATTCCCGAGGCCGGCGAGGAGATTTCCCTGCGCGACGGCTTCGTGCGCCTGGGCACCCTGCGTTCGGTCGCCAGCAGCGAGGCACCGAGCGACTGGCCCAAGGCGCTGCCGCCGAACCCGATCGCCGAGCCGGACCTGGAGAAGGCCGAGAAACTGAACTTCAATTTCGAATGGGCGGGCCAGGTTTCGGTGAACACCGACAACGGCAAGCCACCGAGTCTGTGGCAGATCAACGGTCAGGCCTGGGACATCACCGACAAGACCTGTGCCGACCGGCCGATTGCCACGCTGAAAAAGGGCAACAGCTATATCTTCGAGCTGAAGAACATGACCCAGTACCAGCACCCTATCCACCTGCATGGCATGAGTTTCAAGGTGATCGCCTCCAATCGCCGCAAGATCACCGAGCCCTGGTTCACCGACACCTACCTGTTGGGTAGGAACGAGCGTGCCCAGGTGGCGCTGGTAGCGGATAACCCAGGCACCTGGATGTTCCACTGCCATGTGATCGACCACATGGAAACCGGCCTGATGGCCGCGATCGCGGTGGTCTGATGCGTCCGCGGATCATCGATCGCAGCGGCGATCAGGCATTCATGCAGTTGGCGCTGGAACTGGCGGCTGAAGGCGCTTTGCTGGGGGAGGTGCCGGTAGGTGCGGTGCTGGTGCAGCAGGGGCAGGTGATCGGCCGAGGTTTCAACCGACCGATCACCGACAATGACCCCAGCGCCCACGCCGAAATGGTCGCCATTCGCGATGCAGCCAAGGCTGTCAGCAACTATCGGCTGCCGGGCAGCACCCTGTATGTAACCCTCGAGCCCTGCAGCATGTGTGCGGGCCTGATCGTCCATTCGCGGATAGAGCGGGTGGTGTATGGGGCGCTGGAGCCCAAGGCGGGGGTGGTGCAGAGCCAGGGACAGTTCTTCACCCAGGGTTTTTTGAATCATCGGGTGTTGGTGGAGGGGGGCGTGCTGGCGCAGGAGTGCGGGCAGATTCTCAGCGATTTCTTCAAGGCGCGCCGGGCGAAAGCCTAGCTGACGCGATCCCTGTAGGAGCAACTGTCTTGTTCAAAATCTAAAGGCCAGCCCACCCTGTGGGAGCGGGCTTGTCCCGCGATCACCGGCGTAGCCGGTGCCATGCATCGCGGTGTTCCTTTCGCGGGCAAGCCCGCTCCCACAGGGACCTGCGCTCCTGCAAAAGGAGCTGGGATGTCACATCGGCGGTGACTGTTCCGCCGGCTTGTCCTTGTTGACTGCAGGCACATGCAGGTTGCCCTCGGCCACCTGTCCCTCGAGCTGCGGCTGGGTCACCCAGGTGAGGATGTCGTAGTAGCGGCGGATGTTGGCCACGAAGTGCACAGGCTCGCCGCCGCGGGCGTAGCCGTACTTGGTCTTGCTGTACCACTGCTTCTGCGACAGGCGCGGCAGCATCTTCTTCACGTCCAGCCACTTGTTCGGGTTCAGGCCTTCGCGCTTGGCGAGGGTACGGGCGTCTTCCAGATGGCCGCTGCCGACGTTGTAGGCGGCCAGGGCGAACCAGGTGCGGTCCGGCTCCTGGATGCTGTCGTCGAGCTGCTCCTTGATGAGCATGAAGTATTTCGCCCCACCCATGATGCTTTGCCTGGGGTCCAGCCGGTTGGACACGCCCATGGCCTGGGCGGTGCGCTGGGTCAGCATCATCAGGCCGCGTACGCCGGTCTTCGATGTCACCTCGGGCTGCCACATCGATTCCTGGTAACCGATCGCCGCCAGCAGCCGCCAGTCGACCTGCTCGACCTTGGCGTAGCTCTTGAAGTGCTTTTCATACTTGGGCAGGCGCTGCTGCAGGTGCTGGGCGAAGGTGTAGGCACCGACGTAGCCAAGCACGTCGACATGGCCGTAATAACGGTCTTTCAGGCGCTGAAGCGTGCCGTTCTTCTGCGCCTTGTCGAGAAACTCGTTGATCTCGTTGAGCAGACTGTTGTCTTCGCCGGCCGCCACGGCCCAGCGCTGGTCGCGGGCATCGCCCAGGTCGAAGGCCACGCGCACGTTGGAGAAGTACACCTGGTTCATCGCCAGTTCGTTGGAGTCGACCAGGGTCAGGTCGATCTGGCCTTCGTCAACCATGCGCAATAGGTCGACCACCTCCACAGCGTCGGACTCTTCGTATTCAAGCGTCGGATACTGCTTTTTCAGTTCAGCCAGCTGTTCGGCATGGCTGCTGCCCTTGAGCACCATGATCTTCTTGCCGATCAAGTCCTTGGGTTCGGTGGGGCGGGAACGGCCATTGCGGTAGATGACCTGGGGGGTGACTTCGAGATACGGGTGGGAGAACTTCGCCTGGGTGGTGCGTTGCTCGCTGCTGACCAGGCCAGCGGCGGCCAGCACCGGGCCGGTTGGCTTGCCCAACTGGTCGAACAGGTCGTCGAGGTTGTCGGCGGTCTCGATCTCCAGCTTGACGCCCAGATCGTCGGCGAAACGTTTGACCAGCTCGTATTCGAAGCCGGTTTCGCCGTTGCGGTCCTGGAAGTAGGTGGCCGGGCTGTTGCGGGTTATGACGCGCAGCACGCCGTCCTCCTTCACGCGCTCGAGGGTGCTGGGTTTTTCAACACAGGCACCGAGCATCAGCAAGAGTCCGGTTGCGAAGAGCCATCTGGCGCAGCGCTGGCGCAAAGCAGTGTGGGCGAACATAGGTTGCAGTATACGCAAAGGACCGCCCGCGCCATATCTCGACAACCGTTAGCTTGTCTGGTAGCGGGTTGTGTGTTTGCGGGGGCTTGCCTTCGGAGGATCGCCCAGTGAAAACCCCTCCGGCCAGCCTGCAGAATTCTGACCCCCAGGTCCGGTTCCACCGCCCGGCAGCATTGCCCTCTGGCGGGTGCCGAAAGCCGTCGAATTAGGCTAGAATGCACGGCCTCTAAGCACACCCCTTCCTGAGGCTGTCCCGACGATGTTGATCCTGCGCGGCGCTCCTGCCCTTTCTGCCTTTCGCCACGGTAAATTACTCGAGCAACTGAGCCAGAAAGTCCCCGCTGTTACTGGTTTGTATGCCGAATTCGCCCACTTCGCCGACGTCGACGGCGAGCTGACCGCCGACCAGCAGCAGGTGCTGGGCCGTCTGCTCAAGTACGGCCCGAGCGTGCCGGTACAGGAGCCGAGCGGCCGCCTGTTCCTGGTCGTGCCGCGCCTGGGCACCATTTCGCCCTGGGCCTCCAAGGCCAGCGACATCGCCCATAACTGCGGCCTGCAGTCGATCCAGCGCCTGGAGCGCGGCATCGCCTACTACGTGGCCGGCTCGCTCAGCGACGCCGACGTCGCGCAGGTGTCCGCCGAACTGCACGATCGCATGACCCAGCGCGTGCTGACTCAGCTGGAGCAGGCTGCAGACCTGTTCAGCCACGCCCAGCCCAAGCCGATGACCTCGGTCGACATTCTCGCAGGTGGCCGCGCCGCCCTGGCCCAGGCCAACGTCGACCTGGGCCTGGCCCTGGCCGAAGACGAGATCGACTACCTGGTCAACGCTTTCCAGGGGCTCAAGCGCAACCCGAACGACATCGAGCTGATGATGTTCGCCCAGGCCAACTCCGAGCACTGCCGCCACAAGATCTTCAACGCCAGTTGGGACATCGACGGCCAGGCTCAGGAAAAGAGCCTGTTCGGCATGATCAAGAACACCTACCAGATGCACAACGAAGGCGTGCTGTCGGCTTACAAGGACAACGCCTCGGTGATCGTCGGCAACGTTGCCGGCCGCTTCTTCCCGAATCCTGAAACCCGCCAGTACGGTGCGGTGCAGGAGCCGGTGCACATCCTGATGAAGGTCGAGACGCACAACCACCCGACCGCCATCGCCCCGTTCTCCGGCGCCTCCACCGGCTCCGGCGGCGAAATCCGCGACGAAGGCGCCACCGGCCGTGGCGCCAAGCCCAAGGCCGGCCTGACCGGCTTCACCGTGTCCAACCTGCGCATCCCGGGCTTCGAACAGCCATGGGAGCAGGCCTACGGCAAGCCTGAGCGCATCGTCGACGCCCTCGACATCATGATCGAAGGCCCGCTGGGCGGCGCCGCGTTCAACAACGAATTCGGTCGCCCGGCCCTGACCGGCTACTTCCGTACCTTCGAGCAGAGCATCAACACCCCGCACGGTGAAGAAGTGCGCGGCTACCACAAGCCGATCATGCTCGCCGGCGGCATGGGCAACATCCGTGAAGACCACGTGCAGAAGGGCGAGATCACCGTCGGCGCCAAGCTGATCGTGCTCGGCGGCCCGGCCATGCTGATCGGCCTGGGCGGCGGCGCTGCCTCGTCGGTGGCCACCGGTGCCAGCTCGGCTGACCTGGACTTCGCCTCGGTCCAGCGCGAAAACCCGGAAATGGAGCGCCGTTGCCAGGAAGTCATCGACCGCTGCTGGCAGCTGGGCGACGACAACCCGATCGCCTTCATCCACGACGTCGGCGCCGGCGGCATCTCCAACGCCTTCCCGGAACTGGTCAACGACGGTGGCCGCGGTGGTCGCTTCGAGCTGCGCAACGTGCCCAACGACGAGCCGGGCATGGCCCCGCACGAAATCTGGAGCAACGAATCGCAGGAGCGCTACGTGCTGGCCGTCAGCGCTGTCGACTTCGAGCGCTTCAAGGCCATCTGCGAGCGTGAGCGCTGCCCGTTCGCCGTGGTCGGCGAAGCCACCGAAGAACAGCACCTGACCGTCACCGACAGCCACTTCGACAACACCCCGGTCGACATGCCGCTCGACGTGCTGCTGGGCAAACCGCCACGCATGCACCGCTCGGTCACCCGCGAAGCCGAGCTGGGCGATGATTTCGACCCGAGCGAGCTGGACCTGGACACCGCCGTACAGCGCGTGTTGAGCCACCCGGCCGTGGCCAGCAAGAGCTTCCTGATCACCATCGGCGACCGCACCATCACCGGCCTGGTCGCCCGCGACCAGATGGTCGGCCCGTGGCAGGTACCGGTGGCCGACTGCGCCGTCACCGCCACCAGCTTCGATGTCTACACCGGCGAAGCCATGGCCATGGGCGAGCGGACTCCGCTGGCACTGCTGGATGCCCCGGCATCCGGGCGCATGGCCATCGGCGAAACCATCACCAACCTGGCCGCCTCGCGCATCGACAAGCTGTCCGACATCAAGCTGTCGGCCAACTGGATGTCCGCTGCCGGCCACCCAGGCGAAGACGCGCGCCTGTACGACACCGTCAAGGCCGTCGGCATGGAGCTGTGCCCCGAGCTGGGCATCACCATCCCGGTCGGCAAAGACTCGATGTCGATGAAGACCAAGTGGAGCGAAGAGGGCGTCGAGAAGAGCGTCACCTCGCCGATGTCGCTGATCATCACAGGCTTCGCCCCGGTCACTGACATCCGCAAGACCCTGACCCCGCAACTGCGCATGGACAAGGGCGAGACCGACCTCATCCTGATCGACCTGGGCCGCGGCAAGAACCGCATGGGCGCCTCGATCCTGGCCCAGACCTACGGCAAGATCGCAGCCCAGGCGCCGGACGTCGACGACGCCGAAGACCTCAAGGCGTTCTTCGCCGTGATCCAGGGTCTGAACGCCGACGGTCACCTGCTGGCCTACCACGACCGTTCCGACGGCGGCCTGGTCACCACCGTGCTGGAAATGGCCTTCGCCGGCCATTGCGGCCTCGACCTGCAACTCGATCCGCTGACCGACAGCAAGGGCGACGTGCCGGCCATCCTCTTCAACGAAGAGCTGGGCGCGGTCATCCAGGTTCGCCAGGACGCCACGCCGGACGTACTGGCCCAGTTCAGCGCCGCCGGCCTGGGCGAGGAGTGCGTCGCGGTAATCGGCAAGCCGGTCAACAACGGTGAGGTGTCCATCAGCCTGAACGGCGAAGTGCTGTTCGACGATGACCGCCGCATGCTGCAGCGCCAGTGGGCCGAGACCAGCTATCAGATCCAGCGCCTGCGCGACAACGCCGACTGCGCCGACCAGGAGTTCGATGTCCTGCTCGAAGAGGACAATCCAGGCCTGTCGGTCAAGCTCGGCTACGACGTCAACGAAGACGTCGCCGCGCCCTACATCAAGAAGGGTGTGCGTCCGCAAGTGGCGATCCTGCGTGAGCAGGGCGTCAACGGCCAGGTCGAGATGGCTGCAGCCTTCGACCGTGCAGGCTTTGCCGCGATCGACGTGCACATGAGCGACATCCTCGCCGGTCGCGTCGACTTCGAAGCCTTCAAGGGGCTGGTCGCCTGCGGTGGCTTCTCCTACGGCGACGTACTGGGCGCCGGTGAAGGCTGG
Organism: Pseudomonas sp. BNK-44-b; assembly: GCF_047456245.1. Classification (NCBI taxonomy): domain Bacteria; kingdom Pseudomonadati; phylum Pseudomonadota; class Gammaproteobacteria; order Pseudomonadales; family Pseudomonadaceae; genus Pseudomonas; species Pseudomonas sp. BNK-44-b. The sequence goes on from NZ_CP179908.1 coordinate 690,623, forward strand.
GCCAAGTCGGCGCTGTTCAACAGCCGTGCCCGCGACGCCTTCCAGGCCTTCTTCGAGCGTACCGACAGCTTCGCCCTGGGCGTGTGCAACGGTTGCCAGATGATGTCCAACCTGCACGAGCTGATCCCGGGCACCGAGTACTGGCCGCACTTCGTGCGCAACCGCTCGGAGCAGTTCGAAGCGCGTGTAGCCATGGTCGAGGTGCAGAAGTCCAACTCGATCTTCCTGCAGGGCATGGCCGGTTCGCGCATGCCGATCGCCATCGCCCACGGCGAAGGCCATGCCGAGTTCGCCAGCGAAGAGGCACTGCTGGAAGCCGACCTTTCCGGTTGCGTGGCCCTGCGTTTCGTCGACAACCACGGCAAGGTCACCGAGCAGTATCCGGCCAACCCGAACGGTTCGCCACGGGGCATCACCGGTCTCACCAGCCGCGACGGTCGCGTCACCATCATGATGCCGCACCCTGAGCGTGTGTTCCGTGCCGTGCAGAACTCCTGGCGTCCGGATGAGTGGCAGGAAGACGCTGCGCTGATGCGCATGTTCCGCAACGCGCGGGTGTGGGTGAACTAAGCGGTGCACAAGCTCGCCTTCTTCGTCCCCGCCAGCCATGTCGAGGTGGTCAAGGCCGCCGTGTTCGCCGCTGGAGGCGGACGTATCGGTGACTACGATCACTGTGCCTGGCAGACGCTTGGCCAGGGTCAGTTCCGCCCGTTGGATGGCAGTCAGCCATTCCTCGGGCAGGTGGGCCAGGTCGAGGTGGTGGAGGAGTGGAAGGTGGAGCTGGTGGTGGCCGATGAGCAGGTTCGCCAGGTGGTCGCCGCATTGAAGCAGAGCCACCCTTATGAAACGCCGGCGTATGAGGTCTGGCCTTTGCTGGATATCTGAGTGCGCTGAAATTTTGCTGCTGCAAATCGACAAGCCCCGGCAGTCTTCTGCCGGGGCTTGTCGTTTCTACAGGTTTTAACTGAACAGTCCTTTCAGACGTTCCCAAGCGCTTTCATCCACCGCTGGCGCCTCATGATCGTGGTTGAGCGCTTCGAAGACAGCAGGGTCGCTGGATTTCTGGATTTCCTTGGGATGCTCGCTTGCCCATTTGCTGACCAGTTCGTCCTGCCATTCGCTGTCATTGGGGTGGGTAAAGTAGCTGCGCGCTATCTTGACCGGATCGCGCAACCGCCCCCCCTCCCAGTATTTGAACATGGCGAAACCGACATCGCGCACTGCAACCCGGGCCATCAGGGTGGCCAGGGTATGCAGCGGATGCACGTCATGGTCCTTGGCAAGCTGGGAGTGGGTCGGATTGGTCGAGCCGGTGAGCATGGGATTGCCCATTCTGTACGTCTGGATATCGTCGACCGAGTTGCCGATCAGGTTGAGGATGGCCCGGTAGCCAACCTTGGGCAGGTCGGTTGCAAGGCGCAGCGGTGAGCCCGTGATCCAGGAAATGCGCCTCGCCACATTGAACCCTGGGAGGTCCGCCAACGTGTCGCGAACTTCCAGTGCGGTGTTCAGGTATTCCTGCCACTGCGGATCGGGGTGGTCCTGAAGCAGGATCAGCAGCGCCAGTTCAGTGTCCGAGCGCTGCCCTGGCGTGATGTTCTCGAAGTCGCCGGAGGGGGCGAAGAGTGCATTGGCCATCGGCTCGGCCAGGCTGGCTATCACATCGCTGCCGGCGAACATGCCGGTGACGATGGGCCAGCCGTGCTTGCAGTCGGCTTGTGCGGTCCAGGTCAGTACCGTGTCGTGACCCTGCTTGTGCAGGCTCAATTCGGCGTAGTTGGAGTGGGCGAAGTAATCTTCCAGCACGTGCAGTGCTGCACCGAATTCGCGCAGGCCCTCAGGGGTCGGGCCCGCCGCCATTGCCTCGCGTAGTCGTTCGCACATGTAATCGACCGAACTGAAGATGTGGCGCTTCATGGACGTATCCGGATCGACCTGCAACCGCGGATCGTCCTGTGCGACAGGCGGCTCGAAGTCTGCATCGATGGTGCTTGGATCAGTCGCTGACGGGTTGGGGTTGTAGGGATTGTCGATGTGCTCGGTAGGACGATACACCCCGAGCATCTGCGGTGTGACCACGTAGTGCGCGCGCTCTTGCGGCGTGGATTGCAGGCTGGGAAATGCCTTGAGCGCCAGCAGGTCTACGAGTTGGGTCAGGACTTTCCGGGAGAGCTTGCGCGGGAACTCTTTGGGCGCGTCCTCGGCGCGGACCAGCTTGGGATCGAGCAACTGCGAGTAGTCGCGCAACCAGTTGCCGAAATAGATCGCCTTGCGTTGTTGCTCATTGAACCCGGCGTACTTGAGGTCTTCCTCGATCGACTCATGCCCCCAGGACATTTCAGGGTTTTTCTTGTCGCCCTTGCCCGCAGAAAAGCCCTCGGTGCTGCCTTCATGGGTGTTGGCGCGTTGCGCCTGTTCATCCTGGCTCTGGCGGATGAACAGGCGCATGGCCTGGTCATCGGCTCGCAGGGTGATGGTTCGGCCTGCTTCGGTCAGTTGGGCGATCTGCAGCTCCCCGCTTGGGCCTGACTCCATGCAACCGATCAGGTAGGCGAAGCGCGCACCTTCCTCGAGTTCTGCATCCTCGGCGATCGAGGCAAAGCCATCGTCCAGGCCTTTCGCGAAGTCTTGGCGCAGAAGGTTGTCCAGGTGATGACCGAACTCGTGCAGCAGGATGGTCGCCAGTTCACAGGCCGCCTGTGGCTGCAGCATCGCGGTAGCGATCACCTCGGGGTGCAGGTGGATGATACGCGTGGCATTGTCGTAGCAGGCTTTGCCTGCCACCTGTGGGTTCACCTGGTGTACAGGGTTGCTCAGCGTGCCGTCGCGCAGTGCGTCCTGCAACTGCTGGTAGCAACTGTCTGGCAGGTCGTCACCGAACACAGGGATGAGCATTTCGCGGAAGGCCTGTGCTGAGAGTGGCCGGCTGATTTCGGTGAGTCGATCAAGAGCGAAGCGGGTGTGCAGGCGTAGTGGGATCATGCTGGGGACTCATCATTTGACGGAGTCCCCAGCATGTGAGCCGCGTGGTGCAAGAGGGAGCAGGCAACGCCTCCCGCTGTAGGCGTTACGAAAGGCGGGTGCGGTTTTGAAGGGACCCGCAGGCCAGCAGGCCGATCTCGAACAGCAACCACATCGGGATGGCGAGCATGGTCTGGGAAAACACGTCAGGAGGCGTGAGGATCATACCGGCCACGAAACAGCCGACGATCACGTAGGGCCGGCTACGGCGCAAGCTGGCAACATCGGTCAGGCCTGCCCAGACCACGATGAAGGTTGCCACCGGAATTTCGAATGCCAGGCCGAACGCCAGGAACAGGGCGAGAATGAAGTCCAGGTACTGGCTGATGTCGGTCATCATTGCCACGCCTTCGGGGGTCACGCTGGCGAAGAAGCCGAACATCATCGGAAACACCAGGAAGAACGCGAACGCCATGCCGCCGTAGAACAGCAGGATGCTCGACACCAGCAGCGGCAGTGCTATGCGTTTCTCCCGCCGATACAGCCCCGGCGCGATGAAGCCCCAAGCCTGATGCAGCAGCACTGGCATGCTGATGAACAGCGCGCACATGGCCGTCAGCTTGAAGGGCGTGAGAAACGGCGAGGTGACGCTGGTTGCGATCATGCTCGCGCCCTCGGGCAGGAAGCGGCGCAGCGGCTCGGAGACCAGGGTGTAGAGGGTTTGGGCGAAGGGGAACAACACAGCGAACGCCAGGGCGATGGCCAGCAGGCACCGCACCAGGCGCTTGCGCACGTCTCGCAGGTGTTCGGTCAGCGGCATTGCCGACCTTCCGTGGACAGCGAAGCTCATGATGAACGTTCCCTGGCGGGTGCTTCATCGAGGCTGACACCCTGGCGGATGTCCTGCTCCAGTTTGCGCAGCGCCGCATCGTCCAGGGCTGGCATGTCGATTTCCCGCTCGACCTGGGCGCGCAGCATATTCATTGCCTGCCGCGCCTGCCCAAGACCGCGCCCGACGGTGCGCATCGCCACCGGCAGGCGTTCGGGCCCCAGGACCAGCAGAGCGACGACGCCAACCAGTAGCAGTTCGCTGAAACCGATCTCGAACATCAGCCTTGGCGATCCGTTGGCTGCTGCTGTTGAACCTGTGCGTTGGGTGATGCGCTGCTGTTGTCGTCACCGCCCATCGACTTGCGAAAACCCTGGATCGCTTCGCCGACATCGCTGCCCAGGCCTTTGAGGCGCTTGGTGCCGAACAGCAGGAAAACGATCAGCAGCACGATCACCAGTTGCCAGATGCCTATACCGCCCATGTGCAAGAACTCCTGTAAGGTCATGAAAAGGAAGGCCAATCCTGCCTGCTTCAGATGACGCCAACGTGACTGTCGGGAAACGTTGCCATGTGCTTGCAACACGCACCGTGTTGACTGGCGCCTCCACGGATGACGAGGCGCGGTGCAATGGGTGGTGGGCGACAACAGGGTGCAGCGTTGCTGATGGTGATGGTGGCGCTGGCGATGCTTGCAGCGGGCCTGGCCTGGCTGGTGGAGGAGGGGCGTCGGCAGGTCGATGAGACGCGCTTGCTGCGCCAGCGCGTGCAGGTGCGGGCGATGGAGCAGGCTGGCCTTGCCTATGCCAGCCAGGCCCTGCGCGATCCGACCTGGCGCGCCAGTCCACTCTTCTGGCAGGCCCTACGCGGCCAGGCGCTGGAGTATGACTTTGGTGCAGGCAAGGCGCGCCTGCAGGTGCGCGACCAGCACACCTGCTTCAACGTCAATGCCTTGCTGGGGGAAGACGCCGAGCGTGCCGAGCGCCAGTTGCGTCGATTGCTCGGCGACGACATGGCTGCCGAGCGATTGGTCGACGCCCTGGCCGATTGGCTGGACGCTGACAGCGACACCCGCCTGCAAGGTGCCGAGAGCGGCCAGTACCTGCGCCAGCAGCCACCACGTCTGGCGGCCAACCAGGCGATGCTCGACCCGAGCGAGTTGAACCTGCTGCTGGAGCCCGATGCCGGGCGCCAGGGGCGCTATCCGATGCTGTGCGCATTGCCGCAGACCAGCGGTTGGCGGCTCAATGCCAATGCCTTGAACCTTGAGCACCTGCCGTTGCTGGAGGCGCTCTACGAGGGGCATTTTTCCCGCTCGCTGCTCAGCCGGATCATCACCAATCGGCCGGCGTCGGGTTATGTCGATGCGGGAGGGTTACGCCAGGCACTGGGCGCTTTGGATGACGAGAGCTTTGCTCGGTTGAGCGAGGGATTGTTGCTCAACAGCGGGTTCTTCCTGTTGCAGCTTTCGTTCGAGGAAGACGGGCGAGTGGTGCGCAGCCAGTTTCAGGTCGAGGCGTTGGGGGTGGTGCAGTGGCATGCGCGGGTGCCGGCGCAACAGGTTCGGATTCGCGGGCGCGAGCCAGTGTTCTAGCGTTCAAGCGCCGAAGCCAGATGGGGCCGCAAGGCGGCCCCGGCGAGGGTGAGCTGGGCAGGCAATCCGCGGCCTTTGAGCACCGCGGACTACAGGCTCCGGATCAGGCCGTTCCGATCTCACCGCCATCATTGCGCTGAATCACCACGGTAGACGCCCGTGGTCGCACTCGGCTCCCCGCAGGTGTCACATCCGTCGCCTTGTCGGTATAGGGCCAGTTGCCCGGGTGCTGGATGTTGATGAACAGCGTCTTGTTGTCCGGCGTGAAGCTGATCCCCGTCACCTCGCAGCCGTTAGGGCCGACGAAGAAGCGCCGCAGGTCCACCTGATTCTGCGCGTTGACCGGAATCTGCTTGCCGGTGGCATCGACCAGGTCGGTCGGGATCACCGCCAGCAACTGGTCATTGGTGTAGCTGGTCAAGGTGGTCTCACCGTTGTCGGTCTCGAACCACAGCACCCCGCGGCTATCGAAGCTCATCCCGTCGGGGCTGGCGAACTGGTTCAGTTCGGTCAGGCCCGAGCGGTTGATATCCGGTGCACCGGCGGCGTTGGCGCCGAACACGAAGATATCCCAGGTGAAGCTCTTGTGATCGTCGCTGTCGTGCCAACGGATGATGTGGCCGTGACGGTTCGGGCCGCGGGGGTTGGCCGCATCCACCTTGGCGGCGGTACGCGCGCTGTTGTTGGTCAGCGTCAGGTAGACATCGCCGTTGAGCGGGTTGACGGCGGTCCACTCAGGGCGGTCCATCGGCGTGGCGCCGACCGCGTCAGCCGCACCGCGGGTGTTGAGGATGATGCCCGGCAGGTCGCCGTACAGTGCACCCAGCGTGCTGCCGGCGGTGGTGGGGGTGGCAACGTCCAGCAGCAGCCACACACCCTTGCCGTCGGCATTGAAGCGGGCCACGTAGAGCTTGCCCTTGTCCATGTATTTGGCACCGGTGGCCAGGCGGTCGGCCGGGGTGGCGTCGGCCGGATCCCAGACGGCGTCGGAGACGAACTTGTACAGGTACTCGTTGTTCGAGTCGTCGCCGGTGTACCACACCAGCGGCTTGCCAGCGACCGCCAGGCCCGGGCAGCAGCCCTCGTGGCGGAAGCGACCAAGGGCGGTGCGTTTCACCGCCAGGGTGGCGCTGTTGTACGGATCGATCTCGACGATGTAGCCGTAAGTGCTGGCTTCGTTGCGGTAGTCGTCGGTGGCGCTGGCGCCGGTCGGGGTCACGTTGAAGCGGGTGAACTCACCGTTGACCTCGCTGGCATCACCGGCAGCCGTCTCCCACTTGTATTGGCCGCTGCTGGCACTGACGCCGATGCGCACCTGGTCTGCCGGGCGCACGCCCTTGTTGACGAAGATGCCAGGCCAGTTTTCCTCGCACGTCAGGTACGTGCCCCACGGCGTATAGCCGTTACCGCAGTTGTTGTTGGTGCCGCGTGCCTGGGTGCCGGTCGGCGAGAACTTGGTCTTGACGTGATCGGTGCCGCGCAGGGGCCCGGCGATGTCCATCAGCGAAGCGGTGGTGAAGCGGCGGTTGAGCGGGTCGTTCTGCATCACCTGCCAGCGGCCGTTGACCTTGCTCAGGCGCACCACGCCGGCGCCGTGGGCGTTGATCTCCTTGCGCACTTCCTCGACCGGGCGCTTGCCAGTGCCATCGGTGGTCGGGCCGTTCGGGTGCAGCGCGTCGGCTTCGATGTATTCGAAGTTGATCGCCAGCAAACCATCGTCGGAGCTGCCGTTGATGGGGAAGAAGTGCATGCCGTCATGGTTCATGCCCATCGCGTTGGCCTGGTCGGTCGAGGTATTGCTGCCGTCGGACTTCCACGGATTGCCGTTGCTGTTCAGCGGCGTGCCCCACGGCGCGATCACGTAGGCGCTGTAACCGGCGGCAATGACGCAAGCGTCGGTGCGCGAACCGGCGATGGACTGGAAGCCCAGCTTGAGCTTGGCTGGCGGTTCGGTCACAGGCGGCTCGGTGACCGGATCATCGTGATGGGAGCTGCCGCCACCACCGTCGAAACAGGCGGTCAGGCCGGTGCCTGCGATCATCGCGATGGCCGCGCCGAGGCTGCCGCGCATCACGGTACGACGGCTCAGGTAGGTATCCATCACACTGGCCATCGGCAGGTTGCCGCTCTGGTTCCGGTCCAGGTTATCGCCGGTTTCTCGACTCATCAGGGTGTCCTTGTAATGGCTGAGTAAGAGGAACCGCGACTTTAGGGGGCAAGTGTGATGATTGATTGGCAAAAATATTAACGGGGTTTTAAAACCTAGCGCTATTAGTAACAAGATTTGTCAGAGCTTTACCGCATCGGTTGTCGGATTTCTGCCATCAAACTGTCACGCAGCCACCCCAATATCCGGGGCCGAACGTGAACTCAGGTTAGGGATGGCGGGGTCGATGGCGAGCAGTGTGCGCAGACGCGAAGTGATTGGCTGGATGGGCGTCGGCGCCTTGGCGCCTTTGTTGGGCGCCTGCTCCGCGATCCCCGGTCAGCGCGGCGGCGATGCCTCGCTCGAACTGCTCTATGTCGCCGACACCCTTGATGCCCGCGAGCCTGGCCTGCCAGTGGTGCCTGCCACGCGCCTGGGGCCGGTCAGCCATCTGGGGCGTGCTCCATGGATGACCGGCAGCCATGCCAGTAGCGGCCATGCCGAGCTCGCGCCATTGCTCGATGCCGGCCAGGCCAGCCAGGCGCGCCTCGGCGGTTATGCCGTGTTGGCCGCACTGATGGAGCAGATGCGCAACGAGGCCGGCGCCGAGCGCTGCCTGACCCTGGAGAACGGCCAGAACTGGAATGGCAGCGGCCTGGCCTACCTGACCCAAGGCGATAGTGGCGTGCAAGGCAGCCGGATGCTGGCCAGCGACGTGCGTGTGAGCAGCGATGAGCGCGTGCTGTGGCCGCAACGCTGCGCCGCCCTCTATCGCCAGTCCCCTGCGATCACCCTCGGCGCTGGTCTTGGCGCTGAACAGGCCAAGGGCCTGGGTGTCGAGCCCCTGCGCGTGTTCGAGCGCGGCGGCGTGCGCATTGCGGTGGTCGGTGTGACTGACCCTTACGCCCAGGATCAGAAAGCCTCGCTCAAGCAGTGGTACCAATCATTGCTGCCAAGTTTCCAACAAGCGCGGCGCGAGGCCGACCTGGTGGTCGCCCTGGCGGATGTTGGCACTGGCCCTGGCCTGTGGCTTGCCGAGCGGATCGACGACATCGATGTGCTGCTGTGTGCCCGTGGCCAGGATCTGTGGCCGACTCCGGTACCTGTCACGCAAGCGTCGGGGCGCAAGGTGCCGGTGCTGTTCGCCGGGTGTCGCGCCAGTGGCGTCTATCGCCTGCGCTGTCAGCACACAGCAGGGCAGTGGCGATTCGAGGCGCGCTTCGTACCCGCTTTCGACGATCAACTTTCGCCCACTGCCCAGGCGCGTGCCAGCCAGTTACGCAGCACGCTGCGCCAGCAACGCGCCGGTCATGCCGCCTGGCTCGACCAGCCGCTGGCCCGTGCGCCGCAGCCCTTGTGGCGTCGTGACACCCGTGGCGGCAGCTGGGACCGTCTCCTGCACCAGGCCCTGGCCGACGACTCGAGCATGCCGGTGCTATTGCCGGGCCTGCGTTACGACCATCCGCTGCCAGCAGGCCAGGCGATCACCCGCGAGCACCTGATCAGCCTCACCGGCGGCTACCCGGCGCCGGTGGTCGAGGCGCCTGCGCGCCAGGTGGAACAGGTGCTGGAGAATGCCGCCGAGCAGTTGTTCGGCGATCCGCTGCTGCTCGACAACAGCCAGGACCTGCCGCGCTGGCAGGGCCACGCCTGGCAGGTCAGCTACAGCCCGATGGGCAAGCGTGTCGCCGGGCTGCCCACGGTGCAGGGCCTGTGCCGCACCTTCGGCCTGCACTTCGATGCCCAGGCCGGCGAGCCGCTGTGGCAGAAGGTCGAGGCCTGGCTGGCGCGCCAGGAGCCGAACTGGCAACTGGCGTCGCTGCAACTGCCCCAGGTGCGCTATGTGCAGGGGCATCCGGGGTGGCATCCGCGCCAGGTGGCCTCGTGATCGGGCTGGCGCGCCTGCCCAACGTGCTGCTGCTGACCCTGGCCGGCTGGCTCGTTGCCCAGTGCATCCTGCAACTGAGTCGCCAGCCGCAACCGCTCAGTGTCCCGCGCGAACAGACACCCACCTTGCCAGGCCTGATGGCCGGTCACTGGCAGGCGCCACCCGAAGAGGGCGGCATTCCCCTGACGCGCCTGCCCCTGCAATACCTCGGCGGGCTCAAGGCCGAGCCGCTCTCCGCCACCGTGGTGGTGCTGCGCTTCGGCCAGCAGGTTCGCACCCTGGGCCGCGGCCAGCGCCTGGCGCCAGGGATCGTGCTGCAGGACATCGATGCCGATGGCCTGATTTTCGACAACCAGGGGCGGCGCGAGCGCCTGCCCTGGCCGCCACGGCCTGCCGTGACCGGCTTCAAGCGGCAAGGATGAGCAATGATCGCAAGATACGCTGTGGCCTGCGTGCTGAGCCTTGGCCTGTGCTTTGCGCAGGCGTGGGCCGAAGACCCTGAAGTCGACGAAGAGGGCGTGCCCCAATACGAGGTGAACTTCGTCGACACCGACATGGGCGAGTTCATCGACAGCGTCTCGCGCATCACCGGCACCACGTTCATCGTCGATCCGCGGGTCACCGGCAAGGTCACGGTACGCACCGTCGATCGCCACGACGCCGAAGCCATCTACGACATCTTCCTCGCCCAGTTGCGTGCCCAGGGCTTTGCCGCCGTCGACCTGCCCAACGGCAGCGTGAAGATCGTCCCCGACCAGGCCGCGCGCCTGGAGCCGGTGCCGGTGGAGAACGCCGGCAAACAGAGCAAGGGCAGCGACGGCGTGGCGACCCGAGTATTCAATGTGCGCAACGCCGCCAGCGAACAGATGCTCGGCATCCTCAAGCCGCTGATCGACCCGCGCGTCGGGGTGATCACCCCATACCCTGCCGCCAACCTGCTGGTGGTCACCGACTGGCGCAGCAACCTGGAGCGCATCGACAAGCTGCTACGCCAGCTCGACCAGGTCAGCGACGAACCCTTGCAGGTGATGCCACTCAAGCATGCCAGCGCCGCCGACACCGCGCCCCTGGTCACCCGCCTGCTGGCCCGCGAGCAGGGCGCCGACAGTGCCCAGGTGGTGGCCGACCCGCGCAGCAATGCGCTGCTGGTGCGCGGCAGCGCCGACAGCCGCGAGCGCGTGCGTGCGCTGCTTGGTCAACTCGACCGGCCCAGCGACAACCTGCACAGCAGCAACACCCAGGTGATCTACCTGCGTCACGCCAATGCTGCGGAAGTGGTCAAGGTGCTGCGCGGTCTCGGCCAGGACGGCGGGGTGCCCGATGCGCCCGCAGGCGAAGCCAAGGAGGCGCCGGTACGCACGGCCAGCGATGCTGGCGTGCGCCTGGAGTATGAAGAAGGCGCCAACGCGGTGGTCATGGTTGGCCCTGACAGCGAGCTTGCGGCCTATCGCAACATCGTCGAGCAACTCGATATCCGCCGCGCCCAGGTGGTGGTCGAGGCGATCATCGCCGAGGTGTCCGACAGCAGCGCCCAGGAGCTCGGCGTGCAGTGGCTGTTCGCCGACGAGAAGTTCGGCGCCGGCATCGTCAACTTCGGCAGCAACGGCGTGAACATCGCCAGCATCGCGGGCGCTGCTGCCAGCGGCGACAACAAGGAACTGGGCAAACTGCTCTCGGCCACCACGGGCGCCACCGCCGGCATCGGCCATTTCGGCGGCGGTTTCAACTTCGCCATGCTGATCAATGCGCTCAAGGGCAAGAGCGGGTTCAACCTGCTGTCGACCCCGACCCTGCTGACCCTGGACAACGCCGAGGCGTCGATCCTGGTCGGTCAGGAGGTGCCCTTCGTCACCGGCTCGGTGACCCAGAACAACGCCAACCCCTACCAGACCATCGAACGCAAGGAGGTGGGGGTGAAGCTGCGCATCAAGCCGCAGGTCAACAGCGACAACAGCGTACGCCTGGACATCGTCCAGGAAGTGTCCTCGATCGCCGACTCGCGCGCCGCCAGCGATGTGATCACCAACAAGCGCGAGATCAAGACCAAGGTCATGGTCGATGACAATGGCCTGGTGATTCTCGGTGGCCTGATCAGCGACGAATCCACGACCAGCAACCAGCGCGTGCCGTTGCTCGGTGACATCCCCGTGCTGGGTCGCTTGTTCCGCTCCGACAGCAACCGCAACGTGAAGCAGAACCTGATGGTGTTCATCCGCCCGCGGATCATGCGCGACGGGCCGAGCCTTGCCGGGCTGAGCCAGGAAAAGTACCGCAGCCTGCAGCAGGACACCGCCTTGCAGATGCCGGAACTCGCCGAAGGTGGCGCCTTGCTCAAGGCGTTTCCGGCCAGCCGCGCGCGGCTTGAAGGCGGTGACTGGTGATGCTCGGCTATCGCCTGGCGCGTCAGGCTGGCGTTGCCATGGCCCCGGACGATCAGGGCTGGCAGCTATGGTTGCGCGAGGATGCCGACAGCGACCAGGTGCAAGAGCTGCTGCGCGTGCATGGCCAGCCACTGCGCCTGGAGCGCCTCGATCGCGCCGCTTTCGACGAGCGCCTTGGCCAGCTCTACCAGGCTGCCGACTCGGCTACCGCGGCATTGATCGAGGGCATCGGCGAGCAGGTTGACCTCGACAGTCTGATGAGCGAAATGCCACGCATCGAAGACCTGCTCGAAAGCGACGACGAAGCCCCGGTGATCCGCCTGATCAACGGCCTGTTCGGCCAGGCCCTGCGCCTGCGTGCCTCGGACATCCACATCGAAACCTTCGAGCAGAGCCTGGTGGTGCGCCTGCGCGTCGATGGGCATCTGCGCGAGGTGCTGCGCCCGCCGCGTGCGCTGTCGGCCATGCTGGTGTCGCGGATCAAGGTCATGGCGCGCCTGGACATCGCCGAGAAACGCCAGCCCCAGGACGGACGCATCACCCTGCGCGCCGCCGGGCGCGAGGTGGACGTGCGAGTCTCGACGCTGCCCGGCATCCACGGCGAGCGCGTGGTGATGCGCGTGCTCGACAAGCAGGCCAGCCTGCTGGCGCTGGACAACCTCGGCATGCCCGCCGCGGCCTTGCAGGGCCTGCGCGCGTGCCTGGCGCGGCCCAATGGCATCGTGCTGTCCACCGGCCCCACCGGCTCCGGCAAGACCACCACGCTGTATGCCAGCCTCAACAGCCTCAACGATGGCAGCCGCAATATCCTCACCGTCGAAGACCCGGTGGAGTACGCCATCGCCGGTATCGGCCAGACCGCGATCAACCCGCGTGCCGGGCTGACTTTCGCCACCGGCCTGCGCGCGATCCTGCGCCAGGACCCGGACGTGATCATGCTCGGTGAGATCCGCGACCAGGAGACTGCGCAGATCGCCGTGCAGGCCAGCCTGACCGGTCACCTGGTGCTCTCGACCCTGCACACCAACAGCGCCGTCGGTGCAGTGACGCGCCTGCGTGACATGGGCATCGAGCCTTTCCTGATCGCTTCCAGCCTGCGCGGGGTGCTGGCCCAGCGCCTGGTCCGACGCCTGTGCAGTTGTGCCGAGCCGCGCCCGTTGCTCGCCGCCGAGCGGCGTCTGTGGCCGGAACTGGCAGCGTTGCACGCCACCCACCACCCCGTGGGCTGCGACAGTTGCCAGGGCAGCGGTTATGTCGGGCGCCTGGGGCTGTATGAGTTCATCGAGCTGGATGCAGGGTTGGTCGCCCTGCTTTATGAGGGCGCCAGCGAAGTGACGATGCAGGCGCACCTGGCCACGCGTCGGCAGAGCCTGGTGGCCATGGCCAGCGACTGCCTGGCCCGTGGCGAGACCAGCCTGGCCGAAGTGCTGCGTGTGGTGCAGGGCTGAGCATGCCGACCTATCGCTACCAGGCCCTGGACCTGGCAGGTAAACCGCACAAGGCCAGCGTGCAGGCCGACAGCGAGCGCCATGCCCGCCAGTTGTTGCGTGAGCAGGGGTTGTTCGCGCGCAAGCTGCAACGCCACGAAGGCAGCCTGCGGCAACCGCGCCGTCAGCGTCTGAGCCGTGCCCAGCTGTGCGAGCTGACCCGCCAATTGGCCACGCTGACCGGCGCTGGCATCCCCTTGGTCGATGCCCTGGCCACGCTCGAACGGCAACTGCGCGCGCCCGCCTTGCAGGCCGTGCTGGTGTCGGTGCGCGGCGCGCTTGCCGAAGGCCTGGGGCTGGCCCGCAGCCTTGCCCGGCAAGGCGCGCCGTTCACCGGGCTGTACTGCGCACTGGTCGAAGCGGGCGAGCGCTCCGGGCGCCTGGCGCAGGTCTTGACGCGCCTGGCGGATCACCTGGAGCAGGTCCAGCGCCAACAGCACAAGGCGCGCACTGCGCTGATCTATCCCTGCGTGCTGATGGGCGTGTCGCTGGCGGTGGTGGTGGGTCTGATGACGTTCGTGGTGCCCAAGCTGACCGAGCAGTTCGCCCATTCCGGGCAGGCGCTGCCGCTGATCACCTCGCTTCTGATCGCCATCAGCCAGGGCCTGGCCAGTGCCGGCCCCTGGCTGCTGGGTGCAGCGCTCCCGCTGACGCTGTTGAGCGGCTGGCTGTTGCGCAAGCCGCACTGGCGCCTGCGCCGCGACGACCTGCTGCTGCGCCTGCCGCGTATCGGCAGCCTGCTGCAAGTGCTGGAGAGCGCACGGCTGGCGCGCAGCCTGGCGATTCTCTGCGGCAGTGGCGTGGCCCTGCTCGAAGCCCTGCAGGTGGCCAGCGAAACGGTCGCCAACCAGCGCATCCGCCTGGCCCTGGAGCAGGTGCGCCTGCAGGTCCAGGGCGGCACCAGCCTGCATCGGGCGCTGGATGCCAGCGGCCAGTTTCCACCGCTGCTGGTGAACATGGTCGGCAGCGGCGAGGCCAGCGGCACCCTGGCCGACATGCTCGAGCGCGTGGCCGACGACCAGGAGCGCGGCTTCGCCCGCCAGGTCGACACCGCCATGGCGCTCTTCGAACCTCTGATGATCCTGGTGATGGGCGGCGTGGTGCTGTTCATCGTGCTGGCGGTGCTGTTGCCGATCATGCAGCTCAACCAGGGTCTGCAACTGTGAAAAGGAGTCTTTGCATGCAGTATCGCGCCAAGCGTCAGCGCGGCTTCACCCTCATGGAGATCATGGTGGTGATCTTCATCATCGGCCTGCTCATCGCGGTGGTCGCGCCCAGCGTGCTGGGCAACCAGGACAAGGCCATGCGCCAGAAGGTGATGGCTGACCTGGCCACCCTCGAGCAGGCACTGGATATGTACCGCCTCGACAACCTGCGCTTTCCCAGCAGCGAGCAAGGCCTCGCTGCATTGGTGAAGAAACCGGCCCAGGAGCCGGTGCCGCGTGCCTGGCGCAGCGATGGCTACATCCGTCGCCTGCCGGAAGACCCGTGGGGCACGCCGTACCAGTACCGCATGCCGGGCGAGCATGGTCGTGTCGATGTCTATTCGCTCGGCGCCGATGGCGTGGCCGGTGGCGAAGGGCTGGATGCCGACCTGGGCAACTGGGAGCTCTGACTTGCCTGCCCAGCGCGGCTTCAGCCTGCTCGAACTGCTGGTGGTGCTGGCCATCGCCGGGCTGATGAGCGGCTTGAGCGTGGCCTGGCTCGACAACGGTCGTACGCGGGTCGACCAGGCCATGCAGCGGCTGTTTGCCGCGACCCGCGAGCAGTCTGCCGTGGCGCGCCACACCGGCCAGTTGCGTGGCCTGCGCTGGAACGGCAAGCGTCCTGAGTTCGTTCGCCATGACGGCACCGGCTGGGTGGTGGAACCGGTCACGCTGGGTGACTGGCCCCAGGACCTGCGCCCAGACTGGCCAGGCGCAGCAGCGCCGCAACTGGTGTTCACCCCCGAAGGCTGGGCAAGGCCCGGCAAGGTGAACTGGCGGAGTGCCGAAGGTGGCCAGCGCTGGAGCTGGGGCCGCGAAGGGCGGCTGCAAGTCGCGGTGCTGCCATGAAGCGCCGCCAGGGTGGGTTCACCTTGCTCGAAGTCAGTGTGGCGCTCGGTATCGCCGCGGTGCTGGCGGTGATCACCAGCCAGGTACTTCGCCAGCGCCTGGCGGTGCAGGACGGCGTACAACAGCACCGCCTTGGCGCCCTGTGCGCCCGCGAGCTGCAGGCACGGTTTGCCGTCGAGCAGTATTGGCCGGGCAGCAATCGCACTACCGGGGAGCTGCGCAAGGGTGGGCAGGTGTGCCACTGGGACCTGCAACTGCGCAACACCGGCGTGCGCGATCTGCGCCGTGGCGAGCTGCGCCTGTTCGCCGACCGCGATCAGCGCGTGCCGCTGGGCTTGTACACCCTGTTTCTGGAGCGCCCATGAAGCGTCAGGCGGGGCTGACCCTGATCGAGTTGATGGTCGCGCTGGCGCTCACCGCCGTGCTGGGCATCCTGCTGGCGGCCTTGGTGCATGGCTGGCTCACGGTGCGCGAGCGTCTCGCCGACCAGCAGAACGAGCCCGGCGTGCTGGAGTTCTGCCTGGCGCTGGAGCGCCGGTTCGACAGCCCGGTGCTGCGCAAGGTGTACGAGCAGCGCCTGCCGCTGGCCACGCGCTGGCTCGATTGGCAGGCGCAAAACCAGCAGTTGCTGTGGGTCGCTGCTGCGGCCTGGCCCCAGGCCGAAGGGGGTTCGCGCTTGCAGCGTCAGCGCCTGCGTTTCGAGCCCAGGGAGCAGCGCGTGCTGCTGGAAACCTCCGCCGATCTCTACGCCGCCGACAAGCCGCACTGGGTGGTCCGCGAGCGCCTGGAGCGGGTCAGCGAGATGAGCATCCTGTATTTCCAGGGCGGCAGTTGGCTGGCCTGGCCTTCCGATCAACCGGCGCACCCTGGTCGTGGCGTGCGCCTGCATCTGCAGCGTGACGGAGCACCTTATGTCTGCACATTCGTCCTGCCCTGGGGGCGCTCATGAAGTTTGAATGGAGGCGGCGCTCGCCAGCGCGGCCCTGGTTGCTTTTGCGTCCGCTGGCTGACGGAGGTTGGCACTGGTGCCTGCTGGACAGCGGCGTGCTGCGTGACGAAGGGCAGGGCCGCCCGCCGCAGAATCTGGGCGCCAGGGTTGCCGTGGTGATGCCGGGCGAGGCATGCAGCCTTTTCCAGTTGCCTGCCCCGCCCGGGCTCAAGCGGGAGGAATGGCCGCTGCTACTGGAAGATCGTCTGCTGCAAGGCAGCGATGAAGTTCACTGCGCATGCATCGGCCGTGCGGCGGGGCAACTGCGACTGGTGGTGGTGGCACGTGAACGGCTCGACGGCTGGTTGGCCCAGTGCGTGGAATGGGGGCTGGAGGCGGAGCGTTGCTGGTCGCAGTTCCAACTTTTGCCGGTGCGCGACCGTGGTTGTGGATGGCAATGGCGACAGGAGCAGTCGACCTTGTATGCGCGGGTCGACGAGGATGGCGCAGAACACTGGCTGGCTTGGCCTCAGGTGTTGGGCCTTGCACCTGCGCCGTGGGATACCCAGGTGCTTGAGCAGGTCGATGGACGCTGGCCTCAGCGGATTGCCGATCTCGATACCTTGCCGACGCTACGGGAAATGCGTCGCCCGCGCCGGTCATTGAATGTCACGGGGCAGCAAAAGCGCTTGATCGCCGCTTGCCTGGTGCTTGCCGCCGTCTGGGGCGGTCTGTGGAGCAGCCAGCAATGGCGTCAGGCCCAGCTGTATCGCGAGCAGGTGATGGCGGTCACCGGCCCGCAGGCTACGCCGCGCCAGGCCGCGCAGGCGCTCAAACGGCTGCGTGACGCCGACGACGAGCGGGCTTTGCGTCTGCGTCGGCTCGACGGCTTGCAGGAGCAGTTGCAGGCCTGGTTGCACGCGCATCCGCAGTGGCGCTTGCGCGCCGTGCGCTTCGATGGGCAGCGCTGGCATCTGCAACTGGACGGCGAGGGCACGTTGGCGCCGTGGCATGAAATGGCCGCTGCAGTCGGCGCTGCGGTGCAGGTGCAGGCTCAGGGCGCGGTGTTCGATCTGGGGAGCAGTTCATGATCCGGGCAATTTCGCAGCGCCAGCGCATGCGCGTGGCCTGGGGGCTGATCGCGCTGTTGCTGATCGTCATCCTGGTGCGTGAGGTGGGTGCACGCTGGGCCGAGATGAGCCAGTGGCGCGAGCTGGCCGAAGTGGCGGTCAGTCTTGAGGGCGGGCCTGCGTTGAGCCTGGAGCACCTGCGCCAGTCCGCTCAGGCCCGGCATATCGAGCTGACGGAGATCGAGCCGCAGGATGAGCGCTGGCAGGTACGCGGCTCGGTCACGGACGAGCATGCGCTGCTGGCGTGGTTGCAGGCTTTGCAGGGCGAGGGCGCGCAGCCGCTGCAGTGGGGCATGGAGCAGCAGGGCAAGCGCCTGCGCTTCGACCTGCAGGTTCGGCCATGAGTGTGCGCGTGCTGTTGTGGCCGATGCTGGTGTGTGTGGTTACGCTGCTGGTCGAGTTGCCGGCGAGTTGGCTGGTGCCAGGCCGGGCGGTCAGCGGCAGCCTCTGGCAGGGGCAGGCCGAACAGGTGGGTGATGTCGGGCCGCTGAACTGGCAGTGGCAACCCTGGCGCCTACAGGCGCAAATCCGCTTGGGTTATCAGGGGCAGGATTGGTTGGCGCGGCTGAGTGGTTGGCCTTGGCGCTGGCGCGCGGATGTCGAGGCGCTCGAAGCGGCGCCGAGTGTACCGCTGGCTTATCGCCTGGCGGGGCACTGGCAGGGGCGTGTCGCGGTGCAGGGTGTGTGGCAGCGGTGCGTCGGTGCCGAGGGGCGTTTGCAGGTGAACGACCTGGCGCTGGTCTCGCCGTGGTCATTGGATCTGGGGCAAGGCTGGCTCGCAATGCGTTGTGCCAGTGACTGGCGTTTGCAGGGCGGGTTGGCGCTGCAAGGCCAACATCAACTCGACCTTGACGCCGACCTGCTGGCCCGACGCGCCCGGGTCGGACTCGAAGTCCAGCCTGATGCTGCGCTGACGCCCTTGCTGCGCGGCGCCCAGTGGCTGGCGCCGGAGACTGCCAAGGGCGAGCGGCAGCTCAGGTGGTAGTTGCAGAGCTTGAGATCCCAGCTTGCCTGTTGCTTGCTGGAGCAACGCCCTTATCCAAAAATCTGAAAGCCAGCCCAATCCCTGTGGAGCAACTGTCTTGATCAAAATCTAAAGACCAGCTCAATCCCTGTGGGAGTAATTGTCTTGCTCAAAATCTAAAGACCAGTTCAATCCCTGTGGAGCACCTGTCTTGATCAAAATCTAAAGACCAGTTCAACCCCTGTGGGAGTAACTGTCTTGATCAAAATCTAAAGGCCTGCCCAATCCCTGTGGGAGCGGGCTTGTCCCGCGATCACCGGCATAGCCGGTGCCATCCGCCGCGGTGTTGCCATCGCGGGACCAGTCGCAGCGGCGAACCGCCGCTCCCAAAAGCAACTCAACACCAGATCCGATAAACCCGCCTTTACCGGCGCATCCCCAGCTCCGCATTGTCCATCAATGCCTTGGCCAATGCGCTCAGGTAATACGAAGCCCAGACCAGTTGCGGGTTCTCATCCATCACCCCGCTCAAGGTCATGTCGCGCACATACCCCATCAACTCCGAGGCCTGCTCACGCGCACGCTCGCACGGGATGCCCGGCTCGATGCAGAACAGCGGCTGGGTCAGCCCCTTGCCTTGGTAGAACCGTGTTTTGCCGACGGTGGTGTTCGGTGTGGTGTCGCGGGTATCCATCCTTTCATCTCCCTGAAAACCGCTTAGTGAGCCGTCTGCGGCTCTGCCGGCATCTGAACCTGTATCAAAGCCGACTCCAGCAAAATCCTCAGCGCTTCCATTTCATGAATGGCAGCCATTATCAGGAGCGAGACGGGAGACTTGGGTTGGAGGAGGACCGCTTGATGGGCCACGGTTTGTGCGCAGAGTGCGTACTCGGTGGCTTGGATGATGGTGTCTTCGAGGGAGTGGTTGTTGTGGGGTGGGTCGGGGACGATCTTTAACATAGCTATTTACCTTCATGTGCGGCCACCGACCTGCTGTCAAACAGAAGGGTGGCAGCTGTACGTGGGTTGACAGACCGGCGGAAATAGCAAAGTTCCGGCGCACGCAAGCGTGCCCGCACGTACAGCCGCCATCAAGGGCGGGCCATACGCTATTTACCGTCACAGCCTGTCAAAGCTGTGTCGTTGATGTGCAACGACGCGCCGAGACTAGAGCGCTGCCCAGGGGGCCGCAACGGAAAAAAGGCGGTAGGAGTATCTTTGGGAAATGGGCTACAGGAAAGGCGTATTTTCGGATTTTCGAACAATGCGCGCCTAGGAGACGCCAAAGATACCCGGCACTCATGCCTACCCCCTGTGGGAGCGTCGGTTCGCCGCTGCGACTTGTCCCGCGATCACCGGCATCGCCGGTGCCAGTCAGGGGTACTGTTATCGCGAGACAAGCCCCACACTCAACGATCAGCGCCCGCCCTTGCTCCCGACACTCGATGCCCACTCTTCACTGCGGCTATGCCCACTGGTGCGCAGCAGCCCCAGGTCCAGCGCATTTTCGCCGTCCGCCGCGCCTTTGCTCTTGGACAGTTCGGCAATGGCCGTCCCTATGTCGACCGGTGAGTTGGAGAAGTCCACCGACACATTGCGTTGATAGTCGCGGCCCGTGAGCGTTTCGCGGCTGACCGATTGGGCTTGCAGATCGACATCTCCAGCGCCGGACTGTATCCGTGCCCCGACCAGGCGTGCCTGGCCGCCGACGTTCAACTCGACGCCTTCACTGCCCTTGATCCTCGCCTGGTGGGCCACCGTGTCGCGTTGGGTGTGGGACACCTCGACCTTTACCGTCGGCGAGAGCTTTGGGTCCACCTTGGACAACGTCGGGCCGACTTTCTCGGTGACCTTGCCCACCGCAGGGCCGGAGAGGGCGCCGGCAGCATCCAGATAACCCTGGGGGTTCTTCTCGTGGCTCAGGCGGCCATCGGCCTTGACGGTGAGGGTGTCGACGCTGTCCTTGCGGCTGGCCAACAACAGGTCGCCACCGATATCGCCGCGAACCTTCTGTGCATCCAGGCTTGCACCCTCGATCCGGGTGTCGCCCTGGCTCGCCAGCTCGATGCGCTCGGCGCGCAGGGTGCTGGCATTCCAGGTCTGGTTGTCGCGCTTGTCGAGGTTGACCTGCACCCGGCCGTGCAGACCACGGATATCCTTGTCCGGCGTTTCGCCGCCGTTGAGCCTGAAGCCGGCACCGGCGGTGATGTCGAGATTGTCGCGTTTTTCAGTGTTGCCCGAAGCTTCGACCAGCATGCCGCCGTTGCCGGCGTGCAGCTTGATTTCGCTGGCCGAGGCGTGCAGACCCTGCACGTGCAGGGCGACATCTTCACGGGCACGGCTGCTGATCAGCAGTTTGCCTTGAGTGTTGAAGTGGGCATCGACGGCCTGGCTTGCCTGCTCGTCGAGCTTGCCGTTGGCGAAGTGGCCGCCCAGTGCGCCGCCTTTGCCAGTGCCGAACGTGGCCGCCAGCTCCAGCCCGCCGCCGAGTTTGTGACCGCTGGCCTGCTGACTGTCCTGTGCCGCCTTGACCTGTAACAGGCCGGCGCTGTTCAGCTCGATGTCGCCAGTCGGCGCTTCACGGCTGCCGATGCGGGTGCCCTCGAGGACGAGATCGGCGCCGCTACTGAGCAGCACTTTGCCCTTGGCATCGATCTGGCCGACCTGGGCCTTGCTGTCCTGGCGCTGATGTTCGGCCAGGTCAAGGTAACCGCGGCCATCGACGCCGGTACTGCCGGGGCGGTTGCCCACCTTGGCCCAGGCATTACCGTCGATCTGGCGCTGCTGTTCGGTGCGCTGGTCGTGCGCTGCGCTCAGCAGGAGTTTGCCGTTGCTGGTGATGCTGAGATCGCCGGTGCCAGCATTGATGCGCGTACCTTCGTACAGGCCGTCGGCTCCCAACTGGACCTGGATGCCTGTTTGCCCGTAGAGGCTGCCGACGCGGGCGTTGCGGGTGCTGTCTTCGCTGTTCGACGAGCCACCCTTACCGCTGGCGCGCACATTGAGGTCGCTGCCTGTGCTGGTATCGACTCGCACGTCACCGCCAGCCGCCAAGTGTTCGACGAGGCGCGACTGCTCATCGACCGCTGCACGTTGATGATGCTGGTTGGCGGTGATTGCCAGCAGGCCCTCATTGGCCCGCCAGGCCGTGCCTTGATCGTCGATGCGCTCGGCTTCGACCTTGACGCTGGCACCGGACAGCTCGGTGACCTGGGCGATACCGCGGCGCTGGTTTTCCAGACGCTTGAGGTGGGCCACGGTCATGTCGCCGCCGACACTGGGCGCGACCATCGCGTCCTCGGGCGAGGCCTGCTGGAAGCGCGCAGCTTCCTCGCCAAGTACCAGGCGCTCGATCGGCCGGGTCAGGTCGCGGTATTCGAGGCTGGCACCAAGGGTGCCGCGCCAGTCGTCATTGCGCTGCTCGCGTTCGTACACGTCCTGTACCGCCCGGTTCTCGATATCCTTGGCCTTGACCACCAACGCCTTGCCTGCGTCGACGCGTGCGGCCTCGGTCACCAGCGTCCCTGTGTTGATCTTCACATCGCCTCCCGCCTGCAATTCGCTGCGTTGTATCTTGCTGTCGCGCTCACGCACGTTCTCCTTCTGATGATGCCCTTCGAAGTGGCTGCCGATCCGGTCGATGCCGCCGGTCACGGCCAGGCTGCCGCCGCTGTGGGTGGTCTGGGTGTCTGTCTGCTGGTCGTTGCGGGTGGCGCCAAGCGTTATCTGTTGCCCTTGCAGGTTGAGGTCGTCGGTATCGGCCTTGACCTTCGAGCCGTTGACCTGCAAGTGCGCGTCACTGTGCAGCTCGACCGTCGCGCCCTTGAGTTCGCTGGCGACCTGCTCGGTGGCGCGTTGCTCGCTGTGCCGGTTGACCACTGCGTAGCCGACCCCGGCTTCATACTGGCGTGAACCGGGCTTGTCGCCGTCGGCCTCGGTGGTCTGGCGGGCGTGGGCGGTGAGGGCGCGCTGCTGTTCGTCGGTCTTGCTGTCGCTGCGCGCTTGAGCGCTTTCGACGATCAGATCGCCCTTGGCCTCGATCTTGAGCTGTTTGCCAGCCTCGACTTTGGCACCTTCAATGCGCAGTTCCTCGGCACTGGCCAGGCGCAGGTCGCTTTTCGAGCTGACGTCGCTCGCCAGCACCTTTTCCTGCTGGCTGCTGTGGCTGCGGTCGTGGCCGATCAGGCCGAACAGCTTGCTGTCGCTCTGTTTTTCGGTGGTGCTGGAGCGGTTGTGGTCTGCTTCGATCGCCAGGTTGCCGTTGTTGCTGTAGAGCACCGATTCACCTTCGCTGGCGATGGTGCTGCCCTTGACCCTGACCTGCCCGGCGGTGACGTTCAGGTTGGCGCCCGAGGTGATGGTGCTCCCGGCGACCTGCCGCGCGGTGTCCTCCTTGCCCTGGCGGTCGCCGAAGAAGCTGCCGGACACCAGGTCGCCGCGGTAGTCGCGTTGCGTGCCGCGCTTGTCCAGGGCCGTGGTGGTGATCTCGACCTGCTGAGCGGCCAGGGTCATATCGCCCTCGCTGTGCAGGTGGCTGCCTTGCACCTTGAGCGTGCCACCGGCCTTGGCGGTCAGCGTGGCGCCTCGCAGATCGCTGGCTTTGGCGGTTTCCTGATAGTGGTCACTGTCGCTGTCACCCCGCCAGAGATGCTTGCGATGGCGAACCTGCTCCTCGACACGTCCGCTCTCCTTGCCTGCTTCGATGTTCAGGTTGGCCGCGCTGTCCAGGGCGAGTGCGCCACCGGCTTGCAGGGTGGCCGCTTGCAGTTGCATGTCGCCGCCGGACTTGAGCGCCAGGCGGTCATCGGCTTTCAGTTGCGTGCCCTGCAGTGTGTGCTGGGTTGTGGTGGTGTTGCTTTCATAGGTTTCGGTGGTGACGAACAACCATTTTTTGTCCCAGGCCTTGCGCTCACGCTCGATGTTCTCCTGGGCTGCGGTGTCCAGCGTGAGTTTCTGCCCTGCATTGACGTCGATCGATTTGCCCTGGCCCGTGACGGCCTGCAGCCTCAGGTCGCCGCTGGCATTGAGGTTGAGGTTACCTTGGCTGCTGCGCAGTACGGCGCTATGCGTGCCGTCGTCACCGATATACAGGCTGCCGGCGGACTGGATGTCGATGCCGTCGCGACCGTGCATGGCAATCGCCCCGACCCGCACGCCAGCGCCCTCGGCAGTGCTGACCACGCGGATGCGGCCGGCGTGCATGGCGCCGAACAGGCTGGCGTCGATGCTTGCCGGGGTGCCTGGCAGGTGCTCGACGACCTGGCCATTGGTGGCGTCGATGCGGTTGCGCCCGGCAGTCAATTGCAGGTCGTCGCGGGCGTTGAGCGTACCTTTGCTGTCGATGCGCGGAGCAATCAGTTCGAGTGCGCCGCCGTCGTTGCTCTGGCCTCCGCCGAGCACAGTCAGCGCGGCGCTGGCGCTCATCGAGTCAAGCAGGCGCACGTGACCGTCCTCGAGCTGGACATCACCGACCAGAAAACCTGCGCGGGTGGTGTTGATGAAGCTGCCGCCATTGAGGGTGATGCCGTTGCTGTTGGCGAGAATGTAGTCGGCGGGGCGGCCGAAGATTTCCTGGGGGCCTTCGATCAGCGAGGCGTTGCGGCTGACCACTTCGTTGAGGATGGTCGAGGCGGCCTGGCCCTGGAACTGGGGGTTGGCGGCCAGGGCGCCAGCCAGTTGCGACTGGCCCGATTGCAGGGCGTTGTTGAGCACCGCACCCGCCTGGCCGACGTTGTAGTCGAGGAACTGGTTGTGCGAGAGGCCGCTGGCGTTGGGGGCGACGATCTCGATTACCGGTACGCCATGGGCGTTGTTGATCAGTGGTGTTCCCGCCGGGCCGGGAGTCGGTTGCAGCCCGCCCTGGGCGAGCAGGGTCGGGGAGGTGGCCATCAGCGTCAGGAAGATGCTCCAGCGCAAGGCATTGGGCGACGTCGGGACATGCAATTTTTTGGTGTCGTTCACGGGCTTGTCTCTCTTGTTGTGGGTGAATCAGATACTCAGGTTCCATTCGAGCACCCAGACACCGGGCTCCAGGCTGCCGCGCGGCAGGTCGCTGGAGCTCAGCGCGCGCTGGTAGTCCAGGCGCAGGCGGTGGCTCGGGGTGCTCAGCATCACGCCCAGGGTGGCGCCGACCATCCGCTGCGGGCTGCTGCCGTGGTCGAAACGGGTCCAGCCTAGGTCCAGGCCGAGGTGCGGGCGGATTTCCAGGGGCAGGGCAACGGACAGGGGGCGGCTCAGCGTGTTGCGCCACACGGCGCCGCTCGCGCCGGAGACGCTGTGCTGGCAAAAACCGCGCACGGCCAGGTCGTCGGAGAGGGCAAGCTGTTCGATGGCGGGCAGGCGGTCGGGGCTGTACTGCAGGTTCAGCTCGCTCTGCCAGCGCCACTTGCCCTGGTTCAGGTACAGAAGCGTGGCGCGGTACTTGCGAAACCCGGGCTCGGCGCTCTTGCGTCCAAGCGGCTCGCGGTCGGCACCCAGCCAGTCGACGCCCTGGGCGATGCCGAGGTACGCGTTCCACAGGCCGGCTTCGAGCCAGAACAGGTTGATGCCGGCTTCCAGGGTGGTCAGCACCGGGCTTTGCTGGGCGACCTTGAGCGGTCCGAACCAGGTGGCCACGCGCTTGTGATCCAGGCGCAGGCTGGCGTTGAGCATGCCTTGTTGATTGCGCCAGAGCATGCGCTCGACGCTCAGGCCTTGCAGGCTGCTGTTGCCGTGGCTGCCGAGCTGGCTGCCGGGCAGCGGCGCGCGGTATTGCAGTTGGCTCGCGTTGAGGGCGAAGGTCCAGGGACCATAGGGGAGGCTGTAGTAGAGGCTGGCGCCCTGGCTGCGACCTGGCGCGTCGAATACCGTCGATAGCAGCGAAACGCGCAGGTCGTCGTTGAGGCTCAAGGGGCTGTCCAGGCCCAGCGTGAGGCTCAGCCGGTGGCGGCCGGTGAGTGCACTGCCGCGATTGTCCAGACGGCTGTCCAGGTGCCAGCGCGAGCTGACGTGGCGTGGTTCGATCTGGATGTGGGTGCCGCCAGGCAGGTCGCCGGGTCGCACGTTGGCGCCAAGATCATAGGCTCTGAGGCGATTCAACTGGTCCAGCCCTTGTTCCAGGTCAGGCAGGTGCAAGGGCTGGCCGAGCATGCCAGGGAAGGCGCTGGCCAGTGACAGCGGCAGCGCGTTGTCGAGTGCGATGCTTTCGACGAATCCTTCGATAATCACGATATCGAGGGGCATGCCAGCACCTGGTTGGCGCGCCAGGTAAGGGCGGCTTGCGGGATATCCGGCTTGGACGTAGCGTTCAGTGATGGCCAGCAGCAGGCGGTTGATGTCCGCCGGCCCCATGCAACCGTGCAGCAGGGGCCGCAGGCTCTGTTCGAGGGCGGTGTTGGTGACGCGCCTGTTACCGCTCAGGCGCAGGCCGCTGACCGGCCAACATTGCGCTGCAGGCGCTGCCGATGGCGCCTGGCGCTCCAGTGTTTGCGGGGCAGAGCGGCGCTGCCATTGCTCCAGTCGCTGCTGTTGCTGCAGGTGCTGAAGCTCGCGTTGCTGGTCGCGCAGTTGCTCGCTGGCGGGATCGGCTGCAAGGGCAACCGAGCTGGTCAGCAGCGCGAGCAATGCATGGGTGATAGAGCGACAAATAGCCGGAAACGGGGTGTTCGCCATGGAAGAATTCCGCAGAGGTCGTACGGTTCGCGTACTCGTTTGCGTGGATTCTAAAAATTCGAACAGTCGTTTGGATGCGGTACGTTGCCTGCTTGGGTATCAGGCAAATAACGTTTTTGAGTCGGGATATTCTGAGGATTTGCTGTAGATGTAGGACGCCGCCCCGTCAGGCTACGCCGCCTTCCTCAGGTGGGCGCCCTGCAGCGCAGCAGTGGAAGGTGCAGGAAGCCCGCAGGCTCAGGGGCGAATCTCGATCATGGTGCCGTCCTTGACCATGCTCCACACTTCACGCATGTCGTCGTTGCGCATGGCGATGCAGCCTTCGGTCCAGTCGAGGGTGTGGAAATACCACTCCGGGTATTCTTCGTCGATCGGTGTGCCGTGGATCATGATCATGCTGCCGGCATTGACCCCTTCGCGGCGCGCCTTGGCGGCGTCGCTGATGTTTGGGTAGGAGATGTGCATGGCCAGGTTGTAGCGGTCGCTGACCTTGCGCCAGTCGAGCCAGTAGAAGCCTTCAGGGGTGCGCTTGTCGCCTTCGCGCTCCTTGGCGCCCTTGGGTTGCTTGCCCAGGGAGATGCGGTAGGTCTTGAATGGCTCGCCGCGGCTGATCAGTTGCAGGCGCCGCTCTGACTTGAGCACCAGCACCTTGTCGATCTGCGGCTGGCTGCTGCTTTGCGCAGGCCTGGCCTGGGGCTGCGTGCCCTGCGACGTGGTCGCGGGCAGGGGCTTGCGAATGATGGTCTCGGTGAACGCCGCCTGGGACACCGATGCAACGCACAAGCAGAAGAGGGCAAGCAACCAGCGCATGAAACGTATCCTGAAGTAGCTAGGTGGACGACGAAACGTTCATCGGCGGCAGGTATTCATGGCCTATGGGGTACTGCTGCCCGATGCGGTCGCGATAATAGCATTCTAGTGTCCGCGTGACGGTGCGGAAAGCCAGTTCGTTCCAGGGTATTTCATGCTCCTCGAACAAGCGCACCTCCAGGCTCTCGACACCCACGTCGAAGTCCAGGTCGGCCAGTTCTGCGCGGAAGAACACATGCACCTGGTTGATGTGCGGCAGGTCGAACAACTGATAGAGGGTGGTCGGGCCGACGCGTGCGCAGGCTTCCTCGACGGTCTCGCGGCGCGCGGCCAGGTCGAGGGTTTCGCCGTTTTCCATGAAACCAGCCGGCAGCGTCCAGAAGCCGCGGCGCGGCTCGATGGCGCGGCGGCACAGCAACACCTGGCTGCCCCAGACGGGCAAGACGCCTGCGACGATGTTGGGGTTCTGGTAGTGGATGGTCTGGCAGGAGGGGCAGACGTACCGCAGGCGGCTGTCACCCTCGGGAATCTGCTGAATGACCGGCTGGCCGCACGCGCTGCAGAATTTCATGCTTTTATTCCTGTGTGAGCCGCTATCTTGGCGCGGCCGGCGGGGTTGCCGCAAGCCGTCGGGGCTTGGGTGCCTCGCGGCTTTGGTGCATCATGCAAGGCAGGCCTTGGAATCGAGAGTGCGTAATGCTGGACGAGCTTCTTCGCCGAATGAGCAACCATACCCCCGCGTCACTGGAGGCGGATCGCCGTTTTCCCGAGGCGGCGGTGCTGCTGCCCATTACCCGTAGCGAAGAGCCCGAGCTGGTGCTCACCTTGCGTGCCAAGGGGCTTTCCACCCATGGTGGCGAAGTGGCCTTTCCGGGAGGGCGCCGCGATCCGGAAGACCCGGACCTGGTGTTCACCGCCCTGCGCGAAGCCGAGGAGGAAATCGGCCTGCCGCCGGGGTTGGTCGAGGTGATCGGCCCGCTGAGCCCGCTGATTTCGTTGCACGGACTGAAGGTTACGCCGTTCGTCGGGTTGATTCCGGATTACGTCGAGTACCAGCCCAACGATGCCGAAATCGCAGCGGTCTTCAACGTTCCGCTGTCGTTCTTTCGCCAGGACCCACGCGACCACACCCATCGCATCGACTACCAGGGGCGCAGCTGGTACGTGCCCAGCTACCGTTATGGCGACTACAAGATCTGGGGGCTGTCGGCGATCATGATCGTCGAGTTGGTCAACGTGCTGTTCGATGCCGGTATCAGCCTGCACCAGCCGCCAGAGCGCTTTATCCAGAACTGAGCGGGGCTCACCCGCCGACCGCGTCCAACCGTGAGGAACATGACATGAAATACCGCCTGGGCGACCTGCGGGTCGAAGCCCATCCCAGCAGTTGGGCCGCGCCCACTGCCACCTTGATCGGCAAGGTGCGCCTGCAGGCCCGGGCCAGTGTGTGGTTCGGCGCCGTGCTGCGCGGCGACAACGAGCTGATCGACATCGGCGAGGACAGCAATGTCCAGGACGGTACGGTGATGCACACCGACATGGGTTCGCCGCTGACCTTGGGCAAGGGCGTGACCATCGGTCACAATGCCATGCTGCATGGCTGCAGCGTCGGCGACTACAGCCTGGTCGGCATCAATGCGGTCATCCTCAACGGCGCGCGGATCGGCAAGCACTGCATCATCGGCGCCAATGCGCTGATCCCCGAGGGCAAGGAGATTCCCGACGGTTCGCTGGTGATGGGCTCGCCAGGCAAGGTGGTGCGCGAGCTGACCGAGCAGCAGATGCGCATGCTCGAAGCCAGCGCCGCGCACTATGTGCACAACGCCGAGCGCTATTCGCGGGAGCTGGTGGTCGATGAAGACTGACGAGCGGCCGGTCGCTTCGCCGTGCGTGAACGTCTGTGCGCTGGATGAGCAGGACATCTGCATCGGTTGCCAGCGTACGGTGCAGGAGATCACCCGGTGGGCGCGGATGGACAATGACGAGCGGCGGGCGGTGCTCAAGCTTTGCCACGAAAGGGCACTAGAGGCTGGCCTCATCCTCTAGTCTGATGCAGAACTGTGGTAGCGGGCATGCCCGCGAACACTGGCACAGCCGGTGCCATCCACCGCGTTGGATTCTTCGCGGGTTTACCGGCGAACTGCCCAAAGGTAATCTGTGCGGCTTGCCCACAGATTACCCGCCATGTTCTATCTCATTGCCTACATAAGCAGCGTAGTGCTGATCAACTACGCCTTCTCCAGTGCCCCGCACCTGGACATCATCTGGTCCGCCTGGGGCGGGCTGGTGTTCATCCTGCGCGACATGGTGCAGACCCGTTACGGGCATGGCGCGCTGATTGCGATGCTGGCGGCGCTGGTGCTGTCCTACGCGACTTCGGAGCCGGCCATCGCCCTGGCCAGTGCTACGGCGTTCTTCGTGTCCGAACTGATCGACTGGCTGGTGTTCAGCGTCACCCGCAGGCCCCTGCGTGACCGTTTGTGGCTGAGCTCGGCGCTGAGTATTCCGGTGGACACCTTCATCTTCTTTGGCATGATCGGTGCGCTGACGCCTGCCGTGATCGGCACGGCGATGGCCTCGAAGTTCGCCGGTGTAACGGCGGTCTGGCTGATCATGGCATGGCGGGCGCGACGCGCGCTGGCGGTGGGTTGATCCGCGCCCGATTGATGTAGAATACCGGTCCTTTTTCAGCGGGCAGCACCAGCCGGCGCGCCCCGGACGCCTTCGAGGACCTGAAATGACCCGTATCGGAACCCCATTGTCGCCGACTGCGACCCGCGTACTGCTGTGTGGCTGCGGCGAACTGGGCAAGGAAGTGGTGATCGAGCTGCAGCGCCTGGGTGTTGAGGTGATCGCCGTTGACCGTTACGCCAACGCGCCTGCCATGCAGGTTGCGCACCGCAGCCATGTGATCAACATGCTCGACGGCGTCGCCCTGCGTGCGGTGATCGAAGCCGAAAAACCGCACTACATCGTGCCGGAAATCGAGGCCATCGCCACCGCTACGCTGGTCGAGCTGGAAAACGAAGGTTTCAACGTGGTGCCGACCGCCCGCGCCACCCAGTTGACCATGAACCGCGAAGGCATCCGTCGCCTGGCGGCTGAAGAGCTGGAACTGCCGACCTCGCCCTATCACTTCGCCGACACCTATGAAGACTTTGCCAAGGGCGTGGCCGATGTTGGCTACCCGTGCGTGGTCAAGCCGGTAATGAGCTCGTCGGGCAAGGGCCAGAGCCTGCTGCGCAGCGATGCCGACCTGCAGAAAGCCTGGGACTACGCCCAGGAAGGCGGACGTGCCGGCAAGGGCCGGGTGATCGTCGAGGGTTTCATCGATTTCGAGTACGAAATCACCCTGCTGACCGTGCGTCATGTGGGCGGCACCACCTTCCTCGCGCCGGTCGGTCACCGTCAGGAGAAGGGCGACTATCAGGAGTCCTGGCAGCCTCAGGCGATGAGTCCGAAGGCGCTGGCCGAGTCGCAGCGTGTGGCCCAGGCTGTCACCGATGCGCTGGGCGGCCGTGGCCTGTTCGGCGTCGAGCTGTTCGTCAAGGGCGACCAGGTGTGGTTCAGCGAAGTGTCGCCACGTCCGCATGACACTGGTCTGGTCACCTTGATTTCCCAGGACCTGTCGCAGTTCGCCCTGCATGCCCGTGCGATTCTCGGCCTGCCGATCCCGGTGGTACGTCAGTTCGGACCGTCGGCCTCGGCGGTGATCCTGCCCGAGGGCCAGTCGCAGCAGACCAGCTTCGCCAACCTGGGCGCAGCGCTGAGCGAGCCAGACACCGCCATTCGCCTGTTCGGCAAGCCGGAAATCAATGGCACCCGCCGCATGGGCGTGTGCCTGGCCCGCGACGAGTCGGTCGAAGCGGCACGGGCCAAGGCGACCCGTGCTTCGCAGGCGGTCAAGGTCGAGTTCTGATCTGAGATCGCACGGGGCTGCCGAGCAGCCCATTCGCGGGCAAGCCCGCTCCTACAGACTCCTGCAGGAGCGGGCTTGCTCCAACTGCTCAAAGCTCGGTATGGCGGGTTTCCTTCAGGCACAGCACGGCAATCAGGCTGATCACCGCCGCCACGGATACATATCCCCCCACCCAGCTCAAACCGCCCATGCTCACCAGTTGCTGGGCGAAGAACGGTGCCGCCGAGGCGCCGACGATGCCGCCCAGGTTGTAGGCCGCCGAGGCCCCGGTGTAACGCACGTGGGTCGGGAACAGTTCAGGCAGCAGCGCGCCCATCGGGGCGAAGGTCACGCCCATCAGGAACAGTTCGATCGCCAGGAACAGCGCCACGCCGGCAGTGGAGCCCGAGGTCAGCAGGGGTTCCATGGTGAAGCCTGAGGCAATGGCCAGCAGGCCGCCGACGATCAGCACCGGCTTGCGCCCATAGCGGTCGCTCAGCCAGGCCGACAGCGGCGTAGCCAGGGCCATGAACACCACGGCGAAGCACAGCAGGCCGAGGAAGGTTTCGCGGCTGTAGCCCAGCGTCGACACGCCGTAGCTCAGCGAGAATACCGTGGAGATGTAGAACAGTGCGTAGCACACCACCATCGCCGCAGCGCCCAGCAAGGTGGGCATCCAGTATTTGGCGAACAGGTCGACCACCGGCATTTTCACCCGCTCTTGACGGGCCACGGCCTTGGCGAACACCGGGCTTTCCTCGAGCTTCAGGCGTACGTACAGCCCCACCAGCACCAGCGCAGCACTGAGCAGGAACGGAATGCGCCAGCCCCACTCACGGAACTGCTCGTCGCTGAGTACCAGTGCCAGGGTCAGGAACAGACCGTTGGCGGCGAGGAAACCAATCGACGGGCCCAACTGCGGGAACATGCCGAACCAGGCGCGCTTGCCGGGTGGTGCGTTCTCGGTGGCGAGCAGGGCCGCGCCGCCCCATTCGCCGCCCAACCCCAGCCCCTGGCCGAAGCGCAGCACGCAAAGGATGATCGGTGCCCACACGCCGATGCTGTCATAGCCTGGCAGTACACCGATCAGCGTGGTGGATACGCCCATCAGCAGCAATGAAGCGACCAGGGTCGACTTGCGCCCGATACGATCACCGAAGTGGCCGAACAAGGCCGAGCCCAGCGGTCGGGCAAGGAAGGCGATACCGAAGGTGAGAAAGGCTGCCAGCATCTGCGCGGTGCCTGAGCCGGACGGGAAGAATACCGGCCCGATCACCAGCGCAGCGGCCGTGGCGTACACGTAGAAATCGTAGAACTCGATGGCGGTGCCGATGAAGCTGGCGGTGGCGACCCGGGCGGGCGAATTGACCGGGGTCGCCGAGTCAGGCTCGGCGTAGGTGCTGCTGGTTGTCATGCGTAGGTCCCTGAACAGTCGTTCGCGCGGCCGAGCAGGCGGGCCGCAGCGTATTGTTGTGGTTCGCCAGGCTGACGAGGGCCCAAGGGGTGGCAGGGAGCGGGCGCTGCTCGGGGTAGGACGCAGGGCTGCTGGCACGTCAGTGAGGCGGACTGGCCGTGGGGCGCCGGGTGCGGGTAGCAGGCGGGACGGCAGGGCTGGGTAAGCGTGGCCCGAGTATAGCTATCGGGTTAAGGTCCAGACCAGTACCTTGCTGGCGCAATTGTCCTCGGTTTCGAGGATTTCCAGGCGGTAGCGTCCGACTTTCAGGCATACCGCGCTTGCCGGGATGCTTTCCAGTGCTTCGGTGACCAGGCCATTGAGGGTTTTCGGGCCGCCGTCGCAGGGCAGGTGCCATCCCAGGCTGCGGTTGAGCTCGCGCAGCGAGGCGGTGCCTTCGATGATGAAGCGGCCATCGGGCTGGGGATGGATATGGGGGTTGTCCAGGCTCTGTTCGTCCTCGAACTCGCCGACGATCTCTTCAAGGATGTCTTCGAGCGTTACGATCCCCAGCACTTCGCCGTACTCGTCCACGACCACGCCCATTCGCCGCTGCTGCTTGTGGAAGTTCAGCAGTTGCATTTGCAGTGGGGTGCTTTCCGGGACGAAGTAGGGCTCGTAGCAGGCGGCCTGCAGCTTCTCCAGGGTCAGTTCGGCGCGTGGCAGCAGGTGGCTGATGAGCTTGGTGTTGAGGATCGCTTCGACCTGGTTGATGTCGTTGTGATAGACGGGCAGGCGGGTGTGGCGGCTGAGGATCAACTGTTCGATGACCTGTTCGATCGGGTCGTCGAGGTTGATGCCGTCGACTTCGTTGCGCGGGACCAGAATGTCGTTGACGGTAATCTTGTCCAGCGCTTGCAGGCCCTCGATCAGCCCCTGGCGTGGTGGTTCGTGGGGCTCGTCGTCATCCTGGGCGTCGTCATCCTGTGGGTGCAGGGCGACGGCGTTGGGTTGTACGCGCAATGGGCGCAGGATCAGCTTGGCCGTGCCGTCGAGCAGGCAGGCCACAGGCTGCAGTGCCGCCAGTGGCAGCTTGAGCAGGCTGGCGCCAAGGCTGACATAGGCCTGTGGGTTGCGCCGGGCCAGGCGCCTTGGCAGGTATTCGGTCAGCACCAGCAGTGCCAGCGTGGCGCACAGCCCGGCCAGCCAGAAACCATGCTCGCCGCTGTAGCGCTGGCCGATCAGGCAGGCCAGGCCCAGCACCAGCAATCTGCCCAGGCTGGCACAGAGCACCAAGGCCTGGGCGGGCAGGGTGGGCTGTTCGGCTTCACCGGCGCGGGCGTGGCCGTTGAGCTGCTGGCGGGCGGCCTCGACCGCGCTGAACAGCGCCGACCACAGCAGCGCCAGTATCAGGGTGCCGAGCAGCGGGGCGTACGGCAAAGTGTCCATGATTGCCCGTCAGATGTGCAGGATGAATTCGCGAACCAGCTTGCTGCCAAAATAGGCCAGCATCAGCAGGCAGAAGCCCGCCAGGGTCCAGCGGATCGCCTTGTGCCCGCGCCATCCCAGGCGATTGCGCCCCCACAGCAGGACGCTGAACACGATCCAGGCCAGGCACGACAGCGAGGTCTTGTGTACCAGGTGCTGGGCGAACAGGTTCTCGAAGAACAGCCAGCCGGAGATCAGCGAAAGCGACAGGAAGATCCAGCCCGCCCAGAGAAAGCCGAACAGCAGGCTTTCCATTGTTTGCAGTGGAGGGAAGTTGCGGATCAGCCCCGAGGGATGCTTGTGCTTGAGCTGGTGGTCCTGGAGCAACAGCAGCAACGCCTGGACCACGGCGATGGTGAACAGGCCGTAGGCGAGGATCGACAGCAGGATATGCGCCAGGATGCCGGGTTCTTCATTGACCAGCGGCACGGTGCCCGCCGGTGCGAACTGGGCCAGCAGCGCCGTCACTGCCCCCAGCGGGAACAGCAGCACCAGCAGGTTCTCCACCGGAATGCTCAGGCAGGCGAGCAGCGTCAGGGCGATCACCGCGGTGGCGATCAGGCTGGCGGCGCTGAAGAAGTCGAGGCTCAGGCCCAGCGGGGTGAGCAACTGGAAGAACAGGGCGCAGGTCTGTGCGACAACGGCAATCACGCCCAGCAGGCCGAGCAGGCGTTTGTCGACCTTGGCACCCTGTGCCAGGCGCGAACCTTGATAGGCCGTCGCGGCAATATAAAGGATGGCTGCGATCAGGTTGGGGATGAGGCTGGGTGAGGAGAGCATAGGTCCTGGTAGGCGAGCCCTTAAAGGAGGGGAGTTTGGCATAGAACGCGGTTGCCTAGGAAGACTGCAGACCGCCTCGGCCTTTTCGCGGCCAAGCCTGCTCCTGCAGCCCCTGAGTTTCTTGGGCGCGGGCTGCCCGCGAACGGCCCCCCCGATCACCGCTCGGCACCAAGGTGTGCGCCACCGCCGCTCTCCGTTATAATGCGCGGCTTGCTGTGCCCTTCGCGTGTGGATATCCGCCAGGGCACCTGAACAACCTCGGCTTTATTGGGCCTGAAAGGATCACCATGTTCGAAAACCTGACCGACCGCCTGTCACAGACGCTGCGCCATGTCACCGGCAAGGCCAAGCTGACCGAAGAGAACATCAAGGACACGTTGCGTGAAGTGCGCATGGCCCTGCTCGAGGCCGACGTCGCCCTGCCGGTGGTCAAGGACTTCGTCAACAGCATCAAGGAGCGTGCGGTCGGCACCGAGGTGTCGCGCAGCCTGACGCCGGGCCAGGCGTTCGTGAAGATCGTCCAGGCCGAGCTGGAAAGCCTGATGGGCGCGGCCAACGAAGACCTCGCGCTCAATGCCGCTCCGCCAGCCGTGGTACTGATGGCAGGCCTGCAGGGCGCGGGCAAGACCACCACTGCCGGCAAGCTGGCGCGCTTCCTGAAAGAGCGCAAGAAAAAGACCGTCATGGTGGTGTCCGCCGACGTCTACCGCCCGGCGGCGATCAAGCAGCTCGAAACCCTGGCCAACGACATCGGCGTGACCTTCTTCCCGTCCGACATCAGCCAGAAGCCGGTCGATATCGCCGAGGCGGCGATTCGCGAAGCCAAGATCAAGTTCATCGACGTGGTCATCCTCGATACCGCCGGCCGTCTGCACATCGACGCCGACATGATGGACGAGATCAAGGCCCTGCACGCGGCGGTCAAGCCGGTCGAGACGCTGTTCGTGGTCGATGCCATGACCGGCCAGGACGCCGCCAACACCGCCAAGGCCTTCGGTGAGGCGCTGCCGCTGACCGGCGTGGTGCTGACCAAGGTCGATGGCGATGCCCGTGGCGGTGCCGCGCTGTCGGTGCGCGCCATTACCGGCAAGCCGATCAAGTTCATCGGTATGGGCGAGAAGACCGAAGCCCTCGAGCCTTTCCACCCCGACCGCATCGCCTCGCGCATCCTCGGCATGGGCGACGTGCTCAGCCTGATCGAGCAGGCCGAGCAGAACATCGACAAGGCCAAGGCCGACAAGCTGGCCAAGAAGCTGAAGAAGGGCAAGGGCTTCGACCTCGAAGACTTCCGCGACCAACTGCAGCAGATGAAGAACATGGGCGGCCTGGGTGGCCTGATGGACAAGCTGCCCAGCATCGGTGGCGTCAACCTGTCGCAGATGGGCAACGCGCAGGGGGCGGCCGAGAAGCAATTCAAGCAGATGGAAGCGATCATCAACTCCATGACCCCTGCCGAGCGCCGTGACCCCGACCTGATCAGCGGTTCGCGCAAGCGCCGTATCGCCCTGGGCTCCGGCACGCAGGTGCAGGATATCGGCCGGCTGATCAAGCAGCACAAGCAGATGCAGAAGATGATGAAGAAATTCTCCGCCAAGGGCGGCATGGCCAAGATGATGCGTGGCCTGGGCGGGATGCTGCCGGGCGGCGGCATGCCGAAGCTGTAACCGAATCCGCTTGGTCGCCTTGATAGGCGGCCAGGCAGACCCCGCCTTGGCGGGAAAGCGCCGCAAAACAGCGGCTTAAGCGGCAGGTCTGGATTGCTTTGCATGGCTCTTGCGAAAAAGCCATTTGCAAATGTCCGTGTATTCCCTGAGAATATGCGGCCTTTTGGGCACCCGTGTGCCTATTTGGCATTCAGATTTGCAGCACTGACTGCAGTACCGACTATAGGAACGATGTTCACATGGTAACCATTCGTCTGGCCCGTGGCGGCTCGAAAAAGCGCCCTTTCTACCACCTGACCGTGACCAACTCGCGTAACGCCCGTGACGGCCGTTTCGTTGAGCGCGTTGGCTTCTTCAACCCGATCGCCTCGGGCGCCGAAGTCAAGCTGTCGGTCAACCAGGAACGCGTCACCTACTGGCTGAGCCAGGGCGCGCAGCCGTCTGAGCGTGTTGCTCAGCTGCTGAAGGACGCTGCCAAGGCTGCTGCCTGAGCAGTATGAACGCGACGCCAGAAAAGGCTGACGACCTCATCGTCGTTGGCAAGATTTTTTCGGTTCACGGCGTTCGCGGCGAGGTGAAGGTGTATTCCTTTACCGATCCGATTGAAAACCTGTTGGATTATCCGCGCTGGACGCTTCGGCACGAAGGCAAGGTAAAGCAGGTCGAGCTGGTCAACGGTCGTGGCTCCCAGAAGGGCCTGGTCGTGAAACTGAAAGGCCTCGACGATCGCGATGAAGCCCGTCTTCTGAGCGGTTACGAAATCTGCATTGCGCGGAGCCTTTTGCCCAACCTGGCCGCCGACGAGTACTACTGGTACCAGTTGCAGGGCCTGAAGGTCATCAACCAGGACGAACAACTGTTCGGCAAGGTCGATCACCTGTTGGAGACCGGTGCGAACGATGTAATGGTGGTCAAGCCTTGCGCAGGCAGCCTGGATGATCGCGAGCGTCTGTTGCCCTATACGGAGCAATGCGTGCTGGCAATCGACCTGGAAGCAGGTGTGATGCGAGTCGAATGGGACGCGGATTTCTAGACGATGGGTAACCTTCGAGTAGAAGTCGTCACGTTGTTCCCCGAGATGTTCTCGGCCATCACGGAGTACGGCATTACCAGTCGTGCGGTGAAACAGGGGTTGCTGCAAGTGACCTGCTGGAACCCACGGGACTACACCACTGATCGCCACCACACGGTGGATGATCGGCCGTTTGGCGGTGGTCCGGGCATGGTGATGAAGATCAAGCCTCTGGAAGACGCCCTGGCCAGTGCCAGGCAGGCAACCGGAGCATCGGCGAAGGTGATCTACCTCTCGCCACAAGGCCGCAAGCTGACTCAGCAGGCGGTCAAAGGCCTGGCCGAACAGGAATCGTTGATCCTGATCGCCGGTCGTTATGAAGGCATCGACGAGCGTTTTATCGAAGCTCATGTCGATGAGGAGTGGTCGATTGGTGACTATGTACTTTCCGGTGGCGAGCTGCCGGCCATGGTACTGATCGATGCGGTTACGCGGCTGCTGCCCGGAGCTTTAGGGCATGTGGACTCGGCGGAGGAAGACTCCTTCACCGATGGTCTGCTGGATTGCCCGCACTACACCCGACCTGAGGTGTATGCGGATCAGCGTGTACCCGACGTGTTGCTAAGTGGCAACCATGCACACATCCGGCGTTGGAGAATGAAGCAGTCCCTTGGTAGGACCTTCGAACGACGCGCCGATCTTCTGGAAAGTCGCTCGCTTTCTGGAGAAGAGAAGAAGCTGCTCGAGGAATACCTCCGCGAGCGGGACGATAGTTAACGTATCGATGGTGGATCGAGTTATCCATCTTAGGAGCACAGCATGACCAACAAGATCATCCAGCAGCTCGAAGCCGAGCAGATGAGCAAGGAAATCCCGACCTTCGCACCAGGCGACACCATTGTCGTTCAGGTTAAAGTGAAGGAAGGCGATCGCTCGCGTCTGCAGGCGTTCGAAGGCGTTGTTATCGCCAAGCGTAACCGCGGTCTGAACAGCGCTTTCACCGTGCGCAAGATCTCCAGCGGCGTTGGCGTAGAGCGTACCTTCCAGACCTACAGCCCACAGATCGACAGCCTGGCCGTGAAACGTCGTGGTGACGTGCGTAAAGCCAAGCTGTACTACCTGCGCGACCTGTCCGGCAAAGCCGCTCGCATCAAGGAAAAACTGTCCTGAGTGCAGTTTGACCGGTGGCTTCGGCCACCTTGCGAGAGAAAAAGCAGCCTTCGGGCTGCTTTTTTGCATTCTGTGGTATTGGTGTTGCCTGCTTCGCGGGTCGCTCCGCTGCCATTCCCTTGCAAAGTGAGTACCCCATGACTACCACCCCAAGAGATCAGGAAATCCAGCGGCGTACCGAGCTGTCGATCACTCGCGTGACCAAGGCCGTTTTCCCCAACACCACCAACCACCACAACACCTTGTTCGGCGGCACCGCGCTGGCCTGGATGGACGAGGTGTCGTTCATCGCCGCTACGCGTTTCTGTCGCCTGCCGTTGGTGACCGTATCCACCGACCGCATTGACTTCAAGCACCCGATTCCGGCGGGCTCGATCGTCGAGCTGGTTGGCAGCGTGATCAAGGTGGGCAATACCAGCTTGCAGGTACAGGTCGATGTGTTCGTCGAGAACATGTATCTCGACGGCCGCGAGCGTGCGATTCATGGGGTTTTCAGCTTCGTCGCCATCGACGAGGACAAGCGGCCGGTGCCAGTACTGGCTCAGGCCTGAGTTCTCCAGTGCGGGCCCTTTCGCGGGGAAACCCACAGGTGCTACGCGATCCCTGTAGGAGCGGGTTTACCCGCGAAGAGGCCGGTACAGACAACAATTATGCGTCTGTGAAACACTAGCCCACTTTCGACACCCAGCAGCCCTCCGAATGCCCGCCCTGGACCACCCCCTGATCGATCAGTTTCTCGATGCCCTCTGGCTGGAAAAAGGCCTGTCCGACAACACCCGCGTGTCCTACCGCAGCGACCTGGCCCTGTTCAATGGCTGGTTGCAGGAGCGTGGCGTGACGTTGCCCGATGCTGGTCGCGATTCGATCCTCGACCACCTTGCCTGGCGCTTCGATCAGGGTTACAAGCCGCGTTCCACTGCACGTTTTCTCTCTGGAGTGCGTGGTTTTTATCGTTATCTGCTGCGGGAAAAGCTCATAGGTGTAGACCCGACCTTGCAGGTCGATATGCCGCAACTGGGTAGGCCTTTGCCCAAGTCCCTGTCGGAAGCGGATGTCGAAGCGTTGCTCAAGGCGCCGGACCTGGCCGAAGCCATCGGCCAGCGCGACCGCGCCATGCTCGAGGTGCTCTACGCCTGCGGCCTGCGGGTCACCGAGCTGGTGAGCCTGACTCTCGATCAGGTCAACCTGCGCCAGGGCGTGCTGCGGGTGATGGGCAAGGGCAGCAAGGAGCGCCTGGTGCCGATGGGCGAGGAGGCGGTGCTGTGGATCGAGCGCTACCTGCGTGACGGCCGGTCCGAGCTGCTCAACGGGCGCCCCAGCGATGTGCTGTTCCCCAGCCTGCGGGGCGAGGAAATGACCCGCCAGACCTTCTGGCACCGCATCAAGCATCACGCCCGCGTGGCCGGGATCGACAAGCCGCTGTCACCGCACACCCTACGCCATGCTTTCGCTACGCATCTGCTCAATCACGGGGCCGACCTGAGGGTGGTGCAGATGTTGTTGGGGCACAGCGACCTTTCCACCACGCAGATCTACACCCACGTCGCCAAGGCTCGTTTGCAGCAGTTGCACGCCCAGCACCATCCACGTGGATGAATGATTTTCATGTTCCGCCCGGCGGCCATCAGACAGTGATTTCGCTGCGGCCTGATGTGGTAGGCTTGAGCGGTTTGCACCAGGGACCGCCCGGTTGCCGCGATTTTTCCGCAGGCGACGTCCTCCGGTCCCCGTCCGCCTTCAGGAGTACCCCATGCGCGTGACCCAGATTTTTGCCGCCGCCGCCCTGGCGCTGGCCAGTACCTTTGCCGTTGCTGCGGCCACCGACGTCACTGCCGGTGCCGAGCAGGCCATTCGCAACACACTCAAGACCCTGGAATTGG
Source organism: Pseudomonas sp. BNK-44-b (assembly GCF_047456245.1). Classification (NCBI taxonomy): domain Bacteria; kingdom Pseudomonadati; phylum Pseudomonadota; class Gammaproteobacteria; order Pseudomonadales; family Pseudomonadaceae; genus Pseudomonas; species Pseudomonas sp. BNK-44-b. Next base: position 730,730 of record NZ_CP179908.1, read on the forward strand.
AAGTACCGATCGAAAGCGTCGCCAGCAGCCCGGTCGGCGGCTTGTACGAAGTCAAGCTGCAGGGCGGTCGCGTGCTCTATGCCAGCGCAGACGGCCAGTTCGTCATGCAGGGCTACCTGTACCAGATCCAGGATGGCAAGCCGGTCAACCTGACCGAGAAAACCGAACGCCAGGGTATCGCCAAGCTGATCAACGGTATTCCTGCGGCTGAAATGGTGGTTTACCCGGCCAAGGGCGAAACCAAATCGCACATCACCGTGTTCACCGACACGACCTGCCCGTACTGCCACAAGCTGCACGCCGAAGTGCCGGAGCTGAACAAGCGCGGTATCGAAGTGCGCTATGTCGCCTTCCCGCGTCAGGGCCTGGGCTCGCCGGGTGATGAGCAGCTGCAGGCCGTCTGGTGCTCCAGCGATCGCCGTGCGGCGATGGACAAGATGGTCGACGGCAAGGAAATCAAGGCGGCCAAGTGCGCCAACCCGGTCAGCAAGCAGTTCCAGCTCGGCCAGTCGATCGGTGTCAACGGCACGCCAGCGATCGTGCTCGAAAGCGGCCAGGTGATCCCGGGCTACCAGCCGGCACCGCAGGTGGCCAAGCTGGCCCTGGCCGGCCAGGCGCAAGCCGCCAAGTAATTCATTCAATACGCCGTCGTCATGGGGTGACGGCATGTTTCACGGTCGGCGCAGGTGCCGGCCGTTCAATGGGGAGTTCACAGTGAAACCGGTCAAAGTAGGCATCTGTGGGTTGGGGACCGTCGGTGGCGGTACCTTCAATGTACTTCAGCGCAACGCCGAGGAGATTGCCCGTCGTGCCGGGCGCGGTATTGAAGTGGCTCAGATTGCCATGCGCTCGCAGAACCCGAACTGCCAGATTACCGGTACCCCCATTACCGCTGATGTGTTCGAAGTCGCGACCAACCCCGAAATCGACATCGTCATCGAGCTGATCGGTGGCTACACCATTGCACGCGATCTGGTGCTCAAGGCCATCGAGAACGGCAAGCACGTGGTCACCGCCAACAAGGCGCTGATTGCCGTGCACGGCAACGAAATTTTCGCCAAGGCCCGTGAAAAGGGCGTGATCGTGGCCTTCGAGGCTGCAGTTGCCGGCGGTATCCCGGTGATCAAGGCGATCCGCGAAGGCCTGTCGGCCAACCGCATCAACTGGTTGGCCGGGATCATCAACGGCACCGGCAACTTCATCCTCACCGAAATGCGTGAAAAGGGCCGTGCCTTCCCTGACGTGCTGGCCGAAGCCCAGGCGCTGGGTTACGCCGAGGCCGACCCGACCTTCGACGTCGAGGGCATCGATGCTGCGCACAAGCTGACCATCCTGGCCTCCATCGCCTTTGGTATTCCGCTGCAGTTCGACAAGGCCTACACCGAGGGCATCACCCGCCTGACCACTGCCGATGTCAACTACGCCGAAGCCCTGGGCTATCGCATCAAGCACCTGGGCGTGGCCCGCCGTACCGCCGACGGCATCGAGCTGCGCGTGCACCCGACGCTGATCCCGAGCGACCGCCTGATCGCCAACGTCAACGGCGTGATGAACGCGGTGATGGTCAACGGTGATGCTGCAGGGTCTACGCTTTATTACGGTGCCGGTGCCGGCATGGAGCCGACCGCTTCGTCGGTGGTCGCCGACCTGGTGGACGTGGTGCGTGCCATGACCTCCGACCCGGAAAACCGCGTTCCGCACCTGGCCTTCCAGCCGGATTCGCTGTCGGCGCACCCGATCCTGCCGATCGAGGCTTGCGAAAGTGCCTACTACCTGCGTATCCAGGCCAAGGATCACCCAGGCGTGCTGGCCCAGGTCGCCAGCATCCTGTCCGAGCGTGGCATCAACATAGAGTCGATCATGCAGAAGGAAGCCGAGGAGCAGGACGGCCTGGTGCCGATGATCCTGCTGACGCACCGCGTGGTCGAGCAGCGTATCAACGATGCTATCGTCGCTCTTGAAGCCCTGCAGGATGTGGTCGGCAACGTCGTGCGCATCCGCGTCGAACAGCTCAATTAATTCAGCGGCGGGCCGCGACGGCGGCCCGCGCCCAGAACCGAAGGTTTGCACAATGCGCTATATCAGTACTCGCGGCCAGGCGCCGGCCCTGAATTTCGAAGACGTCCTGCTGGCTGGCCTTGCCAGTGATGGCGGCCTGTACGTGCCGGAGAACCTGCCACGCTTCACCCAGGAAGAAATCGCGTCCTGGGCCGGCCTGCCGTACCACGAACTGGCTTTCCGGGTGATGCGCCCGTTCGTCACCGGCAGCATCGCCGACGCCGACTTCAAGAAGATCCTGGAGGAAACCTACGGTGCCTTCGCCCATGCCGCGGTGGCGCCGCTGCGCCAGTTGAACGGCAACGAGTGGGTGATGGAGCTGTTCCACGGCCCAACGCTGGCGTTCAAGGACTTCGCCCTGCAACTGCTTGGCCGTCTGCTCGACCACGTGCTGGTCAAGCGTGGCGAGCGCGTGGTGATTGTCGGCGCCACCAGCGGCGATACCGGTTCTGCCGCCATCGAAGGCTGCCGCCGTTGCGACAACGTCGACATCTTCATCCTGCACCCGCACCAGCGTGTGTCGGAAGTTCAGCGTCGGCAGATGACCACCATCCTCGGCGACAACATCCACAATATCGCCATCGAAGGCAACTTCGACGACTGCCAGGAAATGGTCAAGGCCAGCTTCGCCGATCAGTCCTTCCTCAAGGGCACTCGCCTGGTGGCGGTCAACTCGATCAACTGGGCGCGGATCATGGCCCAGATCGTCTACTACTTCCATGCAGCACTGCAGTTGGGCGGCCCGGCGCGCTCGATCGCGTTCTCGGTCCCGACCGGCAACTTCGGCGACATCTTTGCCGGTTACCTGGCACGCAACATGGGCCTGCCGATCAGCCAACTGGTGGTGGCCACCAACCGCAACGACATCCTGCACCGCTTCATGAGCGGCAACCAGTACGTCAAGGATGCCCTGCACCCAACGCTGTCGCCGTCGATGGACATCATGGTCTCGTCCAACTTCGAGCGCCTGCTGTTCGATCTGCACGGTCGCAACGGTGCCGCGATCGCCGAGTTGATGGCCAACTTCAAGCAAGGTGGCGGTTTCAGCGTGGAGCAGGATCGCTGGACCGAGGCGCGCAAGCTGTTCGACTCCCTGGCGGTGAGCGACGAGCAGACCTGCGAGACCATCGCCGAGGTGTTCAAGGCCACCGGCGAAGTGCTTGATCCGCACACGGCAATCGGCGTCAAAGCCGCTCGTGAGTGCCGTCGCAGCCTGGACACGCCGATGGTGGTGCTGGGCACCGCGCATCCGGTCAAATTCCCCGAAGCGGTGGAGAAGGCCGGTGTCGGCAAGGCCCTCGAGTTGCCGGCGCACTTGAGCGACCTGTTCAGCCGCGAGGAGCGTTGCACGGTCCTGGCCAATGACCTGAAGGCGGTCCAGGCCTTCGTCAGCCAGCACGGCAACCGCGGCAAGCCGCTGTAAAACGCGGTACTCGAGAGCATTGGGCGGGGCAAGTCGGAACATCGGCTTGCCCCGTTTGCGTTTGAGCGGTTCTTTTAATTACAGAATCATCCTTCGTCTTTTCAGGCTTTTCCTATTTGAGTCCCTATGCTGCTTTTCTAGAGTGGGCGCCCTGTCCATCAGGGCTCGCAGCCCTCAGGAGCGGCTCATGCACCGGCTCAACATTCTTATCGTCCAGTCTCATCCTGCCCAGCAGATCGCTTTGCACCAGGCCTGCAATGCCCTGGGGGTTTTCAACGTGCGCATTGCCTGCGATCTGGCCAGCGCCAAGGCAAGCATGGCGCAGATGCAAGCCTTGGACATGCTCATCATCGACCATGGCATGCCGGCGCTGAGCGCCCAGGCACTGTTGAAGCACGTGACCCGGCAAGGCCATGCCCGTGCGCTACTGTTCGTCGGACAGCCCCCTGTGCGCGGCCCTGATCTCGCTGTCGAGGCCCAGCGTCAGGGGCAGTGGGTGGTTGCCCAATTGCCCTGGCCGTTGTCGATCAGGGGGTTGCAGGCGGCATTGCAGCGGCTGCGTCGGCCGCCGCGCAGGTACTCCGGGCGGGATATCGAAACGGTCATGTTGCCCACGCATGCTCGCTGATACAGACGCGTGCGGGCGAACTTTCCGAAGTGCCTGGCGGTCAGTTCCGATAGGTCCCCGACAAAGCGAGTACGCCGGATGGAAAGAATCTGCTCCCTGCTCAACGATGCCCTGTCCCCTTATCACACCCGCCTCGACGATGTAGATGCGCGCGGCAATCGCCAACTCACCTTGCTCGATGCGCAGGGCAACGAGGTGTTGCGCCGCGCCGTGAGTGTGCGTCAGCTACAGGAGCAGCGCTTGCTGGTCGATCTGGTCGACGGTCTGCACCGCGACCTGCAGATCGTCGAGGGGCGTCTGCAGCCTTGTGTGATCGCGGCCTTGCAACACCGACATCAACCTCAGGGAACCTTTGCCTGAGTGTCTCGTCAGACTTTATAGGGTGTTCGAACGCTGCTTTGCTCCGGTAGCGTTGGACCGCCGTACAGAGTCCGCTCAAGGGCTTTGAGTTGACCCCGGATGTCTTCCCCAGCATCCGGGGTTTCTTTTGCCTGCGTCATGGCTGGGCGTTGGCTGCAGAGGGAAGCTCCTCGACCAGGTGCCGTGTCTGCTCCAGGTACTCTGTGCGCAGTTCGGGGTCGAGCCAGCTTGCGTAGAACTCAGGGAGTACTTCCTGGCGCAGGTGCGGCAACAGCTTGTCGATATGGGCGATGGCTTGGCGTCCCAGTGGCGTGTCGGAGCAGCCCACATGCAGAAACTGATAGCGATTCGCACCCTTGATCGGGTGGAACTGGTAGCTGTCCAGCGAGCCGCCCTGCTGCTGGATCAGGTAGCGCACCTCCGGCCAGTACCCAAGTACCAGTTGCAGGCGCCCCAGTTGCTGCATCTGCAAGAGGTTGGCGGTGGCATCGTTGCCGTAGTGGCGGCTCAGCGTGGTTTCTGGCAACTGGCGCAGGATATCGTCGACCACTACTCCGTAGCTGCGTTGTGCCACGATTCCCAACTTCATCCCTGGCCGTTCCAGCACCTGCTTCAGGTCCACAGGCGTGCCGTCCTCGGATTCGTCCAATCGTCCCGGGTCTGCCTTGCGGATGACCAGCCCGCTGCTGAGGATGGGCAGCGTGGGTTGGGAGAAATGCACGAAACGGGCGCGTTCCGGTGTCCATAGCAGGGTGGGGTCGCAGGTGAAGCTGCGTTCCTGAAGCATCTGGATGCCGCGCGCGCGATTTACCCGCAGGACCGTGTGATCGAATTCGGGCATCTGCTCGATGAGCAGGGGCAGCATGCGATCGACCACGCCCTGGCCCTTTTCCTGGCCTTCGAAAATAGTGAACGGCGGCAGGTCGCGCAGCAGCCAGGTCAAACGTTCACGGGCCTGGCCCTGCTGCGAGGACAACAGCAGGACGCAGAGCAGCACAAACATGCGCATCATGCTTGCTCGACGCCCGATCAGACCGCCCCCTGCTCGCGCAGGCGTGCCACCTCGGCAGTGCTATAGCCCAGCCCGGCGAGCAGTGTCGCCGTGTGCTCTCCCAGCGCAGGCCCGACCCACTCCGTAGCGCCGGGTGTCTGCGACAGCTTGGGCACGATCCCCGGCATCTTGAAGGGCTTGCCGTCTGGGAGCTTCGCCTGAAGGAACATTTCCCGGGCGAGGAATTGCGGGTCGCTGAACATGTCCTCGGCCGAATAGATGCGGCTGGCAGGCACGCCTGCGTTGTTAAGCACCTGCATCACCTGTTCCAGCGGCAGGCTGTTGACCCAGCGGTCGATCACCCCGTACAGCTCGTCGCGACGCAGGTCACGGCCATCGTTGCTGGCCAGGGTTGCATCCTCGGCGAGGTCGTCGCGGCCGATGGCCTGCATGAAGCGTTTGAAGATCGCATCGCCGTTGGCGCCGATCTGCACGTGCCGGCCGTCGGCGCTGGTGTGGATGGAGGAGGGGGTGATGCCCGGCATGATGTTGCCGGTGCGCTCGCGAATGAAACCGAACACATCGAACTCCGGCACCATGCTTTCCATCATCGCGAAGATTGCCTCGTACAGCGCTACATCCACCACCTGTCCTTCACCGCCATTGACTTCGCGGTGGCGCAGGGCCATCAGTGCACCAATCACGCCCCAGAGGGCGGCGATCGAGTCGCCGATGGAAATACCCGTGCGCACGGGCGGACGATCCTCGAAACCGGTGATGTAGCGCAGGCCCCCCATGGACTCGCCGACGGCACCGAAGCCTGGCTGGTCCTTCATCGGCCCGGTCTGGCCGAAGCCTGACAGGCGTACCATTACCAGGCGTGGGTTGAGGGCATGCAGCACCTCCCAGCCAAGGCCGAGTTTCTCCAGCACGCCAGGGCGGAAGTTCTCGATCAGGATGTCAGCATCGGCCAGCAATTGCTTGAGGATCTCGCGTCCTTCGGGGTGCTTGAGGTTGAGCGTGAGCGATTGCTTGTTGCGCGCCTGGACGAACCACCACAGCGAAGTCCCTTCATACAGTTTGCGCCACTTGCGCAGCGGATCGCCGCCATCAGGTGATTCGACCTTGATCACCTCGGCGCCGAATTCGGCGCAGATACGCGAAGCGAAGGGGCCGGCGATCAAGGTGCCGAGCTCGATGACCTTCAGACCGGCGAGGGGTTTGGCGGGGGTGGGCATGGTGCGTCCGTGGCGACAGAAAAGAGGCTTGGTTTTATCACAGCTGGTCAATGGCAGATACTGTTGCAAGGCAGAGTCCAGTGCACGCAGATGCGCAACCACCCACCCCAACAAACTCGGATCGGTTAAACTCTGCGACTTTCTCCAAAGAAGCCCCTTTCCCATGGCCCAGCCTTCCACCACCTACAAGTTCGAACTGAATCTGACCGACCTCGACCGCGGCGTGTACGAAAACGTGCGTCAGACGATCGCTCGTCACCCGTCGGAGACCGAGGAACGCATGGCCGTCCGTCTGCTGGCCTACGCCCTTTGGTACAACGAGAACCTGTCGTTCGGCCGCGGTCTGTCGGATGTCGATGAGGCCGCCCTGTGGGAAAAAAGCCTGGATGATCGCATCCTGCACTGGATCGAAGTCGGCCAGCCCGACGCCGACCGTCTCACCTGGTGCTCGCGCCGTACCGAGCGCACCAGCCTGCTGGCCTACGGCAGCTTGCGGGTGTGGGAGAACAAGGTGGTCGGCGCGGTCAAGGGCCTGAAAAACCTGAGCATCGCTGCTGTCCCGCAGGAAGTCCTGGAGGTTCTGGCCACCGACATGCCGCGTACCATCAAATGGGATGTGATGATCAGTGAAGGCACGGTATTCGTCACCGATGACCGTGGCCAGCACGAAGTCCAATTGCAGTGGCTGCTCGGTGAGCGCGGCTGACCTGATCCGATCTGACAGCCGAAGACCCCATGCGTATCGAACCCCGCCCCCTGCCATCGGCACTGCCCTTCCTTGGCAACCTGCCGCCCCTGTTGACCCGGCTGTATGCCGCCCGCGGCGTGCAGAGCGAGTCCGAACTGGACAAGAGCCTGGCGCGCCTGTTGCCGTACCAGCAGCTTAAAGGAATCGAGGCGGCCGTCGACCTGTTGGTCGAGGCCCTGGACCTGCGTCAGCGCATCCTGATCGTCGGCGACTTCGACGCCGATGGCGCCACCGCCAGCACCGTAGGTGTGCTGGGGCTGCGACTGCTGGGTGCGGCCCATGTAGATTACCTGGTGCCCAATCGCTTCGAGTACGGCTATGGCCTGACCCCGGAGATCGTGCAGGTGGCGTTGCAGCGTCAGCCGCAACTGCTGATCACTGTCGATAACGGTATCTCCAGTGTCGATGGCGTGGCGGCGGCCAAGGCTGCCGGGCTCAAGGTCCTGGTCACCGACCACCACCTGCCTGGCGAGCAGTTGCCCGACGCCGATGCGATCGTCAACCCGAACCAGCCAGGCTGTACCTTCCCCAGCAAGTCGCTGGCCGGGGTGGGGGTGATCTTCTACGTGCTGATGGCCCTGCGTGCCCGTCTGCGCAGCCTTGGACGCTATGAGACGCAGGCCCAACCGAACATTGGCGAACTGCTCGACCTGGTGGCGCTGGGCAGTGTCGCCGACGTGGTGCCGCTGGACGCCAACAACCGTATCCTCGTGCACCAGGGGCTCGAGCGCATCCGTGCCGGGCGTGCTCGTCCTGGGTTGAAGGCAATTCTCGAAGTGGCGCGGCGCGATCATCGGCGCATCACCTCGACCGACCTGGGTTTCATCCTCGGGCCACGGCTCAACGCCGCCGGTCGGCTGGACGACATGAGCCTGGGCATCGAATGCCTGCTGTGCGAAGACCCCGCCGTTGCGCTGGACATGGCCGGGCAACTGGACGGGCTCAACCAGGATCGCAAGTCCATCGAGCAGGGCATGCAGCGCGAAGCCCTGGCCCAGCTCAAGGACCTGCCGATCGAGTCCATGCCCTATGGCCTGTGCCTGTTCGACGCCGACTGGCACCAAGGTGTGATCGGCATCCTCGCCTCGCGCCTGAAGGAGCGCTACCACCGACCGACCATCGCCTTTGCCGATGCGGGCGAGGGCATGCTCAAGGGCTCTGCCCGTTCGGTGCCGGGCTTCCATATCCGCGATGCGCTGGATGCCGTGGCTGCACGCCAGCCGCACCTGATCAGCAAGTTCGGCGGCCACGCCATGGCCGCCGGCTTGTCGCTGCCTGAGGCCAATTTCCAGGCCTTTGCCGATGCGTTCGACGAAGAGGTGCGGCGCCAGTTGTGCGAGGACGACCTGACCGGGCGCCTGCTGTCCGACGGCACCCTGGCGGTCGAGGAGTTTCATCTGGACCTGGCCCGCGCCCTGCGCAATGCTGGCCCTTGGGGGCAGCATTTTCCCGAGCCGCTGTTCCATGGCGTGTTCCAGATGGTCGAACAGCGCGTGGTGGGGGAGCGGCATCTGAAAGTGGTGCTCAAGAGCGAGTGCGGCTCGGTGAAACTCGATGGGATCGCCTTCGGCATCGACCGCGACGTGTGGCCCAACCCGACGGTGCGTTGGGTGGAGGTGGCCTACAAGCTCGATGTGAACGAGTTTCGCGGCAATGAAAGCGTGCAACTGATGATTGCGCACATGGAGCCGCGCTGACAGAGGGCAGCCCTCAGCGCGGGGCGTCCATCCGGCGGAACCTCCCCCCAGGGTAATCTGGTCTAGTCTCAGAGAAGACCGGTACCGGGCCACGGCCGCACACGAGTGTCCGGGCCGGATCACCATTGGAGTCCTTGGGAGGTCCCCTCATGAGCCTGCTGCTTGAGCCGTATACCCTGCGTCAGCTGACCCTGCCCAATCGCATTGCGGTTTCGCCAATGTGCCAGTACTCGAGCGTCGATGGCCTGGCCAACGACTGGCATCTTGTCCACCTGGGCAGTCGCGCCGTCGGTGGCGCCGGGCTGGTGATCACCGAGGCGGTGGCTGTCACTGCCGACGGAAGAATCACCGCCGAAGATCTCGGGCTGTGGAACGACGACCAGATCGTCCCACTGCAACGTATCACCCGCTTCATCACTTCCCAGGGCGCCATTCCGGGCATTCAGCTGGCGCATGCCGGGCGCAAGGCGAGCACCCATCGTCCCTGGCTCGGCAAGCACGGCAGCGTCAAGGTCGAGGACGGCGGCTGGCAGCCGGTCGGGCCTTCGAAGATCGCCTTCGATCCGGAGCATACGCCGCCGCGCGAGCTGAGCCACGAGGAGATCCAGGGTGTTGTCCAGGCCTTCGTCCAGGCCGCCGAGCGTGCCAAGGCAGCCGGGTTCAAGGTCGTCGAAATCCATGCGGCCCACGGCTACCTGCTGCATCAGTTTCTTTCGCCGCTGAGCAACCAGCGGCGTGACGAGTACGGCAGCTGCTTCGAGAACCGTATTCGTCTGACGCTTCAGGTGACCGAGGCCGTACGTGAGGTGTGGCCGCAGGAGTTGCCGCTGTTCGTGCGGGTATCGGCCACCGATTGGGTCGAGGATGGCTGGAACCCAGACGAGACGGTCGAGCTGGCGCGTCGCCTGAGGGCGCTGGGGGTCGACCTGATCGACGTGTCCTCGGGCGGTACCTCGGTCAATGCCGAAATCCCGACCGGCCCGGGTTACCAGACCCGCTTCGCCGAGCGGGTGCGCAAGGAGTCGGAAGTCGCCACCGGCACCGTGGGCATGATCACCGAACCTGCCCAGGCCGAGCACATCCTGCGTACCGGTCAGGCCGACCTGATCTTCCTCGCCCGCGAACTGCTGCGCGATCCTTACTGGCCGCTGCATGCCGACGATGACCTGGGTGGCAACAAGGCAACCTGGCCTGCGCAGTACCAACGTGCGACCAGCCGGGCCAATCCGATTCATGAGTCGGATCTGCGGGAGTGATGGATCCGCGTCCCGTTCGACTGGCCGGATGCAACATCCCGAAGCAAATGCGTTAAGGGAGAATTCAGGCTGCGGGCCTACTCTGGAGCTTTCCTATCCGTCCAGGAGTCATCCAGATGAACACCCGTGGTCTGCTCGATCAACTGCTCAAGTCCGGCCAGTCACTGCTGCAGAACCAGCAGGACAAGGGCGGGGCGGGCAAGGTGCCCGGTCTTGGTGATCTGCTCGGGGGTGGCCAAGGCAAGGGCTCTGGCCTTGGCGGCCTGCTTTCCGGTGCCGGAGGCGGGGCGCTGGCGGCCGGGGCCATGGGGCTGCTGCTGGGCAGCAAGAAGGCGCGCAAGTACGGTGGCAAGGCACTCACCTACGGTGGCCTCGCCGCCCTTGGCGTGCTGGCCTACAAAGCCTATGGCAACTGGCAGGCGCGCCAGGGCCAGGCCCCTGCGCAGGAGCCACAGACCCTCGATCGCCTGCCGCCGGCCCAAGCCGAGCAACACAGCCAGGCGGTGCTCAAGGCGCTGGTGGCGGCGGCCAAGTCCGACGGTCATATCGATGAGCGCGAGCGTGAACTGATCGAGGGCGAGTTCGTGCGCCTGGACAGCGATCGCGAGCTGCAGGCCTGGCTGCATGCCGAGCTGAACAAGCCGCTCGATCCTGCCGAAGTGGCCCGTGCCGCACAGACCCCTGAAATGGCCGCAGAGATGTACCTGGCCAGCGTGATGATGGTCGATCAGGAACACTTCATGGAGCGCGCCTACCTTGACGAACTGGCCCGCCAATTGCGCCTGGACCCGAACTTGCGCGAGGAACTGGAACGCCAGGTACGGGACGCTGCGGCACAGTGACGTGGCGATTGGCTATTTAATCGGCAGGGATGCCTGAATACTCCGCAATTCAACCGATAACGCGCCTGGCGCCTAGGCTATACTTCGACGATTTTCCCGCTCGTGAAGAATTCCTGAGGGCTGATTGTGAAGAACTGGACCTTGCGCCAACGGATCCTGGCAAGTTTCGCCGTGATCATCGCCATCATGCTGTTGATGATCGTAGCGGCGTATTCACGCCTGGTGACCATCGAAGCCAGCGAGCAGGCAGTGGGCACGGACAGCATTCCGGGAATCTACTACAGCTCGATGATCCGCAGCGCCTGGGTCGACAGCTACGTCGCCAGCCAGCAGTTGGTCGGCTTGTCCAACCATCGCGAGCTGACCTCGGCCGACCTCGAGCTGTTCAAGGGTTTCCACGACCGCCTCAGGGCGCAGATGGCCAACTACCAGGGCACGATCCAGGACGCGCAGGACCAGGCATCCTTCGACACCTTCGTGCGTCTCGAGGAGGCCTACGTCAAGGTGGTCGACCAGGTCCTGGCAGCCTACCGCGAGAAGAACTACCCCGAAGCCGAGCGCCTGATCGCCGAAGTACTGACACCGGCCTGGACCGACGGGCGCAAGCACCTGAACTCGGTGATCGACCGCAATACCGAATCCGCCAATGCCGCCACCCGCGAGATCGTCAGCGCCGTGGCCACCGCCAAGGGCAGCATGATCGTTTCGCTGATCCTGGCGATTGTCGCTGCTGGTATCTGCGGCCTGCTGCTGATGCGCGCCATCAGTGCTCCCATGCAACGCATCGTGCACGCCCTCGACAAGCTGCGCTCGGGTGACCTCAGCGCGCGCCTGAACCTGGACCGCAAGGATGAGTTCGGCGCCATCGAGAATGGTTTCAATGAAATGGGCGAGGCGCTTGCCAACCTGGTGGCCCAGGCCCAGCGCTCATCGGTGCAGGTGACCACCTCCGTCACCGAGATCGCCGCCACCTCCAAGCAGCAGCAGGCCACGGCCACCGAAACCGCTGCAACCACCACGGAAATTGGCGCCACCTCGCGCGAGATCGCCGCGACCTCGCGTGACCTGGTGCGTACCATGACCGAGGTGACCAGTGCCGCCGACCAGGCTTCGAGCCTTGCCGGTTCCGGCCAGCAAGGCCTGGCGCGCATGGAGGAAACCATGCATCAGGTGATGGGCGCCGCCGACCTGGTCAACGCCAAGCTGGGCATCCTCAACGAGAAGGCCAGCAACATCAACCAGGTGGTGGTGACCATCGTCAAGGTCGCCGACCAGACCAACCTGCTGTCGCTCAACGCCGCCATCGAGGCGGAAAAAGCCGGTGAGTACGGCCGCGGTTTTGCCGTGGTGGCCACCGAAGTGCGCCGCCTGGCCGACCAGACCGCAGTGGCCACCTACGACATCGAGCAGATGGTGCGCGAGATCCAGTCCGCGGTGTCGGCTGGGGTCATGGGCATGGACAAGTTCTCCGAGGAAGTGCGCCGCGGCATGTTCGAGGTGCAGCAGGTAGGCGAGCAGCTCAGTCAGATCATTCATCAGGTGCAGGCGCTGGCGCCACGGGTCCTGATGGTCAACGAGGGCATGCAGGCCCAGGCCACCGGCGCCGAGCAGATCAACCAGGCGTTGGCCCAGCTCAGTGATGCCAGCACGCAGACGGTCGAGTCGTTGCGCCAGGCCAGTTTCGCCATCGACGAACTGAGCCAGGTGGCTGCCGGGCTGCGTGGCGGTGTCTCGCGCTTCAAAGTCTGACGGCGATGAACGATCTGCAACCGCGTGATCAGCGGCAGGCCGAAGCCAAGGGCGTGTTGTACCTGCTGTTCCATATTGGCGAACAGCGCTTTGCCCTGGATGTGCGCGAAGTGATAGAGGTGCTGCCGCTGCGCCCGCTCAAGCCCATCGCCCAGGCGCCCGTCTGGGTCGCCGGGATCCTCGGGCATCGCGGCGCGCTGGTACCGGTCATCGACCTGTCGTCCCTTACCTTCGGCGCGCCTGCGCCGCAGCGCACCAGCACGCGCCTGGTACTGGTGCGTTATGGCAATGCCCTGCAACTGGGGTTGGTGCTCGAACAGGCGACCAACACCTTGCGTTGCCAGCCCGACGAGTTCCAGCCCTATGGGCTGGACAACAGCGAGGCGCGTTACCTGGGCCCTGTGCGACAGGATGCGCAGGGGCTGTTGCAGCGCATCCAGGTCGACGACCTGTTGAGCGATGCCGTACGCCTGCTGTTGTTCCCGGATCAATCCGCGCAGGTGGCAGGATGATCGAACAACGCTTCTTCCGCTTCCTGCAGGAGCGCATCGGCCTGGATGTGGACTCGGTGGGCGCGCCGATGGTCGAGCGGGCCCTGCGCCAGCGGTGCGTGGTACTTGCCGCGCGTGACCTCGACGACTACTGGCTGCGCCTGCAGCAATCGCCCGGCGAGCAGCAGGCGTTGATCGAAGCGGTGATCGTCCCTGAAACCTGGTTCTTTCGTTATCCCGAATCGTTCACGGCATTGGCTGGGCTGGCGCAAAAACGCCTGGTCGAGCTGGCCGGATCACGACCACTGCGTATCCTCAGCCTGCCGTGCTCGACCGGCGAGGAGCCCTATTCGATTTCCATGGCGCTGCTCGATGCGGGTCTGTCTCCATCGGCCGTGCGCATCGATGCCATGGACATCAGCCCCAGCTCCCTCGCCCGTGCCGAGCAGGCCGTGTATGGACGCAACTCGTTTCGTGGCAGTGAACTGGCATTCCGTGAGCGGCACTTCGACTGCACCGATGACAGTTACCGGCTGCATGAGCGCGTGCGTCAGCAGGTCAGCCTGGAGCCTGGCAATGTGCTCGATCCCGCCCTGCGCAGTCGCAAGGGAGTCTACGATTTTGTCTTTTGTCGCAACCTGCTGATCTATTTCGACGTACCTACCCAGCAGCGGGTCTTCGAGGTGCTCAAACAGCTGCTCCACGACGATGGCGTGCTGTTCATCGGCCCGGCCGAGGGCAGTTTGCTGGCGCGCCTGGGCATGCGGCCGATCGGCATCGCGCAGTCGTTCGCCTACGTGCGTCAGGATCAGCTCGGCGTGCAGCCACCGGTCAACCCGGTGCCGCCGGCACGGCCCGCCATCGCGCCGGTGGCTTCGCCGCGTCCAGTCGCCATGCCCGTGGCGGCACCACCCTTTGCCCGTGCTCCCCGCCCGCCCGCCAGGCCGGTTGCGTTGGCGACCGTGAACGAGAACGAAAGCGAGTTGCTCGCAGCCATCGCCCGCCAGGCCAATGCCGGTGCCAGCGAGCAGGCCCGCGCCAGTTGCGAGCGCTACTTGCGTCTGTTCGAGCCGAAGGCGCAGGTCTACTACTGGCTGGGGCTGCTCAGCGATACCCAGGGCGATGCCGGCGAAGCACTCAAGCATTACCGCAAGGCCCTGTACCTCGAGCCCCAGCACACCGAGGCGCTGCTGCACCTGGCCACGCTGTTGGCATCCCAGGGGGATGTCACAGGGGCACGGCGCCTGCAGGAGCGGGCGGCGCGGGCGGGCAGGGAGTCTGAACGATGAGTGGTGCCTACTCGATGGACCTGATCGCCCGGGGCCATGAAGACATCGACGATTGCTGGAATCGCATCGGTGTCCATGGCGACAAGCAATGTCCGCTGTTGGACCGGCACATCCACTGCCGCAATTGCGAAGTGTATGCCGCGGCGGCTACCCGCCTGCTCGACCGCTACACCTTGTTGCAGGACGAGCATGTCGAGACCGTGCAGGTGGAACAGGGCACTGTCGGCCGTTCCATGCTGCTGTTCAGGCTGGGGGAGGAATGGCTGGCGCTGGCCACGGCCTGCCTGGCGGAGATCGCGCCGCTGCAGGCCGTTCACTCGCTGCCGCACCAGCGTTCGCGGATGTTGCAGGGGGTCGCCAACGTGCGAGGTGCGCTGGTGCCGTGCCTGTCGTTCGCCGACCTGTTGGGCATGGAGCTGGCGCCGACACAGGAGCGTAGCGGCCGGGTGATGCCACGGATGTTGATCCTGGCTGCCGAAGGTGGCCCGGTGGTATTGCCGGTCGACGAGATCGACGGCATCCATCGGCTGGACACTTCGCGCCTGCACGAGGAGCACGACGCGGCCCACTTCACGCTGGCGGTACTGCAATGGCGTGGCCGCAGTGTGCGTGTACTCGATGAACAACACCTCCTGTCTGCCGTGAAGCGGAGCCTGTCATGACCCCGGAGCAAATGCGCGACGCATCGTTGCTCGAACTGTTCAGCCTTGAGGCCGAGGCCCAGACCCAAGTGCTCAGTGCCGGGCTGCTGGCCCTCGAGCGCAATCCGGCCCAGGTCGACCAGCTGGAAGCCTGCATGCGCGCAGCGCACTCTCTCAAGGGCGCCGCGCGTATCGTCGGCATCGATGCCGGCGTCAGCGTCGCTCATGTCATGGAGGATTGCCTGGTCGCGGCCCAGGAGCGCCGCCTGTTGCTGCGCCCTGAGCACATCGATGCCTTGTTGCAGGGCACTGACCTGCTGATGCGCATTGCAACACCCGGGGATACCCAGGCCGAAACGGCGGTGCCGGCGTTCCTGGTGCAGATGGCCATGTTGCTCGACCCTTCTTCGGCACCCGCGCCGGATGCTGCCGGCGCTGCGGCCACGCCTTCGCCGCTGGCGATGCCGCCCGAGGTGCCGACGACGCCTGTCGAGCCCGAGGCGGAAGTGGAGCCTGCGCCCGCAGCCAGGGGCGGCAAGCGCGCAGGCGAGGGCGCGGAGCGCGTGCTGCGGGTCACCGCCGACCGCCTGAACAGCCTGCTCGACCTGTCGAGCAAGTCGTTGGTGGAAACCCAGCGGCTCAAGCCCTATCTCGCCAGCCTGCAGCGCCTCAAACGCATGCATGGCCAAGGCATGCGCGCCCTCGACGGGCTCAAGAGCCAGCTCGAGGGCAGCGGGCAGAGCGCCGAGGTGCTCGATGCCTTGGCCCAGACCCAGCGCTTGCTCGCCGAAACCCAACAGATCCTCCAGCAGCAGGCTGCCGACCTCGACGAGTTCGGCTGGCAGGCGAGCCAGCGCGCGCAGTTGCTGTACGACACTGCGCTGGCCTGCCGGATGCGTCCCTTCGCCGATGTGCTGACCGGGCAGAGCCGCATGGTGCGCGACCTTGGGCGCTCCCTGGGCAAACAGGTGCGGCTGCTGATCGAGGGCGAGAAGACTCAGGTCGACCGCGATGTGTTGGAGAAACTCGAGGCGCCGCTCACGCACTTGCTGCGCAATGCTGTCGACCATGGCATCGAGCAGCCCGAGCGACGCCTGTTGGCGGGCAAGCCCAGTGACGGCACGCTGCGCCTGCGCGCATCGCACCAGGCCGGGTTGCTGATTCTCGAACTGAGCGACGACGGTGCGGGCATCGACCTTGAGCGCCTGCGCCGCAGCATCGTCGATCGGGCACTGTCGCCCGCCGAGACCGTGGCGCAGATGAGCGAGGCCGAGCTGCTGACCTTCCTGTTCCTGCCCGGTTTCAGCCTGCGTGACCAGGTCACCGAGGTGTCTGGACGAGGCGTCGGCCTGGACGCGGTGCAGCACATGGTGCGCGAACTGCGCGGGTCAATCGAGCTCACTCAGGTGGCGGGGCAGGGCTGCTGCTTCCACCTGGAGGTACCGCTGACGCTGTCGGTGGTGCGCAGCCTGGTGGTCGAGGTCGGTGGCGAGGCCTACGCCTTCCCGTTGGCGCATATCGAACGCACTCTCGATGTACCGGCCGAGGCCATCGTGCAGATCGAAGGTCGTCAGCACTTCTGGCACGAAGACCGCCATATCGGCCTGGTCGCCGCAAGCCAGTTGCTCAACCGTCCGGCGGCGCAGGAGGAGGCGGACAATCTGCGCGTGGTGGTCATCCGCGAGCGCGAGCAACTGTACGGTGTGGCCGTGGAGCGCCTGATCGGCGAGCGCGTGCTGGTGGTGATGCCGCTCGACCCGCGTCTGGGCAAGGTCCAGGACATTTCCTCCGGCGCCTTGCTCGACGATGGCTCGGTGGTGCTGATCATCGATGTCGAAGACCTCCTGCGCTCGGTGGACAAGCTGCTGAGCACCGGGCGCCTGGAGCGTATCGATCGCGGGGCACGGGCGGGCCGGGGAGTGGCGCGCAAGCGCATCCTTGTGGTCGACGACTCGCTGACGGTACGCGAGCTCCAGCGCAAGCTGCTGGGTACGCGAGGTTACGACGTAGCGGTGGCGGTCGATGGCATGGATGGCTGGAACGCCCTGCGCAGCGAAGACTTCGACCTGCTGATCACCGACATCGACATGCCGCGCATGGACGGTATCGAGCTGGTCACCCTGGTGCGTCGCGACAATCGCCTGCAAACGTTGCCGGTGATGGTGGTGTCTTACAAGGACCGAGAAGAGGACCGCCGACGTGGACTGGATGCCGGTGCCGACTATTATTTGGCCAAGGCCAGCTTCCATGACGATGCGTTGCTGGATGCGGTGGAGGAGTTGATTGGAGGAGCCCAGGGATGAGGATCGCCATCGTCAATGACATGCCCATGGCTGTCGAAGCCTTGCGCCGTGCGCTGGCCTTCGAGCCTGCGCACGAAGTGATCTGGGTGGCCGGCGATGGTGCCGAGGCCGTGCACAAGTGTGCCGAGCAGACGCCGGATCTGATCCTCATGGACCTGATCATGCCGGTGATGGATGGCGTGGAGGCGACCCGCCGGATCATGGCCGAAACCCCTTGCGCCATCGTCATCGTCACGGTGGATCGCAAGCAGAATGTGCACCGGGTGTTCGAGGCCATGGGCCACGGCGCCCTCGATGTGGTCGACACGTCGGCACTGGGCGCGGGCGATGCCCGGGAGGCGGCGGCACCGTTGCTGCGCAAGATCCTCAACATCGGCTGGTTGATCGGCCAGCAGCGCTCCAGCGCGGCGCGCACCGTGGCGGCGCCGGTGCGTAACCCAGTGCTTCGCTGCGGCCTGGTGGCCATTGGTTCGTCGGCAGGCGGCCCGGCTGCGCTGGAAGTGTTGCTCAAGGGACTGCCACGGGATTTTCCGGCGGCCATCGTGCTGGTCCAGCATGTCGATCAGGTGTTCGCCGCCGGTATGGCCGAATGGCTGAGCGGTGTGTCCGGGCTACCGGTACGTCTGGCCCGCGAGGGTGAACCACCACAACCGGGGCAGGTGTTGCTGGCAGGTACCAACCACCACATCCGGCTGTTGCAGAATGGCCAGCTGGCGTATACCGCCGAGCCGGTCAACGAAATCTACCGCCCTTCGATCGACGTGTTCTTCGAGAGCGTGGCGCGCTTCTGGCGCAGCGATGCGGTGGGCGTGCTGCTCACCGGCATGGGCCGCGATGGCGCGCAGGGCCTGAAGTTGATGCGCGAGCAGGGCTTCCTGACCATCGCCCAGGACCAGCAAAGCAGTGCGGTGTATGGCATGCCCAAGGCCGCCGCAGCGATCCAGGCGGCGGTCGAGATACGACCGCTGGAGCGAATTGCCGGGCGACTTGTGGAAATCTTTCCGAAATGACGATATGTATTGAGTCACGCCGCCTGGCCGGTAGTGACCTGGTGAATAGGGATGAATGACCTACCGATCGATGGTTTCACGACGATCAACGAAAGCGCCGCGATGGTCCTGCTGGTCGACGACCAGGCGATGATCGGCGAGGCGGTGCGTCGTGGGCTGTCCCACGAGGAAAACATCGACTTCCACTTCTGTGCCGATCCACACCAGGCGGTAGCCCAGGCCATGCGCATCAAGCCGACGGTGATCCTCCAGGACCTGATCATGCCGGGCCTGGACGGTTTGACGCTGGTGCGCGAGTACCGCAACAACCCGGCGACCCAGGATATCCCGATCATCGTCCTGTCGACCAAGGAGGACCCGCTGGTCAAGAGTGCGGCCTTCGCCGCCGGGGCCAACGACTACCTGGTCAAGCTGCCGGACACCATCGAGCTGGTGGCGCGTATCCGCTATCACTCGCGCTCCTACCTCACCCTGCTGCAGCGTGACGAGGCTTATCGCGCCTTGCGTGTCAGCCAGCAGCAGCTGCTCGACACCAACCTGATGCTGCAGCGGTTGATGAACTCCGATGGCCTGACCGGGTTGTCCAACCGCCGCCACTTCGACGAGTACCTGGAACTGGAGTGGCGCCGCGCCATGCGCGAGCAGCAGCAGCTGTCGCTGCTGATGATCGATGTCGACTACTTCAAGGCCTACAACGACAGCTTCGGCCATCTGGCCGGTGATGAGGCCCTGCGCCAGGTGGCCGAGGCCATTCGCGGCTCCTGCTCGCGCCCCAGCGATCTGCCGGCGCGTTACGGCGGCGAGGAGTTCGCCCTGGTGCTGCCCAACACGTCGCCGGGCGGTGCCCGGCTGGTCGCCGAGAAGCTGCGCCAGACCGTGCATGCGCTGAATATCCCGCACACCGCGCCACAGGCCGACTCGCGCCTGACCGTGAGCATTGGCCTTGCAACCCAGACGCCAAGCATCGGCAGCCATTGCCGGCAGTTGATCTCGGCGGCGGACAAGGGGCTCTACCAGGCCAAGCACAGTGGGCGTAACCAGGTTGGGATCGCTTGAGCCTCCTCGCGGAAGGTCGACTGGGCTAGGTAGTGTGCGTCTACGCTGAGGATGCGAGCGCAGGGTGGGTGTTGAGTGCGGCGCTACTCACTCGGCCCTCAAGGTAGGACTGCCTGGTCGGTGGTGGAGTAGCTCAAGGGTGCCGGACTGGGAAGTTTGCTCAGGTCGAGTTTGATGACGGGCAACCAGGCATTGGTTGCCTGCTTGTACTTGCGCTGGAAGTTCATGGCCGCGACGCGCCCGTTGTTGTTCGTGTAGAAGAACGCTTCCATGGGTAACTGTCGTGGAATGTTCTGGGGCCATGCCTCCAGTAAGACCTCGTTGTGCGTATTCGGCATGTTCACGGGGCGCTGGTCGCGCACTTTATAAGCCACTGCGAATTGTTCGGCATCGTGCGTGCTGAGCGAGCACTGGAACTTCGGGTGGCTTAGCTTCGCGGTAAATGCGTACCAGCTCTCGATCGTGGACGCGTGTTGTCCCTGGCACGAGCTCAGGTCTGCTTCGGCCATCATCGCGCCGGGTTGAATGCCGCAGCCTTGGTCGGGGCGCCCCTCGGAGGCGGTCCAGGCATCGTAGGCGTAGACACAGAGATAGCGCATGGCATATCCCTGGTCGATCGCCTCTTGTTGTGGCAGGAATACGATTCCACTGCTCCCGTGCAAACTGGTTACGCGTGTGCCTCGGCGTAGCCAGGAAAATGAGACCATGCCAAGTCGGTCTGCCCTTTCGCTGGGGTTCCACGGGAAGAAATCTCCGTCACCGATGGATCTGAGCATCAAACCGTCGCAGTAATAAGCTGGTCGCCCCTCGTCGCAGACATCCCGTGTGTCGAGAAAGCGGGCATTCAGACGTTCCGCTACCTGCTGACCGCCAAGGGCCGGCGCGATCGCCACGCGCAAGGCGGGGAGGGGGTACTCGTGGTTTGCCAATGTCTTGATGTGCGCACTCAGCACCGCGTTCATTCCCGCTTCTGCCTTGATGACTGAGTGCGGGACAGTGAAGTCGATCGGCGAAGGCCCATTGGCAGGTTGCCATGTGCTGACCCATCCCTGTCGACTGCCGCGCCAGCGCAATTGGATGGCGTCGCCCTGCTGGGCCCCCGGAGCATTAACCTGAACGGACAAGTCGGCACCCTTGAGAACGCCCAGATCGATCAACGTTGCATGACCGATACCCTGGAGGGCAACGGGGGGTGTATCGGAGGCCGCAGCGGATGTTGGCTGTGCTGCAATCGTCAGCGGGCAGGACAGCGTTGCAAGGAGTAGTGCGAGGTCATATTTACGCATCGTCGGTCAACTCCTGACGGTGTTTAGGTAACCGTGATTTTCGCTGTATCCATCGTTCATGAGAACTGGCAAAAATGTCAGGTACGCCGTGGGGCCAGGCACTGTGGAGAGAGGGGCATCTTGAAAAATTGATCGGCGCGTTATTCATGACGGCTATCCCTCTTTGGTTGGATAGTAACCTTCATGGCGTCTCGATTTTCGTGATCGTACAACTACCATGAAGTTGCGCCGAGGGGTGTCGTTACGTCATTTTTTGATTGTCGTTGTCTCGCTTGCATCTGCTGATTCAGGGGCGGGCAGCGTGTGGGGCGCTACTCTGCAGGTGGTAATTGCCAGGCGTTTCACCCGAAAGGGCTGCCCAGTGGGTCTGCCGTCCTGCGCCAGGCTGGGTTATACTCGCGGGCTTTTCACCGAATTCGTGCGAGTAGCCAGAGCCATGGAAATCCAACCGATCCTGAACACCATCAAGGACCTCACCGAACGCTCCCAGTCCATTCGGGGGTATCTTTGACTACGATCACAAAGCTGATCGTCTGATCGAAGTCAACCGCGAGCTGGAAGACCCCAACGTCTGGAACAAGCCCGAGTACGCTCAGGCCCTGGGCCGCGAACGTGCCATGCTGGCGCAGGTGGTCGAGACCCTCGACAAGCTGTCCAACGGCCTGGCTGACTGCCAGGACCTGCTCGACATGGCGGTCGAGGAGGGTGACGAAGGTGCCGTCGGCGACGTCGTGACCGAACTGGAAGGCCTGGAAGAAAACCTCGCCCAGCTCGAGTTCCGTCGCATGTTCAGCGGCGAGATGGACATGAACAACGCCTACCTGGACATCCAGGCCGGCTCCGGTGGCACTGAAGCGCAGGACTGGGCCAACATCCTGCTGCGCATGTACCTGCGCTGGGCCGACAAGCGCGGCTTCGACGCCACCATCATCGAGCTGTCCGAAGGTGAAGTCGCCGGCATCAAGGGCGCCACCGTGCACATCAAGGGCGAGTACGCCTTCGGCTGGCTGCGCACCGAGATCGGCGTGCACCGCCTGGTGCGCAAGAGCCCGTTCGACTCCGGTGCCCGTCGCCATACCTCGTTCTCGGCGGTGTTCGTCTCGCCCGAGATCGACGACAAGGTCGAGATCGAGATCAACCCGTCCGACCTGCGCATCGACACCTACCGCTCCTCCGGCGCCGGTGGCCAGCACGTCAACACCACCGACTCGGCGGTGCGTATCACCCACGTGCCGACCAACACCGTGGTGGCGTGCCAGAACGAACGCTCCCAGCACGCCAACAAGGATACCGCCATGAAAATGCTGCGGGCCAAGTTGTACGAGCTGGAAATGCAGAAGCGCAACGCCGCCTCGCAGGCGCTGGAAGACAGCAAGTCGGATATCGGCTGGGGTCACCAGATCCGCTCCTACGTGCTCGATGATTCGCGCATCAAGGACCTGCGTACCGGTGTCGAGCGCAGCGACTGCCAGAAGGTCCTCGACGGCGACCTCGACCAGTACCTGGAAGCCAGCCTCAAGCAGGGGCTGTAAACCGCACACCACTGCCGCGATACGAGGCCATGGGCCCGTATCGCGTGCCCTGCCCGACAGGGGCACCGAATACCTGATGGAAACAATGACGACATGAGCGACCTCAAGACCGAATCGCAAGACCTGCAACAGGAAGAAAACACCCTGATCGCCCTGCGCAAGGAAAAACTTGCTGCCGAGCGTGCCAAGGGCAACGCCTTCCCCAACGACTTCCGTCGCGACAGCTACTGCAACGACCTGCAGAAGCAATACGCGGACAAGACCAAGGAAGAGCTGGAAGCAGCCGCGATCCCGGTCAAGGTTGCCGGTCGCATCATGCTCAACCGTGGCTCGTTCATGGTGATCCAGGACATGACCGGGCGCATCCAGGTCTACGTCAACCGCAAGACCCTGCCTGAAGAAACCCTCGCCGCGGTCAAGACCTGGGACCTGGGCGACATCATCAGCGCCGAAGGTACCCTGGCCCGTTCCGGCAAGGGCGACCTGTACGTCGAGATGACCAACGTGCGCCTGCTGACCAAGTCGCTGCGCCCGCTGCCAGACAAGCACCATGGCCTGACCGACACCGAGCAGCGCTACCGCCAGCGCTACGTCGACCTGATGGTCAACGAGGAAACCCGCCACACCTTCCGTGTGCGTTCGCAGGTGATCTCGCATATCCGCAAATTCCTGATCGAGCGCGACTTCCTCGAAGTCGAGACGCCGATGCTGCAGACCATCCCTGGCGGCGCTGCGGCCAAGCCGTTCGAAACCCACCACAACGCTCTGGACATGGCCATGTTCCTGCGCATCGCGCCGGAGCTGTACCTCAAGCGCCTTGTCGTTGGTGGCTTCGAGAAAGTGTTCGAGATCAACCGCAACTTCCGTAACGAAGGCGTTTCGACCCGGCACAACCCCGAGTTCACCATGCTCGAGTTCTACCAGGCCTACGCCGACTACCGTGACAACATGGACCTCACCGAAGAGCTGTTCCGCGAGCTGGCGCAGCTGGTACTGGGTACTACCGACGTGCCGTACGGCGACAAGGTATTCCACTTCGGCGAGCCGTTCGCGCGCCTGTCGGTGTTCGATTCGATCCTCAAGTACAACCCGGAGCTGACCGCCGCCGACCTGCAGGACGTCGACAAGGCCCGCGCCATCGCCAAGAAGGCTGGCGCCAAGGTGCTGGGCCACGAAGGTCTGGGCAAGCTGCAGGTGATGATTTTCGAAGAGCTGGTCGAGCACAAGCTGGAGCAGCCGCACTTCATTATCGAGTATCCGTTCGAAGTGTCGCCGCTGGCCCGTCGCAACGATGACAATCCGGCCGTGACCGACCGCTTCGAGCTGTTCATCGGTGGCCGCGAAATCGCCAACGCCTACTCCGAGCTCAACGATGCCGAAGACCAGGCCGAGCGCTTCCTGGCGCAGGTCGCCGAGAAGGACGCCGGTGACGACGAAGCCATGCACTACGATGCCGACTTCGTGCGTGCCCTGGAGTACGGCATGCCGCCTACGGCAGGTGAAGGTATCGGTATCGACCGTCTGGTGATGCTGTTGACCAACTCGCCGTCGATTCGCGATGTGATCCTGTTCCCGCACATGCGTCCGCAGGCTTGAGTGATTTGAAAAAGCCGCCTCTCGGGGCGGCTTTTTCTTGCCTGGCTGTGTAGTCTCTGTACCGGCCCTATCGCGGGGCAAGTTGGATCGCGATAGGGCCGGTACAGACAATGAACATCCCCCAGACAGACACCGAGGTCCCTACCGTGCCCCCCGCAAACGCCCAGCAAGGCGCCGCCGGCGTAGCCAACGCCGTCGCCGAGAGCGTGCAGTACCAGGGTCGCAAGACCAGCCGCCAGGGCAGCGAGCAACGCCGCCAGCAGATCCTCGACGCGGCCATGCGCATCGTCGTGCGCGACGGTGTGCGCGGTGTGCGCCACCGCGCAGTAGCGGCCGAGGCCGGGGTCCCGCTGTCGGCCACCACCTATTACTTCAAGGATATCGAAGACCTGCTCACCGATACCTTCGCCCAGTACGTCGAACGCAGCGCCGCTTACATGGCCAAGCTGTGGGCCAACACCGAAGTGGTGCTGCGCCAGTTGCTGGCCCAGGGCGACTGCAGCCCGCAGTCCCGTGCACGCCTTGCCGACGAAGTGGCGCGCATGACCGCCGACTATGTGACCCGCCAGCTGTACAACCGCCGCGACTTCCTGATGGCCGAGCAGGCCTTCCGCCAGGAGGCGTTGCTGTGCCCCCGGCTGGCCGAACTGGTGCGGGCCCATGAGCAGATCCTGCTGCATGGCGCGCGGCAGATGCTTCAGGTGGTGGGCTCGCGCCAGCCCGAGCAGGACGCCCTGGTGTTGACGGCCATCATCGAGCAGATGGAATATCAAGGGCTGCTCAAAGAAGCGAACGCCCAGGCCGATGGGCAGATGCTCGCTATCCTTACCCGTTACCTGCACTTGGTGCTGGCCGCGGTTTGAGGCGCAGCCGATCTTTTCAAGGAGAACCTGATGAAAGCCTGGCGTGTGCTGTTGTTGACCTTGTCGTTCCTGCTGCTGGGCGGGTGTCTGGTGACCTTCGACGAACCGCTGGCCAGTAATGAACCGGCCCCCAAGGCCTTGCTGGGCCAATGGAGCAGCAAGGATGCCTGGGGCCAGCCACTGAAGCTGACCATCAGCCGCGTCGGCGGTAACACCTACAAGGCCGTGGCCCGTACGCAGGGCAAGGCTGCCGAGGAATACACCTTCAGTGTGTCGCGCCATGGCAACCGCTGGTACCTCTCGGCCGGCGTGCCCAAGCGTCTGGGGGGCAAGTTCCTGATTGGCGGTTTCGAGGTCGTCGACGGCAAGCAACTGGTGGTCTACAACCTTGACGTCGAGCAGGTCCAGCAGGCTGTAAACAACAAGGAGTTGAGCGGACGCAGCACCGAGGTGCCCGAGGATAACGGACCGGGTGTGCTGATCGACAGCCCCGCCGAGCGGGTGCTGGCCTACCTCGACGATCCGGCCAACTCCGACCTGTTCGTCGAGGTGGCGCGGTTCCAGCGGGCCGGCAAATAGCGGATACCGCGTACCTGTGGGAGCGGGCTTGCCCGCGAATAGGGCCTTACAAGGAGTCCCCGGTGGACGAATACCAGCAAACCATACGCGCATTGTCCGACCGTATCGTCGCGGCCCAGACCCCGATCCGGGTCCTGGACGCGGTGAAATGGGACGACGGCATTCGCCAGGGCTTTTTCAAGGCCAAGGGCAAGGAGCCACCTGCGGTGGACCGCGCCTATTACCAGAACCGTCCGCTGTCGTTCGACTCGAGCGCGGTGAAGGCCGAGTTCCAGGCCATCGAGCGCGACATCATCCGCCAGCTCGGCCAGTTCAACCCGGTCGGGCAGATCATGAAGCGCATGTGCCGCGAATACCGCATGGTGGTGCGCATGCTCGAAGCGCGCGGCACCGAGGACTTCGGCCTGATTTCCCAGGAGCTCTACGGCGCCGCCTCCGACGCGTTCCACGCGGGTGACCCGACCCTGGCCGACCTGGGGCTGATGCTCTCGGACTACCTGAACAACATCGATGGCCGTGGTGACCTGAAGGACGAGCCGAAAAACCTCACGGCCAAGGAGGCGGTGGAAATCCTCCAGCGCCGCCTGAACAAGGTCTTCGGCGAGGCAGAAGAAACCATCCGCGTGTTCGAGTCCGATGGCATCGTCGCCGATGCAGCGGCCGGTGCCGACTACATCAAGGTGCGCGCCGATGCCATGTTCAACAGCCGCGACGTACGCGCGCTGGAAGTCCACGAGGGGCTGGTGCACGTGGGCACAACGCTCAACGGCCTGAACCAGCCGATCTGCACCTTCCTGGCCAAGGGGCCGCCCTCGTCGACCGTGACCCAGGAGGGCCTGGCCATCCTCATGGAGGTGATCGCCTTCGCCTCCTATCCCAGCCGCTTGCGCAAGCTGACCAACCGCACCCGCGCCATCCACATGGTGGAGCAGGGCGCCGATTTTTTGCAGGTATACGAGTTCTTCCGTGGCCAGGGCTTCGAGATGGCCGAAAGCTATGGCAATGCCAGCCGGGTATTCCGCGGTTCGGTACCCAATGGCCTGCCGTTTACCAAGGACTTGTCCTATCTCAAGGGCTTCATCATGGTTTACAACTACATTCAGTTGGCCGTGAGAAAGGGCAAGCTGGAGCAGATTCCGCTGCTGTTCTGCGGCAAGACCACGCTGGAAGACATGCGCACCTTGCGCCAACTGGTCGAGGAGGGCCTGGTGGAACCGCCGAAGTACCTGCCCGAACAGTTCCGCGACCTCAACGCGCTGTCGGCCTGGATGTGTTTCTCCAACTTCCTCAATCACCTGAGCCTGGATCGCATTGAAGCCGACTACGCGAACATTCTCTAAGCGTTGCCGCACCCTGTTGTTCGGGCTCGGGCTGACGTGCCTGGCCGGTTGCAGCAGCCTGCTGTTCTATCCAGAGCCGGGCCAGCCGTTCACCCCCGAGCGAGCGCACCTGCAATACCGCGACGTCACGCTGACCACCGAGGATGGCACTCGCCTGCATGGCTGGTGGCTGCCGGTCAAGACGGGCGTCGAGGTCAAGGGCACGGTGCTGCATCTGCACGGTAATGGTGGCAACCTGGCCTGGCACCTGGGTGGCAGTTACTGGCTGCCCGAGCAGGGTTATCAGGTACTGATGATCGATTACCGCGGCTATGGCCTGTCCCAGGGCACGCCGACACTGCCGGCGGTCTACGAGGATATCGACGCTGCGCTGGACTGGCTGGGCAAGGCGCCCGAGGCACAGGGCAAGCCGCTGGTGCTGCTCGGCCAGAGCCTGGGTGGTGCGATGGCCATCCATTACCTGGCCGGCCATCCCGAGCAGCGCCAGCGTTTCAGTGCGCTGGTCTTCGATGGCGTGCCTGCGAGTTACCGCGACGTCGGGCGTTTCGCCCTGAGCACGTCGTGGATGACCTGGCCGCTTCAGGTGCCGCTGTCGTGGCTGGTGCCGGACGCTGACAGCGCGATCCACTCCATCGAACGCCTGGACAGCCCGCCCAAGCTGTTCTTCCACAGCATCGATGACAAATTGGTGCCCATGGCCAACGGTATCCGCCTGTACCAGCATGCCCCGCCGCCCCGCGTGTTGCAGTTGACCCGCGGCGACCATGTGCAGACCTTCGCCGACCCGACCTGGCGTCAGGTGATGCTGCGCTTCCTCGACGACCCCAGCCACTTCAACGGCCTGCGCCGACTGGCGGAAGTCCCGAACTACCCTGACGAGAAGAATGAGCAATGAGTGAAGAACGCAACGCCATCCCGCTGATCCTGACCGGTGTCGGCAGCATCATCGTGACGGTGGGTGCCTTGTGGTACTACGGCTACCTGCATTTCGCCAAGCCCGAGGACGCCCTGCTGCTGCAGGACTACACCATGCTCAAGACGATCCCGGGCGAAGACTATCGGGTTTCTCTCGATCCATCGCCGCAGGTGGCGCAGTGTGTCGAGGGTGTCCTGGTGCTGTTCGACACCCAGCAGAAGGGCCTGACGGGCGTGCTGGTCGACAACCGCAAGCGGGCGATCCGCTGCATGGGCCAGGACACGCCGCAGCAGGTGCAGTGATCCATCGCTGTTCCCCAGACATGAAAAACCCGCCATCAAGGCGGGTTTTTCATATCACTCACGCAACCTGTATCAGCGCATGGTGGAACGCGGCTGAACTGGCTGGTTGTCGTTGGAGATGGTCACCTCCACGCGACGGTTCTGCGCACGGCCCGAGTTGCTGGAGTTGTCCGCGACCGGATACTCCTTGCCATAGCCCTGGGCGACCACGCGGGATGGGTCGATGCCAGCACGCAGCAGCGCACGGCGCACGCTTTCGGCGCGACGCTCCGACAGGCCCTGGTTGTAGCTGGCCGAACCGACGCTGTCGGTATAGCCCTCGACGATCACCTTGCGCTCCGGGTTTTCCTGGAGGAAGTTGGCCAGGGTGGTGATGTTCGGCAGGGCGCTGCTCTTCAGGTCAGCCTTGTTGAAGTCGAACAGCACGTCGCCGAAGGTCACCAGCGTACCGCGGTCGGTCTGCTTGGCGTTGAGGCTGTCCTGCAGCTTCTTGATCTGCGCGTCGCGGGCGTCCAGCTTGGCCTGGGCGCGTTGCGCCGCCGCATTTTTGATATCGGCTTCGGCGGTACGCAGGGCGATGGTCTGTTTGGCGACTTCGACACGCTGGTTGGTCAGGTAGGCCAGTTGATCGACCTTCTTCTCGTCTTCGCGGTCCATGTAGGCCTTGTCAGCCTTGTTCAGCCAGTCCTGGGCATCCTTGGTCTCGAGGGCTGCCAGCTTGCTCGCCTGCGGATCGCTCTGCAGCGCCGAGAAGTTGGTGCGGGCCGATTCCAGGTTGGCGTTCGGGTCGTGCGAGCACGCAGCCAGACCGACGCTCAGAGCCAACAGGGCAGGGATCATTACGTAATTGCGCATTGTGTTCATCCTTTGATCGATAACGAAGGCAGGGGAATACCGGACAGGCCTCACTGGGCGCTGCGCAGGCCTTCCTCACGTACGTCCTGAACGCCCTGGCGGGCATCCTGCACGGCTTTCTGGGCCTTGGCTGCCTGTGCCTTGCGCTCGGCAACGCGGGCGTCCCATTCGGCCTGTTCGGCCAGTCGCTTGGCTTCGTCGTACTTCTTGTCATGCATGGCGATTTCCGCCTGCTTGAACTTGTCCTGCGCCGCTTTCATCTCCACGGCGGCAAACTCGGTGCCGCCTGCGCTGACGGCAGAGTTCACGGCAGACTGGGTCACCGCGTACTGCTCGGTCGGCGGGTTGCCAGCACAGCCAGCCAGTACCAGGCTGCTGCCAAGCGCCAGCGCGGCCAGCTTGAGCCCGCGCAGAGAGTTGGACGGGAATTTTTCGGTGCGGGTCTTCATGGTGGTCAACTCCATTGGATCACTCCTGATAACGATGTCCGTGGCAGTCCATCGCTCCCTGACATACGCATGTGCTCGAGTCCAAAGCCAAACACCATGCGTGCAGGGTTTTTGCGTGATGGCTATTGGCTCCGACTTGAGCATTTTCAGAATAGTTCAGAAAAAGTTGCGTAGGCTTCGTAATTATTTCTGACTGGTCAGTCAGTGCTTTTCCTACGGAACTATTGCCGTGCGCGGCAGTATTCGCGGGCCTTCCAGTTCAAGCGCCGCGCTTGGGAAGCGTGTGGCTGAGGTCGTGCAGATGCCGCCGCGACAGGCTGAGGAAGCGTGGCGTGGGGCCGATATCTTCGTACAGCGGATCACCCTCTTCATCGGTGGCGATCACCTGCTGGCCCTTCACGTAGGGGAAGCTGGCTTCGAGTTCTTCGAGCGCGGCGGCAACCAGTTCGCCGAGCAATTCTTCGGTGGTGCGCTTGGGGTACATCTCGACCAAGGCTGCCAGGCGCGCTTCGGATTCCAGGTCCAGGTGCAGGTGGTGCCCGGTGGGGCTGAGGGTGCCGGCGGCGTTCTGTTCCCAATGTTGTGCGAGCTCGCGGATTTTCATGATGACCTCTGTAAAACCATGGCATGAGCTGTGAGGGCCGTCTCTTCACTTTAGTTGCATTGGCCGATCCCGGCTTGCCTTGCGGGGGCGCCTATGGGCACTCTTGGGCAATGACCTGGGCGGCGGCGCGGGTGGACCGCGCGATGAGGAGAGCCAATGACCGATATCGATGTGCGCTTGCGTGAGGATGTCCATCTGTTGGGTGAACTGCTGGGCGAGACCATCCGCCAGCAGCATGGCGAGGCATTTCTGCAGAAGATCGAGGATATCCGTCACAGCGCGAAGGCCGATCGCCGTGGCGCGGCCGAGCAGTTGAGCTCCACCCTCGGCGATCTTGCAGACGATGACCTGTTGCCGGTTGCCCGGGCCTTCAATCAGTTCCTCAACCTGGCCAACATTGCCGAGCAGTACCAGTTGATTCATCGCCGTGGCGCCGACCAACCGGCACCGTTCGAGGACCGTGCGCTGCCCGAGTTGCTGGCGCGCCTCAAGCAGGCAGGGCATGGCAACGATGCCTTGGCCCGGCAACTGGCCAAGCTGGACATCCAGCTGGTACTCACTGCCCACCCCACCGAAGTGGCGCGGCGTACGCTGATCCAGAAGTACGATGCCATCGCCGCGCAGCTTGCCGCACAGGACCATCGCGACCTCACGCCGGCCGAGCGCCAGCAGGTGCGCGAGCGCCTGCGCCGGTTGATCGCCGAGGCCTGGCACACCGAGGAGATTCGACGCACCCGGCCAACGCCGGTCGATGAGGCCAAATGGGGCTTTGCGGTGATCGAGCATTCCCTGTGGCAGGCGATTCCCAGCCACCTGCGCAAGGTCGACAAGGCGTTGTTCGAGGCCACGGGCCTGCACCTGCCGCTGGAAGCGGCGCCGGTGCGTTTCGCCTCGTGGATGGGTGGCGACCGCGATGGCAACCCCAACGTCACTGCCCCGGTCACCCGCGAGGTGCTGTTGTTGGCACGCTGGATGGCGGCCGACCTGTTCCTGCGCGATATCGACTACCTCGCCGCCGAACTGTCCATGCAACAGGCCAGTGACGCCCTGCGCGCCAAGGTGGGTGACAGCGCCGAGCCCTACCGCGCCTTCCTCAAGCAACTGCGCGATCGCCTGCGTGCCACCCGGGCCTGGGCCCATGCCTCGCTGGCCGGTCCGCAGCCTGCCGGTGCGGACGTGCTCGCCGACAATCGTGAACTGATCGAACCACTGCAACTGTGCTATCAGTCACTGCACGACTGCGGCATGGGTGTGATCGCCGACGGCCCGTTGCTCGACTGCCTGCGCCGGGCGGTGACCTTCGGCCTGTTCCTGGTGCGCCTGGACGTGCGTCAGGATGCGGCCCGGCACCGCGACGCATTGTCAGAAATCACCGAATATCTCGGGCTTGGGCGATATGCCGAGTGGGACGAAGAACAGCGCATGAGCTTCCTCCAGGCCGAGCTGAAGAATCGTCGGCCGCTGTTGCCCGCGCATTTCCAGCCCGAGGCCGAGAGTGCCGAGGTGCTTGCCACCTGCCGCGAGATTGCTGCAGCACCAGCGGCATCGCTTGGCTCCTATGTCATCTCCATGGCTGGCGCAGCATCGGATGTGCTGGCCGTGCAACTGCTGCTCAAGGAGGCCGGCCTGACACGGCCGATGCGCGTGGTGCCGCTGTTCGAAACGCTCGCCGACCTGGACAACGCAGGCCCGGTGATGGAACGACTGCTCGGCCTGCCGGGCTACCGTGCCGGCCTGCACGGGCCGCAGGAGGTGATGATCGGTTACTCGGACTCGGCCAAGGATGCTGGCACCACGGCGGCAGCCTGGGCGCAGTACCGGGCGCAGGAAAACCTGGTGCGCATCTGCCGCGAACACCAAGTCGAACTGCTGTTGTTTCACGGCCGTGGCGGCACCGTCGGCCGTGGCGGTGGACCGGCCCATGCGGCGATCCTTTCCCAGCCGCCAGGTTCGGTGGCGGGGCGTTTCCGCACGACCGAACAGGGCGAGATGATCCGTTTCAAGTTCGGCCTGCCGGGGATCGCCGAGCAGAACCTCAATCTCTACCTGGCGGCGGTGCTCGAGGCGACCTTGTTGCCGCCGCCACCGCCCGAGCCTGCCTGGCGCGAACTCATGGACCAGCTCGCCGCCGATGGGGTGAAGGCTTATCGCGCGGTGGTTCGCGAGAACCCCGATTTCGTCGAGTACTTCCGTCAATCCACCCCGGAGCAGGAACTCGGGCGCCTGCCGTTAGGCAGTCGGCCGGCCAAGCGCCGGGCGGGCGGCATCGAAAGCCTGCGGGCCATCCCGTGGATCTTCGGCTGGACCCAGACGCGCCTGATGCTGCCGGCCTGGCTTGGGTGGGAAACGGCGCTGAGCAATGCCCTGGCGCGCGGCCAGGGTGAGCTGCTGGGGCAGATGCGTGAGCAGTGGCCGTTCTTCCGCACCCGCATCGACATGCTGGAGATGGTGCTGGCCAAGGCCGATGCGGAAATCGCCAGGGCCTACGACGAACGTCTGGTGCAACCGGCGCTGCTGCCATTGGGTGCGCATCTGCGCGACCTATTGTCGCAGTCGTGCCAGGTGGTGTTGGGCCTCACCGGCCAGCCGGTGCTACTGGCACACAGCCCGGAGACCCTGGAATTCATCAGCCTGCGCAACACCTACCTGGACCCGCTGCACCGCCTGCAGGCCGAGCTGCTGGCCCGGTCGCGGGTGCGCGAAGCCGCTCTGGACAGCCCGCTGGAGCAGGCCCTGCTGGTGACCGTGGCCGGTATTGCCGCCGGTTTGCGCAACACCGGTTGAGGCCGTCCGGCAGCGCAGCAGCAGGCTGCACGATGGTGCAGGCACGGGGTGTATCGGGGTAGGTTGCGATGGGTGCAACCTGCTCGGCAAAAGGGCGCCAGATGGGCTTTCGTGCAACTTTGGAACGCTTGTCTGGCTGCCGGGCGCTGTGTATCTTGATCAGCCTTTTGACCGATTTTCCGGTCTGATCCGATTTTCCGGACTTGGCCCTGAACGCCGAATCCATTGATTTGCAATAAAAAAATATGAGGAGCACAAGATGCGCGTAATTCTGCTGGGAGCTCCCGGGGCCGGTAAAGGTACTCAGGCAAAGTTCATCACCGAAAAGTTCGGTATTCCACAGATCTCCACTGGCGACATGCTGCGTGCCGCTGTCAAGGCCGGCACCCCGCTGGGCCTGGAACTGAAGAAAGTCATGGACGCCGGCCAGCTGGTTTCCGACGATCTGATCATCAGCCTGGTGAAGGAGCGCATCGCTCAGCCAGACTGCGCCAAGGGCTGCCTGTTCGACGGTTTCCCGCGCACCATCCCGCAGGCCGAGGCCATGGTCGCTGCAGGTGTCGACATTGACGCCGTGGTCGAAATCGCCGTGGACGACGAAGAGATCGTCGGTCGCATGGCCGGTCGCCGCGTGCACCTGGCCTCGGGCCGCACCTACCACATCCAGTACAACCCGCCGAAAGTGGCAGGCAAGGACGATGTCACCGGCGAAGACCTGATCCAGCGCGACGACGACAAGGAAGAAACCGTGCGTCACCGCCTGTCGGTCTACCACAGCCAGACCAAGCCGCTGGTGGACTTCTACCAGAAGCTGTCGGCTGACAACGCCGGCAAGCCCAAGTACGCCCACATCGAGGGCGTCGGCTCGGTCGAGTCGATCACCGCCAAGGTGCTGGCAGCCCTGAGCTGATCGGCCTCTGCGTTTTACAACGGCCCGCTTGCGGGCCGTTGTCGTTTATACTGCCGCTCTTTTCCCTTTCGCCTGGATACACGTTCGATGACCACCCTGCTGGCCCTGGATACCGCCACCGAAGCCTGTTCCGTCGCCCTGCTGCATGACGGCAAGGTGACCAGCCATTACGAGGTGATCCCGCGCCAGCATGCGCAGAAGCTGCTGCCGATGATCAAGCAGTTGCTCGCCGACTCCGGTATCGCCCTGAGTGCAGTGGATGCCATCGCCTTTGGCCGTGGGCCTGGGGCCTTCACGGGTGTGCGCATCGCCATCGGTGTGGTCCAGGGGCTGGCGTTCGCCCTCGAACGGCCCGTGCTGCCGGTGTCGAACCTCGCCGCCCTGGCCCAGGGGGCCTTGCGCCAACAGGGTGTGCAGCAGGTGGCCGCGGCCATCGATGCGCGCATGGACGAAGTGTATTGGGGCTGCTACCAGGCGCACGATGGCGAAATGCGCCTGCTCGATCAGGAGCGGGTGATCGCCCCTGAGCGGGTGGCACTGCCCCAGGCCGGCCAGTGGTTCGGTGCCGGCACTGGCTGGGGTTATGGCGAGCGTCTGGCGGTGCAGGTCGAGCGTTGCGATGCCCAGGCCCTGCCGCATGCCCTGGATATCCTCAGCCTGGCCGGTCATGCCTGGGCGCGTGGCGAGGCGGTTGCAGCCGAACAGGCTCAACCGGTCTATCTGCGCGATAATGTCGCTACGCCCAAGGCGCGCTGAGTACAGTTCGTCGGCTATTGCCGTTCGAGATAAAACCTTTTGCGCGAACTGTGGTCCAGTTATCACACGCGCATTGGTGATGGAAGCCTGATGCTGCTAGATTGCCATCATTGCTCCTGAGTGCACCCATCATGCGCATCGACGGTTTCTCCTCACAGTCCTATCCGGTCAAGCGTGCCCCGCGCAAGGCGCTGGTGCGCGACGAGAGCATCGACGATGCACAGGTAATCGAGGACGTCGAAGACGACGAAGCCGAGCAGATTGCCCGCGCCAACCGCCGCAGCGCCGGCCTGCCTGCGCGTCAGCAGGACATGGTATTCCCCCGCGCCCGTGACCGCCGCACCGCCACTGCGCTGGCCAGCTACCTCAGCACCGCCGGTTTCACCGATTGGGAGATGGAAGTGCTTGGGTTGGACCTGTACATTTGATGGATGAATCCATCGCCTCTGCCTTATCACCTCGGTTGTCCGTCCTGGAGCGAGAACGCCTGGCGCGACTACCTCTATCCCGCCGACGCCCGCCCTGCTGAATACCTTGGCCTGTACAGCCAGGTGTTCAATGCGGTCGAGGGCAACACCACCTTCTACGCCCGTCCTGCGCCCGCCACGGTGGAGCGCTGGGCCCAGGTCATGCCCCAGCGGTTTCGCTTCACCGCGAAGTTTCCCGGTGACGTCAGCCATGCGGGCGATCTGCGTGATCAGCTTGAATCCGCGCTGGACTTCACCCGTCTGCTGGCGCCGCTGGGCGAGCGAGTAACCCCCTACTGGCTGCAACTGCCAGCGCTGTTCGGCCCGGCCCGATTGGCGGAACTGAGTCACTTTCTCGACGAGATCGGTGTGCCAGTGGCCGTCGAGGTGCGCAACGATGCCTTCTTCGCCCGTGGCGATGAAGAGCGCCTGCTCAACCGACTGTTGCATGAGCGCGGTGTGGAGCGGATCTGCCTGGATCCACGGGCACTGTTCAGTTGCACCTCGCGCGACCCGGCGGTGCTGCACGCGCAGGCCAAGAAGCCCAAGGTGCCGCCGCGTCCGGCCGCCTTCAGCCAGCACCCGCAGGTGCGCTTCATCGGTCATCCGGAGTTGGCTGCCAACGAAAGCTTTCTCACACCCTGGGTAGACAAGGTCGCCGGCTGGATCGAGGAGGGGCGTTGCCCGTACATTTTCCTGCACACCTCCGACAACCGCCTGGCTGCCGCCTTGGCCCAGCACTTTCACCAGCGCCTCATGGTGCGGTTGCCGGGCCTGGCGGCCTTGCCGGAATTGCCGCGCGCACCTGAGGTCGAACAACTGGGATTACTCTGACCCCCAGACCTTGCCGGAGACCTGATCATGGATGTGCAAACCCTGCGAGCCGAAGCCTTCAAGATGTTGCACGAGCGTGATGGCGCCTTCGTCATCGCCAACCCTTGGGACGCCGGGTCCGCCAAGCTGCTGGCTGCGCTGGGCTTCGAGGCACTTGCCACGACCAGCGCAGGATTGGCCTTCAGTCTGGGCCGTCCTGATGCCGAGGGCGCTCTGAGCCTCGATGAAACCCTGGCCAACGCCCAGGCCATCGTTGATGCCACTCCCCTACCGGTGGCCGCAGACCTGGAGAACGGTTTCGGCGACCTGCCCGAACACTGCGCGCAGACCATTCTGCGTGCCGCCGAGGCCGGGTTGGTTGGCGGCTCGATCGAGGACGCCAGCGGTCGCCGCGATTCCCCCATCCATGACTTCGGCCTGGCCGTCGAGCGCGTACGCGCTGCAGTGCAGGCGGCGCGCAGCCTGCCTTTCCCGTTCACTCTCTGTGCCCGCGCAGAAAACCTGCTGCACGGGCGCCTGGACCTGGATGACACCATCAAGCGGCTGCAGGCGTTCGCCGAGGCCGGTGCCGATGTGCTCTATGCCCCAGGCCTGCGCAGCGTCGATGAGATACGGGCAGTGGTGCAGGCCGTTGCGCCCAGGCCGGTCAACGTGCTGATGGGCATGGCAGGCGTGCCGCTGGGGGTGAACCAGTTGCAGGACCTGGGTGTGCGGCGCATCAGTGTGGGTTCATCAATGGCCAGGGCGGCGCTGGGGGCGTTGCAGCGTGCGGCGCTGGAGATCCGCGACCAGGGCACTTTCGCTTACGGCGAGCAGGCGGTGCCGTTCGCCCAGCTCAACGATCTGTTCCGACGCTGATCGGCCATGCGTTTGCTGGCGACGGTGCTGGGCGGGGTGATGGTCGCAGGCGCTGTTGCCTGGTATCTCGGCTGGCGCCCCCCGGCGGCGTGGAACCCCTGGGCGGCGCTGGATGTGCGTCAGCCGCCGAACCTGCTGACGGCCTACAAGCTGTCACGCCTGCGTGACGACCCGGATCTGTGTCGACA
The DNA here is from genome assembly GCF_047456245.1 of Pseudomonas sp. BNK-44-b. Lineage (NCBI taxonomy): Bacteria > Pseudomonadati > Pseudomonadota > Gammaproteobacteria > Pseudomonadales > Pseudomonadaceae > Pseudomonas > Pseudomonas sp. BNK-44-b. Next base: position 767,629 of record NZ_CP179908.1, read on the forward strand.
GGCACTGCAAACCTCCGCGCTGCGTTATCGGGAACAGGCCGACAGCCCGGAAACGGCGCGTTGTCCGTTACGCAACGTATGGCGTATCGACGCTGGCGAGGCGCGGTTGAGCAGCAGCTTTCTCGCCAGTTGTCCGCTGGCGGTGGCCTATGCGCTGTTCGAGACTCACGGCCTGCAGCCTGCGGCGCAGCGTGTGTTCGGCCAGTCGGTGGCACAGGTGGATCACCTGGGCAGTTTTGCCTGTCGCAATGTCTATCATCGCGAGCAGGGGCGGCTTAGCCAGCACGCGACGGCCAATGCCCTGGACATCAGCGGTTTTCGTCTGAAGGATGGCCAGCGCATCGTGCTGGCGCGAGACTGGCAGGCGGGCGGGGCGAAGGCGCAATTCCTGCGCGAAGTGCGCGATGCGGCCTGCGAGAGCTTCAGTACGGTGCTTGGCCCTGACTACAACGCCGCCCACGCAAACCACTTTCATCTGGATGCGGGGCGGTGGCAGGTCTGTCGCTGATTCAGGCGTGTACGCGCACGTTGTTCAGCACCACCGGGCGCGCCCAATGGGTGTCGAATTCCAGGTCGGTCTGCTGCTTGGCGAGAGTCGCGTCGTCGAAGGGTTCCGGGGCCGGCTCTAGCAGGTACTTTTCCAGTTCGGCGATCGGCAGGTGCAGCGGACGCGGCGAAGGCGCAGGGCCCGGCTCGGGCGAAGGATGGCCCTGGTTCATCACCAGCGGACGCAGCCAACTGCCGTTGAGGTCGAGCTGGCGCTGCTGCTCGATCAGTTCGCTGGCGCTGAAGGGTTCGGGGCCGGCTCCAGCAGGTTGGCTTCCAGTTCCGCCTTGGGCAGGAACAGCGGCTCGGGCGGACGCACCTCGGTATCCTGAACCGGCAGCGCGCGCTGAATTTCGATCAATGCCAGCGCCTTGGCGCCACCCAGTGGCTCGCCGCTGTCCTTGTCGTACTGGCGGGTCAATGCCTGGCTGAAGCTGTCCTGCTCTTCTGCGGACTGCTCGGCCATCGCGCGGGCGAAGAAGTCCTGCCACAGGTGGCTGACGCCGCCCAGTGCCTGGGTATTCTGGCGACCGTAGTTGCCGACTGGCGACAGGTAGGTCAAACCGATGGGAAGAGTATCTGACATGGCAGTCGCGCGCGTTGTGCTCTGGCAGAATAGCGGATAGAGCTTTTATCGGCCGTGGCCGGGGTTTCATTAATTTTTTCGAGTGCGGGATCGGATGGCAGAACAAGAGCAGGGCGCAGGTATCAGGGTCGAGGCGCTGTCGGCGTCGTTCCAGGCGCAGGCACAGGAATGGGCGCAGCGTCTGGGCCTGCCGCAGGTGGATGACGCGGCGGAGTTCGCTGTGCAAATCGGTGCTGATGGTCTGCAGATCCAGCAATTGGGCCCGCAGGCCCCCGGCCCGGTGCGGGTGGATTTCGTCGAAGGGCAGGCGGCGCATCGGCGCCTGTTCGGCGGCGGCAATGGACAGATGATCGCAAAGGCGGTCGGTATTGCCCAAGGCGTACGGCCTCAGGTGCTCGATGCCACTGCGGGCCTGGGGAAGGATGCCTTCGTGCTGGCGAGTCTGGGCTGCCAGATGACCCTGATCGAACGTCAGCCGTTGATTGCTGCGTTGCTCGAGGATGGCCTGGCGCGTGGGCGCCTGGATGCCGAAGTGGCGCCGATCGTCGAGCGCATGCGCCTGCTGACCGGCAACGCCATCGAGCGCATGCGCGATTGGCAGGGCGAGGCGCCGCAGGTGATCTACCTTGACCCGATGTTCCCGCATCGTGACAAGAGCGCGCTGGTGAAGAAGGAAATGCGCGTGTTCCGCCCGCTGGTGGGCGACGACCTGGATGCTCCTGCACTGCTGGAGGCGGCGCTGGCGCTGGCCAGCCACCGGGTGGTGGTCAAGCGCCCGCGCAAGGCGCCGATCATCGACGGGCCAAAGCCGAGTCATAGCCTGGAAGGCAAGTCCAGCCGCTACGATATCTACCCGAAGAAGGCGTTGAAGGCTTAGGGTAAGCCAGCTCGAGGGGTGGCGCCGAACCGCCGCGAACACCGGCAAAGCCGGTGCATGAGCGCGATGTACTTTTCGCGGGCAAGCCCGCTCCTACAGGGGGCTGCCATACGCCCGCATGAACACCCCGACCACCTCGCGCACATGCTGCTCGGCTTCCTCTCCGGCCAGCGGCGGTGCGCAGCCCAGCAGCAGGCGGTAATCGGCAGCGCCCTTGATCAGGCAGAAGAAATGCTCGGCGGCGCGCAACGGATTCTCGATCCGCAGCAACCCACGCTCGTCGACACAGCGCAGCAACGCCTCCATCTCGGCCAGCACCCGCTTGGGCCCCGCCTCGTAGAAGAACTGCCCAAGCCCCGGGTCCTGGCTGCCCAGGGCCATGATCAGGCGCGTGAGCTTGACCGACTCGTCGCTGCTGATCAGTGCCTGGAAGCCTCGGGCGATGTTGAGCAGCACCTCTTCGATCGGCACCCCCTCGGGCAGCTCGAAGATCAGGTCGGGCAGCTGCGTCTGGCAGGTGGCCATGACTGCCGAGCCGAACAGGGTCTGCTTGTCGTTGAAGTGGCTATAGACCGTGAGTTTTGAAACACCTGCCGCCGCAGCGACCGCATCCATGCTGGTGTTGGCATAGCCAAGGCTGAGGAACAGCGACTTGGCGGCTTCGAGGATGGCCTCGCGCTTGGCGAGATCCTTGGGCCGGCCAGGGCCTGTGGGTGCGTCGATGGGCATTGGAATCCGTGTCTGTCTGATGAAGCGCTCATATTACCGGGTCGCGCGGCTCGCGGCTGCTACGCACGTCGCGGCGCAAATACATTTTTCTCTCATGCACCTGCTTCCCGGAGTCGTTTCGCTGACTTAATATACCCGCCAGTATAATTATTCGATGCGTCCTCTGCGAAAGGTCTTCCATCATGTTGCGTCGTGCGTCGCCCCTTGTCCTGCCCCTTGCCTGCCTTCTGCTGCTCACTGCCTGTGGCCAGGAGGCTGCTGCACCTGCGGCCCCGCGTCCGGCACTGGTGATCCAGCCCCAGCCCACCGGCGCCTCGGCCGACAGCTATCCGGGCGAAGTACGCGCCAGGTTCGAGCCGGAACTGGCGTTCCGTATTGGTGGTAAGGTCAGCAAGCGCCTGGTCGAGGAAGGGCAGCGGGTCAAGGCCGACCAACCATTGGCCGAGCTCGATCCGCAGGATGTGCACCTGCAGTTGGAGGCCAACCGCGCGCAGATGGCGGCCGCCGAAGCGAACCTGTCGCTGGTGCGGGCCGAACGCGACCGTTACCAGAAGCTGCTCGACCGGCAGATGGTCAGCCATTCCCAGTTCGACAATGCCGAGAACCTCTACCGTGCAGGTCTTGCCCGCCTCAAGCAGGCCAAGGCCGAATTCGACGTGGCCGGCAACCAGGCCGAATACGCGGTGCTGCGGGCGCCGCAGAACGGGGTGATCGCCAAGCGCCAGGTCGAGGTCGGCCAGGTGGTTGCGGCGGGGCAGACAGTGTTCACCCTGGCCGCCGATGGCGAACGTGAGGTGGCCATCGGCCTGCCCGAACAACAGTTCGCGCGTTTCTCGGTAGGGCAGGCGGTCAGTGTCGAACTGTGGTCGCACCCCGAGCAACGCTTCGAGGGGCGTATCCGCGAGCTGTCGCCGGCGGCCGATCCACGCTCGCGCACCTTCGCTGCGCGAATCGCCTTCACATCGACGCAAGCCCCGGCAGAGCTGGGCCAGAGTGCCAAGGTGTACATCGCCCACGCCGAACACTCGCCGCTGTCGGTGCCGCTGTCGGCGGTGACTGCCGAGCAGGGCCAGGCTTATGTCTGGCGGGTTGGCAAGGACAATCGACTGGAGCGTGCGCCCGTGCGTCTCGGCCCTTATGGCGCAGACAGCGTGCCGGTGCTCGAAGGGCTGGGCGCCAACGACTGGGTGGTCGCCGCAGGTGGCCACGTGCTGCGCGAAGGCCAGGAGGTACGGCCGGTCGATCGCAGCAACCGTGTGGTGAACCTGGCGACCAAGGAGTAAGTCCCGATGGGTTTCAACCTTTCCGCCTGGGCGCTGCGCAATCGCCAGATCGTACTGTTCCTGATGATCCTGTTGGCGGCCATTGGCGCCATGTCCTACACCAAGCTGGGGCAGAGTGAAGATCCACCCTTTACCTTCAAGGCCATGGTCGTGCGTACGCTGTGGCCTGGTGCCACCGCCGAAGAGGTGTCCCGACAGGTCACCGAGCGCATTGAAAAGAAGCTGATGGAGACCGGCGAGTACGACAAGATCGTCTCGTTCTCCCGTCCGGGTGAGTCCCAGGTCACGTTCATGGCCCGCGACTCGATGCATTCGAACGAAATTCCCGAGCTGTGGTACCAGATCCGCAAGAAGGTCGCGGACATTCGCCACACCTTGCCACCGGAAGTGCAGGGTCCGTTCTTCAACGACGAGTTCGGTACCACCTTCGGCAATATCTACGCCCTGAGCGGGGCAGGCTTCGACTATGCGGTGCTCAAGGATTATGCCGACCGCATCCAGATCCAGCTGCAGCGGGTCAAGGATGTGGGCAAGGTCGAGCTGATCGGCTTGCAGGACGAGAAGATCTGGATCGAGCTGTCCAACACCAAGCTGGCGACCCTTGGGGTGCCGCTGGCGGCGGTGCAGCAGGCGTTGCGCGAGCAGAATGCGGTGAGCACCGCGGGCTTCTTCGAAACGCCCAGTGAGCGCTTGCAACTGCGGGTCAGCGGGCGCTTCGACAGCGTCGAGCAGATTCGCCAGTTCCCCATCCGCGTGGGCGACCGAACCTTCCGCATCGGCGATGTCGCCGAAGTCCATCGCGGCTTCAACGACCCACCTGCGCCACGTATGCGCTTCATGGGCGAGGATGCCATCGGCCTTGCCGTGTCGATGAAGGACGGCGGTGACATCCTGGTACTGGGCAAGGCGCTGGAAGCCGAGTTCGCCCGCCTGGCGCACAACCTGCCAGCGGGCATGGAACTGCGCAAGGTGTCCGATCAGCCGGCAGCGGTCAAGGCTGGGGTCGGCGAGTTCATCCAGGTGCTGGTCGAGGCACTGGTCATCGTGTTGCTGGTGAGCTTCTTCTCGCTGGGGGTGCGCACGGGGTTGGTGGTGGCGCTGGCGATCCCGCTGGTGCTGGCGATGACCTTCGCCGCGATGCACTACTTCGGCATCGGCTTGCACAAGATTTCGCTGGGGGCGCTGGTGCTGGCCCTGGGTTTGCTCGTGGACGATGCGATCATTGCGGTCGAGATGATGGCGATCAAGATGGAGCAGGGCTACGACCGGCTCAAGGCGGCGAGCTATGCCTGGTCGAGTACCGCCTTCCCGATGCTGACCGGAACGCTGATCACCGCTGCGGGCTTTCTGCCGATCGCCACGGCCGCGTCGAGCACCGGCGAGTACACCCGGTCGATCTTCCAGGTGGTGACCATTGCCTTGCTGACCTCGTGGGTCGCGGCGGTATTGTTCGTTCCCTACCTGGGCGACCGCCTGCTGCCGGACCTGGCCAAGCGCCATGCGGCGCGTCACGGCAATGGCGAGCATACGCCCGACCCTTATGCCACGCCGTTCTACCAACGTGTGCGCAAGGTGGTGGAGTGGTGCGTGCGCCGTCGCAAGACCGTGATCGTGCTGACCATTGCCGCTTTCATCGGCAGCATCGTGCTGTTCCGCTTCGTGCCCCAGCAGTTCTTCCCTGCGTCGGCGCGGCCTGAGCTGATGATCGACCTGAAGCTCGCCGAAGGGGCTTCGCTGGCCAATACCGCCGAGCAGGTCAAGCGTCTGGAGGCCCTACTCAAGCAGCAGGACGGTATCGACAACTACGTGGCCTACGTCGGCACCGGCTCACCGCGTTATTACCTGCCGCTGGATCAGCAACTGCCGGCGGCGAGCTTCGCCCAGTTCGTGGTGCTGGCCAAGTCGCTCAAAGACCGCGAAGCCCTGCGCAGCTGGGCCATTACCACCCTTGAGCAGGAATTCCCGCAATTGCGCTCGCGGGTCACGCGCCTTGAGAACGGTCCGCCCGTGGGTTACCCGGTGCAGTTCCGGGTCACCGGTGAGCACATCGAGAAAGTACGCGCCCTGGCCCGCGAGGTGGCGGCCAAGGTGCGCGAGAACCCGCATGTGGTCAACGTGCACCTGGACTGGGAGGAGCCGAGCAAGGCGGTGTTCCTGGCGATCGACCAGGACCGTGCCCGCGCGCTGGGGGTGAGTACTTCGCACCTGTCCAGTTTCCTGCAGAGCTCGTTGACAGGTACTACGGTCAGCCAGTACCGCGAGGACAACGAACTGATCGAGATCCTCCTGCGCGGCACCCGCGAGGAGCGCAGCGACATGGGTAGCCTGGGCAGCCTGGCGCTGCCGACCGACAACGGCCAGAGCGTGGCGTTGTCGCAGGTGGCGACGCTGGAGTACGGCTTCGAAGAGGGCGTGATCTGGCACCGCAATCGCCTGCCGACGGTGACCGTGCGTGCCGACATCTACGACAAGGAACAGCCGGACAGCCTGGTCAAGCAGATCCTGCCGACCCTGCAGCAGGTGCGCGAGCAGTTGCCCGAGGGCTACCTGCTGGAAGTCGGCGGCACGGTGGAGGATGCCCAGCGCGGTCAACGCTCGGTAAACGCGGGCATGCCGCTGTTCATCGTGGTGGTACTGAGCTTGCTGATGATCCAGCTGCGCAGTTTCTCGCGCACGGTGATGGTGTTCCTCACCGCGCCGTTGGGGCTGATTGGTGTGACCCTGTTCCTGCTGGTGTTCCGCCAGCCGTTCGGCTTCGTGGCGATGCTTGGCACCATCGCGTTGGCAGGGATGATCATGCGTAACTCGGTGATCCTGGTGGACCAGATCGAGCAGGACATCGCCGCTGGGCTGGACCGTTGGCAGGCGATCATCGAGGCCACGGTGCGGCGCTTCCGGCCCATCGTGCTGACCGCCCTGGCGGCGGTTCTGGCGATGATCCCGCTGTCGCGCAGCGTGTTCTACGGGCCGATGGCGGTGGCGATCATGGGTGGTCTGATCGTGGCCACGGCGCTGACGCTGTTGTTCCTGCCGGCGCTGTATGCGGCGTGGTTCAGGGTGAGGAAGAACGCCTGAGGCCGACCTTCAGACCGCCGCGATTTCCTCGGCGGTCAGCGTCCTGAACGCACCTGGCGCCAGGGCCGGGTCCAGATGGATCGGCCCCATGCTTTCGCGGTGCAGGCCGATCACCTTGTTGTCGAAGTGGCCGAACATGCGCTTGACCTGGTGATAGCGCCCTTCGACGATCGCCAGCCGCGCGCTGCGTGCGCCCAGAATGTCGAGTTGGGCGGGCAGGGTGGTGAGGTCTTCGAAGGCGAAGTAGAAGCCTTGGCGGAATTTGTCGATGTAGTGCGCGCCGATTTCGTCCTCGGTCTCGACCAGATAGATCTTCGCCTGCTTGGTGCGTGGTTGGGTCAGGCGGCGTGACCATTGGCCGTCATTGGTCAGGATCATCAGGCCGGTGGTGTTGTAGTCCAGGCGCCCGGCAATGTGCAGGTCGTCACGCAGTTCGGGCGGCAGCAGGTCGAGTACGGTGGGGTGCTGTGGGTCGCGGGTGGCGCTGACGCAACCGGCGGGCTTGTGCAGCATCAGGTAGCGTGCCGGGCGCCCGGCCTGCAGCAACTGCTCATCGACCTCGACTCGGCTGAATTCGCGCACCTCGTGGCGCGGGTCGATCACCGGCTGCGCGTCGACCCACACACGGCGCTGCACCAGCATCACGCGCACCTGCTGGCGGTTGTACTGGGGGAAGTTGGCGAGAAATCGATCCAGGCGCATCGTACAAGTCTTAGAGAGGCTGCCGCTGGTCGGCTGCCTTGAGCTGTTCGTCGGCTGCTGCACAGCGAGGGCACAGGCAGGCTTTGTTACGCAGTTCGTCGGGAAGCGCTTCGAGCACAGCGGAATCGATGCTGACGCTGAAACACCAGCAGGCCTGGGTGGCACTGCGCGGGTCGGCCAGGGCGCACTGGTTGGCGGCGCCGCAGGCGGGGCAGCGCTGGCTGTCGTTCATGGTGGCTTCCGGGGATCCGAGTAGATCTGCACAGAGGCGCGCAGTATATCTGCTGACAGCTTTTGTCGCGCCTCTGTCCATTTGTATTTCCGGATCGTTCTGTCTGTTTCAATTTGTTGCGCAAATGGCACCGGATCTCGGGCGCACTGTCTTACTCAGTGTCGACCAACGTGTTGCGATCGACGTCCGCCAGCGCCGCTGTGCCGGGCAATCCAGCGGTCCAGGAGGCCGCCATGTACCCTCGAATTCTGTTGGTCGTTCTGCTTGGCCTGATGACCAGTGCCTGCGCCCCATACTACGGGGGCGGGGGCTATTACCGCAGCGAGTACTACACCGCTGACCGCTACGCCTACCCGGGTTACTACTATCGTCAGGACCGTTACTACGTCGCGCCCCAGCCTCGGTATTACTACCAGACGGCACCGCGTTACTACCGTCCAGCGCCGGCGCCTTACTACCGGCCCTACACGCCACCGGTGGTGAACCAGTGGCATGGCAATCCGCGTTATGACTACGGCAACCGCCAGCGCTATGACTATGGGCGTGACCGCGATCGCCATGACTATCGTGGTGGTGGGCGGGATGATCGCTGGCATTCCAATGGGCAAAGGGACCGGGGGCGCGGGGATCGCAACTGGCAGCGATAGGATCAGCCCAGATCTGCCAGCGGGTGTCGCCCCTCCCAGACTTTAGCGAAATGCGCGTCGACCACCGCCGCTGGCACCTTGCCGATATCCGGCCAGTGCCAGTGCGGTTGATTGTCTTTGTCGAGCAAGCGAGCGCGCACCCCTTCGCTGAATTCCGGATGCCGACAGCAGTTCAGGCTCATGGCGTATTCCATCTGGAACACCTGGGCCAGCGACAGGTGACTGGCGCGGTGAAGCTGTTCCCAGACCAGATGACCCGTAAGCGGGCAGCCTTCATGCAAGCGCTCGCCCGCCTTGGCCAGCAGAGGATCGGCGTGTTGTCTCAAGCCGCACACGGCCCGCCAGGCGGCTACCGGGTCAGCGATATCGAGCAGCGCATCGATCACGGCGCGGCGGGGCAGCCACTGCGCCTCGGGAAGCTCGCCCCAGGCGCGATGCTGCTCGGCCCTGAGCAGGCTGTTCAGTTGCAAGTCGGTCTGTTCCTGCCAGTTCAGTTGCAGCAGTTCTTCAATCAGCGACGCCTGCTGCTGCTCGCCGAGGAAGCGGTCTGCCAACCCCAGGTCAAGGGCGTCACGGGCATTGATCGGCGCACCGGTCAGCGCCAGAAACAGGCCAAGCTTGCCCGGCAGGCGGCTGAGGAACCAACTGGCACCGACATCCGGATACAGGCCGATGCTCACCTCCGGCATCGCCAGGCGGCTGCTGGGGGTGACGATGCGTACATTGGCACCCTGCAACAGGCCCATGCCGCCGCCCAGCACATGACCGTGGCCCCAGCACAATAGCGGCTTGGGGTAGGTGTGCAGCAGATAGTCGAGGCGGTATTCGGCGGCGAAAAAGGTTGCCGCCAGCGGCGGCACGCTGCCGGGATGCTCGCGACAGGCCTGTACCAGCGCCCGTACATCGCCGCCTGCGCAGAAGGCCTTTTCGCCATCGCCGCGCAGCAGCACGCAGACCACGCCCGGATCGCGTGCCCATTCGCGCAGGTGCGAATCGAGCATCTCGATCATCGGCAGGGTCAGGGCGTTCAGGGTCTTGGCGGCATCCAGGGTGGCGATGCCGATACGGGCGCCATCGGCGCCGGTGAGTACCTCGCAATGAATGGACATGGACAACCTCGCGCAAGTCGTCGCACAAGTATGGCTTGCCTGGCCGATCGTGCTTGTCACCGGTCGGAGCGATTGACAAGCCGGGGCGGCTTTCCTAGTGTCGCGCCCACTCTGATTCAGGATGGCGCCATGACCGACGACGATCGCATCAAGCTCGAACCCAGCTGGAAGGCCGCATTGCGTGCCGAGTTCGACAAGCCCTACATGCAGCAGCTGCGCGAATTCCTGCGCCAGGAATATGCCGCGGGCAAGGAGATCTATCCACCTGGGCCGCTGATCTTCAACGCCCTCAACACCACGCCGCTGGACAAGGTGAAGGTGGTGATTCTCGGCCAGGACCCTTACCACGGCCCCGGCCAGGCCCATGGTCTGTGCTTCTCGGTGCAACCGGGCGTGCCGACGCCGCCTTCGCTGGTGAACATCTACAAGGAGCTGCAGCGCGACCTGAACCTGCCGATCCCCAATCACGGCTACCTGCAGAGCTGGGCCGAGCAGGGGGTGTTGCTGCTCAACACCACCATGACCGTCGAGCGTGCCAATGCTGCGTCGCATGCCAAGAAGGGCTGGGAGTTCTTCACCGACCGCATCATCGAGCTGGTCAGCGAGCAGTGCGAGAACGTGGTGTTCCTGCTGTGGGGGTCCCATGCGCAGAGCAAGCAGAAGCTGATCGACGGGACCAAGCATCTGGTGCTCAAGTCGGTGCATCCGTCGCCCTTGTCGGCGTATCGCGGATTTTTGGGTTGCGGGCATTTCAGCCGGACCAACGGCTTCCTGCAGCAGCGCGGATTGGAGCCCATCAACTGGGCGGTGCCGCCGTTGTAAGGGCTTGCGGTCGGGTTGGTCTCTTCGCGGGCAAGCCTGCTCTCAGCCAGTGGGAGCGGGCTTGCCCGCGAAGAGACCGACCGCTCAATCGCCCTGGCGCACCCAATACCTGAACATCGGTTCTGCCAGAAACAGCACGAACAGCAGCCGCATCACCTGCAATGCCGTCACCAGCGGCACCGACAGTTGCAGGGTCTCCGCCGTCAGGCTCATCTCGGCAATCCCCCCCGGCATCATCCCCAATGTCAGCGAACGCAGGTCCAGGTGGCTGAACAGGCTCAGCACCCAGGCCGCGCCGCCTGCGATCAGCATGCACAGGGCCGTCGCCACCAGGGTGCGCCCCAGGAACGCCGGCGCACGGCGGAAGAACGCGCGGTTGAAGTGACAGGCCAGGCCACTGCCGATCAGCCACTGGCCGATCTGGCTGGCGCCGTTGGGCAGGCCGATCTGCAGGTTGTTTGCCAGGCTGATGCTGGCGGCCACCAGCAGTGGCCCGAACAACCAGGGGTTGGGCTGGCGCAGGCGCTGCCAGAGCAGCGCCACGCCAATGCTCAGCGGCGCGATCAGCGCCAGCCAGCCCCAACTGACGCTGCCGGCATGGTTCAGCGCCACGCCATCGCCCAGCAGCAGCTTGAACAGTGCCGGTACACACAGCACCACCGCCAGCACGCGCAGGCTCTGCGCTGCCGCTACCTGGCTGAGCACTGCGCCATTGCGCGCGCCGAGGTTGACCATCTCGCCCGAACCGCCGGGCATGCTGGCGAAGAACGCGGTGGCACGGTCCTCACCGGAGCGGCGCAGCAGCCACACGCCGACGCCGCTGGAGACCGTGGTCAGCAGCGCGCCGAAGAAGATCAAGCCGAAATGGCTGGCAACCTGTTCGATCACTTCCGGGGTGAAGTGCAGGCCGATACCGATACCGATGACCCACTGCCCGCATTTGCGGCCGTTGGGGATTTCCGACAGCTGCCAGGGGGTGAGGCAGCGTACTGCGATGATTGCCAGCAGCGAGCCGACCATCCACGGCAAAGGCCAGCCGACCTTGCTGGCGATGAAACCGCCAGCAAGTCCGACCAGCCCGGTAGCCCAGAACAGCGGCAACGACCGATCAGGCATCGGCCATGGTCCGGCGCTGCAGGCTACGGCGCCGCCAGATGCGCAGCAGCGGGAGGGCCAGCATGCAGAACACCAGTGCCCACACGCTCATGCTGATCGGGCTCGACCAGAGGATGCCCAGCTCGCCGTTGGAGATCGACAGCGCACGGCGCAGGTTCTGCTCCATCAGCCCGCCGAGGATGAAGCCCAGCAGGATCGGCGACAGCGGGAAGTCGAGCTTGCGCAGGATGTAGCCCATGATGCCGATGCCAACCATCAGGAACAGGTCGAAGGTGGTGGCGTGCACGGCGTAGACGCCGATCGCGGTGATGATCGCGATCACCGGCACCAGCGCCCAGTTCGGCACGGCAAGGATGCGGGTGAAGATGCGGATCATCGGGATGTTCAGGATCACCAGCATGATGTTGGCGATGAACAGCGAGGCGATCAGGCCCCACACGATGTCAGGCTGCTGTTCGAACAGCAGTGGGCCGGGGGTGATGTTGTACAGGGTCAGTGCACCGATCATCACGGCGGTGGTGCCCGAACCTGGAACGCCCAGGGTCAGCATTGGCACCAGGGCGCCGCAGCAGGATGCACCGATGGCGGTTTCCGGGGCGGCGAGGCCACGGGCATCGCCCTTGCCGAACTTGCCGCTGGTCCCGGCGATACGCTTCTCGGTCATGTATGCCACGGCGCTGGCCAGGGTGGCACCGGCACCGGGCAGCACGCCCATGAAGAAGCCGAGCAGGCCGCAGCGAATGTTGACGACGAAGACCGAGGCCGCTTCCTTGAGGTTGAACAACATGCGCCCGGTGGCCTTGACGGCCTGGTGGCCATGGTGGGTCTTTTCTAGCAGCAGGAGAATCTCGCTGATGGAGAACAGGCCCAGTACCAGCACGACGAACTGGATACCGTCGGCCAGGTGCACGCTGTCACCAGTGAAGCGGTACACGCCGCTGTTGGCGTCGATGCCGACGGCGGACAGGAACAGGCCGATCAGCGCGGCGATGAAGGTCTTCAGTGGCTTGTCGCCGGCCATGCCGCCGAGGGCGACGATGGCGAACACCATCAACACGAAGTACTCCGCCGGTCCGAAGGCGATCGCCCATTTCGCCAGCAGCGGGGCGAACAGCACCATGCCGCAGGTAGCGATGAAGGCACCGATGAACGAGCTCCAGGCCGACAGTGACAAGGCGACACCGGCCAGGCCCTGGCGGGCCATGGGGTAGCCATCGAGGGTGGTCATCACGGTCGAGGCTTCGCCCGGGATGTTCAGCAGGATCGAACTGATCCGGCCGCCGTACTCGCAGCCCAGATACACCGCGGCCAGCAGGATCAGCGCCGACTCCGGCGGCAGGCCGAGGGCAAAGGCGATGGGGATCAGCAGCGCCACGCCGTTGATCGGGCCCAGGCCTGGCAACAGGCCGACGACGGTGCCGATCAGGGTGCCGCTCAGGGCAGTGACGAGGTTGTAGGGGCTCAGGGCGACGCCGAAGCCCTGGCCGAGGTAGCTCAAGGTATCCATGTGTCAGTTCTCCAGTACGTCGAGCAGGCCGAGGGGCAGGGGGACGTCCATCACCCGGTCGAACAGCCAGTAGAGGAAGATGCTCATGCCCACCACCACCATGGCGCTGTGCAGCCAGCGGCCGCCATACAGGCGGGCCATGGGCAGGCCGGCGAGGACGGCGCTGAGGATGAAGCCCAGCGACTCGAAGGTGGCAGCGAAGACGATCAGCAGGCCGATGCAGGCGGCGATCTTGGTGAGGGTCTCGCGGTCCAGGGGAACTTCGTCGTCCTTGTGCACGATGGGCGTCGGACGAATCGCCAGATACAAAAGGCCCAGGCTCATCAGGCCGAGCATCAGCAGCGGGTAGGCACGTGGCCCTACCGGCTCATAGGAAAACGCCGCCTGGTACGGCCAGGCCATGACGGCCAGGGCGGCGCAGACCGCCAGCAGGACCAGGGCGAAGATGCGTTGCAGGATCATGAAGGAATCCTCGATGGAAGCGGCTTTCATGCTTCCCTGTGGGAGCGGGCTTGCCCGCGAATGCGACAGACCAGGCAACGATGCTGCTGCGACTGGCGAATTCGCGGGCAAGCCCGCTCCCACAGAGATCACAGGGGCTTACTGAATCAGGCCGAATTCCTTGGCCAGTGTCTTGTAGTCGGCGACCTGCTTCTTCACATAGCCATCGAGCTCTTCACCGGTCATGGCGAACGGGAACAGCTCGCGCTGGTCACGCAGCTTGGCGAAGTCTTCCGAGGCCAGCAGCTTGTCGAACGACGCCTTCCACCAGGCGTAGTCTTCGTCGCTCACCTTCGGGCCGAGGTAGAAACCGCGCACCACCGGCCAGACGATGTCGTAGCCCTGCTCCTTGGCGGTCGGGATATTCTTCATTTCAGGTTCGTCCAGGCGATTTTCCGAGAACACCGCGAGGATGCGCATGCTGCCGCTCTGGATGTGTGGCATGGAGTCGGAAATGTCGGTCGAACCCACCTGGATATGGCCGCCGAGCAGCGCGGTGGCGATTTCACCGCCGCCTTCCAGGGCCACGTAACGCAGGTCGCGCGGGTTGATGCCGGCAGCCTTGGCGATCAGCGCGGTCTGCATCCAGTCCTGGCTACCCACGGTGCCGCCGGAACCGATCACCACCTTGCTCGGGTCCTTTTTCAATGCCGCAACCAGGTCATCGAGGGTCTTGTAGGGCGAGTCGCTTTTCACTGCGATGGCGCCATAGCTGGTGCCGACGGCGGCCAGCCATTTCACCGCGTTCTCGTCGAAACGGCCGAACTTGCCCTGGGCCAGATTCAGCAGCGAGCCACTGGACCAGGCGACCAGCGTGCCACCATCGGCCGGACGCTGGGCCACCACGGCGTTATAGGCCACGGCGCCAACACCGCCTGGCATGTAGGTGACGCGCATGGGCTTGCTGAGGATCTTCTCCTCGACCAGTGCGCTCTGCACCAGTTTGCAGGTCAGGTCGAAACCGCCGCCGGGCGAGGCCGGGGCGATGCATTCCGGGCGTTTCGGTTCGGCGGCCAGGGCGTTGCCTGCCAGCAGCAGGCAGCCGGTGGCAAGGACGAGTCGGCGTAGTGAAAGGTTCATCGTCTATCTCCGTGAGCGTTGTTGTTATGGGTTACCACAGGGCCACGCTGTAGCTGACCAGCAGGCGTACTTCATCGGCGTCGCGGGCGAAGTTGGAACGGAAGGTGGCGTTGCGCAGGCGCACTGCGACGTTCTTCAGCGGACCGCTCTGCACCACATACTTGAACTCGGTGTTGCGCTCCCATTCCTTGCCTTCGCTGCCATCGGCGCGGCTGACATTGTCGCCGTTGATGTAGCGGGTCATGAAGGTCAGGCCGGGGATGCCCAGGGAGGCAAAGTTGTAGTCGTAGCGGACCTGCCAGGAGCGCTCGTCGGCACCGGCGAAGTCGTTGATCTGGACGAAGTTGACCAGGTACGGGTCGGCGCCGTCGACATAGGGGAAGGCGCTGTCGCCAGACAGGTGCTGGTAGGCGGCGCTGAACTTGTGGCCGCTGAGCGCGTAGCTGAGCATGCCGTTGACCGTGGTGTTGTCGATCTTGCCGGCCAGGGCCTTGCCCTGTTCGTCGCTCTTCGAAAGGCGCAGGTCGGCGCCGAAGGTGCCGGGGCCCCAGGGCTGGGTGGCGACCATGCCGACGAAATGCTGGCGGTAGATGTCGTCGAGCTGGGCGAAGTGGTAGCTGCCGGTGATGCGGTCGGTGAACTTGTAGTCCAGGCCGCCCAGGTCGAAGTGATCGGCGCGGAACGTACCACCGAAGCGGCCGTTCTTGTTGTTCAGCGCCAGGTCTTCCCAGTTGGTGTCGTCACGGTCCTTGGCCTTTTCCAGGCGGCCGCCGGTGAAGGTCAGGTTCTTGATCTCGCGGGAGGTGAGCAGGCCGCCTTCGAAGGTCTGCGGCAGGATGCGCCCGTCGTTGGGCTGCAGCGTCGGCAGTTCCGGGATCAGGGTGCCGACCTTGAGTTCGGTCTGGGAGATCTTGACCTTGCCGGTCAGGCCGAGCTTGGAGTACTCGTTGGCCGCCTTGCCGTCGTCGTGGGTCGGCAGCAGGCCGGTGCCTGTACGGTCCTTGCTGGAGTCGAGCTTGATGCCGAGCATGCCCAGGGCGTCGAGGCCGAAGCCCACGGTGCCGTCGGTATAGCCGGATTCGAAGTTGAGCATGAAGCCCTGGGCCCATTCGTCGCGCTTGGATTGCTGCGAACTGGTGCCATCGCGGAAGTCGCGATTGAAGTACATGTTGCGGGTTTCGAAGGTGGCCGTACTGTCTTCGAAGAAGGCGGCCTGGCTCATCGGGGCGATGCCGGCAAGGGCGATGGCGCTGGCGAGCGTGGAAGGGCGGGCGCAAAGGGACCGGCTGGGCTGCATTGACAGCATCGTCGTCTGACTCCGTTTTATTGTTCTTATTCGTTGCACCTTGCTGGTGCTTTTTTCGGCGCGTGGAGCGACCGTGGTGCGATGCTAGGTGGCGAACCTTTCGCTAACCTTTCAGCACGAAAGGTTTGTCACAAGGGCTTCACAGTCCCCACGACGGCGGTACACTCCGCGCCACCGCCCAACCCGAGCAGGGAGAATCCGATGCGTGTGCTGCTGGTCGAAGACCATCTGCCGCTGGCTGAAAGCGTGGCCCAGGCCCTCAAGAGCCAGGGCTTGACCGTGGATGTGCTGCATGACGGCGTCGCCGCCGACCTGGCCCTGGCCAGCGAGGACTATGCTGTCGCCGTGCTGGATGTCGGCCTGCCGCGCATGGACGGCTTCGAGGTGCTGGCGCGCCTGCGCTCGCGGGGCAAGACCCTGCCGGTGCTGATGCTCACCGCGCGCAGCGACGTCAAGGACCGCGTGCATGGCCTGAACCTTGGGGCCGACGACTACCTGGCCAAGCCTTTCGAGCTCACCGAGCTTGAGGCGCGGGTCAAGGCACTGCTGCGCCGTAGCGTACTCGGTGGCGAACGTCAGCAACGTTGCGGCCCCCTGGTGTACGACCTGGACACGCGGCGCTTTGCGCTGGGTGACGAGCCGCTGACCTTGACCTCGCGTGAACAGAGCGTGCTCGAGGCGCTGATCGCCCGTCCCGGGCGGGTGATGAGCAAGGAGCAATTGGCCGCCCAGGTGTTTGGCCTGGACGAAGAAGCCAGCCCCGATGCCATCGAGATCTACATCCATCGTCTGCGCAAGAAGCTCGATGGCCATCCGGTGGCCATCGTCACCTTCCGCGGTCTGGGCTACCTCCTCGAGCATCGTGATGCGTGACAACGGCAGCCTGCGCGCGCGCCTGCTCGGCAACCTGGCGCTGTTGCTCGTGGTGCTGATGTTGGCCAGTGGCCTGAGCGCATACTGGAATGGCCGCGAGGCCGCCGACACCGCCTATGACCGCACGCTGCTGGCCTCGGCGCGGACCATTGCCGCCGGCCTCTCCCAGCGTGATGGCACGCTCAGCGCCGATGTGCCCTATGTCGCGCTGGACACCTTCGCCTACGACAGCGCCGGACGCATCTACTACCAGGTGCTGGATATCCACCAGAAGCTGATTTCCGGTTACGAGAAGCTGCCGCCGCCGCCCCCTGGCACGCCGCGCACCGACGACTATCCGGCGCTGGCGCGCTTCTATAACGCCACCTACCTGGGGCAGGACGTGCGCGTGGTGAGCCTGCTCAAGGCTGTCAGCGAGCCGAACATGAACGGCATGGCCGAGATCCGCGTGGCCGAGACCGAAGAGGCGCGGGTGAGCATGGCGCGTGGGCTGATGGCCGATACCTTGCTGCGCCTGGGCATGCTTGCGCTGGGTGCGCTGGTGATGGTGTGGTTTGCAGTCAGTGCTGCGCTGCGTCCGCTGGAGCGTCTGCGCACGGCGGTGGAAGCCCGTCAGCCCGACGACCTGCGGGCCCTGCCGGTGGTGCAGGTACAGCATGAGCTGGGGCCGCTGGTGCGGGCTTTGAACCATTTCACCGAGCGGCTGCGCGGGCAGTTCGAGCGCCAGGCGCAGTTCATTGCCGATGCCGCCCACGAGTTGCGCACACCGCTGGCGGCGCTCAAGGCGAGGGTGGAGTTGGGCTTGCGCTCGCGGGAGCCCGAGGAGTGGCGCCAGACCTTGGAGTCCGCGGCCCAGGGTACTGATCGCCTTACCCACCTGGCCAACCAGCTGCTGTCGCTGGCTCGGGTGGAAAATGGCGCGCGGGCGATCGCCGAAGGCGGTGCAAAGCGCCTGGACCTCAGCCAGCTGGCCCGCGAACTGGGCATGGCGATGGCGCCGCTGGCCCATGCCCGTGGTGTTGCCCTGGCGCTGGAAGCCGAGGCGCCGGTGTGGCTGAAGGGAGAACCGACCTTGCTCAACGAGCTGCTCAGCAACCTGGTGGACAACGCACTGGCCCATACGCCGATGGGCGGCAACGTGATTCTGCGGGTGCTGGCCCCCGCCGTACTGGAGGTCGAGGACGATGGCCCGGGGATTCCACTGGATGATCGCGAGCGTGTGTTCGAGCGCTTCTACCGGCGCAGTGCCCAGGGCAGTGGGCTGGGGTTGGCGATCGTCGGCGAAATTTGTCGTGCGCATCTGGCGCAGATCAGCCTGCATGATGGCGACAACGGCGGTTTGAAGGTGCGGGTGAGTTTCATCGCGGATTGACCGCCGCACCCGCGGCGGTCAGCGCAACATGTCCCGCGCCTCGACCAGTTCCATCAGGTCCAGCTCCTTGCCCTCCGGCAGGCGCAGCAGCTTATAGGCGGGGAGGCTGGTCAAGGGCTGGCCGCGCCCGCGCAGGCTGAGCGAGCGAGCGATCTGGACGATGCCGATGTAGTCGATCTTGTCGGTCTCGCGCTCCAGGTTCTGGACCTGGCTGGGCAGGTTGACGAGTTGCTCTGGAAACTCCCAGGCGCTGAGGATCTTGTCGCCCAGCACCGGTTGAATCTGCTCGATGACATAGTGCAGGCACACGGGGTCGGACAGCAGCTCGTTGTGCTCTTCGGCGTAGATCAGCACCGGCAGGGCGCCGATCTGGTGCACGAGCCCACCCAGGGTGGCCTGATCGGGTTTGAGGTGGGTGTAGCGCCTGCATATTTCGTAACTGATGCCCGCTACTTCCAGGCTGTTTTCCCAGATATCGCGCAACTTGTGCTCCACCGCCGCCGAGCGGGCATGGAAGATCTGTTCGATCACCAGGCCGATGGCCAGGTTGCAGCTGTAGTTGACGCCCAGGCGCGTGATCGCGGTGTGCAGGTCGGTGACCTCCACCAGTGCGCGCAGCAGCGGGCTGTTGACCACCTTGATCAGGCGCGCCGAGAGCGCGGCATCGCGACCGATCACGCGGCTCAAGGCGGCCACGCTGATTTCGCTGTCTTCGGCGGCTTCGCGGATGCTCAGGGCAACCTCTGGCAGCGTGGGCAGGACCAGGTCGTCGTTGTCGATGGCAGCGAGCAACTGCGCTTGAACCATCTCGGCCAGCTTGTTCATGGACTTCTCTACCGCAGTGGTGGGGCTGCCCCGCCGCAGCGGCGGGGCGGGCTGGTCAGCGCTGGATTTCCCGGTCGCGGTCCAGTTCGTAAGGCAGGTCCAGCAGGGTCAGGCGTGGCCCTTCGAGGCTGCCCAGGTGCAGGTTGTCATCTTCCACCGAGTCGGCGCTGAGCACTGCCAGCAGTTCGACACCTTGCTCGGCGGGTGCCGCGATGACTACCTCGCCGACAGACGAACCGTGGGTGGGCGAGAAGATTTCTGCGCCTGGTGCGGGCGCTTCGTCCACGGGCAGCGAGAGGCGATACTGGCGACGCTTGAGCTTGCCCAGGTATTGCATGCGCGCGACGATTTCCTGGCCGGTATAGCAGCCCTTCTTGAAGCTCACGCCGTCGACGGCCTGCAGGTTGATCATCTGCGGGATGAACAGTTCACGGGTCGGGCCCATGACCTGGCCGATGCCGGCGCGGATCTGGCCCAGCAGCCAGGCATCCAGGGTGCCCTCGGGCAGCGCGGCGGCGAGGGTCTCGCGCACGTTGGCGGCCTGTTCGGAGGGAACCCATAGCTCGACGCGAGCGGGCGAGACGGCGATGGCCAAAAGCCCTTCATGGCGCACGGTGGCGCCGGCTGCCTGCGGTGTTTCAAGCCCCAGCGCCTGCAGCGCGGCATCGCCCTGCTGCAAGCCGAAGCGCACCCAGGCGGCGCTTTCGTCGGTCAGCGTGGCCTTCGAAAAGACCGCATACTTCTTCAGGTCCGCCAGTTGCGCCTCGAGCAGTTCGCTGGCCATGGCAAGTAGGTAGCCATTGCCCTCGGGCAGGATGCGGAAACTGGATTGCATGCGGCCTTTGACCATGCAGCGCGCGCCGAGACTGGCGTGCTGCAGATTCAGATAGTCGAGGTTGCAGGTCAGCTGGCCTTGCAGGAATTTTCCGGCGTCGGAGCCGCGGACAGCGAGGATGCCCTCGTGGGACAGGGGACAGAAGAAAGCGGAGTCGGCCATGGGTCATCGCGGTAGCTATAAAGACTGGCGGCCATCATAGAACGCCAGTAACAAAATAGGTAGGTGACTAGACCAATGCCTCGTGCCGCTGCGGTTGCAGCGCGGTATACTGCGCGACCATTCGAGGAGGGCCCCATGGTCGAACAAACTGAACTCAACCGGCTTTTCTGGCACAGCCGCCGCGGCATGCTGGAGCTGGACGTGCTGCTCGTCCCCTTCACTCAAGAGGTCTACCCGAACCTGAGCGAAGCGGATCGCGAACTGTACCGCCGCCTGTTGACCTGCGAGGACCAGGACATGTTCGGCTGGTTCATGGAGCGTAACGAATCCGAAGACCCTGAGCTGCAGCGCATGGTCCGCATCATCCTGGACCGTGTCCAGCCCAAGTGAGTGCTTCGAGTGCCGTTGGCAAGGCTCGCGCCTGCTGCTGACGGCCTATCTTTGCGGGCAGGCGCTGGCGCTCGCCACCCTGTGGTTAGTCGAGTTGCCCTGGTGGTTGGCAGCTTGTGCACTGATTGGCTGCCTCGCCCATGCCTGCTGGGTGATTCCCCGCCGTATCCTTCTGACTCACCCCGATGCCGTGACTGGCTTGCGCCGTGATGCGCGTGGCTGGCAGGCGTTCAGCCGTGCCTGTGGCTGGGAGCGGATAAGGTTGTGTCGTGACAGCGTCGCGCTGCCGGGGATAGTGGTGTTGCGCTTCATGCGCGAGGGGCGGTGGGTTGCCCAGAGTCAGTGCATTCCAAGGGATGCGCTGACGGCGGATGAGCACCGACGGCTGCGTGTGCGCTTGAAGTTCAGCCGGCGCCGGTGGGTGATGGCGCCAGAGTGAGGTGAGAACTGCCGACCTCCTCGCGGGCAAGTCGCCAAAGGCGAAGAGGTCGGCGCCAGGCTCAGGTCGGGCTGAGTACCGTATCCCTGGCCTCATCCAGCATCCCCGGATAATCCAGGGTGTAGTGCAGTCCACGGCTTTCCTTGCGCTGCATCGCCGAGCGAATCATCAGCTCGGCCACCTGCGCCAGGTTGCGCAACTCGATCAGGTCGCGGCTGACCTTGTAGTTGCTGTAGAACTCGTCGATTTCGTCGAGCAGCAGACGCACCCGGTGCTCGGCGCGCTGCAGGCGCTTGCTGGTGCGCACGATGCCCACGTAGTCCCACATGAATCGCCGCAGTTCGTCCCAGTTGTGCGCGATGATCACGTCCTCATCCGAATCGGTGACCTGGCTGGCATCCCAACAAGGCAGGGCTTGTGGCCTGCTGACTTCGTCCAGGTGCGCCTCGATGTCCGCTGCCGCCGCACGCCCGTAGACGAAGCACTCCAGCAGCGAGTTGCTGGCCATGCGGTTGGCGCCGTGCAGGCCAGTGAAACTGGTTTCGCCGATGGCGTACAGGCCCGGCACGTCGGTGTGCCCGCGCTCATCGACCATCACGCCGCCGCACGTGTAGTGGGCTGCGGGTACCACGGGGATTGGCTGTCGCGTGATGTCGATGCCGAAGGTCAGGCAGCGTTCGTAGACCGTGGGGAAGTGGCTCTTGATGAACTCGACAGGTTTGTGGGTGATATCCAGGTACACGCAGTCCACGCCCAGGCGTTTCATTTCGTGGTCGATGGCGCGGGCGACGATATCCCGTGGCGCCAACTCTTCACGTGGGTCGAAGCGCGGCATGAAACGCTCGCCGTTAGGCAGGCGCAGCAGTGCGCCTTCGCCGCGCAGGGCCTCGGTGATCAGGAAACTCTTGGCTTGCGGGTGGTACAGGCAGGTGGGGTGGAACTGGTTGAACTCAAGATTCGCCACCCGACAGCCAGCGCGCCAGGCCATGGCAATGCCATCACCGCAGGCGCCATCGGGGTTGCTGGTGTAGAGATAGACCTTGGCTGCACCGCCTGTCGCCAATACCGTGAAGCGTGCGCCGAAGGTGTCTACCTCGCCGCTGTTGCGGTCGAGCACGTAGGCGCCCAGGCAGCGGTCGCCGGGCAGGCCCAGGCGCCGCTCGGTGATCAGGTCCACGGCCACACGCTGTTCGAGCAGGTCGATGTTCGGGCGCTGGCGGGCCTGTTCCAGAAGCGTGGTGAAGATCGCGGCGCCCGTGGCATCGGCGGCATGGATGATGCGGCGGTGGCTGTGACCGCCTTCACGGGTGAGGTGGAACTCGAAGCCGCCGTCGTCGACGCCGTGGTGTTCGTCGCGCGTGAAGGGCACGCCCTGCTCGATCAGCCACTCGATGGCTTCGCGGCTGTGCTCGACGGTGAAGCGCACGGCGTCTTCATGGCACAGGCCTGCGCCTGCATTGAGCGTGTCCTCGACGTGCGACTGCACCGTGTCGGTGTCGTCCAGTACTGCGGCGACACCGCCCTGGGCCCAGAAGGTAGAGCCATTGGCGAGGTCGCCCTTGCTCAGTACGGCAACGCGCAGGTGGCTGGGAAGGTTCAGTGCCAGGCTGAGACCGGCGGCGCCACTGCCGATCACCAGGACATCATGTTGGAATTGTTGGCTCATGTCGGGACACTAGTAACTAGGGAAGGGGAGCGGCACAATAGGCATGCGTATATGGCATTGTGAAACTATTGGAAAAGTGCCGGGATGCCTTTATAGCAGCCCCCGGCGTCGGATTTCCAATGGCGGTTGCGCAGGCGCGGCGACTTTGTGGGAACTTTCCAGCACCCCTGCAAATCTCAAGAAGGCTGCCCGTCTGCCACGATTGCCGAGGCGATGCAGGACAGCAGCTCTACCCGGGCTGAAACCTGTGTATTCGAAACACCGATTATCGACGCAGCCGGCTGCGACCGCGCTGTGTCTTTTTCGTGCGAGCCGACCAGAGGCCGCAGGAAACTTGCTTGGAGGGGAGAACTTTTGCGCAAAGCCCGAGTCTATGGTTGCAAGCCTGAACGATGGCTGTCGCAACGCTCCTTTGAGTTCACTGAGGAGTGTTCATGCTAACCCAGGAAGAGGATCAGCAGCTTGTCGAGCGCGTGCAGCGCGGTGACAGGCGAGCGTTCGATCTGTTGGTGCTGAAGTATCAGCACAAGATTCTCGGGTTGATCGTGCGTTTTGTACACGACACCCATGAAGCGCAGGACGTGGCACAGGAAGCGTTCATCAAGGCCTATCGTGCGCTTGGCAACTTCCGCGGTGACAGTGCGTTCTACACGTGGCTGTACCGCATCGCCATCAACACGGCGAAGAATTACCTGGTGTCCCGTGGAAGACGGCCGCCAGACAGCGATGTGAGCTCCGAGGATGCGGAGTTCTATGACGGCGATCATGGTCTCAAGGATCTCGAGTCCCCAGAGCGCTCGTTGTTGCGGGATGAAATCGAAGGCACTGTCCATCGCACCATCCAGCAACTGCCCGAAGACCTGCGCACGGCATTGACCCTGCGCGAGTTCGACGGACTGAGTTACGAAGACATTGCGAGTGTCATGCAATGTCCGGTGGGTACCGTGCGCTCTCGAATCTTCCGCGCTCGGGAGGCCATAGACAAAGCCCTGCAACCCTTGTTGCAGGAAACCTGAGACAGCGGCGACAGCCAAGAGAGGAACCGCCATGAGTCGTGAAGCTTTGCAGGAATCGCTGTCCGCGGTAATGGATAACGAAGCGGACGAACTGGAATTACGTCGCGTGCTGAACGCGGTCGATGATGCCGATACCCGTGCCACCTGGTCGCGTTACCAGGTCGCTCGCGCAGCCATGCACAAGGAACTGCTGCTGCCCAAGCTCGACATCGCCTCGGCCGTTTCGGCTGCGCTGGCCGATGAAGCCGTACCGGTCAAGGCCAAGCGTGGCCCGTGGCGCAGCATTGGCCGCCTGGCCGTTGCCGCCTCGGTGACCGTCGCTGTGCTGGCAGGTGTACGCCTGTACAACCAGGACGAGATCAACGGTGCGCAACTCGCTTCGCAGCAACCTGTGCAGCAGGGCATCACCGTGCCACAGGCTCAGGGCCCAGCCGTTCTGGCAGGCTACAGTGAAAGCAGTGAGCAACCGACCGGTCCGATGGCCAACGGTGTGCTGCAGAATCAGGCTGGCTGGGATCAGCGTCTGCCCGGTTATCTGCGCCAGCACGCTCAGGAGTCTGCGCTGAAGGGCACCGAAACCGCTCTGCCTTATGCCCGCGCCGCCAGCCTGGAAAATCGCTAAGTAAGGAGGCTCATGCGCGCGCTACCTCTTCTGTCGCTGCTGCTCGGCAGTTGCATGACGGTGCCGGTATTGGCGGCCAACTCTTCGCCCGAGGCGAGCGAGTGGCTTAACAAGCTGGCACAGGCCGAGCAAGGGCAGAGTTACCAGGGTTCTTTCGTCTACGAACGTAACGGCAGTTTTTCTTCCCACGATATCTGGCATCGAGTCCAGGACGGCAAGGTCAGCGAGCGGCTGTTGCAGCTTGATGGCGCCGCCCAGGAAATCGTGCGGATCAATGGCAAGGTGCAGTGCGTCAGTGGTTCCCTGGTCAGCGGGTTCGGTACACCGCCCGATTCCGCCCCGCGTTTACTCGATCCTTTGAAGCTGATGAGCTGGTACGACCTGGGTGTGGCTGGCAAGGCCCGAATCGCCGGGCGCGACGCGGTGATCGTCACGCTCACGCCACGCGACCAGCACCGCTACGCCTTTGAGCTTCACCTGGATCGCCAGACCGGCCTGCCGCTGCGTTCGTTGATGCTGAACGACAAGGGGCAGTTGCTCGAGCGCTTCCAGATGACCCGCCTGGACACCGATGATGTGCCGACCGATCGCGACCTGCAGGCCAGTGCCGCGTGCAAGCCGGTGGAACGTCTTGCGGCGAGCAAGTCCGAAACAGTCGCTGGCTGGCGTTCCGATTGGCTGCCGCCAGGCTTCGAATTGGTCAATAGTGCCGTGCGCCGTGATCCGGAACGCAACAGTACCGTCAGTAGCCTGATGTACGACGATGGGCTGGCGCGTTTTTCGGTCTTTCTCGAGCCGATCAAGGAAGACGCCGGTACCGATACCCGTGCGCAACTGGGGCCGACTGTCGCTGTTTCGCGGCATCTGAACACGCCCAAGGGCAAGGTCATGGTGACCGTGGTTGGAGAGATTCCGCTGGGCACTGCCGAGCGCGTTGCGCTGTCGATGCGCGCCCAGGATGCCCAGGCACGGCAATGACCGTCGCAGACCCTTCCTACAAGCTGCCAGGCATGCAGCTGACATGAAATTAAAGCATTGTCATTTGCAATCAACTGGTAAATTTCCTATAGGTCAGACTCCCTGGAGTCTGGCCTTTCCTGCATTTGCAGGGGCCCTTCTGCTAACTACGCTCGTTGTGACGGGAGCCGTATGTCAATACCACGCTTGAAAACCTACCTATCGATGTTCGCCGCCGTGCTGATGCTCGGCCAGGTGCTCACCGCCCAGGCCGAAGAAGCCCTGCCGGATTTCACCACCCTGGTCGAGCAGGCCTCGCCGGCAGTGGTCAACATCAGTACCAAGCAAAAGCTGCCGGACCGTCGCGTGGCCGCTGGGCAGATGCCCGATCTGGAAGGCCTGCCGCCGATGTTCCGCGAGTTTTTCGAGCGCAACATGCCGCAGCAGCCGCGTTCCCCGCGCGGTGGCGACCGCCAGCGTGAAGCGCAGTCCTTGGGCTCGGGCTTCATCATCTCCAGTGATGGTTATGTCCTGACCAACAACCATGTAGTTGCCGACGCCGACGAAATCATCGTCCGCCTGTCCGACCGCAGTGAGTTGCAGGCCAAGCTGGTCGGCACCGACCCGCGCACCGACGTGGCACTGCTCAAGGTCGATGGCAAGAATCTGCCGACCGTCAAACTGGGCGATTCCGAGAAGCTGAAGGTCGGTGAGTGGGTGCTGGCCATTGGCTCGCCATTCGGCTTCGATCATTCGGTGACCAAAGGTATCGTCAGCGCCAAGGGGCGCACCTTGCCCAACGACACCTATGTGCCGTTCATCCAGACCGACGTCGCGATCAACCCGGGTAACTCCGGCGGCCCGCTGTTCAACATGAAGGGCGAGGTCGTAGGTATCAACTCGCAGATCTTCACCCGCTCCGGCGG
Organism: Pseudomonas sp. BNK-44-b; assembly: GCF_047456245.1. Lineage (NCBI taxonomy): Bacteria > Pseudomonadati > Pseudomonadota > Gammaproteobacteria > Pseudomonadales > Pseudomonadaceae > Pseudomonas > Pseudomonas sp. BNK-44-b. The sequence continues at coordinate 793,830 of NZ_CP179908.1, forward strand.
TTTCATGGGCCTGTCGTTCGCCATCCCGATCGACGTGGCGATCGATGTCTCGAACCAGTTGAAGAAAGACGGCAAGGTCAGTCGCGGCTGGCTCGGCGTGGTGATCCAGGAAGTGAACAAGGACCTGGCTGAATCCTTCGGGCTCGACAAGCCTGCCGGCGCCCTGGTGGCCCAGGTGCTGGAAAACGGTCCTGCGGCCAAGGGCGGCCTGCAGGTCGGTGACGTGATCCTGAGCATGAACGGCCAGCCGATCATCATGTCCGCAGACCTGCCACACCTGGTCGGCGGTCTCAAGGATGGCCAGAAAGCCAAGCTCGAAATCATTCGCGAAGGCAAGCGTCAGACCCTGGACATCACTGTCGGCGCACTCCCTGAAGACGATGCCGACATTGGCACCGGTGGTCAGGCCGGCGTGGAGCGCAACAGCAACCGCCTGGGCGTCTCCGTCGCCGACCTCAGCGACGAGCAGAAGAAGTCGCTCGAGCTCAAGGGCGGCGTGGTCATCAAGGAGGTTCAGGATGGCCCGGCTGCCCTGATTGGCCTGCGTCCGGGCGACGTTATCAGCCATCTGAACAACCAGGCGATCAGCTCGGCCAAGCAATTTACCGAGATCGCCAAGGACCTGCCGAAGAATCGTTCGGTATCGATGCGTGTGCTGCGACAAGGGCGCGCCAGCTTCATCACCTTCAAGTTGGCTGAATAGGCTGAATGAAGGGTAGGAAAGGGCAGCTTCGGCTGCCCTTTTTTATGAGCGTGTCATGATTTTCTGTGGGAACATCAGCGAGCCGAGCAAATTCATGTCGCATTTGCAGGTGTGCGTGGCGATAGAGGAATCTCCCATATCCCTCCGGCTTGAGGTACAATTCCCGGCTATTTTTCCGCGGGCGTCCGGCTCGCAGCCTTTTCGAGTGTTGACCCGTGAGTGATTTGAGTCATATCCGCAATTTCTCCATCATCGCCCACATCGACCATGGCAAGTCGACGCTGGCCGACCGTTTCATCCAGATGTGCGGTGGCCTGACGGCGCGCGAAATGGAAGCCCAGGTCCTCGACTCCATGGACCTCGAGCGTGAACGCGGTATCACCATCAAGGCCCACAGCGTCACCCTGCATTACAAGGCGCAGGACGGCAAAACCTACCAGTTGAACTTCATCGACACCCCCGGCCACGTCGACTTCACCTATGAAGTCTCGCGCTCGCTGGCGGCGTGCGAGGGCGCGTTGCTGGTGGTCGATGCCGGCCAGGGCGTCGAGGCGCAATCGGTCGCCAACTGCTACACCGCCATCGAGCAGGGCCTCGAGGTCATGCCGGTACTGAACAAGATGGACCTGCCCCAGGCCGATCCGGACCGCGTCAAGGACGAGATCGAGAAGATCATCGGCATCGACGCCACCGACGCCGTGGCCTGCAGTGCCAAGAGCGGCATGGGCGTGGACGAGGTGCTCGAGCGCCTGGTACAGACCATCCCCGCGCCGGAAGGCGAGATCGACGCGCCCTTGCAGGCGCTGATCATCGACTCCTGGTTCGACAACTACCTGGGCGTCGTATCGCTGGTACGCGTGCGCCAGGGTCGGGTCAAGAAGGGCGACAAGATCCTGGTCAAGTCCACCGGCAAGGTGCACCTGGTCGACAGCGTCGGCGTCTTCACCCCGAAACACACTGCCACCGCCGATCTCAAGGCCGGTGAAGTGGGCTTCATCATCGCCAGCATCAAGGACATTCATGGCGCGCCGGTCGGCGACACCCTGACGCTGTCCTCGACCCCTGAGGTCGAAGTGCTGCCAGGCTTCAAGAAGATCCAGCCGCAGGTGTACGCCGGCCTGTTCCCGGTCAGTTCCGACGATTTCGAGGACTTCCGCGACGCCCTGCAGAAGCTGACGCTCAACGACTCGTCGCTGCAGTACATGCCGGAAAGCTCCGATGCACTGGGCTTCGGCTTCCGTTGCGGCTTCCTCGGCATGCTGCACATGGAGATCATCCAGGAGCGCCTGGAGCGCGAATACGACCTGGACCTGATCACCACGGCACCAAGCGTGATCTACGAGCTGGAGCTCAAGACCGGCGAAACCATCGTCGTCGACAACCCGTCGAAGCTGCCGGATGTCTCGGCGGTCGCCGATTTCCGCGAGCCGATCGTCACCGCGACCATCCTCGTGCCGCAGGAGCACCTGGGCAACGTCATCACCCTGTGCATCGAGAAGCGTGGCGTTCAGCGTGACATGCAGTTCCTCGGCAGCCAGGTGCAGGTGCGCTACGACATGCCGATGAACGAAGTGGTGCTGGACTTCTTCGACCGTCTCAAATCCACCAGCCGCGGCTACGCCTCGCTGGACTATCATTTCGATCGCTACCAGTCGGCCAACTTGGTCAAACTGGATGTGCTGATCAACGGCGACAAGGTCGATGCCCTGGCATTGATCGTGCATCGTGACAACGCGGCCTACAAAGGTCGTGCGTTGACCGAGAAGATGAAGGAACTGATTCCTCGGCAGATGTTCGACGTGGCGATCCAGGCAGCTATCGGCGGCCAGATCATTGCGCGGACCACTGTCAAGGCGCTCAGAAAGAACGTACTGGCTAAGTGCTATGGCGGTGACGTCAGCCGTAAGAAGAAACTGCTGGAGAAGCAGAAGGCCGGTAAGAAACGCATGAAGCAGGTGGGCAACGTGGAGATCCCACAGGAAGCCTTCCTCGCTGTGCTCAGGTTGGATAGCTAGGTCCTATGTCGCTAAATTTCCCGCTGTTGCTAGTCATCGCCGTTGCTGTCTGCGGTCTGTTGGGTCTGATCGATCTGCTGTTCCTGGCCCCGCGCCGGCGAGCGGCGATCGCCAACTACCAGGGTAGCGTCAGCCAGCCCGAAGTTGCGGTGGTCGAACGCCTGAACAAGGAGCCGTTGCTGGTCGAATACGGCAAGTCGTTCTTCCCGGTGTTGTTCATCGTGCTGGTGCTGCGCTCGTTCCTGGTCGAACCCTTCCAGATCCCGTCGGGATCCATGAAGCCGACCCTGGAAGTGGGCGACTTCATCCTGGTGAACAAGTTCTCCTACGGCATCCGCCTGCCGGTGATCGACAAGAAGGTCATCGAGGTCGGTGACCCGCAGCGCGGGGACGTCATGGTGTTCCGCTATCCGAGCGACCCGAACGTCAACTACATCAAGCGTGTGGTTGGCCTGCCGGGCGACCGGATCCGCTACACCAACGAGAAGCACCTGTACGTCAACGACCAACTGGTCGCCGAACAACTGGTGGGCACCGAAGCCGGATCGTTGGGCAGTGCCGAGCTGTACAAGGAGAAGCTGGGCGAAGCCGAGCACCTGATCCGCAAGGAGATGAGCCGCTACCGCATGCCGCCTGACCAGCAGTGGACCGTGCCTGCCGGGCATTACTTCATGATGGGCGACAACCGCGACAACTCCAACGACAGCCGCTACTGGGACGATCCGAGCATCCCGCGCGAGCTGCAGGGCATGGTCCCGGACCGCAACATCGTCGGCAAGGCCTTCGCAGTCTGGATGAGCTGGCCCGAGCCCAAGCTCAGCCACTTCCCCAACCTGTCGCGGGTCGGCCTGATCCATTGATACCTCTCGGCGCTGTCAACAGACAGCGCCGAATGCATTTCTGACATAGGCTGTGTTCTCAGGGATGGGTAAATTCGCCGCTGCACGACGGCGTGACACAGCCAAACAGTCTTTCAGGATGTTGATTTGAACGCGTTTAACAACGAAGGGGTGGCTGCATGAGCGCTTCCCTCGAACGCCTGGAGCGCAAGCTCGGCTATACCTTCAAGAACCAGGATCAGATGCTCCTGGCACTCACGCATCGCAGTTATGCCGGGCGCAACAACGAGCGCCTGGAGTTTCTCGGTGATGCGATTCTCAACTTCGTGGCGGGCGAGGCGCTGTTCGAGCGCTTCCCCCAGGCTCGCGAAGGCCAGTTGTCGCGCCTGCGCGCACGGCTGGTCAAGGGTGAGACCCTGGCCCGCCTGGCCCGCGGCTTCGACCTGGGCGATTATCTGCGCCTGGGCTCGGGCGAACTCAAGAGCGGTGGTTTTCGCCGTGAGTCCATTCTTGCCGATGCACTCGAAGCGCTGATCGGGGCGATCTATCTGGACGCCGACATGCAGACCGCCCGCGAGCGCATTCTCGCCTGGCTGGCCGGCGAGTTCGATGGGTTGACGCTGGTCGACACCAACAAAGACCCCAAGACCCGGCTGCAGGAGTATCTGCAGTCGCGTGCCTGCGAACTGCCGCGCTACGAAGTGGTGGATATCCAGGGCGAACCACATTGCCGCACCTTCTTCGTCGAATGCGAAGTGGTGCTGCTGAACAACAAGAGCCGTGGTCAGGGCGTGAGCCGGCGTATCGCCGAGCAGGTCGCCGCTGCCGCCGCACTGATCGCCTTGGGCGTGGAGAATGGCAATGACTGAGAACAATCCGACCCGCTGCGGTTACGTGGCCATCGTCGGCCGCCCCAACGTGGGCAAGTCCACGCTGCTCAACCACATCCTCGGGCAGAAGCTGGCGATCACTTCGCGCAAGCCGCAGACCACCCGTCACAACATGCTCGGCATCAAGACCGAAGGCGATGTGCAGGCGATCTACGTCGACACCCCCGGTATGCACAAGGCCAACGACAAGGCCTTGAACCGCTACATGAACCGCAACGCCTCGGCAGCGCTCAAGGATGTCGACGTGGTGATCTTCGTGGTCGACCGCACTCGCTGGACCGACGAGGACCAGTTGGTGCTCGAGCGTGTGCAGTACGTCACCGGCCCGCTCATCATCGCGGTCAACAAGACCGACCGCATGGAAGAGAAGGCCGAGTTGATCCCGCACCTGCAGTGGTTGCAGGAGCAACTGCCGAACGCCGAAGTGATGCCGATCTCGGCTCAGCAGGGGCACAATCTGGACGCCCTGGAAGCCCAGATCGCCAAGCACCTGCCGGAAAACGATCACTTCTTCCCGGAAGACCAGATCACCGACCGCAGCAGCCGCTTCCTGGCAGCCGAACTGGTACGCGAGAAAATCATGCGCCAGCTCGGCGCCGAGCTGCCGTACCAGATCACCGTCGAGATCGAAGAATTCAAACAGCAGGGGCATGTGTTGCACATCCACGCCCTGATCCTGGTCGAGCGTGACGGCCAGAAAAAGATCATCATCGGCGACAAGGGCGAGCGTATCAAACGCATTGGTTCCGAGGCTCGCAAGGACATGGAGGTGTTGTTCGACTCCAAGGTCATGCTCAACCTCTGGGTCAAGGTCAAGGGCGGCTGGTCCGATGACGAACGCGCCCTGCGTTCGCTGGGTTACGGCGACCTCTAAGCCTCGCCGCGCGCCTTGTAGGAGCGGGCTTGCCCGCGAACACAGGCAACGCCTGTGCCATGCATCCACGGTGCCTGGGCTGGCCTCTTCGCGTGCAAGCCCGCTCCTACAGGTGTGCGCTTTGCCTGAGACCGAGTAACCGCTCATGGATCAACCCACCCCGCAACCCGCCTACGTCCTGCACAGCCGCGCCTACAAGGAAACCAGCGCGTTGGTGGACTTCTTTACCGCCCAAGGCCGTGTGCGGGCGGTGTTGCGGCGCGCGCGGGGCAAGGGCGGTAGCCCGGTGCGACCCTTCGTGCCGCTGGAAGTCGAGTTACGCGGGCGGGGCGAGTTGAAGAACGTCGGTCGGTTGGATACGGTCGGCCTTGCCGGGTGGCTGCACGGCGACGCGCTGTTCAGTGGTCTTTATCTCAACGAGTTGCTGATGCGCCTGCTGCCTGCCGAAGCGCCGTTTCCTGCCCTGTTCGAGCATTACACCCTGACCCTCGAGGCGCTGGCTGCCGGCCGGCCGCTGGAGCCGCTGCTGCGGGCCTTCGAATGGCGTCTGCTGGACGAGCTGGGCTATGCCTTCTCGCTGACCCACGACGTGAACGATGATGCGGTCGTCGCCGAGGGGCGCTATCGGCTTCAGGTGGACGCCGGGCTGGAGCGGGTCGAGCTGTTTCAGCCTGGGCTGTTCAGTGGTACGGAGCTGTTGGCCCTGGCCGATGCCGACTGGGATGCCCCGGGCGCGCTGCTTGCGGCCAAGCGCCTGATGCGTCAGGCGCTGGCCGTTCACCTGGGGCCCAAGCCACTGGTCAGCCGGGAACTGTTTCGCAAGCGTTGAGCACGTCGTATGCTGTGGGGCTCAATCTTCAGGAGAGCCTTTCGTGACTCACAGCAACCGCATGCTTCTCGGCGTCAACATCGATCACGTGGCCACTCTGCGCCAGGCCCGGGGCACCCGCTATCCGGACCCGGTCAAGGCCGCGCTGGACGCCGAGGAAGCGGGTGCCGACGGTATTACCGTGCATTTGCGCGAAGACCGCCGGCACATCCAGGAGCGTGATGTGCTGCTGCTCAAGGACGTGCTGCAAACGCGCATGAACTTCGAGATGGGCGTCACCGAAGAGATGATGCTTTTCGCCGAGAAGATCCGCCCGGCACACATCTGCCTGGTGCCCGAGACCCGCCAGGAGCTGACCACCGAAGGTGGCCTGGACGTGGCAGGCCAGGAGGCGCGGATCAAGGCTGCAGTAGAGCGTCTGGCGCGCACCGGCGCCGAGGTGTCGCTGTTCATCGATGCCGACGAGCGGCAGATCGAGGCGTCGCGTCGCGTGGGCGCGCCGGCCATCGAGTTGCATACTGGTCGCTATGCCGATGCACAGACCCCGACCGAGGTAGCCGAGGAGCTCAAGCGTATCGTCGACGGCGTGGCCTTTGGCGTGGGGCAGGGGCTGATCGTCAATGCCGGGCATGGCCTGCACTACCATAACGTCGAAGCAGTGGCGGCGATCAAGGGGATCAATGAGCTGAACATCGGCCATGCCCTGGTGGCCCATGCATTGTTCGTCGGCTTCAAGGCGGCGGTGGCAGAAATGAAGGCCTTGATCGTGGCGGCTTCGCGTTGATATTGGGGCGGCCTCGCGGGCTTGCTCGCGAAGCCGCCGCCATCACTCGGCCTGAAACACCAGGCTGAACCGAGTCGGTCCTTGCGCTGCGCTGCTGACCTCGACCCGGCCTCCATGCAGTTGCATGATCGATTTCACGATCGCCAGCCCCAGCCCTGTGCCACCCTCCAGGCGCGAGCGACCACAGCCGGCCCGGTAGAAGCGCTCGAACAGATGCGCCAGGTGCGCCTCGTCAATCCCCGCGCCCTGGTTCTGCACCCACAACCAGACCTGGTCCTGGCGCCGCTCGATCCCCAGTTCGATCACCTGGCCCTGTGGGCTATGGCGGATGGCGTTGCTCAGCAGATTCGACAGCGCTCGCTGGAACATCAATCGGTCGGCCAAGGCCGTGCCCCAGCCGTGTGCCCGTAGCTCGACTCCTTTCAGTTCGGCGCTGAGGTCGAACAGCTCCATCACCCGTGCGGTTTCATCGGCCAGGGACAGTGGCTTGAGCATGGCCAGTGCCTGGGGTTGGCTGACCTGGGCCAGGAACAGCATGTCATTGATGATGCGGTTCAGGCGGGTGAGCTCCTCGACGCTGTCCTCCAGCGCCTCGCGGTAGCGGTTGCCGTCGCGCTCGCGGGACAAGGTGACCTGGGCCTTGCCCATCAGGTTGCCGATGGGGGTGCGCAATTCGTGGGCCAGGTCGTCGGAGAACTGCGACAGCTGGCGAACACCCTGGTCGAGGCGATCGAGCATGATGTTGATGCTGCCGGCCAGCTCCGCCAGTTCCTGGGGCAGGCCACTGGTCGGCAGGCGATGCGCCAGGTCGTGCGCGCAGATCTGCCCGGCGATGCGGCGGAATCGGCGTAGGGGGGCGAGCCCACGCTGCACCAGTTTCCAGGCACCGATGCCGATCAGCAGCAAGAGTATCGGCAGCGCCAGCAAGGTCGAGTTCAGGTAGGCCTGGAGCAGCGCATTGTCGTCGGCGCGGTCCAGCGACATCATTACTCGCACCGGCTGGTCGTCGCGCAGGCGCATCAACTGGGTGACGGTGAGGATCTGCCGCCCATCGCTGTCACGCCATTGCGTGAAGCTTGGCTGCTGGCCCGCGGGTAGCTGGCGCAACGCCTGCGCCTCCAGTGCCGGGCCCAGGCTCAGCAGCGACGGGTGCCGTCCATTGATCGCCAGCACATTGAGACTGAGGTTGTCGTGCCCCATCACCAGGTCGAGCAAGGGATGAGCGCGGGCGCCAAGGTCGTCGCTGCGCAGGTCCACCCGCAGGTTGTGCTCGACTTGCAGCATCTTGCGCGCCAGGTCGCGACGGGCGCGGCTGTCCAGCTCGTGGTCGAGGGCAAACACTGCCAGGCAGGCCAGCAGCAGTACCAGCGCGGCGCCCATCAGGGTGACCGAAAGCCCGAGGCGCAGCGACAGGGTACGGCCCTTCACGCGCGTGCCTCGAGTACGTACCCCACGCCGCGCAAGGTGTGTATGAGCTTGTGCTCGAAAGGGTCGTCGATCTTGGCCCGCAGACGGCGGATCGACACCTCGACCACATTGGTGTCGCAATCGAAGTTCATGTCCCACACCAGCGAGATGATTTGCGTGCGTGAGAGCACCTCGCCGCTCTGGCGCATCAGCAGATGCAGCAGGGTGAACTCCTTGGCGGTCAGGTCGATGCGCTGGCCGCCGCGCCAGGCGCGATGACGGCCGGGATCGAGTTCGAGGTCGGCGACCTTCAGGGTGTCTGGTTGCAGATGCTGGTCGTTGCGCCGCAGCAGGCTGCGGATTCGCGCCAGCAGCTCCGGAAACTCGAAAGGCTTGAGCAGATAGTCGTCGGCGCCCAGGTCCAGGCCCTTGACCCGGTCGGCAAGGCGGCCGTGGGCGGTGAGCATCATGATCCGAGTCGACGATTCGGCGCGCAGGCGCTGCAGCACGCCCCAGCCATCGAGCTCGGGCAGATTGACGTCGAGGATTACCAGGTCGTAGCTGTGATTGCGCGCGAGGTGCAGGCCGTCGGTGCCCGTGTATGCGCAATCGACCACGTAGCCGTTTTCGCGTAGGCCCTGCTGCAGGTAGTCGGCGGTACGGGGTTCGTCCTCGATGATCAATAGGCGCATGGCGGGCTCTGTGAGGTGGAAAGGGCGCGATTCTCAAGCCTGTAGGGGCTTTAGGGTCAAGCTGCAGGATGTTACGGCATGAGAATGCGTTGTCGGCGCAGATAACCGATTTGTAATGCGGGCGTCATCTGGCTGCCTGTTCGGGCCCCTTCGCTTGGAAACACAGCCCGCAGGACCACATTGCAAGACTGTAATGCCGGGCTCACCTTGGCGTTAGCTGCCGCTGGCTAGGATGGCGCTGTCTGAACGGTGATCATGAGGCAAGCACGATGAACCTGATCAAATATCTGCTGCTGGCGACCCTCGCCATGGGCAGCACCAGCGTTTTCGCCGAAGGTGGCGCGGAGCGTTCACAGCAGTTCGTGGAGACCTTTCTCAAGGAGCAGGAGCGCCTGTTCGGCGACCGGCAGCAAGTGCTGGTCAAACGTGAGCGCCAGGCGCAGGAGACGGCCCGTGAGGTAGCCAAGGACTAGCGGTAGTGAGGCACCGGCTCTGCGACAGCTCCTCGCTGCTGGTGAACTTGGGCGCCCCTCGGGGCGCTTTTTTTATTTGCGTGCCAGCAGCGTGGCGCGGCGGGGGGCCGGGAGGCCTTCGATGGTCTTGCTGTGGTCGTTCGGGTCGAGGAAATCGGCCAGCGACTGATAACGCATCCAGTCGGTGCTGCGCTGCTCCTCGACGCTGGTGACGCTCACATCCACGCAGCGTACATCGCTGAAGCCGGCGCGGCGCAGCCAGCGCTCCAGCGCGGGTACCGACGGCAGGAACCAGACGTTGCGCATCTGTGCGTAGCGGTCCTCGGGCACCAGCACGTGCTGCTCATCGCCCTCGACCACCAAGGTTTCCAGCACCAGCTCCCCGCCTTTGACCAGGCAGTCCTTGAGCGCCAGCAAATGCTCGATGGGGGATCGACGGTGATAGAACACGCCCATCGAGAACACGGTGTCGAAGCCTTCGAGGTTGGCGGGCAATTCTTCCAGGGCGAAGGGCAGGTGCCAGGCGGGCAGGTCTGGCAGGTATTTTTGCACCGCCTGGAACTGGCAGAAGAACAGCCAGTTCGGGTCGACACCGACCACCATGTCGGCACCAGCGCCGAGCATGCGCCACTGGTAGTAGCCGTTGCCGCAGCCGACATCGAGCACGCGTTTGCCCTTGAGGTTCAGGTGCGGACCGACCCGCGACCACTTCCAGTCCGAGCGCCATTCGGTGTCCACGTGCACACCGAACAGGTCGAACGGCCCCTTGCGCCACGGCGAAAGCCCCATCAGCGCCTGGTGCACCTGAGCACGGGTGGCGTCATCGCAGTTGCTGTCCAGGCGCAACCCGTCGAGCAGGTCGATTCTCTCGGGTGTGAGGTCTGGCAGCGCATCCAGGGCGCCGCGCCAGCGCTCGAGGTCGCCATGGCCCTTCTCCAGCTTGGTGTCGAGTTGTGCTTGCAGCCCGAGGGACCAGGAAGCCAGTGGCGTGCCCGCAAGACGGCGGACGAGGGGAGACAGATCAATCATGGCAGGGCTATCAGCGAGGCGAAATTGAGGCATTGGAACCAGGGTATGACTTTCGAGAAGCCGGCGGCGTGGAGGCGCTCCTGGTGGGCTTGCAGGGTGTCGGGCTTCATCACGTGCTCGATGGCGCTGCGCTTCTGGGCGATTTCCAGATCGCTGTAGCCATTGGCACGCTTGAAGTCCAGGTGCAGGTCGTTGAGCAGGTCCTGTTCCTGTACGTCGTCGAAGCGCAGTTTCTCGGACAGGATCAGCGCGCCACCTGGCAGCAGCGCTTGGTGAATGCGCGCGAGCAGGGCCAGGCGCTGCTCAGGGGCAATGAACTGCAGGGTGAAGTTCATCGCCACCACCGAGGCGGGCTCGAAGGGCAGGGCAAGGATGTCGGCTTCGATCACCTGCACTGGCTGCAGTTCCTGGAACATCGAGTCCTGTGCGGTGAGGTACTGGCGGCAGCGTTCGACCATGGCTGCTGAGTTGTCTACCGCAATCACCCGGCAACCGTCGTGGCGCACATGGCGGCGCAGCGACTGGGTCACTGCGCCCAGCGAGGCGCCAAGATCGTACAGCGCGGTGTGTGGTTGAGCGAAGCGTGCGGCGAGCACGCCGAGGTTCTCGACGATGGTCGGGTAGCCGGGTACCGAGCGCTTGATCATGTCCGGGAACACACGCACCACGTCCTCGTTGAAGACGAAGTCGGGCACCTGCTCCAGGGGTTGGGCGAAAAGGCGGTCGGGGTCTTGGCTCACAGTGGGCTCGGGGAACAGACAAAGGCGACATTCTAGCCAAGCCATGCGGTGCTGCATACCGGGAGTGCGGCCAGTGATCGGCGGGTCTGGGAAGAAAGTGGTGACTCGAAAGTGCTGTATTTCTGCCAAGTGGAAGCGAATTGGATGTCACCGGGCCAAGCCTAGAGCCACGGAAGACGAGGTGGGCGCGACGTATGGTGAGGCCTGCTCTGCGCTGTACTGGCGGAGCACCTCATCCGACCCTCAAAGGACGATCATTATGGAAGTGCTAGAGAATGAGTCGTTAGCAACTCTCGACCCGCAGCAGAAAGCAGAGCTGATACCTCTGCAATACATCGAGACGATCAGTGATCCGATAAAAACAGAGCAGCAACCTGGGTTGATCTTCAGCCGCGAAAACCTGCTGGTGATCAAACGCTACGTCAAGGCCGTGGATTCGTTTCCGGGCGCATCGGAGCCAATCAGCGAGTGGATCGACTTCGTGAAGCTGGGCGTGGATGGCGAGGGGGTTAGTAGTTTTATCTCCGACTTGAACCAGCATGCCGAAGGGTGGGAGCCATTAGAGCGCGAAACTCAAGCCCTTAGCGTGAAACTGGAAAATTTCGCGCAGACGTTCGCCACCGAAGGCGCGCTGCTCGTGAGTGAAATCCGCAGTATGCACGGCAATAGTCTCTCCGATATCGAGGATGCGGTGTTGGAGCAACTGGAGACAGTACCGCTTGATGAAAACGAACGTACGCTTAAGGCTGAATCCATCCACGGCGCGATCGAGGATATCAAAGAGCTGATCGACAGGATATCGAAGGATATTGATCAGGTTCAAACGCGTGCAGATCGCTTCTATAAGGATGTCGAAGATACTTTGCTGCCAAAGTTGGCAGGGCTGGATTCGACGCTTGACATTGCCGGTGCCGGCGAGAGGGCAGCAGCGCTTGCAGACAGCTTGCGAGTATTGGACGAGGAAATCGAGTATCACTCTTCGGTCATTTCCGGCTTCACGGGCTTTACCCTGTTCGGGCTGACATTTTCCCCCCTGGGGGTTGGGCTAACTTACTCGCTGTTCGGTGATCTGGCAAAGCGTGCGAAACAAAATAAGCAGAACCTGCAGGAACGTCGCGAAGAGTTGGTGATGGAGATGCAATCGTTTACCCCGCAGTTGGCGAACCTGGCCACACTGTCGGGTCTGCTCAATGACATCAAGGGCCGACTCAAAGAGGTCAATACGGCCGCCTGGAACTTGCGCTACGTTATCCGCACCTTGAGTGACCATACAAAAGTCTCGAGTGAGGAACTTGACCTGCTCGATACCCATGTCAGCGTGGAACGATTTGCGCGTCGGATCGATCGTGTGGTTCGCCCGTGGCACAAGATTGGCAATATTTCGCACGAGTTGGCATTGATTTTTAACGACGTCATGAAAAGTTTTAATCAGGAGAATTGATATGGATATTAGCAGCCCGATACTTGTGAAGTACCCCGATGTGTCTGCAATGCGATTGATGCAAGGTGAAATTTCCAAGTTTGTAAATATGAAGGCAAAACATCTGAGCTCGTCCATCCGGGAGAACGTCTCGGATTTGCTGAGGCTGCTCAGGGAGTGCGACGCTCACATGAAAGACCAGGTATTGAGTGCCACGCTCAATCTTGCGCACCAGAATTGGTCGGAGATAAATGCCGCAGTCGTGAGTTCGCAAAATGGCCAGAACCAAGGCATCAAGAAAGATATCGAAGACGAGCTGGTGCGTCTGCGGGGTCGCTTGAAGGCGTCGTTGCAGGTGTTGAACCAACGAGTCAGCGCAATACAGGTTTATCGCCTGTCGGAATTGGAGGAGCGCCGTTCACAGCTGGCAGGGACCAAGGAACGTATACAAGCCAGTGTCGACCACCTGCTGGAAGTGGTTGCAGGCATGGAGCGTCAAAAGAACGAGCTGGACCAGATCATCAAGACGTTCGAAGTGCCAACGCTGTTCAGTATTATCAAGGGCATGATTCCGACAGAGGAGGAAGTGGACCTGTTGTTGAGCAGCATCAAGAACCCCACGGTGAGCCCTGAACTGGTGAAGGCAGCCGTCAAGAAGTTCGAGGCCAACCTGGATGTCATAGGCGAAGGACGCAAGTTCTCGGATCTTGTGTCAGCCCGGGCGACGTGTGTCGGGCAGATTGCCGAACAGCGACAGGCATTGTCGTCGTTGCAGAGTTTGTTGCAACAGGCTGTTCAAGAACATGACGAACTGGTCACTGCTGGCAATGTCGACAGTTGGCGTGATCGCTGGGTACTGGAAGCCCAAAAGCTGACGACGACTTGGCAGAGTCATCAGGCTGCTGCAGAACAGGCGACTGAATTGGGCTCGCTCGGCAATGCCCTCATGGCGTTGTCCGTCTACCTGGCGGAGGTTCGCCGCAACTTCGAGACCGTCTGAGCGCATGCATCGCTCCAGGTTTCAACGTACGGTTATCTGGCACTCGAAGGTTTGTACGGGCGCGACTTCAGGGGCCCAGGGTTGTTGGTAGATCAGGGCCAGCGTGGCAGTACCCTCGGCCTTGGCCTGGAAGCGCCAGTTTGACAGGCCTGCACTGCCGAAGACACCGGCCTCTTCCGGAGTGCTGTAGACCTCTGCCCCCAGGCTGCGTAGTACGCTTGAGGCTGGGTCCTTGAGCGTCCAGCGATAGCCGGTGGAAGGGTTGCTGGCCAGCGACAGCGATAGAGTCTGACCGACTTGCAGGCGCTTCGGACATTCGCTGTCGGCATCCAGCTCGACGGTTTGCCGCGGTTGCTGCGCGCAGGCAGCGAGCAAGCTGAGACTCAAGGGGAGCAGCAGGCGGGAGAGGGTCATGGTGGCTCCTGAGGCGGACGATGGCCTGAGGATAACCGATGCGCTTGTGTATGTGGGCTCTGAGGGGCCATCGCGGGCTTGCCCTGCGATGGCCCCTCGGAGCCCTGTGTTTATCAGAACAACACTTTCGCCACGTCGGCAAAGCGCTTGGCGAAATGCACCGTCAGCCCTTCGCGCAGGTAGTCGGGCAGTTCCTCGAAGTCCCCACGGTTCGCCTCCGGCAGGATCAGCTCGAAGATCTTCTGCCGCTTGGCGGCGATCACCTTCTCGCGTACCCCGCCAATCGGTAGCACCTGCCCGGTCAGCGTCAGTTCACCCGTCATCGCCACGCCTTTTTTCGGTGCCTGGTCGCGCGCCAGTGACAGCAGGGCGCTGGCCATGGTCACGCCAGCGCTGGGGCCGTCCTTGGGCGTGGCGCCTTCGGGTACGTGCAGGTGGATGAACGCTTCGTTGAAGAAGCCTGGGTCGCCGCCGTACTGCTTGAGGTTTGCGCTGACGTAGCTGTAGGCGATCTCTGCGGACTCCTTCATCACGTCCCCCAGCTTGCCGGTGAGCTTGAAGCCGCGGTTGAGCGTATGAATGCGTGTTGCCTCGATCGGTAGGGTGGCGCCACCCATACTGGTCCAGGCAAGGCCTGTGATCACGCCCTTGCCCGCCAGTACTTGCTCGCTGCGGAACACCGGCATGCCCAGTGCTGCCTCGAGGTCCTTGGTGCCGATCTTGAGCTTGGCATCCGGGTTCTCCAGTAGCTTGACCACTGCCTTGCGCACCAGCTTGCCGAGCTGTTTCTCCAGTTGACGCACGCCAGCCTCGCGGGCGTAGCCTTCGATCACCAGGCGCAGGGCGCTGTCGCTGATGCTCAGGCTGGTCTTGGCAACGCCAGCCTTGTCCAGCTGCTTGGGCCACAGGTGGCGTTTGGCAATGGCCAGCTTCTCTTCGGTGATATAGCCCGACAGGCGAATCACTTCCATGCGGTCGAGCAGCGGGCCGGGGATCGAATCCAAGGTGTTGGCAGTGCAGACGAACAGCACCTTCGACAGGTCCAGACGCAGGTCCAGGTAGTGGTCGAGGAAGTCGACGTTCTGCTCCGGATCCAGGGTTTCGAGCAGTGCCGAGGCGGGGTCGCCCTGGTAGCTCTGGCCCATCTTGTCGATCTCGTCGAGCATGATCACCGGGTTCATCACCTCGACATCCTTCAGCGCCTGTACCAGTTTGCCGGGTTGGGCGCCGATGTAGGTACGGCGGTGACCCTTGATCTCGGCTTCGTCGCGCATGCCGCCGACACTGAAGCGGTAGAAGGGGCGCCCCAGGGATTCGGCGATGGATTTGCCGATGCTGGTCTTGCCAACACCCGGCGGGCCGACCAGCAGTACGATCGAGCCGCTGATCTCGCCTTTCCAGGCACCGACGGCGAGGAACTCGAGGATGCGCTCCTTGATATCGTCAAGCCCGGCGTGGTGCTGGTCGAGCACTTTGCGTGCGTGCTTGAGGTCGAGCTTGTCCTGGCCGTATACCCCCCAGGGCAGCGCGGTGGCCCATTCGAGGTAGTTGCGGGTCACAGCGTATTCCGGCGAGCCGGTTTCGAGGATCGCCAGCTTGCCCATTTCCTCGTCGATGCGCTTTTTAGCCTGCTCGGGCAGGGTCTTGCCTTGCAGGCGCTGTTCGAACTGTTCGAGGTCGGCGCTGCGGTCGTCCTTGGTCAGGCCCAGCTCCTGCTGGATGACCTTGAGCTGTTCCTTGAGGAAGAACTCGCGCTGATGCTCGCCGATCTGCCGGTTCACTTCGGCGGAAATCTCGTTCTGCAACCGCGCAACCTCCACTTCCTTGCGCAGCATCGGCAGGACCTTCTCCATGCGCTTGAGCATGGGGACGCAGTCGAGCACTTCCTGCAACTGGTTGCCGGTGGCAGAGGTCAGGGCAGCGGCGAAGTCGGTGAGGGGCGAGGGGTCGTTGGGGCTGAAGCGGTTGAGATAGTTCTTCAGCTCTTCGCTGTACAGCGGATTGAGCGGCAACAGTTCCTTGATCGCATTGATCAGGGCCATGCCGTAGGCCTTGACCTCGTCGGTGGGCTGCGCGGGCTGGTGCGGGTACTCGACTTCGACCAGGTAGGGTGGTCGATGGTGCTTGAGCCAGGTGCGGATGCGTACGCGGGTCAGGCCCTGGGCGACGAACTGCAGCTTGCCGTTCTCGCGGCTGGCATGGTGCACCTTGACCAGGGTGCCGTACTCCGGCAACGCCTTGGTGTCGAAGTGGCGGTGGTCTTCGGGCGGCGTGTCCATGAAGAACAGGGCCAGGGAATGATGATCGGTCTTGGCGACCAGGTCGAGGGTTTCGGCCCAGGGTTCCTCGTTGACAATCACCGGCAGCACTTGCGCGGGGAAGAACGGGCGGTTGTGGATCGGGATCACATAGACCTTGTCCGGCAGTTGCTGGCCGGGCAGGGCAAGGGCGCGGCTGGTCTCGGCCTTGGCCTCGAGGTGTTCGATTTCGCTGTGTGCGTCGGGGTGTTCGGGGAAATCCTGCTGGTCGCTCATGGGGCACCTGCGTGAATGACTATGGTGCTTAGATGGGGCGGGGAGGGATGGGTTTCAATGGTAGACGAAGGCAGGAGGGGGAGGCTTTCATCTTTGCCGGCCGGTGCCGTGCCGCTCGCGGGCCTGCCCGCGAAGGCGGCGGTGTGGCCACCGCCGCAGTCGAGGCTTACTCAGCCAGTTTGTAAGCGATGATGTAGTCGCCCATCTTGGTGCCTAGCGAGCCATGTCCTCCGGCCACGATCAGCACATACTGCTTGCCGTCCTTGCCCGTGTAGGTCATTGGCGTGGCCTGGCCACCGGCTGGCAGGCGAGCGCTCCACAGTTCCTTGCCGTTGTGCACGTCATAGGCGCGCAGGTACTGGTCCAGGGTGCCGCTGAGGAAGCCCACGCCACCGGCGGTGACGATCGAGCCACCCATGCTTGGTACACCCACCGGCAAGCCGATCGGTACAGGGGTGCTGTCACGGGTGGTGCCGTTCTTGCGTTTCCACACCACCTTGTTGGTGAACAGGTCGATAGCGGCCACATAACCCCAGGCCGGTGCCTGGCACGGCACGCCCAATGGCGACATGAACGGGTGCATGGTCACGGCATACGGGGCGCCGGTGTTCGGCTGCACGCCGCTGGTCTCGCTTTCGCGCTTGCTGCCTTCGGCTACCTGCTCGCGCGGGATCATCTTCGACACGAACGCCATGTAGTTCGGCGAGGTGAACAGCAACTGACGCACCGGGTCGACCGACACGCTGCCCCAGTTGAACACGCCGACGTTGCCGGGATACACCAGTGAGCCCTGCTCGGACGGCGGGGTGTACTGGCCTTCGTAGCGCAGCTCGCGGAACTGGATGCGGCACAGCATCTGGTCGAATGGCGTGGCGCCCCACATGGCCTGTTCGGTCAGCTCGGGGCCGAGCAGGTTGAGGTCGGAGCGGGCCTGGGTCGGCGCCGT
Organism: Pseudomonas sp. BNK-44-b; assembly: GCF_047456245.1. Lineage (NCBI taxonomy): Bacteria > Pseudomonadati > Pseudomonadota > Gammaproteobacteria > Pseudomonadales > Pseudomonadaceae > Pseudomonas > Pseudomonas sp. BNK-44-b. Next base: position 811,419 of record NZ_CP179908.1, read on the forward strand.
GTGATCGCCCTTGACCGCGCCTTGCGGTACCGGGATCTCGCGGATCGGCACGATCGGGGTGCCGTCACGACGGTCGAGCACGTACAGGCTGCCCTGCTTGGTCGGCACGATGACCGCAGGCTTCACGCCATCGTCGGTCTTCAGGTGCACCAGGGTGGGCTGGCTGCCCACGTCCATGTCCCACAGATCGTGGTGGGTGAACTGGTAGTTCCAGCGTGCCTTGCCGGTGGCCAGGTCCAGGGCGACCACGCCAGCGCTGTACTTCTCGGCGCCTGGGGTGCGGTCGGCGCCCCATTGGTCAGGGGTCTGGTTGCCCAACGGCAGGTAGATCATGCCCAGGTCTTCATCGACGCTGGCCAGCGACCACATGTTCGCCGAGTTGCGGCTGTAGGTCTTGCCCGGCGCCAGCGGCTTGGTGTCGTCGGGGTTATTGCTGTCCCAGTTCCACACCAGGCGGCCGTCGTGCACGTCGTAGGCGCGGATCACGCCGGACGGTTCGTTGGTCGACTCGTTGTCGGTGACATGCCCTCCGATGATCACCAGGTCACGGGTGATCGCCGCTGGCGAGGTGGAGTAGTAGCCGCCGGCGGTGAATGGGCCGATGCCGGTGGTCAGGTCGATCGCACCCTGGTTGGCGAAGCCTTCGCAGACCTTGCCGTTGTCGGCGTTGATCGCGATCAGGCGGGCATCGGCAGTGGGCAGGTAGAGGCGTCGTGGGCAGGTCTGGGCAACGACCTGGCCGGCATCGGAGATCTTCGGCGCAGGGCTGCCGTCACGGCTGACGTAGCGGTTCTCGTCATAGTACGAAACGCCGCGGCAGGTCATGTGGGCGAAGCCCTTGAAGGTCTTGACCGGGCTCTTGACCTGCGGGTCGAAGCGCCAGATTTCGGCACCGGTGTCCGGGTCCAGGGCCAGCACCTTGCTGTGCGCGGTGCAGGCATAGAGCATGCCGTTGGCCTTGAGTGGGGTGTTCTCGTTGGTCAGTTCGACCGGGTCGTTTTCGGTCGGCAGGTCGCCGGTGCGAATGCGCCAGGCTTCTTCCAGGCGATAAGCGTTCTGCGGAGTGATCTGGCGCAGGGGCGAGTAGCGGTCGCCGTGTTCGGTGCGCCCGTAGGCCTGCCATTCGCCGTCCGGCATGGAAGGCGCTGCGCTGGCCATTTCGCTGCTGTCACGCCCCAATTCGCCGAAGATCTCCCCGGGATGGGTGAACTGGCTACCGACCGCGGTTGCGCCGGAGGCGACTACGGCGGCGGCCAGCAGGGCGCCGTTGACCTTCGAGGCAGGCCCAAGCAGCGGGCGGCGCGCCCAGGGCAGCAGCAGGACCACGCCAAGGGCGAACCAGATGGCCAGGCGTGGCACCAGTTGCCACCAGTCCAGGCCCACTTCCCACAGCGCCCAGGCGGTGCTGGCCAGCAGCACCAGGCCATACAGGCCAAGGCCGATGCGGCGCAGGGCGATCAGGAGGATGCCCGAAAGGGCAAAGCCGATCCCGCCGATCAGGTAGTAAAGGGATCCGCCCAGCTGGCTCAGCTTGATACCGCCTGCGATCAGGGCCAGGCCCATCAGCAACAGCAGCACGCCTACGAGGCGCGGTAGCCAGCGGGTTCCATTCTTGGCACCGTCAGTGCTCATCGCATGTTCTCCGTTCGTTCAAGGTTGGGTTCAGAAACTGCTCTGGATCTTCAGGCCGCCGATCAGCGCGTCATCGACCTGCGACACCCCGCCCGGATGGCGGATGTACTGCAGGTTAGGACGCACGGTGAGCCAGTCCGCCAGGTGAATGCCGTAGTAGAGTTCGGCGCTGTATTCGGTGTCCTGGACGGGCAGGAAGCCGGGATTGTCGTAGTCGACGACAGCGTTGGCCTGGTTGGCCAGGCGCGCGTTCTTGCGGTAGGCGGGGTTGACGTGCACGCGGGCGAGGGCGAAACCGATGTCGTCCTTGGCGCGGGCATCGAAGGGCCCCTTGTACACCACACCTGCCTGAACATAGTTGTCGATGGCATTGGTCTTCTTGTCATGCATCGTTGCATTGGCGAACAGGCTCAGCCCGCGCGAGGCGTCCGAGGCGCGAGAGGTCACCTGCTGCTGGGCGCCGAGCCAGAGACCATGCTTGCTGGCGCTGCTGCGGTAAGCCTGGCCGCTCAAGGTCGCCGGTTGGCCGTTGCCGTCCTTGTAAACATCCTGTGCCTTGGCATTACTGTAGTAGTAGCCGGCGCGATATTCCCCTTTCAGACCATTGACCCTTGGGGTCCACACCAGTTCGATCGGCATCAGCGCACCTTGCGTACCGCTGCCACTGAGCTTGAAGCCATTGCCGGATTCAAGGTTGGAGGGATTCTGTTCGAAGACGCCGACCTGCGCGTATAGGTCGTCAGCGAGGTTGTACTTCACCCGCAGCGCCCACTGGCTGACCGGCCAGTTGTACCAGATGCCACCCACCCAGTTGCCCACCTGCGAGCCACAGAACGCCAGGTTCTGGAAGTCGCAGGGGAAGCTGTTGAAGTCCTCGCCTTCACCGAAGCGGCCGACCTTCACGTCCAGTGCGCCATCGAAGTATTTCTGCTTGATCCACATTTGTGTCAGGCGCCAGGTTTCGCCGCGGCCCCAGACTTCCTGGGCGGAGGTGAAACCTCCCACGCGCGGGTCGTTGATCCGGTCGTTGCTGATGTTCTGGCCGTGGCGTTCGGTGACCGTCAGCTGGAATTCGCTGTCGTGCCAGCCGAGGATCTTTTGCAGGTCCAGATGGGCGCCCAGGGTGAACTGGTCGCTATAGCGTGCGGTGCGATCGTGATCGAAACCGCCGTGCAGGTTACTGCCCATTTCGCCGGTGTAGCCGAAGGTAAAGTCGTAGCCCTGCGCCTGGAGTGCGGTGCGGGTACCGCCCCAGTCACCGAACATCCAGGGTGAGTCATTGGCGAAGGGCGCGTCGGCGCTGGCGCTGGGCGAAAAGCCGCTGAGCAGGGCGGTGAGGGCGAGGCCCGGGTATGGATTCCTCGGCAGTTGAAGCATGAGATAGCGCTGTCTTTTGATTATTGAGAAAAACGCAAGCGCATCGAGGAGCGAACGCTTCGATGGAAACGGCTGAGGGATTTATGAGTGAAGCGTTTCAGCTTGCGGTGCGGAGGATATAGGGGAAGTTGTAAGAAAAAAAGACAAAATGTCGCAGGGGATTGTTGTCGCAGACGTAATAGTGGGTGCAGTTCGTGCAGGAGCGGGCTGGCCCGCGAAAAAACACCGCGCTGCCTGGCACGGGCTACGCCCGTGTTCGCGGGCAAGCCCGCTCCTACACGGATTGGGCTGGCCTTCAGATTTTGAACAAGACAGTTGCCCCTGCACGCAGGTCAGAAGCTGGTGCGCAGCCCGACTTCGACACTACGTCCCGGTGCCGGCGCGATATCGCGCAGGATGGAACTGGCGTAGCGCACGGTCTGGTCGGTCAGGTTCTCGCCACGTACGAACGCCAGCCACTGGCTCTGGCCAATGTCGAAGCGATAGCCGACGCTGGCGCCGAGGGTGGTGTAGCCGTCGGTCCCGTGTTCGTTGTCCGGCTTGCGGTGCTGCGAGGCGGCGTGTTGCACGTCCACGCGCGCCTGCCAGCGATCCAGCTCCCACAGCAGGCCGGTGCCCACCCGCAGCGGGGCGATGCGTGGCAGTGGCTCGCCGGTGTCGAGGTTCTTGGCGCGGGTATAGTCGCCGGACAGCTCCAGGGCGAAGCTGCCGTAGCGGTTCTCCAGCAGCTTCCAGCGATCCTGGGCCTCGATACCATAGAAGCGCGCACGCACGCCCTGATAAAGGTACTCGGGAATCCCGCCGTCGTCGTGGTCATGATCATGGTCATGGTCGTCGTCACCATGGTCATGCCCTTCACGCAGATTACCGCTGCCGATCAGGCCGATGTAGTTGCGAAAGTGGCTGTAGAACACGCCGACACTGCCCTTGTGCGTGCCGTTGTCGAAGCGCAGTGCCAGGTCGCCGGAAATTGCCTTCTCCTTGTTCAGGTTCGGATCGCCGACTTCATAGGCGCCGGTGGCGACGTGTGCGCCGTTGGCATATAGCTCGTAGAAGGTCGGTGCGCGCTCGGTGTAGGCCAGGCTCGCCGCCAGTGCCCAGACCGGATCGAGCTGGTACACCGCGCCCGATGACAGGCTTGCGGCATTGAAGCTGGTCGATTTGTCGGCACCGACGAAGTTCTCGTTGCCCTTGGCATCCGGGTCGATGCGGGTGTGCTCCAGGCGGGCGCCGAGGCTCAGGTTCAGGCGTTCGGTGGCCTGCCATTGCTCGAGCATGAACAGCGCCAGGCTGTCGGTGTCGGTGTGCGGCACGAAGGCTTCTTCACCCAACGCCGAGAACTCGTTGCGACTGACCTGGGCGCCGATCACCCCTTCGACGGGGCCGATGGGCTGGTGGCGGGCTTCGATGCGCGCCTCATAGCCTTTGTTCTTGAAGGTGGTGTGGACCTCGCCCTCTTCGATCTCGCGGTGTTGGTAGTCGGTGTAGCCGGCGTCGACCTTGACCGAACTGAACGGTCCTTCGAGGTCGCGCAGTTCCGAGGCGAAGGCGTAGTGGTCCTGTTGCATGTCCAGGCGCACGCCGGGCTCGGCCACCGAGCCGTAGTTGCTGTCGTAGCGGCTATAGGACAGGCCTGCATAGCCATGGTCCCAATGGTAGGAACCACCGATGGCGCCGCCGTCCTGGCGGCCGTCGCTGTTTTCCAGGCGATGCTTGCTGCCGGGTTCGTCGGCGTCGCGCACCTTCGCGCTGCGTGCATAGCCGGGGATGCGCAGGTCGTTGAACTGACGGCTGTTGGCGTCCAGGTGCAGGGCGAAATTGCCGTCACCGGCTTCGAGCTTGCCGGCGCTGCTGCGCGTGGTGTCGGCGCCGCCATAGCGCAGCTCGCCTGCGCCATGGATGCCTTCGATAGGCGAGTCGGGAATGCGGTTGTCGAAGGTGTTGACTACACCACCGATGGCGTTGCCGCCGTAAAGCAGCGCAGCCGGGCCACGGACGATCTCGACGCGTTCGACGGTGACCGGGTCCAGCGGCACGGCGTGGTCATAGGACAATGACGAGGCATCCAGGGCACCGACGCCATTGCGCAGGATGCGGATGCGGTCGCCATCCAGGCCGCGGATCACCGGGCGACTGGCGCCTGGACCGAACCAGGTAGAGGCGACACCGGGCTGTTTGTTGAGGGTTTCACCGAGGCTGCCGTGCTGCTGTTGCAGCAGGTCATCGCCTTCGAGCACGGTGCTTGGGGCGGCGAGCTGGCGGTTGCCGAGCGGGTTGGCGGTGATCACCTGGGGTTCGAGCTCCACCGCCTGGCTGGGCGATGACGCCAGCCACAAGGCGACAGCGAGGGGAGAGAGGCGCAGGGACTTGGACAACATGAGCGTGTGACGTTCCTTGGCAGATATTTATAGTGAAGATACGAATAGATACAATATAACATTGCTATTTCATCACAGAGGTTTCCTGTCTGGCCAGGGGTTTGTGCTGTGGAAGGCTCTGGCCCGGGCTGGGAGCGCAGGCGGTCCGCATCCTTGCACACCGGCCCACTACACTCGTGTAAGGTGCGCATCTTTCAACGCGGGAGCACTGCATGAGCACGGCCCAACACAACGCACTGCACGGCAAGACGCTGGAGCAGATCCTCACCGAGCTGGTGGCCCACTACCAATGGCAGGGGCTGGCCGAGCGCATCGACATCCGCTGCTTCAAGAGCGACCCGAGCATCAAGTCGAGCCTGACCTTCCTGCGCAAGACGCCCTGGGCGCGGGAAAAGGTCGAGCAGCTGTACATCAAGCTGTCACGCAAGGCTTGAGGGTGCCGCGTCCCTGGCTGACCCTGGCCGCGCTGCTCGGCTGGACGGGGTTGGCGGTGCAGTTGTATCTGGTGCTGCTGGCGCGCTGGCAGGAGCAGGCCAGCTTGATCGGTGGCATGGTCAATCTGTTCGGCTATTTCACCGTGCTGAGCAACACCCTGGTGGCCACGGTACTGAGCCATGCGGCGTTCGGCCGTGGGACGGCGGCGCGGCGCTGGTTCCTGACGCCGGCGGTGAGCTCCGGTGTGCTGGTCAGTATCGTGCTGGTGGCAGTGGCCTACAGCCTGCTGCTTCGGCACCTGTGGCAACCCGAGGGTTGGCAGTGGCTGGCCGACGAACTGTTGCACGACGTGATGCCGCTGGTGTTCGTGCTGTACTGGTGCCTGGCGGTGCCCAAGGGGCGCTTGCGGCTATGGCACCTGGGCGCCTGGAGCCTGTACCCGCTGGTGTATTTCCTGTTCACCTTGTGGCGGGGGCATGAGATCGGGGTCTACCCCTATCCCTTCGTCGATGTGGCGAGCCTGGGGTATGGGCGGGTGCTGATCAATGCACTGGCGGTGTTGGCGGGGTTCTGGGGGATCGGGTTGCTGGTGATCGGGGTGGATCGGTGGTGGGGGCGGGTGAAGGGATGAGTCGGGACGAGTCGCTGCGACTCGTCCCGCGACAGGGCCGCATCGGTCTTACTGGCTACTCATCATCCGCACTGCCCTCTGCGCGCCAGTAAGCCGCTGCCTTGAGCGCATCCTCGGCAACGCCCTTTTCCAGCAGCAAAGCCTTGGCCTGCCGGGTCAGGCCCTTCTCCAGCGCTACCCAGCCATACAGCCGGCCCTGCGGCAACGTCAGGTTTTTCACCAGGCCGAGCAGGTCCTCTGCCTGCCGACGTACCCAGATGACCTCCACCTGCGCCTTGCTCGGCAGCGGCTGGCGCTCCTGTTCATCCTCGATCTGGATGACCGCCAGCACCTGGCGTCCGGCCGGCATCTCCTCGAGCCGTCGGGCAATCGCGGGGATGGCGGTTTCGTCGCCGATCAGCAGGTAGCTGTCGAAGATGTCCGGCACCACCATCGACGCGCGTGGGCCGACGATATCGAGGTGCTGGCCCGGCGCGGCCTGGGCAGCCCAGGTCGAGGCAGGGCCGTCGCCATGCAGGACGAAGTCGATGTCCAGCTCCAGGGCGTCCAGGTCGATGCGCCGCGGCGTGTACTCGCGCATTGTCGGCCGTACGCCGCCGTCGCGGCCCAGGTTGCGGGCGTCGATCGCTTGTTGCTCCTCGGGCGTGCAGCCGAACAGCACCTTGACGTGGTCGTCCGTGCCCAAGCTGGTGAAGCCTGCCAGTTCCGCACCGCCCAGGGTGATACGGCGCATGCGCGGGGTCAGGTCGGTGACCCGCAGCACCTGCAGACGGCGTTGGCGGATCTCGTGGTTGACGCGATGAATGGTGTCGCTCATGGGGTTTTCTCCTGAACGGAATCGGTCGGCCCGCCTGCGATGGCCCTGGCCGTGTCGTTGAGCAGGCCGCGCACCCGCTCGATTTCCTCGGGTGTCCAGCGACCGCTGTGCATGTGCAGGGCATGGCGCAGATTGCCGACTGCCTCGTTGATCTCTGGTGGACGGTCATGTCCGCGCAAGGCGCGCTTGCTCAACTCGATGCGCATGCGTACGCCGTCGAGGGCGACGGCTTGTTCGGCGAGTGATTGGCGACCGACTTCGGTGATGACATAGAGGCGCTTGCTGCCCTGAATCTGGCCACTGATCAGCTCGGCTTCCTCGAGAAAGTTGAGGGTCGGGTAGATCACCCCGGGGCTGGGGCTGTAGCTGCCATCGAATAGCCCTTCGATCTGACGAATCAGGTCATAGCCGTGGCCGGGTTGCTCGGCGAGCATCGACAGCATCAGCAGTTTCAGATCGCCAGGGGCGAACACCCGCGGGCCGCGCTCACCGCGACCGGGGCGGCGCTCGAAAGGATCATGGGGGGCGTGGTCACGCATGGGGTGCAGGCTCCTTGTGTTTCGATATATCGCAAGATATTACTCAAGATATATCTAAACACAAGGCTTCAAATGCAGATGATTATCATCTGGTTTTTTGATGGGTGCCTTGCCTGTCAGTGCATCGCCAGTTGCGGCGCCTTGCATTCATTGGGGTTTCCCGGCTCCAGGTATGGCATGAGAATCGGCGCCATACCCTTGAGTACCTGCACGGGCAGGGCCGAGGTGAACTTGAACGACTCCGCCGTGCGTCCCGGCACGAAGGCGGTGAGCGTGCCGAAGTGGTTGTCGCCGAGGAAGAACACGAAGGTGGCAGTGCGGTTCAGCGAGCGTGAGCCGATCAGCCGTCCGCCGGCGCCGTAGCTCTGCAGGCGGTTGTCACCCGTCCCGGTCTTGCCACCCATCACCAGCAAGGTACCGTCGTGCAGCTTGAAGCTGCCGGAAATACGCCGCGCGGTACCGGCATCGACCACCTGCGACATCGCGCCTTTCAGGGCCCGCGCCACTTCCAACTTGAGGATTCGTTGGCCGCGGTCGGGGTCGCTGATCAGCTTGGTTTCATAGGGGGTGCCGGCCGCGAAGTGCAAGGTGTCGATGCGCAGGGTCGGCAGGCGTACGCCATCGTTCTGGATGATGCCTACCAGTTCGGACAGCGCCGCAGGGCGGTCGCCCGAGCTGCCAATGGCCGTGGCCAGTGACGGTACCAGGTGATCGAAGGGGTAGCCGACGCGCTTCCAGCGCTGGTGGATGTCGAGAAACGCCTCGATTTCGACCATGGTGCGGATGCGGCTGTCACGGGCGCCCTGGTGACGGCTCTTGAACAACCAGCTGTACACCTCCTGACGCTCGAAGCGACTGGCGTTGACCATCTCGGTGGGGGTGGCGCCAGGGTTTTTCAGCAGGTAGCCGAGCAGCCACAGGTCCAGAGGGTGGACCTTGGCGATGAAACCCTGATCGGGCAAGTCGTACTTGCCTGGACCGTAGGCGGCGTACATTTCAGAAAGGCGGCCGTCGTTGAGCTTGGCCATGGCGGCCTTGTCCTTGGCGCTGTGCGCGCGGACGAAGGCGTTGAAGGTTTCCTGGCCGGCCTCGGGGAACAGGTAGCGGTGCACCGCCGCCAGGCGCTGGGGGGTGACGCGCATGCTGTCGAGGAAGGTGTCCAGGCGTTGCTGGGAGGTCTTGCGCTGGTACTTGCGCCAGAAGCGCATCAGGTAATTGGTGCCCTCGCGGTCGGCGAAGCGCGCCAGGTACTCCTGGCGGCGCGGGTCGGCGTCATCCTTGAGCAGTGGTTCGCGGTTGTAGGGTTGCTGGTAGGTGACGTAGCGCACCAGGTCGCGCATCAGGCGGATGAACGGCAGGTTGATCGACTCGCGCAATGCGTCCTTGAGGGTCGGGTTGCGGCCGTTGTCCTCCTTGCGGAAGTTGTTGAACACGTGCATGCCACCACCGGTGAAAAATGCCTCGCCGGTATTGGCCGAGTACTTGCGCTCCAGCGCGGCGTCGAGCATGGCGTCGAGGTTCTGGTTCTTGCTGTTCAGCATCAGCCATTCCAGTGACCACTGGGTGATGCGGTCCAGGTCGGCTACCTCCACTTTCTTGAGCTCGGCTACCGGCTTGCCGGCGTACTTGTCGTGCAGCTCGGCGACGATTTCAAGGTACGTGGTCAGCACTCGCAGCTTGGCGGTCGAGCCCAGTTCCAGCTTGCTGCCCTCGTTAATGTCGAACGGTTGGTTGGTGCTGTCGGTCTGCACCCGAACCCGCGAGCCGTCGGCGGTGCGCTCGAACAGGGTGAAGCTGTAGCTGACCTGGTCGGTGGTCTTGCTGGTCAGCAGGCGCTCGCCGATCAGGCCCATCTGCGCGGCGAACTCGGGGGCGGCGAGGTTCTTCAGGTACTGGCTGACCTGGGTCTGCAAGTCGGCTTGCAGGGTGCTGGTGGCGGAGAGGTCGAGGCGATCGAGGTCGTACAGCGGGCGGTTGAGCATGGCTGCCAGGCGGTTACGGGCCAGGCTGATGCCCTTGTTGGTGATGATCGGCACGATGGTCGGCTGGGCCACCCAGTCGCGGTACACCGCCTTGCTGGCCAGCGCGGCATCCGCCAGCGGGCGATCGATGATGCCGTTGGCAGCGAGCACGCGGATATGCGAGTCGGTGAGCTCGGCCAGCTCGACGCGGCCTTTGGACAGGTAGTGCGAAGGTCGGCGCTGGGCAATCATCAATGACAGCACTTCACGCAGGGCCAGGCCACGAGCGGCCATGCTCTGGGCGTCGGTTTCCGTCGAGGTGAGCGCCTTGTTCACCTCGGCGAAGTCGGCGCCGTACCAGACCCGCAGCCCTTCGGCCATGCCGTGCACTTCACCGTGCCCGGGTACCGCCGAGAGCGGCACGCTGTTCAGGTAGTCGCGCACGATGCGCTGGCGCGCCTCGGTGGTGTCAGGCCCGCCCTGGTAGGCGCGCACGCTGGCAGAAATCATCTGGCGGATCTTCTCGGCGCCATTGACCGTCAGGCCGTCCGGCGAGTGCCGGTATTTTTCCAGTTGTGTGGCCAGGGTGCTGCCGCCCGCCGACTGGCCGGGCAGGGCCAGGTACTTGGCGACCTGGCTGTAGGCAGCCTTGGCGAAGCGTGGCCAGTCTACCGCCGGGTTGTTCTGCGGGTCCTTGCTGTCGAGCAGGTCGCGGTTCTCGATGAACAGCAGGCTGTTGACGATCACCGGTGGGATCGAGGCGAAGTCGTCGTACAGGTGCTGGGGGTAGTGATACTGGTAGAGGGTGTCGCCGCGGCAGTCGGTGATCGACAGGCCGGCCTGGATCTTCTCGACGTAGGGCACGAACAGGCCGTGGTCGACATAGCGCATCAGTGCCGGGGAGAAACGCACCTGCTCGCTGATCAGGTAGTCGCGCTTGAGCAGACGCGGCAGGAACTGGCCCAGGGCGCTGTAGCCCAGGCGTTTGTCGAAGGGGCCGTCGCCTGGGTAGACGATCGCGTCGCTCGGTCCGCGCTCCAGCGAGTAGGTGAGGGTACTGGCCAGGCGGCTGAATTCACGCGATTGCAGGTCGGAGCTCTGCACCTCGTCATAGACGGCAAAGCCCACCGCCACCATGGCCACCAGCACGATCAGGATGATCAGTCGCCACCACAACCGACGCTGACGAGGTGGCTTCGGCTGTGGTGGCTCGGCCAGAGGTGTTTCGGGTGCTTCCGTTCTGGTCTGTTCCGATTGCCACAGTGCGCCCATAGAGTTCAGTCCGGCCAAGTATTTTCGTCTTGCTTGTCTGAAGCTTAGACGCTGGCCGGACTTGGTGAAAAAATTGTGAGGGCGACGAACGGTGTACCCGGATCAGGCCGCGGCTTCGCTGTGCGGCTCGAAACTGTCGGCGCGCGCCAACTGCCACATCCGCGAGTAGAACTGCCCGTCCACCTCGCCGGTCAGCAGTTCGCCGGGCTTGAGGAACACGTGCATCTGCGAGAACAGCTTGATCTCGGTGGCGGAAATACGCCGCACCAGGTGCTTGGCCTCCAGTTGCGCGGGGTGCTCGAGGCCTGCAGCGGCCAGCATTTCGGCCAGGGCGCGCAGGGTGTTGTGGTGGAAGTTGAGCACCCGCTGGGCCTTGTCGGGCACCACCAGTGCGCGCTGGCGCAGGGCGTCCTGGGTAGCAACGCCGGTCGGGCACTTGTTGGTGTGGCAGCTCTGCGACTGGATGCAACCGATGGCGAACATGAAGCCGCGTGCAGAGTTGGCCCAGTCGGCGCCGATAGCCAGCACGCTGGCGATGTCGAAGGCACTGACGATCTTGCCACTGGCGCCGAGCTTGATCTTGTCGCGCAGGTTCAGGCCAACCAGGGTGTTGTGCACGAACAGCAAGCCCTCGCGCAGGGGTACGCCGATGTGGTCGGTGAACTCCACGGGCGCGGCGCCGGTACCGCCCTCCTTGCCGTCGACGACGATGAAGTCGGGCAGGATGCCGGTTTCCAGCATGGCCTTGGCGATGCCCATGAATTCCCACGGATGGCCCAGGCAGAACTTGAAGCCCACCGGCTTGCCGCCGGACAGCTCACGCAACTGGGCGATGAACTGCATCATCTCGATGGGCGTGGAGAACGCGCTGTGGCGAGACGGCGAGATGCAGTCCTCGCCCATGACGATGCCGCGGGTGTCGGCGATTTCCTGGGTCACCTTGTGCTTGGGCAGGATGCCGCCGTGGCCGGGCTTGGCGCCCTGGCTCATCTTGATTTCGATCATCCGCACCTGTGGGTTGGCGGCCTGCTCGGCGAAGCGCGCGGGGTCGAAGCGTCCGTCCGCGGTACGGCAGCCGAAATAGCCGCTGCCCAGTTCCCAGACCAGGTCGCCACCGTGCTCGCGGTGGTAGGGGCTGATGCTGCCTTCGCCGGTGTCATGGGCGAAGTTGCCGAGCCGGGCACCTTCGTTGAGGGCGCGGATGGCGTTGGCACTGAGCGAACCGAAGCTCATGGCCGAGATGTTGAAGATCGATGCCGAGTAAGGCTGGCTGCACTGCGGCCCGCCGACGGTGATGCGGAAACCTGTCGGGTCGGCCAGTGGTGCGGGGCGCATGGAGTGGCCGATGAACTCGAAGCCCGACTCATACACATCGATCAGGGTGCCGAAGGGTTTGTCGGAGGCCTCGTTCTTGGCGCGGGCGTACACCAGCGAGCGCTGGGCGCGGGAGAAGGGCAGGGCATCGCTGTCGGATTCGAGCAGGTACTGGCGGATCTCCGGGCGAATGCCTTCGACCAGGTAGCGAATATTGCCCAGAATCGGGTAGTTGCGGCGTACCGCATGGCGTTTCTGCAGCAGGTCGAACAGGCCGATCAGGCTGAGCACGGCGGTGGTCAGGGTGAAGGGCCACAGCCATTCGTGGTGCAGGAAGGGAAGGCTGGCCAAGGTGAACAGCACGCAGGCGGCGAACACGGCGTAACGGCTGAGGAGTGACAGACTCATGCGAAAATCCTTGCGAATGCTTCGGTCAATCAGGCTCAGGGGCCTGGGCAAACCCCGACCATAGCCCGGTCGGGTGACAAATGGCCAGCGGACGAAAGGCGAGGAAAAATGAAATTTCGAGTATCGAAAATCATTCTCAATGTAGTATGTTATAAAGTATCAATTTATGACCGAGGTGATTTTCATGAAAGCAGGTATCCATCCCGAATATCGTCCCGTGCTGTTCCACGACACGGCGGCGGATGTGTTCTTTCTGATCGGATCGACCGTGGAAACTGATCGCACCCAGGTTCACAGCGACGGCCAGACCTATCCCTACGTGGCGCTGGATGTGTCCAGTGCATCGCACCCGGTCTACACCGGGCAGCAGCGCAAAACGACTGTCGAAGGGCGAGTGGCCGGGTTCAACAAGCGTTTTGCAGGGTTTGCCGCGAAGGCTTAGGTGCGCTCAGTTGTCGCGCAACAGGCGCTGGCGCCAGGTTTGCTGTTCCTCGGCCGGTCCCTCGATCAGAAACCGGTAGCTGCCCGCGATCCGCACGGCCACCGGCACGCCGTCGCGATACAGCAGGCGGTTGCCCCCCACAGCCGGTAGCTTGCTACCTGGCAGCAGGGTGCCGACCAGGTTCAATGGATCGCTGGCGCTGACCACTACCAGCGCCCCGTCCACTTCCCGCCGCCGCACCTGGCGCAATAACCCCACGGCTTCGGGCAGGGCGAACTGTCCGCCGGCCAGCCCGGCAATGAACCGCCCGCCACGGATTTCCCCACGTGCCTCCAGCCGGTGATAGCAGCGCAGGAGTTCGCGCCATGGCGGTAGTGCTGCGCTTTCGCGCTCCAGCAGGCGCCAGCAGATCACCCCATAACGACGCAACAGGCTGCGGGCTATATGTTCCAGGCGCTGGTCGCTGTCCTGTTCGCCAGTGCTGCGCCGCAGCAGCGCCCAGCGACCGGCCTGCACCATGCTGCTGGACAGCGGTGGATGACCGCGGCGGCTATTGCGTGACGAACGTTTGGCCGGCGTTATCAGGCTGCGCAGACCGCTGAAGCTGTCGGCGGCCGCCAGCCCCGAGCCGACCAGTTCCTGCAGGGCGTTTTCCAGCTCGCTGGGCAGCAGGCGGGCTTGCTCGGCCAGTTCGTCGAAGAACAGCGCGCCATGGGCCTGCAAAGCCTGGTGCACGCGCTGTGCCCGTGCGCCGAGCGCCTCGGGCGACGGGATGCTGGCCAGGCTGCGCCACAGGGCGAGGTGTTCGCGCGGCAGAAGCACCAGCGGCGTGCTCGACAGGGTACTGCTCGACACCGTGGCGGCCAGCCGCGTCCAGGCCCACTGACCACTGCGACAGGCGTCGTCAAGCCAGTGCGGGCTGTAGTCCTTGATCCGCGCAGGCAACAGCTCCGCTTCCCAGGCCCCGGCGGCGCAGGGGAAGCCCTCGAGCTGTCCGAGCACCTGCGCTACCGCCTGCGGCCCGCGCAGGCGTTCCTCCTGGCTCAGGTGCTGCCAGTCGAACTGAAAACGCATGAAATCCTGCAGGCTGACCGGTTCGATCTCCCGGCGCAGGCGCTTGACGGTATAGCGGTGAATGCGTGCCAGCAGGTGACGCTCGCACCATTGCAGCGGCGGCTGGCCTGGGCTGAAGTGTCCGCGCAAGACATAGCCTTCGCGCTCCAGCCGCGCCAACGCTTGTTCGACGTCGCTCTCGCTGCGGCTCAATGGCGTGGCGATCTGCGCCAGGGTGAGTGGGCCGAAGGCGCTCAGGCGGCCACGCAGCAGATCGCTCAGGGCGCTATCCGCATCGACGACCTGGTCGAAGCCGGGCAAGGGCTGCAGGGCAGGGGCGAGCGAAGCGTCGGGGTACAGCGTGGCCATCGACCTCAGGCGCTCGCGAGCCAGCCACAGCGGCTGGCCGCAGGTGTCCAGACGGCAGGCACGGCCAGCGTCTGCCAACTGCCCGAGCAGGGCTGCCCAGCCATCGTTGGCTTGCACCTCGGCTTGCGTGATCGTGCCCAGGCTCATCAGCGCCTCGTGCATTTCGTCGAGGTTGAGCGGTCTTGGCCAGGCTTCATCCGCGACCGCACTGATCGCATCGGCATCCAGCGCGCCGAGGTCGTCGCCGCTGCTTACCTCGTTCCAGCGCCGGTTGAGCACCGCTTGGGTACGGCGCTCCTCCAGCGGTGCATCGTCGAGAAATGCATAGGGACGAGCATTGAGGATGGCCGCGGCCAGCGGTGAGGGGGCGGGCAGGTCGCGGCTGAGCAGGCGCACCTCGCCGCTTTCCATGCGCCGCAGCAGTGCCAGCCAGCCCTCGCTGTCCATGGCGTCGTGCAGACAATCGTCGAGGGTCTGTTGCACCAGCGGATGGTCGGGAATCTGGCGCTCGCCGACGATGTTTTCAAGGCAGGCGATCTGGTCGGGGAACACTGTGGCGACCAGGTCTTCGCTCTTCATCCGCTGGATCTGCGGCGCTACCTTGCGCCCTCCGATGAAGCGCGGCAGGGCCATCGCCACGGCCGCGTTCCAGCGCCAACGCACACCAAACAGAGGCGCGTCGAGCAGTGCCTGGACCAGCACCTGCTCGGCGGTGCGGCTCGACAGGTAGCGCCACACTTCATCGAGGTCGAAGCTGTGGCTGGTGGACAGCGACAGCACGATCGCATCTTCGCTGGCCGCCGCCTGCAATTCGAAATTGAAGGTGCGGCAGAAGCGTTTGCGCAGGGCCAGGCCCCAGGCGCGGTTGATGCGGCTGCCGTAGGGGGAGTGGATGATCAGTTGGGTGCCGCCGGACTCGTCGAAAAAGCGCTCCATCACCAGTGTCTGCTGCGACGGCAGGGCGCCCAGCACTTGCTGGGTACGACCCAGGTAGTCGAGCAACTGGCTGGCGCTGTCGTCGTCCAGCACATAGTCGGCTTTCAGCCACTGCAGCACGCGGGACTGGTCGCCTGCATGCTGCTGCAGCTGCTCATCGAGACGTGCCTGCAGGCGCGCGACTGCGGTGGACAATTCGTCACTGCGCCCCGGCGCTTCACCGAGCCAGAAGGGGATGGTCGGCGGCAGGCCATGGGCATCCTCGACCCGTACCCGCCCGGGCTCCACCCGCAGGATGCGATAGGAGGCGTTGCCCAGCTGGAAGATATCGCCGGCGATGCTTTCCACCGCGAAGTCTTCATTGACGCTGCCGATGTTCAGTGCCTGGGGTTCGAGCAGCACGCTGTAGTCGGCAGTCTCGGGGATGGTACCGCCGCTGGTCAGGGCAGCGAGCTGGCTGCCGCGACGTCCACGCAGGGTGGCATTCACTGCGTCGCGATGCAGGTAGGCGCTGCGTACACCCTGGCGGCCGTTGTAACCCTCGGCGAGCATCTGCAGCAGGGCCTGGTAATGCGCCTGATCAAGCCCTGCATAGGGCATCGCGGCGCGCAGGCAGTCGAACAACGCCTGCTCTGGCCAAGGCTGGTTGCTGACTTCGGCGATGATCTGCTGGGCCAGTACATCCAGTGGCGCGTTGGGGATGTGCAGCAGGTCCAGCTCGCCCCGGCGCACGCAGTCGAGCAGGGCCACGCATTCGATTAGGTCGTCACGCGAGGTAGGGAACAGTCGGCCCTTGGGAATGCCATCGACCTGGTGTCCCGAGCGGCCGACGCGTTGCAGGAAGGCGGCAATGGAGCCGGGCGAGGCTATCTGGCACACCAGGTCGACATCGCCGATATCGATGCCCAGCTCCAACGACGCGGTGGCTACCAGCATCCGCAGACCACCAGCCTTCAGGCGCTGTTCGGCTGACAGGCGATGCTCCTTGGCCAGGCTGCCATGGTGGGCGGCGACAGCGTCCTGGCCCAGGCGCTCGCTCAGGTGCCGGGTCAGGCGTTCGGCCAGGCGCCGGGTGTTGACGAACACCAGCGTGGTGCGGTGTTCGCGGGACAGGGCAGCGAGTCGGTCGTAGAGCAGTTCCCAGACATCCGTGGCCATCACCGCGCCCAGCGGCACGGGCGGCACCTCGATGGCCAGGTCGCGCTCGCGGCTGTGGCCGACATCGACGATGGCGCAGGGCCGCTGATGCCCGACCAGGAACTGCGCCACCCGCTCGACCGGGCGCTGCGTGGCCGACAGGCCGATGCGGCGCAACGATCGGCCGCACAGGGCTTGCAGGCGCTCCAGGGTCAGTGCCAGGTGGCAGCCGCGCTTGTTGCCGGCCAGGGCGTGAATCTCGTCGACGATCACCGTGTGCACCTGGTTCAGCCCGGCACGACCCGAGGCCGAACCCAGCAGTACGTACAGCGACTCAGGGGTTGTCACCAGGATGTGCGGTGCGCGTTTGCGCATGGCTGCGCGGTCTTTTTGCGGTGTATCGCCGGTGCGCACGGCGGTGGTGATGTGTGGTGCTTTCAGGCCTTGCTCGGCAAGTGCCTGGGCGATGCCTTCGAGAGGCGCCTGGAGATTGAGGCGAATGTCGTTGGACAACGCCTTGAGCGGTGAAACGTAGATCACCTGGGTTTGCGCGGGCAGCTCGCCGTCGTGCTCCAGACCTTGGCGAAACAGTTCGTCGAGCACTGCGAGAAAGGCGCTGAGGGTCTTGCCCGAGCCGGTCGGAGCGGCCAGCAGCATCGACTGGCCGGCGTGGATCAGCGGCCAGGCGCGGGCCTGGGCGTCGGTGACGGTGGCGAAGCGTTGCCGGAACCAGGTGCCGACGGCGGGGTGGAACAGGTCGAGCACCGGGTGCTGCTGTGCGGGCAGGTTCATGCAGTGTTTATGGCGTTTGGCGAGGGGGTTGGCAAGGGGCCGTTCGTCCGGCTTCGGGCAGAGTCGGCGTTTACCCCGGTAAACCCGCTCAGAGTGCGCTGCATCAGGTATCCTCGCCAGCCTCTGTCCAGGAATACCCCATGACCAAGACTATCCACATCGCCGCCGCCCTGCTCATCGACCCGGCGGGCCGTACCTTGCTGGTACGCAAGCGCGGCACCCAGGCCTTCATGCAACCGGGTGGCAAGATCGATGCCGGTGAAACGCCGGTCCAGGCGCTGGTGCGCGAGCTGCACGAAGAGCTGGGCGTGCGCATCGACCCCGAGCAGGCCGTGCACCTTGGCCGTTTCAGCGCGCCGGCGGCCAACGAGCCAGGTTTTGAAGTACAGGCCGAGCTGTTTCGCGTCGAATGCGCCGAGGCGGTGATCCCCGCCGCGGAAATCGAGGAAGTGCACTGGCTGGCGGCCGATCAGGCGCCAACCCTGGCACTGGCACCCTTGACCCGCGACCTGATCCTGCCGCTGTGGCGTGAAGGCATCAGCGCACCGCGCTGACACCGTCGAGGGTGGCGAACGAGGTATCCTTGGCGGTCAGCAGGAAATCACGCATGTACGGCGCATCGAGCATGTCGGTGCGCACTGCGGCATAGAGCGTGGCGAACAGGCCTTTCTCGCCCAGGCGCTTGCCCTTCACGTAGCCACGCGAGCTGTACTCGTGCAATGCCCAGTGCGGCATGCCGCACACCCCGCGACCGCTGGCGACCAGCTGCATCATCATCACTGTCAGCTCCGAGGTGCGCACCGCAGCCGGTTCGATATCGGCCGGCTCGAGGAAGCGGGTGAAGATGTCCAGGCGATCACGCTCCACCGGGTAGGTGATGAGGGTCTGATCGGCCAGGTCGTCCGGAACGATGTAGGGCTTGCTCGCCAGCGCGTGCTGGTTGGCCACCGCAAGCATGGCTTCGTAGGTGAACAGCGGCACGTAGGTGATGCCCGCCAGGTCCAGCGGGTCGGAGGTCACCACCAGGTCGAGATCGCCCCGGGCCAGCGCAGGCAAGGGAGCGAAGGCAAAGCCCGAGGCCAGGTCCAGCTCGACCTCCGGCCAGGCATCGCGGAACTGGTCGATGGTCGGCATCAGCCACTGGAAGCAGCTGTGGCACTCGATGGCCATGTGCAGGCGGCCCGCGGTGCCGCCGGCGAGGCGAGCGATGTCGCGTTCGGCGCCACGCAGCAGCGGCAGGGTGGCGTCGGCCAGTTGCAGCAGGCGCAGGCCGGCACTGGTGAAGCGGATCGGCTTGGTCTTGCGCACGAACAGTTGCATCCCCAGGCGCTCTTCCAGCTCCTTGAACTGGTGCGACAGCGCCGACTGGGTCAGATGCAGGCGCTCGGCGGCCTCCACCAGGCTGTCGGCTTCGCGCAGGGCATGAAGGGTTTTCAGGTGACGGATTTCCAGCACTTGCAACTCCGGGAGAAACACTTGGTAAAAGATCGATTGGGTTGAGTTTCTCTCATGTTGCTGTGCCTGTCGACAGCACCCTGCAGATGACCGTTCGGCGACATTAATCAAACTGTCACGCAACTGTGGCAGCGCCACCGAAGGGATTTCATCAGACTCGCGCTCTACTGGGGATTTGCATTCTGGTGTTTCCTTCCATGCGGGTTTTTCTGATCTTCTTTCTTTTGTTGTGCGGGGCGCCGACAGGTTTCGCCGCCGGCCGGTGCGATGCCCATGTGCCGGTGCAGCGAGCCGAGCTGGGTGAGTTGAGCCTGGTCTACCAGAGCGTTGGTGCGCCGGGGGATCCGGCACTGCTGCTGGTCATGGGCCTGGGCGGGCAATTGATCCACTGGCCGGATGATGTGGTCGAGGCCTTGTGTCGCCAGGGTTTTCGGGTCATCCGGTATGACAACCGCGATGTCGGCCTGTCGCGCTGGAACCAGGCACCGGCTTCGGCCAACCTCACCGTCGAGTTGCTGCGCTACAAGCTTGGCCTGCCAGTGGCGGCGCCCTACAGCCTGACTGACATGGCCGGTGACGGTCTGCACCTGATGGATGAGCTCGGGATCGAGCAGTTCCATGTATTGGGGGTCAGCATGGGCGGGATGATCGCCCAGCACCTGGCAGCCATGGCGCCGCAGCGTGTGCGCAGCCTGACGCTGGTCATGTCCAGCTCCGGTGCCGAAGGCTTGCCGGCGCCGAATCCTGCGTTGGTGCAGTTGCTGGCGCGGCGCAGTGCACCAAGCCGTGAAGTGGCGCTGGAGCAGCAGGCCGACCTGCTGGCGGCTCTGGGCAGCCCGACGGTGCACGATGATCGCGCGGTGCTGTTGCAGCAGGCGGCGTTGGCCTATGACCGGGCGTTCAACCCGGAGGGGGTCAAGCGCCAGATCATGGCGATCCTGGCGGAACCGAGCCGGGTGGCGCTGCTCAACCAGTTGCGTGTGCCTACGCTGGTCGTGCATGGCACGGCCGACCCGCTGCTCCCGGTGATGCATGGGGTGCACTTGGCGGCGCACATCCAGGGCAGCCAGTTACGCTTGATTCCAGGGTTGGCGCACCGCTTCCAGGAGCCGTTCAAGGCGCCGTTGCTGGCGGCGGTGCTGCCCTACCTGAAGGCGCATCGTCAGGATGCGACGCACCTGGCAGGGCTTTGAGTCGGGTGGCGCTGAGCCCTGTCAGCCCAACCCGTACTTCTTCACCTTGTCGAACAACGTCGTCTTGGCCATGCCCAGCTCCTGGCTGGCCTGGCTGAGGTTGCCGCCAGTGCGCTGCAAGGCATCACTGAGCAGGTTGCGTTCGAACGCTTCCACCGCCTCGGCAAAGCCCAGCCCCTGGCTTGCACTGCCACCGGCCTTCTTGAACGCCGGCAAGCCCAGCGCATAGCGCTCGGCGACGTTGCGCAGCTCGCGCACATTGCCCGGCCAGTCATGAGCCATGAGCCGCGACAATGTCTGGCTGTCCAGCTCGGGAACTTCGCGGTCGAAGCGTAGCGCCGATTGCTGCAGGAAATGCTCGAACAACTGCAGTACGTCCTCGCGGCGTTCGCGCAACGGCGGCAACTCGAGGGTAACCACGTTGAGGCGATAGTACAGGTCGCTGCGGAACTGCCCGGCCTGGCCCATGGCGTCCAGGTCCGACTTGGTGGCAGCGATCACCCGGCAGTCCACCGGGATGCTCTGGTTCGAGCCCAGGCGCTCGAGAGTGCGCTCCTGCAAGACGCGCAGCAGCTTGATCTGCAGGTTGATCGGCATGCTCTCGACTTCATCGAGGAACAGTGTCCCGCCATTGGCATGCTCGATCTTGCCGATCCGCCGTTTGCCCGCGCCGGTGAACGCGTTGGCTTCATGGCCGAAGATTTCGCTCTCGAACAGATTTTCCGGCAGGCCGCCGCAGTTCAAGGCCACGAAGGGGGCTGTCTGGCGCCGGCTGAAATCGTGCAGGCAACGGGCGACCAGTTCCTTGCCCGTGCCGGTCTCGCCTTCGATCAGGACGTTGGCCGAGGTGTCGGCGACGTTGGCGATCAGTTCGCGCAGGTTCTGCATGGCAGGCGAGCGGCCGATGATCCGCCCTTCCAGCGAGCTGTGACCGGCCAGTTGCCGGCGCAGGGCGACCACTTCACGCGACAGGCCGCGTTGCTCCAGCGCCCGGCGTACCACGTCCACCAGTCGCTCTGGCGAGAACGGCTTCTCCATGAAGTCGTAGGCGCCGTTGCGCATGGCGCCGACGGCCATGTCGATGTCGCCGTGGCCGGTGATCAGCACCACCGGCAGGCTGCGGTCGCGGGCCTTGAGGCGATTGAGCAGCTCCAGGCCGTCGATGCCCGGCAGGCGAATGTCGCTGACGACGATCCCGGCGAAATCGTCACCGATCCGCTCCAGGGCCTGTTCGGCGCTGCCGACGCCTTCGCAAGCGATATCCTCGAGCGCCAGCGCCTGCTGGCAACCGAGCAGCACGTGGGGGTCGTCTTCGACGATCAGGACAGTCAAGGGTGCTTGGTTCATGGGGACCCTTCGTTCATGGGGCATCGGCCGAGTCTGTGGGGGAGGTGACCAGGGGCAGGGTGAGGATGAAGGCTGTACCGCCGCCAGCGGGGTGCTCGACGCTCAAGGTGCCCTTGGCGGCTGTGGCGAGGCTGGCCGACAAGGTCAGGCCCAGGCCCAGGCCATGCTCGCCCGGTTTGGTGGTGAAGAACGGTTCGAACAGGTGCTTGCGGGCCTCGATGTCAATGCCGTGGCCGTTGTCGCGAACCCGCAGGCGGTATCTGTCGCCTGCCAGTTCGCCCTCCAGCCACAGCTGTGGTTGGGGTTGGGCGGTCATGGCGTCGAGGGCGTTGCCAAGCAGGTTGACCAGGATCTGTTCCAGGCGCGTCTGGTCGATCGCCAGCGGCTGGTCATCGAACTGGCGATGCAATTGCAGATTGCACGCGCCGATGCGGTTGCCGAGCACCTGCAGGGACGCCTCCACCGCCTTGCCCAGCGAGGCGCGGCCGCTGTCCTCGCCACGCCGGGCGAAGGAGCGCAGGCTGGCGGTGATGCGCCCCATGCGGTCGATCAGGTCGTTCATGGTGCGCAGGTTGGTGCTGGCGGTCTCGAACGCTCCGCGTTCGAGGAAGCGCACGGTATTGCCCGACAGGGTACGCAGTGCCGCCAGCGGCTGGTTCAGTTCATGGGCGATGCTGGTCGACATCTGCCCGATGGCTGCCAGCTTGCCGGCCTGGACCAACTCGTCCTGGGCATGGCGCAGGGTCTGCTCGGCGTGACGTCGTTCGCGGATCTGCCCCTTGAGTCGTTCGTTGCTGGCACGCAGGTCGGCGGTACGTTCGGTGATCCGCCGCTCCAGCAGGCTATTGGCTTCTTCCAGGGCTTCGCGGGCAGCCAGGCGCGTGGCGATCACCTTGCGCCGCTCGTTCCAGGCGATGCCGAGGATTGCCAGCAGGGCGAAGGCAACGCCGACCAGGATGCCCTGGACCATCGACTCGCGATGCAGATCCTGCAGCGGGGTGAGCAGGGTGAAGTGCCAGGGGGTGTCAGCCAGGCGCCGGGTCTGGGCCAGGTAGGCGACTTCACGCACTTTGCCCTGGGCGGTTTCGCTGTTGGCCGGGAAGGTCAGTTTTTCTACACCATCGCCCAGCGTCTCGCGGGCCAGCGGTTGCAGTTCGTTGAGTGGCCACCAGTAGTATTGCAGGCTGCGCGCCAGCTCTTCCTTGATCTGCGGGGTCAGCGGGCGCACCGACTTCAACCGCCGGGCGGGGTCGCTGGAAAGGATGATGATGCCGTTCTCGTCGCTGACGAATGCTTCGAGGCGGGCACGTTGCCAGCGCTCTTCCAGGGTGTCCAGGCGGACCTTGATCACCGCGACGCCGATAATCTTGCCGTGCTCTTCCAGGCCATGGGCCAGATAGTCGCCGGCTTCCCCGGTGGTGCTGCCGATGCCATAGAAACGCCCAGGCTGACCGCGCACCGCGTCCTGGAAATAGGCGCGGAAGGCCAGGTCTTCCCCCAGGAAGGAGTCGGCGTCGCGCCAGTTGCTGGTGGCCTGCACCCGGCCGCTGGTGTCCAGGACGTAGATCGCCCGGCTTCGGCTGCGGCGGTTCAGGCCTTCGAGGTATTCGTTGACGACCTGCCGCGAGCCGCCGTCAGGTTCGGCGAGCAGTTGCGAGACGCTGTCTTCGAGCTCCAGCAGACTCGGCAGGTAGGTGTACTTGCTGATTTCGCTTTCGACCGTGCGCGCGTGCAGCTCGAGCTGGCGCTCGCCGTTCTCGCTCAGGGCGCGGATGCCGTTGTTTTCGCTGATCATGTAGCCGACCAGGCCCAGACCGACCATCAGCAGGACGATCAGTGGTGGGAGGAACAGTTGGCGGATCAGGCGGGATTTCACGGCAGGCTTGGCAGGGCGAAGTAGCGAAGGATCGCATTTCATCACAGTGGCCTTGTCACGACCAGCGTCCGCTGCCCTGGCAGGCAGCGGACACCGGGATCATCAGTGCTGCAGGATCTTGCTGAGGAAGTGCTGGGTGCGTTCGTGGCGACCTTCGGGTTTGCCGAAGAAGTCTTCCTTCTGGCAGTCCTCGATGATGTTGCCCTTGTCCATGAAGATCACCCGGTTGGCGACCTTGCGGGCGAAGCCCATTTCGTGGGTCACGCACATCATGGTCATGCCCTCATGGGCGAGCTCTACCATCACGTCCAGTACTTCGTTGACCATTTCCGGGTCCAGTGCCGAGGTCGGTTCGTCGAACAGCATGACGATCGGGTCCATCGACAGGGCGCGGGCGATCGCCACGCGCTGCTGCTGGCCGCCGGAGAGCTGGCCGGGGTGCTTCTTGGCATGGGCGCCGAGGCCTACGCGGTCGAGCAAGGCCAGGCCTTTCTTGGTGGCTTCCGCCTCGCTGCGGCCGAGCACCTTGCGCTGGGCGATGGTCAGGTTTTCGGTGATCGACAGGTGCGGGAACAGCTCGAAGTGCTGGAATACCATGCCCACCCGCGAACGCAGTTTGGGCAGGTTGGTCTTCGGATCGGCGATCGAAGTGCCGTCGACCACGATGTCGCCCTTCTGGAATGGCTCCAGCGCGTTGACGCACTTGATCAGGGTGGACTTGCCCGAGCCGGATGGGCCGCAGACCACCACCACTTCACCTTTCTTGACCTCGGTGGTGCAATCGGTCAGCACCTGGAAGTCCCCGTACCACTTGTTGACGTTCTTGATGGAAATCATACGGCGATCC
Organism: Pseudomonas sp. BNK-44-b; assembly: GCF_047456245.1. NCBI lineage: Bacteria > Pseudomonadati > Pseudomonadota > Gammaproteobacteria > Pseudomonadales > Pseudomonadaceae > Pseudomonas > Pseudomonas sp. BNK-44-b. The sequence continues at coordinate 835,630 of NZ_CP179908.1, forward strand.
TTTTTTGCAGACGCTTGACCAACCAGGAAGCGGAGAAACTGATGAGGAAGTACACGACGCCGGCAAAGATCAGGAACTCGTGGGAGCGCCCGATGATGTCGCCGTTGGAGCGTGCCGAGTTGAGGAAGTCCACCAGGCCCACGGTGTAGACCAGCGAGGTGTCCTGGAACAGGATGATGCTCTGCTGCAGCAGCAGCGGGGTCATCTTGCGGAACGCCTGGGGCAGGATGATCAGGCGCATGCACTGGCCGTAGGTCATGCCCAGTGCCTGCGCGGCGCCCATCTGGCCCTTGGAGATCGACTGCACGCCGGCACGCACGATTTCGCAGAAGTAGGCCGCCTCGAACATCATGAAGGCCACGACGCAGGAGGTGAACGCGCCGATCGGGGTGTCTTCGCCGGTAATCCAGCGCAGCACGAAGGGCACGGCCAGGTAGAACCAGGTGATCACCAGCAGCAGCGGGATGGAGCGGAAGTAGTTGACGTAGGCGCCGGCGATATTGGCCAGCAGCTTGCTCGACGACAACCGCATCAGCGCCAGGACGGTCCCCAGCGCGATACCACCGACCACACCCATGACCATCAGTTGCAAGGTCATGACCATGCCGTCCCACAGGGCGGGCAGGGCAGGGATGATTTCGCTGAAATCCATGTCCATTACTTACCTCCCACGGAAATCAGGCCAGGTACGGCAACTTTCTTCTCGACCATGCGCATCAGCAGCATCAGGCCCATGTTCAGGGTGAAGTAGATCAGCGTGGCCAGGGTGAAGGCCTCGAACAGGTTGGCGGAGAACTCGGCGGTCTGCTTGGTCTGGGCCAGCAGCTCCATCAAGCCGATCAGCGACGCCACCGAGGAGTTCTTGAACACGTTCAGGAATTCGGAGGTGAGCGGCGGAATGATGATCCGGTAGGCCTGTGGCAGCAGCACGTTCATGTAGATCTGCGGCAGGCTGAAGCCCATCGCGCGCCCGGCAGACTCCTGTCCGCGGGGCAGGGCCTGGATACCGGTGCGCACTTGTTCGCAGACACGCGCGGCGGTGAACAGGCCAAGGCAGATGATCACGCTGATCAGTGCCGAGGTGGTTGGGTTGAGGTCCTGCTTGAACCACTCCTGCAGGCCCTCCGGAAGCAGGTCCGGTACCAGGAAGTACCAGATGAACAGCTGCACCAGCAGCGGTACGTTGCGGAACAGTTCCACGTAGGCGGTGGCGATGCCTGATACCAGACGGTTCGGCACGGTGCGCATCACGCCAAGCAGCGATCCCAGCAGCAAGGCGATGATCCAGGCGCAGATGGCGATGGCGATGGTCCAGCCCAGACCGGTGACGTACCAGTCCAGATAGATTTCGCTGCCCACGCCAGTGGACTTGAAGAACACGCCCCAGTCCCAGTTGTAATTCATCGGGATTTCCCCTCAGACGGTTGTTTCACGGGCACCTTTGAACTTCCAAGAGCGCTGGGCGCCCTCGGAAGTAAAGGTTAGACACTTATGCGTGGCCCGTCGGTTGGATTCGTGCTTGGTGGAGCACACGGGCCATTTCAGCAGGGGATCAGGACTTGGTTTCGTCCGCAGCCTTGTCGGTAGGCTCTGCGATCAGCTTCTTCAGCTCTTCGCTCATCGGGAACTGCAGGTTCAGGCCTTTCGGTGGGATTGGCTGCTGGAACCACTTGTCGTAGCTCTTCTGCACGGCGCCCGACTTGTAGTAGGCGACGATGGCGTCATCGACCGCTTTCTTGAACTGCGCATCGTCCTTGCGCACCATGCAGCCGTAGATTTCGTACGATTGCGGGGTGCCGGTGATGACCCAGTCGGTCGGCTTCTTGGCCTTGGCCATTTCGCCGGCCAGCAGGGCGTCATCCATCATGAAGGCTACGGCGCGGCCGCTTTCGAGCATGTTGAAGGCTTCACCGTGGTCCTTGGCGGAAATCACGTTCATCTTCATCTGCTTGTCGGCGTTCATCGCCTTGAGCAGGCGCTCGGAGGTGGTGCCGGCGGTGGTCACGACGTTCTTGCCGGCCAGGTCCGGGAAGTCTTTGTAGGAGGGCTGACCGTCCTTGACCTTGGTCAGCAGACGGGTGCCGACTTCGAAGATGCCGACCGAGAAGCCGACTTGCTGCTGGCGCTCGACGTTGTTGGTGGTGGAGCCGCACTCCAGGTCGACGGTGCCGTTCTGCACCAGCGGGATGCGGGTCTGGGAGGTGACGAGGTTGTACTTGACCTTGATGTCGGTGCCCAGTTGCTTCTTCAGGGCTTCGACCACAGCCAGCTGGACGTCGTGGGAGTAGCCCACGGGTGTAGTGCTGCCTGCCAGGTAGGAAAACGGAATGGAGGAGTCACGGTGGCCCAGGGTGATGGTGCCGGAATCCTTGATCTTCTTCAGGGTGCCGGTCAGCTCTTCGGCCATTACCGGCGAAGCGATGACGGCGGCGGCGATTGCAGCGCCCAGCAATTGACGAACGATACGCATCAAATTTTCCTCGACGTTTGTTTTTTTTATGGAGCCGTTGGCGGACTCTTCGTTCAACGAACACAACAAGAAGCGGTGTGCGTTCGGCTACCAAGTGTAGAGCATGACTCGTGCCAAGCTCCGACATTCATCATAACGCCGCGAATTTCCTGGGAATTAATCTTTTCTGACGAATTATTTCCAAGGGTGGGCGTGCGGGTTTCCGAATGACTGGTCTGGCGGCGTTCGGAAATCCGAATGGGTGGGCGCCGGGTGTCATGACCATAGTGGTCATGCTGAAAGTGCACGTCACCATTACAACGACAGGTTCAGCGAGGTAAAAGAGCGCTTTCATACGCGCTTGGCCGACCTGAAGGTTGAATTGAAGAGGGCGTGGGGTGATCGACGAGTGGACGCTCGACCTGCGCAGCAGGGCCCTGAAGGACGTAAACGGCGCTGCAGACTGGCCTGAAAGGCGTTTTGCAGGGGACGGGCTGGTGTTGCGCCAGCCCGTCCAATGGCTCAGGCCGCGCGGACCCGCGCCCGGTTCGAGGCGGCCTGCTGCAGGTAGTCGGCCAGGGCCTGTTGCTCGGCAGCATTGGTGAACAGGCCCAGTTTGGTGCGGCGCCAGAGAATATCGTCCACGCTGACGGCCCATTCTGCAGCGCACAGGTAATCCACCTCGCGGCTGAACAAACCACCACCGATCGACTGACCAAGGTCATCCGGCCCTTGTACACCCTCAAGCAGGCGCCAGACACGACTGCCGTAAGTCAGCACCCAGCGCTTGGCGATGTCCACCGGCAGCCAGCCGTGGCGCGCCAGAACGGCATCGACCAGGGCCTGCACGCTGGTCATGCCTTCGCCCCCTGGCAATGGCGCGCTGGCAGTCCAGCTGCCGCGCATCTGGGAGAAGAAAGGCTTGAGTTCGGTCATCGCTGATTCTGCCAGCTTGCGGTAGGTGGTCAGCTTGCCGCCGAACACCGAAAGCAGGGGCGCCTGCCCCTCGCTGGCGGACAACGCCAGGGTGTAGTCGCGGGTCACGGCAGAAGGGTTGTCCGACTCGTCGTTGCACAGCGGGCGTACGCCGGAGTAGGTGTGCTGGATGTCGGCGCGTGACAATTGATGATTGAAATGTTCGTTGACCACCTTGAGCAGGTAGTCGGTTTCCGCGTCGGTGATCGCCACCTTGGCCGGGTCGCCGCTGTATTCACGGTCGGTGGTGCCGATCAGGGTGAAGCGGTCCAGATAAGGGATGCAGAAGACGATGCGCTGGTCTTCGTTCTGCAAGATGTAGGCGTGTTCGCCTTCGTACAGCCGCGGCACGATGAGATGGCTGCCTTGGATCAGGCGAATGCCGTAGGGCGCATCGAGCTTGAGGTCGTCCTTGATGAAGCTTGCCACCCAAGGACCGGCGGCATTGACCAGGGCGCGGGCGCGAATGGTCTGCAGGCTGCCGTCGGCATGCTGCAGTTCGACCTGCCACAGGCCATCGACGCGCTCGGCGCGCAGGCAGCGGGTACGGGTGTGCAGGTGGGCGCCTTTTTCACGTGCGGCCATGGCGTTGAGTACCACCAGGCGAGCGTCATCGACTGCGCAATCGGCGTATTCGAAGCCGCGGGTGATCGTCGGCTTGAGCGGATAGCCCGCACCGAAACGCAGGCTGCGCGAGCCGCCCAGGCGCTTGCGCTTGCCCAGATGATCGTAGAGGAACAGGCCAGCGCGAATCATCCAGGCCGGACGCAGGTGGGGACGATGTGGCAACACGAAGCGCATGGGCTTGACGATGTGCGGCGCCTTGGCCAGCAGCACTTCGCGCTCGGCCAGGGCTTCACGTACCAGGCGGAATTCGTAGTGTTCCAGGTAGCGCAGGCCACCATGGATCAGTTTGCTGCTCGCCGAGGAGGTGTGCTGGGCAAGGTCGTCCTTCTCGCACAGGAAGACCTTCAGGCCACGCCCGGCAGCATCGGCGGCGATACCGACGCCATTGATGCCACCGCCGATCACGGCGAGGTCATAGCAGTCGGCGAGGGGCGGCTGGGGCTGGACGGGCTGGGACACGGGCAAGGCCTCCTGAGGGCGGTTCACAGCGAATGTGAACATCTATGTTCGTTTCCGAAAATAGTAGCGCAACAAAAAGGCCATCGCCAGTCGCTGATCATAGAAAATACTGATCAGATGGCAATAAAGTGAACATTATTGAACATTTTATGGCGCTGTCTCACCGGCGGCTCGCCACCGGTGATGATCAGCGCTGCGCGCTCAGACCACTTCCAGGCGGATCTTGTACTGGTTCAGCAGCTGCGTGAGCGTGGGGGTGGGATGCTGGTCGGTCACCAGACAGTCGATCAGGTTGATCGAGCCCAGGCGCACCATGGCGTTGCGCCCGAACTTGCTGGAGTCTGCGGCGAGGATGACCTGTCGGGCATTGGCGATGATGGCCTGGGATACCCGTACTTCCTGGTAGTCGAAGTCCAACAGGCTGCCGTCTTCATCGATGCCACTGATGCCGACCAGGGCGAAATCGACCTTGAACTGGCTGATGAAGTCGACGCTGGCCTGCCCCACGACACCGCCGTCACGGCGAACCGTACCGCCTGCCACCAGGACTTCGAAGTCATCCTTGGCACCGAGGATCGACGCCACGTGCAGGTTGTTGGTGATGACCTTCAAGTGGCTGTGGTTGAGCAGGGCCCGGGCGATGGATTCGGTGGTGGTACCGATGTTGATGAACAGCGAGGCGTGATCGGGGATCTGCCGTGCGACGGCCTCGGCGATGCGCTGTTTCTCGTCGCGCATCTGGTCGGCGCGCATGGCGTAGGCGGTGTTCTCGACGCTCGAGTCATAGGCGGCACCACCATGATAGCGGCGCAACAGGTTGACCTCGGCGAGCTGGTTGATGTCACGACGGATGGTCTGGGGCGTGACGACGAACAACTGCGCCATTTCCTCGATACTGACGTAGCCGCGTTCGCGCACCAGTTCGAGGATTTGTTGTTGGCGAGGGGGCAGATTCATGGGCGGTCCTTTGGGGCTGCCGGACAAATGCTGCAATGATGCCGTAGGAAGGGGATGACGACCAGTAGACTGTCGTCGCTAGCCTGAGACCGGTGCTTCTGTGGAAGCGGCCTTGCGCCGTGATCGGGCGCGCAAGGCCGTTGCTGAACGGGATTGGGTGGGCTGATGAGGTCAGCCTTCGTGATCTTCCCAATCGCGGGTGCGCTCGATGGCTTTCTTCCAGCCCGCGTACAGCTTTTCTTTCTGCGTGTCATCCAGTTGCGGGCTGAACTCGCGTTCGATGATCGCCTTGTCACGCAACTCGTCGAGGCTGCTCCAGAAACCACAGGCCAGGCCTGCCAGGTAGGCGGCGCCGAGGGCGGTGGTTTCGCGCATTTTCGGACGCTCTACGCAGGTGCCGAGAATGTCGGCCTGGAACTGCATGAGGAAGTTGTTGGCCACCGCACCGCCATCAACCCGCAGCTCCGAGAGTCGCTGGCCGCAGTCGTGCTGCATGGCGTCGAGCACATCGCGGGTCTGGTAGGCGATCGATTCCAGGGCGGCACGGATGATGTGGTCGACCTTGACGCCACGGGTCAGGCCGAACAGGGCGCCGCGGGCGTACGGGTCCCAGTAGGGTGCGCCGAGGCCGGTGAAGGCCGGTACCAGGTAGACGCCGTTGCTGTCCTTCACCTTGCTGGCGAAGTACTCGGTGTCGAGCGCGTCGTTGACGATCTTCAGCTCGTCGCGCAGCCACTGGACCGTGGAACCACCGTTGAACACTGCGCCTTCGAGGGCGTAGGCCACTTCGCCGCGAGGGCCGCAGGCGATGGTGGTGAGCAGGCCGTGAGACGAGGTGACGGCCTTGTCGCCGGTGTTCATCAGCAGGAAGCAGCCGGTGCCATAGGTATTCTTGGCCTGGCCCGGCTCCACGCACATCTGGCCGAACAGCGCCGACTGCTGGTCGCCGGCGATACCGGCGATGGCGATACCGCTCTTGGTGTGGCCGTAGACCTCCGAGGACGGGCGCACCTGGGGCAGCATCTGCCGCGGGATGCCGAGAATGTCCAGCAGCTTGTCATCCCATTGCAGGGTGTGAATGTTGAACATCAGCGTGCGTGAGGCGTTGGTGTAGTCAGTGACGTGCACCTTGCCGCCAGAGAATTTCCAGATCAGCCAGCTGTCGACGGTGCCGAACAACAGTTCGCCACGTTCGGCGCGCTCGCGGGCACCTTCGACTTTGTCGAGGATCCACTTGAGCTTGGTGCCAGAGAAGTACGGGTCGGTGACCAGGCCGGTGGTTTCGCGGATGTACTGTTCGTGGCCGTCACGCTTGAGCTGGGCGCAGATCTCGGTGCTGCGACGGCACTGCCAGACGATGGCGTTGTATACCGGGCGACCGGTTTCCTTGTCCCACACCACAGTGGTTTCACGCTGGTTGGTGATACCGATCGCCGCGACCTGGGCGTGGCTCAGACCTGCCTGCGCCAGGGCCTCGACCATGGTCGCGCTCTGCGTGGCGAAGATCTCCATCGGATCGTGTTCGACCCAGCCGGCCTGCGGATAGTGTTGGGCGAACTCGCGCTGGGAGGTGCCGACCACATTGGCGTCGCGGTCGAAGATGATCGCCCGCGAACTGGTGGTGCCCTGGTCCAGGGCGATGATGTAGTTCTTATCCTGGGTGTCTGTCATGGTCGTTGCCTTGCACGAAAAGGGAGTGAGTCAGCGCGCGGGCGAGATCCCGCAGCGCCAGCCTCAGGAAGTTTGAGTATCGCCCTGGGTAGCAGCATCTGTCTTTGGGTTTGCGGCGTCGGCCGTCGGCAGGTTGCGGGCGATCAGGACGCGATAGCCCGCGGCCCCCAGGCACGCGCCAAGGATCGGTGCGAACACCGGAACCAGGAAGTAGGGAATGTCCCGTCCACCAGTGAAGGCAATTTCGCCCCAACCCGCCAGGAATGTCATGAGTTTGGGCCCGAAATCCCGGGCCGGGTTCATCGCAAAGCCGGTGAGCGGCCCCATGGCGCTACCGATCACCGCAATCAGCAGGCCGATCAGCAGCGGTGCGGTGGCGCCACGCGGCAGGCCGTTATTGTCATCGGTGAGGGCCATGATCACGGCCATGAGGATTGCTGTGATCACCACTTCGACCAGAAATGCCTGGCCGATGGATAGCGATGGATGCGCATAGGTGGAGAACACCGACGCCAGCTCGAGGCTGGCCTGGCTGCCCCTGACCATGCCGTGCGCCTGTTCGAAATCGAAGAAAAGCGTGCTGTACAGGGTGTAGACCAGTGCCGCACCGCAGAAGGCGCCACAGATCTGGGCGAGCATATAGAAAGGCAGTTTGCGCCTGTCGAAACCGGCGAACAGGGTGAGTGCGATGCTGACTGCCGGGTTCAGGTGCGCACCGGAAACGCCGGCGCTGAGGTAGATCGCCATGCTGACGCCGACGCCCCAGATGATGCTGATTTCCCAGAGTCCGAAGCTGGCACCCGCGACCTTGAGCGCGGCCACGCAACCGGTACCGAAGAAGATGAGCAACGCAGTACCCAGGAACTCGGCCATGCACTGGCCGGAAAGTGTTGGTTGTCGTAGAGCTGTCGTCATGTAGGACCTTCGGTTCTTGTTGTTCTGAGGCGCAGGACGCCCGGCTGTCGACGCCGGTTGTCCATCCCCATGAACGACCGGCGAGTGTACGAATGTGCACTGTTTATGTGCGTATTTTCTTCAGAAACGAAAAAATATAGACAAGAAACGCTGATGTCAAAGGTCGAAAGTGAACCATCGGCCACATTCTGACCCGCGAACAGGATCCTGCCTGCACAGGTCCGGTGCACGCCCCGACGTGCGCTGGCTGGCCTCCGGGATTTCCCCTAAAGTAGCCGGCACGCCGTCATCGACTGGAGCTGTACATGACCCCCGCACTCGACCTGCTGAAGAAGGCGCGCGCCGAACATCGCGTGCTCAGCTACGAACACGATCCCAAATCCGCCTCCTATGGCCTGGAAGCCGCCGAGAAGCTCGGGCTCGATCCGCAGCGGGTATTCAAGACACTGCTGGCCAGCAGCGAAAAAGGTGAGTTGCTGGTGGCGGTGGTGCCGGTGATCGGCACGCTGGACCTCAAGGCGCTCGCCCAGGCTGCCGGGGTCAAGAAGTGCGAGATGGCCGACCCTGCCGCAGCCCAGCGGGCCACGGGATATCTGGTCGGTGGTATCAGCCCTCTGGGGCAGAAGAAACGCCTGCGTACCTTCATCGATGAGTCGGCGCAGCAGTTCGACAGCATTCATGTCAGCGCCGGACGGCGCGGGCTGGAAGTGGAGCTGGCAGCAGCAGTGCTGGCCGAGCAGACCCAGGGCAGGTTTGCCGGGATCGGCAGAGGCTGAGGGCGCGCAGCAGAGCGCCTTCAGGTCGCCGAACTGTAGCGGCGTACGCCGTTCTCCTGGGCCTGCAATTGCGCCGCGACACTGCCCGGTACGGCGAACAGCACCAGATGGTCAGCCGCGACGGCGATGCCTACGTCCTGGCCGACCTGGTGATCGACATGACTGGGGAAAATCGCCTCCAGTTGGCTACCGGTGGGCAGTTCCAGACGATAGAGCGTCGAGGCGCCCAGGAAACTCTTGCCATTGATGCGCGCGCGCAGCGTGCTGTCCGGTGCGTGCACGATGTCGTCCGGGCGCAGGAGGACGTCCACTGAACTGCCTACTGGCATCAAGTAGGCGCGATTGCCGCGCAGTTCCCCGAGCTCGGTGTTCACCGCTTCCGGGCTGCTCATCTGGCCGCGTATGAAGTAGCCCTGGCCGATGAAACTGGCCACGAACGGCGTCTGGGGCTCGTGATAGAGGTTGTAGGGCGTATCCCATTGTTCCAGGCGGCCTTCCTTGAACACGCCGACATGATCGCTGACGGCGAAGGCTTCTTCCTGGTCGTGGGTGACCAGGATTGCGCTGGTGCCACGGCTCTTGAGAATGTCGCGGACCTCGTGGCTCAGGCGTCGGCGCAGCTCCACGTCGAGGTTGGAGAACGGCTCGTCGAGCAGCAGCAACTGCGGCTCTGGCGCCAGCGCGCGGGCCAGGGCGACACGCTGCTGCTGGCCGCCGGAAAGTTCATGGGGGTAGCGTGCGCCCAGGCCGCCGAGCTTGACCAGCTCGAGCATTTCATTGACCACTTCGCCTTGGCGTGGATGTTTGCCGATGCCGAAAGCGATGTTCTGTGCCACGGTCAGGTGCGGGAACAGCGCGTAGTCCTGGAACACCATGCCGATCCGGCGTTTTTCCGGGGCGAGGGTGAAGCCTGCACGGGAGATGACGTCTCCGGCCAGCTGGATCTCGCCGTCATGCACCGGCTCGAAGCCGGCGATGGCGCGCAGGGTGGTGGTTTTGCCGCAACCCGATGAACCCAGCAGGCAACCGATGTCGCCTGCGTTCAGGTGCAGATTGAGGTTCTGGACGATGCGCTGCTCGCCATAGCCGCAGGCGAGGTTGCGCAGATTGAGCAGCAGGGGTTGACTCATGCGTGGTGGTAAGCCGGTTCTACAAGGAATTCAAGAAGAGCCTTCTGTGCATGCAGGCGGTTCTCGGCCTGGTCCCAGGCGACCGAACGTGGGTCGTCTAGCAGGTCCTGGCTGATCTCCTCACCGCGGTGAGCGGGCAGGCAGTGCATGAACAGGGCGTCGGGTGCCGCCAGGTCGAGCAGCTCGCGGGTGACCTGGTAAGGCGCGAAATGCGCCAGGCGCCGTGCAGTTTCCTCTTCCTGGCCCATGGAAGTCCAGACATCCGTGGTCACCAGGTGCGCGCCGCGTACCGCTTCCTTCGGATCACGGATGATCCGTACGTGCTCGCCACCGAGTTCGAGGAAGCGTGGATCGGGCTCGTAGCCCTCCGGGCAAGCGATGTGCAGCTGGAAATCGAACTGGCGGGCAGCCTCGATGTAGGAGTTGCACATATTGAAGCCATCACCGATCCAGGCCACGGTCTTACCCTGGATCGAGCCGCGGTGTTCGACGAAGGTCTGCATGTCCGCCAGCAGTTGGCAGGGGTGCGATTCGTCGGACAGACCGTTGATCAACGGCACCTTCGAGTGCGCAGCGAATTCGGTCAGCGTGCTGTGGGCATGGGTGCGGATCATTACCGCGTCGACCATGCTCGAGAGCACGATGGCGCTGTCGCTGATCGGCTCGCCGCGACCCAGCTGGGTGTCGCGCGGGGACAGGAAGATCGCCTGGCCGCCGAGCTGGATCATGCCCGCTTCGAACGATACGCGGGTGCGGGTCGAGGACTTCTCGAAGATCATCCCCAGCACGCGGTTCTTCAGGGGTTCGAAGAGCACGCCTCGCTTGCGCAGGTCCTTCAGCTCGATGCCTCGACGGATCACGCCGAGCAATTCGTCAGCGGTGAAATCCAGCAGGGAGAGAAAGTGCCTGGTGCTCATGATTGACTACCTTATCTGCAACGGTTTGCAGGTCGACCGTATGGTTTTTTTTGACAACGGGAGTGACCTGCGGCGTAAGCCGCACGGGGCGGACGGAATAGGGAAAGGCGCAATACTATAATTAAATGTCGCCTGAAACCAAGAGGGGAAACAGCGGGGCTGTTTCAAAGGGTGTCGTAAACCCTTGTGGAAGGTCTGTTTTTTATTTTCTACAGGGGTTTGTACACGGCTTGGCGGGGCTTTGGCAAACGCCGTGTCGCGAATCGTGTGCCTGATGACGCCCGATTCACGTGACTAAGCGGCGTGGCATCGGTGGGCGGCCGGGGGCATAGTCAGCGCTTCCAGAACAACAAGGCAGAGGCGGCCATGACCAAGACCCTGCATCACCGTGCTTGTCACCTGTGCGAGGCAATCTGCGGCCTCAGCATCGAAGTCAGCCATGCGCCCGACGGGCGGGCGTCGATCAGCGCGATCAAGGGCGATCCGCAGGACCCGTTCAGCCGTGGGCACATCTGTCCGAAGGCGGTGGCGCTGCAGGACATCCAGGAAGACCCTGACCGCTTGCGCCAGCCTCATCGGCGCGTGGGGGAGCGCTGGGAGCCGATCACCTGGGAAGAGGCCTTCGCGCTGGCTGCGGAACGCTTGTGGAGCATCCAGCAGGCGCACGGGCGCAATGCCGTGGCGGTCTACCAGGGCAATCCCAGCGTGCACAATTACGGCCTGATGACTCACAGCAACTACTTTTTGGGGCTGCTCAAGACGCGCAACCGGTTTTCCGCCACCTCCGTCGACCAGTTGCCCCAGCACCTGACCAGCCACCTGATGTATGGTCATGGCCTGCTGCTGCCGATCCCGGATATCGACCACACCGATTTCATGCTCATCCTTGGCGGCAATCCATTGGCGTCCAACGGCAGCATCATGACCGTGCCGGACGTGGAAAAGCGCTTGAAGGCGCTGCGCGCGCGCGGCGGGCGACTCGTGGTGATCGACCCCCGACGCAGTGAAACGGCGGCGATGGCCGACCAGCACCTGTTCATCCGTCCTGGCGGTGATGCCGCGCTGCTGTGTGGTCTGCTCAATACCTTGTTCAGCGAAAACCTGGCGCGTGGCTCGCACCTGCCGGTCAATGGGCTTGAGCAGGTGCGCGAGGCGATCGCGCCCTTCACGGCGCAGGCCATGAGTCCGCTTTGCGGCATCGAAGCTGGGCAGATTCGCCAGTTGGCGCGAGATTTCGCCGCGGCCGGCAGTGCCGTGTGCTACGGGCGCATGGGCGTCTCCACCCAGACCTTTGGCACGCTTTGCCATTGGTTGGTGCAACTGGTCAACCTGGTTACCGGCAACCTCGACCGCCAAGGTGGTGCACTGTGCACCGAGCCTGCGGTTGACCTGGTCGCCAGCACCTCGGGCGGTCATTTCAACCAGTGGCAGAGTCGGGTTTCGGGCCTCCCGGAGTACGGCGGGGAGCTGCCGGTTGCAGCGTTGGCCGAGGAAGTGCTGACACCCGGCGAAGGGCAGGTGAGGGCGCTGGTGACCGTCGCCGGCAACCCGGTGCTGTCCACTCCCAATGGTCGCCAGCTCGATGGGGCTCTTGCGGGTCTTGAGTTCATGCTCAGCATCGACCTGTACATCAATGAAACCACTCGCCACGCCGACCTGATCCTGCCCTCCACGTCGGCACTGGAAAACGATCACTACGACAGCACCTTCAACCTGCTGGCAGTGCGTAACGTCACCCGCTTCAATCGGGCTATCCTGGCCAAGCCTGAGGGGGCGCTGCATGATTGGGAGATCTTTGTCGGGCTGGCCCGGGCGTTCGCCGAGCGTGCGGCGCTCGAGCTCAAGCCGACCCTGCCTCCAGCGCAGATGATCGATCTGGCGCTGCGCAAGGGGCCGCGTGGCGAGGCGTCGTCCTGGGGGCTGTCACTGCAGGTGTTGGACCAGCATCCCCATGGCCTTGATCTGGGGCCGTTGCAGCCGAACCTCGCAACCCGCTTGCGCACTCCGGCCCAGGCGGTGGAGGCCGCACCGCAGGTGCTGCTCGACGATCTGCAGCGCCTGGCCCGGCAGGTGCCGATGGAGTCCGACCAGTTGCTGCTGATCGGGCGCCGGCATGTGCGCAGCAACAATTCCTGGATGCACAACTACCATCGCCTGGTCAAAGGCAAGCCCCGCCACCAGTTGCTGATGCATCCGCAGGACTTGCAGCAGCGCCAGCTGGAGGACGGGCAGTGGGTGAGGGTTCGCTCGCGTACCGGTAGTCTGGAGGTGCAGGTGCTTGCCAGTGAGGAGGTAATGCCGGGAGTGGTCAGCCTTCCACATGGCTACGGGCACGGTCGCCAGGGGGTACGTTTGCAGATCGCCCACGCCCAACCGGGAGTGAGCGCCAATGACCTGACCGATGAATTGCTGCGTGATGCGTTGTCGGGCAATGCCGCGCTCAATGGTGTGCCGGTGCAGGTGGAGGCGGCTTGATTGCGAAATGGACCTGCTCAACGCCCCAGGTCCATTACCAAGCACGACACTCGGCTTTCCGATACAATGCCTCACCGTGCCGACGACCGTGTCGGAAAGTTCAGCCGAGGTGCTCCATGGATATCATCGAAACAATCAAAGAGCAGATTGCCAACAACACCATTCTGCTTTACATGAAAGGCTCGCCGAATGCCCCGCAGTGCGGCTTCTCGGCCCGTGCTTCGCAGGCTGTGATGGGTTGTGGCGAGAAATTCGCCTACGTCGACATCCTGCAGAACCCGGAAATTCGTGCCAACCTGCCCAAGTATGCCAACTGGCCAACCTTCCCTCAGCTGTGGGTGGGTGGTGAGCTGGTGGGTGGCAGCGACATCGTGCTGGAGATGTTCGAGAAGGGTGAGCTGCAGACCCTGATCAAGGACGCAGCCGCCAAGGCCAAGGCATCCGAGGCCTGATCCAGGTTTTTCGCCGGCATGAAAAAGCCCCGCCTAGGCGGGGCTTTTTCATGGGTGCTATCCAGGGAGGCTTATTCTTCGCCCATCTGCGACTGCAGGTAGTTCTCGATGCCGATCTTGTCGATCAGGCCCAACTGGGTTTCCAGCCAGTCGATGTGCTCTTCCTCGGACTCCAGGATGTCTTCGAGCAACTCGCGCGAGCCGAAGTCGCCGACCGTTTCGCAGTGCGCGATGGCGGCTTTCAGGTCAACCAGGCCTTTCTGCTCGATCTTCAGGTCGCACTCGAGCATTTCCTTGGTGTGCTCGCCGATCAGCAGCTTGCCCAGGTCCTGGACGTTGGGGATGCCTTCGAGGAAGAGAATACGCTTGATCAGCTTGTCAGCGTGCTTCATCTCGTCGATGGATTCCTTGTACTCGTGCTTGCCGAGCTTGTTCAGGCCCCAATCTTCGTACATGCGTGCGTGCAGGAAGTACTGGTTGATCGCGACCAGCTCGTTCCCGAGGATCTTGTTGAGATGCTGGATGACGCTTACGTCGCCTTTCATGATCGGGTTCCTGCCCTGTAGAAGTGTGCCAATGCAGGAAGTTTGAGCCCGACAACTTCGCGTGTCAAACCTAAGTTCTTGAATAATAAGTGAAAATTAATAGGAATAAGAATGTTTGTGAACCGCGTTCGAAGGCTAACTTATTGAATTGCAGGCATAAAAAAACCGGACGCGAGGTCCGGTTCTTCGAAATCGGGTGTTTCAGGCGGCGTTGAATTCTACCGGGTAAGGCAGGGCGGCCTGTTGGCTGAGCTGGAGATCGGTCAATGTTTCGCGGACCACCTGCTTGGCGAGACACGCACACTTGCCGCACTGGCTGGCGACGTTGGTGGCGGCACGGACTTCCTTGTAGCTGCAGCATCCTTCGTAGATCGCATCACGGATCTGTCCATCGGTCACGCCGACGCAGAGACATACATACATAAGGTCAGGCCATCGCTGGTTGAGTCGATGGAGTGGAGCTTAATGGTAATGAGAATGCTTGTCAAAGCACTTGAAGAAAGCTTCATCTTCCCGCGACCGATGGTTCGATTCGGTCTGTCACGATAAGCCGTGTATGATGGTCGGCCTTTGTTGGATGCCGGGCGTGCCAGCCTCGCCCGGGCAACGGTTTTTCACCATCATCAGGAGATAACGAATGAGCGTGCTCGTTGGTAAACAAGCCCCGGACTTCACCGTTCCAGCCGTGCTGGGCAACGGCGAGATCGTCGACAGCTTCAACCTGGCTTCGGCCATCAAGGGCAAGTACGGCCTGGTGTTCTTCTACCCGCTGGACTTCACCTTCGTCTGCCCGTCCGAGCTGATCGCCCTGGACAACCGTATTCCTGACTTCGAAGCCCGTGGCGTGGAAGTGATCGGGGTTTCGATCGACTCGCACTTCACCCACAACGCCTGGCGTAACACCCCGGTCAACAACGGCGGTATCGGTCAGGTCAAGTACACCCTGGCTGCCGACATCACCCACGAAATCTGCAAGGCCTACGACGTCGAGTCCGAAGGCGGCGTAGCTTTCCGTGGCGCCTTCCTGATCGACAAGAACGGTGTTGTCCGTTCGCAGATCGTCAACGACCTGCCACTGGGCCGCAACATGGATGAACTGCTGCGTCTGGTCGACGCCCTGCAATTCCACGAAGAGCACGGCGAAGTCTGCCCGGCCAACTGGAAGAAAGGCGACAAGGGCATGAACGCTTCGCCAGAAGGTGTTGCGGCGTACCTGAGCGAGAACGCTGGCAAGCTGTAATCGCCACGCGTAAAAAAACCGGCCCATGTGGCCGGTTTTTTTGTGTCTGGTGTCCAAGGAGCGCTGAGCGCTCCCGGATTTCGACTCAGTCGTTGAAGTCGCGCCAGCCGCCCATCTCTTTCCAGCGGTTGACGATCCCGCAGAACAGCTCGGCGGTCTTCTCGGTGTCGTAACGTGCCGAATGCGCCTCGCGTCCATCGAAGTCGATGTCGGCACTCTG
This sequence comes from Pseudomonas sp. BNK-44-b, assembly GCF_047456245.1. NCBI lineage: Bacteria > Pseudomonadati > Pseudomonadota > Gammaproteobacteria > Pseudomonadales > Pseudomonadaceae > Pseudomonas > Pseudomonas sp. BNK-44-b. The sequence goes on from NZ_CP179908.1 coordinate 851,438, forward strand.
GCAGGCCCGAGCCAGTACGGTCTGACCATAGGCTAGGCCGGCCAGCGTCGCGGTGTCGAAGCTGGAGAACGGGTGGAAGGGGTTGCGCTTGAGATCGTTGCGCGCCACCGCTGCGTTGAGGAAGCCCAGGTCGAAGCTGCTATTGTGGCCAACCAGGATCGCCCGCTTGCAACCATTGGCCTTCAACGCTTTGCGCACGCCGCGGAAGATATCGGTGAGCGCGCTTTCTTCGCTCACGGCCATGCGTAGAGGGTGGTCCAGCTTGATGCCGGTGAACTCCAGCGCCGCCGCTTCGATATTCGCGCCTTCGAAAGGCTCGACACGGTAGAAGTAGGTGTGTTCCGGGAACAGGAAGCCCTTCTCGTCCATACCGATGGTGACGGCGGCGATTTCCAGCAGCGCGTCGGTGGCACTGTTGAAACCGCCGGTCTCGACGTCCACTACCACGGGCAGGTAGCCGCGGAAACGCTCGGCCATCGGGTGGCGCGAGCTGCTGCTTACCTGACCGTCCTGGTCGTCATCGTAAAGGTCTTCGCTCACGCGTTGTCCTCCAGCAGGCGCCAGCGCAGCGTTTCGCCAGCGCGCAGCGGAACCACGGTGGTGTCGCCGAACGGCAGGCTCGCCGGGGCGGTCCAGTCCTCGCGCACCAGGGTGATGGTGTCGGTGTTTGCCGGCAGGCCATAGAACGCCGGGCCGTGCAGGCTGGCGAAACCTTCCAGTTTGTCCAGGGCATTACGCTGCTCGAAGGCTTCGGCGTACAGCTCGATGGCCGCGTAGGCGGTGTAGCAGCCGGCGCAGCCGCAGGCAGCTTCCTTGGCGTGCTTGGCGTGTGGCGCCGAATCGGTGCCGAGGAAGAATTTCGGGTTGCCGCTGGTGGCCGCGTCAAGCAATGCCACCTGGTGGGTGTTGCGCTTGAGGATCGGCAGGCAATAGAAGTGTGGGCGGATACCGCCGACCAGCATGTGGTTGCGGTTGTACAGCAAATGCTGGGCAGTGATGGTGGCGCCGACGTTGGCGGGCGCCTCGGTGACGAACTGCGCGGCATCGCTGGTGGTGATGTGCTCGAACACTACCTTGAGCGTCGGGAAACGTTCGACCAGGCGACGCATGTGCTCGTCGATGAAGCGCTTTTCGCGATCGAACACGTCGATCTCCGAGCGCGTCACTTCACCGTGGACCAGCAGCGGCAGGCCGACCTCGGCCAGTGCTTCGATCGCCGGAAAAATATTGTCGATGCTGGTCACGCCCGAGTCGGAGTTGGTCGTGGCACCGGCCGGGTAGAGCTTGGCGGCGTAGACGATGCCGCTGGCCTTGGCTGCACGGATGTCCTCGGGGCTGGTACGGTCGGTCAGGTACAGCACCATCAGCGGCTCGAAGCGGCTGCCCGTCGGACGGGCGGCGAGGATGCGCTGGCGGTAGGCGTCGGCTTCGGTGGCGTTGCGTACCGGCGGAACCAGGTTGGGCATGATGATGGCGCGGGCAAAGGTGCGCGCCACGTCGCCGACGGTATGTTGCAGCACAGCACCATCGCGCAGATGGATGTGCCAGTCGTCGGGACGCAGGAGGGTCAGGCGATCGGACATTGGGGTTTCCAGGCGGTTCGAACTCAGGCGTCAATGCTACCGGAAAACCCAGTGGGCAGCACGGCTATCAAGTTTTCCGACGAGCGTCCGATAGCCTGCAGGTAAGCCGTCAGAATCTGTGGAGCCGCCCGTGCGCCAGCGTTACCTACTCCTGTTCAGCCTGTGTGCCAGCCTGCCGGCCGGAGCACTTACCTTCCAGACCCGCATGGAGAACATTGCCTGGAAGGTCGAGGGCGACCAGTTCGAGTGCCGGCTGATCCAGCCGATCGACGGTTTCGGCAGCGGTGAGTTCGTGCGTCGTGCAGGTGAGCAGCCGGTCTTCCAACTGCGGTCGGACAGCAATGCGCTGGGCGCAGGGTCGGCAACGCTGCTGGCCGCCGCTGCCCCTTGGCAGCCAGGGCGTGGCGACATCAACTTGGGGGCGGTGCGCATGGGCCGCAATGGCGTGCTGTTCAGCACTTCGCAGGGCCAGGCCAGCCGCTTGATCAATGGTCTGCTGGACGGTCGCAGCACCGTGGTGCGCAACTACGCCGGCGAGGGCGGGCGGCCGATGGAGGTGCATGTACTGCCGGTGAGTTTCGCCAAGGCCTACAGCGACTATCAATTGTGTGCCGCCAAACTCCTGCCGATGAACTATGACCAGATTCGCCAGACCCAGGTGCCGTTCCCCGGTACCGGCTTCGACCTGGACAGTGCGGCGCGCGCGCGCCTGGACGTGATACTCGATTATCTGAAGGCCGACCCGTCGGTCAATCACATCGAGCTTGATGGGCACTCCGACAACAGCGGTAACCGCCTGACCAATCGCGACGCTTCGCGCCGTCGCGCGCTGGCGGTGGCTGAATACCTCAAGGCCCACGGTGTGCCGGAAGAGCAGATCACCGTACGTTTCCATGGCGAGCGCTACCCGCTGGCCAAAAACAATACAGCCGCCAACCGCGCCCGCAACCGCCGGGTCAACATCCAGCTCGACCGTGTCACGCCGATCGAGAAACCTACAGAAAAGCCTCGTGATGCAACACCTGCCGCCCCGGCGCAGCCGGCGGCCGCTACGCCGGCCAGCGTGCCTGCGGCATTGCCGGCGGGTGCGAAGAAAGTCTGACTGCGACCACGGGTCGCGCTCACGACATTTCCTGTCGCTTTGTCATCACAAGCTGTCGCGCCACTGTAAATTCCCCCGCGAGATCGGTAGAATCGACGGCTTTCCGTACAACCCCGTGGAGTGATGGCATGGCGGACGTAAAAAAGGTCGTACTGGCGTATTCCGGCGGCCTTGATACTTCGGTGATTCTCAAGTGGCTGCAAGACACCTACAACTGTGAAGTGGTGACCTTCACCGCAGATCTTGGCCAGGGTGAAGAGGTCGAGCCGGCCCGTGCCAAGGCACAGGCAATGGGCGTCAAGGAAATCTACATCGACGACCTGCGCGAAGAGTTCGTGCGAGATTTCGTCTTCCCGATGTTCCGCGCCAACACCGTGTATGAAGGCGAGTACCTGCTGGGTACCTCCATCGCCCGTCCGCTGATCGCCAAGCGCCTGATCGAAATCGCCAACGAAACCGGCGCTGACGCCATTTCCCACGGTGCCACCGGCAAGGGTAACGACCAAGTGCGTTTCGAGCTGGGGGCCTACGCGCTCAAGCCAGGTGTCAAGGTCATCGCACCATGGCGTGAGTGGGACCTGCTGTCCCGCGAAAAACTCATGGACTACGCCGAGAAGCACGGCATCCCGATCGAGCGTCACGGCAAGAAGAAGTCGCCGTACTCGATGGACGCCAACCTGCTGCACATCTCCTACGAAGGCGGTGTCCTGGAAGATACCTGGACCGAGCACGAGGAAGACATGTGGCGTTGGAGCGTCTCTCCGGAGAACGCCCCTGACCAGGCCACCTACATCGAGCTGACCTACCGCAATGGTGACATCGTCGCCATCGACGGCGTCGAGAAGACCCCGGCCACCGTGCTCGCAGACCTCAACCGCATCGGCGGCGCCAATGGCATCGGTCGCCTGGACATCGTCGAGAACCGCTACGTCGGCATGAAGTCGCGCGGCTGCTACGAGACGCCTGGTGGCACCATCATGCTGCGTGCTCACCGCGCCATCGAGTCGATCACGCTGGACCGCGAAGTCGCTCACCTCAAAGATGAGCTGATGCCCAAGTACGCCAGCCTGATCTACACCGGCTACTGGTGGAGCCCCGAGCGCCTGATGCTGCAGCAGATGATCGACGCTTCGCAGACCAATGTGAACGGTGTCGTGCGCCTGAAGCTGTACAAGGGCAATGTCACCGTGGTGGGTCGCAAGTCGGATGACTCGCTGTTCGACGCCAACATCGCGACCTTCGAGGAAGACGGCGGCGCCTACAACCAGGCCGATGCTGCCGGCTTCATCAAGCTCAACGCACTGCGCATGCGCATTGCCGCCAACAAGGGCCGTTCGTTGCTCTGAGTTTTGGCAAGTTGTAAAACCCGGCCCTTGTTGGCCGGGTTTTTTTTGCCCTTCTGTACCTACAGCGCAATCTTTTCTCCTTTCTTGATGGCACGCACCGACAGTTGGATGCAGGAGTGTGCGCTCAGGTTATAGAGCGTCCAACGCCGTTCGTGCTGTGGGGGTTTAATCAGTTCGGGCAGGATCTCGGTTTCGATGGTCTGGCGCACATCCGACCCGAACAGCGTGGCCGAGGCTGCTTCACCCTCGCCATAATCGTCGGCTGACCGATGTACAGCTCTGTGTTCCGGCGTGTAGAGCGATTCGTAGTTGAAGTTGAGGGTCAGGAAGAACAGTACTGTCAGAAAGAACGGAAACCCTATTAGAAACCAGGTGTACATCACCTGGCTCTCTGGGTTCAGAAACGGTAGCGAGGCGATCGCCGATGCTTCGATGACGCTGGCGAAGATGGCGATAATTCCCAAGGGGGTGATCTTTGCGGGATTATTCATGGCATTCGATCTCCTGGTGTCAGCGCATCTGTATCGCTTCTGGCTCCCTGTGAAAACGTCTGTTCTTTCCTCATCAGGAAAGAACACCGCTTTGCTGGCAGGGCAATAAATCTTTCTTTATCAGAAGATCGAAATGTCCCACCGCTTTGAGGCGTTATCCCCACCTGTCGCTTTTCCTGTTCATGCTAGTTTTCACGAGCATGTTGCCGAATGGATAGACATCGATTAGTGCGGCGCAATGGGTGTAGGAAGTTTCTATTAACGATGTAAGTTTCATCTTTGAGTGCTCTCTATCAGGGAATGGCTGCGCCATTACGCTATTGGCTCGGTTATCTTGGCGTGTCAAAACTAGAATAATGGATCAATGGATATCCCATGAATAAAGTACTTATCGTGGATGATCATCCGGTCATTCGCTTGGCCGTACGTATGTTGATGGAGCGGCATGGATATGAAGTGGTGGCGGAAACGGACAATGGGGTGGATGCGCTGCAACTGACCCGAGAGTGTCTGCCGGATATCGTCGTGCTCGATATCGGTATACCCAAACTCGACGGTCTGGAAGTGATCGCACGGATGACCGCTGCAAGTCCGGGCAGCAAGGTATTGGTACTGACATCGCAGGCACCGGGGCATTTCTCCATGCGTTGCATGCAGGCCGGGGCTGCAGGTTATGTGTGCAAACAGCAGGAATTGACCGAGCTGCTCAGTGCAATCAAGGCCGTGCTGTCGGGTTACAGCTACTTTCCCAACCAGGCGTTGCACAAGACCCGCAGCGGTGTCACTGGCGGCAGTGAGACGGAGATGGTCGAACGCCTCTCAGGGCGTGAAATGATGGTATTGCAACAGTTGGCAAGGGGGCGCACGAACAAGGAAATCGCTGACAGCATGTTTCTCAGCAACAAAACTGTCAGCACCTACAAGACCCGACTGCTACTCAAGCTCAATGCCCGGTCATTGGTCGATCTGATCGAGCTGGCCCAGCGTCATGGCTTGGCCTGAAACAGAAAAGCCTCCTTTGCGGGAGGCTTTTTCGCAGCGCTACAGATCGTAATCGAAATCAGCCAGCTGCCTTTGCAGGCGCCGTTCTTCCAACAGATTGTCGATGGTGCGGCGTTTGCTGAGGTTGGTCTTCGCGGTTTCTACCTGGGGTTCGTCTTCGTCCTGCGCAGCGAAATCATCTTCGATCAGCTCGTCTTTATCGGTGCTCATGTGTCACTCCAAGCCAAAGGGCCATTGGCCGTCCTTATAGCGAGAATCACGGAGTCGGTAAAAAAGATTTTTTCAATCGAATTGGTTGGTTTTTCGCTATTGCCTCAATCGTCAGAGGTCTTGTCCCTGTACTCGCACAAGTCTTCGATCCTGCAGCTGCCGCAGCGTGGCTTGCGTGCCTGGCAGACGTAGCGCCCGTGGAGAATGAGCCAGTGGTGGGCGTCGAGCAGGTAATCCCTTGGTACGAATTTCATCAGCTTCTTCTCGACGTCCAGTACCGTCTTGCCCGGCGCGATGCCGGTGCGATTGCTGACGCGGAAGATGTGCGTATCGACCGCCATGGCCAGTTGGCCAAAGGCGGTATTGAGCACCACGTTCGCAGTCTTGCGACCGACGCCGGGCAATGCCTCTAGTGCTTCGCGCGTTTGCGGGACTTCGCTGCCGTGTTGCTCTATCAGCAAGCGGCAGGTCTCGATGACGTTCTTCGCCTTGCTGTTGTAAAGGCCGATGGTCTTGATGTATTCGCTCAAACCCTCGACCCCCAGGGCATAAATAGCCTCGGGTGTATTGGCGATAGGGTAGAGCCGCGCGGTCGCCTTGTTGACGCCGACATCCGTCGCCTGCGCGGAAAGGATGACGGCAATCAGCAGTTCGAAGGGCGTGGTATAGGCCAATTCGGTTTTTGGTTCAGGATTGTCTTCGTGCAGCCTGCGGAAGATCTCCAGGCGTTTGGCGGCATTCATGAGGTCAAAGCGTTCCTTGACGGCTTGAGGTGGCAGGGGCCGGACGCAGGCGATTGTACAAGGCCAGGAGCAGGCCGAGCAGTATCAATGCGCCGGGTGTCAGGACCGCCAGGTGGATGCCGGCACTCTGTCCCAGCCATTGGCGGCAGGCACCCAATATCAGGTACAGGCCCATCAGGCCCAGCAGATGCCGGATGAGCGCCGGCCAGCGCGCAGTGCGCGGCGCCAGGGCATCCACAGCGACGCAGTGCAGGCTCAGCAGGGCAGGATAATGGCCCAGGCTCAGCGCCAGCGGGAGCGCCCAGGCGTTCAGGCCCAATTGCAGGCAGCTCGCCAGGGCGGCGGCGAGTATCAGGCTGGCGATGATCCGCGGGGCACCGATCATGCGGCGCAGAGGTCGCATCAGCGCTTGGTGGCCGACTACCAGCAACAGGGTCGACAATCCGATTGCCAGCGCGTTCGCCAGGGTCTGGGTGGCGCCGAGCAAAGGGGCCAGGGCACTGCCCAGCAGCCAGAACCTATTCATCGGTGGTGTGCTCCAACAGACTGCTGCGATGTGCATCGAAGTAGCGCAGGGCATCCTGCAAGGCCGCCATCACTGCGCGTGAGGTGACGGTGGCGCCGGCCAACTGGTCGAAGTCGCCTTGATCGCGTTTCACCGCCCAGTTGGCCTCTGCGCCTTGCCGGTCGAATTGCTCAATCCAGTGGCTCGCACGGTCGCCTAGTTGCCCGCCGAGCCCCGGGCTTTCTTCCTGTGCCAGCACCCGTGTAGCGATCAGGCGGCCATGGGGATCGATGGCGATCGACAGCATGATGGGGCCAGCATATCCCTGGGTCTGGCTGCGTAGCACGATGGCACTGGTAGTGCCGACCAGGGTTGCGCGGTAGCCGCCCAGTAGCCGACTGTGCTGCAGTTCAGTGTTGGTAATAGGTAGAGGCGCTTGCAGTGGATCGTTGTCGTATCGCTGTGGGGGCAGCACCGCCAGCCATTGTTGTTCTTGCAGCTCTCGTGCGGCATCGGCAATGGGCGCAGATGTCCACTGCCGCCAGACCAGGGTGGCGGCGACGGCCAAAACGGCGGCCAAGGCAAGGTAGAGCAGGTCGCGCAGCCTCGCGTTCATGATGTGAGGGCCTGGCGCCGGGCTGCAAGGCGATCGAGCGCCGGTGCTCCCAGGTTCATCAGCAGTACGGCGAAAGCCGTGCCGTCGGGGTAGCTGCCCCAGGTGCGTATCAAGTAGATCAGCAGCCCGCAGCCGATGCCGAACAATAGGCGGGCTAGCGGCAGGCGAGGGCCGGACACTGGTTCGGTGGCGATGAAGAAGGCCGCCAGCATGGTCGATCCGCTGAACAGGTGCAGCAACGGTGAGCCGTGAGAGTCCGACCCCGAGCCGTTCCAGAACAGCAGGCTGACGACGAGTAGCGCACCCAGTAGCCCCGCTGGGGCATGCCAGGTGAACACGCGGCGCTGCAGGAGAAAGATGCCGCCCAGCAGGAATGCCAGGTTCAGCCATTCGCTGATGCGCCCACCGAGGTTACCGAAGCCGGGGTTGCTGGCGAACAGCTCGTCGACAGTCAGGCTGCGGTTGTGGCGCAGCACGTCGAGTACCGTGGGGCCGGCCCAGGCATCGATCTGCGAGCCGTCGCCTAATACCAGGCCCAGGCTGTCTGCCAGTTGGAGGTTGCCCGTCGGCCAGTGGGTCATTTGCAGCGGGAAGCTCAGCAGCACGAAGGCGTATCCCAGCATGGCCGGGTTGAACGGATTGCGGCCGACGCCGCCGAATGCGTGCTTGCCCAGGGCGATCGCCACCAGCACCGCGGTCATCGGCAGCCACCAGGGAGCCAGGGCGGGCAGGGCGATCGCCAGCAGCACGGCGCTGACCAGCGCGCTGCCGTCGCTGAGGAACGGGCGTATTGGCTGGCCACGCAGATACAGCGATACCGCCTCGCAGGTCAGTGCCGTTGCGCTGCACAACAGCAGGTTGAACAGCACGCCCCAACCCTGCAACCAGAGCAGGCATAGCAGGCCAGGGACACAGGCCAGCAGCACCTGGCCCATGGCATTGCGCTGGCGGCTGTCAGGCGCCTGCATGGCCCGGTCCGGCCACTAGCGCATCGAGCTGTTGCTGCGCCTTCTGCGCTGCCGCCTCCAGTCGCTGGACCTGCGCATGCTGTGCCTGGTCCGCTGTCGCGCCCAGGGCGCCACGCGCGGCGTTCAACTGAGCACGGCTCATGGCCGCAGCGATCTTGGCCCGTTTCAGCGCGCTCTCCTGATCAGCCCCTTGCGTGCCGGTGATGCGCTGAACTCGGCCTTGGCGCTCGGCCTGGCGGCGCGTTTCTTCGCGCTGCAGACGCAGGGTTCGTTGTTCGTGGCGCAGCCGTGCCTGATTGCGACGATGGCTGCGAGCGACCAAATGCCCGGCGGTCTGCGCCAGTCCACCGACGATCGGCACCAGGTTGTCCGGCAGTGGCAGCAGCTCGATGCAGTCGACCGGGCAGGGCGCCAGGCACAGGTCGCAGCCGGTGCATTCGCTGGCGATCACGGTATGCATCAGCTTGCTGGCACCAACGATGGCATCTACCGGGCAGACCTGGATGCACTTGGTGCAGCCGATGCACTCGGCTTCGCGGATGAAGGCGACCTGCGCTGGCGCCGCGCGGCGCTCGGGGGCCGGGGCGATCACTGGCACCTGCAGCAGTTGAGCCAGGGCTGCGATGGTTTCGCTGCCGCCAGGCGGGCATTTGTTGATCGCTTCGCCCGCCGCCAGGCCTTCTGCGTAAGGTCGACAGCCTGCGTGATCGCATTTGCCACACTGGGTCTGCGGTAGCAGGGCGTCGATGTGGTGAATCAGGTTCATTGTGTGAACAGTCCATTGAGGCCAGAAAAGGCCATGGCCATGACTCCGGCACTGATCAGCTCGATCGGCAGGCCGCGAAAAGCGCGGGGAACATCAGGATGATCGAGACGCTGGCGCAGGTCGTCGAACAATACCAGTGCCAGCCAGAACCCCATTCCCAGGGCCAGCGCCCAGGCGCCAGTAACGGCTGGGCTGGATTGCGCTGTGGCCAACTGCAACAGCAAGCCTAGCACCGCGACATTACCCAGCAGCAGCGGCGCCAGGTTCTGTAACGGCCAATGAGGGCGCAGGCGCGCCAGTGCCGTTGGGATGCCCCACGCCAGCAGCGCCAGCAATGGCAACGCCAGCAACAGTTGCAGCCCTGCCAGCTGCGGCTGGCGCAGCAACAGGGCCACGGGCACCATCAACAGCATCGACAGTGCGCTGCACAGGCCGAGCAGGTGCAGGCGTGCACGGTCGGGCGTGCCGCTGTGCAGGATCAGGTGATTGACCAGCGCGGCGCTGACCAGAACCAGGACGAAATCGCTCATGGAGGTGCCGAGGGCCGGGGATGGAACGATTATCCGGCAGGGAGCAGGCATTGGAAATGCCCAAAGAGGAGGCAAGCCAGGGGATCGCCGGACGATCCCCTGGGCAAGAAGGTCTTACTTGATACGCTGACCTGGCTTGGCGCCGCTGTCCGGGCTCAGCAGGTAGATCTCTTCACCGCCAGGGCCGGCGGCCATGACCATGCCTTCGGAAACACCAAAGCGCATTTTCCGAGGTTTGAGGTTGGCTACCATCATGGTCAGTCGGCCTTCGAGCTTCGATGGGTCCGGGTAGGCCGACTTGATGCCGGAGAACACGTTGCGACGCTCGTCGCCGATGTCGAGGGTGAGTTGCAGCAGCTTGTCAGCACCGGCCACGGCCTCGGCCTTGACGATCAGCGCCACCCGCAGGTCGACGGCGGCGAAGGTGTCGAACTCGATCTCGGCCGACAGCGGGTCCTTGTCCAGCTCGCCGTTGCCGGCAGGCGCCTTGCCTTCGGCGGCCAGCAGGTCTTCCTTGCTGGCGGCGACCATGGCTTCGACTTTGGCTGGCTCGATGCGGCTCATCAGGGCCTTGAACGGGTTCAGCTTGTGGTTTTCCAGGCGCGACTGCAGGTCGTTCCACTCAAGCGGTGCGACGTTGAGGAAGGCCTCGGCGTCGGCGGCCAGCACTGGAAGTACCGGCTTGAGGAAGATCACCAGTTGGCGGAACAGGTTGATGCCCTGGGCGCAGATGGCCTGGACTTCATCCTGCTTGCCTTCCTGCTTGGCCAGCGACCACGGTGCCTTGTCGGCGATCCAGGCGTTGGCGCGGTCGGCCAGGGCCATGATTTCGCGCATGGCACGGCCAAAGTCACGGGCCTCGTAGGCTTCGGCGATCGAGGGTGCGGCGGCCAGGAAGGCTTCGGTCAGCTCCGGTGCGGCGTCGCCAGCAACCATTACGCCTTCATTGCCCTTGTGGATGAAGCCTGCGCAGCGGCTGGCAATGTTGACCACCTTGCCGACCAGGTCGGAGTTGACCTTCTGCACGAAGTCCTCGAGGTTCAAGTCGAGATCGTCGACCCCACGGCCCAGCTTGGCTGCGTAGTAGTAGCGCAGGTACTCGGGCTGCAGGTGGTCGAGGTAGGTGCGCGCCTTGATGAAGGTGCCGCGCGACTTGGACATCTTCGCGCCGTTGACCGTCAGGTAGCCGTGCACGTTGACGGCAGTCGGCTTGCGGAAACCTGCACCTTCGAGCATGGCGGGCCAGAAGAGGGCGTGGAAGTTGACGATGTCCTTGCCGATGAAGTGATACAGCTCGGCTTTGGAGTCTGCGTTCCAGAACGCGTCGAAGTCCAGCTCCGGGCGGCGGTCACAGAGGTTCTTGAAGCTCGCCATGTAGCCGATCGGCGCATCCAGCCAGACATAGAAGTACTTGCCCGGCTCGCCCGGAATCTCGAAGCCGAAGTACGGTGCGTCACGGGAAATGTCCCACTCCTGCAGACCGGAATCCAGCCACTCGGCGAGTTTGTTGGCGACCGCTTCCTGCAAGGTGCCACTGCGTGTCCACTGCTGCAGCATGACCTGGAAATCGGGCAGCTTGAAGAAGAAGTGCTGGGAGTCGCGCAGTACTGGCGTGGCACCCGAAATCGCCGACTTGGGGTTCTTCAGCTCGGTGGGGGCATAGGTGGCACCGCACTTCTCGCAGTTGTCGCCATACTGGTCCTCGGTCCCGCACTTGGGGCAGGTGCCCTTGATGAAGCGGTCGGCCAGGAACATGCCCTTCTCGGGGTCGTAGTACTGGGTCACGGAGCGATTGGCGATGTGCCCGGCTTCACGCAGGCGCGTGTAGATCAGGCTCGACAGCTCGCGGTTCTCTTCGCTGTGGGTGGAGTGGAAGTTATCGAACTCGACCAGGAAGTCGGCGAAGTCACTGCTGTGCTCGGCCTGGACGTTGGCAATCAACTGCTCGGGCGTGATGCCTTCTTTCTCTGCGCGCAGCATGATCGCCGAACCGTGGGCGTCGTCGGCGCAGACATAGATGCACTGGTTGCCACGCAGTTTCTGGAAGCGTACCCACATGTCCGTCTGGATGTACTCAAGCATATGGCCAAGATGGATGGATCCATTGGCATAGGGCAGGGCGCTGGTGACGAGAATCTGGCGTGGCTCGGACATGGTGGCTCGGCTACTTATCTGGCGACGGGTAAAAATTGAGGATGATCGGCCACTATAAAGGGCTGGGAAATATATTTCACCCCGCACACGCATCTGCTGACGGTTGACGGGTTAGCATAGGCGCCTGATTCACTTTTTTCGGAATGCCACGGGAGTCTCCATGAGTGCCGTAACACGTGCCGCCATTGAAGGCGTGCTTCGCCAGTACACCGACCCCTACCTGAACCAGGACCCGGTCAGCGCCGGTTGCGTGCGGGCGATCGACATTCAAGGTGGGCAGGTCAGTGTGCAGTTGCAGCTGGGCTATGCCGCTGCACTGTTTCGCAACGGCTGGGCTCAGGTATTGCAAACGGCGATCGAGAACCTCGAAGGCGTGACGTCTGCGCAGGTGAGCATCGATACGCTGATCGCCACGCACAAGGCCCAGGCCCAGGTGCCTGCGCTGGCCAATGTGAAGAATGTCATTGCCGTGGCTTCGGGCAAGGGCGGCGTCGGCAAGTCGACCACTGCCGCCAACCTGGCCTTGGCCCTGGCTCGCGAGGGCGCGAGGGTCGGTATTCTCGATGCGGACATCTACGGCCCAAGCCAGGGTGTGATGTTCGGGATCCCCGAAGGCACCCGCCCGCAGATTCGCGAGCAGAAGTGGTTCGTGCCGATCAAGGCCCATGGCGTCGAGGTGATGTCGATGGCGTTCCTGACCGACGACAACACACCGATGGTCTGGCGTGGCCCGATGGTTTCCGGCGCCTTGCTGCAACTGGTGACCCAGACCGCCTGGGACGACCTGGACTACCTGGTGATCGACATGCCGCCGGGCACTGGCGACATTCAACTGACCCTGGCGCAGAAAGTGCCGGTAGCCGGTTCCGTGATCGTCACCACCCCGCAGGACCTGGCGCTGCTGGATGCGAAGAAGGGTGTCGAGATGTTCCGCAAGGTCAACATCCCGGTCCTCGGTGTGGTGGAGAACATGGCGGTGCACATCTGCTCGAACTGCGGTCATGCCGAGCACCTGTTCGGTGAAGGTGGCGGTGAGAAGCTGGCGGCGCAGTATGGTGTCGAGTTGCTGGCGTCGTTGCCGCTGTCGATGCTGATTCGCGAGCAGGCAGACAGCGGCAAGCCGACAGCGATCGCCGAGCCGGAAAGCCAGATTGCCATGGTCTACCAGGAGCTGGCCCGTCAGGTGGGGGCTCGGATTGTGCTACAGGAAGCGGCGGCGCCGGCAATGCCGAGCATTACCATCAGCGAAGATTGATCCGCTGGTTTACGCAAGCCCAGCAGGAGCGGCACAAGCCGTTCCTGCTGGGCTTGCGTCGTTTTGTGCAGGCACAAAAAAACCCGCCGGAAGGCGGGTTTTTTTTGAAAGCGAGGAAGCTAAATCGACTTAGGCGATTTGAACTTCTTCAGCCTGCATGCCTTTCTGGCCGCGGGTAGCGACGAAAGTAACAGCCTGGCCTTCTTTCAGGGTTTTGAAGCCGTCAGCCTGGATGGCTTTGAAGTGTACGAACAGGTCGTCACCCGACTGAGGAGTGATGAAGCCGTAGCCCTTCTCATCGTTGAACCACTTAACAACACCGGATTGGCGATTGGACATGTGTCTGTCTCCTTGGACAAAGTAGATTTCGGCTCAGGAATTGCCCTGGCCGGGACTGAGTGCAAAGAGAGCGGAAAATTCAGCGATGGGCCGATCAGGATCGTGCATCAAACAGATTCTCGGTGTCACGTGCAGCACAGTGGCGCCACCTTACCCCACTTTCCGCAAGCTGCCAATGGCCAACAGCGGCTTTGATGAAATTCGGATCGGCGGGTGGCCAGCCCCCGTCCGACGCGGGATAGGGGCAGGGAACTTTAACGCGCGCGCCAGGACCGGTAAGATGCGCATCTCGTTTTTTCACCTCGTACTTTCAGGACATCCCGCCATGAGCATCAAATCGGACAAGTGGATTCGCCGCATGGCGCAGGAACACGGCATGATCGAGCCGTTCGTCGAGCGCCAGGTGCGGGGCGAACAGGACAGCCGGGTGATCTCCTTCGGTGTCTCCAGCTACGGCTACGACGTACGGTGCGCCGATGAATTCAAGGTGTTCACCAACATCAATTCGGCCACCGTCGATCCGAAGAACTTCGATGCCGGCAGCTTCGTCGACATCAAGAGCGACGTCTGCATCATCCCGCCGAACTCCTTCGCCCTGGCCCGTACTGTCGAGTACTTCCGCATTCCGCGCGATGTCCTGACCATCTGCCTGGGCAAGAGCACTTATGCCCGCTGCGGCATCATCGTCAACGTCACCCCTCTGGAGCCGGAGTGGGAGGGGCACGTCACCCTCGAGTTCTCCAACACCACCACTCTGCCGGCCAAGATCTACGCCAACGAAGGCGTGGCCCAGATGTTGTTCCTGCAATCCGATGAAGAGTGCGAGGTGTCGTACAAGGATCGCGGCGGCAAATACCAGGGCCAGCGCGGCGTCACGCTGCCACGTACCTGAGCCGACGAGCTGGGGGAATTAGTTCCCCTTTTGCCACTCCAACGAGGTAAGTCCCCGGCGTGCATGACGTACGCCGGCCCTCGTCAGGAGCAGCCCATGAAACTCGATCCTGCAATCAGCGCGAAGCTGGCCGTCCTGCAGCCGAACCAGATCGGCATGATGGCCTGGACTCTGCTCGCGCACCCGCATCCGCCGACGGATCTGCACGCCGGTGGCGTCCCGCACCAGCCTGATCCCGATACCCCGCACCCCCCCGAGCCTGGCGAGCACCCGCCGATGGAGCCGGGCGAGCCGACCTTGCCCGACGAGCCGCCTCCGGCGCCAGTCGCCTGATCAGGCCGGCACTGCCCAGACCCGTTGATCGCCCACGACGAACAGGCGGGCGCCGGGCTCTGGTTGCACCGTCCAACCGCCGGTGAACTCGCCGAACGCCGGCAGCAGGCTGACCTTTGCGTGGAACATGAAGCACGCCAGGCGCAGGCGTTGGCGGCCACGACCACGCAGGACGCACGCCGGATGGACATGGCCTGCGATCACCGGATGCTCGGGGTGAGCGCCGGTCTCGTGCTGTAGCGCGAATGGCGGCAGTAGCAAAGGCTCGTCGACAACTTCAATGGCGAGCTCCTGCGGCGGATCGCCAGCATGACGGTCGTGATTGCCTCGCACCAGGACCACCCGTAACCCTGGGTGCCGTTCGCGCCATGCAGCTACACGGGCCAGGGTGGCAGGTGCTCGCGCACTACGTGCGTGGAGAAAGTCGCCGAGCACGATCAACTGCTGGCAATCGTAATGCTGCAAGAGCGTGTCCAGGCGATCCAGGGTCGCCTGGGTAGTACCGCGTGGCACCGGTTGGTGCAGGGCGCGGTAGCTGGCGGCCTTGCCAATGTGCAGGTCGGCAACCAGAAGGGCGCGCCGGGCTGGCCAGTAGAGCGCTTTTTCAGGTAACAGCCACAGCGTTTCGCCGCAATGTTCGATCGCCAGGTGGTGCACGTTCAGGATTTCCTCCGTTCAGTTCCCGCAAGGTCGCTCATGGTTCGGCTCGCCGCCTTTTCGAGATCCGCCACCATCCGGGCGATGCGGTCTGCCAGTTTTTCCGTGCTCAGGGTTTCGCGCATGCCCTCGACCAATAGGGCGAAGGCCAGCGGCCCGGGCCGGCGCAAGGCGTGCAGATCGAGGCGCAATCCTGACATTTTTTGCAACTGCTGATGCAGGCGCTCGATCTCCAGCTCCTCACGCAGCACCTCGTCACGCGCCTGGCCCAGCAGCAGATTGCCAGCGTCATGCTTGCGAAACACCTCGTAGAACAGACCACTGGAGGCCTGGAGCTGGCGCGTGCTTTTCTGCGCGGCGGGATAGCCGCCGAATACCAGCCCGGCGATCTGGGCAATTTCACGAAAGCGCCGCAGCGCCATCTCGCCAGCATTCAGACTGGCCAGCACATCTTCCAGCAAATTGTCCGCAGCCAGTGCATCGGGCAAGTGCGCGGCCCAGTCCACAGGGCTTGCTGCGAGCAGTTCGAAGCCGTAGTCATTGACCGCGATCGATACCGACAGCGGCTGCACGCGGCTGACCCGCCAGGCGATCAGGTTGGCAAGGCCCAGATTGGCCATGCGCCCGGCAAAGGGATAGAGAAACAGGTGCCAGCCCTGGCGCGAGTGCAGGGTTTCGGCCAGCAATGTGCGCTGTGTGGGCAGGCCCGACCAGCTCGCCTGAAGTGTCAGCAGGGGGCGAACGGCATGCATTTCCGCGCCTTCGTAGCGGCCGTGGGCTGCTGCATCCAGACGCTCGACCAGCGCCTGCGCCAGCTCGCTCGACAGCGGCATACGTCCGCCATTCCAGCGTGCTACCGCCGCCTTGCGCGCGGTGCTGCGGCGCACGTAGGCGGTCATGTTCTCGACCCTTACCAGCTCCAGGATACGTCCGCCGAACAACAGCGCGTCACCGGGCTTGAGACGGGCAATGAAAGATTCCTCCACACTGCCCAGCGACTTGCCGCCGCCCCCTTTGCTCCAGTACTTCAACTGCAGGCTGGCGTCGCTGACGATGGTGCCGATACCCAGACGATGACGCCGGGCGAGGCGCTCGCTGGCCACGCGCCAGATGCCGTCGGGGTACGCTGCGACGCGCTGGTAGTCCGGGTAGGCGGTGAGCGAGCTGCCGCCATTGCGCACAAATGACAGTGCCCATTGCCACTGGCTCTCTTCGAGATCGCGAAAGGCCCAGGTGCTGCGAACCTCCTCGAACAGTTCGGCCGGTCGGAAACCACTGCCCAGCGCCATGCTGACCAGGTGCTGGACCAGCACGTCCATGCTCAGGCGCGGCGAATAGCGTGCCTCGATATGCCCGGCAGCCAGCGCCTGGCGTGCCGCGGCCGCTTCCACCAGTTCAAGGCTGTGGGTTGGTACCAGGGT
The DNA here is from genome assembly GCF_047456245.1 of Pseudomonas sp. BNK-44-b. NCBI lineage: Bacteria > Pseudomonadati > Pseudomonadota > Gammaproteobacteria > Pseudomonadales > Pseudomonadaceae > Pseudomonas > Pseudomonas sp. BNK-44-b. The sequence continues at coordinate 868,351 of NZ_CP179908.1, forward strand.
CACCCGTGAGGTACGCCCAGGTGCGTGCCCAGAGCGGCCTGCACGTTGCAGCAGGCGGGCGATGCCTTTGGCCGAGCCGATCTGCAGGACGCGTTCGACGGGCAGGAAATCCACTCCCAGGTCGAGGCTCGAGGTGCAGACCACCGCCTTCAGCGTGCCCTGCTTGAGGCTGCGCTCGACCCAGTCACGGGCGTGCCGGGCAAGCGATGCGTGGTGCAGGGCGATCAGTCCCGCCCACTCGGGATGCGCCTCGAGCAGGGCTTGGTACCAGAGCTCGGCCTGGGCGCGGGTGTTGGTGAACACCAGGCTGCTGGCGCTGGCCTCGATCTCGGCGCTGACCTGGGGGAGCATCTTCAGCCCTATGTGCCCGGCCCAGGGGAAGCGTTCGATCGCGCTCGGCACCAGGGTGTCGACCAGGATGCGCTTGTCCTGACGGCCCTGAACCAGTCGCCCGCCGGCAGGCAGCAAGACCTCAAGGGCGTGCGGCAGGTTGCCGAGGGTGGCCGAAAGCCCCCACACCACCAGTTGCGGCTGCCAGCGCCGCAGCCGGGCCAGGGCCAGTTGCAACTGCACGCCGCGCTTGTTGCCGAGCAGTTCGTGCCATTCATCGACCACCACCAGGCGCAGGCTGGCGAAGTCGGCGGCAGCCTGTTCGCGGGTCAGCAGCAGGGTGAGGCTTTCGGGAGTGGTGACCAGCGTGCTGGGCAGGCGCCGGGCCTGGCGTGCACGTTCGGCACTGGTGGTGTCACCGCTGCGTACGCCGATGGTCCAGTTCAGCCCCAATTCGTCCAGCGGTGCTTGCAGCGCGCGCGCGGTATCGCTGGCCAGGGCGCGCATCGGTGTGATCCACAGCACCTGGAGTGGCGCCGGTCGGCGTGCGTCGTGCAACTGTGCGAAAGCGCGCAGGGCGCCGAGCCAGACGGCGTAGGTCTTGCCGCTGCCGGTGCTGGCATGCATCAGGCCCGACTCGCCGCGCTGGATCGCCGCCCAGACGCTGCGCTGGAAGGCGAAAGGCTTCCAGTTGCGGGAGGCGAACCAGGTGTTGGCGAGGTCGGAAGGGGATGGCATCGGCGGCCGGTCTCGTCGAAGGCTGTGCTTCTACAGACCGGCCGCAAGGTGCTTTGGTTTGATCGGGATCAGTTGGCCAGCAGATAGCCGCTGCGGCAGACCTTTTCCCCTGCGACATGGGCGATCACCATGCCGGTGGTGGCCATGCGCCGGACGCTGCGGGCGTAGAGCAGCCCGCCCTGGACGTTGCGGATCGGCGTCACCCGGTCGCTGAGCGGATCGATGACCTCGGCGATCAGTTGCCCAGGCTCCAGGTACTGCCCCGGTTTTGCGTGGAACACCAGCAGGCCGCCCAGCGGCGCGATCAATGGCTCCACGGCAGCCAGCGGGGTGGCGGGCTGGCGCAGCGGCGGCAATGCCGCGGGCTGACCTCCGATCACCCCGCTGTGGGTGAGGAAGTCGAGGATTGCCTGGCAGTCCTGGCTTGCCAGCTCGTGGTTGACATCGGCCTGGCCGCGCAGCTCGATGGTCACCGAGAAGCTGCCCATGGGGATCGGGAAACGCTTGGCAAAACGCTGCTGCAGTTGCCACCACACCAGGCTGAAGCACTCGTCGAACGACTGCCCGCCGGAGTCGGTGGCCAGCAGGCTGGCCTGGGCGCCGAGATAGCGCGCCAGCGGCTCGACCTGGGGCCAGGCTTCGGGCGTGGTGTAGAGGTGTTCGACGGCTTCGAAGTCGCAGTGCAGGTCCAGCACCATGTCGGCGTCGCAGGCCAGGCGCTGCAAGGCCAGGCGCTGGGATTGCAGGGGGGTGACGGCGGGGTGGCTGTCGAGCCCGCGGCGCAGGTATTCCCGGATCAGCGAGAGGTTGTGTGCCGGGTCTTGCGTGAGGTGGCTTTCGATCTGGTCGCCGATGCTGTCGGACAGGTCGACGAAGTTGCGATTGAAGTTTTCCCCGCTCTGCAGTTCGAAGCGCCCCAACGGTGCGTCCAGCAGCACCTGTTCCAGACCCACCGGGTTGGCCACCGGCACCAGCACCACCTCGCGGCGCAGCAGACCTTGCTGGTGCAGTTCGTTCAGGCGCTGCTTGAGGTGCCAGGCCACCAGCATGCCGGGCAATTCGTCGGCGTGCAGCGAGGCCTGGATGTACACCTTGCCGCCACCGCGTGGGCCGAAGTGAAAGCTGTGCAACTGACGGCAGATGCCGGGGACGGGGGACAGCAGTTCGTGGGTCGAGTGATGCATGGGGGTCCTGGTCTGCGCTGGGCTGTGAACATGGGCGACTGGAAATAGAAGCACAAACCGGGGCTTTGTGCATGCTGGTGTGCGTACAAGCAGCTATACAGGGCCCAGCAAGCTCTGCAGGGTTGCCAGGTCGTCGGCCTCCTCGACCGGTTTGTCGAGCCTCCAGCGCAGCATGCGCGGGAAGCGTACGGCGATGCCGCTCTTGTGTCGCTTGGACAGGGCAATGCCTTCGAACCCCAACTCGAAGACCAGCGTCGGGGTGACGCTGCGTACCGGGCCGAAGGTTTCCACAGTGGTCTTGCGGATGATCGCATCGACCTTGCGCATCTCTTCGTCGCTCAAGCCTGAATAGGCTTTGGCGAAGGGCACCAGGTTGCGTTGCGCTGTTCCTGGAGGGGCATCCCAGACTGCGAAGGTGTAGTCGCTATAGAGGCTGGCGCGTCGGCCATGGCCGCGCTGGGCGTAGATCAGCACGGCGTCGACGCTGAACGGGTCGACCTTCCATTTCCACCACAGGCCCAGGTCCTTGGTGCGGCCGACGCCGTACAGGGCATCGCGCCGCTTCAGCATGAGCCCTTCCACCCCCAGGTTGCGCGACTGCTCACGTTGCTCGGCCAGGGCTATCCAGTTCGGTGCCTGCACCAGGGGTGAAAGCAGCACGGGGGCCAAGGGGTACTCGACCAGCACGCGTTCCAGTTGCACCCGGCGCTCGTGCTGTGGGCGGTTTCGCCAGTCCTCGCCGTGCCATTCCAGCAGGTCGTAGGCTTGCAGCACCACCGGCGCATCGGCCAGCAGTTTGCGGCCCAGGGTCTTGCGGCCCAGCCGCTGCTGGAGCAGGGCAAAGGGCTGCACTGCCAGACTGTCGTCGCCGGCGCCGGGCTTCCATACCAGAATCTCGCCATCGAGCACGGTGCCATCAGGCAATGTCTCTGTCAGGCTGTGCAACTCGGGAAAACGCTCGGTGACCAGTTCCTCGCCCCGTGACCAGATCCACAGCTGGCCCTCGCGCTTGACCACCTGAGCGCGGATGCCATCCCACTTCCATTCTGCCTGCCAGTCATCGACCGGGCCGAGCAGTGTCTCGAACTGTTCCAGTGGCGCCTGCAGTGCGTGGGCGAGAAAGAACGGATAGGGCTGGCCGCCGCGCTGGGCGTGTTCGTCGTCGGACTCGGGGGCGATCAGCTTCAGGTAGCTTTCAGCAACGGGGCGATGAGCCAGGTCGGTATAGCCGACCAGGCGCTGGGCCACACGCTTGGCATCCAGCCCCGACAACTGCGCCAGCGCACGGGTGACCAGCAGCTTGGAGACGCCGACACGGAAGCTGCCGGTGATCAACTTCAGGCAGAGCATCAGGCTGGGGCGGTCCAACCTTTCCCAGAGTGTCGGCAAGCGCTGGCGCACCTCATCCGCCGGTTGCCCGCGCAAGGGCAGCAGGTGCTGCTCGACCCACACGGCCAGGCCCTCGTCGGTATCGTGGCGGTGCTGGGGCAACAGCAGGGAAATGGCCTCGGCCAGGTCGCCGACAGCCTGGTAGCTCTCCTCGAACAGCCAGTCGGGCAGGTCTGCCAACTGCGTGGCCAGCTCGCGTAGCAGACGGGTTGGCACCAGTTGGCGCGGGCGGCCTCCGGCCAGGAAGTACACCGCCCAGGCCGCATCGGCGGCGGGAGCCTCGGCGAAATAGTCGCGCAGGGCTTGCAGCTTGGCGTTGCTCGAAGTGGTGGCGTCCAGGCGCAGGTAGAGTTCGGCAAAGGCCTTCATGTGGCGCTCTCCGGCGCGGGCGTGTCGTCTTCCTCGCCGTACTCGGTGGCGAAGGCTCGGGCGTCCAGGCCCTGTTCGCACAGGTAGCGCACCAGCACGTTGACCGAGCCATGGGTGACCATGACCCGTTCAGCACCGGTTTCGCCGATTGCCCACAGCAGCCCAGGCCAGTCGGCATGGTCGGAGAGTACGAAGCCGCGATCGACACCACGCCGGCGTCGGGTGCCACGCAGCAGCATCCAGCCACTGGCGAAGGCATCGCTGTAGTCGCCGAAACGGCGCATCCAGCTACTGCCGCCTGCAGAGGGTGGTGCCAGCACCAGGGCTTGGCGCAGGCGTGGATCGTTGCGTGGCAGATCGCCAGCGTACAGGGTCTCGGGCAGGGCGATCCCGGCTTCGCGGTAGACGCGGTTGAGCGGCTCGACCGCGCCGTGCACCACGATCGGCCCTATGCCTGCGTCCAGCCCGTGGAGAATGCGCTGGGCTTTGCCGAAGGCGTAGCAGAACAGCACGCTGGCCTTGCCCTGGTCCCGATTGGCACGCCACCAGGCGTTGATGCCTTCGAACACCTCGGCCTGCGAGGGCCAGCGATAGATCGGCAGGCCGAAGGTGGATTCGGTGATGAAGGTGTGGCAGCGCACCGGCTCGAACGGCGCGCAGGTGCCGTCTGGCTCAACTTTGTAGTCGCCCGAGGCGACCCACACCTGGCCCTGGTGTTCAAGGCGCACCTGGGCCGAGCCGAGCACGTGGCCGGCAGGGTGGAAGCTCAAGGTGATGCCGTGATGCTGGAGGCGTTCTCCATAAGGCAGGGTTTGCAGGTGGATGTCCTGGCCAAGACGGCTGCGCAGGATACCGGCGCCGGGTTCGGCACACAGGTAATGGCCGTTGCCGGTGCGCGCATGGTCGCCGTGCCCATGGGTGATCACCGCACGGTCAACCGGGCGCCAGGGGTCGATGTAGAAGTCCCCGGGCGGGCAGTACAGGCCTTCGGGGCGGGCGATGACGAGGTCCATGGCGTTCGCGCTGGCTGAGGTTACAAGTTAGGAGCGCAGCGCTGGCCCGGAAGTTCGGATGACATGGTGCTGACGAGCGGCCCGGACGAGCCGCTCGGGGTAGCCGCCTACTTGCCCGGCACCAGCGTCAGGCGTTGGCTGCCATAGGCGCGGGCAAAGTTCTGCGGTTGCACGGGCAGGCTCATGAAGCGCCCCTTGAACCAGGCGTCCAGGCCGTCACTGTAGTGAGGGCTGGCGGGGTTGCCGGACTGGCCGCTGCTGGTCAGGATCTGCAGCGGTTCGGCCTGGCCGAAGTCGACGACCATGCGTGCGGAGGCTGGCAGGCTGGTTTCGAAACCGTTGCCCCAGGCGTAAGGGGTCAGGGCCAGGGTGCTGAAGTCACCGCCGGTGGCCATCGGCGCGCGGCTGACGGTGTCGCCGAGCCCGTAGTAGTTCGGTGCTGGCCAGCGGTACTGGTGCAGCTTGCCCCATTGCCAGGCACGCCGGTCGGCGCCAATCTGTGCGACACCGGCATCCACCGCGGCGGCCAGGCTGCGGGCGAGGATGGTCGGTTTGTCTTCTTTCTGCGGCGTGCTGCGGTCATCCCAGAACGGACTGTCTTCGCGACCAAGCAGGTGGTCGGCCTGGGCCGAGTACGACAGCCGGGCGTTGCTGACAAACGCTTGCCAGGCCGGGCTGGACTCGGGGCCAAGCTCGTCGAGGAAGGTCTGGCGGGTGACGGCCTGGAGGAACAGTTCGTACAGCGCCGCATCGGCCGAGACTGGGCTCAGGCGGCCATCGAAAGCCTTGAGCCGGGTCAGGGCTTCACGAGCCTTGTCGCGCTGCTCGGCGGGCAGGGCATCGATGGCCTGCTTGAGCGGCTGGGCCATGCCCGGGGCCTCGAACATGCGCTTGAGCTTGTCGGCCAGCAGCGTGACCTGGTCGTTCTGCAGGGCCATCAGGCTACGGCTGTCATGACGCCCGTTACCGGCCAACTGGCCCAGGCGCTCCGCGCGTTCAGGGTAGTACCAGGTGCTGGACAGCTGCATGCCGTAGCCCTTGGGCAGGCTGCGCTGGTTGGCATGGCCGATCCAGCCGCTGGGCGGGTCCTGGTCGTAGGGGTGGAGCATCGCATCGGCGAAACCGTCCCAGTCGAAGCGTCCGTCCCAGCCTGGCGAAGGCAGCAGGCCCTGGCCTTCGCGGCGATTGGGGTAACGACCACTGACCTGCCAGCCAATGTGCTCGGGCTCGGCGAAGACGAAGTTCAGCGCAGCGGCGCCGATTTCGCGGGTGCTGTCGAAGGCGCGTTCGAGGTTGCTGGCGCGGGTCAGGTCGAACAGCGCATCGAGGCTCTTGTCGTCCTTGAGCTGCGGCAGGTGCAGGGCCAGGCCATAGCCGTTGCCGGGTTGGCCGAGCAGGGTGCCGTGGCGGGTGTCGTACAGCACTTCGCGCACCGGGCGCTGGCCGCGCACGAAGAAGGTTTCGTTACGCGCGCGGGCCGGCTGCCACTTGCCGTCGGCCAGGTAGGTGAGTTGGCTGCCCTGGCGGCGCAGTTGCTCAAGGAACAGGTCCTGGTTGTCGGCCATCACCGCGCTGCTGCTCCAGGCCAGCTTGCCGTTGTAGCCGGCCAGCACGATCGGCAGGCCGGGCAGCGACAGGCCGGCGACCTGGTACTTGCCTGTGTGAATCTGTACCGGGCTCAGCGCCCAGGCGGCGCGGCTGTCGCTGGCCAGCAGGCTCTTGCCGCTGCGGCTGCGCAGAGGGCCCAGGGCCAGGTTCGAGGAACCGGGGCTGCCCAGCAAGTCGAGGTCGGCAAGCTTCTGGCTGGCGGCAGCGACGTCGTTCAGGCCGGGGATCTGGCTGGCCAGGTTGATGCCTTTGAGCTTGTCGGTCTCGCCCTCGGCCAGAGGCTCGTCGGGTGCACCTGGCAGCAGCCAGGCGAGCTTGTCGCTGCCGACCTTCTGCGCCAAGATCAAGGCCGAGAGTTCCTCCTGCAGGTTCACCGATTGGCTGAAGGCGTAGAGGCTGAAGATCAGCGCCGAGTCTTCGGGCTTCCAGTATTCGGGGCGATAGCCGCTGCGGGCGAGTTCGGCCGGCAGCTTGTCGCGGTAGCGGAACAGATAGGCGTTGACCCCGCGGGCATAGACCTCGAAGAAGCGCTTCAGGCGCGGCGAGGCGTCGGCATACAGCTGGCCGGCGCTCTGCTTGAGGTTGGCGGCGCGCATCAGGCGGTCGATGTCCAGGGCTTCGGAGCCAGCGATCTCGGCCAGTCGCCCTTGGGCGAGCAGGCGCATGGCGACCATCTGTTCGATGCGGTCGCCCGCATGGACGTAGCCGAGGCTGAACAGCGCATCGTGGAAACTGCTGCTCTCGATCAACGGTGCGCCCATGGCGTTGCGTCGGACCGAGACGTTCTGCGCCAGGCCTTTGAGTGGCTGGACGCCGGTGGTCGGTGGCACGCTGTCCTGGTAGCCGCCCATCTGGCAGCCGGCGAGCCCGAGCATGCCGAGCAGCACTGCGCTGGTGCCGAACCGAGGGCGGAAGGGAGGAAACACGGGGGCGGCCATGACGAAGGCTCCTGGGGGGCGTGGCGGGGTCGGAAAGGCGCTAAAGGTAGGGCGGCGCGCGCCGGGCTGCAAGCGGCAAACGCAACGCCACCCGGAGCGGCGTTACGCGCCGTGGCACTTCTTGAATTTCTTTTCGCTGCCGCACGGGCATGGATCGTTGCGTCCGACGTCCTTCAGGGCGTTGCGCACCGGTTCCTGGTGGCCGTGGTTGCAGTGGGGGCCGTGCACATGGCCGTGGTCATGATCATGGTGATGATCGTGACCGTGGTTGCAGTCTGGGCCATGGACATGGGGTTGCTGGGTCATTGCGGGTTACTCCGGTTGAAGATCGCCGGGGATTATCTCACCACTGCGCGACAAGTGCAGGTCCCGTCGACTGATCAGGCCGGTATTGAGTTCGCCTTGCAGGGTGTAGTGCAGCGGATCGCCGCTTTTCAGCAGTTTGGCGAGGGGCTTGAGGTGCTGCCACAGGTTGGTGCGCGCGGTGATCTTGAAGGTACGCCGGGCATGTCCGCCGACACTGCGCCAGACACTGGTCTCGTCCTGCACCAGCAGCAGGTCGTTGAGCCGGATTGCGTACGACAGGTTGCGGATGAACAGGCGGCTGTCGTTGGGGTTGTCGATGCGCAGGTGCAGGATGAACTCCTGCTGGTGCAGGCGCGCCTTGACGGTTTCCACCCTGACCAGGTGCACCTCAGGCTCGCGCCAGTGGTTGCCGCCCCATCCCGCACAGCCACCCAGCAAGGCCAGGGTGAGGCCAAGCAGGAGCAGTCGGGCCAGGGCGCTCATCATCGGTTACCGAGGTAGCTGGCGCAGCATTTCTTGAACTTCTGCCCGCTGGCGCAGGGGCAGGGGTCGTTGCGCCCCGCCTTGAGCTCGACGGTCGGATCGATGAAGTACCAGCGCCCGGCGTTCTGCACGAAAGCCGAGCGCTCGCGGTGCTGGTGGTCGCCCTGCTGGTCGTGCCAGCGTGCCGTGAAGGTGACGAACGCATGTTCCGGTTGCCCACCCAGGACCTGCGCACTTTCCACCTCCAACCCCAGCCAGGTGCTCTGTGCACTCCAGGCGGCAATGCCGGCGCGGTCCAGCCCGGCCTGCTGGGCGGGAAGCGTGGTGGCTACCAGGTAATCCACCAGCCCCAGCACATAGGCGCTGTAGCGCGAGCGCATCAGCGTCTGGGCATCCGGTGCCGGGGTGCCGGCATGGTAGTGCCCGCAGCATGCGTCGAGAAGATTGCCGCTGCCACAGGGGCAGACCGAGACACTCATGAAATCACCACCAGTACTTGCCAAAGTTTTGCGGATTCGCCCAGAACTTGGCATTGAGCCAGTCCGGGACTTGCTTGTAGTCATGTAGATCATAGGTGAACAGGCTCAGTACCTGCTCGTCGCGACGGAATTTCTCGCTGGCCGACAGCGCCAGGGCGAAGAAGTCGGTGTCCTGCCAGCCACAGGCGGCCAGGTCGGCCAGCACCGCGACCTTGCTGGCATTCAGATTGCGAATGCCGCCGAGCAGTTCCAGCCCGCTGCGTTTGGGCAAGTGCTCGAGGCAATCGACCAGCACCGCGAGGTCGAAGCGTTGCGCCGCCAGGTCGGCAGGCAACGGACCGGGCGCAGCCACCGACAGTTGCACCGTCGGATGGGCTGCGGCGAAGGCCTCCAGGGCCGGGAAACGTGTGCCGACCAACAGCAGGCGCGCGGGTGCGAAGCGCTCGAGAAGGGCCGCCAGGGCCTGTTGGGGGGTACGCTGGGAAAAACCGTCGGTCATTGCCAATCCTCGTTCAGGTCGCTCAAGACTAGCGGTCCCAGCCCTGACGGCAAAGAGGCGCAGCATCGCGTCGTGGCTAATTGCTGGCAGAGAGGGAATAGGCGGTCTTTACTCCCAGAGCATCGGTTCTGCACCGATCCCCCTAGGAGAAGCAACGAAAATGAGCATAGTACGCACAGCGATACCCCTGGTTCTGCTCACCAGTGTGTTGACTGGTTGTGCAGGTTTGCAAAAAACCGACTGGCCGAAGTGTGCTGCCGTCGGGGGCGTGGGTGGCGCAGCCCTGGGCGCCATCGAAAGCTCCAGCTGGGCCGGCTGGGGCGCGTTGCTCGGCGGTGGCCTGGCGGCGGGCTACTGCTGGTCCCATGGCGATGGCGACGAAGATGGCGATGGCGTGCCCGACAGCCGCGACAAGTGCCCAGGCACCCCGCGTGGCGTGCAGGTCGATGCCAACGGCTGCCCACCCGAGCCGGTCGCCGTGGTCGAGGAAGTCGTCGTGGTCGAGAAGGAGGAAGTCATCGTCATCCGTGACGTGCACTTCGAGTTCGATTCCGCGCGCCTGACCGCAACCGACAAGGAACGCCTGAACACCATCGCCACGCGCCTGAAGCAGGAGGCACCCAGCGCTCGCCTGAGCGTGACCGGCCATACCGACAGCGTCGGCTCCGACAGCTACAACCAGAAGCTCTCCGAGCGTCGTGCCCATTCGGTGACCGACTATCTGGTGACCAGCGGCGTACCGCGCAGCAGCTTCGTTTCGGTAGTGGGAGCGGGCGAGACCCAGCCTGTGGCCGACAACGCCACGGCCGATGGCCGCGCCATGAACCGCCGCACCGAGATCAAGATCCAGCGCTGACCGCCCGCGCCCACGTCTTTAGCCGTGGCGTGGGCGCATTCACCGGGGATATGACCCATGAATACCTTGTCGAAGACGGCTGTGTCGCTGCTGCTGGCCTCCAGCCTGCTGAACGGGTGCGCCACCCACAGTGATGGCAGCGCCCCCCTCAATCAACGGACCTGGCCGGTCTGCAGCCTGCTCGGCGGGCTGGTTGGTGGCGGTCTGGGCGCGATCGAAAGCTCCAGCTGGGCGACCGGTGCCGGTGTTGCCGGAGCCATCGCCGGTGGCCTGATCTGTTACGCCCAGGATGGTGACGAAGATGGCGATGGTGTGTTCGACCGTCGTGATCGCTGCCCGGACACCCCCAAAGGTACGGCAGTCGACCACATGGGCTGCCCGCTCCCGCAGTATCCGCCTTCGACGCCCAAACCCGAGGCCCCAGCACCTGCGCCTGAGGTGATCACCCTCGACGATCAGGGCCAGGTGCTGTTTGCGTTCGACTCCGCGAAGCTGTCGGCCCCAGCCCAACAGCGCCTGCAAGCGCTGTTGCCGAAACTTGGCGACCCCAGCGTGACGGCCATCAGGGTGATCGGACATACCGATAGCGTAGGCGCCGACCACTATAACCGGGGCCTGTCCGAACGCCGCGCCGCCAGTGTTGCGCAGTACCTGATCGGGCAAGGGCTGTCGCCGGCCAAGGTGACCAGTCAAGGTCGCGGTGAAAGCGAGCCGGTGGCCGACAACGACACCGACGAAGGGCGAGCGCAGAACCGACGGGTGGAACTGCACCTGAACTGAATCGCCTCTGGCGCGCGCCCTGGCGCGGCGGTACTGTTGTGCGCACGGCCCGCTCGAACGGGCCGCGCGCACATAACAAAGACAGTACAAGACAGTCGGGGGGCGGGGTATGAAGTTCATCCTGGGCCTGGGCAAGGCCCTGACGGTGGTTTTCTGGTGGGTGGTGCTGGTCAATCTGTTGATGCCGCAACCGCTGCCGTTCAATCTGCTGATCAATGCGGCAGGCATCACGCTGCTGGGCTTGCATGTGCTGGAGGTGTTGTTCTTCAACGCCAGCCTGCGGGGGCGCAGCCATCGCTGGTTCGATCGCTTGCAGATCCTGCTGACCGGCATCTTCCATGTCATGTCCATTCCCCGTCCACAGGAGGCTTCGCGCCATGCGTAAGTTGATGTTGCTGGCCGCGCTGGCCACCCCGCTGGCCCAGGCCGAGAGTCTCGAAGTCGCTGCCCATTCGATGCTGCGCCTGCCGAACAAGGCGTCCAGCGTGCACCTGGAGCGCGTGCAGGTGGCTGATTCGGCGACCTTGCTGTTGCCCGCCACGCTCACCACATTGAAGATCGACCACCTCGAGTTGGGCCGTGACGCGCGCATCGCCATCGCTCCGGCGCAAAGTGCCTTGAGCATCGAAGCGAGCAGTGCCGTGCTGGGTGTCGGTAGTGAAATCAGCGCGCCGGGGGCGCCGGGCAGCTACGAGCGTGCGGCGCGTCCCGGTCGTGACCTCGACTTGCGCCTGCAAACGCTGGAGGCCGAGCAGCTGTCGATCGACGCCCGTGGCGGCGCCGGGGCACCGGGCTATGCCGGCCTCGATGGCGGCAATGGCACGGCCGGAGGGTGTACCTGGGGCACCGCCAGCCGTGGCGCGAACGGGGACAACGGGGGCAATGGGCATGACGGCGCGGCCGGAGGCCGGATTCGCCTGGCCCTGCCGGCAGACTTCCCGCAGGAGCGTATCCAGGTACGCCTCGATGGTGGTGCACCGGGCAAGCCGGGCGCTGCCGGCAAGGCCGGGCAGGGTGGTGCGAGCAAGGGGTGCCTTGTGTATCGCACCGAGGCCGGTGCCAACGGTCGTCCGGGCCTGCCAGGGCAACCGGGGCTTGCCGGTACCGCGGGGGAGTTGATTCTGCAGCGGCTTTGACGGGGAGCGTGTTGCGCTCTCAAGCGTTTGCATTCCCAAGGGCCGCGTTGCGGCCCCGAGTCAATGACTTCAGAACATGACGCGAGCGCTGGCCACTGCCACCACGGCAATGCCCAGCAGCAGGTTGATCCCCACCATCCGTCGGATCCTGCCCAGCACCCCGGCACCCGCCGGCCAGTCCTCGGCCTGCACCGCAGCGCGCAGTTCCGGCAGCAGCAGCGCCTGCACGCGCAGGAACAAGGCAAACATCACGATCCCGCCGCCCATCATCAGTTGTACATAGCGGGGCGCGGTCTCGAAGCCGGAAAATCGCAGGTGCAACATGCCGATACCACTTATCGCCAGCACCCCTATGGCCAGCCAGACCCATCCGAAGAAGCGTCGGAATACTTCCACCCACAACCGCAGCCGCGCGGGCCCTTCCAGCGCTGCGACCGTTGCTGGGCGCAGTACCAGCCAGGCGAAGAACATCCCGCCAACCCAGACAAGGGCGGCCAGGACATGCAGTGTGTAGGGCAGGGCAAAGGCAAGCATCCGGATCTCCATGCGGCACAAAGGGCAATAGCGGGGTATGATAGCCGCCCCATGCGAAACACTGAAAATATATCCAGCCCTTCGGGCGCCCGCAGACCATGATCAGCAACGAACTCAAAGCCACCATCCAGGGCGCCTATTCGCGTTTTCTCGAAGCCAAGAGCCTCAAGCCGCGTTACGGCCAGCGCCTGATGATCGCCGAAGTGGCCAAGGTACTCGGCGACATCGCCTGCGATGATGAAGGTCGCCGGGCAGGCGAACCTGCCGTGGTCGCGGTCGAGGCCGGCACCGGTACCGGCAAGACGGTCGCCTACAGCCTCGCCGCGATTCCCGCCGCCAAGGCCGCCGGCAAGCGCCTGGTGATCGCCACCGCCACCGTCGCCCTGCAGGAGCAGATCGTCTTCAAGGACCTCCCCGACCTGATGCGCAACAGCGGCCTGAACTTCAGCTTCGCTCTGGCCAAGGGGCGTGGGCGCTACTTGTGCCTGTCCAAGCTCGACGTGCTGCTGCAGGAGGGCCACGCCCAGTCGGCGACCGCCCAGCTGTTCGAAGAAGAAGGCTTCCACATCGAAGTCGACGAGCGCAGCCAGAAGCTGTTCAACAGCATGATCGAGAAACTTGCCGGCAATCGCTGGGACGGCGACCGCGACAGTTGGTCTGAAACCCTCGAGGACCAGGACTGGGCGCGCCTGACCACCGACCACAGCCAATGCACCGGCCGACATTGTCCGAACTTCCAGCAGTGCGTGTTCTACAAGGCGCGCGAAGGCATGGGCAAGGTCGATGTGATCGTCACCAACCACGACATGGTCCTGGCCGACCTGGCCCTGGGCGGTGGCGCGGTACTGCCCGACCCGCGCGACACGATGTACGTGTTCGACGAAGGCCATCACCTGCCAGACAAGGCCATCGGCCATTTCGCCCATTATTCGCGGCTGCGCTCCACGGCCGACTGGCTGGAGCAGACGGCCAAGAACCTCACCAAGCTGTTGGCCCAGCACCCGTTGCCAGGCGACCTGGGCAAGCTGATCGAGCAGGTGCCGGAGCTGGCGCGGGAAATCCGCACCCAGCAGCAGTTCATGTTCACCCTGTGCGAACAGGTTGCCGATTTCCGGCCCGGTGAAGACATGGAAGGGCGTGATCGTCCGCGCTACCGCTTCGAGGGGGGCGTCGTGCCGGAGCAGATCCGCGAGGTCGGCATCGAGCTGAAAAAGGGCTTCGCCCGCCTCAACGATCTGTTCACCCGGCTTGCCGACCTGTTAAAGGAAGGCATGGACGGTGAGGTCAATATCGGCATCGCCAGCCACCAGGCTGAAGAGTGGTACCCGCTGTTTAGCAGCCTGGTCACCCGTGCCCAGGGCAACTGGGAGCTGTGGACCGCCTTCACCGCCGAAGACCCTGAAGACAGCCCGCCCATGGCGCGTTGGCTGACACTGGCCGAAAGTGGGGCGCTGTTCGACATCGAGGTCAACGCCAGCCCGATTCTCGCCGCCGAAATGCTGCGCCGCAGCCTGTGGAGCGTTGCCCATGGTGCGCTGGTCACTTCGGCGACCCTGACTGCGCTGGGCAAGTTCGACCGCTTCCGCATGCGCTCCGGGCTGCCGCGTGATGCGGTGACCTGCGTCGTGCCCAGCCCATTCGTGCATGGCGATGCCGGCTTGCTGCGGGTGCCCGACCTGGGCGCCGACCCGCGCGATGCGGCGGGCCATACTGCGGCGATCATCCGCGAATTGCCGAACATCGTCGAAGACGCTCGTGGCGCGCTGGTGCTGTTCTCTTCGCGCAAGCAGATGCAGGACGTGTTCGATGGCCTGGACCGCGACTGGCGCAAGCTGGTGCTGATCCAGGGCAACCTGTCCAAGCAGGAGACGCTGAACAAGCACAAGGCCCGGGTCGATGACGGTCAGCACAGCGTGTTGTTTGGCCTGGCCAGTTTCGCCGAAGGTGTCGACCTGCCAGGTGCTTATTGCGAGCACGTGGTCATCGCCAAGATTCCGTTCGCCGTGCCGGACGACCCTGTCGAGGCGGCCCTGGCGGAGTGGATCGAGGCGCGTGGCGGTAACCCGTTCATGGAAATCGCCGTGCCCGACGCCTCCCTGCGCCTGATCCAGGCCTGCGGTCGTCTGCTGCGTACCGAGCAGGACCGGGGTGTCATCACCTTGCTCGATCGACGCCTGGTCACCCAGCGCTACGGCAAGGCTATTCTCAATGCGCTGCCGCCCTTCCGGCGGGAGATCCAGTAACGGCCGGAGCACGATGCCCGGCCCGTTGTCCATGACTCGACCAGGTCCATGAGGGCCTTGAAGGAGAGCCACGTCCACATGATCCGCCGTACCTTGCCCGTCGTTTTCACCTTGTTGTTCAGTACCCCGTTGCTGGCAGCCCAGCAGACGTTGTTCAGCTTCGTACGCCCGAGTTCGGTCGTCACCGTGACCACCGAAGACACGGGGATGCCGCAGTACAACGCGGAGCAAACAGCCGAAGGCGAAGTGCTGCGGCGCGTGGTATTCAACCCGGTGGAGCGTCCGACCTTGCGCCTCAGCCCGCAGGCAGGGACCTGGGACTGGTCGACAGGGCAGTTTCTGACGCTACGCCTGCAAAGTGCGATGGACTGGGCCTTGACCGTGGATGTCACGCTGCTGGGCAGCGATGGGCGTACGCTCACCAGCCGCATCGACCTGCCAGCGGGCCCGGCGCAAACAGTGATGGTGCCGCTCAAGGCCAGTTCTCCGTTGAGTCAGGGCATGCGTGCCGGTCCGCCGATGCCTTGGACGTACGAAGGGCAACGCGTGCTGTTGACCAGCAGCGCGGGCGAGATAGATCTCAAACAGGTGGTTTCGATCAGCCTGAGCATTCCCCGACCCAAGGTCGCGCAGAACCTGCTGATCGAAAAGGTCGGGATACAGGATGATGACCAGGCATACCGGGCGGCCTACGGCGATTTGATCGATGCCTATGGGCAGTCCACCCGAGGTCGCTGGCCGGAAAAAATCGTCAACGATGAGCAACTCAAGGCCGCCGATGCCCGTGAGCGCCAGCAACTCAAGGCCTGGCTGGCCGAGCGCGCGAAGCAGAAACTGGACACGTACGGCGGCCTGGTGGCCGGACCGACCTTCGAAGCCACCGGCTTCTTCCGCACTGAAAAGCGCGACGGCCGCTGGTTCCTGGTGACCCCGCAGGGGCACCCGTTCTACTCGCTGGGCGTCAACGCGGTGGCCGCCGATGGCGGGCGCACTTACGTCGCGGGCCGAGAATCGATGTTCAAAGGGTTGCCTGGGGAGGGCGACCCGCTCGCGGCGTTCTATGGCCAAGGCAACAATGACGACGGTAATGCGTCTTCCCTAGGGCGTGGCTTCAAGCAAGGGCGTTGGTATGACTTCTATGCTGCGAACCTGCAGCGCACCTATGGCAAGCCCTGCGCCCCCGCGCCCGAGGGGCAGCCTCTGGTGGACTGCCCGGCCGCCGGTGTCGATGCCGAGCGCTGGCAGGTGCACAGCCTCGATCGTTTGCAGGCCTGGGGGTTCAACACCCTGGGTAACTGGAGCGATCCGGCCCTGAGCCAGGCCAAGCGCATGCCGTACACCCTGCCGCTGTCGATCGTCGGTGACTATGCCAGTATCAGCACCGGCATGGACTGGTGGGGGCGCATGCCCGACCCGTTCGACCCGCGATTTGCCATGGCTACAGAACGTGCGGTGGCCATTGCCGCGCGGGATCATCGCGACGACCCGTGGCTGATCGGTTATTTCGCTGACAACGAACTGGCCTGGGCGGCGCCGGGCGATGATCCCAAGGCGCGGTATGGCCTGGCTTATGGCACCTTGCGCCTGACCACCGATGTGCCGGCCAAGCGCGCCTTCCTCAAGCAGTTGCGTGACAAGTACCGAAACCAGGAGGGGCTGTCGAAGGCTTGGGGTATCGAACTGAAAGCCTGGGAGCTCATGGAGGACCCCGGTTTCGAGGCGCCACTGCCCAACCCTGAGCACCCGGAAATCGAGCGCGACTATCAGTACTTCCAACAGGTGTTTGCACAGACCTACTTCAAGACCATCTCCGATGCGCTGAAATGGCATGCGCCCAACCATTTGTTGCTGGGTGGACGCTACGCCATCAGTACACCTGAGGCAGTGAAGGCCTGTGCCGAGTTCTGCGATGTGCTCAGCTTCAACTTCTATACCCTCAAGCCCGAGGACGGCTACGACTTCGCCCGGTTGGCCGAGCTGGACAAGCCGGTGCTGGTCTCGGAGTTCCAGTTCGGCTCCCGTGACCGTGGCCCGTTCTGGCCAGGGCCGCTCGAGGTCGCGCGTGAAGAGGACCGTGGGCCTGCCTACGGCAATTTCCTCAAGGCAGCCCTGGCTCAACCGATGATCGTGGGTGCTCACTGGTTCCAATACCTCGACCAGCCAGCCAGCGGGCGTTTGCTCGACGGGGAGAATGGGCATCTGGGCCTGGTCGGTATCACCGACGTGGCCTATCCGGGGTTTGTCGAGGCGGTAAGGCGGAGCAACCAGCAGGCGTTGGAGCAATTGCGCAGGGGGCTCGAGGTCAAGGCGCCCTGAGCACAGCAGTTGGGTTCCGGCCATTACTGGCCGCCTAACCTCTGGGGTTTTGCTTACAACCTTCCAGCCACATTCAGTAGGCAAACCCGCCAACTACTGAAACAATGCACGACTTTGTGAGACAGGTCGTACGGAGAGTAGGCGGGTGCAGATCCAGGGTCACTATGAGCTGAAGTTCGAAGCGGTGCGCGACGCGTTTGCCGCATTGTTCGATGATCCCCAGGAGCGTGGCGCGGCGCTGTGCATCCAGGTTGGTGGCGAAACCGTCATCGATCTTTGGGCGGGCAGCGCCGACAAGGACGGCCAGCAGGCCTGGCACAGCGATACCATCGCCAACCTGTTTTCCTGCACCAAGACCTTCACTGCTGTGACTGCGCTGCAATTGGTGGGCGAGGGCAAGCTGGCCCTGGACGTGCCGGTGACCCGTTATTGGCCGGAGTTTGGCCAGGCGGGCAAGGACGGCATTACCCTGCGCCAGTTGCTGAGCCACCGCGCCGGCCTGCCGGCAATCCGTGAGTTGTTGCCGGCCGAGGCCCTCTACGACTGGCAGGTCATGGTCGACGCCCTGGCGGCCGAAACGCCGTGGTGGACCCCTGGCAGCGAGCATGGCTATGCCGCCATCACCTATGGCTGGCTGATCGGCGAACTGATCCGCCGCGCCGATGGCCGTGGCCCGGGTGACTCGATCGTCGCGCGCACTGCGCGCCCGTTGGGCCTGGATTTTCATGTGGGGCTGGCCGATGAGGAGTTCCACCGCGTGGCGCATATCGCCCGTGGCAAGGGTAATCCTGGTGATGCCGCAGCCCAGCGTTTGCTGCAGGTCACCATGCGCGAGCCCGAGGCGTTGTCGACCCGCGCCTTCACCAATCCGCCAGCGATCCTCACCAGCACCAACAAACCCGAGTGGCGACGCATGCAGCAACCGGCTGCCAATGGCCACGGCAATGCCCGCAGCCTGGCGGGCTTCTATGCCGGCCTGCTCGATGGCAGCCTGCTGGAGTCCGAACTGCTCGATGAACTGACCCGCGAGCATAGCCTTGGGCAGGATCGCACCCTGTTGACCCAGACCCGTTTTGGCCTGGGCTGCATGCTCGACCAGCCGGATGTCGCCAACGCCACCTTCGGCCTGGGTGCTCGGGCTTTCGGTCATCCGGGGGCGGGTGGATCGGTCGGTTTCGCCGACCCCGAGCACGACGTGGCCTTCGGTTTCGTCACCAATACCCTGGGCCCCTACGTATTGATGGACCCCCGTGCGCAGAAACTGGTGCGGGTACTGGGTAATTGCCTTTGATCGGGTAATGCGGGTAATGCCCGATTCCTTTGACTATCCTCAATGCCAACGCCTCGTGTGTGTGGGCAAAATTTCTTTCTAATTCATGGTGTATCGCTGATGTCTTCACAAAAAACCTTAGCACTTGCCCTGTGCCTGGCCATGACCGGCTGCGCCAGCCACTCCCAGGACGCTTCGAAGGACGGCGGCCTCAGCTGGTGGCCCTTCGGTTCGGACAAGGTTGCCGAACAGGACGTGAAGGACGCGGTGACCGAGAAGGTCGTCCAGGCCGATGCCAAGTCTGAAAGCAGCAGCCGCTGGTGGTGGCCGTTCGGCTCGAGCGACAAGCAGGCCGAGGCGCCGGCAGTGCCCAAGATCGACCAGAAGGCCACCCAGGCCTGGCTGGACGAGTACGAACCGAAGCTGCGCGAGGCCGCCAAAGACAGCAAGCTTGAAATCGAACGTCGTGACAACGTGCTTGCGGTGACCCTGCCGGTCGACGGCTCCTACAACCCGGACCGCCCGAACATGCTGCTGCCGTCTTCTCTTGGCCCGATCACCCGTGTTGCCAAGATCGTCGAAGGCGACCCGAAGACTGCCGTGCTCGTACTTGGCCATGCCGATACCAGCGGTGTCGCCGTCGCCAACCAGAAGCTCAGCCTCGAGCGTGCCGCGTCGGTCTCGGCGATCTTCCGCTTGAGCGGCTTGCAGCGTGACCGCCTGACCCTCAAGGGCATGGGTGGCGTGATGCCACGCGCGGCCAATGACAGCGTCGAGGGTCGAGCCCTGAACCGCCGTGTGGAAATGCTGCTGACCCCGCAGAACACCATGGTCGCCTTGCTGGCCAAGTACCAGCAGGCAGCCCCGGCGCCGGTACCTGCGGCGATGGTTGCCACCCAGGATGCCAAGGCACCCGCCAAGGCCGCTGATGCCAAGCCCGCCGCGAAGAAGACTGTCGCCAAGGCCGCAGCCAAGCCCGCCGCGAAAAAGCCTGTCGCCAAGGCTGCAGCCAAGCCGGCCGCGAAAAAGCCGGCAACCAAGCCCGCAGCCAAGAAAGCGGCGCCTGCTGCCGACAAGAAAGTCGCCGCCAACAGCCCTGCGAAGACCAATTGATCGTCTAAGGAAACGCAGCCATGACTCAATCCCTGGCCGACATGCGGCGCGACTACACCCGTGATGGCCTGGCCGAGGCCCAGGCACCGAGTGAGCCGTTCGCACTGTTTCACCATTGGTTCGGCGACGCGGTGAAGACCGAACAGCCGCCCGTCGAGGCCAATGCCATGACCCTTGCCACGGTTGACGGCGAAGGGCGTCCGCATTGTCGGGTGCTGCTGCTCAAGGGGCTCGATGAGCGCGGATTCACGTTCTTCACCAACTATGAAAGCGCCAAGGGCCAGCAATTGCTGGTCAATCCGTTCGCTGCGATGACGTTCTTCTGGCCGGCGCTCGAGCGCCAGGTGCGCATCGAAGGGCGAGTGGAAAAAGTCAGCGCAAAAGAGTCGGACGACTACTACCAGGTACGTCCTCTGGGCAGTCGGCTGGGGGCCTGGGCCTCGCCACAGAGCCGAGTGATCGCCGATCGCGCAGCGCTCGAAGGTTTGGTCAAGGCTACCGAGGCGCGGTTCTCCGACACTCAGCCGCATTGCCCGGAACATTGGGGTGGCTACCGCTTGCTACCTGAGCGGATCGAGTTCTGGCAGGGGCGCTCCAGCCGCTTGCACGATCGCCTCAATTACCGGCTGGTCGATGGTCAGTGGCAGCGAGAGCGGTTGGCTCCGTGATTGCCAGGGGGCCGCTTGCGGCCCTCGCCATTACCCGGTAAGGCTTGATCTTCATCCCGCCTTCAGCGGCGAAAACACAGTCCAGCGCCCCCTGTCATTGCGACGATGAAGTAATCCACGACTATTCTTGGTCTCATTGGTGAAGTGGGCGGCAAGCTGCTTGGCGCCTGTACTCGAGCTGAATGAAAACAATTTAATAACGTTTGTGTCGTGACACCCATCAACACGGGGAGTCTAATGGACACCTGACTTATGGAGATTCCCCATGCGTAAATCCGTTTTGATGGTGGCAAGCTTCACCACCATGGCGCTGTTGCTCGGTGGCTGCCAGTCCAGCCTGACCGGTGACAGCTACTCTCGAGATGAAGCCCGTCGCGTGCAGACTGTGCGCATGGGCACGATCGAATCCCTGCGCCCGGTCAAGATCGAGGGTACCAAGACTCCGATCGGCGGTGGTGCCGGTGCCATTGTCGGTGGCGTCGCGGGCAGTGCCGTAGGGGGTGGTCGCGGCAGTATCGTTGCTGCGGTGATCGGTGCCGTGGCCGGCGGCCTGGCAGGCTCGGCCGCTGAAGAAGGCCTGACCCGCACCCAAGGCGTTGAAATTACCGTGCGTGAAGACGACGGCAGCATGCGCGCCTATGTGCAGCAAGTGCAGCAGAACGAGATCTTCCGCGTTGGTGAACGTGTGCGCATCATGACCGTCGATGGCACCAGCCGCGTCACTCACTGATTTCGCAGCGCAAAGAAAACCCCGATCCGGCGAGGCCGGTCGGGGTTTTTTTGTGCCTGATGCTATCAGCTGGTTGCAACCGATACTTGTCGCTTGCGGCTGGCCGCCGCAGTCACGGCATAGCCGATCAACGCCGCGAAGAGCGAGCCGGTGAGGATACCCATGCGGTCCTCCCCGGCATACTCGCTGACCCCGGATGGGAAGGCCAGGGAGCCAACGAACAGGCTCATGGTGAAACCGATACCGCACAGAATCGCGACGCCAAACACCTGGCCCCAGTTGGCGCCCGCGGGCAGGGCGGCCAGGCGCAGCTTGATGGCCATCCAGGTCAGGCCGAACACACCAACCGTCTTACCCAGCAGCAATCCGATGGCGATGCCCATGGGCACCGAATGCGTGAAGCTCTCCGCGCTGGCATTGGTCAGCGATACTCCAGCATTGGCGAACGCGAACAGCGGCAGGATCGCGTAGGCCACCCAGGGGTGTAGCGCGTGCTCCAGGGTGAGCAGTGGAGAGGCATTTTTCTTGTCGCCAGTGCCCAGGGGAATGAACATTGCCAGCGCCACGCCGGCGAGGGTGGCATGGACGCCGCTCTTCAGCACGCAGACCCAAAGCACCAGCCCGACGATCAGGTAGGGTGCAAGCTTCTTCACCCCGAGGCGGTTCATGCCCAACAGTGCCAGCAGACAAGCTCCGGCAAGCATCAATGCCATGTTCGAAAGCTCGCCGGAATAGAACAGGGCGATGATGATGATCGCGCCGAGGTCGTCGATGATCGCCAGGGTCATCAGGAACAGTTTGAGCGATACCGGCACACGCTTGCCGAGCAGCGCCAGCACGCCAAGGGCGAACGCGATGTCGGTCGCGGTAGGGATGGCCCAGCCTGCCAGTGTGGCGGGGTTGTCACGGTTGATGAACCAGTAGATCAGCGCCGGTACCAGCATGCCGCCGACCGCCGCAGTGGCAGGAAGAATGATCTGCGAGGGCTTGGACAACTGGCCTTCGAGTACCTCGCGCTTGACCTCCAGGCCGATCAGCAGGAAGAACAGCGCCATCAGGCCATCGTTGATCCACAACAGCAGCGGTTTGGCGATCTGCAGGGCACCGATCTGCACCGCGACAGGAACGTCGAGAAAGCCCATGTACAGGTGCGACAGGGGTGAGTTGTTGACGATCAGGGCAATGACCGCCGCGATGATGAGCAGCAGGCCGCTGGCAGACTCCAGCTGCAGGAAACGATTGATAAGGCTGCGCACGGGCGAGCGTCTCCAGTACGTATTTGAACGGAACGGGCGTACACCCTAACGTGCGGCGATATTCTTTAAAACAAAAACTATATTCTTTTTTGTTATAAATAATTGCGCTTTGGCTATCTGACTCCTGGGCGGAGGTATCCCTCTGGATTCTACGAATATTCAGCCGACTGCCGAGCCGTTTCACCGTTGAAATCTGCGCTGGAACGCTTTTCTTCCAAACAAGCGTCACGGAGGGGGACTTGGGGAATGCGCATTGGCCTACATCCTGCTCGGATCGTTCACCCGCTCTCTACAGAATTGGGTGTCTGCCTCTTAAGAATATGGCTGGTGAAATTTCAAAAAATCCCATTAATTGTTTGATTTTATTAGCTAATTATTTCCAGGAAACCTAATTGTAATGCGCTCCCAACAGGCTCTGCTGCCACCGATCGGCTGTGGTCCGGCGGTAGAAAACCATTACATTGGGAGAAGTTGCATGAACGCTATTCACCGCCTGGCAAGCTGTCGTTTCGGATGTGCTGCGGGCGTTCTGGGATTGATGATCAGCACCCAGGCAGCAGCCGGTACCGTCACGACCGATGGGGCTGATATCGTCATCAAGACCAAGGGGGGGCTTGAAGTTGCCACGACCGACAAGCAATTCGCTTTCCAGATAGGTGGCCTGTTGCAGGCTGACTACAGTGAGTTCGACGGTCTCTATAGCAAGAACGGCAAGCGCGCGAACGAGGCTTTCCTGCGTCGTGCCAGGTTGGAGCTCAATGGCAAGGCCTATGGTGATTGGTCCTATGAGTTCTCCATCGATTTCGCCGACGACGGTGCGACGTCATGGAAGGAAGCCTCTGTCAGCTACCTGGCGCTGGAGCCGGTGACGATCAAGGTGGGGCGTTTTGATCCCGACTTCGGGCTGGAGCAAGCTACCAGTTCCAAATGGACAACCGCCATGGAGCGTAGCCTGCTCGGCGATCTGGCCCCGTGGGTAGCCGACCATGCAGACGGCATGGGCGTGCAATTGAGCGCCAGCACCGATCTGTTCTATGGCGTCGCCAGTGTCAATCGCCCCAAGGGGCAGGAAGACAAGAACGGCAAGAACACCAACACCTATAACCTCCGCGCCGTCGTCGCTCCTTGGGCCGAGCCTGGCAATGTGCTGCACTTTGGTGTCAATTACGCCATGAGTGATATCGACAACGTTGCCAGCAACGGCCGTATCCGTTCACGCCTTGGGGCGCGCGCAACTTCCGAAGACGCCGTCAACGGTAACCGCGTGGACCTTGCTCCCGGCGTTGCCGGAGCCTACGACGGTGATGCGGTCTGGGGCCTGGAAGCCGCCTGGGCGCAGGGGGCTTTGTCGGTGCAGGCCGAGTACCTGCGCCGGGATCTCGATGCAGTATCGGATACCAGGCGCAATGATCGAAAAGCTGAGGGGTACTACGGCCAGTTGGCCTACACCCTCACTGGCGAGCCTCGGGGTTACAAACTCAACGGTGGCAAGTTCGACAAGGTCAAGCCGTCCGACAAGCAACTGGGGGCCTGGGAGGTCTTCTACCGCTTCGATGCCGCGCGAGTCGAAGAGCGCGGTTACCTGGATAACCGGGCGAAGCTGCACACCTTGGGCGTCAACTGGTATGTAAATGATCAGGTCAAGGTTTCGGCCAATTATGTGAAAACAAACGTCGATGGCATCAGCAACCAGGCCGGTGATGACTCTGGCGACGCCGTGGCGATGCGCCTGCAGTATGTTTTCTGAGCCCTGCACCAGACATGTAGCAGCCCCGGTGCTCCGGGGCTTGCCTGACCGCGAGGAATACCATGATCCGCTTCTGCACTACCGTTTTAGCGCTGTTTCTGCTCTGTGCCCAAGTCCGAGCCGATGGCGAGCCTGCCCGCATCGGACAGTTGCTGGAGGTCAGCATCGAGCAATTGCACCCAACCCAGGCTGTCATCGGATTCGATCAGATCTATTACAAGCTGGGTCGTTATGCCGCCGAGCCGAAAAGGGCCTTCGATGACTATTGTGAAGTCAACGGGCAGGGCGAGGCTCGCGCGGTGGGCAAAGGCGCCGAGTTGAGCAATCCCGACAGCTTTGCCTGTGAGGCTCCCATAGGTACTCGCAAGGCCGACATGAAGACGGTCGTCGTCGGCCCGGACGGGCGCCTTTATCTCACAGATGGTCACCATGGTTTCACCAGCCTCGCCGAGTGGGCCGGTCGTGGCTTGAAGGTCTGGGTGAGAGTTACCGACGATTTCAGCGACAGCACCGACCTTGCGCAGTTCTGGCAGCGCATGCAGCAGGCCCGCAAGACCTGGCTGCGCGACGCTGACGGCAAGCCGATCAAACCTGACCAGTTACCCGCCCATGTTGGCTTGAGTGATATGGCCGATGACCCGTATCGGTCCCTGGTGTACTTCGCCCGCAAGGTTGGCTACGACAAACCGCGCTCAGGTGGCGTGGCGCCTGAGTTTCTCGAGTTCTACTGGGGCAACTGGCTGCGGGAAACGTTGCCGCTGGCAGCTTTCGATCTTGATGAGCGCAGCGGTTATCGGCAGGCGGTTGGCGCAGCCGCCAGGTTGATGGTGACGCTGGCCCCAGACGAAGTTGTTGGCGACAGCGGCTTCACTGCGCGCCAACTGGGTGGTTATCACAGCGTTGACCGCAAGGAACTGGACAAGACTGCGAGCCGCAAGCTGGGCTATGTGGCCGAGTACCGCAAGAACCGCAGTACTCGGCAATAGCCCGTGCAACTGCCCTGGCTCGGGGCGTCAGGCCTCGATTCCCAGCATGTCGCGCGCGACCGCTTCGGCGATCCGAATGCCATCGACGCCCGCAGACAGGATGCCGCCGGCATAGCCTGCCCCTTCACCGGCCGGGAACAGCCCCTTGAGGTTCAGGCTCTGGTAGTCCTCGCCACGGGTAATGCGCAACGGCGACGAGGTACGTGTCTCGATGCCGGTCAGCACTGCATCGTGCAGGTTGTAGCCCTTGATCTGGCGATCGAAGGCCGGTAGCGCTTCGCGAATCGCCTCGATGGCGAAGTCGGGCAGGCTGGGGGCCAGGTCACCGAGGGTGACGCCTGGTTTGTAGGAAGGTTCGACGCTGCCCAGCGCCGTGGACGCACGACCTGCGACGAAATCACCGACCAGTTGCGCCGGCGCCTGGTAGTTGCTGCCGCCCATGACATAGGCATGGGCTTCCAGGCGTTCCTGCAACTCGATGCCGGCCAGCGGGCCGCCCGGGTAGTCACGCTCAGGGTCGATGCCCACGACGATGCCCGAGTTGGCATTGCGCTCATTGCGCGAATACTGGCTCATGCCGTTGGTGACTACCCGCCCCGGCTCGCTGGTGGCGGCGACCACGGTACCGCCCGGGCACATGCAGAAGCTGTAGACCGAGCGGCCGTTCTTGGCGTGGTAGACCAGTTTGTAGTCGGCGGCGCCGAGTTTGGGGTGCCCGGCGTACTTGCCCAGGCGCGCCTTGTCGATCAGCGATTGCGGATGCTCGATACGGAAGCCCACCGAGAAGGGCTTGGCCTCCATGAACACGCCCCTGGCGTGGAGCATACGGAAGGTGTCGCGGGCACTGTGCCCCAGGGCCAGCACCACATGGCGCGAATGCAGCTGTTCGCCGCTTTCCAGAACGACGCCGGTGAGCTGTTGGCCATCGACCAGCAGGTCGGTGACCTTCTCCTGGAAGCGGATTTCACCGCCCAGGGCAATGATCTCCTCACGCATCTTCTCGACCATGCTGGTCAGGCGGAAGGTGCCGATGTGCGGCTTGTTGATGTAGAGGATTTCCTCCGGTGCGCCTGCCTTGACGAATTCTTCGAGCACCTTGCGGCCATGGTGCTGCGGGTCCTTGATCTGGCTGTACAGCTTGCCGTCGGAGAAGGTGCCGGCGCCGCCTTCGCCGAACTGCACGTTGGATTCGGGGTTGAGCACGCTCTTGCGCCACAGGCCCCAGGTATCCTTGGTGCGCTGGCGTACTTCCTTGCCGCGCTCGAGCACGATCGGCTTGAAGCCCATCTGCGCCAGCAGCAGGCCTGCAAAGATGCCGCACGGGCCGAAGCCGACCACGATCGGACGTTGCTGAAGATCGGCCGGGGCATGCCCGACGAACTTGTAGCTGACGTCCGGCGCCACGCTGATATTGCGATCATCGGCGAACCTGTGCAGAAGCTCGGCTTCGTTGCTGGCTTCAAGGTCGATTGTGTAGATGAACAGCAGTTCGCTGTTCTTCTTGCGTGCGTCGTAGCTGCGCTTGAACAGGTTGAAGCCGAGCAGTTGCTCGTCGCGGATCCCCAGGCGCTGGACGATAGCCTCGCGCAAGGCTTCGTCGGGATGGTCCAGGGGCAGCTTCAGTTCGGTGATTCGTAGCATGGCAGGGTCCAGTATCCCGGCCATGGGCGGCCGGCGGCTTTACTCAAACCGCCAAGTATAAGCTGTTCGCCGCCCCGACTGGCAGGATAAAAGTACCCGATGATCAGTTGTCGCGCGCACCGCCGTAGTAGGCACAGCCTTGCAGGGCCTGGCCATCGATGCGCAGTTCGGCGCGCAGGTGACGCACGGCACCGGTGCCAGGCTCGACACAACGCTGCGGCGCGACCCACAGCTCGACGCGCTGGCCGTTGGCTTCGCTGGACAGGCTCAGGCCGCCGCCGGGCATCTGCTCTTCGAGGAAGGGCAGCGGCAGCGGATCCTTGCCTTCACGGTTGATCACCATGCCCTTGCCGCTGGCCTTGATGTCCCAGTCGGGTGCGTGCCCGCCAGCACGCAGGGTCAGTTGCTTGAAGTTGGGGTCTTCGCAGGCACTGGCGGAGGCTTCGACTCGGTACAGCCGGGTAACGTCCAGCTGGCCGTCACTGTTGGCCTCGCGACTGCCGGCCAGGCGCCCGCGGATATCGGCGAACAGCGTGGTCTTGGGGCCACTGGCGAGGTTGGCGGCTTCCTGCAGGATGCCGGTTCCAGCGGCATCCTTGACCACGAAGCGACGTGCCTCGCTGCAGGGCTTGAACAGCAACTGGCCATTGGCTGCACTGAGTTCGCCTTGCATGCGGGTAGTGCCGACGTTCGGGTCGCTTGGTTGTTCGGCGAGCATCTGGCAGCCGGCGAACAGGGGCAGCAGGGCGGCGAGCAGCAGGGGAGGGGTGAGACGCATCGTGCGGACTCCGGGGTCGCGGGTATCGAGGGGAGTCACGTTACCCAGCGAGCGTTGGCTTCACAAGGGTCATCACCCAGTGTCGTATTTCGCGGGATCATGAAAAAAGGGCCCGCAGGCCCTTTGATCATTCAACCACCCAGGTACGCGTCACGCACCTTCGGATCGGTCAGCAATGCCTCACCAGTCCCTTGCATCACCACCTTGCCGTTCTCCAGCACATAGGCGCGGTCGGCGATCTTCAGCGCCTGGTTGGCGTTCTGCTCTACCAGGAACACCGTCACGCCATCACGGCGCAGCTGTTCGATGATGTCGAAGATCTGCTGGATGATGATCGGCGCCAGGCCCAGCGACGGCTCGTCGAGCAGCAGCAGCTTGGGTTTGCTCATCAGCGCCCGGCCGATGGCCAGCATCTGCTGCTCGCCGCCGGACATGGTGCCGCCGCGCTGGGTGAAGCGCTCCTTCAGGCGCGGGAACAGTTGCAGGACCTTGTCCATCTGCTCCTGGTAATCGCCCTTGTCGGTGAAGAAACCGCCCATGGCCAGGTTTTCCTCGACGGTCAGGCGGGCGAACACGCGGCGGCCTTCCGGCACCACCGCGATGCTCTTGCGCATGATGTGCGAGGAGGGCTGGCCGACCAGCTCTTCGCCCAGGTACTTGATGCTGCCGCTGTGTGCCTGCGGCGAGCCGCACAGGGTCATCAGCAGGGTCGACTTGCCGGCGCCGTTGGCGCCGATCAGCGTGACGATCTCGCCCTGGTTGATTTCCACGTTGACGCTGTGCAGCGCCTGGATCTTGCCGTAGAAAGTGGAAACGTTCTCGAACTTCAGCATTTACGCTTCCCCCAGGTAGGCCTTGATCACATCAGGGTTGCCGCGGATTTCCTCCGGCGTGCCATCGGCCAGGGGCGTGCCCTGGTTGATCACCACGATGTGGTCGGAAATGCTCATCACCAGTTTCATGTCGTGCTCGATCAACAGCACGGTCACGTTGTGGGATTCGCGCAGGTAGCCGATGAGGGCCTTGAGGTCTTCGGTTTCCTTGGGGTTCAGGCCTGCTGCCGGTTCGTCGAGCATAATGATCCGTGGCTGGGTCATCATGCAGCGGGCGATTTCCAGGCGGCGCTGCTGGCCGTAGGCGAGGGTGCCGGCGGTACGGTTGGCGAACTCGGTCAGGTTGACCTTCTCCAGCCAGTACTGGGCCCGCTCCATGGCTTCCTTCTCGCTGCGGCGGAACGCCGGGGTCTTGAACAGGCCGGCGAAGAAGTTGGTGTTCAGGTGGCGGTGCTGGGCAATCAGCAGGTTTTCCAGCGCGGTCATTTCCTTGAACAGGCGTACGTTCTGGAAGGTCCGCACCACGCCCTTGCGGGCGATCTGGTGGCCGGCGAGGCCCTGGATCGGCTGGCCGTCGAGCAGGATGGTGCCGCCACTTGGCTTGTAGAAGCCGGTCAGGCAGTTGAACACCGTGGTCTTGCCGGCACCGTTCGGGCCGATCAGGGCTACCACCTGTTTTTCCTTGACGGTCAGGCCCACGCCGTTGACCGCCAACAAGCCGCCGAAGCGCATGCTCAGGCCGCTGACTTGCAGAATTTCGCGGCTCATCGACGCAGCTCCATGTGTGGACGTTGCATAGGCAGCAGGCCTTGCGGACGCCAGATCATCATCAACACCATCAGCGCACCGAACATCAGCATCCGGTATTCGCTGAACTCACGCATCAGCTCAGGCAGCAGGATCATCACGATGGCCGCGAGAATCACGCCCAACTGAGAGCCCATGCCGCCAAGCACGACGATGGCGAGGATGATCGCCGACTCGATGAAGGTGAACGACTCCGGCGTCACCAGGCCCTGGCGCGCGGCGAAGAAGCTGCCGGCGAAACCTGCGAAGCAGGCGCCCAGGGTGAAGGCCGAGAGCTTGATCACGGTAGGGTTCAGGCCCAGCGCGCGGCAGGCGATCTCGTCTTCGCGCAGCGCTTCCCAGGCACGCCCGATCGGCATGCGCAGCAGGCGGTTGATCACGAACAGCGCGAGCAATGCCAGCAGCAGGGCGACCAGATAGAGGAAGATGACCTTGTTGATCGAGTTGTATTCCAGCCCGAAGAACTCGTGGAAGGTCTGCATGCCCTCTGCCGCGCGGCGTTCGAAGGTGAGCCCGAAGAACTCGGGTTTGGGGATGTTGCTGATGCCGTTGGGGCCGCCGGTCCAGTCGGTGAGGTTACGCAGGAACAGGCGAATGATTTCGCCGAAGCCGAGCGTGACGATCGCCAGGTAGTCGCCGCGCAGACGCAGTACCGGGAAGCCGAGCAGGAAGCCGAAGGTTGCGGCCATGAGGCCCGCGATCGGCAGGCAGACCCAGAAGCTCCAGCCCAGGTAGTGCGAGAGCATGGCGTAGCTGTAGGCGCCGACGGCGTAGAAACCGACGTAACCCAGGTCGAGCAGGCCGGCCAGGCCGACCACGATGTTCAGGCCCAGGCCCAGCAACACGTAGATCAGGATCAGGGTGGCGATGTCGACCGCGCCGCGCGAGCCGAAGAACGGCCAGATCAGGGCGGCCACGATCAGGCCCAGGATGATCCAGCGCTGGGTCTTGGGCAGGGTCAGGAAGTTGCTTACCGAAGGCGGGATCAGTTTGCGATCGGAACGCCCGCCCATCACGGAGCTCCACTGCTTGTCGAACAGCACACGCAGGAACATCAGTATCGAACACACGGCAATGATGCTGATGGTGAAGCTGCCCTGGCTGTGCACGATCAGGCTGATGCCATCGATGCTCAGCTTCAGGCCCAGCACCGGGAAGGCGACGGCCCAGACCAGCAAGGCGCTGAAGAACGCCTGTTTGAGATTTCTGTTCATACTTTTTCAACCTCCGGACGGCCCAGGATGCCGGTCGGCCGGAACAGCAAGACGAGAACCAACAAGCCAAACGCCACCACATCCTTGTACTGGTCGCCGAAGATGTCGGCGCCGAAGGCTTCGGCCACACCCAGCACCAGCCCGCCGAGCATGGCGCCCGGGATGCTGCCGATGCCGCCCAGAACCGCTGCGGTGAAGGCTTTAAGGCCTACCAGGAAGCCGGCGTTGGGGTTGATTACCCCGTACTGCATGCTCAGCAGCACGGCCGCCACGGCTGCCAGGGCGGCGCCGATGACGAAGGTCAGGGCAATGATGTTGTTGGTGTTGATGCCCAGCAGGTTGGCCATCTTGATGTCCTCGGCGCAGGCGCGGCAGGCGCGGCCCAGACGGGAACGGGAGATGAACAGGGTCAGGCAGGTCATGGCCACCAGCGTGACGACGAATACCAGGACCTGCATGTAGGACACCAGCACTTCCTCCGCACCGCCCGGGCCGAACGAGAAGGCGCCCGGAATCAGGTTGGGGATGGATTTGTCCTTGGAATCCTGCGACAGGAGCACAGTGTTCTGCAGGAAGATCGACATGCCGATGGCGGAAATCAGCGGGATCAGGCGGTTGCTGTTACGCAGCGGCCGGTAGGCGACCCGTTCGATGCTGTAGCCGTAGGCACTGGTCACGCAGATGGTGGCGACGAAGGCCACGGTCATGAGGATCGGCAGCGAGTGGATACCCATCATGGCCAGGCCCGCGAGGGCGATGAAGGCCACATAGGATCCGATCATGTACACCTCGCCATGGGCGAAGTTGATCATCCCGATGATGCCGTACACCATCGTGTAACCGATGGCGATCAAGGCATAGGTGCTGCCGATGGTCAATCCATTAACCAGTTGTTGGAAGAAATGGTAGATCTCAGGCATTACAGCGCTCCTAAAAACCTGATTTGCATTTCGCTGGCGGGCGATGGGCCCGGCCCGTTTCGTGGTCTTCGCCAAGTCAGTGGGCACAGCCAGGAAACCGCGGGTGACGGTTTTAAGATTTTCAGGTGAACCGGCTCCCGGATCGCGGGAATCAGGTCCATGAACCTCGTAAAACAAAGCCCACTGCTCGCACAGTGGGCTTCTCGGTCAGCTATTAGTCACGCAGTTACTGAGGGGAGACTTCGGTCTTCGGCTTGCCGAAGTGCCATTCGTAGACCACGAACTTGAAGTCTTTCAGGTCGCCTTTCTCGTCGTAGGACAGCTCGCCGGTCGGGGTCTTGAACTTGCCGGCGTGGATGGCGGCTGCCACCTTGTCGGTGTCTTCGGACTTGGCGGCTTCGATACCCTTGGCGATCAGCTCGACAGCGGAGTAGGCCGGGAACACGAACGGACCGCTAGGATCCTTGCCGTCAGCCTTGATGGCGTCGACGATGGCCTTGTTCTCAGGGTCAGCGTCGAACGACTTCGGCAGGGTGACCAGCAGGCCTTCCGAAGCGCCCTGGGCGATCTGCGAGATGGAGTCGTTGCCGACACCTTCCGGACCCATGAACTTGGCTTTCAGGCCCTTCTCTTGCGCCTGGCGCAGGATCAGGCCCAGCTCTGGGTGGTAGCCACCGTAGTAGACGAAGTCGACGTTGTTCTGCTTGAGCTTCTGGATGATCGAGGAGAAGTCCTTGTCACCGGCGTTCAGGCCTTCGAAGACGGCGACCTTGGTGCCTTTCTTCTCGAGGGTCTGCTTGACCGCGGTGGCGATGCCTTCACCGTACTGCTGCTTGTCGTGCAGGACGGCAACGACCTTGGGCTTGACGTGGTCGGCAATGTAGTTGCCGGCTGCCGGGCCCTGGGCGCTGTCCAGACCGATGGTGCGGAAGATCAGCTTGTAGCCACGGGCGGTGATTTCCGGGGAGGTGGCGGCGGGGGTGATCATGATCACGCCTTCGTCTTCGTAGATGTCGGACGCAGGCTGGGTGGAGCTGGAGCACAGGTGGCCGATGACGAACTTGACGCCGTCGTTGACCACTTTGTTGGCGACTGCAACGGCCTGTTTCGGGTCGCACGCGTCGTCATATTCCTTGGCCTCGAGCATCTTGCCGTCGACGCCACCCTTGGCGTTGATGTCTTTGATGGCCTGTTTGGCGCCGATGAACTGCATGTCGCCGTACTGGGTTACCGGACCGGTCTTGGGACCGGCGATGCCGATCTTGATGGTATCGGCGGCAAACGAATGGCTGGCTACCCCGGCCAGGACCATTGCGGCGAACAGCTTGGAAATCTTGATCATAGTGCTCCACTCATTCTGTTGTAATTCTTATAGTCCTGGCGGCCAGGGCTACAGACCGGGCGGGATTTGCGGCACGCTCGTGCCATGTCGCAAGCCCACCTTCCCCCGGAACATGTCCCGGAACTGTACCGGTACAGTGTAGAGCGCTGTCCGAGCGCTTGAAAAGCGGGCAAAAAGCGCCTGTTTCCCGGGGTGTCGCATGATCGACATAAAGATACAGAAAAGCGCCATCACTTTGCCTCTATCCCGGGCCCAACCCCACACAACCGGGGCCCGTCGATCAAATTACGTATTTGAAACCGGGTTTTTCTGCAAAAATGCCGGCCTTTTCAAATGGCCATTCTGTCGGCAGGAACCCCCATGACTGATCACACAAGCACCCTCTATGCCAAATTGCTTGGCGAGACCGCGATTATCGAGTGGAAAGCCTTGGAGCGTTTCTGGGCCAAGGGTGACCTGATTTGGGTCGACCCCAGCCTTGACCTGATCGCCGTTGCCGAGGCGATGGCCGAGAATCGCAGCGAAATCTTCGCCAAGTGGCGCAATGATGGCGTTGTCGGACCGCTCACTGCAGAGCAGGCGCTAGACCTGCAAACCCGTGATCCTGAGATCTGGGCGGTGGTGGTTTCGCCGTTCATCGTGATCCAGGCGAAGAAAGCGGAATAATCGCGGGCTTTTTTAGTGCGAAAAAGCAGTTGATCGCACCTTGTTGGTGCGTGTTGACGCTGACGTAAGGTGGAAGTAAGTAACAGGTCGCCGGGGCGTTCGCCAGTGCGGTAACAGTTTACGGGATGCGTAATACCTCTGTAGGAGCGGGCTTGCCCGCGAATGCGTCCGTACCGTCACTATCGCATTCGCGGGCAAGTCGCAGCGGCGAACCGCCACTCCTACAGGAGTCAGATGCCGGCCCTCAGTAATCCACCCGCCCGGTATGGCTGTTGAGCGAAATCACCCGGGTCTTGCCGATCCGATGCCTGAAGATCTCGCGCAGGTACTTCACCGCTTTCTTCACGCATTCGCGCGACAGGCGGATGTCGTTGATCGAGACGAAGCGGCTCTTGTCGTTGATCAGCTCGCGGTACTTCTTCTCGTACATCGGTTTGATCGCATACCAGTTGGTATCGAGGATTTTCGCCGGGTTCTCGAACTCGTTGAGCAGGTCATCGATACGGTCTTCGTCGAAATGCTCGCTGGTGATGAATTCCAGGATCGCGTTGTCCAGCGTGTCGTCGAAACGGTAGGGCGTGCGCGCGAAGCAGCGCTTGATGAAGGCCACGATCAGCGTCAGGAAGTCGTCCGACAGGCATGGGCTCTTGGCGATCAGGGTGGTCAGCGACAGGTTGGCCGAGGCGCCGATCACCAACGCGTAGCGCTTGAGCGTGGTGTTGGGGAACAGGCTGTTGAGGTGGGTCTTGAGCCGGTTCAGGTCCATGTACGACAGCTTGTAGTCCTTGGGCAGCGACACGATCGATACCACCGACGAGCAGTTCTTGAAGAAATGCAGGTCGTGCAGTGCCGCCGCGTCGAAGCCCGAGGCCTGGTACTGCTCCAGTGCCGCGCGATAGCGGCGCGACTCGATGGGCAGCAGGCTGATGCCCTCGATGGCCTGGGTCTGTTTGTTGAAATGGGGAAGGTCGATGGAGCGCAAGAACAGGTCGTCGATGTCCAGG
This sequence comes from Pseudomonas sp. BNK-44-b, assembly GCF_047456245.1. Lineage (NCBI taxonomy): Bacteria > Pseudomonadati > Pseudomonadota > Gammaproteobacteria > Pseudomonadales > Pseudomonadaceae > Pseudomonas > Pseudomonas sp. BNK-44-b. Next base: position 902,527 of record NZ_CP179908.1, read on the forward strand.
CGCGGCGATTCGCGTTCGAACACCTTGAACTTGTCCGAGCCCTGCGCGGGTGCCTCCGGCACAACCGATTCGGCATAGGCGATGGCTACCGGGCCCGCGAGGCTCATGAACAGGTCGTTGGCGTCCAGACGGATGGTTTCGCCAATGTCGATGCCGGCGCGGCGGAAGTAGTTCTGGTCGTAGTCGGTGGTCACCGCCTGAGCGGTGAGGATGTTGAAGATCTGCTGGGAGATGTACTGGTTGGCGTGCTTCTCCATGGCATTGACGTCGATGTTCTGGATCGTTCCGTCATCGCTCTCTTCGGCGTAGCGCATGATGTCGTTGGAGATCAGCATCATGGCGTTCCACGGGCGGATGCGCCCCATGACGCTGGCTTCGCTGCTGTCTTCGTTATCGAAGTTGTACGAGAAATCCCATTCTTCGGACAAGTATTTGCACAACAAGCGTCCGGCATTGATGTGCAAGGCCTCGGACATTTCACTGCGGTGGTCGGAGGCATTGGGCAGCACACAGATGCCGCTGGTGAAGATCGGCTCGAAGACGAAAGAATGCCCGCCCTTGCCGTCGTTCTCGTCAGCCGGCTTGGTGTCGAAGGTCTTGTTCATGTACGAGTACTGCTGGGCCAGGCCGAACTCCGAGGCCATCCCTGAGCCGGTGCCGCCGCCGGCGCTGAAGATGTAGAAGTACAGGCGCGATTGGTTGGCCTTGATGCCGCAGGAATCGATCAGGTAGGAGTGGATCAGTTTCCAGTCGGCGCTCGAGAAGCGCTGGGTATCCTTGTTCAGGATGATCTTGGCCAGGTACTGGCCGAGGATCGGCGCATTGCCGGCGCCGCCGGCGTGCACCTCGGACAGGTCCATAATCTTCATCTTGCTGTAGTCGCGCAGGAACCCGCCGCGCTCACCCTTGCGCGAGAAGCGGATGCGCCCGGCGATGTCCTTGTCCAGATCGCCGAGCATCACCAGTGGCTCGACCAGAAATACCGGTTTGGCGCCCTTGTTCTGTACCAGGCGCAGGTTCTGTCGGATCCAGCGTGCAGGGCTGTAGCCGCCTTCGTTCCTGTTACGGTCTTCGTTGTTGAACTCGTTGAGGAAGAAGGTGCGCGCGTTGTACACCAGTTCCGCCACGTCCAAGGCAATGTTCGAACCACAGCGCCCCAGGCCGATCAGGCATACCGAGGGGAACTGCTGGTCCAGACGCAATTGGCTTTCGTCTTCCGCGTGCAGGCCCTGCGGGAATACCAGGTCACGCAGGCCGTCGAGGTTGTCGAGGATGCGCTGGATATCGCTCTCGGTGAAGTACAGGTATTGCGCGGGGACGTTGCGGGTGGCCTGGCCGCCACCGAGGGTCAACGAGGTGCTGCTGGTGGAGGGCTCGGGCACTGCATTGGCAGAAGTATTATTGGAGGTCATAGTGCGCCATTTGCCTGGAGTGGTGGACGGTCGGAAGATATGTCATCTGGCTATTACGTAAATCCGGCGACTGTAGCAGTGCGCTTTTTGCCTATGCGATAGGGGTTTACCCTATGGTCGTTAGGGGTTTGCGCTGGCATCTGCACTGCATCGTCCGAAGGTCGCGCTTCTTTAATCCTTGCCTGGAGTCGTTCATGAGTACTGCATTGCCTTCCCTGGGATTCGCCGGGATCGGCCTGATGGGCCTGCCGATGTGCCGTCGCCTGCTGGCTGCCGGCTACCCGATGACCGTGTGGAACCGTAGCCCGCAGAAGTGTGCCGAGCTGGTCGCCGCTGGCGCACGCCTGGCCGAGAGCCCGGCGGCGTTGTGCCGTGACACTGACATCGTGCTGCTGTGTCTGGCCGACACGGGCGTGGTCCGTGAGGTGGTGTTCGGCGAGCAAGGCATCGCCCAGGGCGGGCGCAGCGGCCAGTTGCTGGTGGATTTCTCCAGCCTAGAGCCAACCGCTACCCGTGACATGGCCGCGGAGCTTGCGGCCCTGTGCGGCATGGCCTGGCTGGATGCGCCAGTGTCCGGCGGTACGCCAGGCGCCGAGGCGGGTACCCTGGCGATCATGGTGGGTGGTGACGCTGCGGACCTGGCGCGCGTGCGCCCGGTGTTGCTGACCCTCGGCCAGCGCGTGACGCACATGGGGGCGGTTGGTGCCGGCCAGGTGACCAAGGCCTGCAACCAGATGATCGTTGCCTGCAATGCCCTGGTGATTGCCGAGGTGGTGGCCCTGGCCGAACGTTCAGGGGTGGATGCCAGCCTGATCGCCGAAGCGCTTTGCGGCGGATTCGCCGACTCCCGGCCGCTGCAGATCCTCGCGCCACAGATGGCGCAAAGTCGCTACACCCCGGTCAAATGGCATGTGCGCACCTTGCTCAAGGACCTCGACACTGCAGTGAAGTTTTCCCGCGAGCAAGGTTCGGCAACACCCATCAGTGGCCTCGCCGCGCAACTGATGCGCCTGCACGGCAGCCAGGGGCATCTGCAAAACGATCCGGCGACCCTGGTAGAGCTGTTCCGCGCTCGGGAATGAAGTTGCTGTCCAGATTGTCGAGCCGCTCCAGCACCGGCGGCAGGTCGGTCAACGGTACCGGACGGCTGAGCAGGTAGCCTTGAAGGAAATCGCAGCCCTGGTCGGCGAGAAATGCGCGTTGCTCGTCGGTTTCCACGCCCTCGGTGACGACCTGCAGGTGCAGTGTGTGGGCCATGATGATGATGGCCTGGACGATCTCTCGGTCTTGCTGGCTGCCTGGCACATCCTGGATGAACGAGCGGTCGATCTTCAGCACGTCCAGGGGAAGGCGCTTGAGGTAGGCCAGCGATGAATAGCCGGTGCCGAAGTCGTCGATCGACAGGGCCACGCCCTGGGCGCGGATGCGTTTGAGCAGGTTGATGGTGCGGTGGATATCGCCCATCAGGGCGTTTTCGGTGACTTCCAGCTCCAGTTGGCGAGCAGCCACACCGGCCTGGAACAAGGCCATCTCCACTTCGCTGGCCAGTTCCTCGCGCCCCAGTGTCACGGCGGAGCAATTGACCGTGACCTTGAGGTGTCCGTAGCCCAGGCGGTTGAGCTCAGCCACGTCTTCGCAGGCGCGGCGCAGTACCCAGAGATCGAGTTCGGCGATCAGGCCATTGGCTTCGGCAATACCGATGAAGCGGTCGGGGCCGAGCAGGCCATGCTGCGGGTGCTGCCAGCGTACCAGGGCTTCCAGCTTGGCGACCCGTGCGCTGTGCAGGTCGAAGATCGGCTGGTAATGCACGCACAATCCGCGCTCTTCGAGCAGTGCCACGCGCAGTTCCTCTTCCAGTTGCAATTCGAGCGTGGCGCGGGTCTTCAGGCTGCTGTTGAAGAAATTCAGGTTGTTGCGCCCGCCACCCTTGGACTGGTACAGCGCCAGGTCGGCATTCTTCAGCAGCTCCTCGGCGCTGCGTCCATCGTCGGGAAAGATGCTGATACCGATACTGGTGGTCATGACCATGCGTCGCCCACCGAGATTGATGGGCTCCTTCATGCGCTGCATGATGCGTTGCGCCAGGTGACGGGCTTCGTCGCGGTTGTGCAGGCTGGTGACGATGCAGAACTCATCGCCGCCAAAGCGCGCCACCACGTCCTGGGAGCGGGTCGCCGCCTTGATGTGTCCGGCGATCACCTTGAGCAGTTCGTCGCCAGCAGCATGCCCGAGGCTGTCGTTGATGCGCTTGAAATGGTCGATGTCGAGGAACATCACGGCCAGCATGCCTTCGCTTGCAGTCTGCTCGGCCAGGCGTTCGGCAAAGACCTGGTTGAAGCCGCGGCGATTGATCAGGTTGGTCAAGGCATCGTAGTGGGCGGCCTGTTGCAGCGAGGCACGGGCCTGGTCGAGCTGGCTGAGCAGCACATTGACCCGCCGCAGGTCATGTTCCTTGCTTTGCAGTTTCTTGTCGGCCAGTGCAGCGCTGATGCTGCTGCCACTGATCAGCAGGGTGATGAACGCGATGGTCAGCCCCAACTGCAGGCTGTTGTTGGCCGAGGGCAGTTGCAGCGGCATGTTGTCTGGAATGACCAGCGACAGTGCCGCCATGCCCGTGAAGTGGGTGAGGACGATGCCCGCCGCCATCATCAGGCTGGCGCCGTACTTCATCACCCGATGCAGGGTGCCGCTGCCACTGCGAAAGTGCCGGGCCATCAGCAGTGCCGCCAGGCTGGTGACTACGGCGATGCCCAGCGAAGCGAGCACCAGTGGGGTCTGGTAGTACTGCAGGGCGCTGGTCTGCAGGGCGGCCATGCCGACGTAATGCATCACGATGATGCCGAGGCCGATCGCCAGCGCAGCCTGCAGGTAATGACGCCACTGCATCACAGTGCGATCGAGGCTGTTCATCGCCAGCCACGCGGCGAGCAGGGCGATGATCAGCGAGAGGGCGGTCAGCGGCATGTCGTAATGCACTTCAAGTGGCGCCTGGAACGCCAGCAGGCTGATGAAGTGCATGGCCCAGATACCGCTGGCCAGGCAGCAGGCACCGAGGATCCGCCATTGGCGGCGGGCGTTGAGCGCCTCGCTGTGACTTTGCCGCTCGGCCATGTCCAGGGTGGCGAAGCATGCAGCGCAGGCCACCAGGTAGGCGAGCATGACCAGGAAAGGGTTATGACGGCAGTCGAGGATGATTTGTCCGCTCGCCGGAAGCTCGGCGAACAATTGAAGTCCCAGCCACTCCATTGCCTGTCTCTTCGTCGAGTTTGCACTCGTCCCCAAACAGCGTGGTGGAGACCGTTGAAACCGGAGTATAGGAAAGGGGCGCTAGGCCTTCCTGATTAATGGCAGTTTGATCTCTACCATTTGGACATGAGGTCAATAGCGGAAGGTTATAAAAACAGATGAGGCGGCGCGTGCTTCGCGGGCAAGCCCGCTCCTGCATGTACGACGCTGCGGGAGCGGGCTCGCCGTTTTGTCAGCCGGCCACCAGCACGCGAATCGCTTCCAGGCGCAGCGCGGCCTTTTCGAGCATCGCCAGGCCCTGTTCGCGCTGCTTGCGCAGGGCATCGATCTCGCTGTCACGCACGCTCGGGTTGACTGCCTTGAGCGCCGTCAGGCGAGCCAGCTCCTCGTCGGCTTCAGCGGCCAGGCGACGCTGCGCCTCGGCGACACGCTCGTCATGCACCGGCAGTACCTTCGCCTCGCCAGCGGCGATGCGCTTGGCCAAGACATCGCGCTGGGCCTGGATGAACTTGTTGGCGCTGGCCTTGGGTACGCTTTCGAGCTGGTCGTTGAGGGTTTCGAAGGCAACCCGCGGCGCCAGGTCGTTGCCATTGGTATCGAGCAGGCAGCGCAAGGCGGCCGAGGGCAGGTAGCGACCCAGTTGCAGGCTACGCGGTGCCACCACCTCGCTGACATAGAGCAATTCGAGCAGCACGGTGCCAGGCTTGAGCGCCTTGTTCTTGATCAGCGCCACGGCGGTGTTGCCCATCGAGCCGGACAGCACCAGGTCCATGCCGCCCTGCACCATCGGGTGTTCCCAGGTCAGGAACTGCATGTCCTCGCGCGACAGGGCCTGGCCACGGTCGTAGGTGATGGTCACGCCTTCGTCGTCGCCCAGCGGGAAGCTCGCGTCGAGCATCTTCTCGCTGGGTTTGAGCACCAGCGCGTTTTCCGAATGGTCTTCGCTGTCGATGCCAAAGGCGTCGAACAGGGTTTCCATATAGATAGGCAGGGCGAACTGGTCATCTTGCTCGAGAATCGCCTCGACCAGTGCCTCGCCTTCGCCAGCGCCGCCGGAGTTGAGCTCCAGCAGGCGGTCGCGGCCGCTGTGCAGCTCGGCCTCCAGGCGCTCGCGCTCGCCGCGGGCTTCAGCGACCAAGGCGCTCCAGGCGGCATTGTCGCCGCCGACCAGTTGCGCCAGCAGGCGCGTGCCGAACTGGTGCTGCAGGGCGCTGCCGGTCGGGCAGGTGTTGAGGAAGGCATTCAGGCCTTCGTGGTACCACTGGAACAGGCGCTCTTGCGGGCTGTCCTGCAGGTACGGGATGTGCAGCTGGATGGTGTGTTTCTGACCGATCCGGTCGAGGCGACCGATGCGTTGCTCGAGCAGGTCCGGGTGCGCCTGGCAGGTCGAACATCACCAGGTGGTGGGCGAACTGGAAGTTGCGGCCTTCACTGCCGATTTCCGAGCAGATCAGCACCTGCGCGCCAAATTCTTCGTCGGCAAAGTACGCGGCGGCGCGGTCACGCTCGAGGATGCTCATGCCTTCATGGAATACCGTCGCGGGGATGCCGGAGCGCACACGCAGGGCGTCTTCCAGGTCCATGGCGGTCTCGGCGTGGGCGCAGATCACCAGAACCTTGGTGCGCTTGAGCATCTTCAGGGTGTCGATCAGCCAATCGACCCGTGGGTCGAAGCGCCACCAGCGTTCGTCGTCGCTGCCTTCGCCCTGGGCCTGGAAGGCCACTTCCGGGTACAGCTCGGCACGCTCACCGGCGGGCAGCGCGCTGTAAGGTTCGGGGTTGGCGAGCGGGTAGGGGTGCAGTTGACGCTCGGGGAAGCCCTGGATCGCGGCGCGGGTGTTGCGGAACAGCACGCGGCCGGTGCCATGGCGGTCGAGCAATTCGCGAATCAGGCGTGCGCTGGCCTGGCTGTCGCCATCGCTGACTGCGGCCAGCAGGGCCTCGCCTTCGGCGCCAAGAAAACTGTGAATGGTGGCGTGGGCCTTGGGCGACAGGCGGCCTTCGTCGAGCAACTCCTGGACGGCTTCGGCTACTGGGCGATAGTGCTCGCTCTCGGCGCGGAAGGCGGCCAGGTCGTGGAAACGGTTGGGGTCCAGCAGGCGCAGGCGGGCGAAATGACTGTCCTGGCCAAGCTGTTCGGGAGTTGCAGTGAGCAGCAGCACGCCAGCAATGACCTGGGCCAACTGCTCGACCAGCGCGTATTCGGCACTGGCCTGCTCTTCGTGCCATACCAGGTGGTGGGCTTCGTCGACCACCATCAGGTCCCAGCCGGCGGCGAACAGGGCGTCCTGGGCCTTTTCATCGTCGACCAGCCACTCCAGCGCCACCAGCGCCAGTTGGGCATCTTCGAACGGGTTGCTGGCATCGCTCTCGATGAAACGCTCGGCGTCGAACAATGCCACCTGCAGGTTGAAGCGCCGGCGCATTTCCACCAGCCACTGGTGCTGAAGGTTTTCCGGAACCAGGATCAGCACGCGACTGGCACGGCCCGTCAGCAATTGGCGGTGGATGACCAGGCCCGCCTCGATGGTCTTGCCCAAGCCTACTTCGTCGGCCAGCAATACCCGCGGGGCGATACGGTCGGCGACTTCACGGGCAATGTGCAACTGGTGGGCGATCGGCTGGGCGCGGCAGCCGCCCAGGCCCCAGAGCGAGGAGAGCATCTGCTTGCTGCTGTGCTGCAGGGTGTTGTAGCGCAGCGAGAACCACGACAGCGGGTCGATCTGTCCGGCGAACAGACGGTCGCTGGCCAGGCGGAACTGGATGAAGTTCGACAGTTGCGTCTCAGGCAGGGTACGCGCCTGGTTCTGCCCGTCCAGGCCATGGTAGACCAGCAGGCCATCGACATCCTCGACCTCGCGCACGGTCAGCTTCCAGCCATCGAAGTGAGTGATCTGGTCACCCGGCGAGAAGCGCACGCGGGTCAGCGGCGCGTTGCGTAGCGAGTACTGGCGGGTATCGCCAGTGGCCGGATAGAGCACGGTCAGCAGGCGGCCATCCTGCGCCAGGATGGTTCCCAGGCCGAGCTCGGCTTCGCTGTCGCTGATCCAGCGTTGCCCCGGTTGATACTGCTGCGCCATACTGCCTGAACTCCCGCGATGAAAAAGCGCACTATCTTAACGGATAGGCCCGGCGGACCAAAGCGTTCAGCCACTTCATCGACGAATACCCTTTAGTCAACGAGGGCCTCGCGCCAACATGCCTGTCACGCACCGCTGGTTGAACCTCTCCCTGGCCGTGGGCAGCCTGGCGCTGCTCGCAGCCTGTGACCAGAAGAAGTTCGAGATCCTCGCGCCGATTCCGGCCGAGCAACTGGAAGTCCTGGGCGTTCAGACGCCGCTCAAGAGCGTGCATTTCCACGACCGCGAAGGCGAAGGCCTGCTGGTGCTCAGCCGTGTAGACGGTCAGGCGACCGATGCCGACAGCGAACAGGAAGTCGACAAGGTCGTGCTCAAGGCCACGCTCTATGGGCGTGCGAGCGAAAGCGAGGCGTTCAAGCCACGCTGGCAGATCGATCAGGAGACAACGTGCCCGGGGCTGGACCTGGATGTCGACTTCTACACCGATGTCAGCGACGTCACCGACCTGAACAAGGATGGTGTCGCCGAAGTCACCGTGGCCAGCCACGCCTTCTGTGGCGGCGGCATCGACCCGCATGACATCAGTATCGAAATGCGCGAAGGCGAGGCGATCTACAGCATCAGTGGTCAGTCGCAGATCAGCCCGGCGGGCGAGGAGCCCATCGGCGGCGAGCGCGAGGACAGTGCGTCATTGAAGAACGCGCCGCAGGTGTTGCGCGAACACATGGACGCGGTCTGGCAGCAGGTCTACAAGCGGCCCTGGAGCGAAACCAGCCAGCCCGCTGACGACGATCCCGACGACGAAGGCGAATGATCGCGGTCTATACTTTGCAGACGGTATTGTGACCGGCCGCACAAACCCTTGCCCATGTGCTCAAGGCGCACCTTGGCTGGCCGACACAGTGGCTACAGGAGAACCGACTCATGCTGCCGCCGATCATTCCGCTCAGTGCCGTCCCCGTGACCTCGCAACAAGACCCCGTCAAGCAGAGCCCCAATATTCCTCCGGTGGTTCCGGCCCAGCCTGCCTCCAGCGATGGCACTATCGACCTCAAGCAGCAGCGCGACCCGCAGGATGAAGCCTATCGGCTGCGTGAGGAACAACGCCGCCAGCAGCAGCGCCGTCAGCAACGCCGCCAGGACGAGCAGGAAGAACTCTACAGCGCCATGCCCGGCGATGAACTCAATGCCGACAATACCGTGCCGGTGGCGCCGCTCGGTGAGCGCCCGCGTCAGGGGTTGCTGGTGGATATCGAAGTCTGAGACGGGGCTGTTCAGCGTCGCCATCAGGCTTCATCATGGGCGCATCCGCTGTCAGTCGAGCCCGCCCATGAGCCAAGACAACCTGATCGACTTCGGCGCCGAGCGCGCCAAACGCATCCACGACATCAAGGACAAGCGCCTGGATGAAATGCGCCAGGCCTTCGAACAGGCCATGCCGTTGAGCAAAAGCAAGAAGAAGAAAGGCAAAAGCAAGCCCAAGAAGCGCTGAAAACTGATGCAGGTCAAACCTGCGCCCCCTCTTGTGCCCGGTCCCGGGCCCTATTGACCCTGGTCAATTTCTCCTCCCCGCACATTCGTTACCTTGCACACATCGGACAACGGCAACGAATCGGGAGGCCGACATGTTCTTCGACAACGTGGTGATCGCCGGTGTGGTGACAGTCGGGTTGATGTTGACGTTCTTTGCCGGGCTGGGACTTTTCATCTGGAAGGATGCGAACAAGCGCAAATCGCGCTGATCCTTCCCGGTACACGAGCACGCAAGGCATTTAGGGCGACTTCGGTCGCCTATTTTTTTGCCTTTTTAAAAGATGATTAGCTAGCTAATTAGTTGATTGCATTTTATTCTTCCGTTCGTTGTCTATCGTTCTATTCAAGATCCCCCGCAAGGTCCGCTTCGTGCCCATCACCCTCCAGGCCCTGTTCGCACCCACCAGCCCCGCTCTGAAGTTCGCCATCAAGACCCTGCTGGGCGGTGGACTGGCGCTGTGGCTGGCGCTGCGCTGGGGGTTGGAACAACCGGCCTGGGCCTTGATGACGGCGTTCATCGTGGCCCAGCCGCTGTCGGGCATGGTGGTGCAGAAGGGGCTGGCGCGACTGGCCGGCACCCTGGTCGGGACGTTCATGTCGGTGGTGTTCATCGGCCTGTTCGCCCAGACCCCGTGGTTGTTCCTGCTGACCCTCGCCTTGTGGCTGGCGCTCTGTACCGCCGCATCAACCCAGCTACGCAGTGCCTGGGCGTACGCCTTCGTGTTGGCGGGCTATACCGCAGCGATCATCGCGTTGCCGGCGATCGACCACCCTTTGCAAGTGTTCGACCAAGCGGTGGCGCGCTGCACCGAAATCTGCCTGGGCATCGTCTGCGCCACAGCCACCAGCGCGCTGATCTGGCCGATGCGCGTCGAGCAGCAACTCGGCGGCCAGGCGCGGCAGGCCTGGCAGAACGGCATGCAGACCGCCAGTGCCATGCTCGGCGGAGAAGACGAGGCGCGCCAGGGGCTGCTTGACATCCTTGGGCGCATCGTCGCCATCGACGTTCAGCGTGAGCATGCCTGGTTCGAAGGCAGTCGTGGCCGCCAGCGGGCCCGGGCAATCCGTGGCCTGAGCCAGAAGCTGATGGTGCTGCTACGCATTTCGCGTTCGGTGCGTCGTCAGTGGCGTCAGCTCGACGAACAGCAAGCGGCGCACCTGGCGCCCTGGCTGGAGGAGGTTCGGACCCAGTTGGCCAACCCCGATCAGCCCAGCCTTCTGTTATTGCGCCAACGTATCTGGGACGCCGCCCACGACGAACAGATCAGCCCCGCCGAGCATTTCTGCCTGGCGCGCCTGGCCCTGCTGCTGGACTTCGCCATGGCCGCCACCCAGGCGCTGCTCGATGTAGAGGAGGGGCGAACGCCCAAGGACGTATCGCTGGGCCTGGCGGCGCATCGCGACCTGCCGCTGGCGCTGCTGTTCGGTTCGCGCAGTGCGTTGGCGTTTCTGGTCATGAGCAGTTTCTGGCTGGCCACGGCCTGGCCCTCGGCCCCCGGAGGCCTGGTACTGACCTGCGTGGTCTGCAGCCTGTTCGCCAGCCGCGAGAACGGCGCGCAGATCGGCTTGAGCTTTCTGCGTGGCATCTTGCTGGCGATTCCGGTGGCGTTTTTCGTCGGGCAGATCCTGTTGCCACAATGGAGCAGTTTCGCCTTGCTGTGTCTTGGCATGGGCGTACCGCTGTTCTTCGGTGCGCTAGGCATGGCCCATCCGCGCACGGGGCCGACGGCGACCTCGTACTGCCTGCATTTCATCGTGCTGGTGGCGCCTCTGAACGCCATGCACTTCGACGTGGCCAGCATGCTCAACAGCGCCCAGGCCATGCTCATCGGTGTGGGGGCGGCGGTACTGGCGTTTCGGTTGGTCGTGCTGCGTCATCCGAAGTGGCTGGGTCGGCGCCTGAGGGCCGCCACCCAGAGCGACCTGGTTCGCCTGACCCATCGCGACCTGCGGGGCGCCGACAGTTGGTTCGGTGGACGCATGGCCGATCGCCTGATGCAGTTGGCCCGTCATGCCAGCGAGTTGCCCGAGGCCGAGCGCAAGCGTTGGGACGATGGCCTGCATGGCTTGGACATCGGTGACGAACTGGTGCACCTGCGCATGTGCCTGGCGGTGGCCCAGGTACCGTTGGCCGGTGCCGAGCGCCAGTACCTGCAGCAACTGGAGGCGGTTCTGGCCAGTGGCCCTGCGCCTGGGCGCGGCCAGCGTCTGGATGCCGCCAGCGAACAGTTCATCGAGGCCCTGCGCCGCCAGCCGTCGAGCGACCCGCTGCGCCTGGCTATCGGCGCGGTCCTGCAATTGCAGAAGAGCTGGGGCAAGTGGTGCCGTTGGCAGGAGGAAGTCCATGGGGTTGCGTGAGTGGGCGCTGGGCGGCGTATTGCTCAGCCCGTTTCTGATCTACGTGTTGATGGCGTTGGTGCTTACTGGGCTGTTGCGCTGGTTGGTGCAGGCGACGCCACTAGGTCGCTGGATCTGGCATGAAGCGCTGTTCGATGCGGCGTTGTTCGTCTGTGTGCTGTCGTTGGTGGTACATCTGTTGGGACCTTTGTAAGGAGTCAGTCCATGCGTACAGCGGTACGTACCCTGGTCACCCTGTGCGTGGTGGCCATTGCCGTGTTTGCCGGATATCACCTCTGGCAGTACTACATGCTTACCCCCTGGACGCGCGATGCGCGGGTGCGGGCCGATGTGGTGGTGATCGCCCCGGACGTGTCCGGCTGGGTGCGCGAACTGCGGGTACACGACAACCAGCCGGTGAAGGCCGGCGATGTCTTGATGATCATCGATCACGAGCGCTTCCAGGCGGCTTTCGACCAGGCCAGTGCCGTGGCTGAAACCCGCACCCAGCAGTTGCGCCTGCGTGAGCGCGAAGCGGCTCGGCGCACGGCCCTTGGGCCGGAGGCGATCAGCGCCGAGCTGCGCGAGAACGCCCAGATCAACGCTGCCATCGCCCGTGGTGAACTGCACGAGGCGCAAGCGCAACTGCAGGTGGCCAAGATCAACCTGGCCCGTAGCGAAGTGCGCGCACCGCGCGACGGTCACATCACCAACCTGCGACTGGCCCAAGGCAACTACGTCAATACCGGGCAATCGATGATGGCGCTGGTGGACGACTCGACCTTCTATATCCAGGCCTATTTCGAGGAAACCAAGCTGCCGCGCATTCGTGTCGGGGATCCGGTGAAGGTCTGGCTGATGGGGGCGGGGGAGGCCATGCATGGGCATGTGGAGAGCATCAGCCGGGGCATCACTGACCGCAACTCTACCCCGGACGGACAGTTGTTGCCGGAGGTGGAACCGACCTTCAACTGGGTCAGGTTGGCGCAGCGGATACCGGTGAGGATCAGGCTGGACGAGATCCCCGCAGGGGTGAATCTCAGCGCCGGGATGACCGCGAGTGTGCAGGTGCGGGAGGATGAGGTGCAGCGCTGAGCCAGCTCCCACGGACGCCCGGCGTGCCCGTGGGATCGCTTGCCATCAGGGTTGCTGGGCAGTGGCTGCCAGGACGATCTCGCGGATGCACACATGTTGCGGCTGCTGGTACGCCCAGACGATCGCCCCGGCCACATCTTCGGCCTTGAGCACTACGCCGCCCATGTCATTGGCTTTCCACGACTCGTAGTCGCGCTTGATGCCCTCGTCGGTGGTGTGGCCGAGCAGCTCGGTCTCAACTGCGCCCGGCGCGATGGTGACGACACGCACGTTGTGTGGCGCCAGCTCTTCGCGCAGGTTTTCCGACAGGCCATGCACGGCGAACTTGGTGCCGACGTAGGCGACATGGTTGGGGAAGGTCTTGCGCCCGGCGACGGAGCTGACGTTGATCAGGGTGCCGGCTCGACGCGCGACCATGCCGCTGGCCAGTGCATGCACGCCGTTGAGCAGGCCTTTGACGTTGATGTCGATCATCCGGTCCCACTGCTCAGGATCCTGCTCGTGCACCTGGCCCAGCAGCATCACGCCGGCATTGTTCACCAGTGCATCGGCCGGGCCGTACACGGCTTCGGCTTCGTTCACCGCCGCCACCAGCGCGGCACGGTCGCGAATGTCCACGGCGCGACACAGGCAGTTGGGCAGGGCCAATGCTTCGAGACGTTCCAGGCGACGAGCGATCAGCAGCAGCGGGTGACCTGCGGCCGAGAATTGCTGGGCCGTGGCGGCGCCGATACCGGAGCTGGCGCCGGTGATGATGATCAGAGGTTTGTTCATGAGCGCCTCCAAGGCATAATCGTTTTCGATGGCCAGGATTGTAAGCATCGATCCAGACCATGAAAAACGGCTTATTCCTCTGGCTGACATCGGTTTTATCTATGGATATTCGTCATCTCAAGGCGTTCATCGCCGTGTTCGAAGAGCGCAACATCACTTTGGCCGCGCAGCGCCTGTGCGTGGCTCAGCCGACATTGTCAGTGACCATCCGGCAACTCGAGGAGGACCTCGGCGTCAGCCTGTTCCTGCGCCAGGCCCGCGGTGTGGACGTCAGCGAGCACGCGCGGGCGCTGTATCCGCAGGCGTGCCGCATGGTTGCCGAAGCCGAGGCGCTGCGCCTGCGCTTTCGCCAGGAGCAGGAACGTGTCCCGCTCGCGCTGGGTATCGAGGCCGATATCGCCCCGGCCCAGGTCGAAGCATGCGTGCGTCTTGCGGCTCAGGCCGTGCCTGGGCTGCAATTGACGTTGCTGGACGGTTGCGAGGGCGATGCGCGGCTGGCCGATGAAGCCGAGCGCTGTGAGGATGAGCTCTTCCTTGCGCTGTGGGAAGAATCGTTTGTCCTGGTCATGGCCACCGGCAGCCAGCCCGACGGTCGCTGGATCACCTGCCCGCAGCATCCTTCGCACCAGCGCCTGATGGGGCTATATGGCGAGGGTGAGCAGGTGGCGCAGGCCGGATCATTGCAACTCGCGTTGGCGTTGGTCGCCGCCGGACTGGGCGCGGCCTGGTTGCCGCAGTCGCTGGCCGAGCGCCACCCAGGGGTCTACTGGCAACCAGGGCCCGGCCCGGCGCTGAGGCGTCGGGTCGGGTTGTGCTACGCCGCCCAGGCGCTGGACATTCCTGCCCTGGCGAGCTTGCAGCAGGCGCTGAGCGGCAGCAGCCTGGGTTAGAGGAACATGCCGCCGGAGACTTCCAGACGCTGCCCGGTAATCCAGCCATTACCCTCCTCAAGCAGCAGGGCGATGGCTGCGCCGATATCGTCGGGCAGGCCGGCGCGGCCCAGGGCAGTATTGCTGGCCACGAAGGCGTTGACCTGCTGATTGTCACGCACGGTGCCACCCCCGAAATCGGTCTCGATGGCGCCCGGCGCCAGGATGTTCACCCGGATGCCGCGCTCACCCAACTCCTTGGCCTGGTAGCGGGTGAGCACCTCCATGGCGCCCTTCATTGCCGCGTAGGCGGAGTAACCGGGCAGCGAGAAGCGTGCCAGGCCACTTGAAATGTTGACGATGCGCCCCCCGTCGGCCAGTAGCGGAAGCAGGCGTTGGGTGAGGAAGAACGGGCCCTTGAGGTGGATGTTCAGCAATTGCTCGAACTGCGCCTCGGTGGTTTCGCTGAACAGTGCATGTATGCCGACACCGGCGTTGTTCACCAAAAAGTCGAACTGTCGGCGGGCAAAGCGTTGATCAAGGGTGTGCGCCAGGCGTTCGGCGAAGTCGGCGAAGCTTTGGCTGTCGCTGACATCCAGTTGCAGCATGGCGGCACGCACCCCAGCCTGTTCCAGGCGCTCGACCAGGGCCTGGGCTTCGTCGGCCCGGCTGTGATAGGTGCCGATGACATCGATGCCGCGGGCCGCGAGATGTTCGGCGGTGTTGCGGCCAAGGCCGCGGCTGGCGCCAGTGAGCAGAGCGATTTTACGGGTCATGTGGATTACCTCGTCGATGGAGTCTGTGCTCACAGGTTATTGGTCGACAAAAGGCTGTTAAATCCTGCTGTTTTGGAAATACTGTTCGCCATATTCGAACTATCAAGGCGGCTCGATGAACAAGCTGGAATTGTTGCGTACCTTTGTCAGGGTCAGTGAACTGTCCAGTTTCACCCTGGCGGGTGAGAGTCTTGGCTTGCCACGTTCGACTGTCTCGGAGCAGGTCCGGGCACTGGAGCGCTTGCTTGGCACGCGCCTGCTCAACCGCACCACGCGCCGCGTGCAGGCGACGCAGGACGGCCTGCTGCTCTACGAGCGCAGCAAGGATTTGCTGTCAGGCATGGACGAGATCGAGAGCCTGTTTCGCAGCGACGAGGCCGAGCTGGCCGGGCGTCTGCGTATCGACATGCCGACCATGATGGCGCGCAAGGTGGTGATGCCGGCCCTTTCAGGCTTTCTGTTGCGCTATCCGCGCCTGGAAGTGGAGCTCAGTTGCACCGACCAGCGTGTCGACCTGCTGCAAGGTGGCTTTGACTGCGTACTGCGGGTGGGCGAATTGGGTGACCCGGATGTTGCCGCCCGGCCGCTGGGGCGCATGACCATGTGCAACTGCGCCAGCCCCGAATACCTTGCCCGGCATGGCGTGCCGCACACGCTGGACGATCTGGCGACGCATCAGCTCGTGCACTACGTCTCCAGGCTCGGTGCGCAGAGTCCGGGGTTCGAGTACGAAGTCGACGGGCAATCGCGTTTTCTGGCCATGGGGGGTGTGCTCACGGTGAACAATGCCGTGGCGTATTCGGCCGCGGGCCTGGCCGGCCTGGGGCTGATCCAGGTTCCAGCGGCGGGTGTTGCCGAGGACGTGCGGCGCGGTGATCTGGTACGGGTGCTCGAACCTTGGCAGGCCCGGGCCATGCCGGTGACGATGCTGTACCTGCGCCAGCGGCATGTTCCGCGCCGGGTACAGGCGTTCATGGGATGGATGGAGGCGCTGTTGACCGATCAGCTCGATCCGGCAGTGTCCGGCGCTCGCTGAAAAACCTTGGCGAAGGCGGCGCAGGTTGCGTTAGGCTGCGCAACAAACGATCTGCGCGTTGCCCGATAGAGGCAACCGTTCCCGCCTGGCGTGCGTTCCTTCCGATTTCTTTGCGAGGTAACGTCATGGCCATTACATCCCAGGATATCTGCACAGCTGCCGAGCAGCTCAACGGCTTCGTCGGTTTTCACGGCAAGCGTGGCACGCATATCGTGCGCTTTTCCGAGGACGCATTCGGTATGGATGTCGCGGATGCGAGCATCACGCCCTGCAGCGAGTTCGTCTGGCGTCCCGAGTCGGGGCGGCGCATGGCGCTCTGCCGTGAGCGTCTGGCACTGTTGCTGCGACAGCATGTGGACGATCGCCTGAACATTGGCGAGCCGCTGCGGATCTATCTGCGCCGCACCGACCTGCCGGAGATCGTCGCCGAGCGTAGCCTGCGCTGAGCCAGCAGGTTCAGTCGGGGTAGGCCAGCTTGAGAGGGCCAGCCTCGCTGCGGGCGACGTTGACCTGGTTGCGGCCTTGATGCTTGGCGGTGTAGAGGGCCTTGTCGGCGTCTTCAAGCCACTGCTCGGGCGTTTTCAGCCCAGGGTGATAGGCCGAGAGGCCTATGCTCAGGCTGATGCGCAATTCCGGCAGTTGCGGGTTGCGATAGGCGCTGACCTGCTCACGCAGGCGCTCCATCGCAACGCCCGCCTGGTCTTGATCGGTGGCAGGCAGGATCAGACAGAACTCGTCACCGCCGTAGCGCCCGGCCAGGTCATCGTCGCGCAGGACGCGCTTGAGCTCGTGGCTCAGCTGGCGGAGCACGCAATCGCCGACCACGTGGCCGAAGGTGTCATTGATGGTCTTGAAATGGTCGATGTCGATCAGGGCGATCACGGCCGGGGCCTGCTGCTGGTGGCAGATCTGGAACCTCAGCAGCAGCAAGTCTTTCCATGAGCCATGGTTGAGCAGCCCGGTGAGGCTGTCGGTGCGGCTCAGGGCGCTCAGTCGACGCTTGTGGTCGGCCAGTTTGATTGCCAATTGATAGCAGACCCAACCGAGCGCCAGCGGGTAGAGCGTCAACATTGGCAGGCAGGCATAGACCTGCAATGCCGAGGCTTGCAATTGCAGCCCGGGGCCGAACAGCGCCATGGCCAGCAGCATGCCTGTCAGCTGCGCGACCAACCCGCGCAGTACCATGCGCTTGCCGCCTGCAGCGACGTTGTTCATGGTCATCATCGACAGGATGGTCACGGTCGGCAACGGATTGAAATGAATGGCCGCGGCCCAGAAACCGCCGCTCAGCGAATCGAGCAACAGGTTGCGCTGTTCGGCGCGGTAGGGGGCAGGGGAGCGGATCGCCCATTGATAAGCCAGGTGCGGCCAGGCCAGGCCGTTGAATAGCATCAGCAGCCACACCCAGGTGGGTGGTTGCAGCGGGGCAAGTGCCGCCATGACGCTGAACAGGCCGATGCCCATGCCGATGGTCCGCGGCAGATAGATGCGCCTGACGAAGGAGAGCCCCTTGCCGCTTCTGTTGTCGATCATGTCTATCGTTCTTTTTCTGCAGAAGCCGTTTATCGCATAAGTTGCATGAATATTGTTGAACAATGATTCACGGCGGAAAAATGACCTTACAAGCCAATTCACGGTTGATCCGATCATTGTGAGGTAGCATGAAGCCTTTGTTCCTCCTCGGAGTGCTCCTGCTCATGGCCCCCATGGCTTCCCCCGCCGGCGAGCCGGCACCTTACAGGGATGGGCGTTTTCACAACCAGGCCGAGCTGCCCAAGGATGGCGTGCTCAAGAAATTGCGTATCGGCCTCAAGTATCTGCTGCTGCGCAAACCTCCCGAGACACGTCCTGCCAATCCCTCGAGCCTGCAGCCGATGACCCGCCAGCAGGTACTCGATGCCCCGGAGCACAGCCTCTGGCGTCTGGGCCATTCCACGGTATTGCTAAAACTGCGTGGGCACTTCTTCATTACAGACCCGGTATTTGCCGAACGCGCCTCGCCCGTGCAATGGGCCGGCCCGCTGCGCTTCCACGCTTCGCCGCTGGCAATCGACCAGCTTCCGCCGCTGGCAGCAGTGATTCTGTCCCACGACCATTTCGATCATCTCGATGAGTCGGCCATACGCCAGCTGGCGCCAAGCACCGGCCAGTTTCTTGCACCGCTGGGCGTGGGCGATCGTTTGGTCGAGTGGGGCGTGCCGAGCGACAAGGTGCGTCAACTGGACTGGTGGCAGGAAACCGAAGTCGCAGGCGTGCGTTTCGTCGCCACACCGGCGCAGCACTTTTCTGGGCGCGGCCTGTTCGACAGTAACAGCACCTTGTGGGCGTCGTGGGTGGTGATCGATGAAGGGCTGCGCCTGTTCTTCAGTGGTGATACCGGATATTTCGAAGGCTTTCGCGAAATCGGCGAGCGCTTCGGACCCTTCGATCTGACATTGATGGAGACCGGTGCCTACAACCTGGCCTGGCCCAATGTGCATATGCAGCCTGAGCAGAGCCTGCAAGCGCACCTGGATCTGCGCGGACGCTGGATGCTGCCGATCCACAATGGAACGTTCGATCTCTCCCTGCACAGCTGGCAGGAGCCTTTCGAGCGCATCGTCGCGCTCGCGGCGCAGGTCCAGGTACCGTTGAGCACGCCACAGATGGGCGAGCGCGTCAGTCTGGATTCGCCCCATGCAGGGCAGAACTGGTGGCAGCCCAGGCCTTTGCGTCAGCGAGGCGACAGCACCGAGCGTGCAGTGGCGGTGCGCTGAGTATCAGCTTTCACGGCCCTTCTTTATTGGCGACTCCTGTTCATCATCCAGCAGCTTCGACGGCGGCTTGCCGCTGTCGCTGCGTACCTGGGCGTGGCTGATGAGGGCGAAGATGAAGCTGCCACCGATGATGTTGCCGGCCAGGGTCGGCAGGGCGAACTCCAGCCAGAAGCTGGGCCAGGTCTGCTCTCCGGCCCAGACCAGATAGGACACTTCTACCGAGCCGACGACGATATGGGTGAAGTCGCCCAGAGCCATCAGGTAGGTGATCATTAGGATGATCCAGATCTTGGCGTTCTCCATGGATGGGATCATCCAGACCATGGTCGCGATCATCCAGCCCGAGATGATGCCCTTGGCGAACATCTGGCTCGGATCGTTGTGCATCACCTTGCGCCCGATTTCGAGGAAGGCCACATCGGTCTTGCTGTCGAAGATCGGCAGCTCGAGCATCACCCAGGCCACCAGCAAGGTGCCGGCGAGATTGCCCATCAGCACCACTGTCCACAGGCGTATCAGGCGGCCGAGGTTGGCGAGGGTAGGGGCGGTCATTACCGGCAACACGGCAGTCAGGGTGTTTTCGGTGAACAACTGTTGGCGAGCGAGGATCACGGCAAGAAAACCGGCAGCGTAGCCGAGGCTGGCAATCACCTGGCTGCTGTCGTTGTCTGGCAGGCGTGCATAGAACAGTCCCATCGCCATCAGCGACAGGCCCATGGTCAGGCCGGCGGCCAGTGCCGACCACCACAGGGCTGCCAGGGTGCGTTCCAGTTCCTGATCGCCCTGGGCGCGGATGATCTCGTGCAGTACTGCTGCGCGGGGTGGCTGGTTATGGCTGACTTCCTGCTCTTCATCTGCCGACAGGCCTGGGGTTTTCTCGTTCTGCGCTTTGCTCATCGTGTCGCGCTCCTGGGATGTTTCTCTACAGATCGATTGCGCTCGGATTAGTTGCCGGTGAGCTCATGGAGGCGGATAAAAGTTTTTTTGGATCAAAGTGTTGACTCTGATTTCAAACCACGTATTATTCGCCTCCTCGCAGCGATGAACGCAGCGAGGCAGTCGGTAAGTCGTTGACGTTGAAGGCTTTTGAAAGAAAGCGGTTTGAAAAAACTTCAAAATAAACGCTTGACAGCAAATGAGGAAAGCGTAGAATGCGCGCCTCGGTTGAGACGAAAGGCTCTTAACCAAACGCTCTTTAACAAATCGAATCAAGCAATTCGTGTGGGTGCTTGTGAGTACGGACTGATAGTCGCCAAGATTATCAGCATCACAAGTGGCCATGCGAGAAATCACATAGTCATTTGAGATTGCTGAGCCAAGTTTAGGGTTTCTTAAAAACCCAAGCAGTATTGAACTGAAGAGTTTGATCATGGCTCAGATTGAACGCTGGCGGCAGGCCTAACACATGCAAGTCGAGCGGATGACGGGAGCTTGCTCCTTGATTCAGCGGCGGACGGGTGAGTAATGCCTAGGAATCTGCCTGGTAGTGGGGGACAACGTTTCGAAAGGAACGCTAATACCGCATACGTCCTACGGGAGAAAGCAGGGGACCTTCGGGCCTTGCGCTATCAGATGAGCCTAGGTCGGATTAGCTAGTTGGTGAGGTAATGGCTCACCAAGGCGACGATCCGTAACTGGTCTGAGAGGATGATCAGTCACACTGGAACTGAGACACGGTCCAGACTCCTACGGGAGGCAGCAGTGGGGAATATTGGACAATGGGCGAAAGCCTGATCCAGCCATGCCGCGTGTGTGAAGAAGGTCTTCGGATTGTAAAGCACTTTAAGTTGGGAGGAAGGGCAGTAAGTTAATACCTTGCTGTTTTGACGTTACCGACAGAATAAGCACCGGCTAACTCTGTGCCAGCAGCCGCGGTAATACAGAGGGTGCAAGCGTTAATCGGAATTACTGGGCGTAAAGCGCGCGTAGGTGGTTCGTTAAGTTGGATGTGAAAGCCCCGGGCTCAACCTGGGAACTGCATCCAAAACTGGCGAGCTAGAGTATGGTAGAGGGTGGTGGAATTTCCTGTGTAGCGGTGAAATGCGTAGATATAGGAAGGAACACCAGTGGCGAAGGCGACCACCTGGACTGATACTGACACTGAGGTGCGAAAGCGTGGGGAGCAAACAGGATTAGATACCCTGGTAGTCCACGCCGTAAACGATGTCAACTAGCCGTTGGAATCCTTGAGATTTTAGTGGCGCAGCTAACGCATTAAGTTGACCGCCTGGGGAGTACGGCCGCAAGGTTAAAACTCAAATGAATTGACGGGGGCCCGCACAAGCGGTGGAGCATGTGGTTTAATTCGAAGCAACGCGAAGAACCTTACCAGGCCTTGACATGCAGAGAACTTTCCAGAGATGGATTGGTGCCTTCGGGAACTCTGACACAGGTGCTGCATGGCTGTCGTCAGCTCGTGTCGTGAGATGTTGGGTTAAGTCCCGTAACGAGCGCAACCCTTGTCCTTAGTTACCAGCACGTTATGGTGGGCACTCTAAGGAGACTGCCGGTGACAAACCGGAGGAAGGTGGGGATGACGTCAAGTCATCATGGCCCTTACGGCCTGGGCTACACACGTGCTACAATGGTCGGTACAGAGGGTTGCCAAGCCGCGAGGTGGAGCTAATCTCACAAAACCGATCGTAGTCCGGATCGCAGTCTGCAACTCGACTGCGTGAAGTCGGAATCGCTAGTAATCGCGAATCAGAATGTCGCGGTGAATACGTTCCCGGGCCTTGTACACACCGCCCGTCACACCATGGGAGTGGGTTGCACCAGAAGTAGCTAGTCTAACCTTCGGGAGGACGGTTACCACGGTGTGATTCATGACTGGGGTGAAGTCGTAACAAGGTAGCCGTAGGGGAACCTGCGGCTGGATCACCTCCTTAATCGAAGACATCAGCCTGCTGATGAGCTCCCACACGAATTGCTTGATTCATTGTGAAGACGATCAAGACCCTATATAGGTCTGTAGCTCAGTTGGTTAGAGCGCACCCCTGATAAGGGTGAGGTCGGCAGTTCAAATCTGCCCAGACCTACCAATATGCGGGGCCATAGCTCAGCTGGGAGAGCGCCTGCCTTGCACGCAGGAGGTCAGCGGTTCGATCCCGCTTGGCTCCACCACTTACGCTGTACCTTGATCAGAACCTAGAAATGAACATTCGTCGATGAATGTTGATTTCTGGCTTTTGTCAGATCGTTCTTTAAAAATTCGGATATGTGATAGAAATAGACTGAATGCCAGTTTCACTGCTGGTAATTCAGGCTAAGGTAAAATTTGTGAGTTCTCACGAATTTTCGGCGAATGTCGTCTTCACAGTATAACCAGATTGCTTGGGGTTATATGGTCAAGTGAAGAAGCGCATACGGTGGATGCCTTGGCAGTCAGAGGCGATGAAAGACGTGGTAGCCTGCGATAAGCTTTGGGGAGTCGGCAAACAGACTGTGATCCAGAGATCTCTGAATGGGGGAACCCACTCAGCATAAGCTGAGTATCTTGTACTGAATCCATAGGTGCAAGAGGCGAACCAGGGGAACTGAAACATCTAAGTACCCTGAGGAAAAGAAATCAACCGAGATTCCCTTAGTAGTGGCGAGCGAACGGGGACCAGCCCTTAAGTTGATTTGAGATTAGTGGAACGCTCTGGAAAGTGCGGCCATAGTGGGTGATAGCCCCGTACACGAAAGTCTCTTTTCAATGAAATCGAGTAGGACGGAGCACGAGAAACTTTGTCTGAACATGGGGGGACCATCCTCCAAGGCTAAATACTACTGACTGACCGATAGTGAACCAGTACCGTGAGGGAAAGGCGAAAAGAACCCCGGAGAGGGGAGTGAAATAGAACCTGAAACCGTATGCGTACAAGCAGTGGGAGCCTACTTTGTTAGGTGACTGCGTACCTTTTGTATAATGGGTCAGCGACTTATATTCAGTGGCGAGCTTAACCGAATAGGGGAGGCGTAGCGAAAGCGAGTCTTAATAGGGCGCTTTAGTCGCTGGGTATAGACCCGAAACCGGGCGATCTATCCATGGGCAGGTTGAAGGTTAGGTAACACTGACTGGAGGACCGAACCGACTACCGTTGAAAAGTTAGCGGATGACCTGTGGATCGGAGTGAAAGGCTAATCAAGCTCGGAGATAGCTGGTTCTCCTCGAAAGCTATTTAGGTAGCGCCTCATGTATCACTGCTGGGGGTAGAGCACTGTTTCGGCTAGGGGGTCATCCCGACTTACCAAACCGATGCAAACTCCGAATACCAGCAAGTGCCGAGCATGGGAGACACACGGCGGGTGCTAACGTCCGTCGTGAAAAGGGAAACAACCCAGACCGTCAGCTAAGGTCCCAAAGTCATGGTTAAGTGGGAAACGATGTGGGAAGGCTTAGACAGCTAGGAGGTTGGCTTAGAAGCAGCCACCCTTTAAAGAAAGCGTAATAGCTCACTAGTCGAGTCGGCCTGCGCGGAAGATGTAACGGGGCTCAAACCATGCACCGAAGCTACGGGTATCACCTTTGGTGATGCGGTAGAGGAGCGTTCTGTAAGCCTGTGAAGGTGAGTTGAGAAGCTTGCTGGAGGTATCAGAAGTGCGAATGCTGACATGAGTAACGACAATGCGAGTGAAAAACTCGCACGCCGAAAGACCAAGGTTTCCTGCGCAACGTTAATCGACGCAGGGTTAGTCGGTCCCTAAGGCGAGGCTGAAAAGCGTAGTCGATGGAAAACAGGTTAATATTCCTGTACTTCCAGTTATTGCGATGGAGGGACGGAGAAGGTTAGGCCAGCCTGGCGTTGGTTGTCCAGGTTTAAGGTGGTAGGCTGAAATCTTAGGCAAATCCGGGATTTCAAGGCCGAGAGCTGATGACGAGCGCTCTTTAGAGTGCGAAGTGGTTGATACCATGCTTCCAAGAAAAGCTCCTAAGCTTCAGATAACTGGGAACCGTACCCCAAACCGACACAGGTGGTTAGGTAGAGAATACCAAGGCGCTTGAGAGAACTCGGGTGAAGGAACTAGGCAAAATGGCACCGTAACTTCGGGAGAAGGTGCGCCGGCGAGGGTGAAGGACTTGCTCCGTAAGCCCATGCCGGTCGAAGATACCAGGCCGCTGCGACTGTTTATTAAAAACACAGCACTCTGCAAACACGAAAGTGGACGTATAGGGTGTGACGCCTGCCCGGTGCCGGAAGGTTAATTGATGGGGTTAGCGCAAGCGAAGCTCTTGATCGAAGCCCCGGTAAACGGCGGCCGTAACTATAACGGTCCTAAGGTAGCGAAATTCCTTGTCGGGTAAGTTCCGACCTGCACGAATGGCGTAACGATGGCGGCGCTGTCTCCACCCGAGACTCAGTGAAATTGAAATCGCTGTGAAGATGCAGTGTATCCGCGGCTAGACGGAAAGACCCCGTGAACCTTTACTATAGCTTTGCACTGGACTTTGAGCTTGCTTGTGTAGGATAGGTGGGAGGCTTTGAAGTGGGGACGCCAGTTCTCATGGAGCCATCCTTGAAATACCACCCTGGCAACCTTGAGGTTCTAACTCAGGTCCGTGATCCGGATCGAGGACAGTGTATGGTGGGTAGTTTGACTGGGGCGGTCTCCTCCCAAAGAGTAACGGAGGAGTACGAAGGTGCGCTCAGACCGGTCGGAAATCGGTCGTAGAGTATAAAGGCAAAAGCGCGCTTGACTGCGAGACACACACGTCGAGCAGGTACGAAAGTAGGTCTTAGTGATCCGGTGGTTCTGTATGGAAGGGCCATCGCTCAACGGATAAAAGGTACTCCGGGGATAACAGGCTGATACCGCCCAAGAGTTCATATCGACGGCGGTGTTTGGCACCTCGATGTCGGCTCATCACATCCTGGGGCTGAAGCCGGTCCCAAGGGTATGGCTGTTCGCCATTTAAAGTGGTACGCGAGCTGGGTTTAGAACGTCGTGAGACAGTTCGGTCCCTATCTGCCGTGGACGTTTGAGATTTGAGAGGGGCTGCTCCTAGTACGAGAGGACCGGAGTGGACGAACCTCTGGTGTTCCGGTTGTCACGCCAGTGGCATTGCCGGGTAGCTATGTTCGGAAGAGATAACCGCTGAAAGCATCTAAGCGGGAAACTTGCCTCAAGATGAGATCTCACTGGGATCTTGAATCCCCTGAAGGGCCGTCGAAGACTACGACGTTGATAGGTTGGGTGTGTAAGCGCTGTGAGGCGTTGAGCTAACCAATACTAATTGCCCGTGAGGCTTGACCATATAACACCCAAGCAATCTGCTTTGCAGATTGTGGTGGTGAAGACGAAACGAACCGAAAGTTCGAAGCGACTCACAAAGATCACATATCCGAATTGGCTGGCGTGTCTGCAAAGACGCACTGGCAACCGAATTTCTTGACGACCATAGAGCATTGGAACCACCTGATCCCATCCCGAACTCAGCAGTGAAACGATGCATCGCCGATGGTAGTGTGGGGTTTCCCCATGTGAGAGTAGGTCATCGTCAAGATTCATTTCGCAAAACCCCTATCTGCGCGAGCAGGTAGGGGTTTTGTCTTTCTGGCGTTCGCCAGATCTCATCGCTCCCCCGCGCCGACACCACGCACGCCACGGGACAAGCCTGCCTCTACAGGGTATGGTGCACCTCTATTCCTCCCTGACCCGGCCCGCATGCGCTACGACCTCACCAGCCTGGACCTGTTCATCACTGTCGCCCAGGAGCGTAATCTGACGCGCGCTGCGGGTATCAAGCACCTTGCAGTCTCCGCGATCAGCAAGCGCATCAGCGAACTTGAGGCGCAGATCGGGTCGCCACTGCTGATTCGCAACGCGCGCGGTGTCGAGTTGACGCCTGCCGGCCAGTCCCTGCTCTATTACGCCCGTCAGCTCAAACAGACCATGGCGCAGCTGGACAACGAACTAAGCGAGTTCGCCGCAGGGGTCAAGGGTCATATCCGCATCCACGCCATCACTTCGGCGCTGTCGCAGTTCCTGCCCCAGGACATGGCTGGCTTCGCCCAGCGTTACCCACAGATCAAGTTCGATATCGAGGAAGGTATTGGCTCGGCGGTCGTCCGCGCTGTCGCCGACGATCACGCCGACCTCGGTATCATCTCCTCGCACACAGCCCCGTTGGGGCTTGAAACCCTGCCTTACCGGCACGATGAATTGGTGTTGGTGGTGCCGGCAGAACACGATCTGGCCAAGCGCCGCACCGTGCACTTCAGCGAGGTCCTGGCGTATGAGTTCGTCGGCCCGCACCTGGACAGTACCCTGCACAGCCTGCTCACCGAACAGGCCAAAACAATGGGGCAACCGCTCAAGCTACGCATCCGTATCAGCAGCTTCGACTGCATGTGTCGCATGGTCGCCAATGGCCTAGGTATTACCGTTCTGCCGCGTAGCGCGGTGGAGCCCTACGTGCGCAGCCATCGTCTCAAGCGTGTGACCTTGTCGGAGCCCTGGGCCCATCGTTCATTGCTGCTGGTATTCAAGAAGTACGAGGTCGCCTCGCCGACGCTCAAGACCTTCATCGATCACCTGCGCGCACCCTCCGAGCCATAACATCCCTTCGAGCGTTCTCCGATGGAGAACGCTGACGTGGCAATCGATCAATTTTCACTCCGCGCTCCAGCGCCTAGCATTGGCCGACCTGCAGCGTCGTCGCCTGGACGACGACATGACAACGACAAGAAGCCGAGCGACACGCGCATGATCGACAATGCCCACCTGATGAGCCCCCTGCAGATCGACCAGGATCGCTTCACCTACCTCGATCTCAAGAAACTGCTGGCTCCCACCCAACTGCAACGCCTGCCTTACGCCATCCGCATCCTTCTGGAGAACGTGGCGCGCTGCGCTCCCGAGGCGCTGGATGCCGTGCTTGCCCGCGCCGTCGGCGATGGACCGGACTGCGAGGTGCCATTCCAGCCCAACCGCCTGATGTTCCACGACACCACGTGCCTGCCGGCCCTGGCCGATTTTGCTGGTATGCGTGATGTGGTCGCCGAGCTCGGCGGTGACCCCGCGGCGATGAACCCGCTGATTCCCGCAGTGCTGACCATCGACCATTCGGTGATCGTCGAACACTACGCAGAAGCCGATGCGGTGGAGCAGAACCTCGAGATCGATTTTCGTCGCAACAGCGAGCGCTATCGCTTCATCAAATGGGCGCAGAAGAGCCTGGACAATTTCGCTGTCATTCCACCGGGTACAGGCATCATCCACCAGATGAACATGGAGGCCCTGGCCAAGGTGGTGTGGGAAACCCGCACCGCCGAGGGGCAGCGTTTGCTGCACCCTGACGACATGGTCGCCACCGACAGCCACACGCCGATGATCAACGCCATCGGCGTGCTCGGCTGGGGTGTCGGCGGCCTGGAAGGGCAGGCGGCGATGGTGGGGGAGCCGGTGCCGATCAACTTCCCTCAGGTTATCGGTTTTCGCGTCAGCAACGCCCTGCGCCCTGGGGTGACCGCCACCGACCTGTCGCTGCACGTGGCCGAGATCCTGCGTCAGCGCTCGGTGGTGGGCAAGTTCGTCGAGTTCACAGGCCCGGGTCTATCGAACCTCGGCTGGGCTGCGCGTGGCACGGTATCGAACATGGCGCCCGAGTATGGCGCCACCGTGGTGTTCTTCCCCTTCGATGACCAGACCCTCGATTACCTCAAGCTCAGCGGTCGCTCCGCCGAGCTGTGCCTGCAGGCCGCCACCTACCTGCAGGTGCAGGGGCTCTATCGCCGCGACGACCTGCCGGAGCCTGAGTTCGACGAACTGATCGAGCTCGACCTTGCCAGTATCGAGCCCAGCGTCGCAGGCCCCTACCAGCCGCATCAGCGTCAGCCGCTGTCGCGCGCCGGTGAGTCGTTCCGTGAACAGGTGCTGGGCGCAAGCGAGCTGATCGGTAATCGCTACCTCGAGCCCAGCTTCGGCGAGGCCATCGACCATGGCGCGGTGGTGCTTTCGGCTATCACCAGTTGCACCAACACCGCCAACCCCGCGCAGATGATCCAGGCCGGTCTGCTGGCCCGTCGCGCGCGGCACTTGGGGCTCAAGCGCAAGCCTTGGGTGAAGACCTCGCTGTCGCCCGGTTCGCAGGTGGTGGCTGATTACCTGAGCGAAGCCGACTTGCTGCAAGACTTCTCCGCCCTGGGTTTCGACCTGGTCGGGTTCGGTTGCATGACCTGCATCGGCAACTCCGGCAAGCTCGAGACGCATGTCGAGGCCTTTGCCGATCAAGGCCTGAAGGGGGTGGTGGTGCTTTCGGGCAACCGCAACTTCGAAGGCCGGGTAAACCCCAAGGTACCTGCAGGCTACCTGGCGTCCCCTGCACTGTGCGTCGCCTTCGCCATTGCCGGGCGCATCGATATCGACCTGACCCGCGAACCGCTCGGTCAGGATAGCGGCGGTAACCCGATTCACCTGCACGACCTGATGCCCGCGGATGACGAAGTGCAGGCGCTGGTGGCCCAGGTGGTCAAGCCCGAGTTCTTCCAGCAGCGCCTGGCCACGGTGTGGGACGGCACCCATCATTGGCAGGCCCTTTCGGCCGAGGGCAGCGTGCAGTTCCCCTGGGACGCGCGCTCGACCTACCTGCGCCGCCCGCAGTACCTGGCCGATATCCAGGCCGAACCCAAGGCGAGCCTGGCAATCGAGAACGCCCGCACGTTGATAGTGCTGGGGGACAACGTCACCACCGACCATATCTCTCCGGCCGGCGCCATTCCCGCCAGTAGCCTGGCTGGCCAGTGGCTGCTGGCTCGCGGCGAACAACCACAGGACCTCAATCAGTATTCGACCCGGCGCAGCAACCACGAAGTCATGCTGCGCGGTGCCTTCACCAACAAGTCGGTGAAAAACCGTCTGCTCGGTGACACCCACCCAGGCGTCGGCGCCTGGGCCTGGAATGCCGACCACAGTCAGTGCCTGCCGCTTTACGAAGCCGCGCAGAGCTATGCCGGTACCCCCATGGTG
Organism: Pseudomonas sp. BNK-44-b; assembly: GCF_047456245.1. Lineage (NCBI taxonomy): Bacteria > Pseudomonadati > Pseudomonadota > Gammaproteobacteria > Pseudomonadales > Pseudomonadaceae > Pseudomonas > Pseudomonas sp. BNK-44-b. Next base: position 931,392 of record NZ_CP179908.1, read on the forward strand.
GTGTTCGCCGGTATCAACTACGGCGCGGGCTCCAGTCGCGATTGGGCGGCCAAGGCCCAGGCATTGCTCGGCGTGCGAGCCGTGGTGGCGCGCAGCATCGAGCGTATCCACCGCAGCAACTTGATCGGCATGGGTGTGCTGCCGTTGCTGTTCCCGGCAGGGCGGGGTGTCGAAGACCTGCAGCTCGACGGCAGCGAGCAGTTCGACTTCATCGGCCTCGACGAACTGAGGGTCGGTGACAACCGTATCCGCCTGCAGGTGCGCCGCGTCGATGGCGGTGTCGATGAGGCCGAGCTCATCGCACGGTTCGACTCGCAGCAGGAGATCCGCTACCTCAGCAATGGCGGTGTGCTGCCCTACGTCATCCGCAAGGTGGTGCAACGCACCCGCGGCTGAGGCCCCGGCACGAACGGTTGAACAGGGCGCGGACTTGCCTGGCAGCTCCGCGTCACTGACCATGGGCAGCCAGCCAGGTGATCCACCTATCCGCAACTGGGAGAACGACCCCTATGTACGCCTATGTCGGTTCGCGCACCACCCGGGAGCGCAACGCCCGCGGCGATGGCATCACCGTGTACCGCCTCGATCAGGGCAACGGCAGCCTGGAGCAGGTCCAGGTCGTCGGCGACCTGGTCAACCCGTCCTTCCTGGCGCTGAATCGAGCCGGGGACCGGCTCTATACGGTGCATGGCGACCTCGACGAGGTCAGCGCCTTCACCGTCGACAAGGCCACTGGTCGACTCACGTTCCTCAACCGGCAGCGCTGCGAAGGCAAGAATCCGGTGCACCTGGCACTGGACCCGAGCGAGCGCTTCCTGGTGGTCTCGAACCACATCACGGGCACGCTTGCCGTGCTCAATGTCGAACAGGACGGCCGCCTCGGCACCCTCAACCAGTTGCTCGAGCTCGAGGGCCCGATCGGCCCGCATCGTATCGAGCAGCCCTTTGCCAAGCCGCACTTCAACCTCTTCGATGCCTCGGGCCAGTTCGTCCTGGTGCCGGACAAGGGGCTGGATCGGATATTCAGTTTTCGCTTCGACAACGGCCGGCTGCATCCCGCCGAGCAGCCTTTCGTCACTACCCGCGAAGGTGCCGGACCGCGTCATGTCGCGCTGCACCCGAAGGCGCCGTTCGCCTATGTGATCAATGAATTGGATTCGACCGTCACCACCTACCGCTTCGACCCCCACAGCGGGGCACTGCAGCCGTTGCAGGTACTCCCGTCGCTACCGTCGAGCTACACCGGCAACAGCCGTGCCTCGGAGATCGAGATCGACCGCAGCGGTCGCTTCGTCTACGCCTCCAACCGCGGCTATGACAGCCTTGCCGTGTATGCGGTCGATGTCGCCAGCGGCCTGCTGAGCCTGATCGAAGTGCAGCCCAGTGGCGGCAAGACCCCACGCTTCTTCGCCCTCACTCCCAATCAGCGGTTCCTCTTTGCGCTCAACGAAGACAGTGACAGCATCGTGGCTTTCGCCGTCGATCCCGAGCAGGGGAGGTTGCGCCAGACCGGTTTCTCGGTGTCCACCGGCAGCCCGGTGTGCATGGTCTTTTCTGCCTGAGCTGATTCCTGGATCGGTGAGGGCCTTTTCGCGGGCAAGCCCGGTCCCACAGCCAGTCGCTGTAATCATCAGTCCCACTCATAGCCCAGCGGAGTTCCAATGACTCTCACTATCCCCAAGGCCGTCCTCGAAGAACTCGCCCCCGATGGCGTCCTGCGTGCTGCCATCAACTACGGCAACCCGGTCCTCGCCCAACGCGGCCCTGATGGCGAGCCCCAGGGCGTCTCGGTCGCCCTGGCCAGGCAGTTGGCCGAAGAACTGGGCGTGCGCCTTGAGATGCGCACCTTCGACGCCGCGGGCAAGGTATTCGCCGCGCTGGAGGAGGGCGCCTGGACCTTGGCTTTCCTCGCCATCGAACCGGTGCGCGAGACGCAGATCGCCTTCAGCGAGCCCTACGTGCTGATCGAGGGCACCTACCTGGTCAGGAAAGACGCCCCCTTCCAGCACGTCGACGAACTCGACCAAACCGGCTTGCGCCTGGCCGTCGGCAAAGGCGCGGCCTACGACCTCTACCTCAGCCGCACCTTGCAGCATGCCGAACTGTGCCGCGCCGACACCTCCGCCGCAGCCGTCGATCTGTTTGTCGAAGAAAACCTCGACGCCGCCGCGGGTGTGCGCCAGCCTTTGCAGAAGGTCGCCGACACTGATTCACGCTACCGTGTGCTCGACGGTGCGTTCACCGCGATCCGTCAGGCCATGGCTGTTCCGAGGGGCTGCGACAATTCGGCTGCATTCGTACGTGACTTTGTCGAGCGTTGCCTGCGTCAAGGCTTTGTTCGGGGGGCTTTGCTGGCCACCGGACAGACCGATGTCAGCGCACCGCGCTGACCGTCCCTGGACTCCACCCACGTCCAATCAATTGAGGTAACAAGCAAGATGGCCAAGGCCGCCGATGTCGTTGTGCAATGCCTGGAAAACGAAGGTGTCGAGTATGTATTCGGCATTCCCGGCGAGGAGAACCTCGACCTGCTCGAATCCCTGCGCAAGTCGAAGATCAAGCTGGTACTGACCCGCCACGAGCAATCCGCAGGCTTCATGGCCGCCACCTATGGTCGCCTGACCGGCAAGACCGGCGTCAGCCTGTCGACCCTGGGCCCTGGTGCGACCAACCTGGTGACCGCCAGTGCCTACGCCTACCTGGGCGGCATGCCGATGATGATGATTACCGGCCAGAAGCCGATCAAGAAGTCCAAGCAGGGCCGCTTCCAGATCATCGACGTGTGCGGCATGATGGACCCCATCACCAAGTACACCCACCAGTTCGCCTCGGCCGACAACATCCCGGCGCGCATGCGTGAAGCCTTCCGCCTGGCCGAAGAAGAAAAGCCCGGTGCCGTGCACCTGGAACTGCCTGAAGACATCGCTGCCGAGCAGACCGACGCGCTGCCGATCCCGCGCAGCCTGCACCGCCGCCCGTTGGCCGAGCACGTGGCCATCGAAGCCGCCGTGCAGAAACTGCAGAACGCCCGCAACCCGATTCTGGTAATCGGTGCCGGTGCCAACCGTAAGATGACCGCCAAGGTCCTCAAGCAACTGATCGACAAGACCGGCATCCCGTTCATCACCACGCAGATGGGTAAAGGCGTGGTCGACGAGCGCCACCCGCGCTTCCTGGGCAACGCGGCGCTGTCGTCCGGTGACTTCGTGCACCGCGCTGTCGAAGCCGCTGACCTGATCATCAACATCGGCCACGACGTGATCGAGAAGCCGCCATTCTTCATGGTCCGTGGCGGCACCGAGGTCATTCACATCAGCTTCCGCTCCGCCGAAGTCGATGCCGTGTACTTCCCACAGGTCGAAGTGATCGGCGACATCGCCAATGCCGTGTGGCAGATCAGTGAAGCGCTGACTGACACCTCGCACTGGGACTTCACCCGCCTGATGGCGATCCGTGAAGCCAACGAGGCGCAGATCGCCGAAGGTGCAGACGACGACCGCTTCCCGGTCTACCCGCAGCGCCTGGTTGCCGACATCCGTCGCGTGCTGCCCTCCGAAGGCATCGTCGCGCTGGACAACGGCATCTACAAGATCTGGTTCGCCCGCAACTACAAGGCGCACAAGCCCAACACCGTGCTGCTGGACAACGCCCTGGCGACCATGGGCGCCGGTCTGCCGTCGGCGATGGCTTCGCACCTGGTGTACCCGGAACGCCCGGTGATCTCGGTGTGCGGCGACGGTGGTTTCATGATGAACAGCCAGGAGCTGGAAACCGCCGTACGTCTGGGCATGCACATCACCGTAGTGATCCTGCGTGACGACGGCTACGGCATGATCCGCTGGAAGCAGGCCAACATGGGCTTCACCGACTTCGGCCTGGACTACGGCAACCCGGACTTCGTCAAGTACGCCGAAGCCTACGGCGCCAATGGTCACCGCGTGGAAAGCGCCGAAGGCCTGCTGCCGCTGCTCGAGCACTGCATCAAGACCCCAGGCGTGCATGTGATCGACTGCCCCGTCGACTACAGCGAGAACGACCGCATCCTCAACAGCGAGCTGCGTGAGCGCGCGCTGGCGGTGTAAGGCCTGAGGTGTCTTCGCGGGCAAGTCGGCTTCCCGGCAGGTTGGGGAAGTGGGCTTGCCCGCGATTGCATTGTGGCGGGCAACAAACGCTTCACCTTATTTTTCCCTGTGCTAGGGTGCACGCACATCCGCTTTTCAGGACACCCGCACCATGCTCCCGCCGCTCAGCGAAAAAGAACTCCACCGCCTCGAAGACCTCCTGATCACCTACGGCAACGATTACTCGGTACTCAACCTCGCCGAGCTCAACGGTTTCTTCACTGCGCTGGCCAGCTCCCCTGTCAGCGTAAATCCCGAGCAATGGCTGCCAGCCGTTGCCGGCGGCAAGGTGCCCAAGTTCAAGAAGCCCGCCCACGAGGAAGCCTACACTGCGCTTATGCTGCGCTACGCCGACCAGGTCGCCGAGCAGTTGGCCGAGAACCTCGACGGCTTCGAGCCGCTGTTCGAGGAAAGCGAGGGTGAGGAAGGGCCAGCGATCATTCTCGAAGAGTGGTGTTTCGGCTACATGCGCGGCACCCAGGTTGCCGAGTGGAGCGAGTTGCCAGCGCAGCAGGACGCCCTGCTCAAGGCCATTTCCCTGCATGGCCTGGAAGACAATTTCGAGCTGCTCGATGCGATGAGCTTCGACGAACATCAGGCCTGCGTGCCAGGCGTGATCGAGGCGGCCCGCGGTCTGTATCGCTATCAGAAGCTGATACGCAACTGATCAATGGCGTTTCATGGCGAAGTCGAGACTCAGAGCAACCGGTGGCCATCGACCTGCTACCGTTGCCATGTATTGCCGCGACTGCTTCGCGGGCAAGCCGGCTCCCACCGGGTTTTAGGCAGCGCAGTGCTTGTATTATTCCGATCAGCGAAATTATGGATTGCTGGCCACGCGGATTCTGTTGAACGGCGAACAGGTGCAGGATTCACTCCAGCAGCGCCACTCTTGGATACCGGCGCTCAGACCTCAACCCTTTGAACCGGAGTCCAGACCATGTCCAACCCTATCAAGCTCTATCACTTCCCCAAGTCCGGCCACGCTCATCGCGCCCTGCTGATGCTGTCGCTGCTCAAGCTGCAGCCGGAAGTCATCTTCGTCGACCTGGCCAAGGGCGAGCAGAAAAAGCCTGAGTTCCTGGCCCTCAACCCGTTCGGGCAGGTGCCTGTGATCGACGACAACGGCACCGTCATCGGCGACTCCAACGCCATCCTCATCTACCTGGCCAAGACCTATGGCCAGGGCCGCTGGTTGCCCCAGGACGCTGCCGGTGAAGCCCGTGTACAACGCTGGCTGTCCATCGCCGCCGGCCCCGTCGCCTTCGGACCTGCCGCTGCCCGCCTGATCACCGTGTTCGGTGCAGGCTTCAATGCCGACGAAGTCATCGGTCGTGCCCACAACCTGCTCAAGGTGCTGGACGCTGAGCTCGGCAAGACGCCGTTCCTCACCGGCAGCGAGCCGAGCATCGCCGACGTCGCCAACTACTCCTATATCGCCCATGCGCCGGAAGGCAACGTGTCGCTGGAGGCCTACCCGAATGTGCGAGCGTGGCTGGCACGGATCGAGGCATTGGACGGTTTCGTGGCGATGCCGCGCACTGCGGTAGGGCTGCAGGCCGAGGCCTGATCCACGCGAGAGGAGATGAGTGATGAACGTCGTCGAACCGCTCGAGCAGTATGCCGCGTGGCCTGGGGACAGCTGCCCTGATATCGACACGCTCGATGTCCCGGCGCTGCCCTGTGCTGCAGAGTGTGAGGCCAGTTACCTGCTGCCGCAGGTCATCACTCATCCCGACCTACTCATTCGCCCCGGCTGCTGAAATAATCGCACATCGTTTCCAGGCAGAAGGGCAGGGCATGGACCACATCCACCTGATGAAGGTATTCGTCGCCGTCGGCGAGCTGGAAAGCTTCGCTGGCGCGGCACGGCGGCTGGACATGTCGCCCGCTGCGGTGACCCGTGCGGTCAGCGCCCTCGAAGAACGCCTGGGGGTCAAGCTGCTGCTGCGCACCACCCGCAGCGTGCGCCTTACCGAGGCCGGTGGCCGTTATCTGGAAGACTGCCGCAGCATCCTCGCCAGCATCGCCGAGGCCAACGAGGCGGCTGCCGGGGTCAATGCCACGCCCAAGGGCGAACTGGCGGTGACCGCGCCGATCCTGTTCGGCAAGAAGTTCGTCATGCCCAGCATCGTGCGTTACCTGCAGCAGTACCCTGAAGTTGACGTGTCGGCCTACTTCCTCGATCGGGTGGTGAACATGGTCGAGGAGGGCATGGATGTGGCAGTGCGCATCGGCCAGTTGCCTGACTCCGGGCTCAAGGCCCTGCGTGTGGGCAAGGTCAGGCGCATGCTCTGCGCCTCGCCCGATTACCTTGCCAGGCACGGCGTACCGACTCACCCCTCCGAACTGCATGAGCATGTGGTGATCGCCACCACCAACCTGTCGCCACGTGCAGGCTGGCGCTTCGGGCTGACCGACGAGCCGACCATGGTGCGCATGAAGCCGCGCCTGACCGTGACCAGCAACGACGGTGCCATTGCCGCAGCATGCGCAGGCCTGGGTATCGCCCGGCTGCTGTCGTACCAAGTGGTCGAGGAGATCGCCAGCGGTCGCCTGCAGGTGGTGCTCGCCGATTTCGAGGAGGCGCCCTGGCCTATCCATATCCTGCACCGCGAGAGCAAGTACGGCTCGGCCAAGGTGCGCGCGTTCATCGACATGCTCGCCGCCGACGTGCGTGCCAAGGGCCTGGACTGACTGTCCGTCAGCCTGGCAGATAACGCAGGCGCAAACCCAGGCTGGCCTGCTCGCCCTGTTGCAGCAAGCGCAGCCCCGGTCGCCCGGGCAGGTGATGGGCGTTGATCGGGTGGCTGACCGGTTCGAAGCAGAAGAAGTCGCGATCCTGCGGACAGAACAACAGAAAGTGCTCGGCGCCGCTGGCCTGGCATTCCAGGCGATAACCCGCGTCGGGTTGTTCGATGGTGCACATGCCTGTCCAGCCTGCGAAGGCGTGATCGATCTGGGTCGGTGGCAGGTGACTGGCGCTGTCGAAGCGCCAGGCCTGCGGAATGGGCGCCAGCCGTGATGGCAGCTCACCGGTATCGCCAAGCCACACCTGGCTGGCGGACGCCTGCAGGCGGGTGTCCGGATACCGCGGAAAGTACGGATGCAGGCCCAGCCCGTGCCAGGTCGCCTGAGCGGCAAGGTGAGTGACGTGCAGCTCCAGGTCAAGACGCCCCTCGTGCAGGTGCACATCCAGCATTGCCTGGTAGGCGAAGGGCTGCTGGCTGTCGAGGACCAGCCGTGCTCGCCGCTGGCTGTGGTGCTCCACGCGCCACGGCTGCTGCCAGGCGCTGCCGTGGATCGGGTAGGGATCGTGGTCGGTGTTCGCGGCCAGGGCCTGCCAGCCGTCCGGGCGGGCGAAGCCGCCTGCGGCGATGCGATTGGACCAGGGCACCAGCGGATAGCAGGCCAGGCGCCGGGGTGAGCCGCTGGCGCGTGCTGCGGCGTCGCTGTGGCGCAACAACGCCTGGCCGGTGGCCTTGACCTGCCAGTTGACCAGGCTGGCGCCCAGCGCGGGAGCCAGGGTGAGGCGGGTCAGGCGGTCTTGCAGGTGCAGTTCGGTCATTGCGCTGTTCTCCGGCAGGGCCGTGATCATTTCGCCGCGGGCTGACGGCGGTACGTCAGCAGCACGATGCCACTGACCACCACCGCCCCCCCGAGCAGTTGCAGGCCGCTCAACTGTTGGTCGAGCAGGGCCCATCCCAGCAGCAGGGTGGCGATCGGTTCGATGTTCATCACTGGCGCGTTCTGCGCCATGTTCAGCCGTGGCACGCAAACGAACAGCAGGGTGAATGCCACCCCGTACAGCACCACCAGGCTGGCCAGGGCCATCCATCCTCCTGCGCTGCCCGGCAACGACAGCCCCGCCGGCACCCAACCACCAGCGCCTGCCACCAGCATGCTGGTGAACACGATCAGCAAGGTCAGCAGGCTGCGGACCGGGCCATGCACAGCGGCCAGCTTGTTGTCGGTGATCCACAACGCACAAGCGAATACGCAGGCGGCGCAGAAGGCCAGGCTGACCCCGAGGGTCCAGTGCGGATTGCTCGTGCCACTGTCGGCCAGGCGTCCCGGCACATCCAGGGCCAGCACCAGGCCGCAGAGGATCAGGGCCATGAACATCACTGTGCGCCCGGTTGGACGTACGCCGTTGAGCGCCCAGTTGAGCAGTGCCAGCAGGATCGGGAAGGTGTTGCCCACCAGCAGTGCCAACGCCACCGGGATGCGCGCCACCGCCGAGTACAGGCACAAGCTCTGGGTGGCGATCAGCAGCCCCAGCAGCAATTGCCAGCGCCGGGTGCCGCTGGGCAGCCCCAGGGCCTGGCGTTGCCAGAGCACGAGGCTGGCCAGGGCCAGGAAGGTGATGCCCGAGCGGCAGAGGATCGCCAGCAGCACGCCGGTGCCGTCATCGAAGGCGATGCGTGCGGCGATATGGTTGCCGGCGAACGAGCAGGCCAGCAGCGCCAGGAGGGCGATGGCCAGCTTGCGTGGGAAGAGGGAAGGTGACGCGGGAACAGCCATGTGCAGGGTCCATTTGCAAAAGAGGTCGACAGTGGGGGCTTGCAGAAGCGGTGGCCTACGCCAAGGACACCGCACTGCATGGCACCCGCTCTGCCGGTGATCGCGGGACAAGTCGGGGCGCCGAACCGCCGCTCACACCGGGATAGAGCGGCTGTCCGCGAACTTACAGCACCACGCTTGGCAACCACAGCGAGATGGCAGGGATGTAGGTCACCGCCATCAGCACCAGGAACAGCGCCAGGTAGAACGGCAGCAGCGCCTTGACCGTCGACTCGATACTGACCTTGCCGATCGCCGAGCCGACGAACAGTACTGCCCCCACCGGCGGGGTGATCAGGCCGATACCGAGGTTGACCAGCATGATCATGCCGAAGTGCACAGGGTCCACGCCGATGCCGGTGATCACCGGCAGCAGGATCGGGGTGAGGATCAGAATCAGCGGCGCCATGTCCATCACCGTGCCCAGCAGCAGGAGCATGAAGTTGATGCACATCAGGATCACGTAGCGGTTGTCCGACAGGGTCAGGAATGCCGTGGTGATCTTCGACGGGATCTGCATCAGCGTCATCACATAGCCGAAACTGGCTGCGAAGCCGATCAGGATCATCACGATGGAGATGGTCCGCACCGTGCGATGCATCAGCTTGGGCAGGTCGCGCCACTTGTAGTCGCGGTAGATGAACATGGTCACGAAGAACGACCACACCACCGCCACGGCCGCCGACTCGGTGGCGGTGAACACGCCCGAGAGAATGCCGCCGAGGATGATCACCATGGCCATCAGGCCCCAAAGCGCTTCACCGGCGATCTTCAGCGCCTGGCGCATCGGGATCACTTCGCCCTTGGGGTAGTTGCGCTTCTTGGCGAACAACAGGCACAGGCCCATCATCACCGCGCTGAGCAGCAGGCCAGGCATCACCCCGGCCATGAACAGCGAGGCGATCGATACCGTGCCGCCTGCGGCCAGCGAATAGAGCACCGAGTTGTGGCTTGGTGGGGTGAGCAATGCCTGCACCGAGCCGCTGACGGTCACCGCCGTGGAGAATTCGCGCGGATAGCCCTTGCGCTCCATCTCCGGAATCAGCACCGAACCGACCGAGGCCGTGTCGGCCACCGAGGAGCCGGAAATCGCGCCGAAGAAGGTCGAGGCCATGATGTTGACCAGCGACAGCCCGCCACGCACGAAGCCCACCAGCACCCCGGCGAAGGCCACCAGGCGCCGCGACATGCCGCCCTCGGCCATGATCGCACCGGCCAGCACGAAGAACGGAATGGCCAGCAGCGAGAACTTGTTAACCCCGCTCGCCACCTGGATCATCATCGCCTGCAGCGGAATGTCGATCCACCAGGCACCGATCAGTGCAGAGAGCCCCAGGGCATAAGCCACCGGCATGCCCAGCAGGATGAGCGCGATGAAACTGCCCAACAGAATGAACGCATCCATTTATGCCGCTCCTTCGCTTTCTTCCACCAGGTCGAAGCGCACCACCTTGCGGTTGCTCTGATCGCCCAGCACGAGTTTTTCCAGCACGAAGATCAAGGTCAGCACGCCGCCCACCGGGATCGGCGCATAGGTCATGCCCACCCGCACACCCGGCAGCGAGGCCAGAAACTGGTTCCACGTCGTGATGCACAGCTTGGTGCCGTACCAGGTCATGAACAGGCACACCACGATCATCAGCACCTGCACCAGCACGCCAACCAGCTGGCGCAGTGGCGCGGGCATGCGATCGGTGAGCATCGCCACCGCCATGTGTGCGCCGGCGCGGTAGCTGGCGGCGGCGCCGACGAAGGTGAACACCACCATCAGCAGGATCGCGACCGGCTCCGGCCAACTGGAGCCGGTGCCGAGTACGTAACGGGCGAAGATGCCCCAGGGAATGATCAGCGACATGGTCAGGATCGACAGGCCAGCGATCCAGATGCAGCTGCTGTAGAGCCTGTCGTTCAGGCGCAGGAAAAACGTTTTCATGGGCATCACCAAGGCGGCGGCACGGCGGGCACCGTGCTGCCGGGGTCGTCTGGAAGAAGTGGCTTACTCGACCGCGTCGATACGCTTCATCAGGTCGGCGTACTGCGCACCGTATTTTTCGCGTACCGGGGCGGTGGCGTCATAGAACGGCTTGGTGTCCACGGCGATGAACTCGACACCCGCTGCCTTGAGCTTCTGTTCGCTGGCGGCAGACTTGGCGTCCCACAGTTCGCGCTCTTCCATCTGTGCTTCACGTGCGACCTTCTTCACCAGCGCCTGCTGGTCGGCCGTGAGCTTGTTCCAGGTGGTCTTGGACATCACCACCGGCTCCGGCAGGATCAGGTGGTTGGTCAGGGTGAAGTACTTGGCGCTCTGGTAGTGATTGTGCTCGAGCAAGGTCGGCGGGTTGTTCTCGGCGCCGTCGATCACCCCGGTCTGCAGGGCGCTGAAGATCTCGCCGGTGTCCATGGCGATGCCGTTGCCGCCCATGGCGTTGATCATGTCGATGAACAGCGGGTTGCCCTGCACGCGGATCTTCATGCCCTTGAGGTCATCGATGCTGCGCACCGGCTTCTTGGTGTAGAGGCTGCGCGAGCCGCCATCCATCCAGGCCAGGGCCACCAGGTTGAATTCGGAGTTGGTGATCTTGTCGAGGATCTCCTGGCCGATCTCGCCGTCGATGATCTTGCGCATGTGCGCCTGGTCGCGGAACACGAACGGCATGTTGAACACGTTCACATCCGGCACCACCGGGCCGACGATGCCCAGGCTCACGCGGGTCATCTGCACCGCGCCGATCTGCGCCTGCTCGATGACTTCCTTTTCCGAGCCGAGCACCCCGCCGGCGAACATCTTGAAGGTGATATCGCCATTGCTGGCCTGTTCGAGTTTCTTGCCCATGTTCTGCTCGGCGACCACGGTCGGGTAGCCGGCTGGGTGGATCTCGGCGAACTTGATGTCCAATGCGCTGGCGGCACTGGACAGACCGAGGGCCAAGGGGAGGGCGGCAAGAAGCAACGTGCGTTTGAAGGTCATGATGAAACTCCGTGGTTTTTATTATCTGGTTTCGGTCGTGCAGGTGTTGGTGAGGTGGGCGCTCAGCCCTGCCAGGGTGTTTCCTCCAGGCCCTTGACGCCGGGGTTCAGGGCGAACACGCCGCCGGCCAGGGGCTGGTCGGCGAGGTCGATGCCGCCGGGGCGGATCGAGGTGACGAACAAGGTATCGAGGTGGGTGTCACCGAAGGCGCACATCGCCGGCTTCTTCACCGGCACGCGCAGCGAGCGGTCCAGGCGGCCGTGCGGGGTGAAGCGATGGATCACGCCTTCGTCGTTGCCGCAGATCCAGTAGCAGCCGTCCTGATCGACAGCCGCGCCATCGGGGCGGCCGGGATGCTCGCGCATGTCGACGAACAGCTGCCGGTTATGGGGCGTGCCACTGTCGATGTCGTAGTCGAACGACCAGATCGCCTGCACCGTCGGGTGCGAATCGGACAGGTACATGCGCGTGCCGTCCGGGCTGAAGGCCAGGCCGTTGGGCACGATCATGCCCTCGAGTTGGCGGTGCAGACGCTGGCCGTCGTATCGGTACAGCGCGCCGACCTGGGCGCCCTGCTGCATGTCCATCAGCATGGTGCCGGCCCAGAAACGGCCCTGGCGGTCGCAGCGCCCGTCGTTGAAGCGCATCCCCTCGCGGGCGTGCTCGACGCTGGCCAGGCGGGTGCCGAGCAGGCGCCCATCCTCGGTCGGATCGAGGGTGAACAGGCCGCTCTCCATCGCCCCGACCCAGCCCTGTGCGCCATGGGCGATGCAGGCCAGCATTTCATCGCCCTGCCAGACGTCGTGGTTGCCATCGGCCAGGCGCCAGCGGTGCAGTTGGCGGGCGGGAATATCGACCCAGTACAGGGCCCGCTCGCCGGCATGCCACACCGGGCTTTCCCCGGTGGCGTTGCGCGCGTCGACGATCAGTTCACAGTGCTGCATGGTGCTGCTCCTTGCACGCAGTGGCGGTCAGTCGAAGGGGCCGGCAGCGACGAAGGCGCCGCCCTGGTAGACCATGCTTGGATCGTCGGCGGGAGGCGCGGGCCTTGATTCGACGTTGGCGCGGAACACCTCCGAACTGTCCTTGGGCTGGTAGCCCAGGTGTTCGGCGTGGCGGTTGTCCCACCAGACGGTGCGGTTGTCGGAGGCGCCATAGACCACGGTGTGGCCGACGTCAGGGGTGCGCAGGCTGCGTTCGATGAGTTGCAGCAGGTCGTCGTAGCTCAGCCAGGTGCAGAGCATTCGCGGGTTCTGCGGTTGCGGGAAGGACGAGCCGATACGGATGCTGACGGTCTCGATGCCGTAGCGGTCGAAGTAGAAGCTGGCCAGGTCCTCGCCGTAGCTCTTGGACAAGCCGTAGTAGCCATCGGGGCGGCGAGGGGAGTGGGCATCGAGCCGCTCGTCCTGGCGATAGAAACCGATCACGTGGTTGGAGCTGGCGAAGACCACGCGTTTTACCCCGTGCTTGCGCGCCGCTTCGTAGATGTGGAACACCCCGCAGATATTGGGGCCGAGGATATCCTCGAAACTGTGCTCGGTGGACACCCCGCCAAAATGCAGGATGGCATCGACGCCTTCGACCAGCGCGTGTACTGCAGCCTTGTCGGCCAGGTCGCAGGTGATCACTTCTTCATGCGGACCGGCAGCAGGTGCCATTGGGGCGATATCGGAAAGGCGCAGGACTTCAGCGCTGCCTTTGAGGCGTTCGCGAAGCACCTTGCCCAGGCCGCCTGCCGCTCCGGTGAGCAGCAGGCGTTTGAAGGGAGTAGTGGTCATGGCCAGCTCTTGTCGTTGATTGTTGTAGGTTGTCGTACGACATGGGTCGATTATCGACAGCGAATTCGCGGCTTGTCAATGCATGGATGGCATCGGTCTACAGGATCGACAGCGGATAGTTGAAGATCAGCCGGTTCTCGTCGAACTCGTTGTTGCTGAAGCTGCGGCGGATGTTGGAGTTGCGCCACTTCACGCTGAGATCCTTGAACGGGCCGCTCTGGATCACGTAGGCCAGTTCCGATTCACGCACCCACTCCTTGCCATCGCTCACCGCGCCGCTGTGCACATCGCGGCCGCTGATGTAGCGGTTCATCATGCTCAGGCCGGGGATGCCGACGGTGACGAAGTTGAAGTCGTGGCGCACCTGCCAGGAGCGTTCGTTGGCGTTGTCGAAGCTGGCGTTGTAGCTGTCGTTGGCCAGGGTGCCGCCGCTGGTGCCGTTGACCCGCATCCAGGTATCGCCGCTGACCTTCTGCAGGCCGACCCAGAAGGTATGGCCGGCATAGCGCGCCGAGAACATGCCCGAGTAGGTCTTGTTGTCCAGCTTGCCGGCGCGTTCGGCGCCGTCGTCCTCGCCCTGGAAGTAGCCGAGGTTGGCGCCCAGGGTCCAGTCGCCCAGCGGCTGGCTGTGGCTCAGTTGCAGGTACTGTTGCTGGTAGACATCCTTGAGCTGGGCATTCCAGAGCCCGACCAGGGTGCGCTTGTCGTTGAAGCTGTACTCGCCGCCGACGAAGTTGAAGCGGTCTGACACCCCACGGCCGAAACTCATGTCCTCCATGCTCGCATCGTTGCGCGGGCTGTTGCCGCGGAACTGCCCGCCGTAGAGCGTCAGACCGGCGATCTCGCTGGACGTCACCTGACCCCCGCGGAAGGTCTGCGGCAGCGAGCGGCCATCGTCGGAGCGCAGGATCGGCAGTACCGGCATCCACTCGCCGATCTTCAGCTCGGTCTTGGAAATGCGCGCTTTACCTGCCACGGCCAGGCGTCCGAAATTGTCTGCCGGGCGGCCGTCGTCATGGCGTGGCAGCAGGGCCGTGCCATAAGTGCCGCCACCACCGTCGAGCTTGACCGACCACAACCCCAGCACATCCACGCCGAAGCCGATCGGCCCCTCGGTGAATCCCGAGCGGGCGTCGAGGATGAAGCTTTGGGTCCATTCCTCGGCCTTGCTTTGCGGGTTGCTCGGGTCGACGAAGTTGCGGTTGATGTAGAAGTTGCGCAGGTTCAGGGTCGCCTTGGAATCTTCGATGAAGCCGGCGGCCAGTGCTGCGTCGGGCAGTGTCCCCAGGGCGGTGGCGCCGAACAGGGCGAAGGGCAGGGTCTGGCGGATTTTCATTATTGTTGTGCTCCCAGCAGTGAGGCAGCCGCCTGCCAGGCGCGCGCAAGCGACCGATGACAGGGGCGGTGGGGTTGATGGCCCGTCGTGGGCCAAGGTGCAGCGCGCGGATCGGGCGCTCAGGTGCCCGTCGCTGCCAGCGATGTGGCGCGGCGGCGAATGTTGGAAAGAGGGGGAGGCGAATAGCGTGGGTAGGATGTCGACATGATGGGCTTCACTGGTTGTTGTTTTTGTTGTGTGTTGTCGTACAACTGTGGCGATTATTAACAACCGATGAAAATGCTGTCAACGCTTTTGCGCAAAGGAATCGATGGGCTATACCGAGTGTTTCAGAGGTTTTTTTTGCCAAATTGCAAAGGAAGGGCTCTAGATCGGTTACGGCAAAGAGATCCTATAACTAGGATTTGTCTTCCGAAGTTCCATTGCTTTTTCGCGGGTAAACACCTGCACCCCGGTACAAGCTGGCCCCATCCCTGTGGGCGGGTTTACCCGCGAAAAGCACAATTGCCCTACTGCTGATCAATCCTTGTCATGGCGCCAACAGGAAGCCTGTCACCTCGGCGTTGAGGGCGCCGCTGCATTCCTCCGGCAGCCAGTGCCCGCAGCCTTCCAGCACTTTGCCGGTCACATCGGTGCCGTAGCGGCGCATCTGCTCGGCCTGGAACTCACCCAGGCCACCGTTGCCGCCACCACCGATGGCCAACGCCGGAATGCTGATGCGGGTCTTGCTCAGTTGCGCGTTGTCGCGGGCATTCTGGTTGAGCACGCGGTAGTACTCGAACGCTGCGTTGAGGCTATGCGGCTTGGCATATGACTTGGCATAGAGATCGAGCAACTGCGGTGTGAACACCGAAGTATTGGTTGCGTGCTGCTTGATGAAATGCTCGAAGAACACCCGCTCCTTGCCAGCGATCAGCGTCTCGGCCAGGTTGGGCTCGGCGGCGAAGAAGCTGAAATGCCAGACCAGCGACTCACCCTGCGGCGTGAAGGCGGGGAACTGGTAGAGGCTGTCGTCGGGAATCGGCGCTTCCATGTAGATCACCCGACGGATGTTCGCCTGGTTTTGTACCAGCATGGGGAAGGTGTTCCAGATACCGATGTCGTGGGCCACCAGGTCGAACTTCTGGCCATTGCTCATCTGTGCGGCGAGCTTGTACAGCAGCGGCGCCACATCCGTTGCGCGATACGACGGCGGTGTCTGCGACTGGCCAAGGCCAGGCAGGTCTGGCGCGACAACGGTGAAGTGCCTGGCGAGTTCCGGCATCAGTTGGTGCCATTCGTACCAGGTCTGGCCGAAGCCGTGGACCAGGTACACCAGGGGCCCCGAGCCGCCCTTGACGTAGTGCAGCTTCACGCCATCGACGGTCTGGTAGTGGCTGGTGAAGCCTTTGGGGACGGGGAACTCGTCGGCGGCGTGGGCGCCGACGGCAAGCGTGGTGGCGGCAGTCAAGGCCAGGGAGCGCAGTAATTGGCGAAGCATGGTGATGAACCTCTGGGGTGGTTGGAAATCGTGGCTTGATCGTTCAGTGGCCGCTGGCCACGCTGGCGCCGGCAGCGCGCGCGCCGGGGCGAAATCCCTGTGAGCGGGCAGTCCAGGCAATGGCGAAGGCGATCAGCAGCAAGATGAGTACGGCAGGTGCGAAGGCGCGTGCGCCCCAGCCGTCGAGCAGCGCGCCGCCCAGCAGCCCGGCGCCGGCGATGGCGCCATTCCAGGCGACGACATTCATCGACAGCGCCACATCCGCGCCGTCGCCTGCGCTATCGGCAAGGGCGGTCTGCAGCAGCGTCGCGGCGCCGCCGAACGACACGCCCCAGACCGCAATGCCGACGAGCACGGCGAGGGGCGCGCTCGACAGCCAGACGAACATCAGTGCGACTAGCGCAAATGCGCCAAGGCTGCCCAACACGGCGCTGCGCAGATGCCGATCGACCAGGCGCCCGGTGATGGCGATGCCGACAAGCGCCGCAACCCCGAACACCAGCAGCACCAGGTCGACGCGCTCGAGCAGGCCGGCCTGGGCGGCGAATGGCGCGACGTAGGTGTAGAGGATGTTGTGCGCCAGCATCCAGGTGATTACCGTGGCCAGTACCGGTCGTACGCCCGCTGTGGTCAGCACGCGACGCAGCGGCATGGCCTGGCGGTCGGTCTGGCCTGGGTAGTCCGGCACTTTCGCCAGCACCCAGACGATCAGCACCAGGGTGAGGGCCGACATGATGGCAAAGGCGCTGCGCCAACCCACCGCACTGCCGAGCCAGGTGCCCAGCGGCACGCCCAGCGAGAGCGCAATCGGCGTGCCGACCATGGCAATCGCCATGGCCTTGCCCTGCTGGTGCGGCAGAACCATCCGCCGGGCATAGCCCGCCAGCAGGCTCCAGGCCAACCCCGCCGAAGCTCCGGCAAAGAATCGGGCGACCAGCGTCAGCCAGATGTCGGGTGAAAGGGCGGTGAGCGAATTGAACACCAGGAAGCCGATGATCGTGGACAGCAGCACGCTGCGACGCTTCCAGCTTCGGGTCAGGATGGTCAGCGGGATGGCGGCGACCAGCGAGCCCACTGCATAGGCGGTGACGGTCTGGCCAGCCATTGCCGAGGTGATCGACAGGCCGTCGCTGATCTGTGGCAGCAGGCCGGCGGGCAGGGTTTCGGTGACGATGCAGATGAAGCCTGTCATCGCCAGGGCCAGCAAGGCGGAGACCGGCAAGGGCTCGGCCGTGTCGAGCGTGGTGGCGGTAGAAGAGGTCACGAGAGCTCCTGTGATCGCTGGTTAAATATATCGATCGATACATAAGTGAGGCAGCACCAACCCGACGGCATCGAGCCGTCCCGGATTTACATATCGATCGGTATATAAGTTAGGAGTGCTCGCGTGTCGTTGTCAATGACTTATGTATCGAATAGTATCTATATCATTTGGAGGAGCAGTTGATGGCGCGGATGGGCAGACCCAGAACCTTCGACCGCGATAACGCGATCGACCAGGCCATGCACCTGTTCTGGGAGCACGGCTACGAATCCACATCGCTGGCGCAATTGAAGGCGGCGATTGGCCCGGGCATTTCCGCGCCCAGCTTCTACGCAGCCTTTGGTTCTAAAGAGGCGCTGTTCCAGGAATGTGCCCAGCGCTACCTGGCGACCTATGCGCAGGTCACCGAGTGCTTGTGGAACCTGGACCTGCCACCGCGTCAGGCGCTGGAGCAGGCATTGCGCCAATCCGCCCGCATGCAGTGCGAGGACGGTCACCCGAAGGGCTGCATGGTCGGCCTGGCAGTGATGAGCGCACCCTCTGCGGAACTGGCGCAGGTCACCGCACCCTTGAACCGTTCCCGGGCACGCACCCGCGCCGGTATCGCCGGCTGCATCAGCCGTGCGCTCGAAACGGGTGAGCTGCGCCAGGACGTTGATGCCCAGGGGCTGAGCGTGATGTTCGACAGCTTTCTGGTCGGGCTTTCGACCCTGGCGCGGGACAACATCGGCATCGAAGCGATGGAGCGCGCGATCACCCAGGTGATGCGGCTGTGGGACCTTTCCACGACGGGTGTGCAAAGCACCGCGTCGTGATCATTCGAGCACTTGAACATCCAGTGCCTGGCACAGGGCACGTAACTTTGGGGTCAGGTTGGCTTCCCGGATCGGCTCGAGAGCGTCGTGCTGTTTGTAGTACTTGGCGTAGATGGCTTCAGTCACAGGTCTCTGCTCACCCTCGGCGTTGAGCTCGATATCCGAGAATTTCACCACGCCAACCGGATTGAATCCGGCCCGCTCGACCATCTGCTGCATGCCGCGGGTCTTCGTGGTGACGTAACCCCAGGCCATCGCGATGTCCAGCTTCGCTGCCAGTGCATCGATGGCGTAGCCTGCGAACAGCGTGGCGCCGGTGCCCCTGTGTTGCGGTGCACACGCACCGAACTTGTTGAACAGGGTGCGGTTGAGCAGATTGATCTCCAGGCACATGACGCAGATCATCTCGCCCTCGTAGACCCCGACGTAGACGATGGTGTCCTTGTCAGCTTCGCCGGCGAGCGACACGTTCTGCAAGTAGTACTGCGGGTCGCTGAAGACCCGACCGATCCCCACGCCCACATCCGGGTGCCAGAGCCTGACCAATTGGCTCAGCCGCTCGACATCGCTGCGCGCCAATTGACGGTAGCTGTATTGCGCCGGGGTGACAGTGTTCTCGGGCAGCTCGTGCAGGTCTGGCCAGATCCTTTCTTGCATGTGTTCACCTTGTCTTGGACAGAGAGATTGCGACAGCGCAAAAAAAGCCTACCTTCCAGATGGTAGGCTGGTCAATCCATAGCGAGGCTAACGCACAGGTGCGCTCAGCCTCGCGTCGGGAAAAACAATATGAAGCAGACGGTGCCCGGCTGGGGCTGCTCCACGCTAGCCGTTCCTCCGTGCAACTGCATGATTGCGGTGACGATCGCCAGCCCCAGCCCATTGGAGTCCGAACGCTCATGGCGCGAGGCATCGCCGCGGTAGAAACGGTCGAACAGCTTGCCCAAGGTGGCTTCGCCCAGCGTCGGGCCCTGGTTCTGCACCTCAATGCGCATACCGTTCTCGACGGCACGCACCTGCATCAGCACGGTGCTGCCCTCATCGGCATAGCGGATCGCGTTGGCCACCAGGTTGCTCAACGCCCGGCGCAGCAGCAGAGGGTCGGCCAGCACCGTACCGTTGCCCGAGGTCTGCATCGACAGTTGCCGCTCTTCGGCGAGCCCTTCGAAATACCCCGCCACGCGCTGCAGTTCATCGTGCAGCGACAGCTGCTGGCGCTCCAGCACGGCCTGCGCTTCGTCGGCGCGGGCGAGGAACAGGATGCTCTCGACCATCCGCGAGATACGCTCCAGTTCCTCGAGGTTGGATGCCAGCAGGGCCTGGTATTCATCTTCACTGCGTGATTGGCGCAAGGCGACCTGGCAATGCCCCATCAGCGAGCCCACGGGGGTGCGAATCTCGTGGGCAAGGTCGGCGGAGAACTGGTTCAGGCGCTGGTAACCGGCGGCGAGGCGGTCGAGCATGGCGTTGTACGCGTGGCTCAGGCGCAGCAGTTCGACCGGCGTGTCGTCGCTGTCCATGCGGCTGTCCAGCCGCTGTGGGGTGATCCTCGCCGCATGCGCGGCCATCTTGCGCAACGGGCGCAGGCCACGGTACAGCGACAGGTAGCCCAGCAGTGCCGTCAACAGGAACGCCAGGCCTGCGGCCAGGTAGATGCGCTGGCGGAAGGCTTCGAGCATGGCCATTTCCTTGGTCATGATGTGTGCCGCCGTAAGCCTTACCTCACGACCGCCGGAGATCGTCATCACGCTGGCTGCACGCAACGGCACGCCAGCGGCGGTGGTGCCGTCGCGCAGGTCGTTCACCTTCAACGGCGTGTCGGGGCCGACCTCGTCCAGTTGCGGCAGCACGGCCTTCAGCGGATTGACCTTGATCAGCGGTGCCTGCCCGGGCTCTTCGATGATGAAGATGTCCTCTTCATTATTGAGCATGTTCTCCAGGATCTGCGGGTTGACCCGCAACCGGTCCAGCTCCAGGTCATAGCGCAGCAGCTTGCGAAAATGATCCAGGCGCCCGAGCACCGAGTAGTCGGTGTTCTTCATCACCGAGACGCGCATCGAGTCGTACAGGTACAGGCCGGCCCCGGCCACTACCAGCATTGCCACCAGCGAAAACGCCAGGGTCGAGCGCAGGGTCAGGGACGGGGCGCGTCGTCGGCGCATGGCCGTACCTCGCAGACATAGCCGATGCCGCGCACGGTATGGATCAGCTTCAGCGGATAGGGCAGGTCGATCTTGTTGCGCAGCCGCTTCACCGCCACGTCGACCACATTGGTGTCGCTGTCGAAATTCATGTCCCAGACCTCCGAGGCGATCTGCGCCCGCGACAGCACATCGCCTTCGCGGCGCAGGAACAGGTGCAGCAGGGCGAATTCCTTGTTGGTCAGCGCGATCACCTGCTGCTGGCGCGTGACCCGTCGGCGGATCAGGTCCAGTTCCAGGTCGGCGAGGTGGAAATGATCGGCCTCGCGCACCACGCCCCGGCGCAGGATGGTGCGGATGCGCAGCAGAAGTTCGGTGAAGGAAAACGGCTTGACCAGGTAGTCGTCGGCGCCGAGCTCCAGGCCACGGATGCGGTCCTGCAACTGGTCGCGCGCAGTGAGAAACAGCACCGGCACGTCCTGCCTTGCGCGCAGCAGCTCGATGATCTGGAAGCCGTCGATGCCTGGCAGCATCACATCCAGCACGATCAGGTCGTAGGGCGTCTCCAGCGCCTGGTGCAGGCCATCGGCGCCGTGCTGGGTCCAGTCGACGTTGAAGCCGGATTCGCCGAGGCCCTTTTTCAGGTACTCGCCGGTCTTGGTGTCGTCTTCGATCAACAGGATATGCATGGGGGCAGGGCTCGGGCCTCGGGTGGCGGGCAGGCGAAGAGGCAGTGTAACCAGCACGGCAAGCTGCTGTCGGTTACATTTCTGTCATTTGGCGGTGCCGAGGACGAATGACAGAAATGTAATCGGCCGGTCATTCTGAGGTCCCGAGGCGACACCAAAGATAGCGGCACTTCAAACCGCTGAGGATGTGTCGCAATGAAGACCAAGACTGCCCTGTCCACCGCGTTCGGCCTGTTGATGGCCGGCGCCACCGTGCTTGCCAGCGCCGCCGACATGCCTGTGATCAAGCCACTGCGTGGCGTGATCGAAGATGTCAGCAGCAACGCCCTGACTTTCAAGACCCGCACCGGCGCGCAGCAGACCATCGGCCTGACCGACAAGACCGGCGTAGTCCGCGCCTCCAAGGCCGACCTCGCCTCGATCAAGACCGACAGCTTTGTCGGTTCTGCCGCCATTCCCCAGGCCAACGGCACCCTCAAGGCCCTGGAAGTGACAGTCTTCGACGCCAGGCTCAAGGGCAGCGGCGAAGGCCATTACGGCTGGGAGAACGCCGACGGCAGCACCGGCACCATGACCAACGGCACCGTGGGCAAGCTCTCCAGCGCCAATGGCCGCACGTTGACCGTCAATTACAAGGGCGGCGAGAAACAGTTGGTGGTGCCGGATGACGTGCCGATCGCCTTCGTCGAGCCAGGCAGCGCTGCCGAGCTGGTCAAGGGCGCCAAGGTCGTGGTGTTCCCGGCTGAAGACGGCAAGAACGCACGCGGCATCGCCGTCGGCAAGGACGGCTTCCAGCCGCCGATGTAACCACCTCAGCCGCCCAGAGGCAGCGCCACGACCGCTGTCGCTGGGCGCTGTCGTGGCCTTCGCGAAGGGGACAGTATGAAGAACACCCGTATTCATTCCTGGCCGATCCGCCTGATGCACTGGCTCAATGCCCTGTGCATGGTGTGCATGTTCATGAGCGGCTGGGCGATCTACAACGCCTCGCCGCTGTTCGGTTTCAGGTTTCCCGCCGAACTGACCGTCGGCGGCTGGCTCGGCGGCTCGCTCGCCTGGCATTTCGCATTCATGTGGCTGCTGGCGATCAACGGCCTGGCCTATGTGCTCCATGGCCTGCTCAGCCGGCACTTCCAGCGCGACCTGCTACCGGTTTCGCCCCGTGCCGTGGCGCGTGACATGAGCGCTGCGTTGCGCCTGAAGCTGGTACACGAAAAGGGCGTCTACAACGCGGTGCAGCGCCTGATGTACTGGTTGGTGCTGGCGGCCGGTGTGCTGATCGTGCTGTCGGGGCTGGCGATCTGGAAGCCGATCCAGCTCCAGCAATTGACCGCCTTGTTCGGCGGCTACGATGCCGCGCGCTACGTTCACTTCGCCGCGATGGCGGCCATCGGCGCCTTCGTCGTGGTGCATCTGGTGCTGGTGTTGCTGGTGCCCAAGACCCTGTTACCGATGATCACTGGCGGCTCGCGGCCGATTCGAATAGGAGACCGCCAGGCATGAGCGCTTCGAAAAAAGGCCCGCGCATCCAGCTCGAGCCTGCCCAACGCCTGCAACTGGAGAACATCCAGCGTCGCAACTTCCTGCGTGGCGGGCTCACGGTCGGCGCGATGGCGATGCTCAGTGGCTGCAATCTGCAGGATGGCGATCAGGTCGACCGTGTGCTGTGGGCCATGTCGCGCTGGAACGATCGAGTCCAGGCCTGGCTGTTCAGCGGCCAGCGGCTCGCCCCGACGTTCAGCGAGGCGCAGATGACCCAGCCTTTCCCTTTCAACGCCTACTACGGCCAGGACGACATTCCCGAAGTGGACCTGTCCGACTACGCCCTGAGCGTCTCGGGCCGTGTGCGCGACAAGTCGCCCTGGACCCTCGACGGCCTGCGCAAGCTACCCCAGCGCACCGACATCACCCGGCTGGTCTGCGTGGAGGGCTGGAGCGCGATCGGGCAGTGGGGCGGCGTGCCGCTGCGCATCTTCCTCGAACATATCGGGGCAGACACCACGGCCAAGTACGTCGGCTTCAAATGTGCCGATCGCTATTACTCCAGCCTGGACATGGCCACGGCGCTGCATCCCCAGACCCTGCTGGCGCTGGATTATGGTGAAGTCGCACTGCCGCCGGAGTATGGCTATCCGCTGCGGCTGCGGGTGCCGACCAAGCTGGGGTTCAAGAACCCCAAGCACATCGTCGAGATCTACGTCAGCAACGATAATCCTGGCGGGTATTGGGAAGATCAGGGGTACAACTGGTTCAGCGGCATCTGATCCAGGCCTCGATGCTGGTCCACCCGCAGCATCTCGATGTAGCGCTGCACCGCCGGCGCCTTTTCGAAGCGGCGATGCAGCAGGGCCAGGCACGAGCGCGGCTGGCAATCTTCGATCGGACGGTAGTTGACCTGCGGCAGGCTGACCCGGCGCACCATCGACTCCGGCACCACCGCGATGCCCTGGCCCAGCGACACCAGGGCGACCACCGCCACCAGGCTGCCGGGCTGCGGCCCCAGGTGCGGGGTGAAGCCGCCCTGCGCGGCGACCGCCAAGGTGCCGGAGATCTGCTCGGGCAGGATGAAGGTTTCCCCGGCCAGCCGTGCGGCGTTGATCTGCGGCAGTTCGTTGAGGCGGGAGCTGGAGGGCAGGGCGAGGACGAAGCCTTCCTCCAGCAGCGTGATGGCGTTCAGTTCTTCTGGCAACTCCATGGGCATTCGTACATAGGCGAGGTCAAGCAGCCCGTCACGAACCAGCTCGGGCGAGGCCATCATGCCGACCTCGCGAATATTGAGCTGGACGCCGGGGCAGGATTGACTGAAGTGCGTCACCTGCTGCTGCAAAAGCCCCGAGTACGCCGCAGAAGCCACATAACCCAGCTCGATACGCCCCACATCACCCCGCCCGGCCCGCTGCGCGCCAAGTTGCGCAGCATCGAACTGGCGCACCGCCTGCAACGCCTCGACCCGCAGCGCTTCACCCGCGGCGGTGAGACGCACGGCCCGCTGGTTGCGCTGGAACAGGCGCACACCCAGTTCGTTTTCCATGTCCTGGATCTGCCGGCTCAGCGTTGGCGGAGCGATGCCCAACTGCTCAGCGGCACGGGTGAAGTGACCGTGCTGGGCAACGCTCAGGAAGTAGCGGAAATGGCGGATTTCCATGGGTGCTTGTCAGCTCCGGGACGCGTAACGGTGCTGTCACGCTACAAGGCCGTTGGTCCGGGTGCCAAGTGCCTAGGTAAAAAAAACGGCGTGAAATTCGCACTTCACACCGTGGCCGCACACGGCGCGGCCCAATCACTTCGAACGGCTCAGCCTCGGGTACTCGTTGTGCGCATGCTCTGCGTCAACCCCGCGCCTGTGCCGCTTCGAAGCATCCCGATCCACACCAGCGACAGTACGATCGCCAGTCGACGGACAGCCGATACCGCGGTCTTTATCAAAGATCTGGATGGGAATCACAACGATCGCCAGCCGTAGCATTTGGCGCAGAGCCTGTTGCTCCACGGGCTGCGTGCGGTGGACGAAAGCGAAGGCTTGCCGCCGCTGGCGACGGCACGTTTCCACGCCTTCACCGGCAAGCCCACGCCGATGACCCGCGCCCTGGTCGATGCCGTGCGCGAGGTGGGGCGCAGGCGCCGTTTTGCCAGCGACTGACGCGCATCATCGCCGGGCGTTGCGGGGCGCTGGAGAAATCCCTGGCTGTCGAGCTGCACTTGGACGATGCGCACCATCAAGCCTCCTGCCAGCGGCAGGAGCAGGCCGATGAAGAAGCGGAACCGCCCAATGGGTCGCATTGGGGCGTCGTATTGCGTGCAGAGGGAGGTATCAGCACGCCCCCGGCGATGCCGGGGAGTGAGATGCTTATTGGAATGGGGGACGTGCGGGCGGGGAGTCAGCGAGTCGATCAGGCGTCTTGCAGGGCATCGCGATAGGCGAACAACCCAGGTGTTCCGCCGGTCATGACGAACAGCAGGTTGTCGCCGCGCACATAGCGGTCGCTCTGCAGGTCGGCGATCAAGCCGGCGAATGCCTTGCCGGAATACACCGGGTCCAGCAGCAAGCCTTGATGGCGGGCCATCAGGCGCAGGGCATCGAGCATCTCGGGAGTCGGTAGCCCATAGCCTTTGCCAAGGTAATTGCCATCCACCTCGATGTCGTGCGCTTCGATGTCGGCTGGCAGGCCGAGCAGGGTTTGGACATGGTGTGACAAATCCAAGGTCTGGCGTTGTGCAGTGCTCGCGTCTGCCAGTACCGCGTAGGACTTCACCAGGTTGGCGCCACGTCCGAGAGCGGCGAATCCTGCACTGAGGCCGGCATGGGTGCCGGAGCTTCCGTTGGCCGTGAACACCCGCGTGAACTGCAGGGCCAGGGCCTGCTCCTGCTCGGCGATTTCCTGTGCGGCCCTGACATACCCCAGGCAGCCCAGGGCGGTAGAGCCGCCGGTAGGGATCACCTTGACCTTGTGGCCCGCCTTCTCCAACTGCGCTGCCCGCAGTTCGGCCGAATGCAGCGCGCTGATCCCGTCGGGGCTGATATGCACCCTGGCGCCAAAGAGCTCGTCCAGCAGCACATTGCCGCTGTGCTCGTATTCTTCACCCTCCTTGGCGACTGCCCGCGACAACACCAGTTCGCAGGGCAGGCCCAGTGATGCGCAGGCCGCCGCGGTCAACCTCGCGTGGTTGGACTGCAGGCCTCCGACGGTGATGACATGCTCGATGCCGTCATGCAGGGCTGCGCCCAGTAGAAACTCGAGTTTCCTCAGCTTGTTGCCACCGCCACCGAGCGCCATGAAGTCGTCCCGCTTGGCGAACAGACGGATACCACGCACCTCGAGCCCTAAGATCTGTTCTAGCGCGACGAGGCGTTGAATGGGCGTGGCCTGTTCAATCAAGCACGTGCGTGGGAACTGTTTGAGCTGTGAGATGAGCGTCCTCATGATGAAGCACCGTGGTTGTGAGTTGACGACGACACGTTATTGGAAAATTATTTGTTAATAAATAAAGGTTTTGTTCATTTAATTTTAACTGAGAGTTAAATATGGATCGTCTGCGCGCAATGGAAGTCTTCGTCACCGTGGTGGAGCAAGGCAGCTTCAGCGCGGCTGCCGAGCACCTGCGGCTGTCGACCGTGATGGTCAGCAAATACATCCGGGGGTTGGAAGAAGCGCTGCAGGTGGAGTTGATTCAGCGCAGTACCCGGCGCATGCGCGTCACCGAGGCGGGAAGGGTGTTCCATGAAGAGTCTCGCCAGGCGCTGGAGCAGGTGCGCCGGGCCTACGAGCAAGTCGAGAGCTTGCAGAAGGCACCCAGCGGCCTGCTGCGAATCAGTGCACCGATGACCTTGGGCTCGGCGCTGGTGGCGCCGATCGTGGCGCAGTTTCTGCGTGATCATCCGCAGATGCGCGTCGATCTGGTCCTGAGCAACAGTGTAGTCGACCTCATGGCCGAGGGTTTCGACCTGGCGTTTCGTATCGGCGAGCTGGGAGATGTCGATCTGGTCGCCAAGCCGCTGCGCCCCTATCGCATGGTGATCTGTGCGGCCCCGGCCTATCTGGACGAACAGGGTTGGCCCACGGTGCCGGCCGATCTCGGCAAGCACCGCTTGCTTGTCCATTCCAGTTGGACCCATCGCTTTAGCTGGCCGCTGCAGGACGCTGGGCGTGAATACTCCTGGCCGGAACACTGGACGCTCAAGAGCAACGACGGCCAGGCGCTGCGCCTGGCTGCGATCAGTGGCAACGGCATCCTCATGCAGCCGGAATTCCTGGTCGCCGATGACCTGCGCGAGGGGCGGTTGGTCTCGTTGCTCGAACCCTTCCTGCCGGCGACTCGCCCGGTCAATCTGGTCTACCTGCGCCAGCGCAGCGCATTGTCCAAACTCGACGCCTTCGTGCGGTTTGTGATGCAGCGCGCTGGCTAGCTGTAGTTGGCTTTGAACGTTCCATTGTCGGTGCTGTGGTAGTTGACTGAAGCGTCGCCATAGAAGTACGGAGTTTCTCACTTTCCTCAAAGAAGTAGACGCCAAAGTACCAGAGGAAATGCCTGTTCACCTGGTAATGGACAACTACGCGATACTCAAGACCGACAAGGTGAAAGCGTGGTTGGCAGCGTTTCCGTGCTGTTCAGGATGACACCGGGTTGGCCGGTGTTCGCGGTAGTTCCGAGCCCGGATAAAACCGCTCCAGCAGGGGGGCTGCTGACTTTCAGGCATCTGCGACATGCTGCAAGCCCAGCTAAACCCCATGCAGGCGCAAAGCCCGCTGGGCGCATTCCATCCAGCTCATCCTGCGCTTCACTGCCACGCCAGTCTCATCCCCAGCCAGCACCACCGGCATATCTCGCATCCTCATCCAGGGCTCGCTCTGCCAATAGAGCAATGTCGCCGTCCGCCCTCCAGGCCAGCACATCTGACCCAGTCGCGGCGCTTCATCCCCATTCATCTGCCCGTCACGCAGCACTGCCACAACCTCGTGGGTCAGCCAGCGCCGCAAGTGACGGTTCTCCGGAATGTGATGATGAGCCAGCAGGGTGTAGGCCCCGGACTCGCTGACCATGGCGGTCTTCTGATACTTGCCGTAGCGCAGCAGTTGCACGGTGCGATGCTGGTCCGGGTCGAGCTTGCGGATGCCGTGTTCGTCGAAGAAGCGCCCGGCCATCCGACCGAGTTCGTGGGCGCAGAACCAGGCTTGGGATTCGAGCCAGAGGGTGTGGAGGGGGCGATTGTGGCGGGTGAAGAGAGTGGGGGAGTGGAGGTCAGTCATGGCTGGCCTCCATGGTGTTGGAGGGCTGAATCAGGTGCGCTGCAGGCGTGGTGAGCGTGCGAACGCTTGTCTCGATAGGCATTTCCTTTACCTCTACGTGATTGCCAGTTTTCTTAGGACTGGGCGTCGGGAGTTAAGAAAACCCACGTAGAGGCCGGACGTATTCCCCTTTCGGGTCTTGTATTGGTCCACTCCCGACATAACACGTTTTTTGTGCGCGCAGGATTAGACCACAGGCACAAAAAAACCGCATCTGTCGGGGGCGGAACGACCGCTACGTGAGGCGTTTCTTAGGCGCCGCACGCAAAGGTAGTGATGGGGGCGAAAATCGTCAATCAGATGAGTTGTAGGAGATTTCAGAAATTAAATTGCAGAGGAAGGCTCATCCGTGAGCCTCGGGCATTCATTAGCCCTTAGGTGGGAAGTCGTCGTTTCCGTGGCTGTCTCGTTCGCGAATCTGCCCGTTCCGACCGTGGATTAGAAGCTCACTTTCTTGGTTGCGGGCGATTGACCGTCCGTAATCAATGGCCTCGCGTTGAGTGTCAAACTCTTTGGTTACCTTCGAGTTCCCTGCTCCCCGTACAGCCCATCCGCCGTCATGAGGTACAACGTGTTGATTCTTGCCGCTCATAGATAGAGCTCCATGATTATGGGCATTTAGCCCGATGAGTTTACTGGTTCCTTTGTCCGCGCCTGAGCGCGTTCACCGGCCACAGGTTTCAAAGGTCCACGCTGCCGTGGCGGCCGCAAAGACCGTTTTTGCGATATCTCCGACATGAGGCCGTTGAAACCGTCTGTAAGTCATCTATAATCACGGGCCGCATTACCCAATGCTTCGTGATATGGAAACTTCAGTCACGGCCCGTACGCTGGGCTTCGTTCAGCTATACGGTTAAGAACCCACGCTGGCATGTGACGGTTGCAGCCGTCGCTATCGCTAGCGTGGGTTTTTTATTTATCGGTGTTTCCCCTTACTCGGTGGAAAGGGCCAGTAGTCCTCTGGCCCTAATGGGGTCGATCAATCCCAGCTCAGAGCACCACCAGTCTGATACTCGATCACGCGCGTCTCGAAGAAGTTCTTCTCTTTCTTCAAGTCCATGATCTCGCTCATCCAAGGGAACGGGTTGGTCGTCCCTGGATACTCTTCCTTCAGACCAATCTGGGTCAGGCGACGGTTAGCGATGAACTTGAGGTAATCTTCCATCATCGCCGCGTTCATCCCCAGCACGCCGCGAGGCATGGTGTCGCGGGCGTATTCGATCTCCAGCTGGGTCCCTTGCAGGATCATCTGGGTCGCTTCTTCCTTCATCGCCGCATCCCACAGGTGCGGGTTCTCGATCTTGATCTGGTTGATCACGTCGATACCGAAGTTCAAGTGCATCGACTCGTCGCGCAGGATGTACTGGAACTGCTCGGCGACGCCGGTCATCTTGTTGCGGCGGCCCATCGACAGGATCTGGGTGAAGCCGCAGTAGAAGAAGATGCCTTCCAGTACGCAGTAGTAGGCGATCAGGTTGCGCAGCAGCTCTTTGTCGGTTTCGACGGTGCCGGTGTTGAACTCCGGATCCGAGATGGCGCGGGTGTACTTCAGGCCCCAGGCGGCTTTCTTCGCGACCGACGGGATCTCGTGGTACATGTTGAAGATCTCGCCTTCATCCATGCCCAGCGACTCGATGCAGTACTGGTAGGCGTGGGTGTGGATCGCCTCTTCGAAGGCCTGGCGCAGGATGTACTGGCGGCACTCGGGGTTGGTGATCAGGCGGTACACGGCCAGGGCCAGGTTGTTGGCAACCAGCGAGTCGGCGGTGGAGAAGAAGCCGAGGTTGCGCATCACGATGCGGCGCTCGTCTTCGGTCAGGCCGTCCATGCTCTTCCACAGGGCGATGTCGGCGGTCATGTTGACCTCTTGCGGCATCCAGTGGTTGGCGCAGCCGTCGAGGTACTTCTGCCAGGCCCAGTCGTACTTGAAAGGCACGAGCTGGTTGAGGTCGGCGCGGCAGTTGATCATGCGCTTCTCGTCGACCGCGACGCGGGCCGAGGAGCCTTCGAGCTCGGCCAGGCCTTCGGCGACGTCGAGGGCGTCGAGGGCAGCCTTGGCGCGCTTGACCGCGTCGGAGTCGGTCGCGGTGGCGGCGCGGGCTTCCAGGGCGGCGGCACCGCCGGCGCTGTCGAGCTTGTCGAGGGTGGCGCTGGCATTGGCCTGCGCAGGGGTGTTGCCTTTGGCGGCGACTTCGCCGTCTTCCTTATCGAATTCGTCCCAGCTCAGCATGGTGAGGTTCTCCTGCTTGAGGGCCATCTATGGAGTATGGCCGGTGGATCTTGGTTGCGGTGCGGTGCACGCAAATCGGAAGCGCCCTTTGAGGGCTGGCCGCTGCACTGGGCAGCGGCTTTTTATGTCTGTCTGCAGGAGAGGTGGTGGCCTCTTCGCGGGTAAACCCGCTCCTACAGGGTGCTGTGCTGTGGCACAGAAAGTTGAGGCTTCCCGGGGGAAGCCTCAGCCAAGCCTTACTGGCAGGCTTCGCAATCCGGCTCGTCGATGGCGCAGGCCTTCGGTACCGGGGCTGGGCCCGCGGCCTGGACCGGGGCGCTGTCGCCGCCGCTGGAAACGGCGTTGAGCTTGCCGGTGTTGATGGTCGACTTCTCGGTGCTGGTCGCGGCCAGGGCACGGAGGTAGTAGGTGGTCTTCAGACCACGGTACCAGGCCATGCGGTAGGTGACGTCCAGCTTCTTGCCCGAAGCGCCGGCGATGTACAGGTTCAGCGACTGGGCCTGGTCGATCCACTTCTGGCGACGCGAGGCGGCATCGACGATCCACTTGGTGTCGACTTCGAACGCGGTGGCGTACAGGTCCTTCAGCTCTTGCGGGATACGCTCGATCTGCTGCACCGAACCGTCGTAGTACTTCAGGTCGTTGATCATGACCGAGTCCCACAGGCCACGTGCCTTCAGGTCGCGGACCAGGTACGGGTTGATCACGGTGAACTCGCCCGACAGGTTCGATTTGACGTACAGGTTCTGGTACGTCGGCTCGATCGACTGCGACACGCCGGTGATGTTGGCGATGGTTGCGGTCGGCGCGATGGCCATGATGTTCGAGTTGCGGATGCCTTTCTGTACGCGCTCGCGGACCGGAGCCCAGTCCAGCGACTCTTCCAGGTTGACGTCGATGTACTTGGCGCCACGGGCCTCGATCAGGATCTGTTGCGAGTCCAGCGGCAGGATGCCCTTGGACCACAGCGAACCCTGGAAGGTCTCGTAGGAGCCGCGCTCATCGGCCAGGTCGCACGAGGCCTGGATGGCGTAGTAGCTGACCGCTTCCATCGACTTGTCGGCGAACTCGACGGCAGCGTCCGAGCCGTACGGGATGTGCTGCAGGTACAGCGCGTCCTGGAAGCCCATGATCCCCAGGCCGACCGGGCGGTGCTTGAAGTTCGAGTTCTGTGCCTGCGGCACCGAGTAGTAGTTGATGTCGATCACGTTGTCGAGCATGCGCACGGCGGTCTTGACGGTACGCGCCAGTTTCGCGGTGTCCAGCTTGCCATCGACGATGTGGTTCGGCAGGTTGATCGAACCCAGGTTGCACACGGCGATTTCATCGGCGTTGGTGTTCAGGGTGATCTCGGTGCACAGGTTCGAGCTGTGG
This sequence comes from Pseudomonas sp. BNK-44-b, assembly GCF_047456245.1. Lineage (NCBI taxonomy): Bacteria > Pseudomonadati > Pseudomonadota > Gammaproteobacteria > Pseudomonadales > Pseudomonadaceae > Pseudomonas > Pseudomonas sp. BNK-44-b. Next base: position 962,933 of record NZ_CP179908.1, read on the forward strand.
ACCACGCCCACGTGCTGCTGCGGCGAACGCAGGTTGCACGGGTCCTTGAAGGTCAGCCATGGGTGGCCGGTCTCGAACAGCATCGACAGCATCTTGCGCCACAGGTCTTTGGCCTGGATGGTCTTGAACACCTTGATCTTGTTGTACTCGGTCAGGGCTTCGTAGTACTCGTAGCGCTCTTCGAAGGCCTTGCCGGTCAGGTCGTGCAGATCAGGAACTTCGCTTGGCGAGAACAGGGTCCACTTGCCGTCGTCGAAGACGCGCTTCATGAACAGGTCCGGGATCCAGTTGGCGGTGTTCATGTCGTGGGTACGGCGACGGTCGTCACCGGTGTTCTTGCGCAGCTCGAGGAATTCCTCGATGTCCAGGTGCCAGGTTTCCAGGTAGGCACAGACCGCGCCCTTGCGCTTGCCGCCCTGGTTGACCGCAACGGCGGTGTCGTTGACCACTTTCAGGAACGGCACGACGCCTTGCGACTTGCCGTTGGTGCCCTTGATGTACGAGCCCAGGGCGCGTACCGGGGTCCAGTCGTTGCCCAGGCCGCCAGCGAATTTGGACAGCATGGCGTTGTCGTGGATGGCCTTGTAGATGCCCGACAGGTCGTCCGGAACGGTGGTCAGGTAGCAGCTGGACAGCTGCGGACGCAGGGTGCCGGCGTTGAACAGGGTCGGGGTCGAGGCCATGTAGTCGAACGACGACAACAGGTTGTAGAACTCGATCGCACGGGCTTCGCGGTCTTTCTCCTGCAGCGCCAGGCCCATGGCGACGCGCATGAAGAACACCTGCGGCAGCTCGAAGCGCACGCCATCCTTGTGGATGAAGTAGCGGTCGTAGAGGGTCTGCAGGCCCAGGTAGGTGAACTGCTGGTCACGCTCGTGATTGATGGCCTTGCCCAGGCGCTCCAGGTCGTAGCCCTTCAGTGCGGGGTCGAGCAGCTCGAACTCGACGCCTTTCTCGACGTAGGCCGGCAGGGCCTTGGCGTACAGCTCGGCCATTTCGTGGTGGGTGGCGCTGTCGGCCACGCCCAGGAAGCCCAGGCCTTCGGCGCGCAGGGTGTCCATCAGCAGGCGGGCGGTGACGAACGAGTAGTTCGGCTCGCGCTCGACCAGGGTACGGGCGGTCATCACCAGGGCGGTGTTGACGTCCTTGATGGCCACGCCGTCGTAGAGGTTCTTCAGGGTGTCGCGCTGGATCAGGTCGCCATCGACTTCGGCCAGGCCTTCGCAGGCTTCGCTGATGATGGTGTTCAGGCGTGCCATGTCCAGCGGCGCCAGGCTGCCGTCGGCCAGGGTGATGCGGATGCTTGGGTGCGGCTCGACCACGGCGTCGGTGTGGGCGCGGGTGGCGCGCTCTTTTGCGCGCTGGTCGCGGTAGATCACGTAGTCACGGGCGACTTTCTGCTCGCCGGCGCGCATCAGGGCCAGTTCAACCTGGTCCTGGATTTCTTCGATGTGGATGGTGCCACCCGATGGCATGCGGCGCTTGAACGTGGCAGTGACCTGCTCGGTCAGGCGCGCGACGGTGTCGTGGATGCGCGACGAGGCGGCGGCGGTGCCACCTTCAACTGCAAGGAACGCCTTGGTGATGGCAACGGTGATCTTGTCGTCGGTGTAGGGGACGACAGTGCCGTTGCGCTTGATCACACGCAGTTGGCCCGGAGCGGTCGCAGCCAGATCCTGGTTCGAATCAGCGGCCTGCGGCGCCTTGGCCTGCGGGTTCTCGCGAGTTGTGTCGGTTTGCATGGGTGTCTCCACAGTTTCTATATTGTTCAGGCGCCTTGTGGGCGCCCACCGTTCCATCCATCAGTTCGACCGGCCCGGGCGGGGGATGCCACGCGCACGTGCATCCGCCCGCTCGGGCTTACCGACTTCGGGACAGACTCAGGAATAAGGGGCAATCACTTGCCGCTCCCTGGCCGAAGTCAAAGATTCTGGGTCACGCCCAAAAACTGTTGCTGTCGGGTGCCAGGCGATGCCTGCAACACCCATACCCGAACAAGGCCCTGGCGGGCTTGCCTCGGTCGCGCCTCCGCAGGAGCGGTTTGGCTGCTGAAATCACCGTAAGTTCCGGCTGAAAAAACGCTTGAGTTTCTGCCTGGACTTGTGTTTGTGATTTGGGGCGAAGCCACAACATGTAGTGGTTCGCTGCAATGGGGATACAAGATAATGCGGTATTGGGGCCTTTGCAAGGCGAGCCGCTGTGGATAACTTGTGAGTACTTTGTGTGTGAAAGGTGGGTATTCGCTGTAGGCCTTGTCGCAAGAGGTTTTTGCCGGTTTCAGGCCTGTGACAGAATTTTTCGCGTGGTTGGCAGTGCCTGGGGCGGGACGTAGTATCCGGGGGCTATGTTGCCCTTTGGTGAAGGGCGGCAGCAGCCCCATCGTGGGGCAAGCCTGCAACCACCGTAGCGCACCGACAACAAAAATCATGAACAGAGGTGACCGGCGATGGACCAGCCCAACAACCGCATCCTGATCGTCGAGGATGACCAGCGCCTGGCCGAACTCACAGCCGAATACCTTCAGGCCAATGGCTTCGAGGTGGCGGTGGAGGGCGATGGCGGGCGGGCGGTGCGGCGCATCATCGACAGCCAGCCTGATCTGGTGATCCTCGACCTGATGCTCCCCGGAGAGGATGGCCTGAGCATCTGCCGACGGGTGCGCGGGCAGTTCCCCAACCCCATCCTCATGCTCACCGCGCGCAGTGATGAACTCGACCAGATCCAGGGGCTGGACCTGGGGGCTGACGACTATATCTGCAAACCGGTGCGCCCGCGCCTGCTGCTGGCACGCATCAATGCGCTGTTGCGTCGCAGCGATGCGCCGCAGGGCAAGGGGCACGACCTTAGTTTTGGAGGGCTGCGCATCGACAACCGCCTGCGCGAGGCTTGGCTGGGCGAGCAGCCGATCGATCTGACCGGTGCCGAGTTCGACCTGCTCTGGCTGCTGGCCAGCAACGCCGGGCGGGTGCTGTCGCGCGAGCAGATCTCCACCTCGCTGCGCGGGGTGGGCTATGACGGCCAGGATCGCTCCATCGATGTGCGCATCTCCAAGATTCGCCCCAAGATCGGTGACGATCCCATCCACCCGCGCCTGATCAAGACCCTGCGCAGCAAGGGTTACCTGTTCGTCGGCGATGCCACCCCATGAATTCGATCTTCCTGCGCATCTATGGCGGCATGCTCGCGGTGCTGGTGCTGGTCGCGGTGCTGGGCGTGCTGAGCCTGCACCTGGTCAACGAGGTGCGCGCAGGCCAGCACCGCGAGGGTCTGGCGCAAGGCACCTTCAGCCTGATGGCAGACAACCTGGCGATGCAGAACGAGGTGGAGCGCAAGCGGTCGCTGGTGATCTGGGAACGCTTGCTCGGGGTGCCGCTGGACCTGGCGCCGCTGTCGATGCAGACCCTCGATGCCGGGCAGCGCAGCCGCCTGGCGCGTGGCCTGGTGGTGGTGGAGAAGACCGGCCCGCATGCGGCCAAGGTCTTGCGCCAGGTGGCGCACGAGGATGTGGTGCTGGTCGCGCAGGTCAAGCAGGTCAGCGAGCAGTTGGCCCGTGCCACGCTTTATCTGCTGGCTGACGAACTGGTGCGCTACCCGGTGACCGAGCAGCAGCAGCGGTTGGCACAGATCAGGCAGAGCAAGGGGTTCGGCTTCGACATCGCCCTGCAGCGGATCGAGCGGGTAGGGCTGGACGACGATCAGCGGCGCCGGGTAGAGGAAGGCGACACGGTGATGGCGCTGGGGCGCGATGGTGACTCGATCCGCGTATTCGCCGGTTTGTCCGGTTCGCCATGGGTGCTGGAAATCGGCCCGCTGTACCAGCTCAACCCTTATCCACCGCAATTGTTGATCCTGATCGCCTTTCTCGGCCTGTGCCTGATCGGGTTGGTGGTGTACCTGCTGGTGCGCCAGCTCGAGCGCCGTGTCTCGGGGTTGGAGATGGCGGCCTCGCGCATCGCCCAGGGCAGCCTGGAAACCCGCGTGCCGGCGGGCGATGCGGACTCGGTCGGGCGTCTGGCGGCGGCGTTCAATGGCATGGCCGAGCATTTGCAGCGTTCGCTGAGCATGCAGCGTGAGCTGGTGCGGGCGGTGTCCCACGAATTGCGCACGCCGGTGGCGCGCCTGCGCTTCGGCCTGGAGATGATCGAAAGCGCCAGCACCGAGCAGGCGCGGAGCAAACACCTGGCGGGCATGGACAGCGATATCCAGGACCTGGACCGACTGGTCGACGAGATGCTGACCTACGCGCGCCTGGAGCAGGGCGCGCCGGCCCTGAAGTTCCAGCGCGTCGACTTGGACAGCCTGCTGGATCGGGTGATCGATGAACTGGCGCCGCTACGCGCGGATGTGCGGGTGACTCGCGGGGCGTGTGAGCTGGGCGAAGACCAGTTGGCCTGGGTCGAGGCCGAACCGCGCTACCTGCATCGGGCGCTGCAGAACCTGGTGAGCAATGCCATGCGCCACGCCGAGTCCGAGGTGCGCCTGAGCTTTCAGCTCGGCCAGCAACGTTGCCGCATCGAGGTCGAGGACGACGGTCCGGGGATTCCCGAAGGCGTCTGGGACCGCATCTTCACGCCCTTCACGCGCCTGGATGACAGCCGTACCCGTGCCTCGGGAGGGCATGGCCTGGGCCTGTCGATCGTGCGGCGGATCATCTATTGGCACGGTGGACGGGCGCAGGTGGGGCGCAGCGAGGCGCTGGGTGGCGCCTGCTTCAGTCTGAACTGGCCACGACAGCAGGCGCCGGGGTGAGGCTCAGGCGCTGATCAGGCTGAGCAGGTGGCCGTCCTGCAGGCAGAACTGGCCATCCAGTTCGCGGCCGTGGTGCCACTCGCTCGACAGGTCGGTGAGCAGGCGCAGGCGTGCGTGGCCCGCGGCGTCCCACTCCAGCACTTCGGCGTGTTCGAAGTAGAAGCGCTTGAGGGTCAGGGGGTAGAGGGCCTTGAACAGGCTTTCCTTGAGCGAGAAGGTCAGGGTCACACCGAGGCCGATCCTTGAACGGTCCAGGCGCTGCAACTCGTCGGCGGTGAGGATCTCGCCCGCCAGGCGCTCGGCGCGCTCGTCGTCGAGCAGGCTTTCCTGGTCCAGGCCGATGCCCTGGCAGGCGCCTTCATGGGCGACCACGGCAGCGGCCCAGCCCTGGCCATGGGTGATCGAACCTCGGATGCCGACGGGCCAGACCGGTGAACGGTCTTCGTGGCTGTCCGGAACATAGTCGCGGCCATCCAGACGTTGCAGCGCCGCGCGGGCACAGACCCGGCCGGCCAGGTACTCGGCCTGGCGCTTGGCTACCGAGCGCTGCAGGCTGGGGCTCTGTGCAATACCCGCGCGCTGGAAGTCGTCGGCGGCCAGGCGCTTGGGATCGAAGGCGCAACTGACCAGCACCGCGCCGGGGAGGGGCTGGGGCAGGGGCCAGTGGTGCTGGAGTGGGGTGCAGCAGGTGGGGAGTCTGTCCATGGGCGGTATTGTGCCAGTTCCGGCCCTTTCGCGGGCAAGCCCGCTCCTGCAGGTGCGCAAAGAACTCGTAGGGGCTTGGGCCCCTACTTGAACGCCTGCTTGAAGAACGCCTGCATGTCCTTCCAGGAGCTTTCATCTGCCGCCTTGTCATAGCCGATGTCCGGCCCGCCATGCGCGCCATGGCTCAAGCGGTCCGCATCCGGATTGGTAAAGCCATGCTTGGCCCCGGGAATGCCAACGAACTGCATGTCTGCTCCGGCATCCTTCATTTCTTTCTTGAAGGCTTCGACCTGTTCGGCCGTGACCATGCTGTCGGCCTCGCCATGCTCGACCAGGATCTTCGCCCTGACCACGCCCGGTTTGGCCGGTGTCTGGGTGACCAGCGCGCCGTGGAAACTCACCACACCATCGAGCTTCTCGCCCCGGCGTGCAGCGTCGAGCACTACCTTGCCGCCGAAGCAGTAGCCGACGGCGCCCAGCTGGTGCTTGTTGGTGTTGGGTTGCAGCTTGAGCAGTTCGAGCCCGGCGTCGAAGCGTCGCGCCGCTGCTGCTGGATCCTTGAGCGCTGCCGCCATGAACGCCTGGGCGTCCTGCGGGTGCTCGGTGTGCTTGCCGTCGCCATACATGTCGATGGCCAGCGCGTTGTAGCCCAGCGCCGCGAGGTCGCGGGCGCGGCGCTTGGCGTAGTCGTTCAGCCCCCACCATTCATGCACCACGACCACACCGGGGCGCTTGCCCTCGATGGCGTCGTCGTAGGCGTAGTAGCCGATCAGCGCAGTGCCGTCGGCGTCCTGGTAGCGGATCTCGCGGGTCTGCACCGCCGCCTGGGCGAAGGCGGCGCTGCACATCAGGGCCAGGGCAAGCAGTGAACGCATGAGGGGTTCTCCAGGAAAGATGCAGCCGTATCGGGTTCGTTCAGCCAAGGTTCAGCCGGGGTTCAGGAGCGGTTCAGGGCGCCCTGCTTACTCTAGCCCCCAGACCGAAACAGCGCACCTACTGGAGTAACAAAGCATGAAAGCACTCAACACCCTGATGGTTGCCATGGCTGTTTGCGCAGCTGGCGTTACCGCCACCGCCCAGGCCGACGACACCTTCGCCAGCCTGACCTACGGCCAGACCAGCGACAAGGTCCGCAAGTCCGGCCTGCTGCAACGCAACACCGACAACTTCAACGCTGACGGCATCATCGGCAAGGACAGCACCTGGGGCCTGCGTGTCGGCCAGATCAACGATCAAGGCCGCTACTACCTGACCTACGACAACGTTTCCGGCGATCACAGCGGCGTCAAGCTGCGTCAGGAAAATCTGCTTGGCAGCTACGATGTGTTCCTGCCGATCACCGACACCACCAAGCTGTTCGGCGGTGGCAGCGTGGGCGTCACCAAACTGACCCAGACTTCCTCCGGTTATAGCCGCGACACCGACTATGGCTACGCACTCGGCCTGCAGGCCGGTGTTCTGCAACAGGTCACCGACAATACCTCGGTGGAACTGGGCTACCGTTACCTGACCAGCAATGCCGCCACCGAACTGTCTTCGCACGGTGGCCCGAAGGATGGCACCCTGCGCCTGAAGAGCAGCGCCCAGACCTACCTCGCCGCCAGCTACAAGTTCTAAGGTCGAGGCTCATCGAACCGGCAGGGGTTTCCCGTGCCGGTTCGCTGTTATGCTGTGCCGGCCCTGATCGCTCGGCGATTCGGGAGATTTAGACAAAGGAGATGCGGCATGAAATTGCTGGTGGTCGAGGACGAGGCGCTACTGCGCCATCACCTGTATACGCGTCTTGGCGAGACCGGGCATGTGGTGCAGGCGGTGGGCGATGCCGAGGAGGCGCTTTACCAGGCCGAGCAGTACAACCATGACCTCGCAGTGATCGACCTGGGCTTGCCAGGCATGAGCGGGCTGGACCTGATCCGCCAGTTGCGCAGCCAGGACAAGACCTTTCCCATCCTGATTCTCACCGCCCGCGGCAACTGGCAGGACAAGGTCGAAGGCCTGGCCGCCGGTGCCGACGACTATGTGGTCAAGCCTTTCCAGTTCGAAGAGCTGGAGGCGCGCCTGAACGCGTTGCTGCGTCGTTCCAGCGGCTTTACCCAGTCGACCATCGCTGCAGGCCCGCTGGTGCTTGACCTCAATCGCAAGCAGGCAACGCTGGACGAGCAGCCGCTGGCGCTCACCGCCTATGAATACCGGATTCTCGAATACCTCATGCGCCATCACCAGCAGGTGGTGGCCAAGGACCGTCTGATGGAGCAGCTCTACCCGGACGACGAGGAGCGCGATCCCAACGTCATCGAAGTATTGGTCGGCCGCCTGCGCCGCAAGCTCGAGGGCGACAACGGTTTCAAACCCATCGACACCGTGCGCGGCCTGGGCTACCTGTTCACCGAGCGCTGCCGATGATCCGCTCGCTGCGCCTGCGCCTGATGCTGGCCGCAGCGCTGCTGGCCCTGCTGTTCATGCTGGCGCTTTTGCCGGCGCTGCAGAAGGCCTTCAGCCTGGCCCTGCAGGAGTCGATCGAGCAGCGCCTGGCCTCGGATGTCACCACCATGATCTCGGCGGCGCGCATCGAGCATGGGCATCTGCAGATGCCCGAGCTGCTGCCCGACGAGCGCTACAACCTGCCCAACATGGGCCTGCTTGGCTACATCTTCGACCGCGAGGGCCGGCTGGTCTGGCGTTCACGCGCCACCGCCGACAAGCACATCAACTATCAACCCCGCTATGACGGTCGCGGCAACGAATTCGCGCGGATCCGCCAGGACGACGGCGACGAGTTCTTCGTCTATGACGTCGAGGTCAAGCTGCTCGGCGGCAAGAGTGCGGCGTTCAGCATCGTCGCGCTGCAACCTGTGCGCGAGTACCAGCACACCCTCGATGGCCTGCGCGAGAAGCTCTACCTGGGCTTTGGTGCGGCCTTGCTGGCGTTGATGGTGCTGCTCTGGGCCGGCCTGACCTGGGGGCTGCGATCGTTGCGTCGCCTGAGCCGAGAGCTGGACGAGGTGGAAAGTGGCGCCCGTGAAGGGCTGAGCCGTGAGCACCCACGCGAGCTGCTGCGCCTGACCGGCTCGTTGAACCGCCTGCTGCACAGCGAGCGCGAGCAACGTCAGCGTTATCGCGACTCGCTGGATGACCTGGCGCACAGCCTCAAGACTCCGCTGGCGGTACTGCAGGGGGTTGGCGAAAGCATGGGCCAGCGCAGCGACGAGCGCGAGCAGGCGCGGGTGCTGCAAAGCCAGATCGAGCGCATGAGCCAGCAGATCGACTACCAGCTGCAACGTGCCAGCCTGCGCAAGAGTGGCCTGGTGCGGCACAAGGTGCGCCTTGCGCCGGTGCTCGAAAGCCTGTGCAACACGCTGGACAAGGTCTATCGCGACAAGCGTGTCACCGTGACCTTGAGCATTCCCGAGCAGGCGTGGGTGCCGATCGAGGAGGGCGCCCTGCTCGAATTGCTCGGCAACTTGCTGGAGAACGCCTATCGCTTGTGCCTGGGGCAGGTGCGGGTAAGCCTGGAGCAGTTGCCTGGGCAGCAGGTCTTGTGTGTCGAAGATGACGGCCCCGGTGTGCCGCCCGGCCAGCGCATGCGCATTCTGCAGCGCGGCGAGCGCCTGGACAGGCAGCATCCGGGGCAGGGGATCGGGCTTGCGGTCGTCAAGGACATCATCGACAGCTTCGATGCCCGGCTTACGCTGGATGATTCGCCCCTGGGCGGGGCGGCATTCAGGATCGTGTTCAACCTGGAGTGATCTTGCGGCGGGGGCCTCTTTGCGGGCAAGCCCGCTCCTGGATAGCTGATGAATCCAACCCCTGGGGGCTTGCCCGCGAAGCCCCAAGCGTATGCCCGCATCGGGCGGATTCCCGCCATCGTCCTTGTACGAATCTCGCCACCGGGCGGAAATCCGCCAATCCATCCCTGTCGATTCGCCCTGTCCTTGGGCAGAAATTTCCCGAAAACACGGGCCTTGCACCTGATTCGGGCATTTTGGCATCACCCTTGCTAAAGATCTGGCAGAGGCCTGCTCAGGCAGCTCGAACACAACGACAAATCCCTCCAGGTGCAGGAGGGTTCGCGCTTTAGGTGCCTCGCCCTGGGAAGGGTGAAACGGCACACTTGAGGATAATTAAGCCATGACGAAACGTCAGCCGCTGTACAAGTCCCTGTATGTCCAGGTGATCGTTGCAATCACCATCGGCATTCTGCTCGGCCACTACTACCCCGAAACCGGTGTTGCCCTCAAACCCCTGGGTGACGGCTTCGTCAAACTGATCAAGATGGTCATCGCCCCGATCATCTTCTGTACTGTGGTCAGCGGCATCGCCGGCATGCAGAGCATGAAGTCGGTCGGCAAGACCGGCGGCTATGCACTCCTGTACTTCGAGATCGTCTCCACCATCGCCCTGATCATCGGTCTGGTCGTCGTCAACGTGGTTCAGCCTGGCGCTGGCATGCACGTCGACGTCAGCACCCTGAACGCCAGCAGCGTCGCAGCCTACGCCGCCGCCGGTGCACAGCAGACCACCGTCGGCTTCCTGCTCAACGTCATCCCTAACACCGTGGTCGGCGCCTTCGCCAACGGCGACATCCTCCAGGTGCTGATGTTCTCGGTGCTGTTCGGCTTCGCCCTGCACCGCCTGGGCAGCTACGGCAAGCCAGTGCTCGAGCTGATCGACCGCTTCGCCCATGTCATGTTCAACATCATCAACATGATCATGAAGCTGGCGCCGGTCGGTGCCTTCGGTGCCATGGCCTTCACCATCGGCCAGTACGGCGTGGGATCGCTGGTGCAGCTGGGCTACCTGATGGCCTGCTTCTACATCACCTGCCTGGCGTTCATCCTGATCGTCCTCGGCGGTATCTGCCGCGCCCACGGCTTCAGCGTCCTCAAGCTGATCCGTTACATCCGTGAAGAACTGCTGATCGTACTGGGTACTTCCTCCTCGGAATCGGCCCTGCCACGCATGCTGACCAAGATGGAGCGCCTGGGCGCGAAGAAATCCGTGGTTGGCCTGGTGATCCCGACCGGCTACTCGTTCAACCTGGACGGCACCTCGATCTACCTGACCATGGCTGCGGTGTTCATCGCCCAGGCCACCGACACCACCATGGACATCACTCACCAGATCACCCTGCTGCTGGTGCTGCTGGTTGCGTCCAAGGGTGCTGCGGGCGTTACCGGTTCGGGCTTCATCGTCCTGGCCGCCACCCTGTCCGCCGTTGGCCACCTGCCGGTTGCCGGCCTGGCGCTGATCCTCGGTATCGACCGCTTCATGTCCGAAGCCCGTGCCCTGACCAACCTGATCGGCAACGCCGTTGCCACCGTGGTCGTGGCCAAGTGGGTGAAGGAGCTGGACACCGACAAGCTGCAATCGGAACTGGCTTCCGGCGGTGCACCGCTGGTTGAAACCCGTCCGACCGACGACCTGGGCGTTGCTGAAGGCCCGGCTACTCGCTGATAGCGGTTGTAGCGATATGAGAAAGGCGACCTTCGGGTCGCCTTTTTTTATGCTCGGTTTTTGCGGTGATCAGACAGGCCCGCGAATGCATTGGGTCATTCGACGCGTGTCTCGCCGCTGTACACCAGGATCTCCCGGCAGCGCCGGCACAGATAGCGACGTCCCTGGCGCACCAGCTTGTGCCGCTGGGCGCTGAACGCAAAGTCGCTGTCTGCACAGGGGCAGCGGTAGATGTAGCGGGTCGCCACGCGGCGCTGCACCTCATAGTTGTGGCAGCGGTTGGGCGGCAGTTCGTAGACCCCGCGCATGATCAGTTGCCACTCCTCGCCATGGGCCTGGATGCGGTCACCGAACAGTTGATGGGCGATCAGGTGGGCGACTTCATGGGCCACGGTCTGGCGCAGGAAGTCATCCTGGTTCTCGCGGTACAGCTGCAGGTTGAAGCGCAGCAGGTTCTCGTGCAGATGAGCGACACCGGCCTTCTGGCCGCGCAGCTTGAAGCTGACTTCCGGGCGCGGGAAGGGGCGTTTGAAGAAGGTTTCGGCTTGCTGGTAACAGGTTTCGACGCGTTGCTTGAGTAGCTCGGGCATGGCGGGATGATTCTCCTGACGCGCCATTATGCCGCAAGCCCTGCACGCTTGCCGAGCCGCCGGTCAGCACGAAGCCAGAGGCCGCCAAAACGGCGGCCTCTGGCCCGACGCCCCAGTGTTGGTGTTTCTAATTGGTGTAGACCGGCCCCACGCCAAGCCCCCAGATGATCACGGTGGCGGCCATGATCGCCACCAGCACCACCAGGCCCACCGCCAGCACGGAGCTGGAGAACAGGAAGCCTTCGTCGGTGGGGATGTTCATGAAGGTCGGCAGCCCGACATACAGCAGGTAGACCGTGTAGCAGATGGCCGCTGTGCCCAGCAGCATGCCCAGCCACAGGTGAGGGTAGAGCGCCGCCAGGCCGCCGAGGAACAGTGGCGTGGCGGTGTAGGTTGCAAAGGCGATGCACTGTGCCATAGAGGGGTTGGCATCGTAGGTGCGCGCCATCCAGTGGATGAAGGCCCCCATCACCGCCACCCCGGCAAGCATCGCCAGGTAGGACATGACGCTCATCCACAGCGCGCTTTCCATGGTCAGCATCACCGGTGGTCGATCACCGATCACCCAGCCGACCTGGGTGGTGCCGATAAAGGCGGACACCGCCGGAATCGCTGCCAGGATCAGGGTGTGGGTCAGGTACATGTGGCTGATGCTTTCTTCTTCACCGCGAATCTCCCGCCATTCCTGGTCGGGATGGGTAAACAGCCCCAGAACGTGATGGATCATGCCGGTCACTCCTATCGTCGTCGCCAAACGCCCCCCAAGCGGAGCGCCTGTGGCCGAGGCCAGGCAACCGATCAAGCGGTAATATGGCCTTATGTCGCAGTATAGGAAGCAGAACCCGGCACAAACCCGGCTTTTTAGAGCAAATCGCGCTGTCGGCGGCGCTGTTGATTCTTTATCGGAATGGCCTACGCCTGTGCTCGGTTTGTGCGTAAAATAGCCGGCTTTTGTCACACCTCGCGGATCCAAGCGCTATGGGCACCCTCTCGGTCAACCAGAACAAACTGCAAAAACGCCTGCGTCGTCTCGCCGGCGAAGCCATCACCGACTACAACATGATCGAGGATGGCGACAAGGTCATGGTCTGCCTGTCCGGCGGCAAGGACAGCTACACCATGCTCGATGTTCTGCTGCACCTGCAGAAGGTGGCGCCGATTTCGTTCCAGATCGTCGCGGTGAACATGGACCAGAAGCAGCCAGGCTTCCCCGAGCATGTGCTGCCGGCCTACCTCAAGACCCTCGGCGTCGAGTACCACATCGTCGAGAAGGACACTTACTCGGTGGTCAAGGAACTGATCCCCGAAGGCAAGACCACCTGCTCGCTGTGTTCGCGCCTGCGCCGTGGCACGCTGTACACCTTCGCCGACGAGATCGGTGCGACCAAGATGGCGCTCGGCCACCACCGCGACGACATCGTCGAGACCTTCTTCCTCAACATGTTCTTCAACGGCGCGCTCAAGGGCATGCCGCCCAAGCTGCGCGCCGACGATGGCCGCAACGTGGTGATCCGTCCGCTGGCCTACTGCAGCGAGAAGGATATCCAGGCTTACTCGGACATGAAGGAATTCCCGATCATCCCGTGCAACCTGTGCGGTTCGCAGGAGAACCTGCAGCGCCAGGTGGTCAAGGACATGCTGGTGGAGTGGGAGCGCAAGCACCCGGGCCGTACCGAGAGCATCTTCCGCGCCCTGCAGAACGTCGCGCCCTCGCAACTGGCCGACCGCGACCTGTTCGACTTCACCAGCCTGAAGATCGACGAGAGCGCCACTCCGCGCTTCCTCGACGTGCTGAACATCTGACCTCATGCGCGACTATCAGTGGCTGCACGAGTACTGCATCAATCGCTTCGGCTCGGCCAAGGCGCTCGAAGCGTTCCTGCCGCAACCGCGCACGCCGGCGCAGTTGCGCGACATCACTGACGACCGCTACCTGTCGACCCTGGCCCTGCGCGTGTTCCGCGCCGGGCTCAAGCACAGCCTGGTGGACGCCAAGTGGCCGGCGTTCGAGCAGGTGTTCTTCGGTTTCGACCCGGAGAAGGTTGTACTGATGGGCGCCGAGCATCTGGAGCGCCTGATGCAGGACGAGCGCATCATCCGCCACCTGGGCAAGCTCAAGAGCGTGCCGCGCAATGCGCAGATGATCCTCGACGTGACGAAGGAGAAGGGCAGTTTCGGTGCATTTATCGCCGACTGGCCCGAGACCGATATCGTCGGCTTGTGGAAGTACCTGGCCAAGCATGGCAACCAGTTGGGTGGGTTGTCGGCGCCGCGCTTCCTGCGCATGGTCGGCAAGGATACCTTCATCCCCACCGAGGACATGGCAGCAGCCTTGATCGCACAGAAGGTGATCGACAAGCAGCCTACCAGCCAGCGCGACCTGGCGCTGGTGCAGCAGGCGTTCAACCAGTGGCATGAAGAGAGTGGCCGGCCGCTGTGCCAGTTGTCGGTGATGCTGGCGCATACCGTCAATCATTGAGTCCTCGTTGAAGCCATCGCGGGCTTGCCCCGCGATGGCTTCAACGCCAAGCTCAGCTACCTTCCCCGGCCATCCGCCGCTGGAACTGAAACTTCCAGCGCACGTACAGCAACCCGCTGACGAACAACCCCAGGCTCACCAGCACCTCGATCCAGCCAAACAGCGCCCGGGCCGGGTCGAACGCTGCCAGCACGCCCTTGATGAAATAGATGTTCACCACAAAGCAGGTCCAGGCATGCGCCCGGGCGCTGCCGCTGAGCATGCCTGGCAGTAACAGCAGTAGCGGAATCAGCTCGATGGCCAGGATCACTTCGACCCGCGCCCCATGCAGGTCGGCGAACCACAGGTTGTTCACCACCAGCAAGGCGATCAGGCCGAAGAAGCAGGCCAGGCTCAGCGCCCGGGTCAGGCGCAGGCGCGGGGCCAGCCAGTCGAGTGCAGGCAGGACCTTGGGCTTTCTAGCCACGCTCGCCACCCAGGGCCTTGGCCGTGTTGGCCAGGCGTTGGCCGAGCGCCCTGCACAGGGCGATCTCGTGTGGGTCCAGCTCGCGCTTGCCATCGGCACCGGCATGATGGCTTGCGCCGTAGGGCGTGCCGCCGCCACGGGTTTCGAGCAGGGCCGATTCGCTGTAGGGCAGGCCAGTGACCAGCATGCCGTGGTGCATCAGCGGCAGCAGCATCGACAGCAGGGTGGTTTCCTGGCCGCCGTGCAGGCTGGCAGTGGAGGTGAACACCGCCGCAGGCTTGCCGACCAGTTCACCGCCCAGCCACAGGCTGCTGGTGCCGTCGAGGAAGTACTTGAGCGGCGCGGCCATGTTGCCGAAGCGGGTCGGGCTGCCCAAGGCAAGCCCCGCGCAGTGGCGCAGGTCGTCCAGCGTGGCGTAGAGCGCGCCGCTGGCGGGGATGTCCGGCGCCACGGCTTCGCACTCGGTGGAAATTGCCGGCACCGTGCGCAGGCGCGCTTCCAGGCCCGCCATCTCGACACCGCGGGCGATGTGCCGGGCCATCTCGCTGGTGGAGCCGTGGCGGCTGTAGTAGAGGACCAGGATGAATGGATCGTTCACGGCAGGATCTCCAGGACTTTCTCGGGGGGCCGACCGATCACGGCCTTGTCGCCGGCGACCAGGACCGGGCGTTCGATCAATTTCGGATGCTGGACCATGGCGTCGATCAGTTGCGCATCGGTGAGCGCGGGGTTGGCCAGGTCCAGGGCCTTGTATTCGTCTTCGCCGCTGCGCAACAACTGGCGCGCGCCGATGCCGAGCTTGCCAAGCAGCGCCTTGAGCGTGGCGGCGTCGGGCGGGGTTTCGAGATAGCGCACCACGGTCGGGGCCAGGCCGCGTTCTTCCAGCAGTTCAAGGGCACCGCGGGATTTGGAGCAGCGCGGGTTATGATAGAGGGTCAAATCGGTCATGACGGGTCGCATCCAGCTGGGTGTGGCGGCTATTCTAACCGCAGTGATCGACATTTCATGCCTTAAAACTTCGAGAAGGATTGACCCATGGCAAGGCGTTTGGCAGCTGCACTGGCCATCACCGCGAGCCTTTTGCTCGGCGGCTGCGGTGCGGACTACGGCGTGGACCAGCACGGCAATACGGTGAAGGCCGAGCAGATCGACGGGCACTGGCTGGTGCTCAACTACTGGGCCGAGTGGTGCGGACCTTGCCGCACCGAGATCCCCGAACTGAACACGGCGGCCAAGCAATGGTCTGCCCAGGGGATCAAGGTGGTAGGGGTGAACTTCGACGGGCTGCAGGGCGACGACCTCAAGCAGGCCGTGCAGGCCCTGGGCATCGACTTCACCGTGCTGGCCCAGGACCCGGCCGAACGTTACGAGCTGCCTCGCAGCGAAGCACTGCCGGTGACCTACATCATCGACGACAAGGGCAAGGTGCGTGAGCAGTTGCTCGGTGAGCAGACGCTCGAAGGGCTGCAGGCGAAGATCAAGGCGCTCAAGGGCGGCGCCTGACCTGTTGTCGGGGCTGCTTCGCAGCCCATTCGCGGCACGAGGCCGCTCCTACAAGAGCTCCGCAACTTCTGAATACTGCGGTGTTACTTGTGGGAGCGGCCTCGCGCCGCGAATGGGCCGCGCAGCGGCCCCGATGCACTTCAGCCTTCCTCAGGCCAGAAGCGCAGCGGCTTGCCTTCGGCCGGCCAGAAGCGGATCTGCTCGATCGCCGACACATCCCAGCGCTGCACCGTTTCCAGGGCCTGGAGGAAGCGCTGCTCCTGCTCCATCAATGCCGGTGCACACAGCTTGCGGGTCTTGCCGACCTTGCCGAAGCTCAATTTATCGCCGTCCAGGGTATAGCTGGCGAACCAATGGTTGCAGCCCGCATTGCCATAGGCGCGGCCATCATCGGCCAGGGTGAGGGTCAGGTGGCTGTAGTCGATCAGCGGGCGTTCGCCGATCCACTCCAGCACATAGCTGCGCTCCTGCTGCAGTTTGGAAGGCTGCGCCGCGCAGCCGAACAGGCCGCCGAGCAGCGCGGCGCAGATCAACAGGTGTTTCACTGGGCGCTTCCCTGGCAGTTGCGGCACTGGTGACGCTCGCCCTGGCTGCTCCAGCCCAGCTCCGCGATGCGTGCATTGGCGGCGGGCTGGCGGGCCTTCTTGCCGAGCTTGGCATCGACGGCGAATTCGAAGTCGAGCACGGCCTCGCAGCTGTCGCATTTGACCTGCCAGGTGAGGATTTCCAGTTCGTTGAACACCGGGCCGCTGGCCACGGCAACCCACTGGCCGCGCGGGTTGATCAGGTGACGGACGCTCTCGACGGTCAGGCGCATGGACAGGTCCTTGCTGCCTTTGAGCGTCACCAGCAGGACGTCGCCTTTGTGCATCGATCCGCCGTTGCCGGTTACCTGGTAGCGGCCTGGCACCAGCGCGCGGCATTCGATCAGGGTGTGTTGCGGGTTGAAAAGGGTGTAGCGGAAATCGTGCTCGACCATGGGTCCTCCAGAAATGCCGCGTATCCTACCCTGTGACCGTGTTTTGCGCATCGCCTGCTGCCCAGCGGGCGATGTTGTCCAGGGTGGTCGCGGCAATCGCTTCCAGCGCTTCGCGGGTCAGAAACGCCTGGTGCGCGGTGACGATCACGTTGGGGAAGGTCAGCAGCCGGGCCAGCACGTCGTCCTGTAGCGGCAGGTCGGAGCGGTCCTCGAAGAACAGTTGCGCCTCTTCTTCATAGACATCCAGGCCCAGGTAGCCGAGCTGGCCGCTCTTGAGCGCGTCGATCAGCGCCGGGGTATCGACCAGCGCACCCCGCCCGGTGTTGATCAGCATGGCACCGGGCTGCAGGCGCGCGAGGCTCTCGGCGTTGATCAGATGACGGGTGTGCTCGGTCAGCGGGCAATGCAGGCTGATGATCCGTGCCTGGCCAAGCAGTTCGGGCAGTTCCAGATAGCGGGCACCGAGTGCCAGCAGCTCGGGGTTGGGGTAGGGGTCGTAGGCCAGCAACTGGCAGCCGAAGCCGGCCATGATGCGGGCGAACGCAGCACCGATCTGCCCGGTGCCGACCACGCCGACGGTCTTGCCGTGCAGGTCGAAGCCGGTCAGGCCATGCAAGGTGAAATCGCCTTCGCGGGTGCGGTTGTAGGCGCGGTGCAGGCGGCGGTTGAGGGCCAGGATCAGTGCTACCGCGTGCTCGGCCACGGCGTGCGGCGAATAAGCTGGGACGCGCACCACCGTCAGCCCAAGGTGTGCAGCAGCCGCCAGGTCGACATGGTTGTAGCCCGCCGAACGCAGGGCGATCAGCCGTGTACCACCGCTGGCCAGGCGTTGCAGGACTTCGGCGCCCAGATCATCGTTGATGAAGGCGCAGACCACCTCGAAGCCCTGGGCCAGTGGGGCGGTGTCCGGGGTGAGGCGAGCGGATTGGAAATGCAGCTCCAGGGCGCGGCTGGCGGCGGCCTGGGTGAAGCTTTCCTGGTCGTAGTGCTGGCTGCTGAACAACAGGACGCGCATGGTGGGAATTCCTTCGGTGTGTCGTCGACGATCAGGCACGCAGGTGCGCCTGCTCCGCCAGCCGGTGGATGGCGCGCTCCAGGTCATCCAGCGCCTGCGATGCCTGCGGGCTGTCCTGCTTGAGCAGCGTCTCGCTGCGCTGACAGGCGGCCCGCAACTGTGGGACGCCGCAATAGCGCGAAGCGCCGTTGAGGCGGTGAACGCGCTCGATCATCGCCGAACGATCGCCGTGTTCGCGCGCGCTGCGGATGGCCTGGCGATCACCTTCCAACGAGGCCAGCAGCATCGCCAGCATGTCGGCGGCCAGGTCCGCTTTGCCGGCCGCCAGGCGCAAACCCTCTTCGTGGTCGAGCACCTTGAGCTCGTTGCTATCGGGCAAGCGTTCAGTGGCGCGGTCCAGTGAGGGCGTACCGAGGCTCAGGCCGGTCCATTTCATCACCACTTGGGCCAGCTGGCGCTCGCTGATCGGCTTGGTCAGGTAGTCATCCATGCCACTGTGCAGCAGGGCGCGCTTTTCGTTGGCCATGGCGTGGGCTGTCAGGGCGACGATAGGCAGGGGCGGGCCACTCTGGCTGGCTTCCCAGCGACGGATCTGCTCGGTGCAGGCGCAGCCGTCCATGCCGGGCATCTGCACATCCATCAGCACCAGGTCGAAGGGTTCGTCCTGCACGGCCTGGACTGCCGCGAAGCCGCTGTCTACTGCCACGACTGCGGCGCCCATGCCTTCGAGCAGGGTCTGCACCAGCAGCAGGTTGGCCGGGTTGTCGTCGACACAGAGGATCCTTGGCACCCGCGAGCCGGCAGTGTGCCGCGGTTCGCTGCTGGGGCGGGTCGGTTGCACCAGTTCCAGCAGCAGGCGGCGCAACTTGCGGGTGCAGGTGGGCTTGGACAGCAATTGGCCATGGGCATTGGGCAGGAACGGGTGATACAGCGCCTGCTCGGTGGTCGGGCACAGCACCACGCACTGGCAGCCCAGGCGTTCGAGTTGTTGGTGGTACTGGCCGAGCTGGTCGGGCGAGAGGTTGCCCAGGTTGGCGCCAAGCACGGCGAATTCGAAGGGGTGGCCGGCCTGGCTGGCGGCCTGTACGCCTTGCAGCAACTGCTCGAACGACGAGAACAGGCTGACGCTCAGGCCACAGTCTTCAAGCTGGTGTTCCAGGGCCTGACGGGCCAGTTCGTGGCCGTCGACGATCGCTGCGCGACGGCCCAGCAACGCTTGCAGGGGCATTTCCTCGGCGTCGTCGTGGGCCTTGGGCAGGCTCAGGTTGATCCAGAACTGCGAGCCTTCGCCCGGCGTGCTGTCGACGCCGATCTCGCCGCCCATCTGTTCGATCAGGCGCTTGGAGATCACCAGCCCAAGGCCGGTGCCGCCAGGTTGGCGCGACAGCGAGTTGTCGGCCTGGCTGAAGGCCTGGAACAGGGTGCGCACGTCCGCCGGTGACAGGCCGATGCCGGTGTCCTGCACGCTGATGCGCAGTTGCGCGGTGTCTTCGTGCTCGTCTTCGACCATGGCGCGCACGACGATCGTGCCTTCGCGGGTGAACTTGATGGCGTTGCTCACCAGGTTGGTGAGGATCTGCTTGAGCCGCAGCGGATCGCCAACCAGCGACAAAGGCGTGTCGCGGTACACCAGGCTGACCAGCTCCAGCTGCTTGGCGTGGGCCGCGGGGGCGAGGATGGTCAGGGTGTCCTGGATCAGGTCGCGCAGGTTGAAGGGGATGCTGTCGAGCACCAGCTTGCCGGCTTCGATCTTGGAGAAGTCGAGAATTTCGTTGATGATCCCCAGCAGGTTGTCGGCGGATTTTTCGATGGTGCCCAGATAGTCGAGCTGGCGAGGCGTGAGCTCGCTCTTTTGCAGCAGGTGGGTGAAGCCGAGGATGCCATTGAGCGGGGTGCGGATCTCGTGGCTCATGTTGGCGAGGAATTCGGATTTGATCCGGCTGGCCTCCAGGGCCTCCTTGCGCGCCATGTCCAGCTCGATGTTCTGGATCTCGATGGTCTCCAGGTTCTGGCGCACGTCCTCGGTGGCCTGGTCGATGCTGTGCTGCAGCTCTTCGTGGGCGTTGTGCAGGGTTTCGGCCATGCGGTTGATGCCGGCCGCCAGCTCGTCCAGCTCGACGCTGCCCATGGGCGGCAGGCGTTCTTCGAGATTGCCCTCCTTGAGCTGGGTGACCGCGTGCTTGATGCGCCCGATCGGGCCGTTGATCGCCCGGCTCATGCGCAATGCCAGCAGCACCGTGAGGCTCAGGCAGGCAAAGATCAGCAGCAGGCTGGTGAACAGGTTGCGATAGCCGCGCAGGAGCGTGCCGTCGTGGGACAGTTCGATTTCGACCCAGCCAAGCAAGCGCTCGGATTCATTGGGCACGGCTTCGGTGGCCAGGTCACGGTGATGGCCGAAAACCGGCATCAGGTAGCGCGTGGCGTCGTTGCCGGTGCGTTGCAGCAGTTGCGTACCGGTGCCGCCACTGGGCGGCTGGTTGAGCATGCTGGGGCCGGCATGTGCCAGGCGCGAACGGTCCGGGGCCAGGAAAGCCACGGCACGTACATCGGTCTGCTCCAAAGCCTCGGCGGCGATGCGCTCGAGCTGCGCTGGCGCTTCCTGGGCCAGGGCGGGGGCTGCGAGCGGTGCCAGTTGCTCGGCGATCATCTTGCCGCGTTGCAACAGTTGGGTGCGCAGTTCGTTCTGCTGCAACCAGGTGAAATAAATGCCCAGCACCAGCGCCATCAGCCCGGCGGGCAGTAGGGCCAGCAGCAGGACGCGGCTTCTGATTCCCAAACGATCGAGCACACCTGTCTCCTGTCATGTGCGTGCGGGCCGTCGCGAGTGGACGGGATCCCGCAGAACGTTACTCCGCACGCACCGGTAATGCACTTTGTTTGTGCGGGTTTTTTATGGCGCGCGGCGCTGGCAAGGGCATTGGTCGACACTCGGTTGCCAGAACGGCGTCCCTCGCCAATAATCGCGCAACTGAGAATTCATGGCAGATGCCAATGCATACCGTATCCATTCACGACTCAAGCATCCTCGCCATCGAGGACGATCCGGTGCTCGGCGCCTACCTGCACGAGGAGCTGCAGCGCGGCGGTTTCCGCGTGACCTGGTGCCGTAATGGCCTGGAAGGCTTGGAAACTGCTGGCCGCGAGGCCTTCGATGTGGTGTTGCTGGACATCCTGCTGCCAGGGCTCAACGGTCTGGACGCCCTGGCGCAACTGCGCCGGCGCAGCGCCACGCCGGTCATCCTGATGTCGGCGCTGGGGGCCGAGGCGGACCGTATCAGCGGTTTCCAGCGCGGTGCCGACGACTACCTGCCCAAGCCCTTCAGCATGGCCGAGCTGCGCGTGCGCATCGAGGCGATCCTGCGCCGGGTCGCCCTGGAGCGCCGGCATCAAGCGCCGCGTGACGTCTTGCCGGGGCAACTGCATTTCGACGACCAGGCCTGCGACGTGACGCTCGACGGGCAGGCTGCGGGGCTCACGCCCAGTGAATACCGCCTGCTCGACACCCTCAATCGCAGCCAGGAGGAGGTGTTGAGCAAGCCCTTCCTTTACCAGCAGGTCCTGCAACGTGGCTATTCACGCCATGACCGCAGCCTGGACATGCATGTCAGCCAGATCCGTCGCAAGCTCAAGGGTATCGGTTATCACGAGCGCCAGGTGCGCACGGTATGGGGCAAGGGCTACGTGTTCTGTGCCGGCGAGGCAGACTGAGCATGCTCGATCGTCGATCGCTGTTCTGGAAGCTGGCGGTGCTGCTGGTGGGCTTCTGCCTGCTGATGATCGGCCTGAGCTACACCTGGGGCCGGCATATGGAAACCCAGAACGCCTTCTTGTCCGAGCCTGCCCGGCAGCTGTTGCGCGGTTATGCCGCCGAGGCCGAGCAGGCCTGGAACCAGGGTGGCCGCGAAGGCCTCGAGCGCTGGTTGCTGAACATGCGCCAGCGTGAGTCGGGCTGGATCGCGGTGCTCGATGGCAACTTGCGTCCGCTCGCCGGGGCTCGCTTGTCCACGGAGGAAATCCAGCGCCTGACCCGCCTGCGCGGCGTCGACTGGCCGATGAGCAGGCGCAGCGTCGACCAGCCCTGGTTGCGCTTGCCGTTCCCCCAGGCTCCCGAGCAGGGCATGCTGGTGATCGAGTTGCCCCAGCGCCTGACCCCCGGCCAGTACCGGTTGTTCTGGCGGATCATCACCAACGGTGTGATGCCGGGTCTGTTCACCCTGCTGTTGTGCGTGGGCCTCTACCGGATGCTGATCGTGCCGCTGAACCAGTTGCGCGAGCAGGCCAATGCCTGGCGTGCCGACCAGCTTTCGGCGCGGCTCGATTCGCGCACGATCGGTCGTGACGACGAGTTGGGCGAGCTGGCGCGTGCCTTCGACCAGATGGCCGAGCGCCTGCAGGGCACGGTAACCCTGCAGCAGCAACTGTTGCGCGACTTGTCCCACGAGATGCGCACGCCACTGAGCCGCCTGCGTGTGGCCTGCGAGGGCGAAACCGACGTCGCACGCCTGCGCGAACGCCTCGAACGGGAACTCGATTGCATGCAGCAACTGGTCGAGGACACCCTGCAACTGGCCTGGCAGGATGCCGAGCGTGCGCCGATGAACCTTGAGCCCATCCAGCTTCAGGCCCTGTGGGACCTGCTGGTGGAGAATGCCTGCTACGAAAGCGGTTGGGCAGCGCAGCGGTTGCAGTGCACGTTGCCGGCCAGCTGTTGGGTGGAGGGTAATCTCAACCACCTGGCCCAGGCGCTGGAGAACATGCTGCGCAATGCCATCCGCCACTCACCGCATGACGGGGTGGTGCGCCTGAGTGGCCAGCGCGAGGGCAATCACTGGCAGTTGTTCCTGGAAGATGAAGGCGGCGGGGTGGATGACGACGATCTGGAAAGGATCTTCGCGCCGTTTTCCCGGCTCGACGGCTCGCGCCCCGGGGATGGAGGCTTTGGGCTGGGGCTGAGTATCGCCCGCAGTGCGATCCAGCGTCAGGGCGGCAGGCTGTGGGCCGAGAATGGGCAACGGGGATTGCGGCTGTGCATGCGTCTGCCTTGTGTCGACACCGAGGGCTTGGCAGGTAAGCCTGCTGCTGAAAAGGCTTTTACTGTTCTTGCGAGCGCGAGTTTGCCCGCGCAGAGTTCGTCACCCATATAACTACCTGCTATATCTCCCAGCAATTGCGTGATATGGCGGCGCGTCCTTTGCCGGTATGATAGGCGCCCCTGCCGTCCTGATTGCGAAACACGCCCATGACCTTGCAGTACCCAACCATCGCCGATTGCGTCGGCAACACCCCTCTGGTCCGCCTGCAGCGTATCGCCGGGCAGACCAGCAACACCCTCCTGCTCAAGCTCGAAGGCAACAACCCGGCCGGCTCGGTCAAGGACCGTCCGGCGTTGTCGATGATCACCCGTGCCGAACTGCGCAACCAGATCAAGCCAGGCGACACCCTGATCGAGGCGACCTCCGGCAACACCGGCATTGCCCTGGCCATGGCGGCGGCGATCAAGGGTTACAAGATGATCCTGATCATGCCCGACAACTCCACGGCCGAGCGCAAGGCGGCGATGACCGCCTATGGCGCCGAGCTGATCCTGGTAACCAAGGAAGAGGGCATGGAAGGGGCGCGCGATCTGGCCGAAAAGCTGCAGGCCGAAGGTCGCGGCCTGGTGCTCGACCAGTTCGCCAACGGCGACAACCCGATTGCCCACTACACCAGCACAGGTCCCGAGATCTGGCAGCAGACCCAGGGCAGCATCACCCACTTCGTCAGTTCCATGGGCACCACCGGCACCATCATGGGCTGCTCGCAGTACCTCAAGGAACAGAACCCGGCGGTGCAGATCGTCGGCCTGCAACCGATGGAAGGCTCGGCCATTCCCGGTATCCGCCGCTGGCCGGAGGAATACCTGCCGAAGATCTTCGACGCCACCCGCGTCGATCGCGTGGTGGACATGTCCCAGCAGGAAGCCGAAGACACCACCCGTCGCCTTGCACGCGAAGAGGGCATTTTCTGCGGTGTGTCCTCCGGCGGTGCGGTCGCGGCGATGCTGCGTCTGTCCCGTGAAGTGGAAAATGCCGTGATGGTCGCGATCATCTGCGACCGCGGCGACCGTTATCTCTCCACCGGCCTGTTCGACGCGACCTGATGTCCAGAAAGAAAAGTAACAGCAGCGGCCTGCGCTTCCAGCCAGCCGGCGGCGACCGCACCCCACAGGTGCCGGTCGGCAAGAAACAACGCCTGGACATCGAACGCCTGGCCGGTGACGGACGCGGCATCGCCTTTGTCGAGGGGCGCACCTGGTTCGTCAGTGGTGCCCTGGCGGGCGAGGCGGTCGAGGCGCGGGTGCTCAATGCCCGCGGCAAGATCGTCGAAGCACGCCTTGAGCGCGTGCTGCAGGCCAGCCCCGAGCGGCGCGAGGCGCCGTGCCGGCATTACGCCCGCTGCGGCGGTTGCAACCTTCAGCACCTGCCCCACGAGGGCCAGCTGGCGCTCAAGCAGCGCCTGCTCGCCGAGCAGTTGCAGCGCGTAGCCGGTGTGCAGCCTGATGAGTGGGCCGCACCGCTGGCCGGGCCGGAATTCGGCTACCGCCGTCGCGCGCGCATCGCCGTGCGTTGGGATGTGAAGGCGCGCGAGCTGCAGGTCGGTTTTCGCGCCGAAGCCAGCCAGGACATCATCGCCATCGACGATTGCCCGGTGCTGGTACAACCCTTGCAAACCATCCTGCGACATTTGCCGACCGTGCTGCGCAGCTTGAGCAGGCCTCAGGCGCTGGGGCATGTGGAATTGTTCAGCGGCAGCGCCGAGGCCGTGCTGGTACGCCATGTAGCGCCGCTGGCCGACGACGACCTGGCGCGCCTGCAGGCGTTCTGCGAGCAGGCGGGTGCGCAACTGTGGCTGCAGGGCGAGGGTGAGCCGGCGCCACATGATGGCGCCGCGAGACTTGGGTTTGACCTTGCCCCTTGGGGGCTGGAGCTGGCGTGGCGACCGGGCGACTTCGTGCAGGTCAATGCCCAGGTCAACACCTTGATGATCCAACAGGCGCTGGCGTGGCTTGCGCCGCAACCGGACGAACGGGTACTGGACCTGTTCTGTGGCCTGGGCAATTTTGCCCTGCCGCTGGCTCGCCAGGCCCGTGAAGTGGTGGCGGTGGAAGGTGTGCAGGCGATGGTCGATCGGGCCGCCGCCAACGCCGCGAGCAACAATGTGCATAACGCACGGTTTTTTCAGGCCGATTTATCGCAGTCTTTGGCAGGTGCCGAATGGGCCGCCGAGGGCTTTTCTGCGGTACTCTTGGACCCACCGCGCGACGGTGCCTACGAGGTGGTGCAAAGCATCGCACGCCTGAAGGCCAGGCGGCTGGTCTATGTATCGTGCAACCCCGCCACGCTGGCGCGAGACGCGCAGGTGCTGGTCGGCCAGGGGTACCGGTTAAAAAGGGCCGGGATTCTCGACATGTTTCCTCAGACGGCGCATGTCGAGGCCATGGCGTTATTCGAAGTGGGCCAGTAACGGCTGGCCCCTTGGTGCGGCTTCCACGGACGGGAAGCGGCACGGTTGATTGCCAGTGCACCCGCGAGGTGCGCTGTATGGAAAGGTAAACGAAACATGGTACAGGTGAGAGTGCACCAGCCGGTCAACACCGACGGCAGTATCAATCTCGAAGCATGGCTGGATCATGTGGTGAGCGTCGATTCGGCGCTGGATCGCACGGCGCTCAAGGAGGCCTGCGATTTCGCCCAGGAAGTCGAGAAGAAGGGCAACCCGGCCAAGCATTCCTGGGCCGACGGGACGTCGAGCTTCCAGGCGGGGCTCGAGATCGCTGAAATTCTCGCAGACCTCAAGCTCGACCAGGACTCGCTGGTCGCTGCCGTGATCTATCGCTCGGTCCGCGAAGGCAAGGTCACCCTGGCCGAGGTCGGCCAGCGTTTCGGCCCGGTGGTCTCCAAGCTGATCGACGGCGTGCTGCGCATGGCCGCCATCAGCGCCAGCCTCAGCCCGCGCCAGTCGCTGGTGCTGGGCTCGCAGGCGCAGGTCGAGAACTTGCGCAAGATGCTCGTGGCCATGGTCGACGACGTACGCGTCGCCCTGATCAAGCTGGCCGAGCGGACCTGCGCCATCCGCGCGGTGAAGGCCGCCGATGACGAAAAACGCCTGCGCGTGGCGCGCGAGGTGTTCGACATCTACGCACCGCTCGCTCACCGCCTGGGCATCGGCCATATCAAGTGGGAGCTGGAAGACCTGTCCTTCCGCTACCTGGAGCCCGACCAGTACAAGCAGATCGCCAAGCTTTTGCACGAGCGGCGGCTGGACCGCGAGCGCTTCATCAGCGATGTGATGAACCAGTTGCAGAACGAGCTGCTGGCCACCGGGGTCAAGGCCGACATCAGCGGCCGGGCGAAACACATCTATTCGATCTGGCGCAAGATGCAGCGCAAGGGCCTGGAGTTCAGCCAGATCTACGACGTGCGTGCGGTGCGCGTGCTGGTGCCGGAAATCCGCGACTGCTATACCGCGCTGGGTATCGTCCACACCTTGTGGCGCCACATTCCCAAGGAGTTCGACGACTACGTCGCCAACCCCAAGGAAAACGGCTACCGCTCGCTGCACACCGCGGTGATCGGCCCCGAGGGCAAGGTGCTCGAGGTGCAGATCCGTACCCACGGCATGCACGAGGAGGCCGAGCTTGGTGTCTGCGCGCACTGGAAGTACAAGGGCACCGACGTCAAGTCCAGCTCCAACCACTACGAAGAGAAGATTTCCTGGCTGCGCCAGGTGCTGGAGTGGCACGAGGAACTGGGCGACATCGGCGGCCTGGCCGAACAACTGCGGGTCGACATCGAGCCGGACCGGGTCTACGTGTTCACCCCTGATGGCCACGCCATCGACCTGCCCAAGGGCGCCACGCCGCTGGACTTCGCCTACCGCGTGCACACCGAGATCGGCCACAACTGCCGTGGCGCCAAGATCAACGGTCGCATCGTACCGCTGAACTACAGCCTGCAGACCGGCGAGCAGGTGGAGATCATCACCAGCAAGCAGGGCAACCCGAGCCGCGACTGGCTGAACTCCAACCTCGGCTACGTCACCACCTCGCGTGCGCGGGCCAAGATCGTCCATTGGTTCAAGCTGCAGGCGCGCGACCAGAACGTCGCTGCCGGCAAGACCCTCATCGAGCGCGAACTCAGCCGCCTGGGCCTGCCGCAGGTGGACTTCGAGCGCCTGGCGGAAAAGGCCAACGTCAAGACCGCCGAGGACATGTTCGCTGCGCTGGGGGCCGGTGATCTGCGTCTGGCGCACATGGTCAACGCCGCCCAGCAGTTGCTGGAGCCGGAGCGCATCGAGCCGGTCGAGCTGGTGCCGCGCCCGGCGCGCGGGACTCGATCGGGCAAGCGCAACGACATCCAGATCCAGGGCGTAGGCAACCTGCTCACGCAGATGGCCGGTTGCTGCCAGCCGCTGCCGGGCGACGCCATCGTCGGCTACATCACCCAGGGGCGCGGCGTGAGCATTCACCGCCAGGACTGCGCCTCGGTGCTGCAGTTGGCGGGCAAGGAGCCGGAGCGCATGATCCAGGTGAGCTGGGGGCCGATTCCGGTGCAGACCTACCCGGTCGACATCGTCATCCGCGCCTACGACCGCCCAGGCTTGCTGCGCGACGTTTCGCAGGTGCTGCTCAACGAGAAGATCAACGTGCTGGCGGTCAATACCCGCTCGAACAAGGAAGACAACACCGCGCTGATGTCGCTGACCATCGAGATTCCAGGCCTGGATGCGCTGGGGCGCTTGCTCGGACGGATCTCGCAGTTGCCGAACATCATCGAGACGCGGCGTAATCGTACGCCTTGAGACTGCGTAGCCCCCATGGCGGGCAAGCCCGCTCCTGCAGGTGCAGCGTGATGCCTGTAGGAGCGGGCTCGTCCCGCGATGAGGGCGCCACCTAAGGACCTGCCAGAGCATGACCTACACCCTCAACGACCTGCTCCACCTCATGGCCCGCCTGCGCGATCCGCAATACGGCTGCCCCTGGGATCTCGAGCAGGACTACACCAGCATCGTCAAGCACACCATCGAGGAAGCCTACGAGGTGGCCGACGCCATCGAACAGGGCGATTTCGCGCAGTTGCAGGGCGAACTCGGCGACCTGCTGTTCCAGGTGGTCTACTACAGCCAGCTGGCGCGGGAGGAGGGGCGTTTCGAGTTTGCCGGCGTGGTTGATTCGATCACCCGCAAGCTGATCCGCCGCCATCCGCACGTGTTCCCCACCGGTGACCTCTACGCCGCACCCGACATCCCGCGCTTGAGCGAGGCGCAGGTCAAGTCGCGCTGGGAAGAGATCAAGGCCGAGGAGCGCGCCGAGAAGAGCACCCCCGAACAGCTCTCGCTGCTCGACGATGTTCCCGGCGCCTTGCCGGCGCTGTCGCGTGCGACCAAACTGCAGAAGCGCGCGGCCACCGTCGGTTTCGACTGGCCCGAGGCGTTGCCGGTGCTGGACAAGGTCCGCGAGGAGCTCGACGAGGTATTGCAGGCCATGGCCGATGGCGATGACCAGGCACTGGAAGACGAAGTCGGCGACCTGCTGTTCGCCGCTGTGAACCTGGCCCGTCATCTCAAGCAGGATCCGGAAAACGCCCTGCGCCGCGCCAACCGTAAATTCGAACGACGTTTCCGCTTCATCGAGCAGGCATTGCGCGACACTGGCCGACCGATCGAAGATTGTAACCTTGACGAGTTGGATGCCCTCTGGGGCGAAGCCAAACGTCAGGAAAAGAACCTGCCCAGCTGCGGCTGAGCCGATGCATAAGTGAGTGAACACCGATGAGCCTTTCCCTTCGCGATCAATTGCTCAAGGCCGGTCTGGTCAACCAGAAGCAGGTCTCCCAGGCCAACAAGGCCGAGAAGAAACAGAAACGCCTGGAACACAAGGGCCAGGTCGAGGTGGACGACAGCCAGCAGCGCCTGGCCAAGGAAGCCATGGCCGACAAGGCCAAAAAGGACCAGGAACTGAACCGCCAGGTGCAGGAGAAGGCCGAGCAGAAGGCCCGTGCCGCACAGGTCAAGCAATTGATCGAGGCGACCCGCCTGCCCAAGCTGACCACCGAGGACTACTACAACTTCGTCGACGACAAGAAGGTCAAGCGCATTGCCGTCAACGCCCTGATGCGCAGCAAGCTGAGCAACGGTTCGCTGGCGATCGTCGCCCATGGCGGCGGCTACGAAGTGATCCCGCGCGAGGCGGCGGTGAAGATCCAGGAACGCGATCCCAAGCGCATCCTGCTGCTCAACACCCATGTCGAGGAGGCCGATGAAGACGATCCATATGCGGCCTACAAGATCCCTGACGATCTGATGTGGTAAATGACGAAAACCCCGCTCAGGCGGGGTTTTTCGTGGGGGAGATCTTATTGTGTGCCGCGTTGGCTCTCGAGGGTCTCGAGCTCCTGGCGGTACTGGTGGGCTTCATGCTCGTTGTGGAACATGCCGACCAGTTGGCCCTGCTGGTGTACGTCCCAGATCCGCACGCCAGCGGCCAGGCCTTCGTGGGACATTCTCGATTCGTCGCGTTCGGTTACTTGGACAGTCATCGGTAAACTCCACTTCTGTTGGTCTGCGACACTGTGTCGCACACCTTCTTTATAGAGTTTGTTAGCAGGCTAAGTAAATAAAACGACGATGAAACTATGTTCATGAAACGCGCTGCGCTTGTTCCCATCGCGGCGCTCCTGCAAGCCAAAACAAAGCCCCGCACCAGGCGGGGCTCGGGCTACAGCAGGTTACAGCGCAGGGAGCGGATCAGTTCCCCTTCACCGTCCTGCCATCGACCGTACCATCCTGCAGCACGATCACGTATTCCTTGCCATCGGTCTCGACCTGGCGCAGTTGCACCAGCAGGTAGTCCCAGTCCTTGGCGAACCACAGCTCGGTGATGCGCTTGCTCTGGCTTGGGTCGCGCACGCGCTCGACCTTCACCGCATCGACCTGGCCGGTCTTGGTGGCAACCTTCTCGGTGCCCAGCACGCGGAAGTCGTAGGTGTCGATCTCGTCACCGTCGACCACCTGGTACGTCATGCTCTTCTTGCCCGCTGCCACGTCATGTTGCAGGGCCAGTTGATAGGACGACTTGTCCAGCACCCCACGGTTGAGCGGCAGGTTGATCGCATCGCCACGGTCGCTACCGGTGACTTTCTTGCTGTTCCAGTCGAAGTCCAGGTCGACCTTCTTCGCCTTGCCCAGGCCACCACGCTCGAAGTGATACTTCTGCGGCAGCAGGGTGTCGTTGTCCATGCGCACCGTGCTCTGTTCGGTCAGGCTGGCGATCATCATGGAGGCTTTGAAGTTGAGGTCCCAGGTACCGTTGGCGTTCTTGACCAGGCTGCGTTCGGCGGTGCCGCTCATGGGCAGCTGTTTCCAGTCGGCGGTGTAGCTGGCCGAGAAAGGCTTCAGATCAGCTGCCTGGAGGGGCAGGGCGAGCACGGCGAGAGCCAATAGCAGGGCGCGACGCATATATTCTCCTAGGGTCGAATCAAGTGACCGCTGGCCGCCAGCGGCTGGCCATCCAGTAATGCACCTTGTTCGCCCAGGCGCAAGCGTCCTTCGGCGAACCAGCGCACCGCCAGCGGGTAGATCTGGTGTTCCTGTTGGTGGACCCGTTGTGCCAGGCTCTGCGCATCGTCGCCTGGCGCGACCGCTACCACAGCCTGTACGACCAAGGGCCCGCCGTCGAGTTCCTCGGTGACGAAATGAACACTGCAGCCGTGCTCGGCGTCACCGGCATCCAGAGCCCGCTGGTGAGTGTGCAACCCTTTGTACTTGGGCAACAGCGACGGGTGGATGTTGAGCAGGCGCCCCTGGTAGTGGCGCACGAAGGCGCCACTGAGGATGCGCATGAAGCCGGCCAGCACCACCAGGTCGGGGGCGAAGCCATCGATCAGTTGCGTCAGCGCCGCGTCGAATGCTTCGCGCCCGTCGAAACCACCGTGCTCGAGCACGGCGGTGTCGATCCCGGCAGCTTTGGCCCGTTGCAGGCCAAAGGCGTCGGGGCGGTTGGAAATCACCGCGCGGATCCGCGCGCTACCGTGTTCGGCGTGGATGCTGTCGATCAGGGCTTGCAGGTTGCTGCCGGAGCCCGACAGCAGTACGACGACATTGCAGGTCTTGCTCGGCATCAGTGTGCCTTGAGGTTCTGCAGCTCGACCTGGGCAGCGCCTTCGGCGGCCACGTCGATGCGGCCGATCACCCAAGGCTGCTCACCGGCCTGGCGCAGGACGTTCAGGGCGTTGTCGACCTGGTCCTGGGCCACGCAGATGACCATGCCTACGCCGCAGTTCAGTACGCGGTGCATCTCGTGCTCGTCGACGTTGCCTTTCTGTTGCAGGAAGTCGAACACCGCCGGACGCTGCCAGCTGGCCACGTCGACCACGGCCTGGGCGCCTTTTGGCAGGACGCGCGGGATGTTGTCCAGCAGGCCGCCACCGGTGATGTGGGCCATGGCCTTGACCGCGCCGGTCTTCTTGATCAGCTCCAGCAGCGGCTTGACGTAGATGCGGGTCGGCGCCATCAGCAGGTCGGTCAGCGGCTGGCCGTCGAGCTGGGTGTTCTCGATGTCGGTGCCGGACACTTCGAGGATCTTGCGGATCAGCGAGTAGCCGTTGGAGTGCGGGCCGGAGGAAGGCAGGGCGATCAGGGCGTCGCCGGTGACCACTTTCGAGCCGTCGATGATTTCCGACTTCTCCACCACGCCGACGCAGAAACCGGCCAGGTCGTAGTCTTCGCCCTCGTACATGCCTGGCATCTCGGCGGTTTCACCACCGACCAGCGAGCAACCGGCCAGTTCGCAACCGGCGCCGATGCCGGTGACCACGGTAGCGGCCACGTCGACGTTCAGCTTGCCGGTGGCGTAGTAGTCGAGGAAGAACAGTGGCTCGGCGCCGCAGACCACCAGGTCGTTGACGCACATGGCGACCAGGTCCTGGCCGATGCTGTCGTGCTTGTTCAGGTTCAGCGCCAGGCGCAGCTTGGTGCCGACGCCGTCGGTGCCGGAGACCAGCACCGGCTGCTTGTAGCCGGCCGGGATCTCGCAGAGGGCGCCGAAGCCGCCCAGGCCACCCATGACTTCAGGGCGTGCGGTGCGCTTGGCGACGCCCTTGATGCGTTCGACCAGTGCTTCGCCGGCGTCGATGTCTACACCGGCGTCTTTGTAGCTCAGGGAGGGTTGCTTGCTCATTGATCCAGGCCTTTAAGGGGGAGGGATTCAGGAAAACGACCAGCGCGGCCAAGGCCGGCTCGGGAGGCGGCGGCTGCCTGTACGTGACTGGTCTGCGAAGGCGCGCGATTTTATCAGGGTTGCCCGGCAGCGGCCATCCTCCATTGAACGGCAAGTGGCGAGCGGTAGGCTATAAGAGAAGACAGACAGCACCGGCGCGCGCTTTTGCTTGCCGCTGACAGCGTGCAGCTTGTAGCTTCTGCCCTGAAAGTCATCTGGACAGGAATCCTTCATGCGTTTTCTCAATTACCTGGCAGTGGTTTGCATAGGGCTGATCGGTGCAACGGCACAGGCCGAGACCGTATCGGGGCTTTACCAGGTCCGCGAGCCTGTCGATGGGCAGGGCAGCGAGGCGCGGACCCAGGCCACCGCCATGGCACTCGACACCCTGGTGCTGCGCCTGACCGGCGATGCCAAGGCGACGCAGAACCCGGCGGTGGTCGCCCTGCGCAAGGATCCGCAACAGATCGTCAATCAGGTTGGCAGCGACGCCGGCCCACCTGAATCGGTGGTGGTGGAATTCGACCCCGGCAGCACCGAGCGCGCCCTGCGCCAGGGCGGCCTGGCCCTGTGGGGCAGCAACCGGCCGTCGATTCTTGGCTGGTGGCTGTACGACAGTGTCGAGGGCAGCAGCCTGGTCGGAGATGGCCAGAGCAGCGCCGAGCCGCTGCGTCGCGCAGCCCAGCACCGTGGCCTGCCGCTGCGCCTGCCGCTGGCCGACCTGCAGGAACAACTGGTGGCCAATGCCAAGCAGCTCGAAGGCAACGACCCGGCGCCGCTGCGTGAGGCG
The DNA here is from genome assembly GCF_047456245.1 of Pseudomonas sp. BNK-44-b. NCBI lineage: Bacteria > Pseudomonadati > Pseudomonadota > Gammaproteobacteria > Pseudomonadales > Pseudomonadaceae > Pseudomonas > Pseudomonas sp. BNK-44-b. The sequence goes on from NZ_CP179908.1 coordinate 995,917, forward strand.
TCCGAGCGCTATGGCGCCGATGCCCTGCTGGCTGTGCACGCCCACGAAGCCGACGGCAAGTGGCAAGGCAAATGGCAACTGTGGCTGGGCGAGCAGCGCGAGCAGGGCACGGCAGAGGGGGCCGACCAGGCCGCGCTGGCCGATGCGGTGATGCTGGCGATCAGCACACGCCTGGCACCCCGTTACGTCACCCGCCCGGGCGCGAGCAGCGACCTGCAGGTCCAGGTGCAGGGCATGAACCTGCAGCGCTACGCCGAACTGCTGCGTGTGCTCGAGCCCTATGGCCCGCGGCTGCAGATGGCCGACGGCGATACCCTGACCTATACGGTCACCGGCAATCGTGAACAACTGCGCGCGCAACTGGGGCTGGCGCATCTGCAGGAGGTGCCCGTCGAACCGGCGCCAGCCGCCGCTCTCGCTCCCGTAGCAGAGGCAGCGCCTGGCCAGGCGGTCGCCCCGCAGGCGGCTGCGCCAAAGCCGTTTGATGGCCTGCGTTTTCGCTGGTAAGGAGCCGCGAGCATGACTGATGTACGCCGTTGGGTATGGTTGGGCATAGCCCTGCTGATCGCCGTCCTGCTGTACCTGCTGCACAACATCCTCTCGCCGTTCCTGGTGGGCATCCTGCTGGCGTACCTGGCCGACCCGCTGGTCGATCGCCTGGAGCGCCTGGGCCTGTCGCGCACCTGGGGTGTGGTGGTGGTGTTCAGCCTGTTCACTCTGGTGTTCCTCGCCTTGCTGCTGGTATTGGTGCCGATGCTGGCCAAGCAGTTGCTGCGCCTGTACGAGCTGGCGCCGCAGATGCTCGACTGGCTGCAGCATGTGGCGCTGCCGTGGGTGCAGAGCCGCCTGGGCCTGGCCGATGGCTTCTGGAAGTTCGACAAGATCAAGGCTGCCATCGGCGCGCACATGGGCCAGACCACCGACATCGTCGGCATCGTCCTGTCCCAGGCCACCGCCTCGAGCCTGGCGCTGATCGCCTGGCTGGCCAACCTGGTGCTGATCCCGGTGGTGGGCTTCTACCTGCTGCGTGACTGGGACCTGATGATGGCCAAGCTGCGCAGCCTGCTGCCGCGCCAGCGTGAAGACCAGGTGGTGGGGCTGGCGGGTGAGTGCCATGAGGTGCTGGGGGCATTCGTGCGCGGCCAACTGCTGGTCATGCTGGCGCTGGGCGTGATCTACGCGGTCGGGCTGTCGCTGATCGGCCTCGAGCTGGGGCTGCTGATCGGCCTGCTGGCGGGGTTGGCGGCTATCGTGCCGTACATGGGCTTCATCGTCGGCATCGGTGCAGCGCTGATCGCCGGGTTGTTCCAGTTCGGCGGCGACCTGTACCCGATGCTGGGCATCGTCGCGGTGTTCATGGTCGGCCAGGCCCTCGAGGGCATGGTGCTGACCCCGCTGCTGGTGGGCGACCGCATTGGCCTTCACCCGGTGGCGGTGATCTTCGCCATCCTGGCCGGCGGCGAGCTGTTCGGCTTCACCGGCGTGCTGCTGGCGCTGCCGGTGGCGGCGGTGATCATGGTGCTGCTGCGCCATGTGCATGACCTGTATAAAGAGTCGGATATGTACGCCGGGGATATCGATCCCGAGCTTTGAACCTCCCAATCGCCCGGCCCACGTGCCGGGCGAGCCCCTGGGACAACCCGCCACCTTGACGTTCCCGCCGCCAATTTGTTTGTGCTGGCGTTTCGGTTACAATCCGCAATCGTTTCAGCCGACCCAGGTCAATCAGACCAATGGCTGAAGCGTGTAAGGGTTCTCTGGCTGCTGAACAATGATCACAAAAAGCCTGCGCTGAAGAACAAGAAACACCTGGGCCAGCCACAGGCCCCCCTCCGTTCTACTGACTGGAAGTGATCAATGTTCAAAAAAGCTGGCAAGACCTTGCTGGGTCTGGCTGTCGCGGCGAGCTTCATGCAAGCGCACGCCGACGAAGCCAAGAAAGTCGATGTGCTCCTGATTGGCGGCGGCATCATGAGTTCGACCCTGGGCGTATGGCTCAGCGAACTGGAGCCGAGCTGGTCGATGGAAATGGTCGAGCGCCTGGATGGCGTCGCCGAGGAAAGCTCCAACGGCTGGAACAACGCCGGTACCGGCCACTCCGCGCTGGCTGAGCTGAACTACACCCCGATGGACAAGGACGGCAAGGTCAACATCTCCAAGGCGATCGAGATCAACGAAGCCTTCCAGGTGTCGCGCCAGTTCTGGTCCTGGCAGGTTCGCCAGGGCGTGCTGAAGAACCCGAAATCGTTCATCAACACCACCCCGCACATGAGCTTCGTCTGGGGCGACGACAACATCGCCTTCCTGAAGAAGCGTTACGAAGCACTGCAGGCGAGCCCGCTGTTCCGCCCGATGCAGTTCTCCGAAGACCACGCCCAGATCGCCAAGTGGGTCCCGCTGATGATGGAAGGGCGTGACCCGAACCAGAAGCTGGCCGTGACCTGGACGCCGATCGGCACCGACGTCAACTTCGGCGAGATCACCCGCCAGTTCGTCGGCCACCTGCAGACCCGCGACAACTTCAAGCTGAAGCTGTCCAGCGAAGTGCAGGACATCACCCGCAACAAGGACGGCTCCTGGCACGTCGAGTACAAGAACCTGAAGGATGGCAGCACCTCTGCCACCGACGCCAAGTTCCTGTTCATCGGTGCCGGCGGCGGCGCCCTGAAGCTGCTGCAGAAGTCGGGCATTCCTGAAGCCAAGGAATACGCAGGCTTCCCGGTTGGCGGCTCGTTCCTGGTGACCGAGAACCCGACCGTTGCCATGCAGCACATGGCCAAGGCCTACGGCATCGCCTCGACCGGCGCGCCACCCATGTCGGTTCCGCACCTGGACACCCGCGTGCTGGACGGCAAGCGCGTGATCCTGTTCGGGCCATTCGCCACCTTCTCGACCAAGTTCCTGAAGAACGGCTCGTACCTGGACCTGCTGAGCAGCACCACCCTGCACAACGTCTGGCCGATGACCAAGGTGGGCATCGAGCAGTACCCGCTGGTCGAGTACCTCGCTGGCCAGGTGATGCTGTCGGATGACGACCGCTTCGAAGCCCTGCGCACCTACTTCCCGAACGCCAAGAAAGAAGACTGGCGCCTGTGGCAGGCCGGTCAGCGCGTGCAGATCATCAAGCGTGACGAAGAGAAGGGCGGTGTGCTGAAGCTGGGCACCGAAGTGGTGGCGTCCGAAGACCGCACCATCGCCGGTCTGCTGGGTGCTTCGCCAGGCGCCTCGACCGCTGCGCCGATCATGCTCAACGTGCTGGAAACCGTCTTCAAGGAGAAGGTCGCCACGCCTGAGTGGCAGGCCCGTATCCGCGAAATCGTGCCGAGCTACGGTACCAAGCTGAACGATTCCGCTGCTGCCGTGCAGAAAGAGTGGAACTACACCGCTGAAGTGCTGCAACTGGAGAAGCCGCCGGTCATCGACCAGAGCGTCGGGACCAGCACCGGTGTCGAGTCGACCGCACCTGCCGAGAGCAAGGCTGCCAACGACATGGCGCTGTAAGCTGCCTGAGGAGATGGCCTGTCGTCCGACAGGCCGTTGCCTGAAAAGCCACGAGGATCGCCGCAGGCGGGCTCGTGGCTTTTTTGTGCCTGGTTACAGTGTTTTGTGGCAGCGAGTCCCTGTGGGAGCGGGGCTTGCCCGCGAACACCGGCGAAGCCGGTGCCATCCACCGCGGCGCTCTTTTCGCGGGCAAGCCCGCTCCCACAGGGATGGATTGCAATCAGTGGCTCAATGATCCACGTGCAACTTGTCGTCCAGGCGGTTGCTCGACGAGCCATTCTTCTGCGGCGTCTCGTCGAAATGCTTCCATTCGGCCTCCTGGAAGCGGAACAGGCTGTCATCCTCCGGCGCCTCGCGGTCGCCGTAATGGTGGATCGAGTAATGGGCATACTCGACCTTGTCCGCCCAGTCGCCCTGCAACAACCCATCGGCCGCCAGGTCCCGGTACCAGTCGTTTTCCTTCTCGCTGGCCTTCTGCCGTTTGTTGTGATCGACGAAGTAACCGATGATCCCGCCGATCACCCCCAGCACCACGCCCACCAGGAAGAAAGGCCCGGTCAGCGCTGCGGCCGTGCCTGCACCGAACAGGCTGGCAGCACCGAGTACACCGGCCGAGGCACCGAAGGCACCGCCGGCGATCTGCAGCCCACCGGAGGCCTTGGCCAGCGGATCGCCATCCTTGATTGCGTTCTTGATGGTGAAGGCCCCCAGGACGATGTCGGCGAAACCACCGGCAAGGTCGGTGGCCGGACCCAGTACCTTGATCACCGACCCCGCAATCTTCGCCGCCTTGCCCGGTGGCAGCTTGACCGTGCCGGAGGCTGATACGGCGTCCTCCAGGCGCTGGGTAATGCCGCCATAGGCGTTCTTGGCGGCGTTGGCGTTGCCCGCGCCGTCACCGAGCACGTCGGAAAAGTCCCCGAGCTTGCTGCCGGGCAGGGTATCGAGCGCTTCGGCGATCTTGGCCTTGGTGCTCGCCGGCAGCTCGCTGAGCTTGAATTCGAACTTCGGCTCCTGGATCCCACCCTTGCCCCAGATCTCCGGCAGGGTCTTGTCCAGGCCGAGGAAATCGACCAACCCGCTCTTGCCGACCAGCCCGCCGATGGCATCGCCGACCTTGGCGAAGTGGCTGCCAGCGCCGGCAAAACTGACGAAGTCCTTGGCGATCGACAGGCGTTGCTGCCAGGTCTCGCCCAGCTTGCCGCCCTGGCCGACCAGTTGATAGATGCCCGAGAACAGGTTCACCCCGGCACCCAGCGTGCCGAGGATGCCCTTGCTGTTGAGGGCGCTGAACACCTCGCCGAGGGTGCCGCGGTCGGCAATCGGCACATAGGGCTTGGACAGCACGGTCTTCAGGTCGGCCTCGCTGATGCTGCCCTTGGCCATGTCGATCTGCGACAGCTCTTCGAGCACCTTGGTGACCACCGAGGACTTCTGCTTGCCCTGCAGCCCCTCTTCGAGAAACTTCTCGATGACCTCCTGGGTGCGCCGCGGCATGTCCAGCAGCGAGCCCTTGAGCACACTCTTGAGCAGGCCGAACAGGTCCTTGGTGGCCAGCTCCTTGTTCTCGTCGGAAATCTTGCTCGGGTCGCCGACCAGGTCATTGAGGTCGCTGGTCAGACCGTCGGCCTGGATCGACTGGGCCGCCTTGGTCGCCGCCTCCGGATCGAACAACGACAAGGCCGAGAGCGTATTGTTGAGGTCTTCCTTGGCCTCGTGGTCCTTGCCCTGCTTCTGCAGGTCCTTGAGGTAGGCGATGTAGTCGGGGTTGTTGGTCAGGTCGAGCAGCTTCTGCTTGACCTCGTCCTTGTTGGGGATGCGGTTGAGCGCATCGTCCATCTTCGACTTGTAGTCCTTCTGGATGGTCTCGTCGGCGAACAGGGTGCTGATCTGCTCCTTGAGCTTGCCGCCGTCGATGATGTCGTGCATGTCGGCGGAGGTGAGCTCGGTCTGCTCCTTGTCGAACACCCGCCATGTGCCGCCGAAGGCGCCGGGCTCTTCCTCGTAGCCGGTGATGCCGCGGCCGTTCTGGTAGGCGGCCTGCGCTTCGAGGGCGCGGACCAGCTTGGCGCGCGGGTCGTCCTTGGCGATCGAGCCGTCCTGCACGCCCTTGCGGTAGCTGTCGAGCAACTCTTTGGTGGCCAACTCGCCCACGGTCAGTTCGGGCGAGGATGCATCCTTCTCATCGGCCTTGACCCCGGTCTTGAGATTGAGCGCATCGAGTTCCTCGCGCGGTGGCAGGTTGTACTTGCTGCGGGTCTCATCGACCTCGCCCTTGGTCCAGCCTTCCCACTTGCCGACCACTTCGTCGTACAGCTGTGGGCTCAGCTCCTTGGAGACGATGAACTTGCCCTCGTCGGTCTCGAAGCGGATCAGGCCATCGCCCAGCTCGTCCGGCGAGCCGAAGGACATGTCCTTGTTCTTGAGGAAATCGTTGGGGCCGGCGAGCTTGTAGCCCTCCTTCTCGCTGTCGTGGATCTTGCCCCAGGTGTCGTTGGCGGTCGCCACCTGCTTGAACAGCTCCGGCGAGATGTCGCGCGAGACCACGACCTTGGTGCCGTCGTGGGTTTCGTAGGTGAGCACATTGTCTTCCTGGCCGGTGGTCCAGCCGAAGCCCTTGTAGTCGTTCAGGCCCGGGGCCTGGGTGTTGGCATCGGCCAGCACGGCACCGTTGTCCAGTGCGGTGCGGATGTCGCCAGCCTTGGCCGGGTCGCTGTAGACCTCGTGCAGGCCGGCCAGGTAATCGAACAGCTTGGGGTTGTCGTCGCGGGCGACCACCACTTTCTCGCCATTGTGTTCGTAGCGGATAAGGTCCGGGCCGACCTCGTCGCGGGCACCGATGGCCGTGCCGTCGAAGGGCGGCCAGACTTCATTGTCGGTGGCGCGCCGGTAGCCGTCGGCTTCGCTGGCCTGCAGGCCCGAGAGGCTGTCATAGGCACTGGCGGCGGCCTTGTACAGCTCGGGATTGTCGCGCTCGGACACCACGTACTTGCTGCCATCCTGGGTCTCATAGCGGATCACGCCCGGGCCGACTTCCTCGGCCGGGCCCACGGCGCGGAAGTCGCCAAGCGCGCCGGGTACCTGCTGGTCGGCGCCGGCCCATTGGTAGCCATCGGCGATGCTGCTGTTGATGCCCGAGAGTGCCTTGTAGTCCTGCGAGACCTGTTTGAACAGGTCAGGGTTGTCCTGCTCGGCGACGATGTAGGCCTTGCCGTCGGCGGTCTGGTAGCGGATCAGGCCGGGGCCGACTTCGTCAGCGGCACCGATGGCCTTGTAGTCAGCGAGGGTAGCGGGGGCCTGGGCGTCCTTGCCGAGCAGTTCGAAGCCGTCCTGCTTGCTCTTGGCGATGGCCTCCAGTGCCGGGCGGGCCTCGACGATCTGTTGGTAGAGCTTGGGGTTGGTGGCCTTGCTGACCAGCACGGCATCGCCTGCGGTCGTCACGTAGCGCACGGTGTCGGCCCCCTGGGCGCCAGGGGCTTCGATCGAGGCCAGCTCGCCCAATGCGGGCATCTGCTCGTCGGGCTTGGCACTGCGGTAGCTGTCGGCGTTGCGCTCGCTGTTGGCGAGCAGCACGCGGAAGGTGGCGGCGGGCTTGTGGTCGCGTGGCTCTGACAGTTTGATGTCGGCGCTGCGGGTGAGGGGGCTGGTCGACATGCCGTGAAACTCCTTTCGTCGGGGCAGAAAGGGCGCAAGGCGTGTCAGTGTTGCTGGACGCTCGGCGACCCTCGAGGCGGCTCGACGGTAGCAGAACAAGATGTAAGCAAAGATTTCAGTGCGCGGGAATTCACAACGTTTTACGTCTGTGAAACAGCGGTCCTGATCGGTACGGCAGAGGCAATAACCCTACCGTTAATCCGATTATTTTACCTATGGCAAATGGCCAGCTAGCCTGCAAATCAGCGTCAGGGATAACGCTGAATACTGGGACCATGAAGGGCCCGCCTCTTGTGTCGTCCCGACGCTTTATCTGCTGAGGAGACGATAATGAGAAAACGACCGAAACACCTGGCCTGCCTGGGCGCAGGCTTCACCAGCGTACTGGCCATGGCCGCTGTGGCAGACAGCCCCGTGCTGTCGCCGCAGATTCCCTTCGATGTCACCGTCGTGGCACCGCCCACACCTACCCTTGAAAGCCTGCAGCACGATTTCGACCTGTTGTCGTGGAAGACCTTCGTCGCCCTGAACTGGCCGGCCAAGCCCGATGGCAGTGCCGACACCGATGCGCCGATCGGCAAGCCGAACACAACGACGGTGTGGGAGTCGTGGAAGGAGAGTTACGAGATCTTCCTGCCCAAGGGGCAGAAACCTGTAGGTTGGCACGAGAAAGCCCCGCTTCCCGCGGCCTGTGAGGGCAAGGGCAACCTGCCTGTGCTGCAGCAGATGGGCAAGGTCGCCGGAGTGCTCGATGAGTTCATCCAGCCGTTCAAGACCGGGCCACTGGTCGACCAGAGCGGGCAGTACACGCGCAACGCGATCATGGTCAACCAGCCGATGTTCGACGATATCGTCAACAACGGCCTTTACAGCAAGGAGGGGCAACAGGCGTTCCTCGGCAAGAGCGACAACCGCATCGCCTTTGCCTGCGGTTCGAACGAGGATAAGCGGGTCGGCGCGATCATGATCAAGTCGGCCTGGAAGGTCCTCGACGCAAGCGACAAGGCCGATGAGTTCCATGCCGTCGATGCGCTGGTCTACACCCCAGGCAATGACGATCCGGACAAAGGGGCGCTCATCCCCGAGTCGTGCAGTGCGCAGAAGGTCGGCCTGGTCGGGCTGCACATCGTGCACAAGACCCAGGACGCGCAGCAGTGGGTGTGGTCGACGTTCGAGCACGTGCGCAACGTGCCGGAAAAGACTACGCCGGTGAGTGAGCGCAAGGGGCCGTACCTGTTCTATGACGCCAAGGCCGATCGGCCGATCAACGAGCCGCCGGCGCAGCCGTGGGATCCGTCGAAAAAGGCCGAGCCATCGCAGATCGTGCGCGAGATTCCGATCACTGCCGCCGCCCAGGCGCTCAACCAGCAGTGGCGAGGCGCGCTGGCCGGCACGGTCTGGGCCAACTACCAACTGGTCAGTACGCAATGGCCGACCAAGCCCGCCAAGGATCCGAAGTGCCAGGTACCGGACCCGGTCAATCCCTTGGGCTCTCCGGCGCCAAGCTTCCTGGCCAACGCGACGCTGGAAACCTACAACCAGGGCACCGTGCCGCAGGCGTCTTCGAGCTGCATGGAGTGCCACAACAACGCGACCACCCGGGTGACCGAGTCGCCGCGCACCAGTTTCGCCGACTTCACCTTCCTGCTTGAACGTGCCCAATCCACTGGCGCCAAGGAGTGATGCCATGAACGACCAGAACCTGCAGAACTTCATCGATCTTTCGGCGCTGCTGACGGGCCTGTCCAGCGACCACCTTGCTCCGTCCGACGACCCGGTCAACCTGCCACCGGTGTTTTTCGCCACAGCGCAAAGCGGCATGGGCGCGGCAGCCTTCAGCCATCTGCTGGAGCTGTTTGTCAGCCTCAAGGGCCGGCCCGAGAAAGAGATCGCCGCCGCCATTCTGGACCGCAAGGATTCACCGATCGCCCAAGGCGCGCGTTCGATCATGAAGCTCTGGCTGCTGGGCAGTTGGTACCAGCCCTACGACCTGAAGGACGCGCAGAAAACCAAAGGTGATATCCACGTGGTTTCCGACCAGGCCTACAAGGAAAGCTGGGCGTGGAAGATCGCCCAGGCCCATCCCATGGGCTACAGCCAGTATCACTTCGGCTACTGGGCCGAGCAGCCACCAACCCTCGAGCAATTCACCGGTGTCAAAGCCAAGGAAGGGCAGCAGCCATGAGCCTCGTACAAGCCAAGAACATCGAGCAAGCCGATGTGATCGTCGTGGGCGCCGGCATGGCCGGCAGCGTGATGGCCTACCAGTTGGGCCTGGCCGGGCTCAAGGTACTGGTGCTGGAGTCGGGGCCGGCGATTCCGCCGAACCGCAGCGAGTACCTGGAGCGTTTCTACACCGCGGTGCTCAAATCGCCTGAATCGCCCTATCCGCCTGAGCAGAGCGAGCAGACCCCGGACAAGCAGTTCGCCCCCCGGGCCACCATCCAGGACCTGATCACCGCCGGCGGCAGCGACCCGCACAAGGAGCAGAAAAGCTACCTGGTACAAAAGGGGCCACTGCTGTTCGCCAGCACCTACGAGCGGGTCGGTGGCGGCACCATGTGGCACTGGATGGGCACCGCACTGCGCCTGTTGCCCAATGACTTTCGCATGAAGTCGGCCTACAACGTCGGGGTCGATTGGCCGATCAGCTATGCCGACCTGCAGACCGCGTACTGCCGCGCCGAGGAGGAGATGGGCGTGTCTGCCGACGTGGCGGCCCAGTCCTACCTCGGCGTGACCTTCCCCGAGGGCTACCAGTACCGCATGCACGGCATCCCGCCTTCGCTGGTCGACCAGGGCGTGGCCAAGGCAATCGACGGCAAGCGCTATAACGGCATCACGCTGAAGGTGCGCCCGACCCCGGCCGGACGCAACTCGCAGAACGACAACGGGCGGCGGGTCTGTGCCGGTAATACCAGCTGTACGCCGATCTGCCCGATCCAGGCCAAGTACGATGCCACCGTGACCATGGCCAAGGCGCTGGACACCGGCAACGTGCGCATCCTCTACCAGACCGTGGCCAGCAAGGTGCTGGTGACCGACAAGCAAGTCAGTGGCATCGAGTTCATCCAGTACCAGGCCGATGGCAAGCGCAATGATGGCGTGGCCCAGGGCCAGCGTTACGTCATCGCCGCCCATGCCATCGAGACGCCGAAACTGCTGCTCAACTCCAAGAGCAAGGATTGGCCGGATGGGGTTGCCAACAGCAGCAAGCAGCTTGGCTGTGGCTTGTCGGACCACCCGGTGTACCTGGCCTGGGGCCTGATGCCCGAGGGTAAACCGCTGTTCCCGTTCCGTGGCCCGCTGTCGACTTCAGGCATCGAGGAAATGCGTGACGGCGACTTTCGCAGGAAACATGCGGCCTGGCGTATCGAGATCGGCAACGAGGGCTGGAACTGGTCGCAGGAGGACCCGTACAAGGCCGTTTGCGACTACATCGACGGGACCAACGAGGGCGGGACCAACCCCAAGACGTCGGCGCTGTCTGGCAAGGAGCTGGTGCAGCAGCTCAACAGCGTGCTGACTCGCCAGTTCCGCCTGGGCTTTCTGGTCGAGCAGTTGGAAAAAGACCCGGACAAGGCGCTGTGTCGAGTGAAGGTCAGCGATACCCTCACCGATGGCCTCGGACTGGCTCGACCGGAGATCGAATATGATTTTTCCGACTACACCAAGGAAGGGTTCAGGCAGGCGCGTTTGGCCGCAACGCACATCATCACCGAGCTGATGGGCGCCAGCGAGCTGACCAACTTCCATCCAGACAAGAACGACGGACCGCAAACGGTGTTCGACCATGGCAACGAACGCTATGCGTTCTATGGCGCCGGGCACCTGATGGGCACCTACCGCATGGGTAGCGACCCGGGCAAGTCGGTGGTCGACAAGCAGCAGCGCAGTTGGGACCACAAGAACCTGTTCCTGGTCGGCGACGGCGTGTTCCCCACCACCGGCACCGCCAACCCGACCCTGACCATCACCGCGCTGACCTTCCAGGCTGCCGATGTGGTGGCCAGCGACCTGCTTGCGCGCACCGTCGAGGTCCAGGCCAACCAGGCCTGGCAGGGGACCGGGGTGCAGGTCAATGGCCACAGTTGGCAGTTGGCGGTGTGCAAGGGCGGGCAGTGGACGGCCAACCCGGCGACCGGGTTCGTGGGCGCCAGGGGTAATGCCGGTTTGATCGCCAAGTCCGGCTATACCTTGCCTGGGCAGAACGAAGGTGCGCTGATCGGCCGTATCGGCAGCAACGGAACGCCGTTCCTGGTGGGGGACAAGGTGCAGTTGCCCCGCGGTCAGAAGGGCGAGCTGCAGTTGTGCATCAATGACGATCTGGAGGGGCGCTACGGGGTTGGTCTGCGCGACAACCTGGGCAGCTTGAGCGTCGAGCTGAGCTTCGGATCCTTGTAGTCCGCGATGGCAGGATGGGCACCGGCGTGGCCGGTGCCCTCCGATCACGCTTCTTCGAAATGCATTTCTGGCGGCTGCTTGCTGAACCCACCCGTCAGCACGGCCAGATACAGGATGCCCGCCGCCAGCCAGGCCAGGCCCAGGTAGATCGCCAGGTGATCCAGGCTCACCATCAGCCACAGGTCTGCCCCCAGGCCGATCAGCGGGAACACCAGGAACAGCAGCACCGCGCGCGGCCCGCGTTCGCCACGGCCGATCCAGTAGTGGAACACCACCGACAGGTTGACCAGGCTGAAGGCCAGGAAGGCGCCGAAGTTGATGAACGAGGTGGAAGTGGTGACATCCATGTGCAACGCCAGCAGCGCCACCACGCCGCACAGCACGATGCTGCCGACCGGGGTGCCGAAGCGCTCGCTCAGGCGCCCGAAGAATGCCTTGGGCAGTACACCGTCACGCCCCATGGCGAACAGCAAGCGCGAGGCGCTGGCCTGGGCGGACAGCCCCGAGGTGAACTGGCCGACGATCAAGCCGACCAGGAACAGGCTGACGAACAGGTCGCCACCGATGTTGCGGGCGATCTCGTAGGCCGCCGAGTCGGCGTTTTCGAACTGGGTGGAGGGGTGGGCAAGCTGCACGAAGTAACTGGCGGCGATGAACAGGAAGCCACCGATCAGGGTAATCAGCAGGATTGCCCGCGGGATGTTCTTGCGCGGCTCATGGGTTTCCTCGGTCAGGGTACTCACGGCATCGAAGCCCAGGAACGAATAGCAGGCAATCGCTGCACCGCTCATGATCAGCGGCAGTTGCACGCCTTCCTTGAAGAACGGCTCGAGCGACCACAGCGGTTTGCTCGCGTCCCCCAGCACATAGTGGATCGCCAACACCACGAAGGCCGCCAGCACGAGGAACTGCACCAGCATCAGCGCGCCGTTGATGTTCTTCGCCAGGCGCAGGCCGACCACGTTGATCGCCGTGGTCACGCCGATGAACGCCAGCACCCACAGCGCCTGTGGCACGGCGGGGAAGGCCGAGTGCAGGTAGGCTGCGCCGATCAGCCAGATGGCCATGGGCAGGAACAGGTAGTCGAGCAGCACGCCCCAGCCGGCCAGAAAGCCCAGTTTCGGGCTGATCGACTTGCGCACATAGGTGTACGCCGAGCCCGCCACCGGGAAAGCGGCGGCCATGCGTCCGTAGCTCAGGGCGGTGAACAGCATGGCGACGGAGGCAGCGAGGTACGCCGAGGGGACCACGCCGCCAGTGGTGTCGGCGAGGATGCCGAAGGTGCCGAGGACGATGATCGGGGTCATGTAGGCGATGCCGAACAGCACCACCGCACTGAGCGAAAGGGTTCGCTTGAGTCGGGCCATTACTGCTTACTCCAGATTATGTTTGTTATGCAGAGTCGAAATCGACGCAAAAAATGGCATCCCTTGCCCGTCGCGGGTCAGCGCTTTGCAGTCTGCGTGACCCTCAGGATTGTTGAGTTCCCTATAGATGCGGTGGTGTCAGCGGTTATCGATGATCAGCTCGCGCAGGCCGTTATCGTGCTCGCGCACTTCGCCCGGCAGGACGAAGCGGCGCTCGGCCAGGTAGCTGTAGTCGCGACGGGCAACATCCAGTTGCGCCAGGTCCAGTTCCAGCCCGATGCGGCACTCCTCGCGCCCGGCTTCGCAAAGCAACTGCCCGTACGGGTCGACCACCGCGCTGCCGCCGGCGAACACCAGGGCGCCATCACCCTCGCCGACGCGGTTGACCATCACCGCGAATGCCTGGTTTTCCATGGCGCGGCCACTGATCGCGGTGCGGTGGGTCGGCCCGTAGGGGTCCATGTTGCCGTTGGTCACCAGGATCAGCTCGACGCCCAGTTGGCCGAGGGCGCGGGCGCTTTCAGGGAACTCGATGTCGAAACAGATCAGCAAGCCGACCCGCACCCCCTTGAACAGCGTGGTGGCGTAGCGGTCGCCCGGAGTGAAGATGCCGCGGTCCGACGCCCACAGGTGGGTCTTGCGGTATTTCAGGGCGATGCCTTCAGCGGTGATCAGCAGGGTGGTGTTGTAGAAGCGGCCGTCTTCACCCGCTTCGGCCATGCCGACCACCACGCCGACGTCACGTTCGCGCGCTGCCTGTTGCACGGCGCGTACGCTTGGGCCGTCAAGGGGTTCGGCGAGGGTTGCGATGTTGTCTTCGCTGGGGAACCCCATCAGCTGGGTTTCAGGGAAGACCACCAGGTCGGTGCCGGCAGGGCAGGCGTGGATCGCCTCCAGGGTGCGGCTCAGGTTGTAGGCGGTGTCACCGTCGCGGCCCACCAGTTGCACGAGTTCGACCTTCATTGCTGTTCTCATAGACCCAATCTTTTATTGAAATGCCCGAGCCATGGCGGTGACATGACCGCCCGGTGAAAAACGGTCAGAATGCGCATCGGACCGAGGCAAGGCTTGCCCGAGTATGCGTCGGGCACCGTATCAGGGGTAATTACGCCCACGTGGTAACCCAACAGGGGTAGAGGCATGAACCTTACGCTGCAGGACCTGGCCTGGCACCGCTCGGTCGGTCACCTGGTCGAGACGCTCGACAAGCCCGGCTTCTGGCTCGCCCTGGTGCGCCTGCTCGATCAGTATGTGCCGTTCGACAGCTGGGTGGCCTTGCTCTTCAGCAATGGTAGACCGCAAGTGTTCGCCGAGTGTCCAGGCGAGGATGGCGGGCCCGACCCGCTGTTCCAGGACTACCTCAAGGGCCTGTACCTGCTCGACCCGTTCTACATCGCCAGCCGCGAGGCGCCGGGCAGCGGCCTGTTCCAGCTGGCGGACGTGGCGCCGGAGTGCTTCGAGCAGACCGACTACTACCAGCGCTACTTTCGCCTGAACGTGGTCGCCGACGAGGTGCAGTTCAATGTCCAGCTCGAGAAGGAGCGCACCTTGTGCCTGTCGCTGGGGACCAAGGGGCGTTTCAGCGCCGAGCAGATCACCCTGCTCGACCTGCTGCGCCCCTGGGTGGCCGGGCTGATGCGCCAGCGCATGACGTTCGAGCGTGAATTACTGGAGCAGGCAACGCCACCGGCGCCACGCTGGCAGAGTCGCCTGGAGGAAACCGTCGAGGCGCTGCAGACACCCCTGACGGCACGGGAACTGGAAGTGGGGCGCTTGATGCTCAGTGGTTGTTCGAGCAAGGAAATAGCGCGCAAGCTGGCGATATCCGCCGAGACCGTGAAAGTGCACCGCAAGCACATGTACAGCAAATTGGGCATCAAGTCACAGTCCGAGTTGTTCTCGCTGTTTCTGCAGGCGCAAAGTTGATTGAGTTCACAGAATTCATTATTTATCCGTTCATCCTACCGCCTTGTAATATTTGCCCTGTAGTGCCTCCTGGGTGACTACGTTTGTTCGATAACTGAACTTCACTGCCGGCTGTTTCGACCAGGAAAACAGCGCGTTTTACCCAATCCGAGACATTCCAAGGTATTCGGCCTTCCAGCTGAAGGCCTTGCTGTGCCTGGCTTGTAGCCTGTGTAAAGGCGCTGTCTGGTGATTTGTATCAAGAGTTTTCCCAACCTTTCACAACGTTTCACAGCAGTGGCGAATATTCATTGCCTAACATGGGCCCCGTGTTGGAGAGCGACTGCCTACATCCCCTTCGGTCGCTGTCTTGCACGGACTTCTACCCGCCTCAAAGCGGCTTCTTACGAATCCCTATCCTGAAGGAGTATCACCATGAGCAACGTACCTCCAGCAAGCAGCGGTGGCGGCGCAGACGCAGCAATCGCCAAGATGGAAGCCACTTTCAACATGGCTATCGAGAAGTCGGCCCAGATCACCGAGCTGACCACTGCCAAGAAGGCTGAGCTCGACGCCACCAAACAGCGTCCGCAGAACTGACGTTGTGCCTTGCGGGCGGGGGTTGCTCCGCCCGCATGTCTTGCAACGACGCATTTTTCGGCAAGGGTCTGAATGGCCGTTGCCCGTGGTATTCACGGTGGTGCCCCGCCCATGACAGCCCTTACCGCTCTGGCCGCCGTCACCGGTGGCGCGACAGCCTCCAAGCCGGTACTCAGCGTCACCCAGGGTCTGCACCAGGGTGGCCGGATCAGTCTGGACGGCACCCAGTACACCTTCGGCAGCACACCTGATGCCGACTTCATTCTCAATGACCCGGGCGTCGAGCCCCGCCATCTGGTATTGCGCCTGGCAGACGGCAAGGTCGCAGTCGAGGCCGTGGGCGGCGAAGTGCGGGTCGAAGACCCGCAGGGGCGGGCGATCATCGTTCCGCTCGGCAGCGGTTATCGCGCTCAGTTGCCGCTGCGTATCGCCTTGGGCGAGGCGCAGTTGAGCCTGGAGCACGAACAGCCCGCGCGCGCCGCTGCCGCAATCGCACAGCCCCAGCACGCCTCGGCATTCACCCGCACCCACGTCGCGCTGGCGCTGGGCCTGATGCTGATCTGCGCCTTCGCCTACGCCATGCGTGGCGAGCCACCCAAGCCCCTGGCCGCCAGCGTGACCCCCGTACCGCGCGCGCCGCAGATGCCTTCGCTGGCGCAGGCCCATCAATGGCTGGGGCAGCAGTTGCTGGCCAACGGCCTGGAAGGCGTACGGCTCAGCGAAGCAGGCGGGCAACTGGTGGCCGAGGGGCGCCTGGACCTGACGCAGAAGGCGCGCTGGCTCGCCGTACGCCAGGACTACGACCAGCGCTACGGCCAGCAGGTGATGCTGCACAGCACGGTCACCGCCCAGGCGGATGTCGCCCGTCCACGGGTGCGCTTCCAGGCGGTGTGGTTCGGCAACAACCCCTATGTGATCAGCGAAAGCGGCAAGCGCCTCTATCCCGGCGCGGCCTTGGCCGACGGCTGGATGCTGGAACGTATCGACAGCGACCAGGTGATCCTGGCCAGGGGTGAAGAACGCTTCACCCTGACCTTATAGGACCGAGCATGAGGATCGAACCGCGGCCATTGTTGCCGTCTTCCACCGAAAAGACCGCCTCCGTCGAGGCCGTACGCCCGCTGCAGGCGCGCCCCAACGCCCGCTTCGATGCGCTGCTGGGCAAGCGTGAAGTCGCTGGCCGCCGTTCGCTGCGCGCAGAGCTCGAGCAAGCCTGTGCCGGCGAGGAGATCAACCCGGACCTGTTCAGCGGCACCCGCGCGCTGGACCTGTTGCAGTACCTGCTGGACGAAGTCATGCCGTCGCTGGATGCCGAACCGGAGATCCGCGAGCTGGCCGAAGACCTGCTTCGTGAAGAGATCCACCTGCGCCAGTCCCTGGAGCAGCAACGCGCCGAGGTGCAGGAACCATGATGTCCCGCGAACGACACGACAGCATCGAACTGCTCAAGGGCCTGGGCGACCTCTACCGCCGCAGCGGTCAGCCCCAGCGCGCGCTGGTGATGCTGTTGATCGCCGCGCAGATGGCCCCCCAGGACGGCACGCTGCTGCGCTACCTGGCCATGGCCTTCACCGACAGCGGCAACGCCAGCCGCGCCCTGAACGCACTCGACCGCCTCACCGAGCAGGAAGGCGAGTCACCCGGCCTGTTGCTGCTGCGCAGCCATGCGCTGTGGCGCGGTGGGCGCAAGGACGAGGCGCGTCAGTGCTTCAAGCGCTACCTCAGTGCACGCAGGGCCGCCCGATGAGCCCGCTCGATCGCCTCAACGGCCTGGCGCGGGCGGCGTCCCAGCGCACCGACGTGATCATCGTGTCGTTCATGCTGATGGCCATCGCGATGATGATCATCCCGCTGCCGACCTACCTGGTCGACGGGCTGATCGGCCTGAACATCGCCCTGAGCATGCTGATCCTGATCGTCGCCTTCTATATCAACCACTCGGTGGAGTTCTCGGCGCTGCCGCCGCTGATCCTGCTGAGCACCCTGTTCCGCCTGTCGCTGTCGATCACCACCACGCGGTTGATCCTGCTGCACGGCGATGCCGGCCATATCGTCCAGGCGTTCGGTGACTTCGTCATCGCAGGCCAGGTGGTGGTCGGCCTGGTGGTGTTCCTGATCATCACCGTGGCGCAGTTCGTGGTCATCACCAAAGGTGCCGAGCGGGTTGCCGAGGTGGCCGCGCGCTTCACCCTCGATGCCATGCCCGGCAAGCAGATGAGCATCGACAACGACCTGCGCAACGGCGACATCGACCAGGCCGAAGCCCGTCGCCGTCGTTCGCGCCTGGAGCGTGAAAGCCAGATGTTCGGCGCCATGGACGGTGCGATGAAATTCGTCAAGGGCGACGCCATCGCCGGCCTGGTGATCCTCGCGGTGAACCTGCTGGGCGGCATGCTGATCGGCATGGTCGAGCGCGACATGCCGTTCGGCACCGCAGTGCACACCTATTCGCTGCTGACCGTCGGTGATGGGCTGATCGCACAGATTCCGGCGCTGCTGATTTCGGTGGCGGCCGGCACCGTGGTCACCCGCGTCAACAGCGACGGCGCCAGCGGTGACCTGGGGACGGAGATCATTCGCCAGTTGGGCGCCAGCCACCGTGCCTTGTTCCTCACGGCATTGATCCTGCTGGGCATCGGCCTGCTGCCGGGCTTCCCGGCGGCGGTGTTCTTCGTGCTTGCCGCAGTGCTGGCTGGCTCGGCGTTCTACCTCAAGCGTCGCCAGGCGGCCGAGCAGGCTGAGCCGGTGCAAGCGCCGGAGGCCGAGGATGAACCCCAGGTGCCAGCGGTGGAGCCCAGCGTGTCGGCGAGCAAGCCGCTCAACTGCCGCATCCTGTTGGTCATGGGGCCGGGCCTTGCGGCCAGTGCGCCGGAGCAGCCGCTGCGCCAGCGCTTCGAGGCGCTGTGCCACGAGATCCGTGGCGAGCTCGGCATCGATGTGCCCTTGGCCGCCGTGCATGTGGACGCGAAGAGTGCCGCCCAGCGCTTCGTCATCGAACTTGAAGGCGTGCCGGTGAGCGAAGGTGAACTGCCTGCCGATTGCCTGCTGCTCAGGGACGACCCGGTCAATGTGCAGTTGCTCGACATCCCGATGATCGAAGCCGACTCGCCCCTGGCTGCGCGCAGCGCCCACTGGATCGCTCGTGAGTACCAGGAGCGTCTGGAACAGGCGGGCATCGGCTTCATGCTCCCCGAGGAAGTCCTTCGGGCGACGGTCGAGCGCACCCTGCGCCGCTACGCGGCAGATTTTCTCGGCATCCAGGAGACCCGTGCGCTGCTGGAAAGCATCGAGGGCAGCTATGGCGAACTGATCAAGGAAGTGCTGCGCAACCTGTCGTTGCAGCGCATGGCCGAAGCCCTGCGCTACCTGGTTGCAGAGGGTGTGTCGATCCGCAACCAGCGCGCCTTGCTTGAGGCCATGGTCGACTGGGGTGGACGCGATGCCGACGCCGCGCACCTGGCCGAGCACCTGCGCGCCGCCCTGGCCCGACAGATCAGCCACCAATATGCCGACCGCAACCGAGTGATCAGCGCCCTGGTGCTGGCGCCGGCTTTGGAGCAGCAGTTGCGCACGGGCATGCGCCGTCAGGACGGTGGCCGCGAGGCGATTCCCGAGCAGGTCAGCCGCGCCTTGATGCTGCAACTGCGCCAGGCCTGCGAGCGCCTGCCCGAAGACCGCACCAGCGTACTGCTGGTGCACCCGGAACTGCGCCGCCACCTGCGCCGCTTGGTGCTGCGTGGCGACATGGAGCTGGCCGTGCTGTCGTTCCGCGAGCTGGCCGGTGAATACAACCTGCAGGCCGTGGGCACCCTCGAACTTGGCGACACCTCTCAACGCCGCTCCACCAGCGGCGCTTCGGTCACTTCTCTGGCGAGTGCTTCATGATCGGTTCATCACGCATCGGCGCTGTGTTTCATTACCGTTTGTGGCTGGGTCTGGCCGGCATGCTGCTGTCGTTGCTAGCCTGCGCCGACGAGATCGCAGTGGGCAGCCATGGCCGCCTGGACCTGGCATCGGGCGAGGGCAGGGTGCTGCATTTCAAGGCGCCGGTGGCCTCGGTGCTGGTTGCCGAGCCGGGCATCGCCGACCTGCAAGTGGTGTCCGACGGGGTGATCTACGTGTTCGGCAAGGCGCCGGGGCAGACCAGCCTGATCGCCCTGGACGATGCGGGCAAGCAACTGGCGGCCTTGAACCTGTCGGTGAACAACGCGACCCAGAGCGTCAGCCGTCCGCTGCAGGACCTGCATCCGGCCAGCGGCGCCCAGGTCAGCGCCGTGGGTAACCAGCTGGTGGCCAAGGGCTTGGTCAGGGATGTCGGCGAAGCCAGTGACCTCAATGCATTGCTCGACAACCAGAGCCCGGTACCAGCGGTCAACGCCGCGACCTATGCCGGTTCTGCCCAGGTCAACATCCGTGTGCGCTTTGCCGAAGTCTCGCGTTCCGAGCTGCTGCGCTACGGGGTGAGCTGGAACGCACTGTTCAACAACGGCACCTTTTCCTTTGGCTTGATCACCGGTGGTCGCCTCGCCGCCGACGCCGCCAGCGGTGCATCGAATGTCATCAGCGCCGGCCTCAGCTCGGGCAACGTCAACATCGACTCGATGCTTGAAGCCCTGCAGAGCAATGGCGTGCTGCAGATCCTCGCCGAGCCGAACATCACCGCCATGACCGGGCAGACCGCAAGCTTCCTGGCGGGCGGTGAGATCCCCGTGCCGGTGCCGGTCAACCGTGATCTGGTGGGCATCGAGTACAAGCCTTTCGGTGTCTCGCTGCTGTTCAGCCCGACGCTGCTGCCCAACGGCCATATCGCCTTGCAGGTGCGCCCCGAGGTCAGCAGCCTGATGGGCTCGGACACCACCGACGTCAACGGTTACCGGGTGCCGTCGTTCCGCGTGCGACGCGCCGATACCCGGGTCGAGGTCGGCAGCGGCCAGACCTTCGCCATTGCCGGCCTGTTCCAGCGCGAAAGCAGCCAGGACATGGACAAGGTGCCGATGCTCGGCGACATGCCGATCCTGGGCAACCTGTTCCGCTCCAAGCGTTTCCAGCGCAACGAGACTGAACTGGTGATCCTGATCACCCCGTACCTGGTGCAGCCGACGCGCGAGCGCGACCTGGCCACGCCCCTCGATGCCCTGCCGGGCCCTGCGACCGCTTCGGCGGGGCCACGCAGTGGCGGCAAGTTCGGCTTCTACATGAACTGACCGGGAGCGACCATGAAATCGATCTTTTCCATGTCGATGATCAGCGCCCCCGCCGGGCGCTGCTGGCTGTTGCCATTGGCACTGCTGGCTGGCTGCCAGACACACCTGGAGCCGGTCTCCTACTCCCCTGATTTCCAGCACAAGACACTGGCCAACGGCAGCACCGAGATCCTGCCGGTGGAATGCCTGAAACCGGCGAGCAAGGATGACTTCGGCCTGGACGAGGACTTCGTGCCACTGCTGCCGCCGGGCTGCGCCAACAACCTCACGCTGATGCGCATGGTCGAGCAGCCGGACGACCTGGCTCAGGGGCGGCCGACCGGGCCGACCATGGCGGCGCCCGTGGGGCGTGCCGCACAGGTCTACATCGAGGGTTATGATCGCGCCGAGCTGCGTCGACGCCAGGATGAGCAGCAAGCGCGCGCCGATCGCCAGGAGAAGCAATGAAACGCGCCCATGTGCAGGTGCTAGCGACCGTCCACCAGGCCCAGCTCGCGGGCCTGGGCCTGGGCATCCGGGATCGCCTTGATGCGCCGGGCTTCGTTCAGCAGCGTCTGGCGTTCGCTGGCGGAGAGATCGTCCAGGGGCAGGCCGGCGACATCCTGCTCGCGGCCGGCCAGTACGGTGACCAGCAGTTCGTTGCGCTGGTGCCGGGGCAGGGCACGCGGCGACTGGCCGACCACGCGCACGGTGTCCAGGGCCCGTTGCGCCTGACCGCCGAGGGCGTAGGCCAGGGCCAGATTGCAGCGGGTGTCGAGGTTGTCCGGTGCCAGCGCCAACCCCTTGCTGAAGGCCCCTTGGGCGGCCGCTGCCTGGCCGCGCAGGATCTGCGCGATACCCAGGCGGTTCCAGGCCTCGGCGCTGTTGCCACGCTCGGCCGCCTGGGTCAGGGACGTGACCGCACGCTCCAGCTTGCCCTGGCGCAGTTGGGCGCTGCCCAGTCCCAGCAGGGCGTCAAGGGTGTCCGGCTGCAGTTCAAGCGCCTGCTGGTAGGCCCGCTCGGCAGCGCGCGCGTCGCCTGCGGCCAGTGTGGTGTCGCCCAGCTTCTGCCAGGCTTCGGGATGGCGCCCAGGTTGCTGCGCGGCATTCTGGTAGAGCGCCGCAGCCGAGGCGGCATCGCCGCGCTGCTGCAGATCGCCCGCCAGGTGCATGAGGCGGTCGTAGCCCTCGTCGGCAGTGTGTGGCTGGCTGGTGCAGGCGCCGAGCAAGGTGCTGGCGATCAGAAGCAGGGTGGACGGCAAACGCTTGGGCATGGACAGGACTCGAGCGGACGACTGAGTGGCCATTCTAGCGACTTGATGTGTGATTTCGACTGCGCTTCATACGATTTCACAGCTGTGAGCCGCGCCAGGGAGGTAATCGCCCATGCGTAGCCTGCTCTGGCTCACCAGCATGCTGCTGGTTCTGCTGTCGTTGCCGGTGCGCAGCGACGAGGGCAAGGACGAGCCCGACTGGTTCGCCCAACCCTACGCCTATGCCCTGGTCGACCAGGACCTGCGCGGCGCGCTGAGCGAGTTCGGGCAGAACCTGGAGCTGGTCGTGGTGGTGTCCGACAAGGTCCGCGGCAAGGCCCGCAGCCCGTTGCGCAGCAGCACTGCCGGCGACTTCCTCACCCAGCTGTGCGACAGCAACGCGCTGGGTTGGTACTACGACGGCAACGTGCTCTACATCAATAGCAACGATGAAGTGGCCACGCGCCTGTTCCGTCGCCAGCCCGGGTTGGACCTGGAGCAGTTGCGCGACTACCTGCAAAGCCTCGATGTGTACGGCCGCCAGTTGTCGCTGCGCCCTGGCGCCGAGCGCGACGAACTGCTGGTTTCCGGACCGCCCGCCTACCTGAACATGATCCAGCAGCACCTCGACAATCGACCCCAGCCCGTCGCGACGTCCGCAGTCTCCCGGAGTATCCGGGTGTTCCGCGGCGCCAGCGTCAGCGATCACTGAAAAACCACCCAGGAGAAGCCCCATGGCCGTTACCCCGATCGATACCCCCGGCAGCACCCCGAGCAGCGCCGAAGCGCGCTTCGATGCGGCGCTCGACAAGTCCCAGGACGCCTCCGACGATCCAAGCTTCCAGGAGGCGCTGGTGAACCAGGCCGTGCTGATCGGCGGGCAGTTCATCATCATGCCCAAGGCCCAGGAAATGCTGAACGAAGCCCAGTCTTCGGACGACGACGAGTAAACGGCCATGACAGCCAGTCTCGCGACCACGGCGGCACTGCCGCCGTCAGGAGGACAAGGGGGGCTCGGTGCCTCCCAGAACCTCTTCGAAAACATGGCCAACAGTGCCAAGGGCATGCCTGAAGGTGCCAGCCCTCACCAGATCGGTGAAAGCCTGATGCAGCGCCTGGACGGCTTCATCGACCGCTCGCGCACCTTCAGCGCTCGGGCCGAGTCACTCAGTCACGGCAGCCCGGCGATGCCATCGTCGACCCCGGCCGCAGGCCCGTCGCCGTTCGTGCCCACCGGCGCCGAGGGCGCGCCCAAGGTCGGTGATACCCAGGTCGCGAACATCGTCCAGTCGCTTGGGCGGATGTTCGATTACTCCATCGAAACCCAGATGGTGGTACGTGGCGCGACCCAGGTTTCCGGCTCCGCCAACACCCTGCTCAAAGGACAATGAATCGATGACCCGTCGTTGGCGAGCCCTGCGTGTGCTGATCGTCGTCGCCCTGGCCAGCCTGTTGCAGGCCTGTGACATGGACTTGTACAGCAACCTCAGCGAGCGCGAGGCCAATGCCATGCTCGCGGTGTTGCTGCGCGACGGCATCCCGGCCTCGCGCAAGGTCCAGGACAACGGCCAGATGAAGATCGTGGTGGACGAGCGTCGCTTTGCCGACGCCATGGCCCGTCTCGACGAGGCCGGGCTGCCGGGGCAGTCGTTCTCCAACCTGGGCGAAGTGTTCAAGAGCAACGGCCTGGTGTCCTCGCCGGTGCAGGAACGTGCGCAGATGGTCTACGCCATGAGCGAAGAGCTGTCGCACAGCGTCTCGCAGATCGACGGCATCGTGTCGGCGCGGGTGCATGTGGTGCTGCCGGACAACGACTTGCTCAAGCGGGTGATCTCCCCGTCGTCGGCCTCGGTGCTGGTGCGCTATGACGCCAACACCGACATCAATCCGCTGATCCCGCAGATCAAGACCCTGGTCGCCAACGGCATTTCCGGGCTCAGCTATGACGGTGTGTCGGTGACCGCGATCAAGGCCGCAGCCCCCAGGAGCGAAGACGAGGGGCAGCCGCGCCTGGTCAGCGTGATGGGTATCTGGATGCTCGAACAAGATGCGTCCCGCGCGCGTCTGCTGCTCGGTGGCAGCCTGCTGGTGGTGCTGGCCCTGGCCGGGCTGTTGGGCTGGCGGCACTGGCAGCAGCGTCGTGGTCGTGCGCTGTACAGCCTGTCGGAGGCGCCATGAGCCTGATGCCCCAATGGCAGGCCCTGCTGGGGCAGCCTCTGGCCTTTGTCGACCGGCGCCACCTGCGCCGCTGTTTCGCCGAGAACGTCGCCGGTGCGCAGATCCAGGCATTGATCGAGTCGCCGCGTTTCCAGGCGCGCCTGCAGGCGTTGATGCTGGCGCATTTCCAGTTGCAGCCGTTGGATCAGGTGTCGCAACCGACCGAACAGGACCTGCCGGTGTTGCTGCTGGCTCCGCAGGATTTCGCCCGTTTGCCGCGCCTGTGTGGGGCCATCTGGCACGGTGCGACCTTGGGCCGGGAAATCCGTCGCGAGGTGGTCGAGCACCTGCGCCAGGGGCTTGGGCATGAGGTCTTCGGCCTGGCCATTGCTCACCGCCAGTGGGGCGGGGCAATGGACCTGTTGCGCCAGCCTGACGATCTGCTGGCCGCCATCGACCACGACGGTGCGCGCTGCGTGCAGGCCTGGTTCGACGAGCAGCCCGCCGACCTGCGCGATTGGCTGCAACTGCGCCTGCCGCTGCCTGTGGCGGAAGGTTCGGCATCGTTGGCCGACCCTGGCATCGTGCGTCGGGTCGCCGCCTTGCTGATGCCGTTGTCCGAGAACCGGGAGAGCGTGCAATGAGTCAGCTGCCCAGCCGTCCGGCATCGCGCATCCTGCGTGCCGCCGAGGTCCAGGCCTGGACCGATGGACGCGATTACCTGCAGGCCGCCCGCGATGAGGCCGAACGTATCCGAGAAGACAGCACACGCTGGCTGGAGCAGGCCCGTGCCGACGGTTTCGAGCTCGGCCGTGCCAAGGGCGCCGAGGCGGTCAGCGAGTTGCTGGCCGACACTGCCGCCAAGGTCGAGGCCTATCTGGCAGGGTTGGAAAACAGCCTGGCTGACCTGGCCCTGGGCATCGCCCGAGAAGTGCTGGAGAGCTTAGGTGACGCCGAGCGTACCGTGCTGTGCACGCGCAAGGCGCTGGTTGCGTTTCGCCAGGACCAGGCGCTGACACTGTTCGTGCCGCGCCTGGAAGTGGAGGCCGTGCGCCGCCGCATGCACGGCGAAACGGATGGCCTGGCGGCGATTGCCGTGGAGTCCGATGATCAATTGCAGCCCGGTCAGGCTCGCCTGAGCAGCCCGGTCGGTTCGGTGGAACTGGGGCTGGACGCCCAGTTGCAGGCGCTGCGCCGCAGCCTGTTGCCGTTCGCCGAGGTGACGCCGTGAGCCTGCAAGCGTTGTTGCCGCGCCTGCACGCGCGCCTGGGCGATGCCCGGCCACGGCCGATGAAGGGCACCATTCGCAGCATTCGTGGTGTGCTGTTGCGCGCCAGCGTCGCCGGGGTGCGCATCGGCGAGCTGTGCCGCCTGCACGACCCGTCCAGTGGTCGCGCCCTGGCGGCAGAGGTCATCGGTTTCGATGGCGACGAGGCGATTCTCTCGCCGATCGGCTCGCTCGAAGGCTTGTCGACGCGCACCGAGATCACCGCCACTGGCGAGGCGCTGGGGGTGAGTGTGGGCGATGGCCAGTTGGGGCGGGTCATCAGCCCCATGGGCGATTACCTCGATGGTGATCGCCAGCCGCCGCTGGGGCCGATGCGCCGCTATCCGCTGCAGGCCGAGCCCCCCGAACCCTTCGCCCGACAAGTGATCGTCGATCCGCTGTCGGTGGGGGTTCGCGCCATTGACGGGCTGCTGACCCTGGGCCGCGGCCAGCGCATGGGCCTGTTCGGCGAGCCGGGGGTGGGCAAGTCGTCGCTGCTCGCCAGCATGGTGCGCAACACCGATGCCGACGTGGTGGTGATCGGCCTGATCGGCGAGCGTGGCCGCGAGGTGCGCGAGTTGCTCGATGTGCAGCTCGACGCCCAGGCCCGCGCGCGCACCGTGGCGGTGGTCGCCACTTCCGATCGCCCAGCCGCCGAGCGTGCCCGGGCTGCCTACGTGGCAACGGTGCTGGCCGAGTATCACCGCGACCAGGGCCGCAACGTACTGCTGCTGATGGACAGCCTGACCCGCTTTGCCCGCGCCCAGCGCGAGATCGGCCTGGCGGTGGGCGAGCCGCCGACCCGCCGCGGTTACCCGCCGTCGTTCTTCTCGGCCCTGCCGCGCCTGCTGGAGCGTGCCGGCCCCGCTGCCCGGGGCAGCATCACGGCGCTGTACACGGTGCTCACCGAAGGTGACGCCGCGACCGATCCGGTGGCCGAGGAGGCGCGCTCGATTCTCGACGGCCATGTGGTGCTCAGCGCCGAGCTGGCCCAGCGCAACCATTTTCCCGCCATCGATGTGCTGCGCAGCCGCAGCCGCCTGATGGAGCAGGTCGCCAGCCCTGAGCAACGCCAGCTGGCCATGCGCATGCGTGAGCTGATGGCGCGGCGCAACGATATCGAGATGCTGATCCGCATCGGTGAATACGCCGCCGGCAGCGACCCACTCGCGGACGAAGCGATCGCCCGCCACGCCGCTATCGAAGCTTTCCTGCGCCAGTCGGCGGCGGAGCCGAGCGGCGCCCGACAAACCCTGGAACACATGCGCAAGGTGCTGGCATGAGAGAGGAGCGCCCATGAAAAGTCATGAATTGAAAAGCCTGCAGACCCTGCGCCAATTGCGTGAACAACGGGCGTCCGCACAACTGGCCGCGCAGCGCCAGCTCTGCCGCGAAACCCATGCTGCCCTCGACGATGCCCGCCAGCGGCTGTGCCTGGCGCGGGAAACCTCCGCGCTTGAGGCAGAAAAACTCTACGGTCGCTTCAGCGAGGGGCTGTCGGTCAAGGCCTGGCTCGCTGCGCAGGTGCACCTGTCGGAGCTGGAGGACGAACAGGAGACGCTGCTGGGCAACCTGGACGAGGCCCACGACTACCACCAGCAACAGGAGCAGACCCAGGAGAGCCTGCGTCAGGCCCATGTCGCTCGTCAGCGCCAGGCCGATGCCTGGGACTCCCTGGTCGAAGACCACGCCCTGGGTGAGCGCCGCATCGGGGAAGCGCAGGATGAGGGCGAAGACCTGTTTGCCCCCTTGCTGGATCTCACGCCTTGACCCTCCAGACCACCGAGGTGCCCGCCGACGCGCTGGCCTTCGAGCACAGCCTGGAGCGCCTTGATCCGCAGTGGCAGGCCCTGCACCAGCGCCTGCATCGGCCGCGCCAGCCCTGGCAGGGACAGTTGGGCGGGGCGCCGCTGAGTGTCGCCTGGGCGTCGAGTGGTGCGGCGATGGATGAACCCCAGCTTGAGTTGTGGCTGTCGCTGGGCGACTCGCCCGTGCAACTGCGCGTGCCAGCCCGTGCCCTCGACCTGCTCGGCTTGCCCGAGGGGCTGTTATTGCCGAGCCTGCCCGCGGCGCTGTTGCTGGAGCAGGCGCTGCTGACGCTGATCGCGCCGCTGGAGCACCTGTTCGCGCAGCCGATCCACGTGCTCGATCGCGCGCTCACGCAGTGCGTCGAATTGGCGCCACTGAGCCTTGGCCTGGAGGTACGCCTGGGTGACAGCGCGCTGGCGATGCAATTGCGCTGCGATGCCGCGACCTGGGCCGAGATTGCCGTGTTGCTGGAGCAGCATGCCGCGCCCATGCCCCACGACCTCGGTGGCCTGGCGCTGACGCTGGGCGTCGACGGCGGCGAGGCCTGGCTCAGCCTGGTCGAGTTGCGCAGCCTGCTGCCGGGCGATGTGGTCATGCTCGATCCCTGGCCGGACGATCATCTGCGCCTGCACCTGGACGACCAGTGGCAAGCCCGTGTGCAGCGCGACGGACAACGCCTGCAGCTAATCGAACCCCCTATCACCGCGCTTGCCTTGAAGGAGCGACACATGAGCGAACAGGGCACCGGGCCGAGCCTGGACAGCAGCCTTGACGAGCTGCAACTGAAATTGGTCTGCCAGTTCGGCAGCGTCGAGTTGAGCCTCGCGCAACTGCGCGAGCTGGGCGTGGGCAGCGTGCTGGAGCTGGCGCCGCGCATGCACGAAGGCGTCGACCTGATGATCAACGGCCGCCGCGTCGGCCAGGGTCAACTGGTGAAGATCGGCGACGGCCTGGGCGTGCGCCTGCTGAGCTTTGCTGCATCATGAGTGGCTACCAGCCAAACCTGATCGAGATCATCCTGGTCGTCGCCTCCATCGGCTTGATTCCGCTGGCGGTGGTGACTCTGACCGGGTTCCTGAAGATCTCCGTGGTGCTGTTCCTGATCCGCAACGCCCTGGGTGTGCAGCAGACCCCGCCGAACCTGGTGCTCTATGGCATCGCGCTGATCCTGTCGGTGTACGTCACCACGCCGGTGATCGGCGACATGTACCGCGCGGCGCAGAGTCATGGCCTGCAACTGGAGAATGCCGAGCAGTTGAAAGAGCTGGGCGAGGCGATCAGGCCGCCCTTGCAGGCGCACCTGTCGCGCTTCGCCAACGAGAGCGAGCGCGGTTTCTTCGTCCAGGCCACGCAGAACGTGTGGTCCGAAGAGGCCCGCGCCGAGCTGCGTGACGACGACCTGGTGGTGCTGATCCCGGCGTTCGTCAGCTCCGAGCTGACGCGGGCGTTCGAGATCGGATTCCTGCTGTACATCCCCTTCCTGGTGGTCGACCTGCTGGTGTCCAACGTGCTGATGGCGATGGGCATGTCGATGGTGTCGCCGACCTTGATATCGATACCGCTGAAGCTGTTCCTCTTCGTTGCGCTGAGCGGCTGGTCGCGCTTGATGCATGGTCTGATTCTGAGCTACGGGAGCTGAGCCGATGGGCCAGGACGTGTTCCTTTCGTTGATGAAGCAGGCGCTGATGACGGTGTTGCTGCTGTCGGCGCCAGCGCTGGGGGTGGCGATCATCGTCGGCCTGAGCGTGGGCCTGTTGCAGGCGCTGACGCAGATCCAGGACCAGACCTTGCCGCAGGTGGTCAAGCTGGTGGCGGTGCTGCTGCTGATCGTCTTCGTCGGCCCGCTGCTCGCCGGGCAGGTGATGGGGCTGGGCAACCAGGTGCTGGACAACTTCGCGCTGTGGACGCGCTGACCGGGCATGGACGCAGGTTTCGTCAATGCCTTCCTGGAGATCGCCTACCCGGTGATCAGTTCGGCCGCGCTCTCTACGGCCCGAGCCATGGGCGTGGTGGTGACTACCCCGGCCTTCAACCGTCTGGGCCTCACCGGGATGATCCGCACCTGCGCCGCCGTGGCGATCTCGGTGCCGATGTTCCTGCCGGTGTTCTCGGCCTTCACCGCTACCCCCGAGCTTGGCGGGTTCTGGCTGGCGGGCTTGTTGATCAAGGAGTTCCTGGTCGGATTGGTGGTCGGTTTGTTGTTCGGCATCCCGTTCTGGGCCGCGGAAGTGGCGGGGGAACTGATCGACCTGCAGCGTGGCTCGACCATGGCGCAACTGGTGGATCCGCTGTCGTCGGGTGAATCCGGGGTGATGGCGACCTTGCTCACGGTGATGCTGATCGCGCTGTACTTCATGTCGGGTGGCTTCATCCTCATGGTCGATGGCTACCTGCACAGTTACCAGTTATGGCCGGTGACCCAGTTCACGCCGTTGTTCGCCGGTTCTGCGCTGACGGCGGTGCTGTCGATCCTCGACCAGGTGATGCGCATCGGGGTGCTGATGGTATCGCCGTTGCTGATTTCGTTGCTGATCACCGACCTGATGCTCGCCTACCTTTCGCGCATGGCGCCGAGCCTGCACATCTTCGACCTGTCGCTGCCGGTGAAGAACCTGTTCTTCACCATTCTGATGGTGGTCTACATCGGCTTCCTGGTGCCGCTGATGCTCGATCAGCTTGCGGAGTTCCGCGGCACGGTCGGGGTGCTGCAGAGCCTGGTGGAGGGGGGGAATGGCTGATACCAGCGAAGAGAAGTCGCAGCCGGCAACGGACAAGAAACTCAAGGACGCACGCAAGAAGGGGCAGGTCGCCAAGAGCCAGGACCTGGTATCGGGGGTGGTGATCCTGCTCTGCACCCTGTGCATCGCCATCCTGGCGCCACGAGCCAAGGCCCAGGTCACGGCGCTGGTGGACCTGACCGCGCAGATCTACATCGAACCCTTCGCCACGGTGTGGCCGCGCCTGCTCGATACCGCCGAGCAACTGCTGATCGGCATCACCCTGCCGGTGATGGCGGTGACGGTGACAGCCGTGGTGCTGACCAACCTGGTGACCATGCGCGGGTTGGTGTTCTCGGTCGAGCCGCTCAAGCCGGATTTCAAGCGCATCAACCCGGCCGAGGGTTTCAAGCGCATCTTCGCCATGCGCAACGTGGTGGAGTTCCTCAAGGGCCTGGTCAAGGTGCACTTGCTGGGGCTGGCGTTCTATGTGGTCGGGCGCCATGCGCTGCAGGCGCTGATGGAGTCGTCGCGGTGTGGGCCTGAGTGCTTGCAGTCGACCTTCCTGCTGGTGCTCAAGCCGCTGGTGTTCACGGTGCTGGCGGCGTTTCTGGTGCTGGGGGCGGCGGATGTGCTGATGCAGCGCTGGCTGTTCGGCCGCGACATGCGCATGACCCGCAGCGAGCAGAAGCGCGAGCGCAAGGATATCGATGGCGATCCGTTGATCAAGCGCGAGCTGCGCCGCCAGCGCCAGGAGATGCAGGCCATGGCGACCAAGCTGGGACTGGGCCGGGCGTCGTTGATGGTGGGTGTGGCCGGTGGCTGGGTGGTGGGTTTGCGCTACGTGCGCGGGGAGACACCGGTGCCGGTGGTGGTGTGCCAGGCCGAGCCTGAGGAGAGCGCGCGGATGCTTGGCGAAGCTGCGCAACTGGGGATCGCCCATGCCATGGATGCCCGCCTGGCGGCCGAGCTTGCCCGGCGCACCGTGGCGGGGGATCCGGTGCCGGACAGCACCTTCCAGGCGGTAGCGGATCTGCTGGTGGCTGCGCGGTTGATCTAAGCCCCGGCAGAGATAGCTCGGCTCTTGTCACCGCGAACACCGGAGCCGCCGATGCCATGCCACCCTGTGGGAGCGGGCTTGCCCGCGAAAGGAACACCGCGATGCATGGCACCGGCTATGCCGGTGTTCGCGGGCAAGCCCGCTCCTACAGAGGCAGTGTGGCCCTTGTGGAGCGGCGAACCGCCGCTCCACAAGGCAAGGGTTGATCAGCCGTTGTCCACCGGCTTGTACGGCCCGCCATAACCATCACCGACCATCGAGATGATGTTGCCGTTGTCGTCGATCCAGTCCGAGGGCTTGAGCGAGTACTTGTAGTCTTCCGAACGGCGGTTGTTGCCATCGCCGATGTAATCCGGATGATCGACGCGATGGTCGCCGCGGATGCTCGAGCGTGAATCCCACTCTTCCTTGCGGAAGTCGAAGATGCTGCGATCGCCCGGCGCGTCGCGCTGGCCCCAATCGGAAAGGTAGGTCTGCAGCCACACATAAGCCTCGTCGCCGTTGGGCTTGAGCAGGCCGTCCTGCTTGAAGTCCTGGATCTGATCCCAGTTCTGCAGCGAGATCTTGTGCAGCTTGTGCGACTTGACGTCGTTGAGGATCGCACCGACAAAGGAGAACACCCCGGAGAACAGGAACCCCACCGGCCCGAGCAAGGGCACCAGGCGCCCGGTGACACCGAACACCCCGGCAACGCTGCCGGCTGCACCGAACAGGCTGCTGACGCCACCTGCGACCGACAAGGAACCGGAAGCGATCTTGATCGGGTCTTTCTCGCGCACGCCGTCGCGGATGGTCAGGCCACCCATGACCACGCCGATCACCCCACCGACCACGTCGGCTCCGGCGCCGATGACCTTGATCGCACTGCCGGCGAAGCGTGCGATCTTGCCTGCGCCGACCACGCCGCCACGCTTTTCGATACCACTCTCGATGCCCTGGTGCAGCTTGTTCATCGTGGCTTCGTCGAACGGCTGGCCGTTGAGCGCCTTGCCGACATCCTTACCGTCGGCCATGGCGTCGTCGATGATGTTGTAGTACTGGTTCTGCACATCCTGCACGCTGCGCGGGATCTCGGGCCCCGCAGTGCCAGGCTTGCTCCAGATGGTCGGCACCGAGCGGTCCAGGCCCATCAGCTTGTAGGCGTTGGTGCCGAACGCCTTGTCGAAGGCCTTGGTGCCGAGGGTGGCGAAGTGCGAACCGGTGCTGAGGAAGCCGATGAAGTCGTTGGCGATGCCGGCCCGCTCGCGTGGGGTGTCGGCCAGCGTGCCGCCCTTGCCGGCCAGCTGGTAGATCGCCCGCCCCAGAGAAATCGCACCGCCCATCGAGCCGAGCACGCCATTGTCGCTGAGGAAGGACAAGGTCTTGACGAAGGCGCCGCGGTTTTCCGCGCTCAGGTTCGGCATCAACTCGGTGCTGACCGCCTTGTTGATGTCGTCGAGGGTGATCTTGCCGTTGGCCTGCCAGGTGTCGCCCAGGTTGCTCATGACCTTGCCGAAATCGGTGGCCATGTCCTTGTCCTTGAGCAGCATCTCGACGAACTTCTCGTAGGTCGCCAGCGACCTGCGCGGGATGCCGTCACCGCCGGCCTTGAGGGCCTGGAGCATGAGCAGGGTCTGGTCGGTGGTGGCCAGCGCGGTGTTGTCGTCGGAGATCTTGCTGGGGTCGGCGATCAGCTTGTCCAGCTCCATAGTGTAGCCGTCGATCTGCAGGTTCTGCAGGAACTGGTCGGCCTTGGCCGGATCGATGTCGGCGAGCCCTGCGTAGGCGCTGCGGATTTCACGGGTGGCAAGCTCGGTCTGGCCGTTGGCCTGCAGGTCGTTGATGTACTTGACGAAGTTCTCCGAGGAGGTGCTGTCGAGCAGCTTCTGGCGGGTTTCGTCGACTTTCGCCGAGCCGCCTTCGACCTTGCCCAGGGCGGCGTCGTGCTTGCTCTTGAGGTCGGCGACGATGGTCGGGTCGCCGAGCAGTTCGCCGAGCTGGGCATCGATGGCCTTGGCATCGAAGATCTCGTCGCGCACATCGCGCGAGGTCACGGTGATCGGGTCACTGGCGTTGCCATGGTTGCCAAAGCCATGCTCGGGGATGATCGACATGCCATGGTCGGCCATGCTCTTGGCTTCCAGCGCCCGAACCAGCTTGGCCCGTGGGTCGTCCTTGGCAATGCTGCCGTCCTTGATCCCGGCGCGGTAGCCATCGACCAGGTCGCGGATGGCCAGGTCGCGTACCGACAACGGCTGGCCGTCATCGTCCTTCTCGGTGGTGGCGAGCTCATCCACCGAGACCTCCTTGAGCGGCGGCAGGCCATGGTCGGCGCGCAGCTTGTCGACGTCGGTGACCTGCTCGGCAATGCTGCTGCGGTAGTCGGCGATCTGTTCGAACATCTGCGGGTTGTCGAACTGCGAGACGATGATCTTCTGCTCTTCGCCGCCGGGCTTGCGCTGGGTGAAGGCGATCAGGCCCGGGCCGTAGTCGCCGATGCCGCCGACGCTCATGATGTCCTCGGTCGAGGCCAGGTAGTCGTCCGGGCCAGCCTTGGTGTAGCCGTCGCCCTTGGCCTTTTCCAGACCGGCGAGGGTCTGGCCCTTGGTGCTGTAGTCGAGGAAGGCTTCGGGAGAGACGTCGCGCGATACCACCACCAGCTTGCCATCGGCCTTGGTGACCACCAGGATGCCGTCGGTGGGCGCATCGACCTTGCTGATGTCGTTCATCCCCAGGGTGCCCTCGGCACGGGTCTGCAGGTGCTGGTCGGGCAGCTTGTGGGCGTTCTTGATGTAGTCGAAGGCGGGCGTGCCCTTGGTCGTGTCCAGCGCGTGCAGGAAGTCGTACAGCTGGCTGCCGCGGTTCTCCGGGGCGGGCTGGTTGGCGGCGGCGGAGGGGACGCTGTCGAGCGAGTCGTAGCCGCGGTCGTGGGCCTTGGCATCGTCGCGGCTGATCGCGTACTTGTGGCCGTCGTGCTCGAACAGGATGACGTGGGCGTCCTTGTCTTCGGAAATCACCTTGAGCTTGTCCACGTCCAGGCCGCCGGGCAGGCCGGTGACCTGTTCGTAGCCGGCGGCCTTGGCGTCGTCCAGTGCGACACGGGTCTTGCCGGCGCCGCTGTAGGCGGCATAGGCCTCCGGCGTGATGCCCTCGGCGATGATGACTTCGCGGCCGTTGGTGAGCTTGACCTTGAGCACGCCGTCGGTGGCTTGCTCCACCGACTGGATGTTGTCCAGCAGGAAGCCGCTGTCGTCCTTGCGCAGCAGCGACTGGCCCGGGTCGGTGAGGCCGGCGACGATCAGGTCGTGGGCTGGTGTGCCCTGGGTGTCGGCCAAGGTGTCGAGCAGGTTGTAGAGCTGGGTGCCGTGGTCGGGGCCGCGGTCTTCACGGGTCGGCACGGCATGGCCGAAGCGCAGGTTCTCGAAGGTCTCGTAGCCTGGCTGGCTGTCCTGCGCGGCCTTCTCGCTGATCTGGTACTTGTTGCCGCCGTGCTCGAAGTAGATGACGCCGTTGTCCTTGTCCTGGGCGACGATCTTCAGCGTGCCGATATCGAGGGTTTCCGGCAGCTCGGTGATGTCCTTGTAGCTGTCGGCATCGGCGGGCTTGTCGTGCGACACGCTGCCGCCGCCGTCGTTGGCCGCCAGGACCTTGGGCTTGAAGGTCTTGTCCGCGCCCGGATCGCTGAGCAGCAGGCGGGCCTTGTCGAGGACGCTGTCGAATAGGCCGGCGGTGTCGGAGGGGGAGGAAGGGCTGCTGCTGGAGGGGGCTTCGGGTCTGTTGATCATTGCACGGTCCGGGGCGAGGACGGCGGCAAGCGCAGCCCCGCAGCCCGAGACGATTCCGTTGCTGGGCGACCAGGTTGCGCGACCGACATCAAAGGTTCATGGAAGTCTGATCCTAGGCGACCTCGACCTTTGAAACGCACAACCTTGGCAAGTTACAGCAAGGTTTCACGTGTGTGAAAACTGGGTGTTGAACTGGCGCTCCTGACGACGCTGATCCCAGGCCTGGCTGGTGCGCCTGGGGGCTTCCTCCGGTTGGCTGGTCAACTGCGAGAGGGTGGCGGTGATGCGTCCGGCCCAGAAGCGCGCGCCCTGTTCCTGGGCCTCCTGCATGGCCTGGTTGAGCAGCTCCTGGGCTTGCGCCTGGCGTTCGGGCGAATCGGGCCTGGCCAGCAGTTGGGCCTTGATGCGCAACAGCTCGGGGCGGAACCAGCGTTCCTGGCGAGCGGCGGTCACGGCCAGGGTCTGGTCGAGGATCTCGATGGCCAATTGCTCCAGGCCCAGTTGCGCCAGACCTTGGGCGTACTCGCTGCGCACCAGGTTGTACAGCGGGCTGTCGCCGATCGCATGGAGCTGGTCGAGCGCTTCGCCCAGGCCGCGTACGCCGTCTTCGGCATTGCCCTGGCGGATCAGCAGGATGTGCTCGAAGCACCGGACGAACAGGCGCCATACCGGCATCTCGTGGCCCGCCAGGCTCTCTTTGAGACGGGCAAGAAACTCGCGGCTGCGCTTTTCGTGGCCGACCAGCAAGGTGATGGGGATGGCGCTCAGGCTCAGGGTGTACCAGAGGCTGGCCGGGTGGTGCTGGGTCAACGCCGCTTCGACGTTGGCCTCGATGGTCAGTAGGGCCTGGCCGACCTGGCCTTGCAGCAACTGCACCTGGGCCTTGAGCGAGCGCGCGGCGATACCTTGGTCGAAGTGGCTGTCGATGACGTGGGCGCGGGGCATCATCGGGAAACTCAGGGCTTCGCTGATCGCCTGGCGGGCGCCATCGAAGTCGGCCATCTGGAACAGCGGCGTTGCCCGCATGCGCCGGCCGAGCATGCGCCGCTCAAGGATGCCGGTGCGTTCGCTGAGCTGGATGTACTGGTTGGCCAGGTCCAGCGCCTCGGCATGCTGGTTGCTGCAGCAGTGGTCGTGCCAGAGGCCCCACAGGCCGCGCAGTTCATGCTCGGTGTCGCCGAGAGTGCGGGCGTCTTCGATCACCTGCTGCCAGGCGTCACGGATCGACTGCCCGGCACCGCGGGTCAGGGCCATGACGCTGGCCGAGAGGGTCAGCAAGAGCATGCGCTGGCGGGGTGTGATGGCCTCGAAGCGCAGGCCGCGGTCGACCCAGGCGTGGCATTCGTCGACCCGCGACAGGCGCAGCCACAGCGGCACGCTCATCAGCGTGAGTTCGACGCCGAGACAGGCATCGCCCTGTTCGCTGAAACACCAGCTCAAGGCGCTGCGTACGCTGTCGCTGCCGGGGCTGTGCAGGGCCAGCCAGCTGTCGCTGTCCAGGCGCTCAAGGTCTTGCACCGCGCGGCGTTGTTCCTGGAGGGTGTACTGCGCGTGGCGCTGGGCGATAGCGGCGGTCTCGTCATGCAGGGCCAGCTGCTGCGCCGCATACACACGGGCCGTGTGGTGCAGGCGGTAGCGCTTGATCGGTTGCGCCCCGGCGGCCACCAGCAGCGACTTGTCCATCAGGCTTTCCACCAGCCAGGCAGCGTCCTGGAAAGGGCCTGGCTGGACCTCGACCACCGCCTTGGCGGCGGCGAGGGTGAAGCTGCCGGTGAACACCGACAACTGACGGAACATCGCCTGCTCCTGGGTGCACAGCAGCGCGTGGCTCCACTCCAGCGAGGCTTGCAGGGTGCGGTGGCGGGGCAGGGCGGTACGCCGGCCGGCCATCTGCAGGCGGAAGTCGCCATCGAGCAGCTCGACCAGGTAGGCCAGGCCAAAGGCGCGTACGTGGCTGGCGGCGATCTCGATGGCCAGGGGATTGCCGTCGAGGGTACGGCACAGTGCGAGCGCCGCCGGCACGTCGGTATCGCTGAAGGCAAAGTCCGTGTCGTGCGCAGCGGCGCGCTCGGCGAACAACTGGACGGCCGGGCTGAGCAGGGCCTGGGCGGCGCACAGTACGTGATCGTTTGCGGGGCAGGGCAGCGGCGCGACCTCGTGCACGCATTCGCCTTCGGCGTGCAGCGCTTCGCGGCTGGTGACCAGGATGTGGCAGCCCGGCGCCTGTTGCAGCAGGGCTTCGACCAGGGTCGCGGTGGCTTCGAGCACGTGGTCGCAGTTGTCCAGGATCAGCAGGTGGCGGGCTTCATCGAACAGGGCGGCGATCAGCGCCACGGCGTCTTGTGCGGTGCTGTCGATGCCCAGCGCCGCCGCCACCAGGTCGGCGACGCAGGCAGGCTGGTCAGCCTCCGTGAGGTCGACGAAGGTGCGCCCCTCGCTGAAGTCTTCGGCCATGGCGTGGGCGAGTGTCAGCGCCAGGGTGGTCTTGCCGATGCCGCCGGTGCCGGTGAGGGTGAGCAGGCGGCGGCTGCGCAGGGTTTCGGCCAGGGTCTGGCAAATGTCGTCGCGGCCGATGACGCTGCTGCCAAGGCTCGGCAGATCGTTGCCGGGTTTCGTCGCAAGCAAAGGTTGCGGCGCCATTTCACGGATGGTCACCGGAGCCACGAAGCGGTACCCGCGGCCCGGTACGGTGACGATGTAGGTGAAGTCTCCTTCTTCGCCAAGCACTCGGCGCAGGGTGGTCATTTGCGCGCGCAGGTTGCATTCCTCGACGATGACCTTGGGCCAGACCAGCGCCAGCAGCTCGTTCTTCTCCAACAGCTCGCCGGTTCGGCTCGCCAGCGTGACCAGCAGTTGCAGCGCACGGCTGCCCAACTGCACCAGTTCCCCGTCCTTGAACAGCAGATGCTGCTGGGGGTAGAGCACGAAGGACCCAAAGCACAGGGCGTTTTCCGGATCAGGGGTATCCAGAGCGTCCAGGGCGACAATCTTTCCGGGCTTGGTCTTGGTCAGGGGCATGATTAAACCTTTATGAATGAGTTAGTTATTGGCGGTCTTGAAGGGCGCCTTTGTTGTTTCACATGTTCAGGATAAACAGCACGATCCGACGTAAGGTCTGTCTCGGTGGCACGGGCGAACTTCGACAGCCAATGGCCATTCGCTTGTCATTGTTCGCTCATCTTTCGCAAGGCACGTCGCGGAAGGACTCCGCAGCGGATCAAATTCTGGCAAGTACCGTGCCATGGATCCAATGATCATCTGGTAACGGGCGTCCTTGAACTTTCGCGAAACGATGCGCATTGCCGGAGTCGGTCGTTGTTTTATTCGGAATTCCGAATGTTTCATTCGTATGACGTTCGGGTTGCCGAATGAGCGAGGCCGTGGACGTGCTTTGCAGGACGAAGACGGCGCATGGAGGCTTTGTAAATCGCGGGCTGTACGGTTCATGACGGTGTGTGCTGAGAAAAAACGAACAGCGCCTGGCGGTTCCCCGCCATACCTGGCAAGGGACATTAAGTGTGTGCTCGATGCACGGCCGCGGCGCGATTCATTGTTGGGTGGGGATAAACTGACCCTCCTGTGGAGACTATTTAGAACATCCTTTTGTGTCGTTTATTAGTTGGCGGTAATCCGCCATCGCGAAGTTTGTGAACACATTCGCAGTTGTCATCTTTGTCATGAAACAAATGGCGGGTTTGCGGTAGGGTTTGCGGTCGTCTTTCGTATACAGTCACGCGCACGAAATTTGTTATCGACTGTTTTTATTGGGAAAGTTCGGAAGTTTCGAGTAATTGCTCGAAAACATTGCGCGGGCGATCATTTTTTTGCACCACAACAGGCCGTGGCGATAAACCGCCACGCATGACAGCACCCCGGGGGCCGGGGTGCAGAAAAGGCGGGAAGATCAGGGGCGTGGGGCGGCGTTATCGGCTGTTCAGGCCACGCCACCGTTGGCGCGCAGGATCTGGCCGTTGACCCAGCCGCTGTCAGGGCCGGCGAGGAAGGCGACGACACCGGCGATATCCTCTGGCTGGCCCAAGCGGCCCAGGGGTGGTGCCTGGGTGGCGGCCTGGATCTGCTCGGGCGTCTTGTCGGCCAGGAACAGTTCGGTTTCCACCGGGCCCGGGGCCACGGCATTGACGGTGATGTTGCGACCGCGCAGTTCCTTGGCGAACACCTGGGTGAAGGCCTCGACCGCGGCCTTGGTGCCGTTGTAGATGGCGTAGCCTGGCATTTTCAGGGCCAGCGTGGTGCTGGTCAGGTTGATGATGCGCCCGCCGTCGTTCAGCCGTGTCGCGGCAGCGCGCAGGGTGTTGAACACGCCTTGGGTGTTGATCGCGAAGTTGCGGGCGTACAGCTCGTCGCTGGTCTGCGCCAGGGGCGCGACCTTGAGGATGCCGGCGCTGTTGACCAGCACATCGATGCGACCCAATTGCCGCTCGATGGTGTCGAACAGGGTCTGTACCTGGCCTGCACTGGACACATCGGCCTTGAGGGCGATGGCCTTGCCGCCGGCCTGGCGGATCTCGGCCACCAGTGCATCGGCTTCGGCATCGTTGCGGGCGTAGTTGATCGCCACGGCGAAGCCGTCACGGCTGAGGCGGCGGGCGATGGCGGCACCGATGCCGCGCGAGGCGCCGGTGATCAAGGCTACGGAAGAGGTCATGCTGGGCATCCTTCTGAGTGGGTGTGGGAAGGAGTGTGGACTGTTGGCGAAAAAAGATAATTGCGCGGCAAGTGCGATCAGTGTTCCATTTGCTTTAATTATCGATTTGGCGTCTTTCCCTTGTGAAGCAAGCGTAGCCGCCACCCTCCAGGAGAACCCGTCCATGGATCGCTTCCAGGAAATGCAGGTGTTCGTGCGTATCGCCGAGCGCGGCAGTTTTTCCCAGGCCGCCGAGGACCTGCAGATCCCGCGGGCCACCGTCACCAACCTGATCAAGCGCCTTGAGCAGCGCCTCGGCGTGCGCCTGCTCGAGCGCACCACCCGGCATGTGCGCATGACCCACGATGGCGAGGCCTACTACCACCGATGCGTGCGCCTGTTGCTGGACCTCGAGGAGACCGAAAGCGCCTTTCGCAATGCCCCGCCCAAGGGCCTGCTGCGGGTCAACCTGCAGGGCACCCTGGCCAAGCATTTCGTCATGCCGGCGCTGGGTGGGTTCCTGGCGCAGTACCCGGACATCACCCTGCACATCGGTGAGGACGACCGACTGGTCGATCTGGTGCGCGAAGGGGTGGATTGCGTGCTGCGGGCGGGCCTGCTGCAGGATTCGTCGTTGATCGGCCGACAGGTCGCCAGCCTTGAACAGGTGACCGTGGCAAGCCCCGAGTACCTCGCGCAGCACGGCACGCCCGCGACGCTGGACGACTTGCAGCAGCATTTCGCGGTGGATTACCTGTCCAGCGCCACCGGGCGGGCGGTGCCCCTGGAGTTCAGGGTCGGTCGTGAGGTGGTGGAGCGTTTGTTGCCTGCGAGGGTTTCGGTGACCGGCGCTGACCTGTACACCGGCGCGGCGCTCTCGGGGCTGGGGATCGTTCAGGTACCACGCTACCGGATTGTCCATGAACTGGCGGCCGGCAGCCTGCGCGAATTGTTGCCGGACTGCCCGCCACCGCCGATGCCGGTGTCGGTGGTGTACCCCCAGAGTCGACAACTGTCGGCGCGGGTGCGGGTGTTTTCGCAGTGGTTGGCGGCGCAGTTGGGGCAAGGTCGCTGACCGGGTGACGGGTGGTGAGGGAATAAACCGGCGTGGCGCGCGTTTACGAGCTGAAACCCCAACGACCGGAGTCGTCACCATGCCCCACCTGCGTACCCTTGCCCGCGGCACTCTGCTTCTCGGCACCCTTGGCCTGGCCATGCTCGGTGCTACCGCCCAGGCTGCCGAAACCTGGGAGGTCCTGCCGCCCACGCCACACCTTGCAGGGCCGTTCAAGACCGCCGAGGTCAATGGCGTTCAGCTCGCCTACCACATCGAAGGCAAGGGCACGCCGGTGTTCCTGCTGCATGGCGGCCCGGCCAATGCCGACTACCTGGCCGGCCAGGCCAAGGCGCTGTCGACGCATTACCAGGTCATTTCGGTGGACACCCGTGGCCATGGTCGCAGCAATGCCAATGGCTTGCCGCTGAGCTACGACGCCATGGCCGATGACGTGGTCGGCCTGATGAAACAGCTGGGCCTGGGCAAGGCCGATGTGGTGGGCTGGAGCGACGGTGGCATCACCGCGCTGGACCTGGCCATGCGCTACCCGGACAAGGTCGGTCGGATCATCGCCTTCGGCGCCAACACCGACCCGACCGGCGCCTTCCCGGATGCCGACAAGAAGCCTGCCTTCGGCACCTTCATCACCCGTGCCGCCGACGAGTACAAGCAGTTGTCGCCGACGCCGGACGGTTTCGAAAAGCTCAATGCCGCGCTGGCCCAGATGTACCAGCAGCAACCGAACTGGACGCCGGCGCAACTGGCGACCATCAAGGCGCCGACCCTGATCGTCGACGGCGATCACGACGAGGCGATCAAGCCTGATCACACCCGCTATATCGCCAAGAGCATTCCCGGTGCCAAGCTGCAGTTCATCGAGGGCACCAGCCACTTTGCGTTCCTGCAGAAGCCTGAGGTGTTCAACAAGGTGATGCTGGATTTCCTGGCCAAGCGCTGAGCAGCCTCAGCCTGCGCTGAACAGTGCCCGCGCTTCGTCGAAGCACTGTTCGGCGATGGCCGAACGCGGTTCGCTGCGGCGCAGCAGCAGGCCCACCGGGCTGTGAATGCTGGCGTCGGCCACCGGGATGATGCGCAGGTGTTCGCTCAGATCTTCCAGGCCGCAGTCCAGCGGCATCACCGCGCAGCAGATGCCGGCGTTCAGTGCCTGGATCAGTTGGAAGGTCGAGTCGCTTTCCAGCACGGCCTGGGGCTCCAGGCCGCGGCTGCGAAAGCTCAGGTCCAGCGACTGGCGGTAGTGCATGCCTTTGCTCAGCAGGCCCAGCGGCAGGCCGTCGAGGTCTTCCCAGCGCAGTTGCTCGGTGTCGAACTGGAAGTGCCGGGTATCGTGCAGCAGGCCCATGGTGGTGGTGCCCAGCTCGATCACGTCGAAGAAGCTGACATTGACCTGGTCGAGGTAGCAGATGCCCAGGTCGAGCTGGTTGCGGCTCAGGCCGTCGATGATCTGCTCCGAACTCAGCGAGCTCAGCTGGAAGTGCAGTTCGGGGTATTTCTCGCGCAGCGGCAGAAGCAGTTCCATGGGGTTGAAGCTGGCCAGCGGCACGGTGCCCAGGCGCAGGCTGCCGACCACCTGGCCGCGGCAACTGGCGGCCTCGGCCTGCAGGCCGTCGTGGGCGGCGAGCAGGGTCTTGGCCCAGGCCAGGATGCGCTCGCCGGCTTCGGTGAAGCCCTCGAAACGCTGGCCGCGCTTGACCAGCACCAGGTCGAGCTCGTCCTCCAGGTTGCGCAGGCGCATCGACAGGGTCGGCTGGGTGATGTGGCACAGCGCGGCGGCCTGGCCGAAGTGGCGGGTCTGGTCGAGGGCGATGAGGAACTTGAGCTGCTTGATGTCCATGGTTCGGCCTGGCGATAGAGGGTGTTGATCGGACGGTGCGTCGTATCGATTGGACGCATGCGCCCCAGGGCTCTAGCGTGACGCAAAATCCCCCTTGGAGACAAACCCCGTGAGTGTCAAACCGGATGCGGTATTCGTACCGCTCAATATCGCCGTGCTGACGGTCAGCGATACCCGTACGTTCGATAACGACACCTCCGGCGAGCTGCTGGCCACCCGTTCCGTGCAGATTGGCCATCGCCTGGTCGCGCGGGTGTTGCTCAAGGACGACCTGTACAAGATCCGCGCCCAGGTCGCGAACTGGATCGCCGATGAGCAGGTGCAGGTGGTGCTGATCACCGGGGGCACCGGTTTCACCGGGCGTGACAGTACGCCGGAAGCGGTGCAGTGCCTGCTGGACAAGCACATCGATGGGTTCGGCGAGCTGTTCCGGGCGCTGTCGATTCTCGATATCGGCACCTCGACCGTGCAGAGCCGGGCGTTGGCGGGGCTGGCCAATGGCACGTTGGTGTGCTGCCTGCCGGGCTCGACCGGCGCCTGCCGCACCGCGTGGGAAGGCATTCTGGTGGAGCAACTGGATGCGCGGCATCGGCCGTGCAACTTCGTGCCGCACCTGAAGGCGGTGGGGGTGTGTGAGAGTCGGGGTTGATCGTTAGCGATGTGTTGGTCTGGCGGGCCTCTTCGCGGGCAAGCCCGCTCCTACAGGCGAGGGCTTGCTTCAGCTCAACACATGCTTCACCGGCTCCAGTACCGGTGGCAGCGGCTCGCCCAGCGCCGATAGCACATCGCGCTCCAGCGTGCGCACCATGGCGTCGGTGGGCAGGTCGTTCTCGTCGCGGCCGAACGGATCCTCCAGCTCGTTGCCGATCGCATCCAGGCCAAGGAAGGTGTAGCTGACGATGGTGGTGAACAGCGGCGCCAGCCAGCCTAGCGGTTGGGCCAGGGCGAACGGCAGCAGCAGGCAGAAGATGTAGATGGTGCGGTGCAGCAGCAGGGTATAGGGGAACGGTAGCGGCGTGCCCTTGATCCGCTCGCAGGTCGCCTGCACCTCGGAAAGCCCCAGCAGACGTTGCTCGAGCAGGGTGTAGCGGAATTCGCTGATGTGCTGCTGTTCGGCCAGTCGCGCACAGTGCGCGCCGATTACGCGCAGGATGCCGTCGCAGACATTGTGCTGGGTAACGACTGCGCCTTCGGCTAGCCAGGGCCTTGCGGCGTGCAATTCGTCCTCGTTGCGCAGGCGCGCGTTCAGCGCATGGGCAAAGCCGCACAGGCTGCGCAGCAGCTCACGTCGCAGGGCCGGATCTGCGATCACCACGCTTTCACGGATGAACGAACGGGTCTCGATGATCATTCGTCCCCACGCCTTGCGCCCCTCCCACCAGCGGTCGTAGCAGGCGTTGTTGCGAAAGCTCATGAAGATCGACAGCGACAACCCGAGCAGGGTGAAGGGCGTGGCGCTGACCGGGTAGAACAGCGCCGGGTAACGTCGCTCGACCAGCACGATCAGGGCTGCCAGCAAGGTCACCATCAGGCAGCGCAGGGCGATGCGCTTGACGATCGAGCCGCGCAGGGTGAACAGCATGCGCAGCATGTCGGTGTTGGAATGGACGATCAAGGCGGTTCCAGAGACGGCCGATCAGCCGCCGGTCATGTTCATGAAACGCAGGATCTGCACCTCGCCACCCACCTCGAAGTGATGGCGGTAGGGCTTGAGGTGCACGGCCTCGCGAATCGCTTGTTCCAGGCGCTCGCTGTCATCTGGATGGCTGCGCAGGACCTGCTTGAGGTCCATCGAGTGCTCGTTGCCCAGGCACAGCAGCAACCGGCCTTCGACGGTCAGGCGCACACGATTGCAGGTGGCGCAGAAGTTGTGGCTGTGCGGCGAGATGAAGCCGACCCGCGTCTGCGGCGCTTCGGCCAGGCGCCAGTAGCGGGCCGGGCCTTGGGAGGATTCGGCCGATTCGATCAGGGTGAAGTGCGGCTCCAGGCGCTCGCGCACATCGTCGCTGGAGTAGAACGACTCGCCGCGCTCGTGCTCGCTGATCACGCCCAGGGGCATTTCCTCGATGAAGGTGATGTCCAGTTCGCGGTCGATGGCAAAGCGCACCAGGTCGACGATTTCATCGTCATTGCGACCCTTGAGCACCACGCAGTTGAGCTTGGTGCGGCGGAAGCCTGCCTGGCGCGCAGCGTCGATGCCGGCGATCACCTGGGCCAGGTCGCCGGTGCGGGTCAGGGCCTTGAAGCGCTGGGCATCGAGGCTGTCGAGGCTGATGTTCAGGCGTGTGACGCCGGCGTCGAACAGCGGCTGGGCCAGGCGGCCAAGCTGCGAGCCATTGCTGGTCATGCACAGCTCGCGCAGGCCGGGCAGGGCGGCGATGCGCCCGCACAGGTCGACGATGCCCTGGCGTACCAGCGGCTCGCCCCCGGTCAGGCGGATCTTGCGGGTGCCCAGTGCGACAAAACGTTCGGCGACCTGGTAGAGCTCTTCGAGGCTGAGGATCTGCTGGCGGGGCAGGAACTGCATGTCTTCGGCCATGC
The DNA here is from genome assembly GCF_047456245.1 of Pseudomonas sp. BNK-44-b. NCBI lineage: Bacteria > Pseudomonadati > Pseudomonadota > Gammaproteobacteria > Pseudomonadales > Pseudomonadaceae > Pseudomonas > Pseudomonas sp. BNK-44-b. The sequence goes on from NZ_CP179908.1 coordinate 1,040,653, forward strand.
AGTAGACGCAGCGGAAGTCGCAGCGGTCGGTCACCGACATTCGCAGGTAGTCGATTTTCCGGTTGAAACCGTCGATCAGGGCCTGGCTGCTGTGTTCCACGTTCGCGCTCGGAAGGGTGGGATGGGGGTAATGTCCACGCTATAACCTGCAGGCACGGGCGTCAAATTGCTTTGCCCGACTGTTTGATAGGTCTGGTCTATCAAGCGATCAGTGAGCGCGCATCAGACCGCTACTGCGACCGTCTCACCGATACACCGGAAACGCCGTGGTGTACTTGATCTGTTCCATGGCAAAGCTGGAGGTGATGTTCGATAGCCCGTCGGTGCTGGTGATCAGCTTCTTGTAGAAGCGGTCGTAGGCAGCGATGTCGCTGACCACGACCCGCAGCATGTAGTCCCAGTCGCCGGACATGCGATAGAACTCCATCACTTCCTCGAAGCTGGTCACGGTCCTGGCGAAATGCTCGAGCCAGGCGCTGTCGTGGCGCTGGGTCTTGAGCTGGACGAACACGCTCAGGCCGAGATTGATGCGCTCGGGGTCGAGCAAGGCGACGCGGCCGCGGATATAGCCTTCGTCTTCCAGGCGCTTGACTCGTTTCCAGCAGGGCGTGGTGGTCAGGTTGACCGCCTCGGCCAGGTCCTTGAGGGAGATCGAGGCGTCGCGCTGGAGCAGGGTGAGGATGTGCTGGTCGAAACTGTCCATGGCGATAGGGGGCGGCTTTGCAGAAAAAGTTTCTCGAGAGTAGCCCAATCGGGGAATCGCTTGCTACGTCCGGCGCAGTTGCAGCGGGTCGGATCGGGATATGCGATAGTGGCAGTTTTCTACCTGCCCCCTTCAGTCAACGGATCCGACCATGGCCGAAAAACCGCGCAATTTCGCCACTCGCACCATCCACGCTGGCGAGCAGTCCAGCGTCGCCGACAACGCTATCTTCCCGGCCATCGTCACCTCCAGCTCGTTCATCAAGCGCGGGCTGGATGACAATCCCGAATACGCCTACAGCCGTGTTTCCAACCCCACCCGCCACGCCTATGAAACCTGCGTCGCAGCCCTGGAAGAGGGTGTCGGTGCGGTTGCCTGCGCGTCGGGCGTGAGTGCCACCGCCACGGTGCTCGAACTGCTGCCCAAGGATGCCCACGTGGTGGTGATGAATGGCGTCTATGGCGGCACCTTCCGCCTGATGGAGGACTACCGGGCACACACCTCCGGGCTGACCACCACCTATGTCGACCTCAACGACCTGGACGCCGTCGCCGCAGCGATTCGTCCGAATACGAAGATGATCTGGCTGGAATCGCCGACCAACCCGCTGCTGCACCTGGTGGACATCAAGCCGCTGTGCGACCTGGCCCGCGAGCGCGGCATCCTCACCTGCATCGACAACACCTTCTGCTCGCCATGGAACCAGCAGCCGATCACCCTGGGGGTGGACCTGGTGATGCACTCGGCGAGCAAATACATCGGCGGCCATTCCGACCTGACCGGCGGGGTGGTGGTGGCGGGCAATCATGAACTGCTGGCGCGCCTGCGCAAGATCAGCATGGCGGTGGGCGCGATCCAGGGCCCGTTCGACTGCTACCTGGCCCTGCGCGGCCTGAAGACCCTCGATGTGCGCATGGAGCGCCAGAGCGCCAACGCCCTGCGCGTGGCGCAGTACCTGGAGCAGCACCCGCAGGTCGAACAGGTGTTCTACCCCGGGCTTGCGAGCCATCCGCAGCATGCGCTGTGCCAGCGCCAGATGCGCACTGGCGGGGCGGTGGTGGCGCTGCGTGTGAAGGGGGACCGGGCGGCGGTCAACCGCCTGGTCGAGGCGCTGTCGATCTTCGTCCTCGCCGACTCGCTGGGCGGTGTGGAGAGCATGATCAACCATTCCTGGACCATGTCGCACAACTCGCTCAGCCCGCAGCAGAAGGGCGTGATGGGCATCAGCGAGAACCTGGTGCGCTTGTCGATGGGGATCGAGGATTACCGCGACCTGATCGACGACCTCGAGGCGGGGTTGCAGGCGGCGGCCTCTGCGTAACGGCGGCTGACGCCATCGCGGGCTTGTCCCGCGATGGCATTGCAACGAACGACCTCAACCCTTGGGCGGATGAATGATCCGTTCGATCTTGTCCTTGATCAGCAGACGTTCCTTGCGCAGGCGGTTGACCGCCTCGTCGTTAGTGCCGTTACCTTCGGCGGCCAGCACTTCCTTGTCCTTGGCGTTGTATTCCTTGTGCAGCTTGTGGAGGTCCTGATCCTTGTCGATCAGGGCCTGGAACTTGTCTTCTGTAATGTGCAGGTCGGCTAGCAGATCGTGCGGGACTGGCATCTCTTCACCTCTGTTTCAGGGGTTGGTAAATATCCTGATCCTTCAGGATAGCTGCCTTTGCCGACAGCGGGAGCGGTTCGCCGGATGAGGCGGCAGCGTCGCAACGCTGCTGAATGGCAGCTGAATGAACTTTAATTAATCATGAAAGACGCATCACAACCGATTGTTGGCGTCTTTTTCACAAAAAATTGATGCTACGCTTTCTACAGTTCGGCCAACTTCCCAAGGTGCCCGCCCGGGTACGCCTGGTCGCTTCTAAACTCTGATTGCGAACGCCATGTTGAAAATCAAATCACTGCGGACCGAGTGGGTCACGCTGCTGGCCAGCCTTTACCTGTTGATCGGCCTCAATCTGTTCCTCTGGGAGCATCTGGAGACCATCCTACCCTTCGGCATGGTTGGGCTGTGGCTAGGCCTGGCGTTTGCCGTACTGATGTTGTTCGCCTTCAACCTGATATTGACGTTGTTGGCCTTCAAGTATGTATTGAAACCGGTATTGATTGTGCTGTTCATGAGCGGTGCCGGTGTCGCCTACTTCATGAATCAATATGGCGTACTTATTGATGCCGGCATGTTCCGCAATGTCGCCGAAACCAACATCGAAGAAGTGCGTGACTTGCTGTCTTTGAAGTTCGCACTTTATATGCTGGGGTTGGGCGTCGTGCCGTCGTTTTTGCTCTGGAAGGCACGCATTGCCTACCGCGCCTGGCACCGCGAACTGCTGGGCAAGCTCATCGTCAGCGGCGCCTGCGTCGCAGCCCTGGGCTCGATCGGGCTGGTCAATTACCAGGGCCTGTCGTCGCTGTTTCGCAATCACCACGAACTGCACTTGATGCTCACCCCGAGCAATATCGTCGGGGCGTCGTTCAGCTATGCCAGCGAAAAGCTCGGCAGCGCTGCCAAACCCTTCCAGAAATACGGCGAAGATGCCCATCGCGATGCCGCCTGGCAGAAGCACGAGCGCAAGTCGCTGACCGTGCTGGTGGTGGGTGAAAGTGCGCGCGCCGAGAACTTCGGTGTGCTGGGTTATGGCCGCGATACCACGCCACGCCTGTCGAAGGAGGCTGGCCTGCTGGGCTTTACCGATGTGCATTCGTGCGGGACCGAGACGGCCGTGTCGGTGCCTTGCATGTTCTCCGGCATGGCGCGCAAGGACTACGACCCGAGCCTGGCCAGCCGCCGCGAGGGCCTTCTCGATATCCTCGGGCGTGCCGGCATCCAGGTGCAGTGGCGCGATAATCAGTCCGGCTGCAAAGGCACCTGCGATCGATTCAACTACGTCAACCTCACCAGCGCCAAGGACCCGGTCCTGTGCGCCGATGGCGAGTGCCACGACCAGATCCTGCTGCAGAACCTCGATGCGCTGCTCGACAGCCTCGACAAGGATACCGTGCTGGTGCTGCACCAGATGGGCAGCCATGGCCCTGACTACTACAAGCGTTACCCGGCAGGCTTCGAGCACTTCACTCCGGTGTGCCGCAGCAACGCCCTGAACCAGTGCAGCCAGCAGGACATCGTCAACAGCTACGACAACACGCTGGTCTACACCGACGAGGTGCTGGCGTCGCTGATCGACACCCTGCGCAAGCACCAGGACAAGGTCGACACCGCCATGATCTACCTCTCCGACCATGGCGAGTCGCTGGGCGAATACAACCTGTTCCTGCATGGCACCCCTTACATGCTCGCCCCTGACCAGCAGAAACACATCCCGCTGCTGGCCTGGTTCTCCGACAGCTACCGCCAGGACTTCGCCGTCGATACCGACTGCCTGTCGAAGATGCGTGACACGCCGCTGAGCCAGGACAACCTGTTCCACTCGATGCTCGGCCTGCTGCAGGTGCGCACCGAGGTGTACCAGCAATCGCTGGACATGTTTGCGGGGTGTCGCCCCTGGCTGACGGCCAGGAACTGATCGCGCGCCAGCGCTACCGCTGATCGCCACCATGGATGGCCCGGGTTTCACGAGCAGTGCCCGCGCCGTATATACTGCGCGCCAATGTTTGTGGGAGAGCCTTGTGGCCATCGAAATACACTGGATCCGTGACGACCAGACCCTGGCCGAACTCTGCCGGAAGTGGCGTACGCTGCCGTTCGTGGCCGTCGATACCGAATTCATGCGGGTCGATACCTTCTATCCCAAGGCTGGTCTGGTGCAGGTCGGCGATGGCCAAAGCGCCTACCTGATCGACCCCCTGCTGATCCGTGAATGGCAGCCGCTGGGCGAATTGCTCGAAGACAGCGGCGTGGTCAAGGTACTGCACGCCTGCAGCGAAGACCTCGAAGTCCTGCTGCGCCTGACCGGCAAGCTGCCGCAGCCGCTGTTCGACACGCAGTTGGCCGCGGGCTACCTGAATATCGGTTTCTCGATGGGCTATTCGCGCCTGGTCCAGGACGTGTTGGGCATCGAGTTGCCCAAGGGCGAGACGCGCTCCGACTGGTTGCAGCGTCCGCTGTCCGAAACCCAGGTCAGCTACGCCGCCGAAGATGCCGTGCACCTGGCCGAGCTGTTCACCGCCCTGCGTCCGCGCCTGTCGGATGACAAGTACGCCTGGGTGCTGGAGGACGGCGCCGAGCTGGTGGCGCAAATGCGCCGTGAAGTCGAGCCCGAAACCCTTTACCGCGACGTCAAGCTGGCCTGGAAACTCGGCCCGCAGCAGTTGGCGGTGCTGCGCGAGCTGTGCGCCTGGCGCGAGCGTGAAGCGCGCAGCCGCGATGTACCGCGCAGCCGGATCCTCAAGGAGCACTCGCTGTGGCCCATGGCCAAGGGTCAGCCCGACAGCCTGTCGGCGCTGGCCAAGATCGAGGAGATGCACCCGCGCACCATCCGCCAGGACGGCGAAACGCTGCTCAAGCTGATCAAGAACGCCGCCAGCCAGCCTGCCGAGCAATGGCCCGCGGTGCTGCCCGAGCCGCTGCCGATCGAAGCCGCCGGCATTCTCAAGCGCCTGCGTGCCATCGGCCAGGCCGAAGGCGAGCGCTTGCAGATCGCCCCTGAGCTGATGCTGCGCAAGAAGGCCCTCGAAGCCCTGCTCAAGAGCGGCTACCCCAATGGCCCCTATCAATTGCCCGATTCGCTGCGCGGCTGGCGCCGTGAGCGGATGGGCCAGGCCCTGCTGGACGACCTGGCAGGCGCCGGAGAGACTCGATGAAACGTATCTGCTCGATCTACAAGAGCCCGCGCAAGCGCGAAATGTACCTGTATGTGCTCAAGGCCGAGGGCCTGGAGCGCGTGCCCGAGGGCCTGCTGCCGTTCTTCGGTACGCCGGTGCATGCCTTCGACCTGGTGCTGACCCCCGAGCGCAAGCTGGCCCGCGAGGACATCGTCAAGGTGTTGGAGAACCTCGACAGCCAGGGTTACCACCTGCAGATGCCGCCACCGGACGACGACTACATCGAGCATCTGCCCGAAGAGCTGCTGCGGCGCAACGATCCGGCCTGAGCCGGGGCGCGAACCCTATCACCAGGCGGCCCTCGACGGGCCGCTTTCGTCGTTCTGCAAGGTTGTCATCGAGATGCGCGTTCTGATCGCTGAACAGGATCATGCCCTTTACGCTCGCCTGCTGGGCGAGCTGGCACCGGACCTGGAGGTCCTGACCAGTGGCGATTCCGCCGAATTGTCGCGCCACGCCCCTGAATGCCCGATCTGGCTGGGCGAGCCGCACCTGGTCGCCAGCCTGCTGCGCCAGGGCCACAAGCCGGCCTGGATGCAGTCGACCTGGGCGGGTATCACGCCGCTGCTGGCCGACGGCCTGCCGCGTGACTATCGCCTGACCCGTGCGGTGGGCATCTTCGGCCAGGTCATGGCCGAGTACATGCTGACCTACATGCTGGTCCACGAGCGCGATGTGCTGGCGCGCCTGGTCAGCCAGGTCGAGCGGCGCTGGGACGGCCGGCCGGGCAACAGCCTGGAAGGGCGCAAGGTGCTGATCGTCGGCACCGGCGACATCGGCCAGCGGGTTGCCGAGTTCCTGCTGCCGTTTGGCGTCACCCTGTATGGCGTGGCCAGCAGCCCGCGCGAGCAGGCGCCGTTCGTCGAAGTGGCGGGGCTGGAAGCGTTGCCGCGGCTGGTCGGTGAGGTCGATTACGTGCTCAACCTGCTGCCGGATACCCCGGCCACCCATGACCTGTACGATGCCGCGCTGTTCCAGTGCTTCAAGCCGACCGCGCTGTTCATCAACGCCGGGCGTGGTGTGGCGGTGGTCGATGCCGACCTGGTCGAGGCACTCAAGAGCGGGCACCTGGCGGGTGCCGTGATCGATGTCTGCCGCCAGGAGCCGTTGCCCCAGCGCCATCCGTTCTGGACCGCCTGGGGGCTGCTGCTGACCGGGCACAGTTCGGCGCCTACCTCGCCGGTGGCGATGGTGCGCTTGTTCGTCGAAAACGTCCGGGCGTATGCGGCGGGGCAGGGGTTGCGCGGGGAAGTGGATTTCTCGCGCGGGTATTGAAGTGCTTCTGCTGGCCCTATTGCAGGCTTGTCCCGCGATAGGGCCAGCCCAGTCTTAGAGACTGAAATCACCCTCGGCCGCCAACTCGCTCAGCGGTCGACGCGGGCTCGGCACTTCACGGGCCTGCAGTGCTTCGATCAGGCTGGCTTTGTCGCCCAGCTTGCCGATCGCCACCATCGCGTGCAGTACATAACCTTCGGGGATCTTCAGTTCCTTGCGCGCCAGCTCCTGGTCGAACCCGGCCATGCCATGGGTGTGCCAGCCGCTGATGCTCGCCTGCAGCGCCAGGTGCCCCCAGGCCGAACCTGTATCGAAGGTGTGCCACAGGGCAGGCGTTTCTTCGCTGGCACCCGGGGCGGTGAAGGTGGTCTTGGAGAGGATCAGCACCAGCGCCGAGGCCTGCTGTGCCCAGCTGCGGTTGAACGGCACCAGAAACTCCAGGAAGCGCTCCCAGTTCGGCGTGTCGCGGCGGGCATAGAGGAAGCGCCAGGGCTGCGAATTATAGGCCGACGGCGCCCAGCGCGCGGCTTCGAGGAAGCTCAGCAGGGTTTCTTCGCTGATCGGCTCTGCGTTGAACGCACGGGGCGACCAGCGGTTGATGAACTGCTCGTTGATGGCATAGTCGGCGATGCGGGGATTGGCGCTCATGCGGGCTCCTGCGAAAGGAAGAGGGAAAGCCTGAACGCTACTGCGTCCGCTCGGCACTGACAAGCGGTATGGCATTGCGTCGGGCCAGGCTCTAGACTGGCGCCGCCGCGCGCCGCGGCCTTCAAAGTGATTGCAGGAAAACGTGTGATGATCGCCGACCCCGCGCCCTTCTGGCGGCGCAAGACCCTCGACCAGCTCGATCCGCAGGAATGGGAGTCGCTCTGCGACGGCTGCGGGCTATGCTGCCTGCAAAAGCTCGAAGACGAGGATGACAACAGCATCTATTACACGCGTATCGCCTGCAAACTGCTGGACATGAACACCTGCCAGTGCAGCGACTACCCCAACCGCTTCGAGCAGGTGCCCGACTGCATCCAGCTCACGCCAGGCAAGGCCGACCAGTTCAAATGGCTGCCGACCACCTGTGGCTATCGCCTGGTCAGTGAGGGCAAGGACCTGCCGGCCTGGCACCACTTGGTCTGCGGCGACCGCGAGCAGGTCCATGAGCAGCGCATTTCCCAGTCCGGGCGGATGCTCAGCGAGAACGATGTCGACGAAGACGACTGGGAAGACCACCTGATATTTCGCGCCGGCTGATCCGCCTGGCCCGCGCCTCTGGGGAACAAGGAGTTTCTGTATGCGTCGCCCGTTGTTGTTGCTACTGGCCCTGTCGGCCAGCTTCCCGACCTGGGCGAAGAAGGTCGATCTGGATTACCAGGTGCGCCTGCTGCCCCAGGCGGGCCAGGCCGAAGTGCGCCTGACCCTGGCCGAGGGCACGCCGGTGCGCAGCCTGGACTTCGACCTGGGCAGGCAGGGCGCCTACAGCGATTTCAAGGCGGACGGCCAGTGGCAGGTGCAGCAGGACCGTGGCGTCTGGCACCCCGGTGCAGGCAAGAGCAGCCTCAGTTACCGCGTGCAGCTCGATGTGAAGCCCCATGGCAGCGCCCATGAAGCACGCATCACGCCGCATTGGGCGTTGTTTCGCGGCGATCAGCTCGTGCCCCCGGCCCGTCTCGATCAGCAGGATGGCACCGAGTTGGTGACACGCCTGGCCTTCGAGCTGCCGTCGGGCTGGCAGAGCGTCGAGACGGCCTGGCCGCGCATTGGCAAGCAGAAATTCCGTATCGACAACGTCTCGCGCCGGTTCGACCGCCCCACTGGCTGGATGCTCGCCGGCAACCTCGGCAGCCGTCGCGCACGCCTGGGGGATACCGAGGTGACGGTCGCCGCCCCGCAGGGGCAGGGCATGCGGCGCATGGATACCCTCACCTTGATGACCTTCGTCTGGCCGCAGTTGCAGGCGGTGTTCCCGCGCAATCCGCCCAAGCTGCTGGTGGTCGGTGCCCGCGACGACATGTGGCGCGGTGCGCGTGCCTCGCGCAACTCGCTGTACCTGCACAGCACCCGCCCACTGATCAGCGAGAGCGGCAGCAGCCCGCTGCTGCGCGAGCTGGTGCAACTGTTTGCGCAGATCGACGACCGTGATCGCAGTGACTGGCTGGGCGAGAGCCTGACCGACTACTACGCCATCGAAGTGCTGCGCCGCGCTGGCGGCATCAGCGATGATCGCTACCAGGCGCTGCAGGTGCGGTTGCAGAAGGACGGCGCCAAGGTCAAGACCCTTCGCACCGAGCAGGCCGACGCAATGCAGGTGGCCAGGGGTGTGCTATTGCTGCAGGCGCTCGACCGGGAGATTCGCCTGCACAGCCACAACAAGCGCTCGCTGGACGACGTCACGCGCGCGCTGATGCGCATGGCCAGTGTCAGCACGGAGGAATTCATCCAGATCAGCGAGAGCGTGCTGGGGCGCGAGTCCGAGGTGCTGGAGAGCAAGTTGTTGCGTTGAGCCGGTGGTGACTTCTTCGCGGGCAAGCCCGCTCCCACAGGTTCAGCGGTGTTCTCGAGATCTGTGGGAGCGGGCTTGCCCGCGAAGAGGCCACCGCCGATTCAGACCCCAGCCAACGGATCCTTACCGGTCACCGTCACCGTGCGGGTCGCCGCCTCGGCGCTGGCCTTGAGTGCCTTCAATTCAGCTGCCCCGCGTTCGATATCGGCATGCAACCGGTGGTACTCCGCGCGATGCTTGTGGAACCAGGCCTTGGTCGCGCAATGGCCCTTGATGCCGCGGGCCAGCGCCATGCCGCCCACCGCTACCTGCAACAAGCCGATCAGCCCGCCGTGGCGCATCCCTTTGCTGATCATCAGGGCACCGCCTGCCAGTGAGCTGACGCGCTCCCAGCCCTGGACGTTGTGGTCATGCCTGTCTGACGCCGAATGGATATCGAGCATGGGTAGGTCTCCTTGTGGGTTGGTACATCAGCTGACCTTGGAGGCTGCCCCGGCGTTCAGTGCAATTACCCTGATCCCCGTTACTTGAACTTGGGCCCGGAGCGAGTATTCAAGCCCTTGGCCAGCCGGTCATACAGCACCACGTTGACCGTCGCGGCCAGGTTCATGCAGCCCTGGGTGGGGATGTAGATGGTTTCTTCGCACCAGGCGCGCACGCTTTCGTCGAGGCTGCCGTCCTCCGGGCCGAAGATGTAGATCGCCCGGTCCGGATGGGTGTATTCGGGCAGCGGCCGTGCGCCGTCGACCAGCTCCACTGCCACTGGCGTACAGCCCAGCGGGATGATGCGCTGCAGGTCGTCGATGCCGATCAGCGGGATGTCGTAGTGCACCCGCTTGGTGTCGGTGACGAAGTCGCGGGCGCGCTCGTAGCGTTTGCCGGTGTAGAACACCGAGTTGACGCCGTAGCAGCCTGCCGCACGCATCACCGAGCCTACGTTTTCAGCGGATTTTGGGTTGAACAGGCCGATGCAGCTGTACCGTTTGTTCGCCACGAGTCGGGGCCCTTCGCAAAAAAAGAGCGCGATTATACGGGCTAGCCGACGCCGTGGGCGGATGAATCGACGGTCAGTCCTTCTTCATCAGGGCAGCCAGGCCGGCGAAGGGGTTGTGCGTGGCGACATTGGTTTTCGGCGTGCTCAGCGAGCCTTCGCCGAAATACTGCTGGTCGGTGTAGCGCGAATGCTCGTTGTCGTGGCAGTACAGGCACAGCAGCTCCCAGTTGGAGCCGTCCTGGGGGTTGTTGTCGTGGTTGTGGTCGCGGTGGTGCACGGTCAGTTCCGACAGGCGCTTGCCGGAGAACTCGCGGGCGCAGCGCCCGCAGACGTGCGGATACATCTTCAGTGCCTTGTCGCGGTAGCCCATTTCCTTGTCGCGCTTGGCGTCGGCGAGGATGCGGTCGAGGCGGGCGGTGGCGGCGGAGTTGGAGGCCGAGCTCATGGTGTTACCTTTTTCGTTATCAGGGCAATGACGGTTATGCATCGAGTCTAGCGCGCCTGCGGGCCTGGCGGACAGGCAAAAGCGCGCAATTGGGCGTAGCCTGTAGGCAGGTTCCGGACGGGAGGTTACCGATGTTGCCTGTGATCCTTGCCACGCTGATGCTGCTTGCCGCCCCGTTGGCCGATGCCGCCGGGCAGCCTTCGGGCAGCATCACCCCGGTGCCAGGTGCACCGGGTACGCCGACGCCCACGCCCTATCCGCAGATTACCCCGAGCACGCCACCGAAGGCCGGCAGCAGCCAGCCCGGCGCGCCGTTGCTGCCGCCAATGCCGTTGCCTGGGCCGCCAAAGGACCAGCCGTTGCCAGGGCTGTCCCAGGACCCACCGAAAAAGAACGACTAGGTTCTGTATGAAAGGTCTTGAGACGAAGGTCAGGCAAGGCGAAAACAGCCGAGGAAGCGGAGTTTACGGGTTGTAAATGAGCATTCCGAGGCTGTTTTCAACGCAGCATCACCGAGTATCAAGGCTTTTCATACAGAGCCTAGACCTGTTGCGAGAGGCGCTGGCCGTCTTGCATCCGCAAGCGCTTCGACAGCGCCACGGCCAGCGCGCGGATGATCCGCGCGGCGATGCGCGGGGCGTCGTTGAGCATCTTGTCCAGCGAGTCCTTGCCCAGCGTCAGCAACTGGCAATCACTGGCCGCCACGCAACTGGCCGAGCGCCGTTCGCCGTCGAGCACGGCCATTTCGCCGAAGGCCCGCCCCTTGCGCAAGGTCGCGATCTCGACTTGCTGGCCGTTGCCGTCGGTCTTGCGCACCGACACCACGCCGCGGTGCAGGATGCACATGAAGGTGCCGGCGTCGCCTTCGGCGAAGATGGTCTGGCCCTCGGTCATCGCCGTGATGGCGAAGTAACCGGCGACGGCCTGAAAGTCGCTGGGCTGCAGGCTGTCGAACAAACCGCAGTCCATGAGCATGTCGCGGATTTCGGCGCTGAGGAGGCTTGGGTCGGGCATGTGTTGTTCTTCGTGTCGTCCGGTATTTGAGCGCTTGCGCCTACCCTGTGGATGAGGCCACAGGGTAGGTGAGAACTCTATGACAACAAGAAACGCGATTTACACCACGCCCAGCTCATTGAAGACGAACGCATATTCCAGGGCCACGTCCTTCAGCCCCTGGTAGCGCCCGCTCATGCCGCCGTGGCCGGCGCCCATTTCGGTCTTGAGCAGCAACAGGTTGTCGTCGGTCTTGCAGGTGCGCAGGCGCGCTACCCACTTGGCCGCCTCCCAGTACTGCACGCGGCTGTCGTTGTAGCCGGCCACCACCAAGATGGCCGGGTAAGCCTGGGCCTTGACGTTCTCGTAGGGGGCATAGGCCTTGATCCGTGCGTACACCTCAGGCTCCTCGGGGTTGCCCCACTCGTCATACTCGGTGACGGTCAGCGGCAGCTCGGGGTCGAGCATGGTGTTGAGCACATCGACGAAAGGCACCTCTGCGATGGCGCAGCGGAACAGCTCAGGGCGCTGGTTGAGCACTGCGCCCATCAGCAGGCCGCCGGCACTGCCGCCGCTGATCGCCAGTTGCTCGGTGCGGGTGACGCCCTGGGCGATCAGGTGTTCGGCGCAGGCGATGAAGTCGTCGAAGCTGTTCTGCTTGTGCTCCTGCTTGCCGGCCCGGTACCAGGCCTCACCCAGCTCGCCGCCGCCGCGCACATGGGCGATGGCAAAGGCCACGCCGCGCTCGAGCAGGCTCAGGCGGGCGTGGGAGAACCAGGGGTCGAGGCTCTCGCCATAGGCGCCGTAGCCGTAGAGGTACAGCGGCACCTCGCGGTCCAGGTCCTGACGGCGGCGCACCAGGCTGATCGGCACCTGGGTGCCGTCCTTGGCGGTCGCCCACAGGCGTTGGCTGACGTAGTCGTCGGCATCGAAGCGACCGAGTACCGGGGTCTGCTTGAGCACCTGCTGGTCACCACTGGCCAGCTCCAGTTGGCGGACCTGGGCCGGCCGGTTGAGCGCTTCGTAGCGCAGGCGGATGCGTGTGCTGGAGAACTCCAGGCTGTCCTGCACGTAGAGGCTGTAGGCGGCGTCGGGCAGTTCGACGTGATAGGCCGGCAGGCCCTGGGGGCGGACTTCGATGATCGGCAGGCCGCCTTCACGCAGGCTCAGTGACAGCGCCGAGGCGTTCAGGCTCAGGCCTTCGAGCATGATGTCGTCACGGTGCGGCACCAGCACCTGCCATTGCGCGCGGCTGGGCACCTGGTCGGCCGGGGCGTGGAACAGGGCGAAGTTGATGCCGTCCTGGTTGCTGCGGATGAACCAGCGCCACTGGCCGTCGAGCTGGCCGTGGTCGGGGAAGTATTCGTGGCCCTCGACCCGCGGCGCCAGGCAGGTGAAGTCGGCCTGGGGCGTGGTGGCATCGAGCACCCAGGCTTCGCTGGTGGTCTTGCTGTTGAGCAGCAGCACCAGCTGGCGTTCGGAACTTGCGCGGTAGCAGTGCAGGAAGAAACGCCCGTCCGGCTCTTCGAACACGGTGCTCGCGTCGGTTTCACCCAATGTGTGGCGGCGCAGGCGCCACGGGCGGTGGGTGTCGTCCAGTTCGGCGAAGAACAGCGTGCGGCTGTCGTTGGCCCAGGTCAGGCTGCCGTCGCAGTCGTCGAAGGGCAGGGTGGCGACGCTGCCGCTGTCCAGGTCCTTGACGTACAGGGTGTAGACCTCGTCACCGCTGGTGTCGAGGCTGTAGGCCAGCAGGCGATGATCGGGGCTGACATTGAACGCGCCGAGGGCGAGGAAGCCGCCGTTGGCCAGGGCGTTGGGGTCGAGCAGCAGTTGCTCGGCGCTTTCGTCGACGCGGTTGCTGTCATCGGCCGGGCGCGGGCAGCGGTAGTGGCGCGGGTATTCGTCGCCCGCCGTGGTGCGGGTGTAGTAGAGGTAGGGGCCCCAGGGGGAGGGGAGCGACAGGTCGGTTTCGAGGATACGGCCCTTGATCTCTTCGAACAGCTGTTCGCGCAGCTCGGCCTGGTCGGCGAGGCAGGCTTGCTGGTAGGTGTTTTCCTGCTCCAGGTAGGCCAGCACTTCTGGGGCGTCGCGCTCCTGCAGCCAGGCGTAGGGATCGGCGGCTTGGGCAGGGCGGGCGATGGGGGGCTTGGGTCTGGTATGCATGGGATGTCCGTGGTTTGGTGGCGTCTGTGCCGGTCTCTTCGCGAGCATCGCAGGTCCGTAGGCGCGGGCTTGCCCGCGAAGAGGTCGCTCAGGCTTCAAGAGGGAAGAGGCGCCTGTGCCCGTAAAAGTGTTTATCATAGGCATCTCTTTGCCTGCCTTGCACGGACACCATGATCGAACAAGACTACACACTGGCCTGGGGCCTCTACGCTGTCGCCGCCCTGGGTTGCCTGCTGGTGGCCTTCAAGCTGACCGGCTGGATGTGGCGCTGGCTGCGCGAGCCGCTGCGGGTGATCGTTGCCGTGCTGCTGTTCACCCCCACCATTGTCGATCCGGTCAAGGACAGCTTTGCCCCGGCCGTTGCCATTACCGCTCTGGACCTGGCGTTCAAGGTGGGCAACAACGCCTGGCGCGCGGCCTCGGACCTGGCGATGTACGGCATGATCGCCTTCGGCCTTTACCTGCTGTTCGTGCTGGTGCGCTGGCCACTGGAAAAACGGGCTGGCGAGCGCCGCGAGAAGGCCGAGGCCGCCGCCAAGCGCCAGGCGGCCGAAGACGATGCAGTGATGGCCGACGCGCCCGTCGCCGATCGTCGTGATCGCTACCGTGAAGAGCCCCCTGCCGCCCCGGTGCGTCGCCCGGGCAATGGTGGCGGCCGCGTCGAGCCACGGATCTAGGACGGAGCCCTCGCCAATGTGTGAATTGCTGGGCATGAGTGCCAATGTTCCCACCGATATCGTCTTCAGCTTCACCGGCCTGATGCAGCGTGGCGGGCGTACCGGTCCGCACCGCGACGGCTGGGGCATCGCCTTCTACGAAGGGCGTGGCCTGCGCCTGTTCCAGGACCCGGCCGCGAGCAGCGAGTCGGAGGTGGCCAACCTGGTGCAGCGTTACCCGATCAAGAGCGAAGTGGTTATTGGCCATATCCGCCAGGCCAACGTCGGCAAGGTCTGCCTGTCCAACACCCACCCCTTCGTGCGTGAGCTCTGGGGGCGCAACTGGTGCTTCGCGCACAATGGCCAGCTCGCCGATTTCAGTGGCGAGAAGACGTTCTACCGCCCGGTCGGCGACACCGACAGCGAGGCGGCCTTCTGCGACCTGCTCAACCGCGTGCGTGCGGCATTCCCTGAACCGGTGGAGGTCGAGGCGCTGCTGCCGGTGCTGGTCGAGGCCTGCGCCGGGTATCGTGCGAAGGGCGTGTTCAACTGCTTGCTCAGCGACGGCGACTGGCTGTTCTGCTTCTGTTCGACCAAGCTGGTACATATCACCCGGCGCGCGCCTTTTGGTGCTGCACGGTTGAAAGATGTCGACCTGATCGTGGATTTTCAATCGGAAACCACGCCCAATGACGTGGTCACGGTGATCGCCACCGAGGCCCTGACCGAAAACGAGACCTGGCAGCGTTACGAGCCGGGTCAATGGGCCCTGTGGCGGCACGGCGAGTGCGTCGCCAAAGGCTAAGGACAGAGCATGTTCAGAAGTTACCTGCGGTTGCTGCTGTTCACTTTCGGCCTGCTGGCCGGTGTCCAGGTGCCTGGCCTGGTCAAGGACTACAGCCAGCGGGTCGAGGCCCACATGCTCGAGTCGCGCGAAGCGCTGGCGGGCTTCCAGGAAACTGCCGAGCGCTTCTTCAACGGCGACCTGCAGGCGTTGGTGCGCCATTACCGCACCAGTGACGACCCGGTGTTCAACAGTGACGCCAACAGCATCGAAAGCCTGGTGATTCGCAACCAGTTGCTGGAAAACGAATGGCAGGCGCTGCAAGGCAGTTGGGCCAGCCGCAGCTGGCATGTGCTGGCGCAGGCCGATCCGCAACTGCGTGAAGAGACGCTCAAGGGCTACAGCTACCAGATCCTGCTGGTGCCCGAGGCGATCGGCTGGGGGATCGCCAGCGGCTTCCTGCTGGCGTTCCTGGTCGAGAGCGTGTTGCTGGGGATCGGCTGGGTGATCCTGGGCGGGCGGCGCCGGGCGGTGAAGGAAAGCTGGCGCTAGATTGCAGCTATTTTGTTGCCGGGGCGGGCCTCATCGCGGGACGAGTCGCAGCGGCGAACCGCCGCTCTCACAGTGTTGGACCTTCGGGAGCTACTGTCCTGTTCAAAATCTAAAGACCAGCTCAATCCCTGTGGGAGCGGGCTTGTCCCGCTATAGGGCCGACACTGACACCGCCTGGCTCAGACCAGCACGATCCGCTGCCCCCCCACATCCTGCGCATAGCGCCCCAGCACCTGCCGGCACAACCCCACCACTTCATCGACCAGTTCCACCCCGGTCTGCCACGACACCACCAACTCCAGGCTAGGCGGTGGCTGCAGCCCGGTCAGCAGCACCAGCTCGCCGCGTGCCAGCTCTGCGGCGACCAGCGCCGGGGGCAGGGCGCCGATACCGAAGCCATCGCGCAGCAGCCGGGTGATTGCCGACACCGAGTTCACGCAGTTCAGCCGAGGCGTCTCGCTCCCCGCGCTCTGCAGCAGGCTGAACACCTCCTGATGCGGCCGGGAGTTGCGCGAAAAGGTGATGATCCGCTCGCGCGCCAGTTCAGCCAGCGACGCATAGTCGCGATGGTGCGGTGAGCCGGTGGCGACGATCCAGCCCATGGGGTAGCGCGCCAGGTCCAGGCTGCGGATGCTTTCCTGGCGCAGCAGGTCGGTCTGCAGGATCACGTCGAGAAACCCCTTCTGCAACTGGTCGCGCAGGTTCAGCGAGGTGTCGGCGACCAACTCGATTTCCACTTGCGGGTAGCGCTCGGTCAACTCGGCCACCAAGGCGCTCATCCAGGTGTGGATCACCGTGTCCATGACCCCCAGGCGGATCCGGCCGACCACAGCCCGTTCGCCGCCCAACGACTGTTTCATCGCCTTGGCGGTGTCGAGCATGCGCTCGGCGTACTCCAGCACCTTGCTGCCTTCCGGGGTCAGGCTGACACCGCGCGAGTCGCGCAGCAGCAGCTTCACGCCGAGGTCGGCCTCCAGTGCGGCGATGCGGCTGGATACCGAGGCCTGGGTGGTGAACAGCTTCTCGGCGGTGAGGCGAAAGCTCTTGAGCCGGGCGACCCAGACGAAGGTTTCGAGAAATCGCAGGTTCATCGTGTGCTCGCAAGGCTGGGCGATCAGGTTTTCTTGTTCCAGACCGACGGTTTTTCTCGTTGGACGCAGGTTGCGCGGGCTTTGAACAATAGCGTCCAGGCCGCGAACACGCAGTCGTTCCTCAAACAATACCAACAAGCCGAGGCATCCATGAACCCTACCGGCGTACAGCAGCAGGCACCCACCCGATCTTCGGGCGGGCCCTTTGCCTGGTACCGTGACATCGACTCCCAGCAACGACGTACCTTCTGGAGCTGCAAGATCGGCTATGGCCTGGACGGCATGGACACGCAGATGCTCAGC
Organism: Pseudomonas sp. BNK-44-b; assembly: GCF_047456245.1. Lineage (NCBI taxonomy): Bacteria > Pseudomonadati > Pseudomonadota > Gammaproteobacteria > Pseudomonadales > Pseudomonadaceae > Pseudomonas > Pseudomonas sp. BNK-44-b. Next base: position 1,057,891 of record NZ_CP179908.1, read on the forward strand.
TTCGTCATCCCCACCCTGATCATGATCTGGGGCATCAGCACCGCCGAGGCCGGCCTGATCCACACCAGCACCCTGATCGCCTCGGCCATCGGCGGCTGGGTCGCCGGTATCCTCTCCGACCGCATCGGCCGCGTACGTACCCTGCAACTGACCGTGCTGTGGTTCGCCTTCTTCACCTTCCTCTGCGGCTTCGCCCAGAGCTACGAACAGCTGCTGATCGCCCGCACCCTGATGGGCTTTGGCTTCGGTGGCGAGTGGACCGCCGGTGCGGTGCTGATCGGCGAGGTGATCCGTGCCCAGGACCGCGGCAAGGCCGTGGGCATGGTGCAATCGGGCTGGGCCATCGGCTGGGGCCTGACCGCGATCCTCTACGCCTTGTTGTTCTCCTGGCTGCCGGCCGAACAGGCCTGGCGCGCACTGTTCCTGCTCGGGCTGTTGCCGGCGATTTTCGTGATCTTCGTACGCCGCATGGTCAAGGACCCGGAGGTCTACCGCGAAGCCAAGCGTGCAGAAAAGCCCGAAGCGCCTTCGCACTTCTACGAAATCTTCGCCTCCGGCATGCTCTGGACCACGATCCGCGCTTCGTTGCTGACCACCGGCGCCCTGGGTGGCTACTACGCCATCACCTCGTGGCTGCCAACCTTCCTCAAGAACGAGCGCGGCCTGAGCGTGCTGGGCACCGGCGGCTACCTAGCCATGGTCATCGTCGGCTCCTACATCGGCTATGTGATCAGCGCCTACCTCAGCGACCTGCTGGGGCGTCGCAAGAATTTCATCCTGTTCGCGGTGGGTTCGTTCGTCATCGTCCTGCTGTACACGCAGGTGCCGGTCAGTGACGGCGTGATGCTGTGGCTGGGCTTCCCGCTGGGCTTCTTCGCGTCTGGCATCTTCAGCGGCATGGGGGCTTTCCTCACCGAACTGTTCCCCACGCGCATCCGCGGCTCGGGGCAGGGCTTCTGCTACAACGTCGGCAAGGTGCTGGCGGCGATGTTCCCGCTGCTGATCGGCCTGCTCGGCGAGAAGATCCCATTGGGCCTGGGCATCGGCGCATTCGCTGCGGTGTCCTATGGCATCGTGATCGTCGCCGCCCTGAGCCTGCCAGAAACCCGCGGCAAAGAACTGAAGGCGCGTTAAGGTAGACCTATGAACAGCACAACAGGAGTTCGACAGGTGAACCGCCTGCTTCTCAATTGCGACATGGGCGAGAGTTTCGGCAACTGGCGCATGGGCCTGGATGCCGAGGTCATGCCCTTCGTGGACTGCGCCAACATCGCCTGCGGCTACCATGCCGGCGACCCTGGCACCATGCGCCGCACCGTGGCCTTGGCGCTGCAGCATGGCGTGACCATCGGCGCGCACCCGGCCTACCCGGACCTGGTCGGCTTCGGCCGCCGTTCGATGGCCTGCAGCGACGACGAGATTCGCGACCTGCTGCACTACCAGATCGGCGCCCTGGAGGGCATCTGCAAGGTGCTCGGTGGTCGTGTGGCCTACGTCAAGCCGCATGGCGCGCTGTACAACGACATGATGGCCGACCCGCAGAAGTTGCGTGCGGTGCTCGAAGCCGTGGCCGCCTACGACGCCGGCCTGCCGCTGATGCTGATGGCCACCGCCGACGACAGTGCTGCACAGGCCCTGGGCGACGAGATCGGGGTGCCGCTGTGGTTCGAAGCGTTCGCTGACCGCGCCTACACCGCCAGCGGCCACCTGGTGTCGCGCCGCCTGCCCGGCGCCGTGCACCATGACCCGGCCCTGGTGGTCGAACAGGCCGTGCGCCTGGCGCGTGGCGAGGCCCTGGTGGCCAACGACGGCAGCGCGCTGCGCCTCGATGCCGCCACCTTGTGTGTGCATGGCGACAACGAAAGCTCGGTGGCTGCGGTGCGGCAGATCCGCCAGGCCCTCGATGCGTTGCAGGCATGAGGATGTCGCGATGAAGCCACGTATCGAAGTGGTGGCGATCGACAGCCTGATGGTGCGGCTGTTCGACACCATCGACGAGGCCAACATGCCGTGGATCCTCGCTGCCAACCAGCGCCTGCGTGCAGCGTTCGGTGAGCACCTGGTCGACCTGGTACCGTCCTACACCACCCTGATGCTGCAGTCGAACCTGGCGCCAGGGGAGGCGCGCGCGCGAATTGGCCAGGCGCTGGAAGGTTTGCAGCCGGATGCAGGCCACAGTGGTCGGCGTCACGAGATTCCGGTGTGGTACCACGCCAGTGTCGGCCCGGAGCTGGCGCTGCTGGCTGCGCGCAGCGGCCTGAGCGAAGACGAGGTGATTGGCCTGCACTGCGCGCGTGACTACCCGGTGTTCGCCCTGGGTTTTGCACCGGGGTTCGGGTTCATGGGGCTGGTGGACGAACGCCTGGCCACGCCACGCCTGAGCACGCCGCGCAAGCGCGTTGCGGCCGGTAGCGTGGGCATCGCCGAGCGGCAGACGGCGGCCTATCCTGCGGTGTCGCCGGGTGGCTGGAACCTGATCGGGCGTACGCCAGTGCGTCTGTTCGACCGCGAACGTGATGGCTACAGCTTGCTTCAGCCGGGTGACCGGGTACGTTTCGTGGCGGTGTCGCACACCGAATTCATGGCATTGGGCGGCGATGACCGTCCTTTGGAGGCGCTGGCATGACGCAGTTGAGGATCGAAGCCAGCACCGCGCTGTGCCAGCTACAGGACGCCGGGCGCCTGGGTGTGCGGCATCTGGGCGTGGCCCAGGGCGGGGCGCTGGACTGGGTGGCGATGAACTGGGCCAACTGGCTGCTGGGCAACGCCCTGGACGCGCCCGTGGTGGAGGTGGCGCTGGGTGGTTTGAGCCTGCTCGCCGAGCAGGACTGTGTGCTGGCCCTGGCCGGCGCCGACCTGGACGCCAGGGTCGACGACCAGCCGCTGGCGCCCTGGCGCAGCTTCGCCCTGCACAAGGGCCAACGCCTGACGCTGCGGCAACCACGCCAGGGTGTGCGTGCCTACCTGGCCGCCCCTGGCGGTTTTGCCGGCGAAGCCGTGCTGGGCAGTTGTTCGACGGTGGCGCGTGAAGCGCTGGGGGGCATCGAGGGGCGCGGCGAGGCGCTGGCCAAGGGGCAGGCTCTGCGCTTTGCCGAAGGCGCACCGGCCTTGCGTGAAGTGCCCGAAGCCCTGCGCCCGGAATATCCGGCCAAGCCGGTACTGGACCTGGTGATGGGCGCACAGATCGGCGACTTCAGCGGCACCAGCCTGTTCGAGGCCTTCAACAGCGACTGGACGCTGGACAGCCGTACCGATCGCATGGGCAGCCGCCTGCTGGGGCCGCAACTGGTCTACCAGGGGGCGCCGATGATTTCCGAGGGGATTCCCTTGGGGGCGGTGCAGGTGCCGCCGGATGGTCAGCCGATCGTGCTGCTCAATGATCGCCAGACCATCGGCGGCTATCCGCGGCTGGGCGCCTTGACGCCACTGGCGCTGGCACAGCTGGCGCAGTGCATGCCAGGGGCGGTGGTGCGGTTCAGGGCGGTGGTGCAGGAAACGGCGTGGCGGGAGCAGCAGGGGTATCTGCAGCGCTGGGCGTGAGCTATCGGGCCCTATCGCGGGGCAAGCCCGCTCCCACAGATTCCCCACTGTTCTCAGGAGCGGTAGGGGGCCTGCGGGCTTGCCCCGCGATAGGGTCGGTACAGGCTACTTGGACAGATACCTCATCGCTTCCTCCAACCCCTGCAAGGTCAGCGGGAACATCCGGTCCTCGACCAGCTCGCGCACCAATTGGGTGGACGCGGTGTAGTTCCAGGTCTGCTTGGGGTAGGGGTTGATCCAGACGATCTTCCTGAATTTCTCCATGAAGCGCTGCATCCACACGTACCCGGCCTCTTCGTTCCAGTGCTCGACGCTGCCGCCCGGCTGGGTGATCTCGTACGGCGCCATCGCCGCATCGCCGACGAACACCACTTTGTAGTCATCGCCGTACTTGTGCAGCAGATCGAAGGTGGAAAACCGCTCGGAGGTGCGGCGCAGGTTGTTCTTCCACACCGATTCGTAGACGAAGTTGTGGAAGTAGTAGTACTCCAGATGCTTGAACTCGGTCTTGCAGGCCGAGAACAGCTCTTCGCACACTTTCACATGGGCATCCATCGATCCGCCGATATCGAACAGCAACAGCAGCTTGACCGTGTTGCGCCGTTCCGGACGCATCTGGATGTTCAACAGCCCGGCATCGCGGGCGGTGTGGTCGATGGTGCCGTCGATATCTAGCTCCTCGGCGGCGCCTTCGCGGGCGAACTTGCGCAGGCGGCGCAGGGCCAGCTTGATGTTGCGCGTGCCCAGCTCGACCTGGTCGTCGAGGTTCTTGTACTCGCGCTGGTCCCACACCTTGACCGCCTTGCCCTGGCGTTTGCCGGCCTCGCCGACGCGAATGCCTTCGGGGTTGAAACCGCCGGAGCCGAACGGGCTGGTGCCGCCGGTGCCGATCCACTTGTTGCCGCCGGCGTGGCGCTCCTTCTGTTCCTCGAGACGCTTCTTGAATTCCTCGATCAGCTTGTCGAGCCCGCCGAGCGACTGGATCTGTGCGCGCTCTTCATCGCTGAGCGAGCGTTCGAACTCCTTGCGCAGCCATTCTTCGGGGATCAGCGCTTCCAGGTGGCGGTCGAGGTTTTCCAGGCCCTTGAAATAGGCCGAGAAGGCGCGGTCGAACTTGTCGAAATGGCGCTCGTCCTTGACCAGGATTGCCCGCGCCAGATAGTAGAACTCGTCCATGTCGGCGAATACCACGCGCTGTTGCAGGGCGTTGAGCAGGTCGAGCAGTTCGCGCACCGACACCGGCACCTTGGCCGCGCGCATTTCATTGAACAGGTTGAGCAGCATGGCCAGCCCCTCAGCGGTTGCCGCGACGGCTCATGAAGGCCAGGCGCTCCAGCAGTTGTACGTCCTGTTCGTTCTTGACCAGGGCACCGGCCAGCGGCGGGATGGCCTTGGTCGGATCACGCTCGCGCAGCACCGCCTCACCGATGTTGTCGGCCATCAGCAGCTTGAGCCAATCGACCAGCTCGGAAGTGGAGGGCTTCTTCTTCAGGCCCGGCACCTTGCGCACGTCGAAGAATACGTCCAGCGCCTCGCTGACCAGCGACTGCTTGATGTTCGGGTAGTGCACATCGACGATGCGCTGCAGGGTCTCGCGGTCGGGGAAGGCGATGTAGTGGAAGAAGCAGCGGCGCAGGAAGGCGTCGGGCAGCTCTTTTTCGTTGTTGGAGGTGATGATGATGATCGGGCGCTGTTTCGCCTTGATGGTCTCGTCGATTTCGTAGACGTAGAACTCCATCTTGTCGAGTTCCTGCAGCAGGTCGTTGGGGAACTCGATGTCGGCCTTGTCGATCTCGTCGATCAGCAGGATGACGCGCTCATCGGCCTCGAAGGCTTCCCACAGCTTGCCTTTCTTCAGGTAGTTGCGCACGTCGTGGACCTTGTCCACGCCCAGTTGCGAGTCGCGCAGGCGGCTCACCGCATCGTACTCGTAGAGGCCCTGGTGGGCCTTGGTGGTGGACTTGATGTGCCAGGTGATCAGGCGTGCACCGAAAGATTCGGCCAATTGCTCGGCCAGCATGGTCTTGCCGGTGCCTGGCTCGCCCTTGACCAGCAGTGGGCGTTCGAGGGTGATGGCCGCGTTGACCGCCAGCTTCAGGTCGTCGGTGGCGACGTAATTGCGGGTGCCTTCGAATTTCATGGAGCCGATCCTCTGCGGGGTGTCGATGGCGGCCTCATCGCGGGACAAGCCCGCTCCCACAGGGGGAGGGTACCTTGTGGGAGCGGGCTTGCCCGCGAAAAGGCCGACACCGAGAACTCATGTCTATGATGTGCCCCGACTATAACGCGGCCCCAGGCCGCTGCAAACGCAGACCGGGTATTCAGTCGCTGAATGGCCCGTCACCCGCGTTTCAGTCAGTCTTGGGCGGCGGCTGCTCGTAGCGGGCGTTGAATGCCTGGACGAAACCATTGCGCAATATCTGCAGGAACGCCTCGAATGCGCTGATGTTCTGTTGATGCACACTGCCGCTGAGTTCGACGCGGGTGGCGAACTGATTCTTCGGCTGGTTCTTCAGCACCGTTTCACTGGCACCGACCACCGCCTCCCAGATCGAGCGGAAGAAGCCTTTGTCCTTGTCTTCGACATCCTGCTGCCAGTCGAACACATCGACATCGCGCAGCAACGGCTTGATATAGCCATTGAGCCTACCGTTCTCGGCCTGGGCCTCGATCACCACGTCACCATGCCCGGCATTGAAGTCGAACTTGCCATAGGCACTGGCGAAGTCGTTGAGCCGGCGCAGTTCGATGCCGGTGGCGCGCAGACGGAACTCGAAGTCATCGAAGTCGCTGAACGGGTCGAAGGTGGCGCGGCTTTCGACCTTGGCATCGCCGGCAATCAGCGCGTCGGCCTCGAAGCTGGCGTCGCGTCGGCCTTTTTCGTCGCGCACGTTGGTCAGGTTGCGGATGCTGGCCTGGAGCTGTGTGGCCTTGAGGTCCACCGGCGGCTTGGAGTTGAAGTTGCGAAAGGTCAGGGTGCCGTTTTCGATGCGCACTTCGTTGAGCGTAATCGGCAGCAGTTTCTCCAGTTGCTGGCGCCAGTCGGTGCCCTGGCCGGTCTGCGAGTTCTGTTTGCTGCCGCCATCGACGAAGTTGAGCTCGGGCCGCACGAAGGCCACCTCGGCGACCACGGCCTGGTCGTACCACAGCGAATGCCAACTGACTGACAGGTCGATCAGCGGCGCATCGAGCAGCGGCACGGGCACTTTGCCGGTGGTCTTGACGATCTTCAGCCCGTTGATCTGGTAGGCGCCGCGCCACCAGGCGAGGTCGACGTCGGCGACCTCGCCGCGGTAGTCGCCCATGTCGGCGAGCTTGTCGTTGAGGTAGTCGCGTACCAGGTAGGGCAGGGCCAGGTGCAGGGCCACCAGCAGCACGATCAGGCCGGCCAGGCCGATCAGCGGCCAGCGATAACGGGCTTTCATCGCAAGCTCTCCAGGGCAGGTTGTGCGGTTGACCGCCAGGCGCCGGGCTTGGTTCGAACGGGCTTTACGGGCTGCCGGGGCAGGCTTACCCTTGAGGCTTTCCCGCCTGTTTCCAACGATTCAAGGACCCCTGCCATGAGCCGTATCTACGCCGACAACGCCCACTCCATCGGCAACACGCCGCTGGTGCAGATCAACCGCATCGCCCCGCGCGGGGTGACCATCCTGGCCAAGATCGAAGGGCGCAACCCAGGGTATTCGGTGAAGTGCCGGATCGGCGCGAACATGGTCTGGGACGCCGAAGGCAGCGGCAAGCTCAAGCCGGGCATGACCATTGTCGAGCCCACCTCGGGCAACACCGGCATCGGCCTTGCCTTCGTCGCTGCGGCGCGCGGCTACAAGCTGATGCTGACCATGCCGGCCTCCATGAGCCTGGAGCGGCGCAAGGTGCTCAAGGCGCTGGGCGCCGAGCTGGTGCTGACCGACCCTGCCAAGGGCATGAAAGGGGCGATCGAGAAAGCCAACGAGATCGTCGCATCCGATCCTGCGTTGTACTTCCAGCCAGGTCAGTTCGAAAACCCCGCCAACCCCGCAATTCACGAGAAGACCACCGGGCCTGAAATCTGGAACGACACCGACGGCGCCGTTGACGTGCTGGTCGCAGGTGTCGGCACCGGCGGCACCATTACCGGCGTGTCGCGCTACATCAAGCACACCCAGGGCAAGCCGGTGCTGTCGGTGGCCGTGGAGCCGGTGGCCTCGCCGCTGATCAGCCAGACCCTGGCCGGCGAGGAACTCAAGCCCAGCCCGCACAAGATCCAGGGCATCGGCGCAGGCTTCGTGCCGAAGAACCTTGACCTGTCGCTCGTCGACCAGGTCGAGCAAGTCACCGATGAAGAGTCCAAGGCCATGGCCATCCGCCTGATGCAGGAGGAGGGGATCCTGTGCGGCATTTCCTGCGGCGCGGCAATGGCGGCGGCAGTGCGCCTGGCAGAAAAGCCGGAGATGCAGGGCAAGACCATCGTGGTGATCCTGCCGGATTCGGGCGAGCGTTACCTGTCGAGCATGTTGTTCAGCGACATGTTCAGCGAGCAGGAAAACCAGCAGTAACGTCAGGTCCACAGCGCAGTCAGCAAGCCGAGGAGTGCTGATCCGGGTCAAGCGACCTCGATCTTCATCCTCGCGCTTGCCGCTTGTGACTTGCAGCGGCCTTCGATGGGTTTATCATGTCCGGCTATCTGGGGATGGCCTGATTTCCCCTCAAGGAGTGTTGCATGACCTTTTCCTTCGTCGCCAAGGCGGGTGTCCTGCTGGTGTTCTTCGGCAGTGTGCTGTTCGTGCACCTGCGCGGCAAGGCACGCCTGCCGGTACTGCGCCAGTTCGTCAACCATTCGGCGCTGTTCGCTCCCTACAACAGCCTGATGTACCTGTTCTCCGGTGTGCCTTCCAAACCTTACCTGGACCGTCAGCGCTTCCCCGAGCTGGATGTGCTCAAGGATAACTGGCAGGAGATCCGCGAAGAGGCCATGCGCCTGTTCGACGAGGGGTATATCCGCGCAGCCGAAAAAGACAACGACGCCGGCTTCGGTTCGTTCTTCAAGAAGGGCTGGAAGCGGTTCTACCTGAAATGGTACGACAAGCCACTGCCGTCGGCCGAGGCACTGTGCCCGCGTACCGTCGAGCTGGTCAGCAGCATCCCCAACGTCAAGGGTGCAATGTTCGCCCTGTTGCCTGGCGGTAGCCACCTGAACCCGCACCGCGATCCATTTGCCGGCTCCCTGCGCTATCACCTGGGCTTGTCCACGCCCAACTCCGACGACTGCCGCATCTACGTCGACGGCCAGGTCTATGCCTGGCGTGACGGCGAAGATGTGATGTTCGATGAAACCTATGTGCACTGGGTGAAGAACGAAACCGACGTGACGCGGGTGATCCTGTTCTGCGACGTCGAGCGTCCGCTCAACAGCCCGCTGATGACCCGCATCAACCGCAAGGTCAGCGCGTTCCTTGGCCGCGCCACCGCGCCGCAGAACACCGACGACGAGCGGGTGGGTGGGATCAACCAGGCCTACGCCTGGAGCAAGCGCTTCAGCAACCGCATCAGCACCCATGTGAAGCAGTTCAAGCGCTCCAACCCCAAGGCCTACCGCATCCTGCGGCCGGTGCTGGCGGTGGTGGTGGCCTATCTGCTGTATCGCTGGTTGTTCTGATTCGCTGCGTCCCTTTTCGCGGGCTTGCCGCGAAGAGGGACGTCCGATCACCCTAGGGTGTTGCCCAGCTCCGCATTCACGGATATATTCCGAAACATTCAACTTCCCCGAAGACCTGTCATGCCAGCCAGCCCTTCCACCACCGCCTTCGTTCTCGCGCCTGTCGCGGGCGTTGTCGTGCGTGGCAGCCAGCAGCCGGCCATGATCAGTCACTACCCACCACCTGTCAGTGGCGTCGTCGGCGGCGTATCTGCGCCCCGCTGCGTGGTCGTGCTGGGCTGATCGGCGTTCTCGCCGGCCCAAGCGCACTCGCAACCTACTGAACACGGTCGGCCTCTTTCCTCGCTGAAGCGCGCCCACCGTTTGGCTCTTGCCCAATATTCAGGTGGCAATACATGTCTGTCCTTTCGAAAGCATCCGTGGCCTCGGCGGCCACCACCAGCCTGTTCGTCCTGCTGTGGAGCAGCGGGGCGATCGTCTCCAAGCTCGGCCTGGCCCAGGCCAGCCCCTTCGCCTTCCTGCTGCTGCGTTCGGCATTGGCCCTGGCAGGGCTGTTGCTGATCGGCCCCTTGCTGAGATTGCGCTGGCCGCGCAGTCGCGGCGGTATCCTGCGCGCCCTGGGGACCGGTTGCGTGCTGCTCGGCGCATACCAGATCTTTTACCTGCTGGCGCTCAACACCCACGTCACCCCTGGTGTCATGGCCACGGTCATGGGGGTGCAACCGATCCTCACCGTGGTGCTGATGGAGCGCCAGCGTTCATGGAGCCGTTTGTTCGGCCTGGGTCTGGGGCTTGGCGGGTTGGTGATGGTGGTCTACCAGGGCATCAACCTGGGTGGGGTTTCCCTCGCCGGAATGCTGTTTGCCTTGCTGGCGCTGACCAGCATGACGTTCGGCTCGATCCTGCAGAAGCGCATCACCGACAACCCGATGGGAACCTTGCCGCTGCAATACCTGGCAGGGTTTGCCCTGTGTGCGGTGTTTGCGCCGTTCCAGCCGCTGCATGTCGAATGGAGCGCGAGCTTCGTCGGCGCCCTGCTGTGGATGGGGTTGGTGGTGTCGTTGCTGGCGACGCTGCTGCTCTACCGGTTGATCGCCCGAGGCAACCTGGTCAATGTCACCAGTCTGTTCTACCTGGTGCCAGCGGTGACCGCGGTGATGGATTTCCTCATCTTCGGTAACCGCCTGGCGCCGCTGAGCCTGCTGGGGATGGGGTTGATCGTGGTGGGGTTGCTGTTCGTGTTCCGCAAGCCTGGGGTGAAGATGGCCGAGGCCTGAATACCGCCTGCGGCGGTATGGTTTCAGGTACGCGCCGGCCGCAGCACCAACCACAGTGCTGCGGCTATCAGGACCCCGCCATACAGGTGCGCCATCGACAGCGGCTCATCCAGCAACCACGCCCCCCACAGCACCCCGAACACCGGAATCAGGAAGGTCACGGTACTGGCCTTGACGGGTCCGATCTCGTTGAGCAGGCGGAAGTACAGGATGTAGGCGAAGGCCGTGCACACCAGACCCAGGCCCAGCAACGACAGCCACACCGACCAACCACCCCAGCTGGCGGGTGGTTGGGTCAGTGCGCTCCAGGCAAACAGCGGGCTGAGCAGCAAGGTCGCTCCCAGCATGCTGCCCAGGGCCGACAGGCGGCTGTCCAGGCCGCCGATCCAGCGGCGGGCGAGAAAGCCGGCGAAGCCATAGCAGGTGGTCGCCGCAAGGCACGCCAGGGCGCCTTGCACCAGGGCCATGTCCAGCGCCACCGGGCCTGCACCGCTGAGGATGCCGACGCCGAACAGGCCAAGGAAGATCCCGCACAGTTTGGGCAGGGTCATGCTTTCGCGGAAGAACAACGCGCCGATCAGCACGCCCATCAGAGGTGTGGTGGCGTTGAAGATTGCCGAATACCCCGCTGGCAGTACCTGCGCGGCGACCGAATAGAAGGTCGCCGGAATGCCCGAGTTGATCATGCCCAGCACCAGGCAGGCGCCGAGCTTGCCCTGGAAGTCCCAGCGCACCCTGGCTGCGGCGAGGATGCCGATCAGGCCGAGGCAGGCGATGGAGACGCGAAAGAAGGCGGTCGGTACCGTACCCAGTTCAGGGGCGATGATGCGCATGAACAGGAAGCTCGCACCCCAGACGGCAGCAAGGGTCAGCAGGCGGGCGAGGGCGATGGGGCTCACGTGTATCTCCGGGTTCTGGGCAGGGGCGCGAGTGTACGTCAGGTGTCGGGGCGTTTCTTGTGCTTTCTTGCTTTGGCAATTGTGGTGGCCCGCGAAAAGACCGACACCCGACTAAGCTCTTTTCATTCCGCCACCCACCGAGCCTCTCACCATGCCCCAGCCCTGGCCCGCCGCAGCCATCGCCCGGATGATCCTCGATGGCTTCGACAACTACCGAGAACACTTTCGCCGCATCACCCTGGGCGCCCGCGAACGCTTCGAACAGGCGCAATGGCAGGCGATCCAGCAGGCCGCTGCTGCGCGGATCAACCTGTACGAGGAGAAGGTCGCCGAGGTCAACGGCTGGCTGCGCGAAGGTTTCGACGCCTCGCTGCTGCTGGACGTGGAGCACTGGCCGCTGGTCAAGAGCGCCTACATCCGCCTGATCGACCCGCGCCTGGACGATGAGCTGGCCGAGACCTGGTACAACTCGCTGTTCTGCAGCCTGTTCAGCCACGACCTGATCAGCGACGGCTGCATGTTCATCCACACCACCCGCCCGGCCATGCGCGGCCACGAGCGCGCGGCACAGACCCGCACCTATCAGTTGCGCGACGGCCTGGGTGGTCTGTTGCGGGGGATCCTTGCCGACCAGGCTTTCGAGGTGCCCTATGGCGACCTCGACGCCGACCTGGCGCGGCTTGAGGAGCGACTGCGTGAATGCCTGCCCGACTGGGTATGCAAGGACCCGGCGCTGGCCGTGGAGCTGTTTTCCTCGGTGCTGTACCGCAACAAGGGCGCCTATCTGGTCGGGCGTCTGTACACCCGTGACGAGCAGTGGCCGCTGGTGATCCCGCTACTGCATCGCGAGGGCCATGGCATCGAGGCCGATGCGCTGATCACCGATGAGGCCGAGGTGTCGATCATCTTCTCGTTCACCCGCTCGTACTTCATGGTCGATGTGCCGGTGCCGGCGGAGTTCGTCAACTTTCTCAAGCGCATCCTGCCGGGCAAGCACGTTGCCGAGTTGTATACCTCGATCGGCTTCTACAAGCATGGCAAGTCGGAGTTCTACCGCGCGTTGATCAATCATCTGGCCAGTACCGACGACCGTTTCGTCATGGCACCCGGCGTGCGCGGCATGGTGATGAGCGTGTTCACCCTGCCGGGCTTCAATACCGTGTTCAAGATCATCAAGGACCGCTTTTCACCCTCCAAGACCGTCGACCGAGCCACGGTGATCGAAAAATACCGCCTGGTGAAAAGTGTCGACCGCGTGGGGCGCATGGCCGATACCCAGGAGTTCGCAGATTTTCGCTTCCCGGTGGCCAAGTTCGAAGCCGATTGCCTGGCCGAGCTGCTGGAGGTCGCGCCCTCGACGGTGGTCGTGGAGGGTGGCAGCGTGCTGATCCGCCACTGCTGGACCGAACGGCGCATGACGCCGTTGAACCTGTACCTGGAGCAGGCCAGCGAGGCCCAGGTGCTCGAAGCCTTGGAGGACTACGGGCTGGCGATCAAGCAACTGGCGGCGGCGAACATCTTTCCCGGCGACATGCTGCTGAAGAACTTCGGCGTTACCCGGCATGGGCGGGTGGTGTTCTATGACTACGACGAGATCAGCTATCTCACCGAGGTGAATTTTCGCCATATCCCGCCGCCGCGCTACCCGGAGGATGAGATGTCTGGCGAGCCGTGGTATTCGATCGGGCCGCACGATGTGTTTCCCGAGGAGTTTCCGCCGTTCCTGTTCGCCGATATCGGCCAGCGGCGGTTGTTCAGCCGGCTGCATGGAGAGCTGTATGACGCGGATTACTGGCAGGGATTGCAGGGGGCGATACGGGAAGGGAAGGTGATCGATGTGTTTCCCTATCGGCGCAGGGGCAGGTGAGGGGTGTCAGTTGAGTCGATGGTGGCCTTTTCGCGGGCAAGCCCGCTCCCACGCAAGCCCCCACTGAACTCAAGGGCAGTGGGGGCTTGCGTGGGAGCGGGCTTGCCCGCGAAAAGGCCACCCCGATCCTCACCCCTTGAGGCACTTCAGCTCACTGAAGTCACGACGTACCTTGGCCAGCCGGTCCAGCAGGAACTGCCGCTGCGCCGGGCTGCTCTGCTGCATCAGGTCGACCAGCAGGCTGCGGGCCTGCAGCTCGGTGTTCTCGAAGGCCATGCGGTAGGCCGGTGACCACAGGCTCTCCTTGCGCTGCAGCAACTGCGCCAGGCGCGGCTCGAACGCTGGCGAGTGGCGTTGTTCCATGGCCAGCACCAACTGTTGCTGCCAGGCCTGGCGATTGGCGATCCATTCGCTGTTCTGATCGCCGAGGGCCTGGGACCAGGTCATCACCCGCAGGCGCTGGCGGGCATTGAGCTCGCCCAGCCACGGCGTCAGGCGTTTCTCCATGCGCGTGGCACGGGCCTGGATCTGTTTGGGTAGCGGGGTGTCGACGTATTCCTTCTGCCGCTCGGCAATGTCGTCGCTGAATGCCTTGCGCATTTCACCGACCTGCGCGTCGCTCATGCCGCGCAGCAGTTCGGCGGCGGAGGGGGTGATCTCTTCAGCGACCCGGCCGATGGCCTGGCGCGCCTCGGCGGTGCGCTGCTGCAGGGCCTGGTCGGTCACGGCCTGGTTGGCGACCATCAGGCGCACCTTGTCGAGCCAGTCGAGGTAGCCCGGCAGTTGTGTCTTGCAGTGCCAGGCCAGGTGGCCCTTGAGCCGTTCGTCGAGCAGGGCCTTCTGCTGGCGATTCATGTCCAGGTAGTCGCCCAGCGACCAGGGCACCAGCCGGTCGAGGTTGCGATAGGCGAGGTCGATACGGCTGCAGGCCGCGAGCGTGAGGGCAAACGCGAGAATGAGCAGCAGGGCTCTGGGCAGACGGACAGGCATGAGCGAATCCTTGCAGGTTGCTTGCCAGGCAATAGATGCGCGCCGCGCTCGGCGGTTCCCACGGATCGGGCAGCCGGGCAGCTTCAGGTGTAGAATAGCCGCCTTGTCTTGAGGAACATCGGAAATGGCTCTGCTTGGGCGTTACAACAGTTTGCAAATCGTGAAACACGTGGAGTTCGGTCTTTACCTGGACGGCGGCGCCGACGGCGAGATCCTCCTGCCCAGGCGCTACTTCCCCAAGGACGCCGAGCTTGAGCTCGACGACTGGCTGAACGTGTTCATCTACCTCGACAGCGAAGACCAACTGATCGCCACCACCGAGAAACCCAAGGTGCAGGTCGGTGAGTTCGCCAGTCTCAAGGTCAAGGACATCAACGGTGCCGGCATCTTCCTCGACTGGGGCCTGTCCAAGGACTTGCTGATGCCCTATTCGGAAGAGGCGCAGCAGTTGAAGATCGGCGATTACTGCGTGGTGCACGCCTACCTCGACAAGCGCACCCGGCGCATCACCGCCACCGCGCGCCTGGACCGCTACCTCGACCGTACGCCGGTCGACTACAAGGCGGGCCAGCCGGTCGAGCTGCTGGTGGCGGGCGAGACGCCGATGGGCTTCAAGGCGATCATCAACAACCGCCACTGGGGCCTGATCCACAAGAACGAGGTGTTCAAGTTCCTGCGCTCGGGCATGCACGAGAAGGGCTTCATCAAGGAAGTGCGCCACGACGGCAAGATCGCCCTGAGTCTGCAGCCGGTGGGCGCGGCCTTGGCCGACAGCCTGCAGGAGCAGATCCTCAAGCGCCTGGACGAAGCCGGAGGCGTGCTGCCGGTGTGCGACAAGAGCGCCCCGGAAGTGATCGCCAAGCTGTTCAACGTCAGCAAGGGCAATTTCAAGAAGGCCATCGGCGGGCTGTTCAAGCAAGGGCTGATCGTCATCCATGACGATCGTATCGAGCGGGCCTGATCAGGCCTGCACGAAGGTGCTGAAGTCCAGTTGCTCACCGCCTGGGCGGGTGTCGCGCAGCAGCGAGTCGCGGTCGGCGCTCAGCGCCAGGCTGATGGTCGAGCGACGCTTGCCGGGGTGGCGGACTTCCATCTGTTCCTGATGCGCGCGCAGGAAGTTGACCGGCACTTTCAAGTGCTGCAGTTCGTCGGTTTCCGGGGTGTGCAGCAGCAGGTTGACCCAGTCGGGCTGGCCTTTGCGCAGCAATGCCACCGGTACCTCGAACCACCACAGGTTGCGTTTCTTGTCGAGGATGGCGAACAGGGTGTTGTCGCGGTCGAGCACCGGCCGGTTCAGCGCTTGGTTGCGCCGGGCGATGGCGGTGGGTTTGTCGAGTTTCATGCAGGTTCCTGCGGGTTGACGCCAGAAAGGCCTGACATTGTGCGGGGTGGCGCGGGGCGCGGCAAGGGTTGCGGGGTGGGTTGCGCCGGCCTCCTCACGGGTTTGCCCGCAAAGAGGCCTTGAGCTTCAGCGCCGCAACGGCTGGCTCAACTCCGAGGTCGCGCCATCGGCGGTGGTGACCGTCGCGGTAAAGCTGTTCAGCCCCGCAATGGCATCCAGCGTCTTCTCGAACCGTGCCTTGCCCTGGGCATCGCTGCCGACCAACACCTCGCCCAGATACTGCTCCGCTTCCCGCCCCTCCGCTGCCGCATTGCCGAACACCTCGATGCGCAGCAGGCTGGATACCGGCCCTTGCACTTCACCTTGCAGCACATGCCCGGCAAGCCCGGTCAGACGCGGCGCCTGTTGATTGTGATTGGGCAGCGGCTGGCACGGCTGGGGTTGGCCGCTGCCATCGCAGATGATCGCCTGGTCCTTCTTCGCCAGTTCCGCGCCGACACCGCGCGAGCCGACGTACAGCGCGTGGGCCTGGGCTGGCACACCGAAGATGATCGCGCCGGTGCGCTGGTCCGCTACGCACGAGCCACCCGCCTCGCAGCGCCGGATGTCCAGGCCATTGCCCCAGATGCGATTGGCAGTGACGCGTGTGGCGGTGACTTCCGGCTCCGGACGCAGGGCCACGCCGATGCGGTTGCCGTGGATCAGGTTGCCGTCGAGGATGTTGCCCTCGCCGGTCACGCTGATGCCGATGGAGTTGCCGGTGAAGGTATTGGCGCCCAGGTAGTTGCGCTTGCCCCAGTTGATCTGCAGGCCGTCGGAGTAGTTCTCGAAGCGGTTGCGCACCACGCTGTTGTCGTTGCCCAGCAGGATCTCGATGCCCTGGGAGGGCTCGGGGTTGGCGTCGGTGGAGCGGAACAGGTTGTCGGCCACCAGGTTGAAGGCGGCGCCGCGGGTCAGCTCCAGGCCGTCGCCGTTGTCGATCAACTGGTTGCGCAGCACCTTGTTGTTGACCGTGGTGGTGGCCGTCGGGTTGCCCGCGCCGTCATCGCCCGTGAGCATGATCCCGGCCCCGCCCTTGTTGGCGACGATACGGTTGTCTTCGATGACGTTGCCGCTGGCGCGGTTAACCAGGATGCCGATGCAGAAGTTGCGCACCTCCAGGCCGCTCAAGTGCACGCCCTGGGTGTCGCGCAGCACCAGGCCGGGGTTGGTGGTGGTGCGCACATTGGTGCCGAACTGGCCGGGCAGGGCGCCTGGGCAGGTGCGTACCCCCTGGTCCTTGATATAGCCGGCGCCGTCGATGGCGACGTACTGGCCGTCACGTGCCCAGGCCAGGCCGGTGATGCGTAGCGGGCCCTTGATTTCCGGCAGTGGCCGGCTCGGACGGATCACGTAGGGCGGCTCGCCGATTGCAGCGATGTCGATGCGGTAGTGGCCGGGGTTGCGGTTGCTGGTTTCCAGGGCCCAGCGCAGGGTGCCGGGTTGGTCGTCGTCGGTGTAGCGCTCGACCCGCAAGGTTTGCAAGGCGGTCGGGGCGGCGGCGAGGGCGGGCAGGGGAAGTAACGGCAGCATGGCCGCGAGTAGGGGCATCAATCGCATGTGCAAGGTTTCCACGAACTGTTGTTTTTATGAATGGCCGGATTCTAGAGCTGCGCCTTCCGAGTGCGCAGCGGCGCTGGGACAATTCGGTGCGGTATTCGCCCGCTGTTTGCCGTTCGGCTTGGTGCCCGAAAAAATGTTGAAACTCTTGCGCAAGCGAACCGGTCCACCTTTTGTCGACACGGTTCACGTGTCTCTTTTTGCAGGAGATTCGCCATGAGCGGCACCAAAGACAAAGCCAAGGGCCTGGCTAACGAAGCGGTTGGCAACATCAAGCAAGGCGTCGGTAAAGCGACCGGCAACGACAAGCTGCGTGCCGAGGGCAAGGCCCAGGAACTCAAGGGCGAAGGGCAGCAGGCGGTGGGCAAGGTCAAGGATGCGGTGAAGAAGCCTTGAACCGCGGTTGATGCATAGGGCCTTGTGGGCGCGCCGTTTTGCGCCCATGGGGCCTTACCGTTTTGCCCCAACGTCCGCCGTAGCCGTTTTCCTGATTTCGCCAGTGAGCAGTACGCGGTGCGCGTGGTCTATTAGACTTGTCTGCACAGTTGCAACCACGACGATCAAGCGGCGAAAGGAGACGCTATGATTTTTCCCGCCCTGCAGGGCCTGCCTCTGCACCGCGTGCTGGTGCGCACCGTCAAGGAATTCCTCGATGACGAGATGTCCACCTATGCCTCGGCACTGGCCTACCAGATGCTGTTCTCGCTGTTCCCTTTCATTCTGTTCCTGATCGCGCTGATCGGTTTCCTGCACCTGCCCGACTTCTTCTCCTGGTTGCGCCTGCAATCGGAACTGGTGCTGCCGCCCCAGGCACTCGAACAAGTCAATCCGGTGATCGACCAGTTGCAGCAATCGAAGGGCGGATTGCTCTCGGTGGGTATCGTCATCGCCCTGTGGACCGCCTCGGCCGGCGTGCGCCTGATGATGAGCGCCATGAACGCCGCCTACGATGTGCCCGAGGGCCGCCCGGTGTGGAAGCGCATTCCGCTGTCGATCTTCTACACCATCGGCATTGCCGGCATGCTGCTGGCCGCCGCCGCACTCATGGTGCTGGGGCCGCAGGTGATGGAGTGGATCGCGGCCCAAGTCGGCCTGCAGGAGGTGATCGTCACCATCTGGACCGTGCTGCGCTGGCCGGCGATCATCATCCTGATGATGGTGGCGGTGGCGCTGATCTACTACGTGATGCCCGACGTTAAGCAGAAATTCCGCTTCATCACCCCAGGCTCCGTACTGGCGGTGGTGGTGTGGATCGTCGCTTCGCTGGGCTTTGCCTACTACGTCAAGACCTTCGCCGACTACAACGCCATGTACGGCAGCATCGGGGCGATCATCGTGCTGTTGCTGTATTTCTATATCTCCGCCGCCGTGCTATTGCTGGGCGCCGAGATGAATGCGGTGATCGAGCACATGTCGGCTGAAGGCAAGAACCCCGGCGAGAAGGAATTCGACGGCGAGCAGCGGAAGGAGACCATCACTGTGCTCGGCCATGAGCATCCCGCGCATGCCGAACCCCAGACCCGTGAGCCGAACCCCTGATGATCCGTGACATCCTCAAGATGGGCGATGAGCGCCTGCTGCGCATCGCACCGCCCGTGCCCGAGCACATGATCGGCAGCCCTGAGCTGCAGCAACTGATCGACGACATGTTCGAGACCATGCGCCACGTCGGTGGTGTCGGCCTGGCCGCGCCGCAGATCGGCATCGACCTGCAGCTGATGATCTTCGGATTCGAGCGCAGCGAGCGTTATCCGGACGCCGAGCCCGTGCCGCAGACTATCCTGCTCAACCCGCTGATCACGCCGATGTCCACCGAGCTCGAGGAGGGTTGGGAAGGGTGCCTGTCGGTGCCGGGCTTGCGCGGTGTCGTGCCCCGCTACAAGCACATCCGCTATGAGGGCCTCGACCCCCAGGGGGCCCCGATCAACCGCTTCGCCGATGGCTTCCATGCGCGGGTGGTGCAGCACGAATGCGACCACCTCATCGGGCGGCTCTACCCATCGCGGATCCAGGACTTTTCCCGCTTCGGCTACACCGAGGTGCTGTTCCCCGGGCTCGACGTTGCCGACGACTGAGCGCACACCATCGCTACCAGCGTTTTGCTGCGCTGGTAGCGGGCCAGCCGCGAGGCCAGTTCGGCGGGCAGAGCGCTCGCCATTGTGAAAGCCTGCCGCGCATAGAAACTTTGCAGTTCGGGGTGGCAGAACAGCCAGGTCGGGCCTGTCCTGTTGGCCAGCGCTGCGCTGACCAACCCTGCGGCAACACCCTGGCCACGCCATTGCGGCGCCACGAACAGGCCGGTCAGCCAGTGGCCGTCGGCGACGGGCGTCAGGTTCAATGCACCCACCATAGCCTGCGCGCGCGCAACCCACAGTTGGCCCTCTGCACTGGCGCGCATGCGCGAGCCGTGCTGGCGGTAGAAGTGGTCGAGCAGGCGGCGCTGCGAGCGGCAGAGCGGGAGGAATTCGGGCAGGGTCATGGGGGCTTTGTCGCAGATTGTTGCAAATCTGGCAAGGGTGAATATCCGACTGCAGGGTTCAAGTATTCGGTGGCGGGCGTAGAATTTCACTCATCCCTTCTGCAGTACGACGATGCGGGATCGGTGCTTCGTGTCATCGCCGACGATGACAACTTCTCCGCGCCAGTGACGGCATAAGAAGTCAATCGATCAACGTGATTGCTTTCAAGGCCACAGACTCATGAAAACATTACTCATTCTTGCATTGGTCGGGATGTCTTCGCTCGCCCTCGCGGACGAGGCCAAGACCACCCAGACCCAGCCCCCGGTGCAGTACGATTACTCGATGAACCTGGATATCAAGCGGGTGATCAATCTGTCGACCATCCCCGATGTCTGCGAGGTGGTGCCGGCAACCATGACCTATGAAGATCATCAGGGCCAGGTGCACACCATTCAGTACCGAGCCATGGGCGAGGGTTGCCAGCAGGGGTGAGTGCTATTTGCCTGCCAGCTCGCCAAGTACCGCGCGCACGACGTCCAGCCCTTGCTTGAGCTGCGCGCGGCTGGTGGCGGCCGACAGGCTGATCCGCACTGCCCTCACTTCATCGCCCCCCACCGCGAAGACACTGGCCGGCACCACTTCGACCCCGCGTGCCCGGCACGCCCCTACCAGGGCTTCAGCAGGCCCTGGGGTGTTCACCCAGACATGCGGCGAGGGTTCATCCTGAGCACGCATAGCTTCACCGAATACCCGCCGCGCCAGGCGCCAGCGTTCCCCGATTTCCTCCCGTTGCCAAGCCAGTCGCCGCGCGGCTGTGCCATTGGCGATCCATTGGCAGGCGATGCGCAGGTTCAGCGGTGACACCGGCCAGTGCGTGGCCCGGGCATGCGGGTCGATGTGTTCCAGCACCGATGCCGGTGCGGCGATCCAGCCCAGGCGCAGCCCCGCTGCGACCGTCTTGGACAAGCTGCTGACGAGTATCCCCTGGCCGTCGAGCAAGGGGTACAAGGGCGCCCGCTCGCTCAGCGCGCCATAGACATCGTCCTCGATCACCCGCAGGCCGTGGCGCTTCACCACCTCGGCGACGGCCTGGCGACGGCTGTCGCCCATGCACGCCCCGGTGGGGTTGTGCAGGGTGGGTGTGGTCACCAGCACCCTGGCGCCGCTGGCCCGCGTCACCCGGTCGAGCTCATCCGGGCGCAGCCCTTGGTGATCCAGGGCCACGCCATGCACTGGCAGGCGCAACTGGCGACACGCTGCCTTGATCCCTGGTGCGGTCAGGGCTTCGACCATGACCGCCTCGCCAGGCTGGCACAGCGACTGCAGCACACAGGCCAGCCCTTGCTGGGCGCCGCCGCACAATAGCAGGTCGTCAGCGCCCAGCGTCAGCCCGCGCTGGGCCAGCCAGCGTGCGCCATGCACGCGACCGAGCAGCAACTGGTCGTGATCGAGGTAGTGATCGAGCAGGTTGAGGTCGTCCGCTAGCAGTAATGCCTGGAGGCTGTGTTGCAGGTCGTGCGGGTGCGGATCGGCCACGGGTACGTTGGTCGACAGGTCGATCAGCGACGAATGCCGGTCGTGCTGCTTGAGGCGAAACAGCGTTGCTTCCTTGCTACCCGCCAATACGTAGGTACCTCGCCCGACTTCGCCGGCCACCAGATGTCGCGCGGCAGCTTCGCGATAAGCCTGCTGGGTGGTGCTCGGGTTGAGCCCCAGCTTCCAGGCCAGGCGCCGTTGTGGCGGCAGGCGTTCCCCTACCTTGAGCTCACCGCGTTCGATGGCGGCGGCGATGGCATCGACCAGTGCCAGGTAGCGGGGTTGGGCGTCGTCGATCAGTTCCGGGGTCCACACGAAATTGCTACCCATGCAATATAAGGTTTGACCCATACAATGCCCGGCGCTCAGGATCGTCGCAACTGCCCTCGATGAAGGATGACCGCCATGTTCGACCTCACAGCCCTGCGCGAAGCCGCCGATTTCGTTCACCAGCATGTGCCTGCGACGCCACAGCACGTCTGGCCGTTGCTCGCCGAGCGGGCCGGCTGCCAACTGTGGGTCAAGCATGAGAACCATGCGCCGACTGGCGCATTCAAGGTGCGCGGCGGGCTGGTCTATGTGCGCTCGCTGCTGGCCAGCGGTGATGTGCCTCAGGGGCTGGTCACCGCCACCCGCGGCAATCACGGCCAGAGCATGGCCCTGGCGGCGCGCCAGGCAGGCTTGCCGCTGGTGATCGTGGTGCCCGAAGGCAACTCGCGGGAGAAGAACGCCGCCATGCGTGCGCTGGGTGCGGAGCTGATCGAGCACGGTGTCGATTTCGACGTGGCCCGTGAGTACGCCGCCCAGCTGGCCGAACAGCGCGGCTACCGGATGGTGCCCTCGTTCCACCCTGAGCTGGTGCGCGGCGTAGCGACCTATGCGCTGGAGCTGTTCGAGGCCGTGTCGGACCTCGACACCGTGTATGTGCCGATCGGCATGGGTTCGGGCATTTGCGGGCTGATCCAGGCGCGCAACCTGCTGGGGCTGCGGACCGAGATCGTTGGGGTAGTGTCCAGCGCCGCGGATGCCTATGCACAGAGCTTCGAGCTGGGGCGTATCGTCACCACGGCCACCGCCGACACCTTTGCCGACGGCATGGCCTGCCGCGTGCCGCACCCGGACGCCTTCGCCCTGGTGCGTGAGCATGCCACGCGCATCGTCCGGGTGAGCGATGACGAAATCGCCCAGGCCATGCGCCTCTACCACGAAACCACCCACAACACCGCCGAAGGCGCGGGTGCCGCGGCGCTGGCCGCACTGTTGCAGGAGCGCGAACGCCAGCAGGGCAGGAGGGTTGCGGTGGTGTTGAGCGGGGCCAACGTGGACCGGGCGCGTTATGTGCAGGTGCTGGCTGGGTAGAGAGTGCGCAACGAAAAATCCTGAATCAGTGTCGGCGAAAGTGGTGATATCTTAATTTGATAGCACTTTCTATAGGGCGGGAGTTGGGATATGAGTTGCATGCGTTACAAGGGCTATGTTGCCCGCATCGATTACGACGAACGCGACGACCTGTTCGTCGGCCGTGTGCTGGGGATGCGTGACATCATCAGCTTTCACGCAAGCTCGGTGCCTGCGTTGCACGAGGCTTTCGCTCAAGCCTTGGAAGATTATCTGGCGGATTGTGCCGAGCAGGGTATTGCCCCGGAAAAACCGGCCTCCGGCAAAGTGATGCTGCGTATTCGTCCTGAAGTGCACGCTGCCGCAAGTGTCGCAGCGCGAGCTGCAGGCAAGAGTCTCAACCAATGGGCCGACGAAGTGTTCGAGCAGGCGGCGCGGGCTTGAACCTGCGAAGGCCTGTCGACACAGGCCGATAACGGAAAACCGCAAAAAGTTTTCCAGCGTTGTCGATTCCTCCCATCCCCAGTCGACCATCAGTGAAGGCGCCGCAAACACTCGGCGCCACCCACTGATGACCTGCTGGAGGCTTGCCCATGAATACCCCCGCCGAAACCGAAATCCGTCAACTCATCGACGGCTGGATCCAGGCTGTGCGCGAGCGCGACCTGCCGGCCATCGTCGCGCCCTATGCCGATGACATCGTTGCCTTCGACGCCATCCAGGCCCTGCAATTCAAGGGTAAGGCTGCCTACCAGGCGCATTGGGAAATGTGCATGGGCTTTTGCACCGGTCCGATGGTCTTCGAGGTGGCCGAGCTGGACGTTCAGGCCGATGGCGACCTGGCCCTGGCGCATTGGCTCAACCGCTGCGGCCCGGCCGACGATGAAAGCCAGTGCGGCTTCATGCGCGTCACGGTGGGCT
Source organism: Pseudomonas sp. BNK-44-b (assembly GCF_047456245.1). NCBI lineage: Bacteria > Pseudomonadati > Pseudomonadota > Gammaproteobacteria > Pseudomonadales > Pseudomonadaceae > Pseudomonas > Pseudomonas sp. BNK-44-b. The sequence goes on from NZ_CP179908.1 coordinate 1,081,297, forward strand.
ATCGTCGTAGTGCAGGGCGCTGGCAGGTGATCCATGAGCACTGGTCGGCACCGTTCGACATGGAAACCCAGAAGGCTCGCTTCGACCTCAAGCCCTGAACCGTACGTCAGCTGGAGACGATCATGAAATACCTGTGCCTGGTCTATTGTGACGAGGGGCTGCTGCACAGCCTGCCCGACAGCCCCGAAGACGCCGAGTGCATGGCTTATGCCGAGTCCCTGCATGGCTCAGGGCGGATGCTTGCGGCCGAGGCGCTCAAGCCGGTGCAGACGGCCACCACCGTGCGCATGCGCGCTGGCAAGATGAGCCTGACCGACGGGCCCTTTGCGGAAACCAAGGAGCAACTGGCCGGCTTCTACCTGGTCGATGCCCGCGACCTCAACGAGGCACTGAACATCGCCAAAGGTATTCCGGCGGCGCGGGTCGGCAGTGTCGAAGTGAGGCCGGTGCGCGAACTGCAACCCTGATGACGGGAGGTCAGCCAAGATGACGCCGCGGACCGCAACACGATGACGGGTGATGAGCTGCATGCCCAGGTCGAGGTTATCTACCGCCGCGACTCGCGGCGCATCCTGGCGACCCTGATCCGTCTGTTGGGTGATTTCGACCTCGCCGAGGAGGCCCTGCATGATGCCTTCTTCATTGCCGTCGAACGCTGGCAGCGCGACGGCATGCCGGCCAACCCGCGGGCCTGGCTGGTCTCGGCCGGGCGTTTCAAGGCCATCGATGCCTTGCGCCGCCGCGCCCGTTTCGACCGCTCGCAGGCACAGCTGATTATGCAACTCGAAGACCCGGCGCAGGATCCGAGCGAGGAGGAGCTGCTCGCTGACGACCGTTTGCGCTTGATCTTCACCTGTTGCCACCCGGCGTTGTCCGCCGATGCCCAGGTGCCTTTGACCCTGCGCGAGGTGTGCGACCTGACCACCGAGCAGATCGCCCGCGCGTTCCTGCAATCGCCCTCGACCATCGCCCAGCGCATCGTGCGGGCCAAGGCCAAGATCCGCGATGCACGAATTCCCTACCAGGTGCCCGCCATGGGCGAACTGGCAGAGCGCCTGGAAAGTGTGTTGCGGGTGATTTACCTGGTGTTCAACGAAGGCTATTCGGCATCGGCAGGGGAAGACCTGGTGCAGCGCGACCTGTGCGACGAGGCGATTCGCCTGGGGCGGCTGCTGGCGCAACTGCTGCCAGACCCGGAGGTGTTCGGCCTGCTGGCGTTGATGCTGTTGCAGGCCTCGCGGCTGCGGGCGCGCACTGATGGCGAAGGCGAGCTGGTGCTGCTCGACCAGCAGGACCGCAGCCTGTGGGACAAGGCACAGATCGAGGAGGGGTGCGCCCTGGTGCGTCATGCGCTGGGCAGCCGTGATATCGGGCCCTACAGCGTGCAGGCGGCGATCGCTGCGGTGCATGCCGAGGCCGCCAGCGCCCAGGAGACCGACTGGGCAGAGATCGTCGGCCTGTATGACGTGTTGCTGCGGCACTGGCCGTCACCTGTGATCGAACTCAACCGCGCAGTGGCGCTGGCCAGCCGTGACGGCGCGGCGGCGGGCCTGGCAGAGGTGGAGGCGATTCTGGGGCGGGGCGAGTTGCTCGACTACCATCTGGCCCACGCGGCACAGGCTCAGTTGCACGGGCAATTGGGGCATGTGCAGCAGGCCCGGGAGGCGTGGGTCAGGGCGCTGGCGCTGGCCCGCCAGGAACCTGAGCGGCGGCATATCGAGCGCTGCCTGAGGGCGTTGGAGCCCTGTCGCAGGTAGATCCGCGACAGGATACTGCTCGGTCAGCCGGCGACAAAGTTCGGCGGCGATACCAGCTCCACCGTCTGCTGCTTGCGGGGTGCCAGGATCTCGGCCTCGCCCTCGACTACCAGTTCGTCGTTCTGGTTGTACACATTGGTGGCGATGCGCACCTTGAACTTGGGCAGCTTCTCGAGGATTTCCAGGCGTACGGTCAGGGTGTCGCCAATCTTCACCGGCTTCTGGAAGCTCATCTTCTGCCCCAGGTAGATGGTGCCGGGGCCTGGCAGGGTGCAGGCAACCGCAGCGCTGATCAGTGCGCCGCTGAACATGCCGTGGGCGATGCGCTCGCGGAACATGCTCTTGGCCGCGAACTCGGCGTCCAGGTGCACGGGGTTGTGGTCACCGGACATGGCGGCGAACAGCTGGATGTCGCGTTCTTCCACCGATTTTTCATAGCTGGCTTTCTGGCCGACTTCGAGGGCTTCGTAGGGCGTGTTGGTGACCTGGGTCATCAGGGCTTCCTTGGAGGGACGAGGTGGTGCACATCATTCGCTGCGGGCAGGGCGGCCAAGGGCCAGTGCCTGCTCCAGCCAGGCAATGATGTCGTGGGTGACCTCGTCGCGATTGGTTTCGTTGAGCACTTCGTGGCGTGCCTGCGGGTAGACGCGCAATTGTACATGGCGATTGCCGGTCGCGCGCAGGGCGTTGGCCAGGTGGGTGAGACGCTTGCCAGCGCTGACCGGATCACATTCGCCGCCGATCACCAGCATCGGCAGGTTCGGATCGATCTGCGCCAGATGGCGCGGCTGGCTGATCTGTGCCAGGCCTTGCAACAGGTCGAGCCACAGCTGGTTGCTACAACGAAAGCCGCACAGCGGGTCGTCGACGTAGGCGTCGACCTCGGCCGGGTCGCGGCTGAGCCAGTCGAACGCCGTGCGGTTGGGTTTGAAGGCCTTGTTGAACGAGCCGAACGACAGCCAGTCGATCAGCGCGCTCTTGCCCTCCACCCCCTGGCGCCAGGCCTCCAGGCGGGCGATCAGGCGTGCTGCGCGATAGAGCGCAGCCGGCTGGAAGTTCGAGCCGCTGAGCACCGCCCCGTGCAGGCTGCCACTGTGGTGCAGCAGGTACGCCTGGGCGATGTAGCTGCCCATGCTGTGGCCGAACAGGAACAGCGGCGTGCCGGGGAACTGCTGGCCGATGTGCTGGCTGAGCAGGCCCAGGTCGTTGACCACCGTGTTCCAGCCGTGGTGGTGGGCGAACAGGCCGAGGCTACCTAGCTCTGCGGTGCGGCCGTGGCCACGCAGATCAGGGGCGAACAGGGCAAAGCCGGCATCGTTCAGCGCATGGCCCAGGCGCCGGTAGCGCCCGGCGTGCTCGGCCATGCCATGGGCCAGCAGCACCACGGCCTTGACCGGGGTCTGCGGCAGCCACTGGTGGACGTACAGACTGCAGTGCTCGCTGGCGGGCAGCCAGAAGGCGTCGTGGGCCATGGAAAATCCTTTGTGCACGGGATTGAGCTCAGTGTATGCACAATGACCAGGATTGCAGCAGGGGCACAAATAAGATTCACAATGTTAATGGCAGCCCTTGGCGTATTTGCCACCTCCGGCTTACCTGCTAACGTCGGCTCAACGCCTTTTTGCCGTTGGGCAATCAGGTCATGGACGGTTCAGGCTGAGGAACAACAATAAATGCAAGCCGACTTCTGGAATGACAAGCGCCCGGCGGGCGTGCCTTCCACCATAGACATCACTGCTTACAAATCCGTCATCGAAGTGTTCGAGCGTTCCTGCAAGCGCTTCGCCGACCGCCCGGCGTTCAGCAACCTCGGCGTCACCCTCAGTTACGCCGAACTGGAGCGCCATTCGGCGGCCTTTGCGGCCTGGTTGCAACAGCACACCGATCTCAAGCCCGGTGATCGCATCGCCGTGCAGATGCCCAATGTCCTGCAATACCCCATCGCCGTCTTCGGCGCGATGCGCGCCGGGCTGATCGTGGTCAACACCAACCCGCTGTACACCGAGCGCGAGATGCGCCACCAGTTCAAGGATTCCGGCGCCCGTGCGCTGGTGTACCTGAACATGTTCGGCCAGCGCGTGCAGACGGTGTTGCCCGACACCGGCATCGAATACCTGATCGAGGCGAAGATGGGCGACCTGCTGCCGGCCGCCAAGGGCTGGCTGGTCAACACGGTGGTCGACAAGCTGAAGAAGATGGTGCCGGCCTACCGCCTGCCCCAGGCCGTGTCGTTCAAGCAGGTACTGCGCGAGGGCCGTGAACTCACGTACAAGCCGGTGGTGCAGACGCTCGAGGATGTCGCCGTATTGCAATACACCGGCGGCACCACGGGGCTGGCCAAGGGCGCGATGCTCACCCACGGCAACCTGGTCGCCAATATGCTGCAGGTGCTGGCCTGCTTCGCCCAGCACGGGCCCGACGGCCAGCCGCTGATCAAGGAAGGGCAGGAGGTGATGATCGCGCCGCTACCGCTGTATCACATCTATGCCTTCACTGCGAATTGCATGTGCATGATGGTCACGGGCAATCACAACGTACTGATCACCAATCCGCGCGACATTCCGGGCTTCATCAAGGAGCTGGGCAAGTGGCGCTTTTCGGCATTGCTGGGCTTGAACACCCTGTTCGTCGCGCTGATGGACAACCCGGGCTTCAAGTCGCTGGATTTCTCGGCGCTGAAGGTCACCAACTCGGGCGGCACAGCGTTGGTCAAGGCCACCGCCGAGCGCTGGGAGAGCCTGACCGGCTGTCGCATCGTCGAGGGTTACGGCCTGACCGAAACCTCCCCGGTGGCGAGTACCAATCCCTACGGGCAACTGGCGCGGCTGGGTACGGTGGGCATCCCGGTGGTCGGCACCGCGTTCAAGGTCATCGACGACGACGGCAACGAGATGCCGCTGGGCGAACGCGGCGAGCTGTGCATCAAGGGGCCGCAGGTGATGAAGGGCTATTGGCAACAGCCGGAGGCGACAGCCCAGGCGCTGGATGCCGACGGCTGGTTCAAGACCGGTGACATCGCGGTGATCGACCCGGACGGCTTCACCCGCATCGTCGACCGCAAGAAGGACATGATCATCGTCTCGGGCTTCAACGTGTATCCCAACGAGATCGAGGACGTGGTCATGGGACACCCGCAGGTGGCCAGTTGCGCGGTGATCGGCGTGCCCGACGAACGCTCCGGCGAAGCGGTAAAACTGTTCGTGGTTCCTCGGGCGGGCGGTGTCAGCGTCGAGGAGCTCAAGACCTTCTGCAAGGCCAACTTCACCGGCTACAAGGTGCCCAAGCACATCGTGCTGCGCGATTCACTGCCCATGACGCCGGTAGGCAAGATCCTGCGTCGGGAGTTGCGCGACATCGCCTGAAATCCACCTCACCAGTGGAAGCAATTGTCTTGCTCAAAATTTAACGTCCAGCCCAATCCCTGTGGGAGCGGGCTCGTCCCGCGATCGGGCGCGGAGCGGCCGTAGAACCTGGCAGCGAGATTTATCAGGACGATCTCGACCGTCTGGCTTGCGGCCGCTGCGCGCCCGATCGCGGGACAAGCCCGCTCCTACAGGGACCGAGTCGGTTGCAGCACGCACCGCAATGCGACATTTTGATTAAATACTCTAGAAATGACTTATAGAGTTCATTGAGTCACTTTGGTGACTATTGAGGCTTGCTAAGCCCTCTAGGCGACCCCAGGCAAAGCTGTTACTCTCGGCGCGCTTTCAGATGATGCGGTTTGCAATGAATCCCTTCATCTCATATCAATAATAAACGCATCGACGCGTGAAGAATTCGCTGTTGCTAAAGGAGTGGGCTTCCATGATCGAACATTTTTGGAAGGATAAATACCCAGCCGGAATTACGGCGGAAATCAATCCTGACGAATTCCCCAACATCCAGGCCGTACTGAAGCAATCCTGCCAGCGTTTCGCCGACAAACCGGCGTTCAGCAACCTCGGCAAGACCCTCACCTACGGCGAGCTGTATACCCTGTCCGGCGCTTTCGCGGCCTGGCTGCAACAGCACACCGACCTCAAGCCCGGCGATCGCATCGCCGTGCAACTGCCCAATGTACTGCAATATCCCGTCGCTGTGTTCGGTGCCATGCGCGCCGGCCTGGTCGTGGTCAACACCAACCCGCTGTACACCGCGCGTGAACTCGAGCATCAGTTCACCGATTCTGGTGCCAAGGCCGTGGTGTGCCTGGCCAACATGGCGCACCTGGTCGAGAAGGTCCTGCCCAAGACCCAGGTCAAGCACGTCATCGTCACCGAGGTGGCCGACCTGCTGCCACCGCTCAAGCGCGTGCTGATCAACAGCGTCATCAAGTATGTGAAGAAGATGGTGCCGGCCTACAGCCTGCCCCAGGCGGTGCGCTTCAACGACGCACTGGCCAAGGGCCGCGGCCAGCCGGTCATCGAGGCCAGCCCGCAAGCCAATGACGTGGCTGTGCTGCAATACACCGGCGGCACGACGGGTGTGGCCAAGGGCGCGATGCTGACCCACCGCAACCTGGTCTCCAACATGCTGCAGTGTCGCGCCTTGATGGGCTCGAACCTGCAGGAAGGCTCCGAGATCATCATCACGCCGCTGCCGCTGTACCACATCTATGCGTTCACCTTCCATTGCATGGCCATGATGCTGATCGGCAACCACAACGTGCTGATCAGCAACCCGCGCGACCTGCCGGCGATGGTCAAGGAACTGGGCAAGTGGAAGTTCAGCGGTTTCGTCGGGCTGAACACCCTGTTCGTCGCCCTGTGCAACAACGAAACCTTCCGCAGCCTGGACTTCTCGGCGCTGAAGGTGACCCTTTCCGGCGGTATGGCCCTGCAACTGAGCGTGGCCGAGCGCTGGAAGGCGGTCACCGGCTGCGCCATCTGCGAAGGCTACGGCATGACCGAGACCAGCCCGGTGGCGGCGGTCAACCCGTCCGAAGCCAACCAGATCGGCACCATCGGTATCCCGGTGCCGTCCACCCTGTGCAAGGTCATCGACGACAGCGGCCAGGAACTGCCGCTGGGCGAAGTCGGCGAGCTGTGCATCAAGGGCCCGCAGGTGATGAAGGGCTACTGGCAGCGCGAAGACGCCACTGCCGAGATCCTCGACAGCGAAGGCTGGCTGAAGACTGGCGACATCGCGGTGATTCAGCCCGACGGCTACATGCGCATCGTCGACCGCAAGAAGGACATGATCCTGGTCTCGGGCTTCAACGTGTATCCCAACGAGCTGGAAGACGTGCTGGTCGCCCTGCCGGGCGTGCTGCAATGTGCCGCGATCGGCGTGCCTGACGAGAAGTCGGGCGAGGTGATCAAGATGTTCATCGTCGCCAAGCCAGGTGTCACGCTGACCAAGGAACAGGTGATGGAGCACATGCGTGCCAACGTCACCGGCTACAAGGTGCCGCGGTTCATCGAGTTCCGCGATGCCCTGCCGACCACCAACGTCGGCAAGATCCTGCGTCGTGAGTTGCGCGACGAAGAGATGAAGAAGCTGGGGCTGAAGAAGATCGCCTGATTCACACCGGCCCGCTCCTGCAAGAGCGGGCCGGTTTTGGTTTCAGCGCAACTTTTCCAGCATCTGGTAGTACCACATCCCCACCGACAGCAGCGGATTGCCCAGCACATCCCCCATCGGCACCTTGATGTGCTTGCACGCGGCAAAGGTGTCGAACTTCTCCAGCGTCCCGGTCAACGCCTCGGCCATGATCTCGCCCATGATGTGGCTGGTCGCGATGCCATGCCCGGAGTAACCCTGGCAGTACCAGACGTTGTCCGACAGCTTGCCCAGTTGTGGGATGCGGTTGACCACGATGCCCATGGCGCAGCTCCACTTGAATTCGATCGGCACGCCCTTGAGCGCCGGGAAGGTGCGCTCGATGCAAGGGCGCAGCTCGGCTTCGATGTCCCGCGAATCACGCCCTGAATAGTTGGCGCCACCTCCGAACAGCAGGCGTTTGTCGGCGGTCAGGCGGTAGTAGTCGAGCACGAAGCGACAGTCGTACACCGCCAGGTCCTCGGGGTTGATCTGCTCGCCCAGCTCGCCCAGCGGCGCGGTGGTGACGATCCCGCCCATGGCCGGGAAGATCTTGCCCTTGAGCTGGCGCTGCTCGAGCTTGTGGTACACATCGCCCGCCAGCAGGATCTGGCGCGCCTCGATTCGACCATTGGCGGTAACCACTGCCGGACTCGGACCGTGGACGATATCCAGCACTTCCGAATTTTCGAAGATCAGCGCGCCGAGGCTGTGCGCAGCCCGCGCCTCGCCCAGGCACAGGTTGAGCGGATGCAGGTGCAAGTTGCGCGTATTCTTCAGTGCCCCGAGGTACAGCGGGCTCTGCAGGTGGCGCGAGATGCCCTGGCGGTCGAGCAGTTGCACCTGGTCGCCCATGCCACGGCGCTGGGCCTCGGCTTCGAAGGCGCGCAGTTCCTCCAGGTGCGACGGCTTCATTGCGGCATGCAGGTGGCCGCGCTTGAGGTCGCACTGGATGCCGTAGCGCGCCACGCGCTGTTCGATGATCTGGTGCCCGCGCCAGCGCAGGTGCCAGATGAAATCGTCTACCTCGCTGCCGAGCCGGTCACGCATCTGCGTGCGCATGGCCTCGTCGCCGGACAGGCTGCCAGTCACCTGGCCACCATTGCGCCCGCTGGCGCCCCAGCCGATGCGGTTGGTCTCGACGATGGCGACCTTCAGCCCGCGCTCGGCCAGCTCCACGGCGGTGGCGACGCCGGTGAAGCCGCCACCGATGATCGCCACATCAACCTGCTCGGTGCCGTTGAGCGTCGGGTACTCGGTCCGATCGTTGAGGGTGGCGCTGTAGTAGGACGGTGCGCGCTGGGCCGGGCCGTTGTTCAGTGCTGCGTTCATGGGGTGTTCCTTGTTCTGAATAGGGTAGGGCTCAGGCCTGGTGCAGGTACCAGCGCCAGTCCTGTTCGCTGACTTCGGCCATGAACTGGCGGTATTCGGCGCGTTTGACCTTCAGGTATACCCCGAGGAACGCATCGCCCAGCGCTTCGCGAGCCCAAACCGAGTGCTCCAGTGCATCGAGGGCGGTGAGCCAGTCGGTGGGCAGGTGCTCGGTGGCCTGGGCATAGCCGTTGCCCTCGACCGGAGCGCCGGGGTCCAGTTGTTCGCGAATGCCTTGGTGCGTGGCGGCGAGAATGGCCGCGGCAGCCAGATAAGGGTTGGCATCGGCGCCGCAGATACGGTGCTCGATGTGTCGGCTGGGGGCCGGGCCGCCGGGTACGCGCAGGCTCACGGTGCGGTTGTCGACACCCCAGGTCGGCGCCAGCGGCGCATAACTGTTGGCCTGGAAGCGGCGGAACGAGTTGGCGTTGGGGCAGAACAGCAGCAGCGAATCGCGCAGGTGGCGCAGCATGCCCGCCACGGCCTGGCGCAGCAGCGGCGTACCGGCCGGGTCTTCGCTGGCGAACAGGTTGCGGCCTTCGCTGTCAGCCAGGCTCAGGTGCATGTGCATGCCGGTGCCGGCGATCTGGGCGAAGGGCTTGGCCATGAAGCAGGCCTGCATGCCGTGGGCATGGGCCACGCCCTTGACCAGGCGCTTGTAGCGCACGGCTTGGTCCATCGCTGCCAGCGCATCGCCGTGCTCCAGGGTGATTTCCACCTGGCCGGGGGCATACTCGGAAATCGCCGTGCGTGCCGGAATGCCCTGGGCCTTGCAGGCGGCATACAGGTCGGCGAGGAAGGGCTCGATCTGTTCCAGCTCACGCAGGCCATAAACCTGTGTGCTGCGTGGTCGGCCGCCGTCGCTGTCGAGCGCCGGTTGCGGGCGGCCCTGGGCATCGCGCTGCTGGTCGAGCAGGTAGAACTCCAGCTCGCAGGCCATCACCGGGTGATAACCGTCGGCCTTCAGGGCCTCGATGGTGCGCAGCAGGACATGGCGCGGGTCGGCAATGCTGGCGGGCTGGCCTTCGCTGGGGTGCATGCTGACCTGCACTGCGGCGGTCGGCACCCGGCGCCAGGGCAGGCGTACCAGGCTGCCGTCCAGGGGGTAGGCGCGGCAGTCGATGTCACCGACATCCCAGACCAGGCCCGAATTTTCCACATCGTCGCCATTGAGGGTCAGGCCAAGGATGGTGCTGGGCAGCGGCCGGCCGCTTTCATATACCGCCATCAGCTCGTCACGGTGCAGCAGCTTGCCGCGCGGCACGCCGTTGGCGTCGAGGATGAACAGTTCGATCAGGTCGATGTCGGGGTTTTCGGCCAGGAAACGGCGGGCTTGCTCGGGGTTGGCAAAGTGCATGGGGGCTCGCTCGCGCCCCTGTCGTTCAGGGGCGCACAAGACCACCGCGGGTTGGCGCGGTGCGTCGGACGGATTCAGGCAGCCGCAGGGCTGCGGTAGGCGTCAATGGACAGCGAGCGAGGTATCCGGCGGGCGAGCATGGCGGCAGTGCCACAGGGCCCAGAAGGCGAGGATGATGTGGACCAACGGATTTTCACCGGCGCGGGCCCTGACCTTCGGCAGCGAAGGGCGTGACAGCGGGGGCGCGGTGATCGGGTCGGGAATCATGCCCTGGATACTCACATGGTGGATAAGGTTGATTAAAGCAGTGAATGGCGACGTTCACTCCAGAACTGGCTAAACATTTGCGCCGCTTGGTGATTGGGTTTCGGAGTAGTCCTACGAGATGTTCAGACCGTAATGGATAGGGGGCCACAGTCCAGCAGCCTGATGCTGATCATTTAATCCGGGGTAGTGATGGCTGACGTCGTTGCAATTGGCTTCATCTGCATTCTCGCGGTAGGCGTCGACTGGCTGTTCCGGTCTAGCAGGCTCCGAGTGTTCATGTATCTGGTTTTCATGGCAGCAGCGATTACGAGTTGCACGAAACTGGGTGAGCACGAAAACCTGTTGCTCGACGGTTTGGTCTGGACCGTCTTTTTCACGATGGCTGGCACACGACTGCTGTTCAAGCGTTCGCGGTATTTCGAACGGGATCGGGGCTGATCGGAAATTGCCGGGGTGCACGCTCGCGTAGGGGGTAACTGTCTTGTTCAAAATCTGATAGCCAGCTCAGTCCTTGTAGGAGCGGGCTCGCCCGCGAAGAGGCCGGTACAGGCAGCAGAGAACCGGCAAATCTGCGACAATCGCGCATTCTCAAGAATGCCGATCATGCAAAAGCAGGCTCACCTGCATCATCAGAAAGCCCCATGACTGACCACGCCATCGACAAACTGCTGCAAAACCTCGACCACGCCATGATCGCCGACCGCCATCGCCTGCGGCGGCAACTGCACGAGCTGCGCAAGCGCCCCGACGAGGGCAAGCTGGCGCAGTGGGTGGAGAAGGTACAGGCGTCCTGCGCCCAGGTCACCGCGCGCCAGCAGAGCGTGCCGAGCATCCGCTACGACGACAGCCTGCCCATCGCCGCCAAGCGCGACGAGATCAAGAAAGCCCTGGCCGAGCACCAGGTGCTGGTGATCGCCGGCGAAACCGGTTCGGGCAAGACCACCCAGTTGCCGAAGATCTGCCTGGAACTGGGCCGCGGCAGTCATGGCCTGATCGCCCATACCCAGCCACGCCGGATCGCCGCGCGCAGCGTGGCGACGCGGGTTGCCGAAGAGCTCGGCACACCCCTTGGGGCGCTGGTCGGTTACCAGGTGCGCTTCGAGGACCAGAGCGACTCCAACACCCTGGTCAAGCTGATGACCGACGGTATCCTGCTGGCCGAAACCCAGCACGACCGCTTCCTCGAACGCTACGACACGATCATCGTCGACGAAGCCCACGAGCGCAGCCTGAACATCGATTTCCTGCTCGGCTACCTCAAGACCCTGCTGCACCGGCGCCCCGACCTCAAGCTGATCATCACCTCGGCGACCATCGACCTGGAGCGCTTCTCCAAGCACTTCGATGGCGCGCCGATCATCGAGGTGTCCGGCCGTACCTACCCGGTGGACACCTGGTACCGCCCGCTGACCAGCGAGCAGGACGAGGAGGGCAACCAGGTCGAGGACGACCTCACGGTCGACCAGGCGATCCTCGCCACGCTGGATGAAATCGCCCAGCACGAACGCAGCCAGGGCAAGGGCCCGGGCGATGTGCTGGTGTTCCTGCCCGGCGAACGCGAGATTCGCGATGCCGCCGAGATCCTGCGCAAGGCGCAGCTGCGCCACACCGAGATCCTGCCGTTGTACGCGCGCCTGACCCCGGCCGAGCAGCAGAAAATCTTCCAGTCCCACAGTGGCCGACGCGTGGTGCTGGCGACCAACGTTGCCGAAACCTCGCTGACCGTGCCAGGCATCCGCTACGTGATCGACAGCGGTACCGCGCGCATCAGCCGCTACAGCTACCGCGCCAAGGTCCAGCGCCTGCCCATCGAGGCGGTGTCGCAGGCCAGCGCCAACCAGCGTAAAGGCCGTTGCGGGCGGGTCGAGCCGGGTATCTGCATCCGCCTCTACAGCGAGGATGATTTCAACGGCCGCCCGGCCTTCACCGACCCTGAGATCCTGCGCACCAACCTGGCGGCGGTGATCCTGCAGATGCTCCACCTGCGCCTGGGCGAGATCGACGCGTTTCCGTTCATCGAGCCGCCGGATGGCAAGGCCATCAGCGACGGCTTCAACCTGTTGCAGGAGCTCTCGGCGGTCAACCGCGAGAACCAGCTCACGCCGCTGGGCCGCCAGTTGGCGCGCCTGCCGATCGACCCGCGGTTGGGCCGCATGCTGCTCGAAGGTGCCCGCCAGGGCAGCCTGCAGGAAGTGCTGATCGTCGCCAGTGCGCTGTCGGTACAAGACCCGCGCGAGCGTCCGCCGGAGCGCCAGCAGGCCGCTGACCAGGCGCACGCGCAGTGGAAAGATGTCGATTCGGACTTCGCCGCGCTGGTCAACCTGTGGCGCGGCTTCGAGGAGCAGCGCCAGGCGCTGACCGCCAATCCGCTGCGCAACTGGTGCCGCAAGAACTTCCTCAGCTACCTGCGCCTGCGCGAGTGGCGTGATGCGCACCGCCAGCTGTCGCTGATCTGCCGTGACCTGCAGTTGGCGGTGAACAAGGATGCCTCCGATTACCAGCGCATGCATAAGGCGATCCTCAGCGGTCTGCTCAGCCAGATCGGCCACAAGACCGAAGAGGGTGATTACCAGGGCGCGCGCCAGCGGCGCTTCTGGGTGCACCCTTCGTCCGGCATCGGCCGCAAGCGCCCGCAGTGGGTGATGGCGGCCGAGCTGGTGGAAACCACCAAGCTGTATGCGCGCATGGTCGCCAAGATCGAGCCGGACTGGATCGAGCCGCTGGCCGGGCACCTGATCAAGAAGAACCATTTCGAGCCGCACTGGGAGAAGAAGCGCGGGCAGGTGGTCGCCTATGAACAGATCACGCTGTATGGGTTGATCCTGGTCGGTCGACGCCCGGTGCACTTCGGCCCGATCGATCCGGTGACCTCGCGCGAGCTGTTCATCCGCGAGGGGCTGGTCGGTGGCGAGATCCAGTCCAGGGCCAAGTGCCTGTCGGCCAACAAGCGCCTGCTCGAGCAGCTCGATGAGCTGGAGGCCAAGGCCCGCCGTCGTGACATCCTGGCCGACGAAGAGACGCTGTACGCCTTCTACGAGGCGCGCCTGCCGGATGAGATTCACCAGACCGCGACCTTCGACAGCTGGTATCGGATGAACAGCCAGAAGGACGCCAACCTGCTGATCATGCGCGAAGAGGACGTGCTCGCCCGTGAGGCCAGCGAAGTCACCGCCGCGCAGTACCCGGACCACCTGCAGGTGGGCGACCTGCGCCTGCCGCTGAGCTATCACTTCGAACCCAATCATCCACGCGACGGTGTCACCGTCCGGGTGCCGGCGCCCTTGTTGCCGAACCTGCCGGGCGAACGCCTGGAGTGGCTGGTGCCGGGGCTGCTGGAGGCCAAGTGCGTGGCCCTGGTGCGCAATCTGCCCAAGGCCTTGCGCAAGAACTTCGTGCCGGTGCCGGACTTCGTCAAGGCGGCGTTGTCGCGCATGACCTTCGGCCAGGGCGCCTTGCCGCAGGCCTTGGGCCAGGAACTGCTGCGTATGACCGGGGCGCGCGTCTCGGACGAGGCGTGGGCCGAATCGGCGGGGCAGGTCGAAGGACACCTGCGCATGAACATCGAAGTGGTCGATGGCCAGGGCAAGTTCCTCGGCGAAGGCCGCGACCTGGCCGAGCTGACCGCGCGCTTCGTCGCTGCCAGCCAGGCCGCGCTGGCGTTGCCACGTAGCGAGAAAACCGAACAGCCGGTGCAGGCCAAGGCCTTCGCCCAGGTGGCGCAGACTGCCCAGCAGAAGATCGCCGGCCTTTCGCTGACGGTGTATCCGGCACTGGTGGAAGACAACGGCGCGGTGCGCGAGGGGCGTTTCTCGACCCAGGCCGAAGCTGAATTCCAGCACCGCCGCGCGCTGCAGCGCCTGTTGCTGCAACAGCTGGCCGAGCCTGCCAAGTTCCTGCGCGGCAAGCTGCCGGGGCTGACCGAGCTGGGGCTGCTGTACCGCGAGCTGGGCCGGGTCGAGTCGCTGGTCGAGGATATCCTGCTGGCCAGCCTCGACAGCTGTGTACTCGAAGGCGAGACGCCACTGCCGCGCGACGGCGCCGCGCTGGCCTCGCTCGCCGAACGCAAGCGTGGCGACTGGGCCGAGCATGCCGAGCGGCTGGCGCGCCAGACCCTGGAAGTGCTCAAGCTGTGGCATGGCCTGCAGAAGCGCTTCAAGGGCAAGATCGACCTGAGCCAGGCGGTGGCACTGAACGATATCAAGCAGCAACTGGGCAACCTGGTGTACCCAGGCTTCGTGCGCGAGACGCCGGCGCAGTGGTTCAAGGAACTGCCGCGCTATCTGAAGGCCATCGAGTTGCGCCTGGAGAAGCTGGGCTCGCAGGTGCAGAAGGACCGGGTCTGGAGCGGCGAGCTGGGCAACCTGTGGACGCAGTACAAGACCCGCGCCGACAAGCATGCCCAGGAGGGCAAGCGTGACGCCGAACTGACCCTGTATCGCTGGTTGCTGGAGGAATACCGGGTGTCGCTGTTCGCGCAGCAGTTGGGGACGAAAGTGGCGGTTTCCGATAAGCGATTGAGCAAGCAGTGGAGTTTGGTGGAAGCCTAAATTCCCTGAGTTGTGGCAATATTGGTGCAATTTGGGCCGCGTTGCGGCCCATCGCATGGCAACCCCGCTCTCACTTTGTGGGAGCGGGCTTGCCCCGCGATCGAGGGCGCAGCCCTCGCTGACGATCTCAAGTTGGCACTAAAGTGCCATTAATCACAGCCCATCCCGGCCAACGCCCGCCAGGCGCAGGCCACAGACCAGAGGAACGACCGTGCACAACGTCGTGATCAGCGGCACCGGCCTGTATACCCCGGCCCAGAGCATCTCCAACGAAGAACTGGTGGAATCCTTCAACACCTGGTCGCAACAGTTCAACACAGACAACGCCGCCGCCATCGAGCGTGGCGAGGTCGAGCCGGCGCCGCTGTCCGACGCGGCGTTCATCGAAAAGGCGTCGGGCATCAAGAGCCGCTTCGTCATGGACAAGGCCGGCATCCTCGACCCGCAGCGCATGAAGCCACGCCTGCCGGAGCGCTCCAATGACGAGTACTCCATTCTTTGCGAAATGGCCGTGGCTGCAGCCCGCCAGGCGCTGGAGCGCGCCGGTCGTACCGCTGCCGACGTCGATGGGGTGATCGTCGCCTGTTCCAACCTGCAGCGCGCCTATCCTGCGATCGCCATCGAGGTGCAGCAGGCCTTGGGCATCCAGGGCTTCGGCTTCGACATGAACGTGGCCTGCTCCTCGGCCACCTTCGGCATCCAGAACGCCGCCAACAGCATCCAGCTCGGCCAGGCCCGGGCGATCCTGATGGTCAACCCGGAGATCTGCACCGGCCACCTGAACTTCCGTGACCGCGACAGCCACTTCATCTTTGGTGATGCCGCCACTGCCGTGTTGCTCGAGCGCGCCGACCAGGCGACATCGAAGCATCAGTTCGACATCGTCAGCACCAAGCTGCTGACCTCGTTCTCCAACAATATCCGCAACAACTTCGGCTTCCTCAACCGTGCGGCGGAGGAGGGTGAAGGCACCCGCGACAAGCTGTTCGTGCAGGAAGGGCGCAAGGTGTTCAAGGAAGTCTGCCCGATGGTCGCCGAGCTGATCGGCAAGCACCTGGCCGAGAACGACCTGCAGCCGTCCGACGTCAAGCGCTTCTGGCTGCACCAGGCCAACCTGAGCATGAACCACCTGATCGTCAAGAAGCTGCTGGGACGTGAGGTGAGCGAGCAGGAGGCACCGGTGATTCTCGACCGTTATGCCAACACCAGTTCGGCCGGCTCGGTGATTGCCTTCCACCTGTACCAGGATGACCTGGAGCAAGGATCGGTGGCGGTGCTGAGCTCGTTCGGGGCGGGGTATTCGATTGGCAGTGTGATTCTGCGCAAGCGCTGATAACGGCTGCGGCCTTTTCGCGGGCTTGCCCGTGAAAAGGCCGCTGTATTTTCAGCAGACGAAAAAAAGCGGGAAGCGCCGGATGGGGTCGGCACTTCCCGCTGAGCTACGCAGGGGAGCGTTCTTTTAGAACTTGGCTTCCAGGTCGACCTGCAGGGTGTCGACGTCCGCGTCGGTGTTCGGCAGCTGCGAACGGTCGGTCTTGGCCATCAGGTAAGCCGCGCCGACAGCGAAGTTCTTGTCGATTTCGTAACCGACCTTGAACTTGTGACCACGATTACCGGTGAAGCCGTTGCCGAAGTCGGAGTCGGTGAAGGCGCTGACCACAGCGTTGCGCTGTACGTCGCGGTAGTTGTAGTCCAGGCTCCAGGCGCCGAGCTTGGTCTTCACACCCGCCAGCCAGGCCTTGTCTTCGCCGTCGGTGCTGTCGGTGTTCTTCACGTACTGACCGTAGGCGGCCAGCGGGATGGCGAAGCCGGTGAAGTCGATCTGACCGAAGCCTTCCACCAGGTTGAACTCGGTGGTGGTGTTGCCGAACTGACGCAGAGCGGCAGATTCCTTGTCGTTGTCGTAGCCGTAGATGCTGCCGCCAACGGTGACCTTGAGGGTATCAGCCGGTGCGAAGCGAGCACCCAACTGGCCGTGGTACAGCTGGGCGTCGTGCTTGAACTGCACGCCGTCGCCGTCGACGTTGTCCTTGAGGGTGTACTGACCGGCGCTACCGAACAGCTCGGCGCCGCCCAGGTTGGTCTTGTAGGTGACAGCCACACCTTCAGGGTTCAGGTCGCTATCCCAGATGATGTCGCCCATGCTCACCCAAGGCTGCTGCATCTTGCCGCCGATCAGGTGCAGGTTCGGGATGGCGGTCGGGTGCCAGTCGAGGTAGGCCAGGTCGACCCACAGCGATTTCTTTTCGAAGTAGTTATCCAGGCTCTGGTTGGTCGAGCGGCCATCGGCGCTGCTGCCGGTGGCGATACGCACGCCAGCGTCGACCTGCGGGTTGATTTCGCTGTAGAAGCCGACGCGGGCACGGACGCGCTCGCGGTCCTGGTTGCCGCTGCCGCTGCGTGGGTTGTCGACGTTGACGTCTTCGTAACGCAGGCGCACGTCACCCTTGATCTGGGTCTTGGCGGCCCATGCCACTTTCTGTTCGAAGGAGCTCAGGCGCTCGGACTGTGCCTTCTGGTCGGCCTTTTCCTTGGTTTCTTTTGCCAGATCGGCCTGCAGTTCGCTGTACTGCGCCTGGTTGATCGAGCCGTTGGCGCGGAGCATTTCGAGCAGCTTGGCGTCGACTGCAGCACTGGCCGGGGCGCTCAGGGCCAGCATCATGCCGGTGAGGCTAACTCCGGTAAGTGTAGAAACAAGACGCATAAGGTTCTCCCTATTGGAAAATTGTGGGGAGGCTTTTGTGCGCCCACCCCCAAGTTGGCATGTCTCCGGAAAAGGCCTGACTAGACAGGTTCTCGGCATCCGAAAAACAGGCGCAAGTATTGCGAGGGGGGATTACAGAATAATGTCTATTTAGTGGCACTGCTGTTAAGTAATTACTCACATGGTTATAAGAACAGTCATCGTCATTTGAGCGATCCGGCGCCTTTGGCGATACTGGCGACCTGTGTTCAGGGAGCCGACGTCGTGACCAGCCTCTACAGCCTTGCCCACCTGCGTGATCTGCCGGCACTGTCCTGGGACGCGCTGGTGCCTGCCGGCCAGCCGTTCCTCAGCCATGCTTTTCTCAGTGCGCTGGAAGACAGCGTTAGCGTCAGCCGCCAGACCGGCTGGGCCGCCGAGCACCTGGTGCTGGAGCGTGACGGCGAGGTGCGGGCGTTACTGCCGGCCTACCGTAAATGGCATTCGTTCGGTGAGTACGTGTTCGACCATGGCTGGGCCGATGCCTGTGAGCGTGCGGGTATCGCCTATTACCCCAAGCTGCTCGGGGCAGTGCCGTTCAGCCCGGTCAGCGGGCCGCGCCTGCTGAGCGCGGACCCCGCTGACGCCCTGCTGTTGTTGCAGGCGTTGCCGGAGTACCTGGTCAAGGGTGAGCTGTCCGGTGCGCACATCAACTTCACCGACAGCAGCCTGGACGAGCAGATGCTCGCCCAGCCGGGCTGGATGGAGCGCCTGGGCTGCCAGTTCCACTGGCGCAACCGTGGTTACCGGGACTTTCAGGACTTTCTCGACACCCTCAGTTCGCGCAAGCGCAAGCAGATGCGCAAGGAGCGCGAACAGGTGGCCGGGCAGGGCATCGACTTCCAGTGGCTGCGTGGCGATGAGCTTGACCAGGCGCGCTGGGATTTCGTCTACCGCTGCTATGCCAACACCTATGCGGTGCGGCGACGTGCGCCCTACCTGACCCGCGAGTTCTTCAGCCTGTTGGCCGAGCGCATGCCCGAGGCGCTGCGGGTGGTGGTCGCACGGCAGAACGGCCGCGACGTGGCCATGGCCTTGAGCCTGGTCGGCGGCGACAGTTTCTATGGTCGCTACTGGGGCTGCCTGGACGAATTCGACCGCCTGCATTTCGAGACCTGCTTCTACCAGGGCATGGATTATGCGATTGCCGAAGGGTTGCAGCGGTTCGACGCCGGGGCCCAGGGGGAGCACAAGCTGATTCGCGGATTCGAGCCGGTGCTGACGCGCTCGTGGCATTACCTGCTGCACCCGGGGTTGCGGCGGGCAGTGGACGAGTTCCTGGCGCAGGAGCGGGACGGGGTAAGGGAGTATGCGCTGCAGGCGCGGGAGATGCTGCCGTATCGGCGGGGTTGAGTGGGGTTTGTGTCGGCCCTATCGCGGGGCAAGCCCGCTCCCACAGGTACCGCGTTGCACTGACGGACAGCGCGGTACCTGTGGGAGCGGGTTTACCCGCGAAAAGGCCCTTGAGGCGATATCAATCGACTCCGACGAACCCGCCCGTCTGGTGATGCCACAACCGGGCGTACAACCCCTGCTGAGCCAGCAGCTCGGCATGGCTGCCGCTCTCGACGATACGCCCCTTCTCCAGCACCACCAGCCGATCCATCCGGGCGATGGTCGACAGGCGGTGCGCGATGGCGATCACGGTCTTGCCCTGCATCAGGGTTTCAAGGCTCTCCTGGATCGCCGCCTCGACTTCCGAGTCCAGCGCCGAGGTCGCCTCGTCCATGATCAGGATCGGCGCGTTCTTCAGCAGCACGCGGGCAATGGCGATGCGCTGGCGCTGGCCGCCGGAGAGCTTGACCCCACGCTCGCCCACATGGGCGTCGAAGCCGGTGCGGCCCTGGGCGTCGGACAACTGCGGGATGAACTCGTCAGCCCTCGCGCGGCGCACCGCCTCCCAGACTTCCTCGTCGCTCGCGTCCGGCCTGCCATACAGCAGGTTGTCGCGGATCGAGCGGTGCAGCAGCGAGGTGTCCTGGGTGATCATGCCGATCTGCGCACGCAGGCTGGCCTGGTTGACCTGGGCGATATCCTGGCCATCGATGAGGATGCGTCCGCCCTGCACGTCGTACAGGCGCAGCAGCAGGTTGACGAGCGTGGACTTGCCCGCGCCGGACGGGCCGATCAGGCCGATCTTCTCGCCCGGGCGAATATCCAGGTTCAGCCCATCGATGACCTTGCCACCCTTGCCGTAGTGGAAATCCACATCGTCAAAGCGCACACCGCCACGGCTGACTTTCAATGCCGGGGCATTGGGCGTGTCGGTGACCGAAACCGGCTGGGCGATGGTCTGCAGGCCATCCTGGACCATGCCGATGTTCTCGAAGATGCCGTTGACCACCCACATGATCCAACCGGACATGTTGACGATACGGATCACCAGGCCGGTGGCCAGGGCAATGGCGCCGACGCTGATCAGCGACTGGCTCCACAACCACAGTGCCAGGCCAGTGGTGGCGACCACCAGCAGGCCGTTGAGGGTGGTGATGACCACATCCATGCTGGTGATGACCCGTGAAGCCAGTTGCGTCTTCTCGGTCTGCTCGCTGATCGCTTCGCGGGCGTACTGCTGTTCGTAGTCGGTGTGGGCGAACAGCTTGAGGGTGGCGATGTTGGTGTAGCCATCGACGATCCGCCCCATGAGCTTGGAGCGTGCGTCAGACGACACCACCGAGCGTTCCTTGACCCGTGGCACGAAGTAGTAGAGCGCGGCGATATAGCCGACGATCCATACCAGCAGCGGAATCATCAGGCGCCAGTCGGCCTCGGCGAACAGCACCAACGAGCTGATCGCGTAGATCAGCACGTGCCATAGCGCATCCACCGCCTGCACCGCCGAGTCGCGCAGCGAGTTGCCGGTCTGCATGATGCGCTGGGCGATGCGCCCGGCGAAGTCGCTCTGGAAGAAGTTCAGGCTCTGCTTGAGCACATAGGTGTGGTTCTGCCAGCGGATCAGGCTGGTCATTCCCGGGTTGATGGTCTGGTGCACCAGCAGGTCGTGCAGGCCGAAGAACACCGGCCGCAGCACCAGCACGACCACCAGCATCCAGATCAGCTCGGTGCTGTGCTCGCTGAAGAAGTTGACGTTGGGCGTGCCCTGGGCCAGGTCGATGATCCGGCTCAGGTAGCTGAACAAGGCCACCTCGATCAGCGAGGCGACCAGGCCGACCACCAGCAAGGCGAGAAAGCTCGGCCAGACCTGACGCAGGTAGTACAGGTAGAACGGCCAGACCGTGCTCGGCGGCGCCTCGCTGGGCGCCTCACGGAAAATGTCGATCAGTTGCTCGAAGCGACGGTACAGCATGGAAACTCCTGTTGATCCCGCTCGCGGGCGGCTTCACATCCTGTGAGACCCGCGATCAGTCGATACGTTTGGCCGACTTGATGTAGACCGGATCGGCCGGTACATCGCGCATGCCTTTCTTGACCGTGGTGGGGGAGTTGACGATCTGGTCGACCACCTCCATGCCCTTGGTCACCTTGCCGAATACGGCGTAGCCGGCGTCACGGCCGGGGTTGAGGAAGTCGTTGTCGGCCACGTTGATGAAGAATTGGCTGGTCGCCGAGTTAGGATTCGAGGTGCGCGCCATCGACAGCGTGCCACGGGTATTCTGCAGGCCGTTGCTGGCTTCGTTGCGGATCGGATCCTTGGTGCTCTTCTGCACCATCTGATCGGTGAAGCCGCCGCCCTGGACCATGAAGCCCGGGATCACGCGGTGGAAGATGGTGTTGTTGTAGAAGCCGCTGTCGACGTACGCCAGGAAGTTCTTCGTGCTGATCGGCGCTTTTTCGGCGTTCAGTTCGATCTCCACCTGGCCGAAGCTGGTGTCCAGCAGCACGTGAGGGGTCTTGTCGGAGGCCATGACACTGGCGGCGAAGGCGAACGAGCAGGCGGTGAGCAGGAGTTTCTTCAGCATGGGCTCAATGATCCTTGAGAGGTGGATGCGGCTGCGAGAAAGCGCAGCAGGGTCTGGTTGAAGACCTCGGGTTGGTCCAGGGGCGTAGCGTGCCGCGAATCCTCGATGACCGCCAGTGTCGCGTGGGGCATCAGGGCAACGTAGCGTTCTTTCTGTTGTATCGGGGTGTAGTCGTGGTCGGCGGCAATCACCAGCGTCGGACACTGGATCTGCCCAATGCGTTCCTGCACGCCCCAGTCGACGATGGCGTCGAAGCTCTTGAGATAGGCGCGCTTGTCGTTGCGCGCCCAGCGCTCGGCCATCTTGCGCCGCAGTTCGCCTTGTTCGGGCTTGGGAAACAGGCGCGCGGCCAGGCCCTGGCCGACCGTCTCGACGCTGAGCAGGCGTGCCAGACTCCAGCGCTTGGCCCACCAGATCCAGTGTTCGAGATTGTGGCGCTTGACCTCGGGGGCGCTGTTGACGATGCACAGGCTGCGCAGCCACTGCGGATGGTCGACGGCAAACTGAAAGCCGACCATGCCGCCCATGGACAAGCCCACGAAGTGCACCGGGCCAGTGTTTAGATGGTCGAGCAAGGCCAGCAAGTCTTCGCTGAAGGTCTTGATCTGGTAGCCGTGGCGAGGCTTGGCCGACTGGCCGTGGCCGCGGATGTCCATCAGGATCACCCGATAGTGACGGCTCAGCTCGGGGACCTGCAGTTCCCAGTCCTGGCTGCTCGAACCGAGCCCGTGCAGCAGTACCAGGGGCTCGCCCTGGCCATGTTCCTCATGGTGCAGCAGGCATCCGTCACGTTCGAAACAGGCCATGGGCGCGGTCCTCTCAGGCTTGCGGGGGGGCTGCGAAGGGCACGTCCAGTGGCGCGGTGTCGAAATTGCGCAGCAGCTCGATGAGGATCTGCGTGGCCGGACCCAAGGTCTTTTCCTTGCTCGAGTAAAGGTAGAACAGCGGGTGGCGACTGCCACCCTGATCGAGCGGCAGAGGCTTTAGCAGGCCCTCGCGCAGCTCGCGTTCGATCATGTGCCGGGGCAGCCAGGCAAAGCCCAGGCCACTGCCGACGAAGGTCGCCGCGGTGCCCAGGCTGCCGACGGTCCAGCGTTGTTCGGCACCGAGCCAACCAACGTCGCGTGGCTGGCTGCGGCCAGAGTCGCGGATCACCACTTGCAACTGGCTTTCCAGGTCCTGGAACGTGATCTCTCGGCCCAGGCGGTGCAGGCTGTGCTCGGGGTGGGCGACGGCGACGAACTCCACCGCGCTCAGCTCGGCGCCCAGATAGCCGGGAATGTTGAAGCTGCTGATGGCAAGGTCGGCGATGCCTTCGTGCAGTACTTCCTCGACCCCGGACAGCACTTCTTCACGCAGGCGCACCCGGCAGCCGCGGCTTTGCGGCATGAAGGCGCTGAGCGCACGCACCAGGCGGGCGCTGGGGTAGGCGGCATCGACCACCAGGCGCACTTCGGCCTCCCAGCCCTGTTCCATGTGGTGAGCCAGGTCTTCGAGCTGGCTGGCTTGCTTGACCAGTTGCCGCGAGCGACGCAGCAGCACGCTGCCGGCCTCGGTCAGTACCGCCTTGCGCCCGTCGATGCGCAGCAGCGGCACACCCAGTTGCTCCTGCATGCGTGCCACGGTGTAGCTCACCGAGGATTGCGAGCGGTGCAGGGCTTCGGCGGCCTGGGCGAAGCCGCCGTGATCGACGACCGCCTGCAGGGTTCGCCACTGATCCAGGGTCACGCGCGGCGCTTTCATCTTCGGCTCCTGTTGTCCTAAGCTGCGCTCACTACAAGGAGAGCGCGAAATGAAGAAATGGTTTGCGGTACTGCTGACGTCCCTGCCCCTGAGCGCCATGGCCTATCCGATCGATGTGCAAAAGGAGATCGAAGGGGTCAAGCTCGACTACACCGCGTACGACACCGCCTACGACATCGGCAGCATCAGCCTGAACAACTATGGACAGGTGCCGGCTGCCTGCAAGGTCAACATGCGCAACGGCCCGGAAGCACCCAGGGTGCGTCGGGTCAATGTGCCGGCCGGCAAGAGCGTCGACGTCACTGCCAAGTTCAACCGGCAGATCATCAAGCTGCGCATCGACCTGAGCTGCAAACCTGAATAAAACAGATTAATCGATAGATTGGTCCCACTTTTTACGCTTTTTTATCGATAGGTCAAGCCTTAATCTCGCCTCCATTGAATCGCAACCCTTTTTGCCGATGGAGGCACCCCATGTCCCGCGTACTGATCATCGAAAGCAGCGCCCGCCAGCAGGATTCCGTTTCCCGTCAACTGACCCGCGACTTCATCCAGCAGTGGCAAGCGGCGCATCCTGCCGACGAGATCAAGGTACGCGACTTGGCGGTCAACCCGGTGCCGCACCTGGACGCCAACCTGCTCGGTGGCTGGATGAAACCCGAGGAACAGCGCAGCGCGGCTGAAATCGAAGCGCTGGCCCGTTCCAACGAGCTGACCGATGAGTTGCTGGCCGCCGACGTACTGGTGATGGCTGCGCCCATGTACAACTTCGCCATCCCCAGCACCCTCAAGGCCTGGCTCGACCACGTGCTGCGTGCCGACATCACCTTCAAGTACACCCCGACC
The DNA here is from genome assembly GCF_047456245.1 of Pseudomonas sp. BNK-44-b. Classification (NCBI taxonomy): domain Bacteria; kingdom Pseudomonadati; phylum Pseudomonadota; class Gammaproteobacteria; order Pseudomonadales; family Pseudomonadaceae; genus Pseudomonas; species Pseudomonas sp. BNK-44-b. The sequence continues at coordinate 1,105,371 of NZ_CP179908.1, forward strand.
GGGCCGCAGGGGCTGCTCAACGGCAAGCGTGCGATCGTCCTGACTGCGCGTGGCGGCATCCATGCCGGCGCCACCAGCGATCACCAGGAACCCTACCTGCGCCAGGTGATGGCCTTCATCGGTATCCACGAGGTGAACTTCATTCACGCCGAGGGCCTGAACATGAGTGGCGACTTCCACGAGAAGGGGCTGAACCAGGCCAAGGCGAAGCTGGCCGCAGTGGCTTGAAGCGCGAGGCATCCACGAATTCCCAACCCTGACACCTGTTGCTCCTTTGGGTGTATGTGCCCGGTCATGTGCATGACCGGGTTTTTTTTGCGCGCAAAACTCTCAGTGCAGATCCGCCACTTCCCTGCGCTGCTGCGCCATCTCCATGAAGGCGCTCATCGCCGAAGTCGGCAGCGAATCCTGGCGACGGATGAACACCGTGGACACGCGAGAGAATTCCGCGGGCAGTTCATGGCAGCGAAGCGCATGGCGCACGCTGCAGTTCTGCGTCACCGACCTGGGTAACAGGGTCACGCCCATTCCGGCCGACACGCAGGTAAGGATGCCATCCAGGGTGCCCATTTCCATGATCTGGTTGGGCACCAGGCCAACCCGGTAGAACCAGTTCTCCAAGGTGGAGCGGTAGAAGCAGCCGCTGCGAAACACCAGCACTGTCTGCGAGAGCATTCGCCCCATCAAGCTGTCGAGCGAATCGAACTGGTCGCTGCTGACCAGCACCAATTCCTCGCAGAACACCTCTTGCTGGGCAAGCATCGGATTCTGGTGAAACCCTCCGACGAAAGCGCCATCGATCCGGTGGGACTCGATGGCCTTGATCAGTTCGGCAGTGGTGCCGGTAAGCAACGACAGTTGCACATCGGGATGCTGCTCGCGGTAGCGGGTGAGGATCTTCGGCAGGCGAATGGCGGCGGTGGTCTCCATCGAGCCCAGGCGCAGCGGGCCGTTGGGTACGCCGGTATCGAGCAGGGCGCTGCGGCTTTCTTCGGTCAGTTGCAGGATGCGCCGGGCATACCCGAGAAACGTCTCGCCCGCGGCCGTGAGCACGACGCCGGACTTTCTGCGGATGAACAGCTCGCGGTTGAGCTCCGCCTCGAGCTCCTTGATGCGCATGGTCACGTTGGATTGCACGGTGTTGATCCTGGCTGCGGCCGCGGTAAAACTGCCCAGGTCGGCCACGGCGCAGAAGATCTTCAACTGGCGCATTTCCATGAGGTCTACCTATCACTGATTATGATTGATGGCATGTTTATGCATCATTTCATGCACGGTTATCCAGTGGCTTGGGGGCAACCGGTCCCGTCTGCTGCTTCATGATCAGTGATGGAACTCATCATTTATCATCATTTGTGAAAATCCATGGGTGCGCTTAAGGTCAACCCTGGGCTCGCTCCACGCCAACGGACACGCGCGCCCGCCATGAGCCACCCGCCGTCGCCTGCGCTGCGATGAGCAATCCATGATGAGCAACCTCCATGACCACTGACATCCAGGCTTTGCTGAACGTGCGTTTCCCCATCATCCAGGCGCCCATGGCGGGCGTTTCTACGCCAGCGCTGGCGGCGGCGGTATCGAATGCGGGTGGCTTGGGGTCGATCGCGATCGGCGCGTGCTCGGTCGAGCAGGCTCGCCAGTCCATACGCGAAACCTTCGCGCTGACCCAAGAATCGTTCAACGTGAATCTGTTCTGCCACCGCCCGGCGCTGCGAGATGACGTGCGCGAGAATGCCTGGCTGCAAGCGCTCGAAGCGTCCTTTGCCGAGTTCCAGGCCCAGCCGCCGCAGAGCCTGCGGGAAATCTATCGCTCGTTCGTCGAAGACCCCGAGATGCTGCAGATGCTGCTGGAAGAAAAACCGGCAGTGGTGAGCTTTCATTTCGGTCTGCCGCCGCAGTCGTTCATCGAGGCGCTCAAGGCGGCCGGTATCGTGCTGCTGGCCTGCGTGACCAATGTGGAGGAGGCGCTGCAGGTACAGCGAGCCGGGGTCGATGCACTGATCGCCCAGGGTTACGAAGCGGGCGGCCACCGCGGGATCTTCGACCAGGATCATGATGATCGATTGAGCACCCTGGCACTCGTACGCCTGCTGGCTGATCACGTTCAACTGCCGATCATCGCGGCCGGCGGGATCATGGACGGCGCAGACATCGCCCAGGCGTTCGCGCAGGGCGCCTGTGCGGCGCAGTTGGGTACAGCGTTCTTGCTATGCCCGGAGTCGGCGGCCAACGCGGCCTATCGTGAGGCGCTGACCGGGCCTCGGGCGCGGCAGACGCAGATCACCAGCGCAATTTCCGGGCGGCCTGCGCGGGGCATGGTCAACCGCGCGTTCGAGGTGGCGAGCGCTGCGGGCGTGCCGGATTATCCCCGCGCCTACGATGCCAACAAGGCGCTCAATAGCGTGGCGACTGCCCAGGGCTGCAGTGACTTCGCCGCACAATGGGCCGGTACCGGCGCCCACCGGGCGCGCGCGATGCCGGCAGCGCAGTTGGTCGAAGTGCTGATGGCCGAGCTCGACGCGCAGCGCTGACAGGCAAGCTCTGGCTGGAGCAACTGTCTTTTTCAAAATCCAAAGACCAGCCCAATCCCTGTAGGAGCGGCGGTTCGGCGCTCCGACTTGCCCGCGAAAAGGTCGCCGCGGTGGATGGCACCGGCTCCGCCGGTGTTCGCGGGCAAGCCCGCTCCTACAAAGGCGCTGTGGCACTCACGGATGTGAGTTGCGGGAGCGGGCTGGTCCCGCGAACACCAGCACAACCGGTGCCATCCACCGCCGCATCTTCATCTTCCTCCCGGTTGCCCAGAACACCCCGTACCCGCTAAGGTCGCCGCCTTGATCCACGAGAGGCAACCATGGGCTACCTGATTATCGTCGCGCTGATCCAGGCGTTTTCCTTCAGCCTGATCGGCGAATACCTGGCCGGCCATGTCGACAGCTACTTCGCCGTGCTGGCCCGGGTACTGCTGGCAGGGCTGGTGTTCCTGCCGCTGACCCGCTGGCGCCAGGTCGAACCGCGCTTCATGCGCTCGATGCTGCTGATCGGCGCGCTGCAGTACGGCATCACCTATGTCTGCCTGTACCTGAGCTTTCGCGTGCTCACCGTGCCTGAGGTGCTGCTGTTCACCATCCTCACCCCGCTGCACGTCACCCTCATCGAAGATGCACTGAACCGCCGCTTCAACCCTTGGGCGCTGCTTGCGGCGCTGGTCGCGGTGGCCGGCGCAGCGGTGATCCGCTTCGACAGCATCAGCGGCGAGTTCTTCATGGGCTTCCTGCTCCTGCAACTGGCCAACTTCACCTACGCCGCCGGGCAGGTCCTGTACCGTCACCTGATCGCCCGCCACCCCAGCGACCTGCCGCACTACAAGCGCTTTGGCTACTTCTACCTGGGCGCGCTGATCGTCGTGCTGCCGGCCTTCCTGCTGTTCGGCAACGCCCAGCACCTGCCGAGCACCGACGTGCAATGGCTGGTGCTGCTGTTCCTCGGCCTGTGCCCGACCGCGCTGGGGTTGTATTGGTGGAACAAGGGCGCCTGCCTGGTTTCCGGCGGCACCCTGGCGGTGATGAACAACCTGCACGTGCCGGTGGGCCTGCTGCTCAACCTGCTGATCTGGAACCAGCACGAGCCGTTGGGGCGCTTGTTCATCGGCGGTGCGGTGATCCTCGCCTCGGTGTGGCTGAGCCGCCTGGGCGACCGCCGCAGCCCGGCGCTGGCCGGCAAGGCCTGAGGCGCCCATGCATACCATCCTGGTCATCGTCGCGCCGATCTTCGCCCTGATCCTGGTCGGCTACCTATGCCGCAAGACCGGCAAGCTCGGCGAACAGGCCGCCGCCGAAATCAACCGCATGGTGGTCTGGCTGTGCCTGCCGGCGCTGCTGTTCAAGGTGACCGCCACCGCGACCTGGAGCGAAATCTGGCACCCCGGCTTCATCGTCGCCTTCGGTGCCGGCGCGCTGGCAATGTTCTTCATCACCCTCGCTTGGCGCCTGTTCAGCGGCCACAGCCTGGTGGCCTCGAGCATCGATGGCTTGAGTGCAGGCTATGCCAACACCGGCTACATCGGCATCCCGCTGTGCCTGTTGCTGTTCGGCCAGCCAGGGTTGCAACCGGCGTTGATCTCGTCGCTGATCGTGGTCTGCCTGGTGTTCGCGATTTCCCTGACCCTGATCGAGATCGGCCTGCAGGAAGAACGCCAGATCGGCCGCGCCGTAATGCTGGTGGCCAAGGCACTGGCGAAGAACCCGCTGGTGATTTCGCCACTGGCCGGCGCCGCCTGGGCCATGTCCGGCCTGGGCCTGGCCGAGCCGGTGATGCACTTTCTCGACATGCTCGCCCTGGCCACCACGCCTTGCGCGCTGGTGTCGCTGGGGGCATTCCTGGCGCAGAAACGCAGCGGCGCGCAGGCCAGCCCCTGGCCGCTGGTGGGGCTCAAGCTGGTCGGGCAACCGGCGCTGACCTGGGTGCTGGCCTTCAAGGTGTTCAGCCTGCCGACCATGTGGGCGACCTCGGCGGTGCTGCTGGCGGCGCTGCCGACCGGGACCGGGCCGTTCATGCTGGCGGAGTACTACAACCGCGAGGCGGGGCTCATTTCGCGCACCATCCTGCTGTCGACGGTGGCTTCGCTGCTGACCCTGACCGGGCTCATGTACCTGCTGGGTGTGGCGGGCTGACTGCTACGAAATGATCGCGGTACAAGCCCGCGTCTGTAGGAACGGCCGAGGATATGGGCCATTCAGCGAGTCTATGCGGCCAACTGAAACAGGGTTGAAGGCGAGCGGCGGCTTGCGGGTCGTGACGGAATGCTCTCGACCCAAAGCCGACACTCGCGCAGCGAAGGCCGAGGCAAGACCGTCGTGTCTTGCGTAGCCGGGTTGTCAATGTCGGCGCGCGTCGTCAGCTTGCTGCATGAGGTAGCGGCGTCAAGCCACTATCTTTGATCGCTGCGTCGGCTTCTGGTGAGGCCAGGTAATCGAGCAGCGCCTGGGCTGCGGCGTGATGCTGGCTCTTGTTGACGACAGCGCCCGAATACAGGGTCATTTTCTGCGCTTCTGCCGGGATCAGACCAACGATGTCGATACCTTTTACTGGCTTAAGCTCACTGAGCTGTTGAAAGCCGATCTGTGCTTGGCCGCGAGCGATCACTGCGCCTACGGGCTCGGCAGGTATCATGTGAGCCTTGGATTCGAACTGTTCACCAAGCTGCATGCGAGGGAACAGCGTCTTGGAAAGATATACCCCGCTTGCGCTGTCGGAGTAAGCGACAGAGCTGCTATCTTGCAGCACTTTGCGTAAGGTCTGCATGGTGCTTATGTCCGGCTTCGGTTCACCTTTGCGAACGGCCATGGCAATGAAAGATTTCCCGAGATCTATTCGACTCGTTTTGTCGGCTTGTCCACTGGCGACCAAGTTGTCGAGGGCCGAACCAACCATCAGCACAACATCCGCCTGCTCACCACGAGCGAGTCTGTTCGGGATGGCCTGTGGGGTATCCCCCATCGATGGGGCGGCTAGAATTTCCAGCTTCACGCCATATTTCTTCTCATACGCTGGCGCTACTTCCCGGATGGCGCCCATGATCCCGCCGGAACTCAGAACGGTCAGTGTTTCCTTACCGCCGTGTACAACGTCAGCAGCCGAGCAGGCGAATGAAGTGGTTAAGAGGGTGGCACAGAACAGCATTCGGAACATCGGAGCTTTCTCCACAGGTATACGCGCAAAATCCTACCTGGGCGAAGCTCAAAGTTGTGATTAATCAGCGATTAAGAATGTTTTACTTTCTCCCCACCAATGGCATCTACAGGTAGAAAGTTGACCTTCGTGGATGTGCTGTATTCCCCCAAAAAATCGTCTGGGACCGCTCGCCGCCATCAAGTTGCCCTTGCACGGGGCCCGACGCTATAGCGCCAGCAGTGCTGCTGCAAGTGCAGGCGGCATCACCAGCACCCCTAGGCGTAAAAAGTTCCAGGCGCTGACATGCGCCCCTTCGCGACGGATCGCCACCAACCACAAAAGGGTGGCCAGTGATCCGGTAATCGACAGGTTCGGCCCCAGGTCGACGCCGATCAGCAGCGCAGCGGTCACCGGCTGCGGCAGGGCCACCAGCGACCCCATGGACCCGGCCATCAGTCCAGTCGGCAAGTTGTTCATCAGGTTGCTGGCGATGGCCACGCCCACGCCTCCCACCCAACTCGCCCCGATCGTCGAGTCTGCGGCCAGAGCAGCCAGCCCCTGGGCAAGCTGCACTATCAGGCCGGTCTGGGCGACAGCTTCGACCAGTATGAACAAGCCCGCCACCAACGGCAGCACACCCCACGCTACATGGCGTAGCACCGGCATCGGGCTGCGCCGCTGGCGTAAGTGGATCAGTGCTGTGGTTGCCACGCCTGCACAGAAGGTCGGCAGGCCTAGTGCCCGGTCCAGCGCTGAGGCTCCCAGCAGCAGGATTGCGGTGAGCACGATGCCCACTGCGCATAGACGGGCGCCCGGAGACAGCGGCTGGTTATCCACATTCAGGGTCAGCGGTTGGCGGATCTGCCGGCGTTGGGTCAGGCGCAGCACCAGATAGGTCACAGCGATTGCCGCAAGCGATGGCAAACTGAACTGCCTCAGCCACTCCAGTAGCGGGGGCATCTGGCTGCCGAAGACTACCAGGTTGGCCGGATTGGAAATCGGCAGCACGAAACTGGCGGCGTTGGCGATGAAGGCGCAGATCAACAGGTAGGGCAAAGGCTCGGCCTTGGCAGCCTTGCACGCCGCATACACCGCAGGAGTCAACACCACCGCCGTTGCATCGTTGGACAGGAACACGGTGACCAGCGTACCCACCAGAAATACCAGGTCGAACAGCCTTTGCCCCGAACCTCGGGCGTGGCGGACCGCGTAGCGGGCCAGCCAGTCGAACAGCCCCTCCTGGCGTGCAAGCTCGGCCAGTACCATCATGCCGATCAGGAAGAGGTACACGTCGCCGCCTTCGGCCACTGCCGCCAGAGCGCTGCGCGGTGTGATCAGGCCTAGGCCTGTCAGTAGCAGCGCACCGCCCATGGCCCAGACGTATTCCGGGATCCGCCAGGGGCGCAGGATGACTCCGCAGGTTGCCAGAGCGGCTACCGTCCAGATGATCGAGGCGTTTTCGCTGTAAGGCATGAGGCGTCTAGTTTCCGGCAGGGGTAGGCAGGGGCGATGGCGCGACGCCCGGATGAGTCTCCGGCAGCGCCATCAGCACTATTGCGAAGGCGACCGCGGCAATGCCGGCCAAGGTCAGGAATGCCGCATCGTCAGCCGGCTGCTTGAACAACCAGCCCGGCAATCCCAGGGCTGAGCGCAGCGCCCAGTCCGAACACCGCCGTCAGCGCGCCAAGGCTGAAATTGAAGCGCCCGGTGCCTTCGGTCAAGTCCTTGATCACGATCGGGAACAATGCTCCGAAGATGCCTGCGCCGATTCCATCGAGCAATTGCACGCCAACCAGCCAGAATGGATTGTCGGACGCCACGTACAGGGCTCCGCGCAGCGGTAGGATGAAAAAGCCGGCCAGAAGGAACGGCCTGCGCCCCCAGGTCTCGGCCTTTGCCCCCACGAGCAGCGCCATCGGCACCATCACCAACTGCGCTGCGACGATGCAGGCGGATGTGAGTGGAGTGGCCAAGCGCAGGTCGACTTGCGATAGCTTCTGGCTCACCAGCGGCAGCATCGCCGCGTTGGCCAAGTGGAACAACGCGCAGCACACAGCGAATACCAAGAGCGTGCGGTTGTGCAGGAGGACCCTGAACCTGGCAAGGTTTTCAGCACAACCCGGACCATGGACAAGGCCGCGAGCCACCTGGTGGTCGATGGCGGCTGCTGGCACACGCCACATCGCCCCGATGCTGGCTACGGTCATGACCGCCATGAGATAGAACACCACCACCGGGCCGAACAGATACGCCAAGCCACCGGCCAGCAATGCTGAGCAGGCATTGCCCGCATGGTTGAACGTCTCGTTGCGACCCACCCTTCGCGTAAAGGCCTTGGGGCCTGTGATGCCCAGCGAGATGGCAGCAATCGCCGGAGCGAACAGCGAGCCTGCTATGGCACCGATCGTCTGGGTCAAGGCCACCCCGGCGAACGACGAAATCCACGGCAGCAGCAGGCAGCTGCCGGTCACCAGCACGGCGGCGGTCACGACCACCGCGTGTTTGGCTGTCGTGCGGTCAATCAAGGCTCCAGCCGGAGTTTGCGCCACCAGTGCAGCGATGCCTGCCAGGCTCATCACCAGGCCAATGCTCGCCGGCTGCCACTGGTGCACGGCAAGCAGGTAGATGGCGAGGTAGGGCCCGAGTCCGTCACGCACGTCAGCCAGGAAGAAGTTCAGCCAGTCAAGGGCACGGTCGTGCGAAGCGGCGCAGCTTGAGTGTTCCATGGACGCAGTCTCTAAAAACAAGGGGGGAGCGCGATGGGCAGTTACTGGTCGCGCGCAGGGCTGATAAAGCAGCCGTCTGATGCCCATCAGTCCAAAGCACTTCCTGCACTGTAGGCCAGCGCGCCCCTATCTGTACGCGGCTCTGTCGTTGACATAGGGCTTGCTCAAATGGTTCGGCACATGATCGCTCAGCACGCAGATCATTTGCGGTTTAAAAGGGGCAACCGATAAGTGCAGCTACGCGTTGCGCAAGCGAGGTACTGGCAGGGAGGCGCGAGCTGCTATGCGGCTTTTAGGTAGAAACCCAAGAGTTTGAGCTTCCATTGGTTATTGGATGCGGCTTTTCATTGCAGAGGGCCGCTTTGCGGCCCTTTCGCGGGGCAAGTCGGGGCGCCGAACCGCCGCTCTCACAAAGTCAGCGCTTTCAGGCCTCGCTCATCCGCTCAACCCGCGCCGCCAGCCCCGAGCGCATATCACTACCGCTAGGCTGCTGATACAGACTCAAGCCAAACTCCGGCAATACCGCCAGCAAATAATCGAAGATATCCCCTTGGATCCGTTCGTACTCGGCCCACACCGTGGTGCGGGTGAAGCAGTAGATCTCCAGCGGCACACCCTCGGCGCTGGTCTGCATCTGGCGGACCATGCAGGTCATGTTCGGGTGCACGTCGGGGTGGTTCTTCAGGTAGGCCAGGGCGAATGCGCGGAAGGTGCCGATGTTGGTCAGCTTGCGGCGGTTGGCCGAGAGTTCGGCGACCAGGCCCTGGGCTTCGTTCCAGTCGTGCAGCTCCTTGCGCTTGGTGGCCAGGTAGTCGCCGAGCAGGCGCACGCCGCCCAGGCGCTGTTCTTCTTCGAGGGTGAGAAAGCGCACGCCGGTGGCGTCAATGAACAGGCTGCGCTTGATGCGCCGCCCGCCGGACTGCTGCATGCCACGGTATTACAACCGGTAAATTTTCATACTATCTAGACCTTCCCCACAGCCCCACGCAGCTCCTTATCCCCCGAAACGCCCAAAAAACAACCAATCCTCTCATCAACTCAGGTTGCCAACCGAGCATGTCTCCCTGGGCCTTGACCCGATCTCCACAAACTATGTACTAAGTACTAAGCCCAGAGACCCCTACAAGGAGCTACCCCGAATGGAATCACCCAGCAATCCTCCGGCCCTGCCACCAGAGCAGAATCTGAAATCCTTGGTGCCAAAGCCAGCCTCCACAGAGCCCAGCCCACCCCCGTCAGAAGCTCGCCAAACCCCACAGCCCCACCAAGCCCCGTACCCTCAACCTGAAGGCGTGTCAGCTCTTTCACTGGCTCTTAGATCTGCCCTGAAGAACCAGCGCACCCTGTCGCGAGAGGAACGCACCACCTACTTGGGCGCGCTTACATCTGAAAGCCTCGATGCCATAACCCGAGTGGTAGAACAGTATTTACCTTCTCTCAAGCCAGATCTAAGCGCGCTACTCAGTCTTCTAACGGGCGCGTCCCAAACAACTCTCACACCTGAGCAAGCGACTGAGATAAGAGAAATTTATAATCGCACCCATAAAACGGTCTTTCCCGTAAACGATAAGTATCTCTACTGGTGCCACCAGTTTCATGGGCTTTCGGAAGATCACAGCCTGAGATCTATTTCTTGGGATCATCTGAAAAGGCTGGAGGAAGAGTCGTATGCGGATGATGAGCTGAAGGCCCTTGTTCAAGAGCTGAAGTTGTCCTTCGGTCGTGTGAAGGATGTGTCTGATAGCCAAGGCTTGAGGCAGGTGTTTGAATACTACGGCGAGGCTCTTGTATATTCAAAGCTCAGCAAGCACTTCAATACTAAGCGGATCGTGGCCAAGCAGGACTCGATGCCTGACTTCGTTTGCGTTCTACCGGATGGGAAAGCATTCTATGTTGAACTGAAGTCTTTGGATCTCGTACAGGCTCCGCTTCGATCAGATCAGATGCATGAAGATGCGATGAATCAGAATATCGAAATCGAAGACCAACTTCTGCAAGGTAATAAGGTAGCAATGGCAGAAAGGGAGATTGCTCCGTTTAAGCCACCGTTTGATGATGGGTCATACGACCCGCGTTCTTTGTTGTTAGTGATTAATACGTTGATGAAAAAGGCGAGGGGTGCCTTCAAGAAGTCTCAGTTTGCCCAAGGGCCTACTTTTGCTTTCATGCTCTGTGATCGATTGATGATTCCTGGTGGCAACCATAGCGTTGCTCCTCAGTACTTCGAGCGAGGAGGTGATGCCGTAGTGTCTGGTGAACTCTGGAACGCTTGTTTTGCCAAGATGGGTTGGCCAATTTTCAGGATGCCAGACTTTGAGGGTGCTCCAGGGCTGGAAGGCCATATGACTGAGCATGGACTGTTTGTGGATGAGTACGTGAAGTTTCCTACCGGTGCGGTAGTGTTTTCCGAGTTTGGATGGCAGGAGGATACCTTGATGGGTCTCTATGACTCCACGTGGCGACCAAATTCAGATTGGACTGTAGAAGATACTCAAAGCGTGATCCACGTGCTATGCACCGCTTACAACGACGAACGAAACTCGTATGGTCAGTCTGTCGCCATGACCTGATCTTACTGAGTGAAAAAACCGGCCAGCGCTAGGAAATGGAGCGGGATGCCACACACAGCATTCCACTCCTAATTTATGGGTAGAGCTTGAAGGTACTGTCGGGATAGCGCTGTTCAGCCCGCAACTCCCGCGTATCCAGCCCATAGGTACGCAGCAGCCACCGTGAGTCGCCACCTGCCTCGCCGCCCACGACACCGCGTCCATGCAGTCCCACGCGATTGTTCACGAGCAGGATATCGCCAGGTGCAATGATCACCGACGCGGAGCATTCCTGGCAGGCCTGCTCGAAACTCTTGATCGCTTGGCTCGCAAGCTCAGAGTCAAAATCGGTATCTGCCGCACTGTGGCTGTAGCGAATCCAGTGTCCATCCTGGGTTTCGAACAGCAGCTGGATGTCCACCATTACCTCCAGCAGAGGGCTGTCCTTGCCCAAGAGCTTGCGCAGCCCAAGTTTGAAAGTTTTTTGGGGGCGGAGGATGTACTGAGGCTTCGTCAGCTCTTCGATCTCCTCGCTCGTCAGCTTCTGCAGGACAGCTGAGAGGGGCATGACCGTGGTGGCAGTGCTGTTGGGATTACGAAGACCGCTCAGGCAAACGAAGTCAGGGGAAGGTGCTACGCGCTGGTCAAACTCATGCGGCTGTCCTCGAACCGGGAACGACACACCGTCGGTGTGGCCGCGCATTTTGCTCTTTGATTTGTCAGCAAAGTCACCGTCGCCCGGAAGCACCACCAGGTTCACGAACAGGTGGCCGTCATTCTCGGAGCCATAGGAAATGGTGTCCGAATTGAGCGCGGCGAGGCAGACCACTGCGCTGGCCCTGGCGGCGACGGTGGTGGCAATGTCAGGCACGGGGATGAACGCAGTTGGTGTTTCTGGCAGATCGTGAATGTCAAAAACAGCGCGCAGATGGATCAACGGATTCGTCCAAGCACTGCGCTGGACGTCGTGCAGGTCGACGTCGACAGCCGTGAGAGCAGCGATGACCTGGGGTAACAGGTGGGCGCCAAGCTGCACTGGATTGTCGAGCGCTGCGAGGCAGGATTCGAGCGAGTTATCGTGCATCCATTGGCTCACTGAACCTCGGATAGCCTTGGAAAAATGAGCGTCGATCAATTGTGTCCCTACCGTCGCGAGTGATATAAAGATGATATACAAGCGCCTTTGGGCGCGCCACTGCTTCCGTCCAGATGCCCCGAGTCTACCATGAAACGTAATGTCAATTTGCCGTCTCCAGCCCTCAACGCTCCGCTTAGGGCGTGGTCGGATTACCTGGGATGGGTGTCTGCGACGGCGGATTTTCAGATGGTAGGCGGCGTTTGTCAGTGTACGGTTGCGATGCCGGAGGGACAGACCCTAGAGGTGCAGGCAGCGACTCCAGATCTTCTGGCCAAGCAGGTCATGGCCGACCTGACTGCCAACATGGTGGTACCGCCGACCATGGATCGCTCAGGAACATCATCCCTTCAAGATGCACCGAAACACCCGAAACTACTGGAGCAGCACCAGGAGCAACAGCAACTGCAGCAAGTTGAGCCAGGGCAGGACGAACCCAGGCCCATGATTCCCGAAGGTCTACAAACCCAAGCGTCGCCACAGGAGGTGTCTATGCGCAGTCATTACGAACCCGCTTTGCCTCGTGCATCGCAGGCGCCGCGATCTGCACCCGTGTCCAGCACCAAGGGCACATTGCAGACGGTAGGTGTATATGTGCCGGTAGCTATGCATGAAGCGCTTAAGGCCGTTGCGGAGGAGCAGGGCAAGAAATTCTCTGTGCTCGTTCGAGAGATGGTCGAGAGTGGCTACGAGCGTTTTGAGGATGCGATCGAAGAACGTAGCGGGAGAAAGGTGCTCGACAGCTATGAGCAGAAGGTGGCGAGCTATGATGGCCAGTCCGAACAATGGATGGCCCGACTCGATCGCAAGCTCAGTCTGGAGCTCAAGTTGACCGCGAAAGAATACGGACGGTCTGCTTCTCAAATCGTGGGTGGGCTATTGGCTGAGGAGCTTTCTCATTGCCCACAAGCCCAGACGGTTGCTTCATCCCTCTCTGCCACTGCCCAGGCAGCCTCTGCCACTGCCCAGGCAGCCTCCGGCACTGCTCAGGCAGTCTCTACTACTGCTGCCCGAGTAATCGCTGATCCAGCTGAGGTGGTACGTGCTCAAGCCGCGATTGCAGGTCTTGTAGGCCCTAAAGCCAATGGGCTGGCCAATCACCTGGGCCTGCCCGGCAAGCGCAGATTGGTCAACGAGGTGCTGGTTGGGATAGTTCGTGCTCCTGGCGTCTTGATGAGAAATGTCGCCGAGTTTTTCCAGGTTTCGCCAGAAGCGATGAATGAAGCGGTGAGTCTGAATTTCCGTCAGCTAGCGGCACCTTCCTTTAAAGCGCCCAATGGCCAGCCGAGGATGCTAACAGAGCCTGTTTCTTGGGAAGAGGCGGTAAGGGCGCTCCACTTACCTCATGACGAAGAGGCGCAACTGTTGGCCTTAGGGGACTGATATGAATCCTTTCGACCGTGCACGAATTCAGGCTATCAATGCACGGGCGAAAATCATCGCTGCGTGCGGTGAACAGTATCCAACCAGCCAGCAACTGATTGACGTTGCTGAAGCGACGTTAGGCATTGCGATCGAGTGGGTGTCACCCGATGACTATGCGCTGGGCGGGGCAGATGCGCTCCTGCAGCGGTCGATGCGCACGATCCTGATTCGTGATGACGTTCGACAGGAGGCGAAGGCTTACCTGTTGGCTCACGAACTGGGCCATTGGTATCTCGACTCACCCCAACCTGCTCCGGGTACCTCTACCGTGTCTTTCATCGCCGACCCCGACGATGAAGCTGATACCACCACTGCTACTAGCAACCCCAGCAGCACTAGTCCCGGAAGTGCGGTGGTGGAGGGGTATGGTGCATGGGAGCGCAATGAGCTCCAAGCAAACGTCTTTGCGCGAGAGCTGTTGCTCCCCAGGACGGCGGCCAGGGCATTGTGGTCAGCAGGATGGCGTTCTCGATTGATAGCGACGCACTTTCTGTTGCCGCTAGAAGTCGTAAGGCAGCAATTGGCTGACGCGCTGCTGCTACCCGATGTCCCTCCAGTTCCTCCGGCTCCCGCACATCCCCCAAGCGATGCCCAGCGTCTTGCGGCTGAGGCTCCAGAGAAGTTCGTCAACGTGGTTGCGGGCCCAGGTACCGGCAAGACCACGACGTTGGTACACCGAGTGGCCCATTTGATTGCCAGTGGGGTGCCCGCCAATAGAATTTTGGTGATGACCTTTACTAACCGCGCCGCCCAGGAGCTTGTCGAGCGGCTGACGGCAGCCAATGTTCCGAATGCTTCACAGGTATGGGCTGGCACCTTCCATTCGTTCGGACTTGAGCTCCTGCGAAAGCACCACCTTCTCTTCGGTCTGACACCTCAGATCAAGATTGCTGACGCGCTGCAGCAAGTCAGGATGATGGTCGAAGAACTGCCCACCCTGCAGCTCGAATATTTCTTCAGGTTGAGCAACCCGTATGACTGGTTGCCTGATGTGTTGAGGATCATCCATCGTCTCAAAGAAGAATTGGTCACCCCGGACGAATACGCTGCGATTGTTCGAGCATTGCCGGCGGTTGAGCCCGATGTCGAGCGAGAGCGGAACGACATAGTGACCCTCTACAGGGCCTACGAAGCCGTACTACGGCGGGAAGGGTGGGTGGACTATGCAGACCTTCTGGTTCGACCCACTGTACAGGCTCGTGATGATCGTTCGTCCCTGGCTGCCTTCCTAGAACAGTACGATCACGTCTTGGTAGATGAGTACCAGGACGTCAATCATGTGATGATCGAGTTCGTCAAAAAGATCGGATCGCCGCAACGTTACCTGTGGGTGGTCGGTGATATTCGTCAGGCTATTCATCACTGGCGTGGTGCGTCGATCCAAAGTTTGCTCAAGTTTGACGAGGCGTACGTTGCTAGAGGACAGGCCGCCTCTATCAGGCGGTACAGCTTGGACATCAATCGGCGCAGCTCTCCAGAGATTCTTCGTCTGGTTGAGCGGGCTGGAACCTACCATGTGTTGCAGCCATTCGTGCCCCTGGATCCTGTATCACCTTCTCGCTCCGTGAGCGGGGTCATGCCAGCTTTATTCCACACCCAAAGAGATGCTCAGAGCAGCGTCATCGTCGGCGAGATTACTCAGTGTCGAGCGGCAGGGCACTCGTACGGCAGTCAAGGCATCATCAGCTCAACGAATGCCCAAGTAGACAAGCTAGCTCAAGACATCGAGGCGGCTGGCATTCCTGTGTTGCACCTGGGTGAGCTGAATCAGAGGGCTGAAGTCAAAGAATTCATGTGCCTGATGCAACTGCTGACGCAGCGTTCGCCTGGAGCGCTCCTCGGCTTGTTCGGGCGTGCAAACTTGAGGATGCCGGCGGCAGACATCGAGACGCTGACGAACCAGTCTAAGCTCGGTTTCAACCACCAGCGTGGTCGTTGGCTGAGCCGTCCCACTGCAGGCCTCTCGGCGCAAGGGCGGCAGGTTGTCCAGGAGTTGAGTGATTTGTTGGAAGGTGCAACGCGAAGCTCTCGCCCTTGGGTGTTTGTCTGTGACCTCCTGTTTGAAAAAGGCTTTGGGTTGGAGTCGCTGGCTGACCAGTCTGCTGCGGCGCAGATCAATCGCCTGGCGTTGTGGCAATTCCTCTACGGGGTTCGCAACAGCGATGGCGTAGGTAGCCAGGCGACGTTATCGAAGTTTTTGGTCAGAGAAGATTTTCGGCGCTACATCGGGCAACGCTCGACGGAGCGCGCGCTTCCACCCGAGGCGGCTGCGATCGACGCTGTGAGGCTCATGACCGTCCATGGCAGCAAAGGGCTTGAGTTCGACGTCGTGCACATGGCCAACGTGGAAAAGAGCAAGTTTGGCGCAGAGGCACCGCCACGTTTTGATGAGCGCCAGGCGTTGCTGCTGCCCCCTGAAGCGTTGCACAGCACGCAAGCCCTGCGGCTCCAAGGTGAGGCAATCGAGCGGAACAATCTGTTGTACGTTGGCCTGTCCAGGGCGAAAGATCGGTTGAAGGTCTACGGCGGCACTGACGCAGCGACGATTCCCGACCCCTTGTGTGATCCTTCAGCCATCCCTGCCAGTGTCGCGCGAGCCTCTGCTCCAGTAGCGGCGCCTGTCTCGCGCGTATCCATGACACCACCCGTGGCGATGACCTACGCCGCCCTTAATGGATTCATGACCTGCTCCCTGCAATATCACTATGCCCACGAATTGGGCCTTCCGATCGAGCAGGAGTTGGATGTCTCAATTCGGGCTCGTCGAGCAGTGCTGGCAGGGCTTGAGTACGTCTACCGCGATGGAATGAAGACCGATGATGCCTTCCTGCAAGCGTGGGGCGAGAAGCCGTTGCCGACATGGGAGGAGGACAAAATGCTGATTGAGCATGCCTGGATCGCCTTCAGTCGAGGTGCTGCATGGCAGCCGGGCAGCGCGTCTTACGTTCCCGAAACGACTGCCAGCGTGAATGGCCAGGCCATAACCATGCCTTGGATGCTTCGTGATGCGAGTGGTGATGTGATCTGGCTGCGCACGGGGGTAGGCCTGAGTACCGTAGCGCGAAATGTTCGACCCATCCTGGAGAACCTGGGAGGCAGACGCTGCAACCGAATGTCTATTCATTCGCTCGTCACGGGCCTTTCTGAAGACGCAGTTCCGTCTGCAAGAGCGAGCAGTACCAGTGTGTTTAAGGCGATCGCGGCATTGCGTGCTGGTGAGCGTAAAGCGAGCCGAGGCAAGCACTGCAATCGATGCGCCTATTCGACGATTTGTGCTCAGAGACACTGACCGTATCGATTGCGGGATTTGATCCATCCCCTTCATTAGGCGTTGACCCAAGCGTTGCCTTGTTCAGGTTGGCCGGGGGAAGGGGCAAGATAGTAGATAAGGAAAGTACTAGCTATGACCTGAATCGCCCCTGGTTTCCTAGACACTCTCCAAGCTCAGGAAATAGCGTTTCTCATACTCTACTGGAGACAGCTGCATTGCACTGCTGTGTCGACGCTTGGGGTTATAGAACATCTCGATGTAATCGAAAATATCACTTCGGGCTTCGTCACGCGTTGCGTAGATCTTCCGTCGGATTCGCTCCCGTTTCAAAAGCTGGAAAAAGCTCTCGGCTACGGCATTGTCGTGGCAGTTTCCCCGTCGGCTCATGCTGCTGATCACATTGTTGGCCTTCAGGAAGCTTTGCCAATCTGAGCTACTGAACTGACTGCCTTGGACGCCCTTCTAAGTGTCAAGTGGATACTGCGCTTTGGTTGATGATGCTATTTCGCCTCTGGATGATGCCGTAGACCTCCCGTGCGATGTAGCGCTTTAGGCAGCGGATAGCTTCCAGCTTCGAATGTCCCTCTGCGAGACGTCGACTGACATAAGCCTGGGTTCGGGCATCTGTCCGAAGCCGTCCAATTGCGATGATATGCAGCGCACTGTTCGCGGCACGATCACCACCTCGATTGAGGCGATGTCGGGTGACCTTCCCTGAAGAGGCCTGGACTGGGCTAACCCCACATAAAGCCGCGAAGCTGGACTCAGAGCGGAAACGATCGCTGTTGTCGCCTGCTGTCAGTAGCAGTTGGGCAGCGGACTCGTAACCAATGGCATTTCGGGAAACCAACTCTGGCGCAAGATCGTCAACCAAAGCTGCAATCATCACATCCAAGTCCGCTATTTCGTCATGCAGTTCGAGATAACGCCGCCCCAGCGACTTCAGGGCAATCCGGTAGGCGGACGCGACTTGACGATAGCTTGATAGATCTGGACGCCATGCTGCCAGCGTTCTGATCAGTTGCATGCGGGTCAACGTGCGTAATGACTCACGTAGCTCATCAGGCGCACTAACGACAGTGTTCTGGATCAGTTGCAAGGTAATGCGCCGCGCCTGTATGGCAGTCTTGCGACACACTTTGAGCACACGTAACGATTCGACCATGCCGTCTCGTCTTTTTGGGGTAACTGTACGAATACCAGCGAAGGCCGCATGTGCGGCATTTCCAGCATCAAGGGTGTCATCCTTGCCCCGCTTGCGCCTATCACTTCTATCAGGCGCAGTCACTTCAAGGACGGCGACTCCAGCCTGTTCCAAGTAGCGTAATAGACCAGCGCCGTACGTACCTGTGCACTCGATGCCCACTCGCACCACCTCACCAAAGGAGCGCATCCACGTCAGCATTTGTTTGTAGCCCTGACGAGTAGTCGCAAAGCTCTCACTGGCCAGGATACGATCCTGTTCATCTACGATTGCTGCGACGTGCAGATCTTTATGGGTATCTACACCGCCTACGACCTGTCTGGAAACACAGCTGACTTTAACGTTACGCATGGCTGGCCGCTCCGGTTCTCGAGCACGAACTAAACCGCACCAACCGGACACCTGGACAAGACAGTAAAGTGACGTGGCGTCAGGCCCTTCTTGGGTCACACGTATCGGCAAGGCGGTCACCTTGACGTGCAGTGTTCCCGGATGGTCGACAGGTCCAGGGAAAGACACAAGGGTCGATCGGAGTGTGGGTCAGTCCACCCGGGACACTCCACGACCAGATCATCCATCATCGGTCTATCGCTGTGCGAGTCAGACCATATGGAAACACTGGCCAGTACATTCTTACTGTCTGAGTGAATCATCACTTGCTGCTGTGGCTTGCTTCGCCACACGGCCATCAGCATGGCGTCGATGGCCAGGTCGCTGCTCATCCTGGGCTTCATTGACCAACCAATGACTTGGCGAGAGAACAGATCCAGCACTACCGCCAGGTACAGCCACCCTTCATAGGTGCGGATGTAGGTGATATCGGTCACCCAGACCTTATTCGGCTCACAGACCTTGAACTGCCGGGCCAGATGGTTGGGCGATGCCACTGTTGGTTTTCCGCCATAAAACCCAGGACGACGGCGATAGCCCGTTTGCGAACGCAGCCCCTCTGCCTGCATCAAGCGACCGACTCGATTTCGCCCACAGATCTCTCCTAGCTCTCGCAGGTCATCGTGAATCTTGCGATAGCCATACACGCCGCCGCTTCCTAACCAGGCCTGCTTGATCAAGCCAAGCAGGCGCTGATCTTCTTTGGCTCGGGCAGATTGAGGCTCGGCCAACCAAGCGTAGTAGCCGCTGGGATGCACCTTGAGGGTTTGGCAAAGGCGACGCACTGGGTAATCCGTCGAGTGCTTGTTGATGAAGGAGTACTTCAGCCGCACTCCTTGGCAAAGTACGCGGCGGCCTTCTTTAAGATGTCTCGCTCTTCTGTCACCCGCTTGAGTTCAGCGCGTAGCTTGCGCAGTTCAGCCTGCTGATCATTGTCTTGCTGACGCTGCTCTTGGGGTTTGCTGTAGACCTTGATCCAGGCGTAAAGGCTGTGCACGGACATGCCCAGGCGCTGGGCGACCTCGGCGACAGGTTTGCCTTTTTCGGTCACTTGCTTGACCGCTTCGATCTTGAATTCTTCAGGGTGACGCTGACGACTCATGGCACCTCCTATTTGGGCCTCATTATGAGGCTTGGAGGTGTCTACGAAACCAGGGGCGATTCAGTCCACCACCGGGAGCTAGTGACCCCCAGGGCGTTAGCAGGGTGCGTATACGAGACTAGGAACCATTCACTAGGCCCTGCGCAATGAGGGCGATGTGCTGCCGGTATGCCATCATCATGGGTATAATGCTGAAAATTCAAATAAAGCTAGGGATGGTCATGAAGTCAAAATTTTTAGACAAATACGTTCTGGTGAGCTTCAAGCCGTTCCTTATCGGAATAGGTTTAGGCTGGTTGTTCATTTTTTTAAAATTCGAAAGTTTTGTAGAGGCTAATGCCTCGGAAATATTGATTTCATGGGGCGCTGTGATTGGAGCCTCGTGTATGTTAGTAGCCCTAATAATAGGCATGGTTCCAAAAGGAAAAATTAGGACTTATGTTCTTGAACGAGTTATTAAGTGTACAAATTTCTTCGTCGGGATGGGGCTTGTCTCTCTAGCGTCATGCATTATATATTATGCTAGGTATGGATGGGGTCTCGGGTTGTCCTTAATGAGCATCGGTGGTGTTGTTTATTGGTTGGGGATTAATCGCGCTTTCTTTCAGGTATTAAACTTGGAGATGTCAAAGAGAGATAAAGTGATTCTTTTGGTTTTTTCTTTGGTTACCCTTATTCTGTTGGCTATTTTTGTTAGCAAGATGCTTTCTATAGGGAAAATTTGATGTGCAAAGAATTTGAACTTGCAACTGCAAGCTGCCTTGTGTAACTGGCTTCAGAGGCGTCAGCTTTCTATTAATTTATCTCCATTAGTTATAGTTTCAGCCTGGTGTAGTGAACGGTTAGTTCATTGTCTTACGTGTGACGATATACTGTGCGCTCTTCGCACTGAGATGGTTCCGGCATTCCTCGTCCAATCGCCCCCTTTGCATTGCAACCCACCGACGTTCTTACGCTTCAAGGTTGGCTGCGAATGAGTGCGTTGGAGCAGAGGCTTGCTCAGTGGGCTCGGATACTGCTTTTGCTCAATGACGGGGTGACGCCCATAGCCATCTGTAGGCAGTTACAGATCATGACACCGACCGTGTCCAAGTGGCGAAAGCGTTATCTGGAGGCGGGCATCGAGGGCCTGAACGACCTGCCGCGCGGCGGCCAGCCTTTGAAGCTGGGCGCTGAGAAAATCAAAGAAATCCTGATCCCGACCACACGTCGGGTTCCCAAGGCAGCCACGCACTGGAGCGTCCGGTTGATGGCCAAGTACGCTTGCGTCACCACCTGGCAAGTCCGGCAGATCTGGGCTGCGTCCGATCTCAAACAGCACCGTCTGAAGACATTCAAGATCAGAAACGATCCGCATTTCGCTGAGAAGGTCATTGATGTGGTCGGGCTCTATCTGCGCCCTCCGGACAACGCCATAATGCTGTCGGTTGACGAGAAAACTCAGATCCAGGCACTGGATCGTACTCAGCAAATGCTGCAACGTCGGCCTGGACAGATCGAGCGGCGAACCCATGATTACAAGCGCCATGGCACGGCGAGCCTAAACGCCGCGTTCGACATCATGACCGGTGAAGTCATGGGCCGGATTAACCAGCGGCATCGGGCCAAGGAGCTCCTGGATTTCCTCCGCCAGATTGATAACAACACGCCTGCCGAGCTGGATCTCCATGTGATCCTGGACAACAGTTCGACCCACAAAACCTCAGCGATCAAGGCCTGGCTGGAAAAACACCCACGCTTTAAGCTGCACTTCACGCCGACCAGTGCGTCCTGGCTAAACGCGGTGGAAGGCTGGTTTTCACAGCTGGAGAGACGCGCGCTGTATCGAGGTGTCTCACCAGTGTGATCCGCCAGTTCATCAGTGCTCATAACGAGCATTCAGCTAAGCCGTTCAAGTGGACAAAAACCGCAGTGGCCATCATCAGCTCGGTACATATGGCAAAGCTGAGCGTGATTAAAAAAAGATAATTAATCAAGAGCTCGGGAAACTAGAAACTCGGAGGCTTGCTGCCTGTGAGATAAAGCTTTCTTTCACTAATTCAGGAGTAATTGTTCTTAAAGAGTGCTAATGAGCTTTTTCACAAAGCTCTTGGTAACGATCATATATGTCAGAGCAAGCACTTATATCTCTACTTAAAGTGTTTTTGTCTTTGTGGCGTTTAAATCTATTAAGTGCCGATTCAATGTCATTCAGTATATTTAGTATGTCCTGGTCGTCAAATATCAAATTGGTGCAAGGGCTGTGTACGTAGTCGGTCAGTTTAAATGGATTGCCTTTACTCCTGACAAATATAAGGCCGAATTTTCCGAAGCGAGCTGAGTTTGAGTATCGGTTGATTTGATTTACTGCGATCATCAATTGCTCTAATTTTTTCGAGTTCTTGCATTCTACGATTATTGACTTACATCCAGTATCGTCAATTAACTTGTTGAAAAGACGGCTGTCCGTATCCTTTATACGTACATGAAAGTCTCTTCTGTGCTGGCTCGTAGCATCTGACACTTGCCGAATCACTTTAAAGCCTTCGGACATGAAGTATATATTAAGGAAGATGCCTACTATTTTTTCGTAATCAGAGAAAAATTCTTTCCCATCTTTCAAGTAAGTTAGGCTGGTTTTTATATAATCTATTAAAGGGTGAATTACTGCTAGAAATAGATATTCTATTTCATCGGGGTCTGTATTTCTTAAGTATGAATTAGATATGTATTTTGATAGTCCTGCCATGCCATCCAATTCATTCATGTCTTCATACGAAGTTGGAAGACCTATGCCCCATTCTTTCTTTAAATAATCAATGGTGTCTTGCCTTTTTTCGTCTTTTGACTTTCTTGTTGCGTAAAAGTTATCAAAAAAAACATCATCTCGATTAAAATTCTGCAGCAAGAATTTTACGCATGATTTATTATCTTCATTTCTGTAGTAGTGGAATGTTGCGATGTAGCCGGATTGCTCTAGGCAGTCGGAAATATATTCACATGAAGATCCCCCGTGCTTCTCTACGGCATTTTCGAATGCTATTTCAAAAATATCTTCTACGTTCATAGTGGCTCACTTCTAAACTATGCGGTGTGTACTAATTTCAGGAAGGTTTTAGCCGGTGTCAGTGAGTGTAGCGAAAGATTTGAACCGGTTGTTAGGCTAGATCTTTTGATCGATGACGGTGTGTAGGCTAATGCCTTGTTTTAGAGTCGACTGGATGAGTTCAACTGAATCGTTTCACCACGGTCGATCTCGCCGCTTTCGATCCTTTCCAACAAACCTTTTAGCTGGCCTATACGGGCATTGGCACCCTTGAAGTCACAGACTCCCTTGTCGATGATGGTTTCTACTACGGGGATGCCTGTGGTCTTCGTAAAGGCTCCGAGCGGGTTGGTCTGGCGGTCGTGACTGTCCCGGCCTTCCTCCCCTTGCTCGGCGGTTGACCATCTGACGTAGGCGTATGCTTTGGGCATTGCGGCGACTCCAATAAGCTCTTGATATGAGTTTATTAGAAAATACCCGTCCGTTGTTAAACGGCAGCATTGACGGTGCCTCGGTGTATCCCCGCCAGCGTCGTGAGCGGTTAGTTCATTTTCTTACGTGTGACGATATACTGTGCGCTCCGCGCCCTGAGATGGTTCCGGCACTCCTCGTCCAATTGCTCCCTTTGCATTGGAACCCACCGACGTTCTTACGCTTCAAGGTTGGCTGCGAATGAATACGCTGGAGCAGAGCCTTGCTCAGTGGGCTCGGATACGCGCCGTTGAGGTGCGTAGAGTTGACAGCATTTTCAGTATGATCAAGCCGTCCAGCTAACCCAGGATTTCTATGAACGGTTTCTTAGCAGCGTAATTGCACTGATTTGACCACCTGTTTGCATTCGACTTGATCAGCCATTTGCATCGGATGTATCCAGCGCACGCCTACGTCTTGACCGGCAGGAAATGGCCCGAAGCTGCCCTTCGTTCAGGGCGGCAAACGGCCAAAGGCGGACAGTCTCACTGGGACTGGGCTGGCGCGCTGAAAGCGCGTACGGCGAGCGTGCTTGAATGCCTTGCTATGTATTCCTTCGCCGAGTAAGCGGGAAGATAAATGGCTTTTCTTGAGTTAAATTTATTTCGTTTAGCTTGTATTTAAGCCTAATATCACTGCAACTAAATCGTCGAATTAGGTCTTCCATTTTAATGTCGCTTAGCCTTTGATTCCAAGGGTGAATTATAGATCCGCCCCTAACTTTATCGAAGCCATACTTTTGTCCCATGGCTACAGTGATGGTATTTTCAATTTCTGTCACCCAGTAACAGTCGCCAATTGATCTAAAGACCGCATGTAAATGAGTTGCTTTTCTCTTTCCCGTGAGGCCGCGCTCTGTATATTTGATGGCGCCATTGTTATTTAATGTAGAGTAAGGGCTTTTTTTACCATGGCTTCGCAGCCTTGATCTCAACCCTTTAGCTGTACCCACGTACCATGAGTTCAGCTCAAGCTTTAAAATATAGATATACCAATTTCTAATTTCTTCACTCCTTTTCCGGAATCAAATTGTCCATAACGATTAATCTAAGATCTCTAAGAAACTACTCGATTCGCACTGAGCGTGTCTATTGCAAGTGGGTTACGCCGCACGGCAGGATTAGGTCTGCTGAGGTCGAAGTGTCTCATGCAGGTATCTAGCGGAGTGAGGGGTAACCCATAAACGTCCGCTATCGACCCTAGAAGCCCGTCAGGATGGGCTCCTAACGGCAGAGCGCAGTCGCATCAAGAGCTGCTTTTTGGCCGATATTGGATAGGGCGGTGGATGCCAACTGCAATCCCTTAACAGCTGCATACCTCCCCGCCTCGCATTATCTATTTCTCAACGCCCGCGATTCAGCATCTGCGCCCTCGCTATCCGACTTCTAACAGGCCATTGGTCGTTTTCACATGATCCACCACTGCTTCAGTGATTTGAGGAATACTCCACCCTTCGGCATTAATAATGGTGCTGTCTGGATAATGGGCTTGTATGTGCAACACATGGTCATGCAAGCATACAAACAACACATCATTATTTTTTAGGCGTGCCTTGAGCGCTATCAGATATTCAGGTGCAGCCTCCGATCCCACCACCATGACGTGCGGAGAGGCAAAATTCGCAATTGCAGGACGATCAATTACGGCAACTGAACGGTTTGAGGTGCGAATTGCCTCCAACCAAAAACCGTTTATTAACGACTCAACCAAAGTGAATTGGTTTGAGTCGAAGATAATATCCACAAGCTTTGGGAACCAGGCAACATATCCAATGGCGGATGGTTTGAGCTCTTCAGTTGTAAAACATGCCCGAACCAATTCCTCAGCTAGTTCAGTCAGTTTTTTATCAACGTACATCAACCTTGAAGCCAGCTCATCGTATTCATGCTTTTGTACCGGGTCACTCAGGTGCAGTATATCAACAGGATCAACATGACCGTTACCTCGGCTCGGTTTCAGGTCAAAGCGGATCGCGACATAGGATCTGCGGAGCATCTGCAGTTGCTCCTCCGAAACCTGACTGAGCGTAATGATCAGGAAACGTCTGCTCTTCCCTCGTACCTCGCCACGACCAATGGCTGCAGCCAGGCGCCCATAGTACTTGGCCTTCTCGTTTTCCATATCTGCCATGCAACCTGACAGCAAAGCGGTGTAGTCATCTGCTGTCAGGTGCTCCGTGACCTCTGGAGTAACCTCCCCAGCGAAGACGCTTTGGATAAATTCCTGGTAACGTTTTTCAGCCCGGCGCTCCATCTGCGCAGCCGCTTGGTTACTAAGCAGCTGCAACCCTTCATAGCCCGCTGTCAGCAAACCTCCTCCGGGGAGCAATCCAATTCCAGCCTTGGCTGCGATGGAGATCAGCTCAGTGAGGGGGTGTTCGGCGTCCTTCGTCATTCCACTTCTCCCATTGTGTGGCCAGCATTAACCATCGCAGAGCGTAGGCCGCCTGTGTGCGGTAAGCCATTCGACGTAGAGCTGTTCTTGGCTGCGGTACGAACGGGTTCGCATGCAGGGTTCCGACATTTAAAGCGCGCAAAACTCATCCAAGCTAACCCCATACTTTGCAGGTAACACATCCTCCAGCAAGGCGCAAAGGGCGAGTTCGAATTCGACGCCCAAGTCGAGGTTGTAGATCGCTTCGATATCCTGCAGACGCGCTTCGACCTTCTTGGTCAACCTCTCGATGTAAACACCGTACGACCCCATCATTTGCTCTGTAAGCGCTCCATGAACCCCACATTCAAAGCGCTCATCTGATCTCCGATGCTGTGCTCCCGATCTCTTTCTGGAGCCCGCACACCATGATGCGACCCGATACCAACGTGGAAAAGTGTACCTCTACCCCAAGCCCGTGGACTTCCGAAAATCCATAGACGGCCTCGCAGCGTTGGTCGAGCTGGACATAAAAGTGGCGGTATTCGATCCGGTGCTTTTCGTCTTTCTCAACAAATCTCGCAACCGCGTGAAGATCTTGTATTGGGAACGCAACGGCTTCTGCCTTTGGCTCAAGCGCCTTGAGTCCGAGCGTTTCAAAACATCGCCGGATGCCACCGACGAGCCGATCATTCTGACCGCCCAGGAACTCAACTGGCTGCTCGACGGTTTTGATCTCTGGCGCAATCGTCCTCATCAAGTTTTGACGCCGCGCTACGTCGCATGACCCGGTATAATCCGGGCCATGATTTCTCTGCCCGATGACCTTCCTGATGATCCTGTCTTACTCAAGCAACTGCTGCTTGAGGCGCTCAATCGCCAGCAGGAATCGGCTCAGGCTTACCAGACCCACATCGTCGACCTGAAAGAACAGATCAAACTGTTGCGCGACCGCCTGTTTGGGCGCAAGTCCGAGCAAACCGCGGAGCCCAATACGCCGCAATTGGCCTTGTTCAACGAACCTGAAAGCGAGCCGATGCCGTCAGTCGGTGACGCTGATGAGGAAGTCGTTGTACCGACAGCACGGCGGGGCAAACGCAAGCCGTTGTCAGCCGATCTGCCGCGTATCGAAGTCATCCACGAACTGCCCGAGCACGAACTGACTTGTGCCTGCGGTTGCCGCAAACATGCCATCGGGGAAGAAACGAGCGAACAGTTGGATATTGTGCCGATGCAGATCCGCGTCATCAAACATATCCGCAGGGTCTACGCATGCCGGGGCTGCGAAGCAGCGCCGGTCACGGCTGACAAGCCCGCTCAACTGATCGAGAAAAGCATGGCCAGCCCCAGCGTGCTGGCCATGCTGCTGACCACCAAGTATGTCGACGGTTTACCGCTGCATCGGTTTGAAACGGTACTTAGCCGCCACGGCATCGAGATCCCGCGACAGACTTTGGCTCGCTGGGTGATCCAGTGCAGCGAACATTTTCAGCCACTGCTGAACCTGATGCGTGATCGGTTACTGGAAAGTCCGGTGATCCACTGCGATGAAACCCGCGTCCAGGTGTTGAAAGAACCGGATCGAGACCCTACCAGTCAGTCCTGGATGTGGGTGCAGGCCAGCGGCCCACCGGATCGCAAAGTCGTGTTGTTTGATTACACCTCCAGTCGAGCGCAGGACGTGCCGCTGCGCCTGCTGGAAAGCTATCGCGGGTATGTCATGACCAACGATTACGCCGGCTACAACGCCTTGGCGCTGCAGCCGGGCGTGGAACGTTTGGCGTGCATGGCTCATGCGCGACGCAAGTTCGTGGACGCTCAAAAAGTTCAGCCCAAGGGTAAAACCGGACGTGCCGATATCGCGCTGACGATGATCAACAAGCTTTACGGGATCGAGCGCGAGCTTAAGGATGTCAGCGATGAACAGCGGTTTACCGGTCGACAGGAGAAAAGTCTGCCGATCCTGGCGCAACTGAAAAGCTGGCTGGACAAAACCCAATCGCATGTGACGCCGCAGAGCGCATTAGGCAAGGCAGTGCATTATCTGGCGAACCACTGGAGTCGGCTGGAGCGTTATGTCGAAGCGAGTTACTTGCCGATCGACAACAATGCCGCCGAAAGAGCGATCAAGCCGTTTGTGATCGGACGCAAGGCTTGGCTATTCAGCGATACCGTTAACGGCGCCAGTGCCAGCGCGAAGATCTATAGCTTGGTCGAGACCGCCAAGATCAATGGCCAAGAGCCGTATACGTGGCTGCGCCACGTACTGGAACGTTTGCCGCACGCCTCGTCCGTAGCGGACTACGAAGCTCTGCTGCCACGGAATTGCTCGCCAGAGATGCCACGGTAAACCTCTACGCCACTGGTGGGCAGGTGGGGTTTATGGATCGGATACGGCACTACTACACCAGACGCCATTTCCATGAAGTCATTGATGTCAGCTCTTGTCTGGGGGATTTTATAGCCTTTAGATGTACTCGTGATGATGACATCAGCGTCCCGAAGTTTCGCAATACCACTTGACCGCACCCGCTGTTCCGACAGGTCGCCAAAGCCTCTTTCACCCAGATGAGCCAGAATTTCGGCTGTAGGAATGTAGTCCTTCGTGACGAACTCGCTCTGGAATCTAAGGTAGTCCAGAATGCTGATCTGCAGACGTTCATCCTCGTCCGGGTACTGGCCGGCCTTCTCTATGAAGAGGCCTGCCTGGCGGAGAGCTTCCTGATGTACCTGGTAGTCCGCGTAGCTGGACTCATCCATCGCTGGAGCTAGTAACGAATTGAATTTTGGAGGCCATTCCAGAAGGCCTAGGGTTTGCTCGCGGAGTATCTTTTTGTAGACCTCAGCCATATCACCAACAGTCTTCTTTTCGTAGATTTGGGCTATCGAACCCGCGAAGAAATCAGCGACCTGAATCAGGACATCGTCTTTGCTGGATTTCGTCTGGAACGCTTGGTCGTCTCCGAAGAGGTCATCTACGTAGCGATCCTGGACGTATGCCTTCAGACTCTCCTGAAACTCAACTCCACCATGCTCATCCACGACCATCTGTAGATTACGGCAGTTCCTGAAAAGCCGCCCGTATAGCAATCCGTTGATATGCTTTACGAATGAGGTCTTGAATTGCAGCCCTCCGTCTTTGTAAATGCGCTCCTTATCAACGACCAAGAAATAGAGTTTGATCGGAAGCTTTGCCAGGTCGGCCAAGATACGAGCACGTCGCTCAGCGTCCTTGGCTCGTACCTTATTAGACTTGATTTCGCCTGTCTGGAAATGCTGGTGGCGAAGCTCCTCGGCATGTTTGTAGGCCGCTTGGAGGTCTTCCTCCGCCACGAGAATGGAGCAAACTACGAAAAAGCCAGAGCTACCAGCCTTTGATGTGTCTAGGTCAGGGTTTCCTGACTCATCAACATAGGCATACGTTCTGTCCAATCCGGTGCCTTCCTCATCAATAGGTGGCTGTACTGCTGCCAGGAGCGGGGCCTTCGCTGAATGTGTAGTTGATGACTACATCATTCCGGATCAAGACATCGAGTGTCTTCTGTGTGCCTGTGGTGGTGACGTTCATTGTCACCACGTAGCTCTGGGCATGGGCAGAGCCACTTGTGTAGGTATAGATCCACTTCTCGTCGGTTTCGCTCACGGCACTCTTCATGTAAGGCTCACCGAAAAGCGCTTTCAGCTCAGTAGTCGTGGTCTTGCCTTTGGTAATGCTCGCTACACTCGCCGAGGGAAAGTCGCGGCCTGCGGTGTAATGGGAAGTAGCGCAAGCACCCAGCATAAGGCACATTCCAACCACAGCAATGAACTTGTTCATAGTCTTCCTTGAATGATCTGAAGCTCGAGCTTATCTCGAAGCAAGGCCAAACGCCATCATCTGCCCTGACTTGATTGGAGCGACGATTCTTTCCCTCCTCACCATTCCCAACTTGCACCATCCCCCACACCCAGATAAATTCCCCCAGTCGCCGAAGCATCGGCGATACGACCTTGGCCGGTCGGAATCGAAAGGCGCATCAGCGCCAAATCGTCATCGCAGGCGCTTTTTTTGTGCCCGTGATGTCGAGTCATGGCAGTGGTGCGCGGGACACCTTCGGGTGTGCCGGGCTCCTTTCGTCCCGGTCGGCCAACCCGCGTACTGCTGCCACCTCAACTTGCTTGGCCGCGAGCGGTGGCAGTTCCACAACGAAAGGAACTCATGCATGACCACTGCACATCCGTCGAGGATCCTCGCATTCGCGCGCCGCCACTGCTTACCGCTTCCGGTATCGCGAGCCCATCGTTTCTACCTCCCTCACAGCCCGTTCACGCGCGAAGCGAAGCAGGTGCCTCATGACTGACCATGAACGGCTTTCCACAATCCAATCTTACGCGTGGACCCTGGAGCTACTGGGCGAGGCCCTGGCTCAGCAGGATGAGTTGCTGGAGTGCGAGCACAATCCGCAATTGAGTGTTCGAGGTGCAGCGGGGATTCATCAGGCGATCCGCATCATCAGTCGGTTGACGGCGGAGGAGTGTGGAAGGGTGATTGAATTGGTGGGGCAGCCTGGCTAGTGATGCTTGGCTTTTGATTGCAGGGGGCCGCGTTGCGGCTCTTTCGCGGGACAAGTCGGGACGCCGAACCGCCGCCCCCACAGGGATTGGGCTGGTCTTTAGATTTTGAACAAGGCAGTTGGTCCCACAATGTTCGCCACAGAGGCTTTCAGACCTCGCTCATCCGCTCAACCCGCGCCGCCAGCCCCGAGCGCATATCACTGCCGCTAGGCTGCTGATACAGACTCAAGCCGAACTCCGGCAACACCGCCAGCAAATAATCGAAGATATCCCCCTGGATCCGTTCGTACTCGGCCCACACCGTGGTGCGGGTGAAGCAGTAGATCTCCAGCGGCACACCCTCGGCGCTGGTCTGCATCTGGCGGACCATGCAGGTCATGTTCGGATGCACGTCGGGGTGGTTTTTCAGGTAGGCCAGGGCGAAGGCGCGGAAGGTGCCGATGTTGGTCAGCTTGCGGCGGTTGGCCGAGAGTTCGGCGACCAGGCCCTGGGCTTCGTTCCAGTCGTGCAGCTCCTTGCGCTTGGTGGCCAGGTAGTCGCCGAGCAGGCGTACGCCGCCCAGGCGCTGTTCTTCTTCGAGGGTGAGAAAGCGCACGCCGGTGGCGTCGATGAACAGGCTGCGCTTGATGCGACGGCCGCCGGACTGCTGCATGCCGCGGTAGTTGCGGAACGACTCGCTCATCAGGCGCCAGGTGGGGATGGAGACGATGGTCTTGTCGAAGTTCTGCACCTTGACCGTGTGCAGGGTGATGTCGATCACATCACCGTCGGCGCCGACCTGGGGCATTTCGATCCAGTCGCCGACGTGGAGCATGTCGTTGCTGGTGAGCTGTACGCTGGCAACGAACGACAGCAGGGTGTCCTTGTACACCAACAACAGCACCGCCGACATCGCACCCAGGCCCGACAGCAGCAACAGCGGCGAGCGGTCGATCAGGGTGGCGACGATGACGATGGCGCTGAACACCCACAGCACCATCTTCGCCAGTTGCACATAGCCCTTGATCGAGCGGGTACGGGCGTGTTCGGTACGGGCGTAGATGTCCAGCAGGCCGTCGAGCAGGCACGACAGGGCGCGGGTGAGGAACAGCAGGGTGACGGCCAGGGCCAGGTTGCCGAGAAAATGCTGGGCGGTGGCCGAGAGCTCCGGCACCAGTTTCAGGCCGAACTGCAGAATCAGTGACGGCGTGGTCTGCGCCAGGCGGTGGAAGACCTTGTTGTGGCGCAGGTCGTCGAGCCAGCGCAGCGGCGGCTGGCGGGCCAGCAGGCGGGTGCTGTGCAGCAGCAGGAAGCGCGCCAGGCGGCCGACCAGCAGCGAGACCAGCAGCAGGACCAGCACGCCGAGGGAGGCGTGCAGCATTGGGTGTTGGTCGAGGGTGCCCCAGAGGTCCAGGGTGTCGTGCCAGATTCGTTGGATATCCATGTAATCAATGCATTCAGTGGGTCGAACGGAGCGCCATTAGAGCGCGGAAACCGCGAATGTTGCCAAAAGAAATTCGGCTACAGCTGCGGAAAACGTTACCCTATGCAACCGAATTGTCCGCATCTGTCTGAGGTACACCCGTGTTTTCCCAATTCGCCCTGCACGAACGCCTGCTCAAAGCCGTGGCCGAGCTGAAATTTGTCGAGCCGACCCCGGTGCAGGCGGCGGCCATTCCCCTGGCCCTGCAAGGGCGTGACCTGCGGGTCACGGCGCAGACCGGCAGCGGCAAGACCGCCGCCTTCGTGCTGCCGCTGCTCAACCGCCTGGTCGACCTGAGCGGGCCACGGGTCGAGATCCGTGCGCTGATCCTGCTGCCGACCCGCGAGCTGGCGCAGCAGACCCTCAAGCAGGTGCAACTGTTCTCGCAGTTCACCTACATCAAGTCCGG
The DNA here is from genome assembly GCF_047456245.1 of Pseudomonas sp. BNK-44-b. Lineage (NCBI taxonomy): Bacteria > Pseudomonadati > Pseudomonadota > Gammaproteobacteria > Pseudomonadales > Pseudomonadaceae > Pseudomonas > Pseudomonas sp. BNK-44-b. The sequence continues at coordinate 1,137,137 of NZ_CP179908.1, forward strand.
CCTGGTCACCGGCGGTGAAGACTTCAAGGAACAGGCGGCGATGCTGCGCAAGGTGCCGGACGTGCTGATCGGCACGCCAGGTCGCCTGCTCGAACAGCTCAATGCCGGCAACCTCGACCTCTCCCACGTGCAGGTGATGATCCTCGACGAAGCCGACCGCATGCTCGACATGGGCTTTGCCGAAGACATGGAGCGCCTGTGCAAGGAGTGCGAGAACCGCGAGCAGACCCTGCTGTTCTCCGCCACCACCGGCGGTGCGGCGCTGCGCGACATCATCGGCAAGGTATTGAAGGATCCTGAGCACCTGATGCTCAACAGCGTCTCGCAACTCGCCGAAGGCACCCGTCAGCAGATCATCACTGCCGACCACGACCAGCACAAGGAAGCGATCGTGCAGTGGCTGCTGGCCAACGAGACCTTCGACAAGGCGATCATCTTCACCAACACCCGCGCCCTGGCCGACCGCATTTATGGTCACCTGGTGGCCAAGGATGTGAAGGCTTTCGTCCTGCACGGCGAGAAGGACCAGAAGGACCGCAAGCTGGCCATCGAGCGCTTCAAGCAGGGCAGCTCCAAGGTGCTGGTGGCCACCGACGTGGCGGCCCGTGGCCTGGACATCGACGGCCTGGACCTGGTGATCAACTTCGACATGCCGCGCAGTGGTGACGAGTACGTGCACCGCGTGGGCCGTACCGGCCGTGCCGGTGGCGAAGGTTTGGCGATCTCGCTGATCACCCACAACGACTGGAACCTGATGTCGAGCATCGAGCGCTACCTCAAGCAGCAGTTCGAGCGCCGCGTCATCAAGGAGGTCAAGGGCACCTACAGCGGGCCGAAGAAGGTCAAGGCTTCGGGCAAGGCAGTGGGCGCGAAGAAGAAAAAGGTCGACAAGAAGACCGGCGAGAAGAAGACCGCCGCCAAGCGCAAACCAACCGCCAAGCCGCGCCCGAACGCGCCGCTGGCCAGCTCCGATGGCCTGGCACCGCTGAAGAAGCGTACGCCGAAGGCAGAATAACCCCCCCCCACCCCTGTGGGAGCGGCCTTGTGCCGCGATCGGGCGCGAAGCGGCCGCAACCCAGTCACCGTGGTGTTCCAGAAACATCCCGGCTGCCTGGTTTGCGGCCGCTTCGCGTCCGAGCGTGGGACAAGTCGGGGCGCCGAACCCCGCTCCCACAAAGGCTGTCAGGCTGCTTGATTCAGCCCGCCTTTTGCTCCGCCTCTTTCAACTCCTTCACCCGCTTGTCGATCAGTTGGCATTTGTCCGGCAAGTCCTTGCTTGCCGTCCCCAGCTCCATGCTCTGGAGTTCGTCGTTGATCTCCTTGGCCTTCTGCGGGTTCTGCTCGGTCAGTTGAGTCACCAGCTTGGCCAGTTCCTCGCGCTTTTGCGTGGCTTCTTCCGGTGTGCAGGCCCAGGCGGGCAGGGCGCAGGACAGGGTGGCGAGCAGGGTGATGCGGCATAGAGTGTTCATGAGCTTGGCCTCATGGCGGGGTTATCCGGTTGAGGTCTGAGGGGCGCTGAAAGTTCATGTCGTAGCCCGAATGGACTTACCTTTCAGTGGAGGCGCGAATGCTCAGGCTTCTTGCTCCCTCGACACCGATCGCCACGTCACAAGCCCATCGATCCCAAGATCTGACTTCAGGTAATTCAGTGTATTGCGCGCCTGGGCTTTTTCTTCGAACGGGCCGGCGAACAGGTGAGGGGGTTCATCGAGAATCGCGGGAATGTCCATCAGTTCGATCTGCTTGGCGAGACGTTCAAATTCTTCGTCGGTTTCAGCAGTAATACGTGCTACCCAACCACTGCGCTCTCTCAACGCTATGGGCTCTACTTCCGCTGCGCAGTGCTTGCAGCGTGAGGCTGAGGCCTTTATGTCCTGTGCGCAGGAGGGGCAAGGGCGCAGATCTTCGTGCACCAGGCCGTCAACGCCAGTTTTTGCTCGTCGTGGCAGTACCAGCACGGTGATCAATGCCAGGCCAGGAAAGAAAAAACCGATCGCAATCCATCTTGGCACTGAGCGGCCGCGGCTTTTGGCTGCATAAGCAGTCATCGCCAGGATAACGATCCAGAGCACCAGAAAGAGATTCATTGCAATTCCTTATTTTGATCCTTGAGCGAGACTCCGCGGTTCCAGGCGGCGGGTCGCTCAGCGAAATTCCGTTCTGCGAGGGCATTGCGCCACGCTGGCAACGGTCATGACGGGTTTGTTTGAAGCTTGTACATGCTTAACCCGCAAGGGTTAGGGCCGTGCTTTACGGCGTCTGGCGCAGCGGTCGGCTATTTCAGCACAGCTCAGATGAGTCGTGTTGATCTGTTTTGGGAACTGCAGAGAAGGCTTTTCTCGCGTACATGAAAACAGTCAGTCCGAAGTCCCGTAGGCGCCTGTTCGCAGGCCCAGCCGACTCCAGCCGTGTCCTGTCAATGATTTGAACGGACCTCCAACGCCTCCGGTCCCATGCTGTGTACCCACCGTCCACAGCAAGAGGCCACTGCCATGAGCACCTACGACTGGGACCTGATCGAACGCTTGCTGCACGAGGTGCAGAACGGCGCAGGTCAAAGCTTCACGCCACGCCCCTACGCCGAGCAGCATGCTGCGGCGATGGCCGCCAAAGGCCAGCCGGTGGGCGATCTGGATCAGCTGAAAACCCGCGCCTGTGAATACGAAAAGCTGCTGTTCCAACGCGGCTTCATCGAAAGCCGACCTGAAGAGGATGGCGGCAACGGTGAAAACTTCGTGCTCACCGAGCGCGGCTCGCGCCTGCTCAGCCTCATCGACAGCGCGATTCCAGGAGCGGACAGCCCACGCTTGAAGCTGGATCAGCAGGCAGATGCGCTGGATGAGTCCACCTTCGATCAGGTCTCAAGCAAGCCGCAGATCACGCCAGGTGCGATTTAGGCTGGTATCGGCAGGGCGGGCGCACCGATAATCGGCAATGGATCCATTTTCCGACTGCCGAGCGTTGCCCATGCCCCTGACCCGCTACGAGGCCCGCCCATGAGCGCGGCCCGCAAGAACACTGACGCTTTTGCCCTGCAGGTGATGCTGGGGTTGTGCCTGATCTGGGGCTCCCAGCAGGTGATGATCAAATGGGCTGCCGTGGATATCGCGCCGGTGATGCAGGCGGCGTTTCGCTCCGGTATCGCTGCAGTGCTGGTCGGGCTGCTGATGTGCTGGCGGGGCGGCTGGGCGCAGTTGGGCAGCACCTGGCGCGCGGGTTTGCTGGCCGGGGCGTTGTTCGGGCTGGAGTTCCTGTTCATCGCCGAGGGGCTGAAGCTGACCTCGGCGGCGCATATGTCGGTATTTCTCTATACGGCCCCAGTGTTCACCGCGCTGGGGCTGCACTTCATATTGCCCAGCGAGCGTCTGCGTTTGTTGCAGTGGCTGGGGATTGCGCTGGCGTTTGCCGGGATTGCCCTGGCCTTTGCGGGCGGGCTGTCGCTGGATCAACTCGATGGGCGGGTGCTGCTCGGCGATGCCATGGCGGTGCTGGCCGGGCTGATGTGGGGTGCGACCACGGTGGTGGTGCGGGCTTCGCGGCTGTCGGAGGCGCCGGCGACCTTGACGCTGTTCTATCAGCTGATGGTGGGCTTCGTCGGCTTGCTGCTGATGGCGTTGTTCAGCGGGCAGATCGGTGCGGTGTCGTTCACGCCGTTGGCACTGGGCAGCGTGCTGTTCCAGGGGTTGGTGGTGTCGTTCTTCAGTTACCTGACCTGGTTCTGGTTGCTGCGCCAGTACCTGGCGTCGAACCTGGCGGTGTTTTCGTTCATCACGCCGTTGTTCGGGGTGACGTTCGGGGTGTTGTTGCTGGATGAGCCGCTGAGCGTGAACTTCGTGGTGGGGGCGGTGATGGTGCTCGGTGGTGTGGTGCTGGTGAGTGCCGAGCCTTGGGTGCGGCGGCAGTTGCGTCGGGCGGTGGGGTAAGGCGGGCTGTGGCGTGTCTGATTTTTCCTAATTCTCGGGCGCCGGTGTCAGGTTTTGAGTCGTTAGGATCTATCCTACGCGGCTTGCGGAAGCGTCTTAATTGTCGTGGAAATGCGTCAGGGATAACTTCGCCGGGTCGTCATTTGGCGACCGGGCGTGAGAAACCCGACGACGTGGCAGCGGCACTTCTTTATGGCAGCCGTGTGCGGACGGGCTTCGGTCCGGCCGGGCTCTCACGTCCTCGGTTTCTCACTCCGTGCACGGTTGCCACCCTAATTCCGTGAGAAAGAGTGGGGTGGTGATATCTCTGACCAGACGTGAGATTTGACCCCATGAAAAAGCTCGTCCCCGATCCACCCCGCCTTAAGCACGTTCCCCGCACCACAGTGAGGAAACGTGAACATGACTGATCTATCCGATGGCTACACCACCGCCGGTGTGGCGACTTTCCTGGACATGTACCGCGTACAGCCTGGCATTCCTTTCGAGCGGGTGCTTGAAGAAGTGTCGGTGATCCTTGGCTGTGTCCGCGAATTGAGCGAGCAGGAACAGGTGGACCCGGTGAGCATCACCGCACTGCACTACCTGAGCGCGATGGCCAAGGCGTTGCTGAACGACCTGGAGGTTGGGCGTAACTCGGTGCATTGAGGCCACTGCCCGGCTACGAAACCGCCTCGACCCTGTAGGAGCGGGCTTGCCCGCGAAGAAGATATCGCGCTGCCTGGCACGGGCTACGCCCGTGTTCGCGGGCAAGCCCGCTCCCACAGGGATTGGGCTGGTCTTTAGATTTTGAGCAAGACAGTTGTTCCCACAGGGATTGGGCTGACCTTTAGATGTTGAGCGAGACAGCTGCTCCTACACTGTGGTCGCCAGTTGCTCGGCAGCGCGTTGATCCGATCTGCTTGTCGCCACCAGCAACCCGGCGACCCCCAGCCCCGCAGCCGCCAGCAACAGTGCGGGTTGCAGCCCGCCGCTGAAGTGGTTGCTCAGCGCGGCCAGCAAGGGGCCGCTGAGTTGGCCGAGGGCGAAGCAGGCGGTCAGCAGGCCGGCGTTGCGCTGGGTGGCGTGGGGCGCGAGCTCTCGCGAACGCTGCATCACCAACTGCATGCAGGCCAGGAACGGCGCACCGCACAGCAGTACCCCGAGCCCCAGTCCGATACCGCCGCCCAGCAGGCAGGCCAGCACGCCCAAGGCTTGCAGCCAGAGTGTGGCGGTCAGCCAGACGCTGGTGCGACCCGGGCCGCGCAGGCTGACGATCACCACGCCAAGCGCTGCGGCAAGGCCGAAGCCGGGCCAGAACAGGTCGGCAAGCCACTGCCCCTGGAATTGCTGGCTGGCCATCTGCGAGAGGAAGGTGGCGGGGAGGATGTAGCCGATGCCGTACAACGCATAGACCACCGCCAGACGGGCGATGCTGCGCTGGTGTGGAGCCTGTACCGCTGCGGTGTTGGTCGCAGGCTTCAGCAGATGAGCGCGCGGCAGCCACGGCAGCACAGCCAGCAGCATCACCAGCGCGGCCACCGAGTACACCAACCACAGCGCCGCCGAATCGAGGCTGAGCAGGTGCGCACCGAGCGCGAGGAAACCGGTGACGGCGATTCCCACGCCTGGGCCTGCGAACACCAAGGCGCCGAGTCGCGCGCGACCATGGCTGCTGGCCACGTGCTGGCTGAGGCTGGTCAGCATCACCAATGCCCAGGCGCTTGCCACACCGGTGCCGAAGCGCAGCAGCAGGTGGCTCCAGAATCCGTTGGCAGCCCAGGAGGCCAGGGTCAGCAGCACGCACAGCCACAGCCCGGCATGCAGGCGCAGGCGCACCTGGTGCGGGTGGCGGGCGAACATGCCGTCCACGGCGCCCAGAAAATAGCCGAGATAGTTGGCAGCGGCCACCAGGCCGCCGGCTGTCAGGTCGAACTGGCCCTCGGCAATCAGGCGGGGCATCTGCGGGGTCAGGGCGAAGCGGCCGATGCCCATGGCCATCATCAGTGCGACGGCACTGGCCATGAGTTGCAGTAGGGGCGACATGGTAAGACTCCTGCGCAGTGGTAAGCGATGGATGGCAGGTTAGGAGTTCTTGACTTTCAATAAAATTGAATAATGATGATCAAGTTGTTCTGTTTTGGAGAATGTCGTGGACTTCAGCCAATTGCGAATCTTCCAGGCCGTCGCCGAGGAGGGTTCAGTGACTCGCGCCGCCGAGCGCCTGCACCGGGTGCCGTCGAACCTGTCGACGCGCCTGCGTCAGCTCGAGGAGCAGCTGGGCGTGGAGTTGTTCCTGCGCGAGCGTCAGCGCTTGCAGCTGTCGCCGGCCGGCAAGGTGTTGCTGGACTATGCGCACAGGCTTTCGGTACTGCGCGATGAAGCCATGGCGGCGGTGCAGGGCGGTCAGCCAGCCGGGGACTTCATCATCGGGACCATGTACAGCACGGCGGCCATCCAGCTTCCGGCGTTGCTTGCGCGGTACCATCAGGCCTATCCGGCAGTGAACCTGCAGGTGCAGGCCGCGCCCAGTGGCGAGTTGTTGCAGGGCCTGCTCGAGCGCCGCCTGGACGCCGCGTTGGTGGATGGCCCGCCGGGGCTGGCCGGGCTCGATGGCGTGCCGTTGTGCGAGGAACGGCTGGTGCTGATCACCAGCCCTGAGCATCCACCGGTGCACAGTGCGCGTGATGTGGCCGGGCGTTCGGTGTTCACGTTCCGCCAGGGGTGTGCCTACCGCATGCGTCTGGAGGCCTGGTATGCGCACGACCACACGCCAATGGGGCGGGTGATGGAGATCGAATCGTACCAGGGCATGCTGGCGTGCGTGATCGCGGGGGCGGGGGTGGCGATGATGTCGCAGTCGATGCTCGACAGCCTGCCGGGCCGCGAGCGGGTCAGCGCGCATCCGCTGCAGGCGCCGTTCGATCATGCCGAGACCTGGCTGATGTGGCGCCAGGGCATGTGCGGGGCGAATTTGCAGGCGTGGATCGACCTGCAACAAGGTGAAACAGTAAACCGGCTGTCGGAGTACGGCGTTTCCGCTTGATCTGCGGCAAAATCGCCCATATCTGTAAGATTAGACGCAGGCGATATACAGAACATGGGACTATGATCTGTATGAAGCATCGCAGGACTGATTTGCCGCAAGGCTGACCCGTGAAGGGGGCACTATGAACAAGCGCATGTACAACTGGCTCCACGACCTTGCCGTCGCCCTTGGTCTGGTACCGCCGCCATTGCAACCGGTACCGATCCCCACCGACGAAGAACAGCGCAAGCGCCAGCCGCGTCGGCGCTGATTAGCGCAGGAAAAAGGCCGCTGCATCCTTGGGGGATGCGGCGGCCTTTTGCGTCTTTGCAAGGGGGATCTGTGGTGTGGCTTTCGCAGTGCATGGCACCGGCTTCGCCGGTGATCGCGGGACCAGCCCGCTCCCACAGGGATTGGGCTGACCTTTAGATTTTGAACAAGACAGCTGCTTCCACAGGGTAGGGGCGGGCTGGTCCGGAGATTTTCTGCCCTGGAGATCAGGCCAGGTTCACCGCCGCCGTCGGTTTACGCGACATCAGGCTGACCACGACAAAGCTCACCAGGCCTACCGCCAGGCTGTAGTAGATCGGCGAGTTGGCATCCAGGCCGTCCGTGAACATGAAGAACAGCGCGGTGGCAAAGCCCAGCGACATGCTGGCGATTGCGCCCGGGGTGGTGGCGCGTTTCCAGAAGATCGCCCCGATCAGCGGGATCAGCATGCCACCAACCAGCAGGTTGTAGGCCAGGGTCAGGGCACTGATCACATCGTTCACCGCCAGGGCGATCACCAGCACGGCCACGCCAGTGAGCAGGGTGAACAGGCGGTTCACGCCCAGGCTCGAGCGCTTGCCACCACGCAGCTTGGGCAGCAGGTCTTCGGTCAGGGTGGTGGACGCCGCCAGCAGGCCGGCGCTTGCGGTCGACATCATCGCCGCCAGTGCCGCCGCCATCAGCAGGCCACGGATGCCGTCGGGCAGGGTGGTCTTGATCATCTCGGCGAAGGCGTTGTTCGGGTTGGCCAGGTCTGGCATCAGCACGTGGGCGGCCATGCCGATCAGCGCGCAGGCCAGGCCGTAGATCACGCAGTACACACCTGCGGCGGTGCCGGCGCGCTGGCAGACTTTCTCGTCACGTGCGGTGAACACACGCTGCCAGATGTCCTGGCCGATCAGGATGCCGAAGAAGTAGATCAGGAAGTAGGTGATGATGGTGTCCCAGCCGATGGTGGTGAGCTGGAAGCTCGCCGCCGGCAGCTTGGCCACCAGTGCATCCCAGCCACCGGCCTTGTACAGGCAGACCGGCAGGAGGATGAACATCAGGCCCACGGTCTTGATGACGAACTGCACGATGTCGGTGAGGGTCAGCGACCACATGCCGCCGATGGTCGAGTAGACCACCACCACGCCACCGCCGAACAGCAAGGCCATCCAGAACGGCACATCGAGCAGCACTTGCAGCACGGTGCCCATGGCCAGCGTGGAGACCACGCCGATCATCAGCGCGTAGGCCAGCATGATCACTGCACTGGCCTGGCGCGCCATCGGGTTGTAGCGGCGCTCCAGGACCTGGGTCACGGTGAAGATGCGCAGGCGCAGCAGCGGTTTGGCGAGGAACAGGTTCAGGGCGATGATGCCCAGGCCCAGGGCCGCGCACAGCCAGAAACCGGAAATGCCGTGGACATAGCCCAGGCGCACGGTGCCGACGGTGGATGCACCGCCGAGCACGGTGGTGGCCATGGTGCCCATGTAGAGGGTCGGGCCGAGATTGCGTCCGGCGACCAGGTAGTCTTCGTGGGTCTTCGCACGCCGCATGCCGTACCAGCCAAGCCCGAGCATGCCAGCGGCGTAGATCAGTACAACAATGATGTCCAAGGCCATGGGTGTCTCCGATTATCTTTATTATGCGAGATCGATCGCTCGGACGCTCTCACCGCGTCCGGCGCTCCTCATCGAGTGTTGGCGGGCCTCTATGGCCCTGTCCCACGGCTCCTGCCTGGGTATTGCAGGTGTTTCAGGTGATCAGCGACGCACTACGCCGGGAAGCACGCAGAGCATTTCGAACAACAGGTTGGCGCCCAGCAGCGAGGTGTTGCCGGTGGTGTCGTACGGTGGCGAGACCTCGACCAGGTCGCAGCCGATCAGGTCCAGGCCGTGGCAACCGCGGATGATTTCCATCGCCTGGATGGTGGTCAGGCCGCCGATTTCCGGGGTGCCGGTGCCTGGCGCCCAGGCCGGGTCGATGCCGTCGATATCGAACGACAGGTACACCGGGCCACCGCCGACCTTCTCGCGCACTTCGGCCATCAGCGGCTCCAGCGATTTGTGCCAGCACTCTTCGGCCTGCACCACACGGAAGCCCTGGCGGCGGCTCCAGTTGAAGTCATCGGCGGTATAGCCCTGGGCGCGCAGGCCGATCTGCACCACGCGGTCGCAGTCCAGCAGGCCTTCCTCGACGGCGCGGCGGAAGGTGGTGCCGTGGGCGATCTTCTCGCCGAACATATGATCGTTGACGTCGGCGTGGGCGTCGATGTGCACCAGGCCGATCTTGCCGTGCTTCTTATGCAGGGCGCGCAGGATCGGCAGGGTGATGGTGTGGTCGCCACCCAGGGTCATGGGGATGACGTTGTGTTCGAGGATCTCGTCGTAGGCTTCTTCGATGATGCGTACGGCGTCGAGCAGGTTGAAGGTGTTGATCGCCACGTCACCGATGTCGGCGACCGACAGCGAGTCGAACGGGGCGGCGCCGGTCGCCATGTTGTACGGGCGGATCATCACCGATTCGGCGCGGATCTGCCGCGGGCCGAAGCGGGTACCGGAGCGCAGCGAGGTGCCGATGTCCAGCGGCACGCCGATGAAGGCGGCGTCCAGGCCTTCGGCGCTTTGCAGGTGGGGGAGGCGGAGCATGGTGGCGATGCCGCCGAAACGCGGCATTTCGTTGCCGCCCAGTGGTTGGTGGAGAATCTTGTCCACGGTGGGCCTCATCAGTCGGTCGATTGTTCTGTTTGTTCGAACCTGTGTCGCGGCACGCTCGGCAAGCGCGAAGGCGCCGGCGACCAGGGACATTTCGGCCAAGTCTGCGCAAGGTAGTGCGCCGGAAGAATCGCTACCGACAAATACTTACTTCAGGAATTTCTGAACTATCGCGACGAAGGCGCGGTAGACTCTGACGGATTTCCACTCTGCGGAACCTGTGCGCCATGGCCTCATCGCTGCCCGACCTGAAACTGCTGCGCATCTTCGTCAGCGTGGTGCGTCACCAAGGTTTCGCCAACGCCCAGCGTGACCTCAACCTTTCCACGTCGGCCATCAGCACCTACATGAGCCAGCTGGAAAGTGCCCTGGGCCTGGTGCTGTGCCACCGCGGCCGTGGTGGTTTCAGCCTGACCAGCAAGGGTGAGCTGTTCCACCAGGAGACTTTGCGCCTGCTGGGCGAGCTCGACGGTTTCGAGCAATACGCTGCGGCGCTCAAGGGTGAGCTGCGCGGCACCCTCAACCTGGGGGTGATCGACTCCACCGTCGGCGATCGCGCGCTGCCCCTGGCCGAGGCGATCGGCGCCTACAGCCAGGAGCACCCGGCCGTACACTTGCACCTGTCGGTGTCCAGCCCTTACGAGCTGCAGCTGGGTGTGCAGGACAACCGCCTGGACCTGGCCATCGGCGCCTTTTCTTCGCGCATGAGCGGCCTGGTGTACCAGCCGTTGTACCGCGAGCAGCACTGGCTGTACTGCAGCAGCCGCCACCCGCTGTTCAGCGAGCGGCGTATTCCGGCGCAGGTCATCACCCAGCAGCGCATGGTCGGGCGCGGTTACTGGAGCCAGGCGGAGCTGGCCCGTCACGGCTTCAAGCACAGCGCCGCGACCGTGGAAAGCATGGAGGCGCAGTTGATCCTGATCCTGTCCGGTGCCTACATCGGTTACCTGCCTGAGCACTATGCCCAGGCCTGGGCTGACAAAGGTGATCTGCGAGTGTTATCGCCGTCTACCTTCGGCTATCAGGCACCATTCTCTTTGATCATCCGGCGTGGGCGCAGCCGCGAACCGTTGATCCAGACCTTCCGTGACCTGCTCAAGTCGCAATTGAATGTGGGCTGATCGGCGCTGCCGAAAATACATTCCGTCAGGTCGGGAACTTTTCTTACAAATGCTCATCCCTCACGTGAAAATGCTCTGCTAAACCTTTACTTGCTTTGATGAAATTTCCCCCTCGTCTACACAAGCAAGGACCGCCCGAGATGCGCACGAATCTGCCGGTAACCGAGCATGAAAGAACGTTCTCCAGCGAGCAGCGGTTGATTTCCACCACCGACCTGAACAGCCGGATCACCTACTGCAACGATGCGTTCGTGGCGATCAGCGGATTCACCTACGACGAGTTGGTGGGGCAGCCGCACAACCTGGTGCGCCATCCCGACATGCCGCCGTCGGTGTTCGGCCATATGTGGGAAACCATCAAGCAGGGCAAGCCGTGGATGGGGGTGGTGAAGAACCGCGCCAAGAACGGCGACTTCTACTGGGTCAGCGCCTATGTCACGGCGGTCTACGAGAACGGCCGCATCAGTGGCTACGAATCGGTGCGTTCGGTGCCGACCCGCGAACAGATTCGTCGTGCCGAAGCGTTGTACGCACGCCTGCGGGCCGAACGCTCGCCAGTGCCCTGGGCGGCGCGGCTGGCGCATGGCCTGGGGACTGGCTGGCCACTGGTGGGTGCCGGGCTGATTGCGGCGGCAGGCTACCTGTGGCTACCGCCCTATGCGGCGCTGGGCCTGCTGATGGTCAGCCTGTTCAGTGCCTGGTACCTGATCGAGCACCGGCAGAACCAGGCCATCCGCCGTACCCTGGCCGAGCATCCCAAGGCCTTCACCAGCCCGCTGGTTGCCCTGACCTACAGTGACAACCCCGGTCTGCGCGGCCAGCTCGACCTGGCGATCATCAGCGAAGAGGCACGTCTGCAGACTGCGCTCACGCGGCTGGTGGACGCTGGCGTTGGGGTCAAGTCACGGGCCGCACAGTCAGCGGAACTGTCTGATGCCCAGGCGCAGATGCTCGACCGACAGCGCAGCGAAACCGACCAGTCGGCCACCGCCATCGCGCAGATGGCGGCGACCATCCAGCAGGTGACCCATAACGTGCAGAGCACCGCCCATGCGGCCGGCGATGCCGACCAGCTCGCGCAGCAGGGCAGTGACTTGGCCCAGCAGAGCCTGCGGGCCATGGGCAGCATGAGCGAGGCGGTGAACGACATCGGCCAGGCGGTCAATGCCCTGGCCGAGCAGACCCAGTCCATCGGCAGTGTGGTGGATGTGATCACCTCGATCGCCGAGCAGACCAACCTGCTCGCGCTCAATGCCGCAATCGAAGCGGCGCGTGCCGGGGAGCAGGGCAGGGGCTTTGCGGTGGTGGCCGACGAGGTGCGTTCGCTGGCCCAGCGCACCCGCACCTCCACCGAGGAAATCCACCAGATCATCGCCTCGCTGCGGGCCGGTGCCGAGCGTGCGGTGAGCAGCGCCAGCCGCGGTGAGCAGATTTCCCGCGACAGCGTGCACAGCGTCGAGGCGGTGCAGTCGGCACTGACAGGCATCGTCCAGGCGGTGAGCCGCATTACCGGTATGAGCCAGCAGATGGCGACTGCGTCCGAGCAGCAGAGCCATGTGGCGGAGGATATCAACCAGCAGATCGTGCGCATTGCCCACCTGTGCGACGAAAGCGCTGGGCAGGCGAAGCAGGGCGCCGAGATCAGCCAGGACCTGGAGCGGATGGCGGAGTACCTGCATAGCCTGGCGGAGCGGTTCAATCGTTAGAGGGGATGGCGACGCCGACAAACCTGCTCCTGCCAGGTACTGCGATCTGCTGTAGCAGCCCCTGCATCCTGTGTAGCTGCACAGATCCTGGGGCCGCTGCTCGGCCCATCGCGGGACGAGTCGGGACGCCGAACCGCCGCTTCCACAGGACAGCGCCGCATTCGAGGCGCGTGGTGCTGTCCTGTGGGAGCGGCGGTTCGGCGTCCTGACTTGTCCCGCGAATGGCCCGCAAGGCGGGCCCCGATTTCCGGCATATAGCCCCGGCATATGGCAAAATCCCTCCGCCAACGGAGACCCCCATGCCCAGACCCCGCTGCGAGCGCTGCCAGCGCCCGCTCGCCCATTGCCTCTGCCCACTGATCCCATCACTCGACAGCCGCACCCGCGTGGTCCTGCTGCAGCACCCCAGTGAAACCAGCCACGCCCTGAACACCGCCCGCCTGGCGGCTTTGGGGCTGCGCAATGCCGAACTGTTGATTGCTGAGGTCTTCGAGGATCTGCCCGCACTGCTGGCCACTCCCGGCTATCGTCCGGTGCTGTTGTTCCCGGGCGAGCAGGCCGAGGTGGTGTCGGCCTATGGCGAAGGCGATGCGTTGCCGTTGCTGCTGATCGTCCCAGACGGGACCTGGCGCAAGGCACGCAAGTTGCTGTACCTCAACCCGCTGCTCGAGGAACTTCCGCGGGTGACGCTCGGCCAGCTCCAGCCCTCGCGCTACCGACTGCGCAAGGCGCCGGAGGCAGGTGCGGTGTCGACCATCGAAGCGGTGGTGCAGGCGTTGAATGTGTTGGAACAGCCAGCGAATTTCGATGAATTGCTCAGGCCGTTCGAGGCGTTGATCGAGGGGCAGATCAGCGCCATGGGGGCTGAGACCTTTGCTCGGAATCATGGGGGAGAATGATGGTCACCACCAATCCCAAGACCCTCACCGCTCGCGCATCGCCTCGGTCCGGGCCTTCATCACCGGCTTGAGCAGGTAATCCAGCACGCTCTTCTGCCCGGTGATGATGTCCACTGTCGCGGTCATCCCCGGGATGATCAGCAGCGGCTTGTTGTCCCCGCCCAAATGGTTTTTCTCGGTGCGCACCTGGATCAGGTAGAACGCATTGCCCTTGTCGTCGGTGACGGTGTCGGCGCTGATCAGCTCGAGCGTGGCCTTGAGCCCGCCATAGATGGTGTAGTCGTAGGCACTGAACTTGACCATCGCCACCTGCCCCGGATGCAGAAACGCCACGTCCTGCGGGCGCACCTTGGCTTCGATCAGCAGGTTGTCCTCGATTGGGACGATCTCCACCAGGTCGCTGCCGGGCTGGACCACGCCGCCGATGGTGTTGACCTTGAGCAGCTTGACGATGCCCCGTACCGGCGACACCACGGTGGTGCGGTTGACCCGGTCGTCGATGGCGATGCTGGTGGCGGTGATCTTCGACAGTTCCGTGCGCTTGTCGTTGAGCTCCTTGGCGGCGTCCGAGCGAAAACTTGCATCGGACTCCTGGATCTTGCTGCGAATCTCGGCGATGGCCGCTTCGGCGCGAGGGATGGCCAGGTTGGTCGCGTTCAGTTGGCCGCGGGCTTCGACGCTGCGCTGCTTGAGGCGCAGGATCTCCACCGGCGAAATGGCGCCCTTGCTCACCAAGGGTGACGACATGTCCAGCTCCTGCTGCAGCAGGCCAACGGCCGAACGGTACTGCTCGACCTTTGAGCGGAATTCGGCGAGTTCCTGGGTCTTCTGCCGCAGTTGTTCGTTGAGCGTCTGCTTCTCGCTGGCGAGCCGGCGCTGGCGTGATTGATAGAGGGCGATTTCGTCTTCGGCCACCTGCGGTGCCTTGGCGCGGACTTCGTCCGACAGCGCGAAGGGGCGCCCTTCTGCCTCGGCCGACAGGCGCTCGACCTGTGCGGTCAGGGCATAACGGTCGGCTTCGCTCTCGCCCTTGTTCGACTTGAAACGGGTGTCATCCAGGCGCAGCAGGGTGGCGCCCTTGTCGACCATCTGCCCTTCGCGCACGAAGATCTCGGTGACGATGCCGCCTTCGAGGTTCTGGATCACCTGCACCTTGCTCGAGGGGATGGCCTTGCCTTCGCCGACCGTGACCTCGTCGAGCACGGCGAACTTTGCCCAGACCAGGGCCACCAGCAACAGCGCTGCTGCCAGCCACACCGTGATGCGCGACAGGCGCGGCGAGTCCTGCAGGGTGGCACCTGCCAGCTCCGGCATGTAGTCGCGCTCGGCATGCTTGTCGGCGCCGGAGAGCTGGCTGCGCACACTATGGCTGAGGGGCATGTCTACCTCCGATGAAAACCACGGTGCCTGTGGCAGCGCCGTCCTTCACGTCTTTTACAGGGCTGCGCCGATACGGCCTTTGCGCAGGGCGTCGATCACCGCGTCCTTCGGCCCGTCGGCCACCACCTTGCCGTTGTCCAGTACCACCAGCCGATCCACCAGGCTGAGCATCGAGCTGCGGTGGGTGACCAGCAGCAGGGTCTTGCCGGGCACCCAGGCCAGCAGGCGTTGGCGCAGTTGGTCTTCGCTGCTGTTGTCCATGTGGCTGGTGGGTTCGTCGAGGATCAGGATCGGCGGCTCCAGCAACAGTGCACGGGCCAGCAGGACGGCCTGGCGCTGGCCGCCGGAGAGCAGTTGGCCGCGCTCGCCCAGCGGGCGGTCGAAGCCCTGCGGGTGTTGGCGGGCCAGTTCGCTGACTCCGGTCAGCTCGGCGACTTCGAGCATGCGCGCATCGCTGACGTGGCGTGCGCCCAGGGTCAGGTTGTCGCGCAGACTGCCTGCCAGCAGGGGCATGTCGTGGGCGACATAGCCAAGCTGATTGCGCAGGTCGGCGATATCCAGCTGGCGCAGGTCAAGGTTGTCCAGCAGCACCTGGCCTTCGTCAGGGTGATGAAACCCCATCAACAATCGCCCGAGCGTGCTCTTGCCCGAACCGCTGCGGCCGATGATGCCGATGCGCTCGCCGGGCTTGATCGACAGGTTGATATCGTTCAGTGCGGCGGCGACCTGGCCGGGGTAGCGGAACGTCACGTGGCTGATGCCCAGGCCGCCTTGCAGCACCGTATGCTCCAGCGCCTGCTGACCGGGTTGGCGCTCCTGTGGCAAGCTCATCAGTGCGTCGGTGCTGCGCATGGTCAGTTGTGCTTGTTGGTAGCGGGTGATCAGCCCGGCGATCTGGCCCAGCGGCGCCAGCACCCGGCTGCCGAGCATGTAGCAGGCGACCAGCGCGCCCACGCTGAGGCTGCCGGCGATGATCGAGTAGACCCCCGCGACGATGGTGGCCATGCCGCAGAACTGCTGGATGAACAGCGTGCCGTTGCTGGCCAGGGCCGACAGGTTGCGGGCATGGGCGTCGAGACGGGCGATGGCGCCGTTGGTGTGTTCCCACTGGTATTGGCGTTCGCTTTCGGCGCCACAGGCCTTGAGGGTTTCCAGGCCGCCAAGGGTTTCGATCAGCAAGGCCTGGCGCACGGCGCCGAGGCTCAGGCTTTTCTGCACCGTATCGCGCAGGCGTATCTGGATGAACAACGCCACGCCCACCGCCAGGGGGAAGGCGACCAGCGGGATCAGCACCAGCCAGCCGCCGAGCAGGCCGATGACCAGCAACATCAGCACCACGAAGGGCAGGTCGATGATGCTGGTCAGGGTCACGGCGGTGAGGAATTCGCGCAGGCCCTGGAAGTCGTGGATGCTCTGGGCGAAGCCGCCGATGCTGGCCGGACGTGCTTTCATGGCCATGCCGGTGATGCGTTCGAACAGCGTGGCCGACAGGATCAGGTCGGTCTTCTTGCCGGCCTGGTCCAGCAGGTGTGCGCGTACCATGCGCAGCACCAATTCGAAGGCGGTACCGATGAACAGGCCGATGACCAGCACCCACAGGGTCGAGAGGGCCTGGTTGGGCACCACGCGGTCGTAGGTCTGCATCACGAACAGCGGCACCATCAGCCCGAGCAGGTTGATCAGAAGGCTGGCCAGCAGGGCATCGCTGTACAGCCAGCGCGAATGCTTGAGGGTGTCGCGAAACCAGGCTTCGACCCGTGGCAGCAGTGGCGTACGCAGGTCTTCGAGGGTATGTCGTGGGCGGGCGAACAGGGCTTGCCCGCTGTAGGCCTGCTCCAGCGCCTGGCGCTCCACCCATTGCTCGCCACCGTCGGCCTCGCACGGCAGGATCAGCGCCCGTCCATCTTCGCTCCAGCGTTGCAGTACGGCGCTGCGTCCATCGCCGAGCAGCAACAGTACCGGCAGGTTCAGTGTATTGATGGCGCTCAGTTCGCGGCGCAGTACGCGTGCCTGCAGGCCGGCGCGGGCGGCGGCGCGGGGCAATAGTTCGAGGCTCAGGCGCTGGTCGGCCAGCGGCAGGCCGGCGCACAGGCTGGCACGGCTGGCCGGGCACCCATGAACCTTGCACAGGATCAGCAGGCCATCGAGCAACGGATCATCCGCAGCCAGGGTGGGCTGCGTGCTTTGCATACTGGTCACGATGGCCTACTCCTGCCGCGGTGGACGGGAGGCGGCTGCAGAGGTCTACAGCCGCCTGATGCAGGGCCTAGCGCATGTCGGGCAACTGCGCCTCATTGCGTACGTCGGTCTTGGCGATGGCCTCCGGTGGCAGCGAGATGCGCTGCTTGCTCAGCAACTCGCCCATGGTCGCCAGCACCCGGTACATGGAAAACTCTTCGGTGTAGCGCACCTCGGTGTAGCGGCGGTTGGCGTTGTACAGCTCGTTCTCGCTGTCGAGCACGTCGAGCAGGGTGCGCTGGCCCAGGCCGAACTGGTCCTGGTAGGCACCGCGTACGCGTTGAGTGGTCTCGGCGTATTCGCGGGCGCTAGGGGTCTGCTTGCGCGCGTTGTTCATGGCGTTCCAGGCCAGGCTCAGGTTCTCGGTGAGCTCGCGCAGGGCATTGTTGCGGATGTCCATGGCCTGGTTGATCTTGTGCGCATCGGACTGCAAGCGCGCCTTGTCGCTGCCGCCCCGGAACAGGTTGTAGCTGAGCTCGACGCCGGCCTGCCAGTCGTTGTTGCTGTGGCCGCGCTCGCCGCCCAGGTTGTTGTTGGCGCCGGTGGCCAGCACTGCGTCCAGGCGCGGGTAGAACGGCGACTTGGCCACTTCGTACTGTTTCTCCGCCGCGTTGACATCGGCCTGGGCGGACTTGAGGTACGGGTTGTTCTCGCGCATGCCCTGGCGGGCTTCGTCGAGGGTGCCGGGCATCTGGATCTTGATCGAGGTCGGCGTTTCCAGTTCGTCCGGCTGGCGACCGATGACGCTGTAGAAGTTGGCCTCGGCGTCGGCCAGGTCGACCTCGGCGGTGTCCAGGTTGTTTTCCGCCAGGGCGCGACGGGCGCGGGACTGGTCGAGGTCGGCGGTGCTGCCGACACCGCGTTCGCTGCGCAGGCCGATCTGGTCGTTGACGCGCAGGTGCGCCTGCAGGTTGTTCTTGGCCAGGGTCACCAGCTCACGGCGCTTGAGTACTTCCAGGTACACCTCGATGGCGCGCAGGGCGACATCCTGGGCGATGGCCTGGGTGTAGTACGCGCGCGAGGTGGCCACCGATTCGGTACGCCCGACTTCGTTGGCGGTGTTGAAGCCGTCGAAGATCATTTGCCGCAGGCGCAGTTCGGACTGTGTGTAGTTGAGGGTTTCCTTGTTGTGGTTACGCGTGCCGTCGGGGTTGATGCCGCGCGTATTGAGGTTGTCCGAGCGCTGACGGCCATAGCCAGCCACCAGGTCGACCGTGGGGAAGTAGCCTCCGCGCGCGAACTTCACATCCTCATCGGCCGACAGCTTGCTGTTGCGATTGGAGCTGATCTGAGGGTGGTAGTCCACGGCGCTCTGGACAGCTTCGGTGATCGACATCGCCTGAGCGTTGGCACAGGCCATGGCCAACAGAATCGCACTGGTGATGGGGGTTAACACGCGCATGGGGTACTTCTCCCTGGTCTTTAAAAAGATCCTGCTATTCGCCAAAAAAATGACGAAAAATTGAGTTGAAACCGTTTCAGGTTTGTAACAACAGAGCTAAGAACATTTAACGGGCGAGCTAAGAAGATTTTTTCATAAGGTCTATGCGAAAAAAAACTTATGCGGTCTAAGCAAACCGAGACATTGTTCTATTCAAGCGCTCGGGTAAATCGGCTGCAGTACCTGATTTCCGGGCTTCTGAGAAAGTTCCAGATTTTTTGCAGCTAAGGACCCTGGAGAGGACAACAACGGCGGATTTTGGCGACAAAAAATTGGCATTAAAATAATGGCCAATTACCACTACCGCACGTGTTGAGCTGTCTTGGTGAAGGCGATTTCTCACCCTTGTGACAGACGCGAGACCCGCAAAGGATCGCTTCCCGCATTACCTGGCCTGTCCGCCACTGCAGAAAGCCAATCGGCAGGGGAGGCGTGCGTTCATGGCTAAATCAATTGGCGTGGTCAGCAAGGTCATAGGCCAGGTATTCGCGGTGGGCAGCGATGGTGCCAAGCGCCTGCTGGTGGAGGGCGACCGCCTGTTCGCTGGCGAGCAACTGGAAACCGGGGCCGCCGGTGCTGTGGCCGTACGTTTGCACAACGGCGCCGAGCTGACGTTGGGACGAGGCAGCAGCCTGGAGATGACCCCGGACCTGTTGGCCAACCGAGCTCCCCACGTACATGCCCCTGATACGCTGCCCAGCCAGGCGCAGCTCAGCGATGTCGAGCGCCTGCAACAAGCCATTGCCGCAGGTGCCGACCCGACGCAGGAGGGCGAGGCACCCGCCGCCGGGCCTGGCGCCAATGGCGCGCCCGGGGCCTTGGGCGGCGGGCACAGCTTCGTGTTGCTGACCGAAGTGGCCGGGCGGGTCGATCCGACCATCGGCTTCCCTACCGCAGGCTTCAACGGTATTCCGGAACTGGCCAACCGCTACATCGGTACCCTGGATGTCGACAACAACGCAGGGCCGTTCGGGCCTCCGGCCATTCCACCGATCAATCCTCCTGTAAATCCGCCTGTCACACCGCCGGACAATCCTGTGACCCTGCGCGGGCTCGACCTGAGCCCCGCCGAACTGACCCTCAACGAAGCGAACCTGCCGTTGGGGTCGGCCAGCAACCCGGCGGCCCTGACCCAGTCCGGCAGCTTCACCGTGGTCGCGCCGGATGGTGTGTTCAACCTCAGCGTCGGTGGTATCAACGTGGTGACTGCCGGGGTGGTGACCGGCGTGGGCCAGTCGATCACCACGGGCCTTGGCAACATCCTCACCATCACCGGTTACAACCCGTCCACGGGCGTGGTCAGCTACAGCTACACCCTCACCGGCGCCGAGCAGCATCCGGACGGAGCGGGCAGCAATGAACTCGGCGAGCATTTCCCGGTGCTGGTCAGCGACACGGATGGCGATGTGGCCAGTGGTTCGCTGGACGTGATCATTCGCGACGATGTGCCCACGGCGGTCAACGACACCAATGCGGTCACTGCCACCGAGCAGCACACCCAACTTACCGGCAACGTGCTGGACAACGACGTCCAGGGCGCTGATCGGGTGGTCGGCGGCCCCGTGGTGGCCGGTACCTACGTCGGAACCTACGGCACCCTGGTGCTCGCTGCGGACGGCTCCTATACCTACACGCTCAACCCCGAGGATGCGGACTTCAAGAACCTCAACGGTGGCGGACATGGCGTCGAGACCTTCACCTACACTCTGAAGGATGCGGACGGTGACACCAGCAGTGCGACCCTGACCCTGAACATCACCAACCTCGACGATCCGGTAACGCTCGGCGGCCTGGATGTGGAGGGCGGTGAACTGACGGTCTACGAGAAGCACTTGAGCAACGGCAGTGCGCCGGACAGCACCGCCCTGACCCAGAGCGGCAGCTTTACCGTCAGTGCACCGGACGGCCTGCAGACCCTGACGGTCGGCGGTATCAGCGTGGTCAGCGGCGGCCTGGTGGCGGGCTTCCCGCAGTCGATCACGACCGCGCTGGGCAACACCCTGACCATCACCGGCTACAACCCGACCACCGGCGTGGTCAGCTACAGCTACACCTTGCTCGGTAACGAAGGCCATCCCGTGGGCGAGGGCACCAACAGCCTGAGCGAGCATTTCAGCGTGATCGCCCAGGACACCGATGGCAGCAGCGCCATGGCCACCCTGGATGTGAACATCGTCGACGACGTGCCCCAGGCGCAGCCCGATTCGGCCAGCGTGGTGGAAGGTGGCACGGTCAGCGGCAATGTGTTGCTTAACGATCAGTTGGGCGCCGACCAGGCTGGCACCAGCAATGTGGTGGTGGGCGCGCGGGCGGGGTCCGATACCTCGACCTCGGCCATCGGCAATCTCAACACCGCGATCGGTGGCCTGTACGGCACCCTGACCATCGATGCCGCCGGCAACGCCACCTACCATGCCAACCCGAATGCCGTGGCGCCGGCCGGCGCCACCGATGTGTTCGTCTATACCATTCGCGACACCGACGGTGACGAAAGCACCACCACCATCACCATCAACGTCAAGGACTGCTCGCTGATCGCGGGGCCTAACGATGGCGTGACGGTGTACGAGAAGGCGCTGGACCTGGTGAAGGACGGCAATGACCTGGCGCCGGGTACCGTCACCGGCAGTGCGCCGAGCTCCACCGGCGAAACCGCCTCCGGTAGCCTGGCGGGTTCGGTGAGCGGTGGCATTGGCGCCCTGACCTATACGCTGGTGGGCAGCGCGGTGGGCCAGTATGGCCAGATCCAGCTCAATGCCGATGGTTCCTACACCTACACGCTGACCTCGGCGCCGAAATCGCCGGATAACGTCAATGATGGGCCGAACAGTCTGACCGAGAGCTTCACCTACGAGGTGAAGGATTCGCTGGGCAACTCGACCACCAGCACCATCGTCATCACCATCGTCGACGACGTGCCCAAGGCACACAGCGATTTCGCCAATGTCTTCGAGGGCGGCACGGTCAGTGGCAACGTTCTGGTCAATGATGTGTTCGGTGCCGATGTGGTGGCCGATGGCAAATATGTGGTCGGGGTTCGCGCAGGCGGGGACACTTCCACGTCGGCCATCGGCCAACTGGGCGTCCAGGTGGTCGGTCAGTATGGCTACCTGACCCTCGATGCCCAGGGCAACGCGACCTATCACGCCAACCCCGACAGCGTCACGCCGCCCGGTGCCACGGATGTGTTCGTCTACACCATCCGCGATGCCGACGGTGACGAGAGCACCACCACCATCACCATTGATATCCACGACTGCTCGTTGGTCGCGACGCCTGATGGCGGCGTGACGGTGTACGAGAAGGCGCTGGACCTGGTGAAGGATGGCAATGATCTGGCGCCGGGCAGCGTCACCGGCAGCGATCCGCATTCCCCAGGCGAGACGGCATCGGGCTCGCTGGCCGGGTCGGTGAGTGGCGGTATCGGGGCGATGACCTTCACCCTGGTGGGCAACGCCACGGGGCAGTACGGGCAGATTCAGCTCAATGCCGATGGTTCCTACACCTACACCTTGACCTCGGCGCCGAAATCGCCGGGCAACGTCAACGACGGCGCGAACACGCTGACGGAGTCCTTCACCTACCAGGTGAAGGATTCGCTGGGCAACTCTACCACCGGCACCATTGTCATCAGCATCGTCGACGATGTGCCCAAGGCGCACTGCGATGTGGCCAGCGTGACTGAGGGCGGTGTGGTCAGCGGCAACGTACTGGACAACGACATTGTCGGCGCCGATGTGCGGGGGGACGGCCAGTACGTGGTCGGCGTGCGTGCCGGCTCCGACACCTCGACTTCGGCGATTGGCCAGGTCGGCAGCCAGGTCATGGGCCAGTACGGCTACCTGACCGTCGATGCACAGGGCAATGCGACCTATCACGCCAACCCCAACAGCGTGTCCCAGGCCGGCGCTACCGACGTGTTCGTCTACACCCTCCGCGACGCCGACGGCGACGAGAGCACCACGACCATCACCATCAACGTGCACGACAGCAAGCTGGTGGCCTGCGAAGACAGCGAAGTGAAGGTGTATGAAAAAGCACTGGACCTGAACAAGGATGGCAACGACCTGGCGGCAGGCAATGTCACCGGCAGCGACCCGCACTCGACAGCGGAAACCGCATCCGGCAGCCTCGCGGGCTCGGTGGGAGGGGGTGTTGGCGCCCTGACCTTCAGCCTGGTGGGCAACGCCACTGGGCAATATGGCCAGATCCAGCTCAATGCCGATGGTTCCTACACCTACACATTGACCTCGGCACCGAAAACGCCGGGCAACGTCAATGACGGTGCGAACAGCCTGACCGAGTCCTTCACTTATCAAGTGACGGACTCCGTAGGTAACTCGACCACCAGCACCATCGTCATCACCATCGTCGACGACGTACCCAAGGCCCATTGCGATGTGGCCAGCGTGACTGAAGGTGGTGTGGTCAGCGGCAATGTGCTGGACAACGATATTGTCGGTGCCGATGTGCGGGCAGATGG
Organism: Pseudomonas sp. BNK-44-b; assembly: GCF_047456245.1. Taxonomy (NCBI): domain Bacteria; kingdom Pseudomonadati; phylum Pseudomonadota; class Gammaproteobacteria; order Pseudomonadales; family Pseudomonadaceae; genus Pseudomonas; species Pseudomonas sp. BNK-44-b. Next base: position 1,160,304 of record NZ_CP179908.1, read on the forward strand.
TCAGTATGTGATCGGTGTGCGCGCAGGCTCCGACACCTCGACCTCGGCAATTGGCCAGCTTGGCAGCCAGGTCATGGGCCAGTACGGCTACCTGACCCTCGATGCCCAAGGCAATGCGACTTATCACGCCAACCCTGACAGTGTGTCCAAGGCCGGCGCTAGCGACGTGTTCGTCTACACCATTCGCGATGCCGATGGTGACGAGAGCACCACGACCATCACCATCAATGTGCAGGACAGCAAGCTGGTGGCCTGTGAGGACCGTGACGTAACCGTGTACGAGAAAGCGCTCGACCTGGTCAAGGACGGTAACGACCTGGCGGCGGGCACGGTCACGGGCAGCGACCCGCACTCAACGGCGGAAACCGCCTCCGGCAGCCTGGTGGGATCGGTCGGCGGGGGTGTTGGTGCATTGACCTATAGCCTGGTGGGCAATGCTGTCGGCCAGTTCGGGCAAATCCAGATCAACGCCGACGGCTCCTACACCTACACCCTGACCTCGGCACCGAAAACGCCGGGTGGGGCGGACGATGGCGCCAATCGAGTCGTCGAGTACTTCACCTACAAGGCCACCGATTCACTGGGCAACAGTGTCACCAGCAGCATCGCCATTTCCATCGTCGATGATGTGCCCAAGGCCGTGTGCGCCGAGCGCAGCATCACGCCCGGCCAGGTGGACTCCAATATCCTGCTGGTGATCGATGTCTCCGGCAGCATGAACGTTGACTCTGGTGTGCAGGGGCTGAGCCGTCTGGCCTTGGCCAAGCAGGCGATCAACGCCTTGCTCGACAAGTACGACGACATGGGCGATATCAAGGTGCAGATTGTCACCTTCGCCACCGGGGCCTGGGTCAAGACGCCGGTCTGGGTGTCGATCGCCGAGGCCAAGAGCATCGTCGCCGGGCTGAGCGCCGACGGTTCGACCTACTACGACTCCGCCGCGACCAAGGCGCAGGAAGCCTTTGTCACCAGCGGCAAGATCGCGGGGGCGCAGAACATCAGCTACTTCTTCTCCGACGGCGTGCCCACAAACGGCCATTCGATGACCGCCGTGCGCGAAACAGCCTGGGAAAGCTTCCTCGACAACAACGGGATCAAGTCCTACGCCATTGGCCTCGGCACCGGGGTGAATCAGGCCAACCTCGACCCGCTGGCCTACGATGGCAGCAGCCATGTCGACACCGACTCGGTGGTGGTCACCGATCTGAGCCAGCTCAGCGCGGTGCTGTCCGGCACGGTACAAGGTGCGCCGATTACCGGCAGCCTTATGAGCGGTGGCCACTTCGGTGCCGATGGCGGCTTCATCAAGGCGCTGCTGGTCGATGGCACCACCTACACCTTCGACCCGAAAGCCAACGCCGGCCAGGGCGGCTATACGGTAGCCGGTGGCCCGGACAAGGCCAGTTTCGACACCACCGGCAATACCCTGTCGATCAAGACAGCGCTCGGTGGCACGCTGCTGGTGGACATGGACACCGGCGAATTTACCTACACGCCGCCAAAGGACGCCGGCAGCAGCCAGGTCGAGAAATTCGGCTTCACTGTCAGCGACAACGATGGCGACACCAGCAGTGCCAGCCTGGTGGTGAAGATCAACAGCAACAGCGCCCCGGTGGCGGGGGCCGACCACATCATCACCAACATCGCCGGTGCCAGCGTCACCGTACCGGCCGAGGCGCTGCTGGCCAATGACAGCGATGCGGATCACGACCACCTGAGCGCTGCGCCCATCACCTTCAACACGGGCTTTGCCGACAAAGGCGCGGGCTTCACGGTGGGCAGCCAGGTGCAGACGCTCAAGTTCGACGGCACCGCCAACAAGCCCGAGAACCAGCTCAAGGACCTGGCGCGCAGTGACTTCACTGCGGTCTCGGGTTCCATGACAGCGGCCTTGGTGATTGCTGGCTACCTGGGTTCGATCAGCACCGGCAATGCCAACGATGAGGACACATTGACCGTAACCCTGCGCAAGGGCGAAAGCCTCAGCCTCGACCATGACCGCCCGGCAGGCAACCTGATGCTGGAATGGAAGGATGCCAATGGCAACTACCAGCCCATCGCCGACGGTGGCAGCTTCACGGCCAGCCACGACGGTGTGTACAGCATTCATGTGATCAACAGCGAGAACGCCCTGGGCAACAGCAAGGCGGCGGAGAACTACAAGCTGAGCCTGGTGATCGACTACAGCCATGCCGAAAGCGAGGTCTACCAGGGCAGCTACACGCTCAGCGACAACCATGGTGGCAGCGCCTCCGGGGCGGTGGACATCACCTATCAGGCAGGTCACACCTTGCAGGGCACGGCGGGCGACGATGTACTGCTGGCGGGCAATGGCGATGACACCTTGAACGGTGGTGCCGGTCACGATGTGCTGGTGGGAGGGGTGGGGAACGACGCCCTGTACGGCGGGGGGAGATGATCTGCTGATCAGTGGCCCCGGCAACGACCTGCTGGACGGTGGGCCAGGCAATGACACCGCCAGCTACGCGTCGGCCACTGCCGGGGTGACGGTCGATCTCGGCCATGCCGGTGCGCAGAACACCGGCGGTGCGGGGCTCGACACCTTGGTCAGCATCGAGAACCTGATCGGCTCGGACTACAACGACACGCTGATCGGCAACGATGGGGACAATGTGCTCAGCGGCGGCCTGGGGGACGACATCCTCATCGGCGGTGGCGGTAACGACATCCTCATTGGCGGGCCAGGCAACGACACACTCACTGGCGGCAGCGGCAACGACACCTTCGTCTGGCAGAAAGGCGACACCGGGCACGACCGGGTGACCGACTTCACGCCGGGCAGCGACCGGCTCGACCTGTCGCAATTGCTGCAGGGCGAGAACGCCACGGCGGCGTCACTGGATGACTACCTGCACTTCAAGGTCAGTGGCAGTGGGGTCAATGTGGTCTCGACCATCGAGGTCAGCAGCGTGGCGGGCGCTGCGGCGACCCAGACCATCGATCTTGCCGGTGTCGACCTTGCCCAGCATTACGGGGTGACGGCGGGGGCGGGAGGCATGATCGCGGCGGGGCACGATACCGCGACCGTCATCAACGGCATGCTCAACGATCATTCGTTGAAGGTGGATACCGTGTGACGACCGGGCTTGCTTTCCGTAGCCGCGTGTTCAGGGCAGGCGCAGGGTCTTCTGCTTGAGGATGTAGAGGGTGACCAGTACGGCACTGGTGAGCATGAAGGCCCTGGCCCAGAACAGCGGCACCAGATAGCACGACAGCCCGATGCTCGCCCACATCAGGCCGATGGCGTAGACCTTGCCCTTGAGCGGGATACCGTCGCCGTTGAGGTAGTCGCGAATCCACGGTCCGAGCCTGGGGTGGTTCACCAACCAGTCGTGGAATCGTGGTGAGCTGCGGGCGAAACAGGCCGCCGCCAGCAGCAGGAAAGGGGTGGTGGGCAACACCGGCAGGAAGATCCCCAGCACCCCCAGCGCGACACTGAGCCAGCCGACGGCCAGCAGCAGGTAGCGCACCACTGCGAATCAGTGGTGGCGCGGCTTGAGCAGGGCTGGTTTTTCGTCCGGCGCGTGCAGCAGCAGGAACAGCGCGCTGAGTGCCTCGGGAATCTGCACGACCATGTCGTCCTGCAGGTTGGCGTTGCTGGCGATGTCGGCGAACTCAGGTTGCTCGTCGAACAGGCCCGAGCCAACCATGATCGGCAGCAGCATTTCGCTGACTTCCTCTTCGGCGTTCTCGAACCAGGCCTCTTCACGCAGGAACACGCCTTCCATGAAGCCGATGCACCAGCCGCGCAGGTCGGAATCGTCCGGCTCGTCGGTCAGGTCCAGCTCGCAAGGCAGGTCGAACTCTTCGTCGCTGGCCAGCTGGCGAGCGATGTGGCCCTTGAGGGCCACCAGCGTCGCTTCGATCTCGGTGCGCTGGGCTTCGCTGGCGTAGTGAGGTTCTTCGGCGAAAAGCGCGTCGATCCATTCGCGCTCGGGGACGTCCTCGGCACAGATCGACAACGCGGTCAGGTAGCCGTGTGCGGCGACGTAGTCCAGTGCTTCCTCGTGCAGCTCGTCGGCGTCGAGGAAGGCTTGCAGGCGGGTCAGTTGCTCGGCGAAGGACATTACAGGGCTACCTTGGGGAATAAACGATAGTGAATTCTAGCACCTTGCAGCCTTGGCGGGGCAAAGGGAACGTCTGTCACCGTAGCCTGCCGCAGAGCAGGGCAGTCGGGTATACTCCGCGGTTTTTCAAGCCAGCTGGCGTTTCTGCGCAGCCCGGCAAAAACCGCTTACGCATTCGGTGTGCGCGCGGCGGATTTATCGTCCAGCCTGTGTCCAGGATGGTACGGCGATTTGGAGTGGCAAATGCTCGAACAGGCTCAGCGCGTCCTCAAGGATATCTTCGGCTACGACAGCTTCCGAGGTCGCCAGGCGGCGATCATCGAATGCGTGGCCAACGGGGGCGATGCACTGGTCCTGATGCCCACCGGTGGTGGCAAGTCGCTGTGTTTCCAGGTGCCAGGCCTGCTGCGTCCGGGCCTGACCGTGGTGGTGTCGCCGCTGATCGCGTTGATGGACGACCAGGTCGCCACGCTCGACGAGCTGGGGGTGGCCGCGGCCGCGCTGAACTCGACGCTCAGCCCCGAGCAGCAGCGCGACCTGGCTGGGCGCCTGCGCCGCGGTGAGGTGAAGATGCTGTACCTGGCGCCTGAACGCCTGGTGCAGCCACGCATGCTGGAGTTCCTGCGCGACCTGGACATCTCGCTGTTCGCCATCGACGAAGCGCATTGCGTGTCGCAATGGGGGCATGATTTCCGCCCCGAGTACCTGCAACTGGGCCAGCTTGCCGAACTGTTCCCGCACGTGCCGCGTATTGCCCTGACCGCCACCGCCGACATGCGCACCCGTGAGGAAATCGTCCAGCGCCTGCACCTGCAGGGCGCGGAGCGTTTCTTATCGAGCTTCGACCGGCCCAACATCTTCTATCGCATCGTGCCCAAGGAGTCGCCACGCAAGCAACTGATGGCGTTTCTCGGCGAGCGGCGCGGCAACGCCGGCATCGTCTACTGCCTGTCGCGCAAGAAAGTCGATGAAACCGCCGCTTTCCTCTGCGAGCAGGGATTCCCGGCGCTGCCCTATCACGCCGGCCTGGCTGCAGAGACCCGCTCGGCCAACCAGCACCGCTTCCTCAACGAGGAAGGGCTGATCATGGTGGCCACCATCGCGTTCGGCATGGGTATCGACAAGCCCAACGTGCGTTTCGTCGCTCACCTGGACCTGCCCAAGTCGCTTGAGGCCTACTACCAGGAAACCGGTCGGGCCGGGCGTGATGGCCTGCCGTCCGATGCCTGGATGGCCTATGGCCTGCAGGACATGGTGATGCTCAAGCAGATGCTGCAGAACTCCGAAGGCGATGAGCGTCACAAGCGTATCGAACAACATAAACTCGACGCGATGCTGGCGCTGTGCGAAGAGACGCGCTGCCGGCGCCAGTCGCTGCTGGCCTACTTCGATGAGGTGCTCGAGCAGCCCTGCGGCCATTGCGACAACTGCGTCGACAATGTGCAGACCTGGGATGCCACCGAGCCCGCGCGTCAGGCACTGTCGGCCGTGTTTCGCACTGGCCAGCGCTATGGGGTCGGCCATCTGGTCGATGTCCTGCTGGGCAAGGATACCGAGAAGGTACGCAATTTCGGTCACGAGAAACTGTCGGTATTCGGCGTCGGCAAGGCGTTGGGCGAGCACGAATGGCGGTCGCTGTTCCGTCAGCTGGTTGCCCGCGGCCTGGTGGACATCGACCTCGAGGGTTATGGCGGCCTGCGTCTGTCCGACACCTGCCGGCCACTGCTGCGCGGCGAAGTGAACCTGCAATTGCGCCGCGATCTCAAGCCGCAGACCGTGGCCAAGTCCTCGGGCAGTGGCGGCGGCAGCCCAGCCAGTCAGTTGGTGCGTGCCGAAGAGCGCGAGCTGTGGGAAGCGCTGCGCACACTGCGCCGCAAGCTGGCGGAGGAGCACAGCGTGCCGCCCTATGTCATCTTCCCCGATTCGACGTTGCTCGAGATGCTGCGCAGCCAGCCCACCAGTCTCAGCGACATGGCCCAGGTCAGCGGCGTGGGGGCGCGCAAGCTGGAGCGCTATGGCCAGGCGTTCCTGGAAGTGCTCAACGGCGCCGGCGGCACCGAGGAGGCGCCGAAGGTGGTGCTCGACCTGCGGCACGAACTGGTCAGCCTGGCCCGCGCTGGCATGACCCCGGCGCAGATCGCCGGGCAGTTGAACTGCAGCGAGAAAAACGTCTACAGCCTGTTGGCTGAGGCCATCGGGCGCCAGGAGCTGAGCCTGGAGCAGGCGCTGGACTTGCCAGAAGAATTGATGATGGAGGTGCAGGACGCATTCCTCGACGGGGAGGGTGAACTGCCGCCGGTTTCGGCCATCGCTCCGCAGTTTGGCCAACGCGTGCCGGAAGGGGTGCTGTATTGCGTGCGTGCGGCGCTGGCGGCGGAGTTCGAGCTTTGAGGCAGCAGTGCCTGTTGCCGCAAGCGTAGGGTGCCGCTGACAACGCCGGGTATCCCGGCCATTGCTGACCTTTGTCATTCTTTTTGTCGATTATCGGACCTTTCCCACTCGTCGAGCCTTGCCTGATACCCCGGGGCATGATTAGCTGACTAATAATTAGTTCTATCGATCGAGTTGCTTATGCCCCTGACCGACAACCAACACCGCTTCGGCATGCAGCTGGCCCAGATGTCCCGGGGCTGGCGCGCCGAACTGGACCGCCGCCTGGCTGGGCTGAACCTGTCCCAGGCCCGCTGGCTGGTGCTGCTGCACCTGGCCCGTTTCGACGAATCGCCGACCCAGCGCGAGCTGGCGCAGAGTGTCGGCGTCGAAGGCCCGACCCTGGCGCGTCTGCTCGACAGCCTGGAAAGTCAGGGGCTGGTACGGCGCCAAGCGGTCATGGAAGATCGGCGGGCGAAGAAGATCCTGTTGTGCCCGCCTGCAAAACCGCTCATCGATCAGATCGAAACCATTGCCAATGCCCTTCGCGCCGAACTCTTCACGGGCGTTGATGAGGCGGATCTGGAGGTGTGCATGCGCGTGCACGCGAAGATTCTGGGCAATCTCGAGAAGTCCTGACCCCAGCACCACGCTTAGCGGTACAAGAAAACGGATAGTGGCTCACGCCCTATCCGTTTTTTTGTCGCGCCTTCGTGCGCTCTAGAAGGTGTGTCCCAGATTCAGGTACACCGCCTTCTGGTGCTCGGTGTTGGCGCCATAACTGATGTTCAGTGGCCCGAGCGGCGTGTCCAGCCCAAGGAAGATGCTCGCGGCGTTGATATAACCACTGTCGAACTCGTTGTCGTTGTTCCAGGCGCGGCCACGCTCCAGCGAGCCACCCAGGTATAGCGGGAAGTCCAGCGGCAGGTAGGCGCGGGGTGTCAGGCGACGGTAATAGACCACGCGCATCAGACTGATGTTCTGCCCCGACACCGAGTCCTGGCGAAAGCCCGATAGCTGCCGAGCGCCGCCAAGCACGAAGCTGGAGGTCACCACCTCGGTATCGTCCAGGGTGCGGCCATAGCGGCCGCCGAATACCCAGGTGTTCGGCCCGTAGCTCAACGCCTTGTCGATGTTGAACAGCCACTGTCGGTAGTCGATGTCCGAGTCCAGCGAGCGGTCGTACTTGCGCAAGGTCAGGCCGATGTCTTCGCCGCTGTGGGGGAAGTACACGTTGTCGAGGGTGTCGAAGGAGTATTTCAGTTCGTAGAAGCCTTCATTGAAGCTGACCTTTGGCAGGTCGTGGTCGCCGATGCGCACTTCAGCCTCACCCCAGGCCTTGCCTACGCCCAGGCGTACTTCCCCGTAGGTGCCGATCTGTCGACCCAGGTTCAGACCAAAGCCGTAGCGTTCCAGGCGGTACTCGGCCACCGGGTCGTTGTCCAGGGTCGCTTCGATGTTCTGCGAGCCGAGCGACAGGTACGGGGCGACGAAGTAGCGCGAGCCGACGTCCAGCGGCTGGTAGAACTCGCTGTAGAGCTCCTGCTGATCGCCGATCTGTGCCCGGGTCAGCCATTCAGCGCCCAGGCGATTGATGCCGTTCATCCGATAGCTGGCACCCAGATTGAAGGCACTGTCGCCGCGCATGTCATCGGACAGGTTCAGGCCCAGGCGCAGGTAGTCGGTACCGCCGCGTTTACCCCGGGCGTTGATCACCAGCGTGTTCTCCTCGCCCTTGTGCACCACGCGGTACTGCACCCGGTCGAAGTAGTCCAGGCCGTAGAGGGTACCCATATCGGTTTGCAAGCGCTCCAGCTCCAGCGGCTCGCCCAGGGGCTGGCGGATGTAGTAGCGGATCACGTCATCGCTGACCTTTGAATCGTTCTCCACCTTGATCGCCGTGATGATGGGCGTGCGCTGTTGCGCAGAGCGTGCCACGGCCAACTGGCTGTCGCCGCCAGCCTGGCGCAGCACCGCCAGGCGTGCGTCGAGGGCGCGGGTGGCGCGGTAGCCGGCGTCGATCATGTCCTGGGCACGGCCGAAGTCGGTCACGCCAAAGGCTGCCAGTGCTGGCTGTACCAGGATGTCGTCGCGGTGCAGGCTGGCCAGTTGTTCCTCGGAGTTGCGCCGGGTCATCAGGGTGATCGACTGGTTGAGCACGTCCACGACCGTGGCCAGTTGCTTGCGGCTGCGCAGCGGGGTGCCGATATCGACGACGATGGCCATGTCCACGCCCATTTCGCGCACCACATCCAGCGGGATGTTGTCGACCATGCCACCGTCCACCAGCAGGCGCCCGTCGAGCTCGACCGGGGCGAACACTGCCGGAATCGACATGCTGGCGCGCACCACCTGAGGCAGGTGACCACGGCGGAACACCACCTTCTCACCGCTGGCGATGTCGGTGGCAACGGCGCGGAACGGGATCGGCAGTTTGTCGAAGTCACGAATGTCAGCGGTGTGGGCCAGCTTGCTTTCCAGCAGCAATGACAGGTTCTGGCCCTGTATCACCCCCAGCGGCAAGCCAAGGCTGCCGTCATCGCGAAAGCTCAGCTTCTGCTTGACCAGGAAATCGCGGTCGTCCTGCTTGCGGCGAAACGGCACATCCTTGCGCGGCGGTGCGTCGGAAAGTGCCTGCTGCCAGTCGAGGGTACGGGCCAGGTGTTCGAGCTCCTCGATGCTGTAGCCGGAGGCATACAGGCCGCCAACCACCGCACCCATGCTGGTCCCGGCGATGGCGTCGATGTGCACGCCCTGTTCTTCCAGGGCCTTGAGCACGCCGATATGCGCAAGGCCGCGGGCAGCACCCCCCGACAGTACCAGGCCGACCTTGGGCCGAGGCGGCTCCACGGCCAGGGCGGTGAACGAGGTGAGCGCCAGCAACAGGCATAACAGCAGATGATGCATCGTGAGTCTCAACGCGATGGGCAAAGACCGCTAGTATAAGCGGCTCACTCACCAGGAACTGTCTCCACATGGCCGATACCAAGCCAGAAGTTGTCATCACGTATTGCACGCAGTGCCAATGGCTGCTGCGTGCTGCCTGGCTGGCTCAGGAGCTGCTCAGTACCTTTTCCGATGATCTTGCCCGAGTGTCCCTGGAACCGGGTACCGGTGGGGTGTTTCGAATCACCTGCGACGGCGCGCAGATCTGGGAGCGCAAGCTCGATGGTGGCTTCCCCGAGGCCAAGGTGCTCAAGCAGCGGGTGCGTGACCAGATCGACCCGCAGCGAGACCTGGGCCACAACGACCGTTGATCATGCGCCTTCGGCCAGGCGTTCCCTCCTTGGCGGTGGCTCGGCAGACAGGCGGCTGGACAGCACGATGGCAAAGATGATCAGCGCCCCGCCAGCGAGCATGCGCAGGGTAGGCGTCTCGGCGAACACCATCCAGGCCACGGCGATACCGTAGACCGGCTCCATGCCGAACACCACCGAGGCGGTGCGGGCCTTGATCACTGCCAGGCTGGCGACGAACAGGCTGTGCGCCACCCCGGTGCAGAAGATGCCGAGCAGGGCGATCCAGAGCCAGTCCATGGGCTTCACCGCGCCGAGCCCCGGCAAGGCGAAGGGCAGGAGGCACACACCGACCACCAGGTTCTGGCACAGCGCAGCCTGTACCGCAGGCACGCGGCCGGAGCCGGCTCGATTGGTCAGCGACAGCAGCGAGAACAGCAGGCCCGAAAGCAAGGCCCAAAGCAGGCCGCCCGTGGCCTCGCTGGCCAGGTTGAACGCCGGGGTGACCAGCACCAGGCCGATGCTTACCAGCAGTACCAGCAGGGCTTCGTTGCGACGGATGCGCTCGCGGAACAGCACGCCTTCGAGGATCACGGTGAACGCTGGAAAGCTGGCAAAGCCGAGGGTAGCGATGGCAACGCCGCCGACCCGCACGGCGATGAAGAAGCTCACCCAGTGCCCGGCCAGCAATATGCCGCCAAGCAGCAGGCGCCCCAGGTCCTGGGCCCTGAGTCGCTGCCAGCCCTTGCGGGCGAGGCCGGCGAACAGGGCCAGGGCCAGCACCGCGAAGAGTGCGCGGCCAAAGACGATGATCGAGGGCGTGGCACTGGCGGCCAGTTTGCCGAAGACGCCGGTGAGGCCGAAGAACAGCGCGCCGATGTGCAGGGCGCCGAGGGCAGTACGGTGGTTCATGGTGAGTCCTTGCTCGAGATCTTTGCTGGCACTTGCGCGGGTAGACCATACCCACAGGCTGGCACAGGCACAGTGTAGAGCCGGGGGAAAACAGATTCTGTCGTCATCCTGGCGTCAGTTGTCGCCAGACTCTCGTCGCAGCGCCAGCGGCGTAAGGCCGAACGCCCGCAATATCGCCGCCGAAAACGCACTCTGCGAGCTGTAACCCACCTGTGCGGCGATTTCGCCCATCGGCAGCGAGGTAAGGACGATCAGTTGCCGCGCCTTGAGCAAACGCCGCTGGCGGATGTAGTCCATCGGTGTTATGCCGCATTCCTCGACGAAGCGTGCGTGCAGGCGAGCACCTGACAAACCGGCCAGCCTTGCCAGGTCGGCGACTTGCAGAGGGTGTGCGGCATGACGCTCGATATGTGCATCGAAGGCTGCGTAGGGCAGGCGTTTGCTGGGCGTGGTGGGGGCGGCGGCGGTGTTCAGGCTGGCCAGCAGCAGGAGTGCGCCTTGGCGGCTGATCAGCGGATCGTCCACCGCGCTCGCTGCGAGCCAATCCACCAGTTGCTGCTGGCGGCCGTCGAGCAGCAGCGCCGCTGGGCGTTCGAGCAGGCGGTGGCTGGCCTCGGCGTGGCCGCCCATCTGCTCGCGCAGCCAATGCTCGCCTGGAATATCCAGCACCAGGCAGTGGCTGCCCGCGTCGCTGGCGCAGGTGTGGTGAAAACCGGCGGGGACCACGATGAGCCCCTGGCGGTCGATGCGCGTGCCTCGGCCCTGTACTTCGAAATCGAGGTGCCCACGCAGGCCGAACACCAGTTGCGGGTGTTCGTGACTATGGGCGAGCAACTCGTCGCGGTAATGGCGCAGGGACAGGATCGGACCGACCATGGGAGCATCCTTGGGGCAGGGGAGCAGTGTATCGCAGTGCCGCGCAGGGGGAGCGGTTTTAGCCGCGAAAGGTAAACAATGCGCAATCCGCGCCCGACCACTCGTCACACGACTGCCACCGATCTGTCATGCGCACCTGCCAGTCTCCTGCAAACAGCGCCGGAGGCCGCCCCATGACACATGCCGAACTTGTCCGTCCGTCACGCAAGCAGCGGGTGCGCACCCTGTGGATCTCCGATGTGCACTTGGGCACCCGGGATTGCCAGGCCGAGCACTTGTCGCAGTTTCTCAAGGGCTACCAGGCCGACCGCGTCTACCTGGTCGGCGACATCATCGACGGCTGGAAGCTGCGTAGCGGTATCTATTGGCCGCAAGCCCATACCAATGTGATTCGTCGCCTGTTGACCATGAGCAAGCGCGGTACCGAGGTGATCTACGTCACCGGTAACCACGACGAGTTCCTGCGCCGTTATTCGAAGCTGATCCTGGGCAATATCCAACTGGTCGACGAGGCCGAGCACCTTACCGCCGATGGTCGGCGCCTGCTGGTGGTGCACGGTGACCAGTTCGATGTGATCACCCGCTATCACCGCTGGTTGGCGTTTCTGGGCGACCGTGCCTATGAATTCACCCTGGTGCTCAATCGTTGGCTCAACCATTGGCGTGCCCGCTACGGGTATGGCTACTGGTCGTTGTCGGCGTACCTCAAGCACAAGGTCAAGGGTGCGGTGAATTTCATCAGCGACTTCGAGGATGCGATTGCCCATGAGTGCACACGCCGGGGGTTCCAGGGCGTGGTGTGTGGGCATATTCACCACGCCGAGATCCGCAAGGTGGGCGAGGTCGAGTACCTCAACTGCGGAGACTGGGTGGAATCGTGCACGGCGTTGATCGAGCACTGGGACGGCCACATCGAGCTGTACCGTCTGGCCGATGCCCAGGCGCGGGAGACCGAGCGTCTCGCTGCATTGCGCGCGCCGGCATAGTACGGCGCGGCCGCAGGCCTCTCAAAGACTGATCTTGCCTCGCAAGATATCGCGGAACATCGCGAAATCACCAATCAGGCTATACAGCGGATACGTGAAGGTGGCCGGTCGGTTCTTCTCGAAAAAGAAGTGTCCGACCCAGGCGAAGCCGTACCCGGCGAACGGTATGGCCAGCAATAGCAGCCAGTTGCCGCTGCCAATGGTGTAGGCCAGCAGGGCGATGACCAGGCTGGTGCCGACGAAGTGCAGGCGTCGGCAAGTAGGGTTGGCGTGTTCGCCAAGGTAGTAGGGGTAGAACTCGGCAAAACTGCGAAACTGCGCTGTGCTGTTCATGGGCTGTGTTCCCGCAGGTGCGTTTTTGTTCAAGATACACGGCGTGGAGCCTGTTTCGAGTCTAGAGTCACCGGGAGTGGCTACCAGTGACAATTGGCGCCAATTGACTATCCTTTTGATTCACCGCTGGAGCGGTCAGCACAAGAAATCTGTCATGAGTGAAAGAACCACGTCAGCCAGCTGGGCATCAGGGATCGTCAAGGCGCTCGAGCTGGAAGGGCTCGACTGCCGTGCCATGTTCAAGCAGCTCGGGCTGGATTTCGCCGCCCTGGACGATCCGGATGCACGCTTCCCGCAGGACGCCATGACCCGTCTCTGGCAGTTGGCGGTGGAGCTGTCGGGAAACGAGGCCATTGGCCTGAACATGGCGCGAGTGGTGCGGCCGGCGTCCTTCCACGTGGTCGGCTATGCGCTGATGTCCAGCCGTACGCTGGCCGAAGGCTTCGAGCGCCTGGTGCGATACCAGCGCATCATCGCCGAAAGCTCCGACCTGAGCTTTCGTCTCGGGCCTGAGGGCTATTCGCTGATTCTTACCGTCCACGGTGATCACCTGCCGCCGACCCGGCACAGCTCGGAAGCCTCGCTGGCCTGCGCGCTGTCGCTGTGCAGCTGGCTCAGTGGTCGTCCGGTACAGCCGCGCCGGGTGCTGATCCAGGGGCCGCAACCCAGGAATGTCGAGCCTTATCGGGTCGCGTTCCGCGCGCCACTGGTGTTTGGGGCTCCCCACGATGCGCTGGTGCTCGAGCGAGCCGACATGGAAGCGCCGCTGCCCACCGCCAACGAAGCGATGGCAATTCTCCATGACCGTTTTGCGGGCGAATACCTGGCGCGCTTCTCGGAAAGTCGCGTCACCCATCGGGTGCGCCAGACCCTGTGCCGTATCCTGCCCCAGGGCGAACCCAAGCGCGAAACCGTGGCCCAGGCCTTGCACCTGTCCCAGCGCACGCTGCAGCGGCGCTTGCAGGAGGAAGGCACCAGTTTCCAGACCCTGCTGGACGACACCCGGCGCGAGCTGGCCGAGCAATACCTGGCGCAGCCAGGCATGACCCTGCTGGAAACCGCTTATCTGCTGGGTTTTGCCGATCCGAGCAATTTCTACCGGGCCTTCCGCCGCTGGTTCGACGTCACGCCCAGCGAGTACCGCGCGCGCCTGGAGGCGTCAGTGGTCAGTGACGCCAGAACGCAGGCATGCACAACACCAGCACCGTGATGATCTCCAGGCGGCCGAGCAGCATGCCGCCGGCGAGAATCCACTTGGCGGCATCCGGCAGGCTGGCGAAGTTGCCGGCCGGGCCGATCACCTCGCCCAGGCCCGGCCCCACGCCGGAAACGGTACTGGCCGCGCCGGTCAGGGCGGTCATCCAGTCCACGCCCAGCAGCGACAGCAACAGGGCGATGACGCAGATGGTCACGGCGAAGAAGAACGAGAAGGTCAGGATCGAGCGCACGATTTCTTCGTCGAGGCGGTGACCATTGTATTTCTGCTTGATCACTGCGCGCGGGTGGATCAGCTGGTTGAGGCTGGCCTTGAGCAGGATGTACGCGACCTGGAAGCGGAAAATCTTGATGCCACCGGCGGTCGAGCCGGAGCAGCCGCCGATGAAGCCGAGATAGAAGAACAGCATCAGCGAGAAGTTGCCCCACAGGCTGTAGTCGCCCAGGGCGAATCCGGTGGTGGTGACCACCGAGGTGACGTTCAGTGCCACGTGGCGGAAGGCGTCGAGCCAGTGCAGGTCGGTGGTGGCCCAATACCAGGTGCCGAGCACGACCCAGGTGGCGACCAGCAACCCGAGCAGCCCCTGTACCTGCTGGTCGCGGATCAGCGCCCGGCGATTGCCGCGCAGGGTGGCCACGTAAAGGGTGAAGGGCACGCTGCCAAGGATCATCACCACCACCGCGACCCAGTGCACCGCAGGAATGTCCCACTTGGCCAGCGACAGGTCGGAGGTGGAGAAACCGCCGGTGGAAATCGCCGACATGGCGTGGTTGATCGCGTCGAAGGGGCTCATTCCCGCGCACCAGAACGCCAGGCTGCCGAGTACGGTGATGCCGACGTACACCGCGACGATGAACTTGGCGACCATATGCGAGCGCGGCATGACCTTTTCCGAACGGTCCGAGGACTCGGTCTGGAACAGGCGCATGCCACCGATGCGCAGCAACGGCAGGATCGCGACCGCCATGCCGATGAAGCCGATACCGCCGAGCCAGTGCAGCATCGAGCGCCACATGAGGATGCCCGGCGACATGTTGTCCAGGCCGCTGAGCACCGTGGAGCCGGTGGCGGTGATGCCGGACATGCTTTCGAAGAAGGCGTCGGTGTAGCTGATGTGCTGGGTCAGCAGGAAGGGCAGGGCGGCGAACACGCAGACCACGAGCCAGCTGCTCACCGTCAGCAGGTACATGTCACGGGGGCGCAGGTGCACGTGTTCCGGGCGGCCCGGCAGGACCATCGCCAGGCCTGCGATGAAGGTGATCAGGCTCGACCAGAGGAACGACGGCAGGTCGCCGGTGCGCTCGAAGATCAGCAGGGTCGCCATGGGCACGACCATGCTCACCGCCAGGGTGATCAGGAAGATGCCGATGATGAAACCAATGATCCTTAAGGTCGGCAACGCCATGTGATCTGCTCTGACTCGAAACGGAAAGGGCGCCATTCTACCTGTGGGTCGCCGGATGTAAACGTGTGCCCGGCGGTGGGGGTGCGGTCTTTTGATCGCGATCGCGGGCAAGTCGACTCCACATGTGCGCGAGGTCCTTTAGAATGGCGGCACATTTCTTCTGCCAGGAGGGTAGCCGATGGAGGCTCTCGACGCATTGCTCAACCGTGTTTCCGTGCCACGCCTGACTGAACCCGCGCCCAATGCCGCGCAACGCGAGGGGTTGTTCCAGGCGGCGCTGCGTGCGCCGGACCACGGCCAGCTGCGCCCATGGCGTTTTCTGACCATCGAAGGGCAGGGGCGCGAAAAGCTCGGCGAGCTGTTCGCCGAAGCCGTGCAGGCCAAAGGCGATGCCAGCCAGGCGGCACTGGACAAGGCCCGGGCCATGCCGCTGCGCGCGCCCTTGCTGATTGTGGTCATTGCCCGTCTACAGGATCACTTCAAGGTGCCGAAGTCGGAGCAGCGCCTGGCGGCAGGCTGCGCTGCCCACGGCATTCTGATTGCGGCACATGCCCAGGGGATCGGCGCGGTGTGGCGCACCGGCGACATGGCGTTCGATGCCCATGTGAACAAAGGCCTGGGCCTGGCCGAGAACGAAGAACTGATCGGTTACCTGTACCTGGGCACGCCGATCAATGAGCCGCGTACCCCGCCAGTGCTGGAGACGGCCGAGTTCGTCAGCGCCTGGGGCGAGTGATCGGAGGGGGTGTTGGGCTGCTGCGCAGCCCAAGCGCGGGCCCAGTCGGCTCTTGCACGTTCAAGCCGTTGCCTGGGCCACCGGCAGCTCCAGCCGCGCGACAAAGCCCCCCTGCGGATGATTCTCCAGCACCAGCGTCCCACCATGTCGCTCGGCCGCGCGCCGGGCGATCGCCAGGCCAAGCCCGTGGCCCGGCGCGTCCTGCCCCGGCGCGCGGAAGAACGGCTCACCCAGCTGCGCAAGGTGTTCTGGCGCCACACCGGGGCCGTGGTCGCGCACGCTCAGCAGCAGGTGTTCCTGCTCGCGGCTGGCGCGAATCTCGATGGGCTGTCCTGCCGGGCTGAAGCGCAGCGCATTGCGCACCAGGTTGTCCACCGCCCGCTCCAGCAAGGTCGGCCAGCCCTGCAGGGTCAGCCCTGGCTCGGCCTCCAGGCGTACTTCCTGTTCCGGCACGCTGAGCTGGGCATCCTTGCGCACGCTGCCGAGCAGTGCGTTGAGATCGACGGGCTCGGCATGCGCCTGCTCGGCATCGACCCTGGCGAGCACCAGGATTTCGCTGATCAGGTCTTCCAGCCGGTCGCACTCGCGGGTCAGGCGCGGCCAGAGGGCCTGGCGCTGTTCGGGCTCGGCGCGTTCAGCCAGGGCCAGGGCGATGCGCAGGCGCGCCAGCGGCGAGCGCAGTTCGTGGGAGACGTCACGCAGCAATTGGCGCTGGCTGCCGATCAGGCTTTGCAGGCGGGCGCCCATCTTGTTGAAGTCGTTGGCCAGGACGCCGAACTCGTCGCGGCGTACCGCCAGTCGCGCCAGGCTGTTCTGCTGGTAGCTGGTCTGGCCCAGGTCGTGCACCGCACCGCGCAGGCGGCTGAGAGGGCGGGTGATCGAGAGGGTCACCAGCAAGCTGAACAAGGTCAGCACCACCAGGGCGATTCCCAGGGCGCTGAGCGGCCAGATCAGGCTTTCACGGTGCCAGGCCATCAGCTCCGGGTGGGGGATGCGGTAGATCAGCAGGTAGGTTTCGCCCGTGGCAGGGCTGGTGTACTCCTCGGTGAGGCGGCGCCAGGGCAGGCGCCGCTCGTCGTTGTGCTGGCGTCGCTCGAAATCTTCGGCGCGACGCGGGAAGGTTCCGGGTACCACGGCATCGCCGCTGTCGTCGAGCACCTGGACGTCGATCTTGTAGCGCTGCTTGCGTCGTTCCAGAAAGCGCTGCGATGCCTCCAGGCCTTCCTGTTCATAGTGCTGTACCCAGCGGCTGGCCAGGGTGTTCAGGCCCGGGTGGCGGCTGAGAATCCAGGCGTCCTGGTTGAGCATGTGGCCAAGCAGGATCGACAGGCCCGCAACCAGGGCGATGGCCAGCCAGAAACTGGCCAGGATGCGCCAGAACAATGAACGCAAGACGAGTACCTCCCACACACGAGAAAGGCCCGGCCCGCATTGACGCGAGCCGGGCACCGGTCGGACAGCTTACTGGGCCTTGGCGGCTTTTTCAGCTTTCCAGGCCTGGAACTGCTGCCATTCAGCTTTGTCTGCCGCGCGTTTGCTCTGCAGTTCGTCGAACTGCTTCTGTTGCTCTGGCTTGAGCAGGGCGCGGATCTGGCTCTGGGTCTTGTCGTGACCGGCCTTGATCTCGTCCTGCATGGCTTTCTGGTCCGCCGCCGGCAGCTTGGCCAGGTAGCGTTCGGTGACGTCGCGGCGCTGCTTCATCTGCTCGCCCATCAACTTGCCGATCTGCTGGCGCTGGTCACGGGTCAGGTCAAGCTGCGCGAAAGGCGCGTCACCGCGGTGATGCGGGCCGTCACCGCGTGGGCCGCCGTCTGGCATGGCCATGGCTACGGTCGGCAGGGCTGCGGCGAACATCAGGGCGATAAGGGTCTTGCGCATGGTGTTTCTCCTTTCTGAGGCCGGTGGTTACCGGATGAGCCCAGTCTAGGGAGATCAAGGTCAAGGGCGGTCAGGGCAGGGTAAAGGCTGGGTAAAGACGGTCATGGCGCTACACTGTGACCCGACTTGCCGTGGAGCTCTTGCCGTGACCTTCAGCCTTTCCCTCAAGCAGGCCCGACGCCTGGCCCTGTCTGCGCAGGGCTTCGGTAAGCCCCAGGCCGCGACGCCAGCTGCGCTCAAGCGCATGCTGCAGCGTCTGGGCGTGGTGCAGATCGATTCGGTCAATGCGCTGGTGCGCTCGCACTACCTCCCACTGTTCTCACGCCTGGGCGACTACCCGACCGAATTGCTCGACCAGTTGGCCTGGGGCCGTGGGCGTCAGCGCCAGTTGTTCGAGTATTGGGGGCATGAGGCGTCCTTGCTGCCGCTGTCGCTCTATCCGCTGATGCGTTGGCGCATGGCGCGAGCGCAACAGGGCGAGGGTATCTACCGGCAGTTGGCGCAGTTCGGCCGCGAGCGTCAGGATGTCATTGCCCGCGTGCTGGCTGCGGTGCGCGACCAGGGCGCCTTGGGCGCCGGAAGCCTGTCGACCCGGCAAGAGCGCGCCTGCCCATGGTGGGACTGGAGCGAGGAGAAGCATGCCCTGGAGTGGCTGTTCGCGGCCGGGCGGGTCACCGTCGCCGGGCGCCGCGGGTTCGAGCGCCTGTACGACCTGCCGGAGCGCGTGCTGCCGGCGGCGATCCTCGATCAGCCCGAGCTATCCGACAGCGAAGCCCAGCAAGGACTGTTGCTGCAAGCCGCCACGGCCTTGGGCGTGGCGACCGAGCAAGACCTGCGCGACTATTTCAGGCTCACGCCTGCGCAGGCGCGGGCTGCCCTGGCGCAACTGCTCGCCGAGGGTCGCTTGCAACACTGCACGGTGCAGGGCTGGAAGCAGCCGGCGTACTGCGCCGGCACGCCGCGCATTCCCCGGCGAGTGGAGGCCAGTGCCTTGCTTTCGCCGTTCGATTCGTTGGTCTGGGAGCGGGCCCGTACCGAGCGGCTGTTCGACTTTCGCTACCGTTTGGAGATCTACACCCCGGCGCACAAGCGGGTTTATGGCTACTACGTGTTGCCGTTCCTGCACGACGGCCGTATCGCCGCGCGCCTGGACCTGCGTGCAGAGCGAGCACGCGGTGAGCTGGCGGTGCATGCCGTGCATGAGGAGGTCCAGGGACTGGATGAAGAGGGCTTCCAGGCCCTGGCCCGCAGTCTGGAACGGCTGGCGGGGTGGCTGGGCCTGGAGCGGGTGCGCCTGGATTGCGCGCGCGAGTCGGCAGGGCCGTTGCGTCAGGCCCTCAGCGACGCACCTGCTTGAGGGTTTCGGCGATCAGGAAGGCCAGTTCCAGTGATTGATCGGCGTTCATCCGGGGGTCGCAATGGGTGTGGTAGCGGTCCGACAGGCCATCTTCGGTGATCGGTCGGGCGCCGCCGATGCATTCGGTGACATTCTGCCCGGTCATCTCGATGTGGATACCCCCGGCGTGGCTGCCTTCGGCCTGGTGCACCTGGAAGAACTGCCGCACTTCGTCGAGGATCTGCGCGAAATCGCGGGTCTTGTAGCCACTGCTGGCCTTGATGGTGTTGCCGTGCATCGGGTCGGAGCTCCACAGCACCTGGCGCCCCTCGCGCTCGACGGCGCGGATCAGCCCGGGCAGGTGATCGCCGACCTTGTTCGCCCCCATGCGCACGATCAGGTTAAGGCGGCCGGGGTCGTTGTCCGGGTTGAGCACGTCGATCAGGCGGATCAGATCCTCGGTGTTCATGCTTGGGCCGACCTTGACCCCGATCGGGTTGTGCACGCCCCGCAGGAACTCCACGTGGGCACCGTCGAGCTGGCGGGTGCGGTCGCCGATCCACAGCATGTGCGCCGAGCAGTCGTAGTAGTCCCCCGTCAGGCTGTCGCGGCGTACGAAGGCTTCCTCGTAGTTGAGCAGCAGCGCCTCGTGGGCGGTGAAGAAGCTGGTCTCGCGCAGTTGCGGTGCGCTGTCCAGGCCACAGGCACGCATGAAGGCCAGGGTCTCGTCGATGCGATCAGCAAGCTGATGGTATTTGTCGGCCAGCGCCGAGTTGGCGATGAAATCCAGGTTCCACTTGTGCACCTGGTGCAGGTCGGCGAAGCCGCCCTGGGCGAAGGCGCGCAGCAGGTTGAGGCTGGCGGTGGCCTGGTGGTACGCCTGCAGCAGGCGCTCAGGGTCGGGGACGCGGCTGGCGGCGTCGAAGCCGATACCATTGACGATGTCGCCGCGGTAGGCGGGCAGGGTGACCTGGCCGATGGTTTCGTCGTTGGCCGAGCGCGGTTTGGCGAACTGCCCGGCCATGCGCCCGACCTTCACCACCGGGCAGCCAGCGGCGAAGGTCATGACGATGGCCATCTGCAGCAGCACCTTGAAGGTGTCGCGGATCTTCGCGGCGGAGAACTCGGCGAAACTCTCGGCGCAGTCGCCACCTTGCAGCAGGAAGGCGCGGCCCTGGGTGACCTCGGCGAACTGGCGGCGCAACTCGCGGGCTTCGCCGGCGAACACCAGCGGCGGGTAGCTGGCCAGGGTCTGCTCGACCTTGAGCAGGTGAGTGGCGTCGGGGTAGGTCGGTTGTTGCTGGATCGGCAGGGCGCGCCAGCTGTCGGGGGTCCAGGGTCGGTTCATCACGGGCTCGATGTGGTCGGTTCAGGCGTAGCTGCCATGGTAACAGTTGGCAGCGCGCTTGTTGCACCGCAGGCATTGGCGGACAATGCCGGTTTTTGTGTGTGCAGGTGGCAGGCGATGGCGACGGAGCGGGAAGAACGGCTGCTGGCCCGGGTGGAAGATGCCTACGGGGTCATCAGTGTGTACGAGGTCGAGGATTATCGCTTCCTCGAATTCGGTGACGCCATCGAGCAGAGCTGTACCTTCACCGCCGACCCCAGTTGGCTGGAGTACGACTACACGCGTGCAATGCTGGTCGGTGCACTCTGCCATCCGCAGCCGGAGAGCGCGCTGTTCCTGGGGCTGGGGGCCGGTACCCTGACCCAGGCCTGCTTGAAGTTCCTGCCGCTGGAGGATGTCGAGGCCATCGAGCTGCGCCCGGACGTGCCGCGTCTGGCCATGGAATACATGGGGCTCGACGATGATCCGCGCTTGTACGTGCGCGTTGGCGATGCCCTGGAGCTGCTGCCCACGGCTGAAAAAGCCGACCTGATCTTCGTCGATCTCTATACCGATCATGGCCCGGGCGTAGGCCATCTGGCCTGGGGCTTTCTGGAACAGTGCCAGCAGCAGCTCAATCCGGGAGGCTGGCTGGTGATCAACCAGTGGGCCGGCGACGATGGTCGGCCTTTGGGTGCGGCATTGTTGCGTGGATTGTATCACCGGCATTACTGGGAGCTGCCGGTGAAGGAGGGCAACGTGATCCTGCTGGTGCCGGCGGATCTGGAGCAGGCACTGGATCTGGAGGGGTTGCGGGCGCGGGCCGAGGCGTTGGCAGCGCGGCTGGGCTATTCGCTGGACTACCTGATTCGCGAAGTTCGGCCGGCGAGCTGATCGTAAAGCTGCGGTGTACCTTTCGCGGGTAAACCCGCTCCCACAGGGACAGCGCTGCCCCTGTGGGAGCGGGTTTACCCGCGAAGCAGTCGCCGCCGCTCGTGAAAAAACGTTTCAGTTTTCGATTAAATGATGGCCTTATAATGGCCACTTCCTGTGAAAAAGTTCTCACAGATCAACGCGAATTCGTATATAGTACGCGCCGGTCTTTTAGCGGACCTCAAAATCAGGTGGTGCAAATCCTCCGAGTCCAGCTTCGGCTGCACGTCCGCTAGGCGGACCTTTCCCACGTAATTCTTTTTCAATCGTTTTCGCAAATCCCCGCCGCCAAAGCTGCCTGGGTGACCTCCGGGTCTTTCAAGGCATGTGCAGCTTTGGAGCATGGGTCTTTGCGGATGCACATAGAGGCAGACCCATGACCCAGGAAACCGGCGGATTCGCCGCTCTCGATCTTCATCCGAACATCGTTGCCGCCGTTCTGGCCACCGGCTATGAAGAGCCGTCGGCCATCCAGCAACAGTCGATCCCGATCATTCTCGCCGGTCATGACATGATCGGCCAGGCGCAGACTGGCACCGGCAAGACCGCTGCCTTCGCCCTGCCGATCCTCAACAAGATCGACGTGAGCAAGCGCGAACCGCAAGCCCTGATCCTGGCGCCAACCCGTGAGTTGGCGCTGCAAGTAGCCACCGCTTTCGAAACCTACGCCAAGCAGATGCCGGGCGTTAACGTGGTGGCTGTGTACGGTGGTGCCCCGATGGGCCCACAACTGCGTGCCATCCGTAACGGTGCGCAGATCGTCGTCGCCACGCCTGGCCGTCTGTGCGACCACCTGCGTCGTGACGAGAAGGTGCTGTCCACCGTTCAGTACCTGGTACTCGACGAAGCCGACGAAATGCTCAAGCTGGGCTTCATGGACGACCTCGAAGTGATCTTCGACGCCATCCCTGCCACCCGCCAGACCGTGCTGTTCTCCGCGACCCTGCCGTCGTCGATCCGTTCGATCGCCGAGCGTCACCTGCGCGAGCCCAAGCACGTCAAGATCCAGAGCAAGACCCAGACCGTCACCGCGATCGAGCAGGCCCATCTGATGGTCCACGCCGACCAGAAGATCCCGGCTGTGCTGCGTCTGCTGGAAGTCGAGGAATTCGACGCGCTGATCGCCTTCGTGCGTACCAAGCAAGCCACCCTGGACCTGGCCGCCGCGCTGGAAGCCAAGGGCTACAAGGCTGCC
This sequence comes from Pseudomonas sp. BNK-44-b, assembly GCF_047456245.1. NCBI lineage: Bacteria > Pseudomonadati > Pseudomonadota > Gammaproteobacteria > Pseudomonadales > Pseudomonadaceae > Pseudomonas > Pseudomonas sp. BNK-44-b. The sequence goes on from NZ_CP179908.1 coordinate 1,183,131, forward strand.
GCGCTGAACGGCGATATCGCCCAGAACCAGCGTGAGCGCGTCATCGACTCGCTCAAGGACGGTCGCCTGGACATCGTCGTCGCTACCGACGTCGCTGCCCGTGGCCTGGACGTACCGCGCATCACCCACGTGTTCAACGTGGACATGCCATACGATCCGGAATCCTACGTACACCGTATCGGCCGTACCGGTCGTGCTGGTCGCGATGGGCGCGCACTGCTGCTGGTGACGCCGCGTGAGCGTCGCATGCTGCAGGTGATCGAGCGTGTTACCGGGCAGAAGGTTGCCGAGGCTCGTCTGCCTGGCCCACAGGCCGTGCTGGATGCGCGCATCAAGAAGCTGACCGCAAGCCTCGCACCGCTGGTGGCTGAAGCTGAGGCCACCCATGGTGAGCTGTTCGACCGCCTGACTGCCGACCTGGGCTGCTCGGCTCGCGCGCTGTCTGCCGCGTTGCTGCGCAAGGCCACCAATGGCCAGCCGCTGGACCTGGCTGCCGTCGAGCGCGAGCAACCGCTGGTGCCGACCTACACGCCGCGTGAGCGCACCGGCGAGCGCAGTGATCGTGGTGAGCGCAGCGAGCGCGGTGACCGCGAGCGTCGCGCGCCGATGCCGCTGGCCGAAGGCCGCGTGCGTTGCCGTACCGCCCTGGGTGCCCGTGATGGTATCGCCGCCAAAAACTTGTTGGGTGCGATTCTCAATGAAGGCGGCCTGGCCCGTGACGCTATCGGTCGCATCCAGGTGCGCGACAGCTTCAGCCTGGTCGAGCTGCCGGAAGAGGGCCTGGAGCGTCTGCTGTCCAAGCTCAAGGACACCCGCGTGGCCGGCAAGCAACTGAAGCTGCGCCGCTATCGCGAGGACTGAGTCCTGCAGCAATGAAAAATCCCCGGCTTGCCGGGGATTTTTTTTGCCTGCCGATTGGGGTGTATGAAATCAGTCGAATCTGTAGATATCCATTCCCAGTGCTCCCATCGTGAAGCCCTGGTGCACGATCCCGAACCTGTCGCCTGCGCCCATGGCAAAGAACAAGGGCAGCAGGTGCTCATCGCTCGGGTGGTTGCGCACCGCGAAAGGTGCCTGCTGCCGATAGTCTTCCAGCGTGGCCGTATCCTCTGCCTTCAATTGCTCGACCACCCAGTCGCGGAACGCGCGTGCCCAGGGCTCGATGGCGTCTGGCCCGGCATGCCAGTCCAGTTCGCCCAGGTTGTGGGTAATGCTGCCGGAACCGACCAGCAGTATGCCCTGGGCGCGCAAGCCGGCCAGGGCCTTGCCAACCTGCAACTGCAGGGCCGGGCCCTGGCGGCTGGGCAGCGAAACCTGGATTACCGGGATGCCAGCATCCGGGTACATGAGCGACAGTGGCACCCAGGTGCCGTGGTCGAAGGGGCGTTGTGCATCGAGCTGGGCGGGCAGCCCGGCGTCACCGAGCAAGCCTGCTACCCGGCGTGCCAGCTCGGGAGCGCCAGGGGCCGGATACTGCACGGCGTACAGCGCAGCAGGGAAGCCGCCAAAGTCGTGCCAGGTCTGGGGCTGGGCGCCACTCATCACCGACAGTCCCTGGCTCTCCCAGTGCGCGGAAACCACCACTATCGCCTTCGGCCGCGGCAGGCCTGCCGCCAGGCGGGCCAGTGCAGGTCCACTGGCGCCGGGTTGCAGGGCAAGCATGGGCGAACCATGGGAAATGAACAGGCTAGGCAGCATGGCGGGGTCCTGAGCGGTTAAGATGCCGCCATCTTCGATCAGTTACCGATCGACATCCAATATAAGTTTTGCAAGTTATCTATCGAAAAAATCGGAGGAGTCATGGAGCCAGCGTTCTGGCACAAGCGGTGGGCGGACAACCAGATCGGCTTTCACCAGTCGCAGGTGAACCCGTACCTGCAGGCACACTGGCCAATGCTGGCCCCCGGCAGCCAGGTGCTGGTGCCCTTGTGCGGCAAGAGCCTGGACGTCGCCTGGTTGGCGGGGCAGGGGTATCGCGTGCTAGGGGTGGAAATGTCGCAACGTGCGGTGGCGGATTTCTTCCGGGAGCACAGCCTTGAGGCCGAGGTGTCCCGCCATGGCGCCTTCGAGACTTGGCGCAGCGGCCTGGTGGAGATGTGGTGTGGTGACTTCTTCGCGTTGCAGGCGGAAGATCTGGCACAGTGCACGGGGCTCTATGACCGCGCTGCGGTGATTGCACTACCGCAGGCGCTGCGTACCCGTTACTTTGAGTTGCTTTCTGCCTGCCTGCCGGCTGCTTGCCAGGGGCTGATGGTTACCTTGGATTACGATCAGTCGCGTCTGGATGGGCCGCCGTTCTCGGTGCCGGATGACGAAGTCCGGCGCGGATTTGCTGGATGGCAAGAAGTGGCCGAGTTGGAGGCGCCGGATATCATCGAGGACAGCCCCAAATTCCAGAAGGCGGGAGTCGGCAGCCTGATGGAGCGGGTCTATCGGTTGCAGCGATGATCGGCCTTCTTCTGGCCAGAATACGAGCAAAGAAAAGGGCGACCTGAGTCGCCCTTTCCAATTGCCGCTTTGAATCAACCGCGACGACGCAGTGCATCGATACGGTCTTCCAGCGGCGGGTGGCTCATCAGCAGGCCGGCGAGGCCCTGCTTGAGGCCGCCGTTGATGCCGAAGGCCTTCAACGTATCTGGCATGTGCACCGGCATACCTTGTTCCGAGCGCAGGCGCTGCAGGGCAGCGATCATCGCGCCAGTGCCCGCCAGGCGAGCCCCGGCTTCGTCGGCGCGGTACTCGCGGCGACGCGAGAACCACATGACGATGATGCTGGCCAAAATGCCCAGGATCAGCTCGGCGACGATGGTCGCGACGTAATAGGCGATGCCCTGGCCTTCTTCGTTCTTGAAGATCACCTTGTCGACGAAGTTGCCGATGATACGTGCGAAGAACATCACGAAGGTGTTCACCACGCCCTGGACCAGTGCCAGGGTGACCATGTCACCGTTGGCGACGTGGCCGATCTCATGGGCCAGTACCGCACGTACTTCGTCCCGCGAGAAGCGCTCGAGCAGGCCCTGCGAAACGGCGACCAGTGCGTCGTTGCGGTTCCAGCCTGTGGCGAAGGCGTTCGCCTCGTAGGCGGGGAACACGCCCACTTCCGGCATTTTGATGCCCGCCTCGCGGGACAGCTCCTCGACCGTCTGCAGCAGCCACTGTTCGTGGTGGGTGCGCGGCTGGGTGATGATCTGGGTACCGGTGGTCATCTTCGCCATCCACTTGGAGATGAACAGCGAAACCAGCGAGCCAGCAAACCCGAACACGGCGCAGAAGACCAGCAGGCGGCTCAGGTCCAGGTCGACGCCGTTGGCGGCCATGAACCCGTTGAAACCGAACAGGCTGAGGGTAATGCTTGCAACCAGCACCACCGCAAGGTTGGTGGCTACAAACAACAGAATGCGCATCATGGTTGTTACGTTCTCCTGACGGATGAAAATGTCGCTCTACTGCGGGGTATATAAGGTGGCGGCCAAGGCGATTCAACTGGCCGACTATTTCAAACTGTGTACCGCGAAGTATGACAGAGCCGCGGCGAGTCGCCGGGAGATAGACCGTTGCAGGATGTAAGAATTCATCCGTGGTGCGGAGGACGTCGTGCCAACACGGCCGGTTGGCACGACAAGGCCTTGATCGCTTTACTGCGAGTAGGTGCGCAGGAAGTTGCCGATGCGGCCGATGGCTTGCTCCAGGTCATCCACTCGCGGCAGGGTGACGACGCGGAAGTGGTCCGGCCACGGCCAGTTGAAGGCGGTGCCCTGGACGATCAGTAGTTTCTCTGACAGCAGCAGGTCGAGGACGAACTTCTCGTCGTTGTGGATCGGGCAGACCTTCGGGTCGATTTTCGGGAAGGCGTACAAGGCGCCCATAGGCTTGACACAGCTGACGCCGGGGATGGCGTTGAGCAACTCGTAGGTGCGGTTGCGCTGTTCGAGCAGGCGGCCCGGCGGCAATACCAGGTCGTTGATGCTCTGGTAGCCACCCAGGGCGGTCTGGATGGCGTGCTGCGCCGGCACGTTGGCACACAGGCGCATGTTGGCCAGCATGTCGATGCCTTCGATATAGCTCTGCGCGTGGTGCTTGGGCCCGGAGATGATCAGCCAGCCGGAGCGGAAGCCTGCGACCCGATAGGACTTCGACAGGCCGTTGAAGGTCAGGCACAGCACGTCCGGGGCGAGCGAGGCGGTGCTGATGTGCACGGCTTCGTCGTAGAGGATCTTGTCGTAGATCTCGTCGGAGAACACCACCAGGTTGTGCTGGCGGGCCAGTTCCAGCATGCCGAGCAACAGTTCCCTGGAGTACACCGCGCCGGTCGGGTTGTTCGGGTTGATGATCACCAGGGCCTTGGTGTTCGGGGTGATCTTGGCCTTGATATCGTCAAGGTCGGGGAACCAGTCGGCCTGCTCGTCGCACAGGTAGTGCACGGGTTTGCCGCCGGCCAGGCTCACCGCTGCGGTCCACAGTGGGTAGTCGGGGGCCGGGATCAGCACCTCGTCATTGTTGTTGAGCAGCGCCTGCATCGACATCACGATCAGCTCGGACACACCGTTGCCCAGGTAGATGTCCTCGATGCCGACGCCTTCGATCTGCTTCTGCTGGCAGTATTGCATCACCGCCTTGCGCGCGCTGAACAGGCCTTTGGAGTCGCTGTAGCCCTGGGCGGTCGGCAGGTTGCGGATCACGTCCTGGAGGATTTCGTCCGGCGCCTCGAAACCAAAGGGCGCCGGGTTGCCGATGTTCAGCTTGAGGATGCGCTGGCCTTCCTCTTCCAGACGCTTGGCGTGCTTGAGCACCGGACCGCGAATGTCGTAGCAGACATTGGCGAGCTTGTTCGATTTGCTGAACTGCATGATGTGATCCCGAATGGATAAGTCGCGGGGCGCGGTCGTCAAAAGGTTTGAAAAGGACGGGGCGCGGGTGCCAGACTGATCGTCTGCACACAAGCCAACTAATATACGTGCCACCCGCGCCAGGGAAAAGACGGCGCAGGGTGAAATTCAGCCTGCCGAGGTCCATCCATGCAAAAGATCGACAAAACACTTGAAGAATGGCGCGAGATGCTCGACCCCGCTCAATACCAGGTATGCCGCCTGAAGGGGACCGAACGACCGTTCACAGGCAAATACAACAGCGAAAAGCGCGCCGGCATCTATAACTGCATCTGCTGTGGCCTGCCGTTGTTCGATGCGCAGACCAAGTTCGACTCCGGTTGCGGCTGGCCGAGCTTCTACGCGCCGATCGAGGACAGTGCGATGATCGAGATCCGCGACACCTCCCACGGCATGATCCGCACCGAAGTCACCTGCGCCCAGTGCGATGCGCACCTGGGCCACGTGTTCCCGGACGGCCCGCCACCGACAGGGCTGCGCTACTGCATCAACTCGGTATGCCTGGATTTCAAACCGCAAGCGTGAAGGGAGATCGACATGGCCGATGCGTTGCTGGACATTCCCTGCGTCACCCTCAAGGGGGAGCAGAAAAAACTCGGCGACTTCGCCGGCAAGGCGCTGTTGGTGGTCAATACCGCCAGTCAGTGCGGTTTCACGCCGCAGTACAAGGGGCTTGAGAAACTGTGGCAGGACCATGCCGCGCAGGGCCTTGTGGTACTGGGCTTTCCGTGTAATCAGTTCGGCAAGCAGGAACCGGGCGATGCGTTGGAAATTTCGCAGTTCTGTGAACTCAACTTTGGCGTGAGCTTCCCGCTGTTTCGCAAGATCGAGGTGAACGGCCCGGGCGCCCACCCGCTGTTCGCCGAGCTGAAGAAGCGAGCGCCCGGCCTGCTGGGGACGCAGAAGATCAAGTGGAACTTCACCAAGTTCCTGGTCGACCCGTCCAGTGGCAAGGTCACGCGCTACGCACCGACCACCAAGCCGCAGGCGCTGGAAGCCGATATCGAGCGTCTGCTCAGCCGCTGACCGGCACCCAATGGTCGATCAGGGCGAGTAATTCTTCGCGCCGGAACGGCTTGGCCAAGTAGTCGTTCATGCCCGCGGCGCGACAGCGTTCGCGCTCTTCGGGCATGGCGTTGGCGGTCAGGGCGACGATCGGCAGGTCGGGCCAGCGCCCGCTCTGGCGGATGCGCCGGCTGGCCTCGTAGCCATCCATCACCGGCATGTTGCAGTCCATCAGCACCATGTCGAAGCCTTCGCGCTCGAGGATCTCCAGCGCTTCGGCACCATGGGCGGCAACCTGCACCTGGCAGCCGAGCTTGGCGAGCATGCCCTTGGCTACCAACTGGTTCACGGGGTTGTCTTCCACCAGCAGGATCTGAGCGCGTCGTTCCAGCAGGCGGCCGACCTCCGAGGGTGCAGGTGTAGCGTTTTCGCCTTGCAGGGTGCGGCGCAGCATCTGGTACAGGGCATTGCGCGCCAGCGGGCGAGCCTGCTGGTGCAAAGGGGCCAATTGCGCGGTCTGCTCTGCGGGCAGGAAGTTGCCATAGGCCGTGACCAGCAGGATCGGTGCCTTGATACCGGGGCGCAGTTCGAACAGGTGCTCGGTGTCGTCGGTGATGAGCAGGTCGATGTCCATGCCGTCGAGCCCACTGGCATCGTCGCGTCGCTGATAATCCAGCCCCCAGCTTGGCAGCAGGCCATGCAACAGTTCAGCCAGACCGCTGGAGGCGTTGCTCAGTGCCACCACCTGACCCTTAAGCGGCGCAGGCGGGACTGCTTCGGTGTGCGTGGGCAGCGGAAGATCGGCGCTGAAGCGGCTGCCGAAGCCGGTTTGCGAGTTGATATGCAGATGCCCCTGCATGGCCTTGCACAGGTTACGGGTCAGGGCCAAGCCCAGGCCGGTGCCGCCATACTGGCGGGTGATGCCTGCGCCAGCCTGGGTGAAGGGCTGGAAGATGCGCACCTGGGCTTCCTCCGGGATTCCGATACCGGTGTCGCACACTTCCAGGCGTACGCCGCCGACGATGCTCGAAAGACGAAGGTCGACACGCCCGAAGCGAGTGAACTTGAGCGCATTGGACAGCAGGTTGCTGACGATCTGGCGTACCCGGGTGGGGTCGCCGAGCACGGTGCTGGGAAAGTCCGGAGCGATCAGGCAGGTCAGTTCCACACTGGGCGCGGCGTTCTGCGACAGCAGGTTGGCGGTGTCCTCGACCATTGCCCCCATGTCGAATGGGATGCGTTCGAGCTCCAGTTGCCCGGCATCGAACTTGGACAGGTCGAGAATATCGTTGAGCAGCTCGACCAGCACTTTGCCTGAGTCGTGGGCGATCGACAGCTGCTGGCGTTGCTCGGCGTTCAGCCCGCTGTCCAGGGCCAGGGCGATCATGCCGAGCATGCCGTTGAGCGGCGTGCGGATCTCGTGGCTCATGTTGGCCAGGAAGGCGGCGCGCGCCTGGGCCATGTCCAGGGCGCGGCGGCGGGCTTCCTCCAGTTCCTCGTTGGACTGGCTCAGCCGGCTGTTGCTGGCCTTGAGTTCTTCGGTGCGGGCCGAAACGATGTCTTCCAGTTCGTTGAGGTACTGGGTGAGGCGGTTTTCGGCGTTGCGCCGCTGCTGGATCTCGGTGGCCATGCTGACGAATTGCTGGTTGGCGACCTTCACCAGTACCCCGATCTCGTCGTGCTCATGACCGTTGGGGTAGTCCAGACGAGTCTGGCCGGGCTGGCGTGGGTCGCTGCCGCTCAGGGCGCCGATGACGGTGACCAGGGGTTTGGTCAGCATGATGTAGAACAACCCCAGGAGAATGCCGGTCAGCACCAGGCTGCGGGCGAAGCCGTTGAGCAGGGTGATGCCGGCTCGGTCGAGAAAGCGGCTGCCGAAGGCATAGGTGTCGACATCCAGGTACAGGGTGCCGAGGTAATCGTCGGGCATGTGGGCGAGGAACAGGCGATCCTTGAACTGGCGCTGCTCGCCGAACAGAAAGTCGCTGAGCGGCCGATAGCTGTCTTCCTGGCGCGGGCGATGGACGTCGGCCAGCACCGTATCGTTGTTGTCGATCAGGCGTGCGCGGATGATCGCTGGCGACTGCAGCAGCCCGCCGGTGAGCTCTTGGGCCAGCTCCGCGTCGATGTTGTAGGCGATGCGCGAGGCCGGGTCATGGCTTATTTGCAGCAATGCCTGCACTTCGCGGTTGATGGACGCGTCTTCGCTGGCATAATCGATGCCGATCTGGATGAGACTGAGCAATGTTCCCAGGATGAAGCCGACCAGGACTGTCAACCGGGCTTGCTTGTATGACAGGCGATTGGTGAACTTGATATCCATGGTTCCCGAGCCGGTTCAACGCCCCTTGCGCTGCGCAAGCATAGCCGATCAGCCCCGGCTGCTGGCGGGTCTGTCTGTTGTTTCGAGCGATCCAATCAATGGGCCGGTGCGCGGCCATCGCGAGACGAGCTCGCTCCCACAACCCCTGTTGGCTCTGTAGGGGCAGTGTCGTCGCGCAATGGCTGCGCCTCGGCTCCTGAACCGGTCTTGATTAAGGAAACCTTCATGGACACCCGCCTCATTGCATTCCTGGAACACGCTGAATCCATACTGACGCGCCTCGAACCACTGCTGCCGGCGCCCCGCCCGCAGATCGACTGGTCGTCGACCCTCGCTGCGCGCTGGCAGCGTGATGGCCGCAGCGGCTACCTCATGCCGTTGGAAGTCAGCCTCGACATCCGGCTCTCGGACCTGATCGGGGTCGATCAGCAGCGTGAGCAACTGGGCCGCAACACCCATCAGTTCATCAATGGCATGCCCGCCAACCACGCCCTGCTGTGGGGCTCGCGGGGCACCGGCAAGTCGTCGCTGGTACGCGCGCTGCTGGCCGAACATGCCGGGCAGGGCCTGCGCCTGATCGAGATCGAGCGCGATCATCTGGCCGACTTGCCGCGGGTGGTCGAGCAACTGCAAAAGCTCGAGCAACGCTTCATCCTGTTCTGCGACGACCTTTCGTTCGAGGCGGGAGAGGGCGATTACCGAGTGCTCAAGAGTGTGCTCGATGGTTCGCTCGAACAGGCGCCGGACAACGTCCTGCTCTATGCCACCTCGAACCGCCGTCACCTGGTGCCCGAGAAGCAGAGCGACAATGAAAACTGGAAGATGATCGACGGCGAGCTGCACCCCAACGAAGCGGTGGAAGACAAGATCGCCCTGTCCGACCGTTTTGGCTTGTGGTTGTCGTTCTACCCGTTCACCCAGGAGCATTTCCTCAACGTGGTCGAGCACTGGATCGGCCAACTGGCGCGCCCGGCCGGGCTGGTCTGGCAGCGTACTGAAGAACTCGACATCCTCGCTGCGCGCTGGGCCACCGGCCGCGGCAACCGTAATGGCCGTTGTGCCTACCAGTTCGCCCGCTACTGGGTTGGACTGCAATTGCTGGAGCAGAACCAATGATCGACCTCAACGCCAGTGGCAAAGGCCTCGATGGCTACGACCTGCTGGCTGCGCAAGTGCAGGCGCTGTTCGCCGACGAGCGTGATTTCATCGCCAACGCCGCGCAGTTCTCGGCATTTCTCTACCACCAGGTGGAAGACCTGAATTGGGCGGGTTTCTACCTCAACCGCAACGAAGAACTGGTGCTCGGGCCGTTCCAGGGGCAGGTGGCGTGCGTGCGCATCGCATTCGGCAAGGGTGTGTGTGGCACGGCAGCAGCCACCCTGCAGACCCAGAGAGTGGAGGATGTGCATGCCTTCCCTGGACACATCGCCTGTGACAGCGCATCCAACAGCGAGCTGGTGATTCCGCTGGTAAAGGAGGGCAGGCTGATTGGCGTGCTCGACCTGGACAGCCCGAGCCTTGCGCGTTTCAGTGAGGCCGATCAGCGAGGGCTGGAACGCCTGGCGTCGATCTTCCTGGCGTTGAGCGACTGCTGAAAAACAAGAAGGGCCGCTTTTGCGGCCCTTCTTGTTTTCAACGGTTGTGGATCAGTCGTAGATCACCCGCTTTTTCCACGTCTCGTCTTCATCGGTTTTCAGACCCTGGGTCAGCGCGTTCTGGTCATTTTCGGCCGGTTCCATCTGGTCCAGTACTTGCGCGTTGGCGCGAGCGAGCAGTTTTTCCAGGTAGGTCAGCTGCTCTTCATATTGTTTCGGTTCCGGTTGTTTGCGCAGGTACTGCACGCCGCGTTCGAACGCCAGGCGCGCATGGCCTGGTTGATTCTGCTGCAACGCCTGCTGGCCCAGGTTATTGAAGAATTCGATGTGCAGTAGCACCAGGATGTGGCGAATTTCCCTGACCCAGTACTTGCCTTCGTTGGACTGCAGGAAGTTTTCCTGGGTAGCGCGCACGATCTGGTTATGCAGCGACTCGAGCAGGAAGCGCACGTCCTTGGCCTTGACCTCGGTCTGAATCGGGCTCGGCGGGTTGTTGACCGGCAACTTGTCGCCCTTGGCAATCAACCCTTCGAGTTCGACGATGCGCGCCTTGAAATCGCCGTTATGCTTGTCCAGCGCCAGCAGGCGCTGATTGAGATTCAGCTCCAGGCGGGTCAGCAGCAGCTTGAGCGCCGGAGTCATCAGTTGGCCGGGGAAGGTTTCGGTGATCTCGCCGCAGCGGCGCAGGCGTTCGGTCAGCTCGACTTTAAGGCGCGCGCGCTCGAGCTTGGCGTTTTCCACGACATTGTTGAGGTAGCCGATCACGATCAGCAACGCGATACCCGCCACGATGAGCAGGGTGATCAGAAGTGGTGTCACCGTTAACGCCTCATGAAGAAGTTTTGCATCATTGAGTGTAGTGAGTTCGCCAGGGGGCGAACAGTGCAGCCTGGCGGACAGGCTCTACCCATGGGTGTCGGCTCAAGGCCAAAAATCTACAGTGCTGGCACTTTGATGCGAGCTTGCCGGGCTGGCGTCAGAAAAGCAACGCCAATCCCCGGGCGCATCATGCGCGACCTATGTACAGGGGCGGAAGTCGTTGATTTAAATAAATTTCCACAAAGGGGTTGACGGCTTGTCGAGGCATCCATAGAATGCGCGCCACTTGCAGCGTAAAGCACACAGCCAAACGCAGCAGGCAGTGAAGTTGTAGTGTGTCCCCTTCGTCTAGTGGCCTAGGACACCGCCCTTTCACGGCGGTAACAGGGGTTCGAGTCCCCTAGGGGACGCCAATGCGGGAATAGCTCAGTTGGTAGAGCACGACCTTGCCAAGGTCGGGGTCGCGAGTTCGAGTCTCGTTTCCCGCTCCAGTTTTAGAACTGTGGCGTCCATTGACGGTGCAGCGGCAGTGAAAGGTTCAGGCCATTCACGCCAAATGCGGTTTTGCTTCACATTGCGGGAATAGCTCAGTTGGTAGAGCACGACCTTGCCAAGGTCGGGGTCGCGAGTTCGAGTCTCGTTTCCCGCTCCATTTGAAAACGCCACTTCATCGAAGTGGCGTTTTTTTTGCCTTCAAAAACATCGCAGCCATGGGGCCACGGACATTTGTAATGCCCGTGGCCATTTTTGCTCAGTGGCGCTCGCCCTGGTCGGGTGCGCTCAGCAACTGCTTCTCCAGGTTCCAGTCGAAGGGCTCTTCATTCTGCTCGGCCTCGTAGCGACGCTCTTCCAGCGTCTGGTACAGCTCGAGTTCTTCATCGGGCATGTAGTGCAGACAGTCGCCGCCGAAGAACCACAGCAGGTCACGCGGAACCAGATGAGCGATTTGCGGGTAGCGCGTGATCACCTGGCAGATCAGGTCCTGGCCCAGATACTGACTTTCCAGTGGGTTCTGCGGCAGCAGGGTCAGCAGTTCGTCGAAGCGTTCGAGGAACAGGGCGTGGCTTTCTTCCGGCACTTGCTCGGCGTCGCCCAGGGCCACCAGGATGGTGCGCAGGTGTTGGAGCAGTTGCAGGTGGTACTCCAGGTGGGGGTTGGCCATGGGGCGATCCTCTGGTGTTGAAACGGGGGCCGGAGTATACGCAGGTTTTGCCCCGCAGGGGCAGGCGCAGCCGCTCGCACTGCGCTGACCGCCGGCCCGCCAGGGGCCGGGGATCTGTCTGACTGAAGGTGCTCAGCGCACCTTGCCCTCCGCGGGCAGCAGTTGCGCCTTGTCGAAAGCATCTACATCGATCACTGTCCGGCGCGCGGCTTCGGCTGCCTGGAGTCTCTCGCCTTCATCAGCCTGCAGCACGCCGGCCTGCACGGCGGCTTCGATGTCCGACTGGCCCGGCGAGGGATGCACCTTGCCCTCCTTGAGTCCTTGGTGCAGCGCCTTGTGCAGTGGCGCCACCTCGTCCAGCAGGTCGCAAGCTGTCTGCAGGGCGGCTACCGGATCACCTTCGCCGTCAGGGCGGAAGCAGCCCGCCAGCAGTTCCTCCAGTGCCGGATCACCCTTGCGTCGGCCGATCAGTTCAGCAACTTCTTTATCCAGTTCATCGCTTGGTCCGGTGTGGCGGCGACCGAACGGGAAGACCAGAACCCGCAACGCACAGCCGAGGAAGCGATTGGGGAAGTTATCGAGCAGCCGGTCGAGGGCTTTTTCGGCCTGCCCCAGACTTTCTTCCAGCGCCCAGCGCAGCAGAGGTTGCATGTGCTCGGGTGAGCCGAGGTCGTGATAGCGCTTGAGCGCTGCGGATGACAGGTACAGGTAGCTGAGGACATCCCCCAGACGCGCGCTCAGGCGTTCGCGCCGCTTCAGCGCGCCGCCGAGCAGCATCATCGACAGGTCGGCAAGCAAGGCGAATGCGGCCGCCTGACGGTTCAGCGCACGGAAGTAGCCCTGGCTGAGGGCGTCGCCCGGCATCTTCTCGAAGTGCCCCAGTCCGATGCCGAGCACGAAAGTGCTGGCCGCATTGCTGGCGGCGAACATGATGTGCTTCATCAGCAGATCGTCGAACTCGTTGAGTGCCTGCTCGCGATCCTCGCGCCCAGCGAGAGCCATTTCCTTGAGGACGAAGGGGTGGCAGCGGATCGCGCCCTGTCCGAAGATCATCAGGTTGCGTGACAGGATGTTGGCGCCCTCGACGGTGATGAAGATCGGCGCGCCCTGCCAATTGCGACCCAGGTAGTTGTTCGGGCCCATGATGATGCCCTTGCCGCCGTGTACGTCCATGGCGTGCTGGATGCATTCACGGCCGCGTTCGGTCAGGTGGTACTTGAGGATTGCCGAAAGTACCGAGGGCTTCTCGCCCAGGTCCACTGCCTTGGCGGTGAGCAGGCGGGCGCTGTCCATCAGCCAGGCGTTGCCACCGATTCGTGCCAGCGATTCCTGGATGCCCTCGAAGGCGGACAGCGGCACGTTGAACTGCTCGCGGACGCGGGCGTACTGGCCGGTGACCAGGCTGGTGTACTTGGCAGCGCCTGTGCCAACCGCAGGCAGCGAGATGGAGCGCCCGACCGACAGGCAGTTCATCAGCATCATCCAGCCCTTGCCGAGCATGTCCTTGCCGCCGATGAGGAAGTCCAGGGGCACGAACACGTCCTTGCCGCTGTTCGGGCCATTCATGAAGGCTGCACCCAGCGGCAGGTGGCGCTTGCCGATCTCCACGCCCGGGGTGTCGGTGGGGATGAGTGCCAGGCTGATGCCCAGGGATTCCTGTTCGCCCAGCAGGTGATCGGGGTCGTAGGCCTTGAAGGCCAGGCCCAGCAGGGTGGCCACCGGGCCGAGGGTGATGTAGCGCTTCTCCCAGTTCAGGCGAAGGCCGATGACTTCCTCGCCGTTCCATTCCCCCTTGCAGACGATGCCGGTGTCAGGCATGGCGCCAGCGTCGGAGCCGGCCAGTGGGCCTGTGAGGGCGAAGCAGGGGATTTCGTCGCCACGGGCCAGGCGCGGCAGGTAGTGGTTACGCTGTTCATCGGTGCCATAGTGCAGCAGCAGTTCGGCCGGGCCGAGCGAGTTGGGCACCATCACGGTCGAAGCCAGGTCGCCGCTGCGAGTGGCGAGTTTCATCGCCACCTGGGAGTGAGCGTAGGCGGAGAAGCCCTTCCCGCCGTATTCCTTGGGGATGATCAGGGCGAAGAAGCCGTGCTGCTTGATGTGTTCCCAGGCTGCGGGTGGCAGGTCGAGGTCCTGGCCGATCTGCCAGTCGCTGACCAGGGCGCAGAGTTCCTCGGTGGGGCCATCGATGAACGCCTGTTCTTCTGCGGTGAGCGTGGGGGCAGGGTAGTCGAGCAGGGTGTTCCAGTCGGGCTGGCCGCTGAACAGCTGGCCGTCCCACCATACAGTGCCCGCGTCGATCGCTTCGCGCTCGGTCTGCGACATGGGTGGCAGGGTGCGCTGGAACCATTTGAACACGGGGCCGGTGAACACCTGGCGCCGCCACTGCGGCAATATCAGCAGGGCGGCCTTGGCGGCCAGCACCAGCCAGATCACGGTCAGCAGCCAGCCAGGTGCGTCGGCGAAGATGCCCATCAACAGCACATAGGCGGCGATCACCCCGAGGATCTGCAGCGGTGCCAGACGTCGATGGGTGAGATATGCGGCGCCGATCACCAGCACCACCAACCACAACAGCAGCATAGTTCTTCCTCCTTGGAAGCTTGGGCTCGAGCCATCCCGGATAGCTTAGACGCGATGCGCCGGATGGCTCGCTAAGAACAGTGACAGGGTGTGGCCACAGGAGTTTCAGAGCATTGTCCCCTGGTACAGGTGGCGTCACTGTGGAGTAGACTGTCCACCCTCTGCACTCACTAAGGACGTTGTCATGCTGAAGATCTGGGGTCGCAAGAACTCGAGCAATGTGCGCAAGGCGTTGTGGATTGCCCACGAGTTGGGGCTGGAGTTCGAGTCGATCGACGCCGGTGGGGCGTTCGGTGTGGTCAACGAGCCTCAGTACCGTGAGCGCAACCCCAATGGCCTGGTGCCGATGCTCGAGGATGGCGACTTCGTCCTCTGGGAGTCCAACACCATCGTGCGCTACCTGAGCGCCGAATATGGTGCTGAGCAGGGCTGGTACCTGGACGATCCGCGCCAGCGTGCCCTGGCGGACAAGTGGATGGACTGGACCACCTCTTCCTTTGCCGCGCCGTTCCGCCCGCTGTTCTGGGGCATGCTGCGTACCCCGGAGAATGAGCGTGACTGGACGGCGATCAACGCTGCGCGGGAAAAGTGCGGCGAGTTGCTGGCGATCGTCGACAAGACGCTGGCCACCCAACCCTACCTTTCCGGTGAGCAGATCGGCATGGGCGACATTCCGCTGGGCTGCTTTGCCTACGCCTGGTTCGAGATGCCCATCGAGCGTCCCGATCTCCCCAACCTGCAGGCCTGGTACGAGCGCCTGAAGGCGCGTCCGGCCTATCAGGCCGCAGTAATGACGGCGCTGACCTGAGCGGATACCCCGCCCGTTTCGATAGTCACTATCGATATACATGACTGTACTTGTGCGGTCAGGCCTTGCACCATGGCCGCACTACTCACTGCGCCAGTGACTTGACCTGGCGTGTCCTGAACCTTTTTCTTCGGTACGTGACCCGCTATGAGTTCTGCCCTGTCCATAAGACAGCTGATCAAGACCTACGGCAACGGCTTTCAGGCCCTCAAGGGCATCGACCTGGAGGTCGCCGAAGGTGACTTCTTTGCCTTGCTGGGCCCCAATGGCGCCGGTAAATCCACCACTATCGGCATTCTTTCGACCCTGGTGAACAAGACCAGCGGCACGGTGAATGTCTTCGGCCACGACCTGGATCGCCAGCCAGCCGCGCTCAAGCGCAGCATCGGCGTGGTGCCCCAGGAGTTCAACTTCAACCAGTTCGAGAAGACCTTCGACATCGTCGTCACCCAGGCCGGCTACTACGGCATCCCGCCGAAGCTGGCCAAGGAGCGTGCCGAGCAGTACCTCACCCAACTGGGGCTGTGGGACAAGCGCGACGTGCAGTCGCGGTCGCTGTCCGGCGGCATGAAGCGTCGCCTGATGATCGCCCGTGCGCTGATCCATGAGCCGCGCTTGCTGATCCTCGACGAGCCGACGGCTGGCGTGGACATCGAACTGCGTCGCTCGATGTGGAGTTTCCTCACCGAGCTGAACCAGAAAGGCATCACCATCATCCTCACCACCCACTATCTCGAGGAAGCCGAGCAGCTGTGCCGCAACATCGGCATCATCGACCACGGCACCATTGTCGAGAACACCAGCATGCGCCAGTTGCTGGGCAAGCTGCACGTCGAGACCTTCGTCCTCGACCTCAAGCAGGACCTGCCCGCGGCGCCGAAGCTGCAAGGTTACCCGTGCCGGCTGATCACGCCGCACACGCTGGAAGTGCAGGTGGAAAAGGATATCGGCATCACAGCGTTGTTCGGCCAATTGGCGTTGCAGAACATCGAGGTGCAGAGCCTGCGTAACAAGACCAACCGACTCGAGGAGTTGTTCGTGGCCCTGGTGGAAAAGAATCTGTCGAAGGTGGCGGTATGAGTGTGGAACTGCGCACCAACTGGGTCGCCCTGAATACGATCGTCTATCGCGAGGTTCGACGCTTTCTGCGTATCTGGCCGCAGACCCTGCTGCCGCCGGCGATCACCATGGTGCTGTACTTCGTCATCTTCGGTAACCTGATCGGCCGTCAGATCGGCGACATGGGTGGCTTCACCTACATGGAGTACATCGTGCCGGGGCTGATCATGATGTCGGTGATCACCAACTCCTACGGCAACGTGGTGTCGAGCTTCTTCGGCAGCAAGTTCCAGCGTTCGATCGAAGAGTTGATGGTCTCGCCGGTCTCGCCGCACACCATTCTCGTCGGCTACGCCCTCGGTGGTGTGTTACGCGGCCTGGCGGTCGGCGTGATCGTGACCATCCTGTCGATGTTCTTCACCCACCTGCAGGTGCATCACTTGGGTGTGACCATCGTTGTGGTGCTGCTGACGGCGACGATCTTCTCGCTGCTGGGGTTCGTCAATGCCGTTTTCGCACGTAATTTCGACGATATCTCGATCATTCCGACCTTTGTTCTGACACCGCTGACCTACCTGGGTGGCGTGTTCTACTCCATCAACCTGCTGCCGCCGTTCTGGCAGACCGTGTCGCTGGCGAACCCGGTGCTGCACATGGTCAACTCGTTCCGCTACGGCATTCTAGGGGTGTCGGATATCAGCATTGGTACGGCGATCACCTTCATGCTGGTGGCTACCGCGGTGCTCTATACCCTGTGCGTCCGCCTGCTGGTCAGTGGTCGCGGCATGCGTGCATGACACCCTGCACTTGCGCCGGCGCCACTGCCGGCCGACCCACCAGCGCCAGTAGAGCAAGGTGGTGAAGTAGGCGGCAACGCCCAGTATCACGCCGCACACCACCGAGCCGAGCAGGAAAGGCTGCCAGACGGTGGACAGTTGGTCGGTGATCCATTCGAAGGTCAGTTCTTCCGGTAGCGTTCGCGGAGGAATCTGCATCAGCCACGCGCCGGTCATGTAGGTGACGAAGAACACCGGTGGCATGGTCAGCGGGTTGGTCAGCCAGACCAGGCTGACCGCGATGGGCAGGTTGCCGCGTACCGGTATCGCCAGGCTGGCGGCCAGCAGCATCTGCATGGGGATGGGGATGAGCGCTGCGAACAACCCTACGCCCATGGCCCGAGCGACCGAATGGCGATTCAGGTGCCAGAGGTTGGGGTCGTGCAGCAATCGGCCGAAAAAGCGTAAGGACTTGTGTTCCCGAATGCTGGTCGGATCCGGCATGTAGCGTTTGAAGAGGCGGCGCGGCATGTAGGCTCCCGGTGCTCGAATAGGGCGAGTATGCCTTGATTCCACGTCAGCCTCGTTCAGAGTTTGTGACAATTGTTGAGTGAGCTCGGCGGCCAAACAGGCCTAGCCTGACGGGGTGATTACGCTTGCGGAGCTTTACTTCATGCGCACAGGGATGTCTGCGCTGGCGCTCGGGTTGTTGAGCCTGGGTCTCTTGCCTGCCTTGCCGTCGGTCGGATGGCTGTTCCTTCTGTTCTTGTCGGCACTGATGTGCCTGTTCACTCGCGTCTGGCCGATAGGGTGGTTCCTGCTGGGGCTGAGCTGGGCCTGCTGGTCGGCGCAGCAGGCCCTTGATGATCGCCTGATCGCCGAGCTCGATGGGCGCACGCTGTGGCTGGAGGGCAGGGTGACGGGGCTGGCGACGCAGTCCGGGCGCAGCGTGCGTTTCGAGCTGGACGAGGCACAGTCCCGGCGTGCGAAGTTACCCCGCCGGATGCAACTGAGCTGGTTCGACGGCCCCATGGTCCGGACTGGCGAGCGCTGGCGGCTCGCGGTCAACCTCAGACGCCCTCAGGGGCTGCTCAATCCCCATGGTCCCGACCGTGAGGCAATGCTGCTGGCACGGCGCATTGGTGCCACAGGAACGGTCAAGGCCGGGGAGATGCTGGCCCCGGCGAGCGGGGGCTGGCGAGACAGGCTGCGCCAGCGCTTGCTGGCGGTGGACGCCCAAGGGCGGGAGGTGGTGCTGGCGGCGTTGGTGCTCGGTGACGGTTCTGGGCTGGCGCGGGAGGACTGGCAGGCCTTGCAGGCGACCGGCACCGTGCACCTGATGGTGATTTCGGGGCAGCACATTGGCTTGCTGGCGGGGCTGATCTATGGGCTGGTTGCCGGACTGGCCCGTCTGGGTGCCTGGCCAGGGAGGCTACCGTGGTTGCCCTGGGCGTGCGGCCTGGCGATGGCGGCAGCCTTGGCCTATGGCGCCCTGGCTGGCTTTCAGGTGCCTGTGCAGCGTGCATGCCTGATGCTGGCCACTGTCTTGGTCTGGCGTCTGCGCTTTCGTCATCTGGGGGCGTTCTTCCCCTTGTTGCTGGCTTTGGTCGGTGTATTGCTGTTCGAGCCCCTGGCCAGCCTGATGCCGGGCTTCTGGCTGTCTTTCGCGGCGGTGGCAGTGCTGATCTACTGCTTCAGCGCGCGTCTGGGTGGCTGGCGGCCCTGGCAGGCCTGGAGTCGTGCTCAATGGGTGATCGCCATCGGTTTGCTGCCCGCGATGCTGGCGCTGGGTCTGCCTGTCAGCCTCAGCGCGCCGTTGGTCAATCTCCTGGCAGTACCCTGGATCAGCCTGGCGGTGTTGCCATTGGCCCTGCTCGGAACGGCGACGCTGCCGTTGGCAGGGGTGGGGGAATCGTTGCTGTGGCTGGCAGGTGGGTTGATCGACCTGATGTTTCGCGCGCTCGGCCTGCTGGCCGAATGGCGTCCACCCTGGACGCCCCCGCCGCTTTCGCTGTGGGCGTGGACGCTGGTGTGTGCGGGCGCGTTGCTGCTCTTGCTGCCACGCGGCGTGCCGCTGCGAGGACTGGGGGCGGTGATGCTGCTGGCGCTGTGGGCGCCTCGCGAGCAGGTGCCGCACGCAGAGGTGGAAGTCTGGCAACTGGACGTGGGTCAAGGCTTGGCGGTGCTGTTGCGCACGCGGCATCACAGCCTGCTCTACGATGCCGGGCCGGCGATGGGCACCAGTGACCTTGGGCAGAGCGTGGTGCTGCCGACCTTGCGCAGGCTGGGTGTCAACCAGCTCGATCTGATGCTGATCAGCCATGCACATGCCGACCACGCCGGCGGCGCTCTCGCCGTGCAGCGCGGCCTGCCGGTGGTGCGGGTGCTGGCTGGCGAAGCACGGGAGTTGCCCGCAGTCTTGGACGCGCAGGTGTGCAGCAGTGGTGAGCGCTGGGAGTGGGATGGCGTGATGTTCTCGCTGTGGCACTGGCCCAGTGGCAAGAACAGCAACGACCGCTCCTGTGTGCTGCTGGTCGAGGCCCAGGGTGAGCGCTTGCTGCTGGCTGGCGACATGGAGGCCGGTGCCGAGCGTGCCTGGCTGGAGTCCGCCAATGCGGCGCGTATCGACTGGCTGCAGTCCCCGCATCATGGTAGCCGTAGTTCCTCCACCGAGCCTTTCATCCGCGCCATCGCGCCGCGTGGCGTGATGATTTCCCGTGGGCGACACAATGGTTTCGGTCACCCGCACCCGCAGGTGATCGAGCGCTATCGGCGGCATGGGCTGGCAGTGCATGACACGGCATTGCAAGGGGCGCTGCGCCTGCGACTGGGCAGGCACGGAGAGGTCGAGGGGTTGCGTGTGCAGCGGCGCTTCTGGCGTGAGCCGCCTTCCTAGGCCGTGCACACCTGAAATATGCTGGTCACCCGCCAGCCCCTGACCTTCGGCAGATGAGCCCCATGTCTGCCTATGGTAGAGTGGCGGCCTTTTTCAGGGGGATGCTTACTGTGTGGGAATTGGTCAAGTCCGGCGGCTGGATGATGCTGCCGATCATTCTGAGCTCCGTCGCAGCCATGGCAATTGTCGTCGAGCGCCTGTGGACCCTGCGTGCCAGTCGCGTCACCCCGCCGCACCTGCTGGGCCAGGTATGGATGTGGATCAAGGACAAGCAACTGACCAGTGACAAGCTCAAGGCCTTGCGCGCCGACTCCCCCTTGGGCGAGATTCTCGCCGCGGGCCTGGCAAACTCTCGCCATGGCCGCGAGATCATGAAGGAATGCATCGAGGAGGCCGCCTCCCGGGTCATCCACGAGCTCGAGCGCTACATCAGCACGCTGGGCACCATCGCTGCAATGGCGCCGTTGCTCGGTCTGCTTGGCACCGTACTTGGCATGATCGACATCTTCAGTGCGTTCATGGGCTCGCAGATGACTGCCAACGCCGCGGTGCTCGCCGGGGGTATTTCCAAGGCGCTGGTGACCACCGCAGCGGGCCTGATGGTTGGTATCCCCGCCGTATTCTTCCACCGTTTCCTGCTGCGCCGCATCGATGAGCTGGTGGTTGGCATGGAGCAGGAGGCGATCAAGCTGGTCGAGGTGCTGCAGGGCGATCGCGAGGTCGAGGTGGCCGGAGGCAAGGCGTGAAGTTCCGGCGCAATCGACAACGCGAGAACGTCGACATCAACCTTGCATCGCTGATCGATGTGGTGTTCGTGCTCTTGCTGTTCTTCGTGGTCACCACCACGTTCACCCGCGAGACCCAACTGCGTGTCGAGTTGCCCGAGACCGCCAGCGGCGCACCGGCCGCGCCGCAGGATGGCAAGCTGGTGGAGGTGACGATCAGCGCCGATGGCGTGTATTCGGTGAACAACCACCTGCTGCCCAAGAGCGACCTGGCCACCCTGACCGAGGCCCTTGAGCGAGAGTCCGGGGGGACAACACATTGCCTCTGGCGATCAGTGCCGATGGCAAGACCCCGCACCAGGCGGTGATCACGGCGATGGATGCTGCCGGCAAGCTCGGCTTCAGCCACCTGCGCATGACCACCGTCGAGGCGGCTCCGGGGACGCCCTGATGGCTTTCACCGATCGTCTGCTCGCGGCCTGGTACCAAGGCCATCCCGCTCTGGGGCTGTTGCGCCCGCTCGAGGCCCTTTACCGGCGGGTGGTGACGCGCAAGCGTGCGCGTTTCCTGAGTGGCGAAAGCGCCAGCTATCGGGCTCCGGTGCCGGTCATCGTGGTGGGTAATATCACCGTCGGGGGGACCGGCAAGACGCCCATGATCCTCTGGCTGATCGAGCATTGCCGAAGCCTGGGGCTGAAGGTCGGCGTGGTCAGTCGTGGATATGGCGCCAAGCCGCCTCATTTCCCCTGGCGGGTCCGCGCCAGTCAGAGCGCTGCGCAGGCCGGAGACGAACCGTTGCTGATCGTGCAGCGTACCGACGTGCCGCTGATGATCGACCCTGACCGATCCCGTGCCGTGCGAGCGCTGTTGGCCAGCGAGCCCTTGGACCTGATTCTCTGTGATGACGGCATGCAGCATTACCGGCTGGCGCGCGACCTGGAGCTGGTGCTGATCGACGCGGCCCGTGGTCTCGGCAACGGCCGATGCCTGCCGGCCGGCCCGTTGCGTGAGCCGGTCGAGCGCCTGGATGACGTCGGTGCAGTGCTGCACAACGGTGCGACCGTCGATCCGCCGCGTGGATTCGCGTTCGGTCTGCGCCCGAGTGCATTGGTCAACCTCCGTACCGGCGAGCGTCGTCCGCTCGAGCATTTTCCTGCCGGTCAGGCCCTTCATGCCGTGGCTGGCATTGGCAACCCGCAACGTTTCTTCAACACCCTGCAAGGGCTAAACTGGCAGCCCGTGCCGCACCCTTTCGCCGACCATGCGCAGTTCGATGCCCAGAGCCTGGCATTCGAGCCACCGCTGCCATTGGTCATGACTGAAAAGGACGCGGTGAAATGCCGTGACTTTGCAGGTGACGACTGGTGGTACCTGGCCGTTGATGCCGAACCGTCTCCATCCTTCGTCGCCTGGTTCGATGCGCAGCTCGCTCGTCTGCTGCCTTGAATCACTTCCACTTTCCGGCCTCCGGCCTCAAGGACACCTCCATGGACACCAAACTGCTCGATATCCTGGCCTGCCCGATCACCAAAAGCCCACTCAAGCTCAGCGCCGACAAGACCGAGCTGATCAGCAAGGGCGCCGGCCTGGCCTATCCGATCCGCGACGGCATCCCGGTCATGCTGGAGAGCGAGGCGCGCACCCTGAGCGACGACGAGCGCCTGGACAAATGAGCCTGAATTTCACTGTGGTGATTCCTGCCAGGCTGCGCTCCACGCGCCTGCCGGGCAAGCCGTTGCTACCGATCGCCGGCAAGCCAATGATCCAGCATGTCTGGGAACAGGCCCTCAAGAGCGGTGCTGCACGGGTAGTCATTGCTACCGACGATGCCAGTATTCTCGAAGCATGCCAGGCCTTTGGCGCCGAAGTGCTGATGACGCGTGCCGACCATGAGTCGGGTACCGACCGTTTGGCCGAGGTGGTCGCGCATCTGGGTCTGCCGCCAGACGCCATCGTAGTCAACGTGCAGGGCGACGAGCCGTTGATTCCGCCGGTGATCATCGACCAAGTGGCCGCCAATCTGGCGGCTCACCCCGAGGCGGGTATCGCAACCCTGGCCGAACCGATCCACGAGCCGCAAAGCGTGTTCAACCCCAACGCGGTCAAGGTGGTCAGCGACAAGAACGGCCTTGCCCTGACCTTCAGCCGTGCGCCGCTGCCATGGGCGCGCGATGCCTTCGCCAAAGGCCGCGACCTGTTGCCGGATGGGGTGCCGTATCGTCGTCATATCGGCATGTATGCCTACCGTGTCGGCTTCCTGCAGGATTTCGTCGGTTGGGGCCCGTGCTGGCTCGAGCAGACCGAGGCGCTGGAGCAGTTGCGGGCGCTTTGGCATGGGGTGCGTATCCATGTCGAGGATGCCATCGAAGCGCCGGCAGTGGGTGTCGATACCCCTGAAGACCTGGAGCGCGTACGGCGCTTGCTGGAGGCCTGATGCGCGTATTGTTCGTCTGCCTGGGCAATATCTGCCGTTCACCCACCGCCGAGGGTGTTCTGCGCCACCAATTGCAGGCTGCAGGGCTTGCAGAGCGCGTGCACGTGGCCTCAGCAGGCACCGGAGATTGGCACGTGGGCAAGGCGCCCGACAGCCGTACCTGCAAGGCTGCACTGGTACGGGGTTATGACTTGTCGCGCCAGCGCGCACAGCAGGTCAAGGCCGCTCACTTCGGTGAGTACGACCTGATCCTGGCCATGGACAAGAGCAATCTGGGTAACCTGCAGGCGCTACGCCCGCACGATGCGCGCGGCGAGCTCGACCTGTTCCTGCGCAGGTATGGCGCGATGCTGGATGAGGTGCCGGACCCTTACTATGGCGGTGCCGAAGGTTTCGAGCAGGTTCTGGACCTGATCGAAGCGGCCTGTCGCGAGCTGGTCGTGGAAATCAAGGGGCGGTTATGACAGCGCAGTGGCAGGAGCGTGTATCGCTCAAGCCGTTCAACACCTTCGGTATCGACGTCAAGGCGCGCTACCTCGCTTTGGCCCATGACGACGATGAGGTCCGCCAGGCTCTGGCACTGGCTGCGCAACGGCAGTTGCCGGTGCTGGTGGTCGGCGGCGGCAGCAACCTGCTGCTGACCCGCGACGTCGATGCCTTGGTACTGCACGTGGCCAGTCGTGGCCGACGCATCCTCAGTGACGATGGCGAGCGTGTCGTGATCGAGGCCGAGGCAGGCGAGCCCTGGCATCCGTTCGTGCAATGGAGCCTGGCGCAGGGCTTGTGCGGGCTGGAGAACCTCAGCCTGATTCCCGGCACGGTCGGGGCGGCACCGATGCAGAACGTCGGTGCGTACGGGGTCGAGATCAAGGATGTGTTCGCAGGCTTGACCGCTCTGGACCGTGAGACCGGCCAGCTGCGCGACTTCACGTTGAACGAGTGTGCGTTCGCCTATCGCGACAGTGTGTTCAAGCGCAACCCGGGCCGTTGGTTGATCCTGCGTGTGCGTTTTGTGCTGAGCCGTACATTGCGTGCGCACCTGGACTACGGGCCGGTTCGACAGCGCTTGCAAGAGCAGGGCGTGCAGGAAGTGACTGCACAGGCCATCAGCGATGCCATCTGCAGTATTCGTCGCGAAAAGCTTCCGGATCCGGCAGAGCTGGGCAATGCTGGCAGCTTCTTCAAGAACCCGGTGGTCTCGGTGCAGTTGGCTGAGAGTATTCGCGCACGTTATCCGAGTCTGGTCGCCTATCCCCAGTCTGAGGGGCAGGTCAAGCTGGCGGCAGGCTGGCTGATCGAGCAGGCGGGCTGGAAGGGCTACCGTGAGGGTGATGCTGGTGTGCATCGCTTGCAGTCGCTGGTGCTGGTCAATTACGGCCAGGCGAGTGGCGCACAGTTGCACGCCCTGGCGCAGCGAATCCAGGCGGATATCCTTGAACGGTTTGGCGTCGAGTTGGAGATGGAGCCAAATCTGTACTGATCGCCACCACCAGGCTGGCCCGGCTTTCCTGGGTTTTGAGCGATAAAGAAAAACCCCCGCCAGTTCGCACTGGCGGGGGTTTTTCATTCAGCTGCTGGAATCAACCGTGGTGAGGTTTGTGCTCATCCTCGGTGGTTTCCAGTGCCGGGGCAGCTTCGGCGGCAGCCTGGGCTGCGGCAGCAGCAGCGGCAGCGGCTTCAGCCTCACGCTTGCGGCGACGCACTTCACGCGGGTCGTTCGGCGCACGGCCGTTCGGCAGCATGATGGTGGCCGCTTCTTCTACAGCCGGCTCTTGGGCCGGAGCAGTTTCAGCTACGGCAGGGGCAGGCTCTTCGGCAGGGGCTGCTTCAGCGACGACCGGTGCTGCCTCGACAGCCACTGGCTCGACCACGACAGGCTCGATCACTTCGGCTTCGACAGCGGGTGCTTGCTCTACGGCAGTTTCAGCAACCGGTGCCTTCTCCGCTTCGCTCGCTTCCACGGCCGGTGCTTCGGTGGCTGGCGCTTCGACTGCAGGCGCAGGCTCGCTGGTGGCCACTTCGGCCTGTGGTTGTGCAGGCGCTTCGACGACAGGCTCGATGCCTGGTTCGACCACGGTCACAGGCGCATTGACCGGCTGCTCGACGACAGGCGCGATCGCGACTTCCTCAGCTTTGGCGACAACCTCGGCCGGCTCGGCGGGCTGAACCACTTCACGGTCGTCAGCCTCCACGACAGTGGCGGTGGCGCGCTCGGCCTGCTCGTTGGCCTGGGCCTCGGCGTCGGCACTGATATTGCTGCTGGCAACGGCAGCGGTGACTGCCAGGCCTGCGGCCAGTTCGGCACCCAGCTCAGTGGCCTTGTGCTGCTCTGGCTGCTGCTCTTCGCCGGTTTCATCATCGCCGTCGATCAGTTCACCATTGGCATTGCGCTGGCGCTCACGACGGTTGCTGCGGCGACGCTGGCCACGGGAGCGGCGGCGAGGGCGTTCGCCATCGGCACCCTCCTGCTCATCCTGCAGCAGTTCTTCGTTAGGCAGTTGCTCCTCGCTCGCCTCGGCAGCCTGTTCGGCGGCACGTGGCTGGCGCTCTTCGCGCGGCTGGCGTGGTTGCCGTTCTTCGCGTGGTGCGCGCTCTTCACGCTCCTCGCGTGGTGCGCGTTCCTCACGGGCCGGGCGCTCTTCACGAGGTGCGCGCTCTTCGCGTGGGGCACGTTCTTCGCGTGGTGCGCGTTCCTCACGTGGTGCGCGCTCCTCGCGGGCTACGCGTTCCTCGCGAGGTGCGCGCTCTTCGCGTGGAGCACGCTCCTCACGGGCCGCCGGGGCGGTATCCAGTGGCTCGCGCAATTCGCGGACGCGTTCTTCACGATTACCACGACGGTCTTCGCGTGGTTGACGAGGTGCACGTTCTTCGCGTGGTGCACGTTCTTCACGAGGTGCGCGCTCTTCGCGTGGCGCACGCTCTTCACGTGGCTGGCGCTCTTCGCGTGGGGTGCGCTCACTGCGCTCTTCACGCGGTTTGCGGTCTTCATCGCGACGGCCATTGCGGTTGCGGCTCTGCTGACGGCCGTTGCGGCGTTCCTCGTTGCGCTGGCTGCGCTCGGTGGTTGGCTTCTCGGGGGTGGCGGCGGGAGCGACGACGGGTTCTTCCTTGCCGGCGAACAGGCTGACCAGCGACTTGACCAGGCCCTTGAACAGGCTTGGCTCTGGCGCGGCGACAGGCGCTGGAGCGGTTGCAGCAGGTTTTTCTTCGCTCGGGCTAGGCTCGGGAGCGTTGGTGCGAGCCGGAGCGGTCTTCACTGCAGCTTCCTGGCGAACCAGGGTGCGGGTAGCGGTTGGTTGCGGCGCTTCCTCGGCTTCGCTGGTGGCGATCTCGTAGCTCGACTGGTTGTTCAGCACGTCCGGATTGTCGTCGCGCAGGCGCTGGACTTCGAAGTGCGGGGTTTCCAGGTGGTCGTTCGGCAGGATGATGATGCGTGCACGGGTGCGCAGTTCGATCTTGGTGATCGAGTTGCGCTTCTCGTTGAGCAGGAAGGCGGCTACCGGGATCGGCACCTGTGCGCGTACCTCGGCGGTACGGTCCTTCAGTGCTTCTTCCTCGATCAGGCGCAGGATCGCCAGCGACAGGGACTCGACGTCACGGATGATGCCGGTGCCCGAGCAGCGCGGGCAGACGATGCCGCTGCTTTCGCCCAGCGACGGACGCAGGCGCTGGCGAGACATCTCCAGCAGGCCGAAGCGTGAGATGCGGCCGACCTGGACGCGGGCGCGGTCGGCTTCGAGGCATTCGCGAACGCGTTCCTCGACGGCGCGCTGGTTCTTGGCCGGGGTCATGTCGATGAAGTCGATGACGATCAGGCCACCGATGTCACGCAGGCGCAGCTGGCGGGCGATTTCCTCAGCCGCTTCCAGGTTGGTCTGCAGGGCGGTTTCCTCGATGTCGCTGCCTTTGGTGGCGCGCGCCGAGTTGATGTCGATGGAGACCAGGGCTTCGGTCGGATCGATGACGATCGAACCGCCGGACGGCAGGTCGACCACGCGCTGGAAGGCGGTCTCGATCTGGCTTTCGATCTGGAAGCGGTTGAACAGCGGGACGCTGTCTTCGTACAGCTTGACCTTGCTGGCGTACTGCGGCATCACCTGGCGGATGAAGGTCAGGGCTTCTTCCTGGGCATCGATGCTGTCGATCAGCACTTCACCGATGTCCTGGCGCAGGTAGTCGCGAATGGCGCGGATGATGACGTTGCTTTCCTGGTAGATCAGGAAGGGCGCGACGCGATCCTGGGAGGCTTCCTTGATGGCGGTCCAGAGTTGCAGCAGGTAGTCGAGGTCCCACTGCATCTCTTCGCTGCTGCGGCCCAGGCCGGCAGTGCGCACGATCAGGCCCATGTCGCCGGGAACGGTCAGGCCGTTGAGGGCTTCGCGCAGCTCGTTGCGCTCTTCGCCTTCGATGCGGCGGGAAATGCCGCCTGCGCGTGGGTTGTTCGGCATCAGGACCAGGTAGCGGCCGGCGAGGCTGATGAAGGTGGTCAGGGCAGCGCCCTTGTTGCCACGTTCTTCTTTCTCGACCTGGACGATGACTTCCTGGCCTTCGCTCAGCACTTCCTTGATGTTCACCCGACCTTCAGGCGACTTCTTGAAATACTCGCGGGAGATTTCCTTCAGCGGCAGGAAGCCGTGACGTTCGGAACCGAAGTCGACGAAGGCGGCTTCGAGGCTGGGTTCGATGCGGGTGATCTTGCCTTTGTAGATGTTGGCCTTTTTCTGCTCACGCGCGCCGGACTCGATATCCAGGTCGTAGAGGCGTTGGCCATCCACCAGGGCTACACGCAACTCTTCGGGTTGAGTTGCGTTAATCAGCATTCTTTTCATGTTGTACCGTCGGTTTCCGGGCTGCCGGAAACGGCGTTCGGCACACACGACTTCTCATGGTCGGTGCCAAGGTGCGCAAAGGGTGGCGTGCCACCCCCGTGTCCAACGACGTTCGGCACCAGCCGGTTGCCCAGCCTGCCGTTGTCGCGACGACGCGTCCTGTTTGCTGCGGTGCCTATCGCACTCAGTCAGGAGGAGGAATCAGCCGAGGGCCGTGGACGCCTCTGGGGCATCTGCAAACACCGGTTCCGCTCGCCGGGCCATTACAGTGGGCCGGTGGCCGGCCGTGCTGTACGGTCCGGGCTGTACATCTCCACCCTGCACGTATCCCTGATAATTCGGGTGCTGCCGCGCGCTGAATCCGCAACGGGTTGCATTTTTCGCCAGCGCAGATTCTGGGCTGGCGCCATTCATGTCCAAGGCAGGTATTTCCGAAGCATTCGCCAGGCGCTGCACGGAAGCGACGAGGCGGGGCAGGGGCATGCGAAAAAGAACAGGAGGGAGGTGAAACACCGCACTTGTCGTTTTTTTTCGTTCTTCTCTGCTCGGCGCTGGTGGCGATTCCAGGCATTTCGGTAAACTGGCGAAAACCCCGTCGGACGGCCTCGCGTCCTCGAGAATTGCGTTGGTCAGGGCCGGTTCGAAACCGTGCGGTACTGACCTACCGCTTTTGGCGGCGTTCGCGACTATAGCAGTAATCATTAAGTGCTTCAATTCCATAAAAAATTGTTATGATCCAGCAATGACGACCAATAATCCCCCGACTTCCGGCGTTCAGCTGATCGAAGTCGCGCCGGAACTTGCCGGCCAACGCATCGACAACTTCCTCATCACGGCCCTCAAGGGCGTGCCCAAGACCCTGGTCTATCGCATCCTGCGCAAGGGTGAGGTGCGGGTGAACAAGGGGCGCATCAAACCCGAATACAAGCTGCAGGCGGGTGACATCGTGCGCGTGCCGCCTGTCCGATTGCCCGAGCGCGACGAGCCGGCTCCCGTGGCGCAGGGGTTGCTACAGCGGCTGGAGGCGGCGATCGTCTACGAAGACAAGGCGCTGATCGTGATGAACAAGCCCGCCGGTATTGCCGTGCATGGTGGCAGTGGCCTGAGCTTCGGGGTGATCGAGGCGCTGCGCCAGTTGCGTCCGGATGCCAAGGAGCTCGAATTGGTGCACCGGCTGGACCGCGACACCTCGGGCCTGCTGATGATCGCCAAGAAACGCAGCATGCTTCGTCACCTCCACGCAGCGCTGCGTGGCGATGGCGTCGACAAGCGTTACATGGCGTTGGTGCGTGGGCACTGGCCAACGTCGAAGAAACAGGTCAATGCGCCCTTGCAGAAAAGCAACCTGCGCTCTGGCGAGCGCATGGTCGAAGTAGACGAAGAGGGCAAGGAAGCGTTGACGCTGTTCCGCGTGCTGCGTCGCTTCGGTGAGTTCGCCACGATGGTCGAGGCGCGTCCGATTACCGGTCGCACCCACCAGATCCGTGTGCACACGCTCCATGCCGGGCACATGATCGCCGGTGACAGCAAGTACGGCGATGAAGACTTCACCCGCGAAATTCGTGATCTGGGCGGCAAGCGCCTGTTCCTCCACGCTTATGCGTTGACCGTGCCCCTGCCGGACGGTGGCGAATTGAAGCTCGAGGCGCCGGTGGACGAGATGTGGGCCAAGACCGTGGAGCGCCTGAGTGCGACCTGATCTGTCATGAGCAAACCCTACGAGCTGCTGATCTTCGATTGGGATGGCACCCTTGCCGACTCCATCGGACGCATCGTCGAAGCGATGAATGCCGCTGCCGAGCGTGCCGGCGAGGCTCCCAGTGCCGACGCTGCGGTCAAGGGCATCATTGGCCTGGCCCTAAGCGAGGCGATCTCGGTGCTCTATCCGCATCTGGATGCCCGGCAGCTCGAGATTTTTCGCCAGCACTATGCAGATATCTACACGGCGCTGGATCAGCAGCCCTCACCGCTGTTCGAAGGGGTGGTGGAGTCGCTGGAAGCCTTCCGTAGTGAGGGCTATCGTCTGGCGGTGGCCACCGGCAAGGCGCGTCGTGGGCTCGACCGGGTGCTCAAGGCCAATGGCTGGGAAGGGTATTTCGATATCACTCGGGCCGCTGATGAAACCCGCGGTAAACCCCATCCGTTGATGCTTGAGGAAATTCTCGCCCATTGCTGGGTCGAACCTGGCAGGGCGCTGATGGTCGGAGATTCGGCATTCGATCTGCAGATGGCCAGTAATGCAGGCATGCACTCGGTTGCGGTGGGGTATGGCGCGATGTCGCTGCAGGCGCTGAGCGAATTCGGGCCGCAGGTGTGCGTCGAGCATTTTTCACAGTTGCGTGAGTGGCTGGCTGGTCCCGCGCAGCTTCAACTCCAAGGTAGGTGAGCATGGCTGACGAGTGGAAAGCCCCTGAGTCCGAGGGTGCGGCGCAGGACAAGGAAGAGCGCAAGAGCTGGAAGCTGCTCGAAAAGACGCTCCTGGCGGGTGTTCAGGAGCAGCGTCGTGCGCGGCGCTGGGGGATCTTCTTCAAGCTGTTGACCTTTCTCTACCTGTTCGGTCTCCTGTTCCTGTTCTCTCCGCTGATGGATATGGAGAGCACGGCTTCGCGCAGTGCCAATCATACCGCCTTGGTGGAAGTGCGCGGGGTGATCGCCGATCAGGAAGCTGCCAGCGCCGACAACATCATCAAGAGCCTGCGTGAGGCGTTCAAGGACGCCAAGACCAAGGCTGTGGTGATGCGCATCAACAGTCCGGGCGGCAGCCCGGTGCAGGCGGGTTACGTATATGACGAGATTCGTCGGCTGCGTGCTGAATATCCGGCAATCAAGCTGTATGCGGTGATCACTGACCTTGGTGCTTCGGGCGCCTACTACATCGCCAGTGCGGCGGACGAGATCTACGCCGACAAGGCCAGCCTGGTCGGATCCATTGGTGTGACTGCCGCGGGCTACGGCTTCGTCGGCGCCATGGAGAAGCTTGGTGTCGAGCGTCGTGCCTATACCTCTGGTGAGCACAAGGCCTTCCTCGACCCGTTCTCGCCGCAAAAGCCTGAAGAGACAGCGTTCTGGCAGGGTGTGCTGGATACCACGCACAATCAGTTCATCGCCATGGTGAAGCAGGGGCGAGGTGAGCGTCTGAAGGACAAGGAGCATCCCGAGCTGTTCAGTGGTTTGATCTGGTCGGGCGAGCAGGCCAAGGCGCTAGGCTTGATCGATGGGCTGGGCAGTGCCAGCTATGTGGCGCGTGACATCGTCGGCGAGAAGGAGTTGGTGGACTTCACGGTGCAGGAATCGCCGTTCGATCGCTTCTCCAAGCGTATCGGTGCCAGCGTCGCCGAGCGTCTGGCCATGTACATGGGCTTCCAGGGGCCATCCCTGCGTTGAGTTATGAGTGGGGCTGCCTGGCAGCCCCGTCTTTCAGGGTAGCTGCACACCTTCTGCGTGCAGCATGTCCACCAGGCGAATCAGCGGGAGCCCGATCAGGCTCGTCGCATCGCAGCCGTGGGTGCTCTGGAACAGTGTCACCCCCAATCCCTCCGCCTTGAGGCTCCCTGCGCAGTCCAGTGGTTGCTCTGCGTGCACGTAGCGCTCGACCCGTTCGCGGTCCAGTTCGCGCAGGGTTACGGTGAATGGTATGCAGTCGACCTGGCATTGCCCTGTGCTGCTGTTGAGCAGGGCGAGGCCGGTCAGGAAAGTGACTTGCTGGCCGCTGGCAGCCAGCAATTGCTCGCACGCGCGTTCGAAGGTGTGTGGCTTGCCAAGGATCTGCTCGCCCAGCACGGCGACCTGGTCCGAGCCGATGATCAGGTGTTGCGAATGGCTGTTCGCCAGGGCTTCGGCTTTTTGTCGGGCCAGGCGGCGAACCAGTTCGGTGGCCGGCTCCTCGGCATTGCGCCCTTCGTCTATATCGGGGCTTGCCCAGGTGAAAGGCAGGCGCAGGCGCTGGAGCAATTCGCGCCGGTAGGGGGAGCTTGAAGCAAGCAGCAGGGGAAGCATGGTAGACTCCTTCGCAATTGAACCGATTCTAACATGTGTGATGCCGCCTAATTTCCTTTGACAGGGGCGGGGGGCATCCCTAGAATGCTGCGCCTATGTTGAATGACCCGATTCCACCTCACGTTGACCCGCGCAAATTAGCCGATCGTGGCGTAACCCTTCAAGGTTCGCTGCAACTCGCTGATTTGGAAAGACTCTGCGACCCGCTTTCCGATAATGTCGGTACGGTGCAGGCGAAGTTCGATTTTGAGCGAGACGAGCAGCACGTTGTGGTTATCCACAGCGATCTGAATGTCGAAGTCAAAATGGTTTGCCAGCGTTGTCTTGAGCTGGTCACCCTGCCGATCCACAGCGAATGTACTTATGCCGTGGTGAAGGAGGGTGCGAATACCCAGTCGTTGCCGAAAGGCTATGACGTGCTGGAACTGGGCGAAGATCCTTTGGATCTGCAGGCGCTGATCGAGGAGGAGCTTTTGCTCGCCCTCCCCATCGTGCCTGCTCATCATCCGGAAGAATGCCAGCAGCCGGCGGGCGCAGACGAGCCCGAATCGAGCAAGGACGAGGTATCGCGGTCCAACCCGTTCAGTGTCTTGGCGCAGTTAAAGCGTGACCCAAACGTTTAGGAGTTAATCAATTATGGCTGTTCAGCAGAACAAAAAATCCCGCTCTGCCCGTGACATGCGCCGTTCGCACGACGCCCTGTCGGAAAACGCGCTGTCCGTAGAGAAGAGCACCGGTGAAGTACACCTGCGCCACCACGTTTCGCCAGAAGGCGTATACCGTGGTCGCAAAGTGATCGACAAGGGCGCTGACGAGTAATCCTTGTCCGCTCAGATCATCGCGATCGACGCAATGGGCGGGGACTTCGGTCCCCGCAGCATTGTCCAGGCTAGCATTGCCTGCCTTTCGGCTACCCCCTCGCTGCACCTGACCCTCGTCGGTCAACCCTCTCTCCTTGAAGAACTTGTCAGTGGCCTTGCAGCTGCCGATCGTGCGCGCCTGCAAATTGTCGCGGCGAGCGAGGTGGTGGGCATGGACGAGCGGCCTTCGCAGGCGTTGCGCGGCAAGCCTGATTCGTCGATGCGCGTCGCCCTTGAGCTGGTGCGTGACGGCAAGGCTCAGGCCTGTGTGAGCGCCGGGAACACCGGGGCGCTGATGGCGCTGTCGCGCTTTGTCCTCAAGACGCTGCCGGGCATCGATCGCCCCGCCATGGTGGCGGCGATTCCGACCCAGGCTGGCTATTGTCAGTTGCTCGACCTGGGGGCCAATGTCGATTGCAGTGCCGAGAACCTCTACCAGTTCGCCGTGATGGGGTCGGTGGCGGCTCAGGCCCTGGGGATCCAGCGACCGCGCGTGGCGTTGCTCAATGTCGGTACCGAGGATATCAAGGGCAACCAGCAGGTCAAACTGGCCGCCAGTCTGTTGCACAATGCCCGTGGGCTGAACTACATCGGTTTTGTCGAAGGCGATGGCCTGTATCGCGGCGAGGCGGATGTGGTGGTGTGCGACGGCTTCGTCGGCAATATCCTGCTCAAGTCCAGCGAAGGGCTGGCGAGCATGATCGGTGCGCGTATAGAGGCGCTGTTCAAGGGTGGGCTGTTTTCTCGTGCGGCCGGGGTGGTGGCGATGCCGTTGCTCAGGCGCCTGCAGGCTGACCTGGCACCGGCGCGACACAATGGCGCAAGTTTTCTCGGTTTGCAGGGGATCGTCATCAAGAGTCATGGTTCGGCAGGCGTACAGGGCCTGCAGAGCGCCATCCAGCGCGCGCTGATCGAGATCCAGGAAAACCTGCCGCAGCGGCTGCACGGTCGTCTCGAAGACCTGTTGCTTTAGGCATATTGGCGATGAAGTGGTTAAATGTGACCGCTTGGTCTGCGTTTCCATCCAAGTTTTCAGATTCCGCGCCTCGCCATTGGTGGGGCGCACCCTATCCGACGACAAGATCATAAGGGCTTGTTCAATGTCTGCATCCCTCGCATTCGTCTTTCCTGGTCAAGGCTCCCAGTCGCTGGGCATGCTCGCCGAGCTCGGCGCTGAAAAGCCGGTAATCGTCGAGACCTTCAAGGAGGCTTCCGAGGCTCTGGGCTACGACCTGTGGAAGCTGGTCCAGGAAGGTCCGGAAGAACAACTCAATCAAACCGACAAGACCCAGCCGGCGATCCTGACGGCCTCTACCGCCCTTTGGCGTCTGTGGCTGGAAGAGGGTGGTGCGCAACCCGCCCTGGTCTCTGGTCACAGCCTGGGTGAGTACAGTGCCCTGGTCGCTGCCGGTAGCCTGTCGCTCAAGGACGCCGTTCGCCTGGTCGAGCGCCGTGGCCAGCTGATGCAGGAAGCCGTGCCTGCAGGTCACGGTGCCATGGCTGCGATTCTCGGCCTGGATGATGCTGATGTGGTAGCCATCTGCGCCGAGGCTGCCGAGGATGAAGTGGTCAGTGCGGTCAACTTCAACTCCCCGGGCCAGGTCGTCATCGCCGGTAACAAGGCGGCGGTCGATCGTGCGATCGAGCTGTGCAAGGCCAAGGGCGCCAAGCGTGCGCTGCCATTGGCGGTCAGCGTGCCGTCGCATTGTGCGCTGATGAAACCGGCTGCCGAGCGTTTCGCTGAAGCGGTCAACGCCATCGAGTGGAAGGCGCCGCAGATTCCGGTGGTGCAGAACGTCACCGCCGCCATCGCTGCCGATCTCGACGCACTCAAGCGCGACCTGTTGGCGCAGCTGTACCAGCCGGTACGTTGGGTGGAGTGTGTGCAGACCCTGGCGGCCAGCGGTGCGGTCAATCTGGTCGAGTGCGGCCCGGGCAAGGTCCTGGCTGGCCTGAACAAGCGTTGCGCCGATGGCGTTACCACCTACAACCTCAATACCCCTGACGCCGTCGCCGCCACCCGTGCGGCGCTGGCCTGATATCTGGAGAAACTTGCATGAGCCTGCAAGGTAAAGTTGCACTGGTCACCGGCGCCAGCCGTGGTATTGGCCAGGCCATCGCCCTGGAACTGGGCCGCCAGGGCGCTACCGTAATCGGTACCGCCACTTCCGCTTCGGGTGCCCAGCGTATCGCCGAGACCCTCAAGGAGCACGGTATCACCGGTACCGGTCTTGAACTCAATGTCACCAGCGAAGAGTCCGTGAGTGCCGTGCTGGCAGCGATCACCGAGCAGTTCGGTGCTCCGGCGATCCTGGTCAACAATGCCGGCATCACCCGCGACAACCTGATGCTGCGCATGAAAGATGAAGAATGGTTCGATGTCATCGACACCAACCTCAACAGCCTCTACCGTCTGTCCAAGGGCGTGCTGCGCGGCATGACCAAGGCGCGCTGGGGTCGTATCATCAGCATCGGTTCGGTCGTCGGTGCCATGGGTAACGCCGGCCAGGCCAACTACGCCGCTGCCAAGGCGGGCCTCGAAGGTTTCAGCCGTGCCCTGGCGCGTGAAGTCGGCTCGCGCGGTATCACTGTAAACTCGGTCACCCCGGGCTTCATCGATACCGACATGACCCGCGAGCTGCCCGAAGCGCAGCGTGAAGCGCTGCAGACCCAGATTCCGCTGGGCCGCCTGGGTCAGGCCGAGGAGATCGCGAAAGTGGTTTCCTTCCTGGCATCCGACGGCGCAGCCTATGTCACAGGCGCTACCGTGCCGGTGAACGGCGGGATGTACATGTAACATCAGCAACTCAATGTGACGGATTGCTTAAAAAAACAGTCATACTGCAAGCCTAAAATCCGTTATAAAGCTGCAACCAGATTCCAGGTGGCAGGCCGGGTATCTCTCGTGAAGGCGCGTTACGCTTGAAAAGCAGGCGTCTTCCTATAAACTTGGTCACCGGCCAGCTGCATGACATATGTCCATTAGGAGTGAAAACTAGGTATGAGCACCATCGAAGAACGCGTCAAGAAAATCGTCGCCGAGCAACTGGGCGTCAAGGAAGAGGAAGTCAAGAACGAATCTTCCTTCGTTGATGACCTGGGTGCCGATTCGCTTGACACCGTTGAGCTGGTGATGGCTCTGGAAGAGGAATTCGAGACCGAAATCCCTGACGAAGAAGCCGAGAAGATCACTACCGTTCAAGCTGCAATCGACTACGTCAACAGCCACAAGGCCTAAGACGTTTCAGTCGACGCTTCTTGTCGGGAAAAACCGCACTGCCTTTGCCGGCGTGCGGTTTTTTCTTTGCGAGCCATTGGCGTCATTCACCGGGCAATCGAGAGCCTGTTGCCATTTCATTCGGCCATGCTGAATGCAATCGCAAGAGACTCTGTTATTAGAAAAGGAGAGTGCTGTGTCGCGTAGACGCGTCGTGGTCACCGGTATGGGTATGCTGTCGCCACTGGGTACTGATGTACCAAGCACCTGGCAGGGCATTCTGGCTGGCCGCAGTGGCATCGGTCCGATCGAACACACGGACCTGAGTGCCTACTCCACCCGTTTTGGCGGCTCGGTGAAGGGCTTTGAGGTCGAGCAGTACCTGTCGGCCAAGGAAGCTCGCAAGCTTGACCTGTTCATCCAGTACGGTCTGGCGGCCGGTTTCCAGGCGGTGCGCAATGCCGGCCTGGAAGTGACCGACGCCAACCGCGAGCGTATCGGCGTGGCCATGGGGTCGGGCATCGGTGGCTTGACCAATATCGAAGACACCAGCCGAACCCTGCACGAGCAAGGGCCGCGCCGGATTTCGCCATTCTTCGTCCCCGGCTCGATCATCAACATGATCTCCGGCTTCCTGTCGATCCACCTTGGGCTGCAGGGCCCCAACTACGCTATCTCCACTGCGTGCACCACCGGTACCCACTGTATCGGCATGGCTGCGCGCAATATCGCCTATGGCGAGGCCGACGTGATGATCGCCGGCGGTGCGGAAATGGCGGCGTGCGGTTTGGGCATGGGCGGTTTCGGCGCATCGCGGGCGCTTTCGACTCGCAATGACGAGCCGTCCCGTGCCAGCCGTCCGTGGGACAAGGGGCGCGATGGCTTTGTGTTGTCCGATGGCGCCGGTGCCCTGGTGCTGGAGGAACTCGAACACGCCAAGGCTCGTGGCGCGACCATCTATGCCGAGCTGGTCGGTTTCGGCATGAGCGGCGACGCGTTCCACATGACGTCGCCACCGGATACCGGCGACGGCGCTGCACGCTGCATGGTCAACGCCCTGCGTGATGCGGGTGTGAAGCCTGAAGAGGTCAGCTACATCAACGCCCACGGCACCTCGACTCCTGCTGGCGATATCGCCGAAGTGGCGGCCATCAAGCGTGTCTTCGGCGAGCACGCCTACAAGCTGGCCGTCAGCTCGACCAAGTCGATGACCGGCCATCTGCTGGGGGCTGCCGGTGCGGTAGAAGCGATCTTCAGCGTGTTGGCAATCAACAGCCAGATGGCGCCGCCGACCATCAACCTGGACGAGCCCGACGAAGGTTGCGATCTGGACTTCGTGCCGCACCAGGCGCGCAGCATGCCGATCGATGTCGTGCTCTCCAACTCCTTCGGCTTTGGCGGTACCAACGGTTCGCTGGTATTCCGCCGGTTCGCCGATTGATGCACAGCTGGATCGACGGCCAGCCGGCGACTGCAGTCAACCTGCAGAACCGCGGCCTGGCCTATGGCGATGGTCTGTTCGAGACTATCGCCGTGCGCGGCGGCAGGCCCAGCCTGCTGTCGCGACATCTCGAACGTCTCGCGCTGGGTTGCCAGCGGCTGGCGATCGATATCGATCTTGCGCTTGTTCGCGACGAGTTGCTGCGCTACGCCAGCCAGCTCGGTGAAGGCGTAGCCAAACTGATCGTCACTCGTGGTGATAGCCAGCGCGGCTATGCGCCCGCCTCCGAAGCCTTGACCCGACGCATTCTCCAGGGCGGTCCAATGCCAGCTTATCCTGCGGGCAACGCCGAGCAAGGCATCGGACTGTTCGACTGCCAGACCCGTCTTGCGCAGCAGCCGCTGCTGGCCGGGCTCAAGCACCTCAATCGCCTGGAGCAGGTAATGGCTCGCGCCGAATGGCAGGACTCTGCCTATGCCGAGGGTCTGATGCGTGACGTGCAGGGGCACCTGATCGAAGGGGTCTACAGTAATCTGTTCCTGGTCCGCGACGGCGTGCTGCTGACTGCCGACCTGAGCCGCTGCGGCGTGGCAGGCGTCATGCGCGCTGCGCTGCTGGACGAAGCCCCGGCGCTGGGTATCGAAGTCCGGACCGGCGACCTTGTGCAAGCCGATCTGGAGGCGGCCGACGAGGTGTTCGTCTGCAACAGCGTGTATGGAATTTGGCCCGTGCGTACTGTCGCTGCGCTCAACCTCGACTGGCCGGCCGGGCCGCTCACCCGTAAACTGCAGGCCGTTGCCCGTACGTTACTGGATACCTGATTCGTGAGACGCAAAATCCTGCTGCTGCTGGAAATGGGCCTGATCCTTGCCGGCCTGGCCGTAGGCTGGTCGGCCTGGAAGGTTAACTCGGTCCTGGAGCAGCCGCTGCATGTCACCGAAGAGCGCCTGCTCGATGTGCCCAATGGCACCAACCCCAACCGCATGTTCTACCGCATGCAGAGCGAGGGGCTGCTCGACGATGCCTTCTGGTTGCGTCTTTACTGGCGTTTCAACTTGGCTGGCACCGCACTGCATACGGGTGAGTACCGCCTGACGCCCGGAATGACCGTCGAAGCCCTGTTCGACGCCTGGCGCCGTGGCGATGTGGTGCAGTACAACCTCACCCTGGTCGAGGGGTGGACCTTCCGCCAGGTGCGCACGGCCGTGGCCAGGCATGAAAAGATCAAGCACACCCTCGACGGGCTCTCCGACACTGAAGTGATGGACAAGCTTGGGCATACCGGTGTTTTCCCTGAGGGGCGTTTCTTCCCGGACACCTATCGCTTCGTGCGCGGCATGACCGATGTCGAACTGTTGCAGCAAGCCTACATGCGCCTTGAGGAGGTGCTGGCCAAGGAGTGGGCGGATCGGATGACCGATTTGCCATACCGTGATCCCTACCAGGCGCTGATCATGGCCTCGCTGGTGGAGAAGGAAACCGGTATTCCTCAGGAGCGAGGGCAGATCGCAGGCGTATTTGTGCGCCGCCTTCGCTTGGGCATGATGCTGCAGACCGATCCTACGGTTATCTACGGCATGGGGGAGCGCTATAACGGCAAGATCACGCGTGCCGACCTGCGTGCACCGACACCCTACAACACATACACCATGACCGGCCTGCCGCCGACACCGATTGCCATGGTCGGGCGCGAAGCGATTCACGCCGCGCTGAATCCGTCAGACGGTACCAGCCTGTATTTCGTCGCGCGTGGCGATGGCAGCCACGTCTTCTCCGATGACCTGGACGACCACAACACGGCTGTGCGCGAATACCAGCTCAAGCGCCGCGCCGACTACCGTTCCAGTCCGGCGCCACAAGCCCCGCGGGGCACGGCCGATCAGGCACCGGTGGCCGAGCCGCCAACTGAAGCCGCGCCTCGGTCCGGCGAACCCCTTGAAGGCGCACCAGCCCAGTCCGCCGAAGAGCCCGCGCCCGCACAAGCGCCGGCGCCCACCGAAAAACAGTAAGGAATGCCCGTGAGCGGTTTGTTCATCACTCTGGAAGGCCCCGAAGGTGCAGGCAAGAGCACCAATCGCGAGTACCTGGCCGCGCGCCTGCGTGAGCAGGGCGTGGATGTGGTCATGACCCGTG
The DNA here is from genome assembly GCF_047456245.1 of Pseudomonas sp. BNK-44-b. NCBI lineage: Bacteria > Pseudomonadati > Pseudomonadota > Gammaproteobacteria > Pseudomonadales > Pseudomonadaceae > Pseudomonas > Pseudomonas sp. BNK-44-b. Next base: position 1,222,678 of record NZ_CP179908.1, read on the forward strand.
AGCCTGGTGGTACGCCGTTGGCCGAGCGTATCCGCGAGTTGCTCCTCGCTCCCAGCGACGAAACCATGGCGGTCGACACCGAGCTCCTGTTGATGTTCGCTGCGCGCGCCCAGCACTTGGCCGAGGTCATTCGCCCAGCACTGGCGCGGGGCGCCGTGGTGCTTTGCGACCGTTTCACCGACGCCACCTACGCTTATCAGGGCGGGGGACGTGGCCTGCCTGTGGAGCGCATCGCGGTGCTGGAAGACTTCGTTCAGGGCACGCTGCGCCCAGACCTGACCCTGGTCTTCGATCTGCCAGTAGAAGTCGGTCTTGCCCGTGCTGCCGCCCGCGGTCGCCTGGACCGCTTCGAGCAGGAGGGCCAGGCATTCTTCGAGGCGGTGCGTCAGGCTTATCTGCAGCGCGCAGGCCAAGCGCCGCAGCGCTACAGCCTGCTGGATGCCGGGCAGCCGCTTGAGGCGGTGCAGCGCGCCATCGACGCATTGCTGCCAGGTATCCTGGAGCGTTGCCGTGGCTGAGGCCTACCCCTGGCAGCAAGCGCTCTGGCAGCAGTTGGCCGGGCGCAGCCAGCATGCCCATGCCTACCTGTTGCACGGGCCGCAGGGTATCGGTAAGCGCGCCATGGCCGAGCGCCTGATGGCTCGCCTGCTGTGCCAGCAGCCGCAAGGGGTGGATGCCTGCGGGCAATGCAAGTCGTGCCTGTTGCTCAAGGCTGGCAGCCATCCCGATAACTTCGTGCTGGAACCCGAAGAGGCCGACAAGCCCATCAAGGTCGACCAGGTGCGGGATCTGGTTTCGTTCGTGGTGCAGACTGCGCAGCTGGGCGGGCGCAAGGTGGTACTGATCGAGCCGGTCGAAGCGATGAACGTCAACGCCTCCAACGCTTTGCTCAAGAGTCTCGAAGAGCCTTCGGGCGATACCGTGCTGCTGCTGGTGAGCCATCAGCCCAGCCGTTTGTTGCCAACGATCAAGAGCCGTTGCCAGCAAGTCGCCTGTGCGCAGCCGACGCTTGCGCAGAGTCAGGCCTGGCTGGCGACGGCGCTACCGGAGCTCGATCAGGTCGAGCGTGACGAACTGCTGACCCTGGCGGCAGAGTCGCCACTGATGGCTGTCAAGTTGCAGTCCCAGGGTGTGCGCGAGCAACGGGCACTGGTCACCGAGGGGGTGAAGAAGCTGATCAAGCAGCAGCAATCGCCCAGCCAGTTGGCTGAGGCCTGGAACAACGTGCCGCTGCTGTTGCTGTTCGACTGGTTCTGCGACTGGTCGCACCTGATCCTGCGCTACCAATTGACCCAGGACGAAGACGGGCTAGGCTTGGCCGACATGCGCAAGGTCATACAATACCTTGCGCAGAAGAGCAGGCAGGGCAGGGTGCTCGAGGTCCAGGCCTGGATTCTCGAGCAGCGCCAGAAAGTGCAGGGCAAGGCCAACCTCAATCGCGTGCTGCTGCTCGAAGCCCTGTTGGCCCATTGGCTGCAGATGCTGGCCACGCGCTGATTCCCCATCGTTCATTTTCATGTGTGCTTTCATTCCATGCTCGTAGATTCCCATTGCCACCTCGACCGACTTGACCTGAGCGCCCATGCGGGCTCGCTCGACGCCGCCCTGCGGGCGGCCCGCGAGCGTGGGGTCGGGCATTTTCTGTGCATCGGCGTAAGCGCCGAGAACGCCGGGGCGGTCAAGGCCCTGAGCGAGCAGTACGCCGACGTCGACTGTTCGGTGGGCGTGCACCCGCTCGACCTGGCCCCGGGGGAGACGCCGGCGCTGGAATGGTTGTTGCGCGAACTGGCTCACCCGCACGTGGTGGCCATTGGCGAAACCGGATTGGACTATCACTACGAGCCTGAGGCCGCCGAGTTGCAGCAGGCGTCTTTCCGCTTGCACCTGGAGGCGTCCCGGCAGACAGGCAAGCCGGTGATCGTTCACACGCGCGCGGCGCGGGCCGACACCCTGGCGCTGCTGCGCGAGGCCAGTCTGCCGCAGGCGGGCGTGTTGCACTGCTTTACAGAAGACTGGGACATGGCCAAGGCTGCACTCGATCTGGGGTATTACATCTCGCTCTCCGGAATCGTCACTTTCCGCAATGCCGACGCCCTGCGCGAGGTCGCACGCCAGGTGCCTGTCGACCGGCTGCTGGTAGAGACCGACTCGCCATACCTGGCGCCCATCCCGTATCGCGGCAAACCCAATCTGCCGCAGTACGTGCGTGAGGTCGCCGAGTACGTCGCCTCATTGCGAGGGGTGAGCTACGCGCAGTTGGCCGAGCAGACGACCGCCAACTTCAAGCGCCTGTTCCCCTTGGCACGCGTCGCCTGAAGCTAAAGCAAGGCGGGCAAAAAAAACCCGGATTCTGGGGGAGGAATCCGGGTTAAGACCATTAGGAGTAAAACAAAGGTACGCGGTCCCTGGGCACCTTTATCGGCGCGCCACTTGGGGGGATGCGCCGCGCCAACACTTCAAGTATTGGCGAGTATCCTCGCACTGCCAGCGTCAGTTGGTCGTTTTTTAAACAGATTTGGAATACACCTGACAACCAATGGGCCATCAGGGTATGGCAGCCAGCAGAAATCGGATGAGTTTGCTGCTATTACGTACCTATCTGTATAGATGTGCGGTGAAAAGTCTGGAGAGTGTGTAGATCGTGCGCGGCTTCCCGGCTGCGTACAGCGTTCGATGAGCCTGGCGAGTCTGGCGAGCCCTGCCGCGTCGGTTGTAGACGAGTGTCAGTCGGGCGCGGAGTATCTCACGCATCCCTGGGATTCAGACCAAGCAGACCCGGTTTGCACTCGAACTCATCATGAAACACAGATATGGTTGGATGATCCGTGCAATTTGCTGCAAGTTAGGCATAATAATCCGCTTCGATTGTCATCCAGTCCTTCTTATGCAGAAAGAACCTCGTAAGGTCCGTGAGTTTCGTCGCCGCGAGCAAGAAATCCTCGACACGGCGCTCAAGTTGTTTCTCGAACAGGGTGAAGACAGTGTCACCGTCGAGATGATCGCCGACGCGGTCGGTATCGGCAAAGGCACGATCTACAAGCACTTCAAGTCCAAGGCGGAGATCTACCTGCGCCTGATGCTCGACTACGAGCGTGATTTGAACGCGCTGTTGCATTCGGACGACGTCGATCGCGACAAGGAAGCCCTGTCGCGAGCCTATTTCGAGTTCCGCATGCGCGATCCCCAGCGCTACCGCTTGTTCGACCGTCTCGAGGAGAAGGTGGTCAAGGGTAACCAGGTGCCGGAGATGGTCGAGGAACTGCACCGTATTCGCGCCTCCAATTTCGAGCGACTGACCCAGCTGATCAAGGGCCGTATCAGTGAAGGCAAGCTCGAGGATGTGCCGCCATACTTCCACTACTGCGCTGCCTGGGCGTTGGTGCATGGCGCCGTAGCGCTGTATCACTCGCCGTTCTGGAGCAACGTTCTCGAGGATCAGGAAGGTTTCTTCCAGTTCCTGATGGACATCGGCGTGCGCATGGGCAACAAGCGCAAGCGCGACCCGGAACCGGCCACCTGAAGACCCCTGCGGAGCGTTGTCCATGACGGACAGGCTCCGCCAGTCACTTCTGCTTCGGCGACAGGGCTTGCAAAAACCTGATCTTTGAGTCAAGTTTTGCCGACTCGCTTTTCTCATGCCGGAGTCACCCATGATCGTCGATCGTCAAGGCAGGCGTTTTCGCAACCTGCGCGTCAGCCTGACAGCTGCCTGCAACTATGCGTGCAGTTACTGTGTGCCCGATGGCAAGCGCCTGGTGGCGGCGCAGGATGAGCTGTCCGCCGATGCACTGGCGCTCGGGGTGGCTCTTCTGGTCGATGCCGCAGGTATTGAGCGTCTGCGCATCACCGGTGGCGAACCATTGATCAGCCCCCGCCTGGAGCCGTTCCTGAAGGTTATCGGTGGCTTGGGGCTCAAGGATATCGCCTTGACCACCAACGGTCAGTTGCTCAGTCGCAAGCTTGCGATGTTGCGTGCAGCGGGTATCGACCGGCTCAATGTCTCGCTCGATACCCTCGACCCCACCGCGTTTCGCAGCATCGCTCGGGGCGGCGACCTGGCCAGCGTGCTGAGGGGCATGGAGGAGGCGAGTGCGGCGGGTATGCGCATCAAGATCAACATGGTGCCGATGCGCGGGCACAATCTCGATCAGGTGGTGCCGCTGCTCGACTACTGCCTGGCAAGAGGCTATGAACTGCGTTTCATCGAGTTGATGCGCATGGGTCACCTGGCGCTTGATTCGAATGCATTCCTGCGTCAGTTCGTCAGTCTCGAGCAATTGCTGGCATTGATCGGCGATCATCATCACTTCCAGCAGGCGCCAGCGGCTTTGGATGCAACGGCCCTGCGCTACCAGATTCCGGGCCAAGGTTACTTTGGTGTGATTGCCAACGAGAGCGTGCCGTTTTGCCGGACCTGCTCGCGCTTGCGTCTGTCCTCTACTGGCTGGCTGCATGGCTGCCTGTCTTCGGGCAATCGCCACTTTATCGGCGATCTGCTCGACAAGCCGCGTCACCAGGCACTTCCAGTGATTCAGCGGCTGCTGGTCAAGGCTCTGGCGGACAAGCAGGAGCTGGCGTTCTCGGGGGGTGTGACAGTGATGAAGGTGATCGGCGGCTGAGCTGGCGCAAAAGCTGCATCTGGCGGCTATTCGCCGGTTTTTCGTCACCGGTCACTGGAGGAAAGATGCGTAGCCTGGTCTTGCTGCTGGCGCTGATGGCGTTGAGCGGCTGCATGAAAGTCAGCGACATGGGCGAAGGTGTTCGCTATCAGATGAGCGACGCCGGTCTGCTCGATCACAGCGATACCGCTCGAACCCTGTCGGTTCGGCTGCAGCCTGATTCGTTCATCTTCATTGGCCAGGGCGCTTTCGTGCCGCCTGGAAAAGGGCCGGTGCCGCAGCAGAACGCCGTTGCAGAAGAAGCATTCAAGAGCTTCGTCGAGTACTTCCCGTTGGTGCGTCGCGCCAGGGCGCCGTTGGGGTTGGAGGACGCGATAGCCAAGGCGCGTTCGGTCGGAGCCCATTACGTGCTCTATACCCGTTTCGCTCGCACCGATGACCGCATTGGTAATGGCGACGAATGGTACGACGAGCAGGCAGTGGATCGCCTTGGTTGGGACACGGGTGTGGTGCAGATGATGCTGATCGAAACCAGCACGCGCTATTTGATCGATACCGCACGCATCAAGAGCCGTGGCGGTTTGTTGACGTTCCACGACAATACGCCGCAGGATTTGCTCGCGGCACCCATGCGCGAGTACGCTCGTAGCCTCCTGGGAATGAGTCGGTAAGGAACGGGTGATGACAGGTACGGGCAAGGCCAACGATCTTCTGGCGCAGATACCCAAGGACAAGGGGCTGCCTCCCGTACATCTGTGGAATCCCGATTTCTGCGGCGACATCGATATGCGCATCGCCCGCGACGGCACCTGGTACTACCTGGGGACGCCGATCGGGCGCAAGCCGATGGTGCGCTTGTTCTCTACCATCATTCGTCGCGACGGTGATGACTATTTCTTGGTAACGCCTGTGGAAAAGGTCGGCATTCGTGTCGATGATGCGCCGTTCGTGGCGGTCAGCCTGGAAGTGGAGGGCAGTGGTGAGCAGCAGGTCCTGCGATTCACCAGCAATGTCGAGGATCAGGTCGAGGCCGGTCCTGATCACCCCATTCGGGTAGAGACCGATCCGACAACGCATGAGCCATCGCCTTACCTGCTGATGCGCAGCAACCTCGAAGCGCTCATCCACCGCAATGTGTTCTACCAACTGGTGGAGCTTGCGGTGCCACGCGTGATCGATGGCGAGGAGTGGTTGGGGGTTTGGAGTGGCGGGGTGTTCTACCCCATCGGGCGCGACCACTGAGCGCATCTTGCGACGATCTTTCTGATCCCGGAAAAACAAAAAACCTCCAGTGCTTGCGCATCTGGAGGTTTTTCAGTGTCTGGCTCCGCGACCTGGACTCGAACCAGGGACCCAATGATTAACAGTCATTTGCTCTACCGACTGAGCTATCGCGGAATCTGCGCGTATCTTACTGAATGCCAAGGGGAAGTCAAGCTGCCCCCTGGCAAATCAAGCAGTTACAGCACTTCGACGATGGCCTTGGTGACCACGTGGATGTTGCTCTGGTTCAGTGCCGCCACAGCGATGCGACCGGTGTCCAGCGCGTAGATGCCGAAGTCGTTCTTCAGGCGCGCGACCTGTTCCACGGTCAGGCCCGAGTAGGAGAACATGCCGACTTGGCGACCGACGAAGCTGAAGTCGCGGTTGGCACCGTACTCGGCCAGGAGCGAGACCATCTGTTTGCGCATGCCGTGGATGCGTTCGCGCATTTCGCCCAGTTCAGCTTCCCACATCTGACGCAGTTCCGGGCTGTTGAGCACAGTGGCGACGATGGTTGCACCGTGAGTCGGCGGGTTGGAGTAGGTGGTGCGAATCACCCGCTTGACCTGCGACAGCACACGCGTGCTTTCGTCTTTCGAAGCGGTGACGATCGACAGCGCGCCGACGCGCTCGCCATACAGCGAGAACGATTTGGAGAACGAGCTGGAGACAAAGAACTCCAGGCCCGACTCGGCGAACAGGCGTACGGCGAAGGCATCTTCGCCGATGCCTTCGCCGAAGCCCTGGTAGGCCAGGTCGAGGAATGGCACGTGGCCTTTTGCCTTGACCACTTCCAGCACGTTCTTCCAGTCGTCGAGCGACAGATCGACACCGGTCGGGTTATGGCAGCAGGCGTGCAGGACAACGATCGAGCCCGAGGGCAGCGTGTTCAGGTCTTCGAGCATGCCGTCACGGTTGACGTCGTTGCTCGGTGCGTCGTAATAGCGGTAGTTCTGTACTGGGAAGCCTGCAGTCTCGAACAGGGCGCGATGGTTTTCCCAGCTCGGATCGCTGATGGCGACTACCGCGTTCGGCGAAAGGCGCTTGAGGAAGTCGGCACCGATCTTGAGGGCGCCGGTACCGCCGACAGCCTGCACGGTCACTACGCGGCCTTCAGCCAGCAGTGCGGATTCAGCGCCGAACAGCAGTTTTTGTACGGCCTGGTCGTAGGCAGCGATGCCGTCGATCGGCAGGTAGCCGCGGGAGGCATGTTGGGCGACACGCTGGGTTTCGGCTTCGATCACCGCGCGCAGCAGCGGGATGCGGCCTTCCTCATTGCAATAGACGCCAACGCCCAGATTGACCTTGTCGGTACGTGGGTCAGCGTTGAATGCTTCGTTGAGGCCCAGGATGGGGTCGCGGGGTGCCAGCTCGACAGCGGAAAACAGGCTCATTGTTACCTTGGCTCTGAATAGGAGAGTGATAGGAAATGCACCCTCCAGCCCAGTGCACTGAAGCGGTGCAAACGGGGAGTCAGTATAGTGATACCGATCGGTCACTGCGACACTCTGGCACAGGTTTTCAGGCGCTTTGCGCAAATATTTTTCGACCATTGGTCGAATTGCCTTGTCCACCGCAATGAGCGTTCACATCTGCGGCGGCAAAGGCCACCCCGACGCGTCTTTTTGCGTATAGACTACTGGCTAAATTTACAGTTGCCGCGACATCCAAGAGGTCCGTCATGTCCGAGTTCCAGCTCGTTACCCGATTCCAGCCGGCCGGCGACCAGCCCGAAGCCATTCGCCTGATGGTCGAGGGTATCGAAGCGGGCCTGTCGCACCAGACCCTGCTCGGGGTGACCGGCTCCGGCAAGACCTTCAGCATCGCCAATGTCATTCAACAGGTCCAGCGCCCGACCATGGTGCTGGCGCCGAACAAGACGCTGGCTGCCCAGCTGTATGGCGAGTTCAAGGCTTTCTTCCCGCACAACGCGGTGGAGTACTTCGTCTCCTACTACGACTACTACCAGCCGGAAGCCTACGTCCCGTCGTCGGACACCTTCATCGAGAAGGATGCCTCGATCAACGACCACATCGAGCAGATGCGCCTGTCGGCGACCAAGGCATTGTTGGAGCGGCGCGACGCGATCATCGTCACCACGGTGTCGTGTATCTATGGCCTGGGCAGCCCGGAAACCTACCTGAAGATGGTTCTGCACGTCGATCGCGGCGACAAGCTCGACCAGCGCGCACTGCTGCGTCGGCTGGCCGACCTGCAGTACACCCGCAACGAGATGGACTTCGCCCGTGCCACCTTCCGGGTGCGTGGTGATGTGATCGACATCTTTCCGGCCGAATCGGACCTTGAGGCCATCCGTATCGAGCTGTTCGACGACGAGGTGGAGAACATTGCCGCCTTCGACCCCTTGACCGGCGAAGTGATCCGCAAGCTGCCGCGTTTCACTTTCTACCCCAAGAGCCACTATGTGACCCCGCGCGAGACTCTGCTCGAGGCGGTGGACGGCATCAAGGAGGAGCTCGGCGAGCGGCTGGAGTACCTCAACAAGGCCAACAAGCTGGTAGAGGCCCAGCGTCTGGAGCAGCGTACGCGCTTCGACCTGGAGATGATTCTCGAGCTGGGTTATTGCAACGGTATCGAAAACTACTCGCGCTATCTGTCCGGTCGCCCGGCTGGCGCCCCGCCGCCGACGCTCTACGATTATCTTCCTGCCGACGCGTTGCTGGTGATCGATGAGTCACACGTCAGCGTTCCTCAGGTCGGCGCCATGTACAAGGGCGACCGTTCTCGCAAAGAGACACTGGTGGAGTATGGCTTCCGCCTGCCATCGGCGCTGGATAACCGGCCTATGCGCTTCGACGAGTGGGAGTCAGTCAGCCCGCAGACCATCTTCGTCTCGGCGACGCCTGGCCCTTACGAGGCAGAGCATGCCGGGCGTGTGGTCGAGCAGGTGGTGCGGCCAACCGGTCTGGTCGATCCTCAGGTAGAGGTGCGTCCAGCCCTCACTCAGGTGGATGACCTGCTGTCGGAAATCGGCAAGCGCGTGGCGGTGGGGGAACGGGTGCTGGCGACGACCCTGACCAAGCGCATGGCCGAGGACCTTACCGACTACCTCGCAGACCACGATGTGCGTGTGCGCTACCTGCACTCGGACATTGACACCGTGGAGCGGGTGGAGATCATCCGAGACCTGCGTCTGGGTACCTTTGATGTACTGGTGGGCATCAACCTGTTGCGTGAGGGGTTGGACATGCCGGAGGTGTCGCTGGTGGCCATTCTCGATGCCGACAAGGAAGGCTTCCTGCGTTCGGAGCGTTCGCTGATCCAGACCATTGGCCGCGCTGCGCGCAACCTAAACGGCAAAGCGATTCTCTATGCCGACCAGGTGACAGGCTCCATGCAGCGGGCGATCGACGAGACCGAGCGGCGTCGGGCCAAGCAGGTGGCGTTCAACGAGGCGAATGGCATCGTGCCCAAGGGGGTGGTCAAGGACATCACCGATATCCTGGAAGGCGCCACGGTGCCCGGTGCGCGCAGCAAGAAGCGCAAGGGCATGGCCAAGGCGGCGGAGGAGGCTGCGCGCTACGAGGCAGAGCTCGCCACTCCTGGCGAGATCACCAAGCGCATCAAGGTGCTGGAAGAGAAGATGTTCCAGCTGGCGCGCGACCTGGAGTTCGAGGCCGCCGCCCAGTTGCGCGACGAGATCGGGCAACTGCGTGAGCGCCTGATCGCCAGCTGAGTGCACTCGTCGGCGCAGAAATGGCCGGGTTACAGGGTCAGTGTGCCTCGCCGGCCTTCAGCCCCTGCGGCAGTTTGCGTGTCAGCAAGACCGCCACCATGCTGACCGCCAAACCGATCCCTACCAGATGGAAGGCATCGTTGTAGGCCATGATCAATGCCTGCTGGTGGGTGATTTCGCTCAAGCGCCCCAGTGCCGCGCTGTCACTGCCCAGTCGTTCGGCCAACTGGGCCAGCCGCTCCGCCACTTGCGGGTTGCTTGGCACCACTGATTCGCGCAGGTAGTCGAAATACACCTTGGTCCTTGCATCCAGCAAGGTGGCCAGCAAGGCGATACCAATGGCGCCGCCCAGGTTGCGCAGGATGTTGAACAGGCTCGAAGCCGAGCCCGCATCCTGGGGCTGAATGTAAGCTGTGGCGATCAGCGAGATGGTGACCATGATCATGGGCTGCCCGAGTGCGCGAATGATCTGGATATGGTTGAACTGTGGCCCTGCGAAGTCCGGGTTGAGCACTCCCGAGCCGAAGCTGGCAGCCCCGAACAGGCAAAAGCCCAGTGCGCAGAGCAACTTGGGCGCAATCACCTTCATCAGTTGCGGCACCAGCGGAATCAGGAACAGCTGTGGAATTCCCATCCACATGATCACCTCGCCGATCTGCAGGGCGTTGTAGCCCTGGATCTGCGCAAGGTACAGCGGCAGCAGATAGATCGAACCATAAAGCCCAACACCCATCCCCAGGCTGGCGATGCTCGACAGGCCGAAGTTGCGGTTGCCGAGGATGCGCAGGTTGATCAGGGGGTTGGCCCGCGAAAGCTGGAGGATGACGAAGGTGATCAGGCAGAGCAGGGCCACGGTACCCAGGCCGACAATAAGGCTCGACTCCAGCCAGTCCTTGCGATGGCCTTCTTCCAGAAAGACTTGCAGGCAGCCCAGGCCGACCCCCAGGGTGACGATGCCGGCGTAGTCGGTGCTTTTGAGCAGCTCCCAGTGCGCCTCTTTCTTCTCCAGCCCGTAGAGCAGCCCTGCGATCATCACCAGCCCCGGCGGGATGTTGATGTAGAAGATGTATTCCCACCCCCAGTTTTCGGTGAGCCAACCGCCCAGGGTCGGACCGATGGAGGGGGCGAAGGTCGCGGTCATGGCGAACATCGCCATGCCCTTGGCTCGATGGTGTTCGGGCAGCTTGATCAGGGTCAGGGTGAAGGCCAGCGGAATCAGTGCGCCGCCGGTAAACCCCTGGAGAGCGCGAAACACGATCATGCTTTCCAGGTTCCAGGCCATCGAGCACAACAGCGAGGCCGCCAGAAAACCAAGCGAGACCCACACCGCCAGGCGCCGTGCGGATAGTAACTGCACAAGCCAGGCAGTCAGCGGAATCATGATGATTTCCGCCACGAGATAGGAGGTCGAGATCCACGAGCCCTCTTCCAAGGTGGCAGACAGCGCCCCCTGGATATCCTTGAGCGAGGAGTTGGTGATCTGAATGTCCAGCACGGCCATGAATGCACCGAGCATCACGCTCATCACCGCAATCCAGTCGCGCCGGCTGAGGCTCCGCAGTCGGTCGCAGCAGTTGGTCACCGGCCATCGTGAGTTTCGCCGCGCTCTGCCTGATCGGCGCTGTTGCGCAGGTCGACGGTGGCGGTTACCGACATGCCTGGGCGAATGCGACCGTGCAAGGGGTTATTGGCTGCAAAGGTCAGCTTGACCGGAATGCGTTGCACCACCTTGGTAAAGTTGCCGGTGGCATTGTCTGGAGGCAGCAGGCTGAATTGCGCCCCGGATGCGGCGAACAGGCTGTCGACACGGCCTTCGATCGGGGTGTCGGGATAGCTGTCGAAGATCAGTTCGGCACGCAGACCCCGATGCATGTTGCCGATCTGGGTTTCCTTGAAGTTGGCCTGCACCCAGATGTCTTCGTCCGGGACGATCGATAGCAGATAGGCGCCGGCTTGCACCACCTGGCCATTGCGGGCGCTGCGCTGGCCGATGGTGCCACTGATGGGGGCGTGGATTTCACAGCGGGTAAGGTTGAGTTCTGCCTGTGCCAGATCTGCCCGGGCGTTGGCAATTTGCGCATCGAGGCGCTTGAGCTCGGCCGTCAATGCATCGATCTGCTGGCGCTGGCTCTGCAGGTCGGCCTGGGCTTTGTCGACTTGGGAGCGGGCGACGTGGTTTTCCGCAGACAGGGTGGTGACTCGCTCCTCCGAGACGAACCCAGGTTTGCGCAGGGCTTCGGCACGATTGAGGTCCAGGCGCGAGCGATCAAGGGTGGCCTGGTTGGCGGCCACCTGGGCTCGGCCGGCGGCGATCAAGCTGTCTTGCTGGGTCAGTCGGCTTTGCGCCTGGACGCGTTCGGCTTCACGCGTAGCCAGTGCCGCGCGGGCACGCTCGACCGCCAGCTGGAAGTCGGCGACCTCCAGGCGGACCAGCAGATCGCCTTGCGTGACGTGTTGATTGTCCTCTACCAGCACCTCGTCGACCCGCGCACCCAGCTGGCTGGAAATGCGAGTGATCTCACCCTGCACATAGGCATTGTCGGTGCTCTCGTAGAAACGCCCCTTGAAATACCAGTGGGCGAGAAAGGCGAGGGCGATCAGCACCACCAAGGTGAGAAAGATCAGCAGGCGGCGTTTGAGTTGAGCAGGCATAGGGACTATCGTTCCAGAAATGTAAGCAAATTTAACAGCTCGGCAATGCACCGTCACAAGTGACGATAGCGCCATTGCTGGAGCCCGATGCCCGCACCCTGCTAACATCCCGCCTTTGTTTCATCTTTCGTCCGAGACTGTCCATGACCACCGTTCGCACGCGTATCGCGCCATCGCCCACTGGCGACCCCCACGTCGGCACTGCCTACATCGCCCTGTTCAACTACTGCTTTGCCAAGCAGCACGGCGGCGAGTTCATCCTGCGCATCGAAGACACCGATCAGTTGCGTTCGACCCGCGAGTCGGAACAGCAGATTTTCGATGCCCTGCGCTGGCTCGGTATCGAATGGAATGAAGGTCCGGACGTTGGCGGCCCGCACGGCCCGTACCGCCAGAGCGAGCGCGGCGAGATCTACGCCAAGTACGCCAAGCAACTGGTCGATGCCGGCCATGCGTTCTATTGCTTCTGCACCGCCGAAGAGCTGGATCAGATGCGTGCCGAACAGATGGCCCGTGGCGAAACACCGCGCTATGACGGCCGCGCATTGAAAATGAGCGCCGAGGAAGTGCAGCGTCGACTGGCCGCTGGCGAGCCCCACGTGATTCGCATGAAAGTGCCGAGCGAAGGTATCTGTGTGGTGCCGGACATGCTGCGTGGCGATGTCGAGATTCCATGGGACCGCATGGACATGCAGGTTCTGATGAAGAACGATGGCCTGCCGACGTACTTCCTCGCCAACGTGGTCGATGACCACCTGATGGGCATCACCCACGTCTTGCGAGGCGAGGAGTGGCTGCCGTCGGCGCCGAAGCTGATCAAGCTCTACGAGTATTTTGGCTGGGAGCAGCCCAAGCTGTGCTATATGCCGCTGCTGCGTAACCCGGACAAATCCAAGCTGTCCAAGCGCAAGAACCCGACCTCGGTCACGTTCTACGAGCGTATGGGCTTCATGCCTGAAGCCATGCTCAACTACCTGGGGCGCATGGGCTGGTCGATGCCGGACGAGCGCGAGAAGTTCTCCCTGGCAGAGATGGTCGAGCATTTTGACCTGTCGCGTATTTCCCTTGGCGGGCCGATCTTCGACATCGAGAAGCTGTCCTGGCTCAATGGCCAGTGGTTGCGCGACCTGCCGGTCGAGGAGTTTGCTGCGCGCGTGCAGAAGTGGGCGTTCAACAGCGACTACATGATGAAGATCGCACCGCATGTACAGGGTCGTGTCGAAACCTTCAGCCAGATCGCGCCACTGGGCGGGTTCTTCTTCGAGGGCGCCCTCAAGCTCGATGCCAAGCTGTTCGAGCACAAGAAACTGTCGCCCGATCAGGTGCGTCAGGTCATGCAGTTGATCTTGTGGAAGCTCGAAAGCCTGCGGCAGTGGGAAAAGGAGCGTATTACCGGCTGCATCCAGGCGGTGGTCGAGGCCCTGGAGCTGAAGCTGCGTGACGCCATGCCGCTGATGTTCGCCGCAATTTCGGGGCAGGCCAGCTCGGTGTCGGTGCTCGATGCCATGGAGATTCTCGGCCCCGACCTGACCCGCTACCGTCTGCGCCAGGCGCTGGAACTGCTGGGCGGCGTGTCGAAGAAAGAGAACAAGGAGTGGGAAAAGCTGCTGGCGAATATCGCCTGATTGGCTTATCTCACGCCCCTGTGGCAGTGGGCTTGCCCGCTGCCACAGGACCTGGCAATCGCCGGGAGCAGGGCAGGGCGGTAAGTGATTGTTATCTGTGAAAAAAATTTTTGATATTTTCACGAATTCGTTTGACAGTGCTGCAATCCGATCTTAATATGCGCCCCGTCCACAGCGATGAACGAAAATGAAGCGCCAGGCACCCAGCCGGTGATTCAGTTCAAAGCGACATTGTGGGGCTATAGCTCAGCTGGGAGAGCGCCTGCATGGCATGCAGGAGGTCAGCGGTTCGATCCCGCTTAGCTCCACCAAATTCCGCTTCGTGATCAAGGTCGTGAAGCAAGACTGGTCCAGCAACCAGGTCTTGAAGGTAAGAAGGTTCGTCCCCTTCGTCTAGTGGCCTAGGACACCGCCCTTTCACGGCGGTAACAGGGGTTCGAGTCCCCTAGGGGACGCCAGTATTGCACAAGCGATATTTCATGATGTCGCTGGGCCGAGAGGCTAGAAATCCGGGGCTATAGCTCAGCTGGGAGAGCGCCTGCATGGCATGCAGGAGGTCAGCGGTTCGATCCCGCTTAGCTCCACCAATTTTGCCGCGGTTCGTGAAAACGGATCGGCACGAAGGTTACGTCCCCTTCGTCTAGTGGCCTAGGACACCGCCCTTTCACGGCGGTAACAGGGGTTCGAGTCCCCTAGGGGACGCCATTTCTTCCCGCGTTTTGCGGGGTTGAAAGGCTCATTCGACTGTTGAGTGAGCTTTTTGTTTTGTTTCGGGGCTATAGCTCAGCTGGGAGAGCGCCTGCATGGCATGCAGGAGGTCAGCGGTTCGATCCCGCTTAGCTCCACCAATCTGCCACGGTTCGTGAAAACGGATCGGCACGAAGGTTACGTCCCCTTCGTCTAGTGGCCTAGGACACCGCCCTTTCACGGCGGTAACAGGGGTTCGAGTCCCCTAGGGGACGCCACTTTTACCCGTGTTTTACGGGACTTCAAAGGCTCATTCGATTATTGAATGGGCCTTTTGTTTTTCTACCTCCTTAATCTTCCAGGTGCCCGATCAGCGGTACGCGATTTCGCTTGCCAGAAAATATTACATGCGTAATATTTCGATCATCATATGTGGGGGTGCCCATGAACGATAAAAAGACCAGGACTCGCGAGCGTATTCTCGACGCCGCCTGTAGCGCACTGATCCAGCAGGGGCCAGCCGACCCCAGCGTAGGTCAGGTAATGGCTGCAGCAGGCCTCACCGTCGGAGGCTTCTACGCCCATTTCGATAGCAAGGATGAATTGATGCTGGCGGCATTCGACCAGTTGCTCGGTGAGCGACGGGCCTTGCTTTCGCAGGTCGACCCCAGCCTGTCTGGTGCCGAGCGTCGTGCGCTGGCAGCGGCTTTCTATCTGTCGCGCAAGCACCGTGATGCCCATGAGCACGCCTGTCCCTTGCCTAATGCGTTGGGTGAGATGCAGCGTTTGCCCGCAGCCTTTCGCGAAATGTTGGCCGAACACCTCGAGCTTATGACGGCGCAGATGGTCGATCGTCCCGAGGATATCGACAAGGCGTTCGCCGACCTCGCCCTGATGGTCGGCGGCCTGGCCCTGGCCCGAGCCCTGGGCGCTACCGAACTTTCCGACCGTATTCTGCGCGCCGCCAAGTCGGCGGTTATCTGAGCAACCTCAACTCTGGAGCAAGGCGATGACGACCCTGAGCTGGATTCGCAGCGTCAACGGCACCCTCGGCCATCTGGCCCCCGAGCATGTCGCCGGGCGCATGCGGCGCGCCTTCATGACGCCGCGTAACCTGCCTGCGCGGCAGTGGGAGTTACCGCTATTGGCTTCGGCCGAGCGTATCACCCTGCGCTTCGGTCTGTCGGCCTTGCGCTGGGGCAAGGGGCCGACGGTGCTCCTGATGCACGGCTGGGAAGGGCGGCCCACCCAGTTTGCCGCGCTGATCGAAGCCCTGGTGCAGGCAGGACACACGGTCGTGTCCCTGGAGGGGCCAGCCCATGGCCGTTCGCCGGGGCAGCAGGCGCATGTGGTGCTGTTCGCCCGGGCACTGCTTGAAGCCGCGGCGGAGCTGCCGCCGTTGCGGGCCGTGATCGGTCATTCGATGGGGGGCGCCAGTGTCATGTTGGCCTTGCAGTGGGGCTTGCGTGCCGAGTCGGCGGTGAGCATTGCGGCACCTGCTCAATTGCTCGGGGTGTTGCGGGGTTTTGCCCGGCGCCTGGGGATGCCCAGGCGGGCGCGTGCAGCCTTCATCCGCCAGGTCGAGCGTGATGTGGGCGTGCAGATCGATCGGCTGGATGTCAGTGGCTACCAGCTCGAGTTGCCTGGGTTGGTGGTTCATGCAGCCGACGATGCGCTGGTCGCGGCCAGTGAGGCGCAGCTCATCCACAAGGCCTGGTTCGACAGTCGCCTGTTGCTGCTGGAGGAAGGTGGGCATCAACGGGTGCTGGCTGACCCGCGTCTGGCCCAGGCTGTGCTCGAGCTGCTGGCGCGTACGACGCAACCGGCACGGCAAAGCGCCTGAGCATCCGTTACACTCTGCCCGTTCACTGACTACAGGAGCGGGCATGAGCTGGGATCTGGCAGCGCCATTCATCATCGACCTTCGCGTTGGCACCGAGGATATCGACGGCCTCGGTCATGCCAACAACGCTGTCTACGTCACCTGGCTGGAGCGCTGCGCCTGGCGCCACTCTCAGCGCCTGGGACTGGACCTGGCCGAGTACCGTCGTCTGGACCGGGCAATGGCCGTGGTGCGCCATGAGATCGACTACCTGGCAGCGGCGTACGAAGACGACGAGCTGCAATTGGCCACCTGGATCATCGACTGGGATCAGCGCCTGCGCATGACCCGTCGTTTTCAACTCAAGCGCCCACGTGACGGCGTCACCCTGTTGCGCGCGCAAACCACCTTTGCCTGTATCGAACTGTCCAGCGGCAAGCCCAGGCGGATGCCGGCCGAGTTCATCGAGGGCTATGGTCCGGCGCTGATCGGCGCCTGATCCACGGGCATTTTTTGCTAGACTGCCGCCTTTTCTCGTCGGGACCCTGAAATGCAAATTGCCCTGGCCCCCATGGAGGGGCTGGTCGACAACATCCTGCGCGACGTGCTGACCCGCGTCGGGGGTATCGACTGGTGTGTCACCGAGTTCATCCGTGTCTGTGATCGCCTGCTGCCACCTTCGTCGTTCGACAAGTTGGCACCCGAGTTGCGCAACGGTGCGTGCACGGCTGCCGGCACGCCGATGCGTGTGCAGTTGCTGGGCTCCGATCCGCTGTGCCTGGCGGACAACGCCGCCCTGGCCTGTGAACTCGGGGCACCGGTAATCGACCTCAACTTCGGCTGCCCGGCCAAGACCGTGAACAAGTCTCGCGGGGGCGCTGTGCTGCTCAAGGAGCCCGAGCTGCTGCATGCCATCGTTCGTGAAGTTCGACGGGCGGTACCGGCGCAGATCCCGGTGACGGCGAAGATGCGTCTGGGCTTCGACAGCCCGAATGGTGCGCTGGAGTGTGGCATCGCGCTGGCCGACGGTGGGGCGCAGCACTTGGTGGTGCATGCGCGAACCAAGGTAGAGGGTTACAAGCCGCCGGCTCACTGGGAGTGGGTGGCGCGGGTGCAGGATGTGGTCAAGGTGCCGGTCTTTGCCAATGGCGAGATCTGGACCGTCGATGATTGGCGACGCTGCCGCGAAGTCAGCGGCGCTGAAAACATCATGCTCGGGCGCGGGCTGGTGTCGAGGCCGGATCTGGGCTTGCAGATCGCCGCAGCGCGCGAGGGGCGGGACTACCAGCCGATGGTGTGGAGCGACCTGCTACCGCTGCTGCGCGAGTTCTGGCGCCAGGCGCAAGCCAAACTGTCGCCGCGCTATGCGCCCGGGCGGATGAAGCAGTGGTTGGCGATGTTGACCCGCAGCTACCCGGAGGCGGTGCTGTTGTTCGCCGAGTTGCGGCGCGAGGATGACTGCGCCCGCATCAGCCGGCTGCTGGGTGTCGAGCCAGTGAAAACGGCCTCTTTCACCGAGTGCGTCGCCTGATGTGCAGCTGCGTCGTGCGGGGTGGGAAGATTTTTTCATGAGAGCCCTTGAAAGTCCGTTGCCTGACCCTATCTCTTGAGTACGCGATGCCGAAGTCGGGTCGCGTAGTGACTTACTTGCTGAATCTCAGGAGTTTATGACCATGACTACTGCTTTCTCCCTCGCACCACTGTTCCGCCATTCCGTAGGTTTCGATCGTTTCAATGACCTGTTCGAATCCGCGGCACGTAATGAGGCCGGTAGCAGCTACCCGCCCTACAACGTCGAAAAGCATGGCGATGACCACTATCGCATCGTGGTTGCTGCAGCCGGCTTCCAGGAGCAGGATCTCGACCTTCAGGTCGAAAAAGGCGTCCTGACCGTTACCGGTGGCAAGCGCGAAAATGGCGCTGCCGAAGTCACCTATCTGCATCAGGGTATCGCCCAGCGTGCTTTCAAGCTGTCGTTCCGCCTGGCGGATCACATTGAAGTAAAAGCTGCCGGTCTGGCTAACGGCCTGCTCAGCATCGACCTGCTGCGCATCGTGCCGGAAGAAGCCAAGGCCAAGCGTATTCCGATCAATGGTGAAAAGGCTGCACTGAATTGAATGCAGTGAAGTGAATGGAAGGGCACCCTAGGGTGCCCTTTCGCATTTATGGGGCACACCCCTCCCGTAGAGGCAGGGCGCTATCAATAGTCTGCCGGGGTTTCCTGCAAGATCTGGCGAAACTCCGGCAAGGGCAGCGGTCGGCTGTGCAGGTAGCCCTGGTACAGGTAACAGCCCTGTCGCTCGAGAAATTCCAGTTGCTCCGTCAGTTCGACACCTTCTGCTATCACCGCCAGCTCCAGGCTTCGCGCCATGGCCACGATGGCTCGAACGATCTCGGCATCATTGGGGTCGTTGGGCGCGTCACGCACGAAGGTCTGGTCGATCTTCAGGGCATCCACCGGCAGGCGCTTCAGGTAGGTCAGCGACGAATAGCCCGTGCCGAAATCATCCATGGCGAAGCTCACCCCGTAGCGTTTGAGCTCACGCATCTTGTTGATGGTGTCTTCCAGGTTCTGGATGACAATGCCCTCGGTGATCTCCAGTTTGAGCATGCGCCTGGGCAAGCGATAGTCGTCCAGGCTGCGCAGCACTCGTTCGACGAAATCATTCTGGCGGAATTGCCGGGGGCTGATATTCACGCAGAGACTGAAATCGTCGGCACTGATCAGCCCGTCCTCGAGCATGCGCGCGCAGGCGTCGCAGGCTTCGTCAAGGATCCAGCTACCCACCTCGAGTATCAGGCCGCTTTCCTCGAGCACCTGGATGAACTGGGAGGGTGCTTGCTGGCCAAGTTGCGGATGGTGCCAGCGCAAGAGCACTTCGGCACCGACGATGCGGTTGTCGCGGGCGTCCACCTGGGGCTGGAAGTGCAGGGCCAGTTCGCCGCGCGCGAGCGCCAGACGCAGGTCGTTTTCCATGCGCAGGCGCTCGCTGGCCGCCTTTTGCATGGTGGTGTGGAACAGCTGGGTGGTATTGCGTCCGGAATCCTTGGCGCGGTAAAGGGCGATGTCTGCTCGCTTGAGCAGATCGGCCGGGGTGATGCCATGGTCGGGAATCAGTGCCACGCCGATGCTCGGCGTCACCTGCAGGCGCTGGCCGTCCAGCGACATGGGTTCGGCCAGCAGTTCGCGCAGGGTGTCGGCCAACTCGCGAACCTTGCCCTCGACGTGCTCGCGACTCCCCTCCAGACCGCTTAGCAGGACCACGAATTCGTCGCCCCCCAGGCGTGCCACGGTGTCTTCCAGGCGCACGCTGGCTTCGAGGCGGGCAGTGATGATCTTCAATACCGTGTCGCCGACGGGGTGGCCCAGAGAGTCGTTGATGTGCTTGAAGTGGTCCAGGTCGAGGAACAGCAGGGCGCCGCGCAGGTTGTGGCGCTTGAGCAGGGCGATCTGCTGGCTGAGCCGGTCCATCAGCAGGGCGCGGTTGGGCAGGTTGGTCAGCGGGTCATGGTAGGCCAGGTGGCGGATCTGCGCTTGTGCGTTCTTCAACTGGCTGACGTCGCGGGCGGTCAACAGCAGGCAGTCGGTTTCATTGAGGCTGATCGGCTCGACGGACACCTCGACGGTCAGGATGTCTCCGCGTTTGTTGCGCCCGAGCATCTCCCGGTGGTGTACCCGGCCGCGCTCCTTGAGTTCGGCAAGCAAGGCTGCCCGTTGCTTGTCGTCGGCCCAGATGCCCAGTTCGAAAACGGTACGACCCACTACCTCGATACTGCTGTAGCCGGTCAGGCGGCAGAAGCCGTCGTTGACCTCGACATAGCGTCCACTGAGCCGTTCGGTGATGGTGATGGCGTCGGGGCTCGAGTGGAAGGCTTTGGCGAACTTCTCCTCGCTGGCCTTGAGTGCCGCCTCGGCGCGCTGTTGCTGGGTGATGTCACGCAGCGTGGTGACGCTGCAGGGCTGGCTGTCCACGGTGATCAGGCGGCTGGAAATCACGCAGGTCAGTGGTGAGCCATTGCGGTGGTTGACCACGACCGCGACATTGCTCAAGGCCTGATCGCGGATCACCCGCTCGATGCGTTGCGCGCGCGCGGACGACTCGGCCCAGAGGCCGATCTGCTCGGCGGTGCGCCCGATGACCTGTTCGGCGTCCCACCCGAAGGTCTGGGTGAAGGCTGGATTGATCTCGATGAACTGGCCCGTATCCTGGTGAGTGACGCAGATCGGGTCGGGGCTGACCTGGAACAGGCTGGCGAACTTCTCTTCCGAGGCGCTCAGGCGTTGCTCGCGCTCGACTTGGTCGGTGATGTCCAGCAAGGTGCCGGCCATGCGCAGTGGGTTGCCATGCTCGTCGCGATAAAGCCGCGCACGGCTTTCGATATAGCGCGATGCGCCGTTCTCCAGCTGGACGCGATAGGTGATCTGGTAGTTGCCGGCCCTTCGCGCAGGCTGCGGTAGGCTTGACGCATGGCGCTGCGTTCTTCCTCCGGCACGCCTTCGAAGAAGGCTTCGAAGGACTCATGGAAGGGCACCGGGTCAAGGCCGTGCAGTTGCGCGGCGCGCGCCGAGCCATAGAGCATGCCGCTGGGAATGTGCCAGTCCCAGGTGCCCAACTGCGCCGAGTCCAGGGCCAGGTCCAGGCGCTCCTGGCTGTCCTTGAGTGCCTGCTCGGCCCGCTTGCGTTCGGTGGTGTCGACAAAGGTGCTGATCAGGTAGGTGATACCTTCAAGCTCGATACCCTGGGTGCAGAGGATGCCATCGTGGATGTTGCCGCTGGTGGCACGGAACTGGACTTCCATGATCACCGGGCTGCCATTGTTGCGAGTGGCTTCCAGTACTTGCTGGCGCTGTTCGGGGTGGACCCAGAGGCCGAGTTCCACGCTGGTCTTGCCGACGACCTGGGCGCCGGGCCAGCCGAACATGTCCTCGAAGTGCTGGTTGACCTCGAAGATCATGCCATCGTGGCGGCGGGTCAGGAGGATGGCATTGGGGCTGAGGTGGAAGAGGGTGGCAAAGCGCTTTTCCGAGTTGATCAGTGCGGTTTCGCGATCGCGCTGACGGGTGATCTCGCGGATCACGCCGATCATCTGTGGACGGCCATGGCGATCATGGGTCAGGCTGCCATTGATTTCCAGCCAGTGCAGGCTGCCGTCCGGCCAGCGGATGCGATGGCGCATGGCCTGCTCCACGGGCTCGCCGTTGACCACGGCGTGGAACAGCTGGCGGGTGCGGGCGCGATCCTCCTCCGGCAGCAGGTCCAGGTAGTCGATATCCGCGGGCAACGGGCGCAGGGGATCGAAGCCGAACAGCGCCTGCGTGCCTCGTGACCAGCTCACCCGGCCGGTTTCGATATCCCACAGCCAGGCGCCCAGGCGTGCGCCGTTGAGCGCGGCGAGCAATTGCGGGGCATTCTGCCAGGCCTGCTCGGACTCCTGGGGATCGACCGCAGGGATGCGCGGCAGGCGCGGAAAGCGGTTTGCTGATTTGGGCATCGGTACCAGACCTTTGGCGGATGAAGCGTCCTTGTAAGTGAAATGCCTGGCTGATGGACGGTCAGGCGGACCCCGAGTGGCTGTCGAGCAATGCCATGAACGCCTTTGCCGCATTCGACAGCGTTCGTTCCGTATGCAAAATGTAGCCTAGCTGGCGCGACAGCTGTATGCCGGGCAAGGCGATGGGTGCAACCTGTTCATCGAGCATAGTACGTGGCAGCACGCTCCACGCGAGGCCGATTGAAACCATCATCTTGATGGTCTCCAGGTAGTTGGTACTCATGGCGATGTTCGGCGTCAGGCCCTGACTCTCGAACAAGCGCTGCACGATGTGGTGGGTAAAGGTGTTGCCGCCGGGGAACACGGCGGGGTGGCGGGCGATATCGGCCAGGCTGACATCGCTATCAAGGGCCAGGGCGTGCTCCGGGGCCGCTACGAAATCCAGGGCGTCGTCCCACACTGGAACGGCCCGGACCAGGTGATGGGGCTCGGGGGCCAGGGTGATCACTGCGATTTCCGCGCGGCCATGGAGAACTTCGTCGTAGGCCGTTTCTGAATCTAGAAACTGAATATCCAGTGCCACGGAAGGGTGCTGTCGGGTGAAAGCCCTTAGCAGCGGGGGCAGGCGGTGCAGGCCGATATGATGGCTGGTGGCCAGGGTCAGGCGCCCGGTAACTTCTCCTGTCAAATTGGTCAGGGCGCGGCGCGTATCATCCAGTACATTGAGGATCTGATAGGCGCGAGGCAGCAGGGCTCGGCCGGCTTCGGTCAAGGTGACCTCACGGCCCAGGCGATCGAACAGGCGTACATCCAGTTGCTGCTCCAGGCCGGCGATGCGTTTGCTGACGGCGGGTTGGGTCAGGTGCAGGCGTTCACCGGCGCCGGAAAAACTTCCGGTTTCGGCGATGGCGATAAAAGCGCTGAGGTTGGCGAGGTCCATGCGCTCGAATTCCTATTGGTTATCCAAAGCATAAAAATTATGAATTTGAGTTATTCAATCTAACCCCATAGCATCGTCCGTACAAGCCAAGGGGTTATTGGCATAGAAAGACGCTGATGAGGAACAGTCTGATGGCTGGCAAAACGCTCTACGACAAACTCTGGGATGCGCACGAAGTCAAACGGCGCGACGATGGCTCGTCCTTGATCTATATCGATCGTCACATCATCCATGAAGTGACTTCGCCGCAAGCTTTCGAAGGCCTGCGCCTGGCCAATCGCAAGCCCTGGCGCATCGACGCCAACATCGCCACGCCCGACCACAACGTGCCGACCACGCCAGAGCGCAAGGGGGGTATCGAGGCCATCGTCGACCAGGTGTCGCGCCTGCAGGTGCAGACCCTGGACGAGAACTGTGACGAATACGGCATCGTCGAATTCAAGATGAACGACGAGCGCCAGGGCATCGTCCACGTCATCAGCCCGGAGCAGGGCGCCACCTTGCCGGGCATGACCGTGGTCTGCGGTGACTCGCACACCTCGACCCACGGCGCCTTCGGGGCTTTGGCCCATGGCATCGGCACCTCCGAGGTCGAGCACGTGCTCGCCACCCAGTGCCTGGTCGCCAAGAAGATGAAGAACATGCTGGTCCGCGTCGAAGGCCAGTTGCCTGTCGGCGTCACCGCGAAGGATATCGTGCTTGCCGTGATCGGCAAGATCGGCACTGCCGGTGGCAACGGCCACGCCATGGAGTTCGCCGGCAGCGCTATTCGCGAGCTGTCGATGGAAGGCCGCATGACCATCTGCAACATGTCCATCGAAGCCGGTGCCCGTGTCGGGCTGGTGGCTACCGACGCGACCACCGTTGCCTATGTTGAGGGCCGTCCGTATGCGCCGAAGGGCGAGGACTGGACGCGTGCCGTCGAGGCCTGGAAAGACCTGGTTTCCGACGACGATGCCGTGTTCGACACCGTGGTCGAACTCGACGCCGCACAGATCAAGCCGCAGGTCAGCTGGGGCACTTCCCCGGAAATGGTGCTCGCCGTCGACCAGCGCGTGCCGGATCCGGCCGCCGAGGCCGATCTGATCAAGCGTGGTTCGATCGAGCGCGCACTCAAGTACATGGGGCTCACCGCCAACCAGGCGATCACTGATATCCAGCTGGATCGCGTGTTCATCGGCTCCTGCACCAACTCGCGGATCGAAGACCTGCGCGCTGCGGCGGACATCGCCAAGGGCCGCAAGGTTGCCGCTACCGTCAAGCAAGCCATCGTCGTGCCGGGTTCGGGCCTGGTCAAGGCCCAGGCCGAGCGTGAAGGCCTGGACAAGATCTTCCTTGCGGCGGGCTTCGAATGGCGTGAACCAGGCTGCTCCATGTGCCTGGCGATGAACCCGGACCGCCTGGAAAGTGGCGAGCATTGCGCCTCGACGTCCAACCGCAACTTCGAAGGCCGTCAGGGCGCCGGTGGTCGTACCCACCTGGTCAGCCCGGCCATGGCCGCCGCCGCTGCGGTAACCGGCCACTTCATCGATGTCCGCGAGTTGATCCAAGGGAGCGCAGCATGAAAGCCTTTACCCAGCACACCGGCCTCGTCGCGCCGTTGGATCGTGCCAACGTCGACACCGACCAGATCATCCCCAAGCAGTTTCTCAAGTCGATCAAGCGTACCGGCTTCGGCCCCAACCTGTTCGACGAGTGGCGCTACCTGGACGTGGGCCAGCCCTACCAGGACAACAGCAAGCGCCCGGTGAACCAGGAGTTCGTGCTCAACCACGAACGCTACCAGGGTGCCAGCGTGTTGCTGGCGCGGGAAAACTTCGGTTGTGGCTCCAGCCGCGAGCATGCGCCTTGGGCGCTGGACGAGTACGGTTTCCGCAGCATCATTGCGCCGAGCTTTGCCGACATCTTCTTCAATAACAGCTTCAAGAACGGCCTGCTGCCCATCATCCTCAGCGATGAGGAAGTGGATGAGTTGTTCAAGCAGGTCGAAGCCAACCCGGGCTACCAGCTGACCATCGACTTGCAGGCGCAGGCTGTTACCCGTCCAGACGGCAAGGTGCTGCACTTCGAGATCGATGCGTTCCGCAAGCATTGCCTGCTCAACGGCCTGGACGACATCGGTCTGACCTTGCAGGACAGCGACGCGATCAAGGCCTTCGAAGGCAAGCATCGCGCCGCGCAGCCCTGGCTGTTCCGGGATGCCTGAAGCAGGTAGGTGACAGTACCGGCCTCTTCGCGGGCGAGCCCGCTCCTACAGATATCGCAAGGCCTGAGGCAATGCTGTACCAGTGGGAGCGGGCTTGCCCGCGAAGAGGCCGGTACAGGCAATAAAACCAAAAGGATTGAATCATGACGGGTACCAGCCACACCGAAGTAGTCCAGCGCCAGTTCGGCGAGCAGGCCAGCGCCTACCTCAGCAGCACCGTGCATGCCCAGGGCAGCGAGTTCGCCCTGCTGCAGGCCGAGCTGCAAGGGCAGGGCGCTGCTCGCGTGCTGGACCTGGGCTGTGGCGCCGGTCATGTCAGTTTTCACGTGGCGCCACTGGTGGCCCAAGTCGTGGCATACGATCTTTCCCAGTCGATGCTTGACGTGGTTGCCAAGGCCGCCAGCGAGCGTGGGCTGGCCAATATCGTCACCGAGCGCGGTGCCGCCGAGCGTCTGCCGTTCGCCGACGCGTCGTTCGAATTCGTCTTCAGCCGTTACTCGGCACACCACTGGAGCGACCTGGGCCTGGCACTGCGTGAAGTGCGTCGGGTGCTCAAGCCGGGTGGCGTGGCGGCGTTCGTCGATGTCATGTCGCCGGGCAGCCCGTTGCTCGACACCTACCTGCAAAGTGTCGAAGTGCTGCGCGACACCAGCCATGTACGCGATTATTCTGCCGCCCAGTGGCAGCGTCAGGTCAGCGAGGCAGGGCTGTTCACGCGCAGCCATAGCCGCCAGCGCCTGCGCCTGGAGTTCGCATCCTGGGTGGAGCGCATGCGTACTCCCGAACCGATGCGTGTGGCCATTCGCCAGTTGCAGCAGGCGATGGGCGAGGAAGTGCGGCAGTATTACCAGATCGAAGCTGATGGCTCCTTCAGCACGGATGTCCTGGTGCTGTGGGCCGAGCGATAGAGTTTCCGGCGTGGCTGACCGAGCCGCGCTGTTTGAATGAATAGAGGAAAGCATGAGCAAGCAGATTCTGATTCTCCCAGGTGATGGCATCGGTCCGGAAATCATGGCCGAGGCGGTCAAGGTGCTGGAGCTGGCCAACGACAAGTTCGGCCTGGACTTCACCCTGGAGCACGACGTGATCGGTGGTGCGGCCATCGACAAGCACGGCGTACCGCTGGCTGACGAAACCCTGGAGCGCGCGCGCAAGGCCGATGCCGTCCTGCTCGGCGCCGTCGGCGGGCCGAAGTGGGACAAGATCGAGCGTGATATCCGTCCTGAACGCGGTCTGCTGAAGATTCGTGCGCAACTGGGCCTGTTTGCCAACCTGCGTCCGGCGATCCTCTATCCGCAACTGGCTGACGCTTCGTCGCTCAAGCCCGAGATCGTCTCCGGGCTGGACATCCTCATCGTCCGCGAGCTGACCGGCGGCATCTACTTTGGTGCTCCGCGTGGCCAGCGCGAGCTCGAAGGTGGCGAGCGCCAAGCCTATGACACGCTGCCCTACAGCGAGAGTGAAGTGCGCCGTATCGCCCGCGTGGGCTTCGACATGGCCCGCGTGCGCGGCAAGAAACTGTGCTCGGTGGACAAGGCCAACGTCCTGGCTTCCAGCCAGCTGTGGCGCGAAGTGGTCGAAGACGTCGCCAAGGACTACCCGGACGTCGAGCTGAGCCACATGTACGTCGACAACGCCGCGATGCAACTGGTGCGCGCACCCAAGCAGTTCGACGTGGTGGTGACCGACAACATGTTCGGTGACATTCTGTCGGATGAGGCTTCCATGCTGACCGGTTCCATCGGCATGCTGCCTTCTGCTTCGCTGGATGCCGACAACAAGGGCATGTACGAGCCTTGCCACGGTTCGGCGCCCGACATCGCAGGCCAAGGTATCGCCAACCCGCTGGCGACCATCCTCTCCGTATCGATGATGCTGCGTTACAGCTTCAACCAGCAGGCCGCTGCCGAGGCGATCGAGCAGGCTGTGAGCCTGGTGCTGGATCAGGGTCTGCGCACCGGTGACATCTGGTCGGCCGGTTGCACCAAGGTCGGTACGCAGGAAATGGGCGACGCAGTAGTCGCAGCGCTGCGGAATCTGTAATCTCTCTGGCCCGCCATCGTTTCCCTTCGATGGCGGCCCACTTTTTAGCAAAGGTGTAGTTGCGATGAAACGTGTAGGTCTGATCGGTTGGCGCGGTATGGTCGGTTCCGTGCTCATGCAGCGGATGCTGGAGGAGCAGGACTTCGACCTTATCGAGCCGGTGTTCTTCACCACCTCCAACGTGGGTGGCCAAGGCCCGAACGTGGGCAAGGATATTGCTCCGCTCAAGGACGCTTATTCGATCGAAGAGCTCAAGACCCTCGACGTGATCCTGACCTGCCAGGGCGGCGACTACACCAACGAGGTCTTCCCCAAGCTGCGTGAAGCCGGCTGGCAGGGTTACTGGATCGACGCTGCCTCTTCCCTGCGTATGCAGGATGATGCAGTCATCATCCTCGACCCGGTCAACCGCAAGGTCATCGACCAGCAGTTGGACGCCGGCACCAAGAACTACATCGGCGGCAACTGCACCGTCAGCCTTATGCTGATGGGCCTGGGTGGGCTGTTCGAAGCCGGCCTGGTCGAGTGGATGAGCGCGATGACTTACCAGGCGGCCTCCGGTGCCGGTGCGCAGAACATGCGCGAGCTGATCAAGCAGATGGGAGCAACCCATGCTGCGGTGGCCGACGATCTGGCCAACCCGGCCAGCGCGATCCTCGACATCGACCGCAAGGTTGCCGAAGCCATGCGCAGCGAAGCCTACCCGACTGAAAACTTCGGCGTGCCGCTGGCTGGCAGCCTGATCCCGTGGATCGACAAGGAACTGCCGAACGGGCAGAGCCGCGAAGAGTGGAAGGCTCAGGCCGAGACCAACAAGATCCTCGGCCGCTTCAAGAGTCCGATCCCGGTCGATGGCATCTGCGTACGTATCGGCGCCATGCGCTGCCACAGCCAGGCGCTTACCATCAAGCTGAACAAGGATGTGCCGATCGCCGATATCGAAGGCATGATCAGCCAGCACAACCCATGGGTGAAGCTGGTGCCGAATCAGCGTGAGATCAGCATGCAGGAACTGAGTCCTACCAACGTGACCGGTACCCTGAACATTCCGGTCGGTCGTCTGCGCAAGCTGAACATGGGGTCCCAGTACCTGGGCGCCTTCACGGTCGGCGACCAGTTGCTGTGGGGCGCTGCCGAGCCGCTGCGCCGCATGTTGCGGATTCTGCTGGAGCGTTGATCGCCTCAAGTTGATCGAAAACCCGCGCTGGAGACAGCGCGGGTTTTTTGTTTGTGCGGCAATCAAGTAAAGTGCCGCTCCCGCCGTACCCGCAGAAGGAGCCAAACCATGAGCCAACCCCTAGATATCGCCGTCGTCGGCGCCACCGGAAGTGTCGGTGAGACCCTCGTGCAGATTCTCGAGGAGCTGGAGTTCCCGGTCGCGACCCTGCACCTGCTGGCCAGTATGGAATCTGCCGGCAGCAGTGTGATGTTTGCTGGCAAGAAGGTGCGAGTGCGTGAGGTGGACAGCTTCGACTTCGCCCAGGCCAAGCTGGCGTTCTTCGCCGCCGGTGCTGCAGTCAGCCGCAGCTTTGCGCAGAAGGCGCGCGAGGCCGGCTGCTCGGTGATCGATCTGTCGGGCGGGCTGGATGACGCGCTGGCGCTGGTGCCGGAGGCCAATGGCGAGGTCGTCGACAGCCTTGCATTGCCAGCCTTGCTGGCCAGCCCAAGCAGCGCCGCTGTCGCGCTGGCCGTTGCGCTGGCGCCGCTCAAGGGGTTGCTGGATATCGAGCGGGTCCAGGTAATGGCCTGCCTGGCTGTTTCGTCCCAGGGGCGCGAAGCGGTGAACGAGTTGGCGCGGCAGACGGCCGAGTTGCTCAACGCCCGCCCGTTGGAGCCGCGTTTCTTTGACCGCCAGGTGGCGTTCAACCTGTTGGCGCAGGTGGGGACCACCGATGAGCAGGGGCATGCAGCCCTGGAGCGTCGCCTGGTCAGCGAGCTGCGCGTGCTGCTGGGGTTGCCTGAGCTGAAGATTTCCGTGAGCTGCGTTCAAGTCCCGGTGTTTTTCGGCGATAGCTTCAGTGTGACGGTGCAGAGTCGCCAGTCGGTCGATCTGCAATCGGTCAACCAGGCGCTGGACGCCGCTGCCAGCGTAGAGCGTGTGGAAAATGACGATTATCCGACACCCGTCGGTGACGCAGTGGGGCAAGACGTGGTCTATGTTGGTCGTGTACGCCATGGCGTCGACGAGGATCAGCAGCTCAACTTGTGGCTGACCACCGACAACGTGCGCAAGGGTGCGGCGCTCAACGCCGTACAATTGGCGCAATTGTTGATAAAAAAAATGGCGTAAAAGATACTGGCCAGCAATTTTGTCCTACACCACTGGCAGGTTTTTAGGACGATTCATACAAGGGAAGAGGTCATGCTTCGAATTCGCAAACTGGTTCTGGCCATCGCGGCCGCCTCGGCGCTGTCGTCCGGCATGGCCAATGCCCTTGGCCTGGGGGAGCTGACCCTCAAGTCGGCGCAGAACCAGCCGCTGGATGCCGAGATCGAGTTGCTCGATGTGCGCGACCTCACCGCCGCTGAAGTGGCGCCAAGCCTGGCCGCTCCTGAGGAGTTCGCCAAGGCAGGGGTGACGCTGCCTGCTTATCTGGAAGACCTGACGTTCACGCCGGTGATCAACCCCAACGGTCGCAGCGTGTTGCGCGTGACATCCAGCAAGCCGCTGCCGGAGCCGGTGGTCAAGTTCCTGGTTCAGGTGATGTGGCCCCAAGGGCGGCTGTTGCGTGACTACAACGTGGCGCTCGACCAGCCGCAGCAGGCCAGCGCCAAGCCTGCCCAGGGCGCCATCAGCCCGGCAGTGAGCGCCGCCAGCTACACGACGCGCCAGCGCGACACGCTCTGGCAGATCGCTGCACGCAACACCCACGGCGGTTCGATCCAGCAGACCATGCTGGCGATCCAGGCCCTGAACCCCGATGCCTTCATCGGCAATAACATCAACCAGCTCAAGACCGGTCAGGTCCTGCGCCTTCCAGACGAGCAGCAGATCCGCAGCATTGCCCAGGGGGAGGCGATCCGCGAGGTTTCCGAGCAGTACGCCGCCTGGCGCGAAGGTCGGCGTCTGGGGCCGCGTGCGCGACAGTTGGACGCCACCCGTCGGGGTGCTGCCGAAGCCGCGCCTGCACGTATCGCCCAGGGCGATAACCTGCGGCTGGTTGCGCCCGGCACGCAGACGGGGGCCGACAGCGCCAAGGCGCTGAACGACAAGCTGGCCGTGGCCCAGGAAAGCCTGGATACCAGCCGCCGCGACAACGAAGAACTCAAGAGCCGGATGACCGACCTGCAGAGCCAGCTGGACAAGCTGCAGCGTCTGATCGAATTGAAGAACGACCAGTTGGCGCGTCTCGAGGCGCAAGGGGCCGCCGAGCCTGCAGCACCTGTAGCCGCGACGCCGCCGGTCGAGCCGGTGGTCAACGCCCAGTTGGCCCCTGCCGAACCTGCGGTTACGCCGCCGCCAGCCGCAGCGGATACTGCGCCGCAAGCAGCGGCAGCGCCGGAGCAGCCGAGTGCACTCGACGAACTGCTGGGCAATCCGCTGTTGCTGGCGCTGTTGGCGGGCTCGGCCTTCCTCGTGTTGCTGCTGCTGTTGCTGCTTCTGGCGCGCAAGCGCAAGGCCCAGCAGGAGGCTGAGAAGCACCTGCGCATGGCTCGAGCCTTGGCCGAGGAAGGTGAGCGCGGTCCGGATCTGGACCTGCCGCCCAGCAGCTTCGATGGATTGGACATCTCGGCGCCGAGCGTGACCTTGTCGCCTGCCGTGGTGGCGGCCTCCGCTGCAGCCGCGGCGGCGGCGGAAAAGCCAGTCGTTGCCAGTGCGCCGGCTGATGCCGATCCGCACGCGGCGCTATTGGCCGAGGTCGACGAGAGCGTCGCCAAGGGGCGCTTGAATCACGCAGCTACTCTGCTGGAACCGGTGGTGGCTGCCGAGCCGCAGCGCAGCGACCTGCGCCTGAAATTGATGGAAGTCTACGCTCGCCAAGGCGATCAGGACGCGTTCGTCGGCCAGGAGCGCCAGTTGCCTGGTACACCTGAGAACCAAGGCGAAGTCGAGGGGCTCAAGCAACGTTATCCGGCCATGCTCGGGGTTGCGGCGGCAGGGCTCGGCGCGGCTGCGCTGGCTGCGGAGATGGACGAGCAGTATGTGCAGGAGCTGCTCCAGGAACACGAGGCGGCGCCTGTCGCAGAGCCTGAGCCGGTTGTCGACGAAGCGGTGGCGGCGGCGCCCCAGCCAGAGCCTGTGCTGGACAGCGTGCCAGATCTCGATGAGGTGCCCGTCACCGCCACGGACGATCTGGACAGTGCGTTCGACCTGAGTCTGGACGATGACCTCGCGCTTGACGACTCGCTCGATGCCCCGGTGCTGGATGCACCTGATGCGACGCAAGCGCCCGAGGTCTTGGTTGAGCCGCCGGTGCAGGCCGAGCCGGTGGTCGAGAGCGATGCCGACGACGATTTCGAGGCATTGCTGGCCCAGGCTCAGGCGCAATCCGAGCCACAAAGCCTGGATGATCTGGCGGACTTCGATCTGGATGTCGGTGAGCCGGCCGTAGCCGCGCCGCCTGCTGCCGAGCCGGAGGCGCCCGTGGATGTCGCCGCCGAGCTGGCTGCATTCGACGAGATTCCGGAATTCGACCCGATTTCCGAACTCGAGCTGCCGGACGACTTCGACCTGTCGTTGTCGCTGGACGACGAATCGCCAGCCGACAAGCACTTCGCCTCGGAACTCAGTGACGTCAACGCCGAGCTCGACAAGTTGTCGCAGAGCCTGGCATCGCCGTCGTTGGAGCCACACTTCACCGCCGAGGATGCGGCGCTCGAGCCCGGAGCCCTGGATGACCTGGATTTCGACTTCTTCTCCGGCACCGACGAAGTGGCGACCAAACTCGACCTGGCTCGGGCCTACATCGACATGGGCGATCACCAGGGCGCTCGCGATATCCTCGACGAGGTGGTCAAGGATGGCGACGACGGCCAGCGCCAGGAGGCGCAGGACATGCTGTCGCGTCTGGTCTGACGCGTAGCTGGCCTGGATAGGACAACGGCAGCCCTGAGGGCTGCCGTTGTCGTTATAATGGCCGCCTTTTCGTTTCATCCACAGGTTTGGCTTTCTTGGACATCAACGACATCGACGCGGCCGAATCGGCGGCCGAAGGGTACTCGCGCATCGCCCTGGGCGTGGAATACAAAGGTTCGCGCTACCGCGGCTGGCAACGCCAGGCCAGCGGTGTGCCCAGTGTCCAGCAGGCGCTGGAGCAGGCATTGTCGAAGGTCGCCGACTCGCCGATCAGTGTGATGTGCGCCGGGCGCACCGACGCTGGCGTTCACGGCTGCGGCCAGGTGGTGCACTTCGATACCCGCGCCGTGCGTGACGAACGTGCCTGGACCCTGGGCACCAACTTCAACCTGCCCCATGACATCAGCGTGGCCTGGGCACGGACGATGCCGGCGCACTTCCATGCGCGGTTCAAGGCCACTGCCCGGCGTTACCGCTACGTCATCTACAACGATCCGATCCGTCCGGCGCACCTGGCCGAAGAGGTAACCTGGAATCACCGCCCGCTGGATGTCGCGGCGATGGCCGAGGCCGCCGAATACCTGCT
The DNA here is from genome assembly GCF_047456245.1 of Pseudomonas sp. BNK-44-b. Taxonomy (NCBI): domain Bacteria; kingdom Pseudomonadati; phylum Pseudomonadota; class Gammaproteobacteria; order Pseudomonadales; family Pseudomonadaceae; genus Pseudomonas; species Pseudomonas sp. BNK-44-b. Next base: position 1,255,328 of record NZ_CP179908.1, read on the forward strand.
CGGCACCCACGACTTCAGCGCATTCCGGGCCAGCCAATGCCAGGCCAAGTCGCCGATCAAGCATATCCACCACCTGCGCGTTACCCGCCATGGTCGGATGATCGTCCTCGACGTGCGCGCCACGGCTTTCCTGCATCATATGGTGCGCAATATCGCCGGTGTGCTGATGACCATCGGTGCCGGCGAGCGCCCTGTGCAATGGGCCCGCGAGGTGCTGGAGGGGCGCAACCGTCGGGAGGGGGGCGTGACGGCGCATCCTTATGGCCTGTACCTGGTGCAGGTGGAGTACCCGGAAGAGTTCGCCCTGCCGCAGCGTTACATCGGCCCACACTTTCTTACCGGCTACGAGGCGTTGGCAGACTGACGGGCGAAACGTCATTTGCTAACATCCGGCCTTTCACCGATCACTCAAGGTTCGTCGTCCATGAGCAACGTCCGCACCAAGATCTGCGGGATTACCCGCATCGAAGACGCGCTGGCCGCCGTCGAGGCCGGTGCCGATGCGATTGGCTTCGTCTTCTATGCCAAGAGCCCGCGCGCGGTGGATGTGCGCCAGGCGCGGGCGATCATCGAGCAGTTGCCGCCCTTCGTGACCACGGTGGGGCTGTTCGTCAACGCGTCACGCTGTGAGCTGAACGAGATCCTCGAGGTGGTTCCACTGGACCTGCTACAGTTCCACGGCGACGAAACCCCCGCCGATTGCGAAGGCTATCACCGCCCATGGATCAAGGCCCTGCGAGTGCGCCCCGGGGATGATCTCGAGGCTGCCTGCCAGCAGTACTCCGGCGCCCGTGGCATTCTCCTGGATACCTACGTGGCTGGTGTGCCGGGGGGGACTGGCGAAGCCTTCGATTGGTCGCTGGTGCCGGCGCGCTTGAGCAAGCCGATCATCCTCGCGGGTGGGTTGTCGGCGGACAACGTCGGTCAGGCCATCGCCCAGGTCAACCCCTATGCGGTGGACGTCAGTGGCGGCGTCGAGCAGGCCAAGGGCATCAAGGATGCCAGCAAGATCGAAGCCTTCATGCGCGCGGTCCGCGCGGCGTGACGGCGGATGTGACGGTTGGCGGCGTGCCATCGTCCATAGCTATCGCAGCCCGGTGCTGCCCGGCTGGCCCCGTGGGGCTGGTCATCAGAACACGCGACGCCAGGGCGTCGGCGTACAGGTTGAAGGTGGAGTGGTGCGCGGGTGGTCCCTGTGACCGGTCCATCGTCGTTTAGAACACGAATTTGAGCTCAAGGGTCGGGGCAGGGCAGGCGACAGCAAGCCCGCCACCGGCCAAAACGGGAGAATAGAGCATGAGCAACTGGTTGGTAGACAAACTGATCCCTTCGATCATGCGTTCCGAGGTGAAGAAGAGCTCGGTGCCGGAAGGCCTGTGGCACAAGTGCCCGGCGTGCGAAGCCGTGCTGTATCGTCCGGAGCTGGAAAAAACACTCGACGTCTGCCCCAAGTGCAACCATCACATGCGTATCGGCGCCCGTGAGCGTATCGACATCTTCCTCGATGTCGAAGGCCGCGCCGAGCTGGGCGCTGACCTGGAACCGGTCGATCGCCTGAAGTTCCGTGATGGCAAGAAGTACAAGGATCGCCTGACCGCCGCGCAGAAGCAGACCGGCGAGAAGGACGCGCTGGTCTCGGTCAGCGGCACACTTATGGGCATGCCGATCGTGGTCAGCGCCTTCGAGTTCTCCTTCATGGGTGGTTCGATGGGTGCCATCGTCGGCGAGCGCTTCGTGCGCGCAGCCAACTACGCCCTGGAAAACCGTTGCCCGATGATCTGTTTCTCCGCCTCCGGCGGTGCGCGCATGCAGGAAGCGTTGATCTCGCTGATGCAGATGGCCAAGACCTCGGCGGTGCTGGCGCGCCTGCGTGAAGAAGGCATCCCGTTCATCTCGGTACTGACCGACCCGGTCTATGGTGGTGTGTCCGCCAGTCTTGCGATGCTGGGTGATGTCATCGTCGGTGAACCGAAGGCGCTGATCGGCTTCGCCGGCCCGCGTGTGATCGAGCAGACCGTGCGCGAAAAACTGCCGGAAGGCTTCCAGCGCAGCGAGTTCCTGCTGGAGCATGGTGCCATCGACCTGATCATCTCCCGTCATGAGCTGCGTCCACGCCTGGCCCGCCTGCTGGCACAGATGACCGGCCAACCGACTCCCGAGCAGGCAAAAGAAGCGGCCGTCGTCGCGTGATGAGCCAGCGTACCCTGGGCGAGTGGCTCGCATACCTCGAGCAGTTGCACCCTTCGGCCATCGACATGGGCCTGGAGCGTTCACAGCAGGTGCTGGCGCGCCTCGCGCTCGGTCGGCTGGCGCCGAGGGTGGTGACGGTCACCGGCACCAACGGCAAGGGTTCGACCTGTGCGTTCATCGCCTCGTTGCTGCGTGCCCAGGGCTTGAAGGTCGGCGTGTACAGCTCGCCGCACCTGTTGCGTTATAACGAGCGGGTGCTGATCGATGGCGTCGAAGCCAGCGATGAGCGTCTGTGCGAAGCCTTCGCCGCCGTCGAGGCGGCGCGGGGCGAGATTTCCCTCACATACTTCGAGATGGGTACATTGGCGGCCTTCTGGCTGTTCCAACAGTCGCAGCTCGATGCCGTGGTGCTCGAAGTGGGCCTGGGTGGCCGTCTGGACACCGTGAACGTGGTAGACGCCGACATGGCGCTGGTGACCAGCATCGGTGTCGACCATGTCGATTACCTGGGTGATACCCGTGAACGGGTGGCCTTCGAGAAGGCTGGCATCTTCCGTGCGGGCAAGCCGGCGCTATGTGGCGACCTGGACCCACCGCAGCCACTGCTGGACAAGGCCGCCGAACTGGCTGCGCCGCTTTTCCTGCGTGGCCGTGAGTTCGACCTGGACAGCGCCGAAGGCCGCTGGAGCTGGCGTGGCACCTCGACCGATGGTCAGCCGGTGGCGCTGCATGACCTGCCGCTGCTCGACCTGCCCATGGAAAACGCTGCCCTGGCACTGCAGGCCTACCTGCTGATGGGCTTGCCGTGGCAGGCCGAGCAGGTTCGCCGGGCGTTGCTCGATACCCGCATTACCGGTCGCCTGGACCGTCGCCAGTTGACCTGGCAGGGCAAGACGGTGGAGCTGCTGCTGGATGTCGGGCACAACCCGCATGCCGCCGAGTACCTGGCTCGCCGCCTGGCCGCGCGTCCGTTGAAGGGGCGTCGGTTGGCGGTGTTCGGCCTGCTCGCCGACAAGGACCTGGAGGGCGTGATCGCGCCACTGCAGGGCCTGGTCGACGACTGGGCGGTAGCCCCCCTGGATACCCCGCGCAGTCGTGCGGCTGCCGAACTGGCCACTGCCTTGACGAACCAAGGTGCTACGGTGAAGTCTTATGCCAGTGTCGCCGCTGCCCTAGAAGGGCAGTGTGCACAGGCAACGGCGGATGACCAGATCTTGCTGTTCGGTTCGTTTTTCTGCGTCGGCCAAGCCCTGGAATGGCTCGAGCGGCAGGTCCCGGAGGATGGAGTAGATGGCAGTGCTGGATAAAGGGATGAAGCAGCGCATGGTCGGTGCGCTGGTGCTGGTGGCGCTGGCGGTGATCTTCCTGCCGATGCTGTTCACCCGCGAGGACGAGATGCGCCAGGTGCGCGTCGAGGCGCCCCAGGCGCCGGCCATGCCAAGCCTTCCCGACGTCAAGGTGGAGCCTGTGCAGGTGCCGGAGCCTCAGGCGCTGCCTGATCCCTCGGAGCAACCGCCAGTGGTGGTCGACGAGTCCACTGCACCGGTCAGCGCGCCAACCCAGCCGATCACGCCGTCACCTGCGCAGGTCGCCCAGGTGCCGGTGGCCAAGTCGCCAGCCCCAGCACCTGCCGCTAAAGCTGAAGCGCGCCCGGTGCCGCCTGCCACTCCCGCACCTGCTGCCACTGCCAGTGCAAGCAAGCCGGCGACAGCGTCGAAGATCGACGCCAACGGCCTGCCGGTGAGCTGGTCGATCCAGCTGGCCAGCCTGTCCAATCGCGCTGGGGCCGATAACCTGCAGAAGACGCTGCGCAGCCAGGGCTACAACGCCTACATCCGGTCGGCTGACGGCATGAACCGGGTATTCGTCGGCCCACTGATCGAGCGTGCCGAAGCCGAGCGCCTGCGTGATGTGATCAACCGCCAGCAGAATCTCAAGGGTATCGTGGTTCGTTTCCAGCCGGAACGAGGCTAATTCCTGGCGGCCCTGCCAGATCAGCGTATTGACGCCGGTCGGGCGGGGCCGTTTTTCATTCGGATTCCACCCCTCGCAAGAGCTACAAAGTTGTCCTGGAAGTCAAGCTGCAGGCCTTCAACGACCTGACATTCCGCTTACCCCAAGCCCTCCGCTCTGTTAAAATACGCCGCCTCAAACGTCTGCAGGCAGCACCGTGGCATTTACCTGGGTTGATTGGGCGATCATTGCGGTCGTCGCCGTTTCCTCACTGATCAGTCTCAAGCGCGGCTTCGTCAAGGAAGCCTTGTCCTTGCTCATCTGGATCATTGCCGGCGCGGTCGCCTGGATGTTCGGCGGGTCGCTGTCGCAGTACCTGGAGAGCTATATCCAGACACCCTCGGCACGGATCATCGCCGGGTGTACCATTCTTTTCGTCGCCACCCTGCTGGTGGGGGCGATGATCAACTTCCTCGTCGGCGAGCTGATCCGCGTGACCGGGCTGTCCGGCACCGATCGTTTCCTCGGCATGGTGTTCGGCGCCGCGCGCGGGGCCTTGCTGGTGGTGGTGGCCGTCGGCTTGCTCAGCCTGGGCCCGGTGCAACAGGATCCGTGGTGGCAGGAATCACGCCTGATACCACAATTTCTATTGGTCGCTGACTGGTCGAAGAACCTGATTCTCGGTTTCGCCGGTCAGTGGATGTCCAGTGGGATCAGCTCTCCAGTTGATCTTCCGTTCAAGGAACAGCTGCTCGGTCCATCCCGGCCCTGAGCGCTTTTCACTCAAGTTTCGTCAAAGTAGGGGTTGCGTCGCATGTGTGGCATCGTCGGTATCGTCGGTAAGTCGAACGTCAATCAGGCGCTGTATGACGCGCTAACGGTCCTCCAGCACCGCGGCCAGGACGCTGCCGGTATCGTGACCAGCCATGACGGCCGGTTGTTCCTGCGCAAGGATAATGGCCTGGTGCGCGACGTCTTCCAGCAGCGCCACATGCAGCGCCTGGTCGGCCACATGGGCATCGGCCACGTGCGCTACCCGACCGCGGGCAGCTCCACCTCGGCCGAGGCTCAGCCGTTCTACGTCAACTCGCCGTATGGCATCACCCTGGCGCACAACGGCAACCTGACCAACGTCGAACAGTTGGCCAAGGAGATCTACGAGTCCGACCTGCGTCACGTCAACACCAATTCCGACTCGGAAGTGCTGCTCAACGTGTTCGCCCATGAACTGGCCGTACGCGGCAAGCTGCAGCCGACCGAGGAGGACGTGTTCGCGGCGGTCTCCCATGTGCACAGCCGCTGTGTCGGTGGCTATGCGGTGGTGGCGATGATCACCGGCTACGGCATCGTCGGCTTCCGTGACCCCAACGGCATTCGTCCGGTGGTGTTCGGCCAGCGCCACACCGACGAAGGCGTCGAGTACATGATCGCCTCCGAAAGCGTTGCCCTGGACGTCCTCGGCTTCACCCTGATCCGTGACCTGGCGCCAGGCGAGGCCGTGTACATCACCGAAGAAGGGCAGATGTACACCAAGCAGTGTGCCAACAACCCGAAACTGCAGCCCTGCATCTTCGAGCATGTCTACCTGGCTCGTCCTGACTCGATCATGGACGGTGTCTCGGTGTATAAGGCGCGTCTGCGCATGGGCGAGAAGCTGGCCGAGAAGATTCGCCGCGAGCGCCCGGAGCACGACATCGACGTGGTCATCCCGATCCCGGACACCAGCCGCACCGCGGCCCTGGAGCTGGCCAACCACCTGGGTGTGAAGTTCCGCGAAGGCTTCGTCAAGAACCGCTACATCGGCCGTACCTTCATCATGCCCGGCCAGGCCGCGCGCAAGAAATCGGTACGCCAGAAGCTCAATGCCATCGAGCTGGAATTCCGCGGCAAGAACGTGATGCTGGTGGATGACTCGATCGTACGCGGCACCACCTGCAAGCAGATCATCCAGATGGCCCGTGAGGCAGGCGCGAAGAACGTCTACTTCTGCTCCGCGGCGCCGGCTGTGCGTTACCCCAACGTCTACGGCATCGACATGCCGAGCGCTCACGAACTGATCGCCCACAACCGTACCACTGAACAGGTGGCCGAGTTGATCGGCGCCGACTGGCTGATCTATCAGGACCTGCCGGACCTGATCGACTCGGTCGGTGGCGGCAAGATCAAGATCGAGCACTTCGATTGCGCGGTGTTCAACGGTGAATACGTTACCGGCGACATCGACGATGCCTACCTGGACCGTATCGAACAGGCTCGCAACGATGCGGCCAAGGTCAAGACCCAGGCTGTCAGCGCGATCATCGACCTGTACAACAACTGACTTTGGGCTTTTTAGGAGTAACGGCATGACGGATCAATGGGATGCCGGACGGCTGGACAGCGACCTGGAGGGTGTCGGTTTCGACACCCTGGCAGTGCGTGCCGGTCAGCACCGTACGCCCGAGGGCGAGCACAGCGAAGCGCTGTTCCTGACCTCCAGCTATGTCTTCCGCACGGCCGCCGATGCGGCTGCGCGTTTTGCCGGTGAAACGCCGGGCAACGTTTACTCACGCTACACCAACCCGACCGTGCGTGCCTTCGAGGAGCGCCTGGCGGCCATGGAAGGTGCAGAGCAGGCCGTGGCGACGTCCACCGGCATGGCGGCGATTCTCGCCGTGGTCATGTCGCTGTGCAGCGCTGGCGACCACGTGCTGGTGTCGCAGAGCGTGTTCGGCTCGACCATCAGCCTGTTCGAGAAGTATTTCAAGCGCTTCGGTGTGCAGGTGGACTATGTGCCGCTGGTCGATCTTGGTGGTTGGAAGAACGCCATCAAGGCCAATACCAAGCTGCTGATCGTCGAGTCGCCGTCCAACCCGCTGGCGGAGTTGGTGGATATCGGCGCACTGGCCGAAATCGCCCACGCCGGTGGCGCGATGCTGGTAGTGGACAACTGCTTCAGCACGCCGGCGCTGCAGCAACCGCTCAAGCAGGGGGCCGATATCGTCTTCCACTCCGCGACCAAGTTCATCGACGGCCAGGGCCGCAGCATGGGCGGCGTGGTTGCCGGTCGTGCCGAGCAGATGAAGGAAGTGGTGGGCTTCTTGCGTACCGCGGGGCCGACCCTCAGCCCGTTCAACGCCTGGATTTTCACCAAGGGCCTGGAGACCCTTAAGCTGCGCATGCGTGCGCACTGCGAGAGCGCGCAGGCCTTGGCTGAATGGCTGGAACAGCAGGAGGGTGTGGAAAAGGTGCATTACGCCGGCTTGCCAAGCCACCCACAGCACGAACTGGCCAAGCGCCAGATGAGTGGCTTCGGCGCGGTGGTCAGCTTTGAGGTCAAGGGCGGCAAAGAGGGCGCCTGGCGCTTTATCGACGCCACTCGGGTGATTTCGATCACCACGAACCTGGGTGACAGCAAGACCACCATCGCCCATCCGGCGACCACCTCCCACGGTCGTCTGAGCCCGCAGGAGCGCGAGGCGGCCGGCATCCGTGACAGCCTGATTCGTGTTGCGGTAGGGCTTGAGGACGTCGTCGATCTGCAGGCCGACCTGGCGCGTGGGTTGGCAGCGCTGTGATCGACTGGACAGGTGGCGAGCCAGACCATAACGGTCGGGTGGCCTTGGTAACCGGTGCCGCCCGCGGCATCGGCCTGGGCATCGCCGCCTGGCTGATCTGCGAAGGTTGGCAGGTGGTGTTGAGTGACCTGGACCGCCAGCGCGGTGCCAAGGTTGCCAAGACCCTGGGCAGCAACGCCTGGTTCATCGCCATGGACGTCTCCGACGAGGCCCAGGTCAGCGCTGGTGTGGCGCAGGTGCTGGGCCAATTCGGGCGTCTGGATGCGCTGGTGTGCAACGCGGCCATCGCCAACCCGCACAACCATACGCTCGAGAGCTTGAGCCTTGCGCAATGGAATCGTGTATTGGCGGTCAACCTCAGTGGCCCGATGCTGTTGGCCAAGCACTGTGCGCCTTACCTGCGCGCGCATGGCGGGGCGATCGTCAACCTGGCCTCCACACGTGCACGTCAGTCGGAGCCGGACACCGAAGCCTATGCCGCAAGCAAGGGCGGGCTGCTGGCACTGACCCACGCCCTGGCCATGAGCCTGGGGCCGGAGATCCGGGTCAACGCCGTCAGCCCTGGTTGGATCGACGCCCGCGATCCGTCCCAGCGCCGCGCCGAACCCCTCACCGAAGCCGACCATGCCCAGCATCCAACGGGCAGGGTAGGGACGGTGGAGGATGTTGCGGCACTGGTGGCCTGGCTGTTGTCGCGTCAGGCCGGATTCGTCACCGGCCAGGAATTTGTGGTCGATGGCGGCATGAGCCGCAAGATGATCTACAGCTGACGCGCCACTTGCCGCTGTGCAAAGCAAAAGGAGCCGACAAGGCTCCTTTTTCGTTCTGACGCTTTTTCAGGTTTTTGAAAAAAAATTCAACGGGGCTATTGACTTAGCATCGGTACCTGCGTAAATTTCGCGGCCTCAGCGAAGCAAACGCAACAAGCAACATCGCGAGGGTGATTAGCTCAGCCGGGAGAGCATCTGCCTTACAAGCAGAGGGTCGGCGGTTCGATCCCGTCATCACCCACCACTTCCTGAGATTGTTCCTGGCCCAGGGCGCTTCGAAAGAAGCTTCCTACCAGAGAGGAACAGGACGCAAGTCCATATGCGCAGCGGTAGTTCAGTCGGTTAGAATACCGGCCTGTCACGCCGGGGGTCGCGGGTTCGAGTCCCGTCCGCTGCGCCACTTACTTCAACAGATGGGTGAGCTTCACCGGTCTGTGGCATGAAGGCAAGACCTTTCTGCCAGATCCCAGTTTCAAGCAGGTTACGGCCTGCGAGATACGCAGCGGTAGTTCAGTCGGTTAGAATACCGGCCTGTCACGCCGGGGGTCGCGGGTTCGAGTCCCGTCCGCTGCGCCATCTTCTGCTTCGAGGCCCTAGAACTCCTCCAAGCGACATTGAAGGCGATAACCCAATCGCCTTTTTTGTGCCTGCAACACCAGCGTCATGCGCTGGCACGCAGATCCCAGTTTCAAGCAGGCTTCGGCCTGTGCGATACGCAGCGGTAGTTCAGTCGGTTAGAATACCGGCCTGTCACGCCGGGGGTCGCGGGTTCGAGTCCCGTCCGCTGCGCCATATTCGCTTCGAGGTCACTGAACCCCTCGAAGCACAAAGAAAGCGACCTTAGGGTCGCTTTTTTTGTTTCTGTGGCCTGGTGAATGGCTAGTGCCGGCCTTGGTATCAATCGCCAGTGCTGTTAGACATCGGCGTGAAGCTGACGGGGTCACTCCGAACATTTACCCGATGCTGACAGACTCTTCACCGACCAGCGGTTTCAGCGACCCAGCGATGTGTTGCACAATAGGCACCATTCGTTCTTCCCGGAATTGACAATGTCCAGATCTACCGTCTCTGTAGCGCTCGGGCTGGCCCTGGTGCTGGCGGGTGTTTCCGGCTGTTCCTCAAAAAAGGCAGCGATCTACGAACACGAGAACTTCGACGACTCGGGGACGTTCTCGCGCAGCTTCCAGGTCAGCGATGCCGGGTCGTGCGAAGCCGCGCGTCGGGCATTGCTGAGCCAGGGCTATATCATCACCAGCAGTGACGCGAGCCAGGTGGCGGGCAACAAAAGCTTCCAGCAGAACGCCGAGAACCACCTGCAGATCAGCTTCAACATCACCTGCGCCCCCGACAGCAGCGACGATCAGCGTTCGACGATCTTTGCCAACGCCCTGCAGGATCGCTACACCCTGAAAAAATCCAACACCTCGGCCAGCCTCGGTGTCGGCATCCTCGGCTCGGTGTCGATGCCGATCGGCTCCACCGACGACTCTATGGTCAAGGTGGCCAGCGAAACCGTGACTTCGCCGCAGTTCTACGAGCGTTATTTCGCGCTGGTCGAAAGCTACCTGCCAAAACCGAAGAAGCAGAAAAAGGCCGCCCCTCAGGTGGAGGCGCCCAAGCCTGAAAAACCGGCGCAGGAGTTGGGCTTGCCCGAGCCTGCGGCATTGGCCCCGGCCGCACAGCCAGCGGCGGTGCCGGTGTCTGGCAGCGCGCCGCAGGTCGAGCCGGCAGCGCCGGTGACTCCTTCGGAGCACGCGCCATCGCCGACCGCTGCAGCACCGGCCGCCAGCGAGGCGCCCGCGGCGCCAGTGGTCGACGATAGCCAGGGCTCCCAGCCTATTGCGCCGCCGGTCGAAGCTGCGCCGATCCAGGTGCAGCAAGCGGCACCCACCGGCGAGCCGGTACCTTCGTCACTCTAGGGAAATGCTTCATCTGCTGTTACACACGTACTGCGGTTAACGACCTGAACGCCTGCTACGTTTATTCCTCATGGGGATGTCATGATTCCTTCATCCGGCCCGCTTAGCTTGATGGCCAGACCCATGAAAAAATGAATGCAAGAGGACGCAGGCCAATGGACGACTATCAGGAAGAACTTCTCGAATTCCAGGCATATGAACTGGATACCCCGGAGGCGGCGGAAGACGCCACCGAGCTCTAGCCTACTTGCCGCTGATGGCGGCGAAACTCCCCCGGTGTCAGCCTCGTCCAGCGCTTGAATGCGCGCTGGAAGGCTTCGGCCGATGCAAATCCCAGCAGATAGGCGATTTCACCGAAGGCCAGCTCAGTGTCGCGGATATAGGTTTCGGCGAGGTCGCGTCGGGTGTCGTTGAGCAGGCCGCGAAAGCTCGAGCCTTCCTCGGCCAGCTTGCGACGCAAGGTCCAGGTGGGCAATTGCAGGTGGCGTGACACTTCCTCCAGGTCAGGCTCCCGTCCGCCGTTGAGCAATGGGCCGAGCAGATGTGTGATGCGCTCGCCCAGGCTGCGCACACGCGTGCGCTGAGTCAGCTCCGTCTCGCACAGTTGCAGCAGGTGCTGCCAGGTACTGGGGCAGTGGTGTGGGTTGCCCAGCGCGAGGGCGGCCTGGCCGAGGCGCAGCTGGTTGCTGGCGGCATCGAACTGCACGGGCGTGCTGCACAATGGTTGGTACAGGGTACTGTAGGCGGGCGCCTCGAACTCGATTTCCATGCGTTCGGCCAGCAGCGGCGTGCCAGCCAGCCCTGACAGCTGTGCCAGCCAGCCGGCCAGCAACGAATCGACCACGAAGCGGTTGTAGGTGTTGTACGGGCTGATCGAATAAAAGCGCAGCCAGGCCCCTTGGGCGTCTTCGATGAAGGCCGAGCTGCCACGATAGTTGGCAGCGTACAGCGGCTCATAGCGCAGCAGGGTACGTGCGGCCTCGCGCACGTTCGGGGCTTGCGCTGCCGTCACGCCTGCCAGGCCGGCCTGGGCCAGGCGGCTCAGGCGTCCCATACGCAGCCCCAGAGCGGGCTCGGCACTGAGCTCGATGGCTGCATGCCCCAGGTGCATGTAGCGGGGAATCGACAGGCGGGCACCGGCTTCGTTCATGCGCATGGCATCCAGCCCATAACGTTGCAGCAGCGGTGCCGGGTCATATCCGAGCTCCTGCAGGGCTTCAGTCAGGGGCTGGACGAAACCTACCGAGAGGTCACCCAGGCGCACGCGTGGCTGGCGCATGCCCTTACAGCCACAGGTTCAGCAGGCGGGCCCCCTGGCTGGGATTGCCAGCCAGTTGCGCGCCCGCCTGGTTGGCAAAGCCCTGGCCGTCGCTGCCCAGCTCCCAGAACTGGCCGCGCAGGAAGACACTGATGCTTGGCAGCTTGGGGTTGGCGGCCAGGATCAGTTGACGCCAAGCCGCCTCTTCACTGACTTCGCCTTTGCTCAGCGGCAACTGGTTGGCAGCCTGTTGGTGGCGGTTGCCGCGCCAGGGTTCCTGCCAACTTCCCTTGCCACTGAGAAACACCGGATTGGCGATCAGTTGCACCGACTGGTGAGCCAACAGTTCATGGTTGCGCGGATACCAGCTGTCGCTGCCCACCAGTACACCCAGGCGCCCCGCCGGGGTCTGCACGACCTGCAGTGGCTGGGCCTGGCCATCTTGAATGAAACGACGGACCTCGCTATCGGCGTATTGCTGCAACTGCGGCTGGCCAAGCGGTGTGCCATCGCTGGCGAACACCAGGCTGCTGTTGAACAGGGGGCCTTTGCCGACATGCAACTGGCCCTCCTCGACATAAGGCGACGGGAGCACGATGGAGCCGGCCACCAGGGTGACGCCGAACTCGCGGGCCAGGCCGCCAAACAGTTGCTGGTAGTCAGCGGCCATCTGCCGCGCCTTCATGCGCAGGTGCGCGTCGGAGCGGCGATCATCACCAGTGGCCGCCAGCATGGCCAGGCCGTAGCGCACGGGGTTGCTCAGCTCCAGCCACTGCCAGGCCTCGCGGAACTGGGTGACCTGGTACAGCTCCTTTTTCTCGCCGCGGGCCCAGAGCCAGGTGCCGATGTGCTCGGGTAGCACCACCACCGTTCGCGGGTTGACCAAGCCTTGGGCACGGGCCTGTTCCAGATAGGCCGAGAGCTTGCGGTGCAGGCGCCCGAGGTTCTGGTAGTCGCTGGGGTAGAGCAGCGGCTCGATGCCCAGCAGGTTGCCGTGCTCGCCGGGTACCCCCTGGTTGAGCGCCAGTTCGATGCGCAAATCGGACAGGTAATGACCTTCCGGGCGCTGTTGGGTCCAGAAGCCATAGCTGAACAGGGCGGCGATCATCACCAGCGCCAGGGCGCTTGCCAGGAGTTTGCGCATGAAGCGGTACGGCATCTTGAGGCCAAGGGTGCTCTAGGGTAGTCCCGCTGTGCAGCAGGATCAATAAGTTGTCAGTTTCGATCATTGAGCCGGTTCAAACGCCTGTTTAATGTCGACGGCAGACAAACGACGGGGCCCGTGTGAGGCACCCGCATTCCGTGATCACGCCTCATCAGGAGTCCCTCCATGGCTGCCGAACGTTACCCACACCTGTTGGCCCCGCTCGATCTGGGCTTCACCACCCTGCGTAACCGCACCCTGATGGGCTCCATGCACACCGGTCTCGAAGAGCGCCCGGGTGGCTTCGAGCGGATGGCCGCCTACTTTGCCGAACGTGCCCGTGGCGGGGTGGGCCTGATGGTGACCGGCGGTATTGCGCCGAACGACGAGGGTGGCGTGTACTCCGGTGCGGCCAAGCTCAGCACCGACGAAGAAGCCGATAAGCATCGGATCGTCACCGAGGCGGTGCACGCGGCAGGGGGCAAGGTCTGTCTGCAGATCCTGCATGCCGGACGCTACGCCCACAGCCCGCGGCAAGTGGCGCCCAGTGCTATCCAGGCACCGATCAACCCGTTCAAGCCCAAGGAACTGGATGAGGCGGGCATCCAGAAGCAGATCGATGACTTTGTGAACTGTTCGGTACTGGCCCAGCGTGCCGGCTACGACGGCGTCGAGATCATGGGTTCGGAAGGCTACTTCATCAACCAGTTCCTCGCCGCGCACACCAACCACCGCACTGACCGCTGGGGTGGCAGCTACGAGAACCGCATGCGTCTTGCGGTAGAGATCGTCGGACGCGTACGTGAAGCGGTGGGCCGTGAGTTCATCATCATCTTCCGCCTGTCGATGCTCGATCTGGTCGAGGGTGGCAGCAACTGGGACGAGATCGAGCAGTTGGCCAAGGCCATCGAGCAGGCGGGCGCCACCTTGATCAACACTGGCATCGGCTGGCACGAAGCGCGCATCCCGACCATCGCGACCAAGGTGCCGCGCGCAGCGTTCAGCAAGGTAACCGCCAAGCTGCGCGGCGCAGTGCAGATTCCGCTGATCACCACCAACCGCATCAACACGCCGGAAGTGGCCGAAGCCGTGTTGGCCGAAGGCGATGCCGACATGGTATCGATGGCCCGGCCCTTCCTCGCCGACCCTGACTTCGTCAACAAGGCGGCCGAGGGCCGCGCGGACGAGATCAACACCTGCATCGGCTGCAACCAGGCCTGTCTGGACCACACCTTCGGCGGCAAGCTGACCAGTTGCCTGGTGAACCCGCGTGCCTGCCACGAGACCGAGCTCAACTACCTGCCCGTACGTGCGGTGAAACGCATCGCCGTGGTCGGCGCAGGGCCTGCTGGCCTCGCTGCGGCGACGGTCGCCGCCGAGCGTGGGCACGAGGTGACCCTGTTCGATGCCAGCGCCGAGATGGGTGGGCAGTTCAATGTCGCCAAGCGTGTGCCGGGCAAGGAAGAGTTCTTCGAGACCCTGCGCTACTTCGCCAACAAAGTGAAGAACAGCGGCGTGACGCTGCGCCTGAACACCCGTGTCGGTGTCGACGAACTGGCGGCGGGCGGCTTCGACGAGATTATCCTGGCTACCGGGATCACCCCACGTACGCCAACCATCCCCGGGGTCGAGCATGCCAAGGTTCTGAGCTACCTTGATGTGCTGCTCGAGCGCAAGCCAGTAGGTGAGCGGGTTGCCGTGATCGGCGCCGGTGGTATCGGGTTTGACGTCAGCGAGTACCTGGTGCACAAGGGCATCGCCACCAGCCAGGATCGCGCTGCGTTCTGGAAGGAGTGGGGTATCGATGCCAGCCTTGAGGCCCGCGGCGGTATCGCGGGGGTCAAGCCTGAACCCCATGCCCCGGCACGCCAGGTCTATCTGTTGCAGCGCAAGAAGACCAAGGTCGGCGACGGCCTGGGCAAGACCACTGGCTGGATTCACCGTACGGGTCTCAAGAACAAACAGGTACAGATGCTCAACAGCGTCGATTACCTGAAGATCGATGATGCGGGCCTGCATGTGCGCATTGGCGAGGGCGAACCGCAGGTGCTGGCGGTGGACAACGTGGTGATCTGCGCCGGGCAGGAGCCGCAGCGCGAGCTGTATGAAGGGCTGCTGGCCAAGGGGCAATCGGTGCACCTGATCGGTGGTGCGGATGTCGCTGCCGAGCTCGATGCCAAGCGCGCGATCAACCAGGGATCGCGCCTGGCAGCGGAGCTCTAGGAAGACCGAGCTCCAGGAAGACATACTTAGCACCGACTGTCCGTCTGGTGGCGGCAACCTCTCGATTTTCAAAAGAGATTGCCGCCATGACCCATCCCCCGCAACCCCAGCCGCTTGCCGCCGAACTGCCGGATCAATTCCCGCAAACCGATGCCCTGCCCACGCTCGGCGCGTCGGCCCTTGCGCTGTTCGAGGCACAGTTGCCAGGCCTGCTGGCGCGTGCCCCCTACCTGTTGCAATTCATCGACGACGAGGGCTCCGAGGAGCGTACGGTCACCCATGGCCACACCCTGAAGAGCCTGGTCGAGTCCGCACGCCTGGGGCAGACCACGGCTGATCTCTTCGACCCGGCACAGGCGGTGCTGTCGTCGAGCGCCAGTTCGCTGGCCGAAGCCGACCTGATTGCGGACGTGACCCTGGATCAGGTGCACGACGCCTTGAAGCTTATAGACGCCAAGACGGTGCTCAGCCGCTTCGAGGTCGATGCGCAAACCTACTGGGAGGTTCCCGCGCAGCTGTCGTTGGCCCCTCGGCAACTGGCCATGGAGCAGCAGGTGCGCGCGAGCCTGGCGGATGATGTGCAACTGCTGGAGAGCGTTGGAACGCTCACTGTCCAAGCCAGGGTGCTGATCGAAGACATCGTCGACCACCCCCGTTTCTCCGACCGCAGCGTGCCAAGAGGTGTCTATGACCTGACGGTGCGCACCGGTGGAAGCTCGAAGTCCTTCTCTTTGCCAGGCATGCTGGTCCTCAGCGAAATCCCGGCCGGCTACGACCCGGCACTGTCCTACGTTACCGAGCGGCAGGCTCTGACCGGCGAAGCTGTGCTGTATTGCAGTGGATACTTCGGTTTCATCCGTCGTCACGACAACCTCCAGGCCACCCTGGATGGGGTGCGCAAGGCATTGTTGGAGGATCGCGCCTGGGGCTTGGCCTTGTTGATGCGCCTGGCACCGGAGGCGCAGCAGGCGTTGCTGGAAGAATGGGAGCGCGAAGACGCAAGCTTCGAAGTGCGAGCCGGGGTGATCGAGGGCAATCCGTTCGAGCACCTGGCCAGACAGCAGTGTGAGGCCTGGCGCGCGAGCGCGACCTGCGAGCAGCGCGGTGTATGGGATGATCGTATCGGCCTGGATGTATCGCGTGCACGTTCCACGCAGGTGCTGTTGGCGTTCGAGGCCGAACGCCAGTCGTTGCGGGCGCAACTACCGGATGGTCTGCGCAACCTTGGCCAAGCGCAGCAAGACATACTGGATGGCCTGTTGCTGGACATTGCCCAGCAGCAGAGCCTCGCCGAGGACTATTGGCAGCAGTTACCCGCTTTCGAGGATTTCGCCCGTGATCGGATTCGCATCGAATTGCGCAAGGACGGGCAGGATTTGGACCCCCGTGCTGTCACCGTCGAGATCGACGTCGTCGAATACAGCCCCGAATTGCCAGAGTCGGAACTTGCGCCGGGCGTCACTCCTGATCCTGGACAGGCGCAAAGCCTGCAGAGCGAGTGCTCGTTGCTCGAATACATCGCCATGCGCATGGATGCCAGGGCCGACGCCAGTTGGACGGTCGAATTCAGTGGCGTTACTCAGGCTCAGTCACGCTATCTTTCCAGTACTCGGCTGGGCAGCCTGATCCAGCGGCTGGACCTGCAGGCGCACTATCTACAAGCAATCAGCGACGCGTTGAAGACACCTTCCGATGGCGAAACCAAGGGCCTGCACCAGCGGCGCCACGATGCTGCGACAAGCCTGTTCGAGAAACGTCTGCGGCTCGATGCGTTCCTGGCGCATGCTACCGGTGACCTTGACGATTCCGGGTATCAGGCTGTCCAGGACATTCTGGATCATCCATCGCCGGACCAGCGGCCAATACGCGAAGGGCAGCGTGCCGAGTTGCAGCTGCTCACGCTGGGTGGCAACTCCCTGCGTGACGTGCTGATCTTCCATGAAGTCGGTGAGTCGTCACTGATCTGCTATACACCCGGCCATCCATCTGGCAAGCCGTTCAGGCGCCACAGCTCTCGCAGGGCTCTGCGCAGCGTGCTGGCCCAAGAGCTCGAGGGTCTGCAACGGACGTCGCCGTGGCCTGCAAGCACTGAGTACTGGGTGTCGCGGTTCGGCCGTCATCAGCTCGGGACCGCCTTGCCTCTGTTGCTCCGCATCGCTGATGGCAAGGCCGGTGCAGAGCTGGCGACGCAAACCCTCAACCAACCGATAGGCAAGGCAATTTTCAATTATCGCATCGCTTATCTGCTGGCCGAAGGTAACAGCCTGGCGGTTTCCGATGCCGAGTTGCGGCTGGAGCGAGGCCTGGATATCGCCGTCACTGTGTTCCGCGTGCTGAGCGCGCTGATTCCTGCGCGGGTCATGACCGTGCTCGACCTGGCAGAGCTTGGCTACTACATGTTCAACAGCTATGCGGCGCTGGCCAGCGGGCAGCGCGAGCAGGCCGGAACCTATGCCCTCGAGGCCTTGACCAGCCTGAGCGGCCTGGCTAACGCAAAGTTCTACCGGTTCAGGGCTCCCGCTGCTTCGGGAGTGCCGCTGCGACTGGTGAGCGGCAGCGGTGTACGGTCGGTCGTCGCGATCGACGAAGTGCCCAAGCCTCAGGGCGCGCCCTTTGTCATTTCTCACGGCCTGCGCAAGGGGTTACTGGTCTTCGATGGCCGGTTGAACGTGTCTTTGCAGGGCCGCTACTACCCCGTCTACGAAGTGCGTGACCCGCTGCAACGCACGTCGATTTTTTATATCGGATCAGGCGACGGGGTTCAAAGCCGCTCGTTGTTTTCCAATCCCGATCCAAGAATCGAACGTGATCCACGTACAGGCGACTGGCTGATCGTGCGCCGCCCGGGGCTGCTGGGCGGAATGGATCAACCGCTGCCGGTCCGGCCAATGCCGATGAAGGTGATGCGCGGGGTCCGAGAAAGCGCCAATAGCAGTGGCAGGACTTTCCGGATCATGGACGGCACCCAGGAGGTGGAGGTGATGTTCGATCTGGATTATTGCTGCTGGTACTCATCTTCCAAAGGTCGTTATTACCGGCGGGATGAGCAGACGAATACCTATCTGGGCGCCGTCGACCCTGGCCCTGCGGCTTCTCGATTGGAGCGCCAGCAAGCGCGCCTGGAACTGGAGTGTCTCCAGCGGCCGGTGTTACCAGAGCTGCCGCCGAGCAGTGGGCTGGAGCTGCTCCCGAAGGTTATCCACCAGATCTGGATCGGCAGCGCAGACAATCTGATTGCGTCTCACGACTCCACGCTCAAGGGCAACATCGAGATGGCACGGGCCGGCGGTTATCAGTTGCATCTGCATTTTCTAGGCCGCAGTGGATGGGGGGTGAACAATGCGTTGCAGTTGCGCAAGCTACGCTCGCGCTACCCAGGAGCAACCTGCACGTCCTTGAAGGGAGACGCGTTCTTCAAGGATTTCGAGGAGGGTCCGCAGGGTGAGGTGTTCAAGTTCTTCCTGCGGCCGGAAACCCGCAACTATGCGGCGGCCTGCGACGCCTTGCGCTACAAGTTGATAGATGAGTTGGGCGGGGTGTACATGGACATGGACGATGTGCTGCTCCGCCCGCTGCCTCAGTTGACATTGCGCCCTGGGCAACTGGCGGTGGGCGGGGTGGTGAGCAACGCGACCCTGATGCTCAACGGCCCCAACAACAGTCATTTCGCCTCGCTCAAGGGCAATCCATTGCTCGATGCGGTGTTGCGGGAAATGTCCCAGCGTTTCAGCGCTAGTCGCAAGCTTGGGCATCGTCCGAAGTTTTCCGATCCTGGTTTCACCGAGTACATGCGTGAGGTATCCCAGGTGACTGGCCCTGGTCTGCTCAATACGATGCGGCACAGCGCCAGCGCGATCGAGAAGGCCTTGACCGAGGCGAAGCTGTATATCTTCCACTCGCAGGACAACGGCGTACGTCCCGAGCGCGCGGTATTTGAATGGGTGAAGCGCGTTTCCGCGCTGCTGACGCCACTGGAAGACTATATCAATGTCGGCAATGCCCACAGCTGGAAGACGGGGCGCCGTTGACCTGCTAACGTGCGGGCTTTTCGGGGGGCTATAGATGTTCGATGGACTTTCCGGCTCCACCGCCGCGCCCCTGCAAAGTCTGCACCTGCCCTGGTTGGCGCACGCCGGTGTGGCGTGCGCGGTGTTGCGTCTGGACCTGATCGACCCACTGGTCAGTGGCAACAAGTGGTTCAAGCTGCAGCACCACCTGCATGCTGCCCGGAAGGCCAACGCACCTGGCCTGATCAGTCTGGGCGGCAACCATTCCAATCATTTGCACGCCTTGGCCGCTGCGGGCAGGCGCTTCGGCTTCGCCACCGCCGGGTTGTTGCGAGGCCAGCGGCAAGACACCCCGACCGTCCGTGATCTGGAAGCGCTGGGCATGACCTTGCACTGGTTAGGCTACGGTGGTTATCGGGCGCGCCATGCGCCAGGCTTCTGGCAACCCTGGCAGGCGCGCTATCCCGGCTGGCATTGCATCCCCGAAGGTGGGGGCGGTGTGGAAGGTGCCTTGGGATGTGGGCAGATCGTCGAGCAGGCACAAGCGCAATTGGCGTCGATCGGTTGGGATGATTATCACGCCTGGTGGCTGGCGGTGGGCACCGGCACCACGCTGGCAGGCCTGGTACTGGCCGAGCAGGGCGCGCATCCGGTGCATGGCGCCTTGGCGGTGCCGCGCGATCATGGTGTGGAGCAGGGCATTGCGCAACTGGCGGGTACGGCGGGCTATTGCCTGCACGACGCCTGCCGCGGCGGATTCGCCCGGCGCGATGACGCGTTGCTGGCATTCATCGCGGACAGCGAGGGGTGCAGTGGTCTGCCACTCGAAGCGCTCTACACAGGGAAGGCACTGTTGGCCCTGCGTGAGCAGGTCGAGGCCGGGCGATTTTCACCCGGCACCCGCCTGATCTTCGTTCATACCGGTGGCCTGCAGGGGCGGCGCGGCTACTTGTAAGGCAGCATGCGCAGCAGTGTGTTGTCCCGGCGTACGTAGTGGTGGTACAGCCCGGCAACGGCATGCAGCCCGATCAGCCAGTAGCCCCAGGTGCCGATGCGTTCATGCCAGCCCTTGATGAACTTTGCCTGGTCCGGATCCTGGCCGATCAGTGCAGGCAGCTCCAGCCCAAAGAATGGTATCGGCTTGCCCGCAGCGCTGAGGATCAGCCAGCCGGCCAGTGGCATGCCGATCATCAGCAGGTACAACAGCACGTGGACCAGATGGGAGAGGCCGGTCTGCCAGGCGGGTGGCTTGGGCACGATAGGCGGTGTCGGGCGTGCCAGGCGCATGGCCAGGCGCAGCCATACCAGCACGAACACGGTGAGCCCGAGCATGAAGTGCAGGCTCTTCATCAGGTCGCGCTCGGCGCTGTCCTTGGGGAACAGGCCGCGCAGCTCGATGCAGGCATAGACGGCGGCGAGCAGCACCAGCATCAGCCAGTGCAAGGTGATCGACAGGCGCGCGTAGTGGGGCGCGGGAGTGGATGAAACCATGGTCGGTCCTCGTCATCAGGTTGGGTGGGCGCTCTTGCTGGCGCCTGATGTGGACTTTAGCGCGTCGATTGGTAATTTTTCGTTGTTTCAGGTCGGTTGTTTCGATGATTTTTGGGCTCGGAACGGCATTTTCTCGAGCACGGGTCCCGGGTCATCCCGGTAAGTGTGGCCAGCTGTCACTCACCAGAAACACTCGCTCCGCCTCTTGCCAGCCGCCTTCGCCATCCTCCTCCAGCCTCACCAGCAATTGTGCCGCGGCTCCTTCCTCCAGGCGCCACAGCCAGGCTGCAAAACCCGCCGCACCCCAGCGATCCCCAGCCTCGACCCGTGCAGGTGCCAGCCAGGCATGGCGTTGCAGCGGTTGCCAGAGTGCCGTTGGGTGAGCGCTGGCATATTGCGCCCACTCGCGTCGATGCAGCCATCGCCCGCGCAGGTGCGCAGGGTTGGCCCCGAAGGGGGCCGTGAGTTGCCCTGGCCATGGATGGAAAAGATAGCCACCCAGCCACAGGTGCGACTGCACATCGCCCACCTGCAGTTGATTCAGGACTTCCCGGCTTTCGGCCCGAGCCGAGATCGGCAACTGATGTGCGACCAGGTGCGCCAGCTTGCTGCCCAGGCGGTCGTGACAGCCTGGCCCCAGCCACTGCGCCGGGTCGTGGGCATCAGCCTGATCCGGCCCGAGGTAAAGCTTGATCGCCAGTTCCAGGTGGTGGTCACCCGTGCGATCGCGCAGCAGGACATCCAGCTCACCCAAGGTTTGCCCGCCTTGGCGGATCGCCAGGTTGGCGGCCAGCAGCTCGACACCGGGTGCCTGTTGCAGGGCGAACTGCCAGAGGCTTTCGTAGTACAGCCCCAACCGCCGGCTGGTGAGGCGCGCCAGCCACGTCTGCAAGGGCTGCGCATCATGATCGAGAGCCAGCAGCCAGGCGCGTAACCGCCCCGGATCGTCCGCCCAGCCGCTGGCCGCCAGCGGATGGCGTTGCGGGCAGGGCGGTTCGCTCAGCAGCGGCGGCGACAGCAGCGTCCACGCCAGATCACGCACGGCAGGGTGGCGGAGCTGGCGGGGCAGGGCATGGAGGTCGGTGAAGGGTGTCATCCTGCGAGCATAGCCGGTTTGCCGCTGGCCGGTCGTTTCGCCCATAATCCAGGCATTGTCACCCGCCGCAGAGCCTTGCAGGAGCCCCATGGAGCAATTTCGCAATATCGGTATCATCGGACGCCTCGGCAGCTCGCAGGTGCTCGACACCATTCGCCGACTGAAGAAGTTCCTGCTCGAGCGCCACCTGCACGTGATCCTCGAGGACACTATCGCCGAAGTGCTGCCAGGCCACGGCCTGCAGACCTCCACGCGCAAGCTGCTGGGCGAGGTCTGTGACCTGGTCATCGTCGTCGGTGGCGACGGCAGTTTGTTGGGCGCCGCCCGAGCGCTGGCCCGGCATAACATCCCGGTGCTGGGCATCAACCGCGGCAACCTCGGCTTTCTCACCGACATTCGCCCCGACGAGCTGGAAACCAAGGTCGCCGAGGTGCTCGACGGCCACTACCTGGTCGAGAACCGCTTCCTGCTGCAGGCCGAGGTTCGCCGCCACAACGAGGCCATTGGCCAGGGCGACGCGCTCAACGATGTGGTGCTGCACCCGGGCAAGTCGACGCGGATGATCGAGTTCGAGATCTACATCGACGGCCAGTTCGTCTGCAGCCAGAAGGCCGACGGCCTGATCGTCGCCACGCCCACGGGCTCCACCGCCTACGCGCTGTCTGCCGGCGGCCCGATCATGCACCCCAAGCTCGATGCCATCGTCATCGTGCCGATGTACCCGCACACCCTGTCTGGCCGGCCGATCGTGGTCGATGGTAACAGCGAGCTGAAGATCGTGGTCGCCAAGGACCTGCAGATCTACCCGCAGGTCTCCTGTGACGGGCAGAACCACTTCACCTGCGCTCCAGGCGACACCATCACGGTGAGCAAGAAGCCGCAGAAGCTGCGCCTGATCCATCCGCTGGATCATAACTACTACGAAGTCTGCCGCACCAAGCTTGGCTGGGGCAGTCGCCTGGGGGGCAGGGACGACTGATGCTCGATCCGGCACGCAGTTTCGACATCATCGGCGACGTTCACGGTTGTGCGTTGACCCTCGAACGCCTGCTCGACACCCTTGGCTACACGCGCACGGGCGGTGTCTGGCGCCATCCGCGGCGCCAGGCGCTGTTCCTCGGCGACATTGTCGACCGTGGCCCGCGCATCCGCGAGGCGCTGCATATCGTCCACGACATGGTCGAAGCCGGCCAGGCCCACTGCATCATGGGCAATCACGAGTACAACGCCCTGGGCTGGGTCACGCCGGCACTCCCCGGCAGCGGCAAGGCCTTCGTGCGTGAGCACACGCCGCGTCATGCCCGCCTGATCGACGAGACCCTCACCCAGTTCGCCCAGCATCCCGGCGACTGGCACGATTTCATCCAGTGGTTCTACACCCTGCCGCTGTTCGTCGACGCCGGGCGTTTCCGTCTGGTGCATGCCTGCTGGGATCATCAACTGATCGCACAGTTGCGCGCCCAGTACCCGGACGGCCGTATCGACGAACACTTCGTGCAGGCGTCGGCGGTGTCGGGAAGCTTCGCCTCGACCGTGTGCAACCGCCTGCTGCGCGGCACCGACATGCGCCTGCCGGACGGTCTCACGCTGACCGGCGGCGACGGTCTGACCCGCGCCTTCTTCCGCACCAAGTTCTGGGAAGAAGACCCACAAACCTATGGCGACATCGTGTTCCAACCTGATGCGCTGCCGGAGGAAGTGGCCCGCGCGCCACTCAGCCACAGCCAGAAGAACGCGCTGCTGCGTTATTCGGAGGATGAGCCACTGCTGTTCGTCGGCCATTACTGGCGCAGCGGCCACCCCGCGCCGATTCGCGCCAACCTGGCCTGCCTGGACTACAGCGCGGTGCTCTACGGCAAGCTGGCCGCCTACCGGCTGGACGACGAAACCCGCATCGACCCGCACAAGTTCGTCTGGGTCGATGTCGACCGACCGCAGGCCAGCCAATGAACGTGATCGAAGTGATGCGTCTGCCGCTGGGTGTCGACCTCAGTGGTTTCGTTGCCCTGTTGCGGCGCCTCGAGGTGCCGCACCGGGTGGTCGAGGAGGGCAGTGAGCAGGTGCTCTGGGTACCGCCCGCCATGGCCGCGCAGGTGCTCGAGCTCTACCGGCGCTACCCTGACGGCAATGCCGACGTGGAGCAGGTCATGGACGCAGGCTTGCCGGCGAGCGAGCCGGCCCGGCCCCCGCTGAAGGAACAGTTGCGCGCCTGCAAGGTTACCGCGGGGATGCTGCTGCTGTGCATGGCCGTCGTTGGCTTGACCGGCCTGGGCGAAAACCTCTCGACCCTGAGCTGGTTCACCTTCCAGGACTACCAGGTACAGGGCGACTACCTCTATTTCGTGCCGCTGGCCCAGAGCCTGGGCGAGGGCCAGTGGTGGCGCCTGGTGTCGCCCATGCTGCTGCACTTCGGCGTTCTGCACCTGGCCATGAACGGGCTGTGGTACTGGGAGCTGGGGCGGCGCATCGAATTGCGCCAGGGGCCCTGGGCGTTGCTGGCGCTGACCCTGGTGTTCAGCCTGGTGTCGAACCTGGCCCAGCATTTCATCGGCGGCCCGAACCTGTTCGGTGGCTTGTCCGGAGTGCTCTATGGCTTGCTCGGTTACCTCTGGCTCTACCAGTGGCTGGCGCCCACCCCATTGTTCAGCCTGCCCCGCGGCGTGCTGGTGATGATGCTCATCTGGCTGGTGATCTGCCTCAGTGGCGTGGTCGGCCAGCTCGGCTTCGGCCAGATCGCCAATGCCGCCCATGTCGGCGGGTTGCTCATCGGATGCCTGACAGGCCTCTTGGGTGGACTGCTGGCCCGGCGTAAACTGTCGGCTTGATTTAGGAGACGCTCATGTCCACTTTCGCGCAAATGATTGAAAACATCACCCCCGAGATCTACCAGAGCCTGAAGACGGCGGTGGAAATCGGCAAATGGTCCGATGGCCGCAAGCTCACCGCCGAGCAGAAGGAGCTGTCGCTGCAAGCGGTGATTGCCTGGGAAATCCAGAACCTGCCCGAGGAAGAGCGCACCGGCTACATGGGGCCGCAGGAATGCGCCTCCAAGTCCGCGCCGATCCCCAACATCCTGTTCAAGTCGGACTCGGTACATTGATCGAACTCGCTCGTGGCTCCTTGAGCAAGATGGCGGTGCGTCTCGAAGCACCGGTCGTGCAGTACAGCTTTCGCCTCGGTGAGGAGCAGGTGCCGGTCAACCCGTTGATCGGCCAGTCGCTGCGTCTGGAATACCTCGGTGCGATCCACTGCACCCATTGCGGCAAGCGCACCAAGACCAGTTTCAGCCAGGGCTACTGCTACCCCTGCATGACCAAGCTGGCCCAGTGCGATGTGTGCATCATGGCCCCTGAACGCTGCCACTACGACGCCGGCACCTGCCGCGAGCCGTCGTGGGGCGAGCAGTTCTGCATGACGGACCATGTGGTGTACCTGGCCAACTCGTCGGGCATCAAGGTGGGCATCACCCGTGCCACGCAACTGCCCACCCGCTGGCTCGACCAGGGCGCCAGCCAGGCACTGCCGATCATGCGCGTGGCCACTCGCCAGCAGTCGGGCCTGGTCGAAGACCTGCTGCGCAGCCAGGTACCGGACCGCACCAACTGGCGCACCCTGCTCAAAGGCGATGCCGAGGTACTGGACCTGGTCGCGGTGCGCGAACAGATCTTCGATGCCTGCGCCGAAGGCCTGCGCGAGCTGCAAGGCCGCTTCGGCCTGCAGGCGATCCAACCGTTGCCCGACGCCGAAGTGGTCGAGATGCGCTACCCGGTCCAGGCCTACCCGAAGAAGATCGTCAGCTTCAACCTGGACAAGGACCCGGTGGTGGAAGGCACGCTGCTGGGCATCAAGGGCCAGTACCTGATCTTCGACACCGGCGTGATCAATATTCGCAAGTACACGGCCTACCAGCTGGCCGTGCTCCAGTAAAAGGATCGTCACCATGCGTACCGAACAACCGCAAGTGATCTACCTCAAGGACTATCAGGCGCCCGAGTACCTGATCGACGAGACGCACCTGACCTTCGAGCTGTTCGAGGACCACACGCTGGTCCATGCGCAACTGGTCATGCGCCGCAACCCCGAGCGCGGCGCCGGCCTGCCGCCGCTGGTGCTCGATGGCCAGCAGCTGGAGCTGCAGCGCGCCGCGCTGGATGACCAGGAGCTGCAGGCCGGTGACTACCAGCTCGATGACAGTAGCCTGACCCTCCACCCCAAATCTGAGCGCTTCACCCTCGACACCAGCGTGAAGATCCATCCGGAAAGCAACACCGCGCTGGAAGGCCTGTACAAGTCCGGCAAGATGTTCTGCACCCAGTGCGAAGCCGAAGGTTTCCGCAAGATCACCTACTACCTCGACCGCCCGGACGTGATGAGCACCTTCACCACCACGGTGATCGCTGAACAGCACCGCTACCCGGTGTTGCTGTCCAACGGCAACCCGGTCGGCAGCGGTCCGGCAGAAGACGGTCGCCACTGGGCAACCTGGGAAGACCCATTCAAGAAGCCGGCCTATCTGTTCGCGCTGGTGGCGGGCGATCTGTGGTGCGTCGAGGACAGCTTCACCCGCCAGTCGGGTCGCGACGTGACCCTGCGCATCTACGTCGAACCCGAGAACATCGACAAGTGCGACCACGCGATGGTCAGCCTGAAGAAGTCCATGCGCTGGGACGAAGAAGTCTACGGCCGTGAATACGACCTGGACATCTTCATGATCGTCGCGGTCAACGACTTCAACATGGGCGCCATGGAAAACAAGGGCCTGAACATCTTCAACTCCAGTTGCGTGCTGGCCCGCGCCGAAACCGCCACCGATGCCGCCCACCAGCGCGTCGAAGGGGTGGTCGCCCACGAGTATTTCCACAACTGGTCGGGCAACCGCGTGACCTGCCGCGACTGGTTCCAACTGTCGCTCAAGGAAGGCTTCACGGTGTTCCGCGATGCCGAGTTCAGCGCCGACATGAACTCGCGCACGGTCAAGCGCATCGAGGACGTCGCCTACCTGCGCACCCACCAGTTCGCCGAAGATGCCGGCCCCATGGCCCATCCGGTGCGCCCCGACAGCTTCATCGAGATTTCCAACTTCTACACCCTGACCGTGTACGAGAAGGGCGCCGAAGTGGTAGGCATGGTCCGTACCCTGCTGGGCGCCGAGGGCTTCCGCAAGGGCAGCGACCTGTACTTCGAACGTCATGATGGCCAGGCGGTGACCACCGACGACTTCATCAAGGCCATGGAAGACGCCAACGGCGTCGACCTGACCCAGTTCAAGCGCTGGTACAGCCAAGCTGGCACGCCGCGTCTTGAGGTCAGCGAAACCTACGATGCCGCGGCACAGACCTACAGCCTGACCTTCCGCCAGAGCTGCCCGCAGACGCCGGACAAGCTCGACAAGCTGCCATTCGTGATCCCGGTGGCGTTGGGGTTGCTCGATGCCCAGGGCAATGACCTGCCGCTGCAATTGGCCGGTGAAACAGCTGCTGACGTCGTTACCCAGCGCGTGCTGTCGGTGACCGAGGCCGAGCAGACCTTCACCTTCCAGGGCATCGTCGCCAAGCCGCTTCCGTCGTTGCTGCGTGGCTTCAGTGCGCCGGTCAAGCTGAGCTTCCCCTACGACCGCGACCAGTTGATGTTCCTCATGCAGCACGACAGCGACGGCTTCAACCGCTGGGAAGCGGGCCAGCAGCTGGCCGTGCAGGTGCTGCAGGAGCTGATCGGCCAGCATCAGCGCGGCGAAGCGCTGAAACTCGACCCACGGCTGATCACCGCCTTGGGTACGGTGCTGGGCAACGAGTCGCTGGACCCGGCCATGGTCGCCGAGATGCTATCGCTGCCCGGCGAGGCCTACCTCACCGAAATCAGCCAGGTGGCTGACGTCGACGCGATTCATGCGGCCCGCGAGTTCGCCCGCAAGCAGATCGCCGAGCAGTTGTTCGATGCGCTGTGGGCGCGCTACCAGGCCAACCGCCAGGTGTCGCGCAGCACTGCTTATGTAGCCGCAGCCGAGCACTTCGCCCGCCGCAGCCTGCAGAACATCGCGCTGTCGTACCTGATGCTCACCGGCAAGTCGCAGGTGCTGGAAGCGACCCTCGAGCAGTTCGAGCACGCCGACAACATGACCGAGCGCCTGACCGCGCTGGCAGTGCTGGTCAACTCGCCGTTCGAAGCCGAGCGCGCCAAGGCGCTCGAGGCCTTCGCCGAGCACTTCAAGGACAACCCCCTGGTCATGGACCAGTGGTTCAGCGTGCAGGCGGCAAGCAGCCTTCCGGGCGGGCTGGCGCGGGTCAAGGCGTTGATGCAGCACCCGGCCTTCACCCTGAAGAACCCGAACAAGGTGCGCGCGCTGGTTGGCGCCTTTGCCGGGCAGAACCTGGTCAACTTCCACGCCGGCGACGGTTCGGGTTATCGCTTCCTGGCGGACCTGGTGATCGAACTCAACGCGCTCAATCCGCAGATCGCCTCGCGCCAACTGGCGCCGCTGACCCGCTGGCGCAAGTACGATGCCGCGCGTCAGGCGCTGATGAAGGGCGAGCTGGAGCGGATTCTCGCTTCCGGGGCATTGTCCAGTGATGTGTATGAGGTGGTGAGCAAGAGCCTGGCTTGATTCACTTTTAAACCGGGCTGGCCTATTCGCGGGCAAGCCCGCTCCCACAAGGATCAGGGAGCGGGCTTGCCCGCGATGCTTTTTTGGCGGTTAACAAAACATAACGTCCCGCCCGTTGTGTTCGCGCGATTTTCCCCGATAGGATGGCCCAAAGCTATTGCAGGGCTCTGGATCAAGGGTTTTCGCAGTACCTGCAAGGCATTGACCCACTACAAGAACACAACAGGGGGCGGTCATGAGGGAATGGCTGAAGGCGGATGCCAGGCGCGGAGCCTTGGCGTTGACGGCCAGCGCGTTACTGGCGCTGGGCACATGGGCAGGTACCGCACAGGCCGCGGCCGTGGCCGAATATTCGGTGGAATCGGCCAAGGCCAGCCAGAGCCTGCTGATCGACGCCGTGCACGCCGGCAAGCGCCTAGTGGTGGTCGGCGATCGCGGCCATATCCTGTTCTCCGACGACCAGGGCAAGACCTGGACTCAGGCTCGGGTGCCAACCCGTCAACTGCTCACCGCCGTGTTCTTCCTCGACGACAAGCGTGGTTGGGCAGTCGGCCATGACGCGCAGATTCTCGCCAGCAACGACGGCGGGGCAACCTGGAGCAAGCAGTTCGAAGACCTCTCCCGTGAAGCCCCGCTGCTCGACGTGCGTTTCGTCGATGCCCAGCACGGCTTCGCCGTCGGCGCCTATGGTGCGCTGCTGGAAACCACCGACGGTGGGCAGAACTGGCAGGACGTCGCCGAGCGTCTCGACAACCCCGACCAGTTGCACCTCAATGGCATCACCCAGGTGAAGAATGCCGGCCTGTTCATCGTGGGCGAGCAGGGCAGCATGTTCCGCTCCAGCGACGACGGCCAGACCTGGTCGCACGTCGAAAGCCCCTACGAGGGCTCGCTGTTCGGCGTGACCGGCACTGGGCAGGCGCACACGCTGCTGGCTTACGGACTGCGCGGCAACCTGTTCCGCTCCACCGACTTTGGCGACACCTGGCAAGCCATCCCGCTGGAGGCGGGACGGGGGGCGCTCGAATTCGGCCTGGCAAACGCTACGCTTCTCGATGATGGCAGCCTCGTCGTGGTCGGTAACGGTGGCAGCGTGCTGCGCAGCCGCGACGACGGACAGACGTTCACGGTCTACAACCGCGCCGATCGCATCGCGCTGTCCGGTGTCAGCGGTCTGGCCGATGGCGGCCTGCTGCTGGTGGGGCAGGGTGGCGTACACCTGGCCACCGCCGAAGGCGCCGAGGAGGCTCGGCCATGACCCGTCCGGAGAATTTCAACATGCCCCACCACAAGGACAAGGCCACCCTGCTCGAGCGGCTGATCTTCAACAACCGCCCCGTGGTCATCGCCCTGTGCGTGCTGGTGAGCATCTTCCTGTTCTGGCAGGCCACGCAGATTCGCCCCTCCACCAGCTTCGAGAAGATGATCCCGCTGCAGCACCCGTTCATCGAACAGATGATGGAGCACCGCAATGACCTGGCCAACCTCGGCAACACCGTGCGCATTTCGGTCGAGGCGGTCAACGGCGACATCTTCGACAAGGACTACATGGAGACCCTGCGCCAGATCCACGACGAGGTGTTCTACATCCCCGGCGTCGACCGTGCCGGGCTGAAGTCGTTGTGGAGCCCGAGCGTGCGCTGGAGCGAGGTGACCGAGGAAGGTTTCTCCGGCGGCGAGGTGATCCCCAACACCTACAACGGCTCGCAGGACAGCCTCGACACCTTGCGTGACAACGTGCTCAAGTCTGGCCAGGTCGGGCGCCTGGTGGCCAACAACTTCAAGTCGAGCATCGTCGACATCCCGCTGCTGGAAAACTTCCCCGACCCACAAGACCCGGGCAAGCTGACCAAGCTGGACTACCAGAAATTCTCCCACCAACTGGAAGAGAAGATCCGCGACAAGTTCCAGGCGCAGAACCCGAACGTGAAGATCCACATCGTCGGCTTCGCCAAGAAGGTCGGTGACCTGATCGACGGCCTGGTGATGGTGGCGATGTTCTTCGGGGTTGCGCTGGTCATCACCTGGGCGTTGCTGTACTGGTTCACCTGGTGCATTCGCAGCACCATCGCCGTGCTCATCACCACGCTGGTGGCGGTGGTATGGCAGCTAGGGCTGATGCATGCGGTCGGCTTCGGCCTCGATCCTTACTCGATGCTGGTGCCGTTCCTGATCTTCGCCATCGGCATCTCGCACGGGGTGCAGAAGATCAACGGCATCGCCTTGCAGTCCAGCGATGCCGACAACGCCCTGACCGCAGCGCGGCGGACCTTCCGCCAGTTGTTCCTGCCGGGGATGATCGCCATCCTTGCCGACGCCGTGGGCTTCATCACCTTGCTGATCATCGACATTGGCGTGATCCGCGAACTGGCCATCGGGGCCTCGATCGGTGTGGCGGTCATCGTCTTCACCAACCTGATCCTGCTGCCGGTCGCGATCAGCTACGTCGGCATCAGCCAGAAGGCCATCGCCCGCAGCAAGAAGGACGCGGTCTGCGAGCACCCGTTCTGGCGCCTGCTGTCGAACTTCGCCAGCCCCAAGGTGGCACCGGTGTCGATCGCGCTCGCGCTGGTCGCCTTTGCCGGCGGTCTCTGGTACAGCCAGAACCTGAAGATCGGCGACCTCGACCAGGGCGCGCCGGAGCTGCGTCCGGATTCGCGCTACAACCAGGACAACAGCTTCATCATCAACAACTACTCGACCAGTTCGGATGTGCTGGTGATCATGGTCAAGACCCCGGCAGAGAGCTGCTCGATCCACTCGACCATGGCGCCGATCGACGAGCTGATGTGGACCATGGACAACACGCCGGGCGTGCAGTCGACCATCTCCCTGGTGACCGTGTCCAAGCAGGTCATCAAGGGCATGAACGAGGGCAGCCTGAAGTGGGAGACCCTCTCGCGCAACCCGGACATCCTCAACAACTCCATCGCCCGCGCAGACGGCCTGTACAACGCCGACTGCTCGTTGGCACCGGTGCTGGTGTTCCTCAACGACCACAAGGCCGAGACCCTCGAGCGCGTCACCACGGCGGCCAAGGCCTTTGCCGATGCGCACAACAAGGAAGGCCTGCAGTTCCTCATGGCGGCCGGTAACGCCGGCATCGAGGCGGCCACCAACGAGGTGATCAAGTCGGCCGAGCTGACCATCCTGATCCTGGTGTACATCTGCGTGGCGGTGATGTGCATGATCACCTTCCGCTCCTTCGCCGCCACCCTGTGCATCGTTCTGCCGCTGGTCCTGACCTCGGTACTGGGCAACGCGCTGATGGCGTTCATGGGCATTGGCGTGAAGGTCGCGACGCTACCAGTCGTCGCCCTCGGCGTGGGCATCGGTGTGGACTACGGCATCTACATCTACAGCCGTCTGGAAAGCTTCCTGCGCGCGGGCCTGCCGCTGCAGGAAGCCTATTACGAGACCCTGCGCTCCACCGGCAAGGCGGTGCTGTTCACCGGCTTGTGCCTGGCGATCGGCGTGTGCACCTGGATCTTCTCGGCGATCAAGTTCCAGGCCGACATGGGCCTGATGCTGACCTTCATGCTGCTGTGGAACATGTTCGGCGCGTTGTGGCTGCTGCCGGCGCTGGCACGGTTCCTGATCAAGCCCGAGAAGATGGTGGGCAAGGAGGGGGGCTCGATCTTCGCCCATTGAGGAAACTGACGCTTTTCGTGCAGGAGCGGCGCAAGGCCGCTCCTGCACAGTTTCAAGGCCTCTTGCAGTGATCCGAAGATATAATGGCCACCTTCCTACCCCAAGGTGCACCCATGCCCCCTCTCGCCACCGCCCTGCAAACCTGCGACATGCTCCTGATCGACGGCCTGCACGCCTTCGAATTCACCTGCGACAGCTCTGGCCTCACCATCGAATGCATGGA
The DNA here is from genome assembly GCF_047456245.1 of Pseudomonas sp. BNK-44-b. Taxonomy (NCBI): domain Bacteria; kingdom Pseudomonadati; phylum Pseudomonadota; class Gammaproteobacteria; order Pseudomonadales; family Pseudomonadaceae; genus Pseudomonas; species Pseudomonas sp. BNK-44-b. Next base: position 1,287,411 of record NZ_CP179908.1, read on the forward strand.
CGGGCGCCAGTTGCGCCGCTGGAGCTTCACCCCCGAACAGATCGCCGCTGCGCGGGCAGAGGGGAACGATTGGCTGCTCGACGATGCCCAAGCAGAACACCGTCTAGTCTTGATGAGTGCGTTTCGCGCCCCGGAAGATGACGAAGATGAAGCTGACCTCCAAGAGCCTGCTGACCGCTAGTCTGATGAGCCTGTCGATCCACACCCAGGCTGCCACCTTGCTGGTCGGCAGTTACACCGAAGGTGCCAGCCAAGGCATCTACCGTTATCAATTCGACCCGCGCAGCGGCCAGATCGCCACGCCAGCCCAGCAAGTGGTCAAGGCTGTCAGCCCGTCCTGGCTGGTGCTGTCTGCCGACCAGCGTCAACTGTTCGCAGTGAACGAGACGCCCGCGGGCCACATCAGCAGCTTTGGCGTGAGTGGCAAAGGCGAGATAACGCCGCTGAACCAGGTCGCCAGCCTGGGCGATGAACCGACCCACGCCAGCCTCAGTCACGACCAGCGCTACCTGTTCGTCGCCAACTACGCCGTGGCGCCCGATCCTGGCGGTAGCCTGGTGGTGATCCCGGTGGCGCGCGACGGCAAGCTCAAGGCGGTGCTACAGCAGCTGCGCCATGCCCCGAGCAAGGTCAATCCCGAGCGCCAGGCCGGTGCCCATGTGCACTCGGTGGTCCAGTCGCCCGATAGCCGCCACCTGTATGCCAGTGACCTGGGCGCCGACAAGGTGTTCATCTACCGCTACGACGGCGCCAGTGCCGACCGGCCGCTGAGCCCGGCGATACCCGCGTTCGTCACCTTGCCGCCAGGCAGCGGGCCACGGCATCTGCTGTTCGATGCCAAGGGACGGCATGCCTACCTCACGCTGGAAATGAGTGCCGAGGTGGTGGCCTTCGAGGTTCTGGACGGTGCGTTGCTCGAGCGTCAGCGCCTGCCGTTGACCGACAGCACCGAACCTGCCGCCAAGGCGGCTGGCGGCCTGCACTTGTCCGCCGATGGACGTTTCCTGTACGTCAGCAACCGCGGCAGCGCCAACCAGATCGTGGTCTACGCCGTGGGTAAGGACGACGGCCAGTTGACCTTGCTGCAGCGTCGCTCGGTGGAAGGCGATCACCCCCGGGAATTCAGCTTGGATCCAAGCGGCAACTTCCTGCTGGTGGCCAACCAGAAGAGCAACCAGATCGTGGTCATGCGCCGTGATCCGCGCAGCGGCAAGCTTGGCGAAACGGTGCAGACACTGCCCCAGGACGCGCCTTCGGACCTGAAGTTTCTCGATTGACTATCAATCGGCTTGATAATCGCTACTGCTGCAATGAATTTCAGCCAAGCGCCTCGTCGGCGTAAGTTTGACCCAAGGCCCAAGAGGGCCACTGTCAAACAGCGAAGACGAGGACACACCGATGAACTTCAATCTCTTCCCGGTCATTGCCGCTTCTGCCATTTCCGCTTCCGTCGTACTGCCGGTCCATGCCCAGTCGGAAAGCCGCGGCAAAACTGTCGAAACCCACAGCTACACCGAGCAGTACCTGCGCCAGAGTGCCCATTTCCACGCAGCCCTGAGTGCCAAGCACAGCAGCTGATCGACCCCTGACAGGTTTTTGTGGGAGCGGGCTTGCTTGCGAAGCAGTCACCACGGTGCCATGGCACCGACTCCGCCGGTGTTTGCGAGCAAGCCTACTCCCACAGAAACCTGGTCAATGGGTTTTTCAGCGGGCCATGATTGCCTTGAACAGGTCCGATGCCAGCCATCCCTGCAACCAGCTCCGCACCCGCGGATAAGCCGCCTCGGCGAACCACTGAGGTTCGACCCCGGCGAACTGGCGCAGCAATGGCAGCAACGCGGCATCAGTCAGGCTTGGGTGGTCCGCCAGCAGGAAAGGCCTGCTCTCGAGCAGGCCTTCGAGCTCCGCCAGCCAGGCTTCGGCCTGCTGGCGGTAATGCTCGCGTGAATGCTTCGGGTAGCGCTCGGCGTATTTGTACAGGTTGACCTGCGCCTTGAAATCCCGGTCATTGCGCGCGATCAGCGCTTCCCCCCGTTCAGCCGCCAGTGGATCGGCCAGCAGCCGCCAGTCTTGCGGGTCGTCATGCGCCAGCGCCCAGCGCATGATGTCCAGACTCTCCTCCAGCACCCGTTCCCCGGTATCGAGCACCGGCACCGTGCCCTTGGGCGACAGGGCCAGCAGTTCGGCCGGCTTGTCCTTGAGCGCCACCTCGCGAACTTCCACGTCACAGCCTGCATAACGCAGGGCCAGGCGCGCACGCATGGCCCAGGGGCAACGGCGGAATGAATAGAGGATCACCCGCAGACCTCGACATCGCTCAGGCCATTGCCCTGGCGGCGTACCTGGATCTGTACCGGAATGCGCTCATGCATCTCCTGCACGTGGGAAATCACCGCGACCTTGCGCCCCTGGGCCTGCAGGCCGTCGAGCGCATCCATGGCCAGCTGCAAGGACTCGGGGTCCAGGCTGCCGAAGCCTTCGTCGATGAACAGCGACTCGATGCGCAGGGTGCTCGAGGCCATCGACGCCAACCCCAGTGCCAGTGCCAGCGAGACCAGGAAGGTCTCACCGCCCGACAGCGAGTGCACCGAGCGCAGTTCGTCGCCCATCTCGGTGTCCAGCACCAACAGGCCGAGGGCGCTGCCACCGCGCTTGAGACGATAGCGCCGGGCCAACTGGCGCAACTGATTGTTGGCGTGGTGCAGCAGCAGGTCGAGGTTGTAGCCCTGGGCGATCTTGCGGAACACATCGCCTGAGGCCGAGCCGATCAGGTCATTGAGCCGGCCCCAGCGCTGGCGCTCGCCACGGGCCTTGTCGATGTCGTCGGCGAGTGCCTGGTGCGCCTGCTGGCGACGCTGGTCGTCGGCCTGTTGGGCGCGCAGTTCGGCGCAGTGCTGTTCGTGGATGGCCAATTGCTCGCGCAGTTCGCCAAGGCTCTGCTGCAGGTCTTCGGCCGACGCCTGGACGGTCGAATCGGCGCTGTGCTGTTGCAGGCGCTGTTCGCGCTCGTGCAGCAGCACCCGCGCCTGCTCGACGGCCTTGTCGACGTCCTGCAGGTGCTGGCGCAGCGCGCTGACGGCGGCGTCGTCGATGGCCAGCAGGCGCTCCAGACCGACGTCGTCCAACTCAGGGTGTTCGGCGCGCCATTGGGCGATGTCGCCGTGCAGTTGCTGGTGCTCCTGTTCCAGTGCCTGCTGGCGATTGCCGTTGGCCTTGAGCTCACTGGCCAACTGCACGCCTTGGGTGCGCAGCGTCTGCAGGTGTTGTGCGGTATCGGCGTCGAGCGCTCGTGCCTGCTCCAGTTGCGCGTCCATATGCTGTTGCCAGGCTTCGGCGCTGGGCTGTTCGCCGAGCAACTCGGCCAGCGCGGCCTGGGCCTGCTGTCGCTGGGCCTCGAGGGCGGCGAGTTGCTGGCGCAGTTGTTCCTGGGTGTCCAGCCGTGCTTGATGCTGATCGCGCAGCTTGTCCAACTGGAGTTGGCGCGCCTGCTGTTCTTCCTGTTCGTCCTTGCGCTGTTCGAGCTGCTGCAGGCGCTGGGTGATCTGCTGGTCGAGGGCGACGAAAGCGTGGGTCGGGTCGTCGCTCAGGGCCTTGAGCACGTCGTCCGGCAGTACGCTGGCGAGGTCCTTCAGCCCTTGTTCCAGTTGTTGCTCGTCGTTGGCCAAGGCCTGGTGCTGTTGCTCCAGATGGCGCTGGGCCTGTTGCTGGGCCTCCTGCGCCGCCTGCAACTGCTGGGTGAGGCGGGCGGCGTCCTTTTGCAGGGCGAGCAGGGCGCTCTGGCGCTTCTCGTCCTTGCCGATTTCCTCGTCCAGGCGCCGCAGTTGGCTGTCGAGCCAGGCGCTGCGAGCCTTGTCGTCCTGCGGTGCCAGGGCTGGCCACAGACTGTGGGCCTGCACCTGTGCGACCAAGGGCTGCAGCTGTTCGCCGAGTTGCTGTTGCTGCTGTTGGAAATCCTTGAGCTGGGCGTTGACCACGCCCAACTGGGTGCGCAGCTCCACCAGCTGACCGTTGAGGGCCTCGACCTGTTGCTGCGCGGCCTCTTCTTCGGCCTGGTCATGGCGGCCGAGGCTCTGCAACAGCGCTTCGGGCTGGTGGAACGGATGCTCGGCGCTGCCGCAAACCGGGCAGGGTTCGCCGTCGCGCAGTTGGCCGCGCAATTCTTCGACGCTGGTGTTGCGCGCCAGGCGTTGGCGATCGAGCAACTGGCGAGTGAGGGCGAGCGCCTGTTCTGCCGTTTCCAGTCGGGCCTTGGCCGATGTGCCGTCGCTGATCAGTTGCTGGCGCTGCTGCATGGCCTGTTGCTGCCGCTCACGCAGGGCGTCGAGCTGCTGGCGCAGTTCCATCTCGCGACCGTGCAGGCGCGACAGTTCCTCGACAGCACGCTGCTGCTTGCGGTTGTCCTGCAGCATGCCGCCGAGCAAGTCGATCTGTTCGGCCAGGGCCTGGGGTTCGGCCTTGGCTTCGCGGAACAGCAGTTCGAAACTGTCGCGCTGGGTTTGCAGCTGGGTATTGGCCTGGCTGGCCTGCGCCTGCAAGCCTGGCAGTTCTTCGCGACCCTTGGCCAGACGGCCGCCGATCAGCATCACCTGCTTGAGCTGCGGCAGGTAGGCCTGCCAGGCATTGGCCAGGCCCGCCAGGTGTTGGCTGTCGGCCAGCGCGGTGTCGATCAGAGCCAGTTGTTCCAGGCTGCGCTGCTGGTTCTGTTCCAACTGCTGCAGGTGCTGCTGGCTTTCGGCAAGGTCCTGCTCAGCCTGCTGGCAGGCCGAGTGCTGTTTTGCCAGGTCCTGGTCGAGGCGGGTGAGGCCGTCCTGGGCGGCAAAGGCCTGGCGCAGGCGGGGAGCGTTCTCACTGTGCTGCGCCTGGCATTGCGTGAGCGCGTCGCGTGCCGCGAGCTGCGCCTGCTCCAGTTCGCCAGTACGGGTGTGCAGTTCGGTCTGCTGGCGTACCTGCTCGGCGATTTCGGCGGCCAGCGGCGTGAGCTGGGCGGCCAGGGCCAGTTGACGGTGGAACTGATGGCGCTGCGGGGCCAGCCGCTCCAGGCGTTGCAGGTCGATGCGCTGCTCGCTGAGCTGTGCGCTGGCGTGCTCGGCGGCCTTGAGCGCTTCACTGGCTTCGGCGTGTTGGGCCAGCAGGCGCTGTTGTTCGCTGAGCCAGGCGCACTGTTGTTCAAGCTGCCGCTCGCGCGCCTGTTCGCCCTTGAAGTGCTGTTGCGCCTGCTCCAGGCGCAGGTCAAGTTCGGCACGGGCCTCGGCAGCCAGCGGCAGCAGGTGGCTGGCGCGCTCCTCAAGAGCCTTGAGCGCGTCAAAGGCCTCGCGCGAGCGGGTGAAGGCGCGCTGCCCCAGGCGGGTATAGATGGCCGTGTTGGTGAGCTTTTCCAGCAGTTCGCTACGTTCGCGATCGTCGGCCTTGAGGAAGGCACCGAACTCACTCTGGGCCAGCATCACCGCACGGGTGAACTGCTCGAAATTCAACCCCAGGCGTGCTTCGGCCAGTTGCTTGTATTCGTTCTTGCCGCTGGCCAGCAGTTGTTCGCCGTCCAGGTCGTAGAAGCTCTGGCGGCTGTGCTGCAATTTGCCGTTGGCCTTGTCACGCGCTCGGTTGGCTTCCCAGCGGGCGCGGTAGCGCTTGCCATCGATGCCGACGAAATCGACCTCGGCAAAGCCGCTGCCGGTGCCGCGGCGCAACAGGTTGCGCGGATCGGAGGTAGGGATTTCGCCGTCGGCGTCCGGCACCTTGGCTTCGCGGCCGATCTCGTTCAGACGTGGCACCGTACCGAACAGCGCCAGGCACAGGGCGTCCAGCAGGGTGCTCTTGCCTGCGCCGGTCGGGCCGGTGATGGCGAACAACCCGGCGCTGGCCAAGGGCTCGGCAGTGAAGTCGATGTCGATGGGGCCGGCCAGGGAGGCAAGGTTCTTCAGGCGGATGGCCAGGATCTTCATGGCTGCTCCTCCAGTTGCACGTCCTGCAGCAGCAGGGCGAAGTCGCTCAGGGTCTGTTCATCGACGGGGCTGCCGTAGGCCTGCTCCCAGGCGCGGCCGAACAGGTCCTGCGGGGTCATCTGCGACAGCTCGACGAAGGCCTGTGCGTCCTCGTCCAGAGCGTTGCGCCCAGCATATTCGGCGCTGATGCGCACCAGGCGCACTGCCTTGCCCTGCAGTGCGCTTTCGATCTGTTGGCGCAGGTCGGGCTGCGGCTCGTCCAGGCGTACCCGCACTTCCAGCCACGGCTGGCGGTTGGGGTCTTCGAGGAGGTCGATCACCGGCAGCTCGGCAAGCTGCTCGAGCAGTTCACCGAGCGGTGCCGGGCCCATGCGCTGCAAGGCCACGGCCCGCGGTACCAGGCGCGGTTCGACGCTGAGCAGCTCGGTGCCGTCCAGCTCGATCTCCAGTACCTGGTGCGGGTAGTTGATCTCGGCGAACGACAGCGGGATAGGCGCGCCGCTGTAGCGGATGCGGTTCTCCCGGTTGACCTTCTGTGGCTTGTGCAGGTGGCCCAGGGCGACATAACTGATGGCCTTGTCGAACAACCGCGCCGGCAGGGCTTCGGCGTTGCCGATGATCAGGCTGCGCTCGGAGTCTTCGGAAATCGAGCCGCCGGCCATGTGGGCGTGGCTGATGGCGATCAGCGCCTGGTCCTTCTTGCGCTTGCCAAGGGCGGCGGCGATCAGTTGCTGATGCACCTGGGTGATGCCTTGCAGGTAGTCATCGCCCAGTTGCGGGCCGGTGACTTCTGCCGGGCGCAGGAAGGGCAGGGCCAGGCACCAGGCACAGACCTTGCCGCGGGCGTTGGTCAGCGGGATCAGCAGGCGTTCGGCGTCGAGCTGGCCTTCGTCGAGCCAGTGCACTCGGCCCAGGGCGTGAGTGCGCAGGCGGCGCATCAGGGCGGCGGGCAATTCGATGCGCGAGCCGGAGTCGTGATTGCCGGCGATCATCACGATGTCCAGCTTGGGCTGCTGTTCGTGGGCCTGGACGATGAAGTCGTAGAGGCGCTCCTGGGCTTTGACCGGTGGGTTGACCGTGTCGAAGATATCCCCGGCGATCAACAGCGCGTCGGGTTGGCGCAGGCGCAGCTGGCCGAGCAGCCAGTCGAGGAAGCAGGCGTGTTCGAAGTCGCGTTCCTGGCCGTGGAGGCTCTGGCCCAGGTGCCAGTCGGAGGTGTGAAACAGACGCATGGAGGACCTGTTGGTGTCGAATCAAGCGAGCGGCCGGGGCTGCGCTTGGGATGGGGTCTCGGAGGGTGGGTATGGTAACCCAAGTGGCTGCGCAGGTTCGCTTTTGCTGTGGCTGCGAGGTCGTTAGGTGAAGTGGTTGCATTGAGGCTGATAGGTGTTCGCCGATAGATTTTTAGTGCCCATGAGATTGAGCGCCGCGCGGGCGGCGCTCGATCTCACAGGCGCTAAAAATCTATCGGCGAGCACCTGTCAGCCCTCACGCAATCACATGCGAACACTGTGAAAAATCACTTGGGATAAAGCGGCGGCAAACCCCCACCATCCCCACCCACAGGCAACCCCTGCTGAGCCGAAGGAATATCTCCGATCGCCCGCCACAACTCATCCCCCTGCCAATGCTGCCCCGCCTCGCTGTAGAGCGCGCCATTGAGCCCATCCAGGGCATTGGACAAGGGCACGAAGCGCGCCGCCATCTCCGCCAGGGTCTCGGGTTGCTGCCGCGCCCAGGCGTCCAGCGCCTGGCGCGTCGCCTGCGGATCGTTGGCGAGGGTCGCGCGCTTGAGATCGTCGAGCAGCGTACGCGGGCTCGGCCCACTCTGCGATGCGCGCAATACCGCCGGTTGCGAACGCGCCCGCCACCAGAGGGCAAAGCCCAGCAGCGTGGTCAGCGCCAATATCATCGTTGCCAGTTGCCACGGCCAGAGCAGCGCAGATCCGCTGCTGACATCCCCCACCGGCGTGTCGGCGCTCAACGCCGGGTTATCGTCGACCTTGATGCTTCGCGCCGGCAGGCTGCTGTGCTCCAGATGGTCTTCGAGGGTGTTCCACCAGGTGACCTCCAGCGCAGGCAGCATCAGGTTGCCACTGTGGATCGGCACCAGCGCTTCGCGCTCCTCACGATTGGCGGTCATGCCGCGTTCATTGATCTCGTTGCGCAGCAGGGGTTGGTCCGGGTAACGGCGCAGGCCAGTGACCTCGGTAGCCGGCAGCGGTGGCAACTGCGTGCTGGACAGCCCCTCGGCGCGCAGGGTGATGCTGCGCGTCAGGGAATCACCAATCTGCGTCGGCTGCTGGTTCGGGTCGGGGTTCCAACGTTCTTCCAGGCTGAGGCTGCGGGCCGGGAGCCAGGTTACACCGGCAGGCCAGGTCGCAGGGATGGCCTTGACCTGCAGGTCAAGCGGCAGCGAGCTGACCTGCACCTGGCGCCCGCTGCGTGCCCCGCCAGCAGGCGGTTCAGCGCTGTCGGCAGCGGTGGCGGTGAAGGTCAGGGGAGGCACTTGCAGTGCGCCGCTCTGTTGCGGATAAAGCGCGTAGCGGGTTTCGATCACGCCATGGCGCACGCCGTTGATTTCTTTTTCGTAGGTGCGCGACTCGCCCAGCGGCTCGACCTTGGCGTTCTCAAGACGCAGCGGGCTGAGGTTGCTGTCGTCGTACAGCGACACCGAATGGTAGATGCGCAGGGTCAGTACCGCCTGGGCCTGGACGTAGACCTCGGAGCTGTCGAGGGTCGCCTCGATGAACACCTGCGAGGCGCTGTCCGGGCGATTGGAGTCGGGTTGTACCACTTGCAGTTCGATGGCCTGGCTGCGCGACTGCCCCAGTTGCAGCTCCGGGATCTGCAGGCTGCCGCTGCGCCGTGGCAGCAGGGTGACGATCCAGCGGGTGCTGGCACGGGTTTCGCCATCGAGGGTGTGCAGGCTGTTGAGCTGGCGGGTGCCGCGCACTTCGAAGTCGCCCTCCAGGGCGCGCAGGTCAGGTTTGCCGAACTGGGTGACATCCTGGCTTTCCAGCGTGAGCTCCAGGGTTTCGCCGGCTTCCACGCGGGTGCGATCGACACTCGCCTGCAGCGCCGGTTGGGCCTGAGCCAGGGTGAGCCAGAGCAGGCTGAGCAAGAAGACGCCGAGGCGACTCATCGTTGGGGTTCCTGATGCAATTGCTGTTCGTACCAGAATTTGCGTCGCAGCAGCTGCGCCGGGTTGTCGGGGATTTCCCGCAACCACTGCTCCAGGGCCTGGCGCTGTTCGGCGTCGAGGCTGGTAGAGGTGGGCCGCTGCGGCGGCTGGGTGAGGCTGTCATCATCGCCGCCCTGGTTGCCGGACGACGCCTGGTTGTTGCTGTTGCTGGTGCTGTCGCCGCCGTCCTGCGCGGGGCTCTGTTCGTCGTTGCCGGGCGTGCCCTGGGCACTGCTGGACGCCGAGCTGCTGTTGCCGTCGGTGTCGCGGCTCGGCGTCGGTTGTGCGTCGCTGGTGTCCGGTTTTTGCTCGGCGCGGCCCTCGCGTTGTTGCAGCAGTTGTTGCACCAGTGCCTGGTTGTCCAGCGCCGGTTGCAGGTCGGGCTGGCGCTCCAGTGCCTGTTCGTAGGCATCCAGAGCGGCATCCAGTTCGCCGGCGCGGGCCAGAGCGTTGCCTCGATTGTAGTGGGCCGCGGCGCTGTTGCCCTGGGCGAAGGCCTGGGCGGCGCCAGTGTAGTCGCCCGCCTGGTACAGCGCCATGCCGCGCCACTGCGGATCCTCGAAGCGCTGGGCGGCTTCGGCGGGGCGCTGGTGTTGCAGCAGGTGCTGGCCCTGTTGGTCGGGGCGACGCCAGAGGTCCTGGAATTCGAACGCCTGGCTCGGTTGGGGCAGGGCCAGCAGCAGTGGCAGGCAGAACAGCCAGCCGCGACGACCGGCGCAGGCGGCCAGCAGCAACAGGGGCAGCAATAGCCAGTAGCCCTGGTCGGCCCAGCTGTCCAGTTGCAGGGTCTGGCCGTCGTTGCGCAGGGCGCGGGGGGAGTCGAACAGGCCCAGACCGCGCAGGTCGAGATCGTCGATACGGGCATGCCGGTAGCGTCCGCCCGTGCCGACGATGAAGCGCTTGAGCTCGGCGCTGTCCAGGCGTGGGACGAGGATGGCGCCCTGGTCATCCTTGAGGTACTCGCCACTGGCCTGGCGCACGGGCGCGCCCTCGGCGGTGCCGACGCCGAGCATCAACAAAGAGGGGCCCTGGCGACCCAGGGCCTGGACGATACCCTGGCGCTCCTGCTGGCTGAGCGAGCTCCCGATCAGCAGCACGCGGCCTTGCCCCAGGCCGCTCTGAGCGAGCAATGCCAGGCCCTTTTGCACTGCCAGGTCGGCGCGGTGGCCGGGCTGCGGCATGATCGAGGGGTCGACGGCCTCGAGCAGGTTGCGTGTGGTGCCCAGGTCATCCGACAGTGGCACCAGGGTGTGTGCGCTGCCGGCATAGACGATCAACGCGGTCTGGCTGTCGCGACGGTGTTCGAGCAGGTCGAGCACCTTGCGTCGGGCCTGTTCCAGACGGTTGGGCGGGCTGTCTTCGGCGAGCATCTGCGGGGTCAGTTCGAGCAGGATCACCAGCGGGTCGGCAGGGCGTTGGCGGGTTTCTTCCAGGCGCTGCCAGCTGGGCCCGAGCAGGGCCAGGAGCACCAGCAGCCAGGCCAGGCCCAGGGCGATCCACGGCAGCTTGCTGGTGCTGCCATTGCCGCCCCCGAGCAACACTGCATGGAACTGCTGCGGCAGGATCATCTGCCAGCGTCCGGCACGTTTGCGCCGATGCCAGAGCTTGAACAGCAGCCAGCCGAGCAGGGGCACCACCAGCAGCCAGAGTGGGCGCAGCCATTGTGGCCAGAGTTCGATCATCGCCGCCTCCTCAGGCGCAGGCGCTTGAGGCGCTGGCGCCATTCGGGGTGGGGCTGCAGAAAGCGTGGTCGACGCAGCGCGCGTTGCAGCAGATTGTCAGGCCACTGCACGGCGATCACCAACAGGACGCTGAGCAGCAGCGCCAGGGCCAGCGGCCAGGCATACAGCTCCCTGGCGGTGCGCGCCTGGGTGGGTTGCTGGGCCACTGGTTCGAGCTGATCGAGGGTGTCACCGATGCTGTTCAGCTCGGCGCCGTCATGGGCGCGGAAATAGGCGCCATGGGTGAGCTCGGCGATTTCCTTGAGCGAAGCTTCGTCCAGGTCCAGGCTCGGATTCAGGCCGAGCAGGCCTGGAGTACCACTGGCGTCGGGGTTGGCGCCGATGCCGATGGTGTAGATGCGTACGCCTTCCTGGGCCGCCAGGCGCGCGGCCGTCAGGGGATGTATCAGCCCGCCGTTGTTGGCGCCATCGGTCACCAGCACCAGCACCCGGCTCTGTGCCGGGCGCTGACGCAGGCGCTTGACCGCAAGGCCGATGGCATCACCGATGGCGGTGTTCTTGCCGGCGATGCCGATCTGCGCTTCGTCGAGGAAGGTACGCACGGTGCGTCGGTCGAAGGTCAGCGGGGCTTGCAGGTAGGCCTCGCTGCCGAACAGGATCAGCCCGACCCGGTCGCCTTCACGGTCCTGGAGAAAGTCACCGAGCAGCGCCTTGACCAGGTCGAGGCGACTGATTTCGTCGCCTTTCCATTGCATGTCGGGGAAGTCCATCGAGCCCGACACGTCCACCGCTACCAGCAGGTCGCGGCCGCTGGCCGCGATCGGTACCGGGTCGCCCAGCCACTGTGGCCGGGCGGCCGCCAGCAGCAGAAGCAGCCAGATCACCACGAACGGCGCCTGCTGGCGCCAGGTTGGCAGGTTGAGGCGGGCGCGGCGCCCGGCAAGGCCTTCAAGTTCATCGAGAAAGCCCACCTTGAGCACCGGCTCGCCGCTGTCGGCGGCAGGCAGCAGCAGGCGCATCAGCCAGGGCAGCGGCAGCAGGGCGAAGATCCACGGCCAGGCCAGGTCAAACATGTTTGCGAATCCAGGTCTCGACCGCCTGGGCGAGCCCGGCGATGGCCTTGTCGTCGAGCTTGCACTCGGGCTTGTAGGCGCCTTCGACCAGCACCATCCAGCGGGTCAGGCCCGCGGCTGGACAGCGGTTGTCGAGAAACGCCAGCCACTGGCGACCGTTGAGCGTGTGGCTGTTGGCGCCAGGGTAGTGATTGCGGCACAGGCGTTTGAGCAGGGCATTGATCTGCTGCAGCCAGGCACCCGCCGGTGCACCGTCGTAGGGGCGCGGCAAGCGGGCGAGTTCGGCCAGGGCTTCGACGCGGATCGGGTCCAGCGGCTGTTCGGCGGGCGGCGCCTGGCGTCGGCCTGGCCGCCAGCGGCGCAGGCGCCATAGCCCCCAGCCGAGCAGCGGCAGCAGGGCCAGCAACAGCCACCAGCCCGGCGCCGGTGGCCACAGGCCGATGGCCGGCGGGGCGATCAGGGGTTGCAGCTGGTCGAGCGGGTTCATTGGCCGCTTCCCGGACGCTGGTTGAGGTACTCGCGCAACTGCTCGATCATTTCGCTCTGGGTGCTCAACGGCATCAGCACCACGCGCATTTTCTGCGCCAGCAGTTCCCAGCGTTCGATACGTGCTTCGGCCTGGTGGCGATAGAGCTGGCGCAGGTTGGCGTCCAGGGTGTCGAGCTCCAGGTGCGCGCCGCGTTGAGCGAAGCGTAGCAGGCCAGCGGCGGGCAGGGCGTGGTCGAGAGGGTCGGAGACCGGCATCAGCAGCACGTCGCAGTGGCGTGAGAGCATTGCCAGGTGCTGTTCGACGGCTGGGGTGAGTGCGCGTTCGTCGCAGATGACGATAGCCAGGCTGCCGGGGCGCAGCACTTCGCGCGCGCGGCGCAAGGCCAGGCCCAGGCTGTCGGATTGGGACAGCGCTTCGGTGTGCAGCGACTGGTTGACCTTGGCCAGGCGGTTGAGCAGTTGCAGCAGGCTCTGCTTGCTGCGCCGGGGCTTGATCTCGTGGTGTTCGTTGTCGCCGAACACCAGGCCGCCGATGCGGTCGTTATGGCCCAGCGCGGCCCAACCGAACAACGCCGCCGCCTGGGCCGCGAGCACCGACTTGAACATCAGGCCCGAGCCGAAGAACAGGCGCTGGCTCTGCTCGACCATGATGAAGATCGGCCGCTCACGCTCTTCATGGAACAGCTTGGTGTGGGGTTCCTGCGTGCGAGCGGTGACACGCCAGTCGATGTTGCGCACGTCGTCGCCGGCCTGGTACACGCGCACCTGGTCGAAGTCGACCCCGCGTCCGCGCAGCTTGGAATGGTGCAGGCCCACCAGCGGGCTGCGCTGGCCGGGCCGTGAGAACAGCTGGATCTCGCGCACGCGGTGGCGCATGTCGATCAGCTCGGCCAGGCCGATGCGGATGCCGGGTTCGGCGAGGTGCGTGGCGGGCATGGGGTCAGGCGACGGCGACGACGTCGAGGATACGCTGTACCACACGGTCCTGGTCGATGCCCGCAGCTTCGGCTTCGAACGACAGGATGACGCGGTGGCGCAGCACGTCGAACAGCACGGCCTGGATGTCTTCCGGGCTGACGAAGTCGCGCCCGGCCAGCCAGGCATGGGCACGTGCGCAGCGGTCCAGGGCGATCGAGCCACGGGGGCTGGCGCCGTAGGCGATCCAGTCGGCAAGCTCGCTGTCGAACTTGGCCGGGGTGCGCGTGGCCATGACCAGTTGCACCAGGTATTCCTCAACGGCATCGGCCATGTACAGGCCGAGGATTTCCTTGCGTGCGGCGAAGATCGCCTGCTGGCTGACCTGGCGCTCCGGCTTGACCTCGCCGCCCAGCGCCTCGCCACGGGCCTGCTGGAGGATACGACGTTCGACGGCCGCGTCGGGGAAGCCGATTTTCACGTGCATGAGGAAACGGTCGAGTTGCGCTTCGGGCAGCGGGTAGGTGCCTTCCTGCTCGATCGGGTTCTGCGTGGCCATGACCAGGAACAGCGGCGACAGCTCGTAGGTGCTGCGGCCCACGCTGACCTGGCGCTCGGCCATGGCCTCGAGCAGTGCCGATTGCACCTTGGCCGGGGCGCGGTTGATCTCGTCTGCCAGGACCAGGTTGTGGAAGATCGGCCCTTGCTGGAACACGAAGCTGCCGGTTTCCGGGCGATAGATCTCGGTGCCGGTGATATCGGCTGGCAGCAGGTCGGGGGTGAACTGGATACGGTGGAACTGCGCCTCGATACCCTCGGCCAACTCCTTGATGGCCTTGGTCTTGGCCAGGCCCGGTGCACCCTCGACCAGCATGTGCCCGTCGGCGAGCAGGACGATCAGCAGGCGCTCGACCAGCTTCTCCTGGCCAAGGATCTGGGAGGAGAGAAAGGTGCGCAGCGCGATCAGCGCTTCACGGTGTTCCATCGTCGGCGGTTCCTGGAAATGGGCCGGGCGCTTGGGGGAGGGCGGTTGCCGGGCAGGGGGTGATACTTTAATCCATCCAGGGGTGCGGCGACCAATTGGGTTTCCGAAAAATTCCTGACGGCTGGGGTGGGCCGGGCCCGTTGCGGGCCCGGCGACGTTTCAGAGGAACACGAACTTGGCGATGAAGATCACGCACAGCACCCACAGGCTTGCGGAAATTTCCTTGTACTTGCCGGTCCCGGCCTTGAGCACGACGTAGCTGATGAAGCCCAGGGCGATGCCGTCGGCCACCGAAAAGGTCAACGGCATCATGATCGCGGTGACGATCGCCGGGATGCTGTCGGTCGCCTCGTCCCAGTTGATGTGCGCCATGCTGCCCATCATCAGCATCGCCACGTAAATCAGCGCGCCGGCCGTGGCATAGGCGGGGATCATCCCGGCCAGCGGGGCGAAGAACATCGCCGCAACGAACAGCAGGCCGACCACCACCGCCGTCAGGCCGGTGCGCCCGCCCGCGGCGACCCCGGCGGCACTTTCCACGTAGCTGGTCACCGGCGGTACACCTACTGCGGCGCCGAACACGCTGGAGGCACTGTCGGCTTTAAGGGCACGCGACAGGTTCTCGATCCGACCGTCCGGGGCCACCAGGTTCGCCCGCTGCGCCACGCCCATCAAGGTGCCGGCGGTGTCGAACATGTGCACGAACAGGAAGGCCAGCACCACGCTGATCATGCTGACGTTGAATACCCCGGCCACGTCCATGGCCATCCAGGTCGGTGCCAGGCTCGGTGGCAGCGAGAACACCCCGCCATACTGCACCAGGCCCAGGCCCCAGCCGGCCAGGGTCACGGCGATGATGCTGATGAGAATGGCGCCGAACACCCGGTGGTAGCTCAGCACCGCGATCATCAGGAAACACACGGCCGCCAGCAGCGGTCCGGGCTCATGCAGCGAACCGAGCTTGATCAGCGTCGCCGGGCTGTCGACGATGATGCCGGCGGTCTTCAGGCCGATCAGCCCGAGGAACAGCCCGACCCCGGCACCCATGGCATGGCGCAGGCTCACCGGAATGCTGTTGAGCAGCCACTCGCGCACCCGCGACAGGGTCAGCAGCATGAACAGCACGCCCGAGACGAACACGGCGCCCAGCGCGGCCTCCCAGGTGTAGCCCATGGTGCCGACCACGGTGTAGGTGAAGAAGGCGTTGAGCCCCATGCCCGGTGCCAGGCCCACCGGCCAGTTGGCGTACAGGCCCATCAGCAGGCAGCCCAGGGCGGCGGCGATGCAGGTGGCGACGAAGGCGGCACCGTGATCGATACCGGCGTCGGCCATGATGTTGGGGTTGACGAAGATGATGTAGGCCATGGTGATGAAAGTGGTCATCCCGGCGATCATTTCGGTCCTGACGGTCGTGCCGTGGTGCCGGAGTTTGAAGATCCGCTCCAGCCATCCCGGTCGGGGCGACGCAGCGAGATCCAGCGTTGGGGCTTCGGATTTGCGGCTTTCCACAGCGAGTACTCCTCAAGTCTTTCTTGTTGTTCTGGAGCCTTGGTCCTGCGCATGCACTTGGCGGCTCCGCGAGGGGGTGGCAGACGCCTGACGGCTTTGTTGACTTTTGGGTCAGGAAGTTGCTCGGTGGATTATGCTTTTGTGTACAAAGAATGCAAATAATGTTTTATCTTTTGTTCGCACAATCTGTGCTCACGCAGCTATATGGGTATTGGCCACCTGCAGAAACGGCTCAGCCTGTGTACAATGCGCAGATACCTTGATCCCTTTTTTCACCCCAGGACTTGCCAGCCACCCTCTGACAGGTATTACAGTCGAGGTTCCACTGGCCGATCCCTTGTGCTCGAGTGCCCATGAACGAACAGCTGCAACCTCTGAAGAAACCTGCGCGCACAGCCAAGGCCGGCCGCAGCGGTACCCAGGACGACATCGTCTATGCGCACATTTTCGAGGCCATTCTCGAACAGCGCCTGGCGCCGGGCACCAAGTTGAGCGAGGAAGCGCTGGGCGAAATCTTCGGCGTCAGCCGCACCATCATTCGCCGCGCCTTGTCGCGTCTGGCCCATGAAAGCGTGGTGTTGTTGCGACCCAACCGTGGTGCGGTCGTGGCCAGCCCCACGGTGGAGGAGGCGCGCCAGGTGTTCTTCTCCCGGCGCATGGTCGAGCGCGCCATCACCGAGCTTGCGGTGCAGCACGCCTCCGGCGAGCAACTCAACGAACTGCGCCAGATGGTCCGCGATGAGCGCGACAGCTTCTCGCGTGGCGATCGTGGCGCCGGCATCCGTCTTTCCGGCGAGTTCCACCTCAAGCTGGCCGAGGCGGCCGGCAATGCACCGCTGGTCAGCTTCCAGCGCAGCCTGGTGTCGCAAACGTCGTTGATCATCGCCCAGTACGAAAGCGGCAACCGCTCGCATTGCTCGTACGATGAACACATGCAGCTGATCGATGCCATCGAGGCGCGCGATGCCGAGCAGGCGGTGAGCCTGATGATGCATCACATGGATCATATCGACAGCAAGCTCAACCTTGACGAAGACAGCGCGTCCGACGACCTGCATGCGGTGTTCTCGCACCTGCTGAAAAAACCCAAGGCTGCCGCCAAGGGTTGATCGTTTGCCTGAATGAATGACCGAGGGCTGCTGTGCAGCCCATCGCAGGACCAGCCCGCTCCCACAGGTTGGACTGCTGCCAAGTTGGACATGAATCCAACCTTTGCGGCAGTTCAGGTACAGCACACCCCTCGGGCCCGGTGCTTTCTCTGTAGGAGCGGGCTCGTCCCGCGATGGGCCGCGCAGCGGCCCTTTGTGCATCAGCGCCGATGTACCGAGCGCCCCGCGGCGAAGGTCTCGCGCACGGTACGGTCATCGCCCAGGGTGGTCAGCACGAACAAGGTCTCCTCGATGCTGTTGGATTGCTGGATGCGGTAGTCCAGCAGCGGCGTGGCCTTGTAGTCGAGAACCACGAAATCGGCATCGTTGCCGGCGCGCAGGCTGCCGATGCGGTCGTCCAGACGCAGGGCCCGGGCGCCGCCGAGGGTCGCCAGGTACAGCGACTTGTAAGGGTGCAGGCGCGCACCCTGCAGTTGCATCACCTTGTACGCCTCGTTCAGCGTGTTGAGCAGCGAGAAGCTGGTTCCAGCGCCCACATCGGTGCCCAGCCCGACATTGACCTTGAAACGCTCGGCCTGGGGCAGGTTGAACAGGCCACTGCCCAGGAACAGGTTGGACGTCGGACAGAAGGCCACGGCCGAGCCGGTCTCGGCCAGGCGCTGGCATTCCTCGTCGCACAGGTGCACGCCGTGGGCGAACACCGAGCGCTCGCCCAGCAGTTCGAAGTGGTCGTAGACGTCCAGGTAGCCCTTGCGCTCGGGGAACAGTTCCTTGACCCAGTCGATCTCCTTGAGGTTCTCCGACAGGTGGGTGTGCAGGTACACGCCCGGATGCTCCTTGAGCAGTTGCCCGGCCATGGCCAGTTGTTCAGGCGTGCTGGTGGGTGCGAAGCGCGGCGTCACCGCATAGTGCAGGCGAGCCTTGCCATGCCAGCGCTGGATCAGCGCCTTGCTCTCGCTGTAGCTCGACTCGGCGGTGTCGGTCAGGTAGTCGGGGGCATTGCGGTCCATCATCACCTTGCCGGCGATCAGGCGCAGGTCCAGGCGCTCGGCCTCCTCGAACAGGGCGTTGACCGACTCCGGGTGCACGCTGCCGAACACCAGCGCGGTGGTGGTGCCGTTGCGCAGCAGTTCCTGCAGGAAGATTTTCGCCACCTTGTCGGCATGGGCCTTGTCGGCGAACTGCTTTTCGCAAGGGAAGGTGTAGGTGTTCAGCCAGTCCAGCAGTTGCTCGCCGTAGGAGCCGATCATGCCGGTCTGCGGGAAATGGATATGGGTGTCGATGAAGCCCGGGGTGATCAGGGCGTCCTGGTAGTGCACCACTTCGATATCGGCGTCGAGGGTCGGCAGCAGGTCGGTGGCGTGCCCCAGGGCGCTGATGCGGCCTTCGTCGACCACCAGCAGGCCGTCTTCGTAGTATTCGTGGGAGGCCTCCAGGCCGACCTCGGCAGGGTCGGCGATGCTGTGCAGGATGGCGGCTCGGTAGGCTTTGCGGGTTGCAGTCATAAAGCGCTCGTCAAATGGCTTGGCTGCGCCGGGAGGGCGGCAGCAACTGGGCAATGGGGCCTGCATTGGCGCCAGCGTCATGCTGGCCGAAGCAGGCGTTGTAGGTGGCGATGATTTCGCCGGCGATGGACACCGCGATCTCGATGGGCAGCTTGCCCTTGACCTCCGGCAGGCCCATGGGGCAGCGCATGCGTGCCAGCACGGCATCGTCGTAGCCGCGCTCGCGCAGGCGGTGTTCGAACTTGACCCGTTTGGTCTTCGAGCCGATCAGGCCGAACCAGGTGAAGTCGTTGCGCTTGAGGATGGCGGCGGTCAGTTCCAGGTCGAGCTGGTGATTGTGGGTCATGACGATGCAGTAGCTGCCCGGCGGCAGTTCGGCCACTTCGTCGACCGGCTCCTCGCTGACCACCTTGGTCACCCCGTGGGGGATAAGCGCCGGGAACTCCTGCTCGCGCGAATCAATCCAGCGCACCCGGCAGGGCAATGCGGCGAGCAAGGGTACCAGAGCCCGGCCGACATGGCCCGCGCCGAACACCGCGATCTGCGCCTGCACCGGCGCCATGGGTTCGAACAACAGCACCGTGACGCCGCCACAGCACTGGCCCAGGCTCGCGCCCAGGCTGAAGCGCTCCAGATGCGGTGTGCTGCGCTGCTCGGCAAGCATCTGCCGGGCGATGTGCAGGGCCTTGAACTCCAGGTGCCCGCCACCGATGGTGTCGAACAGGTTGCTGGCACTGACCACCATCTTCGAGCCAGCGTTGCGTGGCGTCGAGCCGCGCTCCTCGATGATGGTCACCAGGATGCAGGGTTCGCCGCGGGACTGGTGGTCGGCGAGGGCATTGATCCATTGGTGCATGATGTAGCCTCTCTAAACCATGCTGAGGGCCCTGTAGGAGCGGGCTTGCCCGCGAAGAGGACGGTAAGGCCATCTTCACATTCGCGGGCAAGCCCGCTCCCAGGGAATCCCTCGCTGTCAGTGGGTGACGGTTTCCAGTTCTTGTTCGGTCGGCTGCTGTTGCGCCACCGCCTTGCGCATCTGCTCGCACCCCCACAGCACCCGCTCGGGTGTCGCCGGGGCGTCGATGTGCGGCTGCACGCGATAGTCGGCGAGGCTCGCCACCGCATCCTTGATCGCGCACCAGGCCGCGATACCGAGCATGAACGGCGGCTCGCCCACGGCCTTGGAATGGAACACCGTGTCCTCGGGGTTCTTGCGGTTTTCCACCAGCTTCACGCGCAGGTCCAGGGGCATGTCGGCCACCGCCGGGATCTTGTAGCTCGCCGGGCCGTTGGTCATCAGCTTGCCCTTGGCATTCCACACCAGCTCCTCTGTGGTCAGCCAGCCCATGCCCTGGATGAAGCCACCCTCGACCTGACCGATGTCGATCGCCGGGTTCAGCGAGTCGCCGACGTCGTGCAGGATGTCGGCGCGCAGCATCTTGTACTCGCCGGTCAGGGTGTCGACGATCACTTCGACGCAGGCGGCGCCAAAGGCGAAGTAGTAGAACGGCCGGCCGCGCGCCTGGCTGCGGTCGTAGAAGATCTTCGGCGTGCGGTAGAAGCCCGTGCTCGACAGCGACACCTGCGCGAAGTAGGCCTGTTGCACCAGTTGCTCGAAGCTCAGCAACTGGTCGCGCACGCGTACATGGCCGTTGCGGAACTCGACATCTTCCTCGGTGACCTGGTAGTGCCGTGCGGCGAACTCGGTCAGACGTTTCTTGAGGATCTCGGCCGCGTTCTGCGCCGCCTTGCCGTTCAGGTCGGCGCCGCTGGACGCCGCCGTTGGCGAGGTGTTGGGCACCTTGTCGGTGTTGGTGGCAGTGATCTGGATGCGGTTGAAATCGACCTGGAACACCTGCGCCACCACCTGGGCGACCTTGGTATTCAAGCCCTGGCCCATCTCGGTGCCGCCGTGGTTGAGGTGGATGCTGCCGTCGGTATAGATGTGGATCAAGGCGCCCGCCTGGTTGAGGAAGGTGGCCGTGAACGAGATACCGAACTTCACCGGGGTCAGAGCCAGGCCCTTCTTCAGCACCGGGCTGTGTTCGTTGAACTGGCGGATCGACTTGCGCCGCTCGGCATAGTCGCTGCTGGCTTCCAGGTCGGCGGTCATTTCTTCGAGCAGGTTGTGCTCGACGGTCTGGTAGTAGTGGGTGACGTTGCGTTCGGTCTTGCCGTAGTAGTTGGCCTTGCGCACCGCCAGTGGGTCGAGCGCCAGGTGGCGGGCGATGTGGTCCATCACCTGCTCGATGGCGACCATCCCCTGCGGGCCGCCGAAGCCGCGGTAGGCGGTGTTCGACGCGGTGTTGGTCTTGCAGCGGTGGCCGTTCACCGTAGCATCGCCCAGGTAGTAGGCGTTGTCGGAGTGGAACATGGCGCGGTCGACGATCGAGCCGGACAGGTCCGGCGAATAACCGCAGTTGCCGGCCAGGTCGAATTCGATGCCGTGCAGGCGGCCTTCATCATCGAAGCCGACGTCATATTCGACGTAGAACGGGTGACGCTTGCCGGTCATGGTCATGTCCTCGACCCGCGGCAGACGCATCTTGGTCGGCTGCCCGGTGAGGCGCGCGATCACCGCGCACAGGCAAGCGGGGCTGGCGGCCTGGGTTTCCTTGCCACCAAAACCGCCGCCCATGCGGCGCATGTCCAGCACCACCTTGTTCATCGGCACGTCGAGCACTTCGGCGACCAGCTTCTGCACCTCGGTGGGGTTCTGCGTCGAGCAGTAGACGATCATGCCACCGTCTTCGGTAGGCATTACCGAAGAAATCTGGGTTTCGAGGTAGAAGTGCTCCTGGCCGCCGATGTGCAGGGTGCCTTGCAGGCGATGCGGGGCACTGGCCAGGGCCTTGGCCGAGTCGCCGCGCTGGTGGGTGTGGCTGTCGAGCACGAAATGTTTCTTGCGCAAGGCCTCGACCACATCGAGCACCGGTTCCAGGTCCTCGTACTCGACGATGGCCGCCAAGGCGGCGCGGCGAGCGGTGTCCAGGTCGCGGGCGGCGACGGCGAGCACCGGCTGGCCGAAGAACTCGACCTTGTCGATGGCCAGCAGCGGATCGCCTGCGACGACCGGGCCGATATCCTTGAGCCCAGGGATGTCCTCGTGAGTGATGGCGATGCGCACGCCTTCGAACTGATAGCAGGGGGTCGTGTCGATGCGCAGGATGCGCGCGTGAGCACGGTCGGCGGTGCGCGCATAGACGTGCAACTGGTTGGGGAATTCCAGGCGGTCGTCGATGTACACCGCTTCACCTGACACGTGCTTGTCGGCGCTGTCGTGCTTGACGCTGCGACCGACCCCGCTGGTCAGGTCCTGGCTGAACAGTTCGGCCATCTCGGCCTGGCTCTTGACGGCGTGATGGTTAGACATAAGCGGTCACCCGGGTCTCGATGTACGGCGATTGCTGTTCGATGAAGTATTTGCGCAGCAGGTTCTGCGCGGTCAGCAGGCGGTATTCCTTGCTGGCGCGAAAATCCGTCAGCGGGCTGAAGTCTTCGGCCAGTGCCTGGCAGGCGCGCTCGATGCTCGCCTGGTTCCAGGGCTTGCCAAGCAGTGCCGCCTCGCAGGCACGGGCACGCTTGGGAATCGCTGCCATGCCACCGAAGGCGATGCGCACGCCGGCGACCACGCCGTTCTCGATGTTCAGGTTGAACGCTGCGCATACCGCAGAAATGTCATCGTCCAGTCGCTTGGACACCTTGTAGGCGCGGAACGTCCAGTCGTTGCTGGCGCGTGGCACCAGGATCTTCTCGATGAACTCGCTGTCCTGGCGGGCCGTGATGCGGTAGTCGATGAAATAGTCTTCCAGCGCCATCGTGCGCTGGCGATCGCCCTGGCGCAGGACGATGTGTGCGTTGAGGGCGATCAGCAGGGGTGGCGAGTCGCCGATCGGCGAGGCGTTGCCGATGTTGCCGCCCAAGGTGCCCTGGTTGCGGATCTGCAGCGAAGCGAAGCGGTGCAGCAGGGCGCCGAAGTCGGGGTATTCCTCGTTCAGCGCGCCATAGCAGTCGGTGAGCGGGGTGGCGGCGCCGATTTCCAGGTGGCTGCTGGTCTTGTCGATGCGCTTGAGCTCGGCGACATGGCCGACATAGATCATCACCGGCAGGGTCTTGTGGAACTGGGTGACTTCCAGTGCCAGGTCGGTGCCGCCTGCGAGCAGGCGTGCCTCGGGGTGCGAGCTGTACAGGTCGGCCAGGTCGGCGACGGTCAGCGGGACCAGGCAGCGCTTGTCACCACTGTTGAGCTCGCCGGTCTGCTGCGGGGCGATGGCCTGGAGACGGGCGATGGTCTGCGCCTGCTGGGCGTCGAACTGGTCCTGGCAGGGGCGTGCGCAACTCTGCTCGGCGGCGTCGAGTATCGGCCGGTAGCCGGTGCAGCGGCACAGGTTGCCGGCCAGGGCTTCCTGGGCCTGGTGCAGGTCGTGGCCGCTGCTGTTCTTCTGCAGGGCGAACAGCGACATGACGAAGCCTGGAGTGCAGAAGCCGCACTGCGAGCCGTGGCAGTCGGCCATGGCCTTCTGCACGCTGTGCAGCTCGCCCTGGTGCTTGAGGCCCTCGACACTGATCAGTTGCTTGCCGTGCAAGGAGGAAACGAACGTCAGGCAGGAGTTGAGGCTGCGATAACGCAGCGTCGGCTGGCCCAGGTCATCCGGGGTCAGTTCGCCCACGACCACGGTGCAGGCGCCGCAGTCGCCGCTGGCGCAGCCTTCCTTGGTGCCGGGTTTGCCCAGGTGCTCGCGCAGGTACTGCAGCACCGTCATGTTCGGGTCCAGGGCGTGCTCGTTGCGCAGCTCCTGGTTGACGAGAAACTGGATCACGGGGAAGGCCTCGTAATGGTTTTATTGTTGTTGGGCGGACTCTAAGCAAGGGCTGACCTTGAGGTCAATATTTTTCTGACCCAAAGGTCAAGATTTTGCCCATGCCGGGTTCTGGCCGCCCAACCCTGTCTCTTTACAAGCATAGATCGCGCCGGGCACTGCGACTGACCGACAGGTCGCACAAAGCCTCGCGCGCCGCTGCGCGCAAGCCCGGCGAGTGCGCTACAATCGCGCCTTTCGTGCCCCGTTTTCGATTCCGAAGGAAAATCATGACGTTCAAGGCGCCGGACAGCCTCTCCGAGCAAATTGCCCACTACCTGGCCGAGCGGATCATTCGCGGCGAGCTTGCACCCGGCGAGCGCATCCAGGAGCAGAAGGTCACCCAGGCCCTGAATGTCAGCCGCGGCTCGGTACGCGAAGCGCTGCTGATTCTTGAACGTCGTCATCTGGTAGCGATCCTGCCGCGTCGCGGAGCCCACGTCACCGAGCTCGACGAGCACAGTGTGCGCAGCCTGTGCAGCCTCATGGGCGAGCTGTACATCCTGCTGGGCAACGCCGTCGCCCAGCAGTGGCGCAGCGAGACCGACCTGCTGCCGTTCCTGGAGATCCAGCAGCGCCTGCACCAGGCTCGCAACAACCTGGACATCAAGGCCTTCGTCGCCGAAAGTTTCGCCGTCATGCGCGCCGCCTTCCCCTTCGCACGCAACCCTTACCTGCAGGAGACCGTGGAGAACCTGCAGCCGGCCATGAGCCGCGCCTACTACCTGGCGCTGGATCAACGCCAGGCCAGCATGGACGACTACGTCGACCTGTTCGCCCGCCTGCTGGAGGCAGTATTGCTGCGCGACCTGCCGCGTATCCGCGAGGTGCTGATCGCCTATTGCCAACGCAGCTGCGAGCTGGTGTTGGCTGCGCTGGCGCAGGCCTGACCGATGCGCCTCAAGTGCATTCGCCTGGCCGGGTTCAAGTCGTTCGTCGACCCCACCACGGTCAATTTCCCCAGCAACATGGCGGCGGTGGTCGGGCCCAACGGCTGTGGCAAATCCAACATCATCGACGCCGTACGCTGGGTGATGGGCGAAAGCTCGGCGAAGAACCTGCGTGGCGAGTCGATGACCGATGTCATCTTCAACGGCTCCTCCGGGCGCAAGCCGGTGAGCCAGGCGAGCATCGAGCTGGTGTTCGACAACAGCGACAGCACGCTGGTCGGTGAATACGCCGCCTATGCCGAGATCTCCATCCGTCGCAAGGTGACCCGCGACGCACAGAACACCTACTACCTCAACGGCACCAAGTGCCGCCGCCGTGACATCACCGATATCTTCCTCGGCACCGGCCTGGGCCCGCGCAGCTACTCGATCATCGAGCAGGGCATGATCTCCAAGCTGATCGAGGCCAAGCCCGAGGAGCTGCGCAACTTCATCGAGGAAGCGGCGGGCATCTCCAAGTACAAGGAGCGTCGCCGCGAGACCGAGAACCGCATCCGCCGCACCCAGGAGAACCTGGCGCGCCTGACCGACCTGCGCGAAGAGCTGGAGCGCCAGCTCGAACGCCTGCATCGCCAGGCCCAGGCCGCCGAGAAATTCCGCGAATACAAGGCCCAGGAGCGCCAACTCAAGGCGCGCTTGTCGGCACTGCGCTGGCGTGCACTGGATGAGCGCGTGCGCCAGCGCGAAAGCATCATCGGTGACCAGGAAGTGGCCTTCGAGGCACTGGTGGCCGAGCAGCGCAATGCCGATGCCAGCATCGAACGCCTGCGCGACGGGCACCATGAGCTGTCCGAGCGGTTCAACCAGGTGCAGGGGCGCTTCTATTCCGTAGCGGGCGATATCGCCCGGGTCGAGCAGAGCATCCAGCACGGCCAGCAGCGCCTGCGCCAGTTGCAGGATGATCTCAAGGAAGCCGAGCGCACGCGCCTGGAAACCGAGTCGCACCTGGGCCACGACCGCACCCTGCTGGCGACCCTGGCCGAAGATCTCGCGATGCTCGAGCCCGAGCAGGAAATGACCCTCGCCGCCGCCGAAGAGTCCGCTGCGACGCTCGAGGAGGCCGAGCTGGGCATGCACGGCTGGCAGGCTCAGTGGGACGATTTCAATACCCGCTCCGCCGAGCCACGGCGTCAGGCCGAGGTCCAGCAGGCACGCCTGCAGCAGTTGGAGAGCAGCCTGGAACGTCTGGCCGAGCGCCAGCGCAAGCTGAGCGAAGAGAACCAGCAACTGGGCGCCGATCCCCAGGACGCCGCCATGCTCGAACTGTCGGAGCAGGTGGCTGGCAGCGAGTTGCAGCTCGAAGCGTTGCAGTTGCAGGAGCAGCAGGTAGTCGAGCGGCTTGAGGCTATGCGCGAGCAACTGCAGCAGGCGACCCAGGCCCAGCAGCAACAGCAGGGTGAATTGCAGCGCCTGGGCGGGCGTCTGGCGTCACTGGAGGCCCTGCAGCAAGCGGCCCTCGAACCCGGCAGTGGCGCGGCTGAATGGCTGCAGGGGCAGGGCTTGGGCAGCCGCCCGCGCCTGGCTGAAGGGCTGCGTGTGGAGCCCGGTTGGGAGCTGGCGGTGGAGACCGTACTGGGTGCCGACCTGCAGGCGGTGCTGGTGGACGATTTTGCTGCACTTGATTTTGCCGCCCTGGAGCAGGGCGACCTGCGCCTGCTGCAGGCGAGCGGCGAGGGTGCGCGCCTGCCCGGCAGCCTGCTGGACAAGGTCGACGGACGCATCGATCTGGCACCCTGGCTCGGCCAGGTCAAGCCGGTCGAATCCCTGGAGCAGGCCCTGGCCCTGCGCGCCACGCTTGAAGAGGGCCACAGCCTGGTCAGCCGTGATGGCTACTGGGTGGGCCGGCATTTCCTGCGGGTCAGCCGTGGTGGCGAGTCCCAGGGTGGCGTATTGGCGCGAGGGCAGGAGATCGAGCGCCTCGGCCATGAGCAACTGGAGCACGAGGCGTTGCTCGAACAGCTCACGCAGCAGCTGCAAGACCTTCGCGAGCAACAGCTCGACCAGGAAGAGCAGCGCGAGCAACTGCGCCGCCGCAGCCAGGACGAAAACCGTCAGCTTGGCGAGCTGAAGGCGAGCCTGTCTGCCGGGCGTGCTCGTGCCGAACAGTTGGAGCTGCGCCGCCGCCGCTTGCAGGAAGAACTGGCCGAACTCCAGGAACAACGCGCCCTGGAGCATGAGCAACTGGGCGAGGCGCGCCTGGTGCTGCAGGAGGCCCTGGATCTCATGGCCCAGGACACCGAGCAGCGTGAACAACTGATGGCCCGTCGCGACACCCTGCGCGAAACCCTCGATCGCGTCCGCCAGGAGGCCCGTCAGCACAAGGACCATGCCCACCAGTTGGCGGTGCGCCTGGGTTCCCTGCGTGCCCAGCACGACTCCACGCGCCAGGCCCTGGAGCGTCTTGAGCAGCAAGCTGCACGCTTGAGCGAGCGCCAGGAGCAGTTGAGCCTCAATCTTGAAGAGGGCGAGGCGCCGCTGGAAGAGTTGCGCCTGAAGCTCGAAGAGCTGCTCGAACGGCGCATGAGTGTCGATGAGGAAATGCGCCAGGCGCGCCTGCACATGGACGAGGCCGATCGCGAACTGCGCGACGTCGAAAAACGCCGTGCCCAGGCTGAACAGCAGGCCCAGTTGTTGCGCGGGCAACTGGAGCAGTCACGCCTTGAGTCCCAGGGCCTGGATGTGCGGCGCAAGACCTTGCAAGAGCAACTGCTCGCCGACGGTTACGACCTGCAGGGTGTGCTCGCCACGCTCGAGCCCGAAGCCAGCGAGCAGGGTACCGAGCAGGAATTGGAGCAGACCGAAGCGCGGATCCAGCGCCTGGGTGCGATCAACCTGGCGGCAATCGAGGAGTACGAGCAGCAGTCCGAGCGCAAGCGCTATCTCGATGCTCAGAACGCTGACCTGGTCGAGGCGCTGGAGACGCTCGAGAACGTCATCCGCAAGATCGACAAGGAAACCCGAAACCGTTTCAAGGATACCTTTGATCAGATAAATGCCGGATTACAGGCACTTTTCCCAAAAGTTTTCGGTGGCGGC
Organism: Pseudomonas sp. BNK-44-b; assembly: GCF_047456245.1. Classification (NCBI taxonomy): domain Bacteria; kingdom Pseudomonadati; phylum Pseudomonadota; class Gammaproteobacteria; order Pseudomonadales; family Pseudomonadaceae; genus Pseudomonas; species Pseudomonas sp. BNK-44-b. The sequence continues at coordinate 1,314,646 of NZ_CP179908.1, forward strand.
AGCGCTTATCTGGAACTGACGGGCGAAGATCTACTCGATACAGGGGTGACGATAATGGCGCGCCCGCCGGGCAAGAAGAACAGCACCATCCATTTGCTGTCCGGCGGCGAGAAGGCACTGACCGCATTGGCGTTGGTGTTCGCCATCTTCAAGCTGAACCCGGCACCGTTCTGCATGCTCGATGAAGTCGATGCGCCGCTGGACGATGCCAACGTCGGGCGTTACGCCCGGTTGGTGAAGGAAATGAGCGAGACCGTGCAGTTCGTCTACATTACGCATAACAAGATTGCCATGGAAATGGCCGATCAATTGATGGGAGTCACCATGCATGAGCCCGGTTGTTCACGTCTTGTTGCAGTTGATGTGGAGGAGGCCATGGCCATGGTTGACGCCTGATGCATGAAGATTGGGCGATATCTGTAGGCAAATGCGCCTTGCATGTGCGACAGACGGTGTAAAGTTGTCTTTGGTCGTGCTAGCTTAATGTCACTCGTTTTTTGCGTGGGTAAAACGCCTGTCAGAACATAGAGTTGGCGCCACGTGTTAAAGGGCTTTGAAGCCTTTGTTTTCAAGCATATTTTTATAGAGGCACGGGATTACATGGAAATCGGTCTGCGCGAGTGGCTGATCGTCATCGGCATCATTGTCATCGCCGGTATTCTTTTCGACGGCTGGCGCCGCATGCGCGGCGGCAAGGGCAAGTTGAAGTTCCGTCTGGATCGTAGCTATTCCAACCTCCCGGACGACGAGGGCAGTGCCGAGGTGCTCGGCCCTGCGCGCGTCCTGGACACGCATAAAGAGCCGGAGCTGGACGAAACCGACCTGCCGTCGATGAGCGCCCCGGCCCGTGAACGCGAGCGCGAGCCAAAGCCGGCCAAGGCGCCCAAGCGTGGCAAGCGTGCTGCTGCCGAGTCGCAGCAGGGCGACCTGAATCTGGTCGCTGAACCGCGCGAGCCCGATCTGTTCGCCGACAGCGATGACGACTTCAGCGCCGACAATAACCGCAACAGCGGTTTCGCCACGAGCAACAACGCCGCCAAGGAGTTGCCTCCGGTCGAAGAGGTGCTGGTGATCAGCGTCATCTCCCGTGACGAAGGTGGCTTCAAGGGCCCGGCGTTGCTGCAGAACATCCTGGAAAGCGGCCTGCGTTTCGGCGAGATGGACATCTTCCATCGCCACGAAAGCATGGCCGGTCACGGCGAGGTGCTGTTCTCCATGGCCAACGCAGTCAAGCCAGGCATATTCGACCTGGATGACATCGACCATTTCAGCACCCGTGCGGTCAGCTTCTTCCTCGGCCTGCCCGGCCCGCGTCATCCGAAGCAGGCCTTCGACGTGATGGTTGCCGCCGCGCGCAAGCTGGCCCACGAGCTCGACGGTGAGCTCAAGGATGACCAGCGCAGCGTACTGACCGCGCAGACCATCGAGCACTACCGCCAGCGTATCGTCGAGTTCGAGCGCCGTGCGCTGACCCAGAAGCGCTGATAGATCCAGACTCAAGAGCAGCCCATGGGGATTGCTGGTCGGTTCGGCAGATGTCATTGCCTGTGCCGGCCCCATTGCCGGACAAGCCGGACGCCGCACCGCCGCTCCCACAGATACACGATTGTCTGTGGGAGCGGCGGTGCGGCGTCCGGCTTGTCCGGTGATGAGGTCAGTACATGCTGAACAGCATCCCGATCCGTGCCGGCATCACCCAGGCTGCTCTTTTGCTTTGCAAGAGACCTGAAAGATGAACGCCGAAAACCGAATCCACGAACTGCGCGCCGAACTCGACCAGCACAACTATCGCTACTACGTGCTGGACGAGCCCAGTGTGCCCGACGCCGAATACGACCGGCTGTTCAACGAACTCAAGGCCCTGGAAGCCGAGAACCCACACCTGGTCACCCCCGACTCGCCCACCCAGCGCGTCGGCGGTGCAGCCTTGGCGGCCTTCACCCAGGTGCGCCACGAGATCCCCATGCTCAGCCTGGGCAACGCCTTCGAAGAGGCTGACCTGCGTGAGTTCGGGCGGCGCGTGGTCGAAGGGCTCGACCAGGCCGAGGCGGTGGACTACAGCTGCGAGCCCAAGCTCGATGGCCTGGCGGTGAGCCTGTTGTACCGCGACGGCCAGCTGGTGCAGGGCGCCACCCGTGGCGACGGCACGACCGGCGAAGACATCAGCACCAACGTGCGCACCATCCGCAACGTTCCGTTGAAGCTGCATGGCAGCGGCTGGCCCGAAGTGCTCGAAGTGCGTGGCGAGGTGTACATGAGCAAGGCGGGCTTCGAGCGGCTCAATGCCGCTCAGGCCGAAATCGGCGGCAAGACCTTCGCCAACCCCCGCAACGCTGCCGCTGGCAGCCTGCGTCAACTGGACTCGAAGATCACCGCCAGCCGCCCGCTGGAATTCTGCAGCTATGGCATCGGCCAGACTTCAGCGAGCGTCGGCGACAGCCATATCGGCATCCTCGAGCAGCTCAAGGTCTGGGGCATGCCGATCAGCCCTGAGCTCAAGCACGCCGCCGGTATCGAACAATGCCTGGCCTATTACCAGGACATCGGCGCCCGCCGCAACGCGCTGCCCTATGAGATCGACGGCGTGGTGTTCAAGGTCAACAGCCTGGCGGCCCAGCGCGAGCTTGGGTTCCGTGCGCGTGAGCCGCGCTGGGCCATCGCCCACAAGTTCCCGGCCATGGAAGAGCTCACCGAGGTGCTGGACGTCGAGTTCCAGGTCGGCCGTACCGGCGCGGTGACGCCGGTCGCTCGCCTCAAACCGGTCAAGGTGGCCGGGGTGACCGTGTCCAACGCCACCCTGCACAACATGGACGAGATCGCCCGCCTGGGCCTGCGCATCGGTGACACGGTGATCATCCGCCGTGCCGGTGACGTGATCCCGCAGGTGATGCAGGTGGTGCTCGATCGTCGCCCTGATGACGCTCGCCCGGTCGAGGTGCCGAGCGCCTGCCCGGTGTGCGGCTCGCAGGTCGAGCGCACGCAGTTGGTCAAGCGCAGCAAGGGCAAGGAGACCACCAGCGAAGGGGCGGTGTATCGCTGCGTCGGCCGCCTGGCCTGTGGCGCCCAGCTCAAGCAGGCGATCATTCACTATGTATCGCGACGGGCGATGGACATCGACGGCCTTGGCGAGAAGAGCGTCGAGCAATTGGTCGACGAAGGCCTGATCGGTTCCCCGGCAGACCTGTACAAGCTGCAGTTCGAGCAGATCGTCGAGCTGGAGGGCTTCGCCGAAGTCTCCAGCCGCAAGCTGCTCGAAGCCATCGAGGCGAGCAAGCGCCCGCCGCTCGCGCGCTTCATCTTCGCCCTGGGCATCCCCGATGTGGGCGAGGAGACCGCCAAGGTCCTGGCCCGCTCCCTGGGCAGCCTGGAGCGGGTGCAGGTGGCGCTGCCGCAGGTGCTGACCTACCTGCCGGACATCGGCCTTGAAGTCGCCTACGAGATCCATAACTTCTTCGAGGATGCGCACAACCGCGAAGTCATCCAGCAGTTGCTCGACAGCGGCATGCAGTTACAGGACCAGGGCGAGCTGGCGGCGGAGTTCGCCGCCAGCACCACCCTTGCCGGCATGATCGCCAAGCTCGATATCCCCTCGGTCGGCCCGACCGGCGCCGAGAAGCTGGTGGACAAGCTCGGCACCCTCGACAAGATCATCGCCGCCGACGGTATCGACCTGCGCCAGGCCCTGAATACCAAGCAGGCCGATGCCGTGCGCGAGTTCTTCAAGGTCGAGGCCAACCAGCAACTCGCCCGCGCCATCGAAGCCCAGCTCCAAGCGTTCGGCATGCACTGGCACAGCGAGAAGAAAACCACCGAGGGCCTGCCCCTGGCCGGTCAGACCTGGGTGCTGACCGGCACCCTGGAGCGCATGAGCCGCGACATCGCCAAGGACAAGCTGGAAAGCCTCGGCGCCAAGGTGGCGGGTTCGGTGTCCGGCAAGACCCACTGCGTGGTGGCAGGTCCGGGGGCGGGGTCGAAGCTGGCCAAGGCCAGTGAGCTGGGGGTCAAGGTGCTGGACGAAGAGGCCTTCGTCGCGTTCCTGGCGGGGCAGGGCATCACGGTCTGATGTTGCCTGCCCTGGCCTCATCGCGGGACGAGCCCGCTCCCACAGGTGCGCCTTTGCATTTATCCTGTGGGAGCGGGCTCGTCCCGCGATGAGGCCGGCACAAATCCCCGAGAACCTCATCCCTGGCGGACAAGTCCTTGAGAAATGATGGTTTTTTTGCCATCAAAGGTTGTAACTTCCCCCCGTAACGGTACAATGGCGCGGCTCGTCACCTGATGAGCTGCGTTATGGTGGCCCCACCGGTCCCCCCGCATTGATTACCCGTTAACCTGGTCAGGCCCGGAAGGGAGCAGCCACAGCGGGAACATCGAGTGCCGGGGTGTGGCTGGTGGGGCTGCCTCCATTTCTCTCGAAGTCCTGCTCTCGAACGGCTTTCGCTCTTCACCGCCTGGTGATCCAAAGCGTGACGCACCGTACGCCTAGCCCTCCCTGCCTTTGCTTACCCCGCCACTCGGTCCCATTGTCAGCGTTTACGCGTGAACTGCTGTTCCGTAACCGTCGAGCCCCATTGGCTGCCTTGCTCTTCATGAGTCAGTTCGAAGCCTAGCGATTCGTAGAGGTGCCGGGCGGCTTCCAGTCCTTTGAACGTGTGCAACTGGATTGCCGAGAAGTTCTGCCGGTCACAGAAAGCGACTGCTTCAGTGAGTAGCCGGCGACCTATACCCCCACCACGGCAGCCATCATCCAGCAGGAACCAGCGCAGGTGAGCTTCATCGTTCCCGAGGTCCTCGCCGTCGATAGCCACCGACCCTACGATTCGGCCCGCGTTTTCCGCGACCCAGACCGCGTTGCGCGGATTCCCCAGCCGTCCAGCAAACTCGGCAATGTTGGTTGCAACCCTGCTCTCGAAGAACTGGCCGAAACCGGCATGGCGCGAGTAGTAGCTTGCATGCATCTGCGTCATGCGTCCGATCAGGCCGGGTCGGTATCCGAGGGTGATTTGAATCCTGGAGGCCGCTGTTTCGGTGGGCTGTTGGCGGGAAGCCTTCAACGCCTGGGCATAGGCATTCAGGCCTTGGGCGATGACCTGCTGTTCTTGCGGGGGCAGTGGGGCCAGCGTTGAGCTGACCTGCATTTGTCCGTAGGCATGAATCTCTTCAAGGGTGCGTTTCCCTTGCTCGGTCAGGCGCAGTTGCTTGGTGCGGCCATCCTGCTCACTTTCATGCTCTTGCAGTTCACCCAGTTGAACGAGCTTGGCAACCATGCGGCTGACGCTGGACTTCTCAAGCCCCAGCGCCTGCACCAGTTGAGCGGCAGTCCGCTCCCCATGCTCGCCTAGCTCAAGCAGCGTGTGAACGGCAGAGGGGGAGTACTCCGTGCCTGCCAGCGTCGTTCGCATGAAGCCCAGTTCACGGACCATCGTGCGTGAGGCGGAGCGGATTTGCGCCACGACCGAAGGGTCGATCATTTTCAAGGTCTCATTAGGAATGGTTGCGCAATACAACCATGTTTGGTTGTATTGCGCAACCATTCGCCGGCCCCTGGGCGGTTCGCTGCGGGTGAAGACTGCTTCACAGCCTTGAAGTCCGGTTCTGGACAACTGAAAACACCCTTGTTAGTTTGCGTTCGCCATATATTTCAAAATATGACAGTGGCACTTAAGCGATATTGATTTGATATCAATTTATGACGAGCAAGGACGCATTGAATGAAAAGCCTGCAAGGTTTGCCCAGTCTTATCAGCGCTTCGGTAGGCACGCCCGGTAAAGCCCGAAACTTGCCCGCCGATGTTCAGTGCATCCAGTACCTGTTCAACCTACTCATCCCGCGGCTCGGTTTTCCATTGCCCGAGAATGGCCGTTGCGACGGGCAGCTGGTGCAGCGCATCAGTCAGTACCAGTTCCGTCACCTGAAGTACGCACATCCCGATGGGGTCGTCGATCCGAATGGGCGCACCTTCAACAGCCTGGTCGAGGAGGCTGTTCGAGTGCCGGTCAAGTTGATTCCAGCACTGCGCCTGCCCACCTTCATCAATGTCTTCGCCAATAATGTCGACGCCCAGGTGCAGGCCACGGTCAATCATTATCTGGACCGGATGCGCGCGGTGATCGAAGCCGAGCGGCGCAATCGGCAGATGGTGCTGCAGGTCACCTGCGATGGCGGCATGACGCTCAGCGACAGCGACTTCCAGAATGCCGCCACTCAATTGGGCAACGGGATTTCAGCCAACCTGATCAAGGCATTCGCCACGGTGGAGTCGGGTGGTCGTTCGGGTTTCGGGCCGGCCAAGCTGCCGGTGATCGCCTTCGAGGGGCATCACTTCCAGCGCTATACCAAGCACAAGTACGACCAGACTCATCCGCTGCTCTCGTACAAGTACAAGAAGAAAGCCGGCCCGCAGTGGCAAGCCAACAACAAGGATCAGGCCAAGGCCTGGGAAACCATGGCGACGGCATTCGGGCTGGATCAGGAGGCGGCATTGAAATCTGCTTCCTGGGGCATGTTCCAGATCATGGGCTTCAACTTCGCCGATTGCGGGCATGCCAATGTGTTTGAATTCGTCGCGGCCATGAAACTCAATGCCGGGCAGCAACTCAAGGCCTTCCTCGGTTTCTGCAGCAAGAACCCGTCGTTTATCAAGGCCGCGAAGAACAAGGACTACGCCGGCATGGCTGCCAGTTACAACGGCAAGGATTATGGTGACTATGACGTGCGTATCAAGAAGGCCTACGAAGCACTTGAAGGGAAGAAGTGACATGGCAAAGAGTTTCTCTCGCCGACTGGCTGTTCTGGCCACCGCACTGCTGGGATCGTCCGGGTCTGTTCATGCAGACGCCGCCGTACTGAAGCCTGGGCAATACGACGCGCTGATGCTGGCGGTCACGCCGGATCGCCAGGTGGAGGGCTACTATTCCGAGACCCTTGGCGAAGGTGTGACCCGGCATTGCACCTTCTACCTCAAGGGGCAGATCAGCGGCGATGGGGCGGTTACGCTGGCCACCTGGGAAGACCAGACCTTCCCCGGCAGCCTGGCGGCCACGGGCGATGGCGTTACCCTCACCGTTGCACGAGGCCGCGAGCACCCCGGCTGCGTCAGTGTGCTGATGCCGGAGATCGCCACGGGGCTGGAGCTCAGTCGCTATGCGGAAAAGCCCTGGATCGCGCTGCTGACGGTCACTGCCGACAAGGCCTATCTGCGCAAGCAGGCGGGCAGCAGCGCGAGCAAACGACCCTATATCGTCAAGGGCGATGTAGTGGGCGTGCTGGCGTTCAAGGACGGCTGGGCCAAGGTCGAGTTCATCAACCAGGACGACCGCTCGTTCACGGGTTGGATCAGCCAGGATCAGTACCGCCGACTCGTTGCGCCCAAGGGCTGAAGCTTTGCTCGGTTGACGAGCCGAGCCCGCCGCACCTGCATTTATCGGCAAACAGGCTTATGATGCGCCTCTCGCAGCCCACCCATTTCTGAGAGAGGCCATCAGCATGGATCAGGTTGACGATCTGACCCGCCAGCGCATCCGCGACTGGCAAGCGCGCCGCCTGGAGATCAAGGACCAGATGGCCTCGCACCCCGAGCGCACCCTTGAGCTTTCGAAAGTACTCGACCAGATGGAAGAGGAACACGAACGCATCCTTGGCGAAGCCACGCCCGCAGCCGACACCCCAGCAGCGGTCGATCAGGCACCGGGGCTGGATTTTCGCCTGAGCGTCTCGGCGCGCAATGCCCAGGACCTGCGCAAGCTGCTGGAGATGGCGCTGCACGAGCTCGATAGCGCGCTGGCTGCCGAAGCCCGCTGCGAGGATGACGCGCGGCGCGTCTACCCGGGCGGCATGTCCGGCTCGCTGGGCGCCTACGCCTATGAACTTGAAGCCAATCCCGATACCAGCGAATGACCTGCGCGCATGCAACCTGAACATTACGATTTCGCCAACACCGTGTTTCTTCCCGTCACTCTGGAAGTCTGCCAAGGCCTGCTCGAGGATGCCTCCGGGCTCGAAGGGTTGAGCGATCCGGAGCTGGCGGCGGTGCTGGTGATCCAGAACCTGTCCCAGGCGCGCGAGCAGGTGCTCGACCCTGCGGCGGCGGAAAAGGTGCTGGCCAGGTTGCTGCAGTGGTCGGTGCGGGGGCCGCATGCGCCGGGCGTAGGGCTGGGCTCCGAGGCGCGGCGGCTGTTCGATGCGCGCAAGCTGTATTTCGGCCTGGAAGTCATCAAGGGCTCGCGCTTGCAACTGCTGGGGGCCGAGGAGGTGGCGCAGCGCGAGTACTTGTTGGATGACGGGACCTGGGACATGCGCTTCAGGTCGCTTCGCCACCCGCGCCACAATCCGTTCAGCCAGCAGGCCATCACCGGCTTCAATAAAGAGCGCTGGCTGACCCGCGAGCAAGACAAGTTGCTGCGGGTGCTGCGCGCCAATCCTGACGAAGACCTGCATGTGCAGGGCTATGCGGGCATCGGCAAGAGCTACCTGCTGGGAGCGCTGATAGATTGCCTGCCCAGGGGGCGGGTGTTGGCACTGGCGCGCACGCCCGGCAAGCTCGACGCCCTGCGGCGGCGTATCGGAAAAGGCTCCAAGGCTGGCAAGACGTTCGCCGAGTTTGCCCAGGCCCTGCTGAGCGTGCCTGGGCGGCCTGCCGCACGCGCATCGGCACGCCTGCCGGGCAAGCGCGCGGTGGCCGAAACCCTGAACATCCTGGGCTTTCGCCAATACGATGGCGAAAAGACCCTGGATATCTGCCTGGAGCTGCTGAAAAACTACTGCGAGTCCCGCGATCACAGCCTCACTGTGCGCCACCTTCCGCACTTCGCCCAGGCGCTGTCGCGGCTGGATAGCCAGGTGCTGCTCGAATACGCCAGCCGCCTGTGGACCTATCTGCAGGACAACCCTGCCTGGGATCGCCAGACCGGCTTCCCCACGTTGCTGCTGCTCAAGCGCGCCAGCCTCGCTGGCCACAGTGTGCCGAGCCGCTACAGCCATGTGATCGTCGACGAGAGCCAGGACATGCCTGGCCCGTTGATGCAGATCATCGAGCGTGGCCGCCAGGTGCTGATCACGCTGGGTGACGAATACCAGCGTGCCGACGGGCCTGGGCTGCGCCGCGCTCGTCAGGTGCGCCAGCGCGACATCGCCTTCTCGGTGCGCTGCGGGCCGAAAGTGGAGCGGCTGATCAACCCGCTGATCGGTGTGCATTCGCAAAAATCCAAGCTCGCCTTCGAAGGCGCCGGCAGCGTGGATGTCGGCATCGAGCACTACCCCCTCGATTTCGTGCCACCGCAAGGCTGTGTGGTGCTCACCGCGTCGCCCTGGGATTCGATGAAGTGGGCCATGCAACTGGCCGACAACCAGTGCCGGGTGGGCTTCTCCGATAACTTCGGGATGCAGCGTTTCATGTCCAGCGCCGTGCAGTTGTTCCGTGCCGACCTCTATGGCGCGGGCAGCGATGGCCAGGACACGCATGCCTATTTCGCCCATGCGCTGAACTGGCGACAAGTGCAGGAGGACAATCGCTTCGACGAGTCATTCCTGTGGGTCGAGGCGCGGCTGCAGGATGGTTTTCGGATTGCCGAGCTCAACGCCTTGTCGGCACGCTTCTCTAATGAGCCGGACAGCCTGTTGCTGATGCCGGCGCAGGAGGCCGGGGGGCAGGAGTTCGATCACGTGCTGTTGACCCAGGAGCTGATGGCGCTGAATCCGTTCAAGGATGCCTACGCCTTCGACAACCGGGTCTGCGCGGTCTATATCGCGCTGTCACGTGCCCGGCGCCATCTGTATCTGCCCTACGATGTGGACGAGTGGGTGGCGTACCACAAGGGCCAGAAATTCCGCGAGTCACACGGCTACTGATCGGCCGACAGCGTCCCTTGCACCTGGGTGTAGCGCTCGATGATCCGATCGATCTCGCCGGACTGCTTCAGGCGCACCAAGGCCCGCAGCACCTGCTGAGCGGGAATGGCCGGATCGTTGCGCACCATGCAGCCCAGGTCCTGCTCTTCCAGCAGGGCCAGCGGGCGCAGGCGCTGCTCCCGGGGTTGCTGGCGGTTGAACCATTGCAGCGACAATTGGTTGCTCACCGCATAACGATAACGGCTGGCTTGCAGTTTCTGCAGGGCCAGATCCTGGTTGCGGCTGTCTTCCCGCGTCAGCAGACGCTGCGCGAACATCGGGTCCAGGGTCGGGTAGGTGTAGCCCAGTACTGTACCGATGGGTTGTGCGGGCAGTTGCGCCAGGCCGCCGGGCAGCCCATCGCCAGCACGCCCGACCAGCAGGTCGCGTTGGTGGATCAGCGGCACGCTCCAGATGAACTCACCGGGCCGTTCGTTGAGCCAGTTGCTGGCCACGTAGCAGCGCACGTCGATGTCGCCAGCGGCCATGGCCTGCTCCAGGCGCAGGCGCGCCATCACGTGGTATTGCGGGCGTACCCCGGCTTCGCGGGCCAGGGCCTGGATCAGGTCGAAGAGAATGCCGTCGACCGGCACGTCGCCCTCGGTGCGCATCAACGGCATGCTCCAGCTCTCCGCGACGGAAAAGCGCAGCACCGGCTGCTCGGCAAGGCCGCTTGAGCTCCATAGCAACAGGATGGCGAGAAGTCGCCGCACGTCTATCCTCCTTGGACTTTCCATGTTCACCGGCAGCGCCCATAGTCTAGACGAGCCGGGCAGGGTGCAATTTTGCCCCCGCTCCGCTAGCATTAGCGATCTTCCGCTCGATCAGGCTGCGATGGTTTTTTGATGAGTTATCAGGTTCTTGCACGTAAATGGCGCCCGCGCTCGTTCCGCGAGATGGTAGGCCAGACCCATGTGCTCAAGGCATTGATCAACGCCCTGGACAACCAGCGGCTGCATCACGCCTACCTGTTCACCGGCACCCGAGGGGTCGGCAAGACCACCATCGCGCGGATCATCGCCAAGTGCCTGAACTGCGAAACCGGTATCACCTCCACACCTTGCGGCACCTGTTCGGTATGCCGGGAAATCGATGAAGGTCGCTTCGTCGACCTGATCGAGATCGACGCCGCCAGCCGCACCAAGGTCGAAGACACCCGCGAACTGCTCGACAACGTGCAGTACGCGCCCAGCCGCGGACGCTTCAAGGTCTACCTGATCGACGAAGTGCACATGCTGTCCACCCACTCCTTCAACGCCTTGCTCAAGACGCTGGAAGAGCCGCCACCCTACGTCAAATTCATCCTCGCCACCACCGATCCGCAGAAGTTGCCGGCAACCATTCTTTCGCGCTGCCTGCAGTTCTCGCTGAAGAACATGAGCCCGGAGCGGGTGGTCGAGCACCTTACCCACGTGCTCGGCGCCGAAAACGTGCCATTCGAGGAAGATGCCCTGTGGCTGCTGGGCCGCGCCGCCGACGGCTCGATGCGCGATGCCATGAGCCTGACCGACCAGGCCATCGCCTTCGGCGAGGGCAAGGTACTGGCCGCCGATGTGCGGGCGATGCTCGGCACGCTCGATCATGGCCAGGTGTACGGTGTGCTGCAGGCCTTGCTCGAAGGTGACGCCCGGGCGCTGCTCGAGGCGGTGCGCGCCCTGGCCGAGCAGGGGCCTGACTGGAATGGCGTATTGTCCGAGATGCTCAATGTGCTGCACCGGGTCGCCATCGCCCAGGCCTTGCCGGAGGCGGTGGACAACGGCCAGGGCGATCGCGACAAGGTGCTCGCGCTGGCGGCTGCGTTGCCGGCCGAGGATGTGCAGTTCTACTACCAGATGGGCCTGATCGGTCGGCGCGACCTGCCGCTGGCGCCGGATCCGCGGGGCGGCTTCGAGATGGTCCTGCTGCGCATGCTCGCCTTCCGCCCGGCCGACACCGATGACGCGCCGAAACCTGCGCTAAAGTCGGTGGGGATCAGCCAGGCCACAGCTGATCCAGCCAGACCGGTGGCAGCTGCGACCGTGGTGGCCGAGCCCTCCGTGGTTGCCGCTGCGCCTGAGCCTGTTGCGCCGCCCGCACCTGTGGTCGATCAAGCACCCGCCGCCGAGCCGGTAGCTGCTGCGTCCGCCGTGGCTCCGGAAGCGGTGCCTTCGATCGAGCCCGAGCCCGTGCACGCCGTTGCGGGGCCAGAGACAGTCGTCGATCTGCCGTGGGAAGAGCCTTCCCCAACGGTCGCGCCCTCGGCGCCGGTCTTCCCGGCCGTCGTCGCGCAGCCGCCTGACGATCAGCCGGACTACGACGAACCTCCCTTCGATCCGTCGGCGTATGCGTCGGTCGGCATGGAGCGCGACGACGACGGTGCGGATGACGATTACTACGTGCCGCAAGCCGATCCGACAGGTTTCAGCTACCTGGACGAGCTCGCCGAGCATATCCAGGAGGACGCGCCTGCGGCGGCGCCCGAGCCTCTGCCTGCGGCGCAGCCGGCCACGGGCCTGGCCCTGCAATGGCTGGAATTATTCCCACAGTTGCCTGTCTCCGGTATGACAGGCAACATCGCCGCGAACTGTACGCTGATCAGCGCCGATGGCGATGACTGGCTGCTGCACCTGGACCCAGGCCAGGGTGCGTTGTTCAACAGCACCCAGCAACGTCGACTCAACGAGGCGCTCAACCAGCATCTGGGGCGTACGCTACGCCTGCAGATCGAGCTGATCCGCCCCGAGCAGGAAACCCCCGCGCAGGCCGCCGCGCGCAAGCGCGCCGAGCGCCAGCATGACGCGGAGCTGTCGATCGAGCAGGACCCGCTCATCCAGCAGATGATCAAGCAGTTCGGCGCCCGGGTGCGGCACGATACAATCGAACCTGTAGACGCGGCCCTGGCAACCCCGGGGCAGTGAAGCGAACCCCTTGCGCCCGGCCTCGTGCCGGCCGCATACATGACCCAATCGAGGATTCTCCCATGATGAAAGGTGGCATGGCCGGCCTGATGAAGCAGGCTCAGCAGATGCAGGAAAAAATGGCCAAGATGCAGGAAGAGCTGGCCAATGCAGAAGTCACCGGCCAGTCCGGTGCAGGTCTGGTCAGCGTGGTGATGACCGGTCGTCATGACGTCAAGCGCGTCAACATCGACGCCAGCCTGATGTCGACCGATCCGGACGACAAGGAAGTGCTCGAGGACTTGATCGCCGCGGCACTCAACGACGCCGTGCGCAAGGTCGAGCAGAACAGCCAGGACAAGATGGGCAGCATGACTGCCGGCATGCAGCTGCCGCCTGGTTTCAAGATGCCGTTCTGATCGACGGTTTGCAGCACATGGGGAGCACGATCGACTGATCGCTGCTCCCTTCTTCATTCTGTACCACTGACAGGCCTGCCTACATGAGCTTCAGCCCCCTGATTCGCCAACTGATCGATGCCCTGCGTGTGCTCCCGGGTGTCGGCCAGAAAACCGCCCAGCGCATGGCCCTGCAGTTGCTCGAGCGCGACCGCAGCGGAGGCGCGCGCCTGGCACAGGCCCTGAGCCAGGCCATGGAAGGTGTTGGCCATTGCCGCCAGTGCCGCACCCTGACCGAGCAGGAGCTGTGCCCGCAGTGTGCCGATCCACGCCGCGACGACACGCAACTGTGCGTGGTGGAAGGGCCGATGGATGTGTATGCGGTAGAGCAGACCGGCTACCGTGGCCGTTACTTCGTGCTCAAGGGGCACCTGTCGCCGCTCGACGGCCTGGGCCCCGAGGCGATCGGTATTCCACAACTGATGGCGCGGATCGAGGAGCAGGGCACCTTCAGCGAGGTGATCCTGGCGACCAACCCCACGGTGGAAGGCGAGGCGACGGCGCACTACATCGCCCAGTTGCTGGCCGAGAAGGGCCTGACTGCCTCGCGTATCGCCCATGGCGTACCGCTGGGTGGGGAGTTGGAGCTGGTGGACGGTGGCACGCTTGCGCATGCCTTTGCCGGGCGCCGTCCTATCTCGCTGTAAGTGTTGGGGCGCAGCGCGCCCCAAGCCAGTTACTTGTTGGTGTAGATCTGATCGAACACGCCGCCGTCGTTGAAGTGGGTCTTCTGCACGGTGCGCCAGTCACCGAAGGTCTTCTCCACCGAGAGGAAGTCGACTTTCGGGAAGCGGTCGGTGTACTCGGCGAGGACGGTGGCATCACGCGGGCGCAGGTAGTTTTGCGCGGCGATTTCCTGGGCCGCCGGCGACCACAGGTACTTGAGGTATTCCTCGGCCACGGCGCGGGTCTGTTTCTTGTCGACCACCTTGTCGACCACGCTCACTGGTGGCTCGGCTTCTGCCGACACGCTCGGATAGACCACCTCGAACTGATCACGACCGAACTCGCGGGCGATCATCTCGGCTTCGTTCTCGAAGGTGACCAGTACGTCGCCGATCTGGTTGGTCATGAAGGTCGTGGTGGCAGCGCGACCGCCAGTGTCGAGCACCGGTGCCTGCTTGAACAGCTTGCCGACGAAATCACGGGCCTTGGCTTCGTCGCCGCCTTGCTTGAGTACGTAGCCCCAGGCCGAGAGGTAGGTGTAGCGGCCGTTACCCGAGGTCTTGGGGTTGGGCACGATCACCTGCACGCCATCCTTGAGCAGATCCGGCCAGTCTTTCAGCGCCTTCGGGTTGCCCTTGCGCACGATGAACACGGTGGCCGAGGTGAACGGCGCGCTGTTGTTCGGCAGGCGGGTAACCCAGTTGTCCGGCACCAGCTTGCCGTTGTCGACCAGGGCATTGATGTCGGTGGCCATGTTCATGGTGATGACATCGGCCGGCAGGCCATCGATCACGGCACGCGCCTGCTTGCTCGAGCCGCCGAAGGACATCTGCACAACGACCTTTTCCTTGTGCTCTTCTTCCCAATGCTTCTGGAACGCCGGGTTGTAGTCCTTGTAGAAGTCGCGCATCACATCGTACGAGACGTTCAGCAGGGTCGGCGCGGCCTGGGCCAGGTTGCCGAGGGCCAGGCCTGCGGCGAGCAGCGAGGCGCTGAAGAGTTTTTTCACAGGGGCGTTCCTTGTTGTGAGTGAAAGTTTGGCAATGTGCCAGTAACTATAACCTTTGGTTCTTGAGCCATTAAAGATCAAAACAGACTTTGCTTATGCCTGCTTGGTCGCTGCCTTGGGAAACAGCGCATTGCCACAGCGCGAACAGAATGCTGCCGTCGGCTCATGGGTTTTCTTGGTGCAGGTCGGGCAATCGTGGCGCAACTGTTCGCCGCGCATGGCGTTGGCCAGCTCGGCAGTGAAGATCCCGGTGGGCACGGCGATGATCGAGTAGCCGATGATCATCACCAGCGATGACAGTACCTGGCCCAACGGCGTCTTGGGCACGATGTCGCCGAAGCCGACCGTGGTCAGGGTGACGATGGCCCAGTAGATGCCCTTGGGAATGCTGGTAAAGCCGTGCTCGGGCCCTTCGATCACGTACATCAGCGTGCCGAACACGGTGACCAGGGTCGAAACGCTGACCAGGAACACGATGATCTTCTGTTTGCTGCCGCGCAACGCCTCGAGCAGATAGTGCGCCTGCTTGAGGTAGGGGCTGAGCTTGAGCACGCGGAAGATCCGCAGCATGCGGATCACCCGGATGATCAGCAGGTACTGGGCGTCGCTGTAGTACAGGGCGATGATCCCCGGCACGATGGCCAGCAGGTCGACCAGGCCGTAGAAGCTGAACGCGTAGCGCAGCGGCTTTGGCGAGCAGTACAGGCGGGTGAGGTACTCGGCGAGGAAGATCGCCGTGAAGGCCCACTCGATGCCGGCCAGCAGGCCGGAATAATTGCGGTGCACATCGTCGATGCTGTCGAGGATGACGGTGACCAGGCTGGCCAGGATGATCAGCAGAAGGATCTTGTCGAAGCGTCTTCCAGCGACGGTGTCGGTCTGGAAGACGATCACATAGAGCCGCTCGCGCAGGCTCGAAGGGGTGTCCATGGGCTCGTTCCGTTATACGTTGCCGGTGAGAGCCTAGGGGCTGGCTCTCAGCCGTGCAAGCGCTGCGCGCTGCGCTGTCGGGCTTGCTGGACGAGGTGGCCGCCCAGATGCATCAACCAGCAAGCGAGGACGAAGGGCGCGGTGAGCGCCGGCAGCGGCCACAGACTGGACAGCGCCTGCAGCAGCAGGGCCAGGGCGATGGCCAGCAGCGGGACCCAGGGGCGTTCGCCCTGGCGGCTGAAGGCCAGGGCGGCCAGTGTGGTGTTGAAACCATACAAGCCCATCCAGGCCGCAGCTGCCTGGTCAGCGAGCAAGGCCGCACCGCCACCGATGGCTGAGCCGATCAGGGCCCAGCACGCAGCACGAGGATGGGCGAAGAACATGCCGGCGACGATCAGCAGGCCCGCCAGCGGTGCATCGAGCAGAAACACCTGGCCGACCCCACGCAGTACCCCGTGCACGTGGCTGGCTTCGGCCTGGCCGCTGACGCCGGGCTCGATGATCAGCAGCATGATCCAGCCCAGCAGCACGAAAGGCGCGGTGTAGGCCAACAGCAGAGGGCCGCCGCGCTTGCGCCACTGGTGGGTGATGATGCTCGACAGGCCGCCGGCAGCAAGGATCAGCGCAGGCACGATCGCCGACCAAGGCACCAGCGCACTGATCAGCAGGCCGATCAGCACACCGTTGTAGCTGTAAAGGCCGGCCTGGCGATCAGCGCGGGCATAGCCGCGGCGCTGCGCCGTGAGCAGGCCGGCGAGGGCGCCGAGCAGCGCGCCGCCGACCAGGTCCGGGGCGGTGAGGAGGATGGCCAGCAGGCAGCACAGGCCGCACAGGGGATCGCGCAGCAGCAGCACCTGGCTGAAGCCGTTGAGCAGCGCCGTGGCCCAGTCGGGGCACGGGTTGATGAAATTCTTGGTGTACATGGGCAGTCGGCAAGGTGAGTGAAAGGCGCTGGGCCTCTTCGGGCCTCGGTTGTGCGCCATTGGATTGGCTCTGCGCGCTCTGTAGGAGCGGGCTTGCCCGCGAAAAAGACACCGCGCTGCCTGGCACGGGCTACGCCCGTGTTCGCGGGACAAGCCCGCTCCCACAGGGATTGGGCTGGCCTTTAGATTTCGAACAAGACAGTTGCTTCTACAAAATTGCAGGGCCGGTCTTCAGATCAAGGTCTCGATCCGCAAGGTATTGGTGCTCCCCGGCTGGCCGAACGGCACCCCCGCGGTGATCAGCAGGGTGTCGCCACGGCTGGCCATGCCTTGTGCCTGGGCGATCTCCAGCGCAGTCGAGCAGATCTCATCGACCTGGCGCAGGCGGTCGTTGACCACCGAATGCACACCCCAGGTGACGCTGAGTCGGCGCGCGGTCTTGAGGTTCGGCGTCAGGTTGAGGATGGGGGCCCGTGGCCGCTCGCGGGCGGCGCGCAAGGTCGAGGCCCCTGACTCGCTGTAGTTGACCAGCACTGCCACCGGCAGGATGCCGCTGATGCGCCGAATCGCGCAGCTGATGGCATCCGAAACCGTGGCCTCGGCCTTGGGGCGGCCGACGTCGAGCTGGGCCTGGTAGTCCGGGCCGTTTTCCACCTGGCGGATGATCTTGCTCATCATCTGCACCGCCTCCAGTGGGTAGTCGCCGGAGGCGGTCTCGGCCGACAGCATCACCGCGTCGGCGCCTTCGGCCACGGCATTGGCCACGTCGGTGACCTCGGCGCGGGTCGGAGCAGGCGAGAAGCGCATCGACTCGAGCATCTGCGTCGCCACCACCACCGGCTTGCCCAGTTGGCGGCAGGTACTGATGATGCGCTTCTGGATCTGCGGCACGCTTTCAGCTGGCACTTCCACGCCCAGGTCGCCACGGGCGACCATGATCGCATCGGACAGCTCGGCGATGGCCTGCAGTTGCTCGACGGCCGAGGGCTTCTCGATCTTGGCCATCAGGTAGGCACGTTCGCCGATCAACTGGCGCGCCTCGACGATGTCTTCTGGCCGCTGGACGAACGACAGCGCCACCCAGTCCACGCCCAGTTCCAGGCCGAAGGCCAGGTCGCGGCGGTCTTTCTCGGTGAGCGGGGAGAGGTCCAGCACAGCTTGAGGGACGTTGACGCCCTTTCGGTCGGACAGCTCGCCGCCGGCCAGCACTTCGGTGTCGATGGCGTCGGCGTGCTTGGCGGTGACCCGCAGGCGCAGCTTGCCATCATCGAGCAGCAGGTCCATGCCGGGCTCCAGCGCGGCGATGATTTCCGGGTGCGGCAGGTTGACCCGGCGGCTGTCGCCGGGGGCCTTGTCCAGGTCCAGGCGCAGGGCCTGGCCACGCTGCAACTGCACCTTGCCTTCGGCGAAACGGCCGACACGCAGTTTCGGCCCCTGCAGGTCCATGAGGATGCCCAGCGGGTAGTTCAGTTGCTGCTCGACCTCGCGGATCCACTGGTAGCGCAGGGCGTGGTCGGCGTGTTCGCCGTGGCT
The DNA here is from genome assembly GCF_047456245.1 of Pseudomonas sp. BNK-44-b. NCBI lineage: Bacteria > Pseudomonadati > Pseudomonadota > Gammaproteobacteria > Pseudomonadales > Pseudomonadaceae > Pseudomonas > Pseudomonas sp. BNK-44-b. The sequence goes on from NZ_CP179908.1 coordinate 1,332,927, forward strand.
GAAGTTGAGGCGGAAGATATTCACTCCGGCTTCGACCAGCTGGCGGATGTCATCGATGCCGTTGATCGCCGGCCCCAGGGTGGCGAGGATTTTCACTTTTTTATCGGGCGTCATGATTGCGAGGTCTCGAGGATCAGGATGGCGCGGAAGTCGTTGACGTTGGTGCGGGTTGGCTCGGTGACGATCAACGCATCGAGCGCGGCGAAGTAGCCATAGCCGTTGTTGTTGTCCAGCTCGTCACTGGCCGACAGGCCCAGGGCCTGTGCGCGGCTGAAGCTGTCCGGGGTCATCAGGGCACCGGCGTTTTCTTCGGAGCCGTCGATGCCGTCGGTGTCGCCGGCCAGTGCGTATACGCCGTGCAGACCCTTGAGGCTTTCGGTGAGGCTGAGCAGGAACTCGGCGTTGCGCCCGCCACGGCCATTGCCGCGCACGGTGACGGTGGTCTCGCCGCCGGACAGGATCACGCAAGGGGCCTTCAGCGGCTGGCCATGCAGGACGATCTGCCGGGTGATGCCGGCGTGCACCTTGGCCACTTCGCGCGATTCACCTTCCAGATCCCCCAGGATCAGTGGGCTGAAACCGGCCTGGCGGGCTTTCACCGCGGCAGCCTCGAGCGATTGCTGGGGTTTGGCGATCAGTGTGAAGTGGCTGCGCGCCAGGGCCGGGTCATCGGCCTTGACGGTTTCCGATGCCGGGTTGTTCAGCCAGTCGATGACCGCCTTGGGCGCCTCGATGTCGTAGCGCTTGAGGATCGCCAGGGCATCGGCCGAGGTGCTCGGGTCGGCCACGGTGGGGCCGGAGGCGATGACGGTAGCCAGATCGCCCGGCACATCGGAAATGGCGTAGGTATAGACGGTGGCGGGCCAGCAGGCCTTGGCCAGGCGTCCGCCCTTGATCGCCGAGAGGTGCTTGCGCACGCAGTTCATCTCGCCGATGGTGGCGCCGGACTTGAGCAGCGCCTTGTTGATCTGCTGCTTGTCGGCCAGCGTGAGGCCCTCGGCGGGCAGTGCCAGCAGGGCCGAGCCGCCGCCGGAGAGCAGGAAGATGACGCGGTCGTCTTCATCGAGGTTGCTGACCAGTTGCAGCACGCGCTTGGCGACCGCAAGGCCGGCGGCGTCGGGGACCGGGTGGGCGGCTTCGACCACCTCGATCTTCTGGCAATTGGCGCCATGGCCGTAGCGGGTCACGACCAGGCCCGAGACTTCGCCCTGCCAGCTCTTCTCGACCACTTCGGCCATGGCGGCGGCGGCCTTGCCAGCGCCGATGACGATGACCCGGCCGCTGCGATCGGCGGGCAGGTGAGGTTCGAGGACCTGACGGGGATGGGCGGCGGCGATGGCTGTGTCGAACAGCTCGCGCAGGAGTTTCTGTGGATCGACCGACATGGCAGGCTCCCAAAATTCTTGTTGTTCTGCAGAATCGAAAACGCCCCTGGAACTGCCTCCGTGCAGGCCGAACCAGGGGCGGGTGTTGCTCGGTGTCACCCCTGAGCCTGTGGTCGCAGGTTCAGCGGTGTTGGCTGCTTCGCGGGCAAGCCCGCTCCTACAGGGTCAACGCAGTCCTCGGGGACTGTGGATCCCTCGTAGGAGCGGGCTTGCCCGCGAAGCGGCCGGTAAGGCTTACAAATTACTGGTCGTCACGAATCGAGAAGTTGGCCATGTGTTCCAGCCCCTTGATCAGTGCCGAGTGGTCCCAGTTGCTGCCACCCAGTGCTGCGCAGGTGTTGAACACCTGCTGGGCATTGGAGGTGTTGGGCAGGTTGATGCCCAGCTCCTTGGCACCCTGCAGGGCCAGGTTGAGGTCTTTCTGGTGCAGGCTGATACGGAAGCCCGGGTCGAAGGTGCCCTTGATCATGCGCTCGGCATGGACTTCGAGGATCTTCGAGGAGGCGAAACCGCCCATCAGCGCTTCGCGCACCTTGGCCGGGTCGGCGCCGTTCTTGGCGGCGAACAGCAGCGCTTCGCTGACGGCCTGGATGTTCAGGGCGACGATGATCTGGTTGGCCACCTTGGCGGTCTGGCCATCGCCATTGCCACCGACGCGCGTGATGTTCTTGCCCATGGCTTCGAACAGCGGCAGGGCGCGCTCGAAGGCTTTCGGGCAGCCGCCGACCATGATGCTCAGGGTTGCGGCCTTGGCGCCGACTTCACCGCCGGATACCGGGGCGTCCAGGTAGGTGGCGCCAGTTGCCTTGATTTTCTCGGCGAAGGCCTTGGTCGCGGTGGGGGAGATCGAGCTCATGTCGATCACCACCTTGTTCGGGCCGACGCCTTCACCGACGCCATTTTCACCGAACAGCACGCTCTCGACCTGCGGGGTGTCGGGCACCATCACGATGATGAATTCGGCTTCCTGCGCCACCTCTTTAGGGTTGGCCAGGGCCACGGCACCTGCGGCGACCAGGTCGGCAGGAGCGGCGTCGTGGTGGGTGGAGACGAACAGGCTGTGACCTGCTTTCTGCAGGTTCTGGGCCATGGGCTTGCCCATGATGCCGGTGCCGATGAAACCGATTTTAGCCATGAGAATGTGCCTCTTTGTATTTGTGATATCTCAAGCGAACTGAGCGCCTTGTGGGAGCGGGCTTGCCCGCGAATGCGGCAGGTCAGGCGACGGAGGTGTCCTTGCGGGCGCCATCGCGGGACAAGCCCGCTCCTACAGGGAGCGACTGTGTTCGTTAGATCGCGTTATGGGTTTTCAGCCAGGCGAGCCCGGCCTCGGTAGTGGTCTTGGGCTTGTACTCCGCACCCACCCAGCCCTGGTAACCGATGCGGTCCAGGTGCTCGAACAGGAAGCGGTAGTTGATCTCGCCAGTGCCCGGCTCGTGACGGCCGGGGTTGTCGGCGAGCTGGATGTGGTTGATCTGCTTGAGGTGGGTTTCCAGGGTCCGCGCCAGGTCACCCTCCATGATCTGCATGTGGTAGATGTCGTACTGCAGGAACAGGTTGGCGCTGCCCACCTCGGCCTGGATCTCCAGGGCCTGGGCGGTGGTGTTCAGGTAGAAGCCTGGGATGTCGCGGGTGTTGATCATCTCCATGACCAGGCGGATCCCGGCGGCTTCGAGCTTGTCGGCGGCGTACTTGAGGTTGTCGACGAAGGTCTTGCGCACCTCGGCGCACTGCAGGCCTTGTGGGCGGATACCGGCCAGGGCGTTGACCTGCTTGTTGCCCAGCACCTTGGCGTATTCGATGGCCTTGTCGACGCCGGCGCGGAACTCTTCGATGCGATCAGGGTGGCAGGTGATGCCGCGTTCACCTTTGGCCCAGTCGCCTGCAGGCAGATTGAACAGCACCTGGGTCAGGCCGTGGGCGTCGAGCTGCTGCTTGATCTCGCTGGCGCTGAAGTCGTACGGGAAGAGGTATTCGACACCGCTGAAGCCCGCGTCGGCAGCGGCTTTGAAGCGGGCGAGGAAGTCCTGTTCGGTGAACAGCATGGACAGGTTGGCAGCGAAGCGAGGCATGGTTGTCTCCTTGCAGATGAAAGCCCCCGGCAGCCTGCGCGGGGGCGTCGGCAATCAGTCGAGCAGCGAGATGGCAGTCGGCGCGTCGTTGCCGACCAGCGCGAGGTCTTCGAACTCGTTGACCGCGTTGATCTCGGTACCCATGGAAATGTTGGTGACGCGCTCGAGAATCACCTCGACCACCACCGGCACGCGGAACTCTTCGGCCATTTTCTGCGCCTTGAGCAGGGCAGGGGCGATCTCGCCCGGCTCGAACACGCGCAGCGCCTTGCAGCCCAGGCCCTCGACCACGGCGACGTGATCCACGCCGTAGCTGCCGGCTTCGCTGGAGTTGATGTTCTCGAACGCCAGTTGTACACAGTAATCCATGTCGAAGCCACGCTGGGCCTGGCGGATCAGGCCGAGGTAGGCGTTGTTCACCAGCACATGGACGTAGGGCAGGTTGAACTGCGCACCGACCGCCAGCTCCTCGATCATGAACTGGAAGTCGTAGTCACCCGACAGCGCCACCACCTTGCGTTTCGGGTCGGCCTTGACCACGCCGAGGGCCGCGGGGATGGTCCAGCCCAGCGGGCCGGCCTGGCCGCAGTTGATCCAGTGGCGCGGCTTGTACACGTGCAGGAACTGCGCGCCGGCAATCTGCGACAGGCCGATGGTGCTGACGTAGCAGGTGTCCTTGCCGAATACCTGGTTCATTTCTTCGTATACGCGCTGCGGCTTGACCGGCACGTTGTCGAAGTGAGTCTTGCGCTGCAGGCTCGACTTGCGCTGCTGGCAATCTTCCAGCCAGGCCTTGCGGCACTTGAGCTTGCCGGCCGCTTTCCACTCGCGGGCCACTTCCAGGAAGGCGTCCAGCGCAGCGCCGGCGTCGGAGACGATGCCCAGGTCAGGGGTGAACACACGGCCGATCTGGGTCGGTTCGATGTCGACATGCACGAACTTGCGGCCTTCGGTGTAGACATCGACGGAGCCGGTGTGGCGGTTGGCCCAGCGGTTGCCGATGCCGAACACCAGGTCGGACTTGAGCAGCGTAGCGTTGCCATAGCGGTGCGAGGTCTGCAGGCCGACCATGCCGACCATCAGTTCGTGGTCGTCAGGGATGGTGCCCCAGCCCATCAGGGTCGGGATCACTGGCACGCCGGTCAGTTCGGCGAACTCGACCAGCTTGTCGCTGGCGTCGGCATTGATAATGCCGCCACCTGCGACCAGCAGCGGACGTTCGGCGTCATTGAGCAGGGCCAGGGCTTTCTCGGCCTGGATTCGCGTGGCCGAAGGCTTGTGTACCGGCAGTGGCGCGTAGGCGTCGATGTCGAATTCGATTTCGGCCATTTGCACGTCGAATGGCAGGTCGATCAGCACCGGGCCTGGGCGGCCGGTACGCATCTCATAGAAGGCTTTCTGGAAGGCGTAGGGCACCTGGCCCGGCTCCAGCACGGTGGTGGCCCACTTGGTCACCGGCTTGACGATGTTGGTGATGTCGACGGCCTGGAAGTCTTCCTTGTGCAGGCGGGCGCGGGGGGCCTGGCCGGTGATGCACAGGATCGGGATGGAGTCGGCCGAGGCGCTGTACAGGCCGGTGACCATGTCGGTGCCGGCTGGGCCGGAGGTGCCGATGCACACACCGATATTGCCTGGGTTGGCGCGGGTGTAGCCCTCGGCCATGTGCGAGGCACCTTCGACGTGGCGAGCGAGGACGTGATCGATGCCGCCGACTTTCTTCAGGGCCGAGTACAGCGGGTTGATGGCAGCCCCGGGAATGCCGAATGCCGTCTCTACGCCTTCACGGCGCATGACCAGAACGGCTGCATCGATTGCTCTCATTTTGCTCATGATTTGTGCCTCATCGATTTTGTAATTGTATACAACTTGCTTTGCGCCAAAGTGTATTCACGCTCTGAGCTTCAGGTCAATGCATTTTCATCGGGTCGATTGGCTTTCGCTGGAAACCCCACAGAAAAGGCGTTCTATCTGATGGAGTACGATCGTTCAAAAATATTGTATACAAAAAATCTTTCTGTTGTGTTCTATTTGCTTATCGGTTTTCAACTGCCCCTCAGGGCTTCTCACAACAAGAAGAGGACCTTTCCATGAACGCAATGACGCTCAACGTCGCCAACACCTTGGTCGCTGCTGCCCTTGCTGCCGGGCGCAAGATCGACGCCGCACCGCTGACCGTGGCGGTGCTGGATGCCGGCGGCCATCTGCTGGCCTTGCAACGCGAGGACGGTGCCAGTCTGTTACGTCCGCAGGTGGCCATGGGCAAAGCCTGGGGGGCTGTGGCCCTGGGCAAGGGGTCACGCCTGCTGGCGCTGGATGCACAGCAGCGACCGGCGTTTTTCGCGGCGTTGAACGGCTTGGGCGAGCGGTCGGTGGTACCCGCGCCAGGTGGGGTGCTGATCCGTGATCAGGCGGGGAAAGTGCTGGGTGCGGTGGGGATCAGCGGGGACACGTCGGACATCGACGAGCAGTGCGCAATCACTGCCATCGAGGCGCTCGGGCTTACGGCTGATGCTGGGGTAGCTGTCTGATACCGCGTTGGCCTGCGCTCCCGCCAGGGCCCGTCGGCCAAGGATGGGAGCGGTGTACGCCGACCGTCAGGCCGCCTCGGGCTCACACCCCTTGAGCACCAGGCGGATGATGGTTTCGGCGGCGGCGTCGTAATCGCTGTCGGCGAGCTTGGCCTTGCCGGTCACCACGGCAATCTGCCAATCGAAGTCGGCGTAGGTTTGCGTCGCCGCCCAGATGCTGAACATCAGGTGATGTGGATCGACCGGGGCGATCTGGCCGCGTTCGATCCAGCGCTGGATGCACTCGATGTTGTGTCGCGCCTGCTCGTTGAGCTGCTCGACCTGCCCTGGCGAGAGGTGCGGGGCGCCGTGCATGATCTCGCTGGCGAACACCTTGGAGGCATGCGGCAGGTCGCGGGAGATGCGGATCTTCGAGCGGATGTAGCCGCTGAGCACTTCTTTGGGATCGCCATCGGCGTTGAACGGCGTGGACGCCTGCATGATCGGCGCGATGATGCTCTCGAGCACCTCGCGGTAGAGGTTCTCTTTCGACTTGAAGTAGTAGTAGACGTTCGGCTTGGGGAGCCCGGCCTTGGCAGCGATATCGCTGGTCTTGGTGGCGGCGAAGCCTTTGTCGGCGAATTCCTCGCTGGCCGCGCGCAGGATCAGTTCCTTGTTGCGCTCGCGAATCGTGCTCATGGTCTATGAATCTTCCTGTGACTGGCCGCCTCTAGGCTCTGTACGAAAAGCCTTGATACTCGGTGATGCTGCGTTGAAAACAGCCTCGGAATGCTCATTTACAATTCGTAAACTCCGCTTCCTCGGCTGTTTTCGCCTTGCCTGACCTTCGTCTCAAGGCTTTTCATACAGACCCTGAGAGCGTCGGGCATGGTAGCACCGGCCCGGAGAGCGGCTCAAGGCGACGGCATTGGGCTAGAATCGGACCTTTGCAATCATTGGAAACACAACGACATGGCAGGAAGCAGCTTACTGGTGTTGATCGACGACATCGCCACGGTGCTGGACGATGTTTCGCTGATGACCAAGGTCGCGGCGAAGAAGACCGCAGGCGTGCTGGGCGATGACCTGGCGCTCAACGCCCAGCAGGTGACCGGGGTACGGGCCGAGCGGGAGATCCCGGTGGTCTGGGCGGTGGCCAAGGGCTCGCTGCTGAACAAGGCGATCCTGGTGCCGGCTGCCCTGTTAATCAGTGCATTCATCCCCTGGGCGGTCACGCCGTTGCTGATGCTTGGGGGTGCCTACCTGTGCTTCGAGGGCTTCGAGAAGCTGGCGCACAAGTTCCTGCACAGCAAGGAGGAGGAGCAGGCGCAGCACACGGCACGCAAGGAGGCCGTGGCCGATGCCAATGTCGACTTGGTCGCCTTCGAGAAGAACAAGATCAAGGGCGCAGTGCGCACGGACTTCATCCTCTCCGCCGAAATCATCGCCATCACCCTCGGTACGGTGGCCGATGCGCCGCTGAGCCAGCAGATCATCGTGCTGTCAGGCATTGCCGTGGTCATGACATTGGGTGTGTACGGGCTGGTGGCCGGAATCGTCAAGCTCGATGACCTGGGGCTGTGGCTGACCCGCAAGGGCTCGGGCCTGGCACAAGCGGTCGGTAATGGCATCCTGCGTGCGGCCCCCTACATGATGAAGAGTCTGTCGGTGATCGGCACCGCGGCCATGTTCCTGGTCGGTGGCGGCATTCTCGTGCATGGCATCGCGCCGCTGCACCATGCCATCGAGGCTTTTGCCGACGGCCGTGGCGGAGCGCTGACCGGGGCGTTGATCAACGGCGTGCTGGGAGTGGTAGCCGGGGCGGTGGTGCTGGCGGTGGTAAGTGTGGCTGGCAAGTTGTGGCGGATGCTGCGGCCAGCAGCGTGATCATCGGTGGGTCTGCTTCGCGGTTTTACCCGCGAAGCAGACCCACCGCTCAGATCAGAAGTGCACCTTGACCAGGAAACTCATGGTGTTCTGGTCAGTGGTGAAGGCATCGCTGTCCTTGATCCCGTACTTGTCGCTCCAGTAGTCGTACTCGATACCGACGTACAACTGCTTCTCACCCAGGTGCAATGCCTTGCCCAGGTCATATTTGACCTGCGGGTTGAAGTGCAGGTTGGCGTGGTAGCTGCCACGGCTGTTCTCGTCGTTGTCCACCACCCAGTCCATGAAGCCGTCGATCAGCACATCCGATGAGCCCACGGGAATGGTGTAGGACCACACTGGAGTGATCTGCCAGACATGATCACCCGGGCGGCTGCCATCGGTGGTGCGGTGGTAGAAGTTCAGCTGGAAATAGTCGAAGCCAGGAATCGCCAGGTCGAAGCCAGGGCCGATCAGGTAGGACTCGGTATCACCCTCGCCGAACTCGTAGGTCATGGCCAGCAGCACATCCTTGACCGGGCCGAACTCCAGCTTCTGGTCGAAGATCTTGCCGAACGACAGGCGCGGGCTGATCTCGCCGTAGTAGGTGTTCGGGCCGTTGTTCGCGTCTTTCTTGCCCTGGTAGAAGATCTTGTCGACGAAGATGAAGTTGTCGCCGTACTTCCAGGCATCGGCGTGCTCGAAGGTGACGGTCTGCTGGGTCTCGGGGTTGACCTTGAAGTTCTTGCCCCAGAGGTAGGTCAGGCTGTTGGTCTGCCACTGCAGCAGGTCGTCGGCGAAGCTGGTGCCGCAGGCGAGCAGGCCGCCGGCGAGGATCAGGCTGTTGATGATGCGCATTGCGTGTGTCGCTCCCTTGATTGGATGTTGCTGTCAGCGCTCGTGTCGGCGCCTTTCTTGTCTTTCGGGTCAGTTTTTTCGGGTTGGCCACAGCTCTCTGGCAAGTGCTGCGCCAACTTTCCGGGTTGGGCACAACCATCCTGCTCGACGTCGTTCTGAACGGATGAAAAGGGTGTTTCTGGCTGGCAAAACATCGACCAACCGCCCGAATTCATTGACTGAGCGGTCAGTAAACGCGGGCAGGATCCGGCCTGCCCTGAGCGAGGGGGCGCGCAGATTACTGGCTTGCGCGCCGGTCCTCAAGTGCTCCGTCCTGGAGCGCGGTGATACAAAATTGGGCGTTCGGTCAGGTTCTTAGAAATGCACCTTGACCAGCGCACTGGCCACGCTCTGGTTGCTCTGCAGATTGCCGCGGCTGTCGATGCCGTACTTGTCCTTCCAGTAGCTGTACTCGAACCCGACATACAACTGCTTGGCGCCCAGGTTGAGGGCCTTGCCCAGGTCGTACTTGACCTGTGGGTTGAAGTGCAGGTTGGCGTGGTAGGTGCCGCGGCGGGTCTGGTCGTTGTCGGTCACCCAGTCCATGTAGCCGTCGATCAGAAGGTCGGAGCGGCCCAGGGGAATGGTGTACGACCAGCCGGGGGTGAACTGCCAGACGTTGTCGCCGGGGCGACTGCCCTCGGTGTTGCGCAGGTAGATGTTGAGGTAGAAATAGTTGAAGCCAGGGATGTCCAGGTCGAACCCGGGGCCGATCAGGTAGGCGGCGTTCAACCCTTCGCCACGCTCGTAGGTCATGGCCAGCAGCACGTCCTTGACCGGGCCGAAGGCCAGTTTTCGGTCGAGGATCTTGCCGAACGACAGGCGCGGGCTGAACTCGCCGTAGTAGGTGTTCACGCCTTTGCTGGCGTCGGTCTTGCCGTTGTAGAAGATCTTGTCGATGAACAGGAAGGTATCACCGTACTTCCACTTGTTGGCGTGCTCGAAGGTGATGGTCTGCTGGATGTCCGGGTTGACCTTGAAATCCTTGCCGTAGAGGTAGGTCAGGCTTTCGCCGTGCCATTGCAGCCAGTCGCCCGCGAACGCGGGGAGGGTGGCCAGCAGGCTGCTGCCCAGCAGCAGGGACGAGGTGGTGCGCTTCATGTGCGAATTCCCGTGTTCTTGTTGTTGTTCGAGGTTTCTTCGGCGCGCAGGCGCCCCGGACGGCCCGCTCCCGTGGGCCGCCGGTACTGCGTTTCACTGCTTGGGCGAGACGGGCGGCCAGGGCGCCGCCCGCTGACTCAGTGCGGGTGACAGGCCTCGTTGTGGGCCGCGCGTTCGGCGCCCCCGAGGATGTTGAACAGCACGTTCAGTATCAGGGCGCTGAGCGTGGCCATGGCGATGCCGCTGTGGGTGATAGGCTCCATCCACTGGGGCATCTGCGCGAAAAACTCCGGACGCACCACCGGGATCAGCCCGAAGCCGACGCTGACTGCGACCAGCAACTGGTTGCGCCGATCACTGATGTCGGCCTCCTGGAGGATCTTGATGCCGGTGGCGGTGACCATGCCGAACATGGCAATGGATGCGCCGCCCAGTACCGCAGGCGGGATCGAGGCGATCAGGAAGGCCGCCTTGGGCAGCAGGCTGAGCAGGATCAGCAGCGCGCCCGCGACCACCGTGACATAGCGGCAGCGCACCCCGGTCATCTGCACCAGGCCGATGTTCTGGGCGAAGGAGGAATGGGTGAAGGTGTTGAAGAAACCGGCCACGAACGAGGCGCCGGCATCGCACAGCAGGCCGCGACGCAGCATGCCGGGTGTCACCTCGCGGTCGGTCACCTTGCCCAGGGCCAGGAACATGCCGGTGGACTCGACGAAGATGATCACCACCACCAGGCACATCGACAGGATCGGCGCGAGGCTGAAGGTCGGCATGCCGAAGTGCAGTGGCGTGACCACCTGCAGCCACGGCGCTTCGTTCAGGCCCGACAGGTCGACCATGCCGATGGAACCGGCCAGCACATAACCCAGGCCCATGCCCACCAGCACCGACACGTTGACCCAGAAGCCACGCATGAAGCGATTGATCAGCAGGATCACGGCCAGCACCAGGCCTGCGACCATCAGGTAGATCGGCGAACCGAAGGTTTCCGCCTGTTGCCCGCCGCCGGCCCAGTTGACCGCGACCGGGAACAGCGACAGGCCGATGGAGGTGATCACGGTACCTGTGACCAGCGGCGGGAAGAAGCGCACCACCTTGGACATGAACGGCGCGATCAGCATGCCGAAGAACCCGGCGGCGATGGTCGCGCCGAAGATCCCCTGCAAACCCACACCGGGCATGCCGGCCATGGCCACCATGCTGCCGACGGCGGCGAAGCTTGCGCCCATCATCACCGGCATGCGGATGCCCACCGGGCCGATGCCGAACGACTGGATGATGGTAGCGACACCGGCCACGAGCAGGTCGGCGTTGATCAGGAAGGCGACTTCTTCACGGGACAGCCCGGCGGCCTGGCCGATGATGAGCGGCACGGCGATGGCGCCGCCGTACATCAGCAGGACATGTTGCAGGCCCACCAGGATCAGCTGGAACAGGGGCAGGGGCTGTCGTGGCGGCGCAACGGGGATGTACGCCTTGGGTGACTCGGACATGCAGCACCTCGAGTTTTGTTTTTATTCTCGGATCCAAGCGGGCGGCTCCAGGCGGCAGGCGCTTCGGTTGAAGGACCTGGGGTTTCCGGATGGAGCCGTACGCTCGATGCTTGCTTGTTACGGTGTTTCATTGGAAGCGAGGCCGGCAACACCGGCCTCCACGCGGGCAAGCCCGCTCCCACAAACAGGATGTGGGGTGTCAGTTGACCGGGGCACCCTTGGCGATCCAGTCGCCGACCAGCTTGCGTTCCTCGACGGTCATCTGGGTGATGTTGCCCAGCGGCATGATCTGGCTGGCGACGGCCTGCGCCTGGATGCGCGCGGCCTGGGCCTGGATCTGCTGCGGGGTGTCGAACATCACGCCGCCCGGGGCGGTGCTGAACAGTGGGCTGGTCGGTTTCGACGAATGGCACACGGTGCAGCGTTCCTGGATGACGTTGTGGATCTTCTCGAAGTTGCCGGGCGCAGCCTGGGCGGTGGCCTGGGCCGGCGCTTCGGCAGGTGCCTGGGCAGCCTTGGCAGCTTCCTCGGCGCGCAGCTCGGCTGCAGTCTTGCCGCCGACTGCAGTGGCGGGCAATGGCTGGTACTCGATCTTCGCAGCAGCCTGCTCGGACGAGGTCGGCAGCGGCTTGGGACCAGTCACATAGGCCAGGCAGATCATCGCCAGGGCACCTACAGGGAGGGTCCAGGCGTATTTGTTGCTGTCGTGGCGGGTGTTGAAATAGTGACGGATCAGTACCGCAGCCACTGCGATCCCGGCCAGGATCAGCCAGTTGTACTGGCTGCCGTAGGTGCTCGGGAAGTGGTTGCTGATCATGATGAACAGCACCGGCAGGGTGAAGTAGTTGTTGTGTCGCGAGCGCAGCAGGCCCTTGGCCGGCAGTACCGGATCAGGGGTCTGGTTGTTCTCGATCGCCGCCACCAGCTGGCGCTGGGCCGGCATGATGATGCGGAACACGTTGCCCACCATGATGGTGCCGATGATCGCGCCGGTGTGCAGGTACGCGCCACGACCGCTGAACACCAGGCTGAAGCCCCAGCATGCCGCGATGATCAGCACGAACAGTACGGCGCCGAGCAGGGCGGGGCGCTTGCCCAGTGGTGAGTCGCAGAGGAAGTCGTAGACGAACCAGCCGACGACCAGCGAGCCGATGCCGATGGCCACGCCTTCGGCGCCGCTCAGGGTGCTGCCAGGTGCCAGCAGGTACAGGGTTGGGTTCCAGTAGAACACCACGCACAGCAAGGCGATCCCGGACATCCAGGTGAAGTAGGCTTCCCATTTGAACCAGTGCAGGTTCTCGGGCATTTTCGGTGGTGCGAGCTTGTATTTCTCCAGGTGGTAGATACCACCGCCATGGATGGCCCAGAGGTCACCTGACAACCCATCGCGCGGGTTGCTTCGATTCAGGTGGTTCTCCAGCCAGACGAAGTAGAACGATGCACCGATCCAGGCCACGCCGGTGATCATGTGAACCCAGCGAATGCTCAGGTTCAGCCATTCGTGAAGGTGTGCTTCCACAGTATGTACCTCTGCCGATCACCGACAGGCCGAGACCCGGGATGACCGACCTTTTCTTATTGGTGGGGATTGAGGATCAACATCTGTTCCTCGGTGAAGTAATGCTCGTCGCAGTTGTTGCCGGAACCACTGCGATCAACCACCAGGAAGTCATCCCGCTTTTCGATCGTCAGCACCGGGTGGTGCCAGACGCCGCGATGGTAATTAACGCCCTGCCTGCCGTTGCTGCGGAAGGCTCGGACCAAGCCTGATACAGGTGCATCGCCAACTGGCGCGACCACGATCAGAAAGGGGTTGCCGAGCAGCGGAATGAAAGCCTGGCTGCCCAGCGGATGGCGCTCCAGCATGCGTACGGTCAGCGGCATCTCCAGCGCGTCGGCGCGGAAGATGCTGATGATCGCCTTGTCTTCCGGCTCGGCGGTCTCGACCGTGGCGAGCTTGTGGAAGCGCATGGTCGAGCCGTTGTTGATCATGAAGTGGTCGCTGCCATCGGTTTCGATCACGTCACCGAACTGGGCGAAGGCTTCTTTGGTCAGGGGCTCGATCATCAGGGTACGCATGCGGTTATCTCTTCTGTATTCGTTATCGGTATGTAGGGCGGACCTCGTTCGGGCAGGCCCTGGGTGCGGTCGCGTCACGCACTCGGGCCAGTCCGGGTTTGGTCCTCAAAGCTGCAGCAGGCGGAACAGGGCGATCAGGTTGATCTGCGCCAGTGCTTCCTTGAATTCGGCATCGGTGTCGTTGTGGATGCGCTTTTCGAAGGAGGCGAGGATCTGGTGCCGGTTGCTGCCCTTGACCGCCATGATGAACGGAAACTGGAATTTTGCCTTGTAGGCGTCATTGAGTTCGGTGAAACGTGCGAACTCTTCGGCAGTGCACTGGTGAATGCCGGCGCCGGCCTGTTCGTTGGTGCTCGATTCGGTCAGTTCGCCCTGCACCGCTGCCTTGCCGGCCAGGTCCGGGTGAGCGTTGATCAGCGCCAGTTGCTCGGCGTGGCTGGCGCTGAGCAGGATGTCGCTCATGCGCTGGTGCAGCACCTCGATCTCGTCCAGCTCGCTCAGGTTGCCCAGCGCGTAGGCTTTTTCGGCGACCCACGGCGAGTGCTCGTAGATGTCGGCGAAGGCCGCGACGAAGGCGTCACGGCCGAGGCTCGAGGGCTTGAGGGTGTTGAAAGCGGTCATCAGGCGTTCTCTTTCTTGTACGGATGGGTGGCGTGCCAATGGCGGGCGATGTCCACGCGACGGGCGAACCAGACCTGCTCGTGGCTCTTGGCGTACTCGACGAAGCGCTTGAGCGCGGCCAGGCGCGCGGGGCGGCCGACCAGGCGGCAGTGCAGGCCGATGGAGAGCATCTTCGGCGCGTGCTCGCCTTCTTCGTAGAGCACGTCGAAGGCGTCCTTGAGGTACTGGAAGAACTGCTCGCCGCAGTTGAAGCCCTGCACCTGGGTGAAGCGCATGTCGTTGGTGTCCAGGGTGTAGGGGATCACCAGGTGCGGCTTGTCGGTGGGGTTGTTCGGTTCCCAGTAGGGCAGGTCGTCGTCGTAGGTGTCGCTGTCATAGAGGAAGCCGCCTTCCTCCATCACCAGGCGCCGGGTGTTCGGGCCAGTGCGACCGGTGTACCAGCCCAGCGGACGCTCGCCGGTCAGTTCGGTGAGGATGCGGATGGCCTCGAGCATGTGCTCGCGCTCCTGCGCCTCGTCCATGTACTGGTAGTCGATCCAGCGGTAGCCGTGGCTGCAGATCTCATGGCCGGCCTCGACCATGGCGCGGATCACGTCCGGGTGGCGCTGGGCGGCCATGGCCACGGCGAACACGGTCAGCGGTACGCCGGTGTCCTTGAACAGCTTGAGCAGGCGCCACACCCCGGCGCGGCTGCCGTATTCGTAGAGCGACTCCATGCTCATGTTGCGCACGCCCTGCAGCGGCTGGGCAGCCACCATTTCAGAGAGGAAGGCTTCGGACTCCTTGTCACCGTGCAGGATGTTGCGCTCGCCACCTTCTTCGTAGTTGAGCACGAAAGACAGGGCAATGCGGGCGTTGCCCGGCCATTGCGGGTGAGGTGGGTTGTTGCCGTAACCGATCAGGTCGCGAGGGTAGTCAGCGCTCACTGCAGTCTTCCTTATGTTCGTAGGTGCGGGTGGTGGGTGGACCGCGGCGGGTTGTCGCACGCACCGGATGGGATGATTGTATACAACTTATTTGACCATTTGTAAGCCCGTTTTTCCGCATTTCTTCCCACTTGTCGCCTCAAACTCAGGCTGGAAAAGCACTGCAAGAAACCTGCCTGATCGGTCAGATAATACCTCGGCCTGCTGCACAGGCCCTGTATTTGCGACGGATGCTCATGCTCGGAAGGCCTGGTGTGAGCGGTGCGCAGCGGGGTTCAAAAAATTGTGTACAATCTGAATCGAAAGTGTCTTAATGAGCCCATTCCGGCATTTCGTCAGCCTCGTGTTGGTGCATGCCGTGTATTTTCTGCCCATGCAAACGACAAGAGGCGACAAGCAAATGGGACGTTTGACCACACACGTACTGGATGCCGCTCACGGCTGCCCGGGCAGCTCGATCAAGGTCGAGCTGTACCGTGTCGAAGGCCAGCAACTGGAGCTGGTGAACAGCGCACTGACCAACAGCGATGGCCGTGTCGATGCGCCTTTGTTGCAGGGCGATGACTACCGTACTGGTGTCTACCAGTTGCAGTTCGCCGCCGGGGACTACTACCGGGCCAAAGGTGTTGCACTGCCTGACCAGGCGTTTCTCGATGTCGTGGTGCTGCGCTTCGGCATCGATGAAGGGCAGGAGCACTATCACGTGCCGTTGCTGATCTCGCCGTACAGCTATTCGACCTATCGTGGGAGCTAGTTGGTCGCTAGAAGAATCTTCGTAGGTCCTTGCCCGCTATCACACTGGCGGGCTTTTTTCATTCTGTAGCAATTGTCCGAAACCCCGCCCGATCCCCCAGTCCCGCATCCCTCCGCTATTCCAGGCATGGAAACGTATCAGCGTTCGTCGCAAAGCACTGAGTGGCGCGTTGATGGCGTGGTTCTGCTCTTGTATCCTGCGCACCCTTTCGCAGTGATGCGATCAGTTCTCAAGTGACGGATTACTTGCATGTCCCTCTTCCTCCGTGCGCTGGCGACCGGCTTTGCGCTCCTGCCGCTGCTTGCCAGTGCCGCCCCCTTCCAGTCTCCCGGCGACCGCGACCTGATTCGTGATCGTCAGGAAAACCTTCTGCAAGAGCAGCGCAAGCGCCTTGAGGAACTGCAGCAATTACCCGGCAAGCAGGCCCCACAGGCCCCTGTGGCGCCCGCGGAGCAAGGGCGGTGCTTCCAGATCCGCAGCGTCGAGCTGCAAGGTGCGACCCAGCTCAGCGAGCGGCAACGCCAGGCACTGGTCGAGGACTATGAAGGCAAGTGCCTGCAAGTGGGGGAGCTCAACGGCCTGCTCAAGCGCATCACCGATCACTACATCGACCGTGGCTACCTGACCACCCGTGCCTACCTGCCGCAGCAGGATCTGGGTTCGGGCATCCTGCAGATCATCATCGTCGAAGGGCGCCTGGAAGGCCTGGACAGCTCAGCGCTTGCCAGCCCACGGGAAATGGCCATGACCTTCCCCGGCCAGGTCTCCGAAGTGCTCAACCTGCGCGACATGGAGCAGATGGTCGACCAGCTTGGTCGCTTGCCGTCGCGTCAGGTCGAAGTCGAGCTGGTGCCAGGCCAGGAAGTGGGCGGTAGCCGCGTGCAGCTCAAGGGCCAGCGTGACAAACCCTGGCGAGTCTCGGCCAGCCGCCACAACAATGGTGATGCCAGCAGCGGCGAGCAGCAGATGAACCTGGGCCTGGAGTGGGACAGCCCGTTGGGCCTGGCCGATCAGCTGAGCCTCAGGGGCGGGCGTGATGTGGTCAGCGACCACTGGCGCCATTCCGACAGCCATGGCCTGAACTACAGCCTGCCGTGGGGCTGGTGGACCTTCAACTACAGCTACAACCACAACTACTACCGCACCCGCGACACCTCCAGCGGCTTTCCCTTCAAGCTCGACGGCGACAACAGCGTGCACCAGTTCCAGGCCGAACGGGTGATCCACCGCGACAGCCTGAGCAAGACGGCGGTGAATATCGGGGTGAGCCACTTGCGTGCGCGCAACTACCTTGACGACACCCTGATCGATGTCTCCAGCACCCGCATCACCGAGCGTCAGCTTGGCGTCAACCACGGCCGACGCATCGGCAATGCCTTCGTCAACCTCGATGCCGGCTGGCAGCAGGGCATCGGCGCGCTCGACGCCCAGGGCGCAGGCGACCCCCACGGCAACGAACCGGTGTCGCGCTACAACAAGTACACCCTGACCCTGAGCTACCTGCAGCCGTTCCAGCTGTGGGGCGAACAGTTCAGCTTCGACAGCCTGGCCACCGGCCAGCGCAGCGAGGACGCGCTCTACAGTGCCCAGCGCATCAGTGTCGGCGGGCTGACCTCGGTGCGTGGCTTCAAGGATCAGACCCTCACCGGCGACAGCGGCGGCTACTGGCGCAACCAGTTGCGCTGGCGTCGGCCGGTCACCTGGGCTGCGCTACAGCCCTGGCTGCGCGAATACGGCATGGCGTTCGCCTACGACGCCGGTGTGATCAAGGGCCAGCATGGCAACGGCAAGGACCATGGGCGCCTGAGCGGCAATGCCCTGGAGTTCAATGTGCGCGGCCAGTACTTCGCTGCCAGCGCAACCTTTGCCCGTTCGCTGGAGCGGCCCGATGCGGTGACCCGCCGCGAGCACCCGATCTATTTCCGCGTCGACGCCTTCTTCTGAGCGCCGGCCCTACCCATTACCCGTGACATCGCTGCCCCTTGCGGGGCAGGCCGGCAACTGGCCTGAGCTGCGACTGGAGTTTGTTCGACATGGATATCCGCACCCCACTGAACCAGTGCATCGCCCTGATCGTTGCTGGCGTGATGTTTCTCAACCCCATCGTCAGCACGGCTGCACAGCTGACCGTCGATGCGGCGGCCAATGCCAACACCAGCATCAACCAGGCCGGCAACGGGGTGCCGATCGTCAATATCGCCACCCCCAACGGCAGCGGCCTGTCGAGCAACACCTTCCGTGACTACAACGTCGGCAGCAACGGGCTGATCCTCAACAACGCCACCGGCAAGACCCAGTCGACTCAACTGGGCGGCATCATCGTCGGCAACCCCAATCTCAGGGGGCAGGCGGCCCAGGTCATCCTCAATCAGGTCACCGGCGGCAACCGCAGTACCCTGCAAGGCTACACCGAGGTGGCGGGCCAGGCGGCCCGGGTCATCGTCGCCAACCCCCACGGCATCACCTGCAACGGCTGCGGCTTCATCAACACGCCACGGGCGACCCTCACCACCGGCAAGCCGATCATGGACGGCGAGCGCCTGGACCGCTTCCAGGTCGATGGCGGCGACATCGCCATCGAGGGCGATGCGCTCAACGCCACCAACCTCGACCAGTTCGACCTGATCACCCGCAGTGCCAAGCTCAATACCGAGCTGCATGCCAAGCAGTTGAACATCGTCACCGGGCGCAACGACGTCCAGGCCGATACCCTGCAGGCCACCCCGCGTGCCGATGACGGCAGCGAAAAGCCTCTGCTGGCCATCGACAGCTCGGCGCTGGGCGGCATGTATGCCAACACCATCCGCCTGGTCGGCACCGAGCAGGGCGTGGGCGTCAAGCTGGCTGGCAACATGGCCGCTACCACCGGCGATATCCAGGTAGACGCCAACGGCAAGGTGACGCTTGCTCAGACCTCCAGCGCCGGCGACCTGAAGATTGCCGCGCAAAGCGCCGAGCTGACCGGCAAGACCTACACCGCCGGCAGCGCCACCGTGCGTGTGCGTGACGATGTGACTGTCGGCCAGAGCCTCGCCGCCAAGGGCAGCATCAGCGTGCAGGGCGCGCGGATCGACAACCAGGGCATCATCGAAGCCGGCGTGGAGCCAGACAACAGCCGCAACGCCCAGGGCGACGTGAGCCTCAAGGGCCAGACCCTGCACAACCGCGGTAGCGTGGTCGCCAACCGCAACCTCGAGATCGACAGCAGCGCCACGCTCGACAACCAGGGTGGCAGCCTCAAGGGCCGCACCACCACGCTGACCGCAGGCCTGCTGGACAACCGCAAAGGCCAGGTGCTGGCCGACGACACCCTGAAAGCCACGGGCGGTACGATCGACAACCGTGAGCAAG
Organism: Pseudomonas sp. BNK-44-b; assembly: GCF_047456245.1. Classification (NCBI taxonomy): domain Bacteria; kingdom Pseudomonadati; phylum Pseudomonadota; class Gammaproteobacteria; order Pseudomonadales; family Pseudomonadaceae; genus Pseudomonas; species Pseudomonas sp. BNK-44-b. The sequence goes on from NZ_CP179908.1 coordinate 1,351,979, forward strand.
GCCTGCTGCAAGGCAAGGGCCAGGCCGTGGTGAATATCACCGGCAACCTCGACAACCGTGGCGGCCGTGTGGTCGGCCAGGGGGATCTGCAGGTCACCGCCGCCCAGGTGGACAACCGCGGCAACGGTCTGATCGGCAGCGACAAGCAGGCAAAGCTGACCACCCGCGCGCTGCTGGACAACCAGAACGGCGGCAAGCTCAAGGCCGATCGCCTCGACATCACCACCGCCGGGCTGCTCAACAGCGGCGGGCAGATGCTGGGCGGCGACGTGCTGATCGTCGCCAGCGCCGACATCGACAACCGCCTCGGCCTGATCTCGGCCAAGCGCCTGCTCGATCTCAAAGCCGTGGGCCTGGACAACAGCGGCAAGGGCAACCTGCTCAGCGACGGCACACTGGCCGTCAAAGTGGCCACCCTGAACAATCGCGACAACGGCATGCTGTCGAGCGTCGGCGACCTCGCCCTGCACGGCAAACGCCTCGACAACCGTGGCGGCCTGGTGCTTGCCGACCGCTCGCTGTCCGTCACCGGCGGGGACTTCGACAACCGCGACAAGGGCGTAGCCACCACCAAGGGCAAGGCCCACATCGAAGTTGCCAGCCTGGCCAACAGCGATGCCGGCCACCTGCAGAGCGATGGCCGCCTCGAACTGATCGCCGACAAGGTCGACAATCAACGCCTGGGTAACATCACGGCCAAAGGTGACCTCGAAGCCCACCTGGGCACCTTGAACCAGCAGGGCGGCAGGCTGACCAGCCTGGGCAGCTTGCTGCTCACCGCCAACACGATCGACAACCAGAACGGCGGCGGGATTGGCGCGACCAATCTGGTCGACATCCGCGCGGCGCGCGTGCTCAACCAGCAGGGTGAGATCTCCAGCGCAGGCAAGGTCGTGCTCGACGCCAGCGCACTGCTGGACAACCAGGCTGGCAAGGTCATTGGCGACCGTGGCCTGACCCTGACCGTCCAGCGCCTGCTGAACCAGAACAAGGGCCTGCTCAGCGGCTACGACAGCCTGAGCCTGAAAGGCACCGAACTGCTCAACAACGGCGGCCGGTTGAGCAGCCACAAGCATATCGAGCTGGCCCTGGACGGCCAGTTGGACAACAGCGACGCCGGCCTCATCGTCAGTGACGGCACCCTCACGCTGAACGCCGGCACGTTGCATAACCGCCAGGGCGGCAAGGTCTCGGCCATCGCTGCCATGGGCCTGACCAGCCAAGGGCTGCTGGATAACCAGGGCGGCATTCTGGTGACCGATGCCGGGCTGGTGCTTGACGCCGCCCGCCTGGACAACAGCCAGGGCGGCGCCATCAGTGCAGTTGGCCATGCCCAGTTGCGCAGCGGCGCCATCGACAACAGCGCCAAGGGCAACATCGGTGTCGGCAGCCTGCTGCTGGTCGTCACCCAGCTCGACAACAGCGCCCGTGGTCGCATCAGTGCCTCCGGCCAGATCGATGCGACGCTGACCGGCCTTGACCAGCATGACCACGGGCAACTGGTCAGCGGGACCGGCATCGACCTCGACCTGCAGCACGGCCAACTGGTGAACCGCGACGGTGGCTTGCTGCGCTCGCCAGGCAGCCTGCTGTTGCGCCAGATCGGCGCGGTGGACAACCGCAACGGCGCAGAGATTTCCAGCGACCACGGCTTCAGCCTGATTGCCGACCGCCTCGACAACCGTGGCGGACGCCTGATCAGCGCCCAGGACCTGACCCTGCGCATTGCCGGTGTTCTGGACAACAGCCTCAAGGGCGTGTTGTCGGCTAGCCACGATCTCGACGTCGAGGCTGCCAGCCTCGATAACTTCAGCGGCGGCACCCTGGCCAGCGGCAAGGCCCTCAAGGCCGTGATCGACGGCCAACTCGACAACCACGACCAGGGCATCCTCTCCGCCGCCGCAGCGCTGACCGTCACCAGTGCAGGCGTGCTCAACAGCGAGCGCGGCCTGCTGTCGGGCAACACCGGCCTGACCGTCACGACCGGACAACTGGATAACCACCAGGGCGGCCAGCTCATCAGCCAGGCGGCGATGACCGTCACCAGCGACGGCCTCGACAACCGTGGCGGCGCCTTGAGCAGCAAGCAGGCCATGACCCTGACCACGGGCGACGTGCGCAACGGCGCCGATGCCCTTCAGCGCGGCGGTCGCATCCACAGCGATGCCGAGTTGACGCTGGTGGCCGGGCAGGTCGATTCCAGCGAGGGCGGCGAGATCTCCGCCAAGGGCGATCTGCTGCTGCGGGTGAGTGCGTTGATCCAGCGCCAGGGGCGTCTGATCGGTGAACAGAAACTCGACCTCGACCTCAACGGCGGCGACCTGAGCAACCAGGGCGGCCTGATCAGTGCCAATGGCCCGCTGATCATCCAGCGCTTGGGCACGCTCGACAACAGCGCTGGCGAAGTCACCAGCCAGCAGTCCTTCAGCCTGCTCGCCAAGCGCATCGACAACCAGCAGGGCCGCATCCTCAGCGACGGCCGGCTGACCGTAGAGGCGGCACAGCTGGACAACAGCACCAAGGGCCTGATGTCCGGCGTTCAAGGCCTGCAGGTCAGCGGCAGCGACCTGAACAACAGCGGCGAAGGCACGTTGTCGAGCAAGGACGGCGATCTTACCGTGACCCTGACCGGCGCCCTCGACAACCGTGACCAGGGCGCTCTGGTCAGCAAGGGCCGCCAGCAGGTCACGGCGGCCAGCCTGGACAACCGCAAGGGCATCGTCTCCTCGGAGCAGGCGATCACCCTCAGTGTCGGCGATCGTTTGGACAACAGCGGCGGGCTCATTTCCGCCACAGGTGACCTGACGCTCGACCAGGACGGCACCGTCATCGACAACCAGGGCGGGCAGATCAATGGCCAGGCGATCAGCATCGCCGGCAAGCGTCTGGAAAACGCCAAGGGCCAGCTCGTCAGCCGTGCGGCGCTCGACCTGACCTTGGCCGATGCACTGCTCAATACCGACGATGCGCGCCTGGTCAGTGGCGCCGACCTGCTGCTCAAGGCCGTGCGTGTCGACAACCAAGGCGGCACGCTGATCAGCCATGGGTTGCTGCATGTCGATTCGGGCACGCTGGACAACAGCCACGGTGGCAATCTGGCCAGCCAGCAGAACCTGGTGTTGCGCCTGAGCGGCGATCTGCTCAACGGCAACGATGGCCTGCTGTTCAGTGAGCACGGCAAGCTCGATATCCACGCGGTTGCCCTGGACAACCAGGCCGGCGCGCTCAAGAGCCAGGGCGATATCGACGTGCGCCTGGACAAGCGCCTGGACAACCGCGGCGGTCGCCTGGAGAGCCAGGCAGGCAACCTCGAACTGCACGCGGCGAGCCTCGACAACAGTGGCAATGGCATGCTCAGCGCGGCCAAAGGCCTGTTCAAGGGCGTCTTCAGCGACCTGTTCGACAACGCTGGCGGTACCACCCAGGCGCAGTCCGTGGACATCGCAGCCGACGCCAAGGTGAACAACCAGGGCGGCTACCTTTCGGCGCTGAGCGGTGACGGCAAGATCGTCACCGCCGATCTCGACAACCGCGGCGGTGGCCTGTACGCCGCCGGATTGCTGAAGGTGCAGGGCCAGCAACTGTTCAACCAGAGCGGCAAGATCGGCGCCGGGCGCATCGACTTCGGCCTGAGCGGCGCGCTGTACAACAGCCTCGGCCAGTTGGAAAGCGAGAGCGAGCTGCAACTGCGCGCCAGCGAACTCGACAACCGCAGCGGCAACCTGCGCGCCCTTGGCAAGACCGGCACCAGTCGATTGATCGTCGCGGGCAACCTGCTCAACGACAACGGCGTGCTGGCCACCGCCAACCAGGACCTCGACCTGCAGATCGGTGGCCTGAGCAACAGCGGCGGGCAACTGCTGCACACCGGCCAGGGTAGCTTCGGCCTGGCTTCCGACAAGGTCACTCAGGCCGGCGGCGTGCTGCACACCGATGGCCTGCTGAGCATCGCCGCTGCCAGCTGGACCAACAGCAGCGTGCTGCAAGCCCGGCGCCTGGAGCTGGACATCGGTCGCTTCGTCCAGACCGCCAGCGGCAAGTTGCTGGCCGTCGAGAGCCTCAAGGGCCGGGGCGGCGACTGGACCAACCATGGCCTGCTGGCCAGCGATGGCAGCCTGCAACTGGATCTGACCGGCAACTATGACGGCAGTGGCCGCCTGAGCAGCCTTGGCGCACTGACGCTGGGCGCCAACGATATCCGCCTGTCCAGTACCGCCAGCCTGGCCGGTGGCGCCGACACCGCGGTGACCGCGCGCAACCTGCTGAGCAACGACGGTCGCCTGACCGCCCTGGGCGGCCTGACGGTGACGGCCGCCAGCCTCGAAAACCGCGGCACCCTGGGTGGCGCTGCGGCGGTGAAGCTGGCCGCCAACAGCCTGAGCAACCAGCGCGGCCTGGTGTTCAGCGGCAATGACATGACCTTGCGCGTCGGCAGCCTGAGCAACTACTACGGCGATATCTACAGCCTTGGTGCCCTTGATTTTGCCGGCAACGCCAGTGCCCGCGCGGTGTTGCTGGACAACATCTCCGGCAGCGTGGAAAGCGCCGGCAACATGACCCTGGCAGTGGACACGCTGCTCAACCGCAAGGAATTCCTGAGCTCGACCAAGAAACTGGTCGCCGGCAACGTCAACGTCTATTCCGACGACCGCTGCAAGGGCAAGGGCTGCGAGCTGTACTTCTCGGCAACGGAAAGCTGGGAAGACGTCATCGACCGCGATACCCCCACCGCCTTCATCACCACCGGCAGCAAGCTGACCTTCGCCGGTGACGCATTCCGCAACCACTACAGCAGTGTTTCGGCGGCGGGTGATATCGCCATCAACACGGCGGTGTTCGAGAACAAGGGCGCCGGTGGAGGCGAGCAGCGCAACCTCACCGCGAGCATGTATACCCGTGATCGCGGCCAGTACAACGCGTTCATCCAGGCCAAGAACCAGTTCAACCAGAACCCCGGCTCGCTGACCCTCGACCAGGTCATGGCCGCTGCGGGGTATCCGCAGTACAGCATCTATGACGTCATCGACAACAGGACGCCGATCGCTGGCGCCGTGGTTGCCCCGGCGGTCGTGCAGTCGGCTGGCGCGGTGACCATCAACGCCACCCAGCGCATCGACAACAGCGTGGTGCGCGTCAATCAGGCCGGCGCCGGTACCATCGGCGCCCGTGGCGATGCCACGGCTGCTCCGCGCCAGGCCCAGACCCAGGTGCGCGCGCTCAACCCGCAGTTGCCGCCCGACCTCGCCCAGCGCCAGGTCAACCCGGTCACGCTGCCCAGCTTCAGCCTGCCGCAAGGCAGCAACGGCCTGTTCCGCATCAGCACCCAGACCGGTCAGGCCGCGATCAGCGGCGATGCCCTGGGCGCCACCGCCGACCATACCCAAGCAGGCAGCGGCACCTTCATCTCACCGCTGGCCAGCACCACCAATGCCGACAACCGTGCGGCGCAGACGCTGTCCGCCCAAGGCTCGGCTGCGGCCCAAGGCGCCGTCAGCGGCGCCGGTGTGGCGCTGGATGGCCTGGCAGCGGGTGTTCGACTGGTCCAGGGCGTCCCTGAGCGCAGCGTGCCGAGCACCTCGCACAAATACCTGGTGGAGACCAACCCGGCCCTGACCGACCTCAAGCAGTTCCTGAGCTCCGACTACCTGCTTGGCCAGCTCAACGTCAATCCAGACCAGGCCATCAAGCGCCTGGGCGACGGTCTCTACGAACAACGCCTGATCCGCGAAGCTGTGGTGGCCCGGACCGGCCAGCGCTACATCGATGGCATGACCAGCGACGAGACGCTGTTCCGCTACCTGATGGACAACGCCATCGCCAGCAAGGACAAGCTGTCGCTGAGCGTGGGCGTGTCGCTCAGCGCCGAGCAGGTCGCCGCCCTGACCCACGACATCGTCTGGATGGAGCAGGTCGAGGTCAACGGCGAGAAGGTGCTGGCCCCAGTGCTGTACCTGGCCCACGCCAACGGTCGCGTCGCCCCCAACGGCGCGCTGATCCAGGGCCGTGACGTCAACCTGATCAGCGGCGGCGACCTGGTCAACGTCGGCACCCTGCGTGCCACCAACAACCTCGCCGCCAGCGCCACCAACATCAGCAACAGCGGGCTGATCGAAGCAGGCGGACGCCTGGACATGCTCGCCACCGACTCGATCCGCAACGCCCAGGGCGGGATCATCGCCGGTCGTGAAGTGAGCCTGACCGCGCTGACCGGCGATGTGATCAACGAGCGCAGCGTCACCCGCCTGGAAGGCCGGGCCGGTGGCGAGCATGTGACCAAGGACCTGGTCGACAGCGCAGCACGCATCGAGGCGGCGAACGACCTGACCATCACCGCCGGGCGCGATATCGGCAACGTGGGTGGGGTGCTCAAGGCGGGTGGCGATATCAGGCTGGATGCCGGTCGCGACCTGTCCATCGTCAGCCAGGAAGGCGTCGACAGCCACGAGTATCAACGCCGCCGTGTCAGCGGCCACGACACCAGCATCACCCAGTACGGCAGCGAGATCAGCGCAGGCGGCAACCTCACCGCCACGGCAGGCCAGGACCTGAGCATCGTCGCCAGCGAAGTCGAGGCACGCCGCGACCTGGCCCTGCAGGCCGGCCGCGACGTGACCCTGGCTGCTGCGGCGAACGAGGAGCACAGCTACGCCAAGGGCAAGAAGGGCAAGACCAAGTACGAGCGGCAGGAGGATGACGTCGAGCAGCAGTCTGCCGTGGTGAAGGCCGGTGGCGACCTGGCCATCGACGCCGGGCGTGACCTGCGCCTGGTGGCGAGCAAAGTCAGCGCCGGCGAGGAAGCCTACCTGGTGGCCGGCGACAAGCTGGAGCTGCTGGCGGCCAACGACAGCCAGTACTCGCTGTACGACATGAGCAAGAAAGGCGGCTGGGGCAGCAAGCAGACCCAGCGCGACGAAGTCACCGACGTCAAGGCGGTGGGCAGCGAAGTCAGCAGCGGTGGCGACCTGACGCTCAAGAGCGGTGGTGATCAGTTGTACCAGGGCGCGAAGCTCGCCTCGGGTAATGACCTGACCATCGATAGTGGCGGCGCGGTGACGTTCGAGGCGGTCAAGGACCTGCATCAGGAGAGTCACGAGAAGAGCAAGTCCAACGTTGGCTGGTTCAGCATGAAGGGCGAGGGCCGTACGGATGAAACGGTTCGCCAGAGCGAGCTGGTCGCCAAAGGCGACTTAGTGATCAATGCCGTTGGCAAGATTCATGTGGATGTGCGCCAGGTCAACCAGCAGACGGTGAGCGAGTCCATCGATGCCATGGTCAAGGCTGATCCCAAGCTGGCCTGGCTCAAGCAGGTCGAAGCACAAGGTGGCGTGGACTGGCGTCAGGTCAAGGAAATCCACGACTCGTTCAAGTACAGCAATTCGGGGCTGGGGCCGGCTGCTCAGCTCGCGATTGCGATCGTCATGGCGGCCGTCGTCGGCCCTGCCGCAGCGGCCTGGGCCAACGGCGGTGTCGCTGGAGCCGCCGTCGGGGCCGTTGCCACGGGCGCTGCGACCAATGCTTCGGTAAGCGTCATCAACAATCGAGGCGATCTGGGGGCTGTGGTCAAGGATGTGACCTCCTCCGATGCGATGAAAGGCTATGTCATCTCGGGTGTGGCTGCAGGTCTGACAGCGGCCTATTTCGATGGCTGGACGGGAACGAAAACCGACCCAGTCACGGGCAAAGTCCTTGGGCCCGAACTGTACACAGTCAAAGGCGTAGGTCAGTTCGCAGCCAACCAGACGTTGCAGAATGGCACCTCCCTGCTGCTGAGCAAGGCCCTTGGGCAGGGCGGCAGTGCCAGCGATGCGTTGAAAAGCGCGCTGTTCAATACGCTGGCGGCAGCCAGTTTCAATGCGGTGGGGGATTACACCAAGCAGTTCGGCATCGAGAACGGCAGCCTCCCCAAGATTGCCATCCATGCGATGGTGGGTGGCTTGCTGTCGAAGGCCACTGGCGGTGACTTCAAAACGGGTGCCTTGGCGGCCGGCGCGAATGAGGCGCTGGTGGTGCAGCTCAACAAGCTGGTTGGGGGAAATGAAAACCTGCTGACCATGAGCTCGCAGATCGTCGGGGTGCTGGCGGCGGCTAGTCAGGAGGATGCTGACGCCAGCTCGTTGAACAAAGCGGCATGGGTAGCCAAAAACGGCACGCAATACAACTTCCTCGGAGACCACTCGGCTAAGCAGCGAGACGAGGCAAGGGACAATTATCGCAAAGACGGCGGAATGGACGCCGCGCGTGATCTGGTCAACCTGGAAGGCGCGGATCAGCGTAGCGACAAGCTGTTGCAACTCTACAAGCGCGATCCCTCATTGCTTAGCCAGGATGACAAGGTCGAGCTCGCGGCATACCTGCAGGTTTATGCCTTCGAGAGACTGGATGCCGTCAGGAAACTGGATGCCCAAAATGGCTTGGGTATCAGCCATAGCTTGGCAACCGTCCAGGCAAGTGTCGCCAGTTTGCTCAGTGGTGAGCAGACCTTGGGCTATGGCTATCCCTATGCAGGTAGCAGCCAGGACAAGCTCGCGTGGGCAGATGCTCAGCGCAGCCAAATGGGACTGGTTGAAAACCTGGCCTGGACCCGGGACCGTAGCGTCGACGAGCAGACCTACCTTGATGCCAAGTCCAGCCTGCGCATTGGCGAGCAGCAGCAAGGTTTGGCCAACCTGGGTGATCCTGCGATCTACTTCCTGACCGGCTCTATCGGCAGCACGATCAGGGCTGTGGCGGCGACCAACGGGGCGCTGCAGTTTACCCAGGGTGCCAAGCAAGCGGTTGATGGTGATGGATGGAATGCCGCTGGTAATATGGTGGCCGGCCTGCTGGGGATGGCTACACTGGGGATTCCTGCCATCAAGGGTGGAGCGGGGCCTGTAGTCGTTGCTGACTCGAAATTGGCAGGTGGGGCGAAAGCGACTGGTGCAGCAGAAGTACCGGCTACGTCTGCAATCGCGCGTGTTGGTCTGCGAGACGATCTGGCCGCCCAGGCAGGTATTCCTCGAAATATTGCTGAATCGCCGTCTAGCATGTGGGGTAAATCGATTGATGATATCAAGCAGTCACTAACGCTTGATGGTGCGAGCGTTACGCCGAAAGCACCATTGGCTGGAACTTCAGGTAAAGCAAAGGTCTTTAGCGTTGAAGGACACCCTGCAATAAAAGAGGTAGAGTTCCATCCAGGTGGGGGAACTCACGGTGATAGTCCGTATTATAAAATTATTAGTACTGCAAAGATTGGCAATAAAAATATAGAGATACGGGTAATTGATCCTTCGCCTGATTTTAGTCCTGGCACCATTACGCGTTATCAACAATACTATGATACCCATGGAAATCGTCTGAAATATGAAGGCGGTGAATGGAAAGGGTGGGAGTGATCTATGAGCAATTTGTTCCCTGATTTGTACTCTGATCTTGTCCCGGGTACGTCAGCCGCTGGATTTTCTTTAGGTGAAACGTTTTCCGACGTTGGCAATAAAGTTGGTGCGGTTGAGTGGTACGGTCCGGAAGTGGCTGTTCGTGATATTCTCCTTAAGAATAACTCATGGGTGGGAGTTGAGAGGAAGATTGGTTTTGGTAATGAGCGGTTACTTTCATATAGATTTATGAATGAGATGGTGTCGCTGTACTTTGAGAGTAGCGGAAAGCTTTATAGGATTGCGGTAGGTGAGGGGTATTGTGGGAAATTTAATAATGTCAGTGTGGGGGATGACCTTCGGCGATTGGAAAAGGAATTTGATGTTTTGTTCAATGATGCGGATGATGACTTTCTTTTGGGGAAAAATGGAAGCATATTGACGGGGATTAGTTTTGTGACGGACCATAGGTCTTCTTTGGAAGACGCTCCAGAGCAATTTATTCATTTTATATCAATACATGACTGGACCCTTCGATAAAAAATAGCGGGCAAGCCAAGTTCTTGAAGTTATGGGGTGGGGGTTCCTCTGGAGGAGCAGTCAAACCAGCTTATTACAGCGATTTGTGTAATTCGGGATCAGCTCCAAGGCCGAGAACTGGGCCGAGATGACCGTGAACGCGAAGGCCGGTGAGGTCATCTACCTCAAGCAGGAAGTCGAAGTCGGCGTGGTCATGGGGCGCAACAGTCTCAAGGTGCTGAGCGACCTTGAAGGCCGCTACCTGGTCAAGGATGCGTCGCTGGGCACCCTCGCGAAGGAAAGCAAGTAAGCGCTTTCGATCCATGCGCTGATCCGCAAGTACACAAAGGCGACCCTTGGGTCGCCTTTGTTGTGTGCGCTGTCGGTGCTTGCTTACCCCTGTGCGGGCTGACCCGCAACGGGAGCGCCGTCTCAGATCTCGGAAACGAACGTCCCCGTTCCCTCGAGAATATTGCGCAGCGTCAGCGCCACTTCCTCCAGATCGCTTCCGGCCGACGTAAGCAGGATCTCCAGCGATTCATCACCCCTGAGTGCATCCCGATCCCCTGGTGAAACCTCGATCAGCAGGCGCTCGGCACTCAAGGTCACTTTCAGCCCGTCCAGCGTCGACGGTTCGTCGTCCAGCGTGAGATCGACGGTGTCTTCGTCCGGATAGCGGGTGAGCAGGAACATCTGGCCCTTGTCGCTGTGGCAGCACAGGGTCGCCATGTTGTCTTCCTCGTCATCGCAGGGGGTGGCGAAGAGCAGGGCGGTTTTCAGTTGCATGGGCAGCTCGGTTCAAGGAAATGAAATGCGATTGTGCCAGTCTGGGCCTTGCGCATAAACGCAATGTTACCGCCCTTTGACCGAATATGTCGCAGCGCTGCAAGCCGGGATGACCGCTCAGTCGTTAAGCTGCCCAGTTGATGGACAACCGTAAAGACACAGCCACCGGCAGTCGTCTTTGCAGCTGCCCATCCCTGGAACATGGACGCGAAGGAAGCGTCCTACGCCTTGGTTTTACCGTCTTCCTGCTACGGGTTGGCTATCGTTGATCCGTACATGGCGCACGTACACGACGCTTCACCTATAACAAAGCCCAAGCGGAGTACCACAGATGGCGTTTTTCACCGCAGCCAGCAAAGCCGACTTCCAGCATCAACTGCAGGCGGCCCTGGCGCAGCACATCAGCGAGCAGTCCCTGCCACAAGTGGCGCTGTTCGCCGAACAGTTCTTCGGCATCATCTCTCTGGACGAACTCACCCAGCGTCGGCTGTCCGACCTGGCCGGCTGCACCCTCTCTGCCTGGCGCACCATCGAGCGCTTCGACCCGAACACTGCGCAAGTGCGGGTCTACAACCCTGACTACGAACGCCATGGCTGGCAATCCACGCACACCGTGGTCGAAGTGCTGCACCATGACCTGCCGTTCCTGGTCGACTCGGTACGCACCGAACTCAACCGCCGCGGCTACAGCATCCACACCCTGCAGACCACCGTGCTCAGCGCCCGCCGCGGGCCGAAGGGCGAGCTGCTCGAACTGCTGCCCAAGGGCACCCAGGGTGAAGGCGTCAGTCACGAGTCGCTGATGTACCTGGAGATCGACCGCTGCGCCAATGCCGCCGAGCTGACCAGCCTGACCCGCGAGCTGGAGCTGGTGCTGGCCGATGTGCGCGTCGTCGTCGCCGACTTCGACCCGATGAAGGCCAAGGTCCGCGACCTGCTGGCGCTGGTGGGCGAAAACGCCTTCGGCCCGGCGCAGAACGACAAGGCCGAGGTGCAGAGCTTCCTCACCTGGCTGCTGGACAACCACTTCACCTTCCTCGGCTACGAAGAGTTCGTGGTCGAGTCCGACGCTGCCGGCGGCAGCCTGGTCTACGACGAATCGTCCTTCCTCGGCCTGCCGCGCGTGCTGCGCAGCGGCCTGAGCAATGAAGACCTGCGCATCGAGGACTACGCCGTCAGCTACCTGCGCGAGCCGCGCCTGCTGTCGTTCGCCAAGGCTTCGCAACCGAGCCGCGTGCACCGTCCGGCCTACCCGGACTACGTGTCGATCCGCCAGATCGATGCCGATGGCAAGGTCATCAAGGAATGCCGCTTCATGGGCCTGTACACCTCGACGGTGTACGGCGAAAGCGTGTACACCATCCCGTACATCCGCGGGAAAGTCGCCGAGATCGAGCGCCGCTCGCACTTCGACCCCAAGGCGCACCTGGGCAAGGAACTCACGCAGGTGCTCGAAGTGCTGCCGCGCGACGACCTGTTCCAGACCCCGATCGACGAGCTGTTCAACACCGTCATGTCGATCGTGCAGATCCAGGAACGCAACAAGATCCGCGTGTTCCTGCGCAAGGACCCGTACGGCCGCTTCTGCTACTGCCTGGCCTACGTACCGCGTGAAATCTACTCCACCGAAGTGCGCCAGAAGATCCAGCAAGTGCTGATGGAGCGCCTGAAGGCTACCGACTGCGAGTTCTGGACCTTCTTCTCCGAGTCGGTGCTGGCGCGTGTGCAGTTGATCCTGCGGGTCGACCCGAAGAACCGCATCGACATCGACCCGCAGCAGCTGGAAAACGAAGTGATCCAGGCCTGCCGCTCGTGGCAGGACGACTTCTCCGCGCTGGTGGTGGAGAACTTCGGCGAAGCCCAGGGCACCAACATCCTCGCCGACTTCCCCAAGGGCTTCCCGGCGGGTTACCGCGAGCGCTTCGCCGCGCATTCGGCGGTGGTGGACATGCAGCATGTGCTGGCGTTGTCCGAAGCCAAGCCGCTGGCCATGAGCTTCTACCAGCCACTCACCCAACTGGGCGAGCGCCAGCTGCACTGCAAGCTGTACCACGCCGACACGCCGCTGGCGCTGTCCGACGTGCTGCCGATCCTGGAGAACCTCGGCCTGCGCGTGCTGGGTGAATTCCCGTACCGCCTGCGCCACGCCAACGGTCGCGAGTTCTGGATCCATGACTTCGCCTTCACCTACAGCGAAGGCCTGAACCTGGACCTGCAGCAGCTCAACGACACCCTGCAGGATGCCTTCATCCACATCGTCAAGGGCGACGCCGAGAACGACGCCTTCAACCGCCTGGTGCTCACCGCCGGCCTGCCATGGCGCGATGTGGCGCTGTTGCGCGCCTACGCCCGCTACATGAAGCAGATCCGCCTGGGCTTCGATCTGGGCTACATCGCCAGCACCCTGAACAACCACACCGACATCGCCCGCGAGCTGACGCGGTTGTTCAAGACCCGCTTCTACCTCGCGCGCAAGCTCGGCCAGGATGACCTGGACGACAAGCAGCAGCGCCTGGAGCAGGCGATCCTCACCGCCCTGGACGACGTCCAGGTGCTCAACGAGGACCGCATCCTGCGTCGCTACCTGGACCTGATCAAGGCCACCCTGCGCACCAACTTCTACCAGCCCGACGCCGCTGGCCAGAGCAAGTCGTACTTCAGCTTCAAGTTCAACCCGCGCCTGATCCCCGAGCTGCCCAAGCCCGTACCGAAATTCGAGATCTTCGTCTATTCGCCGCGGGTCGAGGGCGTGCACCTGCGCTTTGGCAACGTCGCCCGCGGCGGCCTGCGCTGGTCGGACCGCGAGGAAGACTACCGCACCGAAGTGCTGGGCCTGGTCAAGGCGCAGCAGGTGAAGAACTCGGTGATCGTGCCGGTCGGCGCCAAGGGTGGCTTCCTGCCGCGTCGCCTGCCACTGGGTGGCGGCCGCGACGAGATCGCCGCCGAGGGTATCGCCTGCTACCGCATCTTCATCAGTGGCCTGCTCGACATCACCGACAACCTCAAGGACGGTGGCGTGGTGCCGCCGGCCAACGTGGTGCGTCATGACGACGACGACCCCTACCTGGTAGTAGCCGCAGACAAAGGCACCGCGACCTTCTCCGACATCGCCAACGGCATCGCCAACGACTACGGCTTCTGGCTCGGCGATGCCTTCGCCTCCGGTGGCTCGGCTGGCTACGACCACAAAGGCATGGGCATCACTGCCCGTGGCGCCTGGGTGGGCGTGCAGCGCCACTTCCGTGAGCGCGGCATCAACGTGCAGGAAGACCCGATCACCGTGGTCGGCATCGGCGACATGGCCGGCGACGTGTTCGGCAACGGCCTGCTGATGTCCGACAAGCTGCAACTGGTAGCCGCATTCAACCACCTGCACATCTTCGTCGACCCGAATCCGGACCCGGCCACCAGCTTCGCCGAGCGCAAGCGCCTGTTCGAGCTGCCGCGTTCGGCCTGGACCGACTACAACAGCGCGATCATGTCCGAAGGCGGCGGGATCTTCCCGCGTAGCGCCAAGAGCATCGCCATCAGCCCGCAGATGAAGGAACGCTTCGCCATCGAAGCCGACCGCCTGACCCCGACCGAACTGCTGCACGCACTGCTGCAGGCGCCGGTCGACCTGCTGTGGAATGGCGGTATCGGCACCTACGTCAAGGCCAGCAGCGAGAGCCACGCCGATGTCGGCGACAAGGCCAACGACGCCCTGCGCGTCAACGGCAACGAGCTGCGCTGCAAGGTGGTGGGCGAGGGCGGCAACCTGGGCATGACCCAGCTCGGTCGCGTCGAGTTCGGCCTGCATGGCGGCGCCACCAACACCGACTTCATCGACAACGCCGGTGGCGTGGACTGCTCCGACCACGAGGTCAACATCAAGATCCTGCTCAACGAAGTGGTGCAGGCTGGCGACATGACCGAGAAGCAGCGCAACCAGCTGCTGGGCAGCATGACCGAGGAAGTCTCCTCGCTGGTGCTCGGCAACAACTACAAGCAGACCCAGGCCCTGTCGCTTGCGGCCCGCCGCGCCCGCGAGCGGATCGCCGAGTACAAGCGCCTGATGGCCGACCTTGAGTCGCGGGGCAAGCTGGACCGCGCCATCGAGTTCCTGCCGACCGAAGAGCAACTGGCCGAACGCCTGGCGGCCGACCAGGGCCTGACCCGTGCCGAGCTGTCGGTGCTGATCTCGTACAGCAAGATCGATCTCAAGGAGCAACTGCTCAAGTCGCTGGTGCCGGACGACGACTACCTGACCCGTGACATGGAGACTGCGTTCCCGCCGTCACTGGTCAGCAAGTTCGCCGAAGCCATGCGCCGTCACCGCCTCAAGCGCGAGATCGTCAGCAACCAGATCGCCAACGACCTGGTCAACAACATGGGCATCACCTTCGTGCAGCGCCTGAAGGAGTCCACCGGCATGAGCCCGGCCAACGTTGCCGGTGCCTACGTGATCGTGCGCGACATCTTCCACCTGCCGCACTGGTTCCGCCAGATCGAGGCGCTGGACTACCAGGTGCCGGCCGAGATCCAGCTGACCCTGATGGACGAGCTGATGCGCCTGGGGCGTCGTGCCACCCGCTGGTTCCTGCGCAGCCGTCGTAACGAGCAGGATGCCGGTCGTGACGCTGCCCATTTCGGGCCGAAGATCGCGCAACTGGGGCTCAAGCTCGACGAACTGCTGGAAGGGCCGACCCGCGAACGCTGGCAGGTGCGCTACCAGGGCTTCGTCGAAGCCGGGGTGCCGGAGTTGCTGGCGCGCATGGTGGCAGGCACTACTCACCTGTACACCCTGCTGCCGATCATCGAAGCTTCGGATGTCACCGGTCACGATCCGGCGCAGGTGGCCAAGGCGTTCTTCGCCGTGGGCAGCGCGCTCGACCTGACCTGGTACCTGCAGGAAATCAGCAACCTGCCGGTGGAGAACAACTGGCAGGCCCTGGCCCGCGAGGCGTTCCGCGACGACATCGACCTGCAGCAGCGCGCGATCACCATTTCCGTGCTGCAGATGGCCGATGCACCGGACGACATGGACGCCCGCGTGGCGCTGTGGGCCGAGCAGCACCGGGTGATGGTCGAGCGCTGGCGCGCCATGCTCGACGACCTGCGCAACGCCACAGGCACCGACTATGCGATGTACGCGGTGGCCAACCGCGAGCTGGTCGACCTGGCGCTGAGCGGGCAGTCGGTGGTGATTCCGTCCTGACCTTGGCCCTGAAATGAAAAAGCCCCGGCAGCAATGCCGGGGCTTTTTTATTCGTCTCTAGCGGCCCTGTGGGCTGTGGTTCGCCGCTGCGACTTGCCCGCTAAAAGGCCGCGGCCGACCTTACTTGAACCGCCGCTCCACCCCTTTCTCCACGAGAATCTTCGCCGAAATCTCTTCCACCGAAAAATGCGTGGAGTTGATGTTGGGAATGTTCTCCCGGCGGAACAGGTTCTCTACCTCGCGCACCTCGAATTCGCACTGGGCAAAGCTCGAATAGCGGCTGTTGGGTTTGCGTTCGTGGCGAATGGCGGTCAGGCGGTCGGGGTCGATGGTCAGGCCGAACAGCTTGTTGTGGTGCTTTTTCAGCACGGCCGGCAACTGCAGGCGCTCCATGTCGTCTTCGGTCAGCGGGTAGTTGGCGGCGCGGATGCCGAACTGCATGGCCATGTACAGGCAGGTTGGTGTCTTGCCGCAGCGCGACACGCCCACCAGGATCAGGTCGGCCTTGTCGTAGTAATGGGTGCGCGCACCATCGTCGTTGTCCAGGGCGAAGTTGACCGCCTCGATGCGCTCCATGTAGTTGGAATTGCCACCGATCGAGTGCGATTTGCCCACGGAATACGACGAATGGGCGGTCAATTCCTGCTCGAGCGGGGATAAAAACGTCGAAAAGATGTCGATCATGAAGCCATTGGACGTAGCCATGACCTCACGGATGTCCTGGTTGACGATGGTATCGAAGATAATGGGGCGCACACCGTCGCGCTCGGCCGCGGCATTGATCTGCTGGACCATGGCGCGCGCCTTGTCGAGCGTATCGATGTAGGGGCGGGTGAATTTGGCGAAGGGAATGCTTTCGAACTGCGCCAGCAGGCTTTGGCCCAGTGTTTCGGCCGTGATGCCGGTACCGTCGGAGATGAAGAACGCGGATCGTTTCATTTGCACCTGAGGCCTTAAGCTGCCGAATGTTTCTGGATATGATAGGTTCGGTTTGCCGAACGCGGTCGTTCGGCATTCTCACTTATTTTCCAGGTCCAGGCCACAAGCGTCCCGGCCCAGCCGCAGAGTCGACAGGCGGGCGCCCTTGAGCTTTTCCAATACAGTTAGTGGAGAGATCACCTTGGTAGAGTACGTAGTTTCCCTCGATAAGCTCGGCGTCCATGATGTGGAGCATGTGGGGGGCAAGAACGCATCCCTGGGCGAGATGATCAGTAATCTTGCCGGTGCCGGCGTATCGGTGCCGGGCGGCTTTGCCACTACGGCTCAGGCGTATCGCGACTTTCTCGAACAAAGTGGCCTGAACGACCGCATCCATGCCGCGCTCGACGCGCTGGATGTCGACGATGTCAACGCCTTGGCCAAGACCGGCGCACAGATTCGCCAGTGGGTGATGGAGGCCGATTTCCCGGCACGTCTGGACGCCGAAATCCGCACCGCCTTCGCCGAAATGGCTGCCGGCAACGACAACATGGCCGTGGCCGTGCGCTCTTCGGCGACCGCCGAAGACTTGCCGGATGCTTCGTTCGCCGGCCAGCAGGAAACCTTCCTCAATATCCGTGGCGTAGACAACGTGATCCGCGCGGCCAAGGAAGTGTTCGCCTCGCTGTTCAACGACCGCGCCATTTCCTACCGCGTGCACCAGGGCTTCGACCACAAGCTGGTCGCCCTGTCGGCCGGCGTGCAGCGCATGGTGCGTTCAGAAACCGGCACCGCTGGCGTCATGTTCACCCTCGATACCGAGTCGGGCTTCCGCGACGTGGTATTTATTACCGGCGCCTACGGCCTGGGTGAAACCGTCGTGCAGGGTGCGGTCAACCCTGACGAATTCTACGTGCACAAGAACACCCTGCAGGCAGGCCGCCCGGCCATCCTGCGCCGCAACCTGGGCAGCAAGGCGATCAAGATGGTCTACGGCGACGAAGCCAAGGCCGGTCGTTCGGTCAAGACTGTCGAGGTCGACCGTGCCGAGCGTGCGCGCTTCTGCCTGAGCGACGCCGAGGTCAACGAACTCGCCAAGCAGGCGATGATCATCGAGCAGCACTACCAGCGCCCGATGGACATCGAATGGGCCAAGGACGGTGACGACGGCAAGCTGTACATCGTGCAGGCTCGCCCCGAGACCGTGAAGAGCCGCGCCAGCGCCAATGTCATGGAGCGCTACCTGCTTAAAGAGAAGGGCACGGTATTGGTCGAAGGTCGCGCCATTGGCCAGCGTATCGGCGCCGGCAAGGTCCGCGTGATCCACGATGTGTCCGAGATGGATAAGGTGCAGCCAGGCGACGTACTGGTTTCCGACATGACCGACCCGGACTGGGAACCGGTCATGAAGCGCGCCAGCGCCATCGTCACCAACCGCGGTGGCCGTACTTGCCACGCCGCGATCATCGCCCGTGAGCTGGGTATCCCGGCCGTGGTCGGTTGCGGCAACGCCACCCAGGTGTTGAAAGATGGCCAGGGCGTGACCGTATCCTGCGCCGAAGGCGACACCGGCTTCATCTTCGAGGGTGAGCTGGGCTTCGACGTCAAGCAGAACTCGGTGGATGCCATGCCGGAACTGCCGTTCAAGATCATGATGAACGTCGGCAACCCCGACCGCGCCTTCGATTTCGCCCAACTGCCCAATGCGGGCGTAGGCCTGGCGCGCCTGGAGTTCATCATCAACCGCATGATCGGCGTGCATCCCAAGGCACTGCTCAACTACGCGGGCCTGCCGCCTGAGCTGAAAGAGAGCGTCGACAAGCGCATCGCTGGCTACAGCGATCCAGTGGGCTTCTATGTCGAGAAGCTGGTCGAGGGCATCAGCACCCTGGCCGCAGCTTTCTACCCGAAAAAGGTGATCGTGCGCCTGTCGGACTTCAAGTCCAACGAGTACGCCAACCTGATCGGCGGCAAGCTCTACGAGCCGGAAGAAGAAAACCCGATGCTGGGCTTCCGCGGTGCCTCGCGCTATATCAGCGAGTCGTTCCGTGACTGCTTCGAACTCGAGTGCCGCGCCCTCAAGCGCGTGCGCAACGAGATGGGCCTGACCAACGTCGAGATCATGGTGCCGTTCGTGCGCACCCTGGGTGAAGCCAGCCAGGTCGTCGACCTGCTCGCCGAGAATGGCCTGGCCCGTGGCGACAATGGCCTGCGCGTGATCATGATGTGCGAGCTGCCGTCCAACGCCATCCTCGCCGAAGAGTTCCTGGAATACTTCGACGGCTTCTCGATCGGCTCCAACGACCTGACCCAGCTTACCCTGGGCCTGGACCGCGACTCGGGGATCATCGCCCACCTGTTCGACGAGCGAAATCCTGCGGTCAAGAAGCTGCTGGCCAATGCTATCGCCGCGTGCAACAAGGCCGGCAAGTACATCGGCATCTGCGGCCAGGGCCCATCGGACCACCCTGACCTCGCCAAGTGGCTGATGGAGCAGGGCATCGAGAGCGTCTCGCTGAACCCGGACTCGGTACTCGAGACCTGGTTCTTCCTGGCCGAAGGTCAGGGCGCCGCTTGATGTAACCGGCGCGGGGCGCGTCCTGACGCGCTCCGCGTTTCTGCCTTTTCGCGGGCAAACCCGCTGCCACCGAGCCCTGTGGCAGCGGGCTTGCCCGCGAATGCGCTGCAGCCCAGGTTCAGCGTGGCAGTTCCCCATCCTGTTTCCCCTTTTCATTCTGTGAATCCATGCAAAGCAGCAGCACCCTTTTTCCCGTGGCCCTGCTCAGTGCCGAGCGCCGCGGCGACCTCTGTGAAGACGTTTACCGGATCAAGGCGGGCAACAGCCCCGACGCCAGTGTCGAACTGGCCCTGACCCGTCTCGGGCTTGCCGATCAACACTCCACCCCCGGAGTGCCGGTGATTCTCCTGCACGGCAGTTTCTCCAATCGTCGTTTCTGGTATTCGCCCAAGGGCATTGGCCTGGGGGCTTTCCTCGCACGTGCCGGTTTCGACGTGTGGATTCCGGAAATGCGCGGGCATGGCCTGTCGCCGCGCAACCGCCAGTGGCGGCAGAACACCGTGGCCGACTACGCGCGTTTCGACCTGCCGGTGATCGGCGCCTTCGTCCAGGAAATAGCCGGCCAGGCGCCGCACTGGATTGGCCATTCGCTGGGCGGCACCACCTTGGCGGCCGCACTGGGTGGCGGCTACCTGGACAGCGCCTGCGTGGCCAGCGTGGCGTTGTTCGGCACCCAGGTCAGCCGGATCTACTGGCCGTTGAAAGTGCCGCCCGTGGCGTGGGGTGCGCGCTTGCTGGTCAAGCGATTTGCCCAGCTCTCCGGCCGCAGATTGAAGCGTGGGCCGGAGGACGAGCCGATCGGGCTGGCCCTGGAAAGCTTGCGTTGGCATGGCCTGTTCGGCCGTTTCGGAGTCAAGGACCGAGACTGGTGGGCGGGGTTGGCGCAGATGGATGTACCGCTGCTGGCAGTCGCGGGTGCAGCGGATTTCCAGGATCCGGTGTGGGCCTGTCGCAAACTGTTCGAGCAGTGGGGCGATGAGCGCAAGCAGTTCCTGCGCCTGGGCCGTGAAAAGGGCTTCGAAGCCTTCGGGCATGTCGACATGCTGGTGAGCAAGGCGGCGCAGACGCAGGTGTGGCCGCTGGTGGCGCGCTGGTTGAGCGACGTTCAGGCGCCGCCCGCCACAATTGAGTAAGCAGGTCATTCGCGGGCAAGTCGTAGCGCCGAACTGACTGCCTGGTCCCGGATGACTGCAACGGCCTTCAGGGTGTAGCCTTGCCCGATACCCGCTTTCGTTGTGACTGACAGGAGCTTCCCATGCAGCATTACGTAACGCCCGACCTGTGCGACGCCTACCCGGACCTGGTCCAGGTGCTGGAGCCGATGTTCAGCAATTTCGGCGGCCGCGATTCCTTCGGCGGCCAGATCGTCACCATCAAGTGCTTCGAGGACAACTCCCTGGTCAAGGAGCAGGTCGAGCTCGACGGCAAGGGCAAGGTCCTGGTGGTCGATGGCGGCGGATCGCTGCGCCGGGCGCTGCTGGGCGACATGCTCGCGGAAAAAGCGGCGAAGAATGGCTGGGAAGGCCTGGTGATCTACGGCTGTGTGCGTGACGTGGATGTGCTGGTGCAGACTGATGTCGGCGTGCAGGCCCTGGCCAGCCATCCGATGAAGACCGACAAGCGCGGCATTGGCGACCTCGACGTCGTGGTCAGCTTTGCCGGCGTCACTTTTCGCCCCGGCGAATACATCTACGCCGACAACAATGGCGTGATCGTCTCGCCAAGCCCCCTGAAAATGCCGGAGTGATGCGCCGCGCGCGCTGATGGAGCATTGATGTTCGAGGAAGACAACGCGCAGTGGGGGCTGGTCCATGCCCTGGTGCTCGACGGCAAGGGAGGCGCGCGCGCCATTGCCCGTACCGAGTTGGACAACCTGCAATTGCAGGCGCAAGAGAGCCTGTGGTTGCACTGGGACCGCAGTCATCCGCAAACCCGCACCTGGCTGCTGCACGATAGCGGCCTGAGCGAGTTTGCCTGCGACCTGCTGCTCGAGGAGAACACTCGCCCACGCCTGCTGCCGTTGGCCAACGAGCAGTTGCTGCTGTTTCTGCGCGGGGTCAACCTCAACCCTGGCGCAGAGCCGGAAGACATGGTTTCGGTGCGCATCTTTGCCGAAGCGCAGCGCGTCATTTCGTTGCGGCTGCGGCCTTTGCGCGCGAGCGACGAAGTCTTGCAGCAACTGGATGAGGGCAGGGGGCCGAAATCGGCCTCCGAATTGCTGCTGCTGATGGGTGAACTGTTGACCGAAAAGGTCCAGGCACTGGTCAGCGACCTGTCCGAAGCGGTCGATCTCGAGGAAGAAAAGGTAGAATCCGACGAACGGTATAGCCCGGCCCAGGGCAACCTGCAGCAGATTCGTCGTCGTGCCGCCGGCCTGCGTCGTTTCCTGGCGCCGCAGCGTGACATCTATGCTCAGCTTTCGCGCAACAAGTGGAGTTGGTTCGCCGACGCCGATGCCGATTACTGGAACGAGCTGAACAACAGCCTGATCCGTTATCTCGAGGAGCTGGAACTGGCCCGAGAGCGCGCTGCGCTGGTGCTGGAAGGCGAGGACCGGCGGCGCAGCGAGCGGATGAACCGGACCATGTACCGCTTCGGCATCATCACCTGCATCTTCCTGCCGATGAGCTTCATCACCGGCCTGCTCGGCATCAATGTCGGTGGTATTCCAGGGGCCGAGAACCCCTACGGCTTTCTGTTCGCCTGCCTGGTGGTGTTGGGGCTGGCCGCAGGGCAATGGTGGTTGTTGCGCAAGTTGCGCTGGGTCTGAGCGACGATCACGTATGTATTTTGAAACATTCGTCCCACATCGCTGTGTGACCCGTTGGCCAGAGCTCTCGTCTTTGACTGACATCACGCGAGGTGCCCATGCACGATCCGTTTGAAGAATCCTTGCGCGACCTGCTCAAGGCGTCGCCGTCCGGCCATGACCGAGATGACGATGCCTGCCTGGGTCGCGTGCTCAAAACCGCCAACCGTCAGGTTGGCGCGGGCGATCTGTTCAGCCTGCTGGGCCGCTGGAGCCAGGCGCTGCTGATCGCTGTCAACAATGGCTCGGCGCATGTCGCGCCGGTGCGCCGTACCCCTGCCGCTGGCAGACAGAAAGCTGATAAGGCCGATTGAATATGGAACTCGATCTCTGGACCCAGAGCCTGGTCACCGCCATGACTGCCCTTTGGACCAAGGTGGCGAACTTCATCCCCAACCTGTTCGGCGCGCTGGTCGTGGTGCTGCTCGGTTTCGTGGTGGCCAAGCTGCTCGACACACTGCTGTCCAAGCTGCTCGCCAAGTTCGGTCTCGACCGCCTGATGAGCGGGACCGGGCTGACCAAGATGCTCGGCCGGGTCGGTATCCAGGTGCCGATCTCGACCTTGATCGGCAAGATCGTCTACTGGTTCATCCTGCTGATCTTCCTGGTTTCCGCCGCCGAATCGCTGGGCCTGGAGCGGGTTTCCGCCACCCTCGACATGCTTGCCCTCTACCTGCCCAAAGTGTTTGGTGCGGCGCTGGTATTGCTGGCCGGTGTACTGCTGGCGCAGCTGGTCAACGGCCTGGTGCGCGGCGCTGCCGAAGGCATCGGCCTGGAATACGCAGCGGGCGTCGGGCGCGTTGCCCAGGGGCTGGTCATCATCATCGCGATCTCGGTGGCGATCAGCCAGCTTGAGGTCAAGACCGACTTGCTCAACCATGTGATCGTCATCGGACTGATTACCGTTGGTCTGGCCGTGGCCCTGGCAATGGGCCTGGGCAGCCGGGAAATCGCCGGACAGATCCTTGCCGGGATCTACGTGCGCGAGTTGTATCAGGTTGGCCAGCAGGTGCGGATTGGAGAGGTCGAAGGGCATATCGAAGAGATCGGGACGGTCAAGACGACGCTACTGACCGATGATGGCGAGTTGGTGTCGCTGTCCAATCGGGTGCTGCTTGAGCAGCGCGTCAATAGCCGCTAACCGCACAAAGCTGTTAATGTATGCCGCCGCAAAAATCGGCCCAAGGGCTGAGCGGCGACATTGACCTGACTGTCGGCCAGATCCGTTTTGAATAAAGTCTATTCGCCGCCCATGCGTTACGACCCCCGCGAGCTCACCGACGAGGAGTTGGTGGCGCGTTCGCATGAGGAGCTGTTTCATGTTACCCGCGCCTATGAGGAACTCATGCGGCGCTACCAGCGGACCCTGTTCAACGTCTGTGCACGTTATCTGGGGAACGATCGGGATGCTGACGATGTCTGTCAGGAGGTCATGCTGAAAGTGTTGTACGGCCTGAAGAATTTCGAGGGCAAATCGAAGTTCAAGACCTGGCTCTACAGCATCACCTACAACGAATGTATCACCCAGTACCGCAAGGAGCGTCGCAAGAGAAGGTTGATGGATGCCCTGAGCCTGGACCCCGTCGAAGAGGCGTCCGAGGACAAGGCTCCGAAAGCTGAAGAAAAAGGCGGGCTGGATAAATGGCTGGTGTATGTGAACCCGATCGACCGGGAGATTCTGGTGCTACGTTTTGTCGCAGAGCTGGAGTTTCAGGAGATCGCCGACATCATGCACATGGGCCTGAGCGCCACGAAGATGCGTTACAAGCGTGCGCTCGACAAGCTTCGTGAGAAATTTGCGGACTCGGTTGAAACTTAGTCTTATGCAAATGGCTCAAACGAATCGGCAAGGTCTGCTAGACTTGCCGTCGAGTTGTCCCCCCGGATTTTGGTGGGGCTGCTTAACTATCACCAGATGGGGATTTAACGGATGAAATTGAAAAATACCTTGGGCTTGGCCATTGGTTCGCTCGTAGCCGCCACCTCGATTGGCGCTATGGCACAAGGCCAAGGCGCCGTCGAAACCGAGATCTTCTACAAGAAGGAGTTCTTCGACAGCCAGCGCGACTTCAAGAACGACGGCAACCTGTTCGGCGGCTCGATCGGTTACTTCCTGACCGACGACGTTGAACTGCGTCTGGGCTACGACGAAGTTCACAACGCTCGTGGCGACGACGGCAAGAACATCAAGGGCTCGAACACCGCCCTGGATGCCGTTTACCACTTCAACAACCCGTACGACGCTATCCGTCCGTACGTTTCGGCTGGTTTCTCCCACCAGTCGCTGGGCCAGACCGGCCGTGGCGGTCGTGACCACTCCACCTTCGCCAACCTGGGCGCTGGTGCCAAGTGGTACATCACCGACATGTTCTACGCCCGTGCCGGCGTTGAAGCCCAGTACAACATCGACAAAGGTGACACCGAGTGGGCACCGAGCGTCGGCGTTGGCCTGAACTTCGGCGGTAGCCCGAAGCAGTCCGCAGCTCCTGCTCCTGCTCCGGTTGCCGAAGTCTGCACCGACAGCGACAACGACGGCGTCTGCGACAACGTCGACAAGTGCCCTGACACCCCGGCCAACGTTACCGTTGACGCCGACGGCTGCCCGGCTGCCGCTGAAAACGTCCGCGTTGAGCTGGACGTGAAGTTCGACTTCGACAAGTCGGTCGTCAAGCCTAACAGCTACGGCGACATCAAGAACCTGGCTGACTTCATGAAGCAGTACCCACAAACCACCACCGTGGTTGAAGGTCACACTGACTCCGTAGGTCCAGACGCTTACAACCAGAAGCTGTCCGAGCGTCGTGCCAATGCTGTCAAGCAGGTTCTGACCCAGCAGTACGGCATCGAATCCAACCGTGTTGACTCGGTTGGCTACGGTGAGACCCGTCCAGTTGCTGACAACGCCACCGAAGCTGGCCGCGCCGTTAACCGTCGCGTAGAAGCTCAGGTAGAAGCCCAGGCCAAGTAATTGGTTTGAAGCTTCACGAAAAACCCGGCCTCGGCCGGGTTTTTCTTTGCCTGTGATTTGGGTGTGCCGCACGGGCGTGCATCTGTGGGAGCGGGCTTGCCCGCGAAGAGGTTCGCTCAGGCTTACCTTTTAAGCAGGATGTACAGCAGCACCAGGTTCAACACCATCGACAACAGCGCCAAGGTTCGCCAGACCTTCAGCGGCTCGCGCTCCAGCAGGGGGCGAGGGCGCATGGCCAACTCCTGGCGGTCACCGCGTTCGAGCAGCAGCAGCCATTGTTCGGCAGTTTCGAAACGTTGTGCAGGGTCCACCGAGACGGCTTTTTCCAGGCTGCGCTGCAACCATTCCGGCAGGTCGGGACGATAGCGCGCAGCGTTGACTGGCGTTGCGAAGCGTGGGCGCTGGAACGCCTCGACTTCGCCGTACGGATAGTGCCCGGTCAGCAGGTAGTACAGGGTCACGCCAACGGCATAGAGATCCTGGCGGGGTGTCGGTGGCTCACCATCGAAGGCTTCCGGGGCAATGAACGAAGGCGTGCCGGGCAGATCGTGCGGCTGATCCTCTGACAGCCCTGGGCAATACGCCAGGCCGAAATCCAGCAGGCGCAGTTGACCATCTTCACCCAGGTGCAGGTTTTCCGGCTTGATATCGCGGTGCAGCAGGTTGCGCCGGTGCAGCACACCCACCGCCTGCAGCAACTGGCGCGTCAGTTCCAGCCATTGCGGTAGTGGCAAGGGCCCATGCTCGGCGAACAAGCTGGCAAGCGTCTGGCCGGGATATTGGCGCATGAGGTAGTACAGGTGCTGGCGCTGGCTGGCGGCATTCACCTCGGGGAAGTGTCGGCCAGCAACCCGGCGCAGAAACCATTCTTCGAGCAGCAGCCGTTGGGCGGCGCCTTGATCGGTTTCGCGGGCCGGTGGGAGGGTCTTGAGCAGCCATGTCTGGCCCTGGGTATCCTTGACCTGGTAGAGCAAGGATTGTCGGCTCTGGGCGAGCAGCGCCTCAACACACCAGCCATCGATGCGCTGGCCCGTACGCAGGGCGGTTGGTATCGGCCATTCCTGCAACTGCGCAAGGGTGTCCCCCAGATTCGCCGAGCCCGGTTGTTCGACCCTGACCAGCAATGCGCTGGCGTTGTCCTGGCTGCCACACAGGTGCGCGGTGGCGACCAGGGTATCGGCGGCCACCTGCAAGTCAGGCTGCTCACGCAGGATCGAGAGGATCTGCTGATCGCTCAGGCTTGACCAGACACCATCGCTGAGCAGCACGAAGCACTCGCCTGGCTGCAGTTCACCCTCCCGGTAATCGACCAGCAGGTGTTGGTCCAGACCCAAGGCGCGCTTGAGCACATGATGCATCCCTGGCTGGTCCCAGACATGGTCATCGCTCAGGCACGACAGGCGACCGTCGTGCCAGTGGTAGGCGCGGCAGTCGCCGACATGGGCGAGGGTGAACCGCTTGCCGCGCAGCACCAGGGCGGTCAGCGTGGTCATCAGCGGTTGACCGTTGCCCTGGGCGCGCAGCCAGCGGTTCTGCGCCAGCAGCAGCCGATCCAAGGCCTGGGCCACCCCCCAGGTGGCGGGAGTGGAATAGTAGTCCAGTGCCAAGGCCTGCAGGCTGGCCCTGGCGGCCAGGCCACCATCGGCGCACTGGCTGACGCCGTCGGCGAGGGCGAACAGGTAGCCCTTGCTGGCGGCCAGCTCTGCGGCCGGGGTGACCAGGCGCAGGGCATCCTGGTTTTCCGGGCGCGGGCCGGTGGCGCTGGCCTGGGCGAAAGCCAGTTGCAAGCTCATGCGGTCAGACCCGCGCCGCCGTTACGGCAGCCGAACCCCAGGTGGTGCGCCAGCGACGCTTGACCCCGTACAGGCCGAACCAGGCGAGCAACCCCAGGCTGGCGAACAGCCACAGGCCAAGCTGATAGTCGCCGCTGTGCTGCTTGATTGCACCCAGGCCTGCCGCCAGCAGGAAGCCACCGATACCACCGGCCATGCCGATCAGGCCGGTCATGACCCCGATTTCCTGGCGGAAGCGTTGCGGCACCAATTGGAACACCGCACCGTTGCCAGCGCCCAGACCAAGCATGGCGCTGACGAACAGGGCCAGGGCTGCCGCGGCGCTGGACAGGTTGAAGCCGACCGCGGCGATGCACAGCGCCGCCACACTGTACATCCCGAGCAAGGTGCGGATGCCACCGAAACGGTCGGCGAGGGCACCGCCCAGCGGGCGCATGAGGCTGCCGGCGAATACGCAGGCCGCCGTGTAGTAGCCGGCGGTGATCGGGCTCAGACCATACTGGTCGCTGAAGTAGCCCGGCAGGGCGCTGGCCAGGCCGATGAAGCCACCGAAGGTGACGCTGTAGAAGAACATGAACCACCAGCTGTCACGGTCGCCAAGTGCCTTGAAATAGTCGGCCATCGCCTTGGGCTTGGGGCGCTGTGGGGCATTGCGTGCCAGCAGGGCAAAGGCCACGAGAGTGATCACCAGCGGGATGACGGCGAAACCGAACACGTTGTTCCAGCCGAAACCTGCGGCCAGCACTGGGGCGAGCAGGGCTGCGAACACCGTTCCGGAATTACCCGCACCAGCGATGCCCATGGCCTTGCCCTGGTGCTGAGGTGGATACCACTGCGACGCCAACGGCAGCGACACGGCGAACGAGGCACCTGCAACGCCGAGGAACACGCCCAGCAGCAGCGCCTGTTCGTAACTGTGGATGCCCATGAACCAGGCACAGGCCAGGGCGACGATCACCACGACCTGGCCGATCAGCCCGGCAGTCTTGGGAGACAGTCGGTCGACCAGCATGCCCATGATAAAGCGCAATATGGCACCGGCCAGGATCGGTGTTGCCACCATCAGGCCCCGTTGCTGGGCAGTCAGCTGCAGGTCGGCGGAGATCTGCACTGCCAAGGGACCGAGCAGGTACCAGACCATGAAGCTCAGGTCGAAGTAGAGGAAGGCGGCAAACAGCGTAGGCACATGCCCGGATTTCCAGAAGCTCGTATTCATTGAACACCTCGCGCGGCTTGCAACGGTTGTCATGCCCTGCCTGCGCAGGGCGCAAATGAAAAAGACGTCGCTACCCGGTCCATCAGCGTGGAGGGGAGAGCGACGTCTTTGTCGGGATGATGTGGCAACCGCCGTTGGCTACCTGAGCTATTGGCTGAGCAAGAGCCGGGCCAACATCGACTCAGCCAAGCATCTCGGACATGGCGATGATCTGTTCGGCCACCTGAATCAGCTTCTGCTGACGGCTCATGGCCTGGCGACGCATCAGGGTGTAGGCCTGCTCTTCATTGCAGTCCTTCATCTTCATCAGCAGGCCCTTGGCCTGTTCGATGCGCTTGCGTTCGGCCAGCTGCTGGTCGCGAGCCAGCAGCTGCGCCTTGAGCGCCTGGTCGCTCTCGAAGCGGGCCATGGCCACGTCGAGGATCGGCTGCAGGCGCGCTGCATGGATGCCTTCGACGATGTAGGCGCTGACGCCGGCCTGGATCGCCTGGCGCATCACCCCCGGATCATGCTCGTCGGTGAACAGCACGATGGGCCGTGGCTGGTCGCGACTGACCAGCACCACCTGTTCCATCACATCGCGACCCGGTGACTCGGTATCGATCAGCACGACATCCGGGCGCACCGTTTCGACGCAGGTGGGCAGGTCGATGGTCAGCCCCGGCGCCTCGATCACATCGAAGCCAGTTTCGATCAGAGCAGCCTTGAGGCGACCGACCTTCTTCTCGGTATCATCGATCAGCAGAATACGCAGCATGGTGGCCACCTTCACGAACCAACCCGCATGTGCGGGGCGTCATCCAGGGCGTGCAGGCGGAAGCTGCGGGCATAGGCATGGGGGTCGCTGCCGTCCCAGCGGATGCCGTCGATCAGCAGGCTGCTGCGCATCGGTGCATCGGCGCAGGGTACGCCCACGGCCTGGGCTGCTTCACGGTACAGCGCCAGTTGCTGCACACGCGTGGCCACCGCCAGGTAGTCCGGATCCTCGCGCAGCAGGCCCCAGCGTCGGAACTGGGTCATGAACCACATGCCGTCGGACAGATAGGGCAGGTTCGCCCGACCTTGATCATGCACGCGCAGGGCGTGACGATCCTGCCAGCGGTTGCCCAGCCCGTCGTGGTAGTCGCCCAGCAGGCGCGGTTCGATGTTGCTGACTGGCGTATCCAGGTAGGCCCTGCCGCTGAGCAGCTGCGCCGTGCCTCGGCGATTTTCCGCGCTTTGCTCGATGAAACGGCTGGCGGCGAGTATCGCCTTGACCAGCGCGCGGGCGCTGTTGGGGTAGTGCTCGACGAAAGCGCGGGTGCTGGCCAGGACCTTTTCTGGATGGTCCGGCCAGATCGATTGACTGGTTGCCAGGGTGAAACCCTGGTTCTGCCCCACGGCGTCTGCCGACCAGGGCTCGCCGGCACAGAAGCCGTCGATACGCCCGGCCTGCAGGTGTGCGACCATCTGTGCCGGTGGCACCACCACGCTGTCGACATCGTGCAGCGGGTGGATGCCCTGGCCGGCCAGCCAGTAGTACAGCCACATGGCGTGGGTGCCGGTGGGAAACGTCTGGGCGAAGGTCAGGCGTGCGCCACGCTGGTGCACCAGCCGTGCCAGTGCTTCAGGGCTGGTCACGCCCTTGCGCTGCAGTTCCGGGGAAAGGTTGATGGCCTGGGCATTCTGGTTCAGGCCCATGAGTACCGCCATATCGTTGGCCACGGCACCACCCATGCCCAGGTGCATGGCGTAGACCAGCCCGTACAGGCAGTGGGCAGCATCCAGTTCGCCGCTGGCGAGTTTGTCTCGGGTCCCGGCCCAGGAGGCCTGACGCTGCAGATTGAGGGTCAGACCCTGGAGTTGGGCGAAGCCCTGCGTGGCCGCGACCACCACCGAGGCGCAGTCGGTCAGGGCCATGAAGCCGATGTTCAGGCTGGGTTTCTCGGGTGCATCGCTGCCGTTGACCCAGGCCAAGGGTGTTGTCGGAGGGGCTGTGTTCACGAAATATCCTCACCCGTACCGATCGGGTTGCCAGCGCTTCGAAGCAACCCATGTGCCAAGGCCCTGTCGCGCGGACGGCGCGCTGGCTATAATCGCATCCCTCACTCACCCCCGAGTCCTGCCTGCCCATGTATACCCTGGCCCGCCAGCTGCTGTTCAAGCTCTCCCCGGAAACCTCCCACGACCTGTCGCTCGACCTCATCGGCGCCGGTGGCCGCCTTGGCCTCAATGGCCTGCTGTGCAAGCGCCCGGCCTCGGTGCCGGTGACCGTCATGGGCTTGAACTTCGCCAACCCCGTGGGCCTTGCCGCAGGCCTGGACAAGAACGGCGCGGCCATCGATGGCTTCGCCCAGCTCGGCTTCGGCTTCGTCGAGATCGGCACTGTCACCCCGCGGCCACAGCCTGGCAATCCGAAGCCACGGTTGTTCCGCCTGCCGGAAGCGACTGCGATCATCAACCGCATGGGCTTCAACAACCTAGGTGTGGATCACCTGCTGGAACGGGTGCGCGCGGCGCGTTACGACGGCGTGCTGGGCATCAACATCGGCAAGAATTTCGACACGCCAGTCGAGCGTGCCCAGGACGATTACCTGATCTGCCTCGAAAAAGTCTACACCCAGGCCAGCTACATCACGGTCAACGTCAGCTCGCCCAACACTCCCGGGCTGCGCAGCCTGCAATTCGGTGATTCGCTCAAGCAACTGCTCGACGCGCTGGCCGAGCGTCGTGAACAGCTGGCGAGCGAGCACGGCAAACGCGTGCCGCTGGCGATCAAGATCGCACCGGACATGAGCGATGAGGAAACCGCGCTGGTGGCGGCAGCCCTGGTCGAGTCGGGCATGGATGCGGTAATCGCGACCAATACCACTTTGGGTCGCGAAGGGGTCGAAGGGCTGCCGTTCGGGGGCGAGGCGGGTGGGTTGTCCGGCGCGCCGGTGCTGGAGAAGAGCACTCACATCGTCAAGGTGCTGGCTGGTGAACTGGGCGGCAAGTTGCCGATCATCGCTGCGGGCGGGATCACCGAAGGTCGCCATGCCGCCGAGAAAATCGCAGCCGGTGCGAGCCTGGTGCAGATCTATTCGGGCTTCATCTACAAGGGCCCTGCACTGATTCGCGAAGCGGTGGATGCAATTGCGGCGCTGCCCCGCTAACAAAGACGCGGCCCAATAAAAAGGGCCCCTTCAAGGGGCCCCTGGGCCGCAGCCCGCCGCCCGGATGGGGCGTGCATGGTGACTCGAATTCAGTGTCCTCGTTCAGCCAACGGCGTGATTTTCGTTGAGTCTCTGGATGCCAGCGGTGCCGGTCATGCCGTCCCAGTTGTCGCCGCGACCTTCACGCCAACCGTTGATCCATGCCTGGCGAACGGATGGCAGATTGAAGGGGCAAAGTTCGCGGGATTTGCCGGTTACCCCGTATTGGTAGCCACGTGAATATGCTCTTTCCAACGGATCACGCTTAAGTCTTCTCATAGGGTGTTGCCCTCACTTGTTGACTGTAATGTCCCGTCGGCCTCTCCGAGGCCGGGCAGAATCTTTCTGCCGGTTTTGCGCTCGCTGCCGGCGTGGCGAGCTGAAAGTGCCGCCTCGTTGCGAAGCGGCCTGAGGTCAGTTCTAACCAATGCGGGTCACAGTGTGAATGATCAATTTGTCATAAGGACGTAACCTTTCCAGGGGTGAGGGGATAAGTAAATAAATGCGACTCAACCTTGTTTAGGTTTTGTCCCGCTATGATGAGGGTTTGCCGATGATTGAAATCATTTGGCCATTGGCGCCATCGAACTGACGCAACATCTGGTAATGCGACGAAGGGTCACATCGATGCCTTCGTTAGACGAAATTTTCACACTGCCCGACGATCAAACCGCCTTGCGCCACCTGGCGCTGGATGTCGATCGGGTGGCCCGGTTTGCCGAATGATCGGCACGCCACCCGGATACCTGCTGGAAGGGTATCCGGCAAACTCAGGCAACAGCGATGCGTCGCGTTGCCAGCACACAGCCCAGAGGCTCTGGAATCTACATGTCGGACTCACTCGAACTCTATCTCACCTGCCCCAAAGGCCTGGAAGGGCTGCTTGCGGAAGAAGCCCGCGGCCTGGGCCTGGCCGACGTGCGCGAGCACACCTCGGCGATCCGCGGCGCGGCCGACATGGAAACTGCCTACCGGCTGTGCCTCTGGTCGCGCCTGGCCAACCGCGTGCTGTTGGTGGTCAAGCGCTTCGCCATGAAAAACGCCGACGACCTCTATGATGGCGTGCACGGTGTCGACTGGCAGGACCACCTGGCCGCCGACGGCACTCTGGCGGTGGAGTTCAGTGGCCATGGATCGGGCATCGACAACACCCACTTCGGTGCGCTCAAGGTCAAGGACGCGATTGTCGACAAGCTGCGCAACCGTGAAGGCCAGCGACCATCCGTGGACAAGATCGACCCCGACCTGCGTGTCCACCTGCGCCTGGACCGCGGCGAAGCCATCCTGTCCATCGACCTTTCCGGCCACAGCCTGCACCAACGCGGCTATCGCCTGCAGCAGGGTGCTGCACCGCTCAAGGAAAACCTGGCTGCCGCGGTGTTGATCCGCGCCGGTTGGCCGCGTATTGCCGCCGAGGGCGGCGCGTTGGCCGACCCCATGTGCGGTGTCGGGACCTTCCTCGTCGAAGCTGCGATGATTGCCGCCGATATTGCACCGAACCTCAAGCGCGAGCGTTGGGGCTTCAGTGCCTGGCAGGGCCATGTCCCAGCGCTGTGGCGCAAGGTGCATGACGAGGCCCAGGCCCGTGCCCAGGCGGGCCTGGCCAAGCCGCCGTTGTGGATTCGCGGCTACGAGGCCGATCCGCGGTTGATTCAGCCCGGACGCAACAACGTCGAGCGCGCAGGCCTGGGTGACTGGGTGAAGATCTACCAGGGCGAAGTCGCCAGCTTCGAGCCGCGCCCGGACCAGAACCAGAAAGGCCTGGTCATCAGCAACCCGCCCTATGGCGAGCGTCTGGGGGACGAGGCGAGCCTGCTGTACCTCTACCAGAACCTCGGCGAGCGCCTGCGCCAGGCCTGCATGGGCTGGGAAGCGGCGGTGTTCACCGGCGCACCCGAACTGGGCAAGCGCATGGGCATCCGCAGCCACAAGCAGTATGCGTTCTGGAACGGTGCGCTGCCGTGCAAGCTGTTGCTGTTCAAGGTCCAGCCCGACCAGTTCGTGACGGGTGAGCGTCGCCCCACCGATGATCAGGCCGGCGACTCGCGTGCGGCACCGGCCGTGGCCCATGAACCGGCACGCCTTTCCGAAGGCGCGCAGATGTTCGCCAACCGCTTGCAGAAGAATCTGAAGCAGCTGGGCAAGTGGGCCCGCCGCGAGCAGGTCGACTGCTACCGTCTGTACGATGCCGACATGCCCGAATATGCCCTGGCGGTCGATCTGTATCATGATTGGGTGCACGTTCAGGAATACGCAGCGCCGCGTTCGGTCGACCCGGACAAGGCCCAGGCGCGCCTGCTCGATGCCTTGGCTGCGATTCCCCAGGCCCTGGGTGTCGATCCTCAGCGCGTGGTGCTCAAGCGCCGCGAGCGTCAGGGCGGTACACGCCAGTATGAGCGTCAGGCCACGGAAGGGCGCTTCCAGGAAGTCAGCGAAGGCGGCGTCAAGCTGCTGGTCAACCTGACCGACTACCTGGACACCGGCCTGTTCCTCGATCACCGTCCGATTCGTCTGCGTATCCAGCGCGAAGCATCGGGCAAGCGCTTCCTCAACCTGTTCTGCTACACCGCTACCGCCACCGTGCATGCGGCCAAGGGGGGGGCGAGCAGTACCACCAGCGTCGACCTGTCGAAAACCTACCTGGATTGGGCGCGGCGCAACCTGTCGCTCAATGGCTTCTCCGAGCGCAACCGCCTGGAACAGAGCGATGTGATGGCCTGGCTGGAGAATGCCCAGGACAGCTACGACCTGATCTTCATCGACCCACCGACCTTCTCCAACTCCAAGCGCATGGAGGGGGTGTTCGACGTGCAGCGTGACCACGTGCGTCTGCTGGACCTGGCGATGGCGCGTCTGGCGCCGGGGGGCGTGTTGTACTTCTCCAACAACTTCCGCAAGTTCCAGCTCGACGAGCACCTGCTCGAGCGCTATGCGGTGGAAGAGATCAGCGCACAGACCCTGGATCCGGATTTTGCCCGCAATAACCGCATCCACCGGGCCTGGCGCCTGCAGCTACGCTGAAGAGAAGAAGTGCATTGCAGCGCTGATGGCTAATGGCTATAAATCAGCCCAGGGCCGAACAATTCGCAGGACGCTGACGTGGTGAGAATGCTCTATGTCGAGGGTGCGTGCGAAGATGTTCGGCCTGATCAGCGAGGCGCTCTCGGCCTGGGCCGTTGCGCTGGTCGCGCTGGTGGCCGGCGGGTTGCTCACTGCTGCGCTGGCCTTCGCCGCCCACGCCTTCTACAAGCAGCAGTTGCGTCAGCGCTTCGAACTGCTGGCCAGTGAGCGCTATAGCCGTATCGCCGAACGCTTCGAGGAGCAGGAACAGCGCCTGGACGGTCTGCGGCGCTTCTTCACCTATTCCAGTGACATTCTCCCCGAGGAGTTCGACGGTTACGCCCGCCCCTTGTTGCACCGTACCCAGGCATATTCCTGGGCGCCGCGGGTCGAAGCCGACGAGCGCGATGCCTTCGAGCGCCGCGCCAGCACCTGGCTGGGGCGCCCCTATCAGATTCGTGATTTCGATGCCCAAGGCCTTTGGCAGGCATCGCCGTCACGGGCCTTCTATTATCCGGTGCTCTACACCCAGGCCACCCGCCAGCACGACCAGCCTTACGGGCTCGACCTGCGTAGCCAGCCTCAGCGCCAGGATGCGTTGGACCGCGCCACCACGCCCGGCAGCCTGGCGGTTTCCTCCCCACTGGACATGATCGATGTCGAGCCGGCCTACACCCGTGGCCTGCTGATCGTCGCACCGGTGTTCACCGCGTCGGCGCCGAGCGGGCCGCCTGCCGGTTATGTCATGGCCTTGTTGAGCATGCGTCAGCTGATTGGCGAGGGGCTGCCGACCGCGTCGGACGATAACCTGGTGGTACGTATCCTCGATCTGTCGGGCAGCCAGGGCCATGAGACGTTGTACGATTCGGGCAACCTAAGCGCGCCATTGCCTTTGACCAGCAGCCAATTGCTGCATCTGGCCGACCACCACTATCAGCTCGATATTCGCCCCAGCGAAGCCTTCCTCCAGGCCAACCGTTCCTCGGCGGTGTTCACCGTGACGCTGCTCGGTGGCTTGTTGAGCCTGTTGCTCAGCGCCTTGCTCTACAGCCTGTTCAGCCAGCGTCAACGTGCTTTGACCCTGGTAGAGCAGCGCACGGCGGCACTGCGCGTGAGCGAGCAGTCGCTGCGTGAGACTCACAACCAGCTACGCAGCGTGCTGGATGCCGCGACCCAGGTAGCGATCATTGCCACCAGCCTGCGGGGCGTGATCAGCACCTTCAATGCCGGAGCCCAGCGCATGCTGGGGTACTCGGCCGACGAAGCGCTCGGTCACCTGACGCTGGAGGATCTGGTCCAGCCGGACGAACTGCGCCAGCGTGCCCATGCCTTGAGTCTGCGCTATGGGCGCGAGATCACGGCAGGCCAGGCGATGTTCGCCGAAACCGTGCAGGGTGGTGCAGGGGAGCCCGCGGAGTGGACCCTGATGCGCAAGGACGGCAGTCATTTGCTGGCCAACATGCTGGTGACGGCGGTGCTCGACGAGCAAGGCTTGTGGGTGGGTTACCTGGCCATTTGCATCGATGTCACCGAGCGTCGTCGTGTTCATGAAGCGTTGGCCGCCCGTGATCGGCTGCTGGAGAAGCTCAGTGCCGAGGTGCCGGGCGGCATCTACCAATATCGTCTGGATGCCGACGGCCATTCGTGTTTTCCCTACGCCAGCGCCGGGCTGCTGGACATTTATGAAGTGGATCTGCAGCTGCTGCGCCAAGACGCATCGACGGTGTTCGAGCGCATTCATCCGGACGATCTTGATCGGGTGCGCCGTTCGGTGCGCCAGTCGGCCGAGCGTATGACGCCCTGGCGCGAGGAGTACCGCGTCTGCCTGCCCCGCGCCGGTCTGCGTTGGGTGCGGGGGGAGGCAACGCCGGAGATCGGGGAGGAGGGCTGTACCCTTTGGCATGGCTATCTGACGGACATCTCCGATCTCAAGCGGGTGGAGGAGGAGTTGCGTGCATTGTCGGTGACTGATGTCCTTACCGGCATCCACAATCGGCGTTACTTCCAGGAGCGACTCAAGGTCGAGCTGGAGCGGGCCCAGCGTGATGATCTGGACCTGGCAGTGATCATGCTCGATATCGACCACTTCAAATGCATAAACGACCAGTTTGGCCATGCTGTCGGCGATCGCGTGTTGCGCAGCCTTTGCCAGCGCATTGGCCATCGCTTGCGGCGGACCGATGTGTTCTGCCGGCTGGGAGGCGAGGAGTTCATGGTGCTGTGCCCGGGCAGCAATGCCGAGCAGGCCCGCAAGCTTGCGTTGGAGCTGTGGCAGGGAGTACGCGGTGTGCCGGTCGAGGGGGTCGGCCTGGTGACGGCCAGTTTCGGCGTGGCGGGATGGCGTGTCGGTGAAGGGGCTGATGCCTTGTTGCTGCGAGCGGATGCGGGGGTCTATGCGGCCAAGCAGGCCGGGCGCGATCGCGTGGAAGCGGAGTTGCCTTGAGGTGGCCGGGGCTGGGTGACAGCCCCGGTTTGTCCGTTTCTGTCAGGGCACTACGCCGACAGTCCCGGTGCCGACCTTGGGCTGGCGGTAGAGCTCCAGCAACACCTGATCCAGGACCTGGGAGGCGCCCCACGGCTTTGGATCATTGAGAATCGCCGACACGGCCCAGGTATGACCGTTGCTGTCGCGACTGAAGCCTGCGATCGCGCGTACGGTGTTGAGGGTGCCGGTCTTGATGTGCGCCTCGCCGGTCATGGCGGTGCGCTTCAGGCGCTTGCGCATGGTGCCATCCATGCCCACCAATGGCATCGAGCTGATGAATTCGGCCGCATAGGGGCTCTTCCACGCGGCTTGCAGCAAAGCCGCCATTTCACGTGTGCTGACACGCTCGGCGCGTGAAAGGCCAGAGCCGTTCTCCATCACGAGGTGCGGTGCGGTGATGCCTTTCTTGGCCAGCCACTGGCGCACGACACGCTGTGCCGCGCGGGCATCGTCGCCGTCGGCATCGGTGCGAAATTGCGCGCCCAGGCTGAGGAACAGTTGCTGGGCCATGGTGTTGTTGCTGTATTTGTTGATATCGCGGATCACCTCGACCAGGTCTGGCGAGAAGGCCCGGGCCAGCAGGCGTGCGCTCTTGGGCACGTTTTCGATGCGGTCACGGCCCTGGATGCTGCCGCCGAGCTCGTTCCAGATCGCCCTGACTGCACCGGCCGCATAGGCGGGGTGGTCGAGCAGGGCCAGATATGTTTGCGAGTTGCAGCCGTCGCCGAGCTGCCCACTGACCGTGACGCTCACGCCATCGGGCTGCACCACGGGGTTGTAGCGTACATCGCCGGTGCATTGCTTCGAGGCCACGGCCTTGACCTGATTGTCGATGCGGATGCTGGCGATGGGCGGCTCGACCGAAACCACGACCTTGCCGCCATCGTTGCGGGCCACGAAGCGCAGGGCCTTGAGGTTGACCAGCAGCGAGTCCGGCTTGACCAGGAAGGGCTTGTTGACGTCGCCACCATCATCGTCGAAATGCGGCAGGGTGGGTTGAACGAAATGGCTGCGGTCCAGTACCAGGTCCCCGGTGACGGTGCGCACACCGTTGGCACGCAGGTCACGCATCAGCAACCAGAGCTTTTCCATGTTCAGTTTCGGATCGCCGCCACCCTTGAGGTAGAGGTTACCGTTGAGCACGCCGTTGTTCAGGGTGCCATCGGTGTAGAACTCGGTCTTCCACTGAAAGGTCGGGCCGAGCAATTCGAGGGCGGCGTAGGTGGTCACCAGTTTCATGGTCGAGGCCGGGTTGACCGAGACATCGGCATTGAAGATGGTCGGCGTGCCCGGTCCATCGAGTGGCAGCATCACCAGCGACAGGGCATTGTCCTGCAGCTTGTTGGTCTTGAGTGCCTGCTGCACCTTCGGTGGCAAGCTGGTGTTGACGGCGGCAGCCTGGCTGGGCAAGGCGATGGGAAGGAGTAGGCCGGCGAAAAGCAGTGGGCGAAGCGTCTTGATCATGAGTGCTGTAACCCTGCGGGCGAGGGAAAGGGATGACGGGGCTGTAAGAGATGATGGCCCCTTGGCGAAATATAGTGCGCATTATGCCCCAAGCGTGCTGTTTGTGGGCAGGTTCGACACAAAAGCGCCGCTCTGGCGCGGAAACTGGTAAAGTGCCGCGCGTAATTACTCAAGAGGATTGTTTCAATGGCTACCAACCGTTCCCGTCGTCTGCGCAAGAAGCTGTGCGTGGATGAATTCCAGGAATTGGGTTTCGAACTGAACCTGGACTTCAAGGAAGACCTGTCCGACGAAGCCATCGATGCCTTCCTCGACGCCTTCCTGGCAGAAGCCATGGACGCCAACGGCCTGGACTATGTCGGTGGTGATGACTTCGGCCTGGTCTGCCTGGCCAAGCGTGGCTCGGTCAGCGAAGAGCAGCGCGCCACTGTCGAGGCGTGGCTCAAGGGCCGCAGCGAGCTCACCAAGATCGAAGTCAGCCCGCTGCTGGATGCCTGGTATCCGGACAAGCCGATCAACTCGGCTTCCTGATCCCGCGTCACTGTGCCTTGGCTGGTCGGCAACGCTGACCGGCCAAGGCCTTCTCTATGCGGCGCATCTGCCGCGCCAGTGCCTGGCGACGCAGTTTCAGTTGCGTCGACGACAGACCCTCTGTTTCCAGCGCCTGACAAGCCTCCATCAATCCCTTTGCATCCAACATGCGTGCCACGCCAAGAATCTTGTGCGCTTGGTCGACGATGGCCTGTGCGTCGTGTTCGGGGTCCAGGGCCATCAGTAGAGTGAAGTCCTGCTCGAGACTCAGTTGCAGAGTAGCCAGCATTCTTGCCCGGTCTTCGCAGCGGTCACCGACGATCTTCGCCAGTGCGTCGAGGTCGAAAGGTTCTTGTGCTTGCCGCCGTTGCGAGGGGCTCACGCTGGCCAGATGCAAGCCGAGGGTTTGCAGGCTGATGGGCTTGAGCAGGCAGTCGTTCATGCCGGCGTTCAGGCAGCGCTGGCGCACTTCCGGTTGGGCGTTGGCGGTGTAGCCGAGAATGGTGCAAGGCGTCTTGCCCCGTTGGCGTTCTTCACTGCGCAGGACTTCTGCCAGCTGGTAGCCATTCATGCGCGGCATATTGCAGTCCAGGATCAGCACGTCGAAGTCTGTATGCCGCCATTTTTCCAGCCCTTCCTGACCGTCGCGGGCGCTGTCATGCCAGAGCCCCAGGTAGGTCAGTTGCTGGGCCATCAACAGCAGGTTGGCGGGATGGTCGTCGATGACAAGAACCCTGAGCCGCGTGTCGGGTGCCTCTATGTGCGGGGGCTGCACGACGCTGTCCGGGGGCGGTGCCACGCGCTGCAGCGGCATCAGTAGTCGCACCTGGGTACCCACGCCCTGCAGGCTCTTGATCGCCAGTTGGCCGCCCATCATTTCGCACAGGGTGCGACAGATCGCCAGGCCCAGCCCGGTGCCGGCACGGGCGCTTTCGCTCTGAGGG
Source organism: Pseudomonas sp. BNK-44-b (assembly GCF_047456245.1). Classification (NCBI taxonomy): domain Bacteria; kingdom Pseudomonadati; phylum Pseudomonadota; class Gammaproteobacteria; order Pseudomonadales; family Pseudomonadaceae; genus Pseudomonas; species Pseudomonas sp. BNK-44-b. The sequence continues at coordinate 1,391,776 of NZ_CP179908.1, forward strand.
TCGACCTGTACGAAGGGGGTGAACAACCGTCGCAGGTCGTCATCGTGAATGCCGATCCCGCTGTCGCGCACTTCCAGCTCAAGCATGTCGCGCTCGCTCTTCTGTACCGAGGCTTTGATGCGTACATGGCCGTCGTTGGTGAATTTGATCGAGTTGCTCACCAGGTTGGAGAGCACCTGCTTGAAGCGCAGTGGATCGAGCAGGGCGTGGCAACGTGCCGAGGGATCTATGACCACTTCCAGCAGCAGGCCTTTTTCTCGTGCCTGACCTTCGAATACCCGTCGCACCGATTCGATCAGGGATGCCAGATCGATCGGTTCAGGGCTCAGGGACATATGCCCGGACTCTATTCTGACGATGTCGAGAATATCGCCGATCAGCCCGAGCAGGTCCCGTGCCGAATGATAGGCGACCTCGATCGACGCTTTGTCCAACTGCCCCTGATCGGCGCGTCTGGCCGCGAGTTCGAGCATGCCGATGACGGCGTTCATCGGCGTGCGGATTTCATGGCTGATGGTCGCGAGGAAGGTGCTTTTGGCCCGGTTGGCATCGTCGGCCTGCTGTTTCGCGAGGCGCAGGTCCTGGATCAGCTTGCGGCGTTCGCTGATGTCGATCCAGCCGCCGATGATGCCTTGCACTTCGCCCAGCGAGTCGCGGTAGGGAAGGATCCAGTGGTAGATGGTCAGTTCGCGGTCTTTGAGACGCAGGGGGCGGTCGATGATCAGCGGCGTGCCTGCTTCCATTACCTGCAGATAGTCGGTTTGGATCTGCCGGGTATAGTCGCAGTTGCTGAACAGGCTTTCATGGAGCAGTTTGCCCATGACCGCGTCGGCACTCGCGTCGACGGCCTCCAGATAGCTGTCGTTACAGCTTTGCAACCGTCCTTCGCGATCGCGTACGTACATCGGGTGAGGGGTTCCATTGAGCAGGGCGCGCATGAACTCGAGCTGATCGTTCAAGGCGCGTTCTGCCCGGCGACGCTGCCGTATCTGGCGTCGCAAGTAGGCGTTCCAGGCCAGCGCCAGTAACAGCAGGATGCCGATCCCCAGAACGACCTGCAGCACCAGGCGCTGGTACTCGCGCCATTGGCCACCATCGTGCAATGCATAACCGCGCCAGCGACTGTTGATGACACCCAGCTCTTCAGGCGTGATGCTCAGCAAGGCTTTGTCGAGGATGGAGGCCAGGGGGCTGGCGTCCTTGACGCTGGCCATGGAGAAGGTGGCCGGGTCGTTGCCGACGGTGCTGCGGATCACCAGATCGTTGTTGGCGGCGATGGCGTGATTGGCATCCAGCAGCGTGGTGATCGCTGCGTCCACGGCGCCGCTGCCCAGCAGGGCCATGGAGTAGAAAGTGCTTTCGGTCTCGATCAGTCGGATCTTCGGGTGTGCCGTCGCCAGCAGGACGGAGGGGGAGGTATGTCGTGTAACGGCGACCCGGCGGCCATTCAGATGTTCCAGCGACGTGTACGGTCGGCCGCTGCGGGTAACCAGTACATAGGGGCTCTCGAGATACGGGCGACTGAGTTGCAGGTCTGTTCGGGCAGGCGATGCGATGGCAAGTGCGGCAATCAGGTCAGCACTGCCCTGCGCGAGTGACTGGATCATTTCCTTTATCCCGGTAGCGCGTTGGATCTCGAAACGCAAGCCGGTGCGCAGTCGAACCAGCTCCAGCAGGTCGGCAGTGATGCCGCGGAAATGGCCGTTGCCGTCGAAGAATGACAGGGGAGCCGAGGTATCGTTTACCACCACGCGCATGCTCGGGTGATCATGTAGCCATTGCTGCTCGCGCGGCGTCAGTTGCAGCCGACGATCGGTAAGCAGCAGGTCGCTGCCCGCGCTCCAGCGCTTGAAGATCGAATTCCTGACGCTGGCCGGCTGGCTGTCCAGGATGGTGTTGATCAGGCTCATCAACAGCTCATCCTGGGCACGCACGGCAAAGCTGAAGCCCACGGCTTCGTGCTTGCCGAAATTGCTCATGCGCAGCTGTGGCAGATGACCGCGGGTAAGCTGGAAGTGAGTCGAAATGGTATCGCCGAGAAAGACGTCGGCCTGGCCAAATGCGACAGCGTTCAGCGCTTCGGAGGTGGAACCGAAGGTTTTCAGCTGGGCTTGCGGGTAAAGCGCATGTATATCCTCGAGCGGCAGGTAGTGATATAGCGTGCTCAGGCGCAAGTCGGCGAGCCCCAGGTCGAGGGGGCGTGTCTCGTCTTCACGGGTGACCAGAACGGGGCGATCTACAGCGTAGGGTTTGGACAGCGCCACCCCCCCGACCGCGGCCTCATAGCCGTTTGCACTGCCAAGCAGATCGATGCGCCCGGCCTTGAGTGCTTCCACTGCGTCCTGGCGGTGATTAAAGCGCAGCACCTTTATTTCCAGCCCCAGTGCCCTGCCGATCAGGCCGGCATACTCCGCTGTCAAGCCTTGATATTCGTTGCCATTGGTGACGTCGAAGGGCGGATTGTTGGGCGTTGAGGTTCCCAGTATCAGGCTGGTGCGGCATTGCAGCCATTGCTGCTGCGCGGTCGAAAAAGCTGGCACGGTTGCTTCGGAGGTGGAGCGGACCAGCAGGTTGAGTTTCCTGGGGGCGGGCTCCTGCTTCGTTTGAGCCTGGCAACCCAGGCTGAGCAGGGTCAGCAGCACGCAGACGATGTACCTCGGCATGATCCACCTCAGACCAGCGCGTTGCGCTTGGCCACTTCGATCAGGTCGACCAAGGTATCGACCCTTAACTTCTGCATCAGGCGTTTTTTGTAGGTGCTGACCGTCTTGTTGCTGAGGAACATGCCTTTGGCTATTTCCTTGTTGCTGCGCCCCTGTGCGAAAAGTTGAAGAACCATCAACTCTCTGTCGTTAACTTGTCGGAAAAGATCCATGTCACGAGCGGATATTTCCTGGTGGGGGTTCATTGCCTGGCTGGGGAAGTAGTTGTAACCAGAAAGTACGGCCTTGACTGCGCTGAGCAATTCACTCAGATCTTCCTGCTTGCATACGAATCCGGCAGCGCCTGAGTGCATGCAACGGATCGCGAACAACGCAGGCGACTGTGCCGTCAGTACCAGCACTTTCAGTGGCAGCCCCATGGTCTGAAAACGTGCCAGGACTTCCAAACCGTCGAGCTTGGGGATGCTGATGTCGAGGATGACCAGGTCAGGCTGGGTCTCACGGATCATCTGCATGGCCTCGACGCCGTTGTCAGACTCGCCAATGACCTTGTAGCTCTGATTTTCCAGCAACATGCGAATGGCCAGGCGAATCACGGGGTGGTCATCAACAATAAATATGGAGCTCATATCAACTTCCCAGTCGGCGATTGTCAGATGCAAACAAAACCTTATCGCAGTTGACCGCCTTCGCGCATGAGAGGCTAGGCGTAACGCCATATATGGGAAAAGACCTACGTCCAAGTACTACACGCAGCTTGGATATGTATGAGTTTTGTAAGGAGTCAAGACGAGAAAGTCACCAAATCTCAAATTATTCTTCTGAGTATTTAATGGCACAGTGGTTGCGTAGGAAGTTTCTCTCAAGAGGGACGGCAAGCCGCGGCTGACCGTCCCTCGTTGTTTGTCAATGAGGGCTGGAGCGTCCTGTCATTTCTCCAGCCATTTCACTGGCGTAGCTGTCGGTCATGCCAGCGATGAAGTCGATCATGCGCAGGAAGGCGTTGTGCAGGGTGCCGTGTGGATCGGGGGCGTGGTTGCCGATCAGGTCCAGCACACGCCGACTCTTGAATGACGGCGTGCGCCCGCCGTGTTGCTCCAGCGCTGCGCCGCAGAAGGCGTTGAGGAGGATCTCCAGCGTGGTATAGGCGCCGATCTCGTGCAGGGTCTTGCGCTTGTCCTGGAAGATCTTCTTGCGCGCGATATCCTTGGCCTGCAGCACACAGTGCTTGGCCGGTCCGTGCATGTGCTCGACCAGGTCCCCTGCCAGATGCCCGGCCAGCAGTGCCTGTTGCTGTTCGACGAAGGCCTCGGCGGCGGCGTTGGTCAAGTGCTCGATGGCCTTGCCGCGCAGAATGGCCAGCTTGCGCCGACGAGAGTCCGCCGGGCCCAGTTGCCGATAGGTGTCGGGCAGGTCGTCACCGACCAGGTCCAGCAGCAGCGCCTCGACCTCGGCGTACTGCAGCAGCTCCATCTCCAGGCCGTCCTCCAGGTCGATCAGCGCGTAGCAGATGTCGTCCGCGGCCTCCATCAGGTACACCAGCGGGTGACGAGCCCAGCGTTGTTCCTCGAGCTGTGGCAGGCCCAGCTTGTGAGCGATCTGCTGCAGCAGCGGCAGTTCGCTCTGGTAGCAGCCGAACTTGTGTTTCTTGTACCCCAGCGCGTCGGCATGACGGGCGCTCCATGGGTACTTGAGGTAGGTGCCAAGGGTGGCGTAAGTCAGGCGGGTGCCGCCGTCGAACTGGTGGTATTCCAGCTGGGTGAGCACGCGAAAACCCTGGGCGTTACCTTCGAAGTTGAGAAAGTCGGCACGTTGGTCGTCGCTCATGTCGTCGAGCCACCCACGGCCCGCTGCCTGCTGAAACCAGTGGCGGATGGCGTCTTCACCGGAGTGGCCGAACGGTGGGTTACCGATGTCGTGAGCCAGGCAGGCCGATTGCACGATCATGCCCAGGTCGCTTGGTGCACACCAGTCGGGCAGGTTGGCGCGCAGGGTCTCGCCGACCCTCATGCCCAGCGAGCGGCCTACGCAACTGACTTCGAGGGAGTGGGTGAGGCGGGTGTGGATGTGGTCGTTGCTGGACACCGGGTGGACCTGGGTCTTGCGCCCCAGGCGGCGGAAGGCGCCGGAGAAGATGATGCGGTCATGGTCCTTGTGGAATGGGCTGCGGCCCAGTTCTTCGGGGCTGTACAAGGCTTTGCCGAGGCGTTCGCGGTTGAGCAGGGTATGCCAGTCCAAGGCTCGATCTCCCGTCAGATGGTGGCCATAGCTTCCCGTGTCACGGGCGCCCGCGCAAGCGGCGGGCGCCTCGTTTCAGCGATGACGGCCGTTCTGCAGGAACAGGCGCACCAGAGGGGCCAGGCTGCCACCCAGGCGCACCAGGCGCGCCAGGTTGCCGCTGCGCACGCCCTTTCCGGTCAGAAAGCCCATGGCGACCACGACACCCAGGCCCCACAGCGGAGCGTGCTTGATGCCGAGGCCGTTTTGGACTGATGCGCCCATGCCGCGCAGGCGCTGGACCGGCTCGAGCAGTTGACGGGACTCGTGGCGGATCTCCTGGCGGTGCATTTCCAGACGCAGGCGTAGCAGCGCCTTGCGCAGTTCGCGAGGATTACGGGTATTAGGCAGTTCAGGCAGGCTCATGGCAACAGGCGCTCCCGGTCCTTGGCGAGTTCTTCGAGGGTGCTGTTGAACGGTGAAGATTCATCGAACACAGCGGCCTTCAGGCGCAAGCCGCAAAAGAGTGCCGCGGCGCTGTAGAACACGCAAAGGCCGACGATGCCGGCCAATCGGTAGCTGTCCCACAGCAGTACCAGGATCAGCCCTGACAGCGCGGTCAGCAGGAGCAGGGCGAATACCAGTGCCAGGCCGGCGAACAGCAGCAGGCGAAGGGTTCGGCCTTTCTGCTCCTGCAATTCGATGCCGAACAGTTCGATGTGGCTGTGCAGCAGCCCCAGGATGGCCGCGCCGAGGCGTCTGCCGGAAACGCCGGCGCCGATGGCATCGTTGTCCATGCGTCCTCCTCAGCGGCGGCTGGCGAGCAGGCCGACCAGCAGCCCGACACCGGCCGCGATGCCGATGGCCTGCCATGGGTTTTCCTGTACGTACTCCTCGGCACTGCCCAGCGCTGCCTGACCGCGTTCGCGGACCGAGTCCTGGGTCAGTTGCAGGCTTTCGCGGGCCTGCTGCAGGCGGTCGTGGATCTGGCCACGCAGCTCGTCGGCCTGGTCGCCCGCCAGATTGGCGGTGTCGGCGAGCAATTTCTCGGTGTCGCGCACCAGTGCCTGGAAGTCAGCCATCAAGATCTCTTGTGCAGTCTTTGCCGATTTGCTGGCCATGGGGTCTCTCCCTGTCGATGTGTGTGGCTATTTCGAGTGATGAGTGTGGCGGAAGGTTCACCACTTGTCGCTGGTACGGCGTTTGCTTTGTTCTGCCGTGTCGCGGGGCGTCGATGCCGGGCGCTGCCCCGTATGCGTGCAAGGCCCTGGCCGACACCGATAAACCTTAACCCAATCCACGACAAACCCAAGAAAAAACCACTCCCTGTGTAGCCGCTCCCCCAAAATGGGGCGCACGGCAGGCACCGATCAGGTGCGCGAGCAAGGTTTCTGAACTGTCCTGGTGCACTTTTCAGCAGGTCTGCCCATTCCATGGAAAACATGCATAGCGCGATGGACTCACTGGTCCATGGCTCCAACACCCTGTTCATCCTCATGGGGGCCATTCTGGTCCTGGCCATGCACGCGGGTTTCGCCTTTCTCGAGGTCGGTACCGTGCGGCACAAGAACCAGGTCAATGCCCTGTGCAAGATTCTCAGCGACTTCGCCGTCTCGGCGCTGGTGTATTTCTTCATCGGCTACTGGATCGCCTACGGCGTCAGCTTCTTCCAGCCGGCTGCGGAGTTGGCCAGCGATCATGGCTATGCCTTGGTCAAGTGCTTCTTCCTGCTGACCTTCGCTGCGGCGATTCCGGCAATCATCTCCGGAGGCATCGCCGAGCGTGCACGTTTTGCCCCGCAGTTATGTGCCACCGCGCTGATCGTGGCCTTCGTCTACCCCTTCTTCGAAGGGGCGGTGTGGAACGGCAACCTGGGCGTCCAGGCCTGGTTGCAAGCCCGGTTCGGCGCACCGTTCCATGACTTTGCCGGTTCGGTGGTGGTGCATGCCATGGGCGGCTGGCTGGCGCTGGCTGCCGTCATCCTGCTCGGTGCCCGTCGCGGACGGTACCGTGATGGACGGCTGGTGGCTTTCGCTCCTTCCAGTATCCCGTTCCTCGCGCTGGGGTCGTGGATCCTGATCATCGGCTGGTTCGGCTTCAACGTCATGAGCGCACAGACCCTGGAGGGTGTCAGCGGCCTGGTGGCGATCAATTCGCTGATGGCGATGGTGGGCGGCACGCTCTCGGCCTTGCTGGTCGGGCGCAATGACCCAGGCTTCCTGCACAATGGCCCGCTGGCCGGATTGGTGGCGGTGTGTGCCGGTTCCGATCTCATGCATCCGGTTGGCGCGCTGGTGACCGGGCTGGTGGCGGGAGCACTGTTCGTGTGGTGCTTCACTGCCTCGCAGAATCGTTGGAAAGTCGACGATGTCCTGGGCGTATGGCCGCTACATGGTGTATGCGGTGTTTGGGGCGGCTTGGCGTGCGGTATCTTCGGCCAGTCGGCGCTCGGAGGGCTGGGCGGTGTCAGCCTGGCGAGCCAGTTGTTTGGCAGCCTGGCAGGCGTACTGGTGGCCTTGGCTGGTGGCTTTGCCGTGTACGGGCTGGTCAGGGCGGTACATGGGTTGCGCTTGAGCCATGAGCAGGAGTTCCAGGGGGCGGACCTGTCCCTGCACCGTATCGGCGCCACCAGCCAGGATTGAGCAACAGATGCAGGCGGCTCCCGGCGAGCCTAGAATGAGCGTCTCTTCAGTGGGCCCGGGAACTGAAAATGCTGCCTGAATGCCAATTGTTCGGCACCTTGGGGTGCCATTTGTGTGAAGTCGCCGAGGCTGTGTTGATGCCGTTCGTCGAGCACGGGCTGTGGGTCGAATTGGTTGATATCGCCGATGATGAGTCCATGTTCGAGCGTTACGGCTTGATCATCCCTGTCTTGCGTCGCTGCGACAGCGGCACCGAACTGCTCTGGCCGTTCGACGCGCAGCAGGTGGCGGCGTTCCTCAAGTGACAGGTAGAGGGGAGCGTTTCCTTCATCCCGTCCGGTGTGGTCCTGGTCGATGATGCTGGCCCGATACAGCCGATCACCCGGGGACACATCATGTTTCTTACGCCGAACTTCACGCTCGAAGAGATGACGTTTTCGCTGGCCGCCGCGCACAACGCTATACCCAACGATCCCGGTCCCGAGGCCATGGCCAATCTGCGCTTGCTGTGCGGGGTGCTCGAAGAGGTGCGAGCCTTGATCGACTCCCCGATCCAGATCACCAGCGGTTTTCGCAATGAAACCGTCAACCAGCTTGTGGGCGGCGTGCGCAACAGTGCGCATTGCCTCGGCCTGGCCGCCGACATGTGCGTGAAAACGATGACGCCCCGGCAATTGGCCGAATGCATTCGCGACAGTTCCATTGTGTTCGATCAACTGATCCTGGAGTTCGACACCTGGGTTCACCTGGCCATTTCACGCGACAACCCCAGGCGCCAGGTAATGACTGTTCGCAAGGGGACCGGCCACCTGCCAGGCTTGCAATGAGCTGTTGCGAATTGACGGAATGGCCACGGTATTCGTATGCTGTATAAAGATACAGTATTGGGGGTTAGGCGATGCACAATGTCGAGCAACTGAAGTACAGCGTCAACCGCATGCCCCCGGAAGCGGTGTGCGATGCGGTGCTCGAGCTGCGCATGGAGGGCTTGGTGACCGACGACCGTACTCCGTTCGGCAAGGTCCATTTCAATACCTGCTTTGCCGAGATCGAGGCACTGTTCCAGCGCGCAGGGTTTCATCGCCCGCTGGATGTCGTTGGCTACGAGGGGGTGGTCTACGCCCTTTATGATGCCGGACGCTGGGAGGCGGTGCAGGTGTTGCGCTGGCTCAAGTCGCGTTGTGAGCAAGTTGGCGAGGCTGGTTGAGTGAGCGGGCATTGGCGATAATGCCCGCTCATTGATTACAGAGCCTGCCATGTCCACGCCGTTCGACCCCGCTCACCAGCAAGCCAGTACCGTTTGTTTGCCGCCTGGCGATTGGAGCACGGTCCTCGATTGCCTGTGCGATCACTTCAAGGGCATTGGTCGTGACCAATGGCTCGATCGCTTCAGTCGAGGGCGAGTGCTCGATGCCGAGGGCAGGGCAGTGGCGGCCGATCTGCCTTACCGCCGTGGCATGCGTCTGCATTACTTTCGTGAAGTCCCCAATGAAAGGCCCATTCCCGTCCAGGAAACGATCTTGCATTGCGATGAGCACCTGGTGGTGGCGGACAAGCCGCATTTCCTGCCAGTCACACCCACGGGCGAATATGTCGAGCACACCCTGCTTCGACGCCTGATCCATCGTCTGGACAATCCCCATCTGGTGCCGCTGCACCGCATCGACCGGCATACGGCGGGGTTGGTGCTGTTCTCGTCCAATCCGCAGTCGCGCAGCGCCTATCAGCGGCTGTTTCCCGAGCGACGCATCGACAAACGCTACCAGGCCATCGCTGCACCGCTGCCGACGCGGGAATTTCCGTTGGTGCACCGTAGTCGGCTGGAGCATGGTGAGCCGTTCTTTCGCATGCGTGAGGTCGAAGGGGTGGCGAACAGCGAGACCCTGGCTGAAGTCCTGGAGAAGAACGGTAACCTGTGGCGTTACGGGCTCTCGCCCGTGACCGGCAAGACCCATCAGTTGAGAGTGCACATGGCGGCACTGGGCGCCGCGATCAGCAACGATCCGTTCTACCCGACATTGCTCGAGGGCGAGGACGACTACGAGCGGCCATTGAAACTGCTGGCGCAAAGTCTAGGGTTCGACGATCCGCTGACGGGTGAAAAGCGGTATTTCCAGAGCCGTTTGAGTCTGGACTGGTAAAAAAGGGGCTGCCTCAGGCAGCCCCTTTTTTGTCACTCAGCGGTTGAACCGCTCCACTAGCGAGTACTGCGTTCCAGCCGTACTGGTCAGTTCTTCACTGAGCAGTGCCGAATGCTGCGCCTGCTCTGCCGTCTGGTCGGCCAGATCGGCTATGGTGCTGATGTTACGGCTGATCTCGTCCGCCACTGCAGTCTGCTCTTCGGTGGCAGCCGCGATCTGGGTAGCCATGTCGGTGATGTTGGCCACCGCTTCGCTGATCCCTACCAGCGCCTGGTCGGCTTGCATCACTCGCTCGACGCCTTCCTCGGCCTGACGGTGGCCGGTCTCCATGGTTTGCACGGCATTGCTGGCAGTCTGCTGCAGCTTGGCGATCAGGCCGTGGATCTGTCCGGTGGATTCGGCGGTACGTTGCGCCAGCTGGCGCACTTCGTCGGCAACCACGGCGAAGCCCCGGCCCATTTCGCCGGCGCGGGCCGCTTCGATGGCAGCATTGAGCGCCAGCAGGTTGGTCTGGTCGGCGATGCCCTTGATCACATCGACCACACCACCGATCTCGTCGCTGTCCTTGGCCAATTGGGTGACGGTCTGCCCGGTTTCACCCACCGCTGCGGAGAGGCGTTCGATGGCTTCGCGGGTTTCCCCGGCGATCTGACGGCCTTGGCTGGTCAGGCGATTGGCTTCCTGGGTGGCGTCGGCGGTGCGCTGCACGTGGTTGGCCACTTCTTGCGTGGTAGCAGCCATCTGGTTGACGGCAGCGGCGACTTGCTCGGTCTCCACGCGCTGGCGTTCCAGCCCCGAAGAACTCTTGTGCGCCAGCACATCGGACTGGCGCGCCTGCTCGCTCAGGTGCTCGGCACTGTCCTGCAGCCGGGTGAGGCAGGTTTTCAGGCGGGATTCCTGGCTGAGCATGGCCATTTCCAGGCGTGCCTGCACGCCACGGCTGTCGGTGAACATCTGCGCGATCAGCGGATCGGAAGTGGTCTGTTCGGCCAGGCGCAACAGGCGCTTGAGGCCGCGCTGCTGCCAGGTGAGGCCAAGCAGGCCGAGGGGGACGGAAACGGCAGCAGCCAGGGCAAAGCCCCAGGAGTGGCCGAGCCAGTTGCCGATGAGGAAGCCGATCTGGCTGATGAGAATGAACGGCAGCCAGTCCTGCAGTACCGGCAACCACTTGTCACGACGCGGCACCGCCGGCTTGCCCTGGTTCAGACGCTGGTAAAGCGCTTCGGCGCGACGGATCTGTTCGGCCGTGGGCTTGACCCGCACCGACTCGAAACCGACTACCTGGTTGTTGTCGAAGATCGGCGTGACGTAGGCATTGACCCAGTAATGGTCGCCCGACTTGCAGCGGTTCTTGACGATCCCCATCCACGGCAGGCCCTGCTTGAGGGTCTGCCACATGTGGGCGAACACTGCTGGGGGCACGTCAGGGTGGCGTACCAGATTGTGTGGCGCTCCCGTGAGCTCTTCGCGTGAGAAACCGCTGATTTCGATGAAAGCATCGTTGCAGTAGGTGATCACGCCTTTGGCGTTGGTGGTGGAAATCAACCGCTGCTGGGCAGGGAAAGTCCGTTCTCTCTGGGTAATCGGCTGGTTGTTACGCATTGGCTGTTCAATCCGCAAGGCTTTCGACAGGTATCGGCAAGCCCATGGTTTTATTGAATGAATATTTAACTTGCTTGACCTGGAGCAATAAGTGGCTATGAGCCATCAGCTAGGGAAGCGGCTCGTTGGTTGCATTTGCATTCAAGATGTCAGCATTTTTAACGATTTATGACGTTATGGTCCGATCATGACTCGTTATTCAGCGTGGGGCCAGCATTGGATAGGTAAACAGTGCGAAATGGGTCAGATTGACAGCGAAATGGCACACGACCGCAGCGCTCAAGCCGCCGAGGCGATACGCCAGGCCGTAGCCGATACCCGCCAGGCTTGCCAGGTAGAACCACTGCCATCCGCTCCCCAGATGCGCCAGGCCGAACAACAGCGCGGCCACGATCAATGCAAGCCCCTGGTGCCTGAACAGGCGTTGCAGCCCACCTTGGATATAGCCGCGGAACAGCAGCTCTTCGGTCAGGCTGACCAGCAGCAGGTTGTTCAGGGCCCAGATCCAGGTCTGTTCCGGCCATTTCGGCGCCCAACCCACTATCCCAAGCGACCAGGCGCCACCCAGGCAAGCCAGCAGTGTCAGCGGCAAGACCAGCCCGAGGCTTGGCAGTAGACCGCGCCCGCGCAGGCTCAGGATCCAGGGGCAAGCCAGCAGAATCCAGAGGCCGATCAGCGGCTTGTCCAGGTTCAGGTACATGGAGAACGGCAGCGCGCCGTCGCTGAACACCACCTTGTCGATGACCTTTGCCCCCTGGAAACCGGGCAACCAGTGCAGCGCCAGGGCAAGGGCCAGGACGATGAACAAACCATGCCCGAGCACTCTTTGCCAACCTGCGGGTCGTCGCACCAGCAGTGCCGTACAACACAGGGCGAGCAAGGCGGGCAGGGCGGCGAGCCCCAGGTGGCCGTGGAACAGGGCCAGGGCATAGCCCAGACCAAGCAGGGCGAGGACGATCCAGTGGGCAGGCGACATCGGAAATCCGGTAGGTGGCAAATCGATATGGTGCTTTGACTCACCTCGAGGCCGCCAGGACACGTCGCAGAGGCATCGCGGGCGAACCCGCGATGCCTTCCCTTCAACCGGCGATCAGTTGCCGCAGCACGTAGTGCAGAATCCCGCCCGACTTGAAGTACTCGACTTCATTGAGCGTGTCGATCCGGCACAGCACCTCGATCTCCTGTTGCTGGCCATCCTCGCGCAGGATGCGCAACTGCAGGTTCATGCCCGGGCGGATCTGCGCGCCACTGAGCCCCAGCACATCGATGCGCTCCTTGCCGGTCAGGCCCAGGCGCTTGCGATCGTCGCCAGCCTTGAACTGCAGGGGCAGAACGCCCATGCCTACCAGGTTGGAGCGGTGGATACGCTCGAAGCTCTCGGCCAACACTGCCTTGACCCCCAGCAGGTTGGTGCCCTTGGCGGCCCAGTCGCGGCTGGAGCCGGTGCCGTATTCCTGCCCGGCGATCACCACCAGCGGCGTGCCTTGCGCCTGATAGCGCATGGCGGCATCGTAGATCGACAGTTTTTCGCCGCTGGGCACATGCAGCGTATTGCCGCCTTCCTCGCCGCCGAGCATTTCGTTGCGTATACGGATATTGGCAAAGGTGCCGCGCATCATCACTTCGTGGTTGCCGCGACGTGAACCATAGGAGTTGAAGTCGCGCGGCTCCACGCCCTTGTCGCGCAGGTAGCGACCGGCAGGGCTGTCGGCCTTGATGTTGCCGGCTGGAGAGATGTGGTCGGTGGTCACCGAGTCGCCGAGCAGCGCGAGAATGCGCGCCCCGTGCACGTCGGCTATTTCCGGCAGCGGGCCGACGATATCGTCGAAGAACGGCGGGTGCTGGATGTAGGTGGAGTCGTCCTGCCAGACATAGGTAGCGGCCTGGGGTACTTCGATGGCCTGCCATTGGGCATCACCGGCAAACACCTCGGCATACTCCTTGTGGAACATGGCGGTATCGACCTTGGCCACCGCGTCGGCGATTTCCTGTTGGCTGGGCCAGATATCGCGCAGGTATACCGGCTGGCCGTCCTTGCCAGTGCCCAGGGCATCCTGGGTGAGATCCACGCGCACGCTGCCGGCCAAAGCATAGGCCACCACCAGCGGTGGCGAGGCCAGCCAGTTGGTCTTGACCAGCGGGTGCACCCGGCCTTCGAAGTTGCGGTTGCCCGACAGCACCGACGCCACGGTCAGGTCGGCGCTGCCGATCGCTTTCTCGATGGCCTCGTCCAGCGGGCCCGAGTTGCCGATGCAGGTGGTGCAGCCATAGCCGACCAGGTCGAAGCCCAACTGATCGAGGTAGGGGGTAAGGCCGGCCGCCTTGAAGTAGTCGGTGACCACTTTCGAACCTGGCGCCAGCGAACTCTTGACCCAGGGTTTGCGAGCCAGGCCTTTCTCGATGGCTTTCTTGGCGACCAGCCCGGCGGCCATCATCACGCTGGGGTTGGAGGTGTTGGTACAGGAGGTGATGGCCGCGATCACCACGGCGCCGTCGCGCAGCTTGTGGGTCTGGCCGTTGTGCGTGTAGTCGATCTCGCCGGCCTGGTCGGCGTTACCCACGGCAACACCGCCACCCCCTTCGCTTTCCAGGCGTCCGACCTCCTTGGCCAAGGGCTTGGGCTGCAGTTCGATGAAGCCGTCGAAGGCCTGGCTGACCTTGGACAGCGCCACTCGGTCCTGCGGGCGCTTGGGCCCGGCGAGGCTGGCTTCGACCTCGTGCATGTCCAGCGCCAGGCTGTCGCTGAACAGCGGTTCCTGGCCAGGCAGGCGCCACAGGCCCTGGGCCTTGCAGTAGGCTTCGACCAGTTGCACCGTCTCGTCGGGGCGACCGGACAAGCGCAGGTAGTCGAGGGTGACGTCATCGACCGGGAAGAAGCCGCAGGTGGCGCCGTATTCCGGCGCCATGTTGGCGATGGTGGCGCGGTCGGCCAGCGGCAGGTCGGCCAGACCGTCGCCATAGAATTCGACGAACTTGCCGACCACGCCCTTCTTGCGCAGCATCTGCGTGACCGTCAGCACCAGGTCGGTGGCGGTGATGCCTTCGCGCAGCTTGCCGGTGAGCTTGAAACCGATCACCTCGGGGATCAGCATCGACACCGGCTGGCCGAGCATCGCCGCCTCCGCCTCGATGCCACCGACACCCCAGCCGAGCACGCCCAGGCCGTTGATCATGGTGGTGTGCGAGTCGGTGCCGACCAGGGTGTCGGGGAAGGCGTAGGTGCGCCCGTCTTCCTCGCGGGTCCACACGGTGCGGCCAAGGTATTCCAGGTTGACCTGGTGGCAGATCCCCGTGCCCGGTGGCACCACGCGGAAGTTGTCGAAGGCACTCTGGCCCCAGCGCAGGAAGGCGTAGCGTTCGCCGTTGCGCTGCATCTCGATGTCGACGTTCTGTTCGAAGGCTTCGGCGGAGGCGTAGCGGTCGACCATTACCGAGTGGTCGATCACCAGGTCAACCGGCGACAGCGGGTTGATCCGCTGGGGATCGCCGCCCGCCTTGGCCATGGCCGCGCGCATGGCGGCGAGGTCGACCACGGCGGGCACGCCGGTGAAGTCCTGCATCAGTACCCGCGCAGGGCGATACTGGATCTCGCGGTCGGAGCGTCGCTCTTGCAGCCAGCCGGCCAGGGCTCGCAAGTCGTCGCCGGTGACAGTTTTGCCATCTTCCCAGCGCAGCAGGTTTTCCAGCAGGACCTTGAGCGACATGGGCAGGCGTTGCAGGTCGCCCAACTGGCTGGCGGCCTCGGTGAGGCTGAAATAGTGGTAGGCGCGGTCGGCCACCTGGAGGGTCTTGAGGGTTTTCAGGCTATCGAGCGAGGGCATTGCCAACTCCTTGTGCTCCGGTGCCCGGCAGTCGTGGTTACCGGTATCACCGCTCTGTATCGGCCCGCACGGCACGGGCCAGGCTGAACAATCAGGTTAGACCGCTTTGGCGGGCCTGACGTTGTTCTGGACCTGCGGGGCATGTCGCAGGTTCCGAACTTCCTTTATCATTCGCCGCCCTGGCGCTGTCTGCGCCAGTGATGTGGAGTAAGAGATGAATACCCTGTTCATGCATTGCCGGCCCGGCTTCGAGGGCGAGGTCTGCGCCGAAATCAGCGAACACGCCGCGCACCTGGGCGTGGCCGGCTATGCCAAGGGCAAGCCGCAGAGCGCCAGCGCCGAATTCGTTTGCCTCGACGAAGGCGGTGCCGAACGCCTGATGCGTGAGCTGCGCTTCGACCGGCTGATCTTCCCGCGCCAATGGGCGCGCGGCGACTTCGTCGAGCTGCCGGAGACTGACCGGATCAGTGTGCTGCTCGAGCACCTGGCGGGCCTGCCGGTGTGTGGCAGCCTGTGGCTGGAGGTGCTCGACAGCAACGACGGCAAGGAGCTGTCGACTTTCTGCCGCAAATTCGAGGTGCCGCTGCGCAAGGCGCTGGAGAAGGCCGGGCGTCTGGTCGAGGATGCCAGCAAGCCACGCCTGCTGCTGACGTTCATCAGTGGCCGACGGGTGTTTCTCGGCCTGGCCGAAGCGGGCAATTCGGCACTGTGGCCGATGGGCATCCCGCGCCTGAAGTTCCCGCGCGAGGCGCCGAGCCGCTCGACCCTCAAGCTTGAGGAAGCCTGGCACCAGTTCATCCCGCGCGATCAATGGGACCAACGCCTGAACGACGACATGACCGGCGTCGACCTGGGCGCTTCACCGGGCGGCTGGACCTACCAGCTGGTCAAGCGTGGCATGCTGGTCACCGCCATCGACAACGGCTCGATGGCTGAAAGCCTGATGGATACGGGGCTGGTGCAGCATTTGATGGCCGACGGCTTTACCTGGAAGCCCAAGCAGACCGTTGACTGGATGGTCTGCGACATCGTCGAGAAGCCCGCACGCACGGCCTCGCTGATCGAAACCTGGCTGGGCGAGGGGTTGTGCCGCGAGGCCGTGGTCAACCTCAAGCTGCCGATGAAGCAGCGTCACGCCGAGGTGCGCAAGCTGCTCGATCGCATCGAGGCCTCGTTCAAGGCGCGCAAGGTCAAGGTGTCGATAGCCTGCAAACAGCTGTACCACGACCGCGAAGAGGTCACTTGCCACCTTCGCCGGCTCGACCTCAAGCCGCGCTGAGACGATCGGGGCCGTGCTGCGGCCCCTGTTTGACCTGCACGCGGTTTGCGCGACAATACCCCACAATTTGCGGAGCCCACCATGACCGACTTCACTCCAGACGCGACCCTCGACGCCACCGGCCTGAACTGTCCGGAGCCGGTGATGATGCTGCACCAACACGTGCGCAACCTCGCTGCCGGCGGCCTGCTCAAGGTCATCGCCACCGACCCCTCGACCCGCCGCGACATCCCCAAGTTCTGCACCTTCCTCGGCCATGAGCTGGTGCAACAGCAGGAAGACGCCGGCACCTACCTGTACTGGATTCGCAAGAAGGCCGACTGAGCTGGATCGCACAGGCCACAGCGCCTACACTGCGCTCCCCTGAAAGGAGAGCGCCCATGCTGATCGTTGCCGACGAAAATATCCCGCTGCTCGATGCCTTCTTCGCCGGATTCGGCGAAATCCGCCGTTACCCTGGCCGGGCCATCGATGCAGCCTGTGTCAGGGATGCCGATCTGCTGCTGGTGCGCTCGGTCACCCGCGTCGACCGGCAACTGCTCGAAGGCAGCAAGGTGCGCTTCGTCGGCACTTGCACCATCGGCACCGACCACCTTGATCTCGAATACTTCGCTCAGGCCGACATCCACTGGAGCAGCGCGCCTGGCTGCAACGCCCGCGGCGTGGTGGACTACGTGCTGGGCAGCCTGCTGACCCTGGCCGAGCTCGATGGCGTGGAGCTGCCCAAGCGGGTGTATGGCGTGGTTGGAGCCGGTGAGGTGGGCGGGCGTCTGGTCCGTGTACTGCGGGGCTTGGGCTGGCAGGTGCTGGTGTGCGATCCGCTGCGCGCAGCCAGCGAAGAGGGCGACTTCGTCAGCCTGGACACGTTGCTTGAACAGTGTGACACCATCAGCCTGCATACCCCGCTGCAACGCGGCGGCGAACATCCGACCTGGCATCTGCTCGGTGCGCGGCAACTGGCCCGCCTGCGCCCAGGGGCCTGGCTGATCAATGCCAGCCGCGGGCCGGTAGTGGACAACGACGCCCTGCGCGAGCTGCTGCTGGACCGCGAGGATGTCCACGCGGTGCTGGATGTCTGGGAGGGCGAGCCGCAGGTCGACCTGGCGCTGGCCGACCTGTGCACCCTGGCCACGCCGCATATCGCCGGCTACAGCCTCGATGGCAAGCAGCGCGGGACCGCGCAGATCTACCAGGCCTTCTGCCGTTCGCAAGGTTTGCCGGAGCAGGTGCACCTGGCCGACCTGCTGCCGTCGCCAGCGCTGGCACGCCTGGACTTCGATGCCAGCGCCGACCCGGCCTGGGCGCTGGCAACCCTGTGCCGTGCGGTCTACGACCCGCGTCGCGACGATGCGGATTTTCGTCGCAGCCTGAGCGAGGATCCCACCGAGCAACGTGCGGCATTCGACCTGCTGCGCAAGCAGTATCCGGTCCGTCGCGAGATCGAAGGGCTGGCGGTACGGGTACAGGGTGACGCGCCACAGCTGGTGCAGGCCATCAATGCTCTGGGCGCGGTGCTGGTCTAGCCCACGTCGGGTGCGGGTGTCTGCCAGGCGGGTTTACGGGCAATCTGTAAATTTCGTAAATAAGATTTAAACCTATTTGAGAATCATTATATTCGCCATCCCTGACGGACCCGCCTTTTTGCCGGGCCGGTGGGCGAGGGGCCTGCCGACCGGGGCGCGGCTTGCTTCTCGCACACGATTTCAGGAGATGTACCGATGCACACCCGACCTTCCCCGCACCGCCTGGCGCTGGCCATCGTTGCCCTGGCCGCGCCCGTGGCAACGACTTCAGCATTCGCCGAGCAGGCGCTGGTCATCGAAGACACGCTGGTGACCGCCGAGCGTGAGGCGCGCCAGGCGCTGGGATCGTCGGTCATCACCGAAGAGGACATCAAGCGCCGCCCGCCGGCCAATGACCTGTCCGACATCATCCGCCGCGAACCGGGGGTCAACCTCACCGGCAACAGTGCCAGCGGCGCCCGTGGCAACAACCGGCAGATCGACCTGCGCGACATGGGCCCGGAAAACACCCTGATCCTGATCGATGGCAAGCCATCGAGTGCACGCAACTCGGTGCGCTATGGCTGGAACGGCGACCGCGATACCCGCGGCGAGACCAACTGGGTGCCGGCCGAAGCGGTCGAGCGCATCGAGATCCTGCGTGGCCCCGCAGCCGCGCGCTATGGCTCGGGCGCCATGGGCGGGGTGGTCAACATCATCACCAAGCGCCCCAGCGAAGCACTCAAGGGCAGCGTCAGCCTGTACACCCTGATGCCTGAGGACAGCGCCGAGGGCGCCAGCCACCGGACCAACTTCAATCTCGGTGGTGGCCTGACCGACAACCTGGGGTTCCGTCTCTACGGCGGCCTGGCCAAGACCGACGCCGACGACCTGGGCATCAACGCCGCACACGCCGGCAGCTCGACCGTGGCCGGGCGCGAGGGTGTGCGCAACAAGGATATCAACGGCCTGCTGAGCTGGAAGGTCAACGACGAGCATCGCCTGGAGATGAGCGCAGGCTACAGCCGCCAGGGCAATATCTACGCTGGCGACACCATGAACAGCAACGGCGGTGGCAACGCGCAACTGATCTCCAGCCTGTATGGCCACGAGACCAACGTGATGCAGCGCAACACCTACGACCTGACGCACCTGGGCGACTTCACCTGGGGCACCAGCAAGACCGTGTTGGCCTATGAGTACGTGCGCAACTGGCGCTTGAACGAGGGCATGGCCGGGCGTACCGAAGGGGCGATCGACGGCAACGATGCGGCATTCTCGCGCTTGCGCAACACGCGCTTGTCGAGCGAGGTCAACTTGCCGTTCGCCGTGGGCGCCACGGAGCACGTGCTGACCGTTGGCGGCGAGTACCTCTATGAAACCCTCAACGACCAGGGCTCGTTCCGTCCGCAGAGCTCCGACCCGACAGGCGTTGGCAACGACGTGATCGCAGGCTTCGACCGTAGCGATTCGAAGATGCAGGCGCGCAGCCATGCCTTGTTCGTCGAGGACAACATCATCATTGGCGCGACCACCGTCACGCCGGGTCTGCGTTTCGATCACCACGAGACCTTCGGCGACAACTTCAGCCCCAGCCTGAACCTGTCGCACAAGATCACCGACGAACTGACCTTCAAGGGCGGCATCGCCCGTGCCTACAAGACGCCGAACCTGTACCAGTCCAACCCCAGCTACCTGCTCTACAGCCGCGGCAATGGCTGCAGCGTGCAGCAGACCAACTCCGGCGGCTGCTACCTGCAGGGCAACGCCGACCTCAAGCCTGAGATCAGCGTCAACAAGGAGATCGGCCTGCTGTATGACCGCGGCACCTGGCGCACCAGTGCGACCTATTTCCGCAACGACTACCAGAACAAGATCATTGGCGGCACCGACGTGGTCTACGCGATCAATGGCGGCAGTCGTGTGACCCAGTGGGAAAACGCCGGCAAGGCACGGGTAGAGGGCCTCGAGGGCAACCTGTTCGTCGAGCTCACCCCGAGCCTGGACTGGAACACCAACCTGACCTGGATGCTCGACAACGACAACCGCGAGACCGGCGAGCCGCTGTCGGTGATCCCCGAGTACACGGTCAACACCACCCTGGATTGGCGTGCGACCGACAAGTTGTCGCTGCAGCTGGCCGGTACCTGGTTCGGCAAGCAGAAGTCGCCGACCTGGAACTACCGCACCCAGGAGCGCTATGACGAGTCGGCGCAGAAGGATGTCGAAGCCTATGGGCTGGTGGATGTGAGTGCCGGGTACAAGTTCAACGCCAACTACGATGTGCGGGTGGGGGTGAACAACGTGTTCGACAAGCAGATCCTGCGCGGCGGCAACGCCAGCAGCGCCGGTGCCAACACCTACAACCAGCCGGGCCGGGCGCTGTTTGCGGCGTTGAATATTTCGTTCTGATATCAAAACACGGGCGCCCCCCTGTAGGAGCGGGGTCGTCCCGCGATCGGGCGCGTAGCGGCCGTAGATCAGGCAACCGGGGTATTCCTGAAACACCTCGAAGCCCTGTTTTACGGCCGCTTCGCGCCCGATCGCGGGACGAGCCCGCTCCTACAGGGTATGTGACGTTTTTCAGGTCGATCAACGGTGGCGCTTAGCACTCAATTGCGGGCAACAACACCGCGCGCTGCTCCAGCCAGCGCTCGAAGCAGGTGAAGGTCGCGACCGCCGCAGCCACGGCGCGGGCCTGGTTTTCGGGTGACAGGGGGCGCCGATCCAGGCGTTCGATAAAGCCGCGCCAGTGGCTGGCGGTGGCGCTGCCATACACATCGAGAAAACCACCGCCGCTGTCGGCGTCGATACCCAGGCGCTGCGCCATGGCACGCTTGAGCACCTGGCCACCGAGGGTGGAGCCCTCCAGTACGTACATCACACCCAGCGCGCTGGCCTCATCGGTGATGGCTGGCAAGTCCCGGCACAGCGGCAGCGCGTCTATCTGCTCGGCACTCAGCTTGAGGGCCTGCAGGTCGCGGCACAGCGCCTCAGCCTTGTTGCGCTCACTGCCCTGGTGCATGGCCAACAATGCTTCGAGCGGTGCGTGAAAGCCGTAGTACGCCTCGATGAGGCGGCGATAGGCGTCATGGTCGAAACCTTCGCTGAAAAACGGCAGGCGCGCCTCCAGGGCCTTGTGACAGGCTTGTGTACCTTCACGCAGAGCGAGCAGGACAGGACCGGGAGGGGGGCGGGAGGTGATGGTCATCGAATCGACTCTGATGGCTAATTGCCTGGGTTAGACTGGCGATCCTAACGCAGCGTTCCTCGATGCCCTAATCCTCATTTGCCAGAGAAACTCCAAGGTGAAAGCCGTCCGTCTGACCCTGGTCTGCCATGCCCTGACCCACGCCCAGAAAACCGGGCGATTTGCGCTGGCCGACGATCCCGTACTGGGCGATGCCCCGCTGTTGAAGGCTGTGCCCGACGGAGTGCAAGTACTCAGCGCACCCGAACTGCGCGCCCGTGAAACCGCCGCCTGGCTCGCCCCCGAGGTGCGTATCGAGACGGCGCTGGCCGACTGTGACATGGGGCATTGGCAGGGCGTTGCGCTCAAGCAGTTGCAGCGCGAGCAGAGCGAAGCCCTGGCGTGGTGGCAGGTCGACGTGGACGCGGCGCCCCATGGTGGAGAGTCCTTCGCCGCGCTGCACAAGCGCGTGGCGCAGTGGCTGGAGGCATTCGACACGCCGGGCGACTGGTGGGCGGTCACGCACCCGATGGTGATGCGCGCCGCGATGGTCGAAGTGCTCGGCAGTTCGCTCGGGGCCGACCAGCGTATCGATATCCCGCCGTGCTCACGGCTCGAACTCAGCCGAACCGAGGTCTGGCGCATGCGCCTGGGCCCGGCCTGAGGGGCGGGATCAGAAGGCCAGGTTGTAGCCGATCAGCAGCAGCATGCCCGCCAGGCAGGGACGCAGCACACGATCGGAGATGCGGCCTGTGAGGTGGCTGCCCAGGTAGATGCCCGGCAGCGAGCCGAGCAGCAGGTAGCCGAGCAGCGACCAGTCCATGTTGCCCATGCCGGCATGGCCCAGGCCCGCGACCAGGGTCAGTGGCACGGCGTGGGCGATTTCGGTGCCGACCAGGCGCCGGGTCACCAGGAACGGGTAGAGCAGGAACAGCGCCACGGTGCCCAGGGCGCCGGCACCGATCGAGGTCAGGGTGACCATGACCCCGAGCACTACACCGGTGATCACGGTGAGGAGGTTCAGGCTGCGGTCGCTGAGATGGTAGTGATCGCCTGCATGCTTGCTGGCGAAGGCCTGCAGGCGCGACTTGAACAGGATCGCCAGGGCGGTAAGGATCAGCACCACCGCCAGGCCCTGCTTGATGATGGCGTTGAGTGCCGAGGTATCGGCATGCAGGGTGCTGAGGAACCACAGGGTCAGCGCTGCCGCGGGCACGCTGCCCAGGCTCAGCCAGCCGGTGATCTTCCAGTCGATGTTCTTGTTGCGTGCATGCACCCAGACGCCACTGGCCTTGGTGATTGCCGCGTAGAGCAGGTCGGTGCCCACGGCGGTGGCGGGATTGATACCGAACCACAGCAGGATCGGCGTCATCAGCGAACCGCCGCCGACGCCGGTCATGCCAACGATGAAGCCCACGACCAGCCCGGCAATGGTGAAACCGAAAGAACCTACATCCATACGCTACTCAATCTGCCCGCTAGCCCGTTGTCGGATGGCAGAAGGATATAGATTGTTCTTTATAGCCAAATAGAATTGTTCGTTATTAGGTTATAACGCGGCAGCGCCACAGGTCTCCTGTAGGAGCGGGCTTGCCCGCGAAAAGAACACCGCGGAGCATGGCACCGGCTGCGCCGGTGATCGCGGGGCAAGCCCGCTCCCACAGGGGATTGGGCTGACCTTTAGATTTTGAGTAAGACAGTGACTCCCACAGGGATTGAGCTGGCTGTCAGATTTTGAATAAGACAGCTGCTCCTCCAAGTGCAGTGAAGCAGTTTCAGATCCTGAAACTGCCCACCAACTGCTTCAAGCGTCCCGCCTGCTGGGTCAGCGCATCGCAGTGGCGCAGGGTTTCGTTGAGGTTCTGCACCCCTTGCTGGTTGAGTGCGTTGATCTGGGTGATATCCAAGTTCAAGCTCTCGACCACCGCGCTCTGTTCCTCGGTCGCCGTGGCCACCGACTGGTTCATGCCATCGATCTCGCCGATGCGCAGGGTCACGCTGGCCAGGCGCTCGCCCGCCTGGTTGGCCACCTGCACGGTCTGCTCGCTGGAGACCTGGCTGGCGTTCATGGTGTGCACCGCCTCGCGCGAGCCAACCTGCAGGCTGGTGATCATGCGGTGGATCTCTTCGGCCGACTCCTGGGTGCGGTGTGCCAGGTTGCGCACCTCGTCGGCGACCACGGCGAAGCCTCGGCCCGCTTCCCCGGCGCGCGCGGCTTCGATGGCGGCGTTGAGCGCCAGCAGGTTGGTCTGCTGGGAGATGCCCTTGATCACGTCGAGGATCTTGCCGATCTCGTCGGTGCTGGCGTTGAGGGTTTCGATCTGCTCGCACGACTCGCTGATCTTGTGCGACAGCGCGGTCATGGCGTTGATCGCATCCTCCACCACCTGGCGCCCGTCGTTGGCCTGATCGCTGGCGCCGCTGGCGTGCTGCGAGGCATCGGCGGCATTGCGTGCGATTTCCTGGGTGGCGGCGCCGAGCTGATTGATCGCTGCCGCCACGCTGTTGGTACGCAGGCTTTGTTCCTCGGAGCCGTTGATCGAGGCGTTGGAAGCACTCATCACCTGTTCGGACAGGTCGTGCACCTGCCGCGTGGCCGAGGCCACTTCACTGATCGAGGCGTGGATACGCTCGACGAAGCGGTTGAAGGCCATGGCCAGCTCGCCGAACTCGTCCTTGTGCTGCACCTGCAAGCGACGGGTGAGGTCGCCTTCGCCTTCGGCGATATCGTGCATGGCGCGGCCCATGGTGGTCAGCGGGCGCATCAGCAGGGGGATCAGCAGGCCGAGCACGGCAGCGATGGCAGCCACGGCAATGATCATGGCGATGATGGCCGAACTGCGGAACTGGCCGAGGGCGGCGTAGGCCTTGTCTTTGTCGATGGACAGGCCGATGTACCACTGCGCCGAGGGTAGCCCCTTGACCTGGGTGAAGGAGACGATCCGCTCTTCGCCGCCGAGGGTCACGTCCTGCATGCCCGGCTCGACCCGCAGGCCGCTGCCGGGGTAGATGTCCTTGAGGTTCTTCATCAGCTGGTCCTTGTCGGGGCTGACGATTACCTGGCCTTCACGGTCGACCAGGAAGGCGTGGCCGATACCGCCGAAGTCCACCGCGTTGATGATGTCGACCAGGCTGTCCAGGCTCAGGTCACCACCGACAACCCCGAGCAGCTCACCATTGTTGCGGGCCTTGACCGGTATGGCGATGGTCACCACCAGGCCGCCCACCGATGCCTGGTAGGGCGGTGTCAGCAGGGTCTGGTTGGCGCTCACCGCAGCGGTGTACCAAGGGCGTTTGCGCGGGTCGTAGCCTTCGGGCATCTGTGCGTCGGGGCGCTGGGTGAACAGCCCGGTGTTCTGGCCGAAGTAGGTGAACTGGAAGTTGCTGGTGTATGAGGGTTGGTCGACCAGCCCGGCGACCTGATTGCCGGTGCCTTGCTGGGCGATGTCCTGGGCGAGGTTCTCCAGGATCAGGATGCGTCCGCCCATCCAGTTCTGCACGCTGCTGGCGGTGAGCGCGCCGGCCTGCTGGACCGAGGATTCGATGTTCTGGCGGATGGTGTTGCGTTGCAGGTAGTCGTTGTAGAGGGTAAACAATGCGAATGCCAATACCACGACACCGCAGGCGCTGAGGAGGATCTTGTGGCGGAACTTCAGGTTCATGTTTCGAGACCTTGAGCCGATGCTGGGGAGGCCGCCATGCACTTTTGGCGCGTAGCGACGCCTGTCGGGATCGGTATCGGCCTGCCGGTCAAAAGGTTGAGTTAGACGTTGTTCTGGCCGACGAGCGGCCATGTGCGGATCAACCGCCAGCCAGCAGCTCCACCAGCGCCCGCGCGGCCTGCCCGAGGGGCTGTTGCTTGAGCCACAGCGCATGCACCGGCAACTGCAGTTCGTTGCGGGTGTTGCGAAACGCCAGGCGCACCAGCCGCCCGGCTTCCACCAAGGGGGCGACCCGTGTTGCCGGCAGGTCGCCCCAGCCGAGGCCTGCTTCGACCATCTGCAGGGCCAGGTCGACGCTGTCGGTGCGCCAGTGCGTGGTGCCGATCAGCGAGCGGGTGTCGCGCAGCGGCAGGTCGCGGCTGTGTACCAGGATCTGACGGAGGCTGACCAGGTCTTCGAGGTCGCGGATGCGCCCCTGGCGCAGTGCTGGATGGTTGGGCGACAAGGCTGCCACCAGCGACTCGCTGCCCAGGTGCTGGAAGCTGCGCTGCGGATCGACCTGCAACCCGGCAAAGGCCAGGCACAGCCCGACGCGGCCGCTGTCCAGCAGGTGCAGGGCGTCCTCCTGCGGTGCGCTGAGCAGCTCGATGTCCAGCAGCGGATAGCGTTCGCCCAGCCGCGCAATGGCGGCCAGTAGCGGACGCGGGTCGATGTCCGGCACCACGGCGATCGCCAGGCTGCTTTCCAGCCCTCGCGACAGTTCAAGCGCATGCACTTGCAGTAACCCCAGTTGCTCGGCGATCAGCCGTGCGTGCGGCTCCAGAGCGCGGGCGCGGTCTGTGGCGCGGACCTCGCGTGCTCCGCGCTCGAACAGCGCGTAGCCGAGTTCGGCCTCGAGATTGCCGATGGCCATGCTCACCGCCGATGGCACCCGCCCCAGCACCCGTGCGGCAGCGGAGAACGAGCCGCGGTCGAGCACGGCGAGGAACAGTTGGATGTTGTCGCTGGAAAAGTTCATGCAGTTCTCCTTTCAGTCAATCTGAAAGGTGCTGACTTTTTCTGTCAAGAATATTGACTCATTCTCGTCGCCTTCATTTCCTGCGTTCCGAGGTAATCACGGTGCAAGGCGTCAAGCGCAAACTGGTCTACGTGACCTTCTATGAACTGATCGGCCTGGGCATGTCGACCCTGGGGCTGGCCTATCTCTCCGATACCCCGGCCTCGCACACCGGCCCCCTGGCGGTAATGATCACCACCATCGCCATGTTCTGGAACCTGGTCTACAACAGCCTGTTCGAACACTGGGAGAGCCGTCAGGCCAAGCGTGGGCGCAGCCTGGCACGTCGTGTGGCGCACGCGGTGGGCTTCCAGCTGACGCTGGTGCTGTACCTGATTCCGCTGATTGCCTGGTGGCTGGACATGAGCCTGGTCGAGGCATTCGTGGTGGACCTGGCGTTCATCGTGCTGGTGCCGTGCTACACCTTCGCCTACAACTGGGCGTTCGACCGCATCTTCGGCCTGCCGACCTCGGCCATGGCAGTGGCCTGAGGCGTCAGGGCCGGCCAGCACCCGACAGCAAGCCATCCTCGACCTGCCCCGACAGGTAGTACACCCCCGAGAGCGCACCGCTCTGGCGGTTTTCCATCAGTTCGCGCCATTCCTCGTTCAGCGCCACGTTGAGGATCACCCGCAGTTGCTCGACCATCTGCGGCTGTTCGCGGTCATGGGTCATCATGCCGAAACCGGCCACCGCCACCGAGATCATCGCTCCGGCGGCCTTGCCTACTGCGGCCGCCACCGCGCTGGCGATGCCGCGCGGGGCCAGGGTGGCGCCGAGTTTTTCGCTGGCGCGGGTGGCCACCGACGACAGCCCTACCTCGGTTTGCCCGGGAGCCTTGGCAGCCTGGCCGTGCAGGTGCTGGCGCAGCGCCTGCCAGGCGGGCTGCTGGTCCAGTGACTGAGCGCGCAGCAGTTGGTAGAGCGTCGCATCCCTGGCCGCGGGCGGGCCCAGGGCGATGGCCGCAAGGTGATTCAGACGCTGGCTGACCTGATCGGGCGGGGCGTTGTAGCGTTGGATGATTGTCGGCAACTGCTTGGCGAACAGTTCCAGGTACAGCGCGCTGGCACGGTCGCGGATGCCTTCGGGGTTGATCTGCTCGGCGACCGGTTCGATCACCCGTTCGTGGTACTGCGCCTGCAGGTACAGCGCCAGGCGTTTTTCCGGTGGGTCACTGCCGTTGCCGCTGTTCATCTTGTACCAGGCAACCTTGAGAGTCAGCCACTGCTGGGTCCAGTAGCCGGTGAACCAGGGGATGAAGTCGCTTTCGGTGCGTTGCTGCACCTGTTCGCGCCAGACCCGCATCGAGCGACGGGCATAGTCGCTGGCCGAGCCGGTGGCGGCAACCGAGGCGCCAATCAGGTCCTGGTCGATCTGTTGCCAGAGGGCGGGGGTGAGCGTGGCCGGGGGCGGGGCGGGTGAGGTGCGTTTGCCGGCACAGCCAGCCAGGGCCAGCAGCAGGCACAGCAGCAAGAGGGGAATGCGCGGGTTCACGCGGGTAGCCTCCCTGGGTAGAGGCTGGATGAGGTCTTCTGATTATAGGAGCGGGAAGGGCCGCAGAGCGGCCCCTTTTTGCAGTGCGAAAGCCATGTTCAGCCCTCGCGTTTCAGATGCAGCAGCGGATACGGATCGCCCTGGCCATCGACTTCGCTGCGTCCGGTCTGGACGAAGCCCTGGCTGAGGTAGAAACCCACGGCCTGCGGGTTCTGTTCGTTGACATCGACCTCGCGCACGCCCAGTTCGGCGACGACGTCAGCCAACAGCGTCTTGCCGATGCCCTGGCCGCGGTAGATCGGATCGACGAAGAGCATCTCCAGCTTGCCCTCGTGTACCCCGGCGAAGCCGAGGATCTGCCCCTGTTCATCGTACGCGGCGCGCAGCTGGACGAAGCCCAGGTACTGGTCGCGTACCAGCGGGCGCAGGCGTTCGATGTAGCCTTCGGGAAGAAAATCGTGCGTGGCCCGCACCGAGGCTTCCCACAGTTCGGTCAGTCGCTCGAACTGCTCTGCGCCGACTGGCGCGATGGTGTGTTGCATAAGACCTCCTGGCGTGTAATTGCCGGGCGCATGGTAAGGCGCCCGGCAAGCCTTGGCCAGCGAGGCCTCAGCTCGGCCAGCAGGACTGGCGGATCACGCTGCAGAAGTTGCCGGGATGGAAACCCGGTTCCTTGTCGGCGATGACATCGCCCTTGACGTTGCCGAAGGTGGTCTGCGGCTTGTGGCGGATGCCATCGTAGAAGGCCTGGATGATCGCTTCCTTGAACTGCTCGCCGCGAGGGTGGGCCT
Source organism: Pseudomonas sp. BNK-44-b (assembly GCF_047456245.1). NCBI lineage: Bacteria > Pseudomonadati > Pseudomonadota > Gammaproteobacteria > Pseudomonadales > Pseudomonadaceae > Pseudomonas > Pseudomonas sp. BNK-44-b. Next base: position 1,419,837 of record NZ_CP179908.1, read on the forward strand.
GGACCACGGCGTCGCGCTCGGTAGTGCTCAGCCCCTCGTGGTGCAGGCCGAGGACGTCGGTCTCGACACCGGCGGTCACCAGTGCGATCAGCGGGTGCATGAACTCCGGAATACCCGGTGTGGTGTGCAGGGCAATGGCGGTCCAGACCCGCTCGATGTCGCGTTCGGCGATGCCATGGCCCTTGAGGAAGTCGCGGGCGGCGTTGGCACCGTCGACCTCGAAGCGGCAGCAGTCGCTGCTGTGCTGATGGGTCAGGCCCATATCGTGGAACATGCAGCCGCAGTACAGCAGTTCGCTGTCGAACTTCAGACCCAGGCGCTTGCCGGCCAGGGCGGCGAAGTAGAACACCCGGCTGGAGTGGTGGAACAGCAGCGGCGAGGCGGTGTCGCGGACCAGTTCGGTGATTTCACGGGCCATGGCGCTGTCAGGCACCTGGATACCGGCGATGGAGGTGGACATGGGTGACTCCTGGTGTGGTGGTGGAGTCAGTGTGGCGGGGCGAGTGATTGTCCTCAATTGACGTTATGCGTCATATCCTGCCATTGTCGGTCTGCGACAGACATGGCCTGCGCACGGGTTCGGCCGGGGTTTTATGCTGTCGCTACTCACCCTTTTGCGCGCCTACAGGATCTCCAGATGCCCTCGCTGACCCTCGCCATCCTTGCCATGCCCGGCGTCCAGTTGCTCGATGCCAGCGGCCCGCTCGATGTCTTCGCCGAGGCCAACCGCCAGGCCGGTCGCGAGGTGTATCGCCTGCGCCTGCTGGCCTGTGAACCCGGCCCACTGGTCAGTTCATCCGGCGCACGCCTGCTGCCCGATGGCTGGATCGACGACACCCACGAGCCCATCGACACCCTGCTGATCGCCGGTACGCCGCAGGCGGCCAGCCAGCACCTGCGCAGCGGCATCCTCGACTGGCTGCGTGGGCGCGCCGCCAGTTGTCGACGCTACGGATCAGTCTGTACTGGCGCCTTCGCCCTGGCGGCTGCCGGCCTGCTCGATGGCCGACGCATCACCACGCACTGGGCGGTCGCCGAGGCCTTGGCCGAGCGCTATCCCGAGGTGCAGGTGGACGCCGATGCGATCCAGGTCCATGACGGCAAGGTGCGCACTGCGGCGGGGGTGACGTCCGGGCTGGACCTGGCGTTGAGCCTGGTGGAGGAGGACCTGGGGCGAGAGCTCGCCAAGCAGGTGGCAGGGCAGTTGGTGATGTACTTCAAGCGTCCGGGCGGGCAATTGCAGTTCAGTCGCCAGGGCGCCTCGTCGCCGGTCGGGCGCTCGGTGCTTCAGGGGTTGCAGCGCTATGTGGCCGCCAATCCGGCCGAGGATCACAGCATCGCCAGCCTGGCGCAGCGGGCGGGTCTCAGCCCGCGGCACTTCGCCCGGCTGTTCCAGGCCGATGTGGGCATGACCCCGGCGGCCTGGGTGGAACTGGCACGGGTCAATGCCGCCCGTGAGCGCCTCGAGGGCGGACGCGAGCCGCCCAAGCAGGTGGCCGCCTTGTGTGGCTTCGCCAATGTCGACACCCTGCGCCGCGCCTTCGTGCGGCATGTCGGGGTCACCCCGGCGGACTACCGCAAACGTTACGCGCGCACGCTCTGATCGAGGTCGAGCTTGGCTTCGAGGCGGTCCAGGTGCTGGTGCATCAACGCCAGCGCCGCGGTGCTGTCGCCATCTTCCACCGCGTCGATGATTGCCGCGTGCTCTTCCCAGGCGCAGTGCTCGCAGCAGGGCGACTCGTAGCGGGCGATGATCAGCGAAGTCATCGGCACCAGGCCATTGAGAAAGCGCGCCAAGGGTGCGTTGTTGGCCATTTGCGCAAGCTTGAGGTGGAATTCGCCGCCCAGACGGATGGCCGTGCAGCGCTCGCCGCGTTCGTGGTGCAGGCGCTCGCGCTCGACCAGTTGGCGCAGTTGCCGGATCTGCCCCGGACGCGCGCGCTGGGTGGCCAGGCCGATCAGTGTGGTTTCAGCCAGGCGCCGTGCACTCAGCACCTGGCGCGCCTGCTGTGGATCGGGCGCGGCCAGGTGTGCGGTGTGGCTGGGGCGTTGCACCACTACCTGCTGGTCGGCCAGGCGCCCGAGCACCCGGCGGATCACTGTGCGGCTGACGCCGAAGGCATTGCCCAGCGCTTGCTCGGGCAGGGCGCTGCCAGGTGGCAGGCGCTGTTCGAGGATGGCGTCGAACAGGCGCGGGTAGATCTGTTCGGCTCCCAGGCGGCCTTCGCCGGTCTTGATCAACTGGGGCAGGCACGGGTCGGCGTGGGCGAAGGCGGTCATGATCGCTCTCCTGACGTCAAAGATGCGGGTCCGGATGGTCGTCCGGGATGTTCAGTTCGATGCCCATGCGCTGGCCCTCGGCGAGGATGTGCCGGCGCATCTGGGCGCTGGCCTGGGCGCTGTTGCGTGCGCGGATGGCGCGCACCACCGCCTCGTTCTCGTCGAGCCGTGCGGCCAGGTGTTCAGGGGAGTCGTGCAGCATGGCCGCGCTCTGCTTGAGCGCGTTGCTGGTCTGCTGCACCACGCTCTGGAAGATCGGGTTGGTGGTCAGCGCGAACAGCGCCTCGTGGAAGGCGATGTAGGCGGCTACGCCTGCCTCGCTGTCGCAGGCGTCAACGGCTTCGCGCAGGTCCATCAGGGTCAGGCGCAGCTGGCCGATGTCCTGGTTGCCCGCCGATTGCGCGACCAGCCCGGCGATGAAGGGCTCGAGGGTGTAGCGCAGCTCCAGCACATCGGCCAGGCTGGCAGCGCCGACGCTATCGGTGCTTTGTACCAGCGTGGCGTCGGCCTCCAGCACCAGCACACCTTTGCCAGGCATCGAACGCACCAGTCCGAGGGTTTCCAGTACGGTCACCGCTTCACGCAGGCTGGGGCGGCTGATGCCCAATTGTTCGGCCAGCTCGCGCTGGCCTGGCAGCATTTCGCCGCTACGCCACTGGCCGCGGGCCAGGGCCTTGCGCAGCTTTTCCACCACGGAGTTGACGACGGTCGATGAGCTGATCACGGTTCGCTCCCTGATCGAAACCTGAGTCTTGGCGCCTGTGGGCCGGCGCTGAACGCCGGCCCTGGCACGGTCAGAATTCCTGCTGATGGGCCTGGCCCGGTTTGCGCGCTACCGGTGCGAAGCCGGGCTTGCCGGCCAGCACGTTGTTGGCGCGCTCCATGTCGATGTCCTTCTCCCAACGGGCGATGGCCACGGTGGCGACACAGTTGCCGATCAGGTTGGTCAGTGCCCGGCCGATGCCCATGAACCAGTCCACGGCCAGCACCAGCACCAGGCCGACCACCGGGATCGCCGGCACGGCGGTCAGGGTGGCGGCCAGGATCACCAGCGCCGAGCCCGGGATGCCGTGGGCGCCCTTGGAGGTGACCAGCGACACCAGCAGGATGGTCAGCAGGTCGGTCATGGCCAGTGGCGTGCCGGTGGCGTTGGCGATGAACACGATGGCCAGGGTGAGGTAGATCGAGAAACCGTCCAGGTTGAACGAGTAGCCGGTCGGAATCACCAGTCCCACGGTGGAACTGCCGATCCCCAGGTGTTCGAGCTTGCGCATCACCTGTGGCAGTACGGCGTCGGAGGAGGCGGTGCCGAGGACGATGGTCAGTTCCTCGCGCAGGTACTTGATGAACGGGATCAGCTTCAGGCCCGACACCCGCATTACCGTGCCCAGGATCAGCAGCACGAAGCCTGCACAGGTGATGTAGAACAGCGCCACCAGCCCGCCCAGGTGCTGCAGCGATTCCAGGCCGTACTTGCTGGTGGTGAAGGCGATGGCGCCGAACACGCCGATCGGCGCCAGGCGCACGATCATGCCCATGATGCGGAAGATCACATGGCTGAGTTCGTTGATCAGGCGCGAGATGCCCGAGGCCGACTCGCCGACCAGGTTCAGTGCACTGCCGAACAGCACGGCGAACAGCAGGACCTGGAGGATGTTGTTGTCGGCGAAGGCACCGATCACCGAGGTCGGGATCAGCTCCATGAAGAACGCCGTGGCGCCGTGGATGTGCGCACCGCGATCGGCCAGGGCGCCGGCATCGGCGCTGGAGAGCTGGTCGAGGTGGATGTTGGCACCTTGACCAATGCCGGTGGAGAAGGCCAGCACCAGGCCGATGACCAGGGCGATGGTGGTGAGGATTTCGAAGTAGATCACCGACTTCAGGCCGATGCGTCCGACCTTCTTCAGGTCGCCCGCGCCGGAGATACCGCTGACCACCACGCAGAACACGATGATGCCGATGAGCATCTTGATCAGCTTGATGAAGCCGTCACCGAGGGGTTTGAGCTGCAGGGAAACTTCGGGAAAGCTGAGACCGCAGATAACGCCCAGGGCGAGGCCCAGGACAACTTGGAGGAAGATCGAACGCGAGCACCATTTGAGCATGGGAGGGATCTCTGATTCGGTGTCCCTGCTTCGATGCACGCCAGGGGATGGCGGGCGAAAGAGCGCAGGACTTAATTATTGTGGTCTTACCGGTTTGTCCAGTGCGGGGTAAATGTAAGCGCGAATTTCCGAGCTTGGCAAGGGCTTTTGGACTTACCGGTCTGACCAGTTGCAGGCGGGCGCACTGCAGGCGCTCTGCGTGGGGTGTTGGAGGGGAAAATAAATTTTGACGGGTGTGGCGTCGCTGGATACCGGGCCGACAGGCGGCCCGATATCAGCGAATGGGGGATTTTGAAGGGGTCAGGCTTGTGGTGCGAGGCTCTTGACCGACGCCAGTTCCGGGTGGGCGACCAGCTTGTCGATATGCAGTTCGTCGTCGTTCATCCAGGCTTCGGTCAGCACCCGGTAGTGCTCCATGTCGCGGCAGCGCATGCGCAGGCTGTAGTCGAAATGGCCGCTGATCAGTTGGCATTCATAGACCTGCGGGCAGGCCCGCACGGTGGCCTCGAAGGCGCGCTGGGCGGAACGTCCGCTCTGGTTGGACAAGGCCACCAGGACCAGCAGCGACAGGCCAGGCGACACCTGCTGCAGGTCGATGATCGCACCGTAGCCGCGGATCACACCTCGGCGCTCCAGCTTGCGCACCCGCTCAAGGCAAGGCCTGGGCGTCAGGTGCACGAGGGTCGAGAGCTTCTCGTAGGTGATCCTGCCGTGGTGGCGCAGCACATCGATGATCGCTTCATCGATGCGGTCCAGCGGCGGATTGGCGGGGGAGCGGGTGGCCTTGCTATCCATACGGCGTGACTTCACTTCAAACGGTTTGAGAGAAACTGTTGCAGGCGTGGGCTCTGCGGGTGGTCCAGGATGTCGGCACTGCCGTGCTCCTCCACCAGTCCCTGGTGCAGGAACAGCACCTGGCTGGACACCTGGCGGGCAAAGCCCATCTCGTGGGTGACCATGAGCATGGTACGTCCTTCCTCGGCGAGCGTCTGTATCACCTTGAGCACTTCGCCGACCAGCTCGGGGTCGAGTGCCGAGGTCGGTTCGTCGAACAGGATGATCTCCGGCTCCATGGCCAGTGCGCGGGCGATCGCCACCCGCTGCTGTTGGCCGCCGGAGAGGAAGGCAGGGTATTGCTCAGCGGCGCGCGCGGGCAGGCCGACCTTGTCCAGATAGGTGCGCGCTCGCGCCTGGGCCTCGGCGGCACTGATGCCCAGTACCTTGCGCGGCGCCAGGCAGATGTTTTCCAGCACGGTCAGGTGGCTCCACAGGTTGAAATGCTGGAACACCATCGCCAGGCGTGTGCGCAGGTTTTGCAGTTGTGCAGGTGGCGGCGTGCGGGTGCCGGGGCGGATCTGCAGGGTCTGGCCGTCGAGGGTGATGCTGCCGGCATCGGGCTGTTCGAGGAAGTTGATGCAGCGCAGGAAGGTGCTCTTGCCCGAGCCACTGGCGCCGATCAGGCTGATCACGTCGCCCTTGCGGGCTTGCAGCGATACGCCCTTGAGCACCTGGTGCTCGCCGTAATGCTTGTGCAGGCCGTCGACGCTGAGCTTGATCGCGCTCGCATGGGCCTGGGTGGAGGGCGCGTGTTCGAAGTTCAAAGGCAGTGCGGTGGCGGTCATGGGGTCAGCCTCGTACGGGATCAAGGAAGCGCATCCAGCGGCGCTCGGCGAGTCGGAACAAGCCGACCAGGGCGAAGGACAGCAACATGTACAGCAGCGCAGCCACGCCGAAAGCCTGGAAGGTCAGGAAGGTCGCGGCGTTGGCGTCGCGCGCCACCTTGAGGATGTCGGCGACGGTGGCGGTGAAGGCCAGCGAGGTGGCATGCAGCATGAGGATCAGCTCGTTGCTGTAGGCCGGCAGCGAGCGGCGCAGGGCCGCCGGCAGTACCAGGAACAGGTTCAGCTTCCAGCCGCGCAGGCCATAGGCCTGAGCCGCCTCCAGTTCGCCAGCGGGCAGGTTGCGGATCGCCCCGGCGAAAATCTCCACGGTGTAGGCGCAGGTGTTGAGCACGAACGCCAGCAGGGTGCAGTTGAGTGCGTTGCGCAAGAACTGGTCGAGCAGCGCGTGTTCGCGCACCACCTCCAGGCTGTAGAGGCCTGTGTAGCAGATCAGCAACTGGATATAGAGCGGTGTGCCGCGGAACACGAAGGTGTACACCTGCACCGGCACGCGCAGCCAGCTGTGGCGCGACACCCGCGCCAGCGCCAGGGGTAGCGAAAGTACGAACCCCAGGACCATGCTCGCCAGGAACAGCCACAGCGTCATGGCCAGGCCCGACAGACCACTGCCATCGTTGTACAGATAGGCGATGCCGTATTGCTGAAGGAGTTCGATCATCGTGCCAGCCCCCGCACGCCGGTGTTGTAGCGCCGCTCAAGGTGCTTGAACAGACGATTGGAAAGGGTGGTGATCAGCAGGTAGACCAACCCGGCCAGGCACAGGAAGAACAGCATGTCATTGGTGGTCTTGCCGGCGTTCTGCGCGGCCTTGACCAGGTCGGCCAGGCCGATGATCGACACCAGTGCAGTGGACTTGAGCAACACCAGCCAGTTGTTGCCAAGGCCCGGTAGGGCGAAACGCATCAGTTGTGGGAACAGCACCAGGCGAAAGCGCTGGGCACGGCTCAGGCCGTAGGCGGTGGCTGCCTCCAGTTGACCCGCTGGCACGCTGAGGATCGCGCCGCGAAAGTTCTCGGTGAAGTAGGCGCCGTAGATGAAGCCCAGGGTCAGCACGCCGGCGCCGAAGGGGTCGATCTCCACGTAGTCCCAACCCAGTGCTTCGGTGAGGTCGTTGAGCCAGATCTGCATGCTGTAGAACAGCAACAGGATCAGCACCAGGTCCGGGACGCTGCGGATCAGTGTGGTGTAGAGGGTGGCCGGGATACGCAGCAGCTTGGAGTGCGACAGCTTGGCGCTGGCGCCGACCAGGCCGAGCAGCAGGCTGAGCAGCAACGACAGCAATGCCAGCTTCAGGGTCATCCAGGTGCCTTGGGCCAGCAACGGGCCGAAGCCTTGCAGAAAAAGCAAGTCGTTCATGAGAGGGGTCTCGTGCGACGGGATGGCTTGGGGATCGAAGCTGTCTGCGCTGGCCGCTTCGCGGGCAAGTCGGGGCCAGCGCTGGCAGCGACGATCACTCGTTGTAGATGTCCAGGTCGCCCACGTACTTCTTCTGGATTTCGGTGTAGGTGCCATCGGCGTGGATCGCCGCGATACCCTTGTCGAGCAGGGCCTTGAGCTCCGGGTCTGTCTTGCGCAGGCCCATGGCGATGTCCAGCGGCAGGCTTGGGTCCTTGATCGCCGGGCCGCTCTTGAAATCGGCGCCCTCAGGCTTGGAGAGGAAATTCAGCTGGGCTTCGAGGCGGTCGGTGACGGTCGCGTCGAGACGACCGTTCTGCAGGTCGGCGTAGTTCTGGTCCTGGGACTGGTAGGCCTTGACCTGCGCGCCGAGCGGGGTCAGCACGGCGCGGGCGTAGGCTTCCTGCAGCGAACCCTGCAGCACGCCAACCTGCTTGCCCTTGAGCGACTCGGGGGTGTCGCCGAAGGTGGCGGACTTGCGCGCCACCACCGAGGTGGGGCTGAGGAACAGACGGTCGGTGAAATCGATCTGCTTCAGGCGCGCGGGCGTGACCGCCATCGATGACATGATGGCGTCGAACTTGCGCGCACGCAGCGCCGGGATCATGCCGTCGAACTCGTTGTGCACCCAGGTGCACTTGACCTGCAGCTTGGCGCAGATGGCATTGCCCAGCTCGATGTCGAAGCCTTGCAGGCTGCCATCGGCGGCGACGGATTCGAAGGGTGGGTATTCGGGGAAGACGCCGAAGCGGATTTCTGTCCATTCCTTGGCCTGGACGGCAGTGGCACACAGCGAGAACAGCAGGACGCCGAAGCGTTTTCGCATGGAGAGCATAAGTGTGGTCCCTGGGTGTTGTTATTGGTTGTAGGGCGGCGCAAGTGCGTAGGTCTGTCCGTGACTCTGGAGTCGGGGTCAGGATGCGCGAGGCAGAGGGTTTTTTTGTGTCGTTTGTGCGGGTGCTGGAGACCGGATTCGGTCGTTAACGGCGGAGCGACGGCGGAATCCGCTGTCATGACATCGATTTACAGATGTGCGACAGCGGTTTTGGTGGGTGGGCCCGGAAATAGGGCGGGTGCGATCCTGGTCGTCGCTATTCGGTCGCCGCTATTCCAGGGTGCGTCCGGCCCGCCAGTAGCCCATCAGCGTCAGGCTGTCGCGTGCCAGGCCACGCTCTTTGATCAGGTAGCGGCGGATCTCCATCACCGTCGCTGACTCGCCGGCGATCCAGGCGTGAAAGGCGGCGGCCTGGTCGCTGGCCAGCTCCCAGAGGCGCTGGTCGATGTCGACCTCCTCGAGCTCGGCGTTGCGGGGCGCTGTCGCGTTCGGCAGCGTGGCAAGTTCGTGTATCGCGTGCAGCATGCCTTGGCCGTGATCGCAGGCCAGCACGTCGCGGGGCAGCCAGTGCACCCGGGTGGCCGGGCCATGGCGCAGATCAAGGCAGTCGAGTTCCAGGGGAACCTCGATAAAGGCTTCGACCGCCAGGTGCGAGCGGTTGTCGGCCAACTGTTCGAGCGCCCCGGCGATCGCCGGCAGCGCGGTCTCGTCGCCTACCAGCAGAATTTGCCGTGCCTCGCGTGGGGGCTTCCACTCATAACCGCCGGGGTCGCCGTCATAGGCGAGGTTCGGTGCAACCATCTGCAGCCGATCACCGGGACGCGCATGGGTCGCCCAGGCCGAGGCGGGGCCATTGATCCCATGCAGGACGAAATCCACCTCCACCTCCCGCTGCGCGCTTCGCAGGGCGCGCAGCGTGTAGGTGCGCATGGGCGGCGTCTGCTCCGGTGGCAGGTCGCGGCGTGCCTGCTGCCATTTCTCGTGCTGGGGGAGTCGTGGCGGCTGGCCGTCAGGGGAGGGGAAGAACAGCTTGATGCGCTGGTCCGGCGCCAGGGTGGTCATCTGCCCGATGTCTTCTCCGGTGAAGACGAAGCGACACAGCGAAGGGCTCAGGGGCACGATGGTCTTGAGTTCGACATCGAAGATCCGGTAGGCGCTGGCGCGATTCGGGCGTATCAGGCGCGACAGGAAGGAGGTCATCGGCAGCCTCTGCTGGCAAGGAGTCTTCTGAAGGAACGAGCGCCAGCGGCGGTGAATTAGACCCGGTAAATTTTGCCCGCCAGCGTACGTTCTAGCTTGGATAGAAGCCGCAGCATGGCTGGAACGGATAGAGGCGCAATGACCATTTCCCGACGAGGATTCATCGCAGGCCTGGCAGTGGCGGGGGCCGCGGGTACCGCCGCCTACTATGCGCACAAGGAACTGACCCACGACCCTGAAGACGACATCGTCACCCCGGGCGAGGCCAGCGTCGAGCTTGCCGATCTTGCCGGGCAACTGCTGGCCGACCATTTGCGCGGTGTCTGGGATATCCGTTTCGAAGGCGCCGATGGCGGCCTTGAAGGCCTGCCGCGTGAGGGGGTCGAAGTGTTCTTCGACGTCGCCACCAAAGGCCGTGGCCTGCGCGGTTTCGTCGATACCGGCGAGCGCCTGCGGGCTGATGGGCCCGCCGCCTACCGGGTGCTGGGCGATCTGGTCGGCGCGTCGTCTGCCCAGGTGCGCTGGCGTCTGCTCAGTGAGAAAGGCGGGCCGGGCTATGAGTGCGTGGCCAGCCTCGACGAGGTCTGGGGCGAGTTCGCCAACGCCGGCAGCGGCACCCTCAGCGGCCGCTTGCAGCGCCTGGACCGGCCCTTGACCTTGCCGGTGGCGGACAGCCGTTTCGTTGCCGTCAAGCGCCTGTTCCCAGAGGCGCGTGAGCGTCTGCCCTATACCCCGGCCATGCAGGCCTGGGTCATCAGCCCCGAGCACCGTCTTTTCCATCAGCTCTGGCATGCGACCCGCGATCAGTGGCACAAGATTCCCGAAGACAAGCGCAATGCGTTGCGCGGCCTGGGCTGGCAGCCAGGGCCGCGGGACCGCGAACGCGATGCCCGCGGGCCGCGCAAGCACCGCAATGGTTCGGGCGTGGACTTTCTGTTCATGCACCGGCACATGCTCGATGCTGCACGCGCCCTGCAGGACCTGCCCTCCTGGCAGCGCTTTCCGCTGCCGCAGCCCAATGTCGAGTTCGACCGGCAGGGTTTTGCCCGCTATTACGACAATCACGACGGCTGCTGCGTGCCGCCGCCCTGGCAAGCGCCGGGCGACGACGAGTATGGCCAGTGGGTGTCGGCGATCAAGGCCGGGGAGACCTTCTGCAGCAATTTCCAGGTCTGGGAATCGCAATACCAGGACCCGCAGTACCTGTCGAAGCTGAGCCTCGGCACCTTCGGTTCGGAAGTGGAAATGAACCTGCACGACTGGCTGCACATGTGCTGGGCCTCGGTCCCCCGGGACCCGTCCAACAGTGCACCGGTGCCCTTTGCGCGCGACCCGTCGGATTTTGCCGGGCGCTGGTTCGGCCGCGAGAACGACTTCCTGGGCGATCCGTTTTCCTCTCACGTACACCCGGTGTTCTGGGGTTTCCACGGCTGGATCGACGACCGGATCGAAGACTGGTATCGCGCCCATGAGCGCTATCACCCGGGCCAGGTGCGGCGCCTGGAGGTCAATGGCGTGAAGTGGTTCGCGCCGGGCCCTTGGGTGGAAGTCGCAGACCCTTGGCTGGGGCCGGACACGCATGGGTGCAGCACCACGCCGGGGATTCGTCCGGGCAAGACGGTGGAGATGGATGTCGAGGTGATGAAGCTTGCGCTGCGTATCACCTTCGGCGAAGAGGACGGCATTGCCGACCTGCTGCGGCGGGTGCCGCGTCGGCCTTGGTATGCGCGTAACCTGTCGATGAAAAATATTCTTTCCTGAGTAACACCGAGTCGTGCTTTTCGCGGGCAAGTCGCAGCGGCGGTTCGCCGCTGCGACTTGCCCGCGAAGAAGACAACCCGCGCCGACGGGCTGACCTCAGAGCCTCCATCCCCCGCCCAACGCCTTGTACAGCGCCACGCTCCCCTGCAACCTGGCCAGGCGCAGCTGCGCCTGCTGGTCTTCAGCCAGGTACAGGGTGCGCTGCGTTTCCAGTACCGTCAGCAAGGTTTCGGCCCCCGAGGCATAGCGCTGTTCGGCGAGGCTGAAGGCGATGCGCGCCTGTTCCACTTCCTGATCCTGCCACTGGCGTTGCCGGTCGACGCCGTCGATCGCGTTGAGCGCCTTCTCCACATCGGCAAAGCCTGCCACGATCTGGGCGCGATAATTCTCCAGCAACTCTTCCTGGCGCGCCTTGGCCTGGTCGCGTTCGGCGCCGCGTCGGCCACGGTCGAAGATGGGTGCGGTGAGGGCGGTGGTGAGGGTATAGAAGGGGCTGTCGAGTACGTTGGCGAAGGTCCGGGCGCCACTGCCCAAGTCGGCGCCCAGTACCACGCGCGGCAGCATGGCGGCCCTGGCGACCTGCACGTCGGCGCTGGCCGCCGCCAGGCGTGCCTCGGCGGCGGCGATGTCCGGGCGGCGACTGAGCAGTGCGCTGGGTACGCCGCTGCCGATGCCTGGCCAGTTCAGTGCACTGATCGACTCCTGGCTGGTGCCCAGGCTCTGCACCGGATCACCGAGCAGGGTGGCGAGTGTGACGCGGTTGTCCTGCCACTGTTGCTCCAGCAACGGCACCTGGCGCTCCTGGGCGGCGACCAGGCCGCGTTGCTGGGCCAGTTCCAGGCGGGTCGCCGAACCGGAGCGTTCACGGGCTTCGACCAGGCGCAGGACATTGCGCGCGTTGTCCAGGTTGAGCCGGGCGATACGCCGCTGCTCTTGCAATGCCAGCCCTTGCAGGTAGCTGTCGGCGACAGCGCTGAACAAGGTGAGCTCGACCGTCTGGCGGTCGAATCGGCTGGCGTCGAGGTTGCGCAATGCACTGTCGCGGGCGGCGCGCAGGCCGCCCCAGAAATCGATTTCGTAACTGGCGCTCAGGCGCGTGGCGAAGGCGGTACTGGTGCGTTCGCTGCTGGTGGCGTCGAGCTGGTCGTTACCGTCGCCGCGCAGCAGGCGTTGGCGGCTGCCGTCCACCCCGAACTGCAGTTCGGGCAACAACGGCGCTCCGGCGATCACGGCGCGCGCCTGGGCCTGGCGCACCCGTGCGGCAGCGGCCGCCAGGTCGTGGCTGTTGCTGCGGGCGCGCTCGATCAGGCGATCCAGTTCGCGGCTGGCGAACGCCTGCCACCAGGCGCTGTCCGGCGGCGCCTGGTGGGTGTCGGTGGTGCCTTGCCAGGTGGGCGGTGGCGTGATGTCGGCCTGCGGCGGCGGTGTGCTGTTGCAGGCGGCGAGGCAGAGGCTCAGGGTCAGCAGGCTGATGCGGCTTGGCAATGTCATGGGCTACACGCTGGTAAGGGCTTTGACCGGGTCGAGTCGGGCGGCTTTGCGCGCCGGCATGAAGCCGAACACGACACCGGTGATCACGGCGCAGGCAAAGGCGCCGAGGATGGCGGGCAGGGCGAAGGCCACGGCGATATCGGCCAGCAGCAGCGCGCCGCCGATGGCCAGGGCCAGGGCGATGCCGGTCACGCCGCCGACCATCGACAGCATCACCGCCTCGGTGAGGAACTGGCGCAGGATGTCGCGCTGGCGAGCGCCGGTGGCCATGCGGATACCGATCTCGCGGGTACGTTCACGCACGGTCATGAGCATGATGTTCATCACCCCGATGCCGCCGACCAACAGCGAGATGGCGGCAATCGCGCCGAGCATCAGCGACAGGCTGTTCTGGGTGCGCGCCTCGGCCTGGATCAGCGCCGCGTCGTTGGTCAGGTCGAAATCCTGCTTGCCCTGGTGACGTTTGCGCATCAGGTGGGCGATGGCCGCTTCGGTCTCCGAGACCCGGCTGGAGTCGGCAGCGGTGATGATCACGTATTCGGGATCGTGCTTGCCGAACAGGCGCATGGAGGCGGCCGAGTAGGGCACCACGATGCGCTCGTCGCTGTCCTGGTTGCCGGAGCTTGCGCCTTTGGCCGCGAGCACGCCGACGATCTGGAAGGGCACGTTCTCGATCAGCAGGTACTGGCCCAGCGGATTGCTGCCGGGGGGCAGAAGCTTTTCCTTGACCTTCTGGCCGATCACCGCCACGGCGGCGCCGCTGCGCTCGTCGGCGTCGGTGAACAGGCTGCCTTCGACCACCGGCCAGTTGAGAATATGCGGGAATTCGGTGTTGTTGCCCCCCACGTAGAACGACTGGTTGTTGTTGCCATGGCGAACCATCAGCTCGCCACCGATCACCGGCATGATGCGCTGCACCTGGGGCAGGCCGGCGATGGCGGCAACGTCGTCGAGGGACACCAGGCCCGCCGCTTCACGGGCGGTGGCGTGCTTGCCGCTCAGGTAGAGGATGTTGGAGCCGAAGGCGGCCATCTGCGCCATCACCTGGCGCTTGCTGCCTTCGCCGACGGCGAGCATCACCACCACCGAGGCCACGCCGATGACGATGCCGAGCAGGGTCAGGGCGGTGCGGAAGCGGTTGATCCACATGACCCGCCAGGCGGCCTGCAGCGATTCGACCAACTCGCCTTTCCAGGCGCCGCGCAGGCTGGCGCCGCGGTCCAGACGCTGGCGCAGATCATCAGCCTGCAAGCCAGGTGTGGGCGCAGCGGGCGAGCGATCGGCGGCCGAGTCGCTGACGATCGCGCCGTCGCGGATCTCGATGATCCGCCGCGCCCGCGCCGCCACCTCACGGTCGTGGGTGATGAGGATGATCACGTGACCTTGGCTGGCCAGCTCGTCCAGCAGTGTCATGACCTCGGCGCCGCTGTGGCTGTCGAGGGCGCCGGTGGGTTCGTCGGCGAGAATGATGTGGCCGCCATTCATCAGTGCCCGGGCGATCGATACCCGTTGCTGCTGGCCCCCGGACAGCTGGTGCGGGCGGTTGCCGGTGCGGCTGGCCAGGCCCAGGCGTTCGAGCAGCGCGGCGGCGCGCGCATGGCGTTCGGCTGCAGGTGTACCGGCGTAGATCGCCGGCATCTCGACGTTCTCCTGGGCCGAGCCTGAGGGAATCAGGTGATAGCCCTGGAACACGAAACCGAAGGCCTCGCGGCGCAGCCAGGCCAGTTCGTCGCTGTCGAGTTCGGCGACGTCACGGCCAGCGAAGCGATAGCTGCCTCGGGAGGGGCGGTCGAGGCAGCCCAGGATGTTCATCAGGGTGGATTTGCCGGACCCGGAGGCGCCGACGATGGCGACGAACTCGCCAGGCTGGATGCTCAGGCTGATACCACGCAGCACCTGGACCTCGGGCGAGTCGATGCCGCCGTAGACCTTGTGGATGTCATCGAGCTCGATCAGCGGTGCGTTCATTCAGCCTCCGCTGGCGCGTGGTGCGCCGATGACCAGTTGCTCGCCTTCGCTCAGGCCGTCGAGGATCTGTACCCGCAGGCGATCGCTCAAGCCGGTGCGTACCTGGCGCTGTTCGACCTTGCCGTTACGGTTCAGGACCTGCGCCAGGCGCATGCCCTCGGTGGGCGCGTCGTCCAGCGCCGCCAGCGGCGCGGTGAGCACCTGGCTGGCCTGGCCTGCGACGAAGAACACCTGGGTGGTCATCTCGGCCATCAGTGCGCCGTCAGGGTTTTCCACGTCGAGCAGTACCGTGTACTGCACCACCTTGCTGCCGGTGGTGCCGCTGCTGGCGCTGGCCGGGCTGCCGCCGCCCTGGCTGGTCTGGTCGAGCGGCTTGGGTGGGATCGGCAGGATCTGGCGCACGGTGCTGGTCCAGCGGCGTTTGCCACCGGCCAGTGTCGTGAAGTAGGCGGTCATGCCAGGCTTGACCTGGCCAATGTCGGCCTCCGAAACCTGGGCCCAGACGGTCATCGGCGACAGGCGGGCAATGCGCAGGATCAGCGGGGTCTGCTGCTGGGCGTTGAGGGTCTGGCCCTCGCGCGCGTCCACCGCCACCACGGTGCCGTCCATCGGTGCGTAGATCCGCGTATAGCCGAGTTCTGCCTCGTCGCTGCGCAGACTGGCCTGGGCCTGGCGGATCTGCGCCTGGTACATGTCGATGCGTGCCTGGGTCACCTTGAGCTGCGCCTGGGCCTGCTGGACATCCTCCTGACGGGTCGCGCCGGCGCTGGCCAGTTCGTGCTGGCGCTGAAACTGCTGTTGGGCCAGCAGGTACTGGGCACGCTGTTCGGCAAGCTGGGCCTTGAGGTTCTCGATCGAGTAGCGGCCGGCGTCCAGGCGCGCCTGTTGAGTGGAGGGGTCGATCTCCACCAGCAGTTGGCCCTTGCGCACTTCATCGCCGACTTCCACGTGCAGTTTGCGGATCTGCCCGGAGGCCTGGGCGCCGACATCCACGTAGCGACGGGGCTGCAGGGTGCCAAGGGCGGTGACGCTGCTTTCGATGTCGCCGCGGGTGACCTGCACGGTGCTGACCGGCAGAGTGCCGAACGGCAGGGCTTTCCAGGCTAGCAGGCTGCCCAGCGCGATCAGGCCCAGGCCGCCGAGAACGAGGCGGCGACGGAGTTTGGATGTACGTCTCATGCAGACTTCCAGCCAGGGATGAAGGGCGTGTCGCGCCTTTCAGGGCACGCACGGAGGTCACAGTTAGACGAACGCTGGGGAAACGGATTTAGCCGCAGGTGAGAGGGTGTGTTGCTGAGAATGGTTGTAATTTGTAAGATGACACGCTGATATCACTGATGTGTATTTTCAATCGCATTGACGTTGCCCAACGGGAGAGGCAAGGGCCGTGGTGGAACATTACTATCGCGAACTGGTGAGTTTCCTCTCCTCGCGGCTGGGCAGCCGGCACGCGGCAGAAGATGTTGCCCATGACGCCTGCCTGCGCCTGCTCGAGCGCGGCGGTCATCCGCCGATCGAGCGACCCCGTTCCTTCCTTTACCGCACGGCACTGAACCTGGTGATCGACCGGCACCGGCGTCAGTCGGTGCGCCAGTCCGAGCCGCTTGAAGTGCTGGACAGCGACGAGCGCTGGCACAGTCCGGCACCGTCCCAGTTGCTGCACCTCGATGAGCGCCTGGAGATGGTTCGGCGCGCACTGGATGAGTTGAGTGTGCCGTGCCGCGAGAGCTTCCTGCTGCGCAAGCTCGAGGGTCTGTCGCATCCGCAGATCGCCGAGCGCCTCGGGGTTTCGCAGAGCGTGGTGGAAAAGCACATCGTCAATGCCATGAAGCACTGTCGCTTGCGCATGCGTCAGTGGGAGCAGTGAAAGGCCGGTGAAACAGGGGTGAAAAATCCCTGTGCAGCGCCTTGATTTATCGTCGGTTCCCGACAACTATCAAGACAGAGACCCGTCATTGCCCGCACAGGCGCAGCAAGGCCAGGCAGTGTCTCTGACCACCTTGCCGCCAGGGTCCGGACCATGCCGAACAAGTCCATGCGTATCCTCATCGCCGACGAGCATCCCGCTCAGCGCCTGCAGCTGGAACGCATGCTCAATGGCCTGGGCTATTACCGGATCGCCCCGGTTGAAAACTTCGAAGACCTGCAGCGCCTGGTGCAGAGCGCGTTGCACCCGTTCCAGCTGTTGGTGGGCAATATCGAACTGGGCAGCCATGCCGGCGTCGATCTGGCCCGCTTCTGCCGCGTCAGCCCGCAGATCCAGCATGTGCTGCTGTACCACTCCCAGCATCTGAAAGTGCCGAGCGTCGCGCAGAGCGAACGCCAGGCGGTCAGTGTCAGCCTGCCCAAGGTGCCCGATAGCGAGGCACTGGAATCGTTCATGGCGATCATCGACACCCCGCAGTTGCTGGGGCAGGTTGCGCTGCCGTCGGCGCTGGCTGGCGGCGCAGGCTGCTCCTGGCGGCGGATGAACTTCTCGCACAACGCCTTCAGCCGTTCCAGCTGAGACGCATCGGCTTTTGCTATCCTCTTGCCCTTTGCCGATCTGCGGAACCCAGAAATGACTGCCATCGATACCGCCCGCGCGCCTCGTTTCAGCCGCGGCGATCACCGTACCCTGGGCCTTGCGGCCCTTGGCGGCGCGCTGGAGATCTACGATTTCATCATCTTCGTGTTCTTCGCCCTGACCCTGAGCCAGCTGTTCTTCCCGCCACAGATGCCGGAGTGGCTGCGCCTGCTGCAGAGCTTCGGGATCTTCGTCACCGGCTACCTGGCACGCCCTCTGGGCGGCATCCTCATGGCGCACTTCGCCGACCACCTTGGGCGCAAGCGCGTGTTCAACCTGAGCATCCTGATGATGGCCCTGCCGTGCCTGCTGATCGGAGTCATGCCGACCTATGCCGACATCGGCTACGCCGCTCCTCTGCTGCTGCTGGCCCTGCGTATCCTGCAGGGTGCTGCGGTCGGCGGCGAGGTGCCCAGCGCCTGGACCTTCGTGGCCGAGCACGCACCGCCTGGGCGTCGCGGCTACGCCCTGGGCTTCCTGCAGGCGGGGCTGACCTTCGGTTACCTGCTTGGCGCGCTGGTAGCCACCTTGCTGGCGCGGCTCTACACCCCACAGGAAATCCTCGACTTCGCCTGGCGCTATCCCTTCCTGCTCGGTGGGGTGTTCGGCGTGTTCGGTGTCTGGCTGCGCCGTTGGCTGAGCGAGACGCCAGTGTTTCTTGCCCTGCGTGAGCGGCAGGCGCCGCCCGTGGCATTTCCGCTGCGCATGGTGCTCACCGACCACCGCGCTTCGTTGATCCCGGCCGCGTTGCTGACGTGCGTGTTGACCTCTGCGGTGGTGGTGCTGGTGGTGATCACCCCGACGGTCATGCAGCAGCGCTTCGGGATCGATGCCGGGCATACCTTCGCGCTCAGCAGTGTGGGTATCGTCTTTCTCAATATCGGTTGCGTACTGGCGGGGCTGCTGGTCGACCGCATCGGCGCCTGGCGCGCGGTGACGATCTACAGCCTGTTGCTGCCGCTGGGGATCGGCGTGCTGTATGCCAGCCTGGTAGGGCAGTGGGGCTGGACCTGGGCGGCTTATGCGTTAGCCGGGTTGTCGTGTGGCGTGGTGGGGGTGGTGCCATCGGTGATGGTCGGGCTGTTCCCGGCGCAGATCCGGGTGTCGGGGATTTCCTTCACCTACAACCTGGCCTATGCCCTTTGGGCGAGCACCACGCCCTTGGCACTGATTGCGCTGATGCCGTGGAGCCCCTGGGTGTGCGTCGGGTTCTGCCTGATCATGGGCGTGGTCGGGGCCTTGACCAGCGTCTTCTACGCCCAGGCCACGCCCCTGTGTGCCGAGGAGCGTGCGGTCGGTTGTTGAGTGTGCAGGTGCGCGGCACGTCGGGGCGCCGAATCGGCGCCCCACAAGGAGGGTCAGGACTTGAAGCGCCCGACCAGACCGTTCAACTCTTCCGATAGCTGCGACAGCCTGCCCGAGTCCGATTGCGCCGAGCTGGCCAGGCCTTCCACCAGCCTTGCCTCGTCGTAGATCTGCTGGATGTGCCGGTTGATCTCTTCGGCCACGCTGTGCTGCTCCTCGGCAGCCGCCGAGATCTGCAGGTTCTGATCGCGGATCTCGTTCACCGACAGCTGGATACCCTCGAAGCTGTCCCGCGCACGTGCGATCGACGACACGCTGGCCCGCGACAGGTCCAGGCAGCTTTCCATCTTCTGCGACACCTCCTGGGTCTTGTTGCCCAGGGTGTTGAGCAATTGGTCGATCTCGCCGGTGGAATCGGCGGTACGCTTGGCCAGCGCCCGCACTTCATCGGCGACCACGGCGAAACCGCGGCCCTGGTCACCGGCACGGGCGGCCTCGATCGCTGCGTTCAGTGCCAGCAGGTTGGTTTGCTCGGCGATGGCGCGGATGGTGCCGAGTATCTGGTTGATGTTGCGGCTGCCTTCCTCGAGCTCGATCATCGCCTGCGACGACTCGCTCAGACGGCTACCCAGGCGATTGACGTTGTCGGTGGTCAACTCGATCTGCTGCTTGCCCTCGGCGACGCGGTGATGGCCGTTCTCTGCGGCGTCGGCTGCGCTGCTGCAGGACCGCGCGACCTCGTTGGCGGTGGCGACCATCTCGTTGAAGGCGGTGGACACCAGTTCCACGGCCTCACGCTGGCGCCCTGCGGCTTCGTTCATGTTGCCGGCCAGTTCGCTGTTGGCCCGCGATGCCTCGTGCAGGTTGCCCGAGGCGGCGCCGATGTGCTGGATGAGTTGGCGGATCGCCGCGAGGAACTTGTTGAACCAGCCGGCCAGCTCGGCGGTTTCGTCCTTGCCCTGGATGACCAGGTCCTGGCGCAGGTCGCCTTCGCCCTGGGCGATCTGCTGCAAGCCCGTGCTGACCTGGCCGATAGGCTTGACGATGACCCGCGAGAACGCGGCTGCAACCAGGGCGAAGACCAGTGCCAGCACCAGCACAATGACGGCGGTGAGGTAGGTCATGTGGGTGGCCGCGCCCATCACTTCGCTGTACTCGATCAGACCGACGAAGCGCCAGCCCAGGTCAGGCGAGGTCCAGACATTGGCCATGTAGCGCACACCATCGATCACCACCTCGGTGGATCCTTGCTCGGTGGCTGCCAGTTGTGCGTAGGGCTCGCCAAGGTCCTTCAGTTGCTTGAAGCCATGGCTGGCATCACGTGGATCAACCAGTACGGTGCCGTTCTCGATCAGCATCACGTAGCCGCTCTTGCCCAGCTTGATGCTCTTGACCAGCTCGGTGAGGTTCTTCAGCGACACGCTGACCACGAACACCCCCTTGGGCTTGCCGCTGGCATCGTTGAGCGTGCGCGCGGTGCCGACCAGGGCGACGTCGTCCTTGTCGTAGTAGTAGGCGGCGGTGCGCACGGTCTTGCCTGGGGTGGCCATGGCGGCCTTGTACCAGGGGCGTGCGCGTGGATCGTAGCTGGCCAGTTTCGGGTCATCCGGCCATTTGGCGTAGGTGCCGTCTTCGAGGCCGATGGAGATGATGGCGGCCGCAGGATGAGTGGCGCCGTAGCGGGCAAAGGCGTCGATGACCTGTTGGGTGGCTGCAGGCAGCGGGTGGCTGGCAGCGTCGGCAGAGGTGTAATCCTTGAGTGTACTCACTGATGTGTATACAGGATCCGTCGCCATTTGTTCTACGTTCTGCAGCGTGCCGTCGAAGAACTGCCGCATGTTGCCGTCGATCTGACGAATTTCGCGGGTGCTGCCGTCGAGGAACTGATCCACCGCCTCAGCACGGATGTTCACCACGGAAATCACACCGACCAGGGCCACCGGGATGAAAGCCACCAATACGAACGCAAGCACCAGCTTATTTTTTATCTTCATCGGGACGAACCATTCGTGGGAGTGAAAAGCAGGGGGCCATTCGCACGCGTGATGGCTAACTGCTATTTATCCTGTTTCGGCGCGTCGCGGTGAAATCTTTAGCGCATATTTCGTGTACAAAAAAATAAATGATTGTTTTGGATTCTCGGGCCTGCCCAGGGCGCGGAAACGAAAAACCCGGCGCGAGCGCCGGGTTGTAAGGGATTCATTGGCTTTCAAGCCTTGCGGACTTTCTCCACCCGGCTCTCCTCGAGCTCCTTGCAGGCCTTCTGGATCATCTGCTCGGTGATCGGAACCTCACGACCCTGGGCATCGATGATCGAGCCACACACCTGCGGCTTCGGGGGCTGGGCGTTTTTCACGGTGTCGCTGCTATGTTGCAAGCTCATTTCCTGTCTCCTCATCAGGTTGCAAGCTCAGGGTAACCACTCGCCGTGACTGACCTGTGACAGCTCCTTCGGTATCACGACAGGCACAGTGCAACAGAAAGTGCAGTAAAGCTCCAGTGACAGGTTAGATCGATAAGCTATAGCCACTGGCCCTACCGAACTGCGACCCCGCGGCGGTTGCAGGCGTTCCACTCGGGCAGATGAATGGTAGTCTGCAGGTTTCCCGCTCACCGGTCCGCGCCATGTCCGATCCGCTTTCCTCCCGCCAGCGCCGCGCCTTGGGGCTGGCCTGGCAATTCGTGCGTCCCTATCGCCGACAGGCCATGCTGGCCTTGCTGGCGCTGATCGTCACGGCAGCCATCACCCTGTCCATGGGCCAGGGTATTCGGCTGCTGGTGGATCAGGGTTTCATGACCGGTTCTGCGCACCAGCTCAACCAGACGATTGCGCTGTTCATGGTGCTGGTGCTGGCCTTGGCGGTCGGAACCTTCAGCCGCTTCTACCTGGTGTCGTGGATCGGCGAGCGCTGCGTCGCCGATATCCGCCGTGCGGTATTCGATCACTTGATCAGCCTGCATCCGGGGTTCTTCGAGGATAACCGCAGCTCGGAGATCCAGTCGCGGCTGACGGCTGATACCACGCTGCTGCAATCGGTGATCGGCTCGTCGCTGTCGATGTTCCTGCGTAATGCGCTGATGGTGCTGGGCGGGGTGGTGTTGCTGTTCGTCACCAATCCCAAGTTGACCAGTATCGTAGTGCTGGCGCTGCCGCTGGTGCTGTCGCCGATCCTGCTGTTCGGCCGCCGGGTGCGCAGCCTGTCACGCCAGAGCCAGGACAGGGTCGCTGACGTCGGCAGCTACGTCGCCGAGACGTTGGGACAGATCAAGACCGTGCAGGCCTACAACCACCAGGCCCATGATCGCCAGTTGTTCACCGATACCGTCGAGGCGGCTTTCGATGTGGCGCGCCGGCGCATTGCCCAGCGGGCGTGGTTGATCACCGTGGTGATCGTTCTGGTCCTGGGCGCCGTGGCCGTGATGCTCTGGGTCGGCGGCATGGATGTGATTGCCGGCCGCATCTCCGGGGGCGAGCTGGCCGCGTTCGTGTTCTACAGCCTGATCGTGGGCAGCGCCGTGGGCACCTTGAGCGAAGTGATCGGTGAGTTGCAGCGGGCTGCCGGGGCCGCCGAGCGTATTGCCGAGTTGCTCGCGGCAAGCAGCGCGATCGTACCGCCGTCGCAGCCCTCGACACTGCCCGGCGCTCGGGCCAGCGGGCAGATCGAGTTGCGCGATGTGCACTTCGCTTATCCGTCACGCCCGTCGGTGGCTGCCATCGATGGCCTGAGCCTGGTCATAGCACCTGGGCAGACCGTGGCGTTGGTGGGGCCATCGGGGGCGGGCAAGTCGACGCTGTTCGACCTGCTGCTGCGTTTTCACGATCCACAGTCCGGTAGCATTCTGCTCGATGGACAGCCGATTGCAGCGCTAGACCCCGACGACCTGCGTCGCCAGTTCGCCCTGGTGGCGCAGAACCCTGCGCTGTTTCGTGGCACGGTCGAGGCCAATATCCGCTACGGAAGGCCGCAGGCGAGTGCTGCCCAGGTCGAGGCGGCGGCGCGCAGTGCCCATGCTCACGAATTCATCCAGCAATTGCCCCAGGGCTACCAGACGCCGCTGGGCGAGGGTGGTGTCGGCCTGTCGGGTGGTCAGCGCCAGCGCCTGGCGATTGCCCGGGCGCTGCTGGTGGATGCGCCGGTGCTGTTGCTCGATGAGGCCACCAGCGCGCTCGACGCGCAGAGCGAGCACCTGATCCAGCAGGCCTTGCCGCAGTTGATGGCCGGGCGTACCACTTTGGTGATCGCCCACAGGCTGGCGACCGTGCAGCATGCCGATCGCATTGCGGTGATCGACCAAGGTAGGATGGTTGCTGTCGGCAGTCATCGCCAACTGGTCGAGGAAAACCCACTCTATGCCAGGTTGGCGGCGCTGCAATTCGCTGCAGGCAGCGCCTGAATGGCGATCACCCAGGCACGAAAAAGCCCGCACTAGGCGGGCTTTTTCGAAGGATCTGGTCGGAGAGACAGGATTCGAACCTGCGGCCTTCTCGTCCCGAACGAGACGCGCTACCTGGCTGCGCTACACTCCGATTTCGAAAATCCTACTGCATCGTATTTTTGAACGCAAGCCCTTGTTGTTAAAAGGCCGTTTGCTCAAAACGAGGTGCAGATCAGAGCTCTTTCACGGTGCGAATCTGATCCTTGTTGATGCGTGTACGCTTGCCATCGAGTTGTTCGAATTCGTAGAAGCCGGAGTCTTCGTCATAGGAAGGTTTGTCCACGGCCTGAATCTCGCGGCCGTCGTTCAACGTGATGACGGTTGGCGAAGCGCAACCGGCGAGGGTGGCCAGGCCCAGGGCGAGCATGAAGGCGGGAATTGTCCGTTGAATCATCGTGTTTCTCCAGTGCGATGGTGCTTGATGACGTTATGACGCGAGGCGTCCTTGCAAAGTTCCTCGCATAGTCGAGCATAGCGGCAATCAGCGGGCATTGACCAAGAACAAGGCTGCGCTGTGATATAACTGGCGCATTCTTTCCCCCTGCGACGGACCCTCATGAAAGCCAAGGCAGATACCCCCTTCGTGCCGTTGAACATTGCCGTGCTGACAGTCAGCGACACCCGTACCTTCGACAACGACACCTCCGGGCAGATGTTCGTCGATCGCCTCAGCGCCGCAGGCCACCGCCTTGCAGAACGGGTGCTGCTCAAGGATGACCTTTACAAGATCCGCGCCCAGGTCGCCACCTGGATCGCCGACGACCAGGTACAGGTGGTGCTGATCACCGGCGGCACCGGCTTCACTGGTCGCGACAGCACCCCCGAAGCCGTCGCCTGCCTGTTGGACAAGCAGGTCGATGGCTTCGGCGAACTGTTCCGGCAGATCTCGGTGCCGGACATCGGCACGTCCACCGTACAGTCCCGCGCCCTTGCGGGCCTGGCCAACGGCACCCTGGTGTGCTGCCTGCCCGGCTCGACCAATGCGGTGCGCACGGGCTGGGACGGCATCCTCGCCGAGCAGCTCGACGCCCGCCATCGTCCCTGCAATTTCGTCGCGCACCTGAAGCAGGCGCAGGCCTGTGACAGCCGTGGCTGAGGCTGCGCCGAGCCGGCCGTTGATGCCGGTGGAAGAAGCGCTGGAGCGCCTGCTGGCGCTGGCCGAGGCGGCTCCGATCAGTGAAACCGAAGAGGTCGAGCTGGCCGATGCCGAAGGCCGTGTACTGGCGCAGGACCTGTTCGCCAGCGTCGACCTGCCGCCCTGGCCGAACAGCGCCATGGACGGCTACGCCCTGCGTCTTGCCGACTGGCAGGGCGAACCGCTGCCGGTGAGCCAGCGCATCTTTGCCGGTCACGCTCCGGCACCGCTGCAACCTGGCACCTGCGCGCGGATCTTCACCGGTGCGCCGCTGCCTGAAGGTGCCGACTGCGTCGAAATGCAGGAAAACGCCGAGGTGCTCGACGATGGCCGCGTGCGCTTTGTCGAAGCTTTGGCGCCGCACCAGAATGTGCGCCCCCAAGGCCAGGAAACCCGCGCTGGCGAGCAGGTGATGAACGCCGGCACGCTGTTGGGCCCGATCGAACTGGGTCTTGCCGCCACCCTGGGCCACGGCCACCTGCGTGTGCGGCGCCGGGTGCGGGTCGCGGTGTTGTCGACCGGTGACGAGCTGGTCGAGCCGGGGCTGCCGCTGGGGCCGGGGCAGATCTACAACAGCAACCGTCGTCTGTTGGTCAGCTGGTTGCAGCGCATGGGCTGCGAGGTCATCGATGCCGGCATTCTCGCCGATGACCTGGCGCTGACCCGCCAGTGCCTGGCCAATCTGGGCGACGTCGACCTGATTCTTTCTACCGGCGGTGTGTCGGTAGGGGAGGCCGACTACCTGGGCATGGCCCTGCGCGAGGCTGGCGAGCTGGCGCTGTGGAAGCTGGCGATCAAGCCGGGCAAGCCACTGACCTTCGGGCATTTCCGTGGCGTGCCGGTGATCGGCCTGCCGGGGAATCCGGCGTCCACCTTGGTTACCTTCGCCTTGCTGACACGTCCCTACTTGCTGCGGCGCCTGGGCGTCGAGCAGGTCACGCCGCTGCGTTTCGACGTGCCGGCAGGTTTCGACTGGCCCAAGCCGGGCAATCGTCGCGAATACCTGCGGGCGCGGATCGAGGGTGGGCAGGTACGCATCTACTCGAACCAGAGCTCGGGTGTACTGCGCAGCGCAGCCTGGGCCGAGGGGCTGGTCGAGGTGCGTGAGGGCAGGACGGTGAGCCCTGGTGACAGCGTGACGTTCATCCCCTTCAGCGAGCTACTTGGCTAGCATCGTGCCGAGCGGCGCGGCCTGCGCCGGTGCCAATTGGGTCAGGCGCATGTGCACGTTCTCCAGTTGCTGGGCGGCAACGCTCCAGTCATGGCGCTGCCGGGCGAACTGTCGCCCGGCTTCCCCCAGTTGGCTCATGCGCCAGGGCTGGTTGAGCAACTGGGTCAGCAGCAGCGCCAGTTGGCTGCCGTCGTCACCGCCCAAGTAGTGCTCGCCATTGTTCACTGCCAGGCCCGAAGCGCCCTTGCCGGTGGTGATCACCGGCATCCCGGCGGCCATCGCCTCAAGAATCTTCACCTTCGACCCGCCGGCATAACGCAGCGGCGCGAAGAATAGCGCCGAGCGCCGTTGCACTTCGCGAAGGTCGGGGCGGTAGCCAAGCCATTCGATGCGCGGGTCGTTCCAGTGCAGCTTCCAGTGCGCGGGTAGGGCGTGCCCGGCGATGGCCAAGCGCACTGCCGGATTGCTCTGCCAGACCTGGGGCAGGATGTCTTCCAATGCCCACTCGATGGCCTCCAGGTTCGCGCCGTATTCGAAGTTGCCGACGAACAACAGGCGCTGACTGTGCAGGGCCGGTTGCACGTGCTGGTAGTGATCGCAGTCGACGCCATTGACCACCACGTTCACCGTCCGCCCGCTGATCTGCCCGATCAGCTCGGCGTCGTGCGGGCTGACCGCCACGACTTCGTTGGGCTGGCGCAGCACGCGCTGCTCCCAGCGCCGGTAGCGCCAGCGATCGAAGGCGTTGAGCGGACGCAACCACAAGGGCAGGCGATCATGGCAGGCTGCGCCCATCACCGACTCGAGGGTGTGTTCGCTGAGCAGGTAGGGCAGGCCGCGCCGTTGCAGGGCCTTCTCGAAGGGCTGGAACGCGTAGCTGTGTTCGATCTGGATGACATCCCAGTGCTCGTCGAGCAACTGCTCGAAGCGGTGCCGAAGGCAGGGCGCCAAGCCATTGATGATGGCGCGCATGGGGTAGTCGATGATGGGCGAGGCGAGCAGGTTGAGCGGGCTCTGCACGGGGCGCCGTGGCAACACGATCAGGCGTTCGAGCAGCGGTTCGAGGGCTTGGCGCGCGGGATCGGACAGAGGCACCTTCGATTGCACCAGCAACGTGATGCGGTGGCCGTGATGTGCCAGTTCGCGCAGCAAGTGGTACTGGCGGGTCTTGCTGCCGCTGGTGGTGGGCCAGGGCAGGTAGGGCAATGTCCAGAGAATACGCATGACCGCTCCTGTCAGGTGAGGCTGCACAAGGGTCAATAATATGACTGTGTGGCGGGGCTCTCTTAAGCGTAGCCAATTATTTGTCGAGTGATGGCCTGGGTTGAATTTTGCGTTGCCGTGCAGCAATTGCCGGTTGCCTGTGGTCGAGATTGAGGTTGGCGTGTTCTAAGGAGAATCTCGTATGCACGGGCACAAGGCGATGTTGATCCTGCATGGCAAGCAGGCCATGAACGAAGAGGTGCGCAGCGCCGTGGGCGTGCGACGCGAGCGCGGGCAGGTACTGGATGTGCGTCTGACCTGGGAGGCGGGCGATGCTCGGCGTTTGGTCGAAGAAGCCCTGGCGGGCGGTTACACGCAAGTGGTAGCCGGCGGTGGCGACGGTACCCTTCGCGATATCGCCGAGGCCATGGCCCAAATGCAGGCCGACGCCAGCCTGGCCTTGCTGCCGCTGGGCACTGCCAACGACTTTGCCCGCGCCGCCGGCGTGCCGTTGGAGCCAGCGGCCGCCCTGGCCTTGCTGGATGTACCGGCCCGTCCCATCGACCTGGGGCGGGTGGGTGAGCAGATGTTCCTCAACATGGCCACCGGCGGCTTTGGCAGCCAGGTGACAGCCAATACGTCCGAAGACTTGAAGAAGGTACTGGGTGGGGCGGCGTACCTGTTCACCGGGCTGTCGCGCTTCAGTGAGTTGCAGGCTGCTTCGGCGACCCTGCACGGGCCTGATTTCCACTGGCAGGGGCAGTTGCTGGCCTTGGCCATCGGCAACGGTCGCCAGGCCGGCGGCGGCCATGTGCTGTGCCCCGAGGCGCTGGTCGATGATGGCTTGCTGGAGGTCGCGATTCTGCCTGCACCCGAGGCGATGGTGGGCGCACTGCGTGACTTGCTGACGGGCGAGGAGCTGTTCGTGCGTGCGCGCCTGCCCTGGGTCGAGATCGGTCAGGCTGAGGGGCTGGACATCAACCTGGACGGTGAGCCGTTGCAGGCCGGCAGCCTGCGTTTCGAGGCGGCGCCGGGCGCCCTGCGCGTGCACCTGCCCGCCGATTCGCCGCTGTTCAGTCGTCCAGGCTGATGATTTTCTCGCGCACCGCGAACAGCACCAGGCCCGCCACATCGTAGATCTGCAGACGTTTCATGATTTGCGAGCGGTGGGTTTCAACGGTCTTGATCGACAGCCCCAAGCCTGCGGCGATCTCGCGGGTGGACTTGCCACGCACGATCAGACGCAGGATTTCCAGTTGCCGGGCGGTGAGGTTGTGGCGATCGCTGCTCGGCTGCTTGCTGGCCTGCGCGCGCAGCAGGGCCTGGTTGATCACCGTGTGGGCGATGGCGGGGCTGAGGTAGCGCTCGCCGTTGCGCAACGCGGCGAGGGCGTGCTCCAGCTCGTTGGCGGTGGTGTCCTTGAGCAGGTAGCCGTGGGCGCCGCTTTCGAGGGCACGCATGATCAGGTCGGGGTCGGTGTGCATCGACAGGATCAGCACCTTGCAGGTGCAACCGTTTGCGCGCAATTGCGTCAGAGCGTCGAGGCCGTTGGTCGAGCGCATCGAGATGTCCAGCAGGACGATGTCGGGGCCCAGGCGCTGGACCATCTCCAACAGGTGCTGGCCGTCGTCGGCTTCACCGACCACGGTGTAGTCGGGAATATCGGACACCAGTGCGCGCACGCCCGCACGAATCAGCGAATGGTCGTCGATCAACAGCAGTCTAATCATCGGTGGCGGGTGTCCTGGCACGTGCCTGGCTGCGTGCAGGCCAGGGGAACAGCGCTTCGATTCGGGTGCCCGCTCCGGGCTGGCTGGTCACGCTCAGGCTGCCCTGCAGGGCGGTGGCCCGCTCCTGCATGCCGGCCATGCCACGCTGCCCGACTTCGCCCGGTTTGCTGGCCGGGATGAAGCCCACACCGTCATCGAGGATCGTCAGCAGCAACCCGGCGGGGGTGCGTTGCAGGCTGATAAGCAAGTTGCGCGCCTGGGCATGGCGCAGCACGTTGGTGACCGCTTCCTGGGTGATGCGAAAGGCGGCCATGGTCACTTCCTCGGAGATGCCGCCCAAGCGCTGGTTGCATTCCAGGCTCCAGTGCACCTCGCTGTTCTCGAGGGCACGCAGCAGGTGCGCACGCAGGCTGGCCTCCAGGCCCAGGCTGGCCAGTTGCCGTGGGTTGAGCAACGCCGAGACGTCACGCACGTTGCCCAGGGTGTCGTCGAGGGTCTTGCGCAGCGTGTCGCACTGCGCCTGCAGCGGTGCAGGCACGCGACGTTGCAACCAGTCGAGCTGAAGCTTGGCGGCGGTGAGCAATTGGCCGATGTCATCGTGCAACTCGCGGCTCAGGTGCTGGCGTTCGCTTTCCTGGACCTTGAGCATGCGGTCGGCCAGCTCCGCCGGCAGCAGATTGATCGATCGGGCGCCACGACGCAGGTGCCAGCCGGCCCCGAGCAGGGCGGCCAACTGCAGCGCCAGGGCACCGGCCGATACAGGTTGCCCGCTGCTGTAGAGCACCAGGTTGGTGACCAGCGATGCCACGCACAGCACGGCGGTTGCCGCACGCAGCAAGGCGGTGCGAGAGCGACAACGCAGGGAAATCTTCAAGCGTGGGAGCATAGATAGGAAAGCCACTGAATTATTGCTGGCGCAGGTCGCCAATCTTTCTGGAGAATCGTGAATGTCCTGCCTTTCAACCAGGAACGAGCCCTGTTGTAATCGCTGAAGAGCCGTTGGGCGTTCGTTCATTTGCGCGCATGGTATCACTTCGAGTTGGTTTGGTCCCGGCTGGTTAGTTGCCTGGAACCAAGATGTTTCCGAGGCATGGCAGTGGGGTGCAATGCCTGTAGAAGTGGCAATAAGCCATTATCGTTTGAGAAGGCAGTAACTTCCAAACTCAACTAACGCGGCGAGTCTGCGGAACTAGACAGAACTTGTACAAACTTGCCAAGTTGGCATGTGTTTGGGGCCGTCCAGTCAGACGAGTTACGTGGGGCCACATCGCTAGGGGTCTGTCTGAAATGTGTCTGCACATTTCATACAGACCCCTAGTCTTTGCGAGTTGATGTGCCGTGGGCGTGCTTGGGCTCAATGGGCATGTTGAGCAGCTGGGGGTGCACGCAGTGGCGCTCGTTTTCGTCGCACAGGGCACAGGCCTGCGGGAGTGGCTGATCCAGCACACCCGCCAGGGTGACCAGCAGCAGGTGTTGCTCGCTGCTGTCCAGGTTCAGGTGTCCGGTGCGTTCATCGACCAGTTCCAGTTGCCAGGCCAGCAGTGTCAGGCAGTCGGCCAGTGCCGGCAGCGCGCCCTGCGGCAGGTTGCGGCTGGTGCAGCCAGGCGCCAGCAGGCGGTGCAGGGCCGAGGCGTAGTGGGCGATCTCGAGCACGCCCGAGGCGTCTGCTCGACGGGCGAGTGTCTCGAGGGCTTTGCTCAGGCAATGGCAGGCGTCAGCGTCATTGCTGATCAGCTCCAGGTGTTGCAGGCATTCCTGGGACTCGTTCAGCAGGACCTGCGCATCCAGCAGGAAGTCCTGCAGGATCGCTGTGTTCGAGAGCACCCGCTCCATCATGAAACTCCAACGTGCGGGGTTGGAGCAGGGGTTGGCCACACCGAGATGTTCGCTGACAAGAGCCTGACTCCGTTCATGCAGTGAGAATGGCGTCACATTAATGGCTAATGGATATTGCGAATATCAGGTTGCTCCCGATTGCTCCTAGGGGTTTCCCTGATGAGGTCTCAGAGGCAGTGGTACGTCCGCAGCGCGGCGGATGAGGAGGGATGTGGCAGCAGTAAAGCATGATGGTAAAGTGATATCAATCGCCGTTCAGGCATTTTTCTGCAGGGGTCAAGCTCTGGCGGATTGTGCCGATACAGGGCGGATGTATCCACTTTTTCCGGCACAGAGCCAGGGGGTTGCGCAATGGCTGGCATTCTCGACACGGTAGATCAACGCACGCAATTGGTAGGCGAGAACCGCCTGGAAATCCTCATGTTCCGCCTGGCGGGGCGACAGCTGTTCGCGATCAACGTGTTCAAGGTGCAGGAGGTGCTGCAACTGCCCAAGCTGACCCTGATGCCGCAGCGCCACACCTTCGTCTGTGGCGTGGTCAACCTGCGCGGCCAGACGCTGCCGGTGATCGACCTGTCCCAGGCAATCGGCATGCGCCCGCTGCAGCCAGGGCCGGACAGCACCATCATCGTCACCGAGTACAATCGCTCGGTACAGGCGTTCCTGGTGGGCGGCGTCGACCGCATCGTCAACATGAACTGGGAAGCCATCATGCCACCGCCTACCAGCGCCGGCCGCCAGCATTACCTGACCGCGATCACCAAGGTCGACGAGAAACTGGTGGAGATCATCGACGTGGAGAAAGTGCTGGCCGAGATCGTGCCCTACAGCGCCAAGGTGTCGCGCGACAAGCTCGAAGACCCGGTGCTCGCCCGTGCCCGCGGTCGTGAAGTGCTGCTGGTGGATGACTCCAGCGTGGCCCTGGCCCAACTGCGTGACACCTTGTCGCAACTGGGTGTGAAGCTGCACATCGCCAGTGATGGCCTGAAGGCGCTGCGCATGCTCAAGGGCTGGGCCGATGCCGGAGAGGATGTCTGCGAAAAACTGCTGATGATCTTCACCGATGCCGAAATGCCGGAGATGGACGGTTACCGCCTGACCACCGAGATCCGCAATGACCCGCGTCTGCGCGGGCTTTACGTGGTGCTGCACACGTCGCTGTCGGGCAGCTTCAACGAGTCGATGGTAAAGAAGGTCGGCTGCGACAACTTCCTCTCCAAGTTCCAGCCGGACCGCCTGGTGGATGTGGTGCGCGAGCGTCTGTCGCTCGATCATGCGCCAGTCTGATACCTGCACACGCCCCGTGGTGGGTATAAGCTTGGCTTTTTGACTGGCACGAGGCGGGCGGGGATGTTTCTGAGTGCGTTGTATCGGTATCCAGTGAAGTCTTGCCAGGCGCAGAGCCTGGGCGAGTCGACCGTGGATGCCATGGGGCTGTCGGGCGATCGGCGCTGGATGGTGGTCGAGCAGGACACCGGGCGCTTCCTTACCCAGCGTGCCTGGCCACAATTGGGACGGCTCACGGCCACCGGTGGCGATGAAGAAAGCCTGCTGCTGCAAACACCTGGGCAGGCGCCGCTGACGGTCAAGGTGCCGGGTGCCGACGACGACCTGCGCGGGGTGACCATCTGGCGCGACACCTTGCGCGTGCCCGATGCCGGCGACGAGGCCGCTGCGTGGCTCAGTCAGATGCTCGGCAAGGCGGTACGTCTGGTGCACTGTCCGCAGCAGCGGGCACGCTACCTGCCCAGCGGCTATGGGCTCAACAGTGACCGTGCGGCCTTCCCCGACGGCTTTCCGTTATTACTGATCGGCCAGGGCTCGCTCGATGAACTCAACCGGCGCATCGGCCGGCCGATGCAGATGCTGCGTTTTCGTCCCAACCTGGTGGTCGAGGGCGCCGAGGCGTTTGCCGAAGACGGCTGGAAGCGTATCCGTATCGGCGACCTGACCCTGCGGGTGCTCAAGCCCAGTGTGCGCTGCATCCTTACGACCCTCGACCCACAGACGGGTGAGCGCAGTAGCGACCGGGAGCCGTTGACCACCCTCAAGACCTTTCGTGAGCGGGAAGGGGACGTACTGTTCGGGCAGAACCTGGCGGTCGATGGCAGCGGGCGACTTGAAGTCGGCATGCCGGTCGAGGTACTCGAGTAATCGACGGCTGGCGCAGGCGACGAAACGCGGGGTGAGGTTCATAATCGGCGCTTAATCCCGTTTTGTTGCACTGCGCATCCACCTACCCGGAGATTTCCCATGCACGTACTGCTCTGCGAGGACGACGACCTGATCGCCAGCGGCATCTGCGCCGGCCTCACGGCCCAGGGCCTGACCGTCGATCGGGTCGCCAGCGCCTCGGCGGCACGTGCACTGCTCCAGGCGGCCCAGTTCGACGTGATGATCCTCGACCTGGGGTTGCCCGACGAAGACGGCCTCAAGCTGTTGCGGCGCCTGCGCCAGCAGGGCGAGGTGCTGCCAGTGTTGGTGCTCACGGCCCGTGATGCGGTCACCGACCGGGTCGATGGCCTGCAGGCCGGCGCCGACGACTACCTGCTCAAACCTTTCGACCTGCGCGAGCTGGCGGCGCGCCTGCACACGCTCCTGCGCCGCGTGGCCGGGCGCGCCGTGAATGTCATCGAGCACGGCCCCTTGGTCTATAACCCCAGCAGTTGCGAGGCGACCCTGGCCGGTCGTGCGGTCGATCTGTCCCGACGCGAGCAGGCCTTGCTTCAGGCCTTGCTGCAGAACCCCGGGCGTGTGCTGTCCAGCGAACAGCTCAAGGATTGCGTCTATGGCTTCAGCGATGAAGTCGAGAGCAATGCCCTGAACGTTCACATCCACCACCTGCGGCGCAAGCTTGGCAACAGTATCGTCGAGACCGTACGCGGGCTGGGCTATCGCCTGGGTGCAGCGCAGGCCCCGCAGGAGACCGCGCCATGAGCCTGCGGGTTCGTCTGTCGCTGATCCTGGGCAGTGCCTTCATCCTGATCTGGATCCTGGCCGCGGCCTGGATGTTGCGCGACCTGCGCCAGCAGATGATGTTCTCCCTCGACCAGCGCCTGGTGGCTTCGGCACGGATGGTGGCGGGCCTGGTCGACCAGTTGCCGCAGCCGCTGGGGGCCAAGGGCCGGGACGCGCACTTTGCGGCCGACCAGTTCAGTGTGCCGGACGGCATGGCCTGCCAGGTCAGTTCCCTGCGCGGCGAGATCCTGGCCAGCAACCACAAGCACGATGGCAGCATGGACGATCAGCGCAGCGGCTTCCGTGACCAGACGATCGATGGCAGTTCATGGCGCACCTTCACCTACAACCACGGCGATGTGCGGATCACCACGGCCGATCGCCATCAGGAACGCGAGGCGCTCAACCAGTCGATCCTGCTGGCCGCTTCGGCACCGGTGCTGATGGCCTTGCTCGGCAGCCTGGGGCTGCTGTGGATTGGTCTGGGCAAGGGGCTGGAGCCGCTCAACCGCATGCGCGATGCCCTGCGCAAGCGCCGCGCAGACAGCGTCGAACCCTTGCAGGTGGCGGGCATGCCCAGCGAGCTGCAGCCATTGCTGGAAACCCAGAACCAGCTGTTCCTGCGGATCGCCCAGACCATCGAGCGCGAGCGACGCCTGACCGATGATGCCGCGCACGAACTGCGCAGCCCTCTGACCGCCATCAAGACCCACCTGCAAGTGGCGCGCATGACCGATGGAAGCGTGCGCGAGCAGGCCCTGGAGCACGCCGAGCAGGGTGCCGACCGCATGCACCGGACCTTGGAGCAACTGCTGATGCTGGCCCGGGTCGAGGGTAGCCTGTCGTTCGAAGATGGCGTGCTGTGCAGTGCCGAGCAAGTCGCGCGCCAAGCGGTTCAGGACGCCGGTGGCGGCGACAACCGGCGGATCGTCCTGCGCCTGCCCGAAGAGGCCACCCGCATCTACCTGGGCATGCCCGCGCCCTTGGCGGTGGCGGCGCTGCGCAACCTGCTGGACAACGCCCTGCGCCATGGTGGCAATGAGGCGGTGGAGCTGGAGGTGCAGATGGCTGATGGGCAGGTGGGCTTCCTGGTTCGCGATCATGGCCCGGGCATTGCCGACGAGGACCTCAAGCACCTGACCGAGCGTTTCTGGCGCAACAGCAAGAGTGTCGGCAGTGGGCTGGGATTGGCGATTGTCCAGGCGATCGTCCAGCGCTGCGCGGGCAGCTTGCGTTTCGACAGTCGCAGTGACGGGCTGCGGGTCTGGCTGCAGGTGCCTGCGCGGGAGGCTCGGGCCTGATCACCGGTGCATGTGGCTTTTCGCGGGTGCGTCTGTGAAAAGCCACCTTGGCCCCAAAATGTGCTAAATCCACACCCTACTCAAGCGTCTCCCAAGCGATGACTTCCCGACACACATCCGGTTACAGGGACGTGGCGGGCATTCCTACTTGCTTGCGAGGGTTCGCCGATGTCTACCGCTTCCAGCCTTGCCCAGGCACTGCCGGCTGTTGCGCCGGAATCTCTGTACCAGTTCGAGGATTCAGCCTTGCTGCTGCGCCAGCAGCAACAGGAGTCCAATGCCCGCAGCTACCCACGTCGCATTCCGCTGGCGCTCAAGCGCGCCCGGGGCATCCATGTCGAGGACGTCGAAGGCCGTGAGTTCATCGACTGCCTGGCCGGTGCCGGTACCCTGGCGCTGGGGCACAATCACCCGGTTGTGGTCGAAGCGATCCAGCGCGTGCTGGCCGATGAGCTGCCGCTGCACACCCTCGACCTGACCACGCCGGTCAAGGATCGCTTCGTTCAGGACCTGTTTGCGGTACTGCCCGAGGCATCGCGTCGCGAGGCGAAGATCCAGTTCTGCGGGCCGACTGGCACCGATGCGGTGGAAGCTGCGTTGAAGCTGGTGCGTACCGCCACCGGGCGCAGCACGGTGCTGGCTTTCCAGGGGGCGTACCACGGGATGACCCAGGGCGCCCTGAGCCTGATGGGCAGCCTGGGGCCGAAAAAGCCCCTGGGTGCACTGCTCAACAGCGGCGTGCAGTTCATGCCCTATCCCTATGACTACCGCTGCCCGTTCGGTTTGGGCGGCGAGGCGGGGGTGCGTGCCAACCTGCATTACCTGGAAAACCTGCTGCTCGACCCTGAGGCCGGGGTACAGCTGCCGGCGGCGGTGATTCTTGAGGTGGTGCAGGGCGAGGGCGGTGTGATTCCGGCCGATATCGAGTGGCTGCGCGGTGTGCGCCGTATCACCGAGCAGGCTGGGGTGGCGCTGATCGTCGACGAGATCCAGAGCGGCTTCGCCCGCACCGGGCGTATGTTCGCCTTCGAGCATGCGGGCATCGTGCCAGACGTGGTGACCCTGTCCAAAGCCATTGGCGGCAGCCTGCCGCTGGCGGTAGTGGTCTACCGTGACTGGCTCGACACCTGGGCGCCTGGGGCTCACGCCGGGACCTTCCGTGGCAACCAGATGGCCATGGCCGCAGGGTCGGCGGTGATCAATTACCTGGTGGAGCATCGCCTGGACGAACACGCCGCCGCCATGGGCCAGCGCCTGCGCGGCCATCTGCAGCACCTGCAGCGTGACTACCCGCACCTGGGCGATATTCGCGGTCGAGGCTTGATGCTGGGGGTCGAGTTGATCGATCCGGACGGTGCGCTGGATGCCCTCGGCCACCCGGCGGCCTCACGCAGCCTGGCACCGAAGGTTCAGCGCGAGTGCCTCAAGCGCGGCCTGATTCTCGAACTGGGCGGCCGGCATGGCGCTGTAGTGCGTTTCCTGCCGCCGCTGATCATCAGCGCCGAGCAGATCGACGAAGTGGCCGACCGCTTCGCCCGTGCCGTCCAGGCTGCAGTGGCCGGCGACTGATCCAGGCCTGCGGGGGCTGTGCACTACAGCCCCCACTTTTTTATGCTGCGCTGGCCTTACGCACCGCGGCTTTTGGTTGCAGCAGAGCGAACAGGTCCTTCGGGTTCTCGAGCTCGGGCACCAGGGCAATGTCGTGGCCGATATCCAGCGCCTTGGCCACATCCAGCACATAGCGCAGCGCCGAGTAGTCCTCCAGGGCAAAGCCCACCGAATCGAACAGGGTCACCTGCGCGGCGTTCTCGCGACCGGCAGCGATCCCTTCGATCACCTGCCAGAATTCTGTGGTTGGCGAATCCGCCGGCATCTGCTGGATTTCACCCTCGATGCGGCTCTGCGGTTCGTACTCGACGATCACCCGTGCGCGCTCGACGATCTCGCGGTGCAGTTCGGTCTTGCCCGGGCAGTCGCCGCCCACGGCGTTGAGGTGCATGCCCGGTTCGATCATTTCGGGGGTGAGAATGGTGGCATAGGCCTTGTCGGCCGTGACCGTGGTGACGATGTCGGCACCGCGTACCGCATCGGCCACGGATGCTGCGATGATCAGCTTGAGCTTGGGGTAGCCGGCCAGGTTGGCCGCGAGTTTCTGCGAGGCGGCGCGGTCAATGTCGAACAGGCGGATCTCTTCGATGCCCAGCAGGGTGTGGAAGGCGATGGCCTGGAACTCGCTTTGCGAACCGTTGCCGATCAGCGCCATGCTTCGGCTGTCCTTGCGTGCCAGGTACCCTGCGGCCAGGGCCGAGGTGGCGGCGGTGCGAATAGCGGTGGTCAGGGTCATTTCGCTGAGCAGCACCGGGGCGCCGGTGTCGACATCGCCCAGCGCACCGAACGCCATCACGGTGAGCAGCCCGTTGTGGGTGTTCTTCGGGTGGCCGTTGACGTACTTGAAGGCGTACAGGCTGGCGTCGGACACCGGCATCAGTTCGATCACGCCATCGGGCGAGTGGTTGGCCAGGCGCGGGCACTTTTCGAAGTCGTGCCAGCGCAGGTAGTCGTCACGAATGTATTCGGCCATCTCGGCCAGGCAGGTGGGCAGGCCCTTGCGGTTGACCAGGCGGGCGAGGTCTTGCACGTCGATATAGCGGGTCATGGAGTGCTCCTTTGGGGCTCAGTGGCGCGAGGGAAGGTGGATTTCGGCGAGCATGCAGCGTGCGCTGCCCCCGCCAATGCGTTCGATGTGGTCGATATCGACCACCAGCGGATGACTGTGGCGCTCGACCTGGCGGCGTTGGCCAGCGTCCAGCGAGCGCCAGGCGTTGCGCGACATCACCAGCAGCGAGCGGCCGCTGCGGTCGTGCACTTCGAGCATGTTGCCGGCGAAGCCCTCCAACTGGTCGAAACCCAGTGCCAGCACCTCCTTGCCGGTGTCGCGCAGGGAATGTTCGAGGGTGCGGCGTTCGTCGGCGTGGGGCAGGGCGTCAAGGCAGGCCACAGCCAGGGTGCGGCCGACGTTCATCATCACGTTGCTGTGGTAGATCGGTGCCTGCTGGCGATCGAGGGCGTGGAACAGGCACAGGCGGTAGCCGAGGCGTTCGGCGAACTGGCGCAGCGCCTGTTCGTGGGTGCGGCCGGAATGGCAGGCGTAGCTGATACGGTGCTCGCGATCCAGAACCATGCTGCCAGTGCCTTCGAGGAACAGATTCTGCTGTTCCAGTGGGCTCAGGTCGATGGTGCGTTCGATGGCGAAGCGTTCCTCGATCACCTGCAGCACACCCTTTTCGCGCTCCAGGCGACGGTTGTGACCTTCCATCGGGTAGAGCACCAGGCTGCCATCGGCATGGCTGCTCCACCAGTTGTTGGGGAAGATCGAATCGGGTGTGTGCGGTTCGGGCGTGTCCTGCACCACCAACACCTCGACGCCGTGCTGGCGCAGGGTCTGCACATAGCCGTCGAACTCTTCGAGGGCTTTGCTGCTGGCGGCGTCAGGGTCCAGCGGTGCGCTCTGGAAGCGGTTGGTCAGGGCGGTGTCGGGGTTGAAGGCGAACCGCGCCGGGCGAATCATGAGGACGGTATTTGTTGTTTGCATTGGGCACGCATCCACAGGTGGCTGTGTGTCCATTTTCCGGTGCGGAAGTAGGAAAAGCCTGCTGAACGGCAGGTGACGGGCAGCGGCTCCAGCTGAAATGGTGGGCGTTGCAGCGGAATCGGCTGCGGTGCCCCGGTGCAGGCTCGCTCAGCCTGCGGCCGTCGAGCGCAGCCGCTTGTACAGTGTCGTACGGCTGATCCCCAGCGCCCGCGCCACTGAGGAAAGATTACCGTTGGCTTCGCGCAGCAGCGTATTGAGGTCTTGCCCGGTGTCGGCCCGTTCGGGTGCAGGCAGGGGGGCCGAAGCTTCCACCAGGAACGCCGCTGGCAGGTGCTCTTCGCTGATGGCATCAGGCCCCGCCAACGCCAGGGCAACCTGCATCACGGTCACCAGCTCGCGCAGGTTTCCCGGCCAGGGGTGCTGCTCGAACAGCGCCAGCATCCGTGGCGACAAGCGTTGTACCTGTCCGGGTTCGCGGTAACGTGCATGCACCTGCTCGATCAGCGCCCGCCGATCGCTGCGCTCGCGCAACGGGGGCAGTACCAGTGCCAGCCCGGCGATGCGGTAGTAGAGGTCCTGGCGAAATCGCCCGGCGCGGACTTCGGCAGCCAGGTCGAGGTTGCTCGCCGAGACCACGCGAATGTCCACCGCCACCGGCTCACCACTGCCCAGCGGCTGGATGCAGCGCGACTGCAGTACACGCAACAGTCGGGCCTGGGTTGGAAGGGGCATGTCGCCAATTTCGTCGAGAAACAGGATGCCGCCGTCAGCCTTGCGGATCAGCCCGGTGTTGCCTTTGTGGTGGGCACCGGTGAAGGCGCCTTTCTCGTAGCCGAACAGCTCCGACTCCACCAGTTCTGCCGGGATCGCTGCGCAGTTCACCGCGATCAACGGCTGGCCGACGCGGCTGCTGGCCTGATGCAGGGTATTGACGAAGACCTCCTTGCCAACGCCCGTCTCGCCCTGGATCAGCACCGGAATATCCTTCTCCAGTAGCAGGCCGGCCTGGGCCAGCGCCTTGCTCACGCGCGGGTCGCTGCTTGGCGGTGTGCTGCGCATGGGTTGATGCGGTGCGCGCCACTGGCAGTGGAAACGGTGGCGACCGGCGACTTGCAGGGCGAAGGCGCTCTCCTGCGGGTGGGCGAGGATCTGTTTGAGCGAGGTCTGGAACAGCTGTTCGAGCGTGCATTGCCGCGGATCCTGGCCCAGCAGGCTGTCTGCGCGATGATTGGCTGCCAGCACCCGGCCACGTTCGTCGAACAGCAGCAAGCCGGCCCAGGGGCTGTCGAGGTTGTCGGGTGCGGTATTGAACACCAGTTGCCCGTGCCGGTCGCCGTGGGCGGCGAGGATCAGGCGGTTCTCCAGGCTCTGGCCCATCATGCGCACCAGGCCGAGGGTCTGGGCGACGGGCAGGTAGCCATCGCTGGAGACATCCAGTACGCCCACCAGGCGGCGCTCGGCATCGAACAGGGGCGCGGCGGCACTGGCCATGTAGCGGTTCTGACGCAGGAAGTGTTCGTCCTGGCCGACATGGATGGCCTCACCGCAGGCCAATGCCGTGCCCAGCGCGTTGGTGCCCACGCCGCGCTCCTGCCAGTGTGCACCCGGTGTGAAACCATGCTGCTGGCGCGGTTCGACGAAGCGCCGCGTGCCCCAGGCGTCGAGCAGGCAGCCTCCGGCGTCGGCGAGCATCACCAGATAGCTGGAATTGCCCAGCAGGTGCGTGTACTGCGGCAGCACGGCGTCGCGGGTCAGTTGCAGCAGGGCCTGGCGGTGCTCGAGCAGTTCGCTCAGTTGCGCGCCGGTCAGGCAGTCGAAATCCGGCGCGCTGTGCGGTTGCAGGCCGTATTCGCGGCAGCGGGCCCAGGAGGCCTGGATCAGGTGGGCGTGGGTCGGGGTATCAGCGGCCATGGGCCTGTCCCTGTGTGATTGTTGTTGTCGACGACCGCCCTTGAGTGTCGTTCACAACTGTTCATTGTCAATGCCGTGGTTGTTCAACTGTCCAGCGAAACTGTTCATTTGTGTTCGCAGGCGAACAGGGCGCTGCTGCGTGGAGCCGGTGCCAGAGCGTTCGGCGGTTTCTGGCACGGTTCTGGCTCCGTTCGGCGGACAACAATCACAAGAAGGCTACGCCATGACCCTGGTGCTGGAGCAGGTCAGCCGCCACGTCGATAACCAGGCCTGGATCGCCGAGGCCAGTCTGCGTTTCGAGCCGGGCTCGTTCAATGTGTTGCTTGGCCGTACCTTGTCTGGCAAGACCAGCCTGATGCGCCTGATGGCCGGCCTGGATCGGCCGGACAGCGGGCGGGTGCTGATGGACGGCGAGGACGTTACCGGGCGCCCGGTGCGTGAACGCAATGTGTCGATGGTCTATCAGCAGTTCATCAATTACCCCACCCTCAGCGTGTTCGAGAACATCGCCTCACCGCTGCGCCAGGCGCGCCTGCCAGAGGCGCAGATTCGCCAGCGGGTGCGCCAGACCGCCGAGATGTTGCGTATCGAAGCCTACCTGCAGCGCTTGCCGCTGGAGCTCTCCGGTGGCCAGCAGCAGCGCACGGCAATGGCTCGCGCGCTGGTCAAGGACGCTTCGCTGATCCTCTTCGACGAGCCGCTGGTCAACCTCGACTACAAGCTGCGTGAAGGGCTGCGCCAGGAGCTGCGCGCGCTGTTCGCCGAACGCAACTGCATCGCCGTGTACGCCACCACCGAGCCGAACGAAGCCTTGGCCCTGGGTGGCACCACCACCATCCTCCACGAAGGCCGGCTGCTGCAGAGCGGCCCGACCGCCGAGGTCTACCACAAGCCTTGCAACGTGCTGGCTGCCGAGCTGTTCTCGGAGCCGCCGATCAACCTGGTCAGCGGGCGGGTCGCGGGCAACGAGGTGAGCCTGGCCGGCGCCGTGCACTTCGCCCGTACCGACGATCTGCGCGCCCTGGCCGATGGCGACTACCGCTTCGGTGTGCGCCCCAGCCACATCACCCTGGTGCCCTCCCATGACGACGACCTCGAGCTGACCGTGCTGGTCGAGCTGGCTGAAATCAGCGGCTCGGAG
Source organism: Pseudomonas sp. BNK-44-b (assembly GCF_047456245.1). Classification (NCBI taxonomy): domain Bacteria; kingdom Pseudomonadati; phylum Pseudomonadota; class Gammaproteobacteria; order Pseudomonadales; family Pseudomonadaceae; genus Pseudomonas; species Pseudomonas sp. BNK-44-b. The sequence continues at coordinate 1,460,840 of NZ_CP179908.1, forward strand.
ACCTTCCTGCATGTGCGCAACGAGCACTGGCGGATGATCTTGCACCTGCCGGGGGTGCATGAGTATCAGGTGGACACCCAGGTCCCGGTGTTCATCCCCACCCACAAGCTGTTCGTCTTCGACAGCACCGGTCAACTGGTACAGGCCCCCGGCCTGCGTCAGGGGAGGCGCCGCTGATGGCCGAGATCCGCTTGCATCGCCTGGCCCACAGCTACAGCCGCCAGCCCTCCGGCGCTGGCGACTATGCCTTGCACGAGCTCGAGCATGTCTGGGAGCAGGGCGGGGCCTACGCCTTGCTCGGACCGTCCGGCTGCGGCAAGTCGACCTTGCTCAACATCATTTCCGGCCTGCTCAGTCCGTCCCAGGGCGAGGTGCAGTTCGACGGTCAACCGGTCAATGCGCTGTCGCCGCAGCAGCGCAACATTGCCCAGGTGTTCCAGTTCCCGGTGGTGTACGACACCATGAGCGTATTCGACAACCTGGCCTTCCCCCTGCGTAACCAGGGCCTGGATGAGCAGCGGGTGAGGGCGCGCGTCGAAGAGATCGCCGAGGTGCTCGACCTGGGGGCGGTACTGAAGAAAAAGGCGCGCAACCTGAGCGCCGACGAAAAGCAGAAGGTTTCGATGGGCCGCGGCCTGGTGCGCGACGATGTGTCGGCGATCCTTTTCGACGAGCCGCTGACGGTGATCGACCCGCACTTGAAGTGGAAGCTGCGGCGCAAGCTCAAGCAGATTCACGAGCAGTTCAACATCACCATGATCTATGTCACCCACGATCAACTGGAGGCATCGACCTTCGCTGACAAGATCGCGGTGATGCACGGTGGGCGCATTGTCCAGTTCGGCACCCCGCGCGAATTGTTCGAGCGCCCGCGCCATACCTTCGTGGGCTACTTCATTGGCAGCCCCGGGATGAATCTGATCGAAGTGCATGCCGAAGCCGATGGCGTGAGTTTCGGCGGTCTGCACCTGCCATTGCCGGATGGCCTGCGCGAGCGCCTCGCCGAGCAACCGCGCGAGCGCTTGCAGGTAGGGATTCGCCCGGAGTTCGTGCAGGTCTGGGACCGTCCGATCGATGATGCCTTCGAGGCCCAGGTCCTGGATATAGAAGACTTGGGCACCTACCGCATCCTCACCCTGGAGCTGGGTGGCGTCACCCTCAAGGCTCGCATGGGTGAGGACCGTCCCCTGCCTGAAGGGCGCGCGTGGGTCAGCCTGCCAGCGCAATGGCTGATGCTCTATGTCGATGACCTGCTGCTGGAGGCCACGCCATGAACAAGGTGCCGAACAACAAGGCCTGGTGGCTGGTGCTGCCGGTGTTCCTGCTGGTGGCCTTCAGCGCCGTGGTGCCGATGATGACGGTGGTCAATTACTCGGTGCAGGACATCTTCGACGCCTCCAACCGCTATTTCGTTGGCGCCGACTGGTACCGCCAGGTGTTGCGCGACCCCGCGCTGCACGATGCACTGCTGCGTCAGTTCATCTATTCGGGCTGCGTGCTGCTGATCGAGATCCCGCTGGGCATCGCCATTGCCCTGACCATGCCGACCAAGGGGCGCATGGCTTCGGTGTGCCTGATCATCATGGCCATTCCGCTGCTCATCCCGTGGAACGTGGTCGGCACCATCTGGCAGATCTTCGGCCGCGCCGATATCGGGCTGCTTGGCGCCACCCTGGCCAAGCTTGGGGTCAGCTACAACTATGCAGGCGATCCGCTGGATGCCTGGGTCACCGTGCTGGTGATGGATGTCTGGCACTGGACCTCACTGGTGGCACTGCTGTGCTACTCGGGGTTGCGCGCCATTCCCGATGTGTATTACCAGGCTGCACGCATCGATCGCGCCTCGGGTTGGGCGGTGTTTCGCCATATCCAGCTGCCGAAGCTCAAGAGCGTGCTGCTGATCGCGGTGATGCTGCGCTTCATGGACAGCTTCATGATCTATACCGAGCCTTTCGTGCTCACCGGTGGCGGGCCGGGCAACGCCACCACGTTCCTCAGCCAGACCCTCACGCGCATGGCGGTAGGACAGTTCGACCTGGGGCCGGCGGCGGCGTTCTCGCTGGTGTACTTCCTGATCATCCTGCTGGTGTCGTGGCTGTTCTATACCGCCATGACCCACGCCGACAAGGATTAGGCCATGACCTTGCGCAAAGCGGTGCCGCTGCTGCTGTACTTCTTCTTCCTGCTGGTGCCGATCTACTGGCTGTTGAACATGTCGTTCAAGAGCAACACCGAGATCCTGGGCGGGCTGACCCTGTGGCCGCAGGCGTTCACCTTTGACAACTATCGGGTCATTTTCACCGACCCGAGCTGGTACAGCGGCTACCTCAACTCGCTGTACTACGTGTGCCTGAACACGGTGATCTCACTGGCGGTGGCCTTGCCGGCCGCGTATGCCTTCTCGCGCTATCGCTTTCTCGGTGATCGCCACCTGTTCTTCTGGCTGCTGACCAACCGCATGGCGCCACCGGCGGTGTTCCTGCTGCCGTTCTTCCAGCTGTATTCGTCCATCGGCCTGTTCGACACCCACATTGCCGTGGCCCTGGCCCACTGCTTGTTCAACGTGCCACTGGCGGTATGGATCCTGGAGGGCTTCATGTCGGGGGTGCCGAAAGAGATCGATGAAACCGCCTACATCGATGGTTACAGCTTCCCGCGCTTCTTCGTGAAGATCTTCATACCGCTGATTGGCTCCGGGATCGGCGTGACGGCCTTCTTCTGCTTCATGTTCTCGTGGGTCGAGCTGCTGCTGGCGCGAACCCTGACATCGGTGAGCGCCAAGCCGATCGCGGCGGTGATGACCCGCACCGTGTCGGCCTCGGGTATCGACTGGGGGGTGTTGGCTGCGGCCGGGGTGCTGACCATCCTGCCTGGCATGCTGGTGATCTGGTTTGTCCGCAACCATGTGGCCAAGGGCTTTGCCCTGGGTCGGGTATAGGAGGGCGCAACGATGGAGTGGATGGCCTGGACCTTGCCCACGGCGCTGTTCTTTGTCGCCGTCGGTGTGCTGCTGTCGTGCATGACAGTGTTCGAGCTGCGTCGCCCCTGCGTGGAGCGGCGCGGTTTCCTGCCGCTCGTCACCAGCCGTGGCGATCGGTTGTTCATCGGCCTGCTGGCCAGTGCCTACCTGCACCTTGCGGTGATCGGCGCCAGCGACTGGCCGCTGTGGGTGGCCTCGCTGCTGTCGCTGGCCTGGCTCGTGGTGGTGCTGCGCTGGGGTTAGCCCGGGGCGGCGGATCATTTCAATCGGGAGATCACAATGTTCGATAACGACAACAAGCGGCGACATTTGACTCTGGCCGCGGCGCTGCTGCTCGGCGGCCTGCAGGGCACGGCGTGGGCCGATCAGTACGAGGACGCGGCGAAAAAATGGATCGGCAGCGAGTTCAAGCCCTCCACCTTGAGTGCCGAGCAGCAGATGGCGGAACTCAAGTGGTTCATCAAGGCCGCCGAGCCGTTTCGTGGGATGAAGATCAACGTGGTGTCGGAAACCCTCACCACCCATGAGTATGAATCCAAGGTCCTGGCCAAGGCATTCAGCGAGATCACCGGCATCCAGCTCACCCATGACCTGTTGCAGGAAGGCGATGTGGTGGAGAAGCTGCAGACGCAGATGCAGTCGGACAAGAACATCTACGACGGCTGGGTCAACGATTCCGACCTGATCGGCACGCACTTTCGCTATGGCAAGGTGCAGTCGATCACTGACCTGATGGCCAACGAAGGCAAGGACTACACCTCGCCTACGCTCGACCTGAAAGACTTTATCGGCATTTCCTTCACCACCGCGCCAGACGGCAAGGTCTACCAGTTGCCTGACCAGCAGTTTGCGAACCTTTACTGGTTCCGCGCCGACTGGTTCGAACGCCCTGACCTGAAGGCCAAGTTCAAGGAAAAGTACGGCTACGAGCTGGGCGTGCCAGTGAACTGGTCGGCCTATGAAGACATTGCCAAGTTCTTCACCGAGGACGTCAAGGAGATCGATGGCAAGCGCGTCTACGGCCATATGGACTACGGCAAGAAAGACCCCTCGCTCGGCTGGCGTTTCACCGACGCCTGGTTCTCCATGGCCGGCGGCGGCGACAAAGGCCTGCCCAATGGCTTGCCGGTGGACGAGTGGGGCATTCGCGTTGAGGACTGCCACCCCGTTGGCTCCAGCGTCACCCGCGGTGGCGACACCAACGGCCCGGCAGCGGTGTTCGCGACGCAGAAGTACGTGGACTGGATGCGCGCCTATGCGCCGAAGGAAGCGCAGGGCATGACCTTCTCCGAGTCAGGCCCGGTGCCGGCCCAGGGCAATATCGCCCAGCAGATCTTCTGGTACACCGCCTTCACCGCCGACATGGTCAAGCCCGGGCTGCCGGTGGTCAACGCCGATGGCACGCCGAAGTGGCGCATGGCGCCGTCGCCGAAGGGGCCGTATTGGGAGGAGGGCATGAAATTGGGTTACCAGGACACCGGTTCCTGGACCTTCTTCAAGTCCACCCCGGAAAAGCAGCGTCTCGCGGCATGGCTGTACGCGCAGTTCGTGACCTCGAAAACCGTGTCGCTGAAGAAGACCATCGTCGGTCTGACGCCGATTCGCGAGTCAGACATCAACTCCCAGGCCATGACCGAGATGGCGCCCAAGCTGGGTGGGCTGGTGGAGTTCTACCGCAGCCCGGCACGGGTGCAGTGGACCCCGACCGGCACCAACGTGCCTGACTATCCGCGCCTGGCGCAGCTGTGGTGGAGTCATATCGCCGAGGTGGCCAGTGGCGAGAAGACCCCGCAGGAGGCCCTCGACGGCCTGGCCCGTGACCAGGACCGCATGATGGAGCGGCTGCAGCGTTCCAATGCCCAGGCCACCTGTGCGCCCAAGCTCAACCCAGAGCGCGATGCGCAGTACTGGTTCGACCAGCCAGGTGCGCCGAAACCGAAGCTGGCCAACGAAAAGCCCAAGGGCGAGACGGTCAGCTACAACGAGCTGCTCAAGTCGTGGGAGGAGGCGCGCAAGTGATCAGTTGCCGAGCGTACTGACCTCCACGCGGGCAGCCCTGCGCTCCCGCGATAGCGTTGGTAGATTCACCGTCTAATGAAAAACGGCACCCTTGGGGTGCCGTTTTTCATTGCTGTGTGCCGAGAACGATTACTTGTGCAGCTCTTCAGCCGCATACAAGGTGTTCTCCAGCAGGCACGCACGGGTCATGGGCCCGACGCCACCTGGAACCGGCGTGATCCAGCCGGCGCGGCGCAGGGCAGTCTCGTAGACCACATCGCCCACCAGCTTGCCGTCTTCCTGGCGGTTGATGCCCACGTCGATGACGATGGCGCCTTCCTTGACCCACTCACCCTTGACCAGGCCCGGTTTGCCGGCCGCTACCACCAGCAGGTCGGCGCGGCCGACGTGGCCGGCCAGGTCCTTGGTGAAGCGGTGGCAGACGGTGACGGTGCAACCGGCCAGCAGCAGTTCCATGGCCATCGGGCGACCGACGATGTTGGAGGCGCCGACGATCACCGCGTTCATGCCGTACAGGTCTTGCCCGGTGCTTTCCAGCAGGGTGATGATGCCCTTCGGGGTGCATGGGCGCAGCAGCGGGATGCGCTGGGCCAGGCGACCGATGTTGTAGGGGTGGAAACCATCGACGTCCTTGTCCGGACGGATGCGCTCGAGCAGCAGCGAAGCGTCCAGATGCGCTGGCAGCGGCAGTTGCAGCAGGATGCCATCGACGGCCGGGTCGTCGTTGAGACGGTCGATCAGCTCGGTCAGGGCTTGCTGCGTGGTGTCGCTGGGCAGGTCGAACGCCTGGGAGATGAAGCCGACTTCCTCACAGTCCTTGCGCTTGTGCGAAACATAGACTTGGGAGGCCGGGTCGGTGCCGACCAGGATCACCGCCAGGCCTGGCGTGCGCAGGCCTTGCTGGCGGCGCTCGGCGACACGTTGGGCGATCTGCTTGCGCAGGTTGGCGGCGATCGCCTTGCCATCTATAAGGTGTGCAGTCATAGACGCGTGATTAACCATCGAGAAGGGAACAATAAAGAGGGCGCATTCTCGCACGAGCCGGGCCGAGGGCAAAGGCGCGTGGTCGGGCAAATCCCCTAACCCCTTAAATAATTTAAATTTTTTTGAAAAAAGTGTTGACGACCTTTCGGCTCGTCTATAACATTCGTCGCACTTGTCGGGCACAACCTAGCACTGGTTAGCAAAGTCAGGCAGAATGAGCGGATTTGTTAGCTCGTTCGGTAAGGCTGAAAATTGATTTGCAATCGTAATGGAAAGCAGATTGAATATGCGCCCGTAGCTCAGCTGGATAGAGCATCCGCCTTCTAAGCGGATGGTCGCAGGTTCGAGTCCTGCCGGGTGCGCCATAAGGCAGCTTAGGCAAGCAAGTAGATAACGTAACACCGCAATATGGTGGGCGTAGCTCAGTTGGTAGAGCGCTGGATTGTGATTCCAGTTGTCGTGGGTTCGATTCCCATCGTCCACCCCATATTCTTCGAAGGCGCCTTGATTGTATAATCAGGCGCCTTTGTTTTAAGCGCATCACGCGGACGTGGTGAAATTGGTAGACACACTGGATTTAGGTTCCAGCGGCGCAAGCTGTAAGAGTTCGAGTCTCTTCGTCCGCACCATCTTCTGTTTTCAATGCACGCTCAAGCGCATGAAAACCTCCTGAAAATGCCGCCTTGTGCGGCATTTTTCATTTCTGCAGCAAATTCCCAGGGCAGCGGAATTCTGGCGCATCCGTGTCAGTTCGCTGGCGGGATTTTTTGTGTTCATCATTCGGCATCACCTCCCAGTCCAGTGTTCATGCGGGTTGTGCCTCGGTGTTGGCGGCTGGTCGGATTCTTGCTTGGCGTTTGGCGTTGATGCGATTCCGCGAATAAAAAGGAACGAACATGAAAGTCTGCAGCACGCATAGGGAAAGTCTGTATTACGTGGTCGGCGCGGTTTTCAATGCGCTGGAAAAACGCCCGGTGGTTGCCGAGCTCGGTGTGCTGCGCGGCGAGAACGCCCTCAAGCTGCGCGCAGCACTGACGCCAGAGCGCATGGTGCTGGCCGACAGCTGGAGCAAGGAGGCGAACAAGGCTTACAGTCCATTCGATCAGTTGCCGCCTTGGGTCTCTCCGGTGGACGACTACGAGTACTACTATGGTGGCTCGCTGCACGACGATGCGACCTGGGACCGCTTGTACCAGGAGTGTGTATCAAAGTTCGTCGACATGCCCGAGGTCACGGTAATTCGCTCCGAAACCATCGGTGCGATCGACAGAATCCGTGAGCAGACCGGCATCGAGCAGTTCGATTTCGTCTACGTGGATGCCAACCACCAGTACGAGTACGTCCTGCGCGACATGATGTATTACCAGGAGCTGCTTGGTCCGGACGGCATCATGATGCTCAACGACTGCTGCTTCAGTGACAATGGCACCAAGCAGAACCTGGGTGTGCTCGAAGCGCTCGGCAGCTTCATGAAGCGTTCGGACTTCATTCCGGTGGCGATGACCAATACCGATTGGTCTGATGTGATCCTGGTGCGCCGCAATTCCGTGCTGGTGCAGCTGTTCGACATGGCGCTGAGCAACTCCGACGTACCTTACGTCGAGATCCCTCACCAACTGATCACCGCTGCTCGTGTGGTCTATGGCGCCCAGCGTCACAACCTCAGCTTCGTCTGATTTCGATGTGGGGCAGGGGTGTACTGGCTGTTGTGGGTGCTCTTGTGCTCGCAGCTTGCCAGTCGCCGCGCGAGGCGCTCGAGCACAGGGCTGCCGAGTACGGTCGTGAGGTGCAGGTGCTGGCGCTGGAAAGCTTTCCACTGCTGGTCGTGGCGCCCGCGCAGATGCCTACCGCCAACGTGCTGCGGGTCTATCTGGAGGGTGATGGCCATGCCTGGGTCACGCCCTCGCAGCCGAGTCTGGACCCTACGCCGCGGCAGAGTCTAGTGGTCGACCTGGCGATGCAGGATCCGACACCTTCCTTATATATGGCCAGGCCCTGTCAGTTCGTCAGCGTCCCTGGATGCACGCCGGCGCTGTGGACCAGTCGGCGCTTCTCCCCTGAGGTGCTGGACAGTCTTGGTCAAGCGCTCGACCGGCTGAAAGCGCGTTATGGCAATCAGGGCTTCGAGCTGGTGGGCTACTCCGGCGGCGGAGCGCTTGCCTTGTTGCTGGCGGGGCGGCGTGAGGATGTGTGGCAGGTCCAGACCCTGGCCGGCAATCTGAGTCCGGCCGAATGGGCGCGAATGCTTGAGCTGACGCCGCTGGAAGGTTCGCTCGAGCCTTTACAGTATCGGGAACGCCTGGCGCGTATTCCCCAGCGCCATCTGCTGGGTGCCGAGGATCGCCAGGTGCCTGCTGACGTTGCGGCGTTTTATGCTCGGCAGTTGGGCGAGGCGCGTTGCCTCGAACTGGTTTCCCTGCCGGGTGTGACGCATGAGCGGGGTTGGCAACAGGCCTGGCCGAGCTGGCGGCAGCGGTCGCTGGCGTGCGCACCTGTCGAGCGGAAGGATTGAGGGGCTTGCCCTCTGGTGGCAACGCTATAAAAGCTGATAGATTTCAGCCGGTTGAAACACCGGTCGGTGACCGGCAGGGGAAATACCGATGATTGCCAAAGAAGCGCGCCAGGCGTTGGCGCTGCAGCGCTTTCGCGAAGCCAACCCGCAATTGCTCGAGGAGATCCGCGAGCTTGACGCGCGCGAGCAGGCCCAGCAGGTAGAGTGGGCGTTCGAGGATGCGGCTCAGGAGCAGGGTATCGAGCCCTGGGAGCTGGCCCTGCAGTTGATCGCCGAAAACCCGGAGCAATTGCAGGCCATGCGCCTGGAGACTCACCGCGAGGTGGCTGAGGCGTTGGGTATGTCGTGGGAAGAATATTGCCAGTTCAATGAAATCGACCCGCAGTAACGGCCCGATTCTGCAGTTGTAACTGTTTGACAGGTTTTTTCGGAATGCGCCCTCAAAGATGGCGCGCATCCCTTGAGTAACGAGGCCTGGCGCGTTTTTGCGCTGGCCTGTAAACGAAATCGACCGGCGTGGTTGTCCGTCGTCCCGAGTGGGGTGACTTCTGGTGCGTGAGTCACTAGAATATTCGCCCTTGATTCTGGAGTCGGGCTATCGCCGGCTAACGTCTGTGCAACGAGGAATATCCATGCAAGTTTCTGTTGAAAACACTTCCGCTCTCGAGCGCCGCATGACCATCGCCGTTCCGGCCGAGCGCGTCGAGAACGAAGTCAACAAGCGTCTGCAACAGACTGCCCGTCGCGCCAAGGTCCCGGGCTTCCGTCCAGGCAAGGTGCCAATGAGCGTTATCCGTCAGCGTTACGAAGACGCTGCCCGCCAGGAAGCCTTCGGTGACCTGGTCCAGGCCTCCTTCTATGAAGCCGTGGTCGAGCAGAAGCTGAACCCGGCTGGCGCCCCGGCTGTCGAGCCTAAGTCGTTCGAGAAAGGCAAGGACCTCGAGTTCGTCGCCATCTTCGAAGTCTTCCCTGAATTCACCGTTGCCGGCTTCGAGTCGATCAACGTCGAGCGCCTGAACGCCGACGTCGCTGACGCCGACCTGGACAACATGCTGGAAGTGCTGCGCAAGCAGAACGTCCGTTTCGAGGCCGTCGAGCGCGCTGCCGAGAAAGACGACCAGGTCAACATCGACTTCGTCGGCAAGATCGACGGTGAGGCCTTCGCCGGTGGTTCGGCCAAGGGCACCCAGCTGGTACTGGGTTCCGGCCGCATGATCCCGGGCTTCGAAGATGGCCTGGTTGGCGCCAAGGCCGGTGAAGAGCGCGTCGTCAACGTGACCTTCCCCGAGGACTACCAGAACCTGGATCTGGCCAACAAGGCCGCCGAGTTCACCATCACTGTCAACAGCGTTTCCGCACCTGTGCTGCCAGAGCTGAACGAAGCCTTCTTCGCCCAGTTCGGCATCAAGGAATCCACCCTGGAAGGCTTCCGCACCGAAGTTCGCAAGAACATGGAGCGTGAACTGCGCCAGGCCATCAAGGCCAAGGTCAAGAACCAGGTCATGGACGGTCTGCTGGCCGCCAACCCGGTAGACGTGCCGAAAGCCCTGCTGGAAAACGAAGTCAACCGTCTGCGCGTGCAGGCTGTCCAGCAGTTCGGTGGCAACATCAAGCCTGAGCAACTGCCGGCCGAGCTGTTCGAAGAGCAAGCCAAGCGCCGTGTGGTCCTGGGCCTGATCGTCGCCGAGGTGGTCAAGCAGTTCGAGCTGAAGCCGGACGATGCCAAGGTTCGCGAGATGATCGAGGAAATGGCTTCCGCTTACCAGGAGCCTGAGCAGGTCATCAACTGGTACTACAAGAACGACCAGCAACTGAACGAAGTCCGTTCGGTTGTGCTGGAAGAGCAAGTTGTAGATACTGTCCTGCAGAAAGCGACTGTGACCGACAAGTCGGTCTCGTACGAAGAGGCTGTCAAGCCAGCACAGGCTCCTGCCGAAGCTGAGTGATTTGCTACTCTCGTAGGAAACCCCACAAGCCAGCCTTCGGGCTGGCTTGTGCGTTATTAAAGCCATGACTATTTGGGAGTGAGTGCAGGACATGTCCCGCAATTCTTATATTCAGCAGAGCTCTGACATCCAGGCCGCAGGCGGTCTGGTCCCGATGGTTATCGAGCAGTCCGCCCGTGGCGAACGTGCCTACGACATCTACTCGCGCCTGTTGAAGGAGCGTGTGATCTTCCTGGTGGGTCCTGTAGAGGACTACATGGCCAACCTGGTTGTGGCGCAGCTGCTGTTCCTTGAAGCGGAAAACCCGGACAAGGATATCCATCTGTACATCAACTCGCCGGGTGGCTCGGTCACCGCAGGCATGTCGATCTACGACACCATGCAATTCATCAAGCCGGACGTCTCCACCATCTGCATCGGCCAGGCCTGCAGCATGGGCGCCTTCCTGCTGGCAGCCGGTGCGGCAGGCAAGCGTCACTGCCTGCCGAACTCGCGCGTGATGATTCACCAGCCGCTGGGCGGCTTCCAGGGCCAGGCGACCGACATCGAGATCCATGCCCAGGAAATCCTCAGCATCAAGGCGCGCCTGAACGAGCTGCTGGCCTTCCACACCGGCCAGGACCTCGAGACCATCAAGCGCGACACCGAGCGTGACAACTTCATGAGCGCCTCGCGCGCGGCCGAGTACGGCCTGGTCGACTCGGTCTACGACAAGCGGCAACTGGTATCCTGAGCCCAGGCGCCAGAGCGGGCGGGCGCCGAAAGGGCCCGCCTGCGGACTTGAAAAAGCCCGCAATTGCCTTCATCTTGTGTTGCAAGCCTACCGGATTGGATCGATCGAATGACTGACACCCGTAACGGCGAGGACAACGGCAAATTGCTCTATTGCTCCTTCTGCGGCAAAAGCCAGCACGAAGTGCGCAAATTGATTGCCGGGCCCTCGGTATTTATCTGCGACGAGTGCGTCGACCTGTGCAACGACATCATCCGAGAGGAGGTGCAGGAAGCCCAGGCCGAGAGCAACGCGCACAAACTACCTTCGCCGAAAGAAATCAGCGGTATCCTGGACCAGTACGTCATTGGTCAGGAGCGCGCCAAGAAGGTGCTTGCCGTAGCGGTGTACAACCACTACAAGCGCCTGAACCAGCGTGACAAGAAGGGCGACGAGGTCGAACTCGGCAAGAGCAACATCCTCCTGATCGGGCCTACCGGCTCGGGCAAGACCCTGCTCGCCGAAACCCTCGCGCGCCTGTTGAACGTGCCGTTCACCATTGCCGACGCCACCACCCTGACCGAAGCCGGTTATGTGGGTGAGGACGTCGAGAACATCATTCAGAAGCTGTTGCAGAAGTGCGACTACGATGTGGAAAAGGCCCAGATGGGCATCGTCTACATCGACGAGATCGACAAGATCTCGCGCAAGTCGGACAACCCGTCCATCACCCGTGACGTCTCGGGCGAGGGCGTGCAGCAGGCATTGCTGAAGCTGATCGAGGGCACCGTGGCTTCCGTGCCGCCCCAGGGTGGCCGCAAGCACCCGCAGCAGGAGTTCCTGCAGGTCGACACGCGTAACATCCTGTTCATCTGCGGTGGCGCATTCTCGGGTCTCGAGAAGGTCATCCAGAACCGCTCCACCAAAGGTGGTATCGGTTTCGGCGCGGAAGTGCGCAGCAAGCAGGAAGGCAAGAAGGTGGGTGAGTCGCTGCGCGAAGTCGAGCCGGACGATCTGGTCAAGTTTGGCCTGATTCCGGAATTCGTCGGTCGCTTGCCGGTTCTGGCCACGCTCGACGAGCTGGACGAAGCTGCGTTGATGCAGATTCTCACCGAGCCGAAGAACGCCCTGACCAAGCAGTACGCCAGGCTGTTCGAGATGGAAAGCGTGGACCTCGAGTTCCGCAGCGACGCGCTCAAGGCCGTTGCTCGCAAGGCTCTGGAGCGCAAGACCGGCGCCCGTGGCCTGCGTTCGATCCTCGAAGGCGTGCTGCTCGACACCATGTACGAGATTCCTTCGCAGAAGGATGTCAGCAAGGTGGTGATCGACGAGAGCGTCATCGACGGTACTTCGCAGCCGCTGCTGATCTACGAGAACAACGAGCCGCAAGCCAAGGCCGTGCCTGACGCCTGAGTCGCACGCCTGATACGTTGAAGCAGAAAGGGGCCCGCGGGCCCCTTTCTGCTTTTCTGGCGCCAGCGCTTGTATTTTTGCGGACCTGCCCCCACATTAGCTCCAAGCACTATTTCCACCGGTTTCCGGCCACAAGGCCGCTGTAGAGGCGAAATCATGAAGACCACCCTCGACTTGCCTCTTTTGCCATTGCGCGATGTCGTCGTCTATCCGCACATGGTTATCCCGCTGTTCGTGGGACGCGAGAAGTCCATCGAAGCCCTAGAGGCCGCAATGACGGGCGAAAAGCAGATCCTCCTGCTGGCCCAGAAGAATCCAGCCGACGATGATCCGGGCGAAGATGCCCTGTATCGCGTCGGCACCATCGCTACCGTCCTGCAACTGCTCAAGCTGCCTGATGGCACCGTCAAGGTGCTGGTCGAAGGCGAGCAGCGCGGTGCGGTCGAGCGCTTCACCGAGGTCGAAGGCCACGTTCGCGCCGAAGTCAGCCTGATCGACGAGGTCGAGGCGGCCGAGCGCGAGTCCGAAGTGTTCGTGCGCAGCCTGCTGTCGCAGTTCGAGCAGTACGTTCAGCTGGGCAAGAAAGTGCCTGCCGAAGTGCTGTCCTCGCTCAACAGCATCGAAGAGCCGGGGCGCCTGGTCGATACCATGGCCGCACACATGGCGCTGAAGATCGAGCAGAAGCAGGAAATCCTCGAGATCATCGACCTGTCTGCCCGTGTCGAGCACGTACTGGCGCTGCTGGACGCCGAAATCGACTTGCTGCAGGTCGAGAAGCGCATCCGTGGCCGGGTCAAGAAGCAGATGGAGCGCAGCCAGCGCGAGTACTACCTGAATGAGCAGATGAAGGCCATTCAGAAGGAGCTTGGCGACGGCGACGAAGGCCACAACGAAGTCGAGGAGCTGAAAAAGCGTATCGATGCTGCTGGCCTGCCCAAGGATGCCCTCACCAAGGCCCAGGCCGAGCTGAACAAGCTCAAGCAGATGTCGCCGATGTCCGCCGAGGCCACGGTGGTGCGCTCTTACCTCGATTGGCTGGTGCAGGTGCCCTGGAAAGCCCAGAGCAAGGTGCGTCTGGATCTGGCCAAGGCTGAAGAGATCCTCGATTCGGACCACTACGGCCTGGAAGAGGTGAAGGAGCGTATCCTCGAGTACCTCGCGGTCCAGAAGCGCGTGAAGAAGATCCGTGGTCCCGTCCTGTGCCTCGTCGGGCCGCCCGGCGTGGGTAAGACATCGCTGGCCGAGTCGATCGCCGCGGCCACCAATCGCAAGTTCGTGCGCATGGCCTTGGGTGGTGTGCGTGACGAGGCCGAGATCCGTGGTCACCGCCGTACCTACATCGGCTCGATGCCGGGTCGCCTGATTCAGAAGATGACCAAGGTCGGGGTGCGCAACCCGCTGTTCCTGCTCGACGAGATCGACAAGATGGGCAGCGACATGCGCGGCGATCCGGCCTCGGCACTGCTCGAGGTGCTCGACCCGGAGCAGAATCACAACTTCAACGATCACTACCTGGAAGTCGACTACGACCTCTCGGACGTGATGTTCCTGTGCACCTCCAACTCGATGAACATTCCGCCAGCGTTGCTGGACCGGATGGAGATCATTCGTCTGCCCGGCTACACCGAGGACGAGAAGGTCAACATTGCGGTCAAGTACCTGGTGCCCAAGCAGGTCAAGGCCAACGGCCTCAAGAAGGAAGAGCTGGAGGTCGACGTCGCCGCGATCCGCGACATCATCCGCTACTACACCCGAGAAGCCGGTGTGCGTGGTCTGGAGCGCCAGATTGCCAAGGTCTGCCGCAAGGTGGTCAAGGAGCATGCCGGCAACAAGCAGGTGAAGGTCAAGGTTACCGGTGACCAGCTCGAGCACCTGCTGGGTGTGCGCAAGTTCCGTTATGGTCTGGCCGAAACCCAGGACCAGATCGGCCAGGTCACAGGCCTTGCCTGGACCCAGGTCGGCGGTGAGCTGCTGACCATCGAGGCGGTCGTGATTCCGGGCAAGGGGCAGTTGATCAAGACCGGCTCGCTCGGCGATGTCATGGTCGAATCGATCACTGCCGCACAGACCGTGGTACGCAGCCGCGCCCGCAGCCTGGGTATCGCTGCCGATTTCCACGAGAAGCACGACGTGCACATCCACATGCCCGAGGGCGCTACGCCCAAGGATGGCCCGAGTGCCGGTATCGGCATGTGCACTGCACTGGTCTCGGCGCTGACCCAGATTCCGGTGCGTGCCGACGTGGCGATGACCGGTGAAATCACCCTGCGCGGTCAGGTGCTTGCCATCGGCGGGCTGAAGGAAAAACTGCTTGCTGCGCACCGCGGCGGGATCAAGACAGTCATCATTCCCGAGGAAAATGTGCGTGACCTGAAGGAGATTCCTGAAAATATAAAACAGGATCTGCAAATCAAACCGGTTAAATGGATTGACGAGGTCCTGCAAATTGCGCTGCAATACGCCCCGGAGCCCTTGCCAGATGTGGCTCCGGAGATTGTCGCGAAAGAAGAGAAGCGCGACAGCGATGCTAAGGAAAGAATTAGCACGCACTAGTTCGTATCTCATTGGGGGCCTTCGGTTGACAGCTTTTTCGGGCCCTTGCTATAAAGCGGCACGCCAGTGTCAACAGGCCACCCAATGATCGTTTCATAAGCTTTTCATTACATACTTAGAAACAAACTCAATAGAGATATAAGGGGACTTAGAGTGAACAAGTCGGAACTGATTGACGCTATCGCCGCTTCTGCTGACATCCCGAAAGCTGTAGCCGGCCGCGCGCTGGACGCAGTAATTGATTCCGTAACCGGTGCCCTGAAAGCAGGCGACGACGTCGTTCTGGTTGGCTTTGGTACCTTCTCCGTCAAGGAGCGCGCTGAGCGCACCGGCCGTAACCCGCAAACCGGCAAGGCGATCAAGATCGCTGCCGCCAAGGTTCCAGGCTTCAAAGCTGGCAAAGGCCTGAAAGACGCCGTCAACTAAGTCGTCTCTTTCAGCCGGACCCGGCCTGGCCAGGTCCGAGCACGTAGCGGCGGGGGCCGCAAACGTTCCCGCCTGCCACGTTTGCTAAGAAAAGGCGCATCCTCGGATGCGCCTTTCTTTTATCAGGATTCTACCCACTCTCCGCGGTTGTCGATGCAGTGGTACGACCGTTTCTGGGGGACGCATGCTGCAGAATATCAGGGACAATTCACAGGGTTGGATTGCCAAGACCATCATTGGCCTCATCGTCGTGCTGATGGCACTGACCGGTTTCGAGGCCATCTTCCAGGCGGCCAGCCACAGCCAGGATGCCGCCAAGGTCAATGG
Organism: Pseudomonas sp. BNK-44-b; assembly: GCF_047456245.1. Classification (NCBI taxonomy): domain Bacteria; kingdom Pseudomonadati; phylum Pseudomonadota; class Gammaproteobacteria; order Pseudomonadales; family Pseudomonadaceae; genus Pseudomonas; species Pseudomonas sp. BNK-44-b. The sequence continues at coordinate 1,476,712 of NZ_CP179908.1, forward strand.
CCAGACCATCAGCCAGAACGAGCTGAGCCAGGCCGTTGACATGCAGCGCCGCCAGCTGATGCAACAGCTGGGCAAGGATTTCGATCCGGCGATGCTGGACGAGAAGATGCTGCGTGAGGCGGCACTCAAGGGGCTGATCGACCGCAAGCTGCTGTTGCAGGGTGCCGAAGACGCCAAGTTCTCTTTCTCCGAGGCGGCACTGGATCAGTTGATCCTGCAGACGCCTGAGTTCCAGGTCGATGGCAAGTTCAGCGCCGAGCGCTTCGACGCCGTCATCCGCCAGATGGGCTACGGCCGCATGCAGTTCCGCGAAATGCTCGCCCAGGAAATGCTCATCGGCCAGCTGCGTACCGGCCTGGCAGGCAGCAGCTTCGTTACCGACAAACAAGTCGACGCCTTCGCCCGTCTGGAAAACCAGACCCGCGATTTCGCTTCGCTGACCTTCAAGGCCAACCCGGCCGCAGTCAAGGTGAGCGATGAAGAGATCAAGGCGCATTACGATCAGCACGCCAAGGAATTCATGACCCCTGATCAGGTGGTCATCGATTACATCGAGCTGAAGAAAGCTGCGTTCTTCGACCAGGTTTCGGTCAACGAAGACGAGCTCAAGGCGCTGTACGAAAAGGAAATCGCCAACCTCGCGGAACAGCGCCGCGCTGCGCACATCCTGGTCGAAGTCAACGACAAGACCGATGATGCCCAGGCCAAGGCCCGCATCGAAGAGATTCAGCAGCGCCTGTCCAAGGGTGAAGACTTCGCCAAGTTGGCCAAGGAGTTCTCCCAGGATCCGGGCTCGGCGGCCAATGGCGGTGACCTCGGCTTTGCAGGTCCGGGTGTCTATGACCCGGCCTTCGAGGATGCCCTGTACAAGTTGAACAAGGACCAGGTGTCGGCACCGGTTCGCACCGAGTACGGCTATCACCTGATCAAGCTGCTGGGCGTCGAGGCGCCCGAAGTGCCTACCTTCGCCAGCCTGAAGGACAAGCTGACCCACGAGCTGAAAACCCAGCAGGTCGAGCAGAAGTTCGTTGAAGTCACCAAGCAACTGGAAGACTCGGCCTTCGAAGCCTCCGACCTGGCGCAGCCTGCTCAGGAACTGGGCTTGAAGGTACAGACCTCGGCACCGTTCGGCCGTGAAGGCGGCGAGGGCATCACTGCCAACCGTTCGGTGATCCAGGCTGCGTTCAGTGAAGAGGTGATGGACGAAGGCGCCAACAGCAGTGCCCTGGAGCTGGACCCGGAGACCGTGGTGGTGCTGCGTGTGAAAGAGCACCGCAAGCCGGAGCAACTGGCGCTGGAAGCTGTGTCGAAGAACATCAGAGAACACCTGGCCAAGGAGAAGGCGACCGCCGAGCTCAAGGCCAAGGCGGACAAGCTGATTGCCGGCCTGCGTGATGGTTCGATCGCCAAGGGCGCCGACCAGGAAGGGCAGAAGTGGAAGGTGCAGGAGGCGGTGACCCGCAACCAGGAAGGCATCGACCCAGCCGAACTGCAGGCCGCGTTCCGCATGGCCAAGCCTGAGTCCAAGGACAAGCCGGTCTACGGCAGTGTCGTCCTGGGTGACGGTAGCCTGGTAGTGTTGCAGCTCAAGGGTGTCAACGAAGGTGCTGCCGCCTCCGACGAGGAGAAGGTGCAGATTCGTCGCTACCTCGCTTCGCGCGCCGGCCAGCAGGACTTCGCTGCCTTCCGCAAGCAACTTGAAGCCAGCGCCGACATCACCCGTTACTGAGTGCTGTTGTCGTGACGAAACAGGCCGCTTATGCGGCCTGTTTCGTTTTCGGCATCTCCAGGTATTTTCGCGGTCAGGCCCGCGAAAAAGTCAGCGCCGATATTCCTGCCTAGCGCTGCTCCCCCTCATGACTGTCCAGGGTATCCCGCGCAATCTCACGCCCCAGTGCGATCAGCTCCGGCGCCTTGTAGAACTCGAAGAACCGGCATACCCGCTTCGGCACGTTGATCAGTACATCCGGCGGATACCCGGCGATCTTGTACTGTGCCAGCGAGGTCTGCATCACCTCGAAGCTCTGGTTGATCAGGTCGAGTAGCGATGCAGGTCCGACGTTATCGATGATGAACGAACCGGTCGCCGACTTGGGGGCGCCTTCGCGTTCCGGGGCCGCTGCCGGTTGCTGGCTTTCCGGGTCGGCGGGGTCGCTCAGCCACGGGTTTGTCTGGCTCATGCGTTCGGCGACGATTTCCTGCTCGATGCGCATCAGCTGCTCGGCCGGCTTGCGGCGAAACGGCATGCGCGACCCCAGCGAACTGATCACCGATTCGAAACGCATCCTGAACGCCGCGGGGCGTTCGATCACCGGCAACTGGTACTGCTTCTGATTGGTGGCGTTGAGGTTGACCGCGATGATCAGGTCGCAGTGACTGGACACCACCGGCACGATCGGCAATGGATTGAGAATACCGCCATCGACCAGCATGCGGTTGCCCTGCATGACGGGCGTGAACAGGCTGGGAATCGCCGCCGAGGCGCGCATGGCCTGGTGCAGGCAGCCTTCCTGGAACCAGATTTCCTGCTGGTTGGTCAGGTCGGTGGCGACGGCGGTATAGGGGATTCGCAGTTGTTCGATGTTGATCTCGCCGACGATCTTGCGGATTTGTCCAAATACCTTGTCACCCCGAATGGCGCCCAGGCGAAAGCTCACATCCACCAGGCGCAGCACGTCGAGGTAGTCCAGGCTTTCTATCCAGCGACGGTATTCGTCGAGCTTGCCGGCGGCATAGATGCCACCAATCACCGCGCCCATCGAGCAACCGGCGATGCAGGCGATTTCGTAGCCGCGACGCTCGATCTCCTCGATCACGCCGATGTGCGCATATCCCCGGGCACCGCCCGAACCGAGCACCAGTGCGACACGCTTGCTCATACTTTTTCCCCCAAGGCATTTCGCGCGTATTCCAACAATGCACCCATTGGTGCCGGTGCTTCAATGTCGTTGCGCGCTGGGCTACGCTGAGCATGGCACTTTTCACGTTGCCGGCCGTCGAACAGCGACTGTTTTGTCCTTCTTGAGGTAATGCCCGATGAAAGCCTGGATCTGCCTTCCCCTGATTGCCCTGGCCCTTGCTGGCTGTGCGGGCAAGACGGCCTATCGCGACAGTTGCGCGACTCAGTTGGATGCGGCCTGGAAGGAACTCGACCTCGCCAAGGCCGAAGGGTTTGCCGGTACCGTGAGCTACTCCAAGGCGCTGTCATTGCTGACTGGAGCCAAGACCCAGCAGCAGTTCGAGGCGTTCGAGGGGTGCAGCAGCAAAGCCGAGCGGGCACGTTTCTATATCCGTGAGTCCCGTGCAGGCCGTTGACCGAGGAGGCTGATATGCCCGCGATGCTCGATCATGTAGTCGCTCAGGTCCTGGCCCTGCAGGTGCGTCTACTGGCCTGCCGGGAACGCCTGGCCGCCGATACCGACAGCGAAGCCCTGCACGACCTGCGCACCAGTGTCAGGCGCCTGCGCAGTCTGCTGCGACCCTTGCGCGCGCTGCCGGGTGTCGAACAGTTGGAGGATGCAGCGAAATCGCTGGGCACGCTCACCACGCCTCTGCGCGACCGTGAGGTGCTGGCCGATCAGTTGATCTCTGCTGGGTACGTGCAGGCCGGGCAGCGGCGCCTGCAGGGCAGGGCGGCAGCTTTCGCCAGCGTCGCTGCCAGCCCGCAGTTGACCCGGCTGCTGGCGATACTGGATTCATTCCCCCTGTTCCTGCGTGCTTCGCAACGCGAAGGCCTGGCGAATGACTTGGGCACGCGCATCGACAAACGCCTGCGCAAGCAATGGCGCAAGCTGGAAGCGGCCATCGACGATCCGGCCCACGACCGGCATCGCTTGCGTCTGTTGATCAAGCGGGTGCGCTACGGCGATGAGGCCTACCCGCAGTTGCGCCATGCAGGGAAGAAGCTTCAGAGGCTGCTCAAGCAGGCGCAAGGGGATCTGGGCGATTGGCATGATCGTGTTCAATGGCTGCTGCAGTTGCGCGAGCATCCCGACCTGGCGCCGTGCGAGGCGGCTTGGGAAACCGAGTTGCATGAGACCGAGCGTGCCAGCGATGCCACCTTGGCGTCGTTGCGCAAAGCCTTGTCGCGTCGATAACCCCAGTAAATGACCGATATGCGGGCTGCCCTGTGCCAGCCTGCTGATTACCATGCGCCTTGACCCCGTTGTCGATAGAGGCCAAGGACTTCCATGAATTTCGATGAACTGCTAGAGGCCGTGCGCCGCCACCCGGCGTCGGTCAGTATCCCACCAGACTGGGCCCAGGGCCGCGCTTCGTTTGGCGGGTTGATGGCGGCGCTGGTCTATGAGGCGATGTGCCAGAAGATCAGCGATGGGCGGCCAGTGCGCTCGTTGGCCATCAGTTTCGTCGGCCCGGCGGCACCGGATGTGCCGATACGCTTCGAGGCCGAGGTGCTGCGTGAGGGCAAGGCCGTGAGCACGCTGCTAGGGCGTGCGATCCAGGATGGGCAAGTGGTGACGCTGGTGCAGGGCAACTTCGGTGCTGGACGCCCGTCGGTGGTGGAGGTGCAGGCCGAGCCAGCGCCACCGTTCAAGGCTCTGGAGGATTCGGCACCGGAGTTGCCCTACATCAAGGGCGTCATGCCTGAATTCATGCGCAAGGTGGCGCTGCGCTGGGCGATCGGGGGGCTACCCTTCAGCGGCAACGCATCGCGCCAGATGGGCGGTTGGGTGCGTCTGCGCGACCTGCCGGAAGCGCCGCTCGAAGTGTCGCACCTGCTGGCGCTGGTCGATGCCTGGCCGCCGAGCCTGATGCCTTATCTCAAGCAACCTGCCGCAGGCAGCACCCTGACCTGGACCATCGAGTTCGTCCAGCCATTGCCGCAGCTGAGCACGCACGACTGGTACCAGTATTGTGTAGAGACCGAGCACGCCCGTGATGGTTATGGGCATGCCGCAGCCCGCCTATGGTCGGCGGATGGCCGCCTGTTGGCCTTGAGCCGGCAGACAGTGACGGTGTTTGCCTGAGCCTTGCCGCGTGTTCAGGGCCGATGCTTGTGTCTTTCGCGCCAGGCACGCCACCAGCCACCGCTCAGGACGAAACGTGGGAAGGTGATGAACTGTTCGGTCAACAGACGTTTAAGGGCGTCTTGGCGATCGCTGAACGGCTCGGGTTGCTCGGCCTCCAGGCGATGGCCCTGGCGCTGCATGGCAAGCCCTGCGATCAGCGCGATCACGCCTACCGCAAGCTGGGTGATGTCGAGCGAGAACAGGCCTGAAAGCACCAGCAGAGCACCAAGGATGAACAGCGGTACGGCAATCAGGTGCAGCACCAGGTTGGTCGGGTGGCGGTGATTATGGTGGTAGCCGCGCCATTGCCAGGCGGGCAGATTCGGCAGACGTTTGCTCATGGACAATTCCCCTTGGTCATGTCCAAAGCTTAGTGCGGCCCCCCGCAGGGGGCCAATCGAGGCTGTTTATCGGGACTATAGCTTGAGCTGGCCGATGGCTTTGTTCAGTTCGCCGGCGAGGGTCGCCAACGCATTGCTGGTGGTGGCCGATCCTACGGTCTGCTGTACGGTTTCTTCGGTGACGTCGCGGATGCTCACCACTGCCCGGTTCATCTCCTCGGCGACCTGGCTCTGCTGCTCGGCGGCCACGGCGATCTGTGTGTTGCTCTCGCGCATCTGCGCTACCGCGCGGGTGATTTCGGCCAGTGCGTCGCCGGCTTCGCGGGCCTGCTTGACGCAGTCGTCGGCCTTGTAGGAGCTCTCTTGCATGTACTCCACGGCATCACGGGTGCCGTCCTGAAGCGCGGACACCATGGTGGTGATCTCGTTGGTGGAGTTCTGCACGCGCTTGGCCAGGTTGCGTACTTCGTCGGCCACCACCGCGAAGCCGCGACCCAGGTCGCCGGCGCGTGCGGCTTCGATGGCGGCGTTGAGGGCCAGCAGGTTGGTCTGTTCGGCGATGCTGTGGATCACGCTGACCACGCCATTGATCTTCTGGCTGTCGTCGGCCAGTTGGCGAATCATCTCGGCAGTCTGCTGCACGCCACTGGACAGCCCGGCGATGGAATCCTGTACCCGACTGACCACTTCCTGGCCGCTGCCGGCGAGGCTGTCGGCGCTTTGCGACAGGTCACGGGTGGCGCCGGCGTGCTGGGCGATGTGATGCACGGTGGCGGACATTTCGTTGATCGCTGTCGCGGCCTGGTCGGTCTCGCTCTGCTGGCCGATCATGCCGTGGCGTACTTCGTCCATGCTCGTGGCCAGACGTGCGGCGCCTGAGTCCAGTTGCGCGGCAGTGTGGGCCACCGTGCTGACTACGCGGTGGTAGGTCGTCTGCATGGCATTGAAGGCTCCGGCCATCTGGCCCACTTCGTCGCCACAGGCCAGCGGCACGCGCGCCGACAGGTCGCCGGTTTTTTCCACGTGCAGCATCACATCCTTGAGGGTGTTGAGCTGGCTGAGCAGGAAGCGGATCAGCAGCTGCGAAGCGCAAAGCATCGCCAGCATGAGAATCAGTACGCACACCGCGTAGTTGCTGAACCGGTCGATGAATACCTGGCGCAGGCTTGGCGATTGCGCCAGCACGGCAATGTGCTGGTTGCCCTGGCGCAGCACCTGGGCGCCGCGCAGCGGATCGTCGCCAAACAGCCAGGCGGCGGGCAACGCGACCCAGCCTTGGCCGTCACGCAGTGCCTCGACGGGCTCGCCTTTGAAGCTCGGGGTCTGGCCTTCCTGCCAAGTGATCATCTGTGGCAGGTGGGGGAAGGGTTGTGCAGCGGGCCAGGTGGCCAGCAGTTCGGCCTGGGCGACGGCATGCGCCTGGGCCGATTCGGCGCGGGCCTGCTGCTCCAGGTAGACCGCGTAGAGCACCAGCAGCAAGGTGGTGACGAAGGCCACCGCATTGACTGCCCAGAATTTGTACTTCAGGGAAATATTGCTAAGCCAGGCACCCATGGTAGGTCTTCTCTGAGTTGAGCGGAAACATTATTGGCAAGGTGCCATCATTGTGTCCGTTCGCGCGCGAAGCCTTCATGACATGCGTCAAGGGAGCTTGAAGAAATCCTTGGCCGTGGCCGTGGTGTGCTGGGCGCAGTGCTCAAGGCTTTCACCCCGGTGCAAGGCGACTTCACGCAGGACTTCAGGCAGGAAGGCCGGTTCGTTGCGTCCGCTCTTCGGTTTCGGCCGCAGGGTGCGCGGCAGCAGGTAGGGCGCATCGCTTTCGAGCATCAGTCGGCCTTCGGGAATATTGCCTACCAGTGGATGCAGGTGCGTCCCGCGTCGCTCGTCACAGATCCAGCCGGTGATGCCGATGTGCAGGTCCAGGTCGAGGTAGGCGAACAGCGCCTGGCGCTCGCCAGTGAAGCAATGCACCACGGCGGCTGGCAACTGGTCACGGTAGTGCCTGAGGATTGCCAATAGCCGCTCGCTGGCATCGCGTTCATGCAGGAAGACCGGCAACTGCAGTTCGGCGGCCAGGGCCAGTTGAGCTTCCAGGGCTTTTTCCTGCTGTGGACGGGGGGAGAAGTCACGGTTGAAGTCCAACCCGCATTCACCCACGGCAAGCACCCGCGGCTGAGCCAGCAGATCGCGCAGGGTGCGTTCGCTGGCGCCTTCCCAATGGCTGGCATCGTGAGGGTGGACGCCGGCCGTGCTGAACAGGTGTTGGCCTGCCTCATCCAGGCGCTGGCATAGCAGCATGGCCTCTTCGCTGACGGCAAGGCTGGTGCCGGTCAAAACCATCTGCGCCACGCCGGCGGCCAAGGCGCGTTCGACGATCGCCGCCTGCTGGTCGTGAAAGCTGGTGTTGGTCAGGTTGACGCCGATATCGATCAGTTGCATGGTGCTACCTCGTGCCGCGGGGCGGCCAGCATAGCAAAATCTGCAAGTTCGCAGAAAAACCAAGAACTTCAAACGTTTGCCATGGTCTCTTGCCGTCATTTGTCATGCGCACCGCTCGGCGCATGGTTTCGCCAACCACTTCTGGACCCTTCTTCATGCTGCGAACCCTGCTGACGACCTTGCTGTTGCTCGGGCTGATCGCCGCAGCGCCTGCCATCGCCCGCGAAACCGGCCCGTTGCAGCATGTGCCGGCGAGCCAGAGTCGCGACCTTGCGCAGATTCGAGCGAGCAAGGTGTTGCGGGTGCTGGTCAACCAGAGCCGCAACAGCTCAGGCGAGGTCAAGGGCGAACCGGTGGGTATCGAGTACTATCGCCTGCGCGCGCTGGAGCATTTTCTCAATGCGCGGGTCGCGGACGGTCAGGAAATCACGCTGCAGATCGTCCCGCGCGCCAAGGAACAACTGATAGGTGCCCTGCAGCGCGGTGAAGGCGACCTTGCCGCGCCTGGCGAATTGCTCGATGCGGGGCTGGTGCAGGGCGTCGGAGTCAGTGCGCCGGTGCTTGACCAGGTGCCGCTGTTGCTGGTCGGACGCAAGGGTGAGCGAGCCTTCAGCCGGGTCGAGCAGCTGTCCGGACGCACCATTGCCCTGACCACCGCCAGCGCTGCCGGTGCGGTGATCGAGCAGATCAACCAGCAGTTGGCCCTGCGCAAGCGCCCGCTGGTGAAGATCGAGTGGGTCGACCCGACTCTGGCAGTCGAAGATGTACTGGAGATGGTCCAGGCCGGCATCTATCACCTGACTGTAGTGGAGCGCCCCATCGCCCAGCGCTGGGCGCGGGTGATGCCCAAGCTGCGCCTGGACACCCAGTTGCGTCTGAGCCAACCTCAGGCCATGCGCTGGTATGTGCGCAAGGATGCCGAGCAGTTGCTGGCCAGCGTGGACCGCTTCCTTGCCGTTTACCGCGCGCCGGACAACCAGGATGCAGCCTTCGAGCGCATCTATCGACGCCAGTACCGCGTGCACAATCCGCTGGCCCGCCAGGACCGCCAGCGCCTGGAGTCGCTGCGCGCGGTGTTGCAGAAGCACGGCGCCGAGCAGCAGATCGACTGGCTCAACCTGGCGGCCCTGGCGTTCAAGGAGTCGACATTCGATCCCAAGGCCCGTGGTACAGGGGGCGCCCATGGGCTGATGCAGATCACCCCGGCCGCCGCGCAACGGGTGGGCGTGAGCAATACGGCTACGGTCGACGGCAACGTTCAGGCCAGCGCGCGCTACCTCGCGCTGATCCGACGCAAGTTCTTCTCCAGCCCGCAGCTCAATGAGCGTGAGCGCATGGCCTTCATTCTTGCCGCCTACAACCTCGGCCCGGAACGCGTCCAGGCAATGCGCGCCGAGGCCCGTCGCCGTGGCCTCAACGGTAACCAGTGGTTTTTCCAGACCGAGCGCATCGCCATGGAGCAGGTGGGGATGGGGCCGGTGAACTTCGTCAACAGCGTCAACAAGTACTTCCTGGCATTCAACCGGGAGCGCAGCGCCTTGGAGCGGGTCGCGAAACGCTGATAAATCGACTTTTTCGATTTGTTTGTTGGGTTTTTTGCGGTTTTCTTATTCGCTAATTTGATTAAGATGGCGGCCATTCCAACCTGACATTTCAAGGAAGCTCACCCAATGAATCCCTCCCTCAACGCCCTGTTCGTCACCCGCGCCGGTTTCGGCCTCAGCATCATCCGCATCCTGGTCGGCATCATCTTCATGGCGCATGGCTCACAGAAGCTGTTCGGCCTGTTCGGTGGCTATGGCCTGGAAGGCACCGGTCAATGGATGGAGAGCATTGGCCTGGCCCCTGGCTATCTAATGGCCCTGCTCTCGGGCAGCGCGGAGTTCTTTGGCGGCCTGGCACTGCTGCTCGGCCTGCTGGCCCGCCCGGCTGCGCTGGCGCTGAGCGTGACACTGGTGGTCGCGATCTTCTCGGTGCACATCGGCAATGGCCTGTTCATGTCCAACAACGGCTACGAGTTCGCCCTGGCGCTGTTGGGCGGCACGCTGGCGGTGCTGGTCGAAGGGGCAGGGCGCCTGTCGCTGGATCGCCTGATCGCCCGCTGACATCTCGCTGCAACCCGCCTGCGGCAAGCTGCAAGTGAACGCCCACTTGCAGCTTGCCGTTCGACGCTCTACGATACCGCTTGCGCCGATTTAAACAGCTACTTGCGGGGCGCAGGAGAGGCCCCAGGGCAATCCGAAATACCGCTAAAGCGCTGGTTCGGTGACGCCTCCCACCGCTGCCCAGCGGGATTCGCGAGGCGCAGAGATACCACCATGAGTTGCCCACGTACCAGTGTTTGCCTGACCCCACTGCCTGCTGACCAGGCATCCCGCACACCGCGCATCCTGCTCGGTGGCCAGCATCAACCCACACTTCTGCGTAATCTCGACGGCTTTTCGCGCCGCAAGGGCCAGGCCCGTGCCTTCCTCATCCAGTTCGCCGAGGCGGCTTGCAACCTTGCCCATTACGCCAACGACCGCTTTGACCTCGCTGTGATCCAAGCCCCGATCGGCGAGGATGCCGGCGAGATCATCGGCCAGTTGACCCGCATTGCACGCCAGGGCCTGATCACCCGCCGCTGAGCGAGGTGTGGCGGCGCCTGTTTTTGGTTAAGCTCGGTAACCCGGCAGGCCCAAGGCGCCTGCTGTGGCTGTGCCGAGGAGAGCAAGCGGTTTGAGTACCAACATCATCACCACCGAAGGTCATGAAGCCCTCAAGAAGGAGCTGGATCACCTGTGGCGCGTCTACCGCCCCGAGATCACCCAGAAGGTGACCTGGGCTGCGTCGCTGGGGGATCGCAGCGAAAATGCCGATTACCAGTACAACAAGAAATTGCTGCGCGAGATCGATCGGCGAGTCCGCTACCTGCGCAAGCGCCTCGAGGATGTGAAAGTCGTCGCCTATTCCCCGGAGCAGGAAGGCAAGGTGTTCTTCGGTGCCTGGGTCGAGATCGAGAACGACGACGGCGAAACCCTGACGTTTCGCATCGTCGGTTACGACGAGATCTACGGCCGTAACGACTACATTTCCATCGACTCGCCCATGGCCCGTGCGCTGCTGAAAAAAGAAGAGGGCGATGAGGTGCTGGTGCAAACGCCCACGGGCGAAACGACCTGGTACATCAATCGCATCCACTACGGCGCCCAGTGAGCGCATTCAGGTACAGCCGCCCCAATGTGTCCCCCGCCACCGCAATCTGCGCCTCGCTCAACGAGGCGTAGCCCACCAGTACGCCCGCCGGCCAGGCATGTTCACGGGTGAACAGTCCGAGCGGCTGAAGCATCAGGCCCTGCTCGTGGGCCTGTTGGCAAAATTGCTGTTCGTTGCAGCCTTCAGGCAACCAGAGGATGAAATGCAGCCCTGACTGCTCGCCTGCAATCCGCACCTCAGTGTGCCAGGCGCAGCCTGTCGATGAGCAGGTCGCGGCGCTGCTGGTAGGTCTGCCGGGCAATGCGCAGGTGGCGTGCATACTGGCCGTTGCCGAGCATCTGCTCCAGCGCCCGCTGGCCGAGGGCGCCAGGCGCCTGCCCGGAGATCGTCAGCGTGTCCAGCATTTCGGCGTGCAGGCGCCGGGGAACCACGGCAAAGCCCAGGCGCAGGTTGCTGAACAAGGTCTTGTTGAAACTGCCGCAGAACAGCACTCGGTCGTGGTGGTCGATCGCCTTGATCGCCGGCAGCGGTGCACTCGCATAGTTGTACTCGCTGTCGTAATCGTCCTCGATGATTATCGCATCCCGTGCCTGCGCCCAGTCGAGCAGGGCCTGGCGGCGTTCGACGCTCATGCAGATGCCCAGTGGCGCTTGATGGGCGGGCGTAACCTGTACCGCCCCGAGTGTTTCATGGTCGGCAAGGGCATCGACGCGCAGGCCCTGTTCGTCGAGCGGCGTGCTGAACAGCCTGTGCCCCGAACGCTCGAAAATCCGCCTGGCCCAGGCATAGCCTGGGTCCTCAACGGCGAGCGCTCGGTGCTTGGGCAGTACGCGGCTGAACAGGTCGAGGGTGTGACGAATGCCGTGGGTGACCAGGATGTCATCCGCCTCGCAGTCGATACCCCGATAGAGCTTCAAGTGCGCTGCGATGGCCTGGCGCAGGCGTGGGTCACCCTGCGCAGGGAGGCTTTCAAGCAGACCGGCGCCGTCCAGGCGTGCCGGGAAAAGATGCTGCTCCAGCAAGTTCGGGTCGGGCAGGCGGGCGACGAAGGGGACCCGCGCTTGCACCTGCGCCTGCACCGACTGCGGGTCGGGCATCGGCCGCGATAGCGACGCCTGGCCGGCCGGATTGCCGGATGCGATCAGGGTATCGGGCAGTTGCAGGGTGACCTGCGACCCTGCGCCCTGGCGCCGCTCGATGAAGCCTTCCAGCTTGAGCTGCTCGAACACCGCCTCCAGCGTGCCACGCGCCACGCCCCAGCGCTTTGCCAACGTGCGTGTAGAGGGCAGCAGGGTGCCAGGTGGCAGATGGCCGCTGACCACCAGCTCCTGGAGAAAGCCATGCAGCAGCCGGTGCTTGCCGGTAGCGCTACCGGCAGACAGTTCGAACGGCAGGGCGAGGTCTAGGGCAATGGCTTGTTTGCCTCTGGCCATAGTGGTCCATATTCGGGAAGGCCTAATGGGCCTTCATCTTATGCAGCGCCGCCCCTAACCTCAATCGCGTGACGCAGAGCCTTTGCGTCGTGCCTGCAGGCGTCCCCGACCTTCATTCAAGGAACATCGAATCATGCGTATTGCGGTGGGGCTGCGTTCGCCCGTCCGATTGTCTTTTGCTTCGCGGGTGCAGCCATGAACCGGCCCGGATTGTCAGTGGCCTTGCTGGCCGCAGTGGTAGTGCCGCAGGTCGGGCTGGGCATCATGGTGCCGGCCTCGGCGCAACTGGCCGAGCAGTTGCAGGTTGGCCTTGGCCAGGTGCAGAGCACACTGGTGATGTACATGGTCGGCTATGCGCTGTCGATGGTGCTGGCCGGGCTGCTGTGTGATCGCTACGGCCCGCGGGCAGTACAACTGGGCGGGCTGCTGCTGGCAGCGTGCGGTACCGGGCTTGCGGCCAGCGCCACGTCCTTCCTGCCCTTCATGATCGGCCGCCTGCTGCAAGCATTGGGCGGCTGCGTCGGCACGGTGACCACCCGTATGGTGGTGCGCGAGGTGTTCACCGAGCGCGAGCGCATGGGCATTCTCACCACGCTGGCTTCGGCCATCGCCATCACCCCGTGCCTGGCGCCGTTGCTGGGTGGCGCTTTGCTACCGCAGTTTGGCTGGCGCGGGATTCTGGGGCTGGTGGGGGTATTCAACCTGCTGGTACTGCTGGTGTTCTGGCGCCTGGTGCCGAGCCTGCCGGGGACAGGCCAGGGCGTTACTCCGGGCCTGGTGCTGCGGGTGTACGGACGCAACCTGGGCAACGCTGCGTTCGTTTTTCATGCAGCCTGCATTAGCCTGGTTTGGATGAGCTACTTCGGCTTCCTGTCTTCATCGTCCTACGCCTTCCAGGTTGTCCTGGGGTTCAGCGCATTCGAATACGGCGCGCTGATCGCCATCTGTGCACTGGGTTATGTCACCGGCAGCTTTCTGGCCCGGCGCCTGAGTCGCCAGCATGATCTGGCGCTGATCCTGGCCGTCGGGGCCGCTGTTGGTACTGTCGGCTGGGTTGGCCTGTGGTTGGCCGTTCACCTGGCAGGGCCGGTGGCGGGAGCGTTCGTGGTTCCGATGATGGCAATCCTGTTGAGCACTGGCATGGTGATTCCGGCGACCCAGGCAGGGCTGCTGCGTTGTGTGCAGCGGGATATCGGGCTGTCCACCGGTCAGTTCTTCTTCCTGCAGATGGTCAGCGGTGCGGCGTATGGCTTTCTTGCCAGCCACTGGCCGCATTTGGATGTGAGCCAGTTGGCATGGCTGGTGGGCGCGCCGATGGTGCTGCTCACCGTGCTTACAGGCACGGCGAGCATGCGCCGTCGGCTCAGGTCTCGCGCAGAACGCTCAGTGGCGTTGCATTGAGTGCCCGCCGGGTGCCGAAGACACCGGCCCCGCCGACCAGGACCGCGCCCAGCACGGGCAGTACCAGCAGCCAGGGATGCGGCGCCCAGTGCAGGTCGAAGGCGTAGCGGTACAGGGCCCAGGTGATCAGTTCGCAGCCCAGGGCAGCGAGCAGGCCGCTGGCGGCGCCAAGCAGGCCGAACTCGATGCGCCGGGCCTTGACCAGTAGCGCACGGCCGGCGCCCAGGGCGCGCAGTAGCGCGCCTTGGCGGATACGCTCGTCCAGGGTGGCCTGCAGGCCGGCGAACAACACCGCAAGGCCCGCCGCGAGCACGAACAGCAGTACGTACTCCACCGCCAAGGTGACCTGGGCGAGGATGCTGCGCAGTTGCCCCAGCAACGCATCGACCTGGAGGATGGTCACCGCCGGAAACGCCCGCGACAGGGCGACCACGTCGGTATCGTGCCCGGGCGCGAGGTAGAAGCTGGTCAGGTAGGTGGCGGGCAAACCTTGCAAGGTGCCGGGCTGGAAGATCATGTAGAAGTTCGGCTGGAAGCTGTCCCAGTGCACCGTACGCAGGCTGCTGACCCGTGCCTGGCGGTGCTCGCCGCCGATGTCGAAGGTCAGCAGGTCACCCAGTTTGAGCTTGAGGCTTGCGGCCAGCTCGGCTTCTACCGATACCGCGGGTGGCCCGTCGGTCGCCGGGGGCGTCTGCCACCAATCGCCTTGGCTCAAGGCATTGCCCTGGGGCAGTTCGGCGGCCCAGGTCAGGCTCAGGTCGCGCTGCACGGCACGATCGCCCGTAGATTCCTTGCTCACCAGCTGCTGTACCGGCTGATCGTTGATGTGGGTGAGGCGCCCGGGGATCACCGGGTACAGCGGCGCCGAGGTGGCATTGACCTCGCGCAGGCGCTGGGCAAAGGGTTCGCGCTCGTCTGGCAGGATGTTCAGCGCGAAGTGGTTGGGGGCATCCTTGGGTAGTTGCGCCTGCCAGTTGTCCAGCAGCTCGGCGCGCAGTAGCGCGACCAGGGCCATGGCCAGCAGGATCAAGCCGAAGGCCAACGCCTGGCCGGCGGCTGCCAGCGGATGGCGCAGCAACTGACCCAGCCCCAGGCGCCAGGGCAGCGGCGAGCCGACCAGCAACCGGCGTAGGCTGCGCAGGCCCAGCAGTAGCAGGCCACCAAGCAGCAGCGCGGCGATCAGGCCGCCGCCGAGCAGGGCGAAGGTCAGCAGCAGGTCCAGGCTCAGGCGCCACATGATCAGGCCAAGGGCGAACAATGCGGCGCCATAGACCAGCCAACTGCTGGGCGGTACCGGCAGCAGGTCACGGCGCAGCACGCGCAAGGGCGGTACCCGGCCCAGAGCGGCGAGCGGAGGCAGGGCGAAGCCGGCCAGCGCCACCAGGCCGGTGCCGATGCCAGCCAGTGCCGGGGCGATGCCGCCCGGCGGAACGGTACTGGGCAGCAGCCCCTGCAGGAGGGCGAACAGACCCAGTTGCGCGAGCCAGCCAAGCAGGGCGCCGGCGAGCGCCGCCACCAGCCCCAGCATCGCCAGTTGCAGCGAGTACAGGCCCAGCGCCTGGTGTCGTGACAGCCCCAGGCAGCGCAGCAGGGCGCTGGCGTCCAGGCGGCGGGCGGCATAGCGACTGGCCGACAGCGCCACGGCCACACCGGCCAGCAGCACCGCGACCAGGCTGGCCATGTTCAGGTAGCGTTCGGCGCGACCCAGGGCGCCGCCGATCTGGCGGTTGCCATCCCGGGTGTCGAGCAGCCGCTGGTTGGCGGCAAGATCCTTCTCCACCGCCTGGCGATATTGCACCAGGGTGTCCGGCTCGCCGCGCCACAGGTCGCGATAGGTGACCCGGCTTCCTGGCTGGATCACGCCGGTGGCGTCCAGGTCAGCGATGTTCATCAGCACGCGTGGGGTGAGGCTGTAGAAGTTGCCGGCGCGATCCGGTTCGTAGGTCAGCACGCGGGTCATGCGCAGGGTCTTCATGCCGACGTCGATGCTGTCGCCCAGCGAGAGCCCCAGTGCCGCCAACAGGCGCGCCTCGACCCAGGCTTCGCCGGCCGCCGGCCCGCCGCCGGGCGTCTCGCTGCCATAGGGCGTGGCGGCGCTGCGCAGTTGGCCACGCAGTGGATAGGCCGGGTCGATGGCCTTGATGCTCGACAACTGGATACCGGCATCGGCGGCCACCACGCTGGTGAACTCCACCACGCGGGCGTGGGTCAGGCCACGCGAAGTACCGGCATCGATCTGCGCCGCCTGGGCGGCGGACGACCCTTGCAGCACAAGGTCAGCAGCGAGGAATTCGCTGGCCCGCAATTGCATGGCACCGTTGAGGCGGGCGCCGAAGTAACCAATGGCGGTGCTGGCGGCGACGGCCACCAGGAGCGCGAAGAACAGTACTCGCACTTCACTGGCGCGGGCGTCACGCAGCAGTTGGCGCAGGGCCAGGGCGCACAGGCGCATGAACGGCAGGCGGGTCATCATGGCTCCAGGGGCGCCACCAGGCGTCCGGCGTCCAGGCGGATCAGGCGACGGCAGCGCTTGGCCAGCCGCTCGTCATGGGTCACCAGCACCAAGGTGGTGCCGCGTTCCTTGTTGAGCTCGAACAGCAGGTCGCTGATGCGCTCGCCGGTATGGCTGTCGAGATTGCCGGTGGGCTCGTCGGCGAACAGTACTGCCGGGTGCGCCGCGAACGCACGGGCGATCGCCACCCGTTGCTGCTCGCCGCCGGACAGCTGGCGTGGGGTGTGGCTCAGGCGCTGGCCCAGGCCGACCCGTTCGAGCAGGGTGCGGGCCTGTTCGCGGGCGTCGCGGCGGCCGTCCAGCTCCAGGGGCAGCATGACGTTTTCCAGGGCATTGAGGCTGTCGAGCAACTGGAACGACTGGAACACGAAACCGACGTGTTCGGCACGCACCCGTGCGCGCTGGTCTTCGTCCAGGGGGCCAAGGTCGTGGCCGGCGAGCACGACACTGCCATCACTGGGGCGGTCAAGGCCTGCGAGCAGGCCGAGCAGGGTCGACTTGCCCGAGCCGGATGCACCGACGATGGCCAGGCTGTCGCCCTGGTCGAGGTCGAGAGAAAGCGGGTGGAGGATGGTGAGGTCGCCTTCCGCGCTGGGGACCACTTTGCTAAGGTTCTGCGCAACGAGAATGCTGGGGCCCATGGAGAATCCGATGCGAATGTGGTGGTTGAGTGCCGGTCTGGCCCTGTGTTGCCTGGCCCAGGGCGCGGCGGCGGGAACGTTGCTGGTTGTCGGCGATAGTATCAGTGCCGGTTTTGGCCTGGATACCCGCCAGGGATGGGTCGCGCTCCTGGAGCAACGCCTGAAGGACGAGGGTTTCACCGACCGTGTGGTCAATGCCTCGATCAGTGGCGACACCAGCGCAGGTGGCCAGGCGCGGCTGCCGGCGCTGCTTGCAGCGCACAAGCCTGATCTGGTGGTGCTGGAGTTGGGCGGGAACGACGGGCTGCGTGGGCAACCGCCACAACAATTGCAACAAAATCTTGCCTCGATGATTGATCGCTCCCGTGAGGCCGGCGCCAAGGTGGTGTTGCTCGGCATGCGCTTGCCACCGAATTATGGCGTGCGCTACACCACCGCGTTCGCCCGGGTCTATGAGCAGTTGGCGAAGGAAAAGAAGGTGGCCTTGGTGCCGTTCTTTCTGGAGGGCATAGGTGGGGTGGCGGAGATGATGCAGGCCGACGGCATCCATCCGGCCCAGGGCGCCCAGCAGCGCTTGCTCGATAATGCCTGGCCGACGATAAAACCCTTGCTCTGACGCTTTTATCGGGGGCCGCTTTCGGCTAATGTTGCGCCCCCCGTTTCGAGTGCCCCCGATGCCACGCCCCGCCTGGTCCCTGTATGCCTACCAATTGATCGAGCCCGACGAGCAGCTCGACCTGTTCGCCTGCCAGGAAGTCCGTGTCCATCTCGCCGCCCGCCAGCTCGAACTGGGCGCTCCGGTCGACCGCACTTTGTGTGGCGGCCTGCTGCCGGCGCAGCCGCGCTGGTCGTCGGTCGAGCGCGCGGTCTATCGCGACGAACGCCTGTGCCCGCTATGCCGGGCCATTCTCGATGCCCAGCGGCGGGGTACGCGTCCGGTGTGGCCGGAGCTCTCAGCTCACCTTTCATCATTTGTAACCCTTGCAACGCCTGCCGATGCCTCCCGCTTGAATCCGGGCGGGTGTACAATCGAATGTCTTGAACCCTCTTTCGAAGGATTTACCGGATGTTGCCGCGCTTTCCCGCCGTCACCCGTTGCCTGTCCCTGGCCGCCTTGCTGCTGACCGGCCCTGCCGTCGCGCTGGAGCTGCCATTGCCACCGCCCGGCGAAGACGTCGTCGGCCAGGTCCGGACGATCAAGGCCAAGTACGAAGACACCTTCGCCGACATCGGCACCGCCAACGACCTGGGTTACCTGGAGATGATCGCCGCGAACCCGGGCGTCGATCCCTGGTTGCCTGGCGCCGGTACCGAAATCATCCTGCCGACCCGTTACGTCCTGCCACCCGGGCCACGCGAGGGGATCGTCATCAACCTGGCCGAGTACCGCCTGTACTACTATCCGAAAGGCGAGAACGTGGTGCACACCTTCCCGTTGGGGATCGGTCGTGAAGGCTGGGGTTCGCCGATCGCGATCACCAAGATCACCGCCAAGACACCAAACCCGACCTGGACGCCGCCGGCCTCGATTCGCGCCGAACATGCCGCTGACGGCGATATCCTGCCTGCCGTCGTGCCGGCTGGCCCGGATAACCCGCTGGGTCCGTTCAAGTTCACCCTGGGCCTGCCGGGCTACCTGATCCACGGCTCGAACAAGAAGTTCGGCATCGGCATGCGCACCAGCCATGGCTGCTTCCGCATGCTCAACAACAATGTTGTGGCACTCTCCAAGATGGTGCCGGTGGGCACCCCGGTGCGGATCATCAACGAGCCTTACAAGTTCGGTGTGAGTGGTGGCAAAGTCTATCTCGAAGCTCACACGCCGTTGGACGACCACGGAAATCCGTCGGTGGTCGACAAACATACGGCCGTCATCAATGCGCTGCTCAAGCGTGAAGACCTGGCCAACAACCTGCGCATGAACTGGGACATGGTTCGTGACGTGGTGGCCGCCGAGGATGGCATGCCGGTCGAAATCGCCGTCCCGGTGAATGGCCAGGGTGCCGCACCGATGGTGTCGAGCATCCCGCCAGAGCTACAGTAAGCCCTTGCCTGCGTGAACCGAAAGGCCTGCCATCGTGCGGGCCTTTTTGTTTTCGGGTGACGGGAGTGGCGTGGAGAAGGGGCGTTCTTCGGGCAATAAAAAAGCCGACCCACAAGTGGGCCGGCTCCATAACAATCCGTGAGGATTATTACTTGCGGCTGGCTTTGTCCAGCATACGCAGAGCGCGCTCGTTGGCTTCGTCAGCGGTCTGCTGAGCCTTCTGAGCGGCTGCCAGAGCGTCGTCAGCCTTACGGTAGGCTTCGTCAGCACGGGCTTGAGCGCGAGCTGCTGCGTCTTCAGTCGCAGTCAGACGAGCTTCGGTTTCTTTGGATACGCTGCTGCAACCGGTAGCCAGAACTGCGGCCAGAGCCAGAGCAGAGAATTTCAGAACGTTGTTCATCGTGTTCCCCTTCAAGGACTTTCTATTAAATAGCCATCTCTCGGAAAAGAGAAACTGGCCGGCGTACATAGTACCCATTACTTGTAGTAAGTAAACTGACAGAGCGCAAGAACTGCAAAAAAAATGTTGCCAGGGGCCGCGTGTGACGGGGTTTGTAAAGAAAGTGGGAAGGCCATGCAAATCGGACGCAAGCGGTTGTACCAAGGAAACTTTTTGTTGAACTAAGGGTGACTTTCACGGTCCTCAAACGTCTTAACCCGTAGAACATCCGGCAGGCTGTTTGGTGTCGACCGGCACCGGCGGCCCAACCCGCTTTCATGGAATTTTTAGCCCTGTGCACCTTGAGCAATCCCGCGTTGCACGCCTACTATTTGGGTGTCCCGGGCGTCGAACGATTGCTGATGGACCAGGGTCCAAGGGGCATGAGTGGCGTTGAGGTTCCTCCGCCGGATAAACCATCGGTCAAGGCAAAGGTCTGCCAAAAGACCTGCGAGGAGTAGTGATGAGTGAAGCGCTGACCATCCACCATGACCAGGCCGGTCATCAGTTCGAGACCAATGTGGACGGTCATCGTGCCTACCTGACGTACATGGACCTGGGCAAGCAGACGCTGGATATCTATCGCACCTTCGTCCCCAACGCCCTGCGCGGTCGCGGTATCGCCGCGGCCCTGACTGAAAAGGCCCTTGAGTACGCCGAGCAGATGGGCTACACCGTCATTCCATCATGCTCTTATGTCGAGCGTTACATGGAACGCCAGCAGCGCCATTCGACCAAGGCCTGAATCGACACCGCACCAACAAAAACGCCGGGCATCTGCCCGGCGTTTTCGTTGGTGCGTATCAGCCGCGCTGGCGCTTGGGCAGCACATCCTTGAGCTTGGCGTGCATGCTGCGCAGGCTCTTCTCGGTGGCCGCCCAGTCGATGCAGGCGTCGGTCACCGAAACACCGTATTGCAGGTCTTCCAGGTTTTTCGGGATGGCCTGGCAGCCCCAGTTCAGATGGCTTTCGACCATCAGGCCGATGATCGACTGGTTGCCTTCCAGAATCTGGTTGGCCACGTTCTCCATCACCAGCGGTTGCAGCGCCGGGTCCTTGTTGGAGTTGGCGTGGCTGCAGTCGACCATGATGTTGGCCTTGATCTTGGCCTTGGCCAGATCCTGTTCGCACAGGGCAACGCTGACCGAATCGTAGTTGGGTTTGCCGTTGCCGCCACGCAGCACCACGTGGCCGTAGGCGTTGCCTTTGGTGGTGACGATCGACACGCCGCCTTCCTGGTTGATGCCCAGGAAGCGGTGGGGCTTGGACACCGACTGCAGGGCGTTGATCGCCACGGTCAGGCCGCCGTCGGTGCCGTTCTTGAAGCCGACTGCCGAAGACAGGCCCGAGGCCATTTCACGGTGGGTTTGCGATTCGGTGGTACGGGCACCGATGGCCGACCAGCTGATCAGGTCCTGCAGGTATTGCGGGGAGATCGGGTCGAGGGCTTCGGTCGCGGTCGGCAGACCCTTCTCGGCCAGATCCAGCAGCAATTGGCGACCAATGTGCAGGCCGTCCTGGATCTTGAACGAGTCATCCAGGTACGGATCGTTGATCAAGCCTTTCCAGCCGACGGTGGTACGAGGCTTCTCGAAATACACACGCATGACCAGATAGAGGGTATCGGAGACTTCTTCGGCCAGTACCTTGAGGCGATCGGCGTACTCGTGGGCGGCCTTGATGTCGTGGATCGAGCAGGGGCCGATCACGACGAACAGGCGATGGTCCTTGCCGTCGAGGATGTTGCGCACCACTTCACGGCCGGCAGTCACGGTCTGCAGGGCCTTGGCGCTGAGGGGAATCTCTTTCTTCAGCTGATCGGGGGTGATCAGGGTCTCGTTGGAGGCAACGTTGAGGTCATCGATCGGTAAATCAGCCATCGTGTTACTCGTCAGGTCACGGGTGCCGGCCGCCAGCAAACCCCGTGCGGCCCAGCAGCAGATTGTTCGCAGCGGGGAGCCGAACCTTAGCGCGTTACATCGGGCGCGACAATGGGCAGGGGGCCGTCAGCGCTGAAAAGGTGCCCTGGCCGTGCGCGAGCTGCCTTGCAGGCCGATCGCGATACAAGGATCGCGCAGGGGGCTCGCCGAGGGGGGCGACATCAGGGAGTGTTCGCCCACCAGCGCTGCTTCGGAAAATTCTGCGCCATGCTGGGCGATCCACTGCTGCGCCAGCACCTGCGCCTGTTCGCCGTGCAGGTCATGTTGCTGGTGCACTTGGCAATAATGATGAATATGGCAAACCTGCTCACCCATGCGCGCGCCGAACAGGGCCTGGTCGTCGGTGAAGGCGATGCCCACGCGGTAGCCTGCATCCAGCTGCTGGCACCAAGCAACATAACCGGCATAACGCGCTTGTGCACCCAGTGAGGGAATGACCACTTCCACCGCAGTGCCGCGACGGTAGGCACGCGGGTGGTTGCAAGCGATGCCGCCAAGCCCCAGGGTATGCAGGTGCCGACGGAACAGGCTGGGAGACGGGCGAAGATTCAGCTCGAGCGGAATCCCGTCAGGGTGAGGCAGAAATCCACACATCGTCGACTCCGTGTCGATTATTTGACCTTTATCGCCTGAGTATAGTGAAGGATCGCAAACCGGCTGATTCGCTGTAAAAATCGGACAGACAGTCATCGCTTCGACAGGAGAGCGGTATGGATCCTCGTAACAAACGCATCGGCATCATCGGTAGCGGTGCCATCGGTGGCTTCTATGGGCTGATGCTGGCGCGTGCCGGTTTTGACGTGCACTTTCTGCTGCGCAGCGAATATGGCGTGGTGCATGAGCACGGGCTTACGCTGCGCAGCGCTGTGCACGGGGAGTTGCAGATGGACGTCCAGGCTTATGCCTCGGCCAGCGACATGCCGCCGTGCGACTGGTTGCTGATCGGCACCAAGGCCACCAGTAACGCCGAGTTGGCACCGCTGATCGTCCAGGCGGCTGCGCCCGGTGCCAGGGTGGTGTTGCTGCAGAATGGCCTGGGCGTCGAGGAGCAGTTGCGTGGCGCGTTGCGCGATGACATGCACCTGCTCGGGGGGCTGTGCTTTATCTGTGTGAACCGCGAAGCGCCCGGGGTGATCCGCCACCAGGCGCTTGGCGCGGTCAACCTGGGTTACCACAGCGGTCCCAGCGATGACCGCGGCGCAGCCATCGTCGCCGAGGGCGCCGAATTGTTCCGCGCGGCGGGCGTCGACTCGCAGCCAATGGACAACCTCGCTCAAGCGCGCTGGCAGAAGCTGGTGTGGAATGTGCCGTACAACGGCCTGTCAGTGTTGCTGCAGGCCAGCACGACGCCTCTGATGACTGATCCCGACAGCCGCGCGCTGGTTCGCGGGCTGATGGCCGAAGTGGTCGAGGGCGCACGGGCCTGCGGGCATATCCTGCCGGAGGGCTATGCCGAGCACCTGTTCCGGGTCACCGAGCAGATGCCTGACTACTGGCCGAGCATGTACCACGATCACGCTCAGCAGCGGCCGCTGGAGTTGCAGGTGATCTACGGCGAGCCCCTGGCCCGTGCTCGCGAGGCCGGTTGCCACTTGCCGAAGATGGAGGCGCTGTACCAGGCGCTGGCGTTCATCGACCGGCGCAACTGCGCGGGCTGAAGCCTATGGCTGGCCGCTGCGCCGGACGGCGAAGCGGCTCTCCACGGCACTGCTAAGCTGTAGCTTGCTCTGCCCCCGCGGCAGTGGAGGAGGCCGAATGATCCGTTCCATGCTGTACGCCACCGATCTCGGCGTGTATGCGCCCTTCGTCATGCAACACGCCCTGGCCTTGGCGCGGACCTTCAACGCAGAGTTGTACGTGATCCACGCCGTCGAACCCATGGGCCAGTTCGCCGAGTCGTTGCTGCAAAGCTATCTCGATGAGCAGACCCTCGACCGCCTTCACTCCCAAGGGGTCAATACGGTGATGGCCAACATCGAGCAGCAGGTGCTGGAAAATTTTCGTGAGGAATTGGGCGAGGCGGCCGATCTGGCAGTGATCAAGGCCGTGCGAGTGCGCCAGGGCGATCCGGCGCAAGTGATTCTGGAGCAGGCCCAGCGCCTGGCGGTCGACCTGTTGATCTTCGGCAGTCACGCCGAGGGCGCGGGTGTCGATGTACCGATTGGTCGCACAGCGGTGCGGCTGCTGCAACTGTCCCCGGTGCCGGTATACATGGTGCCGTTGGCACAGCATTTGGGGCGTAGGAAAGTCTGAGGCTGGCGGTAGGTCTTTTCCTTGGGGTGTAACAAAATAGTTCTAGATTTATTTCTCTTACCACTAATATAGTTATAAATCGTTGCTGCCAGCAGCCGGTGACCTACCGCTGATTCGAGGGGAATCTATGAAGCTTCAACAACTGCGCTATATCTGGGAAGTAGCGCACCACGACCTCAACGTCTCCGCGACTGCGCAGAGCCTGTACACGTCTCAGCCCGGGATCAGCAAGCAGATCCGTCTCCTCGAGGACGAACTGGGCGTAGAAGTCTTCGCCCGCAGCGGCAAGCACCTGACCCGCGTCACCCCGGCGGGCGAGCGCATCATCACCACCGCTGGCGAGATCCTGCGCAAGGTCGAAAGCATCAAGCAGATCGCCCAGGAGTTCTCCAACGAGAAGAAGGGCACGCTGTCCATCGCGACCACCCATACCCAGGCCCGCTATGCCCTGCCTCCGGTGATCAGCAACTTCATCAAGCAGTACCCCGAAGTATCCCTGCACATGCACCAGGGCTCGCCGATGCAGATCGCCGAGATGGCCGCTGACGGCACTGTCGATTTCGCCATCGCTACCGAGGCGCTGGAGCTGTTCGGCGATCTGATCATGATGCCGTGCTACAAATGGAATCGTTGCGTGGTGGTGCCCCAGGGGCATCCGCTGACCAAGCTGCCGAAGCTGACCCTCGAAGCGGTGGCCGAGTACCCGATCGTCACCTATGTGTTCGGTTTCACGGGCCGCTCCAAGCTCGACGAAGCGTTCAACCATCGCGGCCTGACGCCGAAGGTGGTGTTCACCGCCGCAGACGCCGACGTGATCAAGACGTACGTGCGCCTCGGTCTGGGCGTGGGTATCGTCGCGAAGATGGCGGTTGATCCGAAGCTCGACAGCGACCTGGTGTGCCTGGATGCGAGCGAGCTGTTCGAAGCCAGCATCACCAAGATCGGCTTCCGCCGTGGCACCTTCCTGCGTGGCTTCATGTGCGATTTCATTGAAAAGTTCGCACCGCACCTGACCCGCGAAGTGATGGCCAAGGCCATCCAGTGCCACAACAAGCAGGAGCTCGAAGAGCTGTTTGAAGGGGTTGAGTTACCCGTGCACTGAATTGGCATGAAGCAGGGGCCGCGTTGCGGCCCCGTCGCGGGGCGAGCCCGCTCCTACAGATTTTGTGTAGGCGCGAGCTTGCCCCGTTTGTTTTCAGGCCTTGCTGATCAGGTTGCCCGCGTGCAAGCCGCATTCCTTCTGCGTCGACTCCTCCCACCACCAGCGCCCCTCGCGCTCGTGCTGGTTCGGCAGCACCGGGCGCGTGCAAGGTTCGCAGCCGATGCTGATGAAGCCGCGCTCATGCAGGCTGTTGTAAGGCAGCTCGAGCATGCGGATATAACCCCAGACTTCCGCGCTGCTCATCTGTGCCAGAGGGTTGAACTTGTACAGGGTGCGTTCGGGCGTCGAGAATGCCGAATCGATCTCCAGTGCTGCAACCTGGCTGCGGGTGCCAGGGCTCTGATCGCGGCGCTGGCCGGTTGCCCAGGCGCTGACGGTGGCCAGCTTGCGACGCAGCGGCTCGATCTTGCGGATGCCACAGCATTCGCCATGGCCATCCTTGTAGAAGCTGAACAGGCCCTTTTCCTTGACGAATGGGTCGAGCTTGGCGCGGTCCGGGCTGAGGATCTCGATCGGCAGGTTGTACTGCTCGCGAACCTGGTCGATGAAGCGGTAGGTTTCCGGGTGCAGGCGACCGGTGTCGAGGCTGAACACCTTCACTTGCTTGTTCAGCTTCCAGGCCATGTCGACCAGCACCACGTCCTCGGCACCGCTGAAGGAGATCCACAGGTCGTCGCCGAAGTGTTCGAAGGCGAGCTTGAGAATGTCCTGCGGGGACTTGCTGGCATAGGTCGCGGCCAGGGCGGCGACGTCGAAGGGTTGGCTCATCAGGCGGTTTCCATCGTGTGTATGGCGCTGTGCGCTCGTAATGGGTCGATGGTAACAAAAAATGGCGGGGTAGACGGGCTCGAATAGGTGACGCCCGCTTTGCGGGCGGATCATCGGCTATAGCCCCTGCAAGGTCTCCATCAGCACCCGCACTTTGGCGATCGACTCCTCGTACTCGGCCTCCCACGCCGAATCAGCCACCACCGCGCCACCGCCCCAGCAACTGACCTGACCCTCCTTGACCAGCAGGCTGCGGATGGCGATCGAGCTGTCCATCTCGCCGCGCACGTCGAGGTATAGCAGCGAGCCGCAGTACAGGGCCCGGCGTGTCGGCTCCAGTTCATCGATGATCTGCATGGCACGGATCTTCGGAGCCCCGGTGATCGAGCCGCCGGGAAAACTGCCGGCGATCAGGTCCAGTGCATCCTTGTCGGCGGCCAGGCGCCCGGTGACGCTGCTGACCAGGTGGTGGACGTTGGGGTAGCTCTCGAGGCTGAACAGCTCCGGCACCTTCACCGAGCCGATCTCGCAGGTACGGCCGATGTCGTTGCGCAACAGGTCAACGATCATCAGGTTCTCCGAGCGGTCCTTGGTGCTGGCTTGCAGCTCGCGGGCGTTGCGCAGGTCTTGCTCCGGGTCTGCCGAGCGTGGTCGGGTGCCCTTGATCGGGCGGGTCTCGACGTCGCCCTGGCTGACGCGGATGAAGCGCTCCGGCGAAAAGCTCAGCAGTGCGCTGTCGGGGCTCAGTTGCTGGAAGCCCGAGAAGGGCGTCGGGCAGGCGCTGCGCAGCGCCTGGTAGGCGTGCCACGGATCGCCCTGGCAGGGGGCGCGAAAGCGCTGCGTGAGGTTGATCTGGTAGCAGTCGCCGGCGTGGATATAGCGTTGTACCTGATCGAAGGCTGCGTGGTACTGCTCGGCACGAAGATCGCCCTGCATTGGAGACAGCAGCTTGAAGGTTCCGCTGAGTGGCGCGTCATCCTCCTCGAACAGGCGGATCAGGCGCTGGCGTTCGCTGTCGGCCAGGGCGGGATGGAACACCAATTGGCTGGTGCGCAGTTGGTGGTCGGTGATGGCGGCCCAGGCGTACAGGCCCAGTTGCGCATCGGGCAGGCCGAGGTCGTCTGTCGCCTGCTGCGGTAGATGCTCCAGGCGCCTGCCGAAGTCATAGCTCAGGTAGCCCATCAGTCCGCCGGCGAACGGCAGTTCGCTATCGTCGGGCAATGTAGCCTCGCCGAGTCCTGCCAGGGCCTGGCGCAGCCGCTGCAGATAGTGTTCACCGCTTTCGCCGTCCTGCGCTTGCAGTTGTTGCAGTGGCCAGGCACTGAACAGGTCGAAGCGCCCGCGCTCGGCGACCGGGCGGGCGCTGTCGAGCAGGATGGCGCCGGGGGCCAGGCGCAAGCGGCTGAAGTAGTGCGCAGGGTCGGGTTGGTAGGGCAGGGGGTGCAGCGTACAGGTCGGCATCGGAATGGACGGCGATGAAAATCAAGGACGGGGATTGTAGGCCGCTGTAGGAAAAGTGCCTAGCACCAGTTGGAGCAGGCCGCCCCTGCTGGGACGGCCTGTGCTGGCATCACTGCTGGACGACATGCCCGAACAGCCCCTGAGCCACTCGCACGCGGGTCTCGGCATCTTCGCTGATACCGTCCTTGGCCAGCGCCTCGATATGCGCCTCGACGGCGTGGGTACGCTGGGTCAGGCCGCAGTCGTTGGCGATCTGGATGTTCAGCCCGGGGCGGGCGTTGAGCTCCAGGATCAGCGGGCCCTTGTCCTGGTCCAGCACCATGTCCACGCCGATGTAGCCCAGCCCGCACAGCTCGTAGCAGCTGGCAGCCAGCTTCATGAAACCGTCCCAGTTCGGCAACTGCACGCCATCCACTGCGTTGGTGGTGTCCGGGTGTTTGCTGATGATCCGGTTCAGCCAGGTGCCGCGCAGGGTGACGCCGGTGGCGAGGTCCACGCCGACCCCGATCGCGCCCTGGTGCAGGTTGGCCTTGCCGCCGGACTGGCGGGTCGGCAGGCGCAGCATGGCCATCACCGGGTAGCCCATCAGCACGATGATGCGGATGTCGGGTACACCTTCGTAGCTGATGCTCTTGAAGATCTGGTCCGGGGTGACGCGGTACTCGATCAGGGCGCGGTCGCGGTGCCCACCCAGCGAATACAGCCCGGTGAGGATGCTCGAGATCTGGTGCTCGATTTCCTCATGGCTGATGATCTTGCCCGAGACCGTGCGGTAACGGTCCTCGAAGCGGTCGGCGACCACCAGGATGCCATCGCCGCCAGCGCCCTGCGCCGGCTTGATGACGAAGTCGCTGCGCCCGCCGATGATCTCGTCGAGCTTCTCGATCTCTTTTTCGGTTTCGATGATGCCGTACATCTCCGGCACATGGATGCCGGCCGCCAGTGCGCGCTCCTTGGTGATGATCTTGTCGTCGACGATCGGGTACAGGTGGCGCTTGTTGTACTTCAGGACATAGTCCGCGTTGCGCCGGTTGATACCCATGATGCCCCGGGCCTCCAGGGCTTTCCACGTCTTGATCAGTCCGAACATCAGGCGTCAGCCTTCTTCAGGAATGCCTTGAAGCGAACGAGCTCGGTCAGGCGGTAGCCGCGGTAGCGACCCATCGCCAGCATGAAGCCCACCAGGATCAGCAGCACGGCCGGGAAGGTGAAGACGAAGTACACGGCTTCCGGCACGGTCATCAGCAGGTGCGCCAAGGAGGCTGCGAACAGGGTGCCGACGGCGACTTTCATTGCATGGCCGCCGCCACGTTCCTCCCAGGTGATCGACAGGCGCTCGATGGTCATGGTCAGGATCACCATCGGGAACAGTGCCACCGACAGCCCGCGCTCCAGGCCCAGCTTGTGGCTGAACAGGCTGATCGCGGCGATCAGCACCACGACGAAGGTCAGCACCACCGACAGGCGCGGCAGCATCTGCAGCTTCAGGTGTTCAAGGTAGGAGCGCAGCGAAAGGCCCAGGGCGGTGATCACCGTGAACAGCACGATGCCGAAGCCCAACTGCGTTTCGCGGAAGGCCAGGGCAATCAGCACCGGAGTGAAGGTGCCGAGGGTCTGAATGCCGATCAGGTTACGCAGTACGAGGATGACCAGCACGCCGATCGGGATCATCACCATGATCATGAAGGTCTGCTGGGTTTGCAGCGGCAGGCCGTACAGGGAGTACTCGAGGAAGTCGGCGTCGGTGTTCTCGTCGGTCAGCTTGGCCAGGCGGATGGCGTTCATCTCGCTGTTGTTCATGCTGAAGGTGACGGTGGCCTTCTTGCCGCCATCGACGGTGATCAGGTTTTCATCGCCGGTCCACCACAGCAGGCGGTCATTGGGCAGGCCCTGCTCGCCGGTTTCCGGGTTGAAGTACAGCCAGGCGTTGCCGTTGAAGCTGCGCAGCCACAGTTCAGGGCTTTGCGGGGTGTCGGCAACCAGGCGGATGGTGTGGACCTTTTCCATCGGCACGTGGGCGATCGACAGCAGCAGGTCGATGACCTGGGCTTTCTTCATGGGGGAGTTGTCGCCGGCCAGCAGCAGCTTGGCGTTGTCATCGTTGGGGTTGTTGACGCGCTTGATGGTCTCGCTGACGAAGGTCTCGACGTCGGCAGAGTGCTGGCGGATCGGTGCCATCAGCGCTTCGGCGGCAATCTTCTCGGGGCCTTCGACCGCCAGGCTGTCACGGAAGGTCGGGCCCTTGATCTTGGCTTTTTCGGTGCTGTAGCGCTTGGTCAGGACCAGGCGGTAGTAGAGGGTCTGATTGCCGCTGGCGCGGCGAGCCGACCAGGTGACCTTGCGATTGCCATCGGTGCGATTGACGCTGACCCCGTAGTTGTTGGAGATGAAGCTCTCGTTGAGGCTCACGTAGTCGCGGTTCAGCGGCGGCACGAACATCTGGATCTTTACCGGGTCCTTGGGACTGGCAACGAACTCGACCTTGGCGTCGATGTTCCACAGGTCGTCGGTCTCGTCTTCGGTTACCGGGATGCCCAGGATGAAGATCTGGTAGCAGGTGACCGTCACGCCCAGCAGCACCAGGACGGTGATCAGGACTTTCAGGTGCAGGGTAAGAGAGCGCATCGGAATTACTCTACTTTGGGAGCTTCGGTGGCACAGGCAGGTTTGCCGGCCGCGTATTTGAGGCTGGGGTCGACCAGCGCGTCGAAGTGCTTGAGTGCCTCGGAGCCGATCAGCAGCGGGAACTGGAAGGCGCTGCGGTCGGTAAGATTGACTTCGATGGTGCGCAGGGCCTGGCCCATGCAGATGTTCAGTTCGATCACCGGGCGGGCGGTGTAGGCCTTGCCTTCGTCCGGATTGTAGTCACCGGCGCGCCGCTTGATCTTGCTCACGCGGGCCAGTGGGCGTTCGATGGGGTGCTTGTGGGCGGCGTCGATGGCCAGGTAGAAACGCACCCAGCTTTCGCCGTCGCGCTTGAAGCGCTTGATGTCGCGCGCGCTGAGCGAGGCGGTCTTGGCGCCGGTGTCGAGCTTGGCGGCCACTTCAAGGTCAAGATCGCCCAGGCGGGCGTACTCGTTCAGGCCGTACACGGTCTTTTCGGCCGCATGGCCAAGCGCCGGCAGCAAGGCGAGGCTGAACAACAGTGAATAAAACGTGGGTCTCATAGTCCTGGCGCGGTGCTGTCTGTGTTCGGGGCAGGGCGCAAGCGCCTCGTTCATCTGTCAACAGCATGAAATGATGACAGGCACACTATCCGTAATCCTTGGGAAGCGCGGCATTCTATCACGCCGACGTCTTGACGCCAGCGCGCTGCGATCTGACCGCGGCAGCGTGGGGTAAGTTCGTTATTAGACAATTGTCGACAATGTTGTTTTTGTCTTTGACTGCGCACCTTTATTTGGCTAGTTTTGGCGCTATCAACTTACAAGGTGTCGACAATCATGCTGGAAGCCCCCCAGGCCCTCGCACCGGTTGCAGATGATTCCGAAACGCTTTCAGAGAATGTCTTTCGGCGCATCCAGGCGGCCATCGTGAAGGGGGATATCGCCCCGGGCAGCAAGATTTCCGAGCCGGAGCTGGCCCGCACCTACGGCATCAGCCGCGGTCCGCTGCGCGAGGCCATTCATCGACTGGAGGGCCAGCGCCTGCTGGTGCGTGTGCCGCATGTCGGTGCACGGGTGGTATCGCTCAACCATGCCGAGCTGATCGAGCTGTACGAAATCCGCGAATCGCTCGAAGGCATGGCCTGCAGGCTCGCCGCTGAACGCATGAGCGTGGCCCAGATCGACGAACTGCGCCAAGTGCTCGATACCCACGAGCGCGATGCGGCATTCCAGGCCGGGCTTGGCTACTACCAACAGGAAGGCGATTTCGACTTCCACTATCGGATCATCCAGGGCAGCGGCAACCAGACCCTGGTCAAGATGCTGTGCGGCGAGCTGTACCAGCTGGTGCGCATGTACCGCATCCAGTTCTCGGCCACCCCCAACCGTCCGCGCCAGGCTTTCGCCGAACACCACCGCATACTCGATGCCATCGCCGACCGTGACGGCGAGCTGGCCGAACTCCTGATGCGCCGCCATATCGGTGCGTCCAAGCGCAATATCGAGCGTCACTACCAGGACGCCCACAACAACAGCCCACGAGGTGAGTCATGACTGTGAAGAGCACCCCCGGTCAGCGTTTTCGCGACGCCGTAGCCGCCGAGCATCCGCTGCAGGTAGTCGGAGCCATCAACGCCAACCATGCGCTGCTGGCCAAGCGCGCCGGGTTCAAGGCCATCTACCTGTCCGGTGGCGGGGTCGCTGCCGGCTCCCTGGGGCTGCCGGACCTGGGCATCAGCGGGCTGGACGACGTGCTGACCGATGTTCGCCGGATCACCGATGTGTGCGACCTGCCGCTGCTGGTGGATGTCGACACCGGCTTTGGTGCCTCGGCGTTCAACGTCGCCCGCACGGTGCGCTCGATGTGCAAGTTCGGCGCCGCGGCCATTCACATCGAGGACCAGGTCGGCGCCAAGCGCTGTGGTCATCGGCCGAACAAGGAGATCGTCTCGCAGCAGGAGATGGTCGACCGGATCAAGGCAGCGGTGGATGCGCGCACTGACGACAGCTTCGTGATCATGGCGCGTACCGACGCCCTGGCAGTGGAAGGCTTGAATGCGGCATTGGACCGTGCCGAGGCGTGCATCGAGGCCGGCGCCGACATGATCTTCCCCGAAGCCATCACCGAGCTGCAGATGTACAAGACCTTCGCCGACCGGGTGAAGGCGCCGATCCTGGCCAATATCACCGAGTTCGGTGCCACGCCGCTGTACACCACCGACGAGCTGGCGTCGGTCGATGTATCGCTGGTGCTGTACCCACTGTCGGCGTTTCGCGCCATGAACAAGGCTGCCGAGAACGTCTACGCCGCCCTGCGCCGCGACGGTACGCAGAAGAATGTGATCGACACCATGCAGACCCGCATGGAGCTCTACGATGCCATTGGTTATCACGCGTTCGAGCAGAGCCTCGATGCGCTGTTTGCGCAGAAGAAAGGGTAAGCCATGCCGGCGGTATCGGCCCCATCGCGGGGCAAGCCCGCTCCCACAAGGGTCAGGCACTCCTCTGTGGGAGCGGGCTTGTCCCGCGATGGGGCCGGTGCGATCGCTGCAGATTAGCCAGAAAGACTTCATAACAAATTCAAGAAAGGAGAAACACCATGGCCGAAGCAAAAGTACTCAGTGGTGCCGGCCTGCGTGGCCAGGTGGCCGGGCAGACCGCGCTGTCGACCGTGGGCCAGGCCGGTGCCGGCCTGACCTATCGTGGCTACGACGTGCGCGACCTGGCCGCTGGTGCCGAGTTCGAGGAAGTCGCCTACCTGCTGCTCTATGGTGAGCTGCCAAACCAGGCCGAGCTGGATGACTACAAACACAAGCTCAAGGGCCTGCGCGACCTGCCGCAAGCGCTCAA
This sequence comes from Pseudomonas sp. BNK-44-b, assembly GCF_047456245.1. NCBI lineage: Bacteria > Pseudomonadati > Pseudomonadota > Gammaproteobacteria > Pseudomonadales > Pseudomonadaceae > Pseudomonas > Pseudomonas sp. BNK-44-b. The sequence continues at coordinate 1,509,227 of NZ_CP179908.1, forward strand.
GGAAGTGCTCGAGCGCATCCCGCGCGACGCCCATCCGATGGACGTGATGCGCACAGGCTGCTCAGTGCTCGGAACCCTGGAGCCGGAGCTGACCTTCGAGGCCCAGCGCGACAAGACCGATCGCCTGCTGGCACTGTTCCCGGCGGTGATGTGCTACTGGTACCGCTTCACCCACCACGGCGTGCGCATCGACTGCAGCAGCGACGAGGACACCCTCGGTGGCCACTTCCTGCACCTGCTGCACGGCAAGAAGCCGAGCGAGCTGCACGTGAAGGTGATGAACGTCTCGCTGATCCTTTACGCCGAGCACGAATTCAACGCCTCGACCTTCACTGCACGGGTCTGTGCCTCGACCCTGTCGGACCTGTACTCCTGCGTCACGGCCGCCATCGGCTCGCTGCGCGGCCCGTTGCACGGTGGTGCCAACGAGGCGGCGATGGAGCTGATCGAGCGCTTCCAGAGTCCGCAGGAGGCGACCGCCGAGCTGCTGCGCATGCTCGAGCGCAAGGACAAGATCATGGGCTTCGGCCACGCCATCTACAAAGAGTCCGACCCGCGCAACGAGGTGATCAAGGGCTGGTCGAAGCAGTTGGCCGACGAGGTGGGCGACAAGGTCCTGTACCCGGTATCCGAGGCCATCGACAAGACCATGTGGGAGCAGAAGCGCTTGTTCCCCAACGCCGATTTCTACCATGCCTCGGCGTACCACTTCATGGGCATCCCGACCAAGCTGTTCACCCCGATCTTCGTCTGCTCGCGCCTGACCGGCTGGGCGGCGCACGTGTTCGAGCAGCGCGCCAACAACCGCATCATTCGTCCGAGCGCCGAGTACACCGGCGTCGAGCAGCGCCAGTTCGTGCCGATCGACAAGCGCTGAGTAGATATAGAGAGGCAACCCGTTTCCCTGTGGGAGCGGGCTTGCCCGCGAATGCGTCCGTTCGGGCAACCGCTGCGCACCTGCTGACGCATTCGCGGGCAAGCCCGCTCCCACAGGGGCGGTGAAACCTTCCGAATTCTGTGAACGAGCCTGATTCCATGATGAACACCGCATACCGCAAGAACCTGCCAGGCACCGCCCTGGACTACTTCGACACCCGCGCGGCGGTCGAGGCGATCAAGCCCGGCGCCTACGACGGCCTTCCCTATACCTCCCGCGTGCTCGCCGAAAACCTGGTACGCCGCTGCGATCCGGCCACCCTGGACGCCTCGCTCGGACAATTGATCGAGCGCAAGCGCGACCTCGACTTCCCTTGGTTCCCGGCGCGCGTGGTGTGCCACGACATTCTCGGCCAGACCGCCCTGGTCGACCTGGCGGGCCTGCGCGATGCCATCGCCGACAAGGGTGGCGATCCAGCGCAGGTCAATCCAGTGGTGCCGGTGCAATTGATCGTCGACCACTCGCTGGCCGTGGAGTGCGGCGGTTTCGATCCGCAAGCATTCGAGAAGAACCGCGCCATCGAAGACCGTCGCAACGAAGACCGTTTCCACTTCATCAACTGGACCAAGCAGGCGTTCAAGAACGTCGACGTGATCCAGCCGGGCAACGGCATCATGCACCAGATCAACCTGGAGAAGATGTCGCCAGTGATCCACAGCGATCACGGCGTGGCGTACCCGGACACTTGCGTCGGCACCGACAGTCACACGCCGCATGTGGACGCCCTGGGCGTGATCGCCATCGGCGTGGGTGGCCTTGAGGCCGAGAACGTCATGCTCGGTCGCGCTTCGTGGATGCGCCTGCCGGAAATCGTCGGCGTCGAGCTGACCGGTCGACTGGCACCGAACATCACCGCTACCGACCTGGTACTGGCTCTGACCGAGTTCCTGCGCAAGCAGAAAGTGGTTGGTGCCTACCTCGAATTCCATGGCGAGGGTGCCCGGGCGCTGACCCTGGGCGACCGTGCCACCATTTCCAACATGGCGCCTGAATACGGCGCCACTGCGGCGATGTTCGCCATCGACCAGCAGACTATCGACTACCTGCGCCTGACCGGTCGTGACGACCAGCAGGTGCAACTGGTCGAGACCTACGCCAAGGTCGCCGGCTTGTGGGCCGACAGCCTGGCCAAGGCCGAATACGAGCGCACGCTGACCTTCGACCTGTCGAGTGTGGTGCGCAACATGGCCGGCCCGTCCAACCCGCACGCCCGCGTGGCTACCAGCGACCTGGCGGCAAAGGGCATTGCCGGGGCTTGGGAAGAAGTGCCGGGGCAGATGCCCGATGGTGCGGTGATCATCGCCGCCATCACCAGTTGCACCAACACCAGCAACCCGCGCAACGTCATCGCCGCCGGCCTGCTGGCGCGCAACGCCAACCGGCTCGGCCTGGTGCGCAAACCCTGGGTCAAGTCCTCGCTGGCGCCGGGCTCCAAGGCGGTACAGCTGTATCTGAAAGAGGCCGGCCTGGAACAGGAGCTCGAGCAGTTGGGCTTTGGTATCGTCGCCTTCGCCTGCACCACCTGCAACGGCATGTCCGGCGCACTGGACCCGGTGATCCAGCAGGAGATCATTGACCGTGATCTCTATGCCACGGCAGTGCTCTCGGGCAACCGCAACTTCGACGGGCGTATCCATCCCTACGCCAAGCAGGCGTTCCTGGCGTCGCCGCCGCTGGTGGTGGCCTATGCCATCGCCGGCACCATCCGCTTCGATATCGAGAAGGATGTGCTGGGCGTGGTCGACGGCAAGGAAATCCGCCTGAAGGATATCTGGCCAAGCGACGAAGAGATCGATGCCGTGGTGCGTGCTTCGGTCAAGCCCGAGCAGTTCCGCCAAGTGTATATCCCGATGTTCACCATCGAGGAAGACAAGGGGCCGAAGGTTGCGCCGTTGTACGAATGGCGCCCGATGAGCACCTATATTCGTCGTCCCCCTTACTGGGAAGGCGCCCTGGCCGGTGAGCGCACCCTGCGCGGCATGCGTCCGCTGGCGGTGCTGCCCGACAACATCACCACCGACCACCTGTCGCCGTCGAACGCCATCATGCTCGACAGCGCGGCGGGCGAGTACCTGGCCAAGATGGGCCTGCCGGAGGAGGACTTCAACTCCTACGCCACCCACCGCGGCGACCACCTTACCGCGCAGCGCGCAACCTTCGCCAACCCCAAGCTCTTCAACGAGATGGTGCGCAAGGAAGACGGCAGCGTGAAGCAGGGCTCGCTGGCGCGTATCGAGCCGGAGGGCAAGGTGACGCGCATGTGGGAGGCGATCGAGACCTACATGGCGCGCAAGCAGCCGCTGATCATTGTCGCCGGTGCTGACTACGGCCAGGGCTCGTCGCGGGACTGGGCGGCCAAGGGCGTGCGTCTGGCGGGCGTCGAGGCGATTGTCGCCGAAGGCTTCGAGCGCATCCATCGCACCAACCTGATCGGCATGGGTGTGTTGCCGCTGGAGTTCCAGCCGGGCACAACGCGCGTGACCCTGGGCCTGGACGGCAGCGAGACCTACGATGTGGTCGGTGCGCGCACGCCGCGCGCAACCCTGACGCTGGTGGTGACCCGCCGCGATGGCGAGCGTGTCGAAGTGCCGGTGACCTGCCGTCTGGACACCGCTGAAGAAGTGTCGATCTACGAGGCGGGCGGGGTGCTGCAGCGCTTTGCCCAGGACTTCCTCGAAGCGACGGCCTAATGACCTGAACCCTGCCTTTACTCTGTAGGAGCGGGCTAGTCCCGCGATTGCGTCAGCAGGAGCAATATCGCTGTCTGTTCTGACGCCATCGCGGGGCAAGCCCGCTCCCACAGGGGGGGTGTGGGGCCTTGAAGGATGAGTGCTCATGGCATCTGTAGCGCAAGTGAAAATCCCCGCCACCTACATCCGTGGTGGCACCAGCAAGGGCGTGTTCTTCCGCCTGCAAGACCTTCCCGAGCGCGCCCAGGTGCCAGGCCCTGCGCGCGATGCCTTGCTGTTGCGAGTGATCGGCAGTCCCGACCCCTACGCCAAGCAGATCGACGGCATGGGCGGTGCGACCTCCAGCACCAGCAAGACCGTGATTCTTTCGCCAAGCAGCAAGGCCGATCACGATGTCGACTACCTGTTCGGCCAGGTCGCCATCGACAAGGCGTTCGTCGACTGGAGTGGCAACTGCGGCAACCTCTCGGCGGCCGTAGGTTCGTTCGCCATCGCCAGTGGCCTGGTGGACCCGGCACGCATCCCGCGCAACGGCATGGCGACCGTGCGCATCTGGCAGGCCAATATCGGCAAGACCATCATTGCTCATGTACCGATCACCGAGGGTGAGGTGCAGGAAACCGGCGACTTCGAGCTCGATGGCGTGACCTTCCCGGCGGCCGAAGTGCAACTGGAGTTCCTCGACCCTGCAGCCGATGAAGACGGCGAGGGCGGCGGGGCGATGTTCCCTACCGGCAACCTGGTTGACGACCTCGAGGTGCCAGGTGTCGGCACGTTCAAGGCGACCCTGATCAATGCGGGTATCCCGACCATCTTCGTCAATGCCGCCGACATCGGTTACACCGGAACCGAGCTTCAGGATGCGATCAATGGCGATGCCGCCGCGCTGGCGCGTTTCGAGACCATCCGCGCCCATGGCGCTGTGCGTATGGGCCTGATCGAACACATCGACCAGGCCGCCGGCCGCCAGCACACGCCGAAGGTCGCTTTCGTCGCGCCTGCTACGTCGTATACCGCTTCCAGCGGCAAGGCTGTGGCGGCGAGCGATATCGATCTGGTGGTGCGGGCGCTATCCATGGGCAAGTTGCATCACGCGATGATGGGGACGGCGGCGGTGGCCATTGGCACGGCGGCGGCGATTCCCGGCACTCTGGTGAACCTGGCGGCCGGTGGAGGAGAGCGTAGCGCGGTGCGTTTCGGTCACCCGTCCGGGACGTTGCGGGTGGGCGCCGAGGCGCGGAAGGCGGAGGGTGAGTGGACGGTGACCAAGGCCATCATGAGCCGCAGTGCGCGGGTCTTGATGGAAGGGTGGGTGAGGGTGCCTGGCGACGCCTTCTAGGCCTCCAGCCTGCGCCTCACCTGCGTGTAGGAGCAACTGTCTTGCTCAAAAATCTGAGGCCTGCCCAATCCCGGTGGGAGCGGCGGTTCGCCGCTGCGACTTGCCCCGCGATCACCGGCGTAGCCGGTGCCATGCATCGCGGTGTTCCTTTCGCGGGCAAGCCCGCTCCCACAGGGACCTGCGCTCCTACTGGGATCCGTCCGGAATTGAAAAAGCCCCGGTATTTCTACCGGGGCTTTTCATTTACAACCGACTGCTCAGCTTACGCCTGAACCACCGGGATCTTGGCGTTGGCCGCCGCTTCACGGAACTCGGCGATCTGATCGAAGCTCAGGTAGCGGTAGACGTCGGCAGCCATGCTGTCAATATCCTTGGCGTACTGCAGGTACTCTTCGACGGTCGGCAGCTTGCCGAGGATCGACGCGACTGCAGCCAGCTCCGCCGACGCCAGGTAGACGTTGGTGGCATCGCCCAGACGGTTCGGGAAGTTACGGGTCGAGGTGGAGACCACGGTCGAACCGGTCTGCACACGTGCCTGGTTACCCATGCACAGCGAGCAGCCTGGCATTTCCATGCGCGCGCCAGCCTTGCCGTAGATGCCGTAGTAGCCTTCCTCGGTCAGCTGGTGGGCGTCCATCTTGGTGGGCGGCGCCAGCCACAGACGGGTCGGGATACCGCCCTTGACCTTGTCCAGCAGCTTGCCGGCAGCGCGGAAGTGACCGATGTTGGTCATGCACGAACCGATGAACACTTCGTCGATCTTCTCGCCTTGTACCTGCGACAGCAGGCGGGCGTCGTCCGGGTCGTTCGGCGCACAGAGCACAGGCTCCTTGACGTCGGCCAGGTCGATTTCGATGATCTCGGCGTATTCAGCATCGGCGTCGGCCGACAGCAGCTCAGGGTTGGCCAGCCAGGCTTCCATCGCCTGTGCACGGCGCTCCATGGTGCGAGCGTCGCCGTAGCCTTCGCTGATCATCCAGCGCAGCAGGGTGATGTTCGACTGCAGGTACTCGGCGATGGCCTTTTCCGGCAGCTTGATGGTGCAACCGGCAGCCGAGCGCTCGGCGGAGGCGTCGGACAGCTCGAACGCCTGCTCGACGGTCAGCTCGTCCAGGCCTTCGATTTCCAGGATGCGGCCGGAGAAGGCGTTCTTCTTGCCTTTCTTCTCGACGGTCAGCAGGCCCTTCTGGATGGCGTAATAAGGGATGGCGTGGACCAGGTCACGCAGGGTGATGCCCGGTTGCAGCTTGCCCTTGAAGCGCACCAGCACCGACTCCGGCATGTCCAGCGGCATGACGCCGGTGGCAGCGGCGAAGGCGACCAGGCCGGAACCGGCCGGGAACGAGATGCCGATCGGGAAGCGGGTGTGCGAGTCGCCACCGGTGCCGACGGTGTCAGGCAGCAGCATGCGGTTCAGCCAGCTGTGGATGATGCCGTCGCCTGGACGCAGGGACACGCCGCCACGGGTGCGGATGAAATCCGGCAGGGTGTGGTGGGTGTTGACGTCGATCGGTTTCGGGTAGGCGGCGGTGTGGCAGAACGACTGCATGACCAGGTCGGCGGAGAAGCCCAGGCATGCCAGGTCCTTCAGCTCGTCACGGGTCATCGGGCCGGTGGTGTCCTGGGAGCCGACGGTGGTCATCTTCGGTTCGCAGTAGGCACCCGGGCGTACGCCTTGGCCTTCCGGCAGGCCGCAGGCGCGACCGACCATCTTCTGTGCCAGGGTGAAGCCCTTGCCGGTGTCGGCAGGCTGTTCTGGCTTCTTGAACAGGTCCGAAGCACCCAGGCCCAGTTCGGCACGGGCTTTTTCGGTCAGTCCACGGCCGACGATCAGCGGGATACGGCCGCCAGCGCGGACTTCGTCCAGCAGCACTTCGGTTTTCAGTTCGAAGGTGGTGACCAGCTCGCCGCTGTCGTGACGCTTGACTTCACCTTTGAACGGGTAGACGTCGATGACATCGCCCATGGCCAGGTTGGTGCAGTCGAATTCGATCGGCAGGGCGCCGGCGTCTTCCATGGTGTTGTAGAAGATCGGGGCGATCTTGGTGCCGAAGCAGAAACCACCGGCGCGCTTGTTCGGCACGTACGGGATGTCGTCGCCGAAGAACCACAGCACCGAGTTGGTGGCGGATTTACGCGAGGAGCCGGTACCGACCACGTCGCCGACGTAGGCAACCGGGAAGCCCTTGGCCTTGACTGCTTCGATCTGGGCCAGTGGGCCGACCGAACCTGGCTGCGAAGGCTCGATGCCGTCGCGGGCCATCTTCAGCATGGCCAGGGCGTGCAGTGGGATGTCAGGGCGCGACCAGGCGTCCGGGGCAGGGGACAGGTCATCGGTGTTGGTTTCGCCTGGCACCTTGAATACGGTCAGGGTGTACTTGTCGGCGATGGCTGGGCGCGAGGTGAACCACTCGCCGGCAGCCCAGGACTCCAGGACGGCCTTGGCGTGCACGTTGCCGGCCTTGGCTTTTTCGGCCACGTCGTGGAAGGCGTCGAACATCAGCAGGGTGTGCTTGAGCTGTTCGCCCGCGACGGCGCCCAGTTCGGCGTCGTCCAGCAGCGCGACCAGCGTCTCGATGTTGTAGCCACCCTGCATGGTGCCCAGCAGCTCGGTGGCGTGCTTGCGGTCGATCAGTGGCGACTTGGCTTCGCCCTTGGCGACAGCGGAGAGGAACGCGGCCTTGACGTAGGCAGCTTCGTCGACTCCTGGCGGAACGCGATTGGTGATCAGGTCTACGAGGAAGGCTTCTTCGCCGGCCGGCGGGTTTTTCAGCAGCTCGACCAGGCCTGCAGTTTGTTCGGCGTTCAGCGGCTGGGGCACGATACCCAGGGCGGCACGCTCTTCGATGTGTTTGCGGTAGGCTTCAAGCACAGTTATTACCCTCATCAGTGGTCCCTAAAGGGAGTCCGGGACGCTCATCCAGCATTCCCTGCACCCATGCGCGGATCACGGCTTTTTGAGCCGTCCAGCCAGGGTCGCAGAGAATCCTTACAGAAGCTGCTTTCAAAGTTTTACGCCTGTAGAACGGAGCGTTGATGAGGGGTTGGCGCGGGCCATGCGGGGAGCATGGCCTGGGCCAACACCGTTCTACCGGATGAACTGTGCTCGTGACGCTTTGAAAACAGCTTCCAACGGACATTGTTGCCTTGAAAAGGCGGGATGATTCTACGGCAAAAAAACACGGAAGGTAAGTTGCCGACGATGACTTTAACGAGTGACCCCGGTTAGACAAAGGGCTAACATGACGCCGTGTTCCACCGCCAAGCCGTTGTTTTTCCATGTCCAACCAGTCCATCAAGACCCCTTGCGTCGGCCTTTGCTCAACTGTCTACGGAGACACCGTCTGCCGTGGCTGCAAGCGCTTTCACCATGAAGTGATCAATTGGAACGGTTATGACGAGGAGCAGAAGCGTGCCGTCTGGCTGCGCCTGGAGCAGTTGCTGGTGCAGGTGATGATGGCCAAGCTTGAAGTGTTCGACAAAGACCGTTTGCGCGAGCAGCTCGAACAGCGCTCGATCCGCTTTCTTGCACACCAGTCCGAATACTGCTGGGCCTACCAGTTGATCGCCCGCGGTGCCCGCATGATCCGTGACCTGGAAGCCTACGGCATGGCCCTGCTGCCGGAGTTCCGCGAATGGGAGCTGCCGCAGTTGCGCGATGCCATCGACCGGGAGTTCTTCCTGCTTTCCGAGGCCCATTACCAGCGCTACATCGCGCCTGCTTTCCTGCAGCAGTCGCTGGGGTAAGGCTTCAGGCTGCTGCGCCGCGCTCGCACTATTTAGCGTTGACGCTCCCTCACTTCAAGGAGCGCCGTATGTCCAGTCTCGAGTTTCAACCCCTGCTGAGTTTCAACGCGCGTTGCCAATGGCAGCTTCATGATCGCCCTGTTACCGTCGGCCAATGGAAAGAGGACAGTGACATGTTCCGGCCGTTCTGGGTCGAGTTCGATGACTGGAATGGAGACGATGGCTGGTTGATCACCAGTTGGGACTACGGCGAGGAGATGATCCAGTCGTTTCTGCTCGAAGGCTTGTTCGGCAAGGACGCACACAAACGCTATGTGAGTGACTGCTTCTGGTTCGGTGTCTACCGCCATGCCGACGGCTATGTGTACGAGATCCGTCCCGCCTACGAAGGGCGCAACGCGCATGCCTGGCCCGAGCTCGACTACTGGCTCGACACCAGTCGCAACGGCTACCTGGGGTTCTATAGCGCCGACTCGCCAGCGGGCGTGAACGTGGACGAGCCGGCCAGGGTCCAGATCAACGACCCTATCGGGGCTTCGTTCGAGCTGCCTATTGACCCACCGATTCAGTTGACCACTCCGCTATACACCCTTACATCTGCACAGCGAACGCCCCTGTGGCATATTCCGGGCCTGAACCCCGCAGCATTGCGTGACAACGATGTGTTGCCGAACCTGACGCTCTACAGCCCGAAGGGACGCCAGGTCAGGCGTCAGGTGGAGAATATCGCCTACCTCAATGACCAGATCGGCAAGCGCGGCGGCTTTACGCTGATTGTCAGTCAGTCTGGCGTTCCGCCTCATCCCAACCCACAGCCCTGACGGCCGAGTGGTCAGTCGCCGGTGTATTCGCAACCACTGGTGCAGGTCTCGTGGATACGCACTTTCGATAGTTCCGGCAGTAGCGGCTTGACCTGTTCCCAGATCCACTTGGCGATCACTTCGCTGGTCGGGTTTTCCAGGCCGGGAATGTCGTTCAGGTAGTTGTGGTCGAGGCGATCGTAGATCGGTTTGAAGATCGCCTTGACCTCGGCGAAGTCGCGGATCCAGCCGGTGTGCGGGTCGAGCGGGCCAGTCAGGTGCAGGGCGACCTTGAACGAATGGCCGTGCAGGCGACCGCATTTGTGTCCTTCGGGGACGTGGGGCAGGCGGTGAGCGGACTCGAAGGTGAACTCTTTGAAAATTTCCACGCTGGCAGAACTCTGTGTGAATCAAGAATGCGCGCAGTCTACCAGCATGCTTGCTACAAGGCTTGCAACCGTTCATGCAGCCGCCCGGTGGCGACCAGTTCCAGCAGCTCGTCGCCCAGGCGCTGGCTTTCGGCGATGGCCTTGTACCAATAGCGCTTGCGAGTCGGCGCATCCCCCATGAAACGCTTGAAGTCGTTGCGGTCCGGCAGCTTGCCATAGGGCAGGGCGGCCAGGTACTGCGGCGATGGCGTCATCAGCAGCACATTGTGCAGGCGTGTGGCATCGCCGCGACGCCAGGGCAGGGCCTTGTCGAACCAGCCGGGCACGACCTTGTCGGTGAAGTGCGGATAGAGCACCAGGTCGTCGCCTCGATAGGGCAGGTCGAGGTGGTAGTCCAGCAGGCCGCCGTCACGGTAGGTGCCGTTGCCAGCGCCGGGAATATCGCGCACGCCCTCCATCACCATCGGGATCGAGCCCGACGCGAGCAGCGCCTGTCGCAGGTTGCCCAGGTCCAGGGGCAGGCAGCGCGAGGGAAAGTCGGTCAATGCGTCCAGTGGTGGTGCGCTACGGCCGTCATGCAGGATGATGCGTTCGAAGTGACGGGCCAGGCGCGAACGCCCGAGCAGGTTGCTGGCAATCACCGAGGACAGGCCCATGCCCAGCCGCGCGGGGTGATCATGGGCAAGCTGGCCATGGCTCTTCACCACCAGGATATTCAGGCGATAGTTCGGATTGGCCAGGATCTGGCCGTCACGGCCCTGTAGCAGATCGTCGAGCATGCGCTGGCAGCTCTGGCTGATCTGCGCGGGCGTCACCCCCTTGGCGAAATCCTGCTCGGTATACAGCTCGCCCAGGCGCCGCAGGCCGGCCACGGGGTCGTCCAGGCAGGCGCTGGCAAAGCGCCAGGAGCCGATCGAGGCGCCGATCAGCGAGCGCTGCCGCGGTGCCGACGGCAGCAACTGGCCGAACAATGCCAGGTCCAGGCCCTGTATACCCAGCGGCTTGGGGCCGCCGGCCGCCCCCGGCAGCACCCCAACATCGACAGCCCGCAGGCCGCGCTCGCGGATCTGCGCCAGGGCGCGTCGGCCGGCCTTGAAGGTCAGGGCGGGATACTTGATATGGATGGCGCTCATGGCTGTCTCTTGAAGGGCAAGGACGCATTATAGGCAAATGGGGTTCGACGGGCGCTCGGAGGCTGCGAACGGCGCTATCATGTCGCCAGCTGTTTTCAGGTTGAGTTAAGGACCGGTGGTTAATCTTAACCCCGTAGACAACATACGCACCTCGATGGAGAGACCCTATGAAAACGTTGACTGCCCTGTTCACCGCCGCTGCCCTGACCTTCGGTGCCACTGCCGCCTTCGCCAAGGACGTGCAGCCCGACGAAGTGGTCAAACTGGTCAATGCCAAGACCATCAAGTCTCTGGATGAGCTCAAGGCCGCCGCCGTGGCCAAGCATCCCGGCTCGACCGTGACCGATTCCGAGCTCGAAGATGAATACGGCCGCTATGTCTACAAGGTCGAACTGCGCGATGCGCAGAACGTCGAATGGGACGTGGCCCTGGACGCCAAGACTGGTGAAGTGCTGAAGGACGAACGAGACAACTGATGAACACCCTGCCGCGAGCGGTGCCCTGTCTGGCACTGGCATTATGGGTCGCCTGCTCGCCGGCGACCGCCCGCGACCTGGACCAGGACGAAGCCCTGGAACTGCGACAGCAGGGCATCATCCTCCCGCTTGAGCAATTGCTCGACGCAGCCCTGGGGCGCTACCCCGGGGCGCGTTTGCTGGAGGCCGAGCTGGAAGAGAAGCACGGCCGTTACGAGTACGAGGTCGAACTGCTGACCCCGGCCGGTGTGGTGCGTGAAATCAAGTACGACGCCCGTACCGGCGTTTTGATCAAGGACGAGGAAGACGACTGAATGCGCCTGTTGCTTGTCGAGGACAATGTGCCTCTGGCCGACGAATTGATCGCCAGCCTGCAACGCCAGGGCTATGCCGTGGACTGGCTGGCCGACGGTCGTGACGCGGTCTACCAGGGGCAGAGTGAGCCCTATGACCTGATCATCCTCGACCTCGGCCTGCCCGGTCTGCCGGGGTTGGAGGTACTGACGCAGTGGCGTGCCGCTGCGCTGGCCATCCCCGTGCTCATTCTCACCGCTCGCGGTTCCTGGGCCGAACGCATCGAAGGGCTGAAGGCCGGGGCCGACGACTACCTCACCAAACCCTTCCACCCCGAAGAACTGCAACTGCGCATCCAGGCCCTGCTGCGCCGTGCCCGTGGCCTGGCCAACCAGCCGCGCCTGGAGGCGGCGGGCCTGCACCTGGACGAAGGGCGTCAGTGCGTCGTGCGCGAGGGGGTGGATGTGCAACTGACCGCCGCCGAGTTTCGCCTGCTGCGCTATTTCATGCTGCACCCACAGCAGGTCCTGTCCAAGAGCCACTTGGCCGAGCATCTCTACGACGGGGAAACCGAGCGTGACTCCAACGTGCTCGAGGTGCACGTCAATCACCTGCGGCGCAAGCTGGGCCGCAGCGTGATCGAGACCCGTCGCGGCCAGGGCTATGTCTACGCCGGGAGCAGCAACGGGTGAAGTCGATCCAGGCACGCCTGAGCCTCGGCCTGGTGGCCGTGCTGGTGGTGGTCGGCGTGGCGGTGGCGCAGGTGACCCTGTGGTTGTTCGAGGCCGGGTTGCAGCGCTATCTCGAAGCCGGGCTGCGCAAGGAGAGCGAGAACCTGCTGGTGGCACTGGTCCGTGGCCCCAACGGCCTGCAACTGGACGAGCGGCGTATCTCGGCGGCCTATCAAAGGCCGTTTTCAGGGTATTACTTTCGCATCGATTTCGAGCAGGGCACCTGGCGCTCTCGTTCGCTATGGGACCTGGACATGCCCAAGCTCGCGCGCCCGGGGCTGGAGGATGGCCATGAGCTAGGCCCGGAAGGCCAGCAACTGTTGGCCTATCGCGGAGATTACCGGCGCCTGGGTCAGGATATTTCGATCAGCGTCGCTCAGGATTATTCACCCGTACGCGAGGGGTTCAGGCGCTTGCAGCAGATCGGCCTGGGCATGGGTGTGCTGGCGCTGCTGTTGATCCTGGTCCTGCAGCGCATCACTGTGACCCGCTCGTTGCGTCCGCTTGAGCGCGCCCGTCAGCAGATCGCCCAATTGCAACAGGGGCAGCGCTCCCAACTCGATGCCCAGGTGCCCAGCGAACTGCAACCGCTGGTGGACCAGGTCAACCACCTGCTGGCGCACACCGAAGACAGTCTGCGTCGCTCACGCAACGCGCTGGGTAACCTCGGCCATGCCCTGAAGACCCCTCTGGCGGTGCTGCTGAGCCTGGCGTCGAGCGAGCGCCTGCGCGATCTGCCTGAAGTGCAGGCGCAACTGCGCGAACAACTGGAGCAGATTCAGCAGCGCCTGGCCCGTGAACTGAACCGCGCACGCCTGGCGGGCGATGCCTTGCCAGGCGCGCAGTTCGACTGCGATGCGGAGCTGCCTGGCCTGCTCTCCACGCTGGGCATGATCCATGGCGAGGGGCTGCTGCTGGCGCGTGATGTACCACCGGGGTTGTTGCTGCCCTGGGACCGCGAGGACCTGCTGGAGCTGCTGGGCAACCTGCTGGACAACGCCTGCAAATGGGCTGACAGCGAGGTACGCCTGGGTATCGAGGCAACTGCCGAGGGTTACCGGCTCTGGGTCGACGACGACGGGCCTGGAATTCCCGGTGAGGCACGGGAGCAGGTGCTGGAGCGCGGTTCGCGGCTCGACGAGCAGGTGGACGGGCATGGCCTGGGGCTGGGCATCGTGCGGGACATCGTCGAGGCCTGGGAAGGGCGGATCACCTTGCTCGAGAGCCCGCTGGGAGGGCTGCGCGTCAGCATCGAGTTGCCACGCAAGGGGCGCTGACACGCCTCTAGTCCCTTGAGTGATCGATCAAGGGCCGATCCAGCAAAAAAATTGCAGTCCAGGCGCAGTTTTTTGAATTGGCCCCAAAACGGTGCGTTCGGCACAATCCCCGCCAAGAAACCCTCCGGTTTCCATCTCTCCACGGACGGAGTCCATTGTCATTGCCTTGGTAATGCAGGGCCCAGACCCTCTCGGCTGGGCTTTCTTTTTACTGTTCCAATACGATTGCGCTTGATTCGATGCCTGCCTCGCGTTCTGAAAACCGTCTGCTGCGCCTGTTACCGGCGCCTTTGAATATTCCTCCGCGGGAGTGGCTGCGTGCCGCTGTCGGCGCGCTGCTGGGTCTGTTCCTCGCCGGATGGCTGTGCAGCATGGCGTACGGCCCCTCCGTCGCCTTGCACCTGCTTGGCCCGTTGGCCGCCTCGGCGGTACTGGTGTTCGCCGTGCATTCCGGCCCGCTGGCGCAGCCCTGGCCGGTGCTCGGCAGCTATGCCCTGGCCGGGATCCTCGGATTGGCGATGCGCCAGGGCCTGGGCAGCGAGCTCTGGGTGGCCGCAGCGGCCCTGGGTGGCTCGCTGCTGCTGATGTGCGGGTTGCGTTGCCTGCACCCTCCGGGCGGCGGTGTGGCGGCCAGCGTGGTGCTGGCTGACCCAGGGCTGGTGGCGATGGGCGACCATTTGCTCGAGCCAGTGCTGCTCAACGCATTGATTCTGGTGGCCGTGGCGGTGCTCTACAACCGCCTGACCGGGGTGCGTTATCCCAAGGGCGCCGTACCGCGCAAAGACCCGCATCACACCCATGACCCACTGCCCGGTGCACGCGTCGGCATCAGCGCAGAAGACCTGGATCTGGCGCTGGAGGAGCTGGGGGAGTTTGTCGATGTCACCCGCGATGAACTCGAACGTATCATCCTGGCCACCGAGCAGCACGCCCTGCAGCGCAGCCTGGGCGGGATCACGGCGGCCGCGGTGATGTCCCGCGACGTACAGTTCGCCTCGCCGGACACGACCCTGGAACAGGCCTGGAAGATGCTCGCCGGCCATCACCTGAAGACGCTTCCGGTGCTGGAGCACGGGCGTTTGGTCGGTATCGTCAGCCTCAGCGACCTGGTTGGCCCGGCGATGGCCCGGGGGCGCTTCAGTTGGCGAGGCCTGTTCCGTCGCCCGTCGACACGCATGGCGCAGGTCATGAGCCGCCAAGTGGTCAGCGTGGGTAGCGAGTATCCCTTGGAGCGCCTCCTGCCGCTGCTCAGCGAGCACGGATTGCACTGCTTGCCGGTGCTGGACGACGGGCGACTGGTTGGAGTGATCACCCAGACCGACCTTATCGCCGGCCTGAAACGTCATTTGCTCAACGCTGCAACGCAGCGCTCAGACCAGCGGGTCCCAGCGTTGTGACCAGTCGCTGGCGCCGTCGGCCACCTGACGGCGCAGCAGCGCGAGCGCCTGTTGCAGCGCCTCGCTGTCACGTTCACGGGCATAGACCAGGAACGTCGGGTAGGTGAACTCCGGCGCCTGTGGCACGCGCTCCAGCACGCCGCTATCCAGATAGGCCTGCACCACACGGGTACGGAAATAGCCGCTGCCGCCCTGGTCGAGGATGAACTGCAGCGCCAGGGGGCCGAGGTTGAAGCTCAGCGCCGGCCGCGCGCAGTGGGGCAGGGCCGCATCGTGCTGGCGTCGGAAGGCTTCGCCCCAGTCGACATAGATGTAAGGCTCGGGCAGGTCGACGCGGCGGATGCGGATCAGCTTTTCTTCCATCAACTGTTCGACTTGCAACCCCGGGACATAGGTCGGTTGATAGACCAGCGCCGCATCCAGCAAGCCCATTTCCACTTTGCGCAGCAACGCTTCGCCGTCGCTCACTTCGCTGCGGATCGCATGATCGGGCAGGGCCCCATGCAGTGCGCTGACCCAATCGAGCATCAGCGGATTGCCCAGGCTCACCTCGCCCCCCAGGTGCAGGACCTTCTGGCAGCCCTGTGGCAGCGGCAGGTCACGGCGTGCCGCTTCCCAGGTGTGTACCAGTTGGTTGGCGTAGGTGACGAAGGCCTCGCCGTCGCCGGTCAAGCTGGCGCCGTTGCGGCTGCGCACGAACAGTTGACAGCCGAGTTGTTGCTCCAGGCGCTGCACTCGGGCCGAAATGGCAGTCTGTGAGACGAACAGGCGCTCGGCTGCGGCCACCAGGCTGCCGCAGCGCACGATTTCCAGAAAGGTACGGGCCTGATCGATGTCCATTGGGTGCTCGGCTGTGGGTCAGTGCGTCATTCTAGGGGCTTTGCACCGGATTGGGGCAGGTAAATGATCCAAGGCCCCGTGCTCTCAATGGCTGCGCAGCGCCTCGATTACCTTGGCGAACGCTGGGCGTCGCAGCACATCCGCTTGCTGGCAGTGCGCGGCCAGGGCGCGTAGCCGGGTGTCGTCTTCTTCGCAGCAGTCCAGCAGTTCGTCGATGAGAATACCGAAGGCGCGCACCTCCAGGCGCTCGATGGCCTCGCCAGCCGCGCCTGCAGCCGGCGAGTGGAACGATGCCGCGCCGAAGTCCCCGAGCAGGCAGTCACCGGCTGCTGCGCAGAGGATATTGTGGGCATACAGGTCGCCATGGTTCAGGCCCCGTGCATGCAGGTGCGCGGCCACCGAAGCGACACCCGCCAGCAGGTGCTGCACAGCGTCCAGGCTGAAGTGGCGCTCTGCGGGGTAGCGATCGCGGGTGCAACTGTCCAGGCTCGGTGGGCCTGCAAGGTTGAACCAGCTCGGATCGATCAGTTGCATCACCAGCGCAGGGCGACGCTGGGGATGGTTGTCGATGCGCCCGAGCAGCCGCACCAGTTGCGGGTGGTCGCCCGCTGCCAGGCAGGCGCTCATCTCTGCCAGGGGCGAGCCATCGCTGGTGATCTCGCCCTTGTACAGCTTGACCGCTACCGGTGCCTGCTGTGCGCGCCAATGCGCCAGGTGAATCACACCCGAGGCACCACGGCCGAGCTCTTCGCCCAGTGTGAGATCCGCCCAGTCGATAGGCTGGGCGGCGGTCTCTACCGTGGGCGCCCGCAGCGCCTGGGGCAGCGGGTTGTCGGCATAGGCCAGCCATGCCAGGCGCGGCATGTGCAGCAGCCAGTCGGGCAGGGCCGTCAGGCGATTGCTGGCGACGCGCAGCAGTTCCAGGCGTTCGCAACGGGCGAGGCTCTCGGGCAGGTCGGTCAGGCGGTTGCCTGCGAGCATCAGCTTCTGCAGGTGGGTGCACTCGCCAATCTGTTGCGGCAGGGTTTCGAGCAGGTTGTCGGTCAGTACCAGCGAGCGCAGGCTGGCTGGCAGCGCCTGCGCATCGACCTGGCTGATGCGGTTGCTCTTGAAGCCCACGGTTTCCAGGCGCGTGCAGCGGCCGATGCCGTGGGGCAGGTGGGTGAAGCGGTTTTCCGAGCAGAACAGCACTTTCAGCCGGGTCAGTCGGTGCAGGTCGTCGGGCAATGCGCAGAGGGCGTTGCCGGTCAGGTTCAGCACCTCAAGTGTGTCTGCGAGCGTGAAGATCTCTGGCGGGAAACAGGTCAGGCCTTCGCACAGGTCAAGGCGGGTGATGCCTTGGAGTCGGCCGGCTTTGAGGTCTTCGAGGCTGTGCATGGTGCGTGCCTATGGCTTGGAAAGGGCGCCATTCTAGAGCTGCGCCAGGCCATTGCAAATCTGCACAAGGGTTGAGACTTAAGTCCGATGGCAGGGGCGCAATGCCGGTCCATACTCAAGGCTCGCCCTTCAATAACAACAAGTACCGGGTTGCGAACCAATGACCTATCAGCACAGCTACGCGCATTCCATCACCGATCCCGCCAGCTTCTGGCAAGCCCAGGCCGAGCAGCTCGCCTGGCACCGCAAACCCACCCTCACCCTGCAGGACAACCCGGACGGCACTCACCGCTGGTTTGCTGACGGGCGCCTGAACAGCAGTTACCTGGCCCTGGACCATCAGATCGAGCAAGGCCGCGGTGAGCAGTTGGCGCTGATCTACGACTCGCCTGTGACGGGCGCTGCGCTGACCTTCACCTACCTTCAACTGCGCGACGAGGTCGCGCGCCTTGCCGGTCTGCTGCGCGCGCTTGGCGTGGGCAAGGGTGATGGCGTGATCATCTACATGCCCATGGTGCCGCAGGCAGCCATGGCCATGCTGGCCTGCGCGCGGATCGGCGCGGTGCACTCGGTGGTGTTCGGCGGTTTTGCCGCCAACGAATTGGCCCTGCGTATCGACGATGCGCGTCCGACCCTGCTGCTCACCGCGTCCTGTGGCCTGGAGTTCGACAGGGTGATCGAATACAAGCCGTTGGTCGATCGCGCCCTGCAACTGGCCCGGCACCAGCCTGGGCATGTGCTGGTGCTGCAACGTCCCCAGGCCCGCGCGCAGCTGCAGCCTGGGCGCGACCTGGACTGGCAGGCGGCGGTGGCCGATGCCGAGCCGGTGGCGCCGGTCGAGCTCGACGCAGGCGACCCGCTGTACATCATGTACACCTCCGGCACCACCGGAAAACCCAAGGGCATCGTGCGTGAGAATGGCGGCAATGCGGTCGCGCTGTGCTACGCCATGCGTCACGTCTACGGTATGCAGGCGGGCGATGTGTGGTGGGGGATTTCCGACGTGGGCTGGGTGGTCGGCCATTCGCTGATCGTCTACGGGCCGCTGATGAGCGGCTGCACCACGGTGTTCTACGAAGGCAAGCCGATTCGCACCCCGGATGCCTCGGCGTACTGGCGGGTGGTCGAGCAGTATAAGGTCAATGCACTGTTCTGCGCACCGACCGCCATGCGTGCGATCCGCAAGGAAGATCCGGACGGCGAACTGATCCGCCGTCATGACCTGGGTTCGCTGCGTCAGTTGTTCCTTGCCGGCGAGAAACTCGACTCCAGCACGCACCAGTGGCTGGAGCGGGTCAGTGGCAAACCTGTGCACGATCATTGGTGGCAGACCGAGACCGGCTGGCCGGTTACCGCGCCGTGCGTGGGGCTCGAGGGCAGCGCTGCGCGCCCGGGATCGAGCAATCGCGCGGTGCCGGGCTATCACGTCCAGGTGCTGGACGATGAGGGGCGCCCCTTGGGACCGAACCAGCAGGGCGCCATCGTGATCGCCTTGCCGTTGCCGCCAGGTTGCAGCCAGACGCTCTGGGGCGACCACCCACGCTACCTGCAAGCCTACCTGCACAGCTATCCGGGCTATTACCACACCGGTGACGGCGGATACCTGGACGATGATGGCTTCGTCTACATCATGGGGCGCACCGATGATGTGATCAACGTCTCCGGGCATCGGCTGTCCACCGGCGAGATGGAGGACCTGGTGGCGCAGCATCCCGCGGTGGCCGAGTGCGCGGTGATCGGCGTGCACGACGAGATCAAGGGCCAGGTACCGCTGGCGCTGGTGGTGCTCAAGGACGGGCAGGGCATTGCCGAACAACAGTTGCAGGCCGAACTGGTGGCCAAGGTGCGCGAGCAGATCGGGGCGCTGGCTTGTTTCAATCGAGTGCGTCTGGTCAAGCGCCTGCCCAAGACACGCTCGGGCAAGATCCTGCGTGCGGTGCTGCGCAAGATTGCCGATGGCGTGGACTACGTGGCGCCGTCCACGCTGGATGACCCGGCGGTACTGCCTGAGATAGAGGGTGTGCTGGCGGACCTGCCGCGGGCGGGATAAGGCCGCGGTGTCACCGGCAGGCGCGGCCCATCAGGCCGCAGGCCCCATCTGCTGAAGTTGCCCCAGCCGGCTGCGGGTGCGCATCAGGTCGTTGATCGCCCCGCCCAGGCTTTGCTCCAGGCTGCGCTTGCCCAGCACCAGCAGCGATTTGTCCTGGTCGTACAGCACATCGATCAGGTTGACGAAGCGCTGCTGCGCCGCCAGTGAACAGGTTGACAGATCATCCAGGCCATCGATGATCCAGTGGTCGAAACGTTCGGCCAGGGCCAGGTAGTCGATGACCGCGGTGGGCTGTTCGCACAAGTCGTCGAAGGCGAACATCACCTGTCGTTCATGGCTGTGCAGCGCGCGCAGCGGACGGCGATTCACCTCCAGCGTGAGTGCCTGTGCGGCGGGCACGGCAAGGATCTGGCGCTGCGTGGCATCGGCTGGCCAGACATAGTGGCCCTGGGTGAAGCGCTGTTGCTCGCGGTTGGCCGGCAGGCTGCGAAAGTCGGTGTCGCCGCCAACCTCCAGCACCTGCATGCGGCTGTTGATCAGGCGTATCACCGGCAGGAAGCGCTCGTGATACAGCGGGTTGGGCAGCAGCCCTTCCGGGGCGTAGTTGGACGTTACCAGCAAGAACACACCCCGCTCGAACAGTGCACCGAACAAGCGGGTGAGCAGCATTGCATCGCCAATGTCGTGGACGTGGAATTCGTCGAAGCACAGCACCTGGCAATCGCCGAGCAACGCATCCAAGGTGGCCCCCAGCGCATCGTCCAGGGCGCGGTGGCGGTGCATGCCTTCGTGCAGGCGGGCGAAGAAATCATGAAAGTGCAGGCGGCGTTTCGCTGTGGTCGGCACGGTCTGGAAGAACCCGTCGAGCAGCCAGCTCTTGCCTCGGCCGACCGAGCCATGCAGGTACAGGCTGCGTGCCTGGCCCTGTTCGAGGGCGGCCAGTTGCGTGGCCATGGCCTCGATCACCCGGTGTTGGCCTTCGCTCAGGGTATAGCCGCATTCGCGGGCCTTGCCCTGGAAGTGCGTCAGCAGCGTAGTGTCGATTGGGGGGCAGGTACGCAGGCGCTGGCCGAGGTGGCGCAGGGGGTTTTGAATCCAGGCGGACAAGGCGACGGCTCCGAATGACGAGGGCAGACGCAGCTTGCGCGAGCCTGCGTCGTTTGACCAGTCGAGAATGTGCGCCACAGTGATCGCATGGCGCGATAGGTCGCCGATCAGGCCTTGCGCTCCAGCTGCCGTTCGATCATGAACTTGACGGCCAGGCGCTTTTCCTTGAGGTGGCGCAGGTCTTCGTCCACAAAGTTGCCCGCTGAAATCGACTCGGCAGCCAGCACCTGGTTGTCGAGGTCCACGTAGTCGTCCAGCAGGCGATCCAGTGTCTTGTCCTGCTGACGTCGCTGTTGAACGATTTCGCGTGGGTAGTGCAGGTCCTGATACAGGTCGTGTGAAACTGGCATGGCGCCCTCCTTGTGATGCGCAAGCGGTGGTTACTTGCTTGGAATGGGTAAAGGCGCATGCGTTGAAGCGAGGCGGAAAAAAACCGACAGACGGTTGCCTGTGCCAACCCTTTCAAGGACGAGTGGCGCCCAAGGCAACGGGTGTGGTTGGATCACCTTAGAGTAGAAGACACTAACTTGCTGTTTTCCGGCAATTTTTTTCAACTCGGGGGTTCCCAGCCGTAAAGAATGTTGGTAAAGTGCGGCCCATTCCAGCACAGCAACACACGTAGCTGTCAGCGAATTCGATACAGGGGCGTCGCCAAGCGGTAAGGCAGCAGGTTTTGATCCTGCCATGCGTTGGTTCGAATCCAGCCGCCCCTGCCATTATTTCCAAGCATTCTCAAGCGTCCAGCCTGCAAGTCAGCCTGGCGATTTTTTGTGTCTGCTCGTCAGGTGGCGCGCGCATGGCGCGCCATCCTGGCTTATTCCGCTCCCCCCAGCAAATCGTTCAGTGCCCGGGTCAGGTCTTCGGCTTGCACGGGCTTCTGCATGACCAGGCTGCCGGGCAACTCCAGCCCTTCCAGTTCGGCGTAGCCAGTGAGAAACACCACGGGCAGGCGAGGGTAGCGCTCGCGTGCAGCATGGGCCAACTGGGCGCCGTTGAACTCGGGCATGGCGAAGTCGGTGAGCAGCAGATCGATGCGTTCGTCGAGCAAGGCCAAGGCCTGCTCGCCACTGTGGGCCTGGCGTACCTGGTAGCCATGCAGGCGCAGCACGTCACCGATCATGTCGCGGACCAGGTGATCGTCATCCACCAGCAGCACCACTCGGTCGTGACCGTTGAGCGATGTACCTTGCGGCACTGCGAGCGTCTGCGGCTCCTCAAGATCGACGTGCTTGACCGCCGGCAGGTAGACACTGACCTTCGTACCGAGCCCGGGCGCTGTGTCGATGTGTACGCCGCCCCCTGACTGCTTGGCGAAGCCGAACACCTGAGCCAGGCCCAGGCCCGAGCCCTTGCCGATATCCTTGGTGGTGAAGAACGGTTCGAAGACCCTGGCCACCACCTCTTCGCTCATGCCGCAACCGGTGTCGCGGATCGACAGCATCACGTACTCGCCAGGCTCGGGGTCTTCCGGGCGCTGGGCGAGGGCCTCGATGCGTATGTTGCGGGTCGAGAGGGTCAACTGGCCGC
The DNA here is from genome assembly GCF_047456245.1 of Pseudomonas sp. BNK-44-b. Classification (NCBI taxonomy): domain Bacteria; kingdom Pseudomonadati; phylum Pseudomonadota; class Gammaproteobacteria; order Pseudomonadales; family Pseudomonadaceae; genus Pseudomonas; species Pseudomonas sp. BNK-44-b. The sequence continues at coordinate 1,531,338 of NZ_CP179908.1, forward strand.
CGGTTGGCATGGCGTCGCGGGCGTTGATCGCCAGGTTGAGGATGATCATCTCGGTCTGGGTCGGGTCGGTCAGGGCCTGCCACAGGCTGCTGTCCAGATCCAGGCGCACCGAGATATTGCCGCCCAGGGTGCGCCGCAGCAGTTCCTCGAGGCCGGCCAGGGTGTGGTTGAGGTGCAGCGGCACGGGTTCCAGGCGCTGGCGGCGCGAGAAGGCCAGTAACTGCGAGGTAAGCTTGGCCCCGCGCTCGCCGGCTTCGCGCACATGCTTCAGGCGACTGCGCGCCTTGGCCAGGTCGCCTTTGTCGAGGTCGCGCTCGACGAAGCTGGTGCCGGTGAGGATCACGGTCAACAGGTTATTGAAGTCATGGGCCACGCCCGCAGTGAGTTGGCCCACCGCTTCCAGGCGTTGCATCTGCTGCAGGGCCGCTTCGATGCGTTCGCGCTCGATGATCTGGTCACGCAGTCGGCGGTTGGCCTCGGCCAACCCCAGCGCCGATTCGCGCTCGCTGCTGATGTCACGGGCGACCACGTACAACAGCGTGTCTTCCGGCACCACCACCCAGGACAGCCAGCGCTGCTGCCCGCCGGCATGCTGGATACGGCCGATGAAACGGGCGCTGGTGCGGCCATGGGCGAGGGCGGCCAGCTCTTCGAGAAAGGCCTCCTGCTCGGCTTCGGGCAACAGGTGCAGCAGCGACGTCTGGCTCAGGCGTTCGCGGCTGATGCCCAGTACCGCCTCCCATGCCGGGTTCAGTGCCACTGGCGTCAGGTCCTTGTTCAGCACCGCGAGCAGGTCCTGCGACAGCTCCCAGGCACGGTCGCGCTCGCGGGTGCGGCGCTCGACCCGTTCGCCGAGCATTTCATTGAGCTGCTTGAGCGCCTGGGTGGCCAGGCGTTGCTGGTGGATGTCCTGCAGCACACCGGAAAAACGCACGCAGCGGCCATCGACAAACTGTGCCTGCCCGGTGGACAGCAGCCAGTGCGGTTCCAGGTTGCCGGGAGCGGCGATGCGGAATTCGGCGCGGTAGTGGCCGTCGCTGTCTGGCTGCATCGCCAGTTCCACGGCTTGGCTGACATGGGGCCGATCTTCGGGGTGAATGCCGGCGTAGAACACCTCCAGACTCATCTCCGCGTCGGCTGGCAGACCGAACAGGGCCTTGCAACGGTTGTCCCACAGCAGCAGGTCTTCCTGCGGGCGGTAGTCCCAGGTGCCCATGCCGGCGGCGTCGATGGCAATGCGCGCACGTGCCTCGACATCGGCCAGCGCTTCCTCGGCACGGCGCCGCCGCTGGCGCTCCTGCACCTCGGTCAGGGCTCGGCGCACGGCCTTGGGCAGCAGCGGCAGGTTTTTCTTCAGTACATAGTCGGTGGCGCCCAGGCGGATCATCTCCACCGCGTGCTCTTCACCGTAGATGCCGGACAGGAAGATGAAGGGCACGTCCGGTGCCAGGCGCTGGGCGATGGCCAGCACATCGGTGCCGGAGGAACCGGGCAGGACGCAGTCGCAGAGAATCAGGTCGTAGCTGCCCTCAAGCAGCGCGTGCTCCACCCCGGCATGGTCGAACACCAGGTGCGACTGGACCTGAAAACCACTGCGCTCCAGGCGCAACAGGCTCAGCTCGGCATCCATCGAACTGTCTTCGACCATCAGCAGTTTCAGCGAAGTGGCTTGCATCGTCGGCGCCTTCAGTTGCTGCCACGCCGGTTCAGGCGCAGCGAGCCGGGCGGTGGTTCGTTGAGCACGGCCCAGAACACCCCGAGCTCGGAAATGGCGGCGACGAACTCCTTGAACTCCACCGGCTTGACCACGTACGCGTTGACACCCAGCTCATAGGCGCGCAGCAAGTCGGGTTCTTCACGCGAGGAGGTCAGCATGACGGTGGGAATGCTGCGCAGTTCTGGCGTGGCGCGCACCTCCTTGAGCACTTCCAGGCCGTCGACTTTTGGCAATTTGAGGTCGAGCAGCAGCACCGCCGGATTGCCGTCGTCGCGTGTCGCGTAGGCGTTACGCCGCAGCAGGTAGTCGAGGGCATCGGCGCCATCGCGCAGGACAATGACTTCGTTGGCCAACTGGCTGCGTTCCAGGGCCAGGAGCGTCAGCTCCAGGTCCCGGGGGTTGTCTTCGACCAGCAGGATCGGTTTGAGCATGATGAGTACGGTTACCTCAGGTGTTAACGGATGACAGGCAGGGAAAAATGGAAGGTGGCACCCTTGTCGACCTCCCCCTCGGCCCAGACTTCACCATCGTGCCGCTCGATGATGCGGCGCACGCTGGCAAGTCCGATGCCGGTGCCTTCGAAGTCTTCCATACGGTGCAGACGCTGGAAGACGCCGAAGAGCTTGCTGGCGTAGGTCATGTCGAAGCCCACGCCGTTGTCGCGCACGAAGATCTCGATTCGGTCTGCGTGCTCGTGTGCACCGATCTCGATGCGTGCAGGCTCGCGCCCGCGGGTGTATTTGATCGCGTTGGCGATCAGGTTCTGCAGCACCAGATTGATGAAGGCAGGATCGGCGATCACCTTGGGCAGGCGCGCGATCTCCCAGACAATCTCGCGGCCGCTGTAATCCGGGGCGAATTCCAGGCGGATGTTGTCGACCAGCGCATTGAGGTCGACATCCGAAAGACGCAGGGCCGAGCGGCCCATCTGCGAGAAATTGAGCAGGTTGTCCACCAGTGTGCCGGCGAAATGCGCGGCCTCGCCGATGTGCTTGAGGAAACGCTGGCCGCGTTCGGACAGACCTTCGCCCTCGACTTCGCTGAGCAGTTCGGAGTAGCCGGCAATGTGCCGCAGTGGGGCGCGCAGATCGTGGGAGACGCTGTAGGAGAAGGCCTCGAGCTCTTTGTTCGAGCGCTGCAGTTCACCGCTCAGTTGCGCCAGTTCCTCGGCCTTGCGCAGCACGATGCCCAGCACAGCGGTGCGCAGTTCAGCCACGCCATCGATGACCAACGGGTCCCAGGCGGCGCAGAAGCCGCTGACCTCTTCCTGCCAGCTGTCGAAGCTGTGCCGTGGGCTGAGGTTGCCCTGGGCGCTGACCTCCTTGAGCGGTTGGCCGGCCCAGTTGACCGTGCGCACCTGCTCGGGGCGGAACCACAGCAAATAGTGCGAATGAATCTGGGAGATGGCCACCGCCAGCACGCCGCCAGCGTGTTCGGCCAGGGCGGGCAGCTCGGGAATGTCGCGGCCCAGGTTGTCGCTGCTGAACACGCCATCGTCACCGCGTCTGGACAGCCATTGCACCAGTTCATTGACCAGCGCTTCGGGCGGCGCGTGGCCGATCAGGTCGCAACGTTCGGCGCTGATGATTGCGGCACCGCTGGCGCCGACGAAATCCAGCAGCACATCGGGCAGGCTGAGCAGCCCGTCGCTGACGCTGTCGTAGTCGGCCATGGCCGAAAGCATGTGCACGATACGTTGGCGCAAGTCGAGCAGGGTGCGGGTCGCGCAGTGTGCCTCGTGGGCCTCGATCTGCAGCGACAGTACACTGCCCAGCAGTTCGCAGGCGGCGCGGGTGCGGAAATCCAGGGCGCGCGGCTGTTGGTGATGGCAGGACACCAGCCCCCAGAGCTTGCCATCGACCATGATCGACACCGACATCGACGCCAGCGTGCCCATGTTGCGCATGTACTGCAGGTGCACGGGCGAGACGCTGCGCAGGGCCGCGAAGCTCATGTCCAGAGGCTTGCCGGTGCGAGGGTTGTGGCTGGGAATCAAGGGCGAGGCCTGGTAGTTGGCATCCTCGATCAGGCGGATACGGTTGATCTTGTACAGTTCGCGAGCCTGGCGCGGAATGTCCGAGGCCGGGAAGCACAGGCCCAGGTAGCTCGGATAGCCGGGATCGGCCTCTTCGGCCAGCACTTGGCCGTTGCCCTCGGCATCGAAGCGGTAGGCCTTGACCCGACCGAAACCGGTGATGCGCTTGATCTGCACCACCGACTGCTGGAGCAGTTCCTCGATGCTCGTGGCTTGGTGCAGGCTGCTGACGAAGGCGCGCACCAGCGGATAGTAGTCGTCGTGCTCACCCAGGGCGGCGGCCGGGCGACAGGGCTCGAACTCGGCAATCAGTACCTGGTCGTGGCGGTGGGCCAGCAGGCGCAGATTATCGGTACAGGGCGCACCTTCACGCAGTTTCACGTCGCCGATGTGGAAGGGAAAGATTTCGTCTTCGGGCAGGCGCGCGAACTTGCGACGGGCATCGAAACCCTGATCCATCAGCTCGGGCAGGGTGCAGCCGATCAGCGCCGGGGTGGGGATGCCAAGCCAGCGCTGGGCGTTCTCGCTGGCCTGCAGGATACGCAGGTCCTGTTCGTCGAGTACCAGCAGAAAGCCGTGGGGCCGGATGCTGCCTGGAACCTGGATCGGCTCCTGGGCGCAGCGTTCCACGGCTTGATCGAAGGCGTTCTGGGCGGTGGTCAAGAAAAACTCTCCCGTCGTGGCCACAAGCGGTGGCCATAGGCGTCTGGCACAGGTCGTGCACTGTGCAAGGTATCAGAAAGTCAGCGTTTTCGCCGGGGTTATGGCCATTTGAGGGCTATTGCTCGGGGAGGTTCTACGTGAGGTTGAAATTTGTATAAGTTCCCCACCTCAAGCCCTGGGGCGAGGCTTGGCCGAGGGCTGAGGAGTTGAGAAATTTCCCACGCGCTAGCAGGATCCAATCCTACTGCTACGCTCAAAACAGCACAGGGAACACTGGAAGGGATGTTCGGTGACGGAGCGCTTGCTGGCCTCGCTGTTGGGCCTGTTGTTGAGTGGTAGTGCCGTAGCGGCGGATTTTCTCGTCGAAGTGCGGGTCCAGGTGCAGCGAGGCTGCATGCTGGTGAACCAACCGCGCGACGCGGGTGCGCAGGCCCTGGGTCGAATCGACCTGGGCAGCGCCGCGCGCCTGGACGGCCCTGATGCGCCACTGAGCGGCGTACTGCTTGCCCAACGCCCGCCACGCCTGGAATGCAATCCCGATACGCCGTATCAGGTCAGGGTCGATGGCGGCCAGCATGGCGGGGTGGGCGAGGTGCGTTATCTGGGCGGCAATGATCGGCAACTGCGCCCAATCCCTTATCGTCTCTATCGCGACGCTGCCTGGCGTGAGCCACTGGCCGTAGACGTCGCACAATCGGCGCGGGTGCCGGACAGCGGCTCGGTGGAACTCCCGCTGTATGCCCGCATCGACCGTCTGGCCTGGGTACCGAAAGCCGGTCTGTATACCGACCTGCTCAAAGTCACGGTCACCTGGTAGGGAGCGGATCCACATGCACAAGGACGCGCCGACATGAACCGTACCTCATTGCTGCTGCTGACCCTCGGGCCTTTGTTGCTGCCCGGCACCTCGGCGCATGGCAGCACCACCGGGTTCATCCAGGCACGGCTGGTGATCAGCAGCGCCTGCCAGATCAGCAGCGACCAGCAACCGGCCACCCTTGGCAATCCCGGACTGATGGACTTCGGCGCACAGGGGCCGACCTGGGACGGGCCGTTGCGCACCCGTGTCGACGAGGCGGGCGGGCAGGGCAGCCTGCAGATCAGTTGCACGCCTCAGGTGCGTGCGTTCAGCGTGCGCATCGACGAAGGCCTCAATGGCGGTGGCGGCGTACGCCAACTGAGCAATGGCCGTGAGCTGATCCCTTATCAACTGGCCGTCGACCCTGGTGGCAACAGCCGCTATGGCATCGGCCAGGCCCGTACTTTCACCATCCAAGGCACCGAGCAGGTGCCCGTCCCGATCTACGGTGTGGTGGTCGCGCAGCCGCGCGCGCTGCCGGCCGGGCTGTACCGCGACACCCTTCGAGTAACCCTGGACTGGTAACACGCAAGGAGATTCCCATGGCAAGCACATCGATCCGCTGCATCCTCACCGCCCTGGGTCTTGCCCTGGCGGCCCAGGCCCAGGCGGCCACCGTGACCGGGACGATCAACTCGACCCTGACGTTGATCTCGGCCTGCCAGGTCAATGGCAGCGCCGGCACCTCCGGGCTCAATTTCGGTAGCCTGAACTTCGGCACCCAGGATGCTCTGTTCACCACTGCCAATGGCCAGGTGCTCGGTGGCGGTGGCGGGGCCATGAGCATTCTCTGCTCGGCTGGCACCGTGCCGGCGATACGTGTGCGGGCCGGTGCCCACGACGGAGCATCCAGCGGCGGGACGCGCGCGTTGGCCGATGGCGCTGGCAACTTCGTGCCGTACGACTTCTACACCGATACCGGTCGTACGCAACTGCTGGCCATCGACGGCACCATCACCCTGCCGACCAGCACGGGTGTCGCCCAGACCGTCAACCTGTACGGCCAGGCGCGCGGCAAGGCGGGCCTGCCGGCCGGGGTGTACACCGACACGGTCGCGGTCGAGTTGACCTTCTGACCCATGCGCGGTTGGCCCCACGCACTGCTGGCGGGCCTGTGGCTGGTGTGGACGTCGCCCTCGACGGCAGCGACCACCAGTACCTTCCAGGTCAGTGCGCAGATCACTGCAGGTTGCCTGGTGGTCGGCGGCGTGAGCGCCTACGGCGTACTCGATTTCGGCACCCAGTCGGCGCTGTCCACCGCCACCCTGAGCACCGCGCTGGGCGGCACCACGGTGACCTTTCAATGTACGCCGGGCGTGACCCTTGGCATGAGCCTCGATGGCGGGCAGAACAGTGCCAGCGGCACGCGCAATCTCAAGCGCAGTGGCGGCACGCAGTTGGTGGCCTACCAGCTGTTTCGCGATGCGGCGTTGAGCCAGGCCCTGACCATCGGTACCAGCGTGCCGGTGAGCTATAGCGATCCGACGGCGATCAAGTTGCCGGTGTATGGCCGCATCCAGTTGCCCGGCAATGTGCCGGCGGGGACCTACACCGATGTAGTGCAAGTGACAGTGACCTGGTGACGGTGATCCGCACGTTCAGGCACGGCTATCGACAAGACAGAGGAGAGCGGCATGGGGGCAGGGGCGAACACGGCGCGGAACATCATCATCGGGGCATTGCTGCTGGCCAGCCTGCCGGTGGCAGCAGCGACGTCGGTGCTGATCTGGCCGATCGATCCGGTGCTCGAGGCTGACCAGAAGGCCGGCGCGCTATGGCTGGAGAACCGCGGTAGCGCGCCGGCCAGCCTGCAAGTGCGGGTGTTCGCCTGGCGTCAGGGCGATTATCAGGAGCAGTTCCAGGCGCAGCGCGAGATCATCGGCAGCCCCCCTGTGGCCAATATTCCGCCAGGTCAGAAGCAACTGATCCGACTGACCCGCACGGGCACGTCGCCGGTGGGCCAGGAGCAAGCCTACCGGATCATCATCGACGAGATCCCCTCGCCAACTCCGCCCGATAGCAATACCGAAGGGCCGAAGGCAGCCATTCGCCTGCAGATGCGCTATTCGGTCCCGCTGTTCGTGTATGGCGAAGGCCTGTGGGGCAAGCCCGACCCCGAGGGCAAGCGTAGCGCCGAAGGTGTCGGCAAGCCTCAATTGAGCTGGCGTGCAGTGACGGTACAGGGCAAGCCGTATGTCGAGCTGCGCAACACCGGGCCGGTGCATGCGCGCCTCACCGATGTGGTGCTGCAGCAAGGGGGCCAGCAGAAACCGCTGGTCGAGGGTTTGCTGGGTTATGTGCTGCCGGGGGCCAGTATGCGCTGGCCGGCACCGGCCGCACTGGGCGCAAGCAGCGTGCTGAAGGGACGGGTCAATGGCCAGGAGGTGGCTCAGGCCATCAGCCAAGGGCAGTGACCTGCAAATGCGGGTAGTGGAGGGGCCAGGGAGGACCCGCCGATGGTTGGAAACCGTGTGTGAGTGGCTGGCGGCGAGCGGCGCGCCGGTGGTGGCTGGGTCTGGCGATGCTCGGGCCGGTGTTTGGCGTGGCGGGCGATCTGCCGCCACCCCCGGCAGAGAGCACGGCGATTGCCGATGCCACCCTGTACCTGGATCTGTTGGTGAACCAGGTGCCCAAGGCTGAGCTGGTGCCGGTGCAGCAGCGCGCTGGGCGACTGTATGTGGCCAGCGATGCGCTGCGTGCGGCGGGCATCCTGGTGCCGGGCGATCCTCAAGGCGAGGTGGCGCTGGAGGGTATCGCCGGCCTGCATGTGGACTACGACAGCCAAAACCAGCGCCTGCTGCTGCAGGTGCCGCCGGCCTGGCTGCCCGACCAGCAGTTCGGCGGGCGCAACCTGTACCCGGCCAGCGATGCGCGCAGCAGTTTCGGTGCCTTGCTCAACTACGATCTGTACCTGAACGACACCGATGATGCTGGCACCTATCTTGCCGCCTGGAACGAGCTGCGGGTGTTCGACAGTTGGGGCACCTTCTCCACCACCGGGCAGTGGCGTGAATCGTTCAACGGCGCGCCCAACAATCAGAGCCGCGAAGGTTTCCTGCGCTACGACACTACCTGGCGTTTCACCGACGAGCAGCGCCTGTTGACCTACGAGGCAGGCGATCTGGTCACCAGCGCCTTGCCCTGGAGCAGCTCGGTGCGGGTCGGCGGCTTGCAGGTGTCCCGCGACTTCGCCGCCCGCCCGGATCTGGTCACCTATCCGCTGCCGGCCTTTGCGGGTGAGGCGGCGGTACCCACTTCGCTGGACCTGTTCATCAATGGCTACAAGACCAGCACCACCGATCTGCAACCTGGGCCCTACACCCTCACCAACGTGCCGTTCATCAACGGTGCTGGCGAAGCCGTGGTGGTGACCACCGATGCGCTCGGGCGCCAGGTCTCGACGACCTTGCCGTTCTACGTGACCAGCAGCTTGCTGGCCGAGGGGCTGTCGGACTTTTCGGTGGCTGCCGGCAGCCTTCGTCGCGACTATGCCGTGAAGGATTTCGGCTACGGGCCGGCGGTTGCCTCGGCGAGCCTGCGCCATGGCGTGTCCGATTACTTCACCCTCGAGACCCATGCCGAAACGGCCGAGTCGATGATGCTCGGTGGCCTGGGGGGCAACCTGCGCCTGGGAACCTTCGGTGTGCTCAACGCCGCCGTGGCGCAGAGTCGTTTCGAGGGCGACACCGGGCAGCAGGTGGCCTTGGGTTACCAGTACAACAGCCGACGTATCGGCTTCAACTACCAGCGGATCGAGCGGCATGGCGACTACGCCGACCTGACGTTGGTCGACAACCCCTACACCCGCCTGAGCACGCGTAGCGAGCAGGCGACCGTAAGCCTGAACCTGGATCGCTACGGCAGCGTCGGTGCTGGCTATTTCGACGTGCGCGCAGGGGACGGCTCGCGCACGCGGCTGATCAACCTGAGCTGGAGCAAGCCGTTGTGGCGCAACAGCAGCCTGTACCTGTCGGCCAATCGCGATGTCGGTGACAGCCAATGGGCGGTGCAGGCACAGCTGGTGGTCCCGTTCGACACCCATGGCACCCTGGCCTTCAGCGCCGAGCGCAGCAAGGACGGGCAGGACCTGCAGCGGGTCAACTACAGCCGCGCAGTGCCGGTGGGTGGCGGAGTGGGGTACAACCTGGGCTATGCCAATGGTGGTGATCGCGGCGCCTATCGGCAGGCCGATGTCACCTGGCGCCTGCAATCCGTGCAGTTGCAGGCGGGGGTCTACGGCAGCAGCGACGAGATGACGCGCTGGGCCGACGCCAGCGGCTCGCTGGTGCTGATGGACTCGGGCATGTTCGCCGCCAACCGTATCGATGATGCTTTCGTGGTGGTCAGCACCAGTGGCTACGCCGATGTGCCGGTGCGCTACGAAAACCAGGTGGTCGGTCGCACTGACCGCAATGGTCGTCTGTTGGTGCCTTACAGCAGCGGTTACTACCGCGGCAAGTACGAGATCGACCCCATGGAGCTGCCCGCCGATGTGCTGGCATCGACGGTCGAGCAACGCGTTGCGGTGCGTCGGGGCAGTGGCTATCTGTTGGAGTTCCCGCTCAAGCGGGTGCTGGCAGCGAGCATCGTGCTGGTCGATGCCAACCAGCAAGAGCTCAAGCTGGGCAGTCGGGTCAGGGATGCCCAGAGCGGCAGCGAGGCCGTGGTGGGTTGGGATGGCCTGGTCTACCTGGAGAACCTCTCGGCGCACAATCGCTTGCAGGTGGACGTTGCCGATGGCGGGCAGTGCCAGGTCGAATTCGACTTGCCCGAAGGGGAGGGGCCGATTCCGCTGATCGGCCCACTGGTGTGCCGATGAACGCCCTGGGCAGGGTTGTGCTGGGGGTGGGCCTGTGTGCCGTTTGCGCTCAGGCGTGGTCGGCCTGTTCGTTGGGGGCCACGGTGCCTGCCTCCTTCGGCACGATCAATTCGACGCTGGTGCGCACCACGGTGCAACCGGCTTCGACCACCAATGCCGGGCTGTCGTGCACCGGCTCGCTGTTGTCGCTGTTGACCAGCAGCGACCATTTCTACGCCACCATCACCTCCACCAGCGCGGGCATGGTCGGGCCAACTGGCGACGTCATCCCCTATACGATCTACGCCAACAACACCACCAACTTTCCGATCAGCCGCGGCACCCGTTTCGATTTCGCGCCCAACGGCATCATCGACGCCCTGGGGCTGCTCAACGGGACCTCGCCCAAGTCGGTGCCGCTGTACCTGCGTACCGTGGTCGGTGCCAACGTTGCGGCAGGCGTCTACACCGAGACCCTGTCGATCTTCTGGGACTGGAACTATTGCTCAGGCATCGGTCTGGGCAATATCTGCCTGGGACGGGACATCGGCAGCGGCACGCAGACCCTGACAGTGACACTGACCGTCAGCAACGACTGCCAGATCACCACCCCCAACATCAGTTTCGCCAGTGCGCCGGTGGTGGCCGGGTTCGCGACGGTGAACCAGAGCATCAACATCGCCTGTACCAAGGGCAGCAACTATACGGTCGGTCTGGACGATGGGCAGAATGTGTCAGCCGGCCGTCGGCGGATGAAGTCCACGGCGAACAACTACCTGGCCTATGACATCTTCAAGAGTGCCGGCACCGTGCGCTGGGGATCGGTGGGCGCGGCCCGGCGCGCGAGCAGCGACGCCAACGTCAACCCTGGCGCCGGCACAGGTACCGGCAGCCAGGTGTTCAACTACAACGCCAAGGTCTACACCGACCAGGCGACGCCGCCTGCGGCGACCTACACAGACAGCGTGATTCTCGATGTGCAGTTCTGAGGTGCCCGGCGGGCGGGCCTGCGCGGTGCAGGTGATCAGCGCAGGTCCTTGACCATCCTTTCCAGCGTTTCCAGCACGGCACCTGCCAGTGCCTTGGAGCGTGCGCCAGACCAGCCGCGGCGGGCATCGGGATTGTCGTCGTGGTCCTTGAACGGCATTTCCAAGGTCAGCGACAGGCAGTCGTAGGTCTGCCCGACCGCATTGCAGGCCAGCGTCATGTTCGCTTGGCCAGGCTGGTCGCGGGTGTAGCCATGGACGGTCTGGAAGTCCTTGGTCACGCTGCACAGGGTGCTGCGAAACTGCTCCTCCAGCCTGGCGATGCGCGGTGTGTAGCCGGGGTTGCCTTCGCAGGCTGCGGTGAACACATGGGGTATTTCCTCGTCGCCGTGCACATCGATGAAGGCATCGACGCCGTGCAGTTTCATCTGGCTCTGGGCGAAGAACACTTCTGGGCTCAGCTCGACGCTCGCATCCTGCCAGGCGCGGTTGAGGTCCTTGCCCTTGAAGTTGGTGCGCAGGTGGCCGAGAAAGGCGCCATCAGGGTTCATGTTGGGAATCAGGTACAGGTCAGCTTCGGCAAGCAGGCGCTGGAGCGTCGCGTCGTTGCCTTCGAGACGGTCGATCACGCCTTCCATGAACCACTCGGCCATGTGCTCGCCGGGGTGCTGCTGGGCGATCAGCCACAGCTTGCGCTTTGCGCCTGCGCCTTTGCTGGCGCGCAGCAGAGGAATGTCGCGGCCCTGGACGCTACGTCCACTGGCCAGCAACTCGACGCCGGGAATCTTCAGCGCGCGCTCGATCAACTGGTTGTGGCGTGCGCGCGGATAGGGCTCGAAGTAGGCGAACCAGGCCTCTGGCTGCTCGGCCGTGAAATCGAACGCCAGGGCTTTGCCGTCGAAGCTGCTGGGGACGCGGAACCAGTTCTGCTGGTCGTACGACGCCACGGCGTGGTAGCCGTCCCAAGCGTTCTTGTAGGAGGACTCATGGGCGTTGTCGAGGCTGAAGCGGTGGGTCTGCCCCAGCGTCAGGCCGCTCACCTTGAAATGGAACCACTGGAAGTGGCTGCTATTGGTGTCGGGACGGATGGCCAGGCGCACCAGGCGCGGGTCACTGGCATCCAGTACCTGGATATTGCCGGAATCGAAATCGCAGTCGATCTGCAGTGGGGACAGCGTCACGGTCATTGCCAGACTCCTGTGGCTTTGTTGTGACGCTACTGTAGCTCAACGACAGGTGGGGTGTCTGTGCTGGCCCCTCACGCAACAAGCCCTCGCGCGCAGCGCTGGCGTATCAGCCGAGCAGGCCGAAGGCGATCAATGCGGCAACGCCCAGGCCGACGGCGATCGAACACCCACCCATCGAGAGTGCTGCGCGGCCATTGCGATATCCGCCATCCTGGCCCAAGTGGCGGGCTGGAGCCAGCAGGCTGCGCCAGCACCATTCGGTCTGCTCGAAGGCCTGCAGATGCTCTGGTGCGGCGTCCAGCCAGCGACGGAAGTCGATGCGTTCGCAGGTGGTCGCTTCCGGGCTTTGCAGGCGTACGTACCATTGCCCGGCAATGCTGGCCAGCGGTTCGCCACGCGGTAATGCGCTTTGCAGGGCCTGGAAGAGATGGCGTTCGACGGTCAGCAGGGGCAGGTCGAGACGGGCAGCAATGTCAGCGATGCCGAGCTGGTCGAGGCGGCTGAACAGAAACACCTGCTGAACCCGGCGCGGCAAGCGCTTGAGGCCATGCAGCAGCGCGTCTTCGGTAGGCGTATGGACGACTTGCGGGCCATGCTCGAGGGGCAGCAGCAGACGGGTCATGGACGGCTCCTTGCGCGAGAAGAGGGGGAGAGGGGGCATCCTCCCTGATGCGCAGGCAGCTTAATCTTAACGAGATTGATTCTCAAGTGCTGTTTGCGCAAAACGCTGCAACACGCATTCACGAATTGACACACCTTTGCTATCATCGCGGCCATTCAATGCGGTAACCCTTCTTCATTAGCCTGAAGAGCCAAAAAAAATGACCCGGCAAAAAAACCGGGTCAAAAACCGTGATTAGCCTGATGAGGAGATAATCTGAGCGCCCGACCTGAGGGCTCCAGGTTATCCAGCGGGTCTCGCGACCTGCTGAGTGCAATAATAATCGTTATCATTTGCAAGTCAAATGATTTTTCTGTCCTTCAGAAAAATAATTTCCTGTGCGCTTCCTCTGTCCGGCAACCGGGCAATGTTCATTACCCGGCCATCACGTACTCCCGTCTCTCATAGCCCCTGTGGCGCTTGCCGTTGCTCCAGCATCGCGCGGGCCATGTTCACCATATGCATCAGTGCGAACAGCACCTCTCGGGTCGTGCCCTGTTGGTGGCTACCGGTTTGCTGTGCCGTGGCGGCTGCGCAGCGCAACAAGGCCAAAGCGTGCGCGTTGGCCTGCTCGGGGGAGACCTCGTCGCGCAGCCGCCACGGCACGCTGTCGATGCTGGTGTGCGGTGGTGTTGGGTTGAGGTAGTAGTCGAGCGCGCGACGCGCGGCTTCGCCGTCCAAATCCTTTTCTGGATGTGTCATCGGTTTCATCCTGTTACCTGTTGTGCGTGATAGGGAAATCAGTACACTCGAATACTAATACGAAAAGTACTCATGACTATCAGATTAATAATACAATATGTGTATTGAGCGCTGATGGGCAGTCCGTATCGTGCGGGCGATGGAAAAATGGATCGCGCTGGTCAAGCAAAGGATGCGAGAGCTGGGGCTTTCGCAGGAGCAACTCGCCGAACGCGTTGGGGTGACCCAGGGCGGTGTTGGCCATTGGCTGCGCGGCACTCGCCAGCCGAAGGTGGGCATGATGAACCAGGTCCTGCAGGCCCTGGGCATGGCGCACCTGCATGTTTCGCTGCGCATGGTACGCATTGACCAACTGGCCGAACGCAATGGCACCTATGCGGCCGAGGCAGGCGGGGATGACGACGACCTGCAGCAGTACATCATGTGCTTCCGCTACCCCGTGCTGGCCTGGACCGAGCTGGACGGGCCGTGGCCCGAGGGTTGCATTGTCTATGAGCAGACCGACTATGCGGCGCTGGGCAAAGCCTTCTGGTTGCCGGTCGAAGGCGACCTGATGAGCGCAGCGACCGGCCCCAGCGTGCCCGAGCAGATGCTGGTGCTGGTGGATCCGGGCGTGTCGGCGGCGCCAGGCAAGCTGGTGATCGCCAGACAGAAGGGCACCTCGGCGATGTTCCGGCAACTGGTCGAGGATGGCGGGCAGCGGTACCTCAAACCGTTGAACCCGACCTACCCGAAGCTGCTGTGCGGCGAGGATTTCGAAGTGCTGGGCGTGGTGGTGAGGTCGCACGGGCGGCATTGACCCCGCCCGGTGTTCCTGCAGGGGCGGCACACGGCCTACAAAGGTTCAAAATCGGCCAGTCTCCTGTGGGAACGGGTTTACCCGCGAAAAAGACACCGCGCTGCCTGGCACGGGCTACGCCCGTGTTCGCGGGACAAGCCCGCTCCCACAGGGGATTGGGCTGATCTTTAGATTTTGAGCAAGACAGTTGCTCCCACAGTGGATTGGGCTGGCCTTTGGATTTTGAACAAGACAGCTGCTCTTGTTGGGCCCTCAGCGCTCCTCCAGTTCCACCAGCACCGTCCCTTCGCTGACCATATCGCCCTCCTGGCAGAACAGCGCCTTCACTGTCCCCGCCTGCGGTGCACGAATACTGTGCTCCATCTTCATCGCCTCCAGCACTACCAGCGCTGTTCCGGCTTCCACCGCCTGGCCCGCTTCGACCAGCACGCGCACGATGCTGCCGTTCATGGGCGCGCCCAGACCGCCCTGATGGCTATGGCTGGCCTCGGCGGCGGCAATCGGATCGAACGCCGTGACCGCGTGCAGTTCGCCCGCCCATTGCAGGTACAGCACCCCTTCGCGACGAATGGCCAGGTAGCGCCGACGCAGGCCATCCTGATCCTGCACCAAGTGCTCGCCGAGCAGTTGGAATGCCGAGGGCGCGCTGTTCTGCAGCGCCACGGCCTGGTCCTGACCGTCGCATGAAAGATGCAGGCTGCTGCGAGCTGGCAGGCCCAGGCGCAAGCCATTGTTGTGGGCCCAGGGCGAGTCACCGTCGTCTGCGCGCCGCTGTGGTGAGCCGCTCTGCAGCCAGGCTTCGGCAGCGGCTTGCCAGAACATCGCCGGGCGCTCGCCTGTGGCGGGCAGCAGCACCTCGTGATGACGACCAATGAAGCCGGTGTCCAGCTCGGCGGCGGCGAAGGCCGGATGGGCGAGGATGCGCCGCAGGAAGGCGATATTGGTTTTCAAGCCGCCGATGGCGAACTCGTCGAGCATGGCCAGCAGGCGCAAACGCGCCTGTTCGCGATCCTGCCCCCAGGCGATCAGCTTGCCCAGCATCGGGTCGTAGTACGGCGAGATCACATCGCCCTCGCTGACCCCGCTGTCGACCCGACGCCCTTCGCCTGGCGCCGATTCGCGGTACAGCGCCAGGGTGCCGGTGGCCGGCAGGAAGTCATTGGCCGGATCCTCTGCATACAGCCGCACCTCGATGGCATGGCCGACCAGCGGCACCTGATCCTGGGTGATCGGCAATGCCTCGCCGCACGCTACACGGATTTGCCAGGCCACCAGGTCCAGCCCGGTGATCGCCTCGGTGACCGGGTGTTCGACCTGCAGGCGGGTGTTCATTTCCATGAAGAAGAACTCGCCGCGGGCATCGAGCAGGAACTCCACCGTGCCCGCACCGACATAACCGATGGCCTGGGCTGCGCGCACCGCAGCCTCGCCCATGGCTTGGCGCAGTTGCGCCGACAAGCCTGGAGCCGGTGCCTCTTCGACAACCTTCTGATGGCGACGCTGGATAGAGCAGTCACGCTCGTTGAGATACAGGCAGTGGCCGTGTTGGTCGGCGAACACCTGGATTTCCACGTGCCGAGGTTTGAGCACGTACTTTTCCACCAACATCCGTGCATCACCGAACGACGACTGCGCCTCGCGCTGTGCCGAGGCCAGAGCGTCGGCCAGCTCGCTCTCTTGCTCGACCACCTTCATGCCCTTGCCGCCCCCGCCGGCACTGGCCTTGAGCAGCACCGGATAACCAATGCGCTCGGCAGCGGCACGGAAGGTCTCCAGGTCCTGGGCGTCACCGTGGTAGCCGGGCACCAGCGGCACCCCGGCAGCTTCCATCAAGGCCTTGGCCGCCGACTTGCTGCCCATGGCATCGATGGCGCTGGCCGGTGGGCCGAGGAAGATCAGCCCGGCCTGCTCGATGGCACGGGCAAAGCCTGCGTTCTCGGAAAGAAAACCGTAGCCGGGATGAATCGCCTGTGCACCACTGGCCTTGGCTGCAGCGATGAGCTTGTCGATCACCAGGTAGCTGTCGGCGGCCTTGGTGCCGCCCAGGTCGACGCGGATATCGGCCTCGCGGCTGTGCCGGGCGTCACGGTCGGTGGCGCTGTGCACCGCGACGGTGGTCAGGCCCATGGCCTTGGCGGTACGCATCACCCGGCAGGCGATCTCGCCGCGGTTGGCGACCAGCAGGGTGGTCAGCGTGGGGTGGCTCATGGGCGAGGTTCCTTGTCGACAGGCTGCCAGGCGGGGCGGCGTTTTTCCAGGAAGGCGCTCAGGCCCTCCTGGCCTTCGGGGCTGACGCGAATGCGGGCGATGGCGTTCTCGGTGTAACGGCGCAGGGCAGGGCTCAGCTCGCCATCGTCTACCTCGCGCAGCAGGTCCTTGGTGGCACGCAGGGCCTGCGGGCTGTTGAGCAGCAGGTTGTCGATCCAGGCCTGGACCTGGCTGTCCAGTTCGCTGGCGGGGTACACCTCGGCCAGCAGGCCCAGTTCGCGGGCGCGCGCACCGCTGAAGCGCTCGGCGGTCAGGGCATAGCGGCGGGCGGCACGCTCACCGATGGCCTTGACCACGAACGGACTGATCACCGCCGGTGCCAGGCCGATGCGTACCTCCGAAAGACACAACTGTGCGTCCTCGGTGCCGATGGCCATGTCGCAGCAACTGATCAGGCCCAGCGCTCCACCGAATGCGGCGCCCTGGACCACTGCCAGGGTCGGCGTCTTCAGGCGATGCAACGCATACATCAACTCGCCCAGTTCATGGGCGTCGTCCAGGTTGGTATTGAAATCCAGCTGCGCCGACTGCTGCATCCAGGCCAGGTCTGCTCCGGCGCTGAAGTGCCGGCCACGGCCACGCAGCAGCACGAAGCGCAGGCTGGCATCTTCGCCCAGTTGGTCGATGGCAACGATCAGTTCGCGAATCATCCGGGCGTTGAAGGCGTTGTTCTTGTCTTCCCGGCTCAGCCACAGGGTGGCGAAGCCGCGAGGATCCTTTATCACTTCGAGGGTGGCAAAATCGCTCATGGGTCACATCCGGAAAATGCCGAAGCGGCTCTGTTCGATCGGGGCGTTCAGCGCGGCGGACAAGGCAAGGCCCAGCACTTCACGGGTTTGCGCCGGGTCGATGACGCCGTCATCCCACAGCCGGGCGCTGGAGTAGTAGGGGTGGCCCTGGCGCTCGTACTGGTCGAGGATCGGCTGCTTGAGCTTCTTCTCGTCATCGGCGCTGAACACTTCGCCACTGCGTTCACTCTGTTCGCGCTTGACCTGGGCCAGCACGCCGGCGGCCTGTTCGGCGCCCATCACGCCGATCCGCGCGTTGGGCCACATCCACAAGAAGCGCGGATCGTAGGCGCGCCCGCACATGCCGTAGTTGCCAGCACCGAAGCTGCCGCCGATGATCACCGTGAACTTCGGCACCTGGGCGCAGGCCACCGCGGTCACCAGCTTGGCGCCGTGCTTGGCGATGCCGCCTTCCTCGTATTTCTTGCCGACCATGAACCCTGTGATGTTCTGCAGGAACAACAGCGGGATGCCGCGCTGGCAGGCCAGTTCGATGAAATGTGCGCCTTTTTGCGCGGCTTCGGCGAAGAGGATGCCGTTGTTGGCCAGGATCGCCACCGGATAGCCGTGCAGGTGAGCGAAACCGCACACCAGGGTGGTGCCGAACAGGGCCTTGAATTCATCGAACACCGAACCGTCGACCAGCCGCGCGATCACCTCGCGCACGTCGAACGGTTGCTTGGCGTCAGCCGGGACCACGCCATACAGCTCTTCTGCGCCATACAACGGAGCAACCGGCGCCTGGCATTGCAGCTTGCCCAGCTTGTGCCAGTTGAGGTTGGCGACGCTGCGCCGGGCGATGGCCAGGGCGTGTTCATCGTTGTCGGCGTAGTGGTCGGCCACACCGCTGGTGCGGCAATGCACGTCGGCGCCGCCCAGCTCTTCGGCGCTCACCACCTCGCCGGTGGCGGCCTTCACCAGCGGCGGGCCGGCGAGGAAGATGGTCGCCTGCTGGCGCACCATGATCGCCTCGTCGGCCATGGCCGGCACATAGGCGCCACCTGCGGTGCACGAGCCCATCACCACGGCGATCTGCGGGATCCCCAGAGCGCTCATGTTGGCCTGGTTGAAGAAGATCCGCCCGAAGTGCTCGCGGTCGGGGAACACCTCGTCCTGGCGCGGCAGGTTGGCGCCGCCGGAGTCGACCAGGTAGATGCACGGCAGGCGGTTCTGCAGGGCGATGGTCTGCGCGCGCAGGTGTTTCTTCACGGTCAGCGGGTAGTAGGAGCCGCCTTTGACCGTGGCGTCGTTGGCCACGATCATGCACTCGACCCCTTCGACGCGACCGATGCCGGCGATGACGCCTGCTGCCGGTACGTCTTCGCCATACACCTCATGGGCGGCGAGCTGGCCGATCTCGAGAAACGCCGAGCCCGGGTCGAGCAGGCGGTCGATGCGCTCGCGCGGCAGCAACTTGCCACGCGAAGTGTGGCGCTGCTGGGCCTTGGGCCCGCCGCCCTGGCTGACCTGGGCCAGCAGGGAGCGTAGGGCACCGACCTGTTCGAGCATGGCCGCGCTGTTGCTGGCGAACTCCGCCGAGCGCGGGTTGATCTGGGTGTGCAAGGTAGCCATGGACGCCAGTTCCTTGTGCTCAGCGGGTTTCGTTGAACAATTCGCGGCCGATCAGCATCCGGCGGATTTCGCTGGTACCGGCACCGATCTCGTAGAGCTTGGCATCGCGCAGCAGGCGCCCGGCCGGGAACTCGTTGATGTAGCCGTTGCCGCCGAGGATCTGGATCGCTTCCAGGGCCATCTGCGTGGCGCGCTCGGCGGTGTAGAGGATCACCCCGGCGGCGTCCTTGCGCGTGGTCTCGCCACGGTCGCAGGCCTGGGCTACGGCATAGAGGTAGGCGCGGCTGGCGTTGAGCTGGGTGTACATGTCGGCGATCTTGCCCTGGATCAGCTGGAACTCGCCGATGCTCTGGCCGAACTGCTTGCGATCGTGGATGTAGGGCACCACGAGGTCCATGCAGCTCTGCATGATGCCGGTCGGTCCGCCCGAGAGCACCACGCGCTCGTAGTCCAGGCCGCTCATCAGCACGCGCACACCGCCGTTGAGCTGGCCGAGGATGTTTTCTTCCGGCACTTCCACGCCATCGAAGAACAGCTCGCAGGTGTTGGAGCCACGCATGCCCAGCTTGTCGAACTTGTTGCTGCGCGAGAAGCCCTTCCAGTCACGTTCGACGATGAATGCGCTGATGCCGTGCGGGCCCTTGTCCAGGTCGGTCTTGGCGTAGATCACGTAGGTGTTGGCGTCGGGGCCGTTGGTGATCCAGGTCTTGCTGCCGTTGAGTACGTAGCGGTCGCCGCGTTTCTCGGCGCGCAGTTTCATCGACACCACGTCGGAGCCGGCATTGGGCTCGCTCATGGCCAGGGCGCCGATGTGCTCGCCGCTGATCAGCTTGGGCAGGTACTTGAGCTTCTGCTCATGGGTGCCGTTGCGGTTGATCTGGTTGACGCAGAGGTTGGAATGGGCGCCGTAGGAGAGTGCCACCGAGGCCGAGGCACGGCTGATCTCTTCCATCGACACCACATGGGCCAGGTAGCCCAGGCCCGCGCCGCCGTACTCCTCGGAAACAGTGATGCCCAGCAGGCCCATGTCGCCGAACTTGCGCCACATGTCGGCGGGGAACAGGTTGTCGTGGTCGATCTGCGCCGCGCGCGGGGCGAGTTCGGCGGCAGCGAAGGTGCGCACCTGGTCGCGGAGCATGTCGATGGTCTCGCCCAAGGCGAAGTTCAGGCTGGGGTAATGCATGGGGGCACCTTGTTGTTCTTGAAATTCGAGGTATTGCACCGACCCTGTGGGAGCGGGCTTGCCCGCGATGCCCGTCAGAACGGCCAGCGATGTTGTCTGGTCCGGCCTCATCGCGGGCAAGCCCGCTCCCACAGGGTCGTTGCTCGTGGTTGACGTTAACGTAAACCTGCCTTTTCGGGCTGTCAATTGGATCATCACCTTTACGTAAACGTAAATGTGCGCCAAAGTACCCTTCGCTTGCTTCAGTCATGCCCAGAACAACCACAAGAAGGGACACCCATGAGTCAACCAAGCTACACCCGCGGCCGCCAGGACCGGCCCCTGCTGACCCAGACCATCGGCCAGGCGTTCGATGCCACCGTCACCCGCTGGCCCGAGCGCGAGGCCCTGGTGGTGCGCCACCAAGGCCTGCGCTACAGCTGGCGGGCGCTGGCCGAGCAGGTCGAGGTGCACGCCCGGGCGCTGATTGCCCTGGGCGTGGCCAGTGGCGATCGAGTCGGTATCTGGGCGCCGAACTGCGCGCAATGGTGCATCCTGCAGATCGCCACGGCGAAGGTCGGCGCGATCCTGGTCAACATCAACCCTGCGTACCGGGTGAGCGAGCTGGAGTACGTGCTGCGTCAGTCCGGCTGCAGTTGGCTGGTGTGCGCCGATGCTTTCAAGTCGTCCGACTATCACGCGATGGTCCAGGAACTGGTGCCCGAGCTGGGTGCGCAGCCGCTGGCGAGTGAGCGCCTGCCGGACCTGCGTGGCGTCATCAGCCTGTCGTCCACCCCGCCCGGCGGTTTTCTGCCCTGGGATGCGCTGGCCGAGCGGGGAGGGCAGGTCGATCCCCAGACGCTGCAGGCGAGGCAGCAGGGCTTGCAGTTCGACCAGGCGGTGAACATCCAGTACACCTCCGGCACCACTGGCGCGCCGAAAGGCGCCACGCTCAGCCACTACAACATCCTCAACAACGGCTTCATGGTCGGCGAAAGCCTGGGCCTGAGCGAACGGGACCGCATGGTAATCCCGGTGCCGCTGTACCACTGCTTTGGCATGGTCATGGCCAATCTGGGCTGCATCACCCACGGCAGCACCATGATCTACCCCAACGATGCCTTCGACCCCGAGTTGACGCTCCAGGCTGTGGCCGAAGAGCGTGCCAGCATCCTCTATGGCGTGCCGACCATGTTCATCGCCATGCTCGACCACCCGTCGCGCAGTATCCTGGACCTCTCGACCCTGCGCAGCGGCATCATGGCCGGCGCTACCTGCCCGATCGAGGTGATGCGCCGGGTGATCGAGCAGATGCACATGGGTGAAGTGCAGATCGCCTACGGCATGACCGAGACCAGCCCGGTGTCGCTGCAGACCGGCCCTGGCGACGAGCTGGAGCTACGCGTGACGACGGTTGGACGCACCCAGCCGCAGTTGGAGACCAAGCTGGTGGATGCGCAGGGTGTGATCGTCCCGCGGGGCGAGATCGGCGAATTGTGCACCCGCGGCTACAGCGTGATGCTTGGCTACTGGAATAACCCTGAAGCCACTCACCAGGCGATCGATCCGGCGCGCTGGATGCGCACGGGCGACTTGGCGGTGATGGACGAGCAGGGCTATGTGCGTATCGTCGGACGCAACAAGGACATGATCATCCGCGGGGGCGAAAACATCTATCCGCGCGAGCTCGAGGAGTTCTTCTATACCCACCCGGCGGTAGCCGATGCTCAGGTGATCGGGATTCCGTGCAGCCGCTACGGCGAGGAAATCGTTGCCTGGATCAAGCTGCACCCCGGGCACAGCGCCACGGTCGAGGACTTGCAGGCCTGGTGCAAGGCGCACATTGCGCACTTCAAGGTGCCGCGGCATTTCCGCTTCGTCGACGAGTTTCCGATGACGGTGACCGGCAAGGTGCAGAAATTCCGGATGCGCGAGATCAGCATCGCGGAACTTGCGCCGCACTGAAGCGCCGCCTGGCCTGAGAAGGCCAGGCGGATAGGACATGTCACTTAACAGCCTTGAACAAATCGTCGAAGGTTTCGGCGTCTTGGATATCGCTTTCTGCCAGGTCGGTTCCTAAATCGTCATTGAGGTATCGAACCAGTTTTGAGGTACTGCTGACGATGTCGGAAACTTTTGTTGCGCCGCTGATATCGGCCTCTTTCTTGTCGAATTTTTCGGCAAGCAGTTTTTTCAGTTCCTGTTCGGTAGCCATGTTCATTTATCCTTGGGTTGAGTCATGCGTCAATGTGTATTGAGTTTCAGGGGTCATTGGTCAGGCATGGGCGCACTCCTGTGTCATGCAGCGCTAACGGTCGCGAAAACCCTTGATAGCTCGGCTAAGTGCGCTGAAATCCCCTGGCTGAGCTTCGTCCCAGAACGTTCATATGGCCTCAATTGGCTTTCAGATAAGCAATGGACGAGAACATCATTTTTGTCGCGGGCCCACCTCCCCAACCTTCGAACTTGACGTGGTCTTCCGCCCAAGACACCACTTTCGCGGTGCACGTTTCTCCTGTTTTGTAGGCGTACTGGACCTGCTTGCCCACGAGGTCTTTGGCCGCTGCTTGCAGTTGAGCGAGCGTTTGGAAGGTGTCGGTCTTCTTGCGTATGGCGGCAATGGTTTTGGCATGGGAGTCTGCGCGTTTTGCAGCCTCCTGAGCTGAACGGGCTTTGGCTTGTGCGGTTGCAAGCTCGCCTTCGCTGGCCGCTGCCTCGGCGTCCTGATACGCCTTTTTTGCCTCGTCCACGGCTGCTTGCAGTTTGCCCATTGCACCCGTCGCCTCTTTTTTTTCTGCGCTTGCCTCGGGGATGTTCATGGACGTGGCTTGATAGTCGGCTTGCGCCGACTTCTGTGAGGCCTCGGCGGCCTCGGCTGCGGCCTTGGCAGAGGCAACCGCTGTGGCGATCTCAGCCTTGAGCTTGTCGGCGGCTTCTTGAGCAGCCTTTTCAGCAGCTTCACGCGCAGCCGCCTCGCGAGCCTTGGCCGCGTCCTGTGCATCCTTGCAGGCATTCTGAGCCGACTCGGCGGCCTCCCGGGCCGACTTGGCGTTTTTCTGCGCCTCATCTGCGCTGGCTTGCGCGCTGTCCACCTGGCCTTTCTTTGCAGCGGCTTCGGTGTTCTTGCGGGCGGTGCTGGCCGCTTCGGCAGCTTTCTCGGCTTTGGCGATCGCTTCAGTCACTTGCTTGAGCTGCTTGGCCGCCTCGGGCGCCTTCAGAGCCGGATTGTCAGCCTGCGCCTGGGCGGTTGCCAGTGCCGCATTGGCGGCCTGTTCCGCTTCTCGTGCAGTGACGATGGCATTGTCAGCGTTACCTGAACTTGCTGGCTGACTGCTGCCGTTGCCGCTTGGTGATTCGCCTGCTGCGCTGTCGCCCCCATCAGCAGAGCCGGTTGTACTTTCGGCCTGCAGCAGCTGCTTGACTTCGTCGCGAAATGCCGTAGGACCATCAACCGCGCTGTAGCTGACGGTGATGGTGATGTCTTTGAGCCTGCACTCATTGTCCCTGTAAAACTCAGGGTTGTTCCTGGCGCCGCCTGGGAACGCCAGCCGCCAGCTCGAGATCAGCCCGGTGCCTTCGAAGGGTTGATAGCGGGCCTTGTCGGGTACCGACGGCTGCAGATCGAAGTTACGCGACACTTCCTTGACCGACCACAGGGCAATGCTCTGGTTCGGCCGGAGGTCGCGAAGCACATGCTTGGGGCTGCCTTGGCTGGCCGAATACAGGTGGCGGGCGCCTTCGATGTCCGCTTCCAGAAGCACCTTGTTCGAGGTCTGGTAGAGCATGGCCGAGATAGGTTTCGAAGAACCTGACCCTGGGATTTCGAAGGCCAGCGTGATGCGTTCCAGGCGGCGCAGGTAATGGCCTGGGAAATCGATGTCGAACACTCGTGCCGGCAGCTCGAACAGGATTTCATCCTTGTCCAGTTGCTCGTGCAATTGGCTGGCGGTCCAGCCGGTGAGTTCCAGCAGGGAGAAATCCTTGCGGATATCCAGCGGCCTGTGGTTGTCGCGAATCGCCGCCACATCCATTTGCATCAGGTCGCGCTCAAGCGCTTCGCCCGCAAGCATCCCACGCCAGTTGTCGAGCCAGCCGTCCGTCCTGATCCAGCGACTGGTGAAATCGCCGAGTTCGTACCGCAGGCAGTTTTCGGCCATCAGGCAAAGGGAAGTGGTTGCGTCGTACGCGGTGCTGTAGATCTCCGACAGCCGACCGATCAACCACAGATAAGTGGTGTGGCTGGCGAATACCGATTGCATGACCTCGTATTCGGCCTGGTGCGCCTGGCGGGTTGCACGGGCCTCGTGCACGGCGATGCCGGCGGCCTTGATCTGTATGTCTCGCTCGCGCAGTTGAGCATCGATGATGCCGAGTTCATGTGTGGCCTGGTCGGCTTCATGCTGCCATTGCTGGCGACGCAGAATGTATTCCGCTTGCTTGTCGATCGTATTGCTCATGGTTTCGAGTGTCTCGGCCACAGCCTCCCAAGCATTGGCCGCCGACTCAAATGCTTCCTGCGGGCTGAAACCACCCACCGCCATACCGAAAATGGTCGGTGCCATTGCGGCGCCCGCTGCCATGGCGTAGCTGGGAACCGATGGCAGGCGGGTGGCGACAGAAGACGTTGCCAGTGCAAGCACAGCCGTTTCCAGCTCGATCACGCCTTCGTCCACCAGCCGCTGGTAATACTCCTGACGTTGTTCAATCATGGCTCTGGAGCGCAACACGGTGTCACGCTCGCGCTTGGCCAGTTCCAGCGCTTGCTCCTGCAGCTGACAAGGGAAGTCCAGCAGCCTGATCAGGTTGCGTTTGCCGAGCAGTTCCAGTTGCTGGGCGGCTTCGGTGTTGTAGAAGCCCAGCAAGGTTTGCCCCAAGGCGATCAGTTGCTGCACCGCTTCTCCGGCGCATTTGCGCGCCTCCTCGTAACGGCAGGGGGGCACGATGGGCGCAACCGGCGTGGCCTCGCCCCGGTCCTGGGCGACAACGCTGTTGCCCAGTGCGATCTGGTCGAGTGTGTCGGGGTCGAGCATGATCGCAGCGGGCTTGCCATCGAGGGTCAGGCCGTGGCGCAGGTTGAACAGACGGTCACGCAGCAGGTTGCGCAGCGTGACGAGCTTGTTGTTCAGCGGCGGGGTAAAGGCCGTGGAACTGGCCTCCGCTAGCGTCGGTGGCTGGGCCGGTGCGCTGGACAGGTCTTCGGGGAGCACGCCGATCAGGCGCAGCGCCTTGTCATAGCACAACGCGGCCTCGACCAGCGAATCCAGCGTCAGCATGCGGTATTGGTCATCACCCTGGCGTTGCCAGTTTTCCACCACGAACAGGTGCAGCGCCTTGCGGTAGCGCTCGGGTTCGGCGTAGGCCAGCAGGTCCGGGTCGTTGGTCTGGGCGCTGGCGGTGAAGGCTGCACGGGCCAGCAGAGGTCTTGTCAGCCAGAACAGCGGCGGGTGGTTCCCCTCGGGCACCCAGGTGCGGTAGGGGTCGAACAGGAACC
This sequence comes from Pseudomonas sp. BNK-44-b, assembly GCF_047456245.1. Classification (NCBI taxonomy): domain Bacteria; kingdom Pseudomonadati; phylum Pseudomonadota; class Gammaproteobacteria; order Pseudomonadales; family Pseudomonadaceae; genus Pseudomonas; species Pseudomonas sp. BNK-44-b. Next base: position 1,557,026 of record NZ_CP179908.1, read on the forward strand.
GTGTGCACCAGCGCCAGGCTTGGCTGTATTCGCGGTTCTGGCGTTGCAGCCAGGTGACCAGGAACGGCACGTGGAAGAACAGCTCCCAGAAGTACAAGCCGTTGGCGCTGCGCAGGTCGACGATGGTGCCTGAACTTGCAGGTTCCAGGGGCGGTTCCGGCAAGTGTTGGGCCGTCCATGACAGCGATTGTTCGACCGATTGAGTAGCCAGTGCCACCAGTTGCTTGCCAAACAGGGTGTTCAGCCGCAGGGTACGGAAAGGGGGGGCACTGGTCTGGTCTTCGGCTTTGTCATTGACCTCCTTGAAGTCCAGGTACAGCGCCTGTGCTTCATTGCGGCAGATCTGCACACTGGGGATCGCGTCGTCGTCTTTCTCTTCCAGGGTATAGGCGCAGGTAGCCGTTGCGATGGGGGCGGTTGTACTGACTTGTTCGTCATAGAAGTCTAGCGAGACAGTATAGTCACGAATGTCCTTGTTGATGGGGAGGGCAAAATTGACAGCACCTTTGCCGTTGGCGATCAACGTGTCCTCGAATGCCATTTCGTGCTTGGGATCAAGGTAAAAAAGGATTTTGCGGCAGGCCGCCGGATGGAAGTATCTAAGGCGTAATATCGCCTGCAGCGATTCGTCAGCCAGGTCGGGCGCGATTTTTTTTAATTCATCGAGCTCTTCGGCGATGAGCGTGTTGATCGCGTCTGCCTTGTCCAGTGCTTTGGCGTTGTCAATGGCGGTGTGCAGTGCGATGGGCTGGCGTGGTTGCTCGATGTTGGTGATGCCAACCAGTTTGGAATACTGATCTGCAGGTAGGTAGCGTACTTTGAGCAGGAAATTCTTAATTTTACTGAATGCGTCAGCGTTGTCGGTGGGTAAAGTTTTGAATGTCTGCAGGTATTGTTCGTCAAGTCGTGCCAGCTCACGGGATGACAGTGTCCAGCTGGGGTTTGAGCTTCCTGTTGGTTTAATGTTCAGGCTTACAGTGAGTCCGGCGTAATCTGGGGTCGCTTCGATAAGCTCGGAGAATTCTGGCAGCGGCTGCTCCCATGTTTCTTTTGAATAAATGGGACCGTTTTTTTTGGAATGAATTTTCAGTATCTCAGAGGCATCTTCCCAGTTTGACAGTCTCCAGCTTTTCGGTACTAAAAAGCCTTTGGTGTTGGAGGTTAATTTTTTATAACAGTATGAGTTTTCAGGGGTGCTGAATTGTGCGGTTAGTTTTATGTAGGAGGTTATTGAAATCTCGTTTTGTGAAATCTCTTCTTGTGAGATCTTGTCTGAAAGCTCTTCTAGTAAATGCCCATATGTTGTTTCGCTTGTGAATATGATGGATTTAAAGTTTTTCTCTATGCAGTGGTGTTTTTGTGCTTTTGCTGAGTTTAATTGATCTTTCAGGTTTTTCGTTTTTTTTTTCGAACTCTTTGAGTTTTTCGGCGTATGCCTCTGGTTTTGAGTAGTGTTCTGCGTAATCCCATTCTTTTTCTATTTCATTTAGTTTGTTTTTTATTTGAGTTTCTTTATCGTCTGCTTTTTTTAGTTGGCTTATTTCGTGGCTGTTTTCTACAGTTATGAAGGAGCTAAGGATGTTGTCGGCGTCGAATGAGTCTGCAGGACCATAATGCATTTTCAGAGATAGCATTCTGAAACCGCAGTCTGATTCAAACGTTGCTGAAAGGTTTAGGTTGTCTTTTCTCAACCTCAATGCGCTGTCCAGCGTGACATCGACTGAAATGCAATCCAAAGCGTCAGACAATGATGCCTCAATAGAGGCCTGCCCGAGCGTACTGATTTCGTAGCGATCTTTTACTTCATCTTTAGAAGCCAGGTCGCTCCAGCTGAACGCTGTGGAATCTTCCTCGACCGTCTTCAGCTGGGTAACCGCCCCCACATAGGGATGTTGTACCGTCCGCGGGTCTCGGAAGAAGCTCAACCACAGCTTCACCATGTTTGTCTCGATGGGGCGGTCCGTCACGTTACCGAGATCGAGCGCTTTGTCCTCGAGCAACAGCAGGTCCTTGGTGCTGATGAAATAATCAACGTTGCGTGTCGGCTCTTTTCCTTCCTCCGCTGGCAGTGAGCTATCGAACACCACGGTGGTCAACCAGGGGTCGTGCAACCGATCCCCATGGATGTTGACCATGACCATCAACCCCGGCATGAACGTCCTGGTCTTCAAATACACGTTGGTGTTTGCAGCAGTCCCTGCTGTGTTGGTCGCCAGTACTTCGCTGCTCTTGAACACGCCTTGCTCGTCATGCCCGTCCAGCGTCATGAACTCATTGGGCGGGCTCCAGTTGCCATCGGTCTGCTGGAAGGCGAATAACACCCGCAAGGCAAAGTACTCGCTGGGCTTGCTGTCGGGCCCCATGGGAATCCCGGTGGTATCACGCTCGACCCACACCACATAACGACGACCGGCAACGATCACCGGGCGGATCAGCTCGATATGGGTACGGTTGTCGTCCGTCTTCGGCGGCAGTGGGGTCAGCGCGATCGTTGCGCTGACCGCCAGGCTGATCTTCTCCCACTCGCCCCACGCCAACATGCTCGGCACGCCCTGTTGATCACGCTGCGACATGTCCAGGGTGCGCCAGTAGAACTCGGTCGGCTCGACGTTGGTCTTGCCGATGAAATGGTAGGTATCGGTCAGTGGCGAGGTGCCGTCGGCATACACGGAGATCGGCTGGATATTGCTCAGGGTTTCGAAAGTACTCAGATAGCCAAGCATGGCCATATGGATGTCTTCGGGCTGGCATTTGCCCTGCGCCAGCTGAGTCTCCAGGTCTTTGAAGGCGCTGGTCTTGCGCTGGCGGCGGGTGGGGTCGATGAAGTTCTGGGGCTCGTTGTGCGCATCCTGGCGCAGCCTCCAGCGCTCGTAGCTGCTGCTGAAGTTTTCCCATTCGTCGCGCTCGGCGTCGCTGATCGCGGTGCTGCGGTAGCCGTTTTCCAGGCGTGAGTGGATCTGGTGCAGGTAGCGTTGCAGGCTGGCGGTGGCCGACAGCGTGCGGGTGGTCAGGGGTTCGTGAGACACCTGCAGGTCGATCAGCAGGTAGTCGGCCAGGGTCTGCGTGCTGGTGATCCAGCTGTGTGCCGGGTCGGTCGGCGCCCATTTGGCGATCATCCACTGCATCAGGGCGTCGCGCCAGGCAACGCTGTGCTGTTCATCGACCACCTTGCGCTGCTTGGCGCTGCAGCCTTTGCGCAGGGCCACGGCGGCCTGCTGGAAGGGGGCGTAGCTGTCGGTGCTGGGCAGCTTGCTCAGTTGCAACAAGGTGTCCAGTGCCAGCTGGTGTTTGTCTGCCAGCTCGAGGGTGCGCAGCAGGCGATCGATGCCCGTCAAGGTGTCGGGCGGCGCAATGTCGATCAAACCACAGAGAGAACCGCTGGTGCGGCCGAGCAGCTGTTCCAGGGCGGCCCAATGTTCTTTTGCCGTGTTGTCTGCAGATGACGCTTCGTCGTGCGCCTCGAACCTTTGCAGGTGAACCAGCAGGTCCTGTTCACCCATGCCCAGTGCTAGCCTGGCCAGTACTGCCTTGTAACGGCCGAGTTGATAGAGGGTGCTCAGGTCCAGCGGCCGGCACTTGTCCGATTTCGGATCCTTGAGGTTGAACCTCTCTGGGGTAAGCGTCAGCTGATCCAGCAAGTGTGCGCTGAGTTTGAACAGTTTTGTCACGTCGGCGTAGCGTTGCAGGGTTGACCACTGCGTGAGGTCACTTTCGGTGAAGCACGCCTTTGGTGTCGTTGACTCTGCAGTACACTGCGCAGCGATGGCCGCTATCCGGGTGCTCAACAGCTCGGCGTCGACCCCGGCCCAGCGCAGCAGGGGCGCAACAAGGTTTGGTGATTCGAGCCCCAGTGCCGTTTTCAGCTGCAGGTGAAGGGCATCGGCGTTCTGGCTGCCTTGAGGGTTGAACGCATTTCCCCACGCCGGGTGGAAGCCAGGCGCCCGGGGATTGAGCAGGTAGGCCAGTTGCAAGGCGTCCATGCCCTGGTGCTGCAGCCACTCCGCAGCCTGCAGCACACCGGCGATCACATCGATGATGTCGGCTTTGCCGGGCTCGCCTGCAAGGCTTGGCTGGCCGGCCAATTGTTGGCAGTAGACAGGGTCCTGATTCATCAGTACGTCGATCAGGGACAGGCTCTGCAGGGTCGACGTGCCGAACACCCGGGCCAGGGCAACGATCCGGTAGCAGGCCGAGACCACGGCCAGCGAGCGTGTCGGTTTTTGCAGATTCTGTGCTTTGACCACCCGATCCAAAATGCCCCGCAGCAAGGTGTCATCCACCTTCAGGCCAAGCGCCAGTTGCTTGACTGTCAGGCCGTCGGCACCTGTGGTGGACGCAGGATCGAACGCCTTGTCGTCCAGTTTCAGGGAGGGTTGTGCAGGTTGGCCGTCTTCATCATGCCCGGCGGCGAACAGTTGGTCGTAGAACGAAGCCTGCCGCCCGGTGGCATAGGGTGAGAGTGCATCGATCAACGCAGCATACTGCTCGGCACTGACGTTGTATTTTTGCTGCAGATGACGGAACAGCCCGAGTGCGCGCAGGGTCTTGTCCGTCAATTGATAGTTGCCGGTCTGGCCTTCGGCACGCAGCGCAGCCATGACCAGCGTGTCAGTCTGGGCTGCGCTCAGGCCCAGGGCCCGCTGCAGGCGCAGTATGCGTTGGAGGCGGTCCAGGTGGGCATCGGTGAGGCCTTCGATGCGCACGATTTTTTTTGTCGCAGGCTGCGCGGGCGCCGATTCGAGCAGATACAACGGCGTTGCACCGTTATTGATGAACACGGCGCCATATACCTGGCTGGATGGCTTGGCGGCTGTGGGCACGTGGGGGCTGCGGGTCACCGCCGTACCGCCCTTGCCGACAGCCTCTACAGCCAGCAACTGGCGCAGTTCACGACGGCTCAGTGCCAGCGCCTTGGCCAGCTTTCGCGTCGTATCGTACGCGGTTGCACTGAGCATCAGCTCGCTGGGCGTAGCGTCGAGCAGCAGGGTCCGCAGTTGCGGCGAGAAACCGCTGGCCAGTGTGGTGGCAGTCCGCTGGGTGGCCGAGGGCAGATGGTCGAATGTGAACAGTGGATAACAGAGGCTGGTAGCACTCAGCAGGTCCCACAACTGTACCTGTTTGGCCGCCAGTGTCGCTTTTACCGACTCCCAGGCACGATGGAAGGGCACACTGGCTTGGCCGGAGCCTTGCGCAACCGCTGCTTGTAGCGTCTGATTCTTTGCCAGGGCTTGCTGAGCACGGTTTTCCAGCAGTTCAAGCGTAATCCTGATCTTGGGCAGGGTACGCCGGGCGTTTCTGTCGTCGAGCTTCAACGTCAGCAGGTCAGGGCGCCGTGTCAGCAGGGTGATCGGTGCGTTGACATCCGCGCGTACTTCGAACGCTTGAATCAGTTCCTTGAGGTGCACCAGGTAGGCCAGCCTGCTGTCGTTGCTCATCAACGCCCCGGGCGCGCAGCGTGTGCGGTCTTCCGGGAACAGCTTCATGTAGTTGGCGGCGTCTGGGCGGTTGGCAGGGTTGGTGGCGTCATTCATCGCGGACAGTCCTCGGCAGATGCTGTTGCGCTGACGCGGCTGTAAATCTGCGCCAGGCCCACTGCGGCAAACTACACGCGTCCGCCGCAGGGCACACCTGACAGAAATACTAGGTAGGTCGATGTTTCGCAGGCTCATGCAGGGCCAGGCATGCGCTCAAAGTGGCCACGCCGTGGTTTGCCTGAACTGTGTTGTGACAGCGGCTTGCGCCGCCAAGGGGCACTGAACGGCCCCGGCTGTTGGTCGAATACAGCAGTGCCCGCCTGCCGGGCAGGCCAGCGATATGGCGGAATCATTGTGCACCTGTGTGACCTGGCCTGGTCTATGCTCAGGCCTTCACCGGCGGCTCCTGGCTCGGCGGGTCACCTACCGTCGGTGGCACGGTCGGTTTGATCGGCAGTTCGTCCGGATCTTCCTCGGGCACCGGCGGCGGCAGGGCCGGGTCATCGATGTTCGGATCGGGCGTCTCCGGTGGGATGGGAATGTTCATGGCCTGACCTCGCGCGGTGGATGAAGAGGTTCTGCAGGCTTCGACCGATTGCTGCAGCCATTCGCTCAATTTTTTTGAACCCACCGCGTACCCACGGCTCTGAACCCTTACCGCCACCAGCTTAGGGGAGCAAGGTTCGATGTCCGGTAATGAGCCCGTCGCAAAAGCGCCTTTCGAGCAAGTGCCCAAGGCCAACGATCATCCCGACCAGGCCATCAGCCTGTCCCAGGCCTTGCTGGCGCCACGCATCGTGATCGAGGACACCACGCCCGTGCTCGACGGCGGCACTTTCGCGGTCAAGGCGGTAAGCGGACAGGCGGTGCAGGTCACCAGCAAGGTCTACAGCGACGGTCATGACCGCCTGGCGGTGGTCTTGCACTGGCGCCAGGCTCACAGCCGGCACTGGCATGGCGTGCCGATGACCTCGGCAGGCAACGACCTGTGGGTTGCCGAGTTCACCCCAGTGGAGCTGGGCTTGCACCTGTTCGGCATCGAAGCCTGGATCGATCCCTACGCCACGTACTGTCACGACCTCGAGAAGAAGTATCACGCCGGTGTCGAGGTCAAGCTGGAGCTGGAGGAGGGCAGGCTGCTGCTGGGTAAGGGCATCGAGCGCAGCGAAGGGCCGTTGCGCGAGCAGCTCGAGCAGTTGCAACAGCGCTTGCCGACGCTGGCACCGGACGATCAGGTGGCGTTGCTGCTGAGCCCCGAAAGCGCCAGCCTGATGAGCCAGGCCGAACACCGCAGTTACCTGACCCGCAGTCCCGAGCTGCCGCTGGACGTGGACCGCGAGCGCGCCCTGTTCGCCAGCTGGTACGAACTGTTCCCGCGCTCTGTCACTGACGATCCGGCGCGCCACGGCACGTTCGACGATGTGCACCAGCGCCTGCCGATGATCCGCGACATGGGCTTCGACGTGTTGTACTTCCCGCCCATCCATCCCATCGGCAAGCGGCACCGCAAGGGGCGCAACAATGCCTTGCAGGCGGGCCCCGACGATCCGGGCAGCCCCTACGCCATCGGCAGCCCAGACGGCGGTCACGACGCCATCCACCCGCAACTGGGCACCCGCGAAGACTTCCGTCGGCTGGTCGCCGCCGCCGCCGAGCACGGCTTGGAAATCGCCCTCGACTTCGCCATCCAGTGTTCCCAGGACCACCCCTGGCTTACCGAACACCCGGGCTGGTTCAGCTGGCGCCCGGATGGCACCATTCGCTACGCCGAGAACCCGCCGAAAAAATACCAGGACATCGTCAACGTCGATTTCTATGCGCCCGAGGCCGTCCCCTCGTTGTGGCTGGCACTGCGCGATGTGGTGGTTGGTTGGGTCGAGGAGGGCGTACGCACCTTCCGTGTCGACAACCCGCACACCAAGCCGCTGCCTTTCTGGCAATGGCTGATCGCCAATGTGCGCAGCCAGTACCCTGATGTGATCTTCCTGGCCGAGGCCTTTACCCGGCCGGCGATGATGGCGCGCCTGGGCAAGGTCGGGTACGCGCAGAGCTACACCTATTTCACCTGGCGCAATACCAAGCAGGAGTTGCGCGAGTACTTCGAACAGCTCAACCAGCCGCCGTGGAGCCTGTGCTACCGGCCGAACTTTTTCGTCAACACCCCCGACATCAACCCCTTTTTCCTGCAGACCAGCGGCCGCGCCGGTTTTCTCATCCGTGCGGCGCTGGCGACCATGGGCTCGGGCCTGTGGGGCATGTACTCGGGGTTCGAGCTGTGCGAGGGCACGCCGTTGCCGGGCAAGGAGGAGTACCTGGATTCGGAGAAGTACGAGATCCGCCCGCGCGACTTCACCGCGCCCGGCAACATCGTCGCCGAGATCGCCCAGCTCAACCGCATCCGCCGACAGAACCGCGCCTTGCAGACGCACCTGGGCGTGGCCTTCTTCAACTGTTGGAACGACCAGATCCTGTATTTCGCCAAGCGCACGCCCGAGCGCGACAACTTCATCCTGATCGCCATCAGCCTCGATCCGTACAACGCCCAGGAAGCGCATTTCGAACTGCCGCTGTGGGAGCTGGGGCTCGATGACAGCGCCGATACGCAAGGTGAAGACCTGATGACCGGGCACCGCTGGACCTGGCATGGCAAGACCCAGTGGATGCGCATCGAGCCTTGGCACCAGCCGTTCGGCATCTGGCGAATCAGCAAGCTCGGCTGATCCCTTTGCCGGGGTGGGCTTTTGCGGGCGTGACCCGACAAGCCTGCCGCCACTCACAAGGCCGCTCCTGCACAGGGGCGTGCCGAACCCAGAATTGAAAGGAGTCGCACATGGCCAAGCGTTCCCGCCCGGCAGCCTTCATCGACGACCCGCTGTGGTACAAGGATGCGGTGATCTACCAGTTGCACATCAAGTCGTTTTTCGATTCCAACAACGACGGTATCGGGGATTTCGCCGGCCTGATCAGCAAGCTCGACTATATCGCCGAGCTGGGTGTCAACACGCTCTGGCTGCTGCCGTTCTACCCCTCGCCGCGCCGTGACGACGGCTATGACATCGGCGAATACAAGGCTGTGCACCCCGACTATGGCAGCATGGCCGACGCCCGGCGCTTCATCGCCGAGGCGCACAAGCGCGGGCTGCGGGTGATCACCGAGCTGGTCATCAACCACACCTCCGACCAGCACCCCTGGTTCCAGCGAGCCCGCCACGCCAAGCGCGGCAGCAAGGCCCGGGACTTCTACGTGTGGTCGGACGACGACCAGAAGTACGACGGCACGCGGATCATCTTCCTCGACACCGAGAAGTCCAACTGGACCTGGGACCCGGTCGCCGGCCAGTACTTCTGGCATCGCTTCTACTCGCACCAGCCGGACCTGAACTTCGACAACCCGCAGGTGATGAAGGCGGTGATCGGGGTCATGCGCTTCTGGCTCGACATGGGTGTCGACGGTCTGCGTCTGGACGCGATTCCGTACCTGATCGAACGCGACGGCACCAATAACGAGAACCTGCCGGAGACCCATGACGTGCTCAAGGCGATCCGCGCCGAGATCGACGCCAACTACCCTGATCGCATGCTCCTGGCCGAGGCCAATCAGTGGCCGGAAGACACCCGCCCGTACTTCGGCGAAGGCGATGGCGACGAATGCCACATGGCTTTCCATTTCCCGTTGATGCCGCGCATGTACATGGCCCTGGCCATGGAGGACCGCTTTCCGATCACCGACATCCTGCGCCAGACCCCGGAGATTCCCGCCAACTGCCAGTGGGCGATCTTCCTGCGCAACCACGATGAGCTCACCCTGGAGATGGTCACCGATCGCGAGCGCGACTATCTGTGGAACTACTACGCCGAGGACCGCCGCGCGCGCATCAACCTGGGTATCCGCCGGCGCCTGGCGCCGCTGTTGCAGCGCGACCGCAGGCGCATCGAACTGCTGACCAGCCTCCTGCTGTCGATGCCCGGCACTCCGACGCTGTACTACGGCGACGAGCTGGGCATGGGCGACAACATCTACCTCGGTGACCGTGATGGGGTGCGCACACCCATGCAATGGTCGCCAGACCGCAACGGCGGCTTCTCCAAGGCCGACCCGCAGCGCCTGGTGCTGCCGCCGATCATGGACCCGCTGTATGGCTACCAGACGGTGAATGTCGAGGCCCAGAGCCACGATCCGCACTCGCTGCTCAACTGGAACCGGCGCCTGCTCGCGGTGCGCAAGCAGCAGAAGGCCTTCGGTCGCGGCACCTTGAAGATGCTGACCCCGAGCAACCGGCGCATCCTCGCCTACGTGCGCGAGTACACCGATGCCGACGGCAACAGCGAGACCATCCTGTGCGTGGCCAACGTCTCGCGCGCGGCGCAGGCCGCCGAACTGGACCTCTCGCAATATGCCGAGCGGGTGCCGGTGGAAATGCTCGGAGGCAGCGCATTCCCGCCCATCGGCCAGTTGCCGTTCCTGCTGACCCTGCCACCGTATGCCTTCTACTGGTTCCTGCTGGCCTCCCACGACCGCATGCCCAGCTGGCACATCCAGCCTGCCGAAGGCTTGCCGGAACTGACCACGTTGGTGCTGCGCAAGCGTCTGGAGGAGTTGCTCGAAGCCCCGTCGGCAGACACCTTGCAGGCGTCGATCCTGCCGCAGTACCTGCCCAAGCGGCGCTGGTTCGCCGGCAAGGAAGGGCCGATAGACGCGGTGCGCATTCGCTATGGCGTGCGTTTCGGCACGCCGTCCACCCCGGTGTTGCTCAGCGAGCTTGAGGTGCTCAGTGACGGTGTGACCAGCCATTACCAACTGCCGTTCGGGCTGCTGCCTGAAGAGCAGATCCACAGCGCCTTGCCCCAGCAGCTGGCGTTGTCGCGGGTGCGCCGAGGTCGACAGGTCGGGCTGATCACCGATGCCTTCGTGCAGGAGTCGTTCGTGCGGGCCGTGTTGCGCGCCTGTCAGGATGACACCCGCCTGCCCTCGAGCGCCGGCGAGCTGCGCTTCGAGTGTACCGAGCAGCTCGCTGGCCTGGCGCTGGGTGAGGACAGTGAGGTGCGCTACCTCAGTGCCGAGCAGTCCAACAGTTCGGTGGTGATCGGTGAGCGCGTGGTGCTCAAACTGATCCGACGGGTCAATCCCGGCATTCACCCGGAGCTGGAAATGAGCGCCTACCTCACCGCGGCCGGCTTTGCCAATATCTCGCCGCTGCTGGCCTGGGTCAGTCGTGTGGATGAGCAGGCGCAATCCCACCTGCTGATGATTGCCCAGGGTTACCTGAGTAACCAGGGCGATGCCTGGTCATGGACCCAGAACACCCTGGAGCGAGCGATCCGCGACGAGATGGAGCCCACGCAGGGCAGTGCCGAGGCGCACACCGATGCCTTGTCGGAACTCTCGGGTTTCGCCACCTTGTTGGGGCAGCGACTGGGAGAGATGCACCTTTTGCTGGCCGCGCCTACCGCCGATCAAGCCTTTGCACCGCGCCCCAGCGACACCCAGGACAGTGAGCGCTGGGGCCTGCAGATCAATGCCGAGCTCAGCCGCGCCCTCGAGCTGCTGGCCCAGCATCGTGAGCAACTGGACAGCGAAAGCCAGGCGTTGGTCGATGACCTGCAACAGCAACGCGAGGGCCTTGCCCAGCACATCGAGATGCTCGCACGCCAGGCCCAGGGCGGCCTGCTGATGCGCGTGCATGGCGACCTGCATCTGGGTCAGGTACTGGTGGTGCAAGGCGATGCCTACCTGATCGATTTCGAAGGCGAGCCAGCACGGCCGTTGGACGAGCGCCGGGCCAAGCACAGCCCGTACAAGGATGTCAGCGGCGTGCTGCGCTCGTTCGACTATGCTGCAGCGATGATCTTGCGCAGCGCCTCGGCGGTAGACCTCTCCGACGCTGCGCGCCAGGCTCGTCAACGGGTTGCCCGGCAGTACCTGCATCAGTCGCGTCATGCCTTCGTCGAAGCCTACGGCCTGGCCACCGCCGCCATTGCCCATGCCTGGCAGCACGCCGAGGGCGAGCGTGCGGCGCTGGAGCTGTTCTGCCTGGAGAAGGCGGCCTACGAAATCACTTATGAAGCCGATAACCGACCCGGCTGGCTGGCCGTGCCTTTGCATGGTCTGCATGGGTTGATCAGTACTTGGGGCGAAGCATGAACCCTGTAGGGAAGGCAGTGTTGCCTGGCACCGGCTGCGCCGGTGATCGCGGGACGAGCCCGCTCCAACAGGTACTGTTGTGCAGGGGTGGGAGCGGGCTCGTCCCGCGATCATGGGCGCAGCCCGTGCCCGGCACTGCGTTACTTTGAAAAATATATGGAATATGGAAAGGGGCAGTGAGATGAATGCATCAATGCGTAGCAACGGCGGCCTTCGCCAACGCGATCTCGACGCCCTGGCCAGCGCCGCGCACGCAGATCCGTTCGCGGTGCTTGGCCCGCACGTCGACGGGGCGGGCGACGAAGTCATCCGCGCCTTCCTGCCAGGCGCCTTGAACGCCCGGGTGTTGGCGCGTCACGACGGGCGCATTCTCGCCGAGATGGAGCAGGGCAGCCTGCCGGGCCTGTTCAGCGCGTACCTGGACGAGCGCCAGCCCTACCTGCTGCAGATCGGCTGGGCCGGAGGTGAGCAGATCACCGAGGATCCCTACAGCTTCGGCCCGCAGCTTGGCGACATGGACCTGTACCTGTTCGCCGAGGGCAATCATCGTGACCTGTCCGGGCGCTTCGGTGCCCAGCCCATCCAGGTCGACGGCATCGACGGCGTGTGCTTCTCGGTCTGGGCGCCCAACGCCCGGCGCGTCTCGGTAGTGGGCGACTTCAACAACTGGGACGGCCGTCGCCATCCCATGCGCCTGCGCCACGATGCCGGGGTGTGGGAGCTGTTCATCCCGCGCCTGGGCGTGGGCGAAACCTACAAGTTCGAAGTGCTGGGGGCGCACGGCGTACTGCCGCTGAAGGCCGACCCGCTGGCCCGCGCCACCGAACTGCCGCCCAGCACGGCCTCGAAGGTCGCAGGTGCGCTCAGCCACGACTGGCGCGACCAGCAGTGGATGGAGCAACGTGCCCAACGCCATGCCTATAGCGCACCGTTGTCCATTTACGAACTGCACGCTGGCTCCTGGCGCTGCGAGCTGGACGAAGCCGGTGAGGTCGCGCGCTTCTACAACTGGCGCGAGCTGGCCGAGCGCCTGGTGCCCTATGTGCAAGAACTGGGTTTCACCCATATCGAGCTGCTGCCGATCATGGAGCATCCCTTCGGTGGCTCCTGGGGCTACCAGCCGCTGTCGCTGTTCGCACCCACCTCCCGCTACGGCAGTGCGGAAGATTTTGCTGCCTTCATCGATGCCTGCCACCAGGGCGGCATCGGCGTGATCCTCGACTGGGTGCCAGCGCATTTCCCCACCGACGAGCACGGCCTGGCGCGCTTCGACGGCACCGCACTGTACGAGTACGACAACCCGCTCGAAGGGTTTCACCAGGACTGGAACACGCTGATCTACAACCTCGGGCGCAACGAGGTGCGAGGCTTCATGCTCGCCTCGGCGTTGCACTGGCTCAAGCACTTCCACATCGACGGCCTGCGCGTCGATGCCGTGGCCTCGATGCTGTACCGCGACTACTCGCGCAAGGCCGGCGAGTGGGTGCCCAATCGCTATGGGGGGCGTGAGAACCTCGAGGCGATCGACTTCATTCGTCAGCTCAACGACATCGCGCTGCACGAGGCGCCCGGTGCGCTGATCATTGCCGAAGAGTCCACTGCCTGGCCAGGTGTCAGCCAACCCACGCAGCAGGGCGGCCTGGGCTTCGCCTACAAGTGGAACATGGGCTGGATGCACGACACCTTGCACTACATCCAGAACGATCCCGTGCACCGCGCCCATCACCACAACGAGATGAGCTTCGGCCTGATCTACGCCTACTCCGAGCATTTCATCCTGCCCATCTCCCACGATGAAGTGGTACACGGCAAGCATTCGCTGATCGACAAGATGCCCGGCGATCGCTGGCAGAAATTCGCCAACCTGCGCGCCTACCTGACGTTCATGTGGATGCACCCGGGCAAGAAACTGCTGTTCATGGGCTGCGAGTTCGGCCAGTGGCGCGAGTGGAACCACGACCAGCAACTGGATTGGTACCTGTTGCAGTATTCCGAGCACCAGGGCGTTCAGAAGCTGGTGGGCGATCTGAACCGGCTCTACCGCGAACTGCCGGCCCTGCACGAGCAGGATTGCCAGCCCCAGGGCTTCCAGTGGCTGATCGGCGACGATGCCGCTAACAGCGTCTATGCCTGGCTGCGCTGGAGCAGTGCCGGCGAGCCGCTGCTGGTGGTGGCCAACTTCACCCCGGTGCCGCGTGAGGGCTATCGCATCGGTGTGCCGTTCGGCGAGCGCTGGGTCGAGTTGCTCAACAGCGACGCAGAGCTGTATGCCGGGAGCAATGTCGGCAATCTCGGGGCGGTGGCCGGCGAGGCGGTGGCAAGCCATGGGCAGCCGCTGTCGCTGGCTTTGAACCTGCCGCCTTTAGGGGTTCTGGTCATGAAGCCCGCCTGATGTCGCGGCGCATCCTCCTGGAGGGGGATGCGCCGTACTGGTTGATCACCAGCGCATCCGTACCCCAAGGCTTCCGATCAGCCCATTGAGGTCATTGTCATCCACATCACTGCTGTAGTCGGCACTGACGAACAGCGCCACCGTCGGCGTGACCCGCGCCACCAAGCCCAGGCCCAGTTCCACGGTCGCTGCACTGCGCGAGCTGGAGATCTTGTCGACCTGATCCAGTTTCACCGCGTCGCTGTCGTTGAAGTCGTACCAGACGTTGGTCCGCACGTAGGGTTCGATCGGCATGCCGCGCACTTCGTAGCGCCCCGACAGTTTCGCGCCCACCCGGCCACTCCAGCTCGGCTGGCTGTCGAATGCCTGCAGGGTCTCGGCCTGGGCCTGGTTACCGGGGAAGAACTGCTGGTTGATCAACTGCGCCTGCGGCTCGATCACCCAGTGGTTGCCCAGGCCGATGGGGAAACCACCCTCGACCGAGAAGGTCATCGCATGGCCGCTGTCGTCCAGGCGCTGGCCGCTCTGGCTGCGGCCGTTGACGTCGATGCGCGTGCCCATGGCCACCGCATCCACATGCCAGCCCTGGTCGTGGGTCATGCTCCAGTAAACGCCCAGGCTCTCGCCGCTGAGGTTGACCGCGTTGCGCTGCTTGTCACCGAGCAGCGGACGCATGCCGTTGAAGCTGCTCTGCAGAGTGTTGTGGCCGACGAACACCCCGGCGCGGTGCACGTTGCCGCTGGCGGTCTCGCGTACGAACAGGTCCGGGCCGATCATCAGTTGCTGGCTGGGCGCCTCCAGTCGGGCCGGTGGCGCGGAGGCCGGTTGCGCAGCGCCGGGGAAGAATTGCGCCCATTGGCTGGCGACCAGATCCATCGGCACGTTCCCGTGGCGCGCGCTCATGCGCTCGGAGAACGCCTGCAGCGTGCCCATCCCCAGACCACTGGCGCTCACCGGATTGAGCGACAGCAGCGGTACCGCCGGTGGCTGCATCAGGTTGGCGAAAGGGGTGTCTTCGTCAAGACCAAGCGCAAAGGTTTCCACCGGGGTTGCCAGAAGCAGCGACGTGGAAACCGCGCAGAACAGCCGGTCGAAACGCAAAGGGTTCGATGCTCGTTTCATGGCGGATCTCCTGTTTCTTGTGGGTAACAGCCAAGGCCTGGCCTGTTGTCACGAGCTGTACGACAAGAAACAGGGGGCGACACAAACCAGCACGCGGAAGTCTGCTGGCGCGCGTAAAGACGCGGGCCAGAAAGCTCGGCGCGAAGTTTTCGCAGTGGGCGTTATGTTCAGCTAAGGAGAGCGGGCGCATTGCGTCAAGAAAATGTTGGCGGGATGAGAAAATTGTGTTGTGACAGATAACGTGCTGAATTAAAACGTGATTATTGTTCGTTTAGCAATGTGGGTTCTTTGCCTGGGTTGGGTTATGCCGAAACATTGCTAGCCGAGGTTTTTGCTGTATCGGCGGTTCTTTTCCCGGCTGGCTACCTGTTATTTCTGTCAGTTTCGTGCGGGCGTATTTGTATCTAGCATCCAGTGACATCAACGAAAGGGCCAACGTATACACAGGCCTGCTTCGTTCGCTCACGCTAAGCACCGCCCGGGGGACGCCATGGCTAAACGCCAGAGCCGCAAACAAGTTGGTCTGCTTGAGAGACTGCTGGACACCGAGCCGGGAATCAAAGTCAAAATCGCCCCAGCGACCCTGGAACAAGACTCGATCATCGACCTGCAGTGCAAGACGACCGATGCGCTGATGGCGCATTATCCGGGCTTGCACAGCGACGAAGCCCGGCGACTCAAGGGGCGTCTGAATGTTGCAGCAGCGGCGATGATGCGTGCTTTCCGGGAAAAGCGCCTGAGTGCCTCGGCGCGCCGCCCCTCGGATGAGCTGAGAGGCCCTCTGGACTTGTCCAGAGGCCCCACCTTCGAAAATCAGTTCTTGCCCAGTTGGGGCAATAACGCACATCCGCAAGCCGTGGATGCCACCACCTCGCCAGTGGCCTACCTCATCGATCTACTGACGTTCATTCAGGAGCACGTCGAGGCCCAGGGCGATGCCGATATGATCCTGACGCTGAAAACGCGGCGCCCTGATCTGTTCGAGCGCCTGATCGATGAGGCGTTCATGAACCGTGAACTGCCGCAGGTCGAGGTGATCGTCCATGTCCTGGAACAGCTGATCGAAGAGCATCGCCAGCAAGCGGACAGTGACCGCACAGCGACTGAAGACAAGCTGCTCAAGGTTCGCTATCCCATCAAACAGTTCCCCTATGAAGCGTATTGGGAGCAGATCCACACGGTGCTGTCGCATAACTCGCTGCTGATGGGCGATGTGGCACGCCTGTCGGATATCGACAGTCCTTACTTCATCCAGGCCGGTGCGCATTCACCCTGGTCCGATGCCGCGCTGCAGCAGGAAGCTACGCTTGGCCCGGTGCTGCGTGCCCTGCTGATCGAGGCTCCCTACTTCGGCACCGCGGCGTCGCAGGGCGGCAATGCGCAGAGTCCTGGGCCGAAGACACAGGCCGATGAGCCCGGAGAGCGGTACAAGGCGTTCTACGAGGACAACTTCGGAGTGCCGAATGCCATGCACCTGCATAAGGTGGTGAGCTTCTGTCAGGTGCTGCAGATCAGTCAGGACGAGATGGAGTCGTTGTTCGGTCTGGCGGCCTATGCCCCCACGCGTTCGGACAACGTGACCCGCAATGTGCTGGCCGAGGAGGTATCGCCGGCCCTGTTCGTCGCGCGCTTCATCAACAGCGGCGGGGCCGCGCCGGTGGGGGTTGTCAGCGATGCGCAGGACCCACAGCGGCACACCTTCGAAAACTTGTCCGACATGCGTTTTGACCGCATCCAACGCCTGGTGCGCGTGGCTACCGCGTTGAAGCTGACCTATGCCCAGGCCGACCAGGTGGTGTGTGCGGCAATCGATGCGGAAAAGCGCGCTGTCGCCGAAGTCAGGCGCATCAAGTCCGATGACTCGCCGCTATGGATGACGGTCAACACCCATCGGGCCTTGGGTGTGTTCCAGTTCTTGCGAGAGCGCTTTGCCTGCAGCGCTGAAGACTTTTCCGTTCTGCTCTCGGATATGGCCGTTCACGGCATTGGCGCGACTGCGAGCCATTTCGACCGGGTATTCAACAGCGACCCTACTTCGCGTCTGGTGCTCGACGGCAGCGACTTCAGCCTCTCGGGAGACGATGTCGCGAGCAAACGTACCGTCGACCAGTTATGCCGCGGGCTGGGCATCAACGTGCAGACGTTCCGTTACCTGTCGCGTCTGGTGATGCAGGGGCAAGGGGGCGACAAATTGCAGCGCTCTGTGCGCGTGGTCAGTGCCTTCTATCGTGTGACGATGCTGGCCCGTCTGCTTTCGATCACCACCATCGAGCTGCTGGCACTGTTGGAAACCCTGAGCCCCGAGGGGCTTTATGCCTTGCAACTGGGGGGAGCACCGCAGAATGCCATGTACCGCAGCTTTGCCCAGACCGACACCCTTAGCGTCATCCATGCCATCAGCCACTGCGTGCTCTGGTGTCAGGAGCAGGACCTGCCGATCAGCTGGCTGGTGCAGCAGTTGCTGCCGGTCGAGACGCCCGATGTGGTGCCCCAGGAAATCTCTGCACTGTTCGGCGAACTCAAGACTCAGTTGCTACCTTTCCAGGCCTTCGAGCAGGCGTTGCTGGATGCCGGTGTTCTGACCCTGCCCGCAGGTGAGTGGCTCAAAGCCTTGGGGCAGGTCGTCGATGAGAACGGCCTGTTGGCGGACACTGGCGACCCTGAACAGGACTTCGACCCTGAGCAGTACGAGCAATTTGCCGAGCGGGAAATCGAGACGGCGGTCGATCAGTTGGCCAGCGCCGGCCAAAGCCCGTTGGTCGATATGGACAGCGCTGAAAAGGAGCGCCTGACCGGCATTATTCTCGGCGTGGTCCTGCGCATTCGTTCGCAGCAGTGGGGCGTCGTTCAGCAGAGTCTTTCACAGCTTCTGAGGGTCAATGCCGACATGGCGATCCCGATGGTCTACTGGGCCGAGGGCACAGTGCACCAACTGCTGGAGAGCGCGGTGGCCTTCGACCCGCAGCAATCCCAGTCCAATGCCATGAAGGCCATGCTGGGGCTGGTGCAGCGGATGCAGCGCTGCGCACAAATCGCGACACGTTTCGAGTTGACGCCCACGTTGTTCTCCAGCCTGCTGATACGCGCGCATCGCGCACGGTTCGGCATCGACGCCTTCGACTTGTCCTTGCACACGCTCTACCACCTTGAACGCTACGCCCGTGGCCTGCGTCTGGCCAAGCAATCGGAAGCACAACTGCTGGGCTATTTCTCGGCAATCGAGGAATTGAAGGATCTGAGCGCAAATGAACAGCGCCTGCTCAGGGACGCGGCTGCCCAGCGTATCGCGGCCTGGCTGGACTGGGGGATCCGTGAGGTGCTGGACGTGGCGGCCCGGGTCTCGCCGGATGGCATCGTTCGCGATCTGGCTCAGTTGCGCATCGTGGTCGACACCAAGCTGCTGAGCGACACCACGGGGCTGAGTGCTGAATCACTGATGAAACTCAGCAGGCTGACCGCCTATTCGGGCACGCAGGACTATCGCGATGCCGCACAAGAGATGCTCAGCAGCCTTGAGAGCGACAGCGCGGAGCGCGGGAACGAGGCAGAGCTGCGTCAGAGCCTGGCCTCGCGCTGCACCGTGAGTGAAACACGCCTTATCGCACGCGCGCCTGATCAGGAAACCACGGTGGCCTTGAAACTGCTCGATATGAACAACGAGCCGGTTTCAGATATTCGCATCACCTGGTCCACCGATCTCGGGATTTTGCAGTCCCATTCCAGCTACACCGACGAAGAGGGCGTGGCCAAGGTGCGACTGCAGGCAGGTACGAAGATGGGCAGTGCCCATGTGCAGGCCAGCTACCTGCTCGATGGCAAGGCGTTCGCGCCGCCGGTGGTGATCGACTGTGACGAAGAGACGGTGCGAGTGCTCAGAATCGAAGGGCGACCGGGTAACACGACGCCTCTGGAACTCGCAGGCGGACAAGGCATTTATCGCTTGGCTGCCCTGCTCGTAGACCGTTATGACAATGATGGGGTGGATCGTCTGGTCAATTGGTCTACCACCATCGGCTACTTTGTGGACAACACAGGTGAAACCCTGACTGATCACACTGGCTACAGCCGGATTGCGCTGAGAAGCCGGGAGCCAGGCTCGGGCGTGATCCGTGCCTGGTACGCCGGCAAGCCCGATGACGTCACAGTGGTGCAGGTTGGCTTCGCCGACAGGCCCTACGTCAATTCGCTCGTACTGCAATCTGCGTTGGTGGTGGACGAGCCGATCACGGTTCAGGCCAGAGTCCTGGGGCTCGATGGTGAGCCGGTCGCTGGTCAGGCGATGTCCTGGTCGTGTGAAGGGGGCGAACTGGTCAGTGCCGACCAAACCTCTGATGCAGCCGGGCTGGGTACAGCCGTACTGCAGGTCGGTACGGCTGGGCGGGTGAAGGTGACCGTGACCCTCAGTACCGCCGGCGAAACCGCAGAGGCCTATCACAGCAAGGATCTCGAGTTCGACGTGCTTGCCGATGCGACGATACGGCAGCACAGGAAGATCGGGAGCTGGCCGTTGGCCGATGGCATCAGCACGGTGGAGTATGAAATTCATATCGCCACCACCGATGGCATCCCCGTGGCGCGCTACCCCATCACCTGGAGCGTCAGTGAAGGTGGCACTCGTGTGGCCGAGCCCGCTGTCAGCTTGACAGGCAGCGATGGTATTGCCCGCTTCGATCTCAAAAGCACCACGACTGGCCAGCGTACGGTAACCGCAAGCTGGGGCAAGGAGCAGTCCCATGCCTTCGATCAGGTGACCTTCCTCGAGCCCCTCGGGTTGATGATCGAATTCGACGGCAAACCGTTGGAGGGGGAGATCGTCATTACGCCGCCTTCCGAAGGGGAAACGAAGTACACCTTGACCTATCGCGTAGCTGCCGGCCATTCGCTGATCGGCCAGCCGATGTCTCTTCACGTCAGTGGTCGCAACTCGGCAGCTTCGTTGGGCTTGGTGATCTCGCCTGCGCCAGGTGCCGACAACGAACTGGGCAACGACGGCGTGACCTGGACCATCACCAGTCGGCCCGTGGCGCTGAAGACGGATGTAGGGCTGAAGTTCGGGTTCTCCTATGACACCGCTTATCCGTCGAACCTGACCGATGTCGTGATCAAGGGAATACGGAAATGACTGCAGCGCCATCGACTTTCGAGCTTTTGCAGCGAGGCCCACATGAAGACTGAATTGAGCCACCGACTCGCGGAACAATGGCGCGACGCGCTGAGTGCTTATGCCATTCACCACGTACTGCCGGACAAGCTGCAAGCCGGTAGCCTGGGCATGATGACGGCCGATCACCTTGACCGTTACCTGATGACCGACACCCAGGTCAGCGCCGAGGTCACCACGTCCGCGTTGGCCGAGGCAATCGCGTGTGTCCAGACCTACGTCAATGCGATCCTCAACAATATCGAACAGGGCTACGGCAAGGATTTCGCCCCCGAGTTGACCCTTTTCTGGCAGCAGGCCATGTCGACCTACTCGTTATGGGCGGCCTACCAGATGATGGAAGACTACCCGGAAAACTATATCCGTGCTGACTTGCGCCTGGACAAGACGGAGCTGTTCAAGAACCTGGAGAACGACCTGGCGCAGGGTCGGATCGATGATGCGGGTGTCCAGAAGGCGCTGCTGAACTACCTGAAACGTTATGAGTTCCTGAACAACATCCGGGTCCAGGCCGGCTACATCGACTATCGCGATGGGCACCGCGATGAGGGGCGGTTCCCGGGGTATGCCTACGCCAACGCTGATTACTACTTGCTGGGCAAGGACAATGCGACGCCTTGCGCTTATTACTGGCGCAAGGTCCAGGTCCGTCTGGACGAGGCCTCCACGTATATCCAGCCCGATGCGTGGACGGAATGGAAACCGGTGAGCATTCCGCCGGGCACGACAGTGTTGCAGATGTGCCCGGTGTTGTTCGGTGGTCGGTTGCATGTGGTCTGGTGGTACTTCACCGCACCGACAAAGGTCCTCGGTGAAAAGGGTGAGGCAACCGACAAACGTTCGTATGCACTGACCCTGGATATCATTCATCTTGGTCTCGATAACCAGTGGACTACGCCGGAGCAACTGTGGCAGTACGACGTCGAAGTTACCGGCCCTGACACCCCGTCGCAGATACCGTCTGAGGTGGAGCAATTCAGAGTGATGGCGGTTGCGGCGGGGCGCGTGAACGGCGATGACGATCAACTGTTCGTTTCTGTTCACCAGACCTCGAACGATGAAGCCTGGGCGGAGAAGTTCGTCCTTCAACGGGATGTCTTGAAACGTCGGACCGAGCGCGCTATCGACGCTGACGCCAGCGAAGCCCTGTCTCGGCGATTCACAGGCAGCGCGGGCCGCTTGCCCTTTTCGCAGCGTATTGCAGCGGTTGATGCTGAGGTGAAAAGCATCAAGGGGAGTGGCAATCCTTACATTGCACTCGATGCTGAGTTCGAGCAGGGCCTGTCGGGGCGTTCGCTACGCGTACGTGCGCGCTCCAGCGAGTTGCGCACGGTTACTCAGGTCGTGATCTTGTCGATTGACCGCTTTGCTTTTGTTTACAACGGCGTTCTCGTGCATTTCCAACTACACGCCTATGAATCACAAGGTAAAACTCATCTTTCTTACACTGTCGTTACGGTTGGGGCTCCGAACTTCGAGTCCGTTACACTCCAGCATCATGGAAAAACCGTGGCTGCATTGAAACGGTCCGACTTTTCCAGCAGCTTTTTCGCCACCCTTTTCAATGCTGAGGTACCGGTCGATTTGCCGGAGTTTTCGCGTCCATTTACCAAGGAGTACATCCGCGAAGGCATGGGTTTCACGGTCATTGTCGACGACATGGCGGACGTGGCGCTGGAGGTGATGGACAACCGAGCCGTTCTTGTCAGCGAGAACGTCCGTTTGCCGGAAGTGAAACTCGTACATAAGCAAGGCGAAGAATCGACAACCTGTTGGTCGGGGCTCTGGGTTCTCAATAAGCATGCCGTCAGCCCCTGGAGCCGTCTGGAGAACGTTGCTGCGACGGGCTCGGCAACCTTCGAAGTTACCGCCGCGGGTGAAGCAACCGCCACCTTCACGGTGACCTGGGGCGCCATCTCGAGTCTGGCCGATACAACGATTCCGTATATTCACCAACAGTCCGACGGTAGCGACTTCCTCGTCTTCGATGCCATTGGTGGCAAGAACGCCCCCTTGGCCGTGCGGCTGAACTCCCAGCATGTTACCGATCTGATCAATCGCGCCGAAGCCTCGCCCGAGGCTGTGTTCGCCTGGGATGCGCAGCACCGGCAGGAGCCGGCATACCGCAAGGAGCTGGCCGGCACGGTGTATCAGGGTTGGCATCCCAGTGCGGCGGACCCGTTGCTGCACATGTTCGATGCCTATGGCAGCTACTTGCGTGAGCTGTTCTTCCATGTCCCTCACCTGATCGCATCACGTCTTCAGGAGGAGGCGCGCTTCGCTGATGCCCGGCGCTGGCTGGGGCTGATTTTCAACCCGTACCAGAAGCAGCCGCCCAGGGCGAGCCCGGGCCCTGACTACTGGAACTGCGCCTGGTTGCTTCAGGACGACACCGAGGCGGCAGGGCTCGAACACGAATTGATCGAGCCTCATGTCATCGCGCTGCGCGCGCCGTCCCATTATCGCAAGGCGGTGTTCGTGCAGTACGTGAACATGCTGATCGGCGAAGCCGACCAGCACTATCGCTACCAGACCCGTGACGGCCTGGCCCACGCCTGGCTGTTGTACCGCATGGCCGCGGACCTCATGGGAGAGGTGCCGGATGCGCGGGCGATCAATACCTGGCAACCCAAAACGGTTCGCGACGTGCTCGCTGTCGGGCCGGCCGACATGCCGTTGGCCGCTAGTGGCCAGGACATCGTCCCCGCCAATCTGCCCAAGCAGCTGTCCACCTTCTTCTGGGCTGGGGTGGCGGCACATCCGGCTTTCCGTTTGCCCGTCAATCAGCAGTTGCTGGACATCTGGCAATTGCTGGCGGAGCGCTTCTACAACTTGCGGCACTTCCTGACCCTCGATGGACGCCCCATGGTGCTGCCACTGTATGCACCACCTGCGAACCCGTTCGATTTGCTGATGGCACGCATGGGGGGCGGTACCAACCTGTCGCACCTGATGGGCCAGCGCACGGTGGTGCCGCCGTATCGTTTCCGTACCCTGATCGCCAAGGCTCATGAGGTGGTGGCGACTCTGACCCAGTTCGCCGAGCAATTGCGTGTCTTCATGGAGCAGGAGGAGCGCACCGGGCTTGAAGCATTGCAATACCAACACGCCGCCGAGATCGCCGGATACACCATTGCCATCCAGGAACAGTTGCTCGAGCAGCAGCAACAGCAGGAAGGGGTATTGCTCAAGCAGGCGCTCTGTGCCGAGGCTCGGCAAGCCCACTACACCAAGCTGGTCGAAGAGGACATCTCTGCTCTGGAAATCGAGACAATGGTTGTCCATAACTCAGGCGGGTCAATCAATGCCTTTGGTACCAGCGCGATGAGCGCCTACTACGCGACACAGATGGCGCCCAAAATCTTCGGCATGGCGCAGGACACGGGAGATGTGACCGCCCCTATCATGAGCGGTGCTCAGCTTTCGTTCATGGCAGGGAGTGCGTTGCAGATCTCCGGTGACATCATGCGCGAGACGTCGGTCTACAAGCGTCGCCGACAGGATTGGGAGCTGCAGGCAACCTTGGCACGCAAGGACATCGATGTGATCGCCGAGCAGGGCAAGGCCCAGGCCTGCGCAACCCAGGCCGCGAGGAACTCGCTCGATCACAGCCGCAAGGTGTTGGAGCAGGCCCAGCAGATGTACGCCTTCTACCAGAGCAAATCGACCAACGTACCGCTCTATCGCTGGCTGCGTTCGCAGGTGACCGCCTGGCATGCGACGTTGTTCGATGTCGC
Organism: Pseudomonas sp. BNK-44-b; assembly: GCF_047456245.1. Classification (NCBI taxonomy): domain Bacteria; kingdom Pseudomonadati; phylum Pseudomonadota; class Gammaproteobacteria; order Pseudomonadales; family Pseudomonadaceae; genus Pseudomonas; species Pseudomonas sp. BNK-44-b. Next base: position 1,581,054 of record NZ_CP179908.1, read on the forward strand.
GGTGGGCTTGTGCAACAGTGCCGAAGCCTGCTGGCAGTACGAGACGGGTAACTATGACAAACGCATCGTCCGTACCTCGGTCTGGCAGGCCGATCGGCATGGCCTCAATGCCGCAGGCGAACTGCGGCTGGACCTGCATCGCCTGGAGGCCGAAGCTTTGTTGCGCAACGAACGTCATCTGGAACTGCGCAAGACCGTGTCGCTGCGTGCACTGATCGAAGAGGGCCTGGTCTTCGACAAGAATGGGGCTGCGCTTGGTGACTGGCCGGCGCTGCTCGAGGCGCTGGCCGAGAACGGCGAACTGGATTTCAGCCTTGGCGAAACGCTGTTCAACCAGGATTACCCCGGGCATTACCTGCGGCGCCTGCACAGTGTGGCGCTGTCGCTGCCTGCCTTGCTGGGGCCTTACCAGAACATCCGCGCCACCCTGACCCAGACGCAGAGCCGGTTGTTGATCAAGGCCGATATCGAAGGGGTGAAGTACCTGTCGCCGCAACTGGACCAGGGTGAAGGGGATGGGCGCTACGTCATGCGAAGTTTGCGACCCAGCCAACAGGTCTGCCTGTCGTCAGCCACGCAGGACATCGGGTTGGTCACGCCCCCCGAGAGCGATGACCGTTACTTGCCGTTCGAAGGCACTGGCGCCGTCTCCGACTGGAACCTGAAGTTCCCGCGAGTTGCACGGCAAACCGAACTGCTCCAAGGGCTGAGCGATATCGTCATGGAGGTGCGCTACCTCGCACGGTATGGCGGTGCACTGTTCGAGCAACAAGTCGAGGCGTTGTTGCCGGAAGCCGCGGCCGGGAATTTTGCACGTGCCGTCCAATGGGCGAAAGATCATGAGCAATAGTGATGAGGAGCAGGGTATCCGGTCGATTTCGACGCGTGCGCAAAGCCTTACCAAAGGGCATGACTTTCTTCAGGATCCTTTCATCCAGAGGCCAATGGAAAGCGCTGGCCTCGAAGGTGTGTGGAGCTACGAAGAGAAAGACAGCTATGAGCTTCGTGAAAACGATGCCAGGGACGGCACGTACCTTTCGCTTTTCCAGAAGGGTCGGCTCTACCAGGACTTCAGTTTGCTCGAGGGGGTTGCACAGGGATATGCCTTGGGCTGCCAGTACAACGTCCTGTACTTCACCGACAGTTGCTGGCTCAGGGTCTACGCACTCTCGGGCGCTTCGCAAGGCCAGATTATTCATGAGCAAGCGCTCAAGAACCCGGAGACCACCGAGCAGGCCGACGAACAAGATCCCAGGCCCGAAGCCGAACCTACCTGGCATACGTTGACGCCCAAGCCCATCGATATACCTGCGGGTATATCGAGAATTCGTGTGGCGTTCGAAACCCCCGCCGGCACGAGGGCGACGGAACTCAGCCTGCGCAACATCATTTCCGAAGTGCACCTGGCACCCTTCGAAGGGAAGGTGTTGCTGTCGCCTGGACCTGATCAGTCATCGCTGGCTCCGCAAACCCAGCCACCGTTCAAACTGTGCCATGGCGCCACGTACAGCCTGCAGGTCAGCGATGCCTGGCAGGGGCAGAAGCTGAGCGTGCTGTGGCCGGGGAATGCCGATACGCCACCCACGGCGTACGGGCTGACAACGAATCCGTCGCTGAATATCGACGACAGTGACGAGGAAAGCCGCTATCCGCAACCGGAGGCCGGCACCAGTACCTGGAGCTTGGATGCGAGTGCGGCCAAGGAGGTGTTGTCCGACGCGCTACCGCTGGGCCTGGGTAGTTACTGGCGGGCCGAAAAGCATGAGCTCCAGGCGCAGTTGGGGGATTTTCGCTATGAAGTGAGTGAGGTGGCCTGGGATGGCGTGGTGCCGGTGCTGGAGTGGGGTAGCCGCACCCGGTTGACCGCAACGCTGGGCAACCTTGTCGCATCAGCGCGAACGATCGTTGGTCAACATGTGGATTGGTACCTCGACGATGTGCTCTACAAGACTGTCCCGACGGATGAGCAGGGCAAGTCGACACTTGAATTCATCCCTGAGCAAGAGGAGGGTGTCGACTTCTACACCGCAGAGCTCAGCGCCCGGTGCACTGATGGCCTCGGCGCAGAAAGCGACAAGCTGCAAGCTATCCCTGTGTACTCCCGCTCACCGTGGTCGGCCCAGTTCGATGTGTTGTTCGACGACAGGCAAATCACTGATTTCGATGACGTCAATCTGGTGCTGGGCAGTGTCGGCGAGCATACGTTGACCTTGAAGCCCAAGTCTGCGGACAACTTTTTCATAGGCGATCAGGTCGCCTTGGGTTGGCCAGGCGGCACACCACAGCTGGACATCACCTTCAGCCCGAGCGAGCCGCAGGAAATGACGGCTGCTGGTGTCAGTTGGACCATCATGCCTGGTGTAGAGCGGGATCATTTCACGCTCGAAGTCATCACGCCGACGCTGACTTTGCCCCTGTCCCTCAAAGGCCTGCGTCTATCGCCCAACCTCGAGGACGAGATCGAGCTGACCCTTGCAGACGCTGTGCCGGCAAACCTGGCGCTGTTCTGGCGGGAGGAGGCGCAGACGCTGAAGATCAACCTGAAGCCCGGCAGCCCGCTGGCGAAGATGAAATCAGAAGCCTGGCTGACCTTCACCGACGGCAGCCTGAAACCGACCAGTGTCGTTGCCGCGCCCAATTACGGTGAACGGCGGGCGATATTGGAAGACGGGTTGAGCTGGACACTGACCGGTGCGCAGGTGAGTGGCACCTTTGGCGTGCAGGTTCACGTGCAGGGCTTTGACAAACCGATGGTCGTCGACACTTGCTTGCTGATGTCCCGGGCTTTGGCGGACGAAGCCGAGCTGATCTATGACGATGAGCGTGGCACTGACGAATCGACCTGGATATTCCGGCGCATGGTGCCGTCCTACGTCGGGGTCAAGCCAAAAACCGGGAGCCCGTTGGCTGAAAGCGGTTTGAAGGCCAAGCTGACGTTTGTGGAAGATGACCTGGCGCCGGAGCAGATGGAGGCCTATCCGGACTACGAGGCCGAGCAGGGGTTCACGGACGGTGAGCTGCAATGGGAGATGCTGGGCAAACAGGCAAGTGGTGTGTTCGGGTTGGCCATTCATGTGGCGGGTTTCTCGAAGCCCCTGGTGACGGGCAATTGCTTGCTGCTGTCGCTGCGCATGGAGGATGAGTTCGACGTGGTGATAGATGGGGGGCCTCTGGTCGAGCCGCTGGTTATTCAATCCAGAGCAGAGCACACGTTGAGTATCGCGCCGAAAATGGGCAGTCCGCTAGAGCGAGAATTCCTGAGCGAAGCATGGATCGAGTACGTCGACGGAAGTTTGCCCCAGGCGCAGTTGATTACGCTTCCGACTTACAACGACAGACGACCGATATCCATTGCAGGCCTGAGCTGGAAGTTGACCGCCAACGTTTCTGGCACATTCGGGTTGACCCTTCATACAGCCGCGTTTCCAGCACCACTGAAGGTGACCTCGGGCATTGCTTTGTCGCAAGACCTGAGCGATGAAGTGGAGGTGAAGGTAGAAGGGCGCGTTGTCGACGATCTGTTGGTGTTTCGGCGTTCGGTGGGCCAGACCGTTGCGCTCGTGCCGAAGCCTGGTAGCCCTCTGGCAGACCTGAAGCAAGAGGTATGGATGACACTCTGCGCAGGCAGTGTGAAGGAAGGGGATGTATCGGCCTCTCCCGATTTTGGTGCGCCAAGAGTGATGTCTTCCGATGGGCTGGAGTGGGAGGTGACGGGGGCCGACCTCAGTGGACAATTCGCCTTGGTTTTTCATGTCGCGGGTTTTTCGACCGTTCGGGAACTGCCGACATGTGTACTGTTATCCAGCAACTTGGCAGATGAAGCAGAGGTGATCCATACATCCCATTTTCCGCCTGATCCCGCGGTATTCTACCGCGAGGAGTATCTGGCATTCACATTGAAGGCCAAGCCGGGAAGCCCGTTAGTGGCTGCCCGCCTCTCGGCCTGGATGGAATTCAATTCGCAGACGCTGAAAGAAGACGACATGGGGTCAGTACCCGCGTTCGGCTCAAAAGTAATACTTCCACAGGCGGGGGTGCGTTGGAATACGCGAGGTCGCGAGGCCAGTGGTTATTTCAACTTGACAGTTCATGTCGACGGCTTCGATACGTCGATAACGCTCGTGCCGAATATGATGCTGTCCAGCACCGGTGCTAACGAGTTACTCCTTAGATTGTCGAGCTCCGACTCGGATATGGTACTTGTCGCGGTCCCCGTTCAGGGTAGTCCAATTGCGGATAAGGTTTATTTATTATCCTTGTCGAGTAACAAGCCAGATCCAGGGTTCGTGCCAGATCCACCATTCAATAAACCTAGGGAGTTGAGAGGCTATTACGGTCTGGTGTGGAACCTGGGCCCTCTTTCGAGGACGGTCTCGATACTGAGAGTTGACGGAGACGACTTCCCGTGCCCGGTTTCCATTCCCTATGGCTGGCCGGGCTAGCGGTGCGTTTGAAGAGGGCTTTGCAAAAGCCCTCCTGGTCTTTTGATAAATGACGAGCGTTCGGAGCCGTACCGTAACCCTCGTTACGAGATGCTTTGTATGTATTGCCAAACAGCTCGCCGTTTGATCAAGAGCGGTCGGGTGATCTGAAGTGACTGCGCGGATCAATGCTGCGCGTCATACACAGGTAGATTGGAACGGGTCACAGGAGGGGTTCATGCCCGACTCATTGGATGGGTATTCACACGAAAAGCAGACTGCTGCTTCGGGCCAGGCCCCCGCTCCCGCGACGGGAGAGGGAGACGCCTTCTTCTACACCCCCCCAGCCCTCCCCAAGGGCGGTGGCACGGTCTCGGTCGGTGGCGGCATGCTTTCGGCGGGTGGCCCGGATGGTGCGGCTGGTTGGCAAATGCCCCTGCCATCGCCGGCGGGTCGTGCGCTGTCGGCGGCACTGGCATTGCACTACTCCTCCGGCGGCGGCAACAGCGCCTTTGGCGCCGGCTGGGATTGCGATTTGCCGGCGATTTTCTGCATGACCCGCTTCGGTTTCCCTAAATACGACGGCAACGACCGAATGGTCGGTCCGTCCGGGGAGGAAGTCCTCAAGGCGGGTGCACCCCATGACCGCACAGGCTTGCCGTTCGCCGAGACCTCTGACGGTGAGCGCTACAGCGTTACCCCTTGGTGCCTGCGCAGCGGTGCGCCCTCGCAGCGTCTTGAGCACTGGGTGGTCAAAGGCGCTGTGGCTGACCCTGGTTTCTGGCTGCACTGGCAGCCCGATGGCAGCCTTTCGTTGTTCGGCTGGTCGGCCTCTGCTCGTCTGCACGATCCCGCAGCCCCTGAACGTGTGGCGGGCTGGTACCTGGAAGAGCGGGTTTCGGCCCGTGGCGAGCATCTGGTGTACCGTTATCGCGCCGAAGACGAAAAGGGCTGCAGCGACCAGGAGCTCAAGGCCCACCCACACGTCGTCAACCTCTATGCCGATGCTGTCTACGCCATGAACGCCACGCCTTCGCAGGCGCTGCTGATTCCACAAGACGGCTTCGACGAGACGGACTTTCTCACCTTCACCCAATTCGACTATGGCGAGCGCGGCGCCGATCCCGAGCGCGTGCCTGGGCTTGCGCCGGAGCAGGACTGGCCGGTGCGTGACGACTGCCATTCGTTCTGGCGCTATGGGTTCAACGTGCGCATCCGCCGGCTGTGCCGCGATGTGCTGCTCTGGCACCGCACCGCACGCATGAACGGCGAGGCCGACGACACGCCAGAGCTGGTGGCACGGCTACACCTGCAGTACGACAGTAGCCCGGCCAGCAGCATTCTGGTGTCGGCGCAACAACTGTCGAGCGTATCCGACTGTCGCTTGCCGCCGATGGAGTTCGAGCTGACCCGGCCGGGCAGGGCTACGCCCGGTTGGGAAGCGGTGCCAGCGCTCGACGGATTCTGGGCCCCTGCATGGCAGATGGCCGACTTGCTGGGCGAAGGCGTGCCAGGCCTGTTGTACCGAGATCAGGACGCCTGGCATTACCGGCCGCCGATGCGGCCGGGCAAGACCCCAGGCGCGGAGCAGGATGCGATCACCTGGGGGGCGCCGTGGCCCTTGCCCAAGCGTCCGGCCGATAGCACTGGCAGCCTGACCGACCTGGATGGCGACGGACGCCCCGAGTGGTTGATCACCGAGGAGGGAATGCGTGGCAGTTTCACGCTGGCGCCCGACGGTATCTGGGGGGCGTGGAAACCCCTGTTGAGCTTGCCCAGCGAGTATGGTCATCCGGCTGCGCAGATGACTGATCTCACCGGCGATGGCCGCTCCGATGTGGTCATGTTGCACGCCCTCGGTCCACGGAGCGTGCGACTATACCCGAGCGCAGGCGCCGACGGCTGGCTGGCTGCGGTTACCGCACAGTACGCAGGGCTCGAAGCGCTACCCTTACTGGATAAGGCCGACCGTCAACTGGTCGCCTTCGCCGATCCTGCCGGCAGTGGTCAGTCGCACCTGCTGCGCATCACTGGCGACGGCGTGACGCTCTGGCCGTCCCTGGGCTATGGCCGGTTCGACGACGCCATCAGTATCCCGGGTTTCAAGGTGGACGATTTCAACGCCTCGCGGGTGTTTCTCGCCGATACCGACGGTACAGGCACCACCGATATCCTTTACCTGGAACCTGCCCGTATCCGTGTGTTCATCAGCCAGTGCGGCAACCGTTTCGTCGAGGGGCCTGCGATCGAGATGCCGCCGGGGGTGACGCTGGACAGTGAAACCCAGCTGCAGGTGGCCGACATCCGTGGTCAGGGTACTGCCGACTTGCTGGTGACGGCGCCGGATCATGGCCCTGAGAAAACACGCCGCAGTTGGCTGTACCGCTTCAACGATCACCGGCCGTGGTTGCTGTCGACCATCGTCGACAACATCGGCAACCGCACCGAGTTACAGTACCGCAGCTCGGCCCAGGCCTGGCTCGATGAAAAGGCCGAACAGCTGGCCGGCGGCCAGACCCCGGTCAGCTACTTGCCGTTCCCGGTCCATACCGTGAGCCGGGTCACGACGCTCAATGAAATCACCGGCGTGTGCATGGGCCGCGAGACCACCTATCTCGGCGGCGTGTGGGATAGCCGCGAGCGTGAATTTGCCGGGTTCAGGCGCCTGATCCAGACCGACACCCATGAAGTGGCCCGGTCGATGGCGGCCCATCTGTCGCCGCCCTCGCGTACCTGCACCTGGTTCTATACCGGGGTGGAGGCGCTCGATGCGGCGGCTGACGGTGCTTTTGTCGACATGGATGCCCGATTCCCTCAGGCTCCACCACGTTTCACCCAGTGGCGCGACGACGCAGAGGAGGCGCTCGAGGTGACGGGTGCGCTGCGCGCCTGGCTGTACCGCGCGGTCCGTGGCCAGGTCATGCGCATCGAGGTGTATGGAGAAGATGGCCATCCGCGTGCAGGAAACCCCTACAGGCTCGAGCGCTCGCGTCTGCAGATCCGGGCCATGGCCAGTGCCGATCCACAGCGACCGAGTGCGCTGGTGACGCCGATCCAGCATCTGGCATTCAGTTGCGAGCGGGTACCGGAGGACCCGGTGGTCGCCCAGACGCTTGTTCTCGCGCAGGACCTGTATGGCAACGTGCTGCAAAGTGCAGCCGTCAACTATCCGCGTCAGTTGAGCGAGGCGGACCTGGTCAAGGAGGAGGGGGAGCGTCAGATCTATCCCGACAGCTTGCCGGCGGGCTTGATCGAGGCAAGTTGCGATGAGCAGCAGTACGACTGTTGGATCAACCTGACCCGCGCTCGCGTGCACAACCTGCTTCGTGGCGATGACTTTGTCATCGGTCTGGCCGATGGCACGCGTCGGGATGTGATCAAGCTGACGGCCAGCGACGTGCCCAAAGACGGTTTCAGCGTGGAGAACCTGGCAGTGGAGGAGCTGCTGGTGGCCGATCCGCAGAGGACGACGCTGGTCGGCTACGAGAAGGCGGTCTGGCGACAAGCCGATGGTACAGGCGCCGCGAAGGTCCCTTCGCGTCAGGCACTGCTGGCCTATACCCGCACGGCGATGCTCGACAAGGCTTCACTGGACGTCCTGCGTCCGACCTTCGAGCAGACCTTGGGCAATCTGGTGGAGCAGGCGCTGGCCAACCCGAATGCCGACCCGGCAGTGTTGCGCCGGGTGCGCGAGCGCTTGCCGGAAGTGACGGCGGTTGCGACCTCGTACCCGCTGCTGATGGCTTATCTGCAGTGCTCGCCCCATGACGCGCAGGCGCTCGGGCTTCTGCGCGCGGCGCTCAAGACAGTGATCTCGGTGGATGCCTTGCGCGAGCGGCTGTACCAGGCCGACGCTGCGGCGTTGCCGGAGGGCTTGCAGGCGGCGTTGCGCAAGCAGAGCCGTGTGGCCGATGCGGCTCTGCCAGCGGTGGTTGCATGGTTCGCCGAACAGGCGCAAGGCAGCGCGGATCTGCAGCAACTGCATGCCGCAGTGGCGGACGGACTGGCCGTGACCGCTGCTGACAGCGTGTTCTGGCGAGTCGTGCTGGCCAACCTTGCCAGGCGTGGCACTGATTCATCCCAGCCTCTTCAGCTCCAGGCATGGTTGGAAGACGTCCAGCACTTGCTGGACACCCGGGTGCAGGCCGAATCTCTGCCCGAGCTGCTCAAGCGTGGCGGCTATGTCGCCATGAGCCGAGCGGAGGACGCCGAAGAGCTGGCCGAGCCGCACGATCCCTCCGGCGCAGGCGCGCCGTCGATCCCGTGGGCGCCGCCAGTCGAAGAGGCGTACTGCGGCCATCACGGCATTTCAGGGTATCGCGGCGCCGAGCATTTCTGGACGCCCGACACCGTCCAGGAAAGTACGGTTATTGGGCCCCGCCAACTGCAGTACACCGCCCATGACATTGCCGTGTGCCGGGTGACCGATGCTGCCGGTCTGACCTCCACTGTCGAGGTGTATGACTGGCGCTTCATGCAGCCAGCGCAGATCAAGGACGCCAATGACAACACCCACACCAGCAGCCTCGATGCATTGGGACGGGTGATGCATACCCGCTTCTATGGCACCGAAACCCCGGCGGGCAGCGATGAAGCTGTCATGAGCGGCTTCTCCCCCGATGCTGCCTTCACGCCCCCTCGCACGGTCGAGCAAGCCGTGGCTCTGAACGAGAGCAAGGGGGTGCCGGTGGCCATGGCATTCACCAACGTGGTCGACAGCTGGATGCCATTGGCGCTGCAGGCCGATGGTCGTGTGGCGGGCACCCGCCGTTGCGGTGCATTGGCCTGGCAGCGGGATGTGCAGCGTTTGCGTCGGGATGGCATTGAGGTCTCTGGCGACCTGTTCATGGCCGGACGTACGCCACCCCATGTGATCCAGATCCAGCCCGACCGTTATGACAACGACCCCGAGCAACAGGTGCGCGTGCAGGTGTCGCTGACAGGCGGCTCGCAGTTGTTGCAGGTCGCCATCCTCAATCCGGGCGGCGAGGCGTTCGTGCGCACCGAGGAAGGAGGGCTTGCCCAGGATCAGGACGGGCACGCCGTGTTGGCCCACACCGAGGTGCGCTGGGCGGTTACCGGCAAGACCGAGTTCGACAACAAGGGGCAGGCGGTTCGAAAGTGGTTGCCGTTCTACCTCGACGACTGGCGCTGGGTCAGCGACGACAGTGCGCGTGAAGGGATCTATGCCGACACGCATTTCTACGATGCGTTGGGCCGCGAATGCAGGATCGTGCGCGCCAATGGCGAGGATGTCGACGGCGAGTGGGCGAACTACGAGCAGCGCGTGCAGGTATACCCCTGGTTCACGGTTTCGGAGGACGAAAACGATACCTGGCAGGAGGTCATCGAGCGGGCGCGGCTCAAGGCACGCAGTACCTTGCATTGAGCCGCTGGCCCCGGGCCGTCGATGTGACTCGAGCAACGTGCCGATGGGCTGCCGGGCAGTCCATCGGCAATTGCCACGCGGGCGAGGGCGGGTATCGCCGGCTGATCATTCCTCGTCGCGCTGCAGCACCATCAACAGCATCGAGCGGCCCTGCACCTCGAACAGGCTGTCGAACGCCAGGTGCTGCGCCTTGCGCAACTGCGGCCGATCGGTATCGATCAGGCAGCTCCAATGCTCGCCCTCCGGTACGCTCGGCAGCTTGAACGGCACCACGTCGTGGTGCGCGTTGACGATCAGCAACACCGTTGCTTCCGACCCTGGCCGGGCGATGCCGCTGACCTGCGCACGGCCGTCGATGAGCATGCCCAGGCAACGGCCGTGGGGGTCCTCCCACTGCTCGACGCTCATTTCGCTGCCGTCAGGGGCGAGCCAGGTAACGTCCTTGACCCCGATCGCTTCGTTGTAGTCGCCGACCAGGAAGCTTGAGCGGCGCAGCACCGGGTATTGCAACCTGAGCTGGGTAAGGCGCTTGACGAACTTCAGCAGCGCCTGGCCTTCGTCGTCCAGGTCCCAATTGACCCAGCCGATCTCGCTGTCCTGGCAGTACGCGTTGTTGTTGCCATGCTGGGTGCGGCTGAACTCGTCACCGGCGACGATCATCGGCGTACCCTGCGACAGCAGCAGGGTGGCGAAGAAATTGCGCATCTGGCGCAGGCGCAGGGCCTTGATCTCGGGGTCGTCGGTCGGGCCTTCGACGCCGCAGTTCCAGGATAGGTTGTTGCTGGTGCCGTCCTGGTTGTTCTCGTCGTTGTCCTCGTTGTGCTTTTCGTTGTACGAGACCAGGTCGCGCAGGGTGAAGCCGTCATGGGCGGTGATGAAGTTGACCGAGGCGTAGGGACGTCGACCGCGATTGTTGAACATGTCGCCTGAGCCTGTCAGACGGGCAGCGAAATCGGCGAGTTGGCCTTCGTCACCTTTCCAGAACGCCCGTGCCGTGTCGCGGAAACGGTCGTTCCATTCCGCCCAGCCGGGGGCGAAGTTGCCCACCTGGTAGCCGCCGGGGCCGCAGTCCCACGGCTCGGCGATCAGCTTGACGCTGCGCAGCAGCGGGTCCTGGCGGCAGGCGACGAGGAAGCTGTGACGCTCGCTGTAACCGTCGTGGTAGCGACCCAGGATGGTCGCCAGGTCGAAGCGGAAGCCGTCCACATGCATCTCGCCCGCCCAGTAGCGCAGGGAGTCGGTGACCAGTTGCAGCACGCACGGGTGGCTCAGGTCCAGGGTGTTGCCGGTGCCCGAATCGTTGATGTAGAAGCGCTTGTCGTCGGGCATCAGGCGGTAGTAAGAGGCGTTGTCGATGCCGCGCATCGACAGGGTCGGCCCACGCTCGTTGCCCTCGGCGGTGTGGTTGTAGACCACATCGAGGATCACTTCCAGACCCTTCTCGTGGACGTGCGCGACCATCTCCTTGAACTCGGCGATCTTGCCACTGGCCAGGTATTTGGGATGGGGGGCGAAGAAGGCCAGGGTGTTGTAGCCCCAGTAGTTGTTCAGGCCCTTGTCCAGCAGGTGCTGGTCGTTGACGAAGGCGTGGATGGGCAGCAGCTCGATGCTGGAAACGCCCAGATCCTTGATGTGCCCCAGCAGCTCGTCGTTGGCAAGCCCTGCGAAGGTGCCGCGCAGATGCTCGGGGACAGCTGGGTGGCGCATGCTGATGCCACGGGCGTGGGCTTCGTAGATGACGGTCTGCTCCCAGGGAATCTGCACCCGCTGGTCGCGACCCCAGGTAAAGGCCGGGTCGACCACCTTGCACTTGGGCACGAAGGGGGCGCTGTCGCGTTCATCGAACGACAGGTCGTCGTCGGGGTGCCCCAGGGTGTAGCCGAACAGCGCCTCGGACCATTTCAGCTCGCCCACCAGTTGCTTGGCGTAGGGGTCGATCAGCAGCTTGTTGGCATTGAAACGGTGACCGTTCTGCGGCTCGTAGGGGCCGTGCACGCGATAACCATAGACCAGCCCTGGATGCGCGTCGGGCAGGTAACCGTGGTAGATCTCGTCGGTGTATTCGGGCAGCTCGATGCGCTCGAGCTCGTTTTCGCCGGTCGCATCGAAGATGCACAGCTCGACCTTGGTAGCGTTGGCGGAGAACAGCGCGAAATTCACGCCCAGCCCGTCCCAGGTTGCACCGAGCGGGAAGGGCAGGCCCTCGCGAATCCGGGTTGGCGCGACGGAACGGGTTTTCTTCGGGGTGCGTGGGGTCATGACAGTCCTCGTCTGGCCAGGTGAATTGAATTCGGCTGCGGGAGCGGCGGTTCGCCGCTGCGACTTGCCCGCGAAAAAAACACCGCGCTGCCTGGCACGGGCTACGCCCGTGTTCGCGGGCAAGCCCGCTCCCACAGGGACAGGCTTGCCTTTGGATTTTTTACAGGACAGCTGTTCTCAAAGGGAGGGGCTGGCCTTTGGCTTTTGAACAAGGCAGCTGCTCCACAGGTCTTGGGTTGAACCGCAGGCGGGTATCAGCCGGCGGCGGGCTTGCGCGGCGCCCGTGGTTTCTTCTCGGTCACAGGCTTGCCCGCCGGCAGCGCGGCAGCCTTGGGTTCGGCAGGTGCCTTGGGCTTGGCTGCGGCCTTCTTGCGTGGCGCAGCCTTGGGCGCCAGGGCCTCGGCTTCGGCCAGCTTGCGGGCCATCTCCCAGTGGCGCTCTTCCTCGCCTACCGGTTTACCCTCCGACTCCCAGATCTGGTAGGCGAATTCGCGGATCCGTTTTTCATCGACACTCATTTCGACGCTCCTGAAATTCATGCATGTTCAATCAACAGGTTGAGCGGAAAATCCGACAGCACATCGCTCAGCATCAGCTCCCTAGAAGTGCTGACAGCGGTGTGTGCGAAAAGTCCCTTGCAAGTGGCAGGCGACAAGGCAAACGGCAAAACAAGCCGGGTATCGTCCCAGTTCTGTGCCGGGATAAGGGGTATCGGGGCTGCGCCCAGCAAGGCGCTGGCCAGCCGCGGCACGATGACGATGGCACGCTCGCCCTCACCGAGTCGGGCGAAGGCCAGCACCTTGTCGGCGTGGCGACCCTGGGCGTTGAGCGGAAGGTAGGCACCGCGCAGGAACAGCTCGGGATGCGCTCGGCGCAGGTCCAGCACGCGGGCGATCAAGGCCTGCTTGATGCGCCCGTCGCGCCAGTGTTCGAGCAGTTCGGCCTCGGGCAGGCTGTTGTCCAGGCTGGCACGTCTTGCCGGGTAGTCCACTGGGCGGCGGTTGTCCGGGTCGACCAGGCTCAAGTCCCAGTATTCGTTGCCCTGGTACAGGTCGGGCACACCGGGTGTGGTCATGCGCAGCAGGCACTGGACCAGGCCGTTGAGGGCGCCCGGGCAGGCGATGCGGGCCACGGCGTCGGCGAGCGAGTGACGCAGTTGCTGGTTTTCGCTGTCGAGCAGGAGGCCATCGAGGTAGCGGGCGCAGACCTGTTCGTAGCGCTCGTTGGGGGCGGCCCAGCTGCTGCGCAGTTTAGCTTCGCGCAGGGCTTTCTGCTGCCACTGGCGCACACGTTCGGCAAAGTGCTCCAGGCCCTGCGGGTCATCACGGCTCAGCTCCAGCGGCCAACTGGCGAGCAGGGTCTGGAACAGCAGCAACTCGTCGCCGGGGCTCGGTGCCAGGCCGTCTTCGAGGGTTTCACGCAGCGGCTCGGCCAGTTCGCGCCAGTGCTCGACGCGGCTGGCGAGCCACTGGCTGTGTTCACTGAGCACCGCCAGGCGCGCGCGACAGTCTTCGCCGCGCTTGTGGTCGTGGGTGGCAGTGGCCAGCAGGTTATCCGGGAAGTCGCGCAGGCGGCGCTGCGCTTCGTTGTGGAACTGCGCAGGTGTGGTGCTGAACCGCTCGGCCTCGAAGCCCACGTCGTTGCGCGAGAGCAGGCGTGCGCTGCGGTAGAACGCCGTGTCCTCGACCGCCTTGGCGGCGCTGGGTGCGGTCAGTTGCTGGAAGCGTACGCACGCGTGGCGCAGGTGCTTGCGCGCGCGCCCGACAGGCAACTGGCGCCAGGGCTGTCCGCCGAGCCAGCGTTCGAGGTGTTGGAGCAGTGGCCAGTCGGCTTCGCTGAGCGACTGCCGGGCGCCTTCCAGGGCGCGCTGGAAGAACGCCTCATCCTGCTCAGGGCGGCCACAGGCATTGATGTAGGTGCGGTACACCGAATAGTGCTCGACCAGCGCCTGCAGGGCACGGCGGATTGCGCCGAGGGTGAGGTCGCGGGTCATCAGGTCGTCGCGGGCGACCTGCAACAGCGCCTGGGCCACCGACTCGCAGTCACCGGCCAGGCTCGCATTGAGCACCAGGCGTCTTGCGATGCGCACTTCCTCGTCGAACGCCGGGCGTTCGCTGACGTTGTGCCAGAGCTCGGTCAACGGTACTTCGCCGGCCGGGTCGTGTTGCAGCAGCGAGACCTGGTTCATGAACTCGTAGCCGGTGGTGCCGTCGGTGAGCCAATCCTGGTGCAGGTGCTCGTCGGTACCGAGGATCTTTTCCACGTAGATCGGGAAATGTTCGAGTGCCGCTTCTGGCGGACGCAGGGCCAGCAAGTGATCGACACGGCGACGCAGGTTGCGGCAGTAGCGGCGAGGGTCGGCCAGGCCGTCGATATGGTCGATGCGCAGGCCATCGACCAGGCCGCGAGCGATCAGCTCGAACAGCTTGGCGTGGGTCGCTTCGAACACCGTGGCCCGTTCCACGCGCAGGCCGCCCAGCTCGTTGATATCGAAAAAGCGCCGCCAGTTGATGTCGTCGGCAGCGGTGCGCCAACTGGCCAGGCGGTAGGTCTGGCGTTCGAGCAGCAGATGCAGGCGCTTGAAACCAGGCTCGCTGCGGCTGTCGAAGGCGGCCAGGGCCTGTTCAAGGTGGGCGCCGGTGCGTACCAGGCGGGCCAGTTCCGCGTGCAACGGCAGGACCTCGGAAAGTGGGTCGGTGCAGTTGCTCAGGGCGCTGAAACGCGTGGCCAGCGCGTGCAATGAAGGATCCTCGCTGTGGTCGAGAATCCGTCCGTAATCCAGCGGACAGATCGGGAAACGGTGCTCGTAGTGCTCGATCTGCAGCAACCCTTGCTCAGCGTCGAAGGTCAGCGGAATCTCGCCATTCTGCAGGGCGATACCGTAGTCGTTGCCCAGGAACGGCAGCAGCAACTGGCCGGCCAGCAGCGGGTCGCTGGAGTGCCACTGGATATCGAAGAATTCGGCGTAGGGGCTGCGCCGTCCCCAGGCCAGCAGGCTCTGCCACCAGGGGTTGTCGGCACCGCCCACGGCCATGTGATTGGACACGGTGTCGAGGATCAGCCCCATGCCGTGCTGGCGCAGCGCGGCCACCAGCCGCTGCAGCGCCGCTTCGCCGCCCAGCTCGGGATTGACCTGAGTCGGATCGACCACGTCGTAGCCGTGCCGGGAACCGGCGCGGGCTTTGAGTATGGGCGACGCGTACAGGTGGCTGATGCCCAACCGGGCGAAGTAGGGCACCAGTGGCACGGCATCGTCGAGGGTGAAGTCGCTGTGAAATTGCAGGCGCTGGGTGGCGGTCAAGGGTTTCATCGGTCGCGCTCCCAGGCTTGTTCGCGCGCCTGCGCCAGCAGTTCCAGGCGGCGTGCGGCATCTTCGTCGTCGAGCAGTTCGGCAACCGGCAGGGCGAAGCGTCGGCGCCAGTTGGGGTGGCCGTCGGTGGTGCCGGGCAGGTTGGGTTGTTCGTCGCTGCCGAGCAGGTCTTCGAGCGGGACCAGCACGAGCGGTGCGCGGGTGTGGCCGACATAACGGATGGCGGTGTCGATCAAGGCGTCGTTATCCTTCAAAGGGCCATAGTTCGCTTCCAGGCTGCGGCGCAGGCCGTGAATCTCCTGCTCACGCTCATGCCGCCAGTGCAGTTCGGTGGCGGCGTCGATCAGTTGCAGGCGGTGGTTCCAGTCGATGTCCCGTGCTCGCAGCCACCCGGCCAGCGGGGCGAGGTCGTGGGTGCCAGTGGTGGCCAGGGCGGTATCGGGCCAGTCGAGGATCGGCTTGAAGTGGCCGGGCGAGGTCTGCTCGAACGGCAGCACGCGCATGCCCAGCACGCCCTTGTCTGCCAGTTGCTCACGCAGCCCGGACGGTACGGTGCCGAGGTCTTCGCCGAGGATCACGGCCTGATGACGTGCCGACTCGAGTGCCAGCAGGCGCAGCAGGTCTTCGACGGGGTAGTTCAGGTACGCGCCTTCGCTCGGCTTGGCACCGCGCGGGATCAGCCACAGGCGGCGCAGCCCCATCACGTGATCGATGCGCAGGCCGCCGGCGTGGGCGAGGTTGGCCCGCAGCATTTCGATGAAGGCACGGTAGCCGTTGCGCTTGAGGCCCTCGGGCGAGAAGGCGCAGATGCCCCAGTCCTGGCCGGAGCGGTTGAGGATGTCGGGCGGCGCGCCGACCTTGAGTTCGGCCAGCAGTTCGTCCTGGCGGCTCCAGGCCTGGCTGCCGGCGCCGTCGGCACCCACCGCCAGGTCAGCGATCAAGCCGATGCCCATGCCGTTGCTGCGCGCGGCCTCCTGGGCGCGTTGCAGGCTGCGCTCGGTGAGCCATTGGCAGAAGGCATGAAACTCCACCCGCGCCGGATAGGCCGCCGCCATGGCCTGCACTTCCGGCTCTTCGGGGCTGCGCCAGGCGTCTGGCCAGGCGCGCCAGTCGGCCCCCAGGCCTTGCTCCACGGCTTCGGCCTGCAGCACTTCGAAATGGCAATGGTGCTCCAGGGCTTGGCCAGCGGACTGGCGAAAGCTGTCGAAGTCCGGGCGCAGGGGATGTTGGCTCTGGCTGAAATCTGCATACAGCGCCTTGAGCAGCTTGTGCCGCACATCGGCCGCGCGCGGCCAGTCGACCAGCGACGTCTGCTCCAGGTCTTCGAGGCTCTGGGTCAGGCCCGCAGCCTCGGCCGCCATGCGCACCTCGCGCTCGCCGAGCAGTACCGAGGGGCTGGCGTAGAGCGTGTTGAGCAACAGGCGGCTGGACGGTGAGTAGGGGCTGAAGTGCTGTTGGTCGTACATCGACAACGCATGGGTCGGGCTGATCGCCAGCGCATCGGCGCCTCGTTCTGCCGCACTGCGCGCCAGTTGCTCCAGGGCCAGGCAGTCGCCATAGCCACCGTCGCCGGGGCGGCGCAGGCTGTAGAGTTGCACGGCCAGGCCCCAGCGACGTGGCGGGGATTGCTCGCTTATGTCCTGCAGGCTGTGGCAACGCGGCGGCGCGACGGCGACGGTGAACTGTCGGTCATCGATTTCCATGCGGTGGTAGCCGATAGGCAGTTCGCCGGGCAGCTGTGCCAGTGGGTCGAGGGTCAGCGCGTGCACGCTGCCGTCTTCCTGGGTGCAACGTACCTGGCTGTTTGGGCTGAACCAGCGTGTCAGGGCCAGCGGCTGGCCGAGGTCGGCAGTGAGCAGTGGCGGCAGGTGCTCGCTGTTGTCGAGCTGCTCCAGGGCGGCCAGGCTGCGCGCGATGGCAGCGTCATCCTCGGCCGGATGGCCAAGCCCTTGCAGAACCCGGCGCAGAGCCTCGTCAGAGACCTGCTGGGGACGATCGTTGGCGTCTATCCAGTCGCGGGAAAGGCCCGCGCGGGCGGCGAGACGGTGCAGGGGCATTTCGCTCATGGCGTCTCCAGGCGAGAGGGAAGCAGGCTGACCACGCAGCTGTACGCGGCCAGGGTGGAGTCCGGATGGGCGTTGTCACTGCTGTCGAACAGGCGTGTATCCATGCCTGGCAAAGTAATGGGCTGCACAGATGCGCCAAGGTTCAAATCAATGCGCAACTCGCAGCCGTCGCCCAGTCGCCAGCGGGCGCTGAGGGCTTTGTCGCCGAGCACTTTGACGCCCAGTGCGCGGCTGCCCACCAGGCGCGGGACGATCTCGCGATGGCGGATGTGCAGCAGTTGGTGATAAAGGCCGTGCCAGCCAGCGAGCACGTGTGTGTTGACCGGGCGTGAGGCTTCGAAGGTCTGCAGGGCGTTGGGGTCAGGTATGTGCGCGCGCTTCTCGGGGTCGGCGAAGGCTGCGAAGTGAGCGAACTCGCCGCGCCGACCTTCGCGCACGGCATCGGCCAGTTCATCGTGGAAATCGGTGAAGAACAGGAACGGCTGGCAACTGCCTTCTTCGTCACCCATGAACAGTAGCGGGATCATTGGCGCCAACAGCAGCAGGCCGGTGGCGGCCCGCAACGCCTGGGGCGGACACAGCCGACCGAGACGCTCGCCCAGGGCGCGGTTGCCGATCTGGTCGTGGTTCTGCAAGAACAGTACGAAGGCACTCGGTGGCAGGTGAGCGCTGGGCTCGCCACGGGATGTGCCATGGCGGTTGGGCTCGCCCTGAAATACGAAGCCTTCGCTCAGGCAGCGGGCCAGTTGTTCGATCGGACGGTGCTTGTAGTCGGCGTAGTAGCCTTCGGTCTCGCCCGTGAGCAGCACGTGCAGGGCGTTGTGGCCGTCATCGTTCCACTGCGCGTCGAAGCCTTGCTCAAGCAGCGCCGCTTGGTTGTGTTCGTTCTCCAGCACCAGCCACACTTCGCGGCCCGGCTCGACAGCGGCGCGTACGCGGCGGGCCAGTTCGACGAGAAAGTCCGGTTGGTCGATGGCGTGCACGGCGTCCAGGC
The DNA here is from genome assembly GCF_047456245.1 of Pseudomonas sp. BNK-44-b. Lineage (NCBI taxonomy): Bacteria > Pseudomonadati > Pseudomonadota > Gammaproteobacteria > Pseudomonadales > Pseudomonadaceae > Pseudomonas > Pseudomonas sp. BNK-44-b. Next base: position 1,599,493 of record NZ_CP179908.1, read on the forward strand.
GCAGGCCATCGAAGCGGTAGTCGCACAGCCACATCAGGGCGTTCTGGATGAAGAACTCGCGCACTTCTGCACGGCGAAAGTCGATGGCGGCGCCCCAGGGCGTCTGACGGTCTGCGCGGAAGAACCGGCTGGCGTACTGCGGCAGGTAATTGCCGTCAGGGCCAAAGTGGTTGTAGACCACATCGAGCATCACCATCAGCCCGTGGCCATGGGCCTGGTCGATGAGTGCGCACAATTGCTCCGGGCTTCCGTAGACATTGTGTGGGGCGAAGGGCAGGGCACCGTCGTAGCCCCAGTTACGCTCGCCCGGGAACTGGTTGATCGGCATCAGCTCGATGGCGGTGATGCCCAGTTCCGCCAGGCGTGGCAGGTGCTGGGAAACGCCGACGTAGCCACCTAGCAGGCCCACGTGCAGTTCCTGGATCACCGCCTCGTGCCATGGGCGGCCTCGCCAGGGGTGCTTCCAGTCGTAACGCTGGGGATCGACGACTTCACTGGGGCCGTGCACGCCGTCAGGCTGGTAGCGCGACGCCGGGTCTGCCACCTGCATGTGGCCGTCGATCCTAAAATGGTAGCGATCACCCGCCTGGCAGGGGGCGATGCCGATAAACCAGCCATTTTCCTCGGGCAGCAGCTCGACAGACGGCTGCCGCTCGATTTCCACGCTCACGTTGCGCGCATCCGGCGCCCAGAGGGCGAAGCGCGTCGACGTGGCGTCCAGTTGCTGTGCGCCATGCCTGTGCATCTTCGTAGCCCTCGTTCAGTAGTGGCGGCCATGTGCCTGGCAGACCAATTCCTCATAAAGGCGCGCGTAGGGTTCGACCGCCTGGCACCAGTTGAAAGGTTGAGTCATCGACAGGCACCGCATGGCGTTGAGCAGATCTTTCTTGCCGTGTACGTAGAAGGCGCGGTTCAGGGCTTCGCGGTAGCTCTCGGGGCTCGATTCGTTGAACAGGAAACCCGTGACGCCATCTTCGATGGTGTCGGCCAGACCGCCGGTGTTGCGCGCCACCGGCAGTGAGCCGAAACGCTGTGCGTACATCTGGCTCAAGCCGCACGGCTCGTAGCGCGAGGGCATCAGCAGAAAATCGCTGCCGGCGAACATGCGCCGCGCATCGGTTTCATTGAAGCCGATGCGCACGCCGATGCGGCCCGGATGGCGCAGGGCCAGATCGCGCATGGCCTGTTCTTCCTCCGGCTCGCCACGGCCGATGATCGCGATTTGCCCGCCCTGACGGACGATGTCGTCGGCCACGCTCAGCGTCAGGTCCAGGCCTTTCTGATAGACCAGGCGCGAGACCACGGCGAACAGGGGCCCTTCGGACGGCTCCAGGCCGAACAGCTCGCGGACCTGCTCGGCATTGCGTGCCTTGCCTTCCCAGTCGTTGATGCTGAAGTTGTGCACCAGGTGCGAGTCGGTGGCCGAATCCCAGCTCTCGTCGATGCCATTGGGGATGCCGCCCAGCAGGCCTTGCTGGGCCTTGCTTGCAAGAAAACCGTCGAGGCCGCAGCCGAACTCGGGCGTGGTGATCTCCCGGGCGTAGGTGGCACTGACCGTGGTGATGTGGCTCGAGTAGGCAAGCCCGGCCTTGAGGAATGACAGCTTGCCGTAGAATTCCATGCCTTCCTGCTGCATGGCATGGTCGGGAATGGCCAGCTCCGGGCTGCAGCCTCGGCTGTAGACACCCTGGTACGCGAGGTTGTGGATGGTGAACAAGGTCGGCGTATTCAGACCGCGCCAGTGCATGTAGGCAGGTGCCAGACCGGCTGGCCAGTCATGGGCGTGCACCAGATCGGGGCGCCAGTGCGCCATTGCGTCGCCTGCGGCGATCTCTGCGGCGGCCAGGCCCAGGCGGGCGAAACGGATATGGTTGTCGGGCCAGTCACGGCCATTGTTGGCACCGTATGGGGTGCCTTCGCGCTCGTACAACTCGGGGCAGATCAGCACGTAGATGACCAGGCCATCCGGCAGGTCCATGCGCCCGATCTTGCATGGCGGAAGCGCAGCATGGCCACCGATTTCGCCGACGATGTGAATGGGGTTGTCGCTGTCGACCACCTGCGGATAACCCGGAATCAAGACCCGCACATCGTGCAGGTGTGACAGCGCCCTGGGCAGGGCTGCGGAGACATCGCCCAGGCCGCCGGTCTTGACCAGGTCGGCGATTTCGGAGGTGACGAACAGCACCTTGCGCTTGTGCGGATTATTGCGGCGCGTGGTAGCGGGTGCCTTGCCTGCCGTGGCGAAGCCAGGTGCAACAGGCTCGCGATTTTCCAGGTTGAATGATTCTGCGTGAGGCTCGACAGCGGCACTGATCATACTTCTCTCCGTCCCTTGTTCATGCGGGTGGTGGCACCCGTTACGTTTATCTCGTATCTGTTCTCGCTTTGGCTTTCAGCATCTTCGTAGTGCATTCCTTGCCCCATGGTCGTGCGCGCAGGCACAGCGCGAGCGGCATTCCGGCCGAACAGGCGCCTGGAAAGTGTGGGGTGGGCGGGCTGACGCGTGAGGAAGTCCCTTTGCGTGGCCTACTTACTTCCTGACCTACCCGTGTTTTGGAAAGTTCGACTTGATTGCGTCACTGGTTGCGGAGCAAAACACGGGCCGAATCCGCAGTGTAGGGGACGAAAGGTAGGAAGGATGACCCGCTGGTCACAATTTGCATGACCGTTGATCCGCGCAAACGTTGGCGCACTGGAGCTGCGGAAACGGCGCGTTTGCCGGCTTTGGGGGGAGCTCGCGATCCAGGTGGCCTGAGACAGACCTTATAGAGAGGCGGCTGCCATTGAAGGCATTTTTCGCTATGAGGGGGCGGTAGGGCGCCGCGCACGCAGAGCGCGGCGCGGCGAAAAGGTCAGAGGCCGGCAGCCTTGCTGCCCAGGCGGGCCTGTTCGAGCAACAGGTTCAGCTCGGCTACCTGCTGGCGCAGTTGATCGCGCTCGTCCTTCAGTTGGCGCAATTCGTCGCGTCGCACAGTGACATAGAGGGTCTGGGGGGGAGTGGCAGGCATGTAGGTACCCAAGAGAACACCTCGCAGTTTGGCTGGTGACAATAACAAGCGTAGACGCTTCGTGCGGCGCGCATTCTGAATTCTTTCCCTGTCCTTGGGAACTTTTTTGTTTATGGTGGTCACGCCGTTCGTCGGTGAACCCTCGTGCGGTACGCTGGACTAACCTGAACACCTGAATCGCGTTCGTCATCCATTTTCGCAAGGGGAGCATCGGCACATGCAACTGGGAATCGTCGGGCTGGGCCGCATGGGCGGCAATATCGCAAGACGGCTGATGCGCGCAGGCCACCAGACCGTGGTACACGATCGCAACCGTGATGCCGTCAGCGCTTTGAGCAGCGAGGGCGCCCTGGGCGCCCATGACCTCGGCGCGCTGGTACAGAAACTCAAGGCGCCACGGGCGGTGTGGGTCATGCTGCCGGCGGGCGAGCCTACCGAGCAGACCATCACCGAGCTCGCCGAGCTGCTCGAGCCAGGCGATGCGATCATCGATGGCGGCAACACCTTCTACAAGGATGACATGCGCCGCGCCGCCCAGCTGTCAACGCGTGGCCTGCACTACCTGGACGTAGGCACGTCCGGTGGGGTCTGGGGCCTGGAGCGGGGCTATTGCATGATGATCGGCGGCGAAAAGGACGTGTTCGAACGGCTGGAGCCGCTGTTCAAGGCGCTGGCGCCGGGCGTGGGTGACATTGCGCGCACCCAGGGCCGCACGGGTGAGCATGGGCGTGCCGAGCATGGCTACATTCACGCCGGCCCGCCCGGTGCCGGGCACTATGTGAAGATGGTGCACAACGGTATCGAGTACGGCTTGATGCAGGCTTATGCCGAAGGTTTCGACCTGCTGCGCAGCAAGGGCGGCACCGAGTTGCCCGAGGACCAGCGTTTCGACCTGAATGTGGCGGAGATCGCCGAAGTCTGGCGGCGTGGCAGTGTGGTGACCTCCTGGCTGCTCGACCTCACCGCCGATGCGCTGGTCGCCGATCCGCAACTGGCCCAGTTCAGCGGTTCGGTGTCCGACAGTGGTGAAGGGCGCTGGACCATCGATGCTGCAGTCGAGCAGGCGGTACCGGTGCCGGTGTTGTCCAGCGCGTTGTTTGCCCGTTTCCGCTCACGCCAGCAGCAAGGCACCTTCGGCGACAAGGTGTTGTCTGCCATGCGCCTGGGCTTCGGTGGCCATGTCGAGAAGAAGGGTTCATGAGCAAACAGACGATTCCCGCCGCGCCGCCTTGCACGCTGTTCCTGTTCGGCGCCAATGGCGACCTGGTCAAGCGTCTGCTGATGCCGGCGCTGTACAACCTCAGCCGTGACGGTTTGCTGGACCGCAACCTGCGTATTGTCGGAGTCGACCATAACCAGGCCAGCGCCGAGCAGTTCGCCGAGCGCCTGCACGACTTCATGATCGAGCGCGACAAGGGCGGCGAGGGCGCAGGCAAGTGCCTGGACGAAGGGCTGTGGTCGCGCCTGGCCAAGCGTCTGGACTACCAGACCGGCGACTTCCTGGACCCTGCGACCTATTCGGAGATCGGCAAGCGCATCGCCAAGACCCGCCATGGCAACGCCATCTTCTACCTGGCCACTTCGCCGCGTTTCTTTCCCGAGGTGGCCCAGCGCCTGGGCGAGGCCGGCCTGCTCGACGAGTCTGCGGGCGGCTTTCGCCGGGTGGTGGTGGAAAAGCCATTCGGTACCGATCTTGCCAGCGCCGAGGCGCTCAACGCTTGCCTGCTCAAGGTGATGAGCGAGCGGCAGATCTATCGCATCGACCATTACCTGGGCAAGGAAACGGTGCAGAACATTCTGGTCAGCCGCTTCTCCAATGGTCTGTTCGAATCGTTCTGGAACAACCACTACATCGATCACGTGCAGATCACCGCCGCCGAGACCGTCGGGGTCGAGACGCGTGGCGCGTTCTACGACAATACCGGTGCCTTGCGTGACATGGTGCCCAACCATCTGTTCCAGTTGCTGGCGATGGTCGCCATGGAGCCACCGGCGGCCTTCGGCGCTGACGCTGTGAGGGGCGAGAAAGCCAAGGTGATCGGTGCCATCCGCCCATGGTCGCAGAAAATGGCGCTGAAGAACTCGGTGCGGGGGCAGTACGTGGCGGGCAAGCAGGGTCGCAAGCGGCTGGCCGGTTATCGCCAGGAGCCCAATGTCGACGCGCACAGCAGCACCGAAACCTACGTCGCGCTGAAGGTGATGATCGACAACTGGCGCTGGGCGGGCGTGCCGTTCTACCTGCGCACCGGCAAGCGCATGAGCGTGCGCGACACCGAAATCGCCATCTGCTTCAAGCCTGCACCTTACGCGCAGTTTCGCGAGTCGGAGCTGGAGCGGCCCAAGCCCAACTACCTGAAGATTCAGATTCAGCCCAATGAAGGCATGTGGTTCGATCTACAGGCCAAACGCCCCGGGCCTGAACTGGTGATGGAGAACGTCGAGCTGGGTTTTGCCTACAAGGACTTCTTCAAGATGACCCCGGCGACCGGTTACGAAACCTTGATCTACGACTGCCTGACCGGAGACCAGACGTTGTTCCAGCGGGCCGACAATATCGAGAATGGTTGGCGTGCGGTACAGCCTTTCCTCGACGCCTGGGCCAGTGGTGGCGAAGTGCACGAGTACGAGGCGGGGGAGGATGGGCCCGAGGCCGGCAATGAATTGCTGAGCCGGGACAAGCGCGAGTGGCACCGTCTGGGCTGAAAGACGGCTGAGCGTCTTGTCCACAATCTAGAGGCCAGCCCAACCCCTGTGGGAGCGGGTTTACCCGCGAAAAAGACACCGCGCTGCCTGGCACGGGCTATGCCCGTGTTCGCAGGACAAGTCGCAGCGGCGAACCGCCGCTTGCAGGGCAGTTGCTCCTGCAGGCGAGTGCGTCAATCAGTGGCGACGGTGCTTCTTGTTCTTGTCGCCCAGGTGGTTGCCGATCGCACCACCAGCCGCGCCGCCAAGCCCTGCGCCGATGGTCGAGCCATTGCTGCCGCCAAGTTTGGCGCCCACCAGCGAGCCGCCGGCCGAACCCAGGCCACCGCCGATGGCCGCTTCGGTGCGGTTGCCCTTGCGTGCGCCAACGGCGCTGCCGGCTGCGCCACCCAGGCCTGCGCCGATGGCGGCGCCCGTGCTGCCGCCGATCTGCTTGCCGACGACGTTGCCCAAGGCGCCACCCAGGCCGCCACCAATGGCTGCGGTGCCGTCACCGGCGAACGCTCCCTGGCACAGCAGCAGGCCCAGGGCGAGGGAAGGCAGAGTCAGACGCATGATTTCATGAACCTCGAAGGAATCATCAGGATTGGATGCCGCAGGCGTGCGGCGGACAGGGATTGGAGAGACGCTTCAGCGGTAATAACGGTCACGGTAGCGGCGATCGTCGTCATCGCGATCATCGCGGTGATGATGACGGTGACGATCGCGGTCGCCGTCACGCCAGCCATCTTCATCATGGTGACGATGGCTGTGGCAACCGGCGAGCAGCACGACAGCGGCGATCAGCGAAAAACTGGCAAGGCGTGGCATGGCGATGGAAATCCTTGATCCGCAACGGTTTACGGGACAACTGCTGAGACCGGTGAGGATTCATTTGGTTTCAAAGTGGCACAAAATATTACCGCGCCAGGGATTGGCGGCGTGTCTGCGGGCTGCTGTTCTGTCCCGTTGGGTCATGGTCGCGGGCCTGCACGGCTCCTAGACTGTCAGGCAGGCCGCGATCAAGACGGCCATCTGCCACACGGTGAATCATGATGATCGCCCATACTCCTACGCTGTTCGCTGCGGTCGCGCTGGTGGCGACGATCCTGGCTTTCTGTCTGTTGCTGGTCGGGCAGTTCAATCGAGGCGACAACCTGCTGCTGACCGGCTGTGGACTGTTGGCCCATGCCTTGGCCTATGTCTGTTACACGTTGTTCGGCCATGCGCCTCTGTGGGTGAGCTATGTCTTGGCCAACAGCCTGCTGTCATTGGCGTTGGCGTTTTATTCGGCGAGCCTGTTCCGGGTGCGCGAGCGCCCCGTGCCGTGGCGGCCGATCTTCGCCATTCCGCTGTTGATGCTGCTGGGCTTGATCTCGCTGCTCGAGACGGTGGAGCCGCGCATGCTGCTGGCGGCCCTGGTGCTGATGTTGCAATGCGTGTTGATTCTCTACTGGGCCCGTCAACGGACCCTGCACAAGGGCCGGGCACACCTGCTGCTGGTGATCGGTGCTGCCATCAGCCTGGTGGGGCTGGGCATGCGGGTGGTCGCCGTGCTGGCGGGCACGGCGCAGGAGATGCGCTACGACGCCAGCAATCTCAAGCAGACGGTGTCCGTAGCGATCGGCACGGCCACGGTGATGATGTATTCCATTGGCCTGGTGTTGATGGCCAAGGAGCGCAGCGAATCGCGCTTGCAGCACCTGGCCGGACACGATGTGCTGACCGGCACGGGTAACCGGCGCGCCATCCTCGAACGTTTCGAGTTCGAGCTGGAGCAGGCGCGCGTGGCGCAGTACAGCTTGGCCGTGGCGATGATCGATATCGACCATTTCAAGCGTATCAACGATGTGCACGGCCATCTGGCGGGGGACGAAGTGCTGTGCCACTGCGTGCGTCAATTACAGCAGCGGCTGCGCGAAGGCGACAGCCTGGGGCGCTACGGCGGCGAGGAATTTCTGCTGTTGTTGCCGCGAACTGAGGGCGAGGGCGCCCTGGCGGCGTTGAACGGTCTGCGCGAAGCCATGGCGAGGAACCCGGCGCGCTTCGCCGGGCTGGAGATCGAGCTGTGCTTCAGCGTCGGGCTCTGGTGCGGTGTGCCGGGGGAGGATGACACCCCGGCACGGCTGATCGCCAAGGCCGACGCCGCCTTGTACCTGGCCAAGGCTGGCGGGCGCAATGCGGTGCGGCTGGCGGCTTGATCCTTCATGCGCCCGGCAGCTTACTGGCTGAACGCGCCGTCGAACGACGTGTCGATGATCGCGCGGGTGTCCAGGGGCTTGGGCAGCGTGCCGGTCTGCACAAGGAAGTCGGCAGTATCCTGGTAGTCCTTCGCCGCCTGCGCATCGACCGGGCCCACGCTCATGTCGGCCTGACCAATCCAGTGACGCGAGACACTTTGGTCGAGGTTGGCTTTCTTGGCCCAGAGGTCGGCATAGGCTTCCTTGTGCTCACCGACCCAGGCCCGGGCTTTTTGCAGGCGGCCCAGGAAGTCCTCGATGGCGGCGTGCTTGGTGTCGATCGAATCGTTGCGCGCCGCGATGCTGCTCAGGCCAGGCATCAGGCCCTGGGCGGTGACCAGCTTGCGCGCGCCGGAGAACACGATCTGTTGCGAGATGTAGGGTTCCCATACCGGGAAGGCATCGATGCTGCCCTGCGGCAGCGCGGCGGCGGCATCGATTGGCATCAGTTTGACGAACTCGACGTAGTCATGCGGCAGGCCGGCCTTGTCCAGTGCGCGCAAGGTCAACTGCTGGCTCCAGGCGCCGGGCCAGTAGGCGACCTTCTTGCCCTTGAGGTCGGCAATGGTCTTGGCGGGGGAGTCCTTGGGCACCAGCAGGGCGATGGTGTCGAGGTTCTGCCGTGAGACGCCGATCAGCTTGACGGGCGCCCCTTTGGCAGCCAGGAACAGAAAGCCCGAGTCACCGAGAAAGCCGATGTCCAGGCCACCGGCCTCCAGCCCTTCGGCCACCGGTGCGGCCGACTGGAAGTGCTTGAACTCGACCTTGTAGGGTGCATCCTTGAGGGCCCCGGAGGCTTCCAGCGATGCGCGCACGTTGTAGTAGTTCTGGTCGCCGATGCGCAGGGTGACCTGCTCGGCGGCGATGGCCTGCGTCAGCGGGGTGCCAAGGAACAGGCCGGCGAGGGTGACTCGGATCAGGTGGGACAGTTTCATGGGGTTTCCTCAGCTGGCCTGGCGCGTATCCAGGCGTTCGATCTGGTGATGGATGGCGGGGATCAGGGTCTTGCCGTATTCGATGGTGTCGTTCAATGGGTCGAAGCCGCGGATCAGGAAAGTCGACACGCCGAGCTTGTAGTACTCGCCCAACGCCTGGGCGACCTGCTCGGGGGTGCCGACCAGCGCGGTGGAGTTCCAGCGCGCACCAGTCAGACGGGCAACGCCCATCCACAGGCGTTGATCGAGCACTTCGCCCTGTTGCGCAGCGGCCAGCAGGCGCTGCGACCCGACGTTCTCGGGCTGGTGGTCGTGCAGCGGCAAACCGAGTTTCTGGCGTGCATCGCGGACCTGCTCGAGGATCTCGGCGGCGCGCTGCCAGGCGGCCTCCTCGGTATCGGCGACGATGGGGCGGAACGACACCGAGAAGCGCGGGGCGCGCTGTTGCACAGCGGCGGCCTGGCGGACCTTGGCGATATGCTCGGCGACGGCGGCCAGGGGTTCGCCCCAGAGCATGTAGGTGTCGGCATGTTGCGCTGCGACCCGCACCGCGGCATCCGATGAACCACTGAAGTAGATCGGGATATGCGGGCGCTGCACGGTCCTTACGGCGGGCGAGGCGGCGTTGAAACGGTAGAAGTCGCCGGCGAAGTCCACCGGTTGTTCGGCGGTCCAGATTGCCTTCAGGGCATCGAGGTATTCGCCGGTGCGCGCATAGCGGTGATCGTGGTCGAGAAAATCGCCATCGCGCTGCAGGTCCTGATCATTGCCACCGCTGACCACGTTCAGCGCCAGACGGCCCTTGCTGAACTGGTCGAGGGTCGCCAGTTGGCGCGCTGCCAGGGGCGGGCTGATCACCCCTGGGCGGTACGCGAGCAGGATACCCAGGCGTTCGGTGGCAGCGACGGCGAACGAACTGACCACTGCGCCTTCCGGCCCGTTGGAGAAATAGCCGACCAGGATGCGGTCGAAACCGGCCGCCTCATGGGCTTGGGCGAAGCGACGCACGTAGTCCGGATCGACCGCATCTCCCGTGGGCTGGTCGACCTCCGAGCCGGGCGAGGCGGTGATCATGCCGAGGATTTCGACGCTCATTGCTGGGTTCCTTTGCTGGGACAAGGTTGCCTGGCGTTGAGCGGTTTAGAAGAAAACGAGCTGGCCGGGCTTCTTCTTAGAATCTAACGGCCAGCCGTAAATGATGGAAATTCATTTTTTGCATATTCTAATATGCAAAATAATTTTATTGCTCGCTCAGGGCGTTCCGTTTCTGCCGTGCAGTCGATAGCCTTCCCGCTCGCTCAGGCGCGCGTAGTAGTCAGCCACTGCAGGCAGGTGCGGGTGCTCGAACGGTGTCTCGAACCAGCGGTTTACCGACAACCCGATTGGAATGTCTGCCAGGGAGAACGCCTTGCCGGCAACATAGGCGCCAGTCTTTGCCAACTGTTGGTCGAGGATCTGCATATGTCGCGACCATTCGCCGAGGCTGGCATTGAGCGCCTGTTCATCCTGATGCGCAGCTGACTGCCTGACCAGCGCCATGAAGGCGTAGCTCCAGGAGCGATTGAGATCGCTGGCCTGCCAGTCGATCCATTGATCGACAAGCGCTCTGGCCACTGCGTCGGCCGGGTATATCCCTGCCGCTTGCCCATAGCGGTTGGCGAGATAGCGGATGATGGTATTGGACTCCCACAGCGTAAGGCCGCCGTCCTGGATTACCGGGACCATGGCATTCGGATTCAGGGCCAGGAATTCAGCGGTTTGGGTGGGCTGGAAACCTGAACCCCAGTCTTCGCGGTGGAATGGAAGGTCGATTTCGGCGCAGGTCCACAGCACCTTGCGCACGTTGATGGAACTCGCCTTACCCAATATTCGCAGCATGTCATCATCCTTTTTGCTAAGCAGCCGAAACAGCGGTGTGCTGTAGCGTCCAAGCGTATCTGTAAAAGCCCTGCCTGAGGTCATGGAACTGAAACCTTTCTCCCTGCCGATAGTGGTTTTTTGCTAGCATTCGGTTCCTATAGCACAATCGAATAAAAATCTTTTCCGATTGTTGTTAAAGTAATAACGCGTGACGTTCAAACGTATCGAAACTCGGCCCTCGCGTTCAGCGAGAGGCCTATAAGAAAAGCTAGAAAGGAGCACACATGTACAAATGCACACTGCCAGTGGCCGTTGCACTGGCCAGCCTGTCGCTGGGGGCGCAGGCGGCAGGTTTCGTGGAAGACAGCAAGGCTTCGGTCACTGCGCGCAACTTCTACATCAATTCCGACAACCGCAATGGCACTGCCAACCCGTCGAAGCAGGAAGAGTGGGGCCAAGGCTTCATCTTCAACTTCACTTCCGGCTACACCCAGGGCACCGTTGGCTTTGGTGTAGACGCCATCGGCCTGACCGGCTTCCGTCTGGATTCGGGCAAGGGTACCCACTACAACCCGACCAGCACCGCCAAGGGCGGTACTGTGTTCCCGACCGATTCCGATGGCCGCGCCGTTGACGACTTCAGCAGCCTGGGCGTAACCGGCAAGGTCAAGATCTCCAAGACCGAAGCCAAGCTCGGTGTACTGCAGCCCAAGCTGCCAGTAGTCACCTACAACGACGGTCGTCTGTTGCCGCAAACGTTTGAGGGTGGCCAGATCACCTCCAACGAGATCGACAACCTGACCCTGATCGGCGGCAAGCTCGAGCATGCCAAGGGCCGTAACAGCACCAACATGGAGTCGCTGACCATTGCCGGCTCCAACGGCAACCCGGCCACCGCCACCTCCAACCGTCGCAGCAACGCCTTCTATTACGCCGGTGCCGACTACAAGCTGAGCAAGGACCTGCTGCTGCAGTACTACTACGGCAACCTGGACGACTTCTACAAACAGCACTTCCTGGGCCTGACCCACAACCTGGCGCTGCCAGTGGGTTCGTTGAAGTCCGACCTGCGTTACTTCTACAGCGATTCCGACGGCAAGAACGCCAGCACCGAAGGCCGCTTGGCTGGCTATCGCGCATCGGGCTACCAGAACAACGGTGAAGTGGACAACCGCACCTGGAGCGCCAAGTTCACCTACTCGCTGGGCAGCCACGCACTGAGCGCCGGTTACCAGCGTGTCAACGGCACCAGCGACTTCCCGTTCCTGAACCAGGGCGACGGTGCAAGTGCCTACCTGATCACCGACGTGCAGATCGGCAAGTTCCTGCGTGCCGGCGAGCGCACCTGGCTGGCGCAGTACGCCTACGACTTCGCCGCTCTCGGCGTACCAGGCCTGACCGCCAACGCCATCTACCTGAAGGGCACCAACGTCAACTCGGCGGGCTCGGACCGTTCGGAGTGGGAGCGTGACTTCAGCCTGGCCTACGTCGTTCAGGAAGGCACCTTCAAGGGCCTGGGCCTGCAGTGGCGTAACGCTGCGCTGCGTACCGACGTATCGGGCCAGCGTGACCAGGACGAAAACCGTCTGATCGTGAGCTACACCTACAACTTCTTCTGACATCAGGTCAGCCCGGCTACGGGTAGTTGTAGTAAAACAAACCCCACCAGGGACCGCCCTGGTGGGGTTTGTTTTTCAAGGTGCGCTGCGATTGAAGCGTCAGGCCTACAGCACCGCGGAAAACACCGAGCCGGTGATCCGCTCGCTGAGCAGCTCCAGTGCCCGCAGCCCCGCCAGCGAGTTACCTGAGGCGTTCAGTGCAGGCGACCACACGCAGATGCTGTAGCGCCCCGGCACTACCGCGACAATGCCGCCGCCCACACCGCTTTTGCCCGGCAGGCCTACGCGATAGGCGAAGTTACCTGCCTCGTCGTACAGCCCACTGGTGGCCATGATCGCATTCACCTGTTGCGCCTGGCGCGGGCTGAGCACGTGCTCGCCGCTGTGTGGGCAGTAGCCGCTGTTGGCCAGGAAGGCAAAGCCACGTGCGACATCGACGCAATTCATCGATAGCGCACAATGATGGAAGTAGCTGCGCAGCACCGCATCGACATCGTTGTGGAAGTTGCCGAACGCCTGCATCAGGTAGGCCATGGCGGCGTTGCGGGCGCGGTGCTGGTACTCGGAGTCGGCTACGACCGGGTCACTGACGATGCGTGGGTTGGCTGCCAGGCGGCGGACGAAGTCGCGCATCGACAAGGGCGGGGTAGCATAGCGCGACTGATTGATGTCGCAGATCACCAGCGCGCCCGCATTGATGAAAGGATTGCGTGGGCGACCTTTCTCCACCTCCAGCTGAACCAGCGAGTTGAACGCCTGCCCGGAGGGCTCATAGCCCAGGCGCGTCCAGATATCCTCGCCACTGTGGTTGATCGCCTGGACCAGGCTGAAAACCTTGGAGATGCTCTGGATCGAGAAGGGCGTATGGGCATCGCCGGCGCAATGCAGCTGGCCGTCCAGGCTCTGTACGGCGATCCCGAGTTGTTGCGGGTCGACCTGGGCGAGGGCGGGGATGTACTGGGCGACCTGGCCCTGGCTGAGCAGCGGGCGGACCTGGTCGAGGATTTCTTGCAGTAATGCTTGCATAGGGGCCTGCGCGGAGCGGGTGATGGGGCTCAGGGGTTGTCTGCTGTACAAGACGAGCGTTGATGAGGCGGCGACACACCTCAGGATGTGATCGTCCTGCCGCCACTGCCGATCGTCAGGTAGATTTGCCCGAAGGGCGTCGTGTGGATGTGCTTGCACGGGGCGCTGCTTTGCTGCCGGCGGTTTTGCCTTTACCGCTGCTGCGGCGTTTTTTCTTCCAGGGTGCACCCTTGCCACCGGCAGCGAGGGGCGGGCCGCTGATGGTCAGGCGCATCCCCGCGCAGCGTTGCACCAGCTTGCCCATCCAGGCCGACTGTCGGGTGACGAACTCTTCCAGGCTCATTTCGCCGCTCTGTACCATGTCCAGCGCCTGTTCCCAGATCGCAGTGGTGCCGGGGTCGGCGATGGCCCGTGGCACGGCGTCGATCAGGCTGAAGGCCGCGGGGGTGGCGGACAGCGCCTTGCCGTTCTTGACCAGGTAGCCGCGGTCGAGCAGGCCCTGGATGATGCTGGCCCGGGTCGCTTCGGTGCCGATGCCGGTGGTTTCCTTGAGCTTCTGCTTGAGCTGCGGGTCGTCCACCAGCTTGGCGACGTTCTTCATCGCCTTGATCAGATCGCCCTCGGTGAACGGCTTCGGCGGCTGGGTCCACAGGTCTTTCAGCTGCAGGTCCTGGACCCTGCAGTCGTCGCCTTCGCGCAGTTGCGGCAAGACTTGCGCGGGTGGTGCTTCGCGTCCCTTGGTTGGAGTCAGTGCCTCGGGCAGGGCGCGGCGCCAGCCGGGTTCGACGATCTGCTTGCCCACTGCACGCAAGGCGTGCCCGGCACAGTCCAGTTCGGCCTGGGTGCGGTCGTACTCGTGATTGGGCAGGAACTGCGCCAGGTAGCGCGCCCGGATCAGGGTATAGACCGCTTTGTACTTGGGTGGCAGGCGCGCAGGATCGCTGGCGGCGGCGGTGGGGATGATGCCGTGGTGGGCGCTGACCTTGGCGTCGTTCCAGGCGCGGGAGCGGCGGTGTGGCTCCAGATGCGCCTGCAAGGGGGCGAGGCCCGTGTCGGCGCGTTGCAGGGCGGCGAGCACGGCGGGCGCCTCAGCGTGCTGGCTAAGCGGCAGGTAACCACAGTCGCTGCGCGGATAGGTGATCAGCTTGTGGGTTTCGTAGAGCGCCTGGGCGATGTCGAGGGTTTCCTGGGCACCGAGGCCGAACTTCTTGGAGCAAAGTTCCTGCAATGTGCCGAGGTCGAAAGGCAAGGGTGCGGCCTCGCGCACACGCTCGGTCTGTACCTTGAGCACCCGCGCGCTACCTGCGGCCTGCATCTGGCTGGCGGCCTGCTGGGCGAGTGCCTGGTTCAGGCAGCGGCCCTGGTCGTCGCAGGTGTCTTGTGGTGCACGCCATTGGGCATTGAAGACCTGGTCCGAATGCGCTAGCTGCACCTCGATCGCCCAGTAGGGAACTGGTACGAAGTCGGCGATGCTGCGGTCGCGGTCGACCACCAGGCGCAGTGTCGGTGTCTGTACCCTCCCTACCGGTAGCACGCCTTGATAACCAGACTGGCGACCAAGCAGGGTGAACAGGCGGCTCATGTTCATGCCGATCAACCAGTCGGCCCGCGAGCGACCAAGGGCCGAGTGATAGAGGCTGAAGGTTTCGCTGCCGGGGAGCAGGCGGGCCAGCGCCTTGCGGATCGAGGCGTCATCGAGTGCGGAGAGCCACAGCCGCTGGATCGGCCCGCGGTAGCGGCAATGTTCGACCAGTTCGCGAGCGATCATCTCGCCTTCACGGTCGGCGTCGGTGGCGATCACCAGCTCCCGGGCCTCGCCGAGCAGACGCTTGACCGCCTTGAACTGGCTGGCGGTCTTGGGTTTGACCAGCATTTTCCATTTTTCCGGAATGATCGGCAGATCATCGAGCGACCAGCGTTTGTAGCGTGCGTCATAACTGTCGGGCGGTGCGGTTTCGAGCAGGTGGCCGATGCACCAGGTGACGCAGACATCGGTGCCTTGCCAGCAGCCGTCGGCCTTGCGGTTGGCACCCAGTACCTTGGCGATGTCTTTTGCCTGAGAGGGCTTTTCACAGAGAAAAAGGCGCATGGCCGTGAACGCTTCATCGAGGTTGATGGCGACTAGGATGCGCAAGACAGCGCGTGCAGGCAAGATTTATCTGTATGCATGTACAGGTTATTGCCAGGAAATATGTCCGCAGGTTTGGCATGAATGCCCCGGCATCGGGCTTGGATGACCGGCCGGTACCGTGCCAGCGTTGTCGTTCGCCTGCCAGATGTGTCAATGGACGATGTCGCTTGTGGGCCTTCACTCCAATCACAACAAGGAAGTCGGATCATGCCTTTGTTCGATTACCGTCAGCTCGACGGTGCTGCCTCCTACGCGCTCTACAAGGATGCCATGGCCCTGGCGATCTATGCCTATCATGGTATCGACGACGGTTTCTCTGCTGGCTACCAGAAGCACGGCTTCGGCCTCGGGTTGCCGGCAACCCTGGTCAAGGCCCTGATCGGCGGCACCGACAGCCAGGGCGTGATTCCCGGCATCCCCTGGAATCCCGACTCCGAGGCCAAGGCCCTGGCGCAGGTCAAGGCGGCTGGCTGGACGCCGATCAGCGCCGCACAGTTGGGTTACCAGGGCAAGACCGATGCGCGTGGCACCTTCCATGGCGAGGCACCGGGCTACACCTCGGCGCAGGTCGAGGTGCTCGGCCGTTATGCCGGCGATGGCCAGCTCATCGGCCTCGGTATCGCCTTTCGTGGCACCAGCGGCCCGCGGGAGAATCTGCTTGGCGACACCCTCGGCGATGCCATCAACGACCTGCTGGCAGCGCTGGGGCCAGCCGACTACGCACGCAACTACGCCGGCAATGCCTTCGACCGCCTGCTGGGCGATGTCGCGACGTTCGCCAGGGCCCACGGCTTGTCAGGTGCCGATATCACCGTCAGCGGCCACAGCCTTGGCGGGCTGGCGGTCAACAGCCTGGCCGACCTCAGTGCTTCGCGCTGGGGCGGCTTCTACCAGGATGCCCGCTATGTTGCCTTCGCCTCGCCCACGCAGGCTGCCGACCCCGACAAGGTACTCAATATCGGTTACGAGAACGATCCTGTGTTCCGTGTGCTCGACGGCACGGCGCTGACCTGGGCGACCCTGGGCGTGCACGATGCCGCCAAGCCTTCGACCACTGACAACATCGTCAATTTCAATGACCACTACGCCTCCGACGCTTGGAACCTGCTGCCGTTTTCCATCGGCAATATCGCCACCTGGCTCTCGCACCTGCCGGCAGCCTACGCCGATGGCCTGGGTCGGGTAGTGGATTCGCCGTTCTACCCCTGGACCAGCCGGGACTCGACCGTGGTGGTCAGCAACCTGTCCGACGCCACCCGTGGCTCGACCTGGGTACAGGACCTCAATCGCAACGCCGAGCCGCACTCTGGCAGTACCTTCATTGTCGGTTCGGCCCAGGACGACCTGATCCGGGGCGGGCGCGGCAACGACTACCTGTATGGCGGCGCAGGCAATGACACCTTCCGCGACGACGGCGGTTTCAACCTGATAGACGGCGGCGCCGGACATGACACCCTGCATCTGGGGGATGCGCTGGCGCGCTTCTCGATAGCCCGGGATGGCGAGGGCACGCTGTATGTGCGTGATGGCGAGGGTGGGATCAGCCAGGTGCGCAATGTCGAGTCGCTGGTGAGCAAGGAAAGCAGCCTGGTGTTCTTCAGCAAGGATGTCAGTCACGCAGTGACCGTCAATGGGCTGCTCAGCAGCGGCAAGCTGGATCCCTACGCCCTGTCGGTCAGCGGCGGACAAGGCAATGATCAGTTGGTGGCCGGCAACCAGGGCCAGTGGCTGTTCGGCCTGGGTGGCGATGATCGTCTGGTGGGTGGGGTAGGCGACGATGTGCTGGTGGGCGGTGCCGGGAATGATGTGCTCAGTGGCGGCGGTGGACGAGACACCTTTCTGTTCAGCGGGCACTTCGGGCAGGACCGGGTGCTGGACTTCACCGGGCAGGACCGGTTGGTGTTCATGGGCGTTGAAGGCGGGACGGCAGCGCCGGATTGGCGTGACCACCTGAGTCGGGTGGGGGATGACCTGGTGCTGTCGTTCGGGCGCGATAGCGTGACGTTGGTGGGGATTGCGGGGCAGGGGCTTGGCGATGGGCAGATCGTGATTGCCTGAGCAACGGAGGGGCCGGCAGCGCCGGCCCCTTCCGATCAGGCGATCTCGCGTGAATCGCGGACCATGTCCACGTGCGGGATGCCGGCCTCGAGGAACTCTTCGCTGACCACCTTGAAACCCAGGCGCTCATAGAAGGGTGTGGCATGTACCTGGGCGCTGAGCATCTGCTGCTTGAGGTCACGGTTCTGCGCTTCGATGATGACCGCATTCATCAACGCGTCACCGACTTTCAGACCACGCCAGTCCTTGAGCACCGATACTCGACCGATGGTGCCGTCTGGCAACAGGCGCGCGGTGCCGATCGGGTAGTCACCTTCCATGGCCAGGAAATGGACCGCGGTCGGATCTTCGGCATCGAACTCCAGCTCTGGCGGCACGTGCTGCTCGGCGACGAATACCGCGCTGCGGATACGATGGATATCGGCGTTGTCTTTATGCCAGTCGGCGAGGCGAACGCGGATCTTATTCATTGGCAAATCCCAGGCTTCCTTGTTGAACCAACTGGCAGACAAGCGTGAGGCCTTCTTCGTCCTCGAGCCACTCTACAAGGTTTTCGCTGTGCAGGGCGTCGGCTGAACAAATCAGTTGCAAAAGAGCGCGCAGATGACCGGACAGCAGGCGGCTCTGGCCGCTGGCGAACAGCAGCAGGTTGTCGTCGACTTCCGACCAGGCCAGGCGTGCGCTCGGGTTGCGCACCAGGATCGCGCCCTGTTCGAGATAATTGATCAGTTCTTCTTCGCTCAGCGCCTCGCCTGCCACCTGCTCGGGGTAGCGCGGCTCGGTCATGAACTGGCCGAACCAGGTCAGCAGCAGGCGCTCGTCACCCATGTGCTCGGCCAGCAGGGCCTTGAGGCGGTCGAGGGCGTCGTGCTGGATCTGGTGTGGGTCGCTGACAGGTTGGGCGTCGGCGTCGCTGTAGCGCTCTTCGTCAGGCAGGAACTGGCTGAGGAAGTCGGTGAAGTGGGTCAGCACTTCGGCAGCGCTTGGGGCGCGGAAACCGACCGAGTAGGTCAGGCAGTCGTCCACGGCCACACCGTAGTGGGCCAGGCGCGGCGGCAGGTAGAGCATGTCGCCCGGCTCAAGGGTCCATTCGTCGCTCTGCTCGAAATCGGCGAGGATGCGCAGGTCGGCGTGCTCGATCAGCGGGCTGTCGCTGTTGCACATCTGGCCGATTTTCCAGTTGCGCTTGCCGTGGCCCTGCAGCAGGAATACGTCGTAGTTGTCGAAGTGCGGACCGACGCTGCCACCGGGGGCGGCAAAGCTGATCATCACATCGTCGATACGCCAGCTGGGCAGGAAGCGGAAGTTCTCCAGCAGCTCGGCCACTTCCGGAACGAACTGGTCCACGGCTTGGACCAGCAGAGTCCAGTCACGCTCGGGCAGGGTGGCGAAGGTGTCTTCCTCGAACGGGCCGCGGCGCAGCTCCCATGGGCGTTCGCCGTGCTCCAGCACCAGGCGCGATTCGACCTCTTCCTCAAGGGCCAGGCCGGCCAGCTCGTCCGGATCGATCGGGCTTTCGAAGTCGGTGAAGGCCTGGCGCACCAGCAGGGGCTTCTTCTGCCAGTAGTCGCGCAGGAATTCACGAGCGGTGAGGCGGCCAAGCAGCTGCAGTGGAGTATCAGGATTCATGTTCAACCTATTGAAAAAACGTAATTTTCGTCCGGGAATAAAAACGCCCGGCTGAGCCGGGCGTTGTACGCAGGGCGCAGGTCAGATGCGTTTGGCCTGGGCGGCTGCGTTGCCGATGTAGGTGGCCGGGGTGAGCAGCTTGAGTTCGGCCTTGGCGTCGGCCGGCATGTCCAGGCCGTCGATGAAGGTCAGCAGCGCTTCAGGGGTGATGCCCTTGCCACGGGTCAGCTCCTTGAGCTTCTCGTAGGGGTTCTCGATGTTGAAGCGGCGCATGACGGTCTGGATCGGCTCGGCCAGTACTTCCCAGCAAGCGTCGAGGTCGGCGGCGATGCGCGCTTCGTTGACCTCCAGCTTGCCGATGCCCTTCAGGCTGGCTTCATAGGCGATGACGCTATGGGCAAAGCCCACGCCCAGGTTGCGCAGCACGGTGGAGTCGGTCAGGTCGCGCTGCCAGCGCGAGATCGGCAGCTTGCTGGCCAGGTGCTGGAACAGCGCGTTGGCGATACCGAGGTTGCCTTCGGAGTTTTCGAAGTCGATCGGGTTGACCTTGTGCGGCATGGTCGAGGAGCCGATTTCGCCGGCGACGGTCTTCTGCTTGAAGTAGCCCAGCGAGATGTAGCCCCAGACGTCGCGGTCGAAGTCGATGAGGATGGTGTTGAAGCGAGCGATGGCATCGAACAGCTCGGCGATGTAGTCGTGCGGCTCGATCTGGGTGGTGTACGGGTTGAACTGCAGACCCAGTTCGTCTTCGATGAAGGCGCGGGCGTTCTGCTCCCAGTCGATCTGCGAGTAGGCCGACAGGTGGGCGTTGTAGTTGCCCACGGCGCCGTTGATCTTGCCCAGCAGCGGCACGGCGGCGACCTGGGCGATCTGACGCTCCAGGCGGTAGACGACGTTGGCCAGCTCTTTGCCCAGGGTGGTCGGCGAGGCCGGCTGGCCGTGGGTGCGCGACAGCATCGGCACGTCGGCGTGCTGGTGGGCCAGGGCGCGGATGGCCTCGGCGATCTGGCGCATCAGCGGCAGCAGCACCTCGTCACGACCGGCGCGCAGCATCAGGGCGTGGGACAGGTTGTTGATGTCTTCGCTGGTGCAGGCGAAGTGGATGAACTCGCTGACCTTGGCCAGTTCAGGCAGCTTGGCGGCCTGCTCCTTGAGGAGGTATTCGATCGCCTTGACGTCGTGGTTGGTGGTGCGCTCGATTTCTTTCACACGCTCGGCGTGCTCGAGCTTGAAGTCGGTCGCCAGGCTGTCCAGCAGAGCGTTGGCTTCGGCGGAGAACGCCGGCACTTCGCCGATCTGCGGGTGGGCGGCCAGACGCTGCAGCCAGCGTACTTCGACCAGGGCGCGGAAACGGATCAGGCCGAATTCGCTGAAGATGGGGCGCAAGGCCTGGGTTTTGCCGGCGTAACGGCCGTCTACAGGGGAAACCGCAGTGAGCGAAGAGAGCTGCATGGGGTGTTCTCGGACAGTCAGGCTTTTGGAAGGGCGCATATCATACATGAAAATTGCGCCTGGGTCGGGTGGCTGACCAAAGGTCGGCCGTCGAAACGCGTGTCGCGGTTCCTGTGGGAGCGGGCTTGCCCGCGAATGCGGCGGTAAGTCCGGCATCGCATTCGCGGGTGAACCCGCTCCCACAGGTCAGGAAGGCGCGCGCATCATGTCGTACAGTTCATTGAGCAACTTGCGTCGGCTGAACACCAACTGCCAGCGATGCCCGCCCAGCTGGCGCCACAGGCGTGCGGCGCGGATGCCCGCCAGCAGCAGGGCGCGGATCTTCGAGGCGTTGCTGGCCTGCTGCAGGAAGCGCATGTCGCCGTGCACCTGGATGCGCTGACGCAGGGTGCTCAGGGTGTCCTGGTACAAGGCTCCGCTGGAAGCGATGACGTTTTCGTGAACCAGGCCGAAATGATCGGCTTGCGACTGGATCTGCGGCAGGCGATTGCCGATGGTGTCGAGCAGGTCGCCACGCTTGGCCAGTTGACGCTCAAGGCCCAGCATCGAAAGGGCGTAGCGCAGCGGCTCGCGTTGCAAGCTGCTGGGGTCGCGCTCCAGGGCGCCGACCAGTGCGCGGTAGCCGTCACGCAGGTTCAGGTCGTCGCCGCCGAACACTTCCAGGGTGCTGTTCGGGTCGCGTACCAGCAGGCTGCCGAGCATGCAGCCGATATTGGCTTCGCTGGCCTGCCCGGTGCGGGCGATGCGATCGACCAGCACTGCGGCCTGGAACACGCCGCCAAGGGCGATCAGTTGCTCCTGCAGATTGCTCATGCGCGTGGGCTCCAAGGCTCGGCGCTCTCGATCACGCCGCCGCCCAGGCATACCTCGCCGTCATAGAACACCACCGATTGACCCGGCGTCACGGCGCGTTGCGGTTCGTCGAACACCGCGCGGTAGCCGTTCGCGGTGCGTTCCAGGGTGCAGTGCTGGTCGCTCTGGCGGTAGCGCACCTTGGCGGTGAGTCGACGTGGGCTGCTCAGGTCGAGCGGGTTGACCCAGAAGATGTCCGAGGCGAGCAGGGCGCGGGAGAACAGCCACGGGTGTTCGTTGCCCTGGCCCACCACCAGCACATTGCGCGCCAGGTCTTTTTCCAGCACGTACCAGGGCTCGTCGCCGGCGTCTTTCAGGCCACCAATGCCCAGGCCCTGGCGCTGGCCGATGGTGTGGTACATCAGGCCATGGTGCTGGCCGATCACTTCGCCGTCGGTGGTCTGGATCTCGCCAGGCTGTGCGGGCAGGTACTGCTTGAGGAAGTCGCTGAAGCGACGCTCGCCGATGAAGCAGATGCCGGTGGAGTCTTTTTTCTTCGCCGTGGCCAGGCCGTGTTTCTCGGCGATGGCACGTACTTCGGGCTTTTCCAGCTCGCCAACGGGGAACAGGGTGCGGGCGATTTCCGCGCCGCCCACGGCATGCAGGAAGTAGCTCTGGTCCTTGTTCGGGTCCAGGCCCTTGAGCAGTTCGGTCAGCTCGCCAATATCGCGCCGGCGCACGTAGTGGCCGGTGGCAATCAGGTCGGCACCCAGCGACAGGGCGTAGTCAAGGAAGGCCTTGAACTTGATTTCGCGGTTGCAGAGGATGTCTGGGTTGGGTGTGCGGCCGGCCTTGTACTCTTCGAGGAAGTGCTCGAACACGTTGTCCCAGTATTCGGCGGCGAAGTTGGCGGTGTGCAGCTTGATGCCGATGCGATCGCACACGGCCTGGGCGTCGGCGAGGTCTTCGCGGGCGGTGCAGTACTCGGTGCCGTCATCCTCCTCCCAGTTTTTCATGAACAGACCTTCCACCTGGTAGCCCTGCTCCATGAGCAGAAGGGCGGAGACGGAAGAGTCCACGCCGCCGGACATGCCGACGATGACGCGGGTCCTGGAGGGGTCTTTGGGTGTAGGGCTGGTCATGGCTACCGATGTGTATCAGGGGGAAAAATTCCGATTCTATCAGGACGGCGCATCCGCGTCAGTCGCGCAGCAGCGAGAGGCTGTGCAGCGGGCCTGCGAGGTAGTCGTCGAGGCAGCGTGGCACCAACTCGCTGCGCCAGCGCTCCGGTTCTGCGAGCAACTGTTCGCGGGTCAGCCACACGGCGCGGACGATGTCGCTGTCCAGGGCGCGCTCGGGGTGGTGGCGCAGCGGACGGGCGGCGAAGCAGATGCGCTGGTAGGTCACGCCGTTGCTCGGCGCGGTGTAGAGGTAGATGCCGACCACGCCGGTCAATTCGACCTCCCAGGCGGTTTCCTCGAGGGTTTCACGCAGGGCGGCCTGGGGCAAAGTTTCGTTGGCTTCCAGGTGGCCGGCGGGTTGGTTGTAGACGTGCTTGCCAGCCTTGAACTCTTCGACGAAGAGGAATTTGCCCTCGTGTTCGACGATGGTGGCGACGGTGATGTGAGGTTGCCAGGTCATGAACAGCTCCATAAGGGCTGGTACGGACCCTGTAGGAGCGGGTTCGCGTAGGCCGCTAGACATCTTTTATCCAGAAAGCACAAACCCCGGTGCGTGGCCGGGGTCTGTGCTGTTACTTCAAGCGAACCTTACAGGGCGGCGATGGCGCTGTTCAGGGTCTGGCTTGGACGCATCACCTTGGCGGTCAGCTCGGCATCAGGCGCGTAGTAGCCACCGATGTCGGCCGGCTTGCCCTGGACGGCGTTGAGCTCGGCGACGATGGTCGCTTCGTTCTCGGTCAGGGTCTTGGCCAGTGGGGCGAAGCGTGCCTGCAGGGCAGCGTCGTCGCTCTGGGCAGCCAGGGCCTGGGCCCAGTACAGGGTCAGGTAGAAGTGGCTGCCGCGGTTGTCGATACCGCCGACCTTGCGCGAAGGCGACTTGTTGGTGTCGAGGAACTTGCCGGTGGCCTGGTCCAGGGTATTGGCCAGCACTTTGGCACGCGGGTTGTCGTAGGTGTTGCCCAGATGCTCAAGGGAGGCAGCCAGGGCCAGGAATTCACCCAGCGAATCCCAACGCAGGAAGTTCTCTTCGACCAGCTGCTGCACGTGCTTGGGTGCCGAACCGCCGGCGCCGGTCTCGAACAGGCCGCCACCGTTCATCAGCGGCACGATCGACAGCATCTTGGCGCTGGTGCCCAGTTCCATGATCGGGAACAGGTCGGTCAGGTAGTCGCGCAGCACGTTGCCGGTCACCGAGATGGTGTCCTTGCCTTCGCGGATGCGAGCCAGGGAGAACTTGATGGCGTCGACCGGTGCCAGGACGCGGATGTCCAGGCCAGTGGTGTCGTGATCCTTCAGGTACTTCTGTACCTTCTCGATCATCACGCCGTCGTGGGCACGAGCCGGGTCCAGCCAGAACACCGCCGGGGTGTTGCTCAGGCGGGCGCGGTTGACAGCCAGTTTCACCCAATCCTGGATCGGTGCGTCCTTGGTCTGGCACATGCGGAAGATGTCGCCGGCTTCGACGTTCTGCTCCAGAACGACGTTGCCCTTGCCATCGACCACGCGCACGACGCCGTCGGTCTTGATCTGGAAGGTCTTGTCGTGGGAACCGTACTCTTCGGCTTTCTGCGCCATCAGGCCAACGTTCGGTACGCTGCCCATGGTGGTCGGATCGAAGGCGCCGTTTTTCTTGCAGTCTTCGATGGTGGCCTGGTAGATGCCGGCGTAGCAGCGGTCCGGAATGATCGCCTTGGCGTCTTGCAGCTCGCCTGCGGCGTTCCACATCTTGCCCGAGTCGCGGATCATCGCTGGCATCGAAGCGTCGACGATGACGTCGCTCGGTACGTGCAGGTTGGTGATGCCCTTGTCGGAGTTGACCATGGCCAGGGCCGGGCGAACGGTGTACAGGGCCTGGATGTCGGCTTCGATCTCGGCCTGCTTGTCGGCTGGCAGGTCCTTGATGCGGGCGTACAGGTCGCCGATGCCGTTGTTGGCGTTGAAGCCTACTTCAGCCAGGGCGGCCGCGTGCTTGGCCAGGACTTCGCCGTAGAACTCCTCGACGATGACGCCGAACATGATCGGGTCGGAGACCTTCATCATGGTGGCTTTCAGGTGCACCGAGAGCAGTACGCCAGAAGCCTTGGCATCGGCGATCTGCTCGGCGATGAAGGCTTTCAGGGCCTTGCGGCTCAGGGTGGCGCAGTCGATGACTTCGGCGGCCTTGACGGCGGTTTTCTCTTTCAGGACGGTGGTGGAACCGTCCTTGCCGACCAGTTCGATGCGCAGGCTGTCGTCAGCCTCGATCAGCGCGGCTTTCTCGCTGCCGTAGAAGTCGCCCTGGGTCATGTGGGCAACGTGCGACTTGGAGTCGGCGGCCCAGGCACCCATCTTGTGCGGGTGCTTGCGGGCGTAGTTCTTGACCGACAGCGGTGCACGACGGTCGGAGTTGCCTTCGCGCAGTACCGGGTTCACGGCGCTGCCCTTGATGCGGTCGTAGCGCGCGCGGGACTCTTTCTCTTCGGCGCTGG
This sequence comes from Pseudomonas sp. BNK-44-b, assembly GCF_047456245.1. Lineage (NCBI taxonomy): Bacteria > Pseudomonadati > Pseudomonadota > Gammaproteobacteria > Pseudomonadales > Pseudomonadaceae > Pseudomonas > Pseudomonas sp. BNK-44-b. Next base: position 1,624,577 of record NZ_CP179908.1, read on the forward strand.
CCGGCTCGTCGGCGTAGTCGGGGATGTTGAAGCCCTTGGCCTGAAGTTCCTTGATCGCCGCCTTCAGCTGTGGAACCGAAGCGGAGATGTTCGGCAGCTTGATGATGTTGGCTTCAGGGGTGGTGGCCAGCTGGCCCAGTTCCGCCAGGTGATCGCCTACCTGCTTCTCTGCGCCCAGTTGTTCCGGGAACGCCGCGAGGATACGGCCAGCCAGGGAAATGTCGCGGGTTTCGACGGCGATGTCAGCCGAAGCGGTGAAGGCTTCGATGATCGGCAGCAGCGAGTAGGTGGCGAGGGCGGGGGCTTCGTCGGTGAAGGTGTAGATGATCTTGGAACGGGTGGGCATGCGGGTTAACTCTCTATGTGCTGAGCGTACTCGAGTCTCGAGGTGCGCAGGGTAGGCGCTTCGCCCTGGCGACGCCATGAGCGGATGGTCGAGAGGCTGCGAGCGGTGATGGTGGATGCATCAGTCGAGCGTCAAATGCTGGGATGCGGTAACAGCCCAGGCTTTCTGGCCTTTCCTGGCCGAGGGCGAGCCGCATTTTCCAAGGGTTCGCCCCGATGACCCTGCGGTCAGGGCCGGAGTATATCAAACCCTTTGGCCTAATCAGCAAGGCGAAGTGATATCGACGCCTTTATAAGACCAAAGATGTACGGGCAATGTGGCGTGATGCCGCAGGGCGCCGGGGCTGTCCGGCTTGCAGGTCGGCGGATGTGGTTTAGGCTCATTGGATCGCATGATGTCCAACCACACCCGACAGCGGAGTAGTGCAAGCATGGGATACCAGAAAATCAAGGTTCCGACGGATGGCGCCAAGATCACCGTCAATGCAGACCATTCGCTCAACGTTCCCGACAACCCGATCATCCCCTACATCGAGGGCGATGGCATTGGTGTCGATGTCTCTCCGGTCATGATCAAGGTGGTGGATGCCGCCGTGCAGAAGGCCTATGGCGGCAAGCGCAAGATTGCCTGGATGGAGGTGTACGCCGGCGAGAAGGCCACGCAGGTCTATGACCAGGATACCTGGCTGCCCCAGGAGACCCTCGATGCGGTGCGCGACTACGTGGTGTCGATCAAGGGCCCGCTCACCACGCCGGTGGGGGGCGGTATCCGCTCGCTGAACGTCGCCCTGCGCCAGCAGCTGGACCTGTACGTCTGCCTGCGCCCGGTATTGTGGTTCCAGGGCGTGCCCAGCCCGGTGAAGAAGCCTGGTGATGTCGACATGGTGATCTTCCGCGAGAACTCCGAGGATATCTACGCCGGTATCGAGTGGAAGGCTGGCTCGCCCGAGGCGAACAAGGTGATCAAGTTCCTGAAGGAGGAAATGGGCGTCACAAAGATCCGGTTCGACCAGGACTGCGGCATCGGGGTCAAGCCGGTCTCGCGCGAGGGCACCAAGCGCCTGGTGCGCAAGGCTCTGCAGTACGTGGTGGACAACGATCGCGAGTCGCTGACCCTGGTGCACAAGGGCAACATCATGAAATTCACCGAGGGTGCTTTCAAGGATTGGGGTTACGAAGTGGCGAAAGACGAATTCGGCGCCGAGCTGCTCGATGGCGGCCCGTGGATGAAGTTTCGCAATCCGAAATCGGGCCGCGAAGTCATCGTCAAGGACGCCATTGCCGACGCCATGCTCCAGCAGATCCTGCTGCGTCCGGCCGAGTATGACGTGATTGCCACGCTCAACCTCAATGGTGACTACCTGTCCGACGCGCTGGCGGCGGAGGTGGGCGGTATCGGTATTGCGCCGGGTGCCAACCTTTCCGATACCGTGGCCATGTTCGAGGCGACCCATGGCACTGCGCCCAAGTATGCCGGGCAGGACAAGGTCAATCCGGGGTCGGTGATCCTGTCTGCCGAAATGATGTTGCGGCACATGGGCTGGACCGAAGCGGCCGACCTGATCATCAAAGGTACCAACGGCGCGATTGCCGCCAAGACCGTGACCTACGACTTCGAGCGCCTGATGGACGGCGCCAGGCTGGTGAGCAGCTCGGGCTTCGGCGATGAGATGATCAAGCACATGTGAGGTAACAAAAAAACCGGCCGTCTCTTCATATTAAAGAGGCGGCCGGTTTTTTCGTATAGGACAGGAGTTGGAGTCAGGCCTCGGCAGCCGTGTTCGCCTGCGAGGTGCCTACCGTGGTGCTGGGGCTGGAGATATTGACCGCGTGCAGTCCCTTGGGGCCTTGGACGATGTCGAAGGAGACTGTCTGGCCGGCCTTCAATGTCTTGTAGCCGTCCATCTGGATCGCCGAATAGTGGGCGAACAGGTCGTCTGTCTTGCCCTCTTCGTTGATGAACCCATAGCCCTTGGCATTGTTGAACCACTTGACTTTACCGCTTGCCATCCCTATGTCCCTCTGCAAAGGACTCCATCACTGGAGTATCATCCACTTCATCCGCATACGAACCGTGCGAAAAATCTGGTTGACTGCGCGGATCTTTATAGACCACGGTGGGTTCTTATTGGTTGTAACACCGTTTTGCCGATAGTCAAGGTCATGCGGCGGCCGCTCCTGCGGTGACTGCGCGGTCAATCCATTACCCTAACCTGTCGATATGATGAAATTCTTTCCATGCATGCACTCAGGCAGATTCGACTAACATTCAATCAGGATCATCCGAAGTCCGATGAGGACGACGGTGCAGGTCTGGCAGTGCAGGAAGCCAAGCCGATCCTGCAGGCGCCACCGATGTACAAGGTGGTTTTGTTCAATGATGACTACACGCCGATGGATTTCGTCGTCGAAGTGCTCGAGACGTTCTTCAGTCTGAACCGCGAGCTGGCGACCAAGATCATGCTGACCGTCCATACCGAGGGGCGGGCAGTGTGCGGATTGTTTACCCGCGACATCGCCGAGACCAAGGCCATGCAGGTCAATCAATACGCAAGAGAAAGCCAGCATCCGCTACTCTGTGAAATCGAGAAGGACGGTTAATCGCCGACCACTTGGGTATGAGGTGAAGCTATGTTAAACCGCGAGCTCGAAGTCACCCTCAATCTGGCCTTCAAGGAGGCCCGTTCGAAGCGTCATGAATTCATGACCGTCGAACACCTGTTGCTGGCACTCCTTGACAATGAGGCCGCCGCGACCGTTCTGCGCGCCTGTGGCGCCAATCTCGACAAGCTCAAGCATGACCTGCAGGAGTTCATCGATTCGACCACGCCACTGATTCCCGTCCACGACGAGGACCGCGAAACCCAGCCTACGCTTGGTTTCCAGCGTGTGCTGCAGCGCGCCGTTTTCCACGTGCAAAGCTCCGGCAAGCGTGAAGTGACCGGTGCCAATGTGCTGGTAGCGATCTTCAGCGAACAGGAAAGCCAGGCCGTGTTCCTGCTCAAGCAGCAGAGCGTGGCGCGCATCGATGTGGTCAACTACATCGCCCATGGCATCTCCAAGGTGCCGGGGCACGGTCCGCATGCTGACAGCGATCAGGAAATGCAGGATGAGGAGGGAGGCGAGGCGTCCTCGTCCAGCAACCCGCTGGACGCCTATGCCAGCAACCTCAATGAGCTGGCGCGTGCCGGTCGTATCGATCCGCTGGTGGGGCGTGAGCAGGAGGTCGAGCGCGTCGCGCAGATCCTGGCCCGCCGCCGCAAGAACAACCCGCTGCTGGTCGGGGAGGCGGGCGTCGGCAAGACTGCCATCGCCGAAGGCCTGGCCAAGCGCATCGTCGATGGCCAGGTGCCGGACCTGTTGGCGCAGAGCGTGGTCTACTCGCTCGACCTGGGTGCACTGCTGGCCGGCACCAAATACCGCGGCGATTTTGAGAAGCGCTTCAAGGCGCTGCTGGGTGAGCTGCGCAAGCGTCCGCAGGCAATCCTGTTCATCGACGAGATTCACACCATCATTGGTGCCGGTGCGGCATCCGGTGGGGTCATGGATGCGTCCAACCTGCTCAAGCCGTTGCTGTCCTCCGGCGATATCCGCTGCATCGGTTCGACTACCTTCCAGGAATTCCGTGGCATCTTCGAGAAGGACCGTGCCCTGGCGCGGCGTTTCCAGAAGGTCGATGTCAGCGAGCCGTCAGTGGAAGATACCGTTGGTATCCTGCGTGGCCTGAAGGGGCGTTTCGAAAGCCACCACAACATCGAGTACAGCGATGAGGCGCTGCGCGCGGCTGCAGAACTGGCTGCTCGCTACATCAATGACCGCCACATGCCGGACAAGGCCATCGACGTGATCGATGAAGCGGGTGCATACCAGCGCCTGCAGCCGGAAGCCAGCCGGGTCAAGCGCATCGAGGTGCCGCAGGTCGAGGACATCGTCGCCAAGATCGCGCGGATTCCGCCGAAGCACGTCACCAGTTCCGACAAGGAGCTGCTGCGTAACCTGGAGCGTGACCTCAAGCTGACCGTGTTCGGTCAGGATGCGGCGATCGACTCGCTGTCCACCGCCATCAAGCTGTCGCGTGCAGGCCTGAAGGCGCCGGACAAGCCGGTCGGTTCGTTCCTGTTCTCAGGCCCGACCGGTGTCGGCAAGACCGAGGCTGCACGTCAGCTGGCCAAGGCGCTTGGGGTGGAGCTGGTGCGCTTCGACATGTCCGAGTACATGGAGCGGCATACCGTGTCGCGCCTGATCGGTGCGCCGCCCGGCTATGTCGGTTTCGACCAGGGCGGTCTGCTGACCGAGGCGATCACCAAGCAACCGCACTGTGTCCTGCTGCTCGATGAGATCGAGAAGGCCCATCCTGAAGTCTTCAACCTGCTGCTGCAGGTGATGGACCACGGGACGCTGACCGATAACAACGGGCGCAAGGCCGACTTCCGCAACGTGATCCTGATCATGACCACCAACGCGGGTGCCGAAACCGCGGCGCGTGCCTCGATCGGCTTCACCCAGCAGGATCACACGTCCGATGCCATGGAAGTCATCCGCAAGAGCTTCACGCCGGAGTTCCGCAACCGCCTGGACACCATCATCCAGTTCGGCCGCCTGAGTCACGAGACGATCAAGAGTATCGTCGACAAGTTCCTCATCGAACTGCAGGCCCAGCTGGAAGACAAGCGCGTGTTGCTGGAGGTCAGCGACGAGGCGCGCGGCTGGCTGGCAGTCAAGGGCTACGACGTACAGATGGGCGCACGGCCGATGGCACGGCTCATCCAGGACAAGATCAAGCGGCCGCTGGCCGAGGAGATCCTGTTCGGCGAGCTGTCCGAGCACGGTGGCGTGGTGCATGTCGAGTTGCGTGACGGTGAGCTGGTCTTCGATTTCGAGACCACGGCCGAGGTTGCGTAACAGCGGTGTCGCGCTGTGCCTGTGGGAGCGGCTTGGGTCGCGATCACAGGCACGGCCGGTCTACATTCAAGCAGATACAAAAAAGCCCGGCACATAGGCCGGGCTTTTTCATGGCTGGAGCTTAGCGGGCGCGGTAGGTGATGCGGCCCTTGCTCAGGTCGTATGGCGTCAGTTCGACGCGGACCTTGTCGCCAGTGAGAATACGGATGTAGTTCTTGCGCATCTTGCCGGAGATGTGCGCGGTAACGACGTGCCCGTTTTCCAACTCCACGCGGAACATGGTGTTGGGCAGGGTGTCGACGACAGTGCCTTCCATTTCGAAGCTGTCTTCTTTCGACATGCAGTAAAGCCCTCGGTATCCAGTGATGGCCCGACGCACGACTGCACCGGGCAAAAAAAGTGGCGTGGATTATGCCCGAAAACTGTGTTTCAAGCCAATGCTTTCAGTTGAGGCTGACCCAGCGCTGGTTGATCAGCAGTTCGATGGGGCGATACTGGGTCTTGTAGTTCATCTTCTTGCAGTTCTTGATCCAGTAACCCAGGTAGACAGCCTCGAGATTCTGCCGCAGCGCTTCGGTGATCTGCCAGAGAATGGCAAAGCGCCCCAGGCTGCGACGTTCTTCATCGGGCTCGTAGAAGGTGTAGACCGCCGAAAGGCCGTTGGGCAGCAGGTCGCACACGGCGATCGCCAGCAGGCGGCCTTCGAGGCGGAACTCGTAGAACCAGCAGAATGGCAGGTCGCGTACCAGGAAGGTGGAGAACTGGTCGCGGCTGGGCGGATACATGTCGCCGTCCGAATGGCGCTGTTCGATGTAGCGTCGATACAGGTCGAAGTACTCTTCCTTGAAGGCTGGGCGCGCAGCGGTGACGGTGACGTCAGCGTTGCGTTTGAGGATGCGCCGCTGCTGGCGGTTGGGGATGAAGCGTGCCGCGGGGATGCGTGCCGGCACGCAGGCATTGCAATTCTGGCAGTGCGGGCGATAGAGATGATCGCCGCTGCGACGAAAACCCATTTCAGAGAGGTCGGCGTACACATGGACGTCCATCGGCTGGCTGGGGTCCAGGAACAGCGTGGTCGCCTGCTCCTCCGGCAGATAGCTGCAGGAGTGAGGTTGAGTGGCATAGAACTTCAACCGCGCCAACTCTGTCATGATCGACCCCTCGGCAAGACGTTGTCTTAAGTGTATGCCAGCAATGGGAACTCGCCTAGCGAACCCAGGTTGCCTTGCTGGGCTGGTCGAGGTGGCGCGCGAGATAACGGGCGAACTCGGCGCGGCTGATGGCGCGAGCACCGAGGCTGTGCAAATGATTGGTCGGCATCTGGCAGTCGATCAGGGCAAAGCCGGCCTGGCGCAGGTGCTCGACCAGGGTCGCGAAGCCCACCTTCGAAGCGTTGTCGGCACGGCTGAACATGGACTCTCCGAAGAACAGCTGGCCCATGGCCAAGCCATACAGGCCGCCGACCAGCTCGCCATCCTGGCGGACCTCCACCGAATGGGCGATGCCGCGTCGATGCAGTTCACAGTACGCGGCCTGCATGCTGTCGGTGATCCAGGTGCCGTCGGCGTAGTCGCGCGGTGCGGCGCAAGCGGCGATGACCCGTTCGAAGTCGCTGTCGAAGCTGACCTGGTAGCGACCCTGGCGCAGGAGCTTGGCCAGTGAGCGCGAAACGTGCAACTCGTCCGGGAAGAGTACGGTGCGCGGGTCCGGTGACCACCAGAGGATGGGTTGGCCGTCCTGGTACCAGGGAAAGCAGCCATGACGATAGGCCTGGATCAGGCGCTCCGGCGTCAGGTCGCCACCGGCGGCGAGCAGGCCGTTGGGCTCGTTCAGGGCTTTTTCCAGGGGCGGGAAGGTCAGCGAGTCGCGGGTCAGCCAGGTGAGCATGGTCTTTCGGCGGTAGGGGAGGGGAGAGGGCAGCATGGCGGCTGAAAGAAACGTGGTCAACGTCTGGCCTTGTGCTGCCCGAGGGGCTGCCAGCGAATGGGATTGGTTCCTGCCCGCCATTGGTGGTTTTGGCACAGCGTATACGGCGCTTTCCTACGCATTAATGAGCCATCCGGCACCAACCCGGACATTTGCTGTCATACCTGTGCAAAAATACAGCATAAGCCTTTGTCACAGAACAAAATGCATGCTCAAATTGCACCCATGGAAATCGGCCCTCCGTTCATGCGCCATGCGGCGTGCCGCCATGGCGGCAGGCGGGCAGTAATGATAAAAGTAGTGGTTCGTCGGCCAGTCATCGGCTCGATCACTATTTAACGCGCAGCGAGCGCAGGAATAGACGCGTTTTGAAGAAATCCACCGCAACCCCGACCCCTTTGCCCGTGCCATTGTGGCGCCAGCAGTTGCATTATCGCCTCAAGGAAGGCGCGCTGATCGCCGTCGGTGCCCTGTGCCTGTACCTGTGGATGGCGCTGCTGACCTACGACACGTCCGATCCGAGCTTCAGCCACACCAGCAACGTCGACCAGGTGCAGAATGCTGCCGGGCGCGCCGGAGCCTTCTTCGCCGACATCCTGTTCATGGTGCTCGGCTATTTCGCCTACATTTTCCCGTTGCTGCTGGCAATCAAGACCTGGCAGATCTTCCGCGAGCGCCATCAGCCCTGGCAATGGAGCGGCTGGCTATTCTCCTGGCGCTTGATCGGCCTGGTGTTCCTGGTGCTGTCGGGCGCGGCGCTGGCGCATATCCATTTCCACCCCACTGCGAGCATGCCGTTCTCCGCAGGCGGTGCCCTGGGTGAAAGCCTGGGTGACCTGGCGCGCAACCTGCTGAACGTGCAGGGCAGCACGCTGATGTTCATCGCCCTGTTCCTGTTCGGCCTGACCGTGTTCACCGATCTGTCCTGGTTCAAGGTGATGGATGTCACCGGCAAGATCACCCTCGATCTGTTCGAACTGGTGCAGGGCGCAGCCACTCGCTGGTGGGAGGCGCGCAACGAGCGCAAGCGCCTGGTGGCGCAACTGCGCGAGGTAGATGACCAGGTCGATGAGGTGGTTGCTCCTGTGGTCGCGGACAAACGCGAGCAGATCAAGGCCCGCGAGCGCATCATCGAGCGCGACGAGGCACTCACCAAGCACGTGGCCCAGCGCGAGCAACAGCCGGCCCCGGTGATCAACATCCCCGCGCCGCCGCCCAAAGCCCCCGAACCGAGCAAGCGGGTGATGAAGGAGAAGCAGGCGCCGTTGTTCGTCGACAGCGCCGTCGAAGGCACGCTGCCGTCGATCTCCATTCTCGACCCGGCCGAGCAGAAGAAGATCGAGTATTCGCCCGAGTCGCTGGCTGGCGTCGGTCACCTGCTGGAAATCAAGCTGAAGGAGTTCGGTGTCGAGGTGTCGGTGGACTCCATCCATCCGGGCCCGGTGATTACCCGTTACGAAATCCAGCCGGCTGCAGGTGTCAAGGTCAGCCGCATCGCCAACCTGGCGAAGGACCTGGCGCGTTCGCTGGCAGTGACCAGCGTGCGGGTGGTCGAGGTGATCCCCGGCAAGACTACCGTGGGTATCGAAATCCCCAACGAGAACCGTCAGATGGTGCGCTTCTCCGAAGTGCTGTCGACCCCGCAGTACGACGAGCAGAAGTCGCCGGTCACCCTCGCGCTGGGTCATGACATCGGCGGCAAGCCAGTGATCACCGACCTTGCCAAGATGCCGCACCTGCTGGTGGCCGGTACCACCGGTTCCGGTAAATCGGTGGGTGTGAACGCGATGATCCTTTCGATCCTGTTCAAGTCCGGCCCTGAAGATGCGCGGCTGATCATGATCGACCCGAAGATGCTCGAACTGTCGATCTACGAAGGCATTCCGCACCTGCTGTGCCCGGTGGTCACCGACATGAAGGACGCCGCCAACGCCCTGCGCTGGAGCGTCGCCGAGATGGAGCGCCGCTACAAGCTGATGGCTGCCATGGGCGTGCGTAACCTGGCGGGCTTCAACCGCAAGATCAAGGACGCCCAGGAAGCGGGTGAGGTCATCCACGATCCGCTGTACCGTCGCGAGAGCATGGAAGACGAGCCGCCGACGCTCAAGACCCTGCCGACCATCGTGGTGGTTGTCGATGAATTCGCCGACATGATGATGATCGTCGGCAAGAAGGTCGAAGAGCTGATCGCGCGGATCGCCCAGAAGGCGCGGGCGGCCGGTATCCACCTGATCCTCGCCACCCAGCGTCCGTCGGTCGATGTCATCACCGGCCTGATCAAGGCCAACATCCCGACCCGCATGGCGTTCCAGGTGTCGAGCAAGATCGACTCGCGGACCATCATCGACCAGGGCGGTGCCGAGCAGCTGCTCGGTCATGGTGACATGCTCTACATGCCGCCGGGTACCAGTCTACCGATCCGTGTTCATGGTGCCTTCGTGTCCGACGATGAAGTGCATCGCGTGGTCGAGGCGTGGAAGCTGCGTGGCGCACCGGACTACAACGACGACATCCTCAACGGTGTCGAAGAGGCCGGCAGCGGCTTCGAAGGTGGCGGCGGTGGTGGCGATGGTGACGATGCGGAAACCGACGCCCTGTACGACGAAGCGGTGCAGTTCGTACTCGAGAGCCGCCGGGCGTCGATCTCCGCGGTACAGCGCAAGCTCAAGATCGGCTACAACCGTGCCGCGCGGATGATCGAGGCGATGGAGATGGCCGGCGTAGTCACCCCGATGAACAGCAACGGCTCGCGGGAAGTGATTGCCCCGGGTGGCCCGCGCGATTGATGATCACTTTGCCGGGCGCCAACGACGGCGTTCGGCCTATTCACTGCTCAATGAGGATTCCCATGCGCGCGATTCGCATGCTGTTGGTTTCTGCCCTGACCCTGGGCTCGGTTACGGCTCATGCCGGTGAGCAAGACGTACAGCGCCTGACCCAATTGCTGGAAAAGTCCCAGACCATCGAGGCCAACTTCTCCCAGCTGACCCTGGATGCCAGCGGCACCAGCTTGCAGGAAACGACCGGCAAGATGACGGTCAAGCGTCCGGGGCTGTTCTACTGGCACACCGATGCTCCGCAGGAGCAGGTGGTGGTGTCCGATGGGCAAAAAGTCACCCTGTGGGACCCGGACCTGGAACAGGCCACGGTCAAGAAGCTTGACGTGCGTTTGAGCCAGACCCCGGCGCTGCTGCTGTCCGGCGATGTCTCCAAAATCAGCCAGAGCTTCGACATCGCGTCGAAGGAGCAGGGCGAGGTCATGGACTTCACCCTCAAGCCCAAGACCAAGGACACGCTGTTCGACTCCCTGCGCATCTCGTTCCGCAAAGGGCTGATCAATGACATGCAACTGATCGACAGCGTCGGTCAGCGCACCAACATCCTGTTCAACGGGGTCAAGGCCAACCAGGCTGTCCCGGCGAGCACGTTCCAGTTCAAGATCCCGGAAGGCGCCGACGTCATCCAGGAGTAACGCGAGGCATCATGGACCTGTTTCGAAGCGAACCCGTTGCCCAGCCCCTGGCTGCTCGCCTGCGTCCGTCCAACCTGGACGAGTACGTGGGCCAGGAGCACCTGCTGGCGCGCGGCAAGCCGCTGCGTGAAGCGCTGGAGCAGGGTGCGCTGCACTCGATGATCTTCTGGGGGCCGCCGGGGGTTGGCAAAACGACGCTGGCCCGGCTGCTTGCGCAGTTTTGCGATGCACATTTCGAGACGGTCTCGGCGGTGCTGGCGGGGGTCAAGGAAATCCGCCAGGCCGTCGAGGTGGCCAAGCAGCAGGCCGGCCAGTATGGTCGGCGTACCATCCTGTTCGTCGATGAAGTGCACCGCTTCAACAAGTCCCAGCAGGATGCCTTTCTACCCTACGTCGAAGACGGCACCTTGCTGTTCATCGGCGCCACCACCGAAAACCCTTCGTTCGAACTGAACAACGCCTTGCTGTCGCGGGCCCGGGTCTATGTGCTCAAAAGCCTGGACGAAGCGGCCCTGCGCAAGTTGGTCAACCGTGCGCTGACCGAAGAACGTGGGCTGGGCAAGCGCAACCTGCGGGTCGGCGATGAGGCGTTCAAAATGCTCATGGCTGCCGCCGATGGTGATGGTCGACGCATGCTCAACTTCCTCGAGAACGCTTCCGACCTTGCCGAGGATGGCAGCGAAATCGACGTGCAGATGCTGCAAAGCCTGCTTGGCGACAGCCGCCGCCGCTTCGACAAGGGTGGCGAGGCGTTCTATGACCAGATATCAGCGCTGCACAAGTCGGTGCGCGGCTCCAATCCTGACGGTGCGCTGTACTGGTTCGCGCGCATGCTCGATGGCGGTTGCGATCCCTTGTACATCGCCCGTCGCGTGGTGCGCATGGCCAGCGAGGACATCGGTAACGCCGACCCCCGTGCACTGAGCCTGTGCCTGGCAGCCTGGGATGTCCAGGAGCGCCTGGGCAGCCCCGAGGGCGAGCTGGCGGTGGCCCAGGCCATCACCTACCTTGCCTGCGCACCCAAGAGCAACGCCGTCTACATGGGCTTCAAGACCGCCTTGCGCGAGGCTGCCGAGCATGGCTCGCTCGAAGTGCCACTGCACTTGCGCAACGCACCGACCAAGCTGATGAAGCAACTGGGCTATGGCGATGAGTACCGCTACGCCCACGACGAGCCGGATGCCTACGCAGCTGGCGAAGATTACTTCCCCGACGAGCTCGAGCCACGCCCCTATTACCAGCCAGTGCCACGTGGCCTGGAATTGAAGATTGGCGAGAAACTGCGCCACCTTGCCGAACTGGACCGCAACAGCCCCCGTCAACGGAGAAAAACGTGATTGCCCTGATTGCTTCGGTGAGCGCCGCAGGTATTGCTGGCACCTTGCTTCGCTTTGCGGCGGGCAACTGGGTCAATGCCCACTGGCCACGGCACTTCTATCTCGCTACGCTTGCGGTCAATCTGGTGGGCTGCCTGATCATTGGTGTGCTGTACGGCCTGTTTCTCAACAAGCCCGGCGTGCCGATCGAGGTACGTGCGGGGCTGATCGTCGGCTTCGTCGGCGGGTTGACCACCTTTTCATCCTTTTCACTGGATACCGTGCGCCTGCTCGAAAGCGGACAGGCGCCCCTGGCCTTCGGCTATGCCGCCGCCAGCGTGCTGGGCGGGCTGCTCGCCACCTGGGCTGGCCTGGCCCTGACCCGAATCTGAACCAACACCTAAACACAACGAGAGAACGATATGCTCGATTCCAAACTGTTACGCGGCCAACTTCAGGAAGTGGCGGAACGCCTGGCCTCCCGTGGCTTCAGCCTGGATGTCGCGCGCATCGAATCACTGGAAGAGCGCCGCAAGTCGGTGCAGACCCGCACCGAGCAGCTGCAGGCCGAGCGTAATGCCCGTTCCAAGTCCATCGGCCAGGCCAAGGCCAAGGGCGAAGACATCGCCCCGCTGATGGCGGACGTCGAGCGCATGGCCAACGAGCTGGCGGCCGGCAAGACGGAGCTGGACGAGATCCAGGCCGAGCTCGACGGTATCCTGCTGACCATCCCCAACCTGCCGGATGCCAGCGTGCCGGTCGGCGCCAGCGAAGAAGATAATGTCGAAGTGCGCCGCTGGGGCACGCCGCAGGCCTTCGACTTCGAGATCAAGGACCACGTTGCCCTGGGTGAAGTCAGCGGTGGCCTGGACTTCGAGGCCGCGGCCAAGCTGTCCGGCGCGCGCTTTGCCGTGCTGCGTGGGCCGATCGCCCGCCTGCATCGCGCGCTGGCGCAGTTCATGATCAACCTGCACACCGGCGAGCACGGCTACGAGGAGCACTACACCCCGTACCTGGTACAGGCCCCGGCCCTGCAGGGCACCGGTCAGTTGCCGAAGTTCGAGGAAGACCTGTTCAAGATCACCCGCGAAGGCGAGGCCGACTTCTACCTGATCCCGACCGCCGAAGTGTCGCTGACCAACCTGGTGGCGGGCGAGATCCTCGACGCCAAGCAACTGCCGCTGAAACTGGTCGCCCACACCCCGTGCTTCCGCAGCGAAGCCGGCGCATCGGGCCGTGACACTCGCGGCATGATCCGCCAGCACCAGTTCGACAAGGTCGAGATGGTCCAGGTGGTGGAGCCGTCCAAGTCGATGGAAGCCCTGGAAGGCCTGACCGCCAACGCCGAGCGCGTGCTGCAGTTGCTGGAACTCCCATACCGCGTGCTGGCCCTGTGCACCGGCGACATGGGCTTCGGCGCAGTGAAGACCTACGACCTGGAAGTGTGGGTGCCGAGCCAGGGCAAGTTCCGCGAAATCAGCTCCTGCTCCAACTGCGGCGACTTCCAGGCCCGCCGCATGCAGGCGCGCTGGCGCAATCCGGAAACCGGCAAGCCGGAGCTGGTGCACACGCTCAACGGCTCGGGCCTGGCCGTGGGCCGTACGCTGGTTGCGGTGCTGGAGAACTACCAGCAGGCCGATGGTTCGATTCGCGTACCTGAGGTGCTCAAGCCTTACATGGGCGGCGTCGAGGTTATCCGCTAAATGAAGTACCTGCCGCTGTTCCATAAGCTGCAGGGCGGCCGGGTTCTGGTCGTCGGCGGCGGTGAGATCGCCCTGCGCAAGGCGCGCCTGCTGGCGGATGCCGGGGGTGTGCTACGGGTGGTCGCGCCGGAAGTCGACGGCCAGTTGGCCGCACTGGCCAGGGAAGGCAGCGGAGAGGTGCTGGTGCGTGGCTATCAGGTCGCTGACCTGGAGGGGTGCCGTCTGGTGATCGCTGCCACCGATGACCCGGCGCTCAACGCGCAGGTGTCGGAAGACGCACAAGCGCGCAGCCTGCCGGTCAACGTGGTGGATGCACCGGCCCTGTGCACGGTGATCTTCCCTGCCATCGTCGATCGCTCGCCCTTGGTGGTGGCGGTATCCAGTGGCGGCGATGCGCCCGTGCTGGCACGCTTGATCCGGGCCAAGCTCGAGGCCTGGATTCCGTCCACCTATGGCGAGCTGGCTGGCCTGGCCGCGCGTTTTCGTGACAAGGTCAAGTCGCTGTACCCGGACGTCAACCAGCGGCGCGGCTTCTGGGAGACAGTGTTCCAGGGGCCGATCGCCGAGCGCCAGTTGGCCGGGCAGGGCGCCGAAGCCGAGCGCCTGTTGCAGGCCATGGTCGATGGCGTGCCAGTGCAGCAGGGCGGTGAGGTCTATCTGGTCGGTGCCGGCCCTGGTGATCCTGATCTGTTGACCTTCCGTGCCTTGCGCCTGATGCAGCAGGCTGACGTGGTGCTTTACGACCGTCTGGTGGCTCCGGCCATCATCGAGATGTGCCGGCGCGATGCCGAGCGCATCTATGTCGGCAAGCGTCGCGCTGACCATGCCGTGCCCCAGGACCAGATCAACCGCCTGTTGGTCGATCTGGCCCGCCAAGGGAAGCGTGTGTTGCGCCTGAAGGGCGGCGATCCGTTCATCTTCGGCCGTGGCGGCGAGGAGATCGAGGAACTGGCCGATGAGGGCATCCCCTTCCAGGTGGTGCCGGGTATCACGGCGGCCAGCGGCTGTTCGGCCTACGGCGGTATTCCGCTGACTCACCGCGACTACGCCCAGTCGGTGCGCTTCGTCACGGGTCACCTCAAGGACGGCACCAGCAACCTGCCCTGGAATGACCTGGTGGCGCCAGCCCAGACCCTGGTGTTCTACATGGGCCTGGTTGGCTTGCCGACCATCTGCGCCGAGTTGATCCGTCATGGTCGTGCGGCAAGCACGCCGGCAGCGCTGGTGCAGCAGGGCACTACCCGCAATCAGCGCGTGTTCACCGGGACCCTGGCAGACCTGCCGGACCTGGTCGCCCGGCATGAAGTGCATGCGCCGACCCTGGTGATCGTTGGGGAAGTGGTACAGTTGCGTGACAAGCTGGCCTGGTTCGAAGGGGCGCAGAACAGCTGATCACTGGCACCACTTTGTGATCCATTCGCGGGCAAGCCCGCTCCCACAGGTACGGCGCCGCTTTAAACCTGTGGGAGCGGGCTTGCCCGCGAATGGGCTGCGAAGCAGCCCCAGCGACGTCAACCCTGCCATATTCCCATGCCCGCCAACCGCTCACGGTCATGGGGCAGCGTGAAGTCCTGCAAGGGCCCCTTGGGCACGATGCCGTTCGGGTTGATGGTCTTGTGGCTCATGTAGTAGTGCTTCTGGATATGCTCCATATTCACCGTCTGCGCCACCCCCGGCCACTGATAAAGCTCGCGCAGCCAGTTGGAGAGGTTCGGGTAGTCCGCCAGTCGTCGCAGGTTGCACTTGAAGTGCCCGTGGTACACCGCATCGAAGCGTACCAACGTGGTGAACAGCCTTACATCCGCCTCGGTCAGGTATTCGCCGGCCAGGTAGCGCTGGGTGTCGAGCAGTGCCTCCAGGTGATCCAGCTCATTGAACACCTCATCGAACGCTGCCTCGTACGCCTCCTGGGTGGTGGCGAAGCCTGCGCGATAAACGCCGTTGTTCACCGCCGGGTAAATGCGTTCGTTGAGCGCATCGATAGTCGCGCGCAGTGGTTCGGGATAGAGGTCCAGACGGTTGCCGGTCAACTCATCGAACGCGCTGTTGAAGATGCGGATGATTTCCGCTGATTCGTTGTTGACGATGCGCTTCTCTTGCTTGTCCCACAGCACCGGTACCGTCACCCGGCCAGTGTAGTGCGGATCATCCAAGGTATAGCGTTGATGCAGGTACTGGAGGGCGTCGAGATGATCGCCCGTCGAGCCTTGTGCGGTGTCGAAGGTCCAACCATGCTCGCCCATCAGCCAGCTCACCACAGATACGTCGATCAGTGGCTCCAGGCCCTTGAGTGCGCGGACGATCAGGGTGCGGTGCGCCCATGGGCAGGCCAGCGAAACATACAGGTGGTAACGGCCTGCTTCGGCCGCAGGTAGCGCATTTCGGCGCTGGGCGTTTTCGCGGCGGAAGGCGCCATCCTTGCTGTTCTGGTACCACTGGTCATGCCAGCGGCCGTCGATCAAAAGGCCCATGTGGAGCTCCAATTACCAAGTCGTTTGTCGTTGGAGCTCAGTCTAGGGCATACCGTTCGAATAAATAGCGCAAATATCGCCAGTCATTGATCGAGTGATTAGATGTTTCGGTTTGACCAGAACGTGCGCGCGGTGCAGAACGCCAGTTCGCGATCCTGGCCCAGACCGCGCAGTGCCAGGGCCATGGTCGCGACTACTGCCAGCTCGCCATAGCTGTCCTGCGCCGCGCCGCGCCATACCGCCAACAGATGCTCAGGCTCAAGCGTTGCCGGCTTGACGTGGCGTTGTGCGCTCAGCGCGGGCCATTCTTCGTCCCAGGCCTCGCTGCCGGTAGTGCCGTACAAGTGACTGACGACATCGGGGTTCACCTCGATCTCGCCGCCATCACCTTTGATCACCAGGGCGTGATCGCCGAGCAGGCGGCTGGCTTCGCGGTGCACGGCCTGGTAGCCGGGGTGGAAGATGCTTTGCAGGCCGCAGCGGGCGCCGAGCGGGTTGAGCATGCGGGCCAGGGAGTGGATCGGCGAGCGCAGGCCCAAGGTGTTGCGCAGGTCGATCATCCGCTGCAACTGCGGCGCCCAGTCCTGAAACGGGAAGAAGGCCAGTTGCTGCTGATCCAGGCTGCTGGCGACCGCTTGCCAGTCACGGCAGAGGGGGATATCCAACAGGGTGAGCAACTGTTCGGTGTACAGGCGCCCGGCCGTGTGGGCGCCGCCGCCATGCATGAGAATGCGCACGCCGTTGCCAGCCAGGCACTTGGCGGCCAGCAGGTACCAGGGCAGGTGGCGCTTCTTGCCGGCATAGCTTGGCCAGTCGATATCCACGGCGATCGATGGTGCTTGCAGGTGGCTGCGCAGGGCTTCGGTGAAACCAGCCAGCTCCTCGGCACTTTCCTCCTTGTGCCGCAGCAGCATCAGGAAGGCGCCCAGTTGGGTGTCTTCGACTTTCCCTTCGAGCAGCAGTGTCATCGCCGCGCGCGCTTCCTCGCGGGTCAAGCCCCGTGCCCCTCGCTTGCCCTTGCCAAGAATGCGCACGAATTCGGCGAAGGGGTGTTCGGCCGGGGTTTCCAGGGTCAGGGGGCTTGGGCTGTCGGTCATTGGCTCGGTCATATGCAGTTGGTCGGCTTGGGCAGGCCCGCCAGCTTGGCGGCCAGTTTGGCGGGGGTGCCGTTGAACAGACGATTCAGGTGCGGGCTGTTGCCCTTGTCCGGGCCCAGCTTCAGGGCGGTGTACTTGATCAGCGGACGAGTCGCTGGCGAAAGTTGATATTCGTCGTAGAACTGACGCAGCAGTTCGAGGACTTCCCAGTGGTCCGGGGTCAAGGCGATCGCTTCACGGGCGGCCAGGGCTTGGGCGACCTCGTGGGACCAGTCCTGCAAGTCGACCAGGAAGCCGTCCTTGTCCAGGGCGATCGAGCGATCGCCGACAGTCAGGTTGCTCATAGCCAGGTGTTGACCTTGTCGTAGTGCAGCGAGAGCTCGACGAAGGCGGGATAGTCCACGGCCTTTGCCAACTCGCTGGGGATTGCGCGGGCCTGTAGGTCTTCTTCGAGGGCGAACAGGCGTTGCTCCAGGCCAGCAGCCTGCAACACCCGGTAAGGTTCGCTGCCAGGCTTGAGGGCGTAGGTTGCATCGCCGCACAGCAGCAGCGCGTCCTGGGTATCCAGCAAACGCAGGCAACTGGCCAGACGGTCGTCGCCGAAGGGCGAATGGCTGATTACATGCAGGGTCGTCATCAGAGGGTCACCACCTGGTCGAAACGGGCGATCAGTGCGCGCAGCGCTGCATCGTCGAGAACCTGCACCGGCAGTTCCAGCGTGCTGCTGTCCAGCCCGCGTTGCTGGAGGCTATGCGCGCAGGCGAACAGTTCCTCGACCCCGAACATCGGGAGCGCCTGCAGGTTGGCGGCAAGGTTCTTCTGCTGCAGCAGCACCGGTTGCTGGTCGTTGGCGAGCTGAAAGACACCGTCGTCGAGAAACAGCATGCCCAGCGGCAGGTCGAAGGCGCCACCGGCAAGCGCGATATCCAGCGCTTCGCGGGCGGATGGCCCATTCCAAGGCGCCTGACGGCTGATGATCAACAAGGATCTGGCCATTTCAATCGCCTCCGAAGCAGACCAGGCGGTCTGCTGTTTGCGCAGCTTCGTGCAGTTGCCCAAGGCCGGACAGTTCCCAGGGTTTGGGCAGGTTCACGGCAGGGCGCTGGTAACGGTTGGCTTCGGCCTCGTCGAGCACGCCCCGGCGCAATGCTGCGGCGATGCAGACCACGGCATCGAGCTGATGGTCGCTGACGAAGCTGCGCCATTGCGCCGCCACATCCTGTTCATCCTGCGGCGCGACGACGTTGGCCGAGGCGCTGTGCACCCCGTCCTGATAGAAGAACAGTCGGGTAATCTCGTGTCCGCCGGCCAGGGCCGCCTCGGCGAAGCGCAGCGCGCGGCGCGAGGAGGGCGCATGGGCCGGAGAAAACACCGCGATGGCGAATTTCATGGAAGGCTCGTGCAAAGAAATGCCGTCATGATAAAGCAAAAAGCCCGCACCTGTAGGCGCGGGCTTTTGTCTGCCTGCAACGTTGGTCAGGCGCGTTCCTGGCTCTCTGGCAGGAACCAGTTCAGCACCAGGGCGCAGATGCCGCCGGTGGCAACGCCCGACTCCAGTACGTTACGCAGCGCCGCCGGCATGTGCGCCAGGAACTCCGGCACCTGCGCCACGCCCAGCCCCAGGGCCAGCGACACGGCGATGATCAGCAGCGCCCGACGGTCCAGGCGGGTGCTGGCCAGGATATTGATTCCTGATGCCGCCACCGCACCGAACATCACCATCGCAGCGCCACCCAGTACAGGCTCCGGCACGGCCTGGATCACCCCGGCTACGCTCGGGAAAAGCCCCAGCAGTACCAGCATGAGCGCGATCCAGACACCGATATGACGGCTGGCGATGCCCGTCAGCTGGATCACCCCATTGTTCTGCGCAAAGATCGAGCTGGGGAAGGTGTTGAACAGGCCCGCCAGCAGCGAGTTGGCACCATTGACCAGCACCCCGCCCTTGATCCGTTGCATCCACACTGGCCCCTCGACCGGCTGGCGCGACACTTTGCTGGTGGCTGTCACATCGCCGATGGCTTCCAGCGAGGTCACCAGGTAGATCACCAGCATCGGAATGAACAGCGCCCAGGAGAAGCCCAGGCCGAAGTGCAGCGGGACCGGCACCTGGAACAGCGCGGCCTCGTGCATGCCAGTGAAGTCCAGGCG
This sequence comes from Pseudomonas sp. BNK-44-b, assembly GCF_047456245.1. Lineage (NCBI taxonomy): Bacteria > Pseudomonadati > Pseudomonadota > Gammaproteobacteria > Pseudomonadales > Pseudomonadaceae > Pseudomonas > Pseudomonas sp. BNK-44-b. Next base: position 1,643,960 of record NZ_CP179908.1, read on the forward strand.
CCCCAGGTAGCCTGCCAGCGCATAGCCCACCGCCAGCGCGATGACGATGGCGCAACTGCGCATCCACACCACCGGAATCCGGTTGAGGACCACGATGATCGCCAGCACCACGCCCGACAGCAGCAGGTTCTCGCCATTGGCGAAGGTGCCGTTGCCCATGGCCGCGAAGCCACCGCCCATGCTGATCAGGCCAACCTTGATCAGGGTGAGGCCGATCATCAGCACCACGATGCCTGTCACCAGCGGGGTGATCAGTCGCTTGATGAATGGCAGGATGCGCGAAACGCCCATCTCCACGAACGAGCCGGCGATCACGACCCCGAAGATCGCCGCCATCACGCCTTCGACCGGCGTGCCCTGCTTGACCATCAGCGCACCACCGGCAATCAGCGGCCCGACGAAGTTGAAGCTGGTGCCCTGGACGATCAGCAATCCCGCGCCGAATGGCCCGAAGCGCTTGCACTGGACGAAGGTGGCGATGCCCGAGATCACCAACGACATCGACACGATCAGGTTGGTGTCCCGCGGCGAAACACCCAGCGCCTGGCAGATCAGCAGGCCAGGCGTGACGATCGGCACGATGATCGCCAACAAGTGCTGCAGTGCCGCCAGCAGGCCGATCAGTGGCCGCGGCTTGTCCTCGAGGCCAAGGACCAGTTCGTTGGCAGGCGCCGTCGCGCCCGGCTCGTGTTCGAGTGAACTCATGGGAAACCGCCCCGAAGAAAAAAGGAGCGCATTCTACGGGGCCCGACGGCGAAGGGGTAGAGGTACGTCTTGGCTGGGCTGCTCATTGTTTCTTTGTGGAGGTGGGGGGGCAACCCCAAAAGCATCCGCCCACAAAAAAGCCCGCCGAAGCGGGCTTTCCTGAATCGTCCAATCGCTAGCGATCAGTCGTCACGACCCATGATGCCGAACAGTTGCAGCAGGCTGACGAACAGGTTGTAGATCGAGACATACAGGCTGATGGTCGCCATGATGTAGTTGCGCTCGCCGCCGTGGATGATGGCGCTGGTCTGGAACAGGATGCAGACCGACGAGAACAGCACGAAGCCAGCGCTGATCGCCAGTTGCAGGCCGCTGATCTGGAAGAAGAAGCTCGCGACCACGGCGCCCAGCAACACGAAGAAGCCCGCGGTGATGAAGCCGCTGAGGAAGCTCATGTCGCGGCGGGTGATCAGCACGTAGGCCGACAGGCCACCGAATACCAGTGCGGTCATGGCGAAGGCCGAGCTGACCACTTCAGCGCCACCGGCCATGCCGAGGTAGCGGTTGAGGATCGGGCCGAGGATGAAGCCCATGAAGCCGGTGAGGGCGAAGGTAGAAACCAGGCCCCAGACCGAGTCACGCAGCTTGGCGGTGAGGAAGAACAGCCCGTAGAAGCCGATCAGCACCACGAAGATGTTCGGGTAGCCGACGCGCATCTGTTGAGCGACGAAAGCCATCACGCCGCTGAAGGCAAGCGTGAGCGCCAGCAGGCTGTACGTGTTGCGCAGGACCTTGCTGACCTCCTGCTGCTCGACCTGCTGGCCGTGTTGTACGGCGTAATCCTGTTCGCGCATGGCGACACTCCTGTGGGTTTGAAACGTTCAGATGCAAAGATCATAACAGAGCCTCTGCAACGGGCGACAAAGAGAGTTTGACAGCGTGTTTCATTACGGTATGATTGCCGCCGCAAAACAAGCTGGAAGCGTGGCCGAGTGGTTTAAGGCAACGGTCTTGAAAACCGTCGATGGGCAACTATCCTAGAGTTCTTATCTCAGGTAGTCCCCAGATGCACACTTCAGGATACCCTCAGAATTGCATCGGGGAATTGGCAGAGTGGTTGAATGCACCGGTCTTGAAAACCGGCGAACGTGAGAGCGTTCCCAGGGTTCGAATCCCTGGTTCCCCGCCAAACACAAGCGAATCAAGGGCTAGAGAGATCTGAGCCCTTTTTTTGTGTCTATTTTTTACCCTTCCTCCCTTGGCGCAAGCGTCCCTTGTCCAAGCATGCATGTGAGTCAACTGCTCTCGGATGCACACTAATGCATACCTCTGACCCCGAGAGTCCTATCAGAATCCCAGCTGCACACTTGGCATCCGCCCGAACTGATAGAAAAGACGCATAGCAGTGCTTAGGGTGATCCTGCTAAGCCTGAAATTCCAACCCTCAGTGCGACCCTGGATCCCTCGGAACCTATGAAAACCTTGGGCATCGTCATCCAACAAGCTGCCCAATCCAGCATGTTTTGACTTCGGATTTTTTCTAAACAGGTCAGTCACGACACGAAGTCGGGTCGAAATCTACTCAATACTCGGGCTCGACATTCGTCCTAGACTGCGCATCTAGGCCTGCAACCTTGAGCTCTCGATCGATGATTTTGGCCAGCCGTGAACCAGGCTGCTGATGAATGATGTCATGGCAAGCCTGTAGGAAATTTTGGGAGGCGCCTGCGTAATGCTCAAGGGGGGCCCCATATCCGTTCACGATCTCCATTCCCTTATAAAGAAGCTGCTGCAGGTCAGGGCCATTGGCTGCTCTGAGTACTGCTTCAAACTCTTGGGCGGAGACCGACCTCAAGCACTGCTCATCGCGTGTACCCAACGCTTTCCCCTTCATTATCTTTTCGAAGACTTCCAGAGAGGTGCTGGGCTTTTCGTACCTGGTGCGCGCGGAGTCAATCTCGTTTCGGATCAGAGAATGTAGATCCTCCAGGGGGCGACCATTCAACTGAAGCCAATCTTCGCTGATTCCCTCTGGATGCTGTGCTCGAAACTCAGCTCTCCAGGCCTCAACGAAAGCCAAACCTAGCCTTTTGTCATCCGTTAACTGATCGATCATAGGTACCAGCCTCGATAGCATTCCCATGTGAAGCGCCCCTGCGCTTGGGAGTAGGGCCCTTAGTTCCTCTACCAGATTCTCTTCTGAGAGCTGCGGATGCCATTCCAAATGATCAATGAACGTGATCGCCTTTTTGCGAGCTTCAATGTGTTCACCCCGCTGCAGATACTCTCGCACGAAGTTCTGGATTTTCGGGGCATCCAGCACTCCTGAGTCAAAGAAGGCCATGATCAGCATCTCCAGCTCGTCGGTGCTGGCGATGCCAGCTCGGTTCATCACCTGGTGCCAGCGATCATGGTCTTTCTGCTCCTTGGTGAGCGGTTCCGTTTGCTTTTTTCTAATGGCAATGAGCGTTGCCGACTTCGATCCATCATAGTTTCGGATGAAATCGGAGCTGGGTGCATCCTCGACCGCTTCATAATGAATAGCGCCTAACAGGCTGATCGAGGGTAGAGCGCGCTTGAGAATCAACGTTGAGAGTGTAGGGTCGCTGCCTAGCAATTGGTTAGCAGCGCGGATGACCTTGCGAATGATTCGGATGTTCGTGATCTGAAAGGGCTCAAGTGACAGCTTCATTTGCTGAGGCCACGGGCAGGGTGTCAGCTTTTGTGCGATGTCGAAGGCCTCGGACGGAGAGGTCTCCAGCTTAATCTCCTGATCGACAACCTTCTCCCGGATTTGCCCCCAAATTTCCTGATCCTTCAGCTTGTCACTGTTGAGGATCAAAAGAATGCGGCAGCCGTGGTTCTGTACGCACTCATCAATGAATCCCAGGATTTCATCGATGGACAGCTTTGTGTGTTTGCGCTCAATGTCGTCGATGATGATGAATCGGTCTTTCACAAAGTATGGCATCGCCAACAACGCGACCTCTTCAAGCGCAGAAAAGCTCGAATGAACTCCTTTCAGCACCTTTGTGATACCGCCCAACCACGTCATCAGGCCTTCCGTATTGGTTTTTCCGAGCGATGGTGCGATACCTTGGGCGATCTTGAGCTTCAGCTCCATGATCGTACTGACGCCGAAGAGCGAAGCCGACACGGCGACTTTCGCCTGCGCATCATCCGTTTCCTCGCGGACACGCTGCCACAAGTGTGTTTTTCCGGTTCCCCATTTGCCCGAGAGGGCGATGACGCGATTCTCTTGATCCTTGATGAGGTCGACCAGGGCGGTCTTGCAAAGCGCGAGTGTCATGAAAAACCTTTCTCTGGAAGCTAGTGCTGGATCTGTTTACAGAAAGTGAAGGTATACGAGGGAAGTTGAGAAGGGCGGGCCGCACCGTACAGCCATGAGTGCGCCTTCAGATTCACGACTTCCTGGCCAACCTGTATGCGCCCTTAGAACAACCGTGCCGACGTATCAGGGGCAGGCCTGGGTGGCGCTAGATTCTCAACCTGCACCAGGAATACGTCGCCCCTGGCTGCCTGAGGGTAGAAGTGCACACAGTGTCCTGTCGGATCTTTAATGTGCGTGCGCTTCCCAAGAGAAATGACGGCTGGCTGGCTGACACCGAAATCCATCACAGCGCCCGTCGCGTACATGGACATGTGCCCCTGGTCATTGTGATTGATCTGTATCCGAGCTTTCAGTTGAGTCCATGGATGTCCTGTTTCGGTATGAATAAAGGAGCCTCCTTGCGCGGATTTTTCAAGCTGAACAGCATTTTCGGCACTCAATCGGTGAATGACCGTGCCGTGATAATTGGGATGGGCTACGTAAGCTATTGATCCAGGCGGGACGGCAGGGCTCACCACGCGCCCATTTTCGTCTGTCCGATGCTTATGAGCAGCGCCATCCACGCCGATGACGCAGACTTGAGCTCCGTCGATCGGAGACCCAGATGCGTCGCTTACTGTGATTAAGTGCGAGTCACAATTCGACAATGGGGCATAGGTCACCGCTAGAAAGCGCGGCACGGCGTCCTCAAGGACATCGTTCATCTCGCGTTGCAAATCATCGAGTACCAGATCCTCTTCGCTCCCGCCCTCCAGAAACTCCAATTCTCGCTTCCAGCAAAGGGCGTAGGTGCGAGATTCTCTCCATTCTGTACGGACTATGGCCGAAAACCGGATATTGCTGGCCTTCAAGCTGAACTCTGACAACTGCAGAGTCATGAGGGCAGGGCGTGAATCAGGAACCACTGCATGTAGCGTGATCTGTTTAGTGTTGTCATTCCAGTTCACCAACGCCGTTTCAAGGTTGGCGTTGCGGAAGGCGAGCGTAACCTCTTCGATAAAGCCTGACAGCTTTTGCTGGATTCGCAGCGCGGCAGTTTTCAGGTGCTCATCGTTGCGGGCTTTGGTTGCTCGCTGGGCATCGTAGGCGTTTCGGCTATTTTCAATGAGCGAGTCAAATTCGCGCGTGTTGAACTGAATGGCCAATGGTAGCTCCTCTTTGGGGCTAAGCCAGGCACGTAGCTCGGTGCATACCTGGGACATAGTGGGTCGGTGTTCTGGAGTGAGGGCCGTAGCGCTCGCGATCAATTTATCGAGCTGGCTGCTCCCGACAGCCCCGGGAAGGTAAGTCCCAATTCGGAACGCCTCATGGCTTAGGTCATAGACGCCAGGCAGTGGGAAATTCTGACCCGTTGCCAGTACCCATAGCGTTTTTGCCAAGGAAAACACGTCTGCTTTGGATCCATCGGCATGTGCTGCAGTGTTGAGCATCTCCGGGGCGATGTAGAAAACGGGCCCGATACGCTCATGCGGAGCCGTTTCAGCTTCTTTGCCAGCAAAGCTGACCAGCCCAAAATCGCCTACTGTCCAGCGGTCATTGTGAAAGAACAGGTTGTCCGGTTTGATGTCGCGGTGGGTGTATCCACGCTCATGCATAGCCTCCAACACCCTAGCGATCTCCAGGATCGCTTTTACGACCACTTCAAGGGTTGGACTATCTCCCAGCTTCTTTTGAACCGGGGTGGCCAGCGCCATTACGAGCCAAGGTCGCTGTGCGCCCACTGGGTCAGTTTCGGCATCCAGAACAGGGATAACACCTGGAATGTCGGCGCAATCGCGAAGCCCTGAAACCTCATCCCTAAAGCGTGTCACCCGATCCGGGAACTGCGTGGATTTCAGCAGTTTCAAAGCACCTTGCTGACCGTCTTTGGTCGCCAGATAAACGATGCCGTTGCCTCCTTTTCCCAGCGGCTTTTCCCACTTGAAAGACCAGCCGTTGAAGTCTGCCGTTGCAGGGGGCTTTCGTTGACGAGTTTTCGGCATGCTGAGCGCTCTTCCGTGATGTACTTTGCGAACAGGCACTTTATCTCATTAAGCGTTTTGGAGCTGAGTGGGTAGCCATCATTTGGCTATCGAATATGAAGAGCCATCAGGCAGAAATGACAGCGCGGGTTCGGTACCACACGGTCGATTTTTTCGGGTGGCGAGCCCGCAGACGGGGTTTTTACTCTGGCGCATGACAGTGCCAATAGCCCAGTCTATGGTGAAATGACATCAGAATGTCGTCACCTGGCTCACCTCATTACCGGAGCGGAGCATTGCCGTAATTGCTTTCGCATCCAGACCGCGGTGGTGCTGTCAACGTCACCGGTCATGTCGAGTAATAGTGCTATTGGATCGAGAACTCGGGACTGATGGGTGCAGCTTCGCCATCATCGTGGTGATAACATAATGCCGCACCGCATCTTCTCCTCTGGTCATCAGCGATTTGCTCGCAGCACAGGATTTGCTTCTACGATATGGATACTCGTCCGCCACCACCTCCTGACGCAACTGTCACAGTGCCTCGTCGCACGGCCATACGTAGGGCAATGTCAAAGAGCTGCGCGTCTGCTACGGGCTCGGCAGTGTTTGTGACCTGCTCTGTAATCGGCGCAGCGGTTTTTTCGGTCGGTGCCGGGACGATCCTGGAGCAGATGTCGGAGTTTCTCGATGCTTCGATCAAAAAGGGCTTCTGGACGACACTGGTGGCCTTCGTGTTCTCCTTGGTCGCCATCCTGGTCTTGTGGTTGCGTGAGCGTGGGCTGGCTGACCAGACCGCCGAGAAAGAAAGCTACCTGCAGTCTCAGCAAAATATGATGGAGGATCGCCTCACCAGCATGCCGCCCAAGGACTTTGTCTATGAGTACATCATGGCATTGCGCGGTGCAGGTGAGTTGAGGATGAAGTCCAAGCATGAGGCTAAGCACAACATGCTTACCTCTGAGCAGGTGCGGGATCGAATCAGAAGTATCCTATCTGCTGTGGTGATCCTGACCCGGCTGTGGGACGGGGTGTCTCGCATCCGAGATCATGTTGTTTACAAAGCCAACTTGATGCATGTGGTGATCCCTGAGCAGCTTTGGGAGCAGCCCAATCCTGCTAAGGATGCGGCCACCCCTCAGGCCAAGGCAGAAGACGGTTTGAGGTCGGCAGGAGCGGGTGAGCCCGCCAAGCAGACTGATGACCGGCTCAAGACAGTACCTGGAGAACGTGATCCGGAGCGCCCTCTCTATCGTCTGGTAGAAGGGCCACCAATCCCCTTCTTGCTGGATACTCGTTCACAGCGGCCCGCAGCTAATGATGGTGATGAGGAGCAAAGTTGGGATGGCTGGGTAGTGTCATCGCCGTTTTTCCTGCATCGTCAAAATAGCACGGTGGCATGGGAGCGGTGTACGGGCGCACTGGCGATTGTTGATACTGAGCTGTCAGTGTCTTCTTCGGGCATCACCAAATCCGGTGTGTCTGCTGATCATGAGCTTGAGCCCATTATCCTGCCTTATACGGTGAAGGATAAGTTTGATCGAACCTTCCATCATCCCAATCTTCCCGGAGCGCCTCTGGCTGCCGCTACTGGCCAGCCTGCATATATAGAAAACATTAGTGAGTCGATAAAAAATTGGATTGATCGTGAGAGGGAAGATAATCCGGAAACGAATCAGCGCTACCTTAATGATGTTGCAGAATACTATAAGAATCTTGAGGGGGTTAGTTCGCTGATTAGTATCCCTGTCATGATCAATGATCGGCTCAATGCGGTTCTTAATATTCAAAAGAACAATGAGAGCTTGTTGTACAGCCATGAGCGTGCGGATATGTTTATCCACCTCATGAACCCAATTTGCTATCATTTGGGAAGAATGCTACTGTTGATGTACGAAGTAGATGCAATGTCTGAGAATCAGGAGGAGGCCGGCGATGAGCCGACGCGGGATGGTCAAAATGGTACTGAAGGATAGCGTCCTGAAGGAGCTGCGCGAGCTCAATCGCTCAGGGGATGAAATTTCCCGCAAAATGAGTGAGAGAGCGCGGAAGCTGCTGAAGGATGAGCCTGTTGAGTCCGTGGCGCTTCGCGTCAATTTTTACTGATCGTTCCACCGAACCGCTAAGTCGGCTTCCTCGAACGCCCTTGGGTCTAGACCCAGGGGCTTTTTTTTGCGACGTGCTGGCAAGGGAGGCGGGCCGAGCACCGCCGAATACTACCGGAACCCATTGAGTCAGGGTGCATCCTTCCATGGGTAAAAGGGAAGGAGTCGCGCCCAGTTGGCGGTCACCCAGTTGGTGACAGTGCTGTGACCGGCGGCTGTTGAGTGGAAATGCTCCTTTAGCATCCATTCTACGATCTGTCTGCTGCGCAACGGCAGATCGGCACCGTCTTTGCCGGTCAGGTTGTTCAGGTAGTGAAGCATTTCATAGCCTTCATTTCGGCTAAGGTGACGCGCATCTTTGTTGATCAGCTTGGGGGAGTCATTTTCGGTGACTGTCCACTTGTAGTCGTAGTGGAGGTCGCTTCGTTTCATCTTTGGCATAGGCGGGCTTCCATGACGGCTTGCTGCGAATGGTCAGCGTGCCTAAAGGGGAGGGCGGTAGCAGTGCTCTGCAGCCGTTGATTCAGTGAGCTTTAATCTACGGCTATTGTACGTGCTTTTTGATGAAAACGAGGACTGAACTCGACTGGATCTGTACAACGGGTTTGAGTCTGGGCGGGGCGTCATTTTGACCGGGCTTCAAGACCAGGCTTGTGCAGATCGTGTCCTTCAGCTGGATACCTACGGTTGAAATTCCAAGCAGGCTTGCAGAGCGTGCGCCCACGTTCAACGCTGCGCGCGGTTCGGAATGGCTGCTAGCGTTGAATTGGCGGGTAGGTTGCGGGCCGGCATTCAGAGATACCAGCCCCCAATCGTTCATGCAGTCACTGCTGTGAGTACAGCGACGACAAGGTGTATAGCAGTGAAGCTTGAAGCACCGGGCCATGGCTCAGTTCATCGAACCTTTTGTACTTTACTTTCATGCTTTTTGAGGTCGAGAGCAGTTTTGCCAGACTGGGGAGAGGATGCGCTGAATCGTCCAATGGCTTTCCACCCGGATAACCTGGTTCATCACCTCCGCGCATCAACAGCAGCCGACGAGCAACACCCGTGTATTCGAGCTGCTCAAGCTCCTGCGAAATGCTGGAGCCACCCCAGTTGATTGGGTGCTGACGCCGAAGAGAGAGACCAATACAGCGTCTTTGGCTTTGGCGTCCACCGTTTGTCCGCGAACCTGCTTCCAGAGCTCTGTTTTACCGGTTCCCCACTTTCCCGAAAGGGCAATAACGCGGTTTTCTTGGTCGTCGATAAGGTGAAGGAGGGCAGCCTTGCAGCGCGCGAGGGTCATGAAAATCCTAGTCTGGACTGATGCCCGATCATGGGCGAAAGCGCATGTATAAGGCAGCGCAGTCGATGGTGCAATGAGCGGAAATTCGAAGGCGATGAGGTTGGCACAAATCAGAACGTGCAAACCCAAGGGCCTGTACTCTGCTCATGACTTACATTTTTCTCTGGCTCCCCAGGCTCACAGCTCCGCCGCAAACCAACCTCCCTGTCCACCCACTCATCCGTTCACCTAGCAAGCCCTACCAAACCACCTACGCTTGTTGAGGCCAATCGCCAGCATCCGACCCCTACCTGCCCGCCAGAAGCCAGATGTGGCGCACGCGATTGAGCCAACCCTTTCCACAAGCCAAGCAGCGGCACACGCATCGCTGCTTCTCATGGACGCGAGACAGATGATCGAGTCTATAAGCCTCAAAAAAATAGCAACTTACAGCCCTGATACCTTTGAGCATCTCACTGACCTTAAAGCGGTTAACGTCATTTACGGAGCCAACGGTGCGGGTAAAACAACCATAAGCCGTCTCATTGCAGATCCGACTATCTCATCCGACTCTAGGGTGAATTGGAAGAATGCCACTCCTATCCAGGCGATGGTTTATAACAGCGACTTCATCGCGGATAACTACAGCGAAGCTCAGAATTTAAAAGGTGTCTTCACGCTGGGCAAAGCTGAAAAAGAACACCTGGATCGGCTAGAGGAGCTTCAGGCCGACCGTAAGCGATTTGAGCAGCTCCGCGACAGGACTTTAGTTAATCTAAATGGGGAGGACGGTGAAGGCGGTAAAAACGCAGAGCGCAGCGCTTTGGAGGCAAGACTGGTTACGCGTTGCTGGGAACAAAAGACGAAGCACGACGAGTTATTCGGCGGGGCTTTTAAAGGCGTCCGGAATAGCAAGGATGGTTTCAAAGCGAGAGTGCTTCAAGAAAGTGCCAGTAACAGGTCTGCTATTGCTGAATTGGATGATCTAAAAACAAGAGCTAGTGTGCTGTATGGTCAAGCTCCAAGCGCGCTTGTCATTGTGCCGACTTTTGATTTATCGCTCCTGATCTCTCTTGAAACAAATCAAGTGCTCACAAAGAAAATAATTGGTAAAGGGGATGTTGACGTTGCAGCGCTTATAGATCGGCTAGGTAATAGTGATTGGGTGCGTCAAGGTATCAAGTACCTTGAGCATAGTAGTGATCATTGTCCATTTTGCCAGCAAAGCATCTCCCATGATTTTGAAAATAAATTGATCGAATACTTTGATGAAACCTTTGAAGCGGATATGCGCGCCCTGAGCGCTTATCGTGATGCTTATTTTTCAAGGGCTGATGAAATTTCTCTACGTGCTGAAAGATTTTTTGATGTTGAATACCAACATGTAGACAAAGAAATGCTTGGTCTTGAGTTTAAGGCGCTTGGCGCTCTTCTGCAGGTAAATAAAGAGCGGATAGCCGCAAAGGTGGCCTCGCCTAGCAGTGAGATAGTCCTTGAGTCCGTTGCAGAGCTTCATCAGAAAATTGATGACCTTATCTCAGCAGCCAACGCCAAAGTCGTTGAGCATAATCGGCTTGTCACAAGTTTCACTTCGGAACAGACCAAGCTGACGTCAGAAGTCTGGAAGTACCTGCTGGAGGTGGAGCTTAAAAAGACGCTTTCAGAATATGCGGCTGATTCCAGTAGGCTCGACAAAGCGATTGAAGGCTTGACCGGAACGCTGGAAAAGGCGAAGAGCGATATTTCGCAAGCAAATGTGGAAATTGACTCAATCGAATCCCAGTTGACCAGCGTGCAGCCCACGGTTATAGAGATTAACAAACTGCTCACTGATTTTGGATTTCATAGTTTCTCATTGGCGGTTGCGCCTGGGGAAAACTCTTACAAGCTGCTCAGGCCAGATGGTACGAGCGCTTATAAAACCTTGAGTGAGGGTGAGAAGACCTTTGTTACCTTCCTCTATTTCTTCCATCTTCTTCGTGGGAGCATTACCACCACTGGTATTACGGCTCAGCGAATCGTGGTGATTGACGATCCGGTGTCCAGCTTAGATAGTGATGTGTTGTTCATTGTCGGTAGCTTGATCAAGCAATTGTTCACTGATGTACAGAAAAATGGCGCGATCAAGCAAGTGTTCGTCCTTACGCATAATGTTCATTTCCATAAAGAAATCACTTTCAATCAGCGGCGCGACAAAGAAAAAGCCATGCCCTACGAGAGCTTTTGGGTCGTTCGCAAGCCTGATCGTTTCTCAAAAGTTGAGCGTCATCACGAGAACCCAATCAAAACGTCCTACCAGCTTCTTTGGAGCGAACTCAGAAAAGATCCATTGCCTACATTGACGCTGCAAAACACAATGCGTCGTATTTTAGAAAACTATTTTAAGATTTTGGGTGGCATTGATTATTATGATTTGCTGAATAAATTTGAGGGCCAGGAAAGGCTTCAATGCCAGTCCCTGATTAGTTGGGTCAACGACGGTTCCCATTATTCTCCAGACGATCTGTATCTTGCTATCGGCGAAAGGACGGCAGCCAGCTACATGAAGATATTCTTCAAAATTTTCAGGGAATCCGATCACTTGGCTCACTACAAGATGATGATGGGCGACGATTTTGAAGACCTTGCACCGCTTAAGGCGGATGCTGCCGGCGCAGTAGACGAGGCAGTTGAGGCAGAAGTGGTGCCCCACGAGGGGCGCGCCATAGCGGCTGACGACCAGATAGCTCCTGCAGCGATAGTCTCCGAGCCCGAGGGGGACAGTGAGAATGAACCCATGCCGGAGCCCGGATTCGTGGTACCGCTTCCTCTGGCCGTGAGTTCGGTCAATCCCGTTAATCTGAATTTACTGCCACCAACAACTCCCCCGAAACACACCAAGCCCCGGCCAGTCACGCAGCCGCCTGCCCAACCAGGCCTGCTTCCACCTGGCACACCTGAAGATGACCTAGACATACCGTTCTAGGCCCTCGACTCACCTCAGCGCAGCTCAAACTGCGCTGAGGTTTCAGGTGCGCGAAACAAACGGATCAGCATCTGCCCAGCTGTCCATGGTTTTCGAAATCTCTCGCCAGTGTTGTCGGAGATTCGGTAGGTGCTTGGATGTTACCCAAGGCGAGTCGAGGTGCTCCAGGGGGTCGAAGGTTGTGGTTGCCACGATCGTGCCGAAGGCGTTGTCGTAGAACACGTTTGTAGCGATCCAGTTGGTCACGGAGATGATGATCTTCAGCGCTTCATCGACATCTTCATACGTGACGTTGGGGATGGCACCTGAGCTTTCGCTGAGCCGCTCAGCGTGGGCCATGGACTTGCTAGCCAGCGTTTGGACACGCGTAATGCAAGGGCTTTTCAGAGCCTCTCTTAGCGCCTCGAAGAGTGCTAGCTCGATCGTGTCGCCACGCTTTTGCTTCTGCGGGTTTCCACATAGTGTGTCGAAGACCTCGTGCATCCGTTTGGAGGTTGACCAGGCGTCGGGGCCGAAATTGCTCAACCACCGAATCGTTCCCGAAGGCACCTCTTCCTAAGCCTTCAACCGATCCCGAACGACCTCAAAATCGTATGGTAGCGCGTCGTAGCAGATGAACAGCTCGCGAGTGAGTAGCTCAGGACGTTTCTCTACGCGTTTGATGAGATTCCAGACCGAGTCTGTCTGGGGATCGCGGTCTACCAGCTTGCGGATGCCGAGTGTCATGATGTTCGCGTAGCCCGCGACGATGAGCTCCCACATCGGCCCGTTTACTCCGCGATCGGGCTCAAGCCGGCGCGCTTCGTTGAGCGTTCTGAACACAGCGGTGTGCCATGCCAAGTCATGCACCTGATTAGCGATCGACGTGCCGCTGTCGCCGTAGATTCGCTCCAGGCAGGCATCGCGAAACTTGCGGTACTCGCTGACTCGCTTCTTGGTCTTCTCATCGAATTTGCAGTCATCGATCGAGTACCGATACCCCGTGTCGCTCATGATTTTCCGGCCTCCTAGCTGCCCGTAGCAAAAAAGTGAAGTCAAAAATCAGGCGCCAATAATTCTTGCATTCCAGGTGGGCAAATTGCCATTATTTCCGCCAGGCCTGTGTGGACTGAAGGCTCTAGAAAGGGATTTTGAAGGTTTTTTCATGACTGCTGAGCACTGTGAAGCGGCGTTGCTAGGGGAGATGCATAGACATCCGGCTAGTCGATGCATTGTGATCCCTCAATGAAGCCCATTGGCATTCCAACGGCAACGATAGACGAAAGGAAAAAGCATTGAACGTATTCAGCACACTCGCAAATCCAGGGCTCCCAATTCCTCTGACCCAGGTGAGCTACAACAAAAAGACCAGCAGAGAAGCACCCTACGTCATTCGCAACGGGGATGAGGTTAAGTCGTTCGCGCTATGCCCTGCATGCCGCAACCCTACGCTGTTGGTCAACCGCCTTGTACCTACAACCAACGCCGAAGTTTTGTATGCAAAGCATGCAGGCTACTCGGTCGCTGGCCTGGCTAATCACAACCAGGCAGCCTATGAAGAGTGTCCGTTCCACAACCCCGATCGTTTCGATAGCAAGGCTCGACGAACCAGTAAAGAACGCAATGAGGAAATCCGTGACGCTTTGCTCAATCACATTCACCTTGTGGTTAAAGAGATTGAGCGAGCGACTGGCATTACGTTGATTGACAGCATCATCGAATCGATGCTTGAAGATTTCGGCGGTAATCAGGGCTACCAGTACAAGGCGATCACGCTTTACAACCTGCCGTTCGGATTTGCCTACATGACGGAGGCTCAAGATATGTACGGCTGTAAGGTGGATAGCACCCTTGCGGAGCACATCAATAAGAAGTCAGTGGGGTTTGAGGTTAAGGGTTATCAAACGGTGTATCGCAAAAAAGGTGTCTCAGGCAGCGACTTGCGCTTTTACTTCAACAATCATCGGCTTGGTGAGGGCGTATCTGGTAAGGACTCAATTGATTTAGTAGTTGTCGAGATTGACAGGGCCTCAAGCGGTTCGAAAGTTATTGTTCAAAGGCGTATGGAATTTGATAGTGCTTACTTCTTCAATACCTACATGCGGCGGGAACGCCTACGCTTGCTTGCGCTGAAGCACCTGTAAACTCTCGCTTATCGGTTTGTTGAGGGCTGTGGTCAATTTTGAAAGATCAAATAGGTATTAAACAATTCAAGGAAATTCAGTGATTCACTCAAGTCCAGAAGATGCAATTGCCGCTGAGTATTTTTCTCAAGCGAATGGCACGGCAGCGATTTTGCTTTTGTCTCTAGGCTATACATCTTTGCAGTTTGAACATCCGGAACCTTTCGCAATAGGGGCACTAATCATCAGTGTGCTCTGGTTGTTTTCAGTGGGAGGCCCTTATAGAGCGATTGTTAAGTACTATCTGCCCAAAGGCGTGTCGATGTGGCGTTGGCTCGCTGTCGTATGGCATCTGAAGGTATTTCTGCTTGCGATGGTATTCATTCTGTTCATTGCGGGAGGAATGAAGGTCAACGATATCTATTCCTGCTTGGGACTCATCCAAGAGTGAGCCCAGATTTTTCAGCGGCGCTGATTCAACGTCTCAAGGAGGTGCAGGCCAGACCGGCCAAATCTTTTATCTATGGGCTTTAGTGCCATAGAATCCGCTCAACCTAGCCTACCGAGTTGATTCCTTGACCATTGATAAACCACTGCAATCTCAGAAACTGAGTCGTCGTGACGACTTTCCGGAGCGCGTAAAGCGAGTGCTCAGAGAGCGTGTGGCAGGAGTGTGTTCCAACCCGGACTGCCGCACTCCCACCTACGGGCCGAAGGGTGCTGACAAGTCATTTCATATTGGCCACGCTGCACACATCTGCGCAGCGGCGCCAGGAGGCCCGCGCTACGACGAGCATATGACCTCAGAGGAGCGGCGCAGCTTTGATAATGGCATCTGGGTATGCAGTGGGTGCAGCCCTAAGATCGACGGCGACCCTCTGAGTTTTCCGAAAGAGTTGCTCCGCGAGTGGAAAACCATCGCGGAGGCGAAAGCGAGAAAGGAACAGGGGCGACGGCCAGCCATCGATGATGTGAAGGAGATGCTCCAGCAGGCTCTCGCCGCTCAGAATCAGAAATCTTTGGCGACCTCGGTGTCGGAGGCTATTTACGCTCAAAAGCGCTCTCTTGAAGCCCTAGACTCAAGGTTCGAGGTCATTCCTTCCTGGCAGCATGGTGTAACGAGCTTTGAGCTCATGCCACGTGAGACGGTAAATACCCGTTGGCAGTTCGAAACCGACAGACACCCCAGCTACAGGGCTGGCCTGCTTTCACTCATCGAGCACGGGCGACCATTCGAATTTGATGTGAAGCATGCCAGGGTTGAAGGCTCACCGCTGCTTGAAAGGTTATTGGCGACTGAAGGCGGTAAAGTAGTGGTCACTCCCGGCAGTATTCCCGCGAGTGTTCAGCTAGTCGTGAAACATCCGGATTTGGACATCACTGAGGTCTTGGTTGAGGTGCAAGGCCAGCTCGTTCATGGAACAAAGAGCGCTACGTTCGATGGCGCAGGGATGGGTGGCTGCCTGAAGCTGTCCGTGCCCATCAGTCTCACAGGCGCAGATCGATCAAGCGCCATAACCTTAGGAATTGATGTAAGCAGCTGGGAGGGGCTGCCAGTGAGTGCTCTGCCATATCTTCCAAAATTGCTAAAGATCTATCAGAGGCTTATGCGTTCGCCTGAGCTGCGCTTGGTGGTAGAGGTGAATGGCCAGGAGTGCTGGGAGGCCAGTTGTGGATCGCAGAGTCACGTAGAGCACATTCGAGAGACCTACCGTTTCCTTAAAATCGCTTCTGCAATTCGTCAGCTTTCCATGGCTTTCATGCCATCGATCCGCTGGAGCTTTGACAAGATCGATGACATGAGTCCGGTAGGAGAGATCCTAGAGGCTCAGGCCATCCTAAATGGCGTTGCCGCTTTGGATGTTTCGGCGATGCCAGGCAGTCTAGGATTCACTACAACTGACCCCGAAAGCTTTCGGACGATGAAGAACTTCCCCAGCGACAAAGCCACCGACTTCATGTTCGTTGAGCGGACAGGAAAGGTGCTGTTGCTATTTGGCGTGCCGTGCCGTTTGCCGAAGCAGAAAATCAAGATCGATTGTGCATTTTTGGCATTTAAAAGTGGTCGCAGAGTAAGTGCCTCTGAGTACAGCGGAACGATTCAATTTAAGCCTGGCCAGGATTTCTCCATCAGTAAACTTTTTGTCGGGTAGATTAGCAACAGCCTTTAAGAGGCGCTGCTTAGTATGAGCGTAGGATCTTCGGCGTCTTCTTTACCTATCGATGCATAAGAATGCCGGTGCTTCGGCTCAAGCTGGTTCAGTGCATCTGATAGTCTCTACACTGGCTCGGGACGAGCATGACATAGTGAAGCGGTGCTCTCTGGACGGCTTGGAGCGCACCAGCTCAGCAATCCACCGGCCTGGTGCACTTCACCCATCGACCGAAGTTTCTGGGGGCTGTGCGCTTACCGTCTACCCGCAGCGCGCTGACCTTGTCGGCCAGAGCCACACCGACAAGTAGTTCATGGCGCGTTTCAGCAGAACTGCATTCATCACTGCTTTGATCATCAATCAGTCTCAGATTCTATTGGATCAAGTATCGCAACGTCGCAAAGGATCTGAAAGAGAACACTCAGTGCCAGAGCAAGTGAACCGTGCCCTTGCTCAGCCCAAGCTCCCGGGCCGTTGCAGATTGAGTCATGCCTTTGGCTTTGCACGCCTGCACTCGCACTAGCTTGTCCGCATCTGCTGGCCGGTGCGGTTTGCGTTTTACAAGCTTTCCTTCCACCAGATGAGCCCGCATCGCCTCAAGCTTCACGGCTTCACCCAGTTCATGAATCTCATTGTGAGCCCGTTGCAGGGTTTCAGTTGCGCAGCATCCGTCGTGAGCGGAAAGGGTGAGGGCAATTAGCGTCAGCGGCGATAGGCCAAGGCTGTCGGCGAGCTCATTGAGCTTGTCCAAGCTTACGTTGGAGCTGCCGTTTTCCAGGAGACCCAGGTAGGTGCGGGATGTGGAGGTGGCCACGTTTTCCTGCGTCCGGGACTGTGCGTCTCGGACGGATCGAAGCATTGCGGCGAAGGCCGGCTTCAGCGACATCGAATCGCCTCCCGAAAAGAGAAGGATCTGGCCATGTTGCTGAGATCAATTACACCGTATATAGTGTGTGTTATTGAACGGCTCGACAGGCCCGTTCCAGCCAGGGTTGTTGCTCCTGAGGACATCCTATTTTTCTGAAAAGATTGATTGATAGGGGACTGCTTCAATTTACCCTTAAATCGATCCACTAGCTGAGCAGGTTTAAGGCGCAGCTGATCAGCGTTAATGACTCAGCACGGTACGACGACTGCTAGGCGACGTGCCGCCTTTATGTCAACGAGGTGAATCTGGAACTCCGTCTTTACAGCGACCTGCATATTGAATTTCAGCCATTTCACCGGGTGCCTTGAGATGTCCAGCGATCCTGAGCTGTTGGCTAGCCAACAGTCCCCCACGGAAACACCACCAGGTTCAGTGCCTGCCACTGTGGAGCGGGCGATGGCCATAAATTTTGGCATCGCTATCACAGGATTCCTCTGCTGCGCTTTGTACGACCATTCAATCAATTGTCTGGTGGGCATTGTGTATCGCGAGAGCCGCGGCCGGTTCCGAGATGGTTCGACAATCCGAACGTCTCCATTGGGACGGCGCCTAGAGCATGGTGCGTACCATCTATATGAGACGAGAAATGGAAGCGTCTATGTCGTTTGCGACTGGGCGCTGGAAGGTGGAAGCCCTCAGTTCGAGGGCGCCCTTCACTAAGGCCGGCATATCCCGCAACGAAGCGATGCAAGATGTAGCGCGCTAAGACGAAACAGGTAGGTACAGTGGAAGCAGCGTTGGTAGCAGACTTTTTATCCGGATACAGCTTTCCCTTGGAAGGGGATGGCCAGCCAGATGACGTGATTGTGGATACGGCATGGACAAATAATCAGGGCCGACCATTTTATGTTGTCCGGGATTGGCTCCTACTCGACATCATGGTGCCTAGCGATGTTGAAGATGATCTCAATGCTATGGGCCTACAGCCAACGGTGGTTTTTGCCAATACTGTGGTGTACGACAGTAGAGTTCGAGGCTCCCGAGTAGGTGCAATCCGCTCTAGCTTCCAGCGTGTACTAGATGGTTGCACTTTTGAAAGCATGCACACGAGTTACATCTTAGCCGGGCCAGGGACAAGAAAACATGTGAGCCTTCCTGCACTACAAGCCTTGGAAAATGCATGAACATAGCCAATGTGCCATTCGCCCGATAGACATGATCATAAGGCGAAGGAACTATGAAAACGGAAACGAATTTTGAGGAGCTGATTCGACGTCAGGCCGAGCAGGTGTTTGGCAGCAAAGCGAAGGCCAACATCTGGTTGTCGCAGCCTAGGACAATTTTCAGTGGCGCCACAGCATTGGAGTGCGTATGCGATGAGGCGGGATATCGAAGAGTCAGGGGTGTGCTCGAGCGCATCGAGCATGGATATGTCTGTTAGACGAGTCTTGCCGGGGTGTGGTTAGCTCAACGCCCTAAGCCATATGTAAACCCGGCCCTAAACGCGCTTTGCGCAATGGAAGCTAGTTGAGTGCAGCGATCAGGGCAAAATTCTCATTCACTAAAGGCTGTGCATTGAATTCAATGCGCTCATCATTCTCGGAGGGGCGACATGAATGAAATATATACCGAGTGGGGGCGATTTTGCCTAAAGTGTCGACAGGTGACAGAAACCTCAGAATTTTCTTCTGCCCCGGTTGATCTTCCCCAGTTTGATGGGGCAACGGAATTTAGAATGGCAGCCAATTTTTCTGGCGGTAAGTTAATGATTGGTACGCTATATTTCGTGCCGTATTACGAAATCGACCCGTTGCCCATTACCTTCCACTGCGATAAGGCCATTGCTAGCTTAAGGGAAGGGTATTGCTTGCTAGTCCCCGTTGCCGTTGATACGGATTGGTCGGAAGTCGTATGGCCTAAGTCAATGGCAGAGTTGGATGGTTATATTGCTAACACGACCGGCTATCCCCGACTCGTTGAAGATTGGATTATGAGGAGGCGTCGCGAGCTTAATAAGCTACTGATGGTTGTATTAGTTAAAGACAATATTTGTTATGGATACCTCTTAGGCTCTCCGAGAGATGGGGAATTCACTGATACTCGTGTAGTACCTGTTTCCTTCGATCGAGTTGGGGAGTTTTCATTTGAAAATCGCATGCTGATTGAGCTGGAGCTCAGTGTGCAGCATCTCCAAATGCTCATCAGGCACGCTCGTCAATTGCAGCCCGGTTCTGGCGACGTAAAGGAGGATCAACGTTTGCGTTATGCACTCGATGAACTGGCGAGCGCGTTGGGAAAGGGCGTCAGTCGTTCTCGCCTGACGTGACCTGGGGGCTTTGATAGCCAGGCCCATTGATCATCAGGTGCGCCGTGGTGCGATCTCGTCTGGCAACGACCCGGTACTGGCTATGCGCAACAGTCGTATGCCTGAACGGCTGACAGTTTTTGGGTTGTGCTGGCCGGCCAGGCTAGGTGCAGCTTCGTAAGTCAACCTGCTGCCGCTGCCCTCAACAATGCAGCGTGCCGGAGCACGGCAGGGCGTGATGCTCAGATGTCATGTTTTCCCTGAAGCCATGAACGAGCGATTTCTAAAACTCCGCTCGGAGCACAATTGAGCTGATGAAAATTTTGATCTACTCAGATTTGCACATTGAGTTCAAAGATTTTGAACCGCCCCAGGTCGATGCGGATTTGGTTGTCCTTGCTGGCGACATATCGGTGCGTGGTAAAGGGGTAACCTGGGCTAACGAAACCTTCGACTGCCCAGTGATCTACGTGTGCGGAAATCACGAGTTCTATAAGGGGCACATCGATCGTACGTTCGCCAAGATGCGTGACGTGGCTGCAGATCATGTGAGCGTGCTCGACAACCAAACCGTCATCATCGATAGCACGCGGTTCTTGGTTACGACGGCGTGGACAGACTACACGTCCACGGGCGACTACAAAGCTGCCATGAGAGACTGCGTCGAGCTCATGAGCGACTTCAGGAGGATCAGGGTAGGGGAGAATTACAGAAAGCTTCGGCCCGTTGACCTCATAGGTCGGAACATCGCCGCTAGTGAGTTTCTCGTCAGTGAACTCGCCAAACCCTTTGAGGGACAGACGATCGTGATCACTCATCACTGCCCAATCCAGGATGTTGCTGGCGAGGGACATGAAGGTCATTTAGGCGCAGCGTATTTCAACCAGTGGCACGACCTTGTGGCCCAAGCTGACGTATGGATTTTTGGTCACACCCATCACGCGGTAGACACAGTTGTTTCGGGGTGCCGGCTAGTGTCGAACCCGCGTGGTTATCCAGGAGAACGTACAGGCTTCTCAGCTGACCTCACCATCGAAGTCTAGGCTGATCTGGAGGACTCAGGGCTGAGGCTGTTTAGTCCTCTGGGTAGTGCCACAGCCGACCTACCGTTGATTTAGGTACCCCAAGGCGCGCGCTGACCGAAGCTTGTGATTCTCCCGCGGCCTTGGCATGCCGAATAGCTGCCAACTTTTCCGGATCGATCTGTTTCCCTGGTCGCACCCGGGTGACCTTGCCCTCTTGGTAGTGATCAGCAATGCGCTCGAGTGCGCCGAGGTTGTTGAGGCTTTGGCATTCCTGTTGGATCACTTCCAGCAGTTTCTCATCGCTCATCCCTTTACTAAGCGCGGATGCTAGGACAATGAGCGTGGCGGGATCGACCTCCAGCTTTGCAGCCACTGCTTCAAGGCGATCGA
The DNA here is from genome assembly GCF_047456245.1 of Pseudomonas sp. BNK-44-b. Lineage (NCBI taxonomy): Bacteria > Pseudomonadati > Pseudomonadota > Gammaproteobacteria > Pseudomonadales > Pseudomonadaceae > Pseudomonas > Pseudomonas sp. BNK-44-b. The sequence goes on from NZ_CP179908.1 coordinate 1,665,158, forward strand.
TCGTGATGCTGGAGCGGGCATTTTCAATATTGTGCAAATGACGCGCTTCGACTGAGCCGGACATCTGCTCTTGCGTCAGCCCCTTGGCATGTCTGATCACGCGCACCAAGGCGGCTAGTGCCGGCATGAGTGACATTGACCATCCTCGCTAAAAACGAGGATGAAGCCACGTTGATGGCTCCCGCTCTATGCAATATAGTGCCGATAGAGAGATGTCATTCTGACATCTCAGTTGGTAAGGCCTGCCTGACACGCATGGCCAAGGAAAATACCGCGGCGTGGGGATGCCCCGCCGCACATCGCAGTCCGAATGGACGAATGGGTAAGCACGCTGCGTTTTGGCGCGTGGACGTATGGAGAGGTTGAAATGTCGGATGCGAGTGTTCTGAAGGGTGTAATGGAAGTGGTTGGCCCTCACCGAAATCTTCCGGAAGGGAGCGAGTACGACTATCTGCGTCTCAAGGAGCCAGGGGGTGCTGTGCGGATGGTTAAAAAGGTTGGGACTGGTCACTACATCGCGTCATATCTCAAGCCGGGTGTGGAAGGTGAGTTCCACTTCGTAAAGCTTGGGAAGCTGGGCTTCATTTTGTACGCAATCAAAACGGCAGCGGGAGAGAAATTGTATGAGGCAGACGGCTTTACCACCTGGATCAAAAAGATGCGCGTCATGGGCGCTTTCCTGGGGTTGCTGTTCATCCCGTTGAGCCTGGTCGCATTGCTGTTCGGCGGCTTCTTCGGGGTCATTGTCCCAATCGGCTTCATTTATGTTATGTGGAAATTGATCGTGAGTTTTCCCAAGGTTCTCAAGGACAGTTCCCTGAGGTCTCAGCTCGCATCCCACGGGTTCAGAGTCTAAGCCCGCCAGAAAAACATGTCCTTGAGCAGATCGGCGCGAGGCGTCCCACAGGCAGCTTCGCGCGCTTGTCAGTCACCGATCCGATTCCCAAGCTCAATGTCGAGCTGATAGAGAATTCGATCTGCCAAGTGGAAAGGCAGCTTCTCTGAGGTAATTTCGTGCATGGCCTCGAGGTAGCAGAAGTACGTCTCCACCGAATTGTTTAGGTAGCTGACAAGGCTGCCGCCGCTGGCGGGTTTGTCTGGGTAGCGTCGCTGCCCTGGCATCAAGACTCTGAAGACTCGATCATCAATGATCTGGAATACCTCTGGGTTTAGGAAGCGCATGATGGTCGAAGCCATTGGCAACCGAATGCCCGGAGAGGACAGCAGCTTTCGCAGTAGCGCATCTGCCTGTCGATGTTGCCGCGGCTGAAGATCACCCAGCGTTCGTAGCTCGTCCATCCAGGTCAGGAGGTAGTTGGGGGTATCGGTTGACCTTCCACAAAACGATCTCCAGTAAGGTCTGCTTGGTAAGCTCCTTGGCATCAAGGTCATCAAGTCTCTTTGTAAGCTCGGGTTGGTATTTGTACTTGTCCAGCAGGTGAGTGGGATTTTCACCCCACACATGCTGGAAGCGCTTAAGAATGTCCATCAAATCGAGCTCTCATGGCCAGTGGTGATCGTTGTACGAGTTAAGCCTGCATATAATGGCTGCGAAATAGCGACTAGGGATCAGGTGATTTTCGAGTATATTGCTACCCGTTTTCCCAGAAGGGCCATCTTGGCTCCACGGGCAGTTGAGCGCTGCGAATGGATAGCACCATCACTCTTGAAGTCTGGAGCCGCGCCTCGGCTGGCTGCGGTGAAGAGTTCGTCCACGTTCTGAGCGGGTTGCTCGACGAATATGAGCGCAAACCTGGCAAAGACGAGCCTGTTCGGATCACTGCCGAATGGGTAGGCCAGGATGGCTACTCTTTCCTAGTCGTAGCCCTCAATGAAAAGTCTCGGCGGGATGTCAGGTACTACGACCATGGCTGGCATATCGAGCTGCGATCGCGTCTATGGACGCACATCTGCAGGGGCATACAGCATCGACTGGTGCTGAGTGGGTTGGCGCCGGAACCTATTACTGAGGATCTCCTGGCTTTCGAAATCGGCGTTTGATGCGATCCATTGGGCGGGATGCGGTGTTCATGGCACCTCTAAGCGAATCATCGCCAGGCTCATATCCTGTTGTCTGTCACCGACCGGAAATTTCAGTCCATTGTGAACGGATTGATCCATCGAGCGCTGCGCGCCTTGGCATTGAACGCAAAATGAAAAGCAGCGGCCTGCGGCCAATGAAGCGATTCCCCTGAGCCCCAAGGGGCCTATCTGCATCAGTACCATCGTTGCATCACGAGATCAGAAGCAAAACTGTACCGAAAAGCATATCGCCAAGATCGCGGAAGAGACGGAAGAAATGCAGCGGCGCAGATCTCGCTTTTCTTTGGGTCTCAAATATAGAACTCCGTCTCGCAAAAAAAATTGACAGACCAAAACGGCGACTTATTTTCAAAGTGTGATGGGCGTCACACTTTTTCCCTGTTCTCGCTGGAGTCGGTCACGGCTAGGGGATCTGCGGTAACCTGGCTGATCGACATCCCCCAGGTTTTCTCGTCCTAGCCCACCTGCCTATCCTGGCTGTTGGATGGATTCGAGCGCTTTACAACGACCAAAGGATCATTACGCCTGAAGCTGGAAGCGCTATCATCCCGCCATCAGCTCAAGAGGGGCTCCTTGGCCGGCCTATTCCGGCACTCCCTTGGGCATAACGACAAGGAAGGTTGCGCATGGACGACATCGTTCAGCCCCTCGCTGCTCAAGAAGAAATCCCGCCTAAAGAAGTCAAGATTCTGGCCACGTTGGTGGCGAAGCTGAACCTTGCCGACTTCCAGAACGCCATTCCCGTGATTCGCGAGCTTCGCATCGCGAACGAGACCGACGACCGCTTCGTCGATGTGACCCTGACATTGACCTCAGAGCCTGAGGTGTTCAAGTCCAAGGTCTGGCGAATCGACGAAGTCGCACCTGACAGCTTTCGAGTTATTCCGGGGCTTGATCTGGTCTTGGATGGCCCCTTGCTCAGTCGCCTCACAGAGGCCGAGCTTTCCACTTTTACCTTTGCACTTGAGGCTGATGACAAGGCGTCCGAGAGTGGTCGGAAGGAAGTTGCTCGCCTAGAGCAGGTTGTAGACCTTTTGCCGCGTAACCAGTGGGGTGGGCTTCGTCATATCCCAGATATGACTGCCGCTTTCGTTCAACCCAATGATCCGGCAGTTGAACGATTGTTGAAGCAGACGGCTGAATTGCTGCGCCTCAGTGAGAAGTCTTCGGCGCTCGATGGCTACGAGGGTGGTGCGAAGCGTGTCTGGCAGCTGGCGTCAGCAGTCTGGGGCGCCGTGGCACGAATGAAGCTTGATTACGCGTTGCCACCGGCGAGCTTTGAGCAGACTGGCCAAAAGGTGCGCAGTCCCAGCCAAATCGCCGACACTGGTTTGGCGACCTGTATGGATCTCACTCTGCTTTTCTGTGCAGCTCTTGAGCAAATTGGGCTGAACCCTGTGATCGTCTTTACCCGGGGGCATGCCTTCGTGGGTCTGTGGATGAAGCCGGAAGAGTTTACAACGGCGCTGGTTGATGATGTGACCGCGGTGCGCAAACGGGTGAAGCTGCGCGAGCTGGTTCTTTTCGAGACCACCCTTGTTACTCAGAACCTTGCTCCGTCTTTCTCCTATGCCGTCGAGCGCGGAGCGAAGCAGATAGCTGAAGACTCAGACAGCGACTTCGAGATGCTGCTAGACATACGTCGCGCACGTCTGCAGCGCATCAAGCCCCTGGCGAGCTCCGAGGCTCAGATACCACGAGTTGCTCTGGAAGACCCGGACGAGGCCGCACCGCTGCTGGTTGAAGACGGCCTGGACATGCCAGATGAAGTGCATGAGGTGGTCGTCGAAGATCTTTCCAAACTCGATCCTGCTGATCGTCTAGGCCGCTGGCAGCGCAAACTGCTGGATCTGTCGCTTCGAAACAACCTTCTCAACTTCAAGACGGGCAAGCGGGCTTTGAAGCTCGAGTCTCCAGACCCGGGTGCTCTTGAGGATGTACTGGCCAGTGGTCAGTCGCTGAAGCTGCTCACCCGTCCAGACCTCATGGATGGTGCTGATCCGAGGGAGCGCGCTCTGTATGAGCAACGCAAGCGTGAGGATGTTCGTCGCCGGCATGCCGAGGATGCGCTTAAGCGCAGAGAGGTGTTCGTTGCGCTGACATCCAACGAGATGGATGTTCGACTCACCGAACTGTACCGAGGTGCTCGCACAGCGCTGCAAGAAGGCGGCTCCAATACGCTCTTCCTGGCCATCGGCTTCCTGAGTTGGACTCGTGAGGACAGGGCAGGGCAGAAGTACAAGGCGCCATTGGTTTTGGTTCCGGTTACGCTGGAGCGCAAGAGCGCTCGCTCCGGATTCACCATGGTGCTCCACGATGATGAGCCGCGCTTCAACCCAACCCTTATTGAAATGCTTCGGCAGGACTTCGAGTTGGGCTTGGGTTCCCTGGAGCACGAGTTGCCTCGGGACGATTCTGGTCTTGATATCGCCGGCATTTGGAACAAGGTCGGACATGCCATCAAGGACATCCCAGGGTGGGAGTTGAGCGAAGACGTCGTGCTGTCGATGTTTTCGTTTGCCAAATACCTCATGTGGAAGGATCTGGCCGAGAACGCTGAGCACCTGCGGCAGAGCCCTGTCGTTCAGCACCTCCTGGATACCCCACGCGACTCGTTCATTTCGGATACACCGTTCCCAGAGGCGCAATCGCTGGATCGTGATTACGGCCCGACCGATGTTTTCTGCCCCCTGCCATCTGACTCATCTCAGTTGGCTGCAGTGATGGCGGCCGCTAAGGGCAAAGACTTCGTATTGATTGGCCCACCCGGTACCGGCAAGAGCCAGACGATTTCCAACATGATCGCTCAGTCGATTGCCCAAGGGCGTCGCGTGCTGTTCGTCTCGGAAAAAATCGCCGCGCTGGATGTCGTGTATCGTCGCCTCCGTGAGATTGGCTTGGGTGAGTTCTGCCTCGAGTTGCACTCAAGCAAGGCTCGGAAAACTGATGTGCTGGCCCAGCTGCAGTCCGCTTGGGAGGCGAAAGGGCAGGTTGATTCCGCTGCATGGGAAGTTGAGGCTCAGCGCCTCGCAACGCTGCGCGACAGCCTGAACATTTACGTCGAGCGACTGCACCGGCGCCATCGCAACGGTTACACCATCTACGATGCGATTGGCACGGTCACTTCGGGTGGCGATGAAGCTGTTGCTCCTGTCGGTTGGGCTTCACCTAACACGCATGACCAGAAAGCCATACTAGAGCTTCGTGAGTTGGCCGATCGCCTCGAAGTGAACGCGCAGGCTGTGGGATACGGCCATTTAGTGGGCAATGCGTTGTCCGCTATAGGCCAGGCGGAATGGTCACCCCATTGGCAGCAACAGCTGGTACAGGCAGCTCGCGATGTATTGCCTGCTGTGCTGGATGTGCAGCGGGCGGCTGATCGGTTCGTTGAGTTGGTTGGGTTCCCGACTTCGGAATACACCGCGACAGCACTGGAGGGGTTGTCAGTCCTTTCCCAGGCACTGCCCGCGGCAGCAGGGCAGGATTGGCGCTTCGCGTTGCGGCCTGATGCCCGCTCCATATCCCAACGACTGAGCGATGGCTGTGCGTGGGTTGAACAACACCGAGAACTCAACGGCAAGCTTTCGCCGCTCTGGCCTTCACGCGTTGTGGCGGAAGCGAAGCAGGGTATCGAGTTGCTACAGCAACGTCGCATCACCTTCGGTGAACTCAGCCCAGCCTGGCCGGCGAGTGTCACCGATGTCCTTGCTCAGGCGGTGGCACTGCTTGGCCAAATAGAAGAGCTCAAGCAGCAGCTCAGTGCGACCTATGGCGATACCATCGAATCGCTCGACATCGATCTGTTGCTGCGTGAGTGGAAAGAGGCCGAGGAATCGTTCTGGCCAAAGTCCTGGTTCGGTAAGCGTCGTATCGCAGGTTTGCTAGCCCCGACTCAAACCACTGCAGGCGAGGCCGATCACGGTAAAGATTTGGCCATCTGGGCAGAAATCCGCGCCGTGCGCCGTGCTATTGATGAGCTTGAGCCCGGACACGAGTGCGTTGCCGTTTGGCAAGGTTCAAAGTCTGTGGCTGAGCAGCTTTCAACGTCGATCAAGCTTCAAGAGGCCATTCGGCTCCAGCAAGCAGACTCGGACTGGATTGATGATGGGCTCCAGTTGGTCGAGCAAGGCCAGCTGGGTGACGCCTTGAAGGAAGAGCTGCGACGACTTCGCACGCTGACGCGCCTTAATAGCGATATGGCCGCCTTGTCCGACCTTGGCCCGACCACTCAGCAGCTTTGGTGCGGCAAGGACACAAACATTGAACTCCTTACTGCAGCGCTGCGTTTCCAGGCTGAGCGTCGAGATATCGAAGAGCGTGGTCGCCTTGTTGATGATCACCCAGAAGTGCAGGAGGGCCGCTGTGGAGCGTTGCTTAAAGGTGACTTCGACCTGTTAAAGCAGCGGGCAGCGGTTGAACGTGATCTGTCCGACCTGGCTGACCTGCGAGAGCTGGTACCGGTCTGGAGTGACCTGAAGACCAAGCTTGAAGTTGCACGTCAGGCTGTGGTGTTCCAAGGGCAGGTAGCAACGGCTATTGCGAAGCTCGCGCTGAATCCGGAGCACATCGCAGCTTACAAGGCTCCCCTCCAAACGCTCTTGGGAGATGGCAACGCCTTGCTAGAGCCTGAAGGTGCGATAGCTCTCGCAGGCGTGGCCCTTCGTGAAAAGCTTGCGTTGTTGCAGGAGCGTTCATCGCATCTGACTTCGATCGGTCACTTCACCGAGGCCGGTGCTGATGAGACCGCACATCTTTCGTTGAATGACCTCAAGAAAAATTGCGAGACCGTCGTTTCTTCCGAGGCGCGACTCAAGGCATGGTGTGCTTGGAGAAAGGTGCGCGATGAGGCTTTCGCCGTTGGCCTCGCCCCAATTGTCCAAGCTATGGAAAGCGGAGCAATCACCTCCGGAAAAGTCCGCCGCGTCTTCGAGGTGAATTACGCTCGCTGGTGGCTGAATACCACTGTCGATAATGAGGAAGTGATCCGGACGTTTGTCAGTGTTGAGCACGAACAGCGTATTCGCGATTTCCGAGCGCTGGATGACAAGTTCACCGAGCTGACGAAGGACTGGCTCCGTGCTCGGCTGTGTGCTGACCTGCCAAGTCAGGACAGCGTGAGCCGCTCTTCTGAGTGGGGCTTGCTGCGTCATGAGATGGGCAAGAAAACCAAGCATATTCCATTGCGTGAGTTGATGACTCGGGCACCGGAAGCGCTCACCAAGCTGACACCTTGCTTGTTAATGAGCCCGCTTTCGATCGCCCAATACTTGCCGCCGGCTTCGACTCCGTTCGACCTGGTCATCTTCGATGAGGCTTCTCAGATTCCGGTTTGGGATGCGATTGGTGCAATGGCACGAGGAAAGCAGGTTGTAATGGTGGGCGACCCGAAACAGCTCCCGCCGACCTCGTTCTTTGACCGCGCCGAGTCCACAGCTGATGATGAGGATGTCGAAGCCGATCTCGAGAGCATCCTGGATGAATGCATCAGCGCGAACCTGCCGATGCGTAACCTGAACTGGCATTATCGCAGTCGCCACGAGAGTCTGATCGCCTTCTCAAACCAGCGCTACTATGGCTCGAAGCTGGTGACCTTCCCATCACCGTTCACAGCTGACAAGGCAGTGCGTTTGTGCCCAGTAGCAGGTGTCTACGACAAGGGTGGTTCACGTACCAACCTTATTGAAGCAAGAGCGCTGGTCGCTGACCTCGTTGCTCGCCTTCAGTCGCCTGTCTTCCGAGAGAGTCGTCGAACCGTGGGTGTCGTCACGTTCAATGGTGAGCAGCAGAAGCTCATCATGGACATGCTGGATGAGGCATGTCGGAAAGATCCGTCGCTTGACTCCTACTTTGCTGAATCTGAGCTTGAGCCTGTGTTCGTGAAGAACCTGGAAAGTGTCCAGGGAGACGAGCGCGACATCATCTACTTCTCGACCACCTATGGGAAAGACGCTGCCGGCGTGATGTCGATGAACTTCGGGCCGATGAACCGTCCTGGTGGTGAACGTCGCCTCAACGTCGCCATTACTCGTGCTCGCCAGGAATTGGTATTGTTCTCGACGCTGCGCCCAGAGCACATTGACCTCGCCCGTACGCAAGCTGTTGGAGTGCGTGATCTGAAGCACTTCCTCGAGTTTGCTGAGCGTGGGCCGCGGGCCTTGGCAGAAGCTAACTTCGGCAGTGTGGGCGGATTCGACAGCCCATTCGAAGAGGCGGTCGCAGCTGCCTTGGCCAAGAAGGGTTGGCAGGTTCACACCCAGATTGGCGTGTCGTCGTTCCGAGTCGACCTAGGAGTCGTTCATCCTGATGCACCTGGGCGGTTCCTTGCCGGCGTGGAATGCGATGGCGCTACTTACCACCGCAGTGCAACTGCCCGTGATCGCGACAAGTTGCGAGAGTTTGTACTACGTGGTCTGGGCTGGGAGATCGTGCGAATCTGGTCGACAGACTGGTGGGTTGATGCTGTAGGGACTGCGGAAAAGGTTCATCAGCAATTGACGGAGCTCCTCGCTAAGTCGAGAGCCAAGCAAGCCGTCATCGATGCTGCGCATGAGGCGGAGCGCTTGAAAATCGATGCCGCGATGGCAGAAGTGATCGAAGTGGTGGATCAGGTCGCTGTGGTCGCTTCCACCCCTGTTGCTGAAGCCAATGATCCGTCCGGCGCATTGCCTGAGTTGAAATACGCCAGAGCTGCCGCGGCTCAAGTAGAAGAAATTGTGATTCCTCATGTGCCGGTGGAGCATCTGGTTTACAAGGAAGCAGACCCGACTGAGGCTGTGGAAGGTGTTGACCCAGATCGATTCTTCGAAGCGAACTATACGTCTACTCTGGAACGGATGATCGCCCATGTGGTGTCAGAGGAGGGGCCAGTGCTTGATTCGGTGCTAGCACGGCGTATCGCCCGTGCTCATGGCTGGGTCAGAACGGGCTCACGCATTCGCGATCGTGTCGATCAAATTGCCCGCGCACGATTCCGTTCCCATGAAGAGGAGCAGTCCGGAACCTTCTTCTGGCCCTTACATTTAGACTCGGAGGCGAACGTCGTCTTCCGGAGACCAGGTGATGACGATTCAACGCGGCCACTCGCTGACATCTGCTTGTCTGAACTACGCGCCTTGGTGGATGAAATGACTAAACACGGGCATGTTGGAGAAGGACTGGTTTACGCGGTTGCCAAGGAAGCTGGAGTAAATAAGCTTACTCACGCAGGACGTCAGCGTATCGAAAAGGCCATAAAGCCTACCGTTGTTTGATGGGATGGGGCGCCTACGAGCGCCCACTCTCCGACGTCAATGAACACGGAGTAACACCGTACACTGTTACATCTGGCGTCAATTTGATGGTGGGTGATGCGTTCTGCTAGATGAGGAATCTTGGTATTTGGACACTTAAGAGCAATCCTCTGCGTCTCGCAGGCGATCCTCTTAGCTCTACACGGCTCTAACTCTGTCCCTAGGTTTTAAAAAGTAGAGAAAGCTACGAGCATATTGCTATCTATGCCGAGCAAAATGCTTGCCAGTACGAGCTTAATGCCATCTTGTGCCGATCAACTTATGGCGTAGCATGACATCATGAGCAAGATGACAGCAGCCATGCACGGAGGCGCTTAGGCGTGCAGCGCTCATGGATAAGTGTGGTTTTGACGAGCATAGGCCGTTGAAATTGCTGGCCCTTAAATTAATTACAATATCTAGGGATTTCCAAATGATGTCACTCCGTAAGCTTTTTGTTTTGGCTACGCTTCCCTTTTGCATCAGCCTGGCGCAGGCAAAAGAGTATAAAGAGATTCGATTTGGCGTAGATGCCAATTACGCTCCCTTCGAGTCCAAGGCTCCAGATGGCGACCTTGTCGGGTTTGATATTGACCTGGGAAATGCGATTTGCGCTGAGCTCAAGGCTAAGTGCAAATGGGTCGAAAGTGATTTTGATGGGCTGATTCCTGGGCTTCGAGCCAATAAGTTCGATGGAGTTCTGTCCTCTATGACGGTGACGCCTGTACGTGAAAAAGCAGTCGATTTCACAAATGAGCTATTCTCCGGCCCAACATCGTATGTCTATAAAAAGGGCTCTGGGCTCAGTGCGGATGTGAATTCACTCAAAGGCAAGCGTGTTGGCTTTTTCCAAGGCAGCATTCAGGAAGGCTACGCTAAGGCGGTTTTGAAGAAGGCGGGTGTTAATGTTCAGTCGTATCAAAACCAGAGCCAAGTCTACTACGATCTTGTGTCGGGCCGGCTCGATGCTTCTATCCAGGACACACTCCAGGCCAAAGCAGGATTTCTAAGCTCTCCTCAAGGTGCTGATTATGAGATGAGCGAGCAAGTCGAAAGCGAGTTGCTTCCCTCCAAAACGGCCATCGCAGTTGTCAAAGGCAATGATGAACTCAAGGCGCAGCTGAACAGCGCCATCAAGGCAATCCACGAAAACGGAACCTACGCCAAGCTCCAAACGAAGTATTTTGGTGATCTGAACCTTTACAGCGGTAAGTAATGGTATGCGCCTATCCCGCATAGGCGCGTTATTTCATCAAGAGTCGTCCGATCATGATTGATAACTTTTTTGAAGCTGTTGGTCTGCCAGGGCTTAGCATGCAGGGCTTTGGGCCGCTGCTGCTGAAGGGCACCTGGATGACCATCAAGCTGTCCTTGCTGTCCTTGGCAGTGAGCGTCATATTAGGCCTAATTGGCGCTAGCGCTAAGCTTTCCTCCTCAGCTATAGCTCGGTTACCTGCTCAGATATACACCACGCTGATTCGTGGGGTACCAGACCTTGTGCTGATGCTGCTCATTTTCTACAGCCTGCAGACGTGGTTAACCAGCCTGACGCAGTATTTGGACTGGAATTACATCGAAATTGACCCATTTGCGGCCGGCGTGATAACTCTCGGGTTCATCTACGGCGCCTATTTCACGGAAACATTCCGAGGAGCCATGCTTTCCGTCCCTAAGGGGCAGCGGGAAGCGGCAGTGGCTTATGGTCTCAGCAGATCCCAACGTTTTTTCCTTATTACCTTCCCCCAGATGATGCGTTTTGCGCTTCCTGGTATTGGCAATAACTGGCTTGTTTTGCTCAAGGCAACAGCGTTGGTCTCAATCATAGGTCTTGCAGATCTGGTAAAGGCCGCCCAGGACGCCGGTAAAAGCACTTTTCAGCTATTTTACTTTCTAGTGTTGGCGGCCCTCGTTTACTTACTCATTACGACGCTATCAAACTTCGTATTGCGCAGGCTTGCACGTAAATATTCCGCTGGCTCTCGCGAGGCTCTGCAATGATTGAATTACTGCAGGAGTATTGGAAGGCTTTCCTGTACACGGATGGGACGGAAATGACGGGGCTGGCCATGACGCTGTGGCTGCTGACCGCCTCAATCTTCATAGGTTTTTTTGGGGCGATTCCCCTAGCCATTGCGAGGGTTTCAGAGCGAGCTTATATACGTTGGCCTGTCCAATTTTATACCTACTTGTTCAGGGGGACGCCGCTGTACATTCAGCTACTGATTTGCTACACGGGGATCTACAGCATCGCTGCCGTGCGCTCACAGCCTTTGCTGGACGAATTCTTCAGAGATGCGATGAACTGTACGATCCTGGCCTTTGCGCTGAATACGTGCGCGTATACAACCGAGATTTTTGCGGGCGCAATCAGAAATATTCCGTATGGCGAGCTTGAGGCAGCTAAGGCCTATGGGCTGAATGGCTTGAGGTTAAACGCATTCGTAGTAGTGCCTTCTGCGCTGAGGCGGGCTCTCCCGTACTACAGTAATGAAGTGATATTGATGTTGCACTCGACCTCGGTAGCCTTCACTGCCACCATCCCGGATATCTTGAAAGTTGCACGTGACGCGAACTCAGAAACGTTCTTGACGTTCCATTCTTTTGGGATTGGAGCCTTGATCTATTTGGTTCTCTCGTTTGCACTTGTAGGATTATTTCGCTTAGCTGAGCGCCGCTGGCTGTCCTTTCTTGGGCCCGCTCATTGACTTTAGGAATGCCGCTGATGACCAGTCTAATAATAACCAATAGCATTGAGCAGAACCAGCACATGGGCAAAGGCCTTGAGTTAGGGTACAAGCTGACCGTTGAAAATCTTCACAAAAGCTATGGTGATCACCAAGTTCTGAGAGGTGTATCGCTAAAAGCCCATAAAGGGGATGTGATCAGCCTAATAGGTGCCAGTGGGTCTGGCAAAAGTACCTTCTTGCGTTGTATCAATTTCCTGGAGACGCCTACTGACGGCGCTATGACGCTCGACGGGCAAGTGATCAGGATGGTTAAAGATAGACACGGGTTGCGAGTGGCTGATGCCGCAGATCTACAGCGGCTGCGCACCCGTTTGGCCATGGTATTTCAGCACTTCAATCTGTGGAGCCATTTGAGTGTGCTGGACAACATTACCTTGGCACCTCAGCGTGTCCTAGGTGTTAAGAAAGCTGATGCAGAGCAGGCAGCACGTCAATATTTGGATAAGGTCGGCCTTCCCTCTAGGGTTGCATCACAGTACCCAAGCTTTTTGTCTGGTGGGCAGCAACAACGTGTTGCTATTGCCCGGGCGTTAGCGATGGAGCCTGAGATCTTACTCTTTGATGAACCAACATCGGCTTTGGATCCTGAGCTTGTTGGTGAAGTGCTGAAGGTGTTGCAGGCGCTGGCGGAAGAGGGGCGAACCATGTTGATGGTGACACACGAAATGGCCTTCGCAAAACAAGTCTCTAGCCAGATCCTGTTTTTACACCAAGGGCTGGTGGAAGAGCAGGGTGGAGCGGACATCTTAACCAATCCTCGTAGTGAGCGCCTCCAGCAGTTCCTGTCGAACGGTCTCAAATAATAGCCAATGTTTGGCCTTTTTATTTCGGCGATAGGACGATCGTCAATGAAATTGATGTTTTCACATAAGATCATAATCTCTGCTGCGCTAGTGGTTGCAGCTTCTTTTGCTAGCTTCGCCGCTTACAACGACATGCTACAGCGTGATGCACTGTACCGGGGGATTGAAACTAAGCTCTCGGGTGTGAGTAACTCCACTGCTAATGGTATTTCACAATGGATGTCTGGGCGATTGCTGTTGCTTGATAGCTTGAAGGAGTTGCTCGCGGGCTCTTCAGTCCCAGAGAAATTGATTTCTGTGCTTGATCAATCAGTTCTGAAGTCAGTGTTTTCATTCACCTACTTTGGTAATGCGGAGGGGGAGTTTTTTATTCGTCCTCAAGATGAAATGCCGTCTGGTTATGATGCCCGTACGCGACCTTGGTACAAGGCAGCAGAAGCGCAAAAGCGCACCGTGCTAACAGAGCCCTATCGAGATGATACCAACGGCAAGCTGATGCTTACTGTTGCGGCGCCAGTCATTGATAAAGACAGCGTGCAAGGCGTTGTGGCGGGTGATTTGCCGCTTGATACCGTTGAGAAGATGCTAAGTTCGGTAGAACTCAAAAGCATGGGCTACGCATTCCTGGTTGATTCGGATGGCAAAATATTAGTCCACCCTAATCGTGACCTTTTGATGAAGGATTTCACTTCGGTCTACGCCGGCGGCAAGGATGGGTTTGGCAGTGAGCTCCATGAGGTGCAGCAGGCAGGCAAGCGCGAGTTGGTCATGTTTGCGGCGATCAATGGGCTTCCTGCAGTCAAGTGGTACGTTGGCTTGGCGCTTGACAAGGACAAAGCGTTCCAAGAGCTGGCTGGCTTCAGATTTGCGGCGGTCATAGCTACATCGATCACCGTCGCTGCGACAATACTGCTCCTGGGCGTCATGATTTACTGGCTTATGCACCCTCTACGACGCATGAGTGTTGCAATGAAGGACGTTGCCAGGGGGGAGGGAGACCTAACAAAGCGCCTTGAGGTTAAATCCCAAGACGAGTTCGGTATGCTGGGCCAGGATTTCAACGTGTTTGTAGAGCGGATACACAATTCGATTCGTGATGTTTCCACCGCAACTGAGTTGGTGTTTACTGAGGTGAAGCGTGTCACCACGTCATCTGCGGGCTCCCTGTCGATGTCTGGCGAGCAGGCGCAGCGAACGGATAGCGTAGCGGCAGCGATTCATGAACTTGGTGCGGCTGCTCAAGAGATCGCCCGCAATGCCGGCGATGCCTCGGTACAGGCAGCAAAAGCTCGGAGTCAGTCTCATGAGGGAGGAAAGGTGGTTGCAGGTACCATCTCCAAGATGAGTGATCTCTCTGACAATCTTCGGCTGGCGTCGGGCAGCATTGAATCGTTGAACGATAAAACGGTCAGCATTGGACGCATTCTGGAGGTCATCAAGGGTATTTCGGAGCAAACCAATTTGCTTGCTCTCAATGCTGCGATCGAGGCAGCCCGAGCAGGAGAGGCTGGTCGGGGATTTGCCGTTGTCGCAGATGAGGTTCGTAGCCTCGCATATCGAACGCAGGCTTCAACTCAAGAAATTCATGTGATGATCGATGAGCTACAGGCAGGCGCCCAAGAAGCCGTCAATCGGATGGAGGTGAGTGGTCATCTGAGTGAGCAAGGCATGGCGGTAGCGAATGAGGCGGGGGCGTGCCTTCACGTTATCAATCACCATGTCGGCGATATCGATGGCATGAATCAATCTGTGGCGACCGCCACCGAGGAGCAGTCCTCTGTCATTGAGTCTCTCAACGTTGATATCGCGCAGATCAATAGCCTGAACACAGAAAACGTGAAAAACCTCCGGTCAACCTTGAGTGCCTGCGAGAACCTGCAGTCGCAGATCGAGCGGCTCAGGGGTCTGGTTGCTTCATTCCGGACGTGACGCCCGGATGTGAATGGCCCGCCCGTGACGCACTGCTGGCATGAGAGACTTAAAAGCTGCGCTGCCTCAGTTCGTCGCTCACGAACGATATGAACTCGCGAACTCTTGCGGTATGCCGCAGGTCGCGATGTGTAAGGATCCAGAGGCCAGTTGTGAACGGATCCAGCGCATCCGATTTGAGCCTGACAAGGCCTGGCGTGTTATCTCCCAGATAGCGGGGTAGAGGGGCAATTCCCATCCCCGCTAGCGCGGCCTGGCGCAACGAGATCAACGAGTCAGCCTTGAAGATGATTGAACTGGCTGGGATTGTTGATTGAATCCATTTCGTGACAGCCATCTGGCTGAAAGTCAGGTCAGGTGAGATCCACTTGGTGAAGGTCAAGGGGTCGACACACTCTAGCAACCCAGCCATTTCAATGGATGCGTACAGGGCGAATCGGACATCGGAGAGGTGCCTGCCAATAAGGGACTCGGTGGGGTTATCTCCAGTCCGGATAGCCACATCTGCATGTCGCTGCGCCAAGTCAGTGACAAAAGGCCCAGTTGACAATTCAACTACGATTTTCTCATTTTGCTTGCTGAATTTCTCAAGAATCTGAGGAAGGATCGAGCCCATAATCGTATCGCAGGTGGTAATTCGAAGTGTCCCCTCCAGCTTGAGGTCTTTTCCTTCAAGTCGAAGCGATAGGTCGCTTACGGCTCCTCTCATTATTTCAGCAGTCCGCAGCAGTTCCTCACCGGCTTCAGTCAGCGTATACCCTGTGGCAAGCCGATTGAAAATTCGTAACCCGTGTGCCTGCTCAAATGTATTCACTCGCCGTAGGACGGTGGTGTGATTTACATTGAGGTGCCTGGCTGCTGCTGCAAACGATGCATGTTCAGCTACTGCGAGGATTAACCGTAGATCATCCCAGTCCCAGTTGTGCATTCTTGCAGTCCTGTTTGGTGAAAAAGCAGATTGTTTGGAATTCAAGTAGCCACCAGAATTAGTCGTAAGCAGGGCAAACGGCACTGCATAGATGAAGGAGCTGACATGACTAATTTTAACCCTGCGTACTTCGGTCGCTTATTTCTTCGACTCACTGCAGGTGTCGCACTAATCACGCACTCGCTTTATCTCAAGGTGTTTGTATTCACGATGGCAGGGACGGTCGCATTTTTCGAGTCTATCGGACTTCCCGGGTTCTTGGCTTGGGTAACGCTCTTGGTGGAGATTGTCACGGGGGGCATGCTTATCTTGAGACTAAAACCCCATATTGCAGCAACTGCTGCAGTTCCTATCTTACTAGGCGCAACCTGGGCGCATTCGGGCAATGGCTGGTTATTCAGCAACACCGGAGGCGGTTGGGAATATCCATTGTTCTGGACAATGGCGTTGGTATCGATTGCGCTGACTGAGTGGCAGTCCAGTACGGCACTTGCGGTTGCTGAGCCTCAACCATGTGCAATGTCAAAAAGCTAAACCTCTACTGCCAAGCCGGGGAAAATTCGAGCTTGAGTTACTGTATGTGCCGGTGACCGAAAAAGTCAATATGATGACCTTTGCATACGTCCGTCTCGGACGATCGGCTAAGAAGCATCAGGCTGCTATCGGTGAAATCCCCGAGCCACTGCCCCGGCTCACTGATTCTTTCAATGATCCGGGGCTGCGCTTTACAAGCGCCTTGAACGCAGCGGTTTAGGTTCAGCCCATCCCACAATCCATTGGGCTAGAGATTCTTGGCTGCTTCGAGCATGGCATCTCCGACGTTATGCTCTCCAAGCTCCTTGAGGGCCGTGCCCGCACCGACCATGTCTTTCGCCCCATCATCCTGACTTAATTTGAACTTCCCGACAAGATCAGTTATTTCAATCTCAATTAGAAAAATTCTATCAAGGAGTTCGCTGATATATTCTTTAGGGGCGTCAGACATTTTCCAAGGCCTTTCCATTGAGGCCTCATGACGCTTGGTCAGCTTGGCAACCAGTTTGCGGACGTGGGCCTCATCGTGGATAAGCTTGATGCGTCCCTTTGCATGGACGACCTTGTAGTTCCAGGTTGGCACTTGTCGCTCGGTGTCTTTTTTGCTCGGTAGCCAGGTAGGTGAAATGTAAGCATTGCCTGCCTGGAATACCACCAGTACCTCATCCAAATGCTTTACTTCGTTGAGTAGGGGGTTGTCTTTTGAAGCATGGGCACTGAGCACCCCCAATGCACCAATGTTTGGTTCAAGCTCGAAAGGAAGATGATTGGCATCGAGTCCAGCTGGCCCATGGGTTACCAACGTACCAAATGGATTATCCATTATTATGGTGTGTAACGCTTCCTTTTGATGCTCGCTGAAATATGTCGGTAAGTACATGTCTAGTCCCTGCTTGAAGGGTTTTGCTTCTTCACGGTCGCCCTATCGCTATTTGATCTGGGAAATGAAACGCCGCAAGCCTTATAAAATTAAGGCTGAATTATATTTACTGTTTCAAGAACGTCGTGAAGTGATCCTGCCAGCCTTCACTTGCTGCAAACGGTAGTAGGCCGCTGACCATCCCACGATGCAGCAGTCCATGCGAGAAGACATGGCTCAACATTTCTGACTTTTTCATATCTCCTGGCTTCCCATCTGCAAACAAAAAGTTCAGCCTTTCTTCAAGCTCTGCCTCCGTCACAGATTTGGTGTAGTTAACAAACCAGTTGTTCATTTTAGAAAATTTTAACGATAGGTCATACAAATGTTGCGGTTCGCTTGTAGTGGTTGAGCTGCAGGGCATGGGGTCACCCAGCAGCCTCCCCTTAAACAGGTTGTCCACGATGTTGATGTGAGCGAGATGCCATAAAGCTTCTGTCAGATGCGGCGCAGTGAACGTGCTTGGAGACTCTGTGAGGATTTTGAATAGCTCGGCTTCAGACCAAGCTTTGTACTGAAACATCGAGTGAAAAACGTCTTTGGCAGTCATTTTTTCTCCTTCGCCCATGTGGGACTGGGTTGGCTTTGCCTTCCTGGCAAAGGGCGGTTGGTGTGGCGACGGTCAGTATATTGACTTTTTCGGTCGATGGCACGAAGCTGTGAGCGTGCCTGCTGACCAGAGCTGATAGCCGAGATCTTGGCTCCCCCACCTTGGTGGGCCAACGGATGAGCCCTGGCCCTGATGCCGGGTTTGGCTCGGCTGAGCTTAAGAGGCTTGGCCAGGGCAGCTAAGTAATAATTTTATGTGTGAGTGATTGCTTTACGCGATCCGGAGGTAGCGATGAAACGCACTTTGGACAAAGTCGATGAAAGGATCATCGAAGAACTAACCAGGAATTCGCGTTTAGCTCACAACGATATTGCGCTGAAAGTTAATCTTTCTAGAAACGCTGTTCGGCTCAGGATTGAGCGCTTGGAGCGAGACGGGTATATCAAAGGATATACGATTGTGAAGGGGGCTGCGTCTTCAGACCATCCACCGATACGAGCACTGGTTTTTGTGTACAGGCAGGATCGCATGAGGGGTGCAGACGTAGTGCGCTCTGTCGCTGCGATTCCTGAGGTGATCGCTTGCAATGTTATGAGTGGTGATCTTGATATCGTTCTGACCGTTGAGGCGAGTTCTCCGGATAGAATTAATAAGGTCTGGACTGATATTTCCAGTCTGCCTGGGGTTGTGAATACGGTGACTTCTTTTGTGCTGTCTCATACAAAATAGTGCACAAGCAAAGCGACATACTATACGAGCATTTTGCTAGCAAGATCTGTCTGTTTGGCATATTCGGTTAAGCAGGGTTGCAGCTTACGATTTCCTCCAGTGGTAAACAACAAAATGAGGCCGTTGCTGTGACTGAATACAAAATTGCTTTGCTGGGTTTCGGCGGTGTTAACCGCGCTCTGGCCCAACTGGTTGCCGAGAAGAATGAACTGTGGGCTGCCGAGCTTGGCTTTACGCTGAAAATCGTTGGCGTTAGCGACATTTTCTTGGGTTCGGTGATCGGTAAGGACGGCCTGGATCCTAAGAAATTGGTAGCTGTGCCTGCAGCCAAAGGTGCCTTCGCAGCCCTGGAGAATGGTAGCGCCGAGCCGGCCAACGAGACGGTCATTCGTTTTTCCGGTGCAGATATTGTTGCTGAGGCCACCTTCACCAATCCGGTTGATGGTGAGCCAGCAACCACGTTCTGTCGCTGGGCTCTGGAAAAGGGCATTAGCGTTGTGACTACAAACAAAGGCCCAGTGGCTCTCCACTCGGCTGCGCTGAAGAAGCTGGCTGCGACGAATGGTGCAGCCTTTGAGTTTGAAGGTGCCGTGATGAGCGGTACTCCGGTGATCCGTCTGGCGCAAGAAACATTGGCCGGTTCGGAAATCACTGGTTTCAAGGGCATTCTGAACGGAACTTCCAATTTCATTCTCAGCAGCATGCAAGCCGGTCTCAACTTCGGTGACGCATTGTCGGAGGCTCAGGAGCTGGGCTATGCCGAAGCAGATCCAACTGCTGACGTTGAAGGTCATGATGTACGTCTGAAGGTAGTGATCCTGGCAAATGAACTGCTGGGTGCGAAGCTGACTCCGAACGATGTGTGCTGTGAAGGCATCTCGAACATCACTGCACAAGATATTCAGAATGCCGCTCAAAATAACTCGCGCTGGAAGCTCATTGGCAGTGCACAGCGCACCCCGGCTGGTACTGTGACTGCTTCGGTTAGCCCGCAACTTCTTCCGAACTCTGATGCATTGGCCGGGGTAAGTGGCGCAACGAATGCTGTCAGCTTTGAAACCAACCTCCTGGGCCCGGTCACTGTTGTAGGTGCTGGTGCTGGCCGTATTGAAACTGCCTACGCACTGCTGTCCGACATCATCAGCATCCACAAGAACAAAACCAAACAGGCGATCTGAATATGAACAGCTTGAGTCTGGCTCTGTCCACAGATTACGAAGAGATCACAGTATTCGACCCGTTTGATGGTTCTGTGATTGGTGAGGTGGCCAAGGTTCCCGCAACTTCTGCTCACTTGGTGATCGAAACTGCCAAGCACGGTGCTGTGACCGCTCGCAACCTTTCTCGTGCTGAGCGTTCTCGTATTCTGGAGCACACAGCTGCACTGGTGGAGAAGGACAAGGATGATTTCGCGAAACTCATTTCAGCGGAGTCTGGTAAAACAATTCGCCAAGCACGCAAGGAAGTCCTTCGTTGTGTAAACACGCTCAAGCTTTCGGCTGAAGAGGCCAAGCGTAACGCAGGCGAGGTGATTCCATTCGACTCCTATGTTGGTTCTGAATCTCGCCAAGGGTGGTTCACTCGCGAGCCTTTGGGCGTGATCTTGGCTATCACCCCCTATAACGACCCGCTGAACCTGGTTGCTCATAAGCTGGGCCCGGCTATCGCCGGCGGCAACTCGGTGGTGCTGAAGCCTTCCGAGCTCGCTCCGCTGTCCGCCGTCAAGCTGGTGACCTACCTGAACAAGGCTGGGTTGCCTACTGAAGTTGTTTCGGTGGCTACCGGTGATGCTGAGCTGGGTAAGGCGTTGGTTGCTCACCGCGCTGTGCGGATGATCTCCTTCACAGGTGGCTTTGCTACAGGCGAGCAGATTACCAAGACTGCAGGGCTCAAGAAGATGGCAATGGATCTTGGCGGTAATGCGCCAGTAATCGTCATGGCCGACTGCGAGCTTGAGTCGACCGTTGAGTCGTGCGTTTCTGGCGCGTACTGGGCAGCAGGGCAGAATTGCATCGGTACCCAACGCATCCTGATCGACAGCAAGATCTACCAGATCTTCAAGGAGAAGTTCGTCGAGCAGTCCCGCGCTTTGGTAGTGGGTAATCAGGCAGACGAGGCGACGGACGTCGGCCCGATGATCTCTGAGGCAGCGGCCAAACGTGCACAAGACTCCGTACAGGAAGCTGTCAGCAAGGGTGCCAAAGTTCTGCTTGGTAACAAGCGGGAGGGCACTCTGTTCTATCCAACCGTCCTGGAAGACGTGAGCTTTGAGTGCAAGGTCTGGCAGGAAGAGGTGTTCAGCCCCATCGTCATCTTGCAGGAGGTCAGCACGCTTGAAGATGCGCTGGCGCTTGCCAATGAGCCAGAGTACAGCCTGCACGCTGGCATCTTCACCAGCAATCTGAACACCGCTATGAAGGCAGCAAAGCTGCTTGAGGCGGGTGGTGTGATGATCAACGACTCGTCTGACTACCGTTTCGATGCGATGCCATTCGGTGGCTTCAAGTACGGCAGCATGGGGCGTGAGGGTGTGCGCTTCGCCTACGAAGATATGACCCAGCCTAAGGTCATTTGCTTGAACGGGCCCAGTGAATAACGTCTGAAGCCAATTCAGGGGCCGGTTTTCGTCAGGTAGTAAAGGAGGGGCATCCGTGCCCCTTTATTTAAGATCAGGGGAGCGATAATGAGCAACCTTATTCAACGATACCCTAGCCAGGCACCACTCCCTCTTTCCAGAGCTGTGAAGGCGGGTGGTTTTCTATTCCTTTCAGGGCAGATTCCCGTTAGCGCATCCGGTGAAATCATCAAGGGTGACATCAGGGCTCAGACCAAAGCAGTCTGCCTGCGCATTGGTGAAACCTTGGCCGCTACTGGGGCCAGTTTTGACCAAGTCGTCAAAGCAACAGTATGGCTATCAGATCTGAGTCATTTTGATGGCTTGAATGAAGTCTACAAAGAATTCTTCGGCACAAATCTGCCTGCGCGCTCGACAGTCGTTTCTGAACTGGTACTGGGTGTGGATGTGGAGATAGAAGTTCAAGCTTTTATTGGCGGTTCTCACTAACTATCTGTGCGTTTATAAACTTTCTACTCGCCCCATCCTGGCCTACCTGGGTTGGAGTGTGCGAGGTGATAGTTTTTCGATGTGAATATGCTGCGTATGTAAGGTGTGTATGTCTTGCACCTTGCCGTAATACAATAACAAGGTGTTGGCGTATGAGCTTTAAAGAGAGTGTAACTGCTGGCCCAGCTACTGAGCGTGCAAGCAGGGTTAAGTATGTTGGTGCGGAGGACGTCGGTTACAAAAAGACGTTGCGAGCTCGTCAAATACAGATGATTGCGATTGGCGGGGCGGTTGGCAGCGGTTTGTTCTTGGGTGCAGGTGCTCGACTTTCTGAGGCCGGCCCGTCACTTGTTTTTGCATTTGCTGTGTGCGGTGTCTTTGCGTGGTTCATCATTCGCGCTCTCGGTGAGTTGGTTCTCCACAGGCCGTCCACCGGGTCATTTGTGTCTTATGCCCGAGAGTTCTATGGTGAAAAACTGGCTTATGCAGCGGGTTGGATGTATTGGACAAACTGGGTAACGGTTGCGATTGCTGAACTCACTGCGACCGCGCTTTACCTGAATTTCTTCAAGGCGTATGTTCCATTCCTCGGAGACGTCCCACAATGGGCCTCCGCACTGGGTGTGCTAGCGATTATTACTGGTATTAACCTGGTATCTGTAAAAATTTTTGGCGAGCTGGAATTCTGGTTTGCCTTTTTTAAAGTAGCAGCCCTGGTTACATTCCTCTGCGTGGGTGTGTACATGGTTATCTTTGGTACACCCATCGACGGCCATGTTCCTGGGTTCCAGTTGATTTCTGATCATGGGGGGTGGTTCCCTTATGGTGTGATGCCGGCTGTAATTTTGATACAGGGTGTGGTATTCGCTTACGGTAGTATTGAACTTGTTGGCACAGCCGCAGGGGAGGCCAAAGATGTTGAAAAGGTCATGCCTAAAGCCATTCGAGCAGTTGTCTTCCGTATTGTTGTTTTCTATGTTGGCACTATATTGCTGCTTTCGCTACTTATGCCGAGCTCCTCTTATATCCCAGGAGTGAGTCCATTGGTGACCTTCTTCGGTGCCATTGGGGTGCGCGGTGCTGATGCAATCATGAACATGGTGTTGTTCACTGCTGCCATTTCATCCCTCAATGCCGGGATTTACACCACCGGACGTATTCTCCGCTCCCTTGCTGTAACAGGATCCGCGCCGCCATTCCTTGTGAAAATGAACAGCAATGGGGTGCCGTTTGCAGGGATTATGTTCACGACAATTGCTTCCCTGGTTGGCGTTGCAATGAATGCATTTCTGCCCGGTCAAGCTTTTGAAATTGCCATGTCGTTGACGGCCATTTTGATGCTTGGTGCTTGGGGAGTGATTATTCTCTGCCAGCTCAAACTCTTCAAGCTATCCCAGCAAGGCCTTATTGAGCGGCCTAAATTCAGGATGTTGTTCGCGCCTTATAGCGGTTACGCAACGCTGGCATTCTTCGTTTTGGTCTTCATTCTGATTGCTTGCGACTACCCAGTAGGTACGTACTCCGCTGCGTCTATCCCCTTCTACGCAGCGGTTCTTGTGATTGGTTGGTATGTGGTTCGAGGTCGAGTTTACGGAATCGCAAACGGAAAATTGAAGTTTGATGAAAATCAGGAGTTGGTTTTAACCACAGCTGCTGAAGCAAACGAAGAGTTGGCTGTTAAGCCCACATTAAAAGAAGCTCAATAAGCAAGAGGGTATTAAGATGCGTCCTGATAAAGAAAACTTGGCCACGTTGGGCGTTAGCAGCCAGGCAGTTCATGGTGGCAACGTTATGGACGTCACCACCGGCGCCGTGCGCACCCCGCTGGTCATGGCAAACTCTTATCGTCTTCCTGATGACCCGGAAGACATGGACTGGTCGAGCCCAGATGGGTTGGTCTACACCCGTAACGCGGGCCACAACCAAGTGTGCCTGGAGAAGAAACTAGCAGCTATTGAGGGAGGTGAGGCTGCAGCCGCATTTGCGACTGGCGTTGCTGCACTGCACTCGGTGTTTTTCACTTTTCTGAAAAGTGGAGACCACATTGTCGTCGGCGACGTGACCTACGAAGCGGTGTGGCGTCTGTTCGCAGAGCTGCTTCCTGAGCGCTATGGCATTCAAGCGACCTTCGTCAACATGGGGGATTTGGACGCAGTGCGTAAGGCAATGAAGCCTAACACCAAGCTGATCCATACTGAGTCCATCGGGAACCCGACCACTAAGGTCGCTGATATCGAAGGCTTGGCAGAAATTGCCAAAGCGCATGGTGCTCTTCTGTCGGTCGACGCAACCTTCACACCGCCGCCGTTCTTCCGCGCCTTGAGCAAAGGGGCTGATCTGGTCGTTCACTCCCTTACCAAGTACATCAATGGTCATGGTGACGCCATGGGTGGTGTTGTGATTGGCAGCAAAGAATTGATCGGGAAGATCAAGCATGACGCCTTGGTTGACCTGGGTGCTGTCATTTCTCCATTCAATGCCTGGCTGATAATGCGTGGTTCAGTAACCTTGCCCCTGCGCATCCGTCAGCATCTCGCGACGGCTGAGAAGGTGGCTGCGTTCCTGGATTCCGATGAACGCATTGCCTACGTTTACTACCCGGGCCTACCGTCCCATCCTCAGCACGAGCTGGCCCGTCGTCAGTTCGAAGGCAAAGGGTTTGGCGGTGTCATGGCGTTTGCTGTGAAAGGCAACTCTGACAAGCAGAACCGCTTTGTTGCGAAACTGAGGGTTATTACTTCAGCCGTTTCCATCGGTCACGATGAATCGCTCATCGTTCACGTGGGCCCTGAGGCCCGCGGTGGCTCTGAGCACTATCCAAAAGAGTTCCTTGAGTATGGTCACCTGCGTCTTTCGATTGGTCTCGAAGATGCTGACGACCTGATCAAGGACATTTCGGCGGCCCTAGACGAGACCTTTAGTAACTGAAATTCATTCGGGAGACCTCATGCAACCTCCCGAATCCCTGATCTTCGTAGGTAACCCTCTTTGCCTCCCTATCCGGGAGGCTTTTTTTTACCTAAGGAACCTTACTGATGAAGCTCGGCTACGGTCATGGCGAAAATGACTGTCTTTTTTCCATTGTTGATGTACCGGTGGGGGACGTCTGTTTTCGCAACTGCTGAACACCCCTGTTCAATGATGAGCGTTGTCTCGCTGATCTCCAGGGTCAACGTACCTTGTTCAACATGAAACAGCTCGAAGGTGCCTGTGGGATGGCCACTGGACTCGAAAAACTCACCAGGTTTGATTTCCCACTTCCACAGCTCAATCATGTTAGGCCCGCTTGTGCCTGCGAGTAAGCGAGCTGTGCCACCTTCGGGCCCATTCCAGAGCGTCGGAATCTCCTGCGCGTCAATTAGGCGGGCAGTGGGGGTGCTCGCCACATTCACGACGTCAGCGACGGACAACCCAAGGGCTGCGGAGATCTTGCACAGGATGCCGATACTTGGATTCGCTTTGCAGTTTTCAATCTCTACTACCATTCCCTTGCTGACGCCAGAGCGACGGGCAAGCTCATCAAGAGAGATTTTCTGCTGCTTGCGTACCTCCCTAAGCCGCTTGGCCACTGCCTCGCTGACCTGTTGGACATGGAATTCCGGGTCGGTCGATATATTGACTTTTTTGGTCATCGGTCAGTAAAATGCTCTAAATTGGTCAGTTTAGGAGATTCTCTGATGCTTTCAGTACATCCGTCAATTGACCCAAGGATTGCTGAGCTCACTCCAGGCTTTCGAGCCGTCAGCGTTGTCGTAGAAGCGGCTCCTATCGTCAATCCTGGTATAGCCGCTGAAGCGATGGAGCGTGCGTATCAGGTTGTTGAGGCAGGCACTGCACATTGGGCTGATGCTCACCTCGCTGCTTGGGGGGACGCGTTCCGTAAGTTTGGTGTGAAGCCGCAGCGTACCCCGTGCTCTGCCGAGGCGCTCCTGAAGCGGGTCAAAAAAGATGGGAAGCTTCCAACAATTGATCCGGTTGTCGACCTTTACAATGCCATCAGCATTCAATATGCCATTCCAGTGGGTGGCGAGAATTTTGCCGCCTACGTTGGCATGCCCCGCTTGACGTTCGCTGATGGCAGTGAAGAGTTTGACACGATGAAAAGTGGCGAGCCTGCGAATGAACCACCTGATGCTGGTGAGGTCATTTGGCGCGATGATCGGGGTGTCACCTGCCGTCGTTGGAACTGGCGTCAAGGTGTCCGAACCCGTCTGGATGCCGAGGCGAAGCAGATGTGGTTTATTCTCGAAAGTTTGCCTGAAATGCCAATTGAGGCACTGAATGCAGCAGCAGATGATCTTATCACCGGCTTGTCGAAAATGATGCCGGGCGCTGTAATTACTAGTGAGCTCATCGAAGCTTGAGTTAGCTTCAGAGTTCTGTTGCCCAGGGGACGACCCCTTGAATTTGGGTTAATCTTGCCGGGACGACCCGGCTTCTTAATGGAGCCGTCGATGGCTTGGGTTAGTTTGATAATTGCAGGGATTCTCGAGGTTGTTTGGGCCTTTTCGATGAAGCAATCAGAAGGCTTCACAAGGATCGGAGCTTCAGTTGTAACTATCATTACAGTTGTTGCAAGCTTTGTTTTGCTTTCCTATTCGATGAAGAGTTTGCCATTAGGTACGGCCTATACTATCTGGACAGGGATTGGCGCTGTTGGCGCGTTTGCGGTAGGTATTGCATTTCTTGGCGAGCCGGCAGGCTCGCTCAGGATTCTAGCTGCCATTATGATTATAGGTGGTTTGTTGCTTATGAAGTTTTCGTCGGCAGCATGATCTTGATTAATTACGAAAGGCCGCCATTGAGCGGCCTTTTGTGCATTCCCAAACGAGCATGCTTTTCGATTTGCATGGTTCGCGAGCAAAATGTGGTTGTTGGTGTTTTGCCATGTAATGCGATTTGTTCTATTCAGCTGCGAATTCTTCATGCATAAGGTGGTATTAGGGCTGCTTGAGAAATTCTCTTGCAGCACAGAATGGTCGCTTGATTATTATTTGGAGTAAATATGGACTACGTAAGCACTCGTGGTTCTGCTGAGCCTGCCAATTTTCGTAGCGTTGTTCTCTCAGGCATGGCATCTGATGGAGGGCTCTACGTGCCGGAGAGCCTCCCACACTTCGATAGTGAAGCCATTGCCAGCTGGTCATGGCTTCCCTTTGATGAGCTCGCGTTTCGTGTAATTTCCCCATTTGTGAGCGGTGAAATTGAAAGCTCTGCCTTGAGGACGATACTGAAGGACTGCTACCAATGCTTTGACCACCGAGCGGTAGCTCCTCTTCAGCAGATTGGCCCAAATGAATGGGTTCTGCAGCTGCACCATGGGCCTACGCAGGCTTCCAAGGATTTCGCAGCCCAACTCCAATCTCGGCTTGTTACATATTTTCTGACACCGCCCAGCCAAGCAGTCGTTATTGGGGCAACCAATGGCGATACGGGGCTTGCAGCTGTCGAAGCCTTCAAAGATGTGCCCAATGTAAAGGTGTTGGCCCTCTATCCCCAGGACGGTGTGCCTGCTGATCGGTTGGCCGGTTTGATGGGATCGAGCTCAAATCATGTTCAGTTGATCGAGGTTAGCGGTAGCTTCGATGATTGCCAGACACTGGTTTCCAAAGTGCTCAGAGCCTGGCCGGTGAAAGATGTCCTTCCAATCAGTTTCAACTCTACGAATTGGGTGGGAGTCTTAGCTCAGATCGTCTTCTTTTTCCACAGTGCTTTGCAGCTTGGTGGAGGAGTGCGCCCTGTTGGTTTCAGCATACCGGGTGCGAGCTTCGCCGAGATCTATGCTTGCTTCATTGCCCAAAAAATGGGGCTGGCAATCAATCAGGTCATTGTGTCAACCAACACCAATGACTCTCTGCATCGCTTCATCAATCAAAACAGCTACTCAACCCGAGAGGTCAGCCATTCGCTGTCCCCCTCAATGGACTTTTCACTCTTTTCAAACCTCGAGCGCTTTATCTGGGAACTCTATGATCATGACGGCAGTACCGTGCAGCGCCTAATGGCTGCTTTCGAGGACTCCGGTAAACTGAGCATTGGGAACAAGCAGTGGCTGCAGGCGCGTATGTTGTTTGACTCGCATGCTGTTGCTGATGAGCAAGTCAAAGCGGAGATGGTTACCTTGTACAAAGAGGCGGGAACAGCTGTCGATCCGCAGACTGCAACGGGCGCCCTCGCAGCACGGCTGCATCGTCGGAGCATTGCGAGCCCAATGGTAACCCTGGCGCAGCTTGCTCCCAGCAAGTCTTCGCAGCTTTTGGCGGAGCTGGGCATGTGGAAAGGTGAAGTGACTGCGACGTCCAGTTTGTCTGTGGATCATCTTGTGCTGAGCAAAGGAGATATCAATGGCCTTTCCAGCTTTATTCGGGACATGTAGGGATACTGCATGAAAAAACGCTAGCTCGACCCACAGGGTGAGCGGATCCTGGCTGAGCTCACCGCCAACGCCAAAATTGCCAATGCGGAGCTAGGTATCAAAGTAACCTTTTGCGCAACGCAGTCCGTCAGTGTATTGCACGTATGGAGCGCGATGGAGTTATTTACGGATACCCTAATTACAAGTGTAAGCTGGTTGCAGCTGCTGCTTTAATAGCCTTGGTAACTGCAAGAAGGGTTTCTGAGCGCACTGCCACATGCTGCCAATACATAGGCACTTCAACATGCTTGCCTGGTGCTATCTCTACGACCCTTCCTGCGTTCCGGGATGCTTCAAACAAACCTTCAGCGACGACACACCAACCAAGGTGGCGCTCTGCCGCCTCAATGAAGCCCGTGGTAGTAGGTAGGTAGTGAACTGGAGGGCTTACATCGTGCGAGGTAACGCCTCGTATGAACGATGACTGGAGTGTGTCCTTGCGGTTGTAGGAAAGGACAGGAGCTTGTCTGAGCCCCTTGGCATCCAGACCTTCAGAAAAGTAGTCCTGAACGAATTTCGGGGAGGCTATTGCGTGATACCTCATGCATCCCAAGTAATGCACTTGGCAGCCTTGTAGGGCTTGGGCTTCTGAGGAAATGGCACCCATTGTAGCTCCGCTTTTCAAGGATTCGAGTGTGTGGCTTTGATCATCTCGTTGTATGACAAAAAGGTATCCATGCTCTTGGTGGAGGTTAGCCAAGGCTGAGATGAGCCAGGTGGATAGGGAGTCATCGTTCACGGCTATAGAGATTGAGGTTGCGAAAGGCGAGCTACTGAAACTTGGTAAGAAATCTGCCAAGGCCTCGGCTTCAAGGATCTGCATGGGACGCACCCGGCTCAGCAGGCGTTCACCGGCGGGCGTTGGGCGGCAGGGAAATTCTCGAACGATGAGTACCTGATCGAGGCGATCCTCTAGAGCCTTGATGCGCTGTGATATTGCTGAAGGCGTAACCGATAGGCGGGTCGCTGCCTTTTCGAAGCTTGTCTCTTCCAAGACAGCGATGAATGCCGCGACCTGTGGATGCACAAGGTTCATGCTCAGTGTCCGGATTAGAAAGGCTTAACCTAGGTTAAGAATTATAGCTTTTCTTAAGGATCTGGATTGCCTAGCCTGATCTCGCTCAATCAGTGCTGATCAGGGCACTATCTTGAACCCATAGTAGGTAGCACCATGAAGATAAAATTTTTAAGCCTTTGGAACACGTTGCTGATCTGCTCTGTTGCGTGGGGGCAGTACAATAAAAGAAATTTAGGGCGGCGTTGAGTTTGGAAAATTAACTGCGAGGGCTACACATGTCTGTGTGTAGCCCTTTTTTACGCAGATCGGTGGGTAGAGTAGATACTTGAACTAAAGTTTTATTACTACGTTAAGGGGCCATAAGCTGTGGTAATGCAAAGAACGTTGAGTTAGAAGCGGGTCATCAGCAATTTGAAGCCCGCTGCTCCAAAGATTATGGCCAGTGAGCCCTCAATGGCGCGACGAGCACGCTGGTAGGCGCGAATCATTGGATCGGTCGAAAATATGATTGCGTAGCCGCAGAAGATGGTAACGCTTAGAACTGCGCAACCTGCCAGGATGATTGCCACTGTCGACTGAGACGCTTGTGCGCCGAGACCAAGGCTCATGGTTGCCATCCAGCCCAAGAGGGCTTTGGGGTTCGTCAAGTGCATCAACAGACCTCGCTGATAAAGCTTGAATCCAGAAGCTCGCGAGGGCAGGCCTGCACTATTGGCAAGCTGCTTATCCGTTTTCAACGCTGAACGAGCTGCTTTGAAGCCCAGGTAGAGCAAGTAGGCCCCACCCATGATCTTCAGGATTACCAATGCCTGAGCGTACTCCGTCAGTACCGCAGATATGCCTGTTGCTGCCAGACTCCCCCAAAAAAGCGATCCACTGACGACACCAGCAGCAAGGCAAAGGGCTGATCTGCGTCCGTCCTGCATGGCGACAGCCATGATCCGCATATTGCTTGGCCCGGGGCTCGCTGCGCCAAGGATGTAGACCATGAAAACCAGCAGTATGTGATGCAGTTCGACTGGCATGATCGCCTCGCACGGGGGAGTTTGGCCTGTAACTATAGATTTCATTGACCGATTCGGTCAATATAACGACCTAGAAGGCTCACATGGAATTTTCATGCAGGCCGATTCAGGCCGCTTCCAGGATGACCAGATTTGCTAACCGGCTTTGGTGACTCTTCGATGTACCGCATTTTCCTTTATGCACCTAAGCCTTGTGGCAGGCGAGCCTGATTGACCGCCCAGGGATCGCGTCTCCGATTCAAGGGACGTTCATGCCTAGCCAATCAAGATCCCCCATCAACTGCCCGAATGGTTAACCCTCTACCGCGTAGTGTCCTGATTTCGAACGGCGCCTGGAGAGATTTAAGCACCTTTCTCAGATAACAAATCTGCACTTCTATGATCTTGGTGCCGGGATTGAACTGGTATCCCCAAATTTCCTCATAGATCGTCGTTCGGCTCACGACGTTTCCTTGATGGCGAAGAAGCAATGTCAAAAGCCGGCAAGACGTAGCCTTGAGCGGAAAGTGAAGATCCTTGAATCTGACAGTCCGCGTGCTTGTATCCACGATGAGCTCACGAACGGGTGTCGTGAAAGCTCGCTGATCTTCAGGACGTCCTAGGAAGGAATTGTTTCCCACGCCATTCTGGGAGCTGACGCTGGGCTCTAAAATCGCCATCTATTTATTGGTCAAGCAGCTTGGTTGAAGAGTAGGGGAACGCTACATGCATCACTCAAACGACGCATGTATTGGAGCACTTGATCTGGGAATTCAACGGTTCGAACGATGGAGAGCGAACGCAATACGGGCCAAAGCGTTACATCGTTGATGCCGATTGTTGTTCTGTCCTTTACCAGCGGAACAAGGTCGTTGATCAGAGGTTTCAGTTCCGCCACCAGCTTGGATGTGGCTCCACGCAAAGCCTCCAGATCCCCGAAGGCTTGCTCCTCCCGCAGCCGGTACGCCTCTCTTGCCATTGGCGTGTTGATTTCTGCGAAGTCTGCCTGGACGAAGCGTGGTATGAATAACTTGAGTGCCGTGGGCCAGACTTCTTTGATCCACGCATCCAAAGTTGGGTCTTGCGGCGCCACCAGTACTGTCGGGCCGATGCCATCGAGATATCGCACGATATCTAGGCTTTCCCCCATATGGCTGCCGTCTTCCTTTTGCAGGATCGGCACAGCCTTTTTTCCAATGAGGCGCAGGGGCGTTTCGGCATCGCCCTCCATGATGACCTGAAGCATCACCGGGAGACTCTTGAGTCCAACGATCATCCGAGCACGCGTGCAGAACGGGCAATGTTCGTAGATATAGAGTTTCATCATTCAATTTTTATCCAGATTACTACTGTTAGGCCTGGATGCTCAGAACTGTACTGAGCGTGTCAGTCCGCCATCCACGAGTAAGTTTGTGCCGGTGGTAAAGCTTGCAGCAGGGCTGGCCAGGAATACGACTGCTTTGGCTACTTCCTCGGGTGTAGCCATGCGGCCCAACGGGTTTTCAGCCAAGCATTTCGCGAAGATCTCGGGCTGGTCGCGCTCTATGTCACCCCATACGCCCTCAGGAAAATATACGTTTCCTGGGGAGACTGAGTTCACCCGAATACCTTCGCGCGCATGGCGTGCAGAAAGCGTTTTACCGTAGTGCAGCAAGGCTGCTTTCAATACGCCGTATGGCTCGGCGAACATATCGACTTCTCGGCCCGATACGCTGGAAATTAGGACAACCGATGCGGCTTGCGATTCACGCAGGGCGGGCAATGCGGCTTTGACCATCGTCGCACTTCCCAGTAAATCGGTGTCGAAGGCTCGCCGCCAGGTCTGCAAGTCATCTCCGCCAGCCAAAGCGCTCACGTTCGGCACGACGATATCGATTCCTCCAAGACGCTGCGCTGCATCCGTGACCCAGGCCTGCACCTGGTCGGGCTGAGTAACATCAACGGCGGTACCGATGGCGTCATGACCCAGTGCTTGTTGCGTCGTTTGGACGCCTGCGGTACCCCGAGCACAGAAGGCTACCTTGGCGCCCTCATCGAGAAACAACTTGGCAATTGCCCGCCCGATACCCCTCGAAGCTCCGCTAACCAGTACGCGTTTACCTTGCAAGCCCAAATCCATGATCAAACTCCTCTGTGAATCAGTGTCAAGACGGGGCCCAAGTGGGCCCCGTCAAGGCATTACTTACGCAGCTTGTATGCGATGATTTCGTCGCTGGTGCCGGTTTCCATGAAGGCGTGGCCAGACGCTGAGACGAGCACATACTGCTCACCATCAACCTCGTACGAGATCGGGTTGGCTTGGGCGCCCGCCGTCAATGTGTCTTCCCACAGCACCTCACCGGTAGCCGTGTCAATGGCACGGAACAAGTTGTCAGTCGCCGCGCCGACGAAGGTGAGTCCACCAGCGGTGACCACCGTTCCGCCATTGTTCGGCAAGCCGATATTCAGTGGCAGATGCGACGGGATGCCGAAAGGCCCGTTGCGACGCGCGGTTCCCAGCGGCTCGTCCCACACGGTCTTGCCGGTATCCAAGCTGATTGCTCGAATTCCGCCATACGGAGGTGCCGAGCACGGCACGCCGGTGCCCCAGTTACGCCATCCCGCATTCACACTGATCGCGTAGGGAGCGTTGACCTGCGGATAGGTCGATGCCCCGCCTTCGCCCTTACCTGATTTGCTGCCAGCCTTGTTCAACGAGGTTTCATCAACCTTTGGCGCATAGATAGGTTTGAGCCCCATCTTGTCTGCCTGCTCACGCGGTATGAGCTGGTTCAGGTTAGGAATGTCGTTGTAATTGGCGATTAGCAGTCGTCGTACTGGGTCGATCGCGACCGAGCCCCAATCGGAGCCACCGTTGTAGCCTGGGTATTGAATCCAGGGACGATCCACCGATGGTGGCGTTAGGTAGCCTTCATAGTTGGCTTGGCGGAACTGGATGCGGCACATCAATTGATCAAGTGGTGAAAAACCCCACATGTCCGCTTCGGTTTTCGGGGCCTTACGCAGGGTGTGCCACTCGGAGGTAGGCTGGGTATCAGCCAGGAACTGGGGTTCAACAGAGCCGCCTTTTGGCGCTTTGACTTCACCAATCGGAACCAGAGGCTCGCCAGTTGCGCGATCCAGGATGTAGATGTCACCCTGCTTCGTTGGCAGCAGTACGGCAGCCACTGGTTTTCCGTCTTTGCCAGGGAAATCAAGAAGTGTCGGCTGGCTGCCCAGATCGTAATCCCACACATCGTGGCGGATAGTCTGGAAGTGCCATACGTCCTTGCCCGTCTTCACGTCGACGGCCACCAGTGAGGTCGAATACTTGTTTTCTGCCTCGCTACGGTTGGAACCGTAGTAATCAATCGAGGAGTTGCTGATCGGTAGGTAGACGTAGCCAAGCTGCTCATCGCCCACTGCAGCCGTCCACATATTCGGGGTGCCACGGGTGTAGGTGCTGCCTTCGGCTGGGCCATGAACGTTTTCAGGGTTACCCAGATCCCAAGCCCAGGCCATTTTCCCGGTGATTGCGTCGTAGCCGCGGATCACCCCAGAAGGAGCATCCTCATCCTGACCGTCGCGAATTTGTGCTCCTGTGACCACCACGCCATTGACGATGGTAGGAGGGGCTGTAACCGCATACCAGCCGGGGACTTTTTTCCCCAGACCTTCCCAAAGATCCACAGTACCGTTCTGTCCAAAGTCTTTGCATGGCTCGCCTGTGCGCAGATCTACAGCTACCAGCCTCGCATCGAGTGTCGCTTCTACCACACGGCTGCGGCATTGTGCGGACTCAGGGATCTCTGGTGCGGTGTACACCGCCACGCCGCGGCATGCTGCTGCGTGAGGAATGGCCTGATCAGGTACTCCAGGGTCGTGACGCCAGTTTTCCTTGCCGGTTGCAGCGTTGATCGAAATAAGGATGTTTTTGGCAGAGCACATCAGCAGGTCGCTGCCGACCTTGACCGGGGTTGTTTCAGGCGAGTATCGACTGCCAGGATTCGGCAAATCCCGTGTGTGATACACAAATGCGCGCTCCAGATGCCCGACGTTTTCCGGGGTAATCTGCTTGAGTGGGCTGAAGCGCTGAGCGTTGTGATCGCCGCCATAGAATGGCCAATCGCTGCCGACCTGCGGCATCTGCTGAGCTTGAGCGAACTGCACCTGAAGCGCGCAAGAAACGGCGAGCGCCAGTGCGCTTCTGCATTTGACTGATAGGAACATGACAAACCTCTTTACGCAGCAGAGCGGGGGGCGCGACGCAGTGACGGCGACACGGCAAGGATCAACAACAGGATGACGGTGATTGCCACGAGACGTGGTACAAGCCCCCACCAGTTGAGTCCGACTTCCCATAAAGCCCAAATCAGCGTCAGGCCCCAGATCACGGCGAACAGGTACACTGCTGCAAATCGTTGCCTGCACAGCAGGACAGTGGTTGCTACGCATCCCGCCCCAGTGAGGGCGTAATACCAGCTACCGCCCAAAGCCATCAGCCATACGCCTCCGCCAAAAAGGGCCATGCCAAATGCCCCCAGCGCCAGGGCTAACACGACGGTCGCCAGCCGCCATTTCCCGCTGTGACCAGCCAAGGCCCGGCCGCTGCTGCGGGATTCACTACTACGTTGATTCATGACGCTACTACTTCCTTCATTTGCTATTGATTCAGGCCATGGCCTGTTTGCCGGAGGCTGCAAAGCCGATGGGCCGACGCGTGCAGAACATCGAGAGGACTGAGCCGATCACAAGTAATGCGCCGACGACGACGAAGGCCAAGGCGAAGCTGCCAGAGCCGGCCACCACGTAGCCAGTCACGATCGGAGCGAGCAGACCGAACAGATTGCCGACTGCAGTGATAAAGCCAGCTGCAGTGCCGACGTCGTCTTCCGAGCGCACCAGATCGTTGACCAGCGAGAGGTTCAGGGAAATCGCTGAGGCACAAGTGGCTAGCGAAAGCGTGATTACGAAAAGAATTGCCCAGGTATTGTCGATTGCAGGAACCAGGAAGATGACCGAAGACGCCAGCAGAACGCTGGCAACGACCATGCGCCTCTGTCCCGATTCTGCGGCCCCTGGGCGCATCACTTTGTCACTCAAGCGACCAATGACGATGGCAAGCACTGCAGCGCCCAGATACGGAATCGCGGTGTAGATACCGCTCGACATCACCGTCAGACCTTTCTCGGCTTGCAGATAGCTCGGCAACCAGGTCAGGAAGAAGTAGGTGGCATAGACCGCACATCCATGGGACAGGGCGATGGCCCACATGCTGCTTG
The DNA here is from genome assembly GCF_047456245.1 of Pseudomonas sp. BNK-44-b. NCBI lineage: Bacteria > Pseudomonadati > Pseudomonadota > Gammaproteobacteria > Pseudomonadales > Pseudomonadaceae > Pseudomonas > Pseudomonas sp. BNK-44-b. Next base: position 1,700,370 of record NZ_CP179908.1, read on the forward strand.
AGCGAGCGAGGCCTTTCAGACCAAGGGAAACAGTCCGGGCAGGGTCTGTACTGGAGGAGATGCTGCCAGCGGCAATTTCTGCGCGTTCGGCATCCCCCAGCCACGGCGCTTTAGCGGGATGGCTGTACCATTTCAACCAGGCAGCCAGCCAGACGAAGCCCAATGCACCGGCCACGACAAATGCGATGCGCCAGCCGAATGTACTGATCAGCCAGCCGAAACCAATGGCACCAATGGCCGGCCCAACCAGGCTGCCGCTGTGGAAGACCGCTGTGGCCATACCGCGCTCTTTAAGCGGCATCCATTCGCGAATGACCCGCGCACCGGCGGGGTAGGTGGTAGCTTCCCCCATGCCCATGATAAGCCTGCAGCTGAGCAACGAGATGAAACCAGTCGACAATGCAGTGCAGGCCGTTGCAACCGACCAAACACCGATCCCATAACCATTAACCTTCTTGGGGCCGAAGCGGCCCACCAGATAGCCCATGGGGATGAGCGCGAGAAAATAGAGCCACACGAACGATGAGAAGAGGTATCCCATCGCAACTGGCGAGATATCGAATTCTTCCTTGAGGACTTTGGATGCGACTGAGAGCGAGACCCGGTCGACGTAGTTGATCAAGGTCAGAGTGAAGAGAAACGCATAGATCCATACACGTTTTTTCTTCAGCAGACTGGTGCCTTTTTGCATCGCCATCACCTTTGTACTTATTGGGACGATCCAGAGGAGTAACGGGCTGTACGGCAAGAACCCGCTCAACGAGCCCAGGCAGAAGGGCGTTCAACGTGAGCGGGCACCACCGTATGGTCAGGGAATGGTCAGCCTAGCCAGCGCTGAATGTTGGCGACCATGACGTCTTTGGAGATGCCGTAGCGGTCGTGCAATGTCGGCAGGGCGCCTGCATCCAGGAACTGATCGGGCAGCGCAACGTGTCGTATTTCAGGCTGTACCCGGGCCTGCAACAAGGCCATGGCGATGGCCTCACCCAGGCCGCCGATTTGAGTGTGGTTTTCCGCAATGACTACCAGGCGGCCTTCGCGCCGGCATTGCTCCAGGATGGTCTGGACATCGAGCGGCTTAATTGTCGGAACGTGCAAAACGGCGGTGTCCACTTTGTGCTTGGCCAATTCGTCTGCGACTTCCAGAGCACGCATTGTCATAAGGCCGGAGGATATGACCAGCACATCGTTGCCCTCTCGTAGGAGCTGGGCTTTACCGAGCTCGAAACGGTAATCGTACTCGTCGAGAATCAGCGGTACCCGCCCACGAGGCAGGCGCATATAGACAGGGCCGTCGTGCTCAGCGATCGCGGCCACGCACTGCTCGGTTTCCAGTGCGTCGCAAGGATCGATAACCATCATCTGCGGAATCGCGCGCATCATCGCCAGATCCTCTGTGGCCTGATGGCTCGGCCCGTACCCAGTAGTCAAGCCGGGCAGCGCTGCGCAGATTTTGACGTTCAGGTTTTCCTCAGCGATGACTTGATGAATGAAGTCATAAGCGCGTCGGGTGGCAAATACTGCGTAGGTGGTGGCGAAAGGCACGAAGCCTTCCTTGGCCATGCCGCCGGCAGCAGCCATGAGCAACTGCTCAGCCATACCCATCTGCAGGAAACGCTCTGGATAGCGCTGGGCGAAAATGTGCAGGTCGGTGTACTTGGCCAGATCCGCCGTCATGCCGACAATACGCGGATTCTTCTGGGCTGCCTTGACCAGAGCGTGGCCAAACGGCGCCGAGGTGGTGCGCTGCCCCTCGCTTGCGATAGAGGCGATCATGGACGAAGTGGTGAGTTTTGGCTTTGTAGGAGTGGCGGCGGTCATTTTGGGCTCCTGGTAGCGTAAATCTCGTCGAGGTCTGTGAGTGCTTGCTGCCACTCCTCGGGCTCGACCCGGATGAAGTGGTTTTTGTCCCGCTGCTCCAGGAATGGCACACCCTTACCCATCAGGGTGTCGAACAGGATCACGCGAGGTTTGGCCCCCGTAAAACCGCGAGCGATGTCGAATGCCTCGATCACCGCTTGCAGATCGTTGCCGTCTACACGCTGTACATGCCAGCCAAACGCTGCCCATTTATCGACCAGCGGTTCGAACTGGAGAATTTCATGGGAAGGGCCATCGGCCTGCTGGCGATTGATGTCTACCAGGTTGATCAGGTTGCCCAACTGATGATGCGAGGCCGACATGGCTGCCTCCCACACCGCCCCCTCATCCAGTTCTCCGTCGGACATCGAGTTGTAGACGAAGGCATCGTTGCCCTTCATGCGCAGACCAAGGGCTTGGCCTACCGCGATCGCTAAACCTTGACCGAGTGAGCCACCCGAGATCTCCATGCCGGGCGTATAGGTCGCCATCCCGGACATCGGCAGTCGGCTATCATCGGAGCCGTAGGTTTCCAGCTCTTCTTCTGGAAGAACTCCTGCCTCCAAAAGGGCGGCGTATAGCGCAATGGCGTAATGCCCATGTGACAGTAGGAAGCGGTCACGGCCTTCCCATTCAGGGTCATCAGCTCGAATATTCATGGCGTGGCAGTAGGCAACAGCAAGCACATCGGCCCAGCCCAATGCCTGGCCCACATAGCCCTGGCCTTGAACCTCTCCCATACGCAAGGCGAAACGTCGAATACGCCAAGCGTGTTCCGACATCCGGGCCAAGTGCGGGTGGTGAATCTCGGTCATATTGTTCTCCATTGGTGACCAGCGATCCGGGATTACTGACGCAGCCTCTTCATCAGTCAGCATCCGAATTGAGTAATATCCTGATGTTCATGTAAAAATAAGCGCGCGACAAAAGGTTTAAATTCGCCTGGTAATGAACAGGATTCATCAATGAAATTTTTGAAACGAGTACCCCTTCCGGGTCTTCGGGTTTTTGAAGCTGCGGGTCGCACCTGCTCTTTTGTCGAAGCGGCAAAGGAGCTTGATCTCTCCCCGAGCGCGGTCAGCCATGCGATTCGCAAATTGGAAGCGGCCACAGGATTAACTCTCTTCCTGAGAAACACCCGCAACACGTCTCTGACGTCAGAAGGCGCCATGCTGCTGGAACACATTCAGAGGGGGTTCGAAGAAATGAGTCGAGGCCTTGCGATTGCGACCAACGAGCCCGCGGTGCCTCTGCGTCTGCATACGGCGCCCACATTCGCCAGCCAGTGGTTGGTGCCGCGGTTGGCGAGTTTTCTTGAAGACCATCCAGGCATTGATCTGCGCATCTCGGCGAGCACCGACTATGCGCTGTTTGATAACGATGATTTCGACCTGGATATCGTCTACGGCGAACCGAAATCGTCGCCTCACGAAAAGATGCCGTTGTGCATTGAGGAACTAACACCGCTGTGCAGCCCGGAGGTAGCCAAGCACCTTCGTACCCCCCAGGACTTGTATTCTCAGTTCCTGATCCAAAGCGATGGTCAGTCTATCCAGTGGAAAGGCTGGTTTGCAGCTAACGGCATGCAGGCGCCAAGTAGCTATGGCTTGGCGTTTGACAGGAGTTCTATGTGCATAGCTGCTGCGGCAGGAGGGCTGGGGGTAGTACTTGAGTCTGATCTGGTAGCCGAGCAGGAGTTAGCTAGCGGTCGCTTGGTCAGTCCGCTTCGCCACGTCAGCAATAGCGTTCGCTACGTTGGTCACTACCTAGTGCATCCACGCCGACCTAGGCAGCCCCATGCAGTTTCTCAGTTTAAGCAATGGATGTTTGAAGCATTATCGGCTCATACAATTTGAGCTTCGGAAGCCCAGGACGTTGACGCTGGAGAATCAGACGGTGTGCACTGGCTTCTTGGAGATTCAGCCGGCAGAGTCAAGCTAAGGTAAGGAAGGAATGTAACGACCCTGGTTCGGCTGCTGCGGCAGCCATGCTCGTCGTCTTTAGTACTGGGAAACTTGATGCAGCACCTCGATCACTTATCGTTGCACCTGTTCGTAATCATCTGCGAGGAGGGCACTATCGCCCGAGCCAGCGAGCGTGCATACATGGCGCCCTCCGCTGTCAGCAAGAGAATCTCGGACATTGAGGCGCGCTTCGGCATCACTCTGCTCAAACGCAGTAAGCGTGGCGTCGAACCTACCCCGGCGGGTGTCGCACTTTTGCGCCATGCACGAGGACTGACCCGCGCCATCGAATCTCTGCAAAGCGAACTGAGTGAATACGCGGACGGCGCACGCGGGCATGTGCGTGTGCTAGCCAATGTCTCGTCGATCATGGAGTTCCTCCCGGAGGAATTGTCGGCCTTCATGCTCGCCAATCCGTTGATTCAGGCGGATATTGAAGAACGCTTCAGTCCGGATGTGGTGCGCGGGGTAGCGGAGGGCAATGCAGACTTGGGCATCTGCCGTAAGTCGATGGCCGTTGGCGAGTTGGAGTTCGTGCCGTACCGGCAGGATCATCTGGCCGTGGTAGTTGGCGCCGATCACCCACTGGCCGGGTGTGCCAGCATCGCCTTCGAAGAGACGCTGGATTACGAGCACCTGGGCCTGTCGGCCTTCGCCACGCTCAATACCTTCATGCGTAACAGCGCCGAGGCGGCGGGCAAGCAACTGCGCTTTCGCTCGTACGTATCGTCGTTCGACGCGGCCTATCGTCTGGTGCAGTTCGGCCTGGGCCTGGCCGTGTTCCCGCAGGAGGCGGTGGCGCGTTATGCGCCGCTGTTCGACCTGCGGGTGATCCCGTTGACCGATGACTGGGCGCTGGGCGAGTTCGTCATCTGCATGCGTGACCGGCATGCCTTGAGCCTGTCTGCGCGTCGCCTGCTCGATCATTTGCTGCAGCGCGCACCGGCCTGGCAAACACGGGATTGATCCATCGCGGCTGACGATGGATCAGCCCGTGAAACACGTCTTTTCTGCCTGCCGTGCTGCTCTTAGTCTGGCCCCACGCTCCAGACAGAGAGACCGCGATGACAACAATAACCATCAATGAAGTCGGCATGCGCGATGGCCTGCAAAGCCTGCACACGGTGATGCCGACTGCCGCCAAGTTGCGCTGGATCGACAGCGCCTATGCCGCTGGCGTGCGCCATATGGAAGTCGCCTCGTTCGTGCCGGCCCGGCTGCTGCCGCAGATGGCCGATGCCAGACAGGTGGTGGCCCACGCCTTGACTTATCCGGATCTGTTGGTGACGGTGCTGGCGCCCAACCTGCGCGGTGCGCAGGATGCGCTGGAGTCCGGCGCCCAGCGGATCGTCGCGCCGGTTTCGGTCAGCACCGCCCACAGCCTGGCCAACGTGCGCCGCACGCCACGGGAGATGGTCGAGGAGCTGGGGCGCATGTGCCAGCTGCGCAATGAACTGGGGCGCCATGAGGTGCAGATGATCGCCGGCATGTCGGTGGCGTTTGGCTGCACCCGCCAGGGTGAGGTGCCCCTGGGCGACCTGTGCGAACTGACCCGCCAGGTGATCGAGGCGGGCTGCGACCTGGTTTCGCTGGGCGACACCACCGGCTATGCCAACCCCGGCCAAGTGGCGACGGTGATCCAGGCCGTGCGCGCCATTGCTGGCGAGCGCCTGCGTGCTGCGCACTTCCACGACACACGTGGCCTGGCCTTGGCCAACAGCCTGGTGGCGGTGCAGCAGGGCATCCGCGAGCTCGATGCCTCACTTGCCGGCCTTGGCGGCTGCCCGTTTGCCCCGGGAGCATCGGGCAACACGGTGACCGAAGACCTGGTGTTCATGCTGCAAAGCATGGGCTTCGACACCGGCATCGACCTGCCAGCGCTGATCGCCTCGCGCCAGCTGCTGCGTGAGGCATTGCCGGATGAACCCCTCTACGGCGCCATCGCCAGCGCCGGCCTGCCGCTCAACTACCCAGGAATCGCCTGATGTCCAGACTCCCTTTGGACGGCATTCGTGTCGTCGAGATTTCGCACATGGTCATGGGCCCCACCTGCGGCATGATCCTTGGTGACCTGGGTGCCGAAGTGATCAAGATCGAACCCACGCGCGGGGACGGTACTCGCCGTTTGCTCGGGGCAGGGGCGGGGTTCTTCCGCACCTTCAACCGCAACAAGCAATGCATTGCCGTCGACCTCGACACGCGCGAGGGCCGCGAGGCGGTGCTGACCCTTATCGACAGCGCCGACGTATTCATCGAGAACTTTAAACCCGGGCGCATGCACACACTGGGCTTCGACTGCGCCACGCTGCGCCAGCGTAACCCCCGGTTGATCTATGCCTCGCACAAGGGCTTCCTCAGTGGCCCGTACGACAACCGCCTGGCCCTGGACGAAGTGGTGCAGATGATGGCCGGCCTGGCCTACATGACCGGGCCGGTGGGCCGCCCCCTGCGCGCCGGCAGTTCGGTGAACGACATTATGGGCGGCATGTTCGGCGCCATTGGCGTGCTGGCCGCGCTCAATGAGCGCAACACCACGGGTGTCGGCCGCGAGGTACAGAGCGCACTGTATGAAAACTGCGTGTTGCTCGCGGCCCAGCACATGCAGCAGTACGTGGTGACCGGCCAGGCCGCGGCGCCGATGCCCAACCGGATCAGTGCCTGGGCGATCTACGATGTGTTCACCTTCGCGGGCGGCGAGCAGATGTTCGTCGCTGCCACAGGTGAAGGCCAGTGGCAGGCACTGTGCCAATTGCTGGGCCAGACCGCTTTGCTCGACGACCCGACCTTGGCAACCAACAATGACCGGGTATTGCAGCGGCCGCGGCTGCTGGCACATCTGGCCGAGGTGTTCGCCAATCTCGATGCCCAGCAATTGGCTACGGAACTGGAGGCGAACAGTATTCCGTTCGCGCCGATCCGCCGCCCAGAAGAACTGTTCGACGACCCGCACCTGATCCAGAGCGGTGGCCTGGCTGACCAGCTGCTGGAAGATGGCAGCAGCACGCCGATGCCCTTGCTGCCGCTGTCGCTGGACGGCCAGCGCCTGCAGCCGCGCCGGCCGATTCCGCGGATTGGCGAACACACGCACAAGGTCATGCGCGAGCTGGGCTATAGCGATGAACGCATCGCCGAGCTGTGTGCGGCGGGGGTGCTGAAAACCGACCACCCGGCCCAGGGAGTGCGCTGAATGGCCATCTATCGATACGACACACTGACCCCGACCCTTCACCCGGAAAGCTTCATCGCCGAGGAAGCCACGGTCATCGGCGATGTCACCCTGGAGCAGGGCGTGAGCGTATGGCCGCAAGCAGTGCTGCGCGGTGACAACGCGCCGATCCGCATCGGCCAGCACAGCAATGTGCAGGAAGGCGCGGTGCTGCATGCCGACCCGGGTTTTGCCCTGACCGTGGGGCGTAACGTCAGCATCGGCCATCAGGCCATGCTGCACGGTTGCAGCATCGGCGATGGCGCGCTGGTCGGGATCCAGGCGGTGGTGCTCAATGGCGCGGTGATCGGCCGCAACTGCCTGGTCGGCGCCGGCGCCATCGTCACCGAAGGCAAGGTGTTCCCCGACAATTCGCTGATCCTCGGCGCGCCGGCCAAGGTGGTACGTGAACTGAGCCCTGAAGCGATCGCCGGCCTGCACGCCAATGCTGCCGAGTACGTGCGCAAGGGCCAGGCGTTCAAGGGCAAGCTCGTGCGCATTGGCTGACACGTTGTACGCGGCGCCTACAACGGGCGCCGTCGCTCTCCAATAATTACAAGAATGGAGATCCACCATGGTTGCCTTGACCGGCGAAGTGGCGCGCGAGCGCGCCGACAGCCACATCGATGAACTGCTGCTGTACCGCCGCGTGGCCTGGCGCATCATGCCGCTGGCCATCATCTGCTTTTTGTTCTCCTACTTCGACCGCATCAACATCAGTTTCGCCAAGACCCAGATGCAGGCTGAACTGGGCCTGAGCGACGCCGCCTACGGACTGGCCGCGAGCATGTTCTTCATCGGCTACGTGCTGTTCGAAGTGCCGAGCAGCCTGGGCCTCAAACGCTACGGGGCGCCAGCCTGGATCTGCCGGATCATGGTGTCTTGGGGCCTGGCCACGGCGGCGCTGGTATTTGCCTACACCCAGTACACCCTGTATTTCCTACGCTTCCTGATCGGTGTGATGGAGGCCGGTTTCGGCCCGGCGATCCTGTTCTACTTGGCCTGCTGGTTCCCTAAGAAACACTTGGCCAAAATGAACGGCCTGTGGTTCCTTGCCGTGCCCTTGGCTGGGGCGGTGGGCGGGCCGGCTGCGGGCTTCCTGCTGGGAACCATGGATGGTGTCTTGGGTCTGGCGGGCTGGCACTGGCTGTTTCTGATGTCGGGTTTGCCATGCGTGCTTCTGGGGCTACTGGTGCTAAGGAAGCTTGACCGCGACATCGAGTCGGCCAGATGGCTTAGCCGACAGGAGAAAGACCTGCTGTCGGAGAACTTGGCTCAGGACAGGCGCGTGCAGAAACCAATGCTGGGGTCGATCTGGCAGGTGCTGCTGACCCGCGAAGTGGCGATCATGGCGTTCATTTACTATGTGGTGAAAACTGCTTCCTACGGCCTGAACTTCTGGATGCCACATCTGATCAAGTCGTCCGGCGTGCAGGACATGCTGTGGGTCGGCGTGCTGTCGGCATTGCCGTATGCAGTGGCCTGCATTGGCATGGTGTGGTTGACCCGCCGATCCGACCGTACGGGTGAGCGCAAGCGCTACTTGGTGTACTGCCTTCTGGCCGCTGCTTGCGGTTATCTGCTGGCTTGCCTGTACTCCGACTCGTCGGTGGCCATTATGGCTGCGCTGGTGCTGGCCACCGCTGGCACATTCATCGCCATCCCGATCTTCTGGACAATTCCCCAATCGACTTTCTCAGGGCTGGCCATCGCAACGGGCACTGCGGCGATAAACTCGGTCGGCCAACTGAGCGGCATCGTCGCGCCGGTGATGGTTGGTAAAATCAATGACCTTACCGGCAGCAGCTTCATGGGCATGCTGTCGATTGCACCGCTGATCTTGATCGCTTGCCTGGTCGTGATGCGCTGCGTCAGAAATCCCAAGGCTTGAACAACAGCGCTTTCCAACAAGAACAACAAGGCGTAACTATGAATGTATCCTCCTCCTGGCGGGCATCGCTGATGCTCGCGGCGCTTGGCTGTGCGTGCCAAGAGGCTCAGGCAGGCTTTGTCGACGACGGCAAGGGCAGCCTGGAGCTGCGCAACCTCTACTTCGACCGCGATTTCCATGGTGATACTGCCAGCCAGTCGCGACGCGCCGAGTGGGCCCAGGGCTTCATGCTCAAGTGGCAATCTGGTTATTCCGATGGAGTTGTCGGCTTTGGCCTGGATGCAGCCGGTATGCTGGGTATCAAGCTCGACTCTTCGCCCGACCGGAGTGGCACCGGCCTTTTGCCGCGTGGCAGCGACACGCGTGCAGCGGACAACTACGGGAAGGCAATTGCCACGTTCAAGGCGAAGCGGTCGCAGACCGAACTGCTGGTCGGTGGGCTAAGCCCGCAACTGCCGCTGCTAGCATCGAACTACAGTCGTCTATTCCCCCAGTGGTTTAACGGGGCGCAATTGGTCAGCAAGGATCTGGATGATTTCACCTTCACCCTGTTGCAGGTGGATGCGACCAAGCTGCGCGATTCCACCGATTTCGAAGACCTGGCGGCGATGGCGCAACAAGGCGCCTATACGGCGACAGTGAGCAGTGACCGGTTGTATTACGCCGGGGCCGATTACCAACCCTTGAAGAACCTGACCTTGAGCCTGCACAGCAGTGAACTCGAAGACCTGTTCCGCCGCAATTTTGCTGGTTTCAAGTACCGCATCGCCCTGGGGCCGGGTGAGGCGTTCACCGAGTGGCGCTGGTTCAACGCCAAGGAACAGGGCGGGGCGTTGCTGGGGAAGGTTGACAACCGCACCTTGAGCACCAACTTCGGCTACAGCCTGCACGGCCACACCTTCAGCGGCGGCTACCAGAAGGTCAGCGGCGCCACCGCCTACGCCTATGTGGGCGGTACTGATACCTATCTGTTCAGCGAACAGCAGGTCAGCACCTTCGCCCTGGCCAACGAGCGAGCCTGGATGTTGCGATATGACTACAACTTTGCCGCCCTCGGCATCCCTGGGCTGACATTCAACGTGCGTTATGTGAAGGGTAACCAGGTTGATCCGCAGCGCATTGCCACAGCCAAGGGCAGGGCGCTCAAGGCGCGCGGTGGGGAGGGTGAGGAATGGGAACGCACCACAGATATCACATATGTGGTGCAGTCAGGAGCCTTGAGAAATTTATCCCTACGTTGGCGCAATGCAAGCATGCGCTCAAACTTTGCCGACGCAGCGGATGAAAATCGGTTGATCCTTAGTTACCTGATCGAATTCTGATGATATTGCCGTATACCATGGATGGGACAAGTTTGCTGACAAAGGCTGTGCAGGAGGGGGTAGAGCGGGTTTCCAGAGAGGGCTTTCGGTACATCAAGGCGGAGGTTTTGCTGCTTGACCTGAGCCAGCGGAACGAGATCACAATTGATCCCTTTGCAGTTGACCAGCCAGTGGCAAGTGAAAAGCTCATGGGGAAGCTCGATGGGAAGAATGGCTGATGGGGGTAGCCAAGCCGCTTGCATACCTGACTACCCTTGCTGGCAAGGCCATCCGGGGCGACTTCAACGCCGAGTGGAGCCCTTCAGCGCCCGATACAACTCCGCCGCAAACGCCTCCACCGGCACGGACGGTTGCCCGCGCTGCCCAGCCCCCTGCCCAGAAGCCGGCACCGACAGCGACCGCGATGCAGACAGCGAACTCCGCTCTTACTTCGCTCCAAGCCCTGCTTGACCCACGTCGTCGCGAGGATTCCACCGATGAGTGATTGGATGGGGCGTGATATCACCCTAGGGCTTGGCTCCATCGTTTTGGGTATTCTGGCCGGTCGCCTGAGTACTTGGGTTGCCTGCTGGCTGCCTGCAATCCTCGAGCAACAATGCCAGCGGGATGCTCGGGAATTACTCGGGTTGGATCTCGATGAGCCTTGCAAGCTTCAAACGACCGGATCTACGGTACGTGGAACCTGGGCCGCGCAAATCGGCTGCGCTGTCTTGTCGTTCGTGGTGACGGTGCATTTTGGGCCAACCATGCAGGCATTCTCTGCCCTGCTGTTCACTTGGTCTCTTCTGGCTTTGAGCTTGATCGACAGTGAGCACCATATGCTGCCGGATGCGCTAGTGATACCCATGCTATGGATCGGTCTCGTGCTCAACTCTTTTGGAGTTTTCACGACGCTGCACGAGGCACTTTGGGGCTGCGCCATGGGCTATCTGAGCCTTTGGTCAGTTTTCCACCTAGTGAAATTCATTACCGGCATAGAAAGCCTGGGCGCTGGCGACTTTAAGATGTTGGCCCTAATTGGGGCATGGACTGGCTGGCGGGCACTTTTCTGGACAGTCGGTTGTACCCTATTACTTGCAGCCCTTGCATGTGGATACCTCAAGCTGCAAAAAGCTCTGGCCAGCACCTCAAAAATTCCTTTGGGGCCGTTCCTGGCGATGTCTGGCTGGGCAGGCCTGCTGCTGTCACATCAATGGTAGGGAGTGTTGCCACTGGCAACACCTCCACCGGTGCCCCCATCTGAGCGGTGCCATTAATCTAGCCCTGCGGGAAAACGGCCGCCACTCATCTGGGTGGTTGCACTTAATTCCGAGTTGACCAGCCAATTGCATCGGATTTGACCAGCGCACGGCTTTATCTTGACCGGCTGCTTTCGACCCATAGCAGTCATTCGAGAAAGCTAGCGTCGCTCTATACCACAGCCAGTTCACTACCCTTTATGTTCGCGATAGGTCCAAGGATGGAGGCGTCAAACTTATTCAGAGCTTCTTTGTTGGCTAGGCGGCGGGGTAGATCCGGGTTCGCGAGCGCAGCCTTGCCGATGGCTATGATGTCAGCACCTTCATTCATCGCGGAGCACGCGTGCTCTGGCGTATGTAGACCACCATTTGCGATCACCGCCGCCTTCGGCGCGTAACGACGAGCGAACGATACGAGGCTGCTATGGCTAGTTGGAAATGCTGGTTTCCAAGCTTCGAATTCCGTTACGTGAACGAAATCGACTCCAGCATCATTGAGTGAGCCGAAGATCACTTCAGCAGCGTGTTCACCTTCGGCCCATTTGTGCTCGTAGTCATTGACCTTGCTCTGCGAGATTCGAACGCCCACAGGCACCGCGCCCACAGCCTTTCTAACTGCTTTGACAATCTCAAGGGTCAGAGCAAGTCGGGCCTTTAAAGAGCCACTCCAGCGGTCGTTACGCTGATTTGTGTAGTCAGTGAGGAACTGATCGAGCAGGTATCCATTTGCGCCATGAATTTCGATGCCATCGAAATTTGCTGCGTTGACTGCCAAGGTTGCAGCCTGTGCAAATCCCTCAATGGCATCAGCAATATCTTCTTCTGTCATGGCTCGGGGCACAGGATAAGGACCTTCGCCATAGTAAAACTTCATCTGTTCTCCCTTGGGACGCAGCGCTGAAGGGGCTATCGAGACGTTGACGAAGCGATTGCCCTGACAGAGAGCACCTGCATGCATGATTTGCGCAAAGACCGCCCCAAGGTGCGCGTGGATGCTGTCTGTGACCATTCGCCAAGCGCCGGCTTGTTGGTCATCTGTAATGCCTGGCTGATAGGGGTATCCCTGGGAGTACTGCTGATCGGTATATATGCCTTCTGTGATGACCAGGCCAAAGCCTCCTTTGGCGAAGCGCTCGTAATAGCGCACCATTTCCTGCGTGGCGAGCCCTGTCTCGGTGGCGCTGACCCGAGTCATAGGCGCTACCGCTAGCCGATTCTTCAAGGATCGGCTTGAAATATCATATGGAGTTAGAATTCGCGACTCGAGCATCATTAGTCTCCTCTGTGCGATTGCGGCCGAATGGCCAATGTGCAGAGGTTATGCATCAGAAGAGCCGATGAAAACTGGGCTAAAGAGATAAATCGCTTTAACACAAAGAGATATAAAGATGCAGATGTCAGACGTCGAAGTGTTCGCAGCCATTGCTGAAAGCGGCAGCCTTTCAAGCGCAGCTCGGCGGCTAGGGCTGTCACCCATGGCGGTTTCGCGGCGGCTTGCTTCGCTTGAGCGTGAGCTGGAGGTCCGGCTGGTACACCGCACCACGCGTTCCGTTGCGCTTACGCCCGAAGGGGAAGTTTTCTTGCCCTTTTCTAAGACGATGCTTGGCGCGAGCGAGGCGGCGAAAGTCACGTTGAGGGCAAACGCAGGAACGGCCAGCGGCGTACTCAAGGTGACAGCTCCGACAGTATTCGGTCAGGCCGTCATCATGCCGCTCATCCCTCAGTTGTTGGCCGATAATCCTGCTCTCCAGATAGATCTCCACCTCTCGGACAGTATCGTAGACATTGTCAGCCTGGGAATCGACGTGGCAATCAGGATAGCGACCCTTCGTGATTCTGGCTTGGTTGCTCGTTCGCTTGCTTCAAATCCCCGCGTGCTTTGCGCAAGCCCTGCTTATTTAGAACAGCATGGATCGCCCACCACACTCGCTAGCCTAAGCCGCCATCGTTGCATCGCTCTTCACGGTATGCCGCATTGGCCTTTCGTCCAGCTAGGGGAAACAGTTGGCTTCAAAGGTGAAAGCTTATTCTCTGCGAACAGCGTCGAAGCAGTGCGCACTGCGAGCAAACAAGGGTTGGGCATAGCAATGCTCACGTTCTGGGATGTGCGCGGCGATCTCGAAGACGGCAACTTGCGTTTGGTGGAGTTGGTGGATGCTACCCCCGAGCAGCTTTGCATCACTGCTGTGCTTCCTACCAGGCAGCAGGTGCCGCATCGTGTGCGCCTTTTTCTAGGGGTGTTGGAGGCATCGCTACGCAATACGAAGTGACCGCTATGGGTCGAAAGCAGCCGGATTCGACAGACCGCGATCGACGCATAGATACTCCTTGCCCGCGACCGCGCGTAGCGCTAGCTCGCGGGTGCGAGGGCTACCTAACCGCTCACTCTCTTACTTTCCCGTTTGACTAGGCTGGCGCCTTCAACTATCCGCTTAGCAGAGTCAGCAATCATTAACACGCTTCCTGCGAGCATCAACACGTCCTTCAAGACCAGGCGTCCAGCTCCAGAAAGGTACGGGAAGCCAAACTCAGCGTCTCCGAGATTCGCCACCCAGGCTTCAGGTGTTGTAATGAGGAATGAAAGTGTCACGACTGGCGTAAGGAAAGCGAGCACAGCTCCCACGAGACCCAACTTCGGTGAGATGAGGTAAGCCAGTACCAACAGCCCTATGCTGATCTCAACAATGCCCAGTCCATTGGAGAAGGCATAGGTGTGGTTTGCCACTTGCCAAGCACGCTGTGCCAGATCGAGCTGGCCTTCGTGGGTGAAGTGTTCTCGATAAGCCTCTGGGTGTGCGTATAGGAACGAAAAGAACGGGCTGTTTGCTACAAATGGAGTGATGCTGTCCGCTTCGTAGGGCACGAATTTCAATGCACCAATCCACAGGAAAACAATGGCCACGCCGAAGCGTACGAGATGGATTCCAAGCTTATCCAGGCGGCTTGCAGTGACCAGCAGTTGATAGGGACTCATGGTGTGATTCCTTGTGGTTTCAAGATGAGTCCATCCTAAGAAAATGCCGTTTCGTGCTTTTGCCGGATACGCTCCGCCTTTTTGCCAATCGTCTCAAATCATCGCCTCTTGCGACTGCGCTTTCCCTTGGGTTGATTTAAATTGGCGCCCGGATAGCCTTCTGAAGAGATGACCATGACGACGTTAGACAAACTCATCACGCTTGCCGACGTGCGCGGCAGCATGGATCTGCGTTGCCATTTCGCGGGACGTTGGGCGATCGACCATCAGCCGGATGAGCTTGGGACTGCGCGCTACCATATCGTCCTTGCAGGCCGATGCCACTTACGTTTGCCTGACACCAGCCTCATTGAGCTCAACGTTGGCGACATCCTGTTGCTCCCACACGGCACCGACCACTTGCTGCAAAGCGATCCTAGTGTCGATCAGAAAAATCGCCCTCAAGTAGTTCGGGATGGGCTTTTACCCGTGCACCGGTTGGACGGCGAAGGCGAGCCCCTGGATCTGCTCTGCGGCAGATTTCTCTACCAGCCAGGTTCATCACTTTTCGAAGCGCTTCCTGATTACATCCATGTCAGCTTGAGTGCGACACAGTCCTCTTCTGCGCTCTCGGCAATGATTGGGCTGATTCGTAGCGAAGCCGAAGCCAATAATCACGGAGCTCGGTCCATAGTCGATGCGTTGACTACCGCATTGTTCACAATGGTTCTGCGGTCTTGGCTGGATAGCAGCCCTCCTGTTGAGAGCAGCATTGGTCTTCTGGCCGACCGCCGTCTTTCCAAGGTATGGCATGCGCTGTTAGAGGATCCCTCAGATGCCTGGACCGTTGAGCGCATGGCAGAGATGGCAAACATGTCGCGAGCCAGCTTTATGAGGGCCTTTACACGCATAGCAGGTTGTCCGCCGGGTACCTTACTGGTTCGAATCAGGATGGAAATTGCCTGCTTGCTGTTGGCGAAGACGGACTCTGGTTTGAGCGATATCGCTTTGGAGGTGGGGTACCAAACGCAGGCGTCATTCAGCAAAGTATTTAAGGATGTTCTGGGGCAGACCCCTGGACAATACCGGCGTGAGCGAAAGCTGGATGAAGTGGAGGCTAGGCTGGCTAAGGATGCGGGTTGATTTCGCGGTGGGCCCGGCGCACAGCGCCGGGCCAGTCACCAAATCGTAAATCAGCTGTCTTGATGCGTTTCAGCGACGCGTTTGTAGTAAAGGTCATGCTCTACCCCCGCGTGATCACGGTACACCAGCTTCACCGTTTCCAGCGCCTGTGAAGTTTCGGACTGAACCACGATGTCTTGCGAGATCACTTTATCCACGTCAATCACGTCACCGTAGCGGTACTGGTGAGCGTCTAAGTCCGGATTGTTGTCTTGTGCCACTGCGAAAGCGGCGGGGGTCACTAAGGCGATGGCAACGATGAGTTTTTTCATGATCAGCTCCAATATGCATTGAGCGGCGTATCGCTCATTCGGTGGCGGGATCTATTCGATTCCCTTGATGACCATGCTATTGGCGAAGCTGCACGAGCTCTTTCGCTCTCGGCTCAGGTTCTTGTCCAATCATCTCAGGTAGCACCGTATACGGATTTATCCCCATTCACAGCATGCCGGCATGTCTGAAAACATGACCATTTTTGTCATTTTTGGATCAGTGGATGAGCGGCACGATGTCGGATCATTTTTTGACGCAGCGAAGATTGAGACTATCTAGCCATGCATAGACGATTCATTGAAGTAGACGGGGCCAAGATGAGCTACGTCGACGTGGGCCAAGGCTTTCCGGTTGTACTTGGCCATAGCTATCTCTGGTCCGCGGACATGTGGCAGCCCCAAATTGAGGCTCTTTCCCAACATTTCCGTGTGATCGTTCCCGAGCTCTGGGGACACGGCCACTCGGACGCTCCTCCTGCTCAAACAGCAGATATGAGCGCTCTGGTTCGTCAGCACGTCGCGTTGCTTGATGCCCTGGACATTGAACAATGTCACTTGGTTGGCTTGTCAGTCGGAGGGATGTGGGGAGCTCAGTTGGCTCTTGAGCATCCGGAGCGCGTCGATCGCCTAGTGTTGATGGATACGTTTCTTGGTGCAGAGCCCGAGGGAACCCGGTTGAAATATTTCGGCTTGTTGGATGCTGCCAGTGCGGCAGGGGTCTTTCCTGATCCGTTGCTAGATGTGGTTGTACCGATCTTCTTCCACGCAGGCGGAGAGACAGTGCCGGATATTCGCGAGGATTTCCGGGCAGCCCTCAAGGCCAGTAGCGCTGAGCGCATTCGCAATAGCCTTGATCCAATGGGTCGGATAATTTTCGGAAGACCTGACCTTCTATCAAAAACTGCCCATTTGGCGAGTGATCGAACGATCGTCCTTTGTGGTGATCAGGACATACCTCGTCCGCCAGAGGAAGCAAACCTCATGGCACGGACCATCAGCTGCTTGGCAGCGCAAATACCTGGTGCCGGTCACATATCCAATCTGGAAAACCCACAAGTAGTCACTGATTTTCTCCTTAACTGGCTGCCAACCAAGCGCTAAGTCACTGAGGGCTGCTATGCAGCCCTTTCCCGACCTGTATTTCAGTGATTTCCTGACGGTCGAGCCGGTGCGACGATTTTGCGCATGAGTGGTACTAGCGCGACCGCGACAATGAAGCAGAGCATGATTGCCAAAAACGCGTCGGCGTATGACAGCGTTTGGGCTTCACGCCAGGTCAATGCCCAGAGCTGATGCAGCACATACGGATTCGAATCTAGGCTGTTCTGGCCATAAGCTTGGGCATTCTCCTGAAGCTGCTCCAGCCAGATGTTCAAGTTTTCATTGCGTACGTTCAGGTGCTCCGCAAGACGGAGGAAATGAAGGTTCGTCCGGTCGTTGAGAATGGTAGCGCAGGCCGCGATGCCGATCGCGCCTCCTAGATTTCTCATCAGGTTGAATAGCCCTGCGGCGAGCTTAAGGCGTGCGGGCGGCAACGCTCCTAGAGTCAAAGTTACTGTGGGCGGCACAGTCATTTGCTGAGCGAACCCGCGAATGGCTTGTGGCAGCAGGAGCTCCTTGGCCCCCCAATCGTGGGTGATGGGGGAGAAATCCCACATTGATATGGCGAAAAGCGTGAGCCCCAGCATCATGATCCATCGCAGATCGATTCGATTGGCCAGGAACGCATATACAGGGATAGCCAGCAGCTGAAACACACCCGTGGAGAATATCGCTAGCCCGATGTCCAGCGCGCCGTAACCGCGGACTCGACCAAGGAACAGCGGGGTCAAATAGATGGTGGCGAAAATTCCTACGCCGGTGATGAAGGAGAAGAGGCAGCCCAAGGCGAAGTTGCGATCTCGTAGCGCTCGCAGGTCAACGATAGGAGTCTGGATAGCCAGGCAACGCCACACGAACAATATTCCGCTGATGCCCGCAACCCAGGAAGTGAATAAAATCGTGCTGTCGCTGAACCAGTTCCATCGTGCACCTTCTTCCAGAGAGTACTCGAGGCATCCGAGGAACACTGCCATCAGCACGATTCCCAGGTAGTCAGCGCTCTTTAATAGGCCTGGATTAGGGCGATCTACATTGACCAGCAGGGGTACTGCGATGGTTACAAAAATGCCTGGAAGCAGATTGATGTAAAAGAGCCAATGCCACGAGAGGACATCGGTAATCCAGCCTCCCACTGCGGGGCCCAGGGTGGGAGCCAATGATGCCACTGCTCCAATCACCGAGGCAGCTATCACGCGCTGCTTACCTGTGAAATAAATGAATGCTGTGGTGAACACCAGAGGGATCATCGAGCCCCCCAAAAAGCCTTGCAGGGCTCTAAAGGCGATCATGCTCTGGATGTCCCAAGCCAACGCGCACAGAAGGCTGGTGATCGTGAAGCCGGCGGCCGAAGCTGCGAACAGCCACCGTGTGCTCATCACCTGGGACAACCACCCTGATAGTGGGATGACTATGATTTCAGCGATCAGATATCCCCGTAGCGCTTGTACATTTCGCGTGCGTTTTCAGCACGGGCATTGTTAGCGGCGAAGTCGTCACGCGACGCGCCGGAGAAGCGATGGAGCTGGGCCAGCCCGAAAAGACTGCGCAGCAGGTGAGCGCCTTCATCGATCCAGATCTCGCCATCTCGGCGACCGATCATAGCGACGTGCTGAGCCAGCAGGATGCGACGGACGACTTCGTCATACTGAGTCAGCAGATGGACGCCCTTGAAGCCCAGCGGGTTGGAGATGAAGAGCGGTAGCTTCAGCGGCTGGATGGAGAGGTTTTCTCCAATTTCGAGTGACTTCGGCAATTGGGCCATCACCCCATCCAGGCGGCCGTCGATTGCCTTGAGCGCATCATCTACCTCTTGGATTTTCTCCTCGATCCTGATCATCCACCAGTCGGAGTATGGGTCGTCCTGGGCCGCACCACGGTCGATCTGGTTGATCTTGAGGCAGAAGCCAGCCAGCCCAAGAATGCTGTGTTTGTCATCGGTCTTCTGGCGACCCAGCCAGATTCGGGCGGCATGGTGAGTGTGGAGAGTCAGCTGGACCTGGCTCCTGAGGGAGCCGATGTTGAGCTGATAGTTGTCAGCCATGGACATGGTTTCCTTATACAAGGTGGGTGAACGATGTCCATGCTGCTGTCGGGCTATTTGTGACGCAGTAATAGATGAAGAACCCGGGGTGCTGGATTTGTCATTGGTTTAGCGGTGCCTTGGTGATGTGGCCCGCACCACCGTGAAGTGTTGCCAGTGGCAACACGGGGAATCCGTCGGCGCCGATGAAGGCTATCTGGTGAATGGCGGTACAAATGTTGCCACTGGCAACACTTTAGATGGCACCCACTGATGACCACCTGTTGCCTTGAACGTTGAGACTGCTTGGACGTGTTGCCAGTGGCAACAGTGGAGAAGTTTGTCCGGGCCGGTGATGAGAAACGTTTGTTCCGCAGCCTGAAAACGGAGTGGGTGCCGAGTATGGGCTACATGAGTGCTGCGCAGGCACAGCAGGACATCGGCAGGTTTCTGATGCAGCGCTACAACTGGGAGCGACCGCATCAGTATGCGGTTCACGACATGATCTCTTTGCCTTCGATGATTGAGTGAAAACGTCCTGAGGCGGACAATATCGGCGCCCTGGAGCAGACAGAAAACTCTGAGGCAGCGTGAACCTAGGTGTTCATGAATGCTCCAGGCAGGACCATGCGCCGCTTGCGCAATGTCGACTTAGGACATGCTCCACGTCCGGTTTGGACAAGATCTTGTCCTCCCCAAACGGTCGATCAAGCTTTCTACCTCCAACAATTCAGATAACGGCTCGCCTCGCGCCACAGGCCAGCCGTTGAGTTTTCGAGTAAGCAGCCTCGTCTTACAACTCCAATGCTGCGGCGCCCTTGCACCGGCAATCCGGTAGCACTCCTAAAAAAATAGAACTTACTACGTTTCTACGCCGCGCCGCGCGGAACGCGTTCGCGCGCTTTATTGAAGACTTGACTGCTATGATTACTACTTTAGTTTCCAGCACCGGAGTATCCACCGGTCATTGCAGTGCTTTGCTCGCCGCACACGTCGCTGCGGTGCTGTTTGGGCTTACCGGTAGCGACTTGTAAATGACCTACCCAGCTTTACCCTTAGTGGTGGCATCTCTGATTGTACTGGGATAGCCCTGCTTGGTTCGAAACGGTGAGGTAGGCACGTCATTCGCGGACGTCTGCTGGTGGCCGTTAGCTCCCTTTCCTGAAGGGCAGCAATGGGTCGATACAGCCGTCCGCGTATGGGTACCCCTATTAGCGCAGTGTGCCCGCGAGGGCAGATAACCAAGGCTTTGTCTTGGTTATTAGGTAATCAGCGCTGAACCTTAGGCTTTCGGCATCCCAAACTGCCAATGTCCGGCTGATGAGCAAGTTGTTCGGAGTTGCCCTAGCGGCTTACTTTCATACTCAGTTTCCGGGTACTGTCCAAGCTCGAACCTATATGCGCTTCGAACTCACCGGGCTCGATGCGGTAACCAGCAGTGGGTAAGTCGCTCCAGAAACCCAGGTCTTCGCAGCCGAATGTGAATGTCAGCGCTTTCGACTGGCCTGGCTTTATCGTCACTCGCTGAAAGGCTCTGAGCCGGCGAATCGGCTGAGCGACCGATGCGACACAGTCGCGGATGTATACCTGCACGACGTCATCACCTTCCACGCCCCCAGTGTTCGTGATTTTCACCTGCACCTGAAAGCTCTCGCCTTGCTTCAGCTGTTCCATGCTGAGGTGCGAGGGTGTGACGCTCAGGTCGGTGAGCGCAAATGTGGTGTAGCTCAAACCATGGCCAAAGCTGAACAGCGGGCCAAGGGGCAGGTCGAGATACTTCGAGGTGAAGTAGTCATCGGTGTTATTCGGCCCCTGAAGGCCGATGTCTTGGGGCTTGCTGAAGGCCGCTGCCTCTGCCGATGCAGTGGCGGGGCGGCCGGTATTCTCATGGGCGTAATAAATGGGGACTTGGCCCACGCTGCGGGGAAACGAAATGGGCAGTTTGCCACCGGGGTTGTAGTGGCCGAGTAGTACGTCGGCGATGGCGGCTGGGGCTTCGGTTCCCAAGTGCCAAGTTTGCACGATCGCGGGAGCCAGGTGTGCCCATGCGCTCAGCACCAGCGGGCGTCCGGTGGACAGTACAACGGCAAAAGGCACACCCGTGCTCGCGATGGCGCTGATTAGTGCTTCCTGATCGCCGGGTAAGTTTAGCTGACTTCGGCAACTCGCTTCGCCGCTCATATGTGACGGCTCGCCAACAGCGATGATGATCATATCATTTTTCAGAGCAGCCTCGCAGGCTTGTCGCTGTAGTTGCGGATCGCTACCTTCAAATACCGCACCGGGCAGCACCGTCAGGTCGACGTTATCGAGCTGCGCCTGCAGGGCATCCGCCAGGTTTCCGGCTGGGGAGGCGAAGGACTGCACCCATGCGCCGAGGTGGTCGGTGCTCTGGGCGTAAGGACCCACTAGCAATAGTCGCCTTACTGCCGGGCGAACAGGCAGGGTGTGGTCGTTCTTCAACAATACGATCGAGCGGCGAGCCGCTTGGCGAGCCGCGGCGCGTGTTTCGTCGGTAGAACTCTTGATGGCCGCTGGCGTATCGACGAATGGATTTTCGAAAAGCCCCAAAGCAAACTTCGCTTCTAAGACACGCCGTACCGCATCGTTTAACCGCTCGGGTGCGATGTCAGCCTCGGTTAGTCCGGTCCCGCCGTATGGGTCGATGACATAGCCCCCCATGTCCATGTCGAGGCCCGCGGCGAAGGCTTCGGCGAGGCCTTGGGAAAGGTCTTCGACAATGCCGTGGGCGATGAGGTTGGGAACGCCGTCCGCGTCGCCGACTACTAAACCGCGATAACCCCATTGCTGCTTGAGGATCTGCGTGAGGAGGTTGTAATTGGCATGGCAGGGACGGCCCGCAACCGTATTGAAGGCGGCCATGACGCTGCCCACACCCGCCTCAGCAAGGGCTTTGAAAGGCTCGAGATAGACATTGTGTAGGCGTTGTTCGGACATATCCGCCGTGTTGTAGTCGCGACCGCCCTCGGGCTGGCCGTAACCTACATAGTGCTTGGCGCAGGCGAGCAGATTGGTGTGCGATGCAAGCTGATCACCCTGATAGCCACGTACCTTTGCCGCGCCCATGACGGCGTTGAGGTAAGGATCCTCACCAAAACCCTCTACCACTCGTCCCCAGCGCGGATCGCGCGAGACATCCACCATGGGAGAAAAGGTCCAGTTCACTCCGCCTGAGCGCGCTTCCTTTGCCGACACTCTGGCATCGAGCTGGGCGACCTCTGGATCAAAGCTGCTGGCCTGGGCCAGCGGCGTGGGAAAGATGGTGTATTGGCCATGGATCACATCCAGCCCGATCAACAGCGGAATGCCGTGAGGGCTCTGCTCGCGAGCGATACGCTGCAGTTCGTTAGTGCGTTCGGCATCTCGGGGCCAGAACAGGGCGCCCACGCCGCTGCGTGCAAGCTCGGCAGCATCTTCGAACTTAGGTTTGAAGGCGATCTGCAGTTGCGCCAGCTTCTGCGCGAACGTCATGCGCCCGAGCAAGCTTTCTATAAGACGAGAGGGATTGAGAGTGCTTTCAGGAGATGCGGTCATGATCGTTACTCAGTTTGTAGTTTTCACTTTAAATACCAACAGCGCTCCAGCTAGCCCCACGCAGGCTGCCGAGGTGTAGAGCGCGCCAAAACCGAAGAGGGCGATTATCGGCGCGGCCATTACCGGTATCAGAGCTTGGGGCAGCGTGGCGAAAATATTGAAAATGCCGAGGTTCTTTGCCTTGTTGTCATCGTCCGGCAGAGTGTCGGTGGCCATGGCGAGATCGACGGCGTTGAAGCAACCCACGCCAAGACCCAGGACCAACTGACCGAACACCAGTATCGGAACCGTATCCGAGTTGCCGGTAATGATCAGACCTGCCATGGCAATGATGGCGGATACCACTACGAATGGCTTGCGCACCTGATAGCGATCAGATAGCCATCCTCCCAGCGGACTGGTCAGCAGTGCTCCGCCCATGGCCGCGCTCAGTGTCATGAAGATGATCCCAGCCACCTTGTGCGCCTCAATGTGCAGCTCGCTCAGAAGGAAGTAGGCGATGTAACCAGTGCCGGCGGCGTAAGCGCACATGAACAGGAATTTGGTCATGCAGACCCAGGCGAAATCCGGATGCTCGCGCGGACTGAAGAAAAAGGTTCCAACCAGTTGCTTGAGCGTGAAAGGGGCAGGGCGCTCGGTGAGCGGCTTGTCCTTGAGGGTCAGGGCGAAGAAGAAGATGCAGGTTATTCCGGTGACCGCCGGAACGGTGATCATCCAGCGGATATCGACGAACAGGCTCGATAAGCCTGCGCCAAGCGCCATACCTACAGGAACGCCCATGCCGATAATCCCAGACATTTTGCCCCGATTGAATTTCTCCACTTGGTCGGCAACGGTCGCCGTCATCGCGGCCATCACGGCGTTGAAGCCCATTTGAGCGAGGCTCCAGCCCGCACCGACGGTGTATACCGAAGAGGCCATCGCTATGGTGATGAGGCCTGTGAAACCCAGCAAGGCACCGCCGACGATCCACGGCCTTCTTCGGCCGAAGCGCGACAGGGTGCGGTCGGACATGCGTCCGAAGAACGGGTTGGCGATTAAGGCTACGAATGCACCCAGGCCACTGACCATCCCCAAGGCCGCGACCCGCTCCGAAGCGGTTACTAACTCGTTGATCTTGAGTGACAAACCGACGGAAATAGGTGTGAAAAGCGATAAAGCATTGCCGACGATGCCGATGAACAGTGCGAAGCTGTAAAGCCTGGATGGTTTATTGGCCGCTGATGTTGCAGCGTTGGATAGGGGAGGTACCGCACATTCCGGCACGGCTTGTCGAGAGTCATAAAGCGGTAATTCAGCCATGTCATTTCCTTGTTTTTATAGTTTGGTTTGGCAGTTGAGTGCGCGAGCGTGTGACGATGCTCCTGTCTGCCGATCTTTCAGCTGGGGTTGGAATGTCGACATGCTGAGCCAAGCCAGCAGTGTTTTGACTTGCAAGCCTGACTCCGTATGTGAGAACCCCTGTGCTTTGCCGGGGTATTGATAGCTATGAAATCGCGTTGTAGTGGAACTCCCGGAATTCGGCAGACCCTTTACCCGCGCAAAACAGTGCGGGTCGCAGGCTAGCCAGGTATTCAACGGTATTGGAGTTGTAGCCGGATACTTCGCTGCGCTCGCCATGTTTGGCCCATGTCTTGCCGTCCTCGCAGTAGTAGAAGGTCACGATGTTGTGCATGTTGACGATCTTCAGCCACAGGGAACGGGTCGCGGGAGCGGGTTCGGGCCAATGGCTCCTGGCCCCTCCGCGATAGGTGGTCATGTGTTCGCCGTCGATACCCATCCCAAGGAATAGCCGATCATTGAAGAACAGTAGTAACCCCGCCGTGGCGTCGCCGATCACGTCGATATGCACACTGATTTCATAGTTGGGGGCGCCCACCATTTGCGTCAGAGGCGCAGAATCTTGCGGGCTCGTACCTTTGCCTGCCAGTCGTAGGGCGTTGGCTTTGAGCTCGGCACGTTCAAGCTCATTGGGGCCACCGAAGAAGGCCCAGCGTGTCCCGAAGGCTGGCAGGGAAAAATTGTCGAAGCGAGCCATGCCATGCGTTGGCGGGGACAGATGCTTGACTATGGGCAGTGGTTTGCTGAGATCGCCACCCAACGCTTGAGGCCAACCGTCGGATGTCCAGGTGATTGGCTCCATCAGGGTTTTCCGGCCAAGAGTTCTCAAGCCGTTTTCAAAGCCGTGATAACTCAGATACCAGGACGGTATGGATGTGGGTGCAGCAAGACGTTCGCTTGAGCTACTCGCAAGCCTGAAAGAGGTGATCGGTGTGATTATCGCACTAGTGGCAGCCATGCCGAGCAGGTCTCGTCTTGATGGCATAGATATGCTCCTGTCTTATTTTTGTGGTCACGCGCTCAAGGCGGTTGCGATGGGTTGATAGAAAATAGAACCTTCATTCCAGAATGTAAAATCTAATTTTTGCCGCTCAGATCGGCGTCTTGGATGGGCTCTCAGGTAGCCGCTGTAACTGCGCCACGGAGCTAAGTGGTCGATTCATGACTGCGCCCGCCCAGGCCGATGAGGCGATTTTTTTGCTGTTGACGGAGAAGGAAGGCGGTGATAGCTATTTGAAATAGAGCGATGATTCTATTTTCAGTCCTTGTCGTCGGCCTGATAGCGAAGAGCACCGCATTTGGTAAATGCAAGAATGGTCGTGCTGTATCTTCACAAGCTTGCGAAGGGGTGGCACTGGCCGATAAATAGAACAAGAATTTCTATTCTAATAAAGGGACAGGCATATGCGTTTTTCAGTATTTCTCGTCGGCCGTTCTACCGGCCCTGATGAAGACAAGCCGGTCATGGATGCGCTCGTCTCGCACGCCAAACAGGCCGAGGCCCTGGGTTTCGATGCTGTATTCATGCCTGATCATCACTTCACTGGCTATGCGCCGATGTCCAGCGACCCCTTCATGTTCGCCGCCTATCTGGCCGGCCAACTCAAGCGCATTCATTTCGGCATGTCGGTCACTACAGTACCCTTGCACCATCCGGTTCGTTTTGCCGAGCGCGTCAACCTGCTCGACCAGTTGACCGAAGGACGGCTACTGGTCGGCATCGGCAGTGGCACCACGCCGGAAGAAATGATCGGTTTTGGAGTCAACTACAAAGAAGCGTCCGCGATGCTGCAGGAGAACCTCGATCTGGTTCTGCGCCTGTGGAACAAGGAGATCGAAGATGAGCCGATCAGCTTCGAAACCAACCATTACAAAGGCGCTGTGGTGCAGCGCATTGTGCCTACAGCCTATCAGCGTCCGTTCAACCGGTTGATGCCGGTTGCCCTTCGCGAAACGAGCATGCGGCGTGCCGCCGATATGGGCTGCCCGGCCTTCATTCCTGCCTTCACGCCACCTGTGCCTGCCAGTGCCGAGCCTTTTGAGCACCTGGCTATGTACTTCAATCGCTACAAACAAGCACTTTTGGGCGCGGGTCACTCGCAGCAAGTGGTTGATCACTGCCTGTCCTGGACGACCCATACCTATCAGTGCGTTCACGTGGCGCCAACCGATGAGCAGGCCGAGGAAGAGCTGCAGCAGATCCTAGTTGCCTATAACCGAGCGATTCAGCGTGAGCACGACTTCAACAAGCGCGCTGAGAAGCTGAGCGGCGTGCAGTTGAATCCACACCCGGATTGCTTCAGCCGCGAATGGATCAAGACCTGGTGCCTGCATGGCAGCCCCGACAGCGTCGCCGCCGAGCTGGAAAAGCATCGTGAGCTTGGTATCGGTAACGTCCTGATGGGCTTTACCAATGGGCCGATGACGCCTGAGCGTGCCCGTCTGTACATCAGCGGCCCCATGATACCGGAGGCTGCAAACTCCAGCTCTCGACGCGAAATGCCGACAGTGGTCGCCATCGGGAACAGGTCGGTCATTCCGACGTGATCGATATGGGCATGTGTGTGGACGATATGCCGGATGTCTTTCATCCGCAGCCCATGCTGGGCCAGATGGTACTCAAGCGTCATTTGCGGCGTCACTTCGTACGTCAGTCCATATTCTTCATACTGCTGGGCATTGCGTGACCCTGTATCGACCAGGATCGGCTCCTCCCCTCCAGTAATCAGAAAGCCCAGAACCGGGATGGTGACCTGCTCGCCGGGGTTTCGGAACATGACGAGACCACTCGAATCCATCTGCATGTTTCCGAGGTTAATGGGATGGATCTTCAGTGCCATGGTGATTCTCCTTGCGGGATGACGCTTGGGTTAAGACAGAGCTTCTGAGCAGGTAAATACCGACTCGCTTTGCCTCGTTAAGAACCGATCGGTTCAATATAGGACGACCCCAAGGCTGGTGCAAGAGAAAAAACCATTCGGTTCAAAAAGGATGAATTTTGTTCAGAGAGCCCGCAGCGCTTCCATGAAATGGCTGACGCGATCGCCTGTACCATCAGCAGGCAAGCAGCTTTCTACGCACACTCCAGAGAAAAACACCATGATGATGTCCGCGACTACCTCTGGTGCCAGTCGGGTCTTCTCAGCCCGTACATTGTCAGCGATTTCCGGGAGCAGGCGACGGTGACAATCCACAAGCAGCTGACGGACCTGCTCGGAAAGCACCGGGAATTCCCGTAAAGCATTGACGGAGAAACACCCCATACATCCGTTATCTTGGGGGTCGCCAAGCCGAAGAAACCGCTCGATGTTTGCCCATCCGTGCGGCTGAGCAGTAAGGATTTCTGGCGCACCGCGATTAGCGTAGTAATACGCCAGGGCGCTCAGAAAAAGATCATCTTTGTCCTTGAATTCAGAATACAGGCCAGATTTGTTGACACCTGTAGCGGTCTCAAGATGATGCAGAGAGGTGCCGGAGTAGCCGTATTGCCAGAACACGGGGAGTGCTTTCTCCAGCACCGTCTCACGATTGAATTTTCGAGGGCGTCCCATTTTCGGTACCTAAATCATCGACATGTCCCCAGTATCGAACCGTTCGGTTTAATAGGAAAGCGTTTTCTAACCGACTCGTCTCGCGTCCCGGCGAACTGCTTGCGGGGGAACACCAAAACCTCGGATGAATACCTCGCGCATGTGTCGACGATCCCTGAACCCTGTTTCCCTTGCTACCGTGTCCAGACTATGGCGACTCTGCTCGATCATAAGTCGAGCTGCTTCCAGGCGAAGGCTCTCCACCGCTTTCGCCGGTGACTGGCCTGTTTCAGCAGTAAAGACACGGGTGAACTGCCTCGGGCTCAGATGCACAACCTCTGCTAGCTCTTCCACGCTCAATGCTCTGTTCAAATGCTTGCGCGCGTAGTCTAGAGCGCTCTGAATTCGATCTGATTTAGGCGCCATGGTGAGCAACTCAGAGTGCTGCGACTGCCCTCCCGAACGACGTTGATGCATGACGAGCTTATGCGCTACTGAACGTGCGAGCTCCGTACCTAAATCCTTTTCCACCATCCCCAAAGCCATGTCGAGGCCGGCGGTCATTCCTGCCGAGGTCCAGATAGGGCCGTCCACTATGAAGATCCGATCTTCTTCCACCTCAATAGTCGGATGCATGCTCTGCAGAGTTTTCGCGTAGGCCCAGTGAGTGGTCGCACGTCGGTTATCCAAGACTCCCGCTTGAGCCAGCACGAATGCACCTGTGCAAATGCCTGCGATACGTCGAGCGCTCTGTGCAAAGCCCTGCACGCTGGACAACACCTCAACCGCAGGAGGCGTAAGTGGAGTGAGTGTTCCTGTGATCATCCAGCTATCGGCCAGCCCGGGAGCATCCAACGCCAGCGTATCGATATGCATGCCCAGCGACGATCGAACCGTGCCACCTGACACTGAAAAATTCTGAATTCTATACACAGGCTCACCCGCCACCATATTGGCGAACTCAAAAACAGCCTGGGTGGCCAGTGACATCACTTGAAACCCGTCTGTGATCAGATAGCCGACTCGATGCATTACCACGCTCCATTTTCTGATGTCCTAAATCATAACCGTATGCGTCATTTAAGACAAATCGGTTTTTTTGCATCATGGCTCCACACCCAAACAACGGAGCTGGACCATGACTCAGGAATACAAAGGCACCGCCCTGATCACAGGCGCATCTACCGGCATCGGCGCGATCTACGCCGAGCGCCTGGCTCAACGTGGCTATGACCTGGTTCTGGTCGCCCGCAATCGTGATCGACTCAATGCCCTCGCCAGCCGAATCACCAACGAGACCCAGCAGAGCGTGGAAGTCTTCCAGGCTGACTTGGCCAACTCAGCGGACCTGGCTCGAGTCGAGCGCAAATTGCGTGAAGACGCCAGCATCAACCTCTTGGTTAACAACGCCGGCATCGGTACCCACACCAGCTTGATGGAAAGCGATATCGAGCGGATGGCCGAGATGATCAATCTCAACGTCACCGCACTGACAAGACTCACCTACGCCGCTGTTCCAGGCTTCATCGCTCGCCAACAGGGCGCAATCATCAATATCTCATCAATCGTCAGCCTGGCACCCGAAATACTGAATGGCGTGTATGGCGGAAGCAAAGCCTACGTAACGGCTTTCACTCAATCGCTGCACAAAGAGCTGGCAGAGCAAGGCATTAGGATTCAAGCGGTGCTGCCAGGAGCTACAGCCACCGACTTCTGGGAGATCGGCGGGCTGCCTGTCGAAAACCTGGATCCCAACATCGTGATGTCAGCTAGCGACCTGGTGGATGGCGCCCTTCAAGACTTCGACAACAGTGTCTTGATCTCCATCCCTTCTATGCAGGACCTACAGCATTTCGAGCTCTACGAAAGCAGCCGCAAGGCGCTGTTCGGACATCTCTCCAGCAACAAACTCGCACCGCGTTACGACGTTTAATCAATCAAATTGAAAGGATACAAATCATGAAAACTAGCGCAAACACCATCTTCATCACTGGCGGCACCTCCGGTATCGGCCGTGCACTGGCCGAAGCATTCCACCAACGTGGGAACAAGGTCATCATCGCCGGTCGACGCCAATCGCTGCTGGATGAAATTGCCAGCTCCAACCCCGGCATCGACACTGTTCAGATTGATATCAATGATGCACAGCAAATCAAGGATGTCGCACAAGAGGTTATCCGTCGCCACCCCTCGCTGAACGTCATCATCAACAATGCCGGCATCATGCCTTTCGACAACCCAGGCTCTGGCGATTATGACGATGAGCAGGCTGTAGGGCTGCTGCAAACCAACCTGCTGGGCCCGGTCCGTGTTAGCGCTGCGTTTGTAGAACATCTCAAGCGTCAACCTGATGCCTACATCATCAACAACAGCTCGGTACTGGCCTATCTGCCACTGGCAGCGACAGCGCTCTACTCGGCGACCAAAGCCGCGATCCACTCCTACTCGCTGTCGCAACGTTTTGCCCTGCGCGACACCAGCGTCAAGGTTCTGGAAATCGCGCCGCCATGGGTCGACACCGATCTGATTCACAAGAGTGGTGATGAGCGTGCCATGCCTCTGGACGAATTCATTCAAGAGACCTTGAAAAAACTGGAGACAGCGACAACCGAAGTCCTGGTTGACCGCGTCGTCCCAGTCCGAGCCAACCAGGGTGCAAACGAGCATGAACTGATCAACCAGTTCAACCAGGCACTGGCCGAAAACCCTATTCCTGTCGCCTGAACAGAACCGCATTGGACAACTCAGAAGGAGGAGCCAAGCTGATCGCAATCGACTTGAACACCAACAAGATCGTGAAAACTGTTGTGTTCCCGCGTGAAGTGATTCTGCCAACTACCTATGTGAATGACGTACGTTTTGATTTTCGCGTAGGTAAAGAAGGTACCGCTTACGTCACCGATTCGTCGGTAAAAGGGCCAGGCGGAATCATCGTCCTGGACCTGGCCAGCGGTACGGCAACCCGCCGCCTTAGCGGGGCCAAATCAACTTCCGTAGACCCTGAGTTCCGACCTGTCATCGAAGGGAAACCAGCACTCATCACCCGCGACGCGCAGGGTAAATCAGGTCTGCT
The DNA here is from genome assembly GCF_047456245.1 of Pseudomonas sp. BNK-44-b. Lineage (NCBI taxonomy): Bacteria > Pseudomonadati > Pseudomonadota > Gammaproteobacteria > Pseudomonadales > Pseudomonadaceae > Pseudomonas > Pseudomonas sp. BNK-44-b. Next base: position 1,730,877 of record NZ_CP179908.1, read on the forward strand.
GACCGTAGCCTCGGACGGCATCGCCCTGTCGAGCGATGGCAAGACGCTGTACTTCTGTCCGCTTTCGAGTCGGCACCTGTATTCGGTCCCTACCGCTCTGTTGCGAGACCCCAATGTAAGCGAAGCCGAACTCGAACAAGCGGTTGTAGACCTCGGTGAAAAAGGCGCCTCCGACGGTCTTGAGGCTGATGCTAACGGTGCAGTCTATGCGGGTGATTATGAGCACAACTCCATCCGTAAACGTCTCGCTGATGGCAGCTGGCAAACCGTGGTTGAGGATTCACGAGTCCTCTGGCCGGATACCTTGTCAATCGGGCCAGACGGATATCTGTATTTCACTGCCAACCAGCTGCACCGCTCGCCTGGCTTCAATGATGGCCAAGACAAGCGGGTGAAGCCTTACAGCCTGATGCGCGTCAAGATCGACGCCAAGCCTGCGCCAACGCATTAATAAGGAAATGACATGCAAAAGCACATTCGCTTGGGCTACATCGACCTCAGCTTCCATGCCGCCAGCGCAGCACTTGTGCAGCGCACGCTAGAGCGACATGGTTACCTGGTGGAAGTCAGCACAGCTCCTCACGAGGAAATGTTCCGTTTGTATAGCGAAGGACAGGTAGAGATGCTGGTGTCTGCCTGGCTGCCTGCCAGCCATGGCGCCTATCTGTCCGCTTGCAAGAAACCGAGCACCTCCCTGGGAGTTCTTTACAACCCATACTGCATTTGGGGTGTGCCTGATTATGTACCGGAGGACCAGGTCGCTACGATTGCAGACCTGTTGAAGCCTGATGTGGCCCAGCGGATGAGCCGTCGCATCCAAGGCATAAACCCCGGCGCTGGCATCAGTCGCTTCTCGAAAGCCATGGTGACGCAGTACGGGTTGGATGCAGAAGGCTACTTTTTTGCGCAAGGCACCGAGGCTGATTGCTTCAATCGCTTTGAACAATCCTATGCGGAGCAGGAATGGTTTGTGGTGCCGCTTTGGCATCCTCAATATTTGCACCATGCCTACAAAATTCGAGCTCTGGACGAACCGCTCGGGTTGTTGGGTGGAGAGGATCAGGCGACGCTCATTGCCGTAAGCGATGTCGTGCAAGAAATGCCGAAAGAATTGATCGAGGATCTAGCCTCGCTACAACCTGGCAATGCCGCGATCAGTGAGCTTGATTTCCTTGTCCGTCACAAAAAACTTTCGGCCTTGGAGGCTGCAGACATTTGGCTCGCACGTCAGTCGACTTTGGCGGAAGCTTGAAGCAGTAGCGGGGACCCGTGCCCCGCTCTCATCACTGGCTAGCTTTCGAAACGTTTTGCTAGAAAAGCTCTAAGCGATTGGATAGCCGGCGTGAGCGATGTGCGATGGGCGCACACCAGCTGGAGCGGTGCCGGCTGCCCATAGCTTTCCGGGAATAGCTCGACCAGACGGCCGCTGCGAAGATCTTCCGCAACATCGAGCCTGGATTTGTAGACGATGCCCAAACCAGCGACAGCCCAGCGTCGAACAATATCGGCATCATCGCTAATCCGATCACCTGTCACCTGAACCGTACGCACTCCCTGTGGGAAATTGAAGCTCCAACGCTCGTAGGTTTGCTCGCCCATCACATATCTCAGGCAATTATGGCCACTCAAGGCCTCGGGAGACTCCGGCATACCATGACGTGCGATGTACGCAGGCGAAGCACAAACCGTTCTACGGTTCAGCGGTGCGAGTGCTAATGACACCAGGCCAGAATCACTCAACTGTCCATACCTGATACTAGCGTCCAAATGTTCACCCACTAGATCGGCCACCTGATCACTAACGCGTAATTGCAGGCGTACCATGGGATGCATTTGCTGAAATTCATCAAGCCATGGGAGCAACACATTCCTGCCGATATCAGATGGCATCGACAAGCGAATCGTGCCAGCTATCTCATCACGGCCCTGGGTCAGTGCTATCTCACCATTATCCAGTGCCTCCAAGGCTTGCCGCGCGTGCGGCAGGTACCGCTCGCCATCATCGGATAATCTCAACCGCCGCGTTGAACGAACAAACAGTCTTGCGCCCAGGTTGCTTTCCAGACGCTGAATGGCACCGCTCGCCAAGGCAGGCGAGATGTCGAGCAAGCGCGCAGCAGCGGAGAAACTACCCGCAGCAGCCGTCGATACGAAGACCTGCAGATCATCGATTCGTATGATTTTCTTCACTTTGACGAAATTCTTTACGTGATGGCGAGGTTTTTCAGCGTAATGGGAAAAATGATCATTGCCCAGCCCTTCAAACAGGAACTCGCAATGAACCTCCCAAAACGATTTGTACTAACAGCTCTGATGGCCGGCTTTATCGGCGTAGCTCACGCCGAGGTGCCGCCAACCCTCCACGTGGTTGCCCAGTCGGAAAATGCTGTATGGAATGCGGTCGCCGTTGACAGCCTCGGGAGCCTATACGTATCGGGGCCGAAATGGACTGGCTCAGCTGGACCATCCGTATCGAAGCTAGACCAATCCGGCCAGCCGCATCCCTTTCCAAATGAGCGGTGGAATAGCACTGACTCGACCATCCCAGCCGATCAGCGGTTCGTCAACGTAAATGCCATGCGTGTCGATGAAAGTAGTCGTTTGTGGATTGTCGATGCGGGCGTAACTGACTTTGGCGGCAAGGTCATTCCAGGTGGGGCAAAGGTCGTTGTCGTTGACCTAAAAAGCGCCGAAGTGATCAAGGTGATTCCATTCGACAGCAGCATCGCTCAAGAACATAGTTACATCGATGATATCCGCCTCAATGGCAAGCATGCCTACCTGACGGACGCAGGCGTTCCAGGCATCGTTGTCTTGGACTTCGAAACCAACAAGGCCCGACGCGTCTTAACAACCAGTCCTGCGGTACGCGCGCCCAAGAACCGCGACATTATTCTGAGCGGCAAGGTAGTCAGAGCACCAGATGGGACAGCGTTAAGGGTACATTCCGATCCCTTGGAGGTATCGCCAGACGGAAAATGGCTCTACTTCGCGCCATTGGAAGGTCCTTGGCACAAGATTGAAACGCGCTGGCTGAATGATGCCAACCTGCCTGAAGATGAGCTCATCAAGCACATTGAGTTTTGGCGAGATCTGCCGCCGGTGGGTGGTACCGTCATGGACAGCAAGGGCAATTTCTATTTCAGCGACCTAGCGGAAGATAGCGTCAAGCGAATTTCCCATGACGGCACAATTCAGACCATTGCAAAGGACAGCCGCCTGCACTGGGTAGATGCACCCGCGTTCGACAACGAGGGCAGATTGTACTTGCCGGCAGCACAAGTCGATCGAGTAAGCTTGTTCAACAATGGCGCATCGAAGGTCGAGCGACCACTGAGCGTCTATCGCTTAGACCCTAAGTAACCTCACCCCACCCGTTTCAGAGCTAATGCTTTGTGCATTTTGAACTCTGAAACGGGTTTACCGTGCACGACGAGTCTCCGCCAACCTTCCTGGATTAGGTCCGACGAGAGCGCGAAGCCAACGCAGAGACGACGACACCCAAAACCACCAGGCTGAGCCCGGCAAGGAACATGGTGGAAACGGTCGCACCAAAAGCCAGGCAAGAGAACACGGTTCCAACCAGGGGTACCCCAAGGGTGAAATTCGACATTCCAAACGTCGAAATTCGCCTTCCATACTCCGCAGAGATCACAAAGCAGGCCGATGTCGCAATCGGACCGATGAAGAACAACTCCTCAGCAAGTTTCCTATCCAAGACAATCGATGCCGGTGAGCCTTCACTGACATAGGCTGCAATCGCCAATGGTATGGAGGCCAAAAGCATCTGCCACGGGGCAAGTGCCAGAGGCGGGGTCACCCAACGATGACGCTTCACATGAAGGATGACAATCGCCCAGCTGACAGCTGCAAGAAGCAGGAATAGTGCCCCCAACATCGTTTCCTGATTCGTCCATTCGAGCTCTCCTGGGGAGCACACAGCCGCGACCCCTGACATCCCTACGACAAGCCCCCCGATCTGCAACCGAGAGGGCGTATCACGAAACATGACCCAGGCGACCACTACACACCACAGCGGCGTTGTGTATGCCAAGAGAACAGCGCGGCTAGTGTCGACATGAACCATCGCCACCATACCCAGACCTGTGAAAGCCATCATCTGCAACAAACCCACGCTTGCGATGATTGGCACATCCTCTCTAACGGGAAGCTTGAGCTGTCCTCTCGCAACCAGATAGACAAAAAGACAGACCGCGGCACTGGCGAAACGAATGGTAGCCAGCCAGAGCGCAGGCACGTCATGCAATGCAAGCTTGGTAACCGGCCAGCTACTTCCCCACAGGAGCACCATGACACCAAGCCAAACGTAAGTCGAAGATATCCCGAAATTTTTGGAGCGGGTCTTAAACACTTGCTGAGTTGAAGCGCGCATGGTGCCACCTCGTTGCAATCTAGTTACGTAGCACCATGATATTTTTGGGCAAGCGAAAAAACGTACCTATCTCTTCCTCAGAAGTAGAAATACCGGTACATTTCATTGGAAAGCTCTCATGAAGAGGAAAAATTTACCATGAGCCGCTCGAAGCTCGATGACGCTAGCCTGCGTATCCTTGATGCACTCCAAGAAAATGCAGAGTTGAGCAATGCCGAACTCGCTGAAATTGTAGGGCTTTCAACTTCGCCATGCTGGCGACGAGTCTCAGAGATGAAGGAAAGTGGGGTCTTACGAGGCGCGGTAACGCTAGTTGATCCTGCAGCGCTCGGTCTTGCAATAAACGTATTCGTACACGTTTCGCTCAAACTCCAGGACAAGCATTCTCTAGAAGTGTTCACGAACGCAATCAGGGAGCGCCCAGAGGTGATGGAGTGCTATTTGATGAGCGGCGAGGCGGACTTTATGCTCAGGGTGGTAAGCGAAGACCTGACAAAGTATCAGGCGCTACTGCTTGACTGTTTAACCACTATACCCGTTGTGGCAAGCATCAAGTCAAGCTTCGCACTCAGCCAAGTTAAATATACAACTGCTCTCCCCACGAATCATTTGAGAGGGCGAGCGTCTGGGGTAAACAACTGACAGTGATCTTTTATCTTTCGCTCCTCAACCGAGGAGTGAGAGATAATTTCTGATTGGCTGAGCTTGCTCGTGGCGCCTGCTCACCAAGCCTAGCCATGACACTTCTTCCAAACCATTAACGGGGCGGAAGGTTACTCCAGGCAGGCTCACGGCGATGGCAGCCGATTTCGGTACGATAGAGACGCCTTGGCCCAGTGCCACCAATGCCAATACCGCGACCAAGCTGCCTGGCTGGGGTCCAAGCTTTGGGACGAATTCGCCCAAACTGCCGGCTGTGATCGTCCCGGATACCTGCTCTGGCAGTATGAACAACTCATCACCCAGATCACTAGGATCGATGCAATTACGAGCGTTGAGCGGATGCGAGCAAGGTAACGCAAGCACATATCCTTCTTCATCTAAATGCGCAACCTTTAACTCAGCGGGAATTACCATAGGCGCCCGCACGTAGGCGAGATCAATCCGTCCTTCTGCCACCAGCCGAGGAAGCTCCACCATAGGATATTCGCGCAAAGACAACTGCACGCCGGGGAATGCTTTCTTGAACGTCATCGTATGCTTCTGCAATGCTCCGTTGAACACTGCCGAAGCTACATAACCTATTTCGATATGCCCGTTTTCACCACGCCCGGCGCGCTGGGCTTGCTCTTGAGCGATATCAAATCGATATACGACATCACGGGCCTCTGTAAGCAATGCCTTACCCGCTTCGGTTAATGTTGCTTGGCGTTGTGCCCGAACGAAAAGTTGGACTCCTAGCTCTTCCTCCATTTCCTTGATCTGTCGACTCAATGTTGGAACGGCAATATTTAGGCGAAATGCGGCCCTGGTAAAGTGACTAGCTTCAGCTACTGCCAAAAAATATTTAAAATGCCTGATTTCCAAAACTATATATCTCGCCTAGAGAGCCGAAAATTCGAAACTGAACTTTGCCTCACGTTAGCTTAAAGCTTATGGCAAACCATTTCCAAGCCAGAAGTTTGGATCTACAACAGATTTCACCTGCACAGCAGAAGCAGCTGGAGTCAGACGAAAAACCTCAACACTTGCCTTGCCTGCGATAGCTGTGCTCAAGTTTTTGAACGCATCGCCGAGTGTATGTTGAGTCAGCGCATCATCATCTTGCCACAGCTCAAGCATGGTCCAGTGGCCTTGAGTATCCATGTTTTCGAACAGACGATAATGAAGACATCCATACTCTGACTGCGTCGCGTCAACCGCTTTTAGCAGGGCGTTGTGAACCTCTGCTACTGACGAAGGATCTGCGGTGATATGCGCTACAACGGTAATCGTACTAGTCATGGCAAGCACTCAGTGTGTTGATGCCTTAGCTTGATCACTTCCACTAGCACGTGAAACCCAAAGGGTAGTGAAACAGTTTCAACAAATTGACGAAAGTCCCGTAAACCCTTCTAGCGCGGGCCAGCGCACAGCCGCCATACCTGCGTTAGTTTTTAGCTAACGAAATCGTTCATCGATGAGAGATCTTGATCGATTGCTGCCAGATAAAATCGAGGACTGACCATTCAGGAATGCAAAAATTGGCTAGCGAACCGACCTACAAAAATCCAGGATTGATCCTCGCAACGGCATCCGCGGTATGTGCGCTTATCATCCTCGACACGAACATTGTCGCGGTGAGCTTACCGACCATTGCTCGCGAGCTGAATGCCACCCTTACCGACATTGAATGGGTTGTAAGCGCGTACCTACTGAGCTTCGCAGCTCTTTTGTTGCCTGCAGGAAGCCTGGCTGACAGGTTCGGTAGAAAACGAACGCTTCAGATTGGTCTGACAATTTTCGCCGCGGCATCGGCTGCCTGTGCAGCTGCTCCGACTTTGTTGCTCCTGGATGTAGCCCGCGCTTTCAAGGGTGTAGGTGCAGCGCTGCTTTTAACGTCTGCACTAGCAAGCATCGGCCATTGCTTCCCCAACGAACCAGCTCGTGCCAAAGCCTGGGCATTTTGGGGAACCACAATGGGGATCGTCATTACTAGCGCTCCGCTCCTGGGCGGACTCATCACCACCACGATTGGATGGCGATGGATATTCTGGCTGAACGTACCGGTGAGCTTGTTGCTCATGTGGGCTGTGCATCGCCTGATTCCGGAGTCTGGCGACAAAAACGCGTCACGACTCGATCCACTTGGAGCGTTGCTGTTCAGCGCCTCCTTGGCTTGCATCATGTGGGGTCTGATTGAAGGCAACCGCGCGGGATGGCAATCACCAGCAACTACCCTGCGCTTGGCTGCGGGATTACTGTTGATGGTGCTCTTCATCGTGTTCGAAAAGCATCATCCACGCCCCATGGTCGATTTCGACCTTATGAAGCATGCCCGGTTTAACGCTGCACTCCTGGGTATGTTCTCGTATGCCGCGTGCGCGCAGGTCATGATGACCCTCCTGCCATTTTACCTGCAGGCTGGCCTAGGCTTTTCGGCCATAAACTCGGGGCTCGGGATGCTGCCATTTGCTCTGGCCATGTTCCTGATGCCGCGGGTTGGTGCCTATTTGCCGAAGAGCATTCACCCCGCCACGATCATGAGCATAGGCCTGCTACTGGTCGGCTTGGGTAACGTTCTCTGCGCCATCGTAGCCACCTCCGGTAGCTATCTGCTCTTCGCAATGGCAAGCACGGTGCTTGGTGCCGGCGCGGGCTTGTTGAACGGCGACACTCAGAAAAACATCATGGCTTGTATCCCCCCAGATCGCCTGGGCATGGGGTCTGGCATGAGCACAACAATGCGGTTCTCGGCCATCAGCCTCGCCATTGGGGTCTATGGAGCACTGCTCGCAACGTTCACGAGGGATGCACTCAATGACTCACTCGGGTCACTAGCTCCTCAACTGTCCTTTGAAGCAGAGAGGCTCGCCTTGAGCACCGCGGCAGGTGATCTGCACAGTGCTTTAGAAACCATTCCGGAAGCATCCAAGGCAGTTGTCCAAGTCGCGGCTGAACACGCCTTCATGCAAGGATTTTCACAGATGCTGTTCGTGGCCGGAACTCTGGGAATGCTAGCTGCGTTGATTGTCGGCATCTACCTACGCCGACCGCTGCCAACCCCTAACGGCATGGCACCTCTGAACATGAAACCAAACCACTGATTGCAATCGTCCCCGCCGACAGCTGATTGATCGAGAACGAGCAAAAGGAGTATCACAAAATGATCCGGAGACTGACCGTGGTTGCTGCAGCTCTTGCAGCTTCCTGCGTGCTGGCAGAACCGACAACAACCCCTACGACAAAACCTACGCTCAGCTTAGCGGAAGCCAAGCAGCTATCTGCCTCAGCGCAGGCCTATGCCGCCCAGCATGGATGGCCGTGTTCAATCGCGATCGTGGACGACGGTGGATGGCCGATCCTCACCGCAAGAATGGATGGTGCACCTGTAGTTGCCGGGATTGAGCTGGCCCAAGGTAAGGCAAAAACAGCGGCAATCTTCAAGCGCTCTTCAGGTGACCTGGAAACCAGCGTGAATAGCGGCCGGGCGGCAGCGATCACCTCAGGTTTCGTCATGATGAAGGGAGGACTTCCAGTTAAATCTAATGGAGTCGTCGTAGGCGCTATAGGCGTTAGCGGCGACACACCTGATCATGACATCAGAATCGCCATGGCTGCTTTGGAGCAGTGAAGGCGAGTAATCACCAGGGTGAAAGCGGCTCTGTGCCGCTGAAATCCCAGGTCCCCCAGCACGGGTGTACGACAGCCAACTCACATTTCAACCAAAGTGACTTGCATAATGAAAGTCACAGTGGAATAGTGATTTCAACATCTGATCATGCTCGGGGCAATCATGAAAAAAGCCAGCTTCCAGTCGATGCCATGCCCAGTGGCACGCGCACTCGAACTCATCGGCGACGGTTGGAGCCTGTTGGTCCTCAGAGACGCGTTTTATGGTTTGCGTCGCTTCGACGAGTTTCAGCAAAGCCTGGGGATTGCCAGTAACACGCTCACCCGACGACTAAACGACCTAGTCGCCGCCGGCTTGATGGATCGCCGGCCTTATCAGAACAATCCTCCCCGCTTCGAGTACGTTCTGACAGAGGCGGGGCGCGATCTTCGCCCGGTGATCCTGACCTTGATGATGTGGGGGGCCAAACATGCCGAGGGCTCGAAAAAGGTCTATCTGGCCGATGTAGAAACTGGTGAGCCTGTCGCACTGGCATTGATGGACAGCAACACTGGCAAGTCGATTACGGTGGAAGAACACCGCCTACATATTTCGCCCGATGCAGACCCTCTTACTCACTGGCGCGTGGAGACCGGTGAAGGTTATCGACACGAAAAGCTTTGGGTCAGCCCCTTCCCGCAACCAAGCTCGAACAGGAGCGGACAGCAATGAACGCTTCAGTCGACTCCCCAATCGAGAGTGCGCAGACCACGCCACCAACTCGAGTGAAACCCAAATTCAGCAAAAAACTGCTCAAGCTGGCCGCCTTGGTGTTTGCCTTTGCTGTAGCAGCAGCGTTCTTTTTCCATTGGTGGACGACGGGCCGCTTCCTTCAAAGTACGGACGATGCCTATGTCGGCGCGGATGTGACAGTGATCAGTGCAAAGGTACCGGGCTACATCAAGGCCGTCGCTGTAGCGGACAATCAGTTCGTGAAAGCCGGGGACCTACTGGTGCGTATCGAGGGCAGCGATTACAGAGCGGCTCTGGCAAAAGCCGACGGTGCCGTTGCAGCACAGCGTGCCAGCCTGGCTAACTTGAACGCTATGGAACAACTCCAGCACTCATTGATCAGCCAGGCCAAGGCACAGCTTCAGGCGCGTCAGGCCGAAACTGAGCGAGCACAGCAGGATAAAGCCCGGGCTCAAGTCCTACTGAACAGCCATGCGGTTTCACTGGAGAATGCTCAGCATGCCGATGCCATCTGGAAGACAGCCCTAGCCGAGCAGAACCATGCCGCAGCCGGCGTATTGGCTGCGCAGCAGCAACTCGTAGTCATCGAGACCCAGCGCGAGCAAGCCAGAGCAGCTCTGGCACAGGCTGAGGCGACCCGCGAGCAGGCCCAGTTGGATGTTGGCTACACCGAACTGCGCTCACCTGTAGATGGCTACATCGGCAATCGCCGGGCAAAAGTGGGTGCCTATGTCGCAGCCGGCAGCCAGGTGGTGTCGGTGGTACCTGCCCGAGGTTTGTGGGTTGATGCAAATTTCAAGGAAGACCAGCTATCGCACTTACGGGTTGGACAGCCGGCACGCATCGAGGCTGATATTCTGCCTGGGCGAGTATTTCACGGACGTGTTGAGAGCATCGCCCCCGCCACAGGGGCGCAGTTCAGTATCCTTCCACCGGAAAACGCGACTGGCAACTTCACCAAAATCGTTCAACGTGTACCAGTCAGAATTCTTCTTCAGGATAGCGATGCAGAGTTCGGTGTCCTCCGTCCCGGTTTGTCGGTGATCACCGAAGTCGACACTCACGCCGCCAGCTCCACACCTACGGTGACTGATTCGGGACACGAACCAGCAGGCTCCCTGTGAGCAGCGGGCTGCCCGAGTTAAGCACGCCACAAAAGGTCGCCGCCTTTGCGTGCATGTGCGTGGGCATGTTCATTGCCTTGATCGACATCCAGATAGTCTCTGCCTCACTTAAAGACATTGGCGGTGGCTTATCGGCAGGCGCGGATGACACTGCCTGGTTACAGACGGCCTAAGCGAATCGCAGCCAGACTCAGAACGTATTGTCTGCCACCGACCAGAAAATTGAGCACATTTTGAACGGATCAATCCACTGAGCGCTGCGCGCCTTGGCATTGAACGTAAAGTGAAAAGCAGCGGCCTTCGGCTAATTAAGCGATTGACTCCAGCCCTAAGGGGCAGCCTGCATCAGTTTGTATTTGAAGAAACAAACCGAAGCAGTCTTGGATCCAGCGCAGGTTCAGATAAATGAGCCCGCTCACGGTGAAGGTGAGGGTGGCTGTCTGGGACGTCAGGTCACCTTGCATCCGGAGCGCTAGCGCGAGGATGAATGGCATCGAGATGATCATGCCCAAGTAGGTTTTTTGGAGCGGCGGACTACTTCTCTTACGCATGCGTAATCCTTTGAGATAGAGCGGCTACAGGTGTGGCCATGCTCGCATGACAGTGTGCAGTGATACTGGTTTCTGGTATCCGTTTGTTTCACTTCAAAGCGCGCTTCTCTGTACCGTCTAAGGCCTGGCAGGCATTAGACAGAGTTAGCGTTCCTCGCTGTCCGCCACTTCATGCTTGATGAATTGCGCATCATTGAGTGTCAAGCTGGACTGCTCCACGAGGCGCACCTTGCGATGCTTCAGCGCAGCCCTTAAGAGCGAGTACCATTCCCATGCTGTCAGCGCGGAGACAAGAATAACGATCTCTGATCGCGCCAGCGTAGCTTGAACCGCTATCTATTAGGAATCGAACAGTGCGCTACGACCTCACAAGCCTTGACCTTTTCATCACTGTTGCCCAAGAGCGGAATCTCACTCGTGCGGGTCGAATCAAGCACGTCGCAGTATCGGCCATCAGCAAAAGGATCACTGAGCTTGAGATGCAAATTGGCTCCCCTCTGTTGCTGCGTAATGCCCGCGGCGTTGAGCTGACTCCAGCAGGGCAATCCTTGTTGTTCTATGCCAGGCAGGTCATGCAAACCATGGCCCAGCTCGATACCGAATTGAGTGGGTATGCCAGCGGGGTCAAGGGGCATATCCGCATCCACGCGATCACTTCCGCGTTGTCCCAATTTTTGCCTCAAGACGTTGATGGTTTTGCCCAACTCTACCCACAGATCAAATTTGATATTGAGGAGCGGGTAGGCTCAGCAGTGATTCGAGCTGTAGCTGATGGCCGAGCTGACCTTGGGATCATTGCCGCCCAGACAGCTTCCGAGGGGCTCGAAACTCTGACCTATAGGCGTGACGAGCTAACCCTAGTGGTTCCAAGCGGACATGAACTGGCCACGCGTAAGGTAATCAAGTTCAAGGAAGTGCTCGAGCATGAGTTCGTGGGCCCTCACCTTGAAAGCTCAATGCATACCCTGCTGACAGGGGAGGCCGTAAAGCTTGGCATGAGCCTCAAACTGCGCATCAGGATCAGCAGCTTTGACTGCATGTGCAGGATGGTGTCTGCCGGATTGGGTATCGCTGTGCTGCCTCGCAGTGTCATCAACCAGTACCTGCGTAGCCATAAGCTCAAGGCTGTGACATTGGATGAGCCGTGGGCGCACCGCACGCTTTTGCTGGTGTTCAGAAAGTACGAGGCAGCATCGCCTACGCTTAAGACCTTCATAGATCACCTGAAACTGCCAGAGTAGAGCGGCGGAGCAGCGTTCTCGTTTGGAGAACGGTGTTGTGGTGATTGACCAATTTTCATACCCGCAGACTGCTCTTAGTATCGGCTCAAACGCATAAGGCATGGCTCCGCGCATGCCTGCGAGCACTATAAGAAGCCGAGCGAAATGAGCATGACCGAGACTGCCTGCGACCTCTTCACTCCCCTGACAATCAGCGATGACTCGTTCACGATTGTCGATCTGAGCAAGATGCTTGATCACAGCCAGCTTGCAAAGCTGCCGTATTCCATTCGTATCCTGTTGGAGAACGTTGCACGCTGCTCTCCAGAAGCCTTGCCTTCAGTTTTGGCTCGAGCTATCGGGCAGGGCCCGGACTGCGAAGTACCGTTCCAGCCCAACCGCCTGATGTTCCATGACACCACCTGCCTGCCAGCCTTGGCTGACTTTGCCGGCATGCGAGATGTTGTTGCCGAACTGGGTGGTGATCCTCAGGCGATGAATCCTCTGATCCCGGCAGTGCTCACCATCGATCACTCGGTGATCGTAGAGCGCTATGCGGAAGCAGACGCGGTCGAGCAGAACCTGGACATCGATTTCCGCCGCAACAGCGAGCGCTACCGTTTCATCAAATGGGCACAGAAAAGCCTGGACAACTTCGGAGTGATCCCACCGGGTACCGGGATCATTCACCAGATGAACATGGAGGCGTTGGCCCAGGTCGTCTGGGAAAGTCGCGGAGCTAACGGCGAGCGCTTGCTCCACCCTGACGACATGGTCGCCACCGACAGCCATACGCCGATGATCAATGCCATTGGTGTGCTGGGCTGGGGTGTCGGCGGGCTGGAAGGGCAGGCCGCTATGGTGGGTGAGCCAGTACCGATCAGCTTTCCGAAAGTCATCGGTATTCGCGTGACTAACGCTCTGCGGCCAGGTGTGACAGCCACAGATCTGTCCCTCCATGTCGCTGAAATCCTGCGTAAGCGTTCGGTGGTCGGTAAGTTTGTCGAGTTCACTGGCCCAGGCCTTACAACGCTCAGCTGGGCGGCCCGTGGCACCGTGTCCAACATGGCGCCTGAGTATGGCGCGACCGTTGTGTTCTTCCCGTTCGACAACGAGACCTTGGCTTACCTTGAACTCAGTGGCCGTTCGGCCAAGTTGCGAGAGCAAGTCGTCGCCTACATGAGCGCCCAACCGCTTTGGCGTCATGACGAGCTGGCTGAGCCGGAATTTGATGAGCTGATCGAATTGGATCTGGCCAGCATCGAGCCGAGTGTTGCCGGGCCACATCAACCGCACCAGCGTCAGCCCCTATCCAAGGCTGCTGCATCGTTCAAAGAGGAAGTTCTGGGCGGTGGCAAGCTGATCACGGCTCCGCAAGAGCAGAGCTTCTTCGAGCCTTCGTTCGGTCAGTCGATCACTCACGGTGCTGTGGTGATGTCCGCCATTACCAGCTGCACCAACACCGCCAACCCGGCACAGATGATTCAAGCTGGTCTGCTGGCTCGCAAGGCCCGGAGCCTGGGTCTTCAGCGTAAGCCGTGGGTAAAAACATCGCTCTCGCCTGGTTCGCAGGTGGTCGCAGACTACTTGGCTGAAGCCAACCTGCTGGACGACTTTTCTGCCCTGGGCTTCGATCTGGCCGGCTTCGGTTGCATGACCTGTATCGGCAACTCCGGAAAGCTCGAAGAACACGTTGAGCATTTCGCCGATGAGGGTCTCAAAGGTGTGGTCGTGTTGTCCGGCAACCGAAATTTCGAAGGCCGGGTGAATCCTAAAGTACCAGCAGGCTATCTGGCGTCCCCGGCGTTGTGCGTTGCCTACGCCATCGCCGGCACCATCGATATTGACCTGACATCGCAGCCGCTTGCGACGGGTGTTGATGGCCAGCCGGTGTTCCTGCAGGATCTCATGCCAAGCGATGCTGACATTGCCGATGAGGTCGCTAAAGTCGTGAAGCCGGAGTTCTTCCAGCATCGCCTGGCGACTGTCTGGGATGGTACGCACCATTGGCAGGCGCTTTCTGCCGAAGGCAGTGTGCAGTTCCCTTGGAGCCCAGAGTCGACGTACCTGCGTCGCCCTCAATACCTCGCAGGCATCCAGGCAAAGCCCAAAGCCTCTCTGGCAATCAATGGCGCCAAGGCGCTGATGGTACTTGGTGACAACGTCACTACCGACCACATCTCGCCAGCCGGTGCGATTCCTGCCAATAGCCTGGCTGGTCAGTGGCTGCTGGAGCGTGGCGAAAACCCACAAGACCTCAACCAGTATTCGACTCGTCGAAGCAATCATGAAGTGATGCTGCGTGGCGCGTTCACCAACAAGTCGGTCAAGAACCGTCTTCTGGGCGACAAGCAACCAGGCCTCGGTGCCTGGGCGTGGAATGCGGATCACAGTGAATGCTTGCCACTGTACGAGGCTGCCAAAAGCTATGCCCTAGAGCAGACACCGATGGTTGTTTTCGCGGGCATCAACTACGGAGCTGGCTCTAGCCGTGACTGGGCAGCGAAGGCTCAGGCATTGTTGGGTGTAAAGGCTGTTGTCGCGCAGAGCATTGAACGTATTCACCGCAGCAACCTGATCGGCATGGGCGTATTGCCTCTGGTCTTCAAGCCCGGCCAAAGCGTTGACGACCTCCGCCTGGATGGTCGCGAGCAGTTTGACTTCCTTGGCCTTGATGAGCTGGCCGTAGGTGAGAACGTAATCAAATTGATCATTCGTCGCGCCGATGGTCGTCGTGATGAAGCCGAGGTCATTGCTCGTGTGGATTCGCAGCAAGAGGTGCGCTACCTCGTGAATGGCGGTGTTCTTCCTTTCGTAATCCGCAAGGTTGTTGCACGCACACGGGGTTGATTACCAAGGGCCTCATACGAGGCCCAAACCTGTCCAAAACAATAAAGGACAAGTCTATGGATCGCGAACATTTTAATGTTGCGCACGGCCCTGTGAGTGTCACGCAAGCAGGGTTATGTCGCCGCACGCTGCTCAAACATCTATGTACAGCGACAGGACTAGGCCTCCTGGGTTCGATGCTGCCAACAGGGTTGGTCAGTGCCGCCAGTGCCATGTCTTCAAATAATTCTGTAAGCGGGAGTAATACCCCTATGTTCGCGTATGTCGGATCGCGCACAACCCGGGAGCGCAATGCCCGTGGTGATGGCATCACGGTTTATCGACTGCATCAACAAGCCGGCACTCTGGAACAGGTGCAGTTGTTAGATGACTTGGTGAATCCGTCATTCCTTGCCCTCAATCGTGCTGGGGATCGTCTCTACACCGTTCACGGTGACCGGAGCGAAGTCAGTGCATTCAGCGTCGATAAGGCCAGTGGAAAGCTGAGCTTCCTGAACCGCCAAAGCTGCGAAGGCAAGAATCCGGTACACCTGGCCCTGGATCCCACTGAGCGCTTCATGGTCGTATCCAACCATATCACCGGTACCTTGGCCGTCCTCAATGTTGAAGAGAATGGGGCCCTGGGTGGCATTAACCAGTTGCTCAAGCTTGACGGCCCAGTCGGCCCACATCGAGTTGAGCAGCCTTTTGCTAAGCCTCACTTCAACCCATTTGATGCTTCTGGCAATTACGTTTTGGTGCCGGACAAGGGGCTGGATCGAGTCTTCAGCTTCCGTTTCGACAACGGCAAGCTGTACCCCGCCGATCAGCCATTCGCGGTTGCTCGCGAGGGCTCTGGCCCGCGCCATATTGCGATGCATCCAAAAGCTGGCTTTGCATATGTGATCAACGAGCTCGACTCGACCGTTACCAGCTATCGATTCGATTCGAACAATGGTGCATTGCAGCCTTTCCAGGTATTGCCATCTCTGCCTGATAGCTACACCGGCAACAGCCGGGCATCTGAAATTGAGGTAGATCGCAGTGGACGCTTCCTCTACGCGTCCAATCGCGGTTACGACAGCATCGCTGTTTTCTCAATTGACCAAGGTAGTGGCCTGCTCAGCCCGGTCGACTTTGTTCCGAGTGAAGGAAAAACTCCGCGCTTCTTCAGCCTGACGCCAAACCAGCGTTTTCTGTTCGCCCTCAATGAGGATAGCGACAGCATCGTGTCGTTTGCCGTCGATCCGCATACCGGTGGTTTGAAAAAGACAGGCTTCTCGATTTCTACCGGTAGTCCGGTCTGCATGATCTTTTCCGCCTGATACCTGCTGTTACGATAACAATTAAAGGGCGAGCTACGGTTCGCCCTAGATGAGGTCTCTATGAACAACAATAAAACTGTCGATGAGCAGGCGATCGTCCGTAAGGTCACCTTACGGATCATTCCGTTCATGTTCTTGCTGTACATCGTCTCCTATCTGGATCGCGCCAACATCGGATATGCCGCGTTGGAGATGAACAAGGAGCTGGCCTTGACCAGCGAGGCTTTCGGCTTCATTTCTGGAATCTTCTTCATTGGCTACTTCCTGTTTGAAGTGCCAAGCAACGTCATGCTCAACAAGTTCGGCGCCCGTGTCTGGATCGCCCGAATTCTGGTGACCTGGGGTGCCATCGCTGCTGCTACGGCATTCGCCCAGACCGCCAACCAGCTCTATGTGCTGCGCTTCTTCCTGGGTGTCGCCGAAGCAGGCTTCTTCCCTGGCGTGATCGTTTATCTGACTTACTGGTTCCGGTCGAAGGAATTGGCCACTACGGTCGCTCTGTTCACCGCAGCAATTCCGGTCAGCTACATCATTGGCGCGCCGCTTTCGACCTGGATCATGGATAACATCAAGTGGTTCGACTGGAGCGGCTGGCGTTGGATGCTCTTCCTTGAAGGCGTCCCGGCAGTGTTCCTCGGCATTGCCTGCTTCTTCTTCCTGACAGACAAGCCTGAGCAGGCCAAATGGCTGACTCAGCAGGAGAAAGACTGGCTGCTGGCCGAGCTTGAGCGCGACCGCCAGAGTCGCAAGAACGTGAAGCGCCTGGGTGTACTCAAAACCATGGTGAACAAGAAGGTGCTGTACCTGGCCTTCATCTACTTCGTCTACCAATGTGGCAGCCTGGGCGTCGGTTACTGGATGCCGCAGATCATCAAAGGCTTCTCCAGCGACCTGACCCATACCCAGATTGGCCTCATCGCCATGCTGCCCTACATCGTTGCCACTGCAGCGATGATCATCTGGTCGCGCAGCTCTGATCGCCGTAACGAACGCAAGATGCACTCAGCTATTCCGTTGGCAGTTGCAGCACTTGGCCTGATCGGTGCCGGCATGCTGCCCAACGCAGTGGCGTCGATGGCGATGATCTGTGTGGCACTGTCGGGCCTTTATAGCTTCAAATCGCCATTCTGGGCATTGCCAACCTTGTTCCTCGATCGTGCTACCGCAGCGGTCTCCATCGCGGTGATCAACTCCATCGGTAACCTGGGTGGTTTCGTTGGCCCTTCGTTGATTGGGGTGGTCAAAGGCAACAGCCAAAGCGCAGCTACCGGCCTGCTGTTCCTCAGTGCTCTTTTGGTTATCGCCTTCCTGATGACTGCCCTGATGCGTGTGACCAACAACGAGCCTGATCAACCAGTGGCCGCTTCAGCCCACTGATATCCCAGGCCGCGCAGCGGCCTGCTTGCGGCTGAGTGCTGCTCCTACAGGTTTTGTTCAGCCGCTGTAGGAGCGGTCTCAAGCCAAGAAGCAATCCATCGTAGCGATCAAACTCATCGTTGCCCAACCACGGGTCGGGCAGTCTCATGCCAACAACCTGGAATCGCCAGATGCACAACAACAAAAACATCATGCGTACCCTGATCACCTTGTCCCCTTGCCTGATCATCGGCACCGCCGATGCAGAGGGTTTTATGGAGGACAGCAAGGCAAGCCTGCAGCTGCAGAACTACTACTTCAATCGCGACTTTCGCGATGGTTCCGCTCAATCCAAGCGGGAAGAGTGGGCTCAAGGCTTTCTCTTTGACTTCCGCTCTGGCTACACCCCCGGCACCGTAGGTTTTGGTCTCGACGCCCTGGGCATGCTGGGTATCAAGCTCGACTCAAGCCCGGATCGTTCGGGTTCCGGTTTGCTGCCGGTACATGATGATGGCCGTGCGGCAGATGAGTTCAGCCGTCTCGGTTTGACAGCCAAAGTGAAAGTTTCCGAAAGCGAGCTCAAGTACGGAACGCTGATTCCTAAGCTGCCAACCGTACAGGCCAACACCGGACGGATTCTGCCGCAGACCTTTGAAGGTGGCCTGCTCACCAGCAATGAATTTGAAGGCCTCACCCTGACGGGGGCGCGCTTCAATCGTGCCACTGATCGTGACTCTACCGACGCGCAGAAAATCACCCTGAACAACAAGAACCGTCGGTTTGCCGGGGCTGAGGAGGGTGACGATTACTGGGTGGGCGGTTTTGATTACGCCGTCAACAAAGGGTTAACGATTAGCTACCAGTACGCCGAACTGCAAGATGTCTACCGGCAGAGCTTCTTTGGCATAAACCACAGTTGGAGCATTGGCCCAGGTAAGCTCAAAAGCGATCTGCGATACATGCTGAGCGACGACGCCGGCAGTGCGAAGGGTGGGGCGATCGACAGTGGGGCACTGAGTGGTCTGTTCACCTACAGCTTGGGCGGCCATGCCTTCGGCCTTGGGCTGCAGAAAATGAATGGTGATACGTCGATGCCGTTTCTCAACGGCACTGACCCGTACCTCACGAACTACATCCAGATCAACGACTTCGCAGAACCGGGCGAGCGTTCGTGGCAGCTCCGTTACGACTACAACTTTGCTGCCAATGGCATCCCGGGGCTGACCTTCATGACGCGTTACGTCAAAGGCGATAACGCCGATGCCGCTACTCACGTGGGAGAAGGTCGTGAGTGGGAGCGCAACACTGACATCGCATACGTGTTCCAGTCCGGTGCTTTGAAAAATGTCGGTGTCCGTTGGCGCAATGCGTCGTACCGCTCGAACCTCGCACGTGGTGCTGACGAGAATCGCTTGATAGTTTCCTACACCTTGCCAATCTGGTAATCCACCTTCAGGAGAACCCTATGACAACCATTACCCAAGCGGTACTTGATGACCTGGCTCCTGGTGGCGTTCTGCACGCAGCCATCAATTTCGGTAACCCCGTGCTCGCCCAGCGCGGCTCGAGTGGCGAGCCTCAAGGCGTGTCTGTTGCGCTGGCCAAAGCACTCGCAGAAGAGCTGTCTGTAAAACTCGAAATGCGTACTTTTGACGCTGCTGGAAAGGTCTTCGCCGCGTTGGAGGAGGACGTCTGGAACCTGGCATTCTTGGCTATTGAGCCGGTGCGTGAGGCCCAGATCTCATTCAGCGAGCCTTACGTGATCATTGAGGGGACATACCTTGTTGATCGCGACTCTCCTTTCCGCTCGGTCGCCGATCTAGACCAAGCGGGCCTGAAGCTGGCAGTGGGTAAAGGCGCTGCCTATGACCTGTTCCTGACTCGTACCTTGAAGCATGCCCAGCTTGAGCGAGCGGAGACCTCCGCAGGGGCAGTTGATTTGTTCCTAGACCAGAAGCTCGACGCTGCTGCGGGAGTCCGTCAGCCCCTGCAAAAGGTGGCTGATCGCGACCCGAGCTATCGCGTTCTGGACGACGCTTTTACCTCGATCCGCCAGGCGATGGCCGTGCCGAAAGGTCGGGACGCTGGCGCCGCATATGTGAGGGCATTCATTGAGCGAAAAAAAGCTGAAGGCTTTGTTCATCAAGCGCTGGCCGAGAGTGGTCAGTCGGATGTGACCGTTGCACCGTAGATCGTAATGTTTAGAAGGGAGGCTGGTAACAGCCTCTCGTTTTGGAAGTGAAGGGCGTAAAAGCCCACCGTGCTTGGGGTAATGAAATGGCCAAGGCCGCCGATGTCGTTGTGCAATGTCTGGAAAACGAAGGTGTCGAGTATGTGTTCGGCATTCCTGGTGAGGAAAACCTCGACCTGCTGGAGTCCCTTCGTAAGTCGAAGATCAAGCTGGTACTGACCCGTCACGAGCAGTCGGCGGGCTTCATGGCCGCCACCTATGGTCGCTTGACTGGCAAGACCGGCGTGAGCCTGTCGACCCTCGGCCCTGGTGCGACCAACCTGGTCACCGCCAGTGCTTACGCCTACCTGGGCGGCATGCCGATGATGATGATCACCGGCCAAAAGCCGATCAAAAAGTCCAAGCAGGGTCGTTTCCAAATCATCGACGTCTGCGGAATGATGGATCCCATCACCAAGTACACCCACCAATTCGCCTCGGCTGACAACATCCCTTCGCGTATGCGTGAAGCGTTCCGTCTAGCCGAAGAAGAGAAGCCGGGTGCCGTGCACCTGGAGCTGCCTGAAGACATCGCTGCCGAGCAGACCGACGCTCTGCCGATTCCGCGCAGTCTGCATCGACGTCCGCTGGCAGAACACAAGGCCGTCGAAGCGGCAGTTGAGAAATTGCAGAATGCTCGCAGCCCGATCTTGGTGATCGGCGCTGGTGCCAACCGCAAGATGACTGCCAAGGTGCTGAAGCAGCTGATCGACAAGACCGGCATCCCGTTCATCACCACCCAGATGGGTAAAGGTGTGGTCGACGAGCGCCACCCGCGCTTCCTCGGCAACGCCGCGCTGTCGTCTGGTGACTTCGTCCACCGTGCCATCGAAGCGGCTGACCTCATCATCAACATCGGCCACGATGTGATCGAGAAGCCACCATTCTTCATGGTGCGTGGTGGTACCGAAGTCATCCACATCAACTTCCGCTCCGCCGAAGTCGATGCCGTCTACTTCCCTCAGGTCGAAGTGATCGGCGACATCGCCAATGCCGTGTGGCAGATCGGTGAAGCGCTGAATGACACCAGCCATTGGGACTTCACGCGGCTGTTGTCTATTCGTGAGGCCAACGAAGCGCAGATCATCGAAGGTGCCGACGACGAGCGCTTCCCAGTGTACCCGCAGCGTCTGGTAGCAGATATCCGTAGAGTGTTGCCATCCGAAGGCATAGTGGCCCTGGACAATGGCATCTACAAGATCTGGTTTGCCCGCAACTACAAGGCACACAAGCCTAATACCGTGTTGCTGGACAACGCGCTCGCAACCATGGGCGCCGGCCTGCCTTCGGCTATGGCTGCACACCTGGTGCACCCTGATCGCCCGGTCATTTCCGTGTGCGGCGACGGTGGCTTCATGATGAATAGCCAGGAGCTGGAAACGGCTGTGCGCCTGGGCATGCACATCACCGTGGTGATCCTGCGTGACGACGGCTATGGCATGATCCGCTGGAAGCAGGCGAACATGGGCTTCACCGATTTTGGCTTGGATTACGGCAACCCCGATTTCGTCAAGTACGCTGAATCCTATGGTGCGAACGGATATCGCGTGGAGACCGCCGATGCCTTGCTACCACTTCTGGATCATTGCGTTTCCAACCCAGGCGTTCACGTTATCGACTGTCCCGTTGATTACAGTGAAAACGACTGGATCTTGAACGTGAATCTCCGCGAGCGAAGCGCCGCGGTATAAAGGCTGATCAACCATTTCTGAACGTTCCTTGAACATTCCGGCATTGGAGGATGTGAAGTTCCCACCTCCTCCAATGGCACCCTGCCTGAACATTCATCGATATTTTCCATTCGCTGCCTCAGTGAACTGGTTGCCTTTTTGAAACCTCCATTGAACAGTGAACTAAACCGGACACGGAGAATGGGCGATACGGCCCTGGATTTATGTTCTACGTGCCTGTGGACACTGACGCTATTCTGCCAAAGCAATTCCTGATGATTATTGAACGCAGTGGTTTTGGCCAGCATCTTTTTGATGAGTGGTGTTATCTTGACCATGGTCAACCCTATCAGGACTGTTCAAAGAGGCCACTCAACTTGAGCTTTCCACTGAACCAGCCTCGCTTTGAAGGTGCTGGAATCTTATTGGCTCGTGGTAAGTTTGGTTGTGGTTCGAGCCGAGAACATGCGCCTTGGGCTTTGCATGACTGGGGGGTTAAGGCGATCATAGCACCGAGTTTTGCTGAGATTTTTTATGGGAACTGCTTAAAAAACGGAATTCTACCAATCGCGCTGGACGATGCTATCGTCGAAAATTTATTCGTCGCAGTGGAGCACCTACCAGGTTATCAACTCAGCATTGACCTTGAAAAACAAGAGATCCTAGACGACCAAGGCAGCCGCATTCCGTTTGATGTCGACCCGTTCCGAAAACACTGCTTACTGAATGGTTTGGACGAAGTGGGGATGACGTTACTAAGGGCGGGTGCCATTCGGGAATTTGAGAAAACACGTATAGTTTTGGAACCATGGCTTTACGAGAGGTTCTAGCCCTTCAATGGCTTTGGATCGCTTAGAATATGGGGTCGATTGATTGCTCAGCAGGCGACTCAGTGCTGGTCAGCAAAAGACGCAGCGCGTTTGCTCCTGAATTCAAGGCTCACTTGCTGCTCATCTACTGCGCATCGCATGTCTCTAAAACGTCCGACGATCCGGAATTCATTCTTAAAATGATCGAGGCGGGGGAGGCGGATCACTGAGCTTTGACGGGGGAATGCTGACTCGTGACGCAAGGAGTACAGATGTGCTCCGTACGCTGCAACAAGATGACGTCCTGACAGCTCGTTATAGGATAGGCACCTTCAGCCATCGATAGAGCCGCTGCCGTCAGTCCTGGTTCTGTGAAACAATCGTACCGCTGCTATGACGCTTCACCGTTCTTTAGCCATTCTTTTGGTAGCAGGGACTAAGACGCTGCTTACCTGAAGGATTGGCCAGCATGAAAAGTTCGACTTTTCCTCTCCTGCGACACCTGCGCCATTTGGTGAAGTGTCGCCAACGTGAGCCTAAACTCCGCAATTTAAGCGCTAGGGAAGAGTCGAGTCGTGTGCAGTGACAGCTGACTGACTTTCATTGTCCATGAGGCATAGAGATCTTGACCACGCACGGCTGTAAACATCAAATCCCGGCCAAAAATTATCATAGTGCTCGAAATTCATATGTATTGCAGTTTTTCGCTCATCTTCTCCGATATATGACCAAACATATTCGAACTGCTCTTGAAGTGACGCTAATCCCATTAATTCTGAAGCGGCTTGTTCGCTTAATCGTGCGACTCTAACAAGAGCCTCAGTGGCATAATCAGGGTTTAAAATCCATTCCTTCTCAATTTTTCTTTTGACGGCTCTATCAATTTCTAATAGCCACCCGACGCACTGAAATTGACTGATTTGAACAGATTTATGGAATTCGCTTACTCCAAAAATTGTCACTTTGGCAAGGGCTTGGAGTTCCATGAATGAAATGCTGATATCATAGGCCATGATTGGTCTCTTGTTATTGTTTTACTAAGCCTATAATTGCATGCCGTTAGCTTTGTGGCAATAAGAATTACATTGACATTTTGGCAATTGATGCTGTGAGCTTGAGCGAGACTGAAGTCCTAGACGCTATGCGTCTCTTAAGCCGTTGTTTGCTCAAGGGATATGCAGACCTCATTCAACGCCTTTGTCGGGGGCATAAACCGGTAAATCAGCCATGTCATTCCTTGTTTTATTTTTTTGGTTCGGCAGTTGAGTGGCGCGAGCGAGTGACGATGCTTCTGTCTGCCTATCGTCCGGCTAGGGTTGAATGTCGACATGCTGAGCCAAGCCAGCAGTGTTTTGACTTGCAAGCCTGACTCTGTATGTGAGAAACCCCTGTGCTTTGCCGGGTTACTGATAGCTATGAAATCGCTTTGTAGCGGAACTCCCGGAATTCGGCAGACCCTTTACCCGCGCAAAACAGTGCGGGTCGCAGGCTAGCCAGGTATTCAACGGTGTTGGAGTTGTAGCCGGACACTTCGCTGCGCACGCCATGTTTGGCCCATGACTTGCCGTCCTCGCAGTAGTAGAAGGTCACGATGTTGTGCATGTTGACGATCTTCAGCCACAGGGAACGGGTGGCGGGAGCGGGTTCGGGCCAATGGCTCCTCGCCCCTCCGCGATAGGTGGTCATGCGTTCGCCGTCGATACCCATCCCAAGGAATAGCCGATCATTGAAGAACAGTAATAACCCCGCCGTGGCGTCGCCGATCACGTCAATATGCACACTGATTTCATAGTTGGGGTCGCCCACCATTTGCGTCAGAGGCGCAGAATCTTGCGGGCTCGTGCCTTGGCCGGCCAGTCGTAGGGCGTTGGCTTTGAGCTCAGCACGTTCAAGCTCATTGGGGCCACCGAAGAAGGCCCAGCGTGTTCCGAAGGCTGGCAAGGAAAAATTGTCGGAGCGGGCCATGCCATGCGTTGGCGGGTACAGATGCTTGACCATGGGCAGTGGTTTGCTGAGATCGCCGCCCAAGGCTTGAGGCCAACCGTCGGATGTCCAGGTGATTGGCTCCATCAGGGTTTGCCGGCCAAGAGTTCTCAAGCCGTTTTCATAGCCGTGATAAATCAGATGCCAAGAGCCGTCAGGTCCTTCGATTGCAGTGGCATGGCCACGCGACCACCATCGCTCTGAATCTGAATGTGTGCGTACGATTGGGTTACTAGGGCAGTTTTCCCAAGGGCCGTTGACCGTTTTGGAGCGTGCACAGATCACCATATGGCCTGTTGCCGGACCGCTTGTTCCGCCCACTGCGCTGAGCATATAAAACCAGTCGCCCCGCTTGATCAGCTTGGGGCCTTCCAGCGCGTAAGCCTCAGTCACCCAGTCTTCCGGGTATCGCCATCCGTCATAGACCTTCTCGACGTTGCCAACCGTAGACAGGCCGTCTGGGGTCAACTTGACACGGTTTATGCCGGACAGGAAAAGATACCGTTCGCCATCCTCGCCAACGATATGACCCGGATCAATGAGGCCGCTGATGTTCAGGTCAACAGGTTCGCTCCAAGGCCCAGCCATGTTGTCGGCATGGATCACCCAGATGCTCACCGGCTTTTCGAGCTTGGTTGACCACTTGGCTTTGAGCAACGGAATGTAGATGTAATAGCGGTTTTCGTGCTTGATCAGGTCGGAGGCGAAAACCGTTCCCAACGGTTGGGCTAGCGCAGTAGTGAGCGGTGTCCAGTTAATTAGATCCCGTGAATGCCAGATCAGTAGGCCCGGGGAGGCATCGAAGGATGAATGGGTCATGTAGTAATCGTCACCATCCTTGAGCACCGTTGGGTCGGGGTAATCACCTGGCAGGATAGGGTTGAGGTAAGTCCCGTTTCCCAGATCCGCTCTTCTCTGACCCTCGATGCCGGGGACCCAACGATAACGAGTTGACGACGGCGTAGATGTGGGCGCAGCAAGACGTTCGCTTGAGCTACTCGCAGGGCTGAAAGAAGTGATCGTTGTCATTATCGCACTGGTGGCAGCCATGCCGAGCAGGTCTCTTCTTGATGGCATAGATATGCTCCTGTCTTATTTTTGTGGTCACACGCCCAAGGCGGTTGAGATGGGCTGATAGAAAATAGAACCTTAATTCCAGAATGTAAAATCTAATTTTCGCTCAGATCGGCGTCTTGGATGGCTCTCAGGTAGCCGCTTTAACTGCCCCACGGAGCTAAGTGGTCGATTCACGACTGCCCGCGCCCGGGTCGATGAGGCGATTTTTTGCTGTTGACTGAGAAGGAAGGCGGTGATAGCTTTTGAAATAGAGCGCTGATTCTATTTTTATCAGCCCTTGTCGTCGACCTGATGGCGAAGAACACCGCATTTGGTCAAGCAAGAATGGTCATGCTGTATCTCCACAAGCATGAAGGGATGGCATTGACCAGTAAATAGAACAAGAATTTCTATTCTAATGAAGGGACAGGCATATGCGTTTTTCAGTATTTCTCGTCGGCCGTTCTACCGGCCCCAATGAAGACAAGCCGGTCATGGATGCGCTCGTCGCGCACGCCAAGCAAGCCGAGGCCCTGGGTTTCGATGCTGTATTCATGCCTGATCATCACTTCACTGGCTATGCGCCGATGTCCAGCGACCCCTTCATGTTCGCCGCCTATCTGGCCGGCCAACTCAAGCGCATTCATTTCGGCATGTCGGTCACTACAGTACCCTTGCACCATCCGGTTCGTTTTGCCGAGCGCGTCAACCTGCTCGACCAGTTGACCGAAGGACGGCTACTGGTCGGCATCGGCAGTGGCACCACGCCGGAAGAAATGATCGGTTTTGGAGTCAACTACAAAGAAGCGTCCGCGATGCTGCAGGAGAACCTCGATCTGGTTCTGCGCCTGTGGAACAAGGAGATCGAAGATGAGCCGATCAGCTTCGAAACCAACCATTACAAAGGCGCTGTGGTGCAGCGCATTGTGCCTACAGCCTATCAGCGTCCGTTCAACCGGTTGATGCCGGTTGCCCTTCGCGAAACGAGCATGCGGCGTGCCGCCGATATGGGCTGCCCGGCCTTCATTCCTGCCTTCACGCCACCTGTGCCTGCCAGTGCCGAGCCTTTCGAGCACCTGTCTATGTACTTCAATCGCTACAAACAAGCACTTTTGGGCGCGGGACACTCGCAGCAAGTGGTTGATCACTGCCTGTCCTGGACGACCCATACCTATCAGTGCGTTCACGTGGCGCCAACCGATGAGCAGGCCGAGGAAGAGCTGCAGCAGATCCTAGTTGCCTATAACCGAGCGATTCAGCGTGAGCACGCCTTCAACAAGCGCGCTGAGAAGCTGAGCGGCGTGCAGTTGAACCCACACCCGGATTGCTTCAGCCGCGAATGGATCAAGACCTGGTGCCTGCATGGCAGCCCCGACAGCGTCGCCGCCGAGCTGGAAAAACATCGTGAGCTTGGTATCGGTAACGTGCTGATGGGCTTTACCAATGGGCCGATGACGCCTGAGCGTGCCCGTCTGAGCGAGCAATCGATGAGCCTGTTCGCTCGCGAAGTCATGCCTCGTTTCCAGTGATCGTTGTGGAGAGCTCAGTCATGCAGCAGCCCCCTATCCTGAATCCGGATAACCCTGGCAAAACCCCTCTGGTAGTCGGTATTGGCGGAACCACGCGACATGGATCGAGTACCGAAAAAGCCCTAGCTGCGGCGTTGCATTGCGCGCGCTCACGCGGGGCTCGTACCCAATTATTCGGTGGCCGCGAACTAGCAGCTCTTCCGGCCTTTAACCCAGAGGTTAGCGAGCGTACCGCCGAGCAACACGCACTGGTGGAGGCGGTACGTCAGGCAGACGGTATCATCATCGCCACACCCGGCTACCACGGTGGCGTATCGGGCTTGGTCAAGAACGCTTTGGATCTGCTCGAGGATCTGAGCAGCGATACACGCGTCTATTTTGATGGCCGTGCGGTGGGCTGCATCGTTACCGCCGCCGGCTGGCAGGGTTGCAATACCACGCTGGGGGCGTTGCGTTCAATTGTGCATGCCATGCGTGGCTGGCCGACGCCGTTCGGCGTAACTCTCAATACTGCTGGGGTTTCGCTGTTCGATGAACAAGGCCGCTGTCTGGATGCTCAGGTGCAGGGCTCGTTGGATATCCTCGCCAGCCAAACCATGACGGCGCCCACGCCTTTCGTAGCCGGCGGGTCAGAATATGACCATGCGTAACAGAGTCCGCACTTTGCCCTTTGAGCAGAAGGCGCCACTTACTGCTGGTCAGGACATGTGGTCGACCTGCACACGAGAGGAGCTTGAGCTTGCCTCCGTGCGCATGGCTGATGGGCCCATGGGTTTGACAGGCGGACGGGTCGATGAGCGGGATGTCGCATTGCTCACGCCGTGCGGCCTTGCCCTTGCCGCCAGCTGGGATGCCGAGCTGGTGACCCGCGTCGGTCAGGTGGTCGGTGATGAAGCGCAGCGTATTGGTGTGCAGGCCGTACTGGCGCCCAACCTCAACCTGATGCGCAGCCCCCTGGCCGGCCGTGCGTTCGAGCTGTTCGGTGAGGATCCGCAGCTGATCGCTGAACTTGGTTGGGCGTGGGCCCAGGGCGTGCAGAGCCGAGGCGTCGCCGCTGTGATCAAGCATCTGGTTTGTAACGACTCGGAAACTGACCGGCGCAACATGAATGCTGTCGTTGCGCAGGACACCCTACGTGACGTGTATTTCAAGCCCTTCGAGCATGCTGCGAAGTCTGGTGCTTGGGCCATGCTGACTGGTTACAACAAGGTTAATGGCGTGCGCTGTGCCGAACATGGTCAGATACTTCTTGACTGGCTCAAACGGGAGCAGCACTGGGACGGCCTGGTGATGTCGGACTGGTTCGGCACCCATGATGGTGTGGCGAGTCTCAACAATGGGCTCGATCTGGAGATGCCTGGGCCAGGCCGGGTCATGGGTAATGCACTGTTGGGTAATGAGCAGGCTAGCGCTGTTAATGTCGCGCGTCTCGATGATGCTGTGGAGCGTTTGCTGCGACTGGCTGGACGCGCTCATCCGGCGCGAACGTGGCAGGCGGATAAGCAGGCAGAGCGTCTCGCGGTGCTGGAAGAGGCGGCAGCAGCTGGCATGGTGCTGCTGCGTAATGAGGCGCAGGTTCTCCCCTATGTCTCGGCAAAGCCGGGTTTGATGGCTGTAATCGGGCCTAATGCCAATGCGCCGTGCTATCAGGGCGGCACGTTCGCCAAGGTCGCGCTGGCTCCGGAAACCCCCACCCCTTTACAAGCCTTGCAGGAGCAGTTTTCCAGTTCTGGTTATACGGTGGCGCATGCCGAAGGTGTGCCCGCCGAGCACCGCATTTCCCCAATGAGCGCACTACCACTGGTTACTCCGGCGGGCGAACCGGGCATGGCCGTGGATTACTACAGCGCACTGGGCGTTGTTGCATCTCGGGAAGTGCGTTATTCGAGTTCGCTCATCTGGTTCAAGCAAATGCCCGGCGTGGGCGATTTGCTCGCCCTCGAAGGTGAAGGGCGGGTTGAGGTCTCGACGTCTTTCGTTGCACCGCGTAGCGGTGAATACACCTTTGTTCTCGGTGGCACAGGTTCTGCCGAGCTGTATCTGGATGGACGCCTGCTGGGCGCCTTCGACGGTCGTGCCGTCGAAGGCGACATCATGGGCAAGCTCATGCAGGCGCCCCATGATGAATTTGCCTGCCGGTTGGAGCAGGGCCAGAGCATTCAGCTACGGGTAAGAATGCAGGTAGGCCGCAGCCTGGCCCATGGCTTGTGGTTTGGCTGCCGTCTGCCCGCTCAGGACAACTTGTTGGAGGAAGCGGTCGCCCTCGCACGTCGTGCGGACGAGGTCGTACTTGTCGTCGGCGAGACGCCTGATGCGGGGCTGGAAAGCGTTGATCGTGACACCACTTTGCTGCCTGCCAGGCAAATTGAACTCATACGACGTGTGTGTGAGGTCAATCACCGCGTGGTGGTGGTGCTCAATGTCGCCCACCCGGTCGACATGACCTGCATGCAGGATGCCGCCGCGATTCTGGTGGCTTGGTATCCCGGGCAGGAGTTTGGCCGGGCGCTGGCCAGCGTGCTAAAGGGGGACCGCGAGCCAGGTGGACGTCTGCCAGTGACCTTTGCCAGGCATGAAAGTGACTACCCCGTCTGGTCGTTGGCACCCTCGGAAAACAGCGACCTGACCTATCACGAAGGGTGGTGGGTCGGTTACCGCAGCTTCGTCGCCCGAGATGTCTCGCCTGCCTTCAGCTTTGGGTACGGCATGGGCTATGCACGCTTTGCCTGCTCGCTGACGGGTGTCACCGGTAGCACCGTCGACGCCCTGCAGGTGGAGCTCGCCGTACGCAATATGGCCTCGCGCAAGGGCAAAGAAGTGATGCAGCTCTATGTAGTTGAACCCCAGCAGCCTACGGAACCTGTGCGTACCTCGCTAAAGGCATTTGCCGCCGTTCACCTGCAACCTGATGAGCAGCGGTCCGTGTGTCTTGCGCTGGGGCGCGATGCATTTTCTCGCTGGAACAGCGATAAAGGCGCCAGCCTGATAGTGCCCGGAACGTACCACCTAATGATTGGCCATGCGCTCGACGACGCCATTATTTCAGTCGCACTAAATGTGAGTGAGGAGGGAGCGATTCGCGTCATTTGAAGTACCCGCTATGCGTGTGAGCTAGACAACAAAAACAATAGGTGCCCCTAGAAAGGGGCTGGAGTAGATCATGTCCAATGCCACGTCCTCGGTAGGGGCCCTGCCTGCGCCGCGCAAGGCAGGAGCTGCACAAGCACTTATTCTGGTGTTCACCACTCAACTACCGATCATGGGATTGCTATCTCTGATTCCCATCATTCCGTTGCTGGCGCAGCAGTTTTCCACCCATCCTAGTGCGCACTTTCTGGTGCCCTTGCTGATTACCGCGCCGAGTGCCTGTATCGCTCTGCTTTCGCCATTGGCCGGCATTCTGGCCGACCGTTTCGGGCGCCGACGGTTGCTGCTGATTGCCGTGTTCTTTTACGGCGTATTCGGCTTCGCGCCGTACTTCATGGATGACCTAGTCAGTGTCGTAGCCTGCCGCTTTGTGCTGGGCGTTACCGAGGCGGTGATCATGACAGTTGCCAACACCCTCTTTGGTGATTTCTATGAGCCAGGACCACGTCGCAAATGGCTGGCAGTTCAGAGTGGGGTGGGCTCAGTTTCCGGTGCCGTGCTTATGTTCAGCGGTGGCCTGCTCGGCGAAATGGGTTGGCAAGGGCCCTTCCTGCTGTACCTGCTAGCTTTCCCGATTTTCCTTGGCTTGCTGTTCTGGACCTGGGAGCCTGGTCGTAAGCAGCAAGAAGCGAGCGAGCCGAGCGGTGAGCCTTTCCCGTTGGGCAGGATGGCCCTGGTGGTCGGGGTGACGCTGCTCGCAGCGACGCTGTATTACGTCGAGGTGCTGCAGATCAGCCAGATACTGCATGGCATCGGGCTGCACGACTCTTCCAAGCTTGGCCTGGCCAGCGGCTTGGCGAACATGGGGGTGCCGCTCGGCGCGCTGGTCTTCGCCTGGCTTTCCAAGCGTGACATTCGCCTGCAGCTGGCCACCGTATTTCTGCTATTCAGTGCCGGGCTAATAGGGCTGGGGCTGGCTGTCGAAGTGAACTTTGCCGTCTTTTCCGCTTTTATCGCCCAGGTTGGCTGCGGGTTACTTATTCCTGCTCTGATCAACTGGTGCCTGAGCGGCCTCAGCTTTGAGCACCGCGGCCGTGGTGTTGGCCTTTGGACGGCGGCCTTCTTCATTGGCCAGTTTGTAAGCCCCTTCCTGGTCACCTTGGTTGGCACGCCGGCCTGCGGCCTGGCGCCTGCGGTGTTGATCATGGGCTATGTCGCGCTGGTCGCGCTGGTCGTCACTGGCTTGCTAGCTATACGGCGCGCAACTGCTCGTCCCCCCCTTTTCAACTGAATAGTGGATACCAAATCTTCTACGCCTCGCAAGAGGCGTGGTAGGTGGGTGCGTCTCGATGAAACCTGTTCACCGATAAACAGCGTGATGGAACAATAAAAATGCAATCGATGAAAACAGTCTGGGCCCTGGTTGCCTTGAGTGCTGCCCCCCTGGCTTTTGCTGTCCCCCCAACAGCCGCGGATACGAATGCCGGCGTAGCCGCAGGCGCGCCACAAAGTGCCATGCCAGCTACCGCCAGCCATTGTGAGCGTTACCAGCGTTATGTGGTTAGAACCGAAGCAGTGCTTTCGCAGACTGCGCCTTGCGAAACCATCTCACCGGAGTTATTCGGTCTGCGCGCGGCGCTGGCGGATAACGGTTTCGGCTTCTCTGCTACTTTCAGTCCCAATTACCGCTACGATCTGCTTGGCAACAACTCCTCTACGCAGAGTTACAACGGGCAGAACCCGACGTATCGCCAGTCCACTGCGCTGAAGCTGACCTACGACCTAACCCGTCTGGGGTGGGGGGGCGATGCCCAGTTTGTTTTAGGGGCTAACTGGGAATCGGGTAGCTACCGAACGGGTAACCCGAACTTTCTGACCATGTCCAGCTTCGCCGTTAACCAGCGTTTCTACGACGGCCAGCTGGAGCTCCAGTACGGCTATTACAACCTGATCCGCGAATACTACGGCATGGTACTAGGGGGCAACTCGTCAGCGGCTGCGCTGGGCCCAGCCAGTGTCATCCCTGTTCAGGTGGGTATGTCGCTGTTCACACCAAGCCCTGCGGTGACCGTTACTGTCAAGGATCAGAGCAAACGCTGGTACAACCGCGCCACCGTGGCGCGTAGCGCCAGCCCGAATCGCTTCCAGTATGACCTCGACGAAAACCCTTCAGGCTTCGAGGTCAAGGTCAAAGGATCACGCGCTGTGCTGGTGGATGAGTTTGGCTACAAGGTCAACGCGGGCCAAGATCTGAAAGCGTTCTGGACTCGCGTTGGAGCTATCCATAACACCAGCAAGTACACCGACTACCGCAATGGCGGCATGACCAACAACAACTATGGTGCCTATGTGGCCGTCACCAAGCAGGTTACCCAGCCCAATGGCTCGGGCCCTCGCGGTTTGTATCTGGATGCGAAGGTTAACTACGCCCCGGAAGATCGCAACCTGTACAACAAGGATTTCCAACTGACGGCGTTCTATATCGGTCCCTTCGATAGCCGCCAGCGCGACATGGTGTCCCTGGGCTTCACCCGCAGCTATTTCAGCACCTATGTGCACAACAACATTGAGCGCAGTGGTGGCGATGCCGAGCGTACGTCTACGGCACTGTCCTTGTCGTACGCCGCGCGACTGACCCGAGGTATCTATTGGGTTAACGGTTTGACATATCAGGAGGGGCCGTCGTTCTCGCCAGCACTGGATGACGCTCTGATCTACCAGAGCGGTCTGAATTTCTCATTCTGATCTTGCTTACCAACGAGGAAGAGATGCATGAAGGTCCTATTCATCGTCCTGCTGGGCGGGTTATCCATACTCGGGCCATTGGGTATCGACATGTACCTTCCCGCCTTCGTGGCAATGAGCGCCGATCTTCAGGTATCGCCTCTTGTGATCCAGCAAACGTTGGGGCTTTACCTGACATGCCTGGCCATCATGATGCTCTTCTACGGCACGCTTTCAGATGTTTTTGGCCGTCGTGTGGTGCTGCTATGGGCGACTGCCATCTATGCCCTGGCGGCGCTGGGCGTAGCGCTAGCGGCAAGTCATGAAAGCCTGCTGGTGTGGCGTGCCTTACAGGGACTGAGTGCCGGTGCCGGAGGCGTCGTTGCCCGCGCCATGGTGCTGGATATGAACCAGGGCGTCGATTCTCGACAAGCCATGTCGCAACTGATCATGGTCTTCGCCTTGGCTCCGGCGCTTGCTCCCATTCTGGGAGGCTGGATACTGGAGTCATTTGGCTGGCGGGCTATCTTTTTTTTCCAGACCGCTTTTGCAGCGCTGTTGTTCGGTTGCTGTTATCGCTGTCTGATAGAAACCCTGGCGAGGGATTTGCGCCAGGCGCTGAGAGTGCGACCGCTGCTACTCTCCTATCGACGTATGAGCAGTGACATGGGGTTCCAGTTACCGGTGATCGCTGGTTCATTGGCCTTTCTGGTTTTTTCGCTCTACATCGGCGCCTCCGCCAGCTTCGTGATCGACATACTCGGCTTGCCAGTAACCGCGTTCGGCTGGCTGTTCGTGCCTTTGGTAGCTGGCATGGTGTTCGGTTCGGCTTTCGGTGGATGGTTAGCTCGGCGGCTATCCCGCGGCCGGCAATTGTACTTGGGCTACGCGATTCTTCTGACCGCCAGCTTTCTCAATGTCGGCTATTGGCTGGCCTTCGAGCCCCTTTTTCCTTGGGTGGTTGTGCCCTTGGGCTTGGCCACCGTCGGATTAGCGCTGCTGAACCCGTGCCTGATATTGATGGCGACCGAGCGCTATCAACAGCATCGTGGGCTTTCCAATTCGTTGCTGTCATTCGAGCAGACACTCGTATTCGCCGCCGTCACTTCCTGGCTGGCACCACTGCTGGCTGGTGACGGTCTGGTTCTGGCCTGTGCGGTGGCCATCGGCGCGCTGGCAAGTGGGTTATGCGCCTGGTACGCCGGGCAGCGCGTTGTGTCTGATCGTCACGAGGCGCTTGCGCCTATAGAAAAGAACTAGAATACTAGTTCCATAAAAATTGCTTTGCCGATTCTTCACATTTTGGGCTGCTGTAAAAGGACCTCAATCTATGTTTCGTTTCTTCCCTGACAACTACCCGTGGAATCTCGCGGTCGATCTGGCCATCGAAATGGGCGCGCGGATCGGTGAGATCCAGCAGATGTGCGCGCCGTTGCTGGAAGCCTCCAGCAAGCCCGACGCGGCTAGCGGGCAAGCGTTCCGCCAGAGCTGGTCGGACATGGCGGACAAGCTCTGCGAGCTCGCCGTTGAAGATGAGGCAGCCGGGCGCTTGCTGTCAGCCGGTGAAAAATACAACCGCGCGGCCATCTACTACATGACCTGCGAACGCCTGCAGGGCCATGGTGCACCGGGGCGCCTGGCGCTCTATCAGCGGTTTCAGGAGGTGTTCGCCCGTGGTATTGCCCTGACCGGGGAGAATTGCGAGCGGGTAGAAATTCCTTATGAGGGCGTGGTGCTCAGCGCGCTGTACGTGCGGGCTGAAGGCGTCAGCGGGCCTGCGCCCATTCTCGTGCAGGTCAACGGCCTGGATTCGAGCAAGGAACTCAAATACCGCGTCGGCCTGCCGCAGTGGCTGGCACGTCGAGGCGTTTCGTCACTGGTGGTCGATCAGCCTGGCACCGGAGAGGCCATACGCCTGCACGGCCTCAAGGCACGTTACGACGCCGAGCATTGGGCGCGCGTGATCGTCGATTACCTGGAAACCCGCGACGATGTCGATAATCAGTGTATCGGCATGGAGGGCGTTTCCCTGGGCGGCTACTACTGCCCGCGTGCGGTGGCATTCGAGCCGCGCTTCGCCTGTGGCGTGGTGTGGGGCGCCAACCACGATTGGCGTGACGTGCAGCGCCGCCGGCTGGAGCGCGAGGGCAATTTCCCGGTTCCTCATTACTGGGATCACGTGCGCTGGGTATGGGGCGGCGAGGACATCGACAGCTTTATGAAGATCGCTGAACAGGTGCATCTGGACGGCATCCTCGACCGCATTCGCGTGCCGTTTCTCGTCACCCACGGCGAAAAGGATTCGCAGATTCCCCTCAAGTGGGCTGAGCGCACCTATGAGCAGCTGGTCAATAGCCCCCGGCGTGAGCTGAAGATCTTCACCGAGCGTGAGGGCGGGGTTCAGCACTCGAGCTTCGACAACTCCATTAACGCCGGGCACTTCATCGCCGACTGGGTTGCCGAGGTACTCGGCGGGCGCACTGCCTGATTATTCGATAACAAGAGCGAGAACCACATGAATATCATCGGACCCGATTATCTGGTCTTTGGGGTCGACGACCTTGAGGCCTGCATTCAATACCTCACCGACTACGGCCTGAAGCCTGTGGACGTTGATGCTACCGGTGGCCGCTTCGAAGCGCTGGATGGCACTGGCGTGGTGCTGCGCAAGCGCGATGACGCCAAGTTGCCCGCGCCCATGGAAACCACTACTCAGCTGCGTGAAACCGTGTATGGCGTAGCTCATGAGCAGGACTTGAAAGACATTGCCGCCGAGCTGGAGAAAGACCGAACCGTGCAGTGGGGCAGCGATGGTGTGCTGCGCTGCGTGGACGACATGGGCTTTGCCCTGGGCTTCCAGATCAGCTGCCGACGCCAGATCAGCCTGGCGGCCGAAGCGATCAATGCGCCGGGTGATAAACCTCACAGGGCAGTCAATGATCTTGGCGTGTACAAGGACATGCCGGCGCTGCCGCGCAGCCTGTCTCACGTGGTTTATTTCGTTCCCGATCATGCGCGTGCCGAGGCCTTCTACACACGCCTGGGCTTCGTCTGCACCGATCGTTTCTCACACGTCGGCCCGTTCCTGCGGCCAGCCGGTACGCAGGATCACCACACCCTGTTCCTGATTCAGACACCGCCGTTTCTCAAGGGTATCGAGCACTTCACCTTCCATATGGGGGGGCCGACGGAAGTTATGGTGGCAGGAACGCGCCTCGTCGAAAAAGGTTATAGCTCATTCTGGGGGCCGGGCCGCCATCAGATGGGCTCCAACTGGTTCTGGTATTTCAACAGCCCGCTGGGCTGCCACGTGGAGTACGACGCCGACATGGACCTGCACGATGACCAGTGGCTCGCCCGTGAGTATCCGCCAGGCGCCGATAGCTCGCAGATATTCCTGTTCTCCCATGCGACCAAATGGGCGCCGGGCGGCCCACCTCCGGGCGCTGGCAATCCGGGCGGAACAACGGAGTTGCACTGATGAAGCTGGCAACGCTCAAGGACGGCAGCCGGGACGGACACCTAGTGGTGGTATCGCGGGATCTTACCCGTGCCATCTCGGCACTGCCGGTTGCCGAGACGCTGCAGCAACTCATCGAGCACTGGGATGAGCGGGCGCCAGCTCTGCAACGGCGCTACGAGGCCCTCGAACGCGGTGAGCTGGAAGAAACGTTCGCCTTCGATCCAGAGCACGCCATGGCACCCTTGCCGCGGGCCTACCAGTGGTGTGACGGCTCGGCATTTCTCAACCACGGCGAGTTGATGCAGCAGGCGTTCAACCTGCCGCCGATTGCCGATGTCGAGCAGATTCCACTGATGTATCAGGGCGGTTCCGATGACTTTCTCGGGCCGCGCGACCCCATCGAGCTCAAGGAGCCGAATCATGGTCTCGACTTCGAGGGCGAATTCGCGGTGTTGCTCGATGATGTCCCCATGGCCTGTACCGCCGATGAAGCCGCCGGACATATCAAGCTGCTCGTGCAACTCAACGACGTCAGCTTGAGGGCGCTTGCTCCCAGGGAGATGAAGACCGGGTTCGGCTTTCTGCAGGCCAAACCCTCGACCAGCTTTGCACCAGTCGCCATCACGCCTGACGAGCTGGGTGACCGCTGGCACGACGGCCGCGTAAATCTGCGCCTTCTCGTGCACTGGAACGGTGAGTGGTTCGGCCATCCGTGCGCCAGCCAGATGCATTTCAGCTTTCCGCAGCTGATTGCCCATGCGGCGCTGACACGGCGCTTAGGGGCCGGCACGCTCATCGGCTCCGGCACCGTCTCCAATCCGGGGGAACAGAGCGGATGTACCTGCATTTCCGAGCGCCGTGCCATGGATCAAATCGCGGGAAAAGCGCTGACCCGCTTCATGCAATGGGGCGATCGCATTCACATGAAGGCAATCGACCCATCCGGACAAGCGCCATTCGGCACCATCGACCAGCAGGTAGTCGCGCCCGGGCATCTCGCCTGATTGCGCTCGCAAAGCTATTGCATGCGGCCCTGCAAAGCGGCCGCCTGCCTTGAATTATGGAGCACCACCATGATGGATTTGAGCAAGTGCCGGATGATCGATATCTCCGTCACGCTGGACAACAACCCGCATACCGACCCACCGCCGCTGCTTCCTCGCATCGACTATATGGATCATCAACAGGGTTGGCCGGAAATGGCCAGCATGTTTCCTGGGTTGAACAAGGGTGACCTCCCGGGGGATGAGTCATGGGCGGCCGAGCGCTTGCAGATCACGACCCACAGCGGCACGCATATGGATGCGCCCTGGCATTATGCGTCCACCACTGACCACGCTCTGAAAACCGGAGCGCGCCCGGCTTTCGGTATCGACGAGCTGCCGCTTGAATGGTGCTTGCGTCCGGGTATCAAGCTGAACTTTCGCCACCTGCCCGACGGCCACGTGGTCACTGCAGAAGAGGTCGTGGCCGAGTTGGAGCGCATCGGGCATCGCTTGCAGCCATTAGATATCGTGCTTGTGAACACCCGGGCAGGGCAGCTGTTCGGTCAGCCCGGTTATCTGGACGCCGGCGTGGGCATCGGCCGTGAGGCCACGCTCTGCTTACTCGAGCAGGGCGTCAGGGTGGTGGGCACCGATGCCTGGAGCTGGGACGCGCCGTTCAGTCATACTCGGGCACGTTTTGCGCAAAGTGGAGATGCCTCGATAATCTGGGAAGGTCACAAGGCCGGACGAGATATCGGGTACGGGCAAATGGAGAAGCTCTCTAACCTAGAAAGCTTGCCTGACAAAGGGTTCTGGGTCAGTTGCTTTCCTTACAAAATCCGCGCAGCCTCCGCCGGTTTCGTAAGGGCTGTTGCGCTGCTGCCTCAGTAAGGCTGGGGCCTTTAAGGTATCAGGCGCGCGCCTGGCGCAGGAAGCCCAGGCACATCTGCCCAAGATCTGTCTTGAGGTATACCCAATTGCCTTCCCCTGCAGCTTCGGCAGCGGAGCCCAGGCCCAGAAAGCGAGCCAGCGTGGAGTAGACAATGACGAAACTCATGCCTACCGCACGCTCAGGTTCGGGATGGGTGATCTGATCCTTGTGTGCAAGCAGTATGTCGCAGAACGACTTCTCGGTTTTTAAGTGCGTGGCTTTGCCACAAGCGGCCACTCGCGGGTCGCTCGCTTTGGTCATGAACGGCTTTAGAATGCTGGCGTGTTTGCGCAGATGCTCGGCCAGGGCCTCGATTAGCACGGGCACGATTTGCTCAAGGGGCAGGTTGCGTTTCTTCAGCTTGGCGAGTTCGTCGAACCACTCGACCTCCATCTCCTTCATGACCTCGATCATCACCGCGAGGAAGAGCTCGTCCTTTCCTTTGAAACGCGCATATATCGAGCCTACTGATACCTTCGAGCGCTTGCTGATCCCTGCAATGGTGAGCTGCTCGAAAGTACCTTCCTGAAGAAATTCCCTCGTGGCAACCATCAGACGCTCAAGTGAAGCGCGACTGCGCTCTTGCTGAGGCGCGTTTGATTCAACGGAAATGGGCATCAGGACTCCAAAATTACTTAAGAACGGCTACTAATTCCTGATATTCTAGAACACTCGCTCCAGAAATACACGGCAGTTCAGTACAGGTAGTGACGGTGCTTGCTGAGCGTGGCGAGACTGGAAAGCAGTAGACATCGATCAGATGTAGAGCCAACAAGACAGTCACCCGACCCATCTCAGTCTTTCGGAATATCAGGCGTATTACAGCATGGGTTATCAGGTCATTCAGGATGAGGATCGGGACTTGAGTCGAGCGTGATACCCAGCATGGCAATCGCATCCAGACCGAACCCCACGGTCCCCTCTGTGTAGCCGCTCTGTGCTCGAAGAATGAAACCTTGGGCCCATTCTTCACGCTTGGATTGAGCAGAGCTGTCGCTGCGAAAGTCCCTGCTGAAGTAGAAATTTCTAGCCTCAAGCGTGGCCTTGCTATCGCTGAGGAATTCGGCTTGTGAACCTGCAGGAATGGCCAGCCCCAGAAGTAGTACGCAAAGCGTGCCAGAGCATGTTCTTGTCATTGTTATCTCCAGTTGCACTCACGGCATAGCTCAGCGCGCGGCGCATGGGCTCGCGTGCTGACCGTTCGGAAAAGTGATGGGTGCCTGGTCGGCACCCCATGGATCAAGCGATCTTTCGATCGTTCGGAATGCCCCAAAGGATTACGCCAACACAGATGAAGCAGAAGGGAGCTAAGGCCAGCATGCCCATGTAGGTATTGCCGGTGAGATCGTTGATGTAGCCGACCAGCAGTGGCGCGACCATGCCACTCAACTGCCCGATCGTGTTGATAGCCGCGATACCGCCGGCGATGGCCAGCCCAGCGAACGCTGTCTGTGGAATTGTCCAGAAGATGGGGATTGCGATGAAGACACCAGCTGTGGCGAGCACCAGGAAAGCGGTCAGCAAGTAGTAGTTGCCATTGAAGTAGCACGCCGCGAAGTAACCGATACCACCCACTAGCATGCATTGCCACAGATAACGCTTACGTTCGCCGCTTGCGTCCGAGCGTCGTGTAACGAAGATCATGCCGATGGCTGCGACAAGGTAGGGCAGAGCGGTGAGAAACCCAACCGCCATTTGGTTCTTCACTCCGGATGAGCCGATCAGATGCGGCATCCAGAAGTTCAGGCCGTAACCGGTCAGCTTCACCATGAAGTAGATCGCCGAAAGGATAGCCACCTCGCGGGTCAAGATGACCTTGAGCAACGAGGCCTGGATCGGTTTCGAGTCCTTCTTGTCGTTATCCAGATTGCGTTGGAGAAGCTCTTTTTCCGGCTGGGTAAGCCATTTTGCTGACTGGATATCGCGATCCAGCTTGAACAACACAATGACGCCCAACACCGCGCATGGCAGGCCCGACAATACGAACAACCAATGCCACCCCGCCAGTCCCAGGAAGCCGTTCATGTATTCCAGAATCACACCGGAAACGGGGGCACCCAAGACACCAGACAGCGGTATGGACAGGAACCAGATGCCGTTCATGCTGGCCAGGTTCTTTTTGGGGAACCAGCAGGCGAGGTAGAACAACAGTGCCGGGCCAAAACCGGCCTCCATCACGCCAATCAGAAAACGCAGGAAATACAAGGTGTACTCGTTGTAGGCAAATACCAGGCAGGCGGTTGCGAGCCCCCACGACACCATGATCCTGCAGATCCAGCTAGGTGCCCCATATTTCTTCAATCCATAGCTGCTTGGAACTTCGAACATCACGTAGCCGAAAAAGAAAATGCTCGCGGCGAAACCGTAGGCGGCATCGCTCAAGCCCAGCTCTGCCTGCATTTGGGTTTTCGCGAAGCTGATATTGATGCGATCAAAATATGAGAAGAGGAAGCAGACGATCGTCAGCGGCAAGATGCGCCACGCGATACGACGGTACAGTAGAAGTTCTTTTAAATCGGAGTCGACAGCAGTCGCATTGTGAGCCAAGGTCGCCATATTGCGTTCTCCATAATTGTATTTGTCGGAGATGCGGTGTGCTCATGGGCTCAGCCCATTAGCGTGTATCAGGTATCAGGTATCAGGTATCAGGTATCAGGTATCAGGTATCAGGTATCAGGTATCAGGTATCAGGTATCAGGTATCAGGTATCAGGTATCACGTTAAGCGGATGAGTCGTCGAAACGCTTAAGCAGCGCTCAATTCATGCTTGCTAATCAAGACGCCGTCTTCATCGGCATAAATCCAGTGGGCAGGTGTGACCGTCACCCCACCCAGCGTCAGCGGGATACCGACTGCGCCGCCAGTTTCATTCCTAGAGCGTACAGGCCAGCTCCCAGTCGCAAGCATACCGAGATCAATGGAGGCGAGAGCGCTGATATCACGGATATTCCCGCTCACCAGCACACCTGCCCAGTCGTTTGAACGTGCAAGAGATGCGAGGTTATCACCAAGCAATGCGCCGCGATGCCCTCCTGAATCGATCACCAGGACTTGCCCTTTACCCGGTTGCCTGAGCAGATCACGAAGCTCGCCGTTGCAGCCTCGGGCTTCAAGTGTCTGGATTCTTCCGGAGAAGGCGCGCAGCCGGCCAAACCACTGCCAGGCGCCTTCCATGACAGCAAGCTGCCCCGTTACGATCAGCTCGGCAAAGCGATCGCACAGGTCGGCGGTCGAGACGCTCATGCTACAGGCTCCTCTTCAAGCGCCATCTGCTGAAGCATCTGAAAGCTAGCAAGCTTACCTGCCAAAGCGCTTGCAGCAACCGTATATGGGCTGGCGAGCCATACTTGCCCCGGCCCGGAGCGACCGGGAAAATTACGGTTGATCGCACTTACCGTGACTTGTTCCGCGCGGGTCGAAGCACCTGGGCCACAGTTCGCGCAGGCACCGCAGCCTGGCATGATCAGCTCTACACCGGCTTCTTCAAATGTCTCTAGGTAGCCTTTTTCCTGGCAGTAGTCGCGTACGGCAAGCGTTCCAAATTGCAGATAAAGCTTGGTGTGCTCCGGGATTTTTAAGCCCCGACCGAGCCCCCAGGCGAGCACTTCATGGTAGTAGTCAAAGTCATTTCGTTTGCCTGCAGTGCAGGAGCCGCCGTAGGCGATGTCGACACAAACGTCGCGCTCAAGATCCGCAAGCGCTATGCCGTTGCCCGGGTCACCCGGTGCAGCTACAAGCGGAGTAAGGCTGGAGCAGTTGATTTGAATATGCTCCTTGTACAGCGCATCGGGATCGCTGAAGAGCCAGTCTTCCAGCTCAACTTCGACGCCTCTACGCTCACGGATGAAATCGACCGCCTTCTGATCCGGCATTACGATGCCTGTGAATCCGCCAAGCTCAGCCACCATGTTGGTGAGCGTCGCTCGTTCATCGATGGATAGCGCTGCGACCGCTTCGCCCGAGTACTCAAACACGGCACCGATAGCCTGTCCTTGGCGGATGGGCTCACTGCGTAGCAACTCAAGCACGATGTCCTTGGCTGTGACATCAGGCTTTAACTGCCCGGTCAGTTCCACCTTGATAACATCAGGCATGCGGCAGCGGATGAAGCCGGTCGCCCAGCTGTTGGCAATATCGGTTGCACCCGCACCAAAGGCGAGGCATCCGAGGGAACCAGAGTGCGGCGTGTGCGAGTCGGTACCCACGATCACCTGACCTGGCAGCGCGTACTGCTCTGTCAATAGTGCGTGGCAAATGCCCTCGGATCCGCTCTGGCCTGTGAGCGCCCCGTGGGCGCGTACTGGGTAACGGCGTACAAACTCATCATGAGCAGAAGCCAGGCTGCCGACGGCTGCGAGCAAGTTGTCGCGCACATGCGGGTAGCTCTGGTTGGCAAGGATCAGGTGATCCTGGAAGGCGATGATCTCATCAGGCCGCGCGAGTT
The DNA here is from genome assembly GCF_047456245.1 of Pseudomonas sp. BNK-44-b. Classification (NCBI taxonomy): domain Bacteria; kingdom Pseudomonadati; phylum Pseudomonadota; class Gammaproteobacteria; order Pseudomonadales; family Pseudomonadaceae; genus Pseudomonas; species Pseudomonas sp. BNK-44-b. The sequence continues at coordinate 1,773,592 of NZ_CP179908.1, forward strand.
CGAGATCCTGACCAAATGCGCCATGCATGAGATGCGCGCACATACCGGTAAAATAATCATGGCTGAAGCGCCAGTCGGCAGAGAGGAACACACCGTCGCCGCGAGCCAGGTCTCCTTGAGGCGCGACACGACGACGCTCAATAATCTTTTCAACCAAGGTCATCGGGCGACGGTTCGAGGGCAAGGTGTTGAAGACCTTAGAGGGTTGACGCGGCAGATGTTGCTTGCTGTATGGGAGTAGACCGCCAGCCCGGATCACATCCTGGGTGACCTCATCGCGTCCGGCCAGGAATTCTTCAAGGTCGATTTCCTCGCCTGCCCGAATCCGATCAATCAGCGAGAAGTCAGTGGAGGTATAGATTCCGATGTTGTCGCAGTTCTGGCGATATATGCGCTCAAAGCTCTCGGCGATGATCAGGCGGATGCCTGCAGACTTTTCAGCCAGAGGGCTGGATTCCCGAGACGAACCCTTGCCGTATCGCTTGCCAGCGACGGTGATTTCGAAACCTCCTTTTTTCACCGCGTCGTGACCTATCGGCAATTTCTCTTGCGTTTTGAATCCGACGTAGGGGTAGGTGCCCAGGCGTTCGTCATAGGTCATCATGATCACCACCGGGGTGATCTCGTCGGTGGAGATGTTGTCACGCAGCGGCAGGACGTCTTGAAGATTCTGGTCTTCACCCGCAATTTGGCGTTGCACTGCCTCGCTATCGCAGGATAAAAACAGGAATCGAGCAGCAAAACGGATTTTTGTTGTCATGGTTACCTCCTCAACGGAGCTCATGATAGGAAGCGATACCGCAGGCTGGCCGCGACAATTCTTCTACTCAGCCAAGAAAAAATTTCCGGTCACTCATGCATTCAACCTGGCGCTACGATCCAACCACCCTTCGACTGTTCATTGCCACCTGCGAGGAGGGTAGTTTTGCCCGTGCCGCAGAGCGGGAAAACGTGGTGCCCTCTGCTGTTGGCAAGCGGATCGCAGAGCTTGAGGAAGTGGTCGGCGCCCCTCTGCTCTATCGCCACAACAAGGGTGTCCAGCCCACGCCCGCTGGTATGTGCCTGCTTGCGCATGCACAGCGCTTGCTGACTGAAATCATGAAGATGAGCGCTGACCTCTCTCAGTACGCGGGAGGTCAGCGTGGGCACGTTCGTTTGCACGCCAATCGATCCAGCATCATTCAGTTCCTTCCTGATGACCTGAACCGCTTTCTAACTGCACATCCTGAAGTTGACATAGACTTGGAAGAACACACCAGTGAGGCAGCTCTCGAAGCTGTGCTCGGACACCAATGTGATCTGGGAGTTGGTGCGGGACTGGAGTCAGCAGCCCAGCTTGGGCTCGCTGTGCATGAGTATCGGCTGGATCAACTGGTACTGGTCGTACGGGAAGACCACCCGCTGGCCTGTCGCGAATGCATCTCGTTTGCTGAGAGTTTGACTTTCAAACAGATCGCCCTGCACCGCGATAGCCCGTTGTACAAGACCCTGGAGAACGCGGCGCGAGCAGCTGATGTGAACATCAATTACGGCGTCCACTTGCAAAGCTTCGATGCCGTCTGCCGAATGATCCAAGGCGGCCTGGGAATAGCCGTCCTGCCTGATCGAGCCATCTCCGTAAACCCCGATGGCCCGCCGCTTGTTCGTATTCCGCTCCAGGACGATTGGGCGCGCCGGCAATTCCACATCATCACCCAGCCAGACGAGCTTACCAGCGCGGCATGCAAGAGCTTCCTCGAGTATCTCAAAGGCGAGCGGTGAGGGCATGCATCGTCCACTAGATCACATTGGCAGAGATCAGAAACTGTTGGAACGCCCTCGCAACGGGGCTGAGTCCAGCGCTCGTTTGCCAGATCAACCCCAACTCCATGGCCGGGACGGCATCCGCGATCGGGCGCGCCTCGATTTTTCGCCCCTCCAGAGACCACGGTCGATAGATCATGTCCGAAAGGATTGTGACGCCGAAGCCATGGGCCACAAGCCCCCGGAGCGCTTCGATCGAAGAGGTGCGGAAAACGACCTTGGGCTCCATGTTGGCAGCACGCCAGTAACGCAGGGCTGATGCTTCTCCCTCATCGACGGTGCCCAGGATGTAGCCGTGCTGGGCAACATCTGCAAGCCGAATGGTGTCGTTCTCCATGAGCGGATGATCGCTGGAGAGCCACAATTGGCGTCGCGAACGCATCAGTACCTGCCTCTCAAAGGGTAACTCGGTATCGGCGTTCGAGAGGATCGTCAGGCCCATATCCAACGACCCCGCTGATACACCCTGTTCTATCGCAGGACGATCCATGTCGGTCAGGTCGATGTCGACTTGCGGGTAGCTTCGCTTGAAGCGCGCCAACAGCGTGGGTAAGAAGTAGCCGAGCACAGTGTAGGAGGCCCCGACTCGGACGCTCCCACTGAGTGAGTGGCTGAGAAACGCAGGTTGCGCCACGGCGTCTTGCAGGGTGTCCAGTATGTGTCGTGCATGCTGATAGAACTTGTGCCCTTCGGCGGTCAGCTGGACACCGTGGGGTAGGCGCTCGAATAGCTGAACACCCAGCAAGGTTTCCAGCTGGCTCACGGCGGTAGTGATCGCCGACTGCGAGACATGAACCTTCAATGCCGCCTGGGAGAACTGGCCATGCTCGGCGGCGGCTACCAGGTAGCGCAGCTGACGCATGGAGATGTCTGGTTTGGTAGCCATTAGCTTTTCAGATACCTCATCCCTGTTTTTATAATTTTACGATACACAGCTTGCTTCCTAGACTCCAGCGAACCCAAGCAACCCCTCCTCAATGCCGTTGCTTGAATAAAAATAACTGGAGGATTAGCCATGAGTACCCCTGTACCTTCGCTTGACGATAAGTACACCCAACAGACTGGCAACGTGTTGATGACTGGGATTCAGGCGCTGGTGCGCTTACCCATGATGCAGCGCCAGCGAGACTACGCGAGCGGTCTCAATACCGCAGGCTTCATCACGGGCTACCGTGGTTCACCGCTCGGAGGTTTCGACCAGGCTCTGTGGAAAGCCCGCGACCACCTCCAGTCTCAGCACATAAAATTCCATCCCGGGCTGAACGAAGATCTGGCTGCCACATCGGTGTGGGGCACGCAGCAGGTCAACATGTTCGAGGGTGCCAGCTACGACGGCGTATTCGGCATCTGGTATGGCAAAGGCCCAGGCGTTGATAGAACCGGGGATGTGTTCCGCCATGCGAATGCGGCGGGTACCTCTCGCTTCGGTGGTGTGCTCGCCATTGCTGGCGATGACCACGGCGCCAAGTCCTCTTCGTTGCCGCACCAGACCGAACACGTATTCAAAGCCGTGATGATGCCGGTGCTGGCGCCGTCCGGTGTCCAAGAATATCTCGACTACGGGCTGCATGGATTTGCAATGTCTCGGTATTCCGGATGCTGGGTGGCCATGAAGGCTGTGGCTGACACGGTCGAGAGCGGCGCCGTTGTGGACGTCTCGCTCGATCGAGTGAACCCGGTTATCCCTGACTTCAAACTCCCGCCAGACGGGCTCAATATCCGTTGGCCAGACCCTCCCTTGGCGCAGGAGAAGCGGTTGCTGGAGCACAAGCTCTATGCCGCCGTTGCCTATGCTCGGGCCAATGGACTGGACAAGGTGGTGATGGACTCGGCGGGGGCTCGCATTGGGATCGTCACTTCCGGAAAATCCTATCTGGATGTCTGCCAGGCATTGAAGATCCTGGGCATCGACGAGTCACGTGCAGCCCTGATCGGCCTCAGGATTTACAAGGTCGGTATGGTGTGGCCACTGGATGCGGAGGGCGTTCGGCACTTCGCCCAGGGTCTCGATGAGATTCTCGTGGTCGAGGAAAAACGCCATCTGCTTGAATACCAATTAAAAGAGGAGCTCTACAACTGGCGAGAAGACGTACGCCCGCGCATCGTTGGCAAGTTTGACGACAAAGGCGAGTGGGCTCGCCCACATACGGACTGGCTCTTACCCGCCACGGGTGAGCTATCTCCGGCGCACATCGCGCGCGCGCTCGCCAAGCGCATCCTTCAATACAAAAAGCTTGGAGAGCTGCAGGTCACGCTCGCCGTATTGGAGGCTCAATTGTCTGCACGCCATGGCCTGACTACGCGGGTGGATCGCGTACCGCACTATTGCTCCGGCTGTCCCCACAGCAGCTCGACCAAAGTGCCTGAAGGAAGCAGGGCGCTTGCCGGGATTGGATGCCATTACATGGCCGCGTGGATCTATCCGCAAACCAAGACTTTCAGTCAGATGGGGGGCGAGGGTGTGGCGTGGATCGGCCAGGCGCCGTTCACGGACACCAAGCACGTGTTCGCAAACATTGGTGATGGCACGTACTTCCATTCCGGCCTGCTAGCCATCCGTGCAGCCGTCGCGGCTCAAGTCCCGATCACCTACAAGATTCTGTACAACGACGCGGTGGCCATGACCGGGGGGCAGCCCGTTGACGGCGCGCTGACGGTGCCGCAGATCTCGCGTCAGCTTGCGGCGGAAGGCGTGCAGCGCATCATCGTCGTCACAGACGACATGAATCGCTATACGGAAGTCAATGACCTCGCGCCAGGCGTACCGGTACTGCCTCGACAAAAGATGGACGATGTGCAACGTGAGCTTCGAGAGTTTCCGGGCGTATCGGCCATCATCTATGACCAGACCTGTGCTGCCGAAAAGAGACGGCGCCGCAAGCGTGGAAAGTTTGCAGATCCCGCCCGACGCATCGTCATCAACGAAGCCGTCTGTGAGGGGTGTGGTGATTGCAGCAGCAAGTCCAACTGCATGTCGGTCGTAAATGTCGAGACCCCGTTGGGTAACAAGCGCCAGATAGATCAGTCCTCGTGCAACAAGGACTTCACGTGCCTAGAGGGCTTCTGCCCAAGCTTTGTCACCGTCGTGGGTGGAAAGCTCAAAAAGCCTGCAGCGCTCGCGCTGTCGGATAAAGATGATTGGCCACTACCCGAACCTTTGGTTAAGCCGGTCTCTCAGCCCTACAACATTCTGGTGACCGGGGTGGGCGGTACGGGGGTGGTAACGATTGGCGCAATTCTCGGCATGGCCGCCTACATCGAAGGTAAAGGGTTGCTGACGCTCGACATGGCGGGGCTCGCGCAGAAAGGCGGCGCTGTGTGGTCGCACATCCGCATTGGCGAAAACCAGGCAATGCTTCACGCACCTCGAATAGCCGAGGGCGAGGCCAGCCTGTTGCTGGGCTGTGACCTGGTGGTTAGCGCCAACGCTGAGACGTTGGCCAAGGTCAGCAAAGATGTCACGCACGCCCTGGTGAACCTACAGGAGAGCATTACCGGTGCGTTTGTAAGGCGATTCGCAGCGCAAGCTGAGACAGGTGATCTGGAGCAGTTTTCCGATCCTGAGTTCGGCAGCGACGACCTCATCGCACAGATTACAGAAGTGGTCGGGTCAACCCACTCGGCATTTGTCCAGGGCAGCGCCCTGGCAACATCACTTATCGGAGACTCAATCGCCACCAACATGTTCATGCTGGGCTATGCCTGCCAGCTCGGCTGGCTCCCTGTTTCTCATGACTCATTGATGCAAGCTGTTGAACTCAACGGTACGTCGGTGGAACTGAACAAGGCAGCATTTCTCTGGGGGCGCCGAGCGGCTTTCAACCTTTCGAAAGTTGAGGCGTTGGTGGCGCAGGGGCAGCCTAGACCCCAGCATGTTCATGCTGCCCTCACACTAGAAGAAACACTTGCCCATCGTACGGCTTACCTGACGGACTATCACGATGCCCGTTACGCTCAACAGTACCGCCAGCGTGTTGAGACCTTTGCCGAGCTTGAGCGAAACGTTTGCGGCTCGCCGGGTGCGCTTACTGAAGCCGTCGCACGTAACTATTTCAAGGTGCTGGCGATCAAGGACGAGTATGAGGTCGCGCGCCTGCACAGCGCACCTGAATTTCTGCAACGTATCAGCGGTGAGTTTGAAGGGGATGTCCAGCTTCGATTCCACCTGGCGCCGCCTGTATTTGGAAACGCCAAAAAGGTCGGGTTCGGCCCATGGATTCTGAAGGCATTCAAGCTCCTGGCCATGACGAGGCGAATCAGGAACACCTGGCTGGATCCCTTCGCGAGAACACATGAGCGCAAGACCGAGCTTTCGTGGCTTCACGATTATGAACGGGTGCTAGAAGTTGTGGCATCTGGGTTGGAAGCTCATAAGCTTCAGCTGGCGGTGAAGTTGTGTGAGCTGCCTGAGAGCGTCCGGGGCTATGGGAAAGTAAAGGAGCGGTATCTCGAAAACGCACGGTCAACTCTACGAAGCACGCTTTTGGACTGGGATCGTGTCTCCGCGACGCCGGTGGTGGTGGTAGAGCCCAAGATCGCTGTGAAGCAGCTTTAAGCAGCCAAGATATGCGACCCAGGCACGCGGGTTCATCAAAGTCCGCGCTGCTGGCCACCATCTACACGTAAAGGTATGCAGCATGATTGAGCTTTACCACTGCATGAGCGCACGTTCATTTAGGCCTTTGTGGGCGTTAGAGGCCCTTGGCGTGGAGTACAAACTGCACATGCTACCGTTTCCTCCACGCTATCTCGCCCGGGAGTTTTTGGAGATCAACCCGCTCGGCACCGTCCCGGCGCTCATCACCGAGCAGCGTACCTTGATGACCGAGTCAGCCGCCATTTGCGAGTATCTGGCGCAGGCGTACGGGCCCAGCACATTAGTGGTAAGACCCGATGAAAAGGATTTTGCCAGCTACCTCAACTGGCTTCACCACGGGGAGGCGACGTTGACCTTCCCGCAGACGATTGTTCTGCGGTACGGCAGATTCGAGCCTGCCGAGCGCCGGCTCGAGCAGGCTGTCCGGGACTACAGCAGGTGGTTTTTATCCCGGCTGCGCGCAGTGGAGGCTAGCCTGGCAGACAAGGTATATCTCTGCGGGAACCGGTTCACCATGGCCGACATTTCCGTGGGATATGCCCTGATGCTCGCTGAGTTCATAGGCCTAGACCGCGATTTCTCTCAACCTGTGAATGATTATTGGGATCGGCTTCGCACCGAGTTTTCTTTCCGAAAGGCGTGGAGCGTTCAGGAGGAGACGGCGAAACAACAAGGTGTCCCCACTACACATGCGCCACTGGTAGCTCCTTAAGCGCATAGCTTGTTATTAGTCACAACGTAGTGCCGGCCTCGATTGTGGTAACGAGGCATAATCAGCTTCGAAGAAGCAGCTTCTATTGTTTGGCTGAGGGGTGACCCAGGTGCAGTATTTGCGTCAGGTCGCCTACCTTAGCGATCCTGATCGGGCGGCTGCGCTCAGATTTTACCTCCGGGAGAGAGTCCGAAACCGGTATTGAAGAAGCTCAGCTAATCGCATACAACTTGTGGATTACCATCATGGCGAAAGATCCCAACAGCGTTCCGCCTCCTGATCATTTAATGTACTCGGACGCTGTAGAGGCTATGAAACGTTATCACCAGGCGCAAACCGAAGGCATCACCGGGGCGGAGCTCGAGCGTTTACGACTGCTGGCTGAACATCAGTTTCAGGCCGTTACTGACTATCAGCTTCGAGTCCTTGGCGGCCCAGCGAAGCCCAACCATTAGCGATGCTATACGCCATAGCGTTTGGTTCCCCCAGCCAAGGTTGCAACGTCTCGCTCTTCAAAGCGTAATCCATCCACTAGCGAGTCCATATACAGCAACCATACTTCCTAACACAGTTGCCAAAAATATGAGGCGCTCAGCCCCGTTGAATGATGGTAAGCCCTGTTCACGCCTGGCCAGTATGTAGAGCAAGGTGCCCGGCGCGTAAATCACCGCAGACAGCAGTAGGTACTTTAGTCCTCCCGCATACAGCATGAGCATTGCATAGGCCGTCGCAAAGACGGCAATCGCTAGATCTTTCGTGCGACCGCCTTCAGCCAGCAAATAGGTTTCCCCGGTTTTCGCGAGTTTGAGCGCATACGCTGCCACCAAGAGGTAGGGAATCAGTGTCAATGAACTAGTCAGTTCCAGTGCCAAGGTAAACGCGTATTCGGTAAATAGCGTCAGAATCAGAAAAATCTGCACCAAGAGTGTCGTCAACCAGAGCGCGGCTGCTGGTACTTTATGGGGATTTTCGCGGCTCAGGAACTTAGGCATCGCCTTATCATGGGCTGCGGAGAAGAGCACCTCCGCTGCCAGCAAAGTCCAGGAAAGGTAGGCACCTAAAACCGAGACAAGCAAACCGATGCTAATAAAGATTGCCCCCCAACGTCCCACAATCGCCTCCAAAACTCCCGCCATCGAGGGTTGGCGCAATTCGGCAAGGTCGGCGCGAAGCATCACCCCATAACTCAGCAAGGTAATCAGCATTAGAAGGCACAGAACGCCCAAAAATCCCAATACTGTCGCCACGCCGACATCTCGGCGATTTGCCGCGTAGCGTGAGTAGATGCTCGCGCCTTCGATGCCCAGGAACACGAATACAGTGACCAACATCGTCGCGCGCACCTGATCAAACAATGAGCCGTCGGCATTGCCAGCTTGCGCGGCTTCGACCGCAGCATGGCCGACGCGGCCATAGTCGTCAGCATGCGCCAGATCGGCCGATGTTGCGGGGATGGCGTTGCCCCAGAAGTTCATCATGAACAGATTGCGGTCAAAAGCCACAATCAGCACCCCGACGAAAACCACGATGGGGATGATCTTGGCGATGGTAGCAATCGTGTTGATCACTGTAGCCTGCTGCACACCCTGAAGGACGAGGAAGTGAAAAATCCACAGCAACACGGACGAGGCAGCGATAGCGGCAAGCGTATTACCGTCGCCGAAGACTGGAAAGAAGCTGCCCAGTGTGGACTTGATCAAAATGAAGTAAGAAACGTTTCCGATGCATGTGCCTGCCCAGAAGCCAAAGGCAGAGACAAAGCCAAGGTAATTGCCGAAGCCAGCACTTGCGTAGGCATAGATGCCGGAGTCAAGCTCGGGTTTGCGACGTGCGAGGTTCTGAAATACGAACGCCAGCATGAGCATGCCAACGCCAGCGATTGCCCAGGCGATTATTGCGCCCAAGCCGCCAGAGGCTCTAGCAAATGTCGCAGGTAGAGAGAAAATTCCCGCTCCTATCATGGAACCTACGACCAGCGCCGTCAGCGCTATGGCATTGAGCTTTCCTTCCGTACTCGCGCTCATCATGCTCATCCTTGACGTGGGACTCGCTGATTAAAGACGATCCTTGCTGAATGATCCAACCAATGGCAGCTCATGGCCGATTGCTGCTGTCCATCACCGGCAGCTTCGGGTCGTAGGCTGCCGCTCACCATTTACCGCTTCCTACCCTAAGCTCCCACTACGGGAGCGATGGTCACGCTCAATTCCCAAAGCCTGAGGGCGTGGACGAAGACCGTGAGATCCCCGCCTCGTGAGCTTCACTGGAACCCATCTCTCAGATTGATAGATGATCAGGCCACATGCTGGATCAGGGCTCGATGTGTTGTGTCTCGAAGTAGCACGCCAGCTCGTCTTTGGCCTTCCTCCTTCGCCTGAATAACCTGCAGTCCCGTGGAGGAATCATATTCGCTAGGGACGAAGCGGGATCAAATGATGCATCCAGTTCAAGCTGTGATAGCGGCTATGTTAATGTGCCATCACGCAACCAGGAAGGAACATTGTGATGGGTTGGAAAGGGACAGTTCGATCTCTGCAAGCGTCTGCGAGGCGAGCAGAGCGTAATGCGCATCGCCGCCAACGTGAGCTGGAGAAGCGCCAGAAAGAGTTCGCGAAAATGGAGGCCCTGGAACAGGCGGCCTATGAAGTCGAGGTGTATGAGAACCACATTGATATCCTGCTCTCGATGCATAAGGAATGCGCTGAGCCAGTCAAATGGAAGAAGATTCTGTCCAAGCCTGAGCCGAGGCCGCCTGTGAAAAGCGGAGCCCTTGAACAGGCCGCCATGCAGGCCTCGGCGACCTACCGTCCAAGCTTTTGGGCAAAGCTATTCAAATTGGAAAGCCGTCAGCGTGCGGCGCTCATCGCGAAAATCGGCGCTGCCGCAACTGAAGATGAGCGGCTGTTTCAGGCGCAGTTCGAAGAGTGGAAGACTCAGCACTCCGATTGGTCGGAGGAGCGGGACATTGCCCTGCGGATTCTAGATGGCGATCGCCAGGCAAAGCTCGACGCTATCGAGGCGTTCGAGTCGTTCGAGGAAATTTCGCACCTCGGCTCATCCATACAGATGATCGTTCATGAGGGAGGCGTGCTGGAAGCAAAGCTGGCTATTCACGGCTCGCACGTCATTCCCACCGAGATCAAATCGCTGCTCAAAGGCGGAAAACTGTCGACCAAGGCGATGCCAACAGGTCGCTTCAACGAACTCCACCAGGATTACGTGTGCAGTTGCGCACTGCGGGTAGGCCGCGAGCTGCTGGCCATTCTGCCGGACGACCTGGTCATTGTTACGGCGATGGATAACGTGCTGAACAGCTCTACCGGGCACATGGAAGATCAGCCTATCCTCAGCGTTGCATTCTCCCGTGCCACTGTCGAAGGTCTTAACCTCGAAGCCATCGACCCTTCAGATGCGATGAAAAACTTTGTTCACAATATGAGCTTTAAAAAAGGTGCTGGATTCTCGGCGGTAACATCCTTGGACGCGCAGCGCTTCGCTCAGGTAGGTGTATGACGTAGCATGGGCCTAATTAGTGAGATGGATATAGATTCCTTATGTTGCGGCTGAGCCTGCAAGTGCTGTTGTGGTGAACTAACTACGCGTTGCAGCATCAAATTCATTGGGCCCAGCTCCACATTTGGGTTAACCTGTAGCCACTTTTAAAACACCTGAGGATTACATATGTCTCGTTTGGCAGAATTCAGAAAGCTTGAGCAAACCCTGGCCGCGCAGCTCGCTGAGCTCGAAGCGATGAAGGGCAGCACCGAGCTGAAAAAAGAAATCGAATTCGAAGAAAAGCTTCGTGATTTGCTGAACAAGTACGGCTTCAGCCTGCGAGATATCATCAACATTTTGGATCCCCAAGCTGGGCGTCGTAGCGCCCCGGTTGTGGCAGAAAAATCGCCGCGTCGTGCACGCCAAGTTAAGCAGTACAAGAACCCGCATAACGGCGAGATTATTGAGACCAAGGGCGGCAACCACAAGCTGCTCAAGGAATGGAAAGCCCAGTACGGTGCCGATGAGGTTGAAGGCTGGGTAGCCAAATAAGATTGAGGCCTGCCATCGAAAGCCCCTTGAGGCGGGGGCTTTTGGGCCAGGTTATGGTTTGTTGCCTGGCGAGTTATACCATGCATGTACTGACGCACGGTGCTGTAGCGGATCTGGTCATGCTTTTTGGTGTTGCGTCGGGCCTAGTTTCCGTAACTGGGCTCCTACTCTAAAAATTGCAGCTCTGACTGACTTGATTGCACTGCAGAGAGCCGCTTTCGTGAAACGGTCGATGCCGGTGGCGCAATTATCCCGCGCATTTCGTACTCCAGGCCGGTGATTCCACCGTCCCGTTCGAGACCTTCCATCTCCGCTCTGAGCGTCTTGATCAAGTCACTTACAGACAGGCCTGAATCTGCACTCAGGGTCAGAGTTAACAGCGACAGTGGGCTAAGATCTAGGCGCTGACTGATCTGTTCGAGCTTATCGAGTGTAGGGCTAGCTCGTCCCCCCTCGAGTTTGGATAGAAACGTGCGACTAGCGGTGTCGCCAAATTCCCTTTGCGAGATGTTCCGCTTAGCCCTGAGGGCACGTAGCACAGTAGAGAACGACGTTCTAAGTGTCATGCGATGCTCCTAAGTGCTCGATCGTTTCGCGCATCCAGTTGTGCCCCCTTACACTCACACTGAGGTGTTTCCAGCCTGTCATCCGCCCGGTAGTAAGCTCTGCGGCAGTCTATCACGGTGCTTTCGGTATCAACGGCGTTGACGACTCAGATCTTTTTACTAGCGGCACATTAGGCCCACACACCCGTCGAGAAGCTGTTGATGCATACAGTATAGGCCATTTCCCTAGAAGGAGAACATTTGTACTCCTGTTATGTCGTCGGGTCTTCGGGGTCTGATCACGACCTGCTTGACGACGACCGCTTCGCTTTCTTCGCCGGAGAACGACTCTAGGGGCATCGATACTTTTTGCCCAAACAAGAAATGGCGCAGATGCGCGCGGAGCTCATAGAGCCGGGAGAAAAATCGCCTCGCTGGTGCTGATTTGGTCTGACTTCAAGGGCGAGCTAAGGCCGGCTATTGGCGTCCGTTGTCACGGGACAGGCCCAAAATTACTCAGACTCGAGGTGAGCTCTCAGCGCTTCTGCCAAGGTGAGGAGGGCATCCTCCAAACGACGGTCTTCCCGGGCGTCGCTCGATTGAGGGATGAATTGCTCGCAATGGCGGAGCAGGGCCTCGGCGTCATTTGTGTTCAAATCAAAAGCGATCATGTCGTGTTCTCTGCGTGTCGAAGGGCGCTATGATGCGTTGTGGGGTCACCTGAGTCGTTCTCAGGGGGCGGGGCGATCAGGAGTCATCTGGATCAGCTTCCGGGATTTTGGCTGCTTGAAGTTTTGTAGCATGGCGCTTGAGCTTACCCGCTACTTCAAATGCCTTGTCGGCGGGATCTGGCGCCATGGTCACATAGTCGCTCTGTGCGAGCTCCAAAAACGCCTGCTCTACGGCTTTCTCTTTGGGGTTGCGGTCGATGAACGATTTCAAGAGGCTTCGAGTCCTGCGCTGATATAACGCGTATTATGCATGCAGGGTGACATCGCGAGGTGGCCGCGGTACGGAGCAGCGGAGCGACCTCGGGTCGGTGTTGGGTCTCTAGGGGTTCAGGTTTTGATGCACGGAGGACTCAGGCGAGTGAACAAGCACATGTTCTCGATTTTGGAGCCGGGCAACCCGCTGATGACCCAGGCATTGGATGCGATGAGGCGCTACTACGAGGCTCAGGCTGCGAAGGCTTCTGAGGTCGAGCTTGAACGTCTGCGCCTGGAGGCTGAGAGCCTCTTTTAGGCGGTCTCTGAGTTCCAGCAGCGAGTGATGGGGCGGCGCGACGACACCCTTCCGTTTCAGCTGTCGATATGCACCAGTCAGGGGAGCTCATCGCCGCTGTCCACTTGGGGGCTAAGTCTAAGCAGTGGGTAAAGCTTGAATGCGGAGATGGTCGCGCAGATAAGATAGAGGTCTTCATAGTTAAAGGTCATGGCTGTATAGGGTGGTCACGGGCGATGTCGCTAATTTTATCAATCTCATCTTGACAGATCACCAGGCCTGAATAGCTATAGAGGCCTGGGACTGGACGCTCCTCTGTCGGCTCGCTGATAACTTTGAAGACTCCTCGCGCATTCTCTCTCATATTCTTGTAGGCAGTCAGAAGCAAGCCAATTCGTGAGTTAGCCTTCTCTAATAGCGTTTGGTATTCGCTATCGACTACCGTCCCAGAGGGCCTACCAGTGTCCATTGCTTGAATCTTTTCCTTCAGAAGATTGGATTGTGCATGGAGACTGGCGATTTTGAGTTTTAGATCCTCTACGTCTTCTTGATGTTCCATCTGCGCGAGTTCACGCGTTTCGTTGAAGCGATGTTCAACGATTTTACGATACTCCGAATTTCTCATTATCGTTGTATAGCTAAGCGGTTTAACAATCTTACGGTGAAATGGCGAAGACGACTCAAGGGCCTTCGCTGTTCGGATTTCGGAAACTATCGCACTGATTGACTTGCAATAGTCTGTCAGATTACCGAATCGTGAGGCATCCACCGTGCTCACTGCTTGGCTGATCAGCCGTTCGTTGTGAGCAGAACGCTTCGCGATATAATCGCTAAAGGTTGATGGTTTTTCGACGTGATTGTTGTCATTCTTCTGCGTCTTTCTCATATCTCACGCTCGATAATTTGGACATTGATTCATTAAGAGATGTATTGCGATATCACCCTGATAGGCTGCTCGTGAACCTTGTTCTGCACGTATTCTTCCGCGCAGATTCGGTGCACATCAAACGAGTCAATCGCTTCTGTCCTGACCATGGTTGCGATCTGTGTTGCTACCTGGGAGGCCAAAGTGCCGGTACGGTACTGCGGAATGCGCAGGTGTTCTCTGAGGGAACCGTCGTGCATCATCAGTACTGCTCTGAGATGAGCTAGGCGACAATCCAGGTCTGGACTGGTGGCGTCAGGGAAGTTCTGCACATCAATCAGGCGCTTGAGCAGCTTGGCTTCGTCCTTGATCGCAAAGCGCGCGTAATGACCAAGCACTTCCTCTTTGTTTTTTACGATGAGGCTCTGGCCTTGATTTGAGTTAGCCATTTCCACAAGCTGCATTTCGATGGCCTCGAGCACGATGGCCTGGCGTGCGAAGTGGTCGTGTTCTTGCTCAAGCTTTTCAAGGTCAGCCTCATTACGGTGCTCTGGCTTGCGTTTCATGAGCTCTGCGATCATCTGCAGGACACCTACCATGAGCTCTTTAAACTTTTCTTTTTCAGCGCTGATCGCGGGGAGATGGTCGACGCCACGGATAGCATATGGACACAAAGCGCAGACATTCGTGGCCCCGAACATGTCAGCAACCTCTCGTGGGCAGATGTTATTGAACGGGCAAATGTGCGTAGAGTTAAAGGCTAATGCGGTTATTTCCTTGGCTCTGATCAGATCAATACCATTTTTCTCCTCCCTGGCCGCCATTAGGCTCATAAGGCGGTGCTTGGCGATCGCTTCCTCTGGGTCTGCCTTGATGGCCTGGTATAGATTTTGATTGAGCTTCAGAATCGCTTCGGCGAGTACAGGGGCGTCACCACCCTCGATCTTGGCCGCGTTCTTCATTAGTGCATTACTCAGCAATTGTTCATGACTGATGCTGGCGTCATCGTCTATTAGTGCATAGTAGTAAACCAGTTCCTCGGACTGTCCTGTGAGATACTTACCTACTAGGAACGGAGGAAGGAATTTGATCGCTTCAGACACAAATCCTGCTCGAAGTCCATGCGGCGTGATCTTGCTCGTCAATCCCTTTGCAGTGATTTTCGCTAGCTCCGCAGATTCATAGCTAGGAATTGACGACGTTTGCTTGAAATGTCTTTTAAATACAAGTTCCGGGAGCTTGAGATCGCCTAAGGTGTTTCGGATGAAGTACTGAAGCGTCAAAAGTTGAAAAGGGAAGCTTCGGTAGTTAAACCAGGATTTTTGTTGAGTAAGCAAGCGAAATAGTGGTTTAAACTTGCCAAATTTAGACTCTCCAGTCATGCCATACCAGAGATCCTGCTGGTAGTCGGTGCACGTGCATCGTTCATACCAGTCGCGCTGTCTGTCCAACAGGTCAAGAACATGTCTTGATGTGATAGCGCTCCACTCGCCATGTGATTTGTCGCTGCTGACGAACAACGGGGCAAGCATACGCCGGCTGCTACGATCCAGATAGAAGTCGTATTTATCCTTATCCAGCCAAAGTAGATGATGCTGTCGTATCCCAGTTTCACACATCAATTGTGTCATCCGAATGTCGTTGGTGATGACGCGGCTTTCCACTTTGCCGTTAATATGCGTTTTTGTCGTTCTGTAGAAACGTGGGATGTACTCAAATCGCTGGATTCGCTCTTCATGATAAAATATAGGGCAGTAGTTTAGTGTTTCCTGTCTAACGGGCGCACCACTAAAAACACCGCGTCCCCAGATTCCCGCCCAATCAGCTTGATTTTCCAATTCACTGATGTTGGGGGTTACCAACTTATCTCCGATGATACCTGGCATTTGGCCGTCCGCCATTTCATTCAGGTGCATGACAAGGTACTCCATGGAGTACAACATACTAAGGAAAGTGGCAAAGTAAGCTCTAGGGACAGGCTTCTTTTTCGTGCCATGACTTCGAGCCAATTTTGGATAGCACGAATCGCTGAACGAGTTTTTAAATTGATCGGAGTTCGGGATGACGGCAGAGTTGTTTTCAATGTACGAGCAAAACTCATCCATGCAGTTGATGCGGGTGTACTTTGTTGTGTTGCTCCAGTTTTTTATTTCCCCTGCGTGTTGTAGAAAGCTGAGGAACGTCGCTGGCTGCTCTTGGGCAAATGTCACCAGTCCTTCCAAATTTAGCTCGTCGGCAGTGAAGTATACTGAGCAAGGGAATTCGTTAAAGGTGCTTGGGTAGTTTCCTAAGTGGCCATCTCTGGTCATGTAGAA
The DNA here is from genome assembly GCF_047456245.1 of Pseudomonas sp. BNK-44-b. Lineage (NCBI taxonomy): Bacteria > Pseudomonadati > Pseudomonadota > Gammaproteobacteria > Pseudomonadales > Pseudomonadaceae > Pseudomonas > Pseudomonas sp. BNK-44-b. The sequence continues at coordinate 1,789,697 of NZ_CP179908.1, forward strand.
TTTATAAAGATATAGGCCGCAGTAGAGTAGCAAGTAATTTAGGGGGATGACAAGTTCCTTGTCTCTAACAAGTTTTTTGGATGCTATATAGGAGCGGTAAACTACGCTGACCATCTTGCAGAATTTGGTTACCTTGTCAGGTAAATGTTTGTAGCCTCCGGGTAGTGTATTGGGGTCTGTTATCGAAAAGCCAATTCGTACATCATGTGCGCTCTTATAGATTTTCGCTAAATCTCTAGTGGTTGGGTGTTCAAGGTTGAGGAAGCTGAGCGCTTGTCCTGCTGTATCGAGCACTCTTTTTTTGTTGTTTTCGCCTTGCCACACAGGCTTCGCTGCTACCTGTGCTAATCGAATTTTTTCTTTGGCGTCGGATAGAAATTGATGCAGGGTTTCGCGGATGGGTGACTTTTCAGCCAAGGTGAGCAATAGATCATTGATGTAGAAGCGCCCCAGCAGCGCGCTTTTTCCCACGCTGCTGTTGTAGGCATTGTGAATATCCGTTTCGAGAAGGTCAGCTGGCTGGTAAATAGTCGTGGTTAGGATGAAACGATACCAATAACTTGCACGTAGCTCCCGCTCGTGGTTTGTCATTGCCCCTTCATAAGCGAAGGCGGACGTCTCATTCACTGAGCGAGTAAAATACAAACATTCACTCTGTGTTTGCAGAGTGATGCGATCAATGATCGGATCCAGACCAGTTGGAATCGTAAATTTTACTGGAAGTAGGACTTTTCGCTCCCCCCAGAGTCTGACAAAGACGAGTTTTATGAAAGTGTTCAGGGCTGTCAAAGTAGTAGGGGTGAAATGTTTAAAGGCTTTGAAAGTCGCAAGCTTATTGACGTTGTAAAAGCAGTTCGGGAGGAGGGCCTCGATCTCGGCTTTGCTCCAATTTGAAAATGGCGCTGCGCTCATATCCTGGATGTCCCGGATCAACCTCCACATCTGGTTGCCTCGCGACGGGGAGCTGTACTTCGTTTTGTAAGCCTTTTTCACGAAGTCAGCTGCTGCCGCAAAGGCGCGGCCAACCTCGTCATCGGCAATCATCCAGACGGCGTGCGTAGGGGATAGGTTGATCATGCGGCCTCCTTAGCGGCTTGGTTTTCGAGAAGGGCGATTTCGCTTTTTAAAAAGGCAATCCTTGCCTCTCGGACGGTCTTGGGGCCGCCGCTCATACGTGAGAAGTTCACCGCCGAAATCGTTGCCTGCAGCATGCGTGCGTCCTGGCGCGCGTAACGCCTCGTGCTGTCTGGGCTCGCATGCCCCATGTATTTCTGAACGAGATGCAGATCGAGGCCGAACCTTCGATTGCTCCGAGGATTGGGGTTTACGCAATGGTTGACCAGGTAGTAGCCATACATGTGGCGTAGGCTGTGGAACCCATAGGTTTGTCCGGCGACTTCAAGCGCGACTTTTTGAAACCGCTCCAGTACCGTTTGATACGAAAAGGGAATGGGGTCACCCGTCGTGATATTTCTAAATAGAAACCCATGGCGAGCCGGAAATGGGCGCTTTTCGTCCTTCTCACGCTCCTCTGTCTTGTACTGTTCAAGCGTAACCCAGAACATCGAGGCAAATGGCTCAATCATGAACGTATCAGTGTGCTTGCGCCCTTTGTGGGGAAGCTGGTGAATTTCTTCCTCGGACAGGTATTTGAGCAGCACGTGATGCCGTGTAGCAGGATCAACGATCAGCACCTTGTTGCTTTCTAAATCGGATGTGCCCAAGACGACATCCGCCGACAGCATGGTGAGCGCTTCAGAAACACGGCACCCAGTTGCAGCGAGCAAACACCACAGGAGCTTATCTCTCAGTGAAGGTGCATTCTCAATGAGCGTCCTGCAGAGGTCGATTGGGAAGGCCAGCCCGTCACCGCCAAACTCGTCGGTATAGGCGATATCCGAGGGCTTGGAGGCGGGAGCAAGACCTGCGCGCTTGATGCGCTTCGCTCCGCCGGCGATGCAGCCCGCGAGCCAGCTGTTGCGCTTCAAGGCAGCTCGGACTTTCGTCGGTGCTTCGATCGACACGCTCTTTTGCAATGAAAAACCCGAAAGTTTGCTGGAGGTGATCAGCCCGTTCGCTTCGAGCTCCAGCAATCCCATTCGCAGCTGTTCGCTGGCCTCGATGAACCGGTTCACTGCTGCGAAGTTCGTGATGACCGATGCACCCTTCAGGTTGCGGTTTCCTAGCACCTTGGCAACGGCGCGTACCTTGTCGCTTCCGCTCTGTGTACCGAAGACCAGGTAGCTCTCGTAGTTATCCAGCGCGTAGGAAAGCAACATAGGGGTGAGCCCACCCTCGTGCAGCGCCATCTGCATGACGTAATTTAAAAAGACCTTGATGGCATAGCAGTAGGTTTTGACAGTCTTGAATTTGCTTTTGCGACTGAGCTGGGATGCCCAGTTGTCAAAGAACTGATTTTGAACGGCGTCGTTGGACAGCAATCGAAAGGTCTTGCGGCCATCTCTGATAGTAGGCAATAGGTCAGCGTGCGGCGATGTTAGCCGTATTACAGGTCGTTTAGAGGCGGTCACGGGAAGGATCCGAAAGTTACATGCTTGCTATTATGCTTTCATGAACTTGCGCAAGATTGCAATAGGGTGCATTAAAATTTTTTGTGCCCTCTTTAAGTATACTTAGTGTACGTAAGCAGGCCGCGATAGTTGGCCGGCCGGGATATCCGAGTTCAGTTTTAAAATTAAAGCGTGATCCGGTAGGCCGACCCAGGTGTCAGTTGAAAACTCGTTTTAAATGAAAATTGGGAAAGGATTGGCTCATGGCCTCAGGGAGCAAGGGTGAGAGGGCTTGGCCGGCCCGCTTAGCCGGGCGTTGAAATCTGACTGGACTGGATTTTTTGGTTTATTTGTGTTGTGCCGTGGACGCTGGGATTAATAGTCTATAGCTCAGAGTTTAGTGGGAGGCCTTCTCGCTGTGACAAGTGCAAAGTTGTTTGTTATTAAACTTTTGTGCATGTACATCGCTCAGGCATGCCGTCACCGGTGAGATATATGCAGAGCTATCATGGTCTAGTCGAGGCGGTATTCTTACGCTTTGTTCGCGGGCGAATATCAGAGCTTGGGCTGGCGTGCTATTCTGGTAATCTGTATAGGTGCAGTAAAAGCGCAGTTGAAAGACGCTTTCTTTTGCAATCAATGTCAATGCTTCGAGCCTCTAAGTAGCATTGTTTTCGGGGCGTATCCTTGGCAAGCCTATGGATCAGGAAAAATGAGTGATTTCAAACCCATAAGAGAAAGCCGATTTGACGCATATTTCTATGGCCGATCGCCCTTCGTAAAGCAGTATACCGAAGAAACTCATTGGCACATTTACGAAACTCCTGAAATCACGCTGCTGGCCGTCGTCCTGCATTGCAAGATCGACAATTACTATAACGCCATCGTGCTCGCGAGAGATTTGAACAAGCGATTTAGGGCCGTGATCACGCGCTGTTGCCTCGAAACCCCCGAAGACGCAATAAAAGAGACCTTGGAGCACGTACCGAAGCTGGCGGCTTCTGCTGTTGATGGGCTGATCGCTCAAGGAGACGAAGCACCTAGCCCCTTCGCCATTTTTGCGGCAAAAGTTCCCCAACACAAACGCAATCGCTACCTGAAGATGCTTCTCGATGATCCTACTTATTATCCTGCCCGGGTAGCCATGGAGGAGCTTGCCTACTGGTTTGAAGATCCCGACGGCATCTTTATTCGAGGACTGCAGGGCAACGAATTTAACTCACGCCTGTTTGAGCTCTACCTGCATGCAGCATTCTACGAGCTCGACTTCATCATTGATCACTCCAATCCACAGCCGGACTATCTCCTATCCAAGCATGGTCAACAGGTTGCTGTCGAAGCTGCCACAGTGGCTGAAGTTGAAGAGGAGCTGGCCGAGGATGCCGATCTCGGTGCTGCAACTGATGTCAGTGAGTCGATTGAACCTACCTCAGCAGAGCGCGGTGGTAAACGGCTAGACCAGAGCGCGATCAAGAAGCTGATGGAGCACGTCGAACACGAGTTGCCATTCAAGTTTCAGCGCACATTGGCGAAGAAGGTGCGTCACCGGCCCGAGCCATTGAACGTGCCCTACTGGGAGCTTCCACACACCAAAGGCAAGCCTTTCGTCATCGCCGTGCACGACTACTCGAAGCACATGTCCATGGCCATGTCTGCCAGCACGATGCAGAGGTATCTTTACGGGCTAGAACTGGTAGATGGAAAAATGGAGCGCATTGAACGACACGAGTACAAGGGACGTACCATCGCATCCAATTTCTTCGGCCAACCGGGCAACCGCCATGTCTCCGCGGTCATGCTGGTCACGCAGGCCACGCTGCCCAAGTTCAATCGCATGGGCCGGATTGCGGGCGTGCGGGACAAGAATTCCATGGCGATCGTCAATGGCGTACGCACGAATACTGATGGCGAACTTGGCCCCTTCAGGGCGGTGGTTGAGGATCCCAGGTACAGCGAGGCCTGGCACGACGGGATATACATGTTCCACAATCCTAATGCCGTTATTTCTCTGGAGCCTGGGCTGTTCCATCGGGTGATTCACTGTTTCGAACAGGATGGGCAGATAAAAGAGTGGTTCCCGTCGAACTACATCGTAGGTTCAGTGACGGAAATGATGAAATTTTCTGACGAAGCTGCAGAAGACGTTTGGAAAAATCTTGAATCGCATCTGGGCAAGGTAGAGTGAGTGCAGGGAACGTCAGGCAAGCTCCTGCTTTCCAGGGGGGGTGAAAAGCAGGAGCATCATTAAGCCGTATAGCTAACGAGTCAGCTCATTGGAGTCTGAAGCATTTGTGTCACCGTCCTGGCTCTTGTCTTCCAGCTGTAGGGTGTTTTAAAAAGCTTTAAACCTTGGGGCTTCTTACCTTCAGTGAGAGGCCTTATCCCGGGAGCAATTTTGACGTAGTCAATCCCAGGGTAAGGGCTTGGCAGCTCGGGCATCGGGTGCTGAATGGCGCGGTTTACTACGCCGTCCTGGACTTTTTACAATTACGTTCATCATGCTGTTTTTTTGAGCCTGATCAGGGCCTTTATTTACTCATCTGTAGCCGCTGGTTGCCAGAGCCATTCGATGCCCCACAGCGGTCGATCCTTTTGAATTTCCTTTACCACATTGATGTGGGCGTCATACGCTGCCTTGTCGAATGTCGTCCAGCTGCTGCCTTTTATAAGCGCTTCCTTGAACACCTGCTGGAGATCCGATCCTTTGAGTGACGGAGTATTAAGGTGCCGACCGATCGCTGCGAGCAGCTGCCTGTCAAGGGGAGGGTGCAGACTGGCAAGCTTGGCGTCGCGCTCATCCACGCCAGCCACGATGAGCTTGGATTTGAGGTAAATGTTCACCAGCTTTTGCGCTCTGCCATAGGTGCATTCGAGCTGGCACTCTTCGGTTCGAGAGTGGCCCGTGGTTTTGTCTTTCCACTCGCGTTTGTACGTGATCTTCTCGGCTCGACCCATGACCTCACGAAAAAGCCCATCCAGGTGGTCATCGATTTCATTTGGCGGAGGAAGGTCGTCCAGGGTGGCAATCTGACCCACCGAAGTATCGTTGATCAATTGAGACGCCACTGCCATGGTGTGGCCTGGCCCCTGTCTTGAGTAGGCGCGCCCTGCCGCCCAGATCGCGAAGCGATGCCGATGTTCCGTCAGGGTGTACTTGTCTTGCATTCGGACTGCTTCCTGCGTTCTAAAGTGTGGTACGGATTGGCCGGTTCGATCTGCGGGCGAGTATGGCTTGCCGGTTATCTGCTATCAATCTTTGAGGCCTCGCTAGAACATGTGGCGTGATGGCTGCCTGGCAACCGTCTCGCACTTCGGGCTTCTAATCGTCGTTACTGCTCATGGTTTGGCTGTTAAGCGGGATGCCAATGAGCGGGAATCAAGGCGTTTTTGCCTCGGAATTCAGGTAGCACGTTAACGTTCGCCACGTTCTGGAAGAGCTCAACAGGAACGTGCTCCAGCACGATCATCTGGAACTCCGCGCTGTATTGGTTGCGCATCCGACTGACGAAATTCCCAAGCAACTCGAACGCCTGGCTTACCTTTGCCTGGTCGGAATTCTTGAGATGCACCTCATCCATGATCTTCTCCTCGCCGTAGTAGGGGCGGCTCGGCTGGTCGATGAACAGGAAGCTTGGGACAAATTTGCCACCTTTGCTGATGGCCACTTCGTGTAGCGCCAGGAACATGAACAAATGCAGGAACATGTGGTTGGAGCTACTACCTACGTTTTCGATGAACGACGACTTAGGTCTGCGAAGCTGTAGTTTCTTCGCCTCGTAGTTGAATGACGTCAGGAAGGACGCATAGTTGTCCATCGCCGCTGCCGCCTCGCTCAGCAACGCCAGGGACACGTCATTGATTTGGCCAACGGTACCGTCGCGAACACTGGCCACATCGGTGACTTCCATGGAGCTGAGTTCAGCGTTCAGATTTTTGATCTGCGTGTCGTAGTCTTCAGGGGTGTCCGATTCGACCCTACTGTAGGTCTCAAGCTTGGTCTCGATGCGGGTGACAAACTTTACCAGTTGGATCGTGTCCTCGAAGGATTTCTGCGCCTTGGGCAAGGAGTCAATGATTCGTTGCTGCTCTGCTTTTTGCTCCACTAAGTCGGCCATCATAGCCGCGACCTGAGTATCGACTGGCTGCCGAGTGGCGGTAGCTGCTTTGAGCGCGCGCAGATCGACATTCAAGCTATCGATCAGATCATGAAACACTTCTGTTTTCAGCAGCTCGGAGGATTGCTGAAGCAGCGTCTGCAACGGTTTCAGGCTGTCCTGGGTAACCTTGAGCGCCGACTTGTATTGCTTGTGTTCGTCAGAGAATTCGCGAAGCCTGCGCATGCGCCGGTTGATCTCAAACATTTTCGACCGTGCATTGGAGAGGCGCTTGGCATCTTCGCCCGAAGCATTCGGGGTGGGCACATCCTTGACGATCCCTTTCAGAAAATCGATGGTGACGACATTTGGCACTTTCTCGATCAGGCCGTACTCAGCTGCCGTTGCCGCAAGCTTGCGAGCTTCGCTTTCAAAGAGATGTCGACCACTACTGATGACAACCTTCTTCTTCTCAAGCTTCTCGATCATGCGTTTGAGATCATCGCGCCGTTCACGTTGAGCAATGTTTTCAAGGCTGTCGATGCCCAAGCCCAGATCCAGAACACGAGGCAGCGCAACGCGATATCGGTCTTCTTGTTGATGGTCGAAGTAGGCAGCGGTGTTGGTGATGATGTCGTCGGATATGGTGTTGAATAGCAGGAAGTAGCGGAACGATACCTGTGTGCCGTAGCGCACGCCTCGGCCCCCGTAGAGCACGACGCTGCTGTCCAGACTGAACTCGGCTTGAAGGATCGCTTTGATGTCATCGCTGGTGGCGTTGGCAAACGGCTGATCTGGCAGCACACCAATGCTTGAAAAGTAGAGCTTGTCCGACACGGTCTGAGCATGCGGGCTCTTACGTGCAATCGCGAGTTCTTTGTCGTTGATATAGAACTTGATGCCATACCAAGCAACCGTATCGTTGATGACATCATGGGGAATGTTGTGGCTGCTGGAAAGCAGGCAGTAGTCAATGATGTGTAGCAGCGATGTCTTGCCTCGGTTGCTGCGACCACTGAGCACATTGATCCGGCCACGCTCGAAATCTACGCTGCGTGTCTCGCCGTGATGCGACCATAGGCGGATGGTGTCGATGCCAAATTTCACAGTTGTATCCTAAGATTCAGGTAGAGCTCTTCTTCCGACGCTTGAAGCAAATTCGCGATCTCGGACGACGCTTTCTCGATCAATACGGCACGTTTGCCAAACTCGGTGGTGCATTCGAAGCGCGTCTTTTGGGTGAGTTGCGAATCAAAGACGGCGTAGCCCAGCTCATGCAGCATCTGGATGCCATTGATCGAGTGCACGAGGCTGGCGTGGTAGCGTCGGTCGAAATTGGTCACAAAGTCGGGACGGATAGCGACCAGCGAGGCAATCTCTCGAGAGCGTGTTCTCTCGCTTGCCAGAAATTTGGTGGTCTCGCTGTGCATCACGATAGGCATCACCAGTAGCGCTTTGGCCAATGTAAGGTTCTGCGTGTGGTTCAGCACACACCCGATCGCGACGACAGCGATGCCGGCATTGTTATAGCCGCTCCAAGCGCGAGGCAGTGCAGGGGAGAGCTCGATGACATCACTGCTCATAGGGTTTTCCACTCAGGATGCCAGCCGATCACGTCCTGCTCCGAGAGGAGGTAAAGCTCTCCGTTGGATTGTTCGGTGCTGAGCTCATCATCACCCAGTCGATACGTCTCATCGCGCATAGCATCGACGATGGCCTGGGCTTTGTCATTGATCTCGCTTTCGGTGCATTTTTTGAATGCCTTTCGGTGCTTGTTGCTCCAGCGCAGCGTGACGTCCTTGTGAAGGGCAGTTACCTCATCCGATACCACCTCACCGCCGTGCACCCAAACTTCCAAGCTGCGCGCCATTCTCACCTTATGAGTCGACAGCTGCGTGATGACTTCGCTGTCGTCTTCACAAATGTCGTCAATGACAATCAGCTGCTTGATGAAGCGCTGTCCCAGTAGGTCTTCGGGCAATGGAGGTTCAAACTGCAGCCGGCTCAGCCGCTTCTTGACTGCCTGTGAGACGACGCGGCGATAGCGAGTGCGAAAATCGTCGAATGTGATCGCCGTCAGTGTTCCTGCCAAGATTGAAAAATAGTTGTCATCACGGATCAAGGTACTGAGGCGCTCATAGACGCTATCGACGTCTTCGGGCAGCACGAATTTTTCCTCCAGAGTGTCCTTTACCTTCTGGATAACCTCCGTCTCTGCGAGCTGGAAAAAGACACGCTTGAGGAACTCCTGCTGAACGCTGGGCTCGATGGTCAGCACGGTGTCGATGTAGCCCTTGATCGTGGCGTCTCTGGTCGACCCCGACAACGACTTTGCCCGGTCGACAACTGCCTGCAGATTCTCAGCAGAGGCGTGTTCCGTGTAAGCAATCAATAATTGTGAGAACAGGTTGGACTTGCTCTCGCTCTTGTTCGAGACGAGGTGGAATTCGCTGCGCTTCACGAACTGGAGCTGGGCGGCGATTTCACTCCGGCCATCTCGCGGATCGGTGATCACACGTGTCCAGTTGTACAGCGTCTTCCACAAGTCACCGTCCAGCTCCGTTAGGGCAATGGGGCTGCCACCGGCCTGAGTCTGAATCGTGTGCTTGAGCTGGAACAGCAATTGGACATCGTTATCCAGATCGCTATGAACATCGTCCTTTATCTCAAGGCCAATCGATTGGCCTTTCTTCATGTTCAATAATCGATAAACGAAATAATGGAATTGGTAATCGAACCCCGCGCCGGTGCCAGGCGCAGTCGATTCCTCCATGAAAGTTTTTGGGGTAGCCATTACTTCTCTCTGCACGGACAGGACGCTCTGCCTGCCAGGGCTAGGGTTTGTAAATGGCCTTCCCTGGCGTGTTAGCAGGGCTAATGAAGCCACAGAGAAGTATGGCGTGCAACTATTTTGCCATCACCAATTGGTTCTAAAATCGAATAATTGTGTTTTTATACAGCCTGTAATTTTATACAGATTCTGGCCGCTCTATGACCGTAAAATCTAGTGCCCTAGCTTACAAGGTGGCAGACCTTGTGAAGGGTGTGGGTGGGTTGAGTGTGTGGGTGTCAGTCACACACCACGACCGCACCAACCTCGGCATTTGTTTAATATAGGCCCCTGCTCATCCATTCTTGAGCGGCAGCAACATTCCCCACCTGCAATCATCGAGGCAGGAGCAGGTATTCAGAGGACGGAGGTAACTTAAAATGACCAAAGCCCATGGTGTGGACGTTGAAGCGTACATCCGAGGTGAAATGCTGTTGCACTTTAGTCGCATCACCTTGACCCAGCGCCGCACGGACACCCCTATCACTTTTAGCGGGCCAGGCCATGTCCATCTCGATACAGGGCGGCTGAAGTATGTGCTTTATCATGCGTGCACCAGCGATGAGGTGAGCCGGCACATGGCCCTTAGCTTTTCTGGACAAGCTGGAGAGTTGATCACCGAACATTCTCTATTCGATTTTCAGGGGGTCGATCTTGCTGGGAAAATCTGGACGGCTGAGGGAGTGGATACCGCTGGTGGCACTTACCGTCACGATTTTTGCGTTGTCCAAGGGGCGATCGACTTCCTAAGCTCACGTCATGCCCTCGCTGGAGTTCGTCAGCCAACGCTCCATCAGGTTTACTTTGACCATCCGCACTTCCCGTCATCTCGTTTGTCGGTGGCGCCAGGCCTAGAGTTCGTACGCGGCGCATCTACCTTCACTATCACGAAGGATGTATCGGGGTGTGATGTCTCGGTGATAGGAGGCGAGCTGCACGAAGGAGTAGCAAAGGCAATCGAGAAAGCTTTGAACGTGCTCAGTGGTGTTCGCCTGCAGTTGGGCGTCACCGAAAAAATCTGGGAGGGGTATTCCGTTGTCGAGCTTTACTCCCGGGACGTCGACCTGAGTAACCAACAGCTTTTCCCGCCGATAGAAATTCCATTCAGGTGTCCGTCCGACTTTTTCGGATCTGTCTTCAACTTACTCGTTGATTTTTTCCAGCTGAACGGAGGCGTCTACTACGATAACTGGAACAAGCTGAATAGGGCATGGCAAGCTGGTCTGGAATCGACGGCTTTGAACGTGAGCGTTTGTATTGAAGGCGTGCTCAAGGCCTATTTTGAGCCGCTTGGGACTGACCCTCAGTTTGCCGAGCTGGTTAAGAGCGCTGTGCCTGCGGTCATGGCGCTTGAGATTGATGAGCGTGTCAAAAACCTCCTTCGCTCTTGCCTCGGCGGTTCAGGTCACTTCAAACCCAAAACAGCCCTTCGTGCGTTGACAGAGGCTGGTGAAATTAGCCCGACACTCGCCACCAAGTGGAACAAGCTCAGAAGCGAAACGGCACATGCGGTGGCTGCCGGGGAAGGTCGCGAAGACTGGCAGCGGATGGTGGATCTGACGTTTGCAAATATCAAGTTGTTCTACGAACTCCTGTTCTCGATCGTAGGTTATACAGGTGAGCGTATTGACTACGAAACGCTTGGGTTCCCAACTCAACTGCCTCATGCAATACGTTGTGAGGCGGCACAGGCCTGAGGCAAGCATCATTTCGGGTGTTCCCCCTCAAGTGGTTGATCCAAAACTAGCTGAGATGCGCAAAGACGTGGAGCACTATTATTCAAAGCTGCCAACGTTTGGTCTCGCCGAAGCGATGGCTGCATCGCTCCACCTGATTCAGCAGTTCGTGCCGGTCTACATTTGGCTACAAGCCTGTTGAGCTTTTCGGGGAAGAGGCGGCCACGAGCGGCGTCTCAATCAGCGCCTTTACGGACGCTCCAACCCGTTGGTGAGTTGACTCGTTTAGGTTTGCCGGATGTCCCTGTGTATGTGAACGAGAGAAGATGGCTGGGGATTAGAAGCTGCTTCGCAATCCGCTCTTCAAATTCTGTCCGCGAGGTGGGGTTGTATCGTTCTGGCCCTTGCTCATCGTCCTCTTCGTCAACATGCTCAGGATGCTCTATACGATTGAGCAGGTTGACAGAGGCTATGCATACCCTCGTGACGTAAGGGTGTTTTGAGCTCTCTCGGGCCTGTAATACGATATCGACTGACACCTCACGTGACTTACCCGGAACCGTATGGAAACGGGACGCGTAAGGCAGGAGACATTGAGCAATGAACTCAAAGCTCTTGGCGGTCGACTCGTAACGCTGTAGGTCGAATAGCTCGGTGAAAAACCTGTCTTTCGGGGCTTCACGCAAGTCGCCATTGCTGTCAAAAAATACCTCGAACAGCATGCCATCCAGCAAGGCTTTTCTTTTCGGCTCGGGCAGTTCCCTCATTCGCGAGGTGAAATTTTGTATCAAGCTTGTCGCCTCGAACGCGTGACCGCAGGCTGCTTGATAGATATTGCGGCCCAAGACAAACAGGTTGTCCTTGTGAAATTTTCGAGCTGACTCTGGGGTCAGTCGTTTCAATGCAGGGTTCTGCCCATACCACGAATGTGATTTGAGATCGCGGATGATTTTGTGGGACTCGAAAGAGTCATCAAGCTCCAGCAATGCATCTCTAAGGGCTGAGGGACTGTAGGTTTTTATCCTCACGCCAACGCTGCGATTGAAAAAGAACTCTGAAGACAATGACGTGTGCTCCCAGGAAATCTGTTTCCCCTCGGTCGTCACGCTCAATGTGTTTCGTACCCGTTTAAACATCGCTTCGATCGTGCAATCCGGAGCGATGATGTGCTGCAGGAGGGCGCTTGTGTACCGACCATTTCGCTGGCCCTTACCGTCGTAGGCGACCTGGCCGGGTGAGGTGGCGAAGGCAATCAGGGTGCCCTTTGGCACATACACGGAAGCGAGGCCTCTCGTTGTGGATGATCGCTCCCATCTCCTTTCCCATAGGTTCTGGCGGCATGCGTCCAGGATGATTAGGTTGATCAGCGTTTGCGACTTTTCCATTGAGTCAATCACGTAATCGAGACTTAAGGACGAGTGTTTGACATCGACCTCGTCCCCAGTGCTGGTGTCAGTGGCAAGCAGGTAGTTCCTGCCCTCGATTTGGAGCCCATGCCCTGCGAAGAAGAACAGGCCTACATCGGCGTCGTACATAGCCTCGCGGAAATCACGCAGCTTCTGCTCCATGGCCTTATGAGTGCCATCCATGCATTCGAGCACAGTGAATTCAAACCGACGCAAGACGGCAGCCATGTCCTCTGCATCGTTGCAGGGGTTGGTGAGGGGTCTATCCCGATATGCTGCGTTACCAATGACTAGCGCGACCCGCTTCATGAATCTTGAACATCCTGTAGTGTTAGATGGCGACTCGCCACTCGAAGCAGAATATCAGAGGGAATCAATTGGCGGCAGGAGGCATTAGCCGCATCTGGCTTCGAGCGCTTTCGTGTGATGTAGCGTTCTTCCGTCGATCGTCATCCAGGGGAGGGTTTGGTACGAATGCGCGTGTGAGCCTAGTCGAAGGTCTGGGCTCAAGCTGGGTATTGGCTTATGAGGTTCTCTAGTTTCGATGAGGGGCTAAAATTGCCCTTGGGGATGTCGGACACCCAGGTTTCATTCTAAGATCATATTTGTACTAGGTTTCCTCAGTGTGCAGTCGGATGCGCACTAGGCTCTAAGGCGAAGGGCTGCCAGGAAGCCCCGGAATCGTTGGGGTTGAAGGGTTTCGTATTTGTTGCTTTGTCAGGTATACGTTTTCTTGGGGGAGGGGTACCTTGGATAAGGGTTCGAATCTCTACGCTTCCGCCACTAATTCTCATTAAAGCCCTGATTTTTCGGGGCTTTTTTGTGCCTAAGCGTTTTTGGTCCCCCATTATTAGCGTCGCTTTCACTGGTTTACTGTGGATTGTGATGGACGTGCTGCCTAATGACTCACGTTAGGAAGGGGCGATCTATCGAAGGCAGCGTAGGTGGGAGATATGCTTGGCTATTGCTAGCAGCTATCGACCTGGCGCCTAAATATTGGGGCCGCTTCGCGTCCCGTCGCCGACAAGCGCGGCCCCAAAAGTTGGTGGCGTAGGTCTGGAGTCTGGTGACATTCCTGAGCATTACGATCCTGAATCCCACCTTTTCCAGACTTTCTCACAGCTTTCACACTGTTGGTGCTGAACGCAGCATCAGCGTAGGTGTCGAGCCATTACACTTGCCTCTGAAAAGGTGCATTGGTGGCCTTCCACCCGAGCGCTTCCTGGCTGAACATGTAACGCGGCGCTTGCGCGGGTCAGCTGTCGATCATCTGCGCGGCTTGCTGAGTTGCCTGACTTGTACGGGTTGCGAGTTTGCGCACCTCGTCGGCTACCACCGCAAAACCGCGCCCGGCTTCGCCTGCACGGGCGGCTTCGATGGCGGCGTTCAAGGCCAGCAGGTTGGTCTGGCTGGCGATGCCCTGGATGGTGGCGACGATGTGGGTCAATTTGCCTAAGGTTTCCTGCATCACCTGATGCTGTTGCGCCTGTGCCTCGCGGATGGTGCTTTCCTCATGCCGAGCATGAATATCAGTTATAGCCCCGACTACCCGCAACGGCGCGCCGTCCGCAGCCCTGCGGGTTTGCCCGCGACCGCGGAACCACCGGTAGGCGCCGTTTTGGTGACGAAGCCGGTACTCGACATCGAACGGGGTGTTGCCGCTGCGATCGTCGACATGGGCGACAAACGCCGCGATGGCGCGGGCGCTGTCGTCGGGGTGCAGGCGTGAGGTCCAGCTTTCCAGGGTGTTGGGGAATTCTTCGACGGTGGTGCAGCCGAGCAGCCGGCGCATCTGCGACGACCACCAGATGGTGTTGCTCGGGTTAGCCGGGTCCCCGGCGACGACTTCGATGTCCCACAGGCCGTCGTGGAGCATCTCGCGGGAAATGTCAAAACGCTCGGCGGCCAGCTCCAGCTCCTGAATGTGCAGCTGTTGCTCATGGATGTCCCGCAGCGTACCCGCTGTGGCGATGGCAACGCCGTTGCCGTCACGCAGCGAACTGCCGCTGACCCGGCACCAGCGATAATCGCCGCCGGCGGTGAATTTCATGCGCAGGTCCAGCTCAAACCGTGTGCGGCCGCTGCGGTCGGCGAGGTGCCGGGCCAGTGCTTGCTGATGGGCGTGGCGATCAGCCGGATGCAGCTGGTCGTGCCACTGACCCAGCTCGGGCAGATGCGGTGCATGGATCGAGGCGGAGCCCGTCCAGTGCATCGCGCACGTTGGCGCAGGCGTGCCTGTGGCAGTCAGATGCAGTTGCCAGAACAACGCATCCGCACCTTTGGTGACCAGCGTCCAGCGCGCTTGCGACTGCTGAGCACATTCGTCGCGATCAGCCAGGTGCTGTTGCAGTTGGCTCACCTGCGCGGCGAGTTCGCGAGCTTGCTCTTTGAGCGTGCGCCGCTCCTGGAGCAGCTGCTCGACGCCGGTGAGGATGCGCCGCAGCAGCGGGTTGCGCGACGACAGCGGCGTACTCGGCTGGTCGGGCTGGTCGAGGCGGTCGGCGAGGGGGGTCAGTATCCAGCGACTGGTGCGATTAAAAAACAGCATGGCTACATCTCCAACTAGATAGCGGCAGCAGCCGGTAATACCTGCGCCTGGCTGGTCGACAAGGCGAGGCTGTCAAAGCTGCTCGCCCAGGGCAGTACTGGCCAGGCCGATGGCCCGGTAGCGATTTCGTCTGCGCTCAACAGGCAGTGATCGAGCTCGCGTTGTAACGTTGCGGTATCTAGGTCCTGGCCAATGAACACCAACTCTTGCCGGCAATCGCCGACGACGCTGTCCCACTTGGCCATGATCCCCTGCAGGCGGTACTTGTCCTGCGGCCACTGCGACGGGTCGATGAAGTGCCACCAATGGCCGACGTAGTCCCACTGGAACTGCTTGCCGCTTTGCACCAGCAGGCCGATTTCACGGTGGCGGCTGGCGAGCCAGAAGTAGCCTTTGCTGCGCAGCAGGCGGCCATTGCTCCACGGGCGGGAGAGAAATTCGAGCAGGCGTTGCGGGTGAAACGGGGCGCGCTCGCGATAGACCCAAGAGGTCACGCCGTAGGTGTCCGACTCGGCGGTCGGAGTGTCGTCGGCGTCCATCTGCTTCATCCAACCGGGCGCGACCGCCAGGCTGGGCAGGTCGAACAGCTGGGTGCCGAGGATGCTTGACAGTTCCACATTGCCAGCCACCACCGGCAGAATCTGTGCCCGGGGATTGAGCCCGGCCAGCACCGCTCGCAGCGTCTGGTATTGCGCGTCCTCTATCAGGTCACACTTGTTCACCAGAATAACGTTGGCGTACTCGACCTGCTCGATCAGCAGGTCAGCCAACGGGCGCCGCGGCGCAGAGGGGGCGGCGCGCTCAACGGTTTCCGGCGAGTCGAGCAATGCCTGAAACTGGCTGGCATCAACCACGGTGACCAAGGTGTCCAGCCGCGCCAGTTCGCTGAGGCTGAAACCTTCGGTGTCGAGAAAGGCAAAGGTCTCGGCCACCGGCATCGGCTCGGAGATGCCGGTGGACTCGATCAGCAGATAATCAAAACGCTGCTGGCGCGCCAGCGCGCTGATCTGCTCGAGCAGGTCGGCGCGCAGGGTGCAGCAGATGCAGCCGTTGCTCATCTCGATCAACTCGTCCTGGCCACGGTGCAGCGTTACATCACGCTGCACCTCGGCGGCGTCGATGTTGACCTCGCTCATGTCGTTGACGATCACCGCCACTTTCAAACCCTGGCGATTGCGCAGGATATGGTTGAGCAGGGTAGTCTTGCCCGCGCCGAGGAAGCCGGAAAGGACCGTCACCGGCAGTCGGCCTGCCTGGGCGCCGGCAGTCATGCGTGCACCGCTCGCGGGCTGTCGACCTTGTCCAGATAGCTCTCGAACAGGTCGACCACCACCAGGCCATCGTCGGCGGCATCGCCCCACAGGTCTTTTACCCGGAACTCGACGTGGTAAGTCGGTTGATGCGCTGCGCTGCGGTCGCCGTGGCCAATCGCATCCGGGAACGGCCACTGCGCAGTGGTGCGGTGCAGCACCACGCCTTGCTTGCCGCGCACATAGGCCGGCATGCGCACATGCCCGGCCACGTATTCATCACGCACGATGACCCGGTCGCCGACTTCAAATGGCGGGCGCCCGGTGATCGCCTCACGACCTTGGGCATGGGCCGGGTTGGCCAGCTTGAAGTGCGAGCCGAGGGCCTCATCCAGTTCGCCCTGGGTGATGACGCCGGTCTCGACCAGCAGGGTGGCGGTCGCGATGACATAGCGCTCGTAATACTCGGTGCCGACATGCTGGCGCACATCGATACGCTCCACGGCATGACGGATTTCGTCGACGCTGAACTTGCCCATGTGGTCGGCGCCAATGAACATCAGGCTATAGGCCAGGTGCTCCCAGTCCTGCTTGAACACCTGCTTGTAGCTGAGGCTGTTGATGCGGTGGGGCACTTTGCCAAAGCCCTGGAAACCGCCGAGATCGTGAAAGCCATCCATTTTGAACACTCCGCAAGGGTAAGGGGGTTGGGCGTGTTGCTCAGCCAACACACGGCAGGGCGACGCCGATCAGCACGTCCTTGGTGACCAGTTGGCGTAGCTGCTCTTCGCTCATGTGCTCAGAGCCCGCTGGCCGCAGTGGCAGCACCAGGTAACGGCTTTCAGCGCTGGTGTCCCAGACCTTGATCACCACGTGTTCCGGCAACTCGGTGCCCAGCTCGCGCAATACCGTGCGCCCCTCCCGTACCAGCCGCGCGCGGAATTCGAAGCCCTTGTACCACTCGGGCGGCAGGCCCAGCACCGGCCAGTTGGTGCACGAACACAGGCTGCAGACGATCACGTTTTTCAGCGTTGGGGTGTCTTCCAGGGCAACGATGTATTCGCCCTGCGGCCCAGTGAAACCGAACTGCGCGCAGGCGGCGGTGCCGTCCTTGAGCAGCAGCTCGCGGAAGGCCGGATCGACCCAGGCCTTGGCGACAATGCGCGCGCCGTTGTCCGGGCTCCAGCCGTGTTCCATCAGCTGGGTGAGCTGCTCAATATAGCCTTCGGGGATCAGGTCCTTGTTCTTGAGCACTGCGTACAGTGCCCGCGCCCGCTCACCCGGGGTTGATGTTGCCGTCATGGGATTACTCCTCTCGTTCAGCGCGGTTGTTGAATGATGTTGCTGTTCTAGTTGTTGTGTTGCCGGGGCGTAGCGGCTGGCGCTTGCTTACAGCGTGCGCCAGTCCACCGCACCTTCGAATGCCGCCGCCGCTTGGTAAATGGTGCCCTCGGCGTAATGCTTGCCGACCAGCATCAGCCCAACGGGCAAGCCGTCGACCAAACCGCAGGGGATGGACATGGCCGGGTGGCCGGTGATGTCCTGGGCGGCGGTATTACCTAGCATTTCCAATGCCCGCGAGACGTTATCGGTGATCGAGCAATCTGCCTTCGGCAGCGGCTGGGCGATGATCGGCACGGTCGGCATCACCAGCAGGTCGTATTGCTCCAGCGCCTTGTCGTAACCGGCGCGGGCGAAGCGGGCGATGTTCTGCGCCTTGGCGTAGTAACGGCCGTGGTAGTGGTCGAGGCCAAACTGGCCGACCAGCATGCATAACTTGAGCGAAGGCGAGAGGGCGTCGGCCTGGGTGCGCCAGCTGACCTGTTTGTCGAGCAGGCCGACGTCGTACAGGCCCTTCCAGTTAAAGCCTGCACCGTTGCCGTGCATCATCTGCATGGTCAGGCCTTCGCAGCCGATCGGGCCCCACAACGCGCCGGCCAGGGCGTGCTCGGGCACCGAGACTTCCTCGACCAGCGCACCCAACGCTTCAAACTGAGTGATGGCGCTGCGCACCGACTTGGCAACCCGCGGGTCGAGGTTGGCCAGCTCGAAGCCTTGCTGAAGGATGCCGATACGCAGGCCATCCACGCCACGATCAAGGTAGTGGCTGTAAGCGTCGATTTCAGGCGCGCCCTGGCGTGGATCGAGCCCATCGGCGCCAGCCATCACTTCCAGCATCAGAGCGTTGTCGCGCACGTTGTTGGTCATCGGGCCGAGATGGTCGAAGGTCGCTTCGACCGCCATCACCCCGGTATACGGCACCAGGCCGAAGGTCGGCTTCAGGCCATAAATGCCGCACCACGCCGCAGGAATACGCGCCGAGCCGCCTTGATCGCCGCCCACTGCCAGGTCGACTTCGCCAGCCGCCACCAGCGCCGCACTGCCCGACGACGAGCCACCGGTGCTGAAGCCCGGACGCAGTGGGTTGTGCACCGGGGCCGGGTCTGAAGTATGGCTCGCGCCAGACAGGCAGTAGTGCTCGCAGGTGGCCTTGCCGAGGATGGTCACCCCGGCGTCGAGCAAACGGGTCACCACGGTGGCATCGAACGCTGGCAAATGGCCGGCCAGCGGCGCGGCGCCATTCATCATTGGCACACCGGCCAGGGAGATGTTGTCTTTCAGGGCAACGGTTTTACCGAGTAGCTTCCCAGAGCTGGCGCCCATCACCTCGGTGCGGTAGTACCAGGCGTTCAGAGGGTTTTCGAGGCTGGACGGGCGATAACCGGAGGTGCGCTCGTAGCGCACCAGCGGGGTGAAGTCGGGCAGCTCGTCGACCAGGTCGTAGGCGTCCAGGCTGGGCTGCATAAGCGCCAGGTATTCGCTGGCTTGCTCGGTGGTCAGTTGCAGATGCAGGCGAGTGGCGAGGGCCTGCAGTTGTTCGAGCGTCGGGCGGGTGATGGCCATGGTGTGTCCTGTTTCCGATGCCAGGCCTCAGGGCCTGGCAAATGGCTATGCGAAAGGCCCGCCGTGGCTGGGCTTGCTACTAAGCTAGCGCCAGCATGCGGGCGGCACTTGGTTGAGCAGGACAGTCGCTTGGTTGAGAAGGACTACCTTGCGCCAGGTGCTGGGCCCCATCTAAGTGGCCGAGCGGTGTTACGACTCAAGCCTGGGTACCGCTGCCTGTGCTGCCGCTTCATCGCGCGCGGGCCAGACCACGCCAACGCTCTTCATGCCCTTGGCCGGGTCCATTTCAGGGTTGGCCAGCACCACGTCGCGGTAGGACGGGCTGCCGATCACCGCCGGCTTGAACTTGACCAAAAAGTCGTTGACCTCTTTGCGCAGCTCCGGCGCCAGGTTGTAGTCGTTGTAGCATTCCTCCAGGCAGTCCAGCGTGGCTTGCCAGTGCACCTCGGTCAGGCCCATGCCACGGTGGGCGGTGACCATGTCGCGGCCGCGGTACTTGGCGCTGCCGCCCCAGTGCTGGGAGAGGAAGTCGACAAAGTTGATGTGCTCTTTCTGAAAGGTCGACTCGGACATATGCGCCCAGATATGCCCAATCGCCGGGTGGGCCATGGTCTTGCGCAATACCGCACCGGCAAACTGGTAGATCACGTCGTAGCCGCCCAGGCGGGTGTACAGCGAAGGTTGTTGTTCGGTGGATGCGTTTTGGTCAGTCATGTGAATGCTCCATTTCGGCCGAGGTTATGTAGGCGGTTAAAAGACCCGGACATATCTGAGGTTCAGACGGAAGTTCTCTTTCGGTCCATTTTCTACCGCGAGGTCACGCCCCAGTTGCATCTGCAGCTGGTCCTGAGCGGTAAAGAACTTGGTGGCGGTGACGCGGAAGTTGGTGGTCTCGCCGCGGTCATCCTGGGAAATGCCATCAATTTTGTTTTCACCACCCCAGGTGTGGCCAAAACCAAGGGCAAGGGACGTGCCCGGGTCGATGATGTAGCGCCCCATCAACTGCGCTGCGTAGGACATGTCCTGTTCACGGCGAACCGAGTTGGCACCGAAGTCGTCGTTGTCGCCGTACCAGATCGCATCACCGACCACGTCGACCGCCCACTTCTCGTCGAAGTGCTTGATGTACGCTGCCTGCAAGTCGACCTTCCAGCGGTTTTCGCCCAGGTTGAGCGCGTCTTTGCGGTCGTAGTTACCGGTCGGGGCGATCAAATAAACTGTGGCACCAACGGTGTCGTTGGCCTCATTCAAGCGGTACTTGAGCGGCGCGGTCAGGATGAGGTCGCCGATACCGCTGGTGCTGCCCAGCGCCGAGGCGTCACCGCCGCTGGAAACGTGGCCGAACGGCAGTAAAAACTGCGGCTCGATGGTCAGCCGGTCGGTCAGTTTATAAACGTGGAGCAAACGCAGGATGCCAACGTCGGAGGTCAGGTTGAAGTCCGAACTGGCCTTGTGGCCCTGGGCGTAGGCACTGTCGGTAGTGGAGTGCTGGTAATACA
Organism: Pseudomonas sp. BNK-44-b; assembly: GCF_047456245.1. Lineage (NCBI taxonomy): Bacteria > Pseudomonadati > Pseudomonadota > Gammaproteobacteria > Pseudomonadales > Pseudomonadaceae > Pseudomonas > Pseudomonas sp. BNK-44-b. The sequence continues at coordinate 1,810,414 of NZ_CP179908.1, forward strand.
CCACTCCGATGGTTTTATCCGCCGGCAGCACTTCGTAATCCCCCGGCGAAACTTCAACTGCCTGCACAGACAGGCACGGCGCGGCCGCTGCGAGCATCAGGTAACGGAGCTGTTTCATGGACCAAGTCCTTATCGTGAGCCCAAACGCGGGCAAAAAGAGCCCCGCTGCCGTAGTAACGGCAGGTGCAGGGCTAAACGTGGAGTCTTTTGTTAGTTGGTGCTTACTTGCGCGTCACGCAACATGCCCGTGTGCGGGTGGCAGTTGATGTACTCGAACACCTGGCTGCTTGCATCGGACACCGACACCTCGTGGTACAGGCGTAACTTCTGCAGCCCCGCCGCCACTCGGAAGAACGTGACGAAGATGCGCAAATGAGTCGGGTGTGATTCCGCCCAGCGTTCGAGTTTTTCCACCGAGCGCCAGTGGCCGATGTTATAACTCATGTCGAGAAAGTTGCCGTCGGCATCGATATTGCGCACGAAGCGATTGCTGTAACAGCCCAACGGCTGGCCGTTGTCGCGCAAGAAGTCCATGCCGTCCTGCAAGGTCGGCAAGATCTCATCCAGGTACAACGAACGCTCCGCCGCCTCCGCCGCGGCCCAATCCTGGCCCGAACGAATCAAGGCGATATTGTCGTGGCCAACCACCACCACCCGGCCGCCCTTGGCCGGGTCGCCAGACACCACCCGCAGCTCGCCGTCAGGGCTCATCCAGTCGGTTTGCGACACCGGAAAACGGTCGCGCATCGAGCCCCAGTAACCGTGCTCTTCGATCTCGCCACTGGTCTTGTCCATGACCGCGCCAACGCCCGGCAAGTCGCTTTGAAACGCATACAACGTCTCGAACTGCTCCGCCCGCGGTGCAGAGATCTCGCGGTAATAACCCAGCCCATCATTCAAACGCTGCGGCGAACTCCACCAGCCCTCCACCCCGGCCGAGCGCACCCAGCGGCAATAGGCGCCGGCGTCCTTCCAGTAGCCGACGATCATCAGGTTGTCGTAGCCGCTGTTGTCGGTGTGGTGGGTCAGGTCGTGAGTCAGCGGGCCGTCGGCCAGGCTGAAGCTGGCAACGATGTCACGCATCGCCTGCAAGGCTTGCTCGCGCTGGCCGTCACCTTTGTATTGCACGCCCAGGTAAGCCATCACCACCTGAGTCAACTGCTCATCAGCACGGCCCACCCACATCGGAAAGGGCGGCTGGTAGTCATCAGGCACCCGGCGCGATAACGTGCGCGGGCACTTGAGGTGTTTGTCGATTGCAGACTCCATCACAGGCTCCTTGTTGTTCTAGGTTCAGGCACACGCTCAGTTTCAAAGCAGGCATTCGCCAGCCGGGCCCGCACTGCACAGGCCCCCCATTCGAGCAGCCACGACAAGAACTCCTCGGGCGCCAGGTCACGCATGTGCAGCCACCTGAACTCATCGGCCACTTGCTGTTGTTTGAATTGCATGGGCTCACCTCATCGGCATGGGTTGCTGAGTTGCCGTAAGGTCAAAGTTAGGCACGACTGACCAGCCCCGCTTTGTTCGCAAGGACAACCGTTTGGTTGGAAAAGACAGCGCCAAAACACCCGTCGGAGCACGAACCAAGAGGGTGCGGCGCACTACGCAAAACCGGACTTTTGCCCTGAAATGGGGAGGGGAGTTGATGCTGTCGACAGCCACACGTTTGCGCAATCCCGCGGTAGACACTTTCGCGCCAACGCCAGCCGCTGGCGTATTTATTGCCTGTATCACCCACGGTAACAATCACCGTTTTCCCCCGTTGTTGCATCAAGGTGAGCGCCATCATGGCTGAGACCAACCATTATTCCACCCTTGCCGTTTCGCCCGCTCGCCGCTTTGATTACTGGCGAGAAGTGGTCTGCCGCCATTGCCTGTCGGCAGACAGTAAACCCTCGTCGCAGAGCGATTTCGAAGGTGTGCTACAGGTCAACGGAATTGGCCCTCTGGACATCACCACCCTGTCGTCGCCGCTGCACCACTGGGTGCGCTCCGAGAAGCATTTGCGCAGCGACCCTGCCGACGATATATGGCTCGGTTTCACCCTCAACGGCCACGGCGAAATTGAACAAGACACCCGCAAAGCTGGCCTCAGCGCTGGCAATTTGTTTCTTTACGACGCAACCCAACCGTTCCGCTTCAGCCTCGGTGGTACCGAAAACCATCTGATCCGCATCCCCCGCTCACTGCTTGCCCAACGCCTGCCCCGCATTGGCGACTTTACCGCGTTGGTGCTGGACGAAGCCCGCCCCGGCGTTATCCCGCTGCGGCAGATGATCGGCCAGGCGGTCAGTTCAGTAGCGCTGTTACAGGATGAAGGGATCTCCCGGCGCTATTGCAACACCATCACTGATCTACTGGTGCTTAGCCTGGAGCTACAGGACCTGAAGACTATTCATCAAGAGCTTGATCTTTATGGGCGGATCATGAATTACATTCAGCGACATTTGACGGAGCCTGAACTGTCGCTTGAGTCGATTGCTGTGGCGCATCACGTGTCGACACGGACGGTGACACGGGCGTTTGCCCGGCACCAGAAGTCACCGGTCGCCGAGATCTGGAAGGAGCGGCTGAACGCTAGCCGGACGGCGATTGAGTGTGGCCAGGTAAGGAGTGTTTCCCAGGCGGCGCTGGAGTTTGGCTTCTCCGATTTTTCACATTTCAGTCATGCGTTCCGGAAGGCATTTGGGGTGGCGCCACATACCTTGTTGCGGGGGAGTGGGGTTTGAGGATTGCAGATGTGAGAGGCGAGACGTCGATGGCTTTTTTTTGTACAGGTCGGGCGCTTCACTCCCTGTGTATTTGCAAGGTTCAGTCGCAGTGCGTATGTAGGCGTCGCTGAGTTTGCGCATGGTTCCCTATAGGTGATCGCGGCCTACCTCGGCGCCGACGAGGAGGAGCTAGTATGAGCCAACCTATTCTGGAGCTGCGCGGAATCGACGTGCACTACGGCCCAATTCAAGCTCTACGGAAAGTGTCGCTTTCCATCAATGAAGGCGAAACGATCAGCTCGATCGGATCTAACGGCGCCGGGAAATCTACGCTGCTCATGTCCATTTCGGACAACCAAGGGTGAGCGCCGGCCAGATCCTCTATCGAGGCACCGATATCATCCAGAAGAGCTCTCATTACATCGCCTCCAACGGCATCGCTCAGTCACCGGAGGGACGCCGTGTCTTTCCCGACATGACGGTGGAAGAGAACCTCATGATGGGCACCATTCCTATCGGAGAGAAGCATGCAGATGAGGACGTTCGGCGTATGTTCGAGTTGTTCCCGAGATTGAAGGAGCGCCGTAATCAACGCGCTATGACGATGTCGGGGGCGAGCAACAGATGCTCTCAATCGCACGAGCGTTGATGAGCAGACCGAAGCTTCTGCTTCTGGATGAGCCCTCACTGGGCTTGGCGCCCATAGTGGGGGTAGGGACCCAAGCCGATTTCCTTGCGCTTGCCTGCACGCTGGTAACGCAGCACCCAAGCTTTTCCAGACTTTCGAATGACAAGGCGCAGGCCATCGCCATCATCGTACTTGCCATAATCCTTGAGGTTTTCTACGAGTTTCGCGGTGAGCTTGGGCATGGTGGTGACCTCCGATCTCTAACTCCGGTCCCCCAGTTGGTCCCCCACTCGCAGCCTGGAAACAGGCGGAACTGGGCGGAATCTAGATGGGAACACCCTAGGGAATGGTTTCTTTTGGCAGCGCTTCCGAAACTTTCCCTATTTGGTGGGTTTTACCAGGCCTCCAACTCGGCGATAGACCCGCTCTGTGATGTCAGCTTTGGTGTGGCGTAGCAGCAGACTGGCGTCGTCGACATCGGTGATTTCCGAGGCTGCTTTCGGGCGAATGTCGCGGAACTGCAATTGGCTGGTACCGCCGACCAGCGCCTGGTCACCAGCGGCGACCGCTTCTTTCACGGCTTGCTCCCTGGCCTCGTCCTATCGGTGGCGAAGCATCGGTGCCTTGATACGTTTGCCTTCGTCAGTCAGCAGCAGGTATGGCGAGCCATATACCCTTGCCGAGAAACGTAAGATTGAGACTAGGCTCTGTACGAAAAGCTTTGATACTCGGTGATGCTGCGTTGAAAACAGCCTCGGAATGCTCATTTACAACCCGTAAACTCCGCTTCCTCGGCTGTTTTCGCCTTGCCTGACCTTCGTCTCAAAACTTTTCATACAGACCCTAAAAGGCACGGGCCGTACTTCACCGCTACCTAACGTTTGAAAGGATTGGCTTCGAATTTAGGAGTAGTCCGATACCTCCAGCGCGACGTGTTACCCAGAATTCACCGTCACTCAATTGGGCTCGCGGCAACGGCGGGCTTCTCCACAGACGTGTACGCGCAACGTGTCGGCAGATGTCGACAGTGCCCCATGGCAGCCCGGCGCTCCACGCAAACGTGTTACAGGTGAGTCATCGTGAAAGTCATGTCGCGTTCAGCCCTGCAGATCGCTTTCCTGCGTTCCGCCCCCCTCAATCCGATTCGTCACTTCGTTCGCTCCCGTTATGGCAGCCCGGCCGGTACGGGTCGTCTGTCCGGCGTCTGGCCGATGTTTGGGCTGCTGACCCTGACCGGGATCAGCGCGCTGCTGGGCATCGGCAGCGCCTATGCTGGCAATGGTATCCACGTCAATGCCAACGCCGACGGCGAATGCGTCAGCCTCAATGACCCGCAAGCCGAAACCCCGGCCACCTTGGAAGCGAATATCACCTTCAGGGATGGCAACACGGGCAAGTGCAATTCTGCGCGCAAGGGCACCCAGACCGACTCCGTGCTGTTCTATCGTCCGGCAGGCGTATCCGGCACCGGGGCGACTTCGCTGACCCTGGGCGGTGAGCTCTTCGTCAATGCTGGCCGCCTGACGCTTGGACAGGCGAGCGGTAGCATGGCGATCGGTAACGAGCGCACCCAGGCGGTCTTCGATGCCGCCGCTATCGGCCACGGCGCCCAGGCGTCTGGCGCCTTCGGCATGGCGGTGGGTTACGAAGCGAAAAACTCGGGTTCAACCAGCCATGCGTTCGGCTATCAGGCCAATGCCTCCGGTGATATGGCCACGGCCCTCGGCGCGTCCGCCTCGGCCTCCGGGGATCGAGCGACCGCAGTGGGCACCGGTGCCTCCGCCAGTGGCGGTGGTTCGTTCGCGGGGGCGCGCGATGCCAACGCACAAGGGGACAACTCCGTGGCCCTGGGCCGTGGTGCGAGCACGGCGGCAGGCGTCAATGGCAACGAAGGCGTAGCCCTGGGGGCGAACGCCAGCGTGAGGCACCAGTATGGCGTGGCCCTGGGCAGTGGTGCGGTGACCGACGGGCTGCGAACGGTGAGCCCGGTCACGCTCAATGGCACCACCTATTCCCCCAACAGCGCGTCCGCCATGGGCGTGGTCAGTATCGGTAACGCCAACCAGACGCGGCAGGTGATCCACATGGCGCCTGGCTCGGTCACGGCGAGCAGCACCGACGGGGTCAATGGCGCTCAGTTGTTCGTGGCCTACGATGCCATCCAGAAGCTTGGCGACCGTGAACTGGCCGCCAGCCAGTCGGTGGCGGATGCGCTGGGGGAGGGCACCCAGTTCAAGGACGGCAAGGTGACCCTGGCCCCCATGGCACTGACCAGCCTCGGTCAGGGTGTGGCCCAGCCAACGTCCGTAGTCGGGGCGATCAAGGCGTTGGATCAGGCCCATAAAAGGACGCAGAATGCCTTGAACGATGTCGATGCACTGGCCAGGGACACGGCGGAGAAAGTCCGCCTGGCGGCCCTCGAACGCTACCTGGGTTGGGACTCCGAGCAGCAGGCGTTCACTGCCAGCCAGGGCGAGCGGCCGCAGAATCGGATCAACCATGTCGAGGCTGGCGTCGCCGTTACTGATGCGGTGAACAAAGGCCAGCTGGATGCGGTCGCGCAGACGGCTGCCGCTGCGCAGCAGGCGGCGGAAACCGCCCAGGGCACGGCCCTCGCGGCCCAGGCCAGCGCTGACAATGCCCAACGAGCCGCAGCGGCGGCCGATGGCAGTGCTGGCGCTGCGCAGCAGGCAGCCGCCAGCGCGCGGGCTGTCGCCGAGCAGGCCCAGGGCACCGCCGAAGGCGCCGCGGCTTCGGCTGCCACGGCGCAACGGGCCGCGGAAACCGCCCAGGGCACGGCCACGACGGCTCTGAGGACCGCCGCCGAGGCAGAAAATGCCGCTCAGGATGCTCAGGGCATTGCCAGTACCGCCCTGAGCTCGGCGGCCGACGCCCAGAGGACTGCCGACGGTGCGCAGAGCACCGCCAGTGCCGCAGAAACGGGTGCATCCGAGGCGCAACAGGCTGCCCAGGCTGCCCAGGGTACTGCCAGCGCAGCCCTAGATTCCGCAGGTGCTGCACAACGAACCGCCGAGGCTGCCCAGGGGGCTGCCGATACCGCACTGGGTGCGGCTACCGCCGCGCAACAGACCGCCGACACGGCCCGTGATGCTGCCGGCGCGGCACTGAATACGGCGACCACGGCCCAGCAAACCGCAGAAGGTGCGCAAGGCAGCGCCGACCGGGCCCAGCAGTCTGCCGCCACGGCCCAGCGCAGCGCAGATACCGCGCAAGGCACGGCGGATTCGGCGCTGGCGGCGGCAATCGGTGCGCAGCAAAGCGCCGAGGGCGCCCAGGGCACGGCCGACAATGCGCTGAGCGCCGCTGCTGGCGCCCAGCAGGCCGCGGACAGCGCGCAGGGTTCGGCCAATACCGCCCAGGCGTCGGCGGTCGGTGCCCAGCAACGTGCCGAGGCTGCCCAAGGCACGGCCGACCGTGCACAGGCTGCCGCGTCCACTGCCCAGCAGACCGCCGAAGGCGCCCAGGGTACCGCCAACACCGCGCTGGCTTCGGCAGCCGATGCCCAGAACGCGGCAGAGGGTGCGCAAGGCACAGCCGACACCGCTCTCGCCTCCGCGTCCGTGGCGCAAAACAGCGCCGAGGCCGCCCAAGGCACTGCCAATACCGCCCTGGAAGCTGTCGCCACGGCCCAGGAAGCCGCTGACGCCGCACAGGGCACTGCCAGCCAGGCGCTGGGTTCGGCGTCGGATGCGCAGCGAGCCGCGGCAACCGCACAAGACACGGCCGACAGCGCCCTGACCGCTGCGTCCGGCGCCCAGCAGGCCGCAGAACGTGCGCAAGGTACGGCCGACAGTGCACAGGCCTCGGCGTCCCGCGCACAGAACAGCGCCGATGCTGCGCAGGGCACCGCCAATACCGCGCTGTCTACCGCATCCGGTGCGCAGCAGGCCGCAGAAGCAGCCCAGGGCACCGCCACCAGCGCCTTGGCCTCAGCCGCTGACGCCCAGCAGGCGGCGGAGTCTGCCCAAGGTACAGCCACTACAGCCATGAATGCGGCATCCGATGCGCACCAGGCTGCCCAGGCGGCCCAGGACACCGCCAACACTGCGCTGACCACCGCCACCGATGCGCAGCAGGCTGCGGACGGGGCCCAGGGCACTGCCAATACCGCATTGACGGCAGCTTCCACGGCGCAGCAGGCTGCAGATGCTGCGCAGGGCACCGCCAATACGGCGTTGAGCTCGGCCAACGAGGCCTCACAAGCTGTCGGCACCGCACAAGACACAGCTGACCGCGCGTTGACTGCCGCCAATACGGCCCAGGGCAGCGCCGATGCCGCCCAGGGCACAGCGGATGCCGCCAAGGCCACCGCCGACACCGCTGCCGGGCAGCTCCAGGGTCTGGACGCCGGGGAAACCGTGGTCGAGCGGATCAACAGCGCGATCAAGGGCGCAACAGACTCTGCCAGCGAGTTTCTGGCGCAGGTCCTGGGAGGCGGTTCGACCGTGGGGGCCGATGGCCAGCCGACCGCACCGTCCTACGCCATTGGCCAGATCGCAGACGATGGCAGCGTCCAGCCGTCGACACAGGTACACGGCAATGTCGGCGATGCCCTGGGTGCGCTGGATGGCAATGTCGCCAAGGTTGGCGGGGCTCTACAGGCCCAGGGGCAGGCTCTCGAGCGCCTGGGGCAGGATGTGCAGGGCCTGCGTGACGACAGCCTGTTGTGGGACGAAGCCAGCGGCACCTACAGCGCCGGTCGTGGCGAGCAGCGTTCTGCCCCGGCCCGTATCACCAGCCTGGCCGCGGGTACGGCGGCGACCGATGCGGTGAACAAGAGTCAACTCGACACTGTCGAGGGCGTGGCCAGCGTAGCCCGGGATGCCGCCGGCGCCGCGCAAGGCGCTGCTGAACAGGCGCAGGGCACGGCCGATGCCGCCGTGAGTGCTGCTACTCAGGCACAGCGCAGCGCTCATGGGGCTCAGCGTACCGCCGATCTGGCACAAACCAGTGCCACCCACGCGCGTCAGGCTGCCGACACCGCGAAAGCCACCGCCGACCAGGTGGGTGAGCTGGCCAATCGCGCTGCCGAGAAGCTGCAAGGGCTGGGTGAGGGCGAGACGGTCATCAGTCGCCTGCAGGAAGCCGCCCGCGCCGCCAACCAGGCCCTGGCCGATGCACTGGGTGGCGGCGCCAGTGTGAACCCGGACGGCACGCTCAATGCACCGGGTTACACCGTGACGGATCTTGGCCAGAACGGGACCGCCCCCGCTCAGAAACAGGCCGGCAGTGTGGGCGAAGCGGTCAAGGCGCTGGACGACTCGCTGGTGACCGTCAATGGCAAGGCCGAGCGAGCCAGCGCCGACGTCGGCAACCTGCGCGAGCAATTGGAGGCGGGTGAAGTGGGGCTGGTTCGACAGGATCCCGCCAGCCGCAACATCCAGATCGCCCGAGACGCCGACGGCACCCGCGTCGATATCGTTGGTAGCCAGGGGCCTCGTACCTTGAGCGGATTGCAGGACGGTGCGCTCGGCGCGGGCAGTAGCGAGGCGGTCACCGGTCGCCAGCTCGACGCGACGAACCAGCAGGTTCGGCAGCTCAGCCAGCAGGCATCGGTCATGGCGGTGGACACCCAGGGCGATGGAAGCGATAAGGCCAGCGTCACACCGGGGAGCCGGGCCGTGGCCGTGGGTGCCAATGCCAGTGCCACGGGCGAGCGCAGCGTGGCCAGCGGCGCGGGGGCCGCAGCCAAGGGCGCGCGCACTACCGCGCTTGGTGCCGATGCCCGGGCCAGCGCGGACAATAGCGTGGCCCTGGGTGCGGGCTCCCAGGCAGATCGGGTCAATACCGTGTCGGTGGGCTCGGCGGGCGCGGAGCGGCAGATCACCCACTTAGGGGCTGCTACTGAGGCCACCGATGCGGTCAATCTGGAGCAGGCCACGCAAATCGCCAATCGGGCCTCCGATCAGACGCTGCGGCAGGCCAATGCCCATACTGATCGGCAGATCAGCGCCCTGCGCCAGGATGCCTACGCCGGCATCGCCTCGGCCATGGCCATGGCCGCCCTGCCGGCCACCTCGTCGCCGGGCCGTTCGATGGTGGCGATGGGCACCTCCGTCTACGAAGGGCAATCGGCCCTGGCGGTCGGCCTCTCTGGCCGCAGCGAAGACGGCACCTGGGCCTACAAGGCCAACGGTTCTGGCAGCGCCAAGGGCAACGTCGGCCTGGCGGTCGGTGTGGGATACGAATGGTAAAGCCCTGACGGGCCAGGCGAGCCCCGTGCTCGCCTGTTCCCTTCTCGTTGCTAGGCTCTGTACGAAAAGCCTTGATACTCGGTGATGCTGCGTTGAAAACAGCCTCGGAATGCTCATTTACAATCCGTAAACTCCGCTTCCTCGGCTGTTTTCGCCTTGCCTGACCTTCGTCTCAAGGCTTTTCATACAGACCCTAAGACGCCGCGACACTAAGACCAGGCCTACCTAAGGCGAGGCGGCCTGGTAACGCCTGCCTCACGCCGCCTGCTCCGCCACAAAAAGATGCCTGGCGGTACGCCTTGTTCACCGCATGACGAATCAGGATCGTTGCTCCGGTTTAGGAGTAGTCCGATGTCGTCAAAACATGACGCTCGTCACAATCCGCTCTCGAAATCGCTGCCCGCCATTCGCGCGGGCAGTCGGGTCAGCCGTATGGAAATTGCCCAAGCCGCCGGGTTGCCGTAGCGCTTGTGCGCACCAGTTACTGCCACAGGGTTCGTTATTGTGAAAGTCATGTCACGCCTCGTTTTGCAGGCTGTTTGTCTGCGTGCTGTTCCACTCAACCCGATTCGCGCCATCATCCGTGCGCTTCACCGCAACGACATCAGCAGTGTGCCACGGGACTGGCAGGCGCTCGGGCTGTTGACCCTGAGCGGTATCTCGGCGCTCCTGGGCATGGCCGCGGCCGAGGCGGGCAATGGCGTGCATATCAATGCGAACCCCGACGGGGAATGCACGAGTTTCAATGATCCCCAGGAAGGAATCTGGCGTCTCAGCGAAAGTGAGCTGCGCAGCGGCACCTTCACGTTCAAGGATCGGTCCGGTAACTGCAATGCCAGCAGCAAGAGCGGGCAGACCGGCAGCGTACTGATCTACCGTCCGGATGCCGGCGTTGGCGCGACCTCGATGTCCCTGGGCGGTGAGCTGTATGTCAACAGCGGCCGGCTGATGCTGGGGGATGCGGCCGGCAACTTGGCCATCGGGCAGGTAGGGAAAACACCAGAGGGGCGAGCCATCGACTTTTCGGCCAGCGGCGGCGGTATGGCGATTGGCCGCGGCGCTGTGAGCTCGATGCTCCATAGCATTGCGTTTGGGCAGGAATCAGAAGTAAAAAGCCCTGAAGTAAATAGCCCTTACGCGGTAGTCTTCGGCAACCGCAGTTTTGGTAACAATGCCCATACTACCGTGTTCGGCTCGGCCGCGAATGCCGTTGGCGAAGCCGCCACCATTGCGGGTTCTCTCGCCATTGCCCGCGGCGATTCTTCCTTTGCAGGCGGCCGTTTTGCCCAGCCATCGGGGAGCGCCGCCGTGGCACTGGGGCGTTCGGCTATCGCCAGTGGTACCAACAGCCTGTCGGTGGGCTACACCTCCCGCGCCCGGGACAGCGATGGCGTTGCTCTGGGCAGCTTTTCGGTGGGATTGGTCGGCGCGCTTCGTGAGGTGGCGCCCGTCACGCTCAATGGCCAGACCTACAGCGTTGACCGGACCCATGCCATCAGCACGGTCGCCCTGGGAGATGTGGCCCGCTGGCGCCAACTGATTTACGTGGCGCCCGGAAGCGTCAACCCGACCAGTACCGACGCCGTCAATGGCGCCCAGTTGTTCGTCGGCTACGACGCCATTCGCCGGCTGGGCGAGCGCGAGCTGGTGGTCAGCCGCTCCGTGGCCGATGCACTGGGCACGGGCATGGGGGCCCAGGATGGCAAGCTGGTGGTGCCGCCGCTGGCGCTGACCAGCCTGGCACCAGCCGAAAAACAGCCGAGCAGCCTGTTGGGCGCGCTCAAGGCCCTCGACCGTTCGTACAAGGGCACCGACCAGAACCTGGGGGCGGTTTTCGACCGTGCCTTCGAGACGGCAATCGAAGTCGATCAGTGGGCCCCCGACAACCGGCTGCGCTGGAACCCGGAAACGCAGTCCTACAGCGCCGCCCGTGGCGACACTGCACAGAACCGTATCGTCGACCTGGCTGCGGGCGAGGTCGACACCGACGCGGTGAACAAGGGACAACTGGATACCGTTGAGGCATCGGCACTCACCGCCAAGCGTGCCGCTGACGCGGCCAAGACGCTGGCCGACGGCGTGCACCGCACGGCAACCGATGCCGAGGCAGTGGCAAGCCGGGCACAAACGACAGCCGCCCAGGCCGAACGTGACGCCGGTGAAGCTGGCCAGGCTGCCACCGCCGCGCGTGACACCGCCGCTGCCGCAGCAGGAGCGGTGGTCAAGGCCCAGGAGGCTTTAGAGGCGGCGCAAGGTACGGTGAGCGCGGCTGCAGATGCTGCCCGCAACGCCCAGGACGCTGCCGGCAGCGCGCGCGCCGCTGCCAGCCAGGCTGACGAGCGCGGCCATGAAGCCAAGAGAGATGCCGCGGCTGTCCAGGCTCACGCCGAAGCGGCCACGAACGCCGTGAGCGAAGCGCGCGGCGCGGTGGATACCGCCGGGCAACAGGCCGAGGCAGCGAAGACCGCAGCCACCCAGGCCCAGGCAACGGCCGATGGCGCCCAACGCACCGCTGCGATGGCGCAGGACACCGCAACAGCTGCACAGGGCGCGGCGGACGGGGCCCAACGCACTGCCGACACGGCCGGGCAGGCCGGGCTCAATGCCCAAGTGGCCGCCGAGGCCGCCCAAGGCACGGCCAACCGAGCACAGGATTCCGCAGCCACTGCGCAGCGGACCGCCGAAGGCGCACAGGGCACCGCTGACACGGCCCTGAGTGCCGCCACCCGTGCCCAGCATGCGGCCGATGCCGCACAAGGTACGGCCGGCTCCGCCGCCACCGCTGCAGAGGTGGCGCGGCAGACCGCCGACGCCGCCGAGCACACTGCCCGGGGGGCCCAGACATCGGCTGCTGCGACGCAGCAGGCCGCAGAGGCAGCCCAGGCCACCGGTGAGGGTGCGTTGTCTACCGCCGCAACGGCCCAGGTCGCCGCAGAAACCGCCCAGGAAACGGCCGATGCAGCCGTCAGCGCGGCATTCATCGCCCAGCAGCATGCCGCCTCTGCACAAAGCACCGCCGATGCGGCCCAGGCCTCGGCATCGACGGCCCAGCAGACCGCGACGGCTGCCCAGCAGACGGCCGATAGGGCCCTGGCGTCGGCCTCGTCGGTTCAACAGGCCGCGAACGCCGCACAAGGCCAGGCGGATAACGCCCAGGCCGCGGCCGCAATAGCTCAGCAAGCGGTGACGGGCGCACAGGGGGCTGCGAATACCGCAATGACCTCGGCCACTGCCGCGCAGCAGGCCGCCACCGTGGCCCAGGGCTCCGCCGATCAGGCGCTCAGCGCAGCCGACACCGCACAAGGTTCCGCCGACGCGGCCCAGGGCACGGCTGATCGTGCACTGACGGCAGCTTCCACTGCGCAGCAGGCGGCGGGTGATGCTCAACGAACCGCTGACAACGCCTCGGCCTCGGCCGCCACGGCACAACAAACCGCCGAGGGGGCACAGCGCACGGCGGATAGCGCCCTGGGCTTGGCGGCGCATGCCCAGCAATCGGCCGATGCCGGGCAGGCGAGTGCCGACGGCGCCCTGAGTGCCGCAACCGGCGCCCGGCAGGCGGCGGGACGTGCCCAGGCAACGGCTGACAGCGCACTGAACGCCGCCGGTGACGCGCGGCGCTCTGCCGAAGCCGCGCAAGGTACAGCGGACACTGCACGGGGCACGGCCTCCACGGTCAATGAACGTGCGGCGGTTGCGCAGGGCGCCGCCGACACCGCACTGCGGTCGGCCTCGACTGCCCAGCAGGCTGCCGAGGCCGCCCAGGGGACTGGCAACGCTGCCAAGGCCACTGCCGACACGGCGGCCGGCCAGCTGCAGGGCATTGGCGCCGGCGAAACCGTGGTCGAACGCATCAACGGTGCGATCAAGGGGGCGGCGGATTCGGCCAGCGAGTTTCTGGCGCAGGTGCTGGGGGGCGGTTCGACGGTAGGAGCCGACGGCCAACCGACCGCGCCGTCCTATTCCATTGGCCAGGTCGCCGAGGATGGTAGCGTCCAGCCGTCGACGCAGACGCATGACGACATCGGCGCTGCCCTCGGCGCGCTGGACGGCAACGTTGCGACGCTCAGCGGTGCCTTACAAGGTCAAGGCGAGGCGCTTGGAGCATTGGCCCAGCACGCTGACAGGCTGCGTGATGGCAGTCTGCTGTGGGACGAAGCCAGCGCTACCTACAGTGCCGGTCGTGATGACCAGCGGGCTACCCCTGCTCGTATCACTCACCTCGCCGAGGGTCTGGCCGCAACCGATGCAGTGAACATGAGCCAGCTCGACGCCGTTGAAGGCGTGGCCACAGAGGCGCAGGGCACCGCCGAACATGCTCGAGAAGTCGCCGAGCAAGCCCGGGTTACAGCCGCTGGCGCCATGGCGATGGCCGATGACGGGCATGGCACCGCCGAGGGGGCCCAGCGTACCGCTGACCAGGCACAGGCATCCGCCGCCGATGCCCGCCAGACCGCTGACCTGGCGCAGGCCACGGCCGGACAGGCCAGCCAGCTTGCCGAGCGCTCTGCTGGCCAGTTGCAAGGGCTGGAAAACGGGGAAACGGTGCTCGGTCGTATCCGGGACGCTGCACGTGATGGAAACCAGGCATTGGCCTACGCTTTGGGTGACGGGGCAGCGGTCAATCCCGACGACACACTCAACGTGCCCACCTTCAATGTGACGGGCGTGGGCGCGGATGGCGCGCCGTCGCCGGTCGCCGCTAGTAACGTGGGGCAGGCCATCACGGCGTTGGACGATTCGCTGGTAGCGGCCAACGACAAGGCGGACAAGTCCAGCGCCGACGCTAGCGACGTGCGTGCGCAGGTGGCGGCCGGAGAAGTGGGGCTGGTCCGGCAGGCCCCGGCCAGCCGCGATATCCAGATTGCCAAGGGGACTGACGGAACCCGCGTCGATATTGCCGGGAACCAGGGGCCGCGGACCTTGGGTGGGGTGCAGGACGGTGCGCTTGGTACGGACAGTACCGATGCGGTCACCGGGCGCCAGCTCGATGCGACGAACCAGCAGGTTCGGCAGCTTGGCCGGCAGGCTGCCGTCATGGCGGTGGACAGCCAGGGCGATGGCAGCGACAAGGCCAGCGTCGCGCCGAGTAGCCGGGCCGTGGCGCTGGGCAGTAATGCCCGGGCGACGGGCGAGCACAGCGTTGCCACCGGTGCCGGTGCGGTCGCCCAGGGCACGCGTAGCAGCGCCCAGGGTAGCGAAGCGAAGGCCAATGGGGATAACAGCGTTGCCCTGGGAACGGGCTCCCAGGCGGATCGAGCCAATAGCGTGGCGGTGGGTTCAAGGGGCGCTGAGCGTCAGGTGACCCATGTGGCCGACGCGGCCCATCGTACCGATGCGGTCAACCTGAGGCAAACCACGCGGCTTTCCAGCCAGGCCGCCAACCGCACGCTCCATCAGGCCAACGCCTATACCGACCGCCAATTGGGGTACTTGCGTCAGGATGTCTATGCGGGTGTGGCTTCGGCGATGGCCATGGCCGCATTGCCAGCAGCATCGTCGGCGGGCAAGTCGATGCTGGCCATGGCCACCGCGGTCTATGAAGGGCAACCGGCCCTGGCAGTCGGGCTGAACGCCCGGTCGGCGAGCGGCCAATGGACTTACAGCGCTGTGGGGGCGGGTACTGCGCGTGGTGACTTCGGAATAAACCTAGGATTGGGTTACCACTGGTAATCGTTCGGTTGCTGGGGTGAGCCTGAATGCTGGTAAATCAGACAGCAAGAAAGGCAACCCCAAGCACAGCTTGCCTCATGGGTCATCGTAGCCGGGCGATTGGAAGTCCTGCCCCGTCTAATTCATATGGTGGTTCGTTACGCCATAAACGCAGCATCGGTTGATTATTCTGCCCAATACAGAAACTGCTGTGCACGACGTACACGTAAAGCTTGAGAGGCTTATGCGTATCTTCCAGGTTTACTGAGCAAGAAAATATGATGAAAACTGCCAGATACTGCGGTTAACGTTCACACGTGCAACGGATGTGTGGCATACATCGCCGGATCAAGGCCTACGGCTTTCACTCAGCCTTTGACGATACGAGCGTATTGACGAGTAGATAGATGCTCTGATGGATGCACAAAGGTAGTCCTCGTTGCGTAGCTGGGCCCGATGTATTCAGGTCGCGAGAGCAGATCGTGCTTGTCAGTTATCTCGAACTGCACAGGTCGCTGCGTTTTCTGCTGCATCAGCGCCCCGGTCAGACCCTCCTAGATATCGCCAGCAGACAGATGCCCATCGAGCGCGCAACAGTCGAATCGATACGTCTCAATACTCAAAGAATAGGCATCTGCTGCGTACCAGCAATTTTGAAAATTCGTTGAGCCGCTGCGCTTCCTCCTGCAACAAGTCGATCACATAAAGGATGGTCTCGGCGTATTCCTCGGGTACGCCGGCCTGGTACTCATGGAGGTCGACGATACAGCTTTCGATGATGAAGGCGGTCCGCGATATCCGATCTTGTAGCAAGTGAGCCAGGTAAAGACTGTCGATTGAACTCATTGGTGGTTCACAGTCAGTAGCTCAGCACGGTGGGCGTAGCGCTGGGTGATGCCTATCGACAGGCTCCTCAGCGCATCGGCTTCGCTGTGCAACAAACTGATAATACCGTTGACGCTGTTGGCCTCCGCGCTGGTGAGTTTGCGCAGGATTAACAGCAAATCGGTGGCACAGCTTTCGTTGACCGACGCCGACTCAATCAGGCGCAGTTGCAGGTGCTGGATGCAGTGAATGGAACTCATGGGTCGCCTTTGGTTGCGCATGACAGAGAGCGGCCTGGTGGCCTGAGACGGTTTTAGCCTTGCGCGCCCGGTGAACCAATAGGACTGGTCCGAATTTCAGTTGCAGGACTTTGCGCCGCCGCAGGCGATTGCTTGGGGTTGTTGGTGCTGCGCAGCGCTATGACCAGGGCGCGCAATGTTGCGCGGTAAGCGGGGTCGTGCCAGGGCCTGGCGGCCTTGAGCAGGGCTTCCAGTTCAGCGGCCTCGCACGCCACGGCGGGCCACTCGATACTCAGCGCCGCGCCATGCAGCCGATGCGCGGCATGCAGGGCAGGCTCCAGCTGGCAGAGGGCAATGGCTTCGAGCAGGGCGAGCAGGTCTTGTTCGAAGGCTTCGCGGATGCGCACGTCGCTCATCCTGTCGGCTTCGGAGAAGGGGTGTGGGATCAGCGTCAGTTGCACGCCACACCACAACTCTATGGCGTCCTGCAGTTTACCCACGCTGATCGGCTTACCCAGGATGCCGTCCATCCCGGCATCGAAGCAGCGGCTGACATGTTCGCTGCCGGTAGACGCGGAAATCGCGATGATCGGGCAGCGTGCCTGGGCAGCGTCGTGCTCTATCATGCGGAACATCTGGGTCAGCGAATAGCCGTCCTGGTCGGGCAGGTCGCAGTCCATCAGGATCAGGTCGTAGGTGCCTTGTTCGAAACAATCCATGGCTTGAGCGCCATCCTTGGCAATCACCGCCGTACAGCCGAAACCCTCGATCTGGGCCTTTAGTACCGCCTGGTTGGCCACGGTGTCTTCCACCACCAATATGCGCAGGTTCTGTGTGGTTGCCGCCGGCGCACGAGGAGGCAAGGTTTTCAGGTGATTTTCCAGTGCGCCGGCCGAGGCTAGCTCGGCTGGCAGCGACAACTCCATGCGCGTGCCTTGGCCCGGCGTACTGTCGAGGGTGATGCCACCGCTCATCAACTGCAGCAAATCACGACAGATAGCGAGCCCCAGGCCAGTACCGCCGGAGCGCCGATGTGTACGCGCCGCCTGACTGTATGGCTGGAACAGCCGCTGCTGAGCCTCGGCGCTGATACCAATGCCGGTATCCGTTACCGTCAAACGGATGTGCTTGAGTGAAGGGGTGTCCGTGTCGGCGATCAGGTAGGCCACCTCGATACCGCCCTGTTCGGTGAATTTGATCGCGTTGGACAGCAAATTGTGCAGCACCTGCGCCAGGCGGGTGTCATCCAGCATCAGCAGGGGCGGATCAACAGGCCCCACAACGCTGATCGACAGATGCCGTTCACGGGCACGCAAGCTGTGCAGATCGACTACGTTTCTGACCAGGTTGGCGAGGTTCACGGGCACCGGCTCGAGTTTCACCTGGCCAGCCTCAAGCCTTGAGATGTCGAGCACATCGTCAAGCAGCGTCAGCAGTGACTGCGCGCCGTTACTGGCCAGCTGCACGAAGTGCTGTTGCGTGCGGTCCAGCGGCGTGTTGTGCAACAGCTCCACAGAAGCCAGGACCGCGTTAATCGGTGAGCGAATTTCGTGGCTCATCACCGCCAGGAACATGGCCTTTTCTCGTTCGTTACTCACCGCCCGCTGGCGCTGGCGATGGGCTTGATACGCCAGGCCCGCCAACATCAGCACCACCAGTGCAGTCAGGGCGACTTCATGGGGATAGTGGTCAGTGAGCTCATGTAGCCCCATCTCTGGCGTTGCGTGCCCTTCGATCCAACTTGCGTGCAGCTCTCGGGTTTCCTCGAGGCTCAACGAGTCCAGTACCTGCTGGATGATCCCGAATAACATTGTGTCATCGGCACGCGTGCTCATGGCGAGCTTCGAGCCCATATCGGCCACGACGCCACCAATCTGTAGCTGGCCCTGAAACTGCCGGTACAGGAAGGGCACGAGGTAGGCCTCTGTAGCTATCGCGGCGTCTGCGGTGCCATCAGCCACCTGCTGCAGCATGTTCAGCGCGCTGCCTCCGATGATGGTGCGGGCTTTCGGTGCCTTGATATCGAGAACCTCGCGGTAGCGATCGGAGAAGGGCACGGTCACGGTCAGTTCATTGAGTTGGTCGAGACCGATAATGGGCGGATGAGTGGCGCGAATGACCACTACTGCAGTGGTGTTCAGGTAGAAACTGGTATGACGCAAGCGCGGATCCTGGCCACTGGGACCATTGAGGCGCACGGCTGAGATCAGGTCGGCCTTGCCGGTCGCCAGCATTTCGGCGCGCTCCTGTACCGAATGGGCCGGGATGTATTCCAGGCGCATGCCTGTCCTGCTTGCGATCAATTGCAAGTATTCTGCGGAAAGACCTCGGAGGTGGCCGTTTTCCATGTATTCGATGGGCATCAAGTCTTCGACCACGGCAACGCGCAATACCGGATGCTTTGCGATCCAGGCGCCTTGCTCGGCGGTGAGCGCAAACGGCACCGGTGGATCGTTCTCCAGGGCCCAGGCGTTGGGGGTGCATAACAGGGCAAGAAGAAGCCAGGTGCGCAGATGGCAACGGACGTGCATCGTCAGTCCAGGGTCTTCATGATTTTGAACAGGCCGTTGTTGGAGGTGACACCCAGCTTGCGGAAGGCAGTCGCTTTCTGGGCGCTGATGGTCTTGATACTGCGTTTGAACTTGTCAGCTATCTCGGTCACCGTCATGCCCTCCAGGTAACAGCGGATCACCTCCTGCTCGCGTGCCGACAATCCGGCGCGATCGAGCGCATTGTCGCTGATCGGTTGCTGGGCCGTGTCAACCAGACGGATGGCGTCCGCCACCTGGTAGGACATATCTGCGCTGAGGTAGATTGCACCTGAGGCGACGGTGCGAATGGCCTTGACCAGGCCCGAGAGGTCTTCGCCTTTTCCGACGAAGCCACGGGCACCCACTCGCAATGCAAGTGAAACGGTGGCTGATTCGTGGTGGGTTGACAGCACCAGGATCCGGCAATCAGGGAAGCGCGCACGTAGGGCGCGTATCAGCGAAACACCATCGAGCTCGTCGCGTCCCAAAGCAAAATCCAGCAACAGTACCTGCGCCGGGGTGGCAGCCATGCCTCGCAGCAGTTCGCGGCTGTTTTCATAGACTCCGACAATTTCAATGCCGGGCTCCTCGCCAAGGTGACTGACAAGGCCGTGCCGAACGACGGCGTGATCGTCAAGCAGTGCCACACGTAGGGGTTTCATAGATGCCAATGAACACTCGATAAAGGTCAAGCGACCGTAAGATTAAAGACTATGAACATGGCCGATACCAGTGCCTGGGCAAGCAGATAAATGAACACAGGGTCCTCCTGCACACGCGGGATATGACGGCCTGTACAGGTGCTGCCACTATGGCAGAAGCATATCGACGAACGCGTCTCGCTCCAGAGGGCGTGCCAGGGCGAACCCTTGTCCGGTTCGGCAACCCAAACGGCTGAGTAACTCGATGCTAGCGGCGTCTTCTATGCCCTCGGTGACCAGGTTCAGGTTGAACAATCGCGCCAGGCCGACGATGCCGGAAATGATCTCGCTTGACTGTGAAGACTGCCCCACGGCCCGGACCAGCGATCCGTCGATTTTCATTTCGTCAAAAGGTATGCGAGCCAACAGCGCAAGGGTCGCGGCGCCGGCCCCAAAATCATCTAGCGAGACCTTGAAACCTTTCGCACGCAAGGCTGTGATCGAGGCTGACAGTGCCAGTTCGTTGTCCGCTGCCATCTCTTCGGTCAGTTCGATTTTCAGGCGCCGGGGGGGCAGTCCTGCCTTGAGCATCTTGTCCGCCAGCCGCGTGGCCAGCCCCGCAGCGCAGAGTGTGCGGGCCGATGCATTGATGGCGATGGGGATATCCAGCCCATGACGATCAAGGGTGCCCAGGATTTCGATCACCGACTTTTCGATATAGCTGAACAGTAACAGGTCGAGTCCCAACTGATTGACCAATGGAATCAGAATGGATGGCGGCACCTCACCGTATCGCGGATGCCGCCAGCGGACCAATGCTTCGGCGCCGACCACTCGCCGGCTGGTCAGGTCGTATTGGGGCTGCAAAACCACCCGTAGTCCCTCGCCCGTGGCCAGTACAGTGACAACATCATCCTCGCCGATCAGGTTTTCCAGCTTTTCCGGCTGGGCGCTTTGCGGCCGGGGATGTTCAGTGCCTGCGAGCTTCTCGAGTACCTGCGGCAGTTGGATGGGATCACTCTCGCCGACGATCTCGACGTGAACGCCTGCGGCTTCGGCAAGGCGGGCATGGGACGCCAGCGCGGTGGTGGATATACCATTTAGCGACTCTTGCCAGTCGTGCTCATTACCCGTGTCCGGCTCGGTTGTAAGGGGGCCCGGGACGCTCTGTGCTGTCCAGACGATGTGCGGAATGCTGCACAGGCGACCGGACGTATTCATCTCACTCACCCAGCATGGGAGCATGAGGCTGTCGACCTGGTTGGCATGGATCTCGGCCATGATGATGTCCACCGTCTGCTTGCGCAGGCGAGTCATCAGGCTGTTCAGCGAGTCGAGATGCTCGATGTGGAACAGCTCGCTGTCACCCAGACGGGCAATCATGCGCAGTGCGTAGTGGTTATCGTTGCTGAGTATGACCACGCGGGTCCGGGAAGCGGGCGCGGTGGCGATGACGGGGTTTGCCATCTTGAAGTTGCTCATTGGTTGACCTGTTGGCATTTGAGCAATTGGCCATTAGCTACTCCATAAGACTGGGCCTAAAAGGCCTGTGCGAGGCGGAGTCGCTGCCGCGCTGCCGGCAGGCCAGACGGCTCATTTTTAGGAGTAGGCCGATGGTCGATGTGACATGCGCTGCGCAGAATCCGCCGCTAGCACCGCCAGCCCGGCAGTGCAGATGTCGGCGCTCAGTGGCCTTTTTTTCAAGGCGCTGAGCAGTTCGTCACGCTGGCTGCGGTACAGGCGTTTCATCATGTAGCGATCCGGGGCGCGTCCAATACCCGGGCCAAAGCACTGCTGGGATTCCGACCTGCCACAGGCCATTGACCTTTATTGTCCTGATGACCTGTTGTCCTGCGCAAAAAGCCCTGGCATGCCAGGGCTTTTGTTTGTGGATGAGCCAGGGCCGGTCAAAGGTGGTCGGCGTCCACCACTGCCTGTGCGAAGGCAGCAGGTGCCTCCTGCGGTGGGTTATGGCCAATCCCGCCGGTCAGCAGGCGATGCTCGTACTTCCCGGTAAAACGTTGCCGATAGGCGTCTGCCGGCGGATGCGGTGCGCCGTTGGCGTCACCTTCGAGGGTGATGGTCGGTACCGTGATTGCGGGGAACTTGGCCAGTTTCGCTTCCAGCGGGTCGTATTGAGTCTCGCCCCGCGCCAGGCCCAGGCGCCAGCGGTAGTTGTTGACTGTTATCGCCACCTGATCAGGGTTGTCCAGCGCCTTGGCACTGCGATCGAAGGTGGCATCGTCGAATGCCCACTTCGGCGAGGCGAGTTGCCAGATCAGCTTGGCGAAATCATGGCGATTCTTTTCATACCCGGCACGGCCGCGCTCGGTGGCGAAGTAGAACTGGTACCACCATTGCAGCTCGGCACTGGGCGGCAGCGGGGCCTTGGCGGCCTCCTGGCTGCTGATGAGATAGCCGCTGACCGAGACCAGTGCCTTGACCCGTTCGGGCCACAGGGCCGAGACGATGTCGGCGCTGCGCGCACCCCAGTCGAAGCCGGCGAGCACGGCCTTTTGCACGTGCAGGGCGTCCATGAAGGCGATCACATCGCTGGCCAGGGCCGAGGGTTGAGCGTTGCGAGGTGTCTTGTCGGAGAGGAAGCGGGTGTCGCCGTAGCCGCGAACATAGGGCACCAGGACGCGATAACCCTTGGCAGCGAGCAGGGGCGTCACGCTTTCGAAGCTGTGGATGTCATAGGGCCAGCCGTGCAGCAGGATGACTACGGGACCGTCGGCGGGGCCCTGTTCGACGTAGGCGACATCCAGCACGCCGGCCTTGATGTGCTTGAGCGGGCCAAAGGTGTCGTGAGCGGTTTGCGTGCTTGGGGCGGCAGGCATTGGGTCGGCGGCGAAGGCTGCGCCTGTGGCAACGAGGCTCAGCGGCATCAGTACGGCGGCGAGCAGAGCGGGGTATCTGAAACGGTGAGGGCTGGACATGGACATTTCCTTGGCTTGGCCGTGGGGCGGGGGTGGCAACCAGTAAAATGTCGGGGTGTATCAAGGATGTGTCTGATGACGTTGGGTGTGGTTTTCCTACGTATCTGCGCTGGGTTTTGATACGTAAACATACAAAAGCGGGGGGCACAGGTAATGCTCGGTTAAGCAGGGTGTGATGTGTGATCGCGGTGCGAAGCTGAGCCGCTGCGGTTAGGATGTCGTCCTCTGCTTATCGAGACACGGACCTGCCCCATGAATACGCCTGTTTTCCGCCCCGCCACGCCTTCGGATGTGGACCGCTGCTATCACATCGAAACCACCGCCTACGAGGGCGACGAAGCGGCCACGCGGGAGAAGATTGCCACGCGCATCGCCCAGTACCCGGAGGGTTTCCTGGTGCTGGAACAGGACGGTCAAGTGGTGGGTTTCATCAACAGTGGTTGTGCCCACGAGGTGGTGATGTCCGATGAGGCGTTCAAGGAACTGGTGGGGCACGATGCCCAGGCGCCCAATGTGGTGATCATGTCGGTGGTGGTCGATCCGGCGTTTCAGGGGCGCGGTTTCGCCGGGCAACTGATGACGCGCTTCATCACGCAGATGCGTGAACGTGGCAAGGCGACCATTCACCTGATGTGCAAAGACCAGCATGTAGGGTTGTACGAAAAGATGGGATATGAGTACGTGAAACCTTCCAGCTCCGATCACGGTGGCATGGCTTGGCATGAAATGGTCATGAGCCTCTGAGCGACTGCCAGGACTGATTCTTCTATAGCCAGGGAGCGGCATATGAAATACGTGGTGATCGAAAGCCATCGCAGTGAATACCCCCGACCCATCAGCTTCGCCCGAGGGACGTTGTTGCAGATCGGGCAGCGTTACGAGGGCGAGGAAGACTGGCAGGACTGGTACCTGTGCAGTTGTGAGGGGCAAGAGCCAGGCTGGGTACCGGGGCAACTGATCGAGCGGCTCGGTGTTGGCCAGGGGCGGGCACTGGAGTCGTACTCGGCCTATGAGCTGGACGCTGATCCCGGACAGGTGATGGTGGGGCTGCGGCGTTTGAACGGCTGGCTCTGGTGTCGGCGCCAGCGCAACGGTGAACTGGGGTGGTTGCCGTTGGAAAAGTTGCGACAGATGGACTGAACGACCAATCTGATATGCTTTTTTTCCAGCAACCTGAATCTGTAACCGTATCAGCCAAGGCCTGACAATGCCCCTCAAGCCCAGCCGTACGAAGCGGTATGCGCTGGGCAAGCGCGGCTGCACCGTATCCCTGACGGGCAGCTCTGCCGTTCAGTCCCCACTTTGTCGAGGTTCCAATGGGCAAGCTTGCGTTGTTCCTGGGTGGTTTCCTGATGCTGACGATCCTGATCGGCTTGCTGGGTACCATCCCGCCGGGCTGAAATGCCCGTCCAACTTTCCCGAGCCCGTCTACCCGTGAGACGGGCTCGATGCGTTTTACCTCCTGCTACGCCTCTCATCGACTTTCCGTCGGCTTCTTGTTGATATTTATTCTTGTTTGATGACCGCTCGTGTAATCTCCCGCGGCCGTTTTCGGCGCCTGAGCGTGGGGGCGTCTGGAGTTTTGGCTTGACGGCAGCCCACCTGTCTCGGAGTCGTACATGGAAAGCAAGAAGGGCACTGCAGCGATGCTGGAGTGGCGGGAGCGGTTCGTTGGCACAGGTATCGCCAGCGAACGGGATTACGAGCAGGCACTGCTCTGTGCCGAACAACTCGAGCAGGCCGGGGCGATCAACGTTGGCGAGTGGATCGAATTGGTCAAGCTGGCCAATGCTGCACTGGTGCGTGTGCGATAAGTCGTTATCTGGCCTCGGAATTCTGTCCACAAAAAACGTGGGTAGGTCTGTGGATAAAACGCTACAAGCCAGGAGTGAAGCGGCCTTTGTTAAATTGAGCAGAATTTGTACAGCACCATCTGAGGGTCAGGGACGCGCATGCCGCAGCGCCTGCAGCAGTTCACGGACCCGAGCCGGTTGTTCGCCTGGCGGATAGAGCGCATGCATCTGTGGATCCTGGCCGCTGCTGGAGGTCAGGTGATACGCCGGACATACCCGCAGCAAGCGCCCGGCCTGCACTTGTGGCTCGCCCAGCCAGTCGGCAAGGCGGGCGATGCCGGCGCCTGCCAGCGCGCTTTGATACACCGCAGTGCCAGCGGACAAGCGCAGGCGCGGACGTGGTCGCAGGCTGGTGATCTGGCCGTCGCGGCAGAAATGCCAAGCCTTGAGGATGCGCGGAGCGGTGTGCAGGATCAGCGCATGGCCGCTCAACTCCTCTGGCTCCAGTGGCAAACCGTGTTGCTGCAGGTACGCCGGGCTGGCGTACAGGTGGCGGCGGTAGTTCCACAGTGGATAGCCGATCAGTTCGCTTGACTGGGGAAAGGCGCCGCGCACGACGAAATCGAACTTGCCTTGCACCGGGTCCAGGGCCTGGTCGACGAACTGTACGTCCAGGGTTACCTGGGGGTGACGCTGGGAAAAGTCTGCGAGTACCGCTGGCAGTACTTTCTGGCCTAACAGTTCGGGCACTGCGAAGCGGATCCAGCCTTGTGCCGAACCGCTCAGCGCCGCCAGCTCATCGGCGGCATCACGTTGCACCTCCAGCAAGCGCTGTGCATGTGGCAGCAGGTGCTCACCGGCTTCGGTCAGGGTCACAGCGTTGGCACTGCGATTGAGCAGGCGGGTGCCAGCGTTGTCCTCCAGTGCCTGCACCGCGCGGGTTACGGCGCTGGGTGAGCGCCCCAGCGCGCGGGCGGCGGCGACGAAGCTGCGCTTGTGGGCGACGCTGACGAAGGCCTGTATTTCGCGCAGCATGTCCAGTGCCATGGCGAGTTCCTCATTGCGGTTTGTGCAATATGGCATTTCAACACAGGTGCGGCCATTTGATTAGGCTTTGCGCACGCTCTCTCTGGCTGGAACCTTTCAAATGACGGATATCGTCCTGTTGTCCCTGTTCGCTTTCGCTGCCGGATTGATCGATGCTGCGGTCGGCGGCGGCGGGCTGATCCAGATTCCGGCATTGTTCAATGTGTTGCCCGGTGCTCAACCGGCAGCGCTGCTGGGCACCAACAAGTTCGCGTCGGTGTGCGGCACGGCTTTCGCTGCGCGCTCGTTCATTCGCAAGGTCAGCCTCGACTGGGGGCTGATCGTGCCGGCGATGGCCAGTGCCTTCGTGATGTCGTTCGTCGGGGCTGCGACCGTGTCGTTGGTCCCTCCCAGCGTGATGCGCCCAGCGGTGCTGGTGCTGATCGTGTTGATGGCGATCTACACGTTCTGCAAGAAGGACTTCGGTGCCGTGCACACTCCGACGCGCATCGGCCGCAGGGAACAGTGCCTGGCGGTACTGATCGGCGGTGCCATCGGTTTCTATGACGGTCTGTTCGGCCCTGGCACGGGCAGCTTCCTGATCTTCCTGTTCATCCGCTTTTTCGCCCTGGATTTTCTCCACGCCTCGGCGTCGGCCAAGCTTGTGAACATCGCCACCAATCTTGCAGCGCTGGTGTTCTTCGTGCCCTCGGGTAACGTGCTGTGGGCCATTGCATTGCCGATGGCGGTGTTCAACATCCTGGGGGCTTTGACGGGTACCTGGTTGGCGGTACGCAAGGGGGCAGGGTTCGTGCGCGGGCTGTTCCTGGTGCTGCTGTGCGTGCTGATCGGCAAGCTTTCGTGGGACCTGATCGGCTGACTCAGACGACCTGGCGCTGGGCCTGCTCGACACGATTGCGGCCATGGGCCTTGGCGCGATACAGCGCCTGGTCGGCGTCGGCCAGCAAGGCATCAAGGTCGGCTATCGGTTGGCTATCGTTGCAGCCACTGACACCGATGCTCACGGTGATACGCAGTGGCACCTCGCCTTGCACCATCTGCAGGTCCTGCACGGCCCGGCGCAGACGCTCGGCAGTGAACGCGGCCTGTTCAGGAGCCAGCCCCGGAATGACGATGACGAACTCCTCGCCACCCAGGCGTGCGAACAGTTCGCCATCGTGCAGTTGGTCCTGCAGTGCCCTGGCGCATTGGCGCAGGACGTAGTCGCCGACGGCGTGGCCATGGCGATCATTGATGGCCTTGAAGTAGTCGATATCGAGCATCATCAAGGTCAGCGGCAGCGTCTGGGCATGCTGCTGCCGGCCTTCGAGCAGGGCGTTGGCCTGGCGAGTGAAGGCGCTGCGGGTCAGGGCGCCGGTCAGGTGATCGATGGTCGCCTGGTGCGCCAGGCGCGACAGCAGGGCGCGGTTGGCGTTACTCACGCAGGCCACCACCAGCGGCCCAAGCACCAGCATGGCGATGCCCAGGCGAGCCGACATCAGCGCAGTGACGCCAGGCTCGCTCTGCGGCACGCTGAAATGCATCAGGTTCTGGGCTACGGCAACGATGAGGGTGCTACCCGCTGTCAGGGTCAGCAACGAAAGCATGAAGGGGGAGTAACTCAGGGCGCACCACAGCAGCGCAGAAATGGGGAAGGCGATTGCGCCAGGGCCGCCGAAAACGATACTGAGCACCAGCGACGCCAGCAGCACCAGCAAGGGTGCCAGTCGCACAGGCAGCCCTCCGCTGCGCACCAGGGCCGGGAGCGACGGCGCAGTGAGCATGATCGGCAGCACGAGTACGCTGGTGGAGAACTGTTCGCTGAACCAGGCCAGCCAGGTGGTGCGCAATGACTGATCGAACCAGGGCGCGGCCATCACGCAGGCGAGGCTCGCAGCCACCACGGCCCCTGCGGCACAGGCAGCGAAGACGCGCAGTACGCCGTGAGGTGTACGCAGGCGCCGGTGGGAGCGGGGCAAGTGCGCCAGCAGACGCCAGAGAGTGACGATCGCACCGACGTTGCACAGGTTGAACCACAGGGCCGGGCGCCACTCGCTGCCACAGATCAGATCAGCACTGACCATCGCCAGGTACATCAGGGCCACGCCCAGGATACTGCCCTGGCGGGGATGGCGCAGCAGAACCCCGGCCAACACCGCATTGACCGGCCAGAACAGCGACAGGGATTCGATCGGCCTGGCCAGGATACCGCCCAGCGTCAGGGCGAAGGTCAGGCCAAACAGGATCAACGGAGGCAGCAGGCGCGACTGGGCTGAAAACACCATGGGCTCGACCGACAAGCGGGAACGTAATCCAGGACGACTACAGCGAACACCTGGGACACATGGCTTGCAGTGTGGTTCATGAAACGAATTGATGTCAATTGGATATTAGTTTGTGCCGATCCTCCCTGATATTTCAGGTTTGGTACAGGTTTTCAGCCGGCTCACTGCAACCCGAAGAACCAGGGCACCATCACCACGGTCACACCCATCACCAGCAGGGTGAAGGGCACACCGATCTTGACGAAGTCGGCGAAGCGGTACTGGCCCGGGCCGAGCACCAGGGTATTGACCGGCGAGGACACCGGCGTCATGAAGGCTGCCGAGGCGGCCAGGGCCACGGTCATGGCGAAGGGGTACGGTGACATCCCCAGCTGTTGCGCCGTGCTGATTGCAACCGGAGCCATGAGCACTGCCGTAGCCGTATTGGAGATGAACAGCCCGATCACTGCGGTGAGGGCGAACAGGCAGGCCAGGATGGCCAGCGGGCCGGCGCCGCCGAGCAGGCCGACCAGCCCGGTGACGGCCAGGTCGATGCCGCCGGTCTTCTGCAGGGCCAGGGCGAAGGGCAGCATGCCGACGATCAGTACCAGGCTTTGCCAATGGATCGCGCGGTAGGCGCTGTTCATGTCGATACAGCGCCCGGCGCCCATCAA
This sequence comes from Pseudomonas sp. BNK-44-b, assembly GCF_047456245.1. Classification (NCBI taxonomy): domain Bacteria; kingdom Pseudomonadati; phylum Pseudomonadota; class Gammaproteobacteria; order Pseudomonadales; family Pseudomonadaceae; genus Pseudomonas; species Pseudomonas sp. BNK-44-b. The sequence goes on from NZ_CP179908.1 coordinate 1,838,555, forward strand.
CAGGCAGCCGATCAGCGCAGCGAGGACATTGGGTACCAGGCCGCTGACCATCAGTCCGACCATCACCGCCAGGCTCAGCAAGGCGTGCGGAGCACGGGCGCGCGCAGGCGCCACCTGATCGACTTCGGCTGGCAGGCTGAGTACCAGGAAGTCGCGCGGCTGACTTTGCAGCTGGCGCACGGCCTTCCAGGGGCCGATGACCAGCAGGGTATCGCCCAGGCGCAGTTTCTCTTCCACCAGTTGCTCATCGACCGCGTTCTGCTCGCGGCGCAGGCCGACCACATTGAGGCCGTAGCGACTGCGAAAGGCCAGCTCCAGGATAGTCTTGCCGATCAGTTGCGAACCGGGCGGCAGCGAGACCTCGGCCATGCCCACTTCCTGCGATTGATCGATGAAGTAGGCGGCCTTGAAGTGCAGGGGTTCCAGTTGCATGGTCTGGCACAAGCTGCGCAGATCGTCGCGATTGGCGAAGAGGTCGAGCAGCAGCACATCGCCCTGTTGCAGCAAGGTGCCGGAGTCGGCGGCGATCACCCGGGTGGTGAATTTGTGCTGGCGCTCGATGCCGACCACATTGGCGCCATGGCGGGTACGTAATTCGAGCTCGCCAAGGGTATGGCCGATCAGCGGCGAATGTGGACGAATGCGCAGCCGCCGCTCGCGGCCGCTGAGTTTGTAGTCCAGCACCAGGTCGAGCAGGGTGCGACGGCTTTCGCTGCGGCCGTCCTTGCGCACCTCGCCGTTGAGCCAGCGGCGGGTCAGCAACATGTAGCCCACACCCAGCACCAGGATGACCAGGCCGAACGGGGTGAAACTGAAGAAGTTGAAGCCCTCCAGCCCATGGCGTACCAGCTCGCTGTGCACCACCACGTTCGGTGGCGTCGCCACCAGGCTGAGCATGCCGCTGATCAGGCCGGCGAAGCTCAGCGGCATCATCAGGCGGCTTGGCGAGCGCTTTTGACGCGCAGCGATGCTCAGCACCACCGGGATGAAAATCGCCACCACCCCGGTCGAACTCATTACCGAGCCAAGCCCGGCGACTGCGACCATCAACAGCACCAGCAAGCGTGCCTCGCTGTTGCCGGCGCGTTCGCTCATCCAGTCGCCGATGCGGTAGGCGATGCCGGTGCGCACCAGGCCTTCGCCGATCACGAACAGCGCGGCGATCAGCACCACGTTGGGATCGCTGAAGCCGGCCAGGGCCTGCTCGACGGTGAGGATGCCGGACAGCGGCAGAAACAGGATCACCAAGAGGGCAACCACATCCATACGGGGGCGGTTGAGGATGAACAGGGTGACGACGATGGCCAGCAGGCCGAGGACCAGGAGCAGGTCGGAAGACATGGGGCAGGGTGATCCTTCACGGGTTGGGGCTGGGGAGAACAGTAGCAGGCCAGGGAGGCGACGTCGTTGATGTACTGCAGGATTCGGGCGAGGGGCGCAAAGCGTGCTCGGTTGTGGTCACAAGCAACAGAGCGAACCCAAGCCTCAATCCAAGGAGCTCCAATGCCCGCGCACATCGAAGACTATGCCCTGCTTGGCAACTGCCGTAGCGCAGCCCTGGTCAGCCGCGATGGTTCGATCGACTGGCTGTGCCTGCCCCGTTTCGACGCCCCGGCGGTGTTCGCCGCCTTGCTCGGCAATGAAGAAAATGGTCGCTGGCGCCTGGCGCCCAGCGACCCGCTGGAGCAGTGCAGCCGGCAGTACCTGGGCGATACCCTGGTACTGGAAACCACCTGGACCACTGCCAGCGGCCGTGCCCGGGTACTCGACTGTATGCCCCTGGGTGAAGAAAACGCCGTGCTACGCATCGTCGAAGGTCTTTCGGGGCAGACCCGATTCGAGCTCGATCTGGTGCTGCGCTTCGACTATGGCCGCAGTGTTCCCTGGGTGGAGCGGCTCGATCCACTGACCCTCAGTGCTGTTGCCGGCCCCGACCGGCTGATCCTGCGTAGCACGGTCGGGTTGCATGCAATGGACCATCACAGCGTCTGCCGCTTTCATGTGGGCGCGGGCGAGCGGCAGGTGTTCGCCTTGCGTCATCAACCCTCGCACCTGCCCGACACGCCGGATTTCGACGCTGATCAGGCGCTCGCACGCACCCTGGAGCTCTGGCAGGACTTCGCTGCCCGCTGCCCTGACATGGGGCCGCACAGCGCCCTGGTGCGTCGCTCGCTGTTGACCCTCAAGGCGCTGACCTATGCGCCCACCGGCGGGATCGTCGCCGCGGCCACCACTTCGCTGCCCGAGCGCATTGGTGGCGAGCGTAACTGGGACTATCGCTATTGCTGGTTGCGGGACGCCACCATGACCCTGCTGGCGTTCATGAACCTGGGGTACTTCGATGAAGCGCAGGCCTGGCGCGAATGGCTGCTGCGCTCGGTTGCCGGTAATCCGGAGCAGATGCAGATCATGTATGGCCTGGCAGGCGAGCGCGACCTGGCCGAGTTCACCTTGCCCTGGCTGGCCGGGTATGAACGCTCAAGCCCGGTGCGCATCGGCAACGCAGCCTCCGGGCAGCGCCAGCTGGATATCTATGGTGAGGTGGCCGATGCCATGGCCCAGGCGATCAAGGGCGGGCTGCCCCGCCACCCTCGCAGTGCGGCAATCGCCCGGTTGATCATGCCGTATGTGGAGCGCATCTGGCGCGAGCCCGACGAAGGAATCTGGGAGGTGCGTGGCGGTCGCCAACAGTTCGTGCATTCGAAGGTGATGGCCTGGGTCGCGTTCGATCGTGCGGCGAGTCTGGCTGAAACCACCGAGGAAGATCGCGAACGTGGCAGGCATTATCGTCACGTAGCCGAGCAGATTCACCGAGAGGTGTGCGAGCTGGGGCTGGACGCTGGTGGGCAGTACTTCGTGCAGGCCTATGGTTCGAGCGAGCTCGATGCCAGCCTGCTGCAGATTGCCCTGACCGGTTTTCTGCCAGCGGAAGATCCGCGTTTCTTGCGGACGCTGGAACAGATCGAGCATCGTCTGCTGAAGAATGGTTTGTTGCTGCGCTACGACAGCGACAGTTGCAGCGACGGCCTTGCGCCTGGGGAGGGGACCTTCCTGGTGTGTTCGTTCTGGTTGGCTGACGTGTATGTGCTGCTGGGGCGTCAGGCCCAGGCGCAGGCCTTGTATGACCGCCTGACCGGGTTGTGCAACGACGTGGGCCTGCTGGCCGAGCAGTACGATCCGCTCGGGCAGCGAATGCTGGGGAATTTCCCGCAGGCGTTCAGTCACATCGGCATTATCAATACCGCGTTGAATCTGCACCGAGCTGAATGCCCGGCGCGCGACCGTGCTCGCTGTGGTTGAAGGCGGTGGCCGGTTTTACCGGTGCCAGAAACAAGACACCCCGCCGAGGCGGGGTGTCTTGATACAGCGCAGAACGAATCAGCCCACCAGGTGCAGGCCAGCCTGTTGAACCAGTTCCAGCAATGGCTGCGGGTATACACCCAGCACGAAGGCCAGGATCGCAACCGCCAGCAGCATGACGCCGCCGGTACGCTGTTCCCACTTCAGCGGCGCATCGTGACGACGCAGGTTCGGCTCTACCAGGTACAGGGTCACCATGACCCGCAGGTAGTAGTACACGCCGATGGCGCTGCCGATCACCAGAGCACCGACCAGCCACCACAGGTGCGATTCGACGCCGGTGGCGATGATGTAGAACTTGCCGATGAAGCCTGCAGTCAGCGGGATACCGGCCAGCGACAGCATCATCACGGTCAGTACCGCGGTCAGGTACGGACGGCGCCAGAACAGGCCGCGGTACTCGTACAGCGCGTCGGCGTCACGGCCGGCGTACGGCGAGGACATCAGGGTGATCACGCCGAAGGCGCCCAGGCTGGTGATCACGTAGGTGACCAGGTACACACCCATGGCCTCCAGTGCCAGGCCCTTGCTCGCCACCAGGGCGATGACCAGGTAACCGAAGTGGGCGATGGACGAGTAACCCAGCAGACGCTTGAGGTTGCTCTGGGTCAGCGCCAGCAGGTTACCGACCAGGATCGAGGCGACGGCGATCACTGCCAGTACGGTGCTCAGCACGCCACTGCTGGCGGCAGGGGAGAGCATGAACAGGCGCACGACCACGGCGAATACCGCAACCTTGCTGGCGGTGGCCAGGAAGGCGGCGACCGGTGCCGGGGCACCTTCGTACACGTCCGGCGTCCACAGGTGGAAAGGCACGAGCGACAGCTTGAAGGCCAGGCCTACCAGCATCATGCCCAGGCCCAGCTGGGCCAGCAGGCTTGGCATGCTGGTGGCGGCCAGGGCCTTGCCCAGCTGGTCGAAGGTCAGGGCGCCGGCATCGGCGTAGAGCAGGGCCATGCCGAACAGCAGGAAGGCCGAACCTGCAGCCGAGAGCACCATGTACTTGATGCCGGCTTCCAGCGAGCGCTTGTTGAAGAACGCGTAGGCTACCAGGCCATAGACCGGCACCGACAGCAGCTCCAGGCCGATGAACAGGCCTGCCAGGTGGTTGGCGCTGACCAGCACCAGGCCCCCGAGCGCCGACATCAGCAGCAGCAGGTAGAGTTCTTCACGGTTGCCCGGGAAGCCCTTGGAGCCTTCGCCCAGGTAGGCGTGGGCGAGGGTAACGCAGGCCAGGGTGGCCACCAGGATGATCGCCATGTACAGGCAGGCGAACTTGTCGATGGTCACCAGCGAGGTGACCGCCAGCGGTGCGACTTTCAGTGCCGGCAGGATCGACAGCAGGGCCAGGTTCAGGCCCACGGTGGACAGCAGGAAGGTCTGCGAGTGGTTGCGCTTCCAGGCGATCGCCAGCATCACCACCACCGTGGTGATGGTGGTGATCAGCATCGGCGCCAATGCGATGAAGTGTTGAGTGGTGAATTCCATAGCGCTCTTACCGGGCCGAAGCGAGTTGAGTGAAAGCGGAACCGAGCCACTGCTGCACACCGCTCATGGTGGCGGCAGAGGTGTCGAGGAACGGCTGCGGGTAGACGCCCAGCACGATCAGCAGCACCGCCAGGCCCAGCACCATGATCAGCTCGCGTCCGTCCATGCCGGCCAGCACGGTGTCGGCTTTGGCCGGACCGAAGTAGGCGCGGTGGATCATGATCAGCGAGTAGACCGAACCGAACACGAGGCCGGTGGTGGCGATCACGGTGATCCATGGCACGTGGGCGAAGCTGCCGATCAGGATCAGGAACTCGCCGACGAAGTTGCCGGTGCCCGGAAGGCCCAGCGACGCGGCGGCGAAGAACAGGCTGATGGCTGGCAGATACGCGATGCGGTGCCACAGGCCGCCCATCTGGCGCATGTCACGGGTGTGCAGGCGCTCGTACAGCTGGCCGGACAGGATGAACAGCGCCGCAGCCGACAGGCCGTGGGCCAGCATCTGGATCACCGCACCCTGCAGGGCCTGCTGGCTGCCGGAGTAGATACCGATCAGCACGAAGCCCATGTGCGAGACGCTGGAGAAGGCGATCAGGCGCTTGATGTCGGTTTGGGCGAAGGCCAGGAAGGCACCGTAGAAGATACCGATCAGGCCCAGGGTCATGGCGATCGGCGCGAACTCGGCCGAGGCGTTCGGGAACAGCGGCAGGGCGAAGCGCAGCAGGCCGTAGGCGGCAGTCTTCAGCAGGATGCCGGCGAGGTCGACGGAGCCTGCAGTCGGCGCCTGGGCGTGGGCGTCAGGCAGCCAGGAGTGGAACGGAACCACTGGCAGCTTGACCGCGAAGGCGATGAAGAAGCCCAGCATCAGCAGGTATTCGACACCTGGCGGCAGCTGTGCCTTGAGCAGGTCGCTGTAGTTGAAGGTGATCACGCCGGTGGCGTTGTAGTTGACCAGCACCAGGCCAAGGATCGCCACCAGCATGATCAGGCCGCTGGCCTGGGTGAAGATGAAGAACTTGGTCGCCGCGTAGATCCGGGTCTTCTTGCCATCTGCCGAGCTGTGACCCCAGAGCGCGATGAGGAAGTACATCGGCACCAGCATCATTTCCCAGAAGAAGAAGAACAGGAACAGGTCCAGCGCCAGGAACACACCGACCACGCCGCCGAGGATCCACATCAGGTTGAGGTGGAAGAAGCCGACGTGGCGCTGGATCTCTTTCCACGAGCACAGCACCGAGAGCACACCGAGCAGGCCGGTGAGCAGGATCATCAGCAGCGACAGGCCGTCCAGGGCCAGGTGGATGCTGATGCCGAAGCGCTGGATCCACTGGACTTTGTATTCCACAGCCCAGGCAGGTTCGGCGCCCGGAGCGGGGGCGAGGGTGTAGTCACCGGTGCCCCACAGCCACAGGCCGATACCGAGCAGCAGGGACATGGTCAGCAGCGCGATCCAGCGCGGCAGGGTGGCGCCGAAGCGCTCACCCAGCCAGCACAGGAAGCCGCCGATGAAGGGGATCAGGATCAGCCAAGGCAGAATCATGACGGGTTCGTTTCCTTTCGCAGAGTCGCAAGGTTCGCGAGGTTCGCAATATTCATGGTCATACCGCGGCCACTACCACGGCGCCGAGCACGAGCACGGCACCTACGGCGATAGAGGCGGTGTACCAGCGCAGCTGACCGGTCTCGGTCTTGCTCATGGCGACGTGGCCGCCGCGAGCCATGCGAGGAATCAGGCCGATACCGCGGTCAACCGGGTCCTTGCGCAGGATGTGGCTGATCAGCAGGTAAGGTTTGACGAACAGCTTGTCGTAGATCCAGTCGAAGCCCCAGGCGGCGAACCACCAGGCCGACAGGACGCGACCGATGCTGCTGTTGGCGATCGCGGTGACCAGGCGACGTTTGCCCAGGAACAGCACCGCAGCCAGCAGGATACCGGCGATGGCGATGGCGCCCGAGGCGATCTCCAGCGAGTGCTTGGCTTCGCCACCGGCATGACCGGCGCTCTCAGGCAGCACGCCTGCCAGCGGCGGGTGGATCCAGGCGCCGACGAAGGTCGACAGCACGATCAGCACGCCCAGCGGCAGCCAGTGGCTGATGCCGTGGCCAGCGTGGGCTTCGGTCTTCGCTTCGCCGTGGAAGGCGATGAAGATCAGGCGGAAGGTGTACAGCGAGGTCATGAACGCGCCGACCAGGCCTGCGTACAGCAGGTTGGTGTTGCCGCTGGCGAAGGCTTCCCAGAGGATCTCGTCCTTGGAGTAGAAGCCCACGGTCAGGATCGGCAGGGCGGCCAGGGCAGCACCACCGACCACGAAGCTGGCGTAGGCCAGTGGCAGCTTCTTCCACAGGCCGCCCATCTTGAAGATGTTCTGCTCGTGGTGGCAGGCAACGATCACCGCACCGGAGGCAAGGAACAGCAGGGCCTTGAAGAAGGCGTGGGTCATCAGGTGGAAGATCGCCGCATCCCATGCGCCAACGCCCAGGGCGAGGAACATGTAGCCGATCTGGCTCATGGTGGAGTAGGCGAGGATACGCTTGATGTCGGTCTGCACCAGCGCGGCGAAGCCGGCCAGTACCAGGGTGATGCCACCCACTACGCCAACCAGGTGCAGGATGTCCGGCGCCAGGGTGAACAGGCCGTGGGTACGGGCGATCAGGTAGACGCCTGCGGTGACCATGGTCGCGGCGTGGATCAGTGCCGAAACCGGGGTCGGGCCGGCCATCGCGTCGGCCAGCCAGGTCTGCAGCGGCAGCTGGGCCGATTTACCGACCGCACCACCGAGCAGCATCAGGGTGGCCAGGACCATCCAGGTGTCGCCCGCCTGGAATTTCTGCGGTGCCAGCACCAGCAGTTCCTGGACGTTCAGCGTACCCAGTTGGGCGAACAGGATGAACAGGCCGATGGCCATGAACACGTCGCCGATGCGGGTGACGATGAAGGCCTTCAGTGCCGCGTTACCGTTGTTGCGGTTGCTGTAGTAGAAACCGATCAACAGGTAGGAGCACAGGCCTACACCTTCCCAGCCGAAGTAGATGAACAGCAGGTTATCGCCCAGGATCAGGAACAGCATGCTGGCGATGAACAGGTTGGTGTACGAGAAGAAGCGCGAGTAACCGGCTTCGCCACGCATGTACCAGGAGGCGAACAGGTGGATCAGGAAGCCCACGCCGGTGACCACGCCGAGCATGGTGACCGACAGGCCGTCCAGGTACAGGGTGAAGTTCGGCGCGAAGCCGTCCACCGACATCCACTGCCACAGCAGCTGGCTGTATGCACCGCCTTCAGGCGGCGCGACGTTGAACTGCCAGATCACGTAGGCGGCGGTCGCGGCCGAGAGGCCGACCGAACCGACGCCGATCAGGGCGGACAGGTTCTCAGAGAACCGCCCGCGCGAGAACGACAGCAGCAGGAAGCCGATCAGGGGAAAGACGAAAGTCAGGAAGAGAAGGTTCATCCGCGCATCTCACTGGCAGCATCGATGTCGAGAGTGTGGAAGCGGCGATACAGCTGCAGCAGGATTGCCAGGCCAATGCTGGCCTCGGCGGCTGCCAGGCTGATCACCAGAATGAACATCACCTGACCGTCGGGCTGGACCCAACGGGCACCGGCGACGATGAACGCCAGGGCTGCGGCGTTCATCATGACTTCCAGGCTCATGAGCACGAAGAGGATGTTGCGGCGGACCATCAGGCCGACCAGACCTAAGCAGAACAGGATGCCGGCGACCGCCAGACCATGCTCGAGAGGGATAGCACCCATGATTTACTCCTTCGCCTCGTTGCGGCCCAGGTGGAAGGCGGTGACGGCCGCGGCCAGCAGCAGCATCGAGGCCAGTTCGACTACCAGCAGGTAGGGGCCGAACAGGCTGATGCCGACGGCCTTGGCGTCAACCGTGGTACCGCTGATGGCAGCGCCGCTCGGATTGGCGAACAGCACGTACAGCAGCTCCAGCAGCAGCAGGGCGGCGAGGATTACCGGCCCTGCCCAGATGCCCGGCTTGAGCCAGCCACGCTCCTGGGCGACCGACGCCGGCCCCAGGTTGAGCATCATCACCACGAAGACGAACAGCACCATGATGGCGCCAGCATAGGCGATCACTTCCAGGGCGCCGGCGAACGGCGCACCCAGGGAGAAGAAGATCATCGCCACGGAGATCAGCGAAATGATCAGGTAGAGCAGGGCGTGCACGGGGTTTGTGCCGGTCACCACCCGAAGGGTGGAGACCACGGCGATCCCGGATGCGAAGTAGAAAGCGAATTCCATCTTTCTGTCCTTATGGGAGCAAGCTCTTCACGTTGATCGGCTCGGCTTCGTTCTGCGCAGAGCCTTTCGGCTTGCCAGCGATGGCCATACCCGCAACACGGTAGAAGTTGTAGTCAGGGTTCTTGCCGGGGCCGGAGATCAGCAGATCTTCTTTCTCGTACACCAGGTCCTGACGCTTGAACTCGGCCATTTCGAAATCCGGAGTCAACTGGATCGCGGTGGTCGGGCACGCCTCTTCACACAGGCCGCAGAAGATGCAACGCGAGAAGTTGATGCGGAAGAACTCCGGGTACCAACGGCCGTCCTCGGTCTCGGCTTTCTGCAGCGAGATGCAGCCGACCGGGCAGGCCACCGCGCAAAGGTTGCACGCTACGCAGCGCTCCTCGCCGTCGGGGTCGCGGGTGAGGACGATGCGGCCGCGATAGCGTGGCGGCAGGTACACGGGCTCTTCGGGGTATTGCAGGGTGTCGCGCTTGCGGAACCCGTGGGAGAACACCATCACCAGGCTGCGCAGCTGAGTGCCGGTGCCCTTAACGATGTCGCCGATATATTTGAACATGGGTCAAATCCTCACTGGGCCGCGACGGCTGGCGTGTTGTAGAGCACGATCGCAGCGGTCACCAGCAAATTGATCAGGGTCAGCGGCAGGCAGAACTTCCAGCTGAAGTCCATCACCTGGTCATAGCGCGGGCGCGGGATCGAGGCGCGCAGCAGGATGAACAGCATGATGAAGAACGCGGTCTTCAATGCGAACCACAGGAACGGCAGTTGCGGCAGGATGCCGAACGGGCCGTGCCAGCCGCCGAAGAACAGGGTGACCAGCAGCGCCGAGATGAGGATGATGCCGATGTACTCACCGACGAAGAACATGCCCCATTTCATGCCGGCATACTCGATGTGGTAGCCGTCGGCCAGTTCCTGTTCCGCTTCCGGCTGGTCGAACGGGTGACGGTGAGTCACGGCGACGCCAGCGATGAAGAAGGTGCAGAAGCCGAAGAACTGCGGAATGATGAACCACAGGTTCTGGGCCTGGTATTCAACGATGTCGCGCATGTTGAACGAGCCCACCTGTACCACCACGCCCATCAGCGCCAGGCCCAGGAACACTTCGTACGACACGGTCTGCGCCGAGGCCCGCAAGCTGCCCAGCAGGGCGTACTTGTTGTTCGACGACCAGCCGGCGAACAGCACCGCGTAGACCGACAGGCCGGCCATGGCGAAGAAGAACAGCAGGCCGATGTTCAGGTCGGCAACGCCCCAGCCCGGTGTGATCGGGATGATCGAGAAGCCGATCAGCAGGGCGCTCATGGCCACGACCGGCGCCAGGGTGAAGATCATCTTGTCGACGAAGGGCGGGTTCCAGTCTTCCTTGAAGAACATCTTCAGCATGTCGGCGGCGATCTGGAACATGCCGAACGGGCCGACACGGTTCGGACCGTAGCGGTCCTGCCACCAGCCCAGCAGGCGGCGCTCGACGAAGCTGAGCAGGGCGCCGCAGACCACCACGGCGAGCAGCACCACGATAGCCTTGACGACCTGGATGATCACATCGATCACTTCGGGGGTGAACCAGCTCATTGTGCTGCCTCCTGCAGGCCTTCGACGGATGCACCGAAGATGGCGGGCGGAATGCCGGCCAGGCCTTTGGGCAACGCCACCAGGCCAGCGCCCAGTTCTTCATTGATGCGCAGCGGAAGGCGCAGCGAAACGCCCGCGACGGTCAGGCTCAGCAGTGCGCCGTCGTTGACGCCCAGGCGGTCGGCTTCGGACTTGGCAAGGCCCACGTAGGCCGCCGGGATACGTTCCTGTACCGGTGCAGCACGCGAAGAGTTTTCCTCGCTGCCGAACAGGTGGAAGAACGGCACGGCAGTCCAGGTCCCGCGCGCCGGGTTGAAGGCAGCCGGGATGCTGTTGAACCAGTTCAGACGATCGCCTTGCGATTCGATCAAGCGCACGCCAGGGTCACCGGCCCGCAGATGGCCACCAACTTCATCCTGGAACTTGTTCCAGGCTTGCGGCGAGTTCCAGCCCGGCGACCAGGCGAATGGCACTTGCTGGCGCGGTTCGGCCGAGCCCGAGTAGCCTTCCATCGAGAAGGCGAACGCGGTGTCCTTGTCCTGCGGTGTGCGCGGCTCGTGAACGCTGATGTTGGCGCGCATGGCGGTGCGGCCCGAGTAGCGCAGCGGCTCACGGGCAAGCTTCATACCCTTGATGCGGAACGCGGCGCTTGGCGCTGCGTTGACGATGCCAGCCAGTTGCGGTGCGGCGTTGGCGCAGGCGCTGGTGACGTGGTCCAGTTGAGTCCAGTCGACCGGCTTGTTCAGCAGGGTGGCACGCAGGGCGTGCATCCAGCGCCAGCCTTCGTGGATCTGGATGCTGCTGTCCAGGTACTGTGGGTCGAACACCTGGAAGAAGCGCTGGGCGCGGCCTTCCTGGCTGACCAGGGTGCCGTCGCCTTCGGCGAAGGAGGCCGCTGGCAGCACCAGGTCGGCGCGATCGCTGGTGGCGGTCTTGGAATGGTCGGCGACGATCACCACTTTTGCAGCGGCGAGCGCAGCATCGACCTTGGCCGCTGGCACGCGGGTGTACAGGTCGTTCTCCAGCACGACGATGGCGTCGGCCTTGCCGGTGATGACGGCGTCCAGTGCAGCATCGACCGAATCGCCACCCATCATGGCCATGCCGAGGCTGTTGGCCTCAGGCACGACCAGGCTCAGCGAGCCGTTCTTCTCGCGCAGCTTGAGCGCCTTGGCGATGTTGGCCGCGGCTTCGATCAGTGCGGCGTCAGCCAGCGAAGTACCGGCAACCACCAATGGGCGCTTGGCGGCGACCAGGGCGTCGGCGATGCGCTGGGCCAGCGCCTTCGCTTCGGCGTCCAGGCCTTCGACGGCGGGTGCGCTCGGGTCGATGGCGTGGGCCACGGCGAAGCCCAGGCGGGCGAGGTCGGCAGGGGCTGCGTGTACGCATTCCTCGGCGACGTCATCGAGCTTGGTCTCGGCCAGCGAGGCAATGAACAGCGGGTACAGCGCGTGCTGGCCGATGTTCTTCACCGCGGCGTCGAGCCATGGCTGCACCTTCATGCCTTCGGCCATGGCCTCGGCCTTGCCCTTGGTGGCCTGGCGAACAGCCAGGGCGACGCGGGCGGCGGTTTGCGTGAGGTCTTCGCCGAGTACGAACACGGCGTCGTGGTCTTCGATGTCGCGCAGGGTCGGCACCGGCAGCGGGCTGTTGTTCAGCACGTCCAGCACCAGGCGCACGCGGCTCAGCTCACCGGCTTCCATACCCGAGTAGAAGTAGTCGGCGCCGACCAGCTCGCGCAGGCCGTAGTTGCTCTCGAGGCTGGCGCGCGGCGAGCCGATGCCGACGATGGTACGGCCGCGCAGCAGGTCAGCGGCTTTGTCCAGCGCGGCATCGAGGCCCAGCTTGCTGCCATCGGCCAGCAGCGGCTGGCGTGGACGGTCGCTGCGGTTGACGTAGCCGTAGCCGAAGCGGCCACGATCGCACAGGAAGTACTGGTTCACCGAGCCGTTGAAGCGGTTCTCGATGCGGCGCAGTTCGCCGTAGCGCTCACCGGGGCTGATGTTGCAGCCGCTGGAGCAGCCGTGGCAGATGCTCGGGGCGAACTGCATGTCCCACTTGCGGTTATAGCGCTCGGAGTGGGTCTTGTCGGTGAACACGCCGGTCGGGCAGACCTCGGTCAGGTTGCCGGAGAACTCGCTCTCCAGCACGCCGTCTTCAACGCGACCGAAGTACACGTTGTCGTGGGCGCCATAGACACCCAGGTCGGTACCGCCTGCGTAGTCCTTGTAGTAGCGCACGCAACGGTAGCAGGCGATGCAGCGGTTCATCTCGTGGGCGATGAACGGGCCGAGGTCCTGGTTCTGGTGGGTACGCTTGGTGAAACGGTAGCGGCGCTCGTTGTGGCCGGTCATTACCGTCATGTCCTGCAGGTGGCAGTGACCGCCTTCCTCGCACACCGGGCAGTCGTGCGGGTGGTTGGTCATCAGCCACTCGACGACGCTGGCACGGAACGCCTTCGACTCGTCATCGTCGATGGAGATCCAGGTGCCGTCGGAGGCAGGGGTCATGCAGGACATGACGATACGACCACGGGTGTCGTTCTCGTCGGTGTACTGCTTGACCGCACATTGCCGGCAGGCGCCGACGCTACCGAGCGCCGGGTGCCAGCAGAAATAAGGGATGTCGAGGCCGAGCGACAGACAGGCCTGTAACAGGTTGTCTGCACCGTTGACTTCGAGCGCTTTGCCGTCTACGTGGATAGTGGCCATGGTTCAAAGTTCTTCGTTGGCCCGCGTGAGCAGGCGTGGCTAATGGAAATCGGTGAGCTTGCGGCCGACCGCGAATCGTTCGGGCCGGCCTGCAAGCTGGCGGGTGGCACGGACCACCCGCGATTCATCTTGTTATGCGCCGACCACAATCGGCTTGGCCAGATTCGGGCGCAGGGTGTCGGCAGCGCTAGCGGGCGCGACACCGGCCTCGAACTCGGACCGGAAGTATTTGATGGCACTGCCCAGCGGCTCCACGGCACCCGGTGCGTGAGCACAGAAGGTGCGGCCTGGGCCGAGGAAGTTGACCAGACCCAGCAGGGTCTCGATGTCTTCGGCGCGGCCTTGGCCTTTCTCCAGGGCGCGCAGCATCTTCACGCTCCATGGCAGGCCGTCACGGCATGGTGTGCACCAGCCGCACGACTCACGGGCGAAGAACTCTTCCATGTTGCGCAGCAGCGAGACCATGTTGATGCTGTCGTCGACCGCCATGGCCAGGCCCGTACCCATGCGGGTGCCGACCTTGGCGATGCCACCGGCGTACATCTGTGCATCCAGGTGTTCTGGCAGCAGGAAGCCGGTACCGGCACCGCCTGGCTGCCAGCACTTGAGCTTGAAGCCGTCGCGCATGCCACCGGCGTAGTCTTCGAACAGCTCGCGGGCGGTCACGCCGAATGGCAGTTCCCACAGGCCCGGGTTCTTCACCTTGCCGGAGAAGCCCATCAGTTTTGTGCCGTGGTCTTCGCTGCCTTCGCGGGCCAGCGACTTGTACCAGTCGTTGCCGTTGGCGACGATGGCCGGGACGTTGCATAGGGTTTCGACGTTGTTCACGCAGGTCGGCTTGCCCCACACGCCGACAGCGGCAGGGAAGGGCGGCTTGGAGCGTGGGTTGGCGCGGCGGCCTTCGAGCGAGTTGATCAGTGCCGTTTCTTCGCCGCAGATGTAGCGGCCGGCACCGGTGTGCACGAACAGCTCGAAGTCAAAACCGGAGCCCAGGATGTTCTTGCCCAACAGGCCTGCAGCCTTGGCTTCATCGATGGCACGGTTGAGGTTCTTCGCTGCCGTGGTGTACTCGCCGCGCAGGAAGATGTAGCCACGGTAGGCCTTCAACGCGCGGGCGCTGATCAGCATGCCCTCGACCAGCAGATGGGGCTGTTGCTCCATCAGCATGCGGTCTTTCCAGGTGTTGGGCTCCATTTCGTCCGCGTTGCACAGCAGGTAGCGGATGTTCATGGATTCGTCTTTGGGCATCAGGCCCCACTTCACGCCAGTGGGGAAGCCTGCGCCGCCGCGACCCTTGAGGCCGGAGTCCTTGACGCTTTGCACGATGTCGTCGGCGGACATGTCGGCCAGGGCCTTGCGGGCCGCAGCGTAGCCGTTCTTGGACTCGTACTCGGCCAGCCAGACCGGCTCGCCGTCATCACGCAGCCGCCAGGTCAGCGGGTGGGTTTCAGCCGAGCGCGCAATGCGGTTGGCCGGGCCGAAGGAAGTGATGGTCATACGTAACCCTCCAGCAGTTTGGAGACGCCTGCAGGCTGCACGTCGCCAAAGGTGTCGTCGTCGATCATCAGCGCGGGGGCCTTGTCGCAGTTGCCCAGGCAGCACACCGGCAGCAGGGTGAAGCGGCCATCGGCAGTGGTCTGGCCCAGGCCGATGCCCAGTTCGCTCTGGATCTGGCTGACGACCGATTCGTGGCCGCCGATGTAGCAGACCATGCTGTCGCACACGCGAATGATGTGGCGCCCGACCGGCTGGCGGAAGATCTGGCTGTAGAAGGTGGCCACGCCCTCGACGTCGCTGGCAGGGATGCCCAGCACTTCGCCGATCGCGTAGATGGCGCCGTCCGGCACCCAGCCGCGTTCCTTCTGCACGATTTTCAAGGCTTCGATGGACGCCGCGCGCGGGTCCTCGTAGTGGTGCATCTCGTGCTCGATGGCCGAGCGCTCGGTTTCGCTCAGGGCGAAACGGTCGGTTTGGATAAGCGTGCTGTTCATGCTTAGCGGTCCACGTCAGCCATAACGAAGTCGATACTGCCCAGGTACGCGATCAGGTCCGCGACCATGCTGCCCTTGATCACCGAAGGGATCTGCTGCAGGTGCGGGTAGCTCGGGGTACGGATCCGGGTGCGGTAGCTCATGGTGCCGCCATCGCTCGTCAGGTAGTAACTGTTGATGCCCTTGGTCGCCTCGATCATCTGGAACGACTCGTTGGCCGGCATGACCGGGCCCCACGAGACTTGCAGGAAGTGGGTGATCAGGGTCTCGATGTGCTGCAGGGTGCGCTCTTTCGGTGGCGGCGTGGTCAGCGGGTGATCCGCCTTGTACGGGCCTTCCGGCATGTTGCGCAGGCACTGGTCGATGATGCGGATACTCTGGCGCATCTCCTCGACACGGACCATGCAGCGATCATAGGCATCGCCGTTGTGGGCCAGCGGTACTTCGAACTCGAAGTTCTCGTAGCCGGAGTAGGGACGGGCTTTGCGCAGGTCGAAGTCGCACCCGGTGGCGCGCAGGCCGGCACCGGTGGTACCCCACTCCAGCGCTTCCTTGGTGTTGTATGCGGCAACGCCGATGGTACGGCCCTTGAGGATGCTGTTCTGCAAGGCGGCCTTGGTGTATTCGTCCAGGCGCTTGGGCAGCCATTCGACGAAATCCTTGACCAGCTTGTCCCAGCCGCGCGGCAGGTCGTGGGCAACGCCGCCGATGCGGTACCAGGCCGGGTGCAGACGGAAACCGGTGATCGCCTCGATCACGGTGTAGGCACGCTGGCGGTCGGTGAAGGTGAAGAACACCGGGGTCATGGCGCCGACGTCCTGGATATAGGTGCCCAGGAACAGCAGGTGGCTGGTGATCCGGAAGAACTCGGCGAGCATGATGCGAATCACGTCGACTTTCTGCGGCACCTGGATACCGGCCAGCTTCTCGACCGCGAGGACGTACGGCAGGTTGTTCATTACCCCACCGAGGTAGTCGATACGGTCGGTATAGGGGATGAAGCTGTGCCAGGACTGACGCTCGGCCATCTTCTCGGCACCACGGTGGTGGTAGCCGATGTCCGGGACGCAGTCGACGATCTCTTCGCCGTCCAACTGCAGGACGATACGGAAGGCACCGTGGGCAGAAGGGTGGTTGGGGCCGAGGTTGAGGAACATGTAGTCCTCGTTGGCGCCCTGGCGTTTCATGCCCCAGGCCTCGGGGTTGAAGCGCGCCGATTCCTCTTCAAGCTGCTGCTTGGCGAGCGTGAGGCTGTAGGGATCGAATTCGGTGGCGCGGGCAGGGTAGTCCTTGCGCAGCGGGTGACCTTCCCAGGTCGGCGGCATCATGATCCGGCTGAGGTGCGGGTGGCCGGCAAAGTCGATGCCGAACATGTCCCAGACTTCGCGTTCGTACCAGTTGGCGTTCGGCCAGATACCGGTCACGGTCGGCAGGTTCAGGTCGCCCTCGCTGAGCGACACCTTGATCATCACGTCGCTGTTACGCTCGACCGACAACAGGTGGTAGAACACGCTGAAGTCGGCGGCAGGCAGGCCGCGGCGTTGGGTGCGCAGGCGCTCGTCGACGCCATGCAGGTCGTACAGCATGCTGTAGGGCTTGGCCACGCCACGCAGGAAGCTGAGCACTTCCTTGAGCTGGGCGCGCTTGACCCACAGTACGGGCATGCCGGTGCGGGTTTCCTGGGCGACGAATGCTTCGGCGCCAAAGCGGTTGTTCAGTTCGACGACCACATCTTGGTCGTCAGCCTTGTAGGGCGGAATGAAAATAGCGGTGTCCGCTGTCATGGTCTCGGTCGCTTTGGGTCAACGTTGAGAATGAAGCCAGGCCGCCGGCTCCTTGGGGAGCGGGCGGCAGGTCGCTGGATCAGACTTCGTCGGGGCTGCGCAGATTGGTTACCGCAATGCGCTGTTCACGACGCAGGTCTTTCTGGGCAGGCATCTCGGCACGATAAATACCTTGATCACCAACCACCCAGGAGAGCGGGCGTCGTTCTTGGCCGATCGATTCCTGCAACAGCATCAAACCTTGCAGGAAAGCCTCGGGGCGCGGCGGGCAGCCAGGCACGTAGACGTCCACGGGGAGGAACTTGTCGACCCCCTGAACGACCGAGTAGATGTCGTACATGCCACCGGAGTTGGCGCACGAACCCATGGAGATGACCCACTTGGGCTCGAGCATCTGCTCGTAAAGGCGCTGGATGATCGGCGCCATTTTGACGAAGCAGGTACCGGCGATGACCATGAAGTCGGCCTGGCGCGGCGAGGCCCGGATGACTTCGGCGCCGAAGCGGGCGATGTCGTGGGGTGCCGTGAAGGCCGTGGTCATTTCCACGTAGCAGCAGGACAGGCCGAAGTTGTACGGCCAGAGGGAGTTCTTGCGACCCCAGTTGACTGCCCCACGCAGCACATCTTCGAGTTTCCCCATGTAGATGTTCTTGTGGACCTGGTCTTCGAGCAGTTGGTCGGTGACGGTTTCCCGATCACCTACCGGGTACTGCTCGTTGGGCGCATCCGGATCGATTCTGGTGAGATTGTATTGCATTGCCAAAGCCTCATTGTTTCAGCTTCGCTTGCCGCTTGCGGCGACCTTCGGGAGCCCAATCAAGAGCACCGACGCGCCATAGGTAGACAAGACCTGCCAACAGAATTGCTATGAAAACGAGAGCTTCGACGAATCCGGTCCAGCCGCTTTCGCGGACGGACACAGACCATGCAAAGAGAAAGAGGGCTTCGATATCGAAGATCACGAACAGCATCGCGACCAGATAGAATTTGGCGGACAGGCGCAGGCGGGCGCTGCCAACGGGCAGCATGCCGGATTCGAAGGGTTCGTTCTTGGCGCGGCCCCAGGCCTTGCTGCCGAGCAGGCTGGACAGGCCGAGCATGAAGGCACACAGGCCGACGACACCCAGGAGGAAGATGGCAAAGCCCCAGTTGTGGGCGATGAGTCCTGCCGAATCGGACATGCTTGAAATCCTTATACAGAGACCCAGCTCTGCAGTCTGAAATAAGTAGAGCGGCGACGCGGTGTCGCTGATGCAGTGACCAAATGTCGCAGCTGAATCAATCGCGCTGATTTTATGGGTAAACCCACGGCAAGTAAAATTTCCAGTGCAAAATTATTCGTAGGATTAAGAACAAAAATCTTTCGTAAATCGCTGAAAGCCTTGATTTTCGGGCATTCCAATCAGATTTGTTAATTATGTTTCTTGGTTGGCGTAACGAGTCTTCAATTTAATAATGATAATTAATATCATTTGGCTGAGCCGCTGTTTGCCGAGCCATCTGATACCTGTCTAGTTCAATTCGCAATCTTGTCACTTGCAAATGAGAAAAACTCTCGTTCTAGCAGTTGCAGCGTTCTCGTGTACCGCTCTGGGTCAATGTTTCGGCGAATGACGGGGCGACGGGGGGCGGGCGGCAATGGCAAGGAAGCGCAATCGAGCAAGCCGGATACGGGCTGTGCTTCTTTATATAGGGGGCATCCAGGCGTTGGCTTGGACGAGGCATGTGGCAGTCCTTGCTTGCTGTGCTGCCTCAAGCATAGACCTGATCTCGGGGTTTGCCTCGTCGTCAGGACATCAGGCGTCTGCAGGGTGAGACAGTGGTGGGGCAGGCAGGCAAAAGAAAGCCCGGGGCTTTCTCAAGCCCCGGGCCTCTGTCAGCAATCCACTATCAGTGGAACTGCTCTTCCTCGGTCGAACCGGTCAGTGCCGTCACCGACGAAGCGCCACCCTGGATCACGGTGGTCATGTCGTCGAAATAGCCGGTGCCCACTTCCTGCTGGTGCGCCACGAAGGTGTAGCCCTTGCTGGCGTCGGCGAATTCCTGCTCTTGCAGTTTCACGTAGGCGGTCATGTCGTTGCGGGCGTAGTCGTGCGCCAGGTTGAACATGCCATGCCACATGTTGTGGATGCCAGCCAGGGTGATGAACTGGTGCTTGTAGCCCATCGCCGACAGTTCGCGCTGGAACTTGGCGATGGTGGCATCGTCCAGGTTCTTCTTCCAGTTGAAGGATGGCGAGCAGTTGTACGACAGCAGTTGGTCCGGGTACTCCTTCTTGATCGCTTCGGCGAAGCGACGGGCTTCGTCCAGGTCCGGCTTGGCGGTTTCGCACCAGATCAGGTCGGCGTACGGGGCGTAGGCCAGGCCGCGGGCGATGGCCTGGTCGAGGCCGGCACGTACCTTGTAGAAGCCTTCACGGGTACGCTCGCCGATCACGAACGGCTGGTCGTAAGGGTCGCAGTCGCTGGTCAGCAGATCGGCAGCGTTGGCATCAGTGCGAGCGAGGATGATGGTCGGTACGCCCGCAACGTCAGCGGCCAGACGCGCGGCCACCAGCTTCTGTACGGCTTCCTGGGTTGGTACCAGTACCTTGCCGCCCATGTGGCCGCATTTTTTCACCGAGGCCAACTGGTCTTCGAAGTGCACGCCGGCGGCGCCTGCCTCGATCATGTTCTTCATCAGCTCGTAGGCGTTCAGCACGCCGCCGAAACCGGCTTCGGCGTCAGCCACGATCGGTGCGAAGTAGTCGATGTAGCCATCGTCGCCCGGGTTCTTGCCGGCTTTCCACTGGATCTGGTCGGCGCGGCGGAAGGCGTTGTTGATGCGCTTGACCACGGTCGGTACCGAGTCGACCGGGTACAGCGACTGGTCAGGGTACATGGACTCGGCCGAGTTGTTGTCGGCGGCTACCTGCCAGCCGGACAGGTAAATGGCCTGAATGCCGGCTTTTACCTGCTGCACGGCCTGGCCGCCGGTGAGGGCGCCCATGCAGTTGACGAAATCTTTTTCGGGCCGGAAGGACGGGTGGGCACCTTGGGTGACCAGCTTCCACAGTTTTTCTGCGCCTTGACGAGCAAAAGTGTGCTCTGGCTGCAGGGAGCCACGCAGGCGAACGACATCGGCGGCGGTGTAGGTACGGGTCACGCCTTTCCAGCGCGGGTTTTCGGCCCAGTCTTTCTCGAGGGCTGCAATTTGCTGTTCGCGTGTCAGTGCCATGGAAATAAACCTCGTCGCATCGATCTTGAGTGTAGTTGTGCGGATGCTCAGGGCGCGGAATCAGAGGCCTGGCGGCTGTCCTGTCCGGGGGAGTGCGGCGGCGAACGGGGAAGGCTCGAAGGGGAAGGGGGTGCAGTTCAGGCGAAGGTGTCCCCAGCAGGTCGGCTCGTGGATGCCTTGCTGCGGTGCGACGTCGATTGCCGGTTCTGCGGTGATGCGCTTCCGTCCCTCGGGACAACTTCTTCGTTGCAGTCGCAATCCCGTCGAACCGCCTTGTGGGCCGTATAGACACAGGACGCCTCCAGGGGTGTCGGGAGGGCGTCCCGAAGGCCCTTGCCAGGGCCCCTGATTAGCGGGAGCGAGGCCATCATGCCCTTGGCGAAAAGAGCCTGTCAAATGTTTTGTAGTGCTTTTTTTGGCTTACTACATCTTTGGTCTAATGCGACTCTGCAGTCAGTTTCAAGGCCCTTGGTCGAGGCCTTGAACGGCCTGGGATCAGTCGAGAAGGTCGACTTTGACGCGTAGCGTCATGTTTTCACCGCGCTGGGTGCTGTAGGTGAGGGCCGAAGGGCTATTGTCGGCCTGACTCTGCTGGTTGTACCCCGCCAAGGTGATCCACTCGCCGAGCCTGCCAGAGACAGTTGTGTCGGTACTCTGCACCTTCACTACATCCTGGCGTTCCTGGCTCATTCGATCATTATTGGTGCTGATTTGCAGACGAACCGTTTCACCGCTGACGCTCGGCGTGACGTAGAAACCCTGGGTCACATTGCGGTACTGGGTGTCGCTCTGGATGCGTCCGTAACCATCGGTCGAGGTGCTGGTGATGGGGATGCTCTGGCCGATCTGGATCAGCGCCGGCTGGCCTTCGCTGGCCTGGATCTGCTGCAGGCCGCCTTCTCGGTTGCTGGTGCCGTACTGGATGACCCGGGCGTTGCCGCGTTTGTCCTGGTAGTTGCTGTCGTTGTTGTCGACGCTGATCAGCAGGCGTTTGGGCGCAGTGTCCAACTGCTGTAGCAATGCGCGCAGGTCGTCGATGCGTTCCGGGCTGGCATTGACGATCAATTTGTTCTCGAAGGCGCTGACGGTTCCGTCCTTTCCAAGAAAGGACTGGGCGGTCGGCAGCAGCTCGGCGCTGCTGCGGTGCTGCAGCGGCACGACTTCGGTGGCCGCCTGTGCGGTGAGGCTGGCCGCCAGCAGCAGGGCGGTGACAAGGGGGCGTAGCGGCATGTTCGTGGTCTCCGCAGGTTGAATAGACATGATGGCAAATTTGCCAGCATTGTGCCGTGTCTGGATCACAGGGATTTGAAATTTGCAGCGCAGCTGCGGAGCTTTCGCGGGCTACCGTCAACAGCTGAACCATCGCCTGAGCGCTGGGGTCGCAGCAAAAAGACCATGGCAGACCCTCGGCATGAAGCGCTACCTACCTTTGTTGTTACTTGCTCTTGGACAGAGTGCCATTGCCGAGCCGCGCATCCAGCAGTTGCAGCGCTGCGGCGATTTACTGCCCGAAGCCCCGCAGCACTGGTGCCTGCGCGCGCAAGGTCTGGAGCACCAGGCTCCACAGGTGTGGCTGGGGGACCGGGTCTTGCCGGCCAATGTCGTGCTGCGCGAGGGCGACAGGCTCGAGTTCACGCTCGACCAGCCCGGTCCGAGCGCTCCTTTGTGGCTGCAGGTCGGCGGGCAGAAAAGCAATCCGGTCTGGCTCACTCGCCAGCGCAGCCATGTGGTCGCCGCAGGCCCGCACGAGGTGGCCAGGAACATGGACGGCCTGACCACCTACCTCGACCTGGTCAGCCTGCTGATCGAGGAAAAGCACAACGGGCGCGAGGAGGCGCAACGTATCGCCGACAAATATGGTGCGCAGGTGGTGGGGGCGATCCCGCCGTTGAACGTCTACCAACTGCGGCTGCCGGTACGTGATCTTGTACAGCGCGATGCGATGATCCTGCGCATGGGCAGCGAGCTCAGCGTGGATGCGGTGATCGTCGAGGAGTCGGCGCCGGAGCGAGGTGAGGAAGGCGAGGGCGGCAAGGCTACGGTCATCGACCAGGCCGATGAGTGGGCGGCCAATCGTTTCACGGATGCCCTGTACTACTACCAGCGCCGGGTCCCGGCCTCGAACGTGCCGGTACAGCCGATACGCGTGGGCGTGATCGAGCGCGAGCTGGATTTCGACGCTGCGCCCTTTCAGGCTTATCGCGGCGCCTGCGGGCCAAGACAGACCTGCCTTTACGGCCGCGACGGCGCACGTGCGCAGAGCCACGGCAGCCACGTCGCCGGTATCCTGGCCGGGCGCGGGGAGGGGGTGGCAGGTGGCTTTCTCAGCGGCCTGGGCAAGGCCAGCCCTGGGTTCGAGGTGATCGTCGAGCGCAACTCGGATGCAGGTATCACCGCCAATATCGCCGCGTCGGTCAACCTGGTCGAGGACGGCGTACGGGTGCTCAACTGGAGTTGGGGTATCCACCGCGTCGGCGCCAGAAGCGTGGAGGGCGACGAGGTCGATTCGCTGGTGCGCTCGGGGTTGGCCATGAGTGGCTACGAGGAGTTGCTTGAAGAATTCTTCCTGTGGCTGCGCAGCGAGCACCCGGATGTGGTGGTGGTCAATTCGGCGGGCAACGGCTCGTCATGGTCTGGCACCGATGAATACCGTTTGCCATCGTCGTTCGTGACCGAGCAATTGCTGGTGGTGGGTGGGCATCAACGCAGCGAGCGCGACACCGCGGTTGACGATCCGCAGCATGTGGTCAAGCGCCGCAGCTCCAACGTCGACATGCGTGTGGATGTCAGTGCAGCAGCCTGCCTGCAACCTGCCGATGCTGGCAAGCCGCACTGCGGTACGTCCTACGCGACGCCGTTGGTGGCTTCGACGGTGGCAGCGATGTTGTCGATCAATCCGCAGCTTACGCCCGAGCAGGTGCGTATGTTGCTGCGCCGCAGTGCCCTGACCATGGGCTCTGAACAGGACTTCGAGGCGATGGATGCCGAGGACCTGACGGCGCCGATCCTGCCGTCGGAGCGCAATGGTCGTCTCAATGACCCTGACCTGGGCCGCTCGGCGCGGCTGGACATGCAGCGCGCGCTGGATCTCGCGGTGCAGAGCCGGGAGCGGGTGCGCTGAGCAGAGCGGCGGTGGCCGCTGTCAGACAAATTCCGTAACATCGCGCCCCTCGATTTTGCTTCCGCTCGTGTGATTGGGGTCACCCAGTGCACCCGCGCGCTGTCGCCCAGACTGGACACTTCACAGGATCTACATGAAACCCGCCCGACTTCGCGCCGACGTCCTCGCTGGCCTGACCACCTCCTTCGCCCTGGTGCCCGAGTGCATCGCCTTCGCCTTGGTGGCGCACCTCAATCCGCTGATGGGGCTCTACGGTGCCTTCATCATTTGCACGCTGACCGCGTTGTTTGGCGGTCGCCCAGGGATGATCTCCGGCGCCGCCGGGTCGATGGCGGTGGTGATCGTCGCCCTGGTCGTGCAGCACGGTGCCCAGTATCTGTTGGCCACGGTGCTGCTTGGCGGGATCGTGATGATCCTGTTCGGCGTGCTGCGCCTTGGCAAGCTGGTGCGGCTGGTGCCTTACCCGGTGATGCTTGGCTTCGTCAATGGCCTGGCCATCGTCATCGCCATGGCCCAGCTCGAGCATTTCAAGGACGGCGAGCACTGGCTCGGCGGGAAGCCGCTGCTGCTGATGGTCGGTCTGGTAGCTCTGACGATGCTGGTGGTCTACGTACTGCCGAAGCTGACCCGCGCGGTGCCGCCTGCGCTGGTGGCGATTGTCGGTGTGGGCCTGCTGGTCTACCTGCTCGCGCTGCCGACCCGCACCCTCGGCGACATGGCGCACATCGCCGGCGGCCTGCCGCAACTGGCCTGGCCGGAGGTGCCCTGGAACCTCGAGACGCTCAAGATCATCGCCCCCTATGCGCTGGTGATGGCCATGGTCGGTCTGCTGGAAACCCTGCTGACCCTCAACCTCACCGATGAGATCACCGAGAGTCGCGGTTTCCCTGACCGTGAATGTGTGGCCCTGGGCGCGGCCAACATGGTGTCGGGGCTGTGCGGTGGCATGGGCGGCTGCGCGATGATCGGCCAGACCGTGATCAACCTCAGTTCCAATGGCCGCGGTCGGCTATCGGGCGTGGTGGCGGGAGTGATGATCCTGCTGTTCGTGTTGTTCCTGTCGCCGCTGATCGAGCGTATTCCGCTGGCGGCACTGGTCGGGGTGATGTTCGTCGTGGCGCAGCAGACCTTTGCCTGGGCGTCGCTGCGAGTACTGCACAAGGTGCCGAAAAGCGATGTGTTGGCGATCATTGCCGTGACGGTGGTCACGGTACTGACGGACCTGGCCGCCGCGGTGCTGTTCGGGATCGTCATCGCGGCCATCAACTTCGCCTGGCAGCATGCTCGTGAGCTGTATGCCGATAGCCACGAGGATGGTCAGGGCGGCAAGATTTACCAGGTGCATGGCACCTTGTTCTTTGCCTCGACCACACCGTTTCTCGAGCAGTTCGATCCGGCGCAGGATCCGCAGAGCGTGACGCTGGACTGCAAGCACCTGAGTTTCGTCGACTACTCGGCGATCGCCGCGTTGAAGACCCTGCGCGAGCGGTATTCCCGTGCGGGCAAGCACCTGCGCGTGGTGCATCTGTCGGAGCGGTGCAAGAAGCTGTTGCGGCGGGCAGGCGAGCAGCATTGAGGTTCCGACTCGGCGGGGCCGACGCCATCGCGGAGCAATCGGGACCC
This sequence comes from Pseudomonas sp. BNK-44-b, assembly GCF_047456245.1. Classification (NCBI taxonomy): domain Bacteria; kingdom Pseudomonadati; phylum Pseudomonadota; class Gammaproteobacteria; order Pseudomonadales; family Pseudomonadaceae; genus Pseudomonas; species Pseudomonas sp. BNK-44-b. The sequence goes on from NZ_CP179908.1 coordinate 1,863,688, forward strand.
CGCGATGAGCTCGCCTGGGCTATTCCCCTCGGTTCTTCTTCACGATGCCATCGGCGATACTCGCCGGCGCCTCTGCATAGCGCGTGAACTCCATTGAGAAGCTGGCCCGGCCTTGGGTCATCGAGCGCATCGAGGTGGCGTAGCCGAACATCTCGCCCAACGGGACCTCGGCGCGAATCACCTTGCCGGCGGGCGTCTCGTCACCATCCTGGATCATCCCGCGGCGACGGCTCAGGTCGCCCAGAATGTCGCCCTGGTACTCTTCGGGCGTTACCACCTCGACCTTCATCACCGGCTCCAGCAACACCGCGCCGCCTTTTTGAGACAGCTGCTTGGTCGCCATGGATGCGGCGATCTTGTAGGCCATTTCGTTGGAGTCGACATCGTGGTAGGAGCCGTCGAACACTGCGGCCTTGAGGTTGATCAGGGGATACCCGGCGAGCACGCCGTTCTTCATCTGTTCCTCGATGCCTTTCTGGATTGCCGGGATGTACTCGCGCGGCACCACGCCGCCGACGATCTCATTGATGAACTCCAGGCCTTCCTTGCCTTCGTCGCCCGGGGCGAAGCGGATCCAGCAATGGCCATACTGGCCGCGTCCGCCAGACTGTCGGACGAAGCGGCCTTCGATCTCGCAGGTGTTGCGGATTTTTTCGCGGTAGGCGACCTGTGGTTTGCCGATGTTGGCTTCGACGTTGAACTCCCGGCGCATGCGGTCGACGATGATGTCCAGGTGCAGCTCGCCCATGCCCGAGATGATGGTCTGCCCGGTCTCTTCGTCGGTGCGCACGCGGAACGAGGGGTCTTCCTGGGCGAGCTTGCCCAGGGCGATCCCCATCTTCTCCTGGTCGGCCTTGGTTTTCGGCTCGACCGCGACCGAGATCACCGGGTCCGGGAAGTCCATGCGCTCGAGGATGATCGGCTTGTCGATGTCGCACAGGGTGTCGCCGGTGGTCACGTCCTTCATGCCGATCAGCGCGGCGATGTCGCCCGCGCACACGTCTTTGATTTCGGCACGCTGGTTGGCGTGCATCTGGACCATGCGGCCGATGCGTTCCTTCTTGCCCTTGACCGAGTTGAGCACCGCATTGCCGGAACTGAGTACGCCGGAGTAGACGCGAGCGAAGGTCAGGGTGCCGACGAAGGGGTCGGTGGCGATCTTGAAGGCCAGTGCGGAGAACGGTTCCTTGTCGTCGGCATGGCGCTCGAGGTGCTTTTCCTCGTCGTCCGGGTCGGTGCCCTTGATTGCAGGGATTTCGCTGGGGGCGGGGAGGTAGTCGATCACAGCGTCCAGCATCAGTGGCACGCCCTTGTTCTTGAACGAAGAGCCAAGGATGGTCGGTACGATCTCGTTGGCGATGGTGCGTTGACGCAGGGCGGCCTTGATTTCGTCGATGCTCAGCTCTTCGCCTTCAAGAAACTTAAGGGTCAGTTCGTCATTGGCTTCGGCCGCGGCCTCGACCATGTGCGCGCGCCATTCGTCGGCCAGGGCCTGCAGTTCGGCGGGAATCGGTTCTTCGCGGTAGCTGGTGCCCTGGTCGGCGTCGTTCCAGTAGATGGCCTTCATCTTCACCAGGTCGATCTGGCCGATGAAGTTTTCTTCGCTGCCGATGGCCAGCTGGATGGGCACCGGGTGGTGGCCCAGACGCTGGTCGATCTGCTTCACCACGCGCAGGAAGTCTGCCCCCTGGCGATCCATCTTGTTGATGTAGGCCAAGCGTGGCACGTGGTACTTGTTGGCCTGGCGCCACACCGTCTCGGACTGCGGCTCGACCCCGTCGGCGCCGCTGAACACCACCACCGCGCCATCGAGCACGCGCAGCGAGCGCTCCACCTCGATGGTGAAGTCGACGTGGCCGGGCGTATCGATGATGTTGAAACGGTACTTGTCGGCGAACTGCTTGGTCGAGCCTTGCCAGAACGCCGTGGTCGCCGCCGAGGTGATGGTGATGCCGCGCTCCTGCTCCTGGGCCATCCAGTCCATGGTCGCGGCGCCATCGTGGACCTCGCCCATCTTGTGGTTGACCCCGGTGTAGAACAGGATGCGTTCCGTTGTGGTGGTCTTGCCGGCATCGACGTGGGCGACGATGCCGATATTGCGGTACAGCTCGATGGGGGTAGTGCGGGCCATGGCAGGTCACCTGCAGGTGAGGATTCTCCCACGGTAGCAGACCGGGAGAATCCTGCTGCGCCGCCGGGCTGTCAGTCGGCCTGGGCTTGCAGTATCCAAGTGCCATCGACCTCGCGCGCCAGGCCGCTGGCCGGGAGCAGGGCCAGCAGCCGCTCATGCAGGTTCGTTTCGGTGAAGGTGCGCAGGGTGTGCAGATCGAGCTGGCCGAGCAGGGGCAGGTCGTTCTTGGTGTACGACAGCCAGGCTTTCTTCAAGGCTTGCAATACATCGCTGCCTGCGGTGCTGGCGAAGCGCCGATGCATCGGGCGGCCATCGAACTCGAAGGTGTGGCGGTGGCTGTAGCTGCTTTCGTCGCCGTTCAGCTCGACGCAGCGATGACAGCGGCAGGCGCCGTCGCCGAAGGCGTTGCGCAGGTAGGTGTTGAAGTCCACGACGGGCTTGAGGGTCAGGCGTTTGTCGACCTCGAACAGGTCGGCGATCAGGGGTTCTTCGGCGCTCACTCTGGGTCCTCGTGTGGTGGGGCATGCCTCGGCGGGCACAATACCAGCCGAGGCATGCAAGGACCAACTTTCAGGCTTACTTGAAGGTGCAGTCGACGGGGTTGGCCGACTTGCAGAAGCCGTCGTTCCAGTTGCCCTTGTCTGGCTGCCTGGATTCGCGCAATGCCATGCGCGCGCCACCCAGTGCGTCCGCCTCGTAGTCACACAGCACCACGTTTTCCTTCAACTTGACGGCGGTGAATTTGAAGCTTTTGAGGTCGTCCTGGTCGGCGAATGGATTGTCGCCGCTCCAGCCGCCGGGGGCTTGATAGGCGTAGCCACCGCCGTCGAGAGGCTTCTGGGTGATTTCGGAGGCTGCAGGGCAGCTCTGTGCTGCCGCGTGGCCGGCAACCATCAGCATGGCCAGCGCCGGGAACAACATCAGGGTCTTGCGCATTGGATAATGTCTTCTTCAGTGTAGGTTGAAGGCGCCATCCTAGAGGTAGGTGATCTACCCCATAATCAGCTTCAAGGCTGTGATTGCGTAGGAGATATCTGTTGTGGGGAGGGCGTCTCAGGGCCCAAGGCGTATTATTCGCTCGCGGTCCTGTTCGTGCTGCCGTACCCTGGCGGGCCCTGGCGACAGCTGCCACTCCATCTGATCGAGGTAACCCCGCTTGAGTACCAAGTACCCCTACATCGCCACTGTGACTGTCAGCGCCGAAGACCGTGGCGGGGACGCCGAGGCTTCGGAGAATCCAGGCATGCGCATCGGTCTCGAGGCGGTGACCGAAACGCTGAAGAAGGTGCATTTCGTCGGTACGCTCGCGGCTCCTGAAAAGTCGGCCACGCATATCTGTGTCACGCTTGAGAACGGCCTGACTTACTACGGCCCGATCGTCAACGGCCATGCCGAGCTCGAAGGCGGCTGGATCGCCTTCGAGTCCGACATGCTCACGCCAGAAGAACTGGGGCTCTGAGTCTCAGTCCAGTGCGGCCAGGCACTGTTCGAGAATATCCAGCCCGTCCTCGAGTACTTCGGCTTCGATGGTCAGCGGCGCCAGCAGGCGAATGATGTGGCGGGCCTTGCCACTGGGCATCAGCAGCAACCCATTGGCTCGTGCAGCGTCCATTACCTTGGCCAGTTGCGCAGGCGCCGGGCTGCCGTCGGGGTTGACGAACTCGATCCCTCGCATCGCGCCAACGCCGGTCAGGCGCCCCAGGTAACGGCACAGGCCACTGGCCTTCCAGTGTTCGAAGCGTCTCACGATGGCCTGCTCCTGGCGCTCGCCCCAGGTGGCAAGGTTCTCGTCGCTCATCTGCGCCAGGCTGGCCAGGGCCGCGGCACAGGCGATGGGGTTGCCTGAATAGGTGCCGCCAAGCCCGCCCTTGGGCAGGGCATCCAGCAGTTCACGTCGGCCGACCACTGCACCCAGCGGCATGCCGCCGGCGATGCTCTTGGCCAGTAACAGAAGATCCGGTTCGATGCTCAGGCGTGGGAAGGCGAAGCGCTGGCCGGTGCGTCCGAAACCGGACTGGATCTCGTCGATGATGATGAGAATGCCATGCTGGTCGCAGAAGCGGCGCAGGGCTTGGGCGAAGGTGGCGTCGAGCGCGAGGAAGCCGCCTTCGCCTTGCACCGGTTCGAGGATGAAGGCTGCGACATCCTCGACCGCGAGCTCGACGCTGAACAGCCGCTCCATGGCCTTGAGTGCCTGTTCGCAGGTCACGCCGGTATCGGCACTGGGGTAGGACAGGTGATAGACCGGCCCCGGCAGCTCACCCACGCGTTGCTTGTAGGGGGCGACCTTGCCGTTGAGGTTGAGGGTGGCCAGGGTGCGGCCATGGAAGCCGCCGTCGAAGGCGATGACCGCGCGCTTGCCGGTGGCGCCACGGGCCACCTTCAACGCGTTCTCCGCGGCTTCGGCGCCGCTGTTGGTGAGCATGCCGGCGAGCGGGTAGTTCACTGGAACGAACGCTCTCAGTTGCTCCATGAGGGCAAGATAAGGCGCATGGGGAGCCGCGTTGAAGGCGTAGTGGGTTAGGCGGGCGGCCTGGTGCTGAATGGCCTCGACCACTGCCGGGTTGCAGTGTCCCAGGTTGAGCACGCCGATACCGCCGACGAAGTCGATATAGCGCTTGCCGTCGGTATCCCATACTTCGGCGTTGCGGCCATGGGAAAGTGTGATCGGGTGAACGATGGCGATGGACTGGCTGATACTTTCCTGATTCATGGACGCACGGAACCTTGTTCGAATTTCTTATTATCCAAGCGCGATGAATGTGTGTTCGGCAAACGAATTATTCGATTGGGATCATTCCTTGGATTCTCGAAGTTCGACTTTTAACCCTCTTCAGCTGCCCGTTCCAGGATCCACTCCACGAAGGCCTTCACCTTGGGCACCTCGGCCGCATGCTCGGCATGGGCCATGAAGTGCCGGCCATTGCTCGCCACCGGATGATTCCACGGCACCACCAGCTTGCCTTCGCTCAGTTCCTCGGCCACCAGATAACGCGGAATCAGGGCAATTCCGCAGCCTGCGATGGCTGCGCGGATACACAGGTAGAAGGTGTCGAAGCGTGGTCCGTGGTAGCTGTTCTGGCTGTGCAGCCCCAGCCCAAGGAACCACTCGTGCCAGGCTTCGGGCCTCGATGCGCATTGCAGCAGACGGTGCTCGGTCAGCGACTGGGCACTGCCGAACGCATGTGCCTGCAACAGTTGTGGTGCGCACACCGGCACCACCTCCTCGCTGAACAGCTCCAGGCAGGTGGCGCCGGGCCAGGTGCCCTGGCCAAAGAAGAACGCGATATCGACCTTGGCCTGCACGAGGTCGAATGGCTCCAGTTCGTTACGCACGTCCAGGTGGATGCGCGGATGGCGTTCGCCGAAACCTTTGAGGTGTGGCACCAGCCAGCGCGCGCCGAAGGTGGGTTGGGTGGCGATGCGCAGGACTTCGGTCTCGTCGCCGTAGCTGAGGATGTAGCGGCTGGAGATGTCGATCTGGGTGAGGATCTTGTTCACTTCGGTGAGGTACAGCGCGCCTGCCGGGGTCAGGTGCAGGCGTCGGCGAATACGCTGGAACAGCGGGTGGGACAACATGTCCTCGAGCTGTGCGACCTGTTTGCTCACCGCGCTCTGGGTGAGGTGCAACTCCTGCGCCGCACGGGTAAAGCTCAGGTGGCGGGCGGCTGCCTCGAAGCATTGCAGGGCGGTGGTGGAGGGCATCAGGCGTTTGGACATGACAGGCGTTACCAGGCAGGAAAAATAAGAAATGCATTCCAAAACGGAATCATGTGTTTCTAAAAGGTCGTTTGTTGAGCCACGCCTATAGATTAATACTGACCTGGATCAACGATTACAACCCGATGGAGAGGCAAGAGAAAAAACACCCCTTACTCCAACTTCCTGTCCTGTGCGCAGTGACAGCGAAAACTGCACAACAACAAGAAACAACAGCACAGACCTACAACAAAATCTGCTCAGACTCATCGCCGCTTTTGCGGCGGCCGACCCATCAGAGGGTTCCCCATGGCATCGTCACAACAAAAGAAACAGCGTTCGCTGCAGCACGGCCTGACTTCGCGCCAGGTGTCCATGATTTCCATCGCAGGCATCATTGGTGCCGGCCTGTTCATCGGCTCCTCCAACGCCATCGCCACGGCAGGCCCGGCGATCCTCATTTCCTATGCCATGACCGGCCTGCTGGTGCTGCTGGTGATGCGCATGCTTGGCGAAATGGCCATCGCCAACCCCAACAGCGGTTCGTTTTCCACCTACGCCACCGAGGCCATCGGACCTTGGGCCGGTTTCACCATCGGCTGGCTGTACTGGTGGTTCTGGGTATTGATCATCCCGGTCGAGGCGATCGCTGGCGCCGATATCCTCCATGCCTATTTTCCCGATGTGCCGTCCTGGCTATTCGCCTTCCTGATCATGGTGCTGCTGTCGGGGACCAACCTGGTCAGCGTGAAGAACTTCGGCGCCTTCGAGTACTGGTTCGCGTTGATCAAGGTGGTCGCCATTCTCGCCTTCATCATCATCTGCAGCCTGGCACTGTTCGGCGTATGGCCGTTGGCCAAGGTCTCCGGCGTCAGCCAGCTGTGGGCCAACGGAGGCTTCATGCCCAATGGCTTTGGCACGGTGCTGGGGGGCGTGCTGATCACTATCTTCTCCTTCTTCGGTGCCGAGATCGTCACCATTGCCGCCGATGAAACCGCCAACCCCAAGGAGAAGATCCGTCGTGCCACCAACCTTGTGGTGTATCGCATCGCTATCTTCTACCTGGCGTCGATCTTCCTGGTGGTGTCGCTGGTAGCTTGGAACGATCCGGGGCTCAAGGCCGTGGGCTCGTTCCAGCGCGTCCTGGAGGTGCTCAATGTGCCGGGCGCCAAGCTGGTGGTCGATCTGGTGGTGTTGGTGGCGGTGACCAGTTGCATGAACTCCGGGCTCTACACGGCCTCGCGGATGCTCTATTCGTTGGGCGCTCGCGGTGAGGCGCCGAGCATGACCCGGCGTATTTCCGGGGCTGGTGTGCCGACCGTAGCAGTGATCCTTTCGACGCTGGCGGGTTTCGCCGGCTGCTTCGTCAACTACGTGTTCCCGGGCAAGGTATTCGGTTTCCTGTTGTCGACCACGGGGGCCATCGCCCTGCTGGTGTACCTGGTGATTGCTGTTTCGCAACTGCGCATGCGTGCGCGGGCTGAGCGTGAGGGGACGGAGCTTGCATTGAAGATGTGGTTGTTCCCATGGCTCACCTGGCTGGTGATCGGGACTATCGTACTGGTGCTGGGGTACATGCTGTTCAGCGATGCTTATCGCTACGAAACCCTGATGACGGCCGGGGTTACGGCGGTGATCCTGCTGATTTCCGTGACACGGCGGCGAGAGAGGGCTGGTCGGGTGCAAGTCGTTTGAGGCTTGCGCTCATCCGGTGTTGCCGCTGCAGGTGAGTGCACAAGGAAGGGGGGGAGCGCTACCATCCTCCCGCCATCCTTCCCATTCCAACAAGCACAGGAAGCGTATGAACGAGAAAGCACTCTCCCTCCAGCAACTGGCGGCGCCCGAAGGCTCCTGCTATGGCTGCGGTTGTTCCCACCCCAGTGGCCTGCATATCCAGAGCCACTGGGACAGCGACGGCGTGCACCTGCTGTGCCGGCACTCACCTGACAGCGACTTCATCGGCTGGCCCGGATTGGTCTACGGTGGCCTGCTGGCGATGCTGGTGGACTGCCATTCCAACTGGACCGCAATGGCCTACCATTACCGGGCCGAAGGGCGCGAGCCGGGCAGCTTGCCGCGTATTGACTGTGTCACCGGCACCCTCAGCCTGACCTACCTCAAACCTACGCCCATGGGTGTCGAGTTGCTGCTCAAGGCCAGGGTCGAAGGTGAGGTCGGGCGCAAGAGCCGAGTCATCTGTGAGGTCTGGGCCGGGGACGTGCTGACCGTCCGCGCCGATTCGGTGTTCGTGCGTGTCGACACCGAAAAGCTCAAGCGGCAGGCGCACGAGCGTAGCTGAACCCTAGGGGCGGGTAGCCATTCCTGCCACGCTATTGATCCAGCGACAAGTGGCGCACCCGTGTGGGGGCGTCACTTTCGATATCTGGAAGGCCATGGTCAAACCTTGACGTTGGTTCTAGAGTGATGATCCCTTCGCATTCGGAATCGACCATGACCGATCTGTCCGCTTTTCCCATCACACAGAAGTGGCCGGCGCAGCACCCCGAGCGCCTGCAACTCTACTCGCTGGCCACACCCAATGGCGTCAAGGTCTCGATCATGCTCGAAGAGATCGGCCTGCCCTATGAGGTACACAAGGTCAGCTTCGAGACCAACGATCAGCTGACACCCGAGTTCATCTCGCTCAGCGTCAACAACAAGATCCCTGCGATTCTCGATCCCGACGGTCCCGGCGGGCAGGCATTGCCGCTGTTCGAGTCAGGGGCGATCCTCCAGTACCTGGCGGAGAAGACTGGCCAGTTGCTCAGCCAGGACCCCGCGCAGCGCTATCAGACCTTGCAGTGGCTGATGTTCCAGATGGGCGGCATTGGGCCAATGTTCGGCCAGGTGGGGTTCTTCCATTTCTTCGCCGGCAAGGATTACGAGGACAAGCGTCCGCGTGATCGCTACGTCAACGAATCCAAGCGTCTGCTCGGTGTGCTCGATCGTCACCTGAAGGGCCGTGAGTGGATGGTCGATGAGTACAGCATCGCTGACATCGCCATTTTCCCCTGGGTGCGCAATCTGGTGGATCGCTACGACGCCCGTGATCTGGTGGGCTTCGAGGCGTTCAAGGAAGTGCAGCGAGTGCTGGCGAAATTCCTGGAACGTCCTGCGGTGCAGCGTGGGCTGAAAATTCCGGGTTGACTTGATCGAGGCCGCCCGCGCGGCCTCTTTTTTTGCCCCGGGCGAGGGTTGCGCAGCGGCTGTCTGTTGTTGATCGAATGGCTGTCGCGTGACCTTGGTCAATGTTAGTCGTAGGCTGAAGGTGAAAATAGCGCCGGAAAATTCGATGATCTGTTGCAAGCGCGTGTACCAATCGGTTTCGCCTGAGGACGGACAGCGCGTGCTGGTCGATCGCTTGTGGCCACGCAATATGCGCAAGGATGCCTTGCACGGGCAGTGGTTGCGCGACGTTGCACCGTCGGATGCGCTGCGCAGGGCGTTTCATGCCGGGGATATGGACTTTGCCGGTTTTTCCGAGCACTACCGTGCCGAACTGGCGGCCCATCCTGAGCATTGGTATCCGCTGTTGGATCTGGCGGCCAAGGGGACCCTGACCCTGTTGTTCGCAGGCAAGGATACTGCGCACAACAATGCCCGGGTGCTCGCCGACTGGCTGGAAGAAGAGCTCGAGCGAAGGGGGCCGGGCAGTTCACCGGTGTGTTATGCCCAGGAGCCAGGCGGATAGAGATGCTATGACTCAAATATCACTTGAACTCGTTCCGGCTACCGCAGGCTGTCGTACCTTCGCCCGCGATCTGACGCGGCGCGCCATGCTCCCGTACTACCGCGAGTTCGACCTGTTATGGATCGAAGAGGCATTTGACGAAGCTTGGAGCTGGCGCGAGCAGTGGCTGGTGAAGGCGGAAGAGCAAGTGCTGGGTTTCTGCAGCCTCAGTCAGGACCGCCAGGCTTTGTTCATTCGCGAACTGCATCTGCTGCCCGAGTACCGCGGGCACGGCGTTGGATCCTGGGTGCTGGGGCAGTTGGCCGGATGGGCAGCGCAACGTCGTTTGCCGTTACTGCGCCTGATGGTGTTCCGCAGTAACCCGGCCAGGCGACTCTACGCACGGTCGGGCTTTGTCGAAATAGGGGAGGACGACTGTTTCGTTCGTATGCAGCGCAATGTCATGGTCACGGGCGCGAGGTCTTGATGTCGGTACAGGTTTAGACAAGTGCCGTAATAGTAGCTTGTGTTGGTTGGATCCAATGTGCATAGTGCCAACTGGATTCGTGGCTATTCGCCTGGGGGCCGGACGCGCCCAGGGCTATCTGATCGAGAGAGGAAGGGAGTCGAATGAAAGGATTCGGTCTGCGTTTGAGGGAAGAGCGCGAGCGGTTGGGATTGACCCAGCGAGTGTTCGGCGACATCGGGGGTGTCGAGCCAAACGCCCAAGGCAAGTACGAAAGTGGGGAGCGCACGCCACGCATCGATTATCTGGCGGCGCTCGCCGCAAAGGGCGTCGATGCTGCGTACGTACTCAGCGGCCTGCGCACGCCAGCGCCATTGGAATGCCTCAGTGGCGATGAGAGCCGCGTGCTGGGTATGTTGCGACGGCTGACTTCAGCCGATCGGGCAGCGATCTGGCACCTGCTCGGGCGTCTGGCGGCAGATAACGAAAGCTACGAAAAGACTCGCCTGCGAAGGGCAGACCGCCAGGCATATGCCAATGACGCTTTGCGCTAGGTTCGTGATGAAATTTTTTGTTAAGGTGGCCGGATCCAATCGCCCCCATGACGAGGTGTCTGCTTGATTAGGGTACTTGTGGTCGATGATCACGATCTGGTGCGTACCGGTATCACGCGCATGCTGGCCGATATCGATGGGCTGCAAGTGGTCGGCGAGGCGGATTCGGGCGAAGCCGCCCTCAAGCTTGCCCGTGAGCTGAAACCTGACGTAGTCCTCATGGACGTCAAGATGCCCGGAATCGGTGGCCTGGAAGCCACGCGCAAATTGCTACGCAGTCACCCGGATACCAAAGTGGTCGCCGTCACCGTATGCGAGGAAGACCCGTTTCCCACGCGCTTGCTGCAGGCAGGCGCCGCAGGATACCTGACCAAGGGCGCGGGGCTCGACGAAATGGTCCAGGCTATCCGCCTGGCCTTCGCGGGGCAGCGCTACATCAGCCCGCAGATCGCCCAGCAGCTGGCGCTCAAATCGTTCCAGCCCCAGGGGTCACCGTTCGATGCGCTGTCGGAGCGGGAAATCCAGATTGCCCTGATGATTGTCGGCTGCCAGAAAGTGCAGATCATCTCAGACAAGTTGTGTCTGTCCCCCAAGACCGTCAATACTTACCGTTATCGGATCTTCGAAAAACTCTCGGTCACCAGCGACGTCGAACTGACATTGCTGGCCGTTCGCCACGGTATGGTTGACGCAAGCCTGTAATCCCCCATGTCCCAACTCTTTGATGCCAGCGCGTTCCTGGCGACCTGCAGCGGTCGCCCAGGCGTGTACCGGATGTTCGATGCCGAGTCCCGGCTGCTTTACGTAGGCAAGGCCAAGAACCTCAAGAAGCGTCTGGCCAGCTACTTCCGCAAGACTGGCCTGGCGCCGAAAACGGCCGCACTGGTGGGGCGCATCGCTCAGGTCGAAACCACCATTACCGCGAACGAGACCGAGGCGCTGCTGCTCGAGCAGACGCTGATCAAGGAGTGGCGTCCGCCCTACAACATTTTGTTGCGGGACGACAAATCCTACCCTTACGTCTTTCTTTCCGACGGCGATTTCCCACGCCTGGGCATACATCGTGGCGCGAAAAAAGCCAAGGGCCGCTACTTCGGCCCTTATCCCAGCGCCGGGGCGATCCGTGAAAGCCTGAGCCTGCTGCAGAAAGCCTTCTCGGTGCGTCAGTGCGAGGACAGTTATTACGCCAACCGCACCCGGCCGTGCCTGCAATACCAGATCAAGCGCTGCAAGGGGCCGTGCGTCGGCCTGGTCACGCCCGAGGAGTATGCCGAAGACGTACGGCATTCGGTGATGTTCCTCGAGGGGCGTAGCCAGCAGTTGGGCAACGAGCTCAACGCCGAGATGGAGCAGGCCGCCATGGCGCTGAATTTCGAGAAGGCCGCCGAGCTGCGCGATCAGATCGCCTTGTTGCGTCGCGTCCAGGACCAGCAGTACATGGAAGGCGGGTCCGGTGACGTCGATGTCGTCGCCGCCTTCGTCAACCCGGGCGGGGCCTGTGTGCACCTGATCAGCGTACGCAGCGGGCGCGTGCTGGGGAGCAAGAACTTCTTCCCGCAGGTGGGTATCGAGGAGGAGGTGTCCGAAGTGATGGCGGCCTTCCTTTCCCAGTACTACCTGGGCAACGCCGAGCGAGAGCTACCGGGGGAGCTGATCGTCAATGTGGTCCACGAGGACTTCCAAGCCATCACTGAAGCGGTACAGACTTTGCGCGGTCGCGACCTGGCCATCAGTCACCGAGTCCGAGGGACTCGGGCGCGCTGGCAGCAACTGGCCGTGACCAACGCCGAGCAGGCGCTCAACGCTCGTCTGGCCAACCGCCAGCACATGGCCGCACGTTTCGAGGCCTTGGCTCAGGTGCTCAACCTGCCGGAGGTGCCGCAGCGCCTGGAGTGCTACGACATCAGTCACTCCAGCGGCGAGGCTACGGTGGCCTCGTGCGTGGTGTTCGGCCCTGAAGGCCCGCTCAAGTCCGACTACCGCCGTTTCAACATCGAAGGTGTCACTGCCGGTGACGACTATGCTGCCATGCACCAGGCTCTGACTCGCCGTTTCGGGCGAATCAAGGACGGCGAGGGCAAGTTGCCCGATGTGTTGTTGGTCGACGGCGGCAAGGGACAGTTGAACATGGCCCGTGAAGTCATGCAGGAGCTGGCGCTGAGTGACCTCACCTTGCTCGGGGTGGCCAAGGGAGTGACCCGCAAGGCCGGCTTCGAGACGTTGTATCTCAACGATGTAGCCCACGAATTCACCCTCAAGGGCGACTCTCCGGCACTGCACCTGATTCAGCAGATTCGTGATGAGGCGCACCGTTTTGCCATCACTGGTCACCGCGCACGTCGCGGCAAGGCCCGCCGTACGTCCAGCCTCGAAGACGTCGCAGGGGTCGGACCGAAGCGCCGTCGAGACTTGCTGAAACATTTCGGCGGCCTGCAGGAGCTCAACCGCGCCAGTGTCGACGAGATTGCAAAGGCACCCGGCATCAGTAAAAAGCTTGCCGAGTCGATTTATGCGAGCCTGCATAGCGAGTAGAATGCCGGGTTCAACTCGCAGCCAGTCGTACCGATGAATATTCCAAATCTGCTCACCGTTCTACGCGTCCTGCTCATCCCGATCTTCATTCTGCTGTTCTACGTGCCTTATCACTGGAGTTACGTAGCCGCCAGCAGCGTGTTCGCCATCGCCGCCGCAACTGACTGGCTCGATGGCTATCTGGCCCGTCGTCTTCAGCAGAGCACGCCGTTCGGGGCGTTTCTGGATCCTGTCGCCGACAAACTGATGGTTGCCGTGGCGCTGGTACTGTTGGTGCAGGTGCACGCCAACTTCTGGCTGACGCTGCCCGCAGCGGTGATCATCGGGCGTGAAATCGTGGTATCGGCTCTGCGCGAGTGGATGGCCGAGCTGGGGGCGAGGGCGCATGTGGCGGTGTCGAACCTGGGCAAGTGGAAGACCGCCGCGCAGATGCTGGCGCTGGTCATCCTGCTGGGCAATCCGCCGGTGCTGACCTTCTGGGTCGCACTCGGTTACGGGCTGTTGCTGGTGGCCGCAGGCCTGACTTTGGTGTCGATGGTGCATTACCTGCTGGCGGCCTGGCCGCACCTGCGCGAAGGCTCCGAGCAGAAGTAAAACTTTTTTTGAATCAAGGGGTTGACCTTCCCTGGCAGTTCGCTAGAATGGCACCCATCACGACGCGGGAATAGCTCAGTTGGTAGAGCACGACCTTGCCAAGGTCGGGGTCGCGAGTTCGAGTCTCGTTTCCCGCTCCAATTTTCACGGTGCTGCCTGAGGCAGGGCTGTGAAATAAATCCAGTGCAAGCCGCAAGGCTTTATAGCTGGTGCGCTGAAAAGCGTTGGGTATGTCCCCTTCGTCTAGTGGCCTAGGACACCGCCCTTTCACGGCGGTAACAGGGGTTCGAGTCCCCTAGGGGACGCCATTTAGCGGGAATAGCTCAGTTGGTAGAGCACGACCTTGCCAAGGTCGGGGTCGCGAGTTCGAGTCTCGTTTCCCGCTCCAAATATCGATCTACAGAGTTCCATGGAAGTCTGTAGATACTTGAAAATAGACGCTTCGGCGTCTTTTTTCGTTTCAGTCAAAGCCACTCCCATCCATGAGCATCCGGACTTATTGAGTCCAGAAATTAGTCCATGAAATCCGGGCTTGCGCCGTCGCGCTCATCTCGCGTGTATGTGGGATGTTCAAACGCACCCGCGATTGGACTTGAGCGCTGCATCACTTTGCGCTGCCGTGCGGTGGAGGAATTCACCCAGCCAGAGCGCTGATGCTGCGTTCTGATAATGCTCTGTAGCAGACACGCTGACGTGAGGCCGCAACAGCGCCAGGCAGCTGTGGGCAACGCCTTCATGCAGAGGCTGTAGCCACCCGTGGCGAAGACCGAGGCGCTGGGCCTGGGCCCAGAGCGAGGGCGCTGTAGCAAAGGCCTTGGGCTCCCAGATCAACGGGATGTTTGAGCGCTGCAGGTGATGGGCTCGCAAATCCAGCGCGGCCTGAATAATCGCTTCCGAGCCCGTTACCAGATTGCCTGCGCTGACCGCATGGGTGCAGCTTGCAAAGCTGAAACGGTAGTAGCGAAACCCTAGCTCGCGCACCAGCGCGGGCAACGCTTCGAGTAGCGTCGGGAGGTGGCCCAGACGTTGCCAGTCCTCCGCTGTTCGGTTGAGCATCGAACCTCCTTGTGGTGTCGCTCCTGATTGACGCTACTGCAGGGCGGCGGGTGGAAGCGCTGCCCGAATTCCGAGTAATTTTTCAACTATAGAGTGGGAGATATATACGACTAAATAAACATAGCGTTTACTTCCATTTTTTCATTTTTTTGGGTAGCACATTCCGTGCATAAACCAACGGCCTTTGTTAGGCCTAGTTCGGCAATCGCCTCGTCCGCCGGCCCGCGAACAGAACACCACGCGCTCTGCCTCTGGCTCCCGGGCCAAGTCAGGCCACGAAGATCTTGCGTGGGCTGTAGTGCGAGATCCAGCCTGCCAGCGAACCGAGGGTGCTGGCGCCGGCCATGTGCGCCAGGCTCTCCAGCGACGGCTCAAGGTGTGCGGCGAACCAGGCCACCAGGCCCAGGAAGTAGCACAGCAGATTGTTCATCACCGGCAGGCCGCGCAGGCTGACCACGATGACTGCCACCAGGAACACCACTATCGGGATCGCCAGCAATGCGCCGACGCTCGGCGCGAGCAGGCCCACGCCTGCTGCCGCCAACGCGCCGAAGACCAGGCCGAGCCAGACGCAGCCCAGGTTCTCCAATGTCGAGCGGGTGGTCAGGCCGCGGGTGAAGAAAGCGATCCAGCCGATGAACATGGCCCAGACCGGCACTTGCATGGCGAGGGCTGTGGCGGAGGCTGCGGCGGCGGTGACCGCTGCGACCAGGGTGACGGTCAGGTAGTGGCTGCGGGAAACGGGAAGGTTGCTCATCGTGTGGTTCCTGTGGGGTAGGTTGACAGCCGGATTCTGGTCCGATTCCCCAGCGGGATAATCACCTGAGCAAGAGCTTGTTAATTCCATTTACATTAACAAATCAATTGTAAGAATTTGTTTGTACTTGGAAATTGAAACAAAAGGTGTTCATTTGTTTCTGTGTGTTTTGACCCTTCCTGTGTCGTCCAGCGCCTTCCACACCGCTTCCAACTGGCTTACCGCTGCTATCGCGTCTTCGGCGCAGATGAAATTGGCAAAGCCCATCAGCAGCCCTTGCTCTGGCGAGGGTTGGGCCCGCCACTCGCCCAGTGCGTGCAGCGCCATGCCCTCGGCTCGTGCGCTGGAGGCGAGCAGGCGCTCGTCGGTTGCATCCAGGATATGCGCCAGCACATGGATGCCTCCGGCCTGCTGTTGCACGCTCAGGCGTGTGCCCAGGCGTTCCTGCAAGGCATCGACCAGGTAGCCGCGACGGGAGGCGTACAGCTTGCGCATCTTGTTCAGGTGGCGGGCAAAGTGGCCTTGCTCCATGAACTGCGCCACGGTCGCCTGCGGCGCGATGGCCCCAGGGCCTGGCAGGTGACAGGCGCTGTGGTTGAAGCGCTCGACCTGGGAAATCGGCACCACCAGATAGGCCAGGCGCAGGCCGGGATACAGCACTTTGCTGAAGGTGCCGGTGTAGAGCACGCGCCCTTCGCGGTCCAGGCTCTTGAGCGCAGGCAGGGGGCGGCCGTGATAGCGGAATTCGCTGTCGTAGTCGTCCTCCACGATCCAGGCATCGGCGCCCATGGCCCAGTCCAGCAGGTCCAGTCGCCGCTGCAGGCTGAGTGCTACGCCCATTGGGCTCTGGTGGGTCGGTGTGACCACCGCGAACCGCGCCTGCGCCGCCAGGCGCCGACCTTGCGCGACATCCAGGCCGTCGCGGTCCACCGCCACCGGTTGCAGGCGCATGCCGAGGTGCTCCAGGCACTGGCGCGCGTGCAGGTAGCCCGGGTCTTCGTACCAGCCCAGGTCGCCGGGGCGCAGCAGGGTTCGGCATACCAGGTCGAGCGCGCCACGGTAGCCATTGGTGACGAACACCTGCTCATGGCTGCAGTTGATGCCGCGGGAAATGCCCAGGTAGGTGGCGATGGCGCGCCGCAATTGCGTATGGCCGGCGGGCGGTGGTGTGATCATGGCCGGATTGTCGAGGCCGCGCAGGTGACGCGCTGCCAGACGCGCCCAGGTCTTGCGCGGGAAGGCATCCAAGGCTGGCAGCCCGAGGCGGAAGGGCGGCAGCTCGGTGCGTGGGTCCTGTTTCTGCTGCGGCGAGGGGGCAGCCTGCTCGAGGTTGATCTGGGCGCTGCCGGACAGTTTGCACAGTCCTGGCGCAACCCTCGTGCCCGCCGCTCCGCGGGTGATGAAATAGCCTTCGCCGACCAGCATCTGGTAAGCCATCTCCACCGTGCCCCGGGCCAGGTTCAGCTCACTGGCCAGGCTGCGCACCGAGGGCACTCGGTCACCCGCTCGCAGCTTGCCTTTGGCAATCGCTTCGCGATAGCGCTGGTAGAGCTGCAGGTAGATGGGCGCGGTATGTTCGCGGCTGGGTTTGAGCTGCTGCAGGTCCATGGGGCATGTCCCATTCAATTGAGCGATTCTTGCACCTGTGAGGTAGGTCATGATCTTCCTAGAGTGGCGACCAGACCTCAAGAGACACATGCCATGAATACCTTTCGCCTGGCCCACGTTGAAACCGACGCGCAGTTGCAAGCCTGCTTTGCAGTGATGAGCGAACTGCGACCCCATCTTGCCGATACCGCCGCGTTCATTGACCAGGTACGGCGCCAGGCCGGCCAGAACTATCGCCTGCTGGCGGCCTGGCAGGGCGAGGAGGCCAAGGCGCTGGCCGGTTACCGGTTGCAGGAGAACCTGCTCTACGGACGCTTCCTGTATGTCGATGACCTGGTCGCCAGCGTCGAGGCCCGCAGCCACGGCCTCGGCGCGGCCCTGATCGATGCCTTGCGCGAGGAGGCCCGGGCACAGGGCTGCGCGCACCTTGTGCTCGATACCGCGCTGGGCAACGCCTTGGGCCAGCGTTTCTATTTCCGCCAGGGCCTGCTGGCCAAGGCCATGCACTTCAGCCAGGCCCTGTAGCCCGACGTTTCGCTTTTCCCACTCCCGGAGACTACCGATGAGCCCGTGTCCACTGGCCTGCATCCGCAAGCCCCTGTTCGGAACCCCCGCATGAATATTCTGCATATCGATTGCAGCACCAGGGCCGACTCCCACAGCCGGGCGCTTTCGGCAGCGCTTGTCGCCCACTTGTCCAAAGACATGCCCCAGGTGCGGGTGACCCGCCGTGACCTGGGCCTGGCGCCCATCGCCCATGCGTCGGCAGCCTACGCCGACGGCCTGCAGTCGCCCCAGGCGCTGCAGGAGGCACTGGCTGGCTCGGCCATGACGCTGTCCGAGCAACTGATCGTGGAAGTCGAGCACGCCGACGTGCTGGTGATCGGTACACCGATGCACAATTTCACCGTGCCATCGGTGTTCAAGGCCTGGCTCGACCAGGTACTGCGCGTCGGACGCACCATCGGTCGTACAGCCGAGGGACGCAAGACCGGCCTGCTCGCCGATCGCCCGGTGCATGTGGCGATCGCTGCCGGTGGTTTTTTCAGCGGCGAGCGTCCCAGCCAGCCGGACTTTCTCACCCCTTACCTGAGCGCCGCCTTTGCCTGCATCGGCCTGCATTCGGTGCATTACCTGGCTTTGCAGGGCACCGCAGTACTTGAGCCTGCGCAACTGCGCGTCGAGCATGAGCGGCTGCTGGACAGTCTGGCTGAGGGGAGGGCGCGTCCATGACCCTTGTCGAACAACCCGCACCGCTGGCGTTCGAGCGCCTGGGCAGCCGCAGTCCGCTAGCCGTACCGCTGATGGCGGTGCTGGTGTATCCGTTTCTGTTGATGCTGTTCCACGCCTATGTCAGCGAGCCGAGCGGCCTGGATGGCATCGGCGCGGTGATTGCGCTTGCACTCGCCTTCGCGGTACCGATTCCGGGATTGCTGGTGGCCGGGCGTGCCGAGGTGTCGGTGGGCGTGCGCCGGTTCGCCTATGCCAGCGTGGCTGCGCCGACCCTGTATGTGTTCCTCGGCGTGGTGCAGGCGCTGCTGGGCAGCACGCTGCCCGATCCGCTGGTGTGGTGCGTGCTGTGGCTGGGGTTGGCTACGCTTGCGCTGCTGAGCGGGCGGCAGCAGGCGGGGGCATTCGTCACCGGGGGCCTCGGTCGCTGGCGCGTGGCCCACGGTGTGAGTGGTGCGATTCTGTGCCTGTACGTGCTGTTCCACCTGGCCAATCACCTGACCGGGCTGGTCGGGCCTGAGCTGCACGCCCAGGTCATGGACCTCGGCCGTACCGTTTACCGGGCAGGCTTCATCGAACCGCTGCTGGTGATGGCCTTCGTCTTCCAGGTGGTCAGCGGCCTGCACCTGGCCTGGCGCTGGAGCGCGCGGGTACAGGATCGGCTGCGCACCTTGCAGGTGGCGTCCGGGGTGTTCCTGTCGTTGTTCGTGCTTGGGCACATGAACTCGGTGTTCATCTACGCCCGCACCTACCTGGGCATTCCCACCGACTGGAATTTCGCCACCGGCGCGCCCACCGGCCTGTTGTTCGATCCCTGGAACATCCGCCTGGTGCCGCACTACACCCTGGGTGTGTTTCTGGTCCTGGTGCACCTGCTGCTGGGGCTGCGCGTGGTGATGCAGGCGCACGGCGCGCAGGAGCGGACCGTACGTCTGATCTGGCGCAGTGGCTTGCTCGCCTGCGCGGCCATTGCACTGGCGATCATCGCCGGGATGTGCGGGGTGAGGCTGTAGCGCCGGGGCAGCGTTCAGTTCCCCAGCGAGTCTCGGCCCCTGACCTGCGTGAACTGGTTCGAGGCCTCCGGCAAGCCCGTCACCTTGATCGAGCGCGCGCCGACGGCAAACTTGGCGCCGACCTTGGCGAAGCGCTCGAGCAACTGGAAGTTGATCGCCTGCTGGATATCCATGTACAGGTTGTAGCCGGGGTCGAGGACGATATAAACGGCCTCGAACTCCAGCGCCTCCTTGCCGAAGCCACGCAGGTGGGCGCGGTCGAAGCGCACCTGGCCCTGGGCTTTGATCGACTCTTCGACGATCGCCGGGGCCTTTTTCACCGCCTCCGTGGGCGTGTCGTACGACAGGCCGAACTCGAAGACGATGCGTCGCTCCTGCAGGCGCTTGTAGTTCTGGATGGTGCTGCTGATCATGCCGGCGTTGGCCATGACGATCTGCTCGCCACCGAGGCTACGGATGCGTGTGGTCTTCAGGCCGATGTTCTCCACGGTGCCGGCGAGCGAGCCGATGACGATGAAGTCGCCGACCTCGAACGGTTTGTCGACGGCAATCGACAGCGAGGCGAACAGGTCGCCCAGCACATTCTGCACCGCCAGGGCCACGGCGATGCCGCCGACGCCAAGGCTGGCGACGAAGGCGGTGATGTTCACGCCCAGGTTCGACAGCATCGCCAGCAGCACCACCGACCACAGCAGCACCCGCGCGCCCCAGCCCGACAGGGTCGCCAGCGCGCTGCCGCGATAGGTGTTGCCGGTGTCGTGGCGGGCGAAGTAGCGGGTCAGGCCAATGGCGATGGCGCGGTTGGCCCACAGGCCGATCTGCAAGGCTGCGACCACGAACCACAGGCTGCCGACCCGGTCCAGCCAGCGTTCCGGCAGGTCCAGCACGCCAAGGCCGACCAGCAGCGAGGCGAGCATCAGCAGGAAGTTGCTGGTGCCTTCGAGTACCTGGGTGATGAGCTTGCTGAGCTGCCCGTCATGGCTGGACCACTGGCGGGCGCGGCGCTTGAGGAAACTCAGCGCCCAGCGCGTCACCAGGAAGGTGATCACGGTCACCGTCAGGGCCAGCAGCAGGTTGAGGATGGAGATGCCGAATACCGTGGTGGTGGTCAGCAACTGCAGAAATCGTTCGTCCATCGGGTCCCCCTCCGAGGTGGTGTTGATTGCAGGGTGTGCCGTGGGGCACAAACTGTTTAGAAGGGAGAGGTAGATGAGGGTTTAATCGGATTTTGCCGGTGGCTCTTGCCGCCGCTTCGCGGGCGGATCACAGCAGAGCACCTTGGCGAGCGCATGAGAAATAATTAGAATCACTCGCATTCGTATCTCATCCTTCCCCAGTGTGCCTCCGAATGTCCGACCCCGCCGCGGCACCCGAATCCAGCTTCAACACCCTCTATCGCGACCATCGCAGCTGGCTGCAAGGCTGGTTGCACCGGCGCCTGGGCGATGCCTGGACGGCGGCGGACCTGACCCACGACACCTTCCTGCGGGTCCTCGCGGCGCAGCAGGCCAAGGCCGTGCCGAGCCTGCGCGAGCCACGGGCCTACCTGCTGACGGTCGGGCGTCGGTTGCTGGTCAATCATTACAAGCGGCGCAGCCTCGAGCAGGCCTACCTGGACGCCCTCGCCAACCTGCCCGAGGCGCTTGCACCGTCACCGGAGCAGCGCTGGTTGCTGCTGGAAACCTTGCAGGCCCTGGATGACCTGCTCGATGGCCTGCCTGCCGTGGTACGCCGGGCCTTTCTCTGGTCGCAGCTCGAAGGGCTGGACTACGCCAGCATCGCCGCGCGACTGGAGGTGTCCGAGCGTACGGTGAAACGCTATATGGCCAAGGCATACGAACACTGCCTGCTGGTGGACCTGTGAGCGCCCCGGCGGAGGTCGGCGCACGCCAGTTGGCCCGTGAGGCAGCACAGTGGCTGGCCTTGCAGGATGCCGGCCAGCTCGACACGGAGCAGGCTGCTGCGCTGCAACGCTGGCGCGCCCGCAGTGCCGCCCATGAAGCCTTGTGGCAGAAGGCCGAGGGGCTGCGCCAGCGCTTCGCCCAGGTACCGGCGCCATTGGCGGTGGCTTGCCTGGACCGCCCCGATCCAGATCGCCGCCGCGTGCTGGGGCAGATGCTGGGTGTTGGCGCGCTGCTGCCGCTGGCCTGGCTGGGTTATCGGCAGTTGCCGCTGGACGGCTGGCGTGCCGACCTGCGTACCGCCACGGGCGAGCGCCGCGGCTTGACCTTGCCGGATGGCAGCCGGTTGCAGCTCAATACCGCCACCGCAGTCAATCTGGACTTCGCCGAAGGCCGCCACTGGCTGCAGTTGGTGCAGGGGGAGATTGCCCTCGACGCCGTTGGCCCGCTGCAGGTGCAGACCCGCGACGGCCTGGTGCGCGTGCAGGGGGCTGGGGTGTGCATGCGTGAGCGTGCGCAGGGCTGTGTGGTGTCGGTCACCCGTGGCCAGGTCAGCCTGCAAGCGCTGGCCGGGCCGGCGGTCCGCCTGGAGGCCGGTCAGCGGGCGACACTGAGCGCCTCCGGGGTGACCGCCAGCCAGCCGTTCGACGCCCAACTGCCCGGTTGGCAGCAGGGGTTGTTGATCGTTGACGACCAGCCCCTGGGCGATCTGCTGCGTGAACTGGATCGGTACCGCCCCGGGCTGTTGCGCTGGGACCCGGTGCTGGAGCAATTGGCGGTGACCGGCACCTTCCAGCTCGACGACACCGACCGCATTCTGGCCCTGCTGGCGGCGAGCCTGCCGCTTCAGGTGCATTACCGCACCCGCTATTGGGTGTCGCTGACCCCGCGCAAGAAAATTGCCTGACCGCTGTCCCTTTTCTGGCGCCCGCTTGTCATCAAGGGTATCCACCCCTGATCTGAGAGCGTTCCGGATGTCCCGCACCCCTTTGCTTCGCCCGTTATCCCTGCACCTGATGCGCGCTGGCCTGCTGCTTGCGCTGGGGCTGCCCGCGTCTGGCTGGGCCGATGAAGCGCGGCGCAGCTATCAGGTGCCGGGCGGCAGCCTTGGCGCCGTGCTGACACGCTTTGCTGGCCAGGCTGGGGTCAGCTTGTCGGTGGACCCGGCGCTGGTCGCCGGGCGCAGCAGCCTGGGACTTGCCGGCGAATACGGGGTCGAGGAGGGCTTCGCCGCCTTGCTGCAGGGCTCGGGCCTGATACTGGTCTCGGCAGGGCCCGGTAGCTTCACCCTGGTGCGCCAGGCCGCGCCGGTCGAGGGCGCGCATGTGCTGCCCGACATCAATGTCCATGGCCAGGGCGCCGCGCCGGCAGCAGACGCCTATGCCGGTGGCCAGGTGTCACGACGGGGCAGCCTCGGCATGTTGGGCGAGCGTGACTACATGGAGACGCCCCTGAGCATGACCTCCTACACCCGCGAGATATTGCAGAACCAGCAGGCCCGTACCCTTGCCGATGTCGTTGCCAACGATCCCTCGGTGCGCAGCACCAACCCGGCGGGCGGGCGTTTCGAGCAGTTCTCCGTGCGCGGCTTCAGCCTCTACAACAGCGATGTCGCCTACGGTGGGTTGTATGGTGTGCTGCCGACCTATTCGATCGACATGGAGATGGTCGAGCGGGTCGATATCCTCAAAGGGCCGGGTGCTCTGCTTGGCGGCCTGGCGCCCAATGGCAGCATTGGCGGCGGGGTGAACATCGAGCCCAAGCGCGCTGGCGAGACGCCGCTGACCGAGTTCACCGCGCTGTACGCCTCGGCGGGACAAGGGGGCGGTCATCTGGACATCGGTCGACGCTTCGGTGACGACCAGCGCTTTGGCGTGCGCCTGAATGCGGTGCGCCAGGCCGGCGACACCGAATGGGATCACCAGCATATGGACCGCGAGGCGACCGTGCTGGGCCTGGATATGAAAGGCGAGCGCACTCGCCTGTCGCTGGATATCGGCCATCAGTCGCGTGACGTGGATGCGCCAATGGAGCGTGTGGGCCTTGCCGCAGGGCTCAAGGTGCCGGATGCCAAGGATGTTCACCACAATTTCGCCCAGCCCTGGAGCTACTCGCGGGCCAAGGATACCTTCGGCGCCGTGCGCGGCGAGTATGACCTGAGCGACAACTGGATGCTGCTGGGCGCCCTGGGTGCGCGCAAGGGCGACTACGACTTCATGCGCCATGCCGTGCAGGTGGTCAACGAATCCGGTCGCTTCACCGTCAGCCCGCGCGCCTTCCAACGCGAGGAAGACGTGGTTACCGGCACCGTCGGCGTGCGCGGCTGGTTCAACACCGGCGCGGTCGGCCATACCCTCAACATCAGCCTCAATCGCTTCGACCTGACCTTCGACAACAGCGGTGCGCGCTATGCCAACGGCGTCAGCAACCTGTTCGACCCGGTGACCTTGCCCGCACCGGGTGCGCCGTTGGCCGACGACAACCCGACCCACACCAACACCGTGCTGTCGAGCCTGGCCCTGGCCGATACCCTGAGTTTCGCTGACGACACCGTGCTGCTCACCCTCGGCGCGCGCTTTCAGCGTGTCGAGGTCGACAGCTCCGAGCCCGGCGAGCCCGACCAGCGCTACGACGAGCGCGCCACCTCGCCGGCCATGGGCCTGGTGTGGCGCACCACCGAGCAGCTGTCGCTGTACTTCAACTACATGGAGGGCCTGACCCAGGGCCAGGTGGCACCGGAAACGGCGAACAACGCCGGCAAGGTCTTCGCGCCATACCGCAGCAAGCAACTGGAGGTCGGCGCCAAGTACGACATGGGGCGTTTCAGCACCACGGTCAGCCTGTTCCGCATCGAGAAACCGTCGTACTTCACCGATGCCCAGAACAACCTCAGCGCCGACGGCGAGCAGCGCAACCAGGGCCTGGAAATCAGCCTGTTCGGCGAACCGCTGGACGGGGTGCGGGTGTTGGGTGGGGCGATGTTCCTCGATGCCGAGCAGACCCGCACGGCTAATGGCCGCAACGATGGCAACCGGGCCATCGGCGCGCCGGTGGTCAATGCCAACCTTGGCGTTGAGTGGGACCTGCCGGCCATCGACGGGCTGACCCTCAGCGCGCGTGTCATCCATACCGGCAACCAGTACCTGGATGCCGCCAACCGGCAGAAGGTCGACGCCTGGCAGCGTTATGACCTGGGCGCGCGCTACGCGCTCAAGCTCGGTGACAAGGACGTCACCCTGCGGGCCAGCGTCGAGAATGTGCTGGACAAGACCTACTGGGCCTCGGCCAACGTCCCCGACGGCACCGCCACCGGCCTGACCCTGTCGACCCCGCGAACCTGGCTGCTGTCGGCGACGGTCGGGTTCTGAGGGACCGTTGCCCTGGGGGCGGGCAACAAGCGAGCAAAAATATGCTCAGCCCCCAGGCAAATCCTAGGCTGCACTGGCCGCACGCGCGCCCGCCACTAAGGTAAGGTGAGAGGAAAATTCCGCGCGCCGCCCACGGCGCCCCAGAGGTGCCCATGGCTTCCTACACCTTGCGACAACTCAAGTACTTCGTCACCACCGTGGAGGCTGGCAGTGTTGCCGAGGCTTCGCGCCAGCTGTACATCGCCCAGCCGTCGATCTCCACCGCGATCAAGAGCCTGGAAGAGAGCTTCGGTGTGCAGTTGTTCATTCGTCACCACGCCCAGGGCGTGTCGCTGACCCCCAGCGGCAAGCGCTTCTACGCCAAGACCAAGGCGCTGCTGCAGATGTCCCATGAGTTCGAGCAGAACGCCCTGGCCGACAACGATACGGTGGCCGGGCAGATCGACATCGGCTGCTTCGAGACCGTTGCGCCGCTTTATCTGCCCCGGTTGATCGCAGGGTTTCGCGAGCGCTACCCCGGTGTCGACATCCGCCTGCGTGACGGTGAGCAGCAGGAGCTGATCCAGGGGCTGACCGCCGGCACCTTCGACCTGGCGTTTCTCTACGACCACGACCTGGACGGCACCATCGAGGCCGAGCCGCTGATGCCGCCGCAGAAGCCCTATGTGCTGCTGCCCGAGAAGCACCGCTTCGCCAGCCAGGCCCAGGTTTCGCTGCGCGACCTGTGCCCGGAGCCGATGATCCTGCTCGACGTTGCGCCGAGCCGTACCTACTTCGTCAGCCTGTTCAACGAGATGGGGCTGACGCCGAACATCGTCTTCAGTTCGCCATCGATCGAGATGGTGCGCGGGATGGTAGGGCAGGGGTTCGGTTTTTCGCTGCTGGTGACCCGGCCGCATTCACCCTTCACCTACGATGGCAAGCGCCTGGTGACACTGGATATCGCCGAGCCGGTGGCGTTGTCGGGGCTGGCGGCGGCGCACCTCAAGCGTGTGCAATTGACCAAGCCTGCGCAGTTGTTCGTCGAGTTCTGTCGCGAAGAGTTGGCGAAGCTGTAAACGATTCGCGGCGGTTCGGCTACCCGAACCGCCGCGAACAGAACACCGCGGTGGCAATCAGTGCTTACTGCTCATCCGGCACCACAGCGATCACATCGATTTCCATCAACCACTCAGCCTGCGCCAGACCCGCGACCACCAGCCCGGTGGAGATCGGGAACACGCCCTTGAGCCACTTGCCGACTTCGCGGTACACCGGCTCGCGGAAGCGTGGGTCGGTAATGTAGGTGGTGGTCTTGACGATATGCGACAGGTCGGAGCCGGCCTCTTCAAGCAGTTGCTTGACGTTTTTCATCGCCTGCTCGGCCTGCGCCTGCGGGTCGCCCAGACCGACCAGGCGGCCTTCGAAATCGGTGCCGACCTGGCCGCGTACATAGATGGTGTTGCCGGCACGCACGGCCTGGCAGAGGTCATTGTCCAGGGTCTGGTTGGGGTAGGTGGCCTTGGTGTTGAACATGCGGATGCGGGTATGGGTAGGCATCAGTGGGCTCCGAGGGTGCTGACGTTGCTGATCGAGGTGTGTGGCTGTTCATCCGCTGCGCGCTGGTCGCGGTCGCGATAGGCCAGGTAGGTGCGCTGGGTGGCGATATGGCCGGCGACGTGCTTGGCGTCGTGCCATACGCCCCAGATGAACGACGAGCCGCGGCGCGACAGCCAGGGCAGGCCGAGGAAATACACCCCCGGCTCGCGGGCCACGCCGCGCTGGTGCTGGGGTTTGCCGTTGGCGTCGAAGGTGTCGACCTGCAGCCAGCTGAAGTCCACGCCGTAGCCGGTGGCCCAGATGATGCTGGTGACGCCAGCCTTGGCCAGGTCCAGTTCCAGCAGCGGGTTGCTGACGCAGTCCGGGTCGTCCAGGCGTTGGCGCGCTTCGGGCTCTTCGGGCAGGTCCAGGCCGTTGCGCTCGATGTAGGCATCGGCGGCATCGAGCAGGGCCAGGTAGTTCTCGTCGCCGCGGTTGATGTTGTCGGCCAGGTTGTCCTGGAAACGCACCACGCCGTCTTCGAACGACTGGGTCAGGCCGACCAGGGTCATGCCCTGGTGGGCGAGGGCGCGGAAGTCCACGGTATGGCCGCCACGGGCACCGCTGACGGCAATGGTCACGTGTTCGCGGCCTGGCTTGGCGATTTCCGCGTCCCATTCACCCAGCACGCCCAGCCACCAGCAGAAGTCGCGGTTGCGGTAGGCGCGTGGTGGGCGGTCGTGGGCACCGACCGAGAGGTAGACCTGGCGCCCGGCGCGCATCAGCTCTTCGGCGATCTGCACCCCGGAAGACCCGGCACCGACGACCAGCACCCCACCTTCAGGCAATTGCTGCGGGTTGTAGTAGGCGGCGGAGTGGATCTGGTGCAGGCGTTCATCCTTTGGCGCAATGGCCGGGATCACCGGTTTCTGGAACGGCCCGGTGGCGGCGACCACGCGGTTGGCGCGGATCACGCCTTCGTTGGTTTCGATGGTGAAGCCCGGGCGGTCGCTGTTGCGCACCACGCGCTTGACTTCGATGCCGGTACGCACGGGCAGGTTGTACTTACGCACGTAGCGCTCGAAGTAATCGGCGACCTGGTCCTTGCCAGCGAAAGCGTCGGCATCGAGGTCGAATTCAAGGCCAGGGAAGCGGTCGTGCCAGACTGGCCCGTTGGCCACCAGCGAGTCCCAGCGCCCGGTGCGCCAGGCCTCGGCGATGCGGTTGCGTTCCAGCACCAGGTGCGGCACGCCGAGTTTGCTCAGGTGTTCGCTCATGGCCACGCCGGCCTGGCCGGCGCCGACCACGAGGGTGTCGATTTCGAGATTGTTTAATGTCATGTCCGAGCCCTTGTTCAGGCGGTTTTTGTCAGGTCGGTTTTGGAGGACCGCCGTTACCTGGGGCCAGACTAGGGATGCACGGAATTTCGCGAAAATAGTATTTAGCTGGGGCTTGCCGATAAATTGGCGAAGGGTGGCAGCGCTGCAGCGAGCAGCCCGGCAGATTTGCCCAGCAAACCCGCGGTGCCCAGTTTTTTCCTCGCCAATGCCAAGCAAAATGCTCGTTTCGCCGCCGCCAGGGCTTGCCGAGAATGCCGGTAAACCCAGAAAGGAGCTGCACCATGACCTTCTCCATCATCGGCCGCTGCCAGGAAACCGGCCAGGTCGGCATCGCCATCAGCTCGTCCAGCATCGCCGTCGGTGCCCGCTGCCCGTGGGTGCGCGCCGGGGTAGGGGCGGTAGCGACGCAGAACATCACCTTGCCGGCCCTCGGCCCGCAGATCCTCGACGCCCTCGAGCAGGGCCAGTTGCCGCCTGCCGCAGCGATGGACCGGGTGCTCAGCGCCAACGGCTGGAGCGAGTACCGCCAGGTGACGGTGATCGACAGCCACGGCCAGGTCGCGCTGTTCACCGGCAAAGAAGCACTCGGCGTACATAACGCCGTCGCCGGCGAGCAGTGTGCCGCCGCGGGCAACCTGCTGGCCTCGCCGCAGGTGATCGAGGCGATGGTGCACGCGTTCGAGCAGGCCGGTGGGCACCTGGCCGATCGCTTGCTGGCGGCGATGCACGCGGCCATGGCCGCCGGTGGCGAGGCAGGCCCTGTGCACTCGGCCGCCCTGAAGATCGCCGGTGAGCTGACCTGGCCGCTGGTGGACCTGCGTGTGGACTGGGCCGAGCACGATCCGATCGGCGAACTCGACCGCCTGTGGCAGGCCTATCGCCCACAGATGCAGGACTACGTCACCCGCGCCCTGAACCCGACCACCGCACCCAGCTACGGGGTGCCGGGCGATGAGTGATCTCACCAGCCGCGCCGTGCTGGAGCGCCTGATCGGCTTTGCCACGGTCAGTCGCGACTCCAACCTCGAACTGATCGGTTTCATCCGCGATTACCTGGCGGGGCTGGGAGTCGAGAGCGAACTGTTCCTCAACGAGGAGGGCACCAAGGCCAACCTGTTCGCCACCATCGGCCCGACCGATCGTGGCGGCGTGGTGCTGTCCGGGCATACCGATGTGGTGCCGGTGGACGGCCAGGCCTGGAGCGTCGAGCCGTTTCGTCTGAGCGAGCGCGATGGCCGCCTGTATGGCCGTGGCACGGCCGACATGAAGGGCTTTATCGCCTCGGTGCTGGCGGCGGTGCCGGCGTTTCTCGCCCAGCCGCTGAAGACGCCGGTGCACCTGGCATTCTCCTATGACGAAGAGGTCGGCTGCCTCGGTGTGCGCTCGATGCTGGAGGCGCTCGAACAGCGCCCGAACAAGCCACGCCTGTGCCTGATCGGCGAACCCACCGAGCTCAAACCCGTGCTCGGGCACAAGGGCAAGCTGGCCATGCGCTGCCAGGTGCACGGCGCCGCGTGCCACTCGGCCTATGCACCTTATGGTGTCAATGCCATCGAATACGCAGCGCAATTGATCGGCAAGCTGGGCGAGATCGGCGGCGAGCTTGGCCGTCCCGAGCACCATGACGCGCGCTTCGATCCGCCGTTCTCTACCGTGCAGACTGGCGTGATCAAGGGCGGCCGGGCGCTGAACATCGTGCCTGAGGAGTGCGAGTTCGACTTCGAGGTGCGCGCTTTGCCGGGCTTTGAAGCCAAGGTCGTGGCCGAGCGCCTGCAGACCTACGCCGAAACCGACCTGCTGCCACGCATGCGTGCCGTCAGTGATGCCAGCGAGATCCGTCTCACGCCGCTCAGTGCCTACCCTGGGCTGGCAACGTCCGAAGACAGCGAAGCAGCGCGCCTGGTGGCGCTGCTCAGCGGCTCGGAAGATTTCGGCACCGTGGCCTTTGGCACCGAAGGTGGGCTGTTCGATCAGGCGGGGATCCCGACCGTGGTCTGCGGGCCGGGCAGCATGGATCAGGGGCACAAGCCGGACGAGTTCGTCAGCGTCGTGCAACTGCAGGGTTGTGATGCGATGTTGCTGCGCTTGCGTGATTATCTTGTTGGTAACTGATTGCTACGGGGAGGTGCTTGCCGAAAGATTTTCAGCGCCTATGAGATCGAGCGCCGCCCGCGCGGCGCTTCGCGGGCAAGCCCGCTCCTACATTTGTTTCGGGCCAGTTATGCCTGTGCCACAGGCGCGCGACCGCCTGGTGTGTACGACTCGGTACCGCGTCGCACGCCAAAGGGGTCGCGCGAAAATGCCACAGGACTCATTGGCCCGAAACAAACTGTGGGAGCGGGCTTGCCCGCGAAGCGCCGCGCGGGCGGCGCTCGATCTCATAGGCGCTGAAAAACCTCAGGCAAGCACCTTTCAGCCCTCACGCAACCCCATGCGAACACACCTCCGGCGCACGGGTATGTGACAGCAACACATCCAGCAACGCCTGCGCCGCAGTGGACAACTTGTGGTCGCTCAGGGCGATGACCCCGATGCGCCGCTCGACAGTGGGCTCGACCAAAGGTACGCAGCGCGCCCCCAGCTCCTGCATCTGGTTGATGCACAGTGCCGGTACGGCACTGACGCCCAAACCATTGGCAACCATGCGCCCGACCGTGGACAACTGGTGGCTTTCGAAGGCCACCGCCAGCCGGCCATGCTCGGCGGCCAGGTGTTGCTCGAGCAGCAGGCGTACCGCCGAAGGGCGTTGCAGGGCGATGAAGTCATGAGTCAACAGTTCGCGCCAGCTCACCTGGGGCTGCTGCGCCAAGGGTGAATCGCCCGGCACCACGGCGACGAAGCGGTCCAGGTACAACGGGTGAAACTGCAAGGCATCGCTGCGCTCGGGCTCGAAACCTATGCCCAGTTCGACGCGGCGGTGGCGGACCAGTTCCAGCACCTGCTCGTTGATCACGTCGTGCACGGTGACGTTGACCTTGGGGTAGCGCTGGCGAAACACCTTCAGTGACTGCGGCAGCAGGTTGCCGGCAAAGGCCGGCATCGCCGCCACCGACACCCGCCCCAGTTGCAGGGTGAAGCGCTGGCGCAGCATTTCCTCGGTATCGTCCCAGTCGGCCAGCAGGCGCCGGGCCAGCGGCAGCAGCACTTCGCCCTCGGCGGTGAGGCTGACGCTGCGTGTGGTACGGGTGAGCAGGGCGCCGCCGAGGTTGTCCTCCAGCGCCTTGATGGTCAGGCTCAGTGCCGGTTGCGAAATATGCAGGTGTTCGCCAGCCTGGGCGAAGCTCTGGTACTTGGCCACGGTGACGAAGGCGCGCAGTTGCTTGACGTTCATGGCGGGTCCGCAGGTTGTTTTGCAAAAGTTATCAATCGATGACGAAAACAAAATTAACAAATCAGTCGCCAGCGGTGAAGATGCCTTCCACACGCTCAAACAACTACAAAGGCGGATCAGCATGGCCGGACTGGACAAGCGCGTAGCAACCTATGAACAGGCTCTCGAAGGCCTGACCGACGACATGACGGTACTGGCCGGCGGCTTCGGCCTGTGTGGCATCCCCGAGAACCTCATCGCCGAGATCAAGCGCCGCGGGGTCAAGGGCCTGACGGTGGTCTCCAACAACTGCGGCGTCGACGGCTTCGGCCTGGGCGTGCTGCTCGAAGACCGGCAGATCCGCAAGATGGTCGCCTCCTATGTCGGCGAGAACGCCGAGTTCGAGCGCCAGTTGCTCAGCGGCGAGCTGGAAGTGGAACTCACC
The DNA here is from genome assembly GCF_047456245.1 of Pseudomonas sp. BNK-44-b. Taxonomy (NCBI): domain Bacteria; kingdom Pseudomonadati; phylum Pseudomonadota; class Gammaproteobacteria; order Pseudomonadales; family Pseudomonadaceae; genus Pseudomonas; species Pseudomonas sp. BNK-44-b. The sequence continues at coordinate 1,894,880 of NZ_CP179908.1, forward strand.
CCCCAAGGCACCCTGGCCGAGAAGATGCGCGCCGGCGGTGCTGGTATCCCGGCCTTCTACACCGCCACGGGCTACGGCACCCCGGTCGCCGAAGGCAAAGAGGTGCGTGAGTTCAACGGCCGCAAGTACATCCTCGAAGAATCCATCACCGGCGACTTCGCCATCGTCAAGGGCTGGAAGGCCGACCACTACGGCAACGTGGTGTACCGCAACACCGCCCAGAACTTCAATCCGCTGGCCGCCACCGCCGGCAAGATCACCGTGGTCGAGGTCGAGGAAATCGTCGAGCCGGGCGTGCTGCTGCCCAGCGAGATCCACACGCCGGGAATCTTCGTCGACCGGGTCATCGTCGGCACCTTCGAGAAGCGCATCGAGAAGCGCACCGTCAAGGCCTGAGCGCCGTCCACAGAACAACAAAGAGATCCTGACCATGGCACTGACCCGCGAACAGATGGCTCAACGCGTCGCCCGTGAACTGAAGGACGGCTACTACGTCAACCTCGGCATCGGCATCCCCACCCTGGTGGCCAACTATGTGCCCGCCGACATGGACGTGATGCTGCAATCGGAGAACGGCCTGCTCGGCATGGGCGAGTTCCCCACCGAGAGCACCCTCGACCCCGACATGATCAACGCCGGCAAGCAAACCGTGACCGCCCGCCGTGGCGCGTCGATCTTCGATTCGGCGCAATCCTTCGCCATGATCCGTGGCGGCCATGTCGACCTCACGGTGCTGGGCGCTTTCGAGGTGGACGTGGAGGGCAACATCGCCTCCTGGATGATCCCCGGCAAGCTGGTCAAGGGCATGGGGGGCGCCATGGACCTGGTGGCCGGCGCTGAAAACATCATCGTCACCATGACCCACGCCTCCAAGGACGGCGAGTCCAAGCTCCTGCCACGTTGCAGCCTGCCGCTGACGGGTGCTGGCTGCATCCGCAAGGTGCTTACCGACCTTGCCTACCTCGAGATCGAGAACGGCGCCTTCATCCTGCGCGAGACCGCGCCCGGGGTGAGCGTCCAGGAGATCGTCGAGAAAACCGCCGGCAAGCTGATCGTGCCGGACGATGTGAAAGAGATGACGTTCTAACGCTATTGCTTTACCTCCCCCCTGTAAGGGCGGGCTCGTTGTAGGGGCGGGCTTGCCCGCGAATGCGCCGGTACATTCACCAACGTATTCGCGGGCAAGCCCGCTCCCACGGCAAGCCCGCGCCTACAGGGGTTTTGCGTTGATAAACAAGCAACATCCACCAATAAGACCAAAAAAGGAAAACACTCGTGGCCGCTGAAATCCAAGACAGCCGCTCCGCCCGCTTCGCCCTGCGCTGCTCCAACTGGGCCGAACGCTGGTTCCCCGACTCCTGGGTGTTCGCCGCCCTGGCCGTGATGCTGGTGTGCCTGGGGGCCCTGGCCATGGGCGCCAAGCCCACCGACACCGCCAAGGCCTTTGGTGACGGCTTCTGGAGCCTGATCCCGTTCACCATGCAGATGGCCTTCGTGGTCATTGGCGGCTATGTGGTCGCAAGCTCGCCGCCTGCTGCGCGCCTGATCGACCGCCTCGCGCGCCTGCCCAAGAACGGCCGCTCGGCGGTGTGCTGGGTGGCGCTGATCTCGATGCTCGCCTCCTTGCTCAACTGGGGCCTTTCGCTGGTGTTCGGCGGCCTGCTGGTGCGTGCCCTGGCCCGTCGCACGGACCTGAAGATGGACTACCGCGCCGCGGGCGCTGCTGCCTACCTGGGCCTGGGTGCCGTGTGGGCGCTTGGCCTATCGTCGTCGGCTGCACAGTTGCAGGCCAACCCGGCCAGCCTGCCGCCGTCGATCCTGTCGATCACCGGCGTCATTCCGTTCACCGAGACCATCTTCCTCTGGCAGTCCGGGGTGATGCTGGCTGCGCTGGTGATCGTCTCGCTGGTCGTCGCCTACGCCACCGCGCCCGGACCGAACAGTGCGCGCAGCGCCCAGGACTGTGGTGTCGATCCGACCTTCACCGCCCCACCTGCGCCGCAGCGCACCCGCCCCGGCGAGTGGCTGGAGCACAGCCCGATCCTGATCCTGCTGCTGGTGGCCCTGGCGGCCGGCTGGCTGTACCAGGAGTTCGCCACCAAGCCTGCGATCACCGCCATCTCCGGGCTGAACACCTACAACCTGCTGTTCATCATGCTGGGCGCCTTGCTCCACTGGCGTCCGCGCAGCTTCCTCGACGCCGTGGCCCGTGCGGTGCCGACCACCACCGGCGTGCTGATCCAGTTCCCGCTGTACGGCTCGATCGCCGCCATCCTCACCCAGGTCAAGGGCGCCGACGCACAGACCCTGGCGCACCACATCTCGGTGTTCTTCACCCAGATCGCCACCCATGACACCTATGCCTTGCTGATGGGCGTGTATTCGGCGGTGCTGGGCTTCTTCATTCCGTCTGGCGGCGGCAAGTGGATCATCGAAGCGCCCTACGTGATGCTGGTGGCCAACGACCTGCAGTACCACCTGGGCTGGGCGGTGCAGATCTACAACGCCGCCGAGGCGCTGCCGAACCTGATCAACCCCTTCTACATGCTGCCATTGCTGGGCGTGCTGGGCCTGAAGGCGCGTGACCTGATCGGCTTCTCCTTCGTGCAACTGCTGGTGCACGTGCCCCTGGTGCTCGTGCTGCTCTGGGCGCTGGGCACCACCTTGCAGTACGTGCCGCCAGTGATGCCGTAGCCGCGTCATCGCGCACTACCGCGCTTGCGGTCCGCAATGGTCCGCAAGCGCTGCCCGCCGCTCGACGTCCTTGTATGTCGATCCGTGAAAAAAGCGTAATTTTCCCCCGTCTCCCTTCGTTTTCCTGAGAGCTGCCCTGCGTCCAGGCGGACCGGGCCATCATCACCCCAAGGAGACAGGCAATGACTTCCGTTTTCGACCGCGACGACATCGTGTTCCAGGTTGTGATCAATCACGAGGAACAGTACTCGATCTGGCCCGACTACAAGGCGATCCCCAACGGCTGGCGCGCCGCAGGCAAGAGTGGCCTGAAGAAAGACTGCCTGGCCTACATCGATGAAGTGTGGACCGACATGCGCCCCCTGAGCCTGCGCCAGAAGATGGCCGAAGCTGCGGTGCAGTGAGGCGTGACTGCACTCAACCTGCTATGCCTGCCGTACTCGGGCGCCAGTGCCATGGTCTACAGCCGCTGGCGGCGCAAGCTGCCGGCCTGGTTGCAGGTGCGCCCGGTGGAGTTGCCCGGGCGCGGCGCGCGCCTGGGCGAGCCGCTGCAAACCGACATGCAGGCACTGGCCCGGCAACTGGCCAGCGAGCAACGCCTGGCGGCGAGCACGCCCTATGCGCTGCTCGGGCACAGCCTGGGCGCGCTGCTCGCCTTCGAGCTGGCCCACGAGCTGCAAGCCTTGGGTTGCAAGGCGCCGGTCGCACTGTTTGCCTGCGGCACGGCGGCACCGACGCGACGTGAGGACTACGACGGCAAGGGCTGGCGCGAAGCCAAGACCGATGCCGAGCTGATCGACGAGCTGCGCCAGTTGCAGGGCACCCCCGAGGAGGTGCTGGCCAACGAAGAGCTCATGGGCCTGACCTTGCCGATTCTGCGCGCCGATTTCCTCATGTGCGGCCGCTACGACTATCGCCAACGCGCGCCGTTGCACTGCCCGTTGCATGTTTTGGGCGGCGAGGCCGACCGCGCCAGCGAAGAGCAACTGCTGGCCTGGCGTCGCGAAAGCCTGGGCGATTTCTCGCTGGAGGTCTTCCCCGGCGGGCACTTCTTCATCCATGAGCACGAAAACCGGGTGCTGAGCCTGCTGGCCGCCTCTCTGGAACCTCATCGACTTTCGGCATGATTGACGTAGGCCTTTGCCTGGGGGAGGCTGGGGGCTTTCCCACAGGACAAGGGTTGTCCCCATGCTGATCGATCCCCGCCAGGCCACGCTGCTGGTCGTCGATATCCAGGAACGCCTCATCGGTGCCATGAGCGACCCCGAGGGCACCCGCGCGCGGGCCCGCGGGTTGCTCGCCGCCACCGCCGAACTCGAGCTGCCCACGGTGATTTCCGAGCAGTACCCCAAGGGCCTGGGCCCGACCCTGGCCGAACTCAAGGCCGCCGCTACAGGGGCCGAGATCGTCGAAAAGCTGCACTTTTCCTGCGTGGCCGCCGAATGCCTGCCCGCCAGCCTGCTGGCGCGCGAGCAGGTGATCGTCTGTGGCATGGAAACCCACGTCTGCGTGCTGCAGACGGTGCTTGGCCTGCTGGGCCTGGGCAAGCAGGTGTTCGTGGTCGAGGACGTCTGCGACAGCCGCACCCCGGCAAACAAGGCGGCAGGCCTTGCGCGCATGCGCGACGCCGGGGCGCAGATCGTCACCCGCGAGATGGTGCTGTTCGAACTGCTGGGCAGTGCCAGCCACCCGTTGTTCCGCCATATCAGCAAGACCTACATCGTCGGTGACCCATCCTGAACCCGCGGCTGCTGGGCGCTGGGCTGATGCTGCTGGCCCTGCTGCAAGGCTGTGCCGGGCGCCGCGAGGAGGCGCCCGAAGTCGACCCTGCCCAGGTCCGCGCCCAGCTCATGCGCCTGCTGCCTGCCTCGGTCAAGGACCGCCAGGGCTGGGCCGAGGACATCCAGGTCGCGTTCACCGCCCAGGGCATCGCGCCCAGCCGCAGCAATCTGTGCGCGGTGCTGGCGGTGACCGAGCAGGAATCCACCTTCACCGCCGACCCCCAGGTGCCCAACCTGGGCCCCATCGCCCGCGAGGAAATCGACCGCCGCGCCGCGCGTCTGCATATCCCCAGGCTGCTGGTCGATGGCGCCCTGGCGACGCCTTCGGCGAACGGCCAGAGCTACCAGCAGCGCCTGCTGGCGGTACGCAGCGAGAAGCAGCTCAGCGCCCTGTTCGATGATTTCATCGCCGGCTTGCCGCTAGGCGACAAGTTGCTCGGTGGGCTCAACCCGGTGCGTACCGGCGGGCCTATGCAGGTCAGCATCGACTTTGCCGAACGCCATGCCAAGGACTATCCCTACCAGCGCCAGGGCACGATTCGCCAGGAGGTATTCAGCCGTCGCGGCGGCCTGTACTTCGGCATCGCCCACTTGTTGGGCTATCCCGCCCATTATGAGCGGCCGCTGTACCGCTTCGCCGATTTCAACGCAGGCTGGTACGCCAGCCGCAACGCCGCATTCCAGGCGGCGCTGAACAGCGTGACGGGTGCAGCGTTGGCCCTGGACGGCGACCTGATCGCACCGGGTGCGATCCTGCCAGGCACGACCGAGCGCGCGGCGCGCAGCCTTGGGGTGAAGCTGGGGCTGCGCAATCCGCAGATTCGCAGCCAGCTGGAATTGGAGAACAGTCTGGCGCTCGAGGACAGCGCCTTGTACCGCGGCGTATTTGCCCTCGCTGACGCCAAGGCGGGCAAACCACTGCCACGTGCGGTGCTGCCGGGGATCGTGCTCAAGAGCCCGAAGATCACCCGCAAGTTGACCACGGCGTGGTTTGCGGGGAGGGTGGACGAGCGCTACCAGCGCTGCATGACGCGTTGACCGACGCAAGCTGCAGGGGCCGCAACGCAGCCCCTGCAAGGCTCAGGCAGGCTGGGCTGCCAGGCTGTTGCTGACGTTACGCCCCAGTACCAGCACGGTGACGAATCCGCAACCGACCAGCGCCGTGGCCAGGCTCAGCAGCACCGAGCTGCCCAGTTGGTCGACGATCCGCCCACCGAAGAACGAGCCCAGTGCGATGATCACCTGGAACATGGCCACGAACAGCGGCATGCCGCGTTCGACATCCTTGGGCGCGACCACGAACATCCAGATGCTGGCACAGGCCGGGAAGGCACCGAAGGCAAAGCCCCACAGTGCGATCAGCATCACCGCCCCAGTCATGCCGGTGGCGAAGTAAGGGAACAGTGCGGTGCTGATGCCGATCAGCAAGGCCACCAGCAGCAGGGTGTAGCGCACGCTGCGGTTGGCGGCGAAGCCGGCGAACAGGTTGCCGATGACGCCGGCTACGCCGTAGAGCAGCAACAGCGAGCCGATGGTTGCGCCGTCGAAGCCCGAGCTTTGCTTGAAGAACGGTGCGACATAGGTGTACGCGGCAAAGTGCGCCAGGCCAATCAGCAAGACCGCGATCAGGCCGACCCGTGCCAGCGGATTGATGAACAGCGCCGGCAAGTCACTGATGCGGATGGCCTTGTCGGGATTGAGCCGTGGCAGCAGGAAGACCTGCGCGAGCAGCACCGGCACACCCAGCAGGGCGGTCACCAGGAAGGTCATGCGCCAGCCCATCAGGCCGCTGAGCCAGGTGCCGACCGGCACGCCCAGCACCGTGGCCAGGGTGACCCCGACCATGATGATCGAAGTCGCCTGGGCCACGCCCACCCCCTTGGGCGCCAGGCGCCCGCTCAGGGCAATGGCCGTGGCCCAGAAGCCACCGATGCTGATACCCAGCAGCACGCGGCCGAACAGCAGCAGGCTGAAGTCGCTGGCATAGGCCACCACCGAGTTGGCGATGATCATGATCAGCGTCAGGCCGATCAGCAGGTAGCGGCGGTCCATGGCACCGATGCCCACCGACAGCAGCGGAGCGGCGAGGGCGGCCATGATACCGGGCAGGGTGACCATCAGGCCGGCTTGCCCGGCACTGATGCCCAGGTCGCTGGCCACATCGTTGAGAACGCCTACCGGGAGGAATTCACTGGTCACCAGGGCGAAGGCGCCCACGGCAACCGAGAGAATCGCCAGCCACTGCTGTTTGACGCTCTGTTGGTTATGTTCAAGAAGGCCATCGGGGGCCTGATTGACGCTTGGCATGGTACGGATTCCAAGTGTTGTCGCCTGGAGCAGGCGCAGGAGGCGGGAAAATAGGAGGGCGATTATAGAAGTGGGTTCCGAAAGGCCTATAGGCAGGCCGTTCGATAGTAATCATCAGTGTGATCGATGGATCGCTCGGCTCACCTCATCCAGCGCGGCATTCCCAATCGCCCCTTCACTGAGTACACTTGCGACATGTTCTTATTTGCATTTAATAATCTTTTTCGGGGAGGGGCGTGATGTCCACCGTTGTAGCTGGCGGCGCGGCGCACATGGGTTTGGAAACACTGTACCGCGAGCACAGCGGCTGGCTGCGCGGCTGGTTGCGTCAGCGCATGAATAACGCCGCCGATGCTGCGGACTTGGCCCAGGACACGTTCATCCGGGTGTTGCTGGCGCGCAGTGCAGGCATGCTCAACGAGCCACGGCATTATCTGGCGACCATCGCTCGCGGCCTGGTCATCGATCTCTACCGGCGTCGCAGCCTGGAAAGCGCCTACCTCCAAGCCTTGGCGCAACAGCCCGAGCACTATGCGCCCAGCGCCGAAACCCGTGCTGCCGTGCTGGAAACATTGGTGGCCATCGATCGTATGCTCGATGGTCTCGGCGAGCGCACGCGGGCGATCTTCCTGGCCGTACAGCTTGACGGCCTTAGCTACGAAAAAGCCGCCACCCGGCTGGGTGTTTCGGTCAGCACCGTGCGCAAGCACCTGGCCCGTGGGTTGATGCATTGCTTGCTGATCGACGACGCATGAAGGCCATTCTAGCCGATGCTGTGAACTGGTATGTGCGCCTGCACGACAGCGACGTCGATGAAGCTACCCGCGTCCAATGGCAAGCCTGGTACGCCGCCGACAACCGTCATGCCGAAGCCTGGGCACGCCTGGAGCAATTGCAGTACCGCCTGGGCAACGCCCCTCGTGGTGCGGCGCAGACGCTGCAGACCGCACGCTGGGATCGACGTTCCGCGGTGAAGGCCCTGGCGCTGCTGCTCGGGGTCGGGGCGGTGGGGTGGCAGGGCTATCGGGTCTCGCCCTGGCGTGCCGATTACTGGACTCGGGTGGGGGAGCGGCGGCAATTGACGCTTGCCGACGGTACGCGGCTGGACCTCAACACTGACAGCCGGGTGGACGTCGTGTTCGACGCCGGGCAGCGCCTGATTCAACTGCGCCAGGGCGAGATTCTGGTGGACACTGCCCAGGATCCGCGTCCGCTCAGCGTGTGCACCGCCGAAGGTGACATCCTGGCCCTTGGCGCCCGCTTCAGCGTGCGCCAGGACGCTGGCGTAAGTCATGTCACGGTGGCCACCCAGGCCGTGGAGGTGCAAGCCAAGCGCATGTCGCAACGGCTGCGCATCGATACCGGCTACAGCCTGAGCTTCACTGCCGACAGTTTCGGGCCGCTGCGACCGATGGAGCCCGATGCCCAGGCCTGGGTCCAGGGCATGCTGGTCAGCGTCGATTGGCGCTTGGGTGATGTGGTGCAGGCCTTGGCCCGCTACCGGCCTGGTTATCTCGGCTGCTCGAAGGAGGTCGCCGGGCTGCGCTTGTCCGGCGCCTTCAACCTCGATGACACCAACGTTGCGCTGGCCAGCCTGGAAGACGCCTTGCCGATCCGCGTCCGACGCATGACCGACTACTGGGTGCGCCTGGAGCCCTCCGGGCTGGGGTAAGCGGGTCATAGGCGTTGCCCGAATTTTTTTTGCCTCGGGGTAACAGATTTCTTTTGCTGGCTCGGCCCTTGAGGGAGCGCGCATCTGGCGCGCCCATGCCAACCAGATCAGGAACCCCAATCTCATGTCCGCACGCCGTTCCTCGCTAGCCAGCAGCATTCGCCAGGCGACCCTCGCGCTGAGCCTGTGCAGCGCCGCACTGGCGACTTCGACCGCCTGGGCTGCCCCACAGCACTACGATATTCCCGCTGGCAGCCTGGCCGCTGCGATCAGCCAGTTCGCCGCGGCCAGCGGCGTGACCATCAGCTTCAGCCACGAAGAGGCGGATGGCCTGCGGTCATCGGGGCTGCACGGAAGCTTTGAGCTGGAGCAGGGTTTCGCCCACTTGCTGCAAGGTACCGGATTACGGATCCAGCAGATGGGCGAGAAGCGCTACGTGCTGAGCAAGGCGCCAGCCGAAGGCACGGTGGAACTGGGGGCCACCAGCATCGATGCCACGGGGCTGGGCAGCACGACCGAGGGTACTGGCAGCTATGCGACGGGCTCGGCGAGCACCGCGACCGGCCTGCGCCTGTCGGCACGCGAGACGCCCCAGTCCATCAGTGTGGTCACCCGCCAGCGGATCGAAGACCAGAACCTGACGGACGTTGCCCAGGTGCTTGAACAGACCCCTGGTGTGGTCGTCGACAGCATGGGGCCGGCCGGTAGTGACGGCAACAACATTTATGTCCGTGGTTTCCAGGTGGGCAGCTACCAGGTCGACGGCGTCAATCGGCCTGACAGCTACGGTTTTCGTGACGACCTGGCCGATATGGTGAGCTACGACCGCGTCGAGGTGGTTCGCGGCGCCACGGGGCTGATGTCAGGTACCGGTGATCCGGGCGCTACCATCAACCTGATTCGCAAGAAACCGACGCTGCAGACCCAGCGCAAACTGACGCTCAAGGCCGGTTCCTGGGACAACTATCGCACCGAGCTGGACGTTTCCGGGAAGCTGTCCGAAAGCGGCCATGTCCGTGGGCGCTTCGTGGCGTCGACCACCGACAGCCAAAGCCATATCGACCGCCAATCGCTGGAGCGCCAGGTGGCCTACGGCGTGGTGGAGTGGGATGTCACCGACAGCACGATGCTGACCGTAGGCGCCGAATACCAGGAGATGGACAACGACGGCGCGGGCAACCATGGCTTCCCGATGTTCAATAGCGATGGCAGCCACTTCAAGCCTTCGCGCTCGTTCAACTCGGCGTCCGACTGGAGCTATCACAAGCGCCGCACGAAAACCCTGTTCACCACCCTGGAGCACCAGTTGGACAACGGCTGGCAGCTGAAACTGAACGCCGAGCACAGCCGCCGCAGCTATGACGACGCCTTCGCCACCGCCGCCAACGGCACCGTAAACCCCGACGGCAGCGGCATCAGTACCTGGACCGGCCGTTGGGCGGGGGACCCCCGGCAGACGTCGTTCGATCTCTCTGCCTCTGGCCCCTTCGAGTTGCTGTCGCGCGAGCACCAGGCGTATGTGGGCGCCAGTCATTACCGGGCGTATTACCGCAATGACGGTTATCCGCTCTGGTCTTTCCAGACCATCGACAACATCCATACCTGGGACGGCTCGCTGGCGGTTCCGGATGCCATCCACACCAAGTCGTCGCGCGATGCGCTGGACGAAACCCAGGATGGCCTGGTGGCTTCGGTGCGCTGGAGCCTGGCCGATGACCTGTCGCTGATTACCGGTGCGCGGGTGATCGACTGGAAACGTGACGAAGCCAACACCAACCTCTCGAGCGGGGCGACCCGCCGGACCTCGCGCAGCGAAACCGGCGTCGTCACGCCATACATCGGGCTGGTGTACGACCTGGCCGAGAACTGGTCGGCCTACGCCAGCTACACCACCATCTTCAAGCCGCAGAACAGCAAGGATGTGGGCGGCAACTACCTCGACCCGCTCGAAGGCGTGAACTACGAGCTGGGTATAAAGAGCGAGTTCTTCGACAAGCGCCTGACCACCGCGCTCAGCGTTTTCGAAGTGCACCAGGATAATCTCGCCGTGGCCGACGGCAGCAACCTTGCCCCGGATGGCAACCAGGCTTACCGCGCCGAGTCCGGTACCAAGACCCGTGGTTTCGAAATGGAAATGACGGGGGAGATCCTGCCTGACTGGCAAGTCTCCGCGAGCTACACCTACGCGGTGAGCAAGAACGCCGATGGCGATCGCCTGCTCACCGAAGTACCGCGCGATACCCTCAAGCTGTTCACCAGCTATCGCCTGCAGTCGCTGCCGCAGTTGAAGGTTGGCGGGGGCGTGCGCTGGCAGGGCATGGAGTACTACAAGGACGCCGGGCCCAACAACGAGACCTTCACCCAAGGCGCCTACAGCATCGTCGACGCGATGGCGCAATACGCCTTCACTCCGCAGACCAGCCTGTCCTTGAACCTCAATAACCTGTTCGACGAGAAGTACTACACCGCGATCGGCTCGCGGGGCTGGTATGGCACGCCGCGCAGCGCAACGGCCACGCTGGTGTATGCGTTCTGATATGACCCCTTGAGGCAACTGATGCTGATCCGCGTGATCATCTGGCGCACTGCCTCACGCAGTTGACCTGTTGACCTGAGCGCCACGCCTTGCCGGGCGCTCGGGCAGTACGGCGGCTTGCAACTGGCGCCCCACGGGGTGTTCGAACGACAGTTCACCCTCCACGGCCCGATCTTCGACGATGCGCCCTGCGTCAAGCACCACAACCCGCTGGCAGAAGTACCGCACCAGGCTCAGGTCATGGCTGATCAGCAGAAAGGCCGTGCCGTTGTCGCGACGCAGTGCGTCGAGCCGTTGCAGCAGTTGCAGTTGCAGCACGCGATCGAGGTTCGAAAGCGCCTCGTCGAGCACCACCAGCTTTGGCGAGATTGCCAGCGCCCGGGCGATGTTGGCGCGCTGTAGCTGGCCGCCGCTCAGTTGCTGTGGCAAGCGTTCGGCATGCTCGGCGTGCAGGCCCATCTGCTCCAGCAGCTCGATGGCCCGTAGGCGTTGGGCTGCCTCACTCAGATCGCTCAGGTGCCGCAGTGGCTCGGCAATGCTCCAGCCGATGCTGCGCTGTGGATTGAATGCCCCCGGCGCGTCCTGGAACACCAACTGCACGGTCCGCTGGAAGGCTCGTGCCGGTTCGCCGCGCAGTTGGCTGACCGCTTGCCCGGCGAAGGTAACCTGCCCCTGGCTCGGAGTTTCGAGCCCGAGCAGCAGGCGGGCGAGGGTGCTCTTGCCACTGCCGCTGCAGCCCAGCAAACCAATGGATTCGCCCGCTTGAAGTTGCAGGTCGATGCCATCGAGCACCTGCAGCCAGCCGCGTTTGCGCAGCAGGCTGCCGGTGCGGTAGCGATGGCTCAGTTGCTGGACATGCAGCAGGCTCATGCTTGGCTCCCGCAGAGGATTCGATGGGCTTTGAGCAAGGTGCGAGCAGTGTCGCTGACAGGGCGGTCGAACAGTGCATGCACGGCTTGGCGCTCGACGATGTGGCCGGCATCCATCACCGCTACCTGATCGGCGCAGCGCGCCACCACCCCCATGTCATGGGTCACCAGCAGCACCCCGAGGCCATGCCGTCCAACCAGCTCCATCAGCACGTCGAGAAAGCGTGCCTGGCTTACCGCGTCGAGATCGCTGGTGGGCTCGTCGGCCAGCAGGAACGGAGTTTCGGCCATCAGCGCCAAGGCGATCATCATGCGCTGCAGCATGCCGCCGCTGAGCTGGAAGGCGAACGCTTGCAGCACGCGGGCGTGATCCGTCAGGCCCACGGCCGCCAGGCAGTCGGCCATGCGCTCGCGTGCGGCGGCGCCGGTGATACCGTGCTGGCGAAGGGTTTCGAGCCCGTGGCTGGCCATGCTGCTTACCGGGTTGAAGGCACTGCGCGGGTTCTGCAGCACCAGGCCGGCCAGGCGGCCACGCACCTGGGCGGCGCTCACCGGTTGGCCGTCGAGCAGCAACTGGCCCTGGGTGCGCACAAGGCCCGCAGGCAACAGGTCGAGCATGCCCAGGCAACTCAGGGATTTGCCCGAACCACTGGCCCCGACCAGAGCGCAGATCTCGCCGCGGCGCAACTGCAGGTCGACGCCATGCACCAGCAAACCGGCGTGGGACGCTATGCGCAGGTCCTGGATTTCGAGGGTCGCTGGCATCATCTAGTGGTGCTCCCGGGTCGGGTCGAGGCGGTCGCGCAGCGCGTCGCCCAGCAGGTTGAAGGCCATCACCGAGAAGAAGATCATCAGCCCCGGCAACAGCAGCAGGTGGGGGTGGCTCCAGATGAACTCCTTGGCATCGTTGATCATCACGCCCCACTCGGCCGTAGGCGGTGCCACACCCAGGCCGAGAAACGACAGGCCCGAGACGTGCAGCATCATGTGGCCGATGTCCATGGTCGCCAGTACCAGCAGGGGGCCTGCGATGTTCGGCAGCACGTGCTGGCGCAGGCGGGTGCTGCGCGAGGCACCGGCCAGGCGCGAGGCCAGCACGTATTCACGACCACGCTGGGCAATCACCATGCCGCGCACCATGCGCGCATACCATGCCCAATGGGACAACGCGATGGCGATGATCACGTTGGTCAGGCCGGTACCGAGCAGCGTGACGAAGAAGAACGCCAGCACCAGGGTCGGAAAGGTCATGAACATGTCGCACAGGCGCATCAGCAGCAGGTCGGTGCGCCCGCCGACAAAGCCCGCGAGGCCTCCCACGGCGAGCCCGAGCGCCAGTACCAGGGCCAGGGTCAGCATGACGCTGCCCAGCGACAGGCGGGTACCGACGATCAAGCGCGACAGCAGGTCGCGGCCCAGGTGATCGGTGCCCAGCCAGTGGCGGGCATCGGGTGGCATGAGGCGCTGGCCGAGGTCGACCAGATCGGGGTCGTGCGGAGTCAGCCATTGGCCGAACAGGGCCAGTACCGCCAGCAGGCCAACCAGCACCAGGCCCAGGACCAGCCCCGCATGGCCGGGCACAGCCGGCCGACGAATTGCCCAGAGCGTACTCATGCGCGTGCGCCCTCCAGCCGGCTGCGTGGGTCGAGCCAGGCGTAGCACACGTCCACGACCAGGTTGCAGAGCATCAACAGGCCGGTCAGCAGCAGGGTGAAGCACTGCATCACCGGAAAATCGCGGTTGAGCACCGCCGAGACGGCAAAGCGCCCCACGCCGGGCCAGGCGAAGATGGTCTCGATCACCAGTGCACCGCCGATCAGTTCGCCCACGTGCATGCCGGTGGCGGTGACGAACGGCAGCCAGGCGTTGCGCAGCACGTGGTCGCGCCACACCCGGCGTTCGGGCAGGCCGCGGGCGCGGGCGTAGGTGACATGGCGCTGGCCGCTGGCTTCGAGCAGGCTGGCGCGCAGCAGGCGAGCATTGATCGACATCGACATCAGGGCAATGGCCAGTACTGGCATCACCAGGTGCCCGGCGCCCCCTCGACCGAGCGGCGGCAGCCAGCCCAGCGACAGCGAGAACAGTGCAATCAACAGGAACGCCAGCCAGAAATTGGGCATCGACACGCCCAGGAAGGTCACCGCCCGGACTGCATGGTCGGGCCAGCGACCCTGCCAGCGCGCGGCCATGAGCCCCAGCGGGATCGACAGCAACAACGTGCAGGCCAGCGCCAGTCCGCCCAGTTGAAGGGTCGCCGGCAGGTAGTACAACAGGTCGTCCAGTACCGGTCGGCCGGTCAGGTAGGAAACACCGAAATCCAGATGCAACGCCTTCCACAGCCAGTTCAGGTACTGCTCATACAAGGGCCGATCCAGGCCCAGGGCATGGCGCACCTCGGCGATGGCTGCATCTGTGGGAGGGATGTGCGACAGGCGCAAGTAATCCAGGGCCGGGTCCGTGCTGCCCAGGTGCAGCAACACGAACACCAGCAGCGACACACCGAGCATCACCGGGGCCAGCAATACCAGGCGCAGCAGAATGTAGCGCAGCATGTCAGTGGGCCTGCTTGGGGGTCATGGCCTCGAAGGGCACATCGAACAAGGTGCTGCCGAATTCGACGTGATCGACCGAATCGCGGTGCACGCTGATGGCGGTGAGGTGGGAGATGGGCAAGTACACCGCCTGCTCGTGCAGGGTGGTCAGGATGAAGCGGTACTGCTCGGCGCGTTGTTGCTCGTCGGTGCTGGCCAGCACCTGGCCGATGCGCCGGTCCAGTTCATCCTTCATCGCCAACCCGCGCTGGGCCATGTAGTCGGCGTGGCCGGCATAACGCATGGAGCTGACGAACGAATGCGGATCATACGGGGCGCCCCAGGTGTCGGCGAAGATCATGTCAAAGTCACCCTCGCGCTGGCGCCGCACCAGGGCGCCTTCTTCAACGGCCCGCAACTCGACATGGATACCGACCTTGGCCAACTCGCCCTGCAGGACTTCAGCCAGGCTTTTCTGCAAGGCACTGGTGCCGAGGAACACCAGCTCGATCGACAGCGGCTCACCGCCCTTGCTGCGCACGCTGGCACCGGGGGCCAGTGTCCAGCCTGCGGACTCCAGCGCCTGCCTGGCCTGTGCAGGGTCGTATGGATAAGGTTTCAGGCCGATGTCCGAGTACGGCATGTTGCTGGCGAACAGGGTGTCAGCCCGCGGTTCCAGGCCGTAGAGGATCTTGTCGATGATCGCCTGCTTGTCCACCGCCTCGTTGATCGCCTGGCGCACCGCCAGGTCGCGCGTGGCGCCACGGCCGGTGTTCATGGCCAGCGTGCGGGTAGCCAACGGCGCCGACAGGGCAGTGGCGTAGCCTTGGTCGCGCAGGCGCACGAAGGTGGCGGCGCTGATCTCGCCGGCGGCACCCTGGATCAGCTCGATTTCACCGGCCTGCAAGGCCAAGGCGCGGCTGTTGGGGTCGGGAATGACCTTCACCATGACTTCGCCGTAGGCCGGTTGCGGCCCCCAGTAGAAAGGGTTGCGCACGAAGCGGTCGAACTCGCCCAGGCGCGACTCGACCCGCATCCAGGGCCCGGTCCCGACTGGCTGGCCGGGCTTGGCTGCAGGGGCGCCGAAGCGCATCGGGCGGACCTGGGCCAGCTCCATCAGCGTCGGGTAGTAAGGGTGCTTGAGCACCAGGCGCAAGGTCAGGTGATCGGGGGCCTCGACATGGTCGAGGGTGCTGACCAGCTCCATCCAGCGGTGGCGTTGGCTGTTGGCCAGGACCGCATCCAGGTTGGCCTTGGCGACCGCGGCATCGAACGGCGTACCGTCGCTGAAACGCACGCCGTCGCGCAAGCTGAAGGTGTAGGTCTTGCCGTCCTCGGACACTTTCCAGCCCGTCGCCAGCCACGGCTCGACGGTGCCGGCGTGGGTGTAGCGCACCAGCGGTTCGTAGACCATGGCCTGGGCGTACATCTGATTCGGCGCATATCCGCGCGGGTCAATGGGGCCGGCGTTGACCGGCCAGGAGTACACCAGTGTCTGACCCGGCGCCGTGGGGGCGGCGGCCTGCGCGAAGGCGCTCATCGCGAGAAGAACAATGCCCCACAGGGCAGGCTTTCGTTTGCCAAGCTGCTGCTTCACACTGCGTCCCCCACTTCGATGGAGGCCGTAGGCTAAAGAGCGGTGGGTATGATGTCTATAAAAAATCATCTTACTGGAAGTGAAAATGCAACGGATCACCATCACTCTGGATGAAGAGCTGCTCGGTCTGATCGATCGACGGGTTGAAACGCAGGGCTATCAAGGGCGTTCGGAGGCCATCCGCGACCTGCTGCGCAACGGCCTGCGCGAAGCCGAAGCCTTGCCGGAAGATGACCCCTGCGTGGCGGTGGTCAGCTACCTGTATGACCACACCACGCGTGAGCTTCCCAAGCGCCTCAACCAGACGCTGCACGCGCACCACGACCTGACCCGCTCGACGCTGCACGTGCACCTGGATGCAGGACATTGCCTGGAGGTTTCGGTGCTTCAGGGCCCCAGTGGGCGTATCGGCGAGTTGTCGCGTCAATTGATGGTCGAGCGCGGGGTGGAGCATGGACAGGTGCAAGTGATACCGGCGCCACTGCCCCCTGCAACGACGCGATGAATGCGTCGAGCTGACTCATCCCATCTGCGCTCGACACCGGCGGTTCAATCCCGGACCATCAAGGCCCCGGCATAACGGTACTCAGGAACGAACGCCATGGATTGCCTCGCGACGCTGTATACAGAACGCCTTGTGCTCACCCCCCTTCAACTGGAAGACGCGCCAGCGATCCAGCAGTTGTTTCCCCAGTGGGAGGTGGTCCGTTATCTCGATCGCCGTGTGCCCTGGCCCTATCCGCAAGACGGCGCGTTGGTCTACGTGCGTGACATGGCGTTACCGGCCATGGCGGCGGGCCGTGAATGGCACTGGATGATCCGCCTGCGCGGCGCAGAGCAACCCATCATCGGCAGCATCAGCCTGTACGACCAACCCGGGAACAACCGGGGTTTCTGGCTTGCGCCGCAGTGGTGGGGGCAGGGCTACATGCGCGAAGCCTGCCGGGTGGTCAACGCCTATTGGTTCGAGACATTGTCTCGCCCCGTCATGCAGGTGCCCAAGGCCGTTGCCAATCACGCCTCTCGAAAAGTGTCGGAGCATGAAGGTATGCGCCTGGTGGACAGGCGCGACGGGCATTTCGTCTCCGGGCCGTTTGAGGTCGAGATATGGGAGATGACACGCAATGATTGGCTTGCCCGCTCCTTGGGTTGACGCTGCCGGACATTTCCGAAGAATCGCGCGCCCCATTCAACAGGCATGGCGAAAAGGAGCTTCGATGCAACGGATCATGATTGTCGGCCAACCCGGCTCCGGGAAGAGTACCTTGGCGCGCAAACTAGGCGAATGCACGGGGCTGCCGGTCGTGCACATCGACACCATTCACTGGCAGCCAGGCTGGGTCGAGCGAAGCCGAGACGAGAAGACACGGTTGTGCCATGAGGTCGAGGCGCGTGATCGCTGGATATTCGAAGGTGGCCATTCAACCACCTGGAGCAATCGACTGGCTCGTGCGGATCTTCTGATCTGGATCGATCGTTCGGCGTCGCTGCGATTCTGGCGGGTGCTGAGCAGAGCGCTGCGTTATCACGGGCAGTCCCGGCCGGACCTGCCGCACGACTGCCCGGAGCGGCTGGCCAACTTGCCGGCGTTCTTCACGTTCATGTGGCAGACCAGACGCTCGGCGCGAATGAAGATGGAGCAACTTGCGGCGAGCGCACCCGTGGGCTGCCGGGTGGTGTGCTTGCGCTCCAACCGGGATACCAAGGCTTTTCTCGCAAGCATGGAGCCGCGAAGGGGGCGGGTTGAGCGGTGTAGTCAGCAGCGCTGAGCAGATCGGCTCGATAGCCTGTAACAGTCGGCGGCGGACGCCTCATGAACAGCTTTCTGCATCCACCCCATCGACCCACACCCCTTCGCTCAGGCGTCCTCAATAAGGACTGGCAGTCGGTCGCACCACGAGCTCACTGACATCGACATCATCCGGCTGCTCGATGGCATAGACCAGCGCCCGTGCAATCGCATCGGCCTCCAGCGCCACGCGCCGGAACGTCCTCATGGCCTCGCGGGCAGTGTCGTCGGTGATTGTGTCGGCCAGCTCCGATTCCACCACCCCAGGGCACACCACCGTCACCCTGATCTTGTCGGTTTCCTGGCGAAGGCCATCAGAGATCGCCCGGACGGCGTACTTGGTCGCGCAATACACGGCGGCGGTGGGGGAGACCGAGAGCCCGCCGATCGACGAGATGTTGATGACCTGACCATGCCCCTGCGCTTCCATGCCCGGGAGCACCGCGGCGATGCCGTGCAGTACGCCGCGCACGTTGACGTCGAGCATCCGGTTCCATTCCTCGACCTTCAGCGAACTCAGTGGCGACAGCGGCATTACCCCGGCATTGTTGATGATCACATCGACCTTGCCATGCTGCGCCTTGGCAAACTCGACGAAGGCGTGCATGGAATCGAGGTCGGTCACGTCCAGTGCGCGGGCGCTTGCCGAGCCGCCTTCGGCGCGGATTTCGCTCACCAGCTGTTGCAGGCGATCCATACGGCGGGCGCCGAGTACCACCTGAGCGCCCTTGGCAGCGATCAGCCTGGCGGCGGCTTCACCGATGCCGCTGCTGGCGCCGGTGATCAGCACGACTTTGTCGTTGATGTTGGACATGTGCGTATCTCCTGTACATGAAGGTTCAGGCGTCTGCAGGGAGAGCAGACGTTCCTGCTGGGTACGGAGAAAAGACTAAGGTTGAGAGGCGGTACGATGCGTGCCGAAACCTGCGCGACCTTTGCCTATTCGTGTCGGTGATCCGCACAGCCCCGCTGCTGCGCGCCGGAACGGAAGGATCAGGCAACTCGACGGCAGTTTCGACCTAACGCAGGTGTTTTTCGCGGGGGACAATGGGTGCCTGGCCCTGACGACGCCGCCAGGTAGCCCTCATGGTCTGCCGTCACACCAAGACCGTGATACAACGCCGAATTCCAACATGCGAGAGCCCTTGAATGGCGCATAACGATGCTTTTCTCCTGCAAACCACTGCCTTGTACCGTGGTGAACTCGTCCGCTTGCTGACCGAGCGCTTTACCGCTCCGGGCGTTTACGAAACCGCCATCGCGCCGCTGCACGTGATTCGAATGGATGCGCCGTCAGACATCATCCATACCGTGCACAAACCGGCGCTGTGCCTGATCGTGCAGGGGCAGAAAGAGGTGGGCCTGGGCGAGGACCGTTATCTGTACGACCCCCTCAACTACCTGGTGGTATCGGTGACGCTACCGGTGTCTGGTCGGGTGCTGACGGCCAGCGCGCAGGCGCCTTACCTGTGCATTCGCCTGGACTTCGAGCCGACCGAGCTTGCCCAGGTGATCGCCGATGCGCCGCCCGCGGGCGTACCGGATGAGCCCGAGCGCGGGTTATTTCTCGAGCAGATCGATGTGTCGCTGCTGGAAACCATGTTGCGCCTGGTGCGGTTGCTGGAGTCGCCACGGGATATCGGCATGCTCGCGCCATTGGCGCTGCGCGAACTGCACTACCGCCTGCTGCGAGGCGTGCATGGGCGTCGGCTGTACGAGCTGGCCATGGGCGACTCGCAGACCCGGCGCGTGAGCAAGGCCATCGATTGGTTGAACAACCACTACACCCAGCCGCTGCGCATCGAAGAGCTGGCGCGGATCGCGAACCTGGGGAGCTCGACCTTGCACCACCGTTTCAAGGCCGTCACCGCCATGAGCCCGTTGCAGTACCAGAAGCAATTGCGCCTGCAGGAGGCTCGGCGGCTGATGTTGGGGGAGGGGCTGGATGTGTCGAGCGCGTGTTACCGGGTCGGCTATGAAAGCCCGTCGCAGTTCAGCCGCGAGTACAGCCGCCAGTTTGGGTGTGCGCCGTCTCGGGACATAAACCTGGCCCGGCGGCCATCATGAAGATGCCACTGCGGGCCGAGCAGCGGGTGCCAGTGCTCGGCCTTGGCTTGTACGAAGCGATCGCCGGTCCATGCTCTGATCTGTCAAAGCAGGCGTTGCGTCACCCTTTGACCAATACGGCCACCACCGCGTCGACAGAGTTCCTGAGCCCCGCCACCGTATCCTCCGGATCGCTGTCGACCACCACCCACCTGGCGCCTGCCGCCTCGATCACCTTGAGCACCTCTGGTTCAGGCTGACGATGGTGCAACACCAACGCCACATCCTGCGTCTTGAGCGTCTCTCCCAGCGCCTTCAGCGCCGCTTCGTCCCACTTGCCATCTGCCGGCAGTGCCTGCGACACCACATCCAGGTTCAACCCGCTGGCCAGATACCCCAACCGCTCCGACAGGCTCACCACGCTGAGGTTATCCGCCTCGGCCAGGCGCGTCTGGCTGCTGGACGTCAGCTCGAGCATCTGTCGCTTGAGCCCGGCCAGGTTGGCCTGGATCTTGTCCTTGTCGGCGGGGGACAGGCGCTCCAGGTCGTTGGCCACCACATCCGCCATGCGTCCGAGGTTGATCGGGTTCAACCAGGGATAGCTGGCGAACGCATTGTCGCCATCCACCGCGATACCAGGCAGGGCGCCATCGACCGGGCGTGCGGCATCGATCTCGACGATGCGGATGTTGCTGCGCCGCGCCATGGGATAGAGCGGGTCGTCATGCCAGATCGAGCGCACGCCGATCACCGCCGTGGCCTGCCGTGCATCCTTCTGCAGGCTCGCGCCACCACGTCCCTCGAAGTACGACGGCTGGCGGCTGGCTGGAAGGTTGGCCGGTGCCGCGCGCTTGAGCTGCACCGAGGTGCCGTCGAGCAACGCGACAGCGAGGCTGTGGGTCACCGGCAGGGTGGTCAGCACTTGCGTGGCTGCGGCGCTGCTGGCGGGCTGTGCGGCCAGCGTCAGGGTGGGCGCGCCGGCCAGGACCAGGGCCAGGGTGAGGCGTTTGAGCGTGAGGTTCATGCCGGGTTTCCTTGCAGGCGGGGGACGAGGGCGCGGGCGAGTGCCGCGAGGGCGAAGCACACACCGGCCACCAGGATGATTGCAGCGCCGGAGGGCACGGGCAGGTCGAAGACGATCGGCAGCAGGATGCCGAGCAAGGTGCTGAGGGTGGCGATCAGCACCGAGGCCAAGAAGAAACCCTTGAGCGACTGGCTGACCAGGCGCGCGGCGGCGGCGGGGATCACCAGCAGCGCGCCGACCAGGATGGCGCCGATCACCTTCACCGAGGCCACGGTCACCAGGGTCACCAGCACCACGAACAGATAGTCGAGGGTCTTCACCGCCACGCCGCGTACGGCCGCCAGCTGTGGGTTGAAGCTGGCGAGGATGATGCGGTTGTACAGCGGCAGGGCCAGGGCCAGCACCAGTACGGCGACGATACCGAGTACCAGCAGGTCGTGGGGGCTGACGGTGAGCACCGAGCCGAACAGCACGTTCTCGAGGATGTGCACGTTGATCTTGCCGGCCAGCATCAGCAGCAGGCTGGCACCCAGGGCCAGCGAGACGGAGAGGAACACGCCGATCAGGGTATCTGGTGAAAGGCCCGTGCGGTTGCGCAGGAAGTTCAGCAGGATGCCGAATAGCAGGCAGTAGCCGAACAGGCTGCCGTAGGGCCCGGTATAGGGCTCGCCGAGCAGGATGCCGATGGCCACGCCCGTGAGGGCGGCGTGGCCGACGGCCTCGGAGAAGAAGGCAAAGCGCTTGACCACGACCAGGGTGCCGAGCCCGCCCAGCACCGGGCCGATCATCAGGCCGGCGATCAGGGCGTTGATGACGAACCCATAGGCCAGGGCCTCGGGCAGGTAGCCAGCGGTGGCCCATTGCTGGACCAGTTGGCGGAAGGCTTCATAACTCATCAGGCAAGGCTCTCGCTGCGCGGGTGGACGGAGAACAGCCCGAGCAGGCGCTCCGGGGTCAGGGCCTGTGCGGGCGGGGCGTCGAACAGCAGCTTGCGGCTCAGCCCGGTGACGCGGTCGGCCAGACGCAGTACCGCTTCAAGGTCGTGCTCGATCCACAGCACCGTGGTGCCGGCCTGGCGCCAGCCGTGCAGCAGTTGCTCGAACACCTGGATACCGGCTTCATCCAGCGCCGACATGGGTTCGTCCAGCACCAGCAGCTGCGGCTCCGGGATCAGCCCCTGGGCCAGCAGCACACGCTGGCGCTCGCCGCCGGACAGCGCGCCCATGCGCCGCTTGCGCTTGTCGAGCATGCCGACCTTGGCCAGGGCGGCGTCGATGTCGGGTCGCACGCGGCGCGACAGCCCGAGGAACGCCGGGCGCTGCTGGCACATGGCGGCCATGAAGTCGTCGACGGTCATCGGCAGGCCACGGTCGAACTCCAGCGCCTGGGGCACATAGCCGATCACCTCGCGTTGGCTGGGCCAGTGCAGGGTCAACTGGCCCTGGTGCGGCATCTGCCCGAGCAGGGTCTTGATCAGCGAGCTCTTGCCGCCACCGTTGGGGCCGACGATGGCATGCACGCTGCCGGCGGCAACGCTGAAGCTCACCTGCTCGAGGATGCGCGTGCGCCCAAGGGTGAGGTCGATGCCGGCGAAGTCGATGCGCGGGCCTTGGGCGCTGACCAGGTTGGCCGCGGCGGTCATGCGCGGTTCTCCTGGATGGCCTTGACCACGGTCTCGAGGTTGCGCTTCATCTCCACCTCGTACTTGTCGGCGGTGTATTCGCCGTAGGAGATGTGGGTCAGCGGATAGATCTTCACCCCGGATTCGCGCTCGATGGTTTCGACGTAGGCGGAGGGAAAGTCCATTTCCGAGAAGATCACCTTCACATCCAGAGCCTTGAGCTGGTCGATGGTCTTCTTCAACTGCGCCGGGCTCGGCTCGATGCCATGAGCCGGCTCGACCACTGCTGTGACCTCCAGGCCGAAGTCGCGCACCAGGTAGTCGTAGGCGGCGTGGATGGTCGCCACGCGAAACTCCGCGCCCGGTGCCTCGGTGACTTTGGCCAGGGCTTCGGCGCGCAGCAGGCGCAGGCGCTTGGCATAGGCGCGGGCGTTCTGGGTGTAGAACTTGGCGTTGTCCGGGTCGAGCTTGCCCAGCTCGCGGGCAATGTTGTTGACCTGGGCGATGCTGGCGCTGATCGACAGGAAGGTGTGCGGGTTGACCACCTTGCCAGCGCCGCGCGCGGCGATGCCGGTGGCGGCCAGCAGCGGGACGTTCTGGTTGGACTCGATGGTCTTGATGTCGGGTTTTTCGCTGGCGGCGATCATGCGATCGGCGAAGTCGTCGTGGCCGATACCGTTGAGCACGATCACGTCCAGGGTGCCGATGCGCTTGATGTCTTCGGCGCGCGGCTCATAGGCATGCGGGTTGAAGCCTGCGGGAATCAGCGGCACCACTTCGGCCTTGTCGCCGACGATATTGCTCACATAGCTGTAGTAGGGGTGCAGGGTGATGCCGATGCGCAGCGGTTTGCCGCTGTCGGCCAGGGCCAGTGCCGGGAGCAGGCAGGCCAGGAGAAAGGCGAGGGCGGAGCGGAGCATGGCGCGGTCCTTGGGTTCAGTGACGGTGTTCGCGGGTGACCCCGGCGTCGTAGTGGCTGACGATTTCCTGCCAGCCGGCGGCGATCAGCGCGGCCTGGCCGAGATCGTCGGGGGCCCGGGTGCTGCGGTCGCGGCGCAGCCACACCTGGGCCGGTGCGGTGTCGGCCTGCGGCAGGATCAGCAGGAAGCTGCCGGCAACGTCGGCGTCCTGGCTCGAGCCCAGGTAGGCGCCACTGGCCAGCCACTGCCACTGATGGCGGCCCCGGCTGGCACTGCTGGTGTCGTCGACGAAGGGCGGCAGCGCATCATCGGCCAGTGCCTGCACAGCGGGCGCCTGGCCGTTTTCCTGGCGCAGCGCGAGGATTTCCTCGGTGGCCACGTGCAGGTCGGTGTAGACGCCCTGTTCGGCGGCGTTGAGGTCACGGCGAGCGTCGATCTGGTGGCTGGCGATGGTCTGTTCGTCGACCCGTTCACCGCGCAGGCCGACCACGGTCGCGGCGAGGGCGGCGATCAGCAGCGCAGCCAGCAGTACATAGAGGGTTTCATGCCCGGCGCCGGCCGGGCGGATGACCTGGGCGCGGCTCATGGCGCGCCTATATCGGCATGGTCGACTTCCACCACGTGGCCGGGGCCGGCGTCGAACAGCACGTAGAACTCGCCGTCGGGGCGCTTGAAGGTGAGGGTCGAGTCGTCGCCGAGCTTGCCGCCGACCAGCACTTGCTCGTCGTAGCCGATCACATCCAGCGTCACGCCCGGCGCGCCGCTACCGTCGGAGAAGCCGCCGGTGCACGTGATCTGATCGCCCGCCACCGATACGCAGTCGCACATCGGGTTGTGCGCCAATGCCGGCAGGGCGGTGAAGGTCAGCAGGGGCAGGGCAAGCCTGCGCAACAGGTGTTTCATCATTTGCCTCCTTGTTTCTCGAGCCAGGCGACGGTGGCCGGCGATGCCTTGGCCAGCGGTACGGATGCCTGGTGCATGCTGCCGTCCCAGCCTTCGATGGTGATCCAGATCTCGGCGTCTGGGCGGGTGCGCGGTGGGATCGGCAGCGAGGTGCTCATGCGGTAGGGCGAGCCGAAGAAGATCGAGCCTGCGGCGCGCAGGTTGCGCGGCTTGCCGATGCGCAGGTAGATGGCCTTCGCGCCCTCGGTGCATGTCTGGCAGAGCGCGGCGTTGAACACCTTGAAGTGCCCGGCCGGGCCGTCGGCGCGTGGCGCTTCGTCACGCAACTCGGCCAGGTCCAGGCGCCAGCGGTCGACCTGGATATCCTTGACTACGTTGGCACCCAGGCCGCTGTCGCCGCGGAACAGGCTGGCATCGGCGAAGTACTTGGGCATGAAGCCCAGCGGGATGAGGATCAGCAGGATGTTGAAGTGGAAGCGCCATTTCAGCCACCACTGCTTCAGGCCGCTGGGCGGCACGGTTTGAGTCTGGGTCTGGCTCATGGCTGGGCCTCCACGGGGGTGTCTTCATGCCTGCGCACGCGCGCCGGGCGCTCGCTGCGCTTGAGCGCCGCAGCGGTCGCCTGGGCAGTGCGCTTGGTCCAGATCAGCAGGCCACTGAGCACCATCAGGGTGAGTACCAGGCCGAAGAAGAACCAGATCAGCTTGATCGGCAGGCCACCGAAGTCACCGGTGTGCAGCGGGCGCATGGATTCGGTGACGAACTCCAGGGTCGAGCGGTCGCCGAGCAGGAACTGGCTGTCGACGTTGCGGGTGTACGGGTTGACCTCGGCGGTCTGGAACATCAACGGGTACCAGCCACGCCCGCCCATGCTGATATGACTGTAGGCGGTGGCCGGCAGGGTGATGAAGCTGATATCCAGGCCGGGGATGGCCTCCTGGGCGATGCGGGCGGCCTCGTCCAGGTCGATACGCGGCACCGGATTGCCGTCGGGGCTCTGTGGCACCTGTTCGCGAGCGATGACCGGCACGATCGGCTCGGTGGAAATTGTGACGTGGTTGTCGCCGAGAATGGCCTGGATCAGGAACCAGGTGCCGGTGATCGAAATCATCGCGATGAACCAGATCGACCACACCCCGGCCAGGCGGTGCAGGTCACCCCAGAAGATCCGCGAGCCGTGTTGTGTGCGTACCGGCTTGAAGAACCCGCGCCAGAATTTCTTGTACACCACGAGCCCTGTGACCAGCGAAGCGAGCATCGGCAGGCCAAGCAACGACACCAGGTACCAGCCCCAGCTATAGCCGTTGGTGAACGGCACCAGCCACCAGCCGTGCAGCGCGCGGGTGAAGGCCTGGAAGTTGAAGTCGGGGGTCTTGCCCTGAATGGCGCCGGTGTAGGGGTTGACGTAGAGCGTCGGCGACGTGCCGTCGGGGTAGGTGACTGCCGCTTCGAGGGCGAAGTGCGAGCCATCCGGCTGGCTGATGAAGCGCACCGCCATGTCCGGTTCGGCCTTGTTCAACGCGCTCAAGACCTGCTGGAAGCTCAGCCGCTCGGCGTTGTCGTCCGGTTGGCTGGCACGCACGTCGGGGTTCGCCAGCCAGACGATCTCCTGGCTGACCACCGCAAGCATCCCGGTGAAGCAGACGATCAGGACAAAGAACCAGATCGGCAGGGCAAGCCAACTGTGCACCAGAAACCACAGTTTGGACTTGGATTTTTTAATTTGTCGGGCCATCAGTCGTTCTTCTGAGGAAAATTGCGGTCGAGTTTCGTCTCAACCTTGAAGGCTGCAATTAATAGGACGAATGAGAATCAAAAACCTGAAGCCTCAAATGCAAGCAAATGTTTCAATCCCCCACCCCTCCCGCTCTTGCTCTTGCCCTTGCTTCTAAGCGCGCGATATCCCAGCCACCACTCATCGCGACCTCAGGAGGCCGAGCAGAGGCGTCTGTAGGGCCCTGGCGCGCAGCGCCCTTCGGCGTCCCGCCGAAGTCGCGAGAAGTAGACTTGCGCAGCAAGTCGGAGACCGCGAAGGCCCGGAAGGCGCCGGCGCGAGGGAACCCCGGAGCGCAGCGCAGGGGCCGTATGTGGGAGCAGGCGGTTTTTGCCTACTTTTTTCCAAGAAAAAAAGTAGGTCGCCGTAAGGGCGAAAAGGTGACTCCGCGTCGCTACCCAAATCGGATATTCACGCGCCTCGAGCACCACCCAGCGCCCCCAAACACCCCCAAAAACCTAACTTTTTGCAAGATGTATCCGTTTCGTAGGGATAGCCGGGCCCCGCCCGATACCCCACTCGTACGGAAGCAATCTGATGAATCCCGAGAAGTCCCTGCAACTGGCCCGCCGTTTCATTGAACTGCCGCTGGAAAAGCGCCGCGTGTTCCTCGAGACCCTGGCCAAGGAGGGCATCGACTTTTCCCAGTTCCCCATCCCCGCCGGTGTCGAGGCCCCAGACCGCCAGGCGCTGTCCTACGCCCAGCAACGCATGTGGGTGCTCTGGCAGATGGCCCCCCAGAGCGGCGCCTACAACCTCCCAGGCGCCGTACGCCTGCTAGGTCAACTGGACGCCGCCGCCCTGGAGCAGGCCTTCGCCACCGTACTGGCCCGTCACCAAAGCCTGACGACCGTCTTCGAACCCCAGGCCGATGATCGCCTGGAGCAGGCCCATCGCCCGCTCACCCGCGTGAACATCGAGCGCGTCGACCTGCGCAATCTCGCCGCCGACCAGCGTGAGGCACAGGTTCGTGCCGAAGCCGAAACCGAGTCGCTACGCCCGTTCGACCTCGCGCACGGACCACTGCTGCGGGTGCGCCTGCTGCACCTTGATGCGCAGGAGCACGTACTGCTGCTGACCCTGCACCACATCGTTTCCGACGGCTGGTCGATGAATGTGCTGATCGATGAGTTCAGCCGCGCCTATGACGCCTTTGCTGCAGGCCAGGCACCGCAGTTGCCAGCACTGCCCATCCAGTACGTCGACTACGCCCTGTGGCAGCGCCGCTGGCTCGAAGCGGGCGAGATGGAGCGCCAGTTGCAGTACTGGCAGGCCCAGCTGGGCGAGGAGCAGCCGGTGCTGGAGCTGCCGCTGGACCACGCCCGCCCGGCCACCCCCAGCTTCAGCGGCAGCCGCCAGTCATTCCCGCTCGACGCGGCACTGACCGAGCAAGTGCGCGGTTTTGCCCGCCAGCACAACCTGTCGCTGTTCATGGTCCTGCTCGCCAGCTTCGGCATGCTGCTGCAACGCTACACCGGCCAATGCGACCTGCGCATCGGCAGCCCGGTGGCCAACCGCAACCGCGCCGAGGTCGAAGGGCTGATCGGGCTGTTCGTCAACACCCAGGTACTGCGCCTGCAGCCACAAGCGCAACAGGACGTGCTGGCCTATCTGCAAGCGGTACGTCAGACCGTGCTGGGCGCCCAGGCGCACCAGGACCTGCCGTTCGAGCGCCTGGTCGAGGCGCTCAAGGTCGAGCGCAGCCTCAGCCACGCACCGCTGTTCCAGGTGATGTACAACCACCAGCCGCAGGTCGCCGACCTGACCACCGTCACCCTGGCGTCCGGCCTGCAACTGGCGCCGCTGCAATGGCGCAGCCGCACCACCCAGTTCGACCTCAGCCTCGACACCTACGAGCAAGGTGGGGTGCTGCACGCAGCCTTCACCTATGCCAGCGACCTGTTCGATGCCGCCACCATCGAGCGCATGGCCCGGCACTGGCAGGCCTTGCTGCGGGGCCTGGTCGAGCAGCCACAGCAAGCGCTGTGGCAGGTGCCGATGCTCGATGACGCCAGCCTTGCCACCGTGCTTCAGGACTGGAACGCCACCGCCCGTGACTACCCGCTCGAACGCCCGGTGCACCAGTTGTTCGAAGACCAGGCACGCCGCGCGCCGCAGGCCACGGCCCTGGTGTTTGGCGAGCACGCGCTCAGCTACGCCCAGCTCGACGCCCGCGCCAACCAGTTGGCCCACTACCTGCGCGCCCAGGGTGCCCGGGGCGACAGCCTGGTCGGCATCAGCGTGCAGCGCAGCGTCGAAATGGTGGTGGGGCTGCTGGGCATCCTCAAGGCCGGTGCTGCGTATGTGCCGCTGGATCCGGAGTACCCCGCAGAACGCCTGGCCTACATGATCGAGGACAGTGGCATCGACCTGCTGCTGACCCAGCAGGCACTGCTCGACAGCCTGCCGCTGCCCCAGGGCGTGCAGTGCGTGGCGCTCGACCGGTTGCCGTTGGACGAGCAGCCCACCAGTGCCCCGAGGGTGGATATCGACCCCGAGCAACTGGCCTACGTCATCTACACCTCCGGCTCGACCGGGCGGCCGAAGGGCGCTGGCAACAGCCATAGGGCCCTGGCCAACCGCCTGCACTGGATGCAGGAGGCCTACGCCATCGGCGCCGACGACACCGTGTTGCAGAAGACGCCCTTCAGTTTCGACGTGTCGGTGTGGGAGTTCTTCTGGCCGCTGATGACCGGCGCGCGCCTGGCAGTGGCCGCGCCGGGTGAACATCGTGACCCGGCGCGCTTGATCGAGACCATTCGCCGCTTCCAGGTCAGCACCCTGCATTTCGTGCCTTCGATGCTCCAGGCGTTCATCCACGAGCCGGGTGTCGAAGCCTGCAGCAGCCTGCGACGTATCGTCTGCAGCGGTGAGGCCCTGCCGGTGGATGCCCAGTTGCAGGTGTTTGCCCGCCTGCCGGGCGCAGCCCTCTACAACCTGTATGGCCCGACCGAGGCAGCCATCGACGTCACCCATTGGACCTGCCGCGACGAAGGTCGCGACAGCGTACCGATCGGCCAGCCGATCGCCAACCTGCGCACCTACGTGCTCGACGCCGGCCTCGAGCCGGTTGCCCCCGGTGTTTCCGGCGAGCTTTATCTGGGGGGTGTCGGCCTGGCCCGAGGCTACCATCGCCGTCCGAGCCTGACGGCCGAGCGCTTCGTCGCCGATCCTTTCGTGTCTGGCCAGCGCCTGTACCGCACCGGCGACCGTGTGCGCCAGCGCAACGATGGCGTGATCGAATACCTCGGCCGCTTCGACCATCAGGTGAAGATTCGCGGCCTGCGCATCGAGCTGGGCGAGATCGAGGCGCGCCTGGCCCAGCATGAGTGGGTGCGTGAGGCCGTGGTGCTGGCGTTGGACGGCAAGCAGCTGGTGGCCTACCTGGTGCTCAACGAACAGCCCGATGGCTGGCAGCAGGGGCTCAAGGACTGGCTGTTGCAGGCGCTGCCCGAGTTCATGGTGCCCACCCACCTGATGCCGCTCGAGCGCCTGCCGCTGACGCCCAACGGCAAGCTCGACCGCAAGGCGCTGCCGCAGCCCGATGCGGCGCCACGCGGCGCCTACGTGGCCGCGCAAACGCCGGTGCAGCAGATCCTCGCGCAGGTCTGGAGCGAGGTGCTCGGGGTCGAACAGGTCGGCCTGGACGACAACTTCTTCGAACTGGGCGGCGACTCGATCATCGCCATCCAGGTGGTCAGTCGCGCCCGGCGCCAAGGCTTGCAGTTCAGCCCGCGTGACCTGTTCCAGTTCCAGACCCTGCGCGGCCTGGCTGGCGCTGCCGGGCGTGCGACGCAGGTGCAGGCCGAGCAGGGCGCGGTGCAGGGCCCGGCGCTGCTGACCCCCATCCAGCGCGCCTTCTTCGAGCAGGCGGTGCCTGCACGGGCGCACTGGAACCAGTCGCTGCTGCTGACGCCACGCCAGGCTCTGGATGGCACTCGCCTGCAGCAGGCGCTGGTGCGTCTGGTCGAGCAACATGACGCCCTGCGCCTGCGCTTCCAGTTGCGCGATGGCCACTGGCAAGCCGAGCACGGTGCGCTGCCCGCCGGGCTGCTGCGCGAAGAGACGGCCGCCGATGCCCAGGCGCTGGCGACGCTCTGCGACGCCACCCAGCGCAGCCTCGACCTGGCCGACGGGCCGCTGCTGCGCGCGGTACTGGTGCAAATGGCCGATGGCAGCCAGCGCGTGCTGCTGGTGATCCACCACCTGGTGGTCGACGGCGTGTCCTGGCGCGTACTGCTCGAAGACTTGCAGCACGCCTACACACAACAGGCGCTGCCCGCCAAGACCAGCGCCTGGCAGGCCTGGGCCGCGCGGCTGCCTGCGCTGGCCGCGCAGCAGGCCGGCGAGCTGGACTACTGGCGCGCCCAGCGAGTCGAGCATGACCTGCCGTGCGACATGCCCCAGGGCGCCGCGCTCAACCGCCATGGCCGCACCCTGGAAACGCGCCTGGACGCCGAGCTGACCCGTCAGTTGCTGCACGTTGCCCCGGCCGCCTACCGCACCCAGATCAACGACCTGCTGCTGACCGCGCTGGCTCGGGTGGTCGTGCGCTGGAGCGCGCAGCAAGCGGTACTGGTGCAGCTGGAAGGGCATGGTCGCGAAGAGGTGTTCGAGGATGTCGACCTGTCGCGCACCGTGGGCTGGTTCACCACGCTGTTCCCCGTGCGCCTGAGCGTCAGTGACGATGTGGGCGCCTCGATCAAGGCGGTCAAGGAGCAGTTGCGCGCGGTGCCGGGCAAGGGGCTGGGCTACGGCCTGCTGCGCTACCTGGGCGATGAGGCCCAGCGCCAGGCGCTCGGCCAGGTCACGCCTGCGCGCATCACCTTCAACTACCTGGGGCAGTTCGACCAGCAGTTCGATGCCCAGGCCCTCTGGGCGCCCGCCACCGAGCGCAGCGGCCAGGCCCAGGATCCCGAGGCCCCCTTGGCCAACTGGCTGACCCTGGAAAGCCAGGTCTATGCCGGCGAGCTGTCGCTGCGCTGGGGCTACAGCGGCCAGATGTACCATGACGCCACCATCGAAGGCCTGGCCCAGGCCTACAGCGACGAGCTGGCGCAACTGATCGCCCACTGCCTGCAAACCCCAGCCGGCCAGGCGACGCCGTCCGACTTCCCGCTCGCACGCATCGACCAGGCGCAGCTCGACGCGCTGCCGGTCGATGCCAGCGCTATCGAAGCGCTCTATCCGCTGTCGCCGATGCAGCAGGGCATGTTCTTCCACGCCCAGTACGAGCCCGAGGCCGGTGCCTACATCAACCAGCTGCGCCTGGATATCCAGGGGCTGGAGCCCGCGCGCTTGCGTCAGGCCTGGAGCGAGGCGATGGCGCGCCACGAGATCCTGCGCGCCAGCGTGCATTGGGAAGGCTTGAGCGAGGCGCAGCTGTTGGTGCAGCGCCATCTCGACCTGCCGCTGCAGGTGCTGGAAGGCGTGCACGACCTCGATGCCCTGGCCGCCGGCGAACGCCTTCGCGGCTTCGATCTGCGCCAGGCACCGCTGTTCCGCCTGCAGCTGGTGGCGCAGCAGGGCGGTGGCTGGCACCTGATCTACACCAGCCATCACATCCTCATGGATGGCTGGAGCAATGCCAGCCTGCTGGCCCAGGTGATCCAGACCTACGCCGGGCAACCGGTGGCTGCCGCCAGCGGGCGTTTAAGCGACTACCTGGGCTGGTTGCAACGCCAGCCCGTGGACGCCGGCGAGCGCTTCTGGAAGGCCGCATTGGCGCCGTTGCAGGGGCCGACCTTGCTGGCCTCGGCGTTGCGTCGCGCGCAAGGGCAGGGCAGTGGCGAGCGCTTGCATGTATTCGACGGTGCCTTCGCCGAGCGCCTGGGGCAGTTCGCCCGCCAGCGCAAAGTCACCCTCAACACCCTGTTCCAGGCGGCCTGGGGCCTGGTATTGCAACGTCACACCGGCCAGGCCTGCGTGGCGTTCGGCGCAACCGTCAGTGGGCGTTCGGCGCCATTGCCGGGGATCGAGGAGCAGTTGGGGTTGTTCATCAATACCCTGCCGGTCCTGTACAGCGCAGCACCTGGCCAGTCGGTCGGCGAGGCGCTGGAAACGCTGCAGGCGTTCAACCTCGACCTGCGCGAGTTCGAGCATGTGCCGCTGTACAAGGTCCAGGGCTGGGCCGGCCAACAGGGCGGCGTGCTGTTCGACACCTTGATGGTGTTCGAGAACTTCCCGGTGGCCGAGGCCCTGCGTGATGGCGCGCCGGCCGGGTTGCAGGTGGGTGCGCTGCGCAATCACGAGCGCACCCATTACCCGTTGACCCTTGGCATCGAGCTGGGCGCGCGATTGAGCGTGGAGTTCGCCTACGACCTGGCACACTTCGATGCTGCGCAGGTCGAGCAGTTGTGCGCCGCTTTCTGCCAGGCGCTCGAGCAGATGATCGAGCAACCCTCGGCCGCGCTGGGCAGCCTGCGCCTGCTGGATGACAACGCGCAGCAGGCGGTGTTGGCGCACAGCCAGGGCGAAGCGATCGACCTGTCTGCCACACCGCTGGTGCACCAGCGCATCGCCGCCCAGGCCGCGCGCAGCCCCGACGCTCTTGCCGTGTCGTGCGAGGGCCATTCGCTCAGCCATGGCCAACTCAATCGCCAGGCCAACCGCCTGGCGCACCTGCTCATCGCCCAGGGCATGGGCCCGGGCAAACGTATCGGCCTGGCCCTGCGCCGCAGCCCGCAACTGATCGTCAGCCTGCTGGCCGTGCTCAAGAGTGGCGCAGCCTACGTGCCGCTCGACCCGGCCTACCCGGATGAGCGCCTGCGCTACATGATCGAAGACAGCCAGCTCGACTTGCTGCTGTGCGACGACGGCCTGTTGCAGGGCCTGAGCCTGCCACCCGAGGTGCCGCGCCTGGTGACCGGCGAGCTGGCGCTGGAGGTGCAGCCCGAGCATGACCCGCTCGTGCAGCCTCACGCCCAGGACCTGGCGTACGTGATCTACACCTCCGGTTCCACCGGCCGGCCCAAGGGCGTCGCCATCAGCCATGCCGCCCTGCGCGAGTTCTGCCAGAGCGGCGCGCAGTATTCGCACCTGGGCGCCAACGACCGCGTGCTGCAGTTCGCCACCTTCAGCTTCGACGGCTTCGTCGAGCAGTGCTATCCACCGCTGGCCCTGGGGGCGGCGCTGGTGATGCGGGGCGAGGCGCTGTGGGATGTGCAGCAGTTGGCCGAGCACATCGTGCAGCACAAGGTCACCTTGGCCGACCTGCCAGCGGCCTACTGGTACCTGCTGGCCAAAGAGTGCGCCGCGCAGCCGGGCCGCGGCCTGGGCGCACTGCGCCAGGTGCACGTCGGCGGCGAGGCGATGTCGGTGGAAGGGCTGCGCCTCTGGCACGCTGCGGGCCTTGGCGAGGTCGCGCTGATCAACACCTATGGCCCGACCGAGGCCACCGTGGTCTCGAGCGTGCATGCCTGCCGCCTGGGCGATGCCAGCGACAGCCACGGCGTGCCGATTGGCCGGGCCATTGCTGGCCGCGCCCTCTATGTGCTCGACGGTGCTGGCGAGCTGTTGCCGGCCGGCGCGGTCGGTGAACTGTGCATCGCCGCCCCGGCCTGTCTGGCCCAGCAGTATTACCAGCGTCCGGGCCTGACGGCCGAACGCTTCCTGCCCGACCCGTTCGCCCGCGAGCCGGGCGCACGGCTTTATCGCAGTGGCGACCTGGCCTGCTACAACGCCGAAGGGGCACTGGAGTATGTCGGGCGAATCGATCACCAGGTGAAGATTCGCGGCATGCGCATCGAAATGGGCGAGATCGAAGCCTGCCTGCAGGCCCAGCCGGGGGTGCGGGCTGCTGCGCTGATCGCCCAGGCGACTGGCCAGGGGGCGCAGTTGGTGGCCTTCGTCGTGCCGGTTGCCAGCGAGGCAGTGCAGGGCGATGCGCGCACGGCCTTCGTCGCCGCGCTGCGCGACGCGTTGCGCCAGTCGCTGCCGGAGTTCATGGTGCCGGCGCACCTCGTGGTGTTGGAGCAATTGCCACTGAACAACAACGGCAAGCTCGACCGCGCAGCCTTGCCACTGCCCGAGGCGGACGCGAGCAGCGCTGCCTATATCGCCCCGCGCAATGCCTTGCAGGCGGCGCTGGCGGACATCTGGGCCCAGGTGCTGGACGTGCCGCAGATCGGCCTGGCCGATCATTTCTTCGAGCGTGGCGGGCATTCGCTGCTGGCCATGCAGGTGGTGGTGCGCATTCGCCAGCAATTGCAACGCGAGGTGCCGGTGCGGGTGCTGTTCCAGGCGCCGGTGCTGGAGGCGTTCGCCGAGGCCTGCCAGGCCCAGGCCGCTGAGGCGGGGCCTGCGTTGGTCAGTGTGGGCCATGACCGGCCGCTGGCGTTGTCGTACGCCCAGGAGCGCCAGTGGTTCCTGTGGCAACTGGAGCCGCACAGTGCGTCCTATCACATTCCGGCGGCGCTGCGCTTGCGCGGCGTGCTCGATCGCGACGCCCTGGCGCGCAGCGTGCAGGACCTGGTGGATCGCCATGCCTCGCTGCGCACCGCGTTCGTCGAAGAGGACGGCGAGGTCCGTCAGGTCATCGCCCCGGCGCTGACCTTCGCGATCGACTACCAGGCCATGGAGGCGCAGGCCGACGAGGCGGCCATCCGCCGTGAAGTGCAACGCGAGATTCGCCGTCCGTTCGACCTGTTCCAGGCGCCGTTGCTGCGGGTTCGCGTGCTGGTGCTGGGCGAACAGGACCATGTGTTGGTGATGACCCAGCACCACATCGTCTCCGACGGCTGGTCGATGCAACTCTTGGTCGAGCAGTGGCAGGCGCGTTACCTCGCCCATTGCCGTGGCGAGGCCGCGGCGCTCGAGCCCCTGGCCTTGCAGTACGCCGACTTCGCCCAGTGGCAGCGCCAATGGCTGGAGGCGGGCGAGGGCGCTCGGCAACTGGCCTACTGGCGCGAGCAACTGGGCGACGAGCAACCCGTGCTGGAGCTGCCGTTCGACCGCCCGCGGCCTGCCGAGCAGAGCCAGCGCGGCGCGCGCCTCGACCTGAGCCTGGCCGAGCCGCTGGTGGCAGCGCTGCGCGAGCAGGCCAGCGCCCAGGGCGTGACCCTGTTCGTCTACCTGTTGGCCTCGTTCCAGGCTTTGCTGCACCGCTACAGCGGCCAGTCCGATATCCGCGTCGGCGTACCGGTGGCCAACCGCACCCGGGCCGAGACCGAGTCGATGGTCGGCTTCTTCGTCAACACCCAGGTGCTGCGGGCCCAGGTCGATGACGCAGCCGGTTTCGATCAACTGCTGCAACAGGTACGCCAGGCCGTGCTCGGCGCCCAGGCCCACCAGGACCTGCCGTTCGAGCAACTGGTCGACGCCTTGCAGCCCCAGCGCAGCCTGAGCTACAGCCCGCTGTTCCAGGTCATGCACAACCATCAGGTGACGCCTGCCACCGCGACCTCCCTGCAAGGCCTGACGCTCGAACCGCTCAGCTGGGACAGCGGCACCGCGCAGTTCGACCTGAGCCTGGACACCACCGAGGTGGAGGCACGCATCGAAGTGTCGCTGACCTACGCCACCGACCTGTTCGACCACGCCACCATCGAGCGCCTGGCCGACCATTGGCAGCACCTGCTGCAGGCCGTGGTGCACGACCCGCAGTGCCCGGTGGCGCGGCTGCCGCTGCTGGCCGCCGATGAACAGCAGCGCATGCTTGAGGCGTGGAATTCGGCAGCGCTGCCGCCGGTGACCCACGCCAGCCTGCACGGTCTGATCCAGGCCCGCGCCGCGCAGGCCCCCGAGGCCCTGGCGCTGATCTGCGGCGCGCGTGAGCTGAGCTACCGCGAGCTCGACACGCAGGCCAACCGCCTGGCCCATCGCCTGCGCGCCCTGGGTGTCGGTCCGGAAGTGCGGGTGGGCGTGGCACTGCCGCGCAGCGCCGAACTGGTGGTGGCCCTGCTGGCGGTGCTCAAGGCCGGTGGC
This sequence comes from Pseudomonas sp. BNK-44-b, assembly GCF_047456245.1. Lineage (NCBI taxonomy): Bacteria > Pseudomonadati > Pseudomonadota > Gammaproteobacteria > Pseudomonadales > Pseudomonadaceae > Pseudomonas > Pseudomonas sp. BNK-44-b. The sequence goes on from NZ_CP179908.1 coordinate 1,930,868, forward strand.
GCCTATGTGCCGCTGGACCTGGCCTACCCGCGCGAGCGCCTGGCGCACATGCTCGGCGACAGCCAGGCACACCTGCTGCTGACCCAGGCCGATCAGGCCGCGCAATTGGCGTCGGTGATCAGCGAAGGCCAGTCGCTGCTGTTGCTCGATGACGACCCGCAGTTGGCGCTGCAACCGACCCATGCGCCGGTCCAGCATGACGATGCCGAGCACCTGGCGTACGTGATCTACACCTCCGGCTCCACCGGCCTGCCCAAGGGCGTGGCGATCACCCATGGCAATGCCGTGGCGCTGGTGCGCTGGGCCCAGGGGCTGTACAGCCAGGACGACCTGCAAGGCGTGCTGGCGAGCACCTCGATCTGCTTCGACCTGTCGGTCTGGGAGCTGTTCGTGACCCTGGCCGGTGGCGGTCATTTCATCCTCGCCGACAACGCCCTGGCGCTGCCGGAGCTGCCCGCGCGCGAGCGCGTGACCCTTATCAACACCGTGCCGTCGGCGATTGCCGCGCTGCTGCAGGCCGGGGCGATTCCGCCCAGTGTGCGCACCATCAACCTGGCGGGCGAACCGCTGAAACAGTCGCTGGTCGATGCGCTGTATGCGCTGCCGGGTATCGAGCGCGTGCACGACCTCTACGGGCCGTCCGAAGACACCACCTATTCGACCTGCGTGCTGCGCCAGGCCAACGGCCGGGCCAGCATTGGCCGGCCGCTGCCGGGCACCGCCGCCTATGTGCTGGATGGCCACCTGCAGCCGCAGCCGGTGGGTGTGGCGGGCGAGCTGTACCTGGCCGGCGAGGGCCTGGCGCGCGGTTACCTGCGTCGGCCAGGGCTGAGTGCCGAGCGCTTCGTCGCCGACCCGTTCACCGGTGAAGGCGGGCGCATGTACCGCACCGGCGACCTGGTGCGTTACCGCGAAGACGCGTCGATCGAATACCTGGGGCGTATCGACCATCAGGTCAAGGTGCGTGGTTTCCGTATCGAGCTGGGAGAGATCGAGGCACGCCTGCTGGCGCACCCCGAGGTGCGTGAAGTGGCGGTGGTCGCCCGTCAGGGCGAACTGGGTACGCAACTGGTGGGCTATGTCGCTGCTGCGGGATTGCGCGATGATGCCGAGCCGCTCAAGGCCTGGCTCAAGCAGACCCTGCCGGACTACATGGTGCCGACCCACTGGCTGTTCCTTGAACGCCTGCCGCTGACGCCGAATGGCAAGCTTGACCGCAAAGCACTGCCGGCGCCGCAGGCAACTGCCCCGGCGCGCCAGGTGGCGCCGCGCAGCGTGCTGGAAAAACGCCTGGTGGCGATCTGGGAGGAAGTCTTGAAGGTTTCGCCGATTGGCGTGACCGACAACTTCTTCGAGCTGGGCGGCGATTCGATCATTTCGATCCAGGTGGTCAGCCGGGCGCGTCAGGTGGGCATCCGCTTCACGCCCAAGGCGCTGTTCCAGCACCAGACCGTCCAAGGGCTGGCGACCGTGGCCCAGGAAGGCGAGGGCGTGCAACTGATCGAGCAGGGCCCGCTAACTGGCGAGATGCCGCTTTTGCCGATCCAGCAAGCGTTCTTCGACACCGATATCCCCGAGCGTCACCACTGGAACCAGTCGGTGCTGCTCAAGCCGGCCCAGCCGCTGCACGCGGGTTACCTGGAGCAGGCATTGCAGGCGCTGGTCGCGCACCACGATGCGCTGCGCCTGAGCTTCACCGAAAGCGAGACCGGCTGGCAGGCGCATTACCGTCCGCTCGGCGAGCAGCCGACTGAGCTGCTGTGGCAGCGCACCCTGAACACTGCCGACGAACTGGAAGCCCTGGCCGAATCGGCCCAGCGCAGCCTGTCGCTGGGCGATGGCCCGCTGCTGCGCGCCGTGCTGGCCGATCTGCCGGACGGCAGCCAGCGCCTGTTGCTGGTGATCCACCACCTGGCGGTGGACGGCGTGTCGTGGCGCATCCTGTTCGAAGACCTGCAACTGGCCTTCGAGCAACTGAGCAGCGGCAAGCCCCTGGCCCTGCCGGGCAAGACCAGCTCGCAGCGCGACTGGGCCGAGCAATTGCGTCGTTACGCCACCGAGCATAGCGCTGAGCTGGGCTACTGGCAGCAACGCCTACAGGGCGCCGCCGATTTGCCGTGTGCCGCACCAACGGCGGTGCTGGACAACGCCCATGCGGCGATGGTCCATACGCGCCTGGACAAAACCACGACCCAGCGCCTGTTGCAGGAAGCGCCCGCCGCCTATCGCACCCAGGTCAACGATCTGCTGCTGACTGCCCTGGCCCGCACCCTGTGCCGCTGGAGCGGGCAGGGCAGCGTGCTGGTGGAGCTCGAAGGCCATGGCCGTGAAGAACTGGCCGAGCACCTCGACCTGACCCGTACCGTGGGCTGGTTCACCAGCGTCTTCCCGGTGTGCCTGACCCCGGCCGAAGCGCTGGGCGACTCGCTCAAGCAGATCAAGGAGCAGTTGCGCAGCGTGCCCAACAAAGGTCTGGGCTTCGGCGCCTTGCGCCGCTTCGCTGATGCCGCGACCCGTGAAGCGCTGCAGGCCTTGCCGGTGGCGCGGGTGACCTTCAACTACCTGGGCCAGTTCGATGGCAGCTTCCAGTCCGACGATGGCGCGCTGTTCAGCCCGAGCGGCGAGGCCAGTGGCGCCGAGCAGAGCGCCCAGGCGCCGCTGGCCAACTGGCTGGGCATCAACGGCCAGGTGTACGACGGCGAACTGGACCTGAGCTGGACCTACAGCACACAGATGTTCGACCACGCCACCCTGCAAGCCCTGGCCCGCGATTTCGCCGAGCAGTTGCAGGTCCTGGTCGAGCATTGCTGCCAGCCTGGCCAAGCAGGCGTGACACCTTCGGACTTCCCGCTCTACCCGCTGGCCCAGGCGCAACTGGATGCGCTGCCGGTCGCTGCGCGGCAGATTGAAGACATCGTGCCATTGTCGCCGATGCAGCAGGGCATGCTGTTCCACAGCCTGTACCAGCAGGACGCCAGCGACTACGTGAACCAGATGCGGGTGGACATCGACGGCCTGGACCCGGCGCGTTTCCGCGAGGCCTGGCAGCAGGCGTTGGACGCCCACGACAGCCTGCGCAGCGTCTTCCTCTGGCAGGGCGATGTCGAGCGGCCGCTGCAACTGGTGCACAAGCAGGTCGAGGTGCCGTTCCGCGTGCTCGACCTGCGCGGCAACCAGGACCTGGCCGCCGCCCTCGATCGCCTGGCGGCCGAGGAACAGGCCCAGGGCTTCGACCTTGCCCGCGCGCCGCTGCTGCGCCTGGTGCTGGTGCGTACTGCTGATGAGCGTCACCATCTGATCTACACCCATCACCACATCCTGCTCGACGGCTGGAGCAATTCGCAGCTGCTGGGTGAGGTGCTGCAGCGCTACGCCGCGCGCCGCGAGGTTGGCCATGTCGGGCGTTACCGCGACTACCTGGCCTGGCTGCAGGCCCAGGATGCCGGGCTGAGCGAGCGTTTCTGGACCGAGCAACTGAGTGTGCTCGAGGCCCCGACCCGACTGGCCCAGGCCTTCGTGCGCCGCGAAGCCGTGGCGCAAGCGCCGTTTGGCGATCACTACCAGCAGTTCGATGCCGCATTCACCCAGCGCCTGGGCGAGTTGGCGCGCCGTCACAAGGTGACCGTCAATACCCTGCTGCAGGGCGCCTGGCTGATCCTCCTGCAGCGCTACACCGGCCAGCAGGCGCTGTGCTTCGGCGCCACGGTTTCGGGGCGTCCGGCGGAGATCGTCGGTATCGAGCGCCAGGTCGGGCTGTTCATCAACACCCTGCCGGTGGTGGCGCAGGTGCGTGCCGAGCAGGCACTGGGCGAATGGCTTGCCGAGTTGCAGCAGCACAACCTGGCCCTGCGCGAGCACGAGCACACCGCGCTGTACGATATCCAGCGCTGGGCCGGGCAGGGCGGCGAGGCGCTGTTCGACACCCTGGTGGTGTTCGAGAACTACCCGGTGGCAGAGGCCCTGCGCCAGGCCGAGGTGCCCGCCCTGGGCTTCGGCGCCATCGACAGCCACGAGCGCACCAACTACCCGCTGACCCTGGCCATAGCTCTGGAGCAGACCCTGCAGGTGCACTACAGCTACCTGCGCGAAGCGTTCGACGATGCGCGCATCGTGCAGGTCGCCGGGCACCTGCGCCAGGTCCTCGAGCAACTGCTCGAGGCGGCTCCAGGCCAGGCCATCGGTGCGCTGGAGCTGATCACCGGGCAGGAGCGTGCGCAACTGGTGGAGCAGTGGAATCACGTCGATGCACGCTTCGATTCGCCTCGTGCAGTGCACCAGCTGTTCGAGGCCCAGGCGCAGCGCACGCCGGACGCGGTGGCGGTGTTGTTCGGCGAGCAGCAAATGAGTTATGCCGAACTCGACCAGCAGGCCAACCGCCTGGCCCATGGCTTGATCGAGGCAGGGCTGGGCGCCGAGGCGCTGGTGGGGGTGGCGCTGGAGCGTGGCCCGCAGATGTTGGTTGCGTTGCTGGCGGTGCTCAAGGCCGGCGCGGCCTATGTGCCGCTCGACCCGGAGTACCCCGAAGAGCGCCTGGCCTACCTCATGCAGGACTCGCGCATGGCGTTGTTGCTCACCCATTCGCAGTTGCTGGCGCGCCTGCCTGCCGCGCAAACCGTGGCGACCTTGTGCATCGACCAACTGGCCAGCGCCTCGCTGCCGAGCAGCGCGCCGCAGCGCCCGGTGCACGCCGAGGGCCTGGCGTACGTGATCTACACCTCCGGCTCCACCGGCCAGCCCAAGGGCGTTGCCGTGGCCCATGGCCCGTTGGCCATGCACTGCCTGGCGATCGGTGAGCGCTACGCCATGAGCGCACGCGACTGCGAGCTGCACTTCATGTCGTTCGCCTTCGACGGTGCCCATGAACGCTGGCTGACCTGCCTGTTGCACGGCGGCCGCCTGCTGATTCGCGATCCGCAACTGTGGACCGCCGAGCAGGCCTGCGCGGCCATGCACCGGCATGGCGTCACCGTCGCTGCATTCCCGCCGGTATACCTGCAGCAGCTGGCCGAACACGTGCGCGAGCACGGCAACCCGCCGCCGGTGCGCATCTACTGCTTCGGTGGCGACGCGGTGCCGGAAGCCGCGTTCGAGCTGGTCAAGGCCGTGCTTGCGCCCGAGCACATCATCAATGGCTATGGCCCGACCGAAACCGTGGTCACCCCGCTGATCTGGAAAGCCGATCGCGCCGAACGTTGCCAGGCAGCCTATGCGCCGATCGGCAGCCGCATCGGCAACCGCAGTGCCTACGTGCTCGACGACTCGGCGGCGCTGCTGCCCCAGGGTGTCGCGGGCGAGCTGTACCTCGGCGGCACCGGGGTGGCGCGCGGCTACCTGCACCGCCCCTCGCTCACCGCCGAGCGCTTCGTGCCGGACCCTTACGGTGTGCCGGGCGCGCGCCTGTACCGCAGTGGCGACCTGGTGCGTCAGCGCGCCGATGGTGTGGTCGACTACCTGGGACGGGTCGATCACCAGGTCAAGATCCGCGGCTTCCGCATCGAACTGGGTGAGATCGAGGCGCGCCTGCAGGCCCAGGATGGCGTGCGTGAAGCGGTGGTGCTGGCCCGCCCTGGCGTCGGTGGCCCGCAACTGGTGGGCTACGTGCTGGCCAGCGCGCAAGGCCTGGCGCTCGGCGAGGCTAAATTGCGCGAGCAGCTCAACGTTCGTCTTAAGGAGACACTGCCGGGTTACATGGTCCCCACCTATCTGGTCTTCCTCGACGCACTGCCCCTGACACCCAACGGCAAGCTGGACCGCAAGGCCCTGCCGGCCCCGGATGCCAGCCTGATGCAACGCGACTACCGCGCGCCGCAAGGCGAGCTGGAAAGCGCCATCGCCGATATCTGGGCTGCGGTGCTGAAGGTCGACCGCTTGGGGCGTGACGACAACTTCTTCGAACTGGGCGGGCATTCGCTGCTGGCGACACAAGCCACGGCAGCCGCACAGGCGCAACTGCAGGTACAGGTGCCACTGGAACTGATCTTCCAGGCCGACGACCTGCAGGGCTATGCACAAGCGCTGGAAGGGTTACGGACCACCGATCTCGAGCAGGATCTGAGCGATATGCATGACTTCCTCACCGAGTTGGAGACGAACTGAGATGGCTGTAATGGATAACATCGCGCTGGTTCAGCGATTCATCAGGTTGCCGCTGTCACAGCGCAGGGCCTTCCTGGAAAAGCTGGCCGGCAAGGGCCTGACCCTGGGGCAGTTGCCGATCCCGGCGGCCCGTGAAGGCCTCGATGTTATCCCGCTGTCCTACGCCCAGCAGCGCCAGTGGTTCCTCTGGCAACTGGAGCCGCACAGCAGTGCCTACCACATCCCCAGTGCCCTGCGCCTGAAGGGCACGCTGGATGTGCCGGCCCTGGCCCGCAGCTTCCAGTGGTTGCTGGGGCGGCACGAATCGCTGCGTACGCGCTTCGTCGAGACGGCCGAGGGCGTGCGCCAGGTGATCGAGGCGCCGGCATCGGCCTTCGAGCTGCCGCTGCAGCACCTGCCCGTTAATGCCGGCGCCGATACCGAGCAGGCCGTGCGCGACTTCGTCGAGGCCCGCACCCAGGCGCTGTTCGACTTGCAGCAGGGCCCGCTGTTGCGCGTCGACTTGCTGCGTCTGGCCGATGACGACCATGTGCTGGTGATGACCCAGCACCATATCGTCTCCGACGGCTGGTCGATGCAGGTGCTGGTCGAGGAGCTGGTACACGCCTATGCGGCCTTCAGCGGCGGTGGCGAACCTACGCTGGCGGCGGCATCGATCCAGTACGCCGACTACGCGATCTGGCAGCAGGCCTGGATGGAGGCGGGGGAGAGCGAGCGCCAGCTGGGCTATTGGGCTGCGCGTCTGGGCGGTGAGCAACCGGTGCTGGAGTTGCCGCTCGATCACCCGCGCCCGCAGCAGCCCAGCCATCGCGGCGAACGCCTGGCGGTAACGCTGCCGGGCGAGTTGCAGCGAGGCCTGCGCAGCCTGGCCCAATCGCAGGGGATGACGCCGTTCATGCTCCTGTTGGCCAGCTTCCAGTTGCTGTTGCACCGCTACAGCGGCCAGCGCGAGATCCGCGTCGGCGTGCCGGTGGCCAACCGTCAGCACCCCGATACCAAGGCGCTGATCGGCTTCTTCATCAACACCCAGGTGCTGGATGTCAGCATCGACCCGCAGAATACCTTCCGTGAACTGCTGCAGCAGGTGCGTACGGCGGTGCTCGGCGCCCAGGCTCACCAGGCGCTGCCGTTCGAGCAACTGGTCGAAGCCCTGGCGCCGGAGCGCAATGCCGGGGTCAACCCGCTGTTCCAGGTCATGCACAACCACCTCGGCGGCGATGGCGCCTCGGCGCTGCGCCTGCCGGGCTTGCACATCGAGGGGCTGGACGTGCGCACGGTCACCGCGCAGTTCGACCTGACCCTGGACACCGCCGAGGCTGGCGAGCAACTGTCGGCAGCCTTCACCTACGCCACCGACCTGTTCGAGCGGGCCACCGTCGAGCGCATGGCGCGGCACTGGCTGCAACTGCTCGGGCAGATGGTCGCAGCGCCGGATACGCCCCTGGTGCAGGTGCCGTTGCTCACTGCGCAGGAGCGCGCGGACATCATCGCCGAGTGGAATCCGCGTCCGGCTGAGTATCCGGTGCAGCAGTGCATTCACCAGCGCATCGAGGAGCAGGCGCGCCTGCGTCCCGAGGCCATCGCGGTCACGCTGGATGATCGCCAGCTCAGCTACGGCCAGCTCGAAGCCCGGGCCAACCACCTGGCCCATCGCCTGCTGGCGCAGGGTGTCGGCCCTGAGGTGCGGGTCGGCCTGGTGGTCGAGCGCAGCCTGGAAATGATCGTGGCCATTCTCGCCACGCTCAAGGCAGGTGCTGCCTATGTGCCCATGGACCCCAGCGCGCCGGCCCAGCGCCTGGCCTACATGATGGCCGACAGCGGCATCGCCCTGCTGCTGGTGCAGCCGCACCTGGCGGCACGTGTGCAGGGTGCGCAGGACGTGCGCCAACTGATGCTGGAGCCGCTGTCGCCACAGCCGCTTGCCGACCCCGGCGCGCCGCAACTGGCCTGCGACCCGCGCCAGCTCGCCTATGTCATCTACACCTCCGGTTCCACCGGCCAGCCCAAGGGCGTGCTGCTGCCCCATGACAACGTCATGCGCCTGTTCGCTGCCACCGAGCGCTGGTTCGACTTCGGTGCCGACGATGTCTGGACGCTGTTCCACTCCTACGCCTTCGACTTCTCGGTATGGGAGATCTTTGGCGCCCTGATGCATGGCGGGCGCCTGGTGATCGTGCCGCACGAGACCTGCCGCAGCACCGAGGATTTCCACGCGCTGCTGCACCGCGAAGGCGTCACGGTACTGAACCAGACCCCTTCGGCGTTCAAGCAACTGATGCAGGTGGCCTGCACGCGTGACGCCGCCGAGCTCGGAGCCCTGCGCCAGGTGATCTTTGGCGGCGAGGCCCTGGAGGTGCAGGCGCTGCGCCCGTGGTACGGACATTTCGCGGCGCAGGGGCCGCGCCTGGTGAACATGTATGGCATCACCGAAACCACCGTGCATGTCACCTACCGTCCGCTGAGCCCGCGTGATCTCGAAGGGGCGGCCAGCAGCCCGATCGGCGAGCCGATCGACGACCTGTCCTGGTACCTGCTCGACGGCCAGCTGGAGCCGGTCGCGCCGGGATGCATCGGCGAACTGTATGTCGGCGGAGCCGGGCTTGCGCGCGGCTATCATCGCCGCAGCGACCTCAGCGCCCAGCGCTTCGTGCCCGACCTGTTCGGCAATGGCGGGCGCCTGTACCGCACCGGTGACCTGGCGCGCTACCGCAACGACGGGGTGATCGAGTACGTCGGGCGTATCGACCAGCAGGTGAAAATCCGTGGTTTCCGTATCGAGCTGGGCGAGATCGAGGCCCGCTTGCTGCAACTGCCGGGCGTGCGCGAGGCGGTGGTGCTGGCTCGCGACGGCACTGCCGGTACGCAGTTGGTGGCCTATGTGGTGGCGCAGCAGGGCAGCGGCGAGGCGTCGGCGCTTGTTGAGCGCCTGCGCAGCGGCCTCAAGGCCGACCTGCCGGAATACATGCTGCCAGCGCATATCCTGTGCCTGGACAGCCTGCCGCTGACCCTCAACGGCAAGCTCGACCGCGCGGCGCTGCCGGCCCCGACCCTGCGCCAGGAGGATTACCAGGCCCCGCGCACGGCGCTGGAGCAGCAAGTCGCGCAAATCTGGCAGCAGGTGCTGGAGGTCGAGCGGGTCGGTCTGCAGGACGATTTCTTTGCATTGGGCGGGCATTCGCTGCTGGCCACCCAGGTGGTGTCGCGCCTGCGTCACGGTCTGGGCCTGCAAGTGGCGCTGCGCACTCTGTTCGAACAGACCACCCTGCAGGCGTTCGTCGCCAGCCTCACACCAACTGCAGACGCCGCACAGCCTGCGCTGCTGCCAGTACCGCGTGGTGAGCTGGCGCCGCTGTCCTACGCCCAGGAACGCCAGTGGTTCCTCTGGCAACTCGACCCGAGCAGCAGCGCCTACAACATCCCCAGCGCCTTGCGCCTGCGCGGCGCGCTGAATGTGCCGGCGTTGCAGCGCAGCTTCGACAGCCTGCTGGCGCGTCACGAGTCGCTGCGTACCACGTTCATCCAGGCGCCGCAGGGTGCACAGCAGCGCATTCACGCCGCCGCACCGCTGGCGCTGCCGATCGAAACGGTCGCCGAGGCCGAATTGGCCGCACGGGTGCAGGCCGAGGTGGCGCAGGTGTTCGACCTGGAGCAGGGGCCGCTGTTGCGTGTGCGCCTGCTGCGTGTGGCGCAGGACGACCATGTGTTGGTCGTCACCCAGCATCACAGCGTCTCCGATGGTTGGTCGATGCAGGTGCTGGTCGAGGAACTGGTGCAATGGTACGCCGCCTTCAGCCAGGGCGAAGCGCCCACGCTGCCGGTATTGCCGCTGCAGTACGCCGACTATGCAATCTGGCAGCGGCAGTGGATGGAGGCCGGCGAGCGCGAGCGTCAGCTCGGCTACTGGACCGAACGCCTTGCCGGCGAGCAGTTCCTGCAACTGCCTACCGATCATCCACGCCCGGCCGAACAGTCGTTCCGTGGCGCGCAGCTTGCGCTGGCGCTGCCGGACAACCTGGCCCAGGGCCTGCAACAGCGGGCGCGTGAGCTGCGGGTGACGCCGTTCATGCTGCTGCTGGCCACCTTCCAGGTGCTGTTGCACCGCTACAGTGGCCAGGGTGATATCCGCGTCGGCGTGCCGGTGGCCAACCGCAACCGCCTGGAGACCGAGCGCCTGATCGGCTTCTTCGTCAACACCCAGGTCCTGCGTGCCGAGGTCGAGCCGGGCATGGCCTTCACCCGCCTGCTCGAGCAGGTACGCCACAGCGCCCTGGAAGCCCAGGCCCATCAGGACCTGCCGTTCGAGCAACTGGTCGAGGCCCTGCACCCTGAGCGCAGCCTGAGCCACAGCCCGCTGTTCCAGGTGATGTTCAACCACCAGGGCGAGCGCGCCGCCGAGGCGTCCATGGCGCAGGTGCCGGGCCTGCATGTCGAGGCGCTGGCGTGGGACAGCCACACCGCGCAGTTCGACCTGACCCTCAATACCTTCGAGTCGGGTACGGCGTGGTCGGCGATCTGGACCTACGCCACCGACCTGTTCCTGCCAGCGACCATCGAGCGCTTGTCGCAACACTGGCTGAACCTGTTGCAGGCGATCGTCGCAGCGCCGGAGCAGCGCGTCGGCGAGCTGGCGATGCTCGAGGACAGCGAGCGCGAGCGCATCGAACGCCAGTGGAATGCCAATGGCCTGGACTTCGACCGCAGCCAGTGCATCCATCGCCTGATCGAAGCCCAGGTACGCCGCACGCCGCAGGCGTTGGCCGCGATCTGGGGCGATGAGCAACTGGACTACGCCACCCTCAATGCCCGCGCCAACCGCCTGGCTCGCCACCTGGTGAGCCTGGGTGTCGGCCCCGAAGTGCGGGTCGGCGTGGCCTTGCCGCGCAGTATGTCGATGCTGGTGGCGCTGATGGCAGTGCTCAAGGCCGGTGGCGCCTACGTGCCGCTGGACCCGGACTACCCGGCCGAGCGTGTCAGCTACATGCTCGACGACAGCGCCGCCCGCGTACTGATCAGCGAACGCGCGGTGCTCGATGCACTGGCGGTCGATGGCGCGTTCGCGAGCGTGCTGCTCGATGAGCTGAATCTGGACGGCGACGACAGTGACCTGCCAGCCCGCGCCGTGGCCGACAACCTGGCCTATGTGATCTACACCTCCGGTTCCACTGGCCGCCCGAAAGGCGTGGCGATTGCTCATCGCAACGTCGCCGCGCTGGTGGCCTGGTCGCAGCAGGTCTACAGCCAGGCGGATATCCAAGGCGTGCTGGCCAGCACCTCGATCTGCTTCGACCTGTCGGTGTGGGAGCTGTTCGTGACCCTGGCCGGTGGGGGTTTCATCGTGGGGGCGCGCAATGCCCTGGAGCTGCCTGAACTGGCAGCGCGGGATCGGGTGCGCCTGATCAACAGCGTGCCGTCGGCGGCCAGCGCGCTGCTGCGTGCCGGGCAGATACCGGCGAGCGTGCGCATCGTCAACCTGGCGGGTGAGCCGCTGAAGCAGTCGGTGGTGGAGGCGCTCTACGCGCTGGAGCACATCCAGCATGTCTACGATCTCTACGGCCCTTCGGAAGACACCACCTATTCGACCTGGACCCGCCGCGAAGCGGGTGGCCAGGCCAACATTGGCCGCCCGTTGCACAACACCGCCAGCTACCTGCTGGACGGCGAACTGCAATCGGTGCCGGTCGGGGCGACGGCGGAGCTTTACCTGGCGGGCGAGGGCATCACCCGCGGCTACCTGCTGCGTCCGGGGCTGACCGCCGAGAAATACCTGCCTGATCCGTTCGCGGCGGACGGCTCGCGGCTGTACCGCACCGGTGACCTGGCGCGCTACCGCGAAGACGGCGTGCTGGAGTACGCCGGACGTGTGGACCATCAGGTGAAGGTGCGCGGCCTGCGTATCGAGTTGGGTGAGATCGAAGCGCGTTTGCAGGCTCATGCCGACGTCCGTGAAGTGGCAGTGATCGCGCATCAGGGCGAGCTGAGCACCCAGCTGGTGGGTTATGTCGTCGCTCCCGCGCTGCACGACAATGCCGAGCCGCTCAAGGCCTGGCTCAAGCAGACCTTGCCCGACTACATGGTGCCGACCCACTGGCTGTTCCTCGAACGTCTGCCACTGACCCCCAACGGCAAGCTCGACCGCAAGGCGCTGCCCGCGCCGCAGGCCACTGCCCCGGCGCGCCAGGTAGCACCCCGCAGCGTGCTTGAAAAACGCCTGGTGGCGATCTGGGAGGAAGTCCTGAAGGTTTCGCCGATTGGCGTGACCGACAACTTCTTCGAACTGGGCGGCGATTCGATCATTTCGATCCAGGTGGTCAGCCGGGCGCGTCAGGCGGGCATCCGCTTCACGCCCAAGGCGCTGTTCCAGCACCAGACCGTCCAAGGGCTGGCGACCGTGGCCCAGGAAGGCGAGGGCGTGCAACTGATCGAGCAGGGCCCGCTAACTGGCGAGATGCCGCTTTTGCCGATCCAGCAAGCGTTCTTCGACACCGATATCCCCGAGCGTCACCACTGGAACCAGTCGGTGCTGCTCAAGCCGGCCCAGCCGCTGCACGCGGGTTACCTGGAGCAGGCATTGCAGGCGCTGGTCGCGCACCACGATGCGCTGCGCCTGAGCTTCACCGAAAGCGAGACCGGCTGGCAGGCGCATTACCGTCCGCTCGGCGAGCAGCCGACTGAGCTGCTGTGGCAGCGCACCCTGAACACTGCCGACGAACTGGAAGCCCTGGCCGAATCGGCCCAGCGCAGTCTGTCACTGGGCGATGGCCCACTGCTGCGTGCCGTGTTGGCCGATCTACCGGACGGCAGCCAGCGCCTGTTGCTGGTGATACACCACCTGGCGGTGGATGGGGTGTCGTGGCGCATCCTGTTCGAAGACCTGCAACTGGCCTTCGAGCAACTGAGCAGCGGCAAGCCCCTGGCCTTGCCGGGAAAAACCAGTTCGCAACGCGACTGGGCCGGCGAACTGCAACGCGCCGCGCAAAGCTCGCGCTTGCAGCAGTCGCTGGACTTCTGGCGTACAACCCTCGAAGGCGCCCACGACAGCCTGCCGTGCCAGCGCCTGGAAGCCACCAATCGCAACTGCGACGGCCTGACGGTGCACAGCACACTGGATGCCGAGCAGACCCGGCAACTGTTGCAGCAGGCGCCCGCCGCCTACCGCACCCGTATCAACGACCTGTTGCTGACGGCCCTGGCCCGTGTGATCTGCCGCTGGACTGGCCACGACCACGCCCTGGTGCAACTGGAAGGCCATGGCCGCGAAGACCTGTTCGAGCACCTCGACCTGACCCGCAGCGTCGGCTGGTTCACCAGTGTGTTCCCGGTGCGCCTGACCCCGGCGGCAGGCCTGGGCGACTCGCTCAAGCAGATCAAGGAGCAACTGCGCGCGATCCCTGATAACGGCCTGGGCTTCGGTGTGCTGCGTCACCTGGGCGACGCCTCGGTGCGCGACGCCCTGCGTGCGCTGCCGACCCCGCGCATCACCTTCAACTACCTCGGCCAGCTCGATGCCAGCTTCGCCGACGAGTCGCCCGCCTGGCTGCCTGCCGGGGAGAACCGTGGCGCCGAGCATTCACCCGAGGCGCCGCTGGACAACTGGCTCAACCTCAACGGCCAGGTGTTCGACGGGCGCTTGCAGATCAGCTGGACCTTCAGCCGCGAGCGCTTCGATATCGCCACGCTGCAGCGTCTGGCCGAGGACTACCAGCGTGAGCTGGTGGCCTTGGTCGGCCATTGCTGCACGGTCGGTGTCGCCGGCGTGACGCCGTCGGATTTCCCCCTGGCCGGGCTCGATCAGGCCCAGCTCGATGCCCTGCCAGTGGCGGCGCAGACGATCCAGGACCTCTACCCACTGTCGCCGATGCAGCAAGGCATGCTGTTCCACAGCCTCTACGAGCAGGCCAGCGGCGACTACATCAACCAGATGCGTGTCGACATCGATGGCCTGGACCCGCAGCGCTTCCATGCCGCCTGGCAGGCCACGGTGCAGGCCCACGACATCCTGCGCACCGCCTTCGTCTGGGAAGGCGATCTGGCCCAGCCGCTGCAGGTGGTTCGCCAGCAGGTCGAGGTGCCTTTCAGCGTCCATGACCTGCGTGACCTGGACGCGCCAGCCCCGGCCCTCCAGGCCCTGGCCGATGCCCAGCGCCAGCAGGGCTTCGAACTGGCCAGTGCGCCGCTGTTGCGTCTGCTGCTGGTGGACCTTGGCCAAGGCCGTCACCACTTCATCTACACCTATCACCACATCCTGATGGATGGCTGGAGCCACGCGCAGGTGCTGTCCGAAGTGCTGCAGCACTACAACGGCCAGGCACAGGAGGCGCCGCGCGGACGCTACCGCGACTACATCGACTGGCTGGCTCGCCAGGATCAGCAGGGCAACCAGGACTTCTGGCGCGCGCAACTGGCCGAGCTGGACGAGCCGACCCTGTTGGCCCAAGTGTTCCGTGGCGCCACGCCTGCCAGCGATGAGCAGGCCCACGCCCAGCACGACCAGGTGTTCGATGCCCCGCGCAGCGCGCGCCTGGCGGCGTTTGCCCGCGAGCAGAAAGTCACCCTCAATACCGTGCTGCAAGCGGCCTGGGCGCTGCTGTTGCAGCGCCACCAAGGGCAGCAGACCGTGTGCTTCGGTGCCACGGTGGCGGGGCGCCCGTCGGAGCTGGCGGGGGTCGAGCAGCAGGTCGGCCTGTTCATCAACACCTTGCCGGTGGCCCTGACCCTGCACGCCCAGCACAGTGTCGCCAGCCTGCTGCAGGACCTGCAGGCGCAGAACCTGAGCCTGCGCGAGCATGAGTACACGCCGCTGTTCGATATCCAGCGCTGGGCCGGGCAGGGCGGTGAAGCCCTGTTCGACAGCCTGCTGGTGTTCGAGAACTACCCGGTGTCGGACGTGCTGCAGGCGCGTGCACCGGATGGCCTGCGCTTCGGCGCCATCGACAACCTCGAACAGACCAACTACCCCTTGACCCTGCTGGTCAACGCCGGCGAGCAACTGAGCCTGCAATACAGCTTCGACCCGCAGTGCTTCACCCCGGCGCAGATCGCTGGGCTGGCAGCGCAACTGGCGCAGACTCTCGACGCCCTGGTCGAAGATGCCGAACGCCCGCTGGGCGAGGTCGACAGCCTGCCAGCGGCCCTGCGCCGCCAGGTGCTGCACGACTGGAGCGGCCAGGTCGGCCACGATTTGAGCTGGCTGCCAGTGCACCGCCAGTTCGAGGCCATGGCTCAGGCCCAGCCCCAGGCTATCGCCGCAGTCTATGGCACGGAATCGATCAGCTATGCCGAGCTCAACCTGCGCGCCAATCGCCTGGCCCATGGGCTGATCGCCCGGGGTGTGGGGCCAGACCGCCTGGTGGGGCTGTGCCTGGACCGCGGCCTGGAAATGCTGGTCGCACTGCTGGCCGTGCTCAAGGCCGGTGGCGCCTACGTGCCACTGGACCCGGACTTCCCTGAAGAGCGCCTGGACTACATGATCCAGGACAGCGGCATCGGCCTGCTGCTGACCCAGCCCCACCTGGCCGAACGGCGCACCCTGCCTCAGGGCGTACAACAGATGCTGCTGGCAGCGGAGTCGGATGCGCTGGACGCGCTGGCGGCACATGACCCGCAGGTAGCGGTGGCTGACGACCACCTGGCCTATGTCATTTACACCTCCGGCTCCACCGGGCGGCCCAAGGGTGTGATGGTCCCGCACCGGGGGCTTGGCAACTTCCTCGACAGCATGGCGGCAGCGCCAGGGTTGCAGGCGCAAGACCGGGTGCTGTCGCTGACCACCTTCTCGTTCGATATCTTCGGCCTGGAAATCTTCCTGCCGCTGGTGCGCGGCGCACGTGTGGTGCTGGTGGATCGCCAGGCTGCACGCGATCCCGAGCAACTGCTGGAGGTGGTGCGCGAGCAGGCCGTGAACGTGGTACAGGCCACGCCGTCGACCTGGCGCATGCTGCTCGACAACCCGCAGGCCGAGCTGCTGCGCGGTTGCCGCATGCTCTGCGGGGGCGAGGCGCTGGCACCGGAACTGAGCCTGCGCATGCTCGCCCTAGGGGGCGAAGTGTGGAACCTGTATGGCCCCACCGAGACCACCATCTGGTCGGCACGGCGACGCCTGGATGCCACACAGCCGGCACCGCTGCTGGGCGAGGCCATCGGCAATACCACCTTGTTCGTCGTCGGCCCCGATCTGCAACCGGTGGCGCCGGGCGTGGCCGGTGAGCTGCTGATCGGTGGCGAGGGCCTGGCCCGCGGCTACCACGGCCGCGCGGCACTGAGCGCCGAGCGCTTCGTGCCGCATCCGTTCGCCGACGATGGCTCGCGGCTGTACCGCACGGGCGACCTGGTGCGCCACCTGGCCGATGGCACCCTGGAGTACCTCGCACGTCTGGATCATCAGGTGAAGATCCGCGGCTTCCGCATCGAGCTGGGCGAGATCCAGGCCCTGATGCAGGACCATCCGCAGGTCCGCGAGGCCGTGGTGATTGCCCGCGACGGCGCGGGCGGCGCACAGCTGGTGGGCTACGTGGTGCCGCTGGAGGCCGCCGAGGCGGGCGATGGCCTGCGCGAGGCGCTGCGCCAGAGCCTGGCCGAGCGGCTACCGGCCTACATGGTGCCGGCGCATATCCAGGTGCTTGAACGCATGCCGTTGACCCCCAACGGCAAGCTCGACCGCAAGGCCTTGCCGGCCGTCGACGCCAGCGCTTCACGCCAGGTCTACCAGGCGCCACGTACCGACCTGGAACGCCAAGTCGCCGAGGTCTGGCAGCAGGTGCTGCAACTGGAGCAGGTTGGGGTGCACGACCACTTCTTCGAGTTGGGCGGGCATTCGTTGCTGGCTGTCAGCGTGGTCTCGCGCCTGCAACTGGCGCTGGGTCTGAAGCTGTCGCCGCAGTTGGTGTTCCAGGCGCCGGTGCTGGAGCAGTTCGCCGAGGCGCTGGGCCAGGCAGGTGGGCAGGTGGTGGATGAATCGAAATTGAGCAAGCTCGAATGGCTGCTTGACGAAATGGAGGAAGTTTGATGGAAACCCAAGCAGCCCTGAGAATTGCGCAGCGCTTCATTACCCTGCCGCTGGAAAAGCGCCGTCTGTACCTGGAGAAGATGCTGGCGGAGGGGGTGTCCCCGGCCAACCTGCCGATCCCGCAGGTGCAGTCGGCCTTCGACACGCTGCCGGTGTCCTACGCCCAGGAGCGTCAATGGTTCCTCTGGCAGATGGACCCTGGCAGCACCGCCTATAACCTGGCGACCGTGCTGCGTCTGCGCGGCCACCTGGACATCGACGCCCTGCAGCGCAGCCTCGACTGGCTGGAGCAGCGCCATGAAAGCCTGCGCACCCGCTTTGCCGAGCAGGACGGGCGCCTGAGCCAGCGTATCCTGCCGCCCGCGGGGCTACCCCTGGCGCATGAGCAACTGGTTTCCGGCACCCCGGGCGATGCGGCGCTGGATGCCTGCATCAAGGCCCGGGTCGAAGCCCTGACCCAGCAGGTGTTCGACCTGTTCGACGGCGCGCTGGTGCGTGCCAGCCTGCTGAAGGTGGGTGAGCACGACCATGTGCTGGCCATCGTCCAGCACCACATCATCGCCGACGGCGCCTCGATCCAGATCATGATCGGCGAACTGGTGCGGGCCTACGGTGCATTCAGCCAGGGGCAGGACCCAGTGGCAGCGGCGCTGCCGATCCAGTACGCCGACTATGCGATCTGGCAGCGGCACTGGATGGAAGCCGGCGAGCGCGAGCGCCAGTTGCACTACTGGCGTGAGCAACTGGGTGGCGAGCAGCCGCTGCTGGCGCTGCCGGGCGACCGTCCGCGACCGGCAGTGCAGAGCCTGCGTGGCGAGCGCCTGGAGGTGAGCCTCGATGCCGACCTCAGCCGTCAACTGCGCAGCCTGGCCCAGGGGCAGGGCGCGACCCTGTTCATGCTGTTGCTGGCAAGCTTCCAACTGTTCCTGCACCGCTACAGCGGTCAGCACGACATCCGTGTCGGGGTGCCGGTGGCCAACCGCAACCGCCCGGAAACCGAGGGGTTGCTCGGCTTCTTCGTCAACACCCAGGTGCTGCGCGCCGAGATCGACGGGCAGCAGCCGTTCCGCGCCTTCCTCGAGCAGGTCAAGCACACCGCGTTGCGCGCCCAGGAGCATCAGGACCTGCCGTTCGAGCAACTGGTCGAAGCCCTGCAACCGCAACGCAGCCTCAGCCATGCGCCGCTGTTCCAGGTCATGTTCAACCACCAGCGCAGCGCCCCGGCGCGCGGCCAGGCCCAGGCCGCACCTGGCAGTGACCTGCGCGTCGAAGGGGTGGCCTGGGACAACCCCACCGCGCAGTTCGACCTGACCCTGGAAACCCATGAGTCCGACGACGCGCTGATCGCCGCCTTCACCTATGCCACCGACCTGTTCGAGCGCGACACTGTGCAGCGCCTGGTCGCTCACTGGCAAACGCTGCTCGCGGCCATCGTCGCCGAGCCTGACCAGCGTTGCGCCGAGCTGGCGCTGATGAGCGCCGCCGAAACCGAGCAGGTGCGCTTGCGTGCCCAGGGGCCGCAGGTGGTGCATGCCGATGCCCGCCCGGTGCACCTGCAAGTGCAGGCCCAGGCCGAGCGCACGCCGCAGGCCGTCGCCGTGGTCTGCGCCGGGCAGCAGTACAGTTATGCCGAGCTCGACGCGCGGGCCAATCGTCTGGCACGTGAGCTGATCGCCCGTGGCGTCGGCCCCGAGGTGCGAGTGGGCATCGCTGCCGAACGCAGCCTGGAGCTGGTGGTGGCGCTGTTGGCCGTGCTCAAGGCCGGTGCGGCCTATGTGCCGTTCGACCCGGCCTATCCTGCCGAGCGCCTGGCCTACATGTTCGACGACAGCGGCATCGGCCTGCTGCTCGCCCAGCCAGCCCTGCTGACGCAACTGCCACTGCCGCAGGGCCTGGACGTGCTGGCGCTCGCGCCTGCGAGCGCGGTGCAGGATGGCGATTTCATCGCGCCGCAGGTTGCGGTGGATGGCGAGCACCTGGCCTACCTGATCTACACCTCCGGCTCCACCGGCCAGCCCAAGGGCGTGGCGGTGCGGCATGCCGGCCTTGGCAACCACATGGCGTGGATGCGCGAGTGCTTGCCGCTGACGGCCGAGGACCGCGTGCTGCAGAAGACCGCGATCAGCTTCGATGCGTCGGTGTGGGAGTTCTGGTTGCCGCTGATCTGCGGCGCGCGCCTGGTACTGGCGGCGCCGGGGCAGGATGAGTCGCTGGCGCAACTGTGGGAGCAGGTTCAGGCGCACGGCATCACCGTGCTGCAATCGGCGCCGTCGCTGTTGCAGGCGATGCTGCCGCAGGCGCGCCCTGAGCAATTGGCCAGCCTGCGCACCGTGCTGTGCGGCGGCGAGGCCCTGAGTGCGCAGTTGTGTGCACAGCTGCGCGAGCGCTGGCAAGGGCGCCTGGTCAACCTTTATGGCCCGACCGAGGCGACCATCGACAGCACCGCGTGCGAAGTCCCGGCCGTGCTGGCAGGGGCGGTAGTGCCGCTGGGCACGCCGATCGACAATGCCAGCGCCTACGTGCTGGGCGAGGCGTTGCAGGTGTGTCCGGCGGGCGCTGCCGGCGAGCTGTGCATCGGTGGCGAAGGCCTGGCGCGCGGTTACCACCAGCGCCCGGCGATGACTGCCGAGCGTTTCGTGCCCGATCCGTTCTCCAGCCGACCCGGCGCGCGCCTGTACCGCAGTGGCGACCTGGTGCGCCAGGCTGACGACGGGGTAATCGACTACCTCGGGCGCATCGACCATCAGGTGAAGATCCGCGGCCTGCGCATCGAGCTGGGCGAGATCGAGGCGCGCCTGGTCGCGCTGCCGGGTGTCCGCCAGGCGCTGGTGCTGGCGCGTGAGCAGCAGTTGCTGGCCTACGTGGTGCTCGAACCGGGCCAGGACGAGCCATTGGCGGTGGCCTTGCGCGAGGCGCTGCAAGGGCAGCTGCCTGCCTACATGGTGCCCAACCATCTGTTGCTGCTGGACGCGTTCCCGCTGACCAGCAACGGCAAGCTCGACCGCAAGGCGTTGCCGCTGCCTGAAGCCAACGCGGGCAGCGAGCAGGTCGCACCGGCCAACGACCTGGAACTGCGCCTGCACGCGCTGTGGCGGGACGTGCTCAAGTGCCAGGCGCTGGGTGTGACCGACAACTTCTTCGAGCTGGGCGGCGACTCGATCGTCTCCATCCAGCTGGTCAGCCGTGCGCGCCAGGCAGGTATTCGCTTCACCCCCAAACACCTGTTCCAGCACCAGACCATCCGCGCCCTGGCCCAGGTCGCCGAGCTGGGCGGGCAGGGGCTGGTCATCGACCAGGGCCCGGTGCACGGCAGCCTGCCGCTGCTGCCGGCCCAGCAGGCGTTTTTCGCCGCGTTGCCTGAAGAACCTGCGCGCTGGAACCAGTCGGTCTGGCTCAAGCCCGCCCGCGCCTTGTCGGTCGAGACGCTGACCGCAGCCCTGAGCCAACTGGTGAACCACCACGATGCCCTGCGCCTGTCGTTCGGCGCCCAGGGCGCCTACTTCCGAACCCCAGAGGCGATGCAGGCGCTCTACCAGCAGTCGGCCTTGCTGTGGCAGGCTGAGGCCGAGGACGACGCTGCGCTGGAGGCCCTGGCCGACCGCGCCCAGGGCAGCCTGGTGCTGGAGGACGGTTCGCTGCTGCGCGCGGTGCTGGCGCAGCTCGCCGACGGTAGCCAACGTCTGCTGCTGGTCATCCACCACCTGGTGGTCGATGGTATTTCCTGGCGCATCCTGTTCGATGACCTGCAACAGTCGCTGACGCAACTGGACGCTGGCCAGCCATGCGTGCTGCCGGCCAAGACCAGCTCGCTCAAAGCCTGGGCCGAGCGCCTGGCGGCTGCGGCCGAGGGCGATATGCGCGGGCAGATGGCCTATTGGCAGACGGCACTGGCCGGCGCACCGCGCGACTTGCCGGTGAACGACCCGCAGGGCTCGCTGGCCAATGCCCTGGCCCACACCGTGCACACCCGGCTGGATGCCGAGACCACCCGGCGCCTGCTGCAAGAGGCACCGGCGGCCTATCGCACTCAGGTCAACGACCTGCTGCTGACCGCCCTGGCACGGGTCGTGGCGCCCTGGTGCGGGAGCGACAGCGCCTTGGTCCAGCTTGAAGGCCATGGCCGCGAGGAGCTGTTCGACGACATCGACCTGACCCGTACCGTTGGCTGGTTCACCAGCCTGTTCCCGGTGCGCCTGGACCACTGCGCCGACCTGGGCAGCGCGATCAAGCGCGTCAAGGAGCAACTGCGCGCGGTGCCCGACAAGGGCCTGGGCTTCGGCGTGCTGCGTTACCTTGGCAGCGCCGATGATCGTGCGGCGCTGCAGGCGCTGCCGCAGCCGCGTATCACCTTCAACTACCTTGGCCAGTTCGACGCCAGCTTCGACCCGCAACAGGCAGTGCTGCGCCCCAGTGGCGAGGCCCGTGGCCGCGAGCAGGGCGATGCTGCGCAACTGGGCAACTGGCTGACCCTCAATGGCCAGGTGTACGACGGCCAGTTGAGCCTGAGCTGGACCTTCAGCCCGCAGATGCTCGAAGTCGCCACTGTGCAAGGCCTGGCCGATGCCTACCGCGAGGCACTCGGCGCCCTGGTCGAGCACTGCACCGAGGCCGGCCACGCCGGGCTGACCCCGTCCGATGTGCCGTTGGCCGAGCTGGACCAGGCCGGCCTGGATGCGCTGCAGCTGGACGCCAGCACCGTCGAGGACATCTACCCGCTGTCGCCGATGCAGCACGGCATGTTGTTCCACTCGCTCTACGACCAGGCGGGCGGTGACTACATCAACCAGATGCGCGCCGATGTGCAGGGCTTGGATGTGGCGCGCTTCCGGGCCGCCTGGCAGGCCACCATCGAGGCCCACGCGATCCTGTGCACCGGCTTGCGCTGGCAGGGCGAGCTGACCCGGCCGCTGCAGGTGGTGCAGCGCCAGGTGCAGGTGCCGTTCACCGAGGTGCGCTGGGATGGTCAGGTGCCGGACAGTGCACGGCTCGATGCCTTGGCACGCGAAGCCCGTGAGCAAGGTTTCGACCTGGAGCAGGCGCCGTTGCTGCGTCTGTTGCTGGTGGGCAACGGTGCCAACAGCCATCACCTGATCTTCACCAGCCATCACATCCTGATGGACGGCTGGAGCACCGCGCAATTGCTGGGCGAAGTGCTGCAGCGCTATGCCGGCCAGGCCATCGCGGCGCCGTCCGGGCACTACCGCGACTACATCGGCTGGCTGCAGCGGCAGCCGGCGCAGGCCCGCGAGGCGTTCTGGCGCCAGCAACTGGACGGTCTGCAGGCCCCGACCTGGCTGTCGCGTGCCTTGCCTGCGCCGCAGCCTGGCGGGCAGGGCGGTTATGCCGATCATCATGCCGGCCTCGATGCCCAGGCCATGACGCGCCTCGGCGTGCTGGCGCGCCAGCACAAGGTGACCGTCAACACGCTGGTGCAGGCCGCCTGGCTGTTGCTGTTGCAGCGCTATACCGGGCAGCGCAGCGTGTGCTTCGGCGCCACCGTGGCGGGTCGCCCGGCCGAGCTCAAGGGCATCGAGCAGCAGATCGGTCTGTTCATCAATACCCTGCCGGTGATCGCCGCGCCCGATCCACAGGAAACGCTGGCGCAGTGGTTGCAGACGGTCCAGGGCGTCAACCTGGCCCTGCGCGAGCACGAGCACACACCGTTGTTCGAAATCCAGCGGTGGGCCGAGCAGGGTAGCCAGGGCCTGTTCGACACCTTGTTGGTGTTCGAGAACTACCCCATCGCCGAGGCCCTGGAGCAGGGCGGCGACCAGAGCCTGCGCTTCAGCGCGGTACGTGCCCACGAGCAAAGCAACTACCCACTGACCCTGGCGGTGGCCGCCGGGCGGGAGCTGACGCTGCATTTCAACTACGACCGCACGCAGTTGCGCGACAGCGCCGTCGAGGGCGTGGCGCGTCACCTGCTGCACCTGCTGGAGCAGTTCTGTGCCGACGCTCAGGCACCGTTGCACCAGTTGAGCTTGCTGGAGGGCCGTGAACGGACCCGTATCGAACGGCAGTGGAACGCCAATGGCCTGGACTTCGACCGCAGCCAGTGCATCCATCGCCTGATCGAAGCCCAGGTACGCCGCACGCCGCAGGCGTTGGCCGCGATCTGGGGCGATGAGCAACTGGACTACGCCACCCTCAATGCCCGCGCCAACCGCCTGGCCCGCCACCTGGTGAGCCTGGGTGTTGGCGCCGAAGTGCGAGTCGGTGTGGCCTTGCCGCGCGGCATGTCGATGCTGGTGGCGCTGCTGGCGGTGCTCAAGGCCGGTGGTGCTTATGTGCCGCTGGACCCGGACTATCCGGCCGAGCGCGTCAGCTACATGCTCGACGACAGCGCTGCCCGCGTGCTGATCAGCGAACGCGCGGTGCTCGATGCACTGGCGGTCGATGGCGCGTTCGCGAGCGTGCTGCTCGATGAGCTGAATCTGGACGGCGACGACAGTGACCTGCCAGCTCGCGCCGTGGCCGACAATCTGGCCTACGTGATCTACACCTCCGGTTCCACTGGCCGCCCGAAAGGTGTGGCCATTGCTCATCGCAACGTCGCCGCACTGGTGGCCTGGTCGCAGCAGGTCTACAGCCAGGCGGATATCCAAGGCGTGCTGGCCAGCACCTCGATCTGCTTCGACCTGTCGGTGTGGGAGCTGTTCGTGACCCTGGCCGGTGGGGGTTTCATCGTGGGGGCGCGCAATGCCCTGGAACTGCCGGAGCTGGCAGCGCGGGATCGGGTGAGCCTGATCAACAGCGTGCCGTCGGCAGCCAGTGCGCTGCTGCGCGCCGGGCAGATACCGGCGGGCGTGCGCATCGTCAACCTGGCGGGCGAGCCGCTGAAGCAGTCGGTAGTGGAGGCGCTCTACGCGCTGGAGCACATCCAGCATGTCTACGATCTCTACGGCCCTTCGGAAGACACCACCTATTCGACCTGGACCCGCCGCGAAGCGGGTGGCCAGGCCAACATTGGCCGCCCGTTGCACAACACCGCCAGCTACCTGCTGGACGGCGAACTGCAATCGGTGCCGGTCGGGGCGACGGCGGAACTGTACCTGGCAGGCGAGGGCATCACCCGCGGCTACCTGCTGCGTCCGGGGCTGACCGCCGAGAAATACCTGCCTGATCCGTTCGCGGCGGACGGCTCGCGGCTTTACCGTACCGGTGACCTGGCGCGCTACCGCGAAGACGGCGTGCTGGAGTACGCCGGGCGTGTGGACCATCAGGTGAAGGTACGTGGCCTGCGTATCGAGCTGGGTGAAATCGAAGCGCGCTTGCAGGCCCAGGGCCTGTTGCGCGAATCGGCGGTGCTGGCCGTCGAGCTCAATGGCGTTCAGCAACTGGTCGCCTACGTGGTGGCGAATGACCTTGGCGCCGACGAAAGCGAATTGCGCAGTGTGTTGAAAGCCAACCTGCAACAGACCCTGCCGGACTACATGGTGCCGACCCACTGGTTGTTCCTCGAACGTCTGCCGCTGACCCCCAACGGCAAGCTTGACCGCAAGGCGCTGCCCGCGCCGCAGGCCACTGTCCCGGCGCGCCAGGTAGCACCGCGCAGCGTGCTGGAAAAACGCCTGGTGGCGATCTGGGAGGAAGTGCTGAAGGTTTCGCCGATTGGCGTGACCGACAACTTCTTCGAGCTGGGCGGTGATTCGATCATCTCGATCCAGGTGGTCAGCCGGGCGCGGCAAGTGGGTATCCGCTTCACGCCCAAGGCGCTGTTCCAGCACCAGACCGTCCAAGGGCTGGCGACCGTTGCCCAGGAAGGCGAGGGCGCGCAACTGATCGAGCAGGGCCCTTTGACTGGCGAGATGCCGCTGCTGCCGATCCAGCAAGCGTTCTTCGACACCGACATCCCCGAGCGTCATCACTGGAACCAGTCGGTGCTGCTCAAGCCGGCCCAGCCGCTGCACGCGGGTTACCTGGAGCAGGCATTGCAGGCGCTGGTCGCGCACCACGATGCGCTGCGCCTGAGCTTCACCGAAAGCGAGGCAGGCTGGCAGGCGCATTACGGCCCGCTTGGCGAGCAGCCGACCGAGCTGATGTGGCAGCGTACCCTGAACACTGCCGACGAACTGGAAGCCCTGGCCGAATCGGCCCAGCGCAGCCTGTCGCTGGGCGATGGCCCGCTGCTGCGCGCCGTACTGGCGGACCTGCCGGACGGCAGCCAGCGCCTGTTGCTGGTGATCCATCACCTGGCGGTGGACGGCGTGTCGTGGCGCATCCTGTTCGAAGACCTGCAACTGGCCTTCGAGCAACTGAGCAGCGGCAAGCCCCTGGCCCTGCCGGGCAAGACCAGCTCGCAGCGCGACTGGGTCGAGCAACTGCGCCAGCACGCCAGCACGAATGCGCTGGAACAACTGGAGTACTGGCAGGCCCAGGGCCGCGAACTGAGCGCCGAATTGCCCTGGGACCGTGCCGATGGCGGCCAGCGCAATCGCGACGGCAGCACGCTCTACTCGCGACTGGACAAGCAGCAGACCCGCCGCTTGCTGCAGGATGCACCGGCCGCCTATCGCACCCAGGTCAATGACCTGCTGCTGACCGCCCTGGCCCAGGTCGTCTGCGCCTGGACCGGCCAGGCCCATGCGCTGGTGCAGCTGGAAGGCCATGGCCGCGAAGACCTGTTCGAGCACCTCGACCTGACCCGCAGCGTCGGCTGGTTCACCAGTGTATTCCCACTGCGCCTGACCCCGGCGGCAGGCCTGGGCGACTCGCTCAAGCAGATCAAGGAGCAATTGCGCGCGGTCCCTGACAAAGGCCTGGGCTTTGGCGTGCTGTCGCAGCTTGCCGCGCCGCAGGTGCGCGAGCAATTGGCCGGCCTGCCGACCCCGTCGATCACCTTCAACTACCTGGGCCAGTTCGATGCCAGTTTCGCCAGCGGCGAGGCGGCGTTCTGGCTGCCCTGCGACGAGGCCCGTGGCGCCGAGCAACACCCCGACGCGCCCTTGGCCAACGCGCTGAGCGTCAACGGCCAGGTGTTCGATGGCGAGTTGAGCCTGGGCTGGACCTTCAGCGACGCACGTTTCGACAGCCACACCATCCAGGCCCTGGCCGATGCCTATACCCAGGCGTTGCTGGCCTTGATCGAGCACTGCTGCCAACCGCAGGCGGGCGGCCTGACCCCTTCGGACGTGCCACTGGCCCGCTTGTCCCAGGCCCAGCTGGACGCCTTGCCAGTGGCGGCGCAGACCATTCAGGACCTCTATCCGCTATCGCCGATGCAACAGGGCATGCTGTTCCACAGCCTCTACGAGCAGGCCAGCGGCGACTACGTCAACCAGATGCGTGTGGACATCGACGGGCTGGAGCCGATGCGTTTCCGCGATGCCTGGCAGGCTACGCTGCTCAACCATGACATTCTGCGTACCGGTTTCCTCTGGCAAGGTGGGCTCAGCCAGCCGCTGCAGGTGGTGGCACGCCAGGTCGAAGTGCCGTTCGCGCTGCACGACTGGCAGGGCCGCGCCGACCAGGCTGGCGCACTGGATGCACTGGCATTGGCCGAGCGTGCCCAGGGCTTCGACCTGGAGCAGGCGCCGCTGCTGCGGGTGCAACTGATCGCCACGGCGCCGGGCCGTCATCACCTGTTGTTGACCCACCATCACATCCTGATGGATGGCTGGAGCCATTCGCAGCTGCTCGGCGAAGTCCTGGCGCGCTACGCCGGTGAGGCGGTCGCCGCGCCTGTCGGGCGCTACCGTGACTACATCGCCTGGTTGCAGGCGCAGGACGCCGAGGCGTGCGAGGCGTTCTGGCGCCAGCAACTGGCGGAGCTCGACGAGCCTACCCACCTGGCCCGTGCCATCCGCCAGGAGCCACGCGCGGCCGGCGCCGCCCATGGCGACTACCGCATCGCCGTGGACGAGGCCGTCACTGCGCGCCTGGCGAACTTTGCCCGTGAGCAGAAAGTCACCCTCAACACCCTGGTACAGGCGGCCTGGCTGTTGCTGTTGCAGCGCTACACCGGCCAGGCGAGCGTGTGCTTCGGCGCGACGGTGGCCGGGCGCCCGGCGGAGTTGCCGGGCATGGAGCAGCAGATGGGGCTGTTCATCAACACCTTGCCAGTGGTCGCCACGCCGACCCCGCAACAGACCGTGGCCGACTGGCTGCAGGCCGTGCAGGCGCGCAACCTGGCGCTGCGCGAGTTCGAGCATGCGCCGTTGTACGAGATCCAGCGCCTGGCCGGGCAGGGCGGTGGCGCCCTGTTCGACACGCTGCTGGTGTTCGAGAACTTCCCGGTCTCCGAAGTGCTGGAGCAGGCTGCGCCCGAGGCGCTGCGTTTCGACGCGGTGAGCAACCACGAGCAGACCAGCTACCCGCTGACCCTGGCGGTCAACCAGGGGGCGAGCCTGCTGCTGCACTACAGCTACGATGGCGACAGCTTCGAGGCCGCAACCATCGAGCGCCTGGCCGCGCACCTGGGCCTGCTGCTGGAAGGCCTGGCCGTGTCGGCCACACGGGCCTTGGGCGAGGTGTCGATGCTCGACGCACAGGAGCGTGCCCTGCCGCTGGAGGTGTGGAACGCCACGGCGGTCGAGTACCCGCTGGAGCACAGCGTCCAGGCGCTGATCCAGCGTCAGGTCGAGGCCACGCCGGACGCCACGGCGCTGGTGTTCGGCGAGCGTCAGCTCAGCTACCGCCAGCTCGACGCCCTGGCCAACCAGTGGGCGCACCGCCTGCACGCGGCGGGCGTGGGCCCGGATGTGCTGGTGGGTGTGGCGGCCGAGCGCAGCGTGGAAATGGTCGTGGCCCTGCTGGCGGTGATCAAGGCCGGTGGCGCCTATGTGCCGCTGGACCCGGAATATCCGCGCGAGCGTTTGGCCTACATGATTGAGGACAGCGGCATCGAACTGCTGCTGACCCAGTCGCACCTGCGCGAGCAGTTGCCGCTGCCGCAGGGGCTGGAGTGCCTGTTGCTCGACCAGCCACTGAGCGGTTATGCCGAGCAGGCGCCGGTGATCGAGGTCACTGGCGAGAACCTGGCCTACGTCATCTACACCTCCGGCTCCACCGGCAAGCCCAAGGGCGCGGGCAACCGCCATCGTGCGCTGACCAACCGTTTGTGCTGGATGCAACAGGCTTATGGCCTGACTGCCGGGGACCGCGTGTTGCAGAAAACCCCGTTCAGTTTCGACGTGTCGGTATGGGAGTTCTTCTGGCCGCTGATGACCGGCGCTTGCCTGGTAGTCGCCGCGCCGGGGCTGCACCGCGACCCGGCGCAATTGATCGAGCTGATTCGCCGTGAACGCATCACCACGCTGCACTTCGTGCCGTCGATGCTGCAGGCCTTCGTTGCCGACCCGGCGGTGGCGGGCTGCGCCAGCCTGACCCGCATCGTTTGCAGCGGCGAGGCGCTGCCGGTGGATGCCCAGCGCCAGGTGTTCGACAAGCTGCCGAACGCCGGGCTGTACAACCTGTATGGCCCGACCGAAGCGGCCATCGACGTGACCCACTGGACCTGCCGCGAAGAAGGCCGCGACAGCGTGCCGATCGGCGAGCCCATCGCCAACCTGCAGACCTATGTGCTGGACGCTGGCCTAGGCCCGGTGGCGGTGGGCGTGGTGGGCGAGCTGTACCTGGGCGGCACCGGCCTGGCGCGCGGTTATCACCGCCGCCCTGGGCTGACTGCCGAACGCTTCGTCGCCAGCCCCTTCGGTGACGGCGAGCGGCTGTACCGCACCGGCGACCTGGCGCGCTACCGCGCCGACGGGGTGATCGAGTACATGGGGCGTATCGACCATCAGGTGAAGATTCGCGGGCTGCGCATCGAGCTGGGCGAGATCGAAGCACGACTGATGGAGCAGGACGAAGTGCGCGAAGCCGTGGTGCTGGCGGTGCCGGGTGCCGGGGGCCTGCAACTGGCGGGTTATCTGGTGCCCAGCACGCCAGTGGCGGACGACGCGGCGGCCGAAGCCTTGCGCGTCACCCTGCGCGAGCGCCTGGGTGCGGTGCTGCCGGACTACATGGTGCCGGTGCACCTGCTGCTGCTCGAGCAACTGCCGCTGAGCCCCAACGGCAAGCTGGAACGTCGTGCGCTGCCGTCCCCGGAGCTGGCCCAGGCCCGCTACGTGGCACCGCGCAGCGAGCGCGAACAACAACTGGCGCAGATCTGGAAGGACGTGCTGCAAGTACCGCAGGTGGGTCTGGACGATGACTTCTTCGCCCTCGGTGGACATTCGCTGCTGGCGACCCAGGTGATCGTGCGGATTCGCGAGCACCTGGGCATCGAGGTCCCGCTCAAGACCCTGTTCAACGCGCGGCACCTGGGCGAGTTCAGTGCTTCGGTGCAAGCACTGGATGTGGGCAACGATCCTTTGATGGATGAACTGGCTAAATCCTTGGAGGCCCTGGAACGTTTAACAGGAGATGAGCTTGAGAAGCTAATTTCTGAGTGAAGGGGAACCGGTGTGAAAGCGTTGATTGAAAGGGTGGGCGAGCTGTCGCCGAAGGAACGCAAGGCCTTGGCGGTGATGCTCAAGCACAAGAACATCAATCTGTTCAGCGTCGCGCCGGTGTTCAAGCGTCAGCCCGAGGAACCACAACTGCTGTCCTATGCCCAGGAGCGGCAGTGGTTCCTCTGGCAGATGAGCCCCGAGAGCAGTGCTTATCACATCAGTGCCGCCCTGAAGTTGCAGGGCGCGCTCGACATCGCTGCGCTCGATGCCAGCTTTGCTGCGCTGGTGGCCCGTCATGAAACCTTGCGCACCCGCTTCGTCCAGGATGACGAGCAGGTGCTGCAGGTGATCGATGCGCCGAACTGGGCCGGTATCGAGCAGCAGACCCTGGCCCTCGACGATGCGCCGCCACGACGCCAGGCGCAGTTGCAGGCGTGTGTCGAGGAGGAGATCCAGCGCCGCTTCGACCTGCAGGCCGGCCCGCTGTTGCGGGTCAAGCTGTTGCGGCTCGGCGAGCAGGAGCATGTGCTGGTGCTCACCCAGCACCACATCGTCACCGATGGCTGGTCGATGCAGGTGATGATCGACGAGCTGGTCCAGTTGTACGCCGCCGCGTGCGAAGGGCGGACTGTGCAACTGCCGGCGCTGCCGGTGCAGTACGCCGATTACGCCTTGTGGCAGCGCCAGTGGATGGAGGCCGGTGAGCAGGAGCGTCAGTTGGCCTACTGGACCGAACGCCTGGGCAGCGAGCATCCGGTGCTCGAGCTGCCGTTCGACCATCCGCGCCCGGCGGAGCAGAGCCTGCGCGGCGCAAGCCTGGAGGTGAAGCTCGAGGCGCAGCTGTGCCGTGAACTGCGCAGTGTGGCGCAGGCGCAGGGCGTCACCCTGTTCATGCTGTTGCTGGCGTCGTATCAGGTCTTGCTGTACCGCTACAGTGGCCAGCGCGACCTGCGCATCGGCGTGCCGGTGGCCAACCGTAACCGCATGGAGACCGAGCGACTGGTCGGCTTCTTCGTCAACACCCTGGTGCAGCGCGTCGAGATCTCGGGGCAGACGACCGTGCGGGCGTTTCTCCAGCAGGTCAAGGCCGATGCCCTGGGCGCGCAGGCGCACCAGGACCTGCCGTTCGAGCAACTGGTCGAAGCACTGCGCCCGCAGCGTACCCTCAGCCACAGCCCGCTGTTCCAGGTGATGTTCAATCACCAGGGTGGCGCGGCGCTGGGCGCTGGCGGTGACGGCGCCCAGGCGTCCGGCCTGCGTATCGAAAACCTCAAGAGCGAGGGCCATACCGCCCAGTTCGACCTGACCCTGAACATTCTGGAGCAGGGCGATGCGCTGGATGCGCAGTTCACCTACGCCCTGGACCTATTCGAGCCGGCGACCGCGCAGCGCCTGGCCCGGCACTGGCAGAACCTGCTGCAGGCGATGGTCGCCAACCTCGACTGCACGCTGGACGACCTGCCGTTGATCGCTGCCGACGAAGTGCGTGACACCCTGGCGCGCTGGAACGCCACGGCGGTCGAGTACCCGCTGGAGCACAGCGTCCAGGCGCTGATCCAGCGTCAGGTCGAGGCCACGCCGGACGCCACGGCGCTGGTGTTCGGCGAGCGTCAGCTCAGCTACCGCCAGCTCGACGCCCTGGCCAACCAGTGGGCGCACCGCCTGCAGGCGGCGGGCGTGGCCCCGGATGTGCTGGTGGGCGTGGCGGCCGAGCGCAGCGTGGAAATGGTCGTGGCCCTGCTGGCCGTGATCAAGGCCGGTGGCGCCTATGTGCCGCTGGACCCGGAATACCCGCGCGAGCGTTTGGCCTACATGATCGAGGACAGCGGCATCGAACTGCTGCTGACCCAATCGCACCTGCGCGAGCAGTTGCCGCTGCCGCAGGGCCTGGAGTGCCTGCTGCTCGACCAGCCGCTGAGCGGTTATGCCGAGCAAGCGCCGGAGATCGAGATCACTGGCGAGAACCTCGCCTACGTGATCTACACCTCCGGCTCCACCGGCAAGCCCAAGGGCGCGGGCAACCGCCACCGGGCGCTGACCAACCGCTTGTGCTGGATGCAACAGGCCTATGGCCTGACTGCCGGGGACCGGGTGTTGCAGAAAACCCCGTTCAGTTTCGACGTGTCGGTGTGGGAGTTCTTTTGGCCGCTGATGACCGGCGCTTGCCTGGTAGTCGCCGCGCCGGGGCTGCACCGCGACCCGGCGCAACTGATCGAGCTGATTCGCCGCGAGCGCATCACCACGCTGCACTTCGTGCCGTCGATGCTGCAGGCCTTCGTTGCCGACCCTGCGGTGGCGGGCTGCGACAGCCTGACCCGTATCGTTTGCAGCGGCGAGGCGCTGCCGGTGGATGCCCAGCGCCAGGTGTTCGACAAGCTGCCGAATGCCGGGCTGTACAACCTGTATGGCCCGACCGAAGCGGCCATCGACGTGACCCACTGGACCTGCCGCGAAGAAGGCCGCGACAGCGTGCCGATCGGCGAGCCCATCGCCAACCTGCAGACCTATGTGCTGGACGCTGGCCTCGGTCCGGTGGCGGTGGGTGTGGTAGGCGAGCTGTACCTGGGCGGCACCGGCCTGGCGCGGGGTTATCACCGTCGTCCGGGGCTGACCGCCGAACGCTTCGTCGCCAGCCCCTTCGGCGACGGCGAGCGGCTGTACCGCACCGGTGACCTGGCGCGCTACCGCGCCGACGGGGTGATCGAGTACATGGGGCGTATCGACCATCAGGTGAAGATTCGCGGGCTGCGCATCGAGCTGGGCGAGATCGAAGCACGGCTGATGGAGCAGGACGAAGTGCGCGAAGCCGTGGTGCTGGCGGTGCCGGGTGCCGGTGGCCTGCAACTGGCCGGTTATCTGGTGCCGAGCACGCCAGTGGCGGACGACGCGGCGGCCGAAGCCTTGCGCGCCACCTTGCGCGAGCGCCTCGGCGCGGTGCTGCCGGACTACATGGTGCCGGTGCACCTGCTGCTGCTCGATCAATTGCCACTGAGCCCCAACGGCAAGCTGGAGCGTCGTGCGCTGCCGCACCCTGCGGTCGGCCAGTCGAAACAGGCCTATGTCGCGGCGCAGAGCGCCGTGGAAAAGACCCTCGCCGGGATCTGGCAGGACGTGCTCAAGTTGGAGCAGGTCGGGGTCAACGACAACTTCTTCGAACTGGGTGGCGACTCGATCATCTCCATCCAGGTGGTCAGCCGCGCGCGGCAGGCCGGTATCCGCTTCACCCCCAAGGACTTGTTCCGCCACCAGACCATCCAGGGCCTGGCCGGTGCGGTGCGCATCGAGGCCGGGGGCCAGGGGGCCGAGCAGGGGCCGGTGACCGGCCGGGCGGGGCTGCTGCCGATCCAGCAGGCGTTCTTCGCGTTGCCGCTGGCGCAGCGCGCACACTGGAACCAATCGGTGTTGCTGCAGCCGACCCGGGCGCTGGACGCCGATGCCCTGGAGCGCGCCTTGCAGGCGCTGCTGGTGCAGCATGACGCGCTGCGTCTGGGCTTCACCGAGGTGGACGGGAATTGGCAGGCACAATTCCGTGAGGTGACCACGGTCGGTACGTTGCTGGAGCGGGTCGAGGGGGTACAGCCCGACGCCCTGCAAGCCCTGGGTGAGCGGGTGCAGCGCAGCCTCGACCTGGCCAACGGCCCGCTGGTCCGCGCCGTGCTGGTCACCCTTGCCGACGACAGCCAGCGCCTGTTGCTGGTGATCCACCACCTGGTGGTCGATGGCGTGTCGTGGCGGGTGTTGTTCGACGACCTGCAAAGCGCCTACCAGCAGAGCCTGGCTGGCCAGGCACCGGACCTCGGGCCACGCACCAGCTCGGTCAAGGCCTGGGCCGAGCGCCTGGAAAGCTATGCGCACAGCGAGCAGGGCCAGGCGGAGCTTGCGTACTGGGAGCGTCTGCGCGAGGTGCAGGTGCACTGGCCTGTAGCCGCGCCGACGCAACCTCTGCTCAATCGCGACGCCGCCACGGTGCAGGTGCGCCTGGACGCGGCCTTGACCCGGCAATTGCTGCAGCAGGCGCCTGCGGCCTATCGTACACAGATCAACGACCTGTTGATGACGGCCCTGGCGCGCACCCTGGTGGCCTGGACCGGTGACGAGCACGCCCTGGTGCAACTGGAAGGGCACGGGCGCGAAGCCTTGTTCGACGACATCGACCTGACCCGTACGGTCGGTTGGTTCAGTTCGATGTTCAGCGTGTGCCTGACGCCGGCTGCCGAGCTGGGAGCCTCGATCAAGCAGGTCAAGGAGCAACTGCGCGCCATTCCGCATCGCGGCGTCGGTTTCGGGGCGCTGCGTTACTACGGCGAGCCGCAGGTGCGTGCGCTGCTCGCGGCGTTGCCGCAGCCGCGGGTGACCTTCAACTACCTGGGCCAGTTCGACGGCAGTTTCGCCGTGGACGATGGTGCGCTGTTCACCCCGGCAAACGAGTCTGCCGGGGCGGAGCAGGGCGAGGATGCACCGCTGGGCAACTGGCTGACGGTCAATGGCCAGCTGTATGGCGGCGAACTGAGCCTGAACTGGATCTTCAGCCGAGCGCAGTTCGCCTCCGACGAGATTCAGGCCCTGGCCGAGCGCTACATCGAGCAGCTTGGCGCGTTGGTGCGCCACTGCGTGGAACTGCCGGTGCGCGGCGCGACGCCTTCGGACTTCCCGCTGTGCGGGCTCGATCAGGCCCAGCTCGAGCGTTTCCCCGGCCTGCTGGAGCAGGTCGAGGACATCTACCCGCTATCGCCGACCCAGCTGGGCATGCTCTTCCACACCCAGGAATCGGCGGCCAACCTGTACATCAACCAGACCAGCATCGAGGTCAAGGGTCTCGACGCCGAGGCGTTCATCGCCGCCTGGGCGCAGGTGGTGGCGCGCCACGAGATCCTGCGTACCGGCTTCTGGACCGCCAGCCACCTGGCCGAGCCGCTGCAGGTGGTCTACCGCCAGGGCAGCCTGCCGGCGCGCTGCCTGGACTGGCGCGAACGCACCGTCGAGCCAGGCGCCTTGCAGGCGCTGGCCGATGAGGACTGTGCGCGCGGCTTCGCGCTGCTCGAGGCGCCGCTGGCGCGCCTGAGCGTGGTGCGCCTGGATGACGACACCACCCAACTGATCTGGACCAGCCACCATATCCTCATGGATGGCTGGTCCAATTCGCGCCTGATGGGCGAGGTCTTCGAGTGCTATGCCGGGCATCCGCTGCCCACCAAGCGCGGGCATTTCCGCGACTATATCGGTTGGTTGCGCGAGCAGCCGGCGGCGCGCCAGGAAGCCTTCTGGCGCGAGCGCCTGGCAGGGCTGGAGGGGCCGACCAGCCTCAGCAGCAGCCTGCCGTTGCCGGCCGATGCGCAGGCTGAAGGCCATGCGGCGCTGTACCTGGACTGGGATGGCGCACGCACCCAACGCCTGCGCGAGGTCGCCCAGCAATTGCGGGTGACCCCCAACACGCTGGTGCAGGCGGCCTGGCTGCTGCTGTTGCAGCGCCATACCGGGCAGCAGACAGTGTGCTTCGGCGCCACGGTGGCCGGGCGCCCGGCGGAGCTGGCAGGTTCGGGTGAAATGCTTGGCCTGTTCATCAACACCTTGCCGATCGTCCAGACCCTGTCCGATCAGCAGCCGCTGGACCAATGGCTGCAGGCCCTGCAGGCCTGGAACCTGGAGGTGCGCGACCATGAGCACACGGCGCTGGCCGATATCCAGCGCTGGGCCGGGCAGGGCGCCGGTGGCCTGTTCGACAGCATCATCGTGTTCGAGAACTATCCGGTGGACGAGCGCCTGGCCCAGGCCCAGGACCAGCAGTTGCAGTTCGGCCAGGTGAGCACCCGTGACGTGACCAACTACGCCATGGACCTCGCGGTACACCTGGGCACGACCCTGAAGATCGAGTTCCTCTATCTGGTCGGGCGTTTCACGCCGGCCAGCGTCGAGCAGATCCTCGCCAGCTTCGAGACCTTGCTGCAGGCGATGCTCGACCAGCCGCACGCTCGGCTTGGCAATCTCGGCCTGCTCGATCAGGCCGGGCAGCGGCAGTTGGTCGAAGCCAACCGCCTGGGCGGGCAGGCGCCGACGGCGCTGCTGGGCGAGCAGATCGCCCGCCACAGCCGCGAGCGCCCGACACAGGTTGCGCTGGTGTGTGCCGGTCGCCAGTTGACCTACGCCCAACTCGAACAGCGGGCCAGCCGCCTGGCCGAGCTGCTGGTGGCGCAGGGTGTCGGCCCGGAAGTGCGGGTGGGCGTGGCCCTGCAGCGCTCGGTGGACATGGTGGTGGCGTTCTACGCCGTGATGAAGGCCGGTGGCGCCTATGTGCCGCTGGACATCGACTACCCCCGCGAGCGCCTGGACTGGATCCTGCAAGACAGCAACGCTGCCTTGATCCTCACCGAGCACAGCGTGCAGGCGCGCCTGCCGCAGCGCGAGGGGGTGAACTGGCTGATCCTCGACAGCCTTGACCTCGACGTTGCGGGCATCACCCGTGGCGCCGCGACGGTGTCGC
The DNA here is from genome assembly GCF_047456245.1 of Pseudomonas sp. BNK-44-b. Taxonomy (NCBI): domain Bacteria; kingdom Pseudomonadati; phylum Pseudomonadota; class Gammaproteobacteria; order Pseudomonadales; family Pseudomonadaceae; genus Pseudomonas; species Pseudomonas sp. BNK-44-b. Next base: position 1,966,836 of record NZ_CP179908.1, read on the forward strand.
CCGACAACCTGGCCTACCTGATCTACACCTCGGGTTCGACCGGCAAGCCCAAGGGCGTGGCGGTCACCCATGGCCCACTGGCCATGCATTGCGCGGCGATCGCCGAGCGCTACGAAATGGACGCGCGCACCCGCGAGCTGCTGTTCATGTCGTTCGCCTTCGATGGCGCCCAGGAGCGCTGGCTGTCGACCCTGAGCAATGGCGGTTGCCTGGTGATCCGTCCGGGCGAACTGTGGACACCCGAACAGACCTGGCAAGCGTTGCATGCCGAGCGCATCGACATCGCCTGCTTCCCGCCGGCCTACCTGCAACAACTGGCCGAGTACGCCGAAGGCCGCGAGCCGCCGGCAGTGCGCATCTACTGCTTCGGTGGCGATGCGGTGGCCCAGGCCAACTACGACCTGGTGCGCCGCAACCTGCGCCCGCAGGCGCTGACCAATGGCTACGGCCCGACCGAAACCGTGGTCACGCCGCTGCTCTGGCGCGTTGCCGCCAACCAACCGTGCGAGGCGGTGTACGCACCGATCGGCACCCGGGTCGGCGAGCGCACCTTGTATGTACTGGACGCTGCCCTCAATCCGGTGCCGGACGGAGTTGCCGGTGAGCTCTACATCGGCGGTGAGGGCCTGGCGCGCGGCTACCATAAACGTCCGGACGTGACGGCCGAGCGTTTCGTCTGTGACCCGTTCGCGCAGGCGGGCGGGCGTCTGTACCGCACTGGCGACCTGGTGCGCCGTCGCGCCGATGGCGTGTTCGACTACCTCGGCCGCCTCGACAACCAGGTCAAGGTCCGCGGTTTCCGTATCGAGCTGGGCGAGATCGAGGCGCGCCTGCGTGGGCGGGCCGAGGTACGCGATGCCGTGGTGGTCGCGCGGGAGGTCAATGGCAGCAAGCAACTGGTCGCCTACGTGGTGGCCGAGGCGGGTGACAACCTGGCCGAAAGCCTGCGTGCGCACCTGGCCGATGAACTGCCGGACTACATGGTCCCGGCGCAGATCATCCTGCTCGCCGCGCTGCCGCTGAGCGCCAATGGCAAGCTCGACCGCAAGGCCCTGCCTGACCCGCAGTTCAAGGCGCGTGAGCACGTGCCGGCCAGTACGCCGCAGGAACAGGCGCTGGTGCGTATCTGGCAGGAGGTGCTGGAGCTCGACCAGGTCGGGATCACCGACAACTTCTTCGAATTGGGCGGCGACTCGCTGCGCGTGCTCAAGGTGCTGGGCAAGGTCCGCGTGGCACCTGAGCTGGGCCTGAGCCTGAAGCTGCGCGACATCATGAGCAAACCGACCATCGCCCAACTGTGCGGCAGCGAACGCAAGCCGCAGGCGCCGGATCCGCTGTTGGCGCTCAACCGTATCGTCGACGGCAGCTCGCCGCTGTTCTGCCTGCATGCCGGCTTCGGCACGGTGTTCGACTACGAGCCACTGGCCCGCCACCTGGATGGGCAATGCACGGTCTATGGCCTGCAATGCCGCATGCTGCTGGACCGCGAGTGGCAGGACAGCTCGTTGGCGGCAATGGCCGGCGACTACGCCCAGGTCGTGCTGCGCAAGCAGCCCGAAGGGCCGCTGCGGCTGCTGGGCTGGTCGCTGGGTGGGCCGTTGGCGGTGCTGGTGGCCGCCGAGCTGATCCGGCTTGGCCGCGAAGTCAGCCTGCTGGGGTTGGTGGACAGTTACCTGCCGGGGCTGGCCGCACCGGGCGGCGACTGGCGTGACGACTTCCACGGTTTCGTGGCGGTCACCCTGGGCGATGCGCCCGCAGCGGCGCTCGACCCCGCAGCGCTGACGCAACTGGACGCCGACGCATTGGCGGTGCAGATCGGGCAACTGCGCGAGCAGGGCAGCACCTCCGAGGTGTATGCCCGGATCGAGGCACAGGACCTGGCCCACACCTTCGTCGTGGCCATGCGCCTGAAAGCCCTGGGTGAGGCCTTGCACAGCCTGCCGGCGGTGGCGGCCGAGGCGCGCTGCTGGTGGGGCGAAGGCGTCGGCAGCCGCGAGCGTGCCAGTTTCGAAGCGGCGCTCGGGCAGTGCCAGGCCAGTGCGGTGGTGGCGGCAGGGCACTTCGAATTGCTGCAGCACCCCAGCGTACTGGCGGACATCCGCGACAGCCTGGCCCCGACGTTCAGTCATTGAAACCTCGGGCGTCCGCCGCATCGGCGGGCGCCCGTATCGCGTCTTCCGAGGATTTTCCCAATGTCTCTGCATCCTGACCTGGCCGGTTTTCTCGAACTGGTCGAACTGGGCCGACTGACCGGTGCCAGCCAACCCATGCACCAGATGAGCGTCGAGCAGGCCCGTGCCGAATTCGAGCGCAGCTCCCAAGTGCTCGACCCGAGCCCGCCCGATGACCTGCAGGTCGAGCACCTGCAGATGGTGGATGGTGACGGCCAACCGCTGCCGGCACGGTTGTACCGTCGGCAGTCGCCGCTGGACGGTCTGCAGCCGGTGCTGTTGTATTTTCACGGTGGCGGCTATGTGGTCGGCAGCCTGGACTCCCACGATGCGGTATGTCGCCGCCTGGCGATGTGCAGCGATTTTGCGGTCCTCGCGCCAGCCTACCGCCTGGCGCCGGAAGCACCCTTCCCGGCGGCTGCGGACGATGCCCTGGCCAGTGCCCGCTGGCTGGTGGAACACGGCGAGGCACAGCGCCTGGATGCCCGCCGGGTGGTGGTCAGTGGCGACAGTGCCGGGGCCAGCCTGGCCATCGTCGTCGCCGCCGTGGCCGCGCAGCAGCCGGAGAAGGCGGCGTTGCGTCCGTTGGCGCAGTTGCTGTTTTATCCGGTCACCGATATCAGCTGCCAGCGGCCGTCCCATGGGAAATATGCCGAGGGTTACCTGCTCGAGAGCGAAACCCTGGAATGGTTCTACCGGCACTACGTGCGTGACCCATCGCAGCGCCTCGATTGGCGGGTGTCGCCATTGCGCCTGACGACGCTCGAAGGGCTGGCGCCCACCTGGATGGCCCTGGCCGGGCATGATCCGTTGCTCGATGAAGGTGTTGCCTGGGCGCACGCGCTGGAAAAGGCCGGCGTGCCGCTGCAGTGGCGGGTGGAAGAGGCACTGACCCACGATTTCCTGCGGATGCAGGGGATGGTCGAGGCCGTCGAGGGGATTTATGCCGAAGTGGGGCGCTGGTTGAAGGCAGTCGGCGCAGGTTGTCAATCAAACGGTAATATCTGATAGCCATATTGGCCGGCCATCAACAATCACAATGGTCGCCCCAACATGCATTTCACGCCGCACCGTCTGGCCCTGTGTGTCGCCCTGGCCAGTGCTGCCCTGGCCGCCAACGCCACCGATTACCAGGTTGGCAATGCCAGTACCAGCACGCTGGAACTCAAGAAGGGCGACACGCTCAAGGTGACGCCGACCGGCAGCATCGTCTCGGGTGTCGACGACGGGGTGATCCTGCCCAAGCAGACCAGTGGCACTACGGTCAGCGTCGACAATGCCGGGATCATTCGCTCCACTGTGGCCCGTGGTATCGACACCAAGGATGGCGGCACCGACCAGAGCTTCTTCGTCATCACCAACCGCGCCGGGGCGCTGATCCAGGGTACCAACGACGGTATCCGTTTCCAGACCAACCCCAGCGCGGGCGGCAGCCTCAAGATCAGCAACGCCGGGACCATCGAATCCATTACCGATGGCCAGGCCATCGATCTGGAGGCCCTCAACAACCCAGGCTTCAGAACCACCCTGGTGAACGAGGCGAGCGGCGTGATCCACGCCGTGGGCAACGACGCGATCAAGACCGGCTCCAACGCCACCATCACCAACTACGGGCGTATCTATACCGACACCGCGCCCCAGGATGCCAAGGGCCTGGACCAGAAATACGACGGCATCAAGATCGGCACTTCGACCGGCGTCACCGTGTACAACTACGGCAGCATCAGTGCCGACCGTCACGGCATCGACCTCAAGACCGACGCCACCCTCTACAACTATGCCGGTGCCAGCGTCACCGGGCGCAACGGCTCGGGCTTCGGCTCCGACGGTACCGGCACTGTGTACAACTGGGGCACCATCACCGGTGCCATCGCCGACGGCAAGATCAATGGCGATGGGGATGGCGTCGATATCGACTTGATCGGCCACATTTACAACGCCGGCACCATCCAGGGCCTGGGTGCCAAGGGCGTGGACAGCGGCGGACGGCCCAACGGCAGCGAAGGCATCGCCATGGGCGGCGGTACGGTCACCAACACCAGCACCGGCCTGATCCGCAGCGTCGACAACGGCATTCTGGTGGACGACGGTGCCGAAGGTTCGGGTGTCGGCGCCACCACCATCGACAACGCCGGCACCATTCGTGGTGAGCGTGGCTTCGGCATCAAGCTGGTCGGCAACTTTGATGACACCGTGATCAACAGCGGCACCATCAGTGGCGGCAACGGCCTGGCATTGAGCATGGGCGGCGGCGACGACCGCCTGATCGTGCGTACCGGTGGGGTGTTCAATGGCCTGGTGGATGCAGGCGATGGCGTCGATACGCTGCAGCTCGAGGGCAGCGGCCAGTTCGGCAACAGCGCCAACTTCGAGAAGCTGTTGGTCTCCGGGGGCACCTGGACGCTGAGCAGCGTCAACGATTTCAGCCAGGGTGGCGAGATCACCCAGGGCGCGGCGCTGGTCAACCAGGGCAGCGTGCTCGGCAGTTTGCGGGTAGACCGGGGGGCGACCTACGCGGGCGGTGGTGTGGTCGGTGGCCTCGACGTCAGGGGCACGATGCTGACCAACACCGGGCTGGGCGTGGCCACGGTCAAGGGCGACCTGAAGTTCGATTCGGGCGCCAGCCTGGTCTATGGCGTCAACGCCGACGGCAGCAGCGCACCGATCACCGTCACCGGTACCGCCAATCTGGGCGGTGCCACCCTGCGCATCCAGCCGACGCCTGGCCAGTACCCCTGGCAAAGCCAGTACACCGTGCTCAACGCCGGTGCGATCAACGGCACCTTTGGCCAGGTCACCAGTGACTACGCCTTCCTCACCCCGAAACTGAGCTACAGCAGCCAGTCGGTAGGCCTGACCTACGCCCGCAACGACGTCGCCTTCGACCAGTTCGCCCGCAGCGCCAACGCTGGCGCTGCGGCGCGCAGCCTGGCCAGCCTGGGCAGCGGCAGTGCGCTGTACAGTGCGCTGCTCAATACCTCGAACGCCAGCGCGGGCAATGCCATCGAACAACTGTCGGGCAGCAACACCACCAGCCTCGCTGCGGCCACCCTGGCCGGTAGCGCCCAGGTGGGCAGCACCATGCTCGGCGCCTTGCAATCGATGGGCAGCAATGCCGGGTTGCTGGTGGGCCTGGATCAGCAGGACACCCCGGTGCTCGCCGCCACCGGCCTGCCCCAGGGCGTGCGCAACCTCAACGACCCGAACGCCCAGGGGCGAGTGTGGGGCCAGGCGCTGGGCAGCTACGGCAAGGTCGATGGCAGCCACGGCGCCAGCAGCCTGGAACAGCGCACCGGCGGCGCGGTGATGGGCCTGGACTGGGCGGTGGGCAGCGACTGGCGCCTGGGCGTGCTGGGCGGCTACTCGCGCACCCGCCTGGACGCCAGCGGCCTGGACGGCAAGGTGCGCAGCTGGCATGCCGGCCTCTACGCCCAACGCCAGAGTGGCCCGCTGGCCCTGCGCCTGGGCGCGGCGTACAGCAGCCATGACGGCGACAGCAAGCGCAGCGTGGCCTTCGATGGCTTCGATGAGCGGCTGAAGGGCAACTACGATGCCGACAGCCAGCAGGCCTTCGCCGAGCTGGGTTATGCCCTGGGCAGTGGGCGCCTGAGTGCCGAGCCTTTCGCCAACCTGGGCTACCAGCGCTATCACCGCGACAGCTACCGCGAGAAGGGCGGCGATGCTGCGTTGGCGGTGGATGCCGACACGCAGGACAACGTCACCAGTACCTTCGGCGTGCGCATCGCACACCTGGGGCAACTGGACAACGGCATGAGCCTGACGCCCCGCGCCAGCCTGGGCTGGCGCCACACCTATGGCAACCTCGACACCCGCACGCGCCAGGCGTTCCTGGCCGGCGGCGATGCGTTCAGCGTCCAGGGCAGTGCGCTGGACCGTGACAGCCTGGTCGTCGAGGCCGGGCTGGAGCTGGGGCTCAGTGCACGGCAGAGTGTGGGCCTGGGCTACAACGGCGAGTTGGGCAGCAATGCGCGTAATCACGCCGTGATGGGGCAATGGCAGTTGAAGTTCTGATCGCCCGTCGATACACCTGAAGCCGGGGCCGCAAAGGCCCCGGCAGCGCTTCAACGCAGGTCGCGTTCCAGCGACTTCCACAGCTCGAGCATGGTCGGGTTGCTGTTGCCGATCGAGCGGAATGACCAGATTTCCAGTTCCGCGCTCCACTCGTCCCCGCCTGCGCGCACCAGCCGACCGCTGGCCAGTTCCTCCTCGACCGCCGACTCCGGCAGCCAGGCGATGCCATAGCCTTCGCGGGCCATGCGCATCAGGTGCATGGCCATGTCGGCTTCGTAGAAGCGCTTGAGGTGAGGTTGCGCGTTGCCCTGCAGCAGCACATCCACCACCCGCCCGAGAAACGAGGTAGAGGTGTAGGCGAGGTAGGGAATGGGCTTGCCCGCTGCCCCCGGCAGGGCGAACAGCGGGCGCCCATCTGCGTCGGGCGCCGACACCGGGAAGAAGGCATCGCTGCCCAGGCGCAGACCGACGAACTTGTCGGGGTCGAGGATGATCGGTGCACGCGGGTGGCTGTAGCCGATCATCAGGTCGCAGCTGCCTTCGGCCAGGGCGATGACCGCCTCCTGCACGTTGGCGGCCAGCACCCGCGCATTGAAGTAGCCGTAGCGCCGCTGGAAACCGGCGAACCAGGTGGGCAGGAAGGTCATCGACAGGGTGTGCCCGGCCACCACCTGGATCGAGCGCCCGGGCATGCGCTCGCCGCGGCGCAGCGCCGAGCGCAGGTCATGGAAGATCGACAGCGCGTCTCGGCCTTCGTCGCAGAAGGTCTTGCCGGCGGCGGTCAGTTGCACCGGATAGGTGCTGCGGTCGACCAGCTCGACGCCGACCCATTCCTCCAGCGAGCGAATGCGTCGCGACAGCGCGGACTGAGTGATGCAGCGGATCTCGGCCGCGCGGGAAAAGCTCTTGGTTTCGGCGATGGCCAGCAGGTCATCGATCCATTTTGTCTGCATGGTGGTGGTCCTGTGGTTGGTGCGCAGACTCTGCAGCCGCATCCTGTGGGAGCGGGCTTGTCCCGCGATCGGGCGCGTAGCGGCCGCAAGCCAGGCAACCGAGATCTTTCTGATGTGACTCGGTGTCCGGTGTTATGGCCGCTGCGCGCCCAATCGTGGGACAAGTCGCAGCGGCGAACCGCCGCTGCTACAGGTTAGTGGGGCGGTTCAATGCCGGATTTTATCCTCGCTTCGCCGAGAATTCACCGCCATTCGACAACTATGCGAATTACGCATGAACCCATCGCGCATCCTCATCAACTGCCCCGGCCGTGCGTCGTAGCCTGTTGCTGTCCCTCCCGCATTCGACAGACAGAGGTCGAGATGAATAACAAGAAACTACCCCGTTACATCGCCGTGGCGATCCTGCTCGGCATCGTCGTCGGCTGGCTGTGCAACACCTACGCAGGCTCCGCGGACGCCGCCAAGCAGATTGCCGGTTACTTCAGCCTGGTCACCGATATCTTCCTGCGCATGATCAAGATGATCATCGCCCCTCTGGTGTTCGCCACCCTGGTCGCAGGGATCAGCAGCCTGGGCAATTCCGGTTCGGTGGGGCGCATCGGCCTGCGCTCGATGATCTGGTTCGTCAGCGCCTCGGTGTTCTCCCTGGCCCTGGGCATGCTGCTGGTTAACCTGTTCCAGCCTGGCGCCCACCTGAACCTGAGCGTGGAGTCGGGCCAGGCAGTGAGCTCGGTGGCGGTCAACGCCGGGGACTTCAGCCTCAAGACCTTCATCAGCCATGTGTTCCCGCGCAGCATCGCCGAAGCCATGGCCAACAACGAGATCCTGCAGATCGTGGTGTTCTCGCTGTTCTTCGGGCTGGCGCTGGCGTTCGTCAAGCAACGAGGCAACACCCGCATCGGCGAGCTGGTGGACGAGCTGGCCAAGGTGATGTTCCGCATCACCGACTACGTGATGATGTTCGCTCCGGTCGGCGTCTTCGCCGCGCTGGCCGCTGCCGTCACCACCCAGGGCATCGGCCTGCTGTTCGACTATGGCAAGCTGATCGGCCAGTTCTACCTGGGCATCCTGCTGCTGTGGCTGGCGCTGTTCGCGGTGGGCTACGGTTTCCTCGGGCGCCCGGTGTTCACCCTGGGCAAGCTGATCCGCGAGCCGGTGCTGCTGGCGTTCTCCACTGCGAGCAGCGAATCGGCCTACCCCAAGACCATCGATGCGCTGGAGAAATTCGGTGCACCCAAGCGCGTGTCGAGCTTCGTCCTGCCGCTGGGCTACTCCTTCAACCTCGACGGCTCGATGATGTACCAGGCCTTCGCGATCATGTTCATCGCCCAGGCCTACAACATCGAGCTGAGCTTCACCCAGCAAGTGCTGATCCTGTTGACCCTGATGGTCACCAGCAAGGGCATGGCCGGGGTGGCGCGGGCCTCGGTGGTGGTGGTCGCGGCCACGCTGCCGATGTTCCACCTGCCCGAGGCCGGGCTGTTGCTGATCCTGGCGATCGACCAGTTCCTCGACATGGGCCGTACCGCGACCAACGTGGTGGGCAACAGCATCGCCACGGCGGTGATCGCCGACCTCGAACGGCGCCATGAGGATGCCCCGACGCCTGTCGAACCTGCGCTGAAACCTGCCACCCACGCCTGATCCGGACCGTCCCATGAAAAGCCCACGCAAGACCGCCAACGCGCGCACCCTCGGCATCATCGGCGGCCTCGGCTCGCTGGCCGGTGGCGACCTGTTCCTCAAGCTGCTCAAGAGCCAGCCTCTGCTGGCCGAACAGGGGCGCTACCACCTGCTGTTCGAGCAGCACCCGTTCAAGGATCTGGCGTTGCCGCTCAGCGCGGGCGCGAGCATGACCTCGCGCAAGCTCTACGTGTTCCAGGTCTGCCAGGGCTATGCCGACAGCGGTGCCGACGCCGTGCTGGTGCCGTGCTTCGCCAGCCATACCTTCATCGACGAACTGCGCGCCGAGCTGCAGATCGCCATCGTCGACCTGATGGCGGCGCTCAAGGCCCATGTGGCGCACATCGCCCCGCCCGGTGCGCGCCTGGGCGTGCTGGCTTCGGACTATGTGCGCGCTTCGGGGTTGTTCGAGCGGCATCTTGCCGACGACTACGAGCTGATCCATCCCTCGCCGGTGCAGCAGGCGGCGTTGATGGAGGCGGTGTACGGGCCTGCAGGCATCAAGGCCGGACATCTGGATGGGGTGGCGCTGGAGCTGCTGCATCAGGTTTGCCTGGAGCTCGAGGGCCAGGGCGCGACGCTGTTGCTGCCGGGCATGACCGAGCTGTCGTTGCTGGCGCCGGAGCTGATGCGCCGTGGCATTCACTGCATCGATGCCAACCAGGTGTATGCCGACTTCGCCAGCGCCACCGATTCGGTGCCCAGCCTTGCACCGTTCAAGCTGGGGATCGTCGGTGGCGTGGGGCCGGCGGCGACCGTGGACTTCATGGGCAAGGTAGTGAAGAACACCCCGGCCGGGCGTGACCAGGACCATATCAGGATGGTGGTCGAACAGAACCCGCAGATTCCCGATCGCACCGCCAACCTGCTGCGCCAGGAGGCCGACCCGACCGTGGCGATGTACTCGACCTGCCGCCGCCTGGAAGAGGAGGGCGCCGATGCCATCGCGATCCCGTGCAACACCGCGCATGCCTATGTCGAGCGGATCCAGGAGCATCTGGCGGTGCCGATCGTCAACATGCTGAGCGAGACCATCGATTTCATTCTGCACCGCTATGGTCGTGAGGTGCGGGTGGGGCTGCTGGCGACCTCGGGCACGTTGCAGAGTGGGGTCTATCACGCGGCGGCCGAACGCGTCGGCCTGTCGTTGCTGGTGCCGGACGATGCGGCGCAGGCGCGGGTGATGCGTGCGATCTATGGTGAGGAAGGCGTCAAGGCGGGGTTTACCGAAGGGCAGTGTCGGGATGACCTGCTGGCAGGCGCCGGGCAACTGGTCGGGCAGGGCGCGCGGGTGTTGATCCTGGGTTGTACCGAATTGCCGTTGATTCTGGCCCAGGCCGATGGCTTCCCCATCGACGGGGTACAGGTGGCACTGGTGGACCCGACCGATGTGCTGGCGCGCCGCTGCGTGGCGTTGGCGCGAGGGCTGAGGTAAGCGCAGCGGGCATGCCCGCTGCCGCAGGAGGTGCTGTGGTCAGTTTTGGTAATCGCGCCCCTCGCGATCCAGTTGGCGGATCAACGCATCCCAGTGCCGCTGGATCCCTTCGCCAAGCCCGTCGGAAAAGCGCTTCGACTGCTCATGCACCTTGGCAATCGCCGCCGGGGAGGCGTACTGCAGCTGGTCGTTGCCACCGGCCTGGGCGGCGATCTGGATGTTGCAGGCGCGCTCCAGGCCGTGCAGCTCACGGAAGGCATGCTCGACGCTGATGCCGCCGGTGAGCAAGCCGTGATTGCGCAGGATCAGGATATTGCTTTGCCCCAGGTTGGCCACCAGGCGCTGCTGTTCATCCAGGTCCAGCGCGACGCCCTCGTAGTCGTGATACACCACGCGGCTGTAATAGGCCAACGCATGCTGGGAGACCGGCAGCAGGCCGTCACGCTGGGCAGACACCGCCGCGCCATCGCGGGTGTGGGTGTGCAATACGGCCTTGAGGTCGGGGCGGGCGCGGTGGATCGCGCTGTGGATGACGTAGCCGGCCTGGTTGATGCCCAGGCCCAGCGGGTCGTCGATGATCGTGCCGTCGACATCCACCTTGACCAGGTTCGACGCGGTGATTTCGTCGAACAGCAGGCTGAAGGCGTTGATCAGGAAGTGCTCGTCCGGGCCGGGAACCCGTGCCGAGAAGTGCGTGTAGATGTGATCGGTCCAGCGGAACAGGGCCGCCAGGCGATAGGCGGCGGCGAGCTTGACCCGCACCTCCCATTCCTCGGCGCTGACCCGTAGGCGCACGGCCTCCTGGTTGGGAGGTACGACGGACAGTGAACTCATGCGGTGCTCCAGTGCAAGCAGTACGGTGTGAACAGGACCGTAGGCGTCTGGCGCAACGCTGTAAAAGTCTTTTTGGTTCTATGCTAATTATTCGTTTTAAGAATTATCTTTTTTGTTTTTATGCAAGGTGATCATTTAGCCGGGTCAGCTCGCTGCGCTGTTCAGGCGGGTGCCTGCCACGGCGCCGAACAGCTCCACCGGCTCCTGGAGGTTGCCCAGGTAGCGTGGATGGAACAGCCACAGGTCGACTTGCGGCTTGAAATCGCTGACGTTGACGATGTCCAGCAGGTCTCGATGGCGACTGGCAAGCAACAGCGGTTCGGGCACCAGGCCCAGGCCCTGGCCGTTGGCGACCAGCCCCAGTTGCAACTCGGTGCCGAAGGTTTCGAGGTTGATCGACAGTGACAACCCCTGTTCGCTCAATGCGCGCTGCAGCCCGGCGCGAAAGCCGCAACCATCGGGGTTGAGCACCCAGCCGCGGGTATAGCAGTCGCGCAACTTGTAGCTGCGCTTGCCGGCGCTGCCCTTGGCCGCGACCACCCGCAACGGCATACGCGTGATGGAGTGGCTGGCGATGCCCTCGGGGAAGATCTTGCCCGGTGGGAAGAGGGCCGCAGCGGCATCCAGCTCGCCGTTTTCCATGCGCGCGATCAGGCTGCTGCCCCAGCCGCTGGTGACCTGGGTGCGCAGCTCAGGGTAGGCCTGGCGGATCTGCGCCAGGGCCTCGAGCAGCACCACGTCGCCCAGTGTCTGCGGCACGCCCAGGCGCAGGGTGCCGGACGGCGCGCCATCGTTGGCCACCAGTTCGCGCAGGGCGTCGATTTCACGCAGGATGGCCTTGCACTGCTCGTACACACGCAGGCCCATGGGCGTGGGCTTGAGTGGCTTGGTGTTGCGGTCGAGCAAGGTGGCGCCGAGGTCTTCCTCGAAGTTCTGCACGCGCCGGGTGATGGCCGGCTGCGTCAGTTGCAGCGCTTCGGCGGCAAGGTTGGTCGACTGGCAACGGATGACGGCCACGAAGGCGTCCATGTCATCGATTTTCATATTCGGCGCTCACATATTGAGACTGGAGGACATACCCGCAGAGCATAATCCTGATGGTCGGGATTGTCACAGTTCGATGAGCGAGGCAAGCAGGGCGGCCTTCGCCGCCCGTGGCGAGCGTCAGCGGGCGTTGCGCGCCCGTGCCACCCGCGAGCCGTTGGCACGCCCCAGCACGTCGCTGATGCGCTGGCCGGCGGCGACCAGTTTGTCCAGGTCGATACCGGTCTCGATGCCGAGCCCTTGCAGCAGGTACAGCACGTCTTCGGTGGCGATGTTGCCTGTGGCGCCCTTGGCGTAGGGGCAGCCGCCGAGCCCGGCCACCGAGCTGTCGAACACGCTGATCCCTTCGAGCAGGCTGGCATAGACATTGGCCAGGGCCTGGCCGTAGGTGTCGTGGAAGTGGCCGGCAAGCTGCTCGCGCGGCACCTGCGCCGAGACCACCTCGAACAGGCGTCGGGTATCGCCGGCGGTGCCGGTGCCGATGGTGTCGCCCAGCGACACTTCGTAGCAGCCCATGTCGTGCAGGGCTCGGGCGACCGGGGCGACCTGCTCGGCGCTGACCTTGCCTTCATAAGGGCAGCCGAGCACGCAGGATACATAGCCGCGGACCCGGATACCCTGCTCGCGCGCGGCGTCCATGATCGGTTCGAAGCGCTGCAGGCTCTCGCTGATCGAGCAGTTGATGTTGCGCTGGGAGAACGCCTCGGACGCCGCGGCGAACACCGCCACCTCCTTCACCCCGGCTGCCAGTGCATCCTCGAAACCGCGCAAGTTCGGCGCCAGGGCCGCGTAGGTCACCCCGGCACGCTGGCGGATACCGGCAAACACCTCGGCCGATCCTCCCATTTGCGGCACCCACTTGGGCGAGACGAAACTGCCCACCTCGATGTAGGAGAGCCCGGCGTCGGTGAGGTCGTCCACCAGCCGCACCTTGTCGGCGACGCTGATGGGTTGGGCTTCGTTCTGCAAGCCGTCGCGCGGGCCGACTTCGACCAGGCGCACGTGTGCGGGCAATGACATGGCGGGGTTCCTGTGGCGAATCAGCGGTTATTGTTCAGGGTGGCGGCCAGCGCCTGCTCGCAGCGCTCCTGGGCGGTGTCCAGCTCCAGGTGCATCTGCTGGATATCGAGCATCTGCTGCTCCAGTTGCGCACGGCGTTCGGCGATCTTGGCCAGCATGCTGGTGAGCTGCTTGAGGTTGCCGCCGCTGGGGTCGTAGAGCTCGATCAGCTCGCGGCATTCGGCCAGCGAGAAGCCGATGCGCTTGCCGCGCAGGATCAGCTTGAGCGTCACCTTGTCACGCGCCGAATAGATGCGCTCCAGGCCGCGACGCTCGGGGCTCAGCAGACCCTGTTCCTCGTAGAAGCGGATGGCGCGGGTGGTGATGTCCAGCTCGCGGGACAGGTCGGAGATGCTGTAGGTCTGGCTGCTCATGCTCGGGCTCGGGGGTGGAATGTGAGTAAGCTAAAGGCAGGTTGACGTATACGTCAAGGTGATTGCGCAGTGCCGCTGCGTCGGTAGGCATTGGGCGTCTGGCCGCTGAGGCGCTTGAAGAAGCGTGCGAAGTAGGTGGGATCGCTGAAACCCAGGCTGTCGGACAACTGGCCGATGCTCATGCGTGTGTAGGTCAGGTTGCGCCGCGCTTCGAGCAGCAGGCGCTGGTGGATCACCTGCAGCGCGGTCTGCCCGCTCAGCGCGCGGCACAGCTGGTTGAGCTGCAGGCTGGTGATGCCCAGGCGTGCAGCGAACTCATCGACCGACAGGTGCTGGCGGTAATGCGCTTCGACCAGGCGCAGGTAGTGCCCGAGCAGGTGGCGGTCGCGCTCGTCGCGATTACGCGGTGCCTGGCCCAGTTGCTGGCGGCGGCTGATCCACACCATCAGGGCGGTCACCAGCGCCTGCAGCATGGCGGCGCGAGCGGGTGCGCTGCCCTGGTATTCCTGCTGCAAGGTGTCGATCAGCCCGCGCAGGCGCGTGCGGTCGCGGCCCAGCGGGTAGCAGGCCGCCGATGCCAGCACCGCCAGTGGTGCTCCCAGGCGCTGCTCGAGGTCGGCCACCAGCGCCGTACCGAAGGTCAGTACATGGCCCTGGATGTCGGCGCTGAAGCGAAAGCCATGCACCGTCAGCGGTGGCACCACCTGGATCGCCGCCTCGTGGATCTCGCTGCGTCGACCTTCTATTTCCACCAGCGCGTGCCCGCGCTGCACGTAGAGCAACTGGAACAGTTCGGCATGCTGGTGCGGCTTGATTTCCCAGTGGTGCAGGCGGCTGCGTGCGGGGATCGATTCGCAGTGCAGCAGATCGGTGCCGGGCCAGGCGTGGTTCTCGCCATAGAGCTGAAACAGCGGTACGCCGGGAAGGGAGGATTTCATGGTCGGGACACCTGTGCGCTGATCGCACGGAATTTTGAAAAGTGCAGATTTTCCATCGGATATGACACCTTTTCAGCTTTTTGCGCCAGTAAAAATGCAGGGGCTAACCCGAATAACGTATGCCGGCTGCCGCCAGTACGGCATCGACAAGGCGAGACAACAACAATGAAAACCCAGGTTGCAATCATTGGCGCCGGCCCTTCTGGCCTGCTGCTTGGTCAACTGCTGCACAAGGCGGGCATCGACACGCTCATTCTCGAACGCCAGACCCCTGAGTACGTGCTTGGCCGTATCCGCGCCGGTGTGCTGGAGCAGGGCACCGTTGACCTGCTGCGCGAGGCCGGGGTATCGGCGCGCATGGACCGTGAGGGGCTGGTGCACGAGGGTGTCGAACTGTTGGTGGCAGGGCGCCGCCAGCGCCTGGACCTCAAGGCCCTGACCGGCGGCAAGACGGTGATGGTGTACGGCCAGACCGAAGTCACCCGCGACCTCATGCAGGCCCGCGAGCAGAGCGGGGCGCCGATCGTGTATGGCGCGAGCAACGTGCAGCCGCACGGGCTCAAGGACGAGCGGCCCTACGTGACCTACGAGAAGGACGGCCAGTTGCACCGCGTCGAGTGCGATTACATCGCGGGTTGCGACGGTTTTCATGGCGTTTCGCGCCAGAGCATTCCACAGGGCGTGCTCAAGCAGTACGAGCGGGTCTATCCGTTTGGTTGGCTGGGGTTGCTGGCCGATACCCCGCCGGTCAACCACGAGCTGATCTATGCGCATCATGATCGTGGTTTCGTGTTGTGCAGCCAGCGGTCCACAACCCGCAGCCGATACTACCTGCAGGTGCCGCTGGACGAGCGGGTGGAGAACTGGCCCGATGCGCGTTTCTGGGACGAACTCAGGGCGCGTCTGCCCGAGGACGTCGCCGCGCGCCTGGTCACCGGCCCCGCGCTGGAAAAGAGCATCGCGCCGCTGCGCAGCCTGGTGGTCGAGCCGATGCAGTACGGGCACCTGTTCCTGGTGGGGGATGCGGCGCATATCGTGCCACCGACCGGGGCCAAGGGCCTGAACCTGGCAGCCTCGGACGTCAACTATCTGTATCGCATTCTGGTCAAGGTCTACCGCGAAGGCCGCACCGACCTGCTGGAGCGCTACTCGCCGCTGGCGCTGCGGCGGGTCTGGAAGGGCGAGCGTTTCAGCTGGTTCATGACCCAGCTGCTGCATGACTTTGGCGAGCACAAGGATGCCTGGGACCAGAAGATGCAGGAGGCCGACCGGGAGTACTTCCTGTCGTCCGAGGCAGGCCTGGTGAACATTGCCGAGAATTATGTGGGCTTGCCGTACGAGGAGGTGTAGCAACTGTCTCCCTCAAAATCTAAAGGCCCGCCCAATCCCCCTGTGGGAGCGGGCTTGCCCGCGAACACGGGCGTAGCCCGTGCCAGGCAGCGCGGTGTGTTTTTCGCGGGCAAGCCCGCTCCCACAAGAGGCCCCATAGCTTCTGAATACGGTGGTGTTACCCGTGGGAGCCAACTGTCTTTCACCTACCACCGACCAGCGCTTCATCAACGCTCCAGCAACGCCACCATCTCGGCATACCCGCGTGCCCGCGCATGCTCCAGCGCCGTCACGCCGTCCTTGTCGGCAATCGCCGGGTCCGCGCCTGCCGCCAGCAGCCGACGCACGATGTCCACATGACGCGGGCCGCCGTCGCCAAGGATCACTGCCTCCAGCAAGGCGGTCCAGTGCAACCGGTTGAGGTGGTTCACGTCCACGCCCGCGTCGATCAGTATCTGCACCGTTTCCACATGACCACGCTCGGCCGCGGGGATCAGCGCGGTGCCGCCGTAGCGGTTGGTGCTGGTGAGGTCGGCGCCGTGGGCCAGGGTCAGGCGCAGGATCTCGTTCAGGCCGCGGGCACCGGCATACAGGTAGGGGCTGTCGTGGATGTTGTCCTTGGCGTTGACATCGGCGCCGGCTTCGATCAGCACTTTGGCCGCGTCGATATGGTTGCTGTGGGTCGCCGCCAGCAGGGGCGTGCGCCCTTGGCCATCGCGGCTGTCGAGCGCCAGCGGTTCCTTGAGCAAGCGACGGATGGCAGGTGCATCGCCGCGCTGGGCGGCATAAAGCAGGCGGGTATCCATGGAGGTCGTCTCGGCGTGGGCGGCAAGGCAGGTGAAGGCCAGCAGGCAGGCGGCGAGGGTGTGGCGCATGCGTGGGGCTCCTGAGGCAAAACCTCATCCTAGGGAAAAAGTTGCCGGCGACTGAAACGAATTATCTGGATGACCGGTAGTGGATTTCCGAATGCATCAACGTTGCCCGCCGTGAAGGGCCATGCTAGAAGTCAGGCTCGTCATTTGAAAACCGAATACCCTCATGTCCATCAGCGTAAAACCGAATAGGGCTCTGTTCGACCTCGACCTGTTGCGCGCCATCGTCGTGGTCGCCGATTGCGGCAGCTTCACCACGGCGGCAGCGCGCCTGCATTCGACCCAGTCGACCATCAGCCAGAAGGTGCGACGCCTCGAGGAGATGGTCGGCCATCGCCTGCTGGTGCGTGGCAATCGCGACGTGCTGCCCACCGACGCCGGGCAGACGCTGCTTGGCTATGCCAGGCACATGCTGGCGCTGAACGACCAGATGCTCGAGGCCCTGGCCGGGGCCATGGTTGGTGTGACCGTGCGCCTTGGCGTGCCCGAAGATTTCGTCGGCGGGCGAACCACCAATGCGCTGTCGGCGTTCAGCCGCCTGCACCCGCAGGTCAAGCTGGAAGTCACCAGCGGTCTGTGCCGCGACCTGAGCCAGGCCTACGACAATGGCGAACTCGACCTGGTGCTGCTCAAGCAGCGGCGCAACAGCCGCGAGGGCGTGTCCTGCTGGCCCGAACGCCTGCAATGGATCGACAGCGTGCGCATGCCGGCCTTCGAGCTTGACCCGGTACCCTTGGTCACCTTTCCGCCGCGCGGGCTGTACCGCGAAGACATGATCCATGCCATCGAAGGCATGGGCCGCCGCTGGCGAATCAGCTTCACCAGCTCCAGCCTGTCCGGGATCCAGGCCGCGGTGGCCGACGGCATGGGCGTGAGCCTGCTGCCGCCGCGCGCGGCCACCGCCGAGCACCGGGTGCTGGGGGCGGCGCAAGGGTTGCCGGAGGTGGACAGCTACGAGATCGTCATCGTCCACCGGCCAACGGCCGACGTGATGGTCAAGGCCCTGGCGCAGGTGCTGACCGAGCTGCTGGCCGGGGATGGCATCTGAAGGCTCCGATCAGCGTCAGACGGTTGACCACCTGCGCACCACTGCGTAGCCTTGCCGCTTCGAGGTTCTCCGGCGCTGCCGGAGCTAAGACGGGAACGCGGTACAAGCCGCGGCTGCCCCCGCAACTGTAAGCACTGAACAGGTTCGACATAGCCACTGCGCCCACGCGCGGGAAGGCGTCGCCCTGACGGCTGGACGTCGTGCAGTGCAAGCCAGGAGACCTGCCTCGCAACGTTTTCGACTTTCAACCGGGCGGGGTGATCCGGTGGCGAGCGAGTCCGGCCGGTCGGCCGCGGCTTTCGTCCCGCATGCCCGCACCATTGCTGCCAAGGGCATCGCCACATGAAAACACTGGCCAAACTTCCCGTCACCATCGTCACCGGCTTCCTCGGCTCGGGCAAGACCACCTTGCTTCGCCACATGCTCGACAACGCCCAGGGGCGACGCATCGCGGTCATCGTCAACGAGTTTGGCGAGTTGGGTATCGACGGCGAGATCCTCAAGCAGTGCAGCATCGGCTGCACCGAGGAAGAGGCCAACGGCCGCGTCTATGAGCTGGCCAACGGCTGCCTGTGCTGCACCGTGCAGGAAGAGTTCTTCCCGGTGATGCGTGAGCTGGTCGCCCGTCGCGGTGACCTGGACCACATTCTCATCGAGACCAGTGGCCTGGCCCTGCCCAAACCGCTGGTGCAAGCCTTCCAGTGGCCGGAAATCCGCAATGCCTGCACCGTCGATGCGGTGATCACCGTGGTCGACAGCCCGGCCGTGGCCGCCGGCACGTTCGCCGCCTACCCGGACCAGGTCGACGCCCAGCGCAAGCTGGACCCCAACCTGGACCACGAATCCCCGCTGCACGAGCTGTTCGCCGACCAGCTGGCCAGTGCCGATCTGGTGGTGCTGAACAAGGCTGACCTGATCGACGCCGAGGGCCTGGCCAAGGTCCGCGCCGAAGTCGCCGAAGAACTGCCGCCGGCCGTCAAGGTGATCGAGGCCAGCAGCGGTCGCCTGCCGCTGGATGTGTTGCTGGGCGTAGGGGCCGAGTCCGAAGTGCATATCGATGGCCGTCGCACCCACCACGATTCGCACCACGACGGCGACGATCATGACGATCATGATCATGACGCCTTCGACTCCATCTCCATCGACCTGCCTGAAGCGGACGAAAGCCTGCTGCTCGATGCCCTGACGCAACTGGTCACCGAGTTCGGCATCCTGCGTGCCAAAGGTTTTGCCGCGATCCCCGGCAAGCCGATGCGCCTGTTGATCCAAGGTGTGGGCACGCGCTTCGACAAGCACTTCGACCGCGCCTGGCGCAGCGACGAGCCGCGCATCACCCGTCTGGTGCTGATCGGTCAGGACCTCGACGCGGCACAGTTGGAAGCGCGCCTGCGCCAGGCCCTGGGCGCCTGATCCATGCACCTGCTGCGGACCCAGCCCGGCGGTTTCGTGCCGGACGACAGCATTGCCGACCTTGGCCAGACGCCCGCCGAGCTGGTGATTCTCTGCAGCGGCGACTCTCACCTGGCACTGCTCGCCGAAACCGCCGAGCAGCTGCCGGACGATTTCCCCAGCCTGCGCCTGGCCAACCCCATGCAGGTGCAGAACCACGCCTCCGTCGACTTGTACATCGACGAGGTGTTGCGTCACGCCAAGGTGATCCTGGTGTCGCTGCACGGCGGTGTCGGCTACTGGCGCTATGGCGTAGAACAGTTGGTCGAACTCGCGGCGCGTGGCGTGCAGTTGATCCTGGTGCCCGGCGATGACCGCCCCGACCCCGAGCTGACGCAGTTGGGCACGGTGCCGACCGAGCAGGCCGAGCGGCTCTGGCACTACCTGCGCCAGGGCGGCAAGGCCAATGCGGTCAACCTGTTCAATTGCCTGGCCAGCCAGTGGCTGGGGCGCGACTATGCCTGGGACGAACCCCAGCCGCTGCCGCGCACCACGGTCTACCACCCCGGCAAGCCCAGTGCGGGGCTTGAAGACTGGTTCCCCGAGTGGCACCCGGAGCATCCGGTGGCGCCGATCCTGTTCTACCGCTCGCACCTGCAGGCCGCCAACACCGCGTTCATCGATGTGTTCTGCCAGCGCTTGCAGGCGGCCGGGCTGAACCCATTGCCGATCGCAGTCGCCAGCCTCAAGGAGTCGGCCTGTCTGGAACAGGTCGAGGCGTGGCTCGACGAGGTCGGCGCCGAGGTGGTGATCAACACCACAGGCTTTGCCTTGTCCAGCCCGGAGCGGCCCAACCTGCGCCCGCTGCGCCGCGACGTGCCGGTGTTGCAGGCGATCTGCGCCCAGGACAACCAGCCCGGCTGGGAAGCCAGCGAGCAGGGCCTGGGCGCGCGTGACCTGGCGATGCACATCGCCTTGCCGGAGCTGGACGGGCGCATCATCACCCGGCCGGTCAGTTTCAAGGACCTGGCCTGGCGCAGCGAGCGCAGCCAGTCCGATGTGGTCTGCTACAAGGCCCATTCCGAACGCATGGATTTCGTCGCCGAACTGGCGCGGCGCTGGGTCGAGCTGGCGCGACTGCCCAATGCCCAGAAGCGTGTGGCGCTGGTGCTGGCCAACTATCCGACCCGCGACGGGCGTATCGGCAATGGCGTAGGGCTCGACACACCGGGCGCCGCGCTGAACATCCTGCATGCCCTGCAGGCCGAGGGCTACCCGGTTGCGGGCCTGCCGCAGACGGGCACGGCGCTGATCCACGAACTGCTCGGCGGCGTGACCAACGACCTGGACCACCTCGACCAGCGTCCCTGTGCCCAGAGCCTGTCCCTGGACGACTACCTGGCGGCCTTCGCCTGCCTGCCCGAGGCCAACCAGCAGGCGGTGCGCGAACGCTGGGGCTCGCCCGAGCAAGACCCGATGTTCCGCAACGGCCGGATGATGATCGCCGGGCTGCGCTACGGCCTGACCTTCGTCGGCATCCAGCCGGCCCGGGGCTACCAGGTAGACCCGAGCGCGGTGTATCACGACCCGGACCTGGTGCCGCCGCACGGCTACCTGGCGTTCCATTTCTGGTTGCGCAACGGCTTTGCCGCCGATGCGCTGATCCATGTCGGCAAGCACGGCAACCTGGAGTGGCTGCCCGGCAAGGGTGTCGGACTGTCCGCCGAGTGCTGGCCGGATGCGCTGCTCGGCCCACTGCCGAACATCTACCCGTTCATCGTCAACGATCCCGGTGAAGGTGCCCAGGCCAAGCGCCGCACCCAGGCGGTCATCATCGATCACCTGATGCCGCCGCTGACCCGCGCCGAAACCTACGGGCCGCTGCGGCATCTGGAGCAGCTGGCCGACGAATACTACGAGGCGCAACTGCTCGACCCGCGCCGCGCCCGCGAGCTGCAGCGCGACATTCTCGAACTGGTCAAGGCCAACCATATTGACCGTGACCTGCAGCTCGAAGGGCAATTGGACGATGCGGCTGTCTGGCTGCCGCGCCTGGACACTTATTTATGCGACTTGAAAGAGTCGCAGATTCGCGATGGCTTGCATGTCTTTGGTCAGTCGCCGCAGGGGCGCCTGCGCAGCGATACGCTGCTGGCGCTGCTGCGGGTCGATCGGGGTGACGGCCGCGGTGGCAATGCCAGCCTGCTGCGCGCACTGGCACGTGCTCTGGAACTGGCGTTCGACCCGCTGGACTGCGACCTTGGCCAGGTTTGGCAAGGGCCGCGTCCCGAGCTGCTGCAGGCGCTGGATGCTGCGTTGTGGCGCACCCAGGGTGATACCCGTGAACGTCTGGAGATGCTCGCCTTGGCCCTGATCGAAGGGCGCCTGGCAGCACCCGATACCGCGCAATGGCAGGCGGTGCATGCCGTGCTGCAGGCACTCGCCGACGAAGTCGCGCCGAACCTGGATGCCTGTGGCGCCGCCGAGATCGACGGCCTGCTCGCGGCCCTGGCCGGGCGTTTTGTGCCGGCAGGCCCCAGCGGCGCACCCAGTCGCGGGCGTCTGGACGTGCTGCCTACCGGACGCAACTTCTACACCGTGGACGTGCGCAACCTGCCCACCACCACCGCCTGGCGCCTGGGCTTTGCCTCGGCCAGCCTGATCCTCGAGCGTCACCTGCAGGAGCATGGTGATCACCTGCGTCAGCTCGGGCTGTCGGTCTGGGGCACGGCGACCATGCGCACCGGCGGTGACGATATCGCCCAGGCCATGGCGCTGATGGGGGTGAGGCCGGTATGGGCCACCGGCAGCCAGCGGGTCGATGACTTCGAAATCCTGCCCCTGAGCCTGCTCGATCGCCCGCGGGTCGATGTAACCTTGCGCGTGTCGGGGTTCTTCCGCGATGCCTTCGGCAACCTGATCCGCCTGTTCGACGCGGCGGTACAGGCCGTGGCGGCGCTGGATGAGCCGGACGACCTCAATCCGCTGGCTGCCCGTGTGCGTGCCGAGCGCGCGGCGCTGCTGGCGCAGGGTGTCGATGCCGAGCAGGCCTCGCGCCAGGCGGGTTGGCGGGTGTTCGGCGCCAAGCCGGGTGCCTATGGCGCGGGTGTGCAGAACGCCATCGACGGACGCCTCTGGCAGGGGCGCGCCGACTTGGCCGAGGTCTACCTCAACCATGGCGGCTATGCCTATGGTGCTGCCGATGAAGGCACGCCGGCACGGGCCCAGTTCGCCCAGCGCCTGGGGCAGGTCCAGGCGGTGTTGCAGAACCAGGACAACCACGAGCACGACCTGCTCGACTCCAATGACTACTACCAGTTCCAGGGCGGCATGCTCGCAGCTGCCGAAACCCTGGCCGGCGCCACGGTCGCCAGCTACCACGGCGACCACAGCCAGGTCGATCGCCCGCGTATCCGCACCCTCAACGAGGAGCTGAACCGGGTGATCCGCGCGCGTGCGCTGAACCCGAAATGGATCGACGGGGTCAAGCGTCACGGCTATAAAGGTGCCTTCGAACTGGCGGCGACGGTCGACAACCTGTTCGCCTTCGATGCCACCACTCACATGATCGACGATCACCATTACCAGTCGCTGGCCGATGCCTACGTGCTCGATCCGGCGACCCGAGCATTCATGCGCGAGCATAACCCGCACGCCTTGCACGATCTGACCGAACGGTTGCTGGAAGCCCAGCAGCGCGGTCTGTGGCAGGCCCCGGGCGATTACCGCGAGGCCCTCGAGCAGCAGTTGCTCGACGGCGAGGAAGAGGCCTGAAATGACCGAACCCCTGCAGTTCCCCCTGGCCGCCGTGGTCGGTGCCGAAGACCTCAAGCTGGCGCTGTGCCTGACCGCCATCGACCCGAAGATCGGCGGTGTGCTGATCGAAGGTCCGCGTGGCATGGCCAAGAGCACCTTGGCCCGGGGCCTGGCCGATCTGCTCGGCGCAGGCCCCTTCGTGACCCTGCCGCTGGGCGCGACCGAAGAACGGCTGGTCGGTACTCTGGATCTTGATGCTGCGCTGGGGCAGGGCAAGGCACGCTTCTCGGCGGGCGTGCTGGCCCAGGCGGACGGTGGGGTGCTCTATGTGGATGAGGTCAACCTGCTGCCCGACCCGCTGGTGGACCTGCTGCTGGATGTGGCGGCCAGCGGCACCAACCGTGTCGAGCGCGACGGTATCTCGCACCGTCACGCCGCGCGTTTCGTGCTGATCGGCACCATGAATCCGGAAGAGGGCGAGCTGCGTCCGCAGTTGCTCGACCGTTTCGGCTTGAACATCGCCCTTGAAGGCACGCCTGAGCCGAACGACCGTCAGCAGATCATCCGCCGCCGCCTGGCATTCGACAGCGACCCCGAGGCCTTCTGCGCGCAGTGGGCAACGGCCCAGGCGCAGTTGCGCGACCGCTGCCAGCACGCACGTGAGCGCCTGCCGGCCATTGCCCTGGACGACCAGGCGCTGGCCTGGATCACCGAGCGTTGTTTCGCTGCGGGTGTCGATGGCCTGCGTGCCGACCTGGTCTGGTTGCGGGCGGCTCGCGCCCATGCCGCGTGGCGCGGTGCTGCGGCCATCGGCGAGGAAGATGTAGAGGCTGTGGCCGAATTTGCCTTGCGCCATCGCCGCCGTAGCGCAGAGCCGCCCACTGGCTCGAACACGCCACCTCAGGGCGGCCAGCAGTCGCAAGACCCGAGTGGACAAGGTGACTGGGGGGCAATGGAGGCACAACCGGTGAGCGCAGGTGCCCGGCGTGAGGTGCCGAACTGGGCAAAAAAGCCCTGAGCATCCGCGCACGAAGTGGTTCAGCGGCGGATGCCAGGCCCCGTGCCGGAAAACTGACAGGTGCCAGCCGTGGACGCGCCCGTGCAGCCGCTGATGGTCGGGTCGCCTGGCTGCCGACCCTGCTCAAGGGGCGGCCTCGCCGTGTCGAGGACCTGTGCTGGCAGCAACGCCGTGGGCAAGCGCCGGAACTGTGGTTGGTGATCGTCGATGCGTCGGCGTCAACCCGCCGCCACCAATCCCTTGCGCAAGCCAAGGGGCTGCTGGAGACCTTCTTCGACCAGGCCTACCGCCAGCGTGCGCGCCTGGCGTTGCTGACCGCCAGCGGCAGCACACCACAGTGGCAGCGTCATGGCCTGAAGGCGTCGGCTGCGCTTCAGCCCTGGCTGCGTGCGCTCGGGGCAGGAGGCGGCACGCCGTTGCTCGCGGCCCTGGAAGAGGCGCGCCAGTGGTTGCTGCGCCGTGGCAAAGCGCACCCCGGGGAGGTCCAGCGCTGCCTGGTGCTGACCGACGGGCGCCTGCAACGCTGGAAGCCTGTGCAGCCGATGCCCTGTGCCTGCGTGCTGGTCGATATCGAGACGGCGCCGGTGCGCCTGGGGCGGGCACGGCAACTCGCTGCGCAACTGCAGGCGGATTACCAGCATGTCGAGCAGTTCAACGTTGTTGAATAAAGTGGGCGCGCGACAATAAGTCGCACAAACTGAAAGTTGCCGAAGCGGCAGGGGGAAAGTTGCACAAGTGCGCGACAAGACGCGCACCTGTGCGTCGGCAAGTTATGCCTTGGGCATGGACCAGGGTTGCAGGTCGTAGCCTTTTTCGAACAGCTCGGCGCGGACTTCCTCGATCAGGCTGGCCCATTGTGCAGGGTCCGAATAGATGCGCGAGGATACCTGCTTGCTGCCGATGCGGGTGCTGGTCCGGTCGATCACTGCCAGGCTCAGTTCACCAGTACCGTTGGGTGCATCCCAGGCAACGCACTGGAAGGGTTCGAAGGCGTGGTCGGCGATCAGCAGTGCTTCGTTGACACGGAGCGGGGCATTCATGGTTCGGTCTCTCTTGTAGTCCCAAACAGCAAATGTGTGTCCGCGCGGGTAAAGAAATGAACGATTGCAGCGCGGGGTTATTGGTACTGATGCTCCGGGTCGTGGGTGAAGTCACATGGCAGTCGAAAATTTTTTTATAACGGTAAAAGTTATCCGTTGTATGTGCCGCCTGTGACGCCGGTTATTGGCAAAAATTCCAGGTTCGCTTTGTGTGACGGCATTTGGCAGACAAACGGTAGTGGGCACCGTCAGGTTCGTTGCTACTGTTAATTCGGGCGCCGCAACTTACTGTTTCTAATTAAAAAACTGAAAATTGGCGCCAAGGATAGGTCATGCTTGAACCTGCATCCCAACGCCGTCTGCTGATTGTCGACCCCTGCGACGATTGCCACCGTCTACTGCCGGGCCTGCGGGGCGCCGGTTGGGATGTGCGCAGTTGCACCCTGGGTGCTGCGCTCGAACATCCTTGTGACGTCGGCCTGTTGCGATTGCAGGCCTCGCACCTGCGTCACCAGGATGCCGTCAAGGATCTGATCAAGCGCAGCAATACCGAATGGATCGCCGTGCTCAGCGCCGAAGAGTTGCGCATGCAGAACGTCGGCGATTTCGTCTGTGAGTGGTTTTTTGACTTCCATACCCTGCCATTCGATGTTTCCCGGGTGCAGGTCACCCTCGGGCGGGCGTTCGGCATGGCGCGCCTGCGTGGCAAGGGGGCAGTGCGGGTCGATGAGCCCGAGCACGAACTGCTCGGCGAGAGCCGACCCATCCGCGAGTTACGCAAGCTGCTCGGCAAGCTGGCGCCGACCGAGTCGCCCGTACTGATCCGTGGCGAGAGCGGCACCGGCAAGGAGCTGGTGGCGCGTACGCTGCATCGTCAGTCGCAGCGGCATGACAAGCCCTTCATTGCGATCAATTGCGGGGCCATCCCCGAACATCTGATCCAGTCCGAGCTGTTTGGCCACGAGAAAGGCGCTTTTACCGGCGCGCATCAACGCAAGGTCGGGCGTATCGAGGCGGCGCACGGCGGTACGCTGTTCCTCGACGAGATTGGCGACCTGCCTCTGGAGTTGCAGGCCAATCTGCTGCGTTTTCTGCAGGAAAAGCACATCGAGCGCGTCGGCGGTAGCCAGCCGATTCCGGTGGATGCGCGGGTGCTGGCGGCGACCCACGTGGACCTGGAGCAGGCGATCGAGCGTGGCAGGTTTCGTGAAGACCTGTACTACCGGCTCAATGTTCTGCAAGTGGTGACTGCGCCTCTGCGCGACCGCCACGGTGACCTGTCGATGCTGGCCAGCCATTTCTCGCATTTCTACAGCCTGGAAACCGGGCGACGGCCGCGTTCGTTCAGCGACAATGCCCTGGCGGCCATGGGGCGCCACGAGTGGCCGGGCAACGTACGCGAACTGGCCAACCGTGTACGTCGCGGACTGGTGCTGGCCGAGGGACGGCAGATCGAGGCGCAGGACCTGGGGTTGCAGGTGCTGGAGGAAGCCGAGGCGCCGCTAGGGACGCTGGAGGACTACAAGCACCGGGCTGAACGCCAGGCGCTGTGCGATGTGCTCAACCGCCACAGTGACAACATGAGCATCGCGGCGAAGGTGCTGGGGGTTTCCCGACCGACCTTCTACCGCTTGCTGCACAAGCATCAGATCCGCTGAATCCTTCAGGAGCGGCGGTTCGGCGCTCCGACTTGCCCGCGAAAAAGACACCGCGATGCCTGGCACGGATCACGCCCACTTTTGATTCAACTCGACTGCGCGATGTGGCCGTCGTCCTGTATTTCCTCGATCACGTCCTCTTCTCCCGGCAGGGCGGTGATCACGCTGAAATCGCTGACTTCCACTTCACCCCCGCCATAGCCGAGCAGGTGGAAGGAGAACGCCTTGCGCTCGATGGGGTTGTCGAAGCCGAACTCCAGCTCCATCGGCTGGTCGGCCGTGACCAGGATCTCCTCGGGCAACCCCAGCGGTACGTCCTGTTCCTGCTGCTTGGCCTTGAGCTGGATGTGCGCCCGGTGGGCAGGGTCGAGCGAGCGCACCTTGACCCGCACGCGGGTGTGCGAGCCTTGGGGCATTTCCAGGTACTGCGCGCCGATCAGATTGTCGGCCCAGTCGTCACGAATGCGCTTGTGCAGAGGAATGGCCGACGGCCCGCCGAACTGGTAGCGCAGGTTCAACGGGGTTTGCAGCAACGACCCGTCCAGCACGCCGGCCAGCGCTGTGATCTGGCGCCCCAGTGGGGCTTCGCCGCGGCCGAGGAACTGCGCCTGGTCGGCGATGAATCCCTCGCTTGCGTAGCGTCGGCAGCGTTGCTGGAAGTCGCATTCGCTGAAGGTGCCGCGGCCATCGTGGTAACGCAGCATGCCGTTGGTGAAAGAGATCATTTCCCGGCCGCTGTCGTAGTCGCGGTACAGCGAGCGACCGGCCAGGGCGGCGGGAATCGGCAGCGCGAAGTAGTCGAGCAGCGAAGTGGCAAGGTCGACATGGCCGTAGGTGCCGGGCTTGATCTTCGGCAACTGTGCCTGTTCGGGTGCGAGGGTGAGGTTGAAGCCCCAGGACGAGGCCAGGCGCACACCGTCGATGCCGTGGGACTCGTCCGAAGTGATGACCACCAGGGTGTCCTTGAGCACGCCCTGGCGTTCGAGGGCGTCGAGGAACGCGCCCAGGGCGTCGTCCAGGTAGGCGACCGCCGCCTGTTTGGCGCTGTCGTAGCGTTGCAGGTAATCGTCTGGTGCGGAGTAGGGCTGGTGGGTGCCGACCGTGAGCAGGGTCAGCATCCACGGCTGGCGCTGTTTGCGCAGCTCACCGACATAGCCCAGCGCGCCCTCGAAGAAGGCCTTGTCGTCCTTGCCCCAGGGGAACTCGAGGTAGTTGTCGTTGCGGAACCACTCAAGGCCGTGCACCGAGTCGAAGCCGATGTGCGGCATGATCCGGTCCTTGGCCATGAAGCGCAGGCCGGCGCCCTGCAGGTAGTGGGTGCTGAAGCCGGCCTGGCGCAGTTGTGCGGGCAGGCAGGCCTGGTTGCGCAGGTCCTGGGTCAGCAGCTCGACACCCTTGGGCGTGCCGTTGGCGAGCTTGTCGTAATCGCCGCAGAGCATGGCGTACAGGCCACGAATGGTCTGATGGGTGTGCAGGACATAATCGGGTGTGTTCATGCCGCGTTCGGCCCAGCGGCTGAGGTTGGGCATCAGGTCGTCATCGAAACGGCTGTGCAGGGCTTGCCGGTTGGCGCGCACATAGGCGCCGGGGATCCCTTCGAGGGTAATGACCAGCAGGTTGCGTGCGCTGCCGGGGGCTTCGAACAGCCTGCGGCCGTCGAGGTCGGCCTGGGTCAGGCCTGGCGCTGGGCAGCGGTGTGACCGTCAGGTCGTGGCCCAGCCAGGCCTGTGCCTTGAGTTGCAGGTCGCTGGTGCCTGCCGAGAGCAGTTGATGGGAGAGATTGTACTGACGCCACTGGTCGGCATCGGAAGGTATCAGATGCTCGCTGCCCCAGTGCGCGGCGAGCAGTACTGCAGGGGCGGCCCAGGCCGCACGTGGCAACGCCGGGGCGGATTGGCCGCGCTGCAGCCAGCGGGTCAGCAGCCAGACGAAAAGGCCGGCACCGAGGGTCCAGGGCAGCCAGGGGTGAGCAAGGGCTCCGCCGGTGGAGTTTTCCATGAACTGTGGGTCGAACAGATAGCCCAGATCGCTGCTGTTCGGCAGGCGCCCGACCGCACTGACCAGCTCGGCCGAAGCCACCAGCAGCCCACCCCAGGCCAGCAGCACCGGCAGCGCCAGCCACCAGGGGCTGCGCTGCAACAGCAGTACCAGCAGGATGCCGATCGCCAGGTCCGACAGGTACCCCAGCGGATCGGACCAACCCAGCAGTGCGCGGGCGGCCAGGGGGATCACCACGACCAGCACTGCCAGGGTGGCGAGCCGAGCGCGGGGATGGCCAAGCATGTTCTTCACGAAACGTCCTTCCTTGCCATGAAACAGTCACAAAAATGTGCTGCATCATAACAGGCCCCTCACGGGAAGGCCGGATGCGACAAGGTTGGTTACCAATTGAAGTGCAGGGGCGCGAGGCGCCCCCGGGCTGGATGGATCAGAAGTAGTAGGGGAATTTCAGGCTGAAGGTGAAGTCCGGTGCATCGTCGGTCAGGCCGATCGACAGGTTCGGCACGATGGTCAGGTTGTCGGTGGCCGCGAGGGTCATGCCGACGTTGAAGTAGGCGGCGTTGGCATCGCTGCTCTTGACGTCGGCCCAGCTGTCGCCGGTTTCCGCGGACTTGATCCGCGAGCGCCGGGCGATCAGGTCCGAGACCGAGAACGACATCGACATCTTCTCGTTGAGGGCGAAGGCCACGCCTGCACCGATCTGGAAGCTGTCGCCGATCTTCACCTTGCCCGGTACTTTTTGGTTGATCGTCGAGCTGACGTCGCTGAACGAATCCTCGAAGGTGTGGGTGTACGACAGGCTGCCGAACAGCACTGCCGGGTCGAAGGTCTTGACCAGCGAGATACCTGGGGTGATCGACCAGACACCGTTGCCGGTGGGCAGGTCTTCTGGGTAGCTGAGGCTGTCGTTCTCGGTGTCGCGCAGCAGCTTGATACCGAATGGATCCTTGCCGGTCGGTGCCTTGACCCGCACGCTGAACACCGCATCGGGGGTGTTCTCCGACTCGTCGAGGAACTTGTAGGCGACGCCGAAGTTGACGTCGCCAAGGGTTGGGTCGCGGGTGATGGTGCGTTCGGAAATACCCTGGGCGTTACCGCCGACACCCCCTGACTGGTAGGTCGACTCGCGGTAGACGATCGGCACGTTGACGTCGAACTGCCAGCGGTTGTCGAGGTTGTAGCGCGCGGTGAGGTCGAGCGTCCAGTTGTCGGCCTTGATCCGGTCCAGGTTGATGTTGCCCAGGAAGATCGAGTCCAGCGCGAGGAAGCCGTTGAGAATCAGTTGGCGGGTGTCGTAGCGGGCATAGGTAATGCCGGTCTCGACGCTGAACTTGCCGCCACCGAAGAAGCCACTGGCTTCGTCGTAGAGGTTGGACACACTCTGCGCCGGCTCCGAATCATCCTTGAGCGACTCGCCATAGGATGAACCGCTGCCGCCAGATGCGGCGATCGCCTGGTTGTTGCGCGGCTCGGAAGCCGGCGAGCGGGTCAGGCGCTTGGGGGGTGGGGCGGCGGGTTGCTCTTCGACCTGGCGAACGCGCTGTTCGAGCACCATCAGCGCCTGTTGCTGCGCTTCGTAGCGCTGCTTGAGCGCAGCCAGTTCGGCTTTCAGCGCGTCTACCTGAGGGTCACTGGCTGCGTAGAGCAGTGACGATGGTACCAAGGTCCCCAGGCAGACAACTGCCCCCAATGACAACGATCGATGCATAAGTTAGCCGTCCCTTCCAACTGCGATGATTGAGACGAAGCGTAGATCAATATCCTGAAACACGAAGGCCCTTGAGTTGATCAAGATTGCAGTTCAGCGCACCTGCCGAAGGCAGGTTGTCGCGCAGCACCACATTGAGCTGTGTCAGGTTGCTGACCGCGTTGCTGCCGCCCAGCAAGGTGGTGGCCTGGAGCAGCCCACCATCGGCCAGGCGTTGCAGGCTTTGCCCTTGATTGTTGTTGGCCTGGATGGCCATCTGGATCCCGCTGCCACTGTTCGAAACGCTGAGCGTGCCGGCGTTGTTGCTGGTGCTGAGGGTGGTGCCTGCGGCCAGGACCTGGCCTTGCGGTACGCCGGCATCAGCGACCTGGCTGGCCTCGCGAACATTGATGGCGACATCGTTATAGGCGCTGTTGTTGTCGCCGGCCGCGCGCACCGACTGGGTCACGCCCTGGGTAGTGTTGACCAGGCCTGCGCCGCCGTTGACCAGGCCATTGCCGCGGCCAGGGGCGTTGCCCGAGCCGTTCTCGCCGGTCATCGACACGTAGAACTGCGGCTTGATCACGTTCTGCTGGACCTGCAGGGTCGTCGTGGCGCCGATGCGATCACCGGCGGCGTTCTGCCAGGTGCTGCTCATGACGACACCGAAACTGATGATCCGTCCCGGCATCACGTACTTTCCACGCAGTTGGGCAAGCTCCTGGTCCTTGACCTCGATGGGCTTGAACACCTGTGCGTGGGCGGGGAGGCTGGCAGCCAGGCATGCTGCGACCAGCCAGGTGGTAGTCTTCATCGCTGCTCCCCGGGACTTCGTGCCCCTTGTAATCGTCAGAAGAAATCGCTCTGGATGAAACCGAACTCCATCAGTTGCGCGTCTTCTACCGGATAGAAACCGTTGACGCGGTTCTTCGCGGTCAGAGGTGCCGGCGGGTCGAGCAGGGCGTTGGCCTTGTCGTAGCCGGGGCCGATGACGGCGAAGATGATGCCGTTCCAGCCTTTGAGGAAATCGTCGAATTTGTAGCGTTTGTGGCCCAGGACAGGGTCGCCGATATAGGCCCAGCCCTTGTCGATGCGCTGCAGCACCACGAAGTGCTTGTAGCCACGGATGTCCATCAGCACGATCACCGGAATGCTCACCTTTTCCAGGGTGTCGGGTTCGACCCGATAGCCCCGGGCGCGCATGCCGATGCTTTCGACGTAGCGCTTCATGTCGAGCATGGAGAAACCCTGCACCTTGACGGTGTCCTGGTCGGAATGGGCGAGCATGCCTTCGATGACCTGGTGTTCGTCCACGTCGAGCCAGTAGGCCTGCTTGAGGACGGTGGCCAGGGCGGCGGCGCCGCAGCTGAAATCGGTCTTCTGTTGCACAAGGTCGGCGAAGCGCCGCTCACGCAGGCTCTGCACCGGCTTGTAGACGAGGGTGCCGCCTGGCAAGGCGGCAATCGGCATCTGTGCCGCTTCTACGAGACCGGCCAGGAACATGAGTGTGGCAAGCAGGACAATGCGCATGACCTTCTCCACCGGGTAGAGACAGGGAAAGGGGCCCTGAAGGGCCCCGATCGGCTGCTGTTACATGCAGGCTTTGCAACCTGCGGCGATGGACAGCGAGTTGGTCTGCTGGTTGCCGCTGCCGGCCGAGACGTTGGCGCCGACGTTGCCCGACACGCCATTGAGCGAGTTGCTCAGGTTGGCGTTGTTGGTCACAGGGTTGCGCCAGCCGGTGGGGGTCAGGACCTGATAGGAGGCAACACCGGCCAGGCCGAAGGTGCCTTCTTCGTGGAACTTCAGCGGGTCCTTGTCGACATGGGTGTTGCCATGGCGATCGCGGCTGCTTTCGTCTTCGACGTAGCCATAACCATTGCCTTGGTAGTGGCCGTAGGCAGCGAAGGTGGAGGTGAGGGTTTCCTTGCTGTAGGTACGGTCGGCCTTGTTGGTGACGTTCAGGCCGCCGACGTTCTGGTTGGCTGCACCGGTGGCGGCAGCGACACGGCCGCCGGACACGGCGATGGCCATGTTGTTTTTCTGTTGGTTGAAGTCCCCGGCGGTCACGTTGATACCGATGTTGCCGGAGCTGCCGTTGGCCGAACCGGTGAGGTTGGCGTTGTTGGAGGTGGAGTAGTTCTTGACGGTGTTGCCACTGTTGGTCTGAGTGGCTTGAGCCATGGCCACGGCACTGCCGAAGATGAAGTTCTCATCGGCGGTGGCGATCGCGGCAACGTTGTCCTGCTGGTTGCCGTCGCCGGCTGCGACGTTGGCGCCCAGGTTGCCTTGGGAACCGTTGGCCGAGTTGTCCATGCGGGCATCGTTGCGGGTGCCTTGGTTCAGCACACGGTTGCCGGAGTTGTTCTGGGTGTCCAGAACGGTGGCGGCAGAACCGGCGTTCACCAGCAGGGACAGCAGCAGGCTTTCGTTGTTGTTATGGCCGTTGTTGTGGCCGCCGTGGTTGTCGTTGCCACGGCCGCCGGCTTGTGCAGCAACTGCCATGACCGCAGCGAGGGCGAATACCAGAGGCTTGAGTGCCATTTTTGGTTTCATGGTGTTTCTCCGCTTATATTTTCGTTGTTAAGTGTTGTGTTGCTGATCGGGTCAATCCGCGACCCGGACGCTCAGGGTGTTGGCCATTCGGTTGCCCACCCCGGCGCTCTGATTCAACTGGATCACGCCACGGCTGCCGGTGAAGGCCTGGTCACTGGTCGTGACCTGGCGACTGCCGGGTGTGTGATCAGTTGCGTCGGAGCTGTTGGCCAGCGAGACGTTCTGCTGGCTGAGAATGCTGTCGTCGATGCTCTGTGCAATTGCGCTGATGCTGATGCGCACCGCGTTGGCCTGCTGCGTGGCGGCGCCCGCCGATTGGTTGATGCCCAGCATGCCGTTGCCGTTGCTGAAGGCATTGCCAGTGATGCTGGCGTGGGCGTCGAGCGCACTGTTGGCGCGAAAGTCGCTGCGTTGGCGGATCTGCGTGCTGGCCTGGCCTTCGGTGCCGATGGCGATGGCTTTCACGTTGGCCTGTTGCAGGGCGTCACCCGCGGCCTGGTTGATGTTGAGGTTGCCCTGGTAGGCGCGGCCACTGGCGTCGAGGGTGGCGTTGTCGACCACAGGGGAGCCGGCGAAGACGCTGGCGCTGCAGCCCAGGGCCAGGCACAGCAGAGAGAGATTGAGGGTCTGCATGATCATTGGCCCCGGGTCAGGATCTGCAGCGGCGCCATGCCGCGCTGAACGTTCTGGTTGACCGTGTTGGAGATGCTGTTGGCGCCGGACGCCCCGGCACCGGAACCGCCGGGCATGCCGGGCAATTGCGACTGGGCGGTGCCCATGCCGCGCAGGTTGCCGGAGTTGTCGGGCTGGAAGATGCGGCTGACGGTCGAGCCGCTGGCGACGCTGGCGAAGTCGCCATCGGTCAGTTCGTTGTTGGTCTGGGCCTGGATGCGTGCCGACTCGTTGGTGTTGGCGGTGGTCGGGTAGGGGTCTGGCGTGCCGGTTCGGCGATCAGCCTGACGCGGCTGGACATCGCGATTGAGGACGATCACCCCGTTGCCGCCAGCGAAGACCGGCGGCGCAATCGATGTGGCGGCAAGGCAAGCCAGAACGAGCAGTGCAGGCAGTGTGTTGTGCTGGTTCCCCACGGCGGTGCTCCCTTTCTGTGCGCTGGCCCTTGAGCGTTGCCAGAACAGGGAGCGAAAGCCGTGCCGGTTTTGCTTTTTGCCGATTTATCAGTGGGTTGTGCGAGTGGGGTGGCAGTGCCGGTTTTCTGCTGTATCAGCGTTGATACAAGGTGCCGGGTCGTCGCCCGTCAAGGGCCGAAGCACGGGCGATCTGGCGGGGTGCGGAGGGGGTGTATCAGCGCTGTGACAGTTCCCCCGAAAGTGTGGGGAAGGCCCCGGCAATAGGGGTTTGATGGCGAGTGGGTGTATCAGTGAGTTAACAGTCCGGTCGTGCTGAGGGGCCGGGCTGGGCTCACCCCATGAGCTCGGCCACCGCCGCCAGCGCGTCATCCCGGCGCTGCTGCCAGTCCCCGTCAATCACCCGCAGTGGCTGGCGATGCTGTTGTAGCCAGTGCAGGCTGTCACCGAAGAACGCCTGGCGCTCCTCAAGCCGCGGCTGGCAGCGCTGGCCATCGCCAATCCATTCCACACCCTCGGGACTGAGCAGCAGGTGCAGGTCGTAGTGCCTGGCCAGCAGCGCTTGTTCCAGCCATGCAGGGCAGTCGCCGAATAACACGCGACTCCACAACATGTTGCTCAGCAGGTGGGTATCGAGGATCAGCAGCGAAGGCGAGGCTGCCCGCGCCTCGTCCTCCCAGGCCAGTTGCCCGCGGGCGATGGCCGGGATGTCGGCGTAACAGGTATCGCGCTGCTCGGTGTCGATGAAATGGCGTACGTATTCGCCGACGGTGATGCCACCGAAACGGTGCTGGATCTCGCCACTGAGCCAGCTCTTGCCACTGGATTCAGGGCCGCACAGGACCAGGACCTTCATGCGCCGGCCAGCGCCGGATCGCGCCGCCACTCCAGCCAACCGCGCACGGCGATCAGGGTGAACAGGGCGTACAACGCGGCGGTCAGGTACAAGCCCTTGTACAGGAACAGTCCGACGAAGATCACATCGACCACGAACCACAACGCCCAGCATTGCAGGCGTTTTTGTGCCATCCACACCTGCGCGACCAGACTGAACCCGGTCAGCGCTGCATCCAGCCAGGGTTGGGCGGCGTCGGTCCAGTGGGCCATGGCGGCCCCCAGGGCGGCGCTCGCCAGCAGGCCCAAGCCCAGTCCGCGCAGCACCGTGGCGGTGTCCAGGCGTGATACCCGGCGCGCGTCCTCGACGCGGTCCGGCCGCGTCCATTGCCACCAGCCATAGAGGTTGAGCACGGCATAGACCACTTGCAGGAGCATGTCCGAATACAGCTTCACGTCGTAGAAGATCCAGCTGTAGAGCAGCACCATCACCAGGCCGATCGGCCAGCACCAGATGTTCTGCCTGACCGTGAGCCAGACGGCGATGACGCCGAGCGCGGCGGCGAAGAGTTCGAGGCCGGACATCGGCGATCCTTCGGAGGGGAAAGGGCGCGATTGTAGCTTGAGGGCAGGGGAAGGTGAATCTCTACAACAAGGGGCGCCGTAGCGCCCCCTGGAGGTCAGACCCTGAATTGACGCAGCAACTGCTCGAGCTCCTCGCTCAGGCGGGCCAGGGCGACACCGGCATCGCTGGATTGGCGCGCCGCCTCGGCGGTCTGTTGCGAAAGGCCCGCGGTGTCGAGCACGTTGCGGTTGATTTCCTCGACCACATGGGACTGCTGCAGGGTGGCGCTGGCGATCGAGGTGTTCAGCGCTGCCAGGGTATGCAGTGCCTGTTCGATGGCCGCAAGGCTGGTGCCGGCTTCGCGGGCCTGTTCGACGGTCTGGCGCGATGCTTCGCTACTGGTGTCGATGGCCCGGACGGCGGCATCCGACTGGCCCTGCAGATGCTCGATCATGGTCTGGATCTCGGCAGTGGACTGCGCCGTGCGCTGGGCCAGTAGACGTACCTCGTCGGCGACTACGGCAAAGCCGCGGCCCTGCTCGCCAGCGCGGGCGGCCTCGATGGCGGCGTTGAGGGCCAGCAGGTTGGTCTGCTCGGCGATCGAGCGGATCACTTCCAGTACGCCACCAATCTTGGTGCTGTGCCCGGCCAGGTCGCGGATCACCCCCTGGGCCTGATCGATGGTCGCCGACAACCGGTCGATCTGCTGCAGGCTGCCATGGATCGCCTGCTGGCCCTGACCGACCTGCTGCTGCGCGGCGCGCATTTCCACGGCCGCCTGCTCGGCATTCTTCGCTACATCCTGCACCGCGTAGGTGACCTCGTTGACCGCCGTGGCCACCTGGTCCATCTGCAGCGATTGCTGGGCACTGCGCTGCTGGGCGCTGCCGGCGTTGTCGCCGACGTGCCCGGCAGACTGGGCCAGGGCATGGGCTGTGCCCTGCAACTGGCCGACCACGCCCTGCAGCTTGCCGTTGAAGCGGTTGAAGTACTCGCCCAGGTGGGTGATTTCGTCGCGTCCGTGGGTGTCCAGCCGGCGGGTCAGGTCGCTCTCGCCACTGGCGATGTTGCCCATGGCCTGCACCGCCTCGTGCAGCGGACGGGCGATGCTGCGGGCGATCAGCCACACCACCAGCCCCATCACCAGGGCAATGACCAGCCCGACCAGCGAGGCCTCGCGGACCTGGCGGGCGAATTCGTCCTGGACGTCGTCGACGTAGACCCCCGAGCCGATGATCCAGCCCCAGGGTTTGAACAGTTCTATATAGGAGGTCTTGGCCACCGGCTCGCTGGCGCCGGGCTTGGGCCAGCGGTAGTTGACCGGACCTGCGCCCTGGGCCTTGGCCAGGGTCACCATCTCGTTGAACACGGCAAAGCCGTCAGGATCGCGGATCGCCGACAGGTCCTGGCCATCGAGCTTGGCGTTGACCGGATGCATGACCATCTTCGGTTGCAGGTCGTTGATCCAGAAATAGTCATCCTTGTCGTAGCGCAGGCTTCGCACCACCTGCAGCGCCTGCTGCTGGGCGCTTTGCCGATCGAGGCTGCCGGCGGCCTCCAGCCCCTGGTAGTAGGCGAGCACGCCCACGGCAGTCTCGACCACGTGCTGGGTCTTCTGCGCCTTGGCCTGGTACAGGTCGCCATGGATCTGGCGCAGCATCAGCAGCCCCAGGACCAACAGCATGGCGACGGCCACGAGCAGGATCAGCCACAGACGACGGCTGATCGACATCGATCTCAAGGTCTTCATCAAAAGGTCACTCCATGTCTTGTTCTTTTTATATGAGCAGCATCCAACCATGACCGGATGCCGGCAACCCAGTCGACCAACGGCTAAGTGCCGGGCTCGACAATCCATGTTGCATCCCGCGCAAGCCTTCGTGCGGGGCCTCTGATAGGATTTCGGCCGCGCAAGATGAAACCTTTAGCCGCGGCGCACTTTTTTGCTGGTGTTGTGACTAACGAAGGCTGTAAAACACGCGTCGCCGCGCGTGCGGTGAATATTTGTAATCGAAAAGAACTAGGGTGCTGCCAGGAGCAGTGTCCATTGGGGGAGTTGATGGATTTTTGGAGTGCCTTCCAGGCAATCATCCTGGGTATCGTCGAGGGCTTGACCGAGTTCCTGCCGATTTCCAGTACCGGCCACCAGATCATCGTGGCCGACCTGATCGATTTTGGCGGTGAGCGCGCGATGGCGTTCAACATCATCATTCAGCTGGGCGCGATCCTGGCGGTGGTGTGGGAGTTTCGCAGCAAGATTTTCGAAGTGGTATTCGGCCTGTCGAGCCAGCCCAGGGCGCGGCGCTTCACGGCCAACCTGCTGATCGCCTTCCTGCCGGCGGTAGTGCTTGGCGTACTGTTCGCCGACCTGATCCACGAGTACCTGTTCAACCCGATCACCGTGGCGGTGGCGTTGGTGGTCGGTGGCTTCATCATGCTCTGGGCCGAGCGCCGCGATCACCGTATCGAGGTCGACCATGTCGATGACATGCGCTGGTCCCATGCCCTGAAGGTTGGCCTGGTGCAGTGCCTGGCGATGATCCCGGGGACCTCGCGTTCGGGCTCGACCATCATCGGCGGCCTGCTGTTCGGCCTGTCGCGCAAGGCCGCGACCGAGTTCTCGTTCTTCCTGGCGATGCCGACCATGGTCGGTGCCGCGGTGTATTCGGGCTACAAGTACCGCGACCTGTTCCAGCCGGCCGACCTGCCGGTGTTCGCCATCGGCTTCGTGGTGTCGTTCATCTTCGCCATGATCGCGGTGCGTGCGTTGCTCAAGTTCATCGCCAACCACAGCTACGCGGTCTTTGCCTGGTACCGCATTGCCTTCGGCCTGCTGATCCTGGCGACCTGGCAGTTCGGCTGGGTTGACTGGGCCACGGCGCACGGCTGATGGCACGTGGGCAAAGTGCCGGGCGGCGCGACGCTGGCCAGGCAGGCGAGGGCGTGCGCAACCTGCGCCTGAAGTTGCTGGTGCTGCTGGTCTTGTGCCTGCTACCGGGCGTGGGGGTAGCGCAGATGGCCTGGAGCGGCCAGTCCTGGCTGCCCCTGGCGCTGTATCCGGCGGCCAGCCTGATCTGCCTGTTGTTGTACTGGCAGGACAAGCGACAGGCCCGCACCCAGGCCTGGCGCACGCCCGAGAAAATCCTCCACGCCAGCGAGCTGCTCGGTGGGTGGCCGGGGGCCTTGCTGGCGCAGCAACTGTTCCGGCACAAGACCCGCAAGCTGTCGTACCAGATGGTGTTCTGGGCAATCGTCGCGTTGCACCAGGTGTTCTGGCTGGATCGGCTGGTGCTGGGTGGGCGCTGGCTGGGATTGATGGGCTGAGCGAGCGCCGCGCAATCCTCAGTCCGCCAACAAGCCCACCTGCAAGCGCTTGGGCAAGCGTCGCACCACCAGCTGGTGCGAACGCTGCAGCAGATCGGTCAACTCCCCCCGGCCCATGGGGTAGGGAGGCAGCATGCTGATCCAGCGCGCCCTCGCCAGATAAGGCGCCGGCCGTACGCCGGGACGGTCGCAATAACCGAGAAACAGCTCGTCGGCGACCTTGAACATCAAGCCTGCTCCCGGCAGGTCAAGCACGGCGAACATCTTGTTGCCGGCCACCGAGAACACCCGGATGCCGCCCCATTTGTAATCCTCCCGCGCGCCGGGCAGGCTCAGGCAGAACGCTGCCACCTGCTCGGGGCTCATGCGTCGTTCAGACATAACGCTCTCCACAGATCTCGAACGAGGCCGCCAGGTGATCGATCCATACCCGCACTGCAGGCAACACACCCCGTCGGTGCGGATACACTGCCTGCAGGTAACCCCCTGGCAGTGACCACTCCGGCAGCAGGTGCACCAGTTCACCGCGTTCCAGTTCTTCTTCGCAATAGTTGCTTGGCAGGGCGGTAAAGCCCAGGCCTGCACGGGCCGAGGCCTTGCGCACAACGAAGTCATCGATGGTCAGGCGCGGTTCCAGGGCGATCTCCTGCTCCTCACCGCCAGGCCCGATGAGGCGAAAGTGCACCAGGCGATCGGCATCCGCCGCTCCCAGCACCGGCAGCCCCACCAATTGCGACGGGTGCTCGAGCCCGTCGGCGAATCCAGGTGCTGCCACCAGGTACATCTGCGCCTGGCGCAGGCGGCGGGTGGCCAGGGCCGGGTCCTCGTCCCCCAGGTCGCGCACCCGCAGCGCCACATCGATACCTTCGGCGATCAGGTCGACACGGCGATTGAGCAGCACCATCTCCAGTTGGACCAGCGGGTACTGGGCGAGAAAGCGGCTGATGATGTCGGGTAAAAAGGCATGTGCCAGGGCTACCGGGCTAGATACCCGCAGGCGCCCACGCGGCTCGCTGGTCATGCTGGCGACGGCTTCGTCGGCCATCTCGGCCTCCAGCAGCATGGCCTGGCAGTGGTGCAGGTAACGTTCACCGACGGCGGTCAGCTTCAGTTGCCGGGTCGTGCGCTGCAGCAGGCGCGTGCCCAGGCGCTCCTCGAGTTCCGCGATACGCCGCGACAGGCGCGACTTGGGGATGCCCAACTGGCGCCCGGCGGCGGCGAAGCCACCGGCCTCGACCACTCGGGCGAAGTAGAAGAGGTCGTTGAGGTCTTGCATATGGATCTCTCACTGTTCCATCAGTGGAACAAACTAACGCATTTTTGCCGACTAATCAGCTATTCGTCGCCTGTGTAGGATTCTCTCCATCGTGATCGCCCACCGCCGCGGTCTTCATTCACAGGAGAGTCCCATGAAACTGTTGCACATCGATTCGAGCATCCTGGGCGACAATTCCGCCTCCCGCCAGCTGAGCCGCGAAGTGGTCGATGCCTGGAAGGCCGCCGATCCTAGCGTCGAAGTCATCTACCGCGACCTCGCTGCCGATGCCATCAGCCACTTCTCGGCCGCGACCCTGGTTGCCGCCGGCACCCCCGAAGAAGCCCGTGACGCCGCCCTGGCCCACGAAGCCCGCCTGAGTGCCGAAACCCTGGCCGAATTCCTCGCCGCCGACGCCGTGGTCATCGGTGCTCCGATGTACAACTTCACCGTGCCCACGCAGCTCAAGGCCTGGATCGATCGCGTCGCCGTCGCCGGTCAGACCTTCCGCTACACCGAAGCGGGCCCGGAAGGCCTGTGCGGCGACAAGAAAGTCGTGCTGGTGTCCACTGCCGGTGGCCTGCACCAGGGCCAGCCAAGCGGTGTCGGCCATGAAGACTTCCTCAAGGTGTTCCTGGGCTTCATCGGCATCACCGACCTGGAAATCGTCCGCGCCCACGGCCTGGCGTATGGCCCTGAGCATCGCAGCAAGGCCATCGACGCTGCCCAGGCGCAGATTGCCAACGAGCTGTTCGCCGCAGCCTGATCCGAACCCCGAAAAGCCGGCTGTCGCCTTGTGCGACAGCCGGCTTTTTCATGGATGTTTCATCTGTCGTCCATCGCGTAGCTTCTATGCTTATGCTACTCGTCCGCCTCGAGGGGAGAGACGCTCGCGATGAAAACCCGTGCCCTGTTGACGTTGCTCCTGCTCGGCGGCCTGCTGGCCCGTGCCGAGGCTTCACCTTGGGTGGCCGGCCTGCATCGCCTCACGCTTGCCGACCCGGTGGACGCCCAGCCCATGCAGGCCCTGGTGTTCTATCCCAGCAGCAGCCCGGCGCGGCCTACGCGCATCGAAGGCTACACCCTGCGGGTGGCCGAAGAGGCGCCGGTCGCCATGGGCCAGTTCCCGCTGCTGGTGGTGTCCCATGGCAATACCGGCACCCCGGTGGCGTTGCACGACCTGGCGACCTCGCTGGCCCGCCAGGGCTTCGTGGTGGTGGCCGTCACCCACCCGGGCGACAACCTTCGCGACCACAGTCGGCTGGGCAAGCTCAGCAACCTCTACGGCCGCCCCTTGCAGGTCAGCGCCGCGATCACCGCGGCGCGTGCGGATCACCTGCTCAGCCCCTACCTCAGCCAGGGCAAGGTTGGCGTGATCGGCTACTCGGCAGGCGGGGAGACCGCATTGATCCTGTCGGGCGCCCAGCCAGACCTTGAGCGACTGCGCAACTATTGCCTGGAACGGCCGATGGATGCCGATGCCTGCAAGACCCATGGCGTGTTGATCGCCGACCGCAGCGAGTTGACCCCGCAGTCCGACCCGCGTGTCGGTGCGGTGATGCTGATGGCGCCATTGAGCCTGATGTTTGGCCGCCATGCCCTGGCCGGCGTGCATGTGCCCGCACTGATCTACAGCGGCGACCAGGACCAGTTGCTTGCAGTCGACCGCAACGCCAGCGCCCTGGCGCGCAAGTTGCCGGTCACGCCCGACTACCGTCTGTTGTCTGGCGCTGGGCATTTCGTGTTCATGGCACCCTGCGACGACGAACAGCGCCAGCGCATGGCGGTGTTGTGCAAGGATGCCGACGGCATCGACCGTCGCCAGGTGCACCGGGGCCTGCAGAGCGAGGCTGCGGCGTTTTTCAGCCAGGCGCTGGGAGCCCCGGAGCCCGCCGAGCGCTCAGCGGCGGTCGGCGCGGCGGGCCAGCAGCAGGACCAGGCCCACCCCTGACAGTGCCAGCAGCGCTGCCACGCAGAAGATCGACGCGTACCCCAGGTGCACGGCTACCGCGCCCATTACCGGGCCGGCCAGGCCCAATGCCAGGTCGAAGAACACCGCGTAGGCCCCGAGCCCCGCGCCCCGGCTGGCGCTGGGCACCTGCCTGATCGCCTCTACGCCCAGCGCCGGATATACCAGCGACAAGCCAAAGCCGGTGAGCCCCGCCCCAACCAAAGCCCATCCCGGTGCAGGCGCCAGCCACAGCAGGGTCAGCCCCAGCACTTCGGTGGCCATGCACGCGATCGCCACGTTATAGCCGCCGAAGCGGTTGACCGCGTTGACGAACAACAGCCGCGAGACGATGAAGCACAGGCCGAAGGCGCTCAGGCACCAGGCCGCGCCAACCCAGCCTTGCTCCAGGTAGTAGAGGGTGACGAAGGTGGTCAGGGTGCCGTAGCCGATCGACGCCAGTGTCAGCCCCATGCCGCAGGGTGCAACGCGGCCGAAGGCGGACCAGAAGGGCAGGCGCTCACCGCGCACCACTACTACGTCCGGGCGGCCGCGCAGCACCCACAGGGCCAGCAGCGCCATCACCAGCAAGGCCGGGCCGAGGGCGACGAAGCTCAGTTGGCCGACCATCACCACCCCGGCGGGCGCGCCGATGGCGATGGCGCCGTAGGAGGCGATGCCATTCCAGGAGATCACCCGCGCGGTGTGTTCGGCACCGACCTGGCCGATGCCCCAGCTCAGCGTGGCGACGCCGATCAGGCCTTGGGCGACCCCCAGCAGCACACGCCCGGCCAGCAGCAACGCCAGGCTCAGCGAGGGCAGGGCGAGGGACCAGGCCGACAGCAGGGTCAGCACGCCGCAACCGGCAATGCCATACAGCCCGTAGCGAATCGCCTGCTTGCCGCCCAGGCTATCGGCCACGCGACCGGCGAAGGGCCTGCTGAGCAAGGTGGCAAGGTACTGCAAGCCGATGGTCAGGCCAGCGATTACCGCACCCATGCCCAATTGGTCGTGTACATGGCCGGGCAGCACCGCGATGGGCAGGCCGATGCACAGGAAGGCGACGAAGGTGTAGAAGACGATCGAAAGGATCTGCAGGGTCAGGGCGGTGGTGCTGACAGGCGTTGGGGCTGGGGCGGTCATGGCGGTGTTCGCGGGCGGGCGGTGCAGCAATCATGGCTGGCTCAAGGGATAAAAGAAAGCAGCCTAACGATTTTTCCACACGATTCCTGTGCTTGAACCGGTGCCTGAACCGGCGTACCGTCTCCTTCCGTTTCCGCCAAGGAGTGCTCCATGCAAGGCAAGGCCCGCAAGGTCGTCCAGGCCATTCTCTACGAAGTCATCGCCGTGGCGTGCGTGGCGCCTGCGCTGTCGCTGATGTTCGACGCCGGCATGGCCCATTCGACGATACTTTCGATCCTGATGTCGGGTATCGCCATGAGCTGGAACATGGGCTACAACTGGGCCTTCGAGCGCTGGGAAGCACGCCAGGCGCAGCGTACCCGTACCTGGTTCCGCCGCTTGCTGCATGCGCTGGGCTTCGAGGGTGGGCTGGTGCTGATCCTGCTGCCGCTGGTGGCGTTCTGGCTGGATATCAGCCTGTGGAGCGCGTTGCTCACCAACCTGGCCCTGTTCGTGTTCTTCTTCGTCTATGCCTTCGTCTTCCAGTGGGGCTTTGACAAGGTCTTCGACGTGCCGCTGTCGGCACAGCAACAGGCGCGCTGCTGAATGTTGACTTCCTACGGTTTGGCGGGATAAGTTCCTACACCATGAATACCTACTCGCCTGTGCGCACCTTCGGCCTGATTATTATTACCGCCATTATCGGATTGGCGGGCTAGCGCGCACTGGCACCGAAACCCGCCCTGGAGGCGGGTTTTTTCTTCTCGACTCCTGGGCATCTGCAAACCCCAGGAGTCATCGATGAGCAATCTGAGCGTCAGCCCCCGTACCCCCGTCACGCCCCAGCAGCTGCTGTCGGAGCAGGTGCGGCGCATTCTTGCGGCGCCCGTGTACGACCTGGCCATCGAAACCCCGCTGCAGGCGGCCCCGGCGCTGTCCACCAGCCTCGGCAACCAGGTGTTGCTCAAGCGCGAAGACCTGCAACCGACCTTCTCGTTCAAGATCCGCG
This sequence comes from Pseudomonas sp. BNK-44-b, assembly GCF_047456245.1. Classification (NCBI taxonomy): domain Bacteria; kingdom Pseudomonadati; phylum Pseudomonadota; class Gammaproteobacteria; order Pseudomonadales; family Pseudomonadaceae; genus Pseudomonas; species Pseudomonas sp. BNK-44-b. The sequence continues at coordinate 2,010,858 of NZ_CP179908.1, forward strand.
GTGCCTATACCCGGCTGTCGCGCCTGTCCCAGGTCCAGCGCGAGCGTGGCGTGATCACCGCTTCCGCCGGCAACCATGCCCAGGGCGTGGCGCTGGCCGCAGCGCACCTGGGCATGACGGCGACCATCGTCATGCCCACCACCACCCCTGAACTGAAGATCGCCGGTGTGCGCTCGCGCGGCGGCAACGTGGTGCTGCATGGCGAAAGCTTCCCCCATGCCTTGGCCCATGCGCTGCAACTGGCCGACCGCCAGGGCGCGACGTTCGTGCCGCCGTTCGACGATCCCGACGTGATCGCCGGGCAGGGCACCGTGGCCATGGAGATCCTGCGCCAGCACCCGGGCGCCCTGGATGCGATCTTCGTCCCGGTCGGTGGCGGAGGTTTGATCGCGGGGATCGCCGCCTACGTGAAGTACTTGCGTCCGCAGGTCAAGGTGATCGGTGTCGAGCCCGAGGACTCCAACTGCCTGCAGGCCGCGCTGGCCGCTGGCGAGCGAGTGGTACTGGCGCAGGTCGGCACCTTTGCCGACGGCGTGGCGGTGGCCCAGGTCGGTGCCCATTGCTTCGAGTTGTGCCGGCATTTCGTCGATGAAGTGATCACCGTCAGCAGCGATGAGCTGTGCGCGGCGATCAAGGACATCTACGACGATACCCGCTCGATCACCGAACCATCCGGCGCGCTGGCCGTGGCCGGGATCAAGAAGTACGTGGCGCGAGACGGCGTTCGTGGGCAGACCCTGGTCGCCATCGACTCCGGGGCCAACATCAATTTCGACCGCTTGCGCCATGTGGCCGAGCGTGCCGAGCTCGGCGAGCAGCGTGAGGCGGTGATCGCGGTCACCATCCCTGAGCGGCCGGGGAGCTTTCGCGCTTTCTGCCAGGCCCTGGGCAAGCGCCAGGTGACCGAGTTCAACTACCGCTACCACCCTGGCAAGGAAGCCCGGCTGTTCGTCGGCGTGCAAACCCATCCGCAGCACGACCCGCGCGAGGGCCTGCTGGACAGCTTGCGGGCGCAGGGCTATGAGGTACTCGACCTGACCGACAACGAACTGGCCAAGCTGCATGTGCGCCACACTGTCGGCGGCCATGCTGCGCCGAGCGCCGACGAGCGGGTGCTGCGCTTCGAGTTCCCCGAACGCCCAGGTGCGTTGCTGGGCTTTCTCGAGCGCCTGGGCCAGAACTGGAACATCAGCCTGTTCCACTACCGTAACCATGGCGCTGCCGAGGCACGGGTATTCGCTGCGCTGGAGGTGCCAGCCGACGAGCAGGCCCTCATGCCCCAGGCGCTGCAGGCCATGGGTTATCGCTATTGGGATGAGACGGACAATCCGGCGTATCGGTTGTTTCTGGGGTAAACGAGTGCCGCTCATCGCGGATTGCCTGCGATGTCGACCGTTCAGTCACGGCGGCTTGCCCTGGATCAACATTCGTCCAGCAGTTAGGGCAGATCCTCGAGGGTAGACAGACAACAACCTGAGAGGATCTCGGCCATGAGCAGCACCTTCTTCATTCCACCCGTCAACATCATGGGCCTCGATTGCCTGGACGAAGCCATGGCGGCGATTGCCGGCTACGGCTTGCGCAAGGCGTTGATCGTGACTGACGAAGGCCTGTCCAGGGCCGGGGTCGCCAAGCGTATCGCCGGGCTACTGGCCGAGCGCGACATCGACTCGGCGATCTTCGACGGCGCCAAGCCCAACCCGAGCATCGCCAACGTCGAGGCGGGCCTGGCACTGTTGCAGCGCGAACGCTGCGACTGTGTGATCTCGCTCGGTGGCGGCTCGCCCCATGACTGCGCCAAGGGCATCGCCCTGTGCGCAACCAACGGCGGGCATATTCGCGACTACGAAGGCGTGGACCGTTCGGCCAAGCCGCAATTGCCGCTGATCGCCATCAACACCACGACCGGTACGGCCAGCGAGATGACCCGTTTCTGCATCATCACCGACGAATCGCGCCACGTGAAAATGGCCATCGTCGACCGCAATGTCACGCCAATCCTGTCGGTCAACGACCCGGCACTGATGGTCGGCATGCCCAAGGGCCTGACCGCCGCCACCGGCATGGATGCGCTGACCCACGCTATCGAGGCGTATGTCTCCACGGCCGCCAACCCGATCACCGACGCCTGTGCACTCAAGGCCATCACGTTGATCAACGACAACCTGCGCCAGGCGGTTGCCGACGGCCAGGACTTGCAAGCCCGGGAGAACATGGCGTACGCCCAGTTCCTCGCCGGCATGGCCTTCAACAATGCTTCGCTGGGTTATGTGCATGCCATGGCGCATCAGCTCGGTGGCTACTACGACCTGCCGCATGGGGTCTGCAACGCGGTGTTGCTGCCGCATGTGCAGCGCTTCAATGCCCAGGTCAGCGCTGCGCGTCTGCGCGATGTGGCAAAGGCCATGGGCGTGAAGGTGTGTGGGCTGACGGCAGAGCAGGGCGCGGGGGCGGCGATTTCGGCGATCGAGCATCTGGCCGTGGCGGTAGGGATCCCTTCCGGCCTGGCAGAGCTGGGGGCCAAGCGCGAAGATGTGCCGGTGTTGGCGGCCAATGCGTTGAAGGATGCCTGTGGGCTGACCAATCCGCGCACTGCCAGCCAGGGGGAGATCGAAGCGATTTTCGAGGCGGCGTTCTAGTTGACTCAAGGAACAGACGGCCTTGGCAAGCAGCACAAGGCCGTGCTTCAGCGCTCACGCATGAAGAACCCCGCCACGTACTTGCGGAAGGTTTCCGGGCTCTTGAAGTCTGCGTAGCGCTTGAAGTTTTCCGTGTCGGGCTCCGGGCCGAGCGGCTTTTCCAGCAGCGACACCGACAGCACGCGGTCCTGGTCGGAAGTCAGTACCAGCTCGTCCATCACCTCGCCGCCGATCACCGGGCGGCGCATCAGCACTTTGACCCCCTTGCCCGCCATCCAGTCGATCAGCGAGACCAGGGCTTTCAGCGGTTCGCGCTCCTCGTCACGGTATACCGGGAACAAGTGAGCACGTGAGAGCACCGGTACGCTGGCGACATGGATCAGTTCGTAGTAGTGGCTGCCGGCAGTGGCGGGCGAGTACAGCGCCAAGGCCAGCAGCGGGCCGCCGGTCTTGCTGCCACCCCAGAGCAAGTGATGGCCCTGGAAGTCGAAACCGTCCTCGCTGCGGGCATTGAGCAGCTTGCGCCCCTTGATCTGCTCGACGCAGTCCAGCAACAGACCGTGGCGGCGGTGGTTGCCGAATACGGTGGATTCACGCAGGCGCGCCTTGAGCATCATCATGTGCTTCATGTCCAGGCGCGTTTCCAGGTAGTTGCTCGCCGGGACCCGCTCGAGCAGCGGATAGCGGCCAGCGACGCCGCGCAGTTCGGCGAACTGCGCGGTCAGGTCCTTTTTCAGGTGCGTGGCGTAGACGTTCAGGCCGCTGGCCTCGATCCAGGTCAGCAGCAGCGACAGCAGGCGCTGTTGCTCGCGGCGCTCCCCGGCCTCACCGCCGATTCCGTTACCCGTGGTGGCGCGGTGGAAGTCGCCGAGCAGACGCAGCGGCGTGTCTGGTGGCAGCCAGGCGGCGGGCGGCGATACGTCCTCGCTGCGCTCCATGGCTTCGCGCTCGTCCTTGGTGAAAGGGCAGCCGGGAGCATGCTCCGGGGTGTCGGGGTTATTGCGCAGGAACAAGGTGCCAGTGTTGCCGTTGAGGCTGACATTGAGCACCGGCAGGGCATCCTTGCGGCAATCGCAGGCCAGCCATTGGTTGGCGCTGCGCACCTTCATCAGCCACTGGTTGGCTTGCAGCAGGCGCGGGCCAACCAGCGTGGCACTGGCAAACCCGGCCAGCAGTTCTTCTTCGGCCGGGGTGAGGGTGCGCACCTGCGCGCCGTTCTTTTCGATGATTCGCATTCAATAGCAGCTCCGAGCTACAAGCCTCAAGCTTCAAGCAAAGCCGCGGCGCTTTCAACTTCAAGCGTGCGGCTTGCGACTCGTCGCCTGTTCAGTTGCCGCCGAACAGCTTGGCTGCGCGGGCGTGGATCTCTTCGGGGCTCAGGTCTTCCTTGTGGGTCGACACGAACCAGAGGTTGCCGAACGGGTCTTTCAAGGTACCGCTGCGATCGCCGTAGAACTGGTCCTGCACCTCTCGCAGTGGCGTGGCGCCGGCAGCGACGGCCTGGGCATAGACCTTGTCGCAGTCCTCGACATACAGGTGCAAGCCGATGGCAGCCCCTGGCAGCGACTGGCTGGCGGTGAGGCCACCGTCCATGTCGCAGGGGTCGGCGAGCATCAGCGAGGAGTCGCCGATTTTCAGCTCGGCATGACCGACGCGACCGTCGGGGCCGTCGAGGCGAAACATCTCGACGGCGCCAAAGGCTTGCTTGTAGAAGGCGATGGCCTTGGCGGCATCCTTGATACCCAGGTAGGGCGTGATGTTGTGCTGGCCTTCGGGGATGGGTTTGGCTGGCATTGCGCATACCTCCTGTGGAAGGTGGTCATTCGTCGAAACTGTATATTTGTACAGTTTCGACGAATGCGCAAATGCCGTTTTCCGATTAGGCGGCCGCTGGCTAGAAGATGTAGTCGGTGGTCAGGAAGCTGGACTGGCGATTGCGGATGATCTCGCTGATCAGCGTCTTGTTGGACTCTTGGAACTTGGTGGCCACCAGGGTACGGATCGAGAATACCCGCAGCGCGTCATGCACCGACAAGGTCCCTTCGGCGCTGTTCTTGCGGCCGTTGAACGGATAGGTGTCCGGGCCGCGCTGGCACTGGGCGTTGAGGTTGATGCGCCCGACCTGGTTGGCGAAGGTGTCGACCAACGCACCGACGGTCTGCGGGTCGTTGCCGAACAGGCTCAGTTGCTGGCCGTAGTCGGAGTCGAGCACATAGTCGATCACCGTCTGCAGGTCGCGGTAGGGCACCACCGGCACCAGCGGGCCGAACTGCTCTTCGTGATAGACGCGCATCGACGGCGCCACCGGGTACAGCAGGGCGGGGTAGAAGAACGACCCCCGGCTCTGGCCGCCCCCCGGGTTGAGGATCTTCGCGCCGTGCGCCTGCGCGTCGGCGACCAGGCCATCGAGGTAGTCGACCTTGCCCGGCTCCGGCAGCGGCGTCAGTGCAACGCCGGGCTCCCAGGGCATGCCTGGCTTGAGTGCCGCAAGCTTGCGCTGGAATTTTTCGAGGAACGGCTCGACCACATCCTCGTGCACGAACAGGATCTTCAGTGCCGTGCAGCGCTGGCCGTTGAACGACAGGGCGCCGGTCAAGGCTTCATCGACGGCGTTGTCCAGGTGCACCTCGGGCAGCACGATCCCCGGATTCTTGGCATCCAGGCCCAGCGCCGCCCGCAGTCGATGGGGGCGCGGATGGAGCTTTTTCAGGTCGCTGGCGGCCTTGTGCGTGCCGATGAAGGCGAACACATCGACCTTGCCGCTGGCCATCAGCGCGCTGACCGTCTCGCGGCCGCGACCATAGATGACGTTGATCACCCCTGGCGGGAAGCTGTCGCGGAAGGCTTCGAGCAGCGGACGGATCAGCAGCACACCGAACTTGGCCGGCTTGAACACCACGGTGTTGCCCATGATCAGCGCCGGGATCAACGTGGTGAAGGTCTCGTTGAGCGGATAGTTGTACGGTCCCATGCACAGCGCCACGCCCAGTGGTGCGCGGCGGATCTGGCCGAGTGTGCCCTGTTCCAGCTCGAAGCGGCTGGAGCGGCGGTCCAGGTCCTTGAGGGCGTTGATGGTATCGACGATGTAGTCGCAGGTGCGGTCGAACTCCTTTTCCGAGTCCTTGAGGTTCTTGCCGATCTCCCACATCAGCAGCTTGACCACGGCGCTGCGTTGTTCGCGCATGCGCGCCAGGAAGGCTTCGACATGCTGGATACGTTCGGCCACACGCATGTTCGGCCACACGCCGCGGCCCTTGTCGTAGGCTTGCACCGCGGCATCGAGGGCGGTGAGGGCGGTGTCGGCGTCGAGCAGCGGCGCGCTGCCGAGGATGACCTGGCGTTCCTGATCGCCCTCCTTGAGCCACACCGGGCTGCGCACCGTGGCCAGCGGCCCGTCCCAGCGCCTGAGCTGCCCTGCCACCAGATAGTCGCGTTGCTCCAGTGGCTCTCCCAGGCGCCAGGCCTCGGGGATGTCTTCTGGGGTGGGAAACAGCGAATCGAGCAGACGGTCCATGGGTACTGCACCTCACTTTTAGCTGATCAGGTGAAACGCTTCAGCCGAGCATGCACCTGCAGTCGGAAATATTCCAGTCTGGTTGAAGTGCGATGATTCGCCATCGCCAAGCCGTTGGCGCCCGACAGGCGCCGACGGGTGGCCACGGTGTTTACTCTTCCGGTGACGGCGGCTCAGGCGACTCGGCGAGCTCGGCTTCGGGCGCCGGTGGGAAAGGCAGTTCCAGCAACTGCTCGGCCCCCGCGGCAATCGCTTGCTCGCCCAATACCGCGTCTTGATCCATCAGGTGAAGGCGTCGCCAGATTTCCGTGAGGTTCGCCTCGGGGGCCGCATTGAACTGATCATCCTCGATCAGCGTCCTCAGGTCCCTGCGGTACTGGAGGGGCAGGCGATTCCAGACGCTGAAGTCTTCGTCGCTGGCCGTGGACAGCAGGGCTTCGTATTCATGCTCGGCGACCATCAGGTCTACGCCGAAACGCACGTAGTAGGCATTGATCTGCGCAATCATGCCGTCGTCCATGTGTTGGCTTTCCAGCCGCATGACCATAGCGAGCGGACGCGGCAGAGGTTGCGGCTGTGGCAGTTCGGTGAAACGGTTTTCGCCCAGATTGACGATGTGCGGGTTGCGCATGTTCGCCAGGCCAGCGGGCATTTCGCTCAGTCCGCAATTGCCGAGCAGCAGCGATTCCAGGTTGGGCAGGGCTTCCAGAGCAGGGCTTGTCTGCAGCGGATTGTTGGTGAGGTCCAGGGTCCTGAGGTTGACCATCTGGTTCAGCCTTTGTTGTGCCTGTTCGTTCCAGATCAGGTTGTTTTCCTCCAGATCCAGCAGGCGTAGCGTTTGCGGGTTGCGCAGTTGCGGAAAGTGTTGCAGCGAGCACGCTTCCAGGCTCAGCGTGTGCAGATTGGGCAGGCGTTCGAGCAACGAAGCGGGAAGGGTGCTGATTTGCGGGTTGCGGGCCAGGTCAAGAAGCTGGACATGCGGGAAGTGGTGGGGTAGTTCCAGGCTGGCGAGGTCGGCGTCGGTGAGATCGAGGTCGGCCAGCTCCAGTGAAAACAGCCACTGTTCGCCCAGCGCTTGTCGACTCATGCCGCGCCAGCTGTTCAGCAGTCGCGTCATGGCCTGGGTTCGGGCAGGTGAGCCCTCGGCCCAGGCAGCGAAGTTGGCCGTCACTACTTGATACTGCGCGTTCAGGGACGCCACAGCCTGATCCGGGCTCACTCCTTGCTCGCGACTCGCGGCAAAGAAGGCTTCGACGCCTTCGTCGTTCATGGCGGGGTAGATCTGCTGCACCTGGCGGTAAAGCGCCCGGTCGATCGGTTCGGGAGGTGGCGCAGGGACGACTGCCGGCTCAGGCTCGATCCCGGGTGCAGGGTTCGGATCCATCGGCGTTCCTCCACGAAGCCCCTGTTGCCTTAACCAGGCGAAGTCGCCGAATGGGCGCAGTTGCCGGGCCCAGGCCTGGCGGTCGGCGTCGACCAGGGCTGTCAGGCGCGCTCGCAGGCTGTCACCGGTGCTGGCCTCAAGCGCCAGCGCCGCACGCTCATTGGCTGACAGTATTTTCACCGCAGCCTGGCACAGATCGGCAGTGGCGGGTGTGGGGGCGGGCCGCTCGCCCAGATAGGGCTCGTACCCCTGAGCAGACTTGGTGATGACCCGCATGCGCGTAGCGTAGCGGCTGCCAGCTACGGCAAGGGTAGGCCCATGGGGGCTGTCTGCGCGCAGCTCGATGCGCACATCCTGTGGCCAGCCTTTCAGCGCGGTCATGGCTTTGAGCGCAAGGCGTTCGCTGTGCGCGCTGGCCAGCTCGGGCAGGTACAGGCCTTCGAGGCCGCGGACAACTGGCAACTGCGCCTCAAGGCCCTGCGCAAGTCTGGCCAGGCGTGCGGGAAGGACCTGACCTGTGCTCCAGGCCGCTTGTTCGGTCGTGGTCATCGAGCCGAGCAGGCGCCTGCACAATGGCGCACCGAGTCTGGGGTAGTCCTGCAGCATCCGCGCTTCGTCGACATGGGCCGGCACACTGGCCTCGTAGCTTTCGGCGAACAGCCTGTCACGCTCGGCGGCGCTCGCTGTCGGATAGTTTTGCGCGATCTGACGTTGCACGCGCAGGCGTGCCAAGGTGTCGGCCAGCAGCGGTGGGGTCTTGGCGTGGGTCAGGTGTACCTGGCGCAGTTGTGCTTCGTCCATGCCGCTGATGCGTGCTGCCTGCTCCAGTTGCGCCGGGGTGAAGGCTTCGAGACGGTTGTCCAGGCGCCTCACCAGTGTCGCCAGTGACCAGTCGCGTGGTTGTTCGTGCTCGGCGCGCCAGGCGCCTTCGTCATTGTGCTCCAGCAGCGGTTGGTAGGCCTCAGGTTCATCAGGATGAACGAGTCGCCAGCGCTGCAGCTGTGCGTCGAAGCGCCGCAGATATCGGTGGCCGTCCATGTGCAAGGACTCCGGTGTGGCCTCGGAGGCCTGGACACGGTAGGGCGTCAGGTCGCCGCGCCAGAGGCGTTGGCTGCCATCGGTGCGGGTGATCGGATCGAGGCTCTCGAGCAACGGTGTGCGGGTAAGCGTGCGTACTACCTGTCCGCCGACATACAGCCCGGCGATCACTGCCAGGTTGAGGCCTACCACTTTCAGGTGCTGGAACGCCTCGTCGCGATCACCGACCTCCCAGGCCTCGTAGCCTTCGTAGACCTCATGCAGCAGTTGGCAGGCCGTTACCGCGACCATCAGTACGCCCACTGCGGGGATGAACATGCCGATGGTCATCAGGGCATTCAAGCCCAGGCTTTCCCACATCTGCAGGCGCTTCTTGCGCGCCTGTTCGTCGGCTTGGGCCGTGGGCACGGCGAACAGCATTGCCTCGGCCTTGAGCCAGGCGAGATGGTCGGTGTACAGGAAGTCGAACAGCGGCCCTTCGATATCGTGCCGCTCCAGGTGCAGATCGGCGCCATCAGGCGGTGTCCAGGTCTGCTCATAGCCTGCGTGCGCATCGCTGCTGAGGTTCTGCCGGGCACGATCGAGGAACTGCAGGCGTTCTTCGCTGGCGATCAGCGCCAGGCAGTGTTTGCGAAAGGCGGGGTCGCAAAGGTCGGTCTGCAATTGCACCACCAGCGCCTGATCACTGCTGAAGACACGGACGGCGGCTTCCTGACCTGGGAGATACAGCAGTCGACCGACGTCACCGGCGTCGATCAGCAGGGCCTCGTGCAGCGTCACGCCGAACAGTTGCAACCGTTGGCAAGGCAGGGCCGATCCGTCATCGAGCAGCTGCTGGATGCAATCCCGTGCGTCGCCGCCGATCCGATGCTGCAGCCGCGCCAGGTCTGCCGCCAGTTGCAGGTTGCTTTGGTAGAGCCTGATCGCGGCGGGGCGGACATCGGGCGGGCTGAACCTGGCTTGCAGGTGTTCCTGGTAGCGCTGGCCCAGGTCGAGATTGCGGCAGGTGCTGGCGAAGGCTTCGGGTGAAAGCGGCAACGCCTTGATGCTGAAGGCTTTGGAGGCCAGTGGGTAGGGCACTCGGGTTTCGCTGTCACCGAGGGTGGTGGTGCCCGTCACCGTGATGTCGGTGATCTCGGTATCACCCTTCAGGGCCAGTGCGCTCTTGATGTTGAAACTGATGCCATCGGCGAAGTTGTGCAGGGCAGCCTCAAGCAATGTGCGTCGCTCGTAGGTGCTCACGTAGACCTCATGGGTGTAACGGTCATGCACATGGATCAGTTCCGATGTGCGCAGCGGGGCCTGGAACCCGTGCTCGGCTTTCAATTGCGCGGCGAGCAGTGGCTCGGCGAATTCGTCGATCTGCTGGAGGCCCTTGAGCGTCCGGGCCAGGCGCTGCTGCGCCGTGGCCAACTGCGCCTCGCTGGCCAGCACGGCCTCACGCAGTTCGGGCAAGGCGTTTTCGAAGTCGTCGGCGTGTTGCCCTGGCAGGCCCTGCAGAGGCAGCGCGCTGGCGCGCAGGGTTTGCCATTGTTCTTCACTGAGTCTTGACGCCCATGAAGGCAAGCGCTGGGTGATGAGGTTCTGGTGGGTGGAGGGGAGAGTTGAAGGCATGGCTGTCGCTCCTGTTGTGGAACGCAACAGCAGGCGCCATCGATGGCTGATTCGGGTGGTAGATAGATGCAGACCGTGGTGCTCTTTTCTTTGGATTACCTGCGAAAGCACACCACGCACACGCGCACCGGGCATGCCAGTGCGCAGGCGTCAGGACATGTTCAACTCGGTATAACCCACCCGCTCAACCCCCTGCAACTGGCGGTCGACCAGGCTCTTGAGGGATTCCCCGGTTGCCAGGTAGGCATCACCGAAGTCGTGGCCGCCCAGGGCGCTGGGATGGGCCACCACCTCCAGTACGCCATGCGCCGGCGCCAGTCCGGCCTTGAGATCCAGCGGGGTGCAGACGTAGTCGGCGGTCACGCCGCAGAGCTGTTTCAGGCGCCGGTTGAGCAGGGTCTTGAAGACCCGCTTCAGTGGCCCGATATTGGCCCCGACATTGCGCGCCAGACGCACCGGTATGGCGTGTTCGCGGGCAAACCGTGCGACCACCTCACCGACCGGCCAGATGTTGTGCACGTGCTGGTGCGAGTCCAGGTGGCTGGGAATGACGCCATGGGCCACACAGCGTTGCCATTGGGTCTCGAGCTCCGCGCGTACCGCCTCGCGCTCACTGCGTGACAGGCGCAGGGTGCGCTGGCGCAGCCCGAGGTCGAACTCGCCCTGGGCGGTGCAGAAGCGCGGTTCGGCGAGGATCGCCTGGCTCAGGGGGCGGCCGTAGGTCAGGTTGAAATGCAGGCCGATGCGGCCCTTCAGCGCCGGCTGCTGGGCCAGTACGCACGCGGCCTGGAACGCCGGCATGTTGGCCATCAGTGTTGCCGAGCTGATCAGCCCGGCCTGGAACGCGTGCAGGATCACCGCGTTGATGGGGGCACTGAGGCCGAAATCGTCAGCGTTGACTATGACCTGGGATGGCATCCGTTCGCTCCTGTGTGGGGTTCGGGGTGACGGTGGCTGCACTGTCGGCCTTGCGCAGGCGCGGCTTGAGCCAGCGCCAGCAACGCAGGGCCAGGCCCAGGGCGATGCCGTCGGGGCGCCAGCTGTAGCCGCTCAGGCGCCATTGCTCGACCTGGCCGGTCTGGCGTTCATGCAATTGGTGGCTGGAGTTTTCAAGGCTTACCCGCGAGGCGTCGACCCAGCTCCAGCCCTCGTCGAGACCCCAGTGGATCCACTCTTCGAGCAGCACCCGGCCACTGCCCAGCTCGCGCTGTTCGGGCACGAACGCCAGGTTGTAGTCGTAGATGCGACCGTGTTCGAGCAGGCCCAGGCGGTAGCTGATGCAGCGCCCGTCCAGCTCCAGCAACACCAGGCACACCAACCCTTCGCCAGCCAGCTCAGTGAAGGCCTGGTACATCCACTCGCGGCGCTGGCTGCCCGAGAAGATGCCGACGTCGTCGTCGCCTTTCCAGCTCGCCGCTTCCACGGCGCTGATCGCATCGAGCAGGGCGGTGATGTTGTGGCGGTCGGCGACCACCCGACGCACCTGCGCGCCGCAGGCTGCAATGCGCTTGCGTGCACGGCGCAGCTTGTAGCGTGGGTCGCCACTGACCTCCCGGCGGTCGGCTTCACTGATGCGGTGCACCGGTACACGGCAGGTCAGGCGGCGCTCGAAGGTCGAACAGGCCGCAGCCCATTGGCGCAGCCAATTCTCATCGCCACCTTGCACCACTTCACTCAATTGCAGCAGCGCATGGGGCAGGTGCTTGCGGATGGCTTGGAGCACTTGTGTGGCGTGGTGCGCGGGCAGATCGAGCAACAACGCGATGCGGTCGCTCAGCGGGTGGCCCAGGTGACGCACCACCGGGACATTCAGTGGGCCGACCGCCTGGCGCTCGCGCACCAACGGCAGGCACAGGCACAGGCGGCCATCGAGGTGGCCGAGCAGGATCTGCAGTTGCTGGCCCGGCTGCAGTGCGGCCTCGGCGGCGCGCAGCCAGCCCAGGTGATTGAACGGGGTGCTGCCGGCCACGCGCTGGCGCAGCGCCTCATAGCCGGCGGCGGGGAAGCTGGGGGTGCGCAGCGAGGCGCACCAGCTCAGTTGCAGGGCCATGGGGTCAGGACGCCGTGGCCGTGGCGCTTTCGGACGCCGGTTTACGCAAGGTTTCCAGGCGCGACTCGCTGTAGCGGCTCTCGCGGAAGAACTTCCAGCGCCCGAACAGGCAGTAGACATTCATGATGCGCCCTTGCTCCTGGTAGCCCATGCGCAGGTGCAGCTTGAGCGCCGGGATGTTGTGTTGTTCGCAGACGTCCACCACCTTGGTGCAACCCTGCGCGGCCATGGCCTTCCACAACGCCACTTGCAAGTCCACCGACAGCTCGCTGCCCCAGTACTTGCGGATCAACTCGCCGCCGAATTCGAAGAACTCGCCCGGGCCTACCGGAAACCAGCACCCATAGTAGTGGCGGTCGTGGTAGTTGCGCGCGCTGCCCCAGATGAAGGCCACGGTGTCGCCTTCGTCATCTACGAACATCAAGCCTGTGTAGCCCTCGGCGGCCAGCTCGCGCATGGTCTCGACGCGGTCGCCGAAATGCCGGGTGAAGGCCTTGACGTTGTTCACGGTGATGTTTTCGAGGCGCAGTCGCGCATAGGGTTTGAGGCGGTGCGGGGGCACCGGGGTTTCCAGGTCGCGTTCCATCCACACCAGCTCCCAATGATAGAAGACGTAGTGTCGCCAGGCGCTGCTCAAGGTGTTGCGCAGTCCCTTGCGCTTGATGCGATCCTGGATCTTGCTCAATGCACGCATGGTGCCTCCTGTTCATGGCAGATCGAGGTGCGTTTCATGACGCACTCCAGGTCAGGGCAAACAAGGTCTGCCCTGGCAGTTGAAAACGGATCTGTCCCTGCTGGCAGCTGACGCGGGCAGGGCGCGGCTGATTATCGGGGCCGAACAGCTCGAGCCGGGCGGCCGGGCAGTCGCCGAGTGCCAGCTCGACCTGCTGCACGCGCTCGGCCTTGTTGACCCCCAGCAGGCTGCGCTGACGGCCGTCGGCCATGGCCAGGACGTCGACCTCGAAGGCGTCGTTGTCCAGGGCCAGCACCTGGCGCAGCCAGTGGCGCTGGATGAACTGCTGGGCAAGGCCCACCGGCTTGAGCTCGAAACGCTCATCGCCCAGCACGCGGATCATGCCCTTCGGCCATTCGGGCTCGTCGGCGACATGGAACCAGTTGAGCATGTCCAACAGGCCGTCGGCGGAGGCGTTGATCACCACCGACGCCCACCACAGGCCAGCGTAGTGGGTGTTCTGGTCATAGGGGCTGAGGCTGGAGCCGCTGGACAGGTTGGTCTGGTCGAGCAGCAGCGCCTTGCGCGGGCGGCCCTGGTTGTCGAGGCCGACCAAGGCCGCGGCCTGGCGCACGCTGTCGCGGTAGCTGCGGGTGGCGAGCAGGTCGCGGACCATCCATTCGTGCCAGGCCAGGGCATCGATCTGCGCACCGTGCTCCTGGAGCAGGCGCCGGGCCCAGTCGATGCCGCGCAGGTCCTTGCTGCCCTGGGTGAAGGGGCCGCCGAGCAGGCGTGATGAAGCGGGCATGGCGATCCGCACGCCTGCCTCCCGAGCGCCCGGCCAGGCGCTTACGCGCTGGGCCATGCCGGTGAAGAAGTCGCGGTAGCTTTCATAGTTGCGGTAATTGAGGTTCGGCTCGTCGGCGAAGGCCAGGTAGTGCAGGCCCTTGCCGCCCAGGCGCGCGGTGCCGGCCAGCCAGGCATCGAGGCCATCGTGGCTGGTGCGATCGGCGGCCAGGTCGGCGCGCCTACCGGTGCCGGCGAGCAGGGTGATGTCCTGGGTGATGCCGAAGCGCCGCTGGTACAGGCGTCGCCAGGCGTCTTCATAGCCGGGTTGGCGGGCGAGCACGTCCATGAAGCTGTAGTAGCCGGCCGCCTGCGGACGCAGGGCGTCCAGGGCCGCGAAGCTCGACGGTGGCGGTAGTACGTAGGGCAGGTTGACCCCCAGCAGCGGCGTGGGGCCGAGCACCTTGGCCTGGAGCTTGAGCCGCACCTGCCCGGCAAGGTTGGCGACATCGCCCAGATGATCGGCGCGCTGGGCGAACAGGTTGGCGCTGCCGTCGAGCCAGAATGCCGCCTTGCCGCGCCCTTGCAGGCGCAGGCGCCAGGTTTCGTCGCGGGGGCTGACTGGCAGCGTCTGCTGGTCGAAGCGCCAGTAGGCCGGGTAGGGCTTGAGCGCCACCTCGACCTGCTGGCCGTCGCTCAGGCGTTGCGCCGAAAGCCCGCGCACGCCGCCGTGGAATTTGCCGGCCAGCGTCGCCTGCTCACCGGCCTTGACCCGGAAATACAGCTCGACCCGTGGTCCGACCTCGGCGCTGAAGTGCACCTTGGCGGGGGCGAACAGGGCGCGCGTGGTGTCGCTGTGCTCGATCTGGTAGCCACGGAAGCTGTACCCAGGGACTTCCAGGCGATAGGGGCCGGCGTCGGCGCTCAGCGGCCAGCGCTGATCGCCGCGCAATTCCTCGGCCTTGATCGCCCGCTCGCCGCGCAGTTGGCCACGGCCGTCGAGCAGGAAGATGCGCTCGGCATTGGCGTCGGCCTGCCAGGCCGGGTGCCAGCGCAAGCGCAGTTCATCGTTGCGTCCTGGTTGCAGGTACAGGCTGCCATCGCGGATATCGCCCCATTGCAGGGGGGCCGCAGGTGCCAGCGGCACCCACAGGGCACAGAGCAGCAGCCAGCGTTTCATGCTGGCCTGCGCTGCAACATCTGGCGCAGCGGCGCGAAGTCGCTGGGCAGGATGATCAGGGTGTGCAGTACCGGCACGCCACTCAGGCGGCAGTACAGCACCAGCATGGCCACGGTCACCGCCAGGTAGGCGATCGATGACGCCGCGGCGGCGCCGACGATGCCCCAGGTCGGGATCAGCAGCACATTGAGCACCAGGTTCAGCGCGGCGCCTGCACCCATCATCAGCGATACCGTGCCGGGGCGATTCTTGCCCAGCAGGTCCAGGCGCAGGATGCTGGCGTAGCACAGCCCCAGCAGCCCTGGGAGCAAGGCCAGCAGGGCCGGGTAGGCCGGTTGGTAGGCCATGCCGAACAGGGTGACGATCAGCCAGTCGCCGATCACCGCCATGCACAGGCAGGCGCCGAGCATCACCGTGGCGGTCAGGCGCAGTGCCAGGGGGGTGAGTTTTTCCATGCCGGCGTCCTGCTGCAGCAGGCGCTTCATCAGCGGTGTGGTCACCGCTTCCGGGACGATCAGCAGCAGTTCGGCGGCGGCACTGGCCATGGCGTAGTGGCCCAGTGCAGTACTGCCGAGCATGGCGCCGATGAACAGGTAGTCCGAGCGCAGAATGACTTGCTGGAACAACAGGTCAGGATGGCTCTTGGCGCTGTAGCTGAGCAGCTCGCGCTGGCCGCCGCGGTCCCAGCGCAGCGCCAGCGGATGCTGGCGGCGCAGCCACCACAGGCCCAGCACCAGCACCAGGGCGATGCCCACCAGCCAGCTGATCAGCGCCGCCTCCAGCGCCTCTTCACGCCACATCCAGAACAGCGCAAGAAACAGCAGCAGCGGTGCCGCCGATTCGGTCAGGCGCAGCACGTTGAACGCGCCGACGCCACCGCTGGCGTTGTGCAGCGTCAGCAGGCCGCTCTTGAGCACGGTCATCGGCACCGCCAGCAGCAACAGCCAGGCCAGCAGGCCCAACTGCAGGGTGATGTCCAGGTCGGCACCGAACTCGCGCACCAGCAGCACGCAGACCAGCGTCAACAGCCCCGCCAGCAGGCAACCGTAGACCAGCACCTGGGTCAGCAGCAGGCCCATGTCGCGCTGCTTGGCCGCCTGGTAGCCAACGGCGCTGTTCAGCCCGCCGCTGGTGGCGGCGCTGATCAGGTCGGGCAGGGTGCTGAGCAGGGCGAACAAGCCCCGCTCGCTGGGGCCGAGGATGCGCGCCAGCAGCACGTTGCGCAGCAGGCGCAGGCCGATCATCGCCAGCTTGGTGCCCATGCTCAGCGCCAGATGGCGCAGGTAATGGTTGCGGCTCATGAGCGGCCCCCGCGGCTGATGCGCCAGGCCAGCAGCGATGGGCGGCTGGCATTGCGCTGGCTGACGCCGATGCGTGGCAGGGCCAGCGGATCGTCATGCCCCTGGCAGATGCCGGCGCGCGTGCTCAGGGCGAAGGGGTAGCGGTGCGCCGCCACGCGTGCGCGCACGCGGTCGTCATGATCGCCATTGGGGTAGCAGTACACCGGCAGTGGTTGCTGGCAGCCATGCTCCAGCGCGGCATGGCTGCGTTGCAGTTCCTCGTCCAGGCGCCGGTCGTCGAGATAGGGCAACAACGCGTGGCTGGCGCCGTGCGGGCCGAAGCGCACCAGGCCCGAATCCTCGAGCTCGCGCACTTGCTGCCAGTCCATGGCCTGGGGCAGCGATTCGGCCGGGCAGGCGTCGGTCAGTTGCTGCAGGGCCTGCGGACTGAGGCTCTTGAGGCTTTGCAGGTAGTGCGCCAGCACCTGGCTGCACGCTTGCGAGCGGTCGTTCATGAAGTAGGCGGCCGGCAGCGGTCGGCCGAGCTTGCGCAGGTACTCGATGAGGTTGTGCCGCGCAGGTTCGCCGTGGCTGCCCCACAGGGTCTCGCCGACGCTTTCCCACCAGAAGCGCTGGCGGCTGCCGATGTAGTCGGTGGACAGGAAAATGCTCGCCGGCACCTGGTGCTTGCGCAGCAGCGGGAAGGCGTTGCTGGCATTGTCGCGCCAGCCGTCGTCGAAGGTCAGGGCAACCTTGGGGCGCTGGTTGCTGCGGGGTGTCTCATGGTCCTTGAGCAGGTCCATGAGGCTGACGCAGTCGAAGTGCCGCGGTAGCCAGCGCAGCAACCCTTCGAAGGCGCGCGGCCCGACGCACAGCTCGTTGCGGTGCGGCAAGGTGGCGCTGGCATCATCGGCCAGTACTCGATGCAGCATGAGGATCACCCCGGCGCCGCGCAATTCGGCGCGGCCCTTGGGCGACTTGAAATACAGCCAGCCACTGGCCTGTTTGATCGTCGTCTTGATCGGCATGTCCATCGCTCATCGATTCTGGTCGGGATTCCATTGGCTGTAGCTGTGCCCGCGCAGGAATTGCCACAGGCCGACACTCATGCCCGCCAGCGTCACCAGCACGAAGGCGGCCAGGCGGAATGGCCTGGGCAGGCGGTGGCCAGCATCGAGCAGGCCGGCGATTGCGGCCGCATAGCCGAGCAGTTGCGCGGTCAGGGTCAGGTGGTAGAAGTGCGATTCACCCACCAGCCACAGGTTGGCCAACAGCAGCGGCAGCAACAGTACCGGCGCCAGGCGGCGGATCAGCTTGTGGCTGATCAGGGCGATGGCGTACAGGCCGTGACGCATCGGGTTGAGCAGTTCGCTGCGCGCGGCCAGGCTCTGCAGGCCACCGACGGTGACGCGTTGGCGACGGCGGAACTGCTTGTCGGCCTCGTCCACGCCCTGGTCGAGGACGATCGCCTCGGGCACGTAGACGATGCGCTGGCCGGCGGCCGGGGCGCAGGTGCTGATGTAGAAGTCGTCGTTGACCTGTTTGGGAATCGCCTGGTACAGCGGGCGGCGCAGGGCGAGCAGGGCGCCGTCGGCCGAGACCATGCAGCCGGTGCGGTTCTCGACCTTGCGCACCCAGGCTTCGTAATGGCGATACAGGCTGTCGCCCAGGCTCAGGCCCTTGCCTGGGTCGGGGATGATCATGTGCCCGGCAGTCCCGCCGACATCTGCGTCGGCGAAGGGCGCCAGCAGCAGGCCGAGGGTGTTGCCGGACCACTGGTTGTCAGCGTCGGTGAACACCAGGATATCGCCGCGGCAGACGCTCACCGCAGTGTTCAGCGCGCCGGTCTTGCCCAGGCGCGGCAGGTCCAGCACCTGTACCCGCGGATCGTCCACGGCGCGGGCCAGCGCCACGGTGCGGTCGCTGGAGCCGTCGCTGGCCACCACCACCTGCAGTTCGGCGGCCTGGTAGTCCTGGGCGAGCACGCTGGCGAGCTTGGCTTCGATATGCCGCTCCTCGTTGTGCGCGGCGATCACCACGCTGACGCGCTGCGGCGCTAGCGGGCCGGGTGTGCGCACAGGAAAGAACGGCGCCGCCAGGGTCAGCAGCACGGGATAGCCGACCCAGGCGTACAGCGGCAACAGCAGGCACAACCAGAAGATGATCTCAGCCACGGGCGGGCCTCCTTGCGGTGCGGTTGAACAGGCTGAGGATGAACGCAGCGCCGGCCAGGTGCAGGCGCAGCCAGTGCAGGCCCCAGAGCTGCAGGGTCAGCAACGTGTCGTGGTGCCTGAGGCTCTGGCGCAGGCTCAGCGCCAGGGCAGGCAGGGCGCTGATCAGCAGCAGCACCAGGGCCACATGGGGGAAACCTTCGAGCAGCGTCGACAGCGCCATGACGTCGAGTACCCAGGCGCCCACGGACAGCAGTGGGAAACGCAGCAGGCGCAGGCTCACGCCATGGCTGCGCAGCAGTTGCAAGTGGCTGCCCTGGCGCCACATCTCCTTGCCCAGCCACTCACCCCAACTGCCCTCGAAGCCCCAGTGCAGGACCACCGGCTGGCGCAGCACGCGCAAACGGGCGCCGGCTTCGTGCAAGCGCAGGGTGAAGTCCTTGTCTTCGCCGGTGCGCAGGCGCTCATCGAAGCCGCCAACCTGGTCGAACCAGGTGCGGCGCATCAGCAGGTTGGGCGTAGGCAGCCAGGTGCAGTCCTGTACCGTCTGCCCGGCGCGCAGGGTGCGGCGTTGCCAGGCGTGGGCGAACCACGGCGCCTGGCGCGGGGTGTCACAGTCGAGGGCGAAGACGTCGCCTTCACCGCGGCGCTGCAGGCCCAGCAGCAGGTCGAGCCAGTTGTCCGGCACCTCGATGTCGGCATCCAGAAACGCCAGCCATTCACCGTGGCTGACCTGCGCGCCCTGGTTGCGCAGGGCGCCGATGGCGACGCCGGGGAGGCTCAGCACCTGAGCGCCATGCTGGCGGGCAATGAGCGGGCCGTCGTCGCTGGAGCCGTTGTCGACCACGATCAGCTCACAGCCGAGACCCGCGCAGTGGGCGGCCTTGCGCGCGGCATCGAGAGTGCGGCCGATATGCCGGGCTTCGTTGAACATCGGGATGACGATGCTTACCTGGTTCATCGCTGCGCCTCCACGTCTCGCGACGCGGTGGCCTGGCGCAGCAGCACGCTGGACAGCGCCAGCATCAGCCACAGGTACTTGTGGCTGGGGGCACTGAGGAACATCAGGAACAGACCGATGGCCAGCATGCTCATGGTCAGATGGGTCATCAGGTCGGCGTTGTCGTGCTCGCCGGTGGCACGCCAGGCCGCGCGGGCCTGCCAGAAGTTGCGCAGGGCCAGGGCGATCATGCCGACGAAGGCCAGCCCCGCCGGCACTCCGGTCTCGCTGAACAGCTCGAGGTAGGTGTTGTGGGCGCGACGATAGAGGTCGGTGGTCTTGCTGTTGACCGGGGCGAAGGCCTTGGAGAAACCGGTGTCGGCATAGTGCAGCGGGAACGTGCCGGGGCCGGTGCCGAGCATCGGGCTGTGGCTGATCATCTCTTTGCCCACCACCAGGTACGAGGCACGTCGGCCCAGGGATTCGTCCTGGTGCGCATTGACCCCGGACTTGAGCAGCATCAGCGACTGGATGCGATCGGCGTAGCCGGCCGGCATCAGGGCCGCGCCCAGCGGCAGGACAATGGCCAGGCCGAGCATGGCGAAGCCCAGGTGACGCGGACGGATCCGTGTCAGTTGCTCGCGGTAGTTGTACAGCACGATGCCCAGGCTGATCAGCAGCACCACCAGGCCTGAGCGCGACTCGGTCTTGGTCATGCCCACCAGCAGCAACAGGCAGCAGCCGGCCCAGAACAGCTTGAGTGGAACCTGCCGGGTCTTGATCGCCAGCCACAACCCCAGCGGCATGGCGATGGTGATCAGCAGGGCGAAGGCGTTGGGGTCGAGCATGGCCGAGGCGCGGCCCTGTTCCTGGTACTTGGTGGAGAAGATGGCGAACAGGCAGGTCACGCAGACACTGACGGTGATCAGCCGCGCCAGCATCGGCAGATTGAGGTCGCGCCCCACCAGCAAGGTGATGACGAACACCACCAGCCCCACCAGCAGTTCACGCAGGTGCAGCACCGACAGCTCGAAGCTGTCGCTGGTCCACAGGCTCAGCAGGTACAGGGCCATGAACGGGATCAGCAACCGCCACTGGTTGCTGCGCAGGCGCTCGGCCGGCAACTGACGCACAGCCAGTTGCAGGGTGAGGATCAGCACCAGGCCCAGGCCGATCAGCTTGGCGCCAGAGACCATGCTGTCCTTGAGCAGCCCTTCGAGCGGCACCAGCGCGGCGATCGCCAGCAGGCCCCAGGCTGGCTTGCGGTACAGCACCAAGGCACCGGCCAGGCCGACCACGGCGCCAGGGGCCAGGTAAGGGTAGGGGCTGGCCAGCAGCCCCAGCGACAGCAGGGCCACCAGGCCCACCAGCGACAGGGGGATGATCATGCGACAACCTCCATGGCCGTGCCCTGGTACACCAGGGCCCAGCGTTGTGCCAGGGTCGGCAGGTGGTAGCGTTCGCGCTGGGTCTGGCGGGCGCGGGCCACCAGTTCTTCAGCCTGTTGCGGATCGTCCAGCAGCGCCTGCAGGTGGGCAGCGAGTTCATCGACCGCCAGCGGTGCGGCAAGCAACCCGCTGCGGCCGTGTTCGATCACATCGGGAATGCCGCCGACACCGAAGGCCACCACCGGTACGCCGTCCTGCATGGCTTCGAGCAGAATCATTGGCGTGCCTTCGGTGCGCGAGCTGATCACCAGGGCATCCAGTCGGGTCATCCAGGCTTGCATGTCGCGCTGGAAACCCGGCAGCGTGATGCGCTCGGCCAATCCAGCGGCATCGATGCGCGCCTGCAGCGTGGCGCGTTCGGGGCCGTCGCCGAGCATCACCGCGTGTAGGTGCGGGTGGCGTTGGCACAGCGGGATCAGGGTGTCGAGGAACAGGTCGGGGCCTTTTTCGCTGGACAGCCGCCCGACATAGCCTGCCAGCCAAGGGGCTTGGCGCGATCCCTGGCTCTGTACCGCGGTGTTGCCATCGCGGGACGAGCCCGCTCCCACAGGGGCCGTGGGGGTTGCGCAATGCACAGGTGTCGAGGCCTGCAGCGAACCCTGTGGGAGCGGCCTTGTGCCGCGATCACCGGCGCAGCCGGTGCCCTGCACTGCGGTGCTGCCATCGTGGGACGAGCCCGCTCCCACAGGAGGTGTTGCGGCCTGCAGCGAACCCTGTGGGAGCGGCCTTGTGCCGCGATCACCGGCGCAGCCGGTGCCCTGCACTGCGGTGCTGCCATCATGGGACAAGCCCGCTCCCACAGGGGCAGATTGCACAGATGCCAGAGGCTCCGGCAGACCGTTGGGGATCACCTGCAACTTGCTGGCTGGAACACCCGCCTGGCGGTGGATGCGGGCAATGCTCTCGGCCACGCACACCACGGTCGCCACCGTGGGTGTGCGGCACAGTTGCAGGCTCAGCCAGGTGTAGAAGCGCTGCTTGGTGCTGCGCGGCGTGAAGCCGTGCTGGGTGGTCACCAGTGGCAGGCGCCACAGGGTCGCGGCCAGCCAGCCGAAGACCATACCCTTGAAGTTGTGGGTGTTGATCAACGGCCGCTCGCCACGCATGGCCGCCACTTGCCTGAGCAGTGCGCCCAGGCCATGGCAGCTCTGGCAGTCGATGCCGGCTTCGCGAAAGCGCATCACCAGATCCTGCGGCGCGTCGAGGAACAGCACCCGGTGCCTGCCAGGGGTTGCCTGGCAGTGGTCCAGGAGCATGCGCTCGGCGCCGTAGAATCCGCCGCTGCTGAGCAGATGCAGGATCAACTGGCCGGTAGCGGGCACGGCAGCGTTCAATTGCGCACCCAGTGCATCAGGCGAGGCAGCGACCACGACTTGTGCGGGTTGGGCAGCGCCGGGGTCTGGTCGTTGATCACCAGCAGCACCGGCAGGCCCAGCTCATGGCTGATTTGTGCAGGGTGCTTGAAGCGGTGGTCGAAGAACTCCTTGACGTAGACCAGCGCGATGGCCAGCAGCAGGCCGGTGACCAGGCCGAACGGGATGATCAGGCCAGGTTTTGGGAACGACGCGGTGGCCGGCTCATAGGGTGCGCTGAGGATCCGCGCGTTGGACTGGCTGCCATCGAGCAGGCCCTGGCCGCGGCTTTCCTCATAGCGCTGGGCATAGGTGGAGAAGGCCTTGTGCAGGGCATCGATCTCGGTGTCGAGCTGGCGGGTCTTGCTCTGGGTCTCGCGCAGCTCGGTGATGCGGTTCTTGTATTCACCGATGCGTTGGGTCTTCTGGTCGATCACCTGCTGGGTCACGGCCAGGTCCTGCTGGCGTTCGCGGATACGGTTCTCGACGATCTTGAGGAACTGGCCGCGCAGCTGGGCGATCTGCTGGCGTGCCAGGACCATCTGCTCGGCCCCGGGCTGGAACACCGTGGCATCGCCGTTGTAGCGGGCCAACAGGGTGGTCAGCTGCTCGCCCAGTTGCTTGATCTCGCGGTCTTCGAAGGCGACGTTGTCGACCGTGGTGGTGAAGGTGTAGGGGAAGGCATAGTCGGCCATCTTCGCCTTGCTTGCCGCGGCCAGGCTGCTCTGCAGGTAGTCGAGCCACTGCTGGTTCTCCAGCTTGCGGTCGCGCTGCAGGTTGAGTGCCTGTTCCTCGGTGTTGATCGCATTGAGGCGGAAGGTGATCTCTTCTTTCGGATCAGACGAGCCGATCGCCGTCAGCAGGGCCAGGCGTTGGCCCTCGAGGTCGCCCAGGCGCGCCTGGTAGTGCAGTTTCTTCTGCTCGTAGAAGGTCTCGGGCAGCTCGTTGGACTGCAGGTCCTGGCGGTTCTTCAGGAAGTTGTCCAGCAGGCGGGCGACGAACAGGGTGCCGAGGCGGGCGTCATCGGCGCTGTAGGTGACCGAGATCACGTTGGAGCCGGGCAGGGTCTCGATCTTGAGGTCCTTGACCGCCTGATCGGTGAGCTCGTCGAGTTGGGTATCGCGCTCGTCGGCCACCGACTTGCCCAGCAGGCGATGCAGCGGATCGACGATGCCATGGCGCAGCGGGTCGATCACGGTGCGTCGCAGCAAGCCGGGTTCGGCCTGGTACTGGCCTTCCTGGCGCAGTTGGCTGATGGTCTGGCGGATCAGCGTGGGCGAGCGCAGGATGTTGCTCTCGGTCTCCATGTCGGCCAGTGACGGCGGGATGAACTGGTCCGCCTGCTGAGCCAGCGAGGAGCTGGTATCGCTTTGCGAGAGCTTCTTCGATTGCACGATGACTTCGGCGGTGATGTCGAAGCTCTGCTTGAGCACCAGCGGCAGAATCACCGCGATCACCGCGAAGATCAGGAACACCCGTTTCACCAATTGACGGTTGGCGAAGAAGATGCGGAAGAACTCATGCACATAGTTTTCTTTCGGTTGCGTGGTCATGGTCCGTCCCCTGGTCAGTCGTTGCTTTCTTTGTTGTCGACGCGGTAGCTGAAGCTGAAGCCAAAGCCCTGGAACAGCACCACGTCAGCCAGTTGCCGGGACAGCTCGGCAGCGCTGGCAAGCTTGGTCTTGGGTACATAGAGCATGTCTTCGGGCTGCAGATAGGCGAGCTTCTGGCTACCGCCGGAGAGGGCCTGGTCGACGTCGTAGTTGACCGCATGCACGGTGTTGCCTTCGCGGCGCATGATCACCACCGAGCCGAGCTTGGCCTTCAGGGTCGGGCCGCGGGCCAGAGTCAGGGCCTCGAGCACCGACACCGGACGACGGATCTGGAAGGCGCCCGGCTGGCCGACTTCGCCGAGCACGTAGATCTCGTTGGCGGCAGTGGACTTGAGCAGTACATCCACGCTCATGCGCCCGGGCAGGCTGGCGTAACGCTCGTTGAGGTAGTCACGCAACTGGTTGACGGTCATGCCCTGCAGCGGCACCGAGCCGATTTCCGGGAAGGTCGCGCGACCGTCGTTGCCCACGGTGATGTCGCGGCTCATGCCGGTGCCGGGGTGGCTCAGGGCGTTCTTCAGGTTGACCTCGTCGGTCATGGGGCTGAGCACGCGCACCGTTACCTGGTCGCGGTTGGGCTTGAACACGCGCTTGTCGTTGTAGGCCTGGCGAATGGCGCTCTCCGCTTCGCTCGGGGTCAGGCCCTCGACGCGCACCGACGCGTTGGTGGATGGCAGGGTGATGCTGCCGTCGGGCTGCACCAGCTGCTGGCCGTTGAGGCCGCTGGCGGCCATGAAGTTGAGGTCCAGGGTGTCACCGGACTGGATGCGGTACACCCCGGCAGAGCGGTTGCTGACGTGGAAGATCACTTCCAGCACGTCCTGTGGCCGCAGCACCTGTTCGCGGCGGGCGACTTCGGTGGCCTGGCTCTCGGCCGCTGGTGCGGTGAGGATCTGTACCGGCATTTCGCGGCTTTCCTGGCTGGCGCAACCGGCCAGGGCGAGCACGCACAGGGCAATCGAGGGGTATCTCATGGCGATCATGGCGTGCGTCCTCTCACAGGTTGTCGTACAGCCACTTGGGCATGTAGTACTTGCGCTTGTTGAACACGCTGCCGATCAGCCGCGCGCCAGCTTGCGTCAGCCGTTGGGCGGCAGCCTGGGCCACTTCCCAGCGGGTTTCCTCGGCGCACACCACCAGGATCACGCCATCGACCAGGGTGCCGATCACCAGGCTGTCGGCGCTGGCATAGATGGCTTCGCCGTCGATCACCACGAAGCGGTAGTGGGCGGCGAACTGGCGCAACAGGATGCGCAGGCGTTCGGGGTCGAGGCGGTCGCGTCCGCGCTTCCAGGTGCCCGCCGGGAGCACGTCGAATGGTTGGTCGGACAGGTGCACCACGCAGTCCTGCGCCAAGGGTGGGGTGTCCTCGTCGAACAACAGATCGGTGTAGCCGCGCAGCTTGTTCAGCCCCAGTTGCTGGCTCAGGCCATTGCTGCTGGAACTGCCGTCGATCAGCAGCACCGCACCCGCGCTCATCAGCGCCAGCTGGCTGGCGAAGGCCAGGGCGCTGGTGCTGGTGCCGGTTCCGGTGTTGGCCGCGGTCAGCAGCAGGGTGCGCTGGTCGAGGTCGAGGACAGTGGCGGTCAGGTTGGTCTCGCTCGGGTTGGCGATACTCAGGCTTCTAGAAGTGGAACCGTCCATCTCAACTTGCTCCGTGGCCAGTGAAAACCTTGAACGGGGTCTTGAGCAGGATTTTCAGATCCAGCAGCAGGCTCTGTTCGTTGATGTAGCTGAGGTCAAGCTCTACGCGTTGGTCGAAATCGATGTTGCTGCGTCCGGAGATCTGCCAGAGGCCGGTCATGCCGGGGTAGATCGACAACCGTGCCAGGTGGTTATCCTTGTAGCGGTAGGCGTTGAACGAGGTAGGGCGCGGGCCGACCAGGCGCATGTCGCCGGTGACCACGTTGATCAGGTTGGGCAGCTCGTCCAGGCTGCTGCGCCGCAGCCAACTGCCCACCGAGGTGATGCGCGGGTCCTTGTCGATCTTGAAATCGATGGAGTCGGCGCCGTGCTTGTTCAGGTGGCGTACCGAGTCTTTCAGCGCCTCGGCGTTGGCGACCATGGTGCGGAACTTGAACATGCCGAACAGGCGGCCGCGGTAGCCGGTGCGTTTCTGCACGAAGAACACCGGGCCCGGGCTGGACTTCTTGATCATCACCGCCAATGCCAGGAATACCGGCGACAGCAACAGCAGCAGGTTCAGCGCCGCCAGGCATGACAGCACGCGGTTGGTCCGCGACAGCGTCCAAGGGCGCCCGCCGACCCGCCCGGTCATCCAGCCACGGCCTTGCATGTGGATGGCGGCATCGATGCGCTGGCGGTGCGCCGGATCCATGCGTTTATCCTGGTACAGCGCCTGCAGCTGGGCGCTTTTCGGTTGTCCTGTCATATCACCCTCCGTTGTTTCGGCTGCTCGCCTGCAGGTTCGCCATCTGTGGCGCCGTGCGAGTAGTAGTGCTTGAACCAGGCGACGAATCGCCCGAGCCCTTCATCAAGGGAAATCGTTGGGGTAAAGCCGGTGACCCGGGCCAGGGCGCTGGCATCGGCACAGGTGGCCAGCACATCGCCCGGTTGCAGCGGCAGCAACTCGATCACCGCATCGCGCCCCAGGTGTTTTTCCAGCAGGGCCAGGTAGTCGAGCAGTTCCACCGGGCGTTGGCCGCCGATGTTGAACAGGCGCCAGGGCGCTGCGCTGCTGGCCGCGTCGGGGCTGAAGGCATCCCACTGCGCATCGGCGCGGGGCGGGTAGGGCAGCAGCCGCGCCAGGCTTTCGACGATGTCGTCGATGTAGGTGAAGTCGCGCTGGTGCCGACCATGGTTGAACAGCTGGATCGGCCGGCCTTCGCTGATGGCGCGGGCGAACTGCATCGGCGACATGTCCGGGCGGCCCCAGGGCCCATAGACGGTAAAGAAGCGCAGGCCGCTGCAAGGGATGCCGAACAGATGGCTGTAGCTGTGCGCCATGGCCTCGTTGGCTTTCTTGGTGGCGGCGTACAGCGACAGCGGATGATCGACTGCATCCTGCACCCGGTATGGCGTGCGCTGGTTGGCGCCATATACCGAGCTGGACGAGGCGTACAGCAGGTGCTGCACCGGGTGGCGCCGGCAGCCTTCGAGAATGTTCAGGAAGCCCGCCAGGTTGCTGTCCAGGTAAGCCTGGGGATTCTGCAGCGAGTAGCGCACACCGGCTTGCGCAGCCAGGTGCACCACCACCTCGGGGCGCTCCTCGGCGAACAGCCGGGCCATGGCGTCGCGGTCGGCAAGGTCCAAGCAGTTCAGGGGGAAGTCACCGACGTTCTGACGCACCCAGTGCACGCGAGCATGCTTGAGCGACGGATCGTAATAGTCGTTGAAGTTGTCCAGGCCCAGCACCTCATGACCGTCGCGCAGCAGGCGCAGGCAGGTGTGGGCACCAATGAAACCGGCCGCGCCGGTGACCAGCACTTTCATGGCGCGCCGACCTGCGGTGCGCTCTGGTCGGGCGCGACCTGGCGCAGGCCGATGCCGCTGTAGTGCAGGCCGTGGGCGGCGACCTGCTCGGGGTTGTACAGGTTGCGGCCGTCGATGATCACCCGTGCGCGCAGCTTGCTGGCCAGCAGCGAGAAATCCACCACGCGAAAGTTCTTCCATTCGGTGCAGATCACCAGCGCGTCGGCGTCCTGCAAGGTGTCGTCGCGGGTGGCGCACAGTTGCAGGTCGTCTCGGTAGCCGTACAGGCGTCGGCATTCGTCCATCGCTTCGGGATCATAGGCTCGCACCGTGGCGCCTTCGTCCCACAGCGCTTCCATCAGGTAGCGGCTCGGTGCTTCGCGCATGTCGTCGGTATTGGGCTTGAAGGCCAGGCCCCACAGGGCGATGGACTTGCCGCGCAGTCCGCCCAGGCGCTGCTTGAGCTTGGCGAACAGGATGCGCCGCTGCTGGTCGTTGACTTCGTTGACGCTCTGTAACAGGCGCAGGGGCATGCCGCTGTGCTCGGCGGTGTGCAGCAGCGCCTTGATGTCCTTGGGGAAGCACGAACCACCGAAACCGCAGCCGGGGTAGATGAAGTGGTAGCCGATGCGTGGGTCCGACCCGATGCCGCGGCGCACCGCTTCGATGTCGGCCCCCAGGTGTTCGCTGAGGTTGGCCAGTTCGTTCATGAAACTGATGCGCGTGGCGAGCATGGCGTTGGCGGCGTACTTGGTCAGCTCGGCACTGCGGTTGTCCATGAACATCAGCTTTTCGTGGTTGCGGCAGAAGGGCGCGTAAAGCTCGGCAAGCTGGTCATGGGCGACCTCGTCATGGGTGCCGACGATGATCCGGTCGGGGCGCATGCAGTCGGCCAGGGCGCTACCTTCCTTGAGAAATTCGGGGTTGGACACCACACGCACCTGCAAATGGCCCTTGCCCAGGCGCTGCAGTTCATCGCGGGCCAGGGTCACGACCTGGTCGGCGGTGCCGACCGGTACCGTGGATTTGACGATCAGGGTGCGGTCGGCCTCCATCAGCTCGGCAATCTGCCGGGTGACGTTGAGCACATGGCTCAGGTCGGCCGAGCCGTCCTCGTCAGGTGGGGTGCCGACGGCGATGAAGATCAGCTCGGCATGGCTGACCGCATCGCTGGCCTGGGTGCTGAACAGCAGGCGACCTTCCTTGATGTTGTCTTCCAGCAGGCCCGACAGGCCCGGCTCGCTGATCGGTGGGACGCCCTGACGCAGTTGGTTGATCTTGTGGGCATCCACGTCCACGCACAGGACCCGGTGGCCGACGTCGGCAAGTGCCGCCGCTTGTACCAGTCCTACGTAGCCAGTGCCAAAAACGCTCACGTCCATGTCGGCGTGCCTCGTATGGATGAGTAAGGGGTATGAAACAGTGGTGTGATTTCTGTATAGCTCAGCTCGCGGGAAATGCGTCAAACCAATGGCATGTTTCGTCGCATTTACAGACGCTAAACAAAACGGCCATTGGCCACCAACCCTTTGCCAATCCGGGGTTTAGCGTTGAAAGCTACTGGCATTTGGCCGTTCGATGAACCGATGAACGGTTGCAGGCCACGAATAATGCGGGGTCGTGACGATAGAGCGTCTCAACCGCGATACGTTTTTTGCGCCAGAATATGGCGTTGAGATACCGTCGGAAAATTGACTTTTCCGGCTTGTGATTTGTTTCAAGACTGCTACGGTTTGAATGAAAACCCATGACCGGAGTGGTCGAATCATGCGCGGATGGATCAAGCTGGCCCTGTTGTTCCTCTACCTGGCGAGCTTTCATGGCTATTACCGGGAGCGGATAGAAGCGTTGGGTGTTGGCCTGCCTTTGCTGCTTTACCTGGGCGTGGCGGGGGTGCTGGTGGTGGGGTTGCTGCTGGCGGCGTGGATTCGCCCAGGTTGGCTGCGCTGGGTGCTGGCGTTGGCTTTTGCGGTGAGTGCGCTGTTCTTCGATGCTTATATGCGAATCACCGATTCCTACCTCACCTACAGTGCGTTCGTGTCCATGGTGTATGCCGGTGGCTTCATCCAGGAAGCGCTACAGCAGTACCACTATGCGATCACCTTGGCGGCGTTCAACGCGCTGCTGGTGCTGTTGGGTGTGGGCTTGCGGCCGGGCGCTGTGCTGCGCCTGCCGCGCCTGGTGCCAATTGTCGCGCCATTTCTGGCGCTGGCGTTGCTGGTCGGTGTGCTGTTCATCCGCGCTGGCGAGGGGGCCCGCGGCCTTCCGGTGATGTACACACCCTTGGCTTATGTGAGCCTGTTCGGCTACGAGGCGCTGCATGACCGTGTCGGCCCACGCGAGCCGGTGAGCCTGGCGCAGTCCGGCAAGCCGATGGCGCGCGATATCGTGCTGATCATCGACGAGAGCATTTCGGGCAACTACCTGGACCTCAACACCCCTGCCGGCGTGGCGACTCACCTGCTGCAGCCGCACCCAGGGGTGAGTATCGTCAACTACGGCTACGCGGCCTCGGTGGCCAACTGCAGCGCCGACACCAACGTCACCTTGCGTTACGGCGGCACCCGCAGCGATTACCTGCGCATCAATTCGACCCAGCCGTCGATCTGGCAATACGCCAAGCGAGCAGGGCTGGGCACGGTGTACATCGATGCCCAGCGCACCGGCGGCAATCTGCAGAACCTGATGGACGAAACCGAGAAGCGCGACATCGACCGCTTCGTCCAGTTCGACGACACCCCCGTGGTGCAGCGCGACATGGCGGCGCTGGAGCAACTGGTCAGCCTGCTCAAGGATGACCAGGCGCAACTGATCGTGATCAACAAGGTTGGCGCGCATTTCCCGGTTCATGACAAGTACCCCGACGCCTTCCTGACCTACCAGCCGGCATTGCCGCGTGGGCATTTCGCCGATGTGGCCGACACCGCCACCCGCGACGGCTTCGATGGCCGCCCCGAAGACTGGGTGCTGTATCGCAACGCGTACCGCAATACGCTGGGCTGGAACGTGGGCGAGTTCTTTCGCCGCCTGTTCGCCGAGGCCGACCTGAGCCAGGCGGTGCTGATCTACACCTCCGACCATGGCCAGGACCTGCATGAGCGCGGCAATCCGGGCCTGAACACCCACTGCGACAGCGACCCGGTGATGGAGGAGGGGCTGGTACCGCTGGTGGTGATCCAGGGCGCGGGCGTGAAGGCCCTGGACTGGCAGGCTCACCTGCCACAGAACCGCAACGCCTCCAGCCACTACAACATCTATCCGACGCTGCTCAAGCTGCTGGGCTATGACGCCGCAGCCGTCACCCGTATCTACGGCCAGGCGCTGGATGTGCCGACCGACGACCCGTTCACCTTCAACGTGCGCTTCAACGCACGGCTGGGCGCCAAGCCGGACTTTCGTCACATCGACCTCAGCCAGGTGGTGACCCCTGAACAGGCCAAGGGTGTTGCGGTGACTGCGGCGCCCTGAGCGCACATGCCGTTGCGGCAGGCGCGGGGCAAGCCCGCGCCTCCAGGCGTCAGTTGGCCCGTGCGGCGTTCAGTGCCCCGGCGCGCGACACGCGCAGGGCCACCAGGCTGCCCAGCACGATCACTCCGGCCAACGAGTACAGCGCAGCGTCGGTCGAGCCGGTCTGGTCCTTGATGAAACCAACCAGGTACGGGCTCAGGAAGCCAGCCATCTGGCCCACCGAGTTGATGATCGCCAGGCCCGCGACGGCCGCACTGGCGCTGAGCAGCGCGGTCGGCATCGGCCAGAACATCGGCAGGCCGGTCAGGGCGCCCATGGTGGCGATGGACAGGCCCAGGATGGCCACGGTTGGGTTGCTGGCGAAGTTGACCGCGATCAGCAGGCCGATGGCGCCCATCAGCATCGGCACTACCAAGTGCCAGCGGCGTTCGTTGCGCAGGTCCGCCGAGCGACCGACGATGATCATGAACACACCGGCCAGCAGGTAGGGGATCGCACTCAGCCAGCCGATCAGCAGCGGGCTGTCGAAGCCCAGGTTCTTGATGATCGATGGCAGCCAGAAGTTGATCGCATAGACGCCGCTCTGGATGCAGAAATAGACGAAGCCGAAGGTCCAGATCAGCGGGTTGGTCAGCACGGCCCACACGCTGTCGCCGGTGGTGCTCGGCTTGCTCGCGGCATCGGCGGCGAGGTCCCTGGCGATCAGTTGGCGCTCGCTGTCCGACAACCAGGCGGCCTTCTGGTAGCCATCGCTGAGCAGGAACACCGCGAGGATGCCCAGCACCACGGTCGGCAAGCCCTGGATCAGGAACATCCACTGCCAGCCCGCCAGACCGTGCTGGCTGGCGGCGAAGTGGTCGAGAATCCAGCCGGAGAACGGCCCGCCGAGCAGACCCGAGACCGGGATCGCCGACATGAACAGGGCCATGATGCGGCCGCGGCGGTCAGCCGGGAACCAGCGCGAGAGATACAGGACCACGCCGGGGAAGAAGCCGGCTTCGGCGGCGCCGGTGAACAGGCGCAGCACGTAGAACTCCATCGGCGTGGTGACGAACAGCAGGCAGGTCGAGAGCGTGCCCCAGGCGATCATCATCACCGCGATCCAGCGCCGTGGGCCAAAGCGGTTGAGCGCCAGGTTGCTGGGCAGGCCGCAGAGCACGTAGCCGATGAAGAAGATCCCGGCGCCCAGGCCGTAGATGGTCTCGCTGAACTTCAGCGCGTCGAGCATCTGCAACTTGGCGAAGCCGACGTTGACGCGGTCCAGGTAGTTGAACAGGTAGCAGATGAAAATGAACGGGATCAACCGCAGGGTGATGCGCCGGTACAGCGCATTGCGGCTGGGGTCTTGGCCTTGGTCAGGGGCAGGGCTGTGTGCCATGATGAAATTCTCTGTTGTTATGGTTGTCACGCGGCGCCTGTTCCGGCGCTCGCCTGAAACGAGTCTCGGCGAGCAGGGCGCCGCTGTCTTTGTGCTTTTGCACAGCGTAGGGCACGCACGGCTGTGCTGCGGAACAAAGTCTGCCACTGCAAGGAACCCACATGTTCGAGCTTGACCACGACCTGGCCCAGGATATCGTCGACCGGGCGATGGCGATCCTGCCGTGCAACGTCAACGTCATGGACAGCCAGGGCCTGATCCTGGGCAGCGGCGAGCCAGAGCGCATCAATACCCGCCATGAGGGGGCGCAACTGGTCCTGGCCAATGGGCGCATCGTCGAACTCGACAGCGAGGCGGCCAAATGTCTCAAGGGCGTGCAGCCAGGGGTGAACCTGCCGTTGATGCTCGACGACCGATTGATCGGCGTGCTCGGCCTGACCGGCGATCCGCAGCAACTGCGCACCTACGGCGAGCTGGTGCGCATGACCGCCGAGATGCTCCTGGCACAGCGTCACCTGCAGATCGAGCAACAGTGGCGCCGGCAGCGCTGCGACGATCTGCTGGCGCTGCTGCTCGGTGGCAGTGGCGAGTCCCCTCGGCTGGTGGACGAAGCCCGGCAACTGGGGCTCAAGCCGCAACTGCCAAGGGTGCCTTGCCTGTTCGAACTGGAGGCTGGGCCACCGGGCGAAGCGCTGTCGGCCTGGCTGACCAGCCGTTACCCGGACAGCTGGTGTGTAAGCCCGGCGCGTCAATCGTTGCTCTGGTGCCGTCCGGCAAGCGTGGCACTGGATGAGGTGCGCCTGATCGAACGCTTGCAGCGCCATGGCTGGCAGGTCCAGCGCCTGGCCCTGGGCAGTGTGGCGCAGAGCCTGGAACAACTGCGACGAGGTTACCGTCGGGTCCGCGACCTGTTGGCGTATGGCCGCGAGGTAGTGCCCGGCGAGCGCGTGTTGAGTTTGTCGCGCTATCGCTTGCCGGCGTTGCTCTGGCGCCACCGCAACGATGATGCCCTGGACGAGTTGCTCGAACCGCTGCAACGCATCCGCGCCAAGGATGCCAGCGGCCAATTGCTCGCCACCTTGCGTGCCTGGTGCGCCCATGACGGACAGAGCCAGGCATGCGCCGATGCCTTGGGGATCCATCGCAACAGCCTGCGTTATCGACTGGAGCGAATCGCTGAACTGGGCGAGGTGGATCCGCTGCGTCTGGAAGGGATGCTGAGCCTGTACCTGGGCTTGCAACTGCTACCCGCCGAGTGAGTCCCGGATCCGGGCAGTGGCATTTGCCCAAACAACCGGCCAGGTGTTTTGTGCATCCGACCGAGGCCGCTCTGGCGCGCAGCTGTCAGCATGCGGGCTAACAGGACCAGGAGATTCCCCATGAAAGTCGTCATCGCCCCCGATTCGTTCAAGGACAGCCTCGATGCCGCCGGTGTCGCCCGGGCGATCAGTGCCGGGCTGGCCAAGGTCTGGCCCGAGGCGGAGCGAATCGAGTGCCCGATGGCCGATGGCGGTGAGGGCACCATGGAGGCGATCGTCGCGGCCACCGAGGGCGAGCAGCGCCGCCAGGTGGTGCGCGGGCCGCTGGGGGCGCCAGTGGAGGCTAGCTGGGGCTGGTTGGCGCAGAGCCGCACCGCGGTGATCGAGATGGCCCAGGCCAGTGGCATCCAGTTGCTGCCCAGCGCGCAGCGCGATGCCTGTCGCAGCAGTACCTGGGGCACCGGCGAGCTGATTGCCGCAGCCCTGGCGGCAGGTGCGCAGCGCATCGTGCTGGCCATCGGCGGCAGCGCCACCAACGACGCTGGCAGCGGCATGCTGCGGGCCTTGGGTCTGCGCTTGCTGGACCGCGAAGGCCAGGCACTGGCCGAGGGCGGCCTGGCCCTGGCGCAACTGGCACGCATCGACGCCAGCG
The DNA here is from genome assembly GCF_047456245.1 of Pseudomonas sp. BNK-44-b. Lineage (NCBI taxonomy): Bacteria > Pseudomonadati > Pseudomonadota > Gammaproteobacteria > Pseudomonadales > Pseudomonadaceae > Pseudomonas > Pseudomonas sp. BNK-44-b. Next base: position 2,044,729 of record NZ_CP179908.1, read on the forward strand.
ACCTCGATCCGCGCCTGGCCGAGGTGCAGTTCGAGGTGGCGGCGGATGTCGACAACCCTTTGTGCGGGGTCAATGGTGCCTCGGCGATCTTCGGCCCGCAGAAGGGCGCAACGCCCGAGCAGGTATTGCAGCTGGACCAGGCACTGGGGCATTTCGCTGATCATTGCGCGCAGTTGCTGGGTGAAGACCTGCGTGAATCTCCCGGTTGCGGTGCGGCGGGCGGCATGGGCTTTGCGGCCAAGGCCTTCATGGGCGCGCGTTTTCGTCCTGGGGTCGAAGTGGTGGCGGAGCTCGCCGGGTTGGACGGGCTGGTGCAGGGCGCGGACCTGGTGATCACCGGCGAAGGCCGTTTCGATGCCCAGACCCTGCGCGGCAAGACCCCGATGGGCGTGGCCCGCGTGGCCAAGCGTCACGGTGTGCCGGTGGTGGTGATTGCCGGGACCTTGGGGGAGGGCTACGAGGCGTTGTATGCCCATGGCATCGATGCCGCGTTCGCCGTGACCAGCGGGCCGATGACACTCGAGCGCGCTTGTGCCGAGGCCGGGGCGCTGCTCGAGGGGCGGGCGGGGGATATCGCACGGTTGTGGCGGTTGGCGCGCGGGGTGTAGGAGTCATCTCTTTCGAGGGTTATGTGTGGGGGCTGGCAGGTGCTCGCCGAGAGATTTTTAGTGCTCATGAGATCGAGCGCCGCCCGCGCGGCGCTTCGCGGGCAAGCCCGCTCCTACAGTTTGTTTCGGGCCAATAAATCCTGTGGCATTTTCGCGCGACCCCTTTGGCGCACGGCGCGTTACCGAGTCGTACACACCAGGCGGTCGCGCGCCTGTGGCACAGGCATAACTGGCCGGAAACAAATGTAGGAGCGGGCTTGCCCGCGAAGCGCCGCGCGGGCGGCGCTCGATCTCATGGGCACTAAAAATCTCCCGGCGAGCACCTGCCAGCCCTAACCCCCTTCCAGCCAACCTCCTCTAGCCCTCCACTAACGCACGACCGTTCATCGGATCGAAACGTTATTTTGTAACGGCTAATAGCACTTTGATAGCGGCGCTCGGTCTTTCCTGAGATGCTGCATCACATTCTCCTTTGAAAGTGACGGGCCCCCGGAAGTCGGGGCCTGACGGCCACCAGGGAAGCTGGCTTGCAGGATGCGTGCGTGCTCTACCACACAACTGTTTGCAAGGTGTCCCATGTTCGATCGCAAAATCAAAGCTCGGCTCGCGGCAAGCGAAGCCGAGGTCAAACGCCTGCGCGCGCTGCTCGACCCAATGGAACGAGGCAACCTGGCGCTGCGCCTGGACGCCGAGCGCCGGATCAGCGCCTGTAACGAAGCCTGTTCGGCTGCGCTGGGGCATCCGCATGGCGCCTTGATTGGCCAGGCCCTGGCTGATGTGGTGCCGGGGTACGTGACCGCTCTGCCGTGCTATCGGCGCTTCAACGAGGCGCTGTCACGCTTCGAGCCGATTCGTGACGATTACCGCTTCCTCACCCGCGAAGGCCGATTGATCTGGCTGCACCTGACCTGGCTACCGGTACGCGGCGACGATGGCCGTCTGGATTACGTACAGGGCTACGGCAGCGAGGTCACGGCACAGATCGACAAGAGCCGTGAGAACGGTGCATTCGTCGAGGCGCTCTTGCGCTCCACTGCGGTGATCCAGTTCGACCTGGCAGGCAATATCCTCACGGCCAACGAACAGTTCCTCGGCGCCATGGGCTATTCGCTCACGCAACTGGTCGGCCAGCACCATCGCCTGTTTTGCCCGAAGGAAGAGGCTGCAGCTCCCGCCTACCAGGAGTTCTGGAAGACCCTCAACAGCGGGCGCTATGTCGCCGGGCGCTTCCGCCGATTGGACAGCCGGGGGCAGGAAGTCTGGCTGGAGGCCAGCTATAACCCGGTCTACGACGCCGAGGGCAAGATCAGCCGGGTGATCAAGTTCGCCTCGGTGATCACCGACCAGGTGCGCAAGGAGGACGATATCCGCCGCGCTGCGCAAATGGCACTGGAGGTGTCGCGCAACACCGACGTCAGTGCTCGCGAGGGGGCGAGCGTGGTGCAGGAAGCGGTGCAGACGATGCAGGCGGTGGCCGATCAGATGCACAGCGCCTCGACCACCATCGAGGCCCTGGGCAAGCAGTCGCTGGTCATCAGCTCGATCGTGCAGACCATCGGCAGCATCGCCTCGCAGACCAACTTGCTGGCGCTCAACGCTGCCATCGAAGCGGCCCGTGCGGGCGAGCAGGGGCGCGGGTTTGCCGTGGTCGCCGATGAGGTGCGCCAGCTTGCAGCGCGCACCAGCGCGGCGACCGAAGAGATCGTCGCGGTGGTGGCGCGTAACCAGCAATTGGCCGATCAAGCAGTGGTGGAGATCGAACACAGCCGCGAGCAGGCGGGGGTCGGGCTGACCCTGGCAGGCCAGGCGGGCAGCGCCATCACCGATATTCAGGAAGGCGCACGCCGCGTGGTGCAGGCGGTCGGGCAGGTGACCCAGGACCTGCGTTGAGCTGCAGATATCAGTCGGGCTGGCGCCAGATCAGCTCGCGGGTATCGTAGCCGCGCTGGCGGGCCACTTCGAGCAACTGGTTGCGCGTGCGTTCGCTCACCGTAGGCGTGCGCGACAGCAGCCACAGGTACTCGCGGTTCGGATGGCCAACCACGGCCACGCGGTAGTCCGGATCGTGGTACAGCACCCAGTATTCGCCCTTGGCGGTGTCCGGCGCCAGTTTGCTGAACCAGTTGTCGAACCTCACCCACAGCTTGTCGGTCTGGCCGGGTTGCTGCAGTTGGGCAATGCCGGTCGCCTCCTGCCACTCGCCGTCTTCGTCTCGGCAGCGGTTGGTGACATCGACCTGGCCATCTTCGCGCAACTGGTAATTGGCCTCGGACTGCACGCAGTCACGTTGGAAGAACATCGGCAGGCGTGCCAGTTCGTACCATTTGCCCTGGTACTGCTCGAGATTGACCGGCATGGTCTTGGGTGGCGGCTTGTCCGCCGAGGAGCCGACGCAACCGCCCAGCGCCAGGGCCAGGCAGGAAACGAGCAAGGTGGCGCGAATCGCCATGAACAACCTCCGCAATGACTGTGGTGTGATTGCTTGGACGCCGGACACTGGCGAAAGTTGAATCTTTCAGCGTGGCTCCAGCGCGGCGTCCATCATCCGCTCAAGCGCGGCATACTCGGCATGGCTGACCGCAACCAGGCCGCTGGCGTCCTGGGAGTGGGCGAAGGCGGCGAGGGCTTCGGGGTCGTCGAGCATGGCCTGGCGAATGCGCGCCTTGAGCGCCGGGCACAGGTGGGCGCGGAACACGTAGGGGTCGTAGTAGATCGGCGCCGAACGCCACAGCACCTGGAGCCCTGCGGGGTCGATGGCGTGGCTGGCAAGGTAGGCATCGGCGCGCTCGCTGGCGACGAAGGCAGCATCGACGCGCCCTTCCAGCAGGGCCTGCAGCGCCTTGTCATGGGTGCCGGCGTACACCAGCGCACCGAAGTAGCGCTGCAAGGGCGTGGTCACCTGCGCTGCGAACTCGACGCTCGGTACCAGGCTGCCGGAGGTGCTGGCCGGGTCGCTCAGTGCCACGCGCTTGCCGCGCAGTGCCGTCAGGTCCGCAGGCCCCGGGCTGCGGGTGAGCAGTAATGCCTGGTAGTGGTTGCCGGCCGGGGTATAGGGCCCGGCGCTCAGGGTAAAGGTGGCGAAGGCCTCGACCTGCGGGTCGCGACGGTGCGCCAGTACATAGGAGGCCGGCCCCAGCCGGGCGATGTCGGCGCCGCCGGAGACGATGGCATCCACCACGCCCTCGTAGGAGGGCGCGACCACCAGCTCCACCGGCACGCCCGTGGCCTCGCTCAGGCGCTGCAACAGTGGCTGGTTCTCGCGCAGCATCGCCTCGGCGCCCTTGAGCGGGATCACCGCCAGGCGCAGGCTGCGGGGCGCACAGTCGGCCCGCGCGGCGACCGCTGGCAGCATCAGGGCCAGCAGTGTCAGTGCTTTCAATGCACGCATGATTTCTCCTCGAGGGCATTGAAGGGCGGGTAGTCGCGCAGTTGTGCCGGCGACAGCGGACGGCTGAAGTGATAGCCCTGGGCAATGTCGCAACCGGCGAGCTTCAGGCACACCAACTGCTCGCGGGTCTCCACGCCCTCGGCCACCACCTCCAGGCCCAGGCGCTTGGCCAGGATGATGGTCGAGGAGACGATCGGGCTGTCGTCATGGCTGTTGCACAGCGGCGCGATCAGGGCGCGGTCGATCTTCAGCTTCGACAGCGGCAGCGCCTGCAGGTGCGCGAAGCCCGCGTAGCCACGACCGAAGTCGTCGAGGCTGATGCCGATACCGGCCGCGCGCAGCCGGTGCAGGTGCTCAAGGGCTGTGCCTTCGGGGTCGAGCACGGTGGTTTCGGTGATCTCCAGCTCCAGGTGCCGTGCGTCGATGGCATGCTGCGCCAGGCTTTCAAGCAAGCGCTCGCTGAAGTCGGCCTGGCGCAGTTGCAGCGCCGAGACATTCACCGCCAGGCGCGTATCACGGCCCTGGGCCTGCCAACTCGCCAACGCCTCGCAGGCCAGACGCAGCACTTCCCAGCCCAGCTCGACGATGAAGCCGCTGCGCTCGGCCATGCCGATGAAACGGTCCGGGTAGAGCAGGCCGAACTCGGGGTGCTCCCAGCGCACCAGTGCCTCGTAGCCCAGTACCTGCAGAGTGTCCAGACGAATCTGCGGCTGGAAGTGAAGCACGAACTGGTGCTCGGCCAGGGCGCTGCCGAAGGCCTGTTCGAGGGTGAAGGCCTGGATGTCGGGCAGGTTCAGCGAAGGGTCGAAGAAGCGGTACTGCGCACGCCCAGCCTGCTTGGCCGAGTACATCGCCGCGTCCGCACAGCGGATCAGGCTGTCGATTTCCTGGTCATCGCGCGGGGCGATGCTCACCCCGACACTGGGGCTGGTGTTGACTTCCTTGCCGTCCAGGGCGTAGGTCGCGGACAGCTTGATCACCAGCGCGCGGACCCAGGCGTCGATCTGTTCCTCGCTGCGGTTGCCGGCCAACAGCACCACGAATTCATCGCCGCCGAAGCGCGAGGCTTCGTCTTCGGGTTCGAGCATGCGCTGGATGCGCCCCGCGACGGCTTGCAGCAACAGGTCGCCGATCTTGTGGCCGAGTGAATCGTTGATCGACTTGAAACGGTCCATGTCGATGAACAGGATCGCCGTCAGGCGACGCCGGGCGCGCTGGCGAGCGAGGGCCTGGGCGGCGACTTCGACGAACTGGCGGCGGTTGTGCAGGCCGCTGAGGTGGTCGGTGGCGGCGGCGTGGCTGCTGCGTCGGTGTTCATCCTCCAGGCGCCCGATCAACTGCTGGTTGACCTGTTGCGTCTGCTCCAGCTCGCTGAAGGCTTCCTGACGCTTGCGCAGCAGGCGCAGGCTCCAGAACAGGCCGCCGAGGATCAGCAGGGTCATGCACAGGTTCAGCCAGAACTGGCGGTCGTAGGCGAGGGTGGTGGGCGCGAGAATCTCGTCATGACGCTGGCTGACCACCACGCTGAAGCCGCGGTCGGCGACCCGGCGGTACAGGCTCTGGTAGGTGCTGGCGTAGGTGTACTGGGTGAACTGTCCCGCATCGCTGTTGCCGCTGGGCAGTTCCGGTTCCAGCGACTCGGCGGCCACCACCACGCCGCTACTGTCGATGCGTACGCGCTCCTGGCCGTCCGCCTGGAGCAGGCGCAACAGGCCGCTGTGACCCAGGTCGATGTGCTGGAAGAGTACCGCCAGGTAGCCGATGTCCAGCTGTACCACGAGGATGTTGTCGATCTCGCGGCCGCTCGGGTCGGTCAGCGGCAGCAGGAAGGGCAGGCGCCATTTTGGCAAGGCGTTGGGGGCGTTGTCGGGGGCGATCTGGGGCATGAAGGGCTTGAAACCATGGCGCGCGACATGCTGCTTGAGCTGCTTGAGCCAGTCTTCCGGCAGTTGCTGGGCCTCGTCGATAGGGCTGGCAGAGACCAGACGACCCTGCTGGTCGTACAGGCTCATGCGCTTGAACACGGGGTCTTCGGCCAGCAGCCGCGCCAGGCTGAGGTTGCCCTGGCGCATGTTGAGCAGGTCATCCTGAGTGACACGTCCTACGGCCTGGGCCCGATCGACCAGTTGGCGTAGGCTTTCGCCGACAATGCTGGCCAGGTTCAGGTGCTCGGCGGCCTTGGCCGCCAGGGCATCATGACGGGCGGCGGCCTTTTGCGTGAAATGCAGCCCCCAGAGAAAGGCCAGGGTGACGGTGCACAGCATCAGCAGCAGCAGGGGCAACAAGCCTGCAGGCGAGGGGGAGCGGCGGTTCACGTTGTGTTGTTCCCGGGCCCTGTGGTGCAGCCAAAATAAGACAGCAAGATGACAGAGGAATGACTGGTGGCGAAATGCTTCTATTGGGCGCGGCCTGCTCCTTTGTGTGCAGGAGCAAGCGTCTTGTTCAAAATCTAGAGGCCAGTCCAACCCCTGTGGGAGCGGCCTTGTGCGCGATCGGGCGCGAAGCGGCCGTAAAACCAGGCGCCGAGATCTATCAGGAAAACCTCGGTTGCCGAGTTTGCGGCCGCTTCGCGCCCGATCGCGGCACAAGGCCGCTCCTACACCGAGATCGGTGTGCTCTGCTACTGGTTGACCAACGCCTGCAACGCCGCCCGGGCTTCATCGCTGGCCAGGCACTGGATAAACAGTTCGCCCTCGCGCCGCACGGTCTCTTCCAGCTCCCGGCGCAGCCCATCCTTGAGCAGGCGTTTGCTGATGCGCAGGGCCTGCTGCGGCATGGCCTGCAAGCGTCGGGCAAGCGCTACCGCGGCCGCCAGGCACTGTTCGCCGTCGTCATGCAACTCATTGGCCAGGCCCCAGGCCAGTGCCTGTTCGCCGCTGAGCAACTCGTTGGCCAGCAGCAGTCGCGCCGCCCGCTGATGTCCGAGCAGGCGTGGCAGCAGCAGGCTCGAGCCGAATTCCGGACACACGCCCAAGGGCGCGAAGGGCATGCGCAGTTTCGCCGAACGACTGACCAGCACCTGGTCGCAGTGCAGCAACAGGGTGCAGCCGATGCCGATGGCGGGGCCGTTGACGGCGGCGAGCAGCGGCTTGTCCAGTGCCAGCACGGTGCGCATCATGCGAAACACCGGGCTGTCCAGATCACGTGGGGGGGTGTCGAGAAAGTCGCGCAGGTCATTGCCGGCGCTGAAGCACGCCGTGCCGCCGGTCAGCAGGATCACCTCGACGGCCGGGTCTTCGCTGGCCGCCCGCAGATGGCGGTCCAGCTCGCTGTACATCGCGCTGTTGAGCGCGTTGAGCTTGTCGGGGCGGTTGAAGGTCAGGGTCAGTAAACCCTGGTCGAGGCTGCAGGTGATCAGGTCGGGCATGGCTGGGATTCTTGTTATTGGCCGGAGCACAGGGTTTATCACGCGCTGCGCCTTGTTGTACAGTCGTTCAGTCCAACCCGCCACCACGAGAATCTGCATGACCCAGGAAGCCCGCTACAACCGCATGGCGCCCGAAGAGCGCAAGGCCATCCTGGTCCAGGCGACCCTGGCCTGTCTCAAGCGCGATGGCTTCCAGGGCGCGTCGATCCGCAAGATCTCCGCCGAGGCAGGGGTGTCGGTAGGGCTGATCAGTCACCATTATTCGGGTAAGGACGAACTGGTCGCCGAGGCCTACCGCGCTGTGACCGGGCGGGTCATGGGCCTGCTGCGCGAGGCCATGGCGCAGGCCGCACCCAATGCCCGCGAGCGCCTGTCGGCGTTCTTTCGCGGATCGTTCTGCGCCGAGTTGCTCGACCCGCAGTTGCTCGACGCCTGGCTGGCCTTCTGGGGGGCGGTGAAAACAGCCGAGGCGATCAATCAGGCGCACGACCACTCCTACTCCGAATACCGCAACGAACTGGCCGAACTGCTGGCGGCGCTGGCCGGCGAGGAGGGCTGGCAGGCCTTCGACGCGGACCTCGCCGCAATCAGCCTGAGCGCCTTGCTCGATGGCCTGTGGCTCGAATCGGGGCTCAATCCCAACACCTTCACCCCGGAACAGGGCGTGCAGATCTGTGAGGCCTGGGTCGATGGCCTGCAGGCCGGCGGGCGTCGGCGCTTCAGCCTGCCGGGAGGCTGTTGATCGGTCGTTCAGTACCGGGTAGGCTGCTGGCGCGGGTTTCAGAACAACATCAAAGAAGAGACCACACGCAATGACACCTCGGGTACTGGTCGTCGACGACGATCCGCTCATTCGTGACCTGTTGCAGGCCTATCTCGCGCGAGAAGGCTACGACGTACGCTGCGCCGACACCGCCGAAGAGGCCGAGCGCTACCTGGCCAGCCAGCCGGTGGACCTGGTCATGCTCGACATCCGCCTGCCGGGCAAGGACGGCCTGACCCTGACCCGCGAGCTGCGGGTGCGCTCGGAGGTCGGCATCATCCTGATCACTGGCCGCAACGATGATATCGACCGCATTGTCGGCCTTGAATGCGGCGCCGACGACTATGTGATCAAGCCCCTCAACCCGCGTGAACTCGTGTCGCGGGCCAAGAACCTGATCCGTCGCGTGCGCCACGCCCAGACAACCCGCCCTGGCGCCATCGCCAGCCCTTGCCTCAAGCAGTTCGCCGACTGGGCGCTGGACAGCGATCGACGCCGGTTGATCGACCCGCAGGGCGGTGAAACCTTGCTGACCCATGGCGAGTTCCAGCTGCTCAGCGTGTTCCTGCGCAACAGTGGCCACACCCTCAGCCGCGACCAGTTGATGGACCAGATCCGCAACCGCGAGTGGGTGCCCAACGACCGTTCCATCGACGTGCTGGTTGGCCGTCTGCGGCGCAAGTTGCACGACGACCCGGCCGAGCCGCAACTGATCATCACCATCCACGGCACCGGCTACCTGTTCACCGCCAGCGTGGCGGCCTGAGGCCATGCGCGGCCTGGGCCTCGCCTGGCTGTTGCTGCTGAGCGTGCAGGCGCTGGCGGCAGCGCCGGTGCGTTACTGCGACTACCCGGTGTACCCGCCGGTGTCGTGGAGCGATGGCAAGCAGGTGCGCGGCCTGGCGCCGACCGTGGTGCGCGAGTTGTTCGCTCGGCTCGGGCTGGAGGTCGAGATCGTGGTGCTGGGCAACTGGAAGCGCTGCCTGCTGGATGCAGCCGAAGGGCGGGTGGATGTGGTGCTGGCCTACAGCAGCGATCAACGTGATCAAGGCATGCGCTTCTCCCGAGTGCCGGTACTGCGCGAGGAGGTCGCGGTATTCGTCAACCGCAAGCGACCGGTACGTTTCGAACAGCTCGACGATCTTGCCAGCTATCGCGGCGGGCTGCTGTTCGGCGAAAGCTACGGCCCGGCCTTCGACCGTTTCGTTGCCCGTCACCAGAACATCGAATGGGTGTCGTCCAGCCAGCAGAATTTCGGCAAGCTGATTCGCGGGCGCATCGACTTCGTGATCCAGGAGCGGCGCACTGGCGAGCTGTTCGTCGAGCACCTGCCCGGCGCAGGCGATATCCAGGCGCTGCCCGCGGCGCTGAGTGTCGACTATCTGCGAGTCGCCGTTTCACGCCATAGCCCCTTGAGCCAGCGCATGGATGAGATCGACGCGCAGTTGCAGCAGATGAGCGAGCGCGGCGAAATCGACAACTGGCTGCATCAGAGCGAAGTGACCTACCGCGACATGATCGGGCAACCGGCAGGTGCGCGATGATTCGTCTGCGCGCCGACGGCCTGCTGCGCCGCCTGCTGCTGTTCATCCTGCTGTTCAGCCTGTGCTTCACCGTGCTGGCCAGCGCGGTGCAGCTGTATTTCGAGTACCGCCGCGAAATGCGCGATATCGACGCGCGCATGGAGCTGATCCGCGCCGGTTACCTGGCGAGCCTGGAGCGCAGCCTGTGGGACCTTGACCAGGAGCAGCTCAACGTTCAGTTGCGCGGGCTGGTGGACTTCTCCGATGTGGCTCGGGTGCGGCTGGACAGCAGCGACTTTCAGTTGCTGCAAGGCCAGGCCGAACCTGCCGGGCCACTGCGCGTCGAGCGGTTCGCCCTGGACTTCCAGCCGCCTTCCGGACCGCCGAGGCACTTGGGGGAACTCGAGGTGAGCATCGACTTGGGCGCGGTGCATCAGCGCCTGTTTGCCACCGGGCTGACCAGCCTGCTATGGATGAGCGTGTTTCTCTGCGGGCTGGCGGTGGCGCTGTCCGGGCTGTTCTACCGCCTGGTCACTCGCCACTTGCAGGTGATGGCCGAGTTTGCCCGGCGCGTGGCGGCGGGCCAGTGGCAGGAGCCGCTACGCCTGGACAAGCGGCGTTCGCCACGCGCCGATGAGATCGACACCGTGGCCCACGCCCTGGACGACATGCGCCAGGCGATCCTCAGCGATATCGAGCGCCGCGAGCAGGATCGCCTGGCCCTGCAGGACAAGCGTGACGAACTGCAGGCCATGGTCGAGCGGCGCACCGAAAGCCTGGCCCGGGCCAAGGACGAAGCCGAGGCGGCGAACCTGGCCAAGTCGCGCTTCCTGGCGACCATGAGCCACGAGTTGCGCACTCCGCTCAACGGCATTCTCGGCATGGCCGAACTGCTGCGCACCAGCAGCTTCGACACGTTGGGCCGCAAGCGTCTGGAGGCGCTGTACAAGGCCGGCGAAGGGCTGTCGAGCATCCTCAACGAGGTGCTGTTCTTCGCCCGTCTGGAAGAAGGTGAAAGCCACCCGGAGCCCGTGAATTTTGCCCTGCGCCAGCTGTGCAGCGAGGTGCTAACCCTGCTCGAGCCGCGCGCCACCGCCAATGGCACCGAGCTGGACTGCCATATCGATGCCCGGCTGGCGCCCCATCAGTTCGGCGCCGAGCAGTACCTGCGCCAGGTGCTGAGCAACCTGCTGGCCAATGCGATCAAGTTCACCGAAGGCGGCCGGGTCAGCCTCGAGGTGCGCGTGCTGCAGGGGCAGTGGTTGCGGGTGCAGGTCAGCGATGACGGCATCGGCATCGCCCCGGCAATGCAGGCGCGGATCTTCGAGCGCTTCACCCAGGCCAGTGAAACCGTGGCTCGGCGTTACGGCGGTACGGGCTTGGGGCTTGCAATCTGCAAGCACCTGATCGAACGCCTGGGCGGTCGGATCGGCGTGGATAGCCGCGAAGGGCAGGGCAGTTGCTTCTGGTTCGAGGTGGAGCTGCCCGCGGGGCGTGACGTCGCCGCCCTGTCAGCCAGCCAGGGGCTTTCGCCTGCCCTCGAGATCCTGGTGGTCGAGGATGTGGCGCTCAACCGCGAGGTGGCGGGCGGCTTGCTCGAGCGTGACGGTCACCGGGTCAGCTTCGCCGAGGATGCGGCGCAGGCGCTGGCGGTCTGCGCACAACGACGCTTCGACCTGCTGCTGCTGGATGTGCACCTGCCAGGCATGAGCGGTGTCGAGTTGTGCCGGCAACTGCGCGCGGGCGCCGGGCCGAATCGGCAGACGCGAATCCTGGCCCTGACGGCGGGCGTGCAACCGGCCGTGGTACGCGGCTACCTGGAAGCCGGGATGCAAGGGGTGCTGGCCAAACCGTTGCGCCAGGATCGACTGCGCCGTGCACTGGCCCAGGCCGAGCCGCTGGTGCTCGAGCCCGATGCACACACCGCCCTGGATCTGGCCCTGCTGCAAACCCATCGCCAGTTGCTCGGCGAGCAGAAGGTGCAGGGGCTGCTGGCGACCCTGCGCCAGAGCCTCGAGGCGCAGCGCAGGGCTTTGCTCGACGCCCTGCACCTGGGGGACTGCACCCAGGCCGCAGACTTGGCCCATCGCCTGGCGGGCAGCAGCGATTCGTTGGGGCTGAGCGGGTTGGCGACGGCGTTGAGGCAGGTCGAGCAAGCAGCAGTGGCTCTGGACAGCCAGGCGCTGCAAGCGCTGGCAGACAGTACGCGAACCGCCCTGGATGCCGCGCTCATCCTGCTGGAGCAGTTGATCCAGAGCGCTCGTACATAATTCTTACGACTTTTTACATCTTCGATCCCAAGCTTCAACGTCCGCTTACATCGCTTTCCAATAATCCCTGACAACCGTGTGGTTCGCGGTCCGTCAGGCTTATTGGAGATAAGAATAATGAAAGGTCCCAAAGCTCAGCCCAACACCATGCTGGAGGTGCTTCATGTCTGAGCCCTCCGAACGCAAAGGAATCCACCTCACTCGCGCGCTCAAGAGCCGGCACATTTTCATGCTGTCGCTGGGCGGTGTGATCGGCACCGGCCTGTTCATGGGCTCGGGGGTGACCATCAACCAGGGTGGCCCGATGGGGGCGATCCTGGCCTACCTGGTGGCAGGCTTCCTGATGTACCTGGTGATGGTCTGCCTGGGTGAGCTGTCGGTGCAGATGCCGGTATCGGGCTCGTTCCAGGCCCACGCGACAAAATACATCGGCCCGGCCACGGGCTTCATGATTGGCTGGGTGTACTGGATGAGCTGGGCCACCACCGTGGGCCTGGAGTTCACCGCCGCCGGCATGCTGATGACCCGCTGGTTCCCCGAGGTGCCGATCTGGTACTGGTCGGCGCTGTTCGTTGCCGTGCTGTTCGGCCTCAACGCCTTGGCGACCCGGGCTTTCGGCGAGGCCGAGTACTGGTTCTCGGGGATCAAGGTCGCGGCGATCCTGGGCTTCATCATCGTCGGTATCCTGGTCATCTTCGGCGCCATCCCGCTGACCAGCGGCGCACCGGCACCGATGCTCGACAATCTGGTTGGCGACTCGCTGTTCCCCAACGGGCTGCCTGCGGTGTTCGCAGTGATGATGACCGTGGTCTACGCCTTCCAGGGCTGCGAGATCATGGGCGTGGCGGCGGGCGAGACCGACCAGCCGGAAAAGAGCATTCCGCGGGCGGTGCGCAACGTGGTGTTCCGCGTACTGATCTTCTACGTGCTGGCCATCGCGGTGCTGTCGGCCATCGTGCCGTGGCAGCAGGCGGGGCTGATGGAGAGCCCGTTCGTGCAGGTGTTCGACATGGTCGGTATCCCGTACGCGGCCGACCTGATGAACTTCGTCATCCTCACCGCCATTCTCTCGGTGGGCAACTCGGGGTTGTACGCCTCCACGCGCATCCTCTGGGCCATGTCCAAGAGCGGCATGGCCCCGAAAAGCCTGTCGCCGTTGAGTTCGCGCGGTGTGCCGCTGCGAGCGCTGAGCATCACCCTGTGCTTTGCCCTGGTGTCGCTGATGACCAGCTTCATTGCCGCCGACACCTTGTTCATGGTGCTGATGGCGGTGAGCGGAATGTCCGGGACCGTGACCTGGATCGTCATCGCCCTGGCGCAGTACCGCTTCCGCCGTGCGTTCCTGCGCGAGGGCGGCAAGCTCGAGGACATCAAGTACCGCGCGCCGTTGTACCCGCTGATCCCGCTGCTGTGCATCACCCTGTGCAGCTCGCTGTTCGTGTTCCTGGCGCTGGATGAAACGCAGAGGCCGTCGCTGTACTGGGGCTTTGGCTTCATTGCCCTGTGCTACCTGGCGTACTTCGTGATGAACCGCAAGCGCTCGCAGACCTTCGTGCCGACGGCGCCTGGGGTTTGAATCTTCGCTGAAACCACTGGCCCTATCGCGCGGCCCGCTCCTACAGATGCGATCTCTGTAGGAGCGGGCTTGTCCCGCGATGAGGCCCTCCGCAACACCCCCAAACCCCGATTGTTCGAAGTTGTAACAGCCCCATATGCGCCAATTGCCGCCTTGTTGAACACTCGTTTAGTATCTTCTCCAAGCCCACCCCAACCACAACAACTCGAGGCTTCCCATGACCAGCCTGTTGACCACTCTCGAAGCCGGTGTCGCCTGGATCACGCTCAACCGCCCCGACCAGCGCAATGCCCTGGACATCCCCACCCTCAAGCACCTGCACAGCCTGCTCGAAGACTTCAACGCCGACCCCGCCGTGCGCGTGGTGGTACTGACTGGCAGTGGGCGCAGCTTCTGCGCTGGCGCCGACCTTGCCGAATGGGCCGAGGCCGAGGCTCGCGGCGCCTTGGAAAGCTACGGCTGGACCGAAACCGCCCATGCCTTGATGCAGCGCCTGCACACCCTCGACAAACCCACCCTCGCCGCGATCAACGGCACCGCCGTCGGCGCCGGCATGGACCTGACCCTGTGCTGCGACCTGCGCATCGCCGCCGCTTCGGCGCGCTTCAAGGCCGGCTACACCAGCATGGCCTACAGCCCTGACGCGGGCGCCAGTTGGCACCTGCCGCGGTTGATCGGCAGCGAGCAGGCCAAGCGCCTGCTGTTCCTCGACGAGCTGTGGGGCGCCGAACGGGCGCTCGCCGCAGGCCTGGTGGGCGAAGTCTGTGCCGACGATCAACTGCTGACCGTGACCGCAGAACTCTCCTCGCGCCTGGCCCAGGGCCCAACTTTCGCCTTCGCCCAGACCAAGCGCCTGATCCGCGACGGTGCCCAGCGCACCCTGGCCGAGCAATTGTCTGCAGAACTGGCCGCCGGGCTGCTGTGCGGGCGCAGCGAGGACGGTGCCGAGGCTCTGCGCGCCTCCGTCGAGCGCAGGCCCGCGCGCTTCGTCGGCAAATGACCTTCCAGCACCTCCCTCAGTACCTTCTCCAGGACCATGCCAGATGAATTTCCAACTGACCCAAGAACAAGAAATGTTGGTGGAAGCGGTACGCAGTTTCGTTGCCAAGGAGCTGCTGCCCCACGAGGAAGAGGTCGACCGCGCCGACGCGGTGTCGCCCGAGCTGGCGGCGCAGATCCGCGGCAAGGCCATCGCCGCAGGTTTCTATGCCTTCAACATGCCCGAAGAGGTCGGCGGTGGCGGGCTTGATTACCTGTCCCAGGCGCTGATCGAGCGTGAGTTGTCGAAGGTGTCCTGGGCCGTGCACGTGTTCGTCGCACGCCCTTCGAAAATTCTCATGGCCTGCAAGCACGAGCAGATCAACGACTACCTGCTGCCCAGCGTGCAGGGCGAGAAGATCGATTGCTTCGCCCTCACCGAGCCTGGCGCCGGTTCCGATGCCAACGCCATCAAGACCCGCGCCGTGCGCCAGGGCGACGACTTCGTCATCAATGGCAGCAAACATTTCATCAGCCATGCTGGGCATGCCGACTTCGCCATCGTCTTCGCCGTTACCGGCACCTACGAACACAACGGCCGCAAGCGCAATGCCGTGACCGCTTTCCTGGTCGATCGCGGCACACCCGGCATGACCATCCGCCGTGGGCCCAAGTGCGTGAGCAATCGCGGCTATCACACCTACGAGCTGTTCTTCGACGACTGCAAGGTGCCCGCCAGCAAGGTGCTGGGCGAGGTCGGCAAGGGCTGGGAAGTGGCCAACGCCTGGCTGACCGCTGGGCGGGTGATGGTCGCCGCCAACTGCGTCGGCCAGGCCCAGCGTGCACTGGACCTGTCGCTGCAGTGGTCGGCGGATCGCAAGCAGTTCGGCCAACCGATCGGCAGTTATCAGGGCGTGTCGTTCAAGCTTGCCGACATGGCCACGCAGATTCGCGCGGCCGAGCTGCTGACCCTGCACACCGCCTGGAAAATGGACCAGGGCAGCATGACCGATGGCGAGGCCGGCATGGCCAAGCTGTTCGCCAGCGAAGTGCTGGGCAAAGTCGCCGATGAAGCGGTACAGATCTTTGGCGGCATGGGCCTGATGGACGAGGGACCGGTGGAGCGGATCTGGCGCAATGCGCGGATCGAGCGGATCTGGGAGGGCACGTCGGAGATCCAGCGGCACATCATTTCCCGCGAACTGTTGCGCCCTCTGCTGCGCTGATCGGGCTGGAGAATACTCATGTCGCAGTCGATTCGTGACAACCTCAAGCGCCTGCTGGCGCCGCGGCACCTGGCCTTCGTTGGTGGCCGCAGCATGGCCCGCGCCCTCAAGCGCTGCGCCGAAGGCGGGTTCCAGGGCCCGATGTGGCTGGTCAACCCGCAGCACCTCAGCATCGATGGCATCCCGTGCGTGGCCACCGTCGCCGAGCTGCCGTGCGGCCCGGATGCCGTGTTCATCGCCACCAACCGCGAGCTGACCCTGGCCTGCGTCGAGCAACTCGCCGCGCTCGGTGCCGGTGGGGCTATCTGCTACGCCTCGGGCTTTGCCGAAAGCGGCGCCGAGGGCGAGGCCTTGCAGCAGCGCCTGCTGCAGGCGGCCGGCAACATGGCCCTGCTCGGGCCCAACTGCTATGGCCTGCTCGACTACCTGCACAGCGCTGCGCTGTGGCCGGTCGCCCATGGCGGCAAGACGGTCGAGAAGGGCGTGGCGATCCTCACCCAGAGCGGCAACTTCGCCTACAACCTGTCGATGAGCGACCGCTCGCTGCCGGTGGCCTATATGGCTTCGGTCGGCAACCAGGCGCAACTGGGCGTGGCCGAGTTGATGGACGTGCTGCTGGACGATCCGCGCGTCACCGCCATCGGCCTGCACCTGGAAGGGTTGAAGAATGTGCCTGGCTTTGCCCGCGCCGCGCACAAGGCGCTGGAGCGCGGCACGCCGATCATCGCGCTGAAGACTGGCGTGTCGCAGATCGGTGCCGAACTTGCGCTCAGCCACACCAGTTCGTTGTCCGGCTCCGACGCGCTGTACGACGCCTTGTTCAAGCGCCTGGGCGTGATCCGCGTAAGCGGCCCGGTAAGCTTCGTCGAAACCCTCAAGGCCGCCGCCTGCGGGCAGTTGCCCCAAGGCGGACGGCTGATCGCCCTGGCCTGCTCGGGCGGTGATGCCGGGCTGATCGCCGACTATGCCGAGCGCAATCAGCTAAGCCTGCCCAAACTTGAGCAGTGCCAGGTCGAGGAACTGGCCCAGGTGCTGCCCAGCTACGCTAACCTGGTCAACCCGCTGGACTTCACCACGGCCATCTGGGGCGACGGCGAGGCGCTGCAGCGTATGCTCGACAGCGCCCTGCGCAGCGATGCCGATGCGGCGATGCTGGTGCTCGACTATCCGGCCGAGTTCACCGGCGAGCGCAAGGAGTGCGACCTGCTGCTGGCGCTGTACTGCCAGGCCCTGGCGCGTCACGGCAAGATCGGCTTCGTCACCTCGGCCTTCCCCGAGCTGCTGCCGGCCAGCGCCCGTGAGCATCTGCATGCCCATGGCATTGCGGCGTTACAGGGCGTGGAAGATGGCCTGGCGGCCTGGGGGCGGATCGTGGCGTACCAGGCCAATCGACAGCGCCTGCTGGCATTGGGCGAGTCCGCACTGGTGCCATTGTGCCCGCAGGCGCTGACTGGCAAGGCGCGCTTGCTGGACGAGTGGCAGTCCAAGCAGGCCCTGCGGCCCTTTGGTTTGCCGGTCCCGGACGGTCGGCTGAGCACCCCTGGTTCAGCGCTGGCCGATTCGGCCACTGTCGGTTTTCCGCTGGTGCTCAAGGCCGTCAGCGCGCAGTTGCCGCACAAGACCGAAGCCGGCGCGGTGGCGCTGAACCTGCGTGATGGCCGCGCGCTCGAGGCCGCGCTGCACCAGATGCGCGAACGTATCCACGCCCATGCGCCGCAGGTGCCGTTCGATCGAGTACTGCTCGAACCGATGGCCGAGCCCGCGTTGGCCGAGCTGATCGTCGGCATCAAACGCGAGAACGGCTTTGCCCTGGCATTGATCATTGGTGCTGGCGGGGTGCTGGTCGAGCTGCTCAAGGACAGCACCAGCCTGCTGCTGCCCACCACCGATGGCGCCATCCGCGCCGCCTTGCTCGGGCTGCGCAGCGCCGGATTGCTGCAGGGCTTCCGCGGGCGCCCGGCGGCCGATCTGGATGCCTTGGTGGCCGCGATACGCGCGGTGGCCGACTACGCCTGCGAAAACGCCAGCCAGTTGCTGGAACTGGACGTCAACCCATTGATGGTCGGCGCCAACGCCACCACGGCGGTCGATGCGCTGATCCGCCTGGGCCAGGCCTGAGGAGATGAACATGCATGACAAACCCTTGACCGGCGGCCAGGCCCTGGTCCGATTGCTGGCCAACTATGGCGTCGACACCGTGTTCGGCATCCCCGGCGTGCACACGTTGGAGCTGTATCGCGGCCTGCCTGGCAGTGGCATCCGCCATGTGCTGACCCGCCATGAACAGGGCGCTGGCTTCATGGCCGACGGCTATGCGCGCATCAGTGGCAAGCCGGGTGTGTGCTTCGTCATCACCGGCCCCGGTGTGACCAATGCCGCCACCGCCATCGGCCAGGCCCATGCCGACTCGATTCCGTTGCTGGTGATTTCCAGCGTCAACCACAGCGCCAGCCTGGGCAAGGGCTGGGGTTGCCTGCACGAGACCCAGGACCAACGCGCGATGACCGCGCCGATCACCGCCTTCTCGGCGCTGGCCCTGAGCCCGGAAGACCTGCCTGAGCTGATCGCCCGCGCCTGGGCGGTGTTCGACAGCGAGCGACCGCGGCCGGTGCATATTTCGGTGCCGCTGGATGTGCTGTCGGCAGCGGTGGCGCGTGACTGGAGCGCCGAGGTGGTACGCCGTCCTGGTCGCAGCGTGCCGGATCGCACGGTGCTGGATCAGGCAGCGGCCAGGCTGGCGGCGGCCAAGCGCCCGATGATCATCGCTGGCGGTGGGGCATTGCAGGCGGGGGCTGAACTGGCCGCGCTGAGCGAGCGTCTGGCGGCACCGGTGTTCACCAGCGTGGCAGGCAAGGGGCTGCTGCCGCCTGAAGCGCCGCTCAGTGCCGGCGCGAGCCTGTGTGTGGAGCCTGGCTGGCAGATGATCGCCGAGGCTGACGTGGTGCTGGCGGTGGGGACCGAGATGGCCGACACCGATTTCTGGCGCGAGCGCCTGCCGATCAACGGCGAACTGATCCGCATCGACATCGACCCGCGCAAGTTCAACGATTTCTACCCTTGCGCGCTGGCGCTGCCGGGTGATGCGCGCCTCACCCTGGCCGGGGTGCTGGAGCATCTTCCCCAGGTTCGTCGCGACGCCACGGCGGTCATCCAGGCGGTTGCCGGCCTGCGCGAGGCGGTGAGGGCGGGGCATGGTCCATTGCAGCGGCTGCACCAAGGCATTCTCGATCGTGTGGGCCGGGCATTGCCGGACAATGCCTTCATCAGTACCGACATGACGCAGTTGGCCTATACCGGCAACTACGCCTTCCCCAGCAAGGCGCCGCGCAGTTGGCTGCATCCCACGGGGTACGGAACCCTGGGTTATGGTCTACCGGCGGGCATCGGCGGCATGTTCGCCGGTGGCGAGCGTCCGGGCCTGGTGCTGGTGGGTGACGGCGGCTTCCTGTACACCGCGCAGGAACTGGCCACGGCGGTCGAGGAGCTGGACCGGCCGCTGGTGGTATTGCTGTGGAACAACGATGCGCTCGGGCAGATCCGCGACGATATGCTGGGCCTGGATATCGAGCCCATCGGCGTGCTGCCGCGCAACCCCGACTTCATCGGCCTGGGCCGCGCCTTCGGTTGCGCCGTGGCGCAGCCCGGCAGCCTCGATGAACTGGAGCAGGAACTCAGGAACGGATTCGCGCGCAACGGCGTCACCCTGATCGAACTCAGGCATGCCTGCGCCCATTGATGGAGGCTTTTCATGCGTTTTTCCAAGCTGACCCAGCGCATCGCCGGTGACGGCGCTGCGGCCTGGGAGATTCATTACCGCGCCCTTGAGCTGCAGGCTCAGGGCCGCGACATCCTGCTGCTGTCGGTGGGCGATCCGGATTTCGATACCCCGGCGCCGATCGTCCAGGCCGCCATCGACAGCCTGCAGGACGGCCACACCCATTACTCCGATGTACGCGGCAAGCTCGCCCTGCGCCAGGCCATCGCCCGGCGCCACCAGCAGCGCAGCGGCCAAGCCGTCGATGCCGACCAGGTGACGGTGCTGGCCGGTGCCCAGTGCGCGTTGTTCTGCGTGGCCCAGTGCGTGCTCGACCCGGGTGACGAGGTGATCGTCGCCGAGCCGATGTACGTCACCTACGAGGCCGTGTTCGGCGCCTGTGGCGCCACGGTGGTGCCGGTGCCGGTCAAGCCCGAGCATGGCTTTCGCGTGCAGGCCGAGGATGTTGCCGCGCGCATCACCCCGCGTACCCGCGCGCTGGCGCTGAACAGCCCGCACAACCCCTCCGGTGCCAGCCTGCCGCGCAGCACCTGGGAGGCGCTGGCCGAACTGTGCGTGGCCCATGACCTGTGGCTGATCAGCGACGAGGTGTACAGCGAGCTGTTGTACGAAGGCGAGCACATCAGCCCTGGCAGCCTGCCAGGCATGGCCGACCGGACCGCGACCCTGAACAGCCTGTCCAAGTCCCACGCCATGACGGGCTGGCGGGTTGGCTGGGTGGTCGGCTCGCCAGCGCTGGCCAGCCATCTGGAGAACCTGGCGCTGTGCATGCTGTATGGCTCGCCGGACTTCATCCAGGATGCCGCCGTGGTGGCGCTGGAGCAGCGCCTGCCGGAGCTCGAAGCGATGCGCGAGGCCTATCGACAGCGGCGCGACCTGGTCTGCGAACGCTTGGCCGATTGCCCGGGGGTGAAGGCACTCAAGCCTGATGGCGGGATGTTCGTGATGGTCGATATCCGCCAGACCGGCCTCAGCGCCCAGGCGTTTTCCAGCCTGCTGTTGGAGGAACATGGCGTATCGGTACTGGCGGGGGAGGCGTTCGGGCCGAGTGCGGCGGGGCATATTCGCCTGGGGCTGGTGCTGGGGGCCGAGGCGTTGAGCGAGGCTTGCCGGCGGATTGCCCAGTGTGCTTCGCAGGTGCTGGAGGGCAGGGTAGTTACAGGTTGAGGCGGATCGCCTTTTTCGCGGGCTTGCCCGCGAAAAGGCCGGCCCTGCCAATCAACCTTCCACAGCCCCCTCAACCGGCCGATCGAACGCAACGAACAACTGGTCCGCCGTAATCGCCCCCAGGTCCAGGCGCATGTTCGCCTCCAGCATCGCGAACAGCCGGGTGAACACCTCGAACACCTTGCAATGATCCTCCATCCCCGAGAACGGGTTGTCGATCTTCTCGGCGATCAGCGAGCTCTCCTGCACTGCGTCGTACACCTCGCGCAGGGTGATCTCGCTGGCGGGACGGGCGAGGGTGAGGCCGCCCTGGGCGCCGCGCCAGGACTTGAGAATGTTGGCCTTGACCATCTGCGAAGCCAGGCTGCGCACCCGTGTGGGGTGCACCTTGACCCACTTGGCGATGGTCTCGGTGCGCAGTTTCTGCGGCGCGTTGGCGGCCACGAACGAGAGGATGTACGAGGCGGTGATCAGGCGGGTCGATTGGCTCATCGGTAAAAATCCCTGGTGAATCGCAAAGTCGGTGTCCCTGTGAAAATCCATCTTGGCAGGGGCATGCCAATGAGTCTAATGTATTTGTCACGATGACAATTACAAATATTCGGTCATCGATGCCTGCGATCCTTCTTTCAGCGGTTCAACAGGGGCAATGCCATGAGCGATAAGAACAACAAGATCACTCAAGCGATGCCCGGCGGCGGCCTGCCACGTCGGGAGTTCCTCAAGTACAGCGCGGCAGCGGCGACCTTCGCCGGCGCCTTCTCCCTGGGCCTGCCCCTGCCGGGCTGGGCCGAGGAGGTCACCCCCAAGGCTGGCGGCACCCTGCGCATGGGGCTGGCCGGGGGCAGCACCACTGACTCGCGTGACCCCGGCACCTGGGCCGACACCTTCACCTTCGTCGGCTTCTCGGCGGTCTACAACACCCTCAGCGAAATCAGCCTCGACGGCACCGCCATCCCGGAGCTGGCCGAGCGCTGGGAGTCCAGCCCGGATGCCAAGGTCTGGACCTTCTTCCTGCGCCAGGGCGTGACCTTCCACGATGGCAAGAGCCTCGATGCCGGCGATGTGGTCGCCTCGATCCAGCATCACCTGGGCGAGAAATCCACCTCGGCGGCCAAGACCGTCCTCGGCGATGTTGCCGTGGTGCGTGCCCAGGACGCCGCCACCGTGGTGTTCGAGCTGCACTCGGGCAACGCCGACTTCCCCTATGTGGTCGCCGACTACCACCTGGTGATCATGCCCGCCAAGGACGGCGCCGCCGACTGGCAGGCCGGCATCGGCACCGGCGGCTATCGCCTCAAGCACTTCGAGCCGGGCGTGCGTATGGACCTGGTGCGCAGCCCCGACTACTGGAAGCCGGGCAGGGCGCATTTCGCCACGGCCGAGTTGCTGTCGATCGCCGACGGCGCGGCGCGGGTCAATGCCCTGGTCACAGGCCAGGTGGATGTGATCAACAAGGTCGACCTCAAGACCGTGGCGCTGCTCAAGCGCAACCCGCAACTGGTGATCGAGGAAACCAGAGGCGCCCAGCACTACACCTTCCCCATGCTCTGCGACACCGCGCAGTTCCAGGACAACAACGTGCGCCTGGCGCTCAAGCACGCCATCGACCGCCAGGCCCTGCTGACCTCGGTGCTGTACGGATACGGCCAGATCGGCAACGACCACCCGATCCAGCCTGGCAGCCGCTTCATCAACACGGCCCTGGAGCAGCGGGTATACGACGCCGACAAGGCGCGCTTCTACCTCAAGCAGGCCGGCATGGACAGCCTCAAGGTGCGCCTGCAGGCCTCCGACGCTGCCTATACCGGTGCGGTCGACGCCTCGGTGCTGTTCAAGGAACAGGCGCGCAAGGCCGGTATCGACATCGACGTGGTACGCGAGCCGGCCGATGGTTTCTTCACCAACGTGTGGATGAAGCAGCCGTTCACCACCTCGTTCTGGTACTCGAGCCTGACCGCCGACCGCATGTTCAGCATCGGCTACGCCAAGGGCGCGGCGTGGAACGAGACGCACTGGGACAACCCGCGCTTCAACCAGTTGCTCAACGCTGCCCGTGGCGAGATGAACGCTCCGCTGCGCCAGGAGATGTACAACGAAATGCAGGCGCTGTGCCGCGACGATGGCGGCGCCATCGTGCCGCTGTTCGCAAGCTCCGTCGCGGCGCGCTCCCGGCGGGTGATGCACGGCGGTGTCACCGCTCCTTACGGCGAGCTGGACGGCCTGCGCCTGATCGAGCGCTGGTGGCAGGCCTGAATCCCCCTTTCGTCGCGAGGACCGTACGGTGAATAGTCTCTGCAAACTGCTCGCCCAGCGCCTGGCCCTGGGCCTGCTGTCGCTGCTGGCGGTGTCGGTGATCATCTTCCTGGCGGTGGGCATGCTCCCGGGCGACGTGGCCCAGGCCATGCTCGGTCAGGCCGCCACCCCGGAAACCGTGGCTGCGCTGCGCCTCCAGCTGGGCCTGGACCAGCCAGCGCTGACGCGCTTCTTCCACTGGGGCTGGCAACTGCTGCAAGGCGATCTCGGCGTGTCGCTGGCCAACCAGCGGCCGATCGCCGAGCTGATCGGCGCACGCCTGGGCAACACCTTCAGCCTGGCGCTGCTGGCGGCCCTGGTGTCGGTGCCACTGGCGCTGCTGCTGGGCATGCTGGCGGCGCTGTACCGCAACAGCTGGTTCGACCGGCTGCTCAACACCAGCGCCCTGAGTGCGGTGTCGTTCCCGGAGTTCTTCGTCGCCTACATCCTGATCCTGGTGTTTGCGGTGAAGCTGGGCTGGCTGCCAAGCATCTCCAACCTCTCCCCGGATGCCTCCCTGGGCGAGGTGCTGGAGCGCTCGCTGCTGCCGGTGCTGACCCTGAGCCTGGTGGTGGTGGCGCAGATGATGCGCATGACCCGCGCCTCGCTGATCAACCTGCTCGCCAGCCCCTACATCGAGATGGCCCGGCTCAAGGGTATCGGCCAGGCGCGGATCATCTTCCGCCATGCCTTGCCCAACGCCCTGGCGCCGATCGTCAACGTGGTGGCGCTGAACCTGGCGTACCTGGTGGTTGGCGTGGTGGTGGTCGAGGTGGTGTTCGTCTATCCGGGCCTGGGCCAGTTGCTGGTCGACTCGGTGGCCAAGCGCGACATCCCGGTGGTGCAGGCCTGCAGCCTGATCTTCGCCGCCACCTACATCCTGCTCAACACCAGTGCCGATGTGCTGTCGATCGCCAGCAACCCGCGCCTGATGCATCCGAAGGGGTAGCCCATGAGCCTGTACACGCAATTGCGCCGTGCGCCGCTGAGCGCCAAGTTCGGCCTGCTGGTGATCCTGCTGTATGTGCTGGTGGCGCTGTTCGCGCCGCTGGTGGCGCCGTTCGGCGAAACCGAAGTGGTCGGCGAGGGCTTCGCACCCTGGGGCGGTCAGTTCCTGCTCGGCACCGACAACCTGGGCCGCGACATGTTCAGCCGCCTGGTCTACGGCGCACGCAATACTCTTGGCATCGCCTTCCTGACCACCGTGCTGGCCTTCGCCCTGGGCGGCTTCTGCGGGCTGGTGGCGGCTATTCGCGGTGGCTGGATCGACCAGGGCATGTCGCGGGTGGTGGACATCCTCATGGCCATCCCGCAACTGATCTTCGCCTTGCTGATTCTCAGCGTGGTCGGCACCACCACCACCTCGCTGGTGCTGGTGATCGCGCTGCTCGATGCCACCCGGGTGTTCCGCCTGTCGCGGGCGGTGGCGATGAGCGTGGTGGTGCAGGACTTCGTCGAGGCGGCGCGGCTGCGCGGGGAAGGGTTGTGGTGGCTGGTCACCCGCGAGGTGCTGCCCAATGCCGCAGCGCCGCTGATCGCCGAGTTCGGCCTGCGCTTCTGCTTTGTCTTCCTGTTCATCAGTGCACTGTCGTTCCTCGGCCTGGGCATCCAGCCGCCCACCGCCGATTGGGGCAGCATGGTGCGCGACAACGCCGTGCTGATCACCTTCGGCGATGTCAGCCCGCTGCTGCCGGCGCTGGCGGTGGCGCTGATTACCGTCAGCGTGAATTTCGTCGTCGACTGGGTGCTGCACAAGTCCAGCGGCCTGAAGGAGTGCTGAGCATGAAACCGCTACTGCAAATCCGCGACCTGCATATCGAAGGTCACTCCGACGACGCCTGGCACCCGCTGGTCAAGGGCATCGACCTGACCCTGCAGCGCGGCGAGGTACTGGGCTTGATCGGTGAGTCGGGGGCGGGCAAGTCGACCCTTGGCCTCGCTGCGATGGGGTACGTGCGCGACGGCTGCCGCATCGCTCGTGGCTCGGTGTGCTTCGACGGCCAGGAACTGGTCGGCGCGGCCCCCGAAGTACTGCGCAAGCTGCGTGGCCTACGGGTGGCCTACGTGGCGCAGAGCGCTGCGGCGTCGTTCAACCCGGCGCATCGGTTGATCGACCAGCATGTGGAAACCGCCGTGATCAACGGCGGAATCGACCGTGCCACCGCCGAGGCCGAGGCGGTCGAACTGTACCGCGTGCTGCGCCTGCCGGACCCGGAGAACATCGGCCGGCGCTACCCGCACCAGGTGTCTGGTGGCCAACTGCAGCGGGTGATGACCGCCATGGCCATGGCCTGCCACCCGGACTTGATCGTGTTCGACGAGCCGACCACTGCGCTCGACGTGACCACCCAGATCGAGGTGATCGCCGCCATTCGCGATGCGGTCAAGCGCTTCGGCAGCGCAGCGTTGTACATCAGCCACGACCTGGCCCTGGTGGCGCAGATCGCCGACCGTATCATGGTGCTGCGCCACGGCAGCCTGGTCGAGGAGGCTGCCACCCGCACCATGCTCGGCGCCCCGAGCCAGGACTACACCCGTTCGCTGTGGGCGGTGCGCAGCTTCCATACCGAACCCAAGCCCAGCCAGGCGCAGGCCCGGCCACTGCTCGAGGTGCGCAATGCCTCGGCCAGCTACGGCGCCCAGCCGGTGCTGCACGATGTGTCGCTCAAGCTGCAGCGCGGCCAGACGCTGGCGGTGATTGGCGAGTCCGGCAGCGGCAAGAGCACCACTGCGCGGCTGATTACCGGGCTCCTGCAACCGAGCAGCGGCCAGGTGCTGTACGACGGTGAAGCCTTGCCGGCCGACTACCGGCGGCGCAGCAAGGAACAGTTGCGACGCATCCAGATGATCTACCAGATCCCCGACACCGCGCTCAATCCACGCCAGCGTATCGTCGACATCATCGGTCGCCCACTGGCGTTCTACCTGGGGCTCAAGGGCAGGGCGCTGCGTGAGCGAGTCGCCGAACTGCTGGAGATGATCGAGCTGGACCCTGCCAGGTTCATGGAGCGCCAGCCCCGCGAACTGTCCGGCGGGCAAAAGCAGCGGGTATGCATCGCCCGGGCCCTGGCCGCCGAGCCGCAACTGATCATCTGCGACGAGGTGACCTCGGCCCTCGATCAGCTGGTGGCCGAAGGCGTGCTCAAGCTGCTTGACCGCATCCAGCGCCAGCTGGGCGTGGCCTACCTGTTCATCACCCACGATGTGGCCACCGTGCGCGCCATCGCCGACGAGGTGATGGTGATGCAGCGGGGCAGGGTGGTGGACCAGGGGCGGCGCGAGTCGATCTTCACTCCGCCTTATCAGGATTACACCGGGCTGCTGTTCTCTTCCGAACCGCAGATGGACCCGGACTGGCTCGACCGCCTGCTGGCCGGTCGCGCCGCTGCCACTACCCAGCCAATTGCCGAAGGACAGCTTCCATGAACGTACTGATCGTCCACGCCCACCCTGAACCGCATTCCTTCACCGCCGCCCTGCGCGACCAGGCGGTGGAGACTTTCAAGGCCCAGGGACACCAGGTGCAGGTCAGCGACCTGTACGCCATGGGCTGGAATCCGGTGGCCAGCGCCGAGGATTTCAGCACCCGTGAGAACCCCGAGTATCTGGTCTATGCGCTGGAACAGCGCCTGGGCGTCAAGAGCGGCTCCATCGCCGCGGATATCCAGCAGGAACTGGACAAGCTGCTGTGGGCCGATCTGCTGGTACTGAACTTCCCGATCTTCTGGTTCTCCGCCCCGGCCATGCTCAAGGGCTGGATCGACCGGGTGCTGGTGTCGGGGGTGTGCTATGGCGGCAAGCGCTTCTACGACCAGGGTGGCCTGGCGGGCAAGAAGGCGCTGGTGACCGTGACCCTGGGCGGGCGTGAGCACATGTTCGGCGAGGGGGCGATCCACGGGCCGCTGGAAGACATGCTGCGGCCGATCCTGCGCGGCACCTTGGCCTATGTCGGTTTCGAGGTGCTGGCGCCGTTCGTGGCCTGGCACGTGCCCTATATCAGCGACGAGGCGCGGGGTGAGTTCCTGGTGCAGTATCGTCAGCGTCTGGAACAGCTTTCGGATGACCAGCCACTGGTGTTCCCGCGTCTGGAGCAGTTCGACGAGGCGCTGTATCCGTTGCGGTGATGGGGGAACCCGCGTCCACAGGAGGCGGGCAGCCTGGCATCAGCCGTGCGGTACCGCGCCCTTGCCCGCGCTCCCGGCGTACTGCTCCTTCAGGTGCCCTTGGTCATCCAGCAACCAGGCATCCATGATCTCGCGCACCACAGGTCCGGCCACCCGGCCGCCAGCCTCGCCGTTCTCGATCATCACCGCCACCACGATGGAGGGATGCTCGGCGGGGGCGAAACCCACGAACAGGGCGTTGTCGCGGTGCCGCTCCAGGGTCTTGTCGCGGTTGTAGCGCTCGCCCTGGCGTATCGCCACCACTTGCGCGGTGCCGCTCTTGCCGGCAATCCGGTACTGCGCGCCAGCGGCGGCCGCACGGGCGATGCCACGCGGGTCGTGCATGACCATCTGCATGCCCTGGCTGACCTGGTCCCAGGCGCGTTTGTCATGCAGCACGATGTCGGGCATCGGGTTCGGGTCGACCGGGTGCTCGCCACCCACGGTCATGGCCAGGTGCGGA
This sequence comes from Pseudomonas sp. BNK-44-b, assembly GCF_047456245.1. Taxonomy (NCBI): domain Bacteria; kingdom Pseudomonadati; phylum Pseudomonadota; class Gammaproteobacteria; order Pseudomonadales; family Pseudomonadaceae; genus Pseudomonas; species Pseudomonas sp. BNK-44-b. The sequence goes on from NZ_CP179908.1 coordinate 2,072,291, forward strand.
CGGTGCCACACCCCCTTGCTGGCCAGCAGGCTGGTGGCCTGCGCCAGTTGCAGCGGGGTGACCTGCATGTAGCCTTGGCCGATGCCGAGGATCAAGGTTTCGCCGGGGAACCAGGCCTGGCGGCGGGTGGCGCGTTTCCATTGTGCAGACGGCATCAGGCCGGGCGCTTCCTCGAACATGTCCAGCGAGACCTTCTGGCCCAGGCCGAACTCGGCCATGTAGTCGTGCAGGCGGTCGATGCCCAGCTTGTGCGCCAGGTCGTAGAAGTAGGTGTCGTTGGAACGCATGATGGCGGTGTACATGTCCACCCAGCCATCGCCGCTGCGGTTCCAGTTGCGGTACTTGTGGTCGTAGTTGGGTAGCTCGTAGTAGCCGGGGTCGAACACGCGGCTACCTGGGTTGATCACGCCGCTGTCCAGGCCGGCGATGGCCACTTCCGGCTTGACCGTCGAGCCTGGCGCATACAGCCCGCGCAGCACGCGGTTGAACAGCGGACGGTCGATCGAGTCGCGCAGCGCGGCGTATTGCTTGAAGCTGATGCCCTTGACGAACAGGTTGGGGTCGAAGCTGGGGTTGCTGACCATCGCCAGCACGTCGCCCGTGGCTGGATCCAGCGCCACCACCGCGCCGCGGCGATCGCCCAGGGCCTTTTCGGCGGCCTGCTGCAGTTTGGCGTCCAGGCTCAGGACGATATCCTTGCCCGGCACCGGATCGTGATGGCGCAGCACGCGCATGACCCGCCCCTGGGCATTGGTCTCGACTTCCTCATACCCCACATGGCCGTGCAGTTCGTTTTCGTAGAAGCGCTCGACGCCTGTCTTGCCGATCGACTGGGTGCCGCGGTACTCGGTGCTGTCGAGGGTCTTGGCTTCCTTTTCGTTGATCCGTCCGACGTAGCCGACCGAATGGGCGAAGTGTTCGGCCAGCGGGTATTCGCGAATGAACTGCGGCTCGACGTCCAGGCCGGGCAGGCGGAACTGATTGACCGCGATCAGCGCGATCTGCTCTTCGCTCAGGCCGAACATCAGGGTGACTGGTTCGAACGGCTTGCGGCCACGGCGCAGGTCTTTGTCGAACTGGGCGCGGTCGTCGTCGGAGAGGTTCAGGATCTTGGCCAGGGCATCGAGCACGGCGGGGGTCTGGCCGTTGGTGCGCTCGCGGGTCATGGTGAGGTTGAAGCTGGGCTTGTTGTCGGCCAGCACCACGCCGTTACGGTCGTAGATCAACCCGCGTTCGGGGGCGATGGGCAGCACGTGCACGCGGTTGTTCTCCGAGACCGCCGATTGCTGGTCGTGCTGCAGCACCTGCAAGACGTACAGCCTGCCGATCAGCACGGCAACCAGGCCCAGGGTCAGCGCGGCGCAGACCAGCAGCCGGCGGTTGACCAGCTGCTTTTCCTTTTCGTGGTCCTTGAGGGGAATCGGCTGTGGCATGGGGGCTCGGTGAAGTGATGACGAGTGAAGGCGAGGGCTGGCCCGCAGTGGGCCGTCTGCGGCCCCAAGGGCCGGGGATGCTACGCAAGCTCGGCGGTCGGCTCAAGGTCGGTCATGGCCAGCGAGCAGCGTGACGTGCCGCTCACCCCGGTAGCAGCGCGCTGGCGTGGAAAATGAAAATTCCTTCATCTGACCGCTGGCGCCTGGTCGCCGGCTGCGCACCGCTGTCGATGTCAATTTCCGCCACCTGGCGTCATGAACTGGCACAATCCCTTGTTTGGCTTATTCGGAGACTTCCATGCTGCGCATATTCGAGCGTTGGCTAGACCCCTTCCCACCCGACGAAGCCCCACCACCGCCCATGGGCCTGGCACGGTTCATGTGGGCCTGCACGCGCGGCGCCCGGGGCTATATCGTGGCGCTGGCGCTGCTCAGCGCGGCAGTGTCGATCTACGAGGCCTGGCTGTTCGCCTTCCTCGGCCAGGTGGTGGACCTGCTTTCGACCTGGAAAGTGGGCGATGCGGTGACCGCCGAGGAAGCGAGGGTGCTGTGGGGCGCGGGGGCCGTGCTGCTGGTCAGTATCGCCCTGGTGGCGGGGCGCACGCTGGTGCAGCATCAGGTGCTAGCGATCAACCTGCCGCTGCGCCTGCGTTGGGATTTCCATCGCCTGATGCTGCGCCAGAGCTTGTCGTTCTTCTCCGACGAGTTCTCTGGCCGGGTCACCACCAAGGTGATGCAGACGGCGCTGGCGGTGCGTGAGGTGCTGTTCACCCTGATCGAGATCCTGCCGGGTATCGGCGTGTACTTCGTGGCGATCATTGCCCTGGCTGGCGGCTTCGCGCTCAAGCTGATGTTGCCGTTCATTGCCTGGGTGGTGCTGTTCGGCCTGACCATGGTGTATTTCGTCCCGCGCCTGGGAAAGGTCGGCCAGGAACAGGCCCATGCCCGCTCGTCGATGACAGGGCGGGTTTCGGATGCCTACACCAACATCACCACGGTGAAACTGTTTTCCCACTCCCGGCGCGAGGCACACTTCGCCCGTGCGGCGATGGAAGATTTCAAGCAGACCGGCTTTCGCCAGATGCGCCTGGTCAGCCTGTTCGAGATCGCCAACCAGGCGCTGGTGGTCGGCCTGATCATGGGCGCGGGAGGTTACGCCTTGTGGCTGTGGCACCAGGGCGAAGTGGGCGCCGGCGCAGTGGCGGCGATCACTGCCATGGCACTGCGCGTCAATGGCATGTCGCACTGGATCATGTGGCAGATGACCTCGCTGTTCGAGAACATCGGCACCGTGCAGGACGGCATGGTGACCCTGACCACCGGCCCCAAGGTCCAGGATGTGCCGAACGCGGGAGAGCTGGTGACCCACGGCGGGGCGGTGAGCTTCGATAATGTGCGGTTCAACTATAACGGCGAGCGCCAGGTGCTCGATGGCCTGAGCCTTGAGATCCGCCCCGGCGAGAAGATCGGCCTGGTCGGCCGCTCCGGTGCGGGCAAGTCGACGCTGATCAACCTGCTGCTGCGTTTCTATGACGTGGACAGCGGCGAGATCCGCATCGATGGGCAGAACATTGCCCAGGTCACCCAGGACAGCCTGCGTAGCGCGATCGGCATGGTCACCCAGGACACCTCCCTGTTGCACCGTTCGATTCGCGACAACATCGCCTACGGTCGCCCCGAGGCGAGCGAGGCGCAGATCCGTCGTGCTGCCGCCAGTGCCCAGGCCGATGGCTTCATCAGCCAGTTGAGCGACCGCCAAGGGCACACCGGCTACGACACCTTGGTCGGCGAGCGTGGCATCAAGCTGTCCGGTGGCCAGCGCCAGCGCATCGCGATTGCGCGGGTGATGCTCAAGAATGCCCCGATCCTGCTGCTCGACGAGGCCACCAGTGCGTTGGACTCGGAGGTCGAGGTCGCCATCCAGGAAAGCCTCGATGACATGATGCAGGGCAAGACGGTGATCGCCATCGCTCACCGGCTGTCCACCATCGCGGCCATGGACAGGCTCATCGTGATGGATGAAGGGCGCATCATCGAGCAGGGCACCCACGCTGAACTGCTGGCCAGAAACGGCACCTATGCGCGGTTGTGGCAGCATCAGAGCGGTGGGTTCCTGGGCGAGGATCAGGGCGTGGTGGAGTCCACCGAATAGGCGTCCTGCGACCGTTCGTCGCCAGGAACGCCTCGCCTGCATCCACAACGGCTGCTGGCGGGTACAGGAAGACAACAGTCATCGACTGTCCAACCGAGTGCCCACCAGGAGTCCATCCCATGAAAATCCCGTTTGCCTCGATCCTGCTCGTATCGAGCTTCACGCTCGCGCAACAGGCTGCCCATGCTGCGGTGCCCGATGCCATCAAGGTGCCCGCAGGGCACACGGTCATGCTCGAAACCGTCGGCGTCGGTGAAATCACCTACGAGTGCCGGGACAAAAGCAATGCGCCGGGCGAGACCGAGTGGTTCTTCGTCGGTCCCAAGGCGACCCTCAGCGACCGCAGTGGCAAGGCTGTCGGCGACTACTTTGGCCCGCCCGCCACCTGGCAGGCCAAGGACGGCTCGAAAGTCACCGGCACCCAGCTTGCCGTAGCCCCTGCGGGCAAAGGCGATCTGCCGTATCAACTGGTCAAGGCGAATCCGGCCGAGGGTAAAGGGGCAATGCACGGGGTCAGCTACATCCAGCGCCTCGCCACCCAGGGCGGTGTGGCGCCGGCAATGGCCTGTACAGCGCAGAACAAGGGGGCGCAGCAGATCGTCAAGTACCAGGCCGACTACATCTTCTGGTCTGCAAAATGACGCGTGGTTGAACCCACGCTTGGCAATGGATCATCTACGCTGCTCTACGAGCCCCGGCCGCAAGGCCGGGTGTCAGCGCCGACACAGGACCGTGCCGAGAGTGAATTCATCCGTTACGCCTTTCGATTTCCAGGGTTGCCTTGCCGCTTGCGCGCGGGGTGACCGCAGCGCCTTGCAGGCGCTCTACGACCATGAAGGTTCGCGTTTGCTCGGGGTGGTGCGGCGCATCGTGCGCGATGATGCCATGGCCGAGGATATCGTCCACGACGCGTTCATTCGCATCTGGACGCGGGCGACCAGCTTCGATGCGACGCGAGGTTCGGCCCGGGGCTGGATCTACAGCATCAACCGCCACCTGGCCTTGAATGCCGTGCGCGACAGCCGACCGGAGACGGCGTTGGACGACGCGGACATCGCGACCTTGGTTGGGGAATTCGACGAGGGCGCCATCTGGTCAGGCTCCGCGAAGATCTATCGCTGCCTTGAGCAACTGCAGCCTGCACCGCAGCGGTGTGTCCTGCATGCCTATGTAGACGGCTGCAGCCACGCGGAAATCGCCAGCCTGATGGGGGCGCCGCTGGGGACGGTCAAGGCGTGGATCAAGCGAAGCCTCGAGGCGCTGCGGGAGTGCATGACATGACGCCGGGTTCAACCGATGACCCTAAGCAACTGCTCGACGTGCTGGCGGGGGAGTATGTGTTGGGGACGTTGTCTGCCGAACAGCGCGCTGCGGTGCTTGCGCGACTGGACCGCGAGCCGGACTTGCGGGCGGCTGTCGACCGTTGGGAAGCGCGCCTGCTCGAGTTGACCACGCTGGCCGAGCCGCAAAAGCCAAGCACGCGTCTGTGGCGACGGATCGACCGCAGTATTTCGGAGCAGGCCCGCCAGGTGCGTCCGACAAACCGATGGTGGAGTCGTCTGGCCCTATGGCAAGGCGTGAGCGTCGCCGGTCTGGCGGCGACGGTGCTGCTGAGCCTGGCCCTGCTGACCACCCGTCCTGCGACGACCCATTACCTGGTGGTGCTGGTAGCGCCGACCGATCAGGTGCCCGGCTGGGTCGTGCAGGCCAGCGATGCGCAGACCATCGCGTTGGTCCCGCTGGGTCGGGATCAGGTGCCCGAAGGGATGACCCTGCAATTCTGGACCAAGGGTGAGCAATGGCAGGCGCCAGTCTCCCTGGGCTTGGTCAAGCCTGGCGAGCAGTATCGCGTTCCGCTGCGCGACCTGCCGCCTCTTGAACCCAATCAGTTGTTCGAACTGACGCTGGAGAAGGCGGGCGGCTCACCCACGGGCCGGCCGACTGGCCCTGTGAAGTTCATCGGGCGTTCGGTGAAGGTCATTTGATTTTCAGTTGCTGGTGACTGCCGCTGGGTACTAGTCACATTTAGTTACTACGAAATGGCATCAAATTGCCTTGTCGGCCCGATTCATGGGGGCTGAGCAGGTGGTTTGCCACCCAATGGTCACAAAGTTGTAATACAGCTGCTGCAAAGTGTTCCGGCCATCACACGGAGCGCTTTTCCATGATACGCCTGATGAAGTCTGCTGCACTCGCCGTTGCCGTCTCGCTTAGCGCCACTTCGGCCTTCGCCGCAGAAAACGTCCGCCTGACCGGTTCCGGCGCGAGCTTCCCTGCACCGATCTACCTGACCTGGTTCAAGGATTTCAGCAAGAAGACCGATGGGGTCACCGTCGATTACCAGTCCAAGGGGAGTGGTGCCGGTGTCCAGGACTTCCTGAACAAGACCGTCGACTTCGCCGCCAGCGACTCGGCCATGAAAGACGAAGAAATTGCCAAGGTCGGCGAGGGCGTTCAACTGCTGCCGATGACTGCGGGCGAGATCGTCCTGGCCTACAACCTGCCAGGCAACCCCAAGGGCCTGAAGCTGCCGCGCGACGTCTACTCCGACATCTTCCTGGGCAAGATCACCCAGTGGAACGATCCGAAGATCGCCGCTGCCAACCCTGAGCTGAAGCTGCCTGCCACCCCGATCACCGTGGTCGTGCGTGCAGATTCCAGCGGTACCACCGCCGTCTTCACCAAGCACCTGTCGGCTATCAACCCTGGCTTCAAGGAAGCGCTGGGCGAGGGCAACACCGTGAACTGGCCGGCGACCGACAAGTTCATCAAGTCGCCGAAGAACGACGGCGTGACCGCCACCGTACGCCAGACTCCGGGCGCCATCGGCTACATCGAATACGGCTTCGCCAAGCTGGCCAAGGTCGACTTCGCTGCCCTGCAGAACAAGGCCGGCCAGTATGTCGTACCGAACGCCGAAAGCGGTGCCGAAGCACTGGCAGCAGTGAAGATGCCGGAAAACCTGGTGGCCTGGCTGCCTGACCCGGACGGTGCCAAGTCCTACCCGATCACCTCGTACACCTGGATGATCTTCCGCAAGGACAACGGTAACCCCGCCAAGGCCAAGGCCATGCGCGACATGATCGAGTACAGCCTGACCGAAGGTCAGAAGATCGCCGACTCGATGGGCTACATCCCGCTGCCGCAGTCGGTTGTCGACCAGGTGCGCAAAGCGGCCCAGAACATCCAGTAAGACTGCCAGGTTGCGCCCGGCCTGCCTTGCAGGCATGCCGGGCGCCTCTGCCCCTGTCCCGGAAATAATCCATGAACACACCTTTTGCCATTCCGGATAACCCCGACTCTGCATGCCAGCCGCCGTCAACCAAGGATTTCCTGGTCGACCGTACGTTCCGTGTACTTGCACGTATCGGCGTGGTGCTGGTGCTGGCACTGGTCTTTGCGCTGGTCTACGAAGTAGGGCGCAAGGCGCTGCCGGGTATGGAAAAGCACGGATTCGATGTGCTCTTCGGCAGCGTGTGGGACGTTAACCAAGGCAAATACGGCATTCTGCCGGCGATCTGGGGCACGCTCTACAGCGCCCTGATTGCATTGCTGATCGCCGGTTTCTTCGGTATCAGCATGGCGATTTTCCTCACCCAGGATTTCCTGCCCGCAAAACTCGCTGCGGTGTTTCGCACCATCGTCGAGCTGCTCGCCGCCATCCCCAGCGTCGTCTACGGCCTGTGGGGCATCTATGTGGTGATCCCGGCGATCCGTCCGCTGACCGCATGGTTGAACAGCGAACTGGGCTGGATTCCGTTCTTCGGTTCCTCCTTGAGTGGGCCCGGGTTGCTGCCAGCAGCACTGGTGCTCGCCATCATGATTCTGCCCACCGTGGCCGCCGTGTCCCAGGATGCGCTGACCAGCGTGCCGATGAAGACCAAGCAGGCAGCCTACGGCATGGGCACCACCCACTGGGAAGCCATCCTCAAGGTGATGGTGCCGTCTGCCGCCACTGGCATCTTCGGCTCCCTGGTGCTCGGCCTGGGCCGTGCCCTTGGCGAGACCATGGCGCTGGCCATGCTGGTGGGCAACGCCAACACCATCACGCTTTCCCTGTTCGCCCCGGCCAACACGCTGGCGGCCTTGCTGGCCCTGAACTTCCCTGAAGCCGGGCCGAACGAGGTCGAGGTGCTGATGTACGCGGCGCTGGTACTGATGTTCATCACCCTGCTGGTGAACGTCATCGGATCGCTGATCATGCTCTACGCCCAGCGGGGTAATAAATAATGACCGACCTCACGACCCCTGCAACTGCATTGCCCAGCCTGCAGCGCCGGTTCGAGGGCCGCGCCCTGCGCAGCCTGACCCTGACCACGATGGTCTGGTGCGTGGCCCTGCTGGCCAGCGTGCCGCTGATTTCCGTGCTCTACATGCTGATCACCCGCGGCGGTGCACGCCTGAGCCTGGAGGTGTTCACCGAGCTGCCGCCCACCGGCTTCGAGATGGGCGGTGGTTTCGGCAACGCCATGGCCGGTACCTTCGTCATGGTCGGTATCGCCGCTGCCATCGCGGTGCCGGTCGGCATCCTGGCGGCGATCTTCCTCGCCGAGCTCGGTCCGGACAGCAAGCTTGCCAATGCGTCGCGCTTTGCCGCCAAGATGCTGACCGGCCTGCCGTCGATCCTGGCTGGCGTGTTCGCCTATGCCCTGGTGGTCATGACCACCGGCACGTATTCCGCACCGGCCGGTGGTGTGGCGCTGGCGGTACTGATGCTGCCGATCGTCGTGCTGACCGCCGAAGAGGCGATGAAGATGGTGCCCAAGATCATGAAGGACGCCGCCTACGGCATGGGCTGTACCCGCGCCCAGGTGATCTGGAAGATCATCCTGCCGACCGGCATGCCGGCCATCCTTACGGGCGTCATGCTCGCCGTGGCCCGCGCCGCAGGCGAAACCGCGCCGCTGCTGTTCACCGCATTGTTCAGCAACTACTGGATCTACCACGATGGCAGCCTGGCGGTGATGAACCCCACGGCCTCGCTGGCGGTACTGATCTACAACTTCTCCGGCATGCCTTTCGACAACCAGCTGGAGCTCGCCTGGGCGGCCTCGCTGGTACTGGTGATGATCGTGCTGGTCGTGAATATTCTCAGCCGTGTTTTCGGCAAGCCTAAGTATTGAGAACGGGAGCATCCAACTTGAACGTATCGACTGCGCAAAGAGCCGCTCCGTTGGTCAACCAGGCACCAGTGGTCATGGACTGCAAACTGGACAAGATTTTCTACGGCAACTTCATGGCGGTCCGCGACAGCCATGTACCGATCGAAAAGAACAAGATCACCGGTTTCATCGGCCCGTCCGGCTGCGGCAAGAGTACCGTGCTGCGTAGCCTCAACCGCATGAACGACCTGGTGAAGGGGTTCCGTTTCGAAGGCCACGTGCACTTCCTCGGCCAGGATGTCTATGGCAAGGGTGTGGACCCGGTGGTGGTGCGCCGCTACATCGGCATGGTGTTCCAGCAACCGAACCCGTTCTCGATGAGCATCTTCGACAACGTCGCATTCGGCCTCCGCCTGAACCGTTACAAGGGCGACCTGGGCGACCGCGTCAAGCATGCCCTGCAAGGTGCAGCGCTGTGGGACGAAGTGAAGGACAAGCTCAAGGTCAGCGGCCTGTCGCTGTCCGGCGGGCAGCAGCAGCGCCTGTGCATCGCCCGTGCCATTGCCACAGAGCCGGAAGTGCTGCTGCTTGACGAACCCTGCTCGGCACTCGACCCGATCGCGACCCGGCGCGTCGAAGAGCTGATGGTGGAGCTCAAGAAGGACTACACCATCGCCTTGGTGACCCACAACATGCAGCAGGCGATCCGTGTTGCCGACACCACCGCGTTCTTCTCGGTGGACATCTCGCAAGGCTCGCGCACCGGCTACCTGGTCGAGATGGGTCCAACCACCCAGATCTTCCAGAACCCGCGCGAACAACTGACCAGTGACTACATCAGCGGCAAGTTCAGCTGATCGTTCACTCGACCGAAGCGGTTGGATGTCGCAGGCCAGGATGGCCGCTGCGACAGTCCGACCGCTTTTACTTTTTTAGTGTTTCCAGAGATTACTTATGCGTGCGACGCGTCGTCTTGACCTGTCAGCGGTAGAACGTGCACTGCGGGATGTGCAGCGGCGTTTCACCGAGCTCAGCAAGCACTTTACCGAACCGCGTGACCCGTTCACCGATGAGGTGCTGCAAAATGTGCTTGAAGGCTATGCCCTGATTGACGACTATGTCGCGCGGGGTATCGACCTGTTCGACTTGCAGCAGTTGAACCTGATGCTGGAGATCAACGCCACGGTGCTGTGTGGTAGCGATCCTGAACGTCGAGTGGAGTTCGCCCAGCACCTGATCGCCACCGAAGAACACTTCTTCAACAACGTCGAAGGCGGCATCAAGGACCTGTACAACTGGTATTGCTCGTATGGCAGCGATTCGGTGTGGAAACGCGCAGCAGGCGTGTATGTTCGCATCCTGAGCAAGCCGCAGCTGTTCATTGAAGGCAACAACCGCACGGGGTCGCTCATCGTCAGTTATCTGCTGATGCGCGCAGGGCTACCGCCGTTCGTGCTGACGCTGGACAACGCCGAGGGCTATTTCAACCCGTCCTCGGTCATACGCAACTCTGCCAAGCATGGTGTAAAGGCCTTGTACGAATTGCCCAAGATCAAGAAAAAGTATGCGGCGTTCCTGGAAGCGCAGTCGCCCGATCCGGAAAAATTCTTCCTGGGCGAGGCCGCAACGCCTGCCTGCCGGGAGGTTCGCTGATGGGTCGCTACCCGATGCTCAAGCAATGGCGCGCCGGCAGCCGCCAGGCCTGGCAGGGCGTTACCCGGGCCTTCAGGCGCCCGCGGGTACGTATCTCGTTCGACATCGACGACACGCTGGCTTGCCTGCCGCACCACAGCCCCGAAGAGCACAGCAAGCTGCCGGGCTTCGTTCACCGTTGGCTGGGCGAGCCGCTGCGCATCGGCACCCGCGCGTTGATTCGCGATCTGCGTCGCCAGGGCTATAGCGTCTGGATCTATACCTCGTCCGGCCGCACACCTTCCTACATCCGTCGGTGGCTGTTGCTCTACGGCATCCGCGTCGATGGCGTTGTCAACAGCGACCGGCACCAGCATGTGCTGAACGTCAACGGTCTTGAAAACCCTCCCTCGAAATTCCCGCCGGCATTCGATATCGACCTGCATGTCGATGATTCCGAAGGCGTGCGCATCGAAGGCGACGACCATGGTTTTCGCGTTGTCGTAGTCTGCCCCAAGGATAAGCACTGGGCGCAGAAGGTCATGGACGCTGCCGTCGATGTCCAGGCAAAGCTGGCCTGGCAGCAGCCGCTCAGGCACCAGGTGCCAGTCCAGTCATCCTCCGAGGCACTGTTGTCCTGACAGTGCGCCAGCGTCTGGCCGGCGATCCCGACCCGCTCACCCCAACGGGTGATTCCCCGACGCACAAGCCCATGGCACCATCCGACCAGCGGAATTCCAGGGGTTACAGACGTGCAAATCGATCAGCTCTCATCAGTCCCATGGTTCGAGGCGATGGCGAAAGTCACCGCCGCCATCGGCGCCCAGGGTTTCGCCACGGCGCTGTTCGACGCGCTGGCCTTGGTCGGCCCGGTCAAGGCCAGCACGGTCTACCTCTACCCGCGCGAGGGCTTGCCATCGGCCTGGTCGGAATGCGATGGGCCTGGCCCATGGCGGCCGGAAGGCAACGTACGGCGATACCTGTCCGGTTTCTACCTGCTCGATCCGTTCTACGACCAGTGCATGGAAAGGTCCGACTCAGGCTGCTATACGCTGGCCGATGTTGCACCTGATCACTTCAAGCTCAGCGAGTACTACCTGGCGTTCTACCGGCACTCGCACCTGGAGGACGAGATCAACTACCTCCTGCAGCTGGACGAGAGCCTGAGCCTGGCGGTGTCGTTGGCCTTCACCGACGAGCTCGACGAGGCGGCAAAGTCACGTTTCAAGTGCATCAGCCCGTGGGTGCTGGCGGTGCTGACCAAGCATTTCGAGGGGTACCAGGGCCGTGGCGGGCGCGAGGAGAAGGTCTGGGAGCAGCGTGTACATGCAGCCTTGAGCAATTTCGGTTCGTCCTTGCTGACCGAGCGCGAGTGCCGGATTGCCCAGCTCATCCTGCGCGGGCATTCGACGAAGTCGCTGGCCGAGCGTCTCAAGGTTTCCGAAGACACCATCAAGTCCCACCGCAAGCATGTCTACGCCAAGCTCGACATTGGTACGCAGTCCGAGCTGTTTTCCCTGTTCATCGATGCGCTGGCCAATGCCCATGGGGTGCTGGAGCGTGATCCGCTGGAAAGCTACATGAGCAAGCCGCGCTGACGCGAAAACGCCGACGAGTCATCGTCGGCGTTGTCATTCAAGGTCAGCCTGACGCTGGTCAATCGGCCATCTGCAACTCAGGCAGCTTCACCCGGAACGCGCGAGTAAGGCCGATCAGCAACACCAGGCCCAGCGCCATCCAGCACAGGCCGATGGTGAAGGACATGCTCGACAGGCTGGTCCACAGCCACAGCGTGCTGAGAAAACCCAACCCCGGGATCAGGCCGTAACGCATGCAGTTTGCCGTACCGCGCAGTTTCTGGTCGGCCAGGTAGTGCTTGACCACCGCCAGGTTGACCGCCGAGAAGGCGAACAGCGCGCCGAAGCTGATCATGTTGGCGACGGTGTCCAGGCTGATGAACAGCGCACTCAGCGAGACCAGGCCAACCACCAGGATTGCGAAGGCCGGGACGCGTTTTTTCGTCACCAGTTGGCCGAAGGCACGGGGCAGGGCGCCGTCACGGCCCATGGCGAACAGCACCCGCGACACACTGGCCTGGGAGGCCATTGCCGAGGCGAAGCAGCCTGCCACATAGGTGGCGGTAAAGGCGCTGGCCAGCAGGCGCCCGCCTGCGCTGTTCATCACCTCTACCGGGGCGGAGTCCGGGTTGGCGAAGCTGCTCCAGTCCGGGTGCACCAGTTGCGCGAAGTAGGACACCACCAGAAACAGCAGGCCGCCGATCAGCGACACCGCCATGATTGCCCGCGGGATGCGCCGGGTCGGGTCGCTGGTTTCCTCGGCCATGGTCGAGACTGCGTCGAAGCCCACGAACGACAGGCACAGCACGGCAGCGCCGGCCATGATCGCCGAGGCGCTGAAACCTTCATGGTAGAAGGGCGCGGTCAGCGATATCGGCTGCACTTGGGTAGACAGGCTGTTGATGGACAAGGCCACGAACACCACGATGAATACCAGTTGCGCGACCACCAGAATGCCGTTGACCCGGGTCACCGACTCGATGCCGATCAGGTTGAGGAAGGTCACCGCGCCGATGGCGCCCAGTACCCACACCCAGGCGTGGACCGTCGGGAAGTATTCCGACATGTAGATGCCGATCAGCAGGTAGCTGAGCAGTGGCAGGAAAATGTAGTCGAGCAGCAGCGTCCACCCCGCCATGAACCCTGCGTGGGCGCCGAAGGCTTTGCGCGTGTAGGTATAGACCGAGCCCGAGTAGGGATGCGCCTGGACCATGCGGCCGTAGCTGTAGGCGGTGAAGAGCATGGCGCCCAGGGTCAGCAGGTAGGCGGTTGGCAGGTGGCCCTTGGTGATCTGGGCAACCAGTCCGTAGGCGGAGAACACTGCCAGCGGCACCATGTAGGCGAGGCCGAAGAGCACCAGGGCGGTCATGCCCATGGATTTGCGAAAGCGGGTACTGGCAGCGCTCGAATGTGCCGTGGAATGCGCAGCGGTTGTGGTTGTTGTATGCATGGCTGACTCCGGGTGCAGGACGCCGCAGTATGCGAGCGAGCTCGATACTGTCGAGGGAGAGGGCGATTGGGCTGAAGGCGGACCTTCGTTCAGGCGCTGTGGCTATCTCGAGGGCGGGAGCGGGTGCGACGTGAGGTGATGAAGCGTGCGTTCATGGCGTTGTTCTCTTTATTGACCTGGCACGAAAGGTAAGGCCGTATCTGGGGGCCTTGGCGCATGCTCCCATAGCCGATTCGCCTTCGAAATCACCCGTTGGGGTGAGCCGGTGACGGGGCTGGAGACCTCACCCCAACGGGTGATTTCACACGGTTGCTGGCTGCTGCAAGCTTCAGTGGCGTCTCCATACCAACAAGGAAAACCGCCCATGAACGCGCCTTTCGTACCCCAACGCCAGACCCGTGACTACCAGGCCGCCGATGCTGCACACCATATCCATGCCTTCCTCGACCAGAAGGTGCTCAACGCCGAAGGCCCCCGGGTAATCGTCGGCGGTGAGCGGCTGCATCTGTGGGACAGCGACGGCAAGCGCTACCTGGACGGTATGTCGGGCCTGTGGTGCACCCAGCTCGGCTACGGGCGCAAGGACCTGACCGCGGCCGCGGCGGCGCAGATGGACCAGCTGGCCTACTACAACATGTTCTTCCACACCACTCACCCGGCGGTGATCGAGTTGTCCGAGCTGCTGTTCAGCTTGCTGCCGGGGCACTACAGCCACGCGATCTACACCAACTCCGGCTCCGAGGCCAACGAGGTGCTGATCCGTACCGTGCGCCGCTACTGGCAGGTGCTTGGCCGGCCGAACAAGAAGGTCATGATCGGCCGTTGGAACGGCTACCACGGCTCGACCCTGGCGGCCACGGCGCTGGGCGGAATGAAGTTCATGCACGAGATGGGCGGGCTGATTCCGGATGTGGCGCACATCGATGAGCCCTACTGGTATGCCGCCGGTGGCGAGCTGAGTCCGGCCGAGTTCGGTCGCCGCTGCGCCTTGCAGCTGGAAGAAAAAATCCTTGAGCTTGGGGCCGAGAACGTCGCCGGCTTCATCGCCGAGCCGTTCCAGGGCGCCGGCGGCATGATCTTCCCGCCAGAAAGCTACTGGCCGGAAATCCAGCGCATCTGCCGCCAGTACGATGTGCTGCTGTGCGCCGACGAGGTGATTGGCGGGTTCGGTCGTACCGGCGAATGGTTCGCCCATGAATACTTCGGTTTCGAGCCCGACACCCTGTCGATCGCCAAGGGCCTCACCTCGGGCTACGTGCCGATGGGCGGGCTGGTGCTGAGCAAGCGCATCGCCGAAGCACTGGTCGAGCGCGGCGGCGTATTCGCTCACGGCCTGACCTATTCCGGGCACCCGGTGGCCGCTGCGGTGGCGATTGCCAACCTCAAGGCCCTGCGTGACGAAGGCATCGTCCGCCAGGTGAAAGACGACACCGGGCCCTACCTGCAGCGCATCGTGCGCGAGGTGTTCGCCAATCATCCCCTGATTGGCCAGGTACAGGGCGCCGGGCTGGTGGCGGCACTGCAGTTCGCCGAGGACAAGGCCAGCCGCAAGCGCTACGCCAACGAGAACGAGCTGGCCTGGCAGTGCCGGACCTTCGGCTTCGAAGAGGGTGTGATCATTCGTTCGACCTTGGGGCGGATGATCATGGCGCCTGCGCTGGTGGCCAACCACAGCGAGCTGGACGAGCTGGTGGAGAAGACCCGCAAAGCGGTCGACCGCACCGCGCAGGCCCTGGGCAAGCTCTGAAGCGGCTGCGCTACCTTTCCTACCCACGGTTCCTGGAGCACAACGTGCACGATTCAACCTACTGGCGGCATCGAGCCGCCAACCTGACTTTTCGCGATCAAGCCATGATCGGCGGCCGCTTCGTGGCCGCCACAGGTGGCGCAACGTTCGATGCGATCAACCCTGCCACCAACCAGCTGCTGGCGCGGGTCGCCGCCTGTTCCGATGAGGACGTAGACCGTGCCGTGGCCAGTGCTCGGCAGGCGTTCGAGCAAGGCCCGTGGGCCCGGATGGCGCCGACCCAGCGCAAGCGTGTGATGCTGCGCCTGGCCGAGTTGATGCTGGTTCACCGCGAGGAACTGGCGCTGCTCGAGTCGCTGAACATGGGCAAGCCGGTGCTCGACGCCTACAACATCGATGTGCCGGGCGCCGCCCATGTCTTCGCCTGGTATGGCGAGTCGCTCGACAAACTCTACGACCAGGTTGCGCCCACTGCGGCCGATGCCGTGGTCACCATCACCCGTGAACCGATCGGTGTGGTCGCAGCCGTGGTGCCGTGGAACTTCCCGCTGGACATGGCGGCCTGGAAACTGGCCCCGGCCTTGGCAGCGGGCAACAGCGTCGTGCTCAAGCCCGCCGAACAGTCGCCGCTTTCGGCGCTGCGCCTGGCCGAGCTTGCACTGGAGGCGGGCATTCCCGAAGGGGTGTTGAACGTCGTGCCGGGGCTGGGCGAGATCGCCGGCAAGGCACTGGGCCTGCACCCCGACGTCGATTGCCTGGTATTCACCGGCTCCACCCAGGTGGGCAAGTACTTCATGCAGTACTCGGCGCAGTCGAACCTGAAACAGGTGTGGTTGGAGTGCGGTGGAAAAAGCCCGAACCTGGTGTTCGATGACTGCAAGGACCTGGACCTGGCCGCAGAGAAAGCCGCATTCGGCATCTTCTTCAACCAGGGTGAGGTCTGCTCGGCCAACTCGCGACTTTACGTGCAGCGCTCGATCCATGACGCGTTCATCGAGCGTCTGATCGCCAAGGCGCGCGAGTGGCAACCCGGTGATCCGCTCGATCCGGCCAGCCGCGCCGGCGCTATCGTCGATGCGCAGCAGACTTCGCAGATCATGGCCGCAATCGGCCGTGCACACGAGGAGGGGGCGTCTCTGGTGGCCGGTGGGCGTCAACTCAGCCACAACGGCTCCAGCAACTTCATCGAACCGACGATTTTCACCCATGTCGACCCGCAGTCGTCGCTTTCGCGTGACGAGGTCTTCGGCCCGGTACTCGCAGTGACGGCCTTCGACACTGAAGAGGAGGCTATCCGCCTGGCTAACGACAGCCTCTATGGGTTGGCCGCGTCGGTCTGGAGCGACGACCTGAACCGCGTGCATCGGGTTGCCAGGCAGCTCAGGGCCGGCAGCGTTTCGGTCAACACCGTCGATGCGCTCGATGTGGTCGCCCCGTTCGGCGGCTACAAGCAGTCGGGCTTTGGGCGTGACCTGTCACTGCATGCGTTCGACAAGTACACCCAGTTGAAGACCACCTGGATCCAGCTGCGCTGATCTCGGGCGCAGCGTTCAATGCCGTGGCGGCCTGGCACAGTTCAGTGCCGCCACGGCGACCGCCAGCGCCGCCCCGGCGTAAGCCCAGATCGCTGGCACCTGCGGCAGCAGCACACCGGCCAGCATCGGCCCGAGCCCGGCACCGATGTCGCGCCACACGGCATTGCTGGCCAGCGCCTGAATGCGCGCGTGCGGATTGCGCAGCGCGACGAGGGTCATCACCAGCGGCAACTGCAAGGCGCGCAGCACCAACACGAAGAAGGCGCCGATGAACAGCCAATGGCTGGCGAATACCAGCAGCGCCAGTGAAGTGGCCAGCGACAGCACCACCAACATGCGCAGTGCGCCGAAGCGGTCTGCCAGGCGTCCGCCAAAGGGGCTGAAGAGCATCTCGCTCAGATAGCGCACCGCCATCAATACACCGGCCACCAGTACCCCCGACTCGCCCATATGGCCTTGCGCATACAGCGAGAGGCCGAATATGAACAGGCCGTCCAGCGTCACCCCTTCAATGAAGGACCAGGTGGCGATGCTGTCCGGCAGGCGCAGACGCCGACCGCTGCGCGCGGCAATGTCATGGCCGCCGCAAGGCAAGGCGCGGGCACGCCACAGGCCGCACAGGGCACTGATGCACAGTACGTAGAACACAGCGCGCGGGCCGTAGACCTGGGCCATCAGCGCCCCCAGCGGCAAGGCCAGCATGGGGCCGATGGCCAGGGTTGCCCGCGAGCGCCCGGCGCGGCGGGCTGCACCTTGTGCTTCGGCAGTGGCGAGCGTCTGGGTACTGAGGTTGAAGGTCGCAAAGCACAGCCCCCAGACCAGGCGCAGCACCAGCAGTGCGGCGAATCCGCCAAGGGTGGCGTTACCCAGTGCACACACCGCTGCGGCAAAGGCCGCCAGGCTGCACGCCGCACGATCGCCATGGCGTGCATAGAACCGCACCACCCAGCCATAGCCGATGATCCGTACCAGGCGATTGGCCGCCAGCAATACACCCGCCTCGACCAGGGTCACGCCGAAGTCCGAAGCGTACATGGGCAGTAGCAGATAGAGCAGTACGTCACTGGGCAGGCACAGGCCGAGTACCTGGGCGGCGTTGCGCGAATCTCGGTCGGCGCGCAGGGTTTGCGCCGGTACGGCAGCGGACGACATGACAGTCTCGTGGCAAAGGGCGGGGGTACGCAGCATAACCTCAAGGGTCATGCCGGTAACACCCGTGTCATGGCGTCGGGGAGGTTGGCCGCCGTCCAGACCTCGCATTTAGCAAGCGCTCAGAACGATCATGAATAAAATTGCAGATCATCTCGAAAAAAATGAGTTTGTCTCAAGGTGCGATGATCCTGACAATCCCCCCATCGAATTTCCCCCCAGGGTAGGCAGCCGTTCGCTGCCCCGGTGAGGTGATGCAGGCCATCACCGCCCAACAGGATGTCAGAGACCGATGAACAACGAATTTACCTTTGCCATCAAACGCACGCGTTTCGATGAAGACTATTGCCCCGCGGAAAACACGCGTACCACGACAAACTTTGCCAACCTGGCCCGTGGGCGCAATCGCCAGGAAAACCTGCACAACACCTTGAGCATGATCGACAACCGGTTCAATGCCTTGGCGCACTGGGACAATCCCGAGGGCGACCGCTACAGGCTTGAACTTGAAATCATTTCGGTCGAGATGACCATGGAGGACCCGCAGGCCGATCACAGCCTTCCGCTGATCGAGTTGCTGAAAACGACGATCGTCGACCAGAAAACCAAGGCGCGTATCGAGGGCATTGTTGGCAACAACTTCTCGTCCTACGTGCGCGATTATGATTTCAGCGTGCTGTTGCTGGGGCATAACAAAGGCCAGCCCGACTTCAGTATTCCCGAGCACTTCGGCGATTTGCACGGCAAGTTGTTCAAGGCGTTCGTGAACTCCAGTGCTTATAAAGCGCATTTTGCCAAGGCACCGGTGATCTGCCTGAGCGTGTCGAGCAGCAGGACCTATCGCCGCACGGACAACCAGCACCCGGTATTGGGCGTCGAGTACCAGCAGGACGCCTATTCCTTGACCGATGAATACTTCAAGAAAATGGGCCTGACGGTCCGCTACTTCATGCCGCCTGACAGCGTCGCGCCGTTGGCTTTCTACTTTGCCGGCGACCTGCTGGAGGACTACAGCCCGCTCGAGCTGATCAGCACCATCAGCACGATGGACACCTTCCAGAAGATCTATCGTCCGGAGATCTACAACGCGAACTCGTCGGCAGGCAAAGCCTACCGGCCAAGCCTCGAACATCAGGATTACTCACTGACGCGCATCGTCTACGACCGTGAAGAGCGCAGTCGGCTGGCGATCGAGCAGGGCAAGTTCGCCGAGGAACACTTCATCAAGCCGTACCAGGCGGTGCTTGAACAGTGGTCGTCCCAGTGCGCGCTCTGATTGAACAAAATGCATAAGGTTTATCTGTCATGAAAAAGCTGTTACCCACTTCAACCGCAGGCAGCTTGCCCAAGCCTTCGTGGCTGGCCCAGCCTGAAACCCTTTGGTCCCCCTGGAAGTTGCAGGACGCGGAGTTGATCGAGGGCAAGCAAGATGCCTTGCGTTTGTCGCTGCAAGAGCAGCAGCAGGCCGGTATCGATATCGTCAGCGATGGCGAGCAAACCCGTCAGCACTTTGTCACGACCTTTATCGAGCACCTGAGCGGTGTGGATTTTGAGAAGCGGGAAACGGTCAGGATTCGTGATCGCTACGACGCGAGCGTGCCGACGGTCGTGGGTGCCGTGGCTCGGCAGAAGCCTGTGTTTGTCGAGGACGCCAAGTTCCTGCGCCAGCAAACCCAGCAGCCGATCAAGTGGGCGCTGCCGGGGCCCATGACGATGATCGACACGCTGTATGACAGCCACTACAAAAGCCGCGAAAAACTGGCATGGGAATTCGCCAGGATTCTCAACCAGGAAGCCCGGGAGCTGGAAGCTGCAGGCGTCGATATCATTCAGTTCGACGAGCCGGCATTCAATGTGTTCTTCGATGAGGTGAACGACTGGGGCGTGGCCACCCTGGAGAGGGCCATCGAAGGGCTGAAATGTGAAACCGCGGTGCACATTTGCTACGGCTACGGCATCAAGGCCAACACCGATTGGAAAAAGACCTTGGGTTCGGAGTGGCGGCAATACGAGGAAGCGTTCCCCAAGTTGCAGAAATCCAGCATTGATATCGTTTCGCTGGAATGCCACAACTCGCGTGTGCCCATGGACCTGATCGAGCTGATTCGCGGCAAGAAAGTAATGGTCGGGGCCATCGATGTGGCCACCTCCCCCATCGAAACGCCTGAGGAAGTCGCCGACACCCTGCGCAAAGCCCTGCAGTTCGTAGATGCCGACAAACTCTACCCCTGCACCAACTGCGGCATGGCGCCTTTGCCACGTCACGTTGCCAGTGGGAAGTTGAGGGCACTGACGGCGGGTGCAGACATCGTTCGGCGAGAACTGTTGAACGCATGATGAATTCGGGAGGCCGAAGGCGGGCGCTTTCAGGCCTCCCCTGACCGTTGCGAACGGCCCCTTATCCAGGATCTACGCATGTCACTTCCCTGTACGGCTGTCGAGCCATCGCGCTTTCGCCACGCGCTCGGGCACTACGCCTCCGGCATCACGGTGATCACCTCTCGGCTCGATGACGAGCCGGTTGGGTTCACTTGCCAATCGTTCTATAGCGTGTCGATGAGCCCGCCGCTGGTGTCATTCAGCGTCATGTCCAATTCGGCCAGCTACCCCAAGATCCGCCAGGCTGGCCGCTTTGCGGTAAATATCCTGGCGTGTGGGCAGCATGACCTCTCCAACCAGTTCGCTCGACGGGGCACGGACAAGTGGCACGGCGTGCAATGGCAGGTTTCACCCTTGGGGAACCCGATCATCCGCGACAGCCTGCACTGGCTGGACTGCGAAATTCACGCCGAGCATCCTGCGGGCGATCACCTGATCGTGATCGGTGAAGTGAAAGCGGTGAGCCTGCAGGAGGCAGCCGCAGCAACGCCTTTGCTGTATTTCAAGGGGCAGTATTGCAATCTCGCCGCACAGGGCGCGTTTTGAGCCCGCGCGGCGAAAGGGTGGCTGGCATCCGTAGCACCGCTCATCCGTTGCGCCGCAATTAAAACGAATCCTTCTGGGTGTATCGAACTCGCTTATGTAGGCCCTCATAAAAAAGCGAGAACCCCCATGAAAACCAATCTACTGGCCACAGCGCTGCTAACTGCCTGCTTTACCTTGCTCGGTGGCTGTTTCGACCGTGATAACGACCACCCGGCCAAGGACGCCGATCCAAGCAAACCTTCGCTGCAGATGCAGCAGCCCGATACACCCACGACCAATCCGTCCCCCGAGACCAAACCGCAAAATCAATGAGCGAGGTAGCGGGCATGGTGGAGCTGACAAAGGGTAGGGCGGCAACCAGCAAGGCGACCGATGACCTTGAACATCGCTATCGGGCACTGCTCGAGGGCAGTGACCCCAAAACCGAGGCCTGGCTGAGCGAGCAACTGAGCCATGTCCGCACCTTGGCGGACGACTTGCCGGATGATCCTCGGCACCTGCCGGACTGGGCCGCTGCCCATGCGCAGCGGGTCGCCAGTGAACACGCGGCCTATCTTGAACAACGGCGTCAAGGGGCCCCACGCCGGTACTTCCAGAACCGGGCGCAGGCCTTGTGGTTTCTGCAGCAGGTCGCCCCGACCAAGGCGGTCGATGGCGCATGGCTGCACGGCACCCTGTGGCACTGGCGCGACCCACGGTTCCATGGATTGATTCGCACCTTCCTCGAAGAGCTGGGTGATGGCGACCTGCGCCGCAACCACGTGCTGATCTACCAGCGCCTGCTCAGCCGTCTTGGCTGCCTGCAGAGCGCACCGCTGGCCGCTGAACGTTACCTGCAGGGCACGCTGCAACTGGCCCTGGGGCAGCACTGCGAGCGCTTCCTGCCGGAAGTGATCGGTTACAACCTGGGGTATGAGCAGCCCCCGCTACACCTGCTGATCACCACCCATGAGTTGGCCGAGCTGGGCATCGACGCTCATTACTTCCAGTTGCATGTGACCATCGACAATGCTGCGAGCGGTCATGCGCGGCGCGCCCTGGAGTGCTTCGCCGAACTTGGCCAGGACCAGGGGCCGGCGTTCTACGAGCGTGTCCGGCATGGCTATCGGCTCAATGACCTGGGTATCGACACACCGTCGCTGATCGCTTCGTTCGACCTGCAGGCCGAGTTGCTCGGCGCGTTGGAACGCAAGCGTGTGTACGGGCAGTGCATGCATTCGGACAGATGCCGCCTGCAAGGGCGCACCATCAATCAGTGGCTCGCCGAACCCGGCGCGATGCCTGGTTTCCTGGATGCACTGCAAGCCCAGGGTTGGATCAAGCGCGACAGCGATCCCAGGGAAAGCCGCTTCTGGGCGCTGATCGACGGTCCGGTGGCAGCCATGTTCGGTGTGTTCGATGCCTATGAAAAGCAGCTCTGGCACGACTGGATCGCCGGCACCTGGCAGGGTGCTGCGATGCGTCGGGTGCCGCCGGGGCAGTGGGAGCAGGCGTTGCAACTGGAGGAAGAGGCGCCCGGCGAAGCGCAGGCGGCGGACATGGCTGTGCTGATCGAAGCGATGGCCGGCAATCGACATTCCACGCCCCAGGGCCTGCGCGCCACCCGCGCATTCATCCAGGCTACCGGGTTGATGAGCGGAGGGCCGAACTGATGCTGCTCGACCAAGACCAGAGGCATGCCGACGAGGCATTGCTCCAGCTGGGACGTCGGCTGCGCGCCGACGGCTATCGTTTCACCTGCGTGACCCCGGCGACCCAGGCCAGGGTCAATGCGCGTAGCGAAGCGCACCAGGCTCGAACCCTGCGCGATGTGTTTGGCTGGAGTCGACCGTTCGAAGCGTCTCTGCTCAGCGCCGACGAACTGGAACAACTGCGTATCGCTGGCGTGCTGGAGCCACAGGGTGCGCTGTGGCGCAGCAGGGTGCGCTGGTCGAACCTGGACGACCTGCTGCTGGTGCACTCCGCCTGGCCGACCGACAGCCGCGACGCGGTGTTCTTCGGCCCGGACAGCTACCGGTTCGCCCAGGTGATCCAGGATCATCTGCAGCACAGCCCCCAGCGTGTGCAGCATGCCGTCGACATCGGTTGCGGCAGTGGCGTCGGCGCGTTGCTGATCGCCCGAGCCGCGCAGCATGCGCAGGTCACTGCGGTGGACATCAACCCTGTGGCCTTGCGTCATACCGCTGTCAATGCCGCGCTGGCCGGTTTGGCCAATGTCTCGGTAGAGCTCAGCGATTTGCTCGACGGCATCGCCGGAACGTTCGACCTGATCGTCGCCAATCCACCCTACATGCTCGACGTCGGCGAGCGCGCCTACCGCCACGGGGGTGGCGCGCTGGGCGCCGAACTGTCGCTACGGATTGTCGAGCAGGCCCGTGAGCGGCTGTCGGTCGGCGGCACGTTGCTGCTGTACACCGGTGTCGCCATCGTCGAGGGGCGCGACGCGCTGCTCGAAGCCGTTCGCCTGCGCCTGGCCGGGCCTGCGTTCGGCTGGTCCTACCGGGAACTGGACCCCGACGTATTCGGCGAGCAGTTGCTCGAGCCAGGATACGAGCAGGTCGAACGCATCGCTGCCGTGGCCCTGACCGTCACCCGCCGAGGCTGATGCCCATGGCGCGGCCTTGCACGTTCGGCATCGAGGAGGAATACCTGTTGGTGGATCTGGCCACGGGGCGGGTCATGGCCGCGCCGCCCACGGCCGTGGCCCGCTGTTGCCGCGATGCGCTGGGGCCATGGTTCGCCGAGGAGATGTTTCGCAGCCAGGTGGAGATCGCCTCGCCGGTGTTCGATACGCTGCACCAGGCCCGTGATTTTTTCACCGAGCAGCGCCAGCGCCTGAGTCAGGCATTGGCGGGCGAGGGCGTCGGCTTCTACGGCGCGGGGAGCCACCCCAGTGCCCAATGGCTGCGCCAGCTCCCGCGGGAAACCCCCCACTACCGCCAGCTGTTCGACGATTATCGGCTGGTGGCCCGGCGTAGCCTGTTGAACGGCCTGCACGTGCACGTCGGCGTGCCGCAGGGCGTCGATCGCATGCAGGTGATCAACCGGGTGCTGTACTGGTTACCCCTGCTGCTGACACTCAGCACCTCCTCCGCGTACTGGGGCGGACAGGACACCGGCTACATGAGCTACCGACGCGTGTTGTGCGGGGAGTGGCCGCACATGGGGCTGCCCGAACCGCTACCGGACTGGCGCGCCTACGAGCGTTACCGGGCGCTGCTGCAACGCACTGGCAGCCTGGCCGAGGATGGTGACTTCTGGTGGGCGATCAGGCCCTCGCGGCGGTTTCCGACAGTCGAACTGCGCATCTGCGATGGCTGCCCCCGGCTGGACGATGCCTTGGCCATCGCCGCGCTGTTTCGCCATCTCGTCGAGCATGCAGTGCAGCGCAACGACGCTATCGCCAGTCGTGAAATGCGCTGGATCACCCACGAAAACTATTGGCGCGCCCTGCGTGAGGGCCGTCGGGGCACGTTCATCGGCGTTCACGACCAACAGGCGGTGAACGCCGAAGGCTGGCTGACGCAACTGCAGATGCAATGTCCGCCCGACACCGCCGACGCTGACCGCGCCTTCATGCACGCCCGGCGCATCCTGCGCGACGGGACCAGTGCCGACCACCAGCGTGACACCTATGCGCTGGCCCGCGAGCAGGGCCTGAATGACCGACAGGCGATGCGCAACGTGGTGAAACAGGTGATGGAGCACCAGTTGTCGGTGCCCGGGATGGGTTGAGTAAACCATCCGCAGATCGTTTGCCTCGAACGCAGTGTGATTCGCGATCAGGCAACCCAGCCAAACCAGAAGGAGTCCAACCCATGCCCAGCAAGCCCCAGGATCAATTCACCCTGCAAAATCCCCTGACCCAATACCCCCATCCGCCTTTTCCGGCCCAGGGCCAAGCCGCCCCGGGCCTGGATGCGCACATGCAGCCCAAGCCCGACCACGGTGAAACCACTTACAAAGGTTTCGGGCGCCTGGCCGGACGTCGCGCCCTGATCACTGGCGCCGACTCGGGTATCGGACGCGCCGTGGCCATCGCCTTCGCCCGCGAGGGTGCCGACATTGCGCTCAACTACCTGCCCACGGAGGAGCGAGATGCCCGTGAAGTGGTCCAGCTGATCGAGCGCGAAGGCCGCAAGGCCGTGGCGCTTCCCGGTGATCTCAAGGACCCGCGCTTCTGTAGCCAGTTGGTGGACCAGGCCCACGAACAGCTCGGCGGCCTGGATATCCTGGTCAACGTTGCCGGCAAGCAGGAGGCGCGCAAGGACATCGGCCAGATCACCCATGAGCAGTTCGATCACACCCTCAAGACCAACGTCTACGCCTTGTTCTGGCTGTGCCAGGCAGCAGTGCCGCTGATGCCGGCCGGAGCGACCATCATCAACACCGCCTCGATCCAGTCGTACCAGCCCTCGGCGACGCTGCTGGACTACGCCACCACCAAGGCGGCCATCGTGGCCTTCACCAAGGCGCTGGCCAAGCAGGTGATCGAGCGCGGCATCCGCGTCAACGCGGTGGCCCCAGGCCCGATCTGGACCGTGCTGCAGCCCAGTGGCGGCCAACCACCGGAAAAGATCCCCGACTTCGGTGGGCATACCCCGATGAAACGCCCGGGCCAGCCCGCCGAGTGCGCCCCGTTGTACGTACTGCTTGCTAGCCAGGAGTCGAGCTATATCACCGGTGAGGTGTTCGGCGTCACCGGCGGCGATCCACTGCCATAGGGCAACGTCGAGTAAACCTTGGCCGCGCCGCGCAGTCAGTCATTGTAAGAGGCCCTTCATGCGGGCCAGGGAGGTGGCTGATGAAACTCGTCTGCCTGCTGCGTGGCTGCCAGTGGCGCAGCCTTTTGATCCGTGAAATCGCCGGGCTTGACTGCCAGTGCTGCGAACGCTGCGGCGCGCTGCGCTACAGCCAGCCCGGCCAACCATTCGATGCGTAGGAACCGACCATGGCCCGGGCAATCTGGAAAGGCGCGATCAGCTTCGGCCTCGTGCATATCCCTGTCTCTCTCAATACCGCCGTGCGCACCGAGCGCGTGGATTTCGACTGGCTCGACAAGCGCAGCATGGAGCCGGTGGGCTACAAGCGGGTAAACAAGGTGACTGGCAAGGAGATCGACAAGGAACACATCGTCAAAGGTGTGGAGTACGAGAAGGGCCGCTATGTGGTGATCAGCGAAGAGGAGATTCGCAAGGCGCGGCCCGAGGCGACCCAGACCATCGATATTTTTTCCTTCGTCGACGCCGGTGAGATCCCGCTGCAACAGTTCGACACGCCCTACTACCTGAGCCCCGACCGTCGTGGCGGCAAGGTCTATGCCTTGTTGCGCGAGACCTTGCACAGCACCGGCAAGGTGGCCTTGGCCACCGTGGTGCTGCACACCCGCCAGCACCTGGCGCTGTTGCGCCCGCTGGAGGATGCGCTGGTGCTGATTACCCTGCGCTGGCCCGAGGAAGTCCGTGGCCTGGAGTCGCTGGAGCTGGACAAGAGCGTGACCGACACCAAGATCGACAAGCGCGAACTGGACATGGCCAAGAAACTGGTGGAGGACATGAGTGGGCCATGGAAGCCAGACGAGTACCACGACGCGTTCCGCCAGACCATCCTCGACCTGGTTGAAGAGAAGGCCAGCAAAGGCAAGATCGCGACGGTGGACAAAGGTGAGGGGACAACGGCGGAGAAGGGCGCCGACATCATCGACCTCACCGAGCTGCTCAAGCGCAGTCTTGGCGGCAAGACCAAGGCGAAGAAGCCGGCGAGCAAGCGACCGCGCAAAGCGTCCTAGTTGTGTGTTGCGAACGCTACCGCACCAGTCCCTCCAGAGCGCTCAGGTAATCGCCGAAGCCTTGGCGAGCCCGGCTGTCCCGCCGACTGCTGGTGGCCACGCTGTGCGCTGCGGTCCAGACGATCTGCGCGCCGTTGGCCTCCAAGGCCAGCACCAGTTGCACATCTTCATCGGCTGGCAATGGTTGGAATCCGCCGGCGCGCTCATAGGCCTTGGCACACACGCCCAGGTTGGCGCCATGGATGTGCCGGTGCCCGTCCCGAGCCTGGTAACGGCTGCGGTATAGCTGGCGCAGCGCGGCGTTCTGCCAAGGCTGCCAGCGCTCGATGTGCACGGTGCCGCAGACTGCGTCGGCGTGCCATTGCAACTGCGACACCAGCCAGTGCTCGGGCACGCGACTGTCGGCGTCGGTAAAGGCCAGCCACTGCGCACCGCGCTCGATCATCCACTCGGCGCCCACGCGCCGGGCAATGCCGACGTTGCCGGCCTGCAGTTCCAGGATGTGCACGCCATGACGGCGGGCGATGCGTGCGCTGGCGTCGATGCAGCGATCGAGCACCACCAGCACCTCGACCACCAGGCCCGCCGCCTCGGCCCGTGCCACCGCCCGCTTGACGGCGCGCAGGCAGTGTCCGAGGCGGCGGGCTTCGTTGTGAGCGGGAATGATGACGGCGATCATAGGCAGGTCTCGTCCAGGTCCACGACGCTGGGTTGGCACGACCAGTATTCGAGCAGGAAATCCGCCTCCTCGTGGCGTAACAGCGGGTACAGCGGCAGATGCCGGGCAAGCAGGGCGTGGACCTCACGGCCATCCTGGGGGCAACCGGCGATGGGATGGCGCCAGTGGCACACCAGCAGGCCGCCGTCGTAGGTCAGGCTGGCCACCGATTGTTCGATCACCTGCAGCCAGTCGGTGGGATCGAGGTAGTAGCCGATTTCGCTGAGCACGATCAAGTCGAACTGTCCGCCGGGCCAGTCGCCCGGCAGGTGCCCCTGTTCGACGCGGGCGTGGCTTACGCCCGCCAGTCGCTGGCGGGCCAGCGCCACGGCGGTGGCGTCGATGTCCTGGCACAGCAGGTCGGCGCAGCGCTCGGCCAGCAGCACACTGAGCTCGCCGTTGGCACACGCCGGCTCGAACACGCGTTCGTAGCACTGGCGAGGCAGGCTGGCCAGGGTGAGGTCGCGTTTGCGCCGTTCGTACCAGCGGGTACGAAAGGCCCATGGGTCATCGTTGCCGGCATACAGGTCGGCGAAATACTGCGCATCGAGGCTCATGGTGACTCCATTGAGGGGCAAGACCGGTTCCAAGGGATGCAGCCGGTGGTCGGCTGAGGCAGGTGCGGGTTCAAAGTTGCCATGCCCCTGCCGGCATGCCGGTCAGTTGCTGGCCCAATTCGGCGAGGTCGCGCTCCGCGTGACTTTGACGCAGGTATATCGGCAGGTCGGCGCTGAGCCGGGCGAAATGGCTGCTGCGGCAGAACGGCGTGGCGCCCAGCGCTCGGCCGACATGCCGAATGACCTGCTCGACCGCGTGCTCGACATGAGCGCGGGTGCGGCGCACCTGGAAACTGGCATCGTCCTGAGGGTGCCGGTCGATCCAGGCGGCGCATTCGCGCAGGGCGGCGCGGGCCCCGAGCAAGGCGGCATCCACCGCGCCCAGGTGGGCGTCGGCGTGCGGGTCGGGCCGAGGTTTAGCGCAGTGTTCGCGCAGGTAATCCGCGAGGGCTTCGGCCGCGCCATACCAGCAGGCGGCGATGCCAGCGCCGCCTTGCCAGAATCCCGGGCGGGACAGGTATTGGCCGGGCGCGCCGATCGCCAGGCCCGGCGAATCATCGAATGCGAGGGTGACACTGGCGGTGGTGGCCATGCCCACCGCCTGCCAGTGCTCGGCCTGAATGCGCTGGCTGGGATGGGACAGCTCGATGGCCACCAACTGTGGCTGCTCGCCTTCCCAGGCGGTCACCAGCGCGCGATCGATCTGCAACGCCCCCGAACACCAGGCTTTGCAGCCTTGCAGCCGGACTTGATCGCCGTCGCGGGCGACGATGCGGGTGCGGGCATCCGGTGGCTCGGCGGCCCACACGCCCCAGATCCCGTTGCCGGCGTGGTGCTCGGCGGCGCATTCGCTGAGGATTGCCAAAGCGTCCGTGTGGCCCTCGTAGAGCTTGGCCAGGGTCAGGTCGCAACCGGCGACCCGCGCCAGGGTCCTCCAGCGCTCCAGGGTGCGACCCTGGCCAGGCCGTGGCAGTCGGTCGAGATGATCGGCCTGCAGCAGGTGCAGCAGCTCTGGCAACTGGGTGTCGAGGTCGATGGCCAGCGCTCGCGCGCTGAAAGGGCGCAACAGGTGGTCGAGGCGCTCCAGGTCGAAGTCATGGGCGATGCTCATGGGCTTGGCGCTCCTTGGGTGTTCTTCTTCCAGCCACGCAGGTTCATGATGCACAGGCAGAACTGCAGGACGATCAGTGCCCAGGCTTGTACCTGCCAGCCCCAGACCACCCACAGCGCATTGCTGGCGATGAAGCAGCAGAAGCCGATGCGTCTGCGTCGTGGACGGCGCGAGCCGATGCACCATGCCGCCGCGATGGTCAGCAGCATGGCGGGCCATTGCAGCAGATCCAGCATTCGCTCCATCAATCGATCCCCAGTTGCTTGCGCATGCGCGCGGTGATCGATTGGCGGGTGCTGGCCATCTCGGACCAAGGATCCTCGACCTGCGCAAGGCGCTCGTGCAGGTTGCCGATATTCCATTGATCGGCACCTTTGAGCTGGCTCAGCTCTTCGCGCCAGATCGGCACCGAAACCGGCAGGCCTTCACGAGCGCGCAGCGAATAGGCCGCCACGGTGGTCGCGCCCTTGCCGTTGCGCAGGTAGTCGATGAAGATCCGCCCGACGCGGTTCTTCGGGCCGGAAACCGCGCTGAGGCGATCAGGGAACAGCCCGGCCATGTGCTCGACCAAGGCATGGCTGAAGTCCTTCACCTCGTCCCAGCCAGCACGCCGGGTCAGCGGCACGACCAGGTGCATCCCCTTGCCGCCACTGGTCTTGAGAAAGACCTTCAGGCCCAGTTCATCGAGCAGGGTCAGGGTCAGTTGGGTGGCCTCGAGCATGGCTTTCCAGGGCAGCGCGGGATCAGGGTCCAGGTCGAGCACGAAGCGGTCGGGCTTGTCGAAGTCCTTGTTGGTGGCGTTCCAGGTGTGCAGTTCGAGGGTATTCATCTGTACCGCGCCTAACAGGCTGTCGGCGCGGTTGAGTACCATGGCCGCCTGGCCGGCCTGGGCCTTGCTGTAGCTGAGCACCTTGGGAATATGCAGCTGGCCGGCATTCTTCTGGAAGAACAGCTCGCCAGCCAGGCCATCCGGTGCCCGGACCAGGGCGACGGGCCGATCCTTGAGCTGTGGCAGCAGCCAGTCGGCGACCTGCGCGTAGTACTCGGCGACCTGGCGCTTGGTTGCACCGATGGTTGCGTCGACCACGCGGTCCGGGTGGGTCAGGCGCAGGGTGTCCAGGCCTTCGGGTTGTGGCTGTGCTGCGCGCTTGGCGGGCATCGCTTTCTCCAGATCGATGGCGGTGGCGGGCTTGTCGTCGCGCAGGCCGTGGAACACCGCGTGGCGCACGATGCCTTCGCGGGTCATCTGGGCATAGGCCACTTCTGCCAGCAGGTGCGGCTTGAGCCAGTGCACCCCGCGGGCTTCGGCGCCGGTGGGGGGGCTGGGCAACGGCGCTTTGGCGACCCGCAGCGGCTTCAGGCGGGCGAGGATGCTGTCCAGGGTGGCGGCGCTGAAGCCGGTGCCGACTTTGCCGGCGTAGCGCAGCTGACCGCTATCGTGGTCATGCAGGGCCAGCAGCAGGGCGCCGAAACCCTGGCGGCTGCCTTTGGGGTCGGTGTAGCCGACGATCACGAATTCCTGGCGCTGCTTGCACTTGAGCTTGATCCAGTCGCTGCTGCGTCGCCCCACGTAGGGGCTGTCGGCGCGCTTGCCGATCAGGCCCTCCAGCTCCAGCCGGCAGGCGCTGTCGAGCAGCGAGTCGACCGGCTCCTCGAAGTCTGCGGAGTACCTGAGCATCGGTGATGCATTATCTTCCAGCAGCCGGGCCAAGGTGTCCCGACGCGCCTTCAGCGGTAGTTCGCGCAGGTCTTCGCGCCCCAGCCAGGGCAGGTCGAACAGGTAATAGGTGATGCGTTCGTCGTGCTCGGTGTCGAAGGCATTCTGCAACGCCTGGAAATCGGCGACACCGTTGTCATCGACCACCACCATTTCGCCATCCAGCCACGCGGCGTCGAGCCCAAGCGCCTTGAGCGCCTCGACCTGACGGGGCATTTTCGCACTCCAGTCGTGGCCATTGCGGGTGAACAGGCGTACGTCGTCACCGTCGATGCGCGCCATGATGCGGTAGCCATCGAACTTGACTTCATAGCGCCAGTCGCCGCTGGGCGGGGAGTCGACCAAGGTGGCCAGTTGCGGCTGGAGCTTGTCGGGCAGGGCTTTGGCGCGGGCCTTGTGCTTGCGCGGGGTAGCGGAGGTTGTCTTGGCCGGACGCCTTGGCGGCAGGCTGCGCTCGCTGAGGACACTGTCCGGCAGGGCTTCGACGATGCTGTAGTCGACCTCGCTGCGCGCCTGCCCGTCATTTGACTTGACCAGCATCCATTGTTCCTTCTTGCCGGCCAGTTGGGTGCGGAACAGGTTCCAGACCCCCGACAGCTTCTCGCCCTGCAGGCGAAAGCGCAGCTTGCCTTTGGCATAGGCTTGATGCGGATCGCCTTCGGGCTCCCAGATACCCCGGTCCCAGACGATCACATCGCCAGCGCCGTAGTGACCCTCCGGGATGTGCCCTTCGAAGTTGGCATAGTCCAGCGGGTGGTCCTCGACATGCACCGCCAGGCGCCGGACCTTCGGGTCAAGTGAGGGTCCCTTGGGGATCGCCCAGCTTTTCAAGGTGCCGTCGAGTTCCAGGCGAAAGTCGTAGTGCAAGTGGCTGGCGTCGTGTTTCTGAATGCAGTACTGCAGCGCGTGGCCCGACCGTGTTCTGGCGTGTTTGCCCACCGGTTCGGATGTGGCGTTGAAGTCGCGCTTGCGATGGTACTCCTGCAGGGGCTTGGCCATGGCGGGCTCCGGGAGGGTTCGCGGGTCTCAAGATTGGGAGGCGGCGAGGCGGCGCGGAGTTCAAAAAAAGCGCGGGGTAGGGCGCGGCAAGAAACTCTGAATCATTTGTGTGTGCGCGGAGTCGACCGAGTGAAGCCCACAAAAGGAGAACGCTCATGACCCTACCTGATGACCCAAGACCGCAGGTCGAGATCGACGACACCGAGGACCGCATGGGAAGCGTCCACGAGCTGGATTTCAGTGAGCGTCGTGATGAACGCCAAGGGCGTGTCGGTGACGAGCGTCCGGCGCGCGAGATCGCCGAGGATTATCCGCCCCGACGTGTCGCCGAAAGCGGCATGACCGGTGGCGAGGCCTTGAGCGACAGCTTGCACGAGGACAACGTCACCCTGGACGACCTGAGCCCGGACACGTTGTTCGATGAAACCGGTGCTCGCGACCCTGATGAGCCTGGTAGCGGTAGCAGACCTGCTGACCAGACCCTGCGGCATGTGGACGCTCACGAGATCGGAGGCGGCATCGGGCTGGACGAGGCGGAGCTGGCTCGCTCGGCGCCGTTGGACGGTGAGCCGTGGACCGATGAGGTGAGCTCTGAAGATGACAGGAGAGAACCCTGATGAACGAGCAACGTTGTTCCTGCAACCACTGTTCTTGCACCGTGGATGCCAATACTGTGGTCCAGGATGGCAAGGCTTATTGCTGCGAGGCCTGTGCTACGGGGCATCGCAATGGCGAGCCTTGTCGTATGGCGGACTGTAATTGTGGTGAGCTGACCCAGCCGAAGGATAGCTCGGTCGATAATGCGCTGGATGAAACGTTCCCGGCGAGTGATCCTATTTCGCCGTAGGATTGCTTTGCGAGCGGGGTGGTTTTTACAGATGTGAGCTTATTCGTTTGCGAGGGTGACTATGCGTCTCCCTCGTAAATGAAAGTGCTTATGACTTTTAAAACACGCACTCTGAAAGTTGAATGCTAGAGGGGTGGGTTTTTACAGTTGTGAGCATATCCGTTTGTGAGGGTGACGCTTAGTCACCTTTTCGCCCTTACGGCGAGTCACTTTTTGTCAGACGCGACAAAAAGTAACCAAAAAACGCTGCGCTCCATTCATCCGGCCCTGCGCTTCGCTCCGGGTTCCCTCACTCCGGCCTTGCTCCCGGGAGGACCGCGCTGCAGGGCCCATCCTGGGCCCCAGCGCTTGACGGGCATCCATGCCCGTCACCTCCCTTCGCAAGTCCTGCGTTCGGCCTCCTGAAGTCGCGGAGGTACGGGCGGAGCCTGGGCTGGCGTAGCTGTCGCTAGTGAGGTATGAGGCTGGATTCTTGATCGGCAACGGCAACGGCAACGGCATTGAGATTGCCTTGTAAGGACGCTGGCGCGGCTCAAGCCATTTTGCGTAAGGCTTCTAAGCGCGCGATGGATCAGGCACCGCCAATCGCGACTTCAGGAGGCCGAGTGGAGTTCTTGCGGAGGGAGGTGACGGGCAGGGATGCCCGTCAAGCGCTGCGCCCCAGGACGGGGCGTTCAGCGCGGTCCTCCCGGGAGCAAGAACGGAGCGAGGGAACCCCGGAGCGAAGCGTAGGGGCCGGATGAATGGAGCTAGCGGTTTTTGCCTTCTTTTGCCCGCGTGCAAAAGAAGGTCGCCGTAAAGGCGAAAAGGTGACTCTGCGTCTCCCTCGTAAATGAATGTGTTTATAACTTTCAAAACACACACTTTGAAAGTTGAATGCTAGAGGGGTGGGTTTTTGTAGTTGTGAGCATATCCGTTTGCGAGGGTGACGCTTAGTCACCTTTTCGCCCTTACGGCGAGTCACTTTTTGTCAGACGCGACAAAAAGTAACCAAAAAACGCTGCGCTCCATTCATCCGGCCCTGCGCTTCGCTCCGGGTTCCCTCACTCCGGCCTTGCTCCCGGGAGGACCGCGCTGCAGGGCCCATCCTGGGCCCCAGCGCTTGACGGGCATCCATGCCCGTCACCTCCCTTCGCAAGTCCTGCGTTCGGCCTCCTGAAGTCGCGGAGGTACGGGCGGTGCCTGGGCTGGCGTAGCTGTCGCTCGTGGGGTATGAGGCTGGATGCTCTTGATCTTGCTTCTAAGTGCGCGATGGATCAGGCACCGCCAATCGCGACTTCAGGAGGCCGAGTGGAGTTCTTGCGGAGGGAGGTGACGGGCAGGGATGCCCGTCAAGCGCTGCGCCCCAGGAGGGGGCGTTCAGCGCGGTCCTCCCGGGAGCAAGGACGGAACGAGGGAACCCCGGAGCGAAGCGTAGGGGCCGGATGAATGGAGCTAGCGGTTTTTGCCTTCTTTTGCCCGCGTGCAAAAGAAGGTCGCCGTAAAGGCGAAAAGGTGACTCTGCGTCTCCCTCGTAAATGAATGTGTTTATAAGTTTCAAAACACACACTTTGAAAATTGAATGCTAGAGGGGTGGGTTTTTACAGTTGTGAGCATATCCGTTCGCGAGGGTGACGCTTAGTCACCTTTTCGCCCTTACGGCGAGTCACTTTTGTCAGACGCGACAAAAAGTAACCAAAAAACGCTGCGTTCCAATCATCCGGCCCTACGCTTCGCTCCGGGTCCCCTCACTCCGGCCTCCTGAAGTCGCTGAGGTACGGGCGGTGTCTGGGCTGACGTAGCTGTCGCTCATGAGGTATGTAAGCGTCCGCCCAACTCACCTTGCGTGAGCTGGGCCGGAATCCACCTACGGAGTAGCAACCCGTCCTTAGTGGCCTCTTTGTCAGCTCCGGCACCCTAGCGAGACTGCGCTGCTTGTTGACTGGAAGACGTTGCAGCACACTAAGTGTCCAACGTAAGGAGACGACCCCACATGAAGGATACGCCGAGCATCCCCCTGATTATCCTCGATGTTCAGGATGCTATCGATCAGCCTGTTTGGAATGGTAAAAGCCACCCTGGCTATTTGTCCGTAATCCAACGCCTTCTGCGGCACTGGCGATCAAATGGCTGGCCTGTCCTTCATGTGAAGCATGATGAAGAGAATCCCACCTCCAGCTATCACGTTCATGGCCCTTGGAATGGGATCAAGAAAGAAGTGGCTCCGATAGAGGGCGAGATTGTCATCATCAAACATGAGAACTGCGCATTCATAGGAACTCAATTGGATGCCATTCTCAAAAGCATGCAAGTAAAACGCATTGTGTTGACCGGTGTTGTGGTTCATAACAGCATGGATGCCACTATTCGAGCCGGGAAAGCGCTTGGGTACGAAATTATTCTTCCTGCGGATGCCACGACTGCTGTACCCGTAATCGGGCCGCAAGGAACGTGTTGGGACGCCTCAACCGTTTATGAGCTGACCTTGGCCATACTGGGCACCGAATATGCCCAGGTCATGTCATCAGATGATGTGATCACAGCTCTGCCTATGAAAGTAGCGGCAGGCCCCCACTGATGCGGTAGCAAGTGCCCGATTTTACTGGCCCCGCGGGGTCGGCAGCCGCATCAGAACGTCCTTGAGATAGGCGTACGGATCGTGCCCATTCATGCGCGCTGAGGTATGAGGCTGGATGCTCTTGATCTTGCTTCTAAGCGCGCGATGGATCAGGCGCCGCCAATCGCGACTTCAGGAGGCCGAGTGGAGTTCTTGCGGAGGGAGGTGACGGGCAGGGATGCCCGTCAAGCGCTGCGCCCCAGGAGGGGGCGTTCAGCACGGTCCTCCCGGGAGCAAGAACGGAACGAGGGGACCCCGGAGCGAAGCGTAGGGGCCGGATGAATGGAGCTAGCGGTTTTTGCCTTCTTTTGCCCGCGTGCAAAAGAAGGTCGCCGTAAAGACGAAAAGGTGACTCTGCGTCTCCCTCGTAAATGAATGTGTTTATAACTTTCAAAACACACACTTTGAAAGTTGAATGCTAGAGGGGTGAGTTTTTACAGTTGTGGGCATATCCGTTCGCGAGGGTGACGCTTAGTCACCTTTTCGCCCTTACGGCGAGTCACTTTTTGTCAGACGCGACAAAAAGTAACCAAAAAACGCTGCGCTCCATTCATCCGGCCCTGCGCTTCGCTCCGGGTTCCCTCACTCCGGCCTTGCTCCCGGGAGGACCGCGCTGCAGGGCCCATCCTGGGCCCCAGCGCTTGACGGGCATCCATGCCCGTCACCTCCCTCCGCAAGTCCTGCGTTCGGCCTCCTGAAGTCGCGGAGGTACGGGTGGTGCCTGGGCTGGCGTAGCTGTCGCTCGTGGGGTATGAGGCTGGATGCTCTTGATCTTGCTTCTAAGCGCGCGATGGATCAGGCGCCGCCAATCGCGACTTCAGGAGGCCGAGTGGAGTTCTTGCGGAGGGAGGTGACGGGCAGGGATGCCCGTCAAGCGCTGCGCCCCAGGAGGGGGCGTTCAGCGCGGTCCTCCCGGGAGCAAGAACGGAACGAGGGGACCCCGGAGCGAAGCGTAGGGGCCGGATGAATGGAGCTAGCGGTTTTTGCCTTCTTTTGCCCGCGTGCAAAAGAAGGTCGCCGTAAAGGCGAAAAGGTGACTCTGCGTCTCCCTCGTAAATGAAGGTGCTTATAACTTTCAAAACACACACTCTGAAAGTGGAATGCTAGAGGGGTGAGTTTTTACAGTTGTGGGCATATCCGTTCGCGAGGGTGACGCTTAGTCACCTTTTCGCCCTTACGGCGAGTCACTTTTTGTCAGACGCGACAAAAAGTAACCAAAAAACGCTGCGCTCCATTCATCCGGCCCTGCGCTTCGCTCCGGGTTCCCTCACTCCGGCCTTGCTCCCGGGAGGACCGCGCTGCAGGGCCCATCCTGGGCCCCAGCGCTTGACGGGCATCCATGCCCGTCACCTCCCTCCGCAAGTCCTGCGTTCGGCCTCCTGAAGTCGCGGAGGTACGGGCGGTGCCTGGGCTGGCGTAGCTGTCGCTCGTGAGGTATGAGGCTGAATTCTTGATCGGCAATGGCAACGGCATTGAGATTGCCTTGTAAGGACGCAGGCGCGGCTCAAGCCATTTTGCGTAAGGCTTCTAAGCGCACGATGGATCAGGCGCCGCCAATCGCGACTTCAGGAGGCCGAGTGGAGTTCTTGCGGAGGGAGGTGACGGGCAGGGATGCCCGTCAAGCGCTGCGCCCCAGGAGGGGGCGTTCAGCGCGGTCCTCCCGGGAGCAAGAACGGAGCGAGGGAACCCCGGAGCGAAGCGTAGGGGCCGGATGAATGGAGCTAGCGGTTTTTGCCTTCTTTTGCCCGCGTGCAAAAGAAGGTCGCCGTAAAGGCGAAAAGGTGACTCTGCGTCTCCCTCGTAAATGAATGTGTTTATAACTTTCAAAACACACACTTTGAAAGTTGAATGCTGGAGGGGTGGGTTTTTACAGTTGTGAGCATATCCGTTTGCGAGGTTGACGCTTAGTCACCTTTTCGCCCTTACGGCGAGTCACTTTTTGTCAGACGCGACAAAAAGTAACCAAAAAACGCTGCGCTCCATTCATCCGGCCCTGCGCTTCGCTCCGGGTTCCCTCACTCCGGCCTTGCTCCCGGGAGGACCGCGCTGCAGGGCCCATCCTGGGCCCCAGCGCTTGACGGGCATCCATGCCCGTCACCTCCCTTCGCAAGTCCTGCGTTCGGCCTCCTGAAGTCGCGGAGGTGCGGGCGGTGACTGGGCTGACGCAGCTGTCGCTAGTGGGGTATGACGCTGGATTCTTGATCAGCAACAGCACTGAGATTGCCCTGTAAGGACGCCGGTGCGGCTCAAGCCACTTTGCGTAAGGCCTCGATCAACTCTCCCTTGCGCATGGTCGAGCGACCGGCAATGTGCTGTTTACGCGCACGGTCCATCAACTCGGCCTTGGTCATGTCCTCCAGCTGTTGTCCGGAACGGGGCACGCCATGCTTCGTCGCGACAGCACGCCGGGCCGAGGACTCCCGTGCCGTGGCCTTGGCCGTCGGGCTTTTCCGTTGCCCCGAACCGCCTTTGCGCTCACCCCCTCCGGACTGCTTGTTGACCGTGGCCCAGGCGCGGGCTTCGGCTTCGTCCTTGGACACGCCCTTGGCCTCGTAGCTCTGTTCGATATGCTCGGCCTTGCGTTTCTGTTTATCGGTGTACTTGTCTTTTTCTCCACGTGGCATGGTCGTTCTCCTCTACGTCAGTGGGTCTGCCAGACACCGTTGCTGCGTTCGCAATCGCTACGCGCCTGGCCCAGGCTGGGGGTGTCGTAGTAGTAGGTGATGATCCGCGCGTCCTTGGGCACGGTGGGGCGGGTGGAAGGCTCGCTGCGCCCCGCGGCATCGGGGTTGGCCAGGGTTTCCTGGGTCAGCGGTGCGATGCAGCTGCCGACGCTGCCGTCGGCGCAACGCTCGACTCGGCGTTTCTGGCTGTTGAGCATCTCCTTGCTTTCATTGCTGCACGACCAGGCAATCGCTTCGGCCGGCATGTTGGCGTAGCTGTAGCAGGTATGCTGCTGCACCGGGTTGACCGCCTCGCTGGATGAGCGCGTGACCACGTCGCAGCCTTCGGCCATTGCCTGGCCGCTGGCCAGGGTGGCCAGCAGTGCAATACATGGAACGATCCGCATGATGTACCTCCCGGGCCCCACGGCCCATCAGCGCTTGTCGAGGGCTGGCTCGACCTGTCGGCGCAAGGCCTTGGCGCGTTTCTCGAGGATCAGGTAGGTGACCACCGCCAACAGCAGCGGGATCAGGTAGTACAAGGTTCGATAACCCAGCAACGCGGCCACCAGCGTGCCCTGGCCGAGCTGGCCATGGAGCAGGGCCAGGAAAACGGCCTCCAGCACCCCAAGCCCGGCGGGAATATGGGCGACCACGCCCGCCACGCAACTGATCAGCAACACACC
Source organism: Pseudomonas sp. BNK-44-b (assembly GCF_047456245.1). Taxonomy (NCBI): domain Bacteria; kingdom Pseudomonadati; phylum Pseudomonadota; class Gammaproteobacteria; order Pseudomonadales; family Pseudomonadaceae; genus Pseudomonas; species Pseudomonas sp. BNK-44-b. The sequence goes on from NZ_CP179908.1 coordinate 2,110,675, forward strand.
CAGCACCGAGGGATAGAACAGCTCCGGTGGCAGCAGCAGATGGATCAACGCCGCCATCAACGCCCAGTTGCTTGCACCCAGGGCCACCTGGCACAACGCCAGGCGCAGACTCGGCAGGGTGACTTCATGCCCGCGCAGGTCCCACGTGCGCCGCTTGGCGAAGGCACAGGCGAAGAGGTAGGCCAACGCGACCACGACCATCAACACGCCGATCAGCCGCAGGCCGCCAGCGCCTACCGTCCAGTTCTCCGGCAGCTTGACCAGGCCCAAGGCGAATACGGTGCCGGCCAACAGCAGGTAGCCCATCCAGTTGGTCAACAGGCCCAGGGTGAGGATGCGGGTGATGGTCGGGGTATCCAGGCCCAGCCTGCCATACAGCCGATAGCGCAGGGCCACGCCACCGACCCAGGTGGTGAAGTTGAGGTTGAACGCATAGCAGACGAATGCCACCGGCAGCACCTGCCGAGCTGGCAGGCGGTGGCCGGTATAGGCGCGGGCGAGCAGGTCGTAGCTGGCGAACACCAGGTAGCTGCACAGCGCCAGCAGCAACCCCAGGACCAACGTCGAGGGCCGGTAGGCCCGCAGCGACTGGCTGACTTCGTTCCAGTCCAGGTTGCGCGCCAGGGTGAATAGCAGCACCGGGATCAATACCATGAACAGCACGGTCAGCAGGGGTTTGCCCCAGGTCTTCCAGCGTGGCGTGGCCATCAGGTCTTGCCCTCTTGGTAGTCGGCCGGAGCCTCGCTTTCGCTTTGCAGCGACTGCAGGCGTTGCCGGTGTGCAGGGAACCAGCCGGCGATACGCGGGAAATAGCGGGTGATATGGAAGCCCAGGAAGATCAAGGGGGCACGCCACCAGTAACCGCGCACCATGCGCTCCAGCGTCACGGCCTTGCAGTGTTCGCGGGTCAGTTCGCTCAAGTGTTGGTAGAGCATTTCGTTGAACGCCCGGTCGCGGATCAGCAGGTTGGCTTCGAGGTTGAACGACAGGCTTAGTGGGTCGAGGTTGCTCGAGCCCACCGTGGTCCACTCGTCGTCCACCAACGCTACCTTGCCGTGCAGCGGGCGCTGGCAGTATTCGTAGATGCGCACCTCGTCACGCAACAGGTAGTTGTAGAGCAGCCGGGAGAGTGCGCGGACCCAGCGCATATCCGGTTGCCCCTGAAGGATCAGGGTCACCTCGACCCCGCGCCGAGCGGCGTTGCGCAATTCGCGCAGCAGGCGGTAGCCGGGGAAGAAGTAGGCGTTGGCCACGACGATACGTTGCCTGGCTTCGCGCAGGGCTTGCAGATAACAGACCTCGATATCGGTGCGGTGGCGCCGGTTGTCGCGCTCCACCAGCACGGCGCTGGCCGGGCCTGCGGCGATGTTGTTCGGCTGGACTCGGCTGGCGGCATCCAGCACGGGGGCGAGCATTCGGCAGGAGGACGCGTGCACCTGGCCCACTACCGGGCCGACGACCTCCACGGCGTAGTCCTGCTTGGCTTGTGGGCCGAAATCACCGAGGTGGTCGGCGCTGTAGTTGATACCGCCGATGAACGCGCGTTGTCCGTCGATCACCAGGATCTTGCGGTGCAGGCGACGGAACAGGTTGGTGCGCATGCCGGCCAATCGTGGTTGCGGATCGAACGAATGGAAACGGACCCCGGCCTCGGTCATCGAGGCGATGAATGCGTCGGGCAGGTCGGCGGTGCCGTAACCGTCCACGGCGACTTCGACCCTTACCCCGCGCCGAGCGGCGTCGATCAGGGCCTGGCGCAAGGCCTGGCCGACCTTGTCGTCGTAGATGATGAAGGTCTCGAGCAGTATTTCCTCACGAGCCTGAGCCATGGCCTCGAGCACGCGCGGATAGTACTGCTCGCCGTTGACCAGCAACTGGACGTGATTGCCTTCGCTCCAGGGCAGCTTCATAGCGTCACCTGCGCGACCAGCGGGGCATGGTCGGAGAGGTGTGACCACGGGTATCTGGACAGTACCCGGGCGTCGCTGGCTTGTGCGTTGCGCAGGTAGATGCGGTCCAGGCGCAGCAGCGGCAGGCGCGCGGGAAAGCTGCGCGCCGGCTTGCCGAAGGCTTCGACCAGATGCCCCGAGAGCCGCACATCCGCTTTCAGGCGCCAGTCGTTGAAGTCACCTGCGACGATAACCGGCTCGTCCGAGGGCAGGCTGTCCAGCAACGCCAGCAGCAGGTCGACCTGTTGCTGCCGGTGCTCCTCGCGCAGCCCGAGGTGCACGCAGATCGCGTGCACCTGCTCGTGGCCCGGCACTTCGAGCTGGCAATGCAGCAGGCCGCGCTCCTCGTTGCCGCGGATCGTGACGTCAAGGTTATCGTGGGCGCGGATCGGAAATTTGGACAGGAGGGCATTGCCATGGTCGCCATGGGGATAGACCGCGTTGCGTCCGTAGGCGAACTGCGGCCACATGCTGTCGGCGAGGAATTCGTACTGAGGTGCCGTCGGCCAGGTCGGGTGGCGCTCGGCATGTTGCTGATGGCTGCCGTGTACTTCCTGCAGGAACACCAGGTCGGCCCCGGTCGCGCGCACCGCCTCGCGCAGTTCCGGCAGGATGAAACGGCGATTGAACAGGGTGAAGCCCTTATGCACGTTGAGGGTCAGCACCGTCAGGCGGTGCACGGCGGTCACCTTGTCGATGATGCAGCGTGGGGCGGGCAAGGTTCCGTTCATAGCGACTCCTGCGGTTCGACGCCGGGCTCGGTCACCAGCTCGCCGTCAAGGCCGAGCTTGCCCAGCAGGCGGCGGGCATCGTAAGGGGCATGCACCTTCTGGTCATTGTCGAAGTAGCAGTACACGTCACGGGAGGCACGTTTTGCCGGCGCGCGACGCACGACGCGCTGGGCATCCTCCGGCTGACCGCCTGCCGCCCAGGCCTGGATACGCATGCGCCAGCGGCGCAGCGCGCTGGCGGTATAGCCGCTGCTGTAGAGCTCGACATCGCCATGCAGGCGCAGGTACATGAAGTCGGCCGTGACCTCCTCGACATAAGGCCATTTGCCCGCGCTGTCGGCGACCACCAAGGCGACCTTGTGTTTGCGCAACAGGTCGATGAAGGTGTCGCAAAGGAAGCTGGGGTGGCGGATTTCCACGGCGTGGCGCAGGCGTGCGTTGCCCTTGATGGCAGTCCCACCGCTGCCTTGCAGGCGCTCGGCGGCGTCTCGGGCAATGCGGCGGGCGGCCGAGCGGTCATGTGGGAGCTTGGCGAGAAAATCGCTGAACCGCTGCACGTCGAATTTCAGGTTTGGGGGAAACTGCCAGAGAAAAGGCCCAAGCTTGTCACCCAGCAGCAAGGGGCCCGAGGCGAAGAAGTTGGCCAGCGCTTCGTCGATCTCGCGAAGCCTGCGCACATGGGTGATATAGCGTGGCGCCTTGACCGAAAACACGAAATCGTCGGGCGTCTCGTCACGCCAGCGCTCGTAGCGTTCAGGGGTCTGCAGCGCGTAGAACGAGCCATTGATCTCGATGCTGTTGACTGCCCGCGAGGCGAACGCCAGTTCGTCGTCCTGACGCAGCCCCTTGGGGTAGAAATCCTTGCGCCATGGGCCATAGCGCCAACCGGAAATGCCAATGCGGATCTCGCTCACCACAGCCCCCTGGATTGATGTACTCATCAGTAGCGACCCGTGGCGGATCGAGAGGGTTCAGCAGGATTGACGAGTGGCGTTACCTGGAAAGCGCGGGGCCTTCAGCCATCGGATTGTTCTTCTGGAGGTACCTGGCCTTCCGGCCAGTCGGGTGCCTCTTGTTGCGGGTCGGGCGCGGGTATCTTCTCGCCGGGATCGTGTGGGACTTCATCGACATAAGGATCTGGATGATTGGGGTCGCTCATGGTCGGTCTCCTGGGCAGGTAGGTCAGTCGCTTTTGTCAGCCATGAGGGGTCACCTCTGGTCGAACACAGGAACGCCTGTGTTCAGCTGTGACCAGGGCGCGAGTCATCGCACTGCAAAGATTCTCGGATTTCCAGACCAATTGCCTGAAGGACCGCGGGACAAACATTTAGCGGGTGAACAACAGCAGTACTGCGCGTGGCCTGCATCGCGAGCACGCTCGCCGGTGGGGGAAGAAAACCGGAACTTTGCCCGTGCTAAGGGGCTCCACCGCATGCAGGAGCACACATCGAGGTAAACCATGAAATTCGATCGATTTGCCCAATGGTTGGCCAACCGCAGTGGACGTCCGATGACCTTCGCCATCGCACTAGTGCTCATCATTGTTTGGGGGGTGAGCGGGCCGTTGTTTGACTTCAACGATACCTGGCAACTGGTGATCAACACCTCTACCACCATCATCACCTTCCTGATGGTGTTCCTGATCCAGAATACCCAGAACCGCGACAACGACGAGTTGCACATTAAGATCGACGAGCTGCTGCGCACCACCAAGCGGGCGCACAAGGCGCTGCTGGACCTTGAGGACATGGGGCCGGCTGAACTGCATGCGCTGCGCAAGCATTACCAGCGGATGGGTGAGCACGACTCGGCAAAAGCGAGCCGTGATGCTCAGGAAAAGGACACGTCTGACTGAGCCTGGAAGAAGACCGGGCCAGTCAAATGATTCACCTAACTGACCCGATCGACTCCGTGATCTCTTCTAAAAGCGCTGTTCCACGGCACTGCAGTAGGGGCGAATGAACATCGCCACACTGGGCGGCGAATCCAGCCAGGTGCCCGTGGCCCGCGCTTTGACGGCGCAGCGCCAGGTCAATAGGGCACCGAACCGCACAGTGTCTCTATGGCCTCGACCAGTTCGTCATAGCCCACCGGCTTGTTCAGATGGCGATCGAAGCCTGACTGGCGTGAGCGGTACTGGTCGGCGCTGGCGCCGTAGCCGGTCAGGGCAATGGCCGGTGTGTAGCGCAGGTGCTCCAGGCCCCGTAGCGCCTTGATCAGGGCATGGCCGTCCATTATCGGCATGCCGATATCGGACAGGATGATCTCGTAGCGTCCGCCGGCGGCGGCCTCGAGCGCTGCTTGCGGGTCGCTGTAGGCCTCGACGTTCGCACCTTCCATCTCCAGCAACTGCTGCATGACCTCGAGGATTTCCTTTGAATCGTCTACCAGCAGCACCTTGATACCGTCCAGGCGGCCGTCGCTGGGCTGCTCGGGCGCGTCTGGCGGGGCCTGGTGCTCGGGTGCGGTCAATGGCAGGGAGACCGTGAAGGTGGTGCCGCAACCAAGCCCCGGAGAATAAGCCGCCACCGTCCCGCCATGGGCCTCGACCAACTGGCGCACCAGCGACAGGCCGATGCCCAGCCCGTCGCGGTGGTTGCCGGACGACTGCGGGGCAGCCTGGGTGAACAGGTCGAAAACGCTCTCGAGGCTATCCGCGGTCAGGCCCACGCCCTGGTCGATCACTTCCAGATGGGCTTGTGTGTCTCGCCTGGCGAGCGCCACGCGAATCTCGCTGCCTGCGGGGCTGAATTTCAAGGCGTTGTTCAGCAGATTCCAGATGATCTGTTCGAGCCGCGTGCCATCGGCATCGACGTAGACCGGCGCGCCATCGGCCGGCAACGCCAGGCGCACGGTGCAAGGATGCTGCTCGTTGAGCACCACCGCATGGATGCCCTGTAGCACTGCGCACAGGTCGATCAACTGGGTCTTGAGCTTGAGCTTGCCGGTGCGGATGCGGGCGACGTCGAGCAGGTCGTCGATGATCCGCGCCTGACTGGATACTGCGTCACAGATGATCCCGACAGCCTTGCTGGCGGCGCTGGCAGACTTCACCGCCGGCGAGCGGCGCAGGATCTCGGCGTTGAGCTGGATCAGATTCAGGGGATGCTTGAGCTCGTGGGACATGACGGCGAAGAACTCGTCCTTCATGTGGCTGCTGCTCTGCGACTCGGCCAGTTGCTTGCTCTGCTCGTCGTGCAGGCGCTTGTGGCCGGTGAGGTCGCGGGCGATCTTCACGTAGCCGCGCAGGCTGCTGCCCTTGAGGCGGGAGACCTCGCCGCTGCAGTAGAAGCGACTGCCATCCTTGCGCACGTGCCAGCGCTCGTCCTGGCCGCGGCCATGGAGGCGGGCGCTGCGCAGCTCGTGTTCCGGCACACCGCTGGCCTGATCCTGTTCGGTGAAGATCAGCTGATAGTGCTGGCCGAGGACCTCGTCCTTGCCATAACCGAAAATCAGCGCGGCGCCGGTGTTCCAGTCGGTGATCAGACCTTGCTCGTCAAGCAGGATGATGGCGAAGTCATGGGTGCTTTCGGCCACCAGGCGCATGCGTTCCTCGCCCTGGCGCAAGCGTTCTTCCGCGGCGCGGCTCTGGCTGATGTCGATGAAGGTCAGTACGGTGCCATCGACATTGCGCTCGCTGGCCCGGTAGGGCAGCAAGCGGGCCAGGTACCAGTGCTGGTTGTGGCCGACCACCTCGCGTTCGATGGTGGTCTCGCGCTCGACCACCGCACGGGCGTCGTCGGCCAGGCCGGGGTAGTCGAGACGATGGGTGATATCGAGTAGCGAGCGCCCGGTGTCCACCGGCAGCATGCTGAAAATGTCGGTGGCCCGTGGGGTGAACCAGCGGATGCACAGGTTACGGTCGACGAAGACCGTGGCGATGTCCGTCGAGGCGATCAGGTTGCTCAGGTAGTCGTTGACCTTGTCGGTCTCCTCGACCTTGGTCTTGAGCTCGTAGTTGACCGTCAGCAGCTCTTCGTTGATCGACTGCAGCTCCTCCTTGCTGGTTTCCAGTTCCTCGCTGGCCGAGCGCAGTTCCTCGTTGATCGCCTGCATTTCCTCGTTGGAGGCGGTCAACTCCTGGCTGGAAAACTCCGATTGCTCGATGGTTTCCTGCAGTTGCAGCCGCGTGCGGTGCAGTTCGCGCTCCAGGTTGCTCAACACCATGCCTTCGGTCTGCTCGACGGCTGCGTTGGTGCTGGCGCTGCTATCGACTTCTACCGTCTGGAACACCACCAGCAGGCAATCGGTACCACTGGGGTCGTCCTGGTGCGGCTGAATCAGGATTTGCACGGTAGTGGGGTGTTCGTCGAGGTTGACCGCGACACTGCGCGAGGTCACCGCCTGGCCGCTGCCTTGCGCTTGCAGCATGGTACTGCGCAGGGCCGGCCGCAAAGGCGCGATGATCAGGCTGAGCAGGTTGTGGCTGAGCTCGCCACCCGCATGGCGCAGGAAGCGCCCGACACCTTCACTCATGTGCAGGATATTGCCCTCGCTATCGACCACCAGGCTGGGCGGCGTGCAGCGGGCGAGTGCGCGGTGGTGGATCTCGGCGTAGGACAATCGGCGAGTGCTACGCGCGCGGGCCGGTGGCGCGAGCGCAGGCTCCGGGGCCTGCAGGCGCGGCGGATGGCTGGTGGTCGGCACTTCTCGGGCGCGGAAGATACGGTTGCGTTTGTCCACGGCGACGAACAGCTCGGCCGCAAGGTCAGTCGACTCGGAGCTACCAAGGAATAGATGGCCGCCTGGACGCAGGGCGAAATGGAACAGACGCAGGATATCGCGCTGCACCTCGCGGTCCAGGTAGATCAGCAGGTTGCGGCAGACGATCAGGTCAAGCTGGGAGAACGGCGGGTCGGATAGCAGGTTGTGACGGGCGAACAGGACCTTTTCCCTGATTTCCTTGCGTACCCGCAAGTGCTGTTCTTCCTTGATGAAGAACTGGCGCAGGCGCGCCGGTGACACGTCGGTGGCGATGGCATCCGGATACCGGCCGGCGCGACCGATAGCGATGGCGCGTTCGTCGAGGTCGGTGGCGAATACCTGCACCTGGGCACTGCGCTGTTCCACCGCCAACTGTTCGGTCACCAACATCGCCAGGCTGTAGGCCTCCTCGCCGGTGGAGCAGCCCGCTGACCAGAGGCGTACCTCGTGCGCGGACTCTTCGCTGGCATCCTTGTTGACCAGGCCGGGCATGACATGGCGCTGCAACGCTTCGAACGCTTCGCGGTCGCGGAAGAAATTGGTCACTCCGATCAGCATGTCGGCCAGCAGTGCCCGCGACTCCTCCGGATGGCGTTGCAGGAAGTCGAGGTAGCCGGCCAGCTCTGTCTGGCCGGTGACATGCAGGCGGCGTTCGAGACGGCGCAGTACGGTGGCGCGCTTGTAATGGCTGAAATCGTGCCCGGTATCGCCTTGCAGCGTCAGCAGGATCTCATCCAGCAACGGGTCACTTGCCGCCGGGTCGCCTTCACGCTCTCCCAGTGGCGGCGGCAGGCTGTCGTCCTCGATTTCCGGCAGTTTCACCTGGCGCGCCGTGCGCCACAACTCGACCAGGCGCCCAGGCATTTCAGCCACTGGCAGCAGCATGTCGACCATACCGGTGGCCAGCGCTGCACGGGGCATGTCGGGGTACTCGGCATCATCGGGTGCCTGCACCAGGGTCACGCCACCTTGCTCCTTGATGCGCGTCAGGCCTACGGCGCCGTCGCTACCGGTTCCCGAGAGCACGACGCAGAACGCATGGTCCTTGTGCACGTCGGCCAGATCGCGAAAAAACAGGTCGATGGCCACGTGATCGCCGCGGCTGCGCTTGGCCGGGGTTACCCGCAGGTAGCCGTCGTTGGTGGACAGGCGATTGGCCGGCGAGATCACGTAGACATGGTTGCGTTCGATCGGCACCGGCTCGCTGACCTGGCGTACCGGCATGCGGGTGACAGCCTGGATGATCCGGTCGGCCTGGCTCTGGTGGTCCGGTGAGAGGTGTAGAACGACGACGAAGGCCATGCCGGAGTCGTCCGGGGCGTGCTGGAAGAAACGACGGATCGCCTCCAAGCCGCCGGCTGAGGCGCCGATGCCGACCACGGGGAAGTCCAGGTGGCTGGGGCTGAGCGCCGAGTTGTGCGGCGAGGCGAGGGACGTTTTGCTGGACGACTTCATGGCATCAGCCTTGTACGGACCGGGAAATGGCCTGGGGCGAATCGCCGGGCACTGGGCGCAGATTATAGGCTGGCGCTCACTTTGGCGATGAGCGGTTGCCCTCGATGAGGGCCAAATGCTCGATGGCCTCCTGATAACGCTCGGCGGCCTTGCGCCGCAGCCCCTGGTAATGGTCGAAGTCAAAGGCGTCGAGCCCGACGCCTTCGAGTAGGGCAAAGGCTGCGCGGTCGAGTTCATAGGCGCTGGCGAACAGCCGGCGATTCTGCTCCAGAGCGAGCTGTTGGCAGGCGCGGGTCATGGGCATGGGAGCTCCGGTAGGCGAGGTGGTATTCAGACCTATGACTACCGCGCAGGCAAATTAGTGCGAACGTTTTGACCGGATGGCTCTTTTCTATTTCGGCGGCGACCAACGACTGTGCCCGTGGCCTGGGGACAAATGGCAAAATCTGTACATGAAGATAGAATATCTGTACATCATGCTATCTTTGTACAGTATTAGGCCGCGCTTGAGGTCAATATGGTTCACCCTGCTCGTTGGACGTGCCTGTTCCTGCTGATCGTTGCGTTTTCGGCGACGGCGGACTGGCGCTCGCAGTTGCCCGGAGCGCAGCGGTTGGGTGCCGGTGAGTTCACTTGGTTCGGCCTGCGTCTTTACACCGCCCAGCTATGGACGCTGGGGCCGGCGCTGGACTGGAACCGGCCGTTCGCCCTCGAGCTTCTCTATCACCGGTCGTTGTCAAAGGACACGCTGGTACAGGCCAGCCTCGAGGAAATGGATCGTCTCAACGCTGGCGGCATCGCGCCACAGCAACGCCCGGCTTGGACCCAGGCGCTCGAAGCGGCATTCGTGGACGTGCGCCCCGGGATGCGAATTACAGGCTTGTACCTGCCGGGGCAGGGGTGCCGCTTTTACGTCGAGGGTGAATTGAGCCGCGAAATCAACGACCCGGCCTTTGCCCGGGCATTCTTTGCCATCTGGCTCGATCCGCGTGCCAGGGACCCACAACTGCGTCAGCGCCTGCTCGGGCTGACTGGCAGTGAACGAGGACGCTGAATATGTACAAAGCACTGTTGCTGGCGTTGTGTCTGCTTCTGGGCAGCTGTGGCAATGTCGGGGTCGAACGCTATGCCCAGGAGCAGCCGAAGCTCGACCTGATGGCGTTCTTCTCGCGGCCGGTACAGGCCTGGGGGATGTTCCAGAAGCGCTCCGGTGAAGTGGTCAAGCGCTTTCATGTGCGCATCGATAGCCGTCGTGAAGGTGAGCATCTGATCCTCGAAGAACATTTTCTCTACAGCGATGGCACCCGCCAGGAACGCACCTGGCGGTTGGTGCCCGACGGCCCTGGCCGCTGGCGCGGAACGGCGGGGGACGTCATTGGCGAGGCGAGGGGGGAAGTGGCGGGTAACGCGTTGCGCTGGCGTTATCAGCTTGACCTGCCTGTCGATGGGCGTAACTGGCAAGTGGACCTGGACGACTGGATGTACCTGATGGATGACGACACCCTGATCAATCGCTCGAGTATGAGCAAGCTGGGCGTGGAAATCGGCCAGATCACCCTGTTCTTCCGCCGCCTCCCGGAGGGTACGCCGTGAACCTGGTCACGCTGTTTCAATGGGTCTCGACCGGCGAAGCGAAGGCGCTGGAACTGCTGTCGCTGGAGGGCGGCTTCTACCTTCTGCGTGCCTTGACCGACGCTGGCCCCGTGACTCTGAACGATGCCCATGGGCAGCCCTTGCGCGTGCGCTCCACCACCGAGCTACGCCAGTTGCTGACGGGCCTGCCAGCCGTGCCCTGCACGCTGGTGCAGCACGTTGTACATGATGAGATGTGCGGGCAACGTGACGGCCCCATCGAACCACTACGCGTCCCGATAACGCTCGCCAGCCAGTGGTAGGCGAAACGATGCGCCTGGGCCTGGTGCTGGGTGACCAGCTGTCGTTCGACCTGGCGAGCCTGAGCGCTCTCGATCCTGCCCGGGACGCTATCTTGATGGCGGAGGTGGAGGGTGAGGCCCGGTACGTGCCGCACCATCCACTGAAGATCGTTCTGATCTTCAGCGCCATGCGGCACTTCGCTCGCTGCCTGCGCGAGCGGGGTTGGCAAGTGCACTATGTCGAGCTCGATGCGGCAGGCAACAGCGGCAGCATCGTTGGCGAGTTGTGTCGCTGGCAGCAGGCCTTGGGCGCTACGCAGATCCACCTGACCGAGTGCGGCGAGTGGCGTCTGGAGCAGGCATTGCGTGATGCCGGGTTGCCGCTGGTGTGGCACCGTGACCGGCGTTTTCTGTGCTCGCGCGAAGCCTTTGCGCGCTGGGCCGGCGAGCGGCGCCAACTGCGCATGGAGCACTTCTACCGTGGCATGCGCAAGCGTACCGGCCTGCTGATGGAGCTCGATGGCAGCCCGGCAGGTGGGGCCTGGAATTTCGATGCCGACAATCGCAAGCCGTTGCCGCGTCAGCTACGTGGCCCATTCGCTGCGCATTTTGCGCAAGACGAGATCACAGCAGCGGTACAGGCGCTGGTAGGGCAGCGCTTCAGCGATCACTACGGGGCCTCCGACGGCTTCGACTATCCAGTAACCCATGCCCAGGCCCAGCAGCTCTGGAAACACTTTCTGGAGTTTGGCCTGGCGGCTTTCGGGGACTACCAGGATGCGATGGCCGAGGGCGAGCCTTACCTGTTTCATGCACGCATCAGTGCGGCGCTCAACATCGGGCTACTGGATGTGCGTTGCCTGTGTGACGACGTCGACAGGGCGTGGCGCGAGCGGCGAGTGCCGCTCAATGCAGCCGAGGGGTTCATCCGCCAGTTGATAGGCTGGCGCGAGTATGTGCGCGGGATCTACTGGCTGCGCATGCCGGAATATGCCGGGCTCAATCACCTGGGCAACGAGCGCGCGTTGCCGGAATTCTACTGGACCGGGCAAACCCGTATGCGCTGCATGGCGCAAGCCATCGGGCAGACCTTGCGGCTGGGCTACGCACACCATATCCAACGGCTGATGATCACCGGCAACTTCGCCTTGCTGGCCGGTATCGTGCCAACGGCGATTTGTGAGTGGTACCTGGCGGTCTACATGGACGCCTTCGACTGGGTCGAGCTGCCCAACACGCTTGGCATGGTGATGCATGCCGACGGTGGCTACCTGGGCTCCAAGCCCTATTGTGCGAGTGGTCGGTACATCCAGCGCATGTCCGACCATTGCGCGTCCTGCAGTTACAGGGTTGGTCAGGTAACCGAGGAGGATGCTTGCCCGTTCAATGCTCTGTACTGGCATTTTCTCATTCGCCATCGCACCTTGCTGTCGGCTAACCCGCGGCTGGCTCTGGCCTATCGTGGGCTCGATGGCATGTCGGCCAGCCGTCGCGATGCCGTGTGGCAACGCGGCCAGTCGTTGTTGGCGCGACTGGATGCCGGGCAGGCAATATGAAGAAGAGCCTGTTGCCCAGCAAAGTCTGTGTGGTGTGCGGCCGGCCGTTCAACTGGCGCAAGCGCTGGGCGCGCTGCTGGGAAGAGGTGCGCTATTGCTCTGAGCGATGCCGCAGGTCAGCGCCACGCCGCCAGGCGCAAGAGCAGGGGCAAGGTGAAGGCCCAGATGGGCGCCAGTAGCAGGCCGGTTTCCAGCGTGCCCAACGGCAATCCCACCCCGGCCAGCCTGGCGCCCGCCAGGTAAGCCAGTGGGCCGCCGATCGCGCCTAGCAGTGCACCAAGCCGCCAGTCCCTGGCGATCCATGCCAGGCTGTGGCGCATGCCACTGGCCAGCACCAGCCACAGCAGCGCCAGCCACAGTGGCAGCGGCCAGGCATCGAACGCGAATACCCCCAGCGCTCCCAGCACCGTATCGAGCAGGCAGCCGGCCAAGGTAACGCGCCACAGCGCCTTGAACTCGCCGCTGACGTCCCGGCGCAGGCGCAGGTGCACGCCCAGGCCGAGGATCACCAGCAGCAAGAGCCAGGGCCGTTCGGCACCCAGTACGCAGGCCCACCAGCCAACCTGCAACCAAAGGGCATTGGCGACCAGCCTGCCGCCGTGCATCAGGCAAGGCCTGGCAAGGGCGCACGACGTGCCTGGGGCGCGGCCAACAGCAGGTGGGCAACGCCGATGGCGCGCTCCTCGAAGCCGCCTTGGCAGTAGCACAAGTAGAATTCCCAAAGGCGCTGGAACATGTCGTCGTAGCCCAGGTCGGCCAGCGCTGTGCGTGCCTGGCGCAGATTTTCCCGCCAATGCTGCAGGGTGAGGGCGTAGTCCTGGCCGAAATCTTCCATATGTACAAGGTTCAGCGCGGTGTGCCGGCTGGCGGTATCGAGCATCACGCTCAGCGAAGGCAGGGCGCCTCCGGGGAAAATGTAGCGCTGGATGAAGTCCACCGAGCGCCGTGCCTGGTCGTAACGTTGGTCGCGAATGGTGATGGCTTGCAGCAGCATCAGGCCATCGGGCTTGAGCAGCGCGGCGCACTGGCGGAAGTACACCGGCAGATAACGATGGCCTACCGCCTCGATCATCTCGATCGAAACCAATTTGTCGAAACGGCCTTCCAGGTCGCGGTAGTCCTCGCGAAGTACCGTTATGCGCTGCTCCAGGCCCAGCGCCCGAACGCGGTCCAGGGTATGGCTGTACTGCGCTTCGGAGAGCGTGGTGGTGGTGACCTTGCAGCCGTATCGGGTGGCGGCGTGAATCGCCAGGGAGCCCCAACCGCAGCCAATTTCCAGCAGGTGATCGTCAGGGCATAGCTCAAGTTTCTGGCAGATACGCTCCAGCTTGTGCACCTGTGCGTGTTCCAGTGTCTGCCCGGGATGCTCGAACTGGGCTGCCGAATACATCATGGTGGGGTCCAGTAGTCGCTCGAACAGGGCGTTGCCGAGGTCGTAGTGCGCCAGAATGTTACGCCGGGAACCGCGCTTGCTATTGCGGTTGAGCTGGTGCAACAGCCGCAGGGCAGGGCGGCCGAGGCGTGCCAGGCCGCCCTCGAGCGCGTCGAGCACTTCAAGGTTGGCGACGAACAGGCGCGTCACCCGTGCAAGGTCCGGGCTGCGCCAGTAGCCGTGAATATAGGCTTCGCCGGCACCGATCGAGCCATTGCCGGCGATCAGGCTCCAGGTGGCGTCATCGAGCACCTCCACTTCGGCCTGCAACGGGCTCTCGGCATCGCCAAAACTCCACTGCTGGCCGTGGCACAGCAGGCGCAAGTGACCGTGGCGCAGCTTGCCCATCCGGGCGAGTACGGCGCTTCGTGCCAGACCGCCGAGCAACGGCGCAAGGCCGGCGAACTTGCTAACGCTCAGGGTGTGATTCGACATCATTCGTGTCCTCGCAGGAGTGGCCGAGCGCCAAGTGATTCTGGCGGGCAGTGTGGTCATGGATGGGGGTGCGTTTGAACAGCAGGCGCAGTGCTTGCCAGTAGATAGCCGAGAGGGTGCGCAGGCTCATCCACGGGAAGGCCAGGATGTATCGATGCAGACTGGTGCGGTCCAAAGGCTGGCGCTGCAAGGCGAGGTCTGCCTTGAACACCGTGCGCTCGTGTTGGTGGTTCTCCATGTGGATACGTATATGTTGCGCATTCAGGGAGAAGTTAAAGCGATAGTCCATGTCCAGTGGCATGAACGGCGACACATGGAAGGCCTTGGCCACCTTGAAGGGTGTGCCGAGGTTGTCGTGGACCGGCAGCACGTAGTGGAAGCGTTCACGCCAGGGGGTGTTTCGTACTTCCAGCAGGATCGCCGCCAGGTTCGCGTCCCGGTCATGGCAGAAATAGAAACTCACCGGGTTGAACGACAGCCCCCAGCAGCGCAATTGCGTGAGCAGGTGGACCGGGCCTTCGGGCATATGCCCCGTGGCTTGGTGGACGATCAAGCGCGCGGCCTGTGCCAACGTGTGTCCCTGCTGGGTCAGCGCTGGCAGGTAGTCGGTCTGGCGAAAGCTGAGCGGTGCCAGTCGCCAGCGCCCTAGCCAGCGTGACAGGCTCATCAGCCAGGTTTGCTCGTCCAGATCCAGGTAGAACATGCCTGTTCGATAGCGGAACGCGTGGGCGCGCGGCGTCAGGCGATGGTGGCTGATCCAGCCCAGGCAAAGGCTGCTGTTCACAGTTGCACCCCGAAATGCGCGGCCACCTTCAGCGCACTGACCACACCGTCCTCGTGAAAGCCATTTCCCCAGTAGGCACCACAGAAGTAGCTGTGCTGCTGACCTTGCAGCTCTGACTGCCGAGCCTGCGCCGCGGATGCCGCGAGGCTGTATTGAGGATGGGCGTACTGAAAGCGGGCAATCACCTGCGCAGGGTCTATCAATGCGGTCTGGTTGAGGCTCACGCAGAAGGTGGTCGGTGCCTGAATACCTTGCAGGATATTCATGTTGTAGGTCAGCGCGGCGGGAGCCTGCTGTGGGCCTCCCAGGCGGTAGTTCCAGCTCGCCCAGGCGCGCTTGCGGCGCGGCAGCAGGCGGGTGTCGGTGTGCAGTACGACGTCGTTACTGGCGTAGCCGATGGCCCCGAGCACGGCACGCTCCTGTGCGCTGGGGCTTTCCAGCATTGCCAGGGCCTGGTCGCTATGGCAGGCAAACACCACATTGTCGAAGCGTTCGGTGCCGGCCGCGCTCACCACGGTTACCCCACCTTCGTCGCGGCTGACCCGGTGAACCTTGCAGTCAAGGCGGATGTGCTCAGCGAAGGGGCGGCACAGTGGCGCGATGTAGCTGCTCGAACCACCGTTGATGACCCGCCACTGTGGACGGTGGTTGACCGACAGCAAGCCGTGGTTGCGACAGAAGCGGACGAAGAACGCGAGGGGGAAGTGGAGCATGTCGGCGCGGGACATCGACCAGATGGCCGATCCCATCGGCACGATGTAGTGGTCGATGAAGCGCTGCCCATAGCCCTGTGCCTGAAGGTAGCTACCCAGCGTGGTGCTGGCATCGATACGCTGGTTGTCCAGGTCGGACAGTGCCTGGCGGTTGAAGCGCAGAATATCCCGCAGCATTCCCCAGAACCCTGGAGAAATCAGGTTGCGGCGTTGTGCGAACAGTGTGTTCAGGTCGTGGCCGTTGTACTCGAGGCCTGTGGCCGGGTCATGCACGGAAAAACTCATTTCGGTGGGCTGTGAGGTGACCTTGAGCTGGTCGAGCAGTCGAATGAAGTTGGGGTAGGTCCAGTCGTTGAACACGATGAAGCCGGTGTCTATTGCATGGCGCTGGCCCTTCCAGAGCACATCGAGGGTGTGGGTGTGGCCACCGATCCAGCGCTCGGCTTCGAAAACCGTGACCTGGTGGTTGCGTGACAGCAGATGGGCGCAGGTCAGCCCGGCGATGCCGCTGCCGATGATTGCTATACGCATGAATCAACCTTCCTGTTCATGACGGGCGAGGCGTTGCCCCAGGGCCAGACGCAGGCGCGCAGGTAGCGCACCGAGCAGGCGCAGTACACAGGTGAAAAGACCGGGGAAGTTGATTTCCACGGGGCGGTGGGGCAAGCGCCTGGCGATGTGTCGGGCGGCGCGCTGCGCACTCCACAGCTGCGGCATAGGGAAATCGTTGCGGCGTGTCAAAGGTGTGTCGACAAAGCCAGGGCTGATCAAGGTGACTGCGATACCTTCGCGAGCCAGGTCGATCCGCTGTGACTCCATCAAGTAGCGCACCGCTGCCTTGGAGGCGCCGTAGGCACCGGCGCGGGGCAACGCCAGCCAGGTCACCGAACTGCCCATCACCACCAGGTGAGGGCGCTCGCCCTTGCGAAGCAGGGGCAGTGCCGATGCCAGGCAATAGGCGACACTGAGCAGGTTGGTGCGCATCACGCGCTCGACCAGCGCCGGATCGAACTGCCCCGGCTCCAGGTATTCGCAGGTGCCGGCATTGAAAATGGCCATGTCCAGCCCGCCCCAGGCCTGCTCGATCCGCGCGGCGATCGCGGCGATATCCTCAGGGTTGCCAAGATCGCCGATGGCCAGCAGTACCTGCCCAGGAAACTGTTCGGCCAGGGGTGCAAGGCGATCGGCCTGGCGTGCGCCCAGGGCCACTTGATGGCCTTGCTCCAGCAGGATGCGAGCGAGCTCGGCACCGATACCGCTGCTGGCGCCGGTCAACCAGCAGCGGCTCATGCCAGCCTGCCTTTGAGCCAGCGAATGGCGCCGCCCATGATGGGAAGGTGTTCATAAATGAGGGCGCCGGCGTCGAAATAGTCCTGGTGAAAATGCACACGGTCGCGCCAGTGCAGGCAACTGCAACCTTGCAACGAGATCTGCCGCCCGCTGGCCAGGCGTGGGTGGCGGAACTGCAGGGTCCAGCGCAGGTAACCCTGTCCGGGACTCACTTCGTCGGCGCTGAGAAAGGCATAGCGGATATCGGTGGCGTTGGCGTACAGCTGCTCGAAATAGGCTCGCAGCGCCGGCAGGCCCTGTATGTGGTGCAGAGGGTCGCGAAAAGTGATGTCTTCGCTGTACAGGTTTTCCAGCGTGCCGAGGTTAGCCCCATCGAGGCTGGCGAAGCGCTCGGCGAATTGCTGTAGGTATGCTGACATGTGGGCTCCAGGAAATCCTGTACAAAATATATTTGTTGTACAGGTATAGCTGAAGCGCCGAGATTAATCTATACAGAATGAGGGCTGTGTATAGCTTTTTTTTAGCGCTCGTCCTGGCCGAGCTGGCGGCGCAAGCGGGCCACTTCGGCCTCGAGCTCGCGCACCTTTTCTTCGGCGCAAACCTGCGCTGTCACATCGCGCTGGATGCCGATGTAGTAGGTCAGCTGGTCTGCCTCGTTGTACACGGGCGAGATGGATAATTCGTTCCAGAACAGGCTTCCATCCTTGCGATAGTTGCGTAGCACCTCGCGGCAGGGGCGGCCTTCACGGATCGCATCGCGGATGCTTGCGAGGCCTTCCTGGTCATGATTCTCGCCCTGCAGAAAACGGCAATCCTGATAGAGGATGTCGTCGGCGTAATAGCCGGTCAGGTGCTCGAAAGCGGGGTTGACGTAGATGAGGATGCTGTCGTTGCCCTCTTGCTCGGCAACGACGATGCCATCGTTCGAATGCTCGACCATCAGTTGAAGGAGTTTCGCGGTGATCATAGGGCCCACCTACAGGCGTTTTATATGCGAGATGCGCAGATTGCTTCTGTGTGGAAGACCTCGGCGCCGTTGTCTGCATGATGGACCATGGAGGCTCGCCGCAGAAAGTCCATATGAGTTTAGAATGCTCGATCTCCCGGATATTCTCTGATTATGACTAACACCACCCCACCCAATTTGCTACCCATGCGCGATGTGGTCAGCTTGACCGGCATCAACCCGGTCACGTTGCGCGCTTGGGAGCGGCGCCATGGGTTGATACGCCCGCAGCGCACCGAGGGCGGCCATCGCTTGTACACCGCCCGGGATGTGCAACGCATACGCGACATCCTGCGCTGGACTGCCAACGGCCTGCCTATCAGCAAGGTCGGCGACAGGCTCACCGGCCGGCCTGAGGCGCCAGTGCAGCAGGCCTCGGCCTTCGACGAATGGCGAGACGCTGTGGTGCGTGCATCCGAGGCATTCGATGCACAGGCGTTGGAGGGGATTCATGGCCAGTTGTTCACCCTGTTCCCCAAGACCTCCGTGCTGCGCGAAGTGCTGATGCCGGTTTGGTATGAGTTGGCTTCAGGGGCTGCTCCAGGCCGGCGTAGCCAATGGCTGTTTCTCGATACGTTCCTGCGTGCCCGCTTGCTGGCGCGTCTGCACTTGAATCAGATCCCCGCGCCGCGGGTGCTGCTGGCAAGCACCGAGGGGCTGGCTGAATTCGAGGTGCTGTGCGCTGGGCTGATGTTGAGCAGCGAGCAACAGCGCATCGACGTATTGGGCTGCGGACAGTCGTTGGAAGAGTTGCCGTTGCTCTGCACCGCCATGCAGCCTGCGGCTCTGGTGATAAAAGTCCAGGCGCCGGTGAGCCCCGCCTTGGCCAGGCGCTTGCGTACCTTGCAGATGGACATTGCCTGCCCGCTGGCCTTGGTTGGCGAGGGGTTGGCTGATTCGCTGCATGCGTTGAGCGGAATCCCGTTATGCCTGCTGGACGAGGGAGGCGTTGACGCTGCGCGCAGGCTGAGTGCGTTGCACCGTGGCGCGCTTGACCTTTAGCGGGTCTGGGCTCCAAACATGGAACTTTGCCCCATGGATTGGCTTCCCTTGTTCAAAGGCCAAGCTGAGGAGAGCAGCATGAAAAAAGAGACCCAGACTCAAAAGCCGGGGGCGCAGACCGGGACTCAGGGGGAGGAGGAGCGAGACAACGACGCCCATCGTCCGGACGGATCTACCGGTACGTCACATGACTCGACGGCGCAGAAAACGGCCCGTGATCATGGTCAGCACAAACGCTGAAACTGCCACCCGACAGGGTTGAGGCTCACTACGTTGGCGAGCCGCTGGGGCGGGGCAGGGAAATCGCAGGTGAGACGTCAATTCAATGGAATTC
The DNA here is from genome assembly GCF_047456245.1 of Pseudomonas sp. BNK-44-b. Lineage (NCBI taxonomy): Bacteria > Pseudomonadati > Pseudomonadota > Gammaproteobacteria > Pseudomonadales > Pseudomonadaceae > Pseudomonas > Pseudomonas sp. BNK-44-b. The sequence goes on from NZ_CP179908.1 coordinate 2,129,940, forward strand.
TCGGTCCCATCGCCTGTTCTACCGGACTCAGCTCCTGGCTCATCTCGTAGCTCGGACCCCACTTTCCGGAGCAGCGAATGCCTCGAATCATTACCCCAACCACCCCTGAACACGAGATCAACGAGCACAATGCGAGGATGTTTGGCTCTCCCAAGGAGCGCCTGGACTTCTACCGCCGCGAGATCCAGTACGAAACCAGCATCCTGGCCAATCGCACGGATGCCTACCTGGCGGCGCAATCTTTCCTGGTCATCGCGTTCGTTTCTTCCATGGGCAACCTCAATCAAGGGTGGGGCGAAATGTTCACCCTGATCGTGCCGGCGTTCCTTGCCTTGCTCGGGGTATTGAGCTCGCTCAACGCCTGGCCTGGCATCCGGGCTGCGTACAACATCATCGATCACTGGCAGCTCAAGCAAAGCCACCTGCTGCGCAGCGAGCCGTTGATGGGGTTGGCCTACGACGAGTCGCCGCTGTTCTCCGAGGCAGAGACCTCTCGTGCAGGGCATCGAAAATCACTGCTGTTTTCGTTACGCACGCCGTGGATCTTTCTGGTCTTCTGGGTGCTGCTGGGTAGCTACTCGGTCTACATCCAACTGGCCTGAGCGCGTCGATCCTGGACGTTCGGTTCGAGCATCCAGGGCTCGACGCGGGCTCAGCGGGCGAGGTGTGCCGTAGCGCCAACCTCAGTAACGTCAGCCTTTGCTGTGCTCGTCAGAAGTGGGCCCGGTGCCTCGTTTGATGCCTCGTGGGCCAGCAACGCCCCAGATCCCCAGACCCACGAGCGGTAGCGCCAGGATCAGCAGGGCCCAGGCCGCTTTGACGGCATCCGTCTTGTCGCTCCTGAACACGCTGACGATTGCCCACAGGTCGATGAGTAGAAGAATTGCCGCCACGGCAATCCAGAAGTAACTGGCTAAACCGTTCATGACCTTGCCTCCTCTACACGTAGTCAGGGCCCAGGGTGCCCGCCGCAGCGCCTGGCACGAGGATGACCTTGCGGCAGTTGTCCTGCTTCTGATCGAAGATCTTGTATCCCATCGCCGCCTCCTCGAGCGCCAGGCGGTGGGTGACGATCAGTTCCGGTTGCAGGCGTCCTGCTTCGATGTGCTGCAGCAGTTCTGGCAGGTATTTCTGGACATGGGTCTGACCCATCTTGAAGGTGAGGCCCTTGTCGAAGGCGTCGCCGAACATGAAGGCGTGGATGAAGCCGGCGTACACACCGGGGACGCTGACAACCCCGCCACGGCGAACCGCAGCAATGCTCTGGCGTAGCGCCTTGCCACTGCTGCCTTCGATTTTCAGCGCTGTCATCACCGTTTCTGCAGTGCTGCCCTTGGCCTCGAAGCCGACCGCGTCGATCACGGCATCCACGCCGCGCATGCCGGGTGTCTGACGGATGATGCTGTCTGCAGGGTCGTCGTCCTGCTCGAAGTTGATGGGTATGACTCCGTAGGCCTCCTGGGCATACGCCAGGCGGTAATCGTTGTCGTCGACCATGAAGATGGTCTGGGCGCCGAGCATCCGCGCGCAGGCAGCACTCAACAAGCCCACTGGCCCGGCCCCGTAGATAGCCACTGACGAACCCTGGCCGATGTCGGCATTGATCACCGCCTGCCAGGCGGTCGGCAGAATGTCGGAAAGAAACAGCACCTTGTCATCGGCAAGGTTCGTGGGCACTTTGAACGGGCCGACATTACCTTTGGGCACCCTGACATAGTCGGCTTGGCCGCCAGGGATACCGCCATACAGATGGCTGTATCCGAACAGGGCAGCTCCTGGGGGAATGCCTTTTTTGTTGATGATCGCGCCGCGCCCGGTGTTGGTAGTCTCGCAAGCCGCGAACAGATCGTGCTGACAGAAGAAGCAACTGCCGCAGGCGATCACGAAGGGGATCACGACGCGATCGCCGATCTTCAGGTTGGTAACGGCACTGCCGGTGTCCTCGACGATACCCATGAACTCGTGCCCGAAAATATCGCCCGCTTCGGTTTGCGGGATTTTGCCTCGATAGAGGTGCAGATCGGAGCCGCAAATGGCGGTGGCGGTCACCTTGAGGATGATGTCGTCTTGTTCCTGGATGATGGGATCAGGGACGTTATCGACCCTGACGTCGTGTGCTCCGTGGTAGGTCAATGCTCTCATGAGTGTCTGCTCCTGCAAGTGCATGTTTGCGTGGTAGGTATGCAGGGGAAGCCATGACAGTCAGCAAAGTTCAGGTGAGTAAGTCCGGTGGTGCTAAATACTGACTCACTAAATAGCGGCTTCTGTTCGATCGGGGTAAGCGGGAACAGGCTGCATCCGGCCAGCACCAGCGGTCCCGATCCAATGCTCATTGGAACGTTGCGCGCAGGGCGGGCTCTCACAAAGAGGGGTACAACGAGGCCGTCATCATGAGCATCGAACGCAGCATTCCTGAACTTGAAGCCTGGTACGCACAGTACGACGACGTCAGTTACCGGCGCGAGTCGCCGGATGCCTACCACCATGAACTGGTTCGCACCGCCGAGGCGCTGCGTGACGATGGTGCCATCGACTGGGATGACTGGCTGGCGCTTAAGGCGTTGGCCGATCAGGCCCATGTCCGGGCACTGGAAGACGCCGTCCAGGCCCATGTGAACGACCCTGACGCATGAAAGCGCTGAAGATTGCCACCTTCAATATCAATGGCATCCGCAGCCGCCTGCCCGCGTTGTTGGCCTGGCTGGCGCGGGAGCAACCGGACATCGTCTGCCTGCAGGAATTGAAGGCGGCCGACCAACAGTTTCCTCGCGAGGCGCTTGAAGCGGCGGGTTATGGCTGCCTTTACCAAGGGCAACCCTCCTGGAACGGCGTTGCAATCCTGGGGCGCGATAGCGAACCACTGGAGGTCCGTCGTGGCCTGCCCGGCATGGAGGACGATGAGCAGAGCCGCTATCTCGAAGCTGCGGTGCATGGCGTGCTGGTGGGCTGTCTGTATCTGCCCAATGGCAACCCGCAACCCGGCCCGAAGTTCGAGTACAAATTGCGCTGGTTCGAGTGCCTGATCAAGCATGCCCAGGCACTGCATGGCAGCAGCCATCCCACGGTGCTGGCGGGCGATTTCAATGTCGTGCCGACTGATCTGGATATCTACAACCCACGTTCGTGGCTGAAGGACGCGCTGCTGCAACCTGAGTCACGGGCGTGTTTCGAGCAGTTGCTGGCGCAAGGCTGGGTCGATGCTGTTCGCCACCTGTACCCAGAGCAGCGCATCTACACGTTCTGGGATTATTTTCGCAATCACTGGGCACGCAATGCCGGACTGCGGATCGACCACTTGCTGCTCAATCCCGACCTCGCCCGCTATCTGAAACGGGCGGGTGTGGATGCCTGGGTACGCAACGAGGCCAAGGCCAGCGATCATGCGCCGGTCTGGATCGAACTGGGCAGGCGCCGCCAGCAACGTTAGCGGTCAGCGTTTCGGTCGATACCGTCGCTCAGATGACGATGTAGTCGCTGCGCTGCAACGTGCCTCGATGTTCGCCCTCGACCAGGTGCACGTAGCGACCGTCGACCAGGTCCACCGGCAGGCAGTCGTCGACATCCACCACTGTGTCGGTATGCGGCTTCAGCCAACCGGCTGCCATGCGTCGCTTGCCAATCTGCTTGGCGGCGGCCTTGTCGGTAGCCGTTACCAGCAAGTAGCGGTGATCCTCGCCAAACACGCCAGGTGCGTAGCCTCCCAGGTTCAGCAAGAACAAGCGCATGGCGCCGGGCGGTGGTGCGGCGTGGCCGAGCTCGACGCGATAGCCATCCACACCGTGGACTTCCAGCCAGGAATCGATGTGCAGGCCTTTGCGGCTGCCGAACCAGGCGCTGCGCAGCTGCGGGTAGGTCTGGTCGAGCGTGTCGGCGTGGGCGAAGACCACGTCGTGGACTTCGATGCTGGCCCGAGGATGTCTTCCTCCGAGCATGACTACGTAGAGCATGGGTGAGCCTGTGGTACGGGTCAGGGGGGCATATGTTGGCATAGCGCTTCGTTGATTGCTCGGCGGTATGCGCGCTTCGTCAAGTGATGCTCGCAGCATGCTGACGCCGCAACCATGTGTGCTCCCGCTCACAGTCGTCGACACTTGATTTGACGTAACCCTGTCAGGCAACTAGCTTTCCATGCCTACTTCCTCCGATGCGCTGCGTCTGGGCGATAACACTGACAAGGACTGTTGCGTCATGACCATTTCCCTCAAGCACGGGCTTGCGGCATTGCTCTGCTGCGGTGCAGTTACTGCACAAGCCGAACCTTCCTCGGTCGGCGACTACTGGCTCATCCACCAGCAAGGCGGCATGTACAAGAACGAAGCCTTCGTCGTCGATGGCGAGCCTGCCAATATCTTCCAGCGCCCGGGCGGTATCCGTTCGCTTGGGGTATTCAGGCTTTACGAAGAGGGCGCCAAGTCGACCATGACCGCCTATGACGTCGAGGTCGATTGCGCCAAAAATCGTGTGCGCCTCAAGGGTGCGCAGAACGTCGACAAGTTCTACAACGATATCCGGCCGGTGAAGGTCTCCACTCAGTGGCAGAAGAAGCCCGAGACGTGGTTGGCGCAGAGCCGTGACTTTCTTTGCCAGCCAAGCCAGCGCCAGGCCAAGTTCATGATTCCGATGGGCAAGATGCTGCCCACCCAGATGGTGGCGACCGCTCCAGGCCTGTTCCAGTTGCGTAACCGAGAGCATGGCAGGGACCTCATCCTGAAGATGGTCGATCAGGCCTTCGACCAGATGCCCGCCCGGAATGCACCTGCCAAGGAGGTGGTGCGATGAAAACACTGCTCTCGCTGATGATCACCGCACTGCTGCTCGTCGGCTGCTCTGCCATTCCGACCCTGCCCGAAGCCCAGGCCCGCAGTTACTGGAAGAACCGCCCGGTGGCCCAGGCGGTCGATCACTTCGGTACACCCAGCGAGATCGCGCTGGCACCGGAGAAGGACTGGGTGGTGCTGATCTATCGCCGCGACACCTCTTATGTGTCGCGTGAAGCGCTGGGTACCTACACCGGTCCGCAGAACGGCCAACTGGTGCATACCGAGTATTGGGGCGATGTGGTCAACTCGGCCAGCTGTGAAATCCGCGTGGCGGTCAATCGGGCCAGGCAGGTGGATTACCTGCTGACTCGGGGTCGCTGTGGTGGCATCAAGCTCACCCCCAGCGCCTGAGCAAGCCAGCTCGGGGCGCTCAGACCTGCTGCCTGAGCCGTTGCAACTGCCTCCTGGGACACAAGCTCGATGAGAAATTCCCTGCCAGCTTCATCAGGCTGGCAGGGAATGGCCCCATCAGGCGGCCCGCTGCTCGCCCTTGAGCAACTTTTTCTGGGTTTCCATGGTTTGCCCGAGCTGTTCCAGCATGTCTTTGCCAAGGAGTTTTTTGGCGGTCGGGAAGAGTTCGCCTTCTTCTTCCTCGATGTGATGCTCCAGCAGCTCTTTCATGACCTTGACCCGACCGGCAAACTCAACGGTGCCGGTGTCAGTGCCGAGAAGGTCAGGGATGACGAGGGAGTCGACAGTGCGGTGCTCCTCCTTGGCCTCGTAGTACATCTTCGCTTCTTCCTTGCCCCCGGCTTCCTTGATGGCCGGGTAGAGGATTTCCTCCTCGAGCGCCGTGTGAATCTGCAATTCCTGCTCGATTCTCTGCAGTAGCTCGGCACGTTTTTTCACGGCTCGCTCTGTGGTGGCGGACAGTTCTTCAAGAAGCTTCTTCACCAGCTTGTGATCCTGAATCAGCAAATCGATAGCGTTCATGGCGTTACCTCATCACGGGTTGAGAATACAAAACTTGCCTGGGGTTGAGTCACGGCGAAGCGGCGGGGTTCAACGTTCACGATGGGTGGCATAAGCGATCCGGGCACTGATCAGCGATGACCAGCGCTGCCCGATTAACAGCCAGGTGGATAAGGTCTTGTGATGGGGTGCCAAGTAGAAGGAATTTAGGCGTGGCGTGGAAATCATATGTCATGCGAGAGACATTGAATGCGCCAGATCCTTTCACCCACCCTCAACTGAACAAGAACAAAAGGGGGCTTACATGAGCTGTCTAATCTGCGCGGGTCAGGCTGAGTCCGTCGAATGCATCAGCGGTTGGGAGGAGCGGCGATGCTCCCGATGTGGTTGTTACCGGATGTCCCATTCACTCATTCTGATGATGATGGAAGAGGGGCAGATTTTCGATGCCGAACGTATGTGCGAGTGGTTGATGTCCCATCGCGACAGGATGCCCGTTCCCAGCATCGATCATGCCCAGGCGATATGGGTGCTTTAGTCGGCTGGAATGATCGAGATCTTGCCATTGCGCTCCACGATGGCAAATTTCACCTGCTCGATGTTCTCGATACCCTGGCTATCCCGCGCCGACTCAAGAATGTCGTCTTCCGTGAGGCGCGCGCGGCGCATTCGGTGATGCAGAAAGCGCCCGTTTTCGACGACCAGGGTAGCGTGCCCATCCAGAAGCCGCGCCAAGGGCTTGGAGTTGAGCTTCGCCAATGACAGCCCTACGTCGAGGACGATCAGCGTAGCAATCACCAGCATGGCGTTGGTGAACGAAAAATCCTCACCCAGCAGCGCCTGTTGAGTCGCCTCCCCAATAATCAGCAGCAAGACGAAGTCGAAGGTGGTCAAATCGGCCAGAGAGCGTCGTCCGGCTACGCGGAATAGCAGCATAAGGGCCAGGTACATCCCAGCTGCGCGGAGGATCGAATCCATGACGCACTCCTATGGGTAAAGGAATGTGGAGAAGTGGACAGCGCTTCGGGGGCCTGCCCTGACGACGCCCTCCAGGGTACCCACGTGATCACTTCGAAGCGTCAGGTACAAGGTGGCCACGCCGTCGTTGCGGGTACCCAGTTGCAGTAACAGGGCAGGTCCGTGCGACATCGAACGTTGCGGTTCCGGCTGCATGGTCTCGATACTGGCTGCGCGAAGTAAAGAGCCCTCGAGCTCTACCTCTACCGGCTGCCCAGGCTCGCCTCGAACAGTGATGTAGAGGTTGTCGGTCGTACCACTGCGACTGAGGCGCTGATACTCGACTTTGACACGACCATCCGGGCTGACCACCTCAGCATCGCTGAGCGGGCCGTTGCCGAACAGCCCTGCCAAGGCCAGCAGGACGACGATGACGAGCACATACCAGCCAACGCGCTCGAAGCGCCAGACGCGTTGCTGCATCGACATGTCTTCTTGAACAGGATTGCGTCTGGACGCCCATTCGTCTTCCGGCATGATCCCTTGCCCTCAGGCGCGCTCGCCGCGAAGCCAGCGTTGGTGATAGTGAGCAAGCCGCGTCAGCCCGAACAACGCTCCCTGGCGCATGACCTCAGACCGCTCACCGAAGAAACGTTGGGTACGGGTAAATACGGCTGTGGGCTCCCCGGCAAAAGCCCAGGCAAAGCACAGGGTGCCCGGTGGCACACCAGACTCAGGCGCGGGCCCCGCGACGCCAGTGGTAGCGATCGCGACATTGGCATCGCTGTCTCTCAAGGCCCCCAGCGCCATTTCCCAGGCTACTGGCTCGCTGGTCAGGCCGTAGCGTTCGATGGTTTCGGCGCTGACGCCAAGCAAGCGTTTCTTGGCGCTGGGGGAGTAGACCACATAGCCACTTTCCAGCACCTCCCCGGTGCCTGGCACCGCAGCCAGAAGCGCCACCATGCAGCCTGCCGTGCACGACTCTGCGGTCGTCAGGATCAACTTGTTGTCTTTGAGATAGCTGAGGGCAGTCAATACGGGTTCGCTTGCCATAAGACATGACTCGCTTGTTGTTGTGCGGTGGACGCAATCAAGCGGTGATTGGTTCAGCGCAATCGGTGTCCACGGCGCAAAAACCAGCACGTGAGGAGGGGTAGCACAACGCTGATTCCATCCCGAAAATCAGGAAGTAGGCTCGCCTTCGGCGAGCCTCTTTTTCGTCAGAGGATCGGTTTCCCGCCGGTAACGGCGTACCGTGAACCACTGATGTAGCTCGCCTCGTCGGAGCCGAGCAGCACGTAGATTGGCGCGACCTCCACCGGCTGTCCTGGCCGCCCCATGGGGTAGCTGGAGCCGAAGTTTCTTACGGCCTCGTCGGGCATGGTAGCCGGGATCAAAGGCGTCCAGATGGGGCCGGGCGCAACGCTGTTGACTCGAATCCCTTTCTTCCCTAGTAGCTGAGCCAACCCAGCCGTGAAGTTGGCAATGGCGCCCTTGGTCGTGGCGTAGGCCAGCAAACTGGGGGATGGGTCGTCGGAGTTGACCGAACTCGTGTTGATGATCGAGCTGCCCTTGGGCATGGAGGGTAATGCTGCTTTGCAGATCCTGAAGATAGCGGTGATGTTGGTATCGAAGGTTTTCACCCATTCGTCATCGCTGATCTCCTCCAGGGTCTCATGGGCCATCTGGAAGGCAGCGTTGTTGACCAGGATGTCTATGCGCCCGAACTGTTTGACGGTCTTCTCGACGATGTCATGGCAGTGCTGTTTCTGCGCCAAGTCTCCAGGGAGCAGAAGACATTTTCGACCTGCTGCTTCGACCCAGCGCGCAGTGTCCTGCGCATCTTCATGTTCGTCGAGGTAAGCGATGGCGACGTCAGCACCCTCGCGTGCATAGGCGATAGCGACTGCCCGCCCGATGCCACTGTCAGCACCGGTGATGAGCGCAATCTTGCCTTCCAGGCGGTTGTGGCCGGTATAGGAGTGCTCACCACAATCTGGATAGGGCTCCATCTTGCGTTGTGAGCCGGGGACGCTTTGCGGTTGCGAAGGAAAGGGCGGCGTAGGGAAGTCTCGCATGGTAAAAGCTCCTGCGGTTGTGCCACGGATTTTTTAAGGCTGATGGTGTCAGCGCGCCTTGCCTTTTTCGGTGTGCTGAGAGAGGGCTCAACCGACCAGCATCTTGATCAGTTGCTCGTTGAATGCCGGGATATCGTCCGGCTGGCGGCTGGTGATCAGGTTGCCATCCACCACTACCTCTTCATCAACCCAGTCACCGCCTGCATTGCGAATATCGTCCTGCAGCGTCTTGTAGCTGGTCATCCGCTTGCCTTGGACCAGGCCGGTCGACACCAGCAGCCAGGCGCCATGACAGATGACCGCCAATGGCTTGTTTGCAGAGTCGTGGCTTTTCACCAGCTTCTGGGCGCCGGGTATCAGTCGGATGGTGTCGGAATTCTGCACGCCGCCCGGCAGCACAATGGCGTCATAGAGATCCAGGTGGGCACTGTCGAACGTTGCATCCACGGCAAACTCGTCTGCCGGCTTGTCATGGTTCCAGCCGCGTACAGTTCCCTCCTTGTCACTCAGGATGTCGACCACGGCGCCACTTTTTTCCAGGGCGTCACGCGGGCCGGTGAGCTCTATCTGTTCAAACCCGTCAGTGACCAGGAAAGCCACGCGTTTGCCGCTCAGTTGCGCATTCATTGTGAATTCTCCGTTTACGATGGACCTGAAAGGGAAGGCCATTCCATCACCCGCGAAGTTCAAAGACGATGCTTCGAATCGCGTCAAGCTGACCAATGGGCAGCAATTGAAAAAAATTGCAGGCGTGATTGCTGGCGTGGCGTCGTATTTTGCCGCCTAGCGTTTCCTTTGAATTTTTCTCGTCCTTCGTCCCTCACAGGCACATGAGTAATATTGCCGGGAGGCTTTGCTATGCAACCAAAAACCGAAGGTCTTGAAGAGCACGGCCCAAGTGGTGTGCCGTTCATCAACGATCCGGAAAAACCGACTTCACCGCCTTTGAATGACGCTGACGCCACTGGTGCTGCAGAGGCTGAGGAAGACATCGAAGACGATGGCCAATCTCTCTGAAGAGCGCCAGGGCGAGTTCTCGCCCTGGCACCTTCAACATTGGCCAGCGGCCTTAGCTGTTGCGACCGCCTCCGTGGCTGTTTTGTCCGCCCTTGCGGCCAGCCTCCGAGGCGCGTTCACGGTCGTTGGCAAAGTTGCCGCCCGAGGATTGGCCACCCTTGCGCCCCGCCTCGGACGCTTTCTCTCGGTCGTTGGCAAAATTGCCGGGGTTATTCTGTGCAGTGCCGCCTTGATGCCCGCGATTGGTTTGGTTGTTAGCCATGATCTTTCACCTCATGTCAGTCACACAGGAAAGTCTGTGTTCAACTTCGACCGCTAGCCTGGAGGCAATCACTCCCACAAATTCGCATCCACCGGACGAAACGCATGAAGTATTAGGCGCTTTATTTCATGTGTCCTAGAGCCTGCGCCGCAAGTAGCCTGGAGCGCTACTCATGAGTCCTCTGGCATTGTTTCCACCAAAGGTGGTTGCTCAAAGAAATGCCTGCAATACCAGCCAATCGGCTGAACGCGGGCTGGTGGGGCAGGGTCAACAACTGGCGATGGAGTGAGGAGGGTGAGCGGTGGAAATCCATGCGTTATTGACCGAGCTGCTGAATGCTCGCGGCCCTGGCGGCCAGGAAGATGAGGTAAGGGCCATCTGTCAGCGCGAATTGGCTTCTTCGTGCGACGATGCGCGTATTGACGGGGCTGGCAATGTCGTGGGCGTGGTTCGAGCGGGGCATTCCTGTAATCCAGAAGACGCCATCAGGGTCATGGCACACCTTGATGAGATTGCAATGATCGTCAAGAACGTCCGCGAGAACGGAACGCTGGAAGTTTTGGCCTTGGGTGGTGCTCAGCCGATCAGCTTCGGTGTCTGCCCTGTCGATATCCTTGGCGATGAAAAAAACCTGCCCGGTGTTCTGTCCTATGGCTCGATGCACAACAGTGGTCGGACTTCCAACGGGAGAGATGTGCTCGCAGGCAATGTTCAGTGGAAGGATGTATACGTAGTCACGCGCATGTCGAAGCGCGAGCTGCAAGGCGCTGGCGTGCGCCCCGGCACCCGCGTGGTGCTCAGTCAGCATTGGCGCAAACCGTTCACTGTCCATGACTGTGTGGCTGCCCATTTTCTTGATGACCGTGCACCGCTCACTGCGGTGATCGAGTGCGCCCGTTTGCTGCGAGCAAGGCGTGAGGAATTGCACCAGGATGTGTGGTTCGTCTTGACCACGCTGGAAGAGGAATCCAATGCCGGTGCGCTCTACGCCGCAGCCAGGTTACCGGGAGAGACCACCATTGCGGTCGAGGTCGGGCCGGTGCTTGAAGAATATGGAACGGAGCTGACGGCCAACCCGATCATCAATACCGGCGATCAGAAGGGATACTACAGCCGCACCGTGGTGCAGGCGCTGATGACCGCCGCTCGGCGGGCAGGGTACGTTCCTCAAACCGCATTGCTGGTAGATTTTGCATCCGATGCCAGCGCGGTGTTGAGTACAGGTATTGATGCCAAGGCTGGCTGCATCGCGATCCCGACCGAAAATACCCATGGTTTCGAGATGGTCCTGCTGGAAGGAATCTCGGCCTGTGCCGTCACGCTCGTCGAATATCTGATAGATCCGCATCCTGACAAGCGGTCCGACGCCTCATCCACAAGATGAGCGCCGCCCCGGATAGCTGAACCGCAACCCGCGCCTGAGCGCGGGTCTCGGGCAGGGTCTATTTTTTACTCGGCAGTACTGAGCTGAACACTTGCTTGGCAGTCTGGACGATGACACCACCCTGATTCGGATCGCCATGAAGCAACGCGCTGGCGAACTTCTTCGCTTGCTCAAGCTTGATGTGGGGTGGCAACGGCGGGACGTCCGGGTCCGTCTTGAACTCGATCAGCACCGGTCGGTCGGCTGCCAGGGCGCGCTCCCAGGCGCTGGCAATGTCTTCTTCACGCTCCACATAGATGCCTTGCAGGCCAATGGAAATGGCGAACAGGTGATAGGGCACGTCCGGGATCGATTGCGAGGCCTCGAATTTGGGGTCACCTTCCATGACCCGTTGTTCCCAGGTCACCTGGTTGAGGTCTTCGTTGTTGAACACCGCGCAGATCCACTGCGGGTTGTCCCACTGGCGCCAGTATTTGGCCACGGTGATGAGCTCGGCCAGGTTGTTCATCTGCATCGCGCCGTCACCCACCAACGCCACCACCGCGCGCTGAGGGTGGGCGAACTTCGCCGCGATGGCATAAGGTACCGCCGCGCCCATGCTGGCAAGGCCGCCGGATAATGAGCACTGCATCCCTTGGCGGATCTTCAGGTCGCGGGCGAACCAGTTGGCGCACGACCCAGAGTCGCTGGTGACGATGGCGTGGTCCGGAAGGCGCGGGGAGAGTTCGCACACCACGCGTTGCGGGTTGATCGGGTCGGCCTTGGCCAGCGCGCGCTTTTCCAGGGTCTTGTCCCACTGTGTGCGCCAGCGTTCGACCTTGCCGCGCCAGCGCCGCTCGCTTTTGTGCTGCAGCAAGGGCAGCAATGCTTGCAGGGTTTCGCTGGCATCGCCGACCAGGTTGACTTCCATTGGATAGCGCAGGCTGAGCATGTCCGGTTGCAGGTCGATCTGCACGCCACGGGCCTGACCTTCCTTGGGCAGGAACTCGGCATAGGGAAAGCCTGAGCCGATCATCAGCAAGGTGTCGCACTCATTCATCAACTGGTAGCTCGGTTCCGTACCGAGCAGGCCGATGGCACCGGTGACCCAGGGCAGGTCGTCAGGCAGCACGGCCTTGCCCAGTAGTGCCTTGGCCACGCCGGCGCCGAGCTTTTCGGCGACGGCGATGACCTGCTCGGTGGCCTGCAAGGCGCCGGCACCGACCAGGATCGCCACCTTTTTCCCGGCATTGAGCACCTCGGCCGCCCGCTGCAGGTCAGCGTCGAACGGCACGACCTTGGGCTTGCTGTAGCCGATGCCCGAATGCACCGTGCCGTGTGCCCTCGCCGGCTCCTGATAGGGCAGGTCCTGTAAGTCATTGGGCAGGATGATGGCGGTGACCCGACGTTCGCCGACGGCGGTACGCACTGCACGGTCGAGCAGGTGCCGCACTTGCTCCGGGGTCGAGGCCTGCTGTACGAAGGCTCCGGCCACATCCTTGAACATCGACAACAGGTCGAGCTCTTGCTGGTAATGCCCGCCTAGCGCCGCACGCGCTTGCTGGCCGACGATGGCCAGTACCGGCTGGTGATCCATTCGTGCATCGTAGAGGCCGGTCAGCAGGTGCGAGGCGCCGGGTCCGGAAGTGGCGATGCACACACCGAGCTCACCGGTGAACTTGGCGTGAGCGCTGGCCATGAATGCGGCCATCTCTTCATGGCGGGCCTGGATGAATTCAATCTTCCCGTTGGCTCGGCTCAATGCACCAAATACGCCATTGATGCCGTCCCCCGGGTAGCCGAAGATGCGTCGAACGCCCCACTGGTACAAGCGCTCGACCAGGAAGTCGCCTACCGTCGTTGTCATCGTCTTCTCCCTATCTGTGATCAATAGGGTCTGGACTGGGCCGCGGAGGGTAAAGTTTCAACAGGTTGTAGGTGGTCAGTCCATAGGAACCTCGGCACGGGTATGGCTTCTCAAGGACATTACCAGCCTGATCAGGATGCCCTCATGATTGCCATCGACAGTAGCGCCCAGCCCATCCAGGCCTTGCGATTCGAGGACGACGGCGCGACACCCAATAGCCGTTTCCCCGTGTTGCTCTACCAGCTGCAACTTGCGCCTGCGCATGACAACGCCAGCGCGTTCGAGTCCTTGTTCGCCGCTCATCAGTGGACCCCGCTGTGGCGTGCCGGGATTTTCGACTACCACCATTTCCACCCCAATGCACACGAGGTGCTCGGCGTTGCCCGCGGCCAGGCTCGGATCATGCTGGGCGGCGCAGCGGGTCAGGCGCTGACGGTCAAGGCGGGCGATGTTCTGGTTTTGCCGGCAGGGACAGGCCATCGTTGCATCTCGTCCAGCGACGAATTCCTGGTCGTGGGCGCCTATCCCCAGGGGCAGGAAGATTACGATACCCAGCGACCCGAAACCGGCGCTCACCAGCAGGCGCTGGCGCGTATTGCCCGAGTGCCGCACCCGGAGCAAGACCCGGTGACGGGCGTACATGGTGCGCTGATGAGGCTCTGGCAGTGATCAGCAGCAAACGCGTCAAAAGAACGCCTGGATTTCCGCTTGAGAGAAACCCAGGCGAGATCAGCTGGCCAGCCGAATCTTTGCGTCATCAAGATCGTTCACCGGCGCCGACGTTGGGCATGGGTAATGACGAACCCGGCGAGGAACCCGATCACTGCGGCACTCAGCAGCAAAGGGGGTCTGGCCTTCGGGGTTCTCCATCCGCCTTCGATACTTCGCCGACCAATCGGCGGTTCAAAGAGGTTGCCTGAAGACTTCGCTGCGCCAGGGCTACGGTTCAATCCCCAGCGCGTGAGCCATCCCGACAGCGCCGGTAACCCGGGCATCAGATAGCTGGCCAAATGCGCGAGGCGGGCGCTTGCACCGACAGTGGTGTTGGCGTGAGGTGCAATAGCGCAGGCCACCATCGCCTTTGCCACGAGCTCTGGATCGTAGATGGGCCCTGGCGGTTTGAGCGCATGCCCTGTGTAGTTGCCGCCATCGCGGAAGCCAGGGGTATCCATTACGGCTGGGTAGATGTCACAGACGTGGATGTCGGGGAATTCAGTGAGCTCGCCCCTGAGTGCCTGAGTGAGCCCGCGCAAGCCGAATTTGCTGGCTGAGTAGGCTGCGGCATAGGGTTGTGCAACCCAGCTCCCTAGCGACAAGGTGTTTATCAGCGTACCGCTGCCCTGTTTCTTGAAGTAGGGGAGCGCTACGTAGGCCCCTCGAAGGTAACCCACCAAGTCGGTCTGGATGACCTGCTCATGGGCTTCGAGCGGCGTCTCCTCGAAACTGCCCACCGCACCCACGCCCGCGTTGTTTATCCAGATGTCTATTCGGCCATGACCAAACTCTGCAGCACGTTCCGCCAAGGCGAGTACCTGATCGCTCTGGGTCATGTCGGTCGTTACGGCGACAGCATCGGTGCCGCAATCGGTGCATTCATCCAGCGTTTCGAACAACGCCTGCTCATCTCGTGCGGCCAGAACCAGACGCGCGCCTTTGCAGGCAAAGGCATGGGCTGCGGCGCGGCCTATGCCACTGGACGCTCCGGTGATCACCACCACCTTGCCGCGCAGCGGGCCTCTGATCGGCGAGTGAGTCAACGGGGGCGGCTCATCGGCGGGTGAAATGGGCTCGCTTATCGGCGCCGTGAAGGTCTCACTGGCTTCGATGCGCGAGAGCTGGAGGGAGGTACCGTCCACAAGATTCAAGGTCAAGTCGCTGATGGTGCCGGCCACCCGCCCAGGGAAAATGGGCTCGCCTTCAGCATCGAGACTGTCGTAGATGAATCGGTCGCCTTCCAGCCATCCGATAGCCGTCAAAAGCTCTGGGCTGAGGTAATACTTGCCGTCTTGGAAAAAGCCTGGGAACTGATGGGCGCGTTCAAGGTTTTCAACGTTGTACCGTTCACCTGGCTTCATGCCTGTTGCTTGATCAATCATGGTGCAAGCTCCCTAAAACGTGGGGGGTATGCAGGGGAAGGCTGTTAGGCGGGCAAAGTTCAGAGCAACTGGTTCAGTGGTGGTGTGATGCAGGCATGGATGACGTGACAAACACTTCGAAGCTGGTTCCCTCGACAACCTGAGAGCATGGTGAAGGGGCAGGCGCAGCAGTTGGACCCCTGCGGTATGGCGCATTAAGCCGTTATGGCAACGCCAGTCGTCAATTGGGGTGAACGGAGGCAACGGAGTCAGGCTCAACCTGGAAGATTCGCTTCTCACTCCACCTGCCCTAGGACCTTCAAAATGCCCAGCTACCTGTACTTGATCAGCTATATCCTCGACAACCAGCCCGGTACTTGCGAGTTCCGCAGTGACCAGGAAGACCTGAGCCGCGAAGCTGCGCGCGAATACTTGCAGGGCCTGCACCGCAACGAGGCTTCTTCATTCACCGATGTGCAAGTGCAGCGTCTTGAGCATGACCACGAGCCCGGCACATCGCCAGGACACTACCAGCAACCCTGAGGGGTTGCCGGGATGAACGCGATAATCGAAATAAGCCAGGCAGAGCGCCGACTCGTCTCTGGCGCCTCTTGCTCGGCGCTTTGCGCTTATTGAACGACGACGTACCTTGACGACTCCATTGCAGCAACACAGTGCATTTGGAATGCCATGATGATTCATCTGGGGTGCGCGGGCTGGAGCTTGTCCCGCCAGTACGCCGACGAGTTCCGGCTGCCGGGCAGCCACCTGCAGCGCTATGCCGCGCGGCTTGATGCCGTGGAGATCAACAGTTCGTTCTACCGTGCGCATCTACCTGCGACCTATGCGCGTTGGGTTTGCTCGGTTCCGGAACATTTTCGCTTCGCCGTCAAGCTGCCCAGGCTCATCACCCACGAGCTACGCCTGGAAGGTTGCGAGGTTGCGCTTGATGCGTTTCTTGGCCAGTGCCGGCAATTGGGGGACCGTCTGGGTTGCCTGCTCGTTCAGTTGCCGCCGTCGCTCGCCCATGATGCCGGGCGCGACCGGCGTTTCTTTGAAGTCCTGCGCGAACACTATGCCGGGCCGGTCGCGGTCGAGCCCAGGCACGCCAGTTGGCAAGCGGCGCAATCAATGTTGATCGACTTGCGTATTGCCCAGGTGGCGGCGAGCCCTTCACGCTTCGCTGCCGACGCACAACCCGCTGGCTGGCCTGGATTGGTCTACTGGCGCTTGCACGGCGAGCCGCGGATCTACCACAGCGAGTATTCCCAACAATACCTGCAACAGCTGGCTGAGCGGCTGCAGCGGAGCCACGCTGCAGGTGTAGATACCTGGTGCATCTTCGACAACACCGCCTCCGGTGCAGCACTGGGTAACGCGCTGACGCTTGAGCGGTATCTGCGCTGATGCAAACCGGATCAAACTTTTTGGCTGCATTAGGGCTCTTCTGAGAACACATTAGACCGCGAGGAACAGCCCATGAAAGCTGACGATGGCAAGAACGGCGACAAAGTCCCACGGCCGCTCTCTTCTGAAGAAGCACAGCAAGGCGAGCGGGTGCCAGGCCCGGTGCTTGAGCGCCCGGATCGGGATACCGAGGCGGTGGACAAGATCATTACGCCCACCTCCATCAAGGAACAGGAGGAAAAGACGCGCCAGATTGAAAAGCGTCTGGCCGAGGTCGACAGGAAAGCCCGCCTTTGAATATCCGCTCAGGTGACCGGGCGCTAAACCCGGTTAGCGCTTAGCGAGATTTTCCGCTACCTGGGGTTTGGGGTGACTGGACGCCCGCAGTCTGCTCGACAGATTCGTTTTTGGTTTAGATCGAGCAGTATCAGCGGGTTTGTATCACAGCGTATTGGCAGGCGGCGTTGATACCTTGTGATCGATTAATCCGGGTTCGTGACACAGGCCAGGTACTTTGCCGGCTTTAAATGGGCTCCATCGAAGCGAAGCAGCAACGCCTCGGTTCAAACGAACAGCCCATTGAAGCCTGGAGAACCCGACCATGAACCGCAAAACCGTCTACGCCGCCTGCCTGTTCGCCGCACTGAATGTCTGCACCCTGGCTGCCCGCGCAGAAGCGGCCGACAACGTGCGCAACTACACCTACGGCACTCCGCTGGATATCAAGAAGGTGGTGTCGACCAGCCAGGATGATGCGCCGACCTGCGGACCGGTCAATGCCCGGCTGACCTACCTCGACTCGCACAATCAGACCCAAGTGATGAACTACCGTACCCTTTCCAGTAACTGCATCGGTGAAAACTGAAATCAACAACCGACTCGATCCGTCTACAGGAGCGCAGCCATGAATTGGTAAACCCGGAACCACCAACGCCTGCCACGCAGGCGCGGGGCTCACTGTTCGTCAGCAGTGGGCCCCGTCAGCTGTGACGCCATGCGCACCAGCTCAGCCACCGAACGTGCTTTCATCTTGCGGGTGACCTTGCCGCGGTGGGCCTTCACCGTGATTTCGCTGATGTCGAGGTCCGCGGCGATGACCTTGTTCATGCAGCCAGCCACCACCCGGTTCATGATCTCCCGCTCGCGAGGGGTCAATGACGCATGGCGCATGCGAAGGTCGTGCAGGTGCTCTTCGCGCTCCAGCGCGCTGCGGCTTTTTTCCAGCGCGGCGCTGATGGCCGCGAGCAGAATGTCAGCGTCGAACGGCTTGGTCAGGAACTCCAGCGCGCCGGCCTTCATGGCGCGAACCGTGCCTGGAATATCGCCGTAGCCGGTGATGAAAATGATCGGCATGGTCGGCTGCGCGCCGGTCAGGTTGGCCTGCAAGTCCAAGCCGTTCAGGCCCGGCAGATTGATATCCAGCACCAGGCAACTGGGCACGACCTCCCGGGGGTGAGCGAGAAAGGTCTGGGCACAGGCGAACAGCCGCGGCTGCCAGTCGGCGAAGCGGATCAGCGGTTCCAGCGACTCGCGCACGGAAATATCGTCGTCCACGACATACACCACAGGCGTTGCCGTGGCCGTCACGGGGGCTGTGAGGGGGCGGGCGAGCATCGGGTCAGCTCCTTGAAGTCCTTGATCAACCAACCGGCAACGCGGCACTCAGTGCCTTGAGCAGTTGTGCCTCGCTAAAAGGCTTGGCCAGGCAGTCGACCACGCCGGCGCCCTGCAGGCGCGGGTCCCGGCAAGCATCGGTGTTGGCGGTGACGAGGATCACCGGCATGGCATTGCCGCAGGCTTGCAGGGCCTGGAGCAGCTCCGCGCCTGACATGCCGGGCATCAGCACATCCAGGATCAGGCAGCGGATCTGCTGCAGGCCAGACGCGCTCAGGAAAGACTGGGCCGAGGCGAATGCTTCTACCGCGAACCCGAACTCTCTAAGCAGGTCGGGCAGTGACTCGCGGACCGACTCGTCGTCATCGACCACTGCTACGAGCAAGGGCCCTTTCATCCGTTTACCTCCTTGGTGACACCGTCGGCTGTTGCTTCGCTGCTGGCTGTCGGCAGAGGAATGGCACAGTGAAAGGTTGCCCCCTGGCCATCATTGAGTGTGGCCCAGAGCTCCCCATTGTGGCGTTCGATGATCGAGCGGCTGATGGATAGGCCGATACCCATCCCGGATTCCTTGGTGGTGTAGAACGTCTCAAACATGCGTTCCATGGCCTGGCGGTCGAAACCGCTGCCGTTGTCGCGTACAGCCAGGTGCACGCCATGCTGGCCGTCCAGAACCGTGGTCACCAGCAGCTGCCGTGCGGTGCCGGCCGCTTTGCGCATGGCTTCGATGGCGTTGATGATCAGGTTGAGGATCACCTGCTGCAGCTGCACGCGGTCCCCCATGACCGCTGGCAGCCCCTTGGCAAACTGCACCTGTAGCGCAACGCCGTTGCGCCGTAGCTCGCCGAGCAGCAATGTGATGACTTCGTGCGCTGCCTCGTTTACATCGACTGCCTCGGTCATCACGCTTTGCCTGGCGAACAAAGCGCGCAGGCGCGTGATCACATCCGCAGCACGGTTGCCGTCACGAATGGTGCGCCGCGCGGTCTCCATCGCGCCATCGACGTTGGGTGGGGTGGCACCGAGCATGCGCAGGCAGGTGCTGGCGTTAGTGACAATGCCTGCCAGCGGCTGATTGACCTCATGGGCAATGGAGGCCGTGAGCGCGCCGAGGCTTGCTACCCGTGCCAGGTGGGCCATTTCCGATCGGACTTTGTCCAGCGCTTCTTCAGCCTGCTTGCGGTCTTCGATATCGGTGTTTTCGCCGTACCAGCACACCACTGCTCCGTCGTCATCACGTTGCGGCACGGCGCGGATCAGGAACCAGCGAAAGGCACCGTCGTGGCGTCTTAGCCGAGCTTCGTATTCACCTGGCGTGCCAGCCTGCATCAAGGCCACCCAGTACTGCTGCAGTCCTCCGGCGTCGTCCGGGTGCAGCGATGCGGTCCAGCCTTGGCCACGTGCCTGCTCTTGCGACATGCCGGTGTAATCGCACCAGCGCTGGTTAATGAAATTGACCTCGCCATTGGCGTCGGCGCTCCAGACGAAGCCGGGCACGGCATTGATTAGGTGGCTTAGGTCTGGTTCGTTGGGCATGACGATTCTCTGTGTTGCGGGCACCGCCGAGTGAGCGTGCACTGCGGCGGGAAATGTGCCGATAGATACCTAGGTGTCACTGCGCGACCGGTAGCTGCACCAGACCAGCAGGGACGCCAACAGCAGGCTGGCGGTGTACAGATTGAGCAGATGCTGTGATGTCCACTGGGCCTCGAGTAGCAAGCAGGCCACGCTGGGCGACAGAATTTCGCACAGTCGTCCGATGGCAAGTAACAGGTCGATGCCACTGCTTGCCAGCGCACAGAGTGGCGAGTTCCCAGAGTGAGGGCCGATGCCGGCGACTACCCGTTATGCCCTGTCAGCTTCTGTTAGCTGATTCAATCCTTCTGCGCCTGAGCGGGCCGGTTTGAGCGCCGTGGTGAGGCACAGCATCAAGACGAGCACGGCAAACAGCAGCTCGAACCCAAGGTCATGGTTGCCGGTGTAATCGCGCAGGGCGCCGAAGCAGATGGGTCCCAGTGCGGCGATCAGATAGCCGATGAACAGCATGAAAACGGTCCAGGCGCTGGCCTGCGCAGGTGTTTGCGCATGGTCCAGTGGCAGCGTCATGCCCACGGTGAAACCCATGCCCAGACCGGTAGCGACCAGCAGCACATACAGCGTCGGCGCTGCGGCAGGGGCGAAAGCCATGCCGGCAGCGCCGGCCAGGGCAAGCAAGGTCGACAGCGCCAGCACACCGCGACGGTCCTCGGGGTTACCGGGAACCACTCCGGCGACGATGCTCGCTACGGCAAACACCGCAGTGAACAGGCCGAGCAGAATGCCGGGAGGCAGGGATGTCAGCGCCCGTTCACTGGACGCCGGCGCCAGCCAGGCGAACAGCGCATAGACCACGAACTGACTGGCGCCGAAGTGCAGCGCTACCCGCCAGGCTTGCGGCTCGGTCCAGGGCAACCTGGTCGGCTGGTTGTCGAGCGGTGCGACTATCGGAGTGCTTACGCTCAAGCGCCTGCCCATCCACAGCCAGCTAAGCACCGCGCTCACGCACAGCATGCTCCAAATCCCGCTGCCTACGCGCCAGCTTTGCGCAAGCGCCGTAATGGGCGCGGTCAGGACTGCTGACAGGCTGGCCCCGACGCTCAGGCCGGCGGCGTAAATACCCATGAACAATGCCGGACGCTGGGGAAAGTGTGTTTTGATCCAGCCACCGATCAGCGCTCCGGCGATGGCGATGCCGACACTGACCAGGAAGGTGCTGAACAACAGCAGCATCGTGGTGTCGGCCAACGCTCGCAGCAGGCAAGCGGCGCCGAGCAGAACCAGTGCGGCAACCACGCAGCGATCGGTGCCGTGACGTCGGGCCAGGCTGGGCGCCAGCAAGGCCATGAGGCCCATGCACACGTCCGGGATGGCGGTTAGCAAGGCTGCCTGGGTGAAGCTCAGGCCGAAGTGCTGCTGGATCGGCAGCAGGATCGGGCCGATGGAGACGATCGCCGGGCGCAGTGCCAGGGAAAGCACCAGCAGACCGATGACGGCCTGTAGATGATGTTTGTCGGATGCCATGTTGACGCGCCTTGTATCGGGTGGTTGCAAAGGATCGTAACGAGGCATTGGCGATGATAAGTGCCAAAATGTATCGGCCAAGTGACAACCTCAAAGGGTATGAGATGAACAAAGAAGCACGGGCGCGGGACGACACCGATGCGTTGTGTGGGCGTAGTGAGGACTATCGCGACTATCAGGACGTCGCGCTGCCGATGACGGCGCTCTTGCGCAACCAGCCCGCCGGCGCCTGCAACGCACCGCATACCCACCGCCACGGCCAATTGCTCTACGCCACTCATGGTGTCATGCGCGTGGCGACGGACGACGGGCTATGGTTTTTGCCTCCCAGGCGCGCCCTGTGGATCCCGGCGGGCGTGGTGCATGACCAGCTGATGCTGGGTGCGGTCAGCATGCGCTCTATCTACATCCAGGCCGATCTCGCCGCCCGCTACGGTGAACGCTGCCGGGTGCTAGAGGTTTCCACGCTGTTGCGCGAGCTGATCCTTATCCTGGCCAGCCAACCCATCGAATATGACCTGGAGGGGCGTAATGCCCACGTGGTCGCGCTGATCCTCAGTGAACTGGAGTCTGCCCGGACCTTGCCGCTGCAGATTCCCTGGCCGGCCGATCGACGCTTGTTGGTGATCTGTAATGCGATCCTTGAGGCACCAGGGCATGCCCGTACCATCGAATACTGGGCGGACAAGGTCGGAGCCAGCTCGCGCACGCTGATCCGTCTGTTCCTCAAACAGACCGGCATGACATTCCGCAGCTGGGTACAGCAGGTACGTTTGGCCAGCGCCCTGGACCGGCTCGACAATGGCGAGGCGATCAGCGTCGTTGCGAAGGCGCTCGGTTATTCCAGCGTCAGCGCGTTCAGCAGCATGTTCCGTCGGGTGATGGGTGATTCGCCCAGTGCGTTCATGGCTGCGCGCTGAAGACGGTGTCAGCTGTTGGTCAACGCTTTGACCTGCTCGGTAACGAGGGCAGGGAGGCTCAACTGAGCGCACAACCCACCGCCCTCACGGTTGCGCAACACCAGCGTGCCTTGCAGCGATATCGCCAGTTGCTGGGAGATGGCCAGGCCGAGCCCGGTTCCGCCTGTGTCGCGGTTGCGAGAGTTCTCCAGGCGATAGAAAGGCTTGAGCACTTCGGCCAGCAACTCGTCGGGAATGCCGGGGCCACGGTCAAGAATCTGGATGGTCAGGCTCCCAGCGCCGGGTCTCGTTACCGCGATCTCGACGTCTGAAGCATATTTCAGGGCGTTGTCCAGCAGATTCACCAGCAGCCGACGCAGGGCATGGGGGCGGGTGTCGAGTACAGCCTCGCAAGCCATGTCGAGGTTGATGTGTTTGCCGGTGTCGAGGTAATCGAACACCAGGCTCTCCAGGAAAGCCTGCACATCAATGCGGCGGCTTACTTCGGTCGAACTATCCATGCTGCGGGCGTAGGCCACGCCCTCTTGGACCAGATGCTGCATTTCACTCAGGTCGCTCCACAGCTTGTCTTTTTCGGGCGAATCGTCCATCAGCTCGGCGCGCAGCTTCATGCGCGTGATGGGCGTTTGCAGGTCATGTGAGATGGCCGCCAACAGTTGCATACGCTCTTTCACATGGGCGGCAATGCGTGCTTGCAGGGTGTTGAAGGCGACAGCGGCGTAGGCGACCTCCACCGGGCCCGACTCATCCAGGCGTGTGCCGGCGCCGTTTGGGTCGAGGCTGTCGACGGCTTTCGACAGGTGCGTCAGCGGGCGAATGGCCGTGCGCACCGCCAGCCAAGTGCAGCCCAGCAGCAGTAGCAACTGGCCGACCAGCACCAGCGGCAGCCAGGCTGAGAGCGGTGAAATTGAAGGTCGCACATCGATGGTCAAGGGGCTGCCGTCGTGCAAGCGCAAGTGGGCCTGATAGTGAGGGCGCAGGTCTTCCAGCTGGATGTAGTTCAAGGTGTACTCGCGGCCCAGGGTCGCCTCCATGGATCGCACGAATTCGGGCGACGACGCCATGTCCAGAGGCTTGCCGGGTAAGCCCTCATCCAGCTGGTAACGATAGTTGGGGTGTACGAAACGCGGCAGCCACGCCTGGCGCTCTTCGGCTGGAAGGCGTTCGAGCATGGCTACGGTGGTGGTCAGGTCCTGCTCCAGGTTGCCCAGCATCAGGGTCTTGGCGCTTTGGTAGCGCTCATAGAACTGCAGGCCGAAAGACAGACCGTGAGCGATCACCAGGCTGACCAGGAAGATCAGCGACAGTCGGGAGGCGAGGGTGCGTGGCCAGCGCGTGGGCTTCATGCGGGTTCCCCCAGGATCTGCACAGCGTAGGAGAACACATAGCCCTCGCTGCGCACGGTCTTCACATAGGCCGGGTCGCGGGCGTCATCGCCCAGGCGCTGGCGCAGGCGGCTGACCAGCAGGTCGATCGAGCGGTCGAACAGGTCGGCATCACGGCCTTGGGTCAGATTGAGCAACTGGTCGCGGCTCAGCACCCGCTGTGGATGGTCGACGAATACCCGCAACAGGCGGTATTCCGCGCCGCTCAAGGCCACGACGGTGTCCTCGCTGTCGAGCAGGTGACGCGCCGTAGTGTCCAGCCGCCAGGCGCCAAACGCCAGCAACCGGTTGGCCTCGCTGACGATCAGATTGGGTGGCAGCATGCGCGTGCGACGCAGTATCGCGTTGATGCGCGCCAGCAGTTCGCGGGCGGCGAAAGGCTTGACCAAGTAATCGTCCGCGCCCATCTCAAGGCCGACGATGCGGTCGGCCTCTTCGTTGCGCGCGGTCAGCAGCAGCACTGGCGTAGCCTTGTGCTTGCCGGCACGCAGTTCGCGGCAGAGCACCAGGCCATCGTCGCCAGGCATCATGATGTCAAGCACGATAAAGTCGACACGGTTTGACTCCAGGAAGTTGCGCATCTGCCTGCCGTCGGCCATGACCGTGGCGCGCAGGCCGTTCTTGCGCAGGTAGTTGCCCACCAGCTCCCTGATCTCGCGATCGTCGTCTACGATCAGGATGTGATCCACGTGTTCCATCTGCGCTACCTTTTGCGTCTTGAACCTTGAGGCACGCACTTCTAGCGGTTGCCTGAGTGTTGCGCCATTACATCAAGGTGTCGGTGCAAGGCTCAGCGTCACGGTAATGTTGTCCCGTGTCGCCTTGGGGGAGGGGCAATTCTGGTTGGCCGCCTGCACCAGCAGGGCTGGGTGCGTGCGCTGTACAGAAATTTTTCGACATTCAGCATGGGTAATTCTCGTGATCCGTACTCTGGCCTCCAGCGTGAGGCGCCAGGCAGCGGACTGCCCGTTATTTGCTGTTAGCTGTTATTAGCCGCGGATTGCGGGAGCGGCATCGATACCTTCGTATGCTGTCGGGCCAGGTGTGAGGGTGCTATCACTGGGCAGGCGTAACCGGTCAACCACCTTTCCCAAGAGAAAACCAAGATGCTCCTACATCAATCGACCTGGGTTGAAACCGAACGATTCCTACAGCGCAGCCGAACCATCGTCATCCCGATCGGCTCCAACGAGCAGCATGGGCCGATGGGGCTGTTGGGTACCGACTGGATGTGCCCGGAAATCATCGCTTTTGAGGCGCAGAAGACGGCCGACATCCTTATCGCCCCGACCTTCAACATCGGCATGGCCCAGCACCATCTCGGTTTCCCCGGCACGATCTCGCTCAGACCATCGACCTTCATTGCCGCTATCACCGACTGGATCCGCTCGCTGGCGGTGCATGGTTTCGAGAAAATCCTCTTTCTCAACGGCCATGGCGGCAACGTGGCCTCGATCGAGGCGGCGTTTTCGGAAATCTACACCGAGGCCAGCTTTGCCGGCCGACCGGCAGGGTTTGCTTTGAAGCTGTGCAACTGGTGGGATCTGGACGGGGTGGAAGCGCTCGTCAAGGAACAGTTCCCGACCGGGCATGGCATCCATGCCACGCCGTCGGAAATTGCCGTGACCCAATGGGCATACCCAGCGTGTATCAAGACAGCCGACTATGCGCCGCAGGTCGCCAACTGGGGCCCCATCCGCGAAGCACTGGATTTTCGCGCGCGCCACCCGGACGGGCGAATGGGGTCTGACCCAGGCCAGGCTTCGCCGGAAAAGGGCCGGCAGTTGGTGATGATGGCTGTTCAGGGGTTGGTGAAGGTCGTGGACCAGTTCACCAACGAACCCACGCCGGCGTGAAATGATCCCGTATCATTCTCCGGGGTCTTCGGTACTGGGCTGGCTGAACCAGGGGGCCAGACCCAGTGTAATGACCGTCCTGACCAGGCTATCGACATTGTGCTCAACTCGGCAAAGAACGCCGCCGCGCTCCTGCTGAAGCTGATTAACCCATCGGCGCAGTGCCGACCCGAAGAAGCCTTTCGAACGGGCCACTTCGGTATGGCTGTAGCCTTGACAGTTAGACAGCTAAAGCGGTGAAGGTCGAGCTCCTTGGCTCGGCCTTGGATTATTTATGTCGGCTTGCAACCGATGCGATCTCGACCTTCGCCCCTTTCGGCAGGCGTGTGATTCCAACAGTGACCCTGGCGGGATAGGCAGTTGAAAAATAGGTGCCATACACCTCGTTCATTTTGCCAAAATCTTCCAGGTCCGTGAGGTAGACGGTGGTGGACACGATGTCGCTCATCTTCAGCCTGTCGGCTGCAAGAATGGATTTGATGTTTTCCAGTGATTGCCGAGTCTGTGATTCGATAGTGTCATCTATAGGCAGGCTTCCGGTCGCCGGGTCAATTGGCAGTTGCCCAGAAAGATAAAGCGTATCTCCAGCGCGAATCGCTTGTGAATAGGGCCCTATGGCGGCTGGCGCATTTGTGGTTGTCACGACCGCATCGCCGCCAGGTGAAGTGGCAGCCGCTGAAAACTGCGAATGGAGTGCGATCAAGGCGAGAGCTGATATCCAGCCGGTGGGGATGCGTGCGGTCTTGAGTTTCGAGCGAATGATCATGTCAGCAAGCTCTGAATATCAGGGTAGGGCGCCAGCCAATTTCACTAGCGTATCCAGTTGGTTTCGATTTTGATTTGCCTGGCAAGTCTGTGTGTCACCGGGCCGATCAGACACGCTTGATGCCAAGGGGCAGGCCTTGGGGCGATACCGTCAACGGACGCTCCAGCAATGAATCGGTATCACCGGGCGCTGACGGCTCGGCCTCGGACTAGGCCATTACGCCAAATCGTATTTCTCACGCACCAGATGAGCGATGCCCATGCGTTCCAACACGCTCATGGGGCACAGAAAAGTCACGCGCACCGTACCGGGCAGGCGGCTGATGTCGATGGAGCCGGTGATGGTCGCGCGATTAAGTATTTCGTCATACGGCAGGCCAGTGACATTAGCGGCGCGCTGCAGGCCGTTTTCCACAGCCAGGTTGAGATTTTCGCCGCTGCCTATGAAGGTGATCGGACCGCTCTGCTCGATTTCCTGCTGGCCCCAGTGCTCGCTCAGCGCACGGACATCAGCGCGCTGACGGGCATTCATCGGCCGCGCCATCGGCGGCAGATCATCGATGTTTTGCAGGAGGATCGGACCTTCCAGCGTCAGGTTCTTCACCACCTCCACCACCACTTCGGTTTCCCCGGAGCAATCGGTGGCATGCCCGGCAATTTCACCGTTGCCCTGCTGGGCGTGCATGTCGCCCATGTACACCCCGGCGCCTGGCACTTTCACCGGGCAGATCAGCACACAACCCTCGCGGACCGAGTTGGTGTCCATGTGGCCATCGGTCTTGGCCGCGTGCAGCTCTTCTCTTGTCATACCGAAACGGTGCGGGGCGCTGATCAGGTACTGGCCGAAATCCGCGCAGTTATGGGAATCGGGCAAGTCTCGCGACGGCAGGGTGCCAATATTGCCGAGAAACGGCCGCATGTGCGCGGCGACACCAGGGATATCGGCGCGGGCTAGGGACAGGATCGAATGCTGGGCGGCGAATTCCGGCAGTGCTGACATTTCAGACGCCTTGCCTGCCAGACGATTGGCGATGTCCTGATTGACCGTCAGGCTGACCTGATTCTGCGCATCGAACACGATAACGTAACCATGGCTGAAGCGGAACGCACTGACCTCGGCGCCGCAGTGGTTACAGCGAATCGAGTCTTCGCCGATGCCTTCGACATGGCTGGCTGGGTGTTCGGTGCCGCAATTGGCGCAGAACTTGGAAACGAACGGATCACCATTGTAGCGACCCTCGACGAACGACATGACCCCGGACGACGTGGCCAGGGAGGTGACGCGCATGGTTTTGATTTTGATCGCCACGGCATCGCCGATTTCAGCGCCGTCAATGGCCACCGGTTGCGTCACCTCATGGCCGCCCTCGAAGTCCGGGGTGATCATCGGTCCCCAGCAGCCCGGCGGAGTGCCGGTGATCAGGGTACCGCCATCAGCCAGCGGGCCGAGCATAGCCAGGCTCGGCCCGATGATTCCATGGGTGTATTGATCGACCCGCAGGCGGTCGACCGGCGTGACATTGAGGGTGGAATCAGGAACAGGCGTTGTCATTGTGGTCCCCTTGGGAATCAGGCGCGAACGGCTGCCGGCTGAGGCAGCCCGAGAACGGTCAAACAGCCTGCATAGTTCAGCGCAGCTTTGTATCTACTTTGTGTTCGGGGAAGCTGGGAAATTACGGGGACTGTATCGGAGGGCTGCGTGGATACATTGCGATACACGCAACAGGAGATTTCGTCGCGTCGGGCCGGGGTGCTTCTCTGCCGAATAAAACTTAATGCACGACCCTGCAACGGGAACACACACGGCTGTAGGAGCGAGCATGCTCGCTACAGGACTGCGGCTTGACAGTGCTAGTCTTTGGGTACTCAAGGAGTGGTGAACATGCTGGTTCATGTTGCATTACCAATGTGCAATTTCGCGTGTCTTTTTAACTATGCTCAAGCTGGCGCCATATTCTCTCGTGGAAATAAAAAGCGACAGTATTGCAGGCGGGTTCAATTACAGCTATCAGTCCGCCTATTAGGGCCGAGTCGGTGAGTAAGTATGCGACTGTGAACGCGATGCCGAAGTGCAGGACGCTGAAGCTCAAGGTTTTCCATAGCGGGCCTTTCTTTTTGAGATTCTCATCTTCGGCCCTTCAATTGGTGTGTTGGCCGCACGCATGAGCATGCGATGCGGCCGCGAGCGCTGCTCACCGTTTCGCTTCCTCCCCGGGTGTAGCCGAGCGGCTAAGGAACGCTCGAGTTATTTCGGGTAGGTGCTCCCTTAACCAGTCAGCCATGGCGATCTCTTCTTTCAAAATCGACCGGCAGGCTTCTGCGGTCAGCTCATCACCAGAGAAGTTGGCCGCTTCAATAAGCACGGTGTAAGAAGCGATCTCTAGATTTTCAAACACGTAACCGGACATCGCGCCCTTGACCACTTCATCGCTCATCGTCATGCCGCCCACAGCCTGTCCAAACGCCATAAGCTTTCCTGCCAGGTCTTTCAGGGTTGAGGTGCTTCCTCCCAAGCGTTCAATGCACTCAACTAGCAATCGCTGTTGCCCCTCGGTTTCGGTGATGTGCTGAACAATACGCTCGCGCAATTTTGGGTAATGCTCCAGCCGTTCCGCTTGGGCTTTAAGCATTTTTTCCGCTTGCTGTTCCATTGCGTGGGCGTCGCGCAACCAATCAAGAAGGTTCTCGGTAGGCTGAGTCATGATAGTTCTCCGTTATGCCAGAGTAATTGAGAATTTCTGTCGCCAGCACGTGTTCAAGTGGCCTGACGAATGGTTTGGCGCGCAAACTATTTGGGTCGGCTTATTTGCGTAGCCGATCTGAACTTTCTCGCGTGTTCCGTTCGTTTTTGATTGCGCTTTGCACCCAATTCTTTCTTCAACACGCCTATCCACCAATAAGTATTTCAATATGTCGGGTGGACCAGACGGCGGGCCCCTTGGAATTAAGGGGAGGCGTGGGAGTACGTCGAAAATCCTTTCTCTGCCGTTGATGGTGGTGACGGCGCTGCTTCGGTAGAGCTGTCAGCCCCTGATCATTTGGTACTTGAAGCCATGAAGCTGCGGACCGAGTCGCCGTTGGGGGGCTGAAAGCCATAGCTCTAATGAACCACGCACGTACGGCCCATGGAAGCGTTGCGGATACGCCAATCGTCAATCGGGGTGAACGGATGCCACTGCGTCAGGCTCAACCCAGTAGATCGCGTCTCACTCTATCTCTGCCGTGGGATCCTCAAAATGGCCAAATACCTGTACTTGATCAGCTACATCTTCGACAACCAACCGGACACCTGCGAGTTCCGGAGTCACGAGGAGGGCTTTACTCGCGAGGCTGCGCGCGAGTATTTACAGGGTTTGCATCGTAACGAAGCGTCATCGTTCACCGATGTGCAAGTTCAGCGTGTCGTGCATGACCACAAGCCCGGCACATCGCCAGGACACCACTAGCAACCCTGACGGGTTATCAGCATGAACGCGATCAGCGGACAGATAGACCAGGAAGAGCGCCGACTCGTTGCGATCAATAGGTGGTTTCTGCGTTACGACGACGTGGAGCAAAGACGTGATTGCCCCAGCACCCATCATGAAGAACTGCTGCGTCAAGCCGACGAAATGGACCGCCTTGGATTGGTGGACTGGCGCGAATGGCGAGACCTGCGCAAGCTCGCAGACAGGGCCTTTCTCAAAGCAATTGCCGGTGCTGATTACTAGAGTGCAGCCATGCGCACCGGCTGCACCGACAGGAGACATGACTAGGGGGAGAAGATGTCTCGGCTGCCAATAATCGGGGTGACGGCCTGTAGTTATAAGGTCGGCCCGCATGCAGTGCAATTGAATGACGACAAGAATGCCCGGGCAGTAGCCACTGCTGCCAATGGATTACCGTTGATTCTGCCAATGTTTCCAGAGTTGCTGAACATTGCAGACATAATCGATGGACTGGATGGGCTGTTCTTCACCGGCTCACCGTCCAATATCGAGCCTCACCATTACGATGGCCCCCCGAGCCCGCCTGGTACTAAAAAAGATGCTGCTCGTGATCACCTCACGCTACCGCTTTGGCGTGCGGCAATAAAAGAAGGGCTGCCAGTGCTAGGTGTGTGTCGGGGTTTTCAGGAGATGAATGTGGCGTTCGGCGGCACGCTCGTTCAGCAGCTCCATCAACCTGGGGTAGAGCATGAGCCCCCAAGCAACGAACCTATTGAAGACCAGTACGCGCCCGCTCACAGGCTCACGGTACGATCAGGTGGGGTGTTACACGGGTTGGGGTTTCCCGAGGTGATCGAAGTCAACTCGGTATATGGGCAAGGTATAGAACGGGTCGGTGAAGGTTTGCGTATTGAGGCTGTGGCAATGGATGGCCTCGTCGAAGCGTTGTCGGTGGAAGACAGTCGCTCATTCGCCCTTGGGGTGCAGTGGCATCCGGAGTGGCAGGTGATGTTCTATCCGCAATATCGCGCGATTTTCGAGGCGTTTGGAGCCGCTTGCCGAGCTCGAGCCGCGCAACGGCTCAGGTAGTCTCCATCTGATCGGTCTTTAATCTGGACGGGCATTTTGCAATTCCAGCAACGCTGGGAGGAGATCCTCTACTGGGGGCTTCAGCATCTGCCTCTGACCCCCCCACTGTCATCAGACTGCAGCACTCGGCCGACTGGGGGAGGGTTAGCGCGCCAGCGCAACCCATGCCGCGGCAATCAAGCGTTATCCGCCCGTCGGAGGGGGACGCGGATATGCAAAACCATTGATGAGTGCGTTCGTCAGAACAGTTGTAGAGTTCGTTCGACTCTCCACATCAGGTCTTCGGCCCGCCTCGATGCGGGCCTTTTTTTCGGCTTCAGAAGGCCACAGCCTGGCGGCTCGCGGCACGTCACCCAACGGGCGGCATCGAAGCCGATCAATGCCCGCCCTGGCTTGGGTAGAACTCCTGGCCCCGCTAGTGATACTTACGCATGGCCTCAATGGCTTGTTTGGTGAGCGGTTCTGTCACCTCTCTGCACGAGTACATCACCAGACGTTCTTGGCAACGGCCCAGAAGAGCAGGAAGCGCATGCGCGGTGACATTGTCCTCTAGAGGCTGTCAGGATCCCCGAAGAACATCTGTATCCGCGACCGCAACCACCGCTCCGCCGGGTCGTTGTCCTGCGCCCCACGCCAAGCCATGTGCAGTTCGAAGGTACGCACATCCAATGGCAGGTCTTCGGCGCGCAGGCCGCCGGCGGCGGTGAGGGTTTCTGCTGCATAGTCCGGTACCGTGGCGATGATGTCGGTGCCGGCGAGCAGGGTACCGAGGCCGTTGAACTGCGGCACGGCCAGCACCACATGACGCTTGCGACCGATTTCCTCGAGGGTTTCGTCGATGAAGCCGGAGAGGTCGCCGGCGAACGAGACCAGTGCATGCGGACGGGCGCAGAAGTCGTCGAGGGTGATGTTGCCCGGTACGCTGTCGGCGCGCAGCAGTTTCGGCTTGCTGCGCCGCAGCACCTTGCGCTTGGCGTTGGCCGGGAGGTCGGCGGTATAGCTCACACCCACCGAGATCTCCCCAGAGGCGAGCAGCGTCGGCATCAGCAAATAGTTGACTCGCCGTACCACCAGGACGATGCCTGGCGCTTCGGCGCGGATGCGCTTGAGCAACTGCGGCAGCAAGGCGAACTCGGCGTCGTCTGATAGACCGATGCGAAAGACCGAGGTGCTGGTGGCTGGGTCGAAGTCAGCGGCGCGGCTGACGGCGGTGGAGATCGAATCCAGGGCCGGTGAGAGCAGGGCGAAGATCTCGTGGGCGCGAGCCGAGGGCTCCATGCTGCGCCCGGTACGGACGAACAGTGGATCGTCGAACAGGTTGCGCAGACGTGACAGTGCCGCACTGATCGCCGGTTGGCCGAGAAATAATTTTTCGGCTGCACGGGTTACGCTGCGCTCATGCATGAGCGTCTCGAACACGATCAGCAGGTTGAGGTCTACGCGGCGCAGGTCGTTACGATTCATCGGTGCGTTTCGCCTTGCTCAGGTGGGTCGGGGTGAATATTAAGGCCAAAGGCTGTTACCCTGCACGGGTTTACGGGTGCCAATGCAGCGATTTGCCCGTAGCCCAATCAATGACAGGCATGTCGACTATTAACGGCCACTGATGGTCTAACGTGCAAAGCCCGGATAAAGTCCGTGGTAATACGAGGTTCACAAAGGCGAGGTATGCGATGTCCCGCATGATCCGTTTCCACAAGTTCGGCCCGGCCGATGTGCTCCGTTGCGAGGAGCAGGCCGAGCCGTCTCCCGCAGCGGGCGAGGTGCAAGTGCGCGTCGAGGCCATCGGCCTGAGCTGGTATGACGTGCTCTGGCGCCAGAACCTGGCACCGTCGCAGGCGCGCCTGCCGGCAGGGATCGGTCACGAAATGGCCGGGGTGGTCACGCAGGTCGGGGAGGGTGTCGACGATATCGTCGTGGGCGACCGTGTTGCCAGTTTCCCGGCGACCAGCCCCAATGAGCATCCGGTCTATGGGGATGTGATCGTGCTCCCCCGCACGGCCATTACCCGCTATCCCGAGCACCTCACCCCGGTCGAGGCCAGTGTGCATTACACACCGCTGCTGATCGCCTACTTCGCCTACGTCGACCTGGCGCGGGCCAAGGCTGGGCAGACGGCGCTGGTTACCGATGCCAGCCATTGCGCAGGGCCCGCCTTCGTGCAGTTGGGCAAGGCCTTGGGCCTGAAGGTGTTCGCCGCCACCAAGGAGCCGGAGCAGCGTGAATACCTGCTGGGTCTGGGGGCTGACAAGGTGATCGTCACCGAGGAGCAGGACCTGCTGATGCAGATCGGCAAATACACCGATGGCCGCGGCGTGGACATGGTCCTGGACGGCATGGGTGGGCCGCAGATGTCGCTGCTCGGCGATGTGCTTGCGCCGCGTGGCAGCCTGGTGCTGTACGGCCTGCAGGGTGGTAACCAGACGCCATTCCCGGCTTGTGCGGCATTCCAGAAGAACATCCAGTTCTACGTGCACTGCATTGGCAACTTCACCGGCAAGCCGGAGCTGGGTATTGCCCAGGACCAGGTCGCGCTGCAGCGGGCGTTGCGAGACATCAATCAGTTCACCGCCGACAAGCTGCTGACGCCACAGATCATCAAGGTCTACCCGTTCGAGCAGGTTGTCGAGGCCCATCGCCTGATGGATGAATGCCCATGTGGTGGGCGGATTGTGCTGGACATGGGATCTGCGTGATTCCAGCGCGTCGAGTTGCATGAAAAACCGGGCTTAGGCCCGGTTTTTTTCTGATATTTCCTACAAAAAATTAATAACTATCCGACGTAATAACACTGCCGCGGCAACGACGGTTAATTGCCACTGCGGCCATGATTCCACGCTTGGGTTTTTCTTTATTGTCTGTAGATCAATGCTGCTCTACTGAATGGTTTTTTTACCAGGATCTGTATCTTTTATTCAGTCGACAACCCTCGATAATGGCGCTGTGATACTTGGCGCGGCTCGGCGGAATCAAGTACGTG
The DNA here is from genome assembly GCF_047456245.1 of Pseudomonas sp. BNK-44-b. Classification (NCBI taxonomy): domain Bacteria; kingdom Pseudomonadati; phylum Pseudomonadota; class Gammaproteobacteria; order Pseudomonadales; family Pseudomonadaceae; genus Pseudomonas; species Pseudomonas sp. BNK-44-b. The sequence goes on from NZ_CP179908.1 coordinate 2,163,795, forward strand.
GCCACTGCTGTTGAGGCACAGGGCGCATGCAGGGGCATGGTAAATGCCTTTGCTTCCAATGAATGCCGGCCTGTTGTTGCTTAGAAATTTCCTAATGGTTTGTGGGAAAGTTCTTTGAAGTGAATCGCTACTTGTTTCTTATGTCGGTTAATGCCGGCTTTCTTTGTGCTCAAGGAATGGAGTGGGCTATATGAGTAATATCCATGAGCAGGCCATGCACTACATATATCAGCAGGTACTGGATCGTCTGCTGGAGCATATGTCCCAGGCGCAACGGGCCTGCGTGCAATTGCTGATCCAGCGTCTGCTGGTGGCGGCAGGTGGCGTGGAGTACATCGGGGACTTTCGCGTGCTGGTCATACACGGGCATGACCGATGTAACACACGCCTGCTGGCATTTTTACGTGCTGCGCAACTGAGCATCGCGCTGCGAGCGCCCGATACCTTTCGCCTGCAAGTAGTGGTCGCGTGCCAGCCCGCACCGGGGGCAGCAGTGCTTCGCGGCCTGGAGAGCACCTTCAATGCACTGTTCCTGCAGGATGACCCCCGTGTGGAGTTACTGCTGGCTGGCGGCCAACAACTGCAGCCTTTCAGCCGCCACGCCGCGACAGTTGCCGGCACACCGCTGGGGCGCGAGGCGCTGCTGACGTTCGGTCATCTTGCTGCCGGACGCCCGGAATCCTTGCTAGGCAGCCGTTTGTACCTTGAACTGGCCGAGACGCTGCGCTGCGTCCTGTCCCAAGGGACGCTCCCCAGCGCGCTGGTCACGGCGATCCCGGTGCGGCAGCGGCGTCGGTACCTGGCGTGGAGTCGCACGCTCATGCGCCTGACCGGCGAGCGCGGAAGCCATGCCATACACCAGTGCGCCGCGGTGTTGTGCGAAACGCTGGGGCGCCTGCGAACGCTGGTCGCCAGGCCGAGGGAGCATGCCGAGGCAAGAGTTCCGTCATGCCAGTGCGAGGCAACCTTGCGAGTGATCGCGGTCGATGACCTGATCAATGACAGTCGAGCGGACGACACGTTGTTTCACATGCTGGGTATCGAGTTGCCTGTGTCGGCTTGTGAAGAGCCGCTGGCCGCGTTTTTCGACCCGATGTACCTGACACACCTGCAGCGGCTGCGTGATCAATGCCAGTTGGGCAAGTGCGACGCCGTCCGCTCGGGGGAGGGCCGGCATCTTTTTCAGGAGGCCTTTGCGATCGACGACAACCAGTTGACCTGTCTGTTGTGGGCCCCGTTCGCCGAGCAAGGCCGTGGATTGCCGGTATTCCTGCAGCATTGTCACCCGGCCATGCGTGTCGCACTGCCTTATCTGCACCGCGCGCTTCAGGGGCAACCCTGCCCGGAATCCGTGGTCCATTGGCTGATTGGCACCAGCGGGCTGAGCCTGGCACAGCTGCGGGTCATTTATTCGGGTGAGCTGCCGCAGACGGCATCTCGCCTGATGGCAAAGCTGACACGGCGCGATGTGCGGTTGCGATTGCTGGGGCGCCCCTCGCCCCGGGCCGAGATGGCGCAGGCCGCCAGTTGATGGGCCGTTCCGTGCGGCGCGAGTTCGCCTATCAAACGGTCTATCGCTACCTCGAAACGCTGATCAGCCATGCCTGCGAAGGAGGGGACCCGCGCTTGCCATCGCTGCGTGACCTGGCCCGGCGCCTGCGGGTTTCCCTGGCCACGGTGCAGTATGCCTACAGCCTCTTGGAGCGCGAGGGACGGGTACATTCGGTGCCCAAGTCCGGATATTTTGCACTGGTGCCGGTCGATGGACGTGCCAGTGCGCCGAGGGCAATTGCCAGATCTGGCCAGTGCGCACCGTTCATTCTCCCGCCATTGCCATGTGGGGCGCTCGAGCCGCTGTTGCTGGCGCATGAGCGGCGTCTGGCGCGTCAATCCGCGACGACGCAGTCCGGCAACGCGCTGTTACGCAGTGCGCTGGCGGCCCGCCATACCCGTTCTTCCAGGCAGTTCTGGCGGGCTGAGGACGTGCATCTGGCGACGGATGTCCAGGCGCTGCTGCAGACATTGCTGCTTGCGTTGGACTTGCAGGGCGGCACGGTGCTGGTGGCGACGCCCTGTTGCTGGCAGCAGTTGCAGGTCTTGCAACAGCTGGGAATGCGGGTTATCGAGTGGCCGTTGGATAACCAGGGGGGGCTGGACCTGGGTACCTTGGCGCAGTTGTTCAAGCGCGAAACCGTGCGCCTGCTGCTCATGCCGTCGTGTCTGGCGACACCTCCCGGACGCCTGATGTCGCTTGAGGAACAGCGTGAAGTGGCGCGTCTGCTCGCGGGATATCCGACATGGCTGCTGGAAAATGACCTGGATAGCGAGCAGTGTTTTGCCGCGCCACCAGCGACACGCCTGCGCGACTGGGTCGATCCGCACTGGCTGCTGGTCATGGGTTCGCTGGAAGGAATGATCGGTGCCGAAGCGCCCTATGCCTATGTGCTGAGTCGGCATCCAGCAGTGTGTGAGGCTTTCGTGCGCCGCAGCTTTTTGTTGCCCCCTCGGCGCCAACAGGCTGTGGCCTGTCTGCTGACCCGAGGCGATGTGGACAGCCATCTGCAGCAAATGCGCGACCGGCTGGAGTTGCGCATGGCGATTTTATGCCATGCCGTCGAACAGCATCTGGGCAGCCTGTTGGCGTTCAGTGTGCCTGAAGGCGGACGCGTGCTCTGGTGTCGCCTGGACTTGGCAGTGGATGTGCGTCAGTTGTTGGAGGCCTCGAGTACCCCGGCGCTGCTGGCGGCGCCTGGAAATCTGTTCAGTTTGCAAGAGAGTTACGATCGCCACCTGCTGCTGGCCTGGCAGGGGGACGATGCAGGCGAGCTGGAGGATGCACTCGGGGAACTCGGGCAGCGGTTGCAGTGCTTGCGTGCCAACGCAAAGGACAGGTCGGACTGACCGTCGATCCGGCGCGCTTGCCAGGCGGCTATATCTGTATGTATAACCAGTGCTCATGCCAGCCTGCGACGCCATGCCGTGATTGCCCATTCCGTCGAAGATCCGCTCTATTACCTGCATAACTTCCGCCAGGTACTGAGGTGGGTCGAACACCGATACGCCGATATCCTTGACTCGCACGAGCAAGACTTTCTCCGAGTCTTCAGCGGGCTAGCCCAGCCGACGCAGGCACTGCTGGTGCGCATGGTCATGCGCAAAGGCGAGCTGTTTCGCGGCGACCGGCTCGAGTATGCCGAGATCGGCGACACGGACGCGGCCTTGCAGCCTTTGCTCACCCTGGGATGGGTCTGCCCGAGGCCGGTACTGGGTCTGGAACAGCTGTTCGCCTTGTTGCGCCGGGACGAACTGCTTACCTGTTTTGCCGATCACCTGGCCCATCCTCGCGCGACCAAGACCCAGTTGCTGGCCACGCTGCGGCCATTGGATCTGCCGGGCAGGCCTCTTTCTGCCTGGTTCGCGCAGGCGCCGGTGCAGATCCTGCAATGGCGCCTGCAACCCCTGTGCGACCGCCTGCGCCTGTTGTTCTTTGGCAATCTTTATCAGGATTGGTCGGAGTTCGTACTGGCCGACCTGGGCGTGCTGCGCTACGAGCAGGTGAACTTCAGTGCGGATTCACGCGCCTTGCGCCAGCGCGATGAGGTCGATCTGGCGATGGCCTTGCATGCTTGCGCCGAGCGTCTGGAGCAGGGAGAGGCGCCGAGTACGTTGCTGCAGGCACTGGAGCGGGTCGACAGCACCAACCCCTGGCTGGCCCGGCGTCGTGCACGTCTGCTGTTTGCAATTGGCCAGCGCTGCGAGCGGCTTGGGCAGTGGGACCTGGCCTTGAGCGTCTACGATGGGCTCGACCACCCCGAGGCGCGCATTCGTCAGGTGCGCGTGCTTGAGCGCAGCGAGCAGTGGCAGAGGGCGCAGGCACTGGCGTCGCACATGGCCCAGACCGTGGCCAATCCTCTTGAGAGCCAGGCGTTGGCGCGCATGCTGCCGCGCCTTGCACGCAAGCTCGGAGGGCCGCCCCGACGCCGCCCGTCGCCTGCCGCGCAAACGCTCATCGAACTGGAGTTGCCCGTGGAAATGGCCGAACGGGGTGTGGAGGAGGCGGTGCGCTTACACTTGGCGCACGCTGACGGCGAGGTCCACTATGTCGAGAATACCTTGTTCAACAGCCTGTTCGGCCTCCTGTGCTGGGAGGCGATTTTCGCGCCACTGCCCGGCGCTTTCTTTCACCCTTATCAGGCGGCGCCGCAGGATTTGCACGACAGTGATTTCCTGACGCGCCGCGCCGCGCTGTTCGAAACCTGTCTGGGGCGGCTCGACGATGGCAGCTACCGACAGGCGATACGCGAATGTTTTGCCACCAAGCACGGCCTGCAGTCACCGTTCGTGTTCTGGCAGGTACTGAACGAGGTGCTGCTCGAGCAGGCCTTGGCCTGCATTCCTGCCGAGCATCTGAAGCGGTGTTTCCAGCGCCTGCTGCAGGATATTCGCAACAACCGCGCAGGCATGCCCGACCTCGTCCAGTTCTGGCCGGGGCAAGGGCGCTACCGCATGATCGAGGTCAAGGGGCCGGGTGATCGCCTGCAGGATAACCAGTTGCGCTGGCTGGACTTCTGCCGTGAGCACGGCATGCCGGTCGCGGTATGTCATGTGCGGTGGTGCGAGGTTGCGCCGTGAGTCTGAGTGTGGCGGTGCGCGCGCTGTGTGAGTTTGCTGCCAAGGTCGGCGACCTGGACTTGCGCTTTACGCCGTCGCCCACCGCCCAGCAGGGCATCGATGGCCATCGGCGGGTCGTTGCCCGGCGCGGGGCTGGCTACGAGGCGGAGGTGTCGCTGGAGGGCGAGTACCAGGGATTGCGGGTGCGGGGGCGAGCCGATGGCTATGATCCGCTGCGCAATCGTGTGGAAGAGATCAAGACTCACCGTGGCAGTCTCGACCGTCAGCCGGACAACCATCGGCAATTGCACTGGGCGCAGGCCCGGGTCTACGCCTGGCTATTGTGCCAGTCGCGTGGGCTGGAGCGGATCGAGGTCACGCTGGTTTACCTGGATGTCGACAGCGACCGGCAGACCTTGTTCAGCGAACCGCATAATGCCGCACAGTTGCAGCAGTTCTTCGAGGCCTTGTGCCAGCGCTTTCTTGGCTGGGCACAGGCCCAGGCCGCACGGCTGCGCCTGCGGGACAACGACCTGCAGGGGCTGGCGTTCCCTTACCCACAGTTTCGCCAGGGCCAGCGCCAACTGGCAGAAACCCTGTACAAGGCGGTGGCCACCGGTCGCTGCCTGATGGCCCAGGCCAGCACCGGTATTGGCAAAACGCTCGGCACCCTGTTCCCGCTGCTCAAGGCCATGGCCCCGCAGCAACTGGACAAGCTGTTCTTCCTTACCGCCAAGACACCAGGCCGGGCGTTGGCGCTCGATGCACTGCGTCAGATCACCGACACCACCGCACAGCCTAGCCTGCGAGCGCTGGAGTTGATCGCCCGGGACAAAGCCTGCGAATACCCGGGCAGTGCCTGTCATGGCGAGTCCTGCCCGCTGGCCAAGGGGTTCTACGATCGGCTGCCAGCGGCTCGCGAAGCGGCCTCTCAGGTGGTGTTGCTCGACCGGGCCGGGTTGCGCGAGGTCGCGCTGGCACACCAGGTCTGCCCGTACTACCTGGGGCAGGAGATGGCGCGCTGGGTCGATCTGGTGGTCGCTGACTACAACTATTACTTCGACGCCCATGCGCTGCTGTTCGGCCTGGCCCAGCTCAACCAGTGGCGAGTCGCCGTGTTGGTGGACGAGGCGCATAACCTGGTGGAACGCGGCCGCGCCATGTACAGCGCCAGCCTCGACCAGGGGCAACTGCTGGCCTTGCGCAAGACCAAGCCGGCGGGCTTGAACGGTGCACTGGATCGTCTCAATCGCCAGTGGAATGCGCTGTACAAGGCTCAGGTGGCACCGTACCAGGCGAGTGAGCAACTGCCCGAGGCGTTCCTGCGGGCGTTGCAACAGTGCATCGGCCTGATTCAGGAGGGCATGGAGCAGGCGCCTGCGCACATCGAGCCGCAGGTTCTGCAGTTCTACTTCCAGGCTCTGCAGTTCAGCCGTATGGCCGAGCTGTTCGATGAGCATTTCCTGTTCGATATCAGCCTGCGCAACGGCCCGCGCAGCCGTCGTCTGGCGACGCTGACGCTGCGTAATGTGGTGCCCGCGCGCCTGCTCGGCCCACGCATGGCTGCGGCGCGCAGTGTCACGCTGTTTTCGGCGACGCTGGGGCCACGACGGTTCTACGCCGACTTGCTGGGCATGCCGGCAGATACCGCCTGGCTGGATGTGGCCGCGCCATTTCGTGCCGAGCAGCTGCAGGTGCGTATCGTCAGTGAGATCTCGACCCGTTTTCAGCAGCGCAATGCGTCCCTCGCGCCGATCGTCGGGCTGATCGGCGAGCAGTACCAGCGTCAGCCGGGCAACTACCTGGCGTTCTTCAGCAGCTTCGAATACCTGGAGCAGGTGATGGCCCTGTTTGCCGAACGCTATCCTGAAGTGCCGTACTGGCGGCAGGCGCCGGGCATGGACGAGGCCGCACGCGAGGGATTCCTGGCGCGTTTCGTGGCGGATGGGCGAGGGATAGGCTTCGCCGTGCTGGGTGGGGCCTTCGCTGAAGGGGTGGACCTGCCAGGCACCCGGCTGATTGGTGCTTTTGTCGCCACCCTGGGGTTGCCTCAGGTCAATCCGGTCAACGAACAGTTCAAGCAACGTCTGGCCCGGCAGTTTGGCAGCGGGTTCGACTACGCGTACCTGTACCCTGGCGTGCGCAAGGTGATCCAGGCTGCCGGTCGGGTCATTCGCGGCGACCAGGACCGTGGCGTGCTGTTCCTGATCGATGAGCGTTTCAAGGAGCCGCGGGTGCAACAGATGTTTCCCATCTGGTGGCAGACCGCTATCAACTGACCCAGCCCCATCGCGCGCCGTTGCAACTCCCAGTACACTGCGCGTTCCAACATCTACATCCGTTGAACTCGAGGTTTTGCATGACGCTCAGTCCTTTGGCAGGCAAGCCGGCTCCGGCCAGCGTGCTGGTCGATATTCCCCGCCTGTTGACCGCCTACTACACCGGTCGCCCGGACGCTACGGTCGCGTCGCAGCGCGTGGCCTTCGGCACTTCCGGACATCGAGGCACCTCGTTCGAGTTGAGCTTCAACGAGCATCATGTGCTGGCGATCACCCAGGCGATTTGCCTGTACCGCCAGGAGAAGGGCATCGATGGCCCACTGTTCATCGGGGCTGACACCCATGCCTTGTCGGCGCCGGCCACGGCCAGCGCGCTGGAGGTCCTGGCGGCCAATGGCGTGCAGGTGCGGTTGTCCAAGGACGACGAGTACACCCCGACCCCGGCGGTGTCCCATGCGATTCTGTGCTACAACCGCGGGCGTCAACAGGGCCTGGCCGACGGGATCGTCATCACCCCCTCGCACAACCCGCCCCAGAGCGGTGGTTTCAAATACAATCCGCCCAATGGTGGCCCGGCCGACAGCGATGTGACCAAGTGGGTCGAAGCCAAGGCCAACGAACTGCTGGCCGCAGGCCTTGAGGGTGTCAAGCGCATTGACTACGCCCAGGCTCTGCAGGCTGCCACCACGCAGCGTCACGACTATGTGAACAGCTACGTGGCAGACCTGGAAAACGTCATCGATTTCGAGGTCATCCGCAATGCCAACCTGCGCCTGGGTGTAGATCCGCTGGGTGGCGCGGGCGTGCGCTATTGGTCGGCGATTGCCGAGCGATACCAGTTGAACCTTGAAGTGGTCAACACCGAGGTCGACCCGACCTTCCGGTTCATGACCGTCGACTGGGACGGGCAGATTCGCATGGACCCTTCGTCGCCACACGCCATGCAGGGCCTGATCGGCCTGCGCGAGCGTTTCGACGTGGCATTTGCCTGCGACCCGGACCATGACCGCCACGGTATCGTCACCAGTGACGGCCTGCTGCAGCCGAACAACTACCTCGCCGTGGCCATCGATTATCTGTTCCGCCATCGCCCGCAGTGGCGCAACGACGCCGCTGTCGGCAAGACCGTGGTCAGCAGCGGCATGATCGACCGGGTTACCGAGCGGCTAGGGCGCAAGCTCCATGAAGTGCCGGTGGGCTTCAAGTTCTTCGCCCAGGGCTTGTTCGAGGGCTCGCTCGGTTTTGGTGGGGAGGAGAGTGCCGGTGCTTCGTTCCTGCGTCTGGACGGGAGCGTCTGGGCGACCGACAAGGATGGCCTGATTCCCGCCTTGCTGGCGGCCGAGATGACTGCACGCACAGGACGTAATCCGAGCCAGGCCTACGCCGATCTCACCGAAGCCCTGGGCAAGCCCTACGCCACCCGCGTCGAGGCCAAGGCCGATGCGCGGCAGAAATCGCTGCTGAGCAAGCTGGCGCCTGAGCAGGTGAAGTCCACCGAGCTTGCCGGCGAGCCGATCCAGCAGATCCTCAGCCACGCACCGGGCAACGGCCAGGCCATAGGCGGCCTGAAGGTGATGACCGCCAATGGCTGGTTTGCCGCGCGTCCTTCGGGTACCGAGGACATCTACAAGATCTACGCCGAAAGCTTCATTGACGAGGCGCATCTGCAGCGCCTGGTGCAAGAGGCCCAGGCACTGGTGGATGCGGCCATCAGCTGATTGCCTACGCGCATGCCGAACCGTGCTTTTCGCGGGCCAGCCCGCGAAAAGCACGGTTCGGTCATCTGCCTCAGGCCACGTCCACCAGCACGATCTCGCTGTCCTCGAGCGCCGTGACGCGCAGCACTTCTTCACCCTCCACGGCAACCCCGTCCCGGGCTTTGGCGCGCACGCCATTGGCCTCGACCACGCCTTTGGCCGGAACCAGATAGCCACGTCGTCCGGCATCGAAGCGGTACTCGGCGCTCTCGCCGGCGCGCAGGGTCGCGGCCACCAGCCGGGCGTCGGCGCGGATGCGCAAGGCATCCTGATCCTCGACACGGCCACTGGCCAGGGTCACGAAGCCTTCGCCGCGGTCACCTTTGGGGAAGGGCCGAGTGCCCCAGGACGGCGCCTCTCCGACCTTGTCCGGCACGATCCAGATCTGGAAGATGCGGGTGCCGACCTTCTCCAGGTTGTACTCGCTGTGCACGATGCCCGTGCCCGCACTCATCACTTGCACGTCACCGACTTCGGTGCGGCCTTTGTTACCCAGATTGTCCTGGTGGCTGATTGCACCTTCGCGCACGTAGGTGATGATCTCCATGTCCCGGTGCGGATGCGGCGGGAAGCCACTGCCGGCGGCGATCAGGTCGTCGTTCCACACGCGCAGGTTGCCCCAGTGCATACGTTCTGTGTCGTAGTACTCGGCAAAGGAAAAGTGATGATGGGCGTCCAGCCAGCCGTGGTTGGCATGGCCGAGGCTTTCGAAGGGGCGCAGTTGCAGCATGATCAGGGTCCTCGGTAGATGGGAATGGACTCATGATGCCTCTTTTAAGTATCGAAAATAAGCGTAAATATCGGCTTGTTTTTATCTGATAAATAGATGTTTTTCGTTATGGTACTTTCTGCGTTTCATCGCCTAATCCCATGATCTGCAAGCATTAGCTGGCACTTTTCAGCAGTTCGGTGGAACATGCTCCACTGATTCGATTAGCAATGGAGTGACCGTGTCTCTCGAGCAGCCCCCGGCGCCACCGGACCTGACCCCGCCCGCGCAATTACCCTGGTTGCGCCGCCTGGCCGCACGCCTGCTTGGGCGAGGATTGAGCCGTTTGCAGGCGCAGCACCGCGACTCATGGTTCCTCGGCCACGCCACCGGCCAACGCAGCGGGCACGCCGATGGCCTGCGTGACGGCTACGAACGTGGCCGTGCCGAAGGGTACGAGGCCGGGCGGCAGGTCCTGGTGATCCGCGACAGCCGCCCTGACAGCGCTGCAGTGCCAGGCCAGGATGACAAGCTGTTCGACGACTGGCGCCTGCCGCTGACAGCAGAGCTGAAGAAACGCTTCAAGGCCGATGTCGTCCAGCGCCTGCCTGCCGACGCCCAGCCCAGCGCCGCGCAATGGAAGCTGATCTTCAGCGACACGCCATCTACCTGCGTGGTGGCGGGTGCCGGTGCTGGCAAGTCCACTTCGCTGGTGCTGCGTATCCTGCTGCTGCGCCACTACCTGGGCTTCGAGCTGGACGCCATGACCGTGGTCACCTTCACGCGTGAGTCGCGCAAGGACTTCATCAAGCGGCTGGTGCAGGTCTTCGCCATCTGGCAGATCGACCTGCCGCCGGCCCGTGCTCGTGACCTGGTTCGCACCTTCCATTCGCGCATCCTGCCGCTGGTGCGCAGCCTGCCGGGGTTCTCCCAACTGCGCGCATTCGAGACACTGGGCAACGACCTACCGGCTGGCAGCGAAGCCGAGAGCGAAGGTAATCCTTTCGACCTGCGCCTGAACGATGCCCAGCGCCACCAGCTCAATCTGTGTTATAGCAACCTGCTGCGTGACAGCCCACGCTTTGTCGAACTGGTCGCGACGATGCGCCGCGAGGCCCTGCAGCTCAAGCCCCTCGATCCGGATCATCCCGATGTGCAGAAGCGCGTGCAGGTGACTCAACTGGCTGCCCAGCGCGACGAAGAACTGTGCGACGTGATCGAAGACCTGTGGTTCGCTGCGGGCGCCTGGCCGATCAAGGGCATCGAGCCCTGTCGGGAAACCGTGCAGATCCGTGGCCAGCGTTTCCATGTGCACGGGCGTCTCGAAGGGCTCGATGCCTGGGTGGTGCTGGGCTTCGATCCGTCGGAAAGCGCCCAGTACCAGCGTGCCAACGCCAAGCTGTCGGTGCGTGCCGAGTGGGCTGTAAAGCGCACGTTGTTTCAAGCTTTCTGTGATAAGCCATTGATTTGGCTTGATAACTATACTTCGGCAAAACGTCTCGCCGCGTCGCTGGCGGGTGATGCGGTGGCGGGGCCCGGGTTCGAGTTCAAGGTCAAGGGCGAACTGGCTCCTGCGCCGTTGCTCGATGCCTTCGTCGGTGCGGCGAGCTTCATCGAGAACCTGGGGCTCGAGGTGGGGAGCGCCGTGGCTCGCATGAGCTTTGCGCCAGGCGACAGCGATGCGCCGTTTTTCGAAGCCCTGGCCCTGTACTGGAAGGCATTGGAAGCTCACCTGCTTGGGCAGTCGCCGCCAGTGATGACCTATAACCGCATGTTCGCCCTGTTCGGCGAGAACAACCCCGAGAACCTGCAACTGTTGCCAGACCCGCTGCTACGCCCGCTGGCGCACTTGATGATCGATGAGTTCCAGGATGTCTCGCCACAGATCGTCAGTTGGCTGCGCGCTACATTGGGCGAGATCCGCAGGCGTGGCCCTGGCATGCATACCGGGCGCAACGCCGGGCATTCGTCGTTGATGTGCGTGGGTGATGACTGGCAGTCGATCTATGGCTGGCGCGGCAGTTCTCCGAAGTACTTCATGGAGTTTGGCAAGACCTTCCCATCACCGGCCAATACCCGGGTGATGCTGGTCGAGAACTACCGGAGCCAGCAACACATCATCGATGCGGCCGAACACCTTGTGCGCGGTACAACGGCGATCAACGGCAAGAAAGCCAGGGCCTGCGGTGGTGCCGCCGCGCTGCCACTGTCGCCAGTCAAGGTGTTCGAGCGCGACGAAGCGGCTCTCGGGCAGACCCTGATCGAGCATTACCTACGGGGCGAAACGGTGATGATGTTGTTTCGAAAAAGCAGCGATAAGTTATTGATTTCAAACCATATAGAAACGGTTGTCAGGGTTGATTCGAGCTTGCCACCTGAGCAGCGTCGCCTGCGTCAGCTCACCTATCACAGCGCCAAGGGCCTGCAGGCCGATGCCGTGTTCATGCTTGGTGATTGTCAGTACCTGACCAGTTCACCGTACAAGAACCAGGTGTATCGCATGGCTGGGTTAGGGCGTACCGGGGATGCACAGCCGTTCGACAGCGCGCAGAAAGACGAAGCGCAGCGCCTGGCCTACGTCGGGGTGACGCGGGCGATCAGGCACTGCTATTGGCATGTGGACGCTGTCAGCGGCGAGGCGGCGGCGCTGCATCGTGCGTCCAGCCAGGTACAGGGCCGGCAAGCCTTCTTCGAGGACTTGCGCGGCCAGTGAGGGTGGACAGTGTCAGGGGGTTTCGACCTCACGGGTCAGGCTGTCGAACAGGCCGCGCTCGACGCTGGCCTGCTCTTCGCGCAGCGCGTTGTATGCCGCCTCGTGTGCGACAGAAACCGCTGATGCCCTTCCGCTCCGAAAGGCTGGCTTGCAGGGCGCGCGCGCCTGTAGATGGTTAGCACCTGATCGTGAATTGTCCTGTCTGCGAGGGATCGGTTATGGTGCTGCGATGCCCTTTCGAAGCGACGACCAGGAGCTGCCCCCATGCGTCCCTTTGCTATTCGTCATATCGATCATCTGGTGCTGCGAGTGCGTGATCTTCAGCGCAGTGTCGCCTTTTACCGTGACGTGCTTGGCTGCCGGGTGAGCAAGGAGCGGCCGGACCTGGGCATGATCCATCTGGCCACCGGTACCGCGATGATCGATCTGGTGAGCCTGGACGGTGAGTTGGGACGCCCGGGCGGTGCTGCGGCAGGCGAGAGCGGGCGTAACCTGCATCACTTCTGCCTGCGCATCGAACCGTTCGACGAGCAGGCGTTGACCCGCTACCTGCAAGCCGCCGGGGTTACGGTCGATGCCGCCGAAGTGCGATACGGCGCCGAGGGCGAGGGCCTGTCGCTTTACTGTTATGACCCCGATGGCAACCAGGTCGAGCTGAAAGGGCCTGTTGGCGAGCAGGCTACCCGTCCCTAGCGTCATCAAGGGCGCAGTGGATATCCGCGTAATCCCGATTATGCTTCAACGTACCTTGCTGCGATTCTGGGCAGCCCGCCCTGTCGTGCTTCGCGCAACCGTAGTCCTGCTTAGACCCGGGGCCAGGGTGCGATGCTGTTTTTCTGAGGTACTCCGGCCTGACAAGAACAAGACGGAGGCAACCCATGGCGGCAATCGACAGCACATCGACGGGCAGTGCGCCCCAACGCGGCATCAGTCGGGAGGAGCGCAAGGTCATCTTCGCCTCGTCCCTGGGCACCGTGTTCGAGTGGTACGACTTTTACCTTTACGGCTCGCTGGCGGCGATCATCGCCAAGCACTTCTTCGCCGGCGTCAACGAAACCACCTCGTTCATCTTCGCCTTGCTGGCGTTTGCCGCAGGCTTTGCCGTGCGGCCGTTCGGGGCCATCGTGTTCGGCCGACTCGGCGACATGATCGGGCGCAAGCACACCTTCCTCATCACCATCATCATCATGGGCCTGTCCACTGCCGTGGTCGGGATATTGCCCAGCTATGCCAGCATCGGCGTGGCGGCGCCGATCATTCTCATCTCCCTGCGGCTGCTGCAAGGCCTGGCGCTGGGCGGCGAGTACGGTGGCGCAGCGACCTACGTGGCCGAGCACGCACCGCCTGGCAAGCGTGGCTTTTTCACGTCGTGGATCCAGACCACCGCCACCTTGGGCCTGTTCCTGTCGCTGCTGGTGATCCTGACCTGCCGCACGGTGATGGGTACCGAAGCGTTCGAAGCCTGGGGCTGGCGGATTCCGTTCCTGATCTCGATCCTGCTGCTGGTGATTTCGGTGTACATCCGCATGCAGCTCAACGAGTCGCCGGTGTTCCTGAAGATGAAGGCCGAGGGCAAGGCGTCCAAGGCGCCGCTGACCGAATCCTTCGCGCGTTGGGATAACCTCAAGGTGGTGATCATGTCGCTGCTCGGCGGCACTGCCGGCCAGGCCGTGGTGTGGTACACCGGGCAGTTCTACGCGCTGTTCTTCCTGTTGCAGACCCTGAAGATCGACCCCCAGACCGCCAACTTGCTGATCGCAGGTTCGCTGTTGATCGGCACGCCGTTCTTCATCCTGTTCGGCAGCCTGTCCGATCGCATCGGGCGTAAGAAGATCATCATGGCGGGCTGCATCATTGCCGCGCTCACCTATTTCCCGATCTTCAAGGGCCTGACCGAGTACGGCAACCCGGACGTGTTCGTCGCTCAGGAGCAGAATCCCGTCGTGGTGGTGGCCGACCCGGCGCAGTGCTCGTTCCAGTTCGATCCCGTGGGCAAGGCCAAATTCACCAGTTCCTGCGATATCGCCAAGAGCCTGCTGGCCAAGCGGGCCATTCCCTATGACAACGAACGTGCACAGCCCGGCAGTGTGGCGCAGGTGCGTATCGGTGAACGGGTCATTGCAAGCTTCGAAGGCACAGGGTTGGCGGCGGCCGAGCTCAAGGCCCAGGGCGATGCGTTCACCGCGACCCTGACCGGCGCGCTGAAGGAGGCCGGCTATCCCGAAAAGGCTGACCCGGCGAAGATCCATTACCCGATGGTGTTGCTGCTGCTGACCCTTCTGGTGATCTACGTGACCATGGTCTACGGCCCCATCGCTGCCTGGTTGGTGGAGCTGTTCCCGGCGCGTATCCGCTACACCTCGATGTCGCTGCCTTACCACATCGGTAACGGCTGGTTCGGCGGTTTCCTGCCGACGGTGGCCTTTGCCATGGTGGCGGCCACGGGGGATATCTACTACGGGTTGTGGTACCCGATCGTCATCGCGGTGATGACCGCGGTGCTGGGTATCTTCTTCCTGCCTGAGACCAAGGACCGGGATATCAACCACGCCTGAAGAAACGGCCACTCCTGCAGGTTTTGCAGGAGTGGCCTTGTTTCGCGAGCACTGGCCGCTAGGCTGCAAGCCAGTCGCGAATCTGCTCCAGCGTGGCAGTCGCGCCACCGCAGACGATCATCAGCACGTTGCTGTACTGCGCCAGGCGCTCGGGTGCGTAGGCCAGGGCCAGCGCTGCGCCGCAGGCAGGTTCTACCAGTATTCGGTGATCGTGCAGGAAGCGCTCGCAGGCCTGGAGCGCCGCATGGTCGGTTACTCGCTCGCTGTGCAGTGGGTGGTTTTGTGCGCAGGCCAGCGCCTGGTCCGCCACACGCTTGGCGCCCAGCGAGGTGGCCACCGAAGTGATGGCCGGCAGTTCCACCGGATGGCCCGCAGCGATGGCGGCGTGCAGTGATGCGGCACCGTCGGTTTCCACCGCCAGCACAGGCACGTCGTGCCAGCCATTGCGCTTGAGCCCCTCGACCACGCCGCTGAGCAGTCCGCCGCCCCCTACCGACAACACCACTGCATCGGGTTTGAGTCCGGCCTGGGCGACTTCGTCGATCATGCTGGCATGTCCGGTCCACAGCAGCGGGTCGTCGAACGGGTGGATGAATGCATCACCCGCGCCCAGCAAGCCTTGCGCATGCTGGTTGGCTTCTTGCCACGAGCTGCCTTTGACCACGACCTGGGCGTCTTCGAGTTTCAGCAGTTCGATGGCGCGCGTGCTGGTGGTTTCCGGCACCACCACGGTTACCGGCACGCCGAGCCTGCGCCCGGCATAGGCCACGGCGAGGCCGGCGTTGCCTCCGGAAGACGACACGAAGTGCCGGGCGCCACGCGCATGGTGCACTTCGCAGGCATGGCCTACGCCGCGCAGCTTGAACGAGCCAGAGGGCTGCAGGGCCTCGAGCTTGAGCCACAGGGTACAGGCCGGCGGCCAGTGACAGCGGGCGGGATTCGATCAAAGGGGTCTGGATATGCAAGGTCATGGCGGGCTCCGCATTCAGCGTTCGCGGGCAGCCGGCGTGGCGTCGCCGCGCAGCTGCTCCAGGTAGTTGTAGATGGTGTAGCGGGTCACGCCCAGAGCGTCGGCAGCCTTCTCCACGCCACCTTTGACGATGAACAGGCCGCGCTCCTGCATCACTCGTACGGCCTCGACCTTGGCTTGCTTGTTCATCCGCCCTCGGCCTGAGCGCTGCAGCGAGTCCTGGATGATTTCGCTCATCAGCAGCGTCATGTCGGCCGCCTCACGGGGCGGGTGTGTGTCCGGGAGGGCACCGAGTGGCTGAAAGTGCTGGAGAAAGGTCATGGCGGCATCGAGCCCGGTGATGTCGGTGTTCACGCACAGGCTGGCGAACGGGTGGCCACCGCTGTCGCGAAAGATTGCCGTGGCGCTGCGCAGCGTGCGCCCCTTGAGGGTTGTGGGGTAGTCCGGCAGCACCACCGGCTCGCAGCCGTCCTGAGTACGGCCGGCGTGCATCAGTGCCTTGAAGCCTTGGTCCTGTTCCGGTGCGGCCAGGATCGGGCTGCCCACTCGACGGCCCGAAAGATGGCCGTTGACGATGGCGATCACCGAGTGCTCGGGATTGTCGAGGTCGTGCAGGAGGATTTCCAGGTTGCGCGGCGCAACGCTGCCCAAGGCCTGGAGCGCAGCCTTGAGGACGGTGAGGGTGAGATGGCGTTCTTGCTGAAGGGGGAGTGCGGGCATGGGAAATCGCCAGATTCTTAATTGTGTTGAATTTTACACAAATAGTTGAATCTGGCGAGTGTGGATTGCGCTCGAACGTTAGCTCAGTGGTGGCGTGCGCGGTGGAATCACCCGGCGCGAGCCGGTGGCTTCGAAACCTGCGGCAAAGCGCAGCAGGTTACTGTCGTCATAGGCCCGGCCAGCGAAGGTCAGGCCCACTGGCATACCGATGTCGGCCATCACGCCCATCGGCACGGTCACTGTCGGCACACCCAGATGACGGATTGCCAGGTTGCCATTGGCGACCCAGATCCCGTTGCTCCAGGCGATGTCTGCCGAGACTGGGTTGATATCGGCATCAGCCGGGCCGACATCGGCGACGGTGGGGAACAGCACGGCGTCCAGCTTGTGCTCGTCCATCCAGTCTTCCAGGTCCATCTTGCGCGTTTGCTCCAGGCCGCGCAGGCCGTCCGGGACGGTAGCGATCTGGTCCCAGGACTTGAGGCCACGCTTGGCCATGTTGACGTATTCGTCCATGCCGGCCGCCAGGTCGTCTTCGCGGTTGGGCAGGGTGCCCGGATCGTGCGGGAAGATCTTCGGCCCGTCGACGTCAGCCAGGCGGTTCAGCTTGGGGTCGTTGTTGGCGCGCAGGAAATCGTCGAAGGCCCAGCCGGACAGTTCCCACAGCTCGTCATGCAGGAATTCCTTGCTGACGATACCGCGGTTGTACACGGTCGGCGCACCCGGACGATCACCCTCGCAGTTGGAGACCAACGGGAAGTCGGTTTCGACCACTTCGGCGCCTGCCGCCTCCAGCGCTTTGCGGGCCTGCTCCCAGAGGTCGATGACGCTGGCGCGGGTGTTGATGCGCTGGCCAGTCGGGCCACCAATGCCGGGTTTTTCCGACGTGCCGGCCTCGGCGTCGGCATTGATGTACATGCGCGGTACGGCAAAGCGCTTGCCTTTGAGCGCGCCGGCGCCGACGGCCAGGTCGAGGTAACTGGCGGGGCGCACGCTCGAGGCTGCCGGGATTGGCACCCAGGGTTGCATGCGCCACAGGTCGCCACGGGTGTCGGCGTCGTCGGCCACCACCACGTCGAGAATTTCCAGCAGATCGGCCATGGTCCGTGCGTAAGGCACGACCACATCCATGGTTGGCGTGAGCGGCCAGTTGCCGCGCACCGAGATCACCCCACGCGATGGGGTGTAGGCGCACAGGCCGTTGTTCGACGCCGGCCCGCGACCGCTCGACCAGGTTTCCTCGGCCAGGCCGAAGGCGCTGTAGCTGGCCGCCGTGGCGGTACCGGCGCCGTTGGAGGAGCCAGAGGCGAAGGGGGCGGTGAGGTAGGCCGCGTTGTACGGGCTTTCGGCGCGGCCGTAGACGCCGCGCTGCATGCCGCCGTTGGCCATGGGCGGCATGTTGGTCTTGCCCAGGCAGATCGCCCCTGCAGCGCGCAGGCGCTCGACGGTGAACGCGTCGCGCTGGGCGACCAGATGCTCGAACGCCGGGCTGCCGGAGGCGGCGGTCAGGCCCTTGACCAGGTAGCTGTCCTTGGCGGTGTAGGGGATGCCGTCCAGCGGGCCAAGCGTGGTGCCGGCGGCGCGACGGGCGTCGGAGGCCTCGGCCTCCCTGAGCGCTTCGGGGTTGCGCACCACGACGGCGTTCAGCGCGGTGGCGGTGTCGGCTCCATCGTAGGCGTCGATACGGGCCAGGTAGGCCTTGACCAGTTCGACCGCCGTCGTGCGGCCGGACTCGAGCGCGTTGCGCAGCTCGGCAATGGAAACCTCGGTTACCTCGATCATGCTGTCACCAAAATGTACAGGTGGATTTTATGCAGGCGAGTGTACAAGAAGCCCTGCGCGGGCGCAGGTTTGCACCAGGGAAAAACCTGTTTGCAGCACGGCATGTGCGGGCAGGAGGGCGTGTGCTCAGGAGGGCGCGCTTTGAAAAATTCAGAAACATCCGATATGTCACGACGGGCAAAACCATCAGCGTCTACCGTTTGTCGTAGCTAACCGTGCGCATGAAGCGCCCTGATGGAGATTACCCGTACATGGCAAGTCCGCCCGAACAACCTCGCAAGCCCACCATCAACCCACCGGTTTTCTGGATTTCCGCGGTCCTGCTGCTGATTCTGGTGCTGTACGCCAGCGTGTTCCAGGCCCATGCACAGGCGTTGTTCGCACATATCCAGGGCTGGATCATCGTCAATGTCAGCTGGTTCTACATTCTCGGTGTGGCGCTGATTCTCGGCACTGTGGTGTTTCTGGGCATCAGTCGCTACGGCGATATCAAGCTCGGCCCCGACCACAGCACCCCCGACTACAACAATGCC
Source organism: Pseudomonas sp. BNK-44-b (assembly GCF_047456245.1). Classification (NCBI taxonomy): domain Bacteria; kingdom Pseudomonadati; phylum Pseudomonadota; class Gammaproteobacteria; order Pseudomonadales; family Pseudomonadaceae; genus Pseudomonas; species Pseudomonas sp. BNK-44-b. Next base: position 2,182,424 of record NZ_CP179908.1, read on the forward strand.
ACCTGGTTCGCCATGCTGTTCTCCGCAGGCATGGGCATCGGCCTGATGTTCTTCGGTGTCGCGGAGCCTGTGATGCACTTCCTCAAGCCACCGCTGGGTGAGGGCGGCACGGTGCTGGCGGCGGGCGAGGCAATGCGTATCACCTTCTTCCACTGGGGGCTCCATGCCTGGGCGATCTACGCCATCGTCGCGTTGATCCTGGCCTATTTCAGCTATCGCCATGGCTTGCCGCTGACCCTGCGTTCGGCACTCTACCCGCTGATCGGCGAGCGCATCCACGGGCCACTGGGGCACGCGGTCGACATCTTTGCGATCATCGGCACGGTGTTCGGCGTCGCCACTTCGCTGGGCTTTGGCGTGTCGCAGATCAACACCGGGCTCAATGCCCTGTTTGGTGTGCCGGTATCCATTCCGGTGCAGATCGCGCTGATCATCGGTACTACGTTCCTGGCCACGTTGTCGGTGATGTCCGGGCTGGACAAGGGCATTCGGCGGTTGTCCGAGCTAAATCTGGGCCTGGCGGTGCTGCTGTTGCTGATGGTGATGCTGCTAGGGCCGACCGTGCTGATCCTGCAGACCTTCGTACAGAACACGGGTGGCTACCTGAGCGAGATCGTCAGTCGCACGCTCAACCTCTACGCCTATCAGCCCACCGACTGGATCGGCGGCTGGACCCTGTTCTACTGGGGCTGGTGGCTGGCCTGGTCGCCTTTTGTCGGGCTGTTCATCGCGCGCATCTCGCGCGGGCGCACCATCCGTGAATTCGTGACCGGGGTGCTGCTGGTGCCGACTGCGTTCACCCTGCTGTGGATGACGGTGTTCGGCAACACAGCGATCCACATGATCCTTGACGAGGGGTTGACCGACCTGGCCGCGGCGGTGGAGCAGGATACGTCGCTGGCGCTGTTCGCCTTCCTCGAGCATTTCCCCTTCGCCAGCATCATCAGCACCCTGGCGGTGATCATGGTGGTGGTGTTCTTCGTCACCTCGGCCGATACCGGCGCGATGGTGGTGGACATGCTGGCCTCCGGCGGCAAGGAAGGCACACCGATCCGCCAGAGGATCTTCTGGGCCTCAAGCATGGGTATCGTCGCCATCGCACTGCTGCTGGCCGACGGCCTCAAGGCGCTGCAGACCGCGACCATCGCCAGTGCGCTGCCGTTTACCCTGGCGTTGCTGCTGAGCATGCGCGGGCTGCTCAAGGCGCTCAAGCTCGACGCCACCAAGCGTGACCTGCGCTACCAGGCGCTGGCGATCTCGCCAACCGCTTCGCGTGCTGCGGGCAACTGGCAGCGACGTCTGCGCACCCTGGCGATGTTCCCGCGTCGTTCACATGTGCAGCGCTTCATCGCTGACGTAGCGCTGCCGGCCTGCCAATCGGTGGCCGAGGAGTGGCGTCGCCAGGGTTATGAATGCAGTGTCGAGGAAGGCGAGGCTGGCCGAGTGACGCTCAAGGTCGGGCCGAGCGATGAGGTGTTCGTCTACGAGATTCGCCCACGCGCCTATGCCATGCCCAGCTTCGTCCTGAGCGATGCCGCCGGGGAGGAGCGCAAGTACTTCCGTGCCGAAGTGCACTTGCGTGAGGGCGGGCAGGACCACGATGTGATGGGTTGGTCGAAGGACGAAGTGATCGGCGACATTCTCGATCACTTCGAACGGCACCTGCACTTCCTGCACCTGGTGCGTTGACGCGTACCTGTGGGAGCGGGTTTACCCGCGAAAAGGCCATCACGATGGCCGGTTTCGCGGGTAGAGCCGTTACCGCAGGTCTGCCGCCGAGTGCCGCTCCGGCACCTGGCTTTGCTCGTCACCCCAGGTGCGGTTGACCCGGGTGCCGCGCTGCACGGCCGGGCGCTGGGCGATTTCTTCGGCCCAGCGCTGTACGTGCGGATATTCGTCCACCGCCAGGAATTCGGCCGCGCCGTACAGGTTGCCGCGCACCAGCTGCCCGTACCACGGCCATACGGCGATGTCGGCGATGCTGTACTCGTCCCCACCCAGGTAACGGCTCACCGCCAGGCGTCGCTCGAGCACGTCGAGCTGACGCTTGGCTTCCATGGTGAAGCGGTTGATGGCGTACTCGATCTTTTCCGGCGCATACACGTAGAAGTGGCCGAAACCACCGCCCAGGTAAGGCGCCGAGCCCATCTGCCAGAACAGCCAGTTCAGGCTTTCGACGCGGGCGGCTGGGTCTTTCGGCAGGAAGGCACCGAACTTTTCCGCCAGGTGCAGCAGGATCGAACCGGACTCGAACACCCGCACCGGCGGCTCGACGCTGCGGTCGAGCAGGGCCGGGATCTTGGAGTTCGGATTGACCTCGACGAAGCCGCTGGAGAACTGGTCGCCATCACCAATGCGGATCAGCCAGGCGTCGTATTCAGCGCCGCTGTGCCCCAGGGCCAGCAGCTCTTCGAGCAGGACCGTGACCTTGACGCCGTTGGGCGTGGCCAGCGAATAGAGTTGCAGGGGATGCTTGCCGACGGGCAGGTCCTTGTCGTGGGTGGGGCCGGCGATCGGGCGGTTGATGCTGGCGAACTGGCCGCCGGCTGCGGCGTCGTTCTTCCAGACCTTCGGTGGGACGTAGGGGCTGTTGCTCATCCGATGAAATCTCCTGATGGTCTTCGATCCCATTGCGATCGCCTGATGCGATCAGGGTGCGATGGGTCAAGACTAGGGCAGGAGAAGTGGTCAAGGGAAGTGAAGTATTGCGCAGGGGTTATAACCGATGCGCGGCTGCCAGGGGCTTGCAGACGCGCAGCGGTCTGCATCAGGCCACGGGGATCAAGGGGTCGGCTGCGGCTAGGGCGGCCGCGCGTTCGGCCGCTGGTGGGTAGATCCAGATGCTGTTGATCTGGCTCTTGAGTGCCTTGGCCTCGTGCTTGTCTTCCGGCGGGCTGACCTTGCGGTCCCAGCCTTCGGTGTATACCGCGCCCCACGCACCGAGGTCCAGGCAGGTCACGTACTTGGGCTGGCTGTAGGTCATCGGCGCCACGCCGATCAACTCGGCGGCGGCGTTGTTGCCGGCGTAGCGACCCAGCGGGATGGCGTGCTGGCACGACATCACCGCGAAATTGCCCACCTCGTCGCAGGCGGCATAGGCGACGTCACCTGCCGCGTAGACCGCCGCATTGCCCTTGACCTTGAGGGTGCCGTCCACGTGCAGACGGCCCTGACGGTCGTGCTCGCCGCTGACCTGTGCGGTAAGTGGGTTGGCCACGAAGCCGACGGTCCAGATCACGGTATTGGCATCGATGCGCTGCCCGTCGTCCAGCGTGACGCCGGCGGCGTCCACTGCGGTTACTGATGCGCCGCAGATCCACTCCACGCCCAACGCTTGCGATGCCTGGACGATTGCCGGGCTGATGCCGTCGCCCAGCGCAGCACCGATCCGTGCACCGCGATCGACCACCACCACACGATGCTTCACCGGGTCGCCGAGGATCTTGCGCAGCCGCGCGGGGAGTTCAGTGGCCGTCTCGATACCGGTAAAACCGCCCCCGGCAACCACCACGGTATTGCGCGCCGGTGTATCGGGTTGGGCCGGCAACGACTTGAGATGCTCTTCCAGGCGTGTGGCGCTGTCGATCTTGTCGACATCGAATACCCGCTCGATGCCCGCAAGCGCCGGACGATTGAGGATGCTGCCGCACGCCATGATCAGCCGGTCGTAGGCCAGGGTCGCCTCGCTGCCATCTGCGCTGCGATAGCCGACGCGTTGACCTGCCTCGTCGATGTGGTGGGCCGTACCTTGTACGAAGCGCACGTTTACTGCGTCAAACAGCGCCTGCAACGGTGCAGCCATCTGGTGAACGTCAGGCTCGTAGAAGCGTGGGCGGATGTGCAGCTCGGCCTGTGGTGCGAGCACCGTGATCTGGACGTCGTCGCGTCCGTGCAGGTCGAGCTGGCGCGCAGCGCCCAGGGCGCTCCAGAGGCCGGCAAAGCCTGCGCCGAGGATCAGGATCTGTTTCATCGTTGTGCTCCTGGAAAATTCCGGATACCGCAAATTATGGGTGTTGTCGGAAACGGGCATGGCATGCGATGACGCAGGAAGGGTCGCTCGAACGGCTGGCGGCGCAGTGCGGTTCGCCTGACTGGCCGAAGTCGATGATGAGGCTTGCTGGCGTTGCACGGCCGTGGCCCGACAGGCGTAGCCGCAAGGCTCGATCTGTCACGGCGATGCTACGTGCGCTGGCGGGGCGGCCCTAGGTCAAAGATCCCTGGATTTCGGCCAGTGGCACGCTACGGGCGAAACGGGCGCGATAGTCGCGTGGGCTGACCTGCAGGTGGCGCTGAAAAGCCAGGCGCAGGCGTTCTTCGTTACCGAAGCCGCACAGGCGGGCGATCTGCTCGATACGCTGCGCGGAGGTCTCCAGCAGGCGGCGCGCGGCTTCCACGCGAAACAGCTCGAGGGTCTTGGCCGGGGTGCGACCGGTCTTTTGCTTGTACACCCGGGTGAAGTTGCGCAGGCTCATGTTCGCCTGGTCCGCCAAGCGCTCCACGCTCAGGCGCGGGTCGCCCAGGTTGTCGTTGATCCATAGGTGCAAGGCTTCGAAGGCGGCGCTGTCTTCACCCTGGACCTTGAGCAGTTGGCTGAACTGGGTCTGGCCGCCGGGCCGCTTGAGGAACACCACCAGTTCCCGTGCCACCTGCATGGCGACCTCCCGGCCACAGTCGGCCTCGACCAAGGCCAGTGCCAGGTCGATGCCGGCGCTGACGCCGGCCGAGGTCCACAAATGCTCCTGCTCGACGAAGATCGACTCGGCATCGACCTGTACCTCAGGGAACAGCCGCTGCAGGTCGTCGCACATCGCCCAATGGGTGGCGGCACGACGCCCCTGCAGTAATCCGGCCGCGGCAAGCAGGAAGGTGCCGCTGCACACCGATGCCGTGCGTCGTGCCTTGTGGCTGGCGTGTCGCAGGGCTTCGATCAACTCGCCCTGGTCGGGCAGCAGCCCGATCATCTGCGGAGCACCGGGCACCACCAGCGTATCCAGGGCCTGATCGAGCAGGACTTGCAGGCATTCGCTGGCCACCGCCAGGCCCTCGGCTGTGGTGATCAGCCCGCCGCCAAGACTTGCCGTACGCACTTCATAGCCTGGCAGCCCTCGTTCGTTGCGGGCCTTGCTCGCCGCCCAGAACACGGTCTGTGCGCCCGTCAGGTCAAGCAGGCCCATTTGCGGGTAGGCGAGGAACAGCACCCGACGCGGCAGGTCGTGGCAGACGTGGGGGGTATCCGGGAAGCTGGCGGGATGGGTCATGAGCATGTCGACGCTGGAAGGACGTCTACATGGTACTGCACCGCGGGCGAGGCCGCGGTGCCGAGCTGCCGGGTGGCGTACCTTACAGGTCCAGCACCAGCCGTGCGCTGCGCGCGCGCGACACGCACAGCATCATGGTCTGCTGCGAGGCTTTTTCCTCATCGCTCAGGTACTGGTCGAAATGTTCGGCTTCGCCTTCGAGAATGGCCGTCTCGCAGGTGCCGCACGCACCTTCGCGGCACAGGCACTCGACCTTGGCCGCCTTGGACTTCTCGATGGCCTGGAGGATGGTCATGCCTTGCTCGACTTCAAGTTCGGTGCCCGAGCGCGCCAGCACCACGGTGAAAGCGCTGCCGGCGGCAGGGGCGGCAGCGGCGAACTGCTCCCAGTGCACGCGTGACTCGGCGATCCCGGCCGCTGCGGCACTGGCGATCACTGCGTCGATCAGCGGCTTGGGGCCGCAGACATAAAGGTGCGCATCATCGGGCAGGTTGGCGCAGAGGGCGGCCAGGTCAAGCTTGCGCTCGAGGCTGTCGATGTAGAACCGTGTGCTGTGCGCATGCGGGCCATTTTCCAGGTCGGCCTGGAAGGCGCCGTGCTCGGGGGCGCGGAAGGCGTAGTGCAATTCATAGGGCGTCGCGCCGCCTTCGAGTTCGTGCAGCTGCGCCAGGAACGGGGTAATGCCGATGCCGCCGGCGATCAACACATGGCGACCGGCCTCCGGCTCCAGGGCGAACAGGTTGTTGGGGCTGGAGATGGTCAGCTCGCTGCCCACCTCCACCTGGTGATGCATGAACGCCGAGCCGCCCTTGGACTGCTCCTCGAGGCGCACGCCGATCTGGTAGCTGGACAGTTCGCGCGGATCGCTCATCAGTGAGTAGGCATTGCTGAACTGGCGCCCGTCGGCACCTTGCATCTGCACGATGACGTGGCTGCCACCGGTGAAGGCCGGCAGGGCGGCGCCGTCGGCGCGGGCCAGGGTGAAGCGCTTGATCAGCGGGGTGGCTTGCTCCACGCCGGTGACCTTTACCTTGAACATCTCGTATTGCTTGGCCATGGCGTACCTCGACAGCAAAGCCCCGCGCCAGGCCCTGGCGCGGGACGAACTTCAGGGAAATCAGTCGTCCAGGTGGGCGACGGCGATAAGGTTGTGGAAGTGGGCAATACCGTGCTCGCTGACACCGCTGCGCTGCTGGTCGACCATGATCCGGCCCTGGCCACGGTAGCCGCGGGACTTCAGGCCCTTCTGCACGCTTTCCACCAGGCGCAAGTCTTCTGGGCGGAACACTTCGCGGTACCAGTCGATGAGTTTTTGCTGCTCTTCGCTGATGTCCTTGTTGAGGAAGTAGATGTCGTAGTGTTGCAGGGTGGTTTCGGCATCGACCGGGAACTCGTAGATCACGGTCATGAAGTCGGCTCCTGGCGGGACGTTGAACATGGTGCACGGCCAGGCCCAGAAGCCGGCGAAGGACGGATCCTTGACCGATTCGTCGAACGTGAACGACTGCTCCGAGGGCGTCGCCACCCCGTACTGCAGGGTCCAGTTGCCGTGCAGGCTATGGCTGTACTGGCCGACGTCGACCGACGCGGAGAAACCAGGATGGGCCGGGGCGCAGTGGTAGCACTCCAGGTAGTTGTCGACGATGGATTTCCAGTTGGCCGGGGTGTCGCTGACGAAGCGCGCCGCCAGGTGCAGGTCGTCGATCACCGGGCAGGCCGCGCGCATGCGCTGCTGCAGGCCTGGAAGCTGGCCTTCGACGGAGCCTGCATCGTTGTCCATGTTGATGAAGATGAAGCCTGCGTACTCTTCAACGCGCAGCTGCACCAGGGTGGAGTTCTGCTTGTCGAAGTTGACCACGTTCTCGCAGTTGCGCGCATGGGCCAGTTCGCCGTCGAGCTTGAAGGTCCAGGCGTGGTAGGGGCAGGTGATGACGTTCTTGGCCTTGCCGCTGCCTTCGAGCAACTGATGGCCGCGGTGCGGGCAGACGTTATAGAAGGCACGCAGTACATCGTCGCGGCCGCGCACGACGATGATGCTTTCGCCGATCACTTCGCGGGTGATGTAGGCATTCTTCTCGGCAACCTCGCTACCGTGGCCGACACAGATCCAGCTGCGGGCAAAGATCGCTTCCTTTTCGTGCTCGAACACCGAGGCCTTGGTATAGAAGTTGGCCGGGAGGGTATAGGCCTCTTCAGGGTTGGTGCAGAAGTCGGCGGGCAGGCGTTTGAAATCGTTCATGGCTGTCTCTCGGTTTTATTTTGGTTAACGCGTATCTGTCAGTTAACAATCAGGGCAAAAAAATTTTCGATCCCGTGTCGAGCATCTTCGTAGGAGCGGGCTTGCCCGCGAAGGGCCCGCCCACTCACCACATACTCACCGGCGATCAGTGAACCGTCGCCGCGCTGCGCGGTGCTTTCGCGGGCGCTTGCTCACCGGCCAGGCGTGCCGCTTCTTCCTCGATGCGGTAGGCCGGCATGTCGCCGTAGTCCGCGGCAAGCCATTTGAAGAATCCGTAGATCTTCACCAGCAGGATCACCATGAACGGTATCGCGGTCAGGACCACTGCGGTCTTCATGGTCGACAGCGAGGCCTTGGCGAACAGCATGGCCAGCGGTACCAGGGTCAGCACTACACACCAGAACAGGCGCAGGGTCGGGCTTGGATCATCGCCTTCACGAAGGTTGCGGGTGCTGGTCGCGGCCACGGCATAGGCGGCGGCGTCCATGTGCGAGGCACAGAACACGGCCATGATGAACAGGTATGCCGCCAGGAACAGCGTGCCCCACGGCAACGCCAGCAGCAGGTCGGTTACCGCTGCTTCGCCGCCCAGTTCACTGAGCATCTTCGGCACGTCGATCTGACCGTTGATGAACTGGTGCATGCTGTAGCTTTCCAGCGCGCCGAAGAAGAACCAGCAACCGAAGCTGCCGCCCATCAGCAGGGCGAACACCACTTCCTTGATCTGCCGGCCGCGCGATACACGGGCGACGAACATGGCAACGCCTGGGGCATAGGATACCCACCACAGCCAATAGAACACTGTCCAGTTGCGGGTGAAGGCGCCGTCGCCGGCCGGGTCGGTGAACAGGCTCATGTGCACGTAGTGCTGGAACATCAGGCCGACGGCGTTGGCCGTGTTGTTGATGGTGAACTGGGTCGGGCCGACCAGCAGCACCACGCCGGCGAACACCAGGGCGCCGATGCAGACCATCTTCGACAGGCGCTGCAGGCCGCCATCGATACCGATGTAGGAGCTGAGCGAGAACAGCAGCGCCACCGCGCCGATCACCAGCAGTTGCACGGTGAAAGTGTTGGGGGTGCCGGCCAGGTCCGACAGGCCGCGGGTCAGGGTCGAGGCGGTCAATGCCAGCGACACGGTCAGCGCGCCCATCATGGTCAGCAGGAAGATCAGGTCCACTGCGCGGCCAACGGGGCCGGTGGCCTTGAAGCCGGTCACCGCTTCGATGATCGAGGCCAGGTTCAGGCCGGTCTTCTTGCGTACGTGGAAGTGGTAGGCCAGGGCCAGCGATGCCAAGGCGTAGATCGACCAGGCGCTGATGCCCCAGTGGAAGAACGAGTAGCTGACGCTGTATTCCAGGGCCTGGGCGGACATCGGTGCGATGTTCAGGCCGGGTGTCTGGTAGTAGTAGGCCCATTCCATCACGCCCCAGTACAGGGTCGAGGACCCCATGCCAGCGCAGATGAACATGAACACCCAGGTGGTGGTGGCATATTCGGGTTTGCCACTGCCCAGGCGGATGTTGCCGTACTTGCTGAAGGCGATGTACAGCACCGCGAGGGTGCTGGCGAACACCAGCACCTGAACGCTGGTGCCGAAGGTACGGGTGGACAGTTCGAACAGCTGGTTGGCCATGCCTTCTGCCTGAACAGGGAAGGCTGCGAGGCCGATCACGGTGAGCAGTACAGCAAGCAGGCTCATGGCAATCAGGAACACGTCGATCTTTTTGTTATCGGGGGACATCAATTGTCTCCTGGAGCTTTTCTTGTAGTAGGAGTCAGGCGTTGGGGAAGTCCGTATCGGTGAGGCTTTTTTACTCTGTTAACCACTGATTAACACAAATCCATTGGTTAACGAAAAGTGTGCATGGATTTGTCGAGGGCCGCAAGAGGATCGTCGGACAATCCTGATGGCGGGTTTTGTGGCGATGTGGTCAAAGCGCGGCTGGTGCAGTTCCGGTGAGCGCGCGAAGCCCGCTCTATCCCTATGAGAGCGGCGACCCGCCGCTCTCACGGATATCCATACTGCTGGTCAGGCGCCGAGCAGTTCGGCGATGGCATTGCCGACCTCCTGGGTGGAACGGCTGCCGCCCATGTCGCGGGTGGTGTCGCCGTTGGCGATCACGGTCTCGATGGCCTTGAGGATGTCGTCGTGGGCGGCCTGGTAGCGCGCGTCGTCGCCGTCCTTGCCGAGGAACTCGAGCATCAGCGCGCCGGACCAGATCATCGCGATCGGGTTGGCGATGTTCTTGCCGTAGATGTCTGGCGCCGACCCATGTACCGGCTCGAACAGCGACGGGAACTTGCGTTCGGGGTTGAGGTTGGCCGAGGGCGCGATGCCGATGGTGCCAGCGCACGCCGGACCCAGGTCGGAGAGGATGTCGCCGAACAGGTTGGAGGCCACCACCACGTCGAAACGTTCTGGCTGCAGCACGAAGCGTGCGCAGAGAATGTCGATGTGCTGCTTGTCCCAGCTGATCTCGGGGTAGTGCGCGGCCATCGCGGCGGTGCGCTCGTCCCAGTAGGGCATGCTCACGGCCATGCCGTTGGACTTGGTCGCCGAAGTCACGTGCTTGCGCTCGCGGGTCTGGGCGACTTCGAACGCGTACTTGAGGATGCGGTCGACGCCGCGGCGTGTGAACACCGACTCCTGCAACACGAATTCGTTGTCGGTGCCTTCGAACATGCGTCCGCCGAGCGAGGAGTACTCACCCTCGGTGTTCTCGCGGATCACCACGAAGTCGATATCACCCGGCTGCTTGTTGGCCAGTGGGCAGGGCACGCCAGGGAACAGGCGCACGGGTCTGATGTTGACGTACTGATCGAAGTCGCGGCGGAACTTGAGCAGCGAACCCCACAGCGAGATGTGGTCGGGAACCTTGTCTGGCCAGCCGACGGCACCGAAGAACAGCGCATCGAAGCCCTTGAGCTGTTCGAACCAGTCATCGGGCATCATCTTGCCGTGGGCCAGGTAGTAGTCGCAGCTGGCCCATTCGAAGAACTCGAATTGCAGGTCCAGGCCGTGCTTGCGTGCCGCGGCCTCGACCACGCGGATGCCTTCGGGGAGGACTTCGTTGCCGATGCCGTCACCCGGGATGGCGGCGATTTTGAAGGTCTTGGTCATGACGTGCATCTCGTGTGTGGGAACAGATGTGGCTCATGCTATAAGGAGGCGATTCAGAGATAATCCATCCATTCATTTATTCTTAGTGTACGTATCGTGAATAATCTGCCGAACCTCGACGACCTCGATATCTTCCTGCACGTGGCCCGTCGTGCCAGCTTTGCTGCAGTGGCGGACGAGCGCGGCATGTCGCCGGCGTTCGTCAGCAAGCGTATCCGGCTGCTCGAAGAAAGCCTGGGCGTACGCCTGCTGCATCGCACCACGCGACGGGTGACGGTGAGCGAGGAGGGCGAACGGGTCTATCAGTGGGCACAACAGATCTTCAATGCGCTCCAGGGCATGGACGACGATCTCAACGCCGGCCAGCGCGAGCCTGCCGGGCAACTGCGCATCGCCAGCAGCCTGGGGCTGGGGCGACGTTTCGTGGCACCAGCACTGTCGGAGCTAGCGGCGCGCTATCCGCGCCTGGACATCCGTCTGGACGTGCACGATCGGCTGGTGGACCTGATCGCCGAAGGTGTCGACCTGGACATTCGCGTGGGCAACGTCATCGCACCGCACCTGATTGCCAAGCCTCTGGCGCGCAATCGCCGGGTGCTCTGCGCGGCGCCGGCCTACCTGGCCCGGCACGGTACACCGCGCACCTTGGCGGAGCTGGCCAGCCACGACTGCCTGGTGATCAAGGAACGCGATCATCCGTTCGGTCTGTGGCACCTGGAGGGCCCCAGTGGCGAAGAAAGCGTGCGGGTGACCGGGCCGCTGTCGAGCAACCATGGCGAGGTGGCGCACCAGTGGTGCCTGGATGGGCGCGGAATCCTGCTGCGCTCGTGGTGGGATGTGCACGACAACCTGGTCGATGGCCGGTTGGTACAGGTACTGGAGGATTACCAGCAGGCGGCGGACATCTGGGCGGTGTACACCGCGCCCCTGGCCGGATCGGCCAAGGTGCGGGTGGCGGTGGAGTTCTTCCGGCAGTACTTTGCCGAACGGTATCGGTTGCCGGGGTGACTTCGGTCTCTGCCCTCGACGGCCATCGGCCCTGCAGGAGTGGCCTCATGTCGCGAAAGGGCTGCGCAGCAGCCCCTGATACTCCGTGTATCTGCACAGATCCTGGACCCGCTACGCGGCACCTTTCCGGACACAAGCAGCGATTAGGCGCTCCGACTTGCCGCGAGACGACCGCTGCAAAACCGCTCAACCCTTGCGCAAACAGCTGACTGTTGCGCAACCCTGGGCCGCAACTGTGCTGGTCGCTGTCGACGGAATACCCTTATGCTGTAACGAAATATGTCTAGTAAAGCCTGAGAGAAGGAACACCGAAATGCCAGTCAAGGACCTGCTGATCGCTCTGGTGGTGATCATTGCCTGGGGCGTCAACTTCGTGGTCATCAAGGTCGGGCTCGACGGCCTTCCGCCCATGCTGCTCGGTGCCTTGCGTTTCATGCTGGTGGCGTTTCCGGCAATCCTCTTCATCAAGCGTCCGAACCTGCCCTGGCGTTGGCTGATTGCCTATGGCGCGACCATCTCGCTGGGGCAGTTCGCCTTCCTGTTCCAGGCCATGTACAGCGGCATGCCCCCGGGTCTGGCTTCGCTGGTGCTGCAGTCGCAGGCGTTCTTCACCCTGGGTTTCGCCGCGCTGTTTCTGGGCGAGCGCTTGCGCCCGGCCAGTGTACTCGGATTGCTGGTGGCGGCCGGCGGCCTTGCGGTGATCGGCAGCGAAGACAGCAGCCATGTGCCATTTGTGGCGCTGCTGTTGACCCTGTGCGCCGGCGCCATGTGGGGCATGGGCAATATCATTACCCGTCGCTTTGGCTCGGTGGATCTGGTGGCCTTGGTGATCTGGGGCGGGTTGATTCCGCCGCTGCCGTTCCTGGCGCTGTCGTGGTGGTTGGAGGGGCCGGAGCGCATCGGCCATGCGCTGGCCAACATCGGCATGAGTTCGGTGCTGGCGCTGCTCTACCTGGCGCTGGTCGCCACCATGCTCGGCTACAGCCTGTGGAGCAAATTGCTCTCGCGTCACCCGGCCGGCAAGGTCGCGCCATTTTCGCTGCTGGTGCCGGTGATCGGCCTGAGCTCCTCGGCCTGGCTGCTCGACGAGCGCCTCAGCGCCGCGCAGGGTTGGGGGGCGCTGCTGGTGATGCTGGGGCTGCTGATCAATGTCTTCGGGCCTCGCCTGAGCCAGCGCCTGCGAGCTGCCAGCGCGCACTAGCGTTGTTCAGTGCAAGGCTCTGTTAGGATCTGGGGTTTCCCAGAACCACGGAGCCGCGCCCATGATCATTTCCACTACCAGCCAGCTCGAAGGTCGCCCGATCGCCGAGTACCTCGGCGTGGTCAGCGCCGAATCGGTGCAGGGCGTCAATTTCGTGCGCGATTTCTTCGCACGCTGGCGCGACTTCTTCGGCGGTCGCTCGCAAACCCTGGAAAGCGCATTGCGCCAGGCGCGCGAGCAGGCCACCGAGGAACTGCTGGAGCGGGCACGTCGCTTGCAGGCCGATGCAGTGGTTGGCGTGGACTTCGAAATCAGCATGCCGTCCGTGCAGGGCGGAATGGTCGTGGTGTTCGCCACCGGCACGGCTGTGCGCCTTAGATAGCGGCCAGGTGCCATTGGTCGGGCAAAGGACTTTCGTCCGAGTGGTCTGCAAATGACCGACTAGTCTCATTTCTACGGACCGTGTTTCTCTGGGCAAGCAGGTTGCTTGCCGACGCGGACGCCTTTGGAGGGAGACAGGGCATGAGCGAGTCCTATATCGAAGACCTGAACGACGCATTCCCGATCAATAACCAGGTGCGTTGCGGCCAGACGGCCTTTCACCTGGGTTTTGCCAACATGACCCTCGACGAATCCGAGCAGCTTCAGCCGGCCCACTTGCAGCGCAGCAAGAAAGGGCGTTTCACGCCACGGGTGCCAGTCAAGAAGTCATCCTGACGCCTCATTGATCCCATTGCGGGAGACCGCGCCAGGCATGAAAAAGCCCGGCCTTGCGGGCCGGGCTCAAGTAGCGGTGTACAACTCAGTTGAGTGGGTCGATCACCTTGACGGCCTGCTGCTCACGGGCAGCGGGCCATTCTTGTTGCAGGGTCATGAGCACGCGTTCGACGAACTGAGTGTCAGCGGCGGCCTTCTTGCCGACGTAGCCCTGGCCACGGCGGTAGACCTTGAAACGGGCGCACATGCTGTCGGGCATATGCAGGTCGGATTCGTCTTCGACGGTGTTGGCCGGCAGGCGGTCGAGGCGGACCTCGCCGGTCTGGCTGACCCACAGCAGGTGGTCGTCGAGGCTGTCCTTGCGCGCGGCGAACAGCTGGGCCAATTGGTCGATCGTAGGATTGTTGTTCAAGTTCATCATAAAGCCCCCATTACCCATTCGTTGGTGATTTTCACAGTTGGCGCCACAGCGGTGTAGCGCTCTACCAAGGCTGCTACAGCAGCATCGCAACAGGGGCTTTCTCACGCTGCCTTTTGGACAGTTTCCCTCTCCACGAACGGCCTGCGTTACCGCGCAGGCCGTCTGGAATACCCTTGCCACCGCTCCCGATCAGGGAGACGGCCTCATCATGCACAAGGCTGGGGAAGGGCGTCAATGGTTTTGTAGTGAAAATTTTTTCTCACTACATCTTGTCGGACAATCCTGCTTTTTCAGGGGAATAGCGTGTACTTGAGGTTATTGCTTTCAAGGAGTTCGCAGGTGATTGTGTGAGGGCGGGTAGGTGCTTGCCGGGAGGTTTTTAGCGCCTATGAGATCGAGCGCCGCCCGCGCGGCGCTTCGCGGGCAAGCCCGCTCCCACAGTTTGTTTCGGGCCAATGAGTCCTGTGGCATTTTCGCGCGACCCCTTTGGCGCACGGCGCGATATCGAGTCGTACACACCAGGCGGTCGCGCGCCTGTGGCACAGGCATAACTGGCCCGAAACAAACTGTGGGAGCGGGCTTGCCCGCGAAGCGCCGCGCGGGCGGCGCTCGATCTCATAGGCGCAGAAAATCTTTCGGCGAACCCTCCCAGCCTCTACGCAACCACCTTGAAAGGCATGCCACTCACGGCGCTACGACAGACACGATCGCGTGGGCCGCACGAACCCGTTCATCGTTGGGGTAATTGCGATTGGCGAGCAGCGCGATCGCGATTCCCTTGGCAGGCACAAAGGCGACGTAGGCGCCGAACCCGGTGGTGGCACCGGTCTTGTTGTACCAGTACCCAGGAGCGTCCGGCTGCGCCGGCTGCAGGCGTTTGGTGGCCTGTGCCTCACGGATCATCTGCACACCGTTGCCCTTGACCAGAGTGTCGAGTGCGACCGGATAGGGGTAGCGTTCCCAGCCCAGGCCCTGGGTCATGTCGCCCACCTGGAAGTAGCCGCCGTGGGTGATGGCGATCGCCTTGGCCATATCGGCCGACAATCCCTGCGGGTCGAGCTGCGCGCGCAGGTAGGCGAGCATATCGGTGGCGCTGGTCTTGATGCCGTAGGCTTCGTCGGCGAAGGCCCCCGGGCTGACGCGAATCGGGCGCTCATTGGCGTCGTAGCCCTGGGCGTAGTGGCTGCGCTCTGCTGCCGGGACCTGCAGGTAGGTGTGCTTCAGACCCAGGCCTGGGAGCAGGTCCTGGCGCATCAGTTCGGCAAACGGGCGTTTCTGCGCCTGCGCTGCGAGGTTACCGAACAGTCCCAGGCTCGGATTGGAATAGCAACGGCGGGTGCCGCGCTCGGTTTTCTGTTGCCACTGCTGGAGGAACACCAGCGCCTGCGCGTCGTTGCTCACCTCGTCGGGAAACTGCAACGGCAGGCAGTCAGCACTATAGGCGCCCAGTTCCAGAACGCTCGCCGAGCCCAGCGCGGACTTTTCCAGTGCCGGTTGGTAGCGGCTGGCCGGGGCATCGAGGTCGAGCTTGCCTCGGGCGCTGGCCAGTGCGACGAGGGTGGCGGTGTAGGTCTTGCTCACCGAGCCGACTTCGAACAGCGTGTCGCGGGTCACGGGGCGATTGTCGGCCTTGTCGGCCACGCCGTAGTTGAAGTAGTGCGCCTGGCCATTGGCGTAGACCGCCACGGCCATGCCGGGAATGCGTTGTGCCTGCATCAGTGGCTGGACGATGGCGTCGACCTGGTGTTGCAGGTCGTCGGCCAGCGCCGGGGTTGCGGTCATCGCCAGGGCCAGGGTGAGCAGGGCGGGGCGGAGGTTGTACATCGGTAGGTTTCCTTGCCTGGAAGAGGGCCAATGTCCGTTCAGCGACACTGGCGGGGGTTCCGGCGTTAGCGCCGAGAGAGCGCAGACCTTATCGTCAGGCCTTGCACCATGACAAGACGGACACTTCATGAAGTACCTGCGCATGCTTTTCGATAAATTCACCCTGACCCTGCTCTCGGTGGTCCTGCTGGCGACCTTGCTGCCCTGTTCGGGTGACGGCGCGGTGGCCTTCGGCTGGCTGACCAACCTGGCGATTGGCCTGTTGTTCTTCCTGCACGGCGCCAAGCTGTCACGCGAGGCGATCATCGCCGGTGCCGGCCACTGGCGCCTGCACATCCTGGTGTTCTCCTGCACCTTCGTACTCTTTCCATTGCTGGGCCTGGCGTTCAAGCCACTGTTCGTGCCGCTGGTGGGCAACGAGCTGTACCTGGGCCTGCTCTACCTGTGCGCCTTGCCTGCGACCGTGCAGTCGGCCATCGCCTTCACCTCGCTGGCACGCGGCAACGTCCCGGCAGCGATCTGCAGTGCGGCGGCCTCCAGCCTGCTGGGCATCTTCCTCACGCCACTGCTGGTGATGCTGTTGCTGGGTGCTGACGGCGATACCGGTTCGGGGCTCGATGCGGTACTTAAGATCACCCTGCAACTGCTGGTGCCCTTCGTGGCGGGACAGATCGCCCGTCGCTGGATCGGCGCCTGGGTCAAGAAGAATGCACGCTGGCTGAAGATCGTCGACCAGGGTTCGATCCTGCTGGTGGTCTATACCGCGTTCAGTGAAGCGGTCGTGACGGGCTTGTGGAATACCGTCTCGCCGCAGCACCTGCTGGGTCTGTTCGTCGCCTGCGGCGTGTTGCTGGCGGTGGTGCTGCTCGGTACCCGCTTGCTGGGGCGCGTGCTGGGCTTCAGCGTCGAAGACCGCATCACCATCCTGTTTGCCGGCTCGAAGAAGAGCCTGGCCACCGGGGTGCCGATGGCTCAGGTATTGTTCGTGGGGAGCGGGATCGGCGCGATGATCCTGCCGCTGATGCTGTTCCACCAGATCCAGCTGATGGTGTGTGCGGTGCTGGCGCAGCGCTACGCAGCGCGGGAAGTGGTGGGCGAGGAAGCTTCGGCGGCGTCCTGACGCAGAGGGTGGTGTGAGCGGGACGCGAAGCGCGTACCGTTCACACCAACGCTCGCTCTATCCCGCCCGCCACCAGGCTCTCCATCAGCCCGACGCCTTGCAGCTCGGGCACGCCACGCGCTTGCAGCACGCCCGGCAGCTGGTTCAGCAAGCTGCCCAGCACGTGCCCGGCCGCTGCCAGCACCTCGCCGCCATGGCGCGCCTTGGGCGCGACCAATTGCAACAACCCGGTTTCGTAGTCGTGGCGCAGCTCGCCCAGGCGTGCCTGCTGAGCCTCGCTCAGGCAGCAGAAATCCCGCTCTGCCAGACGAAACTGCAAGGGCCGCTCACTGTGCAACTGCCAGTGCGCGGCAATCAGGCCAGGCAATGCCGGCTTGCCTCTGGCCAGCGCGCGGCGGCCTTGGTCGAGCGTGGCCAGCAGTTCTTCGTACAGCTCCTCGATCAGGTCGAACAACAGGTCCTGCTTGCTCGGGAAATGGTGGTACAGCGAGCCCGCCGTCAGCCCGACATGCGCGGCCAGTTCGCGCATGCTGACCTGGCCGAAGCCTTTTTCGGCGAACAGCGCCATGGCCCTGTCGCGGCGTTCCTCGAAATTGGCGCAGCGCAGGGCAGCGGTGACCGGCATGACGCGCGCTCCTCAGTAGGTGAAGAAACCACGGCCGCTCTTGCGCCCGAGGTAGCCGGCGGCAACCATCTCCTTGAGCAGCGGTGCAGGGCGGTACTTGCTGTCGTTGAAGCCCTCGTGGAAGGCCTCCATGATCGCCAGCAGGGTGTCCAGGCCGATCAGGTCGGCCAGTGCCAGCGGGCCGATCGGTTGGTTGCAGCCCAGACGCATGCCCGTGTCGATATCCTCGGCGCTGGCCAGGCCCTCCTGACGCACGAAGATCGCTTCATTGATCATCGGCACCAGGATGCGGTTGACCACGAAGCCGGGGCGGTTGCCCGCAGTGATCGGTGTCTTGCCCAACTTCTCTGTGACCAGCAGCGCCTGGGCGTAGGTCGTGTCGCTGGTCTGAAGGCCACGGATGACCTCGACCAGGGCCATCATCGGCACTGGGTTGAAGAAGTGCACACCGATGAACCGCTCAGGGTGCTCGATGCTGGCGGCCAGCTGAGTGACCGACAGCGATGAGGTATTGGTGGCGATCAGGCACTGTGCAGCGACACTGGCGGCCACCTGCTGGAGGATGCGCTGCTTGAGCGCCAGGTTTTCGGTCGCGGCCTCGATCACCAGTTGCGCGCTCGACAGCTGCGCGTAGTCGGTACTGGTGCGGATGCGCGTCCGGGCGGCTTCGGCCGTGTCCGCCTCGAGGGTACCCTTGCTGACCTGGCGTTCCAGGTTCTTGCTCAGTGTGGCGACACCGCGCTCAAGCGCTGCGTCACTGACATCGATGAGCAACACCTGGAAGCCGGCTATCGCGCACACCTGGGCGATGCCGTTGCCCATGGTACCGGCGCCGATCACGGCGATCTGCTGGATGGTCATGTCAATGCTCCCGTCACACGCGCTCGAAGACCACGGCGATGCCTTGGCCGCCACCGATGCACATGGTCGCCAGCGCATAGCGCCCCTGAATGCGCTGCAATTCGTGGATGGCCTTGGTGGCGATGATCGCGCCAGTGGCGCCGACCGGGTGGCCGAGCGAGATGCCCGAACCATTGGGGTTGACCTTTTCCGGATCGAAGCCCAACGTCTGGGCCACAGCGCAGGCCTGGGCGGCGAAGGCTTCGTTGGATTCGATCACGTCCAGGTCCTTGACCGACAGGCCCGCCTTTTCAAGTACCTTGCGCGTGGCCGGGATCGGGCCCAGGCCCATCAGCTCAGGTTCGACACCGGCATGGGCGTAGGCCACCAGCCTTGCCAGCGGCTTGAGGCCAAGGCGGCGCACCGCATCGCCAGTCGCCAGGACCAGGCCGGCGGCGCCGTCGTTGATGCCGCTGGCATTGCCGGCGGTGACGCTGCCGTCTTTCTTGAAGGCGGTGCGCATGCCCGCCAACTGCTCGGCACTGACATCGCCGCGCACGTGCTCATCGATGGCGAACTGCATACTGCCTTTGCGGGTCTTCAGTTCGATCGGCACGATCTGGCTGTCGAAGCGACCTTCGGCGATGGCGCGGGCGGCGCGGCGCTGGCTGGTCAACGCCAGTTCGTCCTGCATTTCACGGGTGATGCCGTGCTTGGCGGCGACGTTCTCGGCGGTGATACCCATGTGGAAGCCTTCGAACGGATCCTGGAGGATGCCGACCATGTAGTCGATGCCCTGCAGGTCACCCATGCGTGCCCCCCAACGGGCTTGCGGCAGCAGGTAAGGGCCGCGGCTCATGGACTCGGCGCCAGCAGCCAGGGCAATGTCGGTATCGCCCAGCAGCAGGCCCTGGGCGGCGGATACGATCGCTTGCAGACCCGATCCGCACAGACGGTTGACGTTGAATGCCGGGGTTTCCTTGGGGATGCCGGCGTTCATCGCCGCCACTCGGCCCAGGTAGGCGTCGCGTGGTTCGGTCGGGATCACGTTGCCCATCACCACATGGCCGATCTGCTCGGCGGCCACGCCCGAGCGCTCGATGGCAGCGCGGGTCACGGCGGTGGCGAGGTCGGCCAGCGGCAGGTCCTTGAGTGAGCCACCAAAACCACCGATGGCCGAACGCACTGCACTGACGACATAGATTTCTGCGCTGCTCATATATAGCTCCGATTGCGAAGGCGTGGCGGGACGGTGCCGGGCTCTGCGAGAATGGCGACCGTTGCGGATGGGGTCCGAGTCTAGGCAAAGGCCGGGAACGGGCCTATGCCGAAACTGCTCAGTCAACCTGGCATTTTTTGCCACTCAGCATAGACAGCGGATATCCGTCATGCGCGAAAGCGATTCGGTCGCGGTGTACTTTCTCAATGCCATGCTCCACGCCCTGCGCGATCGCCCCGAGGAGCGCGATGCGCAACTGCGTGCGGTCGGCATCGACCCGGCACTGCTGGCCCGCCCCCAGGCGCGGGTACCGGCCAAGGCGTTCGCCCGGCTGTGGCTGGCGCTGATCGAAAACCTGGACGACGAGTTCTTCCGTCTCGACAGCCATGGCATGCCGATGGGCAGCTTCGCCCTGATCTGCCGTGGCTTGATCCAGGAACCGACCCTGGAAAAGGCGCTGCGCCAGTGCCTGGGCAACTTCGCGTTGTTCCTGCGCGATTTGCGCGGCAGTTTCGCGGTGCGCGGCGGGCGTGCGGTGATCAGCGTGCAGTCGAATATCGGCGATCCGCTGACACGGGTCTATGCCGAGGAAACCTTCCTGGTGCTGGTGGTCGGCCTGCTGTGCTGGCTGGCCGGACGACGCATCAGCATCGACCGCACCGAGCTTGCCGTGGCGCGCCCGGCGCAGGACGACGACACGCTGCTGTGGGGGCCGGACCTGCGCCTGGGCAGTGGGCGTACCGAGGTGGAGTTCGACAGCGCCTGGCTGCGCCTGCCGGTGGTGCAGGACCTGGCGGCGCTCAAGACCTTCCTGCGCAGCGCGCCGCAGGGCCTGGTGATCCGTTTTCGCAACCAGGGCGACCTGGTGGCGGAGGTTTATCGCCATCTGCGCAGCCGTGGCTACGGACAGTGGCCGACCCTGACGGCCATGGCCGAGCGCCAGGGTCTGAGCGCCAGTACCTTTCGCCGGCAACTGGAGCGCGAGGGGCGCTCGTACCAGCAGATCAAGGACGAAGTGCGTCGGGCCATGGCGTTCGAGCGTTTGCGCGAGGGGCAACTGAGCATTGCCGAGATCGCCGAGCAGACCGGGTTCCAGGAGCCCAGCGCCTTTCACCGGGCGTTCAAGAAGTGGACGGGGCAGAGTCCGGGGAGTTATCGGACCCGGCTGGGTGTGAGCCCGTAGACCGCCGGGGCCGCATAGCGGCCCCAAAGGCTCACCTCAAGCCGGCACCATGGCAAAGCCGACACCAAAGCGGTTCCAGGCATTGATGGTGGCGATCGCCAGGGTCAGGTTGGCGACCTCGCTCGGTTCGAAATGCTCCAGCAGCGCTTCGTACTCGACCTGCGGTGCACCGCGCTCAGGCAAGCGGGTGAGGCTTTCCAGCCAGGCCAGTGCGGCGCGTTCACGCGGGGTGAAGAAACGGGTTTCCTGCCACACGCTCAGGGTCTGCAAGCGTGCCTCGGTTTCGCCCGCCTTGCGCGCATCGTTGGCGTGCAGGTTCACGCAATAGGCGCAGCCATTGATCTGCGAGGCGCGCAGGCGCACCAGTTCGAGCAGTGAATGCTCCAGGCCGCACTTGGCCAGGACCTGCTCCAGGCCGACCATGGCCTTGTAGGCTTCAGGGGCGTGCCTGGCCCATTCGATTCGATCGTGCATGGTGATTCTCCAGTCAGTTCAAGTCAGGGGTGATTCGTGGTGCCAGCGTAGCGCCGTTGCCTGCAGGGCCCGATAGCCAATCCCGCTATTTGCCGGGAGACCAATGCCGGCATTCGTGCGGCCACTGACCTGCATCCAATCTCTTCATTTCTGCCGCGCGCCAGCAGCCGGGATAATGGCCGCCTGTTGTTCGAGGAGTATCGATTCATGTCCAACGAAACCTTCATGCGTGAAGCACTGGCACTGGCCCGCGCCAATATCGAAGCGGGTGGTCGCCCGTTCGGTGCGGTGCTGGTGCACCAGGGCCAGATCGTCGCCCGTGCGGTCAACGAGATCCACAGCACTCAGGACCCGACTGCCCATGCCGAATTGCAGGCGATCCGCAAAGCCGCCCAGGCCTTGGGCAGGTCGCGTCTGGACGGTGCCGAAATCTACGCCAGCGGCCACCCGTGCCCGATGTGCCTGGCCGCCATGCACCTGTGCGGCATCGAGCGGGCATGGTTCGCCTATGACAACGACGAGGGCGAGCCTTACGGGCTGTCTACGGCAGCGGTCTATGCGCAGATGGCACGTGCACCGCAGCAGCAGAGCCTGCCACTGCACGTGCTCAAGCCTGAGGGTGAGGCCGGCCTCTACCAGCAGTGGCGGCAGGCGAACCCGGTATGAGAGGCGCGTTGAACCTGCTGCTGGTGATCCTGCTGGCCCTGAACCTGCGGCCGATCCTGACCAGCATCGGCCCCTTGCTCGAACCCATGCGCAGCAGCACCGGGCTTGGCTACCAGCAAGCGGCGTTGCTCACGGCGCTACCGGTGCTGTGCATGGGGTTGGTGCCTTTGCTGCAGCCTTGGCTGCGGCGTTGGATCAGTGAGCATGGCGGGATGCTCGCCGGACTTTCGGCCATCGCCCTGGCGTGCCTGTGGCGGCTGCAACTGGACAGCGCCTGGGCGCTGATCGCCAGCGCCGTGGTCGCCGGCCTTGGCGTGGCGGTGGTGCAGGGCATGATGCCGGGGTTGGTCAATCGCTGGTTCCCGAGCCGCCTGGCTGCATCGATGGGGCTGTACTCGGCAGCGTTGATGAGCGGCGGCGGCCTGGCTGCGGTGCTCGGGCCGACTGTCAGCGAGGTGGCAGGGCGCTGGCAGGCGGGGCTTGGCATCTGGGCAGTGCCCGCGCTACTTGCGCTGTGCGGCTGGGCCTGGCTACGCCCGCGCCACGACACGCCGCACCTGGCCGCGGCCAGCGGCGGTCACTGGTTCGGTAATCGCCGTGCCTGGTTGTTGGCGCTGTATTTCGGCCTGATCAACGGCGGCTATACCAGCATGGTCGCCTGGCTGCCGGCCTATCACCTGGAGCACGGCGGTACGGCTCAGGGCGGTGGCGAGCTGGTGGGGCTGATGACCATCTTCCAGGTCAGTGGTGCGCTGGGGCTGCCATTGCTGCTGAGGCGCCTGCATGACCGGCGGCCTGGTCTGTGGTTGGCGCTGGCGATCCAGTTGGGTGGGTTTCTCGGTTTGCTGCTGGCGCCTACCCAGGCCATGGGGCTTTGGGTGGCGTTGATCGGCCTGGGGCTGGGTGCGTGCTTCAGCCTCAGCCTTACCCTGACCCTCGAGCATCTGAAAACACCGGGCGAGGCGGGGAGCCTGGCTGCCTTCGTGCAGGGTGTCGGCTTCATCGTCACCGGTACCGTGCCTTATGTGACGGGCTGGCTGCGTGCGTTCACCGGCGATTTCCAGGCTGCCTGGACGCTGCTGACGCTGACCGTGGTGGCGATGCTGCTGGTGACCGCACGCTTTGCCCCCCGAGGCTACACCGCTGCCGTGGCGCGGCGGGGGCGCTCGATGCAGGCGACGACGCTCAACTGAGCTGCTGCAGGGCATCGCGGACGCGGTCCAGCGCCGGGTCGATGTCCAGCCGCTCGATGGCACCGAAGCCCATCAGCAGCCCGGGACGCACTGGCACGTCGTTGAAGAACGGCGCCAGTGAATAGACGCCGACTTCGACCCGGCGAGTCAGCCTGACCAGCAGCTCCACATCGACTCCAGGTGCGGCCAGGGCGCTGAGGTGAAAGCCGGCGCTGGCCGGTACGGCGCTCAGCCAGGGCGCCAGGTCGCTTTCCAGGCGTGCGAGGATGCGCTCGCGCCGTGCGGCATAGATGTCGTGGCAACGACGAATATGGCGGTTCAGATGGCCTTCGCCGATGAAGCGCGCCAGCGCCCATTGCTGCAGGCTCGGGCTGTGCCAGTCGCTCAGGTGCTTGGCCACGCAGGCGGCGCGCAGGACGGTGGGAGGCAGTACCGCATAGCCCAGGCGCAGCTCCGACAGCAAGGTCTTGGAAAAGGTACCGACATAGGCCACCAACCCGTGTCGATCCAGGCGTTGCAACGCATCGCTGGCCGGGCCCTGATAGCGAAACTCGCAGTCGTAGTCATCCTCGATGATCAGCGCTCCGAGTTCAGCGGCGCGGGCGAGCAGAGCGTGTCGGCGCCGCTCGCTCATCGGCATGCCGAGCGGGAACTGGTGCGAGGGCGTCACGTAGATCAGCCGGGTGCCGTCTGCGATCAGCTCGACGCACAGCCCTTCATCGTCCACCGGCACCGACTGCAAATCAGCGCCCATCGCCAGAAACAGCTGGCGTGCCGGTGGATAGCCGGGATCCTCCATGGCCACGCGTGTACCGGGTTCGACCAGCACCCGAGCGATCAGGTCGAGCGCCTGCTGGGCGCCGTTGCACACCAGCACATCGGCGGCGCTGCAGTGCACGCCGCGGGCGAAGGCAATGTGATGGGCGATGGCTTCGCGCAGCTCGGGCAGGCCCTGGGCCGGGAACTGGCGCTCGCTGTGGCGCTGGCTGCAGCGCAGGGCGTACTGCATGCAGGCGCGCCATTGGTCGAAGGGAAACTGGCTCTTGGCCGATACGCCGCCGACGAAGTCGTAACGCGAGGGCGCCTCGAGCGCGGAGCGGCCGAGCACGGTGGTGCGTTGCTGCCAGCGTTCGAGGCTGCTGGCGGCGGCCAGGGCAATCGGCTCGACGTCGCTGGCCTGCAGGGCCCGCCGTGGGCTGACGAAGGTGCCACGCCCGACCACGCCGCTGAGCAGGTTGTCGTAGGTCAGCCGCGAGTACGCTTCGGCCACGGTCTTGCGCGATATCCCCAACTGCTCGGCCAGCAGGCGCGTGGGCGGCAACTGGGTGCCGGCGGCCAGGTGGCCGCTGTCGATGGCGCTGCGCAGCTGCTGGTAGAGCTGCTCGGCCAGGCCCTTGCGGCCCTCCAGGCGAATGTGTAGTTCCATGGGGCTATCCGGATGGGGGGACGGCCTAGCTTGCGATTTTGGGGGGTGGCTCGCAAGTTTTGTTGCTTGGCGGGAGTTCTTCAGCGCCTGTGAGATCGAGCGCCGCCCGCGCGGCGCTTCGCGGGCAAGCCCGCTCCTACAGTTTGTTTCGGGCCAGTTATGCCTGTGCCATAGGCGCGCGACCGCCTGGTGTGTACGACTCGATATCGCGCGGTGCGCCAAAGGGGTCGCGCGAAAATGCCACAGGACTCATTGGCCCGAAACAAACTGTGGGAGCGGGCTTGCCCGCGAAGCGCCGCGCGGGCGGCGCTCGATCTCACAGGCCCTAAAAAGCTGTCGGCGAACACCTGTCAGCCCTCACGCGATCACATTCGAACACCTTGAGATGATTTCCAGAATCTCAACCTGGAAAAGGCCTACAGTCTGCTCAATGCTCGAAAATCGGCGGAGCCTGCTTCGCGGGCAAGCCCGCTCCCACAAAATGGACTGCCCCCACAGAACCTGCTATCACAAAACCTACCCACGCACACCCAGATCAACCCTGACGATAACGTGGCGCCAACTGTTGATTCGACAGGTGCCCGTTCAACGCCTGGCGGCTGGCCTCGAACGCCTCGAAGCGTTCGATTTCGTGCAGCGACGGAATCGAGATCAGGCGCTTGGCGTCGAAATCGGCCAGTGCCGCTTCCACCAGGTCCTGCGCAGTCATGACGATCGCAGGATCCAGATTCTCCACCGGCAGGCCGCCGATGCTCCAGAAGTCGGTGGCGGTGGCGCCTGGCAGTACGGCCTGGACCTGCACACCCTTGTCGGCCAGCTCCTTGTGCAGGCTCTGAGTGAAGGCGGTGACGTATGCCTTGCTGCCGCCATACACGCCATTGAGCAGTTCCGGCAGCAGGCTGACCACTGAGGAGATGTTGATCAGCGCACCCTCGCCGCGCTCGACGAAGCCAGGCACCGCGGCATAGGTCAGGCGGGTGAGGGCGGTGATGTTCAGCGCGATCATGCGGGTCATCTGTTCGACGTCGCTTTCCAGCAGTGCGGTGTGGGTCCCAATACCCGCGTTGTTGACCAGCAGGCCGATGCTGGCATCTTCGCGCAGACGGGTTTCGATGCGCGCCAGGTCCTGGCTGTCGGCCAGGTCTGCCGGCAGGACTTCGACGCTGCGTCCGGTCTGGCTGCTCAGGCGAGAGGCCAGTTGATTGAGGCGTTCGCGGTTGCGGGCGACCAGGATCAGGTCGTGGCCGCGGCGGGCCAGGTGTTCGGCGTAGAGTGCGCCAATGCCGGTAGAGGCGCCAGTGATGAGGGCTGTACGAGTCATGGTTGCTGCTCCGTGGGTTGGGTTGCAGCGATGATGCGCGCCTTTGATTGTGGCGCAAATGACGCATATAGTACGTTTTCAGGACATAAAGCGAGGTGGGCCATGCATCGGGTCGGCTATCTGTTGTGTGAAGGGTTCCAGGTCATGGCGCTGGCGTCGCAGTCGGTATTCGAGTTCGCCAATGTGCTGACGGGCAAGCGTCTTTACGCCTTGGGCAACTACAGCGTGGCCGGCGGTGGGCTGGTGTCGTCGCTGGGCATGCAGTTGCAGACCCAGGCGGTCGATACGCCGGGGCATGCCGACACCTGGCTGGTGGCGGGCACCTTGTCGCCGATCGCTTCACCTGCCGATACGGCCAGCGTGGACCTGGTGCGTCGGCTGGGCGAGCAGGCGCGCCGTACCGCCGGGATCTGTACGGGGGCCTTCACCTTGGCGGCAGCCGGCCTGCTCGACGGGCGTCGGGCGACCACGCATTGGGCCTACGCCCGGGAGCTGCGGCAGATGCACCCGGCGATCCAGGTTGAGGACGACCGCATCTTCATTGCCGATGGCAACATCTGGACGTCCGCCGGCATGACCGCCTGTATCGACATGGCCCTGGGCATGCTCGAGCAGGATCAGGGCCATGAGCTCGCACGAGCCGTTGCGCATCGGCTGGTGATGCATCAGCGCCGCTCGGGAGGCCAGTCGCAACATTCTCAGCTGCTCGACCTGGCACCGCGCACCGACCGCATGCAGAGTGTGCTCGACTACGCTCGCCAGCACCTGCAGCGGCCGCTGAGCGTCGAGGAGCTGGCCGAGGTTGCGCACCTGAGCCCGCGCCAGTTCAGCCGCGTGTTCAGTGCCGAAACCGGGCAATCGCCGGCGCGGGCCATCGAGGGCCTGCGCCTGGAGGCGGCGCGGCTGATGATCGAACAAAGTCGGCACAGCCTGGATGTGGTGGCGCGCGAGACAGGATTTCGCGACCGTCGGCATTTGCGCGAGGCCTTTGTACGCGGGTTCGGCATTCCGCCCCAGGCGATACGTCGTGATGCACGGCGCGTGGGGCGTGAAGGAGTCGTGGCATGAAGAAACGGGTGCGCATGGACGACCTGCAGGTGTTTGTCACCACTGTCGAGGCCGGTGGGCTTTCAGCTGCAGCGCGACAGCTGGACATCTCGCCAGCCCTGGCCAGCGCCGCGTTGCAGCGCCTGGAGCACAGCCTGGGGATTCGTCTGTTGGTGCGTTCGACACGCCGGCTGCGCCTGTCGGACGATGGCGAGCGCTATCTGCCCCACGCGCGTCAGGCCCTGGACGCGCTGGTCGATGGCGAAATGGCGCTGGAGCAGGCACGCGCCGAACTGGCGGGGCCATTGCGTCTGTCGATGCCGTCGGACCTGGGGCGCAACCTGCTGTTGCCCTGGCTGACGGAGTTTCAGGCCGAATACCCACGACTCGACATGCGCCTGCGAGTCAGCGACCAGGTGGCCGACCTGTTTGGCGAGCAACTGGATGCCAGCATCCGCTACGGGCTGCTGGGGGATTCCAGCCTGGTGGCCTTGCCGCTGGCCGCCGATAACCGCCGCACGTTGTGCGCGGCACCGTCCTACATCGCTCGGCATGGCGC
Organism: Pseudomonas sp. BNK-44-b; assembly: GCF_047456245.1. Lineage (NCBI taxonomy): Bacteria > Pseudomonadati > Pseudomonadota > Gammaproteobacteria > Pseudomonadales > Pseudomonadaceae > Pseudomonas > Pseudomonas sp. BNK-44-b. The sequence goes on from NZ_CP179908.1 coordinate 2,209,889, forward strand.
GCCGCAGACTCCGCAGGCGCTGGCCGGGCACAACTGCCTGCGTTATGTGATGGGGGAGCAGACCCACGATCGCTGGAGTTTTGAGGATGCAGGGGCAACGAGCACGGTGCTGGTCAGTGGCGATCGCTGCAGCGACGATGCCGATATCGTGCGACGCTGGGCAGTGGCGGGGCTTGGTGTGGTCTACAAGTCGCGCCTGGATGTGCTCGAGGACATCCGCGCCGGAAGGTTGGTGGAGTTGCTGGCGGACCATGCAGGGCAGGCGGCGCCACTGCACCTGGTATGCGCGCACCGACAGTCGCTGAGCCCGGCAGTGCGGCGCTTGCATGGGTTTCTGGCGCAACGGCTGCAGGCCTATCTCGCGTGAGCGGATACGCCTGCAGCCGTTGCGCTTCAGGTCACAGCACCTTGAAGCCGTGGGTGCCATCGCGCTCGAGTTGCGCGATCAGACCAAACTCCCAGTCCAGGTAGCCTTGCATGGCTTCGCGCGGGTTGTCGGTCCCTTCGTATGGCCGGCGATAGCGGTCGGTACGCTCCGCTGCCAGGCGCGTTTCACCTGATTCCAGGGGTTTGCCGGCGGCGATCCAGCTTGCCGTGCCGCCTGCCAGCAGATAGACCGGTGTGCGCGTCAGGGCTTGCAGGTCGGTGGCGGCAAAGCTTGCCAGCAGGCTGCTGCCGCAGGTCAGCACGTAGCGCTCGGCCTTGGGCAGGCGCTCCAGGGCCTCGGGCAACTGCGCGCGGATCGCCCAATAAGCACCTGGGATGTGGCGCTTGACGTAATTGGCGCTGGCGGTGAAGTCCAGCAAGACGGTGCCTTCCTCGGCCAGCCAGGCCTGCAATTGCTCGACGTCGATCTCGGTATTGCGCGCAAGTGCCGGGCGGGGTGCCTGCCATTCGCCGGTTTCGCTGAAGTCGGCCTTGCTCAGACCGTCGAGCACCGCCACTTCCCAGCCCATCTGCGCGAGCCACGAAGCGCTCATGTTGGCACGCACGCCGTCGTCATCGACCAGCACGATGCGGGCGCCGCGCACGCTGGCGTTGTGATCGGTTTCCTGCACCAACTGGCCACCGGGCGTGGAGCGGCTGTTGGGCAGGTGACCGGCAACGTATTCCTCGGGTGTGCGCACGTCGAACAGATAGGTGGTGCGCGCAGTCTCTGCCTGCCAGGTGGCCAGACCTTGACGGTCCAGGCGCTGCACTCCGGCCCGGTCGGCAACGGCGCGGGCGCGCTCGGCAGCGCTGCTGCGGGTGCTGTCGCCGACCTCGGCGAAGCGCTGCGCCTGGCCGTGGGCCAGTTGTTGACCGGCCAGTGTCCAGCCGATGGTACCGTTGCGCAGCGCCGCCACCGGGTTGGGGATGCCGGCGTTGACCAGCGATTGTGTGCCGATGATGCTGCGGGTGCGCCCTGCGCAGTTGACGATCACCCGGGTCGCCGGATCGGGTGCCAGTTCGGCGACGCGCAGCACCAGTTCGGCGCCAGGCACGCTGATGCCTCCGGGAATGCTCATGGTCTGGTATTCGTCGAAGCGCCGGGCGTCGAGCACCACCACGTCGGCCTGGCTGTCGAGCAGGGCCTGGACCTCTTCGGCGGCCAGCGAGGGGGTGTGGCGCACACTCTCCACCAGCTCGCCGAACGCTTTGCTGGGTACGTTGACGTCGCGAAACAGCTCGCCGCCGGCATCGCGCCAACCGCCAAGCCCACCCTCAAGCACCGCCACATCGCTATAGCCCAGTGCCTGCAGACGCTCGACAGCGATGGCCGACAGCCCCTCGCCATCGTCATAGACGGTGATGGCGGTGTCACGGCGTGGCACGCGGGCGAAGATTTCCAGTTCCAGCTTCGAGAGCGGGATGTTGGCCGCGAACAGCGGATGCGCCTGGGCGAAGGGGTCTTCTTCGCGCAGGTCGATCAGCGCGACTTCTTCGTGGGCCAGCAGGGCGGAGCGAATGTCATGGAAACTGCGTGTGCTGAGGCGGGTCATGGGGCAGGGTTCTCTTTGGACAGGTCCCAGATGTTGGGCAGGCTGGAGTTGGAATAACCGGAGATGAACGGCTTCTCGCTACCGTCGGGCAGGTAGACGGCGCGGCTGACCGCACCGATGTTGGCGCCGTAGACATGGATGCTGATCGAGACGCGGTCGTCGAAGGCGTTGCTGACCTGATGGATATCGCCGATGCGCGGTGACACCGCTTCCACGTGGCCAGGATCGATCCGCAGCCGCTCGCCCTGGGCCACCAGGGCGCCATGGGCGTCGCGGGTGAAGCCTTGGGCGTACTCGGCTCCGCGCAACATGCCGATCAAGCCCCAGACACGGTGGTCATGGATCGGCGTGCTCTGGCCTGGCCCCCAGACGAAGCTGACCACCGAGAAGCGTTGGCGCGAATCGCAATGCAGCAGGTATTGCTGGTAGCGGGCGGGATCCGGCTGGGCAAGGGCTTCGGGCAACCAGTCGTCATGGGCGATCAGGCTGTGCAGCAGGGTATGGCCCTGGTCGAGCAGGGTGGCTTCGTCGGGGTGGCGGTCCAGCAGGTCGGAGAGTTCGCCAATGAAGTGGCGCAGGCGCTCGAGGCGCAGTGTCTGGCTCATGGTTCAGGCTCGGGCTGACGGTCATGGGCAAACCCTAGCAACTGCCTGAATATTCTCAAAATTCAAATTATTCATAAGCTAATATGCAAATCTAGCATTTACCGACGATGAAGTATTATCTGCAAGTTCTGCATTTTGAATGCATTAGGTTATGCCTAAAACGAATTTCACAGGGTGTGAACAAGTGGTTAGCGTATAAGTCAGTCGGCATTTAGATTCAAACGCTATAAAAACCCTTTCTGACCTTGGGGCACCTGCAATGAGCGTTCAATTCATCGGCATGATCGGCCATCGCCTGTCATCGGAGATCCTGGCCCCCAGCGGGCCCGTCTTCGACAAGGACTACATCACCCGTTTTGCCCAGGCCCATGAGCAGGCTGGGTTCGATCGCATCCTGGTCGGTTATTGGTCGGACCAGCCTGACGGCTTCCTGGTGACTGCCCTGGCAGGGCTTGCCACCTCGCGTATTCATTTCCTGCTGGCGCACCGTCCGGGTTTCGTCGCACCGACCCTGGCCGCACGCAAGCTGGCAACCCTTGAGCACCTGCTCGACGGGCGCCTGGCGGTGCACATCATCAGTGGCGGCAGCGACATCGAGCAGCGCAAGGACGGCGACCACCTGGCCCACGACCAGCGCTATGCCCGCACCGATGAATTCCTCGATGTGGTGCGCAAGGTCTGGACCCATGACACGCCGTTCGACCATGACGGCAACCATTACCAGGCCGCGGGGGCGTTTTCGGCGATCAAGCCGCTGCAGCAGCCGCATCTGCCCATCTATTTCGGCGGCTCCTCGCCTGCGGCCCTGGCGGTGGCGGGCAAGCACGCCGATGTATACGCCTTGTGGGGCGAATCGCTGGAGCAAACCGCCGAAACCATCGCCGCCGTGCGCGAGCAGGCTGCGCGTCATGGTCGCCAGGTGCAGTTCAGTGTGTCCTTCCGGCCGATCATCGCCGCCACGGAGGAGGCGGCCTGGGCCAAGGCCGAGGGCATCCTCGGTCAGGCTCGTCAGCGCCTCGAGCTGGCAGGGCCGGTGATCGCCAGCAAGCCGCAGAGCGTGGGCGCCCAGCGCCTGCGTGACACCGTGGCCAAGGGGGAGCGGGTCGACGAACGCCTGTGGACCGGCATCGCTGCGCTGGTGGGCGGCGGTCACAACTCCACGGCGCTGGTGGGGACCGCCGAGCAGGTCGCCGATGCCTTGCTGGCCTATTACGACCTGGGCGTGACCAGCTTCCTCATCCGCGGCTTCGACCCTTTGGCTGACGCCGAGGACTATGGCCGCGAACTGATCCCGTTGACCCGCGCCAAGGTGGCAGCGCGCAACGCCTGATATTCACTGTTACACGCGACGAGACCGCACGCGCGGATCGCCCTGACTTGCCCGAAGTGGCATCTGGAGACGAACGTGCGTTATCTCAAACAACTGGCCGCCGGTGTGCTGGCCACCTCGATCAGCCTTGCGGCGGCTGCGCAGACCCTGGTGGTCGGCGACCAGAGCTACAACGCCCGTGCCGTGATGGAAGCGGCCGGTGTGCTTGAAGATTTGCCCTACACCCTGGAATGGAAGCAGTTCACTGCCGGCTCTCCAGTGGCCGAGGCACTCAATGTCGGCAGTCTCGATCTGGGCCTGCTGGGGGATGCGCCACCGTTGTTCCTTGGCGCACTCGGTGCGCCGATCAAGGTGGTGGCGGTGTCGCGGCAGAACCTCGAGGGCGTGGCGATCCTCGCGCGCAAAGATTCCGACATCCACAGCCTGGCCGACCTCAAGGGTAAGCGCGCGGCGATCTGGAAAGGTTCCTGGAGCCAGCAACTGCTGTTCAGCGCCCTCGACAAGGCCGGTGTACCCCGCGATGCACTGGAGCTGCGCTACCTCAGCGCCCTGGACGCCTCCCACGCGCTGGATGGCGGATCGGTCGACGTGATCGCCACCTGGGAGCCCTATGTCACCCAGCAGGAGCGCCAGGGTGCACGGGTGCTGGCCACCGCCGAAGGCATCATCCCAGCGCAGAGTTTCGTGGTCGCCAATGCCAAGGCCGTGCAGGAAAAGCGTGCGCAGATCGCCGACTTCCTCCAGCGCCTGAAGAAGGCGCGTCAATGGACCCTGAGCGATCCGGCGCACACCGAAGCGTACGCCGACGCCTGGGCCAAGCGTACCCGTGCCGACGGCGACATCGCCCGCGCCTGGTTCGCCCGCGCCCGCACCGACCTGGCACCACTCAACGCACAGGTGATCACCGATGCACAGAAGACCGTGGACTTCTTTGCCGGAATCGGCCTGATCAAGGGCTATCCGGCCGCAAGTCTGTTCGACACCTCCTTCTCGGCGGCGCTGCAGGACAGCGCCGTCACCCAGCACTGAGGCCCCGGCATGAGCAAACGACAGATCAAACTGGGTGCCCTGACCATGGGCTGCGGCGGCCCAGGGCGGCACAACCTGTGGCTGGACCCGGCGTTGCCTGCCGACGCCAGCGTCAACATCGACTGGTACATCGATATTGCCCGCCAGGCAGAAGCTGCGCTGTTCGACCTGATCTTCATCGTCGACAGCCAGTTCATCACGCCAGGTTCGCCGTCCCATTACCTCAATCGTCTCGAACCCCTGACATTGCTCTCGGCGTTGGCCGTCAGCACCCGTCATATCGGCCTGGTCGGCACCCTGACCACCTCTTACAATGCGCCATTCAACGTCGCTCGGCGCCTGGCCTCGCTGGACCTGATCAGCAAGGGGCGTGCCGGTTGGAACGTGGTCACCAGCGGCGATGCCGGCACCGCTGGCAACTACGGGCTGGACGAGCATTACGATTACGACACCCGCTACAGCCGCGCCCACGAGCATGTCGAGGTGGTGCAGAAACTCTGGCATTCCTATGAAGACGATGCCTTCCCGCGGGATCGCCAGAGCGGGCGCTTCCTCGACCCCGCCAAGCTGCACACCCTCAACCACAAGGGTGAGCACTTCTCGGTGGTCGGGCCGTTGAACATCCAGCGCTCACCCCAGGGCCAGCCGGTGATCTTCCAGGCCGGGGATTCCGAGCAGGGGCGTGACCTGGGGGCGGCCACGGCGGACGTGATCTTCACCCATGCCGCAAGCGTCGAGCAGGGCCAGGCGTTCTACCGCGACGTGAAGGCTCGCGCCGCACGCCTGGGGCGTGACCCTGAGCAGGTGCTGGTGCTGCCGGGCGCCGAGATCTACGTGGGTGACACCGACGAGCATGCCCGTGAGATCGAGCGTCACTATCATCAGGCCGATCACAGCTTCGAGCTGGCGTTGAAGGAGTTCGGGCGTAACTTCGGTTGGCACGATTTCAGCCAGTACGACCTCGATGCGCCGTTCCCGCAGCAGAGCCTTGAGTTTGCCCGCAGCAGCTTCTTCACCAATGCCAAGCGCATCGCCGACCAGGCCCGGGACAAGGGCTTCAGCCTGCGCCAGGCGGTGGAGTTCGGCCGCCAGCTACGCCCGGGTGCCTTCGTGGGCTCGGCGCAGACGGTGGCGGCGAAGATGGCCGACTGGTTCGAAGCGCGGGCGCTGGATGGCTTCAATATCTACATCGGGCATCCGGAGCAGTTCCGCCGCTTTACCCAGGAGGTAGTGCCGTTGCTGCAGGAACGAGGGGTCTACCGCACGGCCTACGAAGGGACGACCCTGAGGGAGAGCCTGGGGCTGGCCATACCGCGCTTCGCTGATTGACTGTCGCCGCTGCGGTGATGGCATCACAGGCCATTGCCGCGAGCGGCGACCGATTTCGGCTCAATGCACGCGCTTGCGCATCGCCACGCAGGCCTGGGCCTGCAACGCCAGTTCGTCAAGGTGCTCATCGCGCTGGCGTTCGGCGTCGATCATCGCCTCTTCGCCATGCTGCTTTAGCAGGTAGGCGTGAATCTGGCGCACTTCCAGGGTCTGGTAGATGGGCGCGATGTCCAAGCGTCCGACCAGCGCGCCGCTGGCCTTGCCGGTGCTGCTCATCAGCACCTGCGGCCCGGTGGCGCTCACGACCTGCAGGCCCATGGCCTCGAACCAGGGCACGGCGTGGGCGAACGCGCTCATCTCCACGCAACGGTAGCGTGCCCGCAGGTCTGTCAGCAGTCCGCGGGCGATACCCTGGCGACGATGGGCAGGAGATACGGCGAGAAACGCCAGAACACAGGCGTGTGCGTCATCCTGGGCGGGCAAGGCGAGGGCGAAACCCAGCAGTTGGTCCGGGGCGTCGGCGTCCAGCGCCAGGACCAGCTCCACGGCCAGGCCCCGGGTGCCGTCCAGGGCCTGCAGGTATTGGTGGACTTCGAGGCCGACACCGTACTGGTACAGCGGATACAGCGGGTTGTCTGCGGTGATGGCGACGCTGCTCAGCGCGCCGACATGTTCGATCACCAGCTGGCGGATCTGGTTCTGGAAGGACTCGGGCGGCACGCCGTCGAGGCGGCTCAGGATGAACATCGGGGGACAGGCTCCGGCGGTTGAACTCACCCCGCGCCTGAATGACGCGGGGTGCACAGTCTAACCGCTTTTACCGGCTTGGCCTCACTGGCGCATCGCTGCCAGCATCAGGTCGAGGTTCTGCACTGCGGCACCCGAAGCGCCCTTGCCCAGGTTGTCGAACACGGCCGTCAGCAGGACCTGCCCGTGCTCGGGGTTGGCATACAGTGCCAGGCGCAGGTCGTTGCTGTCGTTCAGCGCCTGCGGGTCCAAGGGTGTCGCTGGGCCTTGCTTGTGCAGGGGCATTACCTGGACATGGCGCGCGCCCTGGTAGTGCTGTTCGAGACAGGCCTGCAGGTGCTCGGCGGTGACGCCCGGCGACAGTAGCCGCAACTGCAGCGGGATGCTCAGCACGATGCCCTGGCGATAGTCGCCATAGCCCGGCAGGAACACCGGACGTGCGCTCAGGCCAGCATGGGCCTGGATCTCCGGGACATGCTTGTGCGCCAACTCCAGGCCGTAGAGCTGCAGCGCTGGGGCAGGATCGCCACCCGACTGCTCATGACGCTCGACCGCAGCCCGACCACCACCGGAGTAGCCGGAAATGGCATGCACGCTCAGCGGGTAGTCCGCAGGCAACAGGCCGGCGCGCACCAGCGGCCGCAGCAGGGCGATGGCACCGGTCGGGTAGCAACCGGGATTGCTGACCCGTGTGGCCTGGGCGATGCGTTCGGCCTGCTGCTCGTCCAGCTCCGGCAAGCCGTAGACCCATCCTGGGGTGGTGCGGTGCGCAGAGCTGGCGTCGATCACCCGTACTGCCGGGTTGTGAATCGTCGCCACGGCCTCGCGTGCGGCCGCATCGGGCAGGCAGAGCAGGGCGATATCGGCGCTGTTGATGGCCTCGCGGCGGCGCTGCGGGTCCTTGCGCTCGGTCTCGGGCAGGGTCAGCAGGCGAAGGTCGCTGCGACCGTGCAGGCGGGCGTGGATCTGCAGGCCGGTGGTGCCCTGGTCGCCGTCGATGAATATCAGGGGCTGGTGCATGGTGGGGATCCGTTCAGGAAGGAAGTGGGTGTATCCTCGCTGTTGTTTTATCTGAAGAAAATTTGAATATCATGACGACGATGTTCAGATTAAATGAATCACGACGTTCAACAGCATAAGGAGCAGCACCCTGCGAGAAATCAGCCTCGACCGCCTGCGCACACTGGTGGTGATCGCCGACCTTGGCTCTTTCGCCGAGGCCGCTCGCCAGTTGAACCTGGCACCACCGACCATCAGCCTGCATGTCGCCGAGCTTGAAGCGAGGGTGGGGGCTGCGCTGCTTACCCGTACCCGCGGGCAGGTTCGGCCCACGGTGGTCGGAGAAACCCTGCTGGCGCGTGCCCGTCGGCTGCTGGCCGATGCAGACCAGGCGCTGGATGAAGTGCAACGCCAGGTGGCCGGGCTGACCGGGCGGGTGCGCCTGGGCGCCTCCACTGGCGCCATCGCTCATCTGTTGCCCAGTGCATTGGCGGCCCTGCGCAGTGAGCATCCGGGGATCGATGTGCAGGTTCAGGTGCTCACGTCGCAAGCATCACTGGCGCGTGTGCGTGAGGGGAGCCTGGACATCGGCCTGGTGGCGCTGCCGCAGGTGGCAGTGAAGGGGGTGAAACTCACCCCGTGGCGACGCGACCCGATCATGGCCTACCTGCCTGCCGACTGGCAGCCTCCGGCGCGGGTCACACCGGCCTGGCTCGGGCAGCGCGCGCTGATTCTCAACGACAGCAGCACGCAGCTTTCGCGGGTGACCAGCGATTGGTTCGCGGCGGCCGGGCTGTACCCGGAGGCGCGCATCGAGTTGAACTACAACGATGCGATCAAGAGCCTGGTGGCTGCGGGGTATGGTGCGACATTACTGCCCCAGGAGGGGGAGGCGCCTGAGCTGGATCGGCGCATCGCTCGACGCCCGTTGCGACCGGGGTTGTGGCGTGCGCTGGGAATCGCTTGCCGCGAAGGTGAGGTGGAGCGGGCCACGGGGCATGTGCTGGAGGCGTTGGAACGGTTGCGGCAATGACCGTCTGTGTCGACTGCCAACACGGGCATGCACCGCCGTGGTCCTTGGCCAGGCTTGCCCGCCAAAAGACCACGGCGATGATGTGGGTCAACCCCGCTCGCGCTTGCGCACCGCCGTTATCGTCTCACCACCCACTCCCCAATTGTCGGTGGGCACTTCCTCGATCACCACGAAGGTACTCGCTGGCGGCTTGTTCAGCACCCGTTGCAGCAGTTCGGTGGTGCCTTCGATCAACAGACGCTTGTGCTCGGCAGTGACCCCTTCTTCGGTCACACGGATATGAACGTATGGCATGGCAGGCTCCTTGGGTTTTCAGTGCCAGGTACCGGCGGTACTGCCGCCGTCTACTGGAAGTACGACGCCGCTGACGAAACGTGCGTCGGTCAGGTATAGCACGGCATCGACGATGTCCTGCGGCTTGCCGGTGCGCCCACTCGGCGACAAGACACCCAGGCCTGCGACGTCGTTGTTGTGCAGGGGCGTCTCGATGATCCCCGGAGCCACGGCGTTGACCTGTACGCCGCTACCGGCCAGTTCCAGCGCCAGGCCCCTGACCGCCTGGTTCAGGCCACCCTTGACGAGGATCGGCAGCGCTGCGGGTACCCGCACGTTAGGCTGCATGGCGACCGAGGCGGTGATCGCGACGATGTGTCCATGGCCTTGGGCGCTCATGGTCTTCGCTGCGGCCTGGGAGGGGTAGATGAAGCCCTTGAGGTTGGTGGCAAACAGCGCGTCGATGTCCTGCTCGGTGTAGTCGGTGAACGGTTTGGGAATGAAGATCCCGGCATTGTTGACCAGGATATCGACGCGGCCGAACACTTGCAGCGCCGTATCGAACAGGCGTTGTGCGGTACTGGCGTCGGCGATGTCGCCAGCGACGCCGACGAAGGCTGCCGGGTTGCCCAGCTCGATGGCGGCCTGATCGAGGCGGGCCTGGGTGCGGGCGTTGCCGACCACGTTGTCGCCCCGTTCGATAAAGGCCTTGGCCAGGGCAAAGCCCAAGCCGCTGGATGCGCCGGTGATGACGATGGTTCTAGCAGTGCTCATGGTGGGTCTCCAGATAAGCGAACCGGCTGGTTCGTGGGTGGAGCCACTCTAAGACCTCATCTGAAGTTGAAAAATAAGGCGGATGGCATTTCAATCGATACCTCATGTAATCAATAGAGCCATCATGACCCGCCATTTCGATGATCTTCAACTGGGCAGCCTCGAGCTGTTCTGCCTGGCTGCCGATACTGGCAGCTTCACTGCCGCCGCCACCGAGGCCGGGGTCACGCCCGCGGCGGTCAGCCGCTCGGTGGCGCGCCTGGAAGAACGCCTGGGTGTACGGTTGTTCGTGCGTACTACACGGCAGATGCGCCTGTCCGATGCTGGCCAGGCGTACTACCAGCAGTGCCGCCTGGCGCTTGGGCAACTGGTAGAGGCCGAGCGCGAAGTTTCAGGTGGCCAGATCGAGCCGCGTGGACGCCTGCGGGTCAGTGCGCCGACGCCTTACGCCCATCACCGTCTGTTGCCCTGGCTGCCGCGTTTTCGCGAGCGCTACCCGCTAGTGCAGGTGGACGTGCATGTCAGCAATCGCAATGTCGATTTCGCCGAAGAGCAGTTCGACCTGGCCGTCCGCGGACGCGAGCCTGCCGATTCGCGCCTGGTGGCACGGCGCCTGGAAAACGCCGAGCTGGTAGTGGTGGGCACCCCGGGCTACCTGGCGCGAGCAGGCCATCCGCAGGTGCCGGAAGACTTGGCGCGGCATGAGTGCATCCTGTTCGAGATCCCCAGCAGCGGACGCAGTGCGCCCTGGACCTTTCGCCGTGACGGTGGCCTGGTGGAGATCGAGGTCGGCGGCTCGATCACCTGCCTGGGCGACTTTCTCGCCACCGCCACCCTCGCGCGACATGGCGCCGGCCTGATGCAGGCGTACCGCTTCACCGTGCAGGACGCCCTGGACAGCGGTGAGCTGGTCGAAGTGCTACCGGCCTTCGGTGGCACGGCGCGGCCATTCACCTTGATCTATCCGCAGGCGCGGCACATGCCGCTGCGGGTGCGGCTGTTCATCGACTTTCTGGTGGCGGGCGGGCAGTTACCCGCCTGCTGAGGGCTTCAGAACCAGCGGTCGTTGCGTTTGCGCCCGCGGGTCAGCGCCGGCAGGATCAGACCGGCCAGCAAGCCGGCGCTGGCGATGCTGCCGCCGTAGACCATGTACCGCATCATCACCTGCTTGTTCTCGTCGCCCAGGCGTGCCTGGGTGTCGCGCAGGCTCGACTGCGACTGCTCGAGCTGTTCGTTGAGGGCCTTGTTGCGCGACTCCAGCTCATCGATCAGCGCCTTGCGCGAATCCAGGGTTTCCTGCATGCCTTGCACGCGCGTCTTCCAGCTGTCGTCGATGGTCTTGAGCTGGCCGGACAGGTCTGCGACCTGGGCATCGAGTTGCGGCAGGCGTTCGTTCTGGCCGGGGACCGTCTGCAGGTCGCTGGTAAGAATCCACACCAGATCGCCACTTTGGCCGCGAACCTGGCTGTAGTTGCCCTGGGTGCCGATCAGCGACACCTTCTGCCCGGACTTGAGCGTGCCGACGATGCGATGGCCATCGGTCGGACCACTGCGCACATACGTGCTCAGGCTGTCGCTGACCCAGCGTGCGTCGCTGGAGGATTCTTCGGCGTGGATGGACGGGGCAGTGGCGAGCAGGGCGGCGAGGGCGAGGGTGGCGCGGCGGAATTCGGGCATGGTGGTCTTCGCTGAAACAGTACGGTTGGAGGCCCGGTGACTGGGCCGTGAAGCGGTCGGTGGATTGACCGTCAGCGAAAGACCGTTTTTTTGTAGGCAGGTTCACTGCTTTGGGTGGGAATTGTCTGCAAGATATTGCAGCTAACAGGTTTGCTGATGGGGTGACGCGTGCGCGGATCAATCGCAGTGGCAGTTCACCGCTGCGATTGATCCGCGCAGGTTGGCGCTGGAGCCGCGACCGGAGTCAGGTCACGACCTGGTAGCACGGCACGTAGGCCGCGCCGCCGGGCAGCTTCATCCGGTGCTGGTCGACAAAGGCCTGCAACAGCCTGCCCAACGGGTCGAGGATCGCCTGGTCGCCGCGGATCTGGTACGGGCCATGCTCCTCGATCAGGCGAATGCCCTTGTCCTTGACGTTGCCGGCGACGATTCCCGAGAACGCTCGACGCAGGTTGGCGGCCAGCTCATGGGGCGGCAGGTCGCGACGCAGGGCAAGATCGGCCATGTTCTGGTGAGTCGGGTCGAACGGGTGCTGGAAGCCACCGTCGATCTTCAGCAGCCAGTTGAAGTGGAAGGCGTCGTTGCGCTCGCGGCGGAACTGCTTGACCGTCTTGAGCCCCTCGACCATATGCCGGGCCACTTCGGCCGGGTCGTCGATGATGATCTGGTAGTGGCGCTGCGCCGCTTCGCCGAGGGTGGCACCGACGAAGGCATGCAGTTGCTGCAGGAACGGCTCGGCGCTGCGCGGGCCGGTGAGAATGACCGGGAAGGGCAGGTCATGGTTGTCCGGATGCATGAGGATGCCGAGCAGGTACAGGAATTCCTCGGCCGTGCCTGCGCCTCCGGGGAAGATGATGATGCCGTGGCCGACGCGGACAAAGGCCTCCAGACGTTTCTCGATATCCGGCAGGATCACCAGCTCGTTGACGATGGGGTTCGGCGCCTCGGCAGCGATGATGCCCGGTTCGGTCAGGCCCAGGTAGCGGCTGCCGTGCATGCGCTGCTTGGCGTGGGCGATGGTGGCGCCCTTCATCGGGCCCTTCATGACGCCCGGGCCGCAGCCGGTGCAGACGTCCAGCTTGCGCAGGCCCAGTTCATGGCCGACTTTCTTGGTGTACTGGTATTCCTCGCTGCTGATCGAGTGACCGCCCCAGCACACCACCATCTTCGGTTCCACGCCCGGACGCAGGGTGCGTGCGTTGCGCAGCAGGTGGAATACGTAGTCGGTGATGCCCTGGGAGCTTTCCAGGTCGATGCGTTGGCTGGCCAGCTCGCTTTCGGTGTAGACGATGTCACGCAGGGCGCTGAACAGCATTTCGCGGGTGCTGGCGATCATCTCGCCATCGACGAAGGCATCGGCCGGGGCATTGAGCAATTCCAGGCGCACGCCGCGATCTTGCTGGTGGATGCGGACCTCGAAGTCCTTGTAGGCCTCGAGGATGGTCTTGGCATTGTCGACATGGGCGCCGGTGTTGAGGATAGCCAGGGCGCACTGGCGGAACAGGGTGTAGAGACTGCCGGTACCGACTTCGCTCAGTTGCTGGACTTCACGTTGCGACAGCGTCTCCAGGCTGCCTTTGGGGCTGACGGAGGCGTTGATGACATTGCGTTGGGGCATCTAAGTCTTTCCTGTGCGGGTAAAACATCCTTCTTTGACAACACCATACCGACAATTGCACGCGGCAACGAGGGGGAGAGGCAAAGATTCGGCGCTTGGGCAATTGCCAGTGCACGATGGCTCAGGCGGGCACCTTGAACACATGGCGCAGGTAGGCGACGAAATTTTCGTCCCGGCACTGCGTCTTGCCAGGGCTGTCGGAGATCTTCGCGACAGGGGCTCCGTTGCAGGCGGTCATCTTGATCACCACGTTCATCGGCTTCACGCCAGGAATGTCACAGGTCAGGTTGGTGCCGATGCCGAAGCTGACGTTGATCCGCCCGTGCAGCGCGCGGTAGAGCTGCAGTGCCTTGGCGAAATCCAGGCCGTCGGAGAAGATCAGGGTCTTGCTCAGCGGGTCGATGCCCAGGCGCTCATAGTGGGCGATGGCTTTTTCCGCCCAGGCCAGTGGATCGCCGGAGTCGTGGCGAAGACCATCGAAGAGCTTGCCGAAATACAGGTCGAAGTCCTTCACGAAGGCGTCCATGCCGATGCAGTCGGTCAGGGCGATGCCGAGCAACCCTCGGTATTCACGCACCCAGCACTCCAGCGCTGCGACCTGGCTATCGACCAGGCGCGGGCCGAGCTGCTGGTGGGCCATGAACCATTCGTGGGCCATGGTACCGATGGGTTTGAGTTCGTATTCTCGGGCCAGGTGGACATTGCTGGTGCCGACGAAACGCCCGGGGAAGTCGCGTTTGAGGATATGCACCACCTGATCCTGTACGGGATAGGAGAAGCGTCGGCGGGTACCGAAGTCAGCGAGCTGGAAGCCCGCCAGCTCATCGCTGCTGGCGTGCGCCTTGAGCCAGTCGAGTTTCTGGTACAGGCGCTCGCCCACCTGTGCCATCGTCACTTCGCGATAGCGGTAGCGATTACGCACCTCGCAAATGATTGCCAGTAACGGGATTTCATAGAGGATCACGTGCAGCCAGGGGCCGCGAATACGGATCGCCAGTTGCCCGGCATCGTCCAGTCCGACCTGGACATAACGCAGGTTGAAGCGAAACAGGCTGAGGAAACGGATGAAGTCCGGCTTGATGAAGGGGATTTTTTCCAGGTAGGCGAGCTGGTCGTGGGTCACCGAGACCTCGGCCAACTGTTCGATCTGGTAGCGGATTTCGGCAAGGTAGGGCGACAGGTCTTCGTCGTTGCGGCAGCGCAGCTCCCACTCCACCTCGGCGTTGGGGTAGTTGTGCAGCACCGCCTGCATCATGGTGATCTTGTAGAAGTCGGTATCCAGCAGGTTCTGGATGATCCGTGGGGCAAAAACGTCGTCGCTCATGGGCGGGGCTCCTTGAACAGTGCGAGCTGGCGGTCCAGCTCTTCCTCATTGGCGCACAGTACTACCCCGGCGGCAGCCAGCTCGCTGCAGGCAGCTTGGGCGCCGGCGTCGCTCAGTGCTCGGCAGGCCGGTAGGTAGAGCAGCACCTGGAATCCGGCGCGGTTCAGTTGCAGCGCGGTGGTGCGCACGCAGTAATCCAAAGCCAGGCCGCCGACCAGCACGACCTCGACGGCGTGAACCTTGAGGTACTCGATGACCCCGGTGGAGCGGTGCTCGGCCAGGTCGTGGTAGCAGGCGCCGTAGGGGTGCAGGTCAGGCTCCACGCCTTTCCAGACGAAATAGTCGTAATCGATCGGGGCAGGCAGGCCGGGCAGCAGTTCGAAACCGGGTGTGCCGGGCACGCAGTGGCTGACCCAGGTGAGGTCGGCGTTGGTCAATGCCAGTGGCTGAAGCATCTGTGCGGCATCGCTCACCACCCAGGCGGCATTGGCAGGGTGAGCATCCTTGCTGCCCAGGCGCAGGTCAGCACGACGGGCCATGGCATTGAGCGCCGGTGCAATCAGGTGGCCGCCGGGTACCGGCAGCTCCTGCGGGGCGTTAGCGGTAAAGCCGTTCTGGGCATCGACGTCGAAACTGGCGATCTTCATCAGGAGGTTCCTCCACTGGAATGCCTATATATTTCACCTGGTATCATAAGTGTGTCAAGCAGCCTTTTTTCGGGATTAGGGCTTGCATCACAAAAAACACCTGGTGGAATATGGCGTATTGAACAAGGAGTCGACATGAGCGCAGTTGAAGTCTTGGCCAGCGTGGACATCGTTGCATTGCGCCTTGCCCCGGACTTGCAGGGGTTGCAGGTGCTGTTGCACCGCCGCGAGCGAGAGCCGCATCGAGGCCAGTGGGCCTTGCCGGGTGTCATCGTCAACGGCAGCACACCGGACAATAGCCTGGATGCGGCGGCCGAGCGGGCGCTGCGAGAGAAGGCACAGGTTCTGCCTCGGCACATGGAGCAGGTCGGTACAGAAGGCAACGCTTTTCGTGATCCGCGCGGGTGGTCGTTGAGTACCTACTACCTGGCATTGCTCGACCCGGATCAATTCATCGCGGGGGAGCAATTGGCCTTTTTCGACCTCGACAGTCTGTCGACCCGCAAAGTGCTGTTGCCGTTCGATCATGGGCTGCTGGTGCAGCGCACCTGCGAGCGGCTGGCGGCCAAGAGCCTGTACAGCAGCCTGCCGCTGTACTTGCTGCCGACGCGTTTCACGGTGCTCGATGCGTTGAGTGCGGCGCAGGCGTGCCTGGGGCGGCCGGTGAACAACACGTCGTTGCGCAAGCGCCTGGAGCGTCTGAGGGAGGCAGGCTGGGTGCGTGATACAGGCGAACGCAATCAGCCGCGACTGGGCCGGCCGCAACAGCTTTACGAGCACCTGCCGCAAGGCGTGGGTCCCTTTCTGTTCGAGCGCAGCCTGTTGCCGGAAGCATGAAGGCTCAAGCATGGCGTTTGGCGGCCGATACAGCTGTCAGGTCAAAATCCTTGCGGAGAAGGGAAATGGTAGGGATCACAAGTGTCAATGTCACCGGCGTGAATGGGCAATCGTCTGCGTTGCAGACGGCCGCCCAGGCCAGCGACACTGAAAAGAGCAGCAGCGCGGCTGGCGGCGCCCAGGTCGCCATGCCGGCACCGTCTGACAAGGCCGACAAGGCCAAGAGCAGCGACAACAGCAGCGAGCCGTCACACATCCGCCAGTTGCGTGAGCTGATCAAGCAAATGCAGAAGCAACTGGCCGACGCCCAGAAGCGGCTGTCCGAAGTTCAGGCGCAACCGATGGACGAGAAGGCCAAGTTGGCTGCGGTGGCGGGTGTCCAGGCGCAGATCGCGACCATCAGCGGTCAGATCCAGCAGGCGACCGCGCAGTTGCTGCAGGCCTTGAGCAAGCTGAACAGCAGTAGCTCCGGCAACTTGATCAGCACCATTGCCTGAGGGTGAGGGCAGGGCGGACCGCAACGGGCCGCCCTGAACGTGGTGACTTACTCGGACGCCACGCGCGAGCGGTTCTGGCGGTCTGACTTGTACTGCATCGCCACCGCCGGCGCGGCCTTGGCCGAGCCGGTTTCCAGCCATTGGCGCAGGCGCCCGGCATCGGCGAAGTGGGTGAACTTGCCGTAGGCGTCGAGAATCACCATCGCCACCGGGCGGTTGTCCATCCTGGTCAGCAGTACCAGGCAGT
The DNA here is from genome assembly GCF_047456245.1 of Pseudomonas sp. BNK-44-b. Classification (NCBI taxonomy): domain Bacteria; kingdom Pseudomonadati; phylum Pseudomonadota; class Gammaproteobacteria; order Pseudomonadales; family Pseudomonadaceae; genus Pseudomonas; species Pseudomonas sp. BNK-44-b. The sequence continues at coordinate 2,226,837 of NZ_CP179908.1, forward strand.
GCCCCGCCTCGTTGGTGAAGCCGGTCTTGGTCAGCTTGATATCCCAGTTGCTCTTGTTCACCAGATGATCGGTGTTGCGAAAGCCCAAGGTGTAATTGGGTTTGCGGAAGGCTACGGTCTTCTCGCGGGTGGTCGAGAGCTCGCTGAGCATCGGGTAGTTGCGCGAGGCGATCAGCAGCTTGGCCAGGTCATGGGCAGTGGAGACGTTGTGCGTCGACAGGCCAGTCGGCTCGACGTAGCGGGTCTGGGTCATGCCCAGGCTGCGGGCCTTGGCGTTCATCGCCTTGATGAACGCGCCATAGCCGCCGGGATAGTGGTTGGCCAGGGTGTTGGCCGCGCGGTTCTCCGACGACATCAGGGTAATCAGCAGGGTCTCGCGGCGGTTCAGCTCGCTGCCGGGGCGGACGCGGGAAAAGACACCCTTGAGGTCAGGGTTGTTGGCGATGGTCATGGTGAGCATCTCGTCCATCGGCAGCTTGGCGTCGAGCACTACCATGGCGGTCATCAGCTTGGTGACCGAGGCGATGGGCACCACGCGGTCGGCGTGGCTGGAGTACAGCTCTTTGTTGGTATTCAGGTCGATCAGCAAGGCGCTGCCGGAAGCCAGGTGCAGTTTGGAAGGATCGCGTTGGGCCTGGGCCGGGGATTGTGCAGCAGCGGTCGACGGAAGGATCGCGGTTCCTGTGAGCGCCAGCAGCAGGCTGAGGATGGACAGGGAAGTTTTCACGTTGAGGCTCACTAATAGTTGGTATGTCGTTGGCTGTGCAAGGGTTTCCCCCGAAAACCGCTGCATTGTGGAGTATGGCTCAGCGGCTGTCGATTGCTCGTCCAGTCCCAGCGTCGAAATGAAAAAACCTTCATGCTGTATCGGTTTTTCCCGCCTGTTGCGACAAATGGTCCCCGCGCTTTCGCACAGGCGAAAAAAAGCCCGCCAGAGGCGGGCAGAAAGAAGCGTAAGGAGCAACGCACAACACATGAAACGGTCAACAAAAACGGTGGTCAGGCGGTAAGGGTGCCGGCCTGCAGCTGTTCGGCCATGGCCTGGGCCTTGGCGCGGGAATCCAGAGGGCCGCTGACGGGCTCGCCGTTGCGCATCAGGTACCAGCAGGCCAGCAGGCCTTGAGCGCGCAAGGGAGCAGGGACAGCACTGCCGACGACAGACATGATGTGGATAGTGGCCATGTTGGACCTCCTGTGAAACATGGCCCTACCTTACGCAGCAGCCGACGCTGTTTGAAATCAACTTGCTCGATAGTGGTCATTACTTTTTTCAACGACAAGTGCAGGTCACCAGCGCGGCGGGCCGTAGTACACCGGCGGCGGGCCGTAGTAGCGGCGATACACTGGCGGCGGCGCGGGTACATAGCGCTCGACGACATAGGGCTGGTAATACACCGGCGGCGGTGGCGCCTGCACATAGACCGGAGGCGGCGGATAATAGGCCGGTTGGCGCTCCACATAGACGGTGCGGTCATGGCCGCCGGATACTGCTGCCCCGACCACGGCACCGACCACGGCTGCACCGAGTACAGGGCCTGGGCCCCAACCGCCGCCATGGGCGGCTGCCTGCCCGCTGACGGCCAGTGCGCCGACCAGCAGGGCGATTCCGGGGATGAGACGGTTCATGAATGAATCCTCGCGATAACCCCACACTTGGGGCTTATCAATAAGACCGCGAAATCGGTAAAGAGAGCACAGGTGCAAGGTAAAGGTTGTGTAAGGGGCGATTGACGGTCAGGTCTGATACGCTCGCAGAAACGATTCAGTCATCAACGACAGGAGCAGATATGGCGATTGCACCCAGCAGGGACACGACACTGTGCATTTCCCTTGCCGGACGTCCGGGCACTTTCGGCGTGCGTTTCCACAACCACCTCTATCAACAGTTGGGGCTGGACTACTACTACAAGGCCATGACCACCCAGGACCTGCCTGCGGCAGTGGGTGGCATCCGCGCCCTGGGTATCCGCGGATGCGGTGTGTCCATGCCCTACAAAGAGGCGTGCATGGCCCTGGTGGACGAGATCGATCCCTCCGCGGCAGCCATCGAGTCGGTGAACACGCTGGTCAACACCAACGGTCACTTGAAGGCCTACAACACCGATTACCTGGCTGTGCGCCAACTGCTGGAGTCGCACCAGGTCGATCCGGCCACCGCCTTTGCCCTGCGCGGCAGCGGCGGCATGGCCAAGGCGGTGGCCAGTGCGCTGCGTGACGCAGGTTTCAGCGAGGGCCTGATCATTGCCCGCAACGAGCAGGCCGGGCGGCAGCTGGCAGATACCTGCGGGTATCGCTGGCAGCGCGAGCTGGGCGACCTCTGTCCGCCGATGCTGGTCAACGTGACCCCCATTGGCATGGCCGGCGGGCCGCAGGCGCAGGAGCTGGCCTTCCCACGTGAGGCGGTCGATGCTGCGCAACTCGTATTTGACGTAGTGGCCATGCCGGCCATGACCCCGCTGATCGTTCTCGCCCAGGAGCTGGGCAAGCCGGTGATCACTGGGCTCGACGTGATTGCGTTGCAGGCGCTGGAGCAGTTCGTGCTGTACACCGGTATCAGACCGACCGTAGAGCAAGTGGAGGCCGCGGTCGCTTACGCCCGTGAAGCCTGAACGGTTGCCATCACGGGGATCCCCGTGATGGCTTGAATGCCCTCAGAACACCCTCTGCCCTTTATCCAGTCGCTCGTCCACCAGGGCGCGGCCGTGCGCCAGAGAAACGTGCTGGGCGTTTTCCAGGTCGGAGAAGAACTTCATGGGCATCGACAGGCGCCTGCTGGTATGGCCTTCGGGATCGGTGATCAGGCAGCCGGCGGCGTAGGGCAGAGGAGAGTCGGGGTGGGGCATCACACTGGCGGTGATGGTGTGCTCACGGTACTCACAGTGAAGGGTTTGCATCGTCCTTACCTCGCTGTGCTGGTTTGGAAGCGCTCACCTCTATGTACCACGGCGAGGGGCCGGAAGTTCCCGGCCCCGACGAGCGTGACCTGCGTCGGTCAGCCCTTCAGTTCGGTCGGCTGGATGACTTCGACCCAGTAGCCATCCGGGTCCTTGACGAACGCCAGGTGGTTCATGCGGCCATCCTGCAGGCGTTTCTGGAAGGGCACCTCCAGCGCTTCGAAGCGTGCACAGGCCTCACGTACGTCCGGCACCGAGATGCAGATGTGGCCAAAGCCGCGCGGATCGGTGTTGCCGTTGTGGTAGGCGAACTCGGCATCGCTCTCGGTGCCGTGGTTGTGGGTCAGCTCCAGCACGCCTGGAATGGATTTCATCCACTGGTGGCGTGCGGCGTCATCGGCAGGAATCTGCGCCGGGTCGACCAGGGCCAGGAAGTACAGGCTGAACTTCGCTTCGGGGAAATCGCGCTTGTCTACCAGACGAAAGCCCAGCACGCGGGTGTAGAAGTCCAGCGACTTCTCGATATCCTTGACCCGCAGCATGGTGTGATTGAAGACGAATTTTGCGGTGGCGGTGTCGGGCTGGGCGGTGACGCCGGGCAGGGTTTGCAGATCGTTCAGGCTCATGGGGGCTCCAGAGACAAGGCCGGCGCAGACCGCGCCGACGGTGAAAACAGGACGGCCATGATACGGCAGTGAAGCGATTGCGCAAATGAAAGCGCCCTGCACGAAGGCAGGGCGCTGGAATTAGAGGCCCGCATGTGCGGGCGCGTGATGGGGTCGCTAGTCCTTTAGCTGGTTCGATACTCGCCCAGCCGATGTGAAAAAACTGTGAAGCAGGCGTGGATGTTTCATCAGCGTACCCAGGATTCCACCGTGGCCGCACCGTACTGTTCCTTCCACGCTTTCAGGCCACGGTGGTTGCCACCCTTTGTCTCGATCAGCTCGCCGGTGTGCGGGTTCTCGTAGACCTTGACCACGCGCGGACGGCGTTGCTGCTTGACGGGGCTGGTCGAGGTTTTCGCGCTGGCTTTCAGGCCCTTGGGGTCGAGGATCGCGACAATGTCGCGCAAGCCCTTGTCATAGCTTTTCATCAGACCGAGTAGTTTCTGCTCGAACTCGATCTCGCGTTTAAGGCTGGCATCCTTTTTCATTGTCTCCAGTTGCGCGATTTGCTCCTGAAGTGCTTTTTCGGCCGCACGAAACTCTGCAAGTCTGGACACTTTCATCACTCCTGTCAGTCGGCCGTGGCATGGCGTGACGAACATGCAACAGTAATAAACGCCGGCCACGCGGATGGGTGAAACTGTTCGCTGAACAAGAGTGTAGACGTGGCCCAGTGTTCGGTAAACCTCAAACTTTTAGCGGCAAGTAAGGAACTTTCTGGGCGTCACGAACCGCAAACTCAGTGCGCTTTCCAGGCCTCTGCAACAGCTTTCATACCATGGTCCAATGGCCCGACTAGAGCGCCCGCGTGAAAATGGCGCGTCGTCTTCGTTTAATGTCGAGTGCCTCGCGGCATGTGTGCCCGATAGTGCATCGGCATGTTTCTCGCCTCTTCTGGATGTTCCCCTGCATGTGCTCTCCCTTTCCTCTCGCCCCTGGCCGCAGTATTGCCGGCCTGTCCTTGTTGTGCGCGGCAGCCGGTGCGCAGGCCGATGGTTTTTTCGAAGACAGTCACGCCAAGGTCGAGGCGCGCAATGTCTATTTCAACCGGGACTTTCGTGACGGCCACAGCAGTTCCGCCCAGGGTGCTTCCAAGCGCGAGGAATGGGCGCAGGGTTTCATTCTCGATGCCCGTTCCGGCTACACCGACGGCACGCTCGGGTTCGGTGTCGATGCGCTGGGCATGCTAGGTTTCAAGCTCGATTCCAGCCCCGCCGACAGCAACAGTGGTCTGCTGCCCTCGAGTGGGCATGACCCGCGCCATTCTGCCGATCAATACGCCAAGCTGGGCGTGGCGGCAAAGATGAAGGTGTCCCGGACGGTACTGCGTTATGGCGCGATGATGCCGGACGTGCCGCTGCTCAAGTACAACGATGGTCGTCTGCTGCCCACCATGTTCCACGGTGCAATGCTGACGTCCGAAGAGTTGCGCGACCTGAAGTTCACCGTGGCCCGTCTGGACAAGTACACCGCGCGAGACTCCAGTGATCGCCAGGATATTCGCGTGCACTGCAAGAACAAGCGTTACGCCTGCGATATCCAGGCCGACCACTTCGATCTGGCGGGCGTCGATTACCGCGTCAATGATCGCCTCAGTGCCCAGTACCAGGTGTCGAAGCTCGAGAATATCTACCGCCAGCACTTCCTCGGGCTGGTCGCCACGCAACCTTTGGCGGTGGGCGCGCTTTCTGCGGACGTGCGCCTGATCAAGAGCGACGATATCGGCAACGCACGCGCCGGTGAGATCGAGCATCGGGCGTTCAGCGGCATGCTCGGCTACAGCCTGGGCGGGCACAAGTTCAGTGCCGGCTGGCAACGCATGTATGGCGACAGCGCCATGCCTTATCTGGATGGCAGCAACCCTTATCTGGTCAATTATGCTCAGGTCAACGACTTCGCAGCCGCCGGTGAGCGTTCCTGGCAATTGCGGTATGACTACGATTTCAAGGCGTTGGGCATTCCTGGCTTGAGCTTCTTCACTCGCTATATCAACGGTGATCATATCCAGGTGCCGGGCAGCAGCGCCCAAGGCAAGGAATGGGAGCGTGACAGCGAACTCAAGTACCAGGTCCAGAGCGGCACCTTCAAAGATCTCAGCGTGCGTCTGCGCAACTCCACGTATCGCAGCAACTACGAACGATGGGCGCGTGACATGGACGAGACACGGGTCATCGTCAGTTACAACTTCGCGGTGTTCTGACGCACTTTGCCAAATACCCCTGGGCGATGAACAATGATCGGCGGTACGGGCAGCGAGGCAATGCCATGAAGCAACTTCTGTTGATCGGTATAGGCCCGGGCGACCCCCGTCAGGTCACTTTCGAGGCCGTCGACGCGTTGCGCCGCGCCACGGTGTTCTTCGTACTCGATAAAGGTGGCGACAAGCATGAGCTGTTGCAACTGCGCAAACTCATGCTCGAGCGCTATGTCCCCGAGGGTGGGTATCGCCTGGTGCAACTGGAGGATCCGCGGCGGGACGGGCAGCACCAGGACTATGTCGGTGCGGTGCAGGACTGGCACCGCGCGCGCGCAGCCCTGTACGCCCGCATGCTCGAGGATGAACTGGCAGCCGACGATATCGGCGCCTTCCTGTTGTGGGGCGAGCCGGGGCTGTATGACAGCACCTTGCGCATTCTTGACCTGGTGCGCGAACGCGGGGTGGCGCTGCAGCTTGAAATCATCCCTGGGATCAGCAGTGTCCAGGCCTTGGCCGCGCGACACCGGATCGCGCTGAACCGCATTGGCGAACCCCTGATCGTACTGCCGGCGCGGCGCCTGGCCGAGCAGGCAGTGATCGACAACGTCGTGGTGATGCTCGATGGACAGTGCGCGTTCACCGCGCTGGACGACCCGGGCCTGACGATCTACTGGGGGGCTTATCTGGGAACGGCAGACGAGATCCTGGTGGCGGGCAAGCTGGTGGAGGTCAAGACACAGATCGTGCAAGTGCGCGAGGACGCGCGGCGGCGCAAGGGCTGGATCATGGATACCTACCTGTTGCGCCGTGAGGGGTGAGGCCCGCGTCAGGGCGTCCCGAGGATTTCCACGACCTTATCGCGCAGTTGGTCGATGCTGAATGGCTTGCCGATCAGGTGCATGCCCTCGGGGACATTGACGTTCTCGGCGTAGCCACTGGCGAACAGCACCGGCAGCAGCGGCCGGATTTCCCGGGCTTTGGCGGCCAGCGCTTCGCCGCGCATGTCAGGAAGGCCGACATCGGTCATCAGCAGCGACAGGGGTTGCGTGCCATCCTCGAGAATCCTTAAGGCTGTGGTGGCGTCCTGCGCCTCGATGGTGGTGTAGCCCAATTCGTCGAGCACGTCGACCATCAGCATACGAACGATGTCGTCGTCTTCGACTACCAGAAGGTGCATGGTTTGAATCCTGTCACGTAAGGGAAATGTCTTTACTCTGTGCCTGTTGCACAGGCAGAAGTTCCGTCAGGATAGCGGCCCCTGCAATCGGATGGAACGATTGGCTGCGGATAGCTTCAAATACTGGCTAAATGCCCTGTCAGATCAGGCAAAGCTGGTTAGACTCGCCCCAGGTGCGGGGGTGGCAGCGGCATACAACAATGACTGAATGTAGTGGCCACACACTGTTCAATGGACTTATTTCGCTCGGGCGTTATCAGATGATTCAAGCAGCCTCCATGGATCAACGCAGTTTTCGCAAGCTGCTAAGCCGTAACGTCGGCCTCCCGTTGGGTGTCGGCCTGCTGGGCGCCGTCGCCTTCGTTGCGGTGATCAACTATTTGCTCTCGGCCATGCAGTGGGTCGAGCACACCGATCGGGTGATTGGCAATGCCAACGAAACGGTCAAGCTGTCGATCGACATGGAAACCGGCATGCGCGGTTTTCTGATCACCGGCGACGAGCGCTTCCTCGACCCCTACGAGGTGGCCAAGCCGAGAATCTTCAGCAGTCTGGACAGCCTGCGTGGCATGGTCCTGGACAACCCACCGCAGGTCGATCGCATCGACCGGCTGGTGGCCCTTCAGCGTGCCTGGAACGAGTTCGGTAGCGAACTGATCAAGGTGCGCCGCGACCAGGGCGATTTTCGCGGCATAATCGGCAATGGTCGCGGCAAGCGCATCACTGACGAGATCCGCAAGGAATTCGACGACTTCGTTGCCACCGAACAGCAGTTGCGCATGGCGCGCAACGAGAAGGTCAGCACGGTCACCATCACCGCTATCAGCGCATTCGTGCTGTTCATCGTCGGCCTCAGTGCGCTGCTGGCCTACTTGGGGCGGCGTGACCTGTTGGCGCTGTCCGAAAGCTATGTCAGCAACCTGCAGGCGCAGCAGCGTTCGGCCGAGCGTCTGGAACACCAGGCCTGGTTGCGCAACGGGCAGACCCAGTTGGGGCAGGAGGTCATTGGGCAACTGACGCTGACCATGCTGGGGGACAACATCTTGCGCTTCTTCGCCGGCTACTTGGGTAGTGTGGTCGGTGCACTGTATATCCGTGACAGTCATGGGCGCCTGGTGCGCGTGGCCAGCTATGGGCTCGATGCCGAACAGCAGGGGCGCGAGCAGGTAATGGCCGAGCACGATGGACTGCTGGCCCAGGTGGTGCGCGAGCGTCGCGTGCTGCGTCTGGATGACCTGCCGCAGGATTACTACCGGCTGAGCTCCGGCCTGGGCAGCGGGCTGCCGCGCAGTGCCTTGCTGGCGCCGGCCAGTGACAACAACCAGGTCAATGGCGTACTCGAACTGGGCTTCCTGCGACCGCTGCAGGAGCGTGATGTCGAATTGCTGGAACGGATCAGCGAAAACCTCGGCATCTCCCTGGAGAGCGCGCGCTATCGCCAGCGCCTGCAGGAAGTGCTTGCCGAAACTCAACAATTGAATGAAGAACTTCAGGTCCAGCAAGAGGAGCTCAAGACGGCGAACGAGGAGCTTGAAGAGCAGTCGCGGGTGCTCAAGGAGTCCCAGGCCCACCTGGAGACCCAGCAGGCCGAGCTCGAGCAGACCAACGAGCAACTGGCCGAGCGCACCGTCGCCCTGGACCGCAAGAACAGCGAGCTCAATGCTGCGCAAGTGGAACTGCAGGCGCGTGCCGAGGACTTGCAGCGTTCCAGCAAGTACAAGTCCGAATTCCTCGCCAATATGTCCCACGAGCTGCGCACGCCTCTCAACAGTTCGCTGATCCTGGCCAAGCTGCTGGCCGAGAATGGCGAGGGCAACCTCAGCCAGGAACAGGTCAAGTTTGCCGAGTCGATCTATTCGGCTGGCAACGATCTGCTCAACCTGATCAACGATATTCTCGACATCGCCAAGGTCGAGGCGGGCAAGCTCGAAGTGCGTCCTGAGACCACCCAGATGGTGCGCCTGGTCGAAGGACTGCGCGGCATGTTCCAGCCGCTGGCCGATGACAAGGGCCTGAGTTTCGAGGTGAAGCTGGAGTCGCAGGTGCCGGCGACCCTGTTCACCGACCGACAGCGTCTGGAGCAGATCCTCAAGAACCTGCTGTCCAACGCCATCAAGTTCACCGAGCGTGGCCAGGTGAGCCTGAACATCAGTCATCAGGTCGGCATGGGCATCGTCTTTGCCGTGCGTGACAGCGGCATCGGTATCGCCGCCGACCAGCAACAGGCAATCTTCGGTGCTTTCCATCAGGTCGACGGCACCAGCAACCGCCGCTATGGTGGCACCGGTCTGGGCCTGTCGATCTCACGCGACCTGGCGCACTTGCTCGGTGGCCAGATCAGCGTCGACAGCAGTCCCGGCCAGGGCAGCGTGTTCAGCCTGATCATTCCCGAGCGCTACGAATCGGTGGATGGACAGGAAGAGGCCCACAGCCTGCGCCCGACCCTCGATCAGTTGCCGCCGCCACCGCGCGCGCTGGCTGCACCTCAACAGCCGCTGCCGATTCCCGCATTTGCCGACGATCGCGAGCAGGCGCCGTTCGCCAATCGCTGCATCCTGGTGATCGAGGACGAGCCGAATTTCGCCCGGATCCTCTACGACCTGGCCCATGAACTGGGCTACAACTGCCTGGTCGCCCATGGCGCCGACGAAGGCTTCGCCCTGGCGGCACAGTACGTGCCTGATGCCGTGCTGCTGGACATGCGTCTGCCCGACCATTCCGGGCTCACTGTGCTACAGCGCCTCAAGGAACAGGCCAACACCCGGCACATCCCCGTGCACATCATCTCGGTGGAAGACCGCGTCGAGGCCGCCATGCACATGGGCGCGGTGGGCTACGCGGTCAAGCCGGCCAGCCGCGAGGAGCTCAAGGAGGTGTTCAACCGCCTGGAAGCCAAGCTGACGCAGAAGCTCAAGCACATCCTGTTGGTGGAAGACGACGACCTGCAGCGCGAGAGCATCGCCCGCCTGATCGGCGACGACGACATCGAGATCACCGCCGTGGCCATGGCCCAGGAGGCCCTGGAGCTGCTGCGCGAGAACATCTACGACTGCATGATCATCGATCTGAAGCTGCCCGACATGCTCGGCAACGAGCTGCTCAAGCGCATGACGGCCGAAGACATCCGCAGCTTCCCGCCAGTGATCGTCTACACCGGGCGGAACCTCACCCGCGAAGAAGAAGCCGACCTGCTCAAGTACTCGCGTTCGATCATCATCAAGGGCGCGCGCTCGCCGGAGCGTCTGCTCGACGAAGTGACGCTGTTCCTGCACAAGGTCGAGTCGCAACTGTCCCACGAGCGCCAGCGCATGCTCAAGACCGCGCGCAGCCGCGACAAGGTGTTCGAGGGGCGCAAGATCCTGCTGGTGGACGACGATGTGCGTAACATCTTCGCCCTGACCAGTGCCCTGGAGCACAAGGGCGCTATCGTCGAGATCGGGCGCAACGGCCGTGAAGCGCTGGAGCGCCTTGAGCAGCACGATGATGTCGACCTGGTGCTGATGGACGTGATGATGCCGGAAATGGATGGCTATGAAGCGACCCGGCTGATCCGCCAGCAGCCCCGCTGGCGCAAGCTGCCGATCATCGCCGTGACGGCCAAGGCCATGAAGGATGACCAGCAGCGTTGCCTGCAGGCGGGTGCCAACGATTACCTGGCCAAGCCGATCGACCTTGATCGCCTGTTCTCCCTGATCCGCGTCTGGCTGCCGCAACTGGAGCGAATTTGACTAGCGAACGCAACACCGATATCGAGATCCGGCTGCTGATCGAGGCGATCTACCTCAAGTACAGCTACGACTTCCGTGACTACTCAGGCGCGTCGATCAAGCGCCGGATCCTCCATGCCCTGCGACAGTTCGACTGCCGTACCGTGACTGCGCTGCAGGAGCGGGTACTGCACGACCCGGGCATGTTCATGCAGTTGCTGCAATACCTGACGATCCCGGTCAGCGAGATGTTCCGCGACCCCGACCACTTCCTCGCCTTGCGCGAGGAGGTGGTGCCGCTGCTGCGCACCTGGCCCTCACTGAAGATCTGGATCGCCGGTTGCAGCACTGGAGAGGAGGTGTACTCCATGGCCATCCTGCTGCGCGAGGAAGGGTTGCTGGAGCGCACCATCATCTACGCCACCGACATCAACCCCAGCTCGCTGGAGAAGGCCAAGCAGGGCATCTACTCGATGCAAAGCCTGCGCGAGTACGAGGAGAACTACCGCAAGGCCGGAGGGCGGCGCGACTTCTCCGAGTACTACACTGCTGCTTACGGCAACGCCATCATGGACAGCAGCCTGCGTGACAACGTGACTTTCGCCGACCACAGCCTGGCCACCGACAGCGTGTTTTCCGAAACCCAGTTGGTGTCATGCCGCAATGTGCTGATCTACTTCAACAAAGACTTGCAGGACCGTGCCCTGGGGCTGTTCCACGAGTCGTTGTGCCATCGCGGCTTCCTGTTCCTGGGCAGTAAGGAATCGGTGGATTTTTCGGCCTATAGCGACCGCTTCGAGCCTTTGGTAAGGCCCGAGCGGATCTACCGCAAGACATGAACGGCGTGCGCGCAGTGGTCATCGGCGCCTCGGCCGGCGGCGTCGCGGCCTTGTTCGAGGTGCTTGGCGGCTTGCCAGAGGGCTTCGCCCAGCCGGTGCTGTGTGTGCTGCACCTGCCGGATGACCGCCACAGCCAACTGGCCGAGGTGCTGCAGCGCCGGTTGCATCGCCCGGTGCGCGAGGCTCGTGACAAGGAACGGATCGAGGCCGGGCAGATCTATGTTGCAGCGCCCGGTTATCACCTGTCGGTGGAGCGCGACCTGAGCCTGTCGCTGAGCCAGGAGGCACCGGTACACTTTTCGCGCCCGGCGATCGACTTCCTTTTCGCCTCGGCTGCCGATGCCTATGGCGAAGGGCTGCTCGGCGTGCTGCTCACCGGTGCCAACGAAGATGGCGCCGAGGGCCTTGCCTACATCAAGAAGTGCGGAGGCCGGACCGTGGTCCAGGACCCCCGCGACGCACAGGTTGCGCTGATGCCCGAGGCCGCACTGGCCCTGCATCGCCCCGACCATATTCTTTCTCTGAGCGGTATCGGGCAGTTGCTCGCCACCCTGGAACCCAGCGCATGCTAAGCCACATCATCGCCAAACTGCTGATCGTCGACGATCTGCCGGAAAACCTGCTGGCCCTCGATGCCCTGATCCAGGGTGAGGACCGTGAGGTGCACCGCGCCCAGTCGGCCGAGCAGGCCTTGTCGCTGCTACTCGAGCACGAGTTCGCCCTGGCCATCCTCGATGTGCAGATGCCGGGCATGAATGGTTTCGAGCTGGCCGAGCTGATGCGCGGCATGGAGAAGACCAAGAACATTCCGATCGTCTTCGTCAGCGCTGCTGGCCGCGAGATGAACTATGCCTTCAAGGGCTACGAGAGCGGCGCGGTGGACTTCCTGCACAAGCCGTTGGACACCCAGGCGGTCAAGAGCAAGGTGTCGGTGTTCGTCGACCTTTATCGCCAGCGCCAGGTGCTCGGGCGTCAGTTGGAAGCGCTCGAGCGCAGCCGGCAGGAGCAGGAGCAACTGCTTGCCCAGCTGCAGGTGGCACGCAGCGAGCTGGAACGTGCGGTGCGCATGCGCGATGACTTCATGTCGATCGTTTCCCACGAAGTGCGCACGCCGCTCAACGGCCTGATCCTGGAGACCCAGCTGCGCAAGATGCATTTGTCGCGGGGCAACCTCGCGGCGTTCAGCGAAAGCCACCTGCATGCGATGGTCGAGCGTGACGAACGGCAGATCAACAGCTTGATTCGGCTGATCGAGGACATGCTCGACGTGTCGCGCATCCGCACCGGCAAGCTGTCGATCCGCCCGCGGCTGTTCGACCTGTCGCAGTTGGTGCGCGGCCTGGTGGAGAACTTCTCGGCCCAGGCAACGGCGTTGGACACCCACATCGAGCTGCAACGCTGCGACGCGCTGCAGGGGGAGTGGGACGAGTTCCGTATCGAGCAGGTGCTCGCCAACTTGCTATCCAATGCCTTGCGCTATGGCGAGCGACGCCCGGTCCAGGTGCGGGTGTTCGAGCAAACCGGCATGGCCTGTGTGCAGGTCCAGGATCACGGCATCGGCATCAGTGCCGCCAACCAGCAGCGGATCTTCCAGCAGTTCGAGCGGGTTGCGGCGCACCAGGCCAGTGGTGGATTGGGGCTTGGCTTGTATATTTCCGAGCAGATCGTGCAGGCCCACGGTGGACGAATCCAGGTCGAGAGCCAAGAGGGGCAGGGTGCGACGTTCAGTATCCTGCTGCCGCTGGCGACGGCCGATCAACAAAGTGACCAGGCGCAGGCAACCTCTGTGTGACCTGGTGGTCAGATGGCCAACTATTTGAAATTCAAGGCGTTGTCATGAGCGAAGATGCACAAGATGTGGTGCTGGTGGTCGAGGACGAACCGGTCATCCGGATGATCCTGCGCGACTACCTGGCGGGCGAGGGCTATCACGTGCTGGTGGCCGAGAATGGTGAGCAGGCGTTCGCGATTCTGGCGAGCAAGCCGCACCTGGACCTGATGGTCACGGACTTTCGCCTGCCAGGCGGGATTTCCGGGGTTGATATCGCCGAGCCTGCGGTCAAGCTGCGCCCGGACCTCAAGGTGATCTTCATCAGCGGCTATCCCGCGGAGATCCTCGAGTCTGGCAGCCCGATCGCGCGCAAGGCGCCGATCCTGGCCAAACCGTTCGACCTCGACACCCTGCATGAACAGATCCAGGCATTGCTCAGATAACGCGCCTTACACCGCCTTGGTGCTGAGCAATCGCACACCCAGCCCGATGAACAGCGCACCGGTGGCGCGTTTGAACCAGGCTGCCAGGCGCGAGGCCTTCAGGCGCTGGCCGAAGCGGTAGGCGGTGAAGCAGTAGAACGAATGCACCAGCCCGACGATGGCCGCGATACTGATGAACATTGCTGCGAACTGGCCGAAGATTGGCCGGCCAGGTTCAAGGAATTGTGGCAGGAAGGCGCAGAAGAACACCAAGGTCTTGGGGTTGCTCGCCGACACCAGGAAGGCTTCGACACCGATCCGCCATTTCGCGCGCGGCGCTACCGGGGGGATCTCGCCTGCGGGCAGCTTGGGCTTGTCCCGTGACAGCAACTGACGCAGGCCCAGATAGATCAGATACCCCGCACCCACCAGCTTCAACGCCAGAAATGCCGCCGGCAGCGAGATCAACAACGCACCGACGCCCATCGCCACACCGCTGATCAGCAGCAACTGCGCACTGAGGTTGCCCAGCAGCGTCATGCCCATGCCGGACGGGCCGTAACGCAGGGCGTTGCGTACGGTCAGCAGGACGTTGGGGCCCGGGGTGAGCGAGGTGATCAGGTAGGCCAGGGAAAACGTCAGCCAGAGATGCAGTGCCATGGAACGCGGTCCTTCGCAGGGGAAAGCGCCAAGATGCCAGTAATCGGCGCCGGATGCCATGGCAGTGGGTTTTTCTTCACTGTCCGTACCTGACAGAAGGCGTCGCTACCAGAGCGCCACGGCGCCCGCTGCAATGACCCGCCCGAACACCTCGAGCGCTTTGTCCACATCAGCCTCGGTGCTGTAGCGCCCCAGGCTGATGCGTACGCTGCTGCGTGCCTGCTGCTCGCTCAGCCCCAGGGCCAGCAGCACGTGGGATGCAGCGTTACTGGCCGAGTTGCACGCCGAGGTCGTGGAAATGGCCAGTTCGCTCGCCAATGCCGCACTGCTGAAGCCCTTGGCCTCGATGCACAGGTTCAAGGTGTGCGGGATACGTTGTTCGGCACAACCGTTGAGGCTCACACCCGGCAAGGCCAGCAGGCCGTCACGCAGGCGTTGCGACAGTGCCTTGATCCGCTCGTGCTCGCTTGCGGCCAGGGCGCCGGCCAACGCGAAGGCACTTCCCATGCCGACGATCTGATGCCCCGGCAGCGTTCCGGAGCGTAGCCCGCCTTCATGGCCGCCACCATGCATCTGCGCCTGCAGGCAGGGGCGCGCGCGGCTGCCGACGTACAGTGCGCCAATGCCCTTGGGGCCATAAGCCTTGTGGGCGGAAAACGACATCAGGTCGACGGCTTGGCGCGCCAGATCGATGCTGACCTTGCCCACGGCCTGGGCGGCATCCACATGCAGCAGTGCGCCATGTGCGCGTACGCATTCGCCGATCCGGCCGAAGTCGGTGGTGGTGCCCAGCTCGTTGTTGACCGCCATCAGCGATACCAGGCGGGTGTCGGCACGCAGGGCGGCCTGGACGGCTGCGGGCTGTATCAGCCCCTGTGCATCCGGCGCCAGCCTTGTGACCGCCCAGCCCTGGCGCTCCAGTTCGGCGGCCGTGTCGAGCACGGCCTTGTGTTCCAACTGGCTGGTGATCAAGTGACCGGGCTGGCCGGCGCCCTGGGCGATGCCCTTGAGGGCGAGGTTGTTCGACTCGGTGGCACCGGACGTCCATACCAGCGATTCGGGCGCCGCGCCGACCTGTTCGGCGACCTGGCGACGGGCCTGTTCCACCAACTCGCGGGCGGCCTGGCCGAAGGCGTGACCGCTGGACGCAGGATTGCCGAAATGCGCCTGGCGGCCCATGCAGGCCAGCATGGTTTCGATGACCCGGTCATCGACTGGGGTGGTGGCGGCGTAGTCGAGGTACAGCGGCGAGTTGTGCATGGGTGGGTCCGTGCGAGCAGAGGCTGAAGAATGATGTGAGCATGCTAGGGGAGCCGCGAGGGAAGAAGTTTTTCTTGTTTTCGACTTTCTCAGTGTTCAGTAGAAATATTTTTCTCCTTTAGGTCAGCCAGAAGAAAACTATTCTGGCTGACCGTTGCATCAAAGCCTCCAGCACCCTTCGAAGCGTTCGCAAACCCCGTATTGCCGGTCAAGCTGCGCCATGGCCCGCAGGTGTTCGAGCTTCGCTTCAGCGGTGATCTGGCGGTAAACCCGCGCGTAGTAACGGCTCATGTCGCGCATGCGAACCTCGCGGCTATTGTAGCGGTTACCCAACTCCAGACCCGCCCAGATCTGCAACTGCTGGTCCTGCACGCTGTTGAGGTACTTTCGGTTATTGTCGCGGAATCTGGCCTGGGCGAGGGGCTTGACCTGGCCAAGGGCTTGCTCGAAATGCTGCAGATTGGCGCGGTACTGGTCCCAGTAGGCATCGGGCAGCGTGGCATTGCCCAAGGCCTTGCGACGTTCGGCGATCTGCTGATCGGCCGGAGGTTGCTGCAGGTTGCTGGCTTGCAGTATGTCGATCACTGCGCCGGACGAGGCCAGGCTGTCATTGATGAGGCTTTCGATCATCGCGCTGCGTTGCACGGAGGCAGGCAGCGGAGTGGGCGGTAGCGGGAACAGCGGCGAGGTGCCGCTACAGCTTGCCAGGGGCTCATCGTTCAGCGGGTAGGGGATGCGTACATCCTTGCCGTCGATGCGTTGCAGGCGGGTGAGTTGAAGCATGCAGTAACCGTCGCTGCGGTCGACGCTCACTTCGTACTCCGAACCGGCGGCGGGGGTGAAGGTGACCCCGATCGAGCAGGGCGCGCCACCGGTGCTCAAGGTGTTGACAAACAGATAGAGTGGTTGGTCGGGCTCCAGGCGGATCTCCAGGTAGCCACGGGTGTCGGCGGCGGGCGGCACGCGCATGTCGGCGCGACGGCGAGTGTCTCTGGCCAGGAAGTTGTTGAGCAGGCCGGTGGTGCTGCCCTCGCATCGGGGACCCCGGTAGACATCCAGCGTCGAGTTGGAGGTGTTGGAGACGTAGCGCAGTTTTGCCGCGTCAGTGCGGCTGCTGTCCTGGTAGGTGCCGTTGAAGCTGCAGGCGCCGAGCAGTGCGCAAGCGGCAACCAGAGTGATGGAGCGTGCTGCGGTGGCGAGCATGATCGTCCTTGAGCGTTGGGTGAGGGCGGCGCAGATGCTAGAGGTGATGGCACCGTTCGTCCAGTGTGCCATCATCGAATGCACCGCCTTCGCTCAGTCGGCAGCGGCCTGCGCGGCAATCTCTCGCTCATCCTGCGCCACCACCTGCTGGCACAGTTCGATGATCTGCTCGCGCATCCAGCGGTTGGCCGGGTCCTGGTCAGTGCTTTCATGCCAGTACAGGTGCGTTTCCAGTGGCGGGACTTCTACCGGCAGCGTCAGGTAGCGCAACTGATGGCGGCGTGCGAAACGCTCAGGGACGGTCATCACCATGTCGGTCTGCTGCAGCACCTGCGAGGCCATCAGGTAGTGCTGAGAGCGCAGCGCGATCTTGCGCTGCACGCCCATCTTGCCCAGTGCCAGATCGACGTAGCCCAGGCCGTTGCGACGGCTGGAAATATGGATATGGGTCATGCCCAGGTAGCTGTCGAGGGTCAGCTTGGCCTCGCCCAAGGGGTGGCCTTGGCGCAGGGCACAGACATAGCGGTCCTGCATCAGCTTGACGTGGCGCACCTGTGGATCGGTGTTCAGCGGGGCATCGACGGCGAAGTCCAGGCGACCTGCGGCCAGCTCCTTGGTGGTCTCGCGCCGCTTGCACAGGAAGCTCTCGATCACCACGCCCGGCGCCAGGCGGCGCAAACGCTGGAACAGCAGCGGCAGGACCACCGCTTCGGTGAGGTCGGTCATGCTGATGCGGAAGGTCTTGCTGGCCTGCTGCGGATTGAAGATTCGGCTTTCCTGCACCGAGGTACGCAGCAGGGCCAGGGCATTACGCACCGGGCCGATGATGTTCTGTGCCATCGGTGTCGGCACCATGCCTTGGGCGGTGCGCACGAACAGCGGGTCGTTGAAGGTTTCGCGCAGGCGTGACAGGGCATTGGATACGGCAGGCTGAGTGATGCCGACGATCTGCCCGGCACGGGTCAGGTTGGCTTCGGTGTAGATGGCGTCGAAGACGATGAACAGGTTGAGATCGACCTTGCTGAGGTTCATAAGGGCGCCACGTGTTGTTGATGTTATTCGCCGATCATATATCGGTTATGAATGTTAATACACGCCGAAAATAGACTAGGTGGATTGACCTGCACTGCTCTAGGCTCTGCTGCATGTTCTTCATTCCGCAAAGGTAGCCCAGATGGATTTCGCCTATACGCCCAAGGTCCAGGCTCTGCGCGAGCGCGTCACTGCGTTCATGGACGCCTATGTCTATCCCGCCGAAGCGGTGTTCGAGCGCCAGGTTGCCGAGGGTGACCGCTGGCAGCCCACCGCGATCATGGAAGAGCTCAAGGCCAAGGCCCGGACTGAAGGGCTGTGGAACCTGTTTCTGCCTGAGTCCGAGTACGGCGCGGGGCTGACCAACCTGGAGTACGCACCGCTGGCCGAGATCATGGGGCGCTCGCTGCTGGGGCCAGAGCCGTTCAACTGCTCGGCGCCGGATACCGGCAACATGGAAGTGCTGGTGCGTTATGGCAGCGAGGCGCAGAAGCAGCAGTGGCTCGAACCGCTGCTGCGTGGCGAGATCCGCTCGGCCTTTGCCATGACCGAACCTGATGTGGCTTCCTCCGATGCCACCAACATGGCTGCCACCGCCGTGCGTGATGGTGACGAGTGGGTAATCAACGGACGCAAGTGGTGGACCTCCGGCGCCTGCGACCCGCGCTGCAAGGTGATGATCTTCATGGGGCTGTCCAACCCCGATGGCCCGCGCCACCAGCAGCATTCGATGGTGCTGGTGCCTACCGATGCGCCCGGGGTGAAGATCGTTCGCCCGCTGCCGGTGTTCGGCTACGACGATGCGCCCCATGGTCATGCCGAGGTGCTGTTCGATAACGTGCGCGTGCCTTACGGGAACGTCATCCTGGGCGAAGGGCGTGGTTTCGAGATTGCCCAGGGGCGCCTGGGGCCGGGACGTATCCACCATTGCATGCGTTCGATCGGCATGGCCGAACGTGCCCTGGAGCTGATGTGCAAGCGTGCGGTAAGCCGCACCGCGTTCGGTCGGCCGCTGGCGCGGCTGGGCGGCAACGTCGACAAGATCGCTGACTCGCGGATGGAAATCGATATGGCGCGCCTGCTGACCCTCAAGGCGGCGTACATGATGGACACCGCCGGCAACAAGGTGGCGCGTAGCGAGATTGCCCAGATCAAGGTGGTGGCGCCGAACGTCGCGCTCAAGGTGATCGACCGCGCTATCCAGATTCATGGTGGTGCCGGTGTCAGCGGCGACTTCCCGCTGGCCTACATGTATGCCATGCAGCGCACCCTGCGCCTGGCCGACGGGCCCGACGAAGTGCATCGGGCGGCGATCGGCAAGTACGAGATCGGCAAGTATGTGCCCAAGGAGATGCTGCGCGGCGGGCAGTAAGCCCGCTGGGCAGGTGCTTGCGGTCAAGGACCTGTGTGATTCGTGGTAGAGGCCGTGGATGACCTCGGCGCAGCGTCGCCAGCGGTAGCTTCGGCCTTGCTCGGGCTGTCCTGGGCCAAGGCAGGTTCTTGCCCTTCGCTGCCTCGGGTCTTGAACAGCGACAGCACCACGCCGCCCAGCAGCAACCCGAATGTCACGCCCAGCGACAGCAGCGCCGGCACCTTGCCCACCAACCCGTGGTAGAAGATCTTGCAACCGATGAAGATCAGCACCAACGCCAGGGCGTACTTGAGGTAGACGAAGCGGTGCATCAAGGCTGACAGGGCGAAGTACAGCGAGCGCAGGCCGAGGATGGCGAAGATGTTCGAGGTGTAGACGATGAACGGGTCCTGGGTGATGGCGAAGATCGCCGGCACGCTGTCGACGGCAAATACCAGGTCGGCCAGCTCGATCAGCACCAGGGCGAGGAACAGTGGGGTGGCGTAACGTAACGCCTTGCTCTGGCCGGGTGGTGTGAGACGGACGAAGAAGTGCTTGCCGTGGATCTGGTCAGTGACCCGCATGTGCCTGCGCACGAAGCGCAGCACCGGGTTGTTGGCCAGGTCCGGATGGCTGTCTTCTTTGGAAAGCGCCATCTTCACCCCGGTGAACAGCAGGAAAGCACCGAACAGGTAGAGCACCCAGGCGAAGTTCTGTACCAGCGCGGCGCCCACGCCAATCATGATCGCACGCAGGACTACCACGCCGAGGATGCCCCAGAACAGCACGCGGTGCTGGTAACGGCGAGGGATGGCGAAGAAGCTGAAGATCATCGCCATGACGAACACGTTGTCCATCGACAGCGACTGCTCGACCAGGAAGCCCGTGTAGAACTCCAGTGCCGACTGGGCGCCAAGCTCGTACCACACCCATACCCCGAACAGTACGCCCACGCTGAAATAGCCCGAGTACAGCAGCAGGCTTTCGCGCATTTCGATTTCGCGTTCCTGGCGGTGCAGCACGCCCAGGTCGAGGACCAGCAGGGCGATGACGATGGTGACGAATACCAGCCACAGCCAGGTGCTGGTGCCGAGCAGGGGTGTTGTAAGGAATGTCTGCAGAGCTGTCATGAGCCCCTCCTTGATTGTCGACGTTGCATGGCAACAGTGATTCCGACATGGCGGCGCAAACCGTCAGAGGGGCCCGGCATCACATGGGTGTAAGCCTAGTCCATGGAGTGCCGGAGCCAAGGGGGAGGGGTGTTACATTTCTTTGCCTGATTACGGTTTCCCGAGCGCGTCGCCGACTTTCTGCGCCACTGCGGGCGGCATCCAGGCTTTCCAGACCTGCGGATGTTCGCGCAGGAATACCTTGGCCGCCTCCCGCGGGTCCTGGCGTTTCTCGCTCATGATGGCCAGGGCCTGGTTGAGGGTGTCGATCGGCAAGTCGACCTTTTCGAACAAGGCCACCAGGTCCGGGTATTGGGTCTTGAAGGCCTTCGACACACCAATCGACAGTTTGGCGGGCAGCGAACTGCTGCCACGTGGGGCGGGGTTGGCCGGGTCGGTCAAGGTGGCCCAGGCCTGGGCGTTATAAGGGGGCTCTTCCAGGCGCACGAAATCGAAGCGGCCCATCAGTGGCGTCGGGCTCCAGTAATAGAACAGCACCGGTTGGCCACGGCGAACAGCCGAGCTGACCTCAGCGTCGAGGGCGGCGCCTGAGCCGGTGCGGAAATTGCTGTAGAGCCCATCGAGCCCGTAGGCCTTGAGCTTCTGGCTGTTGACGATCTCTGAAGTCCAGCCGCTTGGGCTGTTGAGGAAGCGACCCTTGGTCGGCGCCTCGGGGTCTTTGAATACCTGCGCATAGCGCTTGAGGTCGGCGACGCTCTTGAGTTCTGGCGCCAGCGGCTTCAGGTTGCGCGCCGGGTCGCCTTCGATTACGTATGCCGGCACATACCAGCCTTCGACTGCGTTCTTCACGGTGTCGCCCAAGGCGAACACCTCGCCCTTTTTCTCGGCCTCGACCCAGGCCGGGCTGCGTCCGGCCCATTCCTCGGCGATCACTTGCAGGTCGTTTTTCGCCAGCGCGACTTCCATGCTGACGGTGCTGCCGGGGAGGGTATCGGTGGGGTAGCCGTAACCGTTCTCGACGATCAGGCGCAGGATTTCGGTGGTCAGGGCGCCGCTTTCCCAGCCAATGGCGCCGAACTGGATGGGTTTGGCTGACTCGGCGCGTGCGGCGCTGTCGGTACTGGCCAGGCCCAGCGCAAGCATCAGGCCGGCCAGCAAGGTTGGAATTTTCTTCATGATGGCCTCGTCGATTGCCAATTCGTGGGGTCGGGCAAAGTGTAGACGACGAGGGCAGTGGCTTGGTTCGGCGGCTGGCGCCGATCCCTGCGCGATGCCAGGCTGGCACCGCGCAGGCGTGTTCAGACCCGGAACTGGTCCATCAGCCCCTGCTGCTGGTTGGCCAGGCTGTTCAGCGACTGGCTGACCCGCGCCGACTCATTGGCCTGACCTGACAGCGATTCGGTCACGTCGCGGATGGTGGCCACGTTACTGTTGATCTCTTCGGCCACCGCGCTCTGTTCCTCGGCGGCCGAGGCGATCTGCAGATTCATGTCGCTGATCACGGTGACCGCCTGGCCGATGCGCTGCAGCGCGGTGACTGCTTGGCCGACCTGCTCCACGCCGCCCTGGGCCTGGCGATGACTGCTGTCCATGGCGCCAACCACTTCACGGGTGCCGGCCTGCAGCGACTCGATCACCTGGCGGGTCTCTTCCACCGACTCCTGGGTACGCCGCGCGAGGTTGCGGACTTCGTCGGCGACCACTGCGAAACCACGCCCGGCTTCCCCGGCGCGCGCGGCCTCGATGGCCGCATTGAGAGCCAACAGGTTGGTCTGCTCGGCGATGGAGCGAATCACCTCCAGCACCGAACCAATCTTCTCGCTGTTTTGCGCCAGCCCCTCGACCTGGGCCATGGCGCTGCTCATGTCGGCGGCCAGCGCATCGATGCTGTCAGTGGTCCGATCGATCACGGCCAGGCCTTCGCGGGTGGCCTGGTCGGCATCGCGCGCGGCTTGCGCTGCCTGGGCCGCGCTGCGGGCGACGTCCTGGGCGGTGGCGCTCATTTCGTGGGAGGCTGTCGCGACCTGGTCGACCTGGCGGTACTGCTGCTCCATGCCCGCACTGGTTTCGCTGGCGATGGCAGCAGACTGGTCGGCCGTGCCGCGTGCTGCCTGCACCGAGCGTTTGACCTCAGCGATGGTGGGTTGCAGTTTGTCGAGGAAGCGGTTGAACCAGCCGGCCAGCTCACCCAGTTCGTCGCGCTTGTCGTAGTTCAGGCGACGGGTCAGATCACCTTCGCCGCTGGCGATATCCTTGAGCATCGCTGCTACACCGAGGATCGGCCGGGTCACCCCGCGCGCCATCAGCCACACCGCCAGCAGGCCGGCGATCGCCGCAGCCAGGCCCAGGCCCAGCTCGAGCAGGGTGCCGCTGGTGTTGAGCACGTCGAGTTCGCGCTTGAGCGCGTCGGCAGGGCCGGTCAGGGCGCTTTCCGGTACGTCGAGCAGCACACCCCAAGGCTTGCCGCCGGGAATCGGTGCGAACGCGGCCAGTACCTTCAGGCGTTGCTGGTCGTGGAGCACCTGCAGCTTGCCGGCGGTCAGCTTGCGCACCAGCTCGGCGCCCTGGCGGGTATCGACCTGGTCGAAGCGCTCGGCCAGCTTGCCGGCGTCCGGGCTGTAGCCGGCCAGCAGGCCCGCGGGGCTGAGGATGCCGACCTTAGTGCGACCTTCGTAGAGGCTGCGGCTGGCGTCTTCGCTCAGGGCCTGCAAGCTGTTCAGGTTGGTGTCGATGGACAAGGTACCGATCACCTTGCCGTCCACCATCAGCGGGAAGACGATGCTGGTCATCAGCACTTGCTGGCCAGCGATTTCATAGAAGTAGGGCTCGATCACGCAGACCTTGCCGGTGCTGCGCGGGCAGGTCCACCAGGTATTGGCTGCCTCGCCGCTGGGGCCGATCTGGGTGTTGGCCATATCACGCTCGGGCAACGCCATGGCGGTCAGCTGGCCCGCGCGCGGCTGCGACCAGTACAGGGCGAAGCGCCCGGTTTCGTTGCTGCCAAGCTCGGCGAGGCCGCTGAACAGTTTGTCCTTGCCGTCTAGGGCGTTGGCTTCGAATACCAGCGAAAGACCGAGCAGGTCGGGGTTGGCCTGCAGGGCGGCGCGGACTTGGGCGGTCATGTCCTGGCGCAGGTCGTGGGCGTCGATGAAGCGCTTTTCGGCCTGTTCGCGCAGGAACAGAACCTGGCGTGCGAAGCCAGCACCGTACTGGTAGGCGTCCATGAACTGACGGCGAATGCTCAGCGCCTGGACCTCGCCTTGAGATTCGATGCGGGCCTGGGCGGATTCGGTGAGCATCTGCGAGCTGCTGGCTTTGACCAGATCCGAGCTGTGGTCCATGCGATACAACGAGAGGCCGACGAGCAATGTGACGATGCTGGCCAGGCACAGCCCGGCGAGCAGGGTGATCTTCCATTGGATGGAAAGTTGACGCAACGGCATGGTGTACATCCCTTGTAATAGTAGAGCTGGGGCTGACGACTGTTTCGGCGCAATAGGGTTTTTCTTTATATGAACGTTCAATAAAGATAAAAGCGTCTATACAAACGCCATCCCTCGGCAGTTTTGACATCCTCCCCCCAGTGCTTCAGAGTGTGCGCCCTCCATAACAACACCCCTGGTCCGGCCGCTGCCCAGCGCAGCTTGTCGCCGGAGCGCCCGCTTTTTGTCTGTCGTAATGAGGTATTGCACACCATGAATGCAGTGATCGCCGCGGTCGGTATCATGCTGGTACTGAGCCTGTCCCGCGTGCATGTGGTCATCGCCCTGATCGTTGGCGCCCTGACCGGGGGCCTGGTCGGTGGCCTGGGGATCGAGGGCACGCTCGCGGCCTTCAATGGCGGCCTGGGCGGTGGCGCGACGGTGGCGTTGTCGTACGCGTTGCTCGGCGCCTTCGCCGTGGCCATCGCCAAGTCAGGCCTGGCCCATGCCCTGGCTGACCGCGCCCTGGCGATGATCGACCGCCAGGGGCAAGCACAGGGCGGTAAGCTCAAATGGCTGTTGATCGGCCTGATGCTGGTGGTAGCGGTGTCGTCGCAGAACGTTCTGCCGATTCACATCGCCTTCATCCCACTGTTGGTGCCGCCGCTCTTGTACGTGCTGACACGCCTGCGCATCGACCGGCGCCTGATCGCCTGCGTGATCACCTTCGGCCTGATTACTCCGTACATCTTCCTGCCCGTGGGTTTTGGCAATATCTTCCTCAACCAGATCCTGCTGGCCAACGTCAGCCGCGCGGGCGTGGACATCAGCGGCGTCAACGTCACCCACGCCATGGCCATCCCGGCGGCGGGCATGCTCGTTGGCCTGCTGGTGGCGGTGTTCATCAGCTACCGGCGCAAGCGTGACTACGACCTGGCGCGCATCGAAGAGGTCGAGCAGGTCAGTGTGCAGTACAACCCACTGACGTTGCTGGTGGCCGGCGCAGCCATCGCTGCGGCGTTCATCATCCAGTTGTGGCTGGATTCGATGATCATCGGTGCGATGGTCGGTTTCCTGATCTTCTCGCTGTCGGGCATCGTGCGCTGGCGCGAGACCGACGATCTGTTCACCGAGGGCATGAAGATGATGGCCATGATCGGCTTCATCATGATCGCGGCCTCGGGCTTTGCCGAAGTGATGAAGGCCACCGGCGAGGTGAAGAGCCTGGTCGAGACCTCGGCGCAGTGGATCGACCACAGCAAGGGTATCGGTGCCTTGCTGATGCTGCTGGTGGGGTTGCTGGTGACCATGGGCATCGGCTCGTCCTTCTCCACCGTGCCGATTCTTGCCGCGATCTTCGTGCCGCTGTGTGTGCAGTTGGGCTTCGACCCGCTGGCCACGGTGTGCATCGTCGGCACGGCCGGTGCCTTGGGCGACGCTGGCTCGCCTGCCTCGGACTCGACCTTGGGGCCGACCTCGGGCCTGAACGTCGATGGCCAGCATCACCATATCTGGGACACGGTGGTGCCGACCTTCATTCATTACAACCTGCCGCTGCTGGCGTTTGGCTGGGTAGCGGCGATGGTGCTTTAGGCCCGATCGGATCGATTGTCGCTAACCGGTAGGGCTGGCATCATGCCCGAAGCGTGAATCAATCGCTTCGGGAGCCCCTCCAATGAACACACCTCGTGCCGAATCGCCGCTGCCGGAAGACCTGCGGGTCTTCCTTACGGTGATCCGCAAGTCAGGTTTTGCAGCGGCGGCGGACGAACTGGGCTTGTCGCCAGCCTATGTCAGCAAGCGCATCCGCTTGCTGGAGGTGGCGCTGGGCACGCGGCTGCTGCACCGCAACGCCCGCAGCATTGCCCTCACCGACGCCGGAGAGCGTGCCCAGCGCTGGGCCATCCGCATTCTCGGCGACATGGACGACTTCGTCGGCGAGATGAAACAGGTACGCCAGGAGCCGCGCGGTGTGCTGCACCTGTGCAGCAGCTTCGGCTTCGGCCGCAACCATGTCGCACCTGCGGTGGCGCAGTTGTCGGCGGCGTATCCGGCCCTGGAGATTCGCCTGGACGTGTTCGACCGCGTGGTGGATATCGTTGCCGAAGGCTTCGACCTTGAAATCCGTATCGGCGACGACCTGCCGGCACAGCACATCGGGCGCAAGCTTGCGAGCAACCAGCGGGTGCTGTGCGCCACGCCCGAATACCTTGCCCAGCGTGGTACGCCGCTGAGCCTCAAGGATCTCGACAATCACGACTGCCTGGTGCTCAAGGAGCGCAACAACCCGTTCGGTGTGTGGCAGTTGCAGCATGCCGGTCGCGAAGAAACGGTGCGGGTCAGCGGGCCGCTATCGTCGAACAATGGTGAGATCGTTCTGCAGTGGGCGCTGGGCGGGCGGGGCATCCTGCTGCGTTCGTACTGGGATGTACGGCCACTGCTGGAGAGCGGTCGGCTGGTGCAGGTGCTGCACGACTACACCCAGAGTGCCAACGTCTGGGCGGTGTACCCGACGCGCCTGGCGGACTCGGCGAAACTGCGCGTGTGCGTGGAGTTTCTCGAGCGGCACTTCAAGGTGTTGCTGGGGTGAAGCCAGGGGCCACGGGGTGGCCCCTGTTGCGTTCAGTTGAACAGGCCCAGCAGCAGGGTTGCGCCGATCACCGTCGCGGCGCCGCCCAGGCGCGTGGAGATCTGCGCGAAGGGCATCAAGCCCATGCGGTTGCACGCCGAAAGAATCGCCACATCGCCGGTGCCGCCCAGCCCACTGTGGCAGCAGGTGACGATGGCCGACTCGACCGGATACATGTTCAGCAGATTGCCGATCAGGAATCCTGCCAGGGTCATGGCCAGTACCACTGAGGCACAGACCAGTACATAGCCGATGGAGAACACGCCCATCACGCTTTCCAGGGGTACATAGAGCATGCCCAGGCCGATCATCACCGGCCAGATGAAGGCTGTCGACACTAGCTTGTAGAACTGCTTGCTGCCTTTTTCCAGGTGCGTGGGCAGTACGCGCAGGTATTTGAACAGGACCGCGACCACGATCATCATCACCGGCCCCGGAATGTGCACCAGCTTCTCCAGCAGGCCGCCGAGGACGAAGAAGGTACAGATCAGCAGCACACCAGCGCCCATGTAGCGGAAGTCGATGGCCTCGTCGTCGGCCTGCTCCTTGAACTTGTCGTTTTCTTCGCGAGCGCGGATCAGCATGCCGTCACCGCTGAGCTGCGGGCGCTTGCCGGCCAGGCGCGCGAGGGCGCCGGCGCAGATGATCGCGACGATGTTGCCCACCACGGCTGCTGGCACCAGTTGCGCAACGTACTGCTCGGGGCTGCCGCCGAGAATGTGTGCATAGGCCAGCGACAAGGGCAGGATGCCTTCGCCGATGCCGCCGCCGATGATCGGCACGATGATGTAGAAGAAGGTGTGGTGGACCGAATAGCCGAACAGCACGCCCACCAGTATTCCCGCCGCGATCGCCGCCAGGGTGCCGGCCACCAGCGGCACGAACATGCGCATCATGCCCTGGACCAGGATGAAGCGGTTCATGCCCAGAATGCTGCCCACCACCAGGCTTGCGATGACGAAATAAAGGAAGTTGGCATCCTTCATCAGCATCTTCGTCGCATCCAGCGTGGCACTGCCGAAGAAACCATGGAACACCAGCACCGAGGGCAACAGCAGGCAGAGGATCGCACCGCCACCAATTTCCTTGAGCAGTGGCAGGCGCTGGCCGAGCTGGCCGAAGAACACGCCCATGGTCATGATCACCGCCAGGCCGCCGATCATGGTCTTGGGCAGGTAACCGAAGTGTGCCGAGCAGAACACGATCAGGGCGATGCCGATGAAATAGGGCAGGGGAATCACACCGATCGGGTAGGTGAGCAGCGCGTTGAGCCGGCGCTGGACGGGCGTGTGTTCGGCGCTGGGCGCCAGAGTCTTGTTCATGTGCATGTCCTCTATTTGTTGTTGTACGAGGAGCCGTGAAGCGCCGCCCGTGTCCGGGCGGGCTTGTGTCGTCCCTGGCGGCTCAGGCCAGCCACGGATTAGCCTGCAGATGCCGTGCTTCGAAGGCGCGGATCTGTTCGGTACGTTGCAGCGTGCTGCCGATGGCATCGAGCCCCAGCAGCAACGCCTGCTTGCGCAACTGATCGATCTCAAAGTTGATGCTGCGACCGTCGTGCAGCGCGATCCGTTGTCGCTCCAGGTCGATGCTCAGTTCAGCGCTGCCGGGCTCGCTGACCCATTGCCCGATCTCTTTGACTTGGGCCTCCTCGAGCTGGATCAGCAGCACGCCGTTGCGCTGGCAGTTGTCGAAGAAAATTCCGGCAAAGCTGCTGCCGATCAACGCGCGGATCCCCAGTTGCTTGAGGCCCCATACCGCGTGTTCGCGGCTCGAGCCGCAGCCGAAGTTGGGGCCGACCACCAGAAAGCGCGCGTCCTGCCAGGGTGCCTGGTTGAGCACGAACTCAGGGTTCGGCGCGCCGCCCGCGGCAAAGCGCAGGTCGAAGAACACCCCACGGTCCAAGCCATTGCGATCGATGCCCTTGAGAAACTGCTTGGGCATGATCACGTCGGTGTCGACGTTGGCGGCCAGGAATGGGGCGGCGATGCCCGTTTCGGTGAGGAAGGGTTGCATGGCTCAGGCCTCCAGGGAAAAAGTGCGGACATCGACCAGGTGGCCGCTGACGGCTGCGGCGGCGACCATCGCTGGGCTCATCAGGTGCGTACGTGCACCGGCGCCCTGGCGGCCCTCGAAGTTGCGGTTGGTGCTCGACGCGCAGCGGTCACCGGGGCTGAGTACGTCGTCATTCATTGCCAGGCACATGGAGCAGCCCGACTGGCGCCATTCGAAACCGGCATCGACGAACAGCTGCGCCAGGCCCTCGCGCTCGGCCTGTTCGCGCACCTGGGTGGAGCCGGGCACGATCATTGCGCGCACCCCTGCCGCGACCTGGCGTCCGCGCACCACGCGGGCGGCATCGCGCAGATCTTCGATGCGGGCGTTGGTGCACGAGCCGATGAAGGCATGGCTGATGGGGATCTGGTCAAGCTGCATGCCGGGTGTCAGGTCCATGTAGCGCAAGGCGCGTTGCAGGTCCTGGCGGCGGATCAGGTCAGGTTCGTGCAGCGGGTCGGGCACCTGCTGGTCGATAGGGGCGGCCTGGTCGGGGCTGGTGCCCCAGGTCACCATGGGCGCCAGCTCGCCGACATCGAGGGCAACCTCAAGATCGAACTGCGCGCCCGGGTCGCTGAACAGCGTGTCGCGCCAGCGCTGCACTGCCTGCTCCCAGAGTTCGCCCTTGGGCGCGCGGGGCTTGTCGGCAAGGTAGTCGTAGACCTTCTGGTCGGGCGCCATGAAGGCACCTCGGGCACCGGCTTCCACGGCCATGTTGCAGATGGTCATGCGCGCCTCGACGCTGAGGGCGCTGATGGTCGGGCCGGTGAACTCGATGGCATAGCCGGTCGCACCGGAGGCACCGATGCGGCGGATCAGTTGCATGATGATGTCCTTGGAGACCAGGCCTGCGCCCAGTTCGCCGGTCACCGTGACGCGCAGGGTCTTCAGGCGCTTGTAGACCAGGGTCTGGGTGGCCAGCAGGTGCTCGATCTCCGAGGTGCCGATGCCGAAACCGAAGGCGCCCAGCGCGCCGTAGGTGGTGGTGTGGCTGTCGCCGGCCGCGACCACCATGCCGGGCAGGATGAAACCTTGCTCGGGCGCCACCACGTGCTCGATGCCTTGGCGCTTGTCCAGCACATCGAACAGTTCGATGCCGAAGTCGCGGCAGTTCTGCTCGAAGTAGGAGACCTGCAGTGCGCCGCCAGCGTCAGGCATGGTGGCGATGCGCTCGGGGGCGGTGGGGTTGACGTGGTCGACCACCGCCAGCGTACAGGCCGGGCGCCAGACCTGCCGCCCGGCTTCGCGCAGGCCGCTGAAGGCCTGGGGGCTGGTGTATTCGTTGGCGACTTGGCGGTCGATGTACAGCAGCACATGGCCGTGGTCGTCCAGGGTGCAGACGGTGTGGGCGTCGAGGTGTTTGTCGTAGAGGGTTCTGGGGCGATGCATGGCTGTCACTCGCGATCGAATGGTCATGGGCGTAGGCGTCACGGTAAGCGCCTGGGTCCAGCTTATTCCGTTCGAATCGTGGAACAACGCAGCCAACGTAATGCTGTGCTGCACGAATCGTGCAGCATGCCGGGCGAGCGTCCTGGCTGGTATGCTCTGCAGCGAACCCACCTCAAGAGACCACCATGGCAAGGCCGCGAAAACAGGACAGCAGCGACAGCGACGTCAAGGCACAGATCATCGATGCCGCATTGCGGGTGATCCAGCGCGACGGTTCGGTGTGCGCCACCTACCGGCGCATCGCCAGCGAGGCCGGGGTTTCGCCAGGGACCATGACCTACCACTTCAGCACCATCCAAGAGATCGTCGCGGCAGCCTTCGTCAAGATGACCAACCGCATCGCCGATCAGTACTTCACCCGCCTGGGCGATGCGCGTGATGCCGAGCATGCCCGCGAACTGCTGGCCGACCTGATCTGTGGCGAGCTGTGGAAAGCTTCCGGGCAGATGCTGCTGATCTTCGAACTCTATGCCTTCGTCTCGCGCCACCCCGACTACACCTACATCATGGACGACTGGATGGCCCGCTCGCGGGCGGCGTTGCAGGTGCATTTCGACGAGAAGACCGCGCGGGCGCTGGATGCGCTGATCGAAGGCTTCACCATTCACAATGCGCTGAGCCGCACGGTGGTAAGTCGGGACGACATCCTGGCATTGATCCGTGCGGTGTCATGAGCCTGACGCCGGTGCGCACGGCCAGGGCTGCAAAAAAAAGCCCCGCGGACCAAGGTCGGCGGGGCAAAGGGTTGGGGGAGGGACCAACCAAAGGAGTCGTTGCAACGGGTCGCGTGAGGGTTACTTCACGCTGGCCACGGTGTCTGGCTGCCAGCCGCCACCCAAGGCCTTGTAGATCGAGACGATGCCGCGATACAGCTCGACTTCGCCCTGGGCCTGGGCATCTTCGGCGGCAAGCTTTTCGCGCTCGGCATCGAGCAACACCAGGTAATCCACCGTGCCTTCGCGGTAGCGCACCGAGGCCAGTTCTGCCGCCTTGCCGCTGGCATCGCTCTGGCGGATCAGCGACAGCAGGCGCTGCTGGCGCTTGCCGTAATCGCTGAACGCATTGGAGGACTCTTCCAGTGCCAGCAGTACCTGTTGCTCATAGGTCGCCAGCGCGCCTTCGGCGTCGGCCTTGGCGCCGCGCAAGCGGGCACGCACGCTGCCCAGGTCGAAGGCGGCCCAGCTGATGGTCGGGCCCAGTGCCCAGGCATTGGCAGCGGACGAACCGATCTGCGAGCCACGCCCAGCGGTGAAGCCCAGGAAGCCGCTCAGGCTGACCCGTGGGAACAGGTCGGCGGTGGCGACGCCCACATTGGCGGTGGCGGCGGCGAGTTGACGCTCGGCGCTGCGGATGTCGGGGCGGCGGCGCAGCAGTTCACCCGGATCACCCACCGGCAGCGCCTTGGCGATTGCAGGCAGTTGCTTGGGCGACAGGTCCACGCTCAGTGCGTCCGGGCGCTCACCCAGCAGGGTGGCGATACGGTTGCGTGCCCGCACCTGCTCGGCCTGCAGTTGCGGCACGGTGGCCTCGACCGCCGCCAGGCGGGCATCGGCACGCACCACATCCAGCTCGTTGCCGACCCCGGTGTCGCGCAGGGTCACGGTGATGCTGCGCGAGTCTTGCTGGGTCTTGAGGTTGGCCAGGGCGATCTTTTCGCGCAACTGGGCGCCACGCAGCTGACCGTAGGCATCGACCAGCTCGGCGATCAGGCTGACCTGCAGTTGTTGCAGGTCGGCTTCGGCGGCGTCCTCCTGAGCCTTGCTGGCCTCGATCTGACGCTGGATGCGGCCGAACAGGTCGACCTCCCAGGCCATGTCCAGGCCCAGGTCATAGCGCTCGGTGTTGACTCGGCGATCGGTCTGGCCGGGTACCTGGCCCTTGCCGATGTCGCTGCTGGCACGGCTGGTGACCACCGGCAGGTCGTCGTTGGAGACGTCCTCGCGGATCGAGCGTGCGGCCTTGAGGCGGGCGAAGGCCACGCGCAGGTCACGGTTGCCCTGCAGCGATGCCTGCACCAGCTGGTTCAGGGTCGGGTCGTCGAACTGCTTCCACCAGCTGCTCTCGAAGCGGCTGCGGTCCAGGGCCTTGGCCGGCGTTTCGGTATCGAAACGCGCAGGCTGGGTGTCTGGGGTCTTGTAGTCCGGGCCTACCGCGCAGGCCGCCAGGGCCAGCGCCAGAAGGCTAGGAGTCAGGGGTTTGAGCAGGTTCATGCATGATTCTCCAGCGCTTGCACTCGCTCGGCCTTGCGGGCCTGGCGACGTTCGACGTGACGGCGGATCAGGTTGAAGAACACCGGCGTCA
This sequence comes from Pseudomonas sp. BNK-44-b, assembly GCF_047456245.1. Lineage (NCBI taxonomy): Bacteria > Pseudomonadati > Pseudomonadota > Gammaproteobacteria > Pseudomonadales > Pseudomonadaceae > Pseudomonas > Pseudomonas sp. BNK-44-b. The sequence continues at coordinate 2,258,998 of NZ_CP179908.1, forward strand.
GGAACAGGCCGAACACGGTCACCCCGATCATCCCCGAGAACACCGCCACGCCCATGGCATGACGCATCTCGGCACCGGCACCGGAGGAGAACACCAGCGGCACTACACCCATGATGAAGGCGATCGAGGTCATCAGAATCGGACGCAGACGCAGGCGGCAGGCTTCCAGCACGGCGGCCAGTGGGTCCAGGCCCTCGGCCTGCTTGTCCTTGGCGAACTCGACGATGAGGATCGCGTTCTTGCACGCCAGGCCCACCAGTACGATCAGGCCGATCTGGGTGAAGATGTTGTTGTCACCCCCGGAGATGATCACGCCGGTGATGGCCGACAGCAGAGTCATCGGTACGATCAGGATTACCGCCAGTGGCAGGCTCCAGCTTTCGTACTGGGCAGCCAGCACCAGGAAGGCCAGCAGTACGCAGAGCGGGAACACGAACAGCGCGGTGTTGCCCGAGAGGATCTGCTGGTAGGTCAGGTCGGTCCACTCGTAGGTCATGCCGTTGGGCAGTTCCTCCTTCAGCAGCTTCTCGATCGCCGCCTCGGCCTGGCCAGAGCTGTAGCCTGGGGCTGCGGCACCGTTGATTTCGGCGGTGATGAAACCGTTGTAGTGCATCACGCGGTCGGGACCGGAGGTGTCGCTGACCTTGAGGAAGGTCGCCAGCGGGATCATCTCGCCCAGGTTGTTGCGCACCTTCAACTGGCCAATCTGCTCGGCGTCGAGACGGAACTGCTGTTCAGCCTGGACGTTGACTTGGTAGGTCCGGCCAAAGCGGTTGAAGTCGTTGGTGTACAGCGAGCCCAGGTAGACCTGCAGGGTGTCGAAGATGTCGGTGATCGCCACGCCATGGGTCTTGGCCTTTTCCCGGTCGATGGCAGCATCGACCTGCGGCACGTTGACCTGGTAGCTGGTGAACAACCCGGCGAGCTCAGGCACGCTGCGGCTCTTGGCGATGACGTTCTGGGTTTCCTTGTACAGCGCCTCGTAGCCCAGGTTGCCGCGGTCCTCGATCTGCAGGCGGAAGCCGCCAATGGTGCCCAGCCCCTGTACCGGCGGCGGTGGGAAGATCGCGATGTAGGCGTCCTGGATATCGGCGAACTGCGCGTTCAGCGCTGCGGCGATGGCTTGTGCCGACTGGCTCGGGTCCTTGCGCTCATCGAACGGCTTGAGCGGGGTGAACACGATGCCGCTGTTGGGGCTGTTGGTGAAGCCGTTGATCGACAGGCCCGGGAAGGCCACCGAGTCGGCAACGCCGGGTTGCTTGAGGGCGATTTCGCTCATGCGCTTGATCACTGCCTCCGTGCGGTCGAGGCTTGCGGCGTCAGGCAACTGGGCGAAAGCCACCAGGTATTGCTTGTCCTGCGCCGGGACGAAGCCGGTCGGGGTGGACGAGAAGCCCAGGTAGGTCAGGCCCATCAGGCCGGCATACACGAACAGGGCGATGCCGCTGGAACGAATGACCCGGCGTACGCCACCGACGTAGCTGTTGCTGGCACGGTCGAAGAAGCGGTTGAACGGCGTGAACAGCCAGCTGCCCAGCAGTTTTTCCAGGAACCGCGAGAAACGGTCCTTGGGCGCGTGGTGGTCCTTGAGCAGTACCGCGGCCAGGGCCGGCGACAGGGTCAGCGAGTTGAACGCCGAGATCACGGTCGAGATGGCGATGGTCAGGGCGAACTGTTTGTAGAACTGCCCGGTAAGGCCGGAAATGAACGCCGCCGGTACGAATACCGCGCACAGTACCAGGGCGGTGGCGATGATCGGGCCGGTCACCTCGCTCATGGCTTTTTGCGTGGCCTCCATGGGCTGCAGGCCCAGGCCGATGTTGCGCTCGACGTTCTCCACCACGACGATCGCGTCGTCCACCACGATCCCGATCGCCAGGACCAGGCCGAATAGCGACAAGGCGTTGAGCGAGAAGCCAAACAGATGCATCACCGCGAAGGTACCGATCAGCGAGACCGGTACGGCCATCAGCGGGATGATCGAGGCGCGCCAGGTCTGCAGGAACAGGATCACGACCAGCACGACCAGCACCAGGGCTTCGAACAGGGTGTGCACTACCGCTTCGATCGAGCCGCGGACGAACACGGTCGGGTCATAGACGATGCTGTAGTCCATCCCTTCCGGGAAGTCCTTCTTCAACTCGGCCATCTTCGCCCGCACTTCGTCGGAGATCTCGATGGCGTTGGAGCCAGGGCGCTGGAAGATCGGGATCGCTACCGCCGGCTGGTTGTTCAGCAGCGAGCGGAGGGCGTACTGGCTGGAGCCCAGCTCGACGCGTGCAATGTCTTTCAGGCGGGTGATCTCGCCGTCGGCGCCGGCGCGGATGATGATGTTCTCGAACTCTTCCTCGCTGACCAGACGGCCCTGGGTGTTGATCGACAACTGGAAGCTGGTCGAGCCGGGGGCGGGCGGTGCGCCCAACTGACCGGCAGCGACCTGGCGGTTCTGTTCGCGGATCGCCGCGACCACGTCGCTGGCAGTCAGGTTGCGCGAGGCGGTCTTGTTCGGGTCCAGCCACACACGCAGGGAGTAGTCGCCCATGCCGAACAGCTGCACGTCACCGACACCACCCAGGCGCGCCAGCTCATCCTTGATGTTGAGGATGGCGTAGTTGGACAGGTAGAGCATGTCGTAGCGCTGGTCCGGCGAGGTCAGGTGCACGACCATGGTCAGGTCGGGCGAGGCCTTGTCGACGGTGATACCGATGCGCGTCACTTCCTCGGGCAGCTTGGGCTGGGTCCGGGTCACGCGGTTCTGTACCTGCACCTGCGCGTTGTCCAGGTCGGTGCCCAGGGCGAAGGTGATGGTCAGGGTCAGCTTGCCATCGGCGGTGGACTGCGAGGACATGTAGAGCATGTTCTCGACACCGGTAATGGCTTGTTCAAGCGGTGCGGCGACGGTTTCGCCGATTACCTTGGGGTTGGCGCCCGGGAAGTTGGCGCGCACGACCACGGTCGGTGGCACCACTTCAGGGTATTCGCTGATCGGCAACTGGAACAGCGAGATGCCACCGGCGATCAGCAGCACGAGCGAGAGCACGGCGGCGAAGATCGGGCGGGTGATGAAGAATTTCGAGAAGTTCATCGATGTTGTCCCTTAACCGCGCGGTGCCTGGGCACTGGCGACTTTCACATTCGAACCTGCCACCGCCGGTGCCGGATTGCTGGCTTCCAGCGCCTGGCGCTGACGGGCGAGGGTGGCGAGGGTTTCTTCACTGGCCATCGGGGTTTCCTCCGGGGTGACCGGCGAGCCTGGGCGCACACGCTGCAGGCCCTTGACCACGATGCGGTCGTCCTTGCTCAGGCCGCTGCGCACGATACGCAGGCCTTCGAGCTTCGGACCCAGTTCCACCGCGCGGTAGGCGGCCTTGTTGTCCTTGTCCATGACCAGCACGAACTTCTTGCCAAGGTCGGTGCCGACCGCTTCGTCATTGATCAGCACGGCGTCGTACTTGGCGCTGCCGACCAGCTTGAGGCGGGCGTAGAGGCCTGGGGTGAATTGGCCATCGCGGTTGTCGAACACGGCGCGACCACGGATGGTGCCGGTGCGCGGGTTGACCTGGTTGTCGACGAAGTTCATCTGGCCCAGGTGCGGGTTGCCGGTCTCGTTGGTCAGGCCCAGGTACACCGGGGTGGTCTGGCCGCGCTGGCCCTGGCGGGCAAGCTGGGTGTACTTGAGGTACACGCGCTCGTCGGCGTCGAAGTAGGCGTAGACCTTGTCGGTGGAGACCACGCTGGTCAGCGGGGTGACGTCGGCGGTGACGATATTGCCAGCGGTGAAGTCGGCACGGCTGACGCGGCCACTGATCGGCGAGGTGACGCGGGTGAAGCTCAGGTTCAGGCGGGCCAGGTCGAGCTGGGCCTGGATCGCATCCACCCCGGCGCGGGCCTCGGCGGCGGCGCTGGTGCGCGATTCGGCAAGCTCGGCGGAGATGGCGTTGCTGTCGCGCAGGCGCTCGCCACGGCGGGCTTCGTTGGCGCTGCGGATGGCGGTGGCCTTGGCCTGTTGCAATTGGGCTTCGAGGCGACGGACTTCAGCCTGGAACGGGCGCGGGTCGATCTGGAACAGCAGGTCGCCTTTCTTGACCTGAGCGCCTTCGGTGAAGGCCACCAGGTCGATCTGGCCGGAGACGCGCGGGCGGACTTCCACGGTTTCCGGGGCTTCCAGGCGTCCGGTGAACTCATCCCATTCGTTGATCGGCTGCTCGATCACCTTGGCCACGCTCACCTTGGGGGCGGCGGGAGCCTGCATGGCGTCGGGGGTTTTACCGCAAGCGCTGATCACCGCCACTGCCAGGGCAGCGAGGGGATAGCGCAGGGCCTTGAATGAATATTCCATGGAGAACTCCGCCACTGTATTGATAGTGGGCGGATCATGAGTGTGTTGCGTTACAGGAACGAATCGAATGGCGCGAAGGTCATTATCACGCGGAATGATATGTCGAGCCTGTTTATCGATGGCGACACATGTGGCAGTGGGGGGCAGCGGCGTTGCGACGTGCTCGCGACCCCCTCACCGCATGACTGAAATCAGTCCCCGAACCCCTCCAGCACGATCTTGCCCTTGGCCCGGCCACTTTCGATCAGCGCGTGGGCTCGGCGCAGGTTGGCGGCATTGATGGTGCCGAAATGCTCACCCAGCGTGGTCTTGAGCACACCATCGTCGATCAGCTTCGCCACCCGCTCCAGCAACTCGTGCTGCTTGATCATGTCGCTGGTCTGATAGAGCGAACGGGTGAACATCAGTTCCCAGTGCAGCGACAGCGACTTGCGCTTGAGCGGCACCACGTCGAGGCTGGCCGGATCGTCGATCAGCGCCAGCTTGCCCTGCGGGCGCAGCGCCGCGATCAGTTGCGCAAAGTGACTGTCGGTGTGGGTCAGGCTGATCACCAGGTCGACCTCGGGGTAGCCGATGGCGTTCAGTTGCTCGACCAGCGGCTGGCTGTGGTCGATCACATGGTGCGCGCCCAGCTCGCTCACCCACTGACGGGTTTCGGGGCGAGAGGCGGTGCCGATCACGGTGAGGCCGGTGAGCTGGCGTGCCAATTGAAGCAGGATCGAACCCACGCCACCAGCCGCGCCGATGATCAGCAAGCTCTGGCCGTGGCCTGCGTTTTCAACGACACCCAATCGGTCGAACAGCAATTCCCAGGCGGTGATCGAGGTCAGCGGCAATGCTGCGGCGCTGGCGTTGTCCAGGCTGCGTGGCTTGTGGCCGACGATGCGTTCGTCGACCAGGTGCAATTGGCTGTTGCTGCCGGGGCGATCGATGGCTCCGGCGTAATAGACCTGGTCACCGGGCTGGAACAGGGTGACTTCGGTGCCGATTTCACGGACGGTCCCGACCGCATCCCAACCCAGCACCCGCGGGGCCGTCTTGCCGGCGCCGGCGCGGATCTTGGTGTCGACCGGGTTGACTGAAATGGCCTGGACCTCCACCAGCAGGTCGCGTGGGCCTGGGGTGGGGTGGGGCAGTTCGCTGTCGAACAGGGCTTGGGCGCTGTCGATGGGCAGACCATGTTCGGTGAAGACGATGGCTTTCATGGGGGTTCCTTGGGTATCGATGGGCGATGGGAATACCTTAGCTAACGTGGTTTGGCTGAAAAACATCGTTATGGAAGTTAGACTTTCGGCTTTTCTTTGAAAGTGTGCGCTGACAGAGCAGCCCCCTCGCGGCTTGTCCCGCGAGAGGGCTGCTGCTCTTGGCCGATCAGGCACCGCGTGGTGGGAAGTCCACTTCGGTCCGCGCCACATTGTTCAGGTAGTTGGTCAAGGTCAGCAGCGTCACCTGGGCAATCACATCGACGATCCGCGCATTGTCCAACCCTCCGGCGCGTACCTCGGCCAGCACACCGTCGGGCACCTGGCCGCGATTCAGCGTCACCGCGCGGGCAAGCACGGCTACCGGATTCAGGGTGCCGGCGCGTGCTGCCTGGATATCAGCCTCGCTCAGCCCCGACTTACCGCCGAAGAAGCTGTGCGCAGCCACGCAGTACTCACACCCATTGACCTGGGATGCCGCCAGGGCCACGACCTCGCGTTCGGCCGGGGTCAGGCTGTTCTTGCCCATGGCCTGGGCCAAGGCCATGTAGCCGTTGAGTGCGGCTGGGGAGTGGGCCATGGTGGCGAAGGCGTTGGGCAGGAAGCCCAGGCCTTTTTCCACGCCTTGCAGGGCTGGGCGGGCGGCTTCAGGGGCTTGTTCGATGGTCAGGGCGGCAATGCGAGTCATGGTGAATCTCCTGTCTGAGTGGGAGCTTGCTGTTCAAGCTTGGGTACAGATTACCCAGCAGGAATTGCCTTTCGGGTTCATATCGTCCAGTTTATGCGACTGATCGTCTAAATATGGATCTGCCATGGACCGCCTCGCCACGCTGCTCAACCATTTCGACTTCAACGCCTCGACGTTCCATCAGGGCGGCTTCTGCGGCCTCTCGCGTTTCGATGGCGAGCAGCGCAGTGGTCATGTGCATCTGCTGCGCGCCGGGCGCCTGCGCTTCAGAGGCCCGGCCGGGCACGAGCAGGTGCTGGAAGAACCCAGCCTGATTTTGCTGATACGTCCGCAGACCCACCAACTGCTGGCCAGCGAGTCGGACAATGCCGAACTGGTCTGCGCCACCTTGGCGTTCACCGGTGGCCCGGACAATCCGCTGACCCGTGCATTGCCGGACGCGCTGGTCAGCCCGCTGAGCGCCCTGACCGGGTTGCAGGCCAGCAGCGACTGGCTGTTCACCGAAGCCTTCGGCGATGATTGCGGACGCGAACTGGTGCTCAACCGGTTGTTCGAGCTGATGGTGATCCAGCTGTTGCGACAGTTGCTCGGCGATGGCCAGATGGCTTCAGGCATGTTGGCCGGGCTGGCCGACAAGCGCCTGTCGCGGGCGCTGGTGGCGATGCATGACGCCCCTGCGCACAACTGGAGCGTGGAGGCGCTGGCATCGTTGGCGGGGATGTCGCGGGCGAGCTTTGCCGCGCACTTTCGCGCGGTGGTGGGCAGTACCCCGGGGGATTACCTGGCAGATTGGCGCATCGGGCTTGCGCAGAAGCGTATCCGCGAGGGCAGGCCGCTGGCGCTGGTGGCGGATGAGGTGGGGTACCAGAGCCCTTCGGCGCTGGCGAGAGTGTTCAGGCGCAAGACCGGGGTGAGCCCTTCGCAGTGGCGTGGAGAAGCCTGAGATCATGGGTATTCTTTTCGCGGGCACGTCGCAGCTGTGAACCGCCGCTGCGACTTGCCCGCGAAAAGAACACCACAGTCATCAATGATCCGCGACAACCTCATCCTGCGACAACAGCGCCTTGGCCAGTTCTTCATCACTGGCCTGCAATCCTGGATGGCTCTGGCGTACCTGCTCCAGCGCCGACTCCACATACGCCCCGCGAATCGCACCGCCACTGGCCACGAACGCAGACAGCTCGTCGCGCGCCGGAATGATCCGTTTGTCATCCTTGAATGTGGAGTAGAGCGAAGCAGAAACCCCTGCCGAGGTGGCCACATCGCCCGCGTCGACACGGGCCAGGGCGGACCCTGCGGGAATGCACAGCAGCAGTGCCGGAACAAGCAGTGAATAACGCATGATCAGTCCTCCAGAAGCATCACAGCCCAAGGGATCTCGTGCATGCAATTAAGAGGTGCGGCCATTGGCCAGAGTTCCCCCTGCGAGCAATTGCCAGACGAGCGACCGCATATCGGCCGCCCGACTTCATCAACAATTGCGGCTTACACTATCAGCATTCTTGATACTGTCAGCGCACCTGCTGTTTTGCTGAAGTTGTGACCGTAGACTTATTCGTAACCGGCCACCCGAGCCGGCTCACAACTACAAGAAGCAAGTGGAGACACGAATGAGTAGCCAAGTTTCGTTCGAAGACCTCCCACTCAGCCGTTTTCATATCAAGACGGTGTTCAGTGGTACGGGCGGTCAATTCAGTGACGGATTCGTGCTAGGGATTATCGGCATTGCCGTCAGCATGGCGGCGGGGCCGTTGCAATTGAATGCGCTATGGATGGGTTTGCTCGGCGCGGCGTCACTGGCCGGTCTGTTTCTCGGCAGTTTGTTTGCAGGGCCTTTGGCCGATAAGTTCGGCAGGCGCCGTATCTTTGCCTGGGACATGTTGCTGTTCGCGGTTATTTCAGCTTCGCAGTTCTTCGTTACTTCGCCCGAGCAACTTCTGGCCCTGCGCCTGCTGCTCGGGCTGGTGCTGGGGTTCGACTATGTGGTGAGCAAGTCGCTGGTCACCGAGTTCGCCCCACGCCGTTATCGCGGGCGTTTACTGAGTGTACTGGCCGCCGCCTGGGCCGCAGGTTACGTCGCCGCGTACCTGGTGGGCTTCGCCATCCGTGATATCGGCCCGGACGCCTGGCGCCTGATGCTGGCTTTGAGCGGTGTGCCGGCCTTGTTGATCCTGCCGTTGCGCCTGGGTGTGCCGGAATCGCCGATCTGGCTGATGGCGCGCGGTCGCAGTGCCGAGGCGCTGGCCATCGTCCAGGCCAAGTTCGGTGCGCACGTGACCTTGCCCGTCGCGCCACCGGCAGCGGCGCAGCAACGCGGCAGCTTCAGCGAGCTGTTCAGCCGCCGCTGGCGCAAGAACACGCTGGTCGGTTGCGTGTTCTACACCTGCCAGGTGATTCCCTTCTTCGCCCTGGGCACCTTCTCGCCGCGTGTGCTCGAAGCATTGAACGTGCAGGACAAGTTCGTCGGCGGGCTGGTCTACAACGTGTTGCTGATGCTGGGCGCTCTGTTCGGCCTGCTGATCATCGACCGCATTTCGCGCCGCAGCTTCCTGATCGGCACCTTCTACCTGAGCGCCGTGGGCCTGGCCGTACTGGCCTGGGCGAACTTCGGGGCGCTGGGCACCATCATTGCGTTCGGCTTCTTCGCGTGCGTGCTGGCGGCAGCGGTCAACCTGGAGTTCGTCTACCCGCCGGAGCTGTTCCCCACCCACCTGCGTGCTTCGGGCATCGGCCTGGCCGTGGCCGCCAGCCGCTTCGGCTCGGCGTTCGCCACCTTCCTGTTGCCGATCGCCGTGCAGCATCTGGGGGTGCACACGGCGCTGGGCGTGTGCGTCGGGGTGCTGCTGTTCGGCGGTGTGTTCTGCCACCTGTTCGCCCCGGAAACCAGCCAGGAGCGCCTGGCGGCGGTCACGCCGGAGGAGGGCGACGGCAAACCTGAAGAGCGGCCGTTGAACGCCCATTGATCACCCACACGGGAGCTTGAGCATGCCTGGCAACAGACTCATCGACATGTACGCGGTCCAGGTGTTCATCGCTGTGGCCGAGGAGGGCAGCATGTCCGGTGCGGCCAGTCGCATGGGCATCTCCCAATCCGGGGTATCGCAGCTGGTACGCCAGCTGGAGGACGATCTTGGCGTGGTGCTGGTGGACCGCACCACGCGGCCGCTGACCCTGACTACGTTCGGCCTGGCCCTGCGCAACCGAGGCGCGCTGCTCAGCGAGGAGCTGTCCAACCTCAAGGCGCAGGTGCTCGATGCCGGGCGCGGGGTCAAACCCGACCTGCGCATTGGCCTGGTCGATTCCTTCGCCGCTACCTGTGGCTCGATGTTCACCCGGCAGATGCTTGGCCAGGTCACGCAGTTGTCGGTGCGTACCGGCCTCAGCCCGCAGCAGGGCGAGTCGTTGCTGCGCCGCGACCTGGACCTGATCGTCACCAGCGATCCGCTGATGGATGCCAACGACGTGATCCGCTATCGCTTGTTCACCGAGCGCTATTTCGTGATTACGCCCAAGGCGCTGGGGCGAGCGCTGCACAGCCTCGACGATGTGCGGGCGCTGGCCAATGTGCTGCCGGTGGTGCGTTTCAATCGCCTGTCGCAGGTCGGCCTGCAGATCGAGCGGCACCTGCGCGGCCTCAATGTGCGGGTGCCCAACCGCCTGGAACTGGACAACGCCGACGCCCTGACCGCGATGGTCGCCGAAGGCATCGGCTGGGCGGTGACCAGCCCGATGTGCTTTCTGCAGGCCATGCCCTGGGTCGACAACGTCACCGCGCACCTGACCCCTGAGCTGAGCCTGGAGCGCTCGCTCTACCTGGTGGCGCGGCGCAACGAATACGGTGCCTTCTTCGCAGATGCCTGCGAGTCGGCGCGTGCTGTCATCCTCGATGGCTTCCTGCCGCGCCTGGCGGCGCTGGGCAAGGGCGTCGAGGCATTAGTCAAATTCGATGAGGGAAATACCCGTGAGTACTTTTGATCGCCTCGATGCACGCGTCGAGCAGGATTATGTGGGCGAAGTGCGCATTGCTGCCGACAAGCTCTATGGCGTGAATTCGCTGCGCGGCTTCGACAACCTGAGCGTGTCGCCGCTGAGCATCGCCCATTACCCGGCCTTTCGCGATGCCTTTGCCCAGTGCAAGTGGGCCGCAGCGCTGGCCAACCATGAATGCGGGGTGATCGCCCAGGCCCAGGCCGACGCCATTGCCCAAGCCTGCCAGGCGGTGATCGCCGGTGCATGTGACGACTCGCTGATCGTCGATCTGCTGGAAGGCTCAGGCGGCACCTCGACCAACATGAACTTCAACGAAGTCATCGCCAACCGCGCCCAGCAGTTCCTCGGCCATGCGCCGGGCAGCTACGAGGTGGTGCACCCCAACGACCACGTCAACATCTCGCAGTCCACCAACGACGTGTACCCGGCAGCGTTGAAGATCGCCACCCACGCCATGCTTGCCGGGCTGATCGAGCAGGTACGCCTGCTGGCCCAGGTGTTCGATGCCAAGGCGCTGGAGTTCGCCGATATCCTTCACTTGGGCCGCACCTGCCTGCAGGACGCCCAGCCCATGCGCCTGGGGCAGTTGTTCGGGGGGTACGCCGCGCTGACTCACCGCCTGGCCGACGAACTGGTCGCCGTGCGTGAAAAGCTGCACACACTGCCTTTGGGCGGCACCGCCATCGGCACCGGTTTCGGCGCGCCGAAGGCTTACCGCGCGGCGGTCTACCGGCATCTGGTGACGATTACCGGTGTCGCCTACCAGTCGCCAGCCAACCCCTTCGATGCGATGCAGAACATGGATGTGTTCGGCCGCGTATCTGGCGAGCTGCGTACCTGCGCCACCTCGCTGGCGAAGATCGCCGCCGACCTGACCAAGCTGTCGTCGGGGCCGGTGGGCGGCATGGGCGAACTCAAGCTGCCCGAAGCCCAGGCCGGCTCCTCGATCATGCCCGGCAAGGTCAATCCGGTGCTGCCGATGGCGATGATCCAGCTGAGCTTCGCGATCATTGGCAACGATGTGGCAGTGGCTCAGGCAGTGCAGTACGGCGAGCTCGAGATCAACCATTTCGAGCCGGTGGTGGCCTCGCGAGTGTTCGACAGCATCACCTTGCTCACTCAGGGCATCCAGCGTTTTCGTGAGAAGTGCGTGGCCGGCATCCAGGCTGACGAAGCTCGCAACCTGGCGCATTTGACCGATTCGATGGCGGTGGCGACGGCCCTGGTGCCGCGCCTGGGTTATGCCCAGGTCAGCAAGCTGGCGCGTCAGTCGGTGCGTGAAGGGCGCTCGCTGCTGGCGATCCTGGCCGAGTCCGGTGTGATGACCGAGGCGCAGGCCATGGTAGCGATCGAGCAGGCGTCGTATCCGGTGTTCGAGCAGCGTTGATTGATGAACCCGCCCCTGCAGACAGGTCACCACCTGCTGCAGTGCGGCGGTTTGGCGCCTCGATTGCCCGCGAAAGCGCCGGAACGCCCAATACAGCGCGCGAAGGATTGAACGTTGTGTGTTCCCAGAGAACTTCTGTTGACCGGTTGTTGAGTTTCGAACAGCGGTCGTTATATCGAAATACCCGAATCACAGCTGAAGTTCCTGGTGTGGCCTTGAACTGTTGTTTATTGAACAGCGGGTTGCACAAATAGCCCGTCCTCCAACAAGCGAATCGCTGAAATAGTGTATTCAGTGCCTTGGCACAACAACTGCAATAACCCCATTTGAATGCCCGACCGTACTTCGTGAACAACAGCGAAACACGGCCTTATATATAAATGGGGAGTATCAGTAGTGCGTGCGAAAGTTCGATTTTCCACTCAGCCGCGTTTCAGCCTGGTGACCGCCGCCAGCCTGCCGTTGTTACTGGCTGCCTTCAGCCCGGCAACGCTGGCCGCCGAGGAATCCACCTTGGGCACGGTGACGGTCACCGGCGCCGCGGCAACCGGCGCCCAGCAGGACCAGAAGCGCCTGCAGAAGGTTGCTGGCAATACGGCGGTGGTCGACAACCGCAAAGTCGAGCAGGGCCGTGCGGCCAACGCCGAGGACGTACTGGCGCTGCAGCCCGGTGTGTTCGCCCAGGGCACCAGCGGCACGGCTGCGAACAAGATCTCGATCCGCGGCTCGGGGCTCAACACCTTCTACCAAGGCTATGTACTGGGCACCAAGTTTCTCTTCGACGGCCTGCCGATCACCGGCCCCGGTGGCACCCAGGAAGACTTCCTCGACATGCAGGCGGTGGATCACACCGAGGTGCTCTACGGCGCCAACGCTTACGAGTACGGCGCGTTGGCACTGGGCGGGGCGATCAACATGGTCAGCAAGACCGGCCGTACCGACCCTGGCAACTATGCACGCTTCGAGGTCGGCAGCTATGGCTACCGCAAGCAGCAGCTGAGCACGGGCGGTGTGGTGGGCGACACCGACTACTACATCAACGTGCTGCACAACGAGCGCGACGGTTACCAGGATCACGCCAGTAACGAAGGTCGCGGCATAGCCGCCAACTTCGGCCACGTATTCAGCCCCAAGCTGCAGACCCGCATGTTCTTCAAGTACCGCGAAGAGCAGTTGATCAACGGCAACACCCTGACCCGCGCACAGCTCAAGCATGACCCGCGCAGCAACCTGGTGCCCACTGGGCGGCGCAAGGACGGCACCACTTTCATCGGCAACAAGACCACCTACACCTTCGACGATGGCGCCAGGCTCGAAGTCGGCGCGTCGTACAACAACTACCCGCTGCTCAATGGCTGGCGCTATGCCCTGGCGCCGCAGGATTGGCGCTCGAAGGATATCAACCTGACCCTGCGCTACCTGCGTACCGGCGACACCTTCCTCGGCCTGCCCAGTGACAGCAGCGTGATCTTCAGCAACACCCGCGCCTACCTGGCCGATGTCAAGGCGCACAGCCGCGCCACCGGGCTCAAGACCCAGGAAACCAACTACACCGGCTCGCGCGATACCGTGCTGACACTGGCCAACGAGCTGCAACTGGCCGATGACCTGTGGTTGTCGTCGGGGCTGTCGTTCGTCAACATCCGTCGCAAGGGCGAGATCGAGGCGAGTACCCTGACCGCGGCCAACCCCAGCAACTTCCCCACCCGCGTCGAATACGTCGAGAACGACCTGGCGCCGCGGCTGGGACTGCGCTACCAGATCAACCCCGAATTCCAGCTGTTCAGCAACGTCAGCCGCAGCATCGACCCGCCGGTGACCTGGCAATTGGGCAGCACCAGCAATCCTTTCCTCTACGATGTCCGGCCGCAGAAGGCCACGACCTTCGAGGTGGGGGTACGCGGCAGCCATGGGATCTTCGATGGCAGCCTGACCCTGTACCGCTCCTGGGTGCAGAAAGAGCTGTTGACCGTGGTCGTGCAACAGGCAACCGCCACCCAGGACCAGCTCACGGCCACCTCCAATGCCAGCCCGACCCTTCATCAAGGCATCGAAGCGGGGCTCAATGCCTTGCTCTGGACCGGTGCCAACGGCGACACCCTCGACCTGCGCCAGGCCTACACCCTCAACGACTTCAAGTACCGCCACGACGAACGCTTCGGCGACAACCAACTGCCCGGCCTGCCGCGTCAGGTCTACCAGGCCGAGCTCGCCTATCGCCAGGCCAGCGGTTTCTACGCCTCGCTCAACCTGCGTGCCGCGTCCAGCTACTACATCGACTACGCCAACACCTGGCAGACGCCCTCGTACCTGCTGTGGGGCGCCAAGTTCGGCTACCAGGCGCCGAGCCGCAAGTGGGAAGTGTTCGCCGATCTGCGCAACCTCACCAACCAGCGCTATGCCAGCGCCACCAACACCGCCTATGACGCAGGCGGGCGCGACTCTGCGAACTTCTACCCAGGGGACGCGTTCAACGTGACCACTGGCGTTGCCTTCCGATTCTGAGTGCGGGGAGAGCCTCATGAGCACAGATCAAGCGCAGATGAGCCTGGGCATGAACATCCTCGGGTTCGGCGCCCATGCTGCGGCCTGGCGCCAGGGCGAGGCGGCCATCGATGCATATGTCGATGTCGCCTACTACCGCGATATCGCCCGGCTTTCGGAAAAGGGCTGCCTGGATGCGATCTTTCTCGCTGATGGCCCGGCACTGCCCGGTGATGTCGCCAGCCAGCCGGGCGGGCGGCTGGAGCCGACCCTGCTGCTGACCGCCGTGGCCGCTGCCACCGAGCGCATTGGGGTGATCGCCACCTGTTCGAGCACCTACAACGAACCGTTCAACCTGGCCCGGCGCATCGCCTCGCTGGACCACATCAGTGGTGGGCGCGCCGCATGGAACGTGGTCACCAACGCCGGCGACGCGGCCGCGCAGAATTTCGGCCTGGCGGGTGCGCCGCTGCATGTCGATCGCTATGGCCGCGCCGAGGAATTTCTCGAGGTGACGCTCAAGCTGTGGGACAGCTGGGAAGAGGATGCAGTGATCGGGGACCGGGCAGGGGGGCGCTTCGCCGACCCGGACAAGGTCCATACCGTCGACTTCAAGGGCCGGCACTTTCAGGTCAAGGGTCCGCTGAACCTGCCGCGCTCGCCCCAGGGGCGTCCGGTCCTGGTCCAGGCCGGTTCTTCCGAAGGCGGCAAGGCGCTGGGGTCGCGCTATGCCGATGCGATCTTCACCACCCAGACCACCTTGCCTGACGGGCAGGCCTTCTACCGGGAGATGAAAGCCCGCGCCAAGGCCTGGGGGCGAGACCCGAGGCACCTGAAGATCATGCCCGGCCTGTCGACGGTGATCGGCAGCACCGAGGCTGAGGCCCATGCGCGTTTCGACGAGCTCAACGCCTGGCATGGCGAGCATGGCCTGTTGCAGCAAGTGGCCGGACGCATCGGTATCGATGCGCGCGAGCTGGACCCGGATGCGCCCTTGCCCTGGGCCAGGATCGGCCCGGTGGCTGCGTTCGAGCAGGGTTCCCATGGCTTTCTCGAGGCGCAACTGAACCTGGCCCGGCGCGAAAACCTGACCATTCGCCAGTTGTCGCGACGCATCCTGGTAGGCCATCGGCTGGCGGTCGGTACGCCCGAGCAAGTCGCCGACACCCTGGCCGAGTGGTTCCTGGCGGGGGCGGGAGATGGCTTCAACATCATGCCTGACATGTTTCCTTCAGGCGCGCGGGTGTTCGTCGAGGAAGTGGTGCCGTTGCTGCAGCGGCGCGGGTTGTTTCGGCGCGAATACCAGGGCAGCACGCTGCGCGAGCACCTTGGCCTGCCCAAGGCGGTGAACCAGTACGCGCTGCGCAGGTGATTCCCGATAAAGGGGAGTGGCGGTGGGGAAGCGCGCCCCACTGCGACGCTTGTGAACCTCCAAGGTACTACATCAGCGGATGCAGGGCCCGGAAGGTCTGCGCTTCCTCCACCAGCCAATCGTGCACCGCGCGGGCGCCGGGTTGGGTCAGGCCGCCTGGCGGGTAGAGCAACACATAGCGTTTGTGATTGGGGATCGACACCCCGAAAGGCACGATCAGGGTGCCGCGTTCCAGTTCATCGTTGAGCAAGGTACGGCGCGCAATCGCGACGCCGATACCAGCAATCGCCGCCTCGATGGTCAGGTGATTGCGGTTGAAGGTGTGGCCGCGGCGCACGTTCAGGCCACCCGCGCCGATGCCCTCCAGGTAGAACTCCCACTCTGCGTATTCCGAACTGCCGCGCCAGGCCGTGATGTCGTGCAGCAGCGGATAGTGGACCAGATCGGCCGGCCCGTGCAGCGGCGGGCGACCGCGTAGCAGGGCGGGAGAGCAGACCGGAAAGATCTGCTCGTCCAGCAGCGGCGTCGAGAGCATTCCGGGGTAGCTGCCGTCATTGAGGTCGATCGCCAGATCGAAGTCGCCGTCATGCAGGGCCTGCTTGCTGTCTTCGGCCACCAGGCGCAGCTCGATGTCCGGGTAGCGCTGCTGGAAGCGTGGCAGGCGCGGGGTCAGCCATTTGGCGAGGAACGAAGGGATCGAGCGCAGGCGCAAGGTGCCGCGAATTTCACCCGCGTCCAGGCGCAGCAATTCGGCTTCGATGCTGCCATAGGCCTCGGCGACAGTCTGCGCCAGGCGCTGCCCCTCGGCGGTCAGCTCCACACCACGGGCGCGGCGCAGGAACAGGGCGAAGCCCAGGCGCTCTTCAAGCTGGCGCATCTGCTGGCTGACCGCCCCGGGGGTGATGTGCAGTTCTTCGGCACAGCGGGTAAACGACAGATGCCGCGCCGCACAGGAGAACACATGCAGCCAGACGAATACCTGGCCGTTGAGTTGCCCTTTCATTGTTTAGTCCCGCTAAAGGCTTGCTTAGGAATTTTCGTTGGTCATCGTCAGGCGAGCGCGGCAGTATCGCGCAAATTCGCAATACCCATCAATTTTTCCGGAGGACCGCGCAGCGGCAAACAACGTCGCAGCGGTCAGGCATTAGCATGGCTATCAGTGTTTTCGACCTCTTCAAGATCGGCATCGGGCCGTCCAGCTCCCACACCGTGGGGCCCATGCGTGCCGCCGCCACCTTTGCCCAACGGCTGCGCGAACATGGCCTGCTGGCCCAGGTGCAGCGGGTGGAGGTGCGCCTGTATGGCTCGCTGTCGGCCACCGGCATCGGTCACGCCACCGACCGCGCCTGCCTGCTGGGCCTGATGGGCGAGTGGCCGGACCGCATCGACCCGCACAGCATCGAGCCGCGCATCGACCAGTTGATGCAGGAGCAGTGCTTGATGCTCGATGGCTCGCATCCGGTGGCGTTCCAGTACAGCCGCGACATGCGCCTGCTCGACGAGAGCCTGGACTACCACCCCAACGCCATGAGCCTGGAAGCACTGGGCGGGCAGGGCAGCCTGCTGACCCAGACCTACTACTCCGTTGGCGGCGGCTTCATCATCGAGCAGGCCGAAATCGATGCGCCGGCCAGTGCCGACGTGCACGTCGAGCTGCCGTACGAGTTTTCCTCAGGCGCCGAGCTGCTGGCGCTGTGCAAGACCCATGGCTTGACCGTTGGCCAGTTGATGATGGCCAACGAGCGCGCCTGGCGCAGCGAACACGAGATCCGCAGCGGCCTGCTGAGCATCTGGGCCGCCATGCGCGAATGCGTCGATAACGGCCTGCGTAATGAAGGCATCCTGCCGGGTGGGCTCAAGGTCAAGCGCCGCGCTGCGCGCCTGCACCGCAGCTTGCAGGAGTTGGGCAAGCCCAACGTGATCGGCTCGACCCTGAGCGCGATGGAGTGGGTCAACCTGTTCGCGCTGGCGGTCAACGAAGAAAACGCCGCTGGCGGGCGCATGGTCACGGCACCGACCAATGGCGCAGCCGGCATCATCCCGGCGGTGCTGCACTACTACATGAAGTTCAACCCCGCGGCCTGCGACGACGACGTGGTGGCGTTCCTGCTGGCCGCTGCGGCGGTCGGCATCCTGTGCAAGAAAAACGCATCGATCTCCGGCGCCGAAGTGGGTTGCCAGGGTGAGGTCGGTTCGGCCTGCTCCATGGCTGCTGCAGGCCTTGCCGAAGTGCTCGGCGCCACCCCGCCGCAACTGGAAAACGCCGCTGAAATCGCCCTGGAGCACAACCTCGGCCTGACCTGCGATCCGGTCGGCGGTCTGGTCCAGGTGCCGTGCATCGAGCGCAACGCCATCGCCGCCGTGAAGGCGATCAATGCCGTGCAGATGGCCTTGCGGGGTGATGGCGAGCATTTCATCTCCCTCGACCGGGTGATCCGCACCATGCGCGACACCGGCGCGGACATGCACGCCAACTACAAGGAAACCTCGCGCGGCGGCCTGGCCGTTGCCTTTGTCGAGTGCTGAGTTCTCTGCTTCAAACCCGCTCCTGTAGGCGTCCGGCTCCACAAGCCTGAACCCATTTGCAACACCCGCTGCACCGAGCAACAAAAACAACTACAAAGGCGAAACCCATGACTGATGTACACAACACCACGACCGTTCGTGCGGATTCGGCTGCGCCGGCTTCGACCACAGCCACGCGCAGCTGGAACCGCCACGACACCACCTGGGCCCTGGGCCTGTACGGCACTGCCATCGGTGCCGGTACCCTGTTCCTGCCGATCAACGCCGGGGTAGGGGGCTTCTGGCCGCTGCTGATCCTCGCGCTGCTGGCCTTCCCGATGACCTTCTATGCGCACCGTGCGCTGACCCGCTTCGTGCTTTCCGGGCGCCGTGGCGGCAATGAAGACATCACCGAGGTGGTCGAGGAGCATTTCGGCGTGGGTGCCGGCAAGCTCATCACCTTGCTCTACTTCCTGGCGATCTTCCCCATCCTGCTGGTCTACAGCGTGGCCCTGACCAATACCCTGACCAGCTTCCTCGAGCACCAACTGCATGTGACCGCGCCGCCGCGTGCACTGTTGTCGCTGCTGTTGATCGCCGGTCTGATGGTGGTGGTGCGTTGCGGCCAGCAGATCATCGTCAAAGTCATGAGCGTGCTGGTCTATCCCTTCGTCGCCTCGCTCCTGCTGCTGGCCGTGAGCCTGATCCCCAACTGGAACGGCGCCTTCTTCGCCCAGGCCAGCGAAGGCCTGAGCACCTCCAAGCTGCTGCTGACCCTGTGGCTGGCGATTCCGGTGATGGTGTTCTCGTTCAACCACTCGCCGATCATCTCGGCCTTCGCCGTCGACCAGAAGCATCGCTACGGCGCCGATGCCGACCGCAAGAGCGGCCGTACCCTGGCCACCGCCCACGTGATGATGGTGCTGACGGTGATGTTCTTCTGCTTCAGTTGCGTACTGGCCCTGAGCCCTGCCGACCTGGCAGCGGCCAAGGTGCAGAACATCTCGATCCTGTCGTACCTGGCCAACCACTTCCAGACGCCGGTCATCGCCTTCGTCGCCCCCCTGATTGCCCTGGTGGCGATCACCAAGTCGTTCCTGGGTCACTACATCGGGGCCAGCGAAGGCTTCCAGGGCATGATCGTCAAGAGCCTGCGCAGCCGCGGTAAAAGCTGGTCGGCCAAGCGCCTGGAGCGGGTGACCGCGCTGTTCATGGTGCTGGGCTGCTGGATCGTGGCGACCCTCAATCCGAGCATCCTCGGACTGATCGAAAGCCTCGGTGGCCCAGTGCTGGCGTGCCTGCTGTTCCTGATGCCGATGTATGCCGTGCGCAAGGTGCCTTCGCTGCGCAAGTACTCGGGCGCGCTGTCGAACGTGTTCGTCGTGCTGGTGGGGTTGATCACCTTGTCTGCGATTTTCTACGGCTTCTTTGCCTGAGGCCATGCTTCACGATTCGTGTTGCTTCGCTCTGCATTTGTGTTCTTGATGCCTTCGGTGCCGCAGCTATGCTCGGCACCTGAAGGGTCGCCTTGCGGCCCGAGTGCACACGAACGGAGTGATTGGCATGTTCCAGGGTTTCAAGAAAGCCTTCCAGCACGTCGAAGGTATCGAGATCGCCTACCGTATCGGCGGCAAGGGGCCGGCGTTGCTGCTGTTGCACGGCCACCCGCAGACCCATGTGATCTGGCACAAGGTGGCCGAGAAGCTGGCCGAGCAGTTCACTGTGGTCGCTGCCGACCTGCGCGGTTACGGCGATTCGGCCAAGCCTGAGGCCGACGACCGGCATGAGGCGTATTCCAAGCGCCGCATGGCCGCAGATATGGTCGGGCTCATGCATGCCCTGGGGTTCGAGCAATTCGCCCTGATGGCCCACGACCGCGGCGCGCGGGTCGCGCACCGCCTGGCGCTCGACCATCCCCAGCGCCTGTCCCGCCTGGTGCTGCTGGACATCGCGCCAACACTGACAATGTATCGCCAGACCAACGAAGCCTTCGCCCGTGCCTACTGGCACTGGTTCTTCCTCATTCGCCCGGCGCCACTGCCTGAAACCCTCATCGAAGCCAACCCGGAAGGCTACCTGCGCAGCGTCATGGGCGGACGCAGCGCCGGCCTTGCGCCGTTCACCGACGAGGCGTTCGCCGAGTACCGTCGTTGCCTGTCGCTACCGGGCGCAGCGCGTGGCGTGTGCGAAGACTATCGGGCGGCTGCAGGCATTGACCTGGAGCATGACCAGGCCGATCTCGATGCCGGGAACACGGTCAGGACCCCGCTGCTGGTGATGTGGGGTCGTGACGGCGTCATCGGCAAGTGCTTCGAACCGCTCAAGGAATGGCGCGCCTGTGCCGAGGACGTGCGCGGCAGCGAGTTGCCCTGTGGTCACTACATTCCTGAAGAAGCCCCGCAAGCCTTGCTCGAGCACGCCCTGCCGTTCCTGCTGCACGCCTGATACGGGCTGTCGGCGCGGGTTTCGTTGCGCTGGTCGCAAGCCTTGCGGTAGTGCCGAGCGTACCGGTCGCGGCAATGGTGCTGATCCTGGGCGGCGACCGCTTCATGGCCGAATACCAATCTCTGACCAACATCATCGGCAATGCGGTCGCGACCCTGACTGTTGCAGCCTGGGAGGGCGAACTCGACAGGGACCGGTTGGCGGTAATCAGCCGCAGCCCGGGCGCGGTTGCCAGCGCCCAGACCACGACTGAAACCTCGGGCATGCCTGTGGCGAAAGACTGATCCGACGCCGTTTACTGGCCCTTCTTGCGCAGTTCCACGACGCTACGGCGCATGTCGCTGGCCCAGCCATCGAGCACCGGCTTGACGTTCTCCAGCTTGAGCTGCGCGGTATCGTTCTCCAGCGCCTCGCCGGTGCCCTTGCGCACCACCTGGGCCAGCACCTTCTGGTTGGCGCCGTCGAGGAAGGCCGCCTCCACGGCGATGTCCACTTCCTGGTCACGACCACCGGCCGCAGTGTTCACCGCTGCGGCCACCAGGGCGATGGGCACCACTTCATAGGGCTTGAGCCCCTCGGTCTTGGTTGACACCGCGGTGATCGCCGGGCGTACCACGATCGTTCCCGGGCCAGGAGCGCTGACCACCGTCAGCACGCTGCCCAGTTCCCGGCGCATGGCGTCGTCGAAGTAGCGGGTGATCGCTTGCAGGGTCTGCGCCGAGATCACCGCTGTGGGTTGTGGTCTGGGGTAGAACTGGCTGGGCTCGATATAGACCTGTCGATACTGGCTGGCCTTGATCCCAGGGTCGATCCAGCGCATTACCGGTGCCCCGGAAACACTTTCCGCCGGCTTGAGCCGGCTGTAGTCCTTGAGAAACCCGGAATACTGGCTCGGATCGACGCGGTTGCTGGAACAGGCGGCCAGGGCAAGCACGGCAGCGCACAGCAGGGTGGCGCGAGGCAGCGGTTTCATGATGGGTAGCGTCCATTGAGGGGGAGGCCAGATCAACGCTAGCAGGTGCTTGGCGATTGGCCAGTTTGCAGGTGGAGTGGTATGCGCCCTTGGTTCTGTGATGTGAATTCCCACATGAAATCTTCAACCGTCGTACTGTCACATTACCGGCAAGACTGCAAATATATGCCCGTTACGGGTATGTTTTGAGGATCTCTTTGTGACCAGCAAGTTGATTGAGTCGTTGCGTGACGATCTGTCCGTGCTTTACCAGGCTGGTGCTGTCGGCAAGGTGACGATGCGTGAATTCGAAGCCATCTGCCCTGCGCCTGTCAGGGACTTCACCGCTTTAGATATCAGGCGCCTGCGCGAAGCGCTCAATTTCAGCCAGCCGGTTTTCGCACTGCATTTGCATACCAGTGCGTCTACCGTACGCAAATGGGAGCAGGGTGAAACACGGCCAGCCGGGCCAGCGCTGAAACTGCTCAATGTCATTGCCGACAAGGGCCTGCAGGCCATCCTCTGATCACCCCAGCACCTCCCGCACGCGATACCACAACATCCCCAGGGCCAGCAGCGGCGAGCGCAGGGCCTTGCCGCCGGGGAAGGTCAGGTGCGGTACGGCACTGAAGATATCCAGGCCCTGGCTGTGGCCGACGGCGATGGCCTCGGCCAACAGCTTGGCGGTCCAGTGGGTCACGTTCAGGCCATGCCCGGAGTAACCCTGGGCGTAATACACGTTCGGATGCTGGCTCAGGCGGCCGACCTGGGGGAAGCGGTTGGCGGTGATGCCGATCATGCCGCCCCACTGGAAGTCGATGCGCACATCGGCCAGTTGCGGGAACACCTTCAGCACTTTCGGGCGCATGTAGGCGGCGATGTCCTTCGGGTCGCGACCGGAGTAGTGGCAGGCGCCACCGAACAGCAGGCGGCGGTCGGCGGTCAGGCGGTAGTAGTCAAGGCCGACCTTCTGGTCGCACAGCGCCATGTTCTGCGGAATCAGGCTGCGCGCCAGAGCCTCGGGCAGCGGTTCGGTCGCCACCACGTAGCTGCCGGCGGGCAGCACCTTGCCGGTCAAGCGCGGCTCCAGCTCGTCCAGGTGCGCATTGCACCCCAGCACCAGGCTCTTGGCCCGTACCTTGCCGCGTGCGCAGTGCAGGGTGACGGTGGGCCCGTGTTCGATGCGTTGCACAGCGCTCTGCTCGAAGATTCGCACGCCAAGGCTGCTGGCGGCGCGGGCCTCGCCCTGTACCAGGTCCAGTGGGTGCAGGTGGCCGGAGCCCATGTCCACCAGGCCGCCGGCGTACTGGTCGCTGGCGACGATGTCGTGGATGCGCGTTGGGGCGATCAGCCGGGTTTCATGGCGATAGCCCAGTTCGGCCAGGTCCTGCAGTTCGTCGTTGAACGCCGCGAACTGCGCCGGGGTGTTGGCCAGCTCGCAGAAGCCCCAGCGCAGGTCGCACTCGATGCCGTACTGCTCGATGCGCCTGGCCACCAGCTCGACCGAGTCCAGGCCTGCCTGCTTGAGGTAACGCACGCCGTCCTGGCCCACGTAGCGAGCAAAGCCCGAGACGTCATGGCCGATACCACGGATCAGCTGCCCGCCATTGCGCCCACTGGCGCCCCAGCCGATGCGGCGGGCCTCCAGCAGAATCACCGACAGGCCACGCTCGGCCAGCTCCAGCGCGGTGTTGACGCCGGTCAGGCCGCCGCCGACCACGCACACGTCGGCGCTCAACTCGCCTTCGAGTTCGGGGTAGGGCGCCGTGGCACGGGCCGTGGCGGCGTAGTAGGAGGCGGTGTGTTCGGTTTGATGAGGCATTGGAAACACTCGAATCAGCGGTTGGACTTGATCTTGCTCCAGGAGCGGGTCATCACCCGCATGATCTGCGGGCTGGGGGTGCTGGAGACGTAGAGCTTGTCCAGAACCTCCTGGGACGGATAGATCTCGGGATTCTCCACCAGCGATTTGTCCATGAACGCCTTGGCATCAGGGTTGGCATTGGCATAGCCGACCGTGGCGCTGACCTTGGCGATCACTTTCGGGTCGAGCAGGTAGTTGATGAAGGCCAGGGCCTGGTCAGGATTGCTGGCGTCTTTCGGGATGGCCAGCAGGTCGAACCACAGGTTGCTGCCTTCCTTGGGAATGCTGTAGGCGATTTTCACGCCGTTCTTGGCTTCCACGGCGCGGTTGGCCGCCTGGAACACGTCGCCGGAGTAGCCGAAGGCCACGCACACGTCACCGTTGGCCAGGTCCGAGACGTACTTGGAGGAGTGGAAGTAGGTGATGTACGGGCGCAGCTCCATCAGCCGTGCTTCGGCCTTGGCGTAGTCTTTCGGGTCTTCGCTGCGTGGGTTCATGCCCAGGTAGTTGAGCATGGCCGGGAACAGCTCGTCAGGCGAGTCCATGAAGGCCACGCCGCATTGCTTGAGTTTCTTCAGGTTTTCTGGCTCGAACAGCACGGCCCAGGAGTCGACCTTGTCGATGCCCAGCGCGGCCTTGACCTTCTCGACGTTGTAGCCGATGCCATTGGTACCCCACAGGTACGGCACAGCGTATTTGTTGCCCGGATCGTTCTGCTCCAGTTGCTTGAGCAGTTTCGGGTCCAGGTGCTGCCAGTTCGACAACTTGCTGCGATCCAGTGGCAGGAACGCGCCGGCCTTGGCCTGGCGGGCGAGGAAGTGGTTCGAGGGCACCACCACATCGTAGCCGGTGCGGCCGGCGAGCAGCTTGCCCTCGAGGGTTTCGTTGGAGTCGAAGACGTCATAGACCACCTTGATCCCGGTACTGGCCTGGAAGTCGGCCAGGGTGGTCTCGCCAATGTAGTCGGTCCAGTTGTACACGCTGACCGTGGGCTCGGCCTGGGCGGCCGCGCCGAACATCAGGGCGAAGGCTGCGGGAATCATGGTTTGCAAATGACGCATGTCGGCACCTCGTTGGACTTGTTCTTCGGGTTCGAAACGGAAGCAGGGGCAGCGCGTTGCCTGTGGGAGCGGATCGACCCGCTCCCACAGAAACCCTCCATGGGGTCACACGCTCAGCAGCAGGAACTCGCGCTCCCAGGAGCTGATCACCCGCTTGAAGTTTTCATGCTCGGCGCGCTTGACCGCGACGTAGCCCTGGACGAACTGGCGCCCCAGGTAGTCTTCCAGGACCTTGCAGTCTTCCATGTGCTGCAGCGCATCCTCGATGGTGATCGGCAGACGCAGGTTGCGGCGCTCGTAGGCGCGGCCCTGTACAGGCGCGCTCGGCTCGATCTTCTCGATCATGCCCAGGTAACCGCACAGCAGGCTCGCGGCGATCGCCAGGTAAGGGTTGGCGTCGGCGCCCGGCAGGCGGTTCTCCACGCGCATCGCCTCGGGGCTGGAGGTCGGCACGCGCAGGCCGGCGGTGCGGTTTTCCTCGCCCCATTCCACGTTCACCGGCGCCGAGGTGTCCGGCAGGAAGCGGCGGAACGAGTTGACGTTCGGCGCGAACATCGGCAGTACCTTGGGGATGTACTTCTGCAGGCCACCGATGTGGTACAGGAACAGCTCGCTCATGCTGCCGTCTTCATTGGCGAACACCGGCTTGCCGGTGGCGATGTCGACCACGCTCTGGTGCAGGTGCATGGCACTGCCCGGCTCGTCGGTGATCGGCTTGGCCATGAAGGTGGCGGTGACATTGTGCTTGAGCGCCGCCTCGCGCATGGTGCGCTTGAATACGGTGATCTGGTCGGCCAGGTCCAGGGCGTCGCCGTGACGGAAGTTGATCTCCATCTGCGCCGGGCCGTCTTCGTGGATCAGCGTGTCCAGGTCCAGGCACTGGATTTCGCACCAGTCGTAGACGTCCTCGAACAGCGGGTCGAATTCGTTCGCGGCATCGATGGAGAACGACTGCCGGCCGCTCTCGGCACGGCCCGAACGGCCCAATGGCGCCTGCAGCGGCAGGTCCGGGTCTTCGCAGCGCTGGGTGAGGTAGAACTCCATTTCGGGCGCAACGATCGGCTGCCAGCCCTTGTCGGCGTAGAGCTTGAGGACTTTCTTCAGGACGTTGCGCGGCGACAGCTCGATGGGGTTGCCGTGCTTGTCGAAGGTGTCATGGATGACGATGGCGGTCGGTTCGATCGCCCAAGGGATCTGGTACACCGCTGCCGGGTCAGGGCGGCAGATCATGTCGATGTCCGCCGGATCGAGCAGGCCGTAGTAGATGTCGTCATCGACGAAGTCGCCGGTGACGGTCTGCAGCAGCACACTCTCGGGCAGGCGCATGCCACGCTCGTTGAGGAACTTGTTGGTCGGGGCGATCTTGCCGCGGGCAATGCCGGTCAGGTCACTGACCACGCATTCGACTTCGGTGATCCGGTGTTCTTTCAGCCAGGCGGACAGCTGATCGAAGGGGGCGTTCATACAGACCTCTTGGTTAGGTTTTGGTGGTGGGCATGCGCAGCGCGTGAAGGCCGTCGACCTCCAGGAGGTATTACAAACCTTTTCACGGCGCCACTTCCCACAGGTCACGCTGAGGACTATCTTGGGCGCTGCCCCTCGGGGTGATCTATCCGTTTTCTCCGTCAATCAATGCACCAAAAGAGTGCATATAGGACGTCGCGTGAATACGCAAACCGCCTTGCAGGTCCAGGCTTTCAACACCACCGATGTCACCGAGCAGGTGCGTGCCACCCCTGGCTGGCAGCAGCAGTACCGGCAGATGTCACCCGGGCATTTCAGCGGCCAGCTGCGCTGCCTGGGGCTCGATG
The DNA here is from genome assembly GCF_047456245.1 of Pseudomonas sp. BNK-44-b. Taxonomy (NCBI): domain Bacteria; kingdom Pseudomonadati; phylum Pseudomonadota; class Gammaproteobacteria; order Pseudomonadales; family Pseudomonadaceae; genus Pseudomonas; species Pseudomonas sp. BNK-44-b. The sequence continues at coordinate 2,285,098 of NZ_CP179908.1, forward strand.
GCGTCGAGGTGTACGAAGAGCGCCTGAATACCCGAGTCGAGCAGTTCTTCCGCGCCCCGAGCGGCTCGCTGACCTTTTGCTTCGACCAGGTCGAGAACAGCCTGTACCTGCTCAATGAACAAAGCCGCAACATCTGGATAACCCCGGAGAACTACCAGGAAGTGGCGGTGGTGTTCGACCAGCCGTTCCTGCAGCGGCACGGCCTGGATCTGGAGCGTTTGCAGGGGCTGTTCATGGTGCCGCTGGGCAGCGGCCAGAATGCGCTGTTCGGCAGCTGGCTGAGCGCGACCCTGACGCGTCTGGCGCAGGCTGACTGCCCACTCGAAGGGCAGGCCTTGGCCGAGCAACTGCTCGATGACTGCCTGTTCATCCTCGACAACGCCTGCCAGCGCCTGCAAGGCCAGGCACTGGGCAAGCGCGGTGAAGAGCGGGCGATCATGCAGCGGGTCAGCGAATGGGCGGCGGACTGCCCGGAAGAGACGCTCAATCTCATGGAGCTGGCGCAGGTGGCCGGGGTGTCGTTGCGTCAATTGCAGGAGGCCTTCAAGGCCTTTACCGGCATGCCCCCGGCGCATTGGTTGCGTCTGCGCCGACTCAACGGTGCGCGCCGCGACCTGCTGCGCCGCGCCAGCGAGGTGACGGTAGCGGAAGTGGCGATGCGTTGGTCATTCTGGCACCTGGGGCGGTTTTCCGAGAGCTATCGCCAGTTGTTCCGCGAATTGCCGAGCGAGACGCTCAAGCGCGGGCGCTGAAGGGGCACTTGCGAGGGGCTGGCTGTCAGATAAAGACCAGTTCAAAAGGCTGCAGCAGGCATTCCAGCAGCTGTTGCGGCACCACGGGCGGCGTGTCCGCATCCGCCTCCATCTGACTGACATGGGCAGCGATGGCCTGGCGCTTGCGCGCGAGGCTCGCTTCGTCGAGCTGGATACGACGCGCGCGTTGCCAAGGTAGCCGAGGATCGTCCGGCGTCGACCAGCGCCACGCCCATATCGGCGCTTCGGCCAGCGTTGCCCCGCGCGCCTGGGCGGCCTGTGCGCAGGCACGGCCCACCGCGTCATGGTCGCAATGGCCATCGTGGCGCCAGGGACACATCAACAGATCGCCGGGTTGCAGTAACTGGTTCAGGTAATTGATCAGGAAGGCCTCGTCCCGGGGCAAGGCGCCGTCCTTGAGGTTCAGCCGTCGCCAATCCAGATCGCCGACCCGCAGATCGAGCTGCTGCAAGGCATGGCGGCTCTCCAGTGGGCGCTGGTGGCGCAGGCGTCGTTCAGTCCATTGTGCCGAGCCTGGGTGGCTGCCTTCGCCGTCGGTGGCAGAGATCAGCACGAGGTCCTGCTCGCGGCCATGGAAGTCACTCAGTAATCCGCCCGCCATGAGCACCTCGTCATCCGGATGCGGCGCTACCAATACCAAGCGCCGGCCCGGCGGGCACAGTTGTTCGGGGGTGATCCAGGCGGCCCGGGCCAGGTGCGCGGATTTCTGCCATTCGCTCCAAGGGGTTCCCGCGTCAGCCTGGATCATGTGCTCGTTCATCGTTGCCAAGCTCCTGCTGTCAGTCGAACTCAAACCAATCCTGGCGCTGTATTTTTGCGGCGGCTTGGTCATGGCGGGTTTCGGGACGACTCCCGGGTCTCTGAAGGATTGAGGGAGTGGGTGAGGGGAGAGTTCAAAAAAGCTGGCGACACACGATCTGATGTTAGGCGGGTTTGTGGGAGCAGCCACCACCGGACTTCAGGGATGCAGATGATGGCACCTTGCTTGCTTTCTCTGTCGTGCGGGATACTTGCGCGCCAGGAGTGCACGTAAGGACGCAGTAGACATGCAACGCAATGCCCAGGAACCTGAGTTCTTTGTGTATTTGAAAGCCTATCTCTTGGGCTTTGTCATATTCGGTATTTATCAACTTGGTACGTGGCTAGGTCTCGGCCTCTATAAGGGGCTCCTTGCTCATCATCCTGCTATTTGGAAGTGGGGGGTGCTGGGCACACTATTGATGACAGCGTTGATGCTGGCTTACCTGTATGTGCGCGGCGGCCTCTGTCTGGCCCGCCGTTACACGCAAAGCAGGCGCGTTGACCTCCTCGCGTTCATTGTCCTGGGCGCGGTATCGAACGAACTCGCTTCGCCGCTGATGGACGTGCTTCACAAAGAGGTCGATAAACTGCCCGCATCGTCGGGGCTTCTGATCCTGATCGGTGGGCTTGTTATATTCTCGTCTGTCTTGACCGCACATCTGCGTCTGAACAGGCATGCTGACACGGTCAAGGAGGTTCATTTTCTCCAGGACAACGAAGTTTCGCTGCACGAACACGACCAGCTCGGCATGGCGCCCAGGGCAAAGGATTTTGCGGATGCGGTGTTGGCGTGTACCCAGCATGAGTCGATAGTGCTAGGTGTGGATGGCCCTTGGGGGGTTGGCAAGACAAGCTTTATCAACCTTGCTGCCAAACATTGGCAGCAGCCAGAAATTCTTGTGTTCCGCTTTGAACCATTGAAGTATGCAGGCGATGCCGACCTCGCTCAGCGCTTTGTAAGAGAGTTGATTGCGTGTATCCAGCGGGAAAGCTATGTGCCTGAACTCCAGCCTTTCGCCTCACGGTATTCTCGGTTGTTGAAAGGCAAGGCCGAGTTTTCGTTATTTGGTCTGAAAGTGGAACTGGAGCCGGGCAGCGATACACTGGACGAATTGCTGGAGAGTCTGGATTCGACGCTTGAGCGAGTGGGCAAAAAGTTGATCGTCGTGATCGATGATCTCGATCGATTGGAACCGTCGGCCATCAATAATGTGCTGTTCGGAATGAAGAAGGCTTTCAGGCTTCGCCGCGCAACGTACATTTTGTGCTATGACACCGAAATGTTGGTGGCGTTGGCTAGTGATGGTGAGCGGGCACGAGAGTTTCTTGAGAAGTTCGTCACATTAAAAGTTAACGTTTTCGTGGATGCTGCCGCGCTGGCGCGATACTTGAATCAAGACTGGAGAAAGGATGTTCCAGGATTGGATTTGGTCCCTGTGGAGCGGATGAGCAAGCTCACTCCATTACTTACGAAAATGGCGGAGATGCTGCAGGGTGAGCACGCGTCACGATATCTTGAGTTGATGGGCAATTTCCGCAAGATAAAAAGAATCATCAATGCCCTATTGGTAATGCAGTTGGAGAAAGTGTCTTACGACAATACGGACTTCAATCGTGACGATCTCGTGAATCTCGTGCTGTTGCAGCAAACCTATCCAGGCATGTTCAGACGTATCCATCTTGAGGAAGGCGGTGGGCGCAGCGGAATTTTTGGGGTGGTGTTTGACAATGACATGTCAAAATGCAAGCAGAGTCAAGAATACCTTGACCTAATCGAAGCTGGCCCACCGGGAAGCTCTTTTCTTCTGAAGCAGATATTTGGCGTCGCTGGCAGGCTAGTGGATCTTAATGAGATTGACAATAAAAAAACGCGGGCGTATGTCAATTTGGCGGGGGCGCGAAATCTGGAGCGGTACATTGACTTGATCCTTGAGCTTAAGGTGCCTGCACTAACGGAAACTCACATATTTTATAAAGCTTCTGTGCAAGAGTTGATCGCAGGGAAAACTATCGACGAGGTGCTCGGCAAACAGGAGTTCATTCATTCTTCTGGCCGTGGCGTACATATCCAGTTTTGGGGGATGCTAGCCGAGAATGCCTCGCGTCTTAAGGGGCCGCATATTCGCGAAATCTTAGAAAAAGCAATAGAAACGCTCCCCGACTACAACTCTGTGTCGGGCTTCTTTCGGCGTTCGGATCGAGATGTAATGATAAGCGCACTCGCCAAGATTATAGATAGCTGCTTCTGGCGGGCCCAGCCGCAAGTAGGCGCGGCGAACACAAGCGAGAATATAATCGGCATTGCTCATTGGTTTTTTGGAGAGGAAAATTTTTCAGAAGGCCCGTTACTCAAAGGCCTGATTCGTCCGTCACGAGGAGTATTGGGCTGGAAGGATCTTTTGGTGTTTCGGCAACAGTGCTCGCTCGATCGCGGTGGGCAATTACACAACATAAGCCGCGCGCTGCTTAAACACAGTGACAGGGCAGCAGAGACGTCAGGGAATGTGTACCGACTTACGATAGAGGGTATGAGATTTCTCTCACAGAAAATATTTGATGATTTTTATGCTTCATACGTGAAGCAGAAGAAAAATATTTTCGAGGATATCGAGTCCTTGACTTTCGAACAGGTTGTGGGGAAGGGATTTTCAAGCTCTGGTGAGGATCTCGTCGACCAGAATACTCTCGACGAGTTTAGGTTATCCGTCGCGCTTTATATCTTGTACCAGTTAGCTAATCGAACAGGTCCTGGTGATTCGGGGGTTGGTTGTGGTTTCTACGACCGCGTAGGTGCGTCTGACGCAAACGGTATTTACAATGATATGAGTTCTTATATTCTGAACGTATGCTTTAATCCAGAACTTGACGTCCGCAATACTATGAGGTTCGTCCGATTCCTGATGTGGATGCTACAAGAAAGCCGTGGGTATGACGAAGACGAGATTAAGTTGGATTTTTCCTGGCGCCCTTTGTTAGACATGATTTCTGAGCCGATGCTCCGCGATTATTGGAACTCCAATAAAGCCACCATTCTGAAGGAGGTGGCCGCTTATGACGGAATGGCGATGAGAAAGGGACATCTGATTATCGACTGCCAACGCCATTGGCCCATCGTTTCAGACTATTTAGATAAGATTTAATCTTCCTCATCAGGAATAGTAGAACCATTACGCTCACCGTAACGATCGACCACCGTGCTTGATTGATGCCTCCCACCCCCCAGGCCTAAGGTGACCCCACGACAGCGAACCCGTGGAGTCACCAATGACCACAACGAAGAATCCACCGCCGCAATGGTCGAGAAGGCGCGCCGAAAAGCAGCGCCGTCTCGAGCGGGTGAGTCACCTCGCCGATGGCGTGGTACTGCCCACCGAGCGGATCGTCGAGGCCCTCGAACTGCTGATCGCCCCGGGTGATCGAGTGGTGCTCGAAGGCAACAACCAGAAGCAGGCGGACTTTCTTTCGCGCTCGCTGGCCAAGGCCGACCCTGGCCGTCTCCACGACCTGCACCTGATCATGCCCAGCGTCAGCCGCGCCGAGCACCTGGACCTGTTCGAACGCGGCATCGCGCGCAAGCTCGACTTCTCCTTCGCCGGCCCCCAGAGCCAGCGCATCGGCCAGTTGCTCGAAGACGGTCTGCTCGAAGTCGGCGCCATCCACACCTACATCGAGCTCTACTCGCGCCTGCTGGTGGACCTGATCCCCAACGTCACGCTGGTCGCAGGCTTCACTGCCGACCGCGATGGCAACCTCTACACCGGCCCGAGCACCGAGGACACTCCGGCGCTGGTCGAGCCCACGGCATTCAGCGATGGCATCGTCATCGCCCAGGTCAACCAGTTGGTTGACCGTGTCGACGATCTGCCCAGGGTGGACATTCCTGCCTCGTGGATCGACTTCGTGGTAGTCGCCGACCAGCCGTTCTACATCGAACCGTTGTTCACCCGCGACCCGCGCCATATCAAGCCGGTGCATGTGCTGATGGCGATGATGGCGATCCGCGGCATCTATGAAAAACACCAGGTGCAGTCGCTCAATCACGGCATCGGCTTCAATACCGCCGCCATCGAGCTGATCCTGCCGACCTACGGCGAGTCGCTGGGGCTCAAGGGCAAGATCTGCCGCAACTGGACCCTCAATCCTCACCCGACGCTGATTCCGGCCATCGAGACCGGCTGGGTACAGAGCGTGCACTGCTTCGGCACCGAGCTGGGCATGGAAGACTACATCGCCCAGCGTCCGGACGTGTTCTTCACCGGGCGCGACGGTTCGATGCGCTCCAACCGGCTGATGTGCCAGCTGGCGGGGCAGTACGCGGTGGACCTGTTCATCGGCGCCACCTTGCAGGTCGATGGCGACGGGCATTCTTCGACGGTCACCCGTGGCCGCCTGGCCGGTTTCGGCGGGGCACCGAACATGGGCCACGACCCACGCGGGCGACGCCACGCGACACCGGCCTGGCTGGACATGACCGTGCCCGAAACCCTGCTCGAGCGCGGGCGCAAGCTGGTGGTGCAGATGGTCGAGACCTACCAGGAGGGCGGTAAACCGACCTTCGTCGAAACCCTGGATGCGGTCGAGGTGGCGAAGAAGGCCGGCATGCCGCTGGCACCCGTGATGATCTACGGCGATGACGTCACCCACCTGCTCACCGAAGAGGGCATCGCCTACCTGTACAAGGCGCGCAGCCTGCAGGAACGCCAGCAGATGATCGCGGCGGTGGCCGGGGTCACCGCCATTGGCCTGCGCCATGAGCCCAAGGATACCGAGCGCCTGCGCCGCGAAGGGTTGGTGGCCTTGCCCGAAGACCTGGGCATCCGCCGTACCGACGCCACCCGTGAGTTGCTCGCCGCACGCAGTATCGCCGACCTCGTGGAGTGGTCCGGTGGCCTGTATAACCCGCCCGCACGCTTCAGGAGCTGGTGATGAAAGCACTTTGCCTACAGCCCCTGGCCTTGCCCGACCAATTGGCGGACCTGGCCGTCGAAGCCCTGATCGATGAGGCCGACCTCTCGCCCAAGCCTGGGCTGGTGGACCGGCGCGGCAGCGGCGCCCATGGCGACATGAACCTGGCCTTGATGCACGCCTCGGCGCTGTCGCTGTGGCCGTGCCTGCGACAGATGGCCGAAGCGGCGCAACGCCATGGCGAGATCGCTGCGCCGCTGCGCGCCGAGCTGGGACGCCTTGGGCGCGAAGGCGAGGCGACAATGCTCGCCACCACAGCCGGAGTGAATACCCATCGTGGTGCTATCTGGGCGCTGGGACTGCTGGTTGCGGCGCGGGCGCTGAGCCCGCTGAGCAGCGACCCGCATACCCTTGCCGCCCTTGCCGGGCGCCTTGCGCTGATCGATGATCCGGCCGCCCCCGCACAGGACAGCCACGGCACCCAGGTGCGCCGCCGCTATGGCGCAGGTGGAGCGCGCGAGCAGGCCCAGCAAGGCTTTCCGGCGATCACCGGTCACGCTCTGCCGCAACTCTGGCGCAGCCGCGCCGCTGGCGCCAGCGAGACCCATGCACGCCTGGATGCGCTGCTGGCGATCATGGCTTCGCTGAGCGACACCTGCGTGCTCTGGCGTGCCGGTCAGCAAGGCCTGGATGCCCTGCAGCAAGGGGCCCGTGCGGTGCTTGATGCAGGCGGCAGCGCGAGTTTGGCGGGTCGCCGTCAACTGCGCGCCCTGGATGCGCGCCTGCTGCAACTCAATGCCTCTCCAGGCGGTGCTGCCGATCTGCTGGCCGCCTGCCTGTTCCTCGACAAAGCCGGGAGCCTGTGACATGGAAACCCTGAACTTTCAATTCCCCGCTGCGCAACCGGGCCGTGGCCGTGCCCTGGTCGGCTGCGTCAGCTCCGGCGACCTGGAGGTGCTGATCGAGCCCGGCCAGGCCGGCAGCCTCGATATCCAGGTCGTGACCTCGGTCAACGGCAGCCAGGCACGCTGGAGCCAGCTGTTCCAGCGCCTGTTCGACGGCCGCAGCTTGCCTGCGCTGAAGATCGACATCCATGATTTCGGCGCCACGCCCGGCGTAGTGCGCCTGCGCCTGGAACAAGGCTTCGAGGAGATCGGCCATGACTGATAACGAACGCCTGTTGCACAGCCGCAGTTTCGTCGAACTGGGGGCCCGCCAGCGTGCCAGGGCCTTGCTCGATGCGGGCAGTTTCCGCGAGCTGCTTGGCCCCTTCGACCGCCTGATGTCGCCCTGGCTGCCACGCCAAGGCATCGTGCCGCAGGCCGATGACGGCGTGGTCATCGCCAAGGGCACGCTCGACGGCCGTCCCGCCGTGGTCGCAGCCATCGAAGGCGGGTTCCAGGGCGGCAGCATGGGCGAGGTGGGGGGCGCGAAGATCGCCGGCGCCTTGGAACTGGCCGTCGAAGACAACCGTAACGGTGTCCCCACCTGCGCCGTGCTGTTGCTGGAGACCGGGGGCGTGCGCCTGCAGGAGGCCAACCTGGGCCTGGCGGCGATTGCCGAGATCCAGGCCGCGATCGTCGAACTGCGTGCCTACCGGCCGGTCATTGGCGTGATCGCGGGTTCAGTCGGCTGCTTCGGCGGCATGTCCATTGCCGCCGGGCTGTGCAGCCATCTGCTGGTAACCCGCGAAGCACGCCTGGGCCTCAATGGCCCACAGGTGATCGAGCAGGAAGCGGGGATCGGTGAGTACGACTCGCGTGACCGGCCTTTCATCTGGAGCCTGACCGGTGGCGAGCAGCGCCACGCCAGCGGCTTGGCGGACGGCTACGTCGCCGATGACGTCGAGGCTGTTCGCAGCCAGTTGCTGGCGTTGCTGGACGCACCTTCTGCGCAGCGTGCCAGCCGCCATCAGTGGTTTCTTGAGCGCCTGGCGCAACTGGGTGATGACTGCCCGCAACTCGATGCCGCCGCCGTGCGTGCCCTGTATCAAGGAGATGCCTGATGAACCGTGCCCAGAACTGGTTGCAGGGCCTTGCCAGCGGCGAGTCGCTGCCAGGCTTCCCCGCCTCGGTGCAGGTGGTCGATGGCGAGCTGGACAATCGCCTGGCGCGCTTTATCGCCGTGGTGCCCGATGCGCGCAATCCCTTTGTACGCGCCCGTAGCGGCGAGGTTGGCCTGCTTGAAGGCTGGGGCCTGGCCAAGGCGGTCGCCGAGGCGGTGGAGGCCGACCGCGACAGTGAGAAGCGCGTGCTGGTTGCGCTGATCGATGTACCCAGCCAGGCCTACGGGCGGCGTGAGGAAGCGCTGGGCATCCACCAGGCCCTGGCCGGTGCGGTGGAAGCGTATGCCCAGGCGCGCCTGGCCGGGCATCCGGTGATCGGGCTGCTGGTGGGCAAGGCGATGTCCGGGGCGTTTCTTGCCCACGGCTACCAGGCGCAGCGCCTGATCGCGCTGGATGACAGTGGCGTCATGGTGCATGCGATGGGCAAGGCGGCAGCGGCGCGTATCACCCTGCGCAGTGTCGAGGACCTGGAAGCCTTGGCCGCCGAAGTGCCACCGATGGCCTACGACCTGAAAAGCTACGCCTCACTGGGGCTGCTGCACACGCGTCTTGCCGTGGATAACGCGCAGGCGCCGACCGCCCGGGATCTGGTACAGGTCCGTGCCTGCCTGATCGATGCCGTGCGCGACATTGGCGATACCACCGACCTGCGTAGTCGCCTGAACGGCGAGCATCGCAGCGCCTCCCGCGAGGTGCGTCAGCGCCTGCGCAGCCAATGGCAGGAGGCCTGAGATGTACGCCCCGCGCCCACATGACCTGCTCTGGGGCATGACTCCGGCCATGCTGCCTGCCGATGCGCCTGCCTGGGTGCACTCGGTGCTGGCAGCCGGCGAGCCGGTGGTAGTGCGCCGGGCGCTGGTGGCACCGGACCAGGTGGCGGTCGGGGTACGCGGGAGAGGGCGCGAGCAGCGTTTTGCCTGGCAGATGCGCCTGCTGGACATCGAGCGCTGGGTCAGCCCCGAAGCGCTGCGCTGGGAGGGCGAGTTGTCGTCGCCAGCCTTGCGTGCGTTATCGCAGGTCAGCGCTTGGTTGAACGATCGCGAGTGGCTGTGGGGACCTACCGGCAGCACGGGTTTCCAGCTCGCGACGGGAATCGAGGTGCTGCACGCTGGCAGCGATCTTGATCTGCTGCTGCGTGCCCCTGTGTCGATACCTCGTGAGCAGGCCGCTCGACTGCTGAAACAGTTGGAAGGCGCGGCCTGTCGCGTCGATGCGCAACTGGAAACGCCCGAGGGGGCGGTTGCCTTGCGCGAATGGGCCAGCGGGGCGCGTCGGGTGCTGCTCAAGTCGGCGGCTGGCGTGCGTCTGGTGAGTGATCCGTGGCAACTGCAGGAGGATGCGGCATGAGCAGCCTGTTCGCGTTCCCGGGGCAGGGCGCCCAGCAGGTGGGGATGCTTCATTGCCTGCCGGAGGGCAGTTCGGATCTGCTCGAAGCGGCCAGCGAGGCGCTGGGCGAGCAGGTGCTCACGCTCGACAGCGCCGAGGCGTTGCGCCATACCCGCGCCGTGCAGCTGTGCCTGCTGTTGACCGGCGTGGCATGGGCGCGCTGGCTGATGCGACGCAGCCCGGCACCGGAGTATGTGGCCGGGTTGTCGATCGGTGCCTATGCCGCGGCGGTCACCGCCGATGCGCTGGCACTGGAGGACGCCGTACGCCTGGTGTCGCTGCGCGGCGGGCTGATGCAGCAGGCTTATCCGACAGGCTACGGCATGACGGCCTTGAGCGGCCTGGACCTGCCCAGTGTCGAGCGTTTGCTGGAAGCGGTCGGGGGTGAGGTGTACCTCGCCAACCTCAACAGCGACAACCAGATCGTCATCGCCGGCAGCGATGCCGCGATGACAGCGGTCGCCGCGCGCGCGCGCAGCCTGGGGCAGGGCGTGGCCCGGCGCCTGGCGGTCAGTGTGCCGTCGCATTGCCCTCTGTTGGCGGCGCCTGCGGCTACCCTGGCCGCAGCGTTCTGCGAGGTCGAATTGCGTCGCCCACGCATCACCTACCTCAGCGGCAGCACGGCACGACCGATTTTCGATCCGGCACGCCTGCGCGACGACCTGGCCGGCAACATGGCCCGCATCGTCGACTGGCGCGCGACCCTGCGCGGCGCCTGGGAGCGCGGTGTGCGCCTGCACCTCGAATTGCCGCCGGGCAGCGTACTCACGGGTCTTGCCAGGCGAGTCTTCGAGCCTGGAAAGGTGCTGAGCGTGGAGTCCACCCGTGCCGACAGCATCGATGCACTGTTGCGTCAGGAGGTGGCCGACAACCGATGACCGCGCTGTAGCTCGAAGGACAACAACAAACAACTTCGATACAACCTGAGGACAACAACAATGATCATCTATGGTGTGGCTCTGCTGGCGGTGTGCACGCTGGCCGGCGTTATCGTCGGCGACTTCCTGGGCGTGCTGCTGGGCGTCAAATCCAATGTGGGCGGGGTCGGCATCGCCATGATCCTGCTGATCTGTGCGCGGCTGTACATGCACCGCAAGGGTGGCATGAGCAAAGAGTGCGAGTTCGGTGTCGGTTTCTGGGGCGCGATGTACATCCCGGTGGTGGTGGCCATGGCGGCCCAGCAGAATGTGGTCACTGCCCTGCACGGCGGGCCTGTGGCCGTGGTGGCCGCGGTCGGTGCGGTGCTGGTGTGCGGCGCGACCATCGCGCTGATCAGCCGCAGTCACCGCGGCGAGCCGCTGCCGGCGCTCGATGCGACACCGCCAGCCTCGGTGCAGCCTGCACCTGCGGGAGGTCGTTGATATGTGGCCACTCATTGAGAAAGCCCTGGAACACAATGACCTGATCACCGCTTTCGCCGTCGTCGGTGCGGTGATGTGGGTATCGGTGATGCTCTCCAAGTACCTCACCTTCGGCCGTGTGCACGGCTCGGCCGTCGCCATCGTCATCGGCCTGGTGCTGGCCTGGATCGGCGGCAACCTGACCGGCGGCCAGAAAGGCCTGGCGGACGTGACGCTGTTTTCCGGGATCGGGCTGATGGGGGGAGCGATGCTGCGCGATTTCGCTATCGTCGCCACCGCCTTCGAAGTGCAGGCCACCGAAGCGCGCAAGGCCGGGATGATTGGCGCGGTGGCGCTGTTGCTGGGAACTGTGCTGCCGTTCATCGTCGGCGCGGCGGTGGCCTGGGCCTTTGGTTATCGCGATGCGGTCAGTATCACCACCATCGGCGCGGGCGCGGTGACCTATATCGTCGGACCGGTGACCGGGGCGGCGCTGGGGGCAAGCTCCGATGTGATGGCCTTGTCGATTGCAACAGGCCTGATCAAGGCGATCCTGGTGATGGTGTTCACGCCAGTGTCGGCACGTATGCTGGCCCTGGACAACCCGCGCTCGGCGATGGTGTTCGGCGGCCTGGCCGGGACCGTTTCCGGTGTGACGGCCGGGCTGGCTGCAACGGATCGGCGCTTGGTGCCTTATGGTGCGCTGACCGCCACTTTCCATACCGGGCTGGGGTGCCTGATGGGGCCGTCGATCCTGTATTTCTGTGTACGCGGCCTGGTGGGATGAGGAGGACAGTCGGCCTGGGCTGTCACCCTTCGCGACTGTACATCCGGCATTCAGCCAGTAGCGCCAGCAGGTTCGGCTCGCGCTCGCGGGCCTTGAGAAACACCGCACCGATGTGCTGCTGCAACCGGTAGCGCGGTTGCAGCGCGATCAAGCGCACGCGGTTCTCGTACACCGCGGCGATACGTCCCGGCAGCAGCGCATAGCCCACCCCGGAACTGACCATGCTCAGCAGGGTGAAGATATCGTTGACCTGCATCGCCACTTTCGGTTCGAAGCCGGCCTGCTCGAACACCCGCGCGCCGTCACGGTGGGTGGCGAAACCCTGGGTGAGGGTGATGAAGGTGGAGTCGGCCAGGTCCGCCAGGTCGACTTCGGCCTGCTCGGCGAACGGCGAGTCGGTCGGCACGGCCAGGAAGATATCGTCGGAAAACAGCGCCAGGTGTTCACAGGCCGGATCGTTGATGCTGTCGTCGAGCGAGACCAGGATGGCGTCCAGTTCATGGTTCTTGAGACGGTGCAGCAAGTCGACGTTCGAGCCGAGCGTGAGGTCGATGTTCAGCTCGCTGCGGCGCAGCTTCAGGCCCATGACCAGCTTGGGCACGGTCTTGACCGTGAGCGAGTACAGCGCCCCGAGGCGAAAGCGTTCGGCATAGAAACCTGCGGCCTCGCGGGTCTGGCGCACCATCTGCTCGGCGTCCTGCAACAGTTGTCGGGCCTTTTTCTCTAGCACATAGGCGCTTTCCAGCGGGATCAGCTGGCGGCCTTCGTGCTTGAACAGCGGGCAGCGCAGGGCGTTTTCCAGCGAGTGGATCGCCCGGTGCACGCTGACCGCGCTGGTCGACAGTTCGCTGGCGGCACGGCCCAGGTTGCCGCTGCGCATGAAGGCGAGAAAGGTCTCGAGCTTCTTCAGGGTCAGTTCTTCGTCGATCAGCATGCACAGGCGCTCGCGGGCGGTCGGAGCGTCGATGATGCCACAGCACGGCGCGGCCCAGGCAGCCTTGCACAGGGGCGCGTCGCCGTCGGTGTCCACCGGCAGGCGCAGGGCTGGGTGTTGCGGGGGAACTTTGCCGGGCCAGACGATTCCACCGAATGCCGGACCTTCTGCAGCGGCTGCACGCTGCGTCCGGTATCGCCAGCCCGACCGACTGAACCATCGTCTTCGATGGACGACCCTGGAGGTATGCATGGCCCGACATATCATTCACTTCACCGGCCCGATCAATTCCTCGACCTGTGGCAACCTGATCAGTACCTGCTCACGTGCCGTGCAGCAGGGCGCCGAGGTGTTGCAGATCAACATCGCCACCATGGGCGGCGAGTGCAGCTATGGCTTCACGCTGTACAACTTCCTGCTTGGCCAGCCGGTGCCGGTGCACACCCATAACCTCGGCACCGTCGAGTCGATGGGCAATATCCTGTTTCTTGCCGGCAGCCATCGTACGGCTTGCCAGTACAGCAAGTTCCTCTTTCACCCGTTCCACTGGACCCTGCATGGCTCAGTGGACCACTCGCGCATGGCCGAGTACGCCATGAGCCTGGACTACGACCTGCGTCTGTATGCCGAGATCGTCGCCGAACGTACGCAAGGCTCGGCCGAGGACCTGGATGTGGTGCGCTACCTGATGGCCTATCCACGCATCCTCGGGCCACGTGAGGCCCTGGCCAGCGGAATGATCCATGCGATCGACGAACTGCCCGTCGCGGCCGATGTGGTGCAGTGGAGCGTGCATGCCTGAAGCCCAGTGCTATACGGCGAGAAGGTTGGTGCGCAATCGTTCGTTATCGCCGCCTTTTAGCGCCGCCGGTCAGTCCGCCGACAACGCGATGGAGCAGATCGTCACACATCCGTTCGGAACTCTTGTGGGGCGCGTATTCGTGCCTTACGCCACAGACCCGTAAAGGAGAAATGACATGGCACACGATCAGGATCGCCCAAGCCAACGTGGTGGCACCAAGGAAACCAACCCTGGCAACTTCGCCAACGACCGCGAGCGGGCTTCCCGTGCAGGCCAGAAGGGCGGCAAGAATTCGGGGGGCAACTTCGCCAATGATCGAGCTCGTGCTTCCGAAGCCGGGCGCCGGGGTGGCCAGAACAGCCACGGCGGTGGTCGCAGTCAATGAGCAAGCGGCTGCTCAGCTGCAAACGGTGCAGCCTTGGCAGGGTTTTTCAGCGGGTTCGATAATCTTTTGAATCTTCACGGAAAACCCTGATCAATCAGTAGTCATCCATGGAGAAGAGGAGGCCCGTGATGCCAGCCCCACAGTTGTACATCATCGAATACACGCTGCACGACGAGGCGCGCAGCTTCATCATTCGATCGGAGCGAATGGACAATGCCGAGGCTTGGCATTGGGCCAGTTGTGATGCAGGGGTCGGGATCATTCCGAAGTTCGGACGAGAGAAGATCAAGAAGGTGAGTCGACCCATGGCCGAGCGTTATGGGGTGACCGGGGTGAGCTGGCGGTTGTCCGGGAGCAAGCCTGCACCTGCTCAAGGCGAACGCAAACCCGATCACGCAGCGGGATAACGGCTTCGCAGCTGAACCTGCTTTCACAGAGCTATCGCCTGCAGGCGCGGTCAAGTCCGCGCCTGCATAGCTCCGGTATCAAGCCCGGCGCAACGCGGGGTAGTCCGTGTAGCCTTCGGCGCCATTGGCGTAATCGAACTGTGCGCGGTGCTCGTTCAAAGGCGCTTGCTGCTGCAGGCGTTCCACCAGGTCCGGGTTGGCGATATAGCTGCGCCCGAAGGCCACCGCATCGATCAGCCCACGCGCAATCAGCGCCTCGGCTTTTTCCGGGGTGTAGCCGCCAGCCGCTACGATCACCCCCGGATACACGGCGCGAATCGCCTCGCGGAATTCGTCACGCAGCGGCTTGCCACCGGCCCAATCCGGCTCCGAGAGATGCAGATAAGCCAGGTTGCGCTTGGCCAGTTCTTCGATCAGGTACAGCGCTGCGGCTTCCTGATCCTCACCGTTGTCGACCCCATTGAACGGCCCCAGCGGGAAGATGCGGATCGCCACGCGGTCGGCGCTCCAGGCGGCGATGGCGGCGTCCACCGCTTCCAGCACGATCCGTGCGCGATTCTCGACGCTGCCGCCGTAGCGGTCTTCACGCACGTTGGCGCTGGGCGAGAGGAACTGGTGCAGCAGGTAGCCATGGGCGGCGTGCAGTTCGATCAGGTCGAAGCCTGCGTGCTGCGCATTGTGGGCGGCCTGGCCGAAGTCAGCGACGATGTCGGCGATTTCGGCTTCGCTCAAGGCCCGCGGCGCGGAGGTTTCGACGCGAATGACATTGCCCTGTGCGTCGCGCAGCGAGGTGCGGGCATCAGCGGGCAATGCCGAGGGCGCGACCGGCACGGCCTGGCCGGGCTGTAGCGAGGTGTGGGAAATGCGCCCGGTGTGCCAGACCTGCACCGCGCTGTGGCCACCTGCTGCATGGATGCGTTCGTTGACCAGGCGCCAACCGGCGATCTGCTCGTCGGTGTGGATACCGGGTGATCCCGAATAGCCTTTGGCCTGGAAGGAAATCTGTGTCGCTTCGCTGATGATCAACCCGGCACTGGCACGCTGGCTGTAGTACTCAGCCATCAGCGGCGTGGGTACATCGCCCGGTTCCAGGCTGCGCAGGCGTGTCAGGGGCGCCATGAAGACGCGGTTTGGCAGGGTGAGGGGGCCGACTTGAACGGGGCGGAACAGGTGCTCGAGTGTCATTGAAGCCTCTGGGTGCAGTAAATACGATGGGCTGCACCATACCTGTCCCATTGGGGAAAGGGGGGACCGGTATCCCCGCTTGTCGCTCCCCAATGGCTTGCAATAGAGCATTTACGGCGTATCCAGTAGCAGAAGTCGCCTATCCGGGAGGCTATCTGTAGTACCTGAGCCGCCGACGAGTGTCGACGGCGTCACGGGCGATCATCGATTTCGTTCGGGAGGAACGGCGGCGCACTTCAGCGCGCCAAGCGTCCGCTGACAAAGTGTGCGACGTCGTTGAACCCCGGCGTCGAGGCATGCCCCGGTGTTACCAGCGAATCGATGAAGGCTTCGTCCTCGGCGGTAATGTTGACCTCCAGCGCGCCGGCGTAGGTTTCCCACTGCGCTTCGGTACGCGGCCCGACGATGGCCGAACTGACCAGCTGGTTGTTGAGCACCCAGGCGATGGCGAATTCGACGATACCTACGCCCTTGGCGTCGGTGTAGGCGTGGATCTTCTGGGCGATGGCCAGCGACTCCTGACGCCACTCCACCTCCATGATCCGCTTGTCCTGACGCCCGGCGCGGCTGCCGGCGTCAGGGGTCGAGCCTGGCGCATACTTGCCGCTGAGCACGCCTCGGGCCAGGGGACTGAAGGGCACCACGCCCAGCCCGTGGTAGGCCGCGGCGGTCAGTTGCTCGGGCTCGGCCTGGCGGTTGACGATGTTGTACAGCGGCTGGCTCACCACAGGCTTGGGCACCCCGAGGCGTTCGGCCAGGTTGCAGATCTCGGCGATGCGCCAGCCGCGGAAGTTGGACACGCCCCAATAGCGGATCTTGCCTTGCTGCAGCAGATCACCGATGGCTCGCACGGTCTCCTCCAGCGGTACCTTGTGGTCTTCGCGGTGCAGGTAGTAGATGTCCAGGTAGTCGGTGTCCATGCGCGTCAGTGTTGCCTCCAGCGCATTGAACAGGTGCTTGCGTGACAGCCCGCTGCGGTTGGGCAGGCCGTCTGCCGGACCGTAGCCGGCCTTGGAGGCAACGATCCAGTCCTGGCGATGGCGTGCCACCGCTTCGCCGACGATCTCCTCGGAGCGCCCGGCGTTGTAGACATCGGCGGTGTCGATGAAGTTGATGCCCTGGTCCCAGGCGCGGTCGATGATGCGCAGCGAAGCCTCGGTATCGGTCTGTTCGCCGAACATCATGCTGCCCAGGGTCAGGGCTGAGACTTGCAGGCCGGAGCGGCCGAGAGGGCGGTAGCGCATGCTGGAGGTCCTTGCGTCGAAGAAGATGGTTGGACCGTTTTACACACAAGCACCGGGCTTTGAAAGGGCGGAGGATAGGGTTCGCCGCGATGTGCCGATGCCAGGGCAAAGAGAATTTCTGGCCGAGCGCAATCCTTGTGCTACTACTTGATATCGACACGCGCGATTGCAGATGGACGGTCGCAGAGGCAGGGAATTCGCCAGCGCTTATGTCTTGCCAGCCCCCGCTATAGCCGTCTTCCTGCTGCGTGTGAATGAATCCGAGCTGTTTCATCACCACAAGGAAGGCTACACATGACCGAAGTCACCCTGATCGAAACCGTGAGCGCCGATTCCCTGACCAAGCTGCTGCAGGATGCCGGCTGCCGGGTCAATCGTAGCGAGCAGAATGCCGTCGTGCAGCTGCTCAGCGCCAGCCAGGGCGTGGGTTACGCAGTACGGTTCGGCAATCGAGCCAAGGACCAGGAGGGCGAGTTCCTCGACTTTACCTTCAGTTGCGCGTTGCGCATCCAGGGCGAGCTGCCGGCCGGGCTGGCCGAGCGCTGGAACGCCAGCCGTCGTTTCGCCCGGCTGTCGGTGCAGGGCGAGTTCCTGGTGATGGAAAAGGACGTGGTGGTGGCCGATGGCGTCAGCGAGAAGCATCTGCTGGGTAGCCTGGTGCTGTGGGATCGCCTGTTGCAGGAGTTCATCGTCTACCTGCGCGACTACAGCCGCAATGTCGCCGACCAGACCGAACAGGTGGCTGGCGCGGCGACTGCTTCGTGACTTCCCGTACCTTCTTGGCCGGCGCGGGTGCGCTGGCCGTCATTGCCGTGGCTGTCGCCCTTGTTCTACGTCCGGGGGAGGAGCCGGTCGCCGCAGCGCACCCGGCGGCGACCGAGGTCAAAGGACCGGTGTTGGCCAGCCTGGGCGAACAGAGGGTCGGCAGCGACGAGCTGAAGACGCTGCTGGCGCAGTTACCGGAGTCGACCCGCGAGCACCTGCGTGGCGATCGTCCGGCACTGGAGGCATGGATTCGCGCCCGCCTGGCAGAAAAGGCGCTGTATCGCCAGGCCGAAGCCAAGGGCTGGCCACAGCGTCCAGATGTCGAGGCGCAGACCCGTGCGGTGAGCGAACAGATCGTATTGCGCGACTACCTCGCTTCGGTCACGCAAGTGCCTGACGATTACCCGAACCAGGCAGAGCTTGAGCAGGCGTACCAAGCCAACAAGGACGAACTGCGCCTGCCGGTACGCTATCGCTTGAGCCAGATTTTCCTGCGGGTCGAAAATCCCAAGGACGACGAGGCAGTGGTCAAGCAGGCCCAGGCCCTGGCCAAGCAGGCACGCGACGGCAATTTCGCCACGCTCGCCCGCGAGCACTCCCAGGACACCGGCACTGCCGCCCAAGGCGGCGACAGCGGGCTGCAGGCGCTCGACCAGTTGCTACCTGAAGTGCGTGAGGTGGTGACGCGGCTCAAGGTCGACGGAGTGAGTGAACCGGTGCGCACGGCGGCGGGCCTGCACATCATCAAGTTGGTCGAACAGCAACCGGCGCGGGCGGCAACCCTGGAGGAGGTGACACCGCAACTGACCCAACTGCTCAGGGCACAACGCCAGGAGCAACTGGTGCGCAATTACGTCAACGGCATGTTCGATTCGGCGACCTTGAGTATCGACGGGGCGGCATTGAACCAGGTGCTGGAGGCCAGTCGCTGATGCTCGTTGAGTGATCGTGCCGAATCTGCATTCGGTACGGTCACTCAGCCTGCCTTGCGCAGGGTCAGGTTGATCCGTCGTTCCCCCATCCGCTCATGCTTGCCCGGCTTGATCGGCAGCACGCCATGGAAGCGCAGGCGATCCTCGCCACCCCATACCATGACATCGCCATGACTGAGCGGCACATGCTGCGGCCGGTCGCTGCGTTGCATGCCGCCGAGCAGAAAGACGGCGGGCAGCCCCAGCGAGATCGACACGATAGGCTGGCTGAAATCCTGCTCGTTGCGATCCTGGTGGAGGCTCAGGCGTGTACCGGGCAGGTAGTGGTTCACCAGGCACGCATCCGGCACAAACCCCTCGAAGCCGGCTTGGGAAGCGGCCCGCGCAGCCAGCGTCAGCAGCACCTCGGGCAGCGCCGGCCAGGGCTTGCCGCTCAGCGGATCCAGCGGGCTGTAGCGGTAGCCACGCGCGTCGCTGACCCAGCCCAGGCTGCCGCAATTGCTCAGCGCGACGGCCATGTGCAGCCCGCCGGGCGTCTGCATGTGTCGAAAGGGTGCCGCGCGCAACACTGGGCGCAGGGCATCGAGCAGGGCTTCGACCTCGGGCAGGGCAAAGCCTGGCAACAGCATGACCTGGCTGGCCAGCGATTGCGGCTGAGAACCGAAGAGGTCGAGGTCTGACTGGATCATGGCGGGCACTGGTGTGGGTAAGCCTGGATTGTATCGCTGTTGATTCGTCCAGCCCATGGCAAGTGATCGGCGGGCGCCCTGAGCGCAGGGTTGGTCGGTCCCAGCAAGCGACCCTGTGCACCCGCGGATCGGAAAAGACGCGGTGGCCGGGCGCTTTCGTCGTGCGAGCGGGCTCGCCCGCAGACACCGGCACAGCCTGCGCCACCCACAGCCGCAGCCCGCTTTACGTATGCGTCAGGCTGACGCACACTGCGCAGAGTTCCGGGGTACAGCTGGAGTAAACGATGGCGCGACAATCACCCATAACAGACGCCCACGACCCGATGCAGCAATCCCGCCAGGTCCGCCTGCACCTGGCCAACGAGGGCGAGCTGCCTTCCGGCATGCTGCGCGAAGAGATCGATGCCTCATGGCGGCGCAGCCACGGCCATGGCCTGGACTGCCTGCAAGGCGAACAGGTCGGCCTTGGCGTCGAGCACGGCCAGAACCTGCAGACCCTGCTCGAGCTCAACCGCACGCTGATCGACGCCGTCACCCCCGAACTCGACTACCTGGTCGAGCGCCAGGGCAAGGGCGGAATCATCATTCTCGGCGATGCCCAGGCCAATGTGCTGGCCATCGAAGGGCAGACCCATGTGCTCAATCGCAATGGCCTGCGCGACCTGCACCCCGGCAGTTGCTGGAGCGAGGCGCTGCGCGGCACCAATGCCATCGGCACCGCCGTGGTCGAAGGGCGGCCCACCCTGATCAACTGCGGTGAACACTACCTCGATCGCCTCAGCCCGTTCTCCTGCACCTCCGTGCCCCTGCGCGATCCACGCGGCGAAGTGATCGGCGTGCTCGACATCACCCGCGAAGGGGTGATGAGCCAGCCGCAGGACAGCCTTTCGACCCTGATGCTTGCCGCCGGCAACATCGAGGGTCGGCTGTTCGGCCTGTACCACCCCGAGCAGTTGGTGTTGGCGTTCCACAGTCGTCCGCAGTACCTGGGCAGTGCCTGGCATGGGCTACTGGCCCTGAGCCTTGATGGTGAGGTGATGGCAGCCAACGAAAATGCCTGCCAGTTGCTCGGGCTACCACGCCCTGGCTTGATCGGCCGACGTTGCAGCGACTTGCTCGGCGAGCGTTCGCCGGCCTTTCTCAACCGCCTGTTGCAGGGCGGGATGAGCAGTGTGCAGACCGCCAAAGGTGAATTCTTCGTTCGGGTGCTGCAACTGCCGCGCCATGGCAACCTGGGCGCGACCGTCGCGACAAAGCCTGTTGCGGCGGTCAAGTGGTCGGCGCTCGATGCACTGGGCGGTGGCGACAGCCGTCTGGCGAGGGGTTTGCGCATGGCTCGCCAGGGCCTGGTCAACGGGCTGCCGGTGCTGCTGCTGGGCGAAACCGGGACAGGCAAGGAAGTGGTGGCGCGTGCCCTGCACCAAGCCAGCCCGCGCGCGGACAAACCGTTCGTTGCAGTCAACTGCGCAGCGATTCCCGAAGGGCTGATCGAGTCCGAGCTGTTCGGCTACCGCGACGGCGCGTTTACCGGCTCGCGCCGCGGCGGCATGGTCGGTCGGCTGATGCAGGCCCATGGCGGTACCTTGTTTCTCGACGAAATCGGCGACATGCCACTGGCCCTGCAGGCCCGGCTGCTGCGCGTGCTGCAGGAGCGCCGTGTGGCACCGCTGGGGGCCGGCGTGGAGCAGGACATCGACGTGGCGATCGTCTGCGCCACGCACCGTGATCTCAAGCGGCAGGTAGCCGAACAGCGCTTTCGCGAGGACCTGTACTACCGGGTCAACGGCGTGTCCCTGCGCCTGCCGGCCCTGCGCGAGCGTGATGACCTCGGTGCCCTGATCGAAGGG
Organism: Pseudomonas sp. BNK-44-b; assembly: GCF_047456245.1. Classification (NCBI taxonomy): domain Bacteria; kingdom Pseudomonadati; phylum Pseudomonadota; class Gammaproteobacteria; order Pseudomonadales; family Pseudomonadaceae; genus Pseudomonas; species Pseudomonas sp. BNK-44-b. The sequence continues at coordinate 2,306,345 of NZ_CP179908.1, forward strand.
GTGCTGGACAAGCTCGGCGCCCGCGGCGTCACCCTGGATCCGGCATTGACCTCCCTGCTTGAAGGCTTCGACTGGCCGGGCAATATCCGCCAACTGGAGATGGTATTGCGCACCGCACTGGCCATGCGCGAGGCGGGTGAGCAGGTGCTCGGACTCGATCACCTGACCGATTGCCTGCTCGACGAGTTGTCCAGTGGCACGCCTGCTGCCGGTAGCCTGCGCGAGAATGAACTGGAATTGATCCGTGGCGCCTTGGCGCGCCACCAGGGCAATGTATCGGCCGCCGCCGAGGCGCTGGGCATCAGTCGCGCGACGCTGTACCGCAAGCTCAAGCAGTTGCGCGGATAGACCATGGGCGGAGTGTTCTCGCGCCTGATCGAGTCTGGCGACCCCGTGCTCATGCGCCAGGCCCTGGCCTGGCTGTACGGTTTCGTGCGGCCCCAGCGCCGGGCCATCGCCGTGTTGCTGGGGTTGTCGCTGGTCGCTTCGCTGCTGGCCCTGGCCCAGCCCTGGCTGGTCAAGACCTTGATCGACGAGGGCCTGCTGGCACGCGATTACCAGACGCTCTGGCACATGGCGGCGTTGATGATCGGTGCCGGGGTGCTGGGTACCGTGCTGTCGGGGGTCAACCGCTACCTGCATACGCGCTTGTCGGGGCGCATCCTGTTCGCCTTACGCGACGACCTCTATCGACACTTGCAGCAACTGTCGCCGACGTTCTATGGGCGACGCCGTACGGGCGATATCCTTTCGCGCCTGGACGGTGATGTGGCCGAGATCCAGCGCTTTGCCGTGGATTCGCTGTTCGCTGCCGTCTCCAGCGTCATCGGCCTGCTTGGCGCGGTGGCCTTGATGCTGATGTTGTCGTGGCAACTGTCGTTGTTGCTGGCCTTGCTCGTACCGATCGAAGTGCTCTGGTTGCGTTGGATGCGGCGCAAGGTCGAACGCGAAGTGCGCAGCCTGCGTGAGCGTTCGGCAGACGTGTCGTCGTTCCTGGTCGAGACGCTGCCCGCGATGAAGTTCATCCAGGCCGCCGGGCAACAGGGGCGTGAAGCGGGGCGCCTGGATCAGCTGGGGCAGGGCTACATGAAGCAACTGCTCAAGGTACAGATCACCGAATTCTTCACCCAGGCCGTGCCCGGCACCCTGACCTCGTGGTGCCGCGCCTGTGCCTTTCTGGTAGGCGGCTGGTGGGTAATCCAGGGCACCTGGCAGCTGGGCGCCCTGATCGCCTTCTCGACCTACCTGGGCATGGCCGTGGGGCCGGTGCAGAGCTTGCTTGGCCTGTATGTCGCGGTGCAGCGGATGGCGGTGAGCCTGGGCCGGGTCATGGAGCTCAAGCGCGAACCGGTGGCGGTCAGCGAGCCACAGGTGCCCACGCCGATGCCCGACGGGCCGGGTGAGTTGCGCCTGGAAGGCGTTGGCTTCGCCCATGATGGCCGCCAAGGAGCGGTGCTCGATCAGGTCGATATCATCGTCGCGGCTGGGCTGAAGGTGGCCATCAGCGGAGCCTCGGGGGTGGGCAAGTCGACCCTGATTGACCTGCTGCAGCGTTTTTACGACCCGGATCGTGGGCGTATCCTGCTCGACGGTGTCGACCTGCGCCAACTCGACCTGGCTGCACTGCGCCGTCGCATCGCGGTGGTCAGCCAGGACATCGTACTGTTTCGTGGCACCCTGGCTCAGAACCTCGCCTACAGCACACCTGACGCCAGCCGCAGCGCACTGGAGCAGGTGGTGCGCCTGACCCGCCTGGAGGGCCTGGTGCACAGCCTGCCGATGGGGCTCGATGGCGCCCTCGGCGAGCGCGGCCAGCAGCTGTCCGGCGGGCAGAAACAACGTATCGCCATCGCCCGCGCCTTGCTACAGGATCCGGCGATCCTGGTACTGGACGAAGCGACTTCGGCCGTGGACGAGGCGACCGAGCGCGAGGTGATTGCCGCTATCGACCAGCTGTTTGCCGGGCGCACGCGCATTCTCATCAGCCACAGGCCGTCGACCCTGGCCGATGCAGACCTGCATCTGCAGCTGCAGGACGGCCAACTGCGGATTCTGCAGCAGGTACGTGTCGATCATGGCCACTGAACTGCGTTTGGGGGTGATCGATAGCGGCTGCACGTTGTCGCAAATGTCGACAGTGGCGGCCGCGCGGCGCTTCTGGCTGCAAGACGGATTGCTCCAGGAGGGCGAGGCGCAGCCTGATGCCCTTGGCCACGGACGTGCGGTCCTGGAGTGTCTGCGCGAGGGGGCCGGTGATGTACCGGTGCTGGTAGCCCAGGTGTTCAGCGACCAAGGACGGACCAGCGCCTTGCAGGTGGCTGCAGCATTGCTGTGGCTGGTGGAGCAGGGCGCCACTTTGGTCAATCTGAGCCTGGGGCTGCAGCAGGACCGTCCTGTGCTGCGCCAGGCCTGCGCCGCCGCCCAGGCTGCCGGCGTCGTGTTGTGCGCGGCCAGCCCAGCCCGTGGCGCTGCGGTGTATCCGGCCAGCTACCCGAACGTGCTGCGCATCACGGGCGACGCCCGTTGCCGCGCAGGCCAGTGGTCATGGCTGGGCACGGCGCAGGCCGACTTCGGCGCGCCGGTGGGGGGGAATGCCCAGGCAGGGGCCAGCCTGGCGTGCGCGGCCTTGACCGGGCGAATGTGCGCACTGTTACGCGAGCATCCCGAGCTGCAACCTGCACAGCTACGTGCCTGGCTGCAGGCGCATGCGGCTTTCGTCGGGCCTGAGCGTCGAGGTGTCGATGAGCCGTGACCCGCAGATCCTCGTGCTTGGTGCAGGCCCTGCCGGGGCCGCAACCGCCATAGGCCTGCGGCGCATGGGCTATGCGGTCACGCTGGTGTCGGACTGGCGCCGTTTCGATGCCGTCGAAGGGGTATCGCAGCGGGTGCTGGACGGCCTGCGCCACGCAGGGCTGGGCCTGGCGTTGGGGGTGGCGACGGTTGCCGCCGCGCGCCAGGTGCAATGGAACGGCGAACGGATGCAGATGAATCAGGAATTCCTGCTCGATCGTGCGCGCTTCGATCGAGCGCTGCGCGAGGATCTGCTGTGCGCCGGGGTGAATGTCATTCACGGGCGTGTCCGCGAGCTGACGCAGAACGGGCGATACCAGGCGCAGCTCGACGACGGCCAGGTGCTGCACGGCGATTTTCTGGTCGAAGCCCGTGGTCGCCAGGCGCCCCTGCCTGCCAGCCGCCTGCGCGGTCCGGAAACCGTCAGCCTGCTCAACCTCTGGCAATCGACAGCACGCGGCGCGCCGGTCTCTGCAGTGGAAAGCCTCGATGATGGCTGGGCATGGATGGCGCGCCTGGCAGACGGGCGTTGCTACTGGCAGATCACCCTCGATGCCAGCGCGGCCTCGCTGCCGGGCAGGGCGGCACTGGGGGAGTATTGCGCGGCCCGGCGGCGGCAGTCGGCAGGGGTCGCACAGTTGTTCGATACCCAAGCGTTGGAGCCCGCTCAGGTGCATGCACGCAGCAGCACGGCGATTCTTGCAGGCGCGTGTGCCGGCGCGGACTGGCTGCGGGTGGGGGATGCGGCAATGGCCGTCGATCCTCTGTCGGGCAACGGGATCTTCCAGTCACTGTCGTCGGCCTTGCAGGCGCCGGTGGTGATCAACACCTTGTTGAGGCGACCGGAGCGGTCGGCGTTGGCGCGACGCTTCCACCAGCAACGGGTCGAGCAGTTGTTCCTGCGTTTTGCCCGCACAGGGCGGGATTTCTATCGACTGGAACAAAGACATACCGACGCGGGGTTCTGGGTACCGCGCCAGAGATGGCCTGATGACCAGGCCATGCACCAGGCCGCAAACTGGCAGGCGGTTCGAGTTGAACGCAGGCCAGTGTTGCGCGAAGGCTGGGTGGACGAGGCCGAGGTGGTGGTGACGGCCGACCAGCCGCTGGGGGTATGGCACCTGCAGGGCATCGAACTGGCGCCGGTTGTACGGGCCCTGCAGGCGGGTTCGGGTCTGCTCGAGGCGCTGGCAGACAAGCCAGAACAGGCACAAGCCATGGTGCGGCGCTGGTTGCTGGAGCAGGGTTATCGCTGAGGGCCGGGTATGCTTTTGCGAGTAACCAAGCGCCTGCACGACGCCTGGCGAAGGCTCAGAAGAAAGTCCCGATCACCAGTTGCAGATAGGTCCCGGTATCCCGACTACCCAGCTGCATGCCGCCATTGTCGGCACTGCGCTCAGGCTTGTAGAAGCCCAGCACCGGGCTGACCAGCAGGTGATCGTTGACCATCCATTCCACATACAGGTCCAGTTCCCGCCCGCCGACATTGCCCTGGTCGGCGTCCAGCGTGTCGAAATCGAAGTACAGCGCGCCAAGGGTCAGGTTGTCGCGCGGCTTGGCCTTCAAGCCCACATGATGGACCTGGGTGTTGGTATTGAACGGGCCGGCATAATTGGCGGCGACCTCACCCTGGAACCAGGTCCCGTAACCCCGGCTGAGCCCGTAGAACAATGGGTCGAAGTCCTTGGAGAAGCGGCTGTAGCGATAGGTGGCGGTGGGTGTCCATGGCAGCTGCGAGAAGGTCCAGCTGCCTTCCAGGTACCAGGCGTTCTCACGGGTGCCTCGTTGGTCCTGGGTGACATATTCGCCCGCGACTTCCAGGTCCTGGACGCCAAGGCTGCCGCGCCCGCGCAGACTGACGGTGTCCATGCCATCGCGGTGCTCCAGGCCCATGATCTGGGCATAGCGACGGTCCACATCCAGACCGTGAATCCAGCTCAGGCCAACGGTACCCGCGTCGCCGACGTGCTCCAGGTTGGCGACAGCCATGGAACTGTCGGCTTGATAGTGGTTATCGGACTTGAGCCACATCAGGTCGCCACGCCAGCCCTGGCTGCTGCCCAGGCGCAGCACGGCGGTGCGGTCGAAGGCCTTGCGCGCCGCCAGGTAGTAGGCGCCGCCGCGATTGAAATTGGCACCCAGGTCGACCTTGCCAAGGTTGACGGGATCGCCCTGGATCAGGAAGCCGTCCCCCAAAGTGACCACCTGGCGGCCGCCGGAAATATCGATGCCGTCTTCACCTAGCAGCGGGAACAGCGTGCCCGAGCGCCAGCCCAGGTAGGCATCCTCGACGGCCGTGCGGCGTTCGTCCCCCAGGGTCAGGCCCGCGGCATCGCCGTCACCCCAGGTGGCGGAGCTGAGCAGGCTGAAGGCGCCGTACAGTGAGCCGGTGTCGGCCAAGGTCTGGCTCGCGCTCAGGCCATATTTGACGTAGCCCTCGCGCCAGTTGTTGCTGCCAGGCGAGCGGTTACCGGCCTGATTGAAGCTTTCGTCACTGTGAAAGATGCCGAACAAGGCCTCGAGGTTGGCGTTGAGGACAGTGCCATCCTGGTTGTAGAGCTCCTGGGCCTGGGTGAGGGGAGTGGCCAGCAGAAGGGCCAGCGTGCAGACGAGCGGATGCCTCATGGTGTGCTCCATGTTTTCTTGTTGTTTTCAGAAAGTCGGCCTCTTTGCCGGCAAAGCTGCGAAGAGGCCGGGACAGCTCAGGTTCAGAGCTTGATCAGTACCGACTTGAGCTCGGTGTAGTAGTCGATCGCCGCGGCACCCATCTCCCGGCCGACGCCCGACTGCTTGTAGCCACCGAAAGGCAGGGCCGGGTCCAGCGCACTGTGGCAGTTGACCCAGACCGAACCGGACTTGATGCGCGGAATCATGCGGTGCACGGCGCCCAGGTCGTTCGACCAGATGCTCGCGCCCAGCCCGTAAGGGTTGTCATTGGCCATGCGCACGACCTCGTCGATATCGTCGAAGGGCATCGCCACCAACACCGGGCCGAAGATTTCTTCCTGGACCAGGCGATGGCGCTGGTCGACATCGACGATCACCGTTGGCTTGACGAAGTAGCCCGGCCCGTAGCTTTCACCGCCGCAGGCGATGGTCGCGCCGAGCTCGCGGCCCAAGTCGATGTAGCTGCTGACCCGATCCTGCTGCTTGGCGGAAATCAGCGGCCCCATCTGCACCGCCGGGTCCAGGCCGTTGCCGAGCTTCATGCCGTTTGCGATGCCGGCGATGTCGGCCACCACATTGTCGAAATGCTTGCGGTGCACATACAGGCGCGACCCTGCACAGCACACCTGCCCCTGGTTGAAGAAGATCGCCGTCGCCGCGCCGGCGGCGGCTTCCTGAAGGTTGGCGTCGGGCATGACGATGGTCGGCGACTTGCCGCCCAGCTCCAGGGTGACGCGGGTCATGTTGTCCATCGCAGCCTTGCCGATCAGCTTGCCGACTTCGGTCGAGCCGGTGAAGGTGAGCTTGTCCACGCCCGGATGGCGGCTGAGCGCCGCGCCAGCGTTGAGCCCGGTGCCTGTGACCACGTTGAACACACCAGCCGGATAACCGGCTTCATCGACCAGCTCGGCGAGCTTGAGCGCCGTCAGCGGGGTTTCGTCGGCAGGCTTGAGCACCATGGTGCAGCCGGTGGCCAACGCCGGGCCAAGTTTCCAGCAGGCCAGCAGCAGCGGGAAGTTCCAGGCGACGATCGCACCGACTACGCCCACTGCTTCGCGGCGGATGAAGCCGTGGAACTGCTCGTCGGGCATCAGCGGCATCGACGCTTCGACGGTGCTGCCCTCGATCTTGGTGGCCCAGCCGGCCATGTAGCGCAGGAAGTCGATGGCCAGTTGCACGTCCATGACCTGGGCGACGTTGGCGCTCTTGCCATTGTTCAGGCATTCGAGCTCGGCCAGTTCGCGGGCATCACGGGCCATCAGGTCGGCCAGGCGCCACAGCAGGTTCTGCCGTTCGCGAGGGCGCATCCGGCTCCAGGGCGAGTCGTCGAAGGCCTGGCGGGCTGCGCGCACGGCACGGTCGACGTCCTCTCTGTCGGCCGAGGGGACCTCGCCGAGTATTTCGCCGGTGGCCGGGTTGCGAAAGCTCAAAGTGCGGCCACTGGCAGCGTCCTGCCAGTCGGCGCCGATGCGCATTTTCAGCTTGCGCGCGAGGAACGCCTGGGTGGCGGGCAGGATGGGCAGGTCGGAAAACATGGGGCGGTGCCTCTTGTCATTGGAATGTGGCAAGGGCGGCGCAATGGCCGTGCCAAGGTGGGTTGGCGGGCTTAACTCGTTGATCAGGCGGGTTTTTGTTCTGACGCACAGGGTGGGTTGCGGGGCTGTGCTGTTGCACATTGAGACGGTGTGAGACGGTGGTGAAACAGGTAGGCCGAGGCGCCTTTTCGCGGGCAAGCCCGCTCCCACAGGTATTGAATCCTGCACCAACCAGTGGGAGCGGGCTTGCCCGCGAAAAGACCACCACCGATACCCCTGTCTCAACCTGAAACAACCTGTCGCGAATTGGGACGTTCCGACCCGCCGCCACTGACCGGGGCAGACCGCTCAAAGCAGCTCAAGTCACTGAAAAAAAGCCACTTTCAAACACCTGGCACGCTTCCTGTATTGCCACTGTCACATGCACCGGCGGTATCCAAGCGTGCGATAACGATAAGAACAACACCGTGGAGGTCTGATCTTGAAGACGACTCGACTCCGGCAGCAGGCGGGCACATGGGCGCTGGTCGCCGCCGCCCTGCTGAGCGCCCAGGCCATGGCGGCCGAACCGGGCCCGGCGATTTTGCAGAACAAGTGCATGGGGTGCCACATCCCCGAGGGCAACGATGCCTACAGTCGCATCAGCCACCAGCGCAAGACCCCCGAAGGCTGGTTGATGAGCATCGCCCGCATGCAGGTGATGCACGGCCTGCAGATCGGCGACGACGAGCGCCGCACCCTGGTCAAGTACCTGGCCGACAAACAGGGCCTGGCGCCGAGCGAGACTGATGGCGTGCGCTATGCCATGGAACGCCGGCTCAATACCGTCGAACACTTCGATACGCAACTGGCCGAAACCTGCGGCCGCTGCCATTCCGGTGCCCGTGTCGCATTGCAGCGGCGCCCTGCGCAGGAATGGGAACACCTGGTCAACTTCCACCTTGGCCAGTGGCCGTCCCTCGAATACCAGGCCCAGGCACGTGACCGTGACTGGCTGGAAATCGCCCTCAAGCAGGTGGTGCCGGACCTGGCCAAGCGCTTCCCGCTCGATAGCCCCGCCTGGAGCGCGTGGCAGAAGGCCAAGCCCCAGGCTGACGCGCTACTGGGGCAGTGGGCGTTCAGTGGTCATATGCTTGCCAAAGGCGATGTCCGGGGCGTGATGACGGTCAGTGCCGACCAGGGCGACAGCTTCAAGGTCGAGGTCAAGGGGCAGTACGCTGACGGCACGCCGTTCAACGGCAGCGGCTCGGCGATCCTCTACAACGGCTACGAGTGGCGCGGTAACGTGAAGATCGGCGATAGCACGATGCGCCAGGTCTTCGCCGCCCTCGATGGCGAGATGAAGGGGCGCATGTTCGAGGCCGAGCACGACGAGCGCGGCCTCGATTTCACCGCAGCGAAGGAGGGCAAGGCTCGCCTGCTGGCGGTGCAACCGGCCTTCATCAAGGCCGGGGACGAGCGCGAGATCACCTTGGTGGGCAGCGGCTTGTCCGGCAAGCCCGAGCTGGGTGCCGGTGTACAGGTGACCGAGATTCTGGAGCAGACCCCAACCCTGGTTCGGCTCAAGGCCCGCGCCGCAACCGATGCAGCACCTGGCCAGCGCGAGGTGACGCTGGGCACGCTCATGGGCGTGAATCTTGCGGTCTACGACAAGGTCGAGGAGGTCAAGGTGGTGCCGGCGTTCTCCATTGCCCGCATCGGCGAGAACGGTGCTTCGGTACCCAAGGTCCAGGGGCGCTTCGAGGCCGAGGCCTGGGGCAAGGACGCCAATGGCCAACCGTTGCGCATTGGTTATCTGCCGGCCACCTGGAAGGTCGAGCCGTTCAACGAGCGCGCCGTCGAGGACGAAGACGTCAAGTTCGCCGGGCAGATGCAGGCCGACGGCGTGTTCGTACCCGGCGGTGCCGGCCCGAACCCGGCGCGCAAGATGATGACCAACAACGCCGGCAACCTGAAAGTCATCGCCACGCTGGCTGACGGCGGGCAGACGGGTGAAGGCCACATGATCGTCACCGTCCAGCGCTGGAACAACCCGCCGCTGCCATAAGGGCAGCAGGCACGGTTTTTCCAACGGATCGATTATCGGGAGATCACCATGGGCGCACTACTGAATCTGGTCGAACGCAACCTGCATGAAGTGCAGGTCGATGCCGACCGCATGCTGTTCCATATCCCCAGCAGTTCGCTGTTCACCGCTGACGCGGTGACCGGCGGCATCATCGACACCCTGCGCCAGCAAGGCTGCTCGGCCGAAGAGCTGATGCAGCGTCTCGGCCAGCAGTTCGCCGGCGACGATATCCAGGACACCCTGCGCGAGTTGATCGCACTGGAGCTGGTCAGCGACGGTTCGCCGCTGACCCCTGAAATCGCCCTCAAGCAGGTCGAGCGCACCGCGCTCAATACGGTGGTGCTCAACGTCAATACGGGCTGCAACCTCAGTTGCACCTATTGCTACAAGGAAGACCTCGACAAGCCTTCGGCAGGGCGCAAGATGAGCGCCGCCACCGCCGAGGCCTCGGTGGAGATGCTGCTCAAGGAGTCCCCCGACGAAACCCGCTACAGCGTGGTGTTTTTCGGCGGCGAGCCGCTGTCCAACCGGCCGCTGATCGAGCACATGGTCGGCTATTGCGAGCGACGTTTCGCCGAGGCCGGCAAGCAGGTGGAGTTCATCATGACCACCAACGCCACGCTGCTCACCGAGGAGATCGTCGACTGGCTCAATGCCCATCGCTTCGGGCTGTCGGTGAGCATCGACGGGCCCAAGACCGTGCACGACCGCAACCGCATCACCGTGGGCGGGCAGGGCACCTACGATGTGGTGCGGCGCAAGGCCGACATGCTGCTGTCGCGCTATGACAGCCGCCCGGTCGGCGCCAGGGTGACCCTTACCCGCGGCATCACCGATGTCGAGACCATCTGGAACCACTTGTTCAACGAGCTGGGCTTTGCCGAAGTGGGCTTCGCCCCGGTGACATCGGGCGACATGGCCGACTTCAACCTCACTGGCGAAGAGCTGGTGCAGGTGTTCGCCAACATGAAGGCGTTGGGGCGCCAGTACCTGGAGGCGGCGTTGCAGCACCGCAACATCGGTTTCTCCAACCTGCACCAACTGATCACCGACATCCACGAGGGGCACAAGAAAGCGCTGCCCTGCGGCGCAGGCCTGAAAATGCTGGCGGTCGACCACGAGGGCGAGCTGAACCTGTGCCACCGCTTCACCGGCTCCAGCCTGCCGACCTTCGGCAACGTGCACACGGCGGTCAAGCAGGTCGAGCTCAACGATTTCCTGTCCCAGCGCCTGGACCGCAGCGGCACCGGATGCGACAGCTGCCGCATCCGCAACCTGTGCTCCGGTGGCTGCTATCACGAGAGCTATGCGCGCTACGGCGACCCGCAGCACCCGACCTACCACTACTGCGAACTGATGCGCGACTGGGTCGACTTCGGCATCGAGGTCTACAGCCGCATCATGGCCGCCAACCCGGCCTTCATCGATCGCTACATCACTCCTCGCAAGGCGCACTGACATGAAGCACTTGAAGCCCCTGAACAACAAGGCGCGCATTCTTGAACAGGCTGCCGCCGAAGACCGCGTCGAAGAAGTCATGGCCATGAGCGCAGTGGCCGGTTGTACCGCCACCACCGACCCAGGCTGGGAAGTGGACGCCTTTGGTGGCGTCAGCTCGCTGTGCCAGCCCATGGAGGCTGACCTGTACGGCTGCTCCGACCCTTGCTGGTGGCCGGCCCAGGTGCCCGACATGATGAGCACCTACCAGGATTGGAACGCCCAGGCGAGCAATTCGCAGGACGATTGGCGCAACCTCGGCACCGTATTCCCGAAAGACAAGTGACCGGCCCGACAAGAACGACAAGGGGAAACCGCATGAAACCTGGATTCTGCGCGCAACTGGCGCTGAGCGTCGCCACCTGCGCCGCGACACTGGCCGTGCACGCCACTGACGGCGACGCCGGGCCGGCCCTCAAGCCTGGCCATGAGTACCTGATCGCCACCAACTACCCGAACAACCTGCACGTGGTGGATGTGGCCAGCGATACGCTGTTCAAGAGCTGTCGCCTGCCGGACGCCTTCGGCCCGGGCACGGCGATGATGGCGCCGGACAACCGCACCGCCTACATCCTCAACAATCACTATGCCGATATCTATGGCATCGACCTGGACACCTGCAAGACCACCTTCCACGCCAACCTGTCGAGTGTGCCGGGCGAGGTGGGCAAGTCGATGTACTCCTTCGCCATCAGCCCCGACGGCAAGGAGGTCTATGCCACGGTCAACCCGACCCAGCGGTTGAACGACCACTACGTGGTCAAGCCGCCACGCCTGGAGGTGTTCAGCACGGCCGACGGGGTGGGCGCCAAGCCGGTGCGGACTTTCCCCATGCCGCGCCAGGTCTACCTGATGCGTGCCGCCGACGATGGCAGCCTGTTCGTCGCCGGGCCGGATATCTACAAGATGGACGTCAAGACCGGCAAGTACGACGTGGCGCTGCCGCTGCGCAACTGGAACCGCAAGGGCTACAGCGCGCCCGACGTGCTGTACTTCTGGCCGCACCAGAGCCCGCGCCACGAGTTCTCGATGCTGTATACCATCGCCAGGTTCAAGGATGAAAAACAGGATCCGGCAACCGCCGAGCTGCTGTACGGCTACCTGAGCGTGGACCTCAAGACCGGCAAGACCCACACCCAGGAGTTCGCCGACCTGACCGAGCTGTACTTCACCGGGCTGCGCTCGCCCAAGGATCCGAACCAGATCTATGGTGTGCTCAACCGCCTGGCTCGCTACGACATCAAGCAGCGCAAGCTGGTCAAGGCGGCGAACCTGGACCATACCTACTACTGCGTGACCTTCGACAAGGCGGGCGACAAGCTCTACCTGGGCGGGACCTTCAACGACCTGGCGGTGTTCGACCCGAACACGCTGGAGAAGGTGAAGAACATCAAGCTGCCAGGGGGTGACATGTCGACCACTACGCCGCAGGTGTTCGTCAGGTAATCGGTCGTCTGTGACGGCCCTATCGCGGGGCAAGCCCGCTCCCACAGTTACCCCTCTGCCTACAGTGGATACCTGTGGGAGCGGGCTTGCCCCGCGACAGGGCCCGCCTAAACAACACAATAATTATCAGGCCCCTCCATGACCCACCCCAGTCACACCCAGGGCAACCCGGACAAGCCCTTGCTCGACCACTGCATCGGTGACGCCTTCGACGCCACCGTGGCCCGCTTCCCCGACCGCGAGGCCCTGGTGGTGCGTCACCAGCAACGGCGCTACACCTGGCGCCAGCTGGCCGATGCCGTTGAACAGCATGCCCGCGCGCTGATGGCGCTCGGCGTGCAAGCGGGCGATCGCCTGGGCATCTGGGCTCCCAACTGCGCCGAGTGGTGCATCACCCAGTTCGCCAGCGCCAAGATCGGTGCGATCCTGGTCAACATCAACCCGGCCTACCGCAGCAGTGAGCTGGACTACGCCCTGAGCCAGTCGGGCTGCCGCTGGGTGATCTGCGCAGATGCGTTCAAGACCAGCGACTATCACGCAATGCTCTGCGACCTGGTGCCCGGATTGTCGGCCTGCAAGCCCGGGGCTGTGCACTGCGAGCGCCTGCCGGAGCTGCGCGGGGTGATCAGCCTGGCGGTAAAGCCGCCGCCAGGCTTTACCGCCTGGTGCGACCTGCAGGCTCGCGCCGTTGAGGTCAGTGTCGAGGCGCTGGGTCGCCGTCAGGCAAGTCTACGCCCGTGCGAGCCGATCAATATCCAGTACACCTCCGGCACCACTGGCTTCCCCAAGGGCGCGACGCTCAGCCACCACAATATCCTCAACAACGGTTACATGGTCGGCGAGAGCCTGCGCCTGACCGAGCATGACCGCCTGGTGGTGCCGGTGCCGCTCTACCACTGCTTCGGCATGGTCATGGCCAACCTCGGCTGCATGACCCATGGCAGCACGCTGATCTACCCCAACGATGCCTTCGACCCCTTGCTCACCCTGCAAGCCGTGGCCGAGGAACGCGCCACTGCGCTGTATGGCGTACCGACCATGTTCATTGCCGAACTGGACCACCCGCGTCGCTGCGAATTCGACCTCTCCAGCCTGCGCACGGGGATCATGGCTGGCGCCACCTGCCCGATCGAAGTGATGCGTAGGGTGATCGACGAGATGCACATGGCCGAGATACAGATCGCCTATGGCATGACCGAGACCAGTCCGGTGTCGTTGCAGACCGGCCCGGAGGACGAACTGGAAGTGCGCGTGACCAGCGTGGGTCGTACCCAGCCGCGCCTGGAAAGCAAGGTCATCGACGCCGAGGGCAACACCCTGCCACGCGGCGAGATCGGCGAGCTGTGCACGCGTGGCTACAGCGTCATGCTCGGCTACTGGAACAACCCAAAGGCTACCGCCGAGAGTATCGACGAGGAGGGCTGGATGCACACCGGCGACCTGGCGCAGATGGACGAGGCCGGGTTCGTGCGTATCGTCGGACGGAGCAAGGACATGATCATTCGCGGCGGGGAGAACATCTATCCGCGTGAGCTGGAGGAGTTCTTCTTCACCCACCCGGCGGTGGCCGACGTGCAGGTGATCGGCATTCCGTGCAGCAAGTACGGCGAAGAGATCGTCGCCTGGGTGCGGCTGCATCCGGGGCACAGCGCCAGCGCCGAGACGTTGCGCGAATGGGCGAAGGCGCGCATCGCGCACTTCAAGGTGCCGCGGCATTTCCGTTTCGTCGACGAGTTTCCGATGACGGTGACCGGCAAGGTGCAGAAGTTTCGGATGCGCGAGATCAGTATCGAAGAACTGGGTGGGGTGTCAGCCGGTTAGCGTAACCACTCCGGGCTGTTGAAGTTGCCGAGCCGCTCATCGTCGACGGCACATTCCAGCCCCTCCAGCGATTCACGCGACAAGGCCCGCTGCAGGCTCCGCTCACCGGCCTGCCACGCCTGTTCCAGCCGTGGCAACAGGCGCGTCGGCAATACGCTGAACATCGGCTGCCAATAGCCTCCCTGGCGCACCATCGCAGCGCTGTCATGGCGGGCAGCCAATCCGCGCAACCCATCGATCAGCGCCTGGTCGACCCGCGGCGAATCGCAGGCCAGCACCACCACCCACGGGTGTCTGGCCACCTTGAGCCCGGCAATGACGCCGGCCAGTGGCCCAGGATAATCCGCCTCGGCATCGCCCACACATTGGTCGGCATAGGCGGCATAGGCGTCCTGGTTGCGGTTGCAGGAAATCACCAGGTCGTCGCTCAACCCCCGCACCACCCGATGGATATGTGCGATCAGTGGTTCGCCCCGCCATGGCACCAGGCCCTTGTCGCGCCCGCCCATGCGTTGTCCGCGGCCACCGGCGAGGATGAGGATGGAGCAGGGGGGCAGGGCGGCAGGCATGAAAAAGGGTCCCGGGCAGTCGATGCCCGGAACCCTCTCATTCAACGCCTGGCTTGTCCAGTCAGGCGTCGTGGGGTACTGCATGATCCGGTTCAGCGCGGCGCTTGCGGGCCAGCCGCATCACCACCACGAAGAACACCGGTACGAACACCACCGCCAGTGTCGCGCTGAGCATCCCGCCGATCACGCCGGTGCCGATCGCCTGCTGGCTGGCTGAGCTTGCGCCGCGTGCGATGGCCAGCGGCACGACGCCGAGGATGAACGCCAACGATGTCATGACGATCGGGCGCAGGCGCAGGCGGGCGGCCTGCATCGCCGCATCCGCAGCGTCGACCCCCTGATCCACCAGGCTTTTGGCGAATTCGATGATCAGGATCGCGTTCTTTGCCGACAGGCCAATCAAGGTGATCAGGCCGACCTTGAAGAACACGTCGTTGGGCATGCCGCGCAGGGTTACCGCAAGCACGGCGCCGAGCACACCCAGCGGAACCACCAGCAACACTGCGGTAGGAATCGACCAACTCTCGTAGAGCGCTGCCAGGCACAGGAACACCACCAGCAGCGACAGGGCCAGTAGCAAGGGCGCCTGGCTACCCGAAAGACGCTCCTGCAACGACAGGCCGGTCCATTCCAGTGCGCTGCCGGTTGGCAGTCGATCGACCAGGCGCTGGATTTCCGCCATTGCCTCGCCGGAGCTGTAGCCGCTTGCCGGTTCCCCGGAAATAGACACTGCCGGGTAGCCGTTGTAGCGGGTCAGTTGCACCGGGCCGCTGAGCCACCGGGCCTGGACGAACGCCCCCAGTGGCACCATCTTGCCGCTGCTGTTGCGCACGTGAATCTTCAGCAAGTCCTCGACCTGGCTGCGCTGGTCACCCTCGGCCTGCACCACCACGCGCTGCATGCGGCCCAGGTTGGGGAAGTCGTTGACGTAGTTCGAGCCTACCGCGGTGTTGAGCACGGCGCCGATGTCGGCAAAGGAAACCCCGAAGGCGTTGGCCTGGCGTCGGTCGATTTCCAGTTGCACCTGCGGGCTTTCGGCCAACGATGCCTCGCGCACGTTGGCCAGCACCTTGCTCGTGCGTGCGTTGGCCAGCAGCTCGTCACGGGCTGCCATCAGCCCGGCATGACCCAGGCCGCCGCGATCCTGCAGGCGGAACTCGAAACCCGTAGACTCGCCCAGGCCATCGACTGGCGGCGGCAGCACGGCATAGGCCACGGCATCCTTGAGCGCGGCGAAGGCCATCGTGGCACGGTCGGCGATCGATTGTGCGCTGTCGTCGGCGCCGCGTTCTGACCAGTCCTTCAGCGTGGTGAACGCCAGCGCGGCGTTCTGCCCGCTGCCTGAGAAGCTGAAACCGAGAATCAGCGTGGTGTTACCCACCCCGGGTTCTGCGGCATTGTGCGCCTCGATCTGCGCCGCCACCTGCTCGGTACGCATGCGACTGGCGCCTGGCGGAAGCTGGATATCGGTGATGGTGTAGCCTTGGTCTTCGGTCGGCAGGAAAGCGCTGGGCAACTGGCTGAAGCCATAGGCCAGCACCGCCACCAGCAGCCCGTAGAGCAACAGGTAGCGCCCGCTACGAGCCAAGGCGTGGGCAACCCAGCGTTGGTAGCCATTGCTCATGCCCTCGAAGCGGCGGTTGAACCAGCCGAAGAAGCCCTTGCGTACGTGATGCTCGCCCTTGGCCACTGGCTTGAGCAGGGTGGCGCACAGTGCCGGGGTGAGGCTCAGGGCGAGGAAGGCCGAGAACAGGATCGATACCGCCATCGACAACGAGAACTGCTGGTAGATGACGCCCACCGAGCCTTTCATGAAGGCCATCGGCAGGAACACCGCGACCAGCACCAGCGTGATGCCGACGATAGCCCCGCTGATCTGGCCCATGGCCTTGCGCGTCGCGGCCTTCGGCGATAGACCTTCCTCGGCCATGATCCGTTCGACGTTCTCCACCACGACGATGGCGTCGTCCACCAGGATGCCGATGGCCAGCACCATGCCAAACAGGGTCAGCACGTTGATCGAGAAACCCAACGCCAGCATCACCGCGAAGGTGCCCATCAGCGCCACCGGAACCACCAGCGTAGGGATCAGCGTGTAGCGGATGTTCTGCAGGAACAGGAACATCACCGCAAACACCAGCAGCATGGCTTCGAACAGCGTGCTGATGACCTGCTGGATCGAGACCTTGACGAACGGCGAGGTGTCATAGGGGATGTCGTACTTCACGCCGGCCGGGAAATAGCGTGCCAGCTCATCCATCTTCTGGCGTACCAGGGTCGCGGTTTCCATGGCGTTGGCCCCCGGCGACAGCTTGACGCTGAAGGCACTGGTGGGCTTGCCGTTCAGGCGTGTGCCGTACTGGTATTCCTGGGCACCGATCTCGACCCGCGCCACGTCACCCACGGTGACCACCGAGCCATCCGGGTTGGCCCGCAGCACGATGGCCGCGAACTCCTCTGGCGTGCTCAGTTGGCCCTTGACCACCACGTTGGCGGTGATTTCCTGGGTCGCACGGGCGGGCAGGTCTCCGATGCTGCCTGGTGCAACCTGGGCGTTCTGCGCGGCGATGGCGTCGGCGACGTCCTGGGGTGTGAGCTTGAAGCCGACCAGCTTCGCCGGGTCGATCCAGATGCGCATGGCCCGCTCCGAACCATACAACTGTGCCTTGCCGACGCCTTTGAGCCGGCGAATCTCGTTCATCACGTTGCGCGCCAACAGGTCGCTGAGGGCAATCTCGTCGTAGCTGCCGTCCTCGGAGGTGAGGGTGCCCAGCAGCAGGAAGCCGGTGGAGACTTTTTCCACCTGCAGGCCTTGCTGCGTGACGGGCCGCGGCAGGCGCGACTCGACCACCTTGAGGCGGTTCTGTACATCGACCTGGGCCAGGTCAGGGATGGTGCCCGGCTCGAAGGTGGCGGTGATGGTCGCGCTGCCCAGGCTGCTCTGGGACTCGAAGTACAGCAGGTTGTCCGCACCATTGAGCTCCTGCTCGATCACGCTGACCACGCTTTCGTCCATGGTCTGCGCCGAGGCACCGGGGTAGACGGCGTACACCTCCACTTGCGGCGGAGCGACATCGGGGTACTGCGCCACGGGCAATTGCGGGATGGCCAAGGCACCGGCGAGCAGGATGAACAACGCAACCACCCAGGCGAAGATCGGGCGGTCGATGAAGAATTGCGGCATGGATCAGGCCCTCACTGGCCGTTGCGCTGGACGATGGGGTTGGCGGCCTTGTCGGCATCGACCCGGACCTGATCGCCGACCTTGACGTGCTGCAGCCCCTCGATCACCACCCGTTCGCCGGGGGCCAGGCCTTCGCTGACGATCCAGCGGTCGCCCTGGGCATTGCCCAGTACCACCTGGCGTTCCTCGATGCGCTGCTGGGCGTCGACCACCAGGACCTTGGGTACGCCTGCGCTGTCACGCAGGATCGCCCGCTGCGGCACGCTGATGCCCTTGGGCTGCAGGGCCTGTTCGAGGCGCACACGCACGTAGCTGCCGGGCAACAGATCGAGGTCAGGGTTGGGGAATTCGCTGCGCAGGGTGATCTGGTTGGTGCTCGGGTCGACGCTGATATCGGAGAACAGCAGCTTGCCCGGCAGCGGATAGGCACTGCCGTCGTCCTGGATCAGGGTGGCGCGGGCCTGGTCCTGGCCGACCTGCTGCAGCTCGCCAGCGCGCATGGCGCGGCGCAGGGCGTTGAGGTCGCGGGTCGACTGGGTGACGTCGGCGTGGATCGGGTCCAGTTGCTGGATGACGGCCAACGCGGTGGTTTCGTTCTGTCCGACCAGCGCCCCTTCGGTGACCAGCGCGCGGCCAACCCGTCCGGAGATCGGTGCGGTGACCGTGGCATAGCCCAGGTTGAGTCGCGCGCGTTCGAGTGCGGCCCGGGCTTCGGCAACCTGGGCGTCCGCCTGGAGGAAGGCGGCACGGGCATTGTCATATTCCTGGCGGCTCACGGCCTTGTCGTCGACCAGCTCGCGGTAACGTTGTTCCTGCAGGCGCGCCTGGTACAAGGTGGCTTCGGCCTTGGCCAGCGCGGCGCGGGCACTGTCATGGTCCGCCTTGAACGGCGCCGGGTCGATGAGGAACAGCACATCGCCCTGCTTGACGTCGCTGCCCTCGCGATACACCCGCTTGAGCACCACGCCGGCAACCCGGGCGCGGACTTCGGCGGTGCGTGGCGCGAGAATCCGCCCGCTGAGTTCGGTGCTGATCGCCATGGCTTGCAACTGCACGGTTTCGACCCGCACCTGGGGGGCGGGTGCCTGCGCGTCCTGTTCGGGGGCGTCGTTGCAGCCGGTCAGGGCCAGTGTAAGCAAAGCGAGAATCGCCAAAGGGCGCTTGGAGAAGGGAATGGACATACGGATCTTCCGGATAGGATCGCCCCTATGCTAAGGCAGGCGCTCGCGCATGGGCTGTTAAGCTGTGTACGCCGTGTGTGAAAAAGTGTAAGGCTCGTGCCGTGTGGAGCGTAGGATTCTATATCCTGCGAGCAACTGACTGCACTGGCCCCATCGCCGGACAAGCCCGCTTCCACAGGTAGTCGCAGCCTCTGTAGGCGTGGGCTTGTCCGGCAATGACGACGGTAAGGTCTCAAGCCTATCTGTTCATGACGACCCACATGCCAAATATCCTTCTGGTCGAAGACGACAGCGCGCTGTCCGAACTGATTGCCAGCTACCTGCAGCGCAACGACTTCCACGTCCGGGTCATCGCCCGTGGCGATCATGTGCTCGACGAGTTTCGTCGTCAGCGCCCCGACCTGGTGGTGCTCGATCTGATGCTGCCCGGCCTTGACGGCCTGCAGGTGTGCCGCCTGCTGCGCCAGGAGTCGCAAAGCCTGCCGATCCTGATGCTGACCGCCCGTGACGACAGCCATGACCAGGTGCTGGGCCTGGAAATGGGCGCCGACGACTACGTCACCAAGCCATGCGAGCCCCGCGTACTGCTGGCCCGGGTCCGCACCTTGCTGCGCCGCAGCAATGTCAACGAACCACGGCTCGATAGCGAGCTGATCCAGGTCGGTGGCCTGAGCATCAATCTGGCCGAGCGCAGCGTGAGCTGGCGCGGCTGCGAGGTGGAGCTGTCCAGTGGCGAATACAACCTGCTGGTGGTGCTGGCACGCAATGCCGGTGAAGTGCTCAGCCGCGACCGCATCCTCCAGCAACTGCGCGGCATCGAGTTCAACGGTACCGACCGTTCGGTAGACGTGGCCATCTCCAAGCTGCGGCGCAAATTCGACGACAATGCCGGCGAAGCCCGCAAGATCAAGACCGTGTGGGGCAAGGGCTATCTGTTCAGCCGGGTCGAGTGGGAGTACTGACGCGCCATGCTCAAGATCCTGGTGCGCCTGTACCTGGTGATCATCGTCGCCTATGCCGGTGCCTTGCTGCTGATCCCCGACGCTATCGTCGGGGCGTTCCATGAACGCTTCATGGCGTACAACCTCGACCAGGCCAAGGGCGTGCAGTCGTTGATCGTCCGCCAGTTCCACCAAGCCCCGCGCGAGCAATGGCCTTCGGTGGAGCAGGACCTGGCCTCGGCCTTTGCGCCCCTGCAGGTGCAACTGCTGCGCATGGACGCCGCCGACCTTGCGCCGCAGGAGCGTGCGCGGCTGGAGCACGGGCTGTATGCAGTGCGCATCGCCGACTGGGGCTATTACGAAACCGTGCTGGCTCCGCTGGACAAGGACTGGCTGGTGCGCCTGCACTCGCCGCCGGATCCGCTCGATATCAATGTGTTGTCGTGGGGCGTCACGGTACTGATCGGTGCCGCCATGCTGGGTTGCCTGCTGCTGTGGGTCTGGCCGCACTGGCGCGACCTGGAACGGCTCAAGGAAACCGCGCGGCGCCTGGGGCGCGGGGAGATGGCGGAGCGTACGCAGATCTCGCCGCGCTCGAACATCGGCGAGCTGGCCGGAGTGTTCGACACCATGGCAGGCGACCTGGAGCGCCAGGTCAACCAGCAACGCGAGCTGCTCAATGCGGTCTCGCATGAGCTGCGTACCCCCCTGACGCGCCTGGACTTCGGCCTGGTGCTGCTGTTCGATGAAGTGCCGCCGGCCAGCCGCAAGCGTTTGTTGGAACTGGTGGGGCATGTGCGGGAGCTGGACGAGCTGGTGCTTGAGCTGCTGTCGTACAGCCGCCTGGAGAACGCCGACCAGGTCCGCGAGCGGGTCGAGGTGTCGTTGCTGGAACTGGTCGACAGTGTGCTGGGCAGCTTTGCCGAAGAACTCGATGGTCGCGGGATCAGATGGGAGGTGCGCGCTGACGACAGGCTGCCACGTTTCGTCCTCGATCCTCGCTTGACCGCGCGGGCGGTGCAGAACCTGGTGCGCAATGCCATGCGCTATTGCGACGAAAGCCTGCTGCTGCGACTCAAGCTCGAGGCGGATGGCGCTTGCCTGCTGACGGTAGAGGATGACGGGATCGGTATTCCGCCTGAGGAGCGCGAGCGGATCTTCCAGCCGTTCTACCGCCTGGACCGCAGTCGGGACCGCAGTACCGGTGGTTTTGGCTTGGGGCTTGCGATCAGCCGCAGGGCGATCGAAGGGCAGGGCGGGACGCTGACCGTGGCGCAGTCGTCATTGGGTGGGGCGCAATTCAGGATTCGTCTGCCGGCGGGATGATCAAAGGTAGGGGATCGTCTCGCGACCGGCCGTAACCAGCGGAACCGCTCTCACCGCAATTCCACCGCCGCCTCACGGGCACCGCATTGCACGGTGCCTCGATGAGGCTTGCCGCTTTAGATCACCACACCCTGGCTACGCAGGTAGTCGTCATAGGTGCCGCTGAAGTCGACCACGCCATCGGCCGACAGCTCGATGATCCGTGTGGCCAGCGACGACACGAACTCACGGTCATGGCTGACGAACAGCAGGGTGCCCGGATAGTTCTCCAGCGCCAGGTTCAGCGCTTCGATCGATTCCATGTCCAGGTGGTTGGTTGGTTCGTCCATCACCAGCACGTTGGGCTTTTGCAGGGTCAGCTTGCCGAACAGCATGCGGCCCTGTTCACCCCCGGAAATCACCTTCACCGACTTGAGGATCTCGTCGTTGGAGAACAGCATGCGCCCCAGCGTGCCGCGAATCACCTGCTCGCCGCTGGTCCACTGGCCCATCCAGTCGAACAGGGTGACGTCGTCTTCGAAGTCGTGGGCGTGGTCCTGGGCGTAGTAGCCGACCTCGGCGCTGTCGGTCCACTTGACCGAGCCTGCATCGGGCTGCAGCTCGCCGACCAGGGTGCGCAGCAAGGTGGTCTTGCCGATGCCGTTGGGGCCGATGATCGCTACGCGCTCGCCGGCTTCGACGGTAATGTCGAAGTTCTTGAACAGCACCTTGTCGTCGAAGGCCTTGGCCATCTTTTCCACGACCACGGCCTGGCGGTGCAGCTTCTTGGTCTGCTCGAAGCGGATGAACGGGCTGACCCGGCTCGACGGCTTGACCTCGGCCAGCTGGATCTTGTCGATCTGCTTGGCGCGCGAAGTGGCCTGCTTGGCCTTGGAGGCGTTGGCCGAGAAGCGGCTGACGAAGGTCTGCAGCTCGGCGATCTGGGCTTTCTTCTTGGCATTGTCCGACAGCAACTGCTCGCGCGCCTGGGTGGCGGCGGTCATGTACTCGTCATAGTTGCCCGGGAACAGGCGCAGCTCGCCGTAGTCCAGGTCGGCCATGTGGGTGCAGACGCTGTTGAGGAAGTGACGGTCGTGGGAAATGATCACCATGGTGCTGTTGCGTGCGGTGAGCACGTTTTCCAGCCAGCGGATGGTGTTGATGTCCAGGTGGTTGGTTGGTTCGTCGAGCAACAGCACGTCCGGATCGGAGAACAGCGCCTGTGCCAGCAGCACCCGCAGTTTCCAGCCTGGCGCCACTTCGCTCATCGGCCCGAAGTGTTGCTCCAGCGGAATGCCCAGGCCCAGCAGCAGCTCGCCGGCGCGTGATTCGGCGGTGTAGCCGTCCATCTCGGCGAATTCGGTTTCAAGCTCGGCGACGGCCATGCCGTCTTCTTCGGTCATTTCCGGCAGCGAGTAGATACGGTCGCGTTCGGCCTTGACCTTCCACAGTTGGCCGTGGCCCATGATCACGGTGTCGATGACGCTGAACTGCTCGTAGGCGAACTGGTCCTGGCGCAGCTTGCCCAGGCGGGTGTTGGGCTCGAGCATGACCTGGCCGGCGGACGGCTCCAGGTCGCCACCGAGGATCTTCATGAAGGTCGACTTGCCGCAGCCGTTGGCCCCGATCAGGCCGTAGCGGTTGCCGTTGTTGAATTTGACCGAGACGTTCTCGAAGAGCGGCTTGGAGCCGAACTGCATCGTGATATTGGCTGTAGAAATCAAGTACTTGTCCTGCGGGAATGTATGGCGCAGCCCTCAGGCACAGGGTTGCGAAGCTGAGGCGGGTATCGCGCTGGCGGCGGTCACGGATGTTCAGCGCATCGAGCGCTGATTTGAAGCGGCGCAGTGTAACACTTGGCTCGTTGATCCACAGCCCATCTTTGTTCTGCTGGCAAACAAAAGGACGAGCTGCGAGAAATGTCGAACGACCTCAAACGGCATAGCCATCAATGACCTGCAATGGCCTTCAAGGCCGCAACCGCCGCATCGTTACCCTGCGACTCGCTGATCATCAGCGCGGTATTGCCCCTGGCATCCCTGTGCTGCGGGTCGGCACCGTGCCGTACCAGCTCGGCAAGGATGTCGAGGCGGCCGAACAGGGCTGCGAACGAAAGTGCAGTCTGGCCATCGTTGTTGCTTGCATCGATGGGGCACAGGCCGATCAAGCGCCGGGCAATGACCATTTCACCTTTGAACAGGGCCCCCATCAGCGCGGTGTTGCCATTGTTGTCGGCAAGGCAGGGGTCAGCATGGGCCCGCAACAGGACGTTCACTTCGTCGAGGTCGCCGTGATAAGTCGCCAGGATCAGCGCGGTATGGCCTCGGCTGGTCTGGCTGTCGATCGGATATCCGGCCTGGAGCAGCGCATCGGTGATGTCGCTGCGCCCGGCGCGCGCGGCATCGAACCACTGGCTGTCGTACAGGTGCGGATCGACGCGCTGGACTCCAGCCTGCGCCTGGAACTGTTCGGTATCGGCAGGTAGCCACAGGCCGGGGACGAACAGATGCAAGAGCCGGTATCCAATCACCAGAAGCAGCAGCACCGCGGCGGCGGCGAGGCTGGTCTTGATTCGTGCAATGCTCATCGGGACTCTCCCGCAAGCCTGCGCCATCAGACAGCGCAGGCTTGCCACTCACAGGCTGATCAGTTCGCCAATGCCTTGGCGGCGGTGTCCACACGCTTGATATCGGCATGGGTGGCCTTGGCCAGGCGAGTGCCGTAGTCCGGGTCGGCCTTGTAGAAGTACGAGAGCATCGCGTACTTGTTGCTTTCGTTTGTCACATGGTTCAGGTCGCCACTGAGGGCTTCGATCAGCAGCCCCTTTTCCTTGGAGGAGAGGGCGCGGTAATACTCGCCAGCCTGCAGGAAGTTCGCCTGTTTCTTGATTGCCAACTGCTGCGTGACGCCACTGACCGGGGTGCTGGCGTACTTGTATTGCGGGTCCTGCGGGATTTCGGCGATACCGGAAGGCTCGTAGTTGACCTCGCCCTTGCGACCGCTGCTGTTCATCGCGCCGTCCTGCGAGTTGTTGCTCACCTTGTTACGCGGCTGGTTGACTGGAATCTGCTGATAGTTGGCGCCCAGGCGGTACATCTGGGTGTCGGCGTAGGCGAACAGGCGGCCTTGCAGCATGCGGTCCTCGGAGGCCTCGATACCTGGCACCAGGCGGGAGGGGGCAAACGCGGACTCTTCAGTGGACTCGAAGTAGTTGTCCGGAACCTTGTTCAAGGTCATGGTGCCGACCTTGCGCTCGGCCACGCCGGTCCAGACCTTGGTGTCATCCAGTGCATTGAACGCGAACTGGCCAAGTTCCGAGGGCTTGAGCACCTGGACGTACAGGTCCCACTTGGGGAAGTCGCCTTTGTTGATCGCGCCGTACAGGTCGTTGGTCATCATGTTCGGGTCCTTGCCGATGGACTCGCTGATCTGCCCAGGCTCCAGGCTGTGCAGACCTTGCTGGGTCTTCCAGGCGAACTTGACGTAGTGCACCTCGCCTTGGGCGTTGACGAACTTGAAGGCATGCACCGCCGAGCCGTTCATGTGCCGGTAGGAGTCCGGCATGCCTTCGAGCGAGTACATGTGGGTCAGCATGTTGGTCGCTTCGGGGCTGTGGGCGAAGAAGTCGAAGGCCAGGTTGGGGTCCTGCACACCGGTGACAGCACTGGGCTTGTTGGCATGGACGAAGTCCGGGAACTTGATGGCGTCACGAATGAAGAACACCGGCACGTTGATGCCAACCATGTCCCAGTTGCCCTGGGTGGTATAGAACTTGACGGCAAAGCCCCGCGGATCACGGGCTTGCTCGGGTGAGCCGCGATACCCCATCACGGTGCTGAACCGCACGAAGACCGGGGTACTCGTGCCGCTCTTGAACACTTCGGCGCGGGTCAGGTCGGTGATGTCTGCGGTGGGTTCGAACGTGCCGTAGGCACCTGTGCCGCGTGCATGAACCACGCGTTCGGGGATTCGCTCGCGATCGAAACGCTGAAGTTTTTCGATCAGGTGGGCATCTTGCAGAAGTACCGGGCCATCGGCACCCGCTGTCTGAGAGTTCTGGTTATCGCCTACCGGTGCACCCGAATCGCGAGTGAATTCATTGGCCGCGAATGCACCGACACTCAAACTGGTAAATAACAGGCACAGGGGAAGTCTCAAGCGTGAATGACGCATACAACGATCCTTCTTTTTTTGATTGGAATCAAAATGATGAATCGCTGCGCAGAACGTGCACCAATATAAGCTTTCAATTGTATTAATAGTGCTAAATCATTGGGTTACCGAAGGGCGGGTGCCGCATGTTAATGTCGGGAAGTTGTCGGCATTTTTTATGGGTTGGATAGTTGTGACCCCTGTCGCACTTTGCAGCTTAGGGTTTCATGTGGATTTAATTGACCGTGCATGGCAAGTTCGTCTGCAGGGCAGATATACACGGGCTTGCCATGTTCTGGGTTTATCTGATCAGACCGTCAGTGCCGGGTTTCAAACCGTCCGTGGAAATGGAATAGAACCCGACAGGCCCTAGTTGGCTTCTTTCACCGCACTGAGAAACGCACGCGTACGCTCCTGTTGCGGATGCTCGAAGACCTGCGTTGGTGTGCCCTGTTCGTGGATCTGCCCCTTGTAGAAGAAGCACACGCGATCAGCGAACTCCCGGGCGAAGCCCATCTGGTGAGTGACCATCAGCATCGTCAGGTTGTGCTCGGCGCCGAGCTTGCGGATCACGTTGAGCACTTCACCGCACAGCTCAGGATCGAGCGCCGAAGTCACTTCGTCGAACAGCATGACCTTCGGCCGCATCGCCAAAGCCCGCGCAATCGCCACCCGCTGCTGCTGTCCACCGGACAACTGCGAAGGGTAGTGCCCCAGCTTGCTGCCCAGCCCCACCAGCTCCAGCAGATCCGCTGCTCGCTCACGGGCTTCGGCAGGCTTCATGCCCAGCACCTGCACCGGCGCCTCGATGACGTTCTGCAACGCGGTCATGTGCGGGAACAGGTTGAAACTCTGGAACACCATGCCGATCTTGCCGCGCACGCGACGGATATGCCGGTCATTGGCTGGCACCAACACGCCATTGCGGTTGGGCATGTGGGTCAGCAGGTCGTCTTCGATGCGGATCACCCCGTCGTCGATGCCTTCCAGGGTCATCAGCACCCGCAACAACGTGGATTTTCCCGAGCCGCTGGGGCCGATGATCGCGACTTTCTCGCCCGGCGTGACATCCAGGTTCAAGTGGTCGAGCACCGTGAAGCTGCCATAACTCTTGGTGACATCCTGGAAGCTGACGATCGGCTGGACTGCCTTCGGTTGATGCATGGCCGTGGCCTCCTGCAAATGCAGCGGTGTCAGATTGCCGCGCCGGGAAAGGTCATGGGAAGTCGAGAGTGGAGAAGTCATTAGCGTAGCTCCAGGCGCAGTTCGAGGCGCCGTACCAGATAAGCCAGGGCGATGCTCAGGGCGAGGAAAAACAGGCCGACCATGGTGATCGGTTCCAGGTATCGGAAGTTCTCGGAGCCGATGTTCTTGGCCTGCTGCATGATTTCCACCACGGTAATGGCCGACAGCACCGGTGTGTCCTTGAGCATCGCCACCAGATAGTTGCCCAGTGGCGGCAGAATCGGCCGCAGGGCCTGGGGCAGGATGATGTTGCGGTAGGCGCTGTACGGCGCGATGTTCAGCGCGGTGACGGCTTCCCATTGCGCCCGTGGCACCGCGTCCAGCCCACCGCGGTAAACCTCGGCGATGTAGCAGGCGTAATGCACGCCGATGCCGATGATCCCCACTTGCATGGCGGTCATGCTCACCCCGTAGTTGGGCAGCACGTAGTAGAGGAAATACACCTGGATCAGCAGCGGCGTGCTGCGGATGAACTCGATCGTCCCGGCGATCGGCCACGACAGCCAGTACAGGCGGCTGCGCCGGCCGATGGCGAGGAACAGCCCCAGCACGATGGCGATGAGGAAGCCGATCAGGGTAATGCCCACGGTGTTGAGCGAGGCGCGCAGCAGATCGGGCAGGATCTGCCAGGCATAGGTCCAGTCGAACAGATTCATGACAGGCCTCCACGCATCCGGCCACGTGCCAGGCGACGCTCAATTGCGCGCATGCCGAGGTTGATCGCCTGGGCGAGGATGAAATACATCACCAGTGCCAGGCTGAAAATTTCCAGGGTCTGGAAGGTAGCCTGATCCAGTTGCCGAGCGCGGAAACTCAGGTCGGACAGGGTAATCAGCGACACCAGCGAGGTGTTTTTCAGCAGCTCGATCAGCAGGTTGGTGCCGGGGGGAATCGCGGCCAGCAGCGCCTGGGGCAGAATGATCCGGCGAAAGCGCTTGTAGGCACTGAAGTTCAACGCGGTCGCCGCTTCGTATTGACCCTTGGCCACGGAGCTGATCGCACCGCGCATCACCTCCGCACCGTAAGCGCCGATGTGCAGGCCTAGTCCGACAATCGCCACGGCGTAGGGGCTCAGCTCCAGGTTGAATGGCGGCAGCGGCAACACGAAAAACAGCCAGAACAGTTGCACCAGCAACGAAGTACCGCGAAACACTTCGATGTAGGTGACCGAAAACCAGCTCACCAGCCGCCACGGCGACATGCGCCCGAGTGCCGCAAGAATGGCCGCGACGATCGCGAGCAGCGAACCGAAGAACGTCACCTGGATAGTGACCCAGGCGCCCTGTATCAATAGCGGAAGTAACTCACCCATGGTTCAGCATCCCGATTAAGCAGGGAAATAGGCATCGCGCCATGCCAGCGCCATGCCTGTTTCGACTATTGAGCGCAGAGCTCTGCAGCCGTTTTGCTTGTCACGTTGGATTTGTCGAAACCGAACGGCGCGACCGCCTTGAGGTGCTCTTCGGAGCCCAGCCACTTTTTCAGTTCGGCGTTGACCGCATCGCGCAGGTCCTTGTCTTCCGGGCGGAAGGCGAGGGCGCCGTAGCCGGTGTGTGACGGATCGTCCTTGAACTCGGTGACCGCTTCGACCTTCTCACCGCCCTTGGCGGCCAGGCCCTTCATGGTCAGCTGAGTGCCCACGGCGGCGTCGGCGCGGCCGGCGCGCACGGCTTGCAACTGGGCAGTGGTGTCCGGAACCTGGAGGATCTGGGCCTCTTTCACGCCGGAATCCCGGGCATATTTCAGGTTAACGGTACCGGCCATGATCGCCAGTTTCACCTCCGGATTCTTCACGATGTCTTCATAGCTGTGCAGATTCTTCGGGTTGCCTTTGGCGGTCAGAAGCGCATCGGGCAGCTGGTATTGCGGGTCGGTGAAAATCACCTGTTTGCAGCGTTCCGGGGTGATGTACATACCGGCGGCAATCACATCGAAACGCCCGGCACGCAGGCCCGGGATCAGGGAGCCCCATTCGGTCAACACGCCGTCGACCTGCTTGATGCCCATCTTGGCGAAGATGGCCTTGGCAATTTCCGGCGATTCACCGGTGACCCGGCCGTCGGTTTCGGTGAAGGCGAACGGGGTTTCGTTGGCGTAGCCGATCCGGATTTTGCTGTTTTTGGTGATGGTTTCCAGCGTCGTGGCGGCGTGGGCGCCGGCGGCGAGGCCGAACATTGCGCACGCCACGAACAGGTGGCGTAAACCATTGGGCTTGCGGGGAAAGGAATTGCTCATCGATAAAATCTCCTGTTTCTTGTGGACCCGTCGATGACGGCTCTGTGTTAGGAGGCAGTGTGACAAGAGCAAAGCGCACGAAAGCTGATACCAGGGCTTGGGCACTGCAGCCGTACAGATCGATTGGTTTTATTTTTCGGGCTTGCCGAGAAGTCCGGGCATCGACCTTGGAACGAGCATACAAAAGCCCTACACGACATTGCATTGCACTAGGACAATTGCTTTGCACGAATTCTCGCGGGATGCTGTCGACACTGGGGAACACGCGGGTTCTACGCCGATGGACAAGTGGAAAGCAGCACTGGAAATCGCCCGCAGCGGCGAGTCGAAATACAAGATTCTGGTTCAGGCGATTGCCGACGACATCGAACAGGGCTTGTTGGCCAACGATCAACGCCTGCCTGCGCAGCGCAATGTGGCCGATGCCATGGGCATCAGCGTGCAGACCGTGACCAATGCCTACAAGGAGCTTGAGCGCCAGGGCCTGGTGCGTTGTGAAGTAGGGCGCGGCAGCTTCGTTTCGCGGCGCATGAGCGACCGGGTCGCGACTTACATTCTCGACAGCCCCGAGCGAGCGCTGGTGGATTTTTCCATCGCACGCATCCTCCATACCCGCGAGCACGACCAGGTCTGGCGCGATACCTGCCGGGAGCTCAGCACCGAGGAAGATCAGCCGTGGATTCACGCCTTTCGCCCCATCGCCGGGTTCGAATCCCACCGCGAGGCGGCCATGCAATGGATCGGCCGCCTGGGCCTGCGGGTTGAACGTGACGACATCCTGATCACCAACGGCGCGGCTCATGCGATCTTCCTCGCCCTGGCTTCTCTCGCCGGGCCCGACGACGTGGTGTTATGCGAAGGCAGAACCGATCACGGCGTCATCGGCAATTCCCAAGTGCTGGGGTTCACCCTCAAGGGGCTCGAAATGGACCGCCACGGCATCGATCCCGAGCACTTCGAAGACATGTGCAGCAATGAGCGCATCACTGCGCTGGTGTGCACGCCGAACCTGAACAACCCCACCACCACGCTGATGCCGGACAGTCGCCGCCGGGAGATCGCCGAGATTGCCCGGCGCTTCGGCGTGCACATCATCGAGGACGATGTGTACGGCCCGTTGCTCGAAGAGCGCCACGCTCCGCCGATCAGTCATTACCTACCGGAGCTGTCCTTCTACTGCACCAGCATGACCAAGTCGGTGCTGACCGGTTTGCGCGTGGGTTATCTGGTGATGCCCAAGCGCCTGGCACTGCGTACCGAAAGCATCCTGCGGGTCAACAGCTGGATGGGCACGCCGATGGTCTCGGAGATTGCCACGCGCTGGATTCGCGATGGTCGCGCCGACACGCTGCTGCGCTTGCAGCGCCAGTTGCTCTCGGTGCGCCAGGCGATGGTCAGCGAATACCTGGGGGAGTTCGTGCTGGGCCAACATCCCCATGCCTTGAATGCCTGGGTCGGTATCCCGCCGCATTGGGAGGTCGACAGCCTCGTGCGGGCCCTGCGCCATCGGCATATTGCCGTCACGCCGCCTGACCCGTTCACCGTGCGTGGCACACCCAGGGCACGGGCGGTGAGGGTGTGTGTTGGCGCCGAATGCAGCGACGAGGACGCGCGCGAAGCCTTGATCAACATGCGTGAAATCTTTGGTCAGTACCCACGTATCCATGACTTTTGAGCGGGAAAACAGACGCCGAAAAAAGTTGTCCTGAATTGACCTAGTACATTCAGCGCGACAATCCTGGCCTCTTAGACTGCGCCCAATATCTTATCGGGACGCGGTCATGCCAACGCCACAGCTCAACGATATCTACCTCGCCCGCCAGCGTATCGAAGCGCTGGTGCGACGCACGCCCATGGAGCATTCGCCCAGCCTGTCTCGGCTGGTGGGCGTGCCGGTCTACCTCAAGCTCGAGTCCCAGCAGATCACCGGCAGCTTCAAGTTGCGCGGTGCGAGCAATGCCGTGGCGCAACTCAGTGCTGAAGAAAAACAACGAGGTGTTGTGGCGGCGTCGACCGGTAATCACGGTCGCGCATTGGCTTACGCGGCTTCCCGCCAGGGCGTGAAGGCGACGATCTGCCTGTCGCAACGGGTACCGGCAAACAAGGTGCGGGCGATTCGCGATCTTGGGGCCCACGTATGCATCGTCGGCAACTCCCAGGATGATGCCCAGCGCGAAGCCGAGCGCCTTGCCGCCGAGCAGGGTGCGATCCTGCTGCCGCCGTTCGATCATCCGGCGATCATCGCCGGCCAGGGCACGTTGGGGCTGGAGATCCTCGAGCAGCGACCGGACGTCGCCCAGGTCCTGGTGCCGTTGTCCGGCGGTGGTCTGTTCGCCGGCGTGGCGCTGGCGCTGAAAACCGCCAATCCGCAGATCGTCACCCACGGCATCAGCATGCAGCGTGGCGCGGCGATGCACGCCAGCCTGGCAGCCGGCCATCCGCTGGAAGTCGAGGAGCTGCCGACGCTGGCCGATTCCCTCGGCGGCGGTATCGGTCTGGACAACCAATACACCTTCAGCATGACCCGCGACACCTGTGATCACCTGCATTTGCTCAGCGAAACCTCCATCGCCAACGCTATCCGCCACGCCTATCGCGAAGAGCGCCAGGTGCTGGAAGGCGCGGCTGCTGTGGGAATCGCCGCGCTGCTCGAAGGCCTGATCCAGCCTCGTGGCCCTGTGGTGGTGGTGATCAGCGGACGTAACGTCGACACCGATCAGCATCTGCGGGTACTTGCCGGAGCCGAGGCATGAAACCGAACAATAACGACGTCATGGGAGCGCCCGTTGATGAGTGAAATCACCCTGTTGAGCGAAGCCGATCTGCGCGCCTGTGTGGCGCTTGATCTGCCCAGTATCGAAGCCGTCGAGCAGGCCTTCGTGCTGCTGGCCACCGCCGCCGTGGAGATGCCACCGATCCTGCGTCTGGACATCCCCGAGCACAACGGCGAAGTGGACGTGAAGACCGCCTACCTGCCGGGGCTGGAGCGCTTTGCGATCAAGGTCAGCCCGGGCTTTTTCGACAACCCGAAACTCGGCCTGCCCAGCCTCAACGGCATGATGATGCTGTTGTCGGCGCGCACCGGTCTGCTGGATGCCTTGTTGCTGGATAACGGTTACCTGACCGCGGTGCGTACGGCCGCTGCCGGAGCGGTGGCGGCGCGGGCATTGTCGCGATCCGACAGCCGCAGCTTGGCGCTGATCGGCGCTGGCGAGCAAGCCGCGTTGCAGTTGCAGGCCCTGCGCCTGGTGCGCCCCATCGACAACGTGCGGGTATGGGCGCGGGACTTGGCCAAGGCGCAGGCCTTCAGCGTGGAATTGACCCGTGACACCGGTCTGGCGGTCAAGCCCTGCGCCACCCTCGACGAAGCCATGGTCGAGGTGGATATCGCCATCACCTGCACGCCAAGTCGCGAGCCGTTGATCGATGTGCGCCATCTGCATCCCGGTCTGCACATCACCGCCATGGGCTCGGATGCCGAGCACAAGAACGAAATCTCCCCACAGGTGCTGGCACAGGTCGACCGCTACGTGGCCGATCGACTGAGCCAGACCCGCATCCTCGGCGAGTTGCATCACGCCCTCGCGGCGGGCGTCGTCAGCGACGAATCGAACTTCGCCGAATTGGGCCAGGTGCTGGCCGGTCAACGCCCCGCTCGCACGGACGCCTCGCAGGTCACCCTGTGCGACCTCACCGGTACCGGCGCCCAGGATACCGCCATGGCCAATCTCGCGTTCGAGCGAGCGCGCTCGGCGGGCAAGGGCGTCCAGTTCGGCAGCTAAGGGTTTTTTGTCCGCGCGTCATTTACCCCGCTTCATCTACAAGAGGGCAGGTGCATGTCTCAGATAGTCGTCAATCTCCCGTTCAGCCGGGAGGAATACGCCCAGCGGCTGGCCAAGGTGCGAATGGCCATGCAGGCCCAGGGCATCGAGCTGTTGCTGGTCACCGATCCGTCGAACATGGCGTGGCTGACCGGCTACGACGGTTGGTCGTTTTATGTTCACCAGTGCGTGCTGCTGGCGATGGATGGCGAGCCGGTCTGGTTCGGCCGCGGCCAGGACGCCAACGGCGCCAGGCGCACGGTGTTCATGCAGCAGGACAACATCGTCGGTTACCCGGACATCTACGTGCAGTCCCGGGAGCGGCATCCCATGGACTACCTGTCGCGGGAAGTGATCGCTGCCCGTGGTTGGGACGCGCTGACCATCGGCGTCGAAATGGATAACTACTATTTCAGCGCCGCAGCCTTCCTGTCGTTGCAGAAACATTTGCCCAAGGCCCGGCTGATCGATGCGGCCGGGTTGGTGAACTGGCAGCGGGCAGTCAAGTCGCGGCAGGAAATCGCCTACATGCGCATTGCCGCACGCATCGTGGAAAACATGCACGGGCGGATCCTTGAACGGATCGAACCGGGCCTGCGCAAGAACGAACTGGTGGCCGAAATCTACAGCAGCGGCATCCAGGGTGCCGATGGCCATGGCGGTGATTACCCAGCCATCGTGCCCTTGTTGCCGACCGGTGCCGATGCCAGTGCGCCGCACCTGACCTGGGATGATTCGCCGTTCGAAAAGGGCGCGGGGACCTTCTTCGAGATTGCCGGTTGCTACAAGCGTTACCACTGCCCGCTGTCGCGCACGGTATTCCTGGGCAAGCCGCCGCAGCATTTCCTCGAGGGCGAGAAAGCCGTGGTCGAAGGCATCGCCGCCGGCCTGGAAGCGGCCAAGCCGGGCAACACCACCGGTGACATCGCCGTAGCGTTCTTCAAGGTGCTGGAGAAATTCGGCATCCACAAGGACAGCCGTTGTGGCTACCCGATCGGTATCAGTTATCCGCCGGATTGGGGCGAGCGCACCATGAGCCTGCGTCCTGGCGACACCAGCGTGTTGCAACCGGGCATGACCTTCCACTTCATGCCGGGCCTGTGGTTGGACGATTGGGGCCTGGAAATCACCGAAAGTATTCTGATCACCGACACGGGGGTCGAAACCCTGTGCAACGTGCCACGCCAACTGTTCGTGAAGGATTGAGCCAATGAGCGATCTGCCTGCCAACCCGATCAGCGCCACGGTGGATTTGTGCCGTGAAGGCGTGCAGCACGGGTTTCTCAAGTTGCCGTATTCGCGGGATGATTCTGCCTGGGGCGCGGTCATGATTCCGATCACGGTGATCGCGCGGGGGGAGGGGCCGACGGCCCTGCTCACCGGTGGCAACCACGGTGACGAATACGAAGGTCCGGTGGCCCTGAGCAAGCTGGCTCAGGGCCTGGCGGCCGCCGAGGTCAGCGGGCGGGTCATCATCATTCCGTTCATGAACACCCCGGCGTTCCGTGCCGGGCGACGCACGTCGCCCATCGACAGGGGCAACCTCAACCGCAGTTTTCCCGGCAGGCCGGACGGCACGGTGACCGAGAAGATCGCCGACTATTTCACCCGCACTTTGCTGCCTCTGGCGGACTTCGTGCTGGACATTCACTCCGGCGGGCGCACCCTGGATTTCCTGCCATTCGCCGCCTGCCATGTGCTGCCGGACAAACACCAGCAGGCGCGATGTGAGGCGGGCATGCGCGCGTTCAATGCGCCATACAGCATGCGGATGCTGGAGCTGGATGCAGGGGCGATGTACGACACGGCTGCCGAGTCTCAGGGCAAGGTCTTCGTCACCACGGAACTGGGCGGTGGCGGTTCCTCCACCGCGCGCAGTGTGGCGATTGCCGAGCGCGGCGTGCGTAACGTGCTGGTGCATGCGGGGATTCTTCAGGGCGAGGTGCAGAGGGGGCCGTCGGTCATGCTCGACATGCCGGACGGTGATTGCTTCATCGCCAGCGAACATGACGGCCTGCTGGAAATGTGTCGCGACCTGGGCGACAGCGTGGACAAGGGCGAAGTCATCGCCCGGGTCCACGACGCCACCCGCAGCGGCGTGGCCCCGGTGGAGTATCGTGCTGCACGCGGCGGCCTGCTGGCGGCGCGGCATTTTCCGGGGTTGGTGCAGTGTGGCGATACCCTTGCCGTGATCGCGGACATACTGGAGTAATACACTGTCCCCGCCCAGTGGCAGCCTCGCTGCCACTGGGTTGATTTCTTCAGGGGTTGCCATTCACTCAGGAGCTTCTTGGCACATGCACAAACTCGATCGCTATGACCTGAAAATCCTGCGGATCCTCGCTGGCGACGGGCGTATCACCAAGTCGAGCCTGGCCGAGGCGATCAACCTGTCGGTTACCCCGGCCTGGGAGCGCGTGCGCAAGCTCGAAACCCTGGGCCTGATCAAGGGTTACCGCGCGCAGATCGATTGGGGCAAGGTGTTCAAGAGCCAGCAAGTGCTGGTGGAAATCACCCTGGCCCGACACACCGCGCAGGACATGCGGCGCTTCGAACAGCGGATGAACGACGCGCCGGAGGTGGCGTTCTGTTACGCCACCGGTGGCGGGGTGGATTACATGGCGATGATCCAGGCGCCTGACATTGATCACTACCAGCGATTCATCGATCAGTTGCTGCTCGACGACCTGGGGATCGAGCGGTACTTCACCTACATCGTCACCAAGACCATCAAGACGGCCGGCGCCTTGCCTGCGGAGTTGTCTCAGGACTACTGAAACCTGCAACACCCCCGATCAAACTGTGCGAGCGAGCCTGCAGGGTGGGGGGGTAGCCTCGCCGCAAAAACTTCCGAATGACCCCGCTCAATCAGAAAAAACCACCTGCATACCCCCCTGCAAACCGCAATTCCCCGACGCCTCGCTGCCCTAGCATGAACTCCACGCACACGGTTCGGAGTGAATGCCATGACCTACAAACATCCCCTGCTGTTCAAAGCCCTCTGCTACGTCGATGGCCATTGGTTGCACAGCGACAGTGGCAACAGCATCGCCGTGCACAACCCGGCTGATCAGAAACTGATCGGCCATGTGCCGATGCTCGATCAACCGCAGATCGTCGCCGCCGTGGATGCCGCGCACCGGGCATTTGCCGATTGGCGTGAGCAGAGCCTGGAGACTCGCGGGACGATTCTTCGGCGCTGGGCGGCGTTGATCCTGGAACATCAGGAAGACCTGGCGCGGATTCTCAGCCTGGAGCAGGGCAAGTCCCTGGCCGAATCCCGGGGTGAAATCGCCTACGCCGCGAGCTTCATTCCGTGGTTCGCCGAAGAAGCCCGGCGCCTCTATGGACAGAACGTTCCCAGCCACATTCCCGGCGCTCACCTGGGTACGGTCAAGGAACCGGTCGGCGTTTGTGCACTGCTGACACCGTGGAATTTCCCCTCGGCGATGATCACCCGCAAAGCCGCGGCTGCATTGGCCGCCGGTTGCACCGTGGTCGTCAAGCCGGCCCACGAAACCCCGTACTCGGCATTCGCCCTGGCGCAACTCGCGGAAGAGGCCGGGTTCCCTGCCGGGGTCTTCAACGTGGTGCTGGGTGAACCACAGATGGCCATGCAAACCCTGGTGCAGGACACGCGCGTGCGCTCGGTGAGCTTCACCGGTTCCACCCGCGTCGGCAAGTTGGTCCTGCAAGCGGCTGCTCATGACGTGAAGAAAGTCTCGCTGGAACTGGGGGGCAACGCGCCATTCATTGTCTGCGCCGATGCCGATCTGCAACGGGCGGCGAAAGTCGCGGTGGCCGCCAAGTTCCAGACTTCCGGCCAGGATTGCTGCGCCGCCAACCGGATCATGGTCGAGCGTTCGGTCTATCCGGCGTTTCTCGAGCGCTTTGCCGAGGCCGTGCGTGAGCTACGGGTCGGTCCGGCGATGATCGGCGAGCGGGAACAACAGGTGGAGGTGGGTCCGTTGATGCACCAGGCCGCCTTCGATGTGACTGCCGAGCGCGTGGCCGATGCGTTGCAACAGGGTGCGCAACGGCTGGTGGGCGGCGAAGCCCATGCCCTCGGCGGCTTGTTCTACCAGCCCACGGTGCTGGCCGACGTCACGCCGCAAATGCGCATTTACCGTGAAGAGAACTTCGCGCCGATTGCCGGGGTGATGCCGTTCGACACCCTCGACCAGGCCATCGAGATGGCCAACGACACCGAGTACGGTCTGGCGGCCTACGTTTGCTCGAATCGCCTGGATCTGATCTACCCGCTGATCCGTCGACTCGACCACGCCATGGTCGCGGTCAACGGCGTCAAGTTCACCGGCCATCCGATCCCGTTCGGTGGCATGAAAGCCTCGGGGCTGGGCCGTGAAGGCGGCACCGAGGGCTTCGAAGCCTTTGTCGAAACCAAATACTTTTGCTTGCACCATCAAGGCCAGTTCTAAGGCCCGTTCCCAGGAGATCGCCATGAACCAAGAATTCGACCCGCTGTTCGAACAAGACCGTGCCCACTTCATGCACCCCTCTACCCACGCCCACGACCATGCCAGCGGTGCGCTCAAGGGGCGCATCATCACGGGCGCTTCGGGCATCCGCATCCGCGACCACGAAGGTCGCGAATTGATCGACGCCTTTGCCGGCCTGTATTGCGTCAACATCGGCTACGGCCGCACCGAAGTGGCGGACGCCATCTACAAGCAGGCCAAGGAGTTGGCGTACTACCACACCTATGTCGGCCACTCGACCGAGGCGATCATCGAACTGTCGAGCCGCATCATCGACTGGGCGCCGGAAGGGATGAAAAAGGTCTATTACGGCCTCTCCGGTTCCGACGCCAACGAAACCCAGATCAAACTGGTGCGTTACTACAACAACGTGCGAGGTCGGCCGCAGAAGAAGAAAATCATCTCTCGTGACCGTGGTTATCATGGCTCGGGCATCATGACCGGCAGCCTGACCGGCCTGCCGAGCTTCCATCAGCATTTCGACCTGCCGGCCGAGGGCATCAAGCACACCGTGTGCCCACACTGGTACCGCAAGGCACCCACCGGCATGGATGAAACGGCCTTTGTGCGTTACTGCGCCGACGAGTTGGAAAAGATGATTCTGGCCGAAGGCCCGGACACCGTGGCCGCGTTCATCGGCGAGCCATTGATGGGCACCGGTGGCATCATCGTTCCTCCGGCAGGCTACTGGGCGGCGATTCAGGCGGTGCTGAACAAATACGACGTGCTGCTGATCGCCGACGAAGTGGTCTGCGCCTTCGGTCGCCTGGGGGCGAAGATGGGCAGCCAGCGTTATGGCATGCGTCCGGACCTGATCACCACGGCCAAAGGCCTGACCAGCGCCTATGCGCCGCTTTCGGCGGTGATCGTCGGCGAAAAAGTCTGGGATGTGATCGAGAAAGCCTCCGAGTCCCACGGCCCGATGGGGCATGGCTGGACCTACTCCGGGCATCCGATTTGTGCGGCGGCGGCCCTGGCCAACCTCGACATCCTGGAGCGGGAAAACCTCACGGCCAACGCCGACAAGGTGGGTGCCTATCTCAACCGCCGGATGCGCGAAACCCTGGAAGGTCATCCGTTGGTGGGTGAAGTGCGCGGCGACGGCATGCTCGTGGCCGTCGAATTCATGGCCGACCGTGAACAGCGCACGCCCTTCGATGCGGCCTTGAAGGTCGGCCCGAAAGTCTCGGCAGCCTGCCTTGAGCACGGCATGATCGCCCGGGCTATGCCCCATGGCGACATCCTCGGCTTCGCCCCGCCATTGATTCTCACCGAGGCTGAGGCGGACTTGATTGTGAACATTACCAAGGGTGCCGTTGATCAAGTGGCCGATGAGCTGTTGGGCTGAATCCTAGGGTGAACATACAAACCCGCCCATTCAGTGATGGGCGGGTTTTTTTCGCGCGTCGAGATAAGGGGGCGGGGAGATGATGTGGGTGCTATAGGTTTCGACGAGATTCACAATTTTGTGCGCTTCCTGCTGGAAGGACCTGCTTTTAGTAGCGTCTTGCTCAATGGGACGAAACATACACCGGTGAGCCAGTGGGGGCGGGCAGTGCATAGGTTGCCTTCATCCAGTCGATCTCGGCCTGGGGCGTACGGCCGAAGAAGCGCTTGAACTCGCGGCTGAACTGCGAGGGGCTCTCGTAGCCGACGCTGAAGGCGGCTGCCGATGCGCTCAAGGCATCGTGCAACATCAGCAGGCGTGCCTGGTGCAGGCGGGCCGACTTCAGGTACTGCATGGGCGAAGTGTTGGTCACGCTACGAAAGTGCCGATGGAAACTGGGCACGCTCATGCTGGCCTCGCGGGCCAACGACTCTACGTCCAGATGCTCCCGGTAGCGGCTGTGAATGGTGCGCAGGGCGCGGGTCACCTTGGCGAAATGGCCGTGCCGACCCAACGCCGCCCGCAGCGAGCCGCCCTGCGCGCCAGAGAGGATGCGGTAGTAGATTTCACGCACCAGCGCCGGGCCGAGGATCTGTGCGTCGCTGGCGACGGTCATGGCTTCAAGAAAGCGCAGTGTGGTGACCTGCAGCGCATCGTCCATGGGAGAGGCGTACATGCCCTGCGGCGGTTCGCTGCTGCTGCCCAGCAGTTCATCCACTTGCAGGGTCAGCTCGCTGGCCAGCTGCAGGTCCAGGCGTATGTAGATGGCCAGCATCGGCTCGCGTTCGCTGGCATCGGTTTCCATGGTGAAGGGCACGGGAACAGACACCACCAGGTAGTGCCGAGCGTCGTACACATATACCTGGTCACCCAGGTAGCCGCGCTTGCAGCCTTGGCAGAGGATGACGATGCCGGGCTCGTAGAGCACCGGCACATGGCTCAGCGGCCGGTTCGAGCGCAGGAAGCGCACGTCTTGCAGCGCGCTGAGGTTATAGCCTTCCACCGGCGCGAGCTGCGTGAGCAACTGCACCATGCGCGCGCTGCGGGTGTCGGTGTGTGTCACTGCCCGGTCCTCTGCCTGGCGCTCAACCATCGGTCGAGCAGGTCAGGTCTTGCCATTGATCGATCTCCTTGCTCATGCGCTGCAGCTTGGCGCGCACCAGGCCCAGTGCGTCGCTGCCCAGCAACAGGTGGTCGGGCGGGCTGGGGCTGGCGATGACCTGCAGGATCGCCTGGGCGGCCTTGCGCGGATCGCCCAGCTGCTTGCCGCTCTTGTCCTGGCGCGCCTTGCGAATCGGGTCGAAGCTCTGGTCGTAGTCGGCGATGCTGCGCGGCGAACGCTGCATGGAGCGACCGGCCCAGTCGGTACGGAACGAGCCCGGCGCCACTGCGGTAACGGCGATGCCAAACGGGCGAAGTTCCTGACTCAGGGTATCGGAAATGCCTTCCAGTGCGAACTTGCTGGAGCAATAGTAGGCGATGCCCGGCATCGTGATGGTGCCGCCCATGGAGGTGATGTTGATGATGTGCCCGGCCCGGCGCTCTCGAAAATACGGCACGAAGGCCTTGGTGATGGCCACGGCGCCAAACACGTTGACCTCGAACTGGCGGCGCATCTCCTCCAGTGGCGATTCCTCGAAGATGCCTTCGTGGCCGTAGCCTGCGTTGTTCACCAACACATCGATGGGGCCGTGAAGCGCCTGCACCTGTGCAACCACCGCGTCTATGCGGGCGAAGTCGGTGACATCGAGGATCACCGCGTGGGCGCGTTCGCTGTCCAGGGTCTGAAATGCCGTCAGTGCGCCGTCGTTGCGCACGGTGCCGATGACGCGATGGCCTGCAGCAAGCGCGGCCTGGGCCAGGGCACTGCCAAAACCACTGCTGACGCCGGTAATAAAGAGAGTCTTGCTGTCACTCATGATCGCGATCCTGTGTGTGGAGTACGCGAGCATGCTAGGTGGATTGGCTGATCGTCCCTATGCCGGGGGCTCTTGAAACCTTGCCCATTTCTATCAGAAGCGAGCGTGGTCATCCCGTGAGGGATGCTGCAGGCAAAGAAAAGCCCGCTGGGGAGGGCGGGCGAAGTATTTCACGGATGTAGGGTGACTGTGCCAGCCGCGACGTGAAAATGTCGTGAACGGGGTGTCAAAAAATGCGTACGACGGGCAGAAAACCAGTTTTGGGAAAGCCCCTACTGCCAATGGCTATTTGGATGGCATGCATCGCTAAAGCGTCCCTGGAGAATCCTTTCTCGGTCAATGTCGATCAGCGTCTAGAGGAACGATTCCGTGTGCTTTCACAAAACCAGAACTATCGGGGCGCTTCTGGCGCTCCTGGCGCTGCAGGGTTGCGCCAGCATCATCAGTGACTCCAAGTATCCGGTGACTGTCACGAGCAGCCCGGCGGGTGCGAATTTCGAGGTCATCAACAAATCAGGGGTGGT
Source organism: Pseudomonas sp. BNK-44-b (assembly GCF_047456245.1). Taxonomy (NCBI): domain Bacteria; kingdom Pseudomonadati; phylum Pseudomonadota; class Gammaproteobacteria; order Pseudomonadales; family Pseudomonadaceae; genus Pseudomonas; species Pseudomonas sp. BNK-44-b. The sequence goes on from NZ_CP179908.1 coordinate 2,347,131, forward strand.
CGTTCATCGCGGCAGCACCCCTGGGGTCGTGACACTGATGTCGGGGGAGGGATATTTTCGCGGCCAAACCTACACGTTGCGTTTCATGAGGGAGGGGTACCCAGATCGACAGGTCGAACTCGACTCGAGTGTGGACGGTTGGTACTGGGCGAACATCTTGTTTGGCGGTGTTATCGGCATGCTGATCGTCGATCCGCTGACCGGTGCGATGTACAAGTTGCCGGACGAGGTCTCAGCTGACCTTGGGCAGCCGGTGGCGGAGGCGATGCAGGGCGCGCTTCGGATCGTCTCGATCAATGACCTTGATCCCGCGCAACGCGCCGAGCTTGTTGCCCTTCAATAAGGGGAGATTGGGCGGGGTGCAGGGAAGGTCGCATGCCCTGCACCCACGTTGCGCTGTCAGAAGCCAGGCGCGATCTGCCCTTTGTAGCGGGTCAGGATGAATTGACGCACTTCAGGGGAGTTCAGCGCCTTGGCCAGTTTCTGGATGCCGGGATCCTGCAGATTGTCCGGACGCGCCACGAGGTATTCCACGTACAGATCCTTACCTTTTTCGACGATCAGCGCGCTGCTGGTATCGATACCTGCCTCCAGCGCGTAGTTGGCGAACACGAACGCCAGGTCCACCTGTTTCACCGAGCGCGCCAGCATTGCCCCTTCCAGCTCACGGATCTTCAACTTGTGCGGGTTGGCGACGATGTCGCGCTGGGTCGACTGTGGGTTGCTGGGGTCCTTGAGTTCAATCAGCCCGGCCTCGGCCAGCAGTACCAGGGCACGACCGGTGTTCACCGGGTCATTGGGAATGGCCACGCTGGCACCGTCCGGCAGCTCCGCGAGGCTCTTGTACTTGGCCGAATAAGCACCGAACGGCTCGATGTGCACACCGACCACCGGAACCAGGTCGGTGTGTCGAGTCTTGTTGAAGTCGTCGAGGAAGGGACGGTACTGGTAGTAGTTGGCGTCCAGGTTCTTCTGCGCAAGCTGCAGGTTGGGCTGGATGAAGTCATTGAACACCTTGATGTCCAGGTCGACACCTTCCTTGGCCAGTACCGGTTTTACGAACTCGAGGATCTCGGCGTGGGGAACGGGGGTGGCACCGACGACCAGGTGCTCGTTGGCCTGCACGTTGAGGGCGATGACCGCAGCCAGGATGGCGAGGATTTTTTTCATGAGAATGCTCCGAAAAAGGTCGGGAATCAGCGTCGGGTGAAATGTCTGACGAGGCGATCGCCACTCATCTGCAACGCCTGCACCAGCAGGATCAACAGCAGTACGGTGACGACCATCACATCGGTCTGGAAGCGTTGGTAACCAAAACGGATGGCCAGGTCGCCCAGGCCGCCGCCACCGATCACACCGGCCATTGCCGTGTAGTCGACCAGCACGATGGCGGTGACGGTGACGGCAGCGATCAGCCCGGTACGGGCTTCGGGCAGCAGGGTGTGGCGGATGATCTGCCAGGTGCTGCCACCCATGGCCTGGGTGGCCTCGACCACGCCACGGTCGACTTCGCGCAGGGCGGTCTCCACCAGGCGCGCGAAGAACGGCGTACAGCCCATCACCAGTGGTGGAATGGTGCCGCGCACACCGAGTGAGGTGCCGACAACCAAGGTGGTCAGGGGTATCAGCACGATCAGCAGAATGATGAACGGCAGCGAGCGCAGCACGTTGACCACGGCCGACATGGCCCGATAGGCCGGCGCATTGGCCAGCAGCTGGCGTTGTCCGGTGAGAAACAGCAGCACCCCCAACGGCAGCCCCAGCGCTACGGTGAAGCCCAGCGCGGCGCCGAGCATGCTCAGGGTCTCGAGGCAGGCGAGGCCGATTTCACTCCAGTCCAGGTTGGCCAACAGTGCATTCATCGCCCACGCTCCTGGCGCAACGCAGCCACCGGATGGGGCGCACGCAGGCGATCACCTTGGCCGAACAGCTTGTTGCGCAGGCTGCCTTCGGCGTACTCGCGCTTGAACAGGCCGCGAGCCTGCAGTTCCGGAACCAACAGATCGACCACGGCAACGAAGGTTTCCGGCACGACCACGCTGGACAGGTTGAAGCCATCCACGTCGGTGTCTTCGACCCAGGCCTGCAACTGATCGGCGACGGTCCAGCCCGACATCAGCGAGAGCGAGCCGCTGGCACTGGCGTACTCGCGGTACTCGCGCAGACGGGCCTGCGCGGCCTCGTCGGTTTCAGCGACGATCACCGTGAGCTGTTCGAGGATCAGGATGTCGGAGCCCTTGCGCCCGGCGGCGACCGCGGCGGCACGTAGATCGCTCACCTGCTTCTTCAGCACGGTCTTGCTCGGTGCGGCAACGAACACGCATTCGGCGTTGGCTGCGGCAAAGGCCCGTCCTCGGCTGGATGCCCCTGCCTGGTAGAGCACCGGTGTGCGCTGTGGCGACGGGGCGCTGAGGTGGAAACCCGGAACCTTGAAGTAGGTGCCGTCATGCTCGATGCCGTGGACTCTGCTCGGGTCGGTGTAGACACCGCTGGTACGATCGGCGCGCACGGCATCCTCTTCCCAGCTGGTTTCCCAAAGCTTGTAGCAGACCTGCAGGTATTCCTCGGCCAGCGCGTAGCGCTGGTCATGGCTCAGTTGTTCGGGCTGGCCAAGGTTGCGTGCCCCGCTGGACAGGTAGGAGGTCACGATATTCCAGCCGGCACGGCCCTGGGTCAGGTGATCGAGGGTGCTCATGCGCCGGGCGAAGGGAAAGGGATGCTCGAACGACACCGAGGCGGTGACGCCAAACCCCAGGTGGCGCGTGGCTGCGGCCATCGCCGGTACCAATTGCAGCGGGTCGTTCAACGGTACCTGGGCGCCGCTGCGCAGCGCTTCGTCGGCATTGCCGCCGTAGACGTCATAGACACCCAGCACATCGGCGAGGAACAGGCCGTCGATACAGCCGCGCTCGAGGGTCTGGGCCAGTTCGATCCAGTAGTGGATATCGGTGTGACGCGTCGCCTGGTCGCGCGGATGGCGCCACAGCCCGGGCGACAGATGCCCGACCGTGTTCATGGCGAAGGCATTGAGACGGATCTGCTTGGTCATGGCGCGGCCTCAGTTCCAGTCGTGGCGCGTGGGACGGATACCGTTCAGGGCCCAGTTGCCGACCAAGTGGTACTTCCAGCGCACGGGATCGTGCAGGGTATGCACCCGGGCATTGCGCCAGTGCCGGTCAAAGTTGTGCTGCAGCAACGAGGAGCGGGTCCCGCCCAGTTCGAACAGGCGATTGCTGGCCTCGATCGACACCTCCGTGGTCAGCACCTTGGCCTTGGCCACCGCCACCGAGGCAGCGGCGACGTTGTCTTCGTTCGGCGCAGGCTTGGCGGCATCCAGCACCTTGCCGGCGCGTTCGAGCAGGGCCTCGGCGGCCTCCTGGCGGATCTCCAGGGAGCCGATCTGAATGATGGTGAGCGGATCCTCGCTGGCCTTTTCAACACCGGCATCGATCCACGGACGGGCATGGTCGCGTACGAAGGCAATGGTGTCGTCCAGCGCCGCGCGGCCGATACCGGCGTCAATCGCCGCAGTGGTCAGTTGGGCGAAGGGCCCGGCGAGGGTAGGGTGCTCGTAGGAGCGGTAGCTGGGAAACAGGTTGAATGCGGGCACGCGCAATCCGTCCAGCAGCACGGTGCCGCTGGAGGTGGTGCGCTGGCCCATGCTGTTCCAGTCGTCGACGACCACCAGCCCAGGAGTGCCACGTGGCACAAAGGCCAATTGCGCCCGGTCCAGTTCGTCCAGGGCCAGGACGCCGATCCAGTGAGCATAGAGCGAGCCGGTGCAGTAGCCCTTGCGGCCGTCGATGCGGTAGCCGTCGGCTTCGGCAACCAGGCGGGTCCGGATATCCTGGACGGTCTTGCCACCGGTTTCCGACAGTGCATTGGCAAAACGATGGCCTTTGAGCACCAAGTCGAAGAAGAAGCGCCGCTGCTCTTCGGTGCCTTGCAGGCGGATGTCTTCGAGCAGGCAGTAGTGGTTTTGTGGAATCTGGCCAAGCGAAGGGTCGGCGGCCGAGACGATGGCGATCACCTGCGCCAGGGTGGCGAAGGACACTTCGGCACCTCCGTAGGCACGTGGCACGGTGATGCCCCACAGACCGCTGTTGGAATAGGCATCGACCACATCGGCAGGGACTTCTCGGCGTCGGTCACGCTCGGCAGCGCCTTCGCGCAGCAGCACGGCGATCTGGTGGGCAACGGCGATGGCTTCGGCATCGTCGCGGATGACATGGGCATCCGGCTGACGGATGTCGTAGGAGGCTGAGACGGCAGGCGTGGACATGGGTTCCTCGGGAAACTGTGCGTGTACACAGCTCACCGGAGCAGAAACCGTGCCAGTGGTTTTATTTCAATAAAATCAGTGGCTTGAATTTGTTTTTTACAGAAGGTGTCGCCCTTTGGGCAATCAACTGTTGGCCAGGTGTTGCTGGTCAGACAGTTGCCAGGGAAACATGTCGCCGTACATGCCGACCCGCGTTGCAGCCTCGCTTGCCTACAACATCCATTCCCTCGGGTCTGTGTAAGGGTTATGTAAAAAACCGTTTAAGAATTGTGAACAACTGTATTCTGAAACGACCTACACCATTGGCCAGACCCATGAACCAACTTCCGTCGCAGTCAGAGGCTGCACGCGGGGCGTTCTCCAGCTTTGAGGCGTGTCGCAATACCCAGAAAGGCCCTGTGGTGATCCTGGCGTCAGGTGCGTCAGCGAAAGATTTTCCGCTCGAAGATTTTGCCAGCGTCCCGATCATCGCCATGAATGGCTCCATTTCGATGCTGGTGGGCACGGATGTGCGTCCGTTCTTCTACATTTGCACCGACAAGGATTTCTGCAACCAGCAACCCGAGCTTTTTGCCACGGCATTGCACAGCAGTCCGCGGCTGGCGCTGTGGCCGGAGCAGTTCGATCTGTTCGACCTGCCTGAGGACACCGAGCGCTACCCGCTGCTCAAGGCCCTGGACCCGACGTTCAGCGAATGGCTGGGGCTCGGCGATGGACGCTATGCGCGAAACCGCACGCTGTGGAGCAAGCGGGCGCGTTCGATCGGTTTCAGCAGGAACCTGTCGTACGGGTTCTTCGATGCCCGGACTGTGGCTTTTGTGGCCCTGCAACTGGCCTACCACCTGGGTTTCGATGACGTGCTACTGGTCGGCGTGGATCTGAACCAGTCGGCAGGGCGCTTTTATGAGACCAACGGCGGCAAGCGCTCGCCCTGCGGTCTCGACCAGCATTGGGAAAGCCGTATCCTCCCGTCACTGACCCTGATGGCGCATCAAGTGGTGGGTGAGCGTTTCCGCGTTCATAACCTCTCGACCCGCTCACGCATCCCCCCGGCATTGATCCCCAGGATCGACCTGCAGCAGGCCCGCACCCTCGCGGCGCGTGCGACGGCCGCGGCGTGAGCATTGCACGTCAAGAAAGCGGATGCAGCGCTAGCACGCGATCGGTAGAGTGCCGGGGTCGTCAGCCAGCATCAGGATCTGCCCATGTCCAGCGCTTTCACCCTCATGTCATCGCCAGTCGGCACCCTGACACTGGTCGCCCGTGGCGAGTGCCTGGCCGCCGTGCTATGGGAAGAGGAGCGTGCCAACCGGGTGCGCCTTGGCGAACTGCACCGTGATGACCAGGCGCCCGTACTGCGGGAGGCTGCCCGTCAGTTAGGCGAGTATTTCGCCGGTCAGCGCCAGCGCTTCGAGCTGCCGCTGGACTTCGATGGCACGGAATTCCAGCGCCAGGTCTGGGCGGCGCTGCTGACCATTCCTTTCGGCCAGACTCGCAGCTACAGCGATATCGCCCGACAGATCGGCAACCCCACGGCAGTGCGTGCGGTAGGGGCAGCCAATGGGCGCAACCCGATCTCGATCATCGCACCCTGCCATCGGGTGATCGGTGCCTCGGGCAGCCTGACAGGCTTTGCTGGCGGGTTGCCGGCAAAGCAGTATCTGCTGGCGCTTGAGGGCAGGCAGAGCCTGTCGCTGTTCTGAGCGCTCAGCTCAGCCACCACGCCAATGCGCACAGCACCAGCGCGAGTACCGAGCCTGCGAACAGGCTGTAGTGCCGCTGCGCCCGTCGGGCATGGCGTTCGACCTCACGCAGGTATTGGCCGGGTGTCGGTGCATCCGGGCGATGGCGCAACCCTTCGGCGATGTCTGCCAGCCTGCCGCGAATCAGCAAGCCAACCAGGTAGTAGCAGGAGGCATAGCTGGCGAATGCCAGCAGCAGGTACTTCACGGGGATCCTTCCTTGGGTGATACAAAGGGAGAGGATACCCTCAGCCGCTCGCCGTTAACCAGCAAAACTCAGGACGCCGGCCGTGCAGCGAAACGCTGGCGGAACCAGTCATCGAGCATGGCCTTCTCGGCATACAGGCGATCGCTGCTGCCCACGCGGCCCGGGCGGCTCAGGTACATCTTGTCGCTGACGCGTTCCTCGGCCTTGCGCTCGGGCTGGCCGGGTTGAACGAGGGTGTAGCTGAGGTCGATGGTCGGCCAGGTGATTTCGCGCATGAAACGTACGTTGTAGGCCTGACTATTCCAGGGTTCGTAGCGGCCGGCCAGATCGATGTCGCGGATGTCGATGTGTACTCGCTGACCAGGCTGAAGGTAGCGCTGGCCAAGTTTTTCCAGGTGCCGGGTGAGTGCCTTCATCACTTCTGGGTCGGCGCCGCGCTCATAGCCGGGGCTGTTCAGGCTGGCATCGCGGAATTTTTCCGGGTGCTCGAAGCTGACCTGGACCTGCGCGGGCGGGATGCCTTGTGCCATGCTGTCGTATGCCAGCACCAGCAGTGCAGCGCAGGCGAGGGTAGAGCGCATGATGCATCTCCGCGTTAGGATCGTCGTTGTCGCGCCATTCTACGCCTGGTGCCGGCGACACAGCAGAGGAATGATGTAATGGCGCGTTTTCGGCAGCTAGCTGCCAACGACAAAGGGCGCGACTTGGCGGTCGGCGATATCCACGGGCACTTCCAACGCCTGCAGGCCGCGCTCGAGCAGGCGGCATTCGATCCCGAGGTCGATCGGCTGTTCAGTGTCGGTGACCTGGTCGACCGGGGCCCGGCCAGCGAAGAGGCCCTGAGCTGGCTGGCGCAACCCTGGTTTCATGCCGTGCAGGGCAATCACGAAGCATTGGCCATCAGCCACTATCGCGGTGGCCGTGTTGATCTGGACATGTACCGTGCGGCTGGCGGGGGCTGGTTTCTCGACTTGCCCAAGGCTGAGCAGGCGCGCTTCGTCGAGCAGTTCGAGCGTCTGCCGGTCGCGCTCGAAGTACAGACTGCACACGGGTTGGTCGGCATGCTGCATGCAGACAGTCCGTTCGCCGACTGGGCTGAGCTGCGCGCCTGCCTGCAGACGAGGGACGACCCTGCCGTGCGCGAGGTCTGCCAATGGTCGCGCCGGCGCCTGAAGAGCGGCGATAGCCAACCCATCCAGGGGCTGCGTGCGCTGCTGGTCGGCCACACCCCGGTGCTCACGCACAAGGTATTGGGCAACGTGTGGCACGTGGATACCGGTGGCTGGAGCAGCGGTTTTTTCAGCCTGCTGGATATCGGCACGCTGACGCTGATCAACGAGTGACACATCTGCGACCTTCCCAAAAACGACCACCCACACATTCGGGGTATGTCTGCAGCCAGCCAGACCTCCCATAGTGACCCCATCGGCTCAATCCGGAGCAGTCACACGATGGAGTTGCTATGCGCAAGGCACTGAAGGTGATTGGCGGTCTGCTGCTGGTGTCCTCGACGGCACTGGTGCAGGCAGCGGCAGAGGGGGACAGCAGCAACACGCTCAGGCTGTACAACTGGACTGACTACATCGGTGAAACCACCTTGGCCGACTTCGAAAAGGCCACCGGCATCAAAGTGGTTTACGACACCTTCGATGGCTATGAAACGGTCCAGACCAAACTGCTCACCGGCCGCTCCGGCTACGACCTGGTCATGCTCAATGCGTCGCTGGTACCGCCGCTGATCCAGGCCGGTGTGTTCCAGGCCCTGGACAAACAGCAACTGCCCAGTTGGCACAACCTCGACGAGCAGGTGGTCAGCAACCTGCAAGGTTACGACCCTGGCCTGAAGTACTCGGCGCCCTACACCTGGGGCAGCTCCGGCGTTACCTACAACGTCGACAAGATCAAGGCGCGCATGCCCGACGCACCGATCGGCTCGCTGGCCATGTTGTTCGACCCGGCCATCGTTTCGCGCTTCGCCGATTGCGGGGTGACTTTGATGGACGCCCCCACCGAAGTGATTCCACTGGCCCTGCAGTACCTGGGCAAGGATCCGCGCAGCGCCGCACCGGCAGATCTCAAGGCCGCCGAGCAGCTACTGCTGGGCATCCGCCCCTATATCCGCAAGTTCGACTCGGTCAACTACCTGACCAGCCTGCCCAACGGCGACGTGTGCCTGGCCTTGACCTGGTCGGGCGACTACGCCACCGCCCAGGCGCGTGCGGTGGAGGCGAAGAAGGCTATCAAGCTGGCGTTCTTCATTCCCAAGGAAGGCTCGCTGATCTGGTTCGACAACCTCTACATCCCCAAGGACGCGCCGCACGCCAGCAACGCCCATCGCTTCATCGAGTTCCTGCTGCAGCCACAGACCATGGCCAAGGTGACCAACTTCATCCACTACGCCAACAGCAATGCCGCGGCCACCGCCCTGGTAAAGGCCGATATCCGCCAGGACCCGGCGATCTACCCGGACGCCCAGACCCGCGAACGGCTGTTCGCGCAAAAGACCCAGACACCCAAGGACATGCGTGCGATCACGCGGGTCTGGAGCACGGTCAAGACCGGTTTCTGAACACTTTCGAACGATCCTTGCCAAGGAGCTGCCCATGGCCACCTCAAGCAACGCATTCGCTATCGCCCACGATCCATTGGTGGAAGCCGACAAGGCCCATTACATGCACGGTTACCATATGTTCGACGAGCATCGCGAACAGGGCGCGCTGAACATCACCGAAGGCGAAGGCGCCTATATCCGCGATACCCAAGGCAACCGCTTCCTCGATGCCGTTGGCGGCATGTGGTGCACCAACATTGGCCTGGGGCGCGAGGAAATGGCCTTGGCCATTGCCGACCAGGTGCGCAAGCTTGCCTATTCGAACCCGTTCTCGGACATGGCCAACGACGTGGCCATCGAGCTCTGCCGCAAGCTTGCGCAACTGGCACCGGGCGACCTGGACCATGTCTTCCTCACCACTGGCGGCTCGACTGCCGTGGACACCGCCTACCGACTGATCCAGTACTACCAGAACTGCCGCGGCAAGCCGGGCAAGAAACACATCATCGCCCGCTATAACGCCTACCACGGCTCGACCACCCTGACCATGCAGATCGGCAACAAGGCTGCCGACCGGGTACCTGAATTCGACTATGCCCACGACCTGATCCACCACATCTCCAACCCCAACCCGTACCGCGCCCCGGACAACATGGACGAAGCCGAATTCCTCGACTTTCTGGTCGCCGAGTTCGAAGACAAGATTCTCTCCCTGGGGGCCGACAACGTCGCAGCCTTCTTCGCCGAACCTATCATGGGCTCGGGCGGGGTGATCATCCCGCCCAAGGGGTACTTCGCGCGCATGTGGCAGCTGTGCCAGACCTACGACATCCTGTTCGTCGCCGACGAAGTAGTGACCTCGTTCGGACGCCTGGGTACCTTCTTCGCCAGCGAAGAGCTGTTCGGTGTCACCCCGGATATCATCACCACGGCCAAGGGCCTGACGTCCGCCTACCTGCCGCTGGGTGCGTGCATCTTCTCCGAGCGTATCTGGCAGGTGATCGCCGAGCCGGGCAAGGGGCGTTGCTTCACCCACGGGTTCACCTACAGCGGCCATCCGGTGTGCTGTACCGCGGCGCTGAAGAACATCGAGATCATCGAGCGGGAGAGGTTGCTGGAACACGTCAAGGATGTTGGCAGCTACCTGGAACAACGCCTGCAGAGCCTGCGCGAGCTGCCGCTGGTAGGCGATGTGCGCTGCATGAAGCTGATGGCCTGCGTCGAATTCGTCGCCGACAAGGCGAGCAAGGCACTGTTCGACGATGCGATCAATATTGGTGAGCGCATCCACAGCAAAGCCCAGGCCAGGGGTTTGCTGGTGCGGCCGATCATGCACCTGAACGTGATGTCGCCGCCGCTGATCGTCACCCGCGCCCAGGTCGACGAGATCGTCGAGACCCTGCGTCAGTGCATCCTCGAAACCGCGCGCGAGCTCGCGGCGCAAGGGCTGTACCAGGGGCGATGAGCAGCCTGCAACGGGCTGTGCGTGGGCGTGCCCGGCAGGCTAGACTGCCGGGCATGACCCAGGCCTCCCCCGACACACCGCTCACCTTGACCCTCGGTGCATTGCAGCAATGGCATGCGGCGCTGCAATACGCATTGGTTCACAGCGAATCGCCCGACGCCCTGCAGCATCTGGCGGCAGCGCTTGGTCATCTGGTTGCGGTCGAATCGATGATGATCAGCCTGGAGAGCCAGGGCCAGGCGCCGCAACTGCTGTACCAGCAAGGGATTCCCCTGGTTCATCGCGATGCCGTGCTGGGTCGTTACTTTGCCGCAGGCTACCTGCTGGATCCCTTTTGCCTGGCACTGCAGGGTGGCCTGGCCGAGGGGTTTTACCATTTGCAGGACATCGCTCCGGACAACTTCTTCGACAGCGACTACTACAAGACCTATTACCTGGGCACCGGCTGCAGCGAAGACAGCTACTACATCGCCGACCTGTGCGATGGCCGCAAGCTTTCCTTGAGCTTGTTCCAGGGGCGTAGTGGCACGCACCTCAGCCCGCAGCAGATCGACCTGCTTCGCGCGGTCGAGCCGGTGGTGCGCGAACTGCTGGGCCGCTATGCGCGGCACAACCTCGAGCCGGGCAAAGTGTCACTGGAGCACGGCAGCCTGCAGGCTGCATTCGACAGCTTCGGTTGCGAGGTGCTGACCGATCGCGAGCGTGAAGTCGCACACATGATCCTGCGTGGCCATTCGGTCAAATCCACTGCGTTGGAGCTGGGTATCTCGCCTGAAACCGTGCGCATGCACCGCAAGAATCTTTATCTGAAGCTTGGCATCAACTCGCAGTCGGAACTTTTCGCTCGGTTCATCGATTGGTTACGCCAAGCTTGAACATGCTTCAACTTTGCCAAGGGCGCCACAGTTTTGAGGGTTTGGGTTTGACATGGATGATGAAGCTATCGCCCGCCCGGGTGACTTTTCTAGCTTCTAGATTAAAAACATCCATGAGCCTCCTGGCGCTTTTCCCATTTGGCGTATTCCAAAGAAATGGTTGTCGTAAGGGCGTTCCAGACTGGGCGGCTTCATTCATGACCTTGAGCGTTTCTCGATTGATGACAGTGTCATGGATGATTATGTTTGGATATCGGTCAAATTTTTCTCGCTCTGAGACTGCGTCATACTGCAGTTTAGCAACATCGCTGGCAAAGTAATGCTTGTGGCGCGGGTCTTTAAAGATTGCATAAACTATCCATGCCCTGGGGAAATAGTCGCTTTGAAATATATCGCCCTCAATGTTTGTGGAGATGAAATTTCCGGATTGGCGAACCTGCGCATTGCCTTTGATCCAGTTCATTCGTTTTTGCATGGCAGGATCGATGTCCAGTGAAGAGGTCCAGCTCTGTTGGGTGTTGCTGGGGGCGGGCACCGATGTTGTCGCTGCGATCTCGGCGGGGGGTGTCGGTGCCGGAGGTTTTAGTGATTTCACGTATGTCATGGCATCTTTGGCAGGCCCGAAGTCATTATTAATCCCGCTGATGATATATGCCGCGAGGTTTCTCGGGTCTGGATTCGTTTCCTGGTCGAGCTCCAATATCGCCAATACAACATTGCGGTCGATGTCCCGCAGTTTTTCGGCAAGGGTTTCTATGTGGGCTTCTTCCGGCCACTCCCATATCCGTCCATCACGATCCATGCCCGAGCACGGATTATTCCTGAGCATACGGAATAGATTTAGCCCATCCGCCGTGCCTGCCGGGTCTGCACTCAGCCAGCGTCCAACCCAAGGCTGACAGTACCGATAACCGTAGTAATACAGCCCCGTCGCATCCCGCTCCTTGCCCGAATAACGGAGGGTTTTGTATTTCGCCTCGGTCTGACTTCGTGTTGTCAGCACGGATGTGCCGCCATACGGATAGTATTCCTCTCGACTGATGAGGTTGCCGCTGCCATCTAATTCCAACCCGCTACTGCCCGTGAGGTTGTCGTAGCTGTAACGTATCTGGTCGTTGCCGATGTCGGTCGGTTTACCGATCTCCCAGTGCAGCACCCGAACTTGTGAACGGCCAGCCTCGCCTATTGTGATCACCTGCAAACTCTGCATTTGCGTATCGCCAGACGCACGAACCTTCAGTTCCAGTCCCGAAAGGTACAGTGTGCGATCTATCTGTAGATTGCTGTTTGTTTTTTGTACGCTGACTTTAAGGATGCGCTGGCTATTCGAGTCATAGCGGTAGTGCTCACTGTCATCAGCGCCGCCCGCGCGTACCACAGGCGTCACCTTCAGCAGTTCGTTACGTGGTGTCCAGGTGAGGCTCTGACCTGGCTGAAGCTGAGTCTGTTGGCCACCGGTCTTGAACAGCGCATCCACGTCTGCGGCCTTGTCGGCCAAGGTGCTCAATACGGCTCGGTTACTGCGGTTGCTTGTGGTGATTTTCGTCGTGTAACCGCTGCCTGTGGCTGGGTCGTGGCGTATCCGCGTCAAGTTGCCAGCGATGTCGTAAGTATAGGTGCGTAGATAACCGGTATAGGCAGAGTCGTCGGGGGAGGGCGGCATAGTAGCGGGTGGGAGAGTGCAGCCCTGCTGGCCGGCGTTGGCCATTTCACGTCCAGTGGCGCTGACCAGTTGGTACAGGCTGTCATAGCGGTAACTATTCTGCGGCTGCACTTTCTGGTTGCGCCAGAAGCGCGTCTGTCCGACGTTGTCGCTGACTTTCAGGACGTTACCCACCGGATCGTACACATAGCGCAGGTCCTGCAGCATCTTCGCCCCTAGCACATGTCCTTTCGGGCGCTCCGTTCTGATCTCGCTGAGACGCTGCTTATAGGGTTCATGGGAATAAGCGGTCACCACGCCGTTACCGTGCTCCTCGCGCCGCTTCTGTCCCGCAGCCGAGTAAGCCAGTGCTTTCACTATGACCTGCTCGGTGCCGTCTTTCATTGTCAGCCAGCTACCTGCGAGCAAGCCCGCCACATCGTACGCCACTCGCTGCACATTCCCTTTTGCATCCGTAGTGGCCAATACAGCTGCGCAGGCGTCCGCAGTGGTCAAGGTGGTATGGCGTTCTCCCTCTGCGGCGAGCAGGTCATTCCAGTTGCAGGATGCTTGCCCTTTCCAGTTGGGGGGCATCTGCGCCTCACCCGACTCCTTCAGCAGGCGGCGGGTTAGGGACAGCGCGATGCCGGTGAGTGCCATCTTGTCGGTCTGCACCAGCCCCGCAGTATCGTAGTGACTGATGCATCGTCCGGCCAGGTTCAGGCCTTTCCGCGCCTGCGAATTACTGCCATGGACAAAACGTTCAGTGATACAGGCAGCTTCGCCGCTGACCTGTTCTGTCAGGCTCAGTGGCCGCCCTGGGCGGGTATGGCCCTCATACTGCCAAGTGCGTGTCACCGACTGACTGTTGTCCTGCGTACCGCCGGTGTCGGTGCAGAGGTTACTGACCGTGACGAGTGGGCGTCCAGCCGTGTCGCTCAGGTTAAGGGTGGTGCCGTTATCCGCACCTTGTGTGTACAGGAGCCCACCGTTCAGGTGCCTGAGGTAGAGGAAGTTGAACAGCCCGACGTCGTGCAGGCGAGGATCGGTACTGCTCATCAGAGAGCCTTGAGGGGCGTACCGATGGCGGGTAAGACGCTGGTGCTTGATATCTGGGGTGTCGGGGTGGCGGTGGTAGGCGATGTCGCGCACTGGAAGTCCCCGGTTGTCGAGGGCTATGACACTTGGGGTGCCGTCGAATAGCGAAGGCAAAGGGTTCATCGGTGTTCTCCATTCCCTGAGACAGCCAAATGAATGATGAAGAGAACTATAGAGCAGGCTGGCGGCTATGCTCGGCAATTGGTACTGTTACGGACTACATACCACGGTACGAAAACGAGGAGCGAACATGGCCCGTGGCGGCATCGACAAGGCGGCAGTACAGCAGGCACGGCAGGCGCTGATCGCCCGGGGCGAGCATCCGAGTATTGATGCAGTACGTATCGAATTGGGTAACACCGGTTCGAAAACCACCATTCATCGCTACATGCGCGAGCTCGAAGCGCTGCAACCGCTGGCTGACAAGCGTTCACCGGCCCTCAGCGACACGCTGGGGCGTTTCGTAGGCCAACTGGCCGAGCAGTTGCGCGAGGAAGCAGAGGCCCGTATTCGCGACGCGCAGGCGGTGTTCGATGAACAGCGCGGCCAATTGCAGGCGCAGTTGCAGCTTGCCCAGCAAGCACTCGCGGCTGCTCACCAGCAACAACAGATTCAGGCCAGCGCCCTTGCGGCGGAGTCGGAAAAGCTCGAGACAGCGCTGAGCACTCTGCAGGCCGAGCAACTGCGCAGCGCCAGCCTCAACCAATCCCTGGGCGAACTGCGGCTCAGGCTGACCGACAAGGACGAGCAGTTGCAGCAGTCGCAAGGGGAATTGCGTCAGTTGCAGCAGGATGCGATGGCCCGCCAGGAAGAGCTGACACACCTGCACCGTGAGAATGAGCGCCTGCTCACCGAAAACCGACAGGCCAGCGCCCAGTACAAACAACTCGACGAACAATTGGAGCAGCGCGATGCCCAGGTTCAAGGGCTGCGCTCGATCCTGGCCCAGGCGCAGGGGGCGAGCGAGGAGGTGCGTCGGCAGTTGGACAGCGAGCGCCAGGCGCTGGTGGTTCAGCGTGACATCTGCGCCGAACAGATGCGCCTGATCGAGCGTCTGCAGGATCGCCTGACACGGAGCGAGGCGCGCTGTGCGCAGCTCGAGACCTTCCAGGCAAAGGGCGCGTAGATAAATCAAACTTCGCCAGACCCGCGCTTTCTTCTGTAGACACCGTTACGGAGAACGCACCATGAGCGAACAGAAACGTCCACACCCCGCGCAAGGGCCTCACTCATCCGACAAGGCGTCCAGCAAGCAGGACCTGGGTTTTGATCCGGACTCTCCTGACCTGGAGGATCCGCAAGTCGACCCGCAAGGTCCGGCAAAGCCACCTCGCGATCACGAGAAGAAAGATAAGTAATCGATTCATGATCCCCGGGCGTGCGCACGCGGCAGCAAGTGCCGCGCCCGCAGCCCGAGGGCTCAGCTGTCGAGCTGACGCGCCGCGTCTACGCCGGCACTGGACAACTTGATTGGATAACGCACGCTGATCTGGTGATCGGCATCGACATTGACGCTGCCATCATGGATCAAGCCGGCCTCCTGAAGCGTCTTGAGCATGCCGGCCACGGCCTTTTCGCCGCGGTAGTTGTCCAGTACTTCCTTACCCAGACCTTCAGGGTGGGCATGCAGTAGCCGAGTCAGTACTTCGGCGCGCAGAGCATCATTACTCATATCAAGCCTCTCTGATTACCTGTGGATCACTTGCCGTGCTTGGCCTGAAGCTGTTTGGCATGCTCCAGGTGCTTCTCGAGGGTGGGCAGGGTTTCGCTGGCGAAGGCCTTGAGCTCCGGCTTGTCGGACGATGCGGCTTCCTTCTTGAACAGCTCCACGGCTTTCTCGTGGGCATCGACCTGATTGTTGACATAGGACTTGTCGAACGACTCGTCGCGCCATTCCAGGATCATCTTCTTGACCTTGTCGGTGAGCGCAGCCTCGTCAGGCACGCTGATATCCAGCTTGCGGGCGATATCACCGAGTTTCTGGTTGGCCTGGGTGTGATCGGTGACCATCTGCTGGGCGAAGGTCTTGATCTCGGCGTCCTTGCTCTTTTCCAGCGCCAGGTTGCCGGTTACGACTTCAGCGATACCGGCTTCGGTCGCGGCCTCGACGAAATCGTCGGAGGAAGCGGCCATCACCTGCATCGAGGCAAGGCCCATGGCCATGCACAGACCGGCTCGCTTGAGGAACAGAGTATTCATGTGTCTCTCCTTGTCCGTGGTCGCGACATCGGTGTCGCAGACGGTTGAGCGTCGGTAAGCGGCGAAAGTTTGAAATTTCTCACCGGCGTCATGCTCGGCGGGAGGGGAAGGGGGTTGCAAGTAAATTGTTATAACGTAACATTTGCGTGAATCAGTTTGCCTCAGGAAACGCACCGTGATCCGCAGAAACCCTTCCGGCCACCTCCCGCAAATCGCCGAATCGGCCTACATCGACAAGACCGCGATCATCTGCGGCAAGGTCATCATCAAGGACAATGTGTTCGTCGGCCCCTACGCGGTCATTCGCGCCGACGAGGTGGACGCCACCGGGGACATGGAGCCGATCGTCATTGGCGCCAACTCCAACATCCAGGATGGCGTGGTCATCCACTCCAAATCCGGCGCGGCGGTGAGTATCGGTGAATACACCTCCATCGCCCACCGCTCCATCGTGCATGGCCCCTGCGTGGTCGGTGATCGGGTGTTCATCGGTTTCAACAGCGTGCTGTTCAATTGCCGCGTGGGTGATGGCAGCGTCGTGCGTCACAACTCGGTGGTCGATGGTCGCGACCTGCCGGAGCGCTTTTACGTACCGCCCACCGAACATATCGGCCCACACACCGATCTTGACCGTTACCCACCGGTCAGCGTGTCAGCCTCGGAGTTTTCCGAGGATGTCGCCCGCACCAACATCGACCTGGTCCAGGGCTACAAGGCCCTGCAGAACGAGTTCTGAACATGGCCGACTTGCTGATACGCAACGCACGACTGGTCAACGAAGGGCGCGAGTTCGAGGCTGACCTGCTGGTCGCCCGCGGGCGCATCGATAAGATCGCCTCGAGCATCGAAGGCGTGCGCGCTAAAGTCGAGATCGATGCGCAAGGGCAGTGGTTGCTGCCGGGAATGATCGATGACCAGGTGCACTTTCGTGAACCCGGGGCAGAGCACAAGGGGAACATTGCCAGTGAGTCGCGGGCTGCGGTGGCGGGCGGCATCACCAGTTTCATGGACATGCCCAACACCGACCCGCCGACCCTCACCACTGCGGCGCTGGCCGACAAGAAACGTCGCGCGGCGGCCAGCTCGCAGGCCAACTACGGCTTTCACTTCGGCGTCAGTCGCGACAACCTGGACACCATCGCCGCGCTCGACCCGCGTGAAGTCGCCGGGGTCAAGGTGTTCATGGGCGCGTCCACCGGCAACATGCTGGTGGACGACCCGCAGGTGCTCGAGCGGCTGTTCATCTATTGCCCGACCATCCTGCTGGCCCACTGCGAGCACACCCCGAGCATCCTGGCCAACGAGGCATTGTGGCGGGAGCGCCATGGCGAATTCATTCCTGCGGCCGCTCACCCGCTGATTCGCGATGCCGATGCCTGTTATCGCTCCTCGTCACTGGCCGTGGACATGGCCAGGCGTTACGGCACGCGCCTGCATGTGCTGCATCTGACCACCGCGCGCGAGCTGGCACTGTTCGCCCCAGGTCCCGTACACGACAAGCACATTACCGCCGAGGTCTGCGTGCATCACCTGCTGTTCGATGACAGCGACTATGCGCAACTCGGCCATCTGATCAAATGCAACCCGGCCATCAAGACCCGTGCCGACCGCGATGCACTGCGCCAGGCGCTGGCTGGCGACGTGATCGACGTGATTGGCACCGATCATGCTCCGCACACGCTCGAGGAAAAACGCCGAGTCTATGGTCGCGCGCCCTCGGGCCTGCCACTGGTGCAGCATGCTTTGCCAGCCGCGCTGGAGCTGGTCGGCGAGGGCGTGCTGAGCCTGACCCAGGTCGTCGACAAGACCAGCCACGCCGTGGCCCGCCTGTTCGCCATCCGCGAGCGCGGCTTTCTGCGCGAAGGCTACTGGGCCGACCTGGCGCTGGTCGAGCGCCTGGCGCAACCGCGCCCGGTCGCCGACGACCCGATCCTGTCCCGCTGTGGCTGGACACCCTTTCAGCATCGACACCTGCGGTATGTGGTGCGCACCACCGTGGTATCCGGCCAGCTCGCCTGGCATCAGGGCCAGGTGCAGCCACGCTGCCAGGGCCTGCCGCTGATGTTCGATCGATAACCCTTTATTGCACGAGTGTGCCCCATGACTGAAGAAGACTTGCTCGGCCAGCCGGCCGAGGCCTACATGAACGAACCCCAGCGCCAGTACTTTCGTAACCTGTTGCTGGGGCAGCGGGTGGAGTTGCAGGAGCGTATAGAGCAGGATTTCCAGGCGCTGCGCGAGCAGGAAGTGCACAGCGATCCGGCCGACCTGGGCAGTGCCGAGGAGGAGCGGCATTGGCAGTTGCGCACCCTTGAGCGGGAAAAGCGCCTGCTGGACAAGATCGACCAGGCGCTCGAGCGCCTGGCCAAGGGGGATTATGGCTGGTGCGAAGAGACCGGCGAGCCGATCGGTCTGCGCCGCCTGCTGCTGCGTCCGACCGCGACCCTGTGCATTGAGGCCAAGGAGCGGCAGGAACTCAGAGAGCGGCATTTGCGCGACGATGCTTAATCGACTTCTACCGCTTGGGCATGGAGTTGCCAGCGCACCGAGCTGACGCCTTTCTCCAGGCTCACTCGGCTGACCAGACGCTCGAGTTGTGCGGGCGCCTGTGGGGTACCCAGCAGTTCGGCGCGTACTTCCAGGCGCAGCGGGTCGTGAAGGTCTTCGCTGTGCAGCGACTGCAGGCGCAGGCCTGGGTCACTGAGGCTGTGCAGCATCAGGCTGCGTACCTGGATCTCGTCTTCGGCCCGGCAGACGATGCGCACCTCGAAGCGTTGCTCGACTTCACTGGCGGGCACCACGTCCTGACGGTCCAGGCGCTGGGCGATCTCGCGTAACAGGATGTTGGCACACAGCACCACCAGGCTGCCCAGGGTGGCCTCCAGCAACAGCCCCAGGCTGCACAGCACACCAATGGCCGCGGTGCACCAGAGCGTGGCGGCCGTGTTCAGGCCGCGCACGTTGAAACCATCACGCATGATCACGCCACCGCCGAGAAAGCCGATCCCGGACACGACATACGCGGCGATGCGCGAGGCGTCGCTGGGTTCCATGCCGGGTACCGCCTGGGTCATCAGCACGAACAGGCAGGCACCGGTGCTGACCAGCGCATTGGTGCGAAGGCCGGTCAGGCGCTGGCGCAGTTGACGTTCGGCGCCGATCAGGGCGCCGAGTACAAGGGCCACGCTGACGCGCAGCAGAAATACTTTCCAATCCATAGCAAACCTCTTTCCACGGGCAATGGCCCGCGCATGCGCCACTGGCAAGCGTGACGCCGATGAAATGAATGAGCGCGCAGGACCACGACACTCGCCGGCGTGAGCTGGCTGAGCGAGAAAGAAGAGGGGAGATCTGCCTTTGCAGGCGAGATGGACCGCCGTCTACCGTATTCGGCAAGACAGCGGCAGGAATGCTGCCGGACTAGCTTGCCGTGTGGACCTGTCGCAATCGACTGGGGCTACTGTCCAATGCAGGACTCCTGTAGGGATGCATAAGTGCGACGCGGACCTTACGCCTGCAGTTGCGCAGAATCAAGGCCGAATTCATGACAATTGCTTCATTGCCGAAACCTCCTACCGTTTCCGATGCGTTCGTCAGCGGTGGTAATCTTGGCGCCTGTAATTATCTACGCCGGACTGTCCCATGCTGTTCAACATCGCCGTGCTGCTCGCCACGTTGGTGGCCATGGAGGGTGTCGGCACGCTGGCCCACAAGTACGTCATGCACGGCTGGGGCTGGTGGCTGCATCGCTCGCACCATGAGCCGCACCTGGGTGTGCTCGAGACCAATGACCTCTACCTGGTGGCGCTGGCCCTGATCGCTGCTGGCCTGATAGCGCTGGGCAAGGCCGGCTACGCGCCCCTGCAGTGGGTCGGCGCAGGTGTGGCGGGCTATGGAGTGCTATACGTGCTGGCCCACGACGGCTTCTTCCACCGGCACTGGCCGCGTAAACCCAAACCCATGCAGCGCTACCTCAAACGCCTGTACCGGGCGCACCGGCTTCATCACGCGGTGAAAGGGCGCGAGGGTAGCGTGTCGTTCGGCTTTTTCTACGCGCCACCGCTGCGCGAGCTCAAGCGCCAGTTGCGCGCGCGCCGAGGTGATTGAGTCGCGCAGGATTCAATTCGCGGTTTCCTGCGCGGCAATGGCCTCTTTGTGTCCCCGATTCACCCACCAACCAAAGGCGGCGGCCGTGAAGAACATGATCAGGCTGTAGATCGCTGCCGGCACGGCCATGGTGGCGTTGTTCAGCAGGCTGGGGCTCAGCGCCAGCGCGATGGCCAAGGTGCCATTGTGAATGCCGATCTCCATGCCGATGGCAATTGCCTGGCGTTTCGGGATGCGCAACAGGCGCGGCACCCAATACCCCAGCCCCAGGCTGATCAGGTTGAACAGCAGCGCGGCGCCCCCCACCACCGGCGCGTACTCCACCACCGTCTGCCAGTCCTTGGCCAGTGCCAGGACGATGGTGAAGGCCAGGAACAACGCCGCCACCAGCTTCATCGGCTTCTCCATCCGCGCGGCAAAGCTCGGTGCGTAGCGGCGGATCAGCATGCCCAGGCCCACAGGCAGCAAGACGATGGCGAAGACCTGCATGACCTTGGCGAATTGCAGCGGGATGGCCTGGTCCGACTCCATGAAGTAGATCAGCGACAGGTTGACCAGCAGTGGCATGGTGAGGATGGCGATCAGCGAGTTGACCGCCGTCAGCGTGATGTTCAGTGCCACGTCGCCATGTGCCAGGTGGCTGAACAGGTTCGCGGTAGTCCCGCCCGGCGATGCGGCCAAGAGCATCAGGCCCACTGCCAGCGCGGCCTCCAGGCCAAACCCGTTGGCGATCAGGAAGCAGATGAACGGCAGCAACAGAATCTGACAGGCCAGGCCGACCAGTACGGGCTTGGGATACTTCACCACTCGGGCGAAGTCGGCGAGGGTCAGCGACAACCCCAGGCCCAGCATGATGATACCCAGGGCGATGGGCAGGAAGGCAGTCAGCAAGGGGGAGGCGGTC
The DNA here is from genome assembly GCF_047456245.1 of Pseudomonas sp. BNK-44-b. NCBI lineage: Bacteria > Pseudomonadati > Pseudomonadota > Gammaproteobacteria > Pseudomonadales > Pseudomonadaceae > Pseudomonas > Pseudomonas sp. BNK-44-b. The sequence goes on from NZ_CP179908.1 coordinate 2,368,204, forward strand.
ATCGGCATGCTCGTGGGCGAGGGATTCCGGAGAGTGTAGGCAGGCTCCGTCGATCAGCTAATCGCAAAGTGCCAGCCTTTGGTAACTGATTATTTCCGGATGAGCCGCACCTCGCCGCGACCTGACGCGTTGCGATGGGCCGTCGAGCACAGTAGGATTCGCGCTTTTGCCGAAGGATTAGCTCGTCATGTCGTTCCAGCAAGGTCTGCTCGCCACTCCGGTGCCGGCCCACGCCCGTCACCTGTTCTTTGCCCTGCATACGGGGGAGGCGCTGCCTGCCGTTCTGGATGCCTTGTTGCAGCAAGTCGACGGCCACAGCCTGATCCTGGCCGTCGGCGCGCCGCTGGCCAAGGCACTGGGGCGCGATGTCCCAGGCTTGCGCAGCTTCCCGCAGCTGGACGCGGCGGTCGAAAACCCGGCCACCCAGCATGCACTGTGGCTCTGGTTGCGTGATGACGCGCGTGGTGATCTGTTCCTGCGTGCCCAAGCCCTGGAGCAGGCCCTGGCGCCGGCTTTCACATTGGTCGACAGTGTCGATGGTTTTCTGCACCACGGCGGACACGACCTGACCGGCTATGAAGACGGCACCGAAAACCCGCGGGACAACGATGCTGTCGACGCAGCCATCGTGGCGGGCGAGCAAGCGGGCCTGGCAGGTTCCAGTTTCGCTGCGTTCCAGCTGTGGAAACACGACCTCAACTATTTCAAGTCGCTGCCTCAGCCAGAGCAGGACGACATCATTGGCCGTCGCCTGAGCGACAACGAGGAACTGGAAGACGCGCCGGAGTCGGCCCACGTCAAGCGTACCGCGCAGGAAAGCTATGACCCCGCGGCCTTCATGGTGCGCCGTTCGGTGGCCTGGGCCGACAACCGGGGCGCAGGGCTGGCTTTCGTTGCTCTGGGCCGTTCGTTCGATGCCTTCGAAATCCAGCTGCGGCGCATGAGTGGCCTGGAAGATGGCGTGGTCGATGCCTTGTACCGCTTCAGCCGACCACTGACCGGCGGCTACTACTGGTGCCCGCCAATGGGGGCTGAAGGCCTGGACCTGCGCCTGTTGCTCGGTTAAATATCCCGATACAGAATCGCTGCGCATCGCGGGGTAGAGCGACTAGCCTTGAAGGTTTCCCCCTGTAACCGGGAGCCTCCTTCATGTACGCACGTCGCGATGTCCTGCGGGCCAGCGCCGCGCTTGGCGCGCTGGCCCTGAGCCCTTGGCTGCGCGCCGAGTCCGCCAGCGGCCTGCTGACCCGCAAGATCCCCTCCACCGGTGAGGCCTTGCCGGTCATCGGTGCCGGCACTTCCGGCAGTTTCGAGGTCCAGGCCGGCTCTGCCCAGTACCAACAGCTCAAGGCTGTGCTCGAGGCGTTCTTCAAAGGCGGCGGCAAGGTCATCGACACCTCGCCCAACTACGGCGGTGCCGACGCCATTCTCGGCCAGTTGCTGGAGGAGGGTGGCTGGCACCGTCAGTGCTTCATCGCCACCAAGATCGCCGCCGACAGCCGCGACGCCGCCGAACGGCAATGGGCGCAAAGCCTGTCCAGCCTGCGTACCGACAAGGTCGACTTGCTGCAGATCCACAACCTGCGCGACTGGCAGACTCAGCTCCCCTATGCCCGGGAGTTGAAGCAGCAAGGCAAGACGCGCTATGTGGGCATCACTCACTATCTCAACAGTGGCCAGGATGAGGTGGCGCGCATCGTGCGCAACGAGCCGCTGGATTTCATCCAGATCAACTACTCGGTGAACGCCCCGGATGCCGCGCGCGATCTGCTGCCGCTGTGCCAGGACAAAGGCGTCGCGGTGCTGGTCAACCGTGCTTTCGACGATGGCCGGCTGTTCGCCCGGGTCAAAGGTCAGGCATTGCCGGGGTGGGCGGCCGAGGCGGGTATCGGCAGCTGGGCGCAGATGTTCCTGAAGTTCGCCATCAGTCATCCGGCGGTGACCACGGTAATTCCTGCGACCGGCCGACCGGACCGTCAGCTTGACCAGCTCAAGGCGGGCAGCGGGCCGCTGCTGAGCGAAGCCCAGCGCCAGGCGCTGATCAAGCAATTTGCCTGACGCCATGAACGGCTGGCGGCGGCGCCTGGACCAGAGCCTCAACATCCAGCCCGGCGAAGGCCCGGCGGTGGTTGCAGGTCTTGCGCTGTTCTACCTGCTGTTCACCGGTTATTTCATGCTGCGCCCGGTCCGTGAAACCATGGGCGTGGCCGGTGGGGTGGACAATCTGCAATGGCTGTTCACCGGTACCTTCATTGCCACCCTGGCCTGCCTGCCGCTATTCGGATGGCTTGCTTCACGGGTGAAGAGGCGACGCATCCTGCCGTGGACCTATGCCTTCTTCACCAGCAACCTGCTGTTGTTTGCTGTGCTCTTTGCCCGCGACCCGGACGACCTCTGGAATGCGCGGGCTTTTTATATCTGGCTGTCGGTTTTCAACCTGCTGGCCATCTCCCTGGCCTGGAGCGTACTGGCAGACCTGTTTTCCAGCGAGCAGGGCAAGCGCCTGTTCGGCCTGCTCGCGGCGGGTGCAAGCCTTGGCGGCCTGAGCGGGCCGATTCTTGGCACTCTGCTGGTTTCTCCCCTCGGGCATGCGGGTTTATTGGTGCTGGCGGGCGTCTGCCTGCTTGGCAGCATAGGCGCTGCGCTGTACCTGCAACACTGGCGTGAGCTGAATCCGCTGCCGACCAGCACCGCGCATCCGGCCTCGCGGCCGCTGGGCGGCAATCCATTTTCCGGCGCCACCGCCGTGCTGCGGTCGCGCTACCTGTTGGGTATCGCGTTGTTCGTCGTACTGCTGGCCAGCGTCAGCACGTTCCTGTATTTCGAGCAGGCCCGTATCGTCAGCGAGACGTTCAGCGACCGGACACGTCAGACACAGGTCTTCGGCCTGATCGACACGGTCGTGCAAACCCTGGCGATACTCACCCAGGTCTTTCTCACCGGACGCCTGGCCCGGCGCCTGGGTGTCGGCGTACTACTGGTCGGCGTGCCCCTGGTGATGGCGGTCGGTTTCCTATGGCTGGCGCTGGCGCCGGTATTTGCAGTGTTCGTCTTCGTGATGGTCATGCGTCGTGCGGGTGAGTACGCCCTGGTTCGCCCAGGGCGGGAGATGCTCTTTACCGTGTTGCCCGCCGAAGAGAAATACAAAGCCAAGAACTTCATCGACACCGTGGTCTACCGGGGTGGCGATGCCTTGAGCGGTTGGGTCAAGCGTGGCCTGGACCTGCTGGGCGAGCATCCGCAGTTGGCGATGTCGATCGGCGCCATCCTCGCGCTTGGCTGGGGGGTTACCGGCGCCTGGTTGGGCCGTCGCCAGCGTCGCCTCGAGAATGCTCCGTAGCGCAATGCACCTCGCGCCAAATACACCGCCATGCACCTTTAGCGCCGCCGGTCTGGCGGCTCGGTAATAAACCGAATCCCCTGTTGCCGCTGAGCTCCGAACTTATGTACGGCAAACGCCCGTGCATATCCCACAGCCACAAGAGGTGCAAGACCATGGCCAATAACCAGAACAAGACTGGCAGTCAGGGTGGTAGCAAAAATCCTGGCAACTTCGCCAACGACCGGGAAAAAGCGTCTGAAGCCGGTCGCAAAGGTGGCCAGCAGTCCGGTGGCAACAAGCAGAGCGACGACATGGGCCGCAAGGGCGGTCGCTCGTAAGCGATGCTGCGCGGTGCCGGGGCAGCTCGGCACCGCAACAGTGCAGTAGGGTAAGGCACGAATTTCGGGTTTCTACCCGTAGTCATCTTCCGCATCAATTCGCGCTCGAGCGCCGCAGGCAGGCAATCCTTGCCTGCCTCGATACTTCACCGGGAGCCGGGGGCAGCGGTCGTGCTCGGCCTCAGTGCGGCGCGCGCACGATGGTCTTGAGCAGGTCTTCCGGGCTGATGTGCCCAACCACCTGGCCCACCGCACTGCCGGGGGAGGGCAGGTCGATGATGTGGCCTTTCATTCGACCGACCACGTGCATTTCGCACGGCTTGCAGTCGAACTTCAGGGTCAGCACTTCGTCGCCATGAATCAGCTGCATTGGCGCGACCTTGGTTCGTACACCGGTAACGCCCTTGGCCTGCTTGGGGCACAGGTTGAACGAGAAGCGCAGGCAGTGCTTGGTGATCATCACCGGCACGTCGCCGTGTTCCTCATGGGCCTCGAACGCAGCATCGATCAGCTTCACCCCATGGCGATGATAGAAGTCACGGGCTTTCTGGTTGTAGACATTGGCCAGGAACGACAGGTGCGCCTCGGGATAGACCGGTGGCGGACTGGTCTCGGCCTTGCGGCTGCCGCGAGGGTGCGCCTTGACCCGCGCCTCGGTGAGCGCCTCGATAGCCTCGCGGCGCAGGGCCTTGAGCTGCGAGTTGGGAATGAAATACGCCTGCGGGGCATCGAGCTCAATGGCCTCGGCGTGGTACTGGGTGGTACCCAGTTGGCCCAGCAGGTCGTGCAACTGATCCAGCGCCTGCTGCGGCTTGTTGGCTGCGCCGAACGGGCCGTCCAGGGCAACCTGCGCGGTGATGCCTTCCTCGCTGGTGACGCTCAGCGCCAGGCGTTGCTCGGTCAGCACGGCCTGCCACTGAACCGCGACGCGACGCTCGGAGGAGGTGCGTTGCAGCGCCTGCTGCCAGTTATGGTCGAGGTTGCGCGACAGGGGATGGTTCGGTCGCAGTTTGTGCAAGCCTTCGGGCATCTCGTTGGGCTCGACGCGATAACGGTAGCGTGTCTGGCCGTCTTCCTCGAACTCGCCACGCGGCTCGGCGATGTTGGCCCGGAAGCCCACCACTTCGCGCTTGACCAACACGTTCAAACCGTCGCCGTTGGTCAGCGGCACCTCGGTCACCACCATCAGGTCACGCTTGCCGACCTTTTCCACCACACCTACCGGCAAACCAGTGAAGGTGGGCGAATCGAAGGCACCGATGTCGATCTTGCGGTCGCTGACGAAGTAGTCGGTGCTGCCGCGATGGAAGGTCTTGTCTGGATCGGGTACGAAGAAGTGCTGGGTACGACCGCTCGACGCGCGGGCCAGGTCCGGGCGATCTTCGAGAATCGCATCCAGCTCCTTGCGGTAGTGGGCGGTAATGTTCTTCACATAACCCATGTCCTTGTAGCGCCCTTCGATCTTGAACGAGCGCACGCCGGCGTCGACCAGGTCACGCAGGTTGGCGGTCTGGTTGTTGTCCTTCATCGACAGCAGGTGCTTTTCGAAAGCGACCACCCGGCCCTGGTCGTCCTTGAGGGTGTAGGGCAGGCGACAGGCCTGTGAGCAATCGCCGCGGTTGGCGCTGCGGCCGGTCTGGGCGTGGGAGATGTTGCATTGGCCGGAGAAGGCCACGCACAACGCGCCGTGGATGAAGAACTCGATGGCAGCATCGGTCTCGGCGGCGATGGCGCGGATCTGCTGCAGGTTCAGTTCACGCGCCAGCACTAGTTGGGAGAAACCGGCCTGGTCGAGAAACCGGGCCCGCTCGAGCGTACGGATGTCGGTCTGAGTGCTGGCATGCAGCTCGATTGGCGGGATGTCCAGCTCCATCACCCCCAGGTCCTGGACGATCAATGCATCGACACCGGCGTCGTACAGCTGGTGGATCAGCTTGCGTGCAGGCTCCAGCTCGTTGTCATGGAGAATGGTATTGATCGTGGTGAAGACCCGCGCGTGATAGCGCCGGGCGAACTCCACCAACTCGGCGATATCGCCGACCTCGTTGCACGCGTTGTGCCGCGCGCCGAAGCTTGGGCCGCCGATGTAGATGGCGTCGGCGCCATGCAGGATGGCCTCGCGGGCGATGGCCACATCGCGGGCAGGGCTGAGCAGTTCCAGGTGATTCTTTGGAAGGGACATGTCGTTATAGGTTCGGGCTGTCACGGTTTAGGGCGGCATTGTAGCGATGAATTGCCGCGCAGGCACCCGTGACGTTCCAGATGGGCGTACTTGCAGCGACGGGCCCGCGTCCCTCGAAGCAGGCCCGTCTGCGCCCACACCTTTCAGCGAGCCGGGGCAGTTTGCTCGGTTTGCCATTGCGTCCTGCTGGAGGCTTTCCCACAGATGGGCGTCAGCTGTACGCTCAGCAATTGATCCAGGTTCGCATCAAGCACTGGAATCATCATCCGGGCACTGCAGCCAGCGACCCGGTCCTGACTGATGACATTCCCTGCGCGAATAATCGATACCCATGTGCCTTCAGGCGACACCACCGACTCCGGAGGCGACCAAGTGACATCCACGACGCCCACTCTCGGCCGGAGCAGGGCAAGCCGTGGAGCCCCCGTGATCATCGGCACCCAATCGCCTTCTGTACCGATCCCGGACCCAGGATATGCAATGACCTGACACACCCACTTCTTGTCGGTCCTGAGCGGCGCTTTCAACGACAAGCGCGCCTGGGTCCGAGGGGCATCGACGCTCGCAGAGGCGGCGACCGTGCCGGTCTCTGGCGAAAACACCTGCACGATGTAGTGAGTGAACTGCAGACTGCTCGACATGTTCCAGGCCACATCGACGCCCTCGTTGTCCAACACCACTGAAGTGATTTCGGGCCTGGCTGCCACAATGCGCAAAGGCGTGGTCCTGATGCCTGCACCTTTTGCGGTCAGGGCCGTGAGGGTGAAGGTGAGCTCATCGAATTCCGGCAGTGGCGACGACAGTGGAAAGTCGGCGAACTCGTATTCCATGGGCAGGCTCATTTCGTAATGCTTGCCGGTAAGCGTACTGTGCAGCTTCAGTTGGTATCGCACGATCTCTGTGGGATCCAGCGTAAACCATGCTACTGCTATGCGGTTTCCACCGCGATAAAGCGGGCTCTGCTCCAGATTCGGCGGGTTCATGGATGGCGGGAAATGAATCAGCTGCGATCGGGCGCGGGTACGCTCGCAAGCCACAGCCTCCACGCCGACTGTCCAGCCTTGGTTATTGCCTAGCCCCCCGTCCAGTTGCGAATTGCTCACGACAGCACAGGCGCTGTCTGTTCCGCTGACTGGAATGACGAATGTCGTGCCGCTGACCGTTGATGACACGACGATCTCATAGCCCAGGAGAGCCTGGCTGGAGGGCTGCCAATCAATGTGCAGGGCCTCGCCATCGTATATCGCCGAGTGCAGGACCGGCTGGAGGGTTGCCAGGGGCAGTGGGGCACTGCTCCTTGATTCCCCCTGCTCCAGCAGCGCCATCAGGATGACGCGATATTCACGCATCGCGCTCAGGGGTTCGGCCACAGCCAATATGCCGGCGGTGGCAGCGCCGTCTGGAATGAACTGATGTTTCAATGACGTCCAGCCACTTGCGTCCTGATGGCACAAGGTGATCACCCAACCCGCGGGCTTGACCCACTCAAGAGGGTTCCATGCCACGCTCAGGCAGTCTGCCTCGTAAACCGCCCGGACGATGGTGGGCCTGAGAGCATCGTTATCGCGCAGCATTGTCGACCTCCTGTGAAGCACCGCTTTTGTCAGAGGAACGCTGCGCCTTTTGTTTTTGCTGGTTATCGTAATCGGTCAAGAACGCCGGATGGACTTTTGCTCGCTGTTGCGCTGGGCTGAGAAGTGGCGCTCTGTTTTTGAGATCTGCCAGCATATTTTGCGTCGCGAGGTTACCCGACAAAATGCCGTTGGCATAATAACTGCCCTCGACGCCACCTTTGAACTGCAAGTTGTATACAGGGGTGGCGTGAGCCTCGACATAGTCGACGCCCGTCACCGTAACCGGAGAACCCTCAACGGCCAACTTGTCGCCTGGATGGATTTCCCGTGCCTGTACCTCTACGTTTCTCACGGCGCTCCCGACTTGAATCGCTCGCATGATGGGATGGGTGGGTGTGACATGGAGGGTCTGGCCGGTAGTGCGTATCTCAAGCATGAATTCATTTTCTGTACCCGTGGTTCTTTCACTGACGGTGCGCACGCCAGCAGGTGTCTTCACCTGGTCTCCCGAAACGATATCTTCAATCTTCTTGGTCTTGCCCGACGCCAGGGTGATCAAGGTGCCCCCTGCGACACAACCTTCCATGATGCGGAGTTGAGGGATGATCTCCCTGCCGGGTTGCCCAGCGGATCTGGTATCGCTGGTAAATACAAGCGTTACGTTTCGTGGCGAGGGGTCGTCTGGTGTTCCTGGAAGGATGACGTTGTTGGTCATCCAGAAGTTGACGATTGAGTCCTTGTTGTTGGTCAAGCAGGACGGGTTACGTTTGAACGTTTCGGCAGCGTACTGGAAACTCATCTTTCCGTTACCGTCAGATGTCCAATCGTCCAAATTTTCCCCCGTTTTGGAGTACACCCGGCATCCCCCTCCGGCCAGACTTTGTAAATAGATCGTCGTAGCGCCAGTGAGCGTGGATCCGGTCTTTTCCTCGGTGACGGCGTAGCCAGAGACGGGAATTACATAGTTGACAGGCTTGTTCTGGCTTGCCCAATAATCGCACTCTTCGCGGCTGAGGCGGTTCCAGCACATCAAGATGGGTTTATCTTTGTCAGCGAGTTTATTGCTGCAGGCTTCAGTCGATGCAGAAGCAGCGACACATTGGCCATTGGCGCCTCTTTCGCAGGGCCTGGGCTCTGTCATACACGCATCAACGAGCCCCGTTGAACTGACCGCCTTTATCATGACAGGCGGTGGAAGTTCAGCGTCAGGGTCTTTGGGGATCACGCTGAAGACAGCGACAGCGCGAACGGGAATTGCCGACTCCACCGTGGCACTCATGCTAACGCGGAAGTCAGGAAGACTTGTCAGGTCAGTCGCGGTCTGCGAGGCAACAAAATCCCCCGTGAAGTCGTTATACATAACGAGTGTGATCGTGTTCGCGTCACTGCCGTTCACAAGTGAGGAAATGGCTTCAGACTGGTAGGTGATCGCTGAACTATTTACCGCCGCGGTCGAGCGCGAAAGCTCCGAGATGAACTGAAGATCTTCCAATGGGGCGTCTGCATTAATGGACGTCTCGGGGAAGTCAACCGGTTTTACGGGATTGGCCTTTGTGCCGGAAACCGCTAGCGCTTTCACCCGCTGTTCATGCGCAGCTTCCATGCGCCTGAACAGTTCGGGCGCATGTGCTTTTGTATTCCCTGCCTGGAGTTGTTGAGCCTTGTAGAACGCATAATGCTTGGGGTTGCCCCAATCCAACTGATACAGGACGCCAGGGGTGAGAGCCTTGGTCAATTCCTCCCCCAATGTTTCAACTGTCGCCAAGGCATTTTCTTCGTTTACTTCATCAGCGGTAACCTCGGCTGCCCAGGCGGAGGAAAGTGCAGAACACGATAAAAATAATGCGGCCAATAGACTAATTGAGGTCGGTGCTTTACTCGCCATGGTCTTTGCTCCCTCGGGTCAGATCCTTTGAACAGCAACACACGACATCGCCGTTTCGGACAACATTGTTGAGATCTAACCTACTGAGGTTCCGCGCTCGTGGACAACTGGCAAAAATGATAGGTCACTCGTCTGTGCCAGACAGATCACCAAGGCAATCGATCAAGGCCGAAGCTGCTGGCGAAAGGCTGCACTCTGTGCGGGTGATGATGCCGATTTCACGCTCCAGACCTCGCGCTTCCAAGGGCCTGCGCAGCAACCTGTGTGTACCGTCGTCCGCCGACTCCGGCAGCAGCGTGACGCCCAACCCATTGCGCACCAGCGCCAATACCGTCGACATGTAGTTGGCTTCCATGGCCGCTTGCAACACCAGCCCGTGTGCGCGGAACACCTGTTCGATCTGCGCCCGCACGCTGCTGTCGCGCCCCGTGAGAATCATCGGCAGGCCATCCAGGGCTTGCAGACTGACAGGGCCGGTGGCCAGCGGGTGCCCGGCGGGCACAAACAGGCACAGTCGATCGCGCAACAGCGGCGTGAAGTCCAGCCCATGGCCGAACTGGCTGCGCACACCCACCCCAAAATCCACATCGCCTTCGCGCACGCGCTCGACGATGCGCTCGGCAACCAGGTCGCGCAGACGCACTTCGACACCTGGATGCCACTGGCGGAACACCGCCAGCCGCTCGGCCAGCGCTCCGGCGCACAGCGAGGGCAGGGCAGCCACGGTGACCACCCCGCGGCGCACCGCTGCCAAGCCCTGGCTGGCGGTGACGATGTTGGAAAGATCGAGCAGCAGCTTCTCCATTGCCGGCAGTGCCTCGCGCCCTGCACCCGTGAGGGTGACGTGCCGAGGGCTGCGTTCGAGCAGGGCGACGCCCAGCCAGGTTTCGAGTTGGCGGATCTGTACAGTCAGGGCCGAGGGCGACAGGTGCAGGTCGTCGGCGGCGCGGGCGAAGTTGCCACGTTGGGCAACGGTGATGAAGGCACGAATATGTTGCAGAGCGTTCTTCATTTTGTTTTTTCGAATGTGCATGGCTTTAAATTGCAATTTACACGCTACCGGACCTCTCCTGATACTCGGGGCAACAACAAAAACAAGCCGGAGTACCCCCATGCTCGCCCTCTATGGCGTCATTACCATTCTGTCCTTGCTGATCGCGGTGATGAGCAAGCGCATCTCGCCCCTGGTCGCGCTGATCGCCTTTCCCGTCGTGGCTGCCTTGCTCGCGGGCTTCGGCCTGCAGACCAGCGGCTTCATTCTCACGGGTATCAAGAATGTCGCCCCGGTGGTCGGCATGTTCATCTTCGCCATCCTGTTCTTCGGGGTGATGACCGATGCCGGCATGCTCGACCCGATCATCGACCGCATCCTGCGCGCCGTCGGCACCCGCCCGACCCGTATCGTCTGCGGCACCGCGCTGCTGGCGTTGCTGGTGCACCTGGACGGCTCGGGTGCGGTGACGTTCCTCGTCACGGTGCCAGCGATGCTGCCGCTGTATACGCGCCTGGGCATCGACCGGCGGGTCCTGGCTTGCGTTGCGGCGATGGCCGCGGGGGTGAACTTCCTGCCCTGGACCGGCCCGGTGCTGCGTTCATCCGCCGCGCTGCACGTGCCGGTGGCCGAGCTGTTCCAGCCGCTGATCCCGGTGCAGGTGGTGGGGCTGTTGTTCGTCTTCGGCTGTGCCTACTGGCTGGGCCGACGTGAAGAGAAGCGCCTGGGGCTCATGGCCGGCGCCGATGCCGGCGCGGCACCGCAGCGCATCTTGAGCGCCGATGAACAGGCCCTGCGCCGGACCCACATGTTCTGGCCGAACCTGCTGCTCACCGTGCTGGTGATGGCGGTGATGATCGCCGGCTGGGTCGACCCCGTGGTGATGTTCATGCTCGGCACTGTCGCGGCGCTTTGCCTGAACTACCCGCGTGTCGACCAGCAGCGCGAACGCATCGACGCGCATGCCAAGACTGCCCTGACCATGGCCAGCATCCTGCTTGCCGCGGGGGTGTTCACCGGGATCATGCAGGGCACAGGCATGCTCAAGGCCATGGCCGAGGTGGCGGTGCAACAGATTCCGCCGGGGCACGGGCGACTGATTCCTGCTCTGGTGGGCTTCGTGTCGATGCCGCTCAGCTTGCTGTTCGACCCGGACTCGTTCTACTTCGGTGTCATGCCGGTGATTGCCGAAGTCGGCCGCTCGCTGGGCGTGGACCCGGTGCAGGTGGCCCAGGCGTCGCTGCTCGGGGTCCATACCACCGGCTTCCCGGTCAGTCCGCTGACCCCGGCGACTTTCCTGCTGGTGGGGCTGTGCAAGCTTGACCTTGCCGATCACCAGCGTTTCACCCTGCCATTTCTGTTCGCCGCGTCGGTGCTGATGACCCTGACCGCGCTGGCACTTGGAGTCTTCTGAACATGAACACTTTGCGAATCGGCGCCGGTGCCGGTTATTCCGGCGATCGCCTGGAGCCTGCGGTGGAACTGGCCCGGGATGGGCAACTGGACTACCTGGTCTTCGAGTGCCTGGCCGAACGCACCATTGCCCTGGCCCAGCAAGCCCGACTGGCTGACCCTCGTGCCGGCTTCGATCCGTTGCTGGCCGAGCGCATGCGGGCGGTGCTGCCCTACGTACGCCGCGGCGAGCAGCGACTGCGGATCATCACCAACATGGGCGCAGCCAACCCGCGTGGCGCCGCGCGACAAGTGTCGGTCATCGCGGCTGAACTCGGGGTGCAGGGGCTGAAGGTCGCGGCCGTGGAAGGTGACGATGTACTCGACGTGCTGCGCCAGCACCCGGAATGGACACTGGACAATGGCCTGACGGTGGCCGGGTTGGGTGAGCGGCTGGTCTCGGCCAATGCCTATCTGGGGGTCGAAGGGATCGTTCAGGCGCTGGCCCTGGACGCCGATGTGGTGATTACCGGTCGTGTCGCCGATCCGTCGCTGTTCCTTGCCCCCCAAGTGCATCACTTTGGCTGGCCTGCCGACGATTGGCGCCGCCGTGGCCGAGGGACGCTGACCGGGCACCTGCTCGAATGCGCGGGGCAGGTCAGTGGCGGCTACTTTGCCGACCCCGGCATGAAGGATGTGGCCGACCTGGCACGGCTGGGTTTCCCCTTCGCCGATATCGACAGCGAAGGCCTGGCCACGCTCGGCAAGGTGGCCGGCAGTGGCGGTCGCATCGATGTCGCGACGTGCACCGAGCAACTGCTTTACGAGGTACACGATCCACGTCGGTATCTGACGCCGGATGTCACGGCCGACTTTTCAGGCGTGCACTTGCAGGCCTGCGGCAAGGATCAGGTGCGCGTCAGTGGTGGCGAAGGCACGGCTCGCCCGCAGCACCTCAAGGTTACTGTGGGCTATCGGGATGGCTGGATCGGCGAAGGGCAGATGTCCTACGGTGGCCCGAACGCCGTGGCGCGGGCGCGTTTGGCCGGGCGGATCGTCGAGGAACGCCTGGCGTTGACGGGCGTCGCCGTCGAAGAATTGCGCTGCGAGCTGATGGGGGTTGATTCGCTGCACGCCAGCCACTTCGGCATGGGCGGCGAACCCTGGGAGGTACGCCTGCGGGTTGCGGCGCGCTGCCCGAGCCGTGAAGCGGCGCAGGCGGTCGCCAACGAGGTCGAGACCCTCTACACCAATGGCCCGGCTGGCGGTGGCGGGGCCACTCGCCAGGTCCGCGAAGTATTGGCCGTCGCCAGCCTCTACCTGCCGCGTGAACTCGCGCAACCTCAAGTCCACCTGGAGCAATGTCCATGACCCGCCGACTGCACGAACTTGCCCACACCCGTACCGGGGACAAGGGCGACACCTCGAACATCTCGCTGATCGCGTATCGGGACGAGGACTACCCGCTGCTTGAACGGGAGCTGACAGCGGAACGGGTGGCAGCGTGGTTCGCCCATCTTCGCGATGAAAGCGCGGGGCCTGTACGTCGCTATGACTTGCCGCAACTCAAGGCCCTGAACTTCGTGCTGCCGGGTTTATTGCGTGGTGGCGTGACCCGCTCGTTGGCGCTGGATGCCCATGGCAAGTGCCTGGGGGCGGCGTTGTTGGCGATGGAGGTCTAGCTCTGCTATCAGCCCTTGGCCGCCATCGCCGTCACTTCGACCTTCATCCCTTCGAACGCCAGCGAGGCCACGCCCACCGCCGCACGCACTGGCCATGGCTTGGCGAAGAAGCGCTGGTACACCTCGTTGAATGCCGCACGATCGGCCATGTCGGTCAGGTAGATGGTCAGGTGCAGCACGCGGTCCATCGAGCTGCCCGCACGCTCCAGCGCGTCCTTGAGTGCCTGCAGGGTGCATTCGCTCTGGGTGACGATATCGCCCAGCTCAAGCTCGCCATCGGCGCGCACCGGGACCTGGGTGGTGACCAGGATACCGTTGTATTCGGCGACATCGGAGGAGATGGACGCGGCGTCCGCATCGGGGGTGAAGGTGATACCAGTCTGGGCCATGAACGACTCTGCCTTGCTTTGGAAGTGAAAGCGCAAGCCTACGCGAGCCGCGGCCCCGGTCGCAAATGCATTGAAATGACGCGCCCCGGCCTTCAGAATCGCGCCGATTCTCATGCAAGGGGTTGGCGTTGAACGAACAGACATTGTCGCAGCGGCTGGAACGCGTGGCGGCTCACATCCCGCCAGGGGCGCGCCTGGCCGATATCGGTTCCGACCACGGCTTCCTGCCGGTGGTCCTGGTATTGCGTGGCGCCATCGAGGCCGCAGTGGCGGGCGAGGCGGCGGCAGGGCCTTGCGAGTCAGCCCGGCGCAATGTGCGCCGCAACGGGCTGGACGCGCGCATCAGCGTGCGCCTGGCCAACGGTCTGGCCGCCATCGAAAGCGATGATCGCATCGACACCATCAGCCTCTCGGGCATGGGCGGGGAAACCATCGTCGAGATCCTCGAGGCAGGCAAGGCGAGGTTGCAGGATGGACAGCGCCTGGTGCTGCAACCCAATGGTGGCGAGCAACCGCTGCGCCAGTGGTTGATGGACAACGGCTATCGGATTGTCAGCGAAGAGGTGTTGCGGGAGAACCGCTTCGACTACGAGATCATCGTCGCCGAACAGGCCGACTCGGTGCGCTACAGCCCGCAGGAGCTATTGTTCGGCCCCTTGCTCATGCGCGAGAAAAGCGCGGCGTTCGTCAACAAGTGGCAGCGCATGCGGCGCCAGCGTCAACAGGCATTGGCCAACTTCGAACGGGCCAGGGAAGTGCCTCAGGACAAGGCCCGGGCTTTTGCGATGCACATCGACTGGATCGACCAGTTGCTGGCTTGAGGCTCATTGCTGCGAGCAGTTGCCCATTTCGCGGTAGGCGATCTTGTGGGTCTGGCCCTGGTAGTCAACGTAGACCATGTGCGCCGTGCCGACCTGGCAATCGGCAGCGTTACTGGCCGGGGTGATCGACACCACCTTGGCGACATCCAGCGGCATACCGTATTCGTAAACCTGCCCCTCGGCAGACGGCGTGCGAGGCTGCTCGGCGAAGGCGGCGATGGGCAGGAGGGCGCTAAACAGCGCAAGTGCGGCGATCGAGCGTTTCATGATGACTCCAGATGAGGTTTCCCTCATGATCCATTCATTGGTGTTTCACAATAAATGGGCTGGACCGTGATAGATTCCTGCCTTCAAGGTATGAATCACGCTGGAGCGTCACTTCATGGACATGCTGCACGCAATGCGCACTTTCGCCCGAGTCGTGGAGTGCGGCAGCTTCGCCGCAGCCGCCAATGCGCTGGACATTTCGGCGGCGCAGGTGTCGCGGATCGTCGCCGAACTGGAAAACCAGTTGCAGACTCGCCTGCTGCATCGCACCACCCGGCGGCTGCGCATGAGCGAGGCGGGGGAGCGCTTTCTCGAACGCTCGCGCCAGATCATGCTGTTGACCGAAGAGGCCTTTGACGAAGCACGCGGCGCCCACCTCACGCCCCGCGGACGCCTGCGCGTGCATTGCAGTCATGGTCTGGGTCTGCTGATGATGCCGTTGGTGGCACGCTACAACGCCTCGTGCCGTGAAGTGGTGATGGAGCTTACCCTGTCCCAGCGCAACCCCGACCTGCTCGCCGAAGGGCATGACGTGGTCATTGCCATCGGCCAGGGCCTGCCTGACTCGCAACTGATCGCCATCCCGCTGGGCAGCATCTACAGCGTGCTGTGTGCTTCCCCCGACTACCTGGCTCGCCACGGCGTCCCCAAGCGTCCTGAGGACCTGCACGAGCATGTCTGCCTGCGCACGGTCGATCCGCTGTTCGAGGAGGACTGGCCCTTCGGTGACGCGCCGGACAGCTGCGTGATTTCCCCCCAGGACACCTTTCTCACCAATGTGGCCGATGCGATGGTCAAGGCGACCGAGCTCGGCATGGGCATTGGCCTGTTGCCCTATTACTCGGCCAGCCAGGCACTGGAGGACGGGCGCCTTTGCCGACTGCTAGCCCCGCATCGGTTGCGGCAACGGGAGATCTATGCGATCTACCCGTCGCGGCACTATCTCGATGCCAAGGTGCGTACCTGGCTGGACTTTCTCAAGGAGCAGTTGCCGGTGCTGTTCCAGGCGCATGAGCGGCTGGTCGATGACCCACGCTACTGGCGCTAGGGCTCACCGGCTGTCCTGATCCTCGGCATTGCCACCGGTTGCCCCTGCGCCGCTGCCGGTAGCCTCGCCAGTGCTGCTCGAGCCACCGGTGCTGCCGTCGGCCGCGTCGGCGTTGCTGCCGGTATCACTGCTGTCGTTACCCTTGCTGCCGCCAGGGCTGTTGACGCTGCTGCCGTCGCCGGCGGTCTCGCCCTGTGTGGCGGGGGCCTTGTGGTCGGAGTGATTGGTGTCGGTTGCGGCGAAGCTGGCACTGGAAGCCAGCCCAAAGGCGAGGAAGAAAAACAGCGGGCGCATGTGAGCCATGGTGAATCTCCTACGAGGATGATCGTCCTTCGTTCGGCTGCGCGCAGAGGGCAGGGTGCCCGTCGAGCGACGGGCGGTCGTGGGGATGCCATGCAGCCCCACGTGCGCACTTCGATCAGGCAGGCTCGGAGCGCGCGAGCGGGGCGCTTTCACCCGTAACGGCATCGACGATCGGCGGATGATCCTGCGCGGCGTGGATCAGTTCCTCGGTCATGCGCAACTCGGCGCCGGTTGGCGAGAAGGTCGCGGTAGGCGCGAAGGGGGCCGGATGCTCGGGCGCCGGGCGCTTGCCACGCCGCCAGACGAAGAAGCTGACCATTGCCAGGTTGATCACGGCGAAGGCCCAGAACAGCCCGGCCTCGCCATAGGAGGTCATCACTGGCGAGATCGCCAGCGGGCTCATCGCCGAACCCAGCGAGTTGATCAGCAGCAGGCCCTGGATCATCGGCACCAGCGCATCCATCGGCGCGCGGTCGGCGGCATGGCTGACCGCCACCGGATACACCGCGAACACACCACCACCCAGCAGGAACAATACCGCTGGCAGCCACGCCGAGGTGGAGGGCAACAGCAGGATGACCAGCGACAGCACGACGCACAGCGTACCCAGGGCGATCAACACATCCTGGCGATCCTTGCGGTCGGACCAGCGCCCGACCGGGTACTGCAGCAGCATGGCGCCCAGGATCACCCAGGCCATCATGCGCCCGACTTCACCGACATCCAGGCCAATACGCTGCAGGTACAGCGGCAGCAGCGCATATACCGCAGCAATCGCCACGCCCGAACCAAAGCAGCCGACCAGGCCGCTCGGCGTCACCCCCAGCAGTTGCCGCGGCTTGAGCGGCTCGACCTGCTCCAGCAACGGCGATACCCGCGGCAGGATCACGATCGGCAGTACCGACAGCGCCGCCAGCATGCCCGCAACGGTGAACGGCGCACTGGCGCCCAGGCTCACCAGCTCGCCGAGCATCGCCTGGCCCAGCACGCCCGCGCCGTACAGCGCAATCATGTACAGGGCCAGCAGGCGTCCACGAATCTTCGCGTCACCGGCCAGCAGCAGCCAGCTTTCGATCACCAGGAACACGCCGACCGTGGCCCAGCCGTTGAGCAGGCGCAGGGCGAACCAGCCCCAGGTGTCGACGAACAGACCCTGCAACAGAATGGTTGCGGCAATCAGCGAAGCGAAACTGCTGTAGGCACGGATGTGGCCAATGCGCAGGATCAGCCGGTCGTTGAAGATGGCGCCGAGGGTGAGCCCGATGAAGAAGCCCGACGAGACGATACCGATCATCGTCGCCGATTCGCCGGCTTCGCCGAGGCGCAGGGTGGTCAGGGAATACAGCAGGCCATTGCCCAGGGCAATGATGAACAGCCCGAGCAGGGGTGCCAGCGCCATCGCCAGCAAACGCGGAGACATACGTACCTCAAGTGATCGATCAGCGAATGAACCTCTTCGACCACACGTGTCTGACCGGACCTCGAAGGAGTGGGGCTGCACGTAAGTGCCAGGGCGGAGATGCGACCAGGGCAAGACTCAACCGCAGACTCGGAGCACGAGATCGGGCGGGGTCGGTTGAGCCTGTTGCACATGCGCGATGTGGCTGAGGCACGGACGTTGTCATTGCTGCCGGTAGCCACCGTACGAGGCGACTGGGCGAAAAGGCGCGGCATTCTACGCCCGCGCCCCATCACTTGCCAAAGCCCTTGAGGTGCGACAGGAGGCCGCACCCTCTGCTGGATCAGGACGAAGGTTTCGCCGCTGTGTCCTGGCCGCTGTCGCTGTTGACCTGGGCGTCTTGCTGGGCGGCCTTGGCGGCTTCGCGCTTGGCCACCATGTCTTTGCTCTGCTGCTGTTGCAGGGCCCAGCGAGCATGGTGTTCCTGCAGGCGATCGGCGCCGCCTTCGGCGAAGGCGGAGGTTACGGCGGTGGCGGCCAGCAGGGCCAGGGCATAGCGCAGGGATTTCATGGTTTGACTCTCCATCGTAGTTTGATTCTTCAAGGGCCTTGCAGGAGCGGCCGATGGAGAGAGGATGGAGCGCCAGGATTTTCTCAGGATTAACAACAATCAGATGTTCGACCGTTGGTCGCCTTGGTTTTGCGGTTTCTTCGGTTGCCAGGCAAGCGATTGCAGCGGACCTGGCAACCGAATGGCCTCAGTGTTTCGGCAAGTCCCGCGTGCGCAGTTTTTCCGGCAAGGCGAACAACAACAGCACCGCTGTCACCAGGCTCGTGGCAGCGATCAGATACAGCGCAGGCGTGGTGCTGCCCGACAGATCGCGAATACGCCCTACCAGTACCGGGCTGACGATCCCGCCCAACTGCCCGAGCGTATTGATCAGCGCGATGCCACCGGCAGCCCCGGCGCCTGCGCCGGCCAGCAACTTCGGCGGCAGCGCCCAGAAGCTCGGAATGGCCGCTACCACACCGGCACCCAGCAAACCGAGGGAGACGATCAACAACGGCGTGTGGTCATCGAACAGCCCGGCGCACAGGAAGCCCAGGGCACCGAGGCTGATCAACCCGGCGGTAAACCAGCGCCGCTCGCCGGTCGCATCCGACCACCTGCCACACACCACCATGGTGATTGCCCCGCAGACATAGGGCACAGCCGTCAGCAGGCCAATCATCGACGGGTTCTCCGTCCCTGCGCTGCGAATCAGCTGAGGTGCCCAGAAATTCAAGCCGTAGGAGGCGATCTGAATCAGGAAGTAGATCAACCCGAGCATCAGGAAACCGGGGATGCGGATTGCCTGCAGCAGCGAACCTTTTCCATGAGCCGCCTGTGCCGGCTCGATGCGCGAGCGCAGCAACTGTTTTTCCTTGTCGCTGAGCCAGCCGGCGTCCTCGATGCGGTCCTTGAGCTGGGTCAGCACCAGCAAGCCAAGCGCTACGCAGGGCAGGCCGCCCAGCAGAAACAGCCAGTGCCAGCCGCGCATCTGCATGACGCCGTCAAGATGACCGAGCACCAGGCCCGAGAACGGCGCGCCGAACAGCCCGGCGAAGGCCGAAGCGAGGAACAGCAGCGAGGTGATGCGGCCACGGAAATGCTGCGGGAACCACAGCGTCAGGTAGTACAGCACGCCGGGCGCGAAACCGGCTTCCATGGCGCCGATGATGAAGCGCAGGGCATAGAACTGCCATTCGCTGGTGACGAACACCATGGCGGCGGTGGCCAGGCCCCACGAAATCATGATCCGCGCGATCCAGCGGCGGGCACCGACCTTGTACAGCATCAGGTTACTCGGCACCTCGAACAATACATAGCCCACCACGAACAGGCTCGCCCCCAGGCCGTAGGCGGTGTCGCTGAAACCGAGGTCGGTCTGCAACTGGAACTTGGCGAAACTGATGTTGATGCGGTCGAAGAAGGCGAACAGATAACACACCATGATCAACGGCATGAGGCGCCAGGCGACCTTGCGAACCAGGGCTTTTTCGCTGTCGGCGCCATCGGTGGCACCCAGCGGCAGGGCGGAAAGGGTCATTGATGTTCTCCAGTCGGGCCGCCCTGTGGGCGGCCTTGTTGTTCTTGTTGTCTGGCGGGGCCACGGCCCCTTGGGTGTAGCGAAGAATCAGGCGGGCAAACCGGCCGGCAGCGGGTGCAGGTCGCAATTGCGTCCGGCCTTGACCAGTTGCCCCGGCACCTCGTGGCCGAGCAGCGCAGGCAGGCTGCGCGACATCTTCAGCAGGCCGTCGAGGTCGATGCTGGTAGGGATGCCCGTCTCGATGCACAGGTTGACCAGGTCCTCGCTGCAGATGTTGCCCGATGCTCCCGGCGCGAACGGGCAGCCGCCCAGCCCGCCGAGCGCGGCATCGAAGCGCCGCGCACCGGCTTCGTAGGCGGCCAGCACATTGCACAGGCCCAGCCCACGGGTGTTGTGAAAGTGCAACGTGAGCATCGATGCCGGCAGGCGCTCCAGGCTGCGCCGCACCAGGCGCGCGACCTGACGCGGATTGGCCATGCCGGTGGTATCGGCCAGGGTGACACCCTGCACACCCAGCTCCAGGTAGGCGTCGAGCAGGCGCAGCACCAGGTCTTCCTCGACGGCGCCTTCGAACGGGCAACCGAACGCAGTGGCGACACTGGCGTTGAGACTCACCGCCCGACCTTGCACGGCCTGGACGATATCGCCAAAGCCTGCCAGCGACTGTTCGCGGCGCATGCGCATGTTGGCCAGGTTGTGCGACTGGCTGGCCGACAGCACCAGGTTCAGCTCGTCGGCGCCGGCAGCCAGTGCGCGCTCGGCGCCTTTGAGGTTGGGGATCAGGGCGACGTAGATCACACCCGGCTGACGCTGGATGCCACGGAAGACTTCATCACCATCGCGCAGTGCCGGAATGGCCTTGGGCGAAACGAACGAGCCCGCTTCGATGCGGCTGAAACCCAGCTTCGACAAGCCATCGATCAGGCGGACCTTGTCTTCGGTCGGCACCCAGGTCGGTTCGATCTGCAGGCCGTCACGCGGGGCAACCTCCTGCACCACCAGCAGGTCTGCGTTGTTGTCGATCATTGCACCACCCCCTTGGCCCGCAGGCCGATGATCTCATCGGGGCCCAAGCCCAGCCCAGCCAACAGTGCGTCGGTGTGTTCGCCCAGCGCCGGGCCTTGCCAGTCGACGCGACCGGGCGTATCCGAAAGCTTCGGCACGATGCCCGGCATGCGCACCGGGGTACCGTCGGGCAGTTGGCTGTCCAGCAGCATGTCGCGGGCCTGGTAGTGCGGGTCGTTGACGATGTCGGCAACCGAATAGATGCGCCCGGCCGGGACCTCGGCGGCTTCCAGCGTGGCCAGTACCTGGTCGATCGGGTGGCGGCGAGTCCAGGCCTCGATCGCGTCGTCGAGCTGTGCCGATTGCGCGGCGCGACCATCGTTATGGGCAAAGGCCTCGGCCTCGCCCAGGTCTGCTCGGCCGATGGCCTGCATCAGGCGCCGGAAGATCGGGTCGCTGTTGCCGGCGATCACCACGAACGCGCCGTCGGCGGTGCGGTAGGTGTTCGACGGCGCGATGCCGGGCAGGGCGCCACCGCTGCGTTCGCGGACATGCCCCAGCAGGTCGTACTCCGGCACCAGGCTTTCCATCAGGTTGAACACGCTTTCCACCAGCGATACATCGACCACCTGACCGACACCGCCATTGGCACGCACATTGAACAGCGAGAGCAGGGCACCCATCACCGCATGCAGCGAGGCCAGCGAGTCGCCCAGGCTGACGCCTGCCCGCGCCGGTGCCGAACCCTGTTCGCCGGTGGTGTAGCGAATACCGCCCATGGCCTCGCCGATCGCACCGAAGCCAGGCCGGTCGCGATACGGGCCGCTCTGGCCATAGCCGGAGATACGCACCAGGGTCAGGCGTGGATTGAGCGCGTGCAGTACGTCCCAGCCCAGGCCGAGCTTTTCCAGCGCACCGGGGCGCAGGTTCTCGATCAGCACGTCGGTGTCGGCCAGCAGGCGCTTGACGATGGCAAGGCCTTCAGCGGCCTTCAGGTCGAGGGCCAGCGACTTCTTGTTGCGTGACTGCAGGTACCACCAAAGCGAGGTGCCGTCGTGCAGCTTTCGCCACTTGCGAAGCGGGTCGCCCTGGCCCAGGGCCTCGATCTTGATGACTTCGGCGCCGAACTCACCGAGCAGGCGAGCGGCGAAGGGGGCGGCGATCAGCGTGCCTATTTCCAGGACCCTGATGCCTTGTAGCGGGGCAGGCATGGTGCGTACCTCTTTGTTCTTGGACTTTGAGGTAGAGGCTACGACTGGCGCCGGGAACGCACCAATCCTGTGTCGGCAACAACCGTTCGCCAAATGCGAAGGGTAGGGGCGACACCCCTCAGCCGCCAGGCTCAGCCGCGCGCAAATGCTCGAACAGCAAGCGGCTCACCGGTGACAGCGACTCAAGGTCCCGCGCCACCAGCAGCAACTCACGCTCGGCCCAGTCGTCGCTCAGCGCCACCGCACGCAACCCCAGCGCACCGCCAAACAACTCGAAGGCCTTGCGCGGCAGGATCCCCACGCCCATGTCAGCCTGCACCATGCGGCACACTGCATCGAAACTGGGGACATGAATACGCAGGCGCAAAACCCGCCCGGCGCGGCGAGCGGCCTCGTGGGTACGCATGTTGATGGAGCTCGCCGAGTGCAGGCCGACAAAGTCGTTGTCCAGGGTTTCGGCGAAGTCCACCTGCGCCTGGTCTGCCAATGGATGCCCTTCACGCACCACCAGCACCAACTGGTCGCGTCTGTAGCGCACCTTGAGCAGGTCGCGGGTGTCGCTGTCGCTGGAGCAGATACCCAGGTCCGCCACGCCATCGAGCAACCCCTGGATCACGCCATTGCTGGGCCGCTCCTCCAGGTCCACCTTGATCCGTTCGTGTTCTGCGGCGAACAGCGCCAGGTCCTCGGGCAGAAACTGGATGATCGCCGACAGGTTGGCGAGCATCCGCACGTAGCCGCGCACTCCCTGCAAGTGCTCGCCCAGTTCCAGGCCGATCTTCTCGAGGTTGAACAGCATGCGCCGGGCGTGGTGCAGCAGGGTTTCCCCGGCCGGGGTCAGGCTCATGCCACGGGCCTGGCGGGCGAACAGCGGCGAGCCGAGCGCTGCCTCCAGCTCGTTGAGGCGCTTGCTTGCCGCCGACAATGCGATCGCTTCGCGCGCGGCGGCACGGGTCAGGCTACCTTCCTCGTGGATGGCGACGAACAACTGCAAGGTCACCAGGTCAAGACGACGGATGAGGTTGTTCAGTTGCATGGTCAAGCGCCCTTACTTGCCCGTTGAAGCCGTGCGCGAGCGCAGCAGCGTCGCCAGCCCCACGGTCAGCACCACCGCCAGCCCCACGGCGAGCAGGAAGGTCAGGGCGATACCCAGGTGCGGCAGCAGCGCGCCAAGGCTCAGGTAGAAGGCAATCACCCCGACGGCGCCGATGGCGTTGCCCCGGATCATCCCGGCCATGGAGAAGCGCCCGCCCTGGACATGGGAGAACACCACCAGCGGCCAGGCGATCACCGGAATCGGCGCGAGCATGCCGCTGACCGCAGGTCCCAGCCAGCTTGCCGCACCTGTGGTGAGCATCAGCAGGCCGGTGGCGGCGACCATGCGCATGGGGATTTCCCACCAGCGCGCCTTGATCTGCGCAAGCTGCGCCGGGCGCGGCTCGCGGGCCGTGGCCCAGACCAGCACCACCACCAGGCACAAGGCGACAACGATCGATATCGGCAGATTGCCCCAATGGGTCAGTACATAGGCTGCCACGCCGTACAGCGCGAGCGACACCACTGCCGTGAGGGCCACGCCAAGCCTGCGGCTGGCGAAGAGGTAGCAGGCATAGCTGGCCTGGACCGCCGCCAGCCCGCCGAGTGCGCCCGGTATGGCATTCAGAGAGAAGGCGGTGCCTTGTTCCAGGCACAGGAAGATCATGACCAGCGCCGAGGTGATCGGCATGCCAGAGAGCAAGCCGCCGAGCAATCCTCCCCAGCGCCGCGAGGCGAGGGAGACGGCCCACATCAGAAGGGGAGTGACAACGAGCTTGAGGTAGAAGAGCGTCATGACGGCAGGCGGTCCGGTTGTTCTTGTCTGGCCGCAGGGCTGAGCCTGCGGCCGCGACATTGTCGATCATCCTCTGCGCCAATGACACCGCTTTGTTTCAGCGACTGGCGTCGAGCACTACCCGGTAGCGCGCCTTGCCGCTGCGCAGGTGGTCGATCGCCGCGTTGACCTGGCTCATCGCAAACTGCTCGACCTGGGGAACGATCTGGTGGCGGGCGCAGAACTCAAGCATTTTCGCCATCACCGCCGGGGAGCCGACCGGCGAGGCGGACAGGCTTTTCTGCTGGAGCATGAGGTTGAACACATGCACCGGGATCGCCCCGGGCACCACACCGACGAAGTTCACCCGACCGCGGGTACCGAGGGTGCCGATCATGGCGGTCCAGTCCAGGTCGGCATTGGCCGTCACCAGGAGGAAGTCGAGGGTGCCGGCGATACCCTTGAGCGCCCGGCTGTCGGTGGAGGCCACCACCTTGTGTGCGCCCAGGCGCCTCGCTTCATCCTGCTTGTTCAAGGATGAGGTGAACGCGGTCACTTCGCAGCCCCAGGCATTGAGAAACTTCAGCGCCAGGTGCCCCAGCCCGCCGATGCCGACCACCCCGACGCGATCGGTGGGTTTGACACCGAATGACAGCAGCGGGTTGAACACCGTCGAACCGGCACAGAACAAGGGGCCGACAAGGGCAGGGTCGAGGCCGTCCGGCAGTGGGATGGCCCAGGCCCAGTGCGCTCGCAGGCGGTCGGCGAAACCGCCGTTGCTGCCGATGATCGTCGGCCGGGCCGAACCACACAGGTTGTGCGAGCCTTCCATGCACGGCGCGCAGTGCATGCAACTGCCTTTGTACCAACCGATCCCGACCCGCTGTCCAACTTGCAGCCCCTTCACTCGATCACCAACCTGTTCGATGCGCCCGACTACCTCGTGGCCAGGAATGAACGGGTACCGGGTCAGCCCCCATTCGTTGTCGATCATCGACTGGTCGGAGTGGCAGACACCGCAGTACTCGACCACGACCTGCACCTCGTCAGCGGCCAGCGCGCCCGGATCATAGCTGTGCCGCTGCAGCGGCGCTCCCGGCGCGGTGGCGGCCCAGCCGCTGAATGACGTGGTTTGGGTGGGGTTGCTCATGGGACACCTCCAGAGGCTTGGCGAGTGTTTCGAAGCCTGGGAAGTGTAGACCGCCCCTGATGCCGCGAGGGTGGCTATGAGCTACTATTCGGCCCCATCGCCTTCTTGCCCCATGCCCCGCCCAGGAGAGTAGCCATGTCACGGGACCTGACAGACAACGAGCAACTGAAACGGATCTGCGAGGATCTGCTGACAAACGTCGCCGCTACACAAGGCAATCAGAAATGGGTCGACAACGTGCTCAGCAAGATGAACGACATCGCGAACATGAGCCGCGAGGCATTCATCGAGCCTGCGTTTCAGCTCAGCCTGTGGGAGAGCGAGGCGGTCACTACGACTGGGTCGGGCAGCGTGAAGATTGCAGCGGCCGCCGATGATCCAGAGATCGCCACGTTGCTCTGGGCGTTGCGCTGCGACTATCAGGCATCGCTCGCTGAAGACAGCCATCAGCGTAGCGCCAAGCTGCACGAGAGCTGGAACGAAATCCTCCGTCGGGCCACCGAACATACCGGGCGTGCGCCGCGGTTGAAACTCAGTCGAATCTTCACCTTGCTGTGCCCAGGCGCATTCAGCACCGTCGCGGCGTATCACAGCCTGAGTGAACTGGCCAAGGCGCTGGGCATCAAGCACCACAACGCCTCGCTCGTACATCTTCAGGAAGATGTACTTGAGCGCCTGGCCGAGGTTCTGGGACCCATCGCCGAGCCTCGCAGCGAAGAAGGCGTCAAGCGTCTGACCCTGCCTTGGTTGCTGGTAGAGGAGTTGCGCAGCGCCGACAGCGAAGCGACGCAAGTGCGCTCGGCCTTGGGCGTACTGCAGCTCAACCCACTTGCACCGGAACGGCGCCGCCGAGGGATGCTGCCTATCGCCGGCGGCCTTGGGGCGATCCGCTCGATGATCGAGTTCGTCGGTGATGGCTGCAGCCGGGAAGACTTCACCGTGCACTTGCAGACGCTCAACCCCAAGGCAAAACCCGATGCTCCGCGCGGGCTCATCTATGCGTTGATCGCAGAGTGGGACGTGATCAAGGCGGTTCCCGGGGGCCTGGAACTCACCGCGCGAGGAGAGGCGCTGCTGGAGTCCGGCGATCCGGACGAGGTGCAGGACTGGATGCTCACGCGCATCCTGGGCTTCGACTTCCTGCTCTGCAAACTGGCTAAAACATCCATGTCCAGGCGCCAGGCAATCGATGCCCTGAAAACCCTCAATCGCGCCTGGACCTCGGACGGGCGTCCCAGCGCGCTGATTTCCTGGATGCCAAAGCTGCAACTGGTGGACTTCACCGGCAAGAAAATGCAGTTGAGCGAACGAGGCCGGCAATGGCAGGAACTGGTGAACTGGATACCACTTGCGCTGCCGAGTGACGCAGACCCTGTCGATCTGACCGAATTCATGGACGATGAGGACGAGGTGGAGGATGTCGCCGAGGAGCGCCCGAGCCTCGCGCAGATCATCGAGCGCTTCGATCCACAGCTGAGCTTCCCCGCGCCCCTCATTGCCCAGCTCGATGCAGGGCTGTGGTCGCACCCGCGCCGGCACTTTGCGGTACTGACCGGGCTGAGCGGTGCCGGCAAGACGCAGCTTGCGCGCAACTACGGGCTGAGCCTGTGGAGCGATAAGCAAGCAGCGAAACAGGGCACCCTGGTAGTGCCCGTGCAACCCGGCTGGCACGACGACTCCAGCTTGCTGGGTTATGTCAATCCGCTGGATACCGACCATTACGTAAGTACCCCTGCGCTGGAGTTTCTGCTGCAGGCGGCCAGCGACCCTTCGCGCCCCTATACCCTGGTCCTGGACGAAATGAACCTGGCGCATCCAGAGCAGTACATGGCTGCCTTGCTTTCGGCCATGGAAACCGGCGATGCAATCGTGTTGCACAACGAGCCCGACGAATTGGGCGGTGTGCCGGACAGGTTGCCGTACCCGAGCAATCTGCTATTGATCGGTACGGTGAACATGGATGAGACCACCCATGGGCTGAGCGACAAGGTTCTCGACCGAGCGGCTGTCATCGAATTCTGGGACATCGATGTCCAGGCCTATGCAGGCTGGGACCAGAGCCGACTTGGCAGCGAGCAACTGAGCCGAGTGCGAACGGTGGTCACCGAGCTGGCGCAACTGTTGCGACCGGTGCGCCTGCACTTTGGCTGGAGAACCTTGCAAGCGATTATCGGTTACCTGGAGCAGACCGAGCGCGGCAAGCTCCTGACATTCGACCAGGCGCTGGACCAGGCCATCTACTCGCGGATTCTGCCCAAACTGCGCGGTGAGGACAGTCCGCGACTGACGGAGGTGTTCGACAAACTGCAACGCGCTCTGCTGGCCGCCCGATTGCCACTGTGCGCCGCCAAGGTCGGCGACATGCTGGATGACCTGAGCCATAGCGGCTCGGCCCGGTTCTGGCGATGACCAAGATCATGCTGCAGTGCACTGTTGAAGGTGGCGAAACCTTTGCGGTCGAGCCCGATGTCGTGGCACAGGGCTTCGTCGAGCGTGGCGCCTACACCTTCACTGCACCGTCGGGGTGCTTTCTGTACGTCGATGACATGCCGCTGGCAGCTTCGATCCAGAGCGCTCATACCAGTTGGCAATGGTCTCCGGGGTTTTATGCCGGCCAGGTAAACGTCGAACTGATGGCCGAAGACGGCGGCTTGCTGGGACGCTACCGCCTCGATGTCAGTGCCCATCCGGAAAAGCTGGGCAGCGAACAATTCAAGGCGATGCTCGATCACCTGTTCGATGCCGACCCCGGGTTGCTGCTGGGCAATGAGGCGGGGCAGACGCGCATCGGCGAGCAGATGGCCTGGACCGATCCGCACCTGCGCTATGCACGGCTGCGTCGCCATGCCGACGGCGTCCTCGCAGCGTTCAGGCTGGTCAGTGATCGGCCACTGTCACGGCTGCACAGAACGCACGATGTGGTGCCGGCACATCGGGTCAAGCGTGTCGATAGCGTCGCGCTACGCAAGGCCCTGATGAGTCCGAATGGTCGTGCGCTGCTGCACCCCGACAGCCTTGAGCGCCCGCCGCCTAGCCGCATCGGGCTGGAGGTCAGAACGCCTTACGACAGCTATGACAATCCGGCCAACCAGGCCTTGGCCTTGATGCTCCACAAGTTGCTTCGCCGCTGTGTCCAGGTGCGCGGCGAACTGCAGCGGGCGGCCCTGTCGGAGCGCGAGAGCAGTACTCGTTCAGTGCTCGCACCGCGGATACAGCGTCGAATCGGTTATCTCGATGGTCTGCGCGCAAGGCTTGAGCGCACAGCGCGTCTTCCTCTGTTCGCCAATCTCAGCCAACGCCGCCTCTGCGCCGCCGGACTGAATGCAATCAGTGCGCATCCGGCCTATGCCCGCGCTTATCGCCTCACCTGGCAGGCACTGCGCCCAGGCGTTACGGGGGCAAGGGATGAGTCGCTGTGGGTCAGTCCTACCTGGGAGATCTATGAGCGCTGGTGCTATCTGGTACTGGTGGAGCGGCTAAGGGCTCGCCATCCCCAATTGAAATGGAGCAGGAGCAGCACTGCCAGAGATCGTATTTGTTGGCATGGCGAAGGCCTGCAAACAACGCTCGAGATCCGGCTTCAGGCCCGCTTTCCGGCTGTCGACCAAACGCCAAGCGCCGGGCGTTCGAGCCTGTCGAAAGAGCGCCGTCCGGATATCACGGTGATCCTGCGTAGGCCAGGCCGAACCCGGTTCGTGGTGCTGGATGCGAAATACAGCACCAGTCGCGACGTGATACTCGACGCAATGAGTTCGGCGCACATCTATCACGACAGCCTGCGCTGCGATGATATCGGGCCCTCGGCTGCCTGGTTGCTGGTTCCCCATGCGCAGCAAGTGCCGGTACTGGCACAACAGGCGTTTTTATCCAGGCACGGGGTAGGGGTGCAGGCACTGGCCGAGGAATCGCAGGCGGACGAGCTGGCGGAGCGGTTGATGAACGTACTGCAGGGTGATTCGCTATAGATTATTGGTTATAGCGATTCGCCGGCTGCGGGTTGCCATAGTGGCGCCTTCGTGTTCAGAGGCGCTTCTGTTTCGGCAGGCTGGCAAATGCTTCCGAGCACCATGCGCGTGAGCATCTGCACCAGTGCCTGCCCCTTGGCATCCTCCACCGGCCAGTTTACTTGCCCAGGCTGCGGTACGGTGGCAAAGCGCACGTGAGCCATGGTCGTCGACCAGATGAACAGCAGTAGGTGCTCCGGTGCGGTGCGTTCAATCAGCCCTTTATCCATCCAGCCCTGCAGGCACCCCACGGCCTTTTGTGCCAGCCCGCGGACCTCTTCACTGCGCGCACCTGGCAGATGGTGGGCGCCATGCAGCAACTCACTCAGCATCACGCGTACGGCGTGCGGCTGGTGCCTGCAGACCTCCAACTTGGCGCGAATGTAGCGGCGCAGGGCAGATTCGGGCGATGCCTGCGGGTCCAAGGCCTGGAATGCCCTGGACAGCGGTGCCATGACTTTTTCCAGCACCGCGAGGTAAAGCTTGCGCTTGGTCTCGAAGTAATAATGCACATTGGCCTTGGGCACGCCCGCCTGTGCGGCGATCTCCTCGATGCGCGCCGCCTCGAAGCCGCTTTGCGCGAATTCACGACTGGCTGCCGCGACGATCGACTGAATATTGCGCTCGCGGATGCTAGCCATCGATGGCCACCGAGCGGGAGAACCGGCACTGAACGCTTGCCATGGCAGGACACAACCCTGAAATCACTATCGTTATTTACAAAAGTATATAGCGAAGTGATGACAGAGAGACAACTCCGCTTTCACCCAGGTTCCACACAGCGGAACCACATTCGATTGTCGCCGCCGCGCCGTCAGGTTTATCTGGCAGCACCTGCGGCCTGCCTCTCGTGCCGCAATCCCCGAGCGAATAACAAAAGCGGGACTGCAACCCGCGCGAGGAGATGCCCGATGACCACATCCAAACACCCGCACATCCTGGCCTGGCTCGCCGACGTTGCCGGCGAGCTTCAGGCACTGCGCCAGGATATCCATGCCCACCCTGAACTGGGCTTCGAGGAGAATCGCACTTCGTCGCTGGTCGCCCAGGCCCTGCGCGATTGGGGCTACGAGGTCCACACCGGGATTGGCCGCACCGGCGTGGTCGGCGTGCTGCGCAACGGCAGCAGCACGCGCCGCCTGGGGCTGCGCGCCGACATGGATGCGTTGCCGATCGTCGAGGCCACGGGCGCGGCCTACAGCAGCCGACACACGGGTTGCATGCATGCCTGCGGACACGACGGTCATACCGTGATGCTGCTCGGTGCTGCTCGCTACCTGGCGGCGACCCGGCGTTTCGACGGCACCCTGACACTGATCTTTCAGCCGGCCGAGGAGGGCCAGGGCGGCGCCGAGGCGATGCTCGCCGATGGCCTGCTCGAGCGTTTCCCCTGCGATGCGCTGTTCGGCATGCACAACATGCCGGGGCTGGCCGCCGGGCACCTGGGGTTTCGCGAAGGAGCGATGATGGCTTCCCAGGACCTGCTGACCGTCATCCTGGAGGGCGTCGGTGGTCATGGTTCGATGCCGCACCTGACCGTCGACCCACTGGTTGCGGCCGCCAGTGTGGTGATGGCGCTGCAGACCGTGGTGGCGCGCAACATCGATGCCCAGGAGGCGGCAGTGGTTACCGTCGGTGCGCTGCAGGCTGGCGAGGCGGCCAACGTCATTCCGCAGCAGGCCTTGTTGCGCCTGAGCCTGCGTGCGCTCGATGGCGAGGTCAGGCGCCTGACCCTGGAGCGCGTACAGGCGATCATCCACGCCCAGGCCAAGAGCTTCGGCTGCCGCGTGAGCATCGAACACCGGCCTGCCTACCCGGTGCTGATCAACCATGCCGCGGAAAACGCCTTCGCCCGCCAGGTCGGTATCGAGCTGCTCGGAGAAGCCGCCGTCGATGGCAATACCCGCAAGCTAATGGGCAGCGAAGACTTTGCCTGGATGCTGCAACGCTGCCCCGGTGCCTACCTGTTCATCGGCAACGGCGTGGATCGGCCGATGGTGCACAACCCCGCCTACGACTTCAACGACGACATCCTGCTGACCGGGGCCGCCTACTGGAGCGCGCTCACCGAGCGCTGGCTCGCCCCGGCCTGAGCGCTTCTTCATTGACTGCCGCTGGAGCCCGCATCCCTGCGGGCGTTCCTCACATCTGGTTTCTGGAGAACTTCCCATGCACGCTACGAACGCAGGCGCATCGCGCACCCGGCAAGTGGTCGCGGCCGTCATCGGCAATGCGCTGGAATGGTATGACTTCATCGTGTACGGCTTTCTGGCCAGCATCGTCGCCCGTCAGTTCTTTCCCTCCGACGATGACTACGCCTCGCTGCTGATGGCCCTGGCGACCTTCGGCGTCGGTTTCTTCATGCGCCCGGTGGGTGGCGTGTTGCTGGGCATGTATGCCGACCGCAAAGGGCGCAAGGCCGCCATGCAACTGATCATTCGCCTGATGACTCTGTCCATTGCGATGATCGCCTTCGCCCCCAACTACCTGGCCATCGGCATGGGCGCTCCTATGCTCATCGTGGTCGCGCGTATGCTGCAGGGCTTTGCCACGGGGGGCGAATACGCCAGCGCCACGGCATTTCTGGTGGAGAGCGCGCCGGCGCACCGCAAGGGGCTCTATGGCTCCTGGCAACTGGTCGGGCAATGCCTGGCGGTGTTCTCCGGGGCGTCGATGGTCGCGCTGGTCACCCATTTGTGTTCACCCGAGGCGCTGGACGCCTGGGGCTGGCGAATTCCCTTCGTGTTCGGCTTGCTGATCGGCCCGGTGGGGTTGTGGATTCGCAAGCACATGCAGGAGCCCGAGGAGTTTCTCGAGGCGCGCAAGCAAGCCAAGGACCAGGCCCCGAGCCTGTGGCAGGTGCTACGCACGCATCGCCGGGCGCTGTGGGTGTCCATGGGCCTGGCCAGTGGCGCGACCGTTTCCTTCTATGTGGTGCTGGTGAACATGCCGACTTTCGCCCACAAGAGCCTGGGGTTGCCATTGGACCAGGTGCTGTTGGTGCAGATGCTCGCGGTGGGCCTGATGACGGTGGTGATTCCGTTCTCCGGCGCGCTGTCCGACCGTATTGGCCGCCGACCGGTGCTGATGGCCTTCACCCTGGGCTTTTTCCTGATGGTCTACCCGCTGCACCTGTGGGTCGCCGCGGCACCTTCGGTAGAGCGCCTGCTGGTGATGCAACTGGCCCTGTGCAGCATGATCGGCGGTTTCTACGGGCCGGCACCCACGGCGCTGGCCGAGCAGTTCCCCGTCGCCGTCCGCTCAACGGGAGTGTCGGTGGCGTATAACGTGGCAGTAATGCTGTTCGGCGGTTTCGCGCCGCTGATCGTCACCTGGCTGACCAAAGTCTTGAGCACGCCTGTGGCGCCGTCGTTCTACGTACTGTTCGCCTGCGTGCTGACACTGCTGGGCACCTATTGTCTGAAAGAAGCCGTGCGGCCACGCGCACCGGCCGTCATTGAACTTGGAGTAAAACCGTGAAACCGCTAGATCTCGACCCTGTCGTCGCGCTGGATGCCAGCGAGCTGTCCCGGGCGATCCATGCTCGTCAGGTTTCCTGCCGTGAGGTGATGCAGGCCTACCTTGCGCACATCGAGCGGTTCAATCCGCAGGTCAACGCCCTGGTTTCACTGCGGCCGGCACAGCAACTGCTCGAGGAGGCCGACGCGCGCGACCGCGAGCTCGACCGTGGCCAGTCCCGTGGATGGATGCATGGCATGCCCCAGGCGATCAAGGACCTGGCCGCCACGGCTGGCCTGCGCACCACCTTGGGCTCGCCGCTGTTCGCCGAGCAGGTGCCGCAGCAGGACGCCATCAGCGTGGAGCGGGTTCGGCGCAGCGGCGCGATCATCCTCGGCAAGAGCAACGTGCCGGAGTTCGGCCTCGGTTCGCAGACCTACAACACGCTGTTCGGCACCACCACCAACGCCTACGACCCCAGCCGGGTGGCCGGCGGCAGCAGCGGCGGGGCGGCGGCCGCATTGGCCATGCGCTTGCTGCCAGTGGCTGACGGCAGCGACATGATGGGCTCGTTGCGCAACCCGGCGGCGTTCAACAATGTGTTCGGCTTGCGCCCGTCCCAGGGCCGCGTGCCCCATGGCCCGGCGCCTGAGGTGTTCGTCCAGCAACTTGCCACCGAAGGCCCGATGGGGCGCAGCGTTGCCGACCTCGCGCGATTGCTGGCGGTACAGGCGGGTTACGACGCGCGGGCACCGTTGTCGATCAACGAAGGTGCTCAGGACTTCGCCGCCGATTTGCAGCAGGACTTCAACGATGTGCGGATCGGCTGGCTGGGTGACTACAACGGTTACCTGCCCATGGACGATGGCGTGCTGAGCCTGTGCGAAACGGCACTGAGCGAATTCGAGAGCCTGGGGTGCAAGGTCGAGACCTGTCAGCCGGACTATCCGCTGGAGCGCCTGTGGCAATGCTGGCTGACCCATCGCCACTTCCTGGTGCACGGTAACCTCGCAGCCGCCTACGCCGACCCACATCGGCGCGCACTACTCAAGCCCGAGGCGCAATGGGAAGTCGAGGGCGGCCTGCGTTTGAGCGCCGCTGCGCTCTATGAGGCATCGCTGGCGCGCAGCGACTGGTACCGGGCGATGGCAGGGTTGTTCGAGCGTTACGACTTCCTGCTGCTGCCCTCGGCCCAGGTGTTTCCTTTCGATGCACAACAACCCTGGCCGCAGGTCGTTGGTGGGCGGACGATGGACACCTATCACCGCTGGATGGAGGTGGTGATCGGCCCGACTCTCGCCGGGCTGCCGAGCATCAGCGTACCGGTCGGCTTCAATGCCCAGGGCCTGCCGATGGGATTGCAGATCATCGGCCCGGCCCAGGCGGACCGCGAAGTGTTGCGCCTGGCCTATGCCCACGAGCAACTGACCCGCTGGGTCGAGCGCTGTCCGCCACCGAGCCTGCTGGCGCGCTGAAGCCCTTGCAGGCGCGTATCTTGCTGGGCAATGTGACGAACCTGGTGCAGACACGGAGGCGAACGAACATGAGCGGCAACGGGGACGGCGGTGGCGTGCGATCGGTCGAGCGGGCATTGACGATCATCGAATTGCTGGGTGAGCACCAGGCCCTGGGGCTGGAAGAGCTGCACTACCTGACGGCGTTACCCAAGGCCACGGTGTCGCGCATGCTCGCCACCCTGCAGGAACAGGGCTGGACCTACCGCGGCCTCAGCGATCGGCGCTACCGCCTGTGCGCCCGGCGCCTGTTCGGCGACGGCCAGTTGCGCTTCAAGCGGCAGATGGTCGAAAGCGCAGCGCCCCTGTTGCTGGAGCTCAGCGAGCGCACCGGGCTGGTCGCCGACTTGTCATGCTTCGACGGCCAGCGCCTGGAAGTGATGGAAAGCGCGATTCCCCAGGTGCTGCGCAAGCGCTATCCGAACAACTGCCAGATCGTCGGCCACCACGCCAGCCTGTTTCACTCGGCGATGGGCCGCGCCTGCCTGGGCGAACTGGCCCCCCATGAAGTGCAGCGCCTGGCCGAGCATGCGCATGTTGGTGATGACGCGATGTTGCGGGCCATCGAGGACGAAACCCAGCGCGGCTTTGCCCGGCGCACCGAGGGTCATTGGGAATATCCGGTGCGCCTGCCGTTCCTGATCCGCGCCATCGCCCTGCCGGTTCACACGCAAGGGCGACTGGTCGGGAGCATTGCCCTGCACTGGCCGTTGGACCAGGCACCGGTGGAGCGGGTGCTGGGGTTGCACCTGGGCAGCCTGACGACCACCGTTGGCCAGATACAGCAAGCGCTGGCCTGAGCGATTTTCCGCATCGTGCTGAAAGTGTTATCGGGCTATGCGGCTGTTTACCGGCCATCGCCTCGGTAACACTCTGCGCAACTCAAACGTGTTGGAGATGTGACGATGGATGCGCAGGTAACGAACAACCCGCTGGTCTCGATTGCGGTGCTCAAGGCCCGCGAGGGCAGGGCGCTGGCATTGAAGCAGGCGTTGCTGGAACTGATCGAACCGACCCGCGCGGAGCCGGGTAACCTGGACTATGTGCTGTTCGAGGGCAAGGATGAGCCGGGGACGTTCTACATGCGCGAGGCGTTCGTCGATCAGGCTGCGCTCGATGCGCATTTCGCCGCGCCGTATTTCCAGCGGTTTGCGGCGCAGAGCGAAACGCTGTTGGGTGAGCCGCTGCGCTTGATCTTTCTGGAGCAGGTTTCTGATCGCTGATCGTTGATCGGTGGTAGGGGGGCGGTAAAAGACAGTTGGCTCCCACAGGTGTGTTGTTTTTTTGTCCTGTGGGAGCGGGCTTGCCCGCGAAACAGACACCGCGCTGCCTGGCACGGGCTGCGCCCGTGTTCGCGGGCAAGCCCGCTCCTACAGGGATTGGACTGGCCTTCAGCCGATCATTCCCACTCGGCCTTGCCGATCGCCAGCCCGTGCATGCCGTTGTAGCTGGCGCGCTTGGGCTGCGTCCAGCCATCCAGCAGGCTGTCGTCGAGCTTGTAGATTTCCACCCCCAGCGGCCGGCAGACCGACAGCGGGTCCTGTGCCTCAGGCCCCCACATCGGCAGAGACAGGTCGCCGCCCGGGCAGGTCGACAGCGCGCACAGCACATCGATTTCGGCGAAGAACTCCAGGTAATCACCCTGCTTGGCCGGGCAAGCCTTCATGAAATACATGTCGTCATGGTTCAAGCCGGTGCACTGGAAGATGTTCAGCACATCGTGCACGTCGAACTCGGTCAGCCCATGGGGCAGCACGGCGCGGGTGAGGTTGGAGTGGCAGTGGTGATGGAAGTCCTCACCCGTGAGCATCTTGTTCACGTAGGGGTCGCAACGGGTGCCGAGCAGGTCATGCAGGCGCCCGCCGTGCTCGTCGATGCCATAGTCGGCCAGGCTGTCGTCGGTGATGGTCACCAGCGGGCGCAGGAACGGCAGATTCGACCACAGTCGGTCGTAGGTGGTGACGTGGGCACCCTGCAACTGGCGAGTGCGCGCCGCCCACAGGCGCTCACGCGGGTCGTTGGCGTTCCAGATGTTGAAGTCGCCGACCTGCGGGCCGACCGGGGTGGTGACGCGGAACACATGGCCGGCCGGCACCTTCCAGGCGCGGCCGGTGCGGATCGGCACTTCGAATGTCTCGATCAGGGTGCGGGCGTCCTTGCGCTCGCGCACGCGGTCATAGAAAGGCTTGTCGACCTGCAGGGCAGCGCCTTTGCTGACTTGGTAGGCGGCGGGGTAATCCTTGTACATGGGTAGGTCTCCGGGTTCAGGAACGGGGTGGATGGCTGAACAGATCGAGCAGGGCGTGCTCGGAGTCGTCCAGGTAACGGGTCATGGCTTCGGCGGCGTCGTGGCGCAAGCCATCGGCGAGCAGGTCGTGGATCTCCCGGTCGCGCTCCAGCCAGGGGCTCTGGAAGTTCTTTTCATCGGGCGCAACGGCGAACACCAGACGCATCTGCGCAGCGATATTGGTGAAGAAGGCGTCCAGCAGCGGGCTGCGCAGCAAGCCGACGATGTGCTGGTGAAAGCGCAGGCTGTGGGTGCCGAAGGCCTGCCAGTCTTCGCGATCACGGGCAAGTTCGGCGGCCTCGATGGCGTCGAGCATGCGGTCGGACTGGTATTCGCGCAGCGGCTTGCTGCCATGGATCGCCTGCACCTCGAGTGTGCGGCGCACCAGGAAGATATCGCGCACCTCGGCGATACCCAGCCTGCGCACCATCACGCCCTTGTTGCGCACATAGGTGGTCAGGCCTTCATGGCCCAACTGGTGCAGGGCCTCGCGTACGGTGTTGCGCGAAGCGTTGTAGCGGCCGGTGAGCTCGGCCTCGACCAGCGGCATGCCTGAGACCAGGCGGCCGCCGATGATGTCCTCGCGCAGTTCGAGGGCTACCTGGTCGGCCAGGGGCAGGCTTTCGCCGGCTTTTTCCGGGGATTTGCTGCTCATGCCAGTTGCACGTCCTTGAGGAAGCGGCCCATGCGCTCGCTGCGGTTGTCGAGCAACTCGCGCGGCGCACCGGCCTGGATGATCTCCCCGCGTTCCATGAACACCACGCGGTCGGAGACCTGGAAGGCGAATTTCATTTCATGGGTGACGATGACCATGGTCATGCCCTCGCGCGCGAGGTCCTCGATTACCTTGAGCACATCACCGACCAGTTCCGGATCAAGCGCCGAGGTCGGCTCGTCGAACAGCATTACCTGCGGGCGCATCGCCAGTGCCCGGGCAATCGCCACCCTTTGCTGTTGCCCGCCGGAGAGCTGGTGCGGGTACTTGCCGGCGTGCTCGCGCAGGCCGACCTTGCTCAGCAGCGCCAAGCCAAAGGCGCGTAGCTCGGAGTCGCTGGCATGGCCGTGGTGACGCGGGGCGAGCATCACGTTCTCCAGCACGGTCTTGTGCGGGAACAGGTTGAAGCCCTGGAAGACCATCCCCACCTGGACGATGCCCTCCATGTGCACGCGACTGCCAAGGCTGCCGCCGTCTTCGTCACGCCCGCGCAGGAAGGGGGCGCCACACAGTTCGACCTGGCCACGATCCAGGGCCTCCAGGCCATTGAGGGTACGGATCAACGTAGTCTTGCCCGACCCCGAAGGCCCGATGATCGACACCACTTCGCCGAAGCGGATATCCAGGTCGATGCCCTTGAGCACTTCCAGCTGGCCATAGTGCTTGCGTGCGCCGAGCACCCGCAGGGCGAAGTCGCCTTGCCTGGGGGCGGCCTCGCGCCGGACAGGCGTCGGTTGCGCCGGGCCATCGGCGATGGCCTTGGGCTGACGCCGGGTGACGTCAAGGTGCTGCTCCAGCCGACGCAACAGGTAACTGAACACCGTGACGATCAGCACATAGTAAAAGGCGACCGCGAGCATGGTCTCCATCA
Organism: Pseudomonas sp. BNK-44-b; assembly: GCF_047456245.1. NCBI lineage: Bacteria > Pseudomonadati > Pseudomonadota > Gammaproteobacteria > Pseudomonadales > Pseudomonadaceae > Pseudomonas > Pseudomonas sp. BNK-44-b. The sequence continues at coordinate 2,405,913 of NZ_CP179908.1, forward strand.
CCAGGAAGTTCTGCGTGTACAGCTGCTGGCCGACCAGCAGGATCTCCGACAGTGAGATCACCGACACCAGCGAGGTCAGTTTGACGATGGTGATGTACTCGTTGGCCAGGGTCGGCAATGCCACCCGCAACGCTTGTGGAATCACGATCAGGCGCTGCACACCGGTGTAGCGGATACCCAACGCCTTGCCGGCCTCGAGTTGCCCCTTGGCCACGGCGAGCAGGCCGCCGCGATGAATCTCGGCGATATAGGCCGATTCGCTCAGCACCAGGGCGATCAGGCCGGCGGCATAGGGGTTGGAGAGCAGCACGCTGGTCCCCGGGAATACCTGCGGCAGGTTGTAGACGAAGATCAGCAGCACCAGCAGCGGCAGGCTGCGGAAGAACCAGATGTACAGTGCCGCGCCGCGGTTCAGGGCGCGGTTGCTCGACTGCCGCGCCAGCGCCAGGACAAAGCCGAAGACGATGCCCAGCAGCCAGGTCTCGACGCTCAACTCCACCACGGTGCCGACCGCCGTCCAGAAGTCGCCGTTGACCAGCAGGCCGGCGGCATAATCCCAATCGAATTGCATGCTCGACGCTCCTGCTTACTGCGCTGGCGCTTGAGGATTCTGGCCCAGGGCCTGGGCCACTTCGGCTGGGCTGGGCTCGCCAAGGTTGTAGCGGCTCAACAGCGTCTGGTATTCGCCACTGTGCTTCATGGCCTCGAAGCCCTGGCGCAGTTCAGCGAGCAGCGCATCGTTGCCCTTGCGCACGGCCAGGCCGATGACTACGGGGTAGATCAGCTCGTGGGAACTGATCAACACCCGACCCTTGAGCTTGTCGGCGGTGATGGCCGCCACCGCGGCGTCTTCGAACTGTACGTCGACCGCCTTGGCCAGCAGGGCCTGGGCTGCCTCCGGGGAAGTGGGGAATTCACGCGAGTCGATCGGCGCCTGGCCGTTGGCCTCGCAGTGGCTTTTGGATAGCGCCATTAGCTTGGGAATCCACGACCCACCCTTGATCGAGCCAATGCGCTTGCCGCACAGGTCCTGGGGCGATTGCGGGCGGAAACTGTCATCGGCACGCACCATCAGCGAGGCACCGCTTTTGAGGTAGGGCAGGAAATCGACCTGCGCTGCGCGCTCCGGGGTGACGTAAAGGGCCGAGGCGACCACATCGAAGCGTCGAGCGTTGACGCCCATCACCAGGTTGGCAAAGCGGGTGTCCTGAAACTGGGGAGCGAGCTTGAGGTGCTGGCCGAGCAGGGTCATGAACTCAGGGTCGAAGCCGGCAGGCTTGCCTTGGTCGAGGTAGGTGTAGGGCGGGTAGGTGAGGTCCGAGCCGATGGACAGGCGATCGGACTGCAAGGTGCTGTCGGCGGCTTGTGCGGCGGCACTGAGGGTCAGGGCGAGGGTGAGGGCTGTTGCTCGAGACATGAAGGACGCTCCACTTATGATTGTTCAACAATCGTTGTGGAATCATTTATCAATACTCGTGCCAATGATGGCCTTGGGGGATTGGGGACTGCCCGCGAATAACTGCAGCGCCTGCTTCGCGGGCAAGTCGCAGCGGCGAACCGCCGCTCCTACAAAAGTACCGTATCGTCCACAAGGCAATGCCCCACCTCGCTCCCTGTAGGAGCGGGCTTGCCCGCGAAAAGCGCGCCGCAACCCTCACTGACAGCCCATCTACGTAGTTCTACGTAGTACTTACGCGTAGTACTGCGAATGTTCTTGTGGACCCAGTACGCCGAGAGTGTCGTCGTCCCTACCCGGGCACCCACAAAAACAAAAACCGTCGCCGGCACACCCGTCGCGACAGGAGAAATCCCGATGACCAAACTGGCTACCCGAATTGCCTGGTTCGCCATTGCCTTGCTGGGCGCATTCGCGCTGGGCACCGTGGCGTTGCGCAGGGGCGAAGCCATCAGCGCCCTGTGGATCGTCACCGCAGCAGTCGCCATCTACCTCGTTGCCTACCGCTACTACAGCCTGTTCATCGCCAACAAGGTGATGCAACTGGATTCCACTCGCGCCACCCCGGCCGTGCTGCACAACGACGGGCTGGACTACGTACCGACCAACAAGCACATCCTCTTCGGCCACCACTTCGCCGCTATCGCTGGCGCCGGCCCGCTGGTCGGCCCGGTGCTCGCCGCGCAGATGGGCTACTTGCCCGGCACGCTCTGGCTGATTGCCGGTGTGGTACTGGCAGGGGCCGTGCAGGACTTCATGGTCCTGTTCATCTCCACCCGCCGCAATGGCCGCTCCCTGGGCGACCTGGTACGCGAGGAAATGGGCTCGATCCCCGGAACCATCGCGCTGTTCGGCACTTTCCTGATCATGATCATCATCCTTGCGGTGCTGTCGCTGATCGTGGTCAAGGCCCTGGCCGAGAGCCCGTGGGGCATGTTCACGGTGATGGCGACCATCCCGATCGCCATGTTCATGGGGGTGTACCTGCGCTACCTGCGCCCAGGGCGCATCGGCGAGATCTCGGTGATCGGCGTGCTGCTGATGCTTGCATCGATCTGGGGCGGCGGTCTGGTTGCCGCAGATCCGGTGTGGGGCCCTGCGTTCACCTTCACCGGTGTGCAGATCACCTGGATGCTGATCGGCTATGGTTTCGTCGCCGCCGTGCTGCCGATCTGGCTGATCCTGGCACCACGCGACTACCTCTCGACCTTCCTCAAGATCGGCACCATCGTCGCGCTGGCCATCGGCATCCTGGTGATCGCGCCTGAGCTGAAGATGCCGGCCATCACCCAGTTCGTCGACGGCACAGGCCCCGTGTGGAAGGGCGCGCTGTTCCCGTTCCTGTTCATCACCATCGCCTGCGGCGCGGTGTCGGGCTTCCATGCGCTGATCAGCTCCGGCACCACGCCCAAACTGCTGGCCAACGAAAGCCATGCCCGCTACATCGGCTACGGCGCCATGCTGATGGAATCGTTCGTGGCGATCATGGCCATGGTCGCCGCCTCGGTGATCGAGCCAGGTGTGTACTTCGCCATGAACAGCCCGGCTGCCGTGGTCGGTGGCGATGTGGTCACCGTGGCGCAGACGGTCAGCAACTGGGGTTTCACCATCACTCCGGAAATCCTCCAGCAGACCGCGACCGACATCGGCGAGCACTCGATCCTGGCCCGTGCCGGTGGTGCGCCGACGCTGGCGGTGGGGATCGCGCAGATCCTGCACCAGGCGCTGCCGGGTGAGAACACCATGGCCTTCTGGTACCACTTCGCGATCCTCTTCGAGGCGCTGTTCATCCTGACCGCCGTGGATGCCGGTACGCGTGCCGGGCGCTTCATGCTGCAGGACCTGCTGGGCAACTTCGTGCCTGCCTTGAAAAAGACCGACTCCTGGACCGCCAACGTGGTGGCCACCGCTGGCTGCGTGGCGATGTGGGGCTGGTTGCTGTACCAGGGGGTGATCGATCCACTGGGCGGCATCAACACCCTGTGGCCGCTGTTCGGCATCTCCAACCAGATGCTGGCCGGCATCGCCCTGATGCTCGCCTCGGTGGTGCTGATCCGCATGAAGCGCCAGCAGTATGTCTGGGTCACCTTGCTGCCGGCCGTATGGCTGCTGATCTGCACCACCACCGCGGGCCTGATCAAGCTGTTCGACCCCAACCCAGGCATGGGCTTCCTGGCGCTGGCGCGCAAGTACAGCGATGCCGCTGCAGCCGGGCAGGTGCTGGCACCTGCCAAAGACCTGGCGCAGATGCAGCATGTGATCTTCAACGCCTACACCAACGCCGTGCTGACCGGGTTGTTCCTGTTCGTGGTGCTGAGCATCCTGTGCTTTGCCGTGAAGGTCGGCCGGCGAGCCTGGGTCAAGCCTGAGCGCAGCGACAAGGAGTCGCCGTTCCAGCCGATCCCCGACGCCTGAGGAAAGCTGCGATGTTCAACAAACTGAGCAAGATGGGCAAATGCATGGGGCAGGCCGCGCGCATGCTGGTCGGCATGCCCGACTACGACACCTACCTCGAGCATATGCAGGCCCATCACCCCGGCGAGCCGGTGATGAGCCGCAAGGCGTTCTTCCGCGAGCGCCAGGACGCACGCTACAACGGTGCCAGCGGACGTCCGACGCGTTGCTGCTGAGTTGATTGCCGTGTAAAAGGGGCGCCACGCTTGTCGTGGCGCCCTTGTCATTTGTCGGGGCCACCGGCGAAGCTGATGCCGCGCCGCCCCCGCAACCGGAGTGACCATGCAACTCAAGCACAAGATCGTCACGCTCAGTGTCTTGCCGCTGATCGTGTCGGTGCTGTTCATCTGCATCCTGGTGTTCGCCCAGAGCCGCAAGCTCGAGGAGGACCAGGCGCGCCTGGTCGAAAGCAGCATCATGGCGGCGAAGAAGGCCGAGTTGAAGAACTACCTGGGCCTGGCCATGAGCTTGATCGCGCCGTTGTACGACAGCGGCGCCGACGATGACGATACCCGCCAGCGTGCCTTGCAGATCCTGTCGCGGGCCAGTTTCGGCCTGGACGGCTACTTCTTCGTCTACGATCGCCACGGCAAGAGCCTGATGCACCCGCGCCAGGCCGAACTGGTGGGCAAGGACCTCATCGGCATGACCGACAACAAGGGCCTGCTGGTGATCCAGGCGCTGCTCAAGAGCGCCGAACGCGGTGACGGCTACCAGCTTTATGACTGGCAGAAGCCCTCCACCGGGCAGTCCACCGGCAAACTGGCCTATGTGGTGATGCTCGAGCGCTGGGGCTGGATGCTCGGCACCGGTATCTACATCGACGATGTCGAGGTGGCCACGCTCAAGTCGCGTCAGGAGGTGGCCTCCGGCGTGCTGACCACGGTGCTGGCGATCGCGTCCTTCTCGTTACTGGCGGTACTGGTCATCTTTGCCGGCGGGTTGATGCTCAATGTCAGCGAGCACCGCCTGGCCGACCGCAAGCTGTCGGCGCTCAACCAGCGTATCGTCGATCTGCAGGAGGAGGAGCGTTCGCGGGTGGCGCGCGAACTGCACGACGGCATCAGCCAGGAACTGGTGTCGATCAAGTTCCAGTTCGAGCTCGCCGCGATGGAGCTGGACAACGGCCGCGCCGGCGGGCTGGACAACCTGCGCAACGGCACCACTCGCCTGGCTTCGGCGATCGGTGAGGTGCGTCGGATCTCCCATGACCTGCGCCCCTCGCTGCTCGACACCCTGGGCCTTTCGCCGGCCATCGACCAGCATGTGCGCGACTTCGAGCAGCGCACTGGCATTCGTACCCAGTACGAGTGCGGGCTGACGGACATCGAGGTGGATGCCGAGCTTTCGCTGACGTTGTTCCGTATCATCCAGGAGGCGCTGGCCAATGTTGACCGCCACGCCAAGGCCAGTGTCGCGATCATTTCCATCTCTGCCCACGACGGGTTGCTGGTACTGCGCGTGGAAGACAACGGCATGGGCTTCGACCCGAGTGCGGCGTACGAAAGCCACGGCATTGGCCTGCGCAACCTGCGCGAGCGGGTCGAACATCACCGGGGCAGTTTCAGCATTGCGTCGTCTGCCGGGCGCACCGAGCTGCAGGTCCAGATACCCATGAACAATCCGAGGCTTGCATGAGCGAGACCACACCGATCCGCATTGCCCTGGTCGACGACCATGTGCTGGTACGCGACGGCGTCAAGGCACTGCTGGGCGCAATTGCCCATTTCCAGGTGGTCGGCCAGGCCGAATCCGGCGCCCAGGCGCTTGAGCTGGTGGCGTCGCTGGAGCTGGACATCCTGCTGGTGGATGTTGGCCTGCAGGACATGAACGGCCTGGAGCTGACCCGCCGCCTGTGTGGTTTGTACCCCGGCATCCGGGTGCTGATGCTGAGCATGTACGACAACCAGGAGTATGTGCGCACCTCGATCACGGCGGGGGCGAGGGGCTATGTGCTGAAGAACGCACCCTCCACCGAGCTGATAGCCGCGATCGAGGCAATTGCTGCCGGTGGCAGTTTCTACAGCCCGGAAATCGCCCGCAAGCTGGTCAGCAGCGGGCGCGACGAGAACGACCTGACCCCGCGTGAGCTACAGGTGCTGGCGATGATCGCCAGGGGTAGCAACAACAAGGAGATGGCCCGGGAGCTGGGCATCAGCGTGCGCACGGTGGAGACCTTCAGGCTGAGCATCCGGCGCAAGCTGAATATCGATACTCCGGCGGCTCTGGTGAAGTACGCGCTGGAGCATGGGTTGGTGACGCTCTGAGGCAGCGCTGCCCCAGGACTATGGCTCTGCGGCAAAGCCGATGCCATCCACCGCAGTGTGCTTTTCGCGGGCAAGCCCGCTCCTACAGAACTGCACCGCTCAGGTTTTGCGGGCAGCGACTGGCTTTCCCGCTCGATCGTGGGAGCGGGCTTGCCCGCGAAGGGCTCACCCGCGAAGCGCCTGCTTACTTGAAGTCCCACTGCATCTGGGTCGCGATGCTCACGCCGCTGGAAGAGCGTACGCACACATCCAGGTAGTCGGTGAAGCGCGGCGGCACGGCAATGCCCTCATCGAGCAGGCGGCGGTTGTCGAACAGGTAGTTCAGGTCGGCAAAACCGCTGTACAGGCGCAGGGCCCGCAGAACCAGGCGCGGGTTGGCCGGGCCGATGCGCGACTCGAAGCTGGCGGCCAGCTCCTTGAGGTTGTCGACATCGATCTTGCGGTAGCGCTCGCCCACCGGCGCGGCACCATTGGCCAGGGCGAACGCCTTGTCGATCTCGGCGAAGGTACACGCCGAATCATGCCCGGCGGAGATGTGGTAGAGGTCGTGGCTCAGGCGCGGCTTGAGGGTCAGGCCGATCAGCGCCTCGGCGCAGTAGTCCACCGGAATCACGTCGATCTGTTCGTCGAGGCCACAGGTGAAGCTTTCCAGGGCGAAGCCCATGCGGAACACCCAGAAGATGCTGCCAGAGGCCTGGCAACCCAGGCTGCGGTGACCGACCACGATCGAGGGGCGTGCCACCACCAGCGGCAGGGCCGGCAGTTCCTCGCGCATGCGTCGTTCGATCTCGGCCTTGGAAGCGGTGTAGTCCACCAGTTGCTGTTCGGCGTCCGGGAACTCCCAGGACTCGCTGATCGGCGATTCACGCTCAGGGCCGCAGCACATGGCTGTGCCCACATGGAGGAAACGCTTGAGGCGTTTGGAGCGGCTCATCACCTCGGCGAAGGCGAAGGTGCCCTCGACGTTGACTGGCCAGATGGTCGGGTTCTTCGAGAACGACGCCACGGCAGCGCAGTTGATGACCCGATCGACGTCCAGCAGGCGCGGCGTTTCGCGCGCCAGCCAGGAGGTGTCGAGGAAGTCGCCGCAAATGATCTGCTCTGCGTTCAGCGCCAGGCATTCGGCATGGCTGACGCCATGCTGTTGCAGGTTGTCGCGCAGGCGCTCCAGCCCTTGCCCGGCGTTTTCGGCGCGGACCAGAAACACCAGTTGCGGGCCCTGGCCGTTGGTGATCAGCTGGGCGACGACCGACCCGCCGAGGAAGCCCGTGGCGCCGGTAATCAGGATGCGTTCGGGGGTAGCGGTAAAGATAATCGGTGCGTGCGTGTTCATACATTTCCTCAAGACGGGTAGGTCATCCGCAGTTCAATGTTAAGTGGCGACATCGAAACGTTGAAATGAACTTAAAGTCATCAGTAGGTTCGCGACATTCGTTGGGACTGACTTATTCGCCTTGAGAACTTGCCCGGATAGACAATCTCTGTTTAGCGCAGCGCCTATCCGTTCAAAGCTGAAAGTGGCGCAGCCATGCAGCGCAGCGCCGGCCGCCACTCGTAGCGGCGCAGGTCCGGTAGCGGGCCTGGCGAGCGGCGCGCCATTCTCCACGCTTTATGCCTGGGGGACGATGAATAGAAGGGGAGATTGGCCGGGTTTTCGATGAAACAAAGTTTAGAAAAGGGGCTGGCCGTGGGGAGCTTTAAATATATTTCATTCGCGCGGTAGTTAGGGTGGAGGTGAGGGTGTTGTTCTGTTCGCGGGCGTGCCTGCGAACAGAACAACACTGTTATTGAAGATCAGTTCAAACCCAACTTCCCGCGCAAGGTCGACAAGTCTTCAGCCAGGGTGTTGACCGGCCCGACCATGGCCTTGCGATCACGCTCTGCCACCTTGTCGTAGGACTGGAACCCGCCGTCCTGGGTCTTGTACTTGGCCAGCAGCTTGTTGACGGTAGCGAAGTTCTTGTCGACCTTGGCGACGAACGCCTTGTCCTGGGATTCCAGGTGGGTGCGGAACAGCTCGAAGATCTTCTGTGCCCCGTCGATGTTGCCCTGGAAGTCGTACAGGTCGGTGTGACTGTAGCGATCCTCCTCACCCGAAACCTTGGTCGCGGCCACTTCTTCGAGCAACGCTGCCGCACCGCCGACGACTTTTTCTGGCGGGAAGGTCAGGGTGGCAATACGGCCCTGCAGGTCTTTCACGTCAGCGATCAGCTTGTCGGCAATCGGGCCTTGGCCGTCGGTGGTGTTCTTGTCGAACAGTGCGTACTCCAGGCGATGGAAGCCGGTGAAGTCATCGGCCTCGACACCTTTTTCGTGATCGTCCACCCGCGAGTCGATGGCCGCGTCCAGGTCGCTGAACAGCTCGGCGATCGGCTCGACGGCTTCATAGTTGACCCGGGTCGTGGCATACAGCGCCTTGGCCTTGGCCAGGTCTCCCTTCTTCACTGCATGGGTGAACTGCTCGGTGTCGCTCACCAGCTGATCGACCTTCTCGGTGACATAGATCTTGTAGTCCGACACCGGCTGCACCAGGGTCAGCGGGTCAACCGCAGCATTGGCGAACAGCGGGGCAAGCGTGAGCAACAGGGCGAGGCGGGTCTTGTTCATGGCGATGTCCTGATCCGTTTCTGTGTCGTGTCATGCGGTTTTTGTGGGGGTGGCAGCGTCGAGCAGCGAACGACCGATGAAGTCGTGATCGTTCTTTACGCCGGGGAGGGCGAAGAAGTACCCGCCCCCGACCGGCTTGATGTATTCCTCCAGCGGCTCGCCGTTGAGGCGGTTCTGGACGGTGATGAAGCCCTTTTCCAGGTCGGCCTGATAGCAGATGAACAGCAGCCCCATATCCAGTTGCCCGTTCTTGTTCACGCCGCTGGAGTAGTTGAAAGGCCGGCGCAGGATCAGGTTGGGCTGGCTGGCCGCAGTGCGCGGATTGGCCAGGCGAATATGGGCGTCCAGACGGGTCAGCTTGCCTTCCGGGTCCTTGGTGTAATCAGGTACGTCGGTTTCGCGCTGGCCGTCCATGGGCGCGCCGCTGGCTTTCTTGCGGCCGAAGATCGACTCCTGCTCCTGCAATGGCGTGCGGTCCCAGCGCTCGACCAGATTGCGGATGATCCGCACCACCTGGTAGGTGCCATCGACCGCCCAGGCAGGTTCGTCGCCATGCTGTACCCAGACCAGCAGGTTCATCAGTGCCGCGTCGCTGGAGTCGGGGTTGGCCGAGCCGTCACGAAAACCGAGGAAGTTGCGCGCACTCTGCTCGGGCTCCGCCGCCTTGCGCGGTGCCTGCGGCGGCACCGAGCCTTCCTGTTTCCAGCGTACGTAGAGCAGGTCAGGCAGGTTCTTGATGATGTCGCGCAGAGCGTGGATGTTGGTGTCCGGCGCGTTGGAGCAGAACTGCAACCCCAGGTCGCCATGGCAGCGCTCGGCCTCCAGCGCGTCGTTGGGGAAGCCGAGCATGCGGCTCAGGCGCTTGGGCTTGGCGCCGGTGAGGCCGAATCGCTCGTCGAACAGCGACTCGCCGACCGACACCGTGATGGTCAGGTTGTCCGGCGTGACGACCGGGCCAAGGATGCCCGAGTCCGCTGGCGGAAGCTTCGGGTCGACCTGGGGGACCGGGCCGCCGGCCATCAGGAAGCGAATGCGCTGGTCCAGCGTGCGGAACAGGCGCTCGAGATCCTGCTTGTCCTGCGCCAGGACATCGAAGGAGACGAACATCCCGGCGGTAGGACGCGGTGTCACCACCCCGGGTTGATGTTCGCCGATCCAGGCGTTGCGCTCTTGCGTGCGGTCGCTGTGCGGGGCTTCGGTGACCTTGGCCGGTGAGGGGGCTGCCAGCGCGTTGCCGGTGGCCATGGCGACGCCTGCGACACCAAGGCCTGCCAGCAGGCGGCGACGCTCTTGGGATTGCGGGGCGTTACGGGTATCGCGGTCTGTCATCTGAGGCTCGCTTGTCTTTACTGGTCGGCCAGGCCCAGGGCCTGATCGATGGCCGCGATCGCGTTGGCCAGTGCGTCGGCATCGGCTGCGATCTGCTGTTTCTGCGCCTGCGGCACCTGGTCGTAGGACAGATAGCCCTCGGCGCCGTGCAGGGCTTGCAGGTGCTGCTCGAAGCGAGTCATGGCGCTATCGATTGTCGCCAACGGCTCAGAGCTGTTCCTGGCCAGCAAGGGGCGCAACAGATCGATCACTTTGCGCACACCTTCGAGGTTGGCGGCAAAACCCGGCAGGTCGAGGTGGCTGTAGCGTTCCTCTTCGCCACTGCTGCGGATCTGCGCAAGGTTGTGCAGGCTGCGCACGGCCGCCTCGGTGAATTGCTGCGGCGCGATGGACTGGGCAAGCAGTTGCGTCTTGAGTTCGCCCAGGTCGAGCAGCAGCGTCTCTGCCACCGGCGCCAACCCTGCGGTGTTGCGCTGTTGGAACAGGCCGTACTCGATGCGATGCAAGCCCGTGAACGCCGGGTCCTGCTCACGCTGTTCGAAGTAATCGGCGCGAGCATTGATCCGGTTGTCCAGTTCAGCCAGACGCTGGCTGGCCGGGGCGATGCGCTGGTAGATCACCCGCGCTGCGCCATAGGCAGCTTGCGCCTGCTGCAGGTCGCCGGCCTGGATCGCGTCCTTGAGCGCTTGGCCTGCCCGCACCAGGGCGCTGCCCTGGCTGGCCAGGTAGACGCGGTATTCGGACAGTGGCCCGATAAAGGCGGTCAGCGCGGGGCGCGCCTTGGCGGCCGCTTCGGAGGCGGCGGTCGGGGTGACGGTCAAGCTGCCACGGGGGTTGCTGAGCAAGCCGCAGGTGATCGCGTAGCGACCCGGCTGCAGTGTGGCGTTGATCACCTGTGACAAGCCCGGCGCGATGTTCTCGCGCTCCTCGATCACCAGCACACCATCGAGAATCTCCCACTCGACGGCGCGTTGGGACTGGTTGACGATGCGGAAACTGTTCGGCCCGGCCGGGACGCTCAGGTCGTTCGGCTCGCAGGCGTGATCGCGGATGGTGATCAGCGTTTCATGTCCGGCGTTGGCCGCACGCCTGGCCTGGGCCTGGTGCGAGGCATAGAAGAACACCAGGCCCGCACCGACCATCAACAGGGCACTGCCGGCAACCGCCAGGCGCAGTACACGGGGGGAGGGGGGCTTGCCGGCGGCGCCGGTCTCGTGACTGGTCATGCTTACCCTTGTTTCTGTGCAGCGTGGGAAGAGGAAGGCTTGGCCGGTGCCGGCCAGAAGAACAGCACCAGCGCACCGACCAGATAGAGCAGGTAGGCCCCGAGGGTGCTCACGGTCGGGGTGTCCTGGTAACCGAACATCCCCGCCAGTACCGATCCGGTCGGGCCATCCATTGGCAGGCTGTGGCTGATATCGAAGACCACCCCCTGCAGCGCATTCCAGACCCCGGCCTCGTGCAGCGCCTGCACCGAGTTGGCGAGGATGCCCGCCGCCACCACGAGGATGAACAGGCCTGTCCAGCGGAAGAACTGCGCCAGGTTCAGGCGCAGGCTGCCGGAGTACAGCGCCAACCCGACCAGGATCGCCACCACCAGCCCAAGCAGGGCGCCCAGCGGTGCTGCCGGGCCCTCGCTCTGCTGGAACACCGCCAACAGGAAGAACACCGTCTCCAGGCCCTCGCGAGCGACTGCGAAGAACACCATGGCGATCAGCGCCCAGGCCTGGTGCTTCGAACCCGCGAGCGCGGCATCGAGCGAAACGTGCAACTCATGCTTGATCGAACGCGCCACTTTGCGCATCCACAGCACCATGGAGCTGAGGATCACCACCGCGACCAGCCCGACCAGCGCTTCGAAGAGTTCCTGCTGTTTCTGCGGGAACTCGCTGCTCATCAGCTCAAGGCCGGCGCCGACGAAGAGGGAAAGGGCTGCGGCGAGAAACACGCCGATCCACACGGCCGGCATCGACTGGCCACGGCCGGTCTGGCGCAGGTAGCTGGCGATGATGCCGACAATCAGCGCGGCTTCGATGCCCTCGCGGAGCATGATGAGGAAGGGAACTAGCATGATTCTCCCGGGATGGCTGAAGGCATCGACCCCAGGGCGAGGTCGCCGGGAAATCTACTTCAATGAGAATCATTAGCGCATGTGAATATTATTTTAACTTCTGCCATTTCCACCCTGGCCAGTCCCGGAAAAATGGGCTTTGCAACGGCGGAGTACAAATGTGCTCTTCTGGGATTACCGGGCTGAATGAAAGAACGCTCACGGCGGTTGACCATGTCCCTACCAGGAGGTAGGGTGCCGTTCATGAGCACTCAATCCACGACCTACTCCGACATTCTCCAGTGCGCCCGCACCCTGATCATCACGGGCGGGTACAACAGCTTCAGCTACGCCGACATCGCCGAGAGCGTCGGGATACGCAAAGCCAGCATCCATCACCATTTCCCCACCAAGGCGGACCTGGTGCGCGTTCTGGTCGCGCAATACCGCGAAGAAGCCAAGGCCGGCATGGCTGCCCTGGAGCGTTACTTTCCCGCGCCCGTCGACCAGCTCAAGGCCTATGTAGGCTATTGGCTGGAATGCGTCGGCGAGGCCAGCAAGGGCTATTGCGTGTGTGCCTTGCTCGCCACTCAGATACCGGTATTGCCTGCCGAAGTCGCCACTGAGGTGAGGGCGCATTTCCGCAGCCTCTCGGCCTGGATTACCACAGTGCTCGAGCGCGGCGCGCAGGCGGGCAGCCTGACCCTCTCCGATACCCCTCAGGCTGAGGCAGAGCGTTTCATGGCTGCCGTGCATGGCGCGATGTTGTCTGCCCGCGCCTATGGCGAGCCTGGCGTGTTCGGGCTTATCACGCAGCCGCTGATCGACAGGCTTGTCACACCGATTCCGCCCCCCGGAGCCTGAGCCATGCTGCCAAGCCCTCTGGAACAGCAATTGGAATTTCTGCGCCAGATCGACCAGTTGAAAAGCGTGCGTCGCCAATCACCGCTGCTGGACCAGAGCCGCAAGGAAAACTCCGCCGAACACTCCTGGCACCTGGCCATGTATGCGTTGATCCTCAATGAGCATGCCAGCGGGGCAGTGAACAGCGACCGGGTCATCCGCATGCTGCTGTTGCACGATATCGTGGAGATCGACGTCGGTGACTACCCCATTCATGGAGGCTCGTCCAGCCAGTTGCAGGCCGAGCAGGAAGCCGAGGCCGCCCAGCGGCTGTTTGGCCTGCTGCCGCAACCACAGGGCACGCAGATGCTGGAACTGTGGCAGGAGTTCGAGCAGGCCGAGACTGCAGATGCGTGTTTCGCCAAGGCGCTCGACCGTTTTCAGCCACTGCTGATCAACATCTTCACCGGCGGTGGCACCTGGTCCGAAAGCGGTGTATCGCGCCAGCAGGTCATCGAGCGCTACGGGCCGGTCATCCAGCGTGGCGCACCCGAGCTCTGGGCGCTCTGCGAGCGCTGGATCGCGCGGCATTTCGCGGGTGATGGACAACCCTGAGGTTTTCACGGTGAAAAGCCGCTGTGCGGGCGCAGCGGTTTTTTTTTTGCAGTCACACGCCTACCTACTAGTCGGTAGCAGGCCATTCATAAAGACGGAGTCACAACCATGCCACACCCTGTATCCACCCTCGGCGCCATCCATACCGCCGTCAGCGTGGCGACCTTCGTCGCCGGGCTTTACAGCTATGCGCGTCATCATCAGATCGAGCCCCGGGCGCCAGTTGCACGCGGCTACCTGTACGGGATGCTGGTGTCGGTACTGACCGCGTTCGGCCTTTCCAGTACCGGCGGATTCAACGTCGGGCATGCGCTCGGCATCCTCGCGCTGCTGGTGGTCGGAGCGGCGCTGGTCATCCCCAAGCTTAGGCTGCTGGGGCGTGCGCGGCCTTACCTGGCGCAGTTGGCGTTCGCATTCAGCTTCTTCCTGTTGCTGGTACCGGGGATCAACGAAACCCTGACGCGACTGCCAAGCGGCCAGCCATTGGCGGACGGCCCCGAGTCGCCGCTGGTGCGCGCTGCGTTGGCCGGATGGTTGGGGATTTTCGTGGTAGGCGCAGCGGTACAGGCCTGCTGGATCAGGTTGCAGCGCCGCAGGGCAGCAGCGCTCTGATCGCCGAGGCGACAGCGCAGCCACTGTAGCTGCGCTGTCACTAGCCGCTTACTGGAACCATTGCCACAGCAGCAGGGTGCCGACCAGCCCAACCACCGAGACGATGGTCTGCAGCACCGACCACACCCAGATCGTCTGCTTGAGTTGCAGCCCGAAGTACTCGCGGACCATCCAGAACCCGGCATCGTTGACATGGCAGAAGAACACCGAGCCGGCACCGATGGCCAGTGCCACCAGCGAACTCTGGGTGGTCGCCAGGCCCGCCATCAATGGCGCGAGAATACCGGCAGTGGTGGTGGTCGCAACGGTGGCCGAGCCTGTCGCCTGGCGCAGCGCCACCGCGATCAGCCAGGCCAACAGCACGTACGACAGGTGCGCGCCACTGGCCACCTTGCTGATCGTGTCGCTGATCCCGGCTTCGAGCAGGGTCTGTTTCAGGCCACCACCGGCCCCGATGGTCAACAACAGCACGGCGATCGGCGCCAGGCTCTTGCGCAGTACGCTGCCGACCTGGTCACGGGCCATACCGATCGACCAGCCCAGGCAGATCACCGCAGCGATCACCGCCAGCCCAAGGGCAATCAGCGGCTCACCGAGAAACTTGAGGGTCAGCGCCAGGGTGCTTTGCGGCGCCATGGCGACCTTGGCCAACGTACTGCCCAGCATCAGCAGCACTGGCAGCAGGATGATCAGCAGCGATACGGCAAAGCTTGGCTTGCGCCGGGTCTCGACCTTGGCGGTGAACAGCGCACCCAGTTCCGCGGGTTCCTGCACATCCAGGCGTTTCGACAGCCAGATACCATAAAGCGGGCCGGCGAGGATCACCGCCGGCACGGCGATGCACAGACCCAGCAACATGGTCATTCCCAGGTCTGCATGCAGGGCGCTGACTGCGATCAGCGGCCCAGGGTGGGGAGGCATCAACGCGTGCAGGGTGGTCATCCCGGCGAGCGCCGGGATCGCCACCTTGAGCAGCGGCTGCCCAGACTGGCGAGCGATGACGAAGATCACCGGCACCATCAGCACCAGGCCGACTTCGAAGAACAGCGGCAAGCCAATGACCATCGCCACCAGCGCCATCACCCAGGGCAGCGCCTTGCCGCGGGCATGGCGTAACAAGGTAGAGGCAATACGATCAGCGGCCCCGGACTCGGCCATCAGCGCGCCGAGCATCGCGCCCAGGGCAATGATGATCCCGGCCTCGCCCAGCAGACTGCCAGCGCCCTTGCCGAACGCCTTGGCCACCTCCTCTGGCGGCAGGGCCGCGCCCAGGCCCGCCACGAAGGTACCGATCAGGATCGACAGGAAGGGCGGCAACTTGGTGACGCTGATCAGCACGATGATGGTGGTGATGGCCGCCAGGCAACAGAGCACCAGGCGGGTGTCGTGGGCAAGCCACGCGGCATGTGAAATATCCAACGGAAACCCCTTCTTGTAATGTCTTGTTACGTCTCTTGAAGGAATATACCGGATGGATTCATATAGACGACTAGCTGATCCCGTTTTTCAGGGTTGCAAGACATGAAAGTTTTTTCAGAAACCGCGTAACCCTGCATCGTCCTCGCAAACCTGCTAAAACTGGCCGCCTCGCGCCACGCGCAGCCCACCCACCCTAGGAGAGAGTCATGATCAAGACCGGCGATTCACTGCCTGATATCACGCTGTACGCCTACAGCAACGGGGAGGGCGCCTGCGCGATCGGCCCGAACGCGTTTTCCATCCGCGAGCGCTGCCAGCAGCGCAAACTGGTGATTTTCGCCTTGCCTGGCGCCTTCACACCTACCTGTTCCGAACGTCACGTCCCCGGCTATGTCGCTGCGGCCGAAGCGTTTTCCGCGGCGGGTATCGACGAAATCCTCTGCGTTTCCGTCAACGATGCCTTCGTCATGAATGCCTGGGGCAGCAGCCTGCAGGTGGGTGATGCGGTGAAGATGATTGGCGACGGCAATGGCGAATTCGCCAAAGCACTGGGCTTGAGCCAGGATCTGTCGGCTCGCGGCATGGGCCATCGTTCCCAGCGTTACGCGATGCTGGTCGAAGATGGCGTGGTCAGGCACCTCGCGGTCGAGGCGCCCGGCAAGTTCGAGGTCAGCGATGCGCAGAGCATGTTGAAGTGGGTTCAACAGTTATAGGGCCAGGTAGCGTTCAGCCTTTTTCATATGGCAGGCCCTCAGGGCAGGCCATACGCAGCAACTTGCGAAACTTCGGGCAGACCAGGTGCGACGGCGCCGGGCATTCGGCGACGTGTCGCAGCAAGCTGCTGAGCGCTGTCATCCTGCGGACCTGGCGGTCGAGCTCATCGGCGCGCTGGTGCAGAGCCGGGCGGGGCAGGTCCGGCTTGCGGTCCTTGCCGAACATGCCCTTGATCTCCTCCAGCGAAAAGCCGGCGGCCTTGCCCAGCGAAATCAGGGCAAGTTGCAGCAGGGTGTCTTCGCTGTACTGGCGACGCAGCCCACTGCGGCCAACGGACTGGATCAGCCCGACTTCCTCGTAATAGCGCAGGGCAGAGGTCGTCACACCGCTGCTTTTCGCCAGCTCACCGATATCGACGATTTTCATGCTTGACTTCAAGTTGACTTGAAGTTGCATCGTAGGCCATCGCCTTTCGATCAACAAGAAGTCACACCATGAACGATGAAGCAGTTACAAAGATGAACAAGCCTGCCCTGGCCGCGCTGGCAGGCTCGATCCTGCTGGCCTCGCTCGGGGTCAGCATCGCCACGGTAACGCTCGCGAGCCTGGCGCGGGTGTTTTCGGTCAGCGTGCAGCAGGTGCAATGGGTCGTGCTGGCCTACTTGCTGGCTTTGACGGCAGCCATCGTCGTGGCGGGGCGGATGGGCGATCTGTATGGCAGTCGCCGCGTACTGCTCATCGGCCTGGCGGTGTTCACCGTGGCCTCCGGTGCCTGTGCCCTGGCCCCAGGGCTGGATTGGCTGATTGTTGCGCGGGCGGTCCAGGGGCTGGGCGCGGCGGTGCTGATGGCGCTGCCGCTGTCCATCGCCAAGGACCTGGTGGCCAAGGAGCGCCTGGGTACGGCAATGGGCCTGCTCGGAACGATGTCAGCCATCGGCACAGCGCTGGGCCCCTCCCTGGGCGGCGTGTTGATTGGCGCCTTCGGTTGGCGTGCTGCATTCGTTCTGTTGTTGCTGTGCGGCGCCAGCATGCTGGTACTGACATTGACCGGCATACCCCGGACCAAGATCCCCAGTGCACGCATTACGCGGTCCTCAGCCCGCCCGTTGATACCGCTGGCCGTAGTACGCAGGCCGGGGTTGGCCACGTCGCTGGCAATGAACATTCTGGCAGGCGCGGTGATGATGTCCACGCTGGTGGTGGGCCCGTTTTTCCTTTCGTTCGGCTTGGGGCTTAGCGATGCGCAGATGGGGATGGTGATGGCTGCCGGGCCGATCGGCGCGGCAGTCTCAGGTGTTCCCGCCGGGCGCGTGGTTGACCGGTTCGGAACCCGTCGAACCCTGCTCGGCGGCCTGCTGGTCGCCAGCGCAGGGCTGGTGTGTTTCGCCGTGCTGCCCAGGCTTATCGGCGTCGCAGGTTATGTACTGGCTTTGGTGTTGGTCACACCGGGATTCCAACTGTTCCTCGCAGCCAACAACACCGCCGTGATGGCCAATGCCACGGAGGAATACCGGGGCCTGCTGTCAGGGCTGCTCGGTCTGTCGCGCAACCTGGGCTTGATGACCGGCGCCGCCGCGCTGCCGCTGTTGTTTGCCTGCCTGCTCGGAGGTCATGGCCTGGCCGACAGTTCGGCGCAGGTCATTGGTACAGCCTTCTCCATCACCTTCCTGTCGGCAGCGGGCCTGTGTGTGTTTGCCGTCGCGCTTGCGCTGCTGGATCAGCGCAAGCGCGGCCCCTATGCGTCTTCTGTCGCGCAAACGGGCAATCACAACGGGTAACTCGCCAATCACTGCCGGCGACAGCAGATCCTGCAGATCGATGGCGTAGTCCATCTCGCGGCGAGCCCGGTCAGCCACGGCGTTGACCACTTCTGCGCCATCCTGGGACGGCTCGACGTGCACACGGAACGGGCGCTTGCCCAAAGGCAGGCCCACCACCCGCACGATTTCGCGCGCCACTTCGGCAGGGTCGGCGTCGTCAGGCTCCAGATGCTTCAACCCGTCTAGCGCCTTGCCCGGCACATCGGCATAGGGGCCGTTCTCATATTCGGCGGCAATGGCGGTGTCGACCGGTTTTGCACGAGCACATCGAGGCGCTGCCGATAGCGCAAGGCGGATGGGGACTTGGCCCCACCCGATCAGAGCACTTTATCGAGCGTGATGGGAAA
The DNA here is from genome assembly GCF_047456245.1 of Pseudomonas sp. BNK-44-b. NCBI lineage: Bacteria > Pseudomonadati > Pseudomonadota > Gammaproteobacteria > Pseudomonadales > Pseudomonadaceae > Pseudomonas > Pseudomonas sp. BNK-44-b. The sequence goes on from NZ_CP179908.1 coordinate 2,424,446, forward strand.
CTCCCTCACACGCTTGCCCGTGGCATGGTAGACCGCGTTGGCCACCGCAGCGGCCACCCCGACCACTCCAATTTCGCCCACCCCCTTGGACCCGAGCTCATTGACAATCTCGTCGTGCTCTTCAACGAAGATCACGTCGATATCCTCGATGTCTGCGTTCACCGGGATGTGGTACTCCGCCAGGTTGTGATTGACGATGCGGCCCAACTGATGGTCGGTCAGCGCTGCTTCATGCAGGGCCATGCCAACCCCCCACACCACGCCTCCCAGGATCTGACTGCGCGCGGTTTTCGGGTTGACCACGCGCCCAGCCGCCACGGCGCTGACCACACGTACCACCTTGATCGTGCCAAGGTCTTCGTCGACGTGGACTTCCACGAATACCGCCGAATGCGTGGCGGTGGAGAACGGTTGGCGCCGGGCGCCGGGCTCGGCGTCGATCTGCACTTCGAACTCACCGTCGGGGGCGCTCGCCACGATGTCCGCCAAGGCCCAACGCTGGCTGCCAGCGTGCAAGTAGCCATTGGCGAAAACGATCTGCTCCGAGGGGGTGCTGGCCACCTGGGGATATATGTTCCGCGCATGCTCCAGCACCTTGGTGCGCAGAACCTGGCAGGCCTGGCGCACGGCCGAGCCCACTGACGACACCGTGAACGATCCGCCCTGAAGCGGTGCGGTGGGTAGTGAAGAGTCCCCCAGCACGAAGGTGACGTCCTGCACCCTGGTGCCGGCAGCATCGGCCGCGATCTGTGTCATGACGGTATAGGTGCCGGTCCCGATATCGGTGGTGGCACTGCTGACGGTGAGGTGGCCATTGGCATCGATGCGCGCCTTGGCGCTGGCCTTCATCTGCATGGCTTCCCAGACGCCACCGGCCATCCCCCAGCCGATCAATTGGTTGCCATTGCGCATGCTGCGCGGTTGGGGGGTGCGCTCGTGCCAGCCAAAACGTTCGGCGCCTTGCTGGTAGCAGGCCAGCAACTCCTTGCTGGAGTATGGCTTGCCCTCGTTGCCATTGTTGGCGGCGAAATTGCGCCGGCGCAGCTCTACCGGGTCGATCTTCGCTGCACAAGCGAGCTCATCCATGGCGCATTCCAGTGCAATCATCCCGGACCCGGCCCCAGGTGCCCGCATGTCCAGCGGGGTGTACACATCGAGCGAGGCCAAGCGATAGCTGAGCGCGACGTTGTCGCACTGGTAAAGCATGCCGCTCCATTCCACCAGGTGCTCGGTGAAGTCCTCGAAGCGGGAGGTCTGGCCAAGCGCATCGTGAGCGATTGCCAGCAAGCGCCCGTTTGCGTCTGCCCCCAGGCGCAAGCGTTGCTCGGTGCGGGGCCGGTAGCCAAAGGTGAACATCTGCTGGCGGGTCAGGGTCACGCGCACCGAGCGCTTCAGGTGCAACGCCGCCATCACTGCCAGCGGCAACTGGTACTGCGGGCGCAAGCCCGAGCCGAAGGCTCCGCCGACGAACGCCGCGCGTACACGAATATTGGCCTTGGGCAGGCCGAACACCTTGTGCAGGTAGTCCTGGCAGTTCTGCGTGCCTTGGGTCTTGTCGTGGATTTCCAGAGCGCCGTCGGCCTTGTAGTGCACGGTCGACGCATGGGGCTCCATCGGGTTGTGGTGCTCGTTGGCCGTCAGGTAGGTCGCATCCACCTGCACCGGCGCACCGGCAAACTGCCCGGGGAAGTCGCCACGTGGCGCCGGCGTTTCGGCGGGTGCCGGATGCGACTGCTGGCATGCGCCCAGGTCTGTCTGGTGAGCCTCCTCGGCATAGTCGATCTTGAGCAGCGAGCCTGCATACCGGGCCAGTTCGAGGGTTTGAGCGACCACCAGCGCTACCGGTTGCCCGCTGTAGAGCACTCGATCATTGAACAAGGGTCGAAACGGCGAGCCCTCGGCAGAGTCGGCATCGCTATAGTCGTCGTCATAACTCGATATATGCGGACGATGGCCGTGGTCGAGCACGGCGATTACCCCGGGTACGCGCAAGGCCTGCGTGCTGTCGATGTCGAGTATCCGACCGCGGGCGATGGTACTGGACACTACGCTGCCGTGTAGCAGGTCTGCCTCGGGGTATTCGCCCGCATAGCGGGCCTGCCCGGTGACCTTTGCCACGCCGTCCACCCGGTCCATTGGCGTGCCGACTACTGGTGTGCTTTTGATCATGGTCGTGCTCCCCCGTTAGCGGCGCCGCGCGCCGCGTCATCCAATGCACGCACGATTGCTCGCTGAGCGAGCGTTACCTTGAAACCGTTGTGGCTCAGGGGTTGTGCACCTTGCAGCAACGTTTGCGCGGTCCGGGTGAAAAGTGCTTCTGAAGGCACCTGGCCGACCAACATGCGCTCGACAGCCAGGTCCCGCCAGGGCTTGTGGGCAACGCCGCCCAACGCCAGGCGCGCCTGTTGGATCACTTCGCCATCGAAGCTCAGGGCTGCAGCGACTGATACCAGCGCGAACGCGTAGGAGGCGCGGTCGCGTATTTTCAGGTAACGGTAATGGTGTTCGAACATTGGGGGCGGCAGCTCGATGCCGGTCACCAGTTCATCGAATGCCAGTTGATTGTCGCGCTCGGGGGTGTCCTCGGGCAGGCGATGGAAATCCGCGAAGGGTATCTGCCGTTCACCGGACGGCCCTTGTACGTGCACCACGGCTTCGAGCGCTGCCAATGCCACGCACATGTCCGAGGGATGGGTCGCGACACAGGCATCGCTGGCGCCGAGAATGGCATGGATGCGGTTCATGCCCGTACGCGCAGGGCATCCGCTGCCCGGTTCGCGCTTGTTGCAGGGGGTGCCGGTGTCGTAGAAGTAGTAGCAGCGGGTACGTTGCAGCAAGTTGCCACCGGTACTCGCCATATTCCTCAACTGCGGCGATGCCCCAGCCAGGATCGCGTCTGACAGCAATGGATAATGCTGCTCGATCATCGGGTGCCAGGCCAGGTCGGCATTGCTCACCCGTGCACCGATCAGCACGCCGCCGCCGGGAGTGGGGTGGATACCGTTCAGCCCGAGTCCGGAGATGTCGATCAGACGCGTGGGGCGAACCACGTTTTCCTTCATCAGGTCGACGAGGTTGGTACCACCCGCGATGAAGTGCGAGCAGGCATCAGCCAGGTTTACCGCTTCGCTGACCGAGTTGGGCTTGTGGTAGCTGAAAGGTGTCATGGATTCTGCCCTCGTTGTGGCTCGATCCCATCCCTCATCAACGGCAGGGCTTCTTCCACCGCCGCGACGATGTTGCCGTAGGCACCACAGCGGCAAAGATTGCCGCTCATCTGCTCGCGAATGGTCTCCCGGTTGTCGGCACGGCCCTCGTGAGCCAATCCGACTGCCGAGCAGATCTGCCCCGGGGTGCAGTAACCACACTGGAACGCATCGTGGGTAATGAAGGCGCGCTGCATGGGGTGCAGGACGTCGCCGCTGGCCAGCCCTTCGATGGTTACAAGGTCGGCCCCGTCGCACATGATGGCCAAGGTCAGGCAGGCATTGACGCGCTTGCCATCGCGCAGCACCGTGCAGGCGCCGCACTGGCCATGGTCGCAACCTTTCTTGGTACCGACCAGGTCCAATTGGTCACGTAGCAGGTCGAGCAAGGTGACCCAAGGATGCACCTGCAGTGTTCGGGACTGACCATTGAGGGTCAGACAGATGGGGTGCGTTTCAGCCCCATTGGAAGAAATCGCGCTCATGGTGAGGTCCTCACGGTCAGGGTACGCGCAGTGTGCTGCGTCTCTGTCGTGCGACAGGCCCGGCTGACTAAACGTTCAGCCGGGTCGCCGAGGGGGCGGTCACTTCTTGCCAGGTAGCCCCGGCTGCTGGTCCATGCGGGCATCGTACAGGCCGGTGAGCAGGTGCAAGGCGCCTGGGCCAGAGGTGGCCACGCCTCGATATCACGGGGTCAGTCCGCAGCAGTATCAAGCGCAGCTGGCGGAGCAGGGGTAGGGGTAGGGGTAGGGGGCATCAGTGTGCGCTGTGCCCCATGGCCTGACGGCGTGTCGTTCAAACTTGGATAGTTAAGCGTCAGAAAACGAACTGGTGCCCCAGTTCCTTCTCTACCCAGTGCAGAAAACACCGCACCCTGGGAAAGGCTGCGTGGGCCTTGGGAAACACCAGATGGTGCGCAGCGACCGGTGCACCCAGGGCCTCGGGCGCCACTTTCACCAAGGTCCCGGCTTCCAGGTATTTCTGCGCCAGCAAGCCACTTTCCAAAGCGAAGCCCAGGCCGTGGCTGGCGGCCTCCAGGCTCATGTAGGAACGGTCGAAGCTCAGCGCATAGGGTTTTTCGGGCCGTGCCAGCCCGTGCTGGGCAAACCACGCCGGCCACCTCAACAAGGTCGCCTCGGACAGGATCAGGTCGCAATCGAGCAGGTCGCTGGCATCATGCACCGGATGGCGGGAGAGGAGCTTGGGTGCCGCCAGCACCTCGAAGGTCTCGTTACTTACCGTGCGGACTTCGTAACTGGGCCAGTTCGGATCGCCATGACGAATGTCCACGTCGATCTTGTCACGGCTGAAATGCAGCGCCTCGTAGGAGCATGACAAATTGATCTGAATGGACGGGAACTCCTCGCGAAACGCCTCGAGACGCGGCATCAGCCAGAGCAGGCCGAAACTCGGTGAAGAGTGCAGGCGCAGGCAGTCAAGGCTGACATCGCTGCTGGCACGTTCGGTGGCGATGGCAAGGCTGTGCAGGATACCCGAGACGTCTTTCAAGTACTGCTGGCCAACTGAGGTAAGGGCTACGCCACGTGCGCCACGCACGAACAGCTGTCTGCCGATCATGGCCTCGAGTTTGGCAAGCTGATGACTGACCGCCGAGGGGGTCAAGTCCAGCACCTCGGCAGCTCGAGCAACGTTGCCGAACCGGGCGGCCTGCTCGAAAGCCTGGATGGTCTTGAGCGGTGGCAGTGGCGATGCCGCGTCGTTTACCGAGCGCATACAGATTCTCCAAAGCGTTATTTTTATTCGGGGAAACCCGTACGATAGCGCAGAAGGGCTGAATTTTTTTCAGCACCGGATGATTTTCACGTTATTGCTCACGTAGCTCGCGGGCCACAAGCTGAACCCACGATTCCTGAATCGGCCCATAACAACAAACAGAGGGTTCACACATGCTTCTCCAAGGTAAAGTCGCAATCATCACCGGCGCAGCGTCCGCACGTGGCATTGGCCGTGCCACGGCCGCAACGTTCGCTCAGCAAGGTGCCCGCGTGGTAATCCTCGATCTGGACGAATCTGCTGCCCGCGATGCTGCCGCCTCACTGGGCGAAAGCCATCTGGGCCTGGCGGCGAACGTCGCTGACGAGGCCCAGGTTCACCGCGCTGTTGCCACGGTTGTTGAACATTTCGGCCGCATCGACGTGTTGATCAATAACGCCGGCATTACCCAGCCGCTGAAGATCTTGGATATCCGTGGTGCTGATTATGACAAGGTGCTGGATGTCAGCCTGCGGGGCACGCTGCTGATGTCGCAGGCGGTGATCCCGCAAATGCGTGAGCAAGGCAGCGGCAGCATCGTATGCATGTCCTCGGTTTCTGCACAGCGCGGCGGGGGCATTTTTGGCGGCCCGCACTACAGTGCCGCGAAGGCCGGCGTGCTGGGCCTTGCCAAGGCGATGGCGCGTGAACTGGGGCCGGACAACGTGCGGGTCAACTCCATCGCACCGGGTTTGATCCACACAGACATCACCGGTGGGCTGATGCAGGATGAACGCCGCCACGCGATCATCGAAGGCATCCCCCTGGGCCGCCTTGGCCAGGCCCAGGATGTCGCCAACGCTGCACTGTTCCTCGCCAGCGACCTCTCTACCTACCTGACCGGCATTACCCTGGATGTCAACGGCGGGATGCTGATTCACTGAGTACACGTGGGCGGGCCGGCCCCGGCCCGCGCGGTTCTGGATCAATGACAGCCAAGTTTCAGGCCTGGCTGCCAATAACAACAAGAGATCAGACCAGCATGACTACCTTATCGCTCGAAGCGGTTTCGACCGTGCGTACCTCCGCCTACCGCAAGACCGCCTGGCGCCTGATGCCGTTCCTGATGCTGTGCTACCTCTGCGCCTATCTGGATCGGGTCAATGTCGGTTTCGCCAAGCTGCAGATGATGAACGATCTCGCCTTGAGCGAGACAGTCTACGGCCTGGGTGCGGGCATGTTCTTCATAGGCTATTTTCTCTGCGAAGTTCCTAGCAACATCATCCTTCACAAAGTGGGCGCACGGGTATGGATCGCGCGCATCATGATCACCTGGGGGATCATTTCCGCGCTGTTCGCATTCGTCGAAACAGCGTGGCAATTCTACGTCCTTCGATTCCTCCTTGGTATCGCCGAGGCAGGCCTTGCGCCAGGGCTGCTGCTGTACCTTACCTACTGGTTCCCTTCCTATCGCCGGGCACGCATGACGGTGTTGTGGTTCATCGCCATCCCACTGTCAGGCATGGTTGGCGGGCCTCTCTCCGGTTGGATCATGAACCAGTTTGCCGGCGTGCACGGTTGGGCCGGTTGGCAGTGGATGTTTGTGCTCGAAGCGGTGCCGACGGTGCTGGTTGGCCTGCTGGTACTGGCTTACCTCAAGGACGGCGTGCACCAGGCCACGTGGCTGAACGACGAAGAAAAGGCCCTGGTTACCCGCGAACTGGCCGAGGACAACCAACAGAAAGTCAGCCATGGTTCGGTGGGGGAATTCATCCGCGACCGTCGGTTGTGGTTGCTGGCTGGCATCTACTTCTGTGTGGTCATGGGCCAGTACGCCATTACCTTCTGGCTACCGACCTTGGTGCGCAATGCCGGTGTATCTGACCCGCTGCACATCGGCATGCTGTCCAGCCTGCCTTACCTGTGCGCCATTGCCGCGATGCTGTTGGTCGGTCGCAGCGGCGACAAGCACCGCGAGCGCCGCTGGCATCTGATCATACCGATGATTGTCGGCGCCATGGGGCTCAGCCTGGCCGCTTTGATGGGCGGCAACGTGACACTGTCGATCCTCAGCTTGTGCCTGGCTGCGTCGGGAATCCTCTCGGCCACCTCGCTGTTCTGGATGCTGCCCACCACGCTTCTGGGCGGTGTGTCCGCTGCCGCAGGCATCGCCGCCGTCAACAGCTTTGCCAACCTGGCCGGCTTCTGCTCGCCCTACCTGATTGGGTGGATCACTACCCAGACCGGGTCCAGCGCCATCGGCATGTATCTGATTACAGCCGTCCTGCTTGCGGGGGCCTCGTTGGTCCTGCGCATCCCCGCTGCAGCGGTCAATCGTTGAGTTAACGGAGCTACGTAATGAATACGAACACTATGCTGAAGCCCGCCTTGAGCCTGGCCGAGCGCGCGCACAACATCCGTCGCCACGCGTTGCGCATGGGGCAGGTGCAAGGTCAAGGTTATGTGGGGCAGGCCCTGGGCGCTGCGGACCTGCTGGCAGTCTCTTACTTCCATGCACTGAGCTATCGGTCCGATGATCCTGACTGGGAACCGCGCGACCGCTTCTATCTGTCCATCGGTCATTATGCCATTGCGCTGTATGCCGCCTTGATCGAGGCCCGAATCGTCCCGCTCGATGAGTTGGAAACCTATGGTTCGGACGACAGCCGCCTGCCCATGTCCGGCATGGCTGCTTATACGCCGGGCATGGAAATCACCGGCGGGTCGTTGGGGCAGGGGTTGGGTATTGCGGTTGGTGCTTGCCTGGGCCTCAAACGCAAGCAATCGACTTCTTTCGTTTACAACCTCTTGTCAGATGGTGAGCTCAATGAAGGCTCCACTTGGGAGGCCGTCATGTCGGCCTCTCACTGGAAGCTCGACAACCTCATCGCCATCGTCGATGTGAACAACCAGCAGGCCGATGGTTATTCCAGCGAAATTCTTTCTTTTGAACCAATCGTCGATCGTTGGCAGGCGTTTGGGTGGTTCACCCAGCGAGTCGATGGCAATGACATCGAAGCCCTGGTCGCAGCGTTCGATGCGGCGCGCAATCACACAGGCGCGCAACCGCGCGTGATCATTTGCGATACGAAGATGGGCAAGGGGGTACCGTTCCTCGAAACGCGGGAAAAGACCCACTTCATACGCGTGGAAGAACATGAATGGGCGTTGGCGCTCAACAATCTCGAAGAAGGAAAACAGTGATGAGCAAGCCGAATAGTTCTACTTCGACTGCCGAGCCAACCAAGAAGCGCCTGACCACTTCGGCCATGATCGCCTCGATCGCCGCTGAGGGCCAAGCGACCCGCTCGGCGCCCTTTGGCCATGCCCTGGCTGCGCTGGCTGAGCAGCGCCCTGAAATTGTCGGGCTGTCCGCAGACCTGTCCAAATACACCGACCTGCATATTTTTGCCAAGGCGCACCCGGACCGCTTCTACCAGATGGGCATGGCCGAGCAACTGTTGATGAGCGCGGCTGCGGGCATGGCAAGGGAGGGGTTCGTACCCTTCGCCACCACCTATGCCGTGTTTGCCTCGCGGCGCGCCTACGATTTTATCTGTATGGCAATCGCCGAGGAGAACTTGAACGTGAAGATCGTCTGTGGGCTGCCCGGGCTCACTACCGGTTATGGCCCAAGCCACCAGGCGACTGACGATCTCGCCATCTTCCGAGCGATGCCAAACCTGATGATCGTCGATCCCTGCGACGCCGTGGAGATCGAACAGGCAGTGCCGGCAATCGCTGCTCACCAGGGGCCGGTCTACATGCGCCTGCTGCGCGGCAACGTACCGGTAGTGCTTGACGAATACGGGTACAAATTCGAAATCGGCAAGGCCAAGACCCTGCGCACCGGCAGGGACGTGCTCATCATCTCCACCGGGCTGATGACGATGCGCTCGCTCGAAGCGGCCAACAAGCTCCAGGCCGATGGTGTCGACGTTGCTGTGTTGCACGTGCCGACCATCAAGCCTCTGGATGAACACACCATCCTGGCCGAAGCGAAGCAGTCCGGACGGCTGGTGGTCACCGCCGAAAACAGCAGCATCATCGGCGGTTTGGGCGAGGCGGTTGCCGGATTGTTGATGCGCAACGGCGTTACGCCGACGTTCCGCCAGATCGCGCTGCCCGATGCGTTTCTCGATGCCGGTGCCTTGCCGACGCTTCATGACCGTTACGGTATCTCGACCGAAGCCGTGTGTGCGCAGATCAAAGCCTGGCTCTGATAATCGCTGGACAGGGCATGGAAGCCCTGGCAGCGATGGAGGGAAGGGCGCTGGATGCTTGCCGGGCAGTACCCGCGTGGCCATGGCGCGCAACGAGACCCGTGCGCATGCGCCGATGAGTGTCGATGCGTACAAAGAGAGCCGGCGGCATCCGAGTGGATGCGGTTGCTGTGGCCCGAGCAAACCGGCCAAACCCACCCGCGCAAACCTAAACGGCTCGAAATCCAGGGCGGCGGGCCGCCCGTGGATGATCAGTCACTGACGGCACCCACCCGGGCCGCGCCACACGCCGAAATCACCTGCACGTTGCGGGTGATTGTTTGCGTGCGTAGGAAGCGGTCAGAAGCCGTACAGCTGGATGGGGTTGTCGCGCAGTATGGAAGCTCGGGTCTCTACCTTTGGCGCCCAATCCATCAAACGGTCGAGGATCATGCCATCGTCGGGCTTGCTGTTGCTGGCCAGCGTAGGATGAGGCCAGTCGCTGCCCCACAGCATTCGGTCCGGGCGGTGGCTGATAAGCGCACTGGCCACGCGCCCGACATCTGCGTAAAGGGGGGCACCGGCTTTCGATCGCAGGTAGGGTGCCGAGAGCTTGACCCAGGCTCTGTCAGTGTCCAGTAACCGTACCAGCGAGGCGTAGGCCTCGGATTTCACTCCCTCGGGTTGAGGCACATGCCCCATGTGATCGATGACCACCTTGGCGGACAGGGCCAGTAGCCGTGGCGCCACTTCGGGCAGCAACGGGCCCGCTGCTATCTGTACGTTCCACCCTAACTCATTGACCCGTGCAGCCAGTTGCTCGAGGCCGTCGAGAGCCTGGCTGCCTACGCTGAGGTTGAAGCGGATGCCCCGCACGCCGGCTGCATGCAGTGTGGTGAGCTCCTTGTCAGTAACCGAAGTGGCCACTACGGCAACGCCCCGGGCATCCCCTCGACTGCGCAACAAACCGTCGAGCATGACGCGGTTGTCAGTGCCGTAGGTCGAGGGCGTGACGATCACCATGCGCCGGATGCCCAAGCGCTGCTGCAGTTGGCGGTAGTCCTCTAGGGAGGCATCCGGCGGTAGCAGGCTGGCGCCAGGGGCAGCGGGGATGCGGCTGTCGTACAAATGCATGTGGCAGTCGACACTGCCTGGGGGTGGCGTCAGGCGTGGCTTCGCTTCACCCTGGCTGAACGGCACACTGGCCAGCGCACCCATTGAAACGGCGGCGCCCAGCGCGCCCCCCACCTGCAAGAATTGGCGTCGAGACAAGGTCATCGGTATTCCTCGGTTTTTTGTTCTTGTCAATGAACGATGCCCACGTTCGCGAGGGAAGGTGGGCATCGGGTGCGGCGGTGGTGGCTTACTTGGCGCTGACTGCAGTGGCCACTTCAACCTGCTCGCGTTGGCGCTTGCGGCCGATCACCAACACCGCGACACCAGCCAGCGTGCACAGCGCCGCCAGCGGCATCAGCGCAAGCGCATAGCTGCCGGTGGCGTCGTGGATGGCGCCATAGGCATTCACCATCAGGCCGCCACCGATGAGGTTGGCCATGGCGCCAACAGCCGCCAATCCGGCAGCGGCGGTAGACGAAGACAACCAGCCCGAGACCAGTGCCCAGAACGGGCCTTTCATCGAATAAGCACCCACCAGCACCATGGTCAGCATGACGACGGTGGCCGCCAGCGATGAGGTGAACAGGGTCATCAGCAGGCCGGCAGCGATCAGCAACATGGTCATCGCGGTATGCCAGCGGCGCTCGCCGGTGCGGTCGGAGCTGCGTCCCCAGATGATCATCACCACCGAGGCAATGCCGTACGGGATGGCATTGACCAGGCCGATCTGCATGGCGCTGAGGCCAAAGGTTTTAAGCAACTGCGGTGCCCACACGCTCATCGTGCTACCTGCCGCGGAAGCCCCCGAATAGATGAGCGCAAGCACCCAGATATCCTTGTGACGCAGCAGTTTCCACAGCGAGATATGGCCAATGGCAGTTTTCTTCGAAGCTTCTTCAGCCAAGCGGTTGGTCAGCCAGCCGCGTTGCTCGTCGCTCAGCCACTTGGCCTGTTCAGGGCGGTCAGTCAGCACGAACAGGCAGGCGATGCCCAGCAGCACTGCCGGAATGCCTTCGAGAATGAACAGCCAGTGCCAGCCGCGCAAGCCCATCCAGCCATCCAGGCTCAGCAGCAGGCCGGACAGCGGCGAGCCAATGAAGTTGGCGGCCGGGATCGCCACCATGAACAGCGCCACCATGCGTGCGCGGTAGGCAGACGGCAACCAGTAGGTGAGGTAGAGCAGCACGCCAGGGAAGAAGCCGGCCTCGGCCGCGCCGAGCAGGAAGCGCATGACGTACAGCGAGTTGGCACCCTGGACGAATGCCGTACCTGCGGAAATCAGGCCCCAGGTGATCATGATCCGGGCAATCCAGATCCGCGCGCCATACCGCTGCATGGCCAGGTTGCTGGGCACTTCGACCAGGAAGTAGGCAAAGAAGAACAGGCTGCTGGCGAAACCGAAGACCTTGGCCGTGAGTTGCAGATCCTGGTTCATCTGCAAGGACGCCATGCCGATGTTGCCGCGATCGATGATCGCGATGAGGTAGCAGACGATCAGAAAGGGCAGCAGGCGCCATGCAACACGGCGCATGGTGCTGCGTTCGAGGTCATCCACTGTGGATGTAGCTGAAATCATGATGCTCTCCAATTGTTTTTTTTCTGGAGTGACGCGGGGTAAAAGCGCCCCCTCTCGCGAAGCGGCGCGAGTGGATTGCAATCAGCTGTCGATCAGGTGGCGGTTGACCACGCAACGCGGATCCAGAGCATTGCCCGCCAGGACTTCGAGTACCTGCCTCACACAGACCAGGCCTACACGGTCACGTGCCTCTGAGGTGTTGGCACCGACGTGCGGAGTAGCGACCAGGGTAGGCAAGCCCCACAGCGGGCTATCGGCAGGTGGCGGCTCGGGATTGAAGGTGTCCAGGCCGGCACCGGCGATGCGGCGTTCGCTGAGCGCTTTCACCAGGGCGTTGGTGTCGATCAGCTCGCCGCGGGCGGTGTTGATCAAGATGGCGCCTGGCCGCATGCGCTCAAGCTGGGCAGCGCCGATCAGGTTGTGGTTGGTCTCGGTCAGCGGGCAATGCAGGCTGATGATATCGCTTTCAGCCAGCAGGCGATCGAAATCCTCTTCCCGCTCGACGTGCAGGCGTGCCGGCAATTCCTTCAGGTAAGGGTCAAACACCTTGACCTTCATGCGCAGCGGTGCGACCAGCTCCATCAGGATACTGCCGATGGAACCCAGGCCAACCAGACCCAAGGTCTTGCCCGAAAGCTCGATGCCGTTGGCCGACGCCTTGTCCCAGTGCCCGTCGCGCATGCGCGCATCCAGCAGGGCAGTCTGCCTGGCGACGCTGAACATCAGGGCAAAGGCGTGCTCGGCCACCGACTGGGCGTTGGCGCCCACTGCGATCGATACCGGAATGCCGTGCTCGGCAGCTGCCTGGATATCGATGGTGTTGTAGCCGACCCCGTGCTTGGCGATCAGTTTGAGTTTTGGCGATGCCTCGATCATGGCGCGAGTCAGTTTGCCCTGACGCACCACGATGGCATCGGGTTGCTCCGCGCGAATGATGGCTTCCAGCTCGTCTTCGGGCAGGTAGGGCGTAGTGGGGACGATCTTGACGCCGTGCTGGGCGGCAAGGTTCATGGCTTCGGCCGCAAGGGCAGGGCCGGTCAGCAGAATGGTATGGGACATCATGGATACCTTGTTCTTATCAGGGCAGTGCGCTGCCACTTGGCGGCGATGACGAAACCCTAGCATAATGAAATGATGTTGCAAGAAATTTAGTCATGCATCCTATATCACCCTTTGAATGGCGATAAAAAATAAATTGCGCTGGGTAGAATGAAATGCAATTCTAAAAACAGATTCGGCAACAGTCGATGACATCGAATAAAACCAAGAGAGGTAGGTCACATGAGCATTGGCTTCCAAGTGCTTGAGCGCGCACGCAAAGTCGGCGAGGAATGGGTTCGGCGATACCGCGAGGTTCCGGTTGCCAACGTCAGCGATTCGATGAATCGCATGACCGCAGGTGGTGCCCGCCTGCGTCCAATGCACCGAGAAGGCGTGCTATGTGGCCCGGCCCTGACAGTCAAGGCGCGCCCAGGGGACAACCTGATGCTGCATTACGCGATCGACATTGCGCAGCCTGGCGACGTGATCGTGGTCGACGCAGGGGGTGACCTGACCAATGCCCTGATCGGCGAAATGATGGTGGCCTACGCGGTCAAGCGCGGTGTGGCGGGTATCGTCATCAACGGTGCAATCCGTGATGCGGCCAATATTGGTGCTGGCGACTTCCCGTTGTTCGCTGCGGGTGTTTCGCACCGTGGTCCATACAAGGACGGCCCGGGCGAGATCAACGTGCCGATCGCCATTGATGGTATGGTGATCGAGCCGGGTGATCTGGTAATCGGTGATGACGATGGCTTGCTGTGCGTGCCTTACGACCATGTAGCAGAGGTTTATGCGGGGGCTACTGCCAAGCACGCTGCCGAAACTGACCAGATGGAAAAAATTGCCCAAGGCACCAATGACCGCACCTGGGTCTTGGAGTCCTTGAAGAAAAAAGGCTGCCTGCTGCCAGGCTGATCCTGCCCGACGGTGCCCTTGCGATGGAGGGCACCGTGACGATGGATCGGTACCGGGTGCGGGCCTATGAGGATTCGCAGACTTGTCCGATTTATCGTCGCCACATCGATCGAACTGGCCTAAGGCCGTCAGGGCGCTCGCCCACCGTAATTTCCAGATCTATTTCGCCGGCCAGGGTGTGTCCACGCTCGGCAAGTGGGTGCAGCAGGTAGCATTGGCTTGGCTGGCCTATCACCTGACGGGCTCGGCCGTGCTGCTGGGTCTGATAACCTTTCTTTCGCTGGCGCCACAATTGTTGATCGGACCCTTGGCCGGTGCGTGGATCGACCGCCACGACAAGCGCCGCCTGTTGATCATCGTACAGCTGATTCTGATCCTGCAGTCGCTGGTGCTGGCTGTGGCGACTTGGCAGGCTTGGGTCGACGGGGCTTTCATCGCTAGCATGGCTCTGCTGCTGGGCCTGCTCAACGCCCTGGAAACGCCGCTGCGCCAGGCGCTGATCGGCAGTTTCGTCGACGACCCGGCCGATCTGCCCAATGCTCTTGTGCTCAACGCCATGTTGATCAACGCGGCGCGGTTCGTGGGCCCTCCGCTCGCTGGCGCGCTGATTGCCTTCGCTGGGGAGGCGGCCTGTTTTGCGCTCACAGCGATGGCGTTCATGGCGCTGTTGGGGGGCTTGCTGAAAGTGCGGGGCACTGCAGGCCCCAAGGCCAGCGGCTCAACCGCAGAGGTGTTTTGCGAAGGCATGCTCTATATGTGGCAGACCCAAAGCGTGCGCCAATTGCTGATCAACGTCATCATGGTCAACCTGCTGGCATCCTGCTACGCGGCGCTCTTGCCGATCCTGGCCAGGTCGGTGTACGCCGGCGATGCACGCGTACTGGGCTGGTTGTGGGGCGCGGCGGGTGCCGGTGCCTTCGTAGCGACACTGGTGCTGGCGATAGGCGGCGCCTTGCCGCGGTTGCGCCAGTTCACCGATGCCGGGGCGCTGTCATCCGCGGTGGCGCTGGTCGGTTTGTGGTTGGCAGGGAATCTGCCGCTGGCACTGCTGGCGCTGGCCGTGTTGGGCTTTGGCATCACCCTGAGTAACGTCAGCACCAACATGCAGCTACAAAGCGGCGCGCCCAGCCACTTGCGCGGCCGGGTCATCGCTTTCTACATTGCAATGCGCTTTGGTTTCGAGGCGCTCGGTGGCTTGGCTGCTGGTCTGATCGCCGCCCGCTGGGGCGCGCCGGTGACCTTGGCGATCGCCGGCGCGGTATTGGCGGCGGGGCTGCTGGCCCAGTTCGGCCTGCATCGCCGCAAATGAGGGTTCAGGCGACTTGGCCGTGGCCGTGCGACGTCTGACGCTTGGCAGGGTCGCCCAGCCAGAGCATAAGGCAGGTACCAATCATCAGGATCGAGGCCACGGCGAAGAACGGTAAGGTGAAGCTGTGCGTGGCATCCTTGATCAGGCCGATCAGAAACGGCCCGGTAAAACCGCCCAGGTTGCCGATCGATACGATCATCGCCAAGCCGCCAGCCGCGGCGCGACCGGTGAGGAAGGTGGACGGTATTGCCCAGAACGTGGCCTGGAAGGACAGGATACTCGCCACCGCTATGCACAGACTGGCGATCTTCAATAGCGGCTGGTCGATCAGCGCGGCAGCTACCAGGGCTACAGCGGCTGTGGCCAGTGCGCCGACCACGTAGGGCAGGCGATGCTGGCTGCGGTTCGCCAGGCGTGCCCATAGCGTCATGGCCAGGGCGCCGAGCAGGTAGGGCAGTGCCACCACGAAGCCGACCACTCCGCTGGCGATCCCCAGGCTTTTGATGATCTGCGGCAGCCACAGGCCGATACCGATGGAGCCGACGATGCAGCAGAAGTTGATGGCTGCCAGGGTAAACACCTTTGGGTTGGTCAGCGCGGCGCGCAAGGTATTGCCATGCGAGGCACCGATCGCCTGCTGTTCCTCGGCCAGACGCTGGCTCAGCCAGGCTTTTTCACGTGGCTTCAACCATTTGGCCTTGGCCGGGCTGTCGACCAGCACGAACAGGCAGGCGATACCCAGCAATACCGCCGGCATCGACTCGGTGACCAGCAGCAACTGCCAGTTCTTCAGGCCCCAGACGCCGTGCTGTTCCATCAGCCAGCCGGACAACGGCGAACCGACGATATTGGCCACCGGAATCCCCAGCAGAAACGCCGCGGTAGCTTTTGCCCGCCATTTGCCCGGGAACCAGTAGGTGAAATACAGGTACACACCCGGCGTGAAGCCCGCCTCGGCCAGGCCCAGTAGGAAGCGCGCAATACTGAAGCTGACAGGCCCGGTGGCGAACGCCGTGGCCATGGAGATCAGCCCCCAGGTGATCATGATCCGTGCAATCCAGACACGTGCGCCAAAGCGTTGCATCAGCAGATTGCTGGGGATCTCGAACATGAAGTAGCCGAAGAAGAACAGCCCTGCCGCCCAACCGAACATCGTTGCGGTCAGGCCCAGGTCCTGGTTCATGCTGATGGCGGCAAAGCCAACGTTGGTGCGGTCCAGATAGCTGATCACGTAGCAGATGAAGATGAACGGCACCAGGCGCCACAGGACGCGGCGCATGAGACGTTCGCCCTCGGCGTCGCTAAGCGGCGCCTGGGTAGTGGTTTCGTGGGTCATGTCGTCACTCTCTTGTAGTTGTTGTGTGCGCTGACAGGCGCGGGTTCAGCTGTGGGAGTACATGGCCAGCCCAGGGGTGGTGGTGCGGACCTGGAGGATGCTGCCGGTCTCGGATTCGGTAATGAACAAGGTCTGGCCGTCTTCACCGCCAAAAGCCAGGTTGGTATTGCTGATCCCTGCGCAGGAAACGATGCGTTGCAGTGGCTCGGCGACTTTCGACAGCTTCCACACCGAGCCGAAGCCGGTGTGCGCGATGTACAGGTTGCTTTGCGCATCCAGCGCCAGGCCATCAGGCCCGCCCAAGCCGCCATGCAATTGGGCGAACACCCCGACCTTGCCGACGATCGACCCATTCCCCAGAGGGATGCGCCAGATCTGTTGCGCGCGGGTCACAGCTACTAGCAGATGATTCAGATGAGGGTCGTAGACGATGCCGTTGGGGCTTGGAATGGTGCCCAGCAGGCAAGTCAGGTTGCCTTTGGAATCGAGCTTGTACACGCGGCCAGTGGCATCCTGCAGGCCGGTCTGCCCTTGGTCGGTGAAATACATGTCGCCGTTGGGCGCGAACACCAGATCGTTGACGCCCTTGAAGCCTTCGGAGCCTGCCGAGTCGAGCAGTGCCTCGATAGCACCGGTCTGCGGGTCGAGCAGCATGATGCCGCGCTTGTAGTCGGTGATGAAGATGCGGCCGTCCTGGTGGATCTTCAGGCCATTGGGCCAGCCATCGTATTGACACACCAGCTCCCATTCGCCTTGTGGCGAAATGCGGAAGATCCGTCCATTGGGGATATCGGTCACGTACAGGCGACCTTGGCGGTCGAAGGAGGGCCCCTCAAGGAACGAGTCGATGGCACGGCCTTGACGATTGGCATTGGCCCAGCTTGTCGGGCGCGGGTCGCGAAAGCGCTCGGGCAAGCGGGTGAAAACACGGGTTTCAACGGTCGGCGGGGCAGCGAAAAAGCTCATGGGCGCTCCTGGCGGGGAGGGACGCACGCGCGTCCGAATTGTTTTTCTTTTCTTTTTTACTGCAATGCCGTTGCAAAATAAACCATGACGATAGGAAATGCGATTGATTTTGCCCGTTTAAACTGGCTATTGACGAACGGTGCATGTTTATGACCTTCTGTAAAAGAAATGGCGTTCTAAAATAATAACAAGTGGAGTTTGCTATGTACCTAAGCCCATGGCGCAGGCTGTGCCATCCTCGTTTGCCCCTGAGAAGCCTCTCGATTGCCCTTGGTCTGGCTGCAGTCTGCGCGACGGCGCAAGCTGAGCAAGACCGCGTTACCCTTGCCATCCAGTACGGTTATGCCTACTTGCCGGTCACGGTCGCCGACAAGCTGGGTATGTTCCGTCAGCAAGCCAAGGCCCATGGGCACCCGAACGCGGACTTCGAGATCAAGCGCATCAGTGGTGCCCCGGCAATCAATGACGCGCTCATCAGCGGCAATGTCGATATTGGCGGCTATGGTTTGTCCGGGACGTTGATTGCCTGGGAGAAGACGCGTCGCTCGCTGGATGTCAGGGCTCTTTGCGCGCTGGTGGCCGGGGACAACGGCCTGTTCGTGAATGACCCGGCGATCAAGTCACTGGCCGACTTCAAGGCCGATGACAAGATCGCCGTTAGCTCGCCCAGCGGACAACAGGCCCTGCTGCTGCAGATGGCCGCCGAGCGTCAGTTCGGCCCCGAGCAGATCCACAAGCTGGACCGCTTGATGGTCAGTCTTCCTCACCCTGACGCGACTTCCAGCCTGGTGAACAAAGCCGGCATCAAGGGCTACATCGGCCCCAACCCATACAGCTATCAGCTGGCCCAGGATCCCAGGGTCAGCAAGCTGTTCGACTTCTCTTCGGCGCTCGATATGCGCATGACAAGCGGCGTACTGACCAGTACCGGGCGCTTCGTCGAGAACAACCCGCAGTTAAGCGCTGCTGTGGTGGCGGCCATCGATGAGGCCAATGCCTACATTCGCAGGGAGCCGCGCAAGGCAGCGGAACTGTTTTTGGCCAGCGAGCCGTCAAGCCTGTCGCTCGATCAGGTCGAGGCTATGTTGCGACAGGTCAGTGGTGAGTGGTCGGTGCAGCCGACCGGGGTCATGGCCCTGGCCGATTTTATGGTGCGGTCCGGTGCATTGAAAAAGGCCCCCGACGATTGGCGTGCGGTGTTCTTCGCCCCTGTTGCCGACGGGGAGGGTAGCTGATGAGCCTGGTGTCCCCGACCGCCTTGCCCGCGCAAGCCAGCGCACGCGCGCTGCTGAATGTGGACAACGTCACCTTGCAGTACAAAACACGTGATCAGTTGATCACCGCGACCCATCACGTTTCGTTTGACGTGCAGCGCAACGATCGCTTCGTCTTGCTGGGCCCTTCAGGCTGCGGCAAGTCGAGCCTGCTCAAGAGCGTCGCCGGGTTTGTCGAGCCGGTGGCTGGCCAGATCTGCCTTGATGGGCAGGTGGTCCGCGAACCTGGCCCTGATCGCATGATGGTATTTCAGGAATTCGACCAACTGATGCCCTGGAAAACGGTCATTGCCAACATCATGTTCCCCATGCAGGTCACCGGGCGCTTCCCGCGCAATGAAATTGCCGAGCGGGCGGCGCGCGCAGCCGCCAAGGTTGGCCTGGAGAAGTTCAGGGACGCCTACCCGCACCAGTTGTCGGGCGGGATGAAGCAACGGGTAGCCATTGCCCGCGCCTTGGCGATGGAGCCGGCCATGTTGCTGATGGACGAGCCGTTCGCCGCGCTGGATGCGCTGACCCGCCGGCGTATGCAGGAGGAATTGCTGGAGTTGTGGAATCAGGCCCCGTTCACCTTGATGTTCGTCACCCACTCGATCGACGAGGCGATCGTGCTGGGTACCCGAGTTCTCGTGCTGACCCCGCACCCGGGGCAGGTTCGCGCCGAACTCGACGCCAGCGCTTTCGGCTTCGCCGACCAGGGCAGCAAGGCCTTTGGCCATCTGCACCAGCGCATCAGCCACATGCTCTTTGGTCACAGTGAGACTGCCCATGAATAAGCCTGTCATCCTGCCACGTGCCGATTTCGAATACGCACCGGTTCCACCCGGTCAAGTGGGCGATGTCGCCAGGCGACTGGGCATGTTCGAGCGGCTGTTCGCACATACCGGGGTACGCCGGGCGCTGGTGCTCGTGGTGTTGGCCGTGCTCTGGGAGGCCTACGCCCGTTACCTGGACAACCCGCTGATGTTCCCGACTTTCAGCGAGACGGTGCAGGCCATGACCCAGGACGTGTTCAATGGTGTCCTGCCGCTGGCGGTAGTCAGCTCGCTCAAAGTGCTGTTGATGAGTTACGCACTGGCCATCGCCCTGGCGGCGGTACTCACCTCACTGGCGGTTTCGACCCGGCTCGGTACCGATGTGCTGGCCACCTTGACGGCGATGTTCAACCCACTGCCAGCCATCGCCATTCTGCCGCTGGCCATGCTGTGGTTTGGCTTGGGCATCCAGAGCCTGATGCTGGTGATCGTGCATTCGGTGTTGTGGGCGGTATCGCTCAATACCTATTCGGGTTTCCAGTCAGTCAGCCAGACCCAGCGCATGGCTGGGCGCAATTACGGCTTGCGCGGCTTGCGCCTGGTCACGCGCATCCTTATTCCAGCTGCGGTGCCATCGATCCTGGCAGGCCTGAAGATTGGATGGGCGTTTGCCTGGCGTACCTTGATTGCCGCCGAACTGGTATTCGGCGTTTCCGGTAATTCCGGCGGCCTGGGTTGGTATGTGTTCCAGCATCGCAATGCGCTGGAAACGCCACATGTATTTGCCGGCCTGCTGATGGTCATCGTCATCGGCCTGGTCGTCGAAGGCCTGGTGTTCCGCAGCATCGAATTGCTCACAGTACGCCGGTGGGGCATGCAGGGCTAAGTCTGCGTCAATTCCAATAACAAGAAACAGGCACCCGTACTCGGGTGCCCAGGGAGCCTTTGTCTTGAAATCCTCACGTTCTTTCTGTGGTTTTGCACTTGTGGCCGGTGGTGGCCTCCTGACGCTGCCTGCGCAAGCGGATTTTCTTACGGATAGCCATGCCAACCTGGCGATGCGCAATTTTTACTTCAACAGCGATAATCGAGATGGCACCGCCCAGCCGTCGAAGACCGAAGAGTGGGCGCAGGGCTTTCTGCTCGACGTGCGCTCCGGATTCACCGAGGGGACAATCGGTGTTGGCGTGGATGCGACCGCCATGCTGGGTATCACCCTGGACAGCGGGCGTGGTCGGCACGCGGGCAGCACGATGATCCCTTCTGCTGGTGAACATGCAGCGGACCAGTGGGGCAGTGCGGGTGCGACCCTGAAGCTCAAGGCGAGCAAGAGCGAGCTGCGAGTGGGGCAATTGATGCCGAAGATCCCCGTGCTGGTAGCCTCTGATGGCCGGGTGCTACCGCAAACCTTCCAAGGCGCGCAGTTGCAGTCAAAGGAGTTCGAAAACCTGACCCTGGTAGGGGGTGCACTCAACCGCGCCAGAGGCCGGGCGTCCACTGACCTGACGGGCATGGCCGTGAGTGGCGGTACGCAGGAAAGCGACCGGTTTTATTTTGCCGGCGCGGACTATCGTGCTAGCGATGCCCTGATGCTGCAGTACTACGTCGGTGAGTTGCAGGATTATTACCAGCAGCATTTCGCCGGCCTCAATCACACACTGGCGCTCGCTGACGATAGCTCGCTGACCTCCGACCTGCGCTACTTCCGCACCCGCTCGGACGGTGCCAACGGCAGTGCGTCGGGACGGGCGCGAGGCTATACGGTCGGCGGCTATACCGCCAATGGCGACGGCGAAATCGACAGCGACCTGTGGAGTGCGGCATTTACCTACCGCCTGGGTGGCCATTCGTTGATGCTGGGTTACCAGAGTGTTTCCGATAACAGCAACTTCGTGCAGATCAACCAAGGGTCGATCGACAAGGGCGCCGGTGGCAGCAGCTTGTATCTGTGGACCGACAAGATGCTTCTGAGCTTCACCCGTGCCGGCGAGCGTACCGGCTTCGCGCAATACGGCTATGACTTCACTGCGCTGGGCGTGCCTGGGCTCAAGGCTTCGGTGATGTACCTCAAAGGGGAGCATATACAGACCGCAGGTGGCGCCGAGCAGTCGGAATGGGAGCGGGATTTTTCCCTCGACTATGTGATCCAGAGTGGCACCTTCAAGGGCCTGGGAGTGGCCTGGCGCAACGGCAAGTCCCACAGCGAAGCGGCCCGTAATGCTGACCAGAATCGCCTGATCGTCAACTATACCGTGGCATTGTTCTGAGCCAGTAGCAGGAGCTGACCATGCATTCCCCCCATGCCCCGGTTCGACCGGAGTGGCTTGCCCAGGTAAGTGAAGCAGCCTTGGACCCCGAAAGGGCCATCATTGACGCCCACCACCATCTGTGGGATCGGCCCGGTCAGCGCTACATGATGGAGGATTATCTGGCCGACATGGCCTGCGGACATCGGCTGGTGGCCTCGGTGTATATCCAGTGCCGTTCGATGCTGGCCGTGGACCGTCCGGAGCCGTTCCAGGCGGTGGGGGAGGTCGAGTACGCCAACGGTGTGGCGGCGTACAGTGCCAGCGGAGTGTTAGGTGACGTACGGCTGTGCCAGGCCATCGTGGGTGGCGCCAACCTGTTGCTGGGCGATGCCGTGGCGCCGGTGCTCGACGAAATGCTCCAGCGTGCCGGCCCGCGCCTGCGCGGTATCCGCAATACAACGGCCTGGCATGCAGACCCAAGGCTGGTGTCCAACCCCAAACCACCGCCTGCAGGCATTCTGCTGGAGCCAGCCTTCCAGCAAGGGCTTGCCCAGCTTCAGCAGCGTGAGTTGGTGCTGGATATCTGGGCCTACCATACCCAGCTCGGCGAGGTACTTGAGGTGGCCCGGTCATTCCCGGAACTGGTCATCGTTGTTGACCATCTGGGCGGGCCGCTGGGTGCCGGGCCTTATGCAGGCCAGCGTGAGCAAGTGTTCGCGCGCTGGTCGGCTGACCTTCGGCAGTTGGCGCAATGTGCCAACGTGCGGTTGAAGCTGGGAGGACTGGGAATGAAAGTGTCAGGTTTCGATCACCACATCGCCCCACAGCCGCCGGGGTCGGCCCTGCTGGCTGCGTTGTGGCGGCCATACCTGCTTCTGGCCATAGACTGCTTCGGTGTAGAGCGCTGCCTGTTCGAAAGCAACTTTCCCGTCGACAAGGGCATGTTCGGCTACGGCGTGCTATGGAACGCATTCAAGCGTGTGGTCGCGGACTTTACCGACGCCGAGAAAGACTGGCTGTTCAGCGGCACTGCTCGGGCAACTTACAAGATTGCAGAGGGGAGGGCCTGACCGCGCACTCAGGAGCGGCAAAACGATGCCGGCCGTCCGACGGGTAGCATTCGTGTCGAGAGCGCCGATGCGTTGCTGCCGCTGCTGGATCACTGCATCTCCAACCCGGGTGTGCATGTGATCGACTGCCCGGTTGACTACAGCGAGAACGACCGTATTCTCAACACCGAGCTACACGCCCGCGCCCTGGCGGTGTAATCGCAGCGCGGCGCAGCTCCGGTCCGTAACAGCCGTTCTACCCGTTGCCAGCAGGCGCAATCATCGGCCTGCTGGCATTTTAGCGTCTGCGAGGCGCATCTGCAGTTGGCCACAGCCAAGCCATTGTCTGATAATGGGCGCTTTCTGCCCGTGCGTACATTCAGGGCACTCTTCATGTGAGGTTTTGCAAATGGTGAAAGCGCGACCGCGTCCAGCGGTAAATGGCGTGGCTTCGGCAGACCGAGTCCTGACCGTGCTCACAGCGTTTCAGATCGGCGATTCAGCGCTGAGCCTGGTCGAGTTGGTGGAACGCACCGGGCTTATCAAGAGCACGATCATGCGCTTGATGGTTTCGCTCGAAAATCATGGCTTCATCACGCGCATGGCCGACGGCCGCTATCAGTTGGCGAGCGAGGTGATGCGCTTGAACGCTGTGTATCAGGAAGCGCTCGATCTGGAACGACATGTCATGCCACGGTTGCATCACCTGGCCGAACAGTCGGGGGAGACCGCCTCCTTCTATGTGCGCCACGGCGCCTACCGCATGTGCCAGTATCGGGTGAATTCTTCTCATCGGCTGCGGCTCATCATGCAGCCTGGCGATATGCGCCCGATGGACGAGGCTGCGGGTGCGCAAGCTCTGCGCGCGCCGTATGAGGTGGGCATTGCGCTGCAAAACCCTTTCTATTCCCGAGGGGCCACGGATCCCCACGCCGCCTCCATGGCTCTGCCGATCTATGGCGCTCAAGGCGAGACCATGGGGGCGCTGGTCATTTCCGGGCCCGCCAGTCGCTTGACCGAAGAAAGTGCGCACAACCTCAAGCAGATGTTCTTCGAAACAGCGCGCGACCTCATGCGCAGCCTTGGCTGCAAGGCCGCAGGCTGACGCCGGACCTGGTCCTGTGTCGGCGGCCGTCTTGGCGTTGGAAACCAGTTGCCCATCTAGTCGGAACGTTTGCCAGCGCAGGTTCTGGTTGAACGTCCATCGAGGGGAGGCTCATCGCCAACAAGTCTCGGAGCAAGCATGCTCACGACACACAATAAATAGCCCAGTGTCGCTGGCAGCTCAGCATGGCGGCACACGTAGTGCCCATACGCAAGACCCAACCAACACGCTGGCACGAACTAAATCCCCAAATATCCGGCGCGTCTGATTTTGCACCATCAGTTTTTAGCTTTTCGCATGTTTAGTTCTGAGCGCTTGGGATTGGACACTGATCGAGATCAACTCCCACAATACTCAATTTAACATAATATACATTATGCGTATTTCTGTATTTCCCATACGAGCCACACCCAAGGTACATTCGACTCTCAGCAAGCCCCTCATGAGCCTTCACCCTTCAAAGCCGATCAAGGATGCTCCAGTTCATGTCTCACCATCCATCCGCAGATCAGATCATCAGTCTCTACGACCGCCACGCCGCTACGTGGAACGATCTGCGCGTCAACCATTTCATCGACCGCAAATGGATCGAACGCTTCCGTTCATTGCTACCGCCGTCTGCGACCGTTCTGGATCTGGGCTGCGGCTCCGGCCAACCCGTGGCACGTTATCTGATCGACGCCGGCGCGTCTGTCATCGGTGTAGATTCGTCTGAGCAGATGCTCGCACTGTGCAGCGCGCAATTTCCCGCGCAGGAATGGATTCACGCAGACATGCGCACATTGGCGCTCGATCGCCAGTTCGCGGCCATTCTGGCCTGGAACAGCTTTTTTCATCTCAAGCCCGACGATCAGCGCAAGATGTTCCCGGTATTTCAGCGTCATGCCGCACCTGGAGCGTTGCTGATGTTCACCAGTGGGCCTTCTCATGGCGAAGCCTTGGGCGTTTTCGAGGGTGAAACGCTGTACCATGCGAGCCTCGACCCTCAGGAATATACGGCACTGCTCGCCAGCCACGATTTTGAGTTGCTTGAGCACATCGCAGAGGACGCGGAATGCGGTGGCCAGACGGTTTGGCTTGGGCGTCGCCTGTCTGATTAATAGGCATCTAAATTATAGCTACGCTAAATAGTTATTTAGTTGAGTTATGCTTGCGGCGCATTATGCCTTCCCCCCAGATCCCTCGCCGACAGCACGCAAGCCGACAAGCTCAGGCGCACGTAGCTACGCCCTGCCCTCACACCTGAGATGCATTGAGCAACTCCAGGACGAAGTCGAGAAATGCGCGAACCTTGGCCGGCGGGTGATGCCGCGAAGGGTACAGTGCATACAGCGGAAAACGCTCGTCCGGCCAGTCGTCGAACAGCTCGACCAGGCGGCCCTCGGCCAGTAGCAGCTCGCTACCCAAAGCCATCACCTGCGCAACTCCGTAGCCGGCAAGGCAGGTGCTGTGCAGGCTGCCCACATCGTTGACCAGCAATTGCCCGCGCGTGTCCACGGTCAGGCGCTCGGCACCTCGGTGAAACTCCCAGGCAAAAGGCTGACCACTCTGCGGATCGCGGAACTGGATGCAGCGATGTTCGCTGAGGGCCTGCGGCTGTGCCGGGCAGCCAAAACGCTTGAGGTAGGCCGGTGCCGCCACGGTCAGGATACGAGTGTCCAGCAGCTTGCGCGCCACCAGGCTTGACGTGCGGGGCTCGCCGAAACGCACGGCCAAGTCGAAACCTTCGGCGACCATGTCGCCCAGGCGATCGCGAGTGATCAGTTCCAGGTTCAGTTGTGGGTGCGCCTCGAGAAACCCGCCCAGGCGCGGCCCAAGTATCAGGCGAGCGAAAAACGGATCGACATTGACCCGCAGCCGCCCCCTGACCACCACTGCCCCCTCGGTCACCGAGCTGGCCGCCTCGTCCAGCGCTGCCAGCAACGGCACCACCTGTTCGTACAGGCGGCGCCCCTCGTCGGTCAGAGTGACCGAGCGTGTGGTGCGGTCAAACAGGCGAATTCCCAGGCGTTTCTCCAGGCGCGCCAACGCCCGGCTGACACCCGGCTGGGACATGTCCATCACCTCGCCTGCAGCGGCAAAGCTGCCACTGTCGACGATGGCAACGAACACACTCATGCCACTGAGGCTGCGCTCATCGAAACTCATATTGATGCCAATCAGTCATTATTGAAATGAGCTTCATGTTATCGATTAATCAATCGACGCACCACAGACTGGCTCCCGAACGCGGCGCTGTGCCGCCTCCCACTCAGGAGTTACATACCATGTACGTTATCACTGGCATCACCGGCCAAGTCGCCAGCGCCCTGGCGCGCAACCTGTTGGCCGCAGGCAAGGAGGTGCGCGCTGTGGTGCGCGATGCCGCCAAGGGCGAAACCTGGCAGGCCCAGGGGTGCAGCGTCGCGGTAGCCGACATGCAGGACCGTGTCGCCCTGACCCGGGCGTTCCAAGGCGCCACCGCTGTGTTCGTGCTGCTGCCGCCGAACTTCGACCCTCGCCCTGATTTCCCCGAAACCCGCGCGATACTCGCCAACCTGCACGTGGCACTGCTGGCCAGCCAACCGGAACGCGTGGTGTGCCTCTCCACCGTTGGCGCACAGGCCAGCCACCCTAACCTGCTGTCGCAGCTGGGTGAAATGGAACATGTGCTGGGGCAGTTGCCCATGCCGGTAACGTTCCTGCGTGCTGCCTGGTTCATGGAGAACAGCCTGTGGGACATCGCCCCCGCACGGGAACATGGCGTCCTGTACAGCTTCCTGCAACCGCTGGACAAGCCGGTGCACATGGTCGCCACGGCCGATGTCGGGCGCGTTGCGGCGCAGTTGCTGCAGGAGCCTTGGGAGGGCGTGCGGGTGGTGGAGCTGACCGGCCCGCAAGCGATCTCCCCGCTGCAGCTCGCTGCCACGCTTGGCCAGGTGCTCGGGCGTGAAGTGAAGGCGCAAGCAGTCCCGCGCGATAGCTGGGAGGCATTGTTCCTTGAGCAAGGGATGCAGAACCCGCTACCGCGCATGCAAATGCTCGATGGCTTCAATGCAGGCTGGATCGACTTTGAAGGGACGCCGCGCCAGGCGCGCACCGATCTACAGGCGGTATTGGCGGGGTTGGTCGAGCGGAGTTGAGCACGTCTCTCTGGCTGGCGCGCCCTGCAGGGCGCTTCAGCTTTCAGGGGTGGCCACAGAAGTATGGTCAACCTCAATCGCCATAACATGCCGTGATACGTACCACGTATGTTTCAGCTCAAACCACCAAATCGACGGTAGAAACTCTCGCTGGCATCCGGCAGCGGTCCGTCCGCCGTCTCCAGCATGTCATTGAGCCAGGCTTCAGCCTTGGGCGACACCAGGCGATAGAGGTTGCGGCACAACTGGCGCGCTGCACGGCCCTCCCAGTCGCCGGGCAGCAGTTCATCGGGCAACTGCGGATCGCGCAGCAGCAAACGCCGGTATTCGTGGATCAGCAAGGTGCGCGCCAGGAAGCAATCCTGCGCTTCCAGCGTTTCCTGCTCGCGCAGTGCCTGCCACAGCGGACGGAACAGGCGAATGAACTCGCTGTAATGCTGGCCCAGCTCGTCGATCCCCCAGCTCTCCCTGACCTGCGCGCGCATGGCCTTGGAGGCGAGAATTTCCTGGGCATGGGTCTCGAAGACGATACTGTCTTCCTCGGCCTCCAGCTCGCGCAGGGTCGCCGCCAGATCCGCACGATCAGCACGCGGGCAACCCATCACGTTAGGGGCGATGGCTCCGAAGCCTTGCCACTCCAGCTCTTCACGTACCGACTTGCGCTTGGCAACGTCCAACTGCGAGAGCAGCACCAGCGTCCAGGCGCCGTCCCAGGCTGGCAGGATGGCACTGTAGACCCGTTTGAATGCCTTCTCGAAACGCCGTCGGCCGGTGCCGGTCAGGCTGTAGTAGCTACGGCGACCGACCTTTTCAGCGGTCAGCCAGCCTTCTTTGGTCAGGCGGAAGATCGACGTGCGAATCAGTCGCTCGTTGATGCCGAAGGGCTCCAGCAAACCGATCAGGCTACCCAGCCACACCGTGCCACCGTGGGGCTCGACGGCATCGCCATACAGCGTGATGATCAGCGAGCTGGCGCGGATTGGCGTCTGCTCCTGGAAGCGGGTGATCAGGTGGTTCAGGGGTGCGAGGCTGCTCATGGGGGAACTGGGCGCGGAGAAAGCCCCGACTATACCTTTACCCCGCCCCGCCTGGCCATGGCGCGACACGGCAATGCTCATGCGCCATGCCCCGTCTTCGGCCGCAGGCCGGTATCGCCCATGCGCGGGCGTGCGGGATCGACCGCACTCAGCGGTGAACACTCCACCATCGACGCCATGCAGCGTCTGGCGAGCGCCTGGTACTCCTGCGTGCCGCGCTGCTTCCAGGCGACTTCCTCATCGCTCAGCGTACGCTTGGCCTGGGCCGGCGAGCCCACCACCAGGCTCTGCGCCTCGCAGGTGAACCCCGCCTTGACGAATGCCGTGGCCGCCACGATGCAGCGTGGCGCGATGTGCGCACCATCCATCACCACCGCATTCATGCCCACAAGCGCATCCGCCCCTACTCGGCACCCGTGCAGCACCGCGCCATGCCCAACATGACCGTTGCGCTCGATGACCGTGTCACCGCCCGGAAAGCCATGCATCACGCAGGTGTCCTGCAGATTGGCGCCCTCCTCCAGGACGATGCGCCCAAAGTCGCCCCGCAACGCAGCGAGAGGCCCAACATAACAGCCGGGGCCGACGATCACATCGCCGATCAGCACGGCACTGGGGTGGACGTAGGCGGTGGGATGGACCACTGGGGTCAAGCCGTCGAGGCGATAGCAGGGCATGGGAGTGACTCAATGTGATTCATGATGTTCACGGATCATGTATCACTTCAAATAGATCAGTCAATTTTGAAATTGCTGTATCGCTTTCTTGAATCGTCCCTCTCATCGACTGGTTGCTCGGAACCTATGTGCACAAGGGGTTTCAGCGATCCCGTCGATCAGTAGTCAAGATTTAGATACATCATGTTAATTTTGATGTTGATATTTCGTATCGCTTTGCGCCTATACTTGCGCCACCACTGCAACCGACTCCAAGAACTGGCCGGCACTGACCGGCGCCAAACGTGCAGCCTGAGGTACCACCATGCCAAGCAACCTCGTTGTGCAGGCCCAGGCGGACGGTGTCCGCCTGATCACCCTGCACCGCCCGCAAGCCCTCAACGCCCTGAATACCGAGCTTCTGGCAGAGCTCGCCGACGAACTCGACGCTGCCGCCCATGACGAGCACACCCGTGCGGTGGTCATCACCGGCAATCGCAAGGCCTTTGCTGCAGGCGCGGACATCAACGAGATGGCCGAGCGCGACCTGGTCGGCATCCTCAACGATCCCCGTGTCGCCCACTGGCAGCGCATCGCGGCCTTTCCCAAGCCTCTGATCGCCGCCGTCAACGGCTTCGCCCTCGGCGGCGGCTGCGAGTTGGTGATGTGCGCCGATATCGTTATCGCCGGGTCCGACGCACGCTTCGGCCAGCCAGAGATCAACCTCGGCATCATTCCCGGCGCCGGTGGCACCCAGCGCCTGCTTCGCGCAGTCGGCAAGCCACTGGCGATGCAGCTGGTGCTCACCGGCGAAACCCTCGATGCCCGCCATGCCCTGCAGGCCGGGCTGATCAGCGAAATGACCCAGCCCGAATTGACCGTTGAACGCGCCCTGCAGGTGGCGCGCAGCATCGCGCAAAAGGCGCCCCTGGCCGTGCGCCTGGCCAAAGAGGCGCTGCTGAAGGCCCAGGATACCGACCTGGCCAGCGGCCTGCGCTTCGAGCGACATGCCTTCACCCTGCTGGCCGGCACGGCCGACCGCGACGAGGGCATCCGCGCTTTCCAGGAAAAACGCCCGGCCAGCTTCATCGGCCGCTGACCCACCCGATTCCACCGACTGACGGAGCGCGCTTGCCATGAGCTTCCAGCACATCCTGTTTTCCATCGAGGACGGCATCGCCCTCCTCTCGCTCAACCGCCCCGAGCAACTCAACAGCTTCAACACCGCCATGCACCAGGAGGTGCGCGAGGCTCTCAAGCAGGTACGCCAGAGCGAACAGGTGCGGGTCCTGCTGCTGACCGGCGAAGGCCGCGGTTTCTGCGCCGGCCAGGACCTCTCCGACCGCAACGTTGCGCCCGGTGCCGAGCGGCCCGACCTGGGCCTTTCGATCGAGCAGTTCTACAACCCGCTGATCCGTAGCCTGCGCGACTTGCCGATGCCGGTGATCTGTGCGGTCAACGGCGTGGCTGCCGGCGCCGGGGCCAATATTCCCCTGGCCTGCGACCTGGTGCTGGCCGCCCGCTCGGCCAGCTTCATCCAGGCGTTCTGCCGCATCGGGCTGATCCCGGACTCTGGCGGCACCTGGCTGCTGCCACGCCTGGTCGGCATGGCCCGCGCGAAGGCCCTGGCGATGCTGGGCGAGCGCCTGAGCGCCGAACAGGCCGAGCAATGGGGGCTGATTCACCGCGTGGTCGACGACGCCGAGTTGCGCGACGAAGCACTGCGCCTGGCCCGGCACCTGGCCGCTCAGCCCACCTATGGCCTGGCGCTGATCAAGCGCAGTCTCAACGCAAGCTTCGACAACAGTTTCGACCAGCAACTGACGCTCGAGCGCGACCTGCAACGCCTGGCCGGGCGCAGCGACGACTACCGCGAAGGCGTCAGCGCGTTCATGGCAAAGCGTACGCCCGTGTTCAAGGGGTGCTGAGATGAGTGCCCTGCACATTGAAGCTCAGGTTGCGGTGATCGGCGCTGGCGCCATGGGGGCCGGCATTGCCCAGGTTGCAGCCCAGGCCGGGCATGCGGTCCGGCTTTATGACAATCGCCCGGGCGCTGCAGCGCAGGCCATCGACGGCATTGCTCGGCAATTGGCGCGCCTGGTGGACAAAGGCAAGCTGAACGCCTGCGAGCGCGAGTCGACCATAGCCCGCCTGCAGCCTGCCGAGTCGCTCGAGGCCCTGGCCGATGCGGCGCTGGTGATCGAGGCGATCGTGGAAGACCTCGATATCAAGCAGCAACTGCTGCGCCAGCTTGAAGCCCTCTGCGCTGAAACCTGTATCCTCGCCAGCAATACGTCGTCGTTGTCGATTACCCGCCTGGCAGCGGGGCTGGCCCGACCCGAGCGCGTGATCGGCATGCATTTCTTCAATCCTGCCCCCTTGATGGCGTTGGTCGAGGTCGTGTCGGGGCTTGCGACCGAACCGGCGGTGGCCGATACGCTGTACGACACCGCCAAGGCCTGGGGCAAGCAGCCCGTGCATGCACGCTCCACCCCCGGTTTCATCGTCAACCGCGTGGCCCGTCCGTTCTATGCCGAGAGCCTGCGCCTGCTGCAGGAAGGTGCCGCCGATTGCGCCAGCCTCGATGCGCTGTTGCGCGAGGCTGGCGGGTTCCGCATGGGCGCGTTCGAACTCACCGATCTGATCGGCCATGACGTCAACTACGCCGTCACCTGTTCGGTGTTCGACGCCTATTACGGGGATTTGCGCTTCCAGCCCTCGCAGGTACAAAAGGAACTGGTGGCCGCCGGGCGCCTGGGGCGCAAGAGCGGCCAAGGTTTCTATGACTACCGCGAAGGCGCCGAACGCCCGCAGCCTGCCGAATTGCGCAGCTCTGCCGAAGTTACACGCTGCGTGGTCGAGGGCGACCTCGGTGTCATGCAGCCGCTGCTGCAGCGCCTGAGCGCCAGCGGCGTCGAACTGACCCAACGCGCCGGCCAGGGCTTGTTGCGCATTGGCGATGCCACCCTGGCCCTGTCCGACGGTCGCCTGGCCAGCCAGCGCGCCCGCGACGACGGCCTGCAGAACCTGGTCCTGATCGACCTTGCCCTGGATTACAGCAGCGCGACACGCATCGCGATTACCTGGACCAGGAACACCACGATCGAAGCCCGCGATCAGGCTGTCGCGCTGCTCCAGCGTGCCGGTTTCAACGTCAGCGCCCTGGCCGACCTGCCGGGCCTGGCCGTGCTGCGCACGGTGGCCATGCTCGCCAACGAAGCCGCCGATGCCGTGCTGCAAGGTGTCGCGTCGGCGGCCGACATCGATCTGGCCATGTGCGCCGGGGTCAATTATCCGTTGGGGCCGCTGGCCTGGGCCGAACGCATCGGCCTTGCCCACACGTTGCACACCCTCGAACACCTGCAGCAGGCCTACGGCGAAGAACGCTATCGCCCTTCCCTGCTGCTGCGCCGCACCCATGCCGAAGGAGGCCGCCTGCATGACTGACACACCTCGCACGCCCGAAGCGCTGGCCCGCGCCTGTGCCGACGCCATGTACGCCCGTGACCGGGCCACTCAAGGCATGGGCATCGAACTGCTCGAGGCCGGCCCCGGCAGCGCTGCCGTGCGCATGACCGTACGCGCCGACATGATCCAAGGCCACGGCACCTGCCACGGCGGCTTTCTCTTCGCCCTGGCCGATTCGGCGTTCGCCTTTGCCTGCAACGGCCACGACGAGGCCACTGTGGCCCTAGGCTGCAGCATCGATTATGTGGCCCCGGCGCTGCTCGGCGATCAGTTGACCGCCACCGCCCACGAGCTGGTGCGCAAGGGCCGCACTGGCCTCTACGACGTTCGCCTGGAAAACCAGCGTGGCGAGCTGGTGGCGCTGTTCCATGGCAAGTCCTACAAGTTGCGCGGCAGCGTGCTGACGCAGGAGACGCAAGATGACTGAACCGACCCTCAACGACGCCCTGATCATCGACGCCGTGCGCACGCCCATCGGCCGCTACGGCGGCGCCCTGAGCAGCGTGCGTGCCGACGACCTGGCGGCGATCCCGATCAAGGCCTTGATCGCCCGCCACCCGACACTGGACTGGCAGGCCATCGACGATGTGATCCTCGGCTGCGCCAACCAGGCCGGCGAAGACAATCGCAACGTTGCGCATATGGCCACGCTGCTGGCCGGGCTGCCTGTCGAGGTGCCAGGCACCACCCTCAACCGCCTGTGCGGCTCCGGCCTGGACGCCATCGGCAACGCCGCCCGCGCCCTGCGCTGTGGCGAGGCCGGGCTGATGCTGGCCGGCGGCGTCGAATCCATGTCCCGCGCGCCGTTCGTCATCGGCAAGGCCGAACAGGCCTTCGGCCGCAGTGCGGAACTGTTCGACACCACCATCGGCTGGCGCTTCGTCAATCCCCTGATGAAAGCCCAATACGGCATCGACTCGATGCCCGAGACCGCCGAGAACGTCGCCGAGCAGTTCGGCATCTCGCGCGCCGACCAGGATGCCTTTGCCTTGCGCAGCCAGCACAAGGCCGCTGCCGCCCAGGCCAATGGCCGCCTGGCGCGGGAAATCGTCCCGGTCGAGATCGCCCAGCGCAAGGGCCCGCCCAAACTGGTCGAGCAGGACGAACACCCGCGTGGCGACACCACCCTGGAGCAGCTGGCGCGCCTTGGCACGCCGTTTCGCGAAGGTGGCAGCGTCACTGCCGGCAACGCGTCGGGGGTCAACGACGGTGCGTGCGCACTGTTGCTGGCCAGCAGCAGCGCAGCCCGCCGCCACGGCCTGCAGGCCCGCGGGCGAATCGTCGGCATGGCCGCAGCAGGTGTCGCGCCGCGCATCATGGGCATCGGCCCGGTGCCTGCGACGCGCAAGGTGCTGGAGCTGACCGGTCTTGCCCTGGCCGACATGGACGTGATCGAGCTCAACGAAGCTTTCGCGGCCCAAGGGCTGGCAGTGCTGCGCGAGCTGGGTGTTGCCGACGACGATCCACGGGTCAACCCCAACGGTGGCGCCATCGCCCTGGGGCATCCGCTGGGCATGAGCGGCGCGCGGCTGGTCACCACCGCGCTGCACGAGCTGGAGCTGACCGGCGGCCGCTACGCGCTGTGCACCATGTGCATCGGCGTCGGCCAGGGCATCGCCATGGTGATCGAGCGCCTTTGAGGCACTTCGACCAACGGACCGCGACCCACGCTGCAACGGGCAGTATGCTGCCCACCATGACACTCACGGCCCCTCGACGGGCCGGCGTACAAGAACAACTCGAGTGAAGCCATGAACATGTACCACGATGCCGAACGCGCCCTGCTTGACCCCATGGAAACTGCCAGTGTCGATGCGCTGCGCCAGCACCAGCTCGAACGCCTGCGTTGGAGCCTGCGCCATGCCTATGACAAGGTGGCGCTGTACCGTCAGCGCTTCGACGCCTGCGGCGCCCACCCGGACGACCTGAAGTCGCTCGAGGACCTGTCGCGCTTCCCCTTCACCGGCAAGAGCGACCTGCGCGACAACTACCCGTACGGCATGTTTGCCGTCCCCCAGGAAGAAGTGGTGCGCCTGCACGCCTCCAGCGGCACCACGGGCAAGCCAACGGTGGTCGGGTATACCCAGAACGACATCAACACCTGGGCCAACGTGGTCGCCCGCTCGATCCGCGCCGCAGGTGGACGCAAGGGCGACAAGGTGCATGTTTCCTATGGCTACGGCCTCTTCACCGGTGGCCTGGGCGCTCACTATGGCGCCGAGCGTCTGGGCTGCACGGTGATCCCCATGTCCGGCGGTCAGACCGAGAAGCAGGTGCAACTGATCCGCGACTTCCAGCCCGACATCATCATGGTCACGCCCTCGTACATGCTCAACCTGGCCGATGAGATCGAGCGCCAGGGCATCGACCCCAACGACCTCAAGCTGCGCCTGGGCATCTTCGGTGCCGAGCCCTGGACCGACGAGCTGCGCCGCTCCATCGAGCAACGCCTGGGCATCAACGCCCTGGACATCTATGGCCTGTCGGAAATCATGGGGCCAGGCGTGGCCATGGAGTGCATCGAGACCAAGGACGGACCGACCATCTGGGAAGACCATTTCTACCCCGAGATCATCGACCCGGTGTCAGGCGAGGTCCTGCCGGACGGGCAGCTGGGCGAGCTGGTGTTCACCTCGCTGAGCAAGGAGGCGCTGCCGATGGTGCGCTACCGCACCCGCGACCTGACCCGTCTGCTGCCCGGCACGGCACGGCCGATGCGGCGCATTGGCAAGATCACCGGGCGCAGCGACGACATGCTGATCATCCGCGGGGTCAACGTGTTCCCTACGCAGATCGAAGAGCAGGTGCTGAAAATAAAACAGCTTTCCGAGCTTTACGAGATCCATCTGTATCGCAATGGCAATCTCGACAGCGTGGAAGTGCACGTGGAGTTGCGCGCCGACAGCCAGTACCTGGACGACGCTACGCGCAAGGCGCTTGTGGGTGAGCTGAGCAAGCAGATCAAGACCTACATCGGCATCAGCACGCAGATTCGCCTGCAGCCCTGCGGAACGCTGAAGCGCTCAGAGGGCAAGGCTTGCCACGTCTACGACAAACGGTTGGCCAGCTGACTTTCGATTCGGCTGCCTTTTTCTGCCCCGGCCTGGTCCGGGGCTTTTTTTGCGCCGGATTTGCCGGCCCTATCGCGGGACGAGCCCGCTCCCACTGATCCCACGATCAGCGAGGCGCCTGTGGGAGCGGGCTCGTCCCGCGATAGGGCCGCAACGTGATACACAATTTTATCTGATACATGATTTTATGTTTGATGTTAGATCACGTATCGCTTATAAAAGACTCCATGCCCCAACCACCCCTGCGGCGGGAGTCCGAACATGTACGCACAGCTAGTCGAAACCGGCGTCAAACGTGTCAAGTCACTGGAAGAGATGTCGCCCGAAGAGCGCCACTTCCAGGAGAAGATCGACGCCGAGATCAAGATCGAACCGAAAAACTGGATGCCAGAGGCCTATCGCCAGACCCTGATCCGGCAGATCTCCCAGCACGCCCATTCGGAAATCGTCGGCATGCTTCCCGAGGGCAACTGGGTCACCCGCGCGCCGAGCCTCAAGCGCAAGCTGCAGTTGATGGCCAAGATCCAGGACGAAGCCGGCCATGGCCTGTACCTGTACAGCGCCATGGAAACCCTCGGCGCCGACCGCGACGAAGAGATCGCCAAGCTGCACAGCGGCAAGGCCAAGTACTCGAGCATCTTCAACTACCCGACCCTGAGCTGGGCCGACATGGGCGCGGTGGGCTGGCTGGTCGACGGCGCGGCGATCGTCAACCAGGTGGTACTGCAACGCACCTCCTACGGCCCCTACGCGCGCGCGATGATCCGTATCTGCAAGGAAGAAAGCTTCCATCAGCGCCAGGGCTACGAGCTGCTGCTGACCATGATGCGCCACGGCACCCAGGCGCAGAAGGACATGGTCCAGGATGCAATCAATCGCCTGTGGTGGCCGTCGCTGATGATGTTCGGCCCCAGCGACGAACACTCCCCCAACAGCGCCCAGTCGATGGCCTGGAAGATCAAGCGCCAGACCAACGACGAACTCCGCCAGCGCTTCATCGACCAGACCGTGCCGCAGCTCGAGCTGCTCGGTTGCACCGCCCCGGACCCGGAACTGAAGTGGAACGCCGACCGCGGTCACTACGACTTCGGTGAAATCCAGTGGGACGAATTCTACGAAGTGATCAAGGGCAACGGCCCCTGCAACCAGGAGCGGGTCGCCACCCGTCGCCAGGCCATCGAAGACGGGGCCTGGGTACGCGAGGCCGCCGTGGCCTATGCGCGCAAGCAACAGAACAAGAACGCCGCCTGAAGCGGCGACCGATGCGGAGATCGAACATGTCTGTCTGGACCCTCTACGAAGTATTCGTGCGCAGCAAGCACGGCCTGAACCACAAGCACGTGGGCAGCGTGCATGCCGCCGACGCGGCCATGGCCATCGAGAACGCCCGTGAGCTGTACACCCGGCGCAGCGAAGGCGTGAGCCTGTGGGTGGTGCCTTCGGCGCTGATCACCGCCTCCTCGCCTGATGAAAAAGACCCGCTGTTCGCCCCTTCGGACGACAAGGTCTACCGCCATGCCAGCTTCTACGAGCTGCCTGACGAAGTCGGACACATGTGAGGCCCGCCATGCACAACGACGATCTGATCCCCTACCTCTTGCTGCTCGGCGACAGCGCCCTGGTCCAGGGCCAGCGCCTGTGCCAATGGTGTGGCCACGCCCCGGCACTGGAAGAAGAGCTGGCCCTGATGAATGTCGGCCTCGACCTGGTCGGCCAAGCGCGCAACTGGCTGGAGTACGCCGCCGAACTGCTCGACGACGGCCGCGATGCCGACGCCCTGGCGTTTTGCCGCGACGAACGGGCCTTCCACAACCTGCTGCTGGTCGAGCAACCCAACGGCGACTTTGCCGTGACCATGACCAAGCAGTTCCTCTACGACGCCTGGCACCTGGCGATGCTCCAAGGCCTGTGCGCCTCCAGCGATCCGCGCATCGCCGGCATCGCGGCCAAAGCGCTCAAGGAGGTCACCTATCACCTGCGCCGCTCCGGTGAGTGGGTGCAGCGCCTGGGCGGCGGCACCGACGAAAGCCGTCGCCGCATGGTCGCGGCAATCCCGGCACTGTGGCGTTTCACCGTGGAGCTGAGCCAGGGCAGTGAAAGCGAGACGCGCCTGGCCGCCGCGGGTATTGCCGCTGACCCGACGCAAGTAGGGCAAGCCTGGCTCGCCCAGGTCAGTGCCATCTTCGCCTCGGTCGAGCTCCCGCAACCCACGCCCGCCAGTCATTTCTACCTGAGCGGTCGCAAGGGCTTGCACACCGAACACCTGGGCCTGCTGCTGGCCGAGATGCAGTTCCTGCCACGGGCCTACCCCGATGCGATCTGGTGAGCTGATCGCTGGCGACCGTGGCGCCCGCAGCCTGCGCGAGGGCGACCTGGCGCGGGCCTGGGCGGTGCTGGAGCAGGTCATGGACCCGGAAGTGCCGGTGGTCAGCGTGGTAGACCTGGGAATCGTGCGCGACCTGGACTGGCGCGCCGGCCATCTGCACCTGGTGGTGACCCCTACCTACTCCGGCTGCCCGGCCACCGAGGTGATCGAGGGGGATATCCGCCAGGCCCTGGAACAGGCCGGTTTTGCCCAGCCAGCGCTGGAACGCCGCTTGACCCCGGCCTGGAGCACCGACTGGATCAGCGATCAAGGCCGCGAACGCTTGCGGGTCTATGGCATCGCCCCGCCACAGGGCAGTGCCAGCAAGCGCAGCCTGCTCGGCGAAGCCCCCCAGGTGTGCTGTCCGCAATGCGGCAGCGCCCACACCGAACTGCTCAGCCAGTTCGGCTCCACGGCCTGCAAGGCGCTTTATCGCTGCCGCGAGTGCCTGGAGCCGTTCGACTATTTCAAATGCATTTGAGCCGTGGAGACGACCATGAGCCAGTTTCACAGCCTGACCATCAAGCAAGTGCGTCACGAGACACGCGACGCCGTGTCCATCGCCTTCGACGTGCCCGCCCATCTGCAGGACGCGTTCCGCTTCACCCAGGGCCAGTACCTGGTGATGCGCACCTTTCTCGACGATGAGGAAGTGCGCCGCTCCTATTCGATTTGCAGTGCCGTGCAGGACGGCGAGCTGCGCGTGGCGGTCAAGCGCGTGCCGGGCGGGCGCTTCTCGGCATTCGCCAACGATGTGCTCGCGGTCGGCCAGCAACTGGACGTGATGCCGCCCAGCGGCAGCTTCTTCGTTCCACTGCAGGCCCAGCGCCATGGCCATTACCTGGGGGTCGCCGCCGGCAGCGGTATCACACCGATCCTGTCGATCATCGCCACCACCCTGGCCTGCGAGCCCAACAGCCGCTTCACCCTGCTGTACGGCAACCGCGCCAGCAACAGCGCACTGTTTCGCGATCGCCTGGAAGACCTGAAGAACCGTTACCTGGACCGCCTGAACCTGATTTTCGTGTTCAGCCGCGAACAGCAGGATGTCGACCTGTACAACGGCCGAATCGATGCTGACAAGTGCGGCCAGTTGTTCTCTCGCTGGCTCGACGTGCAGGCCCTCGATGCCGCCTTTATCTGCGGGCCGCAGGCGATGACCGAAACCGTGCGGGCCAGCCTAGAAGACAACGGCATGCCGCGCGAACGCATCCATTTCGAGCTGTTTGCCGCCGCTGGCAACGAGGCTAGGCGCGAAGCCCGCGAGGCTCAGCGCCAGCTGGACTCGGCGCTGAGCCATATCACCGTGATCAGCGATGGCCGTGCCCTGGCCTTCGACCTGCCGCGCAACAGCCAGAACATTCTCGATGCCGGCAACGCCATTGGCGCCGAGCTGCCCTATTCGTGCAAGGCCGGCGTGTGCTCGACCTGCAAGTGCCGGGTGATCGAGGGCGAGGTGGAAATGGACAGCAACCATGCGCTGGAGGATTACGAGGTGGCGGCGGGGTATGTGCTGTCGTGCCAGACGTATCCGCTGAGCGACCGCGTGGTGCTGGATTTCGATCAACTTTGAGACCGCGGCGCCCTCATCGCGGGACAAGCCCGCTCCCACAGGGATTGGCTGGACTTAAAAGGGACAAGCCTGCTCCCGCAGGGATTGGGCTGGACTTCAAATTTTGAGCAAGACCGTTGCTCCCACAAGACCCATGGTCACTGCTGTACCTGTGGGAGCGGGCTCGTCCCGCGATGAGGCCGCCAGCAACCCCGCAACACCCTGCGTGACCTGAAAAAACAATTACAAGACAGAGGACCGCTTCCCATGACACCCGAGCACATCGACTCCATCAGCAAGCACCCCGACTTCCAGCAACTGATCCGCCGCAAGCGCCGCCTCAACGGCAGCCTCACCCTGACCATGCTTGCCGCCTACTACGGCTTCGTGCTGCTGGTGGCCTTCGCCCCCGGCCTGCTCGGCCAGTCGCTCAATGGCGGCGTCACCAGCGTCGGCATGCTGGTGGGTGTGCTGATGGTGCTGCTGTCGTTCGCCCTGACCGGCATCTACATGCACCGCGCCAACCGCGTCATCGATCCACTCAACGACAAGGTTCGCCAGGAGTGCGCGCAATGAACTGGACTGCCATCTCGATGTTCATGGTGTTCGTCTGCTTCACCCTGCTGGTGACCCGCTGGGCCGCGGCCCGCACCCGCTCGACCAGTGACTTCTACACCGCAGGCGGTGGCCTGACCGGGATGCAGAATGGCCTGGCGATCGCCGGGGACATGATCAGCGCTGCGTCCTTCCTCGGCATCTCGGCGATGATGTTCATGAACGGCTACGACGGCCTGCTCTATGCCCTGGGCGTACTCGCCGGCTGGCCGATCATCCTGTTCCTGATTGCCGAGCGCCTGCGCAACCTGGGCAAGTACACCTTCGCCGACGTGGTTTCCTACCGCCTGGCACAGGCCCCGGTACGCCTGAGCGCCGCGTTCGGCACGCTGACCGTCGCGCTGTTGTACCTGGTGGCGCAGATGGTCGGCGCCGGCAAGCTGATCGAGTTGCTGTTCGGTATCAGCTACCTCTACGCCGTCACCCTGGTGGGCGTACTGATGGTGCTGTACGTGACCTTCGGCGGCATGCTCGCCACCACCTGGGTGCAGATCATCAAGGCGGTGATGCTGTTGTCGGGCACCACCTTCATGGCGTTCATGGTGCTCAAGCATTTCGGCTTCAGCACCGAGGCGATGTTCGCCAGCGCCGTAGCGGTGCATGCCAAGGGCCAGGCGATCATGGCCCCCGGCGCACTGCTGTCCAATCCCATCGACGCCATCTCGTTAGGGCTGGGCATGATGTTCGGCACCGCCGGGCTGCCGCACATCCTCATGCGGTTCTTCACTGTCAGTGACGCCAAGGAAGCCCGCAAGAGCGTGTTCTACGCCACGGGTTTCATCGGCTACTTCTACCTGCTGCTGATCGTCATCGGTTTCGGCGCCATCGTCATGGTGGGGACCGAGCCGGCCTACCGCGACGCCAGCGGCGCGATCATCGGCGGCGGCAACATGGTTGCCGTGCACCTGGCCCAGGCCGTGGGCGGCAACCTGTTCCTGGGCTTCATCTCGGCAGTGGCCTTCGCCACGATTCTTGCCGTGGTCGCAGGCCTGGCGCTGTCCGGTGCCTCGGCGATCTCCCACGACCTCTATGCCTGCGTCGTGCGCAAGGGCCAGGCCAGCGAGCAGGAAGAAATGCGCATGTCGCGTATCGCCACCCTGCTGATCGGCCTGCTCGCGGTGCTGTTGGGGTTGCTGTTCGAATCGCAGAACATCGCCTTCCTCTCGGGCCTGGTGCTGGCCATTGCCGCCTCGGTCAACTTCCCGGTGCTGCTGCTCTCGATGTTCTGGAAAGGCCTGACCACCCGCGGCGCGGTAGCCGGCAGCATGGCTGGGCTGGTCTCGGCCATCGTGCTGGTGGTGCTGGGCCCGGCGGTGTGGGTCAACGTGCTGCACAACGAGCGCGCGCTGTTCCCCTACAGCAACCCGGCGCTGTTCTCCATGAGCCTGGCCTTCCTCGGTGCCTGGGCCTTCTCGGTCACCGACAGCTCGCAACGGGCCAGCGAAGAGCGTGGTCGCTACCTGGGCCAGTTCATTCGCTCCATGACCGGGATCGGCGCTGCCGGCGCCAGCAAGCACTGAACCCTTGAACCTCGAATGTCGGATATAACAACAATGAACCACACTCGTCTCAAGTCGGCCGCCTGGCTGGCCACCCTCGCCCTGCCCTTGCCGGCCATGGCGGATTTCATCGCTGACAGCCACGCCCGCGTCGAGCTGCGCAACCACTACATCAACCGCGACTTCCGCCAGTCCAACGCGCCGCAAGCCAAGGCCGAGGAATGGGCCCAGGGTTTCACCGCGCGCTTCGAATCGGGCTTCAGCGAAGGCCCCATAGGCCTGGGCATGGACGCCATGGGGCAACTGGGGATCAAGCTCGACTCCAGCCGCGACCGGCGCAACACCGGCCTGCTGCCCTTCGGCCCGCACAGCCTGGAGCCGGTGGACGACTACAGCGAGCTGGGGCTGACCGGCAAGCTGCGCGTATCGAAGAGCACCCTGCGCCTGGGCACCCTGCAGCCAATTCTGCCGGTGGTGGTGTACAACGACACCCGCCTGCTGTCATCGACCTTCCAGGGTGGCCTGCTGACCAGCCAGGAGATCGAGGGCCTGACCGTCAACGCCGGACGGCTGACCAAGGCCAACCTGCGCGACTCATCCGGGCGCGACGACATCGGCTACGGCGCGGCCAGCAGCGACCACTTCGACTTCGGCGGCGGCAGTTACGCGATCACCCCGCAGACCAGCGTCAGCTACTACTACGCCAAGCTCGACGAGATCTATCGCCAGCAATACCTGGGGCTGTTGCACACCCAGCCGCTGGGCGAAGGGATGAGCCTGCGCAGCGACTTGCGCTACTTCGACAGCCGCGGCGACGGCGCCGAACGCGCAGGCCGCATCGACAACCGCAACTTCAACGCCATGTTCACCCTGGGCGTGAAGGCCCACAAGTTCACCGCCACCTGGCAGCAGATGTCCGGCGACAGCGCGTTTCCGTTTCTCAACGGTGGCGACCCCTACACGGTCAACCTGGTCACCTACAACACCTTCACCCGCGCAGGTCTCGACTCCTGGCAAGTGCGCTATGACTACGACTTCGTCGCGATGGGCATTCCGGGCCTGAGCTTCATGACTCGCTATACCGACGGTCGCCACGCCGAAACCGCGACCCTCAGCAATGGCCGCGAACGCGAGCGCGACACCGACATCACCTACGTCATCCAGAGCGGCCCGTTCAAGGACGTCAGCCTGCGCTGGCGCAACGTCACCTTCCGTTCCGGCAATGGCCTGACCAACGCCGTGGACGAGAACCGCCTGATCATCGGCTACACCCTGGCGCTGTGGTAACCGCGCCCCTCACAGGAGAACAGCATGTCTGAAGCCCACACCCTGCAGAGCTTCATCGCCGGTCGCTGGATTGGCCAGCACGGCGCCCAGGCCCTGCGCAGCGCCCTCGATGGGCAGGTCCTGGCCTATAGCCATGAGGAACGCCCGAACTTCGCCGAAGCGCTGGATTTCGGCCGCCGCCAGGGCCTCGCCGGGCTCATGGCCCTGGACTTTCAACAGCGCGCCGCCCGCCTGAAGGCCCTGGCGCTGTACCTGGCCGAGCGCAAGGAACAGCTCTACGCCCTCTCCCACCACAGCGGCGCGACCCGTGCCGACAGCTGGATCGACATCGAAGGCGGCAATGCCACGCTGTTTTCCTACTCCGGCATCGGCACCCGCGAGTTGCCCTCGGGCAACCTGCTGCACGAAGGCCCGGCGATCCCGCTGGGCAAGCAAGGGCGCTTCGCCGGCAGCCATATCCTGGTGCCACGGGCAGGTGTGGCAGTGCACATCAACGCCTTCAACTTCCCGATCTGGGGCATGCTGGAAAAGTTCGCACCGACTTTCCTCGCCGGCATGCCGTGCATCGTCAAGCCCGCGACCTCCACCAGCTACCTGACCGAAGCCGTGGTGCGCCTGATCGACGAATCAGGCCTGCTGCCGCCCGGCAGCCTGCAACTGGTGATCGGCAGCACCGGCGATCTGCTCGAGCGCCTGCAGGGCCAGGACCTGGTGACCTTCACCGGCTCCGCCGACACCGCAGCCAAGCTGCGCATGACACCGAACCTGGTGCGCAACTCGGTGCCCTTCACCGCTGAGGCCGACTCGCTGAACTGCGCCATCCTCGGGCCGGACGTAACCCCCGACGACGAGGAGTTCGACCTGTACGTCAAGGAAGTGGTACGCGAGATGACCACCAAGGCGGGCCAGAAATGCACCGCCATTCGCCGCGCCATCGTGCCGGCCAGGCACCTGGATGCCGTCGCCACCCGCCTGCGCGAGCGCCTGGCCAAGGTGGTGGTGGGCGATCCGTCGGTCGAAGGCGTGCGCATGGGCGCGCTGGCCTCCCATGACCAGCAGCGTGACGTCGGTGAGCGCGTGCGCAGCCTGCTGCAAAGCTGCGACCAGCTGTTCGGCGCCGACGACGGCTTCTCGCCGGTGGGCGAAGGTGTGGCCGAAGGTGCGTTCTTTGCCCCGACCCTGTTGCAAGCGCGCGACCCACACGCCGAAGGCGGCGCTCACGATATCGAGGCGTTCGGCCCGGTCAGCACCCTGATGGCCTACGACGACCTGGACGAAGCCCTGGCCCTGGCCGCGCGTGGCAAGGGCAGCCTGGTGGCGACCCTGGTGACCCGCGACCGCGCCATCGCCGCCAAGGCCATTCCCGCGGCCGCCGCCTGGCACGGACGCCTGCTGGTGCTCGATCGCGAGGCGGCGCTAGAGTCCACCGGGCACGGCTCGCCGCTGCCACAACTCAAGCACGGCGGCCCTGGGCGTGCGGGGGGCGGCGAAGAGCTCGGCGGCCTGCGGGCGGTCAAGCACTATCTGCAGCGCGCCGCGATCCAGGGCTCGCCAAGCATGCTGGCAGCGGTGACCGGCGAGCACGTGCGCGGCGCCGAAGTGATCGAGACCGAGGTGCACCCGTTCCGTCGCTACTTCGATGAACTGCGCATCGGCGAATCGCTGCTGACTCACCGACGTACCGTCACCGAGGCGGACCTGGTGAACTTCGGCTGCCTGTCGGGCGACCACTTCTACATGCATTTCGACGAAATCGCCGCCAAGCAGTCGCAGTTCGGCAAGCGCATCGCCCATGGCTACTTCGTGCTGTCAGCGGCGGCCGGGCTGTTCGTGTCGCCAGGTGAAGGGCCGGTACTGGCCAACTACGGGCTGGACACCCTGCGCTTCATCAACCCGGTGGGGATCGGTGACACGATCCAGGCGCGCCTGACCTGCAAGCGCAAGATCGACCAGGGCAAGACCAGCCCGTTGGGGCAGCCGCAAGGGGTGGTGGCCTGGGATGTGGAGGTGACCAACCAGCTCGGTGAACTGGTGGCCAGTTACGACATCCTGACGCTGGTGCTCAAGCGCAGCTGATCATTGCCGGCCTGAACGTGTCGGCCCTGGCGCGGGCGCCCCCCCCCGCGACAGGGCCGGTTGACTCCCCACCCCATAAATGCTCAGATGCGCCCCTTGTTTCAGGTGTCCCCTGCCGCCGAGCCGGGGATTAAACGGGAAGCCGGTGCCTCGCCCATGCGAGCAGTCCGGCGCTGCCCCCGCAACGGTAAGCGAGCGATGCATTCGATACACCACTGTGCCAACGGCATGGGAAGGTGAATGCCTCATGCCCCTCGCAAGCCCGGAGACCGGCCTGTCACAGCAGTTGGCAACTCCCGCGGTGGGCGGGCGCAGGCCGGTTCTCGCGGCT
The DNA here is from genome assembly GCF_047456245.1 of Pseudomonas sp. BNK-44-b. NCBI lineage: Bacteria > Pseudomonadati > Pseudomonadota > Gammaproteobacteria > Pseudomonadales > Pseudomonadaceae > Pseudomonas > Pseudomonas sp. BNK-44-b. The sequence goes on from NZ_CP179908.1 coordinate 2,469,340, forward strand.
GCCGCACGCCCGCGACAGCTGCGCGCACCTCCACCGTACGGGTATCACTCACCCTGCGACGGTTGGTTCATCCATGTCATGCCCTACCCTGCATATCCAAGGCCTGCACTGGTCACCGCACAGCGGGGGGCAGCCGCTGCTGGAAGGCATCGACCTGCAGATCGGCGCCGGTGAATTCGTCGGCCTGATCGGCCCCAACGGCAGCGGCAAGACCAGCCTGCTGCGCTGCGCCTACCGTTTCAATCGCCCCATCGCCGGGCAGGTGCACCTCGATGGCGAGGATATCTGGCAGCGCAACCCACGCTGGGTCGCCCAGCGCATCGCGGTGATGCTGCAGGAGTTCCCTGAAGACTTCGGCTTGAGCGTGCGTGACGTCGTTGCCATGGGCCGTACCCCGCACCTGGGCTGGTTCGACGGTGATGGCGACGCGAGTCTGATCGACGACACCCTGGCCAGGCTCGACCTGCTGCCGCGCGCCCTCGATGCCTTCATCTGCCTGTCGGGCGGAGAAAAACAGCGCGTGCTGCTGGCCCGAGCGCTGGTCCAGCAACCTCGGCTGCTGATCCTCGACGAACCGACCAATCACCTCGACCCACGCTTTCAGCTGGCGCTGCTGCAGCAACTGCGCAACACCGGCCTGAGCCTGCTGGCCAGCTTCCACGATCTGAACCTGGCCGCCGCCTTCTGCGATCGGCTGTACGTGATCGATGCCGGGCGCATCGTCGCCCACGGCACGCCAGGGCAGGTGCTCACCGAGCAGTGCCTGGCGGAGGTGTTCGGCGTGCAGGCCCTGGTCGACCGTCACCCGCTGGCCTCCCATCCACGCATTACCTGGATCAGCCCCGCATGAAATCGCTGCTCACCAGCCTGGCCCTGCTGGCCGCCCTGCCGCTGGCCGCCGAGGCCGACAACTATCCACTGACCGTGCGCAGTTGCGAACGCGACGTCACCTTCACCCATGCGCCGCAGCATGCCGTCAGCCACGATATCAATCTCACCGGTATGCTCCTCGCCCTCGGCCTGCGCGATCACATGGCCGGCTACAGCGGTATCAGCGGCTGGAAAACCCTCGACCCAAGCCTGCGCGAAGCACTCGACGGGCTGCCAGAGCTGGCGCCGCGCTACGTGTCGGTAGAAAACCTGCTCGATGCCAACGCCGACTTCTTCCTCGCCGGCTGGAGCTACGGCATGCGAATCGGCGGGCCGGTCACCCCACAGACCCTCGCGCCCTTCGATATCCCGGTGTACGAACTGAGCGAGTCGTGTTCCTGGATCATGCCGCAACGCCAGGCCAGCCTCGACGACCTCTACCGCGACCTCGACAACCTTGGCCGCATCTTCGATGTGCGCGAGCGCGCTACCGCGCTGGTCAACCAGTTGCGCCAACGCGTCGAGCGCGTCGCTGCGCAGATGGCCGAGGTCAGGCAACGGCCGCGCGTATTCCTCTATGACAGCGGCGAAGACCGCCCCACTACCTCCGGGCGCCTCGGGATGCCGCAGGCGCTGATCAGCGCTGCGGGGGGCGATAACGTCATGAGCGATGTCGCCGCCAGCTGGACCCAGGTGAACTGGGAAAGCGTGGTGGAACGCGATCCGCAGGTGATCGTCATCGTCGACTACGGGCCCACCAGTTGGCAGCAGAAACGCGACTTCCTTCTACAGCACCCGGCACTGGGCAGTGTCGAGGCGATCCGCAAGCAGCGTTTCGTGGTGCTGTCGTACCTGGAGGTGACACCGTCGGTGGAGAACGCCCAGGCCATCGAGACCCTGGCCACGGCCTTGCATCCGCAGCCGTTCGCCGAGGCCCGCCGCTGATGCCGATTCGCAGCCCTGCGGGCTATCGCCTGCTGATCGTTTCGCTGCTGCTGGCCTTGCTGCTGTCGTGCCTGCTGTCACTGGGGTTCGGCTCGGCGCAGGTCGAACTGGGCAAGGTCGTCGGCATTGTTTTGCAGCAGGTGGGGCTGGAGCAAGGCGGCGACTGGAGCCGCGGCCAGGCGCAGATCATCTGGCAGATCCGCGCGCCGCGCGTGCTGCTGGGAGCGCTGGTCGGTGCAGGGTTGGCACTGGTCGGCGGCGCCCTGCAGGCAGTGACCCGCAACCCTCTGGCCGACCCGCACCTGCTGGGTGTCAGCTCCGGGGCGGTGTTCGGCGCAGTGCTGGTGGTGCTGTTTCTCGGCCCGTTCGCCGGTGCCTTCAGCCTGCCCCTGGCCGCGTTCATCGGCGCGTTGGGCAGCATGCTGCTGGTGCTCGGCGTGGCCAGTCGTGGTGGGCGCCTGGAAAGCGATCGCCTGCTGCTGGCCGGGGTGGCGGTGTCGTTCGTGGTGATGGCCGCCGCCAACCTGCTGCTCTACACCGGCGACCCGCATGCCGCCGCCTCGGTGATGTTCTGGATGCTTGGCGGCCTGGGCTTGGCACAGTGGTCGCTGCTGTGGCTGCCGACCGTTTGCGTGCTGGCGGGCTTCGTGCTGTTGATGAGCCTGGCGCGGGCGCTGAACGCGCTGATGAGTGGCGAGCAGACCGCTGTCAGCCTGGGCTTCGACACCCGGCGTGTGCGGGCCAAGGTGTTCGTCGGCACGGCGTTGCTGACCGGTGTGCTGGTGTCGCTGTCGGGCGCCATCGGTTTCGTCGGCCTGATGCTGCCCCACGTCGCTCGCCGCCTGGTGGGTGCCGAGCATCGCCGGCTGCTGCCGGCCTGTGCCTTGCTCGGGGCGCTGTTCATGATCTGGGTCGATGTTGGCGCACGCACGCTGATCGCCCCGCAGGATCTGCCGATCGGCATCGCCACGGCAGCCATCGGCGGGCTGTTCTTCATCCTCTTGCTACGGCGCAAGGCCTGAGATGAACGAGACCTGCGTACTGCTCGCCGGCCCTGACCTGGCAGAGGGCTCGTCAAGCACGCCTTTGGCCAGGGCTAGCACGGCGCGGCGTGATGCACCGTCGGACCGATACCGACGGTGCACAGGCAGCGCTTAGAAGCCGGCGCTGTAGAACAGCGCGTACGACTCGATGCCGTCGTTCGGCTGCTTGATGCCGGCGTTGGAGTAATGCGTGGCGCGAATGCCGATCTTCTGCTGACCCGGCAGCTTCAGGCCGAAGCCGATGCGGTCTTCGAAGTTGACCGACGAGCCCAGCTTCTGATCACCGACGTCGGTCTTGGAGAAGGCGGCCAGGCCGATACCGGCCTCGATGAACGGGACGTAGCCCGAATCGCCGAACTCATAGACGAATACCGGGCTGAACGACAGGGAGTGCGCGCCGCTGTAGTCGCCACCCTCCCAGTAGGTGTAGGCGCCATCCCAATAACCGGTCAGGTGACCGGTGCTGCTCTGCAGCCATTTCTTGTCCCAGTCGAACGACAGGCCGATGCGATAGGTCATGTCGCCCTGGCTGGTGGCGCCCACGGCACCGGAGATTTGCGCGGCCTGGGCCAGGTTGGCACCGGCCAGAGCCAGTACTGCGGCGGCCAGCGAGGTGGCAAGACGGGTTTTCATCAATGACTACTCCAGAAGGTCTTCACGGGCAGGTGCCCTGGTGGGTCGTGCCTGCAGCAAGTGGAGGCTTGGCCTCTCGTTCTTCACTTGCGCCCCAGGCCATCCCACCTGGGGTCACAAGTAGTAATACTTTTCTGATTATCATCAGCCGCGATAAAAGATGAAAGTCATTTGCCACTATTGCCTAAGAAAAAGTCAGAAAGTGTCTGTTTTGTCGCCCTGCATCCCTTCCCCGGCCTGCTCCTCCAGCAGGCGAATGAACATGCTCAGGCTGCGTGACACCGTACCGCGACGCCACACCAGCCAGGTCTTGAGGTAACGGAAATCCTCGGACAACGGCCAGGCGCTGACCGTACTGGCGCCGGGCATGCTGTCGAGCATGCTGCGGGGCATCAGTGCCAGGCCTGCACCGGCGCTGACACAGGCGAGCATGCCGTGGTACGACTCCATCTCGTGGATCTTGCCCGGGACGGCCTTGTCCTTGACGAACCAGCTCTCGAAATGATGCCGGTACGAGCAGTTGGCACGGAAGGCGTAGATGCTTTCGCCGTTGACATCCTGGGCGCGGCTGACCGGGGCGTGGTTCAAGGGTGCGATGACCATCATCTCCTCCTCGAACACCGGCATGCCCTCAAGGGTTGGATGCAGCACCGGGCCGTCGACGAAGGCTGCCACCAGCCGCCCGGACAGCACCCCTTCGAGCATGGTCCCCGACGGGCCAGTGGAGAGGTCCAGATCGACCTTCGGATAACGCTGGTTATAGGCCGCCAGCACCGTAGGAATGCGCACCGCTGCGGTGCTCTCCAGCGAGCCGAGGGCAAAGGTGCCTTGCGGGTCTTCGCCGGCCACGGTCGAGCGCGCCTCCTGCACCAGCTCCAGGATGCGCCGGGTGTACTCCAGGAAGTTCCAGCCCGCCGGAGACAGGCGCAGGCGACTCTTCTCGCGGATGAACAGCTCCACCCCCAGGTCTTCTTCGAGCTGCTTGATACGGGTGGTCAGGTTCGACGGCACCCGATGGATGTGTTGGGCGGCAGCGCTGATGCTGCCGTGTTCGGCCACGGCCTTGAACATCTCCAGTTGCACCAGGTCCACAGGCTTTCTCCATTCGTGAATGTTTCGCTCATTATTATTCAGTTTTAAGTAAAGGCGCACGCCATTAGTCTGGCCTTCAGTCGAATACGACATCGCCAAGACAACAAGAGGACCCGCCATGAGCGAGATCAGCAGCCTGACCCATGCCATTTCCGTCGACCCGTACAGCGGCGAACAGATTGGCGCCTACCCCTACGACACCGATGCCGCACTGGACGCAGCCCTGCAACGCGCCAAGGCCGGCTACGCCCAGTGGCGCCAGGTGTCGCTGGGTCAGCGCAGCGAATACCTGATCGCTCTGGCCAACGCACTGCAGGCCAACCACGAGGCCTTCGCGGTGATGATCACCCGCGAAATCGGCAAGCCGATCGCCCAGGCCCGTGGCGAAGTGACCAAGTGCATCGGCCTGTGCCAGTGGTACGCCGAACACGGCCCGGCCATGCTCGCCCCCGAGGCCACCCAGGTCGAGAAAGCGCGTATCGAATACCGCCCGCTCGGCCCTATCCTCGCGGTGATGCCGTGGAACTTCCCGATCTGGCAAGTGCTGCGTGGCGCCGTCCCCGCCCTGCTGGCCGGCAACACCTATGTGCTCAAGCACGCGCCGAACGTGATGGGCAGCGCCTACCTGCTGGCCGAGCTGTTCAAGCAGGCTGGCCTGCCGCAAGGCGTGTTCGAAGTGATCAACGTCACTCCGGATGGCGTCACCCGCGCGATCAATGACCCGCGCATCGCCGCCATTACCCTCACCGGCAGCGTGCGTGCCGGCATGGCCATCGGTGCCCAAGCGGGCGCAGCACTGAAGAAGTGCGTGCTCGAACTGGGCGGCTCCGATCCGTTCATCGTGCTGGCGGATGCCGACCTCGATGCCGCCGTCAAGGCTGCAGTGATCGGCCGCTACCAGAACACCGGCCAGGTCTGCGCCGCGGCCAAACGCTTCATCGTGGAAGACAGCATCGTCGATGCCTTCACGCAGAAGTTCGTGGAAGCGACCCGCGCCCTGAAAATCGGCAACCCACTGCAGGACGACACGTACATCGGCCCGATGGCCCGCTTCGACCTGCGCGACGAGCTCGATGGCCAGGTTCAGGCAACCCTCGCCGAAGGCGCCACGTTGCTGCTGGGCGGCAAGAAGGTTGAAGGCAGCGTCAACTTCTACGAGCCGACCGTGTTCGCCAACGTGACCCGCGACATGACTGCCTTCAAGCAGGAGCTGTTCGGCCCGGTGGCGGCGATCATCAGCGCCCGTGACGCCGAGCACGCGGTGGAACTGGCCAACGACAGCGAGTTCGGCCTGGCGGCGACGATCTACACCGCCGACCTGGCAAAGGCAGAGCGCATGACCTCGGCGCTGGACACCGGCGGTGTGTTCATCAACGGCTACTGTGCCTCCGACCCCCGCGTAGCGTTCGGCGGCGTCAAGAAGAGCGGTTTCGGGCGTGAGCTGTCGCACTTTGGTGTGCGCGAGTTCTGTAACGTGCAGACGGTGTGGCTGGATCGTAACTGAGGCGAGTGCGCGTCGCTCTTTTCGCGGGCAAGCCCGCTCCCACCAAGGATCACACCAGAGCTTGTGGGAGCGGGCTTGCCCGCGAAAGGGCCAGCACCCACACGGCAGATGCCTGATCATCTGCCACAAAAATGCACCCTTCCCCTGCAGATTTACCAATTGTGTCAGGCAAATACGCATGGCAGGATCCGTTGATCCTCCAGCGTATTTCCAGACTTGACTTGGAAAATCAATAACAAAGCAGGGAGACCGCGATGACCGCGCACGCTCAACCAACGGCCACGGATCATGTTCTGGCCGACACCCGCAATCACATCGGCCACCTGACACTCAACCGTCCCTCCGGCCTCAACGCCCTGACCCTCGACATGGTGCGCAGCCTGCAGCATCACCTCGACGCCTGGGCGCAAGATCCGCAAGTCAAGGCCGTGGTGCTGCGCGGCGAAGGCCCCAAGGGCTTCTGCGCTGGGGGTGACATCCGCTCGCTGCACGACAGCTTCAAGTCCGGCAGCGACCTGCATGAACGCTTCTTCGTCGAGGAATATGCCCTCGACCTGTGCATCCATCATTACCGCAAACCCATCCTGGTACTGATGGACGGCTTCACCCTCGGTGGCGGCATGGGCCTGGCCCAGGGCGCGGACCTGCGCATCGTCACCGAACGCAGTCGTCTAGGGATGCCCGAAGTCGGTATCGGCTACTTCCCCGATGTCGGCGGCAGCTACTTCCTTTCGCGCATCCCTGGCGAGCTAGGGATCTACCTGGGTGTCAGCGGCGCGCAGATCCAGGCCGCCGATGCGCTGTACTGCGGGCTGGCGGACTGGTATGTGGACAGCGCAAAGCTGGCCGCGCTGGACGAAGGCCTGGACCATCTGAACTTCGGCGACCAGCCACTCAAGGATCTGCAAGGTCTGCTCGCCAAACTTGGCTCGCAGATATTGGAAGACGCGCCCCTGGCCAAACTGCGCCCGGCCATCGATCACTTCTTCGCCCTGCCCGACCTGACCAGCATCATCGAGCAACTGCGCGCCGTGAGCATCGGCGACAGCCGCCCCTGGGCGCTGGCCACCGCCGATCAGCTGGAAACCCGTTCACCACTGGCGATGGCGGTTACCCTGGAGATGTTGCGTCGCGGTCGCCGCCTGAGCCTGGAAGAATGCTTCGCCATGGAGCTGCACCTGGACCGCCAGTGGTTCGCCCATGGCGACATCATCGAGGGCGTGCGTGCGCTGATCGTCGACAAGGACAAGCAGCCCCGCTGGAACCCGCCCACACTCGCCGCGCTGTCGCGCCAGCGGGTCGATCAATTCTTCGAAGGCCTGTGAGCCCGGGAGTACACAGCATGCAAGACCTGGAACTGAGCGAAGAACAGATCATGATCCGCGACATGGCCCGGGACTTTGCCCGTGGCGAGATCGCGCCCCATGCCCAGGCCTGGGAGAAGGCTGGCTGGATCGACGATGACGTGGTCCGCGCCATGGGCGAGCTGGGCCTGCTGGGCATGGTCGTGCCCGACACCTTCGGCGGCAGCTACACCGACTACGTCGCCTATGCCCTGGCGGTAGAAGAAATCTCGGCTGGCGACGGCGCGACCGGTGCGATGATGAGCATCCACAACTCGGTCGGCTGCGGCCCTCTGCTGGCTTATGGCAGCGCTGAGCAACAGCAGCAATGGCTGCCGCGCCTGGCCAGTGGCGAAGTGATTGGCTGCTTCTGCCTGACCGAGCCGCAGGCCGGCTCCGAAGCCCATAACCTGCGCACACGCGCCGAGCTGGTGGACGGCCACTGGGTCATCAGCGGCGCCAAGCAGTTCGTCAGCAACGCCCGCCGTGCGGGGCTGGCCATCGTCTTTGCCGTCACCGATCCGGAGCTGGGCAAGAAAGGCCTGTCGGCGTTCCTGGTAGAGACCGACAACCCAGGCTTCAAGGTCGATCGCAGCGAACACAAGATGGGCATCCGCGCCTCTGACACCTGCGCAGTCACCCTCGACAACTGCCGCATCCCGGCCGCCAATCTGCTGGGTGAGCGCGGCAAGGGCCTGGCCATTGCCCTGTCCAACCTCGAAGGCGGACGCATCGGCATCGCCGCCCAGGCCCTGGGCATTGCCCGTGCCGCGTTCGAGGCCGCGCTGACCTATTCGCGCGAGCGTATCCAGTTCGGCAAACCGATCAGCGAGCACCAAAGCATCGCCAACCTGCTGGCCGACATGCAGGTGCAGGTCAACGCCGCACGCCTGCTGATCCTCCACGCCGCGCGCCTGCGCACGGCCGGCAAGCCATGCCTGTCGGAAGCCTCGCAGGCCAAGCTGTTCGCCTCGGAAATGGCCGAACGGGTGTGCTCCATGGCCATCCAGGTGCATGGCGGCTATGGGTATCTTGAGGACTATCCGGTGGAGAAGTACTACCGCGATGCGCGCATCACGCAGATCTACGAGGGCTCGAGCGAGATTCAACGGATGCTGATTGCGCGAGAACTCAAGCACTACCCGCTGTGATCGCACCCCGCCGGGGCCGCGTCGCTGCCCCGGATTATCACCGCGATAGCATTTATCCATTGAACACAGCGTTACAGGTGCAGTAAGCTCGACCCCACTCACTGGAGAGCAACATGTCGAAACATACCTGCAATCACGCCAACACCACCGGTCGCATCTCGCGCCCTGTGCTGGCCGTTGCCGGTCGTACCGTCGCCTGCTCCTATTTTGGGTATTGGTTTAGCCACTAGGCGCCGATACCCACACGGCGCCCACCTTCGAGGGGCCGCCGAACATGAGAATACTCAAACCCCCGGTCGGCTCCCCGACCGGGGGTTTTGCGTTTCCAGGCCCTGAAAAACATTCATTCGTTCCGAGGACAGATTCATGAACTACACCAGCTACCCCTACGCAGACACCTACGCCTGGCGATTTAGCCAATCCCGTTCGGGCCAGCCTGCCGCCTCCGTACGGTCCATCACTGGTGGCGACGCTGCACACAGTAATCATCCGAATACCTGTCGAACACCTCGATAGGGCCGACCGCGCGGGAAGCACCCGCCGTCCGCCCAGGGAAACAACGCCATGCAAGCTTCGAATCTCGCTCTGCCCCTGACCCAACCTGCCGCTGCCAACGCCTCCGTCAGCCAGCGCCTGCCCAGCCCCCATCTGCTCAAGCAGCAGATGCCGCTTTCCAGCGAACTCGCCCAACAAGTCCACGCCCATCGCCAGGCCGTGCGCGCCATTCTCGAAGGCCGCGACCCACGGTTGCTGGTGATCGTCGGCCCCTGCTCGATCCACGATCCACGCTCGGCCCTGGAATACGCCGACCGCCTGGCGGCCCTGAGCCGCGAAGTCGATGACAAGCTGCTGCTGGTGATGCGTGCCTACGTGGAAAAACCGCGCACCACCGTCGGCTGGAAAGGCCTGGCCTACGACCCGCACCTGGACGGCAGCGACGACATGCATGCCGGTATCGCCCTGTCCCGAGGCCTGATGCTGGGCATGCTCGAACGCGGCTTGCCGATCGCCACCGAACTGCTCCAACCGATGGCCGCGGGCTATTTCGATGACCTGCTGAGCTGGGCGGCCATCGGCGCGCGCACGACTGAATCACAGATTCACCGTGAGATGGTCAGCGGCCTGGAGCTGCCGGTCGGCTTCAAGAACGGCACCGACGGTGGGGTTGCCATCGCTACCGACGCCATGCGCAGCGCCGCGGCGCCGCACCGCCACTTCGGCATGGATGCGCAAGGCTACCCGGCGATCATCGAGACCTTCGGCAACCCGGATACCCACCTGGTGCTGCGCGGCGGCCACAAGGGCCCGAACTATGATGCCGACAGCATCGCCCTGGCCCGCCAGGGGCTGGCCAAGGCCGGGCTTGCGGCGCGGATCATGGTCGATTGCAGCCACGCCAACAGCGGCAAGGATCCGGCGCGTCAGCCCGCGGTATTCGAGGATGTGCTGAACCAGCGCCTGGCCGGTGACACCTCGATCGTCGGCGTGATGCTCGAGGGGCACCTGTTCGATGGCTGCCAGGCGCTGGGCAAGGGCGCGTTGAAATACGGCGTGTCGATCACCGATGGCTGCCTGGGCTGGGATTCGACCGACGCCTTGCTGCGCCGGGCGGCAGGTCAGTTGTAGGAGGCTTACGGCAAGCCTTGCGAGACATTTCGCCGCCAATTGCGCTAGGCTTGCCGTTTCACATCAAGGAGCAGTTCCCATGGCACGTGCCACCGCCCGCCACATCCTCGTCAGCAGCGAAGAGAAGTGCAACGAACTCAAGGCTCAGATCGAAGCCGGTGCCGACTTCGGCGAAATCGCCAAGGCCAACTCCACCTGCCCGTCCAGCCGCCAGGGCGGTGACCTGGGCTCCTTCGGCCCAGGCCAGATGGTCAAGGAATTCGACACCGTGGTGTTCAGCGCGCCAGTCAACACCGTGCAGGGCCCGGTCAAGACCCAGTTCGGCTACCACCTGCTGGAAGTGACCAGCCGCCAGGACTGATTCGGTCTTGTTCGCCCGCCCCTGCAGCGCCCTTGTAGGAGCGGGCTTGTCCCGCGACAGGGCCAGTACCGTCACCTCCTGCGTCTCGCAGCTGCCGATCGCGGGGCAAGCCCGCTCCTGCCGGGGGCTGAGCCGTCTGTTGGTCGGATGCTTGCTGTCATGCCTGGCATTGACCACCCAGGCCGCGCCCTCCCACGCCCTCACCGTCTACGGTGAAGCGCCGCGCTACCCCGCCAACTTCTCGCACTTCGACTACGTCGACCCGCACGCCCCCAAGGGCGGCAGCTTGCGGCGCTCGGCCATCGAGATTGGCCAGTTCGACCATATCCTGCCGTATATCGACAAGGGCACCGGCGTCAGCGAGGTCGATGGCTGGCTGTATGCACCGCTGGCAGTCCGCTCGTTCGATGAGCCGTACACGGTCTATGGCTTGATCGCCCGCCGGATGGAGCGTGGTCCGGACGACGCCTGGTTGCGTTTCGAAATCGACCCGCGTGCCACCTTTGCCGACGGCACACCAGTGCGCGCCGAGGACGTGCGTTTCACCTTCGAGCTGCTGATGAGCAAGGGCAGCCTCAAATACCGCACGCAGTTCGCCGAGGTTGCCGGGGTCACCGTGGAAGGCCCGCGCAGCGTTCGTTTCGACTTCAAGCAACCCCATGGCCGCACCCTGCCGCTGGACCTGGCAAGCCTGCCGGTACTGCCGGAACACGACTGGCAGGCACGCGACTTTGCCAATGGCGCCGGGTTCGAGAAACCGGTAGGCAGTGGCCCCTACCGCATCAGCCGGATCGACAACGGCCGCAGCATCACCTTCGAGCGTGACGCCGACTGGTGGGCCAGGGACCTGCCGGTCAACCGCGGGCGCTACAACTTCCAGCGCTTGCGCGTCGAGTACTTCGGCGACACCGAGGTGGCCCGCCAGGTACTCAAGGGCGGCGGCTACGATTACAACCGCGAGTTCTCCGCCACCGCCTACACCCTGGGCTACAACGGCGCCCAGCTCGACGATGGCCGCCTGCAGCGCGCCCATCTGGGCCCTGCCAAGCCACAGAACGCCCAGGGGTTCGTATTCAACCTCGACAAGCCGGTGTTTCGCGACCGCCGTGTACGCCAGGCGCTGGCCATGCTCTGGGACTTCGAGTGGAGCAACCGGCAGATGATGCGCAACCTCTACATCCGCCAGCAAAGCCTGTACTCCAACACCCCGCTCGCAGCACGCGAGCTGCCCGACGCCGAGGAACTCAAACTGCTCGAACCGCTACGCGGCCAGATCCCCGACGAGGTCTTCAGCCAAGTGTTCACGGCACCGGTGACCGATGGCACGGGCATCGTCCGCAAACAGCAGTTGCAGGCACTCGAGCTGCTCCAGGCTGCGGGCTGGCGCCCCGAAGGCGATCGCCTGGTAAACGCCGATGGCACCGCGCTGAGCTTCACCTTCCTCAACGGGCAATCGGGCCTCGAGCGCTTGCTCTTGCCCTGGAAGCGCAATCTGGCGCAAATCGGCATCGAGCTGAATATCCGCAACGTCGACTCGGCGCAGTACATCAACCGGCTGATGGCGCGCGACTACGACATGGTCGTGACCGGCTACCCGGTGACGCTGTCACCCGGCTCGGAACAATACAACTACTTTGGCTCCGCCGCCGCCAATGACCCTGGTTCGAACAACCTCATGGTGCTCAAGGACCCGGCGGTCGACCACCTGCTCGATGGCCTGGTACGCGCCTCGACCCAGGCCGACATGCTGCGCCATGCCCACGCCCTGGACCGGGTGCTGCAGTGGAACTACTACTGGATTCCAAACTATTACCCGCCCGGCAGCTCGACCGTCTGGTGGAACCGCTTCGGCCTGCCCAAGGTGCAGGCCGCCTACGACGAAGGCCTGGATACCTGGTGGGAGCTCAGCCCCACGGCGCTGACCAATCAGCAGATGGCTGAACGTACGAAGGTTGCGCCATGACCGCCTATATCCTGCGGCGTCTGCTGCTGATCATTCCGACCCTGCTGGCGATCCTGCTGGTGAACTTCGCCATCGTCCAGGCGGCTCCCGGCGGCCCTGTGGAGCAGGCCGTGGCGCGCCTGCAAGGCATTGGCGGCGGCGCCCCCGGCGCGCGGGTCGAGGTGATACAGGGCGAGTCTCGCGCCAGTCGTGGGCTGGACCCCAAGCTGATCGAGGAGATCAAGCGCCAGTACGGCTTCGACAAGAGCGCCCCGGAGCGCCTGTGGCTGATGCTCGGCCAGTATGCCCGGCTCGATTTTGGCCAGAGTTTCTTCCGTGGCGCCAAGGTCACCGACCTGATTCTCGACAAGTTGCCCGTCACCCTGTCGCTGGGCTTCTGGGCGACGCTGATCACCTACCTGGTCTCGATCCCCTTGGGCATCCGCAAGGCTGTGCGCCACGGCAGCCGTTTCGATGCCTGGAGCAGCGCGCTGATCGTGGTTGGCTACGCACTGCCCTCGTTCCTCTTCGCCCTGCTGCTGATCGTACTGTTCGCCGGCGGCACGTCGTTGAACTGGTTCCCGGTGCGCGGGCTGGTTTCGGAAGACTTCGACCAACTGAGCCTGCTGGGCAAGGTCGCCGATTACTTCTGGCACCTGGTTCTGCCGGTCGGGGCCTTGGTGATCGGTGGGTTCGCCACCCTCACCCTGCTGACCAAGAACGCCTTCCTCGACGAGATCTCGCGCCAGTATGTGGTCACCGCCCGGGCCAAGGGCTTGAGCCAACGCCGGGTGCTGTACGGCCATGTGCTGCGCAATGCCATGCTGCTGGTGGTGGCCGGGGTGCCGCAGGCGTTGATCACGGTGTTCTTCGCTGGTTCATTGCTGATCGAAGTGATCTTCTCGCTCGACGGCCTAGGGCGCATGAGCTACGAGGCGGCCGTCTCGCGGGACTACCCGGTGGTGTTCGGCACCCTGTTCATCTTCACCCTGGCAGGCTTGCTGATTCGTCTGGTAGGCGACCTGTCGTACACCTTGCTCGACCCGCGCATCGACTTCGACACGAGGACGCACTGATGCTCTCGCCTGTCGCCCGGCGCCGCCTGCAGCGTTTTCGCCATAATCGCCTGGGCTGGGTTTCGCTGTGGCTGTTCGCCGCCCTCCTGCTGCTGAGCCTGGGTGCAGAGCTGGTGGCCAACGACAAGCCGCTGCTGCTTTCGTACAAGGGCGAGCTGTACACCCCCGCACTCAAGCGCTACACCGAGCAGCAGTTCGGCGGTGAGCTGCCCTTCCAGCCCGACTACCGCAGCGCGTATGTGCGCCAATTGATCGAAGGCCAGGGCGGCTGGATGCTGTTCGCCCCCATTCCCTTCAGTGCCGACACGCCCAACTACGACCTGCAGGTGCCCACCCCCAGCCCGCCCAGCGCAAGCAATTGGCTGGGCACCGACGATCAGGGCCGCGACGTGCTCGCGCGGGTGCTGTATGGCACACGTATTTCCTTGCTGTTCGCCTTCGCCCTGACCCTGGTCAGCGTGCTGATCGGCGTCGCCGCCGGCGCGCTGCAGGGCTACCACGGCGGCTGGGTCGACCTGCTCGGCCAGCGCCTGCTGGAGGTTTGGTCGGGGTTGCCGGTGCTGTATCTGCTGATCATCCTGTCCGGCTTCGTCGAACCGAATTTCTGGTGGTTGCTGGGGATCATGGCGCTGTTCTCCTGGCTGACCCTGGTCGACGTGGTACGCGCCGAGTTCCTGCGCGGGCGTAACCTGGAGTACGTCAAGGCCGCCCGTGCACTGGGCCTGCCTGACACCCAGGTGATGCTGCGGCATATCCTGCCCAATGCCATGAACGCCACACTGACCTACATTCCGTTCATGCTGACCGGTGCCATCACCACCCTGACAGCACTGGACTTCCTCGGCTTCGGCATGCCGGCCGGCACCGCGTCGCTGGGTGAGCTGGTCACCCAGGGCAAGCAGCACCTGCAAGCCCCCTGGCTGGGCTTCACCGCATTCTTCGCGCTGGCGGTGATCCTGTCGCTGCTGGTATTCATCGGCGATGCGCTGCGCGAGGCGTTCGACCCGCGGCGCTGATCCGGCCCTCGACTGAAAGACACCCTGATCGTTTCAACGCTATCGGCATCGTGTAAGGAGCGGCACATGACTCTAGACGGCAAGACGGCACTCATCACCGGATCCACCAGCGGTATCGGCCTGGGCATCGCCCAGGTACTGGCCCGGGCAGGTGCCAACATCCTGCTCAACGGTTTCGGCGATCCACAACCGGCGCTCGCCGAGATCGCCCGCCACGGCGTGAAGGTCGCGCACCATCCGGCCGACCTGTCCGAGGTGACGCAGATCGAGGCCCTGTTCGCCCTGGCCGAGCGCGAGTTCGGCGGCGTCGACATCCTCGTCAACAACGCCGGCATCCAGCACGTCGCGCCGGTGGAAGCCTTCCCGGTGCAGAGCTGGGACAAGATCATCGCCTTGAACCTCTCGGCCGTGTTCCACGGCACCCGCCTGGCCCTGCCGGGCATGCGCGAACGCGGCTGGGGGCGCATCATCAACATTGCCTCGGTGCACGGCCTGGTGGGTTCCACCGGCAAGGCCGCCTACGTGGCGGCAAAACACGGAGTGATCGGCTTGACCAAGGTGGTGGCGCTGGAAACCGCGACCAGCAGCGTGACCTGCAATGCCATCTGCCCCGGCTGGGTGCTGACCCCGCTGGTGCAGAAGCAGATCGACGACCGCGCAGCGGCAGGCGGCGACTCTCGGCAGGCCCAGCATGACCTGCTGGCCGAAAAACAGCCCTCGCTGGCCTTCGTCACCCCCGAGCACCTGGGCGAGCTGGCGCTTTTCCTGTGCAGCGAGGCCGGCAGCCAGGTGCGTGGCGCCGCCTGGAACGTGGATGGCGGCTGGTTGGCGCAGTAAGGTCTAGAGTTCAATCAGGGACCGTCTTGAATGTACCTTCAAGACGGCGCCTGGCAGGCCGTGTCGATGCCCCACCGACCGAGGAGGTTCGCATGAGCGACGTACTGTGGCGCCCCAGCCCCGCGCAGGTCCAGGCCAGCCGAATGGACCACTTCCGCCGCCAGGTGAACCAGGACCTTGGGCTGCAGCTCGCCAACTACGCAGACCTGCACCGCTGGAGCATCGAGCAGCGCGAAGCGTTCTGGCAGAGTCTCTGCGCGTTCTTCGAAGTGCGCTGGCACAGTCTGCCCTCGCAGGTGCTCAGCGAAGGCGCGCAGATGCCGGACGCGCGCTGGTTCGCAGGTGGCACACTCAACTATGCAGAACACCTGTTGCGCCGGCGCGACACGCATCCGGCGCTGATCGCCGTGCGTGAGGACGGCACACGCGAGGTACTCAGCCACCGTCAACTGGCCGCCGAGGTCGCCGGCGTGCAACGCGCCTTCAAGGCCCTCGGCATCCAGCCAGGCGATCGTATCGCCGCGATCATGCCCAACACCTGGCAAACGCTGGTGGCCATGCTTGCCAGCGCTAGCCTGGGGGCGGTCTGGTCCAACGCCTCCCCCGAGTTCGGGCTGCACGGCATCATCGATCGTTTTGGCCAGATCGCGCCCAAGCTGCTGATCGCCTGTGCCGGTTATCACTATGCCGGCAAGGTGATCGACCAGGTCGAGAAGATCAACCAGGTCTGCGCCCAGTTGCCGGCGCTGGAGCACCTGCTGGTCGTGCCCTACACCCGCGAGCAGACGCGCACCGATGAGTTCGTCGGCCTCAAGGTCAGCCTCTGGCAGGACGTCTATCAGGCCGGCGGCGAACCTGAGTTCACCGCCCTGCCTTTCGACCACCCGCTGTACATCCTCTACTCCAGCGGCACCACAGGCGTACCCAAGTGCATCGTCCACGGTGCAGGAGGCGTACTGCTGCAGCATCTGAAAGAACATGGCCTGCACAACGATCTGAAGGCCGATGACGTGATGTTCTACTACACCACCTGTGGCTGGATGATGTGGAACTGGTTGGCCAGCGGCCTGGCGGTCGGTGCCACCCTGGTGCTGTACGACGGCTCGCCGCTGCACCCCGGCCCCGAACGCCTGCTCGATCTGATCGACGCCGAAGGCATCCAGGTATTCGGCACCAGCGCCAAGTACCTGGCCACCCTGGAACAGCAAGGCCTGGTGCCGATGCGCAGCCATCGTCTCGACAGCCTGCGCCTGTTGCTTTCCACCGGTTCGCCGCTGTCGCCGCACAGCTACGACTACGTCTACCACCAGATCAAGCGTGATGTGCGCCTGGTCTCGATGTCCGGCGGTACCGACATCGTCTCATGCTTCGTGCTGGGTAACCCGACCCTGCCAATACGGCGCGGTGAAATGCAATGCCGGGGCCTGGGCATGGCCGTGCAGGTGTGGAACGAACGACGCGAGGCGGTGGTGGGCGAGAAAGGTGAGCTGGTCTGCACCCGCCACTTCCCGTCGATGCCGTTGGGCTTCTGGGGTGACACCGACGGCAGCCGCTATCACGAGGCTTACTTCAGCCTGTTCCCCGGCGTCTGGGCACAGGGTGACTACGCCGAAGAGACCGCCAGCGGCGGGCTGGTGATCCACGGACGCTCCGACGCGGTGCTCAACCCCGGCGGGGTGCGCATCGGTACGGCGGAGATCTATCGTCAGGTGGAGAAGGTCGAGGAGGTGGTCGAGAGCATCGCCATCGGCCAGGACTGGCAAGGCGACGTGCGTGTGGTGCTGTTCGTGCGCCTGCGCGAGGGCCTGCAACTGGACGACGCCCTGTGTCGGCGCATCCGCCAGGTGATCCGCCAATACACCACGCCGCGCCATGTGCCAGCGGTGATTGCCCAGGTGCCAGACATCCCACGCACCGTCAGCGGCAAACTGGTGGAGCTGGCGGTGCGCAACGTGGTGCACGGGCTGGCGGTGAAGAACACCGACGCCCTGGCCAACCCCGAGGCGCTGGCGCATTTCCGTGACCGCGCCGAGCTGCGCGATCAGGCATAATGGCGCCCTTTTTTGCCCGAAGCACAGGTGTCACATGAAAGCACAAGCGCGCCATATCCTGGTCAAGACCGCCGATGAGGCCGAACAACTCAAGCAACGCCTGGCCAAGGGCGAGGCGTTCGACGTGCTGGCGAAGAAGTTCTCGACCTGCCCGTCAGGCAAGCGCGGTGGTGACCTGGGCGAGGTGCGTCCTGGCCAGTTGGTCGGTGCCATCGACCAGGTGATCTTCAAGAAGGCCCTGCGCGTGGTGCATGGGCCGATCAAGACCAAGTTCGGTTATCACCTGGTGCAGGTGTTCTACCGCGACTGAGCGTTACATCGCTGCGCGCAACATCTCCACGACCTGGGCATGAAGCGCCGGGTCACCGCAGGCCACGATGCACCCGCCGTTCTGCGCCGAGCTGCCATCCCACGCGGTGATCACACCGCCCGCCCCTTCGATGATCGGCATCAGTGCCTGCACGTCGTAGGGCTGAAGGCTCGCCTCGACGATCACATCGACAAATCCCGACGCCAGCATGCAATAGGCGTAGCAGTCGCCGCCATAACGCATCAGCCGCGCCCGCCCGGCCACGTGCTCGAAGGCCGCCTTGCGCGCCGGGGTGTCGAACATGTCCGGTGTGGTGCACATCAGCGTGGCGGTCTCGAGCGACCCGCAGGCACGGGTCTTCAGCGGCGCACCGCTACGCCAGGCGCCTTCGGGCGTACCGACGAAACGCTCGCCGGTAAAGGGTTGATTCATCACCCCCACCACTGGCTGCTGGCCATCGTTCAGCGCAATCAGCGTGCCCCACAGCGGCAGGCCGGTGATGAAGGCCCGGGTGCCATCGATCGGGTCCAGCACCCAGGTCAGCGGGCTGCTGCCCTGTGCCACGCCCTGCTCCTCGCCCAGGATGCCATGCGTCGGATATCGCGCCTGGATCAACGCACGCATGGCGTCTTCGGCGGCTTTGTCCGCCACGGTCACCGGATCGTAGAGGCGCCCGCCCTTGTCCTCGACCTCCAGGCTCGCGCGAAAATACGGCTGGATCGCCAGCGCAGCGGCGTCGGCCAGTTGCTCGGCAAAAGCACGAAACTCTGCGATCTGCTCAGCGTTCAGGGACATGGGACCGGCCTCGTAGGGAAAAGGCGGCCATGATACCCCAGCACGGCGTCGCAGGCGCACAGGCACCTCACTTTCGGGCATGGGGTTATAACCATTTCATCAGACGGTAGCTGAATCGTTGTACTAGGATAGCAAGCAGTCGCGCCCATATACTGGCCAAAAGCCATATCGCGACTTTCGGATGACCGCTACTCATGGACGATACGATGAATTCGCACCTGCTCTTTCCGCAGATCGGCAAAGTCATTGCCAGCACCGGCAGCCGCCAATTCCCGCGCCTGCTGCATGACCTGATCCAGACCCACCTGAGCATCGATGCCACGCATATCCGCCAGGTGCGCCTGGCCTCCCCCGGTTTGCACGGCAGCACCACCCTGCTCAGTGAAACCGTGTTCAGCGCCAGAGAACCCGCCTGCGACGAGCTTCTGGACCCGGCCCGTCTGCATCTGGTGCGCCGCACTGCCGATTATCACTACGAACTGCACATCCTGCGCGCTGATCGCGCAAGTTTCTCGCCGCGCGAGCGCGACTGCCTGCAGGACATCTCGCCGCTGTTGCTGCCCATGCTGCAAAAGCACCTGGATGCCTTGCAGCCCAGCATCAGCGAACGCCCGACAGGCGATAGCCTGCAGGAGCGTTTCCGCGAGCGCCTGAGCCAGACCGGCCTTGCCCTTTCAGAACGGGAAATGCAGGTCTGCCTGGGCCTGCTGGCCGGTCATACCGCACCGCAACAGGCCGAACTGCTGCAGTTGAAGGTCAATACGGTGGAAAGCTACCTGCGTCGCGCGGCGATCAAGCTGGGGATCAGCGGGCGGCATTCGTTGATGCGCTGGATGTATGGCGCCCATTCCTCGATACACCCCTGAGCGCCCCGCTACCGGGGCATTCAACCCCCGCTGTCGATGTGGCGCAGTGCCGCCTATCATTTTTGCCAGTTGGAGCAGCACATCGACTGCGCTAGTTTCGACGCCATCCTGACACGATGGAGCTCACCACCATGTCCGTGCAATCTTCCGGCACGCCTGACCATGCCTACGGCACGCAAGGAGTGGCCAATATTCCGGCCGAACCTCCCTATAACCCGGACGTGGCCTCTCTCCAAGTCGGGCCATCAACCCTCGACGCCAAAGGGCGGCTGGTGGTATTCGGCCGTAACCCCACAGACTCCAGCCCAGGATTGCTCACCCGGCTCAACGCCGATGGCCAGTGGGACGAAAGCACCGGCCATGTGGTCGTAGACGCTGCGAATCTGCCCGATGAGGCACTGGACTTCAAAGGGCTTGTCGGCGCCACGATCAATGGCCAGCACACCTATTTCGCCGTTGGCGTGCCCACCTATTTCGATGCCGACTTCGAACGGTATCTGAACTTCGTCGGTATCAGCCGTTTTGATGAAAGCTTCCAACCGGTAACGTCCTTTGGCGAAAACGGTCATGCTTTACCAGACCCGGGCGAAGGTTGGCAGAAGGGTGACGTGGGCGACACCAGAAAGCATCGGGTGAAGAACTCGACCAAAGCGCTTCTGTCGTCCGAGGAGCGCCCACTGGTATTCGCGAACGGCTTGTTGCGAGCCATCTTCCCCTACACCCTCGGCGACGGGAACGACGAGCGCACTGAAAGCTGGTTGGCGGTCTTCAACCCCGTGACTGGCGAGCTGGCACCTGAGCTCGGCGAGGCGCGTGATCTCGGCATGTTGCCACTCACCGACAAAGCCGGTTTTTCGTTGCGGGTCTTGCGTGCGCACTTCTTCGCCGACGGTAGTTTCCTGGTGCTGGCAGAAAACGCCAGCCAGCGAGTCATCGTGAGGCGTTACGACCGACACGCCATCGCCGATGAACGCTTCAATGATGACCAGGGCCAGCGGGAACTGTTCGCCTTTGAAGGAAGCATGCGCCTCGGCATGTTCGCAAGGAACGGTCGGATCGCTGTTTCCCGGGGTGTGGAATTCCAGCTCCAACAACCCACGACAGTGTTCGTACTGACCGAGTCCGGTACGAACGACACGACCTTCAATCGCGGCCAACCTTTGACGCTCGGCAGCGACAGCCATGGCCTGGCGCTGGGCGAGCTTCACATCGATGATCAGGATCGCATTTTGCTCGGTGGCGCCCTGCTAACCGCCATCAACGTCGGCCGTTTGCATGTGTATCGCCTGACACGGTCCGGAGAGTTCGACAGCGCCTTCGGCAACCGGGGCCTCTTTGACGGCGGCCCTGACTTCAGAACGGCGAACAAGGTGTTTGCCAGTGGGCACGGCATACACATCCTGACGCTGTTCGCTACCAGCGGCCCCTACTTCCTGGAAAGGGTGCTCAAGCTGCACGACTGACCGGCTTCTGCAGCACCCTGCGTACCGCAGACTCTTGCCAGTACCGTGAATAGTTCCTACCGCTTACCAACCCACGAGAGTAAGTCTCATGAAAGCGACAGCTAATACCGGTGATAACGCAGGGAAACTGGACCCGGATTTCGGAGTTGGGGGCCTCGTAGAGTTGCGTCCATTCGATGAGGATCGCGGTTTTGAAATCATCGACTCTGCGGGCCTGCAAGATGGCGGGAGCGTGCATGTTATCCGGACATACGACGAGGGAGAGAACTACCTGGTCAGCTTTGATCACGGCGGCGAACTGATCCATCGGAAACAGGTCATCTTGCCCGATAAAATCCAGCCGAACACCCACTATTTCTTCCGACTCAAATACAGCCAGCTTGACCGGGTAGCCTGTTACTTGCCGGGCGTACGTTGGCCATCCGAAAATGTAGAAGATCCCATCATCCACACTTCAGCCGTTGGTTGTTTCCTGACGGATCTACAACCGCAGCCAGGGTTTGGCGAAAATGGCATTGCGACAATTACACCTGCAGACTTGGGCAAGAACAGCGCCAATCGCCGCGCGACGCCCAAGCGTGAAGCGTTCGCCGCCGACCATGCCGAGACACCAGCAACGCGAGCCTACAACGTGAACAGTGGAGAGGCCCAACTCATCAATGGCGCTCTGTGGTCAGTCTCCAGCAGCTATCACGAATTTGAAGATCCACCGTTCAAAAGCTGGATTTCCAGATTTGCTCCAGACACAGGGGAGTTGCTGTCGATTTACCCGCTGCAGCCCCTTGGGGGCACGACATGGGAGCCGGTGGATGTCCATTTCCTCAAGGAAGGTGGATTCATCATGTTGGCCTACATAGAACAACAAGCCTTCCTGACGAAGTTTACCGACACCGGGATGCTCGACAAGACATTCAACAATTCGGGCTACGTTGAAATGCCGGATCTTGCTTATGACAATAGTTGCATGTACGTGCATCAAGACCGAATCCTGATCGCCTCCGTAGAGCCGGCAATACAAGCTGCGCCGCTATTGACGTTGGATGCCTACCTCTTGTCAGGACAACCTGACAGTACATTCCAGCGTAAAAGCGAGGTGGTAACAGACTCGGTGATTATTACCTCACCACATATCGCCGTCGATGCGACGAACCGTATTCTCGTCGGCTTCACCAGTAGTATGAACTTCAATTCGTCCCCTACGCCCTTTGCCGTTATGATCTATCGCTTCAACTGGGCGGGCAACGCGGACCTGTCGTTTGGCGACGCCGGCAGGTTCGTACATTATAATGTGGTGCAATTCAAACACATGTTTTTGAACGGCAATGAGATCCGTGGCGCAGGCAAAGATTTTTCGACCCAATTGCCTCTAATGTTCAAAGTCCTCGATTAAGTCCTCCATTGAACGCGCCGCTGACTCACACCCCGGGCGTCAGCGACTGCCGTTCAGTTCAATCCCGCGCCAAGGCTTCGATCGGGTCCAGTCGTGCGGCGTTTCGTGCGGGCACGAAGCCGAACACGATGCCGATCAACGTCGAACAGGCGAACGCGGTGGCAATCGAGGCCGGCGAGAACACCATCTCCCACTGTTTGACGAACAGCGTGAACAGATAGCCGATCCCATACGACAACGCGATCCCCACCAGCCCGCCGAACAGGCAGACCATCACCGCCTCCACCAGGAACTGCTGGCGAATGTCCGACTGCCGGGCACCGACGGCCATGCGGATGCCGATCTCACGGGTACGCTCGGTGACCGACACCAGCATGATGTTCATCACCCCGATCCCCCCCACCACCAATGAAATCACCGCGATCAACGACAGCAGCAGGGTCAGCGAACGACTGGTCTTCTGCACCGTCTGCATGATGCTGTCGAGGTTGTTGGTGAAGAAGTCCTTGGTGCCGTGGCGCTGCAGCATCAAGGTGTTGACCTCTTGCTCCACCCGCTTGCTTGGCATGCCGTCCTTGATCCGCACGCTGATGCTGTCCAGGTGGCGCTGCCCCAGCAGGCGCCCGGCAGCGGTTTCGTAGGGCACCCAGACGTTCAGCGCGTTGCTGGCAGCGAACAGGTTCTTGTTCTCGGTGGTCACGCCGATCACCGTGCACGGCAGATTGCCGATCAGGATCACCTGCCCGAGCGGGTCTACCCCCTCGCCGAACAGCCGCAAGCGCGTGTTGTGGTCGATCACCACCACTTGTGCCTGGCGCCGGGCATCGCTTTCGCTGAAGGCGATGCCGGCGGCCAGGTTGATGTTGCGTACCTGGAAGTAGCGTTCGCTGACGCCATTGAGCTGTACGTCCAGGTCCAGGTTGCGGTAGCGCACCAGCATGCTGCGGCCGATTACCGGCGTTGCACTGTCGACGTAATACAGCTGGTTGAGCGCTGTGACGTCGGCCAGCACCAGGGTCTCGATGGCCTTGGCCCTGCTGTCACCAAAGTTGCTGCCCGAATAGATGTCGATGGTGTTGCTGCCGATCGCCTGAATATCCTTGAGCACATAGCCTTTGGCGCCCTCGCCGATCGCCGAGATCGACACCACCGAGGTGATGCCGATGACGATGCCGAGCATGGTCAGCAACGTGCGCATTCGGTGCGAGATCAACGCGATCCAGGCCATGTTGAACGCTTCACGGAACAACCCCAGGCTGGCCACCAGTCGCCGAGGCGGACGGGCCTTGCGTTGCGGCTCGGGGATGGCCGCATCGGGCGCAGTCTGCCGCGTGTTGCGCTGATCACTGACGATCTGCCCGTCGCTGACTTCGATGATGCGCTCGGCATGGGCTGCGACCTTGGGGTCGTGGGTCACCAGGATCACGGTGTGCCCGGCGGCGTGCAGCTCCAGCAGGATGGCCATCACTTCCTTGCCGCTGGCCGTGTCGAGGGCGCCGGTAGGCTCGTCCGCGAGGATCACCTCGCCGCCGTTCATCAAGGCTCGGCAGATACTCACCCGCTGCTGCTGGCCGCCCGACAGTTGGCTGGGGCGATGCGTCAGATGCCCGGCCAGGCCGAGGCGCTTGAGCAGTTCCTGGGCCCGCTCGTGGCGCTGGGCCTGGGGCGTGCCCGCATACACCGCCGGGATCTCGACATTGCGCAGGGCGTCCAGGTGCGGCAGCAGGTGATAGCGCTGGAAGATGAAGCCGAAATGGTCACGGCGCAGCGCGGCCAGCGCCTCATCGTCCATGTCGCGGGTTTCCTGGCCTCCCACCTGATAGGAACCGGCGCTGGCGTGGTCCAGGCAGCCAAGGATGTTCATCAGCGTCGATTTGCCCGAGCCCGACGCGCCAATGATCGCCACCAACTCGCCCGCGTCGATTTCCAGATCGATATGGCGCAGGGCGAGAAACTCGCGGTCTCCCGCCATGAAACTGCGGCTCACGCCCTCCAGGCGCAGCAGCGGCTGGCCGGCTTCGACGGCGGTGGTGCGCTGCGAGGCCAGTTCGACGTTCATGTTCATGCTCATGCCCCCGCCGCATCGCCGATGGGCTCACCGATCACTACCCGGTCGCCCTCGTCCAGCCCCTGCCTGATCTCGACCCTGACATTGTTGTTGATCCCGGCCTGCACCTGGCGCACCTGGGCAAAGCCCTTGGCGTCGACTACCCGCACCGGGAAGCTGCCGTCGCCACTGCGCGGCCCGAGCGCCGCCACCGGCACACTGAGCACCGCCTCGGCGGTGGCCAGCACGATGCGGACCTGAGCGGTCATGGAAATGCGCAGGCGGTGGTCTGGGTTGGGCACCTCGAACAAGGCGTTGTAGAACACCGCGGTGTTCTGCTTTGGCGCAGCAGCGCCGCTCTTGTCGGTGCTCTCCAGGTAGTTCTGCGGCGCAGGCTCCGTGCCGCGCAAGGTCGCGTAGTAGCGTTTGTCTTCACCTAGGATGGTGAAGTACACCTGCTGGCCGGGGCTGATATGGATCACGTCGGCTTCGGAGACCTGCGCCTTGACCGTCATGGTATCCAGGTCGGCGAGCTTGAGGATCACCGGCGCCAGTTGCTGGGCGATCACGGTTTGCCCTTCCTGGGTGACGATACCCACCACATCGCCGTCGATGGGTGCACTGATGCGCGTGTAGTCGAGGTTGACCTTGGCCGTGTCGATCTGCACCTGGGCGCTCTTGATCTGCGCGTCCAGCGAGTGCAGGGTCGCCTGCTGCACCTGGTACTCGGACTCGGCGTTCTCGAAGTCCTGGCGCGAGATCGACTCGTCGTCCTGCAACGCACTGTAGCGCTCGTAGACCCGGCGGGTCTGATTGACCCGGGCCAGGGTCGAGCGCCGCTCGGCCTGCAGCTTTTCTTCATCGACCTGGGCCTGGCGCAGCGTGTTGCGCAGCACCAGTGGATCGATCTCGGCGAGCCACTGGCCCTTGGTCACCTTGTCGCCCAGCTTGACCTTCAGCGAGCGCAACTGGCCGGAAACCTGAGCACCGACATCGACCTGGCGGATACCCTCGAGCACGCCGGTGGCCAGCACCGCGTTCTCGATGTCACCACGCTCGACCGTGGCAGTGATGTAGCGTGGCGGCGTGGCCGGGGCCTGCACCGCGTACAACGTGATCCCGGCCACCAGTGCCAGGGCACAGCCCAGGCTTATCTTGCGAAATCTGCTCTTGTCCATAAATGCTCGTTCATCCGTTCCAAAGGCCTGCGTGCCACACCGCCCCTTGTGGGGGCGGGCTGGCCTCGCAATCACCGGGCAAGCCGGTGCCAGATACTGCGGTGCTGCAATCGCGGGCCCAGCCCGCACCCACAAGATTCGCGCCAAATCAATGAGTGACCCGCTGCAGCGCCTGCCCGTCGTGCCACCAGGCCGCAAGGCTGAACACATCCGGGGCCTTGAGGATGCTGAAGTGGTTGCCAGGCCCATGCCACACCGCCAGTTGCGGCAGCAGGCGCTGCCAACCGGCAAGCATCGCCGCCTGTTCGCGCTGGTTGCCGGCCGCATCCAGAGTCGCATCGGCCACCAGCACCAGGCTTGCCGGGCCGCTGTAGCCGGCCTGCGCCGGGTACGGCGTACGCAGCGCGCTGGAGAAGGTGCGGGTGATTCCATACAACGCCCTGACAGAAGAACGCGCCGGCATCAGCCCGCCGCGAACCATGGCCTGGTGCAAGCGCTCGAGTTGCTGCTCATCGTCCAGTGCGGCAAAGGCCTGGCGGTCGATTTCCAGCGAGCGCCCACTGGCCAGCTGCAACGATTCGATCAGCCGGTCCAAAGCTGCTCCTGCGGTGTAGGGCCGACCGCAGACGCTGTTGCCACCGGGTGACTCGCTGTCGATCAAGGTCAGTGAGCGCACCTCCCGCCCCTGTGCCTGCAAACGCACCGCCATGGCATGCGCTACCCAGCCGCCAAAGGAATGCCCGACCAGGTTCAACGGCCCCTGCGGGTACAGCGCTTCGATGGCCTGGACATGGCAGGCCGCCGCGGCGTCGATGCTGCTGTGCGGTGTGGCGGTGCCATCCAGGCCACGCGCTTGTAGGCCGTACACCGGCCAGTCGGCGCCCAGGGCCTCGGCCAGGCCGATGAAGCTGGTCACGCTATCGCCGGCCCCCGGCACGCAGAACAGCGGCGCGTGACCGCCCTGCCCGCTCTGAATCGCCACCAGCGGCTGATACGCCGTCGGCGGTTTCTCGCCGATACCCGCGCGGGCCGCCTGCAGCGCCGTGCCGAGCGCGCGGCCCAGCACCTGCACGTGCGGCGCCTGCATCATGCTCAAGTGATCGCCCGGCACCTCGATGCACTGCACCAGACCGGCGGGCACCGTGCGCTCCCAACCAAGCAATGGCTGATCACCGTGACGCTGCGCGCCTTGTTCGGCGCGCAACAAGTGGATGGCGATGCCCAGCGGTTCGGGACGGTAATGGGCCATGGCATGGCCGTGGGCAATTTCGCGTTCGAAGAACAGCTTGAGCTCGTCATCGCTTGCAGCGGCAAGTTCCGCATACAGCAATCCCTGTTCACGGCAGGCGGCGAGCAAGGTGGTGAAGTCGGCCTGGCCATCGTCCAAGGTATTGACCCTGGCCAGTTGCTGCGCGCCTGCCGTGCCGAGCCCCTGCCAGTGTCCGGCGCAGTGCAGCAGCAGTTGCTGTTGTAACAGGCGCGCGCCTTGCCAGCGTGCCTTGCCCTGGTCGACCAGACGCGGCTGCCAGGTGTCGATCAGGCCGAGGAACTCGACCTGCTCGTCGACGCCCAGCAATTGTGCGGCGATTTCATACGCCAGCACGCCGCCGAACGACCAGCCGGCAAGCCGGTATGGCCCGTGAGGCTGAACCCGGCGGATGCGCTCCAGTTGCGCCCGGGCCAGGGCCTCCAGGGTGTCCGGCTGCGCCTCGCCCAGGGCCAGGCCCGGCACGCCATAGATCGGGAAGTCCCCCTCCAGTTGCTGGCCCAGTACCGGGAAGTAGAAGTCCATGCCGCTGAATTCGTGGATCAGGAACAGTGCCGGTGCGTCGCCCTCGGCGCGCACGCACACCAGGTCCGTCTGCGGTGTCGCCACCTGCAGATGCTCGGCCAATGCCGCCACGCTGGCATGCTGGAACAGCTCGGCGAGCGATACCTGCAGCCCCTGTTCGCGCAACAGGCCCACCAGGCGGATGGCCAATAGCGAATGACCGCCCAGGGCGAAAAAGCTGTCATGCCGCCCCACCTGCCCGATCTCCAGCACCTGCGCCCAGAGCGCCGCGAGCTGTTGTTCCAGCGCGGTGGCTGGTGCCTCGTAACGGCTCTCGGCAAGGTCCTGCATCGCCGGACGCGGCAGCGCCTTGCGGTCGATCTTGCCATTGTTGGTCAACGGCAGCGCATCGAGCACGATGCAGGCCGACGGCACCATGTACGGTGGCAACCGTCCCTGTAGCCAACCCCGCACAGCGGCGGCATCGAGGTTCGGGTCTGTGCGGGTAAACCAGGCCACCAGCCGAGCCGGCCCCTGCGTCAGGGTCAGGGCCATGACCACCACTTCGCCGATGCCCGGGCACAGCGCCAGGTGCTGCTCGACTTCGCCCAGCTCGATACGGAAGCCGCGGATCTTCACCTGGTCGTCGTTGCGCCCCAGGCACTCCAGCTGGCCGTCGTCGCGCCAGCGGCCCAGATCCCCGGTACGGTACAGGCGAGCGCCAGGCTGCGGGCTGAACGGGTCGTCGATAAAGCGCTCGGCGGTGAGTTCCGGGCGATTGAGGTAGCCCAGCGCCACGCCGTCGCCACCGATGTACAACTCACCTACCGCCCCCAGCGGCAGCGGACGCAGGTGCGCGTCCAGCACATGCACCTGGGTACTGCCGACCGGTCCCCCGATCGGCACCAGCTCGGCGTCGGCCGGCACATGGCGAACCTGCCCGGCGGTGGCATAGGTGGTGGTTTCGGTCGGCCCATAGCAGTGCACCAGGCGCAGGTCCGGTGCCTGCGCCAACAGGCTGCGGAACGCTGCCGGATCGGCTCGCTCGCCACCGCACAGCAGCACGCGCAACCCTGCCAGCACGTCAGGGATCATCTGCACGTACTGGTTGAACAACGCCGTGGTGACGAACAGCACTGTCGCGCCCCCTTCACGCAGGGCCACGCCCAGACGCACGGGGTCGAGCAAGGTGTCATGGTCGATCACCAACACCTGGCCGCCATTGAGCAGCGCACCCCAGACATCCATGGTGCTGGCGTCGAACGCGGGGTTGGAGGCGAAAGCGATACGGTCCTGGGCGCTGAAGTCGGCGTAGCCATCGTTGAGCACCAGGCGAGCGATGCCACGATGGGGCACGCGCACGCCCTTGGGCGTGCCGGTGGAGCCGGAGGTGTACATGACGTAGGCGACCGTATCCCCACCCTGGGCCAGCCCGGGGTTATGACCGGGCTGACGGTTCAGGTCCAGGCGATCGAGGTCGATGCGGCGCGCGCGGTAGCTCAGGGCCGCCGAGCTGTCGCAGATCAGCGCCACCGCCTGGCAGTCCTGCACCATGAAGCCCTGTCGCTCGGCCGGCGCATGGATGTCCAGCGGCACGTAGGCCGCACCGCACTTGGCGACGGCCAGCTGGGCCTGGAGCAATGCCAACGAACGCGGCAGCAGGATCGCCACATGATCGCCCGGCGCCACGCCTTGCTCGATCAGGTGATGAGCCAGGCGGTTGGCCTGCTCGTTGAGCTCGCCGTAGGTCAGGCTATGCGCCCCGTCACGGGCGGCGATGGACAATGGATGCCGTGCTACCTGTTGTTCGAACAGACGATGCACTGGCAAGTCGCGCGGGTAGTCGCGCGTGGTCGCGTTGAAGGCCTCGCGCAACTGCCGGGCCTCGGCCAGCGGCACCACGCTCAGGCGCTCGAGCCCTTCGCAGGCGCTGGTCTCAAGCGCCTGCAGCAGCAGGTGCAGGGCATGCTCCACGTAGCTGCAGATCCGCCGGGCGTCGATGCCCTGCGCGGTTTGCGCGGTCAGCTCGAACGCCAGGCCCAGGTCATCGACGCTCAACGCCAACGGGTAGTTGCTGCGCTCGTGCGCCTCGACCAGGTCGATGCCCTCCCAGGCCTGGCGCGCCGCCTCGCCCTGCCCGGCCAGCGAGCCATGGCGATAGTTGAGCAATGCATTGAACAACGCGGCACCCGTAGGCAAGCCACTGCAGCGCTGGGCTAGCGCCAGGCGAGCGTGCTCATGGGCCAGCAGGCCGGTCAGGCGTTGGTGGGCTTGCTGCAAGGCTGCCAACACGGGCTGTCCGGCAAGGTCCAGGCGCAGTGGCAAGGTATTGATGTAGACGCCCAACGCGCGCTCGGCGCCCTCGCCACCCTGCAGCCGACCGAGCAGCACGGTGCCGAATACCACGCTGTCGCGCCCGCTCAGTTGCCCGAGCACCTGTGCCCAGGCCAAGTGCATCAGACTTGCAGCGCTGACGTTATGGCGTCGCGCCTGTTCGCGGATCCGCAGGTTCAGCGCATGGTCGAGGCGCTGATGGTGCTGCGCCAAGGCGTCCTGGTGTGGCGTTGCATAACCGCCGTAAGGCAGGGTCGGTTCGTCGATGTCGGCCAGTTGCTCGCGGAAGAAGGCTTCATGGGCCGCCTCGCCCGCCCCACGCTGCAGTTGGGCGATGTAGTTACGGTAAGGCACCGCCGCTGGCAGGGCATGAGCCTGCTCTAGCAGGCAGGCTTGCAGTTCGCTGCGCAACACCTCGAGCGCCACGTGATCCATGACCAGATGGTGGAACAGCAGCGTGGCGCTGATTCGGCCGGTGCTCGGCTCGGTACGGTGTACCAGGCGCAACAGCGGTGCGCGGGCCAGGTCGAAGCGACGAGGCTCGATGGCATCGCCCTCCTGCACGACATCCAGCGGAGCACGGCGCCAGACCACCTGCACAGGCTCAGCCAGGCCGTCCCAGTGGAAGGCGCTGCGCAGGATATCGTTGCGCGCGATCACCTGGTCCAAGGCGCGGTGCAGCGCCTGCAAACGACCCCGATCGGCGAGCAGGAAACGCACCTCCAGCACGTAGGCCGCCTCACCTTCACCGGCCAGATGGTGATAGAGCATGCCCGCCTGCAGCGGCCCGAGCGGATAGATGTCCTGGACATTGGCGGTACCGCCAGCCACCTGGCCGACGATACGATCGATCGCCTCTTGCGTCAGCGTCACCAGCGGCAGCCGCTCAGGCGTGATGTGCGGGCAGTCGGCGGTGATGCGGTTGGCAGGCACCTGCACCTGGTCGAGGGTCTCGACCGTCGCAGCCAGGGCCGCCAGGTTCGGCTCGGTGAACAGCCCCTGGATATCCAAGGCCAACCCGCGGGCGCGCAGGCGAGCGACCAGTGTCACGGCCAGCAGCGAATGGCCGCTCAATTCGAAGAAGTTGTCGTGTCGCCCTACCCGCTCCACACCCAGCAACTCGCCCCACAACTCGGCGAGCAGGCGCTCGTTATCACCTTCGGGGGCCTGGTAGGCCTGGCCTTGCAAGGCTTCGACGGCGGGAATCGGCAGGGCCTTGCGGTCCAGCTTGCCGTTGGGGCTCAGCGGCAGTGCAGGCAGATGCACGAACTGTGCAGGCACCATGAACTCGGGTAGTTGAGCCTGCAACTGCCCCTTCAATGTGTCTGCCGTGTGCACAGCTCCGGTGTAGTACGCCACCAGGCGCTTGCCGGCGGGCGGCAAGTCCAGGGCCAGTACAGCGGCCTCCTTGATGCCTTCTATGCGGGTCAGGCAGGCCTGGATCTCGCCCAGTTCGATGCGCAGGCCGCGGATCTTCACCTGGTCGTCGTTGCGCCCCAGGTACTCCAGGGTGCCGTCGGCCAGGTGCCGGGCCAGATCCCCGGTGCGGTACAAACGTGCGCCGGGGCGGGTGCTGAAGGGGTCTTCGAGGAAGCGCTCGGCACTCAGCTGCTCGCGGTTCAGGTAGCCGCGGGCAACCTGTACACCGCCGATGTACAGCTCACCGGCAACGCCCTGCGGCACTGGCTGGCCCTGGGCGTCGAGCACGTACAGCGTGGTGTTGGCGATCGGTTTGCCGATCGGGGTGTTGTCCGGGGTCTGTTCCAGTGGCTCGGCGCAATGCCAGGCACTGACGTCCACTGCCGCTTCGGTCGGGCCATACAAGTTGTGCAGCTCGACGCTCGGCAACTGCGCCTTGAAGCGCCGCACCAGGCTGCCGGGCAACGCTTCGCCGCTGCACAGCACCCGGCGTAGCGCTGCAGGCTCGGCATCACCATAGGCGAGGAACACATCGAGCATCGAAGGGACGAAATGCAGGGTCGTTACCGATTCGGCTGCGATCACCTGGCGCAGGTAACCCGGGTCACGGTGCCCGCCTGGGCGTGCCATCACCAGTTGTGCGCCGGTCTGCAAAGGCCAGAAGAACTCCCACACCGACACATCGAAGCTGAACGGGGTTTTCTGCAGCACTACGTCATCAGCGCCCAAGCCATAGGCGTCCTGGGTCCAGAGCAGGCGGTTGACCACCCCGGCGTGCTCGTTCATCACGCCCTTGGGCAGGCCGGTGGAGCCGGAGGTGTAGATCACGTAGGCCAGGTGTTGCGGTGTAAGGCCCGCAACCTGGGGGTTGTCGCTGGAAAGCGCTTGCCACACCGGGTCATCCAGATCGACTTGCGGCACATCGAACGCCGCCAGCACCTCGCGGGTGGCCGCATGCCCCAACACCGCCACCGGCGCGCTGTCGGTGAGCATATGGCGGATACGATCAGGCGGGTAATCCGGGTCGACCGGCACATAAGCGCCGCCGGCCTTGAGGATCGCCAGCAAGCCGATGACCATCGAAGCGCTACGCTCTACGCAGATCGCCACGCGATCGTCCGGCTGCACCCCGAGTGCAATCAGGTAATGGGCCAGACGGTTGGCCTCGGCGTTCAGTGCACGGTAGGTCAACTGTCCGGTTTCGGCACGCAGGGCGATGCGTTCGGGCGTGCGTTCGACCTGGGCCTCGATCATCCCGTGCACCGTCTGCTCCAGGTCGTAGCCTACGGCGGTGTCGTTGTAGTCGACCAACAGTCGACGACGCTCCTGCGCATCCGGCAGGGCAACGCTTGCCAGCACCGCGCCGTCGCTGCCGGCCATGGCCCACAGCAGTTGCTCCAGATACCCGCAGTAGCGCTCTACCGTGGCCCGGTCGAACAACGCGGTGGCATAGTTCAATGCGCCGCCGAAGCCATCTGCGGTTTCGCCCAGGCTCAGGCTCAGGTCGAACTTGGCAAAGCCCTGCCCTTGGCCGAGGTTGCGCAGGCTCAAGCCGTCCAGCCCGGCGGCGAAATCATGACCGCCCTCCCACTCCAGCGACACCTGGTACAGCGGCGTGTGGGCCAGGCTGCGCGATGGTTTGATCAGGTCCACCACCTGCTCGAACGGCAGGTCCTGATGCTCCTGTGCGAGCAGTACCTGGGCCTTGACCCGCGCCAGCAAGGTGCCGACATCCGGCGCATCCGCCAGGTCCAGGCGGATGGCCAGGGAGTTCACGAACAGCCCGATCACCCCTTCGACC
The DNA here is from genome assembly GCF_047456245.1 of Pseudomonas sp. BNK-44-b. Classification (NCBI taxonomy): domain Bacteria; kingdom Pseudomonadati; phylum Pseudomonadota; class Gammaproteobacteria; order Pseudomonadales; family Pseudomonadaceae; genus Pseudomonas; species Pseudomonas sp. BNK-44-b. The sequence goes on from NZ_CP179908.1 coordinate 2,502,204, forward strand.
TCAGCCTGCCGACGTCCGGCCACCGGCGTACCGATCACCACCTCGCCCTGCCCCGACAAACGAGCCAGCAGCACCGACCAGGCGCCCATGAACAGCATGAACGGCGTGACCTGGTGGCGCTTGCACAGGGCCTTGAGATCGTCTGCCAGGCGCGCGTCCAGGCGTATACGCACGCTGTCGCCTGCGTAATCCTGGCGCACCGGACGCGGTCGGTCGGTCGGCAGGCTCAGCAGCGCAGGTGCACCGGCCAGGTTGTTGCGCCAGAACTCGCCTTGGCGCTGCAACGCCTCGCCCTGCAGCCAACGGTGCTGCCACATCGCGTAATCGCCATACTGGATCGGCAACGGCGCAAGCCGCGCCTCGCGGCCTTCACGCAAGGCCTGGTACAGCGCGCTCAGCTCACGGGTCAGCACGCCCATCGACCAGCCATCGGCGACGATATGGTGCAGTGTCAGCAGCAGTACATGATGCTGTGGCGCCACCTGCAGCAGGCGAGCGCGAAGCGGCAATGCCTCGCCGAGCGCGAACGGCCGTGCAGCTTCTTCACGCACCAGCGCACGCAGGCGCTGTTCATCGGCCCCAGGCACCTGCTCGCGCTGCACCACCAGGCGCTGCGCCGACAGCCGCACCCGCGGCTCGCCATCGACCTCGAAGAACTCGCTGCGCAGCGCCTCGTGACGCTCGACCAGTGCCACCAGGGCCTGCGCCAAGGCGTCGGCATCCAGCTCGCCGCACAGCTCCAGCGCCAGGGGAATGTTGTAGGCCTGGCTGGCTCCGTTCATCTGTGCCAGGAACCACAGGCGCTGCTGGGCGAACGACAACGGCAGCGCCTGCTCGCGTGCCACCGCGAGCACCGGCGGCAGCTCACTGCGCGCAGCCCCCGCCACCACCTCGGCCATCGCCGCCAGTTCGGCCTGGGCGAACAGCGTCCCCAGCGTCAGCTCAACGCCGAGTCGCTGACGAACCTGGGCAACCAGGCGCATGGCCAGCAACGAGTGACCGCCCAGCTCGAAGAAGTGATCATGCCGCCCGACCCGCTCGACCTGCAGCAACCCCTGCCAGATCTGCGCCAGGGTCTGCTCCAGCTCGCCCTGGGGTGCTTCGAAGCGACGCTCGAACAGGTCGGCGCGGGTGGGTGCCGGCAGCGCCCGGCGATCGAGCTTGCCGTTGGCCGTTAGCGGCAGCGACTCGAGCCGCACGAAGGCCACCGGCACCATGTAATCGGGCAAGTGCGCCTGCAGCTGTGTACGCAGTTGTGCAGGCGCGGCCACCTCGACGCTGTCCTGGCCAGTGAAGTAGGCCACCAGGCGCGGCTGCCCCGGCTGGTCCTCACGGGCCAGCACCACGGCTTCGTTGATGCCTGGCAGGGCTGCCAGGCGGCTTTCGATCTCACCCAGTTCGATACGCACGCCACGGATCTTCACCTGGTCGTCGTTGCGCCCGAGGTAGTCGAGGGTGCCGTCATCCAGCCAGCGCACCAGGTCGCCAGTACGGTACATGCGGGCGCCCGGCTGCGGGCTGAACGGGTCATCGAGAAAACGCTCGGCCGTCATCTGTGCACGGTTCAGGTAACCACGGGCAACCCCGGCGCCACCAATGTACAGCTCGCCGGCCACCCCCTGCGCCACCGGCTGGTGGTGCGCATCGAGCACGTAGAGCCGGGCGTTATCGACCGGTGCGCCGATGTGCAGCACGTCGCCAGGCACCATCGCCCCGGAGCTTGCGACCACCGTGGCTTCGGTGGGCCCGTAATTGTTGATCACGGCAAATCCGGGGTGACGGGTGAACTGCCGCAGGCGGTCACCACCGATCAGCAGGGTGCGCAGGGTCGGGTGATCGATCTGGTGGCTGAAGGCGTATTCGGCCACCGGCGTCGGCAGGAAACTGACATCCAGCGGGCAGCCGCGCCACCAGGCGAGCAAAGCGTCGATGTCCTCGCCCTGTTCGCTTGGCGGCGCGATATGCAGGGTCGCCCCGGCGCACAGGGCCGGCCAGACTTCCCAGGCCATGGCATCGAAGCCGAAGCCGGCCAGGCTCGAGGTGTGACGGCCCTGGCACAGGTCGAAGGCGCGGCAATGCCAGTCGATCAGGTTGTTGAGGGTCCGATGTTCGACCATCACGCCCTTGGGCAGGCCGGTGGAACCGGAGGTGTAGATCACGTAGGCAAGGTTGCCGACAGCCAGGCCATCGACCTGCGGAGCGTGCTCGCTCGACGGCCAGTCCGCCCGGTCGAGTTCGAGCACCGGTACCGGGCATTGGCCCAGGCGCGCGCGCAGATCGTGCTGGGCCAGCACCACGCTCGGGGCGCTGTCATCGAGCAGGTAGGCGATGCGTTCGTCGGGATGCGCGGGGTCGATCGGCACGTAACCCGCGCCGGCCTTGAGGATCGCCACCAGGCCGACCAGGGTGTCCAGACCTCGCCGGGCCAGTATCGCCACGCGGTCTTCAGGCTGCACACCGAGCATGACCAGGCGTTGAGCCAGTGCATTGGCACGCAGTTCCAGCTCACCGTAGCTCAGCGCGATGCCTGCGCAGGTGGCGGCCACGGCATCGGGCTGCTGGCGGGCCTGGAGCTGGATGCGCTGGTGCACCGTGAGCACGGTTTCGGTGTCCCCCGGGCGTTCGTTGAAGGTCTCGAGCACTCGCTCGCGCTCGACAGCGGGCAGCATGTCCAGCCGATCGACATTCAGCCCTGGGTTCTGTGCCAGGGCCTGTACCAGGCTTTCGAGGGTTTTCTCGAGATAGGCACAAACCCGCTGCTTCGGCACTTCGGCCGTTGCCAGCAAGGTCAGGCGCAGGGCATCGCCCAGGTCGTCGACACTCAGGGTCAGCGGATAGTTGGTGCGCTCTTCGCTGGTCAGTACGTCGATGCCCTCCCACGCCGCACGGGCCTGGCCATCGGCAACGGGCGCACTGTGCCGGTAGTTGAGCAAGGCGTTGAACAATGGCGTCGGCGCGGCCACGCCGCTGCAACGCTGGGCCAGGGCCAGCGGCGCGTGCTCGTGGCGCATCAGGGTGGTCAGGCGCTGGTGAGTGGCCTTGACTGCCGTGATCAGGTCCAGGCCAGCCAGGTCCACCCGCAGTGGCAAGGTATTGATGAAAATGCCCAGGGCACGGTCGTTGGCCTCCGCGCCCATCAGGCGGCCCATCAAAACCGTGCCGAACACCACCTGCTCGCGCCCGGTCAGGCCACCCAGCACCCGCGCCCAGGCCAGGTGGAACAGGCTTGCCAGGCTCACGCCCAGCGCCCGTGCCTGGCTGCGCAGGCCGTCGCACAGGGCCGGCGCCAGGCTCAGGCTTTCTTCGTGCGGCGCGCTGCCGTCACCCTGCACGTCCTGCAGGCCGTAGGCCAGCGTCGGCTCGACGATATCCCCCAGTTGCTCGCGGAAAAACGCCTCGTGCTGCGCCTGGCTGACGCCGAGCAGGGCCTGGCCTACGTAATTGCGAAACGGTACTGCCGCGCCCAACAGGTGGCCATCGCCGCGCAACACGGCCTGCATTTCGTGACGCACCACCTCGAGGGCGCTGTGGTCCATGGCGATATGGTGGAACTGCAGCGTGGCCTGCACACGACCATCGCTGGCCGCAGGCTCGCAGTGCAGACGGATCAGCGGTGCCTGGCCGAGGTCGATACGCTCGTCCAGGGGCAGGCCGCGGGACACCTGCAGCCGGGCCTCGCGCCAAACCACCTGCAGCGGCGCCTCCAGCCCCAGCCAGTGCACCGAGGTGCGCAGGATATCGTGGCGGTCGATCACCGCCTGCAGCGCCTCGACGAACGCCTGCAGATGGGCCTGGCTGGCAAAGGCGAAGCGCGACTGCATCACGTAAGGGTCGCTGCCCTCTGCGCTGGCGTGATGATAGAGAATGCCCTGCTGCAATGGCGCCAGCGGGTAGATGTCCTGCACGTTGGCATGGCCGCCGGGAATCTGCCCGACCAGCGCATCGATGGCCGCCTGGTCGAGCTCGACCAGGTTGAGCAGTGCCGGGGTGATCCGCGTGCAGTCGGCCGGGATGGCGTTGGCCGGAGCGCCGACATTGCCGGCCCTGGCCACGTACTCACCGCGCTCGAGCAGCGCGATCAGCGCCGGTTTGTGTTCACGCAGGCGCGCCACCAGGCTCGCATCGGTCAGCGCCTGGCGGTTGCCCTGGACCACCAGCTGGCCATCCTTGAGCGCCAGCTGGATATCGTTGGCTGACAATGTCGCCAGTAGGTCGTTGATGCTCACAGGACGATCTCCATTCTGTCTGTGATGGCGGCATAGCCTGCCAAGGTCGGTTGTTCGAACAGCGCGCGCACATCGGCCTCCAGGCCCTCCTGGCGCAGGCGGGCGGTCAGGGTCACCGCCAGCAGCGAGTGGCCACCCAGTTCGAAGAAGTTGTCGTGCCGCCCTACTCGCTCCACACCCAATAGCTCACCCCAGAGCGCGGCCAGCAACTGCTCGGTATCGCCCTGTGGCGCCTCGTAGGGACGCGCATCGGCCACGGCGGCGGCCGGCAGCGCCTTGCGGTCGAGCTTGCCGTTGGGGCTCAGCGGCAAGGCGTCCAGGTGCATGAACAGCGCCGGAACCATGAATTCCGGCAGTTGCGCCGACAGCTGCTGGCGCATGGCTTCGACGGGCTGCACGGCACCGGTGTAATAGGCGACCAGGCGCTGATCCACCGCCAGCACCACCGCTTCCTTGATCCCCGCAATGCGGGTCAGGCAGGCCTGGATCTCGCCCAGTTCGATGCGCAGGCCACGGATCTTCACTTGGTCGTCGTTACGCCCCAGGTACTCCAGGGTGCCGTCGGCCAGATGCCGGGCCAGGTCCCCGGTGCGATACAGGCGTGCGCCGGGGCGGGTGCTGAACGGGTCTTCGAGGAAGCGCTCGGCGCTCAGTTGCTCGCGGTTCAGATAACCACGGGCAACCTGTACGCCGCCGATGTACAGCTCACCAGCAACGCCCTGCGGCACTGGCTGGCCCTGGGCGTCGAGCACGTACAGCGTGGTGTTGGCGATCGGTTTGCCGATCGGGGTGTTGTCCGGGGTCTGTTCCAGTGGCTCGGCGCAGTGCCAGGCACTGACGTCCACTGCCGCTTCGGTCGGGCCGTACAAGTTGTGCAGCTCGACGCTGGGCAACTGCGCCTTGAAGCGCCGCACCAGGCTGCCGGGCAACGCTTCACCACTGCACAGCACGCGCTTGAGGCGTGCGGCCTGCAGGTCGCCGTGGGCGAGGAAGACATCGAGCATCGACGGCACGAAGTGCAGGGTCGTGATGCCACGCTCGGCGATGACGTCGGCCAGGTACTGCGGATCGCGATGACCGCCCGGGCACGCCATCACCAGTTGTGCGCCGGTCTGCAGCGGCCAGAAGAACTCCCACACCGATACGTCGAAGCTGAACGGGGTTTTCTGCAGCACTACGTCATCAGCGCCCAGGCCATAGGCGTCCTGGGTCCAGAGCAGGCGGTTGACCATCCCGGCGTGCTCGTTCATCACGCCTTTCGGCAGGCCGGTGGAGCCGGAGGTGTAGATCACGTAGGCCAGGTGTTGCGGTGTAAGGCCCGCAACCTGGGGGTTATCGCTGGAAAGGGATTGCCACACCGGTACATCCAGATCGACTTGCGGCACCTCGAACGCCGCCAGCATCTCGCGAGTCGCCGCATGCCCCAACACCGCAACTGGCGCGCTGTCGGTGAGCATATGATGGATACGATCGGCCGGATAATCCGGATCGACCGGCACGTAGGCGCCGCCCGCCTTGAGGATCGCCAGCAAGCCGATGACCATCGCCGGGCTGCGCTCGACGCAGATCGCCACGCGATCATCCGGCTGCACCCCGAGTGCAATCAGGTGATGGGCCAGACGGTTGGCCTCGGCGTTCAACGTGCGGTAGCTCAGTTGGCGTTGCTCGGCGATCAGGGCGATGCGCTCAGGCGTGCGCTCGACCTGGGCCTCGATCATCCCGTGCACCGTCTGCTCCAGGTCGTAGCCTACGGCGGTGTCGTTGAAGCCAACCAGCAGGCGCTGGCGCTCTTCGTGTTCCAGCACCGGCAGTTGGTTCAGCGCCAGGTCGGGCTGACGCTCGAGGGCATCCACCAGGCCCGTCAGCACCTGCTGCAGTTGCCCGCAGACCCGCTCGGCCCCTACCGCAGGCAGTACCTGCACGGTCAGGCGCAGGCCATCGCCCAGGTCATCCACGTTCAGGCTCAAGGGGTAGTTGGTGCGTTCTTCGCTGGCCAGTGTCTCTATACCCTGCCAGGCCTGACGCTGGATTTCGGTCTCGGCAGCGCTGGCGCTGTGCCGGTAGTTGAGCATGGCGCTGAACAGCGGCATGGGTGCGACCACACCACTGCAACGCTGGGCCAGGGCCAGCGAGGCATGCTCGTGGGTCAGCAGCGCGCTCAGCCGTGCGTGGGTGGCACGCACGCCTTCACGTACGCCGAGCCCCGCCAGGTCAACGCGCAGTGGCAAGGTGTTGATGAACATGCCCAGGCCGTGCCCGCTGCCTGCACCACCTTGCATGCGCCCCAGCAGTACCGTGCCGAACACCACGTTGTCGCGACCACTGGCACTGCCCAACAGACGTGCCCACGCCAGGTGCAGCAGGCTGGCAGTGCTCACGCCGAGCTGGCGTGCCTGGCTGCGCAGGCGCTGGTTCAGGTCAGGGTCCAGATGCACCTGGGCCTGCTCGATACGGCGCACGTCACCCTGTGTGTCACGCAGGCCGAACGGCAGGGTTGGCTCGTCGATATCGGCCAGTTGTTCGCGGAAGAACGCCTCGTGCTCGGCCTCGCTGATACCGAGGCGCGCCTGGGCCACGTAGTTGCGGTACGGCACGGCGGGCTCGCTCGGCGCGGGTAGCCCGCGGAGGTAACCGAGCATCTCTGCGCGCACCACCTCAAGCGCCGTGTGGTCGAGCACCAGGTGATGGAACTGCAAGGTCGCCTCGATGCGCTCCCCTGCACGGCGATAGAGCAGGCGCACCAGCGGCGCCTGGTTCAGCGCCAGGGTGTCGAAACGCTGCGCAGGCTCGTTGGCGATGTCGATCACCGGCAGTTGGGCATGGCGCCAGACCACCTGCAACGGCTGCGCCAGTCCTTCCCACAGCACTGCGGTGCGCAGGATATCGTGACGGGCGATGACGCTTTCCAGTGCGCCGGCAAACGCCTGCAGTCGCGCCGGGCTGTCGAATACCAGCTGCGATTGCAGCAGGTACGGGTCGGCTCCGGCGGCGCTCAGGTGATGGTAGAGAATGCCTTCCTGTAGCGGCGCGAGGGGGTAGATGTCCTGCACATTGGCCGCGCCGCCGGGTACGCTTGCCACCACACGGTCGATGGCGGCCTGGTCCAGTTCGATCAGGCTGAGCAGGTCGGGTGTGATACGGGTACAGCCGGGTGCAATGCGATTGACCGGCACCTGTACCTGACAGACCTGGCCAAGCGCTGCGGCCAGCGCCGCCACGCTCGGTTGGCTGAACAGCAAGCGCACATCGGCCTCCAGGCCCTGCTGGCGCAGGCGCTCGATCAGGCTGACCGCGAGCAGCGAATGCCCACCCAGTTCGAAGAAGTTGTCATGCCGCCCTACCCGCTCCAGGCCCAGCAGCTCGGCCCAGACCTGCGCCATGATCTGCTCGGTCTCGCCCTGCGGGGCTGCATAGGCCGCCACCGGCAGATCGGCTGGATCCGGGTCTGGCAGCGCCCTGCGGTCGAGCTTGCCATGACTGGTCAGCGGCAAGGCCTCCAAGCGGATGAACGCCAACGGCACCAGGTGGCTCGGCAGGCTGGCCTGCAAGGCCTGGCGCAGGCCATCGACCGGCGCGTTCGCGGTGTACCAGGCCAGCAGCCGCTCGCCGCGCACCAGTACCACGGCGTCACGTACGCCAGGCTGGGCGGCCACGGCCGCTTCGATCTCGCCAAGTTCTACGCGCACACCACGTATCTTTACCTGGTCGTCGTTACGCCCGAGGTAGTCGAGGGTGCCATCGGCGTTCCAGCGCACTAGGTCGCCACTGCGGTACATCCGCGCTCCAGCCCTTGAGCTGAACGGATCGGCGACGAAACGTTGCTCGGTCAGTTCGGGCCGGTTCAGGTAGCCGCGGGCAACCCCGTCGCCTCCGATGTACAGCTCGCCCGCCGCGCCGACCGGCACCGGCTGGCGGCGTTCGTCGAGCACATAGACCTGGGTATTGGCGATGGCGCTGCCGATGTGCAGTGCGCCACCGACCTGCACCTGACCCGAGGTGGCGACCACGGTCGTTTCGGTCGGACCGTAGTTATTGATCACGGCAAAGCCTGGATCACGCTCGAACTGGCGCAGACGGTCACCGCCGATCAGCAGCGTCCGCAGGCTGGCGTGCTGACGCTCGCGGCGCAGGGCCTGCTCGGCTACCGGGGTTGGCAGGAAGCTGACCTGCAGCGGTTGCTGCAACCACCAGTCGAGCAAGGCATCGACCTGTTCGTTGGCAAGGGTTGCGGGCGGTAGGTGCACCACGGCGCCGGCGCACAAGGCCGGCCAGACTTCCCAGGCCATGGCGTCGAAACCGAAGCCGGCGACGCTGGAGGTGTGGCTACCGGCGCGCAGGGCAAAGGCCTCGCAGTGCCAGTGCACCAGGTTGGCCAGGGTACGGTGCTCGACCATCACGCCCTTGGGCTGGCCGGTAGAGCCGGAGGTGTAGACCACATAGGCAAGCGCATCGGCGGCAAGGCCCGGCACCTGCGGGTCATGCTCGGCAGCGGACTGCCAGTCGCCCCGGTCCAGGTCCAGGCGTGCGGCGTGCGGCGGCAAGCTGTGCTGGTGCGTGTCGGCGAGCACCAGTGCCGGGGTGCTGTCCTCGAGCAGATAGGCAATACGGTCGGCAGGGTAACCAGGATCGACCGGCACATAGGCGGCGCCGGCCTTGAGCACCGCCAGCAGTGCCACCAGGCGCTGCGGCGTGCGCGGCAGGCACAAGGCAACCCGGGCGCCAGGCCGAACGCCCAGGCCGATCAGGTGGTGGGCCAGGCGGTTGGCGGCACGATTGAGTTCGCCATAGCTGAGCCCTTCTTCGCCTTGCACCACCGCTTGAGCCTGGGGTGAGCGGGCCGCGCAGGCCTCGACCAGCGCATGCACGGTCTGGCCCTGCGGATACTCACGGGCACGAGGGTTGAAATCGACCAGCAGGCGGCGACGTTCATCGGCGCCCAGCACCGACAGGTCATCCAGCCGTGTACTCGGCGCCTGCTCCAGCGCCTCGACCAGTTGCGCGATGCTGTTGGCCATCCACTGCGCGACACGCTCGGCGCCGATGTCCGCGACGGCCAGCACGCTCAGGGTGAATCCCTCGCCCAGGTCATCGACGCTCAAGGTCAGCGGATAGTTGCTGCGCTCCTCGCCCCCCAGAAGGCGTACGCCCTGCCAGATACCCTCGCCATCGCGTGGGGCATCGGCGGCGCTGTGGCGATAGTTGAGCAAGGCGCTGAACAGCGGTTGCCCGGCCGGTACGCCACTGCAACGCTGGGCCATGGCCAACGACGCATGCTCATGGCCCAGCAGTGCAGACAAACGGGCATGGGTGGCACGCACCGCTTCGGCCACCGCCACCTGGGTGTCGACCCGCAGCGGCAAGGTGTTGATGAACACGCCCAGTGCCCGGTCGGCACCCTCGCCGCCTTGCAGGCGGCCCATCAGCACTGTGCCGAACACCACCTCGCTACGATTGGCCAGCACGCCGAGCAGACGCGCCCAGGCCAGGTGCATCAGGCACGCGGCGCTTACGCCCAGGGTACGCGCCTGGTCGCGCAGGCGTCGGGCCAGCGCGCCATCGAGGGCCTGGTGCGCCTCGGCGATGCCGTGCCCTTCGCCCTGTACATCCTGCTGGGCAAATGGCAGGGTCGGCTCGTCGATATCACCGAGCATGTCGCGGAAGAACGCCTCGGCGCCCGCCGCATCGCTGCCCAGGCGCGCCTGGGCCACGTAGTTGCGGTACGGCACCGGCGCATTCAACTTGGCCACATCGCCGAACAGCAGGGTGTGCATTTCGGCGCCAACCACGTCCATCGCGGTGTGGTCGAGGGCCAGGTGGTGGAACAACAGGATTGCCACGACCTGGCCGTTGCGCAGGTCCTGGCTGTAGACCAGGCGCATCAACGGTGCCTGGGACAGGTCGATCCGATGCTGACGGGCGTCGAAGCGCGCCTGCAATTGGTCGATGACCTCGCCTTCGCCCTCCAGCTCGACCGGCACCACGGCCAGCTTCGCCTGGCGCCACACCACCTGCACCGGCTGCGCCAGGCCTTCCCAGATCAGCGAGGTGCGCAGGATGTCGTGCCGGTCAATGACCTGCTGCAAGGCATCAGCCCAGGTCTGCAAGCGCTCGAGGGTGTCGAAGGCCAGGCGTGACTGCAGCAGGTAGGGATCGCCCTGGCCGGCACTCAGGTGGTGGTAGAGAATGCCTTCCTGCAACGGGGCAAGGGGGTAGATTTCCTGCACATTGGCAGCCCCGCCCGGTACCGTGGCGACGATGCGCTCGATGGTGGCCTGGTCCAGCTCGACCAAGCTGAGCATCTCGGGGGTGATCTGCGAGGCGCCGGCCGGTACGCGGTTATCCGGCACCTGCACCTCGCGCCCGCTGCCCACCGCAGCGGCCAGTGCGGCGAGGGTCGGCTGGGCGAACAGCACGCGCACATCGGCGGCCAGGCCGACCTTGCGCATGCGCTCGATCAGGCTGACGGCCAGTAGCGAATGGCCACCCAGCTCGAAGAAGTGATCGTGCCGGCCAACACGCTCGACCTTGAGCACATCGGCCCAGATCGCCGCCAGCGCGATCTCCACCTCGCCCTCAGGCGCGGCGAAGGCACGACTCACCACCGCGGCCTGACTTGGTTGCGGCAACGCCTGGCGATCGAGCTTGCCGTTGGCGGTCAATGGCCACTGGCCAACATGGACATAGGCCGACGGCAGCATGTAGTCGGGCAACTGGCCTTGCAACTGCGCATGCAGCTCGGTGATCGGCGGGACGCGGCCTTCAGTGCTGAACCAGGCCACCAGGCGCTTGTCGCCCGGGGCTTCTTCACGCACCAGTACCACGGCTTCCTGTACCCCGGCGCACGCTGCGAGACGCGCTTCGATTTCACCCAGCTCGATACGGTAGCCGCGCAGCTTGACCTGTTGGTCGTTACGACCCAGGTAACGCAAGGAGCCATCAGCCTGCCAACTGACCAGGTCGCCGCTGCGGTACAGGCGCGCGCCTGGCGTCTCGCTGAATGGGTCTTCGAAGAAGCGCTCGGCGGTCAACGCCGGCTGATTCAGGTAACCCAGGGCAACCCCATCTCCGCCGATATACAGCTCACCGACGGCACCGATCGGCACTGGCTGGCGCCGGGCATCGAGCACATAGCAAAGGCTGTTGCCGATCGGCCGGCCAATCGGGATCCCTCCCTCGCCCACTGCGAGGATTTCATGGGTGGTACTGAAGGTCGTGGCTTCGGTCGGGCCATAACCGTTGAGCAGGTGCGCCGGGGCGCCTTCGCGCAGTACACGGGCAATCACCTGGGGATCGAGCACATCCCCGCCGACCATCAGGTAGCGCAGCGACCGGAACACCGGCAGCAGGTGCGCGGCGTACTGATGGAACAACCCGGCGGTCAACCACAGCACTGTGACTTCGTGTTCCAGCAATGCCTGGCCCAGGGCCTCGTGCGACAGCACCTGATGCTGATCGATCACCACCACGCGCCCGCCGTTGAGCAGCGGCGCCCAGACCTCCAGGGTGCTGGCGTCGAATGCCGGGTTGGAAGCAAAGGCTACGCGGTCATCGCCTTGCAGGTCGGCGAAGCCGTTGTTGATGACCAGCCGCACGATCGAGCGATGGGCCACCAGCACACCCTTGGGCAGGCCGGTAGAGCCGGAGGTGTACATGATGTAGGCCGCAGCCCGCGCATCCACGGCAATGTCCAGGCCATGGGCGGGATAGGCTGCGAGCTCCAGCGTATCCAGCTCTACCCGGCGCGTGGCGCCGACCTGCGGCTGATCGGCCTGGGTCAGCAACAGCGTGGCGCGGCTGTCTTCGAGCATGAACGCCTGACGCTCGGCGGGCGCATTGGCATCCAGTGGCACATAGACCGCGCCGCACTTGATCACGGCCAACTGGCTGGCCAGCAGGTCGAAGGAGCGCGGCAGCAGCAGCGCCACACGGTGCCCCGGGCGCACGCCCAGTTCCAGCAGGTGACGAGCCAGCCGGTTGGCGTGCTGATCGAGCTCGCCGTAACGCCACTGGCGCTGACCGTGCACCACGGCAACCGCGTCCGGGGTCTGGGCGGCGTGCGCCTCGAACAAACTCTGCACCGCGTGTTCGCGTGGGTAGGTGCGGCCGGTGGCGTTGAATCCGTGCAGCACCTGCTCGCGCGCCTCGGGCGACAGGCAGGACACCGCGTGCAGGGGTGTTTCCGGGACAGTCTCCAGGGCATCGGCCAAGTTCGCCAGGGCGCTGCCGAGCAAGGTGCAGACCTGAGCGCCATCGACCTGCGGCACAGCCTGCACGGTCAGTTCCAGGCCCTGCCCCAGATCGTCGACGTTGACCACCAGCGGATAGTTGCTGCGCTCACGCGAGGCCAACAGTTCGATGCCCGACCAACCCAGGCCGTCCCCTGCGCCTTTGGCGCTGCTGTGGCGGAAGTTGAGCAAACTGGTGAACAGCGCCTGGGACGCCGGAACAGCGCTGCAACGCTGGGCCTGCGCCAGCGATGCCTGCTCGTGACCGAGCAGGCGTGCCAGGCGCTGATGGGTACGACGCACACCCTCGGCGACGCCAACGGCATCGACACTGACCCGCAGCGGCAAGGTGTTGATGAACATGCCCAGCGCCCGATCTGCCCCGGCGCCACCCTGCAGGCGTCCCAGCAGCACAGTACCGAACACCACCTCGCTGCGCCCGCTCAGTTGCGCCAGTACCTGCCCCCAGGCCTGGTGCACCAGGCTGGCGACGCTCACTCCCAGCGCTCGGGCCTGCACGCGCAGGCGCCCGGCCAGTGTGGCGTCCAGCGCCTGGTGGCGGTCGATCACCTCCACGCCATTGCCCTGCACATCGCGCAGGCCGAAGACCTCGGTCGGCTCGTCGATATCTGCCAGCATCTCGCGGAACATCGCTTCATCGGCCGCAGGATCGGCATCCAGTCGCGCACGCGCCACATAGTTGCGGTACGGCACGCTGTCGATGTGCACTGGCTGGCCCTGCAGTGCAGCACCCACCTCGGCCACCAGCCGTTCGACGGCGGTATGGTCGAGCAGGATATGGTGCAGCAACAAGGTCGCCTCCAGGCGCTCACCCTGGGCATGGCGCACCAGTTGCAGCAACGGCGCGCTCGTGAGGTCCAGGCGCTGCAGGTCGGCGTGCTCTGTCACGCGCAGCTGCGCGTGGCGATGCACCACCTGCACCGCTTCCTGCAGCCCCTCCCAGTGCAGGCTGGTGCGCAGGATATCGTGGCGGGCGATCACCGCATCCAGCGCCTTGACGAAGCCTTGCAGCTCCACTTCACCGGCAAAGGCGAAGCGTGCCCGCAGCACGTAAGGGTCGGCCCCGGAACTGGCCAGGTGGTGGTAGAGGATGCCCTGCTGCAGTGGTGCCAGGCCGTAGATGTCCTGGACATTGGCAGTACCGCCCGGGATACCGGCGGTCAATGCGTCGATCTCGTCCTGGCTGAGGTTGGCCAGTGGCAGCATCTGCGGTTCGATGCGCCGGCAGTTCGCCGGAATGCGATTGATCGGCACCTGCGCCGGTAGATCGGCGCTCACCGCAGCCGCCAGTGCCGACAAGGTGGGTTGGCCGAACAGCACGCGCACATCGGCCGCCAGTTCCTGCTGGCGCATGCGCTCCACCAGCTTGACCGCCAGCAGCGAGTGGCCGCCCAGCTCGAAGAAGTTGTCGTGCCGACCGACCTGCTCAAGGCCCAGCAACTGTTGCCAGATGGCCGCGATGCGTTGCTCCACCTCGCCGTGCGGCGCTTCGAAGGCGCGACGGGCAAAGGCCTCGCCATCGGGCTCGGGCAAGGCCTTGCGGTCGAGCTTGCCATTGGCGGTCAGCGGGAAGCTCTCCAGGCGCACGAAGGCCGCCGGTACCATGTACTCGGCCAAGTGGCACAGCAGGCTGTCACGCAGCGCCGCCGCATCGGGCTCGGCACCTGCGGCGGCCAGCCAGTAGGCGACCAGGCGCTGCTCGCCGGCGCTGTCGCGGCGCGCCATGACCACGGCCTCGCGCACACCTTCACAGGCCGCCAGGCGTGCCTCGATCTCGCCCAGCTCGATGCGAAAACCGCGGATCTTCACCTGGTCGTCGTTGCGGCCCAGGTAATCCAGGCTGCCATCGGCGGCCCAGCGCGCCAGGTCGCCGGTCTTGTACAGACGCCCGCCTGGGTTGAACGGGTCGGCGATAAAGCGCTCGGCACTGAGCGCCTCACGATTCAGATAGCCGCGGGCGACACCGGCACCCCCCACGTACAGCTCGCCGGTGACACCGGTCGGCACAGGCTGACGGCAGGCGTCGAGCACATACAGTTGCAAGTCGGGAATACGTGAACCGATGGGGCTTACCCCCACCAGTTGCGCATCCGCCGCCTGCAGCGGGCGGTAGGTGACGTGCACGGTGGTTTCAGTAATGCCGTACATGTTCACCAAGCGCGTGCCGGCATTGCCGATGCGTGCATACCAGGGCTTGAGCAGCCCGGGCTCCAACGCCTCACCGCCGAAGATCACCTGGCGCAGGGAATGCTGCAGTTCGCTGCGTTCCTGCGCCGCGATCAGTTGGCGGAAGGCGCTGGGAGTCTGGTTGAGGACGCTGACGCCGGTGCGGCAAAGCAAGGCGTAGCACTCGTCCGGCGAGCGACTGATGCGTTGCGGCACGATCAGCAACTGGCCACCGAAGGCCAGCGCTCCCCAGATTTCCCAGACCGAGAAATCGAAGGCGAAGGAGTGGAACAGCGCCCAGGTGTCCTGGCGGTTGAAGGCGAACCAGTCGTGGGTCGCCGAGAACAGGCGCGAGACATTGCCATGCTCGACCATCACGCCCTTGGGCAGGCCGGTGGAGCCGGAGGTGTAGATCACATAGGCCAGGTGCGAAGGCAGCAGCCCGGCGAGCATCGGATTGCCGGTGGGCTGTAACTGCAGCGACGGGTCGTCCAGGTCGATCACCGGCGCCGTCACCTCACCCAACAGCGCCAGGCTGTCCGCTTGGGTGAGGATGGCCCGCGGGGCGCTGTCGCTCAAGGTGAAGGCAATACGCTCGGCAGGATAGGCCGGGTCGATCGGCACATAGCCCGCACCGGCCTTGAGCACGCCCAACAGGCCGACCAGCATGCCCAGGCCACGCTCGACGCAGATCGCCACGCGGTCATCCGGGCCGATGCCCAGTTCGATCAGGCGGTGAGCGAGCTGGTTGGCACGCTGGTTGAGCTCGCCGTAGCTCAGGCTCTGCTGCTCGAAGATCAGCGCCGTATCCTGCGGACGCGCCTGGGCGTGGGCCTCGAAACGCTGGTGCAGCAACGGCGTCAGGGCGAATTCGAGCAAGGGGCGGTTCTGGCCATGGATCAGTTGCTCGCGCTCGTCGGCGGGCAGGATATCGATGCCGTTCAGCGGCGCGTCTGGATCGCTGTCCAGGGCCTCGACGATCTGCTCGAGCGCCCGCGCCAGGTAACCCGCGATACGCTGGGCGCCTAGCCCGCCAGCGACCAGGGCGGTGATGCGCAGGTCTTCGCCAAGGTCGTCGATATTGATCGTCAGCGGGTAGTTGGTGCGCTCTTCGGCGCCCAGCACCTGGATACCAGGGGCGATGTCGATGACTTCGGCAGCGTCGGCGGCATCGCTATGGCGATAGTTGAGGACGGTGTTGAACAGCGGCGCAGGCGCCGCCACCGCACTGCAGCGCTGGGCCAGTGCCAGCGGCGCCTGTTCATGGCCGAGCACGCCGGTCAGGCGCGTGTGAGTCGCCTGCAGCCCTTGGCGCACGCTGTGCTCGCCAACGTCAATGCGCAGCGGCAAGGTGTTGATGAACATGCCCAGCGCCTGTTCGCCGCCCTCGCCGACCTCCATGCGCCCGAGCAGCACGGTGCCGAACACCACCGCTTCGCGCCCGGACAACTGGCCCAGGACCCGGGCCAGGCCCAGGTGAGCGATGGCCGCAGGGCTCACACCCAAGCGGCGTGCCTGGGCGCGCAGGCGCAGGCTCAGCCCGCGCTCGAGGGTCAGGCGGGCTTCCTCCACGGCCTGATCCTCGACGTCGGCCACGCCGAAGGCCAGGGTAGGTTCGTCGATATCGGCCAGCATCGCGGTGAAGAACGCTTCATGCGCCGGCACGTCCAGCGCCTGGCGCGCCTGCGCAAGGAGGTTGCGAAACGGCACCGCCGGCCCAACCTGCTCGGCATTGCCAGCCAGCCAGGCGCCGATCTCGCGGCGCACGATGTCGAGTGCGGTGTGGTCCATCACCGTGTGGTGGAACAGTAACAGGGCGACGACCTCCTCGCCTGTGCCCCGGGCATGCACCAGACGCAGCAGCGGTGCCTGGCGCAGGTCGAGGCGATAGTGGCGGGTGTCGTGCAACCGGCGCAATTGCGCCAGCGGCTCGTCCTGGCCAGGCAGTTGCAGTGCTTCGCGCACCAGCGGTGCTTCGCGCCAGACCACTTGCACCGGCTCGTCCAGGCGCTCCCAGTACATCGAGGTGCGCAGGATGTCGTGGCGCTGGATCACCCAGTCCAGCGCATCGGCGAAGGCATCCAGGTGTGCCTGGTCGGCAAAGCGCAGTTGTGCCTGCAAGAGATAGGGGTCGCCCGCATCGGCGGACAGGTGGTGGTAGAGCATGCCCTCCTGCAGCGGCGCCAGGGGATAGATGTCCTGTACGTTGGCAGCGCCGCCGGGAATGCTGGCGACAATGCGGTCGATGGCCTGCTGGTCCAGGTCCACCAGCGGCAGCATCTGCGGGGTAATTTTGAACGCCGGGCTCAGCCAGTCGTCGTGCTGCCGGGCGAGCATCTCCAGCAACGCCGGCTTGTGTGCGGCCAATGCGTCCCACAGGGCGTCATCCAGGGCATCGTCGTCACCATGGACGACGAGGTCCTGATCGTCACGCTGAAGTCGGATCGCACGGGTGGAGAGCACAGCCATCAGTTCGCTGAAGCGCATGGGTAAGCATCCTGCTTTTGCCAGTCGGAAATGGCGCCACGCTAAAGGATCGGGGGTGCGAGGGGTGACAGGGTAAGGGGGGACAAAGCACGGACTGCCAAAACAGGAATAAGAATATGAATTCTTATTTCTTTTACGCGTTTAGAACTTCCTCTATAACGTTTCGAACTGTACAGCAGCCAACACCGGCCAACTGTTTGCAGTGCAACACCCGATCAACACCCCGCTGCTCTGGCAACACGGCCGTTGTCGCAGAAATCGCGGCAACCCGTTGATTCAAAAGGATTCGAAACTTCGGCACGACGATTGCTCAAGCAAAGTCCCCCGCTCACCCGAACAGGAGACTCGCCATGAGCACCCCCTTGAACGTCGTTGCCCTCTCCGGTGGTACTTCCCGCCCTTCGCGCACCCTGGCATTGACCGAAGCCATCCTCGCCGAGCTTGGCCAGCACCTGCACATCCGGCCGCACCTCATCGAGCTGGGCGATATTGCCCGCCCACTGGGTGCTGCACTGTGGCGTAGCGAACTGCCCGACACCGTCGAGCAGCAACTGCAGCACATCGAACAGGCCGACCTGCTGGTGGTGACCACTCCGGTCTACCGGGGCAGCTTCCCGGGGCACTTCAAGCACCTGTTCGACCTGATCGGCCAGGACGCCCTGGTGGACACCCCGGTATTGCTGGCAGCCACCGGCGGCAGCGAGCGCCATGCGCTGGTGCTGGATCATCAGTTGCGCCCGTTGTTCAGTTTCCTGCAGGCACTGACCCTGCCCATCGGCGTCTATGCCAGCCAGGCCGAGCTGCAGGACTATCGCGTTTCCAGTGATGCCCTGGCTGCGCGCATCGGTCTGGCCGCCGAACGTGCCGTACCGCTGTTCGCCCCTCACCATCAGCTGCGCAAGAGTGCCTGAGTGACCACCATGAATGCACCCGTGACACCCTCCACGCGCCCGGCACTGGCCATTGCCCACGACCTGGCCGCCCAATTCGCCCTCACCGCTGTCGAACGCGACGAACGCGGCGGCACCCCCAAGGCCGAGCGTGATGCCCTGCGCGACAGCGGCCTGCTGTCACTGGCCATCCCCACGGCCTTCGGTGGCCAAGGGGCGACCTGGCGTGAAACCTTCGATGTGGTGCGTGAGTTCGCCCGGGTCGACAGCTCCATTGCTCACGTGTTCGGTTTCCACCACCTGATGCTGGCCACCGTGCGCCTGTTCTCACGCCCTGACCAATGGCAACCCTGGTTCGAACAGACTGCGCGCAAGCATTGGTTCTGGGGCAATGCCCTCAACCCGCTGGACACGCGCACCCAGGTCAAGCACTTCGAGGGGTGGTGCGAGTTTTCCGGCAAGAAGAGCTTCTGCTCCGGCGCCAGCGACTCGGAAATGCTCATCGCCTCGGCGGTGGACGAACGCGCCGGCGGCAAATTGCTGATCGCCGCAATCCCCAGTGGTCGTACCGGCATCAGCCTGCACGGTGACTGGGACAACATCGGTCAACGCCAGACCGACAGCGGCAGCGCCACCTTCGAACGGGTGCGGGTCGAGCACAACGAACTGCTGCTCGATCCCGGCCCGCTGAGCACGCCGTTCGCCGCCTTGCGTCCGCTGATCGCGCAACTGCACTTCGCCAACCTGTTCCTGGGTATCGCCGAAGGCGCCTTCGACGAAGCGCGCCAGTACACGCTGAAGGAAAGTCGCCCCTGGTTCCGCTCCAGCGCCAGTGAGAGCCGCGAAGACCCCTATGTGCTGCGCCACTATGGTGAGTTCTGGGTTGGCCTGGAAAGCGTGCGCCTGCTGATCCGCCGCGCCTGCGACCAGCTCGATGCGGCCTGGGCCCTTGAGCACAACCTGAGCGCCGAGGCGCGTGGCGACCTGGCCCTGGCCATCGGCACCGCCAAGGTTGCCGCAACGCGCCATGGGCTGGACATCTGCAACCGTCTGTTCGAAGTCACCGGCGCCCGCGCCACCCATGCCTCACTGCGCTTCGACCGGCACTGGCGCAACCTCAGGACCCAGACCCTGCACGACCCGGTGGACTATCGCATCCATGAACTGGGCGAGTGGGCGCTGAACGACAAACGCCCTGCCCCGTCCTTCTATTCCTAAAGGCACGTCCATGCAATTGCTGACCCTCCCCCCTTCACCGTCATTGGCTACCTCGATCAGGGCGACCGCACAGGTCTTCGAAGACCCCAGGTCGCAGGCGCTGCTCGCCCACCTGCAACAGGTCGCTCCCAGCGAGGCCAGCGTCCTGATCATTGGCGAGACCGGCACGGGCAAGGAGTTGGTCGCACGCCACATCCACAACCTCAGTGCCCGCCGCGACGGCCCGTTCGTTGCGGTCAACTGCGGCGCGTTTTCCGAGTCGCTGGTCGAGGCCGAACTGTTCGGCCATGAGAAAGGCGCCTTCACCGGCGCCCTTGCGTCCAAGGCCGGCTGGTTCGAGGAGGCGAACGGCGGCACGTTGTTCCTCGATGAAATCGGCGACCTGCCGCTGCCCATCCAGGTCAAGCTGCTGCGTGTGCTGCAGGAACGCGAAGTGGTACGCCTGGGGTCACGCAAGAGCATCCCGATCAATGTGCGCGTGCTGGCCGCCACCAACGTGCAACTTGAAAAGGCCATCAACGCCGGGCACTTTCGCGAAGACCTGTACTACCGCCTGAACGTCGTCACCCTCTCGCTGCACCCGCTGCGCGAGCGGCCGGGCGATATCCTGCCGCTGGCGCGCCACTTCATCCGCAGCTACAGCGAGCGCCTGGGCTACGGCCCGGTGGAACTGGCAGCCGACGCCCAGGCCAAGCTGGTGGCCTACAGCTGGCCGGGCAACATCCGCGAGCTGGAGAACGTGATTCATCACAGTCTGCTGACCTGCGGCGACGGCTTGATCCATGCCCGCGACTTGCGCCTGTCGAACCTGCGCCTGGAACGTCAGGACGATCTGCCTTCGCCGGCCTCTGCCAGCAAGGACGGCGGCATCGATGAACTGCTGCAACAGGCGTTCAGCCGGCTGTACGAGGAGCAGCCGGGAGACCTGTACGAGAAGGTGGAGAATGCGTTGCTGCGCTCGGCCTATCACTTCTGCCATTACAACCAGGTGCATACTGCGCAATTGCTGGGGCTGTCGCGCAACGTCACGCGCACGCGACTGATCGCCATCGGCGAGCTGGTGGTGAACAAGCGCCGCGCACCGGAGCAGCCGTTGGACAACCGGATGGTGCGCCTGTCGATCTGAGCGCGTCATGGCCTGTGTCACCCACCCAGGCGCGCTTTTCGCGGGCAAAGCCGCTGCTGCACGTAAATCTCGCCCCATGCCATTCGTCCACCTGATACCCGAACCCTGCCCGGCGGCTCCTTTGCCCGCCAGGCGGTTGCGATCAGCCCTGCAACGAGATGGCAATGACCAAGACCCGTTCCCGCACAGCCCTGTATATAGGCCTGCCTCTGGCCCTGGTGGCCGCCCTGGGCAGTGCCGCCGGCTATTTCTACTGGCAACGCCAGGATGCCGGCTACCCGCACAAGATCGTCGAACAGGCCAACGCCCTGCATGAGCACATGCTCTCGTTCGATAGTCACATCACGGTGCCGCTGGACCTGGGCAGCACCGGCAACGAGATCGACAAGGACGGCCCGGGGCAGTTCGACCTGGTCAAGGCCAACCGCGGTCGTCTTTCCGGTGCGGCCCTGACCATCTTCGGTTGGCCGGAAATCTGGAACGGCCCCAACGCCCCGCACCGCCCTACCCCAGGCTTCGTCGACGAGGCGCGCCAGCAGCAGGAAGTGCGCTACAAGATCATCAGCGGCATGGTCCGCGACTTCCCCAACCAGGTCGGTATCGCCTATACCCCCGACGACTTCCGGCGCCTGAACGGCGAAGGCAAGTTCGCTATCTTCATCAGCATGCTCAACGCTTACCCGCTGGGCCATGACCTGTCGCAGCTCGACCTGTGGGCAGCACGCGGCATGCGCATGTTCGGCTTCAGCTACACCGGCAACAACGACTGGGCCGATTCCTCGCGCCCGCTGCCGTTCTTCAACGACACCGCCGACGCCCTGGGCGGCCTGTCGCCCTTGGGTGAGCAGGCGGTCAAGCGCCTCAACGACCTGGGCGTGATCATCGATGTCTCGCAGATGTCGACCCTGGCCCTGGAAGACGTCGTGCGCCTGAGCCGCGCGCCGATCGTGGCCTCGCATTCGGCGCTGCGGGCGCTGGTGGACATTCCGCGCAACCTCTCCGACAAGGAAATGCAGCTGATCAAGGACAGCGGCGGCGTGATCCAGGTGGTGGGCTTTGGCCAATACCTCAAGCCCCTGGGCAAGCCGGTGTTGGAAAAACTCGAGGCGCTGCGTGCGCGCTTCGACCTGCAGCCCCTGCAGGGCCTGGCCAATGCCCTGATGCCGGGCGATGCGGTGATCGCCATCTGGCCTGAATCGCGTTTCGGCGAGTACGCCAGCAGCCTGTACGGGATTCTTGAAGAAGAACCCAAGGCGACCCTCAAGCAGTACGCGGACGCCATCGACTACACGGTGAAGAAGGTGGGTATCGACCACGTCGGCCTCAGCTCGGACTTCAACGACGGCGGCGGCCTCGATGGCTGGAAGGACGTCAGCGAGATCCGCAACGTCACCGCCGAGCTGCTCAGCCGTGGCTACAGCGAAACCGATATCGCCAAGCTCTGGGCCGGCAACTTCCTGCGGGTCTGGGACCAGGTGCAAAAAGCCGGTCAACCTGTCGCGTCCACCCAACACTGATCAAGGCCTGCCCGCATGAGCAACCGTCGTACCTTTCTCAAGCAGGCCGGCCTGGTCGCCGCGAGCCTGCCGCTGCTGCCTGGCGCGCTGGCTGCAACCTCGTCGCCAGCAACGCTCACCGGCACGGACAAATGGCGCAACCTGCGCACGCTGTTCCCGCTGGATCCGGACATCGCCCACTTCGCCAACTTCCTGGTCACCGCCCACCCGCGGCCGGTGCAGGAAGCGATCGACCGCCACCGCGCCGACCTCGACCGCAACCCCGCCGCCCTGATGGACTGGGAAAGCCAGTACGAATGGCAGCGCGAGGACGAAGTGCGTGACTGGGCCGCACGCTATCTGGAGGTCGGTCCGCGGCAGATCGCACTGACCGGCAGCACCACCGAAGGCCTGGCCATGATCTATGGCGGCCTGCAGGTCGGCGCGAAGCAGGAGATCCTGACCACCGAGCACGAGCATTACTCCACCCACAAGACCCTGGCCTTCCGCACCCAGCGCGAGGGTACGCAGGTGCGCAAGATCCGCCTGTTCGACAACCCATGGGACGTGTCCACCGACCAGGTGCTGACCACCGTGGAGCGCAATATCCGCCCCGAGACCCGCGTGCTGGGCATGACCTGGGTGCACTCGAGCAGCGGCGTCAAGCTGCCGGTCGGCGAGATCGGCGAACTGGTGCGCCGCCACAACCGCGACCGCAGTGAAGCCGAGCGCATCCTCTATGTGGTCGACGGCGTGCACGGCTTCGGCGTGGAGAACCAGCGCTTCGCCGACTTCAACTGCGACTACTTCATCGCCGGCACCCACAAGTGGATGTTCGGCCCGCGCGGCACCGGCATCATCTGCGCCGCCTCGACCGGCATGGATCACCTCACGCCCAGCGTGGCGACCTTCTCCCGCGATGAAGACTTCGCCACCATCATGACCCCCGGCGGCTACCACGCCTTCGAACACCGCTGGTCACTGGGCGAGGCGTTCAAACTGCACCTGCAACTGGGCAAGGCCGATGTGCAGGCGCGCATCCACCAGCTCAATGCCCTGCTCAAGGAGCGCCTGCTCGAAGACCGCCGCATCGAACTGGTGACGCCGCGCAGCGCGCAGTTCTCGGCAGGCTTCACCTTCTTCCGCGTGCCCGGCAAGGACCCGGATGCCTTCGCCGCCAAGCTGATCGCGGGCAAGGTGATGTGCGATGCCGTGGAGCGCGACGTTGGCCCCGTCATCCGCCTGGCGCCAGGATTGCTCAACGACGAACAGCAGATCGACCGGGTCATGCACCTGATTACCCAGCAACTTTGAACAAGGCATCTCCCATGAGCACACCTCTGCACCGCCTCACCCTGGCCGCCGTGCTGGCCGCCTGCAGCCTGCCGGCCCTGGCCGCGCAGCCGTCGGACAAGCCCGGCACAGTGTTCCGCGACTGCGCCAGGACCTGCCCGGAAATGGTCGTACTGCCTGCCGGCACCTTCACCATGGGCACTCCGCCCGACGAGATGGGCCGCCAGGACGACGAGGGTCCGCAGCACCCTGTGACCTTCGCCAAGCCATTCGCCATCAGCCGCTTCCAGATCACCGCCGGTGAATGGGCCGACTACCAGAAGGCCACCGGCGTCGTCATCGCCGACGGCGACGACCGCCCCGGACGGCGCTGCACCAATAGCAAGCCCAGCTACCCGCAAGGCCCTCGCCAGCCGGCGGTGTGCATGAGCTACGGCGACATCGAGCACTATGTGGCCTGGCTGTCGAAGAAGACCGGCAAGCACTACGCCATGGTCAGCGAAGCCCAGCGCGAATACGCCGCACGCGGCGGCAGCACCGGCATGTTCCCGTTCGAGCCGGACGCCAACCTCGAGATCAGCAAGAACGCCAACGTCTACGGCCCCAAGGATGGCTACAGCTTCAGCTCGCCGGTCGGCAGCTTCCCGGCCAACGCCTTCGGCGTCTACGACATGCACGGCAATGTCTACGAATGGGTCGCCGACTGCTACCACGACAGCTATGTCGGCGCCCCCGCCGATGGCAGCGCGCGCACCGAGGCGGGCTGCACGCAGATCTCCATCCGTGGCAACGACTGGGGTGAAGCGCCGATCTTCTCGCGTTCGGGCAACCGCAACACCACGGTTCGCGACGACCGTGGCGACTGGCTCGGTTTTCGGGTAGTCCGCGAGCTCTGAGGCGCTACGCGGCGGTAAATTCTCCCACCCTCGGCTCGTTCCTATCGGTGTACTTGCGCAGGACTCGGGGCGCCCCACGCGGCGCCCCCACTCGACCATCCAAGGAACCGCAACCATGAGCCAGACCTCTTCGCCCGACAAAATCCACGACCTTATCGGCGTCGGCTTCGGCCCTTCCAACCTGGCACTGGCCATTGCCCTGGAAGAGCTCGCCGAAACCAACGGCCACGCCCTCGACGCGCTGTTCATCGACAAGCAGAGCGACTACCGCTGGCACGGCAATACCCTGGCTACCCAGAGCGAGCTGCAGATCTCCTTCCTCAAGGACCTGGTCTCGCTGCGCAACCCCACCAGCCCCTACAGCTTCGTCAATTACCTGCACCAGAAGCAGCGCCTGGCCGACTTCATCAACCTGGGCACCTTCTACCCTTGCCGCCTGGAGTACAACGACTACCTGCGCTGGGCCGCCGAACATTTCGCCACCCAGGCGGTGTATGGCGAGGAAGTGCTGCGCATCGAACCGGAACTGCGTGATGGCCGGGTCGATCACCTGCGCCTGGTCTCGCGTGACCAGCACGGCCAGGAGCACCAGCGCCGGGCCCGCTCGGTGGTGGTCGGCAGCGGCGGCACGCCCAAGGTTCCCGATGCCTTCCGCCCGTTCAAGAACGACCCGCGCGTGTTCCACCACTCCCAGTACCTGAGCGCCCTGCAGCAGCTGCCGTGCAACAGCGGCAAGCCCATGCGCATCGCCGTGATCGGGTCGGGCCAGAGCGCTGCCGAGGCATTCATCGACCTCAACGACAGCTACCCGTCGGTCAAGGTCGACATGATCCTGCGCGCCTCGGCACTCAAGCCTGCCGACGACAGCCCGTTCGTCAATGAAATCTTCGCCCCCGAGTACACCGACCTGGTGTTCAACCAGCCGCACGCCGAACGCGAGAAACTGATCGGCGAGTACCACAACACCAACTACTCGGTGGTCGACGTCGACCTGCTCGAACGCATCTACGGCATCCTGTACCGCCAGAAGGTCGCCCACCAGTATCGCCATGCCGTGCTGTGCCGGCGCACCATCGAAACGGTGGTCGACACCGCCGAAGGTATCGAGCTGACCCTGCGCGACCTGGCCACCGACGTTCGCCAGACCCACCGCTACGACGCGGTGATCCTCGCCACCGGCTACGAGCGTCGCTCCCACCGCGACCTGCTGGCTCCGCTGCAGCAGCACCTGAAAGACTTCGAGGTCGACCGCGACTACCGCGCCCTGGCGAGCCCCGAGTTCGGCGCCAGCGTCTACCTGCAAGGCTTCTGCGAAGCCTCGCACGGGCTCAGCGACACCCTGCTGTCGGTGCTGCCGGCACGTGCCGCAGAAATCGGTCAGTCGCTTTACCAGCACCTGGGCAAGCACGCCAGCAACGCCCCGGCCGCGCTGCGCATGACCAGCGCCTGAAGACAGGAACCTTCCGATGAGCAAACAACCCCGTGGGGCCGTGCGTGAGCTGCTGACGCTGCTGCGGCCCTTCTGGCCGGTGGTCGCCCTGTCGATTGCCCTGGGCATGGTCGGTGGCCTGAGCGTCACCGCCCTGTTGGCCACCATCAACACCGGGCTGCACACCGAAGGCGGGCTGAGCCAGGGGCTGGTGCTGGGCTTCGTCGGGCTGTGCGCCCTGGCGTTGGTCAGCAGCATCCTCTCCGACATCGGCACCAACCAGGTGGGCCAGCACATCATCGCCAAGCTGCGCAAGGAGCTGGGCGAGAAGGTGCTGGCGGCACCGATCGAACAGATCGAGCGCTTTCGCAGCCACCGCCTGATCCCGGTCCTGACCCATGATGTGGACACCATCAGCGACTTCGCTTTCGCCTTCGCGCCACTGGCGATTTCGCTGACCGTCACCCTGGGCTGCCTGGGCTACCTGGCGATGCTGTCCTGGCCGATGTTCCTGATGATGCTGGCTGCGCTGGCCATTGGCATCGCCATCCAGTCGGTGGCGCAGTCCCGCGGTATTCGTGGGTTCATGGCAGCGCGCGATGCCGAAGACCAGTTGCAGAAGCACTACAGTGCAATCGCCGCCGGTGCCAAGGAGCTGCGGATCCACCGTCCGCGCCGCCAGCGCATGTTCCAGCATGGCATCAGCGACACGGCCGAACGGATCCGCGATCTGCAGACACGCTCGATCAACACCTTCGTGGTCGCCAAGAGCCTGGGCTCGATGCTGTTCTTCGTGGTCATCGGCCTGGCCCTGGTACTGCAATCGCTCTGGCCCAGTGCCGATGCCAGCGTCATGAGCGGTTTCGTGCTGGTGCTGCTGTACATGAAAGGGCCGCTGGAGCACCTGATCAGCACCCTGCCGATCATTGGCCGGGCGCGCATTGCCTTCCAGCGCATTGCCGAGCTGTCGGAGCGTTTCGCCACCCCGGAGCCTCACCTGTTGCTGGCCGACTCCGGTCAAGCCGCACCACAGGTGCACAGCCTGGAACTGAGCGATGTCGGCTTTGCCTTCCCGCCGGTCGGCGATGCCCGCCCCTTCACCCTCGGGCCGGTCAACCTGAAGATCGCCCAAGGCGACATCGTGTTCATCGTCGGCGAGAACGGCTGCGGCAAGACCACTCTGATCAAGCTGCTGCTGGGGCTCTATGCCCCTCAGCAGGGCCAGATCAAGGTCAATGGCAAGGCCGTGGATGCCGAATCGCGCGACGATTACCGCCAGCTTTTCACCACGGTCTTCGCCGACTACTACCTGTTCGACGACCTGGTTCAGGGCGACCAGGCGATTCCCGAGGATGCCAACCAGTACCTGGAGCGCCTGGAAATCGCCCACAAGGTCAAGGTCAGCGATGGCCAGTTCAGCACCACCGACCTGTCCACCGGGCAACGCAAGCGCCTGGCGCTGGTCAATGCCTGGATCGAACAACGCCCGGTGCTGGTCTTCGATGAATGGGCCGCCGACCAGGATCCGACCTTCCGTCGCATCTTCTATACCGAGCTGCTCCCGGACCTCAAGCGCCTGGGCAAGACCATCATCGTGATCTCCCACGATGACCGCTACTTCGACATGGCCGACCAGCTCGTGAGGCTGGAAGCCGGCAAAGTCGTCGAGGAGCTGACACCCGCCTGAAAAAAACAGAACCGGATTTTTCCGGTTCTGCTGTGTGTGTGCGTCTCACTAGATGTAATGCAAATCATTATCTACAACACCATCATAGAGTCTGCCAATGCACGTCTTCCCTAACCTTCGCCCGTTGTCAAAGGCCATGCTTGTCCGGCGCCTCATGGCGTCCGGCTTGCCCGCCACCGCTGTCGGCATGATGCTGGCAGCGCCGATGGTTGCCCAGGCCCAGCAAGTGGCCTTCAACATTCCCCAGCAGGCGCTTGGTAGCGCGTTGATTGCCTTCGGGCAGCAGAGCCAGTGGCAACTGCTGTACTCTCCCGACCAGATCAGCGGCCTGCGCAGCACCGCGGTCAAGGGTTCGCTGGAGCCCGATGCCGCGTTGCGCCAATTGCTCGGCGGCACGGGCCTGGGCTACAGCGTCAACGGCACCACAGTGACCATCAGCGGCCGTAGGGAAGGCGGCGCGGTGGAACTGGGGGCGACCAACGTCAACGCTGGCGTGCTGGGCGAGACCACCGAAGGCACAGGCTCATACACCACAGGCTCCATGAGCACGGCGACCAAGTTGCCGACGTCGCTGCGCCACACGCCGCAGTCGGTCACGGTGCTGACCCGCCAGCGCATGAACGACCAGAACATGCAGACCCTCGAAGACGTCTCGCTGTACACCCCTGGCCTCACCCTGCGCAAGACCGGCGGTGAACGTCCGACCTTCTATTCGCGCGGCACCTCGGTCGACAACATCATGATCGACGGCCTGCCGGTGGCCTACGATACCGACACCCTCGGCACCTCGATGCTGTCGATGTTCGATCGCGTGGAAGTGGTGCGCGGCGCCTCCGGCCTGATGGTCGGTGCCGGCAACCCCTCGGGGACGTTGAACCTGATCCGCAAGCGACCAACCATCGAGCCGCAGATGTCGATCACCACCAGCGCAGGCTCGTGGAACAACTTTCGTACCGAACTCGACGCCAGCAGCAAGCTCAACGACAGCGGCAGCGTACGGGGTCGCGCCGTCGTCGCGCTGCAGGACAAGGACAGCTTCGTCGACGACTACAGCAACAAACGCCAGTTGATGTACGGCATCACCGAATTCGACCTGACCGAGGACACCACCCTCACCCTGGGCGGCTACTACAACCGCGAGGACAACCCTGGCGCCGATTGGTCCGGGCTGCCGACCTACGCCAACGGCAACTTCCTGCCGATCTCTCGCTCGCACCGCATGAGCCCGTCCTGGACCTACTGGGACAAGAAGAACAAGAGCGTCTTCGCCGAGATCGAGCACCGCTTCGACAATGACTGGAAGCTGCGCCTGAACACCACCTGGCTGCGCGGTGAGATGGACATGCTCGGTACCAGTTTCTATCGCCTCGACCAGGCGGCCGACACCCTGCAGCTCAACGTAGGCCGCTACACCTACGAGCACACCCAGAAGAGCGTCGATGGCTATGTCAGTGGCCCGTTCAGCCTGTTCGGTCGCACCCATGAACTGGTGCTCGGTGGCAGCTACCGCCACGACCGCACCGACGACGGCCCTGGCGGCGGCCCGCTGGGCACCTTCGATTACCCGGTCGATCCGCTGTCGTTCGATTTCGGCTCGGTGCCCAAGCCCGAGATCGACTTCAACTGGTCGCGCAAGGGCAAGGTCGAGCAGTCCAGCACCTACGCCACCGTTCGCTTCAACATCCAGGACGACCTCAAGCTGACCCTCGGCTCGCGTCTGGACTGGTATGAATACGAACAGCAGACCCAGTCCGGCGACTTCGCCTTTGGCGGCAGCTCCAAGGCCACCCGCGAGTTCACGCCCTATGCCGGCGTGGTCTACGACCTGAACGACACCTACTCGGTGTACGCCAGCTGGACGCGTATCTTCAAGCCGCAGGAATCCCGCTCGGCCACCGGTTCCATCCTCGACCCGGTCACCGGCACCAACTACGAGACCGGGATCAAGGGCGAATACTTCGGCGGCGCCCTGAACGTGAGCCTGGCCTACTTCCAGTTGAACCAGGAAAACCTCGCCAAGGCCCTGCCCCAGTCGTCCTGCCCGGACCTCTCCGACGGCTGCTACGAGGCGGCGGGCGAAGTCGAAACCAAGGGCGTCGAGCTGGAAGTGCAAGGCATGCTCGCCGAGGGCTGGCAGGCGTCGGTCGGCTACACCTATGCCGCCGCCAAGTACGCCAAGGAAACCGGTACTCAACAGAAGGGCGACCGCTTCGACAGCGACACCCCTTACAACCTATTCAAGGTCAACACCGTGTACCAATTGCCGGGTGACCTGAACCAGTGGAGCATCGGTGGCGGCTTCCGTACCCAGAGCCGGGCCTATACCAGCTTCGGTGTGCAACAGGGCGGCTACAGCGTGACCGACCTGATGACCGCCTACCGGATCAACAAGCACTTCACCGTGCAAGGCAACCTGAACAACGTGTTCGACAAGCGTTACTACCAGAACATCAGCAACCCGGCCGGGGCCAACATCTTCGGCGATCCACGCAACTTCACCGTCACCATGAGGTGGACGCTGTAACCTCTGCACCCTCGGGCCTGCCAGTCAGGCCCGATCCATTCTGGCGCGATCGAAACGCCCACCACACGAAGCAATCAACCGCCATTCATGACTCCAGGTCAAAAGACCTTGCCCCCCGCCCCTCTTAATCAACCCCGCTGCAACCTTCAAACTGCTCCCCACTCGAATGGTCGATGTGTCTAGGCGCCAACGCCTCCCGATCGATCCCGAATTCCCCCATAGCAGGAGCAGATCCATGAGCATTCCATCCTTCGGCCTCGGCACCTTCCGCCTCACCGGCCAAGCCGTCATCGACTCGGTCAAGTCCGCGCTGGAGCTCGGCTACCGGGTCATCGACACCGCGCAGATCTACAAGAACGAGGCCGACGTGGGCCAGGCCATCGCCGAAAGCGGTGTGCCTCGTGACGAGCTGTTCATCACCACCAAGATCTGGACCGACAGCTATGCTGCCGACAAGCTGATCCCCAGCCTGCGCGAGAGCCTGGCCAAGCTGCGCACCGATCATGTCGACCTGACCCTGATCCACTGGCCCGCCCCAGGCAACGGTGTCGAGCTGCGCGAGTTCATGGGCGCCCTGGCCGAAGCCAAGAAACTCGGCCTGACCCGCCAGATCGGCATCTCCAACTTCAACATCGAGCTGACCCGCCAGGCCATCGATGTGGTTGGCAAGGGCGAGATCGCCACCAACCAGATCGAGCTCAGCCCCTACCTGCAGAACCGCAAGCTCGCGGCCTTCCTCAAGGAGCAGGGCATCACCGTCACGTCCTACATGACCCTGGCCTACGGCAAGGTGCTCAAGGACCCGGTACTGGCCAAGATCGCTGCCAAGCACAAGGCCACGGTGGCCCAGGTCGCCCTGGCGTGGGCGCTGCAACTGGGCTATGCCGTCATCCCCTCCTCTACCAAGCGCGAGAATCTGGCCAGCAACCTGCTTGCCCGTGACCTGCACCTGGACGAAGAGGACATGGCGCAGATCGCAGACCTGGAGCGCAATGGCCGCGAAGTCAGCCCGGACGGCCTGGCGCCGGCCTGGGACTGATCCCTCGCCGCATTTGGGCGTCGACTGCGGTCGACGCCACACCCGACATTCCTGAAGTCGCCATAACCCGGAGTTTCCGATGAGCGCGCTTTCCCCTAAACGGGTTCTGTTTGCCCTGGCCATCGGCGCCTTCGGCATCGGCACCACCGAATTCGCCCCCATGGGCCTGCTGCCGGTCATTGCCGAAGGTGTCAACGCCAGCATCCCCACTGCCGGCATGCTGGTCACCGCCTACGCCATCGGCGTGATGGTCGGCGCACCGATCATGACCCTGCTGTTCAGCCGCTTCGGCAAGCGTGCTGCACTGATGATGCTGATGAGCATCTTCACCGTCGGCAACCTGCTGTCGGCGCTGTCGCCGGACTACTACACCCTGCTGGCCTCGCGCCTGATCACCAGCCTCAACCACGGCGCATTCTTCGGCCTGGGCGCGGTAGTCGCGGCCAGCGTGGTACCCAAGGACAAGCAGGCCAGTGCCATTGCCACCATGTTCATGGGCTTGACCATCGCCAATATCGGCGGCGTACCGGCCGCCACCTGGATCGGCCAGCAGATCGGCTGGCGCATGGCCTTCGCCGGCACCGCCGTGCTCGGTCTGATCGCCATCAGTGCCTTGTGGTACGCCCTGCCCAAAGGCGAGCGTGGCAGCGTGCCGCATGTGCGCAAGGAACTGGCGGTGATCGGCCGCCCCAGCGTGCTGCTGGCGATGGCCACCACGGTGCTCGGCGCAGGCGCCATGTTCACGCTGTACACCTATGTGGCCCCGGTGCTTGCGGAATTGACCGGTGCCTCCAATGCGTTCGTCACACTGGGCCTGGTACTGATCGGTGTCGGTTTCACCCTCGGCAACAGCCTTGGAGGTCGTCTGGCCGACTGGTCGCTGGACGGCGCGGCACGGATCTTCCTCGGTACCCTGGCGGTGATCATGCTGCTGATGCCGTTGGTGCTGGGTAGCCATGTCGGTGCTGCGCTGGCCCTGCTGGTCTGGGGGGTATTCACCTTCGCCGTGGTACCGCCGCTGCAGATGCGGGTGATGATCGCGGCGGCCGAGGCCCCAGGCCTGGCCTCGTCGATCAACGTGGGTGCATTCAACCTGGGCAATGCGGTCGGTGCCGCACTGGGCGGCGCGGTGATCAGCCTGGACCTGGGCTACGCCGCGGTGCCGATGGCCGGCGGTTTGCTGTCGGCGGCCGCGCTGCTGCTGGTATGGCTGGGTGGACGCAACAAGGTGGCGAACAGCACCATCAGCGAAGCGCTGTAAGCACCGTACAGGGCTCTTCGGAGAGGGACTACAGGTAATGGGGAAACGCTGAACCGCGTCTTCTGCCAGTATCGAATGGCCCCTCTTCAGGACCTTCGCCATGCCACCTGCTGATGTTTTCCTGCGCGGCCAGCGCTATGATGCTCCTCATGCACACAGCCCCTTCGTGGCTGACCGGAGGTACATCACGATGACCGCAAAAGCCAGGAAAGTCTCCGAACCTGAGCTCGACGCCCTTGAGCAGACAGTACCCGAGCATGCCCGTGAGGCGACACTCAGCGCCTATCAGCGCGCCCTGCAGATGAGCCAGCAGGGGGTGCTGACCACTGACGACGGCGAACTGGTCAGGGTCAACGCGGATGGCGCCCGGACCGTCCTGGCCAAGGCCGGCCCACGGCGCAGGGTCAAGCTCGGCGAGGTTGTCACCGTTCGCAAGGTCGACGACAGCAGCGCCAGTGAGCGTGCCTAGGCTGCGGGTCTTTGCCGGTCCGAACGGCTCCGGCAAGAGCACCATCAAGGCCAGCCTGCCCGCCGCACTGACCCGCCTCTTCGTCAATGCCGACGAGCTGGAAACCCAGGCCAAGGCCAGCGGCTTCATCGACCTCTCCCTCTTCGGCATCCAGGCCACGCTGCCTGACGTGCTGGCGTTCCACCTAGAGCATCCCTTGATCATCAGCAAGCGACTTGCCGGGCAGGTCGGGCGACTGGGGCTCGAGGAGCAGCGGATCGACTACCGTGCGGTACGCATGGATGCCTACTTCGCCTCGGTCATCGCCGACTTCATCCGCCAGCGCCTGCTCGAAGCCCGGGCCAGCTTCACCTTCGAAACCGTCATGTCCCATGGCAGCAAGATCGAGTTCATGCGCCAGGCACAAGCCAGTGGCTACCGCACCTACCTCTACTTCGTCTCGACGGAGAATCCGGAAATCAACATCGATCGGGTGGCCATCCGTGTCCGCCAGGGCGGGCATCCGGTCAGGCCGGACCTGGTGCGCAGTCGCTATGGACGTTCGCTCGACCTGTTGCCGGAGGCCATCGCCGCCAGCAACCGGGCCTATGTATTCGACAACTCGCAGCAGAGCGCGCTATGGCTCGCAGAGATCACCGATGGCACGCAGCTGGAGTATCGCACCGAGGAGATCCCGGACTGGTTCTTTGAGGCCTATGTGGACGAAGTCGAACCCTGAGGCTCTGTCTGAAATGTATCTGCACTCGCTCATACTGCGTTGAAACGGAGCTCGGAATGCTCATGTACTCCAGTACACTGCGCTTCCGAGCTCCGTTTCGCCTTGTCTGGCCTTCGCGCAGACACATTTCAGACAGACCCTAGCCTGGTCCATGATTATTCCAGTTGCCGCAATTATGAACTGCCGCCTGCACTGATTCCCAGCGAACACGCTTGAGCCTACGCTTCACCCATCAGGCCACTTCTTCCGGACCTGCACATGAGGAGTCCCGCGATGTCCCGCCCACCATTGCCCCCGTTCACCCGCGAAACCGCTATCGAGAAAGTCCGCCTGGCCGAGGATGGCTGGAACAGCCGCGATGCGGCCAAGGTTGCCCTCGCCTACACCCTAGACACTCGTTGGCGTAACCGGGTCGACTTCGCCACCAACCGCGACGAGGCACAGGCCTTCCTGACCCGCAAGTGGAATCGTGAGCACGAATACCGCCTGATCAAGGAGCTCTGGGCCTTCACCGAAAACCGCATCGCCGTGCGCTATGCCTATGAGTACCGCGATGACAGCGGCCAGTGGTACCGCGCTTATGGCAACGAGAACTGGGAGTTCGCCGCCGATGGTTTGATGCAGAACCGTCACGCCAGCATCAATGAAATGCCGATCACGGAAGAAGAACGCCAGTTCCGTTGGCCGCTGGGGCGTCGTCCGGATGACCATCCGGGGCTGAGCAGCTTCGGTTTCTGATCTTGCAGACGCATTCGCCCAGGCCTGTCGTGACAGGCCTGGGCGAAGTGCTTTTACGGTATTCAACCGTACAGGTAGTTGATGTCCTTGAGCGCCAGCGGTGGCACCTGGCCAAGCAGGTAATCGCGCAGCTTGCTCATCTGCCGAGCCTTGGGGCTGGCCTTGAGCCACGTCATGTAATAGCCATCGCCAGTCGCCACGGCCTGCTTGAAGGGTGTGATCAGGCGGCCTGCGGCCAGGTCGGCACTGGCCAGTGCCAGATCGACCACCGAAATGCCCAGCCCCTGCTGGGCCGCGGAGATCCCTTGGTCAAGGGTGTCGAACACCTGCCCTTGATCGATGCTGATGTCCAGGGCATCGACCCGCGCCAGCCAGCGCCGCCAATCACGGCGGTCAGACGAGGGATGCAGGAATTCACAGTCGCGCAGCACCGACAGGTCTGGCTCAGGATCCTTGAGGTAGTCGGGGTGGCAGACCGGAATCAGCCATTCATCGAACAGCTTCAAGCTCTCCACATCGGCAGGGAAATTGCCGCTGCCCAGCAGGATGGCGCAATCGTAGGGCTCGGAATAGAAATCTACCGTGTCGATGTCCATCCACACGCTCGACAGTTGCACGCTGCAGCTGTCGTCGATCTTCTTGAAACCGTCCAGTGCCTTGAGCAGCCAGCGCACGGTGAGCGTGGAGGCGGCTTTCAGGCGCAGGCCGTAACGGTCCTGGCGCAACAATGCGCAAGCATTCTCGATGATCTTGAAGCCGACCTTGAGCTCCTGGGCCAGCAACCGACCGTGCTCGGTCAAGCGCAGCTTGGGGCCACGGCGCTCGAACAAATCGCAACCGAACATGGCTTCGAGGGTCTTGATGTGGTGGCTTACCGCCCCTTGGGTCAGGGCCAGTTCTTCCGCTGCGCGGGTGAAGGAGCCGTAACGAGAAGCCACTTCGAAGGCACGCAAGGCGTGCAGGGCTGGAATCCGTTCTGACATCGTCGCCGTCCAAAGCATGAGTGAAACTAATAGTAGGTCATAGTTCCAGGCGTTTTACAACCTTGGGAGGTTCTTCGAAAATGCCGTTAAATAACAATTGCAGCTAACCAACACGCCGCGATAAGGCAGAAAAACCACCTTATAGAAACTTCCTGGGGAAACCATGTTTACGGGTTATGGAAACTGCTATCGCCTGGATGCGCTAGAGCTGGCCGATGAACATGTTCGGAACAGGCAGCATTGGACCTACAAGACCATAGAGCACTTCAAGGAAATCCTCGGCAACCCCGGCTTTCCCTGTCTCTTCGGACGCAAGGCGGTCGCTGCCGCCACCTGCCACATCATTTTCGCCCGCGCCGATGATCCGGCCAATGATATCGCCCGCGGTCTCGCCGACTACGTCAGTACCATCGCGCCGATCCCGCTCAAGCAGCGCATCGGCAACCCGCTGCTGGTGTTTCTGGAAACGACCACCGACGCAACGCTGGCCGAACAGCAGGCCCTGGCCTGGAAGATCCTCCAGCAGGTCCACGCCCGCGACCCTCAGCCTTGGCCACAGGATGTGCCACGCGACCCGCATGACACACAGTGGTCGTTCTGCTTCGCCGGCATGCCACTGTTCATCAACATGAGCTTTCCCGCCCATCGCCAGATGAAAAGCCGCAACCTGGGCAACAGCATCGCCTTCGTCATCAACCCACGGGAGAGCTTCGACGAAGTGGCCAGTGCAGGCACCGAAAGTGGCCAGCGCATCCGCGCACGGATACGTGAGCGGGTTGCGCAGTACAACGACGGGGTCATCCCCGACAGCCTGGGGTTCTTCGGCCAGGACGACAACTTCGAATGGAAGCAGTACCAACTCCAGGAGGCCGGCTCGCTCAACCCGTCGCGCTGCCCCTTCCATGCCGCTGCAACGCCTGAAAACCAGATCGAGAACTGAATGTGAATACCGCACTGACTGCTACCTACGCCCTTACCGTCCTGCTGCTGATCGCCACGCCAGGCCCGGTAGTGGCGCTGATCGTCAACACCGCTGCCGCCTCCGGTTCGCGCAAGGCCCTGTTCACCGCCGTCGGCACCAACTGGGCGTCACTGGTGCTGATTGGTGCTGCCGCCTGGATCATCATGACCAGCGCCGCGATCGACAAAGCCTGGCTCAGCGGCATGAGCCTGCTGGGCTGCCTGTTCATCGGCTACATCGCCGTGGGCACGTTGCGCGAGGCACTGCAGCAGCAACCGCCGAAGCACACCGCCGAAACCGTCGAAACGCCGCGCAGCGCCGGCCGAGGCGGCCTGCTGCAAGGTTTCATGGTGGGCATTTCCAACCCCAAGGACATCATCTTCTTCATCGCCTTCTTCCCGCAGTTCATCCAGGTCACCGAATCTTTCGAGAAGAGCATGGTGGTGCTGTCGCTACTGTGGATCGCCATCGACTTCGCGGTGCTGAGCCTCTACATCTTCGCCATCGGCAAGATCGCTTCGCAGCGCAGCAACCGCCTGATCAGCCTGGCCTCTGGCGTCGCCCTGCTGCTGATCGCCGCGGGCGGCCTGCTCTACAACCTCAAGGAGCTGGCCGCCTGAGCCCGCCCGATTCCCAGGAGCGCCCATGACACCGATCGACATCACCCCGGACGTGGGCAGCGCCATTCCCCTGCGAGAAGACTACCAGCGCTTCCTGCTGCTCGGCGGACGCCGCGCACCGCATACCCTTTACGTGCACGAGCGCGGCTATCGCTCCGACACCATCAATACCGATGCCTTGGGCCTGCGCTACAGCCACTGCGCCGGCAAGCGCTTTTCACTGGCCGAGCGCGGCGGCGCGGCGCGCATCAACCTGCTGGTGGGCGGCTCTACTGCGCTGGGTATCGGCGCCAGCTCCGATGAACACACCGTGGCCTCCTACCTGTCGATGCTCACTGGCGAGATCTGGTTGAACCTGGCCGGCTGTGGCCTGAACGCCACCCAGGAGCTGCTGATGTTCCTCAGCCACCAGCATCGCCTTGGCCAGATCGGCCATGTCGTGGTACTCAGCGGCCTCAACACCTTGGCCCAGGAAGGGCTTGGCGAAATTCTTTCAGGTGACCAGGAACCTGAAGGGGCCCGGCCATACCAGCGTTTTCTCAACAGCTTCAACGAGGGCGTGCAACTGGCCAAACCCGGACGGGCCTCGTTCTGGCAGCGTCTGGGGCAAAGCCTGGCGCCCCGTCGTTCGGCGCCAGCGCCCTGGGCCTGGCCGCTGTCAGCGCCGGAAAAGCGCCTGCTTCGCGCCGCCGATTGCATCGGCCGTACCCTGTGCCAATGGGAGCGATTACTGGCCGACAGCCACACCTCCCTGACGTTCATCCTGCAGCCACTGCTGCCCTGGTGCCGCGAGCAGTTGCCCGTCGGCGAGCAGGCCATGCTCTCGGCGCTGGACCGTCAGCCGGGCAACTTCGACCGGCTGCTGGAGGGTGTCTACGACAGCGAACTGCACTCAACCTTCTTCCGACGCATCAAGAGTCAGGCGCAGAGCGTACCCTGCTATGACATGAACGGTATGCTCAGCAGCTCACCGGTGTTCAACGAACATCTGTTCATCGATCGGCTGCATTTCAACGACCTGGGCAACAATGCCCTGGCCAAGGTAATCACCGCAAAGCTGGGGTTGGCCCAGGAAAAGTACGCCAACCGCAAGGTCACGCCGTTCAAGCTCGTCTGACAGTCGTCAAAGCCTCTTTCGACAGCACCTCGGGATGGCTAGAATAGCCCTTCACCGCTCCCGGTAGCCCGAGGCAAACGCGAATTCGTCATGAACACCCCTGCTGCCCAAACGCTTCTGGTTCGTCCCACTTGGGCGCCAGCCTGCGAGGCCCACTCGTGAGTCCAGCCGTCTTCCTTTCGGGCTTGTTCGCAGCGCTGACGCCGTTTGCCGCCCAGGCCCTCGACGTTCGCATCGACCCCCATGCCGATCTTCTCTACCGGCAGGCATTGCCATTGCTCGAGCAGGCCGACACCGAGGATGACAGCCCCAGCCCACTGCGCACAGCCGAGACCAATGATCCTGAGCTCAGCCGCCAGGGCCAGGCCATGGCCCGCACATTGCCAACGGCGGTAGCGCTGCTGGAAAAGTCGGTTGCCTTGGGCCATCCCGTAGCGCAGTACCGCCTGGCGCTGTATTACATGACCTACCTGCCTGCCGGGAAAATTGCCGACGCTGCCTGCCCATTGCTCGAAGCCAGCCTGCGCCAGGGCTTCGCCCCGCCAGCGACGGCAATTGCTAACTGGTGCCCGTCCTACAACCATACTCCCGCCTACCGCGAGGCGCTGGAAGCCATTCCGAGCATGGCGACCCTTTACGCCGCCTACTATCCGCAACCCGCCACTCGACTGGCTTGCAACCGCAGTCGCCCGCAAGGCCTGGAACTTCAATGGGGGCGTCAGCGCGACTACCAGGCGGAGGTCTACCGCCTGCTCGGCGAGCTCGACCCGCAACGGCGTCAGGCTTTTCTGCAGAAGGCGGTGGAGATCAACGGTTGCGCGGCGGCCCAGCAGCGGCTGACCAGCAATCGCTGACCGTACGACCGCTGAGCATTCAGCCGGCAAATACCGGGTATTCCAACATTTAATTTGTGGATGCCAGGGCCTCGCCCCTATGCTGTCCGTGCATCCCCTGCGCCGCACCGGACGGTGCGGTTCACGGCACGGGGAGAGAACAACAAGTCGAGACTGTCCATGTCGAATCACTCCTACTTCGCCCCCCACGGTGGGCACCCGGCTCAAACCGAGCTGCTGACTGACCGTGCCATGTTCACCGAGGCCTATGCCGTCATTCCCAAGGGCGTGATGCGTGACATCGTCACCAGCCACTTGCCGTTCTGGGACAAGATGCGCATGTGGGTCATCGCCCGCCCACTGACTGGTTTTGCCGAAACCTTCTCGCAGTACATCGTCGAAGTCGCCCCTGAAGGCGGCAGCGAACGCCCTGAGCTGGACCCGAATGCCGAAGCCGTGGTGTTCGTCGTCGAAGGCGAGATCGACATCACCGTCGAAGGCAAGCACCACACCTTGGTGCCCGGTGGCTACGCCTTCCTCGCACCAGGGGCCGAGTGGAGCCTGCGCAACAACAGCAAGGCCAACGTCACTTTCCACTGGCTGCGCAAGCACTACCAGAAAGTCGAAGGCCTGGCGGTTCCCGAATCGTTCGTCACGCACCGCGATAACGCCACGGTCATCGAGATGCCGGGCACCGAAGGGCGCTGGGTCACCACTCGCTTCGTCGACATGGCCGACATGCGTCACGACATGCACGTCAACATCGTGACCTTCCAGCCAGGCGGCGTGATTCCGTTTGCTGAAACCCACGTCATGGAACACGGCTTGTACGTGCTCGAAGGCAAGGCGGTATATCGCCTCAACCAGGACTGGGTGGAAGTGGAAGCCGGTGACTTCATGTGGCTGCGTGCGTTCTGCCCACAAGCCTGCTACTCGGGTGGTCCAGGGCCGTTCAGCTACCTGCTGTACAAGGACGTGAACCGTCACGTGCACCTGACGCTCAATCCGCAGCGCTGAGGCGCCCACCTGCATCAACCGATCGGGGTCGGCCACGGCCCTGATCGGCGCAACATCATCTTCATGATCGTTCTGCCTGTTCCCGCGCATACTAGGGTGACCCTCTGCGTGGAGCCTGAACATGCCGCAGCTCCTGTCCCGAATTCGCCTCGCCATGCTCTGCGCACTTGTCCTGCCGACGCTTGCGTTGTCTGCCGACAACTGGCGCCTCACGCACCAGGAAAGCGGCATCGACATTTATCTTGGCGACGTCCAGGGATCGCCCTACCAGCAATTTCGCGGCGTTGTCCGGATCAAGGCCAGTGTCCGCACCCTGAGCGATCTTCAGGAAAACCTGCGTGTCGCCTGCAAGTGGTTGTACGCCTGCGCACAGATGCGCCTGCTGGAAGTGGATGGCGACAGCACCTGGGTCTACCTCACCACCGAGCTGCCCTGGCCGGCGCAACCCCGGGACATGGTCCTGCGCGTACGTACCGAGCGGCTCGACGACGGCTCACTGATCCGCAGGCTCGGCGCTGACCCGGACAAGGTGCCGGAGGCCCCCGGCTTCATTCGCGTGCGCCAATTGCAAGGTGAGTGGATCATGCACCCGCTGGCCGAACGTGATACCGAGGTCACCTATCGGCTGCAGGCCGATCCTGCCGGTGATGTACCGGGCTGGCTGGCCAATCGTTTTGTGGTCGATGCGCCAATGGTCACGCTGAAAACACTCAGAGCGGTGGCCGAGCGCCAACCCTGACGCTCCTGGCCAAAGCGGTTTAGGAGCGTTCCTACACGCACTTCGGAGCGTCTGCGCCCCTCACCTACCCTTGATGCCCTACCCTGTGGACCTTGCCAACAAGGAGGTGCCATGCGCGCGTTTGTTCTCAGTTGCTTCATGCTGCTGGTTGCAGCCCCTGCCACGGCCAAAGAGCAACCCCCTGATCTGACCCCTGTCCACCTGGGCGTCGGTGGCCAGGCCGTCATCTACAACCTGCCGCTGACCGTCGCACTGGAACAGGGCTATTTCCGCGATGAAGGTCTCGATGTGAAGGTCATCGACTTCACTGGTGGCGGCAAGGCGGCACAAGCGCTGGTGGCCGATGCCGTGCAGGTGGTCAGTGGCGCCTACGAGCACACCTTGCGCCTGCAGGCTCGCGGCCAGGTACTTCAGGCCTTCGTGCTGGCAAGCGAGAGCCCGCAGCTCGCCATGGGCGTCTCCTCCAGAACCCTGGCGAACTACAGGTCGATCGCAGACTTGCGAGGCAAGACCATCGGCATCAGCGCGCCCGGCTCCTCGACCCAGATGCTCGCCAACCGCGTGCTGGCAAAGGGAGGGCTAAGCACCGAGGACGTTGCCTTTGCCACCGTCGGCACCGGTGCGACAGCAGTACAGGCGATGCTGAG
Organism: Pseudomonas sp. BNK-44-b; assembly: GCF_047456245.1. Classification (NCBI taxonomy): domain Bacteria; kingdom Pseudomonadati; phylum Pseudomonadota; class Gammaproteobacteria; order Pseudomonadales; family Pseudomonadaceae; genus Pseudomonas; species Pseudomonas sp. BNK-44-b. The sequence goes on from NZ_CP179908.1 coordinate 2,543,030, forward strand.
CGGCAAGATCGATGCGCTGGTCAACGCCGAACCCTTGATCAGCCTGCTGGAGCAACAACAGGCGATACGCCTGATCGCAGATGCGCGCACTCCCGCCGGCACCGCGGCGCTGTTCGGCGGCCCCATGCCGGCTAACACCCTCTATGCCAAAAGCACCTACATCCAGAACAACCCACAGACCGTTCAAGCCCTGACCAATGCCATGCTCAAGGCCCTGACCTGGCTGCACGACGCCACGGATGCGGAAGTCGCCGACCTAGTGCCGACACCCTACCTGATGGGTGACGCAGAGCTTTATCGCCAGGCGTTTCGCAACATCCAACCATCCCTCAGCGTGGACGGTCGCTTCCCTGCAGAGGGGGCGCGCAACGCTTTGCAGGCGCTGCAGAGTTTCGACCCGGTCATGGCCCAACGCCAGATCAACCTCCAGGCGACATGGACCAATCAGTTCGTTGACCAAGCCACGCAACCATGACCTCCACACTCGCTCTGGAAATGCTCGACGTGGAAGCGCGTCACGATCGCTTGCTGGCATTGGCACGGGTCGACCTGACTGTACGTGAAGGTGAATTCGTCTGCGTATTGGGCCCTACCGGCTGCGGCAAGTCGACCCTGCTCGACCTCGCCGCAGGCCTCAAACCGGCCTACAGCGGGCAGATCCGCTGCCATGGCAAGCCCTTGGTCGGGTTGAACCGCCACGCATCCTACATGTTTCAACACGATGCGCTGTTGCCGTGGCGCACAGCGCTCGACAATGTCAGCCTTCCCCTGCAACTGCGTGGTGTGAACAAGCAACATGCCAACCAACAAGCCGTGTGTTGGTTGAGGCGAGTCGGGCTGACCGACGTTCCCGATCGCTACCCTCACCAATTGTCTGGCGGCATGCGCAAACGTGTCGCCCTTGCCCAGGCGCTGATCCACGACACTTCGCTGCTGCTCATGGATGAGCCCTTCGCTGCACTGGATGCCCAAACACGTCAAGCCATGCAGCAATTGCTGCTCGAATTGTGGGGCGAACAACGCAAGTCGGTCTTGTTCGTCACCCACGACCTCGACGAAGCCATCACCCTCGCCGACCGCGTACTGGTTTTCAACGCCGGCCCTGCATCCCGGTGCATCGAAGACATTCGAATACCCCTGCCACGCCCACGCGACACGATGTCACTACGCAAGAATCCCGAGTCCGCAGCTCTGTACCAGCGTCTATGGCACACGCTGGGGCACCTGCCTCCCGCCACTACAATCACCCGAGACTGACATGTCGTGGACCACCCTCTGGCTACTACGCGCCGCCCTCCTGCTCGCACTGTTCTCCTTCTGGTCATGGCTGGCTGCCGACGAAGAGCTGGCGTTCTTTGTCGGTCACCCACACGCAGTCTTGCAGCAACTCTGGCGCTGGCTGAGCACGGGCAACGGTTCGCTGGAGCTGTATTGGCAGGATCATCTGCTGACTACGCTGAACTTCCCCGGCACGCTCTACCCTCACTTGCTGGTCACACTGACCGAAACGCTCCTGGCCTTTTTGCTAGGGCTCACCTCAGGCCTGGCATTCGGTCTCTGGTTAGGGCTCACGCCCACGCTGGCGCGGGTATTGTCGCCGTTCATCAAGGCTGCCAATGCGGTCCCCAGGGTGGTGCTGGCGCCCTTGTTGGTGATGTGGCTGGGGCTGGGCATCGCCTCGAAAGTCGCGCTGGGCATCACATTGGTATTCTTTGCGGTCTTCTTCAACGTCTACCAGGGCGTGCGCGAGGTAAGTCCTGCGCTGTTGGCCAACGTAAGATTGCTTGGCGCCAACCGCTGGCAACTCATTCGTATCGTCTATCTGCCTGCCGCCCTGGGTTGGGTGTTTTCCAGCCTGAACACTGTCATCGGCCTGGCATTCGTCGGGGTCGTGGTCGGTGAATACCTGGGATCGACACGCGGAATCGGCTACCTCATCCTGCAAGCCGAGGCCACCTTCGACGTCAACACCGTGCTGGCGGGCATCATCGTTCTGACCTGCTGCGCCCTGCTCTTCGATGCCCTGCTCGCCAGGCTGGAGCGGCGTCTGTCAGCCTGGCGCCAGCAGTCGGATGATGAACCTCGACGTTGGTAGAAAATTCCAATGGAACATAGTCCGGCTGGCGCCCTCAACATGCCTACGTCCTTCGGAGACTTAGCCATGTCATTGCCCTTGAGTACCCACGATCACCGGGATCACCCGCCGTTCTGGCAACAGCCATGAAGATGCCCGGCCGCGCGCCCAGCTCCTGCCTGCAGCTCGACTATGTTCGCGACACACTGTTCGGCCCAGTGGCGCAGAGTGTCGAATGCCATGCCCAACTGGCCGCGCTTAATTTGCAAGGGCATCCTGCACTGCGTTTGCACATCCATCCGCCACTTCCGGACAAGGTTGAACGTGCCCATAGCGTTGCCTTCGTCTGGCAGGGACGCCGTTATCGGGGGGTAGTGCGCGACTGCGGCAAATGCGGCGACGGTGGTTTGAATCTACTGCTTGAGCTGCAGTGAAGCGATCGGCCGCCCGGGACCAGGCTATATGAAAGCCTTCTGGGCAGTCACCTTGAGGTCAGGCGCATGCCCCACTCGTTGCGCGCCACGCAATTGCCCGACCAAACCGACCAGGTCACGACAACTGTTAAGGCTATCGAGCGGTACGCCTGTCAGGGTGTAGCCATCCTCCAGGCTCTCACCACGCCCCAGGCGAATGGTCAGGCTGACGCCATCGGGGCTACTCACTTCGCAACGATCGGGCAGACAGGCCTGCTCGATCAACTGACGCATTTCCAGCATCGAAACGCCGATCAACGACATGTCATGACCCTCTCTTCAACGGATTGCCTCTGATGTGACTACACACTGTGCAGGTGTAGCGCCAATTGATAGTGCTCATGTCCCCGGCGGCAGCCCATTCATCCAGGCAATGCCCAACGCGCAAAAGCCTTATCCACTCTAGTGAGTGGAACCATGGCGCGATGGCTCGTTCGATCGGTTGCCTCGGCAATGCGACAAACGGCAGCAAAGTACCGTTCGTCGTGTGCGACGAAGATGTTGCAAACTTTATCGTCCGGCTCGATTTCACAGCATCAAGCCATGGACCGTCGGATTGCGCGTTGCGCTGAGGAATCGGGTAGCGATGATTGATGCAAAACTGTTCGTGATCGACTATGCGCTGCACGGCGAGCACAAGTCGTTCATCATTCGCGCCGAACGTATGGATAATGCCGAGGCCTGGCATTGGGCAAGTTGCGATGCCGGTGTCGGCAAAATCGGCCGCTATGGCCGAGAAAAGATCAAGAAAGTCAGCAGACCCATGGCCGAGCGCTATGGCATCAGCGAGGTGAGCTGGCGCGCCTCTGGCTGAAATTGGCTTGTGGCAGCGCCAGATACCCCGCATGACGTGCGTTCAGGATTTCACCATCTGCCCAAAACGCCCTGCGTGGTAATCGTCGAATGCTTCGGCGATTTGAGCCTGGGAGTTCATCACGAACGGGCCATAACCAACGATCGGCTCATCGATCGGTTCGCCACTGAGCAACAACACGGTGGCGTCTTCCAGTGCAGTCACGCTGGCATGTTCGCCATCGCGCTCCAGCAACACCAGGCTGGCCGGGCTGACGTCCTGCTGGTCGTTAACCCTTATCGACCCACGCAGTGCAACCAGCGCGGCATTACGCCCCTGCGCAAGCGGCAAATGCAGCGTTGCCCCAGCCTGTAAACGCACGTCCCACACATCCATGGACGTGAACGTCCGGGCAGGTCCCCGATGTCCACGGTAATCGCCTGCTATCATCCGCAGGCTGCCGATACCCTCGCCTAGCGCTACCCGGGGAATCTCAGCATCCAGTAGCGTCTGGTAACCCGCCGGAGTCAGTTTGTCGCGGGCAGGCAAGTTGACCCACAGCTGCACCATCTCAAGCACGCCACCGCTGCGGGCAAAGGCCGGCGAATGGAATTCTTCATGGATGATGCCATTGGCCGCGGTCATCCACTGCACGTCGCCAGGGCCGATCAAGCCGCCGGCGCCGGTGGAGTCTCGGTGTTCGAGTTCTCCCTGGTAGACAATGGTCACGGTCTCGAAGCCGCGATGCGGATGCTGGCCGACTCCGCGACGGGCGTTGGTCGGCGGGAACGTGTGAGGGCCAGCGTAGTCCAGCATCAGGAACGGGCTGATATGGCGTGCCAGTTGATCGTAAGTGAACAGGCTGCGCACGGGGAAACCATCCCCAACCCAATGGGCGTGAGGGCTACGGTGAATACCCAGAATCTTTTTCACGAGATATCTCCTCTCTTGGCTGGCAAGTATTCTACCGATGAACACAATGATGGATTAGGCGGGCAAAATAGCTTTATTTGTCTCATATGCAGGACAATCCTTCCTTGCACCTTCCAATCCGAAGGCTTGCCCGGCCCCGTTGCATTTAGCCGCCGGCTGCCCCAAGCTCAGCCCTTCCTGACCCCGGTACCACTAATGCCCAAACGTAGCCGCTACCTGATCGCACTGCTGCTCATCCTGGCGATCCCAGGGGTGATCGGTTATTTGTGGCGCGCGCCGAAACCGGTGCCCTCCAGCCTGCCGCCGCAGAGCTATGCCAAGGCACTGCGCCAGGCCCACGAAGGTCTTCCGGGGGCAGCCCGGGTGCTCTACCAACAGTTGCAACGCAATGACCTGCCGCCGATCCGGCGCGCTGCGCTCTACGCCGAACTCCCTCACTACCCCTCCCCCCAGGCGCTGAAACTGGCCCAGCAGGACCTCGACCACGGCGATCCCCTTGTACGCCGTGCGGCGATCACCAGCATCCGGCGCCTGCTGCCACCAGCCCAACGCAGTCTGGTCCTCGGCCCTCTGCTCGAGGATGACGACCAGAACGTACGGTTCGCCGTGGTGGATGCATTGCTGGGTCTGGACCCCGATGCCATCGGCCTGTATTTCCGACCGCTGCAGGCCGCCCTGGAGCAATACCAACAAGCACTCGAACAGCGACCCGACGATGCCGAGGCACAAGTCCACCTGGCGCGCCTGTACCTTCACGAGCAGGATTATCCGCAGGCCGAAGCGGCGCTTCAGCGCAGCCTTGCTCTGGCACCGCAGGATCTGCAAGCGCTGGCAACGCGGGTACGCCTGCTGGAGCGCCAAGGCCAGCACGACGCCTCCCGCGAGGTGCTGGGCAAAGCCCTGGCGCTGCGCCCGGACTCTGCGTTTCTGCAATATGAACTGGGCCTGTGGCTCACCCGCCATGATCAACAGGAATACGCCTTGCTGGCTTTTTCCCGTGCCGTGGAACTGGAACCGGACAATGCCGACTACCGATACACGTTGGCCGTCACCCTGCATGACCTTGAACAGGTCGAAGCAGCACAAAAACAGCTGGAAACCCTGCTCGACCGCCAGCCTGCCAATCGTCGAGCTCGGGTACTGCTGATTCGCTACTGGAAGGAAACCGGGCAGCTGCAGAATGTACAAGTCTTGCTCGCCGAACTAGAGCGACAGAACCCAGACGATCCCTATTTGCAACAAGGTTTGTAGAACCCGTTTGAACCCCGACAAAACGCTGGTGGTCCAGTGAGTAGTAGCACGCTGAACGCACGGCCATTTCCGGCCAGGCCACTGCCCTGGGAGATTCGTCTTGTCCGGTTCGCTGTCGTTGGACGAACGCACCCTGATCCTCGCACCCGAGCAGGTTGCAGCGACCGTCGCCAAACTGTTGTCTGGCAGCGGTATTGAATGCCTGTGTACAAGCGACAAGCAGCGCTTTGGCCTATGGCTGGCAGAGGGTGTCGCCGTGGTAATCGTCGACTCGCAGGCGTTGACCGACGACCCGCAGTCACCCCTGCACCTGTTCATCGATAGTCAACCCGAATGGTCCGACCTACCGGTATTGCTGCTCAACACCCATGCGACGACCGTTAATGCGTCGATGTTGCAAGGGTTGGGTAATCTTTCGTACCTGAGTTACCCCTTCGACGAACAGCAACTTCTGGGCACGACGAACCAAGCTCTGCGCGCTCGGCGTCGACAGTACATGGCGCGCAACGCGTTGAGCGCGCTGCACCAGCGCCTGGAAAGCCTACAGACTGGCGACCAGGCCCGACACCAGACTCGCAAGATGGAAGCTATCGGCCATTTGGCCGGCGGCGTTGCCCATGACTTCAACAATCTGCTGACCAGCATCGGCGGTAGCTTCGAATTGATCGACAGGCGTCTGCAGCAAGGACGCACCGAAGGGCTCGACAAAGTCCTGCGCATGGGGCAAGACGCCGTAGCCCGCGGGGCGACGCTGACTCACAGGCTGCTGGCCTTTTCTTCCCGTCAATCGCTGCAGAGTCAGGCGGTGGACCTGCATGCCCTGCTCCAGCCCGCGCGGTTGCAGGCTATATTGGGCAGCTCGGTGAAACTGTCCTTGCGCGTGTCGGATGAACTCTGGCCAGTCGAGGCAGACGACAAACAGTTACGCGAATCGTTGAACAACCTGCTGCTCAACGCCCGGGAAGCCATGCCCAGCGGGGGGCGGCTGTCTATCGAAGCCAGCAACCAGCACATCGACGCTGCACAGTTCCAGGACGCTGGCTTGAGCAGCGGCGACTACCTGCAACTGACCATCAGCGACACTGGCCAGGGCATGTCGCAAGGCACCCTGGAACATGCCTTCGAACCCTTTTTCAGTACCAAGCCCGTTGGCCAAGGCATAGGCCTGGGCTTGTCGATGGTCTATGGGTTCAGCAAACAGTCCCACGGCCACGTAACGGTGGACAGCCAGATTGGCCGGGGCACGCGGGTGGATCTCTACCTGCCGCGCTGCCTGGGCATCCCGCCGCAGGCCTTGGAGGCTGCAAGTACGCCGACGGCGGGGAACTGCCGCGAGGTGTTGATCGTCGAGGACGATCGCGAAGTGCGCGAGCTGCTCTGCCAGGCGTTGTGTGATGACGGCTTCCCCTGCCAAAGCGCCTGCAACGCTACGCAGGCGCTGCACCTTCTGCGTTCCCCACAGCCCATCGCACTGCTTATCAGCGATGTCGGACTGCCAGGCATGAATGGTCGACAGCTCGCCGAGATTGCTCGCACACTACGACCGAACCTGCCTGTCCTGTTCATTACCGGTTACGCGGAAACGGCAATGTCCCGCGAAGGCTTCCTCGCCCCTGGCATGCAACTGATCTGCAAACCCTTCGAGCTGAACCAGTTGAGCCAGCGCGTGGCACAGATGCTCGGGGAAGCATGATCGCAGTCAGGGCTCGAGCATCCGCTGAACCTGGACTGTGAGGCTTTGCAGCGAGAACGGCTTGAGCATGAGTGCGGTGCCTGGCTGGTCGAGAAGGCTGCGTTCGAGAGGCTGCGCGGTATATCCGGTAATGAACAGGATTTTCTGAAGGGGTTTGGCCTGGCGAATCGTCTTGCCCACCTGGCGTCCGCTCATACCACCTGGCAAACCGATATCGGTGATCACCAGGTCGAATACACCACTCTCACGATAGTGCTCCAGCGCCATACCGGAATCACTGGCTTCGATGACGTCAAAGCCATGCTCTACCAACACCTCCTTCATCAATGACCGCAAATTGCCCTCGTCGTCGACCAACAGTATTCGCTCACTCCGGCCCTGCTTCAACGCAGGCACCTCTCCCTCTTCACTGACTTTCGGCAGCTCGCCTGGGTGGCGCGGGAACAGGAGTGTGACCTGAGTACCCTTCCCTGGCGTCGACTCGATCCACACATAACCCCCAGACTGGCGAGCAAATCCGTAGATCATCGGCAGACCAAGCCCGGCGCCACGACCTTTGGGCTTGGTGGTGAAGAACGGCTCGAAAGCACGGCTCACCGCGTCTGCCGGCATGCCCTGCCCATCATCCTGGACGTGAATGGCGACATAATCCCCGGCAGGGATGCTTTCATCGTGCTCCACCCCGTTCACAAATCGTTCGTTGGCCGTCCGAATAGTCAAGCAGCCCCTTTCAACCATCGCATCCTGGGCATTGCTACACAGGTTGAGAATCGCAACCTCCAACTGCCCAGGATCGACCTGCACTGGCCAGGGCGCTACGTCCAGTTGCCAGTTCAATGCGAATTCTGGCCCGAGAGCCTGATGGATCAATGGCTCAAGATCTTGCAACAGGCCGTTCACATCGAGTAGTCGCGGTTGCAATGGTTGGCTGCTGGAAAATGCCAGCAGCCGATGGGTCAGCGCCATCGCACGCTGTACCGACTCGCGCGCCACATGCACGTACTCGTCGATGCGCTCCAAGCGTCCCTGGCCCAAGCGACGCTGGAGCAACTCGAGGCTACCGCCAATGCCCGCCAATAGATTGTTCATCTCATGCGCCATGCCGCCCGCCAATTGGCCAACGGTTTCCATTCGCTGGCTATCACGCAGCAGGCTTTGGGCCTCGCGCAAGATCGTGGTGCGCTCCTCGGTAATATCCCGCCCTACTGCAATCAGCACGTCGCCCTCGGGCCGCGCACTCCAACTCATCCAACGGTAGTACCCATCCTTGTGCCTGAGCCGCGACTCCACCTGTTCGATCACCTTGCCCATCAGCAGATCATTGATCGCCAGGCGAACCTCCGCACGATCAGCGGGATGCACAAGATCGACGAGCGCAATCGCGTTCAGTGACTGCTGTTCCCATCCCAGCACCCGATGCCATGCGTCGTTCGCGGCCAGCAGTTCGAGATCGCGGCTGACGATGATCATCGCATCCCGTGACAGGCGCCAGAGAGGATCACTGTTGGGTAGATGACACCCGATCTGCTGCTCGAAGCTCCGCGCCAGTTCACGCCACTGGCGGATTTGCTCCAAGCTGGCAGTGGTATCGATCGCGGTGTGCAAAAAACCGGCAACCGTACCTTCCTCATCGCGCACGGGGGCGTAACCGAACGCGAACCAGGCATGTTCACCGCTCTCACGATAACGCACCTGGATGGGCGACTCGTCGACAAAACTGGCCCTCCCCTCCAGCGCCTGGAAGACCCGTGGGCCCATTCGCTCCCATTCAACATGCCACAGCTGATCAAAACTTTTCCCTACCTGGCGCTGGTCGTCAGCCAGCAACGCCAGGTAGCTCTGGCTGGGAATCAGAGTCAGCTCCTTGCCCCAGGCCAGTGCGCAGGGAAAGGGCGACAAAAGCATGATATCCACCGCGATACGTAGCGAGGGAGGCCACTGCGACAATGGGCCCAACGGAGTGCTGCCCCAATCGAAGTGGAGAAGATGTTCAGCGCGCACCTCGACCGAGGGTGATGGCGAAACCAGGTGTATGACTTGTGTGGCGCCCTTTCGCGCCTGTTCATCGGCAGCCACGAACAATGCTCCCGGCAAAGGCACCAAGTGGCATGAGCACGTTGGCTGGCAGGGTTTCCGAATCCATGGCAACTCCTGAAGATCATGAAATACCTGAAGGCTAGCACATCGCTATAGAGAACAGCCCGAGGACGATTGCGCTGATCAGCCTGCACCTGTATCGCCCAGCAGGCTTTTTTCAAGGCACTGGTCAAGGAGCAAGTGATCTAGCGACTCCATCAACCGTAATCAATCGCACAGGCAAGGGGTGGTTTGTCTCCACCCATTCACGACATGACTTACAGCGTCACTCGATACGCAAGAGCAAGCTTCTTCATTCATCAAAACGATAGGGAGAAGTCAATGAGCATTTCCAGGTATCTGAACCACCGCGTGACCAATCTCATGCTCTCCGTATTGATCGGCACAACCCCCGTGATCTCGGGATTGGTGGTCATGGACTACCAAATGCACAGACAACTTGAGAAAAAATCGAAGGTCTCCATCGAAGAAGCCGTGTTCGCTATCGATCGTGTACTCGATAGCCTACATGGCGCGGCACTGCAGGCGCAGCCACTGAGTACCCAGCCATGCAGTGAAGTTCAACAAGAACTCGAGAACCAGGCCAGGCGTAACCCGCGGATTCACTCGTTGGTGTTGACCCGCAACGACATCGGATTTTGCAGTAGCCTGGGCACAAAGCCTTTGTACACGCCTCACTTCGCAAAGGGCGAATACCTGCAACTCAACATGAATTCACCGACCATCCCCAACGGTATTCTCGTGGAGTACCGTCTGGTCGCCAATAACCATTCAGTTATCGCCAGCACCTACGGGCTCGAGCTACGCAACGAACTGCGCGGCTTCAAGGACGGGGTCGTGTTGGAACTAGAGTTTGGCGGCCTTTACATCTCGGCCAACGGTGACAGCCGTAACGAAGTACGCCCCTCGCTGTCGGAGTTCTCGCAGAGCGGCGTATCGGAAAAATACGGTTACCTCGTCAGAGCGGGTTATCCTGATGGTTTTACGGCGCGCGAGTCACAATATATCAGGACAAATATCATGCCCTCCCTCGTACTCATCGGCCTGTTCACCTCGGTGCTCGTACTTTGGAGCCTCTTGCGTAAACAATACCCTGTCAAAGGGGTGTTGCCGGTCATTGACCGGTAACACCCTGTTCACAAGGCTAGTCGACGTTAAGCACGCCGCGCCGAACCTGGTCGCGCTCAATGGACTCGAACAGAGCCTTGAAATTACCTTCGCCAAAGCCATCATCGCCCTTGCGCTGGATGAACTCGAAGAATACCGGCCCCAGCAGGGTTTCCGAGAAGATCTGCAGCAACAGGCGCTTGTCGCCAGGCGCGGACGCACCATCGAGCAGAATACCCCGAGCCTGTAGCTGATCGACGGGCTCGCCATGCCCCGGCAGACGCTCTTCGAGCATCTCGTAGTAGGTCTGTGGCGGCGGGGTCATGAAACGCGTGCCGATGGCCTTGAGAGCATCCCAGGTCTTGAGCAGGTCGTCGGTCAGAAAGGCCACGTGCTGAATACCTTCTCCATTGAACTGCATCAGGAACTCTTCGATCTGGCCCGAGCCCTTGGACGATTCCTCGTTCAGCGGAATACGGATCATGCCGTCCGGCGCAGTCATGGCGCGCGAGGTCAGCCCGGTGTACTCGCCCTTGATGTCGAAATAGCGGATCTCGCGGAAGTTGAACAACTTCTCGTAAAAGCCTGCCCAATAGCTCATTCGCCCACGGTAGACATTGTGCGTGAGGTGATCGATGATCTTCAGCCCCGCGCCTGCCGGATTGCGGTCAACGCCTTCGATAAAGTTGAAGTCGATGTCATAGATTGAGCTGCCTTCCTCGAAACGATCAATCAGGTACAGCGGCGCACCGCCGATGCCCTTGATCGCTGGCAGCCGCAGCTCCATCGGGCCCGTTTCGATTTCCACCGGCTGAGCCCCCAGCTCCAATGCGCGGGCATAGGCTTCATGCGCATTGCGCACGCGGAATGCCATACCGCAAACGGACGGACCATGCTCGGCAGCAAAGTAGGAAGCGATGCTCTTGGGCTCGTTGTTCAGGATCAGGTTGATGCCACCCTGGCGATAAAGGTGGACATCCTTGGAGCGGTGAGTGGCCACCTTGGTGAAGCCCAATGCCTGGAATACCGGTTCCAGCACGCCAGGAGTGGGCGAAGCGAACTCGATGAACTCAAAGCCCATCAGGCCCATCGGGTTGTCGAAGATATCAGCCATGTTCGTGTCCTCATCTACAGCAAAAAAAACGGTGTCAAACGCTTGGGATGTCGGACAGACGAGGTGGTGAGCAGGGAATACCCCTCACGCTGCGGGAGAGGAAATCGCCATAGAGAAGCTTGAACCCGTGGTATGCCATATGAACCTGGTCTCGGCTGGGTCGGCTTTCCAGAAGGGAAAGACCTTATTCTTGTATTCGTAAACTGATTCTACAGTGCGTAATTTCCTTTGTCGCGCATTAGTTCGGTACTCCGCCGAAGGTCCGAGCTATCCTTGTGCAACCACCAGTCATACAAGTCTAGACCCGCATGCCTCTTACGGTTAAACGCCCTGCTCGCTGGAGCTGGCGCCGCCTGCTGCCCTGGGCGGTCGGCACACTGCCAATACTGTGCGGCCTGGCGATCATGCACTGGCAGATCGAACGCGATCTGCGAGACAACAGCCAGGCCACCGTCCAGCAGGTCGTCAACCACGTGGAGCGTATCCTGGATGGTGTCTCCACGGCGGCGCAAGCGCTGTTGTCTCTGGCCGGACGCCCGTGTAGCGAAGTCACACTGGCTTTGCGCGAGCAGGTGACGCGCAATGCGTTCGTACGCTCCACCAACCTGTTCAACCACGACACCCTGTATTGCTCCTCGCTGTTGGGCGATTACGACGAACCGGTCAACCCCCTCGACTACACCGAAGGTCAGCTGTGGCTGATGGATGGCAATTCGATCACGCCCGGCCATCCCCTATTGGTGTATCGCACCGGTCAGGAGGGCCGCGGAGCCATCGCCACGGTCGATGGCGACCATCTGCTCACGGCCCTGCGCTTGATTGCCGATGACGAAACGCTGGGGATTCAGATCGGCAGGCACTGGTTGGGTGCCGACGGCCTCGTGCATACCGGCACCCCTCCGACAGCCGCCAGCGCACACGTCTCCCAATACTCGGCACGCTACCCGTTCAGCGTCCACGGTGGCTATGGTCCGGACAAACCGATGGAAGTGCTGCGCAGCCAGTACCCGGCGCTGTTGGGCCTTCTATTGGTCATTGGCGCGTTGATCGGTCTGGCCTGTCGTTGGCAACTGCGACGTGCCTCGTCGTCAAGGGCCGAGTTGAACCGAGCGCTGGAGGCGAACGAGTTCATCCCATACTTTCAGCCGGTGGTGCGCAAGGGTGACTACCGCTGGGCCGGCGCCGAGGTACTGATGCGCTGGCAACACCCGCACGAGGGATTGGTGCGCCCCGACCTGTTCATCCCCTACGCCGAGCACAGTGGGCAGATCGTGCCCATGACCCGTGCCCTGATGCTACTTACCGCCCAAGGCCTGGCGCCCTATTCGGCGCTGATGGAGGACGGCTTCCACATCGGCATCAACATCACCGCCGACCACTGCCGCGACCTGGGACTGCTTGACGATTGCCGCACCTTTCTCCAGCACTTTCCACCTGGCAGGGTGATCCTGACCCTGGAGTTGACCGAACGCAAACTGATCGAAGCGACGCCGATCACCCTGGAGCTGTTCGAAAAGCTTCACCAGATGGGCGTGATGATTGCCCTGGACGACTTCGGCACCGGCCAGTCCAGCCTCAACTACCTGCGGCAGTTCAAGATCGACTACCTGAAGATCGACCAGAGTTTCGTCGCCATGATCGGCAGCGATGCACTGTCACAGCACATCCTCGACACCATCATCGACCTGTCGACCAAGCTGGAGCTGGGCATTGTCGCCGAGGGCGTGGAAACCGACGTTCAGCGTGATTACCTTGCGCGACAACAGGTGGATTTCCAGCAAGGCTACCTGTACGCGCGGCCAATGCCGCTTGAAGAATTCCTTCAGGCGCTCGCTGCACAGCCCGCCAGCTTGCGGTTGCCCCAGGGCGTCCCCCCTGAGATCATGCCCGGCTGATTCGTCCGTTTACTTTCTGCAACCGAGGCTTTCGTGTCAAAAGGCATCATCTCGTCTGTCATGGCATCCTGTCTGTTCGCCGTGATGTACTTCTATACCTCCATGCTCGCGCCGCTCGACGGCGAGGAGATCTTCGGCTGGCGCACCCTGCTGACCCTCCCGTGCCTCACCCTGTTCATGCTGCTTAGCAAGGACTGGAAGCATGTCGGCGAGCTGCTGGCGCGCGTTCGCCAGACCCCTCGCCTGTTACTGGGCATGGTCGGCACGTCATGGCTGCTGGGTATCCAGCTATGGCTGTTCCTCTGGGCGCCGCTGCACGGGCGGAGCCTTGAGGTGTCGATGGGATATTTCCTGCTGCCGCTGGCCATGGTCCTGACCGGCAGAGTGGCCTATGGCGAGCGCCTGTCACGCTTGCAGAAGCTGGCGGTAGGCTGCGCCGCGCTTGGCGTTGGTCACGAGCTGTACCAGCATGGCAGTTTCGCCTGGGAGACGCTGGTGGTTGTGATCGGCTACCCGATCTATTTCGTGCTGCGCCGACGCTGCCGCACCGACCACCTGGGCGGCTTGTGGTGCGACATGTGCCTGTTGCTGCCATGGGCCTTGTACTTCGTGATCCAAGGCCCGCTGTCGAGTGCCGACCTGGCTGCACATCCAGGCCTGTACGCCCTGATCCCACTGCTGGGAGCGATCAGCGCTTCGGCGCTGATCGTCTACGTGCTCGCCAGTCGCCTGCTGCCGTTCGGTCTGTTCGGCCTGCTCAGCTACGTCGAACCGGTGCTGCTGGTCGGCGTAGCCCTGCTACTGGGCGAGAGCATCGCGCCTGACCAGTGGCTGACCTACCTGCCGATCTGGGCTGCGGTGCTGGTGCTGGTGCTCGAAGGCATCAAGCACCTGCTGCGTCAGCGTCGTCGCTCGGTGTAAGACGCACCTGCCGCACCCGCCTCTCCTCCACCGCCACCACCGTCATGGTCCAGCCGTTCCAGGCCAGTCGATCGCCTACCACCGGCAGGCGATCCAGCAGGCTCATCACCAAGCCCGCCAGGGTCTGGTAATCCTCGGTGGCGCGGGCGACGAAGCCGGTACGCGCCTGAACCTGGCTCAGGTTCAGGGCACCACTGACCACGAAACCGCCCGACTCCTCGACGATCCCCGGCCCTTCCACCTCACTGGCGTCCGGCAATTCGCCAGCGATGGACTCGAGGATGTCGGTCATGGTCAGTACGCCGGTGAAGTCACCAAATTCGTTGACCACGAAGGCAATGTGGGTGGACTGACCACGCATCTGCTCCAGCGCGTTGAGAATACTGAAACTCTCCAGCAGGTTCAGCGGTGTACGCACCATGCTTTCAAGGTCTGGCTGATTGCCCGAGAGCAACTCCTTGAGCAACTCCTTCTTGTGCACGAAGCCCAGTGGCTCGTCGATACGACCGTCACGAATCAACGGCAGTCGCGAGTAGGGCGAGTTGACCAGGACCTGCGTAATGGCTTCATCCGACAGCGCCAGATCAATGGCATCCACCTCGGCACGCACAGTCATCACGGTGCGTATCGGTCGCTCGGCCAGGTTCAGCACACCGCTGATCATCACCCGCTCGCGGCGGTCGAACAGCACATGCTCTTCCCCCCCTTCGACCAGGTCGGCGATCTCCTCGCCCACTTCATCGGCCTCGATACGTCGCCCCCCCAGCAAGCGCAGTACAGCATGCGCCGTGCGCTCGCGCAGCGGCTTGTGCTGCTGCAGGCTGCGTTTGCGGCGGGCCCGAGCCACCTGGTTGAACAGCTCGATCAGGATCGAGAAACCGATCGCCGCATACAGATAGCCTTTAGGGATATGGAAGCCCAGGCCTTCGGCAGTCAGGCTGAAACCGATCATCATCAGGAAGCCCAGGCACAGCATGATCACGGTCGGGTGAGCGTTGACGAAACGGGTCAGCGGCTTGCTGGCAACGATCATGATACCGATGGAGAAGATCACTGCGATCATCATCACCGAGAGCTGCTCGACCATGCCAACGGCCGTGATCACCGCATCCAGCGAGAACACCGCATCGAGTACGACGATCTGCGCGACGATGGGCCAGAAGGCAGCGTGACGCACAGCGCCGGTGCTCTGGGCCACATGCCCTTCCAGGCGCTCGTGCAACTCCATGGTGGCCTTGAACAACAGGAACACACCACCGAACAGCATGATCAGGTCACGGCCAGAGAAGCTCTTGCCCCAGACCTCGAACAACGGCGCGGTCAGGGTCACCATCCACGAGATGGAGGCCAACAGGCCCAGGCGCATCAGCAATGCCAAGGTCAAACCGATCACCCGGGCACGGTCGCGCTGATGCGGCGGCAACTTGTCGGCGAGGATGGCGATGAAGACCAGGTTGTCGATACCCAGTACCAGCTCGAGGACGATAAGCGTCAACAGGCCTAGCCAGGCCGTGGGGTCAGCTAGCCATTCCATTAGCGGGTACTCTCGGGAGAAACGTCACGAAGACGCGGAAAGGATGGCCAGGACGGCCGAAGACTGGGGGGCTCCGCGAAGGTGCTCATAAATACCTTGATAGAAATTTGGGAAGGTGATCCTACAATCGAAGCAGGTTTTCCTGACAGTGTGAAACTATTACAAAAGCTGTAACAGCTCCAATTGAGCACTTTCATTCAATACCAGGGCCTCAACGGTGAGCCAGGATGCGTGACCTCATTCAACATCAAGGAAGCCCTTCATGAGCCTGTCACTGTCCATGGCCGCCTTCGCCTTGGCGGCCTCGATTTCTCCTGGCCCTGTGAATATAGTCGCCCTCGGCAGTGGTGCACGTCATGGGCTGCGTGCCAGCCTGGGCCATGCTGCAGGCGCCAGCCTGGGGTTCTGCCTGCTGCTGGTACTGATCGGCCTGGGGCTGCATGAAGTGCTGCTGCGCTGGCCAGTGATAGGCCGCCTGCTGCATTGGGGTGGGGTGTTGTTCCTGTTGTACATGGCCTGGAAGCTGTCCAGCGACAACGGCCAGCTGAACGCCAGCCATCAGACGCAGGCGCCGTCGTTCTGGCACGGTGCTGTGATGCAATGGCTCAACCCCAAGGCCTGGCTGGCTTCAGTGGCCGGAATCGGCGCCTACACCGGCGGCGATCAGCAACTGCTGTGGCTGTTCACCTGGCTGTATGCACCCATCTGCTTCGTCTCAGTGGCCAGCTGGGCGTGGGCTGGCAGCGTGATCAGTCAGTACCTGGGAAACCCGCGTCACATGCGTCTGTTCAATCGCGGTTTGGCGGTACTGCTGGTCGCCAGCGCGGTGTACCTGGTACTGGGCTAACGCGCTCAACCGCCGCTGCGGTAATGCCCTGGCGTGGCGGCCAGATGCTGCTTGAAGGCCCGCTGCAGATGCGCCTGATCGGCGAAGCCCGCCTCCAGCGCCACCTCGGCGATCCCGCGTCCGCGACGCAATTGCGCCCGGGCGTGCTGTACCCGCTGGTCGACCAGATACCCATGGGGCGTCAAGCCAAAGCGTCGGCGGAACGCGCGAATCAGATACGCCCGCGACAACCCCGCGGCGGCGCAGATATCGTCAAGGCTCAAAGGGTCGAGGCGATGGGCACGAATGAAGGCCGCTGCCGCTTCCAGACGCGGATGTGCCTGCGAATGCGCGCCGGGCGCTGCCTCGAGGTATCCCGGCAGTGCCTTGAAGAACGCCTTCAGCATCGTTTCACGGGCGTCGGTATCGCCATCGAACAGCCCGGCGAAGAGCTGCAACAGACGCGCATAGAGCGCTGGCGACTCGCTGTAGGTTGCCTGGGGCAGGACGAAGCCCTGCGCCTCAAGCCAGGGCAGGTCGACGTACAACATCAGGTACGACCAGACTTCACCCTCGATCGGATTGCACGCATGTACCACACCGGGGTTCATCAACACCGTGGCGCCGGCCGAAAGCTCGCGCCAGGTATCGCCGGACAGGTAGCTGCTGCGCCCGCCCGTCACCACACCCACGGAAAAGCCTTCATGCGAATGCGGGCCATAGCAGACCTGGCGCCCATCTCCCACCCGCCGCGCCTCGACGAAGGGCAACGCTGGATCGCGCCAGAACCGCGACACTTCGATCATCGTCCGCGCCTCATGCCTCACCGCCTTGTACCACGACCAGCAACTGCGCCTGGCACTCACCGACCGAGCGCAGCCGATGCGGTGTCTGCGCGTTGAAATGCAGGGCATCGCCCTGCTCCAGCAAGACCCGCTCAGACATGAAATCGACCTCGACCTGGCCCGCATGGACGAACAGAAATTCCTCGCCCTGGTGCTCCTTGAACGTGGGATCACTGAAATCTCGGGGTGGCTGAACAAGAAAGGGTAACAGGCTGCGCTGCCCGATCTGTGACGTCAGCACCGTATAACCCGGGCCTGCACCATCACCTACCAGGGCCTGGCGCTCACCGCTGCGCACCAGGCTGTAGCGCGCCTGGAGAGTGTGATCTTCGGCAAACAATTCTTCGACATTGACGTTCAATGCCCTGGCCAGCTTCAACGCCGCCGCGATCGAAGGGGTGTTCAACCCACGCTCGACCTTCGACAAGTAGCTCTTGGTCATGCCGGATTTCTCAGCCAGCACCTCCAGGGTAATGCCCAGTTTCTTTCTCAGCAGTTTCAAGCGGATAGACATGCGGCGCGGTTTTCCCGTGTGAACGGCCTTGCTAATGACACTTTGTGTCATGTAGATTGTTTTGTGTCATGTGATTGACCGCCCCTCTCCCGATCAAAGCAGCGGGGCGGGCAAGCACTGGCATCATCAGCACGCCACAGAGGATATCCCCATGGCCAACACCCTGACACTCGGCAAAGAGCAACTGGTGCACAAAGCGCTGGCACAGATGCAAGGCTCACTCGCCGATAATACGTGGACTGTACGCGAAAAGCTGGCCCTGACCTGTCGAATTCTCTTCGACCATGGCCATGACTCGGGCCTGGCCGGGCAGATCAGCGCCCGAGGCCCGCAACCCGGCACGTTCTACACCCAGCAACTGGGCCTGGGCTTCGACGAGATCAGTGCCAGCAACCTGCTGCTGGTCAACGAAGACCTGGAGGTGCTCGAAGGCCAAGGCATGCCCAACCCCGCCAACCGCTTTCACAGCTGGGTGTACCGCGCCCGGCCAGATGTGAACTGCATCATCCACACCCACCCCACCCACGTTGCCGCCCTGTCGATGCTGGAGGTGCCGCTGCAGGTCTCGCACATGGACCTGTGCCCGCTGTACGACGATTGCGCGTTCCTCGGCGCCTGGCCTGGCGTACCGGTGGGCAACGAAGAAGGCGAGATCATCAGCCAGGCCCTGGGTGACAAGCGCGCCATCCTGCTTTCGCACCACGGCCAGCTGTCCACCGGCACCAGTATCGAGCAGGCTTGCGTCTATGCCCAATTGATCGAACGCGCCGCGCGCCTTCAGTTGCTGGCGATGTCCGCCGACAGCATCAAACCCATCGACCCGCAGCTTGGTCGTGAAGCCCACGACTGGATCGACCGCCCCAAGCGCCACGGCGCCTCGTTCAACTACTTCGCCCGGCAGAGCCTGCGCAAACACGCCAACTGCCTTGACTGACCCCTGAATGCCTTGCTTGCGGAGCCACCCATCATGACCACAGAATTCCACGGCATCATCGGCTACACCATCACCCCGTTCAGCCAGGACGGCGAACAGCTCGACCTGCCTGCCCTGGGCCAGTCCATCGATCGCCTCATCGACAGCGGCGTGCACGCAATCGCTCCACTGGGCAGCACCGGTGAAGGCGCCTACCTGAGCGACAGCGAATGGCATCAAGTCGCCCAATACAGCCTCGAACGCATTGCCAAGCGCGTGCCCAGCATCGTCAGCGTCTCCGACCTGACCACCGCTGGCGCGATCCGCCGCGCCCGCTTCGCCCAGCAGCACGGTGCCGATGCGGTGATGGTGCTGCCGTCGGCCTACTGGAAGCTCAGTGCAGCCGAGATCCTCACGCATTACCGCAGCATCGGCGCTGCGGTCGACCTGCCGATCATGCTCTACAACAACCCCGCCACCAGCGGCACTGATATGCCGGTGGAACTGATCCTGCGCATTGTCCGCGAGGTGGACAACGTCACCATGGTCAAGGAGAGTACTGGCGACATCCAGCGCATGCACAGGCTGCAACTGCTCGGTGAAGGCCAGGTGCCGTTCTACAACGGCTGCAATCCGCTGGCGCTGGAGGCCTTCGTGGCCGGAGCCAAGGGCTGGTGCACCGCTGCGGCCAACCTGATTCCAGGATTGAACCAGCAACTTTACCAAGCCGTGCGCAATGCCGATCTCGAGCAGGCGAAAGCCTTGTTCTATCGTCAGTTGCCGCTGCTTGACTTCATTCTCAAAGGCGGTCTGCCGGCCACCATCAAGGCCGGCCTGGGCATGACCGGGCTGGCAGTGGGCGAGCCGCGGCGGCCAGTGTTCGGGCTGGATGAGCAGGGTCGTGGCGTGCTGAAGGATCTGCTGCACGACTTGCAGGATCGTTGAAAGCCCGAAAGATTGATGGTTGTGCCATGACTCTCGTGGCTGCGGGCTCGGAAGGGCCCGCAACACCCTGAAAAATCTTCGCCAACCCTGAATTTTGCCTCAGCTCGTCCGTTCGATATGCTGCCCCTCCAAAACGGACCATGACGGTTCCGTCCTGCTATCAAGGATGTGTTCGTGCCAGATCCACGCTTGTCCCTTGCATTGCTCGGCCTTGCCACTATCCTGCTGCTCGGTGGCTGCCAGAGCGGGCCCAAGGCCGACGCTGCGCCACCTGTCGACCCCAAGGCTCGCCAGGCCTTCATCGAGCAGACCATGGGCATGCTGCACCACGACATGCTGGCTGCCACCGGCGGCCAGATGGCTGGAGTGCTCAACCTGGAAGTCACCCTGGATCGCGACAGCCGCCCGATCGCCTGCAGTACCCATCGTGCCAAGGCGAGCCTGGCCGTGCAGTTCCCTCAAGACATGACCGCCACCGACCGCAAACTCTTGGCCAGTACCGTCCAGAGCCAGTGCTGGAAAACTGTCTACCCCAAAGTGCCCGCCGGGATGCAGGGTGACAAGGGAGAGGTGCAACTGGTCGCGCCGTTGGTCCTGCTCAGGCCGCCCTATGTGTCGGAACGTGAGCAGCAACGACGCCAGCAGCATGCCGATAATCAGTTTCTGTGGCGGACGCTGATGCGCGATGAACCAGTCGACAGCGTAGGCCTGGCCCTGATCCGCTACCAAGCAGATGCCGCAGGCCGGGTAACAGGCTGCCTGGTTGAGCTTGCCCCGCACCCGGTGCGCAAGGACGCGTTTCGCATGGACGGAGCCCTCCAGGCCCGGCTCAACCGGCAGTGCCTGAACCTCGACCTGGGGCAGATGCCAGGGTTCGCGCCAGACGCGCATGGCAATTTCGCCGGTAACGGGTTGCTCGAGTACGCGCCCTGGAAAGTCGGCCGTGATTAGGCTGTGTCTGGTTCCGAGGCCTTCAGGTCGGTACCGTCATGCCAATGAAGTTCGCCAGCTCCGCGGTACGCGGAGCGGCGAACAGCTCGCCGGGATCGCCCACCTCATGCACCTTGCCCTGGTGCATGAACACTAGCTTGTCGCCCACCTCACGGGCAAAGCGCATCTCGTGGGTGACCATGATCAGGGTCATGCCTTCGCTGGCCAGTTGCCGCACCACACCCAGCACCTCGTTGACCAGCTCCGGATCCAGCGCCGAGGTGATCTCGTCGCACAGCAAGACCTTGGGCGACATCGCCAGCGCGCGGGCGATCGCCACCCGCTGCTGCTGCCCGCCCGAGAGGCGATCCGGGTAGGCGTCGAACTTCTCCGCCAGCCCCACCCTGGCCAGCATGCGCTCGGCCAACTCACGCGCCTGCGCCTTGCCGGTGTTCTTCACCACTTGCGGCGCCAGCATCACGTTCTCGCCCACGGTCAGGTGCGGGAACAGATTGAACTGCTGGAACACCATCCCGACCTTCTGCCGCAAGGCGCGCAAGTCGGCACGGCTGGCGTCGAGGTATTCACCGTCCACCTCGATCACCCCGTCGCTGATCGACTCAAGGCCGTTCAGCGTGCGCAGGAAGGTACTCTTGCCCGAGCCACTGCGGCCGATGATCGCGACCACTTCGCCCTCTTCGATGCTCAGGTCGACGCCCTTGAGCACGTGATTGTCGCCGTAGTACTTGTGCAGCGCGGACACTCTAAGCAGGGGCATGCAGCCTCCTTTCCAGATAACGGGCGCTCAGCGAGAGCGGATAACAGAGGATGAAATAGCCCAGCGCGACCAGGCCATAGACCATGAAGGGTTCGAAGGTGGCGTTGGCGATCATGCCGCCGGTCTTGGTCAGTTCGGTGAAGCCGATGATCGAGGTCACCGCCGTGCCCTTGACCACCTGCACCGAAAAGCCCACGGTCGGCGCGATGGCGATGCGCAGTGCCTGGGGCAGGATGACGTGGCGCAACTGCTCCATACGGCTGAGCGCCAGGCTGCCGGAGGCCTCCCACTGGCCACGTGGAATCGACTCCACGCAACCCCGCCAGATCTCGGCGAGAAACGCACTGGTGAACAAGGTCAGGGAGATCGCCGCCGCCATCCATGCCGAGACGTCGATGCCGAACAGCGCAATGCCAAAGAACACCATGAACAACTGCATCAATAGCGGTGTGCCCTGAAACAGCTCGATGTAGCCACGGGCCAGGCGCCTTGGCAGTGCCCGCTCGGAAATGCGCCCGATCAGTACCAGCAACCCGGCCAGGCCGCCACAGGCGAATGCCACCAGCGACAAGGCCAGTGTCCATTGAAGGCCCGTCAGCAGGTTGCGCAGGATGTCCCAGAAGGTGAAGTCCATTCAGCGTTTCCCCATCAGCAGGCGCTGCCCGATCCAGCTCAGCAACTGGCGCACGAGGATGGCCATCAGCAGGTACAGGACGGTGGTCAGCAGGTAGGTCTCGAACGCACGGAAGTTGCGCGACTGGATGAAGTTGGCGGCGAACGACAGTTCCTCGGTGGCAATCTGCGAGCACACTGCGGAGCCGAGCATGACGATCACGATCTGGCTGGTCAGCGCCGGCCAGACCTTGGCCAGCGCAGGCCGCAGGACCACGTGGCGGAACGCCTCGAACCGGCTCATGGCCAGGGCCGCTGCGGCTTCCAGTTGCCCCCGGGGAATCGCCTGGATACCGGCGCGAATGATCTCGGTGGAATAGGCCCCCAGGTTGATCACCATCGCCAGCACTGCCGCCTCCCATTCGCTCAGGCGCACGCCCAGCGCGGGCAGGCCGAAGAAGATGAAGAACAGCTGCACGATGAACGGCGTGTTGCGGATCAGTTCCACGTACAGGCCGAACAGCAGGTCGAACGGGCGCAGGCGCCAGGCCCGCACACCGGCGCCGATCACGCCGATGGCAAGGCCGAGCACGGTGCCGATGGCGGTCAGCTGCAGGGTGAACAGGGCCCCCTTGAGCAGCAGGTCACCCTGGGCGAGCACGGGGGCGAAGTCGAATTGATAAGCCATGGCTAGAGGTGTCCGCAGCCGCTCAAAGATCGGCAGGGAGAGGTTGCTTGAGCCATTTCTCGGCATTGCGGTTCAGGCTACCGTCGGCCTTCGCTGCGGCCAGGCTGCTATTGACCTTCTCCAGCAGCGCCGCCTCGTTCTTGGCCACACCCACGTAAACCGGCGAGTCCTTCAGCTTGACCTTCACCACCGGCACCTTGGCCGGGTTCTTCTCGGCGATGGCCGACATCACCACGCTGCCGCTGGCAATCAACTGGACCTGCCCGGAAAGGTAGGCGGCGATGGTCGAGTTGTTGTCTTCGAAGCGCTTGATCACCGCATCCTTGGGTGCCACGGCGGTCAGGGCCATGTCTTCGATCGAGCCGCGGGTGACGCTGATGGTCTTGCCGGCCACCGCGCCGATGTCATCGATCTTCGTCTCGGCCGGACCGAACACGGCCAGGTAGAACGGCGCGTAGGGCTGCGAGAAGTCGATCACGGCCTCACGCTCAGGGTTCTTGCCCAGGCTCGAGATCACCAGGTCGACCTTGCCCGTGGTCAGGAAAGGGATGCGGTTGGTGCTGTTGACCGGGGTCAGGGCCAGCTTCACACCGAGCTTGTCGGCCAGCAGTTGCGCGGTATCGATATCCAGGCCACGGGGCTTCATGTCCGGGCCGACCGAACCGAACGGCGGGAAGTCCTGGGGCACGGCCACCTTGAGCACGCCACGGGCACTGATATCGGCCAGCGCGTCGGCCTGAGCCAACGGCAGGGCCAGGGAGGTGCCACAGAACAGGGTTGCCAGGAGCAGGGAGCGGAACGTCATGGGTAGGCCTCGCAGGAACTCGGGTGATGGGACTGACCTGGCCATTGCAGGGGGCATGCCAGTCTGCGCTCAACCCCGTTGCGAAACGCTGCCAGGCCCGTGACTGCAAGGTCTTACTGGTCTGAACAGTTGCAGCGCATGGTCATCCTCTGCCCCGCAATGCGCCCCGCTTTCGTGCAGGGCCCTGAGGGGCTGCGCCAGGTTGGCGCAACGCTTGCCAGCACGGTCCGTTCACCGTAAAACGTCAGCGTCATAGCCCTCTGACTGGTCTGAACAGCATGCTCGACACCCTCCCCCGCGCCGTCCCGGAACTGGCACTGCAGGCCATCCGCAAGCTTATCGATGAAGGCGGTTACCAGCCGGGTGATGCCCTGCCCTCGCAACGCGACCTGGCCGAACGGCTTGGTGTCAGCCGCGCCTCACTGCGCGAGGCGCTGTCGTCGCTCAGTGCACTGGGGCTGGTGAGCGTGCAGCCGGGCAAAGGCGTCTTCGTGCAGAGCCCGACACCCAGCGGATTTTCCTGGCCCTATGCCGAACAGGTGTCGGCGGCTGATACCTTCCAACTGCGCTATGCGCTGGAGGGTTTCGCCGCCGGGCAGGCTGCGCTGGCACTGACCGCCGATCACATCGACAGGCTCCAGGCCAACGTCGAGGCCATGCGCCAGGAGCTGCGCAACGGGCGCTTCGAGCAGGCGGCGCGGCTCGATTTCGAGTTCCATCAGTTGCTGCTGCAGGCCTGTGGCAACCAGGCGATGCTGCAGGTGATCACCACCAGCCAGGAAATTTTCCTGGAGAGCCAGAAGCTGCCGTTCATTCGCCCTGAGCGGGCCATGGAGACCTGGCAGGAACATCGCAAGATCCTCAAGGCCCTCGAGCGCAGGTCGCAAGCCGGGGCGCAGCGAGCGATGCAGGAGCATATCCGCAACGCTGCCTCGCGTACCGGGGTGGTATTCGCCGTCTGAGCGAGGACTGCCGTGCGCGACGGATTACCGGTTGAAACAGATATCCCGGTGTCGCCCTCAAGGATGCACCGACCCCCGCCCTCCGCTCTACTGGCCCTGACAATGAGACGACACGGCTCGACCGTGTCCACCCCCGCCAGGCTGCCTATGACAACCGGAGAGCATTCGCATGTCTGTATCCCATGAAGTATCCCCCGCCACCCTGCGTCGGGTGATTGCCGCCTCGGCCATCGGCAACTTCGTCGAGTGGTTCGATTTCGCGGTATACGGTTTTCTCGCCACGCTGATCGCGAGCCAGTTCTTCGCCAGCCAGGACGCCAGTGTCGCCCTGCTCAAGACCTTTGCCGTCTTCGCCGTGGCCTTCGCCCTGCGTCCGCTGGGCGGCATCGTGTTCGGCGCATTGGGCGATCGCCTGGGACGCAAGCGCATCCTGTCGCTGACCATCCTGCTCATGGCGGGCTCCACCACGCTCATCGGGCTGCTGCCGACCTACGCCAGCATCGGCATCGCCGCGCCCGTACTGCTGACCCTGGCGCGCTGCCTGCAAGGTTTTTCCGCCGGTGGCGAATACGCCGGGGCCTGCGCTTACCTGATGGAGCATGCGCCTCGGGAAAAACGTGCGTTCTACGGTAGTTTCGTGCCAGTTTCGACCTTCTCGGCATTCGCCTGCGCGGCGGTCATTGCCTATGCCCTTGAAGCCAGCCTGACGCCGGACGCCATGAACAGCTGGGGCTGGCGCGTGCCTTTCCTGATCGCCGCGCCGCTGGGTCTGGTCGGGCTCTACCTGCGCTGGCGCATGGAGGAAACACCGGCCTTCCGCGAAGCCATCGCCGAGGGCCGCGAGCACGAACATTCGCCACTCAAGGAAACGCTGCGCCACCATGGCCGGGCGATCCGCAACCTGGGCGCGTTCATCTCACTGACGGCGTTGTCGTTCTACATGTTCACCACCTACTTCGCCACCTACCTGCAACTGGTCGGCAACCTCAGCCGCGCCCAGTCGCTACTGGTCACCACCGTGGCGCTGCTGTTCGCAGCGGCTGGCTGCCCGCTGGCAGGTGCCTTTTCCGACTGGATCGGACGCCGCCGAACCATTGGCTTCACATGCCTCTGGGTGATGGTCTGCGTGTTCCCGGCTTACTGGCTGGCAAGCTCCGGCTCGATGGCGGGCGCGTTGCTGGGGGTGATCCTGCTGGCGGTAGGCGCTTTGTCCAGCGGGGTGGTCACCGCGGCCTTGCTGTCGGAGAGCTTCCCGACCCGCACCCGCTACACCGCCTCGGCCATCACCTACAACGTCGCCTATACACTTTTCGGCGGCACCGCGCCGCTGGTGGCGACCTGGCTTATCGGCCAGACCGGCAGCAGCCTGGCGCCGGCCTTCTACCTGGTGGTTATCGCCCTGGTGGCGCTGGTTGGCGGGCTGGCGCTACCGGAGACTTCACGCATCTCCCTGCATGAGGAATCGCTGGGGAGCCAGCCAGCCTCGGTCTGACATCACCGGAGCCGGCGGGTAGCCCTCTCAATCTTCCTCCCGCCGGTACGCCCAGCGATAGAGTGCGGGCAACACCAGCAAGGTCAAGGCCGTCGACGACAGGATCCCACCGATCACCACTGTCGCCAGCGGCCGCTGCACCTCGGCGCCCGTGCCGGTGGCCAGCGCCATCGGGATGAACCCCAGCGACGCCACCAGCGCGGTCATCAGTACCGGCCGCAGACGGGTCAACGCGCCCTCCTCGACCGCCTCCCGCAGCGATCGCCCCTCTTCTCGCAGGCTGCGAATGAAGGCGATCATCACCAGGCCGTTGAGCACCGCCACCCCCGACAGCGCGATGAACCCGACCCCTGCCGAAATCGACAATGGAATATCCCGCAGCCACAGGGCCAGCCCCCCTCCGGTAAGGGCAAACGGAATGCCTGTGAACACCAGCAAGCCGTCACGCAGGTTGTTGAACATCATCAGCAGCAACGCCATCACCAGCAGCAGTGAAACCGGCACCACCACCCGCAGCCGCTCGGCAGCCGACTGCAACTGCTCGAACTGCCCACCCCAGCGTGTCCAGTACCCAGGCGGAACCTGCACCTGGTCGATCAGGGTCTGCTCGGCCTGTTCGACGAACGAACCCAGGTCACGGCCACGCACGTTGGCACTGACCACCACCACGCGCTTGCCATCCTCGCGGCTGACCTGGTTCGGCCCCAATTGCAGGTTGAGGGTTGCCACCTGCGACAACGGGATAAAGCCGATCTGAGTGGCGCCAGCACTGGCCGGCACCGGTATCAGCAGGTTCGCCAGGCCGTCGACGTCTGTGCGCAGGGCCTCGGACAGGCGCACCACCATGTCGAAGCGCCGGTCCCCTTCATACAGCGTCCCCACCTTGCGCCCGCCGACAGCGATGGCCACCGCATCCTGCACCTGGGCAACGTTCAGACCGTGGCGTGCCGCCTTGTCGCGGTCGATATCGATGGTCAGTACCGGCAGCCCGGTGGTCTGCTCGACCTTCACCTCCGATGCCCCCGGCACCTGCTGCAAGGTGGTGGCAATTTTCGCCGCCGTGGCGTTGAGCACGTCCATGTCGTCGCCGAAGACCTTCACCGCCACATCGCTGCGCACCCCGGAAATCAGCTCGTTGAAGCGCAGCTGGATGGGTTGCGACAGTTCATGGTTGCTGCCCGGCACGCTGGCGGCAGCCTGCTGCACCTCGGCAATCAGCGCTTCGCGCGGTTTGCCTGGATCGCGCCACTGCTCACGCGGTTTGAGCATCACGTAGGCATCGGAGATGTTCGGCGGCATCGGGTCCGAGGCGATCTCGGCGGTCCCGGTGCGGGCGAACACCCGCTCGACTTCGGGTACCTGGGCGATGATCGCCCGTTCCAGGCGTTGCTGCATGTCCACCGATTGGCTCAGGCTGGTGCCCGGCACGCGCAGCGATTGCAGGGCGAAGTCGCCCTCGCTGAGGCTGGGAATGAACTCACTGCCCATGCGACTGGCCAATACACCCGACAACAGTACCAGGCTTGCGGCAGCGGCGAAGGCCAGCTTGCGTCGACGCAGTACCCAGGCGAGCACCGGGGCGTAACGCTGGCGAGCCGTACGCATCAACACACCCTCTTCCTCCTTGACCTTGCCTGTGACGAACAGCGCAATCGCTGCCGGCACGAAGGTCACCGAAAGAATCATCGCCCCCAGCAAGGCCATGACCACGGTGAATGCCATGGGGTGGAACATCTTGCCTTCGACACCGGTCAGGGCAAAGATCGGCAGGTACACCACCATGATGATCAACTGCCCGTAGATCAGGGGCCGGCGTGCCTCGCGGGCAGCCGCGAACACTTCATGGAAGCGCTCGGCACGGGTCAGCATGCGCCCGTGCTTGTGTTGGGCATGGGCCAGTCGACGGATGGCGTTCTCGACGATCACCACCGCACCGTCGACGATGATGCCGAAGTCCAGCGCCCCCAGGCTCATCAGGTTGGCGCTGACCTTGTTGGCGAACATACCGGTGAAGGTGAACAGCATCGACAGCGGAATGACCATGGCCGTGATCAACGCTGCACGGATGTTGCCCAGGAACAGGAACAGCACGGCGACCACCAGGATGGCGCCTTCGACCAGGTTCTTCTTCACCGTGGCAATGGCTTTTTCCACCAGGTTGGTGCGGTTGTACACCGTGACCGCCACCACGCCCTCGGGCAGGCTGCGGTTGATCTCGGCAAGCTTCGCCGCGACGGCCTGGGACACCGTGCGACTGTTCTCGCCAATCAGCATGAACACCGTGCCCAACACCACCTCGCGACCATTATCGGTCGCCGCTCCCGAGCGCAGTTCTTCGCCCAGGCCGACCTGGGCCACATGGCTGACACGAATCGGCGCACCATCGGCACTGGAAATGACGATGTTGGCAATGTCCTCGATCGACGCCACCTGCCCCGGCGCACGCACCAGCAACTGCTCGCCGTTGCGCTCGATGGCACCCGCGCCGACGTTGGCATTGTTGCCCTGCAACGCCGCGATCAGGTCGTCGAGCGTGAGCTTGTAGGCCGCCAGGCGCTTGGGATCCGGTGCGATCAGGTACTGCTTGGCGTGGCCACCGATGCTGTTGACTTCGGCCACCCCCGGCACATTGCGCAGTTGGGGCTTGATGATCCAGTCCTGAATCACCCGCAGGTCGGTAGCGGTGTAGGGCGTACCGTCCTCCTTGAGTGCACCGTCCCGAGCCTCGACCGTCCACAGGAAGATCTCCCCCAGGCCCGTCGAGATTGGCCCCATGCCCGCTTCGATGCCCTCGGGCAACTGCTCGCGGGCGACTTGCAGGCGCTCGTTGACCAGTTGCCGGGCGAAGAAGATATCGGTGGCGTCATCGAAGATCACGGTCACCTGCGACAAACCCGAACGCGACAGCGAACGGGTCTGCTTGAGCCCGGGCAGGCCGGCCATGGCCGTTTCGATGGCGTAGGTGATGCGCTGCTCGGTTTCCAGCGGCGAATAGCCTGGTGCAGCGGCATTGATCTGCACCTGCACGTTGGTGATATCGGGCACCGCGTCGATCGGCAGCTTCTGGTAGCTGTGGATGCCCACCGCAGCCATCAGCACCACGGCGAGCATCACCACCAGGCGTTGCTCGATGGCAAATTGAATCAGGCGTTCGAACATGAGGGTTTCCCGGATCAGTGACTGTGCTCGGCCGAGCCCTTGCCCAGCTCGGACTTGAGGACAAAGCTACCTGCCGCCGCTACCTGGGTGCCGCAGGCCAGGCCTTCGGTGATTTCGACGAAGCCGCCATCGCGGCGGCCGGTCTTGACTGGCAGCGCCTGGAAGCCATCAGGGGTACGAGCGAACACCACGCTGCGCTCTTCGAGGGTCTGCAGGGCAATCTGTGGGACCACCACGGCCGCCGCTGCTTGCTCGACGGTCACCGCGATATTGACGAACAACCCGGGGCGCCACGCCCCCTTGGGATTGGTCAGCGTGGCGCGGGCAGTGGCGGCGCGGTTCTGCTCGCCGAGCAGGTTGCCGACATAGTTGATGGTGCCCTCGACTTGCGCATCGAGGTCCGGCGAACTCACGGTCACGGCGCGGCCGCTGGTGACCTTGTCCAGATCGCGCGGGGTCACGGCGAACGTGGCCCAGACTCGGTTCAAATCGGACAAGGTGAAGGCATTGCTGGCCTCACTCACCACTTCGCCGACGGTCAGGTGTTTTTCCACCACCACCGCATCGAACGGTGCACGCAGCTCGTAGCGATTACCCACCCCCGCCGGGGCCACGGCCGCAACCTTCTGCCCGGCATTGGCCAAGGCGATCTCAGCTTCCTGCAAAACCTGGCGAGCCTGCAGGTAATCCTGCTCGGCGCTGATGCGCTCCTGCCATAGCTGCTTTTCACGCTCGAAGGTCAGCCGCGCCAGCTCGACCCGCCGCTGCGCCGCCTGCTGCTCGCTGCGCAGCTCGGAGATCTGTTGGCTGGCGATCACCGCCAGCACCTGGCCACGTTTGACCGGCTGGCCGAGGTCGGCCTGCACCGACTCGACCACACCCGGAACACGCGGCACCACGTGGGCGGTACGGTCCTCATCGAAACGAATCTCGCCAGGAAAACTGATCGCCGTACCCAGGGCACGCGGGCCGGCGGTCACCAACTGGATCCCGGCCGCCTCGATCTGCGCTGCAGAAAGATGCAGCTCGCCCTCTTCATCGTGACCTTCCTCGCCGGACGCAGCAGGCGCGCTGCCGTGGTCGTGGCCGTCATCGCCATGCTCGTCATGGTTTGATTCGCTGGTCTTTGCGGGGGCGAGATTGCCGGTCCAGGCCAGCCCACCGACGCCGATCACGGCGACCAGAGTGGCAAGGATGGCGAACTTGCGGGTGGTGTTCATGGGGGCTCCTGCTGCAAATGAAGAAGGTAGAACGCTCGATTCGCGCCTCAGCGCCCGGCATCCAGCTGGCCATAGATCCGCTCGACCTGTGCCCGGGCATCGCTTGCCGACGCCAGGGCGTCGAGGTACTGCCCGCGGGCCTCGATCAGCGTGCGCTGGGCGTCCAGAACGTCGAGGAAAGCGAACTTGCCGCGCTCGAAGCCACGCGTAGCGGTATCTACCGCCTGGCGTGCCGAGGGCAGGATGGTGCGGTCGTAAGCGTTGACCTCGGCCATGGCCATGGTCCACTGGCTCAGTGCGCTGCGGGTATCGCTGCGCAGGCGCAGTTCCACTGCGTTGCGTAGGTCGCGGGCCTGGTCGGCGCGACGCGAGGCCGCCAGCACGTTGCCCTGGTTTCGGTCGAACAGCGGCAGCGGCATGGACAGCCCGACCACGTTGACCCGTTCACGGTCCTCGCGGCTGTACTGGCTGCCCAGGCTGACCGTGAGGTTGGGGATCCGCTGGGCCTTTTCCGAACCCAGCGCGGCGTCTCCACGCTCGATCTGCGCGGCCGCAAGGCGCCACTCGACGGTCTGCTCGACCTTGCCCAGCAAGACCTCGGCCTGTGGCACCGGGCCAGGCAACAAGCCGTTGCCATCAAGCTGCGTGAACGCCACATCGGCGCTGCCAATCAAGCGCGACAGCGCCTGCCAGGCCACCGTGCGATCCGCTTCGGCACGGCGCAGTTGCGCCAGAGCCTGGGCCAACTGCACGTCGGCGCGAGTGGCCTCGACCGGCGATGACTGGCCCGCCGCAACCCGCGCCTTTACCACCCGCAGGCCCCGTTCGGTCAAGGCCTTGGACTGCTCGGCCAGCTCCACCGCAGTCTGCGCCCGCAGTGCAGCATGGAAAGCCTGGGTCACATCGGCACGCAGGCCATTGCCCTGGCGCTCGAGCTCCAATCGCGCGATATCCTGCCCGGCCTTGGCCACCTCGACACGCGCGCCACGCTTGCCACCCAACTCGAGCGCCTGGCTGAGCATGACCGTGGTGGTGCTGGTATCGCGGCGAGTGTCTTCACGCTCCCAGGAAAGCTCCGGGTTGGGTATCAGACCCGCCTGGCGCCGTTCGCCTTCGGCAATGCCAAGCGCCTGGCGCACGGCAGCCAGGTCCGGATTATCGGCAAACGCCGCATCGAGCGCCTGGTTCAGGGTCAGGCCCTGTCCTGCCTGGGCGACAGCACTGGCCGACAGCAGGCAAATCAGGGCGAGGAAGCGGGAGGGTTTGAACGGCACGGTCTGGGGTCCTCGACGGCTGGCGGTTGCTGGCGAGGGACTCTAGGGCGCGGCGGTTATCGTGGCGGTGGCGTGAAGATTACGATTCTGTAATCCAGCCGGAACGGTGGGCGATTATCGCCCCCGATTTTCATACCGAGCGGCGCCAGCTGATTTACAAAACTAACCAGATAGTACAAAACTTGTTGCAACCAACAATAAAAGCGATGCTGCGCCATGCCATGCCCAATCCTCGTACTCAACGGCCCCAACCTCAACCTGCTGGGCACCCGCGAACCTGATCACTACGGCCGGGAAACCCTCGCCGACCTTGCCAATCTGTGCGCTGCCAGCGCCCGTGAGCTGGGCCTGGAAACCGAGTTTCGCCAGACCAACCACGAAGGTGAACTGATCGACTGGATACATGGCGCCCGTGGCCGCTGCGCCGGCATCCTGATCAATCCCGGCGCCTGGACCCACACCTCGGTTGCCATCCGTGACGCGCTGGTCGCCTGTGAACTGCCGGTGATCGAGGTGCACCTGTCCAACGTCTACAAGCGCGAGCCGTTCCGGCATCTCTCGTTCGTATCGGCGGTGGCCGTGGGGGTGATCTGCGGGTTGGGCAGCCAGGGCTACCGCGCAGCGCTTGCCCACTTCCAGCAACTGCTGCAGGAGGTCGCAGCATGACCCCGCACAGCATCCTCGCCGGCCTGATCGGGCGCGGCATCCAGGCCTCGCGCACACCTGCGCTGCACGAGCACGAAGGCGACGCCCAGGCCTTGCGCTACCTGTACCGGCTGATCGATGCCGACCAGCTGGGTGTGGACGACAGCGCCCTGCCCCGCTTGCTCGACGCGGCGCAGCACACCGGTTTTACCGGGTTGAACATCACCTTCCCGTTCAAGCAGGCGATCCTGCCGCTGCTCGATGAGCTATCGGACGAGGCGCGCGGCATCGGCGCCGTCAACACCGTGGTGTTCAAGGACGGCAGGCGCATTGGCCACAACACCGACTGCCTGGGTTTCGCCGAAGGCCTGCGCCGAGGCCTGCCCGGCGTTGCTCGGCGCCAGGTGGTGCAAATGGGCGCTGGCGGCGCGGGGGCCGCGGTGGCTCATGCGTTGCTGGCCGAGGAAGTCGAGAGCCTGGTGCTGTTCGAGGTAGACCGCGCACGCGGGCAAGCGCTGGTGGACAACCTCAGCGCACGCTTCGGGGCCGGCCGCGCGCAGTTGGGCGCAAACCTGGCCCACGCCTTGGCGACAGCCGACGGGCTGGTCAATACCACGCCGGTGGGCATGGCCAAGCTGCCGGGTACGCCGTTGCCGGTCGAACTGCTGCACAGGCGCTTGTGGGTGGCCGAGATTATCTACTTCCCACTCGAAACCGAGCTGTTGCGCCACGCCCGAGCGCTGGGCTGCCAGACACTCGACGGCGGCACCATGGCCGTGTTCCAGGCGGTCAAGGCATTCGAGCTGTTCAGCGGTCGCAAGGCCGACCCGATACGGATGCAGGAACACTTTGCCAGTTTGCGCTGAGTGGCCCGCTGCAGCGGCGCTGGCCGGCGCCTACGTCGACGGCTCGGCCAGCAGCTCGCGGATCACCTGTTCCTGGCCAGCGTAGTCCCCTTCACCGAAATGCACATGGCGCACTTGCCCCTTGCGATCGACGAAGTAATGCGCCGGCCAGAACTGGTTGCCCCAGGCATTCCAGATCCGGTAATCGTTGTCGACCGCCACCGGATAACCGATGTCGAGCGAGCGTACCTTCTGCCTGAGATTGCCCACATCATGCTCGTAGTCGTACTCCGGCGTATGCACGCCCACCACCACCAACCCCTGGTCGGCATAGCGCTTGGCCCACTGGTTGACGTACGGCATGCTGCGCTTGCAGTTGATGCAGTCCCAGGTCCAGAAGTCCACCAGCACGACCTTGCCCTTGAGCGCAGGCGCATCCAACGGCGGCGAGTTGATCCACGCCTGGGCACCTGCCAGCGAAGGCATCGGCCCCAGGTCGTCGCGCGCCAGCAGGTGCCCGGCCAGGCCCAGGCCTGCGAGCGCCAGGACCACACCGCCGACCTTGAGCCAGCGGCGTCGCCAGGGGCTGCCTGGCTCAGCCTGGCTGCGATCAGTTGTCATGGCAACCACCGGTGGCATAGGTACGGTACTCGACGCTCTGTGCCTGACCCTGCGAGTCCAGGTAATCCATGCGGGTATTGACCACGCCACAGGCGTTGCTGCGATCGTTCTTCACCGACAGTACGCGCTTGACGTCCAGGTGATCACCGTAGCGGTACTGCATGGCCTGGCTGTCGGGCATCGGTTGGGTGCTGGCCTGGGCGGCGATGGCGCCGAAGCTGAGTACGGCGAACAGGCTGGCACTGGCAAGGGTCTTGAAGTTCATGGTGTATCTCCTGCGGGGCTTTAGGTGGAGAGCAGTTCACTCCCCGGTCGAGAGCCATTTGAAGCCCGCCAGGTATCGCCCGTGTGTCGAGAAACGCACGTGCTGCTTCGTTCTGTATCTGTGTCGCCGACAGATACACTGCAATACAAACACCCGCAGGCAAGCGAGCCGAGCCTCGTTACACTGTGCCCATCGCACTCATTACAGGACCACCATGATGGAACACGTCGATCACATCCTGATCGTCGACGACGACCGCGAAATTCGCGAGCTGGTCGGCAACTACCTTAAGAAGAACGGTCTGCGCACGAGCATCGTCGCTGACGGTCGGCAGATGCGCAGCTTTCTCGAGGGCAACTCCGTCGACCTGGTCGTGCTCGACATCATGATGCCTGGCGACGACGGCCTGTTGCTGTGCCGCGAATTACGCGCTGGCAAGCACCGCAACACGCCAGTCTTGATGCTCACTGCACGCAACGACGAGACCGACCGCATCATCGGCCTGGAAATGGGCGCCGACGACTATCTGACCAAACCGTTCTCCGCCCGCGAGCTGCTGGCGCGGATCAATGCAGTGCTGCGCCGCACGCGCATGCTGCCGCCCAACCTCACCATCAGCGAAAGCAGCCGGCTGATCGCTTTCGGCCAATGGCGCCTGGACACCACCGCCCGTCACCTGCTCGACGACGAAGGCACACTCGTGGCCTTGAGCGGCGCCGAGTACCGCCTTTTACGGGTATTCCTCGACCATCCGCAGCGGGTGCTCAGCCGCGAGCAACTGCTCAACCTCACCCAGGGCCGCGAAGCCGACATCTTCGACCGTTCCATCGACTTGCTGGTCAGCCGGTTGCGCCAGCGCCTGGGCGATGACGCGCGCGAACCGACCTGCATCAAGACCGTGCGCAGCGAGGGCTATGTGTTCTCGCTGCCGGTCTCGCTGATCGAGTCGCCGACATGAAGTGGCCGGGCACCCTCGCTTCGCGCCTGGCACTGATCTTCCTGACGGGGCTGGTGCTGGCCTACGGCTCCTCGTTCGGCCTTCAGTTCTACGAGCGCTATGTCAGCAGCCGCTCGATGATGCTGAGCAACCTGGAAATGGACGTCGCCACCTCGGTGGCCATCCTCGATCGCCTGCCCGCCGCCGAACGTGCTGGGTGGCTTGCGCGCCTGGAGCGTCACAACTACCGCTACCGCCTCGACCAAGGCCTTGTCGGCCAGAGCATGCCCAGCGCCGACCCGCCCATGGCAGCAGAGTCGATCGTCAAGGCGATCGGCAAGGACTATCACCTGACCTTCCAGGATATCCCTGGGCCGAACCCGCACTTCCAGGCGCACCTCAAGTTCGCCGACGGCGCGCCACTGACCATCGACGTCACCCCGGCGCCGGTGCCACTGGCCACCTGGCTACCGGTGGTGCTGTTGTTCCAGCTGGCGATCCTGCTGCTGTGCACCTGGCTTGCGGTACGCCTGGCGATCGGCCCGCTGACGCGCCTGGCCCAGGCCGTCGACCACCTCGACCCCGACAAGCCCGGGCCACAGCTGGATGAGAGCGGCCCGCGCGAGGTGAAGTACGCCGCCGTCGCCTTCAACGCCCTGCAGGCACGCATCGCCGCTTATCTCAAGGAGCGCATGCAATTGTTGGCCGCCATCTCCCATGACCTGCAGACACCGATCACGCGTATGAAGCTGCGCGTGGAAGTGATGGACGACGGGCTGGAGAAGGACAAACTGTGGAGCGACCTGAGCGCCATGGAGCATCTGGTGCGCGAGGGGGTAGCCTACGCCCGCAGCATGGACAGCAGCACCGAACAGCCATGCAAGGTCAATCTAGACGCGTTTCTCGACAGCCTGGTATTCGATTACCAGGACAGCGGTGCGCAGGTCGTACGCTGCGGCGATACCGACACGGTGCTGCACACCCGCCCCCATGCCCTGCGCCGAGTCCTGGTCAACCTGCTGGACAACGCCTTGAAGTTCGCCGGCTCTGCGCGCCTGGAAGTCAGCCACCGGAGTACCGGCGACACCCTGATCCGGGTGCTCGACGAAGGTCCGGGGATTCCCGAGCAGGAGTTGGGCGAGGTGCTCAAACCCTTCTATCGGGTCGAAGGTTCACGCAATCGCAGTACCGGTGGGACCGGGCTAGGGCTGGCAATTGCCCATCAACTGACCCAGGCCATGGGTGGGCGACTGAGCCTGAGCAATCGTGAAAGCGGTGGGTTGTGCGCCCAGATAGAACTGCCGCCCTCGCACCTGTAGAAATAACCCTGCCTATAGGAGGGGTCTCCCCTCCTACCCTCGGGTCTTGTACGGTTCTGTAGCACACCCGCCTAACGGTACACGCCGATACACAATCCGCGCCTCGCCGACACACTGCAGATACCCCTTCCCAACACACTCCCAGCCACAACAACGCGACGGCATTCGCCGTCGACGACCTGGGAGCTGCTCATGAAAAACCTCGCGTTACCCTCCGGCTGGAAGCTGTTCGCTGCCCTTGCCGGCCTGACCCTGCTGATGACCGGACTGGCACTGTGGATGCACCCCGTCGGCTCTGCCGATGCCCTGCGCACCGCCATCCGCGCCACCGCGCGAAGCTCCTTCGCGCTGTTCCTGCTGACGTTTCTGGCCTCCTCGCTGGTGACCCTGTTGCCTGGCGCCTTCAGCCGCCAGGTGCTGCGTGAGCGACGTTTCCTCGGGTTGGCCTTCGCCTTCTCCCACACGGTTCATGGCGTGCTGATCTACCTCTATGCGCAACGCTTCCCGGAGCTGTTCTGGGCCGGCCGCACCGCAGTGGCCAACATTCCCGGCAGTGTCGGCTACCTGTTCATCCTGCTGCTGACCCTGACCTCGTTCAAAGGCGCCATGCGCCTGCTAGGCGGTCGCCTGTGGCGAGGCCTGCACAGCACCGGCACCTGGGTGCTGGCCGGGGTGTTCTGCCTGTCGTTCTACAAGCGCATCCCGATGGGCGGCTGGTACCCGCTGGCATTCGCCCTGATGTTCGCCGCCATCGTCCTCAAGCTCACCGCAAAGCGCGCTCAACACCTGCGCCGCGCCAAACCCGCCCTTTCCTGCTGAAGCGAGACCTGCACCATGACAACACTGATCAATCGCACCCTTGCACGCATTGACAACACCGGCAACTGGAGCGCGGACCTGCCCCTGCGGCTGTTCCTGGCCTGGGAGTTCTTCGAGTCGGGCCTTGAAAAGTTCAATGGCAACAACTGGTTCGTCGACTTGCAGGCCAACTTCCCCTTCCCGTTCAACATGCTGCCCGCTGAGTTCAACTGGCAAGTGTCGATGTGGGCCGAACTGATCTGTCCGTTGCTCCTGCTGCTGGGCTTCGGTACACGCCTGGCCTCGGCGGTGTTGGCCGTGGTGACGGTCGTCGCGATCGCCTCCGTGCACTGGCCGGCACATTGGTCCTCGCTGGCTGAGCTGGCCCAGGGCTATACCATTACCGACCGCGGCTTCGGCAACTTCAAGCTTCCGCTGATCTACCTGGTGGCGTTGCTGCCCCTGATGCTCAAGGGATCGGGTCGTCTGAGCCTGGATTATTGGCTGACTCGCCGCTGGCAGCACGGCTGATCAAGACCCGCAGAACACAAAGCCCACGCCTGTTACCAGGTGTGGGCTTTGTGTTTTTCGCGAAGTGGAAACACCCGTGGATGGGCCCGGACGATTGATACGGGCACCGGTTGAAGCGCCCCGTCAGGGCGCCCGGGTTCCAATGATCACACCCTGGGCGCGCAACCCTTCGAGCATTACTCTCCCGCCCTCGAGCGACGCCTCGCCCCCCAGCGCCAGCAAACGCTCACGCCCACTGCCCGAGGCGTTCAACAGCTGCCACGCCAGTGGCGCCAGGCGGGAAAAGTGCACCTTGAATCCTGCATCGCGGTGTACCAGCAGCAGGGACGGCATCTCTGGCGCCTGTTCAGGCTGGTAGCCCGGGCCGATTTGCTCCACCGGCCACTGGTAAGCCAGCACCTGGGCCACACAGGACAGCAGCGGCTCCCCGTCGAGCAGGTCGCCGTCTGGATCGTGTGCCGGGTCCTGCGCATCAGTGAGGCTCAGGTACGCCTCGATCCACTCGTAATGCGCCAGTTCCAGTTGCCAGGGGGTATCCAGCTCGACACCTTGCAGATAGTCGATGAAGCACTCGGCAATCTCGGTGAACAACGGGGTCTGGCTGCGATAGTTGGCGTAGAAGTCGCGCACCCGGGCATGCCAGACCTGATCGCCCAAGGTCCTGCGCATCACCGGGAAACTGCCGGCCAGCAAGCCCTCGATGGCACCGTAGAACAGCTCGCGGTAAACCCTCAACCGTCGCGCCTCGATACCGGGTGGCGCCGGATGGCGCTGCGGGTCGCGCAGGTGACGGGCCAGGGTGAATTGTTGCTCGCGCAGCTCAGTCATGGCGCAACCCTCCGGCAGCCTGCTGCAGCGCCCGGATGCGTGCCGTCTCGGCCAGCAGCTCGGCGATGGGCGGGTAGTTGAAATCGCGCTCCAGCACTGTCGGCTGATTGCCGAAACGCTGGCAAGCGATCGAGAACAGCGTCCAAACGTCTTCCTTCACCGCAGCGCCGTGGGTATCGACCTTCAAGTCCGGCGCCTCGTCGTAGTGCCCCGCCACATGCATGCCAACCACCCGTTCGCGCGGCAGCCCTTCGAGAAAGGCCAATGCGTCGTATCGATGGTTGCAGGCATTGACGAAGACGTTGTTGACGTCCAGCAGCAGGTCACAGTCGGCTTCCTCGAGCACCGCGCGGATGAACGACAACTCGCTCATCGCCTGGTAAGGCGCGGCGTAGTAGCTGATGTTTTCCACCGCGATACGCCTGCCCAGACAATCCTGGGCCTGGCGGATACGCGCAGAGACATGGCGGACAGCTTCGTCGGTGAAAGGAATAG
The DNA here is from genome assembly GCF_047456245.1 of Pseudomonas sp. BNK-44-b. Classification (NCBI taxonomy): domain Bacteria; kingdom Pseudomonadati; phylum Pseudomonadota; class Gammaproteobacteria; order Pseudomonadales; family Pseudomonadaceae; genus Pseudomonas; species Pseudomonas sp. BNK-44-b. Next base: position 2,582,162 of record NZ_CP179908.1, read on the forward strand.
GCATCAGGTCGTAGAGATGGCCATCATCGCTGCAATAACTCAGGTGTTCGCTGTACAGCTTCACCTGGTATCGGTCCATGAAACGGCGGGTGCTATCGAGCAGCTTCAGGTCCAGCGCCTCGGGGCCGCCCAGCGACAGTGACAGGCCATGGCAAGCGATTGCGAAACGTTCGGCGAGCTGCGCCAGGCCATGGCCAAAGGCGCCGCCGACATTGATCCAGTTCTCCGGGGCGCATTCGAGAAAGTCCACGGTGCCTGGCTCCAGTTTCAGCAGTTCGGCAAGCAGGCCGCGGCGCAAACCAAGGCCGGTGAGCAAGGGTTGGGAATGCATGAGAGAAGTCTCCGCAGGGGCCGGAAACGACTGCGGGGCAAGCCGCCTTCCGTTGAACGATGGAAGATGGCTTGCCCCGCGCGCTAACCGGCGAGAGGTCAGATTTGTCGAATGAAACGGCAGAACGGCGGGAGAAGATTGCAGATAGCGGTCATGGCAAGGCTCCACATCGGTCGAAAGGTCAGCTCATTTCGCCGCAATGGTGTGTCCTTGGTGTATCGGGCAATGGCGGAATTTGTATGGCAATCGGTCACCGGGGCCCGGTGATACAGTGCGATACAAAAACGCCGGTCTGCAAAGACCGGCGCGGGGGTTTCAGTCGTCCAGTGGCTTGGGCGGTGCTGCCGGCTTGGCTGGTTTGGCGGCCTTGCCAGTTTCTTTCGCTTTGGGCTCTGCGGCCGGGGTGGCCGCTACCGGCTCGGGTGTCGCGATGGCTTTCTCAGCGGCGGGCAATTCGTCAACCGCCTTGAAAATCGCCTGCGGGTCGATCTTCTCACCGCTTTCATCATCCTTGAGCATGTGCCGCTCGCCATCCTTGCCGATCAGGATCACCTTGGTGCCTTTGCTCGCGCCAAGCTTGAGCTCGCGGATCAGCGCCATGGTGGTCTGCTGCTCGAGGTTCTTGTCTTCGCGTTTGCCCATCATCTGGGCAACGCTGAACAGCACCAGGTTGCGCTCCTTGAACCCGGCCTGGGTAGCTGGATCTTTCATGGCCTCTTCCAGCCCGCGCAAGGTCGGGTCGGCGCTGCTGGGGGCGATCACGACCAGTGGCCGTGCCTTGCCCAGCTCCTTGGCCAGGGGCGCATCGCTGTCGGCCGCCAATAGCGGGGCGGCGACGGCAAGCAGGGTGGCGAGGGTCAGTGACCGGACGAGCATGTGTATCTCCTTGTTCTCTCGATATATCAATGACTACAGATCATAGAGAAAGATCCGAAACGGAGCCTAAACCACCTGCGGTGGACCATGCGCTGTGCAAAGGTAACTTCCGGTGTCCAGGCCTTCGCTCAGGAGGTACGGAAATGGCCGGCACCCACTGCAGAGCATAGCCCAACAATGAACGCCGGCCCCCTTCGCCGCTCAGCCCATGCCGCTGCCACGGCTTGGTCCAGGCTGCGGCTCGGAAGCACCCGGTTCCAGCTGGGATGGGTTCTGCGCCAGTGCGGCTCGGGTCAGTTCTATGATCCGTGCCTGCACCGCCGCATCGTGCTCGGTCGACAGCAGGTCCATCGTCTGGCGAAAGGTCTGTGAATCCATGCCTGTGCCAAGCGCGCGCATGCGCTCAGCGAATTCGCTATCGACCAAGCGCATCTCAAGGCTGGCACGCTGCTCGCGCAGTTGCCGGTCGATATCGGCCTGCCGCTGCTGATGGTCCTCCAGGGCGTCCCCGCTCAGGCCGTCGGCTTGAAGGCTCAGTTGGCCGGACTGCGCCTGCAGCCGCTGCACCTCGTCACGCAGGGCTTGCAAGGTGTCGTCATAGGATCGGGCGCCTGATGAATCATTGCCAGCCATCTCCTGAACCACCTCGATACGCTCGAAGAACGGCTTCTTGATGGCGTCGAACTCCGCTTGATGGCTGTTCTTGAGATGCTCGGTCCAGAATTCACGCATGAACAACGACTCGACCATGGCCTGCTCGGTTTCCCCCTCGCGCAGCCGCTGGCGGGCGGCAGCCAGACGCTCGGGAGTCAAGCCGGCAGTCTGCTGGTAGGCGATGTCGGCCGGTTGTGCAGGCAGATCGAAGTCATCGCGCAGCATGACACGGTAGGCCAGTTCCACCTCGACTTCATCGGGGTCACGCCCCGCGACCAGACGAGCGGCAATGTCATCGACGGCAATCCGTTCGATTTCATCCAGGCGCCACAGCTGCCGCCCCAGGCGAACCAATGCCGCATCCTGGGCACCCGCCTTGGCGTCGACCAGCGCCTTCCAGACCAGCATGCGCACCTCCAGTCGACTGAAATTACCGATGACACTGTCCTGGCAGGTCCTGGGCAACATCGCCTGGGTGAACAGTTCCTCGCGCAACTCGGCATGCTCGCCCATCGCAAGCATCATGCTGGTCACTCGCCGCCCGAGATCGGCGCCATGGTTGCGAAAATCCAGTGTCTCCAGCAGGCGGCGCAACAAGGCCATGAAGTCGGCGCTGCCTGGCGCCTCGGCCAGCCCATTCCAGTACTCGTCGAACTGTGCGGTGGCGCCTGCTTCGATCACGTGTTGCCAGGCACTGCGGGCACTGTCGAGCGCAGCAGCACCCTCCTCCGCTTGATCACTGACATTTTCGGCTTCCAGCTCCTCTTCAATTATCAGTTGATGACGAATCATGAAGCTGCGCAGTCGCTGGGTCGACGTGGCGCTCAGCGGGTTCTCGCTCAACAGCACCGCGCGGGCGTACCACCTCGGGGCACTGAAGAAGTGATCGGGAAGTTCGACAATTGCGTTGTGACGCAGGTCAGCGACCACCAAAGAGCCTCGACTCAGCAAGCCCTCGGGCAACTCGCTGATTCCGGTGTGTGCCAGTTGCAGGGAGTTCAGATGCGGCATGCCCGCCACGGAAAAACTGCGCCCCAATGGGTTGTACGACAAATCCAGCAGCCTCAGGTGCGCCAGTTGCAGCAGCGTGGTCGCCTGGCGATCGTCCAGCATGATCTGATTGCCGGTCAGGTCCAGCTCACGCAGTCGCGACAGGTGACGTAACCGGGGCGGCAGGCGGGTAAGCCTGTTGTTGGGTAACTCAAGGACTTCCAGGCGACTGAACGCCCGCATGAATGTGCTGGAAATCTCGGTCAGGCCAATGCCGCGCAACGACAACGACACCACTTGATCGAAGCGGACCTGTTGCGAAAGCTCCGGGAGCGACTGCAGCGACACGGTCCACAGGTTCAAGCGTTGACCGATCACGCGCCCGTTCTGGTCGTACACCCTGGGCAGCGTGCGCCGCCAGGCCGCAAGCAAGGCGTCACGCATGTAGACCCTTTCGCCACGGGCGCTCAGGCTCATGGGCTGATTGGTCCACAATTGCAGGTCCGTCTCCAGCACGGCCAACTCATCCTCAAGCCGACTCAGCTCGGTGTGAATGTTCCCGCCGCTGTTGCCAAGCGTCACCAGCCAGGCCCGTGCATCGTTGTCGCTCAGGTTCGGGTAGAGGTTACGCACCCTGGCGAACAACGGCCGGCCTCGCCCCCGTCCTCCTCCGCGACCGCTCAACGGGTAACCGACCCGGCCATCCGCCAGACGTTGCGGCGCGCGGAACCAGCCTGCGGAGGCCCGCCTGCCGAGCATCGTCTGGACGTCCGCCCGACGGGCCGCGGTCGCGCGCGCCAGGGTCACACGCAGGTTGTGGGCCAGGGGCTCGCCCAATCCCAGGGCCTCCCGCTGAGGGCCATCCATCGCACTGCTCAGGACCTCGAACAACTCCCCTTCCCCGAGCACCGCCTCGGTTGCCCCATCGAGCAGTAGGAAGTCCCCATCGGTGTGAACCAGTGTCAGAGTGCGAACGGCCTGTGTGCGGTCTATCGACAGCAGCACCGGGCCGTTCGCAGAGCCCTCGCACAAGCGCCAGGCCACGTTGCGCGAAGCACCCGGCAGGGTGTCGAGCACCTGCAGCGCAACACGGGCAAGGTCGGCATTCTGGCTAGCGTCCAGGTACAACCCTTCGAACACTCGGGCCACTCTGATACGCCACACCGCAGCGCCCGCCTTTGAAGCAAGGTCCATCGCAACCCGGCCGTCATCCAGCAAGCGCTGGCGATCCACAACACTGGCTTCGCGCATCAGTTGCGCAGCCGCTCGACCGTGCAATGAAGCGAACTGCCGACACAGACGCTGGACGCCTGCGTTCCCCGGTGGCTGCTCCAACGCATACAGCTGCTCGAACAGACGCCTTCGTTCGGACCAGATCAACTCCGCCAATGCCTGGTCCGAAGCACCCGCGGCGCCGGGCAGTAACCGCGCCTGATCAAGCACGGCCTCTTCGGTGGGCATGACCCCGCCGCGCAATTGCCTGACCACTCGACGGATGCGCAGGTCCAGCCGATACCGAACGACACTGTCCTGCCATTCGCCATGGGCCACGCGCCCCTCGACATGTACCGCTCGCAGATGCTGGGCCTGTATGTCGTGGGCGAGCAGGATCTCATCGATCTGGTCGTCATCCAGCTCGGCAAAGTCATGGCCCAGGCGCCGGAAAGAGCGCCGAGGGTCATCCCACTCCAGCGGTTGCTCCCACCACAGCCGCCAGCTACCCGCGCCATTGTGTCTGAGCACCGGCGCATGCTTGTCGTCACCCTGCAGGCGCCAGCGCTGATCGCTGCCCTGCGCAACGCGATAGTGCTGGCCATCCATTTCAACCCAGCAGCCTTCACCTGCCCGGTATACACCCAGGTCGTCACGCACGGCCCCCGCAGGCGGCGCACTGCGAAAGGGTGTGAGGTCTTCTTTCCACAGCCGCGTGCTGCCGTCCTCCAGCCGCACCGGCAATAGGCTATCGACGAGTGCCGAACGGCTCCAGGCCGCTCGCGCCAACTGCGCACCTGCCGCCGTAACCGCAATCATGGCGACATCGCCGGCGACGTTGAGCAGGTGATCGAGTGCCTCGCTGCTGTCACCCTCGTGCCAGGCCTCGACACCGTGGTAGACCTCACCCAGCAGTTGCCATGCGCTCACTGCGAGCAACACCGCGCCCAGGGCCGGCACGAAAAGCCCCGCTATGCTGAGCAAAGCCCAGCCCTCTGCGGACAAGCGCTGATCGTGCTCACGCCGGACCTGTTCATCCACAGCAGCCGAGGGCACGGCAATCATCGCCGCATCGGCCTTGACCTGCGCGATGCGCGCACGACCCAGCGCAATGAACAGCGAGCCCTCCAAGGTACTGGCGGTGGCCTGGTCGCTGATCTCCCAAGGATGCATGTGCTCTTCCAACGCAATGTTCGCCAGGTCCGACACACCCTGGTAGCCCGAAGCCACAGCAGAAAAGAACGACTGCGCATCGCGGCGCAACACGAAGCGGCTGAAGAAACGCTGATACCCGGGCAGCCGCAAGCGCTTGCCCAGGTCATTGGCAAAATAGCGCAGGTTGGGGAACGCGCTCCATGGGGTCGCGGGATCGCCCGGAATATGGACCAGCACCCGGTGGCTGGAGCTGTACAGGGGGCTGAAGGTCTCATCGCGCACATCCAGCACCACGATCTGCTCCAGGATGCACGCCAGCAGGCTCAGCCGCTTGCACTGCACCGGTCGTCCTTCGAAGGTCAACGGGGCTTTCTGCGCGCAGAGATTCTTCACCAGCACATATTCGTTCTCGCTCAGGACGCCCTTCAGCCGAGCGACACAGGCATCGGCCAGCATGCCGTAGCGATGGGCACGGCCAAACACCGAGTCGGCGCCAGCCTCCGAGTCGCTGTACTGCTCCAGCACCGTGTGCAAATGGCGCTGGTACTGACCGCCCAGGTCCAGTGACCGGCACAGCGCAGCGAAATGACGCGCGCTAGGCAGACGTGCAGAGCTATTGCCAGGATCGCCTAGCCGGTTACCGGGTAACTGCCCGCCGTCCTCGGTTTCCTCCTCGCGGAAGTTGCCCAGCGCGGCCTCGAGCAGGGGTATTTGCGTGTACACCGGCACCGTCACCGGATAGCCGATGGGTATCGAGGTCAGCACCGGCTCACGGTGTCCACGCCGAAACTGCAACGTGCGGACATCGAAAGGCTCGTCGACATGGGGCTTGAGGGCCTTGGCCAGACGAGTCTGGGCAAAGCTGTCCAGGGGTTCCAACTGCCCCATGATGGCTCGAGCCCGCGTCTGGAAGTACACGCTGAGCTGCATCGCCTCGTGCAACTGCTTGACGTGTTCCGGGGAGGCCTGACGCAGCCAGTCCGGCAAACGCTCCCCAATCACGGCGTCCTGATGCAAGGCCGGAAAATCGGGGACGGTCGTGGCGTCTTCTTCGCGCTGTTCGCGGGGGGTCGGCATGGCATCGCGCTCCTTGAAAAAAGAAGCGCAGGCTAGGTGGCAGGGTCCCCGCTCGGGCAGTAGATAGATGCCACCCCGACGGCGGCCCACCGAGCGTGCGGCGGGGCCCTCAGAAGAGCAGGAGCTGGCGATCGGTCAGGCTGGCGAAATCATCCCCAACGAACGGCAAGATCGCATCCGCCACCGGCTGCAACTGCCGACTCAGGTAGTGCTCGTGATCGACTGGCGACTGCAGGTTCTCCAGCGGCTCCGGGCCTGCCGTGGTGATGAGGTAGCTGATCCAGCCCCCCCGCTGGTATTGCAGCGGGCGACCCAGGCGCAGGTTGTATTCATCGGCAAGGCGCGCGGCGCGCACATGGGGAGGCACGTTGCGCTGGTAGTCCTGCAAGGGACGACGCAGCCGCTTGCGATACACCAGCAGTTCATCCTGTTCGCCCAACAGCGTGCGTCGTACATAATCGCGCACATAGTCGCGGTAGGGTTGGCCCCGAAAGATCCGGCCATACAGCTCCTGCTGGAACTGCCGAGCCAGCGGCGACCAGTCGGTGCGTACCGACTCCAGCCCTTTGTACACCACCTCGTCCTGGCCGTCTGCGCGCTGTACCAACCCGGCATAGCGCTTCTTGCTGCCCTCCTCGGTGCCGCGGATGGTCGGCATCAGGAAGCGCCGGTAGTGGGTTTCGAACTGCAGCTCCAGCGCACTGTGCAGCCCCAGCTCTTGATCCAAATGCTCGCGCCACCACTGGTTGACCTCAGCCACCAGTGCACGCCCGATACGCGCCGCCTGCTCCTCGTCGTGCGCCCCCTTGAGCCAGACGAAGGTGGAGTCGGTGTCGCCATAGATCACGTCATAACCACGTGCTTCGATCAGCGCCCGGGTCTGGCGCATGATCTGATGCCCGCGCAGGGTGATCGACGAAGCCAGGCGCGGGTCGAAGAACCGACAACCGCTGGAGCCAAGCACGCCGTAGAAGGCGTTCATGATGATCTTCAGGGCCTGGGACAACGGAGCGTTACCCGCTTTCTTCGCCGCTTCGCGATTCTGCCAGACCCGCTCGACGATGGCTGGCAAGGCGTGGCGGGTACGCGAGAAGCGGGCGCCACGAAAGCCCTCGACCGAGCTTGTCTGATCGGGCTCGCGCAAGCCTTCCACCAGGCCCACCGGGTCGATCAGGAAGGTACGGATGATTGACGGGTACAGGCTCTTGTAGTCCAGCACCAGCACCGATTCGTACAAGCCTGGCCGCGAGTCCATGACGAACCCGCCTGGGCTGGCCTCGCCCTCGCGGCTGCCCAGGCTCGGCGCGACGAAGCCCAGCCGGTGCATGGCCGGGATGTACAGGTGACAGAACGCCGCCACCGAGCCGCCGCTGCGGTCCACCGGCAGGCCAGTCACCGTGGCACGTTCAAGAAGGAAGTCGAGCAGCCGGGTGTGCTCGAAGATGCGGGTGACCAGCTCGCAATCCTTGAGGTTGTAGCGCGCCAGGGCCGGCTTGTCCTCGGCGAACATCCGGTTGATCTCATCCATGCGCTGGTAGGGAGTGTCGATGGCCTTGCCTTCCCCCAACAGGGTCTGGGCGACGTTTCCCAGGCTGAACGAGGGGAAGCTCCAAGTCGCCGAGCGCAGGGCTTCGATGCCGTCGATCAATAGCCGCCCCGGTGCATCGGCGAAGAAGTGCGTGCGGCTGCCATGCTCGCGCAGGGTCATCGGCGCACCATCGCGGCCCAGGCACAGAGGCACCTGCAACTGCCGAGCGTGATCATGGAGGATACGCAGGTCGAACTGCACCAGGTTCCAGCCGATGATCGCGTCCGGGTCGTGACGCTCCAACCAGCGGTTGAGGCATTCGAGCAACTGGCCACGGTCGGCGCAGTAGTGCAGGTCGAAATCCTCCACCTGCATTGGGCCGTTGGGAGGTCCGAGCATGTAGACCTGGCGCTGACCGCATCCCTCCAGCGCGATGCTGTACAGCTCGCCCCGTTCGCTGGTCTCGATATCCAGAGACACCAGGCGCAGGCTCGGGCGGTAGTCCGGATGAGGCTTGAGCTGGGCATCCACGACCGTTCCCTCGGCATCGACACGACCACCGAACAAGACCGGCGCGGTAATGAAGCGCTCCATCAGATAGCGCTCCGGCGGTCGGATGTCGGCTTCCAGCACCTCGACGCCGGCCGTGCGCAAGCGTTTGTCCAAGGCCATCAGTTGGCGGTGTTGGCGGCAGTAAAGGCCCATCACCGGCCGCTGCTGAAAGTCGCGCAGTTCAAGGGGGCGCAGCTCTGCGCCCGGCTCATCGCCGAGCAACAGTTGTGCATGTGCGGCCTGCTGCGCGGGCACGAACGCCACCGAAACCTGCGCGCCCAGGCGCACACGCCGGGGACCCTGGTCGGTAGCGAGCCAGAACTCCACACACGTGCCGTCGGGGGTGTCATGCCAATGGCGGGTCAGGACAAAACCCTGCTGCAGCTCCACATGGACCTCACACACTTGATCAAGCGCGAATTCTACCCGCTTTGCGCAAGCCCCGGGACGTCTGGCGATTCCGCAACACGCGGGCAGATGTGAAAAATTTGTCGATTTTTTGGCATACCACGCTTTCGGGGCGCGACAAATCCTGACAGACTTATTGCCAATCATTCTCATAAGCACTAGCAACAAGGATATCCAGGCATGACCCCTGCTGCTCCGCCTCGTCGTTTCGCGCTCAACCTGCTGACCCTGGCCATCGGTTTCAGCACCCTGCCCCATGCCATGGCTGACGACCAGCAACCACCCGCAACGCTGGAACTGGGCGCCACCGAGATCAGCGACAACCGGCTGGGCAGCACCACCGAAGGCAGCACGTCCTACACCACCGGCGCCATGAACACCGCGACCAAGCTGCCGTTGACCATGCGCGAGACCCCGCAGGCGGTCACCGTGATCACCCGTCAGCGCATGGACGACCAGAACATGACCAGCATCAACGACGTGGCCCGATACACCCCGGGGCTGTTCCTCAACCAGTCCAGCGGCCCCGGCCGCCAGAGCTACACCGCCCGAGGCTTCGACGTCGACAACCTGATGTACGACGGCATCCCAAGCGCCTATACCGGTTGGGTGGTTGGCGCCCAACCCAACCTGGCGATGTTCGACCGCGTCGAAGTGGTTCGCGGCTCCACCGGCCTGGTCACAGGCGCCGGTACACCATCAGCGGCCATCAACCTGGTGCGCAAGCGCCCACTGGCCGAACAGAAAGTCACCGTCACCGGCGCGGCCGGCAGCTGGGACAACTACCGCGGCGAGCTCGACGCCTCCAGCCCGCTCAACGACAGCGGCACCCTGCGCGGCCGGATAGTGACCTCCTACCGCGACGCCAACGGATTCCGTGATGGTCAGGAAGAAAACCATGGGCTGTTCTATGCCATCAGCGAAGCCGACCTGAGCGACGACACCACCTTGACCCTGGGCTTTTCGCACCAGAAGGACAAGACCAATTTCTTCTGGGGTGCCATCCCGACCGACCTCAGCGGCCATCACCTGGATGTGTCGCGTTCGTACAACCCCGGCACCGACTGGGAAGACAAGGACCAGGAGATCAACACCCTCTTCGCCGAAGTGCGCCACCACCTGGCCAATGACTGGAAGCTGCAGGTCAACGCCAACTACAGCGAGCAGAACGCGCTGTTCCGCGGCTCTTACCTGTCGCGCTGGAACACCGCCAAGACCCTGAGCAGGACGGTCTACCAGTCCGCGCACGACGAGAACCAACTGGGTCTCGACGCCTTCGCCAGTGGCCCCTTCGAGCTGCTGGGCCGCAGCCATGAATTGGTGCTGGGTGCCAGCAAGCGCATCTACGACATGAACGAGCGCGAATACAGCCCCTATGACACCGACTATCCGCTCGATAGCGGCAAGCCGAACTTCCTGCACACTGGCAACAATCGCTACCTGATCAACCAGGAAGGCGTCTACGCCACCACCCGCCTGAGCCTGGCAGACCCGCTCAAGCTGATTCTCGGCGGACGCCTGGACTGGTACGACTACGACCAGCGCGACAACAACGACGGCGACTACAAGGTGACCCGCAACGTCACTCGCTACGGCGGCCTGATCTATGACCTGGACGAGCATCATTCGGTGTATGTGAGCTACACCGACATCTTCACTCCGCAGAGCGGCAAGGACGTCTCCGGCAAGCCGATCATCCCGATCGTCGGCAAGAACTATGAAGTCGGCATCAAGGGCGAATATTTCGACGGTGCCCTGAACGCCAGCCTTGCGGTGTTCCGTATCGACCAGGAAAACCGTCAGGTCCAGATCGGCGCGGCCAACTGCCCGCAGATGACCTGCTATGAAGCCTCGGGCGAGGTACGCAGCCAAGGTATCGATTTCGAACTCCAGGGCGCACTGACCGACCATTGGCAGATCGGCACCGGCTACACCTACGCCCGCGTGCACACCATCAAGGACGAGAAGAACCCCGCGAGCGTCAACAAGCCGCTCAAGTCCGACACACCCGAACACCAGTTCAAGCTGTTCACCACCTACCGCTTCCAGGGCCCACTGGAAAAACTGCGAGTGGGCGGCGGCATCACCTGGCAGAGCCGTATGTACAACGACATCCCGGTCAATGGCGGCAACTATCGGTTGGTACAAGGTAGCTACGCAGTCACCGACCTGTTGGCCGGCTACCAGGTCAACCAGCATCTGGACCTGCAGCTCAACGCCAACAACATCTTCGACAGGAAGTACTACTCGTCCATTTCGAAGTCGGTGGACTACGGCGGCGACACCTTCGGCGATCCACGCAACCTGATGCTGACGGCCAAGTACAGCTTCTGACCCTCGCGGGCTGGCGGGCCAGGCCTGTCAGCCCCTGATCGCGCGCTCGATCGTGGCGATGTCGATCTTGTCCATCTTCATCATCGCCTCGAACGCCCGCTTGGCTGCCGCACGGTCGCTACCGCCAACCGCGTCGGTCAGCACCCGCGGACTGATCTGCCACGACAGCCCCCATTTATCCTTGCACCAGCCGCACACGCTGGCCTGGCCACCGTTATCGATGATCGCGTGCCAGTAGCGATCGGTCTCGGCCTGGTCGTCAGTGGCCACCTGGAACGAAAACGCCTCGGAATGCTTGAACGCGGCCCCACCATTGAGGCCCAGGCACGGGATGCCCATCACGATGAACTCCACCGTAAGCACATCACCCTCCTTGCCCGAGGGATAGTCACCCGGCGCCTTGTGCACGGCCACCACACGGCTGTCGGGGAAGGTGTCGGCGTAGAACTGCGCCGCCGCCTCGGCATCGCTGTCGAACCACAGACAGATGGTGTTCTTGCTGGGCATGGCGCGCTCCCGGATCGGTGGATGATCCTGAGCAGTCTAGCCGGGCCCGTCACAGGTAGCTGACGAGGGCGACACACGGAAAACTCGGAATTTTCCTACGCAAGAAACGGAAAGCGAGAAGTCGAAATTGGGACTTCCCCGTCGCAACATTGCCACCGCGGCTGATTGATAGCCGTTCGAACATCTCTGGCATATCAACGACAAGGAAGCCCCACATGGACATACGCGAACTGCCGGGCAACGACGCCTGGGATTACGGTATCAGCCTCGACAAACATGTCCTCTACAGCGTGCCGGTCGGCGAAAACGCCCAAGGCTACATGCAGTTCGACACCACCCGCACCGCCATCGGCGAGGCTGTGTTCCAGCTCAAGTACCGCGACGACTACGACCTGGTGGACTTCCTCGCAGAATCTGTCGCCCATGCGATACAGAATGTCCCGGTGGATGTCGTGCTGCCCATGCCCGCCAGCCGCCAGCGTACTCGCCAGCCCGTGCACGCGGTGGCAGAACGGGTAGCCCAGCTGCTGGAGCTCGAGTACTGCGACCAGACACTGATCAAGCACAGCAGCACCGTCGCAATGAAAGACCTGGCGACCTATGAGGAGCGTTGCGCTGCGCTGCAAGGTTGCTTTATCACCCACGACAAACTCCACCCGTGCAATATTCTGCTGATCGACGACCTGTTCGACACTGGCGCCTCGCTGGAAGCCGCCTGTACCGCCTTGCGCGGATACGCTAGCATCCGCTCAATTGCAGTCGTCACCCTTACACGGAGGCATTGATGCCGAAGGTTTTCATCTCCGGCTCGATCACGCTCAAGCGTCTCGACTCCCAGGTCGAGGCGCGGCTCGACAATATCGTTGCCAGCGGCCATGAAGTGCTGGTCGGTGATGCCGCAGGCGTGGACCAATGCGTGCAGCAGTATTTCGCCAATCGCCAGTACGCCGCCGTTACGGTGTACTGCACCGGTGACACGCCTCGCCACAACCTTGGAGCATGGCCACTCGTGGCTGTCTGCCCACCCGCCAATGCCAGGGGTCGCGCGTTCTACACCGCCAAGGACCTGGAAATGGCCGAAGCAGCGGATTTCGGCCTGATGATCTGGGACGGCAAAAGCCCCGGCACCTTGAGCAACGTCTTCGAACTGCTGGACAGAGCCCGGAAGTCGGTGGTTTACCGTCAGGCCGCGGGATTGTTCTGCAACGTCCATTGTCTGGACGATCTGCAGGCGCTCATCGCCCAGATGGACGAGCCGGCTCGCCTGGAGGCCGACAAGAAGGTCGGCTTGTCCAGGCGGATCGAACGGCTCTCGAGGAAAGTCGAAGATCCGGTAGCCATTCGTCAGCAGATCGATGAACACCTCACGGCCATCGCCCGTCACCAACGCCGGGTGGCCGAGTTGCAAGCCAAGCTGGACGCGATCTCTACATCCACCGGCGCCGACCTGTTCTCCTGAAGGCAACCGGCCGGGCGCCGGTTGCCTGTGGAAAGGTTTGAACAATCAGCCCGCACACGACTCAATACGGGATTGACGCCCTTTTCGGACATCCGTACGATTTATTCGTACATCCGTACGAAATTATTCCAGCGAGTCTGTACCATGCCTGCCACCCACCGCCTGGCCCGCTACGCCTTGTATCTGCTGTTTCTGCTTCCTGGCCTGACCCTCGCCAGTTGGGTCACCCGCACCCCAGCACTGCGCGACGGCCTGTCGGCCTCCACCGAACAGATGGGGATGATCCTGTTTGGATTTTCAGCCGGAGCGATGTGCGGGATTCTCAGTGCCGGACGCCTGATCACCCGCTTCGGTGCGCACCGAATGATGCGCATCGGCCTGCTCGGCCTGTCCGCCGGCATGCTGGTGCTCGCCGGCAGCAGCGAGTTGGCCAGTGCCTGGTGCGCCTTTGCCGGGCTGTTCATCTACGGCATCGGCATGGGCTGGGCGGACATCGCAGTGAACATCGAAGGTGCCGCCGTGGAGCGGGAAATCGATGCGCCGATCATGACCACCCTGCACGGATTCTTCAGCCTCGGTACCCTGGTGGGCGCGCTGGCCGGCATGGGCATGACTGCGCTGCAGGTCCCCCTGGACCTGCACCTGGTCGTCGCGGCACTGCTTTCGGCCGGCGTGACCCTGGCCCTCGTCCCCCACGCCCCTCGGGCCAGTGAACGGGCAACGAACCAACCGACAACGCAGGCAGCCGAGTTTGCCTGGGGCGCCCTGCTCAGCGACCGGCGCCTGTTGCTGATCGGTTTCGTGGTGCTGGCCATGGCGCTGGCCGAGGGTGCGGCCAATGACTGGCTGCCGTTGCTGATGATCGACGGGCACGGATTTGCAGAAACCACCGGCACGCTGATCTACCTGGTGTTCACCATGGGCATGACCCTGGGTCGATTCGCCGGAGCGCCGGTGGTGCGCCGCTTTGGCCGGGCGCTCACCTTGCGCGCCAGCGCACTGCTGGGTGCAGGCAGCCTGGCATTGGTGGTGTTCTGCGAGGTGCCGTGGATCGCCGCGGCTGCCGTGATGCTCTGGGGCATTGGCGCATCGCTGGGTTTTCCCCTGGCGATCTCGGCAGCCGGGGAAAGCGGTGCACACAGCGATCAGCGGGTAAGGCTGGCAGCAACGGCGGGGTATCTGGCGTTTCTGGTCGGCCCGCCCTTGCTGGGTTTCATCGGCGAACATCATGGCTTGCGCCTGGCGATGCTGCCGGTCCTGACATTGGTGGCCCTGGCGTTCGTCGTGGCATCGGCGCTACGCGAGCAAGCCCCGTTGCCTGCCGATACCTGCGAGAAGGCCAGCTGAGGGGTTATCGCCGTGCAGCCAGCAAGCCAAGCCCTGCACACCCCAGCAACGAGGCGCTGATCCGATTGAACAGCCGCCGTGGCCGCGGCTGATTGAACCAGCGCTGCAGGTAGGCACCCAGCGCCGCATAGATCGCGATCGCCGCCCACTCCAGCAACAGGAACAACAACCCCAGCCAAAGGAACTGCTCGCCCACGGGAGTGGGACTGCCGATCGACACGAACTGCGGCAGGAAGGCCGTGAATATGAGAATCGCCTTCGGGTTGCCCGCCGCCACCCAGAACTCCTGCCGTGCCAGGCGCCAGATACCGCGGGGCTGCCAGCCGGCATGGGGCGCCTCCGCCACGGGCGCCCGCCACAACTGCCAGGCGATATAGAACAGGTAGGCCGCGCCCACGAGCTTGATGCTCAAGAACAGGTATTCGCTGGTATGCAGCACCACCGCCAGCCCCATCGCCGCCAAGGCGATCATGCCGCTGAAGGCGAGGATGCGCCCGCTTCCTGCCAGGCAGGCAGTGCGCAAGCCGTGGCGGCTGGCGTTGTGCAACGACAGCAGGTTGTTGGGTCCCGGCGCCATATTGAGGGCGAAGCAGGCGGGGATGAACAGCAACAGGCTCGAAAGGTCCATTGTTTTTCTCCATGCGGACCCCGGTAGCCTTGCGCCCTGGCGCCATGCGGTCAAGCACAGTGGCGTGGTCATTCGCCGGCACAGTGAGTCCGGGGCTGCGACGCAGCCCCTGCCCGCCTCAGATCCTGCGTCGTGCCTTCAGCCCCGGGATGGTAGTGGCTGCGATCTCGACCTGCGGCTTTTCCCACCCGGTACTGGCCGCCAGGCCTGCCAGCGTCGGCTGGCGGAACAAGGTGCGTGCGTCGGCTTGCAACCCCGCCTGGCGCATGCGCGCCACCAGATTCACCGCCAGCAGTGAATGCCCGCCCAGTTCGAAGAAGTTGTCGTCGCGCCCAACCTGCTCGACTTTCAGCACTTCGCTCCAGATCTGCGCCAGGGTCTGCTCCAGCGCGTTGCGTGGCGCCACGTAGGCGCGGCTGATCACCGACTCCGCACCTGGCTCGGGCAGTGCTTTGCGGTCGATCTTGCCGTTGGGGCTCAGCGGCATGTCGGCCAGGGCGACGAAGGCCGAGGGCACCATGTACTCCGGCAGTCGCGCCAACAGGTGGCTACGCAACGTATCCAGCGCCGGAGCGGGTTGCCCCTCTCGGCAGGTGAAATAGGCGACCAGGCGCTCGTCGCGCACCAGGACCACAGTCTGGCCCAGCGCGGGATGCCCACCCAGCAGTGCCTCGATTTCACCGAGCTCGACGCGCAAACCGCGCAGCTTGACCTGGAAATCGTTGCGCCCGAGGAACTCCAGCTCGCCATCCTCGCGATAGCGCACCAGGTCCCCGGTACGGTACAGCCGATCGCCCTCGACGAACGGGCTGTCGATGAAGCGCTCGGCCTGCAGCGACGGCAACCCCAAATAGCCGCGCGCCACTCCGACACCGCCGATGTGCAGCTCTCCCGCCACGCCCAGCGGCACCGGCCGGTCGTGGGCATCGAGCACGTAGAGCCGGGTATTGGCGATCGCCCGACCGATCGGCGGTGGCGTGCGCGGCAGCGGCTGATCGGGTTCGAGCGTCCAGGCCGTGCTGTCGACCGTAGCCTCGGTCGGCCCATAGACATTGTGCAAGCGCACCTGCGGCAGGCGCCGGCGCACGCTGGCAGCCAGCGCCAGGGTCAACTCACCCCCGCCACAGAAGATGTCGGTCAGGCTCGTACAGCGTTCGACGCCGGGCTGCTCGAGAAACTGGTGCAACAACGCTGGGACGAACTTGATCGTGGTCACCTGGCGAGCCTGGACCAGCTGCACCAGGTAAGCCGGATCGCGATGACCGTCGGGGCGAGCCAGCACCAGGCGCAGACCCGCGCACAACGGCCAGAACAACTCCCAGACCGAACCGTCGAAGCTGAATGGCGCACGCTGCAACAGCGCGTCACCCGGACGCGGCGGACAGATGCGCGAGCCCCAGTGCATGAGGTTGCCCAGCCCGCGGTGCTCGATCATCACGCCTTTGGGCATGCCGGTCGAGCCGGAGGTGTACATCACATAGGCAAGGTTCGAAGGTGTCAACGCCGGCACCTCAGGGGCCTTGGCAGGCTGCGCTTGCCAGCCGCCCTGGTCGAGATCCACCAGCGGCACCGCCGACAGATCGAACAGGCCACGTGTCGCCCCATGGACCAACACTGCCAGCGGTGTACTGTCCTCGACCATGTAGCGCAGGCGTTCATCCGGGTAACCAGGATCCAACGGCACGTAGGCACCGCCGGCCTTGAGCACGCCCAGCAGCCCGACCAGCAGCGACAGGCCGCGCTCGATGCAGACGCCGACACGTGTGTCAGGCTGTACGCCCAGGGCCACCAGGTGATGGGCCAGACGGTTGGCCTGCTCGTCGAGCTCACGGTAGCTCAGCGCCGCCTGGTCGGTCTGCAGCGCCACCGCGTCCGGCGTGCGCAGCACCTGGGCCTGGAACAGCGCCGGCAGGGTCTGGCGCATCAACTCGTGGGGCTCCTCGGTGGCATTGAGTTCGTGCAGCAGCCGTTGCAGCTCGTTCTCAGGCACACTGCACAACTGCTCGATCGGTGCCGAACCGCCCTGCTCCAGCGCCTCGACCAGGCCCTCGAGGGTACGCTCGAGGTAGGCCAGCACACGCGCTGCACCCAACGCTCGCGGCGCGCGAACGTTCAGGTGCAAGGCCTCGTCCTGATCATCCACCGACAGCACCAGCGCATGGCTGTGTACTTCGCTGGCTTCCAGCAAGCGGGCACCTGGCAATGTCGATTGCCCTGCCACCAGCCCATGGCGGAAATTGATCAGGCTGTTGAACAGCGGCACACCCGCTGGCAGCCCGCTGCAACGCTGAGCCAGCAGCAAGGGGGCATCTTCGTGGCCCAACAGCGCGGCAAGCCCGGCATGGGTGTCGGCCAGTGCCTGCGCCACGCTGCGCCCCGCCAGGCTCACCCGCAGGGGCAAGCTGTTGATGAACATGCCCAACGCCCGATCGGCCCCCTCGCCCGCCATCATCCGCCCCAGCAACACGCTGCCGAACACCACGTCGTCACGACCGCCCAGTGCCCCCAGCACCTGTGCCCAAGCCAGGTGGAAAAGGCTGGCCAGGCCAACATCCTGCTGCCGGGCCAGGCGGCGCAAGGCCTCGGTCAGCACGAGCGGAACCTCATGCGCAAGGCTCTCCAGCGCGCCCACCTGCACCTGATCCTCGACCATGCCCGGCAACGTAGGCGGTGCCTCGACACCTGCCAGCAATGCCCGCAGGAACGCCTCGTGCCCTTGCTGCCGCGCCTCGGCGCCGCTGAGCGCGACATAGTTGCGATAAGGCACAGGCGCCGGCAGCGTATGACCCTGATCGCTCATCAGGGCCCGCAGCTCACCGAGCAACACCTGCACCGACACGGCATCGTTGACCAGATGGTGGAAACGCAACAGACCCAACCAACGACCGTGCTCACGGTCTTCGGCGCCCGCCAGCGCCATCATCGGCGCACGACGCAGGTCCAGCGGGCGTTGCGCCGCAGAGTAATGCGCAGCCAACGCCTGCGCCGTATCGTCAGGCCCGGCCCGCAATACCTCCACGGGCAATGGCGCCTGACGCCAGACCACCTGCTGCGGTTGTTCGAGCCCTTCCCAGGCCAGGCTGGTGCGCAGGATGTCGTGACGCTCGACGACCTGTTGCAACGCGTGGGCGAATGCCTCGAATGCCGTCTGGTCGGTAAAGGCGAACAGCGCCTGTTGCTGATAAGGATCATGGCTGTCGCGCAGGTGGTGATAGAGCAGCCCCTGCTGCAAAGGCGCCAAGGGGTAGATTTCCTGCACATTGCCCGCACCACCCGGTATCCCCGCGACGATGGCGTCGATCTCGCCCTGGGTCAGCGACGACAGACTGAGCAGCGCCGGCGTGATGTGGCTGCAATCAACAGGCACACGGTTGTCTTCCACCTGAGCGAGCGAACGCTGGCTGGCCGCGGCAAGGCTTGCCAGGGTCGGCTGGCCGAACAGGACCTGCACGTCAGCCTGCAGGCCTTGCTGGCGCATGCGCTCGACCAGTTGCACTGCCAGCAACGAGTGGCCGCCCAACTCGAAGAAGTGATCGTGACGACCAATGCGCTGCACTCCCAGCAGCTCGCTCCAGAGTGCCGCCAGGCGTACCTCCACGTCGCCGCGAGGTGCTTCATGGGCGCGGCGTACCGACGCGGTTTCATCCAGGGCCGGCAAGGCGCGGCGGTCGAGCTTGCCATTGGCGGTCAGCGGCCAGTGGTCGACGCGCTGGTAGCCGACCGGCAGCAGGGCTACAGGCAGAAGGCCGCGCAGGTGCTCATGCAGGTCGCCAGGGGTGACCGCATCTCCAATGAACCAGGCCTGCAGTTGGCCATCGCGCAGCAGTACCACTGCTTCACGCACCTGTCCATGGCTAGTCAGCGCAGCCTCGATTTCGCCGAGTTCGACACGCACACCGCGGATCTTCACCTGATCGTCGTTGCGCCCCAGGTATTCAAGCGTGCCGTCGGCAAGCCAGCGCACCCGGTCGCCGGTGCGGTACATCCGTGCGCCGGCTTCGTCACTGAACGGATCGTCCAGGAAACGCTCGGCGGTCATCTGCGGGCGATTCAGGTAGCCGCGAGCGACACCCAGGCCTGCTACGTAGAGCTCACCCGGTACGCCGACCGGCAATGGCTTGAGCTGCGCATCGAGCACATACAACCGTGTATTGGCCACAGGCGTGCCGATATGCAGCACTCCACCCGCCATTACCCGCCCGGAGCTGGCGACCACCGTGGCTTCGGTAGGGCCGTAGTTGTTGATGACCGCATAGGCCCGCTCACGCGACAGGCTGCGCAGCCGGTCGCCCCCCACCAGCAGGGTACGCAGGGTCGGATGATCATGCTGGGTGAACGCATGTTCGGCCACCGGGGTTGGCAGGAAACTGACCTGCAGTGGCTGGGCACGCCACCAGCGCAGCAGCTTGTCGATATCCTCGCCACCTTCGCTGGTAGGCGCCAGGTGCAGCGTCGCACCCGCGCACAAGGCTGGCCAGACCTCCCAAGCCATGGCATCGAAACCAAAACCAGCGAGGCTCGACGTGTGCCCGCCGACGCCCAGGTCAAAC
Source organism: Pseudomonas sp. BNK-44-b (assembly GCF_047456245.1). Taxonomy (NCBI): domain Bacteria; kingdom Pseudomonadati; phylum Pseudomonadota; class Gammaproteobacteria; order Pseudomonadales; family Pseudomonadaceae; genus Pseudomonas; species Pseudomonas sp. BNK-44-b. The sequence continues at coordinate 2,601,770 of NZ_CP179908.1, forward strand.
GTCTCGCAATGCCAGTCGACCAGGTTGGCCAGCATGCGGTGTTCGACCATCACCCCCTTGGGTTGGCCGGTGGAGCCTGAGGTGTAGATCACATAGACCAGGCTCTCGGCCACAAGCCCCGCCACGCGAGGATTGTCCAAGGTGGTCGCGGCTGCCGGGCAGGCGTCGAGTTCGATCGACGGCAGTGCATGGCGTGGCAGACGCGCCAGCAGATCCCGCTGTGTCAGCAGTGCCACGGGTGCGCTGTCTTCGAGCAGGTATGCGATGCGCTCACGCGGATGTGCTGGGTCGATCGGTACGTAGGCCGCACCCGCCTTGAGCACCGCCAGCAGGCCCACGAGGGTATCCAGGCCACGGCGGGCAACCACCGCAACGCGCTGCTCGGGCCTCACACCTCGCTCGATCAGACGCAGGGCCAGTGCATTCGCGCGCTGATTCAGCTCGCCGTAACTCAGGCTGCGCTCTTCGTGCACGGCGGCGATGGCCTCTGGCATCAGCGCCGCGTGTGCCTCGATTCGGCGATGCACAAACGGCTCGCCAACTGCACGCCCCGTCGCGTTCCATGCCTGCATCTGGCGATGCTCGGCAGGTGTCGGCAGATCGAAATCGGCAACCGCCAACGCGGGTGTCGCCAAGCCTTGATCCAGCACGTGCAGCAGCCGCTGTGCCAACGCCTCGGCCTCGTCGCTCGCCAGCCAGGCGCGGTGATGCACCAGGTGCAACCAGGCCTTGTCGTTATGGCGGTTGCTGCGCAGATGGATGGCCAAGGGCGTGGATTCGTGGCTGTTGGAGACCTTCACCGTGTGGGCGCTGGCCGCGCCGTAACGGTAGTCGTGATCGTCCTGCTCGTAGGAGACCGACACCTCGAACAGTTGCCCGCGCTCTTCGCGCAACAGGCCCAGTGCTCGGTTCAGCTCGCTCACGGCCAGCCGCTGATGGCGAAAATCGCGGCGCAGGGTGTCGCGTATCGCGACCACCAGTTCGGCGAAACCCAGTGCCGGAGAGAACGCCAACGGCACCGCGCTGACCTGCACGAAGGTACCCAGCGTAGCCTTGAAACGTGCGCCGCCACGATTGAGCAGCGGCAGGCCCACCACCCAATCCTCGCGTTGTGCGCTGCGAGAGAACAGCACATGCAGTGCAGCCAGCAGTACATGGAACGCCGAGGCCTGGTGAGCTTCGGCCAGGCGTTTCATGCGCTCGTGCAACGCATCGGGGAACGCCTGAACCCAGGTGCGCGAAGGTGCTTCATCGGTGGCTCGACGGTAAGGGTGACGCGCTGCCAGCAGCGGCTCCGGCACGCTGGCGAAGCGCTTGAGCCAGTAGGCGCGATCGCGGGCCTGGCGAATCGAGCCCTGGTACTGGCGGTCTTCGTCGATGAAGTCGGCATAACCGGCCTGGGCCCGTGGTGCCTCGCCGCCTTCGAGCAGCGCGGTGTAATGCTCGCCCAGTGCCTTGAGCATCTGGCCGAAGCCCCAGCCGTCGAGAATCAGGTGATGGGCCTGGGTTGCCAGCCAATGGTGCTCCGGCCCCAGGCGAATCAGGGCAAAACGCAGCAGTGCCGTGCCGTCGAAGCGATAACCCTGGCCCATTTGCGCCTGAATCAATGCCGTGGCCGCCGCTGCCGGGTCAGCTTCAGCCGACAGGTCCAGCAGGGGCAATGCCAAGGTGGCATGCTCGGCGAAGCGCTGCACAGGGAGGCCGTCGGCCCCGGCACCTGGCAGCAGCTCGGTGCGCAACACCGGGTTGGCCGCCACCAGTTGCTGCAACGCTTGGCGCAGGGTGTCCGGCCGCAGGTCGCCCGTGAGTTCGACATAGCCGCCGATGGTATAGAGCGGAGAATCGCCGTTGCTCAACTGGTCGAGCCAGATGTCCCGTTGAGCGCTGGTCAGGGGGTAGGTATCTGCGGCAGGCATGGGCTGGGAGGGTCCTTCTCCGTTGATCGTCCGCGGATTCAAGCATCGCTTCCCTACCCTGTATGGCCCCGGAAACCCGGACAGTCGCCCGCGCATCCTCGGTCGCTGATTTTTCTGTAGGAAATCAGCTACATATCAACCCCTTCGATAGCCTACCCGCAGGGCCAACCGTGGCAAACGTGATGGCAACAGCAGCTTTATGACGTCAATTTGCCGACTACTGCCGAAACATCTGCATTTAGTCTGTCCGAATCATCCCCCCACTTTGTCCGATTTGATGCCATTTTCTGTCCCCGGTTTCCACTACAGACGCAGGCGCCAGGGCCAGGCTTGAATAGCGCCTCCCTCGACCGGCCAAGGCGTAAGGCCATTCGCCACCCCGCCTGCGCAGCACCCGATTCAAGGATGAACAGGACATGAAGCTGACCCGCAGCCTCGAACATCACCACGACGCGCGCCTCTACCTGCAACTGGGAGAGCTGATCGCCAGCACCGGCGAGGATCATTTTGCCGAGCGCATGCTCCGGCTGGTGGACAGCCTGGTGCCAGTGCACCGGCTCGACCTGAGCGAGTGGACCCTGGATGCCCGACAGACCGGCGTCAGTCGGGTCAAGGTGCTGGGCGGCGCGGGGCTTGCCCAGGAGTTTCCTCCACCTGATCAGCCCAACCACCCGCTGCTGCAGAACATCCTGCAGATGAACGATCCCTTGCTCATTCAGGTAAAGGCGCCTCACGTCACCGGCAACCCGCAATCCAGTGCTCACCAGTGCAATCTGGTGTCGTGCAATGGCGACCGCCGTTGGGTCATCTGCTTCCATCGCCTGCCCAGCCAGATGGCCTTTTCCCTCGGCGAACTGTCGCTGCTCAAACGCCTCTCCGACACCTTGCTGCCTCTGCTTGAACACCATGCGCAGCACCAGGTGCACGTGCAGGGTGAAGGTTCGGCGACGCCCGACACCTTGCGCCACGGCTTCGACGAGCGCCTGGCCCAGGAAGCCGTGCAACTGTCGAGCCGTGAGCAGGAAGTCTGCCTGGGGCTGCTCACCGGTGGCACCGTACCGGAAATGGCCCAACGCCTGAACGTGAAGAACAGTTCGGTGGAAACCTACCTCAAACGCGCCACCGCCAAGCTTGGCGTCAGTGGCCGCCACGGCCTGGCCAGATGGATGGCCGGTGCCTGACCCCAGAGAACCCGCGATGCCCAGATACCCTGCTGCCGTGTTGGCGGTATTGCTGACCGGCTGCACCCTGGCCCCCGACTATCAACGCCCCGGCCTGCCTGTCGCACCTCGATTCCCGGGAGAAGCCAGCCTGGATGCCATGGCACCCAGCCGCCAGCACGACGACTGGCACCAGGTGTTCCAGGATCCGTTGCTGCGCCAACTGATCGACAACGCACTGCTCAACAACCGCGATCTGCGCGTGGCAGCGCTCAACGTCGAAGCCTATCGCGCGCAGTTTCGTATCCAGCGCTCGGAGTTGCTGCCCAAGGTCTCCGCCGACGCCAAGGGCCAGCGCCAGTACCTGCCGCGACGCATGACCGGGACCGGCGACGGAGCCATCACCCAGACCTACGCCGCCACGCTCGGGGTGAGCGCCTATGAGCTTGACCTGTTCGGCCGCCTGCGCAGCCTGAGTGACAAGGCCTTGCTGACCTATCTCGCCAGCGAACAGGCCCGGCGCAGTGTGCAATTGGGGTTGGTGGCCAGCGTGGCGAGCAGCTACATGACCTGGCGAGCCGACCTGGAGCTGCTCGAGCTTTCACGCCAGACCCTGATCGCCGACCAGGAAAGCCTGCGCCTGACCCAGGGTCAGCGTCGCGCCGGCACTGCGTCGGCATTGCAGCAGATCCAGGCGCAGACCAGCGTCGACACCGCTCGTGCCGCAGTAGCCCGCTACCAGCGCCAGGTTGCCCAAGATATCAACCAGCTGACCCTGCTGGTCGGCGCGCCCCTCGATGAGCGTGCGCCCAGCCTGCCGCTGGCCTCGCAGCAGATCGTCGGCTTGCCGCCCGGCCTGCCCTCGGCACTGCTACAACGTCGCCCGGACATCCTGGAAGCCGAATACCAGCTGCGTGCGGCCAATGCCGACATCGGTGCCGCACGGGCAGCGTTCTTTCCCAGCATCAGCCTGACTGCCAACGCAGGCACCAGCAGTCGCGAATTGTCCGGGCTGTTCGACGGCGGCAGCGGAACCTGGTTGTTTCAGCCGCAGATCAACCTGCCGCTGTTCACCGCCGGTAGCCTGCGGGCCAGCCTGGACTATGCGCGCCTGCAAAAGGAAATCGAGGTGGCTCGCTACGAGAAATCGATTCAGGGGGCGTTCCAGGAGGTGTCTGACGGCCTCGCGGCGCGCGCCACTTATCAGCGGCAACTGGTGGCCCAACGCGACCTGGTGGCCTCCACTCAGCGCTACTACGACCTGGCCCGCAACCGCTACCGCATTGGCGTGGACAGCAGCCTGACCTTTCTCGACGCCCAGCGCTCGCTGTTCAGTGCCCAGCAGGGCTTGATCAACGACCGGCTGGCGCAATTGCTGGCAGAGGTGAACCTCTATGCCGCGTTAGGGGGAGGCTGGACAGACGCGCACTGAAGGCAGGCCGTCGCCCGCGGCCGCGCCTTGGCGCCTGCCGCTCAGGTCGAGTCAGGCCAGGTCGGCAAGGGCCTGGGCCGCATATGCGTGGGAGCGCAAGCGCGCCAAGGGGTCATGGATCCGGCAATCGATCATCAACTCATCGGCGCCAGTCTGTTCGATCAGTGTGCGCAACCCATCCCTCACCCGCTGCGGCCCACCGGCCACGGTACAGGCCATCACCTGTTCCAGCACCGCCCGTTCATGGCCCGGCAAGCCCTCGACATACCCTTCCTGCGGCAGGGGCAGCAGGCCGTGACGTCCGACATGCAGATCGAGCATCCATTTGCGGTGCGAGCTGGCGAGATAATCGGCTTCGGCATCGCTGGCTGCTGCGAACAGATTCATGCCCACCATGACGTAGGGCTTGGCCAGTTGCGCCGAGGGTTGGAAGTTCGCGCGGTAATGGGCGATGGCCTGCAGCAGGTAGCGCGGGGCGAAATGGGAGGCAAAGGCATAAGGCAAGCCGAGCCGTGCCGCAAGGTCGGCGCCGAACAGGCTGGAACCCAATATCCACACCGGCACCTCGTGCTTGCCCGGCACCCCGCGCACCGATCGCTGGCCGTTGTCGGCCAGGTAGTCGCGCAACTCGGCGATGTCCTGGGCAAAGTCACGCTCGGGTGCGACGCCGCGCAAAGCACGGACGGTCGGGCCTGAGCTGCCGGGGGCACGCCCCAACCCCAGGTCGATGCGCCCGGGGTGCAGGGCATCGAGCGTGCCGAACTGCTCGGCGACCACCAGCGGGGCATGATTGGGCAGCATGATGCCACCGGCACCCACGCGAATATGCCGCGTGGCATTGGCGATCTCGTTGATTACCAGCGCTGTGGCGGCAGAGCCGATGCCGGGCATGTCATGGTGTTCGGCGATCCAGTATCGAGCGTAGCCGTGCTGCTCGACGTGGCGTGCCAGTTGACGGGATTCCTCGATCGCATCGGCCAGGGTCTTGCCCTCGCCGATCATGACCAGGTCCAGGACAGACAACGCAGTCATGGCGTCTCCATAAGTCGTGACGGATATGACTGCACAGTGTCCAGGGCCACGCCTGGGCGATAAACCGCAAAACGGGCCCTACACACGGTCCCTGCATTCCCCAATCAGCGTTCCCAGGGCACTCCGTGCTCCCAGCGGGCGACCAGCAGGTCGATGAAACCTCGCACCCGTGGCGACAAATGGCGCTTGCTGGGGTAGACGATACGAATCGGGTCCGCTGGCGGCCGGTAATCCGCGAGTACCTCGACCAGCGTTCCGGCGCGCAAGTCGTTGCCGGTGATGTAGGTGGGCAGGTGAATCAGCCCGAACCCGGCGCGGGCGCCATCGAGCATGGCCTCGGAGCTGTCGATGTTCAAGCGCCCGGGCTCTTCGCACAGGTGCAGCCCTTCATTGGTGTGGAAGCGCCAGGGGCTGGCCTTCTCGCCCGCCAGAAAAGCGATCTTGTCGTGCCCATACAGGTCTGCCGGTACCTGGGGCACCCCATGACGCTGCAAGTACTCGGGTGCAGCGCAGGTGACGAACTGCTGCCACGCCACGGTGCGTGTCAGCAGTTGCGAGTCCTCCTTGGGCGCACCGATGCGCACGGCAACGTCCACCCCCTCCTCCACCAGATCGACGAAACGGTCGGTGAAGCGGATATCGGCGCGCAGTTCCGGCCATTGCTTGAGGTAGACATCCAGGATCGGCAGCACATGACGCTGGCCGAACGACAGCGGCGCAGTCAGGCGCAGAGTGCCGGTCGGTCGTCCGCGGCGCTGGGCCATCGTGGTCTCGACTTCGTCCAGGTCTTCGAGGATCTGCCGCCAACGCTCGAACGCGACCTGGCCTTCATCGGTCAGGCTCAGTTTGCGCGTGGTACGGTTGAGCAGGCGCACGGCCATGCGCGATTCGAGGCGCGCGATGCTCTTGCCCACCGCCGAGCGGGTCAGGCCCAGGCTCGCGGCGGCTGCGGTGAAGCTGCCGACCTTCACGGCACTGACGAAGGCGGCGATGTCGCCGAAGCGGTTGGGTTCCATGAAGCTGTTCCTGGATATCCGAGGCTGCCTAGGATGGGGGCAGATCGAGGTATTGCAAGGCCTTGATCGCCATCAGGTGCAAAGGATAGAACCCGTAGGCCCAGCGTCCCACAGGCACGATCGAGGCGCCCTGGTACGCCAGCATGCGCAAACCCAACGGCAGCGCCATTGCCGCGGTGGCCAGCACCAGCAAAGAAAAGGGCTGCCAGGGATGTGCCCATAACCAGCTGTTGGTCAGGTTGGCGCCCATTGCCAGCAGACAGGGCACCAGCCAGCCGGGCCGACCTCGCGACCACAGCATCAGGCAGGCCGCCGGCAGCAATACTCCCGGCAGGCCATACATCAGTCGATCACCGAAAACCAGCGCCAGCCCGGCACTACCGAGGCCGACAATGCGCGCAGCAGGCTGTGGATGCTTCACCCCCCAGGCGACCAGCAGGCCAAGGGTCAGGGTGGGCATGACATTGAGCGTGTGCGAGCCATTGTCCAACCAACGGTACGGGCCCTCGGCAAGTACCGAGAAGGCCAACATCCAGCTCAGGTAGCGCGCGTTGGCTGCCGTGTACAGCGCGCCTGGCTGGGCGCGTGAGACATGACAGGCGATCACCAGGCAGAACAGTGGAAACGCCAGGCGCCCGACCACGAACAACCCGTCGGCACTGGGCCACAGGTAGCGCAAATGATCGGCGACCATGCTCAGGATCGCCGTCCACTTGACCAGGTCGAGCCCGGCCGAGCGGCAGTTCAGGGCGCCACCCCGGATTGCGGCGAGGGATTCAGGTAGCGTGTGGTCCAAGCCGCCAGGGGCAGCGGAGGTTGCTGTTGGAGGATCCGACGCCAGATCAGCCCCAGGTCATGGCCGTTGAACATCGCGGCACCGTCACTCCAGTTGGCTGGGGTATCGACCACCCACTGACCCTGGCTGTCGCGATGAGCCATGCGGAAACGGAAGGTGTAGTTACCGGGAATGCCCATGCGCAGGTCGGTCACCACCAGCACATCGCCGACCACGTCATAACGCAGCCAATCATCGGTGAACCAGCGCAGCCGCTCGTGCAGCGCGACGCCCTCGAGCACCTTGGCGGCGTCCAGGTTCAGCGACAGGCGCTGCATCTCGGGTGGTTCGCGGTCGAAAACGCTGCTCACGCCCTCGTAGTAATGACCATCCGCCGTCTTGGCCAGCACCCGCCAGACCAGGCTGTTGAAGGCCATGGGCACTGCCCGCACATGATCGACAACAACGCCCTGGCGGCCCAGGGCCTCATGGAAACGCTGCTCGACCGCCATGCGCCCGGCCAGCCCGAACCCCAGATACGCCGTACTGAACAGCAGAGCCGCCGCCATCAGGGGTATCGCCCGGCCACTCAGCCCCCGCCACGCGGCGTAGATCACAGCTACCAGTAGCGGCACGGTGTAGATCGGGTCGATGATGAACACTGCCGCCCAGCTTTCGGGAGTGAACGGCAGCGGCCAGAACAATTGCGTGCCATAGACCGTGAAGGCGTCCAACAGGGGATGGGTGACCAGCACCAGCCAGAACGCCACGAACAGTCGGGGCCAACGGTAGCCTCTGTCGGGCCAGCGCCTCTGCCCTACCCAGGCCACCAGCCACGCCAGCAGCAGCGCCAGGCCGGTAAGGACGAAGATCGAATGGGAAAAACCGCGGTGGTAGGTCATCTGCGAAACAGGGTCCGCATACCGGATCACCACATCGAGATCGGGCAAGGTGGCCAGCGCGGCACCGTACAACAGCGAACGGCGGCCCTGGATGCGGCCGAGCACGGTACCTTGCAGGGCGGCGCCAAGTACGGCTTGGGTAATCGAGTCCAAGGTAAGTCTTCCATCGACAGGGTCAGGGAAACCTACCCCTCGGCGCCCGCTGCGGCAAGCGTGCAGAACCCCTCGAGGGCGCCGGGGAAACAGCTTGCAAACATGTGTCAGCACCGGTCGGGAAAAATTGCCTGCAGCGAGGCCATGGCTTCTGTTAAAAACGACGATTTCCAGTACGCCTGATGACACCCATGACCGACACCCTGCTCACTCACTTCAAACGCCGCTGGCTCACCTGGCTGGCCATGGCCTTGCTGGTGGTGGGCCTGCCTGCGGGTTGCGCGGTCTTGCAGCACAAGGAGCGCGAACTGGTGTTTCGTATCGAGCCGGGCCAGGCCAGTTGGTTCAGGGGCCTGCCGGCCGGCGTACAGGAACTGGACCTGCGCCCGCGCAACTTCACCGACGGCCAGAGCCTGCACGCCTGGTGGTGGCCGTCCGAACGCGCCAACGCGCCAGCGATACTCTACCTGCACGGCGTACGCTGGAACCTCACCGGCCAGTTGTTCCGCATCGAGCAGCTGCACGCCATGGGCTATTCGGTGCTGGCCGTGGACTACCGCGGGTTTGGCCAGAGCCAAGGTGACCTGCCGTCCGAGGCCACGGTATACGAGGACGCCCGAATTGCCTGGGAGCGCTTCGCCCAGTTGCAGCCGGTGCCAAGCAAGCGCCTGATCTTCGGCCATTCGTTGGGCGGTGCGGTCGCTGTCGAGCTTGCGTCGGAGCTCGCACGTCAGGCGCGCCAGCAAGGCCAGCCCGTACCTGCGCGCGGCCTGATTCTCGAATCCACCTTCACCTCCCTTGGCGACGTAGCAGCATCGGTGGCCGATACCGCACTGCCGGTACGCTGGCTGCTGTCGCAGAAGTTCGACTCGCTGGGCAAGATCGCCGATATCGATTTACCCCTGCTGCTGGTGCACGGCCTGGACGACCGTTATGTGCCGCCACGCTTCAGCCAGGCGCTGTTCGAGGCCGCGCAGCAGCCCAAGACCTTGCTGCTGGTGCCGGGGGCAAGCCACAACAACAGCATGAGCCTGGCAGGCCAGCGCTATCGCCGCGCCATCGAAGCCTTGCTCTGAGGCACGCGACGATGATCACTGTACGGGCAGGAAATTCATCAGCAGCAGGCTCTGCGCATAGTTGAGGCCGATCCGTCGGTAGCGCTCATCGAGCATCTGCGCCAGCAGGTCGAGGCGTGCGACGATCTTGCCGAACTCGACGGCAAAACTCAGATTGCTGCCCTCCTCCGAGATCTCGTTGGAAAACAGCAGCAACACGCCATTGGCGTCCTGGCGCTGACCGAGCATCCAGGTGGCCTTTTCGATGTTGCGCGCGGCGTTATTGACGAACAGTGGGTCAATGGCGTCGGTCATGTAGAACTCGGTGCGCCCACCGTGGGCGGTAATCAACATGCTGCCGATCGCATAGATGAACGCACCGACCCGATCACCGCGAAACTCCGGGCTCAAAGCATAGCTCAGCGCCGCCAGGTCACGGCGCTCGCCCAGTTGCGGCAACGACTGGCGCTGCTCGATGGCCTGGCGGATCTGGCGCTCGGCAGTGGCGGCATCCAGGTATCCGGACTGCTTCCACTGACTGGGGTTGCGCAGGTAGAGCTTGTTCATCAGCAGATACAGGCTCTGCAGGTTGTCGCGCATGGACAAGGTGGCCATGCGGTCGACACTGGTCTGGAACAGCTCGCCAGGATGCCCGTTACCCAACTGGGTGAATACGTCATGCCCCTGCTGCCCGGTGCACCCGCACAGGGCAATCAAGACACCCACCAATGACAGGCGGGCATGGCGGCGAAAGGCAGGAACAGGCATTTGCACCGGGGTCCAGGGTCAGCGGCCGGGCCGGGAATCGGCGCAGCCTGGCCATGCATAGAGCCCCTGAATGTAAAAAAGTGCGACGTTCAAGGCTGACTAAAGATTTTCAGCCGGCCCATTTGCTCAATTCGTAACAAGAATTGACGACCAAAGCGTGGCCGTGATCTCCTAATACATTACGTAGGGTGCCCCTTTGCAGGGGTGAAACGGGAAACCGGTGCGTCACAGGCCCTTCATGGGTCCGGCAAGTCCGGTGCTGCCCCCGCAACGGTAAGCGAGCGAGCGTCTGATCCACTGTGCCTGCAGTGCGGCATGGGAAGGTGACGCTCTCCCCAGGAGCCAGGCTCCTGCTCGTCAGCCCGGAGACCGGCCCGACGTCTTGTGATCACACCCCGCGGTGGGCGGGCGCTGTTGCATGTCCCTGGGCGGTTCTCGCCTGGGGTTGCCGCGCTTCCTGTCGCCCATGAAAAAAGCAGAGGAATGCGTCATGTCCGTCACCAGCGCCAAACACAGCATCGCCACCCCCGTCAGCCTCAGCCAGCGCCTCGTCGTTGCGGTCGGCGCCAGCCTGCTGGGCTTGTGCCTGGTGTACTTCGCCGGGTTCTCGCACCTGGAGGCGGTGCACAACGCTGCCCACGATACCCGTCACAGCGCCGCCTTCCCTTGCCACTGAGTGTCCGATGATGATCAAGCGTATCGCTCGCACGGCAGGCTTCAGTGGCCTGCTCGCCGCACTTTTGCTGACGCTATTGCAGAGTTTCTGGGTCGCTCCGTTGATCCTTCAAGCCGAAACCTATGAAAACTCGGCCCCCACCGAGCAGCACGAGCACGCCGGTGAAAGTGCCGCTGGCCATGAGCACGGTGCAGAAGCCTGGTCGCCGGAAGACGGCTGGCAGCGCGTGCTGTCGACCACCGGCGGTAACCTGGTGGTGGCAGTCGGTTTCGCGCTGATCCTCGCCGCACTCTACAGCCTGCGCGAACCCGGTCGAGTCAGTACTGGCGCCTTGTGGGGCCTGGGCGGCTTTGCCGTGTTCTGCCTGGCGCCGACCCTGGGCCTGCCACCCGAACTGCCTGGCACCGCCGCAGCCGATCTGGGTCAACGCCAGACCTGGTGGATCGGCACCGCCGCCGCCACTGCAGTGGGCCTGGCGTTGCTGGTCTTCGCGCGGCACTGGCTGCTCAAAGTGCTTGGCGCAGCGCTGCTGGTGGTACCGCACCTGATCGGCGCCCCTCAGCCACTGGTGCATGAAAGCCTGGCGCCCGAAGCGCTGGAAGCACAGTTCAAGGTTGCCTCCTGGCTGACCAACGCAGCCTTCTGGGTCGCACTGGGTCTGCTGAGCGCCTGGCTCTACCGCCGCTCCGCGCAGGCCTGATGGCCGCGCTCTATGCCGGTTTCGGCTGCCGCCGGGGTTGCCCGGCGGCAGTTCTGGAAACCCTGCTGCACCTTGCACTGGCCAACAACGGCCTGACGCTGGCCGCGTTGCGAGGTATCGCCAGCATCGATCTCAAGGCTCAGGAGCCCGGCCTGCGGCAACTGGCCGAGCAGCTCGGCCTGCCGCTGACGCTGTACAGCGCCCAGCAACTGCAGCCCTTCCTGCCCTTGCTCAGCCACCGCTCCGAAATGGCCTTCGACACCACCGGCTGTTGGGGAGTGGCAGAAAGCGCGGCGCTGGCACTGGCAGCGGGCGAGGGTCAGCGCTCGCCGATCCTGACAGTCACCCGACAGGTGCTCGGTGACGCTACCCTGGCCCTGGCCAGCAACGGATAATCGCACTTCATTTCACGTTCAAGGACTTGCCATGACGGTCTATTTCATCGGTGCCGGCCCCGGCGATCCGGAGCTGATCACGGTCAAGGGCCAACGCCTGATCCGTCAATGCCCGGTGATCATCTACGCCGGCTCACTGGTACCGCCCGCGGTACTCGAAGGCCACACCGCCAGTACCCTGATCAACAGCGCCGAACTGCACCTGGAGCAGATCATCGGCGCAATCCGTGACGCCCATGACAAGGGTCTGGATGTGGCCCGTGTACACAGTGGGGACCCGAGCCTGTATGGCGCCATCGGCGAACAGATTCGCCACCTGCGCGAACTGGGCATCGACTACCAGATCATTCCTGGCGTTACCGCCACAGCCGCCAGCGCCGCCCTGCTCGGCTGCGAACTGACGCTGCCGGACATCTCGCAGACCGTCATCCTGACCCGCTACGGCGAGCACTCGCCGATGCCGGCAGGCGAGCAACTGGCGGACCTGGCGCGCCACCGCAGTACCTTGGCCATTCACTTGGGGGTACGCCATCTGCCGCGCATCGTCGAGGAGCTGCTGCCGCACTATGGGGCGGATTGCCCGGTGGCAGTGATCCACCGCGCCACCTGGCCGGACCAGGACTGGGTCAGGGGCCGTCTCGCCGATATCGTCGAGGGTGTTGCCAACAAAGGCTTCCGGCGCACGGCACTGATTCTCGTCGGCCACGTTCTTGGCGATGCACCGTTTGCCGACTCGGCCTTGTACCGCGCCGGCCACGCCCATCTGTATCGCCCCGCCGACTGAGGATTGCCAGCCAGCGTCCAGCGACCGACACTGGCGCATCTCTGTCCACTCCGGAGTTGCGCCATGCTCGAGCTACGCCCCAATTGCGAATGTTGCGATGCCGATTTGCCCCCCGACACCCTGGACGCGCTGATCTGCTCGTTCGAGTGCACCTTCTGCCGCCGCTGCGCTGAACAGCATCTGCAGGGACAATGCCCCAATTGCGCGGGACAATTGCTGCAACGCCCGACACGGCTCGGTACCGCGCTGCTCAACAATCCCGCTTCGACGCATCGTGTGAACAAACCGCATCCCGCCTGTGCGCGCCCGACCTGAGCGCCCTCACCCCACGCCTGCCGGCGAGGGCCTCATCGCCCCTCGCCCCTAGTTTCTTTTGTAGGACTTTTCACCAGCAAATGGCGGCTTTTTCCACACGCCTATACTCGCCATTATCAAAGCGTTCTGATGGACGTATCGTGCCCGCAGCCAGATTGGCCCTACAGACGCATTCCTGGATAACGTCAGGAACGAACATTACTTCGTACAGGAGTTTTCCAATGACCACCGTACTGATGGTCGATGATCACCCTACCGTCCGACTCGCCGTGCGTATTCTGCTCGAGCGGGAACGCTTTGAGGTTGTCGGTGAGTCGGGCAATGGCATCGAGGCCGTACAGATGGCGCGTCAGCTTGCGCCGAAAGTGGTGATTCTCGATATTGGGTTACCGGGCCTGGATGGCATGGAAGTGATCAAGCGATTGCAATTGCTCGATCCTGCGCCAAAAATCATGGTACTCACCGGGCAGTCCTCTGATCTCTACGTCCGTCGCTGCCTGGATGCCGGAATCTCGGCTTTCGTCAACAAGGACGAAGACCTCGATGCGCTGTTGTTCGCGCTAAAGGCACTGGTCAAAGGCTATTCGACCTTTCCGCAGATGTCGGTGAACAGCAGCACCCTGGAATCGGAAACGGACAGGCTCAACAGCCTGTCGAACCGGGAAATGGAAGTCCTGCGCAGGCTCGCGCGGGGAGAGAACAACAAGTACATAGGGACGGCCATGAACCTCAGCGCCAAGACCATCAGCACCTACCGCGGTCGAATCGGAGAAAAACTCAAGACCGAGTCGCTGGTCGAAATGGTCGACCTGGCCAAACGCAACCAAGTGAACTGAGCCTCGCGACCATGAGGCACACCCTTGGCGGCCTGCTACTGGCAGCGGCGGCCCTGCTGGTATCGGGCGCCGTCATTGGTGAAAGCGAACCGCGACACTTGCTGGCTCGCTCGATCAGTGCCAGTGTCGCGCTGCCGCTGAGCGACAGCGACCGCCAGTGGCTGCGCGAGCGCAAGGTGCTGGTCCTGGGCAGTTCGCGTCCTGACTACCCCCCCTTTGAAATCAATGTCAGCCCAAACGACTACGAAGGGTTGAGTGCGGACTATGCTGGCCTGATCGGCGAGCAACTGGGCATGCCGATCGAAGTACGCCGTTTTGCCAGTCGCACAGCGGCCATCGAAGCCCTGCACCAGGGGCAGATCGACCTGCTTGGCAGCTCCAACGGCTTCGAAGCAGCCGATGCCAAGTTGTCCCTGAGCCAAACCTATGCCGACGACCTTCCGGTGATCGTCACACGTCAGGACCGCCCCCAGTTGCACAGTGAAGATCTGGCCGGCCTGCGCCTGGCCATGGTCGATCACTACCTGCCCAAGACGGCTGTCCAAGCCCTGTATCCCCAGGCGCAGCTGATCCTCTACAGCTCGACCTACGCAGGCCTCAGCGCAGTGGCGCAGGGTGATGCCGATGCCTACATCGGCGATGCCATCAGCTCGGACTTCGCCATTGGACGAGCCTATCAAGGCCTGGTGCGCATCGACCATTTCGTCCAGGCACCCGCAGGCGCTTTCGCCTTCGCACTGGACCAACACAACACCAGGCTACTCAGCCTGGTCGACCAGGCGTTACAGAGGATTACCGACAGCGAGCGCCTGAACATCCTGCGCCGCTGGTCCAGTGGCAACACCAGCCTACTCCTGCAGCGTCGCCTTTCCACGCTCACCGATGAAGAACAGCGCTGGCTGGCCAGAGCCCCCAGGATACGGGTACTGATCAACCCAAGCTTTGCACCAATCACATTCAACGACACCCAGCAGCAACCCAACGGCATTACACTGGACGTTCTCAAACAGATCACTTTGCGCACCGGCCTGCGTTTCGACATCGTTGAACGCAACTCCGTAGCGGCCATGGTCGATGAGGTGGCACGGGGTGATGCACAGATGGTCGGAGCCCTGGATTACAGCCCGTCGCGCGCATCGCGCGTGCGTTTCACCCGCCCCTACCTGGTCAGCCCCAACGTGCAGGTCGTGCGCCACACCAGCACGCAGGCCGGCCCACAGGACGCACAACGCATCGCGCTGGTGCGTGACGGCTCCCAGGAGGTCGCGCTGCGCCAGCGTTATCCGCAGGCTCATGTGGTCGAGGCCAACAACACGTTGGCGATGATGGAGTCGGTGGCCAAGGGCAATGCCGACGTCGCGCTGATCAGCAACATCAGCGCGTCCTACTACCTGACTCATGTGTTCAAGGACAGGTTGCGCATCGCCGGCTTGCAGGACGACAGCCAGACAGCAATAGCTTTTGCCGTGGCGCCGGATCTGCCGCAATTGCAGTCGATCATGGACAAGGCGTTGCTGAGTATCCCGCCGGAAGAACTGGACCAATTGATCAACCGTTGGCGCACCAGCACCATCGTCAGCGATAGCCTGTGGGGCAACTACCGCTCGCTGGCATTGCAGGTGCTGGTGCTTTCGGCATTTTTGCTGGCCGGCGTGGTGTTCTGGAACGGCTATCTGCGCAAGTTGATCCACCAGCGCAGCGAGGCACAACGGGCGCTGCAGGCGCAGCTCACGCTCAGCCGCAGCCTGCTGGAACAGTTGCGTCAGGCCAAGGAGGATGCCGAGCGTGCCAGCCAGGCCAAAAGCAGCTTCCTGGCAATCATGAGCCATGAGATCCGCACCCCCATGAACGCGGTGATCGGGCTGCTGGAACTGGCACTCGAAGACAACCGTCAAGGCCACAGCGACCCGCAGGGCTTGCAGACTGCACACGATGCCGCACTCGGCCTGCTCGACCTGATCGGCGACATTCTCGACATCTCGCGCATCGAGTCCGGGCACATGGTCTTGCAGCCCGTAGCCACCGACCTGGTCGAGCTCGTCCGCTCGACCGTACGCGCCTTCGAAGCCAATGCCAAGGTCAAGGGACTGACGCTTCAAACCAGGCTCCCAGAGTCGCCGATCTGGGCCTCTGTCGATCCGGTAAGGCTACGCCAGGTGGTGTCCAACCTGCTCAGCAATGCGATCAAGTTCACCGAGCAAGGCCAGGTCGAAGTCGGTCTGAACGTGCAGGCCCAGACCAAAGATGTCCTGCAAGTGGAACTGCAGGTGCAAGACAGCGGCATCGGCATCAGCGAAGCCGATCAGGCCAGGCTGTTCCAGGCCTTCGCCCAACTCGACGGCCAGCGCGCGCGCCATGGTGCCGGGCTGGGCCTGATCATCAGCCGTACATTGTGCCAACTCATGGGCGGCGTCCTGCAACTGCAGAGCCTGCAGGGCGTCGGCACCCGAATCGATATAAGCCTGTCGCTGCCGAGCGCCGAGCCCCTGGTCGCGCAGCCCCAGCCCGAGCTACTCGGCGACACTGCCCAGGCCGGTCCTTTGCATGTCCTGGTCGTGGATGACTACCCGGCCAACCTCATGCTCCTCGAAAAGCAACTATGCACTCTCGGGCACAAGGTGCGCCTGGCTGAAAATGGCCAGACGGCCCTGGCGCTCTGGCAGGCAGAAGCGTTCGACCTGGTGATCACCGACTGCAGCATGCCCGTGATGGATGGCCACGAGCTGACACGACGCATCCGCGCATTGGAACGCGAACGCGGTGCCCAGCCCTGCCGAATCCTCGGCGTCACGGCCAACGCCCAGGCCGAAGCCAAGGCACAGTGCCTGGCCGATGGCATGGACGAGTGCCTGTTCAAACCGATCGACCTGCGTACCCTCAAGGCCCACTTGCCCCAGGCGCCGACTACCGAGGCAACGCCCCCGGAAGATGCACCGCCGGACAGTGGTTTCGACATTGCTCAGTTGCGCCATCTCACCCAGGACGACGTAGAGCTGACTCGGCGCCTGCTCGAACAACTCGCCCAGAGCACCGCGCAAGACCTGCAGGCCCTGCGCGAGCTGGCGCCGGGCCACACATCAGCGCAGGTGAAAACGCTGGTGCACCGGATCAAAGGCGGTGCGCGCATGCTCAAGGTCAGGGGGGTGGTCCGCGATTGCGAAACGCTGGAACAGGCACTGGCCGATGGAGCGCCCAGCGATGCATTGCTCGCGCGCCTGGAGGCAAACCTCCAGGGCCTGGAGCATCAGTTGCGCGAGGGGCTCAATGCAATTGCAGGGTCGAACTGATCTGGCTGATCGCATCGACCACGTGACGTGAGCCTTGCTGGATCTCCATGATCACGGTACCGGCCTCGTTGGCCAGCTCCACGCCCAACCCCGTGCGCGACAGGCTCGACTGCATGCTGGCCACCGCCGTCAGTGACAGGTCGTGATTCTGTCGCACCACCTCGACGATCTCCAGCGTGGCTTTGCTGGTCCGCGCCGCCAGGCTGCGCACCTCGTCAGCCACAACCGCGAAACCGCGCCCGTGCTCACCGGCACGCGCGGCCTCGATGGCGGCATTGAGTGCCAACAGGTTGGTCTGGTCGGCAATCCCGCGAATGGTCAGGACGATCTTTCCGATCAGCTCCGACTGCTTGCTCACCGCATCGATGCTGCGCGCCGCGTCGTTGAGCTCCTCGGAAATCTGCTCGATCACCTGCACCGTCTGCTGCACCACCTGGGTTCCCTTGCGCGCGCAGGCGTCGGTCTGCACGGAGCTTGCGTGAGCCGCATCGGCCGCGCTCTGCTGGGTGCTGACCTGATTGGTGATGTCGCTGGCGAACTTGACCACCTTGTACAGGCGGCCTTTGCCATCGAAGATCGGATTATAGGAAGCCTCCAGGTACACCGTCTGGCCTTGCTTGTTGACCCGTTCGAAGCGGTGGGAGTGATACTCGCCCCGGTTGAGCGATGCCCAGAACTCCCGGTACTGGGGCGATTCGCGCTCATGGGGCAGGCAGAACAACCCATGATGACGCCCCGTGACCTCCTCCAGGCGATAGCCCATGGTATCGAGGAAGTTCTGGTTGGCCGTGATCACCCGCCCTTCGGGCGTGAACTCGATCACCGCCATCGAGCGACCGATGGCCTTGAGCAGGCTTTCGCTCTCATGCTCTTCGTTGACCCCGCGGGTGATGTCGGCCGCGACCTTGATCACGCTGGTAACCTGCTGTTGATCATCGAGCACTGGCATGTAGCTCGCCTCCAGCCACACCTCGCGCCCGGACTTGTCGATACGTTCGAACGTACCGCTGATCGCCTTGCCCTGCCCCAGCTCATGCCATAGCTGCAGGTACTCGGCGCTCTTGGCATAGGTTGGGTCGCAGAACAGACGGTGATGCTTGCCGCGGATCTCATCGGCGCTGTAGCCCATCGTTGCGCAGAAGTGGTCGTTGGCGTCGAGGATGGTGCCATCCGGGGCGAACTCGATCATCGCCATGGAGCGACTGATCGCGGCTAACTTGGCTTCCATGCCTGCCAGTGCCTGGCGGCTACGCTGAATCTCGATCAGGTCGGACTTGCGATGGTACTCGAACATGCGCCGGGCCTCCTTGTGTGCGCAGGGGTTTCCTGAGCATAGATGGGCCCCGCCGCCATGCAAGCGATCTGATATCACCTTGTGATTAGGCGGTTTCGAAGGGAGATTCGACCGTACCCGCACCCGGTCAGGTACTTTCCCGCACCACCAACTCGAAGCCCATGTCCTGCTGCTGCTCCACGTCCCGCTTGCCGTCGAGCAGACTCAACAGCGCCTGCGCGGCAGTGCGCCCCACAGCGGCCCTTGGCGTACGGATCGAGGTCAGGCGCGGCACCATGTGCGCCGAAGCCGGCAGGTCGTTGAAGCCGACCATCGCCACCTGCCGCGGAACCTCGACACCTTGGCGCAATGCCTGGAGCACCGCGCCCTGAGCCAGGTCATCGTTGCAGAAGAACAGTCCGTCGACATCCGGTGCCTTGGCCAGCAAACGGCTGAACAGCTCGCCACCAAGGCCGATCGATGAGGGTTGTGGGTCCAGCATCTCCAGCTCCGGTGCCTGCAAGCCGGCCTCCGTCAACGCCTGGCGAAACCCCTCGGCGCGCTGCATCACCCGCGGATCGAGCTGCGCCGCGATGAAGCCCAGGCGCCTGCGGCCACGCTCAATGAGGTGGCGAGCGGCGGCGCGCCCCGCCTGCTGCTGCGAAAACCCCACCGACAGCGCGCCCGGCTCCCCGCCAAGCTCCATCATGTGGACACAGGGCACGCCGCTGGCTGCGAGCATCTGCCGCGAAGCATCGCTGCGCTCGAACCCGGTCAGCAGGATGCCGCAGGGCTGGTAGGCGAGGTAGTTGCGGATCAGGTTCTCTTCCTCGGCGCTGTCGTAGTGATAGTTGCCGATCAGCACCTCCAACCCGCGAGGACGCATCACGTCGTGAATCGCCTCCAGCGTGTCGATGAACAGTTGGTTGGACAGCGATGGAATCAATACCACCACCGACTGGCTGCGTGCCGATGCCAGGGCACGGGCGGCCGGGTTGGCCACGTACCCCAGGCTCGCTGCGGCGGCAATGACCTTTTCCACCAACTCCGGTGCAACCGTGCTGACGCCGCGCAGCGCGCGCGAAGCGGTAATGGGAGAAACCCCTGAAAGCCTGGCGACTTCGGCCAGAGTGGGACGACCTGTGGTGCGGGAGCCGGTGCGGGTCATGAATGTTGTAATTTTACTACTTGCAAGAAGTGGGAACGGTCACTAAGGTAGCGCTGTCTCAGGACGCAGGCAACGTAATAATTGCCGCAGCATCCATACTGCGTATCACAAGATCAATAACACCCGGGAGGGTGGCGCTTGCACCACTGCTCGTCGAGCGTGAGACAGCGCTGTCTTACCCCGCAGGAGGTACCGATGAACCTTTCCCCTTGCGCCATCGTGGTCATGGGCGTGGCAGGCTGCGGCAAAAGCTGCGTCGGCCAGGCCGTCGCTGCGCGTAGTGGCGGACGCCTGATCGAGGGCGACGCCTTCCACCCTGCCGAAAACATCCAGAAAATGAGCGCCGGCATTCCCCTGGACGACAACGACCGTGCCGGTTGGCTGGTACGCCTGGGCGAAGAGCTGCAGGCCATTCTCCAGGCCGGCGAACGCCCGATCCTCACCTGTTCGGCGCTCAAGCGCCGCTACCGCGACACCCTGCGCCAGGCCGTGCCAGGCCTGGGATTCGTTTTTCTCGAATTGAGCCCTGAAGAGGCCGAAAAACGCGTGCTCGCACGTCCCGGCCACTTCATGCCGGCAAGCCTCATCAGCAGCCAGTTCGCGACCCTCGAATCGCCGCATGGCGAACCGCTCACGCTGGCACTGGACGCCACCCGTCCGATCGAAGCACTTGCCGAATCCGTGCACGACTGGCTAAAGCCCTGCGGTGACCGGCCCCTGGCGCGAACTGCCTGATCCGGCGGTTTTCCGGCTCACCAAAGACAGCGCTGTCCCGACGCCTGCAGGCGTCAAAAGTTCACTCACGTTTCGCCATTACAACAACGACAAGACCGAGGCATAGACACCATGTTCGGACTGGCTACTGATACCTACCTGCTGCTCGACGCGCTGGTTACCATCGTCGGGCTCATCCTGCTGATCACCCATTTCAAGGTCCACCCCTTCGTCGCCCTGACCCTGGCCGCAGGCTTTCTCGGCCTGACCTCCGGCATGCCGGTGGCCAAGGTCATGAAATCGTTCCAGGACGGCTTCGGCGGCGTGCTCGGCTTTGTCGGCATCGTCCTGGCGCTGGGGACCATGCTCGGCAAGCTGATGGCCGACTCCGGCGGCGCCGACCAGATCGCACAGACGCTGATCCGAGCCTTCGGCAAGCAGAAAGTGCATTGGGCGATGATGTTCGCCGCTTTCCTGGTGGGCATCCCACTGTTCTTCGAGATCGGCTTCGTGCTGCTGATCCCGCTGGTATTCATCGTCGCCCGCCGCTCCGGGGTGTCGCTGGTGAAGATCGGCATCCCGCTGCTGGCAGGGCTCTCGGTGGTGCATGGCCTGGTGCCGCCGCACCCTGGCCCATTGCTGGCGATCGGCATTTTCCACGCCGATATCGGCAAGACCATCTTCTACGGCCTGCTGGTGGCACTGCCTACTGCAGTCATCGCCGGGCCGCTGTTCGGTAACTTCATCTCCCGCTACATTCCGGGCAACCCGTCCCAGGAGCTGATGGACCAGATCGCCCGCGACTCCGACCAGAAAAACCTGCCCAGCTTCACCATCACGCTGGTCACCGTGCTGCTGCCAGTGGCGCTCATGTTGCTCAAGACCTTCGCCGACGTGGTACTCCCGACTGACCACATCGTGCGTCAGTGGATGGACCTGATCGGCCACCCCATCACCGCGCTGCTCGCCGCCTTGCTCCTGGCGTTCTACACCTTCGGTTCGGCCCGCGGTTTCAGCCGTCAGCAGATCATGAAGATGCTCGACCAGAGCCTGGCGCCCACCGCGGCGATCGTGCTGATCGTCGGTGCAGGCGGCGGCTTCAAGCAGATGCTGGTGGACACCGGCGTCGGTAACGTGATCGGACAGATGGCCGTGCAGGCTCAAATTTCACCCATCATGCTGGCCTGGCTGGTGGCGGCGGTGATTCGCATCGCTACAGGTTCGGCAACCGTGGCGACCATCACCGGCGCCGGTATCGTCGCGCCGGTGATCGAACTGGTGCCGGGGGTGAACCGTGAGCTGCTGGTACTGGCCACCGGCGCTGGCTCGCTGATTCTGTCCCACGTCAACGACGCCGGGTTCTGGCTGGTCAAGCAGTACTTCAACATGACCGTGGCCGAGACCTTCAAGACCTGGAGCATGATGGAAACCATCCTGTCCGTGGTCGGCATCATCTTCATCATGCTGTTGTCGATGGTGGTGTGACCGTCGGTCGGGATGATGGCACCTTGCTGAGCAGGACGGGGCCCAAGAGGAAGATGCCCCTGTCCTGCGCAAAGGAGTTTGCCCCATGAAGCGATCCCTGACCCGTACCTGCCTGCTCGCCGCCTTGCTTTGCTCACCACTGGCCATGGCGGTTGGCACCGGCACCACTTACCCGGACGATCCGCATAACCCCGCGCCACAGCCTGGTGTAGACAGCACCCTCAACCCGGTTGAAAAACCCATGCCGCGCGATACCGACCCGCGGATCCAGGGCAACGACCCGGAAAGCCCGCCGGCCCGGCAGAACGACAACCGCGACCTGCCCGGCATGGACGGCAGCGGCTCTGAGGGTAATGGTAGCCAGGGCGGCGGTGGCAAGCCCTGAGGGTCACCACTGCCGCTTGTCCGGCCTGCTCAACCCCAGCTTTTCGATCTTGTAGAGCATGCCGCGTGACGGCCCCAGCAAGCGTGCCGACTTGGTGACATTCCGGTCGGTGCGCTCAAGGGTTCGGCAGGCCCTGTCGCGGTCCATGTCCGGCAGGCTGGCTCCGGCCTCGAGGCGCTGGGGTTCGTATACAGCGTGATGAGCCATGAAACGGCTGCGAGGTGTGCTTGAGCCTCTGCATGACCGGCGGTATTGCCCAACGCCCAACGCGCGCTTTATCCGGTCGGGTGAGGCTCTGATCAGCGCCCCATCACCTCCACCACCCAGTCGATGAACACCCGCAACCGCGCGCCCACATGCCGATTCGGCGGATAAGCGACGTACAACGGCATCGGCTCCAACTGCCAATCTTCGAACACCCGCACCAGCGCACCGCTGGCCAGTGGCGCGCGGGCCATGTAGTCCGGCAGCCACAGCACCCCAAGCCCAGCCACCCCGGCCGCCAGGTAGGCGTTGCCATCGTCCACCGCCAGCACCTGGGTGCCGCGGACCTGCAGCCGCTCGGTGCCGCGAACGAGGGCATAGGGCAGCGGTTTGCCGGTACGTGCCCAGAGAAAACCTACCGTACGGTGGTCAGAACCCTCCAGGTCCGAAGGGTGGGCAGGGGTGCCAAGGCGTTCGAGGTAAGCCGGCGCCGCATACACCCCCAACTGCAGGTCGGCAACCTTGCGCGCCATCAGCGACTGGTCCAGCAGTTCGCCTCCGCGCACCACGCAATCGACATGCTCGCCAATGATGTCGACGATACGATCGCTGACGCCCATGTCGATCTGGATGTCCGGGTAGCGGGCATGGAAGTCCGGCAGCGCCGGCACCAGCACCAGGCTTGCCAGCGGGCTCGGTACATCGACCCGCAACTTGCCACGCGGCAGGCCGGCAGCGCCGCTGAGGCTACTCTCCGCATCCTCGAGCTCCGCCAACAGTCGCAACACCCGCTGGTAGAACTGCTCGCCATCGCGGGTCACACTCACCTTGCGCGTGGTGCGGTTGAGCAGGCGCACGCGCAGGCGGGTTTCTAACTGCTGCACCAGCTGGGTCACACTGGTACGGCTCATGTGCAGCGTCTCCGCAGCCTTGGTGAAGCTGCCCGCCTCTACCACCCGGGCAAAGGCACGCATTGCGTCGAACCGGTCCATCAGCGCCTCGATTGTTTGGAATCAACAAACAATGATAACCAGACTCGCACGTTTATCGAACAGGTCTGGGCTCGTACAGTCGCCCCATCACCCCCTGATGGAGAAAACACCATGAACCAACGCGACGTTGTATTCCCTGCTGGCCGTCAGGCCCTGTACGACATCAATCACTACTCCCCGGCCGTGCGCAGCAACGGCTTGCTGTTCGTCTCCGGGCAAGTTGGCAGCCGCGAGGACGGCTCACCCGAGCCGGGCTTGGAAAACCAGGTGCGCCGGGCCTTCGCCAACCTCCAGGCGATTCTCGCCGCCGCCGGTTGCAGCTTCGCTGACGTGCAGGACGTGACCCTGTTCATCGTCGACCCACAAAACAAGTTCCAGGCCATCTGGGACTTGGTGCGCGCTGAATTCTGGGGGCCAGCACCTTACCCAACGGTGACGGCTGTCGGGGTAACCTGGTTGTACGGCTTCGATTTCGAGATCAAGGTGGTGGCGCGGTTGCCGCAGTGATGTAGGGAGGCAGATGGCCCTATCGCGGGACAAGCCTGCTCCTACAAAAGCGCCGCAACTGCTGAATACAGCAGTGTCACTTATGGGAGCGGCGGTTCGGCGCCCCGACTTGTCCCGCGATAGGGCCATCTGCCTCCACAACGATTAAGACAGTCATATTCCCCTGCTCTACTCCCCTCACGCGGCACGCAGCCTGCGAGCTCGGACGAAATGCGCATCGCGCCCTTTCGATATGCGGCAAGTGAAGGCACAATGCGTGTCCTTTTTTTTGGCCGGCCTGGCCGGGGGCCTTTGAAATGATCAAGACGCCGTACTACCTCATCGACAAAACCAAGCTGCTGGGCAACCTGGAGAAGATCGCCTACGTGCGCGAACACTCCGGCGCCAAGGCCTTGCTCGCCCTCAAGTGCTTCGCCACCTGGTCGGTATTCGACCTGATGGAGCAGTACATGGACGGCACCACCTCCTCCTCGCTCTACGAGCTCAAGCTCGGCCGCCAGAAGTTCGCCGGCGAGACCCACGCCTACAGCGTGGCCTGGGCCGACGATGAGGTCGAGGAAATGCTGGAGAACTGCGACAAGATCATCTTCAACTCCATCGGCCAGCTCCAGCGCTTCGCCGAGCAGTCCGAAGGCAAGACCCGCGGCCTGCGCGTCAACCCGCAGGTGAGCAGCTCCGACTACCTGCTGGCCGACCCGGCGCGTCCGTTCAGCCGCCTGGGCGAATGGGATCCGGAAAAGATCGAAAAGGTGATCGGCACGATCTCCGGCTTCATGTTCCACAACAATTGCGAAAACGGCGACTTCAGCCTGTTCGACAAGATGCTCTCGCACATCGAAGAGCGCTTCGGCCATTTGCTGCACCAGGTCCAGTGGGTCAGCCTCGGCGGCGGCATCCACTTCACCGGCGAAGGCTATGCACTCGACGCTTTCTGCGCCCGCCTGAAAGGCTTCTCCGAGAAGTACGGCGTGCAGGTCTACCTGGAGCCCGGTGAAGCAGCGATCACCAACAGCGCCTCGCTGGAAGTCACCGTGCTGGACACGCTCTACAACGGCAAGCACCTGGCCGTGGTCGACAGCTCCATCGAAGCGCACATGCTCGACCTGCTGATCTACCGCCTCAACGCCAAGATGGCCCCCAACGACGGCGAGCACACCTACATGGTCTGCGGCAAGTCGTGCCTGGCCGGCGACATCTTCGGCGAATACCAATTCGATCGTCCTCTGGCCATCGGCGATCGCCTGTCGTTCATCGACGCGGCGGGCTACACCATGGTCAAGAAGAACTGGTTCAACGGTCTGAAGATGCCGGCCATCGTCGTCAAGCAGCTCGACGGCAGCGTCGAGGTCAAGCGCGAGTTCGGTTTCGAAGACTACGTTTCCAGCCTGTCGTAAGACCGGCTTTCAGTAAGGAGCAAGGGATAAATTGAAGAAGAACGTTCTTATCATTGGTGCAGGAGGTGTCGCCAAGGTGGTGGCCCACAAGTGCGCACAGCATAACGACGAACTCGGTCGTATTGCGATTGCGTCACGGAACATCTCCAAATGCCAGGCCATCATCGACAGCGTCAAGGCCAAGGGTAGCCTCAAGGTACCCGCAGACATCCAGGCCTTCTCGCTCAACGCCCTCGATGTCGAGGCGACCAAGGCACTGATCCGCGAGACCGAATCGCAGATCGTGATCAACGTCGGTTCCGCCTTCCTCAACATGTCGGTGCTGCGTGCCTGCATCGATACCGGTGTCGCTTATCTCGATACCGCGATTCACGAAGAACCGGGCAAGATCTGCGAAACCCCGCCCTGGTATGGCAACTACGAGTGGAAGCATCTCGAGGAGTGCCAGCAGAAGAACATTACCGCCATTCTCGGTGTCGGCTTCGACCCGGGTGTGGTGAACAGCTACGCAAAACTCGCGCAGCAGCAGTACTTCGACCGCATTGATTCGATCGACATTCTCGACGTCAATGCCGGTTCCCACGGCAAGTACTTCGCCACCAACTTCGACCCGGAAATCAACTTCCGCGAGTTCACCGGGCAAGTATGGAGCTGGCAGAACAGCCAGTGGACCAGCAACACCATGTTCGAGGTCAAGCGCACCGACGACCTCCCGGTGGTGGGTTCGCAGAACCTCTACCTGACCGGTCACGATGAAGTACATTCGATCTCGAAGAACCTGAACGTACCCAATGTGCGTTTCTGGATGAGCTTCGGCGAACACTACATCAACGTGTTCACCGTGCTGAAGAACCTCGGCCTGCTCTCCGAGCAACCGGTCAAGACCGCCGAAGGCCTTGAAGTCGTGCCGCTGAAAGTGGTCAAGGCCGTACTGCCCGATCCGGCTTCCCTGGCTCCGGGCTACACCGGCAAGACCTGCATCGGCGACCTGGTCAAAGGCACCAAGGACGGCCAGGCACGCGAAGTGTTCATCTACAACGTCGCCGACCACGAAGAAGCCTACGCCGAGACCGACAGCCAGGGCATCTCCTACACCGCTGGCGTGCCGCCAGTGGCCGCAGCCCTGCTGGTCGCCCGCGGCGAGTGGGATGCAGGGCGCATGGTCAACGTCGAGGAACTGCCCGCCGAGCCGTTCCTCAAGGCGCTGGACGTGATGGGCCTGCCGACCCGCGTCAAGGATGAAAAAGGCGATCGTCCATGGGACGCTGAAGCCTAAGCAGCAAAAAGAAGGGGCGCCCGTTGGCGCCCCTTCTGCATTTCACCCCTGGCGCGCAACCGCCACGCACTTGATCTCCACCAGCAGCCCGTCATGGGCCAGTTCGCTGACACCAATACAGGTCCAGGGGCAGGTACCCCGCGGGAACAGCGCGTCCTTGACCTCACGAAACACCGCCATGTGCTCGCGCAAGCCGACATGATAAGTGGTCAGTTCCACCACATCCGCGAAATCACAACCGGCAGCCGCCAGCACGTCCCTCAGGTTTTCCCACGCCGCGTGAAACTGCTGCCGCGGGTCGGCAATGACCTGCAGATCCGCCGTACGCCCCACCTGACCTGCCAGATACAACGTATTACCGACCTTCAAGGCCGGCAGATAACCGGCACGTTCGGCAAGTTTCTGCTGGGAAGCGGGAATGATCGGAGTGTGGTCGCTCATTGAGGATGTCCAGTGCTTGAGATTGGACGCATCTTAGCAAGCGAACGCGAAAGCGAGCTGCGGTATGGCGGCACGCTTTCGAGACTATAGCTCCGCATCTGGCGGCCCCGCACCAGGGCCGCCAACCGCCGGGCTCAGCCCGCTGGCGAAGTCAGAGGCTGCAGCTGCAGCACTTCATTGGTGTAGTCCCACTCCTCCTGCACCTTGTCAGGATGCTCGTTCAACTTGAGCCCGTAGCTTGGGATGATCTGGTGCAGCTTCTCCTGCCAGGGTGGTGAAGCGACCTTGTCCTTGAACACCTTGCGCAGCAGGTCGAGCATGATCGGTGGCGCGGTCGAGGCGCCCGGCGAGGCACCCAGCAGGCCGGCAATGGTGCCGTCGGCAGAGGTCACGACCTCGGTGCCAAGCTTGAGCACCCCGCCCTGCTCAGGGTCGTTCTTGATGATCTGTACGCGCTGCCCAGCCTGCCACAGGCGCCAGTCTTCTTTCTTGGCATGGGGGAAGTAAGTCTGCAGCGCAGCGAAGCGGTCGTCGTCCGATTGCATGACCTGGCCGATCAGGTACTGCACCAGGTCGAACTC
Source organism: Pseudomonas sp. BNK-44-b (assembly GCF_047456245.1). Classification (NCBI taxonomy): domain Bacteria; kingdom Pseudomonadati; phylum Pseudomonadota; class Gammaproteobacteria; order Pseudomonadales; family Pseudomonadaceae; genus Pseudomonas; species Pseudomonas sp. BNK-44-b. Next base: position 2,629,392 of record NZ_CP179908.1, read on the forward strand.
GCGGACCCCGACACGCACCATCGGCCAACTGTTGTGTAGCGTCATGCTGCCGAACAGGTCGAGCAGCGAGCCTTCCTTGAGAAACTTGGTCGAGAAGGTTGCAAAAGGCCCGAACAGGATCACCCGCTTGCCGTCGAGCACCCGCGTATCCAGATGCGGCACCGACATCGGCGGCGCCCCCGTCGAGGCGATGCCATAAGCCTTGGCCATGTGGCGCTCGGCAATGGCAGCGTTCTCGGTCACCAGGAACGATCCCCCCACCGGGAAACCTGCGTACTCCTTCGCCTCGGGGATGCCTGACTTCTGCAACAGAGGCAGCGCCGCGCCACCGGCGCCGATGAACAGGAACTTGGCATCGGTGGCCGACGTACTGCCATCTTTGAGGTTCTTGTACTGCACATGCCACGAGCCGTCGTCGTTGCGGGTGATGTCCTGCACTTCGCTGGAGAGCTTGAGGTCGAAGTTGGGGCGGGTCTGCAGGTACGTCACGTACTGACGGGTGATCTCGCCGAAATTGACGTCTGTGCCGATCGGCGTCCAGGTCACCGCAAGCTTCTGGTTCGGGTCGCGCCCTTCCATCATCAACGGCACCCACTTGGCGATCTGTGCGTTGTCTTCCGAATACTGCATGGGCTTGAACAGCGGGCTGGCCTGCAGCGCCTCGTAGCGCTTGCGCAGGAAACGGATATTGTCATCGCCCCAGACAAAGCTCATGTGCGGTGTGGCGTTGATGAACGAACGTGGGTTCTTCAGTACTCCCTGCTTGACCTGCCAGGCGAGAAACTGTCGGGTGACCTGAAACGACTCGTTGATCTCCACGGCCTTGCTGATGTCGATCTTGCCGTCCTTTTCAGGGGTGTAGTTCAATTCGGCCAGCGCCGAATGCCCGGTACCGGCGTTGTTCCAACCGTTTGAGCTTTCCTCGGCGACCTTGTCCAGCCGCTCGATCATCTCCATCGACCAACCGGGTTCGAGCTCGTTGAGCCACACGGCCAGCGTGGAGCTCATGATCCCGCCGCCCACCAGCAGCACATCGACCCGCTTGCCCTCGGCGGCCTGCACGGCCGTGAGGCCAAAGGCCAAGGCCAGGCCCGCCAGGGCCGGTTTGAATGCGATTACTCTGTTCATGTGCTCCCTCCGTCGAGGCACCGCTGGCCCCGATCCTGTCCGTGAATGTGCCTTGCCCCTGGTCCGAGTGATCGTGCCTGTGGCGTACGAAATCCCAGGCAAGCTTAGCTGAGTGATTCACTCAGGTTAGCCGCTCGCGCATTCAGGCTGTGGTGGTGGAACCGAGGTCAAGCCGTCAGGCAACTTCAAGAAGCCTCTTGCAACTCGACCGCTCTGCAAATACTGTATGAAAAACCAGTATATCGAGACATCCCCATGCAACTCATCGCCAAGCTCGGCATTCTCGCCGACGCCGCCAAATACGATGCATCCTGCGCCAGCAGCGGCGCGCCCAAGCGCAGCTCGCGGGGGCGTGACGGGCTTGGCGCCACCGATGGCATGGGCATCTGCCACAGCTATACCCCTGACGGGCGCTGCGTGTCGCTGCTCAAGGTGCTGCTCACCAACTTTTGCCTGTACGACTGCCAGTACTGCGTCAATCGCCGCTCCAGCAACGTGCCTCGCGCACGCTTCAGCCCCGAGGAAGTGGTGCGCCTGACCCTCGACTTCTACCGGCGCAACTGCATCAGCGGGCTGTTCCTGAGCTCGGGCATCATCCGCTCGGCCGACTACACCATGGAGCAGTTGAACCGCGTTGCCAGGCTGCTGCGCGAAGAGCACGGTTTCCGCGGCTACATCCACCTCAAGACCATCCCCGACGCCGACCCGCTGCTGATCGAAGAAGCCGGGCGCCTGGCCGACCGGCTGAGCGTCAACGTCGAGCTGCCCACCGAGGCCAGCCTCAAGCGCCTGGCGCCGGAAAAACAGGCACACACCATCCGCCAGGCCATGGGCGTGATTCACCAGGGCCAGCAGGCCGTGGCCGGCGAACCACGAGCGCCGCGTTTCACACCGGCCGGGCAGAGCACCCAGGTAATCGTCGGTGCCGATACCACCGACGACCGCACCCTGCTGCGCAACGCCGAATCGCTGTACCAGGGCTATGGTCTCAAGCGCGTGTACTACTCCGCCTTCAGCCCGATCCCGGACAGCCCGAATAGCGTGCCGCTGGCCGCACCGCCGCTGCTGCGCGAGCACCGCCTGTACCAGGCCGACTTCCTGATGCGCGGCTACGGCTACAAGGCCGGCGAGCTGCTCGGCCAGGCCGGTAACCTGGCGTTGGACATCGACCCCAAGCTGGCCTGGGCCCTGGCCAACCGCGAGGTCTTTCCGCTGGACCTGAACCGCGCCGAGCCCGCCCTGCTCGCCCGCATTCCCGGTATCGGCCTGCGCAGCGTACAGCGGCTGGTGGCGCTGCGACGCGAGCGGCGGATCCGCTACGACGATCTGATCCAACTGCGCTGCGTGCTGGAAAAAGCCCGGCCGTTCATCGTCACCAGCGATTACCGCCCGGCCCAGGCCGAACTGCGCAGCGGCTTGCTGCGCCAACGCCTGCGCGAACCGCAGGCACCGGTGCAGATGGGGCTATGGGCATGATCGCGCTGGATTGCGACGACCTGTTCGGCACCTGGCGCGACCAGGCGCGGGTGCTGCTCGGCCATGGCATCGACCCGGCCGAGGTGACCTGGGGCCAGGGGCCGATGGACGACCTGCTGGCCATCCCCACGCCTTTGCCACAAGGGCCCGGCCCCTTCCGTGCGCGGGTGCCCGCGGCCTTGCTGGCACAGCTTGAGCAGGCCGCTCGCTATCGCGGCGAACAACGCTGGAACCTGCTGTACGAAGTCCTCTGGCGTGTCGCCCATGGAGATCGCACTGCAATGCTCGCCGGCGACCGCCTGGGCAGCGAGTTGCAGCGGCGTATCAAGCAGGTCTCCCGCGAGGCGCATCACCTGCACGCCTTCGTGCGCTTCGTGCCGTTGCCGGAAGCGGTCGCCGAGCGCCTGCAACTGGACCTGGTGGCCTACCACGAACCTGCCCATGACATCCTCGAAAGCGCCAGTGGCCATTTTGCCGACCGCCTCGGGCGCCAGCGCTGGCTGATCGCAACGCCCACCGATGGCATACGTTTCGACGGCAGCGAGCTCGACTACCGTCGGCAATGTCCGCGTGAGTGGGTCGACTGGGCGCGCCATGCCGAAGATCCCGACGCCGAGCTGTGGCGTACCTACTACCGCTCCACCTTCAACCCGGCGCGGCTGAACCCTGATGCCCTGCGCCTGCACATGCCGGGGCGTTTCTGGCGCCACCTGCCCGAGGGCATGCTCATCCCCCAGCTCGAAGGTTTGGCGCGCCAAGGCAAGCAACGCGACGGGCAGGCACTGGAGGTTGGCTTGCAACGTGGCAAGCGGGTCGGGCGCTGAGCGTCGTTGTTGCCTACACTTTCGCTGATTGCCTCTGATTTCCGGGAGCCACCATGGACGATTCCAGCCAAGGCAAGCCACCCACCTTCTGGCAGATGCTGCACAGCATTCTGGCTGCCGCCTTCGGCGTGCAGAGCGGCAAGAACCGCGCGCGCGACTTCACCCACGGCAAGGCCAGCCACTTCATCGTGATGGGGGTGATGTTCACCCTGGTGTTCATCCTGGTGCTGGTGGGGCTGGTGCAGTTGGCGATGCATCTGACGGGGCGGTGAAACAATCATTTGACGCGCGCAGGCCAGAACGCACCCGCCCGCGGAATTCCCTCCCGCGGGCGGCTCAGGTTGCAGTTCACGGTCTGAAGTTTGCGTTACTGATGGCTGACCCAGTACACAGCGGTCACGACAACCAGCACGATCAGGCACAGGATCGCCCAGGCGTCGACACTGCTGTCAGGCTTGCGGAGCTTGGTCGGGTTTCCCATTGCATTGCCTCTTGTAGTGGTTATGGGAATGCACGTCACACCAGCAGTTAAGTCCAGCAATGCCCTTTGCTCAAGCAGGGTCTTTCAATAATCGACGGGTGACGTCAGGAACGGGTAGCGATAGTCGGTGCCCCGCCCCTCTGCGCTGTAGCGGCGAAAGTCGATGCCATAGCCTTTGCGGGCGCTCAGTTCCAGCCAGCGCTGCGCCTTCGCCGCATCGATGGCCTGCAGCACCGGCAGGCGGTACAGGTGTTGCCCGTCACGGTCCATCGACAGGCCCCGGGCGTCGTCATGCAGCATCACCATGGCCCAGCCGCCCAGGCTGAAATGCCCGCCCATGAGCACGCTCAGCCGCCCATCCACGCGCGCCTGCAAGGCCTCGGGCGAACTGTTGACCGCGCTGAACAACACATCGCGTCCCGGCACCAGGCCAGCCGCCTCGAACGCCTGCATTGCACCGAACGCCATCTGGTCGTTCGCCGACCACACCAGGCGCACCCGCGGATAGCGCTGCAGCAGCAACTTGGCCTGCTCGAAGGCCCGTTGGCGGCTCCAGCCGCCATACACCAGCTGGCGCAAGCGTACGTGCGGAAACTCGGCCAACGCCCGCTGCATGCCTTGCTCGCGCAGTTGCGAAGCAGGCGTGGTGCTGATGCCGGAAAACGCCAGCAGCTCGATCGGTTCGCCTGTTGGGGGCAGGCTGGCGACCAGGTCGTGCAGCATCTGGTATCCCGCCTGTTCGTCATTGCCGACCAGTGAGCCGAGCAGCGGCGCGTACTTGCCCGGCTGTGCCTGAATCGCCTCGGCCTGCCCCTCGGTCAGGCCGTTGTTGACCAACAACAGCTTGACCCCGCTGCCCTGCGACAGGCGCATGATCTCTGGCGCCACATACTGCTCGTTGACCAGCACCAGGTAGTCGGGCTTGTGCTCGCCCTGCAGGATCGCCCGCGCCTGCTCCAGTAGCCGCTCGGCCTGGCGCTCGCCGTACTCCACGCGCAGATCCATGCCCAGGTCGTCGGCCGCCGCTTGCATGAAACGCGAATAGCCAACCCAGAACGTCTCATCGGACAACCCGGGATTGAGAAAAACCACCGAAGCGGCTTGGGCGTTTGCCACCAGCGGCAGACCCAGGCACAGGCTGCGGCACAGCGTCCTGATGACCATGCGAGACATCCCTGCAAAAGCAAAGGATACAGTATAACGGCGCATGGCCATCACGGATAAATAGCAGCCAGTCTCACTTAGTCCAAATGGTTCTTTTCATATGCAAAAACATCACTTTAGCGCATAAATACAACCTGTTATCGTTCCCCCGCTCCGACCCGGAGTGCGCGGCCGTGCGCGCGATTAGCTGCATGCAGCCTGAGACAGGACTTTTATGTACGTATACGACGAGTACGATCAGCGGATCATCGAGGACCGCGTCAAGCAGTTCCGTGATCAGACCCGCCGCTACCTGGCCGGTGAGCTGAGCGAAGAAGAATTCCGCCCTCTGCGCCTGCAGAACGGCCTCTACATCCAACGTTTCGCCCCGATGCTGCGCGTCGCCGTGCCCTACGGCCAGTTGAACGCGCGCCAGGTCCGCATGCTGGCCAAGATTGCCCGCGACTACGACAAGGGCTACGCGCACATCTCCACCCGCCAGAACGTGCAGTTCAACTGGCCTGCGCTGGAAGACATCCCGGACATCCTGGCTGAACTGGCCACCGTGCAGATGCACGCGATCCAGACCAGCGGCAACTGCCTGCGCAACACCACCACCGACCAGTTTGCCGGCGTTGCCGCAGACGAGCTGATCGATCCACGCCCCTGGTGTGAGATCGTCCGCCAGTGGACCACCTTCCACCCGGAATTTGCCTACCTGCCGCGCAAGTTCAAGATTGCGATCAACGGTTCGAAGGAAGACCGCGCGGCCATCGAAGTGCACGACATCGGCCTTGAGCCTGTGCGCAACGCAGCTGGCGAGCTGGGCTTCCGCGTGCTGGTCGGTGGCGGCCTGGGCCGCACGCCGGTGGTCGGTTCGTTCATCAATGAGTTCCTGCCCTGGCAGGACCTGATCAGCTACCTCGACGCCATCCTGCGCGTGTACAACCGTTACGGCCGTCGTGACAACAAGTACAAGGCGCGGATCAAGATCCTGGTCAAGGCCCTGACGCCAGAAGTGTTCGCCGAGAAGGTCGAGGCCGAAATGGCCCACCTGCGTGGCGGCAACAGCACCCTGACCGAAGCAGAAGTCCAGCGCGTCTCGCGTCACTTCATCGACCCCGAGTACCAGGCCCTCGACAATGTCGACTACAGCGCCCTGGACCAGGAGCACCCAGGGTTCGCCCGCTGGCGTTCGCGCAACACCCGTGCGCACAAAAAGCCTGGCTATGTGGCCGTGACCCTGTCGCTCAAACCTACCGGCGTCGCTCCTGGCGACCTGACCGACAAGCAGCTCGATGCCGTGGCGGACCTCGCCGAGCGCTACAGCTTCGGCTTCCTGCGCACCTCGCACGAGCAGAACATCATCCTCGCCGACGTCGAGCAGCGCCAGCTGCACGCACTGTGGCTGGAACTGCGTGAAGGCGGTTTCGCCACGCCCAACATCGGCCTGCTGACCGACATCATCTGCTGCCCAGGCGGCGACTTCTGCTCGCTGGCCAATGCCAAGTCGATCCCGATCGCCGAATCCATCCAGCGCCGCTTCGACGACCTGGACTACCTGTTCGACATCGGCGAGCTCGACCTCAACATCTCCGGCTGCATGAACGCCTGCGGCCACCACCACGTGGGCCACATCGGCATCCTCGGCGTGGACAAGAAAGGCGAGGAGTTCTACCAGGTGTCGCTGGGCGGCAACGCCGCGCGCGATGCGAGCCTGGGCAAGATTCTCGGCCCCTCCTTCGCCCAGGACGACATGGCTGACGTGATCGAGAAGCTGATCAACGTGTACGTCGAGCAGCGCAACGAAGACGAGCGCTTCATCGACACCTACCAGCGTATCGGCATCGACCCATTCAAGGAACGCGTCTATGCAGCGAATCATTAAGAACAACCAGCTCATCGACGAAACCTGGCACCTGCTGCCCAAGGAAACCTCGTTCGACGAGCTGACCAACTGCGACGACTACATCGTTCCACTGCAGCTGTGGCGCGACCATGCCCATGCCCTCAAGGCCCGCGACGGCGGCCTGGGCGTGTGGCTGGACAGCGACGAAGAAGCCGAGGAAATCGGCGAGGACGTCCAGCACTTCCAGGTCATCGCCCTGAACTTCCCGGCCTTCACCGACGGGCGCAACTACTCCAATGCGCGCCTGCTGCGTGATCGCTACCAGTACAAGGGCGAGCTGCGTGCCATTGGCGACGTACTGCGCGACCAACTGTTCTACATGGCCCGCTGCGGCTTCGATGCCTTCGCCATCCGTGCCGACAAGGACCCGGAAGACGCGTTGCAGAGCCTGAAGGACTTCTCGGTCACCTACCAGGGTGCCACCGACGAGCCGCTGCCGCTGTTCCGCCGCCGCTGATCGCCGCCTGCTGTAACGAACGGCCCGCCTTCTCGCGGGCCGTTTCGTTTGCGCGTTTTTTCTAATGTTGAGTGCTGGCCTGCCGATATCACGGGTGTACCCGTATCTCTATTCGGCAGGACGCTAATGAATCCGATAGCAGCTGCACAGCGCCTGGCCCCGGTCCTGACTGCCCCGCAACCGGCCCCGGCCAGCGCCAGCAACCCGACCGGCATCGCCAGTGTCTCGGCAGTCCCGAGCACCAGCGTGATTCTCGGCCAGAGCAACACCATCAGCGATTCCGAGACCTACTCGCGCCAGGGTCTGCTGCCAGGCCAGGTCCGCTATGTCTGGGAAAAGGACAGCCAGGACAAGCTCGCCACCACGCTGCAGACCGCCTTCCAGTCATCCAGCAGCGCGGGCCGCTTCAAAGGCATTGGTGCGGCCTTGATCGAACAGCTCGCACAGAACGGCGGAAAGAACATCTCGCAGTCGGTGTTCGCCTTCAGCGACGACTCTCCAATCGACCCTGGCGTGCTCAAGCTGCAGCAGCAGCGCCTGCGCGAGAATCCTGACAGCGGCGTCACCTTCAGCCTGACCACCGCGTCCGGCGCGACCATTCGCTTGTCGCTGGCCAGCAGCGAAAAGGGCCTGGCGGTGAGCGCGGAAGTCGAAGGCGGCTCGCTCAGCAGCGAAGAACTCAAGGGCCTGGGCAACCTCGCCGACGCCTTCCAGTCCACCATCGATGGCCTCAACGAGGTGCCACCCCAGCTCAAGCTCGGCGCACTGGTCAAGCTCGATCCGAAGCTGTTCAGCGCATTGCAGATGAGCAGCAAGTTCGAATCCCTGAGCGGCGAGCAGACGTTCTCCCTGAGCCTCGATGACAAGGCGCGCAGCCTCAGCCTGCAGGGCCCGACCGGCCAGGTGCAACTGAGCCTGGACACCCAGGACGCCGAGCTGCTGGGCAAGTCGGCGCAGCGCAAGGCGGCGATCGACAACTACCTGACCCAGTTCGACGCCGCCCAGCGCCGTGGCCGTGGCGACGAGAACCTGATGAACCTGTTCAAGAACGCGTTCACCCAGCTCAACAGCATCGACGACAATCGCCAACCTGCGGTGCAAAGCCCGACGGCCCTGAACGACAAGGACCGTGCCCTGCTCAGCGGCCTGGCCGACTTCAGCGCCTCGATCAGCGAAACCACACGCAGAAGCAACCCGATGCGCCTGGACGAAACCGACAGTTTCACCTTCAGCACCTCGCAGAGCACCACGGTCAAGAGCCGCGGCCTGCAGGACCGGTCGGTGGAGCAGAACCAGCAGAGCAAACTCACCGCCTCGTTCCACCGCGGCCTCAATCCGCTGACCAACCTGGTGCTGGGCAGCGACCGCGAGTCGCAGAACTACAGCTACCACCTGATCGACGACCAGGCCAGCAGCACCACCCGCCTGGCCTATGACAAAGGCCAACTGGTGGAAGCCAGCGCGACCCAGCAGGCGAGCCAGAAAGAGCGGATCCTCACCTATGTCGATGGCGACCTGAAAAGCGACGTGACCACGCCCAAGGCAGTGACCCAGTCGCGCAACGTGCTGAACCTGCTCAGGGATGCATTCGAGCAGGACCGCATCGCCCAGCGCGACCGCGGTGTGTCGCTGCTCGAAGGGCTGCTGCAATCGCAGCGCAGTCGCTGGTTGCTGCAGACCGATCCGTCGAAGATCGCGGCCTGACAAAGGACCTGTGGGAGCGGCGAACCGCCGCCGCCACAGGGACTCAGTCAAGCTCAGAGAAGGCTTACCCCCGCACCCCCAGCATCCCGCGATCGACGATGAAATCGATCACCGCCTGCAACCCGTCACCCTTCTTCAGGTTGCTGAACGTCCAGGGTCGCTCGGGGCGCATGCGGTTGGTGTCGCGCTCCATTACTTCCAGCGAAGCCCCGACATAAGGTGCAAGGTCGGTCTTGTTGATCACCAGGAAGTCCGACTTGGTGATGCCCGGCCCGCCCTTGCGCGGGATCTTCTCGCCTTCGGCAACGTCGATCACGTAGATGGTCAGGTCGGCCAGTTCCGGGCTGAAAGTGGCGCTCAGGTTATCGCCACCACTCTCCACGAAGATCACCTCCAGGTTGCCGAACTTGCGCGCCAGCGCCTCGACCGCCGCCAGGTTCATCGAGGCGTCCTCGCGAATCGCGGTGTGCGGGCAGCCGCCGGTCTCGACACCGACGATACGCTCAGGCTCCAGGGCCCCAGCCTCGGTGAGGATGCGCTGGTCCTCCTTGGTGTAGATATCGTTGGTCACCACGGCGATGTGGTAATGGTCACGCATGGCCTTGCACAGGGCCTCGAGCAGCGCGGTCTTGCCGGAGCCGACCGGGCCGCCGACACCGACGCGCAGGGGTTGCTGATAGCTTTGCATGTTGGCAGTCCTCAGGAACGGAACAAACGGGTGTATTGGGTTTCGTGTCGTGACGAGGCGATGGCCAGCAGCGGCAGGCCGCCGCCCAGTTCGTCATCGCCAAGGGTCAGGGCCTGGTCGAGCACGGCGGGCAACTCGGCGCCCAAGTCGCGCAGCAAGGTCTGGGCCGCCTGCTGGCCGAAAGGCACCAGCTTGACCCCGGCCATGACCGCGCCTTCCAGCCAGGCGAAGCCATGGCCGAGGGCCAAGTCGCGCAGCGGGATCGACCAGTGCGCGCCCAGCCAGGCCATGCCACCGAGCTGGGATAGCTCGATGCTCTCACGCCAGGCCGGCGCCTGGGCCAGTTGCCAGCCATCGAGCAGCCGCGCCAGGGCGCTGCCCCGCTGGCGCTCTTCAAGCCGCAGCTCGGCCGTCTCCCGGTTGGCCAGCAGAAACTGGGTCCAGCGTGCGAAGGCCTCGGCATCATCGTCCTGGCATGCGCGGTAGAGGCGCGCCAGCAACGGCCAGTCGAGACAGCCCAGGGTGTCGTGCAACTGCTCACGCTGCCAGGCACAAAAGCCGGCCGTGTCACGCACCCAACCGGCCTCGACGGCCCACTCCAGACCTTGCGAGTAGGTGAAACCACCCACCGGCAGGCCCGGGCTCGCCAGTTGCAGCAGACGCAACAGCGCCAGGTCGCTGCTCATCAGCCGGCCAGCACGAACGCGGCGCCGGCCAGCAAGCCACCACCGAACAGCTTCTGCAGCTTGCTGTGGCGGCGCAGCAGACAGCCTACGCCGAACCCGACCACCAGCAGCAGCGCACTGACGGTGACGAAGCCTGCACTGAACATCCAGAACGCGCTGGGCGTCGCTTCCACGCCGTGGGCCCAGCCATGGAACAGGGCGAACACCGGCATGGCGAGGGCCAGCAGCACCTGGCGATTAGGCTGCAGCATGGCGCAGGCGGCCACCACCAGCGAGATGGAGATCATGGTTTCGACACCCACCAGGTCACCGAACAGATGCCCCAGCACCGCGCCGCCGAACATCGCCGAGAGGGTGGCCAGGGGCAAGCTCAGGTTGCGTCGGGTCAGCGCGGCCAATACGCCGGTACCCAGCAGCATGAGCAAGTGGTCCAGGCCTGTCAGCGGGTGCAGCAGGCCATCCTGCAGCGGGTTGTTGTCGTGGCCGGGGTGGGCGAAGGCTGGCAAGGCAATCATCAGTAACGCCAGGGCAAGGGCTTTTTTCATTATGTGCTCCAAAGCAATTCGGAAGGATTACAGGCGAACGAAGGGATGATCGTGGGCGTGGCCGTGAGGGGCGCTCTGGTAGGCGCCAGCCTCCGGCTCGAACGGCGCCTGCTCGATCAGCACCTCAAGGCCCAGGCCGCGCACCATTTCGTCCAGCACATGATCATGCTGGTAGCGCAAAAGGCCGGCCTCGATCTGCAACGGCACATGGCGATTGCCCAGGTGATAGGCCGCACGCGCCAGCAACAACGGATCGGCGCAGCGCACCGTGGACACACGCTCCGGTGCCGCCAGCACCTGCACCAGGTGCTGGCCATCGGCATCGGCCAGCAGTTCGCCACCGCGCAGCAGATGGCCGCGCTCAAGCATCAGGCCGGCATCGCGGCCATCGTCGAGGGTCACGCGCAGGCGGCTCTTGATTCGGCTGTCCACATCCAGGGTGACAGTACCGGTGACCGAGGCAGCCTCGGCGACACGGCGGGTCAGGACAATCATGCTTGCTCCTTCAGAACAGGAAATAACGCTGGGCCAGCGGCAGTTCGCTGGCCGGTTCGCACACCAGCAACTCGCCATCGGCGCGCACCTGGTAAGTCTGGGCATCGACCTCGATCAACGGTTGCAGGCCGTTATGCACCATGTCGGCCTTGCGCACCCGGCGACAGCCGCGGGTGACCCCGATCAGGCTGCGCAGCCCGAGCTCCTCGGCCAGCCCACGGTCCATGGCGGCCTGGGGCAGGAAAGTCATGCGCGTGGCGTGGCGAGCTGCACCGAAGCTTGCGTACATCGGACGGTAGTGCACCGGCTGCGGGGTCGGGATCGAGCCGTTGATGTCGCCCATGGGCGCCGTGACGATCAGGCCGGCCTTGATCACCGCCGACGGCTTGACACCGAAGAACGCTGGCGACCAGACCACCAGGTCGGCCAGCTTGCCCACCTCCACCGAACCGACCTCGTGCGCGATCCCATGGCTCAGCGCCGGATTGATGGTGTACTTGGCGATGTAGCGCTTGACCCGGAAGTTGTCGCTGTAGCTGCTGTCCGGCGCCAGGGGCCCACGACGCACCTTCATCTGGTGGGCCACCTGCCAGGTCCGCAGCACCACTTCGCCGACCCGGCCCATGGCCTGGGAGTCGGACGACGTCATGGAGAACGCGCCCATGTCGTGGAGGATGTCCTCGGCGGCGATGGTCTCGCGGCGGATACGCGACTCGGCGAAGGCCACGTCTTCGGCAATGCTCGGGTCCAGGTGGTGGCAGACCATGAGCATGTCCAGGTGCTCATCCACGGTGTTGATGGTGTAGGGCAAGGTCGGGTTGGTCGAGGACGGCAGCACGTTGGCCTGCCCCGCCGCGCGAATGATGTCCGGCGCATGACCACCGCCCGCCCCTTCGGTGTGGAAGGTGTGGATGGTGCGATCGCCAATCGCTGCCAGGGTGTCCTCGATGCAGCCGGATTCGTTGAGCGTATCGCTGTGGATCGCGACCTGGATGTCCATCTCTTCGGCCACGCTCATGCAGCAATCGATGGCCGCCGGCGTCGAACCCCAGTCTTCGTGCAATTTCATGCCCATGGCACCGGCCGCGATCTGCTCGCGCAGCGGTTCGGGCTTGGAGACGTTGCCCTTGCCGAGAAAACCGATGTTGATCGGCAAGCTGTCGGCAGCCTGGAGCATGCGCGCCAGGTACCAGGGCCCCGGCGTACAGGTGGTGGCGTTGGTACCGGTCGCCGGACCGGTGCCGCCGCCGATGAAGGTAGTGACGCCGCTGGTCAGGGCTTCATCCACCTGCTGCGGGGAGATGAAGTGGATGTGTGTGTCGATGCCGCCTGCGGTGACGATCTTGCCCTCGGCGGCGATCACTTCCGTCGCTGCGCCAACCGGGATGGTGACGTCGGGTTGAATGTCCGGGTTGCCCGCCTTGCCGATGGCGACGATACGCCCTCCGCGCACGCCGATGTCGGCCTTGACGATCCCCCAGTGATCGATGATCAGCGCATTGGTCAGCACCAGGTCCACAGCTTCGGCAGCCAGCATCTGGCCCTGCCCCATGCCATCGCGAATGACCTTGCCACCACCGAACTTGACCTCCTCGCCATAGATCGTGAAGTCCTTCTCGACTTCGACCCACAGCGCCGTATCGGCCAGGCGCACGCGGTCGCCGACGGTGGGCCCGAACATGTCGGCGTAGGCCCGACGGGAAATACGGCTCATGCCTTGCCCTCCAGCGCGCCCATCACCTTGCCCTGGAAGCCATACACCTCACGCTTGCCAGCGTAGGCCACCAACTGCACGGTACGTGACTGGCCAGGCTCGAAACGCACGGCGGTGCCGGCGGGGATGTCCAGGCGAAAACCCCGGGCTGGTTCGCGCTCGAACACCAGCGCATCGTTGACTTCGTAGAAGTGGTAGTGCGAGCCGACCTGCACCGGGCGGTCGCCATGATTGGCAACGCTGACGCTGACCGTTTCACGGCCGACATTGAGCTCGATGTCGCCTGCGGCGACCTGGATTTCTCCGGGAATCATGAATGCCTCCTGGGCAGCGTCAGACGATAGGCTCGTGGACCGTCACAAGCTTGGTGCCATCGGGGAAGGTCGCTTCCACCTGGACGTCGGGGATCAGCTCCGGCACGCCCTCCATGACCTGGTCACGGCTGAGCACCTCGCGGCCCAGGCTCATCAGCTCGGCAACCGTGCGACCGTCACGCGCGCCCTCCATCACTGCGGCGCTGATCAGTGCCACAGCTTCCGGGTAGTTGAGCTTCAATCCACGGGCCAGGCGGCGCTCGGCGACCAGCGCGGCCGTGAACAGCAGCAGTTTGTCTTTCTCTCTCGGGGTCAGCTCCATGGGAGGCTCTCTCAGGTGGCCCAGATGCGCGGCGGGCTCGGCGCCAGGCCCAGGACGGCCGGGCGCAACAGATGCCAGAGGCGCTGCAGGGTGCGTTGCACATGTTGGTTGTCGTTATCGAGCAGGCGAATCACCAGCAACGGCCCGAGCAGGGTCGCGCCAGCCGGAGTGTCCACGTCGTCGAGCACCTGGCGTACCTGCTCAAGCAGGTGCGTATCGGCAGGTGCGGCGCAGAAGGTCGCGACCAGCGGATAACCGCCGAGTTTTTCCAGATGCCCGCCCTCTATGCGCAGGCGCTCGTGGAGCCCCGGCTCGTGGGGCAGCTCGACCTGCAGCCGGCTGTCGAGGGCGCCATGATCGAAGTGCTCGTTCATCACCGGACGGCCCAGGCACAAGGTTTCCCAGGCCAGCAGGCGAGCGCCGGGTTCAAGGGTGAAACGGCTGTCGAGCCGGGCGCGGGCGCCGTCGAAGAAGATGCTGTCGTGAGGCAGCCATTCCAGCGTGCTGTCAGCCGCCAGGTGGAAGCGTTGCGCCAGCTGCGCGGTCGGACCGATGCTGCGGTAGAACTTGCTCGCGCCCGGCATGGTCAGCAGCGCGTGGCTGCCAGGCTCCAGATGGATATCGAGTTCGAGCCGGTCACCTGCGACGATGCCGCCGGGCGGGTGAAGGATGTAGACATGACACGGCGCGCCTTCAGGATAGAACGGGCGCTGCACCAAAAGAGGGCCGTAATGTTTGCGCGCACCAAGGCGAGTCACGTCCCCGCGCTTGACGAAGCGCAATTGCAGGTGAGCACTCCAGCCGCTATCGCCTTCAGATTGTTCGAATTGTTGCGCGGACGACATCCTGCAGCCCCTGAAATCCGTGGTGTGGCTAAATATTGGCTGATCTGTCGCGTTTACCTACGATGGGGTACGCAATGACCGCTTGTCTGAATTGCTGAACTGATATAGCAGGTTGCGGGCCAACTCCGCAGATGAACGAAGATGAAATTTTTCGGTCGCCGCTCCGGGATAGGGCGCCGCGCACAACCGCGGAGCGGCCTTGAGCCCGGTTTCGGTGCTTATGGGCCCAGGGGCTGCGTCAGTGGCTGCAGAGTGCTTCAAGCAGGCTTACCCGCGAAAACGGCACCGCGATATTCGCCACGGCGCTGCGACAATCCACCACACCAACACCGCCACCCTCCCCGCCATCCGAATGGTAGATTCGCGGCCATGAAAACCACCCGTCGGACACGTTCGCTGACCGCCTGGACGCTCTATGCCAGCGTTCTGTTCAGCCTGTTGCTCTGTGGCCTGCACCACGGCCAGATGAGTGGCCTGCGTCTGTCGGGCCTGGACGGTGGTTTCTGCGCCCTCGACAGCACCGGCAAAGGCCCGGCCATCGACCTGGGCGACAGCAGCAGCGACCAGCACATGGCCCAGCTCGATTGCCCGGTATGCTCCTCCTTTGCACTGGCCGTGCCGCTGACCGGTAGCCTGTGGTCATTCCCTGCAGCACACAGCGGGGCCCCCTCGCCGATCATCGTGCGCAGTTGGGCGCAGCCGCCGCCGCGCTACCTGCGCCCCGCCATCCCGCCCCGCGCATCCCCTTCCGATTTCCCCGCAGCAGCTCCCCTCGCCTGACCCCAGGCGGGCACGCCCGTGCCCGCGGGTCAGCCATGACCTTTGCGTGGAATCACTACAACATGATCCGCAACACTTCTCTGATGCTCCTGATGGGCACCACCTGCACCTGCACCTGTGCCTGGGCCGACGT
The DNA here is from genome assembly GCF_047456245.1 of Pseudomonas sp. BNK-44-b. Classification (NCBI taxonomy): domain Bacteria; kingdom Pseudomonadati; phylum Pseudomonadota; class Gammaproteobacteria; order Pseudomonadales; family Pseudomonadaceae; genus Pseudomonas; species Pseudomonas sp. BNK-44-b. The sequence continues at coordinate 2,645,036 of NZ_CP179908.1, forward strand.
CGCCCCCGTGCAACTCGACGCCACCACCATCGACGCCGAACAGCAGGCGCCCTCCGGCGTGCAACTGGACGAACCGATCCGTACCGGCTCGCGCCTGGGCCTCACCGCACGGCAGACACCCGCTTCGGTCAGCGTCTCGGACCGCCGGGTGATCGAGCAGCGTGACGCCAAGGACAGCCAAGACGTGATCAACGCCATGACCGGCGTCAACGCCTCGGCCAACCCCGGCTACGGTGGTTTCGTCGCCTACCGTGGCTTCACCCAGAACCAGGTGACCCAGCTCTACAACGGCATCAACCTGGGCTACAGCAGCGCCACCCGTCCGGTGGATGCCTGGGTGCTGGATAGGGTCGAGCTGATCGGCGGACCGTCGTCGTTCCTGCATGGCGCCGGTGCCGTGGGTGGCTCGATCAACTACATCACCAAGCTCGCCAGCCGCGAAGCGCAAACCCTTGATGGGCGCATCCGCTACGGCAGCTACGACGACTCGGAAGTCGCCTTCGGCATCAACCAGGCCCTGGCCGAGAACCCCGCCGATGCCCGTCACTTCGCGCGCCTGGACTTCAGCCACAGCCAGGGTAATGGCTACATTGACCGCAACCAGCGCAACACCGACAGCCTGGCCTTCTCGTTGCTCAGCGACCTCACGCCCAACCTCACCCACACCCTGGCCTTGGAGTACCAGGAAGACAAAGAGGACAGCCCCTACTGGGGGTCGCCCATCCTGCCGGGGCGCAGCACCATGAAGATCGACAAGAGCCGCCGCTTCGAGAACTACAATGTCGCCGACGGACGCTACGAGCAGCGAGTGCGCTGGCTGCGCTCGATCCTCGATTACCAGGTGAGCGACAGCACCAGCGTGCAGAACACCCTCTACCACTACAATGCCCAGCGTGATTACCGCAATCTTGAAAGCTACCGTTACAACAGCGCCGGCAACGTGGTGCGCTCCAGCCCCTACCTGCAGCGCCACCAGCAGAGCGTGATCGGCGATCGCGTCGAGCTGCGCCACGACAACAGCCTGTTCGGGCTGAGCAGCCAGTGGTCGCTGGGGCTGGACTGGTCGAGCATGCACCAGACCCTGTACCCGACCTCGGGCAGCTACAGCGACGTGGTCGATCCGGATCACTTCGACCCCGGCAGCTTCTACGACATTCCAGGCGTCAATCGCGGCCTGACCAAACAACGACGCAACGAGGTGCTCAATCGCGCACTGTTCGCCGAGAACCGCCTGCAACTGACCGACCGCCTGGCCCTGCTGACGGCCCTGCGCTACGACTACCTGGACATGCAGGTCACCAACTATGGCCCGGTCAGCCCCAGCTCGCCGGCCTACTTCGAGCGCCGCTGGGAGCCGCTGTCCGGACGCATCGGCCTGACCTACGAGCTGACGCCGACAGCCAGTATCTATCTGCAGTACAGCAACTCCGCCGACCTGCCAGCCGGTTCGCTGGCATCGGCGACCTATTCCAACGTCGGCTTGTTCGATCTGTCCAAGGGCGAGCAGTGGGAGGCCGGCAGCAAGTTCGACTTCCTTGACGGACGCGGCGCCGCCACCGTGGCGGTCTACCAGATCGTGCGCAAGGATTTCGCGGTGCGTGACGCCAACGACCCCAACCTGACGGTGCAGGCGGGCCAGCAGACCTCGCGCGGTATCGAGCTGTCCGGGCGCCTGCAGGTCACGCCCAAGCTGTTGGCCGAGGCCAACTACGCCTATGTCGATGCCCGATACGATGAATTCAACGAAGCGGTGGGCGGCGTGTCGGTATCTCGCAAAGGCAATGCGCCGGTCAACGTGCCGGCCAACGTCGCCAACCTGTGGTTGAGCTATGCCTTCACTCAAGACTGGTCGGCCGGCGTGGATGCTCGCTACGTAGACTCGGTCTACGCCGACAACGCCAACAGCCTGAAGGCCCCCGCCTACACCCTGTTCGGCGCCTTCGCCCGCTATCGCCTGGACCAACACACCACCCTCACCGGTCGCGTACGCAACCTCACCGATGAGGTGTATGCCAAGCAGGCTTATGGGCAGCAGTACTACATGGGCGCGCCGCGCACCTTCGAGGTGGCGATGGATGTGAAGTTCTAGCGCGGCACTACGCGCAGAGCAAAGCATCTGAATGCTGGCGTGCCACCTATGGGAGCGCGCCAGCTTGATGCTCGCAAGGATGGGTACGCTACATCGGTCGATCCGACGCCAGCAAACGTTCTAGCCCCTGCCACTCCTGCTCGCTGACCGCCACGCCTTCGCGCTGCGAAACCGCCCGCTCCCTGAACCGCCGCTCCCCCGGCAAACGCGACAACCCCGCCGTGTGCATCTGCTCTACCAATGCACGACTGCGCTCGGCAAAACGCCCGCCTTCGGCCTTGCTCGGGTCGATGACAATGATCAACTGCCCGGTCCAGGGGGTCTTGGCGCCTGGATGTTGCGACCAGTCGAACTCCCAGGAAAAATGCCCGCCCGTCAGCGCCGCCGCGAGTAGTTCGACCATCATCGACAGCGCCGAGCCCTTGTGCCCACCGAACGGCAGCAAGGCGCCGCCTTCGAGAATCGCCTTGGGATCGGTGGTCGGCTCACCTTCGGCATCGACGCCGACACCTGGCGGCAATTGCTCACCCTGGCGCGCAGCGATCTGTAAATCGCCATGGGCCATGGCACTGGTGGCCATGTCGAAGACGATCGGGGCGAGCCCCTGGCACGGCGCCGCGAAGGCGATGGGATTGGTGCCGAACAACGGTTTGCGTGCGCCATGGGGCACCACGCAGGTCATGCTGTTGACCACACTCAATGCAACCAGGCCCTCTTCGGCAAAGGGTTCCACATCTGGCCAGAGCGCCGCGAAATGGTGGGAGTTATGGATAGCCAGCACGGCAATACCCGCCTGCCGCACCTTCTCCACCAACAGCGTGCGTGCCGCCGCCAGGGCTGGCTGGGCGAAACCGCCCCTGGCATCGACCCGCACGAAGCCTGGAGCGACATCCGTGACCTCGGGCACCGCAGCGCCATCGACCCAGCCGCTGGCCAGGGTCGAGACATAACCCGGCATGCGGAACACACCATGACTGTGCGCACCATCGCGCTGGGCGCTGGCGCAGTTGGCGGCCAGCACTGCGGCCACTGCGTCGCTGCATCCATGACGCTGGAAGATCTGCTGCAACCGCTCCTGCAACTGCGCAAGAGGAACACGTACGACAGGACCTGTGGACGGTGCGGACATCTGAAGCTCCCTTTATTGGATTTGAAATGGCGATGGCCCAGGGCACTGCCTGCCACTCTTCCCTCGGCGAGGGTGTGCTGTCAAATCCGGCCAGCGCCGCAAACGCCAGGTTTATTGCAGCGCTGCAAAGACCCGACTGCATCGTTAAATATTATTGACCTACGCCCCTGCCAAAGCCTTGTCGGCTCAGGCTTGCAGCAGGTAAAGCCCCCGAAAACAGGCCGATTACCCGATGAAGCCGACGCGTCAGTCGTTTGACATATTAAACGGCTCTGGCAAGCTATGAAGCATGTTCCGACCGGTTCCGCAGCCTTCAAGCCGCGCCGGCAGTGCTCGGGACCACAGGTCACGCATCAAGGGCCCAAGGCCGCGGACCTGCACAACAACGACAGGTAAAACCTGTCCCAAGGTGACATATGTCCAACAGCAACATTGGCAACAAGCAACCCTCCCTGCGCAAGCCCGTCGTCCTGATGACCATGGGCAGCCAAGAGCGCAAAGGTCACGACTATCAGGTCATGACCCATAAATACATCACTCCCCTGGTCGATTTCGCAGACTGCATCCCGGTCCTGGTCCCGACCTGCTGCGGCACCGACGCCCTCGAGGCGTACCTGGACATGGCCGACGGCATCTACCTGACCGGCGCCGGCAGCAATATCGATCCGGCTCTCTATGGCCAGGAGAACGAAACCCCCGGCAAGGCCCAGGACAAGAACCGCGACCTGTTCGACATCCCCCTGGTGCAACTGGCCATCGCCCGCGGCCTGCCGATCTTCGGCATTTGTCGCGGCATGCAGGAAATCAACGTGGCCCTGGGTGGTGACATCTACCAGAAGGTCTACGCCGAACCAGGCTTCAACGACCATCGCGAAAACCCTGAAGACCCGGTAGACGTGCAATACGCCGCCTCCCACGGGGTGAAGATCAAACCCGGCAGTTGGTTGCGTGAAACCCTGGGCACCGACGAGATCCGCGTGAACTCGCTGCACGGTCAGGGTCTGCGCAACCTCGGCGAAGGCATCGAGCCGATCGCCCACGCCGAAGATGGCCTGGTCGAGGCCATTCATGCACCGAGCATTTCGCCCTTCCTGTTCGCGGTGCAGTGGCACCCCGAGTGGCAAGCGGCGAAGAACCCGGATTCGATCAAGATGTTCCAAGCCTTCGGCGACGCCTGCCGCGCCCAGGTCCGCAAGTCCCAGGCCAGCAAACGCCACCAGGCGGCCTGACCCCCTCTTCGTCAGCTTTGATCGCGGGGCGGCGCAAGGTCGCCCCCGCTTCCCCGGTCACCCTCTGCTGGTCCCAGAACACCTCCCGTGGAAGCGGGCGGCGGGCTTGTGCCTGTCTCCGCGATCTTTTTTTTCCTGAAGACATACGATGACTGATCGACCGCAGTGCACGATCGGCCGTTTCGGTTGGCTGTTGCGGCGCTATCGCGGGACGAGCCCGCTCCCGCAAAAGCGCAGTTCCAGGTGATCCGCCAGCAGCTGCCGCTCACCGCGACAGGGCCCAGCGGATAGGCATCGCTGCAAAAATTTCTCGGGCAGGGCTAGTCATCGTACAAGTTGTACGATAACTTACCTCTCACCTTGGTACACCTTCTTACCCAAGCGCCCACAGGATGCCTACAACAATGAATCCACAAGAACTGAAATCCATCCTCTCCCACGGCCTGCTGTCGTTCCCTGTCACCGACTTCAACGCCCAGGGCGACTTCAACCCCGCCGGCTACATCAAGCGCCTGGAATGGCTGGCCCCCTATGGTGCCAGCGCACTGTTCGCCGCCGGTGGCACCGGTGAATTCTTCTCCCTCGCTGCCAGCGAATACAGCCAGGTGATCAAGACCGCCGTCGATACCTGCGCCACCTCCGTACCCATCCTGGCTGGCGTGGGCGGTGCTACCCGCCAGGCCATCGAGTACGCCCAGGAAGCCGAGCGCCTGGGCGCCAAAGGTCTGCTGCTGCTGCCGCACTACCTCACCGAAGCCAGCCAGGACGGCGTAGCCGCCCACGTTGAGGCCGTGTGCAATTCGGTGAAGATCGGTGTGGTGGTCTACAACCGCAACGTCTGCCGCCTGAACGCGGCGCAGCTCGAAAAACTGGCTGAGCGCTGCCCGAACCTGATCGGCTACAAGGATGGCCTGGGTGATATCGAGCTGATGGTGTCGATTCGTCGCCGCCTGGGCGATCGCTTCAGCTACCTGGGTGGCCTGCCGACCGCCGAGGTGTATGCTGCGGCTTACAAGGCGCTGGGCGTGCCGGTCTACTCCTCGGCCGTGTTCAACTTCGTCCCCAAGACCGCAATGGACTTCTACAACGCCATCGCCCGCGACGACCACGCCACGGTCGGCAAGTTGATCGATGACTTCTTCCTGCCATACCTGGACATCCGCAACCGCAAGGCCGGTTACGCCGTGAGCATCGTCAAGGCCGGCGCCAAGCTTGCTGGCTATGATGCAGGCCCGGTACGCACCCCGCTGACCGACCTCACCGGCGAAGAGTACGAAATGCTCGCCGCCCTGATGGACAAGATGGGCCCGCAATAAGCGCAGCCCCGCGGCCTGCCAATGCCGCTGCCGGAGTGCCACCCGCGCTCCGGCCCACAATCCGAATGCCCCGCACAACAATAAATAGTGGGAGAACACCAGCATGCAAGCGACGAAAAAGACGCATGTACGCTACCTGATCCTGTTCATGCTGTTCCTGGTGACCACGATCAACTATGCCGACCGCGCCACCATCGCCATCGCCGGTTCAAGCCTGCAGAAGGATCTGGGCATCGACGCGGTCACCCTCGGTTACATCTTCTCCGCCTTCGGCTGGGCCTACGTGGCCGGGCAGATTCCCGGCGGCTGGTTGCTCGACCGCTTCGGTTCGAAGAACGTCTACGCATTCAGCATCTTCACCTGGTCGCTGTTCACCTTGCTGCAAGGTTTCGTCGGCGGCCTGCCGGTGGCCTGGGCGGTCGTCACCCTGTTCACCCTGCGCTTTCTGGTCGGTTTCGCCGAAGCCCCGTCGTTCCCGGGCAATGCCCGGATCGTTGCGGCCTGGTTCCCCACCGCCGAACGCGGCACGGCTTCGGCGATCTTCAACTCGGCGCAGTACTTCGCCACCGCGCTGTTCGCACCGCTGATGGGCTGGATCGTGTTCACCTTCGGCTGGGAGCATGTGTTCGTGGTCATGGGCGCCCTTGGCATCCTGTTCTCGATGGTATGGATGAAGACCATCTACAACCCTCGCCAGCACCCACGCATCAGCCAGGCCGAACTCGAGCACATCGAGCAGAACGGCGGCCTGGTGGACATGGACCAGAAACGCAGCAACGACGGCCCGAAATGGGGCTACATCAAGCAACTGCTGACCAGTCGCATGCTGCTGGGCGTGTACCTGGGCCAGTACTGCATCAACGCCATCACCTACTTCTTCCTGACCTGGTTCCCGGTGTACCTGGTGCAGGAGCGCGGCATGACCATCCTCAAGGCCGGCTTCATCGCCTCCTTGCCGGCCATCTGCGGCTTCATCGGTGGGGTGCTGGGCGGAGTGCTGTCGGACTGGCTGCTGCGCCGCGGCAACTCGCTGACCTTCTCGCGCAAGCTGCCAATCGTCTGCGGCCTGTTGCTGTCGACCACCATGGTCTTCTGCAACTACGTCGACGCCGAGTGGATGGTGGTCGGCTTCATGACCCTGGCCTTCTTCGGCAAAGGCATCGGCGCCCTGGGCTGGGCCGTGGTCGCCGACACCTCGCCCAAACAGATCGCGGGGCTCTCGGGTGGCCTGTTCAACACCTTCGGCAACATCGCGTCGATCACCACGCCGATCGTCATCGGCTACATCATCAGCGCCACCGGCTCGTTCAAATGGGCGCTGGTGTACGTGGGCGCCAATGCGCTGGTAGCGGTATTCAGCTACCTGGTGATCGTCGGCCCGATCAAGCGCATCGAGCTCAAGGAAGAAGCTGGGCCGCAAGCGGCGCCGAACGCCGAACTGGCCGGCTCGCGCCAGTAACCTGAAGCACGCCGACGCCCGGCAGCGGGCGTCGGTAGCCGGATAAAAGCCTGAAAGAAATGACAAGAAGGGCCTGACCATGCAGTTGATCGAACATTCCGAGTCGCCCCGCTACGTCCGCCTGCACGATGACGACAATGTCGTGGTGGTGGTCAATGACGGTGGCCTGGGCGAAGGTGCGCGCTTCGCCGATGGCCTGACCCTGGTCGAGGGCGTGCCGCAAAGCCACAAGGTCGCCACCGTCGATATCCACCAGGGCGAGCCTGTACGCCGCTATGGACAGATCATCGGTTATGCCCTGCAAGACCTGCGTCAGGGCAGTTGGGTTCAGGAAACCCAGTTATCGATGCCCGCCGCCCCCGAACTCGACAGCCTGCCGCGCTGCGACGCAGTGCCCGCGGCCCTGCCACCACTTGAAGGCTTTACCTTCGAAGGCTATCGCAACGCCGACGGCACCGTCGGTACCCGCAACATCCTCGGCATCACCACTACCGTGCAATGCGTGACCGGCGTGCTCGACCACGCGGTCAAACGCATCCGCGACGAGCTGCTGCCCAAGTACCCCAACGTCGATGACGTGGTCGCCCTCACCCACAGCTACGGCTGTGGCGTGGCGATCAACGCGCGTGACGCCTATATCCCCATCCGCACCGTGCGCAACCTGGCGCGCAACCCCAACCTGGGCGGCGAAGCCCTGGTCATCAGCCTGGGTTGCGAAAAGCTGCAGGCCGGCCAGGTGATGCACGAAGACGACCCGTCCGTGGACCTCAGCGAGCCCTGGCTGTATCGCCTGCAGGACGCTTCGCTGGGTTTCGTCGAGATGATCGAACAGATCATGCAACTGGCTGAAACCCGCCTGAAGAAGCTCGACCAGCGCCGTCGCGAAACGGTGCCGGCCAGTGAGCTGATCCTGGGCATGCAGTGCGGCGGCAGCGACGCTTTCTCCGGCATCACCGCCAATCCGGCGCTGGGCTATGCCGCCGACCTGCTGGTGCGCGCCGGTGCCACGGTGATGTTCTCGGAGGTCACCGAGGTCCGCGACGCCATCTACATGCTCACCTCCCGCGCCGAAACCCCGGAAGTGGCCGACGCGCTGGTACGCGAAATGGACTGGTACGACCGCTACCTGCAACAGGGTGCAGCCGACCGCAGCGCCAACACCACGCCGGGCAACAAGAAAGGCGGGCTCTCGAACATCGTCGAAAAGTCCCTGGGCTCGATCGTCAAGTCCGGCAGCGCTGCGATCCAGGGCGTGGTCGGCCCAGGCGAGCGCGTCGCACGCAAAGGCCTGATCTTCTGCGCGACGCCGGCCAGCGACTTCGTCTGCGGCACCCTGCAACTGGCAGCGGGCATGAACCTGCACGTGTTCACCACGGGTCGCGGCACACCTTACGGGCTGGCCATGGCCCCCGTGGTCAAGGTCTGCACCCGCAGCGAACTGGCCCAGCGCTGGCCCGACCTGATCGACATCGATGCCGGGCGCATCGCCAGCGGTCGAGCAAGCATCGAGGAGCTGGGCTGGGAGCTGTTCCACTACTACCTCGACGTTGCCAGCGGCCGCAAGCAGACCTGGGCCGAGCGGCACAAGCTGCACAACGACATCACCCTGTTCAACCCGGCACCGATTACCTGACAGCGTTCTCTCTGTGGGAGCGGGTTTACCCGCGAACACCGGCGCCGCCGGTGCCATACACCGAGTCGTCTGCTTCGCGGGTGAACCCGCTCCCACTGGGGGGCAAGCGAACCCGCCCAGACAACATTATTCCTTCAGCGACTACAGGAGCACCCCATGCCTGAGATCCTCGGCCACAACTTCATCGCCGGCCAGCGCAGTGCCGCCGGCCAACAGCGCCTGCAGAGCCTGGACGCCACCACGGGCGAGGCCCTGCCCTACAGCTTCATGCAAGCTACCGAAGACGAAGTCGATCAAGCCGCCAAAGCCGCTGCCGCCGCCTTCGCCGAGTTCCGCCAGTTGCCACCCACCCGTCGCGCCGAGTTCCTCGACGCGATTGCCGCCGAACTGGATGAGCTGGACGACAGCTTCGTCGCTATCGTTTGCCGCGAAACCGCGCTGCCCGCTGCCCGCATTCAGGGCGAGCGCGGCCGTACCAGCGGGCAAATGCGTCTGTTCGCCCAAGTGCTGCGCCGGGGTGATTTCCTCGGTGCCCGTATCGACCTGGCGCTGCCGGACCGTCAACCCCTGCCACGGGTCGACCTGCGCCAGATGCGCATCGGCGTAGGCCCGGTGGCGGTGTTCGGTGCCAGCAACTTCCCGCTGGCCTTTTCCACCGCAGGCGGCGACACCGCAGCTGCGCTGGCCGCCGGCTGCCCGGTGGTGTTCAAGGCGCACAGCGGCCACATGGCCACCGCCGACCTGGTGGGTTGCGCCATCGTCCGTGCGGCCGAACGCACCGGCATGCCCAAAGGCGTGTTCAACATGGTCTTCGGCGGCGGCGTGGGCGAGTGGCTGGTCAAGCATCCGGCCATCCAGGCGGTCGGTTTCACCGGCTCGCTCAAGGGCGGCGACGCCCTGTGCCGCATGGCCGCCGAACGTCCACAGCCGATCCCGGTATTCGCCGAGATGTCGAGCATCAACCCGGTGATCGTGCTGCCTGGCGCATTGGCCAAACGCGGCGAGACCATCGCCCGTGAATTGGCAGGCTCCGTATGCCTGGGCGCCGGTCAGTTCTGTACCAACCCAGGGCTGGTGATCGGCCTGCAGTCGGCGCCGTTCAGCCAGTTGCTCGCCGACCTCGGCCAGCACCTGGCGCAGCAGGCTGGGCAGACCCTGCTCAATGCCGGGGGCCTGCGCAGTTATGTGAGCGGGCTGGAACACCTGCAAGCGCACGTCGGCATCGAGCACCTGGCCGGCCAGGCGCAGGCAGGCAGCCAGGCCCGTGCCCAGCTGTTCAAGGCCGACGCACGCCTGCTGGTGGACGCCGACCCGCTGCTGCAGGAAGAAGTGTTCGGCCCCACCACCGTGGCCGTCGAAGTCAGTGACGATGCTCAATTGCGCGCCGCGCTGCTGGGCCTGCGCGGCCAGCTCACGGCCACCCTGATCGGCGAACCCGAAGACTTCGAGGCCTATGCCTGGCTGGTGCCGCTGCTGGAAGAAAAAGTCGGACGGATTCTGGTCAACGGCTACCCGACCGGTGTGGAAGTGAGCGATGCCATGGTGCACGGCGGCCCCTACCCGGCCACCTCCGACGCCCGCGGTACTTCGGTCGGCACCCTGGCCATCGATCGCTTCCTGCGTCCGGTGTGCTACCAGAACTACCCGCAGGCCTTGCTGCCGAAGGCCCTGCAGGACGGCAACCCACTGGGGCTGCGACGCCTGGTCAATGGTCAGTGGAGCGACCGCGCGCTCTGACGCGCTTGTAGGAGCGGGCTTGCCCGCGAAAAAGATAGCGCGCTGCCTGGCACGGGCTACGCCCGTGTTCACGGGCAAGCCCGCTCCCACAGGGATTGGGCTGGCTTCTAGATTTTGAACAAGACAGTTGCCCTCACAGGGATTGGGCTGGTCTTTAGATTTTGAACAAGACAGTTGCTCCTACAACCGAAGAGACAGCTTGCTATCACAACGCCAGGTGCAAGGGCCCGGATCCGTCAGCCGGCATGGCGCAGCAGATCAACGCCTCGTCCTGCGCCACGGCGAACTCCGGTGCCTCGGCATAGGTGACCGCCCCCTTGAGCACACGGGTCCGACAACTTCCGCATGACCCGCCACGGCAGCCAAAAGGCGGCTCGAGGCCACGCTGCTCGGCCAGTTCCAGCAGCGAGCCATCCCCTGGGTTCCAGCGCGCCTCTTTCGCCGAGTCCATGAACATCACCGCAACCGACTCAGTGGCCACCGCCGGCAAGGCCGGCGCTGCCTGCTGTTCACTGCGCGTGCGGCGCAGGCTCGATGGGCCGAAGGCCTCGGCGTGGATCCGTGCATCGTTGATATCCAGTGCGCGCAGGCCGTCGTACATCTGCTGCATGAACCCCTGCGGCCCGCACAGGTAGAAGTCGTAGTCGTCGAACGGCAGCAGCTCGCGCAACAGGTCGACGCCCAGACGCCCTTCGCGCTCGTAATCCACGCCTGCTACCGCACCGCTGGCGTCGCTGAGCAGGCGCACATGCCTGAGCTTGCCCTCGGAGGCAGTCACCAGCGCTGCAAATTCACTGGCAAAGGCCAGTTGTGCCCGGGTCGAGGCCGATTGAAACACCCAGGCCGGTCGGGCGTAGCGTGTACGCCGCCCCTCATTGACCAGGTGCCTGGCCATGGCCAAGACGGGGGTCACCCCTACGCCCGCGGCCAGCAAGACTACCGGACGGCGCACCGTAGCATCGAGGGTGAAGGCTCCGGCCGGCGCACGCGCCTCGATCAGGTCGCCGATCCTGACCTGCTCATGCAGGTGCCGAGAGACCACACCTTCGCGCTTGACGCTGATGCGCAGTGCATCATCGGCCGGCGCGCCAGACAGGGTGTAGGTGCGCACCAATGGCGCCTCCTCCCCAGGCAACCGTACCCGGATCGGCAGGTGCTGCCCCGCCTGGCGCACCGGCAAGCCCAGACCATCGTCGGGCGCCAGGTGGAACGAACGGATGTGCTCGCTCTCGTCGACGATCTGCGTTACCCGGTACGGACGCCAACTTTGCTGCAATGCCGCGGCCTTCAGGCGCGCCTGCATGTCTTCCCAACTGCCGGTCATCAACACATTGGGCGAGATGCCGTCATCCATGTCGACCCAGCGCAGCGCCAATCCTCCCGGTCGGCGGACGATCCGCTCGGGGTAGAACCGCCACATGCGCTCGGCGCCGATGAAGGCGAGTGTCTGTGGATCGTCGACGATCACTTCGGTGCGCCCGGTCATCTGCAGCAGGTCGCCGCTGCGCATGTCGACGAACACCAGCCCGGCACGGGGGTTGAGCAGCATGTTGCCCAAAGTATTGAAGAACAGGTTGCCATTGAAATCAGGCACGCTCAGCGTGCCGTCGACGTCGATGTGGACGAAGCCAGGCTTGCCGCCACGGTGCGAGACGTCCACCTGGCACACGCCATCGCGCACCACGTACGAGGCAACGTAGAAGGAGTCGGCGGCGGCCACCATCGCGCGGTCCGCTGCGTTCAGCTCGCTCGACTCGCTGGGCTCGCCGGGCGCGCTGTCATCGAAGACATAGCGGCGCAGATTGATATAGCGCGGGCAGTTGCCATAGGACTGGGTCGGCTCGATGGTAAAACCGCTGTCGTCTGCCCGGCGCACGAAGCCGTTCAGGCGATTGCGTCGGCGGGTGTGCAACTCGATGCCGAGCATGCCGACGCCGTCACCGTCCTCCAGCCCGGCATCCGCAGGATCGGCTGGCTCACGGGGCAGGTCCAGGAGCAGCCGGCGCGGATCGGGGGATTGCATGAAACCGGGCTGGCCGGTGCGCAGCGTCGCCCACGGATCGCCGTGCGGGTCGACGCTGCCGAGCACCACGAAAGGCAGTTGGGCATAGAACTCACGGTGCTGGTCGGGCATGAAGTCACGCGACATCTGCACCTTGCCAATCCCCACCATGCGCTCGACCGCACCGACGCTGCGCTGCAGCGTAAGCTCGCCGTCGTGCCAGGGAGAGGGCTTGAGGTCCGACGGAGGCTGGTTCATGGTGGCACCTGAACGGTTGAGTGAGGGTGTATCAATCCTTACTCATTCGCCCGACACTTAGAATCACTGCGGGTGGCAATTGATTATTTCTCTCGAAGAAACAGTCGTGAGCCTTTCCCCGCCCACAAACGCACCGATGAGAGCGGGTTAGCGTGTTGAAGCCTGTCAGACGCCCTGTGCTTCTGCCGCCTCATGCGCCTGGCGCAGCCGCTCGCGGCTGTTGCTCAGGTGCAGGCGCATGGCCATTTTCGCTCCTTCGCTGTCGCGTCGGGCAATGGCTTCATAGATGGCCTCGTGCTCATGGCTCAGGCGGCTCATGTAATGGGCCTGGTCATCATGGGCCAGGCGCGCCGAATTGAGCCGGGTACGGGGAATGATGCTGGTACCCAGGTGATTGATGATATCAGCGAAATAATGATTGCCGCTGGCCTGGGCGATGCGCAGGTGGAACTGGAAATCCGCCGAGACCGCATCGGAGGCATGCGCGGCGCCTTCGTTGATTTCGTCGAGCGCAGCACGCATGCCGGTCAGTTGTTCGTCGCTACGGCGCTGGGCGGCGAGCCCGGCCGACTCGATCTCCAGGGCGATGCGCAACTCCAGCACCGCCAGCACCTCGCGCAGGGTGACGATGGTCGCCGGGTCGATACGGAAACCGCCGGTGCTCGGCGCGTCGAGCACGAAGGTGCCGATGCCGTGGCGGGTCTCCACCTGGCCGGCGGCCTGCAGCCGCGAGATCGCCTCGCGCACCACCGTGCGGCTGACGCCCTCCTCGACCATGATCTGCGATTCGGTCGGCAGTTTGTCGCCACGCTTGAGTTGGCCGCTGCGAATACGTTCGGTCAGCACTGTGACCAGTTCCTGCGCCAGACTGCGCGGTTTGCGTCGGGTCCGTGCCTGTAGCTGCTGCTCTGTCATGCCCTGTACGTTTCATCGTGAAAAGACAGCCGTCATCATAGCTCATGCAGTTGTACGATCACATACATCCGCCAGGGTTTTCATCTCGCCGCCAAAGCCTTGTGCCGAACCGCCGAGGGCGCCTCGCCCATGACCCTGCGGTACATGCTGGAAAACGCACTGGGGCTGTCATACCCAAGGTCGAGGGCAACCCGGGTGACCGCCTCACCCGCTGCCAATCGCGTGACGGCTGCCATCAGGCAGGCTTGCTGACGCCATTGTCCGAACGACAACCCGGTCTGTTCGCGAAAGCGCCGGCTGAATGTCCGCGGGCTCCAGTTCAGGTGCATCGCCCAGGCCTCGGCCGTCGTGCTGATCGAAGGCGCCGCGAGAAACGCCTGGCACAAGAGCGCCAGGCGCGGCTCCCCTGGCATCGGCGCGAACAGCGGCAGGCGCTCGGCGCTGCGCAGCTCATGCAGGATCAGGCCGACCAGTTGGCCGTCGCGCCCTTGAGGGTCATACAACGCGGGCAGTTCGGCACTGGCCAGCAGCAACTGATGCAGCAGCGGCGTGACCAGCAGCGCCTCGCAGGCCTGTCCCAGTCTCGGCGCCGCAACGGCCTCGATGTACAAGCTGCGCGTGCTCACCCCTCGCATCAGCACCTGATGGGGCTTCCCCGACGGAATCCACACACCGCTGTAGGGTGGAACGACCCAGGCGCCATCGTCAGTCAGTACTTCCATCAAACCGCTCATGCCATAAAGGAACTGCGCACGCCGGTGCACGTGGCGTGGCAATAGCGTGCCAGGCGGATAATCGGTAGCGATCGCCAGCACCGGACGTGGCGTGGCATCGACCTGGCACAGCGGCACATTGCGCATGGGGATCTCCCGTGGCTGAAACGCACGGATTATTGGCCAATGCTCGAATGCTGGCCAGCCCTCGCCTCCCTACCCTGCATCTCCACTCCCCTGACAAAGGCTGGCGATCATGCTGTACCCCTTGCTCGGTGTCTTCGGCCTGTGTGCTGGCGTCACCACGCTGCTGTTCGGCTTCGGCGGCGGTTTCTTCGCCGTGCCCTTGCTCTATGCGTTGCTGCTCACCCGCCATGCGGCGGGCTCCCCGGTGGCGCTGCACGCCATGCAGATCGCCGTGGCCACCTCGGCCATGCTGATGATCTTCAGCAGCGCCCTGGCCACCTGGCGGCACCAGCGCGCCGGCACGTTGCGCTGGGACCTGGTGCGCCCACTGGCTCCGGCCATCGCCCTCGGGGCAATGGCTGGCGCCTGGGCCGCCCTGTACCTGGACAGCACCTGGCTGCGTTGGCTGTTTATCGGCTACTTGCTGCTGAGCCTGCTCGATGCGTGGCTGCGTCCAGGTTTCATGCGCGTTGGCAACCAAGGTCCGGTGCCGCTGGGCAAGGCTGCGGCTGCCTTGGTCGGCCTGCCGATCGGCGCACTGGCAGCGCTGCTGGGGGTCGGCGGCAGCGTGATGACCGTGCCGCTGATGCGCAGGCGCGGCGCCAGCATGGGCACCGCCACCGCCATGGCCAACCCGCTGTCATTGCCCATGGCGCTGGCCGCCACCCTGGTGTATGCCCTGGTGCCGGCGCCAGAAGCGAACCTGGGTTCCGGGCTGCTGGGCTATATCGACCTGCGTGCGGCACTGGCAATGGCTGCAGGCGCCTGGCTCGGCATGCACCTGGCTGCGCCGCTGCTGGGCCGCCTGAGCGATACCCTGCATGCGCGGGCCTACCTGGCACTGCTGGCCTGCGTGCTGGTGGTGATGCTGGTGACCGGCCTCTGATGCGAAACGAGTGGCGAATCGCCCGTCGAGGCCTGTAGTGTGCGGGTTTACGTGCCGCCAGATGACGCGGCACGGCCCAAGGAAGGCATTCTATGACGACACTCGACCGAGCCCTGCTCACCACCGGCCTGTTCATCCCACCCTGGTTGCTACTGGGGGTTTGGTTTACCGCCCAGGCTTACCCCGGTTACCAGCACCTGCAGCAGGCCATGAGCCAACTCGGGGCAACAGGCGCACCGACCGCGGCATTTTCGCCCTGGGTCAACAACTTCCCTTTGGCACTGCTGTTTGCCTTGTTCGCCTGGGGGCTGGCCCGCCGTTGGCGTCGTTCGAACGTCGCCCTGGCGAGTGCGCTGCTGGTGTTGTTGCACGGCGTTGCGAGCCTTGGGACTGGTGCATTCGCCTGCGATCCGGGTTGCACCCCCACCGAGCCGTCGTTCTCCCAGCACATGCATAACCTCAGCGGCCTGCTGATGTTTCTGTCGCTGACCCTGGCCGCCCTGCTGTGGGTCTGGCTGGCATTGCGCATCGCTGATTCACGGCTGCTGGCCAGCGGCTCCCTGCTCTGTGCGGTGGTCTCCATCGGCACGGTGGCGTTGATGGCAAGGGCAGCCGAAACAGGCCAGCTCTTCGGCCTCTATCAACGAATCAACTACGGCGTGGCGGTGCTCTGGATAGCCGGGCTGGCGTGTTACTCCTTGCGTCAGCCTGTCTCGGGCCAGGCGAAGCTGCCCGTCGCCTGACGGCAAATTGCTGGCCCCCAGGCGCTGAAAGCGAAGGCAAACTCCCTTTTCCTTCAGACGCTTAGGACAGCAACATGCGGGTATTTCTAGCAACCCTGGCCAGCTGCGTGTTGGCGGCCACCGCATTCGGCGCCCAGGCCAGGCCGCTGAGCCAGAACGATCGCAGCGTGTGCGGCTGGGGCGCGCAGATCGCCTCGGAGGCGCAGCACGCCAAGCTCTCCGGGGTGACGCTTTATGCAGCGCGCAAGAAGCTGCAAGTGCGGCGCTTCGCCAAACCCTGGATGCGCATGACAGCGTTCGGCATCACCGAGCAAACCTACAACAGCAGCTCACGCCTGCCGCCGAAGGCCATCAAGCAGACCTACTACGAACAGTGCGTCCAGCACGCCGTCGCGCGCCGATAACCAACGCGGGCGGCTCATCAACAACCCCTGTTCAACTGGCCTGGATGCCGACATCCAATATCGATGACGGCATTTTCCCTACAGCGTGGGCGTGACAGCTCCGCTGCGACGCCCCCGCCCGATCCTGCCACTAGCGCAATCCACTTGATTTCTTGCCTGATTCTCTGAACATGCTGCCCGATGGATAGGAAAGCTGTCCGCCAAGGTCTAGAGTTTTCAGATCGGAAACCCGCCCTGCGCGCGCGGCGTTCCTCCCAGGGCACTGCCTCGACGCACCGCCCTGCGTATAACAACGAAACACCAACCGATGATCAGCGGGTGAACGCCATGGAACTACGCATCAACCAGAAGACCTATCAGGTCGACGCCGACGCCGATACCCCACTGCTGTGGGTGATCCGCGATGACCTGGGCATGACCGGCACGAAATATGGCTGCGGCCTAGCCCAATGTGGCGCCTGCTCGGTGCTGGTGGACGGCAACGTGGTGCGTGCCTGTGTCACGCCGGTGGCCGGTGTGGTTGGCCGTGAAGTGACCACCATCGAAGCGATCGAGGCCGACCCGGTGGGCAAGCGGGTGGTCGCAGCCTGGGTCGAGCATCAGGTCGCCCAGTGCGGCTACTGCCAGTCTGGCCAGGTGATGGCCGCGACCGCGCTGCTCAAGCACACGCCAGCGCCGAGCGACGAGCAGATCAATGCCGCAATGGTCAACCTGTGCCGCTGCGGCACCTACAACGCGATCCACGCCGCGGTGCATGAGCTCGCCGGCCAGCCTGCCGCCAAGGAGAGCGTCTGATGAACTCGCCCCTCGACATCCCGTCCGAACTGCGCGACCTGAAACTGGATCAGCCGGTCAATCTTTCGCGCCGCCGCTTTCTCGCGGGTAGCGCCATCGGTGCGCTGGTGATCGGCTTTGGCTTGCCGCTCGGCTCGGCCCGAGTGCAGGCCGCCACCGCGGCGGCCGTAGAACGCGGCACGCAGGTGCCGGCATTCCTGGAAATCCGCCCTGACGGCACCGTGCGCCTGCTCTGCCCCTTCATGGAAGGTGGCCAGGGCACATTCACCGCCATGGCGCAGATCGTCGGCGAAGAACTGGATATGGACCCGGCCAGCTTCCTGATCGATGCCGCACCGCCCGGCGAAGCCTACGTGGTGATGGAAAATGGCCTGCGCATCACCGGCGGCAGCATGTCGGTGCGCATGAGCTACCCGACCATGCGCCGCCTTGGCGCGCTGGCCAGGGCGATGCTGCTGCAGGCCGGTGCCGACACCCTGAAGGTGCCGGTCAGTGAGCTGAGCACCGAACCGGGCAAGGTGGTGCATGCTGCCTCCGGCCGCTCGGTCGCTTATGGCGACCTGGCCGAGCGCGCCATGGACCTGCCAGTCCCGGATCCGGCCAGCATCAAGCTGCGCGATCCCAGCCAGTTCCGCTGGATCGGCAAGCCGGTACGCCGTGTCGATGCCTATGACAAGTCCACCGGCAAGGCCCTGTACAGTATCGACCTCAAGGTCGACGACATGCTCCACGCGGCGGTACAGCACGCGCCACGGCTGGGCATGACCGTGGGCGGCCTGCGCAACGAAGCGCAGGTCAAGGCGATGAAGGGCGTGCATTCGGTGCACGTACTGCCGGGTGCCGTGGCGGTGGTCGCCGAACGCTGGTGGCATGCCAAGCGTGCCGTGGAGGCGGTACAGGTCGACTGGCAGGAGCCAGGCGCCGATTCGAAGGTGCGCACGATGCCAGCCGACTTCTCCAGCGATGCCTATCGCGATCACCTGGCCGCGCAAACCGGCCCGGCGCGCGATGACGAGAACGAAGGCGATGTGGCGGCTGCGCTCAAGGGGGCCAAGACCCAGGTGGAAGCCACCTACCACAACCAGTACCTCAACCACGGCCAGCTCGAACCACCGTCGGCGCTCGCGCGCTTCAATCCCGATGGATCGCTCGAAGTCTGGCTGCCCAACCAGGCCCCGGACATGTTCCGCGACGACATCGCCAAGCGCACCGGCCTTGCCAAGGAGCAGATCATCCTGCATTCGCCGCTCCTGGGCGGCTTCTTCGGGCGCCACTTCCTGTACGACTCGGCCAACCCCTACCCACAGGCCATTGCCCTGGCCAAGGCGGTCGGGCGCCCGGTCAAGCTGATCTGGACCCGCGAGGAAGAGTTCGTACGTGACGTGCTGCGGCCCGTGGCAGTGGTCAAGTTCCGCGCCGGGCTCGACGAGAAGGGCCTGCCGGTTGCCATCGAAGCGGTCAGCGCCACCGAGGGCCCGACCGAGGCAATCGCAGGCAAACAGGGCGAGAAGATCGACCCCACTGCCGTGGAAGGCCTGGCGGGCAAGTCCTATGCCATTGCCAACAAACGCATCGCGCAAATCTATGTCAAGGGCCCGGCCATGCTGGGCTACTGGCGTTCGGTCGGTAATTCGCTGAACGACTTCTTCTATGAGTCGTTCCTTGATGAACTGGCCGACAAAGGCGGGCACGACCCGTTCGAGCTGCGCCTGCACCTGTTGCGCGACAATCAACGCCTGACCACCCTACTGCAGGCAGTCGGCGAATTGTCCGGTGGCTGGAAACGCGGGCCATTTACCGCCGAGGATGGCACCAAGCGTGCCCGCGGCGTGGCCATGGCTTCGCCGTTCGGTTCGGAGGCGGCGGTGATTGCCGAAGTGTCGATCGAGAACGGCCAGGTCAAGGTGCACGACATCTGGCAGGCGATCGACCCGGGCAGCATCGTCAACCCGGCGATCGTCGAGCATCAGGTCAACGGCGCCGTGGCGCTCGGCCTGTCGCAGACGCTGGTGGAGGAAGCGGTGTGGGTCAACGGCATGCCGCGTGCGCGCAATTACGACCTGTACCCGATCCTGCCGCCATCGCGCATGGCCCGGGTGCATGTGCGCATCGTCGAGAGCGGGGCGAAGATGGGTGGCATCGGCGAGCCGCCGCTGCCGGCAGTGGCACCAGCGGTGGCCAACGCCGTGGCGCGGCTGACCGGCCAACGCGCGCGCAGCCTGCCCCTGAGCCGCCATACCTTTGCCTGACACGGAAGCCCTCATGAAAAACAGCCGACTGGTAACCACCACCCGCTGGCTCGCGCTGCCGTGCCTTGTCGCGGCAGGCCTGCTGGCCTGGTATGTCACCCGCGAGGTCACCTCGCCCTTCGAGCAGGAAACCCCAAGCCCCGACCAGGCGCTGATCGCCCGCGGCGAATACGTCGCGCGCCTGAGCGACTGCGTGGCGTGCCACAGCCTGCCGGGCAAGGCGCCGTTCGCCGGCGGCCTGGAAATGGCAACACCCTTGGGCGCGATCCATGCCACCAACATCACCCCGGACCGCAACAACGGTATCGGCAGCTACAGCCTCGCCGACTTCGACCGCGCCGTGCGCCACGGCGTCGGGCCGGGCGGGCGCCGGCTGTACCCGGCCATGCCCTACCCGTCCTACGCCAAGCTCAGCGATGACGACATGAGGGCGCTCTATGCCTTCTTCATGAAGGGCGTGCAGCCGTCAGACCAGGCCAATATCCCCAGCGATATTCCCTGGCCGCTGAACCTGCGCTGGCCGATCGCCTTGTGGAACGGCCTGTTCGCCGCCGACAAGCCCTACGCTGAAAAGCCCACCGAAGACCCCCTGTGGAACCGCGGCGCCTATATCGTCCAGGGCCCGGGCCACTGCGGCAGTTGCCATACGCCACGTGGCCTTGCCTTCAACGAGAAGGCGCTGGACGACTCCGGCAAGGCGTTTCTCGCCGGAGCCCTGCTCGACGGCTGGTACGCGCCGAGCCTGCGTCAGGACCACAACACCGGGCTTGGGCGCTGGAGCGAACCCGAGATCGTGCAGTTCCTCAAGACCGGTCGCAACAAACATGCGGTGGTGTACGGTTCGATGACCGAGGCGTTCAACAACTCCACGCAGTTCATGAGCGACGAAGACCTGGGCGCGATTGCCCGCTACCTGAAGTCGCTGCCGGGCGACCCCCAGCGCGACGGCGCCCCCTGGCAGTATCAGGCCGTGTCGGCGGCTACCCGCCTCGATGCCCCGGGCGCACACAGCTACGTGACCCGCTGCGCGTCGTGCCATGGCCTTGACGGCCAGGGCCAGGCCGAGTGGATTCCGCCACTGGCCGGTGCGACCTCGATGCTGGCCAAGGAAAACGCCTCGGCAATCAATATCACCCTCAACGGCTCGCAGCGTATCGTCGCCGCCGGGGTGCCGGATGCCTACCGCATGCCCGCGCTGCGTGAACAGATGTCGGACCAGGAGATCGCCGAAGTGCTGAGCTTCGTCCGTACGACCTGGGGTAATACCGGTGGTGCGGTCGATGCACAGGCGGTGGCCAAGCTGCGTGAACATACCGACCCTGCCAGCAGCAGCCCGATCGTGCTGCATATGCGTTGAAGGAGCGCCCATGGAAAGTATCGACCTGCTGGTCCTGCGTACCGCTCGGGACTGGCTGCAAGCCGGCCACCGCGTGCTACTGGCCACCGTCGCCCGTACCTGGGGTTCGTCACCACGCCCGGTCGGCTCGATGATGGCCTTGCGCAGCGACGGGCGTGTGGTCGGCAGCGTCTCCGGCGGCTGCATCGAAGACGACCTGATCCACCGCTACACCACCGCCTACGGTGGCCCCGGCCTGCCTGACAGCACCCCACAGCGGGTGCGCTACGGCGTTACCGCCGACGAGGCCCATCGCTTCGGGCTGCCCTGTGGCGGCACGCTTGAGCTGATTCTGGAGTTTTCGCCATCGTGGCAGTCGCTGGCCCAACTGCTTGAGCAGCTCGACAGCGGCCAACTGGTGCGCCGTCAGCTCGACCTGCACAGCGGCGCGGCCACCCTCCTCCCCAGTGCTGCCCCGGAGCAGTTCAGCGTTGATGGCGAGCACATGGCAAGCACCCTGGGTCCAGGTTATCGACTGCTGCTGATCGGCGCGGGCGCCCTGGCCGAATACCTGGCGACCATGGCCCTGTTCAATGGGTTTCGTGTTTCGGTCTGCGACCCTCGGCCCGAGTACATCGACGGCTGGAACGTGGCCGGTGTCGAGTGTCTGGTCGGCATGCCCGACGATGTCGTGCGCGACTTCGCCCCGGACGTGCGCACCTGCATCGTCGCGGTCAGCCACGACCCCAAGCTCGACGACCTGGCCCTGCTCGAAGCGCTGCATGGCCCGGCTTTCTATATCGGTGCCATCGGCTCGCGGCGCAACAGCCAGCAGCGTCGCGCGCGGCTGATCGAGCACTTCGGTGAGTCCGATGCCAGCCTTGCGCGCCTGCACGGCCCCATCGGCATCTACATCGGCAGCAAGACCCCAGCCGAAATTGCCGTGAGTGTGATGGCCGAGATCCTCGCCGCCAAGAACGGCGTCGAACTGCCTGGTGCAGTGAACGTCACCAAGGCCAAGCAGGCGCGGGAACAGACACTGCCTGCCACCTGACCCTGCGGTATGCTTGCGAGCTTTCCATGCCGTCACACTCGGACAACCCAGCATGACCGAACCCCAAGCCAGAGCTCGCTGCGCCGCCCTTGTGCTCGCCGCCGGACGCGGCACGCGCTTTGGCAGCGACAAGCGCAAGGCCGTGCTCGCGGATGGACAGGGACTACTGGCCAGCACCTTGAAACAGGTACAAGCCTGTTTCGACCCGGTGTATGTGGTGGTGCGCTGCGACGATGATCCGCAAACTCTGGGCATCGATGCGCAAGTCCACATCGTACGCGCCGCACAGGCAGCTGATGGCATGGGAGCGAGCCTCGCGGCCGGCATCACGGCCCTGGCCAGCATCGATGCCCCGGCCGTGGCCGTGCTGCTTGGCGATATGCCGTGGATCGCACCACGCACCTTCGAACACCTGCTCGGTCACCTCGCTGCCGAGCTTATCCTCCTGCCGTGCTACCAAGGCCGACGTGGCCATCCGGTCATCTTCGGGCGCCATTTCTGGGCGGCCCTCACCCGCCTGCACGGTGACCAGGGTGGGCGACCGGTCATCGAAGCCAACCCTCACGCCTGTCTTGTGCTGGATCTCGACGACCCTGGCATCCTGCGCGATATCGATACACCCGCCGATATCCCGCCTACATCGGCTTGAGTAAAGACCGACAGGCTTTGATCCTCACGCCCTGGCAGGTACGCTAGCGGGCTTGCCCCCGACCTGGAGCCCCGCCGGTGACCACCACGCTGACCACCTACTACCTGGAAATGACCTCTGCGCACGCCCTGCGCTGCAAGCCTGTTCCCGATGGCCTGACGATCGTCGAGTGCGAAGTCGTCCAACCGCAGCTCAACCGTTTCCTCTACCAACTGGTGGGCAAGGCCTGGGGCTGGAACGACCTGAACAGCTGGAGCGACGAGCAGTGGCTGGCGGTTGTCGGCCAGGACTGCCACCGCACCTGGGTCGCCTACTACCGTGGCGCCATCGCCGGCTACTACGAACTGCACCGCCCCGACGGCGAGAACGCCGAGATCCGCTACTTCGGCCTCGCCCCGCAGTTTCTTGACAAGGGCTTCGGCGGCCCGCTGCTCAGCCAGGCCATCCGCAGCGCCTGGGAGTGGCCCGGCACGCGGCGGGTCTGGGTGCACACCTGCAGCCTCGACCACCCCGCCGCTCTGGCCAACTATCAGGCCCGTGGCCTGCAACTGTACAAGCAAGAGCACGAAGCACTGGGGTGACGGTTGCGCGAGGCCGGCAGCGCTTGCTGCCTATGCCCAGTAGCTGGACCGTCTGCTGGCCCGGCCACTGGATTGATCGGGCGCGCTATACGACTCGTGCAAGCCCCTAGGCCAAGGACGCCTGGCGCGCCACCCGTGCCCCCAGCATCCCGGAAAAAGATATCAGCATCAGTACCGCGAACACCCCGGCGATCGGCAGGTTCGACTCCAACCCGAAGCCGCTGACCGTCGCCGAGGCAATCGAACCGAACACCAGCATCAAGCAGCCCTGCAAGCTCGCAGCCACCCCAGCGCGGTCGGGAAACAGTGCCATCGAGCGGGCCATGGCATTGGAGAAGATAAAGCCCTGGCCGAAGGCGATCAGCATGATGCCAGCAAGAATGTTCACCAGGCTCAAGGTGTCGGCAGCCGCCGCGATGCACAGCACCCCGAGCAGAAACAGCGCCAACCCACTCCACATCAGGGTATCGGGTGAGACGATGCGCACCAGCGCACGGTTGGTCAGCGTGCCGACCAGATAGCAGCATCCCACCCCCAGCGCCGTGGTGCCGAAGTAATGCGCGTCATGGCCGAGCACATCCTGGACGATATGCGGCCCGAACACGTTCCACAGCAAGAATGCGGAAAAGCTCGCGCCGAGTACCACCACCGAAGCACGGAAGCGTCTGTCGGCCAGAATGAACCGATAGCCGACCACTGTCTGCAAGGCGCCGCGGCGGGCACTGGCGGGCAGCGACTCCTTGAGCCCGGCAACGACGAAAGCCAGGACCATGACGGCATAGGCGGCATACAGCACGAAGTTGTAGCGCCAGCCGAAATGCACCTCGATCAGCCCACCGATATAGGGCGCGATGACGGGCCCCAGGCCGAACGCCAGGCTGAGGTAGATGATCGCGACGTAGAAGCGCGGGCCTTTGACGACGTCGACCAGCACAGCACGGGCAACGACCTGGCAGGCGCCAATGGCAAAGCCCTGCAGCGCACGCGCCAGCAGCAGCATCTCGATGGACGTCGCGGCGGTCGCCAGCAGGCTGCCGGCCACGAACACACCCAGGCCCAGCAGTACGGCAGGTCGCCGCCCGCGCGCGTCGGCCATCACGCCGAAGAACAGCTGCCCCAGGGCATAGAACAGCAGCGTGATGGTGATGGTGTTCTGCATCAGCGCAGGCCCCGCCCCGAGTTCGCGCCCGATGGACGGCAGGCTCGGCGCATACAGGTCGATGGCGATGCCCCCCAGGCTGTTGACCAGGGGAGCCAGGAAGACGATGAAGTTTTCATAACGCGTGTTGGCGTGCATAGGATCTCCGGCGTGCCGGGCAGCGAAGCGCCCGGCACGCACATGGGTCAGACAGACGCCTGGTGGGCGAACTGCGGTGGCGGGATGGAAGGTGTCGGCGCCTTGAGCCAGGCACTGGGCGAGGACAGGCGCGAAACCAGTACGCGCGGTGCCTGGTCGTAGTAGGTCCCCCAGTTGACACTGGGGTCCTTGACCCGGCGTGAATCGGCCTGGCCCAGGTCGTCGAGGTTGTCGACAATCGCTGCCAGCAGTTGCTGGACCTGCGGCGTCGCGGTCAGCACCACCAGGCCGAAGTTGCGCAGGGCCAGGGTGCGGATGACGTTGTCGAGCAGATACTTGCCAGCACCGCTGCCGCTCTGGAACGAGGCGAAAGCGCCGATCTCCGCGATACGCGCACGGTCGATGGCGTAGCGTTCATCCACCGTTTGGTCCAGGTAGTACTCACTGAACAGTTTGCCGGAGTCGCCGTAGCTGATGCCGGCACAGGCGTAGCCCGGCGCCCCGCCGGTGGAGCCGGTCAAGCAGACGAACAGGTCAGGCTGCGGCACGGGCGTTGCCTCGTAGTGCTTGAGGTAATGACCCCGTACCGCCTCCTGCAGGCAGCGGTAGCCGGGGCGACCCTTGTAGAAATTGCGCACGATGTACATGGGCGACGTCCCGTCCTAGGCGTACAGTTGATCGATGAACCGCGCTTCGATCTCGGCGCGCCGCGGTCGTCCGGTGACCGTGTAGAACTGGTCACGAAACCCTGCGATGTCGCCGACGACCTGGATGCGTCGCACCCGTGCGAAGTCCGCAAGGCGGTGCTCCAGGCGCGCCATCTCGTCCTGCACGCTGGCCGGGCTCGCAGTGCTGAGGATGATGGCGCACGGCTCGTCGCGCCCTTCGCCCATGACGATCATGTCGTCGACCAGCGGGCTCTCCTTGTAGACGTTCTCCACCCACTCAGGCGAAATGTTGCGTGCCGTCGAGAGGATGATCACGTGCTTCTTGCGCCCGGTGATGTACAGGAAACCGTCACGGAACTCGGCGATATCACCGGTGTGCAGGTAGCCGTCGGACAGGTCGCAGGCCGTGTCGTCGGCGTTGTAGTAACCCGCGCAGAGGGTCGGCGTCTTCACCAGCAACTCGCCGTCGACCAGCTTGGGCTCGATGCCGTCGAGCAGCTTGCCGGCCGAGCCGATGCGCCGCTCTGCAGGCGAGTTCAGCGAGATGATCGAGGAGTTCTCGCTCAGCCCATAGGCCTCGAACACTTGCACACCGCTGGCATCCAGGGCCTGGAGCACCGTGGCAGGAATCTTCGCGCCGCCGGTGATGATGTGCGGATTGGCGGGGCCGAACAGGTCCTCGACACTCGCACCCTGCTCAAGCAGCAGGTTGGCCTCTTCCAGCAGCTTGGGCGGCAGGTAGAGGAAGTTGGGGTGATTGGGTGCGATCAACTCCAGGTAATGACGGGCATTGCCACTGGCCGCGCCGTACTCGGTGACGCCCTCGGGCATCAGGGTCAGGGTGCCACCGGACAGGATCGGAATGAACACACCCAGCACCTGCTCGATCAGCAGGCTCATCGGCACGATCGAGAAGTAGTGCAGCGGCTGCTGCGGCAAGCGCTTCATCACGTTGTCGACCAGCAGCCCCACGGCCGCGTCGCGAATCATCACGCCCTTGGGCTTGGAGGTGGTACCCGAGGTGTGGATCACCGAGACGATACCGGCGGGGATCAGTTCGTCGTCCTGGGCCCAGGGCGTGTCAGTGGACTGGATCATCAGTTGCCGGGGGATGAAGCTGGGCTTGTCCGGCAGGATGCGGTGCAGGCGCCGGGCGGTCGGCTCATCGCTGACGAACACGGCGGCGGCCTTGCCGAGCAGGCTACCGATCTGATCGTCGGAAAACTCGATGGGCACCGGCAGCAACACACCACCGACCTTCTGGATTGCCAACAGGGTGTACACCCACTCATAGCATGAGCGCATCGCAATACCGAACACCTTGCGCTCGCAGTTGCCGACCCGAGCCTGCAGGGCCTGGGCCAGGCGTTCGACGTCATCGCGCAGGCCATGCAGGGTGTAGTCGCGCCCGTGCATTTCGCGGATCACCACGCGGTCAGTGCTGGTGGTCAGGTAGTGCTGCATTTTCTGGCTGATCATTGGCCGTTACCCCCGATGCGATAGCTCTGGGCACCGAAGATGCGTCGGCTGATATCGTCGAGGCGACGGCGACCGTGCATCACGCGGGTGTTGTCGATGACCACGATGTCGCCCTTCTTCCAGAAGTGGCTGTAGGTGTGACGGGCGGTGACTTCCTTGATCTCGTCCCAGATTTCAAGGGCGATCTCCTCGCCGTCGGCCCAGGTGATGCGTGGCGGCTCGTAGTTGACGCTAGGGCCGAGCATCGAATTGCAGAAGGCCTTGCGACCACTGAAGCAGCTGGTCTCCACCGCGCTGATCACCAATTCGGAGGCGATCAGGTTCTGGTCGATGCGACGGTAGGTCTGGCCGGCCACCTGGTCGTTGACCTGCTGCAAGTGCTCGTCGGTGACGCTGTCGATCGGCAATTGCAGCTCGATGCTCAGGAAGCGCCGCACGTTGTGCCAGGGAATGCGACGCGCATAGCGAATGGCACGGGATTCGAAGCTCTTACGGGTTTTCGGGGAGAGGTCGAACAGCACTCGCTCGCCATCGCACAACGTGGTCTCGGAGCCGACCGACGCCGCTTCCAGGCAGTAGAACCACTGCAGGTCCGGGTTGAACGGCAAATTGCCGTTCTCCCGGTGCAGCCCCATCTCGTGAACGCCTGCTTCGATCTCGGCGGTATTGGCCGTGGCGGCCTTGCGCGCGGGATCGAAGGTGACCCGGGAGGAATGCGCGCTGACGAAATCGTTGAAGTCTTCGAGCGAGTCGCTGAAGTCGCGGTAGATCACCGCGCCGCTATGGGCCAGGTCTTCATAGAGTGCCGCAGTGTCCATCGAGTCGAAGACGCGCAGTCCCGGTTCGACGGCATAGACACATTCGAAGCCGTAGCACGGCGTGGGATGACGATAGAAAGGTAGAGCTTTAGCTTGAGTGTGGGCCAACATCTGACATCTTCCTTGGGAAATGGATTACAGACAGGCAGGCCGTCCGCCGCCTGACGAAAACACGTTAGGGGAAATGTCGTGGGTGCTGGTTTTAAGAAACCTAAAGCCGTGATGAAAAATTAAAAGTGCGGCCGTGCGACGGAACGCACAGGGGGGAGCGTTTGTCGGGGCACGAAACATCGCACCCGAGCAAGCGCTGCCGATAGGCATGGCTTTGCGCGAAGAGGCCGCAAATGGCCCTGTAACCACTGAATGTTCACTCATCCTGAGCGCCTGCAATCCGTGTCAAAAACCTGTGTCACCCTGCGCGGAGCAGGTCCCCCGCCACATCCTGGATCAACCTGCGCAAACTGGAGACATCCGCACCCAGCCCTCGATCACGCGACCAGATCATATCTACCGTGAACACCGGAAACCCCATCGGTGGCTGACACACCCTCACCCCCTCGGGGATACGCAGGTGTGGCAGCAAGCGCGCCGGCAAGGCCAAGGTCGAGGGAACGGCGGCCAGGATGTTGACGCAGGCCTGGTAGCCGTTCGCCCGCACCAGCACATTGCGCGTGCGGCCTATTTTCTCCAGCCAGCTATCGACCATGTTCTTCTCCGAGATCCACGGCGTAGGAAAGACATGGGCCGAAGCACAGAACTCATCCAGGCTCATCGCCCCGTCCAGCGCAAGCCCACGCTGGCTGGTCAGGCAGACGAAACCATCGCTGAGCACCGGCTGCCATTGCAGCTCGGGGTGCAATTGGTGGTAACTCGGGCCGAAGCCGATGGCCAGGTCGATATCGCCGGAAATCAGCCGGTCCACCGGCAAGTCGCGGCTTAGCCGATCGAGGTGCAGGGAGGTATTGGGGTGATTGCTCGACAAGGTCGCCAGGGCCTGGGGCAGAAAGGCCAGCTCGAAGTATTCCGGCGCGCACAGGCGCCAGATCCTCGGGGCAGCGACGCCATCGCCGGAGGGGGCATCCTCGGCGCAGCGGTTGACCGACTCGATCACCACGCGCAGGTAGGGTGCGATCTTTTCCGCCTTGGCGGTTGGCTGCAACAAACCCTGCGAGGAGGCGAACAGGGTGTCGTCGAAACAGCCGCGCAGGCGTTTGAGGCAGTAGCTCACCGTGGGCTGGCTGACGTTCATCAGTTCGGCGGTGCGCTTGGCACTGCGATATTCCAGCAAGTTGAGAAACACCACGATGTCTTGCAGGTCCAGCTGCTTCAGATAATTGCTGTGAAGCATGCAGGCCCCTCCTGGGTCATCATGTTCATGGGATGGGATCGACGTCTTCGGGAAGCTTGGCCAGCATCAACTTGAGCATCTGCGCGAGAGCTTCGCGTTCCTCGATCCGCAGCGGAGCGAGGAACTGGTTCTGCAGATCGGTGTGGCTGAAAACCGCTTTCTCGATAGCCGCAAGCCCTGCTGCGGTCAGCGCCACCTTGTAGCTGCGCTTGTCGGCAGGGTCGTGGATCTGCTCGACCATGCCCGCCTCCTTGAGGCGGCTCAGACGATTGGTCATCGCCCCGGAGGTGATCAACAACGAGTTGTACAGCTCGGTCGGGGTCAACTGGTACGGTGCACCGGAGCGGCGCAAGGTCGCCATGACATCGAACTCCCCCTCCTTGAAACCGTACTGCTCGAGCACCGCGCAACGGCGGCGCTCGAGGTGTTTCTGCAGGCGCGCCATGCGCCCGAAGACCTCCATGGACGAAGCATCCACGGAGGGCATCGCCTGCGCCCATTGCGCGACGACGAAATCGACATGATCTTTCATTGGCATAACCGTCCGTTCACCCTGAACTCCCCAAGGGCCACATCCCTGCCGCCCCCCGGCACCTTCCAAGTATCTTAACGTTAAGTTATCTTGATATGCACGAGGTATGAATCGGGAGGGAACATGGCGTTCTTCGAACACAACCGAAATCGCTATTACTACTTTGACGCCGGGGCCGGCACCCCCACCCTGCTCCTGCACGGGCTGGGCAACAGTGGCCGCGCCTGGACAGACCAGGTCGGGGCCCTGCTGCGCCTGGGCCATCGCGTCATCGTACCGGACCTGCTCGGCCATGGCGCGTCCAGCAATGCGCCGGAACACATCACGCCTCATCTGCAAGCCCAGGAGCTGATCGCACTGCTGGATCACCTCGGACTGGCCAGCACTCAGCTCATCGGGCTTTCGCTGGGCGGCATGATTGCCCTGGAACTGGCCTGCGCCTACCCGGATGCCGTGGACAAACTGGTGGTGGCGGCGTCCTTCGCCAGCATGAGCAGCACCGCGCGCCATCAACAGCTCGATGAGTGGGCCGAAAACCTTCGCCAGCCGGACGGCTGCCTGAAGCGCTTCAAGACAACATGGCCACAACTGGTCGGCAGTTCCTTCGCCGCCTCCAGCCAGGGGCAGAGCCTTTACCAGGCCTGGCATGCCCAGGCCGCGATGCAGCGGGCGCGCTGCCAGATCCACTGGTGCGAGGGTATGAAAACCTACGACCTGAACGATCGACTGTCACACATCCAGGCGCCCACCCTGGTACTTGGCACCGACGGCGACCGCATCAGCCCACCTGGCGAGGCCGAGGCCATTGCCAGCCGTATTGCTCACGCCCAGCTCATCACTCTTCCAGGCGACGGCCATGTCTTCAACGTTTCCCATGCCCCGGCCTTCAACCGGGCACTCAGTGGTTTCCTGCAGGAGCAACAGCGACATGGGTGATACACCCTCCAAGGCCAGCGTAGTGCTGCTGGCGATTCTGGTCGGCATCAACCTGCGGCCGATCATGGCCTCGGTCGGCCCGCTGCTCGATCTGCTACAGCGCGACCTGGGCCTGAGCAACTTCCAGGGCGGTTTGCTGACCACACTGCCGGTGATGATGATGGGCCTGTTCGCCCTCGCCGGCCCTTGGCTGCTGCGCCTGCTCGGCGAGGTCAAGGGCGTGGCCATCGGCATGACCCTGATTGCTGCGGCCTGCGCGGTACGTACCTATGTCGAGTCGTCCACCGCGCTGATCGCCAGCGCTGCCGTAGGGGGCGTCGGCATTGCCGTGATTCAGTCGCTGATGCCTGCATTCATCAAGCGCAACCACCCGCAAAGCGCAGGGATGCTCATGGGGCTGTTCACTACGGGGATCATGGGCGGTGCAGCCATCGCCGCCGCGATTGCTGCTCCCAGCGCGGGCAAGCTGGGCTGGAACCTCACTCTAGGCTATGCCGCCATTCCGGCCATGATCGCACTGATCGCCTGGCTGCTCGCCGCAGGCAACGTCCATGCCTACCCCACGGCAGCCGGCCTGCCCTGGCGCAGTGGCCGGGCCTGGTTGCTGCTGGTGTTCTTCGGGATTGGAACCGGGGCATACACCTTGGTGCTCGCCTGGCTACCCCCGTTCTACGTCGAGCTGGGCTGGACAGCGAAAAGTGCCGGCTACCTGCTCGGTGCGCTGACCATTACCGAGGTCATCGCCGGTTTGCTGGTGTCGGCGCTGATTCACCGTTTCCCGGATCGCCGCCAACCCTTGGCGCTGGTGATCCTGCTGTTGATCGGCGGGCTGGCCTGCCTGATGACGGCGCCGCTGCAACTGACCGCCCTGGCCATCCTGTGCCTGGGTTTGGGCATCGGTGCCTTGTTCCCGCTGTCGCTGATCGTCACCCTCGATCATGCACGCTCACCGGCCGAAGCCGGGTCGCTGCTGGCCTTCGTGCAAGGGGGTGGCTACCTGATTGCAGCCTCGATGCCGGTGGTGGCCGGGCTGGTGCGCGATGAGTTCAGCTCGCTGCACTGGGCCTGGGCCGTCATGGGTGGCGGGGCTGTGTTGCTGCTTGCCTTGAGCGCCCTGCTCCGGCCGGTCAGCCAGCGAACGGTGGTCGCCCAGGCTTGATCCTCCTCCCCTCCGGGGCGCGCTTCTGCGCCCCGAACGCCCTCGCCGATTTTTCCTGACCCGCCCCACCTGCGCGCGCAAAGCACTCTTTTAGTGCAAAGGCGCCGCAACCGCCTCCCACGTACCCCGTCCCATGCGCGCTGCAGCCTGGTGGCACAGCCTTTGCGACGGTCTACCGTGCCCCATTCGCGAACTTAGTTTTTTTAACGTTCATGAGCACATATTTACTAATTTATCCATCTGCGCCCACGCCCCATGATCGCTTCCAACAAGAAAGCGTCGCCTTTTGCCGACGCGCATCCGGGCACCTGTGAAGTGCCCATCCTTGCCTTGGAGTCCGTCATGACCAGCGCAGCCACATCGGCACCTCTCATAGAAAAACACACGATCGGATACGTGCCCCCCGAAGACCGCCATGGAAAGGTAAAGGACTTGTTCACCCTGTGGTTCGGCGGCAACATCGCGCCGCTGCCCATCGTCACCGGCGCCCTGGGCGTGCAGCTGTTCCACCTCAACCTGATCTGCGGCATCGTCGCCATCCTGGTCGGCCATCTGGTCGGCGGTGTGCTGATGGCCCTGCACTCGGCCCAGGGCCCGCAGATGGGCATCCCACAGATGATCCAGAGCCGCGCCCAGTTCGGCACCCTCGGCGCCTTGCTGGTGGTGGTGATCGCGGGGGTGATGTACATCGGCTTCTTCGCTTCCAACATCGTGCTGGCCGGCAAATCGCTGCATGGCGTGGTCGAAAGCGTGCCGGTGCCGGTAGGCATCGTCATCGGCGCCCTGGGCTCGGGGATCATCGGCATCATCGGCTACCGCTTCATCCATGTGCTCAACCGCATCGGCACCTGGGTGCTGGGCATCGGCATCGTGGTCGGCTTCGGCTATATCTTCACCCATGTGCAGAGCGATGACTTCCTGACCCGCGGCAGCTTCAACATTTCCGGCTGGCTGGCCACCGTGTCGCTGGCGGCGCTGTGGCAGATCGCCTTTGCCCCATACGTGTCGGACTACTCGCGCTACCTGCCGGCCGACGTGAAAGTGTCGTCGACCTTCTGGACCACCTACCTGGGCTCAGCCCTGGGCTCGAGCCTGTCGTTCATCTTCGGCGCAGTCGCCGTGCTGGCGATCCCCGCCGGGATGGACACCATGGACGCCGTGAAGCTGGCCACCGGCGCCATCGGCCCGCTGATGCTGGTGCTGTTCCTGCTCAGCGTGATCAGCCACAACGCGCTCAACCTGTATGGTGCGGTGCTGTCGATCATCACCCTGGTGCAGACCTTCGCTTATCGCTGGATCCCGACCGCCAAGACCCGCGCCGTGCTCTCGTTGATCGTGCTGGCCGCGTGCAGCGTGGTGGCAGTTTTCGCCTCGTCCGACTTCATTGGGCACTTCGTCGACATGGTCTTGGTGCTGCTGGTCGTGCTGGTGCCGTGGACCGCGATCAACCTGATCGACTTCTATGCCATCCACAAGGGCGAGTACGACATCCAGTCGATCTTCAAGGTCGACGGCGGAATCTACGGTCGTTACAACCCGCAGGCGCTGATTGCCTACGCCGTCGGGATCGTGGTGCAGATTCCGTTCATGAACACACCGCTGTACGTAGGGCCGGTATCGGAACACATCAATGGTGCCGACCTGTCGTGGCTGGTCGGGTTGGCGGTGACCACGCCGCTGTACTGGTGGCTGGCCAGCCGTGACAGCGCCTACCGTCGTCGCCAGGTGGGTGCCAAGCTCGCTGCCGGACATTGATGCATAGCGCTAGCCCTGCATTTGTGCAGGGCTAGCTGGTTTTTGTGCTGCCCTTTCTCGGCTGAATCGGGCTACTCTACGGCTCGAACCCTTCGACGATGATCACCTCGGCCTTGGCCACTCCCTGCCGATGTCGGCACGCCTCCTGATACAGATCAGACCGGTAGCAGGCCAGCGCCTGCTCGTACGAGTCGAATTCGATCACCACGCTGCGCTGCGGCGTCACCCTTCCCTCCATCGCCTCGCTCTTGCCACCCCGGGCCAGAAAGCGCCCGCCAAATGCCACGAACGCCGCCGGCGCACGCTGGGTGTACTGCTGGTACTGCTCCGGGTCGGTAACGTCCACATGGGCGATCCAGTAAGCCTTCATCCGTCGCTCTCCTGTACAGGGTTATTTGTGTATTATGGTATACCACAAAAATCACCTGACCACAGTGAGCGTGCAGCATGGCTTTCAACAGCATCGAAGACCTTCTCGAAGACTACCGCCAGGGCAAGATGGTGCTGCTGGTGGACGACGAAGACCGGGAGAACGAAGGCGACCTGCTGATCGCCGCCGAGCGCTGTGACGCGCAAGCAATCAATTTCATGGCCCGCGAAGCACGTGGCCTGATCTGCCTGACCCTGACCGACGAACACTGCCAACGCCTGGGCCTTGAGCAGATGGTACCGACCAACGGCAGCGTATTCAGCACGGCGTTCACGGTATCGATCGAGGCCGCCAGCGGTGTCACCACAGGCATCTCTGCCGCCGACCGCGCGCGGACCGTGGCCGCCGCCATGGCCGCGGACGCCCGCCCCGAGCACCTGGTCCAGCCTGGCCACATCTTCCCCCTGCGCGCCCGTGAAGGCGGCGTGCTGACCCGCGCCGGACACACCGAAGCCGGTTGCGACCTGGCGCGCCTGGCAGGCTTCGCACCGGCCTCGGTGATCGTCGAAGTGCTCAACGACGACGGCACCATGGCCCGCCGCCCGGACCTGGAGCTGTTCGCCGAGCGCCACGGCATCAAGATCGGCACCATCGCCGACCTCATTCACTATCGGCTGAGCACCGAACAAACGGTCAAGCGCATCGGCGAGCGCGAGCTGCCAACGGTCCACGGCACGTTTCGCCTGGTGACCTTCGAGGACCGTATCGAAGGTGGCGTGCACATGGCCATGGTGATGGGCGACATTCGCCGCGAGCAGCCGACGCTGGTACGCGTGCATGTCATCGATCCGCTGCGCGACCTGGTCGGCGCTGAATATGCAGGCCCTGCCAACTGGACGCTGTGGGCGGCGCTGGAGCGGGTCGCAGCAGAGGGTGCCGGGGTGGTGGTGATCCTCGCCAACCATGAGTCCTCCCAGGCCCTGCTCGAACGCGTGCCGCAACTCACCCAGCCACAGCGCCCCTACCAGCGCGGGCAGTCGAAGGTTTACTCGGAGGTGGGTACCGGCGCGCAGATCCTGCAGGACCTGGGCGTGGGCAAACTGCGCCACCTGGGCCCACCGCTCAAGTACGCAGGGCTGGCGGGGTATGAGCTGGAAGTGGTGCAGAGCCTTCCATTCGAAGCTCACTGAATCTTGCGTCACCGACAGGATGACTGGTAACAGCGAACGCTTGCCAAAAGTTTGGAATACCATAATATGATATCCCGTAGACCTTGAATCTGCCGGCCGCACCTACAATCACACAACGGCCGCGAATTACCTGAGATAGCTGCTCCCGAACACAGTTGGCGGGCGCGACAAAAGCCCGCCTCGAATAACAAAAGCAACGAGGGCGTAACCATGCTGTTGAGCAAACGAGTCACCGCTGTGCTGTCCGCAAGCCTGCTGGCACTGGCCTGCCAGGCCACCCAGGCCGCCGACAGCCTCAACTTCGTCAGTTGGGGCGGCACCACCCAGGACGCCCAGAAACAGGCATGGGCCGACCCTTTCAGCAAGGGCAGCAACATCAAGGTCGTACAGGACGGTCCGACCGACTACGGCAAGCTCAAGGCCATGGTCGAAAGCGGCAACGTGCAATGGGATGTGGTCGACGTCGAAGCCGACTTCGCCCTGCGGGCCGCCAGCGAAGGCCTGCTCGAACCCCTCGACTTCTCCACCATCCAGCGTGATCGCATCGACCCGCGCTTCGTCTCCGACCATGGCGTCGGCTCGTTCTTCTTCTCCTTCGTGCTCGGCTACAACGAGGGCAAGCTTGGGGCCAACAAGCCGGTCGACTGGAGCGCGCTGTTCGACACCAAGACCTACCCCGGCAAGCGTGCGCTGTACAAGTGGCCGAGCCCCGGCGTGCTCGAGCTGGCCCTGCTCGCCGACGGCGTACCTGCCGACAAGCTTTACCCGCTGGATCTGGACCGCGCCTTCAAGAAACTCGACACCATCAAGAAAGACATCGTCTGGTGGGGAGGCGGTGCCCAGTCCCAGCAATTGCTGGCCTCCGGTGAAGCCGCGCTCGGGCAGTTCTGGAACGGGCGCGTCTACGCGCTGCAGCAGGATGGTGCCCCGGTGGGCGTGAGCTGGAAGCAGAACCTGGTCATGGCCGACTTCCTGGTCATTCCCAAGGGCGCCAAGAACAAGGACGCGGCCATGAAGTTCCTGGCCAACGCCAGCAGCGCCAAGGGCCAGGCCGACTTCGCCAACCTTACCGCCTACGCTCCGGTGAACCTCGACAGCGTCGCCGAGCTCGACAAGAAACTCGCACCCAACCTGCCAACCGCCTACGCCCAGGACCAGGTCACCCTCGACTTCGCCTACTGGGCCAAGAACGGCCAGGCAATCGCTGCGCGCTGGAATGAGTGGCTGGTCAAATGAAAGTCGCCATCAACGCCCTGCACAATGCCCAAGGTGCCGACCCCGGCACCGGCGCCCCGCGAGCGGCCGTGCGCCGCCCGCCACTGAGCCAGCGCTGGCGTGGCAGTCGCAACCTGCTGCCGGCCCTGTTGTTCCTCGGCCTGTTTTTCTTTGCGCCATTGATCGGCCTGCTGCTGCGTGGGGTGCTGGAGCCGGTGCCAGGGCTGGGCAACTACGAGCAGCTGTTCGCCAACTCAGCCTACGCGCGGGTGCTGTTCAACACCTTCTCGGTGGCGGGTCTGGTGACGGTGATCAGCGTATTGCTGGGCTTTCCGCTGGCCTGGGCGATCACCTTGGTCCCTCGTGGCTGGGGGCGTTGGCTGCTGAACATCGTGCTGCTGTCCATGTGGACCAGCCTGCTGGCCCGCACCTATTCCTGGCTGGTGCTGCTGCAAGGCTCGGGAGTGATCAACAAGCTGCTGATGGCGCTGGGCATCATCGATGCGCCGCTGGAAATGGTGCACAACCTCACCGGTGTAGTGATCGGCATGAGCTACATCATGATCCCGTTCATCGTGCTGCCACTGCAGGCGACCATGCAGGCCATCGACCCGATGGTGCTGCAGGCAGGCTCGATTTGCGGTGCAAGCCCCTGGACCAATTTCTGGAAAGTGTTCATCCCGTTGTGCCGTTCAGGCTTGTTCTCGGGTGCGCTGATGGTGTTCGTGATGTCGCTCGGTTACTACGTCACCCCGGCATTGCTGGGCGGTGCGCAGAACATGATGCTGCCCGAGTTCATCATCCAGCAGGTGCAGTCGTTCCTGAACTGGGGGCTGGCCAGCGCTGCCGCGGCACTGCTGGTGGTGATCACCCTGGTGCTCTTCTACCTGTACCTGAAGCTGCAGCCGGAATCCCCGGTCGGCAATGCGAGGTAATGCTTCATGCTCCTGTCCCCCAACGCCATGGGTCGCCCGCTGCGCACCGGCCTGTACCTGACCACCGGGATCATCGCCGCCTTCCTGCTGCTGCCGGTGGTGTTCATCGTCCTGCTGTCGTTCGGCTCCTCCCAGTGGCTGGTGTTCCCGCCCCCCGGCTGGACCTTCAAATGGTACGACCAGTTCTTCTCCAACCCCGAGTGGATGGACGCCGCGCTGGCCAGCCTCAAGGTGGCTTTGCTGACCACCTTCGCCGCCGTGGCCCTGGGCCTGCCGACCGCCTTCGCCCTGGTACGCGGGCGCTTTCCCGGGCGCGAACTGCTCTATGGCCTGTTCACCATGCCGATGATCGTGCCGCTGGTGATCATCGCGGTCGCGGTCTACGCGCTGTTCCTGAAGCTGGGCTATACCGGCACGCTGTTCGCCTTCGTGGTCAGCCACGTGATCGTCGCCCTGCCCTTCACCATCATCTCGATCATCAACTCGCTGAAGCTGTTCGACCAGTCGATCGAGGATGCCGCGGTGATCTGCGGCGCCTCGCGGCTGCAGGCGATCGTCAAGGTCACCTTCCCGGCCATCCGCCCGGGCATGATCGCCGGCGGCCTGTTCGCCTTCCTGGTGTCGTGGGATGAGGTCGTGCTCAGCGTGATGATGGCCAGCCCCGACCTGCAGACCTTGCCAGTGAAGATGTGGACCACCCTGCGCCAGGACCTGAGCCCGGTGATCGCCGTCGCCTCGACACTGCTGATCGGCCTGTCGCTGCTGGTCATGTTCATCGCCAGCGCCCTGCGCCGCCGCAACGAAACCAACGCCTGAGTGCCGGAGACAACAATAATGAGTGCAGTCATCAAAGAAGCCGCGCACGGCAAGACCCTGGTCTCCCTGCGCAACCTGAACAAGCACTACGGCGACTTCGCCGCGGTCGACAACATCAGCCTGGACATCCAGGACGGCGAATTCCTCACCTTCCTCGGCTCCAGCGGCTCGGGCAAGTCCACCACCCTGTCGATGCTGGCCGGCTTCGAGACCCCCAGCAGCGGCGAGATCCTGGTCGAAGGCCGCTCGCTGGTGAACGTGCCGCCGCACAAGCGTGACATCGGCATGGTGTTCCAACGCTACTCGCTGTTCCCGCACCTGAGCGTGCGCGACAACATCGCCTTCCCACTGGCCATCCGCAAGCTGGGCAGCGCCGAGATCGCCAAGCGCGTCGACGCCATGCTCAAGCTGGTGCAGCTGGAAACCTTCGCACACCGGCGCCCGGCCCAGCTCTCCGGCGGCCAGCAACAGCGCGTGGCGATCGCCCGAGCGCTGGTGTACGAGCCACGCATCCTGCTGATGGACGAGCCCCTCGGTGCCCTGGACAAGAAACTGCGCGAAGACCTGCAGGACGAGTTGCGTCAGCTGCACCGGCGCCTGGGTATCACCATCGTCTACGTCACTCACGACCAGGAAGAAGCGATGCGCCTGTCCCAGCGCATCGCCATCTTCAGCCACGGCAAGATCGTCGGTCTGGGCAGCGGTTACGACCTCTATCAGAACCCGCCAAACGCGTTCGTCGCCTCGTTCCTGGGCAACTCCAACTTCCTCCGGGTCACCGCCAGCAGCCATGGCGCGGCGGCGTTCGAGGGCCAGTCGCTGGCCATTCGCCTGACCTCGGGGTTGGCCGCAGGTCAGGATGCGCTGATCATGGTTCGCCCGGAAAAGGCCCTGGCGCTGAGCGCCGAACAGGCGACCCGTGAACCGCTGCCGGCAGGCTGGAATGAAGTGAGCGCCAAGGTCGGCGAGGTCTTGTTCCTCGGCGAAAGCCAGACCTGTCACGTGGTGACGGCAGGCGGTACCGAAATGACGGTCAAGGCGCTATCGGCGGCAGGCATGCCGATGCAGTCAGGCGATACGGTCAAGGTACGCTGGGCGGTGGCCGATGCCTGCGTGTACACCGAGTGGGCCGAGAGCGACCTGAGCAAGGCTGCCGGCGCACACTGAGGGCCTCTTCGCAGCACGCCGCGGTGGGAAATTCTGTCTTGCTCAAAATCTAAAGGTCTAACCCAATCCCTGTGAGAGCGGCGGTTCGCCGCCGCGACTTGTCCCGCGCACACGGGCGTGGCCCGTGCCAGGCAGCGCGGTGTCTTTTTCGCGGGTTAATGACCCGCTTCGCTCGTTTCGGCCTCTTCGCCACCTGTTCTGCCTTCCATTGCGCTACTGACGCTCGATGCAGATACAGCATGTCGGGGGCTGCTGCACGGCCCTTTCGCGACACGAGGCCACTCCTGCAGAAGTCGATTTCTATGCATTGACCATCTTGTATATACATGATGATATAAGAGCGAAGTCATTCCTCTGGTTGCCCTTGCCGCCCTACAACAACAAACAAGCGGAGCCCCACATGTCCAGCAAGCCCGTGATCGAGCGGCGCTCGATCGACTACATTCCCGAAGCTGAACGCCATGGACGCGTGTACAGCCAGTTCACCCTGTGGCTGGGAGCCAATCTGCAGATCACCGCCATCGTGACCGGCGCCCTCGCCGTCGTGCTCGGCGGTGATGTGTTCTGGTCATTGATCGGCCTGCTGCTGGGCCAGGTGATCGGCGGAGCGGTCATGGCCTTGCACGCAGCCCAAGGGCCGCGGTTGGGGCTGCCGCAGATGATCTCCAGCCGCGTGCAGTTCGGCGTCTATGGCGCGGCCATCCCGATGGTGCTGGTGTGCCTGATGTACCTGGGGTTCACCGCCACCGGCACGGTACTGTCGGGCCAGGCCATCGGCCAGTTGCTCAGCGTCAGCGACAGCGCCGGCATCCTGATCTTCGCCGGCGTGATCGTGCTGGCCACCCTCGCCGGCTACCGCGTGATCCACTGGATCGGCCGCGTGGCCAGCGTGCTGGGGATCATTGCGTTCGTCTATCTGTTCAGCCGTATCCTGCTGCTCGCCGATATCGGCCAACTGCTGGACAACCGCCACTTCACCTGGGCCTCGTTCCTGCTGGCGGTATCGCTGGCCGCCTCATGGCAGATCGCTTTCGGCCCCTACGTCGCCGACTATTCACGCTACCTGCCCAGCAACACCTCCGCGCTGAAGACCTTTCTCGCCGCCGGCCTGGGCTCGGTGATCGGCGCCCAGGCATCGATGATCCTCGGCGTGTTCGCCGCCGCCATTGCCAGCGGCCAGTTCTCGGGGCGTGAAGTGGCCTATATCGTCGGCCTGGGCGGCGCCGGTACCACCGCAGCGCTGCTGTACTTCGCCATCGCCTTCGGCAAGGTGACCATCTCCACCCTCAACAGCTACGGCAGCTTCATGTGCATCGCCACGA
Organism: Pseudomonas sp. BNK-44-b; assembly: GCF_047456245.1. Taxonomy (NCBI): domain Bacteria; kingdom Pseudomonadati; phylum Pseudomonadota; class Gammaproteobacteria; order Pseudomonadales; family Pseudomonadaceae; genus Pseudomonas; species Pseudomonas sp. BNK-44-b. The sequence goes on from NZ_CP179908.1 coordinate 2,685,406, forward strand.
TCATCAGCGGTTTTCGCGGCAGCCTGCAGATCAGCCGCCTGCAGCGCTTGCTGTTCGTGCTGGGCATCGTGGGTGCAGCGACGCTGGTGGCCCTGCTCGGCCAGCATTCGTTCCTGAGTGCATTCAAGTCGTTCATCCTGTTCCTGCTGACCTTCTTCGTGCCCTGGAGCGCGGTCAACCTGGTGGACTACTACTTCATCACCCGCGAGCGCTACGACATCCCTGCCCTGGCCGATCCCGACGGACGCTATGGCCGCTGGAACTGGCCCGGCATCATCGTCTACAGCATCGGAGTGCTGATCCAGATGCCCTTCATCGACACCAAGCTGTACACCGGGCCCATGGTTGCGCACCTGGGCGGCGTCGATGTGTCGTGGCTGATCGGGTTGATGGTGCCTAGCGTGCTGTATTACTGGGTTGCCCGGGGCAAGGCCAAGCAAGCGCCGGCGCAGCTGATCGAACCCCAGGCACGTTGACCGACGCCAGCGCAGTCTTTTGCAGGAGCGGCCTTTCGCGACACAAGGCCGCTCCTGCTGTCAGTCCCGATAATCCGGCGCCACTTTCTCCAGCAACCGCAACAGCGCCCCCCAGGCCAGCCCCATGGCATCCGGGTCCGCCAACTCACCGGGCTTGAGCGGCCGTGCCGGGGCATTGAACTGCCGCTCGGTATGCGCGCAGACCTCGGGCGATGGCAGCACCACCTTCCCGGCGCTCTGCGCCACCAACTGAATCTCGCAGGCCTTCTCCAGATAGAACATGCGCAGAAACGCCTCGCCCGCCGTGCGTCCCACCGTCAGCAACCCATGATTGCGCAGGATCATCACCGGCTTGTCGCCGAGGTCGGCGACCAGGCGCTGCTGCTCGTCCATGTCCAGGGCAACGCCTTCATAGTCGTGGTAAGCAACCTTGCCGTAGAACTCCATGGAGATCTGGTTGACCGGTAGCAGCCCGCACTCGAGCGCCGCCACCGCGCACCCGGCGCGGGTGTGGGTGTGCAATACGCACTGGGCATCCTCGCGTGCGCCGTGGATGGCGCTGTGGATGACGAAGCCCGCCGGATTGACCGGGTACGGCGACGCCTCCACGGCGCGCCCTTGCAAGTCGATCTTCACCAGGTTGGACGCGGTGATTTCCTCGAACAGCAGGCCGTAGGGATTGATCAAAAAATGATGCTCGGGGCCGGGTATGCGCACCGAGATGTGCGTGAAGATCAGGTCCGTCATGCGGAAATGGGCAATCAGCCGATAACAGGCGGCCAGTTCCTCACGCAGGGTACGTTCGCTGGGGTGCATGGTGTCATCCAGGTTGTTCTTGTGGGACGAGCTTACCCCGGTACGAGGGGATGAGCCGAAGCTAGTCCTGCCAAAGTAAAAAAACAAGTTGATTTTTTACTGAAGGTACACTTCCATGAAAAAAACAAGAACGCACGCTGGAGCCCGCACGCATGTCGACTGCCTTCGCTCACCTGTTCGAACCCTTGCAGATCCGTGGCAAACGCCTGAAGAACCGCATCATGTCCAGTGGTCATGACACCTGTCTGCCCACCGACAACCTGGTCAACGACAAGCTCGTCGCCTATCAACGCGCCCGCGCCGAGGGCGGCGCCGGCCTGATCGTGCTGCAGGTCGCCGGGGTGCACGACAGTGCGCGCTACACCTCTCACGTGCTGATGGCCACCGACGATGCCTGCATCGACGGCTACCGGCGCATCGCCCAGGCCTGTCATGCACACGGCACGGTGGTGCTGTCGCAGTTGTTCCATCCCGGCCGGGAGATCATGGAATCGGCCGATGGCTTGCTGGCGGTGGCCTACTCGGCCTCGGCGGTGCCCAACGAGCGCTTTCGCGTGATGCCGCGCGCCCTGGAACAGCCGATGATCGACGAAATCGTCCAGGGCTACGCCAGTGCAGCCCGGCGCCTGCACCAGGCCGGGCTGGATGGCGTCGAGGTGGTGGCCAGCCATGGTTACCTGCCCGCGCAGTTTCTCAACCCACGCGTCAACCGCCGCACCGATGGCTATAACGGCAACCTCGAAGCCCGCCTGCGTTTTCTGCGCGAAGTGCTGGCGGCAGTGCGTGCAGCCACTGACGAACAGTTCATCGTCGGCCTGCGCATCAGCGCCGACGAACGCGACAGCGAAGGCTTGAGCGAAGACGAATCACTGGCGGCCGCCATCGCGGTGCAGAATCAGGTCGATTACCTGCACATCGTCGCCGGCACCTCGGCCACCCTGGGTGGCGCGGTGCATATCGTCCCGCCGATGGCCATCGAGCCGGCCTACCTGGCCCGCGAAGCCGGCAGTTTCAAGGCGCGCCTGGACATCCCGCTGTTCGTCACTGGCCGTATCAACCAGCCACAGGAAGCCGAACAAATGCTCGCCCGCGGCCAGGCCGATGTGTGCGGCATGACCCGCGCGCTGATCTGCGACCCGCAGATGCCGGCCAAGACCGAACAAGGCCGTGTCGAGGACGTGCGCGCCTGCATCGCCTGCAACCAGGCCTGCATCGGCCATTTCCACCGTGGTCTGCCGATCTCCTGCATCCAGCACCCGGAAACCGGTCGCGAACTGCAGTACGGCAGCGTCACACCCGCGCCCCTGCGCAAGCGCATCCTGGTGGCCGGCGGTGGTCCGGCGGGCATGAAGGCAGCCATCGTCGCCGCCGCCCGAGGCCATGAGGTGACGCTCTATGAAGCGAGCCCGCAGCTCGGCGGCCAGGTGCTGCTGGCGCAACTGCTGCCACGGCGCAGCGAGTTCGGCGGCGCCAGCACCAACCTGCAGCGCGAACTGGCACTGGCCGGGGTGCAGGTGGTGCGCAACACCCGCGTAGACCGCGCGCTGGTCGAGCGCGAACGGCCAGACCTGGTGATTGCTGCCACCGGCGCCGAGCCCTACTGGCCTGCATTCGAGCGCAGCGGCGAGCTGCAGGTGGTGGATGCCTGGCAGGTGCTGCGCAACGAGCACGCCCTGGGACGCTCGGTGCTGGTGCTGGACTGGCGCTGCGACTGGATCGCCCCGGGCATCGCCGAACACCTGGTGCGTGAAGGCCATCACGTGCAACTGGCGGTCAACGGCACTCACTGCGGCGAAAGCCTGCCACTCTACGTACGTGACCAGATGGCCGGGGAACTGCACCGCCTCGGGATCCCCATCACCCCCTACGCCCGCCTCTACGGCACCGACGACAACACCGTGTACCTGCAACACACCGCCAGTGGCGAGCCCATGATCTTCGAACAGATCGACACCCTGGTGCTGTGCCTGGGTCACCAGCCTGTCGACACCCTGGCCCAGGAGCTGGCCGGGTTGGTCGAAGTACGGCGCATCGGCGACTGCCTGTCCCCGCGAACCGCTGAAGAGGCGATCCATGACGGCCTGGCGGTTGCCTGGTCGCTCTGAGGCTGGTCATACTCGCGGTTTTGCCGATGGACCGACCCTCGATGAGCCAGCGCCCCCTCGTCCCGCAACTCGCCGAAGGCGGCACTGCCGCCCCGCAGTTCCTCGGTTCCCGCATCCGCGGCCTGCGCAAGCGCCGCGGCATGACCCTGGCGGAGCTGGCCCGTCTGAGCGAGCTGACCGCCGGCTACATCAGCCAGCTGGAACGCAACCTTTCATACCCGTCGATCCCGGCGCTGTTCAACATCGCCCGCAGCCTGGGCGTGACCATCCAGTGGTTCTTCGCCAGCGAAGCCAGCACCGCGCCCGAGGACCAAGGCTTCGTGGTGCGCAGGCAAAGCCGCCTGAGCGTGCATTACGAAGATGGCGTGGTCGACCAGTTGCTCACCCCGCAACCCAACCGCCAGCTGGAGATGCTGCATTCGCGCTTCCCGCCGGGCGCCTACAGCCAGGAAAGCTACAGCCACGAAGGCGAGGAAGCCGGCTATGTGTTGTCAGGGCGTTTCGAGCTGTGGGTAGGCGAACGCCACTTCCTGCTCGAAGAAGGCGACAGCTTCAGTTTCCCTAGCCAGGAGCCACACCGCTATGGCAACCCTGGCGAGGTGGACACGGTGGTCATCTGGGTGATCACGCCGCCAACCTTCTGAACGATCGCCTGCGCCTGATCGTCATTTTCCATTCACACCCCTGTCGTAATCTGCCGGACATACCTGTGCCTCAAGGATCCCGGCATGCCCCGCCCTCTCGCTGTTCTGCTCTGCCTGCTACCCCTGCTGGCTCAGGCGGAGCCCGCCACACTGCGTATCCAGGGCTCCAACACCATTGGCGCAGCACTGGGCCCTGCGCTGGTGCGCGGGCTGCTGCAAAGCCAAGGTGCACAAGACATCCGCAGCGAACGTGGGAAACGGCCCAACGAGACTGACATCCGTGCCCGCGACGCCCAGGGCCAGCCATTGCTGATCAATATCGCCGCACATGGTTCCAGCACCGGCTTCAGTGCCCTGGACAGCGGCGAAGCCGACCTTGCCGCCGCCTCGCGCCCTATCTCCGACCAGGAAGCCCAGCAACTGCAACGTCTGGGCGACTTGCGCAGCGCGGCCAGCGAGCAGGTGATCGGCCTGGACGGCGTCGCGGTCATGGTGCACCCCGACAACCGCCTGCAGCAGTTGAGTACCGCACAATTGGCACAGGTCTTCTCTGGCCAGATCCAACGCTGGGAGCAACTCGGCGTAGCGGGCGGCCCCATTCACCTGTACGCCCGTGACGACCGCTCCGGCACCTTCGAAACCTTTCGCGCCCTGGTTCTGCAACCGCAGGCACTGGAGCTCTCGCCACGGGCCAAACGCTTCGAATCCGGCGACGCCTTGGCCGAACGGGTCAAGGCCGATCCTGCGGCCATCGGCTTCAGCAGCCTGACCACCGTGCATGGCGCCAAGCTGCTGGCCATCGCCGAGGGTGATGCTCCAGCCCTGTTGCCAACCCGTGCAGCCGTGGCCAGCGAAGACTATCCACTGTCGCGGCGGCTGTTCTTCTATCTGCCGACTCACCCGAGTGTTCAGGCCAAGGCCTTGGCCGAATTCACCCAGAGCGCAGCCGGCCAGGCCATTGTCGCCGCCCAGGGTTTCGTCTCGCAGCAGGTCAAGGCAGTGCCGGTCGCGGTACAGGCCCAGATGCCCGCGCAATACCGTGCCCTGGCTGCAGAGGCCCAGCGCCTGAGCGTCAACTTCCGTTTCCAGGAAGGCAGCGCCAGCCTCGACAACAAGGCACTGCGCGATGTACAGCGGGTCAGCGACTACCTGCGTCAGGCCGGCAAGCTGCATGACAAAACGGTACTGGTGGGGTTTGGCGACCCCAAGGAAACACCCGGCCGCGCCGCCCTGCTCTCGCGCCTGCGCGCCATGGCCGTGCGCCGCGAACTGGCGCGCAATGGCGTGGAGATCCGGGATGTCACCGGCATGGGTGATGAACTGCCGGTGGCCGACAACGACCTGGAACAGGGACGCCTGCGCAATCGCCGGGTCGAGGTCTGGGTCTACTGACCCGCCTGGCGCTTGCCCCCAGAGGCGCGATGCGCGTACCGTGCCGGGCATTCCTGTGCAGGAGAACCGTCGCGTGTCCCTCAAAGCCCTGCGTACTCTGGTCACCATCGCCCGTCACGGCACCTTCGCCCGCGCCGCCGACCTGCTGAGCCTGACCCCTTCGGCGGTCAGCCTGCACATCAAGACGCTCGAGGACGAACTGCAAGTGCCGCTGTTCGACCGCAGCCGCCGCCAGGTGACACTCACCGAAGCCGGGCAATTGGCCGTGGCGCGTGCCGAAAGCATTCTTAGCGCCTACGACGAGCTGGCCGACACCCTGGCCAGCGGCCCGAGCCTGCGTGGTCGGCTGCGTATCGGTGCGATCCATACCGTGCTCGCCCGACGCCTGCCAAAGGCGCTGGTGTGGATCAAGGCGCACCATCCGCAACTGCACATCAGCGTGGTCTCGGGCATGTCCGCCGAGCTGGCCCGGCGGATCGAAGACGGTGAACTGGACGCCGCCATCACCACCGAACCGGTCAGCCCCTACCCGCAGAGCCTGCAATTCAGCCCGCTGTTCTCGGACCGTTTCTGGGCCGTGGCCAGCCCCGATCTGGCCGGGCAAAGCCTGGCGCAACTGCTCGCCAGCCAACCGTTCCTGCGCTTCGACAAACGCGCCTGGGCGGGCCTGGAGATCGAACAGGAACTGCGCCGCCAGCATTTGCAGGTCAGCGAGCAGATGGAGCTGGACAGCCAGGAAGCCCTGGCACGCATGGCGGCAATGGGCCTCGGGTTGGCGATCATCCCGATGAGCGACGATGACCTGCAACGGCTGCCGCCCGCCACCGTGCTGCCCTTTGGCGAGCCGCAATTGAGTCGCCACGTGGTGTTGCTGGAACATGAAAAGAGTCAGCGCCGGCACCTGAGCGCGGTGCTCAAGACCGCCTTGGGCAGTTGATCACGCAGCCACCTACAACCATGCAGTTTTCCTCAACAGTGAATGCAGAAAACAACGTTTTTTTCTGCTGACTCACCCCGCTAACCTGTGCCGGTACCCGACCACGGAACCGCGACCATGCTGCCCCTGCTCCTCACCACCCTGGTGCCCATCATCCTGCTGATCGCCCTCGGCACCCTGTTGCGGGTGCGCGGTTTTCTCGCGGAGGGTTTCTGGCCCGGCGCCGAGCGCCTGAGCTACTACGTGCTGCTGCCCTCGCTGTTCCTGCATGGCCTCGCCACCGCCAACCTGGAGGGTGTACCGGTGTTCGGCATGGTCGGCGTGCTGATGCTCTCGACCCTGGCCGGCGCGCTCCTGCTGGTGCTCTACCAGGGCGCAGCAGGCCACGATGGCGCTGATTTCACCTCGGTGTTCCAGGGCGGCATACGCTTCAACAACTACATCGGCGCGACCCTGGCGGCAGGCATCTACGGCAGCGCCGGCATCGCCCTGGCGGCCGTGGCCAACGCGGCAATCGTGCCGCTGGTCAATCTGCTTTGCGTACTGGTGTTCGCCCGATTCAGCGCTCGCCACAGCTCTCCCCTCACCGTGCTGCGGGCGATTTTCGCCAACCCGTTGATCGTGGGCTGTGCGGCTGGCCTGCTGCTGCGGGTCACCGGCCTTGGCCTGCCGGCGGGCCTGGAACCGACGGTCAAGGCCCTTGGCCAGGCCGCCCTGCCCCTTGGGTTGCTGTGCGTCGGAGCGGCATTGGGCGGCGCGCGGATGGGCCAGCAGGTCAAGCCCCTGGTGGCCGCCTCGGCGTTCAAGTTCCTGGTCATGCCACTGACCACCTTCGGCCTGTGTCGCCTGCTCGGTCTCAGCGGCCAGGCCGCCGTGGTGGCCGTGCTGTTCCAGGCACTGCCCACCGCGTCGTCGTCCTACGTCATGGCCCGGCAGATGGGGGGCAACGCGCCGCTGATGGCGACCATCATCGCGTTGCAGACCGTCGCTGCAGCAGCCACCCTGCCATTGATGCTCAGCCTCACGCTAAGTTGAAGCCGCTTGGCTAGAATGGAGTCAGCTCACTGACGCGGAAGCCCGATCATGCGCCACTCGTGGATGGTCATCAGCCTGTTCCTGGCCCTGCCCGCAGGCCCGTTGCATGCCGCCGACAGCGCCAAGGCTGCAGTCGCCGAAGACAAGGCCCAGGCGCTCGAACAGAAAGTGGTAAACGACGCCCCGCCACCCAAGGCGCCGGAGAAGATCACCCCCACCGAGGTGCAGGCCGTGGACCCGGCCGGGCAGGCGCCGCTGGACGACAGCATTACCTGCCTTGCCCGCACCCTCTACTGGGAAGCCAAGGGCGCCGACGAGACAGACATGAAGGCGGTCGCCAGCGTCGTGCTCAACCGCCTGGGCAAGGACGGCTTCCCCGACACCATCTGCGGGGTGGTCAAGCAAGGCGTCGAGAGCAAGAGCTGCCAGTTCTCCTGGTGGTGCGACGGGCGACCTGACCAGGTCGAGGAAAAGGAGCGCTACCGGGTCGCCAAGGAAATCGCGCGCAAGGCCTTGAACCAGCAGTTGCAGGACAGCACCGCCGGAGCGCTGTACTTCCATGATCGCACTGTGCGGCCAGACTGGGCCAAGGCCTATCGGCGCACAGCGCAGACCACGCACTTCATCTTCTACAAGCCCAACCAGGCACTGGCGCGCTAGCGCGACGACGGGTCATCAGAAATCGAGGGTCCCGGAGAACTTCACCAACCGCGGGTCGCCCTGGGTCAGGTAACCGCCGTTGGCCGAGGCCCAATAGTTCTTGTCGGTCAGGTTTTCGACGTTCATGCGCAAGGTGATGTCTTTTTCCTGCACCTTGAAGCGATAGCGCGCACCGACGTCGAAACGGTTCCAGGTCGGCAGGCTCAGGGTGTTGGCCGGGTTGGCGTACTGCCCGCCGGTGCGCAGCATGCGTGCATTGAGCGCCACGCCGTCGAGCCCTGGCACGTCCCAGTCGACGCTGGCATTGAGCTGGAAGGTCGGGACACCCACCGCGTGATTGCCATCGTTGGTGCCGTTCTGGGTGTTCTTCAGTTCCGTGTCCATGCGCGTACCACCGGCCATCAGGCGCAGGCCCGGCACCGGCTCGCCAAACACGCTGAGTTCGACGCCCTTGTTGACCTGCTCACCGTCCTGCACATAAAGATTGCCCTGCACGTAGCCATCGGTGGGTCGCTCGATACGGAACACCGCCAGGTTGGCACCGTAGGTTTGGCGGTCGAACTTGATGCCCGCCTCGATCTGCTTGGTCTTGGCCGGCGGGAACACCTCACCGAGGTTGACCACCTGCCCCGACGCCGTGGCGCCCTGGGCCAGGCCCTGGATGCTGTTGGCGTACAACGAGACCGACGGGTTGAGCTTGTAGACGATGCCATACACCGGCGTGGTGACCGCTTCGTCGTAGAACGCAGTGCGTCCGGCGTCCACCCCCGTGCCGCGGTAGGCATAGCCTTCGACGCGCAGTTGCTGGCGGCGCACGCCTGCGGTAAGCAGCAGCGTGTCGTCGAACAGGCCCACGGTATCGGACAACGCCAGGCTGCGGTTGCGGGTCTTGCCGGTCACGCCCGGGTCATCGAGCATGCCACCGACCAGCGTAGGCGTCGTCGGCTTGGGCAGTGGGTTGGTGTTGAAGATGTTGGTGTTCTGCGAGCTGTAGAACACATAGGCGTTTTCCTGCTGGGTCCAGATGCTCGCCGCACCGAGATTCAGCTGGTGGCTCACCGGGCCGGTCTGGAAGCGGCCGTTGATACCGGCCATCAGGCTAGTGTTGTCTTCGTTGTGCGGAATCTGCGAACCGCCGATGGTCGCGGCGCCCGTGGCAGCGTTGGTGAGGACCGGCGTGCCGTAGAAGCCGTTCTCACGGGTGTGCTTGACGCCACCGCTGATGTACCCGCTCCAGTTCTCGTTGAAGTCGTAGTCGCCGCGCAGCATGCCGAAGGTGTCTTCGGTTTCGGTCCACGACCAGTCCTGGCCGTAGTTGTGATCGGCGCTCGGCGCGCGCGGGATGCTGGTCACCGCCGAACCCAGGCGCACCGAGTTGCGCAGGTGATTGACGCGCTGCTTCTGGTAACCGATGTCGGCCGACAGGCGCAGTTGGTCACCACGGTAGTCCAGCCCGGCGACGAACAGCTTGCTGCGTTGGTCCTGGTCGTCCACGGCGGTTTCGCCTTCACGCTGGGACAGGTTCAGGCGCGCACCGAAACGGTTGTCCTCACCGAAACGCTGACCGATGTCCAGGTGCTCACCCACCCGGCCATCACTGCTGATGTCCTGGGTGTAGCGCCGGATCGGCGTGTCGCCGGCGCGCTTGGGCTGCAAGTTGACGTTGCCGCCAAGGCCGGTGCCGGTAGGGCTGGCACCGTTGAGGAACGCGTTGGGGCCCTTGAACAGCTCGACCCGCTCTACCGCGTCGGTGGAGATCATCTGCCTCGGCAGCACACCATACAAGCCATTGAACGACACATCGTCGCCGCTCAACGGCAGGCCGCGGATCACGAAGACCTGGGACTGGTTGCCAAAGCCGAACGACTGGCGCACCGATGGGTCATTGAGCAGCACATCACCGATATCCTCGGCCTGCTGATCCTCGATCAACTGGGAGGTGTAGCTGGTCATGGTGAACGGCACGTCCATCATGTCCTGGTTGCCCAGCACGCCCATCTGCCCGCCACGGGCCACTTGCCCACCTGCGAAGGCCTCCGGCAACTGGGTGCGAGGCGCCTTGACGGCATCGGCGTTGATGGCGGTGGCGTCGAGCTCCAGCGGCGCGTCAGCCGCATGGGCAGCAACGCCAAGGGAACAGCAGAGGGCGAGCAGGGTCGGACGAAAAGGACAGGAACGTGCCATGAAAGGCTCCCGATGAGGTGAATGGAGCGCCTTCCTGGCATGCATGATTGCGAGTGAGTCGTGTTTATAATGGATATTGCGAATTATTTCCAACCAATCGCACTTTTTCGCCCTTCGCCGGTCTACTGCCTCTTTTGCCGCAACAATCGGTTGCCGGTGGTTTACTGCAACTCACAAGACGAGACCAACAGCCTACGGCTTGTGTAGGATGGGCAGCGCCAACACGAGGTCGCTGCCAGTCATAGGGAGATTCTTGATGCGCGTCCTGTCATCTGTTGCCTGCCTTGGCGCCCTGTCACTCGGCCTGGTCATTTCCACCAGTGCCCAGGCGATCAGCGGCGACGAAGCGCAACTGATCGAGTCGATCAATGCCTACCGCAGCCAGGCCCAGCGCTGCGGCGCCGCAGGCTCGCTGGAGCTGCCGCCGCTCAACAGCGACACCCGCCTGGCGCTGTCGCCGGAAGGCACCCGCGACCTGCAGCAGGCCATGACCCGTGCCGCCTACCCCATGGTCAACGTCCAGGCCATCAGCCTGTCCGGGCCACGGGATGCCAAGGCGGCGATGCACGCCATCGAAGAAAGCTTCTGCCAGGTAGTGCTCGACCCGCAGTTCGTAGATATCGGTGTCAGCCAGGAAGGCCGCGACTGGCGCATCGTGCTGGCGCGCCCGCTGCTCAGCGGGCGTCTGGGTGACTGGCAGGCAGAGGGTCAGAAACTGCTGCAAGAGGTCAATGCCGCGCGCAAGATCCCGCGCCAATGCGGCGGGCAGCCCTTCGCCGCAGCACCGGCCCTGAGCTGGAATGCCACGCTGGCCGGTGCCGCCGCCAACCACACGCGGGCGATGGCCAACCAGAACTTCTTCGATCATATCGACCGAGAGGGTCGCACGCCGGGTGACCGGGCCGAGCTTGCCGGGTATCTCTACCAGCAGATCGGCGAAAACATCGCTGCCGGCCGCGACACGCCACGCAAGGTGGTCGATGGCTGGCTGGCCAGCCCTGGCCACTGCGCAACGCTGATGAACCCCGATTACCGCGAACTGGGCGCCGCCTACGCCGTGGACCCCAAGAGCGATGCGGGGATCTATTGGACGGCAATGTTCGGGTCGCCGCAGTGAGGCGGATGCATGGGGTGCGCAGCGGCCTCGGCGCCTGACGCCATCAGACTGGTCAAATGCCATACAGCGTCTTTACTTCAAGGTACGTCCCTCAGGAACGGTGCAGCCTATGAAGATCGTAGTCACCAGCATCCTCGTCGACGACCAGGCCAAGGCCCTGGCTTTCTATCATCACGTTCTGGGCTTCCAGCCCAAAGAAGACATCGCCATGGGCCGGTACCGCTGGCTCACCCTCACCTCCCCCAACGACCCCAATGGTGTCGAGCTGCTGCTCGAGCCCGACGCCCATCCGGCCGCCAAAACCTACAAGGCTGCACTCAAGGCCGACGGCATCCCGGCCACCTCCTTCGCAGTGCGTGATATCCAGGCCGAATACACGCGCCTGCACGCGGGCGGCGTCCTGTTCACCCAGCCACCTACGCCAATGGGGCCCGTCACCGTGGCGGTGTTCGACGATACCTGCGGCAACCTGATCCAGATCGCCCAACGCCATTGATCACGGCGCAATGCGGTAGAGGCGACAGCCCCCACGGCATCCGCTACATTCTGTTTACCCGCCAGCGCACATAGAACAAGGAAAAGCCGATGCGCTACGAATTCAGCGAAGTCCTGAACGACCTGGTCGACTATTTCCTCGTCGGCGACATCCAGCGCCTGGCGCGCTTCAAGGATGAAAACGCGCTACCCGACGACCTTGCCCGCGAATTCACCAGCACCGACAGCGGCGACCGCGCCGTGCTCGAAGGCGTGGTACTGCCTCTGGCGGGCATCGATAACCTGCCCTACCGCATCATCTTCAGCCTTGACGAACGAACCCCGGCCTTGCTCGAAGCCGGCAATCGCGTGGCACACCGCCGCGCAGGCTACGTGCTGCACGTGGAGAACCGTGCGCTGATGCTTTTCACCTGGCGCATGCTGCAGCACTTCACCAACAAGACCCTTGGCGACTTCATGGCCCGCTATCAGGTGCCAGGCCGGCCGATGATCGAACTCGACAACGGCTGGTACCAGGTCGAGGTCCTTGCCGGCGCAGTGGTGCGTGACGGGTTGTACGAGCCGGCGTTCGAATTCCTGCTCAGCCGCACACACTGCAAGCGGCCCGCCCCCGAGATCGACACCGGGTATCGCTTTTCGCTGGGTGGCGACGAAGTGCCCTCCGTCATCCCGCACTGACCCTTGCCCCCTCGGGGAGCTCCTGCTGGCACTGGTACTCACCGACGCGGGCCGGGGCGAAACGCTGACCTCAATAGTCGAACCGGTCCACCGCCCGCCGCCGCTCGTTGTCGTCACGGCGGTCATAACCTGCCGTGGTCTGGATATTCACGTGGTGGGCGAGTTTCTGGGCAATCGACAGATCGTGCTCTTCGATCACCCGGGTAATGAACGCCCGACGAAAATCGTGCGGCATGATCTTCGCCCCTACCTGCGCGCCGCGCTGGCGGGCGATGTAGTAGATCGCATGCTTGGTGATGCGCGCACGGGTGATATGGCTGCCCCGGCGGATCCGGTTGAAGAGGAAGGGATCGTCCCCCGTGCCCTCCGGCAGTTGCGCGCGGCGCAGGTCGAGCCAGGCCTGCAGCTTGTCGAAGGCCCAGGCCGGGGCGTACTTGACCAGTTGCCGATTGCCCTTGCCCAGCACCTGCAGGCTGCGCTCATGGAAATCGACATCGCACAAGTCGATGTCCACCGACTCGGACTTGCGCATGCCGGTGCCGTACAGCAAGGCGATGATCGCCGCATCGCGCACACCTTGCGGCCGCGGATCGGCAGCGCACACGTCCATTAGCTCACGGATCAGGCTGCGACGCAGGTTGCGCCCCGGCGGGAGGCGCGTGCCACTCGCAGGCTTGACCTCGCGAATCCTGAGCAGATGCTCGTGGTCGATCAGGCCCTGGCGCCAGGCCTCGTTCATCACCCCGCGCACCGCATTGACGTACAGCGAGGACGTGTTGGGCGCAAAACCATCGGCACGCAAGGCCGCCACCAAGGCAATGACGTGGCCAGGTTCGATCAGGTGCCAGGGCACCGCGGCGATGTCGCAGTCGGCGAACCCCAGCCGGTCGGCGGCATCCTGGAGGATATAGCGCATGGTCAACTGGCTGGAGGGCGCCAGGCGTGCCAGGTACTGCAGCAAGGGATTGTGCAGGGAATCGGTCAAAACGTGGATCCTGTTGCGTGAAGCGAGTCATCACCTTGATACGCAAGGCTTTTATTGATGGCGAACGCGGATGGTACCTGATGATCGAGTTCGGATCGAACACGTGGCGATACAACATCACCTGGCGCAGGCTAAAGTGGAGGGCAATCCACCACCGCCGAGCGCCCATGGCTTTCTACCGCCTGACCCACACCCACCCACGCCTGACCCTTGCCACGCTCGTCGGCCTGCTCGGCGGCTGGCTGATCCCCGCAGACGACTGGACCCAACGTTTTCTCGCCGGCTGGAACCTCGGCGTCTGGCTGTACCTGGCGCTGGTGCTGTGGCTGACCTGGCGCGCCACATCGCAGACCGTGCGCAAGGTGGCCAACATCGAGGACGAGAACGCAGGCCTGGTGCTGTTCACCGTGTGCATCGCTGCCATTGCCAGCCTGGTCGCCGTGACCCTGCAACTGGCCTCCAGCCGCGGCCTGCACGGTAGCGCGCAGGCCCTGCACTACCTGTATACCGGCCTGACCGTGGCCGGATCCTGGTTGCTGATCGGTTGTATCTTCAGCCTGCACTATGCGCGGCTGTTCTACACCGACAGCCGCAAGGAACCCCCTCTGCGCTTCGCCGATGGCGAGCGCAACCCCGACTATTGGGACTTCCACTATTTCGCTTTCACCCTCAGTGTCGCGGTCCAGACCTCCGACATCGGCGTGGCAAGCCGCGGCATGCGCCGGGTGGTACTGGCCCACTCCCTGGTCGGTTTCGTGTTCAACACCGCGATCCTGGGCTTCACCATCAATATCGCTGCCGGCCTGCTCAGTTGACCGCTGGTCTGAAAGCGCAGGTCGCTCAAGCTCGCAGCCGTTCCTCGCCAAGCCACGAGGAAAACGTTTGCACGCATGGCCGCGGCTGGTTTACCAGAGCCGCATGGATGTGACCTGGGTCAAGCATTCGCCAATTTGTCATCTTCGCTGCGCGACACTGGCGCCTTAGCTGCTATGTTTAGGTTTCGCCGTACAACGACCAGGCGCCCGAATACCCGGAAATGGAGGCTGGCATGAACAAGATGACGTTCCCCAACGCCTGCCAGGTAATGCGCTGGCATTTCCACCCCCTGGGCTTCGAGGCCAGCATGGATGCGCCCCGCAGCATGGTCGCGCGGTTGTTCGACCGGGCCACCGGCGAAACCGTACTGGCCATCGCTGGTATTCCCTGCGCCGCGATCATGGCCGCGGCAGATGTGGAGCGCATCATCGAGGCAGTCGAAGCCGAGATGGACGCGTTCATGCCCTTCCCTACCCTGCGCGACGCCGGTTAACCCTCCTCGCCCTGCTTCAGCCCTTGCATGAACTGCTCGGCCGGTACCGGCTGCCCCAGCAAGTAACCCTGCAACGAGTCGCAGCCCAAGCGGGTCAGGAAGTCCTGCTGACGGTCGGTTTCAACGCCCTCGGCCACGATCCGCAAGCCCAACGCCTGCCCCAGTGCAACGATCGCCGAGACGATCGCGGCATCGTCGCTGTCATGCTCCAGGTCGCGGACAAAACCGCGGTCGATCTTCAGTTCGTTCGCCGGCAGACGCTTGAGGTACATCAGGCTGGAATAGCCCGTGCCGAAGTCGTCGATGGACAAATCGACGCCCATGTCGGACAGGCGCTGCAACACCGTCAGGCTGGCATCGGCATCGCGCATGGCGGTGGTCTCGGTGATCTCCAGGGTCAGGCGGTTGGCCGGCAGGCCGTTATCGGCCAGGGCCCGGGCGACACTGTCGACCAACCCTGAATGGCAGAACTGGATCGCCGACAGGTTCACCGCGATGCGCCAATGTTCATGGCCCTGATCCAGCCACAGGCGCATCTGCCGACAGGCCTCGCCCAGCACCCATTCGCCGATGGGGATGATCAGGCCGGTCTTCTCCGCCAGGCCGATGAAACGGTCCGGTAGCAACATCCCTTGCTGGGGGTGCTCCCAACGCAACAAGGCCTCGGCGCCGATCGGCGTGCATCGGTGCGCGTCGAACTTGGGTTGGTAATACAGGCGGAACTGGCCATGCTCGAGCGCCGCGCGCAGGTCCTGCAGCAATTGCAGTTGCTGGCGGGCATTGCTGTTCATCGAGGTGTCGAAAAAACTGTAGCCATTCTTCCCGGCACTCTTGGCGTGATACATGGCCGCATCGGCGTTGCGCAACAGTTCGTGCTGGTCCTGGCCATTACCCGGATAGAGCACGATACCCACGCTTGCCGACAGTTGCAGGTCGTGGTCTGCCACGCGGAACGGCCTGGCCACCAGGTTGACCTGCTTGTCCGCCACGCCCACGGCATCGTCGGGCTCCTGCAACTCGACCAGCAGGACAAACTCGTCACCGCCAATCCGCGCCAGGGTGTCCTGGCTATGCAGATGCCCGCGCAACCGCGCAGCCACGGCCTTGAGCAACTGATCACCAACATGGTGACCAAAGGCATCGTTGACCGGCTTGAACCCGTCCAGGTCGATGAACATCAGCGCAAAGCAACCGCCTTGCTCTGCCACCTTGGCCATGGCCTGCTCGATACGGTCGGCCAGCAAGGTGCGGTTCGGCAGCCCGGTCAGGGTGTCGTGCAGGGCCAGTTGCGTCAGCTCCTGGTTGGCCTGGGTCAATGAGCGCGCAAGTTCCGCGGTGCGGGATTCGAGGCGCGCGTCCAGCACCGACGTCAGCAAGGCCACCGCCAGCACTGCCAGGGTGGTGATCAATACTGCATAGTCCAGCCAGTCACCAGACAACCCGCCGACCAGCGCACCGCAGTAACTGCCCTCGGGGAAGTTGGCCGCCGCCATGCCGGTGTAGTGCATGCCCACGATGGCAACCCCCATCAGCACCGCAGCAGCACCGCGAATCTGCCGAACGTACGGCGTCTGCCTGCGCAGGCGGAAGGCAATCCACAGGGCTGCCGCCGAGGCGCCCACGGCGATGGCCAGCGAAGCGCCGAACAGCGCCGGGTCGTAGTCGATCCCGGGCAGCATCTGCAAGGCAGCCATGCCGGTGTAGTGCATGCAGGCGATCCCGGTACCCATGAACAGCGCACCCAAGCCCACCTGCGGGCAACTCAACCGCGGCTGGCTGACCAACCACAAGGCAAAGCCTGCAGACAACACGGCGATCAGCAGTGACAGCGCGGTCAAGCCCAGGTCGTAGCCCAGCTCGATGGGCAACTCGAAGGCCAGCATGCCGATAAAGTGCATCGACCAGATGCCGGTTCCCATCGCCAGCGCCCCGCCGCCCATCCACAGATACACCGCGCGACCCTTGGCGGTGGCGATGCGGCCTGCGAGGTCGAGTGCGGTGTAGGATGCCAGGATGGCCACGCACAGCGAGATCAACACCAGCGAAGAGGAGTAGCTACCTGTCAGCATTTCAAGTTCCGGCAGAGGGCGAGGAAGGGCCCGGAAAAGGCGGAGGATTTTACGCGAACAGGGAGCAAAGGCACGGGATTTTGCGGGGGCTACAGGGTGGAAGATCCAGCGGTCGGTTACGCACGGTGCCGACGCTATCGCGGGCTTGCCCCGCGATCACGCCGGCACTGCAACCTTACTGTTTGTCAGCCTCTGCGAACGCCGGCCCCGCTTCCCAGCCGCCACCCAATGCCGCGATCAACTGCACACTGGCCACCAGGCGACCCTGCAGCAGATTCAGCACACTGCGCTCGTTACTCAGCGCTGTGGTCTGCACGTTCACCACGTCCAGGTAGCCGATCAGTCCGGCGCGGTACTGGTTCTCGGTCAGGCGCAACGACTCGCGGGCAGCATCCAGCGCCTCCTGGCGGACCACGGCTTCGTCGGCATACACCTTCAGTTGCACCATGTAGTTCTCGACCTCCTTGAAGCCATCGAGCACGGTCTGCCGATACTGGGCCACGGTCTGGTCGTAGACCGCCACGGTGCGGTCCACCTCGGCGCTGCGCTTGCCGGCATCGAACAGGGTCAGCGCCAGTTGTGGCCCGACCGACCAGTAGCGGTTCGGCAGCTCGATCCAGTTGTTGAAGCTGCTGCTCGAATAGCCGCCGTTCATGCTCAACGACAGGTCGGGGAAATAGGCTGCGCGCGACACACCAATGTTCGAGTTGGCCGCCATCACCTTGCGCTCCGCCGAGGCGATGTCCGGGCGGCGCTCCAGCAACTGCGACGGCACGCTTACCGGGATTGGCGGCAGCGCCGGAATATCATTGCTGGCAGCCAGCGAGAACTCGGCAGGCGCCTTGCCCATGAGTACGGCGATGGCGTTTTCATACTGGGCGCGCTGCCAGGCCAGGTCGATCAGGTCGGCCTGGGTGCTCTTGAGCTGGGTACGCGCCTGAGCGACGGCATCGGGGCCGGCGACGCCTGCACGGTACTGGTTCTGGTTCATTCGCAACGAGCGCTCGTAGGCGGCCACGGTGGCTTCGAGCAAGCGCTTCTGCTCGTCGATGACGCGCAGTTGCAGGTAGTTCTGCACCAGCTCCGACTGTTGGCTCAGACGGATCGCCGCCATGTCGGCCAGGCTGGCCTCGGCGCTGGACTCATTGGCGTTCATGGTCTCGCGCAACTTGCCCCAGAGGTCGATCTCCCAGCTCACGCCCAACTGCGCGTTGTAGGTGTCGCGAATGCCGCTGCTGTTGTTCGACAGGCTGGAGCTGGAGCTGCCGGTGCCCTGGGCTGAACGGTTCTTGCTGGTGGTGAGGTTCAGCGACGGGAACAGCGAGGCGCGGCTGCTGCGTACCAGGGCCTGGGCCTGACGGTACTGCGCTTCGTACTGGGCAAGCGTCTGGTTGCTGCGGTTGAGCTCCTCGACCAAAGCGTTCAAGCCCTTGTCGCCGTACAGCTCCCACCAGGCCCCGCGGGCGATGGCATCCGAGGGGTTGGCCTGGGTCCAGCCCTCGGCCTGCTTGAACTGCGCCGGGCTGCTGACCTCCGGGCGATGATAATCCGGGCTCAGGGTACAGGCGCTGAGCATCGCCACGCACAGGCCGGCACCGAGCAGGCGCGAGCCACGGCCACGGGTCAGCAGTTGCAGGGCACGGTGCAGCGGGGTCTGGGCAAAGTTCATAGCGGGGTTTCCAGGGCGGCGTCGGTGCGCACGCCGCGCCAACGGTTGAAACGGTGGCGCGCGCGGTCCAGGTACAGGTAGACCACCGGCGTGCTGTAGAGGGTGAGGATCTGGCTGAAGACCAGGCCACCGATGATGGTCAGGCCCAGCGGCTGACGCATTTCCGCGCCTTCGGCCTGGCTGAGCAGCAGCGGCAGCGCACCGAGGATGGCAGCGATGGTGGTCATCAGGATCGGCCGCAGGCGCAGCAGGCAGGCGCGGCGAATCGACTCTTCCGGCGACAGGCCTTCGTTGCGTTCCAGTTGCAGGGCCAGGTCGATCATCAGGATGGCGTTCTTCTTCACCACCCCGATCAGCAGGAACAGGCCCAGCAACGAAATCAGGCTGAACTCCCCGCCGGTCAGGTACAGCGTGAGCAGCGCACCGACGCCGGCCGAAGGCAGGGTCGAGAGGATCGTCAGCGGGTGGATGTAGCTTTCGTAGAGAATGCCCAGCACCAGGTACACCAGCACCAGGGCGCCGAGAATCATGAACGGCTGGCCTTCGGCGTTCTTGGTGAAGGCATCGGCGTCGCCGCCGAGCTTGGCGATCACCGACTCGGGAAGGCCCAGCTTGGCCACCTCGCGCTCCAGCGCGGCCAGGGCCTGGTCGACGCTGTAGCCCTCGGCGACATCGAAGGAAATGTCCTCGGACGCGAACTGCCCTTCGTGGCTGACACGGTCGTTGGCCAGGCTGTTCTCGTAGCGGGCGATGGTCGACAGCGGCACGCGCGCGCCATCGGTGGTAATCACCTGAACCTGCTCGAGCGTACTGGGGTCCCAGGCGTACTTGGGGTTGATCTCCATCACCACCTGGTACTGGTTGAGGCTGTCGTAGATGGTCGAGATCTGCCGCTGACTGTAGGCGTTGTTCAGTACCGCGGTGACCATGTCCATGTCGATGCCCAGGCGCTTGGCCTGGTCGCGATCGACCACCAGCGTCACCTGCTGGGTGCCGGCACCGTCACGGGCATCGATGGCGGTCAGCTCGGGCAGCTTGCGCAAGGCCGCAGCCACTTTCGGGAACCACTCGCGCAGGGCCGCCAGATCGCCGCTCTGCAGGGTGTAGAGGTATTGCGAGGTGCTCTGGTCACGGCCACCGCCACCGAGCTGCAGGTCCTGGTCGGCCATCAGGTAGAGGCGTCCGCCCGGCACCTTGGGCAGCTCCTTGCGCAGCCGCTCGATGACCTTCTGGGCGTTTTCCTTGCGCTCGCCGATGGGCTTGAGGCGCACCAGCACGAAGGCATTGTTGGTGCCGCTGTTGCCACCGATGAAGCCGGCAACGCTCTGTACCGCAGGGTCCTTGAGCAGCGCACGGCGGTAGGTTTCCATTTTCGGTTGCATCACGGTGAACGACAGGCCGTCATCACCGCGCACGAAGCCTTGCAGCTGGCCAGTGTCCTGCTGTGGCATCAGGGTCTTGGGCACGATCACGTACAGGGCAACGTTGAGCACGATGGTCGCCAGCAGGCTGATCAGGGTCAGGCGCCGGTGGCGCAAGGCCCACCCCAGACTCTTGTCGTACCCCTCGACCATGCGCTGGTGTACCCGGTCGCTCCAACGCTGCAGGCGCGTCTGGCCCTGTGGCGCATGGGGCTTGAGCCAGCGCGAGCAGAGCATCGGCGTGAGGGTCAGGGACACCAGCAGCGACACCAGGATCGCCGCCGCCAGGGTGATCGAAAACTCCTGGAACAACCCGCGCACGATGCCACCCATGAACAGGATGGAAACGAACACGGCCACCAGCGAAACGTTCATCGACAGCAGGGTGAAACCCACTTCCTTGGCGCCCAGGAACGCCGCGCGCATGGGCTTGGCGCCGTTCTCGATATGCCGGGAGATGTTCTCGAGCACCACGATGGCATCGTCCACCACCAGGCCCGTGGCCAGGATCAGCGCCATCAGCGACAGGTTGTTCAGCGAGAAGCCGCACAGGTACATCACCGCAAAGGTGCCCACCAGCGACACCGGCACAGCGAGGCTCGGGATCAGCGAGGCGCGCAGGTTGCCGAGGAACAGGTAGACCACCAGGATCACCAGCACCACGGCGATCAGCAGGGTGTGCTCGGCTTCCTTGAGCGTGGCCTTGATCACTGGCGAGCGGTCCATGGCGATGTTGAGCTTGACGCTGGCCGGCAGCAGCGACTGCAGGGCCGGAAGCTGGTCCTTGATCTGTTGCACGGTCTGGATGATGTTGGCGTTGGTCTGGCGGTTGACCACCAGCAGCACCGCCGCATCGTCGTTGAAGAAGCCGCTGTTGTAGCGGTTCTCGACGCCGTCGCTGACCTTGGCCACATCGGCCAGGCGCAGGATCGCACCGTTCTGCTGGCGGATCACCAGCGGCTTGTAGTCATCGGCCTTTTCCAGCTGGTCGTTGGCGCGTACCTGCCAGTTGCGTTCGGCGTCCTCGACGAAGCCCATGGGCCGACGTTGGTTGGCGTTGGCCACTGCGGTGCGTACATCGTCCAGGGCCAGGCCGTACTGGTTGAGCAGTTGCGGCTCGAGTTCGATGCGCACGGCCGGCAGCGAACTGCCGCCAATCTGCACCTCCCCTACCCCGGCGACCTGCGACAGGCTCTGCGAGAGGATGGTGTCGGCAAGGTCGTACAGCTGCCCTTTGGACAACACGTCCGAGGTCAGCGACAGCACCATGATCGGCGCCTGCGACGGGTTGACCTTCTTGTAGGTCGGCATGCTGCGCATACCACTGGGCAACAGGTTGCGGGTAGCGTTGATCGCAGCCTGCACCTCGCGCGCGGCACCGTCGATGTCGCGCCCCAGGTCGAAGCCGATGATCACCCGCGTCGAGCCCTGGCTGGAGCTACTGGTCAGGGTGCTGACCCCGGCGATGCTGCCCAGCTTGCGCTCCAGCGGCGTTGCCACGGTCGAGGCCATCACCTCGGGGCTCGCACCCGGCAGGCTGGCCTGCACCACGATCACCGGGAAGTCCATCTGTGGCAGCGGCGACACTGGCAGCAACCCGAAGCTGACACCGCCCAGCAGCATGATCGCCAGGCTCAGCAGCATGGTCGCTACTGGCCTGCGAATGAACGGACCGGAAAGGTTCATGCCTCGGCCTGCGCAGTGTCGTCAGCCGGCCGCCAGCGGCGCGCCAGGCGGTCGAAATACAGGTAGATGACCGGCGTGGTGAACAGCGTCAGCACCTGGCTGACCAGCAGCCCGCCCACCATCACCAGGCCCAGCGGCTGGCGCAGTTCGGCACCGGAGCCCGTGGCGAGCATCAGCGGCAAGGCACCGAACAGCGCCGCCAGGGTGGTCATCAGGATCGGCCGGAAACGCAGCAGCGCCGCCTGGTAGATCGCCTCACGCGGGGTCATGCCCTGGTGACGCTCGGCCTCGAGGGCGAAGTCGATCATCATGATCGCGTTCTTCTTGACGATACCGATCAGCAGGATGATACCGATGATGGCGATCATCCCCAGATCGTTGCCGCTGAGCAGCAGCGCCAGCAAGGCGCCCACTGCCGCCGACGGCAGGGTCGAGAGGATGGTCACCGGGTGGATGTAGCTCTCGTAGAGCACGCCGAGCACGATGTACATGGTCACCACGGCGGCGAGGATCAGCAGCAAGGTGCTCGACAGCGAGGCCTGGAAGGCTTCGGCGGCGCCCTGGAAGCGGGTCTGCACGCCCAGCGGCATGCCAATGTCCTGCTGCACCTGCTCGATCACCTGCACCGACTCGCCCAACGACACGCCCTGGCCGAGGTTGAAGGACATCATCACAGCGGGGAACTGGCCGATGTGCGAAATAGCCAACTGTGCCTGCCGCTGTTCGATGCGCGCCAGCGCCGAGAGGCGAACCTGGCCGCCATCGGTGGCCTTGACGTGGATCGACTCCAGCGCCTGCGGACCAATGCTGGCCGCTGCCTGCGACTGCAGCACCACGCGGTACTGGCTGGCCTGGGTGTAGATGGTCGAGATCTGCCGCTGGCCGAAGGCGTCGTACAGGGCGTTGGTGATCTGCGCGACGGTGATGCCCAGGCGGCTGGCCATGTCGCGGTCGATCACCAGGTACACCTGCAGGCCTTTGTCCTGCAGGTCGCTGGCAACGTCGGTGAGCTCAGGGCGCTGTTGCAGGGCATGGACCAGCTTGCCGCTCCACTCGGCGAGCATGTCCGGGTCAGGCGAGGACAGGCTGAACTGGTACTGGGTGCGGCTGACCCGGTCCTCGATGCTCAGGTCCTGTACCGGCTGCATGAACAAGCGAATACCCACCAGCCGGTCGAGCTGCGGCTGCAGGCGGCTGATCACCTGGCTGGCCGTGACATCACGTTCGGCATGGGGCTTGAGGTTGATCAGCAGGCGCCCGCTGTTGAGGGTAGCGTTGTCACCGTCCACACCAATGTAGGAAGACAGGCTCTGTACCGCCGGGTCCTGCAGGATCACCTTGCTCAGCGCCTGCTGGCGCTCGCTCATGGCGCTGAACGAGATGGATTGCGGGGCTTCGGAAATACCCTGGATCACCCCGGTGTCCTGCACTGGGAAGAAGCCCTTGGGCACGATGATGTAGAGGAACACCGTCAGCGCCAGCGAGGCCACCGCCACCAGCAAGGTCAGCGGCTGGTGCTTGAGCACCCAGGTCAGGGCGTGGCTGTAGCGTTCGATCAGCCAGTCGATCCAGGCACCGCTGGCGCGGTAGAAGCGGCTCTGCTCCTCTTCCTTGGGTTCACGCTTGAGCAAACGCGCGCACATCATCGGCGTGAGGGTGAGCGATACCACCAGCGAAATCAGGATAGCCACCGCCAGGGTGATGGCGAACTCGCGGAACAGCCGGCCAACGACATCGGCCATGAACAGCAGCGGGATCAGCACCGCGATCAGCGAGAAGGTCAACGAGATCAGGGTGAAGCCGATCTGCCGGGCGCCTTTGAGCGCTGCCTGCATCGGCGTTTCGCCTTCTTCGATGTGCCGGGAAATGTTCTCCAGCATGACGATGGCGTCGTCCACCACGAAACCCGTGGCGATGGTCAGGGCCATCAAGGTCAGGTTGTTGATCGAAAAGCCGGCCAGGTACATCACACCAAACGTGCCGATCAGCGACAGCGGTACGGCGATCGACGGAATGATGGTGGCGCTGACCCGACGCAGGAAGACGAAGGTCACCATCACCACCAGGGCGATAGCGAACAGCAGCTCGTGCTGCACATCGCGCACCGCAGCGCGGATGGTCTGGGTACGGTCGGTGAGCACGCTGACGTCGAGGCCGGCCTGCAGGTTGTCGGTGATCGACGGCAGCATCTGCTTGATGCGGTCGACCACTTCGATGACGTTGGCGCCGGGCTGGCGCTGGATGTTCAGCAGCACCGCGTGGTTTTCGTTGGCCCAGGCGGCCAGGCGCTCGTTCTCGGCACCATCGACGATCTCGGCGACGTCCTTCAGGCGCAGCGGTGCGCCGTTGTTGTACTTGAGGATCAGGTTGGCGTATTCATCGGGCGAACGCAGCTGGTCGTTGGCATCGAGCATCGACACCCGGGTCGGGCCATCGAAGTTGCCCTTGGGCTGGTTGACGTTGGAGGCGCCGATCAAGGTGCGCACGTCGTCCAGGTTCAGACCGTTGGCGGCCAGGGCATCGACATTGACCTTGATCCGCACCGCCTGGCGCTGGCCGCCGGCGATGCTGACCATGCCGACACCGCTGATCTGGGCGATCTTCTGCGCCACGCGGGTATCGACCAAGTCATTGAGCTTTGGCAGTGGCAGGGTGCCGGAGCTGATGGCCAGGGTCAGCACCGGGGTATCGGCGGGGTTGACCTTGTTGTACACCGGCGGCGCCGGCAGGTCGCTGGGCAGCAGGTTGCTGGCGGCGTTGATCGCAGCCTGGACCTGTTGCTCGGCGACATCCATGTTCATGTCCAGGTTGAAACGCAGGGTCAGCACCGAAGCACCGCCCGAACTGGTCGAGGCCATCTGGCTGAGGCCCGGCATCTGGCCGAACTGGCGCTCCAGCGGCGCAGTGACCGCGCTGGTCATCACCTGAGGGCTGGCGCCCGGGTACAGGGTCATGACTCGGATGGTCGGGTAATCGACCTGGGGCAAGGCCGCCACCGGCAGCATCTTGTAGGCGATCAAGCCGGCCAGGACGATGGCCAGCATGCTCAGCGTGGTGGCGACCGGGCGCAGGATGAACAGCCGCGAGATGTTCATGCGCCCGCCTTGCTCGACTCACCGGTCTGGGCCGAACCTTTGGCTTCCTGGCCTTGCAGGTGCTGGCCAGGGGTGGTCGGGACTTGCGAGCTGTCTTCGACCACCTCGACCTGGGTGCCCTCGCGCAGGCGGTCGGTGCCTTCGAGCACCAGACGCTCGCCAGCCTTCAGGCCCTCCAGGATCACACTGTTCTCGCCGTCGCTGGCGCCGACCTTGAGCTTGCGCACATTGACCTTGTTCTCGCCGTTGACCACATAGGCGAAGGTGCCGTCGTTGCCGAACTGGATCGCCGCCGCCGGGGCCAGCACCACCTGCTTGAGGGTGTCGGCCAGCAGGCGCACGTTGACGAACTGGTTGGGGAACAGGGCGAGGTCCTTGTTCTCGAAGAAACCCTTGAACTTCAGGGTGCCGGTGGTGGTGTCGATCTGGTTGTCGAGGCTGCCGAGCACGCCGGTGGCCTGCAGCTTGCTGTCGCCACGGTCCCAGGCTTCGACCGGCAGGCGCGCGCCGCTGCGGTAGCGCTCGAGCACCGTGGACAGCTCGGTTTCCGGGAGGGTGAAGGCGACGTTGATCGGCTCGGTCTGGGTGATCACCACCAGCGCCGTGGTGTCGTTGGCTGCCACCAGGTTACCCAGGTCGAGCTGGCGCAGCCCCAGGCGACCGCTGATCGGTGCACGGATCTGGGTGAATTCGAGGTTCAGGCGCGCGTCATTGACTGCCGCCTGGTTGGTCTTGACCAGCCCCTGGAACTGCGCCACCTGGGCCTCGGCGGTGTCCAGGGTCTGCTTGGCGATGCTGTCTTCGGCATACAGGCCTTTATAGCGGGCCAGGTCGACCTGAGCGTTCTTCAACTGCGCCTGGTTCTGCGCCAGGGTGCCCTCTGCCTGCTGAAGGGCGATACGGTACGAACGCGGGTCGATTTCCGCCAGCAGGTCGCCAGCCTTGACCTGCTGCCCTTCCTTGAAGTGGATCTTGACCAACTCACCCGCCACCCGGCTGCGAACATTGACCGTGTTGGTCGCCGCCACCGTACCCAGCGCCTTGTAGTAGAGCGGGAAGTCGCCGACCCGCACGGGCTCGACGCGCACCGGCACCGGGTCGCTGGAGGCACCAAAGCCTGGGCGCCCGCCTTTGCCCATGCGCACGCCCTGCTCCTTGTGCGTCGGGGCAGCGGCAGGCCACAGCCACCAGGCCAGCAAGGCCACCAGCAGCAGGATCAGCAGGCCGAACAGCCAGCGACGGGGAGAACGGGAGGCAGAAGCTTGCATGGGTTGAACGAACCTTGTTCAGAGAATGGCGACTGGGGAGGTTTGAACGATAAGCACTGGCATCGTTTTAGCAAAGGGCCTTTACCAGGCATTTACCATTGGCTGACGTTGCTAAAACGATGAACTTTAAATGAAAACGGCCCGGAATGGCTTCCGGGCCGGCGTAACAGTGTGTAAACCGCCAGGGCCGCGGGGCGACCCTCTGGCCAGCGTTTACTTCAGGACAGCCAGAGCCGCCTCGTAGTTCGGCTCGTCGGCGATTTCCCCGACCAGCTCGGCGTGCAGCACCTTGTCGTTTTCATCCAGCACCACCACGGCGCGGGCGGTCAGGCCGGCCAGCGGGCCGTCGGCGATGGCAACGCCGTAGTTCTCGATGAACTCACGACCACGCAGGGTCGACAGGTTCTTTACATTCTCCAGGCCTTCGGCGCCGCAGAAGCGGGCCTGGGCGAACGGCAGGTCGGCCGAGATGCACAGCACCACGGTGTTGGCCAGGTCATTGGCCTGGGCATTGAACTTGCGTACCGAGGTGGCGCAGGTCGGGGTGTCGACGCTCGGGAAGATGTTCAGCACCTTGCGCTTGCCGGCATAGTCCTTCAGCGACTTGTCGGCCAGGCCTTCGCCGACCAGGGAAAAGGCAGGCGCCTGGGCACCGACCTTGGGCAGCTCGCCCTTGACCTGAACCGGGTTGCCTTTGAGAGTCACTTGAGCCATGGCAGAAATCCTTATACGGGGTTTGAAAAGGATTCCGAGTTAATCGCTTTTAGCGCCGGGCTGCAAGCTTAGAGCAACAGGCAGGCGCGGATTGCCGCGCGCCCGCCTGATCCGTGCAAAGGCCTCAGTTCAGCAGGCCGTAGACCACCGAGCTCAGCGCCACCAGGCCGATCACCACGACGAAGAGGTTGGACATCGCGCCGCTGTACTTGCGCATCGACGGCACACGGCGGATGGCGTACATCGGCATCAGGAACAGCAGCACCGCGAGGATCGGCCCGCCCAGCGACTCGATCATGCCCAGAATGCTCGGATTGAGCGTGGCGACGATCCAGCACACCACCAGCATCAGTGCCGCGACCACGCGGTCCAGGGCCTTGGCGCCCGGGCGCAGGCCGGTCTTGACGATGATGCCCTTGAGGCCTTCGCTGGCACCGATGTAGTGGCCCAGGAACGACTTGGCAATCGCGACGAAAGCGATCAGCGGCGCAGCAAAGGCGATGGCCGGATTGCTGAAGTGGTTGGCCAGGTACGACAGGATCGACAGGTTCTGCGCCTTGGCCTCGGCCAGTTGCGCGCTGCTCAGGGTCAGTACGCAACTGAACACGAAGAACAGCACCATTACCACCATCAGCAGGTGGGCACGGGCCAGGATCTGCCCGCTGCGCTCATCGGCGTGGTCGCCATAACGACGCTTCTGGTCGACCGCGAAGGCCGAGATGATCGGCGAGTGGTTGAACGAGAACACCATTACCGGGATCGCCAGCCACAGGGTGCGCACGAACGCAGAGCCAGACGGCAACTGGCCAGCCGTATCGAGAATGCCACCATTCCAGTGCGGCACCAGGTACAGGGCCAGCAGCGCCAGGGCGACGATGAAGGGATACACCAGCAGGCTCATGACCTTGACCGTGGCCTGCTCACCGCAACGCACGATGGCCAGCAGGCCGAGGATCAGCACGAACGAGAGGATCGCCCGGGGCGGTGGCGTCATGTGCAATTGATGCTCCATGAAGCTTGCGACCGTGTTGGTCAGCGCCACGCTGTAGATCAGCAGGATCGGGAAGATGGCAAAGAAATACAGTACGGTGATCAGTGCACCGGCAGTGATGCCGAAATGCTCCTCGACCACCTCGGTGATATCGCCGCCCTTGCTGCCGGACAGCACGAAGCGGGTCAGCGCACGGTGTGCGTAGTAGGTCATGGGGAAGGCCAGCACGGCCAGGATCAGCAGCGGCCAGAAACCGCCGAGGCCGGCGTTGATCGGCAGGAACAGCGTACCTGCGCCGATGGCCGTGCCGAACAGGCCCAGCATCCAGGTGGTGTCTTGACGCGACCAGCTACCGAGGGTGGCTTGTTGGGTCGATTCGAAGCGTTGTTCGACGCTTTGGGCCTGCTCATTCATTCCGGGTGCAACTCCACTCGCAAGACTGCAACAGGCTGAGAGTGGCGAAATAGAAGCCTCACGCCACCTCAACCGAAAAAGAGGGGCGCGATTGTGCACTGAATAGGTGCTGTTGCGAAGCCCCGTCCGAGGGACGGCACCTGTTTTGGGAAAAGGAAGCGGATGATGGTGGGAGCGGCGGTTCGCCGCTGCGACTTGCCCGCGAAGGCGTCGGTAATCTCACGTCTTCATTCGCGGGCAAGCCCGCTCCCACAGCCCAGGCATGCCTGGGCCGGCGGATCAGCCCTGTTGCACCGCCGCGAATGCCTCGGCGACACGCTGCAGGTTGTCCGGACGCAGGCCCGCCATGCACACCCGGCCGCTGTCGATGATGTACACACCGAACTCGTCACGCAGGCGACGTGCCTGCTCGGCACTGAAGCCTGTGTAGCTGAACATGCCGCGCTGGCGCAGGAAGAACTGGAAGTCCTGGCCTGGCAACTGCTTGGCCAGTGCATCGACCAGCCCCTGGCGCATGTCGAGGATACGCTTGCGCATGGTCTCGACTTCCGCCTGCCACTGGGCGTTCAGGCCGGCATCGCCGAGCACGCCAGCGACCAGCAGTGCACCATGGCTGGGTGGGCTGGAGTAGTTGCGGCGCACGGTAGCCTTGAGCTGACCCAGTACGCTCTGGGCAGTTTGCGCGTCATCGCTGACCACCGACAGCCCCCCTACCCGCTCGCCGTACAGCGAGAAGATCTTGGAGAACGAGTTGCTGACCAGGCACGGCACACCGGCACGGGCCATTTCCCGGATGGCGTAGGCGTCTTCGGCCAGGCCTTCGCCGAAGCCTTGGTAGGCGATGTCGAGGAACGGGATCAGCTCACGCGCCTTGACCACCTCGACCACTTGCTGCCACTGGCTCTGGCTCAGGTCGACGCCGGTGGGGTTGTGGCAGCACGGGTGCAGCAGGACGATGCTGTGCTTGGCCAAGGTTTGCAGGCTTGAAAGCATGCCATCGAAGTCCAGGCCGCGGGTGGCCTGGTCGAAGTACGGGTAGGTGTGCACCTTGAAGCCCGCGCCTTCGAAGATCGCGCGATGGTTGTCCCAGGTCGGATTGCTGACCCACACCTCGGACTGCGGGAAGTAGCGCTTGAGGAAGTCGGCACCGACTTTCAACGCACCCGAGCCACCCACGGTCTGCACAGTGGCGACACGCCCGCCGGTCACGGCCGGGTGGTCGGCACCGAACAGCAGTGCCTGGATCGCCTGGCGGTAGCTGGCCAGGCCCTCCATGGGCAGGTAGAGCGAGGCTTCATGCGGCTGGCCGGCCAGGCGTTCCTCGACCTGGCCTACCGATGGCAGCTGCGGCACCACACCGGCTTCGTCGTAGTACAGGCCGATACTCAGGTTGACCTTGTCGGCACGGGGATCGACCTTGAAGGCTTCCATCAACGAGAGAATCGGGTCGCCGGCATAGGCATCGACATGTTTGAACACAGCGTGCAGCTCCTTGGATCAGGACAGTTCGGAAAGGCTTCCCCGAGCATACCTGCAGTGGCGCGCAAGGAACATCATTGAATGTGCAAGCTGTGAGTGCAGGTTTGCATAGCGCCTCCTCAGAACAACCCCGACACCGGTGGGCGGGTGCCCTTGAGCTGCCAGGCCCCGACCACCGCCGCCTTCCACTGCCGTGGATTGTGGTTGGCCACGGTACGGGCATTGCGCCAATGGCGGTCGAGATTGTGCGCGCGCCCGGTGGTCGAGGCGCCGCCGACGTCGAACAGCGTCTCGGCCGCTTTGAGCGCAAGTTCTGCGACCAGGTACTGGGCCTGCGCCACCTCGAGGGCAGCCTGCTCCACCGCTGCCTCGTCCAACTGCGCCGCCCAGGCCCGGTCGATCGTGGCGGCCGCCTTCAGCACCAGCGCCTCGGCGCCGTAGGCGCGCGCTGCGATATCGCCCACGCTCAGTTCCACATAGGGGTCGTCCACCGAACGACTGGCCGTGCTGTGCTTGATCGGCCGGGCATGCTCGCGAGCGAAGCGGGTGGCATCGTCCAGCGCATTGCGGGCGATCCCGGCCAGCACGGTGCCCAGGAACAGTTGCAGGAACGGCGTCACCAGCGTGCGCCGGCCCTCCTCCACGGTACGCGTGCGCAGTTCGCTCTCCTCCACCCGCACATTGCGCAGGTGCGTGGTGCCGCTGGCGGTCAGGCGCTGGCCCATGGCATCGAAATCATCGACCAGCTCCAGGCCGTCGCGATCACGCGGGAGGATGAACGACACCGGTTGCTCGTCCTCATCCAGCGCCACCGCGCTGACATAGTCGGCGAACAGCGCCCCGGTGCTATAGAACTTGCTGCCATTGGCGCGATAGTGATCACCCTCGCGGACCAGCCGTGCGGCGATGGCACCATTGGCGCCGCCCAGTTCCCAGCCGGCATTGCCGATCACCGCGCCTTGCAGGTAGCGCGCGAACCAGCGCTCGCGCTCCTGTTCGGCATCCTCTGCGCTCGACACCAGCAGGCCCTCGACAAAGGCGAAACCCGGGCGCAGGGCCTGGGCAACGTTGGAATCGGCCGAGGCGATCTTCAGCAGCAGCTCGATGACATCGCTCACCGTGCCACCGGGCCCACCATAGCGGGTCGGAATGCGCACGGTGTAGAGCCCGGCCGCAGCCAGTTGGGCGATGGCCTCGAACGGCAGTTGGCGCTCGCGCTCGCGTTCGGCCGCACCGGCGGCGATATGTGGCAGCAGTGCATCGATGCGCACCTTCAAGGCCTCTACGCTGGCGGCGGGAGCTTGGGAGGGGAAACGTTGGAAGGTGGTCATGGGGCAATCCTTAAATGGCGATTTTCCAGAGGCGAGATTCATCGAACAGGTCGAAAGCTTCGTGTTCCAGGTCCAGCGGGGGCACCACCAGCTCGGCGCCGCTGCCCGGCAAGTGCGGCACCGAGCCGAGCAGACGGCGGGTGTATTCGTGGGCAGGCTGCTCGAACAACTGCTCGACCGGCGCGTGCTCGACCACCTGGCCATGGCGCATCACCAGCACGTCATCGCTGACATGGTGAATCACGCCCAGGTCGTGGGAGATGAACAGATAGGCTAGGCCCAAGGTGTCCTGCAGGTCGGCCAGCAGGTCGAGTACCTGGGCCTGTACCGACACGTCCAGCGCCGACACCGGCTCGTCGCAGATGATCAGCTTCGGCTCGCTGGCGATGGCGCGGGCGATCGCCACACGCTGGCGCTGGCCGCCGGAGAGCTGCAACGGGCGGCGGCTGGCCAGGCTGGCCGGCAGGCGCACCTGCTCGAGCAGCACATGAATGCGCGCCGGGCGCGCCGCAGCCGCGAAGCCCGCCACCTGCAAGGCGTCATCGAGGATCTGTGCCACGGTCCAGCGCGGGTCGAACGAACCCAGCGGATCCTGGTAGATCACACTGATCTGCTGGCGCAGCGGGCGGCGGCTGGCTTCGCTCACGGCATTGCCCGGGCGGTTCCATGGCTGGCCGCGATACAGCACCTCGCCCTGGTCCGGTTGCAGCAGTCCGAGGGCAATGCGCGCAACCGTGGTCTTGCCCGAGCCGGACTCACCGACGATGCCCAGGGTCTGCCCGGCGCGCAGGGTGAAGTCCACGCCCTGGACCACCTGACGCACAACGCCGTCAGGGCCGGTGTAGCGCTTGCCCAGGCCATGGGCCTGCAGCAGCACCTCGCCAGGCACGACGCTACGCGCTACTCGCTCGCCCGAACGCTCCGGCGACAGGCGGCTGCCACGCGGATGCTCCGCCGGCACCGCGGCCAACAGCGCCTGGGTATAGGGATGTCGTGGCTGGCGCAGCACCTGCTGCATCGGCCCCTGCTCCACCACCTCGCCATGGCGCAGCACCACCACCTCATCGGCCAGTTGCGCGACCACCGCCAGGTCATGACTGATGATCAGCAACGATGCCCCCCGCGCCTTGATCTGCTGGAACACCTCAAGAATCTGCGCCTGGACCGTGGCATCGAGCGCAGTGGTGGGTTCGTCGGCGATCACCAGCGCCGGATCCAGTGCCAGCGCACTGGCGATCAGCGCCCGTTGGCGCAGCCCTCCAGAAAGCTGGCCTGGCCGCTGCCGCGCACGCAACGCCACATCCGGCACCCCGACCCGTTCGAGCAGCGTCAGCACGCGCGCAGCGCGCTGCGCCCGATCTCCATAGCCATGGGTCTGCAACACCTCGAGGATTTCCTTGCCCACGGGCCGCAGCGGGTCGAGCGACACCAGCGCATCCTGCAGCACGAAGCCGATATCCTTGCCACGCACCGCACGCCACTGACGCTCGCTCAGGGCCAGCAGGTCGCGACCGCCAAAGCCCAAGGTGCGCGCGGTCACCTCGCCACGCGCACCCACCAACCCCACCAGGCTGCGGGCGCTGACGCTCTTGCCCGAGCCAGACTCCCCCACCAGGGCCACACAGCGACCCGGCGCCAGGGTGAAAGACAGTTCACGCACCACGCTGCGGCCTTCGAACGTCACGTTCAGGCCCTCGACGATCAAGGTCTTGTCGCTCATGGCAGGCGGCCCTCCAGGCGGTGTTGAAGGTAGCGGCCGGCCGCGGTGGTCGCTAACGTGGTGAGTACGATGAACAGGCCGGGGAAAAAGGTCAGCCACCAGGCGCTGGCGATGAAATCGCGGCCCATCGACAGCATGGTGCCCCACTCAGGCGCAGGTGGTCGGGCACCAAGGCCCAGGAAACTCAGGGCAGATGCCCAGACAATGGCTTGACCGACACCCATGGTCAGGGTCACCACCAACGGGCGCATGGCATTGGGCAATAACTGACGCAAGACAATGCGTGCGGTCGGGTGCCCCAGCGCTCGCGCCGCTTCGATATAGCCCGAATTGCGCACCGCCAGCACCTGGCCGCGGACCATCCGCGCGTAGCCAGGAGCCCCACCCAGACCGGTGGCGATGATCAGTGGGCCAACACCGCTACCGAACACCGCCACGAACAGCAGCGCCAGCACCAGGCTGGGAAAGGCGAACAGCACCTCCAGCAGCCAGCCCACGCCACGATCCACCCGCGCCCCGCCCAATCCGCCGAGCAGCCCGAGGCTGACGGCGATGGCCATCGACAGCAAGGTGGCCGCCACGCCGATCAGCAGGCTCTGACGCGCGCCGTGGACGATACGCGCGAAGATGTCGCGCCCCGACTGGTCGGTGCCCAGCCAGTGCGTCCAGCTCGGTGCCTGGAAGGCCTCACGAGGCACGATCGCCAACGGGTCGATGCGAGTGAACAACCCCGGCGCCAGCGCCGCCAGCAATAGCGCCAGCAGGAACAGGATCGCCAGGCTCGCCCCCAGCGGCGGCCAGGGCAAACGCACTTGTCGACGCACTGGCGTCTGGCTGTGTTCAAGAATCAGGTCGCTCATGCGCTCGTCTCCTGTTGGCGTGGGTCGATCCATTGATAGAGCAGGTCCACGAGAACGTTGGCCAGCACGTAGGCAGCAGCCACCACCAGGGTGATGCCGATCACCAACGGCAAATCCTGCAGTTGCACCGCCTGGTACAACTGACGGCCCACGCCCTTGCGCGAGAAGATCACTTCGCACACCACCGCCCCGCTGATCAGCGCACCGATGGCCCAGCCCGACAGCGACACGCCCGGCAGCAGGGCGTGGCGCAGCGCATGCCGGAAGCGCACCGCCAGGTCGCTCAGGCCACGGCTGCGGGCGCTGAGAATGAAGGGCTGATCGAGGGTCAGCTCGAGTGATTCCCGGGTCACCTGGGCGATGAACCCTGCCAGCGGAATGGCCAGGGAGAATGCCGGCAGCACGAGGCTTGCGAGGCTGTCGCTGCCCGCCGGCGGGAACCAGCGCAAGCCGAAGGCGAATACCGCCAGCACCACCACCCCCAGCCAGAAGTGCGGCAAGGCGGCGCTGAGGGTTTCGGCCAGCGAGGCGAGTCCGCCGATGAGCCGGCCACGGCCAGCCGTGACCACCGTCAGCAGCAGCACCAGCAACCAGGCCAGCACCAGTGCGGCGAACGTCAGCTCGAGGGTTGCCCCGGCCTGTTCCGCCAGCACGCGGGTCACAGGCTGGTGCTGGGAATAGGACTGGCCCAGGTCGCCCTGCACCAGACGCCCGAGATACAGCGCGTATTGCACCGGCAACGGTTTATCCAGGCCGTACTCGCGCCGGGTTGCCTCGATGGCCTCCGGCGTCGGGTTGCCGGTGGTGCCACCGAGAATCGCCAGCACCGGGTCACCCGGCATCAGACGCAGGGCGAAGAACGTCAGGGTCGCCACCGCCCACAGCACCAGCAGGCCGCCGCCCAGGCGAATGGCGGCGCGACGTCCGAGCACACGCAGGCGCTCGCGACGGGGATCGGTCAGGGTCGTCGTTTCACTCATTTGCTCACCCATGCGTCATAGAGGTAGGTCACCGCCAGCGAGGGCTCCAGGCGCACACCGTGGGCCGTCTTGTAGAGGCCCAGCCGGGTGCTCTGCGGGTAAGTGGTCAATTGCAGGTACTGGCTGGCGGCCTGTTGCTGAGCCTTGAAGTACAGCGCCCGACGGCGCTCCGGGTCCTGGGTGGCGAGGGCGTCGTCGAGCAGCGCGTCGAAGCCCGGATCGGCGAAGCCTGAGGAGTTCTGGTGATAGCCGCCGACGCCTGCCGGCTGGACGAACGCCGAGCCAAAGATGATGCGCAGCACATCCGGGGTGTTGGTGTTCCAATAGCCGGTGCGGATGTCATAGTCCCAGGCGGCCTGACGCGCGGTGACCTGGGCGTCGCTCATCTGGTCGATCACCAGCTCCAGGCCGGCCTGACGGGTGGTGGCCTGCACCTGCTCCCAGAGGGTCAGCTCCGAAGGCGGTGTACGCGCGCCGATCAGCACCACCGCGCTCAGGCGCTTGCCATTGCGTGTGCGGTAACCCTGCGCATCACGCCCGGTCCAGCCTGCGTCATCGAGCAATCGGGCGGCGCGCTGCGGATCGTAGTCCTGGCTGCGCTCGAACTCGCCGCTGTAGAACGGCGTGGCCACGCTGAGCGGGCCGCCGGCTCGCGGAAACTCGCCGAAGTACACACTCTTGAGCGCACCTTCGATATCGGCGCTGCGCACGAAAGCTTCGCGCACACGGATATCATCGAAGGGCGCCCGGCGCAGGTTGAACGTGCCGTTGGTGGGGTTGCCGGGACGCTGGGCAATGATCAGCTCGACATCCGGATTGCGCCGCGCCGCCTCGTGCGACTCGGGCGGCACGCTCTCGATCACGTCCACCTCACCGGCCTGCAGCGAGGCGAAACGCACCGAAGGCTCCTGGATGAACTTCCACACGATACGCTCGAGATACGCCGGGCCCTGGTGCCTGGCAGTCGGCGGCGCCCAGTTGTAGTCGGCATTGCGAACCAGCTCGACCTGGTTCTGCCGGTCCCAGCGCAGCACCTTGAATGGCCCGCTGCCCACCGGGCTTTCGCAGTTCTCGTCACGGCTGCGCTTGAGCGCGGTGGGTGACTGGATACCGAGAAAGCCTTGGGCGAGCACTTCGAGGAAGGCGGCGTAAGGCGTGGCCAGGTGCACCACGGCGGTGTATTCGTCGACGATGTCGGTGCCGCGATACTGGCGGATATAGCCGCCTGCGGTGCTGGACTGGGTCTTGGGGTCGGCCATGTGGTCGAGATTGGCCTTGACCGCCTGGGCATTGAACGGCGTTCCGTCAGTGAAATGCACGTCGTGGCGCAGGTGGAAGGTGTAGCTCAGGCCATCGGCGGACGCCTCCCAGCGCTCGGCCAGCCAAGGGCCGATACGGCCGTCGCTGTCCATCGACACCAGCGAATCCAGGTACTGCTGGGCCACGAACACTTGCGGCATGTCACCCGCCACATGCGGGTCCAGGCAGGTGGGCTCGCGGTCGGTGGCATAGACCAGGGTTCCGCCGCGCACCGGCTGGTCGCTATGGGTCGTGACCTGCTCGGCACGCTCGCAGCCGACCAGCGCCAGCACGGCACAGAGCGGGATCAAGGGGAAGTTGAGTCGGTTCAAGGGCGCTCCTGCGGATGACTGGGCATGCAGGGGCATTTGCAGGAGTTGTGCCGGGTTTCAACCCCCTGATTTTGCTGGGATTTGCCAAATACGTGGTGATCGATGGCGGGCAAAGTGTGCGCAGGGTGTTGGCAAGCCAACAGTTGAACTGTCAGTTCATACCCATGCATAAAGACAAGCGGCCCTATACTCCGCACTCACAGGGCCGCTTCCGCGCAGCGGGCCCGCCGCCCCTTCCCCTACAAGGCGTTCTCATGGCACTCGACACCTGGTTCATTTACCTGCTGGCAAGCATCGGCCTGTCACTGACCCCGGGGCCGAACAGTTTGCTGGCCCTCACTCATGGCGCCCGCTACGGCGCGCGGCGAACGTTGTTCACCATCCTCGGCGGCATGTGTGGTTTCAGCGCCCTGATCGCCCTGGCGATGTTCGGGCTGAGCGCACTGCTGCAAACGTCGGGTTCCGTGCTGCAAGTGCTCAAGTGGGTCGGCGGCGCCTATCTGCTGTGGCTCGGCATCCAGCTCTGGCGTGCCCCACCCCTGCACCTGGACCTGGCCCAGGGCCAGGCCCGGCTGGGAAATACCGGATTGTTTCGCCAGGGTTTGCTGTCGGCGCTGTCCAACCCGAAAGTGCTGCTGTTCTATGGCGCCTTTTTGCCACAGTTCATCGACCCGCAACGCGGCCTGGCCCTGCAGTTCATCGTGATGGCGGCGACGTTCGCCTGCGTGGAATGCCTGGTCGAATACCTGCTGGCACGCCTGGCCGGTCGCATCAGGCCGTGGTTGGCCAAGGGCGGCAAGGGTTTCAACCGCTGCTGCGGCGCGCTGTTCGCGATGATCGCAGTGGCGTTGCCGCTGGGGCGCTGAGCCTGGCCTGCGAGCGCGTGCACATCGCAGGCCAGGCGCAAGACGCTACAACGACCAGTCCAGGCTGACCATCAGGGTGCGCGGTTCGCCGTTATAGACGCCGTTGTAGAACCCCAGGTTGTTGTAGTAGTGCTCGTCGAACAGGTTCTTCACGTTCACCGAGGCCGACAGGTGTTCGTCGACCTGGTAGCGGGCCATCAGCCCGACCACCGAGAACGCCCGCTGGCTCATGCGGTCCCTGACGGTGATGATGCCACCCGATGCATTGCGCCCCACCGGGCGGTTGCCGACACCGAACGTGTGACTCTGCCAGTCGAGAGTGCCGCCCACGGTCAGTTTTGGCAGCACCTTGTAGGTGCTGGAGAAACGCACCAGATTCATCGGTCGGGCCGTGTCCTTGCGCGTCTTGTCGCCACGCAGCGCGTGGGTGTAGCTGTAGCCCAGGCTCATCTGCCAGTCCGCCATCACCTCGCCTGCCAACTCGGCCTCGAAGCCCTCGACCACCGCCCCCTTGCCACCGGACTTGTAGTACTGCTCACCGTTGGGGCCTGGCGGCACCGAGTCGTCGACCTCCGCAACGTTGTCCTGCTTGCTGCGGTACACCGCGGCGCTGAGGTTGGCCCGATCCTCGAACAGGCTGCCCTTCAGGCCCAGCTCGTAGACCTTGCCCACGACCGGGTCCAGGTACTTGTCGCTGATGTCCTTGTTGGTCTGCGGGTTGAAGATGTCGGTGTAGCTGACATAGACGGTGAACTGCTCGTTGAGGTCGTAAAGCACACCGGCATAGGGCGTCCACTGGTCGTTCTGGGTCTGCTCGCTGCGGGAGATGTCGGTGACCGCCAGGTTGTCATCGTATGTCCAGGACTTGCTGGTGGTCTTCCAACTGCCGTAGCGGCTGCCGAGGACCAGGTGCAGGCGATCGGTGGGGTTGAGCCGGGTAGCGATGTAGCCGGCCTTCTGCTCGATGCGCGAGCGCGATTCATCCAGGCCAGTCTTGCGATCGTAGAACTTGGGAATCCCGCCCATGTATTTCCAGTCGGGGATGATCGCGTAGCCCTGCGGATCGTTGCGGCCGGTGTAGTACGGCGAGCTGTCGCGTCGCTCGGAGACCCCGTAGCCGATCATGAAGTCGTGGGTACGGCCCAGCAGCTGGTAGGGGCCGGCAAGGTTGAAGTCCACGGCATCCATCTGCTCCTCTCCGGAGAAATGACTGCTCCAGGCTTTCATGCCACTGCGGTCGGCCTCGGGGAAGCCATTGCCGCCGTAGTAGACCTTGCCGTCGCTGTCGCTCTGGCGGTGGGTGTAGGCCGCCTTGAGCAGCCAATCATTGCCCAGTTGCTGATCGAGCGTGGCGAACACCGTCTGGTCCTTCAGCGGCCAGGACGACCAGGGCGCCGCCAGGTTGGTCGAGCGCGGCAGGTTGGCCTTGCTGCCATCGGCGTTCCAGTAGGGCACGGTGCCCCAGCTGGAGCCCTGGACATGCTTGTTCTGGTAGTCGTAGCCGACCGCCAGCACCGTGCTGTCGGTAAGGTCGGCCTCGAGAATGCCGTAGGCCACCTCACGTTGGGTCTGGTAGTGGTCCATGTACGACTTGTTGTCGCGATAGGCCAGCACCGTGCGCCCACGCAAGCGCCCGTCCCAGCCCAACGGGCCGCCAACGTCCAGGTAGCTGTAGTAATTGTCGAAACTGCCGGCACTGATGCCGGTCTTCACCGCCAGCTCATGGGTCGGGCGTTTGCGCACCATGGCGATGGTGCCGGAGGGATCACCCGCGCCGGTGGTCAGGCCGGTGGCGCCACGCACCACCTCGATACGGTCGTAGATGATGGTGTCGGAGTCGGACTTGAGCCCCGAGAAGGTGTTGAGCATTCCATCGATCTGGAAGTTGTTGATCGAGTAGCCGCGCGCATAGTACGTCGGTCGCTCGGAGTCGTTGCGCTGGACGGTCACGCCAGTGACGTGGCTCAGCGCTTCGGACAGGGTGTCGAGCTGGAAGTCGTCCAGCTGCTGGCGGGTCAGCACCGAGACCGATTGTGGGGTTTCCTTGATCGACAGGTTCAGGCGCGTGGCGGCGCTCATGCTGCCGGTGGTGTAGGAGCCGGTGTGCTCGGTGGTGCTGCCCAGGCCCTGGGCGAGGATTTCGGTGGAGCCGAGCTCCAGCACGCCTTCCTCGGAACGCTTTTCGCGCTCTTCGGCCAACCCTGCCGGGCTGATGACGGTGGCGCACAAACCCAGGGTGAGGGTCATGCTACGGCTGATGGGCGCGAACATCGCTGCCTTTCTCCTTGTTCGATTCGATGAAAGTCCTGGATACCGGTTGACCGGCATTCATATGATAACGAATCTCGTATGAGAATCATTATCGAATTGTCATCGCAACGAAAACAGAGGATCAGCTTGTAAGGTTCAGAGCCGCGGCAAGATTGGAATTATCAGCAAAATAATCTTATGTATATCAATAGCATAAGAAACATACATGAGGTCATTTATAGAAAAACCTCATGTAGTTTCTCAACATTTGACAGGCACCTATCGCTTACGCTGCAGTGCCCTGAACGCGCCTCAGCAACCGGTCAGGGTCGCTGCGCGTCGCGCCAGCGAAGAACAGCGGCCGCAGTCGCACACCGATCAGGTTGCCGGTATAAGCCGCCACCAACCACAACCAGCCATGCACGCTGCCTGAGGCGATGCCGCTGAAATAGGCGCCGATGTTGCAGCCATAGGCCAGGCGCGAACCGTACCCCAGCAGCAGGCCGCCGATCACCGCGGCGACCAGCGAACGCGTCGGGATCTTCAGGCTCGGCGCGAAGCGTCCAGCCAGGCCGGCAGCGAGCAAGGCACCTAGTACGATCCCCAGGTCCATTACCGTGGTGATGTCCTGCCACAGCGGTGCAGCCAAGGCTTTGGCGTTGGCCGGCGCCTGCCAGAACACCCAGCTGCCCACATCCACGCCCAACCCGCTCAAGGTCTTGGCGCCCCACAAGGCGAAGGCCGAGGTGATGCCCCAAGGGCGTCCGGCCAGCGCCAGGGTGGCGTAGTTCAGCAGTGCCAGCGCGATTGCGCCCCACACCAGCGGCCACGGCCCGCGCAGGAAACGACGCAGGCCTTGGTGCTCGCTGCTCACGGGTGCTTCCAGTGCGCCATGGCGACGCTTCTCCAGCACCACGGTGACCCAGGCGATCACCCCGAACAGTGCGAGGCTGGCCACCAGCGCAGGCACCATGCCCCAGGCCTGGACGATCGAGGTGGCCGGGAACGAGGGCAAGGCGAACCACCAGTCGGCATGGTGGGTCGCGGTGACCGAGCCGATGATGAAGAACAGCAGCGTCACCAGCATCCGCGCATTGCCGCCACCGACAGTGAACAGCGTGCCCGAGGCACAACCACCGCCCAGTTGCATGCCGATGCCGAAGATGAACGCGCCGAACACCACCGATACCCCGACTGGGGCCACAAGACCGGTGACCGGGTTGCCGAACAAGCTGCCCGCCGACAGCGCCGGGAAGAACAGCAGGACCGCCAGCGCCAACATGACCATCTGCGCGCGCAAACCTGCGCCACGGCGTTCATTGATGAACACCCGCCAGGCCGAGGTAAAGCCAAAAGCGGCATGGTAGAGGGTCAGGCCCAGCGCCGCGCCGACCAGCAGCAACAGCACCTGCTTGAAACCGGCATTGAGGTTGAGGAACCAGGCGCCTGCCAGCAGCAGGGCCAGGGCAATCAGCGGCGCGCCAAGGCGACGCGGCTCAGGTGTGACGGTAGCGGAAAAACCCATTGAAATACTCGGATTAACAGTCGAACGGGCGGCGAGTATACCGCCGCACATTCGCGGATGGGAGCAACCGTCTTGCTCACATCCTTGAAAGCAGACTTGCCGCTCAACCGCGCTTCTTCTTCACGCCACCCTGGCGCGCCTTGAAGCGCGGATTCGACTTGCAGATGACATAAAGGCGGCCGCGGCGCTTGACCACCTGGCAGTCGCGGTGGCGCAGCTTGGCGTGCTTGAGGGATGACAAGACTTGCATGGTGATTCTCCGATAGGGCGTTTGATAACGTAATAACATTACATTAACGAGAATCATTAGCGATTGGCAAGCCCCCTCTCCTATTGCGTCAACGCTTGTTCGCCCACACCCCGAAGGCCATGTCGCCGATATAGATCCCCTGCGACTGCATGCGCTCGGCATCCAGCCGTGCCTGTAGCGTTTCGATCCCCACCTGACGCGCCGTGGCGATGCCGTGCTCGAGGATTCGTGGCAGGCACGCACGTATGATCGCTGCCAGCCCGTAGGGACTGTCCGGGGTCTGCAACAGGCATTCGGCGCGCAGGCTCTGCACCTGCAGTCCGGCTTCGGTGAAGATGCGATGCAGGTTGAAGCCGATATGCAGGTCCGCCCCTTCGTGGGCGAGCATGCGCTGCAGCCACTGCTGGGCACGGCGATGCAGCGGAAAAGGCGCCAGGCTTGCCGGGGTCAGGGTGCTGTCGTGTTCCTGGAACACCAGCACACCACCAGGCAGCAACAGCCTGGACAACCTGCGCACGGCCAGGACGGCGTCTGGCTGGTACATCAGCACCCGCCGACCGACGATGGCATCGAACAGCCCCAGGGCTTCAGGCAAGCGATGCAGGTCACAGGCGACGAACTCGACCGGGGCATGGCCTGAAACAGGCGAACGCTGGCGCGCCAGCTCAAGCGCGGCGAAGGACTGGTCGACCCCGACCACCGCCCCGTCACGCCCGACCAACTCGGCGAGCAGCACACTTACATCACCCGTTCCACAGCCGACATCCAGCACCCGCATGCCAGGGCCGATGCCCGCGTCAATCAGCAACCGGGTGGTGAAATCCGTCGTCGAAAGTGCCATGCGCTGCTCCTTGTCCGGGGAGGCCAGTGTGGCGGCGGCATGGGTCGATGCACAAGTATCGTGGCAGCGTTGCACTAGAAT
The DNA here is from genome assembly GCF_047456245.1 of Pseudomonas sp. BNK-44-b. Classification (NCBI taxonomy): domain Bacteria; kingdom Pseudomonadati; phylum Pseudomonadota; class Gammaproteobacteria; order Pseudomonadales; family Pseudomonadaceae; genus Pseudomonas; species Pseudomonas sp. BNK-44-b. The sequence continues at coordinate 2,727,380 of NZ_CP179908.1, forward strand.
GATGTTCACCGCCCACGCTACGCAGGCCAACCGATGCCCACTCCCACCACCCAGTTGCTGGACAGCTGGCAGCACAATGCCAAGGCCTGGATCGAGGCCGTGCGCAGCGGCAGCATCGCCTCGCGCCGCCAGGTCACCGACCAGGCGATCTTGCTGGCGATCCTCGGCCGCCAGCCGGAGCGTGTGCTCGACCTCGGCTGTGGCGAGGGCTGGCTGCTGCGCGCCCTGGAGAGCCGGGGAATCGAGGCGGTGGGTGTAGACGGCGACAGGACCTTGGTCGAGTCGGCCAAGGCTGCAGGCTCGTCGCAGGTGCACCTGGCCAGCTACGCGCAACTGATTGGCGCCGAGGTGGAGATCGGTCGGGACTATTCGCTGATCTGTGCCAACTTCGCCCTGCTGCATCAGGACATCATCCCGCTGCTCGGCGCCTTGGCGCCAAGGCTGGCACACGACGGCGCACTGTTGATCCAGACCCTGCACCCCTGGAGTGCTGCCGCGGGCAACTACCAGGATGGCTGGCGGGTCGAGTCCTTTGCAGGCTTCGAGGGCAACTGGGAACCCATGCCCTGGTATTTCCGCACGCTGTCCAGCTGGCTTGCCGCACTGGACATGGCAGGCTTCAACCTGTGCACGCTACAGGAGCCGCAACACCCCCAAAGCCCGGGGCCGCAGTCGCTGCTGCTGATCGCGCAACCCAAGTGAAACGCTTGCCGGCCCTGGGAGGGCTTGCCGCAACGCATTGCCCGCCCAACGGGCCAGGGCTATTGGCTGTCGAGGCTGGCCACATGCGCATCCAGTTCCTGCTCGGGCGGCGACAGGTGCAGGACGCGATCGCGGCCGCCTTCGGCGAGCAGGTAGCCACCCTTGCCATCGGGCACGATCGACTGCGGCGCCTTGAGGAAGGACAACACGGTATGCCGCTTGCCATCGGCATCGATGCGCAGCAGGCGCGCGCGATGCGTGGAGTCTTCGCTGATCCACAGCCCGCGCTGGTCGCAGAACAGGAAGGTGGGATTGCGCAGCCCCTCGGCCACTACCGGGTCTTCACCCCCTTCGTTCAGCGCGCGGATCTTGCCGGCAGCCTTTTCGGTATAGAGCAACTGACCACCGCTGCAGCGGGTCAGGCCTTCGGTTTCAGTCAGCGCCGAGCGCAGCACTTCCACCTGGCCGCTCTGCCAGTCGTAGCGCATCAGGCGGCCATCGCCCTTGCGATCCTCGATGGCGTAGAGGTGATCGCCATCGTTCCATAGGCCCTGCACACTTTCGCCGTTGAACAAGGCAGTGATCTGGCCATCGCGAGACACGCTGACCGGGGCCAGTCCGCCCTCCTGGCTGAAAACCCAGCCGCCCTCGACCGCGACCATGCCGTCAGGCTTGGACAGGCCATCGACCACTACCACCCGCTCGCCCTGTGGGGTGATCTTGAGAATGCTGCCCAGCCCATCGTCCAGCTCACGGCTGACCAACAGGCTGCCATCGGCCAGCGGCAGCAGCGAGGCGGCCTTGGCCACGTCACGGTGCAGCACCTGCACGTGCCAGCCATCGGAGGCCTGCACCGGATAGAACGTCTGCCAGGCGAAGAAGCCCAGGGCGCAGGCCACCACGCCTGCCGTCGCCGTCAAGGTCAGCTTTACACCACGCTTGCGCAACACTTGAATCATCGATCGCTCCTTCTTGTGGCGGCGATCCTAGCAAGGGGATGTGAAAAAAATGTCGTGAAGCGCATCGCACCCGCAAACCAGCAAGATCGTTCAAGCCAGGCAGCTTTTTCCTCTGGCATGCTGAACATCCCTGCCCCTGTCCGTAGCCGCCATGTCCAGCAGTCCGCCCCTCGCCCGCCATGCTTTCACCCAAGGCACCGTCGCCATCCTGCCGTTATCGCTCGCGGTTGCGCCCTGGGGGCTGCTGGCCGGCTCCATGGCCATCGAAGCCAACCTCAGCGCCTGGCAAGGCCAAGGGCTGTCGGCGATCGTTTTTGCTGGAGCTGCGCAACTGGTGGCGATCGGCATGCTCAAGAGCGGCGCTGGGCTGCTGTCGATCCTGCTCACCACCCTGTTGCTGACGTCGCAGCACCTACTCTATGGGCTGTCGATGCGCCCTGTGGTGTCCGGCCTGCCGACCCGCTGGCGACTGGGGCTGGGCTTTCTGCTTACTGACGAACTCTTCGCCCTGACCAGCCACCACGACCAGCAACAGTTCAACCGTTGGTACGCATTGGGCGTGGGCCTGACCTTCTATGTGGCCTGGAACCTCTTCACACTGGCCGGCATCATCCTCGGCCAGAACATCCCGCACCTGGACCAGCTCGGCCTGGACTTCTCGATCGTCGCCACCTTCGTCGCGTTGATCACCCCGCTGGTACGCAGCGTGCCGACCCTGGTGTGCGTGGCGGTGTCGCTGTTCTGCTCGGTGCTGTTCAGCCATTGGCACTGGGAAACGGCGCTGGTGGCCGCCGGCCTGCTGGGCATGGCTGCGGGTTTTGTCTGTCAGAAATTCGCCGGGAGCCGCGCATGATCTGGCTGCTGATCGTCGCCATGGGTGTGGTGGTGTTCCTCAATCGCTACGTCTTTCTCGAGCCGCGCCTGCCCCTGCGTCTGGGGTCCAACGTGCGCCAGTTCCTCGGTTTCGCCGTGCCGGGAATGCTCACGGCAATCTGCGGGCCGATCATCTTCCTGCCCGAGCATCAGTTGAACCTCGATCCGCTCAATCCGTACCTGCTCGGCTCGCTGGTGGCCATCGCCCTGGTGCTGTTGACCCGCAGCGTATTGCTGAGCATGCTGGCGAGCATGCTGATCTTCTTTGTCCTGCGCAGCTGGCTGACATGAGCACGCCCCTGCGCGAACAGATCCACCTGTGGCAGGCACCAGCCCTCGGCGATGTCGAGATGCTGCACGCCCGCTACGTACAGCAGCGCTTTGCGCCGCATGTGCACGAAGGCTATGTGTTCACCGTGATCGAGTCCGGCGCCCAGTGTTTCTGGCACCGTGGCAGTGATCACCTGGCGCCGGTCGGCAGCGTGGTATTGATCAACCCCGACGAATTGCACACCGGCGCCAAGGCCCACGAGGCGGGCTGGCGCTACCGTGCGTTCTATCCGGAACACGAACGCGTCACCGGGGTGCTGGACGAGTTGGAACTGGGCCGCCACGGCCTGCCGCACTTCAGGCAGAGCGTGGTGCAGGACCCGATCCTGGCGGCGGCCTTCAGCCGCGTGCATCGCCTGTCGGAAGCCGGCGCGAGCGCGCTGGAGCAGCAAACCGCCTGGCGCGAGGCGGTCCTGGCGCTGGTACAACGTCATGGCCACTGCAGCGAACCTGCTGCCCCCGGCCACGAACCGCTGGCCGTGGCACGGGCCCGCGAACTGCTGGAGAGCCAACTGGCCGACCCGCCTTCGCTGGAGGCACTGGCCGCGGCGGTCAACCTGTCACCCTTCCACTTTGCCCGGGTGTTTCGCCAGGCCGCCGGGCTGCCGCCCCATGCCTGGCTCAAGCAGCGTCGCCTGGCCCGCGCCCGGGAGTTCCTGCGCCGTGGCCTCCCGGCTTCGGAAGTGGCCTTTGCACTGGGCTTCGCCGACCAAAGCCACCTCAGCCGGCAGTTCAAACAGGCCTTCGGTGTGACGCCAGGCGCCTACCGCCTCGCCTGCCTGAACCACTGACCCGTCGCCCGGCAAGACCGCCAGCCGCTGCTACACTGAGAAGGCTGAACGGAGGATCCTGCCATGTCAGAACGAGAGCTCACCACCCTCATCACGCTGATGAACCAGCGCCAGGCCTGCCTGAGCAGCGCCTGCAAGGAAATCGCCGACTGGATCGACCGGCAGGGCGATGTGCCCTCGGCCGGCAAGATCCGCGCGAGCCTCAAGGCCCTGGAGGCCGACGAAGCCCAGGTTCGCAAAACCCTGACTTCGCTGACCATTGACCGGCCGCTGCCGCGATTCCGTAGCTGAACGACAGCAAGCAGAAAGCACAAGGGCCGCTTGCGCGGCCCTTGTCGGTACTCAGTGCTTCATGTGCATGTGGTCGTGCCCGGCATCCATCTCGGCAGTCAGCGGCTTGACCGGCGCCTGCACCTCGAGTGTCTGCTTCTGGCCCTTGGCATCTTCGATGGTCAAGGTCAGTGGCACCTGCTGCCCTTCCTTCACCTGCTCGTTCAGGCCCATCAACATCACGTGCAAACCGTTGGGATCGAGGGTCACCGGCTTGCCGGCCGGCAGCTCCACGCCCTTCACTTCACGCATGCCCATCACATCGCCATTCATGGTCATCTCGTGCACCTGCACGGTCTTGGCCACCGGCGAAGCCACGCTCACCAGCTTGCTGTCGGTGCTGGCGGTCAGGGTCATGAAGGCACCGGTGGACTGCTGGTGCGGCACGCTGGCGCGCACCCAGGCGTCGCTTACGGTGGTGTCGGCCAGGGCCGGCAGGGCCAGGCCCAGCAGGGCGAGAGCGGCCAGGCCGCGCTTGATCGGTTGCATCGACATTCAGCAGATCTCCATCAGGGTGCGCAGGTCTTCGGCGCATTCCTGGGCATTCAGGGAATGGCCCAGACTCAGGCGCAGGGTGCCACGCGTATCGTAGACGTAGCTGGTGGACGAGTGGGAAATGGTATAGGTGTCGCCGGCAGGGACCTTCTCGTAGAACACCTTGAACTCCCTGGCCACCTCGTCGATTTCCTCCGGGGTGCCGGTCAGGGCGACGAACGATGGATCGAAGGCCTTGACGTAGGCGTCGAGCACTTCAGGGGTATCACGCTCCGGGTCCAGGGTGATGAACACCACCTGGAACAGGTCGCGGTCACGGCCCTTGAGCAGTTTGCGGATCTGCGCGGCGCGTGCCAGCGTGGTCGGGCAGACCGCCGGGCACTGGGTGAAACCGAAGAAGATCATCGGCATCGAGCCGTAGAAGCTCGACAGGGTACGCTCGTTACCCTGCGGATCCTTGAGCTTGAACTTGCGTCCAAGGATCTCGTTGCTCATGTTCTTGCCGTACTTGAAGTCCAGGCCCCGGGCCGGGTTGCAACCCGCCAGCAGGCCAAGCCCCAGTACGCCCATCCCGGCGACGACCGCGCGCCGGGTCAGTAGATCAGTCATGGAACCATCCTTTACAGGGAAGGTGCCGGCCCTCGAGCAGGGCCGGTCGAAAAACCGGGGCATTCTGGCATGACACCCCGAGACCAGCTACCCGACACCCGGGAGATCGGCCTGCAGCCCTTGATTTACGGGCTGCGGCCTGTTGTCGCAGGGCTTGAAACAGTAACACTTTGTTGCTAGGCAAAGGCATTTTTGGCGGGTGGCGAATGCAATCGCGGGACAAGCCCGCTCCCACAGGTACGACGCCGTACCTGCAGGAGCGCGCTTGCCCCGCGATAGAGCCTATCAGTAGTAGGCGTTCTCTTTTTGCGTGTGGTCGGTCACGTCACGCACACCCTTGAGCTCCGGGATGCGCTCGAGCAGCGTACGCTCGATGCCGTCCTTGAGGGTGACGTCCGCCTGACCGCAACCCTGGCAACCGCCACCGAACTGCAGCACGGCGATGCCGTCGTCGACCACATCGACCAGGCTCACCTGGCCGCCGTGGCTGGCAAGACCGGGGTTGATCTCGGTCTGCAGGTAGTAGTTGATGCGCTCGTTGATCGGGCTGTCTTCGTTGACCATCGGCACCTTGGCGTTCGGCGCTTTGATGGTCAGTTGCCCGCCCATGCGGTCGGTGGCGTAGTCGACCAGTGCGTCTTCGAGAAACGGCTCGCTGACGGCGTCGATGTAGGCGGTAAAGCTCTTCAGACCCACGGCGGTGTCGTCAGGCTTTTCTTCGCCCGGCTTGCAGTAGGCGATACAGGTCTCGGCGTACTGGGTGCCCGGCTGGGTGATGAAAACGCGGATGCCGATCCCGGGCGTGTTCTGCTTCGAGAGCAGATCGGCCAGATAATCATGGGCGGCGTCGGTAATGGTTATAGCGCTCATGGAAGTTCCTCACAGACTTGCCGCCCAGTGTACGCCAAGCCAGGCCTCGAACAAAGTCCTAGTAATTGACTCGGGATAATGCCGGCTGCGCCTGGTGTGTCCCCCGCGCCCCGAACCAGGCCTTGAGGCGCCGATACAGGCCGCGCTCCAGCCACTGGTAGCTGAACCACGACATTAGTCCGATTGACGGTACGCAGAAGGCGAACACCAGATACGGATTGAGCCGCAGCCGCTGGCTGATGAACCAGCCGCCCCACAGTACCAGCACGTGGGTGAGATACACCGAGTACGAACAGTCGCCCAGCGCCTTGAGCACCCGGTTGCCGCGAAAGTACGGCTCCAGCGCGATGAAGGCCAGCACCACCATCGCACTCGGCAGGCCCCAGTGCAGCAGGCGCTGCGAGGCGTCGAGCTGGTACAGCGCGTACCCCGCCGCCGCCAGCACCGCCAGCGGCAGCCACAGCCCCTCGCGGATCAGCCCGCGCCGGTACAGCACACCCAGGCCGATGCCCAGCAGGAACTCGTAGATGATGTCGTTGTTGTAGAAGCGGCTGAGCACACCCAGGCGCCCCAGCACCTCGCTGACCAGCAGCAGCGCCGCGGTGACCAGCACCAGGTGATGACGCTGGCGTACCAGGAACGCCAGGCCGAACAGCAGGTAGAAGAACATCTCGAAGTTCAGCGTCCAACCCACATTGAGGGTGGGGTACAGCCCATAGCCACCCGGGTTTTCCGCTGGCACGAACAACAACGACAGCACCAGGTGCTGCCACTCGAATACCTGATGCGGCATCCAGCGGCTGGCCACCAGCAACAGCAGCGCCATGAGCAAGGTGTAGAACCAGTACGCCGGGACGATGCGCAAGGCGCGGTTGAGCAGGAATTCGCGCGGGGCGATCTCCTTGTCGCGGGTCGAGAGGTAGATCACCAGGCCGCTGATGACGAAGAAGATGTCGACCCCCACCGCACCGCGCTCGGCGAGCAGGCGGCCGACGGGGCCTTTGGCATTGAAATCGAAGAAGATCTGCATGAAGTGGTGGCAGACCACCACCCAGGCGGCGAACGCCCGAAGCGCTTGAAGCGAATACAGCATGGGTTGTCCTGCGGTTCTTGGTGCATTCAGGCCCACAGGCGAGCACTGCTCGCGCGAATCACGGAACCCGCCTGTGGGAGCAGGCTTGTCACGCGATGGGCTGCAACGCATCGCCGGGGCCACCCACAGGTCCGACCGCAGAAAGCCGGGAAAGGTCGGACGCCTTTCCCGGCAATCGATCAGAGGTTCTCGTAGCGGTTCATGTCCAGCACACCCGCCTCCACCGGCTCGGTCTCCTTGATGTAGGTGTTCAGGTCGTGGAAGTACCGCCAGAACTGCGGGTGGCTGCGGCGCACGCCCCAACGCTCGACGATACGCTCGAACTTGCCCTGGTCGTCACGCGCAGCCTCCATGTCCTCGACGAACTCCGGCACGTCACTGGCCGGAATGTTGAAGATGAAGTTCGGGTAGCTGCTGAGCACGCCCGGATACAGGGTCAGGGTGTCCAGCCCCGGCTGGTAGCGATAGGCCTCGCCCAGCAGGAAGGCGACGTTGCTGTGCGCGCGGTTGCGCAACAGGCTGTAGACCTGACGCTGACCGCCCTGCCCTTCGATGCGCAGCATGGTCGCCTCGGGCAGTTGGCCGATCACCTTGAGCCCGGCCGCCGGGCGCGACACCAGGCGGCTCAGGCTCTGCTCCACATCACGAAACGCTTCGTTCATCTGTGGTCGCGAGCAGTAGGCACCGGTGCAGCGGTTGATCGGATCGGGTGCTGCGTTCAGGCTGCCGGTGCGTTGCAGCAGCTTGAGGCCGAAGTCGCGTGTGGCATTGTGCTCGTTCAGTTGCAGGGCGCTTGGGGTATCGGTGTCGATGTCGGTGTAGTCGAGCCACATCTTCACCTTGCCGCTGTTCTGGTACCAGTCGCTGAGGATCGCGCCGCGCTTGTTGGCCGGCATCAGGCGCAGGAAGTTGACCTCGGCGCCATTGCGGATCAGGTCGAAGTACAGGCGCGTCTGCAACTGGTGCGAGACATTCCCGTACACGTCGAAGTTGACCGCCAGTTGATAGTAGGTGCGCTCCAGCAGCGGGTAGTCGAACAGCCAGATGGTCAACGGCACGTCACCGATCAGCCCCTTGCTCACCGAGGCGCTGTCGAAGTGACGGAAGATACTGAGCAAGGCGTTGTCGTTGCCTGCCCACAGCGTCGACCAGCTCGGCGCTGGCATTTCGGCGTAGGCCTCGCGGCGCAGGGTCTCGTAGTCGTTGCGCTTGTCGCGGTAGGCACGCCACAGGCTCAGCACGCTGCCGACATCGTCGATCTGCCCCGGCATGGCCAGCAACGGCGTGGCCTGGCCGCGGTAGGCGGCATCGGTGACGTAGCGGTCATGGGCCGGCTCCTGGAACAGCGCCCAGAAGTTGTCGCGGATCACGTCAGTGGCGATCTGCCCGCGGCACACCGGGCCACGGATGAAGGTGCGCACGAAGTACTCGGCGTTGTCGAGCATGAACTGGTAGCGCGCCACCGCCGGAATCGCCTCGAAGGTCTCGAACGGGTTGGCCCGGCGCTGCGGGCCATAGCCCGGCAGCGAGGTGGCGCGCCAGTCGCCGCTGTAGAACAGCTGCTTGACCCGCTTGAGCTTCTGCGGCCCCATCGGGTAGGTGATGTGCGTCTTGTGCACGATCACGCCCTGCACCGGGATCAACCGGTAGTAGAAATCATTGCCCGGCGGGTCGTTGGGGCGGCGCGTGGCGATCACGTCGACCGGCTGGCCACTGGGCGTGCGCGAGCGGACCCACTGGAAGAAGTGCCCCTGCTCGCCGCCGACGAAATAGATGTGCGCCAGGAACAAATGCTCGTACAGCCAGCGCCCGACCAGCGCCTCGGTGGAGCCCGGACGGTTGAGCAACGCCTCCCAATCGGCGATCTGCTTCGCTTCGCTGGGGCTTGGCTGGATCGGTTGGTACTCGACCGGTGCACCGGCCGCCAGCCAACGCTGCAGGGTCGAATATTCCTGGTCGGTCAGCCCGGTAACCGCCAGCGGCATGCCCTCTTTCGGGTGCGCACCGGCATAGGCGTCGAACTCGTGCGGCAGCGGGCACATGTTGTTGCGGTTCAGGCCCAGGACGATCTCCTCGGGCAGCTTGGCGTTAGGCGTGAGCGGCGTCTTGTGGCCCAGTTCGAGCATGCGCGCCATCAGCGCGGCCTGGCTGCCCTGATTGTCGAGCACCGAGTAGAAGCCTTTCTTGCGCCAGCCCTCTTCATTCTGCGCGTCATAGAACAATCGCGTGGTGGCGACCGCCTGGCTGCGCTCGCCCTGGTACACCGGCACCTTGGAGGCGCCGCGCTCGGCACCTTCTGCGCTGCCCAGGTTGAGCTGACAGGCGGCGTCGTTGCAGGCGTGGCAGGCCACGCACTTCTGGGTGAAGATCGGCTGGATGTCACGGGTATAAGAGATGGCCGAGCTCGATTGAGGGGCCTGCGCCAATGCTGCGCCGCTGACGAGCAGGGCGAAGATGGCAACGATAAAACGATGCACCATGTGCCGAATGTCCTGGTTCTTGATAGCTGTCACGATTTGCCTTTCTGTCCCTGGGACTGAGCCTTGGCACCACCAACATGAATCAAATTCATGAGACCGGGCGATGCGCCTAAAATCCGTGCAGCTTTGTTATTATTCCGCACTTCCGTTATTTGTCCGACCAGGTAGTTCTCATGTCCGACCGCAGCGCTCGTCTCCAAGCACTCCAGCATGCCCTCAAGGAGCGCATCCTGATTCTCGACGGCGGCATGGGTACTATGATCCAGAGCTACCGCCTCGAGGAAGACGACTATCGTGGCACGCGCTTCGCCGATTGGCCAAGCGATGTTAAAGGCAACAACGACCTGCTGCTGCTCACCCAGCCCGATGTCATCGCCGCCATCGAGAAGGCCTACCTGGACGCCGGCGCCGATATTCTCGAGACCAACACCTTCAACGCCACGCAGATTTCCCAGGCCGACTACGGCATGGAAGCACTGGTGTACGAGCTCAACGTCGAGGGCGCGCGCATCGCCCGCCAGGTAGCCGACGCCAAGACGCTCGAAACCCCCGACCGCCCGCGCTTCGTCGCCGGCGTGCTCGGCCCGACCAGCCGCACCTGCTCCATTTCCCCGGATGTCAACGACCCCGGCTACCGCAACGTCACCTTCGACGAACTGGTGGAAAACTACATCGAGGCCACGCGCGGCCTGATCGAAGGCGGCGCCGACCTGATCCTGATCGAGACCATCTTCGACACCCTCAACGCCAAGGCGGCGATCTTCGCCGTGCAGCAGGTGTTCGAGGATGACGGCATCGAACTGCCGATCATGATCTCCGGCACCATCACCGACGCCTCCGGCCGCACCCTGTCGGGTCAGACCACCGAAGCCTTCTGGAACTCGGTGCGCCATGCCAACCCGATCTCGGTCGGCCTGAACTGCGCCCTGGGTGCCAAGGACCTGCGTCCGTACCTGGAAGAACTGTCGACCAAGGCCGGCACCCACGTGTCAGCGCACCCCAACGCCGGCTTGCCCAACGCCTTCGGCGAATACGACGAAACCCCGGCGGAAATGGCCGCCGTGGTCGAGGAGTTCGCCGCCAGCGGTTTCCTCAACATCATCGGCGGCTGCTGCGGCACTACCCCGCCGCATATCAAGGCCATCGCCGAGGCCGTGGCCAAGTACCCGCCGCGGGCCATTCCGGACATTCCCAAGGCTTGCCGCCTGTCGGGCCTGGAACCGTTCACCATCGATCGCCAGTCGCTGTTCGTCAACGTCGGCGAGCGCACCAACATCACAGGTTCCGCCAAGTTCGCCCGGCTGATCCGCGAGGAAAACTACACCGAAGCCCTGGAGGTCGCCCTGCAGCAGGTCGAGGCCGGCGCCCAGGTGATCGACATCAACATGGACGAAGGGATGCTCGACTCCCAGGCCGCCATGGTCCGCTTCCTCAACCTGATCGCGGGCGAGCCGGACATCTCGCGCGTACCGATCATGATCGATTCCTCCAAGTGGGAGGTGATCGAAGCGGGCCTGAAGTGCATCCAGGGCAAGGGCATCGTCAACTCGATCTCCATGAAGGAGGGCGTCGAGCAGTTCAAGCATCACGCCCGGCTGTGCAAGCGCTACGGCGCCGCCGTGGTGGTGATGGCCTTCGACGAGGTCGGCCAGGCCGACACCGCGGCACGCAAACGCGAGATCTGCCAGCGCAGCTACGACATCCTGGTCAACGAAGTGGGCTTCCCGCCCGAAGACATCATCTTCGACCCGAACATCTTCGCCGTCGCCACCGGCATCGAGGAACACAACAACTACGCCGTGGACTTCATCGAGGCGTGCGCCTACATCCGTGACCACCTGCCCTACGCGCTGTCCAGCGGCGGCGTGTCCAACGTGTCGTTCTCGTTCCGTGGCAACAACCCGGTGCGCGAGGCGATCCACTCGGTGTTCCTCTACCACGCCATCCAGAACGGCCTGACCATGGGTATCGTCAACGCCGGCCAGCTGGAGATCTACGACGAGATCCCGCCGGCACTGCGCGAGAAGGTCGAGGACGTGGTGCTCAACCGCACCCCCGAAGGCACCGACGCCCTGCTGGCCATCGCCGACGACTACAAGGGTGGCGGCGCGGCCAAGGAAGTGGAAAACGAAGAGTGGCGCTCGATGCCCGTGGACAAGCGCCTGGAACACGCGCTGGTCAAGGGCATCACCGCCTACATCGTCGAAGACACCGAGGAGTGCCGCCAGCAAGCGGCGCGCCCCATCGAAGTCATCGAAGGCCCGCTGATGAGCGGCATGAACGTGGTCGGCGACCTGTTCGGCGCGGGCAAGATGTTCCTGCCGCAAGTGGTCAAGTCCGCGCGGGTGATGAAGCAGGCGGTGGCCCACCTGATCCCGTTCATCGAGGCCGAAAAAGGCGACAAGCCCGAGGCCAAGGGCAAGATCCTCATGGCCACGGTCAAGGGCGACGTGCACGACATCGGCAAGAACATCGTCGGCGTGGTGCTGGGCTGCAACGGCTACGACATCGTCGACATGGGCGTGATGGTCCCGGCCGAGAAGATCCTGCAGACCGCCCGCGAGCAGAATTGCGACATCATCGGCCTGTCCGGCCTGATCACCCCGTCGCTGGACGAGATGGTCCACGTCGCCCGCGAGATGCAGCGCCAGGACTTCCACCTGCCCTTGATGATCGGCGGCGCCACCACCTCCAAGGCGCACACCGCGGTGAAGATCGAACCCAAGTACGCCAACGACGCGGTGGTCTACGTCACCGACGCCTCGCGCGCCGTGGGCGTGGCCACGCAATTGCTGTCCAAGGAGCTCAAGCCTGGCTTCGTCGAGAAGACCCGCCAGGAGTACGTGGAAGTGCGCGAGCGCACCGCCAACCGCAGCGCCCGCACCGAGCGTCTGAGCTATGCGCAGGCGATCGCCGCCAAGCCGCAGTACGACTGGGCCAACTACCAGGCAGCAGTGCCCTCCTTCACCGGCGTCAAGGTGCTGGAGGACATCGACCTGCGCGAACTGGCCAAGTACATCGACTGGACACCGTTCTTCATCTCCTGGGACCTGGCGGGCAAGTTCCCGCGCATCCTCACCGACGAGGTGGTCGGCGAAGCGGCTACCGCGCTGTACCAGGACGCCTGCGACATGCTCGAGAAGCTGATCAGTGAAAAACTCATCAGCGCCCGCGCGGTGTTCGGTTTCTGGCCGGCCAACCAGGTCGCGCATGATGACATCGAAGTCTATGGCGACGACGGCAAGCCGCTGGCCACCCTGCACCACCTGCGCCAGCAGACCATCAAGCCCGACGGCAAGCCGAACTGGTCGCTGGCCGACTTCGTCGCACCGAAGGACAGTGGCATCAGCGACTATGTGGGCGGGTTCATCACCACCGCCGGCATCGGTGCCGAGGAAGTGGCCAAGGCCTACCAGGACAAGGGCGACGACTACAGCTCGATCATGGTCAAGGCGCTGGCCGACCGCCTGGCCGAGGCCTGCGCCGAATGGCTGCACGAGCGGGTGCGCAAGGACTACTGGGGTTATGCCAAGGACGAGCAACTGGACAACGATGCGCTGATCAAGGAGCAGTACAGCGGCATCCGCCCTGCTCCGGGCTATCCAGCGTGCCCGGATCACACCGAGAAAGAGACCCTGTTCCGCCTGCTCGATGGCACGGCCATCGGCGAAACCGGCCCCAGCGGCGTGTTCCTCACCGAGCACTTCGCGATGTTCCCGGCGGCGGCGGTCAGCGGCTGGTACTTCGCCCATCCGCAAGCGCAGTACTTTGCCGTCGGCAAGGTGGAGAAGGACCAGATCGACAGCTACAGCGCCCGCAAAGGCCAGGATGTCAGCGTGAGCGAGCGCTGGCTGGCGCCGAATCTGGGCTACGAAGGCTAAGCGGGCTGCGTGGGGTGCTCAGGCACCCCGCGGCCCATGCCGAGCAAGCCTCGGCTACCCGGCTTTCCCCAGCTCACCGATTTTCTCCAGCCGCGCCCGCACGATGTTGCGGCTGATATTGAGCAAACGCCCAGTCTGCAACTGGTTGCCATGGCAGTAGCGGTAGGCCGCGCGAAACACCGTCTCCTCGATATGCTCGTACAGGTTCGGCACGTTCTGCTCGAACAGCGCCAGCAGTGCGCTTTCCAGGCTCACCGGCGCCGCTGCCGCTGCTGGCAATCCCGCCGTCACGGCCACTTCTCCCGGCAACACCGCCTGCGGGCGCATGTCCACCAGGTGCAGGTCCTGCGGTGCCACCACCTGCTGCCTGCACACCAGCAATGCATGATGGATGGCGTTTTCCAGCTCGCGGATGTTGCCAGGCCAGCTATGCGCCAGCAGCTTGCGCTCAGCCTCGAGACTCAGTGACGCGCGGTCATAGCCCAGGCGTCGGCAGTGCTCCTCGATGAAGAATTCGGCCAGCGGCAGGATATCCCCAGGTCGTTCGCGCAGTGGCGGCAGGCGGATGGTCGCCACGTGCAGACGGTAGAACAGGTCCTCGCGAAAATGCCCGGCCACCACCGCGTCGGCCAGGTTGACGTTGGTCGCCGCCACCAGCCGCACGTTGATCGGGATCGGCGTGCGTGAGCCCAGGCGCACAACCTCGCGCTCCTGCAGTACGCGCAGCAGCTTGACCTGCATGTTCAACGGCAGGTCACCGATTTCATCGAGAAACAGCGTGCCGCCATTGGCGGCCTCGAACCAGCCGGCCTTGTTCGAGGTGGCGCCGGTGAAGGCACCCTTTTCGTGGCCGAACAGTTCGCTCTCCACCAGGGTTTCTGCAAAAGCGCCGCAGTTGACCGCTACGAACGGCTCACGGCCACGGCGGCTCAGGTGATGGATGTGGCGGGCAACCAGCTCCTTGCCGGTGCCGGTCTCGCCGATGATCAGGGTGTTGGCCTCGCTCGGGGCCAGGCGCTCGATGCGGCTGAGCAGCTCCTGCGAGCGTGGGTCCTTGAAGACGAGCACGGTGGCACGTACCGACTTGGTCAGCTCTCGGGCATTGGGGTGAGTGATCAGCGACATGATGCATTCCTGGCAGTTGAAGCGCGCCCTCATAGTGCACGAATAAATTTAGACCCAAAAATTATTAATAAATATTTATATATTCGAAATTGACATATTGAAAAAATCAGCACCTCGATTGCTGCTGGAGCAGCAACGAGCCAGCAATGGCCTGCGCAGGGATCAGCAGCCAGGCCATCGCGAGGGCTCTGGGTCGCAGGGCTGAAGGCTTAGTGCCACCGGGGCTGGAGCGGATCCGGGCCGGTGCTGGCATGCATTTCGCTCAAGGGGAGGTAACACCCTGTTGGTGGTTGGGGCCGCTGTGCGGCCATCGCGGGGCAAGCCCGCTCCCACAGGTTCAGCGCAGGTCCTGAGAACCGCGCGGTACCTGTGGGAGCGGGCTTGCCCCGCGATGGGCTGCACCGCAGCCCCGACCGCACCACCACCTCCTGGAGCCGCATATGAACAACCCCTGGCGTCACGCCCTGGCCCTGCTCACCGGCCTGCTACTGAGCTTCTCCACCGTCGCCGCCGAAGCCCCGCCCGCCGTGCGCATCGCCATCGTCGCCTTCACCCAGGGCGGCGCGCCGGTATTCGGCGGCATCCCTGGCCGGGTCATCGAAGAGGGCTGGCTGGCACAACAACTGGCCGAGCGCGGCGTCAAGCTCGAATGGGTCGCCCTGCCCCACGCCGGCGCCGGCCCGCAGATCAACGAGGGCTTCAGCAACAACAGCCTGGACTTCGCCGTGCGCGGCGACCTGCCGACCGTGATCGCCGGTGCCGGTGGTGTGCCGGGCAAGCTGGTCGTGCCCGGTGGCAGCGGCAACAACATCTATCTCGTCGTGCCCGCCGACTCGCCAGTGCGCAGCATCCAGGACCTCAAGGGCAAGCGCCTGGCCCTGCACCGTGGCCGTCCGTGGGAGTTCGCCTTCAGCAATTTCCTGCACAGCCAGGGCCTGAGCCTGGCCGACTTCAAGATCGCCAACCTCAACCCGCAGGTTGGCGCCGCCGCGGTGTCCGCCGGCAAGGTCGATGCCGCCGTGCTGCTCAACGAAGCCTATGCCCTGGAAGACAAAGGCGTGGCGCGCATTCTCTGGTCGACCAAGCAAGGCGCCAACGACTGGCGCCTGGTCTCCGACCTGTTCGGCACCGACCTGTTCGTCGAGCAGCACCCCGACCTCACCCAACTGGTCGCCACCGCCTGGGTCAAGGCCGCCTGGTGGATCTCCCAGGCAGAGAACCGCGACGCCTACTACAAGCTCTCCTCTCGCGCCGGCATTGCCGAAAGCGTGCTGCGCCGCGATGACCAGGACGACCCGGTGGCCTGGAAAGACCGCTGGGCACCGAAGACCGACGCCCAGCTCGAAGCCCATTACCAGGCCCTGGCCCGCTACGCCCTGGAGAACCGGCTGATCCGCACGCCCTACGACATTCGCCACGACCTCGCCACCCACTTCACCCGCCAGGCCCTGCAAGACCTGCAGCTCACCGGCTACTGGCCTGCGGTCGCCACGCAATTGAGCAAACAACCCTGAATTTCCGAAAAGAGACCCGTCCATGAAACTGCCTGCCACCCTCGTCTTCAGCCTTAGCGCCCTGGCCTTTTCGATCAGCGCCCTGGCCGCCCCGACCTACGCCCCCAAGCCCGACCCGCAGCAAGGCGACGGCCGTGTCTCGGCGTTCTACAGCTGGAGCGAAGTGATCCCCGCCGCCCCCGGCAAGCTGCTACGCAGCGAGCCGCTGGAGCAGACGCTGAGCCTGCCCAACGCCGCCAGCGCCCAGCGGATTCTCTACAGCTCGCTGGACGGACGCGACGGCAAGACCCCGGTCGTGGTTTCCGGGGCGCTGTTCATCCCCAAGGGCAAGGCTCCCGCCGGCGGTTGGCCGGTGCTGAGCTGGGGCCACGGCACGGTCGGCGTCGCCGACATCTGCGCGCCGTCCTGGGCCGGGCGCTCCTACCGTGACGTGCAATACCTCGACCGCTGGCTCAAGGAGGGCTTCGCCATCGTCGCCACCGACTACCAAGGGTTGGGCGTGCCCGGTGGTCACCCATTGCTGAACAACCGCACCGCGGCCTACGGCATCCTCGACGCCGCGCGTGCCGTGGTACACGGCGTGCCGGGCCTGGCCGACAAGGTGCTGATCGTCGGCCAGTCCCAGGGCGGCGCCGGTGCCTTCGCCGCAGGCGCCTATGCCGCCACCTACGCGCCGGAGCTGGGCGTCAGGGGCAGCATCGGCACCGGAGTGATCTACACCGTCGGCTCGAAGAACGTCGGTGAACGGGACAACAACAAGGTCGACCCATCCCTGGCCTATGGCTTCTACACTTTGCTCGCCGCGCAGCAGTACGACCCGAGCATCGACCCTCGCGATCACTACACCGACAAGGCGCTGCCACTGTTCGAGCAGGCCCGCAGCAGCTGCCTGTCATCGTTGGTCAGCGACGTGGTCGGTACCGGCCTTACCACCGCCAACTCCAAGAAGGACTACCAGGGCGACAAGCTCAAGCCATGGCTGGCGCAGGTCTCCTACCCGACGCTGAAGCTGGCGCAGCCGATCTTCATCGGCACCGGCGCCGAGGACCAGACCCCCACCGCCGCCAGCCAGGCCAAGCTGATGCAGGACGCCTGCGACGCCGGCTCCATCGTCGAAGGCCACCTGTACAAGGGCCTGGGCCACAGCGAGACCGTCAACGCCTCGCTCAAGGATTCGATCCCCTTCGCCCACAAAGTCATCAACGGCGAACCCATCACCCCGATCTGCAAACCGACAGTCCAGTAAAGGAGGCCCGACATGAGCATCGAGTTCTTCACCCGCCTGCCACTGCATGGCGAAACGCAGTTTCTTCCCGGCGACAGCCGCAACCGCGGCGACTGGCACCCGGGCGGGCCGAGCACCGGCGCGGTATCGGGGTTCGCCGTGGGTGATCACTTCACCTACATCGACTACCTCGGCCAGGTGGCCCGCGCCGCCGAGATCAACGGCTTCGGCGGCGCGCTGATGGTCAACGCCCCCAGCGGCGAGGAGCCCTGGACGGTGTGCTCGCTGCTGGCCCGCGAGACCCGGACACTGAAGTTCGTCACAGCCTTCCAGCCCTATCACTACACGCCCTGGGTCGCGGTGCAGCAGGCAGCGACCTATCAGCGAGCCACCGGCAACCGCCTGGTCTGGAACATCATCAACGGCGGCTCGGACGCGATCCAGCGCCAGGTCGGCGACTACGAAAGCCACGATGACCGTTATGCGCGCGCCACCGAGTTCATGGATGTGGTCAGGGGTTACTGGCACAACGAGCAGTTCCACTACGACGGGAAGTACTACCACGCCGACGGTGGTGGCCTGCGTGGGCCGCTGAAGAAGGCCGAGTTGCCGCTGATCTGCACCGCCGGCTCGTCGGTCGCGGCGCGTGAGTTCGCCGCCAAGCATGCCGACTTCTACCTGATGCGCGCCGAGCACCCGGACGAAATCGCCGCGCTGATCGCCGACATCCGCGCCCGCGCATTGAAGTACGGACGCAACGACATCCGCTTCGGCCTGTCGATCGATGTGATCGCCCGCGAGACCGAGACCCTGGCCCGCGCCGAGGCGCAGCGCTTCTTCGACGAAGGCATCGCCAAGGGCGCGGTCAAGGCCAGGGCCGCGCACGCTGGTCTGCGCACGGCACGCAAGCTCAGCTACGAGCAAGGCTTTACCGACAAGGGCGATACCCCCGGCATCGACGACTTCTTCATCCATCCCAATGTCTGGACCGGCTTCGGCTACATCGGCATCCCACCCGGCTGCGCCCTGGTCGGCAGCTACGAGAACGTGGTGGCGCGGATCCGCGAGTACAACGCCATCGGCATCGACCTGTTCTTCCTCGCCGGCTACCCGCACCTGGAAGAGGCCTATCGGATCGGCGAGCACATCCTGCCGCACTTCCGTGGCGAGCGCGCCGCCCTTGCCCGCCTGCCTGAAACGCCCGTGCAACTGCACGCGGCCAACGGAGCCTGAGCCCATGACCAGGGACGGTTACCCCCTGAGCCGGCGCAGCTTCCTCGGCCATACCGGCGTGCTGGCGGGCGGGCTGCTGGTCGGTTGCGGCCCCAGCGACAGCCCGGCCACCGCAGTCGCCGACCAGCCACGCCACGGCGGGCGCCTGCGCCTGGGTATCATCGACGGCAACCAGAGCGGCAACCTCGACGCCCACAAGCCCATCGGCAGCGGCATCGTGCGAGGCTTTGCGCTGTACAGCAAACTGTGGGAATGGGACGAGCAGATGCAGCCGCGCCTGGCCCTGGCCGAGTTCGCCGAGCCCAACGCCGATGCCAGCGGCTGGACCCTGCGCCTGAAGCAGGGCCTGGAGTTCCACCATGGCAAGACCATCGATGCCGACGACCTGATCTTCTCCATCCGCCGCCTCACCGATCCGCAACTGGCCTCGCCCTATGCAGCGCTGCTGCACTGGGTCGATCGTGACCATCTGGAGAAGCTCGACGAGCGCACTGTGCGCCTGCGTTTTCGCGAAGGCCGTAGCTACCTGCCGCTGCCCGAGACCTGGGTCAATTTCGGCGGCATCGTGCCGGTGGACTACCATCCGGTCAGCAATCCAGTCGGCGCCGGGCCGTTCAAGCTCAAGAGTTTTACCCCTGGGCAACGCTCGCTGTTCACCCGTTTCGACAACTACTTCAAGCCGAACAAGCCTTACGCGGACGAGTTGGAGATCATCGACTTCAAGGATCAGACCGGGCGCCTGGCGGCCCTGCGCGCCGGGCAGATCGACATGGCCAACGTCATGTCCACCGAGCACCTGCAGGTGCTGCAGGCCGACCCGCGACTGACCCTGCTCAAGTCGGTGAGTGGCAACTGGCTGTCGTTCGACATGAACACCGCCAAGGCGCCGTTCGACGACCCACGGGTACGCGAAGCCTTCCGCCTGCTGGCTGACCGTGAAGAGCTGGTACGCCGTGCGCTGAACGGTCAGGGTCGCGTGGCGAATGACCTGTACGCCCCCTTCGACCCAACCTTCAACAACGCCCTCGGCCCGCGGCCGCACGACCCGCAGCGGGCCGCGCAGTTGCTGCGCGAGGCAGGCCACGAACAGCTGGAGGTGGAGCTGGTGACCACACCCGGGCCGGGACTCGCCTCGGCGCTGGTACTGGCCGAGCAGGCCAAACGCATCGGCGTCACCCTTAAGGTGCGCCAGGTTGACCTGGCAACGTTCCAGGGGCCGCAGCGCGACGACTGGACCTTGAGCACCGGGGGCAGCATCGGTGCGCCGTTCCTGGCCAGCGCCATCCATACCGATGCGCCGTTCGCGGTGGCGAACAAGACCCACTTCCACGACGCGCAATTCAGCGAGGCGTTTCTCGCCGCCATGGCCCAGCCGGACCTGGAGAAGCGCAAAGTGCTGGTGCATCGCGCGCAAGAGATCCAGTACCAGCGCGGCGGGATGCTGATCTGGGGTTACGCCGACCTGCTCGACAGCGTCAGCAACCGCGTCGGCGGGGCGCAGCCGGAGCGCTCGCTGTTCAGTACCTGGCGGTTCGAAAGTTTGTGGCTCAAGTCATGATCACGCGCTGCCTTTGCCGGCCCTATCGCGGGACAAGCCCGCTCCCACCGGTACCTCACCGATTTCCCAGACCACAGGGTACCTGTGGGAGCAACTGTCTTGCTCAAAATCTAGAAGCCAGCCCAATCCCCTGTGGGAGCGGGCTTGTCCCGCGAACACGGGCGTAGCCCGTGCCAGGCAGCGCGGTGTCTTTTTCGCGGGTAAACCCGCTCCCACACGTACGGCGTTCGGATTTACGCCGGTGTTGCGCTCTTGCACTGAGGCAATTCCACATCCTGCCAGGGGGTACCCGTTCTTAGCATCGCATTGAGTCGTACGATGAAAACTCTCATGCAGGCCACAATCGCGACCTTGGCTGCCTTGCCCCTTTCACGCAGTGCTTGGTACTTCGCCTTAAGCGAGGGGTTTTGCCTTACGGCCACCAAACACGACATGTACAACGCGAACCTTATCCCGAAACGGCCTCCCGAGATCGAGCGCTTGCCTACGGATGTTCCACTGTCGTGATTGAAAGGTGCCACCCCAACCAGCGAGGCTATTTCTCGGGCCTCCACATGGCCCAACTCCGGCAGCAGCGTTACAAGCTTCCCAGCCGTCACCAGCCCGATACCTTTGACCTGGACTAGTTGAGCAATTCGTTCATCACCCAGCCCTTCGGCATGCAGCTTGAGCTCATGCTCAATCTGTCTGATCTGAGACCTGAAGTGCTGGAGGTTGGACTTCAGGAAGCGAGCGACCACCTCAGACTGAGCCTGTTTCAGGCGCCGCCGGTCGTCGTCTCGCTGCTGGACCAGACGATCACGCTGCTGCAGCAGCTCGCGCAGCAACGCCCTCTGCGGACTGACCTGCAGAGTAGGTTTATCGGGGATAACTTCGGCGAAATGCGCCAATACCGCTGCATCGATGGCGTCGGTCTTGGCTTTGATATTCATGGACTCGGCAAACGACCTGGCTCGCCTGGGGTTGACGCGAATGACCTTGTAGCCAGCGCTCTGCAGAAAGCTCAGAACCTCACGCTCGTATCCGCCTGTCGCCTCCAGCAGGACACGCTTGACCTTGAGGCCTCGAAGGCTCTTCTCCAATACCTCGAACCCTGCCTGATCGTTGGTGACATTGATCTTGAGGCTCTGGGGACGGACCGCTATGTCCAGCGTGCGACTAGAAACATCGATACCCACAAAGGAAACCATCACCAAAATCTCCTAGACTCAACAGAGTGAGAGGACTTTGGCTTGGCCCACGCTTGTGATTCGAGATCAAGGCCGCATCCAACTGTTCGGGCTCTCGCCAAAGTGGAACGGTGAATGGCAGCTTGTGCTCCCACTCGTGCTCAAGGCACACGCGGCATTCAGCTTGCCATTCACCGCTCTCACTCCAGATTCTAATCCCCTATCAAGACACAAGCGGCGGTTTGGCGCGCCGACTTGTCCCGCGATAGGGCCGGCACACCCCCCACATAACTCCAAAAACAACCGCAGGCGCGGCTGCGCCCCACCTCCATTCCACCTTACCCGAACGAGGCCCACTCCATGCCCCGCGCAGCCCTGCACCCTGCATTCGCCCTGCTGGCCCTGGCCAGCACCCCGTTGCTGGCCGACGACACGGTCCTGCAAACCGTCACCGTCCAGGCCGAACAACCCGACGACGACGCCCTGCCCACTCGCCCACCCTCATCGATCTACGGCGGCCTCGAAGCCAAGGTGCTCGACACCCCACGTTCGGTCACCCAGGTCAACGCCGAGCAACTGGCTCGCGACCCGATCCGCAGTGCCGACGACCTGGTCAAGTACGCCCCCGGCATCACCCGCGGCGGTGGCCAGAACGCCGGTATCGCCCCGCAGATGCGCGGCCAGAACAGCGAAGTGTTCCAGGACGGCCAGCGCGCCTATGGCGTACGCCACCCTGCCAACTTCAACGCCTATGAGGGCGCCGACATCGTGGCCGGCCCCTCGTCGGTCACCTACGGCTCGGTCAGCGGCAGCGGCGGCTACGTCAACTACCTGAGCAAGAAGCCCGACTTCGAACGTTTTCGCACCAAGCTCTCCGGTGAAATCGGCAGCTGGATCCCCGACGGCGAATCGAGCGATGCGACCAAATTCAGCATCGACAACACAGGCCCAATCAGCGACAACCTCGCCTACCGGGTCAGCATCACCCGCCAGCGCCAGGAAGACTTCTACGACAACGTCGAGAACAACTTCGACGCCTTCTACGGCGCCCTGGCCTTTCGCAACGACCATGTGCGCGTGGACTGGAACGCCGCCTACGACGATTACTACGACTACAACATCACCCACGGCTGGAACCGCGCCACCCAGGACCTGGTCGACCACGGCAAATACTACGCCGGCCGCGCCACACCGATCATCCAGAACGGCAATACGCTGTGGTCGCCGGTGCTGTCCTCCGGTGCCAGCGACGCACAGGTGCTGGGCTGGGTGCAACGCCAGCGCAATGCCCAAGGGCAGTATTCGGTGGTCAACGGCAGCTTCCAGGGCGCGTCGCCCAACACCCAGGCCAACCCCGGCAGCCTGCGCGGCTGGGTCTACGACCCGTCGCTGGAAGGCAACGGCCTGACCTCGCTGTCGTCGCAGACCGGCCAGCGCGCCCAGGATGAGAACCGCTCAAGACGCTTCACCACGCAACTGCGCATCGAAGGAGAGCTGACACCGTCGATTACCCTGGCCAACAGCACCTTCTACCAGCACTCCACCGACACCACCGATGCGGTAGGCGCCTTCCAGGTCCAGGGCAAGGACGACATCTTCGACAACCGCTTCGAGTTCCGTGCCCGCGGGCAATGGCAGCTCGGCGGCCTGACCCTGGTCGACGACAGCAACAGCGGCCTGATCTATCGCCGCGAATCGAACCAGTCGATCGCTGCCAACAACAGCTTCGGCTCGACCATCAACGCCTACGACCTGACCCAGGACCCGCGCCTGAAAAACCCAGGCGACCTGCTCGGCCTCGCCGGTCGCAACCCCGCCGGCGGCAACGCGGCCTGGATCGGCCAGCCCGGTGTGGCGCAGTTCTCCAACCTCTACGGCTGGCTCAACCTGCCGGCCATGTACCCGGCCGGGCATGGCCTGTACGCCGAATCCATCGCGCCGTACACCGCCGACAGCACCTGGACCACCAAGACCCTGTTCAGCCAGCACAACCTGCGCCTGGGCGAACGTGCAGGCCTGAACATCGGCGCCAGCCGCAGCTGGATCGACGCACGCATCGAGAACCCCTTCGTGGTCAATGGCGCCAGCCAGCGCAAGGACGCAAACAACTACCGGTTGTTCTCGGTCCAGGTCAGCCCCTACGTCAAGCCCACCGACAACAGCACCCTGTACTACACCTTCGACCGCTCGCTGGCGGTCAACACCGGTTTCTTCACCAACGGCCTGGGCTGGGGCAGCGGCACCGGCGCCAACCAGCTCAACCCCCTGGCGTTCCAGAGCCTGAGCGTATTGCACGAGCTTGGGCTGAAGGTCGAAGCCGTGCCCGACCAGTTGTTCCTGACCCTGGCGGCCTATCGCCAGGCCCGCGACCAGGCGCCGGACAGCAACAACAACATCGCCCGGCTGATCGTCAAAGGCCTGGAAGCGACGCTGCGCTACCAGGACGAACACCTGCGCGGTGGCCTCAATCTCAGGCGCATCAGCGCCTACAACGAGTTCACCAGCCAGGCCGGCTTCGCCTCTGCCGGATTCATTCCCGACAACGGCACCGTGTTCGGCGACAACAACAGCCTCAACCAGCGCCCCTCGGGCAAGTTCGATGCCGTGCAGATCCCCGAGTACAACGCCGGGGGCTATGTGGACTATCGCTTCGACTCAGGCTTTGGCGTGGAGCTGTCCGGCTGGTGGACCAGCAGCTGGTACCTGAACCTGAGCAAGACGGTGAAGGTGCCCGACGAATACAACCTCGACCTGGCCGTGTACTACCGCCAGCCGCAGTGGGGGGTGACGCTGCGCATGCTCAACGTCACCGACGAGCTGAATTTCGTCAGCGGCCTGGCCGGCTCCACCAACACCTTCCTGCAACCCATGCCGGGCCGAACCCTGCTGGCACAGGTCGATTACCAGTTCTGACCCTCAACCCCACACCCGGGAGGCTTTGCCATGTCCATCGAATTCGTCGGTATGATCTTTCCCCGCCAGTGGTCCGAGACCCGCGGCGTACGCACGCCCGACTTCGACCTGCCGTTCATTCGTCATCATGCCCGCGCCCACGAGCACGCCGGGTTCGACCGGGTGCTGATCGCGAGCGGCCCCGGCAGCGCCGACAGCTTGCAGATCGCCGCCTACGCCGCCGCGCACACCGAGCGCCTGGGCTTCATGATCGCCCACCGCCCGGCCCTCACCGCCCCGACCGTGGCGGCGCGCGCCTTCGCCACCCTCGACCACACCACCGGCGGCGGGCGTATCCGTCTGCACGCGATTACCGGGATCACCGCCGAACCCCAGGAAGGCGACACCCTGCTGGACAAGACCGAACGCTACCAGCGCACCGACGAATACCTGGAAATCGTCCGGCGCACCTGGACCGCCGAGGCGCCGTTCGATTTCGAGGGGCGCTACTTCAACATCAAGGGCGCGTTCTCGCCGGTCAAGCCGCTGCAACAGCCGCACATCCCGATCTCGTTCGGCGGCTCGTCGGACATCGCCTACCAGATCGCGGTCAAGCACGCCGACCTCTACGCCCTGTGGGGCGAGCCGTTGAGTGGCGTGGCCGAGCAGATCGCCAAGCTCAAGGCGGCCGCCAGCAGCGCCGGGGTGGCGGCGCCGCGGGTAAGCCTGTCGGTACGCCTGATCCTCGGCGCCACCGAGGAGCTGGCCTGGCAGAGAGCGGAGCAGATCCTGGCGCAGATCAAGGCCAACCCACAGTTCGCCGCCGACAGCCCCTGGAGCAAGCGCATCAAGGGCACCGGCTCCGAGCGCCTGCTCGCCGCTGCAGCACGTGCAGACCGGCATGATCGTGCTCTGTGGATGCCGACCGCGACCGCAGTCGGTGCCTATGGCGACACCACCGCGCTGGTCGGCACACCGGAAACCGTGGCGCAGGCCCTGCTCGACTATGTCGACCTGGGCGTGACCACCTTCCTCAACCGTGGCTACGACCCGCTGTACGACACCGTGGACTATGGACGCTGGGTGATTCCGGCGGTGCGAGAAGAAGTGCGGCGGCGCCAGGCCCGCGTCACACGCTGACCGTCAGCGCCGCCACAGGTGGGGCGCTGCCCGGTGTGCGGCGCCCAACCTGCGGGCGCCAGCAACACCTCAGGCATGCACCCAGCGCCGATGCAGCCCGCGCGCCAGGGCATCGAGCATGAAGCCCAGCACACCGATCAGCAGCACCATCGCCATCAGCTCCGAATAGGCCAGGCGGTCACGGGTGTCGAGGATGAAGTACCCAAGGCCCGCGCTGACCCCGAGCATCTCGCACGGCACCAGCACGATCCACAGGATGCCGATCGCCAGGCGCACGCCGGTCAGCACATGGCCGATCACCCCTGGGATGATCACCTTGCACAGGGTTTCCCAGCGCGTGGCACTCAAGCTGCGCGACAGCTGCAACCAGCGCGGGTCGAGCTGACGCACGCCTGCGGCGGTGTTGAGCAGGATCGGCCACAGCGCGGCGAACGCCAGGAGGAAGTAGATCGGCTGATCGCCCACCCCCATCAGCATCACCACCACCGGCATCCACGACAGCGGCGAGATCATCCGCAGGAACTGGAACGCCGGCGTGGTCGCCGCCTCCAGATGCCGGTAGCTGCCCACCAGCAAACCCAGCGGCACACCGATCAGCAGCGCCAACAGCAGGCCGATGAGAATACGCTTGAGACTCACCCAGATGTGCCCGTAGACCTCGCCATGGCCCAGCAACTCGACCAGGCTCTCCAGCGTCGCCTGGGGCGAGAAACGCGCCGACAGGCCGTCGGCCTCGCCGAACACCTGCACCCCCGCCCACCACAACAGCAACAGCACCGCCAGCCCGGCAAGGCCCAGGGCGCCATGTACGACATGCTTGCGCATCAGACCGCGAACTCCTCGCTACGCTCGAAGTTGTCGGCGATGCCGAACACCGACGGGCCACCCACGGCGGCGATGGCGTTGCGCACGAAGCGGTCGTCCACCAGGTCGCGCGCGGTCTGCGCCGGATCCAGCCCGGCGAGGAAGCCGCTCTCGCCCTCGATCAGGGTGTGCTTCAAGCGCTTGACCAGCTCCTCGGTGTAGCTGGGGAACGGGTACGGCTGGAAGTCGATGCGCTTTTCGTCCCACTGCTGATGCTGGATCGCACCGCTGGCGATGTAGGCGGCACGGTCTTCGGCCGAAGGCGCCAGGACCTTGGTCAGCACCGCAGGCTCGTGCGGGGTGTATTTGTTGGGACCGGCCTTGGACAGCAACGCCGCGGCCTCGGCGCGGTGATCGCGGGTCCATTGCTGCGCCTTGACGATGGCGTTGACCACCTTCTGCGACCACTCCGGGCGATTGTTCAGGTCATGCTCGTGCATGAACACCACGCAGCAAGCATGGTTGCGCCAGACATCGCCGGTGAAGCGCTGCACGCGCCCGACCTTGAGATTCTCGGCCAGGGCATTGAAGGGTTCGGCGACGATGTAGCCGGCGATGCGCTTGCTGGCGAGCGCTGGCGGCATGTCCGAAGGCGGCAGTACCAGCAGGTTGACCTCGTTGGCCGCCAGTTGCGCAGTGGCAGGCTTGGACACAGGCTTCAGGCCGTTGTCACTGAGCATCTGTTGCAGCACCACGTTGTGGATCGAGTACCAGAACGGAATGGCGACGGTCTTGCCACCGAGCTGTTTCATGTCGGTGATGTCCGGCGCAACGGTCAGGCCCGAGCCGCCGACGTGGTTCCAGGCCACGACCTTGGCCGGCACCTTGCTGCCATAGCGGGCCCAGACCGTCATCGGTGACAGCAGGTGGATCACGTTGACCTGGCCGGAGATGAACGCTTCGATCACCTGCGCCCAGCTGCGCAGCAGCACCGGACGCTCGGCCTTGATGCCTTCGGCCTCGAACAGGCCATTGTTGTGCGCCACCAGCAAGGGCGTGGCGTCGGTGATCGGCAGGTAGCCGATGCGTACCGGCGCGTCCGGCTCGGCGGCAGCGCGTGCCTGCAGGCTCGACAGCATCGGCAAGGCGCCGGCGGCGGTGAGCATGGCGCTGAGCTTGATGAAATCGCGACGCGACGTGGAAGAGCAGCAATCATCCATGCACATGGGCAGGCTCCGACGACAGGGGGGAAGAAGATGTTGAGGTGGGGCGGCTCGCCTGCCGTAGGGTTTTCAGAATCTCGATGCGCAGCGCGCCCAGCTCCTCGACCCGCTGCGCGCGCGGCTGCGGCAGGTCGATGTGCCATTGCCCGAGGGTGCGCGCCGGGTGGTTGCCCAGTAGCAGCACGCGATCGGACAACAGCAGGGCTTCGTCGATATCGTGGGTGATCAGCACCGCCGCGGTGTTGTGGGTAGCGATCAGTTGCAGCAGCAGTTGCTGCATGTCCGCGCGGGTCACTTCATCGAGTGCGCCGAAGGGTTCGTCCAGCAGCAGCACTTCGGGCTGGCGCGCCAGGCAACGGGCCAGTGCCGTGCGCTGGGCCATGCCGCCCGACAGCTGCGCCGGGTACTGGCTGCGCGCATGGTTCAGGCCCACTGCCTCGATGGCGTGGTCGATCCGGGCACGCCGCTCGGCCGCCGCCAGCGCAGGCTGACGGGCGAAGTCGAGGCCAAAGGCAACGTTCTTTTCAAGGCTCAGCCAGGGCAGCAGGCTTGGATCCTGGAAGGCAACGGCCAGACGCGGGTGCGGCCCCTGCAGGGGCTCGCCGTGCAGGGACACCGCACCGCCACCAGGCTGCTGCAGACCGGCCAGCACGCGGAGCAGGCTGGACTTGCCGACACCGCTGGGGCCGAGGATGGTCACCACTTCGCCCGGCGACAGCTTGAGGTCGAACTGTTCCAGCACCGCCTGCCAGCCGCCCTCGCGGGGGTAGCCCAGGCTGATGGCGCGGGCTTCGAGCAACACGTCGGTCATACGTTCGCCGCCTGGCGTTGCAGTTCGGCGCGCAGTTGCACCAGGCTCGGCGTGACGATCGGCACGAAGGCCGACTCGCGCCAACGCCGGGCAAAGCCTTCTCCATAGGCGGTGAGATAAGCCTTGCCGCCGCTGGCCTGAAGCTCCATCTGCACCGCATCGGCGGCGCTTTCGGCCAGGGTGATGCGCAGCTTGAACAGTGCCGCGGGCTGGTTGAGGAAACGCCCGTCGAGCAGACCCTGCTTGAGCTCGCCGACGGTATTCTCCAGACGCTCGCGCAACACCTGTTCCGCTTCGGCGAGGAACGAACCGCGCCCTTGCAGGTGTTCGCGCACTTCATCCAGGGCGCGACGGGTCAGGCCGATGGACATGCCGCACTGCAGCGCCAGGAATGCCGGCCGCACCCGAGGCAGGAACTCGCGGGCGTTCTCGTGCAGCAGCCAGGTCCGGTCCAGCGCGACCTGGTGGAACGCCAGCGCGGCGGTGCTGCTCGACTGCAGGCCCATCAGTTGCAGGTCGTCGGAACGCTCAAGGCCCTGACTGCTGGACGGAATCGCCATCACGAAAGGTGCCTGGCCCGCTTCAGCCTCGATCGCCGCCGCTACCACGAAGCCACTCTTGCGCAGGTTGGTCACCCAGTGCAGGCGGCCTTCAAGGGTCCAGCCCTCGCCCTCGGTACGCGCCTGCACTTGCAGGGCCTCGATACCGGAGAGGAACTTCATGGCATTGGACAAGCCAGTGGCGCCGGCCAGTTCGCCGGTCAGCAGGTCTGGCAGCAACCGCTCGCGCAAGGCCTGGTTGGGGCTGTGCAGCAGGTATTCGATGAAGGCCCGCTGTCCCCAGCAGACGAAGGCCGAGGCCAGCGAGCGGCTGGCGATGGCGGCGATGGCCTCTACGGCGTCGGTGACGTCACCGCCCGAGCCGCCAAGTGCCGGATCGACGCCAACCCGCAGCAACTGCGACTCGGCGATATGGGCCAGCACCAGGTGCGGGTCGCACTGGCCCTGGTCGATTGCCTCGGCATTGGCATCCAGCCATTGTCGAAATGCAGAATCAAGCATGTCCCTACTCCTTTGAAAACGCCGGCGCGCCGGCACCAGGCGTGGATTACGCCGAAGGCTGCCAGCGGTACTTGCTCAACTCGTCGTTGAGCGGCGTCTGGGCGAACACATTAGCAAAGTTGCACAGGGTTGCGAGACTCACGCCCAGAATCACTTCCAGAGCATTGCCTTCGCTGAAACCTGCATCGCGGAAGGCCTGGTAAGTGGCATCGCTGACATTGCCGCGGGTGGCGATGACTTCACGGGCGAACTCGGCCAGGGTTTCGTAGCGCGCATCAGGCAGCTCGCCACGCGCACGCAGGGCATCGACCACCTCCTGCGGCAGCTTGGCCTTGTTCAGGGCCACTGCGGTGTGGCCGGCAACGCAGAAGTCGCAACCGTGCTGGGTGGCGGCGATCAGTTGCACCACTTCGCGCTCGGCCAGGGTCAGTTCGGACTTGCCGTTGAGGGCCGAAACCGTGACGTAGGTTTCCAGGGCCGCCGGGGCGTTGGCGAGAATGCCCAGCAGGTTGGGGATGAAGCCGGAATTCTTCTGGGCGTTTTCAAGGAAGGGACGTGCCGCTTCCGGGGCGCTCTGCAGAGTGTGTAGAGTAATGCGCGAGGACATGGAGTAGTCTCCTTTGATGTGTGTCCATACAGTCTGTTGGTTATAAGAAATAGCATCCATATTCATCAGTCGCCTTTCCTTGCTCCTGAGTCTTTGCATTAGATGATTTCGTCCTGCCACCTTGTCGATTGGTTATTAGAGGGCCTGGAGCTCGACGCCAGCCTCTTTCATGTCGGCCGCTACTGCGGCGGCTGGCACGCCAGCACCCAGGGCATGGGCCGGGCCAGCTTTCACCTGGTGGTTCAGGGACACTGCTGGCTGCACATCGACGGGCAACCGGAGCCGATCCGCCTGGACAGCGGTGATGCGGTGTTTCTGCTGCGCGACCTGGCCTATAGGCTCTCCAGCGACGCCGACCCCGTCGATGCCTGCGCCCAGCCGCGGCGCACCATGCAGGCGCTGGACCTCGAAGCAGGGGATGGCGTGGGCCTGGTGTGCGGGTTCTTCCAGTTCCAGTCGGGGCTGTCATCGCTGATCGTCGAAGGGCTGGCCGACTGGATCCTGCTGCGGGCCAACGATCCGGCCGGCAGCGCCGCGCGAGCGCTGTTCGAGCTGATCCTGGAAGAGTGCCGCCGCCAGCCGACACCGTCGCAGACGTTGCTCGAACGCCTGACCCACCTGCTGTTCCTCTATGTGCTGCGCCAGCAGGCAAATGGCGGCCAATCGCTGGGCGGGCTGATCGCCCTCGCCCGCCAGCCGGCCTTTGCCGGCCTGCTCGAACGCCTGATCGAAGACCCGGGCCAGAGCTGGTCGCTGGAGAGCATGGCGGCCTGCACCGGGCTTTCGCGTTCGGCGTTCTTCAAGCGTTTCAACGAACTCGCCGGGCAGTCGCCGGGCCAGGTGCTGCTGGCCTTGCGCATGCGCCATGCCTGCCAGTTGCTGCGCGCAGGCAATACCGTGGAACAGGTCGGCGCCCAGGCGGGCTATCAATCCGTGGCGGCCTTCACCCGAGCATTCGCAAAAGCGATCGGCATGCAACCGGGTGCCTACCGCAAGCAACACGAACTCAAGCGCTGATTTCGACGTAGCGCGACCTTGCGCATACGACGTTGGTCGCATGCGCAAGTAATACCGTTCGCCTCCATTTGGCTACATTTAATCGCAATTTTCGTGAGAATTCCCGGAAATACGCTGTTAGGCGCCTGCGACAATCCGTCACCCAATAAAATGTACTAACTTGTTAATTAGCTTGCTAAGGGCTTAGACTTCACGCATTCCACCTGCGAGATCCCTGGCATGAACGACACACCCCGCGCTTCTGGCGCCTCCACATTCCTCCTGGTCGGGTTGGGCGTGATCATCGCCCTGCTCGGTCTGCTCCTGGCCGCAGGCGGCGTCAAGCTGGTCGGCCTGGGCGGTTCCTGGTACTTCTTGATCGGCGGCCTGGCGATGGCCATCGCCGGCCTGCTCATCGCCCGTCGCAAGCCTGCCGGCGCATGGCTCTACGCCGTGTTCCTGCTCGGCACCGTTATCTGGGCACTGGCCGATGCAGGCCTGGTGTTCTGGCCGCTGTTCTCGCGACTGTTCATGTTCGGCGCCATCGGCCTGGTGGTTGCGCTGGTCTATCCCCTGTTGGTGCGTGCCAACGGCGGCAGTAGCGGCCGACGCGCCTATGCTTTGGCTGCAGCACTGGCAGTGGTACTGGCCATCGCCGCAGGCAATATGTTCGTCGCTCACCCCAGCGTCGCACCGACCGGCAACGGCCCTGGCCTGACCGCCGTGGAACCGGGCAAAGAGCAGAAGGACTGGGCGCACTACGGCAACACCGAAGGCGGCAGCCGCTTCGCCGCGCTGGACCAGATCAACCGCGCCAACGTCGACAAGCTCAAGGTGGCCTGGACCTACCACACCGGTGATGTCGCGATCAGCGACGGCAATGGCGCCGAAGACCAGCTCACCCCGCTGCAGGTCGGCGACAAGGTGTTCATCTGCACCCCGCACAACAACCTGATCGCCCTGGATGCCGACACCGGCAAGGAGCTCTGGAAAAACGCCATCAACGCGCAATCCAAGGTCTGGCAGCGCTGCCGTGGCCTGGCCTACTTCGATGCCACCGCGCCAATCGTCCAGCCGACCCAACCGCACAGTTCGCCGATCACCGTTGCCGCGCTGCCGGCGGGCGCCAACTGCCAGCGCCGCCTGCTGACCAACACCATCGACGGTCGCCTGATCGCGGTGGATGCCGACACCGGTGCCTTCTGCGAAGGCTTCGGCAACAACGGCCAGGTCGATCTGAAGGCCGGCCTGGGTGACGTCCCGGATTCCTACTACCAGCTTTCCTCGGCGCCACTGATGGCTGGCACCACCGTAGTGGTCGGCGGGCGGGTCGCCGACAACGTCCAGACCGACATGCCCGGCGGCGTACTGCGCGGCTTCGATGTAATGACCGGGCAGATGCGCTGGGCCTTCGATCCGGGCAATCCGCAGGACCGCAACGCCCCCGCCGACGGTAGCACCTACGTGCGCAGCACCCCCAACAGCTGGGCGCCGATGTCGTACGATCCGGCGATGAACACGGTGTTCCTGCCGATGGGCTCCTCCTCCACCGACATCTACGGCGTGGAGCGCAGCAAGCTCGACCACACCTACGGTGCCTCGGTGCTGGCCCTGGACGCCACCACCGGCAACCAGAAGTGGGTCTACCAGACCGTGCACAACGATCTCTGGGACTTCGACCTGCCGATGCAGCCAAGCCTGATCGACTTCACCAAGGACGACGGCAGCACGGTGCCGGCAGTCGTGATCGGCACCAAGGCCGGGCAGATCTACGTGCTCGACCGCGCCACCGGTACACCGCTGACCCAGGTCGATGAAGTACCGGTCAAGCCGAGCAACATCCCCAACGAGCCCTATTCGCCGACCCAGCCCAAATCCGTCGGCATGCCGCAGATCGGCGCGCAGACCCTGACCGAGTCGGACATGTGGGGTGCCACCCCGTACGATCAACTGCTGTGCCGCATCGACTTCAAGAAGATGCGCTACGACGGCCTGTACACCGCCCCCGGCACTGACCTGTCGCTGAGCTTCCCCGGCTCGCTGGGCGGCATGAACTGGGGCAGCCTTTCGACTGATCCGGTGCACGGCTTCATTTTCGTCAACGACATGCGCCTGGGCCTGTGGATCCAGATGATCCCTTCGCAGAACAGTGGCCAGGCAGCCTCCGGTGGCGAGGCGCTGAACACTGGCATGGGTGCCGTGCCGCTCAAGGGCACGCCTTACGCGGTGAACAAGAACCGCTTCCTGTCGGTGGCCGGCATCCCCTGCCAGGCGCCGCCGTTCGGTACCCTCACCGCGATCGACATGAAGACCCGGCAGATCGCCTGGCAGGTGCCGGTCGGCACCGTCGAGGACACCGGCCCGCTCGGTATCCGCATGCACCTGCCGATCAAGATCGGCCTGCCGACGCTGGGCGGCACCCTGTCCACCCAAGGCGGCCTGGTGTTCATCGCCGGTACCCAGGATTTCTACCTGCGTGCCTACGACAGCAGCAACGGCAACGAGATCTGGAAGGCGCGCCTGCCGGTCGGCAGCCAGGGCGGGCCGATGACCTACGTATCGCCCAAGACCGGCAAGCAGTACGTGGTGATCACCGCCGGTGGCGCGCGACAGTCGACTGACCGTGGCGACTATGTGATTTCGTACGCCTTGCCATAGACCGCGTTGCTCCCTTCGCGTGCAAGTCGCTGCGGCCTGCACGCGAAGGGGCCCTCACAGACCATCCCAGACCCTGCAATGTCCCCCGCTTTTCGCTTGACCCCTCTTGTCTTCGCCCTGACCAGCACCGCTTCGCTCGCCGCCGACAACACCCTGACCGGTGACTGGGGCGGCCTGCGCCAGCAACTGGAAGAAGACGGCATCCACATCACCGGCGACTACAGCGGCGAGACCGCCTACAACGCCCACGGTGGCCTGCACCGCTCGGCGCGCTACTCGCAGAACCTCAAGTTCGGCGTGCAGTTCGACCTGTCGAAACTGTATGGCCTGGACAACGGCGGCAAGGTCCAGCTCACCGTCAACGACCGTCGTGGCAACAGCGCCTCTGAAGACCTGGTCGGCAACCGTCTGCCGATCCAGGAGAACTACGGCGGCCTGTATACCCGCCTCACCGAACTGAGCTACGAGCGCAACCTGTTCACCCCGGCCTTGAACCTCAAGCTCGGCTACATGGCCATGGGCAACGACCTCGGCGGCCTGGACAGCGGCATCCTGTGCAATTTCATGAATGCCGGCTTCTGCGGCCACCCGCTGAACATGTCCGGTGGCAGCGGCTGGACCAACTACCCCAACGCGCACCTCGGCGCCCGGGTAAAATACGATCTCTCGCCCTCCTGGCAACTGCGCGTGGCGGCCTTCAACGTCGATCCGCAGAGCAACGGCAACTCCAGCCGCGCCTGGCACCTGGGGCCCAAGCACAGTACCGGCACCGTGGTGCCTGTGGAGCTGGTCTACAAGGTGCAGGGCGAACGGCCGGGCGAGTACAAGCTGGGCTACTACTACGACAGCTCCAACGTGAAGCGCATCGGCAGCGACCAGGACGTGGCCGGACGCAGTGGCCATTATCTGCTGGTCGACCAGGCGTTGTGGAGCGACCCAGCCTCTGCGGGTCGCAGCCTGCATGCGTTCGGCCAATATTCAGCGTCCAGCAAGGCCGCCTCGCCCTTCACTCGCTGGTATGGCGCCGGCGTGGTGCTGTACAAGCCCTTCGAAGGACGACCGCGCGACACCCTGGCGCTGGGCTACGGGCGGGCGGTGCCGAATCCGCGCAGCCGTCAGTTGCTGGAAACCACCGCGCTGGATGCCGGGCGTGACTTCCCCGGCCTGGACAGCGCCGAGCAACTGATCGAACTCAGCTATGGCTACCAGGCCACGCCGTGGCTGAACCTGCGCCCGGATGTGCAGTACATCATCGAGCCGGGCGCCTTCTCCGGCGAAGCGATCGACAACGCACTTGTCGTGGGGCTGCAGGTCAAGGCGACGTTCTGACCGGCAAGATCCGCTTCTGCAGGTTCCAGCGCATTCATGATGGGCCGCTATGCAAGGCGGGCGGAACGTGGCATATATCCTGGCATTCCCCCAGGAGAACTTTCCCATGCTCGGCGTAACCGACTACGGCGCCTTCGTCATCGCCTTCATCGTCCTCCTGGCCATTCCCGGCCCCGGCAACTTCGCCCTGATCACCGCCACCGGCAAAGGCGGGATCAAGGGCGGGCTGGCGGCGACCCTCGGGGTGATCCTCGGCGACCAGGTGCTGATGTGGCTGGCCGTTGCAGGCGTCGCCACCCTGCTCGCCGCCTACCCGGCCGCCTTTCACGTCGTGCAGTGGGCTGGCGCCGCCTACCTGGCCTGGCTCGGCCTGCGCATGGTGCTGAGCAAGCCCGGCACTGCGCCGCGTGAAAGCCGCATGGACAGCGGCCACTACCTGCGCCAGACCATGATGATCACCCTGCTCAACCCCAAGGCGATCATGTTCTACATGGCCTTCTTCCCACTGTTCATCGATCCGGTACAGCATCAGGGCTTCATCACTTTCGCCTTCATGGCGGTGACGGTCGCCGGGCTGACCCTTCTCTACGGCCTGTTCGCGGTGCTGCTGACCCACCACCTGGCCGAGCGCATGCGCGCCAATCCGCGGATATCCAACCTGCTCGAGCGGCTGGCCGGCGCTTGTCTGGTCGGGTTTGGCATCAAGCTGGCGGCAATGCGCTGAGACTCAGGCACCACCAAGCAGGTCGTGGGCATCGAGCAGCCGGAAGGCCACTTCCGGATTGCGCTCCAGGCCTTTGCGAATGGCGGCTGGGATCGACTGGCGAGTCTTGCGGCACAGCCCCGGCTGGTCGTCCAGCTCGATGACGAAGCCGCGCATGGTACGCACCTCGTTGTAGCCTGGTGCGATATGCACGCGAATGCCCAATTGCTCGTAGAGGCGTGACTGCAGGCGCTGCAGGTCTTCCAGGCTCTGGAGGTTTTCCAGACGTTCGAGCAGGCGCTTCTCCTCCTGGCGGTTGAGCAGAAGAATGCGTTGGGCCTGGGGTGGGTGCGCGTGCAACTGCTCGCGCCCGCAATCACAGGCGCCGGGAGGGCAAGGCTGGCGCAAGGCAGGTGTGCTGGACATGGGCCAAGCATAGCGCTTTCAAATGAAAATTCGCCTCCCCTGGAAATCGTCGCTAGAGACTGACCCCCAGTACCTTGCGCAGCTGCTCGCTACGGGCATCATCCGCCGCACTGACCAAGGCGAAGTTGTAGTCACCATGGGACCAGTAGCGCGCCTCGAGCTGCCCATCGACGCGCTGCCCGCTGGGCATCTGGTCGTAGCGCCCGCCTGGGGAGCGCATGAACAGGCTGATGCGTTCGCCTTTTTTGTCCTGGAACACCAACAATGCCGCCGGGCCGTCCTCGTTGGCCAGCAGGCGTGCACCCACAGGCTGGAAGCCGTATCCGCTGAGATCCGGCACCTGGCCGACCCGGTTGAAATGCTGCCCCAGCCACGACTGCAACTGCGCAGGGTCATCGGCCTGGACATCGAGGGCCGTGGCATCGGCGAACAGCTTGTGTGCCTGCACCGCGTCGGCCATCGGCAAATCCCCAGCCAGCATCGTCGATTCACGTGCGTGCCAGCCCCCTAGCCCGCCAAGCCCCAACGCCAGCAGCAGGACAGCGGCCGACGCGAAGCGCTGCTGGCGACGCTGACGCACCCGCCGTCGCAGGTGGGCCAGCTCCAGTTGCGGGTTGTGGGGCATGTCGTTGAAACCGGCAAGCGCCGCGCGCAGGCGCCGGGCATCGCTGCGCCAGGCCTCGATCCGCGCGGCCTGCTCCGGGTTGGCCGCAAGCCAGGCCTCGACCTCGGCCCGGCGTACAGGCTCCAGTTGGTCGTCGACAAAGGCGTGCAGCTCTTGCTCGGTGGGGATCAGGCGAGTCATTTCAGTCTCCGCAAGGCCGGGGACGATGGCTTGCCCTCGGTCAGTTCACGCAACGCGGCACGGGCGCGCGACAAGCGCGACATGACGGTGCCGATCGGTATATCCAGGGCCTGGGCGACTTCCTTGTAGCTCAAGCCCTCGACGCTGACCAGCAGCAACAGCGCGCGCTGTTCGCTGGGCAGGCGGGCGAAGGCCTGCAGGTCGGCCTGGGCCAGCACGATGCTCTCGGTCTCGTAGCCCAGCGGCTCCTCGGCCTGCCCGCCACGACCGAACCAGTTCAGCCAGCGCGAGTGCAGGCGATCGCGACGCTTGCCGTCGAGGAACAGCCGATAGAGGATGGTGAACAGCCAGGCACGCCGGTTCTGTTCCTCTCGCTGTTGACCGCTGCGGGTGAGCGCACGCTCGACGGTGGCCTGGACCAGGTCGTCGGCACTGCCGCTTTCGCGGGTCAGCCACAGGGCGAAGCGCCGCAGGCTCTGCAGCAGTTCGCGCCATTGTTGTTCATCCAGGTCATGCATGGTCAGGCCCCGGCCCCATGGGCTGTCAGTGTAATGGGCAGACGGGGCGCGACGAAATCTATTCCCGTCGAGGGAATAAATTTTTCGCTCCCACGTCATACCGGCTCATTCACTGACTCGGAACGTCACCATGAACACACCCCTGCAAGGCCCTGCCAAGGCCCTGCGCCTGGCCGCCATAGGCGCCACGGTCGTGGCGCTGGGTGCGGGCTTCGCCTATGCCGCCGGATGGATCGGCACCCCTGCCCTGACGCCACAGCGCATCATCGACACCTTCGAAGCCCAGGCCGGCCACCATCCCGGCTACCGCAAGAACCACGCCAAGGGCCTGTGCGTCAGCGGCTACTTCGAAAGCAGCGGCCAGGCGCAGGCGCTGTCGAGTGCGCGGGTATTCAGCCAGGCACGGGTGCCGGTGATCGGCCGCTTCGCCATCGGCGGTGCCAACCCCTACAGCCCCGACGCCGGCGTACCGACCCGCAGCCTGGCGGTCCAGCTGAGTACCGACGACGGCCAGGTCTGGCGTACCGGCATGAACAATCCACCCGTGTTGGCGGTAAGCACCCCGCAAGGTTTCTATGAACTGGTCGTGGCCAGCGGCCCGAGCCCGGCCACCGGCAAACCGGACCCGGCCAAGCTGCAGGCGTTCTTCGCCGCCCACCCGGAGAGCGCAGCCTTTCGCCAATGGGCCGCCAGCGCCAAGCCCAGCGACAGCTTCGCCAACACCGACTACAACAGCATCAACGCCTTTCGCCTGATCGATGCCAGCGGCAAGGCGCAAGCCGTGCGCTGGCGCATGGTCGCGCAAACACCCTTTGCCCCTCTGCCCGCCCAGGTCGAGGACAACCTGTACCTTCAACACGACCTGCAACAACGCCTGAGCCAGGCGCCGTTGCGCTGGACACTGCGCCTGACCCTCGCCGAACCCGGCGACGCCATCGACGACCCGGCCAGCCAATGGCCCGACTCGCGCCGCAGCATCGATGCCGGCACCCTGGTGATCGACCACGTCGATGCACCTGAACAAGGCGCCTGCCGCGACCTCAACTTCGACCCGCTGATTCTGCCCAGCGGCATCGAAGCCTCCGCCGATCCGATCCTGGCCGCGCGCTCGGCCGCCTACTCGGAATCGTTCAACCGCCGTAGCCGTGAAAGCCTCGGCGCAGGAGCCCGCCCATGAAACCGTCCGCCTTCCACCCCCTGGCCCGCCTGGTGCACTGGCTCATGGCGATACTGATCCTGGCGATGCTGTTCATCGGCGTGAGCATGGTCGGCGACCTGTCGCCACGTCACCCCTGGCTGGTGGAGCTGCACAAGGCTACGGGCCTGGCGCTGCTGGCACTGGTGGTGCTGCGCATCATCCTGCGCCTGACCCTGCCGCACCCGCCACTGCCCGCCGACCTGCCACCGCTGCAGCGTTTCGCTGCAGGCGCCTCGCACCTGGCGCTGTACGGGCTGATGCTGGCCATGCCGTTGCTCGGCTGGGCGATGCTCTCGGCCGGCGGCTACCCACGGCCCTTGCAACTGCCGGCGATCATGCCTCACGACCTGCAGTTGTATGCCGTGCTGCGCCAAGCGCACGGCTGGGCGGGCTACCTGCTGTTCGTCACCATCCTGGCCCACCTCGGCGCAGCGCTGTTCCATGCACTCGTGCGTCGCGATGGCGTATTGCGTAGCATGTGGCCAGGGCCCTTGCGCCGCGGCGACTGAAAAACGCCTGCAGGCGGAATGGGGCCGATACCTTTCCGCCTGCCATGGATGTTTCAATGACCACCGCGAAGGACACTGCATCTCCCACCCCGCCCCAAGCCCCCGCCCTGGACCTGCGCCCGCTGCTGCTGGTGAACATGGCCTGCACCATGTCGATGATGGCGTTCGTCGCCTTGATCGGCCCCATCGCCCGCCTGCTGGGGATGGCCACCTGGCAAGCCGGTGCGGCGGTCACCGTGGCAGGCGTGGTCTGGGTCATTCTTGCACGCCCATGGGGCCGGGCCGCCGACCGCCTGGGCCGGCGACGCATCCTGCTGATGGGCAGTGCCGGCTTCACCGTCGCCTATTGGCTGCTGTGCCTGTTCATCGATGGCGCCTTGCGCTGGCTGCCGGGCGCGACCCTGGCCTTTCTCGGCCTGATGCTGACCCGCGGCCTGATCGGCGCCTTCTATGCCGCGCTGCCGGTGGGCGGCAATGCACTGATCGCCGACCATGTCGAGCCCGAGCGCCGCGCCCGCGCCATGGCCTTGCTCGGCGCAGCCAATGCCGTAGGGCTGGTGCTCGGCCCGGCACTGGCCGCGTTGCTGGCTCGCCATAGCCTGAGCGCCCCGTTCTTCATCATGTCGCTGCTGCCGGCCAGCGCATTCCTCGTGCTGCTGTTCAAGCTCAAGCCTCAGCCGCTGCCCCACAACCACGCGCCAAGCCCTGTGCGCCTGGGTGACCCGCGCCTGCGCCGACCGTTGATCGTGGCCTTCAGCGCCATGCTCAGCGTGACCGTGTCGCAGATCACCGTGGGCTTTTTCGCCCTTGATCGCTTGCAACTGAACAGTGCCGATGCCGCCCAGGCCGCAGGCATCGCCCTGACCGCCGTGGGCGTGGCGCTGATTGGCTCGCAGATTCTGCTGCGCCAGTTGGAGTGGCCACCGCTGAAGATGATCCGCGTGGGCGCCAGCATCAGCGCGCTGGGCTTTGCCGCCGGGGCCTTGGCCACCACTGCTCCGGCATTGTGGGCGTGCTTCTTCGTCGCCGCTGCCGGCATGGGTTTCGTCTTCCCTGCCTTCTCGGCGCTGGCCGCCAATGCCATGCAAGCCAGCGAACAAGGGGCCACCGCGGGGTCGATCAGCGCTGCTCAAGGCATGGGAGCGGTGATCGGGCCGCTGGCCGGGACGCTGGTCTACGCCGTCGATCCGCGCCTGCCGTTCGTGGCCGTGGCCGTGCTGTTGCTGCTGGTCGGGCTGTGGCCTGCCCCCGCCGTCCAGCGCACCTGACAAGCACAGCGCGTTGCCGGTCAGAGTGTGTTTTAATGCGCTGCCCATTATTTTTGACACCTCTGATCACTCACTACTCAAGGCGGCTATGGACACGGGGACACGACTCAAACTGGTGCGTGAACGCAACAACCTCTCCCAGCGGGAGCTGGCCCGCCGCAGCGGCCTGACCAACTCGACGATTTCGCAGATCGAGCAGAACCGCGTCAGCCCCTCGGTCAGTTCCCTGAAAAAACTCCTCGAAGGCATCCCCATGAGCCTCGCCGAGTTCTTCAGCTTCGATGAACCTGCACGCGAAGAGCGCTACGTGTTCCGCGGCAGCGAGCAACCTGACCTGGGTCGCAACGGGCTGCGCATGCTGCTGGTCGGCGCCAGTGTCGAAGGCCGACAGATGCGCATGCTGCGCGAGCTCTACGCACCGGGTGCCGACTCGGGCGAGCCGATCGTGCATGCCGAAGGCGAGGAATGCGGGCTGGTCACCCGGGGGACGGTCGAGTTGTGGGTCGATGGCCAGGTCAGCGTGCTCAACTCGGGCGACGGCTACTACATCCCCACCACGCTGCCGCACAGCTTCAAGAACATCGGCCCGGACGAAGCAGAAATCATCAGCGCCAACACCCCGGCGAACTTCTGATCGTTCATGTCCGCCCCCAACAGCCGTGAGATCTACCAGTGCCTGCGTGACGCCGCCCTCGGCGTCCAGGCGCTGGACGTGCACGAGCACCTGAGCGACGGGCGGGTCAGGGTACAGATCGGCCACTGGCAACTGATCCTGACCCTCGACGACGAAGGCCTCGCCCATTGCAGCGAATGCCGCGCCCCCGATGGCCGCGAGGCCGAGCGCGGCCACTGGCAGCGCTATGGCACCGACCCGGTCGAGCTGCTCAGCGTCTGGGAACGCACGCAACTGGAGCGGCTGTTAGGTTAATGCTTCTTCGATGAAGTCCAAGCGGTCCTGACCGAAGAACATCTGCCCGCCGACAAAACAGATCGGCGCGCCGAACACGCCCCGCTCGACCGCCTCCTGGGTCACCTGCTTGAGCCGCTCCTTGACCTCGACGTCGGCCGCCAGGGCACGAAACGCCTCGGGGTCCATGCCTGCTTCGCGCAGCGTCGCATCGAGCACCTCAGGTTCCGACAGATTGCGCTGTTGCACCCAAAGCCC
The DNA here is from genome assembly GCF_047456245.1 of Pseudomonas sp. BNK-44-b. Taxonomy (NCBI): domain Bacteria; kingdom Pseudomonadati; phylum Pseudomonadota; class Gammaproteobacteria; order Pseudomonadales; family Pseudomonadaceae; genus Pseudomonas; species Pseudomonas sp. BNK-44-b. Next base: position 2,768,730 of record NZ_CP179908.1, read on the forward strand.
GTCGAACAACGCCTTGAGCAAGGGTTCGAGGCGCTCGGGCGAACGCATCTGCGTGCCGAGCACGCCCCGCATCAGGTTCAGGGTATTGACCGGAAACCCGGGCGGGAGGCTGAACGGCACGCCATAACGGGCAGCGAAGCGTTTCAGGTCACCGATCATGTAGCGCCCCTTGGCCGGTATCGTCGCCGGCGAGGCATTGCCGGTGGCCTGGAACACGCCGCCCAGCAGCATTGGCCGCAGCGCCAGGGTGGCGCCTCGGCGGGCACACAGGGCGGGCAACTGGGTCCAAGCCAGGTAGCTGGCCGGACTGCCCAGATCAAAGTAGAACTCGACGCACTTGCTCATGCAGCACTCCTTGTGGCGGAAGGTGGTTGGGCACAGCGGATCACCAGCGTTCGATCCAGGGGCGCAAGTCAAGTTCGAACGTCCAGGCGTCCCGGGGCTGGGTATGCAGGTACCAGTAGCTGTCGGCGATATGCGCCGGGTCAAGGATGCCATCCTGGTCCTTCAGGGCGTAGCGCTCAGGGAAGGTATCGCGAATGAACGCCGTGTCGATGGCGCCGTCGACCACCACGTGCGCCACGTGGATGTTTCGCGGCCCCAGCTCGCGCGCCATGCTCTGGGCCAGGGCGCGCAAGGCGTGCTTGGCACCGGCGAAGGCAGCAAAACCGGCGGCGCCGCGGGTGCCGGCAGTGGCGCCGGTGAAGATCAGGGTGCCGCGTTCGCGGGTGACCATGCGCCGCGCCACTGCCTGAGAAGTGAGAAAGCCGGCGAAGCAGGCCATTTCCCAGATCTTGAAGTATTTGCGCGGCGTTTCGTCGAGGATGCTGCAGGGCACGTTGGCGCCGATGTTGAACACGAAGGCCTCGATCGGGGCGATATCACGCTCGATGGTTTCGATCAGCTCGGCCACCGCCTCTTCCTTGCGTGCATCGGAGCCGAAACCGTAGGCCTGACCGCCAGCCGCACGGATCTCGTCCACCAGTGGTTGCAGCTTGTCAGCGTCGCGACGGGTCACACAGGCGATATAACCTTCGCGGGCAAAACGCTTGGCGATCTCGCCGCCGGTGGCATCACCCGCCCCTATCACCAGGACCGCTTTTCGTTGTTCTGTCATCGGCACCCCAATTGATGAACGATCATTTAGTAAACGAACGCTATGCTATGATCGCTGCACCGTCAAGCCAGCACACCGAGGGTCGCGGATGCGCTACTCCACCGATCACAAGCAACAGACTCGCGAGAAGCTGCTGGCCAGCAGCGGCGTCCTGGCCAAGCGTGGTGGTTTCGCCAGTACCGGCGTCGCCGAGTTGATGAAGGCCATCGGCCTTACCGGTGGCGCCTTCTACAATCACTTCCCGTCCAAGGATGACCTGTTCAGCGAGGTGGTGCGACGCGAGCTGTGCAATAGCCCGTTCGCTCGCCTGGCCAGCCAGGGCGCCGACCGCGAACGCCTGCGCCGCTGCCTGAAGCAGTACCTGAGCCTGGCCCACCTGCACAATCCCGAAGGTGGCTGCCCGCTGCCGCCGCTGGGGGTCGAGATCGCTCGCGCCGAGCGACCGGTGCGTGAACAGGCCGAACACTGGCTGCTCGAACTGCAGGCCGCGTGGAGTGAAACGCTTGGGGACGAGCGCAGGGCCTGGGCGTTGATCAGCCAGTGCGTCGGTGCTCTGGTGGTCGGGCGTATGTTGGCCAGCGAGGAAGTACAGCAGCAAGTGCTGGACGCCAGCCGCGACGTGGTCGAGCAGGCGCTGGAGGAGGATTGAAAGCCGGGGCAGACCGTAGAGGCCTGCCCCGGTTTTTTTCAGAGGAAGGTGAACACCGTCTCGGCCGGCAGCCGCGACTTGCTCAGGCCGGCATTGAAGTCATCTTCGCTGCGGTACCCCAGGCTCAGCAGCACGACACTGGTGAAGCCACGCTCGCGCAGGCCCAGCTCGGCGTCCAGCGCCTTGCTGTCGAAGCCCTCGATCGGGGTCGCATCGAGCCCGTGGGCGGCAGCGCCCAGCAAAGCGGTGCCCAGGGCCAGGTAGGTCTGCTTTTCCATCCAGTGCTGCGCATCCTTGAGGTCGTAGCGATGCAGGTTCACATAGCCACGGCGCGTCGTGTCCTGGCCGGCACGGGCCTGATCATCGCGAAAACGGCCGTCGGCCGCTTCCTGGTCAAGCACGGCGTGCAGGTGCGCCTCGGTCATTTCGGTGCGGGTGGCGAACACGATCACGTGCGAGGCGTTGAGAATCTTGGGTGTGTTGTAGGCGAAGGCTTCAGTGGCCTTGGCCAGGCGTGCCTTGCCTTCGGCGCTGTCGGCGACGACGAAGTGCCAGGGCTGCGAGTTGACCGAGGACGGGCTATGACGCAATTGCTCGAGCAGTGCATCGACGGTGGCCTGCGGGATCTTGCGGCTGGCGTCGTAGGCCTTGGTGGTGTAGCGGCGCTTGGCCAGGGTGACGGTATCCATCGGAACTGCTCCTGTCAGGGAAGGTGATGGCGCGTATCTTATCTTTCCCACAGGAAAGAAAAACCAGCACAATGCAGCAACACTTTCATTCCAGGAGTGAAAATGCTGCGCCTTGACGATCTACAACTGTTCATTCGCTCCAGCGCCTTGGGCAGCTTCACCGCCGCCGCCCTGGAAGCCGACCTGCTACCGGGCCAGGTCGCAGCAGCGATCAAGCGCCTGGAGCGAGAGCTGGACGTGCGTCTGTTTGCCCGCACCACCCGTAGCCTGCGCCTGACCGCCGAGGGCGAACTGTACCTGCCCACCGCCCACAGTGTGCTGGAGACCCTGCGTCACGGGCGTGAGAGCCTGCATGGCGATCACAGTGAACTGCGTGGTGTACTGCAGGTGTCGGCGCCTTCGGATGTCGGACGCAACCTGGTGCTGCCCTGGCTCACCGAGTTTCGCCGCGAACACTCGGGCTTGAGCCTGCGCTTCTTTCTCTCCGACGAACTCGCCGACCTGTACCGCGACCCAGTGGATGTCGGCATCCGCTATGGCATCGACGACACTGCCAACTACATCTCGCTGCCACTGGCGCCGTGGAACCGCAGGGTACTGGTCGCCGCCCCCGCCTACCTCGCCCGCCGCGGCCGCCCGCACACCCCGCAAGACCTGCAACAGCACGATTGCCTGCTGTACCTGCAGCAGTCGCGGGTCTTCGACCGCTGGCAACTGGGTGAGCAGACGGTGCAGGTCAGCGGGCCGCTGTTCTGCGATGACGCCGATGTGGTACGGCGCTGGGCACTGGCCGGCGAAGGCATCGCCTTCAAGTCATGGCTGGACGTGCACGCCAATGTCGCGGCCGGCGAACTCGAGGTGCTGATGCCGGATTTCCCCGGCGACCTGCGCCCCCTGATCCTGGTGTGCCCGCACCGCAAGCAGCTGTCGCCGGCGGTGGCGCGTTTGCATCAGTGGTTGCAGGGCAAGTTTGGGCAGTTGCAGCCCGACCCTGGTTAGTGCGCTTTGCAGGAAGACTCGGCCCTCTCGTTGGCATCCTTGCCAAGCATCAGCACGTTGCCATAGATGGCGCACAACCAGCCACCCCGCTCGTGCACCTGCTGCCGAGCGGTGTCCACCACCGCGAACATCTTGCCCACGGTCACGGTTGGAATGACATAGGCGGGAATCAGCAGCGCCAGCGTCAGCACCAAACGCACCTTCCAATTGGCGTTGGCGCTATGCACGCGCATGACGAAATAACACTGGGCATCGTCAATGACACGGCCTTGGGCGAGCACTTCCAGAACATGCTCGTCCTGGCTCGTGAAGGGCGCCGCACCAGCAGCCTCGCTCGCCGTTTGCCTGGCGCGCAAGCCCTCCAAGATCTTGCCAGCATCGCCACGGAGTACCCTGGCACTGCCTTCACGCCTGATCAGGTCTTCAAAGGTCGGATACCGATACGCGACGGGTGCGCACAGGTGATACAGCACGGAAAAAACCAGTAGGCTCAAACCGCTCAGCCAATACATGAACAAGCTGAAGGGCATTTGCTTGATATATCCCGCCAGCTTGAACCCTTCGACCGCCAGAGGTACGACACTCAGGGCCACAGTCACCAGAAGCATGAGTTTGCTGGAGGCGATCAGCGACATTATTTTCCAGTCATGGGCAAACCCCACCGTCGGCGCTCGGAAGGATAGAGCTCCGCTCGCCAGGGAGCACAAGCCGACGAACACCAGGTAGACGAACAACAGCGAGGTGCTCGTAGCGCCCATGTTCTGGACCAAGGGAATCAGTACCAAGATCGCTACCACTTGAGCGATCACCGCAGCGACGATCGTGACCAGCAACGCGCGCAGCCAATTTCCGGATGTCTTTTTCATCAGATCAACAGCTTCCTGCAAAAACACCCAGTATACCGGCTCAATGCCACTACCCAGGCCATCCCATGCACATCCGTTCTAAAATCCGAAGCGCTTTTAGGCTAAGGTGAAGACTCCCTTTCGCAGGCCCCGCCCATGTCCAACTGGATCGACCTCAAGCAAGACGCCGACACCGGCATAGAGTCGGTCCGCGCGCATTTCGTCGGCCACGCCTACGACCCGCACTGGCACGACAGCTTTCTGGTCGGGGTCACCGAACAGGGTGTGCAGCAGTTCAATTGCCGCCGGGTTCGGCACCAGAGCACGCCGGGCCAGGTGTTCCTGCTGGAACCCGGTGACCTTCACGATGGCGACGCTCCCACGCGCGAAGGCTTCACCTACTCCACGCTGTACCTGGACTCGAAGTGGCTGGAAAACGAACTGCACGCACTGTTCGAACAGGCACCGGCAGGCTGCCTGCCGGCCTTCGCCGACACCCTATGCACCGACCCGCGACTGGCGGGCGCCACCTTGCGCGCCTTCCAGGTCATGCACGGCGGCGAGCTACGAATCGTGCGCCAGACCGCCATGGACGACCTGCTGGCCTGCCTGACCCGGCACCTGCACTGGCGCAAGCGCCTCGACCCCGATCCACGCCTGCCGCTGTGCGCCCAGCGAGCGCGCGACTACCTGCACGCCCATATCGACCAGGACATCGGCCTGGACGAAGTAGCGCAGGCCTGCGGCGTCGATCGCTTTCGCCTGACCCGCGCCTTCAAGGCCGCCTTCGGCTTGGCGCCGCACGCCTACCTGATCCAGTTGCGCCTGGCCCGCGCCCGGCGCCTGCTGGCTCGCGGCGACACACCCAGCGAAGTGGCCATGGCCTTGGGCTTTGCCGACCAGAGCCACCTGGGGCGCTGGTTCCGTCGTGCCTACCGGCTGACACCGGCCGACTACCGCCGACGCTGCTCAAAGCTTCCAGACTGAACCGCCCCCACGCCTGACCATGGTGTTCCGAACCACAGGAGCCTCACCATGTCGTCATCGCTGTTGCCCTTCATCCTTTTCGCCTTGGCCGCCAGCATCAGCCCCGGGCCGACCAACCTGCTGATTCTCGCCCACGGCGCGCACAACGGCTTGCGTGCCAGCCTGGCGCCGATCTTCGCGGCCTGTGCGGCGGCCGCGGCGATCGTCTGGGTGGTAGGCCTGGGGCTGGGAGAGGTGCTGCTGCGCCACCCGCTGGCGCAGCAGGTGATGAGCTGGGTGGGCGTGCTGTGGTTGAGTCGCCTGGCCTGGCAGTTGTTCCGCGCCGCTGGCGAGCCCTTGCATGCCACGGCGCGGCAGCGCTTCGGGGTCGGCAGCGCGGCATCGCTGCAACTGGTCAACCCCAAGGTCTGGCTGATGGCGGTGGCGGTGATCGGGGTGTTTGCCACGCCAGGATTGCCGGTGTGGCACCTGGCGCTGGTATTTCTGATCATCGCCCTGCCCTGCATGGGCGCCTGGGCCCTGCTCGGGATCGGCAGTGCCCGCTGGTTGCGTTCGCCCCGGCACCTGCAGCGCTTCAATCAGTTGCTGGCACTGTTGCTGCTGGTGTCGGCGTGGTCGGCTTTACTGGCGTGAAGCTCAAGGCGCGGGGGGCGCGGCCAGGGCATCGCGAAAGCGCTGGCTGCTGGCCAAGGCCAGGCCCAACCCCAGCACCGCCACCACACCACCGACCAGGCCGATATTGGCCACACCGATCTGGCTGCTGACGATGCTGCCCAGCAATGCCCCGCCACCAATACCGATGTTGTAGATCCCCGAGAACAGTGCCATGGCCACATCGGTAGCGTCGGACGCCAACTTGAGCGTCTTCGACTGCAGCGACAGGCTGAAGCTCAGGATCGCCACGCCCCAGAACATGCTCAGCACGGCGAACGCGGCGAAGTTCCCCGACAGCGGCAACAGCAGCAAGAGGCACGCGGCCAGACAACCGATCGAGCCGACCAGGAAACCGTGCGGGAAGCGATCGCTGTAACGGCTGAACAGCACCGAGCCGAGCACACCCGCCCCACCGAACAGCAACAGGATCAGGGTCGTGTGCTCACCGCTGATCTGCGCCACATGCAGGGCGAACGGTTCGATGTAGCTATAGGCGGTGAATTGTGCGGTGATCACCAGCGTGACCAGAAGATAGGTGATGACCAGGGCAGGCCTGCGGAACAGGATCGGCAGGCTGCGCAGCGAACCGGAGTTCTGGCTCGGCAGCAAGGGCAGCGACTTCATCAGGCACAGCATGGTCGCCAGCGCCACGCCCGCAATGCTGAGGAAGGTGATGCGCCAACCCAGCGCCTCGCCCACCACACGCCCGAGCGGTATGCCCAGGACCATCGCCAGGGTAGTGCCGGTGGCCAGCAACCCGAGCGCCTTGGCCTGCTTGCCAGCCGGCGCCACGCGCACCGCCAGCGACGCGGTGATCGCCCAGAACACCGCGTGCGACAAGGCGATGCCGATGCGGCTGACCAGCAGCATGGCGAAACTCTGCGCCATCCACGACAGCAAGTGGCTGACGATGAATACCAGGAACACGAACAGCAACAGGCGCCGCCGCTCGATGTTACGGGTCATCAGCATCATCGGCAGCGAAGCCAGTGCCACCACCCAGGCGTAGATGGTCAACATCAGGCCCACCTGCGCGGTGGTCATGTCGAAGCTGCGACCGATGTCGCTGAGCAGTGCCACCGGCACGAACTCGGTGGTGTTGAAGATGAACGCCGCCAGCGCCAGCGCGATCACGCTCAGCCAACTGCCGCCGCCTGCCGGTGCAGGTAGGGAATCAGGTAGGGGTCCATTCATCGAGGCCAATGCAATCTCCGCAGGCAAAGCGATAGGACGCGCCCCACGTGCCCAGGTTCGGGTCGCGGATGCACGTTTGTTATTGGTAGGAATACTCGGCATGGTACGCGTCAAGGCCAGGCCTCACAACCGCGCGCGCACGGAGTACCATGACGCACTGTAGCAACATGCGGAACAAGGAGTCCGATCCGCTCATGGACACGCAACACCCTCAGCAGCAGTGGCAACAGGCGGTCACCGCCTACGCCGAGGCCGTCAACCGCCATGTTGCGCAAGGTTGCGCACAAGGACACGACACAGCACAAGCGCCCTGCCCACCGGCCATCGATCACCTGCTCGACGCCTGGCAGCTCGCACTGCACGCCATCAACCGACCTGGCATCGACGAGCACCAGCGTCAGTTGTTTCGCGAAGCCTGGCCGCCCGCCCATGATCCCTTGCTGCCACTGCTCCCGAGCCATGGCCAGGGTATCGCCCAGGTGCTGCTGCTCGATGACGGCCGCTTGCTGGCACGCATCGGCATGCCCCATGACAACGGCCAGGTGGTGCAGATCGACCGCAACGGAGTGACCCCCATGATCGGTGTCGAGCACTTCGGCCGCTGCCCGCGACGACGCTACTTCGCCCTGGCCAATGCGGAGGGCGTAAGGGTCACCGACGGCTGGGGCGGCCCTCAGGTCGCTCGGCTGTCCTGGCCCCATGGCCTGGAAGGCCTGCCGCCTGGCTACCCGTTCGATCCCTTCGACCTGCCACCCACCCCAACCCGCCTGCTCCCCCTGCCGGATGGCCGACGGGTACTGCTGGTCAGCCGCGAGGGCATCTTCCTGCTCACACCTCAAGGTGCCACCCGCCTGCTGCGCCGCGAAGCAGACATCCTCGGGCAACTGGCCGACGGCACCGACCCTGACGACATCGCGCTGCCCCTGACCCAAGCCCATGCCGCACTGTCGCCGGACGGCAGACGGATCGTGCTGGGCGAGCAGCGCGGCAACCACCAGGTACTCGACGAGCACCTGGAGCCGCTGGCCGAGATCGTCCCGGCGGGGGAACATCCGCACTTCGCCTTGTTCAACCACTGCGGCGACCAGTTGCTGCTCAATGCCTGCCAGGGCGACGGCGGCGCCAGCCTTGGCGTAACGCTCGCCAATCTGGCAATCGATCCGCAGGTCTCGATGCTGCAGGACGGCGTGCAGATCCATGCCGGCGTCGCACGTCAAGGCGAGTACATCGTCGGCGATGCCCAAGGTTACCTGCGTGGCTTCGGCGAAGACGGTCGCGCGCACTGGCAGCATTATCTGGGGTCGGCCATCAGCGCCATGGACATCAGCGCCGACGGCCGCACCCTGGTCGCAGCCAGCCATGCCGGATTCATCTCGCTGATCGCCTTGGACAGCAAGCGGCCTGCCTGGCAGATCGGCACTGGCGAACACGCCGAGGTGCGGCGCTGGTTGTTCTGGAAAGGGTGGAAGAAGGCGATGGTCTGGTAGCGCCTGTACTGGCCGCAATCGCGGGACTCCCCCCGCGATTGCGTTCAACGCCCGGATCAGGCCTGCAAGGTCGCCATGTCGATCACGAAGCGGTACTTCACATCACCCTTGATCATCCGCTCGAACGCCTCGTTGATGTGGCGGATATCCAGCATCTCGATATCGCAGCTGATGCCGTGCTCGGCGCAGAAGTCCAGCACTTCCTGGGTTTCGGCGATGCCGCCGATCAAGGAGCCGGCCAGCACCCGCCGCTTGAGCACCAGGTTGGCCGCATGCACGGGCGGATCGACCGGCTCGATCAGGCCGACCAGGATGTGCACGCCGTCGAACTTCAGGGTTTCGAGGTAGGGATTCAGGTCGTGTTGCACCGGGATGGTGTCGAGCAGGAAGTCGAAGCGACCCGCCGCCTCGCGCATCTGCGCCTCGTCAGTGGAGACGATGACATGATCGGCGCCCTGGCGACGGGCTTCCTCGGCCTTGGCCGGGGAGCGGGTGAACAGCGTCACCTCGGCGCCCAGGGCCTTGGCGAACTTGATGCCCATGTGGCCCAGGCCGCCCATGCCCAGCACGCCGACCTTGTGCCCAGGCCCCACGCCGTGGTGCTTGAGCGGTGAGTAAGTGGTGATGCCCGCGCAGAGGATCGGCGCTGCACTGGGCAGGTCCATCCCTTGGGGAATACGCAGGACGAAGTGCTCGCTGACCACGATGCTGCTGGAATAGCCACCCAGGGTATTGCTGCCGTCGATACGGTCGGGACTGGCGTAGGTCTGGGTCGGCCCTTCCAGGCAATACTGCTCCAGGTCCTGCCGGCAAGCCTCGCAATGGCGGCAGGAATCGACCATGCAGCCGACGCCGACCAGGTCACCGACCTGGTACTTGCCGGCCTTTTCACCTACAGCGGTGACACGACCGACGATCTCGTGGCCGGGCATCAGTGGGTAGACGGCTATGCCCCACTCATTGCGGGCCTGGTGAATATCGGAGTGGCACACGCCGCAGTAGAGGATGTCGATGGCGACATCATCCGGGCGCAGGCCACGGCGCTGGAAGGTCATGGGCGCCAGGGGCGCGGTGGAAGACTGGGCGGCATAACCGATGGCGGTGTACATGCTCTGGACCTCGCAATATTGAAACGATTCAGGCCACGCATTCTGCGCATCGAAACGGGCCCGGCCCACAGCCGATCCTCCGGCATTCGTGCCTGATTCTCCGGAATTGGCCGCAGCGATCTGGCGCTGGACTGTCAATCTGCGAAGATGCCAGTGTCTGATTCTCTGTCCCTGGTTTGCCATGCACCTGACCCAACACGTCGACGCCAATGCCCCTCTCTGCTCGCTGATCCGCGCCCTCGCCTCGCGCCCCGGATTCGTCGACACCTACCTGCCCCAGGTCCAGGTGTTGTCGTGGGACCACTATGTGGCGAGCAGCCCACAGATCTACGAACCGAGCCTGATCATCATCGCCCAGGGCAGCAAGCTCGCGCGCCTGGGGCCGCGCACGCTGGAATACGGTGCCGGGCACTACCTGATCCAGGCGCTTTCAGTGCCCTTCATGTGCGAAACCTTCGCCACGCCCCAGGCGCCCATGCTCGGCGTGGCCGTGAGCATCGACCGTACCGTGCTGAGCGAACTGGTGCAGAACATGGCCCTGCCGCCGGACCCGGCGGTACAGGCGCAGACGCCGCAGTCGATGAGCTCGGCGGCGCTGGGTGCTCCAATGCGCGCCAGCGTCGAGCGTCTGCTCGAATGCCTGCAGGACCCACTGGATGCGAAAATGCTGGGGGCCGCACGGGTGCGGGAGGTGCTGTATACGGCCCTGCGCGGCCCTCAAGCCGGTGTGTTGCGGGCCCTGGTCGAACAGCAGGGGCACTTTGCCCGGATCGGTGTCGCGCTCGCCTACCTGCGCGATCATTTCGCCGAGCCGTTGAGTGTCGAAGCGCTGGCCAGCCGTGCCAACATGAGCGTTTCGACCTTCCACGAACACTTCAAGCGCTGCACCGAACTGGCGCCGATGCAGTACCTCAAACGCCTGCGCCTGCTCAAGGCGCAGCAGATGCTGATCGGCGAGAGCCTGGGCGTGGCCCAGGTGGCGCACCGGGTAGGCTACCAGAGCACCTCGCAGTTCAGCCGCGAATACAAGCGCGAATTCGCCCGCAGCCCGGGAGACGAACTGCCCTACCGCAGCCTGCCGGTATGACCCAGCCCTCAGCCCTGGCGCCGGACCATCGCCACGATACCGGCGCTCAGTTCCGCCTTGGCCTGCCCTGGCTCGACTTCCCCCGACGCCGCCGCCTGTGACAATGCCTCGGCGGCGCCGACCAGCAGACGCAAGCCGGCCAATCCGATATCCCCGCCCGGCGCAAACGGCGCCAGCGCCTGGCGGCACCGGTCCAGGAACGGATCCTCGTACCCCCGCTTGAGCGCCTCGAGCTCCGGCGAACCGGCCAACGCCGCACTGACGCCCGGTATCTCACGCCCCTGGGTCATCACACAATCGACATAGGCTGCGGCGATTACCGCCGCACGCGCCTCAAGGTCCACAGGACAGTCCGCCAGCACGACCTCGAGCATGGCGGTCTGGCGCGCGTCGTATTCCTCGTAAAGCGCCACCAGCAAGCCGTTGCGGGTTTCGAAGTGGTCGTACACCACCGGCTTGGTCACCCCTGCCAGCTCACTCAGGCGCCCCAGGCTCAGCGCATCGGTGCCCTCCTCGCGAACCATCTGCCAGGCCACCGCTATCAATTGCCGCCGACGATCCTCACGGGACAGGCGTTTACGTACAGGGCGCGTCTCATCGCTTGACATAGCTTACCTACCAAAAGTAACTTACCAACCGTAACTTACGCCGAGTATATAGCGCCCGGCCTCTTCCCGCATCCCATAAGGAACGCATTCATGCACGCCCTGATCGTACTCGCCCACCCCGACGCCCAATCACTCACCCACGCATTGTCCAGGCAGATCGCCGACGGCCTGGCCCAAGCAGGCCATACCAGCGAAATCGCCGACCTGGCCGCAGAGGGCTTCGATCCGCGCTTCGAGTTGCCCGACCTCAATGTCCATCGTCACCTGGCCAAGCCGCCGGCGGACGTCCTTGCCGAGCAGGCACGCATCGAACGGGCTGATACCCTGGTGCTGGTCTACCCAGTGTACTGGTGGTCGTTCCCCGCACTGCTCAAGGGCTGGATCGACCGTGTGTTCAGCAATGGCTGGGCCTTCAGCTACGAAGACGGCAAGACCACCAAGCTGCTCAACCACCTGAAGGTCCACCTGGTGGCGGTCGGCGGCGCCGACGCTGCCCTGTTCGACCGCCATGGCTACGGCGCTGCAATGCGCGTACAGATCGAGCATGGCATTTTCGACTGGTGCGGCGCCCAGGTCTCGAGCTCGATCCTTCTGGACGAGAGCGAAGGCCCGGATACCGCCAGGCACTTACCCACCGCCTACACCCTCGGACAACGTCTGTTCGCCGCTCAGGCTTCGTCCAGCGTCCACTCGGCCAGCGGACAGTAACGGCCCTTGCGCGATTCATAGAGACCGAACCGGCGGGCATTGAGGAAGAACTCCGGAGCCTGCGCCGCCTCTGGTGGCTGTCCCTGGAAATCCCGTGACAGCGTCAGGTGCGGACGGTATTCACGGGCCTGCTCGGCGATGCCCAGTGGCAGTAGCCGCTGCTCCAGTCCGTAGACCAGTTGGCGCAGGCTGGCAGGGGTATCGCCAGGTTCGAGTACCAGCGCGCCGGCACGTCGCCACACCTGCAGACGGTCGAGCAACAGGCGTATCGGCGCCCCTGGGCGCGTCATGCCGTCTACCGCCGCGCACAGTGCCGGTACCTGGGCGGCATCCACATCGCCCAGAAACAGCAACGTCACATGAAAATTCTCGGCGGGTACCGGCTTGCCGGCCCGCAACCCCAATTCACGACGCCACTGGGCAACGGCCCGGCGCTGGGTTTCGGGCAAAGCCAGGGCGAAAAACAGGCGCTTGAAGGGCGCGCCGCTTGGGCGTACATCCTGGACCATCGGAAACTCCTCGAGGGCTGAAGGGCATGCAGGTTCAAACGCTGCCAGGGTTGAATCGTTTGCGCAGCTTGCAGGGTATTCCACCTTCGTCCATCAGCGATGACTTAACAATAAGTACAAACTGGCGACACGATTGTTTATGCTGGCGGGCTACAGCCATGGCGCATGGCCATTTTTATTCGACAAGTAACCGTCCATGAAAATTGCACTCGTACTGATCTTCGTCCTCTCGATCGCCTATGTTCACCTGCGCGGTCGCGTTCGCCACAAGCTGACTCGCCAGCTGGGCGACCACTCGAGCTTCCTCGCCCCGGTCAACAGTTTCCTGTACCTGTTCTCCAAGCACCCGGCCAAGCCCTATTTGCCCGTCGAGTCGTTCCCTGAGCTGCAGCCGCTCAAGGACCACTGGCAGGAAATCCGCGAAGAAGCCCAGCAATTGCTGCACGCCGGCGAGATCAAGAAATCCGACAACTATGATGACGTTGGCTTCAACTCGTTCTTCAAGACCGGCTGGAAGCGCTTCTATCTGAAGTGGTACGGCGAGAGCCACCCTTCGGCGATGACCCTGTGCCCACGCACGACCGAACTGCTGCAAGGTATCGGCACGGTCAAGGCGGCGATGTTCGCCACCCTGCCGCCGGGAGCCAAGCTGGTTCGTCACCGTGACCCCTATGCCGGCTCCTACCGTTACCACCTGGGCCTGGACACACCGAACGACGATGGTTGCTACATCGATGTGGACGGCGAGAAGTATTCCTGGCGCGACGGCGAGGCGGTGATCTTCGACGAGACGTACATCCACTACGCGGCCAATACCACCGAGCACAACCGTATCATCCTGTTCTGCGACGTCGAGCGCCCGTTGAAGTACCGCTGGGCAAGCGCCTTCAACCGTTGGTTCAGCCGCAACGTCATGGCCGCGGCAGCCGCGCCCAACGATGCCAACGACAAGACTGGCGGCATCAATCGACTGTTCACGCGCATCTACAAGATCCGTGAACGTGGCAAGGCCATGAAGAAGCGCAACCGCACCCGCTACTACCTCGAGAAATGGGCCGTGGTGGCGGCACTGGTGCTGCTGTTCATCTACATCTGACACGTCCTGCGGCCTCCTTGCCCCTCGGTGACGAGGCCTGCCCTTCCCCCCATCTTCGACTAGCCTGAAAGCTCCTGTTGCCAACCTGACAAGGTGAAGACGATGAGCATGATGGACTGGGACGCCTACCGTAAGCAGTTGATGGCCGGCATCGGCGATCTCAAGCAGCTGTCCCCCGACACCGTGGCCGGCTACGCCACCGCCAGCGCTGCCGGCGCCAAGACCAACCACCTCGACGCCAAGACCCGCGAGCTGATTTCCCTGGCCGTGGCGGTGACCACTCGCTGCGACGGCTGCATCGCCGTGCATTCGCAGCAGGCGGTCAAGCACGGTGCGACCCGCGAGGAAATCGCCGAAGCCCTCGGCGTGGCCGTGGCCATGAACGCGGGCGCTGCCCTGGTGTATTCGGCACGGGCGCTGGATGCGGTCGGCAAGGCCGGCAGTTGACGCTTTTGGGCGCCACAGCCCTTGCATGACGGCGCCCATCCACCCAGACTTGCCAGGCCCAGCCCGAGCAGGAACCGACATGATCCACATTCGCCCAATGACCCCGGAAGACTTCGAGCGTTTCTGGCCGACCTTCCAGGCCATCGTCCAGGCGCGCGAAACCTACGCATACGACCCGCAGATGTCGCAGGAGCAGGCGCGCACGCTGTGGCTGGAGTTTCCGTTGCACACCCTGGTGGCCGAAGAGGATGGCGAGCTGCTCGGTTCCTACTACCTCAAGGCCAATGCCGCCGGCCCGGGCGCGCACGTGGGCAATTGCGGATACATGGTCACACCCCGTTCACGCGGACGTGGCGTGGCACGGCTGATGTGCGAGCACTCGCAGAAGCTGGCGCGCCAGGAGGGTTTTCTGGCCTTGCAGTTCAATTCGGTAGTGGCGAGCAACGAGGTGGCCGTGGGGCTGTGGCACAAGCTCGGTTTCGAGACCGTCGGGCGCCTGCCCAAGGCTTTTCGTCATGCAGCACTGGGGCTGGTGGATTGCCTGGTGATGTACAAGTGGCTGGCCGATGAGCCGGTGACCGAGAAACCGGCGCTGCTGATCGGACGCAAGAACATCGAGGCGCGGGTATCGCGGCGCCGGGGCCGCTAGGCGCCCTTGAGCCTGCAGGGGAATCCTCGTGCCGAGATTGCGGCACGAGGCTGCCCTTACAAACGGCGTACAACCATCGAAGGCATCAGAACGCCAGGCCGACCTTCACGCCAAACTCGTCACGCTTGAGCTTGTTGTTGTCGGCAACCGGCGAGTCCTCGTCGATCTTGTACTCGGTACGGGTGTAGTACACGCCCGCCTGGATCGGCATGCTGCCTTGCTGGTTCATCAGCAGGGTGACTTCGGCATACGGGTTGGTGCGGTCCTTCATGTCGACACTGTCGCTGCCGAAGTCGTCGACCTTCAAGCGCGCACGGCCATCGATGGTGTGACGAGCACCGACTTCGACACGCAGGGTCGAGGCATCGAACTGGTGGTTGTAACCCAGCGCGGCCTTGGCGAATGGCGACTTGTAGGTCAGCTTGGTGTCCAGGTCGTTGATCTCGGGCTCAAAACGGGTCCAGCTGTAACCGCCACCGACGATCACGTCGACGAAGTTGCGCGCATCCAGCGCGGCACGCCAGCCAAGGTCGAGGTCGGCCTGCGCCTCCTTGAGCTTGTTGTCGTTCTTCTTGCCATACTTGGCTTCGGCACCGATCTGGTAGATGAAACCGGACTCGGCCGTCATCTTGTTGCCGAAGTTGGCGAACACACCGCCTTGGCCCAGGTGCTCCTTGTCGGAGTCGCCGCCGCCTTCGAACTTGAACTTGTCGTAGGAACCGAGCAGGCCGAAGGTGAACAGGGGCTCGGTGCTGGGGGCTGCCATCGCTGCCAACGGCGCGCCGAGGAGGGCCAGGGCGCAAGTGTGACGCAGCAGTTTTCCAGTAAACATTCGCAAAAGTCTCCATGACGTTGAATAAAAAGGGCGAACGAGCGGTTCGAGACAACGTCAGTCGGAAAAGTTCGAAAAAAATCTAATAAAAACGCGCAACCCTGCAGCCCATCACGTTTTTTCGCCTATCCAAACGATTGACTCCCCCTGCGTTCGATGGTCAGATGCCGCCAGTTTCAGGTGTCCTGCGCCGCCGTGCGCAGGGTGAAACGGGAAGCCGGTGCGTCTTTGCAGACAAGTCCGGCGCTGCCCCCGCAACGGTAAGCGAGCGAATCCTTCGACACACCACTGTGCTCATGCATGGGAAGGTGAAGGCTTCACGACCCTCGCAAGCCCGGAGACCGGCCTGACGCTTCTGTTGGCAAACCCGCGGTGGGCGGGCGCAGGCCGGTGTTCGCGTGCGCGCCTGCGTGCGTGTCTGCTCGTCTTTGCGTTGTTTCCACCGGGATCCATTCATTCCTGAACCCGTGGAACGACATGTCCCGACACTTCAAGCTTCACACCCTGGCCGCCTGCATGGCCGTGTCCCTGCCGGCGCTGGCCGAGCAGCCGCAAGGCAAGGTCCTCGACCTGCCCTCGACGGCGATCACCGAGACCCGCGACGAGCAGATCGTCGACCTGGCAACCCCTACCCAAGCCGGTTCGCGCCTGAACCTCAGCGCCCTGGAAACCCCGGCCAGCACCACCAGCATCACCGCCGAGCAGATCCAGCAGCGCGCCAACCTCACGGTGCAGGATGCAGTGACCCGATCGCCCGGCATCACCTCCGTCGGCACCCCGGGCAACGGCAACACCGCCCTCTCCGCCCGTGGTTTCACCGGACACGCCTCGGTGATGACCCTGTTCGACGGCTCGCGCCTGTACACCGGCGCCGGCACCCAGACCTTTCCGGTCGACCCGTGGATGGTCGAGCGCATCGATGTGATCCGCGGCCCCGCCTCGGTGCTTTATGGCGAAGGCGCCACGGGCGCTGTGATCAACGTGATCCCGAAAAAACCCTTCGCCGGCGAGATCCGCAACCACCTGCGCCTGGGCTATGGCTCATGGGATCGCCAGCAACTGGGGCTGGACAGCGGCGGCAGCCTGAGCGAGCGCCTCAGCTACCGCGTGACCGTGAACAAGCAGAAAGGCAATGGCTGGGTCGACCGTACCGATTCGCGCAGCCTGGCCTTGAGTGCAGCCTTGCGCTTCGATGCCACCGACGACCTGAGCTTCACCCTCGCCCATGAGCGTAGCGACGCACAGCCCTCGAACTACTTTGGCACTCCGCTGATCGACGGCCACCTGCGCGACAGCCTGCGCAAGAAGAACTACAACATCCAGAACGACGTGCAGCGCTACCACGACGAATGGACCCGCTTCAACACCGACTGGACCCTCAGCGACAGCGTCACGGCCAGCAACCAGTTGTACTACATCAAGAGCCGTCGGCACTGGCGCAATGCCGAGGACTACACCTGGGATCCGACCCGCGAGCAGCTGGAGCGGGCAAGCTACCTGGAGATCAAGCACACCCAGGAGCAGATCGGCGACCGCCAGAGCTTCACCTTCGATCATTCGCTGTTCGGGCTGAACAGCAAGACCGTGGTCGGTGCCGAGTACAACAAGATCCGTTTCAATGTCGACAGCAACTCGCCGTACAACGATGTCGGCGGCGATTACGTCGATCCTTGGAGTCCGGCACCGGGCGGGTTCCAGAGCCAGAACGTCACACGTCCACAGACTCTCTCGACAACCCACACCTTCGCCCTGTTCGCCGAGAACCGTACCCAACTGACCGATCGCCTGTCGCTGGTGACCGGTATCCGCCGCGACCAGAACCACATAGACCGTGACAACCTGACCAACGACACGCGAGTCGACCGCAGCCTGCAAGGCGGCAACTGGCGCGCCGGCCTGGTATTCGCGGTAACCGACAACCTGTCGCTGTACGGCCAGTACTCCACCAGCGAAGACGGGGTGAGCAACCTGATCAGCCTCAGCCCGAGCCAGATCAACTACGACCTGACCGAATCGAAGCAGACCGAGCTGGGGCTCAAGCAGCGCTTCTGGGATGGGCGTGGTGAATGGACCCTGGCGGCGTATCACATCGTCAAGAAGAAGCTGTTGGTCGACGACCCGATCAGCCATGAGAAACAGCAGGCCGGCCAGCAGACCTCCGACGGCCTGGAAGCCGCGCTTGAGCTGGATCTGGGCCATCAATGGCAGGTATCGGCCAACGCCTCGGTGGTCCGCGCCAAGTACGATGACTTCGACGAGCTCGTCGGCGGCATCGCCCAGGACCGCGCCGGCAACCGCCCCGCCAACGTTCCGCGCCGCACCGCCAACCTCTGGCTCAACAAGGGCTTCGGCCAGACCGTCGACGCCGGCATCGGCCTGCGCTACGTCGACCAGCGCTATGCCGACACCGCCAACGCTTACAGCGTCCCCGGCTACACCGTGGTTGATGCCAATCTCGGCTGGCACATACTGCCTGACGTACGCCTGGGCCTGCAGTTGAACAACCTGTTCAACCGCGACTACGTGGTTGCCGCGCACAGTGGCGAACAATGGCTGTTGGGCGCGCCACGCTCGTACTTCGCAACGGTGGACTACAGCTTCTGATGCCGTAGGCCTCGCCGGCCCTATCGCGGGACCAGCCCGCTCCCACAGGTAACCACCCTCCTAAAGACTGGTGGAGCACCTGTAGGAGCGGGCTGGTCCCGCGATAGGGCCGGCACATTCAGCAAAAAATCTCCCGGGCAACCAGCCACAGCCTCGCTACCTTGAGCACAGGAAGATGTTCAAGGAGAAAGCATGGATCGCCCTCATTCCAGCCTGTTGCGTCGTGGCCGCTTTTCCGAGCCCGGCAGAATCTATCTGCTCACCACCGTCACGCGCTCCCGCCAGCCTTTTTTCCAGTTTCTGCGTCCGGCACGTGCAGTCGTCCAGCAACTGCGTCACGCCGAAGAGGAACAGTCATGTCGCTCCCTGGCCTGGGTTGTGATGCCGGATCATCTCCACTGGCTGATCGAGTTGCGCACTGGGACGCTAGGGGCGTTGATGCGCAGGTTCAAGTCCAGGACCAGTCATGCGCTTTACCACACAGGGTGGGGGTACAGGGCGGATCTGGCAGCCTGGGTACCAGGACAGGGCTATCCGCAGGGAGGAGGATGTTCAGGCCGTGGCGCGGTACATCGTTTCCAACCCGCTGCGTGCGGGGCTGGTTGGGAGTGTGCGGGAGTATTCGCACTGGGATGCTGTTTGGTTGTAAGTGCCGGCCCTATCGCGGGACGAGCCCGCTCCCACAGGTGCTCCGCCAGTCTTCAGGAGAGTGATTACCTGTGGGAGCGGGCTGGTCCCGCGATAGGGCCCTCAACATCACCACAACAGCAAAGATATAAGATAACATTCCAAATCTTACTCAACGCCGCCCCAGACCCATGCCATCTACCCCACCCTCTTCCCGCCTGCACAGCATCGACGCCCTGCGCGGCCTGGTCATCTTGTTCATGCTACTGGACCACGTGCGCGAAACCTTCTTCCTGCATCGCCAGGTCAGCGACCCGATGACCATCGACGCCACCGAGCCCGCGCTGTTCGCGAGCCGCACCCTCGCTCATCTGTGTGCCCCGGTGTTCGTCCTGCTGACCGGCTTGAGCGCCTGGCTCTATGGCGAAAAACACCAGGGCCTGGGCGATGTCTCGGCGTTCCTGTTCAAGCGCGGGCTGTTCCTGGTGGTGCTGGAGTTCACCCTGGTCAACTTCGCCTGGACCTTCCAACTGCCGCCCAGCGTGATCTACCTGCAAGTGATCTGGGCCATCGGCCTGAGCATGATCGTCCTGTCGCTGCTGGTGTGGCTGCCGCGCCCGTTGCTGATGGCCCTGGGTGTAATCATCATCGCCGGCCACAACCTGCTCGACGGCCTGCACTTTGCCCCCGGCACACTGCTGCACGCACCCTGGGCGATCCTGCATGATCGCGGCTGGCTCGAGGTGTCGCAGAACCTGCGCCTGCGGACCTCCTATCCACTGCTGCCCTGGATCGGCGTGATCGCCGTGGGCTATGCATTGGGGCCATGGTTCGCGCGTGGCAGCAATACCGCCAAGCGCCAGCGTCAGTTGTTCTTCGCCGGTAGCGCTGCCCTGGTGGGTTTCGTCGCGCTGCGTCTGCTCAACGGCTACGGCGAGGCCCAGTGGCAGCTCTACCCCGACCTGACCCAGACCCTGATGAGCCTGTTCAACATCACCAAGTACCCACCGTCGCTGCTGTTCCTGCTGCTGACCCTGGGTGTCGGCCTGTTGCTGCTGCGGGCCTTCGAGCGCGCCGGCCAGGCACGTTGGATCGGCGTGCTGACCGTGTTCGGCAGCGCACCGATGTTCTTCTATCTGCTGCACCTTTACGTGCTCAAAGCCCTCTACCTGGCCAGCGTCGGCCTGTTCGGGCACAACCAGGGCGAGTACTTCGGTTTCGATAGCGTGGGCGCACTGTGGCTGGTTGCAGCGTTGCTGGCCGCCGCCCTGTACTGGCCAGTGCGGCAGTTCGCCGGATTCAAGGCCCGCCGCCGAGACATTCGCTGGCTCAAGTATCTGTGAGCGAAAGCGCCCGAATCGTTTACCATCGCCGCTCTCAACGACGGAAACCCCGAGATGAACAGGATGATTCAGTTCGTGGTGGTGGTCGTGCTCTGCACGGCCATCGGCACGCTCTGCGAACACTTTGGTGTGAACCAGTACCTCAAATGGCTGCTGATGGCGCTGCCCGCGATCGTCTGGGTGCGCTTGCGCAATCCGATGAAGGACTGATCCTGGGCGACCGAGGGTTCAGTAGTTCGAACGGTCGTAGCCCGATCCGTCGGTTGCGCGGATGAACGCGTCGTAGTAACTGACCAGGTTGCTGCCTTTTTCATAAAGGACGGTGGCAAAGTCGCTCGGTGCGACATTGCCCTGTTCCCAGAACCGGTTCATGTCACCGGAAAGCAGGTAGGGCAGGTAGTCTTCGTTGACGGTATCGCTGTGAAGATGCGAGCGGCCGAAGTACAGCGCCGAGATCAGGGCAATCTGATCCTCGGCCTCCAGGTTCGATAGAAACGCCTGGGCGTCTTCGGACGAAGCGAAGGGCAGAACTGGCACGATGCCACCAATCAAGTGGTCGATATGCATGGAGGTCTCCTTGGTCGGTACGGCCCGTATTAACCGAGCGCAACAGGCCCCACGTCAAAAACGCGGTGTTGAGCCGCTACCTGGCAGCGCAGGACACTTGCCCACGACCTTTCCCACACTGCCGCGCCTGCGGGCCTTGCAGTAAACTCACTTCCCTCGAACCTCCAGAGCCACCCCCATGCCTCGCCTGCCGAAACTGCTGCTGCCCTTGCTGTTGCTCGCCACCCTCGCCGCCTGCGACCAGAAACCCACCCGCGAAGAGCGGATCCTGGCCAACCTGCCGTTGCAGGAAGCCTACGACCACAACATCGAGCGCATGGCCCAACTGCTGGCGATGACCCACCCGCAGGTGCCGCAGGACAAGATCAAGGACGTGCTGCGCAAGCACCTGACCGTCGAGGACCAACGCAAGGACCTGTTCAAGCTCTACAGCGAGAAGAACTTCAGCGATGCCGAGTTCGACACCATCGTTGCCGCCACCCAGGACCCGCAGAAAGCCCGGCAGCTGGGCGAGAGCGAGGAAGGCAAGCGCCTGAGCGAGAAACTGACCGGTTTGATGCGCGCCACAGCGCAGGACAAACACGTACAGGCATTGGCTGAAGAGCGCATGCAGCAGGTGGAAGACGAGCTGTCGGAGCTGAGCGCACCCGGCAAATGAAACCCGCTGGCGGCCCGTTCGTTTCGCCCCGTAGCTGACTGCACGCATTCCGAGTAATGTTGCGCAAATCGACTTGCCAGTGAGTTCCGGATTGCCACACGCCAAGAAAGGCCTGCGCCTGGACCTGCGCACGCTCATCCTTCTGTTGTCGACACTCACCGCCGTGGTGATGTTGCTGACCAGCTACTTCGCCAGCTATCGGGTGCAGCGACAATTGCTGATCGATCACTCCCTGGAATCGAACCTGGTATATGCAGCCAAGCTGGCCTCGATCACCGAACTGTTCCTGGAAGGCGCGCTCAAGCAGCTCGCGTTCAGTGCCGACACCAGTGGAGGGACGCTTGACGACACGGCCCGCCTGCAACGCGAAAGTGAACGCCTGCTGGCCCAGAGCACTGCCTTCAACTCCACCTTCTTCGTCGACAGCGAAGGTGTCCTGCGAGCGATCTCGCCCGCGCCCCTGCGCACCATGCTCGGACAACACCTGGAAACGCCGGGGTCACTGGAAGCGCTGCGTGAGCGCCGGGCGCTGATCTCGACGCCGTTCATTTCCAAGGCCAACAACCTGGTGGTGGTCGCCTCGCAGCCGATCTTCGCCGAGGACGGGCGCTACCTGGGTTATGTCGGCGGCAGCCTCTATCTACGCCAGCACAACATCTTCAACAGCCTGCTGGGTGAACATTTCTATCAGGATGGCTCCTACCTCTACGTGGTCGATCACAACCGCCGCCTGCTCTATCATCCCGACGCCGAACGGGTGGGCACGGTGGTGAATGACAACCCGCTGATCAATCAATTGCACCAAAAGCGCAGCGGCACCCAACAGTTCACCAACAGCCTGGGCAAGGAAATGGTCGCAGGCTTCGCCACGGTGCCGATCAGCGGCTGGGGCATCGTCGCCCAGCAGCCGCTGTCACAGACCGTGCAACCGTCGCAGCGGCTGATCCTCAACGTGGTCGGCATTTCCGTACCGCTTGCCCTGCTCGGCGGCCTTGCCCTGTGGTGGCTCGCGCTGACCATCACCCGACCACTCTGGCAACTGGCTGCCGGCGCCCGCAGCCTGGACAAGGCCGACACTCACGAACGCATCCATGCCGTGCGTGCCTGGTATTTCGAGGCCGCCGAGCTCAAGCGTGCCCTGCTGTTCGGTTTGAACCTGTTGCAGGAGCGCATCGGGCGCCTGAACCGGGATGTCCAGACCGACCCGCTCACCGGCCTTGGCAACCGTCGTCACCTGGACCTGAGCTTGTCGCTGCTGCAGGCCGATCACCGCAGCTTCTGCGTCATCGTCCTGGATATCGATCACTTCAAGCGAATCAACGACCAGCATGGCCACGACATCGGCGACCAGGTACTGCGCTCGCTGGCCGAGCTGATGCGCACCTGTTGCCGCGAAGGCGATGTGCTGTGCCGCATCGGCGGCGAGGAGTTCCTCATGCTGCTGCCCGGTGCCAGCCTGGACGTGGCAATGAATGTCGCCGAACGCCTGCGCCGGATCGTCGCCGAAACACCGATCGCCCCGGTGGGTACGGTGACCATCTCGCTGGGGGTCGCGCATTGTGCAAGCGACGAACAAGATCCGACGCTGGCCCTGAATCAGGCCGACCGCGCCCTCTACGTCGCCAAGCGCAGCGGCCGCAACCGCGTGGAAGCGAGCCAGGCCTGATCGCGCGGATCGCTTGCCGCCATGCCGCTGTCCAAGCTGACCGTACCCCTTCAGGAAATGTCCCATGCCGCGCCTCGGTTTCGCTTGCCAGTACCGCCATCCTCACCGCGACCAATCGATCAAGACGCTGGAGGCCATCGAACGCGCCTTCAATCCGCGCACCACCACGCTGCGGTGGCTGTCTGGCGCGAGCCAGGAAGCGGCACGTGCCAAGTTGCTGGAGCTGGTGGAGCACAACCTCGATGCCCAACTGCGCCTGCTCGGCTATGTGGCCGAGCTGCCGGCGATGTTGCACATGATGCGCCTGTCCAGCGACCTGCTGCCGCTGTACAGCCACCCCGAGGTGGCCGCCTTCTACCACGAGCCACCCGTCCAGGCGATGCTGGAGCAACGCTTCGCGCGCATCGGCGATTTCGCCCGAGCGCACGACATCCGCCTGTCGTTCCATCCTGGCCAGTACTGCGTGCTCGGCTCGGACCGCGCCGAAGTGGTCGAGAACAGCCTGGCCGAGTTCGAGTACCACGCCGACATGATCCGCATGATGGGCTACGGCCGGCGCTTCCAGGACTTCAAGTGCAATATCCATATCGCCGGTCGCCTGGGTGCAGCGGGCGTGCGCGCCGTCTGGCCGCGACTGTCGCAGGAGGCGCGTAATGTCATCACGTTCGAGAACGACGAAAAGACCTATGGCGTGGACGATTGCCTGGCCCTGGCCGACCTTGCGCCTGTGGTGCTCGACATCCATCACTGCTGGATCCATGAAAATGACTACATCGACCCGCACGACCCGCGGGTTGCGCGGATCATCGACAGCTGGCGCGGCGTGCGGCCGACCATGCACTACTCGCAACCACCCGAGCGCCTGCAGGAACTGGGCTTTTGCGCCGGGGAAAAACTGACGATCAACATGCTGCTCAAGCAGGTCAGCAAGCGCGATCTCTACCAGCACAGCGAACGTATGTGGAACGACTGGACCAATCGCTATGCCCTGCAGTTCATCGAGCGCTTCGACATCATGTTCGAGGCCAAGCACAAGAACCTGGCCACGCTGGATTTCTTCGAGCGCTATATTCAAGTACCCCAGTGACTGCGACCTCCGGTCGATCCATCCGCACATCGACACTGCGCCAAAGCCTTAACAAGGGTAAACCTTTGGACAGGAGATCGACCATGATCGGCAAACGCATACACGCAAGTCTCTTCGCACTGTGTCTGGCCACGGCCGCCCCATTGGCCCTGGCAGCCACCGACATGAACGACCAGCGCGCACCGGGTCAACAGCCCCACGGCAGCGGCACCATGCAGGACAACGGCAGTGGCACTGGCACTGGCACCGGCTCCGGCACGCCGGGTGACGGCATGGGCTCCGGCAGCGGTGGAACCGATAGCAACGATACCAATGGCACTGGCGGCGACGGCACTCGCAGCGGCTCGACCAGTGGCGGTACCGGCGGCGGCATCGGCGGAGGGGGTTCCGGCGGATCTGGGGGTTCCGGATCGGGCGGCAGCGGCAGCTAGCGCTTTCGCCGCCTGCAGCTCGAAAACCGCAAACCAGCGCAATCCATGTGGAGCTCATGTGGGAGCTCCAATGGCCTGCGCTGGTCTTCAAGGCAATGGCTCGTACAAGGCCCGCTGCACAGCTATGACCTGCCCTCATACCCTCTTGATTTCTTCTCCCTACTGCCTCCCCACGCCGGCCTGATAAAAATCCTCACGACTGGCGACCGCCAGCACTGCTCGCCCAAAAACAACAAAGAGCGTCGCGCCATGCCTGCATTGCAGCTATCCCTTCGCCCTTGTTGCGTGCCGAGCACCTGATTTCGCGCCTCGCGCGGCAGGCGCCGCCGAGGCTTCGTTCATCCCGTGAGTGATCGAGGTTTTGTCATGAAGCAACTTGCCCTGTACATCGGCGAAGGTTTCGAAGGTCCCGGCGTCAACGCCGCGCACATCAACATCATGATGGGGCCACGCAACGGCCCGGCCGGCCAGGCCTTCGCCAACAGCCTGGCGTCCCCCAGCCAGGGCCACTGCCCGTTCATGGTCATCGCCCAGCCGAACATCCCGGTCAAACCCATGACCCTGTACGTCAACAAGGCGGTGATCGCCGGCGACCTGCACGCCAACGCCACGTGGGGGGCGTCCCAGGCCGGTATCGCCAAGGCGGTCACCGAAGCCTTGCTCGATGGCACCCTGCCGGCCGAAGCCGAGGATGAATGGGCCATCGTTACCGCCAACTGGGTCAACCCGGCCTGCGACGATCTCGATGCCGTCTACCTGAACAACTACAACGCCTGCCGCACCGCGATCCGCGCCGCCCTCCAGGGCCTGCCGGCGCGTGCGCAGTTGGCCGATGTAGTCAATCAGATCGCCAACCCCTTCTACACCCCGAAAGCCTGAGGTCCGATCATGCAATACATTCGTCTGGGCAACTCCGGCCTGCAGGTTTCCAAGCTGTGCCTCGGCACCATGAACATGGGCACCCCGCAGTGGAAGCCGTGGATCTTCGACGAGGCGGCCAGCGAGCCGATCGTGCGCCACGCGCTGGACAAAGGGGTCAACTTCATCGACCTGGCCGACTTCTATTCCGCCGGCGTCGGCGAGGAAGTGGTCGGGCGTATCCTCAAGCGCCTGGTCCGGCGTGACGACGTGGTAGTGACGACGAAGGTCGGTTACGGCACACGCAGCGGCATCAACGCCAGTGGCCATTCGCGCAAGCACATCCTCGACGGCATCGACGCCTCGCTGCAGCGCGCCGGCATGGATTACTTCGACGTCTACATGCTGCATTTCTTCGACGTGAACACCCCCGTCGAAGAAACCATGGAAGCGCTCAACGATATCGTCCGCGCCGGCAAGGCCCGTTACATCGGGGTCTCGACCATGCTCACCGGGCAACTGGCGAAAATCCTCCTGGCCTGCGAGCGCCATGGTTGGGCCAAGCCGATCAACATGCAGTTGCAGCTCAACTGCGCCTACCGCGAAGAAGAACGCGAGATGATTCCGTTCTGCCGCGACCAGGGCCTGGGCGTCTCGGTGTTCAGCCCGCTGGCCCGCGGCCTGCTCACTGGCGACGTCCAGTCGACCCGCAACCAGACCGACTTCTTCACCCAGCAGATGTACAGCGACGAAGCCTCGTTCGCCATCGCCCGTTCGGTACAGCGCGTGGCCCATCGTCACGGCGTGTCCAACGCCCAGGTGGCCCAGGCCTGGGTCCTGCAACACCCGGTCGTGGACAGCATGCTGGTCGGCGCCGACTCCACCGCGCAATTCGACAGCGCCCTCGCGGCCCTGGACATGCGCCTGGACGAAGAAGACTTATACGAACTGGAGCGCAACTACACGCCCTGCGACCTGATCAACGACTACACCGCCGGCAAGCGCATCCTGCGCGTCGGTCGTCCGCCACGTGGCGACTTCGCGATCCAGGAGGCGGTGGCATGAGTACGTTGCTCAAGGCGGGTCACTACATCGACGGGCAATGGCTCAGTGGCGCTGCCACCTATCCAGTGCTCAACCCGGCCACCGGTGAAACCCTCGCCCAGGTGCCGCGCGGCGGCGCCGAGGAAACACAGGCGGCCATCGCTGCCGCCGAACGCGCCCTGCCCGCCTGGCGTGGCAAGCTGGCTAAGGAGCGTGCGCAGATCCTGCGCCGTTGGTCTGAGCTGATGCTCGAGCAGCGCGACGCCCTCGCCACCCTGCTAAGCCGCGAGCAAGGCAAGCCGCTGGCCGAAGCCAAGGGCGAAGTGGCCTATGCGGCAAGCTTTCTCGAATGGTTCGCCGAGGAAGGTCGACGCGTGTACGGTGACGTCATTCCTACCCCCAAGGCCGACGCGCGGGTGCTGGTGACCAAGGAGCCAATCGGTGTGGTGGCGGCGATCACGCCATGGAACTTCCCGCTGGCAATGGTCACCCGCAAGGTCGGCCCGGCCCTGGCGGCCGGCTGCACGCTGATCCTCAAGCCCTCCGAAGAGACGCCACTGTCGGCCTTCGCCCTGGCGCTGCTGGCCGAACAGGCCGGCGTCCCGGCAGGTGTGTTCAACATCGTTTCCGGCGACGCCCCGGCCATCGGTGGCGCCCTACAGGCCTCCACGGTGGTGCGCAAGCTGTCGTTCACCGGCTCCACCCGCACTGGCAAGCTGCTGATGCGCCAGGCCGCCGACACTTTGAAAAAGGTGTCGCTGGAACTGGGCGGCAATGCCCCGTTCATCGTCTTCGACGATGCCGACCTCGACGCC
This sequence comes from Pseudomonas sp. BNK-44-b, assembly GCF_047456245.1. NCBI lineage: Bacteria > Pseudomonadati > Pseudomonadota > Gammaproteobacteria > Pseudomonadales > Pseudomonadaceae > Pseudomonas > Pseudomonas sp. BNK-44-b. The sequence goes on from NZ_CP179908.1 coordinate 2,796,096, forward strand.
GCCGTGCGCGGAGCGATGGCCTCGAAGTTCCGCAATACCGGGCAGACCTGCGTATGCGTCAACCGCTTCTATATCCAGGACGGTGTGTACGAAGCCTTCACCCACAAGCTCGCCGAAGCCGTGCAGGCCTTGCGCGTCGGTGAGGCGCTGCAGGGCGAGACCGAGCAAGGGCCGCTGATCAACGCTGCGGCCCTGGCCAAGGTCGAGCAGCACGTGGGCGATGCCCTGGAGCACGGCGCACGCCTGCTCTGTGGTGGCCGTCGGCATGCGCTGGGCGGCACCTTCTACGAGCCGACGGTGCTGGCCGAAGCCACTACAGAGATGCTGATCGCCAACGAGGAGACCTTCGGCCCGGTGGCTGCCTGCTTCCGTTTTCAGGATGAAGCCCAGGTCCTGCGCCTGGCCAACGACACGCCCTATGGACTGTCGGCGTACTTCTACAGCCGCGACATCGGCCGTGTCTGGCGCATGGCCGAGGGCCTGGAGGCCGGGATCGTCGGCGTCAACGAAGGGATCATCTCCACCGAGGTGGCGCCGTTTGGTGGCATCAAGGAGTCGGGCATGGGCCGCGAAGGCTCCAAGTACGGCCTGGAGGATTACCTGGAGATCAAGTACGTGCTGATGGGTGGGCTGAACAGCTGATCCAGCCCTGTAGACGCGGCCTTGTGCCGCGTCTACACGTATCGCGCGCGACTCAGAGCAACGCCCCTGACCCAAACAATAACAACGAGGTGTCAACATGACGGGACAGACAATCAAGATCGACGACCTGCCGATCGGACGTTTTCATATCAAGATCGCCGGTCTGACCTTCGGCGCGCATTTCACCGACGGCTATATCCTCGGCCTGATCGGCATCGCCTTTACCCTGATCAATCCGCAGATGCAGTTGAGCCCTTTCTGGCAAGGACTGATCGGCGCCTCGGCGCTGCTCGGGCTGTTTCTGGGCAGCCTGTTCTTCGGCTGGATCTCCGACCGATTGGGGCGGCAGAAAATTTTCCTGATCAGTTTCGTGCTGATCACCCTCGCCTCGGTGATGCAGTTCTTCGTCGAGACGGCGACGCAACTGTTCCTCTGCAGGGTATTGATCGGCATCGGGCTTGGCGGCGACTTCAGCGTCGGCCACGCCATGCTCGCCGAGTTCTCGCCACGCAAGCACCGTGGCGTGCTGCTGGGCTCGTTCAGCGTGATCTGGACCTTCGGCTATGTCGCCGCGACCTTCGTCGGCACCGCCCTGCTGCCGCTGGGCGACGACGCCTGGCGCTGGATGCTGGCGTCCTCGGCCATTCCGGCAGCCATGATCCTCATCGCCCGCATCGGCACGCCGGAATCGCCACGCTGGCTGATGCACCAGGGCCGCGCCGAGGAAGCCCGGGCCATCGTGCGCAAGCACCTGGGTGCCAACGTGGTGCTCGACGACGAAATCGCCCGCCCCAGCCACAGCGGTTTCGCCGCGCTGTTCAGCCGTGAGTACCGCAAGCGCACAGCGTTCAACTGCCTGTTCTTCATCTGCATCGTCATGCCTTACTTCGCCATCTACACCTTCCTGCCGGCGATCCTGCAGAAGATGGGGCTGGCCGAAGGCTTCGGCACCGAGATGATGCTCAATGCCCTGCTGATCATCGGCGCGCTGCTGGGGATCTGGTGCACCATCAAGTTCAGCCGCCGAGGCTTTTTGATCAACAGCTTCCTGATCCTGGCGGCGGCGCTGTTCCTGCTGGTGCTGATGCCGAGCAGCATGGCCTGGGCGATGGTGGCGCTGTTCGGGCTGTTCACCCTGGTACTGTCGGCGGTGAGCAACCTGGTCGGGGTGTACCCCGCCGAGAGCTTCCCCACCGAAGTGCGCGCCAGCGGCATCGGCTTGGCCACCGCCGCAAGCCGGCTGGGATCGGCGATCAGTACCTTCCTGCTACCGGTGAGCGTGGCTGGGATCGGCCTGAACCCGACCATGGCGATCCTCGCCGGGATCCTGCTGTTCGGGGCGCTGGTGTCGATGGCCTGGGCACCGGAGACCAAGAGCCTGTCGTTGGCCGAGGCCTGTCGCGGCGAGGAGAACCCGGCGCCTGCGGGCAAGGTGGCGGCGGCCTGATCGGACGCCGCAATCTTAAGGATTGCTCACCACTGCCAGCCAATCGGCAAAGCGCTCCACCTTGGACAACCCGCGCTTGTCGCCCGGCACCTCCAGCCAGTAGCCATAAGGCCCGATCACCTCCACCGGGGTGATCGGCACAAGGCTGCCGCTGGCCAATTCGCGCTCGATCATCTGCCGGTCGATCACCGCCAGGCCGCCGCCGGCCAGCGCGGTATGGATCACTTGGTCCAGGGTGCTGAACTCGATACCGCTGTCGGCATCGACATCGCTGCGCCCGGTGGCCGCCAGCCAGTTCTCCCACACCCGCAGGCGGCGGCCTTCATGGAGAATGTGCAGCAGCGGGTGATCGCGCAGGCACGGCTCGCGGCCGTCCTGGAACAGCTCGGGGCTGGCCACGGCGATGTGCCGTTCCATCACCAGCAAACGGCGATTGCCCGTGCCCTCGCCTTCGCGGCTGAACAGGATGCGGCAATCGAGCTCGCCGGGGTGTTCGTCGTCACGCTGGCTGGTGACGCTGAGGCTGATGTCCGGGTAGCGCTGCATGAAACCGCGCAGGCGTGGCGACAGCCAGCGGGTGGCCCAGGTCGGTGGCGCGAGGATGCGCAGACGCTGGCGCAGATTGGGCACGCGCACCGCCTCCAGTGCCCGCTCGATGCGATCGAAGGCCTCGCCCAGGTGCGGGGCCAGGGCGTTGCCGGCGTCGGTCAGGGTCAAGCCGCGCGGCCCCCGAACGAACAGCACCACGCCCAGGTAATCCTCCAGCTGCTTGATCTGTCGGCTGATGGCGCCCTGGGTGACGTTCAGCGCATCGGCGGCGCGATTGAAGCTGCGGTGGCGGGCAACTTCCTCGAAGACCTTGAGCATGTTCAAAGGCGGCAGGGTGCGCATGGTGGGACTCTGCTGATCGTTGTTTTTGTAGGGCGATTCTACAGGCGTGCGACTGCCTGCAAACATGCGTTTTTCTCGGGTTACCGCTGCGTAATGCTCGTTTGTGCCGGGGCACGGGCGTTGGATAGGGTCGCCCCAATCGCGGGACAAGCCCGCTCCCACATGTACCGCGCCGTTCCTAAGCGCACCGCTGTATCTGTGGGAGGGGCGGTTCGCCGCTGCAACTTGCCCCGCGATTGGGCTGCACAGCGGCCCCAATAACGACAAGAAACCACCAAAGGTGCCTCCACCCATGCCCGCACTTCCGTTGCGTCACACCCTGCTTCCCGCCCTGCTGACCCTCAGCGCCGCCGCCCACGCCGTGCCGATCACCGAGAACCTCGACGTCGGCGGTGCGATCCGCGCACGCTTCGACCACGACCCCGACCGCAAGATCGACAAGGCCGGCCTGGACACCATCATGCTGCGCGCCAACTACGATTCGGACAGCTGGATCGGCGCCGTGCGCTACCGCTTCTATGGCAAGGCCTACCCCTACCAGTACACCGACAAAATCGGCGACATCCAGTTCGCCGAGTACGCCTGGGTCGGCTACAAGTTCGACGAGAACCGCCAGGTCCAGGTCGGCCTGAACAAGATCCCCTTCGGCCTGCAGCCGTACTTCGGCAGCACCTTCTACGAGACCCTCGGCAACGTGATCGGCCTGGAGGACGTCGAGGCGGTGGGCGCCAAGTACATCCACCAGCAAGGCGACTGGAACCTGCAACTGGGTCTCTACGGACGCCCCGCCTGGCCTGGCCGCGGCACCAGCAACGGCACCACCTACTCCAGCGTGGTGACCTCGGCCGACGACTATGTCGCCAACGGCAGCCGCAACCAGGAGCGCCAGATCGCCGTGGCGCGCCTGGCGCGCTCGTTCAAGCTCGGCGACTGGCAATCGGAGGCCGGCATCTCGGGCCTGACCTCGCGCCTGGAAAACCGCGACACCCACGACGACGGCCGGCGCAATGTGATCGGCGTGCACTACCTGGGCAAGAACGGCCCCTGGGGCGTGCAGATGCTTGCCGCGCGCCAGCAGATGTCGCCACGCAACCCGGACAACAGCGAGCGAGTGACCTTCGGTGGCTACGACGGCACCTACAACGTTGCCAGTCGCGGTAACCTGTACGTCGGCGACCTCAGCTACAGCGTGCCCGGCACCTTTCTCGGCGACTGGGTCAGCGGGGTCACGCTGTATGGCAACTACAGCCGCTTCGACAAGTCCGCCAGCGGCTTCGACAGCTCCGAACGCTTCATCCTCGGCACCTCGTTCTCGGTGCGCAGCTTCTACATCGCGGTGGAGTGGCTCAACGGACGCAACGACCCGTACATCGGCGGCAGCAGCTACACCGAAAGCCTCGCCCAGGGCGGCACCGACCATTGGGAGAACCAGCTGTACATGAACATCGGCTATTACTTCTGAAACCCCGGGCCGCTGTGCGGCCCCACTCCCACCAGGAGACCCGGCGAGTGAAACGCAAGATCCCGGCACTCAACGCCCTCAAAGCCTTCGAGGTGGCCGGCAGCACCGGCAGCTTCACCCGCGCCGCCGAACTGCTCAATGTCACCCAGAGCGCGGTCAGCCGCCAGGTGCGTCAGCTTGAAGAGCAGCTTGGCGAATCGCTGTTGCAGCGCCGCCACCATCACCTGCAGCTCACCGACGCCGGGCGTACGCTGCTCAATGCACTGCAGCAATCGTTCGACCGCATCGAGCTCACCGTACGCGGCATCCAGCAACGCCAGCACCCCACGCGCATCCGCCTCAACGCCCCGCCAACCTTTGCCAGCCGCTGGCTGCTGCCGCGCCTTGGGCGCCTGCGTGAGGCGTGTCCGGGCCTGGAGGTGACGCTGACGACCCAGCTGCAGGACAACCTCGCGGAAATCGCCACGCTCGACTGCGCGATCCGTTTCGGCAATGGCGAATGGGACGGCCTGGACAGTTCGCTGCTGATGCACGAACGGCACATCGCGGTGTGCTCGCCCTCGCTGCTGGCACAGCAGGAGGAGCGCCGGGTCGACCTGCACCACATGACCTTGCTGCATGTCCTGGCCCGCGAGGACCAACGCTTCCTGACCTGGCGCCATTGGCTGGACGCCGCCAGGATCCAGGGCGTGGACCTGCGTGGCGGCTATGAATTCGACCTGCTGGACATGGCCATCCGCGCCGCCATCGACGGGTTGGGCATCACCATCGCCGACCGGCAGATGGTCGCCAGGGAGCTGGCTGCCGGGCAACTGGTGCAGGTGCTGGACGTGCAGGTCGACGGCCACCAGTCGTACTGGTTCGTGACCCGACCGGACCAGCAACTGCCCGCGCATGTGGAGCAGTTTCGCGAGTGGCTGATGCAGGAAGTGTGGCTGGCCGAGCGCAACCTGGGTGGGCCATCGGAGGTGGCGGTCTGCGAATAGGCGCCGCCGCCATCGCGGGGCAAGTCGCGGCGCCGAACCGCCTACAACAGCCCCGCAACTTCTGAATACTGCTCCAGTTACCTGTTGAGCAACTGTCTTGCTCAAAAATCTGAGGCCTGCCCAATCCCTGTGGGATCGCGTTTACCCGCGAAAAGAACACCGCGGAGCATGGCACCGGCTACGCCGGTGATCGCGGGACAAGCCCGCTCCCACAGGGATCGGGCTGGCCTTGGATTTTTGAGCAAGACCGGTGCCCACAGGTACCGCGCCGATTTCAGAGTCGTTGGGGTACCCGCAGGAGTGGCGGTTCGGCGCCCCGCATGCCCGCGAAGCAGTCCCCACTACCGCTCAAGTAACATGCGTTTTAAGCACATTACCCCCACGCATTAATCGTTTGTTCCCCGTCCCTGCCTGCGACAAATTGTTCGCCATAACCCACAAGAAAAACCGCTACGCCAGCGCCGCCCCGTGCCCGCTCGCCAGCCCTTGTGGGCCCGTTCACCCCGCAAGCGGACAATTTCATGCGTACAGAGCACAACTTCATCGACGGTCGCTTCGTCGTCGCCCCCGAGCAACCCGCCCTGAGCGTGTTCGACCCGGCCACCGACGTACAGGTCGGCAGCGTCAGCGCCGCCAGCCCTGCCCAGGCGATCCAGGCCGTCGAAGCCGCCAGCCGCGCCCAGCGCAGCTGGGCTGCCCTGCCCTCGATCGAGCGTGCCCAGCACCTGCGCCGCCTGGCCGATGCCCTCGAAGCCTGCGCCGACGACATCGGTGCAGCGCTGGCCTGCGAATCCGGCAAGGCCCCCGGCGAAGCCCGCAACGAGGCGCTGTACGCCGCCGAGATCACCCGTTACCACGCCGAATGGGCACGCCGCATCGAAGGCGAAGTGATCCCCAGCGACACCCGCGACGAAACCCTCCTGCTCAAGCGCGAAGCCATCGGCGTGGTCGCCTGCCTGATCCCGTTCAACTACCCGGTCTACACCTTGCTGCGCAAGGTTGCCCCGGCGCTGATCGCCGGTAACACCGTCGTCGTGCGCCCAAGCAACAACACCCCGCTGTCGGCCTTCGCCATCGCCCGCGCCGTGCAACAGGCACAACTGCCCGACGGAGTAATCAACATCCTGGCCATGCAGCACGATGTCGCCGCCACCCTCTGCACCCAGCCGGCGGTCGGCATGATCACCCTCACCGGCAGCGTGCGCGCCGGGCGCACGGTGCTCGAATACTGCAAGGCCAACATCGCCAAGCCCTCGCTGGAGCTGGGCGGCAAGACCCCGGCCATCATCGAGGCCGATGCCGACCTGGAGGCCGCTGCCGCCGCCATCGTCGCCTCCAAGACCACCCACTGCGGCCAACTGTGCACCGCCATCGAGCGCGTCTATGTGCAGGCCAGCGTGCACCAGCGCTTCCTTGACCTGCTGCGCGACAAGTTCGCCGCCGTGCGCATCGGCAATCGCGCCGAGGATGCCGCCTGCATGGGCCCGCTGATCAGTGCAGGCTCGCGCGAGGAGATCCACGCCAAGGTGCAGCGCGCCGTGGCGGCCGGGGCCCGTATCGAAGCCGGCGGCTACCTGCCCGAGGGCCCAGGCAATTTCTACCCCGCGACCCTGCTCAGCGCTTGCCGCCAGGACATGGAAATCGTCCAGGAAGAGACCTTCGGCCCGGTGCTGCCGGTACTGGCCTACGACACCCTCGACGAGGCCCTGGCCATGGCCAACGACCACCAGTTCGGGCTGTCGTCGGTGCTCTACAGCGAGAACTACCGCAGCGCCATGAAGCTGGCCAACGCCATCGAGGCTGGCGAGCTGTACGTCAACCGCACACCTGCCGATCCGTACCAGGGCTACCACGCCGGCTGGAAACGCTCGGGGTTGGGCGGCGATGACGGCAAGCACGGCATGCTCGAATTCACCCAGACCCGCCTGGTGGTCCTCAAGTACTGACCCGCGCAGGGCACGCTGCCTGCGTGCCCTGCTCCACTGCCCGGCGACAACCCCGACGACAGATCCGCCCACGAGAACAACAATGAAAAAAACAATAAACCCCGAGGCGCTCAGCGTGCCCAGCACTTCTGCCAACTTCTCACGCTACCTGCAACTGGCCCTGCTGGTGCTGGCCGCTGGCGCCATCTACCCGATGCTGTACCTGCGCCAGGTGTACCAGAGCACCATGCTTGAGGCGCTGTCGATCAGCAACAGCGAGCTGGGCTATCTGTACTCGATCCTCGGCACCGCCTTCCTGGTCAGCTACCTGCCCAGCGGCTGGCTCGCCGACCGCATTTCACCGCGTTTCCTGATCAGCTTCTCGCTGGTCGGCACCGGCCTGCTCGGCGTCTGGTACGCCCAGTTGCCAGGCTTCGAAGCACTGCTGGCGATCTTCTGCGGCTTTGGCATCACCACCGGCCTGACCTTCTGGGCCTCGCTGATCAAGCGGGTCAAGATGATCGCGGGTGAAAGCGAACAAGGCCGCTTCTTCGGTGTGCTCGATGGCGGCCGTGGCCTGGTCGAGGCGCTGCTGGCGACCATCGCCATCGCCCTGTTCGCCCAGGTCGCCGACAGTGCCGGTGGCAGCGCCGTGGGCCTGACCCGGGTCATCCACTTCTATGCCGCCTGCTGCGTGATCCTGGGCCTGGCGCTGATGCTGGTGCGCGACCCGCAGGTCAAGAGCAGCGCCCAGCAGGCCCGCGAAAAGGCCAACCTGCTGCACGACCTGCGCACCCTGATGGCGATCCCGGAGCTGTGGCTGGTCACTGCCATCGTGTTCTGCGGCTACCACTTCTTCTGGGCCACCTACAGCTTCTCGGCCTACCTGCAGGAGGGTGGCTTCGGACTCAGCGCCACCGCCGCCGGCCTGATCACCACCATCAAGCTGTGGATGCGCCCGCTGGGCGGCATCGGCGGCGGCTGGTTGGGTGACCGCTTCTCCAAGACCGGCGTACTGGCCTGGGCCATGGTCCTCGCCGCCGTCGGCATGATCGGCCTGATCGTGCTGCCGAGCCTGCGGGTGCTGGGCGTGCTGGTGTTCCTGGTGATCTTCATCGGCCTGATGACCTACGCCATCCGCGGCCTGTACTGGGCCATCCTCGACGACTGCCAGGTGCCGCTGCGGGTCACGGGCCTGGCGATCGGCATCATCTCCCTGGTCGGCTACTCGCCTGACGTGTTCCTGCCCCTGCTCAACGGCTGGATCATCGATCACTTCCCAGGCTTCCTCGGCTACCAGATCTACTTCTCCTACGTCGTGGTGATGGGCCTGCTCGGCGTCGTCGCCACCCTCATCCTGAACAAACGCATCAAGTCCAAGGCGGGCAAAGCATGAAGATCGTATCCCTGCAAACCCACGTGGTGGCCGTGCCACCGCCGCATGTCGGCGGCATGTATTGGCTGTTCGTCACCCTCAAGACCGACTGCGGTATCGAGGGCGTCGGCGAGATCTACGCCGCGACCTTCCATCCGCGCGCCATGGTGCCGGTCATCGAGGATGTGTTCGAGCGCTACCTGCTCGACCAGGACCCGCACCATATCGAGCGCTTCTTCCGCCGCGCCTACTCCAGCGGTTTCACCCAGCGCCCGGACCTGACCATGATGGGCGTGGTCAGCGGCCTGGAAATGGCCTGCTGGGACATCATCGGCAAGGCCGCGAACAAGCCGGTCTACGAGCTGCTCGGCGGCCAGGTGCACGAGCGCCTGCGCTCCTACACCTACCTCTACCCCGTCAACGCCCAGGGCGAGTACGACTACAGCGACCCGGACCTGGCCGCCGAGTGCGCCGTGCAGAACATGCAACTGGGCTTCACCGCACTGAAGTTCGACCCGGCCGGCCCCTACACCGCGTTCTCCGGCCATCAGCTGTCGCTGGAGGTGCTGGAGCGCTGCGAAACCTTCTGCAAGCGCATCCGTGAAGCGGTGGGCAACCGTTGCGATCTGCTGTTCGGCACCCACGGGCAGATGGTGCCGTCGTCGGCGATCCGCCTGGCCAAGCGCCTGGAAAAATACGATCCGCTGTGGTTCGAAGAGCCGATCCCTCCGGGCCAGGAAGAAGCCATGGCCCAGGTCGCGGCCAAGACCAGCATTCCGATTGCCACCGGCGAGCGCCTGACCACCAAGTACGAGTTCTTCAAGCTGCTGCAGGCGGGCGGTGCGTCGATCCTGCAAATGAACGTCGGGCGCTGCGGCGGCCTGCTCGAAGGCAAGAAGATCGCCAGCATGGCCGAGGCCTACTACGCGCAGATCGCCCCGCACCTCTACAACGGCCCGATCGGCGCGGCGGCGAGCTTCCAGCTGGCGGCCTGCACGCCGAATTTCCTGATCCAGGAAAGCATCGGCACCTGGGATGGCTTCCACGCCGAAATCCTCAAGAAGCCCCTGCAATGGGAGGACGGCTACATCATCCCTTCTCGCGAGCCGGGCCTCGGGGTCGAGCTGGACATGGACGTGGTACGCCGTCACTCGGGCTACCAAGGCGAGCGCCTGCACCTGCAGATGGCGCCGCATCCGGTCGACGTCAAGGACGTCTCGCCGGCCAAAGGTTGAGCGTCAAGCCGCCCCGACCTCGGGGCGGCCCTCTATTCACAGGGTTAGCGATACATGAACGATTTTGACTACATCATCGCCGGCGCAGGCTCGGCTGGCTGCATCCTCGCCGCGCGCCTGAGCGAGTCGGGGCGCCACAGCGTGCTGCTGCTCGAAGCCGGCGGCAAGGACAGCTCGCCATGGTTCAAGCTGCCGGTGGGCTTCGCCAAGCTCTACTACAACCCCACCTTCAACTGGATGTACTACACCCAGCCCCAGGCCCATCTGGCCGGGCGCAACCTGTATGCGCCGCGCGGCAAGGTGCAAGGGGGTTCCGGTTCGATCAACGCGATGATCTACGTACGCGGCCAGGCTCATGATTTCGATGACTGGGCCGCCAATGGCGCCAAGGGCTGGTCGTTCAAGGACGTGCTGCCGTATTTTCGCAAGCTCGAATCGCACCCGGCCGGGGCCAGCGAATACCACGGTGCCAGCGGGCCGATCGGCATCACCCCGATGAAGGGCCAGGCCCATCCGATCTGCGATGTGTTTCTCGAAGGCTGCGAGCAACTGGGCTACCCGCGCAGCGAAGACTTCAACGGCAAGCACTTCGAAGGCGCCGGCATCTACGACGTCAACGTGCGTGACGGCCAACGCAGCTCCAGCAGCTTCGCCTACCTGCACCCGGCGCTGGGGCGCCCGAACCTGCACATCGAGCATCACGCCTTGGTCGAACAGGTGTTGCTCGAGGGCAAGCGCGCGGTCGGCGTCCGCATTTCGCAGAACGGCGTAGCGCGCGAGTTTCGTGCCCGCCGCGAGGTAATCCTGGCGGCAGGTGCGGTGGACACGCCCAAGATCCTGCAACTGTCCGGCATCGGTGACCGCGCCCTGCTCGGCCGGCACGGCATCGACACCCGCCACCACCTGCCGGCCGTGGGCAAGAACCTGCAGGACCACCTGTGCGTGAGCTACTACTACAAGGCCAATATCCCGACCCTGAACGATGTGTTCGGCTCGCTGTTGGGCAAGCTCAGGCTCGGCCTGCAATACCTGCTGACCCGCAAGGGGCCGCTGGCGCTGAGCGTCAACCAGTCCGGCGGGTTCTTCCGCAGCGATGCCCAACAGGCGCACCCGAACCTGCAGCTGTACTTCAACCCGCTGTCGTACCAGATTCCCAAGAACAACAAGGCCAGTTTGCAGCCGGAGCCTTACTCGGGCTTCCTGCTGTGCTTCAACCCCTGCCGACCGACCAGCCGCGGCGAAGTTCGCATCGCCTCGCGCGATCCGCGTGAGCCTGCGCTGATCGATCCGAACTACCTGAGCACGCAGAAAGACATCGACGAGGCCATCCAGGGCAGCCGTCTGATGCGCTCGATCATGCAGGCCCCGGCGCTGCGCGCGATCACGGTCGAGGAAGTGCTGCCGGGCCCGGCGGTGGACGACGACGCGAGCATGCTGCAGTACTTTCGCGAGAACTGCGGATCGATCTATCACCTGTGCGGCAGTTGCGCGATGGGCAACGACCCGTCGACCAGCGTGGTGGATGCGCGATTGGCAGTGCATGGGCTGGAGGGGCTGCGCATCGTCGATGCCTCGGTATTCCCCAATGTGACCTCAGGCAATACCAACGCGGCAGTGATGATGGTGGCGGAGAAAGGTGCAGACCTGATTCTCGAATCGGCCGAGCAAATGGCCCCGACCATGGCCGAGACTCAACGCCGCTCGGCCTGAGCGGTACCGGCCAATCGGGCGAGCTGCACAGCAGCTTGCCCGGTTTTGGCGAGCAAAAAAGCGACTTTACGCGGCAAAACAATCCATTTGGATGTCAATCTCAGCGCCAGTCACTCGTTTGAGCGAAGAACGCCTGGGCATTCGCTTCCAGGCTCTGCAGGTGATAGCCGCCCTCCTGCACGATCAGGCACGGCAGCCCCAGCTCGCGAATCCGCTCGCCGAGGGTGGCGAAGCCCTGGGTAGTGACCGCCACCTTGCTCTGCGGGTCGAGTTCGTAGATATCGAAGCCGAGCGACAGCACCAGCACCTCGGCATCGAAATCCTTCACCGCATCCAGGGCAATGCCCAGTTGCGCCATGAAATCCCCTTCGCTCGCGCCATGGGCCATCGGCAAGTTCAGGTTGTAACCCTCGCCCTCACCCGTGCCGCGCTCGTCGGCAAAGCCGGCCACGCCCGGGTAGAAGTTTGTGGGATCACCGTGCACCGAGACATACAGCACATCGTTGCGCGCGTAGAAGATCTCCTGGATGCCCTGGCCGTGGTGCATGTCGGTGTCCAGCACTGCGACCTTGTGGTAGCGCTCGCGCAATACCTGGGCGGCGACGGCCGCATTGTTGAGGTAGCAGAAACCGCCTGCAGCCTCGAAGCGTGCGTGGTGCCCTGGCGGTCGGCACAGCGCGTAGGCCGCACGCTCACCGTCGAGAATCGCCCGTGCCCCGGCAACCGCACTCTGCGCCGACCAGTAGGCCGAGCGCCAGGTCTGCTCGCCCACCGGGCAACTGCCATCGGCCAGGTAGCGCGCGGCCTGGGCCAGGATGCCGCGCAAGGCGTTGGGTTCGCGCACGAAGATGTTCGACATCACTTCATCGCCCCAATCCTCGGGCACTTCTTTCCAGCGCGCGTGAGCCTCCTGAAGGAAGGCCAGGTAGGCCTCGCCATGCACCGCAACGAGCGGCGCCAGGCCGGCATCCTGCGGTTGGCGGATGTCCATGTCCAGGTCGCGAGCCGCTTGCAGTAGGCGCTGAGCACGCTCAGGGACTTCCTGGGGGGTGCGCATGGCACCACGGGAGTAGTAGCTGCGCGGATGGTGCAGCAGTTGTTCGGGGTGGAAATAGCAGCGCATCAGGCCTCTCCTGGTTCGACACGGCCGGCACGGGCCAGCACGGCGTTGAGCAATACATCGGCGCCGTTACGGGCGTCGTCGGGCAGCACGTCTTCGGCTTCGTTGTGGCTAAGGCCGCCTACGCAAGGGATGAAGATCATGGCTGTCGGGCAGTAGCGCGCCAGCAGAATCGCATCGTGCCCGGCGCCACTGACGATCCGCTGCTGGGTATGGCCGAGGGCATCGACCGCGTGCTGCACCGTCGCCACACACTCGGCGTCGAACGGGGTGGCCGGGCTGACCCAGTGCCGCGTGACGCTCACCTGCAGCCCGCGCTGGGCGGCGACAGCCTGCAGCAACTCTCCCAGGCCACGTTCCATGGCCTCGATGGCTTCGTCGCGGTGATGGCGCAGGTCGACGGTAAAGCGCACCACGCCCGGGATCGTGTTGCGCGACGCTTTGGCGATGGACAGTTCGCCCACCGTGGTCAGCCCTTCGGGGGCGAAGTCGGCCGCCAGTTGCTCCACCGCCTGGATCATCCGCGCAGCGCCATACAACGCATCCTTGCGCAGAGCCATCGGCGTGGTGCCCGCGTGGGCGGCCATGCCCTGGACCGTGACGTCGAGCCAGCGAATCGCCTGACCGCCCGTCACCACGCCAATGCTCTTGGCATTGTCTTCCAGGATCGGCCCCTGCTCGATGTGCGCCTCGAAATAGGCGTCCACCGGCCCGCCCAATGGCCGCTCACCGGCATAGCCAGTGGACGCCAGCGCCTCGGCAACGCTGATGCCATCGGCATCGAGGATCGCCAGGGCCTGCTGCAGGTCGAGCACGCCAGTGAACACCGCCGAGCCGAACATCGCCGGGGTGAAGCGTGCGCCCTCCTCGTTGGTCCACACAGCGATTTCCAGGGGTTTGCGGGTCTGGATGCCGAGGTCGTTCAAGCGGCGCATCACCTCCAGGCCCGCCAGCACGCCGTACACACCATCGAAGCGCCCACCTTCAGGCTGGGTGTCCAGGTGGCTGCCCATCATCACGGGCGCGGCCTGCGGGTCGAGGCCGGGGCGCCGGGCGAACAGGTTGCCGATGGCATCCACCGACAGGCTCAAGCCAGCCTCGCGGCACCAACCGGCGAACAGCTCGCGGCCGGCCTTGTCATCCTCGCTCAAGGCCAGGCGGCAACTGCCACCACGGGCGGTAGCGCCGACCTCGGCCATGGCCATCAGGCTCGCCCACAGGCGCTCGCCATTGCTTTTCAACATCATGGGTCCTCCAGTCGAATCGGGATTTCAGGCCAGCTCGAGGCGCTGGCTGTGGGCATACTGGCGGGCCAGGGCCAGTACACAGACCAGCGAAATGCTGGCGATCAAGGTGTAGAACAGCGCCATCGGCCACCAGTGGCCGCTGAACTGATGGGCAAGCCAGGTGCCGATCAATGGCGTCAGGCCACCAGCGATAGCGCCGCACACCTGGTAGGCCAGGGAAATCGCGGTGTAGCGCACCCGCGTCGGGAACATGCCGCTGACGAAGCCGGCAATCACCGCGTAGAACGACGCCATGCAAGCCGCCGCCAGGGCGATACCGAGCACGATCAGCGGCCCCTGCCCGGAGCTGACCAGCACGAACATCGGGTAGGGCGAAGCCATCGCCAGCAGCGCCATCAGGGCAAGGAAGCGGGTGGCGCCGAGCTTCTCCGACAGCCAGGCCGCAACCGGCTGCACACAGAACTGGATGATCGCCACGAAGAACAGGCATTCGAGGATCAGCGCGCGCTCCAGGTGCAGCTGCTGGGTGGTGTAGCTGATCATGAAGGTGTTGGTGAAGTAGACGCCGGCGATACCCAGCGTATTGGCACCGATGCACAGCAACAGCGGACGCCAGGCGGTACGCAGCACCTCCAGCACCGGCGCCTGCTCCTTGCGCTGGGCCTTGAGCGCCTGCTCGCGGCTGGCGATGAATTCCGGCGACTCGTTGACCCCCAGGCGAATCGCCAGGCCCACCAGCAGCAGCAACGCACTGGCCAGGAACGGCAGGCGCCAGCCCCAGCTCATCAGGTCTTCTTCCGGAAGGCGGGTGACGGCGCCAAAGGCCAGCAGCGAGAGGATCAAGCCGGCCGGGCTGCCCAGCTGGGCGAACGATGCGAAAAAGGTACGTCGGCCCTTGGGCGCATGCTCGCCCGCCATCAACACCGCCCCGCCCCACTCGCCACCCACGGCGATGCCCTGGACGATACGCAGCAGGATCAGCAGCACCGGTGCGGTGGCGCCGATCTGTGCGTAGGTCGGCAGCAGGCCGATACCGATGGTGACGACGCCCATCATCAGCAGGGTGATGACCAGGGATTTCTTGCGCCCGATGCGGTCACCCACATGGCCGAACACGATGCCGCCCAATGGCCGGGCGAAAAAGCCCACGGCGAAGGTGCCGAAGGCCGCCATGGTGCTGAACAGGCTGTTGTCGGAAGGAAAGAACAAGGCACCGAACACCAGGGCGGCGGCAGTAGCGTAGATGTAGAAGTCGTACCATTCGATCATGGTGCCGATGAACGCGGCGGCCGCGGCCCGGCGTGGCTGGGGCGAAGCGGAAGGCTGCATGGGGGTGGCTCCTTTGCTTGTTGTTCTGGCAGGAGTTGAGGGTCACGGTGGCGCTCTTTGGCGCTTGGTCTTGCTGCAGGGGTGGCCGTTTCACGGTCAAGCCCGCTTTTACTGGCCCCTGCATGCCCTTGATTTATCGGCCTGGGGCTATGATTAGTCAATTTTCTATTTATTATTCGAATTATTAGACGCACTTATAATTCGAGCCCATCATGTCCGACCGCCTGCTCAACGACCGCCTCGACTGGAACCTGCTGCGCACCTTCCGCGTGATCGGCCAGGAACTCTCCATCAGCCGCGCAGCCGCTCGCCTGCACCTTACGCAACCTGCCGTGAGCCAGGCGCTCAAGCGCCTGGAAGAACAACTCGGCCGCCAGCTCATCGCCCGCCGCGGCCCACGCTTCGTGCTTACCGAAACGGGCGAGCAACTGTTCCAGCTGGCAGGCGAGGTGTATGGGCAGATGTCGCAGATCGGTGGGCTGCTGGAGCAGCCTGCTGACGAAGTGGTGGGCAAGGTGCGCCTGCTGATGATCAGCCGTATCGTCAGTGAGCGCTTCGACGACTTTCTCGCCGACTTTCATCGCCAGCACCCACGGGTGGAGTTGGAAATCGACGTCATGCGCAGCTCCGACATCGTCGCCGCCCTGCAGGAAAAGACCGCCACCGCAGGCCTGAGCCTCAACCGCCGTGCTCAACCGCGCCTGGAGCAACGCCTGTTCCTGCGCCAGCGCTATGCCTTCTTCTGCGGCAAGCACCATGCGCTGTTCGGCGCCCAGGAAGGCGACCTGCAACGGGAGAATTTCGTCAGTTTCACCAGCGACCAGATTGGCGGCATGCTCTCGCCATTGACCATCTTCCGCGACCAGCAAGGGTTTTCCGGCAGGATCGTCGCGTCCTCCCCGAGCCTTGAAGAAGTGCGTCGGCTGGTGATCGCAGGGTTCGGTATAGGATGCCTGCCCGAGCATGTGGTGGCCGCCGATGTGCAGGCCGGGCTGCTATGGAAGCTGGCGCCGCATGAAGGGATTGCCGATGTGGATATCCACCTGCTGTGGAACCGCGAGCAGCGCTTGAGTCGGGCAGAGGGGGTGTTTATCGAGGCGTTGCAGCGGTGTCTGGAGGTGTGATTGTCGAGTGTTCTCAGGTAGCTGGACACCGTGATGGCAGGAGCAAGGGCCTCATCCAACAATCTAAAAGCCAGCTCAATCCCTGTGGGAGCGGGCTTGTCCCGCGATGGCCCCCCTGTTGCCCCACAGACAAAAGTGATTGTCCCGACCGCTACTTTTTCCCAGACCGCCCGCTGCCGAGAATCTCCCGACTGCATTTCACACCTCGGAGATTCCATGAAAGCGTTCAAACCCCTGCTCCTGGCCACCGCACTGGCCGCCACTGCGCACAGTGCACTGGCCGCCGACTGGCAAGCCTCGCCTTATGGCGCCCAGGATGAAATCGGCGCGGCCAACCTGCTCACCCCCGACGTGGTCAAGCAGGCCGCCGAGTTGATCAAGACCGGCAAGACCTACCCCCTTGCCGTGCCGGTGAGCAAGGACCTGCCAGCCTTTCGCCACCGCAGCTTCCACCTCTACAACATCCAGCCCGGCGAACAGGCCGGCCAGACCCTCGGTCGCAACAAGTTCACCTTCAACGATGAACTGGTCAACGGCTGGACCGGCGTCGGCACCCAGCTCAACGGCATCGGCCATATCGGCATCGACAACGTCTACTACAACGGCAACAAGGCCGCCGATTTCGTCACGGTCGAAGGCGTGACGAAGCTTGGGATCGAAAAGGTACCGCCGATGGTGACCCGCGGCGTGGTGCTGGACATGACCGCACACTACGGCCAGGCCATCGTTCCCGGCGGCACCGCGTTCACCGTCGCCGACATCCAGGCCGTGCTGAAAAAGCAGCACATCACCCTGCGCAAAGGCGATGTGGTGCTGTTCAACACCGGTTGGCTGGAATTGATCGGCAAGGATAACGCACAGTTTCTCGCCACCGAGCCCGGCATCGACCTGCCGGCTGCGCAATGGCTGGCCGACCAGGGCATCGTCGCCTTCGGCGGTGATACCTGGGCCTCGGAGGTGTATCCGAACCCCACGGGCGACGAGTTCCCGGTCAACCAGTTCATGCTGGCCAAGCGCGGGATCTACAACCTCGAGCTGATCGACACTCGGGCGCTGGTCAAGGACAAGGCCTTCGAGTTCATGTTCGTGCTTGGCCAGCCGCTCTACAAAGGTTCGACCCAGGTGAACATCAACCCGGTGGCGATTCGCTGACCGAGGCGCAACAGCCCGCCCTGTCTACAGGGCGGCTCACACGTTCGGCCACTGCTCCAGCAGGATCGAGACGAATTTCTCCGCCGCTGGCGACAATGAAGCGCCGCGGCGATACACAAGGCCCAGCGTGCGGGTCACCTCGGGCTCGATCAGCGGCACGCTGACCAGGGTCGGGTGATCCGCCGCCGGCATCGCCAGGCTCGGCATCGCCGACACCCCCAACCCGGCCTCGACCATGCCCAGCGAGGTCGACAGATGCTGTACTTCGTAGAACCACTTTGGCCGCAGCCCCAATCCCGACAGCGCGTGGTCGAGCAGCATGCGGTTGCCGCTGAGCCGCCCTACCCCGATCAGCCGGTGCTCGGCCAGTTCCGTCCAGCTCACCGACACGCGCCCAGCCAGCACATGGTCGCGCCGACAGGCCAGCACGAACTGCTCCTGCACCAGTGGAACGAACTCGATGTCCGGGTGCTGCCCGCTCATCATGTTGATCCCGAAATCGGCCTCGCCACGCAGCACCGCCTCGAGGCCATCGTTGGCACTGAGGTCGAGCAGGCGAATACGAATCTTGGGGTACTGTTCGTTGTAGAGGCGAATGACCGAGGGCAGGAAGTAGAACGCTGCGGTAGGGATGCAGGCCAAAGTTACCTGCCCGGTCTGGCGCTCGGCCAGCTCGCGAATGCTCAGGATCGAATCCTCGAAATCGTCCAGCAGGCGCCGGGCCTTGGGTAGAAAGTCACGCCCGACACTGGTCAGTCCGACGCGCCGCGTGGTGCGTTCGAGCAGGGGTGTCCCAAGGCCGTCCTCAAGCTTCTTGATGCGGCGGCTCAAGGCTGGCTGCGACAAGTGCAAAACCTCTGCAGCCTCATGGAAACTGCCCAGTTCGGCGATTTTCACGAAAGATCGTATGTCTTGAAGCTCATATTCCATGCTGATTCTCTTTCAGACACTGGCCGACAATTTATTTGTATAACGCAATAATAGCGACGATATTTGCATTTGATTGATTTATCCACCCCTGTCACTCTTGTCCCATACACATCAATGATGTCCATTGATCAACAAGAGCTAGACTTCATGCAACGAATTCCTTGTGTGCTGATGCGCGGCGGGACCTCCAAAGGCCCCTTCTTCCATGCCTGGGACTTGCCGTCCAATATCGTCGAGCGCGACGAGATGCTGATCGCCCTGATGGGCTCGGGCCATGAACTGGAAATCGACGGCATTGGCGGCGGCAGCCCGCAGACCAGTAAGGTTGCGATCATCAGCCCCTCACTGCACCCCGATGCCGATGTCGATTATCTGTTCGTGCAGGTGATGGTCGCCGAGCGCCGTGTCGATACCGCGCCCAACTGCGGCAACATGCTTTGCGCGGTCGGCCCCTTCGCCATCGAACAAGGGCTGGTCAAGGGCAACGACGGCCAGACACTGGTCCGCATCCGCAACCTCAATACCGGCACATTCGTCAACTCTCTGGTACAGACGCCTGGCGGGATCGTGCGCTACGAGGGCCGTACCGCCATCGACGGCGTTCCTGGGACCGCGGCCCCTGTGCACCTGACATTCCTCGATGCCGTCGGCAGCAAGACCGGCAGCCTGTTCCCCACTGGCCAGTCCCAGCAGGTGATCGATGGCGTACCGGTCACCTGTATCGACATGGCCATGCCGATGATGATCGTCGACGCCCGTCACCTGGGGCTTGAGGGCAGCGAGAGCCCGGCTCAACTGGACGCCGATGCAAAGCTGCTCAAACGCCTCGAAGCCCTGCGGCTGAAGGCCGGCCGGGCCATGGGCCTGGGAGATGTAAGCAACATGGTGATCCCGAAGCCGGTCGTGGTATCCGCACCACGCTTCGATGGCACTCTGCAGGTTCGCTACTTCATGCCGCACAGCTGCCACCGGGCGCTGGCGATCACCGGTGCGATCGGACTGGCCACTGCCTGTGTCAGCCCCGGCACAGTGATCGGCGACCTGCTCGGTGAACAGGCCCTGACCCTGCGTGAGGTACGTCTGGAGCATCCAAGCGGGGCCATCGACATCGCCCTGTCGCGCTCCGGTGCCGATGGCCAGACACTGCAAGCCTCGGTGGTACGCACCGCACGCCGATTGTTCTCGGGGTTCGTCTACGCACCGTCCACGCGGCGACTCGCGGGCTAAGCCCGATCCAGCTCCATCCAGCGCATCCGCACAACTTCAATAATGGGTGATGCCTTATGAAACTCATGAAATCGCTGTACTTTCAGATTCTCTGCGCCGTCCTGCTAGGCGTGGTGGTCGGTCACTTCTGGGGGCAACAGGCCGTTGCGCTCAAGCCGCTGGGCGATGCCTTCATCAAGCTGATCAAGATGATGATCGCGCCCGTGGTGTTCTGCACCATCGTCACCGGCATCGCCGGCATGACCGACCGCCGTTCGCTGGGTCGGTTGATGAGCAAGACCTTGTTGCTGTTCCTGGTGTTGACCGTGGTCAGCCTGATCATCGGCCTGGTCGCGGTGTACCTGTTCCGTCCAGGCGTGGGCATGAACATCGACCCAGCAACGCTCAGTACTGCGGGCCTGAGCCAATACACCACCTCCGCCGCCAAACTGGGCGTGGTGGACTTCTTCATGCATATCATCCCCGAGACCTTCATCGGTGCCTTCGACAAAGGCGAAGTACTGCCGGTGCTGTTCATCGCCGTGCTCTGCGGTTTCGCCCTCTCAGCCATGGGCGAATCCGCAAGGCCGGTGCTGGAGGTGCTGGAGTCCGCGTCGCAGATGGTGTTCCGCATCTTTGGCTACCTGATGCGCTTCGCCCCGATCGGAGCCTTCGGCGCACTGGCCTTCACCGTCGGCCAGTACGGCATCACCTCGCTCGGTGCCTTGGCCAAGCTGATCGGCACCTTGTACATCGCCTGCGCCTTCTTCGTCATAGTGGTGCTGGGCGGCATCTGCCGGGCGCATGGCTTCAGCCTGTGGAAGCTGCTGCGCTACCTGCGCGAAGAGTTCCTGGTGGTGTTGGGGACCTCGTCCACAGAGCCGGTGCTGCCACGCATGCTGGAAAAGCTCCAGGCTCTGGGCTGCAAGAAAGGCGTGGTGGGCCTGGTGCTACCGACCGGCTACTCGTTCAACCTCGACGGCACCGCGATCTACCTGTCGCTGGCCGCGGTGTTCATCGCCCAGGCCTGCAACATCGACCTGAGCCTCGGCCAGATCCTGACCATGCTGGCGATCATGCTGCTGTCGTCCAAAGGGGCTGCAGGTGTTACCGGCAGCGGCTTCGTCGCCTTGGCTTCGACCCTTACGGTCATCCACGACATCCCGCTGGCCGGCCTTGCACTGCTGATCGGTATCGACCGTTTCATGTCCGAGGCGCGAGCCCTCACCAGCCTGGCGAGCAACGCGGTGGCCACCGTAGTCATTTCGTTGTCGGAGAACGCCTGCGACCGGGAAACGCTCATGCGCACCCTGGCCAGCGGCAAAGCCGACACCCCGGCCGAGCAGGCCTGGCAGCCTACCCAGGCTGCAACCCCACCCCATCGTACTCACTGACATTCACCTCACTTGATCCCCCGCCTCGGGCGGGGGCTGGCGGACGCCTGCGCGCCAGGCGACCATGACGACAATAAAAACAAGAGAAACGACCCATGCTTGCACTCCTTGGCCTGGTCATGGTGGTGACCTTCACCTACCTGATCATGAGCAAACGCCTGTCACCGATCGTCGCACTCACCGTGGTGCCGATCGTCTTCGCGATCATCGGCGGCTTCGCCCCGGACCTGGGCAAGATGATGCTCGACGGTCTGAAAATGGTCGCACCATCGGCCGCCCTGTTACTGTTCGCCATCCTGTTCTTCGGCCTGATGATCGATGCCGGCCTGTTCGATCCGCTGATTCGCAAGATCCTCAAGCGGGTCAATGGTGACCCGATCAAGATCGCCATCGGCACCGCGCTGCTGTCGTTGCTGGTGGCCCTCGACGGCGACGGCACCACCACCTACATGATCACCTGCGCGGCGATGCTGCCGCTTTACAAGCGCATCGGCATGAACCCGATGATCCTCGCCACCATTTCCATGCTGTCGCTGAGCATCATGAGCGGCATGAGCCCCTGGGGTGGCCCGGCGACCCGCGCCATCGCCGCACTTGGCCTGGATGCGACCGAATACTTCATCCCGATGCTGCCGACGGTGATCGGAGGTGCCGCCTGGGTGGTATTCACCGCGTTCCTGCTCGGTCGTGCCGAACGCCGACGCATCGGCAACGTGGCGCTGGAGTCCGGGGGCGGCAACTGCTACATCAAGGAGATCCTCGGCGATAACCCGCACAAGCGCCCACGCCTGGCCTACGTCAACCTGGTGCTGGTCATCATCGTGATGAGCGCCCTGGTCATGGGCCTGATGCACGCCGCGATCCTGTTCATGATTGGCTTCGTCGCCGCACTGATGATCAACTACCCGCAACTCGAGGTGCAGAAAGCACGCATCCTCGCCCATTCCGGCAACGCCATGACCGTGGTGCTGCTGGTGTTCGCAGCGGGCATCTTCGCCGGTATCTTCTCCGGCACCAAGATGGTCGATGCGCTGGCCCAGACGTTGGTGGACTGGATCCCGGAGGCCTGGAGCCACTGGTTCCCGCTGGTGGTGGCGCTGACCAGCATGCCGCTGACCTTCGTGCTCTCCAACGACGCCTACTACTTCGGTGTGGTGCCGATCCTGGCCAACGCTGCGGCAGCCTACGGCATCGATCCGGTGGAGATTGCCCGGGCCTCGGTACTCGGCCAACCGGTGCACCTGATGAGCCCACTGGTGGCTTCGACCCTGCTGCTGGTGGGCATGGTCGACCGCGACATCGGCGACTTCCAGAAGGCCACGGTGAAATGGGCGGTGCTGACCTCACTGGTGATCACCGCACTGGCGCTGCTCACCGGCGCCCTGTCGTTCTTCGTCTGAACCACTGCGCGGCGCCCACTGGCGCCCGCCTTCTGCGCGTCCCACATTAGAGTACCGATCATGTCTCGAATCGTTCTGCGAGGGGCCGGCTGTGCCCTGCTCTGCGGTTGCATGCCTGTTGTCGACGCTGCCGGTTTCATCGACGACAGCACACTGAAGCTGCAACTGCGCAACGTCTACTTCAACGAGAATTTCCGTGACGAACAGGGCATGAGCAGCCGCGCCGCCGCCAACGCCAAAAGCGAGCGAGTGGAATGGGCGCAAGGCTTTCTGCTCGATTATCAATCCGGCTATACCCCGGGTGTCCTGGGGCTTGGCATCGACGCATCGGGCCTGCTTGGCGTGCGCCTGGACTCAGGCCCCGGACGCAGTGGCACCGGCTTGCTGCCGGTACACGACGACGGCCACGCCGCCGAAGAATTCGCCAGCGCCGGCGTCACTGCCAAGGCACGCCTGGGCAAGACAGTCGTCAAGCACGGCACACTGCTGCCCAAGACACCCGTACTGGTCTACAACGACGCCCGCCTGCTGCCGCAGACCTACCAGGGCAGCCAACTGGTCAGCAACGACTTCGACAACCTCACCCTCACGTTCGGGCATCTGGATCGCTTCAAGCAGCGCGACTCATCGAACAGCACCGGGCTGTTTGTGGACGGCTACAGCGGTCGTGAATCCGGCGATTTCAGCTACGGCGGCGCCGACTACGCGGTCAGCAAGCAACTGCGCCTGAGTTATTTCCACGGTGAGTTGAGCGACTTCTACCGCCAGGACTTCGCCGGCATCCAGCATGACCTACCGCTGGCCGGTGGCACGCTTGCCAGCGACCTGCGCTATTTCAGGAGTCGCGACGAGGGCGCGGCCCAGGCCGGACGCATCGACAACCACATGCTCAGCGGGCAACTGACCTACAGCCACAGTGGCCATGCCTTCGGCACCGGCTACCAGGTGCTGCGCGGCGACGCCGGCCTGCCCTACATCAGCGGCGCGACCGTGTATTCGTTCAGCAACGTCGGTATCGGAAAATTCATCGAGGAAGACGAGAAGACCTGGATGGCCAGCTATGCCTACAACTTCGCTGCCGCAGGGGTGCCGGGACTGACCTTCATGACCCGCTACCTGAGTGGCGACAACCAGCGCTCAGGCGAAGACGGGTTGCGCGAATGGGAACGCGACGCGGAACTGGCCTACGTTGTGCAATCCGGACCGTTCAAGGGGCTGGGCGCCAAGCTGCGCAACTACGTGTACCGCTCGGATTTCGCCCGTGGCCGCGATAGCAATCGGCTCTACCTGACCTACGATATCGTGCTTTGGTGACCGGTGCCGGTATTGATCGATACCGGCAAATCACGCTTTGGCCAAGGGCACACGGCCCTGGTAACGCCGTTCGAAATCTTCTGCCAACTGCGCCAGGGTCACGCTCCCCAGGCGCTCGAGCAGCAGCGCCTGTGCTGCATCGAAGGCGTCGGTCAGCGCGGCGTTCACTGCCTGTTCGACCAGGCATTGCGGGTGATCGGTCGCAAGACCAATGGCGAACAACGTCGAAGCCCCGAGTGCTTCGTGTATATCCAGCAGGGTGATCTGTTCCAGCGGGCGGGCCAATGTCCACCCGCCGCGGTGGCCCTTTTCGGACTGCACATAGCCCTGCTTTCTCAAAAGCCCCATGGTGCGCCGCACCACCACCGGGTTGGTGCCAAGCATCTGCGCGAGGGTTTCGGACGTCGCAGGCTGTTCGTGCCGCGCCATGTGAATCAGCACATGGAGCATGCGGGACAGGCGGGTGTCGTTTCTCATGGGAGGGCAATCGTCGAGGGAGGTGCGCGCAGTATCACCCGACACAACAAAAGTTACGAGAAACTTGACGCGCTCATTCACGCAACTTACGTTGTGTCGAGACTTTCACGGAGAACCTCCCATGCAATTCGATGTGATCATCGTTGGCGGCAGCTACGCCGGTATCTCGGCCGGCCTGCAACTGGCGCGGGCACGCCGCAAGGTCCTGGTGATCGATGCCGGGCAGCGGCGTAACCGCTTCGCCCGCAACGCCCACGGCTTCCTCGCTCAGGACGGCACCGACCCCGCCCTCATCGCCCGTCAGGCACGCGAGCAGTTGCTTGCCTACCCGACCGTCGAGTGGCTAGCACAAGCAGCCGTCGAGGCCAGCAAGGCTGACCAAGGCTTCGCGGTCACCTGCGCCGATGGCCAGACCTTCACCGGTGCGCGGTTGATATTGGCCACCGGTGTGGTCGATGAACTGCCGGATGTGCCCGGTCTGCAGGAGCGCTGGGGCCGCAGCGTGGTGCATTGCCCGTACTGTCATGGGTATGAAATGGGCGGTGCGGCGATTGGCGTTCTGGCCGCCTCACCCCTGGCCATCCACCACGCATTGCTGGTCCCCGACTGGGGGCCGACCACCTTGTTCCTCAATCAGGTCTTCGAGCCCGATGCCGAACAGCAGGCGCTGCTCGACAAGCGCGGTGTGGTGGTCGAGCGCGAGGCGGTGATAGCGGTGGGCGGCGAGCACGCCGAGGTGAGATTGGCCAGCGGCCGGGTGATCGCCCTGGCGGGCCTGTTCACCCAGCCACACACGCGTATCGCCAGCCCGCTGGCGCAGCAGTTGGGTTGCGCCCTCGAGGCGGGACCGACCGGCGACTTCATCAAGGTCGATGCCTTGCGCGAAACCAGCGTGCCGGGTGTGTTCGCCTGCGGCGATGCGGCAGTGGCCGCAGGGAACGTGGCGATTGCGGTAGGTGACGGCGCCCGTACTGGCGGTGCAGCCCATCAGTCGCTGATCTTCCGTTGATCGATCGAGGTCGATGCCAGGTCAGGCAAACACCTCTTCGATAAAGCGCTCCAGCCCCTCGGCCTCGAGGATCTCGATCGAAAAGTGCCCGAACTGCTTGGGCAGCCAGATGATCCGCCCGCCTCCCGGTGCTTGCAGGTCATTTCGGGCCAGCGGGTTGCCATTTTCGTCCTCGGGCTGAACACCTTGCGCCATCAGCTGGTCGTACACCACCTCGATGTCCGGGGTCGAATAGCAATGGCGGTAGATGGTGCCCTCGCCCTGGGTCTCGAGTAGCGTCTTGAGATTGCCTGCCAGCGGCTGGACCAGCATGAAACGCTCCGCCCCCATCAGCACCACGGCGTAGTGCACATGCAGGCCGCCGCGCTCCCAGACCTGGGTTTTCGAGATCCGCGCACCGAGTATCCGTGCGTAATACGCACACGCGGCCTCGAGGTCGCTCACCAGTACATCGACATGACTGAATTTCAGATCCATTGCTTCACTCGCTTTGCGGGGGAACAGTCTGGCACCAAAGGGGGATCAATCTTCCACAGCCCGCAAGCCTGCGTCCATCGTTGTCTACATAAGCCAGGCTAATCGGCTATCAGCAACATTCGCTCTACTGATCGGTACCGGACAGGCACACTGGCAAACTTTTCAGACACAGAGCTCCCCCATGTCAGGCGAAAAATCCATCACCGCGCTGCTGCGCGGCATGAGCCCCAAACTCAACCCCGGCGAATACGTGTTCTGCACCGTGGCCGACAGCGCAGCTTTGCAGGGCAGCGAAGTGCTCGGCAGCTTCCGCGAGCAGGAAGGTCTGACCGCAATCCTCGACCGTTCACGCGCCGATGCGCTGGGCCTGGAGTACAGCTTCGTCGCGGCCTGGATCACCCTGACCATTCACTCCGCGCTCGATGCCGTCGGCCTCACTGCGGCCTTCGCCAGCGCACTTGGGGAAGCGGGCATCAGTTGCAACGTGATCGCCGCCTATTATCACGACCATATCTTTGTCGCCAGTGACGACGCTGCACAGGCGATGGCCGTACTCCAGGCGCTATCGCGCGGTGGCGATACCTGAAGAGGGCTCGTGCACCGCTGGCGAATTCGGCTATCGTCTGATCTCTCCAGACCCGCTCGGACCGCCGCACATGCACATTGTCATCCCCGACGACTACCAGAATGTGATCAGCACGCTCGACTGCTTCGCCCGCCTGGGCAAGCACCAGGTCACTGTGCTCCACCAACTGCAACCGGCCACCGAGGACCAGCTCGTCGAGCGATTCGCCGATGCCGACGCGCTCGTGCTCACCCGCGAACGCACGCGCATCGACGCGGCGCTGCTCGACCGGTTGCCCAAGCTCAAGCTGATCAGCCAGACCGGCAAGGTATCCAGCCACCTGGACCTGGCTGCCTGCACCGCACGCGGCGTTGTCGTGACCGAAGGCCGCGGCTCGCCGGTAGCGCCGGCTGAGTTGGCCTGGACGCTGATCCTCAACGCCCGCCGTCAGTTAGTGCCGGCCATCGATGCCTTCAGGCAAGGGCGCTGGCAGGTCAACCTGGGGCAGGCCCTGGCGGGGCAGACCTTGGGGATCTGGGGATACGGCAAGATCGGCCAACGCCTGGCGCGTTACGCCCAGGCCTTCGACATGCCGGTGCTGGTGTGGGGCAGCGAGAGCAGCCGCGCAGCTGCCCAGGCCCATGGCCACCGGGCTGCAGCTTCGCGCGAGGCGTTCTTCGCCGAAGCCGACATTGTCAGCCTCAACCTGCGCCTGTCCGACAGCACTCGCCACCTCGTGACCGGCGAAGACCTGGCACACATGAAGCCCGATGCCCTGCTGGTGAACGTCAGCCGCGCCGAGCTGATCGCCCCCGGTGCCCTGCTCGCGGCACTGAACAATGGACGCCCGGGCTTTGCTGCCCTGGATGTGTACGAGAGCGAACCGCTGCTCGACCCTGCCCACCCCTTGCTCCAGCACCCGCGCGCACTGTGCACGCCGCACCTGGGGTATGTGGAGAAGGCGGGTTACGAGCTGTACTTCGGTGATGCTTTCGATAATGTGCTGGCGTTTTTCGAGGGTGCGCCGATGAACGTGGCCAATCCGGATGCGCTGGGGCGCGGCCGCTGAGTACAGCCTCGACTTGCCGTAAGCGCCGCGATAAAGGGCTAATTCCTACAGCGGACTACTCCGCGTCTGACAGAGAGCAATGGCCACAGGGAAATACCCTACGCAACCTGTCGACTCCCGTCTGATTGTCCCGGGGAAGCCTGGCCCATAGGCTTCCCCGGTCGCTGATGTTCAGCGACCGGGTGTGGAAACCCGGATACATGGAAAGCGGCAGCCCTTTATGGCAGCTGTGCGCGGGAGGTCTTCGGACCTACCGGGGTTTTCCGTGTACCCGGCTTTCCACCCCGTGAACAGCTGCCACCCTAACGTGTGGAAACGAAAGGATGCAGTTCAACCTACACGGAGCTGTCATGAAAAAAATCGTCCCCGACCCACCCGAAAATCTCCTCCGCAAATTCGCAGTCCCCGCCGGCAAATCCCTCTCCACCGCCATTCTCGAAGGTCTGGTCCCCATCGAGGAGGTGCTGTCCAACGCCTGCCACTTCATGCTCCACGCCTATACCGATGCGTACCATGCCCACGATACCTGTGCCGATGTCGAGGTGCGCCAGTTGATGGGTGCCAGCATGCGCAGCCTTGAGATCGCGCTCGGACAGGCAGATGCCCTGGTCGGAGCATTGCGGCAGGTACCAGGATCGGGGTTCGGCGCCGTTCACTGAACCGCCCGGCTCTGCCTCTTGGTGGGAGCGGGCTCGCCCGCGAACACGGGTGTAGCCCGTGCCATTCACCGCAGTGCCCTTTTCGCGGGCAAGCCCGCTCCCACAGGGATTGGGCTGGCTTTTGGATGTTGAACAAGGATTGGGCTGGCTTTTGGTTTCGAAGCGAGCGGCCAGCCTGGCGCAGACACATTTTGTTAATGTTCCCCTAACGCAATTCCCGCTAGACTCGCGCCATGTCCGCCACCCTGCGCCGCCTGATCATCCTGCTTTTGATGCTCTCGCTTCCCCTCTCCGGGATGGCGGGCATCGAATCGCCTGCCGAACCCTGCCCCATGCAGGCCATGGGCATGAGCATGATGGCGGGGATGGACCATGACTGCTGCCAGGACCAGGACAGCGGCAAATCCTCCTCGCAGCACGCCTCCAAGGCCTGCAAGGCCGGCCAAGAGTGCAAGACCGCCACCACCTTGCAGGTCAGCCTCGCGACACCTGCCCTGACCTTCGCCACCCCACGCCCCTCCGACAGCTACGCCCACAGTCTGCTGTCGCGCGCACCGCCTGATCGCTGGCGTCCTCCGCGCGCCTGATCCCTTGCTGACCCTCACTCCATTGCCCTGTCCTTGCGGCCAGGCAATGGCATGCGCCTGTGCGCGAGTGTTTTCAAGGAATCATGTCCATGACTCCCCTACGTTTCCAAGCCGGGTGGACGCTTGCGGCCACCCTGCTGATCCTGCTGCCGGCACTGTCGGCGCAGGCCGCTGCATTGTCCCTGGACGACGCCCTGCGACTGGCCGAACGCAACGCCCCTTCCCTGCAGGCGCGCCAGGAGCAGGTCACTGCGGCACGCAATGCGGTGCTGCCAGCCGGTGAATTGCCCGATCCACGCCTGAACCTCGGGCTGCAGAACCTGCCGGTGGACGGCAGCGACCGCTGGAGCACGAACCGCGACTTCATGACCATGCAAGTGGTCGGCCTGGCCCAGGAAGTGCCCAACCGCGACAAGCGCAAGGCGCGGGTCGAGACCGCCCAAGCGACCGTCGAACGGGCCGATGCCGAAGCCTTGGTGGAGCGCCTGAAAGTACGCGCAGCCACGGCCCAGGCGTGGATCGCGGCCTATACCGTGCAACGCAAGCTGCAGCAGTTCGAGGCGTTCTACCACGAGAACCGTCTGCTGGACGCCGCCGTGCGGGCGCGCCTGGCCGGTGGTGGCGGCGCCGCGGCCGATGCCCTGGCACCTGGGCAGGAGGCCGCGCAACTGGATGAGCAGAAAGACCAGTTGCTCAGCCAGGCCTCCCAGGCGCGTGCGGCGCTCAAACGCTGGATCGGCCAGGACGGCGAGACCCTGGCGCGCAGCTTCCCGCAATGGGCAGTGGATGCCCCGGCATACCTGCACGCCCTGCATGTGCACCCGGAACTGGCCGCCTATGGCGCGATGACCCGCGAAGCCCAGGCGCAGGTGCACCAGGCACAAGCCGAGAAGAAATCCGACTGGGGCTGGGAGCTGGACTACCAACGACGCGGCCCGGCATTCAGCAACATGGTCAGCCTGCAAGTCAGCTTCCAGTTGCCGCTGTTCACCGGCTCGCGCCAGGACCCGACCATCGCCGCTCGCCAGGCCCAAGTGCGTCAGCTCGAGGATGAGCAACAAGCCGCGCTGCGCGAGCACACCGCGCAACTGGAAACGGACCTGGCCGAGTACCAGCGCCTGCAACGGGCCGTCACGCGCAGTCGCGAGACGTTGCTACCCCTGGCCGAAGAACGGGTTCGCCTGGCCCTGGCCGATTACCGGGCCGGAAAGTCGGCGTTGGGCGATCTGCTCGCAGCCCGCCGTCAGCGGGTCGAGGCGCAATTGCAGGATATCGTTTGGCAAGGGCAGTTGGCGGCGACCGCCGCGCGGCTGCACTTCATCTATGGCGAGGTGCAGGCATGAAACACACATCCATCGGCTTGATCGCGGTGCTCGCGCTGGCGGTCGGCGCCAGCGTCGGCTACGGGCTCGCCCGCAAAGGCGGCCCGACCACGGCGGCGGCACTCGCAGAACAGAAGGCGCTGTACTGGTATGACCCGATGTACCCGCAGCAGCATTTCCCGGCACCGGGCAAGTCACCCTTCATGGACATGCAGTTGGTGGCCAAGTATGCCGAGGGTGATGGCGGTCAGGGGCAACCGGCGGTGCAGATCACCCCGGGCGTTCAGCAGAATCTGGGGGTACGTCTGGCGACCGTGACGCGCAGCCGGCTGCAACGCACACTGCAGGTCAGCGGCGTGCTGGCCTTCGACGAACGCGACTTCAGCGTATTGCAGGCACGTACCGCGGGTTTCGTCGAGCGCACCTACGGGCGCGCCACCGGCGATGTGGTCGCCAAAGGCGCGCCGCTGGCCGATGTGCTGGCACCGGAGTGGGCCGGGTTGCAGGAGGAGTTTCTCGCACTGCGCCGTACCGGCGATGCGGGGTTGCAGGCTGCTGCGCGCCAGCGGTTGCTGTTGGCCGGCATGCCTGCCGAGCTGATCGAGCGAGTCGCGCGCAGCGGCAAGGTGCAGCAGTGGGTGACCCTGGTGGCGCCCAGCGCGGGTTCGCTGCAGAGCCTGGACCTGCGACCGGGCATGACGCTGACGCCGGGCGCAACACTGGCGCGGATCAACGGTATCGCCCAGGTATGGCTCGAAGCCGCGGTACCCGAAGCCCAGGCCCAGGGTCTGCGCGAGGGCCAGGCGGTGCAGGCACGCCTGCCGGCGTATCCCGGCGAGACGGTGAGCGGCACACTGACCGCCCTGCTGGCCGATGCCGATCCGCAAAGCCGCACCTTGCGCCTGCGCATCGAGCTGCCCAACCGCGAGGGACGACTGCGGCCCGGCATGACGGCACAGGTAACCCTGAGCCCGGAAGCGCCAGACGATGAGGGCCTGACGCTGCCGGCCGAGGCCGTCATCCGGACCGGCAAGCGCGACCTGGTGATGCTCGCCGAGGACCAGGGCCGCTTCCGTCCGGTCGAGGTGCTGCTGGGCCAGGAGAGCGGCGGCCAGGTCGCCGTGCTGCAGGGGTTGCAGGCAGGCCAGAAGGTCGTTGCATCGGGACAGTTCCTGATCGACTCCGAGGCCAGCCTCAAGGGCATCGAGGCCACCACTGCGCCGGATTCGATGCCTGCCGCGCAGGAGGCTCGGCCATGATCGCGAAACTGATTCGCTGGTCGGTCGGCAACCGCATCCTCGTGTTGCTGGCCACGCTGTTCCTGGCAGCCTGGGGCGTGTTTTCCCTGCGCAGCCTGCCGATCGATGCCTTGCCGGACCTGTCGGACGTGCAGGTGATCATCCGCACCTCCTACCCCGGGCAGGCCCCGCAGATCGTCGAGAATCAGGTCACCTACCCACTGACCACCACCATGCTTTCGGTGCCGGGGGCCAAGACCGTGCGCGGTTTCTCCGCGTTCGGCGACAGCTTCGTCTACGTGCTGTTCGAGGACGGCACCGACCTGTACTGGGCACGCTCGCGTGTGCTGGAGTACCTCAGCCAGGTGCAGTCGCGCCTGCCGGCCACGGCCAGGCCTGTGCTTGGCCCGGATGCCACGGGGGTGGGCTGGATCTACCAGTACGCCCTGGTCGACCGCAGCGGTGGGCACGATCTTGCACAGTTGCGCAGCCTGCAGGACTGGTTCCTGCGCTTCGAGCTCAAGACCCTGCCCGATGTGGCCGAGGTCGCGAGCATCGGTGGCATGGTCAAGCAGTACCAGGTGGTGCTCGATCCGCTGCGCATGGCAAGCCTGGGTATCACTCAGGACGAGGTGGCGCAGGCGATCGGCAAGGCCAACCAGGAGACCGGTGGCGGCGTGCTGGAACAGGCCGAGGCGGAGTTCATGGTGCGCGCCTCGGGCTACCTGAAGACGCTCGATGACTTTCGCGCCATCCCTCTGCGCCTGGCGGCCAATGGTGCACCGGTGACCCTGGGCGATGTGGCCAGGGTCCAGCTTGGCCCGCAGGAACGCCGCGGTATCGGCGAGCTGGATGGCCAGGGCGAGGCCGTGGGTGGCGTGGTGATCCTGCGCAGCGGCAAGAATGCCCGCGAGGCCATCGGGCGCGTCAAGGACAAGCTCGAAGTACTCAAGAAAAGCCTGCCGGCCGGCGTGGAGCTGGTCACCACCTATGACCGCAGCCAACTGATCGACCGTGCAGTGGACAACCTCAGCCACAAGCTGCTCGAGGAGTTCATCGTCGTCGCGCTGGTCTGTGCCGCGTTTCTCTGGCACTTGCGCTCCTCGCTGGTGGCGATCGTGTCGCTGCCGGTGGGGGTGCTGATCGCACTGATCGTCATGCGCCACCAGGGCATCAACGCCAACATCATGTCGCTGGGTGGTATCGCCATCGCCATCGGCGCGATGGTGGACGGGGCCGTGGTGATGATCGAGAACGCGCACAAGCATGTCGAGGCCTGGCATGCGCGGCATCCCGGGCAGGTGCTGCGCGGTGAACAGCATTGGAAGGTGATGACCGAAGCGGCGCAGGAAGTCGGACCCGCGCTGTTCTTCAGCCTGATGATCATCACCCTGTCGTTCGTCCCGGTGTTCACCCTGCAGGCCCAGGAGGGGCGGCTGTTCGCACCGCTGGCGTTCACCAAGACCTACGCCATGGCCGCTGCTGCCGGGCTGGCGGTCACTTTGGTGCCGGTACTGATGGGTTATTGGATCCGCGGCCCTCTGCCGGCCGAGGCGCGCAACCCGCTCAATCGCGGGCTGATCCGCCTCTATCGCCCAGCCTTGGAGCAGGTGCTGCGCAAGCCGTTGCTGACCCTGGCCGGGGCACTGCTGGTGCTGCTCAGCAGCCTGTGGCCGCTGAGCCACCTGGGCGGCGAGTTCCTGCCACCGCTGGATGAGGGCGACTTGTTGTACATGCCGTCCGCCCTGCCCGGTCTGTCGGCGCAAAAAGCCGCGGAGCTGTTGCAACGTACCGACCGCCTGATCCGCACCGTACCCGAGGTGGCCAGTGTGTTCGGCAAGGCTGGGCGCGCCGAGTCGGCCACCGATCCGGCGCCGCTTGAGATGTTCGAAACCCTCGTGCGACTCAAACCCAAGGATCAGTGGCGCCCAGGCATGACCAGCGAAAAACTGGTCGAGGAACTCGACCGCACCGTGCGTGTGCCGGGGCTCACCAACATCTGGATTCCGCCGATCCGCAACCGTATCGACATGCTCGCCACCGGTATCAAGAGCCCGATCGGGGTCAAGGTGGCCGGCAGCGACCTGGCCCAGATCGACCGCGCCACCCAGGCGGTCGAGCGCGCAGCCAAGGGGGTAGCGGGCGTCACCTCGGCGTTGGCCGAGCGTCTCACCGGCGGGCGCTACATCGACCTCGACATCGATCGCCAGGCCGCGGCGCGCTATGGCCTGAACATCGCCGACGTGCAGGCCATCGTCGCCGGCGCCATCGGTGGCGATACGGTGGGTGAAACGGTCGAGGGCCTGGCGCGCTACCCGATCAGCCTGCGCTACCCCCGCGAGTGGCGCGACTCGGTCCAGGCACTGCGCGAATTGCCGATCTACACCGCCCTGGGCGGCCAGATCACCCTCGCCAGCGTGGCCCAGGTGCGCCTTGCCGAAGGCCCGCCCATGCTCAAGAGCGAGAACGCCCGCCCCTCCGGATGGGTGTACATCGACGTGCGTGGGCGCGACCTGTCGTCGGTGGTCGACGACCTGCGCCAGGCCGTGGACCGCGAGGTGAAGCTCGACCCTGGCATGAGCCTGAGCTACTCCGGCCAGTTCGAGTACCTGGAACGCGCCAATGCCCGCCTGGCCTGGGTGGTGCCGGCGACCCTGGCAATCATCTTCGTACTGCTCTACCTGACCTTCGGCCGTCTCGGCGAGGCGCTGCTGATCATGGGCACCCTGCCCTTCGCCCTGACGGGCGGGGTGTGGCTGCTGTACCTGATGGGCTTCAACCTGTCAGTGGCCACCGGGGTCGGCTTCATTGCCCTGGCCGGGGTCGCGGCGGAGTTCGGGGTGATCATGCTGATCTACCTGAACAACGCCTGGACCGAGCGCCAGGCCACGGGCGAGCACTCCGAAGCGGCATTGCGCGAGGCGATTCGCCAGGGCGCCGTGCAACGTATCCGGCCCAAGGCAATGACCGTGGCCGTGATCGTCGCCGGACTGTTGCCGATTCTCTGGAGCAGCGGCACCGGCAGCGAAGTGATGAGCCGCATCGCCGTACCCATGGTCGGCGGCATGCTGACCGCCCCCCTGCTCTCGTTGTTCGTGATTCCCGCGGCGTACTGGCTGATCAGGCGTCGCGATCTTGCAGTAACCGATACCCCCCAACCAGGAGAAACCCAATGAAAAATCTGTACCTCGGCGCTGTATTGATGGTCGCCTTTGCCGCCGGTGCGCAAGCGCAGCAAAGCATGGAAGGCATGACGATGGAGGGCATGGACATGTCGGCCAGCAAGGCAGCG
The DNA here is from genome assembly GCF_047456245.1 of Pseudomonas sp. BNK-44-b. NCBI lineage: Bacteria > Pseudomonadati > Pseudomonadota > Gammaproteobacteria > Pseudomonadales > Pseudomonadaceae > Pseudomonas > Pseudomonas sp. BNK-44-b. The sequence continues at coordinate 2,830,680 of NZ_CP179908.1, forward strand.
CCAAGCGCACATGCCGAAGGCACGGTCAAGGCGATCGACACCGAGCACGGCAAGGTGACGCTGGCCCATGGGCCTGTGGCTGCACTGCAGTGGCCGGCGATGACCATGGGCTTCAAGGCCAGCGCCGAGCAGCTCGAAGGGCTGAAGGTCGGTGACAAGGTCGGCTTCGATTTCCGTATGGAAGGGGGGGCTGCGAACATCGTTGGTATTCGTAAGCAGTAACTATTGGCGTGACACCATAGCAACACTACAAGCGCTGATGGCACAATGCCTTTAGCGCTTGTCCACCGCTCGGTCCACCCGACGTTGCACAAGCCTGCCATGTGAATGGCCCTAACACCCGGAACCAATCTTCTCCACCTGACTTGCAGGACTCGCATGACTTTGGAATCTCTGGTCGACGCTCTTTACGCCGACTCGGATGTGCAACGGATGCTCGCGCTTTCCACCCACAGCGACGCTCTTCAGATCTGCTTTCCCAAGGAAGTGAACATTTCTCGCTTTCTGGCCTGGTTGATCGACCCCACACAAGGCCACGGGCTGGGCGACCAGGCGATCAAGTCCCTGCTGACCCGAGCCGGACAATCCAGCCGCACGGATTACCTGGGCCTCAACGACCGACGCTTCCTGGCCGCATCCAATGTCCAAACCTTGGCATTTTCATCGATCGTGGTGATGACCGAAGCCGAACTGGGTGTGCACAACCAGAAGCGCTACATCGACGTACTGGCCGTGGACCCGGCAGCCAAGCTCTACATCGCGATCGAAAACAAGTTTGGTCACCATGAGGGAAAAGACCAGACAAAAACCTACTATGAAGCGTTGCGAGACCTTTACCCGAACTATCGTGGCATTCATATCTACCTCGACAGTCACGAAAACGAACCTGACCACGAGCAATGGATCCCGATCGACTACACCTGGCTGACGATCTTTCTTACCCAGATCGAGCAATTAGCCTGGGTAGCACCTCACGTCAAATCCACTATGGCCCAGTTCCGTCGAGTTATTCAGGAAGAAGAAGAGATTGCCGACAGCGATGGGTTAGGCAAGCTTGTCACTACAGTGGCGAGCAATCATGACGAAGCCCTGGAAGCATTGCACGACATCCTGACAGCCAACGCTCCCCGTTCGCGGGCCAAAGACCTGGCGAAACTCATCAACGGCCCGTCTGGAAACGAGGCAAAGGCAAATGTCCGCCTGTTCCAGCTTTACGCCAGACGACCATTGATCTGGGATCGTTGTTTGAAGGAGCGCAAGTTCGCGCGCTTTCACACCGCGTTGCACGAAGCGTTTGGCACACTGCTGTCCGATCCGCTGAGGGTTGTCACCTACTTCAGCCTGGAGCTGCTCGACCGCTTCCGGGACGATGAACTGGGCGGATCATTTCCAGCGGCAATCAGAGTGCGCCAGGAAGGAGACCACTTCAGGGTTACCTCCTTCATATTTCTTGGCTGCGTGAAGTCGCAGTATCGAGATACATTTATCAAGATCGCCAATGCTGAACGGGCATTGCATAACATCCGCAAGACTTCACGAGAAGACGGCTTTTTCACCATACGCCGCAGCGAAAGCCTCCCCCCGCCAGAGCGGCTGCCGAGGCAGTCGAGCAAATGCGCAATCTGGTTGCCCTGTTCAAGGATCTCCACTAGGTTGCAAGCCTGCGGGCCCTGATCGCGCCCGCGGGTTCAGCCCGCATCCGCCTCCAGGAGAGCGCACGATGATCCGCCCCGCTACCCCCGCCGACCAATCCGCCATCCAGGCCTGCGCCGAACAGGCTTATGCCCGCTACATCCCTTTGATAGGCCGCAAGCCCGCCCCCATGCTGGCCGACTACGCCAGCCAGATCGCAACTGGCTGGGTCCACGTGGCCCTGGACGAGCAGGCCAGCCTGCAGGGCTTCATCGTGTTCTACCCCCACGACAACCACATGCTGCTGGAAAACGTGGCCGTGCTGCCCAGTGCCGCCGGACGTGGTATCGGCAAGGCGCTGATCAACCTGTGCGAAAGCCGCGCGCGCCAACTCGGGCTGAATGCAGTGCAGCTCTATACCAACGAGCGAATGACCGACAACCTCGGCCTCTACCCCAGGCTCGGCTATGTCGAGGTCGCACGGCGCAGCGAAGACGGCTTCAACCGGGTGTACTTCGAGAAAAAGCTTGGCCCAACGCGCTGATCGCCTCGTTCAAGAGGGTTGTGCGGGCAATCGATCGTTAACTGCAAGAACGTCCCAAGGCTCTACGCATGAATTTCCAGCTTCGATTCGTTCCACCGCTGACCGTCAGCTTCGACGCCTTCAATCCCATCATCGGAATGGACGGTTATCGTAAAGCCATACGCCAGCACCTGTTGCCGCAATCGAACCCTTACGCCTTCAGCCTGGGTGCAATACCTCTTGAGTCGCGTACCTACTGCAAGGGTTCGGTGTTCTCTCGGGTGCGCAAGATCAGAAGCGGGCGCAGGCATACCTTCATGAACCGCTCGATCGATGCCAATGCGTTCTTCCCGCCCCCACAGAGCGCCGCCATCGGGCGCTTCAACGAACAGGGCGAACGCAAGCTGTATCTGGCCGACCATCCTTATGTAGCACTGAAGGAGTGCGGCATCGAACCGGGAGACTTCTTCCTCTTCAGCTACTTCTCGCTCAAGACCGATACCCACTTCGTCTATGCCGACCCAAACGGGGGGCATTTTTCAACCTTGTTGAGCAAGCTGTTCAAAAGCGATGACCAGGCTTTCTATGCCCTTATCAACGACACCTTCAAAACCTACCTTGAGTTCGCAAGTCATCATGGCATCGCTTATGACTCGGTGAAGGTCAAGGAAACGTTCATCGACGATACCTGGGGCGAGATCGACTCGATCACCAACCTTGCGATGGCAGAGGACAAGATGCCAGCGGCGAACCTTCTGGCCGGCTGGCTGGCTCAGTGCGACAAGAACTATCGTCCAAGCTACTTGAAAATGTTCATTCCCCTTGCCGAGGGTCGAAAACGACTGAGCGGGATCACCTATCGAGGAAACGAGTATGCCTTCAACCTGAGGTACAAACAGGTGATGGAGCATATCCGCCAGCTTGAGCGTGAAAACAGAAAGCGCATCCAGCTCAATCAATACGAGGACGTCGATCTGAACCCCTGCAAATGGCTGCCGCATGAAGGCTCGTGGCAGGATCCACATCATCCCGGACACATATCCCCGATCACCGCCACTCCACCCCTACCCCCCACCCGAGCCTGACCGAGGGCACCATGCAGTTCGCAGTAGCGCTTATCGAATACCTGATTTCCGGCATTGCCGCTTCGGCGTGGCTGGCGGCTTTGCTGCACAAGTTTTACGCGCCCTATCTTCCAGCGGATCCTTTGGCCGCACTCAAGGACACCAAGGAACTCTTCATCCTGGTCTACCTGCCAGTCGTCTACGTGCTGGGTATCTACGTCGACACCACGTCTTCGTTCCTGATCAGAAGAAGCGCGCAACTGGACAAGCAGATCCATGCCTGGCTGGAGCCCGTCGCGCCACAGCGCGATCGTGTCCTGTCAATCTGGGAAGGACTGGTTGGCAGCCCGAAGAAACAGCCTTACGAAAAGACCGCGCAGATCGTCGCGCACTCGATCCCCGATGCCGTGAGGATGATGGAGACCTACGTCAGCAGGGATCGCATCGCTCGAGGCGCGGCGTTCAATGCCTTCGCAGGATGCATTACAGCGCTCATGTGTGCGTCCGCGCAGCATCTGCACATCATCTTCATCGTCTGCGCGATCGTGTTCGTCTACTCCTGCATGATGCATAACCGCCTGTCCCGTCTCTCGTCGCAGTTCAAGAAGGTCGTGCGAAACAACCTGCGTGCAGCCAGTCGCACCCCGATCCGCCAGGCAGGCAAACGCAGCAAAGCATGAGTTCAGGTTATGGCTGCCCCGGCAGCCATGAGCCTGACCGAGGCCATGAAGTCTTTCTCAAGCTTCGACAACGCCGCATTCTCATGCACCACCGCTGTCAGCACCACGGGCAGCCGTGGCGTGATCCGTCGCGCGCGCTGCCCTGGCGGGAGCAAGGCGTCGGCGGTGAACTCATCGATCAAGGCGATACCTGCCCCCGCCTGGGCCAGGGCGCAAGCCACATAGTAGGTCTGGACCTGGGTGCGGCTGTCCACGCCGCCAAGCCATGGCCGGACCAGCTCACCGAGGGGGTCCGAGGCCGGCAGGCCAATGATCCGCGCAGGGTCGATGGCATCCAGAGACACCGGCCCCTGGTCTTGCGTGCCGTCATGGCAGACCAGCTCGACTTCGTGCAAGGCAATGACCTTCAAGCCGGGTCGCGGCTGGCCATTGAAAGTGAAGGCAATCGAGATCTCGCGCGCCAGCAGCGCCTGCGCCAGTTGTTCGCTGTGGGCGGTGATCAGGTCCAGGGACAGCTCGGGATTGGCGCGCTGGCTTGCAGCCAGGGCGTGAGGCAGCACCTTCAAGCCCAGTGACGGAATGCAGCCGATGCGCAGCGCACCCCTGGACTGATGCCTGAGGCTGCGCGACAGCCGCCGCACATCGTCCAGGTCGCGGAACACCTTGTCGATGGCCGGGATCAGTATTTCGGCCTCGCGGGTGAGCTGCAGACGCCCCTTGACCCGCTCGAACAAGACGAAACCCAGGTTCGCCTCGGCATGGGCCAGCAGCTTGCTGGCCGCAGGCTGGGTGATGTTGAGCGCCTGTGCTGCGCGCGTCAGGGAACCGGTTCGCAGGATTGCCTGGAACACTTCGATGTGACGGATACGCATGGTCATAGCCCAAGGTTATGGAAGCTGCAGTTATAGGCCTTGGCGGACGTGAACGGCAAGGCTGGATACTGAGCGCAGTGGCACGATTTCAGGAGAAGGCACATGCATGTGGTGGTCGTGGGGGGTGGGGTCATTGGCCTTTCGAGTGCGCTGTACCTGGCGCGCGAAGGGCTTCAGGTCACGCTGGTCGAACGCAACGAGGATATCGCCCTGGAGACCAGCTTCGCCAATGGCGGGCAACTGAGCTACAACTACGTGGCGCCCCTGGCCGACCCGTCGGTGTTCGCCAACCTGCCCAGGTGGTTGCTCGCCAGCGACTCGCCACTGCGCCTGCAGCCGCGCCTGGATTTGCAGCAATGGCGCTGGTGCCTGGCCTTCCTGCGGGCATGCCGGGCAAGCCGGGCCGAGCGCACGGTACGCGAGATGCTCAGGCTGTCTCAACGCAGCCAGGCGTTGCTGGAGCAGTTGCTGCAACAGACACCGATCGATTTCAACCTCCGCCAGACCGGCAAACTGATCATCCATCGCAGCCAAGCTTCGCTGGGCGCCGCAGTCAGGCTGGCCGAACTTCAGCAACAGGCCGGGTCGCAGCAACGCCTGTTGACGCCCAGCCAATGCAGCGACCTTGAGCCCACGCTGTCAGGGGTGGTCGGGCAACTTGCCGGCGGCATCTTCACCCCCGGCGAAGCCACCGCAGACTGCCGGTTGTTCTGCGAGGGGCTCAAACGTCATCTGGATGGCCTGGCGAATGTGCGCTTCAAGCTGGGCCAGGCCGTGAGCGGTTTTACCAAGGTGGGCAAGCGGATTACGGCGCTGAAGCTGGGCAACGAAACCCTTGAGGCTGACGCCTTCATCATCGCCTCAGGTATCGCCAGTGTCGGCTTGCTCAAACCGCTGGGGATCAGCCTGCCCCTCTATGGGCTGCGCGGTTACAGCCTCAGCGTGCAGCCTGCCGATGCCAACGCCCTGCCCCGGCTCAGCGTCACCGACGCCAGTCGCAAGATTGTCTACGCACCGCTGGGCAGCACCCTGCGGATCGCCGCGATGGTGGACATGGGCGTGCGTTCGGCCGAGGCCCCGAAGCGGCGCATCGACCTCCTGAAGGCACAGGTGGCGGAACTGTTCCCCGCCCTGGACCTGCGCCAGGCCCAGGCATGGGCGGGCCTGCGTCCTGCCACTGCGCTGGGCAAGCCGATCATCGACCGGGCGCCGGGGCTGGAGAACCTGTGGCTTAACGTCGGCCATGGCGCGCTGGGCTTCACCCTTGCCTGCGCCAGCGGCGAGATGATCACCCGGCAGATCATTCACGGCCGGCCGCACGAGACCGATGCACCCTTCTCGTTGGCGGCACATCGATAACCTTGTCCATCAGGGCCGGCGGCGCTAAGCTCGCCGCGTTTTGCCAGTGGATGCGCTCAAGGGGCGCGAAAAACATGAATCGTCAGAAAAAGATCAAACAGCTGTTGAAGGCTCACGCCAAGAAAGCCAACGCTAAGCTGGCGCCCAAGAGCAACAAGCCCAAGTACATCAGCAAGGCCGACCGGTTGAAGCTGGAGGCCGAAACACCCCAGGAAGCGGGGCTGGCGGTGGTGAAGGAGTGAAGGTGTTTTCGCAAGCTGGCGGGCGCTGTCTTGCTGCTCCGACGCACACCCTGAACCGCTTCTACAGGTGCCCATCGCACCTGTAGAAGCAACTGTCTTGCTCAAAATTTAAAGACCAGCCCAATCCCCTGTGGGAGCGGCCTTGTGCCGCGATCGGGCGCGAAGCGGCCGTGAAACCAGGCCCTCAGACCTATCAGGAAGATTTCGGTTGCCTGGCTTGCGGCCGCTTCGCGCCCGATCGCGGCACAAGGACGCTCCTACAGAAGCAGCGCGGGCTCCTGGGCTGGCCTTTAGATTTTGAACAAGACAGTTGCTCCTACACGGGTTCGAGCTAGTTGCCACATCCGAGCAAGGCTATTGATTTCATGAGCGGGCGAACGCCTGCGAACCGGCAATGGGTTGCCAGTTTTGCAGTGGCACCAGGAACATCAGCTCAAAGCGTCGCGCGGTAAAGCGCCATTCTCCATCGCGTCGCTCGAAGCGGTCATGGTACAAGCCAGCGGCCTGCACAGGGCCTTGTTCGATGTCATGGAACAGACAGTCGGCCTGTGAGACCGCGGTGGCGCTTTCGCCATCAAGCTCGATCAGCGGGTTGGCCATCCAGTGATGCATGTGCGGCATTTTCCGCCACGATTCCCGAGCCATGGCCAGAATGCCCTCGCGCCCGGTTCCGTGCCCGAATGCCGGCAAGTCCAGGGTTGCATCGACATGCCAGATGCTTTCCAGCAGTGCCTCATCCACGCGGTCATAGGCCTGGGCGTAGGTCCAGATCAGCGACTCGATCGCCAGGCGGCTTTCGATGCGGTCCAGGCGTTTTTCCAAAGTCTCAAGGTTCATTGCAACGATCTCCTGCAGGTCTGGGGAGCCGGCGTTCACAGCCGGTTGTCCGAGCCATTGTGCGAGTCGCAAGGCATTGACGGGACTGTCATTCCTGCAGTTTCAACGTTCATTTTTGTAAGGGGGTAAAGCGTTGACCCCATCTGCAAGCGCTTCCTAGCATGGCCCCATCTTTTACGAGGGCCTCGTATGAAAAACCCACCTGATATTGACCACTCACTCACGCTGGCACCTGACGACAGGGCAGCCGGCCCGGACCAACGCCGCTGGGCGATGTTCGTGGTCCTGCTTGTCGGGGCATTCCTCCCACCGCTGGACTTCTTCATCGTCAATGTGGCGCTGCCATCGATACGCAGCGACCTGAATGCTTCGGCATCGGCCGAGCAACTGGTCATTTCCGCCTATGCCGCGCTTTATGCGGTAACGCTGATCACCGGTGGCCGGCTGGGCGACCTGCATGGCCGCGGACGCATGTTCTTCATCGGGCTTGTCGGCTTCACCGCCGCCTCGTTGCTCTGCGGGTTCGCTGCCACGCCCTGGATGCTGATCACTGGCCGTGCGCTGCAAGGCATCACCGCGGCAGTGATGGCGCCACAGGCACTGGCCTCGGTACAGGCGATCTTCCCCGAGGCGGAAAAGCCCCTGGCGCTGAGCCTGTATGGTGCGGTGTTCGGTCTGGCCAGCGTGATCGGACAGGCACTGGGCGGTATCCTGATTTCGCTCGATCTGTTCGGGCTTGGCTGGCGGATGATCTTTCTCATCAATCTGCCGGTCGCGCTGCTGGTCATCCTCTTCGGCATTCCCTTGATCAAGGAGACTCGCGCCAGCCATGCGCGCAGGCTCGATCTCGGCGGCATGGGCCTGTCGATGCTCACACTTGCCACGCTGATCGTGCCGTTGATCGAAGGTCGTGAGGCCGGCTGGCCGCTGTGGGCGTGGCTGTCGCTGATCGCCTGTCCATTGCTTGGCTGGACCTTCTGGCGCCACCAGGCCCGCCTGGCCAGCGCGGGGGGAGCGCCCTTGCTGGATCCGGCCGCGCTGCGCGTGCCGGGGCTGCGCCGGGCATTGCTGGTCGCCCTGTCGTTCTACACGATCGGTGCCTTCTTCCTGCTTTTCTCGATCTACCTGCAAGGTGCATTGCATGTGAGCGCGCTGCATGCAGGCCTGGTCTTCCTGCCCTTCGGCGCGGGGTTTCTCATCGGGCCGTTGACCGCGCCGTTGTGCACACGCGTGCTGGGCCTCTACACCAACGCCGTTGGCCTGGCATTGATGGTTGCAGGCCTGGTCGCACTCGCAGGCCTCATTACCCTCACACCTGGCAACCCTGGCCCGCAGCCCGCGATTTTCGCCGTCGTGCTATTCGTCATCGGCTTCGGCCAGGGATTGGCGATGCCGACCCTGATGCGCATGATCACAGGGCGCGTCGCCCCAGCGTTGTCCGGGATGATGGCCGGTGTCACCAGTTCGACCTTGCAAGTGAGCACGGCGCTCAGCGTGGCGGTGATCGGCGGCATATTCTATGGGGTGCTGGGCGCTGGCACCGACCCGACCGCCATCAGTCATGCCTTCACCATTGCGCTGCTGTGCATGGCCGCTTGCCTGGTGTTGGGCGCAGGCTTGAGTTTTACCCTGGCGCGCCGCCCCGCAGCTGCCCGGTAGCGGTGCCTGCGCTCATGGAGCATCGCCAAGCCTCTCTACCACCAGATCGGCCAATGCCCGCAGACGGTCCATCTGGCGCATGTCCTGGTGATAGCCCATCCAGATCTCACGGTCTGGTGGCGGCTCGCCGATATCCAGCCGGCGCAGCAACGGCGACTGGTCGCCGATCGCTCGCGGCAGCACTGCAACACCCAGCCCTGATGCACATAGCCGCGCCTGCACACTGCGGCTACTGCTGGTGAACACAGTCCGCGCCTTGGGGAAGTGCGACTGCAACCAGTGGACGTCAGGGTAATGGGATTGGGCCGTATTCATGGTGACAAGACCGAGCGCCTCACCGCCCTCGCCGGGATCGAAGGCTTGGTGCTCGGCCTGGTACAGCCCATAGCGCAGGGTCATGAGCCGACGCTGAACGATGTCCGGCTCGGTGAACGGCACGATGCGAAAAGCGATTTCGGCATCCCGGCGGGCCAGGTCGAACAATCGATGGCTGGGGATCACCTCGGCCACGATCAACGGATGACGGCGGTGCAACTCATGCAGCACAGGTGCCAGCACGAATCCTGCGAACCAGTCTGCACAGGCGATGCGCAGCAAGCCCTCGGGCTGTTCGCCTAAGCCTGTGATACGCCGTTCGATGGCCAAGGCGCTACGTTCCATGTTTTCGGCCAGCTCAAGAATGCTCTCCCCGGCCGCAGTGAGTACCAGCCCCTCGCTGGTGCGACGGAAAAAAGCATGACCGTTGCTCTGTTCGAGCACCTGCAGGCGCCGACCTACGGTTGGATGACTGACGCCCAACTGCTTGGCGGCCGCCCCTAGCGAGCCACTGCGGGCGATCGCCAGGAAGACGCGCAGGTCATTCCAGTCCATGGGATACCTCCTACAGAAATGAACGGTGAAGATGCAGTAATGCGGGCGCCGTCACAAGTCTCGGCTGCCATTGCCAAGCGAAGCGGCGTTCGGTATCAGGCTGCCCAGGCCGACAGCGCCGGAATCTGGCAGGCGAGCAACGCCTCGGCCGCTGGATTGAGCGGCGCACGCGCCAGCCCACGGCGCTCGATCCATGTACACGCGGCAATTTCTCTGCGCGCACATGGGCGATCGCCGGGGTGAAGGTGGGTGGTGAAGATGTAATGGAGAACCCCGGCCACTTCCAAGGTGCACAGATGCAGCAAACCGTGGTCGCTCAGGCCGGTTTCCTCATGCAACTCTCGGGCTGCCGCCTCATGCGGCTGTTCGCCTCGCTCGATGACGCCGCCCGGGAAGTTCCATTTGCCGCCTTTCTTGCGCACGAGCAAGACCCTTCCTTTGTCGAAGCAGATGATCGTCGCTCTGTGTTTGGCGGGAGGGGTTGTCAGCGGCATCGGATTAGCTCGTCACACTTGTCACGGATATATGACAGTTTTGTTACATGATGGACAGGCAAATCTGACGCCAAGTTCAGCCAAATGGACACATGGCTGAGGGGATTGGTACAAAAAATAGACGAGAGGGTCGCTATGTACCCCCTCTTTGGCTGAAGCGGCCCTCAGCCCGCCGCGCGGGCACGCGCCGCATGCAGCTTCTTGTAGCTCTCGACCAGACGCAGGTGGCGGTCCAGACCTTCAAGCTTCAGGCTGGTTGGGGTCAGCCCGTAGAAGCGCACGCTGCCGTCCACCGAGCCGAGTGCCGCGTCCATGCGCTCATTGCCGAACATGCGCCGGAAGTTGGAAACGTAGTCGTCCATCTCCAGCTCGTCGTCCAGCACTACTTCCAGCACCACGTTCAGCGCCTGGTAGAACAGCCCGCGCTCGACGGTGTTGTCGTTGAACTGCAGGAACATCTCCACCAGTTCCTTGGCCTCCTCGAAACGCTGCAGCGCCAGTTGGATCAGCAGCTTGAGCTCGAGGATAGTCAGCTGGCCCCACACCGTGTTGTCGTCGAACTCGACGCCGATCAGCGTGGTGATGGTGGTGTATTCGTCCACCTCGACCTGTTCCAGGCGCTTGTACAACAACTTCAGCGAGCGGCTGTCGAGGTTGTGCAGGTTGAGGATGTCGGCTCGGAAGCCCAGCGCGCGGTTGGTGTTGTCCCAGATCAGGTCCTCGACCGGATAGATTTCCGAATAGCCCGGCACCAGGATGCGGCAAGCGGTGGCACCGAGGTCGTCGTACACCGCCATGTACGCCTCCTTGCCCAGCCCTTCCAGAATGCCGAACAGCGTCTGCGCCTCCTGCTCGTTGGAGTCTTCGCCCTGGCCCGAGAAGTCCCACTCGACGAACTCGAAGTCGGCCTTGGCACTGAAGAAGCGCCACGACACTACGCCGCTGGAGTCGATGAAATGCTCGACGAAGTTGTTCGGCTCGGTCAACGCTTGGCTTTCGAAAGTCGGTTGAGGCAGATCGTTCAACCCCTCGAAGCTGCGACCCTGGAGCAATTCGGTGAGGCTGCGCTCCAGCGCCACTTCAAAGCTTGGATGCGCGCCGAACGAGGCGAACACCCCGCCGGTGCGCGGGTTCATCAGGGTCACGCACATCACCGGGAACTCGCCGCCCAGCGAGGCATCCTTGACCAGCACCGGGAAGCCCTGCTGCTCCAGCCCCTGGATACCGGCGACGATGCCCGGGTACTTGGCCAGCACCTCTTGCGGCACGTCCGGCAGGCACAGTTCGCCTTCGAGGATTTCGCGCTTGACCGCCCGCTCGAAGATTTCCGACAGGCACTGCACCTGGGCTTCGGCCAGGGTGTTGCCGGCGCTCATGCCGTTGCTCAGGTAGAGGTTTTCGATCAGGTTGGACGGGAAATACACCGTCTGCCCGTCGGACTGGCGCACGAACGGCAGCGAGCAGATGCCCCGGGCCTTGTTGCCCGAGTTGGTGTCGTACAGGTGCGAGCCGCGCAGTTCGCCATCGGGGTTGAAGATCTCCAGGCAGTACTCGTCGAGGATCTCCTGCGGCAGCGCGTCCTTCGGGCCAGGCATGAACCACTGCTCGTTCGGGTAGTGCACGAACGGTGCGTTGGCGATGTCCTCGCCCCAGTACTGATCGTTATAGAAGAAGTTGCAGTTCAGGCGCTCGATGAACTCGCCCAGTGCCGAGGCCAGCGCAGCTTCCTTGGTGGCGCCCTTGCCGTTGGTGAAGCACATCGGCGACTGCGCGTCGCGCACGTGCAGCGACCAGACGTTGGGCACGATGTTGCGCCAGGAGGCAATCTCGATCTTCATCCCCAGATCGGCCAGGATCGCCGACATGTTGGCGATGGTCTGCTCCAGCGGCAGGTCCTTGCCGGGAATGTAGGTGGTGGTGTCGGACACCGGCATCAGCAGCGCCTGGGCATCGGCGTCGAGGTTGTCGACCTCCTCGATGATGAACTCGGGGCCGGTCTGCACCACTTTCTTCACGGTGCAACGGTCGATGGAGCGCAGGATGCCCTGGCGGTCCTTCTCGCTGATATCCTCGGGCAGCTCGACCTGGATCTTGAAGATCTGGTTGTAGCGGTTTTCCGGGTCGACGATGTTGTTCTGCGACAGGCGAATGTTTTCGGTGGGGATGTCGCGGGTCTGGCAGTAGAGCTTGACGAAGTACGCCGCGCACAGCGCCGAGGAGGCCAGGAAGTAGTCGAACGGACCAGGCGCCGAGCCATCGCCCTTGTAGCGAATGGGCTGATCGGCGATCACCGTGAAGTCGTCGAACTTGGCTTCAAGTCGGAGATTGTCGAGAAAATTGACCTTTATTTCCATGCGGGCACACCAGCGCGTAAAACGAAATGGGCGCCATTATCCGGTTTTTTCGCTGGGAAGTCTTGCCGCAGCCACACCGCCCTGATCAAGGCGCCGCCACGTTCTCCTGCTGCTGGCGCCAAAGCGCCAGGTTTCGTGCAACCAGGCGCTGCGGCAAATCGCTGGACACGATCTCCCTCATCTTCGCGGCCAGTTGCTCGCGCAACTGTGGCCGGTTGCACGGCGAGTCGTGGGACATCGCCAGGTACAGCCCCTCGCTGGATACCGGAGGCTCGAGCACCTGCACCTGCTCGTCGACCTTCAGCACGCGCGCCAGGGCCATGCCTGGAAACTGCTCGAAGATCACATAGTCGCTACGCTTGTGCAGCAGCTTCTCGAACGCCTGCCTGGCGCCGGGCACTGCCTCCAGGTTGAGGTTGGTCCGGGCGAACTCGTCGAACTGCTCGCCATGGCTGTTGTTGACCAGTACCCCACCCTTGAGCCCGCGCAGATCGTCCCAGCCTTTATAGGCGAAAGCGCTGTCGCTGCGCACCCAGACCACGCTTGGGGTGTGCAGGAACGGCGGCTCGATGAAGTTCACCTCGTTCTGCCGCGCGCGGGTCAGGAAGTAGCCCGCCAGAAGATCGACCCGCCCGGTACGCACTTCTTCCTGGGCGCGTCCCCAGGGCCCGGAATATTTCACTTCCACATCCAGCCCCAGCTCACCTGCCATGTACTTGAGCAGATCGGCATTGGCCCCGACGAGGTGCTGCGGGTCCTGCGGGTCACGCCACAGGTACGGTGGATACTCGGGGTTGCCGGTGGCGGTCAGGCGCGTGCAGTCATCGACCGCCAGCGCCACCTGCGGCAATACCGCGAAGGTCAGCGACAGCAGCAAGGCCCGACAGGAACGGCGCTCGATCATTGGTGGCCCTCGTCTGAATAGAACAGCAGGGAAAAAGCGATGACTGACCGACAGGCGACATGAACAGCGACAGGCTTAACACAGTCTGGACCAGAAACCGTCAGCTGCCAGCAATGGCAGCTGCAAGATGCCATTCGTCGGCGCATCATGCCATCACCGAACCCGTTCGGCTGCGCCTGCCGCTATTTTTCACCGCCCTGCTGGCCATAACGGTCAGACCCTGTAGGCTGTGCTGTGGCCGCGAACGATCGGCCGGTACCGCCCGGGTGCCGGGCGCGCGCAGGATGACTCGTCGGCCCTTCTGCGATCTGGCCCTGATCGAGCCTTACGACCCGGACACCCGCACCATGCCCGTCGACCTGCAAGCGCTCTATCCCAAGTTGGTCCACCTGATGCTCGACACCGTCTTCGTGGTCGACCAGGACGACCAGATCGTGTTCGTCAGCGATGCCTGCCAAGCGCTGCTGGGCTACCGCGCCGAGGAGCTCATCGGCACGCCGATCACGCATTACATGCACCCCGACGACCTGCCCGCCACTCGGGCCTCGATCGTCCGGGTCATGTCCGGCCAGGCGCATTTCGATTTTCGCAACCGCTACATCCGCAAGGATGGCGGTGTCGTCCATATCCTCTGGGCGGCGTTCTGGTCAGAAGAGGTCGGCGCACGCATCGGCGTGGCGCGCAACGTCACCGCCCTCACCGAGGCCGAAGAAGAGCTGCGCTTTCTCGCCCACCACGACCCGCTGACCCGGCTGGCCAATCGCACCCTGTTCAACAGCCGCCTGGACGCTGCGTTGAAGGCGGCGCAGCAGCACGGCGATACCCTGGCGCTGCTATTCGTCGACATCGACGACTTCAAGGAAATCAACGACACCCACGGCCACAGTGCCGGCGACCGCGTGCTGCGCCTGGTGGCCCAGCGCCTGGAGCGCTGTGCCGGCGCGCATGCCACGGTAGCGCGGGTGGGCGGCGACGAGTTCGCCATCCTGCTCACCGACCTGCCGTCGCACAGCGCCGTATTCGACAAGGTCACACAGATCCTGGCCGTCATGGTCGAGCCGCTGGATGCCGACTTCGGCGGCCTCGCCATGCCGACCTGCAGCATCGGCGTCGCCTGCTACCCCGCCGACGGGCGCGATGCCGATGCCCTGCTCAGCCATGCTGACGGCGAGATGTACCGGGTCAAGCGGCGTCGGTCGCAAGCGGGTTGAGACACTGACTCAAGCGCAAGAATCTGCAAGTGCTTCTTCCGCTCGTTGCCTAGACTGGCCGCACCCGCCCAGCCCCTCGAGGTTTGCAGATGTCCCTGATCACCGTGGCCTACGCCCAATGGCCAGAAGGCCTGACCCCTGACAGTCCGCAGTGGCAACAGATCGCCGAGCAGGTTCGTGCCGCCGAGGCCGATCTGCTGATCACCAACGAAATGCCCTTCGGCCCCTGGCTGGCCGAGCACGCCACCTTCGACGCTCAGGCTGCACAGCACAGTGTGGCCCTGCATGAATCCGCCCTCGGCGCCCTGGCCAGGCTCGACGTACCTGCCGTGCTGTCGAGCAGGCCGCTGCTCGCGGACGGGCGCCTGATCAACGAAGCCTTCGTGCTGGATGCCACAGGCTACCGCTTCGTCCACCAGAAACACTTCTTCCCCGAGGAGCCGGGCTTTCATGAGCAGACCTGGTTCACCACCGTCGAGCCAGGGTTCGAGGTGATCGAGGTGGGCAAGCTCAAGCTCGGTGTGCTGCTGTGTACCGAGTTGATGTTCAACGAACGCGCCCGCCACTACGGACGCGATGGTGCCGACCTGATCGCCGTCCCCCGCGCCTCCGGCACCGACTATCGCTACTGGGATTGCGCCGCCGCGATGGCCGCGATCGTTTCCGGCGCCTACGTGATCAGCGCCAACCGCACCGGGCAGGCTGCACAGGGTCAGCGCTTTGGCGGCCACGGCATGGCGTACTCCCCCGCGGGCCAGCCACTGGCCGTCGCCGCCAAGGCTGACGACCACGCCTTGTTGCAGGTTGTACGGATTGACCTGGAGCAGGCTCGGCGACAGAAATACGAGTACCCGTGTTATCTGCAGAATGTCGATTGAAATCCCGGGCCTTCGCACACGAGGTACACCACTCGAGCCTGATTATCACAAGCATGTGCACGTGCGACTGGTCCGCCCAGCACATTGATGTAAAAGCCCCTCCCTGCAAGGAGGGGCTTCAGAATCATTTACCTTTCTTGTGATTGTGCTCTTTTAGATCTGGATGCTTCGGATGGTTCTCTGGAGTAACACGACGACGCTGATCCTCTTTGCCAGTTGATTCAGCGATCGGTTTCGGTCCAGGTTTGATGCTCATGTCACTTGCTCCTTCAATGGATTTGTAAAAGGTCCTTGACCCATGGCCGTGTAGGCACCAGACATGGCACTTTGACACCATAGCTGCTATTCAAATACTTGCATGTTCAATCGCCACGCAAGTGAACCCCCAACCCCTCCTCCCCCGGTGCCAGCTCTGGCCTCAAGGTCAATTCGGGAATCAGGTAGTCCCCGCCATTCTGGCGTCGATAAGGAATCGGCGTATCGACCCACAAACCATCAAGGCGCCGCTCCAGTTGCACGCAGGCATCGACGAATGCTGCATCGTCGATGCGGCTGGTGCGATGGAGCACGAACGGCGGCAGCACCTCGAACCCCGGATAGAACAGGATGCCGTGCTGGATGGGGAACAGGATCGCCTCCAGTGGGCCATTGATGCCCCGCGGCGCGTAGTGCGAAGCCCAGCCACCGGTCGTGACCATCAGCATGGCGCGCTTGCCGGCCATGCTGCCTTCACCGTAGCGGTCACCCCAGCGCTGGTCGGAATGCTCGCCCACACCGTAGGCGAAGCCATAGGCATAGACCCGCTCGACCCAGCCCTTGAGGATTGCCGGCAGGCCGAACCACCACAGCGGGAACTGCAGGATCATGGCATCGGCCCAGCGCAGTTTTTCCTGCTCCTGGGCGATGTCGGCACTCTGCGTGCCATCGGCGAAGGCCTGGCGTGAGTCTTCCGAGACCCGAAAACGCACGCCGGGTTGGCCGGCGGTATTGTCGCTGGCATCGATCAGCGGCTTGAAGGCCATGGCGTAAAGATCCGATACCTGCACGACGTGGCCCTGGCGCTGCAGGTGCGCAACCGCATGGTCCTTGAGCGAGCCGTTGAGCGAGCGAGGTTCGGGGTGGGCGTAGACGATCAGCACATTCATGGTGGCTCTCCGTAAAGGGATGCGAGCCATGATGGGCGGCCGCAAGGTATAGTTGAAATGAATATCCATTATTCCAGGTATTGCCTTGCACGATTCCCTGCGTCGCCTCGACCTCAACCTGCTGGTGACCCTCGACGCCCTGCTCAGCGAGCACAATGTGACGCGCGCGGCGCAGCGCCTGCATCTGGCACAACCAACCGTCAGCGTGCAGCTGGCGCGGCTGCGCGAGCTGCTTGAAGACCCCCTGCTGCTACCCGGACCGAGGGGCATGCGTCCGACCGCGCGGGCAGACGCCTTGCGCGCACCGTTGCGCCAGGCGCTGGAGGCGTTGCAGCTTGCCATCGCGGCGCCGCAACCCTTCGACCCGGCCGCCGCCCGCCAGACCTGGCGCGTGGCCGCCACCGACTACAGTGCCTCGAGCATCCTGCTACCCGCCCTGGCCAGGTTACGCAGCGCCGCCCCGGGCACACGCCTGGCGGTGCTCGACCTGCAGCCTTCGGCCCTGGTCCGCCAGGCCGAGCTAGGCGAGATCGACATGGCCTTTCACATTGCCCTGCAGGCGCCGGCAGAGCTGCGCCAGCGCAGCCTGTTCGTCGAGCGCTACGTGCTGGTCGGCCGAGTCGACCATCCAGGGCTCAGGCGCAAGCCGACACTCAAGCAGTTCTGTGCGCTGGAGCAGGTGATCGTCTCACCCGACGGCGGCGGCTTCCATGGCCCTACGGACGCCGCGCTAGCCGCGCAAGGACTCGCGCGCAACGTGGTGCTGTCGGTGCCGCATTTCATGCTGCTGGCGGCGGTGCTGGTCGGCTCGGACCTAGTAGCCATGCTTCCGCAGCGGCTGGTGGTCAGCGACCCCAGGCTCAAGGTGGTAGAGGCGCCCCTGGCGGTGCAGGGATTCGAGATGCTGATGCTGTGGCCGGAGCGGGTACATCGGGACCCAGGGCATCGCTGGCTGCGGCAGGTTATTGTCGATGCTCTGCAGCAGAACTAGTTGACACGCGGGGCGGCCAGAAACGCCGACAGCGCCGCCCCCAGCGCCTCGAACACCAGGCCAATCCGCCGAACCCATCGCAGATCGCCGTGCATTGCCACCCAGACATCCACCGAAAATGCCACGGCCTGCGGCAACACCCTCACCAGCCCATGCCGCCGCGCCAGTTGCTCGGCACACACCCCAACCCCCACACCAGCCCTGAGTGCCGCGAACTGGGCGAGGTGATCGTCGGTGCGCAGCGCCATGCGTTCCGGCACACAGATAAAGCCGTTCTGCTCGAGAAACATCACTTCAGCAAGGTTGCGATCAGGCCCGATCAGCGGATAGCGCGCAAGGTATGCATGGGTGTTCGGCACGCCATGGCGCAGCAGCAGCTCAGGGGTCGCATACAGGCCTATCCGCAGGTCCCCCACATGCCGGGTGACCACTGCCGCCTCGGTAGGCCTGCGAATCCGCACCGCCACGTCAGACTCCTGCAGTGCCAGGGCCTCAAGCCGGTTCGAGATGCTCAGCTCCAGTGTCAGCTCCGCCCGGGCCGTGCGGATCTCACCCAGCATCGCCGGCAGCACCTCCACCCCCAGCAACTGATTGCTGGTGACGCGCACCGTGCCTCCCGGCACCTGGGCCTCGGCAGACGCGGCGCGGGCAAAGGCTTCCGCTGCCAGGGCCATGGACTCGACATGGCCGATCAGCTCCTTCGCCGTTTCCGTGGCCATCAAGCCTGCCGGCGAGCGCACGAACAGGCTCATGCCCACGCTCTGCTCCAGCGCGTCGATACGCCGACGCGCGGTGGCCTGGGCAATGCCCAGCATGCGCGCGGCGGCAGAGAGGCTGCCCGTGCGCAAGACCGCCAGGAACAGGCGCTGGGTTTCCCATTGCAGTTGAGGGGTGTTCATACATTTCCTATGAGCAGCTCGGCAGGTTTGATCAGTTTTAACCAGGCTGATACTCGCGCATGCTTCACGTATCCAGGCCGTTAGTCAAACGGCCTGCCATACCGACACGAGGTCCGTTGCATGAAGATTCAAGGTGGGTGCCGTTGCGGGCAGGTGACGTTCGATCCGATCACCCCGCGATCATGACCAGCGCCTGTCATTGCACGGGCTGCCAGAAGATGTCGGGCAGTGTG
This sequence comes from Pseudomonas sp. BNK-44-b, assembly GCF_047456245.1. Lineage (NCBI taxonomy): Bacteria > Pseudomonadati > Pseudomonadota > Gammaproteobacteria > Pseudomonadales > Pseudomonadaceae > Pseudomonas > Pseudomonas sp. BNK-44-b. The sequence goes on from NZ_CP179908.1 coordinate 2,849,527, forward strand.
TTCTCGCTGACGGCGCTGTTCCCAGCCGAAGGGTTCAGGGTCACGCGCGGGGCGCCGGTGCCTGGAGGTCTTCGGGGCGCAACCCGTCATGAGTTCTGCCCCCACTGCATGAGCTGGCTGTTCACCCGGCCCGCCGGTAACGACGCGGTCGTGGGCGTGCGCAGCAGCCTGCTGGAAAACCCGCAGCACTACGCACCGTTCATGGAAACCTGGACACAGGAGAAGCTGCCATGGGCCTGTACCGGTGCTGTCGTCAGCTTCGAAGGCTTTCCCGACCCACAGGATTATCCGGCGTTGATGGCACGGTTCGCGCAGCGCTGACCTGCTGCCCCTTCAACTGTTCGCCCTGCAACAGCAGGGCAACACTTTGCCCGCCTCACCACAGCTGTCAGCCCCGATTTGCTCCTGCGCCTACGCAGAACAAGGGCCTGGCGAGATGGCACGCTGCCTGCAACCGGTCCTGATCCCTCTTCTCGACTGGATCGCCCCATGCGTCTGTTTGCCCAAGCCCTGCCCAGCGCCCTGAAGTCGCTGTCTATTGCCGGCCTCGTTGCCCTGGCCTTCAATCCCGTCGCCCACGCCGAAACCGCGCCCAAGGAAGTCCGCCTGGACTACGCCTACTACTCCCCCGTAAGCCTGGTGCTCAAGCATTTCGGGTGGTTGGAAAAAGCCCTGCCTGACTCCAAGGTCACCTGGGTGTTCAGCCAGGGCAGCAACCGCTCGCTGGAATACCTCAACAGCGGCGGTGCCGACTTCGGCTCTTCGGCCAGCCTCTCGGCGGTGCTGGCCCGGGCCAACGGCAGCCCGATCAAGTCGGTGTACGTCTACAGCCGCGCCGAATGGACCGCGCTGGTGGTGGCCAAGGACTCGCCGCTGAAGACACTCGACGACCTCAAGGGCAAGAAGATCGCCGCCACAAAAGGTACCGACCCGTACCTGTTCACCCTGCGTGCACTGGAAAAGGCCGGGCTGAAAAAGGACGACGTCGAGCTCTTGCACCTGCAGCACCCCGATGGCCGCACCGCACTGGAGAAAGGCGATGTCGATGCCTGGGCCGGCCTCGATCCGCACATGGCTGCCAGCGAACTGCAAGCCGGCTCACGCCTGCTGTACCGCAACAAGGACTTCAACAGCTATGGCGTGGTCAGTGTCACCGAGACCTTCGCCAAGCAGCATCCACAAACCATCGCCACGGTGATCAAGGCCTACGAGCAGGCCCGCCACTGGGCAGTCGCACACCCGGACGAGTTCGCCCGCCTGCTGGCCGATGAATCCAAGCTCCCGCTGGATGTGGCCAAGCTGCAGCTGTCGCGTACCGACCTCTCGGCACCGCAACTGACCGAACAGGACGTAGCAGCCTCCAAGGCCGCGGCGCCGATCCTGGTGTCGGAGGAGCTGGTCAAGCGTGGCGCCGACGTCAACGCCGTGATCGACCAGCTGATCGACCCGTCCTTCGGCAAGGCCAGCATCGAGCGATGAGCCTCTCCACGCACACTCGCAGCGTGAGCGCGCCGGCGCCCGCCACTGCCGCCTCGCCCTGGCCACGTCGGCTCAAGGGCCTGGCGCTGCCTCTGGCGATCATCCTGCTGCTGGAGGCCGTCGTGCGCCTGGGCTGGATCGCTTCCTACCAGATGCCCGCCCCCAGCGAAGTGGCGCAGACCCTGGTGCAACTGGCCGACGGCGCGCTGTGGAAACACATCGGTGCCAGCCTGTCGCGGGTGTTGGCCGGCTTTGCCATCGGCGCCGCCCTGGGGCTGCTGTTCGCCGCCTGGGTGGGCCTGAGCCGTGAGGCCGAGGCCTGGCTGGAACCGACTTTCGCCAGCCTGAGGGCGATCCCGAGCCTGGCCTGGGTGCCGCTGTTGCTGCTGTGGCTGGGCATCGGCGAGACCTCCAAGGTGACACTGATCGCCATCGGCGCGTTCTTCCCGGTGTACCTGAACGGCGTGGCCGCGATCCGCAACATCGACCGCAAGCTGGTCGAGGTCGGGCGCATGTACGGCTTCGGCCCATTGCGCCTGGCCCGGCGCATCCTGCTGCCGGCTGCGATACCCGGCGTATTCACCGGCCTGCGCAGCGCCCTGAGCCTGAGCTGGATGTTTCTCGTCGCCGCCGAGCTGATCGCCGCCACCCGCGGCCTGGGTTATTTGCTCAGCGACGGCCGGGAGACTTCACGACCGGACCTGGTGCTCGCGGCGATCATTGTCCTGGCACTGCTCGGCAAACTCAGCGATGGCCTGTTGGCCGGGCTGGAGCAGCGCTGGCTGAACTGGCGCGACACCTTCGACGGCACGGACCGAGGAGCCTGAATCCATGAACCAACCCTTGCGCGTTGCCGCACCGACACCTGCACCCTTGCTCGACCTGCGCGTCGAGCACAAGGCATTCGGTGCCACTGCGGTACTGGGGGCGGTCGAGCTGCAACTGCAACCCGGCGAGATCGTCAGCCTGCTGGGCCCCAGTGGCTGCGGCAAAAGCACCCTGCTGCGCCTGGTGGCGCAACTGGACCGCGACTTCGTTGGCCATCTGCAGCAACGCCCGGAACAGGTCGGTTTCGTTTTCCAGGAGCCGCGCCTGATGCCCTGGTTGAGCGTGGCCGACAATATCGGCTTCAGTGAGGACCGGCGCTACGACCGTGCCCGGGTCAATGGCCTGATCGACGAGGTGGGCCTGGGCGGCTTCGCCGATGCGCTGCCCAAGGCATTGTCCGGCGGCATGGCCCAGCGCGTGGCCATCGCCCGCGGGCTGTACGGCCAACCACAATTGCTGTTGCTCGACGAGCCGTTCAGCGCCGTGGATGCCTTCACCCGCTTCAAGCTGCAGGACCTGTTGCTGGACCTCGCACGCCGCCACCGCATCGCCCTGCTGGTGGTCACCCATGACGTGGACGAGGCGCTGTACCTGAGCGACCGCGTGCTGGTGATCGGCAACCGGCCGGGCACTGTCTGCCGCGAACTGAGGGTCGGCCTCGGCTACCCGCGCGAGCGTCAGGACGAACGCCTGGCTCGTCTGCGCGGCCAGGCGCTGGAAGCCCTGCACAGTGCGCGGGTGATCTGAGCCGGACGCGTTCATCGATAGTGACTATCGAGCACGACGATTTCTGCCCGGCGGCCGTGCTCGATAACCTGTGTTCAACGACTCGCAAGACGAATCCTCGAACCAGGAAACCCGCCGATGAACGCCACCGCCCGCCTGCTGCTCGCTGCCCTGGCCGCCCTTGGTATCGCCGCACTTGCCGGCTGTGCCAGCCATCCCGAACAACGCCCCTACACAGCCGAGGAAACGCGCCAGTTGCAGCTCGAGGCGCTGCAACGCCGAGGCCTGTCGCAGCAGGAATACGAACATCAGCGCGCTGCAATCTTGCGTGCCGACCAGGTGGAAGTGGCCGGCGACGGCCTGCGCCAGGCCCCTGCCCTGCGCGGCTGATCAGCCCTCGCGACTGCGCTGCAGCCGCGCCCGCATCCCCTCACTGGCGCCAGGGCCCTGCACCAGCTCGCACAGCGACCAGGGCACTACGCGCCCGGACTCCACGTCCACCATCATCGGCTGCAAGGCCTTGCCCGTGCCCTTTTCCACCACCTGCACACTGATGGCCTCAGGCGCAAAATGCCGATTACCCCAGGCGATCAGCGCATAGAGCACGCCCTGCAGGTCGCGCCCCCGAGCACTGGGCCGGTATTCGTGGCGCAAGGGTCGGGTGCTGTAGGCATGGCGCTCGAGCAGGCCGGCCTCCACCAGCGCATTGAGCCTGCGGGTCAACATGCTCGGAGCGATCTCCAGGCTCTTGGCGAAATCGTCGAAGCGGCTCAGGCCCTGCAAGGCATCGCGCATGATCAACAGGCTCCACCACTCCCCCACGTGTTCAAGGCTCAGGGCGATAGGGCATTCGGAATCCACAAGCGTCTTGCGTTGCATCAGGCAGGCTCACCACGGGTCTGTGAAATATTCGGGCTGGATGTTACTTCTATAATGATAGTAACGTCTCTTGAGCTGAATAGTAGCAAACCTCCATGGGAGTTGGACCTTCATGAGCAAGCGTATCGTCGTTACCGGAATGGGAGCGGTCACACCGCTGGGGTGTGGCGTTGAGCGGGTCTGGGAACGCCTGCTGGCGGGGCGCTCGGGTATTGCGCAGTTGCCGGAATCGCTGATCGGCGACCTGGCGGTGCGCATCGGCGGCCAGGTGCCGGACCTGCAGCAGGACAGCGAGGCCGGCTTCGATCCAGACCGCGTACTGCCAGCCAAGGAGCAGCGCAAGGTCGATCGTTTCATCCTGTTCGCCCTGGGCGCCGCACAGGAGGCCCTGGCGCAGGCCGGCTGGCAACCGCAAAGCGCCGAACAGCAGGAACGCACGGCAACCATCATCGGTACCGGCGTGGGCGGCTTCCCGGCCATCGCCGAGGCCGTGCGCACCACCGACAGCAAAGGCCCACGCAAGTTGTCACCCTTCACCATCCCCTCCTTCCTCGGCAACCTGGCTGCCGGCCAGGTGTCGATCGCCCACGGGCTCAAGGGCCCACTGGGTACACCGGTCACCGCGTGCGCTGCCGGGGTGCAGGCGATTGGCGACGCCGCGCGAATGATCCTGGCCGGTGAAGCGGACGTGGCGCTGTGCGGGGGCGCGGAGGCGGCCATTCATCGTGTCAGCCTGGCCGGCTTTGCCGCCGCGCGGGCCTTGTCGAGCGATTTCAACGAGCACCCGGAACAGGCTTCGCGCCCGTTCGACACCCGCCGCGACGGCTTCGTCATGGGCGAAGGCGCCGGCCTGCTGGTGATCGAAGAACTGCAGCATGCACTGGCACGCGGCGCCACGCCGCTGGCCGAGCTGGTGGGCTACGGCACCAGCGCCGACGCCTATCACATCACCTCGGGGCCAGAAGACGGCGACGGCGCGCGACGCGCCATGACCCTGGCCCTGCGCCAGGCCGGTATCCGTGCACAACAGGTCGGCCATCTCAATGCCCATGCCACCTCGACACCGGTGGGCGACAAGGGCGAGCTGGCAGCGATCAAGGCGGTGTTCGCCAACGTGCCCTCACCGGTGATCAGCGCGACCAAGTCTGCCACCGGCCACTTGCTGGGCGCCGCCGGCGGAATCGAGGCGATCTTCACCGTGCTTGCCCTGCGCGACCAACAGGCGCCGGCCACGCTCAACCTGGTCGAGCCTGACCCCGCAGCCGCCGGGCTGGACATTGCCGCGGGCCAGCCGCGGCCCCTGGATACCGAATACGCGCTGTCCAACGGCTTCGGTTTCGGCGGCGTCAATGCCAGCGTGATTTTCAAGCGCTGGGAGGGTTGAGCCACTGGTCGGCACGCGGGCGTTTGATTACGCTTGGCCATCGCCTCGAGCACACAGGGAGCACTACCGATGTCCAGACACGACCGCTATGAAGCCGCTCTGCAGGCGCTGGGTTATTCGTTCGATGGCCCGCTGAAGATCGGCGGCGACTACGTGCCGGTGCTGCACTTGGGCGACCAGGTGTACATCAGTGGGCAAATCCCGCGGGTCAACGACACCGTGGTGCTCCCGGGGCGGGTGGGCGAGGACGTCAGCCTCGCCGATGCGCAGACTGCCGCCAAGATCAGCGCCCTGCGCTGCCTGAAGCTGCTGAGCGAAAGCCTGGGCTCGCTGGATGCGGTCAAGGGTATCGCGCGGATCAATGTATTCGTGCAGTCGGCGGCAGACTTCACCCAGCAGAGCGAAGTGGCCAACGGCGCCTCGGCGATCCTGCATGAAGTGCTGGGCGACGCCGGCAAGCATACCCGCACCTCGGTGGGGGTGTATCAGTTGCCGAAGAATGCCGCGGTGGAGATTGACCTGATCGCGGTGGTGTAGGTGCAAGGGGCTGGCGTGCAGCCCCTTCAGCCTTGCAGCCCCTCGACCACCTGCGCCACCGTGGTCACCTGGCGAAAGTGATGGGTCCACAGCTCGATACCCAACTTGCCCGAGCGGTCCAGTGAAGAGCCCACCGTCAGGTCAGTGATCAAGGTCGGGTTCAGTCCGGCATCGAACAGCGCAAAGCCGGCGGCCAGTACGCAGGTTTCGGTCTGCAGGCCGCAGACCAGCACGCGCTCCACCCCCAGTCGCTTGAGGTAGTCGATGGCCTCGGCGGTCTGCCCGTAGCCGTGCTTGACGAACACTTCGTCTGCCTCGATCAGGCTCTCGTCCTCGCGCGCTGGATGCCAGCCAAGCTGCTGCTGGAACGGCGTGACCTGCTCGTCGTGCAACTCGACCGAGGCGATGGCGGGGAGTTTCGCGGCCAACGCGCGGATTCCATCGATCAGCCACTCAGGAGGGCTGAAGGTGGACTGGACATCGACGATAAGCAAAGCCTGCCGCATGGGGTTCTCCGGGGGACGACATGGGCCGCGGAGTATATCGTCCGTGGACGATCGTTGCAGGCCCTGGAGCTTGAGCAAGCCACGAGCAGGTGAGCCGGCGATACGCTGGGAGAGACCGTGATCAAGCCCCTGCGCTTGCGCTGATGCGCTAGACTGCGCGCTCCATCACGCAAGGAGGCCACATGGGTATTCGCGGGCAGGATCGACAGATCGACAACATCGAGTTCAACGTCACCGACATCGGCCGCAGCAAGGCGTTCTACGGCGCAGTGTTCGGCTGGTCCTTCACCGACTACGGCCCCACCTATACCGAGTTCTCCGATGGCCGCCTGAGCGGCGGCTTTACCACCGGCGAAGCGGTACGACCCGGTGGCCCGCTGGTCATCCTCTACGCCGACGACCTTGAAGCCACCCAACGACGTGCAGAAGCAGCAGGCGCGCGCATCAGCCGCGCCACCTTCGCCTTCCCTGGCGGCCAGCGCTTCCACTTCATCGACCCGGACGGCTACGAACTGGCCGTGTGGACCGCCTCGTAACGCGGTTCAAGCGGTAGGGACGGTCCCGCCATCCACCACGAACTCGGTGCCAGTCACCGCCGCAGCTGCTGGCGAGGCCACGAAGCCGATGACGTTGGCCACTTCCTTCGGGCTGGCGGGCCGACCCAGCGGGATGCCGCCCAAGGCCTGCATGATGATGCGCTTGCCGCCCTCGTAGTCGGTGCCCGCCTCGCTGGCCAGGCGCTCGGCCAGGGCTACCGAGGCCTCGGTCTCGATCCAGCCGGGCGCGACCCGCACCACGCGTACGCCCTTGGGTGCGACTTCCTTGGACAGGCTCTTGCTGTAGGTCGACAGCGCCGCCTTGGCCGCCGCATAGGCGGTGGTGGCTTCCGGCAGCGGCAGTTGGTGCTGGATCGAGGTGACGTGAACGATCACCCCGCCTCCCTGCGCCAGCATGCCGGGCAGCAAGACCCGATCCAGACGCACGGCGGGCAGCAGGTTGAGGTCCAGCTCCTGTTGCCAATGCGCCTCGCCCAAGGCGGCAAAGCCCCCGGCCGGTGCGCTGGAACCGCCCAGCACATGAACGATGACATCGACACCGCCCAGCTGCCGCTCGACCTCGCCCGCCAACTGCTCGCACCCCTCGAGGGTGGTCAGATCGGCTTTGACGAACGACGCCTGAGGGGCATCGACGGGCGCTGTGCGCGCGCAGGTCAGTACACGGGCGCCCAGCTCGAGGAACAGCTCGACCGTGGCCTTGCCCAGGCCTTTGGTGCCAGCGGTGACCAGTACGCGCTTGCCACGCAGGGTTTCTGACGGATGACTCATGGATATTCTCCGGTGGTAGCAACCTGGGTTGCGGATAGAATCGTGTTTTTGTCCGAACGAGCCGAACCATGGAGCGCGTCAGCCTCAACGACCTCGATGCCGTCCTCGCCATCGCCCGGCGCGCCAGTTTTCGCGCGGCGGCCATCGACCTGGGGATGTCCACCACCGCCTTGAGCAATGCCATCGGCAAGCTCGAGGCGAACCTTGGCGTGCGCCTGTTCAACCGCACCACGCGCAGCGTGTCGCTGACCGATGCCGGGCGCCTGTTCGTCGAGCACGTCGCCCCGGCGCTGGGCGAGGTGCAAGGCGCCCTGGAAGTGGTGCGCGCCCAGCGCGATCAGCCCAGTGGCATGCTGCGCATCAACGCTGCGGCGTTCGCCGCACGCGAGATCATCGGGCCGCTGGTACTGGAGTTCTTGCGGCGCTATCCGCAGATGCAGGTGGACCTGGTCACCGAGGGGCGCCTGGTGGACATCGTCGCCGATGGTTTCGACCTGGGCGTGCGAGTCGCCGACCTGGTGCCCAGCGACATGATCAGCCTTTCCCTCGGCCGGCCGCAGCGCTATGCCGTGGTCGCCTCCGCCGCCTACCTGGCCGCGCGGGGCACGCCACGGTTGCCGGCCGACCTGCAGCGCCACAGTTGCGTCCGCGTGCGCCTGCCGGATGGCGCGCTGTTCCGCTGGCGGTTCGCCAACGGCAACAGCGCGCAGCAGATCGACGTGCAGGGCCCCATCACCCTGGACGAGGCCAGCCTGGCACGTGCTGCCGTCATGGCCGGCGTGGGCCTTGGCTACTTCATGGAGCAGGACGTGCGCGAGGACATCGCGGCCGGGCGCCTGGTGCGTGTGCTGGACGACTGGACGCCACCATTGCCGGGGCTGTGCCTGTACTACGCCGGGCGGCGCAATCCCTCGGCAGGCATGACCGCGTTTCTCGCACTGGCCCGGGAAGTGGCGGAGCAGGCGTGCCGCGAGGGCACGTGAGACAGGGACTTGCTGCATGGACTGACGGCCTCGCCGGGTGTCGGTGAGGCACAGGTTATGCGTTCAGGTCCGTCGCGATAAGCAGGACAGATCAGGATGATTCATTGCGAATTTCAGGATAGTGAACCCAGCTTTCAATGCTGTTCGAGAATCCACTGGGTAATGGCCTGCAAATCTTCCTCGCGGGCTTGCGCCTGTGGCGGCATCGGCACCACTCCCCATTGCCCCCGGCTGCCCTGTCGGACGCTTTGCACCAACTGCCCGGCGTCCTTGCTGCCGTCGCGATAACGCGCAGCAATCTCCCGCCAGGACGGGCCCACGGCCCGCGCATCCAATTGGTGGCAAGCGCTGCAGGCGTAGCGCTGCATCACGGTGGGCGGCTCGGCGAACACCCGAACACTGGCGAACAGCAGCAGCCCGGCTGCAATCACGGCACCTCGAGACATGGGCATGGTCCTGAAAACGATGGGCCGTCGAGGGTACCGGTTACACCGATCCTGCAACAGAGCCGGCGGCGCAAACTGTTATCCTCCAGCGATCTCCACCAGCAGGCACGACCATGACCGAAGGCCCGACCGCCCTCCCCCCACTCAATGCCCTGCGCGTGTTCGAGGTTGTCTCGCGTCACCTGAATTTCCGCCTGGCGGCCGAGGAGCTGGGTGTCACCCAGGCGGCTGTGGCCCAGCAGATACGGGGGCTGGAGGCGAGCCTGGGCATCAGGCTGTTCGAGCGTTTGCCACGCGGCCTGCGCCTGACCGATGCGGGCCTGGGCTACAGCCATAGTATCCGCAACGCCTTGGCCCTGATCGGCGAAGCCACTGCGGCATTGCGCCCGGACAACCGTCACCTCACCGTCAGCGTCACCCCGACCTTCGCCTCGAAATGGCTGATCCCACGGCTGAGTTCGTTCACCGAGGCCCATGGCGAGATCGACCTGCGGGTGCTGGCCACCGATCGCCTGTCGCGCTTCCAGGCCGACGGCGTGGACCTTGCCGTGCGCTACGGCCACCCGCCCTTCGGCGCAGGGCTCAACACCGAACTGCTGCTCAGGCAGCGGGTGGTCGCGGTGGCCAGCCCCGCACTGCTGGCGCAGTGGGGTAAACCGCACAGCCTCGAGCAGTTGCAGCATTTCCTGCTGCTGCACGATGCGCATAATTTCTGGCCCGAGTTCATCACCCAGCTGTTCGGCCAGCCGACCCAACCGATGCCGAAGAACGTACGCTTCAACCAGACCTCGCTGGCCATCGAGGCCGCCGTGGCCGGGCAAGGGCTGGCGCTGTCCAGCGAACTGTTCGTGCAGGAAGACCTGCAGGCCGGGCGGCTGGTGCAGGTATTCGAGCAGGCGCTGGAGATGGACAAGCACTTCTACCTGGTCTGGCCCCGCAAGGGCAGCACACCGACCGCACTGGACGTGGTTCGCGGCTGGCTGCTGGCGCAGGTGGAAGCCCCCTGAGGCAATAGATTTTCTACTGAATCGACAAACCCCTGCTGCCTCCCTGCCAGCGGTGTACCGGTGCTAGGCTGACCCCCTCACATCAGCCAAGCATTGCATTGGAGGTCACATGTCAGTAGAAAAAGTAGCGATCATCACCGCCGGCGGTAGCGGCATGGGTGCAGCGGCGGCGCGGCGCCTGGCCGCAGACGGGTTCAAGGTGGCAATCCTGTCTTCATCGGGCAAGGGCGAGGCCCTGGCCAACGAACTGGGCGGCATCGGCGTGACCGGCAGCAACCAGTCCAACGACGACCTGCAACGCCTGGTCGACACCGTGCTGGAGAAATGGGGGCGCATCGATGTTCTGGTCAACAGCGCAGGCCACGGCCCACGTGCGCCGATCCTGGAGATCAGCGACGACGACTGGCACAAGGGCATGGACACCTATCTGCTCAATGTCATCCGCCCGACCCGCCTGGTCACCCCGGCCATGCAGAAACAGCAAGGTGGCGTGATCATCAACATCTCCACCGCCTGGGCGTTCGAGCCCAGCGACCTGTTCCCGACCTCGGCCGTGTTCCGTGCCGGCCTTGCAGCGTTCAGCAAGATCTTCGCCGACACCTACGCCAAGGATAACGTGCGGATCAACAACGTTCTGCCCGGCTGGATCGACAGCCTGCCGGCCACCGAGCAACGCCGCGACAGCGTGCCGCTCAAGCGCTACGGCAAGAGCGAGGAAATCGCCGCGACCATCGCCTTCCTGGCCAGCGAAGGTGCGGCCTACATCACCGGACAGAACATCAAGGTCGATGGCGGGCTGACCCGCGGGGTGTGAACCTCGCCGCGTGCCTCAGTCGGCAGGTACGCTGAAACCCTTGGCGAAGGTTGGGGTAACATCCAGCCGTTGCGTCATCAGGCCATGGGCATGGTAGAAGTCGGCGGTCTCCTGCTGTTGGGTCACGGTGTGCTCATCGATGCCTTGCCAGTGCAGCTTGCGCCGCTCGAACTGCAACCGCGCGGCCTCTTCGGGAAAACCGATGATCGCCGCGAGGGACTTGGAATAGCTGTCCAGGTGCTGGTTGGCCCACACCTGGGCGCCAGCCAGGCGCTTGAGGTAGTCCTGCAAGGCCGCGTGTCGCGCAGGGTCTTGCAGCGCCTGGTCGGTAACCGCCAGGAAGCTGTTGCCGCTGGACAGGCCGCGACCGTTCACCAGCACCCTGCCCTGCCCGCTGGTCTCGGCCAGTGCAGTGTAAGGCTCCCAGGTCGCCCAGGCGTCCACCGAGCCGTTGGCCAGGGCGATCTTGGCGTCCACCGGCCCCAGAAAGCGAAACTCCACGTCCTTCTCACTCAGGCCGGCCTGCTCCAAGGCCTTGAGCGCAATATGGTGGCCGATCGAGCCGCGGCCGGTGGCGATGCGCTTGCCCTTGAGGTCGGCGCCACTGCGCAGAGACGACTCCGGGCGCACCAGCACCGCGGTGCCGTAGGGGTCGGACTTGTCCACCGCAATGGCCTTGACCGGCGCCCCGGAGGCGAGCACGAACAGCAGTGGGGCATCGCCGATGATGCCTGCATCGATGGCGCCTGCGTTGAGCGCCTCGGCAAGTGGCGCGGCGGCCGGAAACTCGGCCCAGTGGATGTCGTAGGGCAGGTCGCGCAGTGCATCGGCAGCCTCGAGCTGGGCGCGCATGTTGCCCTTCTGGTCACCGACGCGCAGGGTGAGGCGCTCGGCGGCAAAGGCCTGGGTTGCCAGCAGCAGGCTGGCGGCAATCAACAGTAGGCGGGAACGGATCGGCATGGAGCTCCTCGGGAAGGTACGTGCGTTGGAGCACTGACTGTACCGAGTCGCGATAGATAAATTAAATTGATTTTAGGAATAACCTAATATGCAAATTAATTTATATTCCATATTCCTGTAGAGACGAGCCGCCATGACGCAAGCCCGTCTCTACTGGGCTCGGCTCAGTCCTTGGTCTTGTGCAGCAGGCTGTCGAAGCGCTTGCCGTCGATCAGGTAGGTCAGGCGCGCCTGGCCGTTTTCCAGCGGTTCCAGGGTCATGGGCGTATTGGTCTTGTGGTAGGGATGGCGGAACAGCGCCGGCTTCTCGGTATAGGCGTAGCTGTTGAAGGCCAGGGCATCGCCCGTCCAGCGCACGTTGTTGTACAGGTAGCGCCAGTTCTCGTCCGGGCGGTGATAGAGGTAGACGCCACTGGCGTCACGAACGACCTCGATCTGCACCGCGCCGGCCTTGCTCGCCCACTTGCCGATATAGCGTTCGAGCCCCGCATGGCCTGCTGGTACTGCCGGCGCCGGGGCGAAGTCACTTGCCTGGAACGGGGTTCGCCGTGCCGCCTCACCCTTGGCATCGACGTACAGGTCACATAGCGGCGCCACCTGGTCGACCTTGCGGTAGAGGAAGGTGAGCTGGGCATCGGCGACTGGCATGCTCAACATCATGACCGTCGGGGCAAAACCCAATACCTTCAGGTCGAACGCACGCGCCTCGGACTGAACGTGGATCGAACTGCCGTCCTCGGCCACCTTGTAGTCGGAAATCTCGACGGCCTGGGTCTTGGGCTCGGCGCAGTTGAACGGGTGCAGTAGCACCTTGCCGTCGGCCTTGTATTCGGCGACGTTGGCGATGCCACTCTTAAGCGGCATCATCGCCCAGATACCGACGATCGCACTTTTGTCGGTGCGCAGGGAAACCTTGTCCTTGCTCGGCGCGTGGCCGGCACAGCCGCCCAGGAACAGGGCGCTCAGGGCGAGAGGGAGTAGCGGTTTGAACACGATGATCATCCATGGTTGGTCGAAGGCAGCCGCCCTGCGCTTGGCGCGTATTGGCTAAAGGCGACTCGCCATCATCGCATAAAACCCTTTTGCATCACCTCACTCGGCCCAGGCGCGCAAGCGCTGGATGAACTCGGCCAGCGGCACCCGTACTTCCGGCCAATCCGCCACGTGGTGGTGGCGCAGCACGGCGGTGTCCGCCACGAAGGTCACCAGGAAGGCGTTGCCACTGTAGATAACGTCGGCCGATCCGTAGCGAACGGCTTCTGCCTTTTCCAGCAGTGTATCGATACTTTCGCGAGTCACCTCTTCGGCGATGAATGCCTGCAAGCCATCGGAAAAGGTCATGGGCGTACTCCTGTCGCAAAGTGAAAAACAGTCGCCACGGGTACCTGCCCCGTGGCGACGAGTGGATGCAATCAGGGTTTAGGATAGGCGGTATTGATCAGATCGCCGTTCAGATAGAACACGATATCGAACGCAGCAGCAGGTGTGCCCTTCTGGCACTCGGTCCCCGAGGAGCCGACATACTTGCTCTTGTTCGAGGCATCCTGAACCCTGGTCGCGTAGGCATTGCGCACTGCAGCGATCACCTGGGTCTCGGTGCAGCGATCGGGGAACATCGTGGAAATGCTCTTCGTCCCGGTTCTCGCACCCTCGGCGATGGTGAAGTTCTTCAAGGTGTAGACATCACCCGCGCCGTGCGTCCCCGCCGGTGCATTGCTGACGCTGTCGGGGTTGATCCCGCCCGGACGGCTGTGGAAGCCCTTGGCAACGCCAGGTGCACTGACCTCACCGCAGAAGATGTGCTGGGCATTGATCCGCGGAGTGCCGGCCAGGGTTCCCTTGCTGCAGGTCGGGTCGGCCTGGGCGGCACCGATGCCGACCAGGGTCACCAGGCTGACAAGGGCCAGGCGCGTGCAGTTTCTGACAATACGCTTGTTCATCGTGAAGCTCCTTTTCGTTGGGTTGAATCATTCATGCGTTGCTCGGGCGAATGCCCGGCAAGCCGGTCACAGCCCCAGTAGCCACTTGGCGCGGGTCAGGTAGGCGATGCGGTCGTCGAGGCCGTTGAAGCCACCGTTGATGCGGCGGGTGACTTCCTTCACGTCGTCCTTGTCGGCGTAGGTGTTGAGCTTGCGGCTGTCCCAGAACCAGCCGGCGACATCCACCGCCAGGAACGGGTCGGTACTGACCAGGGTGGGCGCATCCTTGAGTTCGAAGTCGCGCCCGCAGGCCTGGCCGTACTGGCGATAATTGGCCCGTCCGGTCAGCTGGATCAGGCCACGTCCCTTGAAGCGCTTGCCGTCGCCCGACTGGGTGTTGCCCAGGTCCTTGCGCCCTTCATAGGCGCTGCCGCTGGCAATTTCCTCGGTGTAGAGCAGGCACCCACTTTCATGGGCGATCTGCGCCAGGAAGTGCGCCTGGCGCAGTGGCGTGTCGATCTTGTAACGGGCGAACACATCGAGGATGGGCTGTCGAAACGCCTCGACCTTCGCACCGGTGGCATGGATCAGCACCGCCCACAAGGTCGCCGTGCCGATCGTCGATGGCAGGCCTGCGCGCAGGGCCTTGATGGTGTCGTCGTCGGCACTGACCGTCTTGCTCTGAGCAATGCCCTGGAGTTCCTGGTAGCGCTTCAGGGCCGTGCGCGAGCCCGGCCCCCAGAGTCCGTCGGTCACCAGGGCACAGACGAATTCGCCGCGCCCGCTGTTCATGTTGAGCAACAACTGCAGGGTGCGGACATCGCCCTTGTCGTTGTTGCCACCTTCACCAACCGATTGCTTGATGCACATGCTTGCCTCCTTGCAGCGGGCACGACTTTCCCGTCGGCGACGGCCAATGCCTGCCTTGCGCTGGTTTTGATAGGGGTTGCGGTGGGTCGGGCGGGTCTGGCCGCTACTTGCGAACGAGGGTCAGGCGAGTGCCGAACCTGTCCTTCTTGTAGCGATTGAACACCTGGATCTGAAGGTTCTTGCCGACCTGCCAGCCAAGTACGTAGCCTTTGTCCAGATCGGCGCAAAGGCCGGCATCAGCCTTGATGATGGGATAGCGAGTGGCATCGGCGACCGCTGCTGGGGCTGGCGAGCCCAGTGCCAGGTTGCACGACCAGGTATCGATGCGCAGTCGGCCTGTCCCTTCACGCCCCTCGTCGGGAATGACCAGGTTCAGGTCGAGGAACTCGTCCTCGGTCTCGAACTGCCCTACATATTTCTGCTCGGCGAACGCCGGCAGCAGTGTCGCCAGTGCGAGTGCACCGGCCAGTGTTGCAAAGGTGGATTTCATCTCGACTCTCCTTGTTGAATGAATGCACATGTTCAGAACGCCAACAGCAAGCCCGCCCATTCGGCGATGGCGATCGCCAGTTCCGGGCGCACCAGGCCCAGCGCCATCAGCGCAACCAGCAAGCTGGCACCGATACCGATCACCAGTCGCCGGGGGCCGGACATCCTGCGGTTGCGAACCGACTGCAGATCGATGATTGATTTCAAGGCACTGCCCTCCTCCTGGGATAGAACCAACAGCATCGAACGGTCATTGCGCCTGCTCATCGCCTGGCCTCCTGTAGATACCCAACAACTCGCCGTCCACGCGCACGACGATGGCCTCGTTGCCATAGCCCGGCACCTCGATGCTCAACGCATGGCTGCCCTGTCCACGTGCGGGCGTACCGCCGACACGCAACGCCAGACCTTCCCCGACCGGCTCCACCGTGGCGTCCACCACCACGTTCAACGAAGCCACCTGGGTGCCTGGCCATAGACGGTCGCAGGCTTGCTGCGCACGCTGCATCTCGGCCCCCAGCGACATCACGAACTGTTCCAGGCTATCCATCACGATTGCTCTGCTTCGTCCGTCAGCCAGTAGGGCCTGCGGGCGAAACCGACGTGGTAGGTCAACGCCTGCAGCACGACCTGGTGCTCGCCGATGTTGAGCAGCTTGAAACTCTTCTCGATGCCCAGCACCCGCCCGCGCGGCGTGCCGCTCAGGCAGCGGTTGAGCAATGCGGCCTGTGCCTCGACCGCCTCCTCCGGGGTCAGTTTTTCCGGATCGAGACTGCCGACCACGATGCGCTTCACATATCCAACATCCGTCAAATCAAACATCACGGCATTCCCTCTCCGGAAAAACGGGTTGCCAGCGTCGGCCTGCGGATCAGGCCTCTCCCTCGCCAGCGTGTCGCTCAGGACATCCGCGCGTCACGCGGCGATCTTGGGCGTGACCGACTGGGCGATGATGTCCATCACCCGTGCCAGGCCTTCAGGCATGCCATCGTCGACGGCATGAACCTCGACGTGGTACTTCGCCGACTGGTCGGTGGAACGGGTGTTCTCCTTGTGCGAGGCCACCGAACCGGACACGTTGACCTTGGCGCTGAACGGTCCCCAGCCCAGCTTGGCTTCGGCGGAGAAGCTGCCGGAGCGGTCTTCGGTGTCGCGTGACTGCTCGGAGTTGCGTACCTCCATGTCGAAGCTGATGTCCACCTTGTTGATTGCAAGGTTGGGCACCTTCACCACCGCCAGCAGCGGCAGCTGCAGCTCGACTTTCTCGATGGCGGCCGGATCGTCTTCGGTCGGTGCCGAACGGTCGTAGCGGAACGACACGTTGCGGATGTCGCCGACATCGTTGGGGCCGGCGTTGGCCGGGTCGGCCGGGGGCAGGAAGCCAATCACCTTGATGAAGTTCGCGGTGGCATTGGCCAGACGGACCTGAGCGTCGCAGGCGGCGCTCAGGGGGGCACCGATCAGGTCTGCCATCGGCAGGCCGCGGAATTGGTTACCCATTACAAAGTCAGACATGACGTCTCTCCTAGATCAATTTATCGAGGTTGTGGATCAGTCGCGCCATGCCCTCGGACGAGGGCTGGGTTTCGACTCTGAGGGTGACGCGCGCCACTGGCCCGCTTTCACCATTTCGGCGAACGCCCATATCGACGTTCAAAGGCGTGTGTGTATCGGTCGGCCATGGCGAGTCGGGGTCGACATCACCGGCCTGTGCCGCACTCGGTTCACGGTGATCGGCATGCAGGCCGACCTCGAAGTCGATCTGCATGTCCTTGACGGTCAGCAAGCGCGAGCCGACCAGCGACAGCAGGGGCACCCGGACCAGGCGTTCCTCGCCGTCCTTGGCGTCGGGCGACTGCAGCGGCAGGCGCACATCGACGCTGACCGGACGGTTGTCGTCATCGAAGTACTGGCGCACGGTCGCCATCTGGAAGCGCTGGATCTTGTCCTGGGCCTCGGCCACGGCACCGGCAATGCTCTGGATCAGGTGATGAAGGGAGTGGTTCGCCACGACAGACGCTCCTTGTCGATTGTCGGTGCCGGGCGCGGGCCGTCACGGGAACGGGCCATCAGCGGCTGACACCTGTTGTGGTTGGTGAGCTCAGGTTATGGCCAGGGACACGCGCCGTCCCGGTATCGGCGTCCCGAAAACCTGGATGTGCGTCCCAGGTTCATCCGGCCGCGCACTCAGCCATGGATCAGTTCCCTGACCCAGTGATCGAGCACAGGCCGCTCGCCGTTGTCCGGCACCAGGCAACAGAATCCAGAGACCCCGCCATTGTTCAGCGCCGCACGGGCAGCCCGCGGCGAGAGACCGAACGCCTTGCGGAACAGGCGACTGAAATGGGTTTCGTCGACAAAGCCATGGTCGTAGGCCAGGTCGCCGATGCGCCGGCCGGCGTTGGTGCTGTCGCACAAGGCGAACAGGCAGCGGCGCAGGCGGCGTTGCAGCAGGTAGTGGCGCACGCCGCCGAAGCGCTCGAAAGAGCGATACAACTGGCTACGCGAGGTGCCGACCTCCTTGGCCAGTACCGCCGGGGTGAGGTCTTCACGGTGCAGGTTGCGCTCGATGTGCAGGCGCACACGGCGCCCCAGGTCAGACTGGCCTGCGACCTGAGCCTGCGCCTGGCCAGCCATGGCCTTGGTCAGGCAGGCCGCGACCATCCCCAGCAACGGCAACGCCAGACGCAGTGCTTCATCCATGCCCAGGTGCGGCGCGGTGGCCGCCAACGACGACAGCAGGCGGGCCAGCAACATGCCCGCGGCCGTCTCCCGACGTAGCACCAGGCCATGCAACTGGCCAGCGTCGAACAACAGCAGCGACAGTGCCGTGCGCGGCATGAGCAGGCTGATTCCTTCGCTGGCCGCCATGCTGAACGTGGCCGGTTGCGCCAGGTCGAGCAACACCACGTCCCACGGACGTACCCGCAGGCCGTTGGCACAGGCCAGACCGCGCTGCAGTGGCAGGTGCAGCAGGTAGTGATCGAGGTCGCACCAACTCAGGCGCGTGGTATCGCGTCGATAACGGGCAGCGTCCAGATGGCCGCTGCAGAACAGAAAGCGGCTGAAGTGGTAGACCGTCAGGGACGTGCAAAAAGGCGTGGGTGTGCGGGCACCGACATCGAACAGCACGCTGGCGATCAACTGCCAGTGGGCCAGGTCCTGGGCCGCCGTGTGCGTGGCAGAACTGCTGAAGGTGGGTAGCGACGCAGTGTCCTGCGCCGCTGCAAGGAGGGATTGCGGGGTGACGTTGGGTTCCATGGTTCCGACTCACTGTCCATAGTGGAGCCGGAAAGTTGGTTCACTCCCGAGGGGGTTGCATCATTTTGCCATCATCACTTCCTGACTCATTCGATCCGCGGATGCTGCTGCACCAACACTTTGCGCTTGGCCTCGAGCTCGGCGATCTGCTCGTCGATGTCCTCGATCTTCTGCTCGATGGTGTCGTGGTGCTCCTGCAGCAGTTCCTTGGCTTCTTCCAGGTCCGAGGCCGCAGGCGCCGCTCCGCGCAGGGGCTTGTTGGCGGTCTCTTTCATGGTCAGCCCGGTGAGCAGGCCGATCACGGCGATGACCATCAGGTAGTAGGCCGGCATGTACAGGTTGTCGGTGCTTTCCACCAACCAGGCGGCGATGGTCGGGGTGAGGCCGGCGATCAGCACCGAGATGTTGAAGGCGCTGGCCAGGGCGCTGTAGCGGATGTGAGTGGGGAACATCGCCGGCAGGGTCGAGGCCATCACGCCAATGAAGAAGTTCAGCAGCACCGCCAGGATCAGCAGCCCGGCAAAGATTACCCCGAGGCTGCCGCTGTTGATCAGCATGAACGCCGGGATCGCCAGGACGAACAGGCCGACGCTGCCCACCACGATGAACGGGCGACGCCCGACTTTGTCGCTGAGGAAGCCGATCACCGGCTGCACGAACAGCATGCCGACCATGATCGCGATGATGATCAGCACGCCGTGGTCTTCGCTGTAGTGCAGGTTGTGCGACAGGTAGCTGGGCATGTAGGTGAGCAGCATGTAGTAGGTGACGTTGGTCGCGATCACCACACCGATGCAGGTCAGCAGGCTGCGCCAGTGCTTGGTGGCGACCTCCTTGAACGACACCTTCGGCCCCGAGGCCAGGCCTTCGCGATCACCCTGCTCGAGCTTGTCGACATGCTGCTGGAAGGCTGGCGTCTCCTCCAGGGCGTGGCGCAGGTAAAGGCCGATGATGCCCAGCGGCAACGCGACGAGGAACGGCAGGCGCCAGCCCCAGTCGAGGAATTGCTCCTCGCCGACGATGGCCGAGATCATCACCACCATGCCGGCACCGAGCACGAAGCCTGCGATCGAGCCGAAGTCCAGCCAACTGCCGAGGAAGCCGCGCTTGCGGTCAGGGGCGTATTCGGCGACGAAGATCGAGGCACCGGTGTATTCGCCGCCGACCGAGAAGCCCTGGGCCATCTTGGCCAGCAACAGCAGGATCGGCGCCCAGATGCCGATCGAGGCATAGGACGGTATCAGGCCGATGGCGAAGGTGCTCAGCGACATGATGACGATGGTCGCCGCCAGGACTTTCTGGCGGCCATAGCGGTCACCCAGGGCACCGAAGAACAGCCCCCCCAGCGGACGGATCAGGAAAGGGACCGAGAAGGTTGCCAGTGCCGCGATCATCTGCACGCTGGGCGAGGCGTTGGGGAAGAACACCTTGCCCAAGGCATAGGCGACGAAGCCGTAGACGCCGAAGTCGAACCACTCCATGGCGTTGCCGAGCGCTGCGGCAGTGATCGCCTTGCGCATCTTGGCGTCGTCGACGATGGTGATGTCTTTCAAGCCGATCGGCTTGACTCTCTTGCGTGATTTCATAAGTGCTTACTCTGTAGCTGACCTGTCGTGACAATCCGCTGTCCCCGGGGCAGATCGGGCGGGCGAACAGTTTTCGACCACGCTGCCAAAGCAATAGTGGCAACGGGCCCTATGGGGTCAGATACAAATGGACACTAAATAATTCCGCGCTTGATGATTTTTTCCTGAAGTCGCTACGACAGAGGTGCGCCGGTACCGCGGCAGGTCACAGGTGCAAGCGCGGCGAATGTGCGAGCAATGTCTGGGTGTACCCCTGCTGAGGTCGCTCGAACACCGCGTCCACTGCGCCCTGCTCCACCACCCTGCCCCGATTCAACACCAGCACCCGGTCGGCAATCGCACGCACCACCCCAAGGTCGTGGGTGACGAACAGCACGGTCAGCCCCTCGCCCTGCAAACGCCGCAGCAGCGCCAGGATCGACGCCTGTACCGACACATCCAGTGCCGAAGTGATCTCGTCGCACACCAGCAGCCGAGGTTCGCACACCAGCGCCCGGGCAATCGCCACGCGCTGGCGCTCGCCGCCCGAAAGGCTGTGCGGATACAGGCCAGCCACCCGTGCCGGCAGCGATACCCGCTCGAGCACCGCTTCGACCCGACGCCTGGCCTCGTCGCCGCGAATACCGAAAAAATGCGCCAACGGCGCGCTCAGGGTCTGCAACACCGTCTGCCGAGGATTCAACGCCCGGTAGGGGTTCTGGAAGATGTACTGGATCTGATGGCGCAACCCGGCATCACGCTGGCGGGCGGCAAAGGGCAGGGGCTGCCCGGCGTAGCGCAGGTGCCCCTGCACGTTCTCGCCAAGCCCGGCAATGGCCCGCGCCAGGCTGGTCTTGCCCGAGCCGGACTCACCGACCAACGCCAGGCACTCGCCCTGCCCCACCTGCAGCGCAACGTCGAACAGCACCTGGCGGTCGTAGGCCACGTCCAGACCCTGTACCTCGAGCAGCGGCGTCGCAGTGAGCGCTTCGAGGTGCCCCTCACCCGCCGCGCTATCGATCAATACCAGCGGCTCTTGATGCGGCACCAGGCAGGCCACCTGCTGCTCGCGGCCCAGGCGCACCAGCGCGGGCTCCAGCACCCTGCATTGCGCCTGCCGCCGTGCACAACGGGGCGCGAAGGCACAACCCTCGGGCCTCTGTCCGGGTGCCGGGGCATGACCGCCGATGGCTTGCAGCGGCTGACGCCGGGCAACATCCGGGATCGCCCCGAGCAACGCTCGCGTATAGGGATGGGCTGGCGCGGCGAACAACGCCTCGCGCGCGGCGATCTCGACCAGGCGCCCGGCATACATGACCATCACCCGGTCCACCAGGTCGCGCACCACGGCCAGGTCATGGGTGACGTACAGCGCCGCCACGCCGTGGCTGCGGCACAGGTCTTTGAGGGTGCCGAGCACATGGGCCTGGGTAGTGACGTCCAGCGCCGTGGTCGGCTCGTCGAGCACGATCAAGCGCGGCCGCAGGACGAACGCCAGGGCCAGCATCACCCGTTGTTGCTGCCCGCCGGACAACTGATGCGGGAAACGGCGCAGGAATCCGGCGTCAGACGGCAGCCCGACCTCCTCGAGCGTCGTGGCGATGCGCTGTTGCAGGGCCTCGCGGGCCAGGCGCGGCTGATGGGCCAGCACGGTTTCGCGTAGCAGCGCACCGATGCGCAGCGCCGGGTTCAAGGCCGTGGCCGGGTCCTGGGCAACATAGCCGACCAGCCCACCACGAGCCAGGCGCAATGCCTCGCCTTCGAGCTCCAGCAGCGAGTGACCGGAGACCTCGACACGCCCGGCAACGATCCGCGCGCCCTGGCGGGCATGACGCAGCAAGGCCGTCGCCAGGGTGGTCTTGCCCGAACCGGATTCGCCGACCAGCCCGACGATCTCCCCTGCTGCCAGGCTGAACGACACGCCCGACAGCACCTCCACCCGGCCGGCCAGTTCCACCCGCAGGTCGCTGACCCGCAGCACTTCGGCGACGCTCTGCACGACCGCATTCATGGTTGTTTCTCCCCGATCCGCGCACTGGCGCGACCAATGCCTTCGGCCAGGATGTTGGTGCCATAGGCGAACACGCCGATCAGCAACGCCGGGGCCAGCACGGCCCAGGGCTGCACCAGCAGGCCGGCCTGGTTCTCGTTGATCATCAGGCCCCAGTCGGCGGCCGGCGGTGCCACCCCGTATCCGAGAAAACCCAGGCCCGAGAGCATGCCCACGGCCCAGGTCAGCATGTTGCCGAAATGCACCAGCAGCGGCGTGAGAATGTTCGGCAGGATCTCCCTGAACAGGATGCGCCAGCGCGAATAGCCCATCATCTGCGCCGCCTCGACGAACTCCTGCCCGGCCACCGCCACCGCGCTGCCGCGCGCCAGGCGGATCACCCCAGGGGTGAAGGCGATGGCCACAGTGAGCACGATCAGCCAAGGCGCACGCCCCAGCATCGACACGATCAGCAGCACCAGGATCAGGTCGGGAAATGCCAGCGAAACATCCGCCGCCCAACTGATCGCCTGGTCCAGGCGTCGCCGTGAAAAACCCGCCAGCAAGCCCAGGCTGCCACCAGCCAGCAGCGCGAGGGTCGCAGCCGCCACTGACATCCACAGGACCGACAGCCCGCCGCTGAGCAGCCGCGAGAGCAGGTCATGCCCCAGAAAATCATGGCCCAGCGGCGCACCGGCCGCCGGTGGGCCGTACACCGGACCGACCATGGCCGTCGGTGCATGCGGTGCGAGCCAGGGGCCCAGCAGCGCCAACCCGGCCACCAGCAAAGTGATGAAGGCACCACGGCGGATCTGCCGATCGGCATGCCAAGGGGTATCAATCATGGTTCGCCTCCTGGGCAGGTACGCTGCGCGAGCGGCGCCACCAGGGCAGGATGCCGCGGCGGTTGCGCCGGATCATCCGCACCCGGCGCGCGGTGCGCAGCTTGGGGGTCAGCAGCACGGTGAGGAGGTCCGCGAGCAGGTTGATCAGCACCACCGCCAAGGTGATGACCAGGACGATGCCCTGGATCATCGGCAGGTCGCGCATCTGGATCGCCGCATTGAGTGCCGTGCCGATACCGGGATAGCTGAAGATCACCTCGGCCAGCAGCGCACCGCCAACCAAGGTGCGCAGGGTCAGGGCCACGCCCTGGATCGCTGGGGTCAGCGCGTTGGGCAAGGTATGCCGCCAGACGATGCGCCGCTCGGGAATGCCGCGCAGGCGCGCAGCGATCACATAGTCCGACTCCAGCGCTTCGATCATCGCGGCACGCACCATGCGTGTCAGGTAGGGCAAGGCCGAAAGCCCCAGGGCAATGACCGGCAGCACCAGGTACTGCAGTTGCACCCACAATGGCCGCTGCGGATCGAGGATCGACACTGCCGGCAGCCAGCCCATGCCGGGCATGGAGAACAGCAGCACCAGGCCGATGGCCAGGAGAAACCCGGGCGTGGCCTTGAACAGGATCAGCGCCGACAGGCCGAAGCGGTCCAGGCGGCTGTCGCGCCGCAGCGCCAGGGCCACGCCCAGCAGCAGCGCCAGCGGCACCACCAGCGCGAGCACACCGGCCAACAGCGCCAGGGTGTGGCCGAGGCGGCCGAACAACAGGTCGGCCACCGGCACCTGGGAATCCAGCGAAATGCCCAGGTCGCCGCGTAGCGCGGCGCCGAGCCAGCGCAGGTATTGCACCAGGATCGGCTGGTCCAGCCCCAGTTGCCGCTGCAGGGTGAGGATGCTTTCCAGTGGCGCGTCCGGGCCGAGGATCACCCGCGCCGGGTCCGAGGGCAGCGCCTGGGTGGCAATGAACACCACCAGGCTGATGACCCAGGCGGTGAGCAGGCCGTAGCCCAGGCGGCCGATGAACCACGACAGCCAGGCCGGCGTGCGCGGTGTGCAGTGATGAGGATCAGGCATGGTTCAACCACAACTCGTCGAAGCGCCAGGAGGCGAAGGTGGTCTGCTCCGGAGTGAGCCCGCCGACCTGTGCGCTGGCGGCATCGAGCACATCACTGAAGCCCCAGATCAGCAGGCCACCGCGCGCGTGCTGGATCGCCTGGGCCTCGTGGACCAGGGCCTTGCGTCGGGCAAGGTCGGGCTGGGCCAAGGCCTGCCCGAACAGTTCGCTGAAGCGCGGATCGTGGAAGTTGCTGCGGTTGTAGATCGCCTGCGGCGCATCGTTGTGCAGCGCCGAGGCCAGAAAACCGCGCGCTGGCGTCGAGCCTGGCGACAGTTGCCAGTGCTCGCGCTGCGGCCCATTGAATACCGAGCCATCGACCTGGGTGACCTTGACCTGAACACCCGCCTTCTGCGCCTGCTGCGCGAACACCAAGGCGGCATTCACCCCGGAGCCTGCAGGCGTGGTCAGCTCAAGGCGCAGGTCGCTGTGGCCGGCCTGGCGCAGCAGTGCGCGGGCCTGATCCAGATCGTAAGGGCGCTGGGGCAGGTCATGGTTGTAGGTAGGATCGTGCGGCGCATACAGATCGTTGGCCACCCGACCGAAGCCGTTGAGCCCACGGGCCACCAGTTCCTGACGATCGGCGAGCAAGCGCAGAGCCTGGCGCACGCGCACATCCTGCAACGGCGCCTTGGCCAGGTTCAGGTTGAAGCCACTGAACGAGGTGGTGGGCGACACATACAGGCGCAGGCGCGGGTCGGCCTTGAGCAATGCACTGTGTTCGGCCTGCACGCCGCTGGCGACGTCGATCTGCCCGGCGCGCAGCGCGGCGGCGCGCGAGACCTGGTCCTTGAATTCGATGATCTCCAGTTCATCGGTGTAGGGGCGCTCGGGCTTGTAGTAGTTCTCGAAGCGGGTGTAGAGCGAGCGTTGCCCGGGGATGAAGCTCTTGAGCCGATAGGGCCCGGCGCCCACCGGGTTGGTGACCGGGTGATAGTCGGTGGGCACGATGCCGCCAAAGCTGATCAGGGTTTCATCCAGCGGGTAGAAGCTCTGGCCGCCCTTGAAACGGATTTCAAGGGTGCGATCGTCGACCTTGCGCAGGGCATCGCGGTCGATGGCACCGACCAGCCCGGCATAGGGCGAGGCCAGCTTCGGGTCGGTCAGGCGCAGGATCGAGAACAGCATG
The DNA here is from genome assembly GCF_047456245.1 of Pseudomonas sp. BNK-44-b. Lineage (NCBI taxonomy): Bacteria > Pseudomonadati > Pseudomonadota > Gammaproteobacteria > Pseudomonadales > Pseudomonadaceae > Pseudomonas > Pseudomonas sp. BNK-44-b. Next base: position 2,874,580 of record NZ_CP179908.1, read on the forward strand.
TCGTCGGCGGTGATGCTCTTGCCGTGGTGGAACTCCAGCCCCGGCTTCAGGCGGATGGTCCAGACACTGGCATCGCGGTTGGGCTCGGCGAACTCGGCCAGGGCCAGGCGCGTGCTGACATCGGGGTTCCATTCCCAGAACTTGGCATAGAGCGCCCAGCCGCGAATGATTCCGCCGCCCACCGGCTTGTGGGCGTCGAGGTTGCCTGCCTGGTCACCGTCGATGATCCCGACCCGCAGGCGACCGCCGCGTACCGGCGTCCCCGGCAGTGCACCACCGACCGCCGCTGGCTGGCCGGCATCGCAACCACCGAGCAGGCTGCCGCCAAGCAACAGGCCACCACCGACCGCCAGGCTGTGGCCGAGAAAGACCCGGCGGGAAAACTCAGTCATCGCTCGGTCCTCATGCCGGTTGCGCCACCGGCGCCTGGCGTGCGGCGCCCAGGCGCGGCACTTCGAAGCCGTGGTCCAGGTCCAGCAACGGGAACAGCAGGTCGGCGACCCGCTGCGCTTCATCGATCAGCGGGAAGCCGGAAAGGATGAAGGCCGATGTGCCGTGCGCCTCGTACTCGCGGATACGCTCGGCGACCTGCTCGGCGCTGCCCACCAGGTACGTGCCGGCCGCTGGGCCAAGAATGTTGAAGCCGAACAGACTCGGGCCGAGCCAGACGTTGGGATGAATCTCCAGCTCCCGCGCGCTCGGCAGGCGCCCGGCACGAATGCTGTCGAGGTTGCGCTGGATGCGTGGGTCGTCACTGATGAAGCTTTCCAGGGTCTGCCCCGGCGGTAGCTGGCGCTCGATGGAGGCCCGCGCGGTGGCCAGCGACGTGCGTTGCAGCAGGCGTTCGGCGTGGGCCCAGGCCTCTTCCTCGGTTTCGCGCACGATCACTTGCAGGCGCGTGCCATAAGTGAGTTCGCGGCCGATCTTCGCCGCTTCGGCGGCGACGCGGCGGAACTTGTCCCCCAATCGTTGCGGGGTATCGGCAAAGCTCAGGTAGACGTCGAGCAATTGCACCGAATGGGCCACCCCCGGCGCCGAGGTGCCAGCGCCCCACAGCGGGATGCCCGGTTTCTGCTTGGGTGGGTGCCAGCCGCCCAACGGGTGGCTGGCCGCTGCCGGCGAGCGCGGCGAGAGCTGGACGTAACGCCCTTGGTAGCCTGCCGTTTCGCCTGCATAGAAACCTTGGAACGCGCGCCAGTACTCCAGGCTGAAGTCGTAGCGCTCATCGTGCGGGTAATGCACGCCCAAGGTCGCCAGGCCCGCATCGTTGCCGTTGACCACATTGAACAGCAGTCGGCCATTGGAGAACTGGTCGAAGGTCAGCGCCCACTTGGCCAGCACCGCAGGCGACAGCTCGCCGGGGTGCTGGGCCACCAGGAAACGCAAGCGCTCGGTGGCATCGATCAGCGCGGCCGACACCGCCAGGCTTTCGTTCGGGCTCGAGCCCAGCAGCGCGCCATAGTAGCCAAGGCGGTCGGCCGCCACGGCCAGTTGCTTGAGGTGCTGGAAATCGGTGTTCCAGCGCCCCTGGGGCTCCCAGGGATAGGGGCCGTCGGGGGTGGTGAGGTACCAGAGGATCTTGACCGCCATGGGCGTGCTCCTTGCGAGAAATTGAACGGCTCAGTTGCGACGGTCGATGCCCGGCACCAGGCCCAGCTCGGTGGCGCGCTCGTACAGGCCGCTCATCTTCCATTGCTGGGTCAGCACCCCTGGCCCATAGGGGCGCGAGCCACCGAGCGCGTCGGCCAGCAACTGGATCTGCGCGCCCTCCTCCAGCAGCAGGATGAACTCGGCGGTGGCGCGCAGGCCCTGCTTGCCCCATACCGTAGCGCCGCCGTTGGCCTCCAGGATCGCCAGGTTGAAGGGGTTCTCGGCGATCTTGTCGAGGATGAAGTCCACCTCGGCCTGGCGTCGGTCGATGTAGACCGGCAGCTCGCGGGCCAACTGGTAGCGCTGCACCGGCACGTAGTGGAACGGCAAGGTGCGGTGGGTCTGGGCCCAGGCGCCGAGGTAGGGGCTGTGCACATGGGACACGGAGGTGACATCGGCGTGGGTCTGGAACAGCTTGGTGTAGCGGCCCAGCCCGCCCTTCGCCTTGCCGCGCACCACATTGCCGGCGAAGTCGCTGACACTGGCCTGCAGCGGCTGGTGGCGCTTCCACGGCCCGCCATAGTTCACCGATACCAGCAGCTCCTGGCCAGGCACCCGCTCGATGAAGCCGACGGTGCCATTGGCGGTGATGGTGTGGGTTTCACGGAACACGGTGAAGGCCGCTTCGGCCTCGGCCACCACTTGGTCGACGAAGGTGTCCAGGTCGATTTGCTCGTTGATCAGTACGGTCATCTCAGGTCTCCGGTATCAGGCGCGGCGCTGGGCCAGCAATTCATGGGCAGCTTGCAGGGGGCGATGGTCGACCCAGTCGGCGAGGTCGAAGTCGCGCTCGAGGAAGCCATGCAGGTTGAGAAAGGTCTTCTGCACGTCCAGGTAGTCCAGGCGTTGCGCCGAGAGGTCCGGCGCCAGGGTGGTGTGGAAATCGCCGCGGTACGCCTCGGCCACGCCCTGGCTGCCGGCGCGGGTTTCCTCCTCGAGAATGGCGTTGAGCGCATCGCGGTTGCCTGCAGCCCATTGGGCGGCACGCAGGGTCTGAGCGAGAAAGCGCACCACCAGATCGAAGTGATCGTCGAGCAGGCTCTGGTGCACGGTGATCGGCCTTGGCGTGCCGTTGTTGATGCGGTGGCGCGGATCAGGCAGTGCGTCGAGGTCGACACCGACCACCAGGCCCAGGCGCCGCGCGGCATCGGCGGCGGCTGCGCCCTTGACGTACACCGCATCCACCTCGCCGCGGGCCAGGTAATCAAGGCCCGACCACAGGCGCTGCAGGCCCAATTGCGGAGTTTCGGCCCGAGTCTGGTCGAGCAGCGCCACCTCTTTGAGGTGCACGTCGTCCAGGCTCAGGCCGGCCGAGGCCAGGGCCCCCTTGTAGCCATGCAGGCTCATGGCCCGAGCGATGCTGCCGGGGCGGTTGTCGCCCCAGGCCGGCAGTGCCAGGCGCTTGCCGCGCAGGTCGGCGGCACTGCGAATGCCCGAGTCGGGGCGTACCAGGATGGTCTGCCATTCCTCGATCCAGGTCAGGCCGATCAGCCGGCTCGGTGCACCGGCAGCACGGGCCGCCAGCGCCGGCAGGTTGCCGCCTTCGCGAAACAGCCCGGGGAGTTGGTGATCATAGTGATGCTGGCCGAGCTGACGGGCCTCCTGAAGGGTTTCCACCGGCAGGCCGTCGGCGGCGAATTCTTCGTTTAGCCAGCCGAGCTTGTAGGCGATACCCGAAGCGGTCGGGACGGGGCAGCGCGTGAACCAGATGCGCTCCAGACGCGTGTCGGCGGCTGGCAGTACAGGGGCAGTGGCGAGGGTCATGGGGTCGCTCCTTGAGGGTCGTGACAGCGCTATTGCAGCGCCCGTGCCAACGGCTGCAGGCCCCGAATCACGGGGCCCAGGCCAAGGCTTCGGGGGGACGAGTGCTGATTGGCGGGCAGGATTGCGGGGTGGCTGCTGCCAGATCAGCAGTGGCCGGGATGGGGGTGTTGCTGGGGCAGCAATCGACGTTGTGAGTAGCGCTGTAAGCCTTGTGCCGCAAGGGTTTCGGCGGTGTGGCAAAGAAGTTGCTCTAGGTCTGGCAGAGCGTGGGGCCGCTGCGCGACCCATCGCGGGACAAGCCCGCTCCCACAGGAACCCCCGGCGTCATTGGAAGCGGCGCCGTACCTGTGGGAGCGGGCTTGTCCCGCGATGGGCTGCGCAGCGGCCCCCCAGACCCCCATCGAGGAAACCCCATGACAACGCCCACCCACCGCCGCCTCACCAGCGAAACCGAGGCCATCGAAGTCGCCCGCCAGGTCGCCGAGGAAATCGCCGCCATCGCTGCCGACCCACGCAACAACGGCCAACTCCCTCGCCGCCAGGCTGAGCTGCTGTCCAGCAGCGGCCTCACCGCCATCGGCGTGCCTGCGGCACTCGGCGGGCTCGGTGCCTCCGTCGCCACCCTTGTCGAAACCGTGCGCCTGATCTCGGTCGCCGACGGTGGCGTGGGCCAATTGCTGCAGATTCACAACGTCATGCTGCGCGGCGTCGTCAGCGGCTATCCGGATGAAGTACGCGATCGCCTGGTCGCCGACCTGCTGGCTGGAAAGCGCCTGGGCAATGCCCTGGCCGAGGTCGGCGGCAAGAACAAGTTCGCCCTCAAGACCCGCGTCGAGCGCCGCGCGGACGGCAAGCTGGTGCTCAACGGCAGCAAGTTCTACTCCACCGGCGCCTACCTGGCCGAGTGGATCTCGCTGACCGCCGCCAGCGACGACGGCGGCGTCGGCGTGCTGCTGCAGCGCGATACGCCAGGCCTGACACTGATCGACGATTGGGACGCCTTCGGTCAGCAGAACTCGGTCAGCGGCACCGTCAACTTCGAAGACATCGTCCTCGACGAGCGCTATCTCTCGCGCCGTAACGGGCCGATGAAGCGCACCGGCCTGACCTTCCCGCAGATCCTCCACGCGGCCATCGACACCGGCATCGCCGCCGGCGCGCTGCAGGCGGCCACCGCCTACCTGCGCGAGCATGCCCGGGCCTGGGTTGAAAGCGGCGTCGAACGGGCCAGTGACGAGCCCCATGTGATCCGCCAGATTGGCGAATACGCCGTGGCCCTGCGCGGGGCAGAGTCGGTGCTGCGCGATGCTGCACGGGTGTTCGACGAACACGAGCGCGACCCGGAGAACAAGGCGTTGCAGGACGAACTGATCCTCTCGGTGGCCACCGCCCGCGCCCATGCCGACAGCGCCTCGCTGAAAATCGCCAGCGACCTGTTCTCGCTGCTGGGTGCCAGCGCCAGCCTGAGCAAGTGGAACCTCGATCGCTTCTGGCGCAACGCGCGGGTGCACACCACTCACGATCCGATCCGCTGGCGCCTGCACAACGTCGGCAATTACTACCTCAATGGCGCGGATCCCGGCGAGTACACCGCCATTCTCAATGCCAAGGAGGCCCAGGGCGCGACGCGCCGCTGAATCCGCAGCGGCCACGTCGCGGGGCAAGCCCGTGCCGTGGCCGGCACATCCACTCCCTTCGGACATCTGTATGCCCCACCCTCTGCTGCGCGCCCTGGCCATCTACCGCGAGATGCCCTGGCGCTTTCTTCTGGTCGCCTCGCTCTACATCGCCGGCAACCTCGGCCTGGTATGGCAGCAATGGCTGATCGGCCATGCCGTCAACGACGTCAGCGCCGGTCACGCCGTGGTTCGCCAGGCCGACGGCAGCCTCGACGCCAGTGTCGCCTGGTACTGGCTGTGGCTCTTGCTGGCCATCGCCCTCGGCCGTGGCCTGCTGCAGTACGCGGCTGCCGTACTGTCGCTGGTGCTCAGCCAGGCGCTGCTCACGCGCCTGCGCGAACGTATCCTCGAACAGGTACAGGCCCTGCACCTGGGCTACCACTGGCAGCACGGCATGGGCGAACTGGTGACCCGTACCACCCGCGATGCCGACAAGGTCCGCGATGCGCTGATCACCTTCTGGCGGCAGATCGTCGAAACACCCCTGGTGGTGCTGGCGGTGGTCGGCCTGCTGGCCTGGTACGACCCGCTGCTGGGCCTGGTACCGCTGCTGCTGACCGGTGTCGGCCTGTGGTTGTTCGTGGTACAGACCGAGCGCCTGGTCACCCTCGACCGCGCCGTAGGTGCCGCCTATGACCAGGTCAGCCAGGACCTCGCCGAAGGCATCGGCGGCGTGCGGGTGATCAAGGCCTTCGGCCTGGAACAGACACGCATCGAACGCTTTGCCGCGCAGGTGGCAGTGTTCTCCGGGCATGCCCGTGCCGCCCTCGCCTACGCCGCCTCGCGCATTCCCCTGCCGCAGGCGGTGGTGGCGCTGGGGCACGCCTGGGTGTTGGTCCATGGCGCTCACCTGGTGGCGAACGGGCGACTGGGAATCGGCGAGCTGGTGACCTCGCTGCTGCTGGCCACGACTTTGGTATTTCGCATCGAGGGCATCGGCCGGGTCATGCAGACTTTCGCCGACGCCCGTGCCAGCGCCGAGCGCATCTGGCAACTGCTCGACGAACCGCCAGCGATCAGCAGCAGCCCTCAGGCCTTGCCCCGAGGGCCGTTGGGCCTGAAGTTCGAGAAGGTACGGGTCGGCGCGCCGAACGGCGGACGTGACATCCTGCACGACTGCTCGCTCACCCTGCAGCCCGGCGAAGTGGTCGCGCTGGTGGGCGCCACCGGCACCGGCAAAAGCCTGCTGGCCAGCCTGTTGCCACGCCTGGCCGATGTTCAGGGCGGTGCCGTGCTGATCGGCTCCGAGCAACACGGCTGGCAGGATGTGCGTGGGTTGGACCTGGCAGAACTGCGTCGTCGCGTGCAGGTGCTGCCCCAGGAAAGCTTCCTGTTCTCCGACAGCCTGGCGGCCAACCTGCGACTGGCAGCCCCCTACGCCAGCGACCAGCAACTGCGCGAGGGCCTGCGACTGGCTGCGGCAGAGGACATCCTGGAGCGTCTGCCCCATGGCCTGGATACACCGCTGGGCGACCGTGGTGTAACGCTCTCCGGCGGCCAGCGCCAGCGCCTGTGCCTGGCCCGCTCGCTGCTCGGCACCCCGGACATCCTCTGCCTGGACGACGCCACCAGCGCCCTCGACGCCCACGCCGAGCGGCGGGTCTTGGACAACATCCGCCGCCTGCGCGGCGATCAGGGCCACGCCCCCACCCTGCTGCTGATCACCAGCCGCCTCTCCACCCTGCTGCTCGCCGACCGCGTGCTGGTGCTGGACAACGGCCGTATCGCCGCCAGCGGCAGCCACGCCGAACTCAGCGCGCACAACGCCCATTACCGCGACCTGCTGGGGATCGAGCATGACTGAGCCACGCAAGACCCCGAGCGACCTCGAGATCGAACAGACCCTCGCCCGCCAGGCCCTGGACCGCGGCATGCTGCACCGCCTGCTGCCGCTGATGCAGCCGATCCGTAGCGCGATCCTGACCGTGATCGGTATCGAGCTGCTGCTGGTGTTCACCGTGTTTCTGCGGCCCTGGTTCGTGCGCGAGCTGCTCGACCGTGGGCTGATCCACGACGGCGACCACTGGCTGCTGGACGAACGCCTGGTGCTGTGGCTGGGCCTGGCCCTGGCGGCCAGCTGGCTGGTGCGTTTCCTGCTCGCGGGGGTGTCGCAGTTCATCGCAGGCTCCGCGGCGATCCGCGTGCTGAACGATCTGCGGGTGAAGGTGTTCAGCCATGTCCAGGCACTGTCGGTGAGCTACTTCGACCAGACCCGCGCCGGGCGCATCATCTCTCGCGCCGACCGTGACGTGGATGCCCTGGAACCGTTGCTGGTACAAGGTCCGCCGGAGCTGCTCGGCGCCCTGCTGCGCTGCGGCCTGGCCTCGGTGATGCTGTGGCGCATCGAGCCAAGCTTCTTCTTCAGCCTGGCAGGTACGGTGCCGCTGCTGGTGCTGGCGACCTGGCGCTTCAAGCGCATCTCCCAGCGCAACTGGGCAAAGGTTGCCGAGCAGCGCAGCCGCTTCACGGCGCACCTGGTCGAGAGCGTCAACGGCGTGCGGCTGATCCAGCAGTGCGGCCAGGAAACGGCCAATGCACAGCGTTACCGGCGCCTGTTGGAGGACTTCAACCAGGCGCTGATCCGCGGGAGTTTGCGCGCGGGCTGGTTCGCCCCCTTCACCGCGCTGCTCAGCACCGCCGGCATGGCCGTGCTGTTGCTGGTCGGCGCCCATGGCCTGGCGCAAGGCACGGTCAGCGTCGGCCAGGTGGCCGAGAGCCTGTTCTATGTGTTCCTGTTCCTCGGCCCGCTGCAGGAGCTGTCGGACCTGTTCGAACGCTACGCCACAGGCTCCGCCTCGGCCCAGCGAATCTTTCTGCTGCTCGACACCCGTCCGCAACTGCTCGACCCGGACCGCCCTCGACCGCTGGGCCGGGCGCGCGGGCAAGTGGATTTCGAGCAGGTCGAATTCGCCTATCACCCCCAGGCCACAAGGCCGGTGATCGACCGCCTGGACCTGCATGTGCCCGCAGGCCAGGTGCTGGCCATCGTCGGCCCCTCCGGACATGGCAAGAGCACCCTGGTGCAATTGCTGACGCGCTTCTACGACGTGCACGCTGGCGCGGTGAAGCTGGACGGCATCGACCTGCGCCACCTGTCGCAGCACGAGCTGCGGCGCAATGTCGGGGTGGTGCTGCAGGACAACGTACTGTTCAGCGGCAGCATTCTCGACAACCTGCGCCTGGCCGCACCGCAGGCTGATGACGCCCAGCTGATTGCTGCGGCGCGCGAGCTGGGCGCTGACGAGGTGCTGGAGCGCCTGGCGCAGCAATACCACACCGAAGTCGGCGCACTGGGCTCGCACCTGAGCCATGGCCAGCGCCAACTGGTGTGCCTGGTGCGGGCCTACCTGGCGGACCCAGCAGTACTGGTGCTGGACGAAGCCACTTCAGCGGTGGATGTACATACCGAGCGGCGCATCCAGCGGGCGCTACGACGCCTGTGCGAAGGGCGTACGGCGATCGTCATCGCCCACCGCCTCGCAACCATCCGCGATGCCGACCGGATTGCCGTGGTGCGCCATGGACGGGTTGTGGAGCACGGATCGCACGGCCAGTTGCTAGCCCTGGATGGTGCTTATACAGCGCTGCATAACGCCTACATGCGCAGCGCCGCAGCGCTCGAAACAACCTCGCAACCCTGAAGTCGCACGTGCAGGGCCTCGGGGGATGGCAACGGCGCACCGCAGCGCCCTGCTGCTCCCCCAGCAACCATTGCTGGCGGGGTGTTGCCACAGACGCACCCCGCTCTCCTCGCATCGCCCGAGCCCGCGCCCCACGGGGTGCGCCGCGGCAATGGCACAGCCGTTGCACCCCTGAATCCATTCGCTCATTGCTCACAGGAGCCCCCATGTCCACCGAATTCTTCTGGCGCCTGCCGCTGGGCACCGACGGCCCGCAGTTGTCCACCGACCGCCACAACCGTGGCGCCCCCCGGCACCGCCCCGGCAACATCGCGCCTGGACGCCTGCCCAGTGGCGAGGCCGACGGTTTCAGCTATATCGACTATATCGCCCAGGTGGCCAAGGCCGCCGAACTGGCCGGTTTCGAAGGGGCGCTGCTGCCCACGGGGCCGGAGCCGTGGATCGCGGCGGCGGCATTGGCGCGCGAGACCCGACGCATTCGTTTCCTGATCGCCTTCCAGGCCACCTGGACCCTGCCCGCGTACGCTGCGCAACAGGCTGCGATCCTGCAGAACCTCAGCGGTGGGCGGCTGGACTGGAACATCATCACCGGCGGCAATCCCGCCAGCCAACGCGCCAATGGCGACTTCCTCGAACACGACCTGCGCTACAAGCGCACCGGCGAATTCCTCGACGTGATCCAGGGCCTGTGGAGCAACGACAGCTTCTCCTACCAGGGTGACATCTACCGCCTGGAGCACGGCAGCCTGCCGCCGGGCCCGCAGCACGAGCGCAAGCCGGGGGTGTATTTCTCCGGGTTCTCCGACGCGGCACTGGAGGTCGCCGCGCGTCACGCCGACGTGTACCTGAACTGGGCCGAGCCGATCGACAAGCTCAAGCCGCACCTTGAGCGGGTTCGCGAACTGGCCGACAAGCAAGGGCGCAGTGTGCGCTTCGGCCTGCGTGTCGACCTGTTCGCCCGCGAGACCGAAGACCAGGCCTGGCGCGAGCTGCGCCAGCAGTTCGAGCGCCTGGAGGGCAACGCCAGCAGCACGGCGAAACGCTTCATCACCGGCTCCGATTCTGTCGGCGGCGCACGCCAGGCCGCTTATCACCAGCACCTGGAAGGCTTCGACGAGTTGATCCTGGCCCGCAACCTCTGGGCCGGTTTCGCCAAGGCCAAGCCCGGCCCGACCGTAGGCCTGGTCGGCAGCCACCAGAACATTGCAGAACGCCTGGCCGAATACCGCGATGCCGGTTTCTCCACCTTCATCCTGGCCGCCAACCCGCATCTTGAAGAAGCGCTGCGCATCGGCCAGGAAGTGCTGCCGCTGGTGCAGCAACCGGCTGCCACCCCTTTCAAGGCCCGCGCCTGAATCCTTGCAGAGACCTCACCATGAGCCATCCCCTCGACACCCTCTGGTACACCCGCTGTCCGGTTCCCACCGGGCTTGGCATCGCCGTCCAGCAAGGCTGGCTGCAGGCCGACCTGTCTGCCCTCGGCACCCAGGTCCAGTCGCTGCGCGAAGCCGACGACCAGGCCGTGCGCGAATCGCACTTCGACCACAGCCTGCGCAACTCGGTGCGCCATGGCGGCAGCATCCCGGCGATCTGGGCCCGCGCCCAAGGCCGCGAAACCCGCGTGATCGGCCTGTCGTGGGCAGACGAGGCGCAGTTGATCCTGAGCCTTCCGGGCAGTGGCATCCGCACGGTCAAGGACCTTGCCGGGCGGCGCTTCGGCCTGCCCGACTGGGCCGCGGCACAGATCGACTTCACCCGCGCCCAGGCCCTGCGCGGGCTGGAAAACGCCTTGCGCCTCGAGGGCCTGCAGGTGGGGGACGTGCAGTTGGTCAACTACCGCTACGACGGCACCTTCAGCGACCGCCCGGTGCGTAACGTGGCCGGCACGCCGGTCTCCACCACCCAGACGGCCGGACGCAATCTGGAGTTGGCCGGGCTGCTGCGTGGCGAGGTCGACGCGATCTTCCTCAAGGGTGCCAGCGCCGTGCAGTTGGCCCATGCCTTTGGCCTGCACACGGTGATCGACACCGGTGCCCATCCCGACCCGCTGGTGCGCAGCAACAACGGCACCCCGCGCACCCTGGCGGTGGACAGCCACCTGCTCGCCCAGCATCCGCAGGTCGCCCGCACGATCCTTGCCGCCGTGTTGCGCGCCGAAGACTGGGCCCAGCGACACCCTGACGAAACCCGCCGCTACCTGGCCCGCGAAACCAACAGCAGCGAGTACTGGGTCAGCGTCGCCTACGGCAACGATGCCCACCTGCGCCTGCGCACAGCCCTGGACGAGCAGGCCCTCGCCGCCCTGCAGGACTTCGTCCATTTCCTCAAGCGCTGGCGCTTCATCCCCGCCAGTTTCACGGTCAGCGACTGGATCGACCGCGGCCCACTGGACGCGCTGCTGGCCAACACCCCTGCCATGGAAAGGACCTCCGTCGCCCTATGAGCAAGCCACTGGAAACCCTCTGGTACACCCACAGCCCGGTGCCCACCGGGCTCGGTATCGCCGTGCAGTCCGGACGCCTGGCCCAGGCGTTTCAACCGTTCGGCACCAATATCCAATCACTGCGCGAGTCCAGCGAACGGGAGGTGCGCGAAGCCCACTACGACCATCACCTGCAGAACTCGGTGCGCCACGGCGGTAGCATCCCGGCGATCTGGGCCTATGCCAGCGGCGTCCAGACCCGGGTGTTGGGGCTGTCGTGGATCGACGAGGTCCAGCTGATTCTCACCACTGAAGAAAGCAGCGTGCGCACGATCCGCGACCTGAAGAATCGCCGCTTCGGCCTGCCGAAATGGGCCAACGTGCAGATCGACTTCACCCGCGCCCAGGCCCTGCGCGGCCTGGAAAACGCGCTCAAGCTCGAAGGCCTGTCGGTGGCCGATGTCGAGCTGGTCGACTATCCCTACGGCGGCACCTACAGCGACGACCCCAAGCACCACCTGCACGGCTCCGCCGTCAGCCTGGGCACCAGCCGCTTCAGTCGGCGCAACAACGAACTGATCGGCCTGCTGCGCGGCGATATCGACGCCATCTTCCTCAAGGGTGCGCACGCGGTCAGCCTGGCCCACGAGTTCGGCCTGCGCGTGGTGGTCGATACTGGCAGCCATCCCGATCCGCTGATTCGCAGCAACAACGGCACGGCGCGGACCCTGACGGTCGATACGCACTTGCTGCACGAGCATTTCGACGCCAGCGTGACCTTGGTCGATACCGTGCTGCGCACCGAGCAATGGGCCTGGGCCAACCCCGAGGAGACCCGGCGTTTTCTGGCCCGTGAGCTGAACACCAGCGAGTACTGGGTGGCAGCCGCCTATGGCGAGGATGCCCACCGGCGATTGCGCACCACCCTGGACAATCGCTCGATCGAGGCGCTGCAGGACTTCACCGAATTCCTCCACCGCTGGGGGTTCATCCCGCGGCGCTTCGACGTGCGCGAGTGGATCGATTTCAGTGTGCTGGAGAAGGTGATCGGCTCGACGTCGCGGCTGGCGGTCTGAGCGTAGGTCCACATAGGGCGTAACGGCCCTCAGCACTACACCCCGTGGGAGCGGGCTTGCCCGCGAAAAAGACACCGCGCTGCCTGGCACGGGCTACGCCCGTGTTCGCGGGACAAGCCCGCTCCTACAAGGGCCACGCCGACCTGCTGCCCAAGCAACATCCCCCCGCCCCATTGCTGCCCCAGCAGCACCCCGCAAACAGCCCCTTGCTGCCCCGCCCGCAACCGCGCCGAAAAGCCTTCTTTAAATCAAAGAAAATCAATATAAAACAATCACTTGCAGATACTGGCACAGTCCCTGCTCTACCCCTCCCCAACAACACTTGAAACACGGGGAGAACCACATGCACCAGCTCAACCCTCTGGCCCGCCAGATAGGCCTGGCCCTGCTGCTGGCCGGTGCCGGCAACCAGGCCTACGCCGCCACCGAAACCAGCGAAGAAAAGAAAACCGAACCCGCCCTCGAAACCGTCACCGTCACTGCCCAGCACCGCGAACAGACGCTGCAGGAAGTGCCCGTCGCGGTCTCGGCGATCAAGGGCACCCAGCTCACCGCCGACGGCGTTCGCTCGATGGGCGACATCACCACCTTCGTGCCCAACGCCTCGGCCAAGAACCCCGATGGCGACGGCCGCCCACGCTGGTACATCCGTGGCCTGGGCACCGGCGACACCGGTGCGGCGACGGTCTACCCGGTGGGCATCTATGCCGACGACGTCTACCTCAACGCGCCCATTGCTGGCGGCGGGCCGCTGTTCGACCTGGAACGCATCGAGATCCTGCGCGGGCCACAGGGCACGCTGTACGGCAAGAACACCACGGCCGGCGCCGTGAACGTCATTTCCAAGAAGCCGACCTTCGACACCGACGGCTACGGCACCGTCGGTTTCGGCAGCAAGAACGAGCGCATCCTCAACGGTGCACTGGGCGGCACCCTGGTGGATGAAAAGCTCGCCGGCCGGGTGTCGCTGTATTCCGAGGAGCGCGACGGCTTCCAGAAGAACGACTTCGATGGCAATACCTATGGCGACGTGAACAAGAAGGCCATCCGCCTGCAGTTCCTCGCCCAGCTCAACCCCGATCTGGATGCCCTGCTGAAGCTGCACAGTCGCCAGTTCAAGGGCGATGGCAGCAACGGCTCGCTGCCAGTTGGCCGTTACTACAACGTCGGCTACCAGCGCCCCAATGGCCGCGACATTTCGCTCAACGTCAACGAGGACTATCGCCTCGACCACGATGGCGCCTCGCTGACCTTCAACTGGTACCTGGGCGACTACACCCTGACCTCGATCAGCGCCTACGACTACATCCGCAACCGCTCCACCACCGACGCCGACTACACCCCCTATGAAGTCAACGGCGCCTCGATCACCGACAACGCCTATCGCCAGTGGTCGCAGGAGCTGCGCCTGGCCTCGCCGCAGGACCGCCCCCTGCACTGGCTGGCCGGCGCGCATTATTTCCACGAGAACCTCGACAGCTCGGCCCAGCGTATCGTCGCGCCTGGCCCGACGCCCAACGGCACCGGCTCCAACCAGGTCGGCAGCACCGCCTATCGCAACCAGGACTTCGACCACCGCACCGACAGCTATGCGCTGTTCGGCAACGTCACCTATGACTTCACCGATGCCTTCAGCCTGACCGGTGGCCTGCGCTGGACCCAGGAGAAAAAGGATATCGACCTGGACCTGGTGCAACTGACCCGCGCCACCGCCAATGGCCCGCTGATCCCCATCGCCGGCGCTGGCAGCAATGGCAATCGCCAGCAGGACAAGACCTGGGAGGCCTGGACCTACGACCTCACGCCCGAGTACCGCATCAACGACAACCTGCGAGTGTTCTTCCGCTATGCCCATGGCTTCCGTTCTGGTGGCTTCAACACCGGGCTGTCCACCAGCCTGGCGCAGTTGACCACGGTGGATCCGGAAGAGCTCGACGCCTACGAGCTGGGCCTGAAATCCGAGTGGTTCGACCGGCGCCTGACGGTCAACGCCAACGTCTTTTACTACGACTACTCGGATATCCAGGTGAACCTGCTGACGGTCAACAACGGCGTGCTGACCACCGCCTTGACCAACGGCGCCAAGGGCAAGGTCAAGGGAGCGGAGCTGGAGATCGAGGGCCAGCCCACCGAACGCCTGCACCTGCGCGCAGCGCTGTCGTTCCTGGACACCGAGTACACCGACTTCAAGAACGTCAACCCCGCCACCGGCGCGGTGACCGCCGACTACAGCGGCAACAGCTTCGTGCGTTCGCCACGCAACGTGGTCTCGCTGGGCGCCGACTACACCCTGCCCCTGGATGTGCCAGGGCGCGTGGTGGCCGGCGGCGACGTGAGCTTTCGCGACAAGGAATATTTCCTGGCCGACCGCCAGAGCAGCGGCGCCGACGAAACCCTCAGCCAGCCCCACTACACCCTGGCCAACGCGCGCCTGAGCTGGTTCAGCGCCGACGACAAGCTCAGCGTCACCGGCTTCGTCAACAACCTCACCGACCGCCGCTACCAGGTACACGGCCGGCCCAACGGCACCGCCGGGCAGTACGTGATCACCTACGGCGATCCGCGCACCGTGGGGCTTAGTGTCACCAGCCGGTTCTAGGTCGCTCTTGCGGGCCCTATCGCGGGCAAGCCCGCTCCCACAAGCGATAGGGTCAGCACAACCAACACACACTTCTAGCAGGAACCCCAGATGCCCCACCACACTCCCTTGGCACGCGCCATCGCCGTGGCCATCGCCGGCTTCGCCGTGCCCGCTTTCGCTGCCGAACCCAACGACCGACTCGACACCGTGGTCGTGGTCGGCACCCATAGAAGCGATGTGACCGCCCTGCAAAGCGCCGCCCCGGTGGACGTGCTCAGCGGCGAGAAACTGCGCGAGACCGGCGCCAGCGACCTGTCTGGCGCGCTGACCGCGTTGTCGCCGTCGTTCAGCTTCCCGCAATCGCCACAGGGTGCCTTCGCCGGCTCCATCGCCCAAGGCGCCTCGCTGCGCGGGCTGGCCTCCGACCAGGTGCTGGTGCTGGTCAACGGCAAACGCCGCCATACCAGCGCCAACGTCACCCGCCAGGGCCTGGTCAATGGCCGTGGCGCCGCCGCCGTGGACCTGAGCCTGATCCCGCTGAGCGCTATCGAGCGGGTCGAGATCCTGCGCGATGGCGCCGCCGCCCAGTACGGCTCGGACGCCATCGCCGGGGTGATCAACATCGTGCTCAAGGAACGCGACGACGGCGGCAACATCGGCTATCGCTTCGGCGGTTACGACAAGGGCGACGGCCTGCAGCGCAAGCTCAGCGGCTGGAAAGGCTTCGCCCTGCCCAACGATGGTTTCCTCACCCTGGCCTTCGATGCAGGCAGCCAGGACCCGGCCAGCGACACCCGCGATGACAACCGGATCTTCTACCCCGGCGACACCAGCATCAACACCCCGCGCGAGCAGAACAACCGCTACCGTAACTGGCGTTGGGGCTCAGGCAATGTGTCCGATCAGTACAATTTCACGGCCAACGCCGAGACCGGCCTCGGCGCCGGGCTGACGGCCTACGGTTTTGCCAGCTACGCGCACAAGAACACCGATGCCGAGGGCTTCTTCGACCCGCCCACCACCCTGCGCAACAACTACGGCAGCACAGCCCTGGCCCGCTACCCCGATGGTCGCCTGCCGATCACTCGCTACGGCCTGGAGGACTACGCGGCCACCGGTGGCCTGCGCTTCGAAGACGCCACCCTGGGCAACTTCGACCTGGCCTTGAACTACGGCAACAACCGCCTCGACTCCACCGACCGCGACGCCATCAACCCCAGCTGGGGCGCGGCCAGCCCGTCGACCATCTATACCGGCCGACGTGAAGCCGACCAGACCAACCTGACCCTGGACTGGACCCGCGATTTCGCCACGGACCTGCTGTTCAAGCCGCTGACGGTCTCTGCAGGCCTGGCCTGGCGCAAGGAGAACTACGAGCTAACCGCTGGCGACGCCGCCGGCTGGTCCAACGGCCCGCTGTTCAATACCCTCGACCCGATCACCGGCCGCCGCCTGCCGGGCTACTACTCGGGGATCACCCAGGTCGATGCCGCTTCGCTGGATCGTCGGGTGATCGGCGCCTACTTCGACCTCGAAGGGCAGATCACCGAGAAATTCCAGGCCGGACTGGCCGTGCGCAGCGAGCATTATTCGGACTTCGGTGACACCACCAACGGCAAGCTGTCGCTACGCTATGACTTCTCGCCGCAGATCGCCGCGCGGGCCAGCGCCAGCACCGGTTATCGAGCACCGTCCCTGGTGCAGAGCGGGCTTTCGTCGTTCAGCGTACAAGTCGTCGAACAGCCGCCTGGCAGCGGCAACTGGGTCGAGGTGCAGCAACGCACCCTGCGTGCCGACAGCCCCGAGGCACAGCTGCTCGGGGGCAAGGCGCTCAAGCCCGAGGAGTCGACCAACTTCTCCGTGGGGCTGGTCTGGCGCCCGCTGCCCAACGCCTCGCTGACCCTCGATGCCTACCGCATCGACATCGACAACCGCATCACCCTGTCGGACCAGTTGCCGGCGTCGGTGGTCTCGCCGATCTTCGCCGGTACGCCCTACGCCAATATCCAGAGCGCTGCGTTCTACAGCAACATCGCCGACACCCGCACCGATGGCATCGAGCTGGCCGGGCACTACGACCTGGACCTGGGTGCCTGGGGCCGGGTCAACCTCAACGGTGGCTATGCGCGCAATAACACCCGCATCACCGGCCTGGACAGTGTCGGCGGCATTCCCGGCAACCAGATCATCGGTCGCAACACCCAGGGCCTGATCGAAGACGGCACGCCCAAGGACAAGCTGACCCTGAGCGCCAACTGGCTGTACGACGGCTGGAGCATCACCCTGGCCCAGCGTCGCTATGGTGAATGGAAGAGCCTGAACGCCAGCAACCCGACGCTGGACCAGACGTTCAGCCCGCAGTGGGTGACCGACCTGGACGTGTCGTACCGCCTTGACCTGGGGCTGACCCTGTCGGTCGGTGCGATCAATCTGTTCGACAGCCACCCGGACAAGCTCGAAGGCGCGCAGCTGTATGGTGTGCCGAAGTATTCGATCACCAGCCCCGAGGGCGCACAGGGGGCGTTCTACTACACCAGCCTGAGTTACGACTTCTGACTCGGCGCGCGCCCCACTGCTGATCGACTGCTGCCCCAGCAGCAGCGTACTGCTGCGCCATCATCAGCGCCCATGGCCGAGCCCCGAAAACACGGGGCTCGGCACACTGGCACAGGTCTTGCGATATCCCCGTATCACCGATCACTCAAGGCCTTCCATGCGCGCCCTGCTCGTTCCTCTCTCCTGGTTGATCTCGCCCCTGGCCCTGCTCGCGTTGTGGGCCTCGGTGGCCGCTGCCGGGCTGTTTCCGGCCAACCTGCTGGTATCGCCGCTGGAGGTCTGGCGCAGCTTCCAGGAGCTGCTGGGCACCGGCGAGCTTCAGGAGCACCTGGCCGGCAGCCTCTCGCGGCTGGGGCTTGGCTTTGCCTTCGGCGCTCTGTCGGGCCTGGCCCTGGGCACGGCCATGGCCCTGTCGAAAACTGTCGAGGCCTATTGCGCACCGCTGTTCCATACCCTGCGCCAGGTCCCCAGCATCGCCTTGATCCCGATGTTCGTGTTGCTGTTCGGTATCGACGAGACCTTCAAGATCGTCATCGTCGCCAAGACCGCGTTCTTCCCCGTGGCCCTGGCCACCGGCGACGGTATCCGTGCCATCCCGCGCAGCCATTTCGAGGTGGCGGCGGTCTATCGCCTGGGTTGGCCGACCCTGGTCGCACGCATCGCCCTGCCCGCCGCCGTACCGGCCATCGTCACCGGCGTACGCGTGGCGCTGACCCGCGCCTGGGTGGTGCTGGTGGCCTGCGAACTGCTCGCCGCCGACAGCGGCCTGGGGCAGATGATCGAAATGGGGCGCCAGATGCTGCGCATCGATGTGGTGATGGTCGGCGTGGTGATCACCGGGGTGATCGGTTTCACCCTGGACTGTTCGCTGCGACGTGTGGAGCGGCGCCTGTCTGCCTGGCAGCGCAGTTGAGGAGCGAATGATGACTGTCCGACACTTGCGTGGCCTGTTACTGCCGCTGCTGCTGCTCGCGGCCTGGGAGTACGCCTCGCGCCAGGATGCAGCCGGCGCCTATGCCTTCGTGTCCTTGTCCAAGGTCGGCTCGGCACTGCTCGAGCTGCTTGGCAACGGCGAGCTGCCGGTCAACCTGCTGGCGAGCCTGGCGCGCACCAGCAGCGGCCTCGCCCTGGGCATGCTGGCCGGCATCGCCCTCGGCGCACTGATGGCCTTGTCGCCGTTGGCCAACCGCCTGACCGCACCGCTGTTCCATGCCCTGCGCCAGGTCCCGATGCTCGGCTGGATTCCGCTGATCGCCCTGTGGTTCGGCAATGGCGAGCCGGCCAAGTTGCTGATCGTGAGTGTGGCGGCGTTCTATCCGATGGTGCTCAACACCTACGAAGGCCTGCGCCAGGTCGACGTCCGCCAGCGTGAGGTCGGTCAGGTGCTGATGCTCGATCGCTGGCAGCAACTGCGCCTGATCCTGCTGCCCGGTGCCTTGCCGAGCATCGCCACCGGCGTGCTGCAGGCCCTGGCCTTCGCCTGGGTCACGGCCGTTGGCAGCGAGCTGTTCCTCGCCTCTGGCGCCGGCCTTGGCAACCTGATGATGAACGCCGAAGCCGGCGCACGGATGGAAGTGATCATCGTCTGTGTACTGTGCATCGGCCTGTGCGGCTACCTGATGACCTGGCTGTGCACCCGTTTCTGCCGGCGCCTGCTGCGCTGGCGCACCACTGATTGAAGGCCGCGACCATGAATGCCATCGCCCATCCCCACCCGCCTGCCGTGCAGGCCGGCGCCCTGCAGATCCGCCGCCTGAGCAAGGCCTATCGGCTCAAGGGCCAGACCCTGCCGGTGCTGCAGGACATCGACCTGGACATTCGTCCCGGCGAGTTCATCAGCATCCTCGGTGCCAGCGGCTGCGGCAAATCGACCCTGCTGCGGCTGATCGTCGGCCTGGACACCGATCACCAGGGCACGATCGTGCTCGACGGCCAACCGGTACGCGGCCCGGGCCTTGAGCGCGGCATCGTGTTCCAGGACCACCGCCTGTTTCCCTGGATGACCCTGCAGCAAAACATCGCCCTGGCCCTGAAGAACCACGCGCTGCCTGCCGAGGAAAAGCAGCGCCTGGTCGCCGAGCATATCGAGCTGGTTGGTCTGCGCGGCTTCGAACACGCCTATCCACACCAGTTGTCTGGCGGCATGGCCCAGCGTGCGGCGATTGCCCGGGCGTTGGTGAACAAGCCCAAGGTGCTGCTGCTCGACGAACCCCTGGGCGCGCTCGATGCCTTGACCCGGGTACGCCTGCAGCAGGAGCTGCAGCGCATCCGCGAGCGCGAGCGTTGCACCGTGGTGATGGTCACCCATGACATCGAAGAAGCGCTGTACCTGGGTGACCGAGTGATCGTGATGGATGCCCACCCGGGGCGCATTCGCGAAGACCTGCCTATCGACCTGGCACATCCACGCGAGCGCACCCATCCCGCCCTTCAGATCCTGAAACAGCGCCTGCTCGAGCAGCTCATGGCGCATTGAACCTTTAGCCTTTAACCCACGGATGCGCGTCCAGCATGCTCAGGGTGAACGCCAGGACCAACTCGTGCTCGGCAGCACTGCGCTCCTCGGCCAACGCCTCGATATTTTCCAGCACACTCTGCTCTGGCGCGGACTCGACCTCGGCCATCAGTGTTTCGAGGCGATCATGGTAGGGCTGGTTGAGCGTTTCGAATGCGTCGGGCTGCGTGTTGCGCAGATAGTCCTGCCAGAAGCTTCGCTGTACCAAGGATTCGGCAATGCGAGTATCGGTTTCCGCCTGCAGGATCGCCGTGCTGGCCGCACGCAGTTGTGTGTCCCCTACATCAGAGAACATCCGGTGGTACATGTAGCGTGACTGGGCCGGCAGCCCGAGCGGCCTGACCAGCCCGGCCCGGTATGCGAGATGCACCTCTACCTCGTCGTGCAAACCATAGGGGTTGGTGGCACGCGCCTGTTGAATGTGCTGGGCGGCGATTCTGTCGACCTCGTCCAGCCGATACAGCTCGCGGCCCAATTGCGTCAATGCGGGGCCGACCGCAGCGGGGGCCAGCCCGGCAGTGCGTGTGGCGACCAGGGCGCGGACTTCCAGCAGGCTGAGAATCAGCAGCATCTGGTCCGAGCAGGTTCGTGGCCCGGCAGCCTGCTGGAAGATCGCCTCGCGAACCTCGCTGTTCTGTACGCAGGCGTCGATCACCTGCCAGACCCTGCGCCGCAGGTCCAATCCCTGCAGTGCGTAGTCACGGGAACGGCCAAGATCATGAAGAAAGCGCATCAGGTCACTGCTGCCCGGTTCATGCACCAGTCCCGTCCATTGGCGCTCTCGCACCGTTCTCTCCACATCGGTAGAGCCTGCCAGCCAGAGTTCGAGCGACTCCTGCCCTCCCGGGACATGTCGGCGCAGGGGCAAGGCCACCGCAGCATCCTCTCCCATCGTGGTACGCAGTGCGGCCTGCGTGGCTTCCGGCAACGGATTGTCATGCAGGCTCAGGCCTGCCAGGCGACGACGCGAACGGGCAAGGGACGGGCTCATGTCGTTGATATTGTTGTCGCGCAGGTCGATATCCTCGAGCTGCGGATGCATGTACACCTCGACAGGCAGCTCGGCCAGACCAGTACCACGCAATGACAGACGCTGCAGGTTCTCCAGGGGACCAAGCGGCGGCAGTCGACCGATGGGGTTGTGCGCAAGGTCCAGGGTACGCAGCTGCGTCAACACGCTCAGCCTGGCCATGCCGGCTTCGTCGATGACGATCTGGTTGCCGGCCAGGCGCAGTTCGGTGAGCTGCGTCAGCACCTGAAGCCCGTCAGGAATACTGTCGATCAGGTTGTCACGCAGATCGAGGCTGCGCAGGTTGGCAAAGCGCGAGAGAAAATCTGCGCCGATTGTCGGCAGGTTCAAGCGGCGCAACGTCAGTTGGGTGACATGCTCGAACGTCACGCCCTCGGGGAGTACGGGCAGGCTGTCGAGCCATTCGCTGTCGATGATCAGCCGGTATTGGCCATCCTGCTCGGCACGCTTGCGCCGCCAGCAATGGCGGATGCGCCGGGCGACCAGGCGACGCCGCTCGAGCATGGGCACGCGGGTTGCCTCGCGACGCCAGGTGCCCAGGCTTTGGTTGAGGCGAATCATTAGCTGTTGCAGGTTGCGCAGGTGATCCCACAGGCCCTCGCCGCGTTGACGCACAGTCTCCAGGTAGGTTTCCACCTCGACGTCCGACAGGGTTGGAAAGACTTGCTGGTAGCCGCGCAGCAGCGCAAGACGTGACCCTTCGGGCCGGCCGCTCAACGGGTAACCGATGCGTCCGTCGCCCAAACGTTGTGGAGGGCGCAGCCCTGTACCGATGGGCGCCATGCCAATGAGGCGGGCCGCTTGCTCGCGCTGGGCAAAGGCGCGCTCGGCCAGGGCACTGGCCAGGTGCCGGGCAGAACTGGCCGCCTCGCCCAACTGCAGGCGTTGTGGGGCATCCAGATGCCACAGCAGGGCCTGGAACAGATCGTCCGTGGCGTAGGCACCCGGCATGGGCGTCCCTTGCGCATCGACTGCCAGATAGCCTTTCGCGGTCTTGATCATTCGACGCGTCTGGCTGGCAAGCGAATCGCCTACCTGTGCCAGCACCTGGCCGTCGAACTGTCCGTCACGCACCTCGACACGTACAGAGCTGTCCCAGGGCGACCAGGCCTGCAACAGTCCCAACGTCAGTTGTTCGGTATCCTGAACCACCGCGGCGGCCTGCTCGAAACCTGCACAGGCCCGATCAAGACGGGCGTCACGCAACTGCCATCGCGCACGCTCGGCCAACCCCAGTGGCACCCGCCCTTGCTCCAGCAGTTGCTGGAGCTGGTCAGCATTGGCCTGGTCGAGTAGCTCCTGGCCGGCACGCGTGGTGAGGGAGGGAAAATCACGGTGCAAGGGCTGCGCTGCCGGGACGGGTGTGGCCTGCTGCTCCTGGACGTGAGCTTCGAAGGCGGCGCCACGCAATTTGGGGAAGCTGGCGTGCAACTGATAACGCTGCGCCGCATCGTACAGGCGCGCTGGCGCAGGTGCATTTTCAAGGTGCAGGCGCCGTAGCTGCGACTCATCCATGCCAATGCTGCGCAGCAGCGGGCCGGCCATATCGTCACTCACCTGACGCAACCCTCTGCCCAGGCGGCGTATCAGCACGCCTTCCCCCTGCCATCGTTGGGCAGACTCCAGGGCATGACGCACGCCACCGGCGCCGTTGTCCTCAAGTGCGATGGTCGGCGCCTCGGGCCGGTTCGGATGCGCCACTGCGGCTACATCCGGGTCGGCGCCCAACCGGTAGGTCATCTCCTCGACCCCTTGATACGCGTGTCCGTCGTGGATTGCACGCTCACCGGGCGCCAGCGCCAACTCTTGCGTGGCATAACCCGGAAGATCGGCACGCGCCAGGCGCAGTTCACCATCGGCATTCTGTATGGGTGCCAGCTCGTCGACCTGCGCTACGCGCTCAAGCACCTTGCTGGCGCCGACCGTGAGACCGAGCATCGCAACGTTCTGCGCCACGGCCACAAGATGGCCAAGCGCAGCCTCGCGATCACCGAGCTCCCAGTCACGGTAGCCCTCATACACTTCTTCGGTCAGCTGCTCGGCGGTGATCGCCAGCAGTGGCAAGCCAAGTTCTGGAACGAAGAAACTGGCAATGCCCAGAATGTCGAGACCCAGGCCCTTGAGCCAGTGCAGGCGACGATCACGCTCGACGCTGTCGACCAGGCTGGTCGGTACGGCCAGCACCTTTGCATCGTCCAGCAGGGTATCGACCTGCACCTGGCGCAGGTGGGCGAACAGCGCGCCGCCGACAGACTGCCACCGACCATCCAGCTCGATGGTATCCTGCGGGCCGCCTTCGGCCAGCAACCGTTTCAGCACCTGAGCAAAATGCACGCGATCCTTTGCGCTGACGAAGCGCTGGAAGAACGACCAGTAATCAGCCTTACGAAAACGCTTGCCCAACGCTTTGAACAGCTCGGACCAGGAGCGGTGGATACTCAGTACGCCCTGCGGATCGTCCGGTATCCAGGCAATCAACTGTGCAAGCTGAGCATCTGCGCCCTCTTTTGCGGGCATCTGGAACACCACCACCCCCTGGATCTTGCGGCCCAGCAGGCGCATGTCCAGTGCCGTCAACGTGGCTGACTGGGGCGTCGCAGCGCAGACCTTTTGCAGCTCCGCCAGCATGTGCTCGTCGATATCGCCCTTGAGCCGCGCCAGCCACGCTGCAGCCTCCAGTCCCTCTCGCCAGCCCCGCTCGAGCAAGGCTTCATTGTTTCGGCGTACGGCATCGTTGCCAAACAGCACGCCCTTGAGATGCTGCTGGTAAAGCCCCCCCAGATCCAGGGAGCGACACAGGCCCGCAAAGGCCCGGGGCTGCAGGGCAAGCCTGTTGCCTTGCGCATCGACCACTGCCGACGCTGCCTGCCAGGCGACCTTCGATGTTTCGGCACGATCGAAATTATGCAGTGCCGAGGCCAGCAGACTGTTTTCGAAACTGCGAGTGACGATGCCATCCGGGACCCAGCCGACGCCTGACGGGAAGCGGATCTGGACTTCGCGCCGCAGCATGCTGCGACGCACATCCAACGAGGGTTGCACCCGTTTGTCCAACGCTTCGCTGAGCAAGGGCGCGGCGAATTCGTCCAGCGGCTGGATCTGCCCAAGCAAGGCGCGCACCGCATGCTGCGTACGTTGCTGGGCGCGCAACGCCCGGTGCAGTCCATCCAGTTGTTCGGGCTTGGCTGCGCTCAACCAATTGGGCAGACGGCTGGCGATCAGTGTATCGATCGTTTCATCGGGAAGGGATTGGGTCGACATGATACTGCTCCATCGCATTGAAAACGCGCATGAAGCCAGCGGGTGCAGAAGCGCACGTGGTAGCTATGTCTCAAGTGCCGGGCAAACGCAGATCCACCCCCATGGCCTGGGCGAAGGTTTTCACCAGTGGGCTGCGTGGGGTGTTGTGCCGCAGGATCAGGCAGAACGGTGTATGAAAACGCACCATCTCTGGATGGATCGCACGCAAGCGGCCCTGGCTGACCAGCGATTGCGCAAAGTGACAGGGCAGAAAACCGATGAAGTTGCCCGTGAGCAGCAGCATGGCCACCGCCTCGACCTGGGTGGCCGACGTCTGGTTGTTCTCCTGTTCGAAGAACTGCCATTTGGCCGTGTGCATGGCATAGCGATGGTGCACGAAGTTGTGTTCGCGCAGGCTGTCGAGGGGGATGTCCGCATCGCTTCGGGCGAACAATGAATGGCCTTCGCCGCAATACAACGCCGAGGCTTCCTGGTACATCTCGAAGTAGTCGAACTCTTCCCGGCGCTGGTACAGCGGGACAATGCCGGCAATGAACCGACCTTCGATGACGCCGCGCTCCACCTCGTCCAGCTGTGCCACGTTCAGGCGGACACGCACCTTCGGGTGATCGCTGGAAATTTGCCGGATCGCAGCGATCAGCGGCGAGCCGCGATCGGACAGGGTGTTGTCGATGGCGCCTACGCCCAGTTCGCCGATCAGCTCGTTCTGGGCACTGCTGATGCGGTCGCGGAAGTTGTCGACCGAGTTGAACAGCTCGATCGAGGCCTGGTACACCACCTGCCCTTCTTCGGTCAGGCTGAAACCTTCGCGCCCGCGGCTGCACAACCGCATGCCAATACGGATTTCCAGATCGGAAATCTGCTTGCTGATGGCTGCCAGGCCCACGTTCAATTCGTTCTGCGCCGCGCTGAAGCCTCCTGCCTCGACCACTGCCTTGAACACCTTGAGCAGTTTGAAGTCCTGGCCACTCAAGGCCAGTGGCGCACGAATGCGGGTTTTTTCCGGCAGGTTTCCCGCAGTGGAAAGTGAGGTTTCCATTGTAAGTATTTACCTCGCGCTCGGCTTTCAACAGGCTGGATAGCACAACAAGAAATCAGCCGGCCTCGCCATCATGACCTTATGCAACGGCATATTGCAAGACTCACCGTAATCCCTATTTCAGTCGCAAGCGATTGATTTAACTCATTTTTATACCCTGCCCCAAGCTATGTGAAACCTGCCTTCGCAGGCCTCATGACGGCCCGAACCCGCTGACAGAAGATTCTCCTTCGAGGAACGACAACAATGACTCAGCCCACCGATCGCCTCTGGGGCGCCCGCTTCGCCTCAGGCCCTGCAGCCGCCCTCGCCGCCCTGTCGCGCTCGCCGCAACGCTATTTCCAGATGGCGCCCTACGACCTCGCAGGCTCCCGTGCCCATACCCGTGAGCTGCAGCGCGCAGGCCTGCTGGACAGCGACGAGACCACGCGCATGCTGGCCGCCATCGACACCCTCGACGCCGACTTTCGTGCCGGCCGCGTGCAGCCGATCGAGGACGACGAGGACGTGCACACCTTCCTCGAGCGCGTGCTGACCGAGCGTCTTGGTGCGCTGGGCGGCAAGCTGCGCGCCGGGCGCTCGCGCAATGACCAGGCGGCCAACGACCTGCGCCTGTTCCTGCGCGATCACGCACGCAAGCTCGCCGAACAGGTGCTGGCGCTGCAGGACGCCCTGGTGAGCCAGGCCGAACAGCACGTCGACACACTGTGCCCAGGCTTCACCCACCTGCAACAGGCGCAGCCGATCAGCTTCGCCCATCAGTTGCTGGCCCATGCGCAAGCAATGCTGCGTGACGTGCAACGCCTGGTCGACTGGGATGCACGCACGGCCCTGTCGCCCTTGGGCGCCGCGGCCATGGCGGGCTCGGCCATCGCCCGCCAGCCACAGCAGTCGGCGCTGGAGATGGGCTACAGCGGCCCGTGCGAGAACTCCATCGACGCCGTGGCCAGCCGCGACCATGTCGCCGAGTTCCTGTTCATCGCCAGCATGCTCGGCATCAACCTGTCGCGCCTGTCCGAGGAATTCTGCCTGTGGTCGTCGCGCCAGTTCCGCTGGGTCGAGCTGGACGATGCCTATGCCACCGGCAGTTCGATCATGCCGCAGAAGAAGAACCCGGACATCGCCGAGCTCACTCGCGGCAAGGCCGGGCGCCTGATCGGCAACCTGACCGGCCTGCTGTCCACCCTCAAGGCCCTGCCGCTGTCGTACAACCGCGACCTGGCCGAGGACAAGAGCGAGGTGATGGACACGCTCGACACGCTGGGCCTGGTGCTTCCGGCCATGGCCGGCATGGTGCGGACCATGCAGGTGCGCGTGGACGAACTGCGCCGCCAGGCGCCGCTGGGCTTCACCCTGGCCACCGAGGTCGCCGACTGGCTGGCCATGCGCGGCGTACCGTTCAAGGAAGCTCACGAGATCACCGGGGCTTTGGTGCGCGCGTGTGAAGCCCAGGACATGGAGCTGTGGCAGGCGAGCCCGGCGATGCTCGCCGACATCGACCCGCGCCTGACGCCCGAGGTGCGCGAGAGCCTCACCCTGGAAGCTGCCATCGCCATGCGCAGCGGCCACGGAGGCACTGCCCCACAACGCGTGCGCGAGCAGATCGCGCGCCTGAAAGTCGCCCTTGAAGCACAGCAGGCCTGGGCTGCCCATTACCAAGGGCCGCGCACCTGAAGACCTGTGGGCTGCGGTTTCGCAAGGACCTGCTGCCCGCCACCGATCGACACGCCCAGGCGCCCTGCGCCGACTGCGGAGCCACACCATGAGTCAGATACACGCCAAACGCCTCGCCGATGAGCGCAGGCAACAGGAAAACGAGTTCGACATCAGCCGCTACGAGCATGTCCCGCGCCGTTATTACGGGCGCATGTTCTTCGCCACGCTGATCGTCGTGCTGTTGCTGGGGCTGGCCAATGCCTTTGCCAATGGCAAGATCGAATGGGCCTTCGTCGGCCAGTTCCTGACCTCCGAGGCGATCCTCTGGGGCCTGGGCAATACCATCGTCATGTCGGTGATCGCCATGGCCCTGGGCATTGTCTTCGGCGTCATCACGGCGGTGATGCGCATGTCGCAGAACCCGATCCTGCAGTACGTGGCGCTGGCCTACACCTGGCTGTTCCGGGGTACGCCGCTGATCCTGCAACTGTTGCTGTGGTTCAACCTGGCGCTGATCTTCCCCACCATCGTCATTCCTGGCCTGTTCCAGTTCGACACCGTGACGCTGATGACCCCCTTCGTTGCCGCGCTGCTGGGCCTGAGCATCAACCAGGGCGCCTATACCGCCGAAGTGGTGCGCGCCGGTTTGCTGTCGGTGGACACTGGCCAGTACGAGGCGGCCAAGTCGATCGGCATGCCGCGCCTGCAGGCGCTGCGCCGAATCATCCTGCCCCAGGCCATGCGCATCATCATCCCGCCGGTGGGCAACGAGTTCATCGGCATGGTCAAGATGACCAGCCTGGCCAGCGTCATCCAGTATTCGGAGCTGCTGCACAACGCGCAGAACATCTACTACGCCAACGCTCGGGTGATGGAGCTGCTGATCGTTGCCGGCATCTGGTACCTGGCAGTGGTCACCCTGCTGTCGTTCGGCCAGAGCCGCCTGGAACGTCACTTCGCCAAGGGCGCTGGCAAGCGCTCCTGATCGGCCATAGAGAGAACATGCCCATGAGAAGCATCGTCAAGGCCGTCGGCCTGCAGAAATACTACGGCGACTACCACGCGCTGAACGATATCAACCTGGAAATCGAGCAAGGCGAAGTGCTCTGCGTGATCGGCCCTTCGGGCTCCGGCAAGAGCACCTTCCTGCGCTGCATCAACCAGCTGGAAAAAGTCGATGGCGGCGGCCTGTGGGTCGACGGCGAGCTGGTCGGCTACCGCATGGCCGGCAACAAGCTGCACGAACTGACCGAGTCGCAGATCGCCCGCCAGCGCCTGGCCACCGGCATGGTGTTCCAGCGTTTCAACCTGTTCCCACACCTGACGGTGCTGCAGAACATCATCGAAGGCCCCTGCCAGGTGCTACGCCGCTCGCCCAAGGAAGCCACCGAGGATGCCCTCGAACTGCTGGCCCGGGTCGGCCTGAGCGACAAGCGCGACCATTACCCGATCCAGCTTTCCGGTGGCCAGCAACAGCGTGTGGCCATCGCCCGCGCCCTGGCCATGCGTCCGAAACTGATGCTGTTCGACGAACCCACCTCCGCGCTGGACCCCGAGCTGGTCGGCGAGGTGCTGTCGGTGATGCGTGACCTGGCCAAGTCCGGCATGACCATGGTCGTGGTCACCCATGAGCTGGGCTTTGCCCGCGAGGTGTCCAATCGAGTGGTATTCATGGACGCCGGACAGATCGTAGAAGCAGGAAGCCCCGAAGAGGTGCTCCTGGCCCCCCAGAACCCGCGGACCCAGAACTTCATTTCCGCGGTTCGTACCTGACTGCCGCCCACAACCATAAAGAGAACCCTAGGCATGAAAAAAACCCTTCTTGCGTGCAGCGTACTGACCGCCCTGGCCTTCAACGCCCAGGCCGCCACGGAACTTCCGGCCTCGATCAAGGCCAAGGGCGAAATCGTCGCCGCAATCGTCCCCAACTACCCACCGATGGATTTCAAGGACCCGGCCACCAACCAGCTGACTGGCGTCGATGTCGACCTGGGCAACGCCCTGGCCGAACGCCTGGGGGTGAAGATCAAGTGGCAGGAGACCGCCTTCGAGCAGATGATCAGCGCCCTGGTCACCAAGCGCGTCGACATCATCCTTTCGGGCATGACCGACACCAAGGAACGCCAGCAGGTGGTGACCTTCGTCGACTACTTCACCAGCGGCCCACAGTTCTACACCCTGCAAAGCCGCGGCGAGATCAACGAGATGACCGACCTGTGCGGCAAGAAAGTCGGCACCAGCCGCCGCACCACCTGGCCCAACGATGTCGCTACCTGGAGCAAGGCCAACTGCGAGGCCAACGGCAAGCCGGCAGTGATCGTGCTCGGCTCCGAAGGCAGTGCCGACGCGCGTGCGCAACTGCGCCAAGGGCGCCTTGATGCCGCCGTGCAAGGCAGCGAAACGCTGCCGTATATCCAGGACCTGGAGAAAGGCACCTTCAAGATTCTGGGTACGCCGCTGACCACCCAGCTCACCGGGTTGGGCGTGGCCAAGGATAACGCTGCGCTGTCGGCTGCGATTCGCAGCGAGCTGCAGGCGATGGTCGACGATGGCAGCTACCGCAAGATCCTGGAGAAATGGGGCGCAGCCGATGGCGTGCTGAACCCGATCACCATCAACGGCGGGAAGTGATTCGACCGGTTGAAATTGCGGCGTACTTTTCGCGGGTGAAACCGCGAAAAGGCCCATACCGACATTTCCCAATGCCCGAGAATGGACTGTGGCCACCTACTCCCCCGTCATCCGCCGCCTGATGCTGAGCTCGCTGACCCTGGTGATCAGCCGCTCGCTCACCAGCCCCCTATTGGCCTTGTTCCTCACGACACAACTGGGCATGGCCCAGCATGACGTCGGCTTGCTGATCAGTGTCGCCGCACTGTCGGGCACGGTGTTCGGCCTCTACGGCGGCTACGTGATCGACCGCTTCGACAAGCGTCGCCTGCTGGGCCTGGCGATGCTTTCGACCGCGATCGGTTTCCTCCTGCTGACCTTCGCCCAGGACGCCTGGCAGGCCGTGCTGACCCTGGTGCTGACCGAATCGGCCTCGGCGCTGTTCGTCATCGGTTCCAAGGCCATGCTCGGCGAGTACCTGGCCGTCGAGCAGCGCGCCAAGGCCTTCTCATTGCGCTACACCCTTACCAACATCGGCTATGCGACCGGCCCGATGCTCGGCGTGGTGCTGGTCGGGCTGCACCCGCTGGCGCCCTTCTGGACCGCCAGTGCGGTGGCACTGCTGAGCCTGTGGGTGATGAGCGCGGTTCCCGCGAGCACGGCGAGCAGCGCCCCGTCCGCGCAGCCGCCAACCCGCTTCATGGCGGTACTGGCGGCTGTGCGCACCGACCGCATCCTGTTGCTGTTTACCGCGGGCAGCTTGCTCAACGCACTGGTGCACGGCCGCTTCACCATCTACCTGTCGCAGTACCTGCTGGTGAAATACCCACCCGCGCAAGCCATGACCACCCTCTCGGCGCTGCTGGCCTGCAACGCCCTGGTGGTGATCGTCCTGCAATTCCAGTTCGGCCGTTTGCTCAGCCGTGACAACCTGGGGCGCTGGATGAGCATCGGTGCGGTGCTGTTCATCGGCGGGCTGGCGGGGTTCCTGTATGCCGACAACCTGATCAGCTGGTGCCTGGCAATGTTCGTCTTCACCCTGGGCGAGATGATCCTGCTGCCCAGCGAATTCCTGTTCATCGACAGCATTGCCCCTGAACACCTCAAGGGCAGTTACTACGGATTCCAGAACCTGGCGGCAGTCGGCGGCGCACTGAGCCCGGTACTGTGCGGCTACCTGCTGGGAACAGGCATGCCCGGCAGCATGTTCATCGCGCTGATGGTCACCGCCGCCTGCGGCGGCGGGTTGTGTGCTGCGGCATGCCTGTGGGCGCAGCGTCGGCGTGAGGGACCGCCGACGCTCTGACTCAATACACCTGGCGCAGGGCCTGGTCCAGATCGCGTTGCAACGAACGCACGTCCTCCAGCCCCACATGCAGGCGCACCAGGGGCCCGCCCAGGGTCGGCGCAAACTGGCGCTCGCGTGTCCCGGCCAAGGTCACCAGGCTTTCGTAGCCGCCCCACGATGCACCGATCCCGAACAGGCGCAGGCCATTGACAAAGGCCTCGGCGCTCGCCAGCGATGGGTTCGCCAGGGTAAAACTGAGCAAGCCATTGCTACCGCTGAAATCGCGCTGCCACAAGGCGTGCCCAGGGTGCTCCGGCAAGGCTGGATGGAACACCTGCGCCACGTCCTCGCGCTGTTGCAACCAGCGCGCGATATCCAACCCCTGACGCTCGTGCCCGGCCATGCGGCTGGCCAGGCTGCGCGCACCACGCAACACCAGCCAGGCATCGTCGGGGCTTACGGTGCAGCCGCAGTTGTCGCTCATGCGCGAGAGCGCGGCAAAGGCTTCGCGAGTGGTGCAGACACTGCCCATCATCACGTCGCTGTGTCCGCCCAGGTACTTGGTCAAGGCCATGACCGAAATGTCGGCGCCCAAGGTCAGCGGCCGGTGCAGGTAGCCCGAGCCCCAGGTATTGTCGACGGCCAGCAGCACGCCGCGGGCCTTGCACAGGGCAGCCATGGCCGGCAGGTCGTCGAGCTCGTAGAGCAACGAGCTGGGGCTTTCGCTGTAGACCATGCGTGTTTCGGCGCGCAGCGCCTGCTCCAGGTCACGACCGTCGGCGGCGAAGTACTGCACCTGCACACCGAAGGGTTCGAGCAGCTCACGCGCCAGGCGCCGCACCGGATCGTAGACACCATCGCTGATCAGCAGATGATCTCCCGGACGCAAGTAGGCCAGGAACGTCTGCGCGATTGCCTGCAGGCCGGTGGCAAACAGCCGGGTGCGATACCCCCCTTCCAGCTCGCTGACCAGGTCTTCCAGGGCAAAGGCCGTGGGGTTGCCACGGGCACCGTAGCTGAGCACACGCTCCTCGTCGCGACGGCTGCGGGCCTGGCGCATGTCGGCGACGCTGTCGAACAACACCGTGCTCAGGCGACTGACCGGCGGATTGACGCCATGCGCCCCTGCGCCCGGCTCGCCACGCCCGCCGTGCACCAGGCGCGTGGCCACCGGGTCGACAGCGGTCAATGGGCTGAAGCTGCGGGTTTCGGCCTCGTTCATCTGGGCAATCAGGCCGGTTTCCCAGGCCAGGTACTGGCGCGCCGCGTCCTTGTTGCCGCTGTGCCGATCATGGACGAAGAACAGGAAATCGATACAGGCCGCATCCGGCAAAGACAGGTCGTTCTCCACCTGCGGCCAGTCGTCCAGCGATGCCCGGGGGAACAGCCGCGCGGCCTGTTGCTGGGCAGGTGCCAGCTCGGCGAGCGCCAACTGTGCCACGCGCGGATCGTCGGCGATGAACACCAGGCGCTGCCCAGCTGCGCCCACCTGCTGCGCCAACTGCGGACGGATCGACCACCGGGCGCCTTGCAGGTGGCGCTTGCGGTAGGAGGTGCTGGAGCGCAGGTCGATCAGCAACGCCTCTGCAAGCTCATCGGCGCGGGCTTCGGCGAGGGTCACCGGTAATGGCGCAGCGACGTCCAGAGCCAGGCCGCTGTCCAGGCCGCCTTCGAGCACATGGGCCTCGTGGCCCATCTGGCGCAGCCAACTGGCGACCACCGGCGCACGCACGCCATCGGCGTCGAACAGCACCACGCGGGCCTTGCGCACACCGATATACAGGTCGGTGCCCTGGATCAGCTGGCCGCCTGGGCAATGCTGTGCGCCCGGCAGGCTGCCGGCGGCGAATTCTTCAGGGGTGCGCACGTCGCAGAGAAACAGGCTGCGCCCGGCGTCGGCGGCCCACTGCCGGACCTGTTGTGCGTCCACCCAGGCGACCCCCGCCTGCTGGGCCAATTGCCGCGCTCGCGCACGCTGTCTGGCCAGTGCGGCGCCGCTGTGTTCGGGATACGCGCGCTGGCTGCCGTGATCCAGCGGCAGGTCCACCAGGTACCAGCCTTGGGTGCCGTTCTCCAAGGCATAGACCGGGTTGTCTATGCCCAGGTTGATCAGCGTCTGCGCACCGATGATGCTGCGGGTGCGGCCGGCGCAATTGATCACCACGGGGGTGTGCGGGTCGCTCACCAGGTCTTCCAGGCGATAGCCCAGCTCGCCATTCGGACAGCAGGTGGCGCCGGGGATGCTCATCTTGGCGAACTCCTCCAGCGGGCGACCATCGAGCAGCACCAACGGCTTGCCTTGGCGCTGCCACTCGGCCAGCTCCTGGGCACTGATGCGCGGGGTGTGGCAGGCATGCTCGACCAGCTCGCCGAAGGCCTTCGAGGGCAAGTGCACACCGGCGAACAGCTCGAAACCGGCGCGCTGCCAGCCCAGGCTGCCGCCCTCCAGGCACTGCACGCAGGTGTAGCCCAACGCTAGCAGACGCTGGGCCCCGCGTTGGGCCAACGCACCGCCGTCCTCGTCGTAGACCACCACGCGTACCGCGGGATTGGGCGCCAGGCGCTGCGCTTCGAGCTCAAGGCGGCTGTAGGGCAGATTGACGGCGTAGAACAGGTGGGCCTCGCCGTATTGACCGTGCTCGCGCAGGTCGAACAGGGCGATTTCCTGGCCGTCGAACAGCCAGGTGTGCAGGAGCTCGGGGGTGATGCTGGGGATCATGGGACGCAGTCCGTGGTCGTTGGTGGGGTGCAGGGCTGGCAGATCGTGTCGCGCTTTTCGCGGGCAAGCCCGCTCCTACAGGTGCCCTACTGGGCATTCAGGATGCAGGAGCGGGCTTGCCCGCGAAAAGCGCGACACCGATCTCAAAGCCCGTAAGCCTCGATCGAAGGCGCCATCTGTGATTTGTTGTAGTTCACCACGCTGCCGTCATCCTTGACGCCGTAGCGGTGTTCCAGAGACTCCAGCGGGCGGCCATAGAGGTGGAAGTGCAGCGTCGGGCTGTCGCCCTCGACGCGGATGCCATGCAGGTCCTCGCCCAGGAAGGCCACCGAGGTTCCCGGCTGCACCACGATCTCGCGCTCCAGCGCCAGGGTGGCACGGGCCGGATCGCTGCCGTCGTCTTCGCGGCGGTACACGCGGTTGAGCTCCTGGCCCTCGACGGCGACGATGATCGCCCAGGTCTCATGGTTGTGCGGCAGGGTCGCCTTGCCCGGCAACAGCGAATTGACGTACAGGGTCGGCGACTCGCCGTCGTCGTTCAGGCGATAGCGAAACTGGGTTTCGCCGGTGACGGCATCCGGGGCAGGAAAACGCTCGAAGTTGAACAATTCGCGGCGCTCGGCCAGGCCCTCGAGCAGCTTGACGATCTGCTGCAGGGCTGCACGGTCGACGCCGCGCGCATGGATGGCGCGTACTTGCGCAAGGAACGGCTGGATCACGGAATCACGGGACATGGTCGGTCTCTCTTGGCTGGAGGCTGAAATCACACGCTGAGGCTGTAGCGCCCCAGGTTGGTCAATACATCGGGCGCCGGGCGGCTCGGGCGCTGACTGCTCTCGCCCAGCGCGTGCTGGAGGAAGGCCTGGGTGCGCGCATGGGTCGGGGCACGGAACACCTGCTCGGCGCTGCCGTGCTCGACGATGCGGCCATGCTCGGTGAAGTACACCTGGTCGCTGATCTCTTCGGCAAAGCGCATCTCGTGGGTGACCAGCACGCAGGTCATGCCCTCCTCGGTCAACTCGCGGATCACCGCCAGCACCTCGCCGACCATCTCTGGGTCGAGCGCCGAGGTCACCTCATCGAACAGGATCAGCTTGGGCCGCATGGCCAGGGCACGGGCAATCGCCACGCGCTGCTGCTGACCGCCGGAGAGCTCACCGGGAAATGCCGTGGCCTTGTGGCCCAGGCGAACCTTGTCGAGCAGTGCCAGGGCCTCGTCACGTACCTCCTGACGCGGGCGACCGAGCACCTTGGTCGGGGCGATCAGCAGGTTGTCGAGCACACTCAGGTGGGGAAACAGGTTGTACTGCTGGAAGACGAAACCGACCTGCTTGCGCAGGGCGATCAGCCCGGCTTCGCCCTGCAGTTGCTCCACCGCGGTATCGCCTATGCGGATGCTGCCGCGCTGCGGGCGCAACAGCCCGGTCATGCAGCGCAGGATGGTCGATTTGCCTGAGCCGGACGGGCCGATGATCGACACCGCCTGCCCGGCCTGCACGTCCAGGTCGATACCGCGCAGCACCGGATTGTCGCCAAAGGCCAGGTGCACATCGCGAAGCTGGATCAAAGGTTCAGAAGGCATAGCGACGCTCCAGGCGTTGGGTCAGGCGGGCAATCGGGTAGCAGTAGACGAAGAACAGCGCCAGCACACTGAAATACACCAGCACCGTGAAACCGCTGCGGTTGACGGTGTTGGCAGCGATCTGCGCGCTGTCGATCAGGTCGTGCACGCCCACCAGCGAAGCCAGTGCGGTGCCCATGGTCACCACCGCGTACAGGTTCATCCACGGCGGCAACATGCGCCGCAGGCACTGCGGCAGAATGATCGAGGAGAAAATCTGACCACGGCTGAAGGCCAGCGAACGCGCAGCCTCCCACTGAGTGGCCGGAATCGAAGCGACCGCGCCGCGGAAGATCTCGGCAACGTTGGCGCTGGCTGGCAGTGCAAGGCCCACAGTGACCTTGAGCCAGTCGGGAAAGGCCACCCAGGTACCGGCAATCTGCACATCGAACGGGAATACATAGGAGGTAAAGTAGATCAGCACCAACCAGGGCGCATTGCGAAACACCTGCACCCACAACCGCGCCACCCCGCGCAAGGGGCGCAGCGGCGACAGCAGCAGCATCCCCACCAACAGGCCCAGCAGCGTACCCAGGGCGATGGCTCCGACGCTGATCTGGATGTTCTGCAACAGGCCCGCTCCCAGGGTGGGCGACCACTGCCAGAGCGTGGCGAAATGCTCAATGGCCATAACCGGGCATCCTCAGGCGCGCTTCCAGGGCGCGGCCGATACAGTTGACTGCAAAGCTGAGCAGTCCGAAAAAGGCCAGGATCAGCAGCATCAATTCGATGACGTTGTCGCCCTGGGTCCAGATCATGATCGACGCATAGGTGATGTCGTTGACGGCGATGGCCGAGGCTACGGCGGTCATCTTCACCAGGTCGATCAGATTGTTGACCAGCGCCGGCAAGGCGAAGCGCACGGCCAGTGGCAACTGCACCTGCAGCAGTTGCTGGCGACGGCTGAAGGCCAGCGAGCTGGCCGCTTCGAGGGTCACTGCCGGCACCGCCTCGATCCCTGCGCGCAGGGCTTCGGCATGAAAGGCGCCCTTGTGCAGGGAGATCACCAGCACCACCCAGGCGAAGGGGGTCATGGGGTTGGCACTGCCCAGGCTCTGGTTGATCAGCATGTTCAACACCAGGAAGGCGCAGTACAGCTGCACCAGGGTCGGCGTGTTACGCGTCACCTCGATGAAGGCCCGCGCCGGCCAGGCCAGCCAGCGCTGCCCGGACGTGACCGCAGCAGCCAGCAGCACACCCACCAACAAGCTGCCGAGGATGCTGAACAGGCACAGACCGAGCGTGGTCAGCGCACCGTCGAGCAGCTTGCCGCTGGCGTAGGCGTCGAGCAGGAACGCATAGTTCAGGCCGAGATGGGCAAGCTGCCCCACCAGCCAGTGCAGGCTGTCACTCATCTGGCGCCTTCGCCCTGCAGCTTGGCACGCAACTCCACCAGCGCCGGCGAGGCCGGGGTGATGTGGTTGGCCTGCTCACGTTCGATCAGCCAGCCACTGCGGTGCCATTGCTTGACGAAGGGGTCCAGGCGCTGCTGGGTGTCGGTTTCGCCCAGCCGGGTCCAGATCACCGAGGGCGCCGGGTTCAGCTCCGGGGTCAGGGCACGATAGCCGCTCCACTCTCCCCCCTTGGCCAACAGCGGATTGATCAGCGTGGCGTCATGCACGGCGGCCACGCAGTTGTTACCGCGCAGGGCCAGCAGGGATTCGGCGGAGGTCTTGAAGGCCTTGAGGTCGGCGCCCAGGTCGATCAGTGCCTGGGTGTAGCTGCTGCCCTGGGAGGTGCACACCGGCTGGCCCTTGAGCTCGGCCCAGGTCTTGACCGGGCTGTCCTTGGCCAGCGCGGCGGTGCCGCCAACCCGGTAGAACGGCGTGGGCACATGGCCCAGCAGCTTGTCGCGCTCAGGTGTCCATTCCATGTTGGCAATCAGCAGATCGACCTTGCCTTGCTGCAAAAACTGCACGCGGTTGGCCGGCTGTACCGCGACCAGGTCGACCTCGACACCCAACTGGCGCGCCAGGTCGCGGGCCAGATCGACGCTGAAACCGATCGGCTCGCGGGTGTTCGGGTCGATGGCACCGAAGGGGCCGCCGGAAAGCACCACCCCCACCGCCAGCTTGTGGCGCTGCTGGATCTTGTCCAGCGTGGCATCGGCCTGGGCAAGGCCGCTGGCGGCAAGGCCGGTGGTGGCGAGCAACGCGGCAAACAGGCCGCGACGGGCAACGGTGGACAGCGACATGGTGGGGCTCCTCATCCCGGCAGCCGGAACACCCGGCCAATGAGGGCGCATCCTAGAAACTTGGTGGGATCAGGGGAAATGCAAATATTGACTATCGTTATAACTTGGATCGAATGAGTAGGAGCTTGATTTGGTATAAGCAGCGAAAACAAAGAGCATTGCATCCATGCATTGCAAATTCAGGCCAACAAAACATAATGTTTCTTTATCATTTATTGACTGACAGTAATGTAAAAGCGGGCGTTCCGCCTCCCCCACTCCAACCGCAGGCCCGCCCATGACCACACCCGCCCTGGACCTCGATCTGCTACGCACCTTCGTCGCCATCGTCGATCACACAAGCTTCGCCGAAGCCGGTCGCCACCTGGCCCGCACCCAGGCTTCGGTCACCCAGCACATGCAACGGCTGGAACAGCAGGTGGGCGTGGCGCTGCTGCGCAAGCAGGGCCGACACAAAGCACTCACCGATGCCGGCCGCCAGTTGTTGCGCCATGCCCGGCAGATGCTCGCGCTCAACGACGAAGCCCTCGCCGGCCTGCGTCAGGACGGCCTGAGCGGCGTGCTGCGGATCGGTTCGCCGCATGACATCGCCGACACCATCCTGCCACCTCTGCTCGGCCATATCGCCCGTTCGGCGCCGAACCTGCGCCTGGAGATAAACGTCGGCCGCAGCCCGTTCCTGATGGACGACCTGCAGCGTGGCAAGGTCGACATGGTCATTTCCACCGTCACCGCCCCCGGCGTGGAGGGTTTCGCCTTGCGCACCTCGCCGGTGTGGTGGATCTGTGCAGCGCAGTACCAGCACATCCCCGGCGAACCGCTACCGTTGGTGCTGGTGGACGAACCCAGCCTGTACCGCCGACTAGCCCTGGACGCCCTGGAACAGGCCGGCATCCCGTGGCGCCAGGCCTACCTGGCGTCCAACCTGATCGGCATCAAGGCTGCAGTCCGCGCAGGATTGGGCATCACCGCGCGCAGCCAGGAGATGGTCGGCCCGGACATGCGCGTGCTCGGCCAGAGCGACGGCCTGCCGCCACTGCCGGACGTCACCTACCACCTGTGGGTGCGGGCCAATACGGTCAACCCGCTGGTGCGCCAGGCCTATGCCATGGTGCGCGCCAGCGTGGGGCTGTGAGCCAATCGCCATGGCCCACCGCGATGCGCTAGAGTGGCGACCTCTCACCCGGTAAGGATGCCTCCATGCAATTCGCCCCCGCCATTCCCGTGCTGCGCATCTTCTCGGTCGACAAGGCCAAGGAGTTCTACCTCGACTTCCTGGGCTTCAGCCTCGAATGGGAACACCGCTTCGCCCCGGACCTGCCGCTGTATGCGCAGATTCATCGCGACGGACTGATCCTGCACCTGTCCGAGCACTATGGCGACGCCACGCCAGGCTCTACCGTGTTTGCCCGGGTCGAAGATCTGAAGGCGCTCGAAAGCGAACTGCAGGCCAAAAAGTACGGCTATTCACGCCCCGAAGCCGAGCAGGTGGACTGGGGTCTGCAAATGCAGATCCGTGATCCGTTCGGCAATTTGCTGCGGTTTTGTCAGCAGATAGGGGATGCATAGCGTTACTGAAATCTCCTACGCACTACTTAGAAGCAAGTGAGTAGGCTCAGCAGCGAAAGCTCTGCATTGTGCGCGAACCTGAAATAGATTCGACATCAATAAGGAGCTTCGCTTGCAGGTTACAAGTAGATATCGAGTCGTCAGTCATCACGAGCGCACCATCAAGAGTCTAATCATCAACAGCCGAGCAGCGTGATGAACGACCTGACCAGCATCGCCTGCTTGTCCCTGACAGCGCTCCTCACAGACCAAATCCTACGTCGTCCAAACCGGCGCAAGTGGACGGGCATCGTTCTGATGTCATGTGCCATCGCAAGCTTCTTTCTCGAACATGGAACATTGCTGGGCATCCCAGGATTTCTATGGCCGATATTTCTGGCCGCCACAGGAATCCACTTGCTTACCCATCAGACGAAACATTGTTCAGATGCCGATCAGAGAGAAGGCTCGTAGCACAACGGTACAGAGCGAGCACTGCGGATAGGCCACACGGCTACGCAAAATACCTCACGCCCGACCAGAGCCCCCACCAGCACTGCACTGCAGATCATCCGACAGCCAGCCAACCAATTCATGACTGGCCGTTCCCCATCCTCTGCGGATGTATTATCGTGGCGAGGTGCGCATTTAAAAGCAGCCCGAGCGATCGGGCCTCTGCAAGACAATAGAGGGTGTCATGAGCAACGAGATCAACTGGGACAAGCTGGGCTTCGACTACATCAAGACCGACAAGCGCTACCTGTCCGTGTGGCGCAACGGCGAGTGGGACAAAGGCACCCTGACCGACGACAACGTGCTGCACATCAGCGAAGGCTCGACTGCCCTGCACTACGGCCAGCAATGCTTCGAGGGCCTGAAGGCCTACCGCTGCAAGGACGGCTCGATCAACCTGTTCCGCCCGGACCAGAACGCCGCACGCATGCAGCGCAGCTGCGCCCGCCTGCTGATGCCGCACGTGCCGACCGATGTGTTCATCGAGGCCTGCAAGCAGGTGGTCAAGGCCAACGAGAAGTTCGTCCCGCCGCATGGCAAGGGTGCCCTGTACCTGCGTCCGTTCGTGATCGGCACCGGTGACAACATCGGCGTGCGCACCGCGCCGGAGTTCATCTTCTCGGTGTTCGCCATCCCGGTTGGCTCGTACTTCAAGGGCGGCATGAAGCCGCACAACTTCCAGATCTCCAGCTTCGACCGCGCCGCCCCGCAGGGCACCGGTGCAGCCAAGGTCGGGGGCAACTATGCCGCCAGCCTGCAACCGGGTTCCGAAGCGAAGAAAGCCAACTTCGCCGACGCCATCTACCTGGATCCGCTGACCCACACCAAGATCGAGGAAGTCGGGTCGGCCAACTTCTTCGGCATTACCGCCAACAACGAGTTCGTCACGCCAAAATCGGCCTCGGTCCTGCCCGGTATCACTCGCCTGTCGCTGATGGAACTGGCGCAATCGCGCCTGGGCCTGACCGTGATCGAAGGCGACGTCGAAATCAACAAGCTTGACCGCTTCATCGAAGCGGGCGCTTGCGGTACCGCCGCAGTGATCACTCCGATCGGCGGCATCGAGTACAACGGCAAACTGCACGTGTTCCACGACCTGGAAAAGGTCGGCCCGGTCACCCAGAAGCTCTACAACGAGCTGACCGGCATCCAGAGCGGTGACGTCGAAGCACCGGCGGGCTGGATCATCAAGGTCGCCTGAGGCATCGCCTTGCAATGAAAACGGGGCGTGCCAGCAATGGCACGCCCCGTTTTCATTGCTGTCAGGGCCGGTTTCTTCGCAGGCGAGCCTGCTCCCCAACGGAGTCGCGCTGAACGCCAGGCGCGTGAAAACACCGATACTGGCACCCTGCCTCTGATAGATGAATTTTTCTTAAATCGCCGCTTGTCTATTCTTTGGCACAATCAGCCATCCAATCGCCGCCCAGGTATTAGCATGCCCCGCGTACTGACTATCGAAGACGACGCCGTCACCGCCCAGGAAATCGTCGCCGAACTTTCCAGCCACGGGCTGGAGGTCGACTGGGCAGACAATGGCCGCGAAGGCCTGGCCAAGGCCATTGCCGGCGGCTACGACCTGATCACCGTGGACCGGATGCTCCCGGAAGTCGACGGCCTGACCATCGTCACCACCCTGCGCAGCCTGAAGATCGCCACGCCCATCCTGATGATCAGCGCCCTGTCGGATGTCGACGAGCGCGTGCGCGGCCTGCGTGCGGGCGGCGACGACTACCTGACCAAGCCCTTCGCCTCCGACGAGATGGCGGCCCGCGTCGAGGTGCTGCTGCGGCGCAACAGCGTGCCCATGACCCAGACCCGCCTCCAGGTCGCCGACCTGGAGCTGGACTTGATCAGCCATGAGGCCCGACGCGGCGAGAGCAGCCTGAACCTGCTGCCAACCGAATACAAACTGCTCGAATACCTGATGCGTCACTCCGGGCAGGTCATCACTCGCATGATGATCTTCGAGGAAGTGTGGGGTTATCACTTCGATCCCGGCACCAACCTGATCGACGTCCACATCGGTCGTCTGCGCAAGAAGATCGACCCACCCGGCCAGACACCGCTGATCCGAACCGTACGGGGCTCCGGTTATGCCATTGCTGAACCCATCTAAGGGCTGGAGCTCCTCGACCAGCCGCCTGCTGGCGCTGTACAGCTTCCTGTTCGTGGCCTGGAGCAGCATCCTCATGGGGGTGCTGTACTTCGAGGTCACCAGCTACCTCAACAAGCTGACCCGCCACTCCATGCTGCAACGTCAGCACCTCTTCGCGCACATGACCGGCAAGCAGCTGGACGATGCGTTGATCGCCAGCCAGGCCTTCGAGGAACGCAGCTTCGACGCGTACGGCCTGTTCGACCCGCAGCTCAACCCCATCGGCGGTCGTATCCGCTCGATTCCGTCGGAGTTGGGCCTGGACGGCAAGGTTCACGAACTCAAGCGTTGCCTGGATGCCGACGATCCGCACCTGCCGCGCGACAGCTGCGATGCCGTGGCGATCCGCATCCCCGATGGCCGCTGGCTGGTGCTGGTGCGCGACAACGGCTCGCTGTTCGTGGTGACCCGGATCATTCTGCACGCGCTGCTCTGGGGCATTTCGCTGACGCTGATTCCCGGTTTCGCGGGCTGGTATCTGCTACGCAGGCGCCCGCTCAAGCGTATCCGCGCCGTACAGGCGAGTGCCGAGCTGATCGTGGCCGGCGATCTCACCCACCGCTTGCCGCTGTCGGCACGACGAGACGAGCTGGACATGCTGGCCGCGATCGTCAACGCCATGCTCGACCGCATCGAACGGCTGATGCACGAGGTCAAGGGTGTCTGCGACAACATTGCCCACGACCTGCGTACACCGCTGACCCGCCTGCGCGCCCAGCTCTACCGCATTCGCCAGCAGAGCGGAGCGAACTCGCCGGAAGCCGAAGCACTGGATCAAGCCATTAGCGAGACCGACACCCTGATGGCACGTTTCCGCGGCCTGCTGCGCATCAGCGAGCTGGAAGACCGCCAACGCCGCGCAGGGTTCGTCGAGCTTGATCCGCACAATTTGCTGGTGGAGTTGCACGACTTCTACCTGCCGCTCGCAGAGGATGGCAGCATTCGCCTGCAACTGGAGCAGCCTGCGCAGCTGCCCGCGCTGCACGGCGACCGCGAACTGCTGTTCGAGGCTTTGGCCAACCTGGTCGGCAACGGCATCAAGTTCACCCCGGAGGGTGGGCAGGTACGGATCCAGGCACTGCACGACGACGATGGCGTGCATATCGCCATCGAGGACAGCGGACCGGGGATTCCTGAACAGGAGCGTGCTGCGGTGCTCAAGCGCTTCTATCGCAGCGAGGAAGGACATCGTCACCCAGGGTTCGGGCTAGGCTTGTCGATCGTCGCAGCGATCGTCGACCTGCATGGATTCAGACTGGAAGTGGGCAGTAGCGAGCTGGGTGGAGCGAAGCTGGTGCTGCACTGCTCGACGGCCTGAAAAACATCACGGGACAAGTCGGTTCGGTGCCCCGACTTGTCCCGCAACAGGGCTGCTGGGCAGCCCTCGAGTCGTATCAGTCAGCCAGACGCCAGGTGGTGGTGCCTTTGCTGTCTTCAAGCACCACACCCATGGCAGCCAGTTGATCGCGAATGCGATCGGACTCTGCCCAGTTCTTGTCCGTACGCGCCTGCAAACGCGCCTGGATCAAGGCTTCGACCTCGGCAGCATCGACCTTGCCTTCGGCACCGGCACGCAAAAAGTCGTCGGCATCGAGCTGCAGCACACCCAGTACATCACCCAGCTCACGCAGGCGACCGGCAAGGCCTGCCGCTGCCTCAGCGTCGCTGTCGCGCAGGCGGTTGATCTCGCGGACCAGGTCGAACAGCACGGCGCAGGCTTCAGGGGTGCCGAAGTCATCGTTCATCGCCACGCTGAACCGCTCGACGAACGCCTCGCCACCCTTGGCGGCGACGCGCGGCAGGCCACGCAGTGCGTGATAGAAACGCTCCAGGGCGCCCTTGGCATCGCGCAAGCTGTCTTCGGAGTAATTGATGGCGCTGCGGTAGTGGCTGGCCACCAGCAGATAACGC
The DNA here is from genome assembly GCF_047456245.1 of Pseudomonas sp. BNK-44-b. Taxonomy (NCBI): domain Bacteria; kingdom Pseudomonadati; phylum Pseudomonadota; class Gammaproteobacteria; order Pseudomonadales; family Pseudomonadaceae; genus Pseudomonas; species Pseudomonas sp. BNK-44-b. The sequence goes on from NZ_CP179908.1 coordinate 2,918,009, forward strand.
ACCACCTCCGGGTGGTACTTCTCGAGCACGTCGCGAATGGTGAAGAAGTTGTTCAGCGACTTCGACATCTTCTCGCCATTGATGCGAATCATGCCGCAGTGCATCCAGGCCGCCGCATAAGGCTTGCCGGTGGCCGCCTCGCTCTGGGCGATCTCGTTCTCGTGGTGCGGGAACTCGAGGTCGCTGCCACCACCGTGGATGTCGAAGCTCTCGCCCAGGCAGCAGGTGGACATCACCGAGCACTCGATGTGCCAGCCCGGACGACCTGGGCCCCAGGGCGAATCCCAGCTCGGCTCGCCCGGCTTGGCGCCCTTCCACAGGACGAAGTCCAGCGGATCCTGCTTGGCCTCGTCGACCTCGATCCGCGCGCCGATACGCAGGTCTTCGATCTTGCGTCGCGACAGCTTGCCGTAGCCGACGAACTTGCCGACGCGGTAGTACACGTCGCCATTGCCCGGCGCGTAGGCATAGCCCTTGTCGATCAGGGTCTGGATCATCGCGTGCATGCCGGGGATGTGATCGGTGGCACGCGGCTCCAGGTCCGGCTTGAGGATGTTGAGACGACGCTCATCCTCATGCATGGCATCGATCATGCGCGCAGTCAGCTCATCGAAGCGCTCGCCGTTTTCGTTGGCGCGGTTGATGATCTTGTCGTCGATGTCGGTGATGTTGCGCACGTACGTGAGCGCGTAGCCGCTCTTGCGCAGCCAACGGGTGATCAGGTCGAACGCCACCATGCTGCGACCATGGCCCAGGTGGCAGTAGTCGTACACGGTCATGCCGCAGACGTACATGCGCACGTTGTTGCCATCCAGGGGTTTGAAGACTTCCTTGGTCTTGCTCAGGGTGTTGTAGATGTTAAGCACGAGGATTCCTTAGCTGCCCCACGAATCGCGCAGGGTCACGGTGCGGTTGAACACCGGGCGACCCGGCTGGCTGTCTTTCAGGTCGGCGCAGAAGTAGCCTTCACGCTCGAACTGGAAGCGATCTTCTGGCTGGGCCTGGCCCAGCGAAGGTTCGGCACGACAACCCGTCAGCACCTGCAGCGATTGCGGATTGATATTTTCAAGGAAGCTGCCGCCCTCATCGGTTTTCTCCGGATTGGGCGAGCGGAACAGGCGGTCGTACAGGCGCACCTCGCACTCGATGCTAGCGGCGGCCGGTACCCAGTGGATCACGCCCTTGACCTTGCGACCCTCGGGGTTCTTGCCCAGGGTGTCCGGATCGTACGAGCAGCGCAGCTCGACGATATTGCCCTCGGCATCCTTGATCGCCTCGTCGGCACGAATTACATAGCTGCCGCGCAGGCGCACTTCACCGGCTGGCTCCAGGCGCTTGTATCCCTTGGGCGGCTCTTCCATGAAGTCATCGCGGTCAATGTACAGCTCACGGGCGAACGGCAGGACGCGCACGCCCATGTCTTCCTTCGGGTGGCGCGGCAGTTCGAGCTGCTCGACCTGGCCTTCAGGGTAGTTGGTGATCACCACCTTCAGCGGACGCAGTACGCACATGGCGCGCGGCGCGGTGCGGTCGAGGTCGTCACGAATGCTGAACTCGAGCATCGACATGTCGACCACGCCATCGGAGCGGTTGGTGCCGACCATGTCGCAGAAGTTGCGGATCGAGGCCGGGGTGTAGCCACGACGGCGGTAGCCCGAGAGCGTGGACATGCGCGGATCGTCCCAGCCCTCGACGTGCTGCTCGTCCACCAACTGCTTGAGCTTGCGCTTGGAGGTGATGGTGTAGTTCAGGTTCAGGCGGCTGAACTCGTACTGGCGCGGATGCGCCGGGACCGGCAGGTTGTCGAGGAACCAGTCGTACAGTGGACGATGGCCCTCGAACTCCAGGGTGCAGATCGAGTGGGTAATGCCCTCGATGGCGTCCGACTGGCCGTGGGTGAAGTCGTAGTTGGGATAGATGCACCACTTGTCACCGGTCTGGTGGTGGTGGGCATGGCGGATGCGGTAAAGAATGGGGTCGCGCAGGTTCATGTTGGGCGAAGCCATGTCGATCTTGGCACGCAGCACACGCTCACCGTCCTTGAACTCGCCAGCCTTCATGCGGGCGAACAGGTCGAGGTTCTCCTCGACGCTGCGCTCGCGGAACGGACTGTTCTTGCCGGGCTGGGTCAGGGTGCCCCGATATTCCTTGGCCTGCTCGGGGGTCAGGTCGCAGACGTAGGCCTTGCCGCGCTTGATCAGCTCGACCGCCCAGTCGTGCAACTGGTCGAAATAGTCGGAAGCAAAGCGCACCGGACCTGTCCACTCGAAGCCCAGCCACTTGACATCACGCTGGATGGCGTCGATGTACTCCTGGTCCTCCTTGGCCGGGTTGGTGTCGTCGAAACGCAAGTGGCAGGCGCCACCGAACTCCTGGGCCAGACCGAAGTTGACGCAGATCGACTTGGCGTGGCCGATGTGCAGATAACCGTTCGGTTCCGGCGGGAAGCGGGTGACGATACTGCTGTGCTTGCCCGAGTCCAGGTCAGCCTGGACGATCGGTCGCAGGAAGTTCGCAGGGACGGCGGGGGCGCCTTTGGCAGCGGCGTTGGTCGCGTTGTCGGTGGGCTTGCTCATAGGATCCTTGAATGCAGATGTCCGGTCCGGGTAGGCCGATTGAATCAAAGGGCCTATCATAGCCGAAGCAGTCAAGCTGCTGACAGCCGGGCACCGACAAACTGGCGCGATTTCTCGCAGCGTTTTGTCGTCAGCTGGCAAAATGGCCGCCGCGCGCCTTGTGTCGCCGCCGCCAGATCCTGCGTCAGGTACAGTACGCGACCTGTGCACCCTATTCCCGAATGCCTTGAAAGAGCGAATTTCAGCATGTCCAAAGTCAAACTGAGCACCAACCACGGCGACATCGTTCTGCAACTGAACGCCGAAAAAGCCCCGCAAACCGTCGAGAACTTCGTTCAATACGTCAAGGACGGCCACTTCGACGGCACCGTGTTCCACCGTGTGATCAAGGGCTTCATGATCCAGGGCGGCGGCTTCGAGCCTGGCATGAACCAGAAGAAAACCCGCGCCAGCATCCAGAACGAAGCCGACAACGGCCTGAAGAACACCAAGTACAGCATCGCCATGGCCCGCACCATGGAGCCGCACTCGGCCTCGGCGCAGTTCTTCATCAACGCTTCCGACAACGACTTCCTCAACCACAGCGGCAAGAACGTGCAGGGCTGGGGCTACGCGGTGTTCGGCGAAGTGACCGAAGGCCGTGAAGTGGTCGATGCCATCGAGAAAGTCGCCACCGGTTCCAAGGCTGGCCACCAGGACGTGCCGAAGGACGACGTGATCATCGAGAAAGCCGAGATCATTGAGTGATCCTGCTGATCTCCGATCTGCACCTGCAAGAAGAACGCCCGGACATTACCCGGGCGTTTCTTGATCTGCTCGATGGGCGGGCGCGACACGCCAAGGCGCTGTACATTCTTGGCGACTTCTTCGATGCCTGGATCGGCGACGATGCCATGACGCCGTTCCAGCAATCGATCTGCCAGGCGTTGCGCACGCTGTCCGAGAGCGGCACGGCGATCTACCTGATGCACGGCAACCGCGACTTTCTCATCGGCCAGGACTTCTGCAAGGCCGCTGGCTGCACCCTGCTGACCGAACCTAGCGTGGTTGAGCTGGGTGGCGAGCCGGTACTGCTGATGCATGGCGACACCCTGTGCACCCGCGACGTGGCCTACATGAAGCTGCGCCGCTACCTGCGCAACCCGCTGAGCCTCTGGATTCTGCGTCATTTGCCGCGGTCCACGCGCCAGAAACTGGCGCGCAAGCTGCGCAGTGAAAGCCAGGCGCAGGTGCGGATGAAGAACACTGAAATCGTCGATGTCACCCCCGACGAAGTGCCCAAGGTGATGAGCGAGCACGGTGTGCGCACGCTGATCCATGGCCATACTCACCGCCCTGCCCTGCACAAGCTGGTGGTCGAGGGCCAGCCGGCTCGGCGCATCGTACTGGGGGACTGGGATCGCCGAGGCTGGGCGCTGCAGGTGGACGACCAGGGCATGCACCTGGCGCCGTTCGAATTTTCCTGACGCGCAGGCCCTGAGGTGGCTCGTGCCACCACAGGGCCACTGATTTCGACTATTTCCCCGCGCTGACCAGTGCCTGCTCATCCCGCTCGCTCACCCCATACTGGCGATACTGAGGATCAGAGGTAATCTGCGCTTCGGTAAACGGAATGGGGGCCAATTGTCCGGCCGCAAAGGCACGCGTCTGGTCGAATGCGTGCACCGAGGCCGACTCGCTGGACAGTGAAAATGCCAGCAACCCCTTGGCCTGGGGCCCCTGCTCGGTGAAGCTGACCAACTGCAGATAGCTGGTACCGCTGACTACCAGACGCTTCCCTGCCCCATTGGGCACACTGACCATGGCGTTGTAGACCCCCAACTCCTGCGGGCCACCCGGCACCGGCGTGCCGTCCAGCGCTTGCTGTACCTGCCCCCAGTGTTGTTCTTGCGCCATGCCGCCTTCCTGCACCTGCGCCAACGAAGCCAGCGCCGCCTCACGCAGCAGCGCGCGCACTGCTGCTTGCTCTACTGCAAGACCACGCGGCGTGTGCTGCGGATCGGCCGGATCGAACGCCACACGCCAGATTTGCGGCTGGTCGCCCAGCGCTTCCATGATGTTGGCAAAATGCACAAGCCCCATGCCGCTGTCGGTGCCGGCCTTGCCGTTCCAGGCCTTGAGGCTGGCGCAAACAGCCTGCAGATCGCGTTCGGCGCCTTTGCACCAGTCCAGCAGCTCTGGCAGGAGTTGGCTGGCCAGATACACCTCGTCGTCCAGCACCATGTGCTGCAGCTCAGCTACGCCGAGCTTGGCGCGACCTTGCAGGCGCTGCAAGGCAAAGCGGGTACGCATCCCCAAGGGTTGGTCTTCACGGCTGATCAGCGGCGAGAAGCCTGTCAGCGGCTGGGCCGGGTTGACCTGCCAGGCCGAGTCATTGGAGTTCTGCACGAAGTCCGCGCGCTCAAGGCTTGGCTGCAGGCGCGCGGGGAAAATTCCAGGTTGCGCAGCGTCGGGGTCAACCTTCCACTGGCAGGCGCTGCGCGAACCGTCCAGTACGACCAACGGCCCGACCAGCGACGGGTCGCTGCACTGGGCAAGCATGGCCTTGTCGACATACGGCACCACCGACTGATTCAGGTACAGCGCGCGGCCACCGGCATCCACTGCCAGGGTGTTGACCCAAGGAATGCCCTGAAGCTTGGCCACCGAGGTCTTGACAGCATCGATGTCCTTGGCGCGATTGATCCCGTACCACTGCTCAAGCACTCGCGTGTTGTCGAGATTGGCATCGCGCAGGCTGTAGGCATATTTGCCATCCCAGTCCAGGCGCCCCGGCCACTGCACCACAGGGCCGAACCTGGAGACGTGGATCTGGCGCTGCACCTGGCTGAGCGTTCCGTCCGCCCCCTTCACCGCAACAGTGATTGCCTGCTGTTGAAGCGGCAGCGACTGGCCATCCAGCAGGTAACGGGTGGGATCCTTCGGGTCGAGCTGCAGACGGTACAGGGTGAAGTGCTTGGAGGTGTCGACGGTGTGGGTCCAGGCCAGATCACGGTTGAAACCGATGTTGATCACTGGCAACCCCGGCAGCGCAGCCCCCATCACATCCAGTTGCCCGGGAATGGTCAACTGCATCTGATAGAACCGCAGGCCGCCGATCCAGGGGAAGTGTGGGTTGGCGAGCAACAAGCCACGCCCATTGGCCGAGCGCTGCGCACCGATGGCCACGGCGTTGCTGCCACGCTCGCTGGCGAACGCCTGCTGGCGTGCCAGGGCCACGCCGTAGTCGGCCTTCGGCCTGTGCATGGCCAGCCCCGGCGGCGTTGCTGCGACCACCGCTTCGGCGAACTGGCCGATACCCCCTTCAGCCAGCAGTCGGCGGGTCAGCTTCACCAGGTCCAGGCTGGTGATTGGCCTGACCCAGTCGCCCGCCCCGCACTCCACCGGCAGCCCCTGGGCCTTGCGTTCGGCAAGCGCTCGGTTGTCAGCCGGCAGCATAGCCCTCCAGGCGATCGCGAATGGGCGCCGACTGCGCCTGGAGGAATCCGTTGACTGCCGCATTGTCGTTCAGCCAGGTGAAGAACAGATCGCTGTCGAGGTTGTCGCGCTGCTCGACCGTCTTGCCTTCGGCACCGAAATATTTCGACCGCTCACCATTGACCGTGAGCACTTCGTCAGCCAGCAGGCACAGGTTGTCCTGGGCATAGGCGTAGCCGATGCCATAGCCCAGGCCGCGCTCATTGCTGGCCAGGATGTGCGGCACACCGAAGCTGGTGCGGCGAATCTGCGCCGAAGCATCGCCGGCAACTTCCCGCGCCTGCGCGCCGGCAGCAGCGGTGGCAAGCACGATGGCCAGGCCAAGGCAGGATAAGGGTCGCGATAGTGGGATCACGGGCACTCCTGGGGAATGAGAGGTCATCCCGATCAGACGAGCGGCCGGATGAAAATTTTACGTCTTGCGCTACGCGGGAACGTCTTGAAAAGGACGTGGCAGTTTTTTTTCAGTCAGAACTGCAGTTTTCCCGCGCTCATTCGTCCTAATAGTTAGGCACTCATGATTTCGGGACAGTCCACGAAAAGGAGCATTCACATGTACAACCCGCAACTGCAGGCGCAGCACCAGCGCACCGCTGAGCGCACATCGCCGCAAGACAGCACTGGCGCGCAGGAACGGATCGGCAACGAACAGATCCGCGAACTGTTGCGCGCCTACGGTCTGCGCACCAGCCTGATTCGCCTGAAAGTCATCGATGCGCTGCATTCGGCCGATCGCAGTGGCCGCAGCATCGGCGTACGCGGCGTACATGCGCAGCTGGAGCAATTGGATATCCCGCTGTCATTCCTGAGCGTGCGCGAAGTGCTCAAGCGACTCTGCACCGAGGGCGTCATCAGCCTGGGCGATGACAAGTGCTACAGCCTTCAGCCTGCAGCCCGCGCCGTGCTGGAGCAGAACGCCTTGCGCTGATTACCCGGCCGGCCAGGACGGCCGGCTGGCCTGCGTCAGGACTTCACCTTGCGCCGCAGGATGCCGTTGATCACCACGACGACCACGGCGATACCAATGGCCAGGTACTGGAAGGTCTGCTCGCTGATCGTGCCCTGTTTCTGCAGGTAGCTCAGGCCGAACATCACACCCATCATCACCACGATGATGAGGATCGAATATTTGAAGCGCTGCATGTGTGTCATCGGCAATTCCTTGGAGCATCAGGGACAAAAGAAGCTCGTCACGAGCCGGCCACATGATACATGGCCAGATCCACTCGCGATGCATTTCCTGCTGAGCTTCGCCGCTCAAGATTGAAAACATGGACGCCCGACTCGTGCCCCGGAGCGACCATGCCAACACCCATCCTGCTTTGCACCTTGCTGTTTCTCCCACTCACCTGCGCCCACGCCATCGATACCAGCACCCTGCCCCGCGAACAACTGCTCGAGCTCGGCACACGCCTCGAAGCGTCCAGCGGCAGCAACCAATGGCAGCAGTTGTGGCAACAGGTTCGTGGCAACGGCTTGTTGCAGGCCCAGCCAGGCCAGTTGCGCTTCGTCCCTCCCCCCTCGGAACTGCCGGCCATGGTCAGATTGACCTTGGCACAGGCGCAGCATGTGGAACCCTTCGCCATTACCCACGCGCGCTACCGCCGGGTATTCAGCCCGCAAGTCATCGGCTATCGCGGTAGCCAAGCGCTCGAAGCACTGTGCGTAGACGTGGACTGGCGCGCATTGCCCGCCGCAGCGGTTTCCGCCCCTCAGAGCTACCTGGGTTTGGCGAGCCTGCGCAAAGCCTACCCCTGCGATTGAAATGGGTACCGACACCCTTGGAACACGCCTAAGAAGTCGACCGAGAAAGAACAAGACCTACTGGAAAATCACGGCTCAACTTCCTACGTAAGAGCTCTCCTCTGCCTGCAACAAACGCTCTACAGGAACTACAGAGCATGGGCCACTTGGCGCCTAGGAATGATCGGGAGAGGTGGCTGAGAATCCCTGGGCACCCATCGTGCTGGCCTCTAAGACACAGGGAAATCGAATATGGAACTGCCAGATCTGACTGCAATCGATGTCGCCCAGCTACCTCATTCACTGCAATCGCTGATCGAGTGCATCGGCCTTGAAAATGCGTACCGGCTGACCTGCGCCTACGGCGGCCGCCCCAAGTACATCCCCAAACACCGTGACCGCACACGGCTGGCCGAGCTGCTGCCAGCCGACGCGCTGGACGCACTGATCAAGCGCTATGCCGGCATTGCCCTGGAGATTCCCAAGGCCGACCACTTCCAGCGCCAGTTGCGCAACCTGCAAATCCAGAAAGAAAGTGCCAGCGGGCTGTCGCGCAGCCTGCTCGCGGACAAGTACGGACTGAGCCTGCGTCAGATCGGCAACATCCGGCGCCAGGACAACCACCCCCACTGAAAACCGGGCCTGAACATTCACCGCCCCCGAAGGAGTATCACCCATGTCCATTGACAACAGCCTGATCGGTTCCGTCATCAACTCTCTACCCATGGACCGAATGATTGCCGGCCCCTTGCAGGCCATGGTCCAGGCGCAGGTCACCGCGAGCAAGTCGTACGCCGACTTCCTCATGAATGTCTGCATCCAGGATGGCAAGGCAGTCGCCATCCAGTTCGACTACGACGAGACCATCGTCGGTGAGGATGGCGAATACAAAGGTATCGTCGCCAAGAGCATGAAGGTGCCACTGCTGGCGGCCATCACTCACCCGAACATTGCCATCGACGAAGGCAAGATCGAGTTCGAGATGACCATCAACCAGATGGCCGAGGACCGATCCTCCAAGGAGGCGGAAGGCAGCATGGAGGCCTCGCTCGGCTGGGGACCGTTCAAGCTGAATGTGAAAGGCAGTGTAAGCCACAAGTCGGAGCAGACCCGCAAGACCGATACCCGCGCGCGCTACGCCTTCAACACTACCGTGCGCCGTCAGCAACCACCGGAAGCCCTCATGCGCGTCATGGAATTCCTCACCGATGCTGCAACCAAACCTGCCGTGCTCGCCAGCTCAGAGCTACGCAGTACCGACAGCATCTCCAGCGAAGACACCCTGGCCGGCGCTGAGAAACCCGCTACAACGACTTGATGCGCAATGCCCTACCTCACCCACACCTGCCGCAGGTCCCCTCCGGGGCACCTGCGGCCTGCGCACTGGAGACCCTTGATTGGATCAGCCCTGCGAACACGCTCAACCGACCCCCATGACATCCACCGACCTGCGCGACATCACGCGCGGGCTCCAGGAAGCCGCCGCGGCAACCAATACCCTGATTGCCCAGCAATACCTCAGACTCTTCGATCAGTTCTTCGACGTGGACGCCGAGCAGCCCGGCATGCCGATGCGCGCCAAGATGGTCGAAGTGGCGATGGACGATACGCACACGTTGCGCATCCCGTTGATTGCCCTGGTGTCCACCAAGGGCCTGGCCCTGGAGCGCATGCAGGTCGACCTGTCGGTTCACGTGAAGAACGCTCAGGCCCGACAGGATTTGCTGCAGCAGGCCAACGACACCACCTCGTGCTCGCACTTCAAGGTCACCGTCGGCGCCCAAACGCGCCGTGGCGAAGGACGCGACCCCGACGAAGTACAGATTCGCATGCAGTTCCAGGCCTGCGAGCCGCCCGAAGCGATCAACCGGCTCATCGAGGAGTACACCAACCTGATCATGCCTGTGCGCACACCGCCCATGCCCGCCCCGGAGCCAGGCGCAGACGGCAACGAGTTCATCGAAGCCGCCACTGTCCGCCGATCAGATCAGAAGTCGCGTTTGTAGAAGATGTCCAGCGAGCTCGCCAGCCCGCTGGCGGCCTCCAGATAGACCTTCTTGCTCAGTTTGTAGCGCAAGGCAATGGTGTTGGCTGGCTCGAACACACCGACCCCATAACGCAGGCTGAGGCGTTCGGTCAGGTTGCCGCTGGCCACCACGTTGGTCTTGTTGCCCGAACCTTCGGTGTCGAGCTGAAAATCATCGATTCCCAGGCTCGAGGCCAGGCTCCCGGTAATCCCGGCGCTACCGGCAAGGCCCAGGCCCAAGGCCGCTTCAGCCAGCATGTTGTTATCCTCGCCAGAATTGCCCAGGGGACGTCCCAACACTAGATACGACAACGCCTGCTCCTGGCTCATGGCCGGCTCCGAGAACACTTGGGTAGTCGGCTGCTCGGCACTGCCGCTCAGGCGAATACCCGCAATCACGTCATCGACCTTGCGGATCGCTTCGATATCCAGGTATGGCTGATCGAGGGGGCCTGCGAACAACAGCCGCGCACGACGGATGGTCAGGCGCTGGCCGTAGGCTCGATAACGACCGTCAGCCAGGCTCAACTCACCACGCGTGTCCAGGTTGTCACCTATGTGCACATGACCCAGCAGATTGGCGGTCAGGCCAAAGCCGCTGAAGGACAACTTGTCACGACCGACTTCGACATCGATGTCCATCGCGACCGCCATCGGCGGCGTGCCCTCTTCGGTCTGGTGGCCGATAATCACCGTGTCGTCGGAGACCTTCACCGTCGAAGGCGGCAGCTCGCGCACGGTGATCTTGCCCTTGGGTACCTGAACGTTGCCCGTCACTGCCAGCTTGTCGCCGGACAGGCGGATATTGAGGTCCGGCGCGACCTCCAGCGCGGCATAGGGCTCGACGTTCACTGGAAGCTGCTGGCCTTGCAAACGCAAGTCGACAGCCAACGCCTGCCCCCAAGCCAATTCGCCGGCCAATTGCCCGCGCCCGGCCCCGCCACTTCGCCAGTCACCGCTGATCCGGATCTGCTCCCCGGCCACGAGCGCACGCAACGACAAGTCTTCCAGGCTGACCGGCAACTCGGCGCCACTGACATGCCCGCCGCTAAGCGTCAGGTTGCCGTTGACCTGTGGCGCCAGCAAGGTACCCGACAAACGCCCGTCGCCGTTGAGTTGCCCGGCCAGGCGCTCGACCATCGGCACGAAAGGCCGGGCGATCGACAGGTCCAGCCCGGAAAGGCGAAACTCACCGGAAAGCGGTTTGTCCCGGCCCAGGGGATCGATGCGTGTCGACAGGTTCAACGCCCCCAACCGGTCGCCACGAAACGCCAGCGACGTGTCTACCCGGCGCGGTGCCAAGGTACTGTCCAGGCGGAGCGTCTGGTAGGGGAAGTCGATCCAGCGCCCGTTATCACGGACCCGCAGCGTGCCGCCGCTGGCATCGATGCGCACCGTGCCTTTGGGGCCGCTGGCCGGCATATCCAGGTTGATGTCGGCATTGAGCATGCCTTGCCAGGCGAAATCCTTCGGCAGCCACTGGGCCAGACTGTCGATGGGGAACTGCTTGAGGTGGTAGCGCAAACGTGGATCCGGCGCCAGGCGCTGATCCTCGCCACACAGGCTGGCAGCGCCGGAGCGCCAGCAATGTGCACCGAAGTCGAGCTGCCCGTTGGCCAGGCGCTGCAGGCGTGCGGGGGCTTGCAATTGCCAGTCCTGACCGCCTGCCTGGATGCGCCCGCTGGCCAGGCGGCCACGCCAATCACCCTTGCCGAGCGTGCCGTCCAACGCAAGGTCGAGCTTGAGCTGGGGTCCATTCAGCGCCACTGTCAGCGCCTGCTGGCGGATATCACCTTTGCCCGTGGCATCAAGATTGCCCAAGGCCGTTTCGCCCAGGCGGATATTGCCGGCCTTGAGGGTGATCAGTCCACGCTGGGCGCTGTCCAGGCGTGCGTCGAGATCCAGGCGCTGTATGCGGTTGTCGGCCTGGGCCAGCTGTTGCCCCTGAAGACTCAGGACACCCTGCGGCGCAGCCAGCGTGCCAGCCAGATCGAGGCGACCTTTGACCTGCCCCTGCAAGCGCGGCCACAGCTGGCCAAGGCGCGGCAGGTCGATATCGAGGCGACCGGCAAGGCGTTGCTGCAGGCTGCCACTGCCATTGATCCGGTTGTCACCCAACTGGATCGCCAGCGCTCCGAGCGTCCAGGCCTCACCTGCCCCCTTGGCATCAGCCTTGAGCACCGCCGGCTGACCACGCAGGCGCCCTTTGAGGTCGAGTTGGGCATCGAGCTGCAGACGCTCGTTCTTCAATTCGCCCTTGCTGCGCAGCGGCCCTGCCAGGGTGCCCGGCAGCTCCGCCAGCCAATAGGCGGGGTCGAGCGCCGACAGTTGCAGATCGACATCCCAGGTAATCGCGTCGGCAAAGCCCAGCGCCACGGCACCCGATGCCTTGCCCTGCCCGGCGACCAATGCCAACTGTGGCAGGCGCACCTGGGTCAGGTCGCCATCGAACGGGCTGGCCAGGCTGAACGCACCGGCCGGGCCATCGAGGTCTCCTTTGAAATCACCGTTGTAGGTACCGTCGCGATAGTGCACCTGGGCGTTGAAGCGTTTGAGCGTGACTTGCGGTGCTTCGTCCATCGGGTACAGACGCAGCCAGGGAAAATCGAGCCAGTCGATCCGGGCATCGGCCGTCAGCCCTTGCTGCCAGTCGGCACTGGCCTGCAACGTGAGGCGCTGGGTCTCACTGGCGCTGAGGTCCAGTGTCTCGAGCCGGGCCCCCTTGGCATCGACCTTGCCATTCAGGGCCAGGGCCACTGGCCCCTGCTCGGCCGGAAGGCTGGCCGTACCTTTGAGCAGGTATCCCTTGAGCAAGTCACCCTTGGCCTGAAGGTTGAGCTGATTCAGTTGCAGGGGGTCGGGTAACGAGGCAGAGGGCCGGAACGTCTCGGCGCGGATCTGCAGTGTCGCGGGCAAGTGATCGGCCAGCGCTTGCAGCTCACCCTCGAGCTTCGCCTCGAGATAACCCGTGCTGGTGCCCTCGAGGGCCAGGGTCTTCTGCAGGTCGCCCTTGGCATTGAGCACCAATTGCCAGGCCTGCCCATCCACTGCCGGCAGTTGCAGGGTGGCATCGGCCTGAAGCGGCCAATCCCCCTGGGGCTGCAGATTGCCCTGCAGGCTCAGGTGCAGGTCGTCACGCTGCAATTGCAGGGCGTCGATACGCAGGCCTTCGGTGGTCCAGTGGGCGGCCAGTTGCAGGTCGCCGAGCAGGTCACTGCCATCCAGGCGTAACTGACCGATCTTGACCTCACCCAGCTCGATTGCGATCGGCAAACGCAGTTCGGGCAGTTGCAACGGCCCTGTGTCCGCCTGCGACTCACTCGCAGCGAACGCCATGTCGATGCGCTCGGCTTGCAACCGCTGCACGCACAGCGTGGCGCGCAACAGGCACGAGGGTGACCATTGCAGTTGCGGTGCCTGCAGCTCGACCCGGCTGCCATCCTGGGCCCAGACCACACGGGCGGCCTGCCATTGGCCTCCCAGATGGCCCTGGAAGTCCTCGACCTCAAGCCCCGGCACCCGGCTCAGGGCCCAGCGGCTGCCCGCTTGCGTTCCCAGTACCAGTGCTGCGCAAAGCCCCACCAGCACCAGCAAGCCCAATACGATCGACAACACAGGTTTGAGCAGGCGCATCACAGTTCAGGCCCCATGGAGAAATGCAGCCGGATACCACCGTCGTCGTCCAGCGCGCGCGCCAGGTCCAGACGCAGCGGCCCGACCGGCGAGACCCAGCGCACGCCGATGCCGACGCCAGTCTTGAGGCTGGGCAGTTCCAGCGAATTGAACGAGTTGCCCTGGTCGATGAAGGTCGCCACGCGCCATTTCTCCGTGACCGAATATTGGTACTCGGCACTGCCGGCCACCAGGTAGCGGCCACCGATACGGTCGCCCTTGTTGTTCTTCGGCGACAGCGTCTGGTAGTCATAGCCCCTGACGCTCTGGTCGCCACCGGCGAAGAAGCGTAGTGAGGGCGGGACGTTCTGCTGGTAGCCGTTGGTAGCGCTGCCACCGAACTGCACGCGCCCGAGGAAGCGATGGTTCTGCCCCAGGGTGGTGAGGCCCTTGAGCAGGACATTGCCATGCACCAGGTTGGTGTCCGAGCCCAGCCCTTCCTTGGCCGCCTGCAGGTCGAACTGCAGGCGATAGCCATTGTGCGGGTCGATGCGGTTGTCACTGCGCAAATAGGAAAAGCTCACCCCAGGCATCAGCAGGTTGCTCAGCCCGGAGTCGTCGCCCAGGCGGTACTCCTCGCGCTGGTACTTCAGCGAGATCACCCGCTGCCAGCCGCTGGGCAGTTTGCTGTGCCATTCGGGGCCGACAGTCAGCAGCTTGCTGAGGGTGTCGGTGCCGGCGATCTCTTCGTTCTGGTAACCACCGGCAAAGCGCAGCTTGTCGGTCAGTGGAGGGTCCAGCGGGATGTCATACCACAGGCCGACGTTCTGCCGGGGCGCCGAGAGCTCGGTCTCCCAGCCATAACTGTGGCCTTGGGGATTGACCCAGTGCCGTGTCCAGTTCGCCTTGCCCCGTGGCCCCACGTCGGTCGAGAACCCCAGGCCCAGCCCCAGCGTTCGCGGTTTACGGGTATCCAGGCGCACGTCCACCGGCACCACGTCATCGACCGCCGCCGTCGGCGCCGCATCGACACGTACTCCTTCGAAATAGCCACTGGACTGCAGGTCGTTATTGAGTTCGGCCACCAGTTCTGAATCGTAGGGTGTTCCCGGCTTGAAGCCGACCATGCGTTGCAGCAGGTCGTCGTCCAGCGGTGCGTCGCCACCGAAGGTCACCTTGCCCAGGCGATAACGCGGGCCACTCTGGTACACCAGCTCGATATCCGCAACGCCTGCTTGCGGGTCTACCGCAAGGCGCTGACGGGAAAAGCGCCCGTCGAAGAAGCCATAGCGCGAAGCCTGGTTCTGGATCAGCCGCTTGGCGTCCTCGTAGACACCATGATTGAGCTGCTCGCCCGGGCGCAATGCCTTGCTGTCCGGAATGCGAAAGGCCTTCATCTCGCTCGCCGGGCCTTCGATGCGCACGGTCACATTGCGCAGGCGCACCGGCTCGCCAGGGTCGACCCGAATGATCAGTTGTACGGGTTGATCGGCCTTGCTCGGCGGCTTGACCTCGGTATCGATCTGCGCCTGGTAGTAGCCCAGCGCCTGGGCCGCCTTGCGCGCCTGCTCCTCAGCCCCGCGGCTGAACCGCAGCAAGGCCTCCTCGTCGCGATCGCCCAGGCTGCCGATGTAGCCTTCGATATTGGCCTGCAACGTCTTGTTGGACGGTTTGACCCGTACCAACAGTTCGCTCTGGCCCCATGCTGTGCAGCTGGCGGCGAGCAACAGCACGCCCCAACCAAGTCTTCCTGAATACGTCATGCGGGGCATGCTACCAGAGCGAAGCGGCAGCGTAAGCCGCAGGAGGTTGCGATCAAGCAATTGGCGGGTTGGAGGACAGCGGATTCGGATGAAAGAACACTCTCTCTCGGATTGGCCCGACCGCGACCTCACCAATCTCCTGATAGCCCTGGCGCTCGTAGAAGGCCAGGTAATGGGCATTGCCGGTGTCGAGGATCACGCCTTGGGTATCGGGATCGTCGGCGCACCAGTCGTGCACTGCCTGTAACAATTGCTCACCATAGTGTTGCCCCTGAAACTGCGGGTGCACCCCCAGCAGAGGCAGCACATGGACTTGCTGACTGGGCAGGCACGCCGCCAGTGCCGCTTGATACTCGAGGTATCGACGGGTGCAGCGCCGGCCTGTTCCCAGCAGCATGCGCAGGCGCCAGGCCCAACTGTCGGCCACGCCAAGGCGACGTTGCGGCGGCACGATCAGCGCGGCACCGACCAGGCGGTCGTCGACCAGCACACCGATTGCCGGCAACTGCAGGTAGAAGTGCTGACGCACCCATTCGCGCACCATCACCCGCAGGCGGCGCTCATAACCCCGCCGCTGTGCATCGAACAGATAGGCGAAGGTCGGCTCGTGGCGATAGGCATGGTAGAGCAGCGAACGCACTTCGCGGCTGTAGCCATCGTCGAGCAGGCTGATATGCGCCGGGGCGTCGGACATTGCGATGATCCTCCTGGAATGTACGTAACAGAGCCTTGGAGGCGTCGTGTCGCACATCGTTCCCCCTCCAGCACGTTAGCAGCGCCCCGGCGACGCTGCCACGCTGGTGATGACGGCCAATGTCGGCTAGCATCCGAGGCTTTTACCAGGATCGTCTTTCCATGAAGATCGTCTCGTTCAACATCAATGGCCTGCGCGCCCGCCCGCACCAGCTGGCTGCGCTGATCGAGAAGCACCAGCCAGACGTCATCGGCCTGCAAGAAACCAAGGTCAGTGACGATCAGTTCCCGCTGGCCGAAGTACAGGCATTGGGCTATCACGTGCATTTCCATGGCCAGAAGGGCCACTACGGGGTTGCTCTGCTCTCGCGCCAGGCGCCATTGTCGCTGGTCAAGGGCTTCAGCACCGATGAAGAGGACGCCCAACGCCGCTTCATCTGGGGCACCTTCGCCGATGCCGACGGCACCCCGATCACCATCATGAACGGCTACTTCCCCCAGGGCGAAAGCCGCGACCACCCCACCAAGTTCCCGGCCAAGCAACGCTTCTACAGCGACCTGCAGACCCTGCTCGAAGGTCAGTTCCGCAATGACCAGCCATTGGTGGTGATGGGCGATGTGAACATCTCGCCCCAGGACTGCGACATCGGCATCGGTGCCGATAACGCCAAGCGCTGGCTCAAGACCGGCAAATGCAGCTTCCTGCCCGAAGAACGTGAATGGATGGAACGCCTCAAAGGCTGGGGCCTGGTGGACAGCTTCCGTCACCTGCACCCGGAGGTAGCGGACCGCTTCAGCTGGTTCGACTACCGCAGCCGCGGTTTCGAGGACGAACCCAAGCGTGGCCTGCGCATCGACCTGATCATGGCGTCGCAGGCACTGCTTCCACGCCTGAAGGCGGCGGGCGTCGACTACGAACTGCGGGCGATGGAGAAGCCCTCGGACCACGCCCCCATCTGGCTGGAACTGGCCTGACGGCGCAGGCCACCGGACTCAACCGCGCAGGAACGCCTCGACCGCCTGCGCGGCGCTCACCGGGTCTTCCTGCATGAAGCAATGACCACCCGCTACCTGCCGCTCGCTGACATTGGCATTGAGCGCCACCAGGCGCCGTACCGAATGCGGCACGAATGGGTAGGTGGTTTCACCATGCAGGATCAGCGTCGGCGTGGTGATGCGCTGCAGACTGGGCCACATGCGCGCCGGGAAGGTGCTGAAAATCTCAACCTCACGGCCGGGTCGGCACTTGAGCACCACGCCTTCGCCGCAATCACCGATGGCATGCCCGATATACGCGTGCAGCGCCGCGTCGCTCCAGCCCTTGAAGATCCCCCGCCCCTGCAGCGACGCCAGCGCCGCCTCGCGGTCTGGCCAATGGCTGCGCCGGGTTGCGGCCTTGCGCGCCAGGGCATGACGCCGGTGCAGGCCCACCAGTGCCGCCGCGCCCATCACCCCGATCATGCGTCGGCTGAACAACACCGGATCGAGCAGTACTGCACGCTCGAACAACCCAGGCCTGCTGGCGAGGATCAGCCCGGTCAGCACCCCACCAAAACTGTGTCCGAGCGCATGGCGCGGCACATCGCCAAACGCCTGGCGCCCCGCCTCGAATGCTTCCAGGACCAACTCCGCAGTACGGTTCCAGCCACGAAAGGCGCCGCCGTGATCGCTGTCGCCGTGCCCCTGGACGTCGCACAACCACAGGTCGAAGTGCTCCCCCAGGCGCATCAGCATGGGCTCGTATGCCAGGCAGCAGAAACCGTTGCCGTGCAGAAAATGCAGCAACGGTTTGCCGCTCGGCTCGGAATGCCAACCCCGTAGCGTGAAACCTTCCGAGCAATCATGGGACCAGGGAATCAGCTGCATCGTGTACCGCACTCATCGAACTAGGAAAACGACGATTCTACAAACAGCAGCGGATACAACGAAATCACCAGCAGCAAGGCCATCAGGACATTGAACAGCATCAGCCAGCGCGGATTTTGCAGAAGGTTGCGCAAGGCGCTGCCAAACATGACCCAGATCCCCACGCTGGGCAGGTTGACCAAGGCGAACAGCGCGGCGATGACGATCACGTTGAGCACATAGCCCTGGGCCGGGGTGTAGGTCGTGATCGCACCGACCGCCATGACCCAGGCCTTCGGATTGACCCACTGGAAAGCAGCCGCTCCCCAGAAGCTCAGGGGCTTGCGCGTCCCTGCGGCATCCCCTGAGATCGGCCCGGAAGTGGCGATCTTCCACGCCAGGTACAGCAGGTAAGCGGCCCCCACGTAGCGCAGGATGCTGTACAGCGGCGGCCAGGCCTTGAACAGTTCGCCCAGCCCGAACCCCACGCCCAGCACCATCAGCATGAAGCCGATGCTGATGCCCATTGCATGGGGGATCGAACGGCGCACACCGAAGTTGACGCCGGACGCCAGCAACATGGTGTTGTTCGGCCCTGGGGTGATCGAAGAAACGAAGGCGAACAGGATGAATGCGGTGAGCAGATCGTATGAGCCGAGCATGGCAGGGACTTCCGTCAGGTACTGATTATCGTGTCCTGCCACACTAGCGGAACCCCTCTCGCGCAGACCGGTACAGTTACCTTAAATTAAACCTGTACACATCACTGTACCGCCGCAGAGGGATCGAAGATCTCTTCGATACTCAACTCGAAAACCCCGGCAATGCTGAAGGCCAGCGGCAGGCTGGGATCGTAGCGGCCGGTCTCGATGGCATTGACGGTCTGGCGCGAAACACCGAGCCGCTCGGCCAGTTCGGCCTGCGACCAGCCACGCCCATTTCGCAATTCACGGATGCGGTTGTTCAACGGTAACGCCTCACCCCGATGAAGGTCCCCAGCGCCCACAACGGCCCCATCAGGCTCCAGACCATGAACATCGACAAACGTGGGAAGCCTGCGGTCTCCAGAAAACCGTAGCTGAAGGTCAACAGCGCCGTCGCGACGAACGCCAGCCCCAACGCCTCCAGTTGGATGCGCCGGACCATTTCATCGAGGCTGCGCAGTTGCTGCACCACAGCCCAGGCCATACCGATCATGGCCGGCACCGGCACCAGCGCCACCAGGGTCTTGGCAATGCCTGGTGCCATGGACGCGAGGAAATGGCTGCTGACCAGCACACAGGCCATATAGGCGACGAGGAACAGAACGAATGAAATCACATGACGTTTGTGCAGCATGCCAACAGCCTCGGATGTAAAGTGTGTTTTACATTGAAGGCGAGGTCGCGCGCCATGTCAAGCTTGCTTTACATCTCGGCAAGCCGGCCCAGGCCCATTACCATGGTGCCCGCCAACCACAAGGAAGCCTTCATGAGCCTGACTATCCGCCCTGCCCGTCGCGCCGACGCCGCCCAGATCCTCGCCTTCATCACCGAGCTTGCCGACTACGAGCGCGCCCGCCACGAAGTGGTAGCAACCCTCGCCGATATCGAGCACAGCCTGTTCGATGAAGGCAGCACCGTGCACAGTCTGATGTGCGAGCGCGACGGCACGGCCATCGGCTTTGCCGTGTACTTCTATAGCTACTCAACCTGGCTGGGCCGCAACGGCATTTACCTCGAAGACCTGTACATCACCCCCGAACAACGCGGCGGCGGTGCTGGTCGCCAGGTACTGCGGCACATCGCGCGCGAGGCCGTAGCCAGAGGTTGCGGGCGCCTGGAATGGAGCGTACTGGACTGGAACGAACCGGCTATCGGTTTTTACCAGGCGCTGGGCGCAGAAGCGCAAGATGAATGGGTACGTTATCGCCTGGACGGCGAGCGCCTGAAGGCATTCGCACAGGGGTAAGCCGCGCCCGACCACACGACTGTGTCAAAAGTGTTACCCGGCCCCGCCCACCCGGCAAAAAATCGGGTAACACGGAAACAATTCGCGAGATTTTCAGGTCGTGAAAAATCGCCCAAAATCTCTAAGCCCTTGATTTTAATGGATATTGAAAAGTTGGCACGGCATCTGCTTTATCTCTGGCACAACAAAAATAAAAAAACGTGATACCCCAATAAAAACAACATGCACCGGCTCTGACATAACAAGAACAACACGGCAGAGGCGCAGCAAGCAGATTTTTTTGGAGTAGACACGCGTTCCAGGGGTTCGTCCCCGCGACCTGACGCAGAACAACAAAACTACCTCGAGGTAGCGACTGTCAGGATCGGATCAGCAATGATGAAGGCAGGTCAGCGCTCAAAAAAATACGTTTGCTCTTGGCCCCGGATAGGGGCCCGGTTACACCGAAACAGGCTGACAAAAACAACAACAGGCCGGTTTTCAATAATAAAAAGAGCAGGCAACAACGCTTTGAGGGGAGCTTCGGCTCCCCTCAGTGCTTTGTGTTTTCCTCATTCTTCGCCTCACCACCCTCCCCCTCGACCTTCTCCACCAGCACCGGCATGCTGCTCAACACCAGCAAGGCCAGCACCGTGCTGACCAACGCCGTCGCCTCGCGCCCCATGCCCGCCGCCGTGCCGATCGCCGCCGTCATCCACAGGCCGGCTGCCGTCGTCAGCCCTTTAACGTGATTGGTGTCCTGGCCATGGCCCTTGAGAATGGTGCCCGCGCCGAGAAAACCGATCCCGGCGACGATCCCCTGTATCACCCGGCTCAGCGCCTGTGCATCGGCACCGGCCATGCTCGGTGCCAGCACGAACAGGGCTGCACCCATGGACACCAGCATGTGTGTCCGCACCCCGGCCGACTTGCCCTTGTGCTCGCGCTCGAAACCCAACACCGCGCCAAGCACCGCCGCCATCAGCAGACGCACGAGAATCCGCGTCACCTCGCCTTCATCGGTGATGTCGGTGAACTCTGCCCGTATCGCTTGCCAAACATTCTGCCACCAGGAATCCATGGGTTTCTCCACACCAGCGCGCCGTGGCCTATTGAAAGATTGACCGCTGCGTTTGCCCGGAGTGCGGCAGCATCCGCCCGGCAGAACGATGCAGCAACCCCAAGCTCGCCGTGGTCACACCCGTAACCACCTGCGGAGGGTAACGTCATGCCGGTAGAAATCGACGAAAGCAACCAACGCTGCACACTGATCGGTGACAAGCTGCACATAGAAGGCCTGGGGCCGGAGATCGAGATCTTCACCGATGAACAGCTGCGCATGTCGGTCGCGGTGCTGGCGGGTGAACGCATACCAATCACCGAAGCCGAAGCCGACGCCCTGACCGTGATCGGTGCGGTGGATAGTCGCAGACATCTCAAGAGCAGTGCTCCAGGCTCGGTAATCTGAGGCCTGCAAGGGACTTCTCGTTCATCTGATATGGTTTTTATCGCTCT
Organism: Pseudomonas sp. BNK-44-b; assembly: GCF_047456245.1. Taxonomy (NCBI): domain Bacteria; kingdom Pseudomonadati; phylum Pseudomonadota; class Gammaproteobacteria; order Pseudomonadales; family Pseudomonadaceae; genus Pseudomonas; species Pseudomonas sp. BNK-44-b. The sequence goes on from NZ_CP179908.1 coordinate 2,939,188, forward strand.
ACCTGAGCCTGTGCTGTAAACAGATCGGGGGCCATAGTGCCCGGGCCTGATCGAGGCCTGATGAGCGAACCACCATGAGCGAGAGAATCCCCTTCCGAATCATCCAGATCGAGCCTGCGGCCAAGACCCCCAAGCGCCACGCAGACGGGCGTATCCAGACCCGCAGCTTCACAGGCCTGTACCGCAACCTGCGGATCGGCTTCGCCGGCCTGTTGTTCGTGTTGTTCTTCGGCACGGCCTGGCTGAACTGGAACGGTCGCCAGGCCGTGCTCTGGGACCTTGCCGACAGCAAGTTCCACATCTTTGCCGCAACCTTCTGGCCACAGGATTTCATCCTGCTGTCGGCACTGCTGATCATCTGCGCCTTCGGCCTGTTCGCCATCACCGTCTTCGCCGGGCGGGTGTGGTGTGGCTACAGCTGCCCGCAGAGCGTCTGGACCTGGCTTTTCATGTGGTGCGAGAAGGTCACCGAAGGCGACCGCAACCAGCGCATCCGCCTGGCCGCCGCGCCCTGGAGCCTCGGCAAGTTCGCCCGCCGCAGCCTCAAGCATGGGTTGTGGCTGGCCATCGGGGTGATCACTGGCATCACCTTCGTCGGTTACTTCACCCCCATCCGCCCGCTGGCCCACGAGCTGCTGACCCTTCAGCTGGGCGGCGTAGCGCTGTTCTGGGTGGTCTTTTTCACTGCCGCCACCTACCTGAACGCCGGCTGGCTGCGTGAAGCCGTGTGCATGCACATGTGCCCCTATGCGCGCTTTCAGAGCGTGATGTTCGACAAGGACACCCTGGCCGTGGCCTACGATCCAGGTCGCGGTGAAAGCCGCGGCCCCCGCAAGAAAGGCAGCGACCGACAGGCACAGCATCTGGGCGACTGCATCGACTGCACCCTGTGCGTGCAGGTCTGCCCCACCGGCATCGACATCCGCGACGGCCTGCAGATGGCCTGTATCGGTTGCGCTGCGTGCATCGACGCCTGCGACGGGGTCATGGACAAGATGGGCTACCCCCGCGGCCTGATCGGCTACAAGTCCGAACACAACCTCCAAGGCGGCCGCACCCACTGGCTGAGACCGCGCCTGCTGGGTTACGCCACGGCCCTGCTGGTCATGATCGGTGCCCTGGTGATGGCCTTGCAGATGCGCCCGATGGTGTCGCTGGACGTCATCAAGGACCGCGGCCTGTTCCGTGAGAATGCCCAGGGCCAGATCGAGAATATCTACCTGCTCAAGATCATCAACAAGACCCAGCATCCCCAGCACTATCGACTGCGTCTGGTCGACGCCGAAGGCTTCGTGCTGCACGGCAGGCAAGCGATATCCATTCCAGCCGGAGAAATGAGCGAACTGCCGGTATCGGTGGCGATGCTCGCCGACCGCCCCACGAGCAGTTCGGTAGACCTCACATTCGAAGTACAGGACAGCGACCAGCCGCAGGTGCACAGCCGTGCACGCAGCCGTTTCGTTGCGCCGCTCAACCGCTGATCCCTTACACTGCCTTGAACCTTGCCTGCCAGGCCGAATAACACAACGATGAAACGCTACGAACGATTCGCCGACGATATCGCCGAACTGATCCGCTCCGGGGTGCTTGGCCCCGGACAGCGTGTGCCCTCGGTACGCTACGCCAGCCAGACCCATGGGGTCAGCCCCTCCACGGTGTTCCAGGCCTATTACCTGCTCGAGCGCCGCGGGCTGATTCGTGCCCGGCCGCGTTCGGGCTACTTCGTCAATACCCACGCACCTCGCCAGTTCAGCGAACCCCAGGCACAGGCACCGGTCAGCGAATCCACCGATGTCGACGTCAGTGCCCTGGTATTTTCCATCCTTGATTCAATCAAGGACCCTCACACCGTCCCCTTCGGCTCGGCCTTCCCCAGCCCCACCCTGTTCCCGCTGCAGCGCCTGGCCCGCTCGCTGGCCAGCGCCAGCCGCGCCATGGACCCACGCGTGGTGGTCACCGACCTGTCACCGGGCAACCCGCAGTTGCGTCGCCAGATCGCCCTGCGCTACATGGTCGCCGGCCTGATGCTGCCGATGGAAGAGCTGCTGATCACCAATGGCGCGCTGGAAGCCCTCAACCTGTGCCTGCAGGCAGTCACAGAGCCTGGAGATCTGGTTGCCATCGAAGCCCCGGCCTTCTACGTGTGCCTGCAGGTGCTCGAACGACTGAAGCTCAAGGCCGTGGAAATTCCCGTGCACCCACGTGAAGGCATGGACCTGGGGGTGCTGGCACAAACCCTGGAGAAACACCCGGTCAAGGCCGTATGGTCGATGACCAACTTCCAGAACCCGGTCGGCGCGAGCATGCCCGAGGCGAAAAAGCAGGCACTGGTCGAACTCCTGCACCGCCACCAGGTGCCGCTGATCGAGGACGACGTCTACGCCGAGCTCTACTACGCCCAGCAAGCGCCCAAGCCGGCCAAGGCCTTCGACCGCGACGGCCTGGTCATGCACTGCGGCTCGTTCTCCAAGAGCCTCGCCCCAGGCTACCGGGTGGGCTGGGTCGCCGCCGGCCGTTTCGCTCAGAAGATCGAGCGGCTCAAGCTGATGACCTCGCTGTGCGCCTCGATGCCGGCCCAGGCCGCCATCGCCGACTACCTGCAACATGGCGGTTACGATCGCCACCTGCGCAAGTTGCGCTACGCCCTGGAAGGCCAGCAGGCCAACATGCTCGCCGCCATTGCCCGCCATTTCCCGGCGCAGACACGGGTCAGCCAGCCCGCCGGCGGCTACTTCCTGTGGCTGGAACTGCCCGAGCAGATGGACGCGCTCAAGCTGTTCCACATGGCCCTGGCGCAAGGCATCAGCATCGCACCGGGGCCGATCTTCTCGCCGACCCGGCGCTTCGGCAACTGCATCAGGCTGAACTACGGCAGCCCGTGGAACGACGCCACGGAGACTGCGATGGAGACACTGGGGCGTATCGTGCGCTCATTCTGAAGGATCAGCCGCTATAGTGAGGCTACCTGCACATGGACGAGCACCCGATGGACGACCCCACTCAACTGCGCCAACAGATCCTGGCCTTGCAGCAGCGCAACGGCGAGCTGGAAAACCGGCTGGCGCAGCAAGCCGAAGTATCGCCCTTGGACAACGTCCTGTTGCGCCGAGTGCACGAGCAACTCGAGCAGCGCTTCGACCAGACCCTGGCCGAACGCCGGCTGTTCATCGAGCTGGTCGATCACAGCTTGGCCAATGTCTTCGTCATCGCCCCGGACCTGCGCCTGCAAGCGATCAACCGCACCGGCCGGCAGACATTCCAACGCCTGCACGGTTTTTGCCTCAGAGTCGGCGATCGCCTGGACGAAGCGCTTGCCGGCCTGCCACAGCCGCTCCAATGCCTGCTACCACTGGTCAACCGAGCGCTGGCGGGTGAAACGGTGATCGAAAGCGTCGCCTTCGACGGGCCGCCCTATCGGCGCCACTACGAGCTGCGGATCACCCCGCTGCACAGCGACGAACGCCCGCCTTTCAGCGCCTGTCTGTTCGCCTACGACATCACCGAGCGCACCCTTGAGCAGGAGCGCCTGCGCGAAGCCGAGCAGGCACTGCGCCAGGCGCAGAAAATGGAAGCGGTCGGCCAACTCACCGGCGGCATCGCCCACGACTTCAATAACCTGCTCGGTGGCATCTTCGGTGCGCTGGAGCTTGCCAAGCCACGCCTGTGCGGGCCGCAGAACGATGAGGTGAGCCGGCTGTTCGGCATCATCGAGCAAAACGCGTCCAAGGCCGCGTCACTGGTGCAGCGCCTGCTGGCCTTCTCGCGCAGACAGACATTGCTGCCCCGCGCCACCGACATCCAGCAACTGGTCGGCGACATGCTGGCGCTGCTGCAGAGCTCGCTGCGCTCGGACATCGAGCTCATCGATCGCACAGCTTCACAGCTGTGGCCAACCTGCATCGACCCCTCGCAACTGGAAAGCGCGCTGCTCAACCTGTGCATCAATGCCCGCGATGCCATGCCCGACGGTGGCACCTTGGTGATTCATTGCGAAAACCTGGAAATGACCCCGGCGCAAGCCCAACGTCTGCGGCTCGCCCCGGGCCAATACCTGCACTTGCGAGTCGAGGACAACGGCCAAGGCATGCCAGCGGAGGTGGCGCAACGAGCCATCGAACCGTTCTACACCACCAAGCCGCTCGGGCAGGGCACTGGCTTGGGGTTGTCCATGGTGTACGGCTTCGTGCGGCAGTCTGGAGGGCAAATGCACCTCGACTCGATTCCGGGCAACGGCACCTGCGTTCACCTTTATTTGCCCAGGGCCGAAAACCTCCCGCCCCCCGAACCGCAGAGCCTGCCGGCCCCGCCCACTGCGCAGTCAATCCTGCTGATCGAGGACCAGGCGGCGATGAAGCTGGTCATCAGCGAGCTGCTGAGCGAGGCGGGCTACGACGTGCATGCCTTCGCCAGCATCGACCGGGCGCTTGCCGCCCTGCGCAAGGGGCTGCGCCCGGACCTGCTGGTCGGCAACATCGCCTTGTCCGACAGCCCCAAGGGTAGGCAACTGATCGAAATGAATGCGGCCCTGACACCTGGCTGCACAGCCTTGCTCATCAACGGCTACGCCACCCAGACGCTGGCAGACCACGGCGGGTTGCCAACAAATATCGAAATCATTTCCAGCCCGTTCGAGCTCAAAGCACTGCTCGAACGGGTGACACACATCCTGGGCTGAAGCTCAGCGCCCGCCACCCAGATCGATGAAGCTGCCGGTGGAATAGGATGCTTTCTCCGACAACAACCAGAGGATCGCCTCGGCCACTTCCTCCGGTTGCCCACCGCGGCCCATGGGCAGGCCAGGTTCGAGCTTGGTGATGCGCTGGGCATCACCGCTCAGGGCGTGAAAGTCGGTATGGATATAACCGGGACGCACGCCGTTGACCCGCACACCCTCGCCCGCCACTTCCTTGGCAAGCCCAAGGGTGAAGGTGTCCAACGCGCCCTTGGAAGCGGCATAGTCGACGTACTCGTTGGGCGAGCCCAGGCGTGCGGCCACCGACGACACGTTGACGATCGCACCACCCTGCCCGCCATGGCGCCGCGACATGCGCAGCAAGGCATGTTTGGCACAGAGCATCGGGCCGACCACGTTGGTTTTCATCAGCTTGAGCAGGCGGAATTCGGACATCTCGTCGACCCGGCTCTGAGTCGCGATGGTCCCGGCGTTATTGACCAGTGCGGTGACAGGGCCCAGCTCCTGGTCGATCCGCTGGAACACCTGGATCACTTCATCCTCGACGCTGGCATCGGCCCGCACGGCGATGGCCTGGGCGCCCAGCCCCCGAACCTCAGCAAGGATGCGTTCGGCAGCGTGATCGTCGGCGTGATAATTGATGCAGATGCGGTAGCCCTGTTGCGCCGCCAACCGCGCGGTCGCGGCACCGATACCGCGGCTGGCGCCAGTGATGAGAATGACCTTGTCCATGAAACTGCCACTGTCGAAGGAATAGACCTGCAAGGTTAGGGGAAAAGCCCCGATCGCGGCAACGGCTGCACGCAGCCGTGCCGCAAGTACACCTCAGTGCCCCGCCGAAGCGGGTCCGGCTTTGGCCGTGAAGGGAGGGCGAGCGAGCCACACCAGCAGGATCAAGGCGCCAAACACCCAGGTCAGCAAGGTGAAGTAGTCCACCGTCGACATCATGTAAGCCTGGCTGTTGAGGATCTGCTCAAGCTGCGCATAGCTCTGCGGACTCGCCCCGCCGAGTTGCTCGAGGGTGTGACGCGTTGCCGGGTCGTACTGACTGATGTGCTCGCTCAGGTAGGCGTGGTGCTGGTCGGCCCGGCGGATCCAGATCCAGGTGGTCAGCGAGGCGGCGAAGCTGCCGCCGAGTGTACGCAGGAACGTGGCCAGCCCAGAGCCGTCGGCAATCTGATGCGGCGGCAGGTCCGAAAGCAGGATGGTCAGGGTCGGCATGAAGAACAGCGCGACTCCGATCCCCATGAACAGTTGCACCATGGCGATGTGCAGGAAGTCGACCTCGCTGGTGAAACCCGCACGCATGTAGCAGCTTGCGCCAATGGCCAGAAAGGCGATCCCTGCCAGCAGGCGCAGGTCGAAGCGATGCGCATACTTGCCGACGAAGGGCGACATGATCACCGGCAGCAGGCCGATCGGCGCTACCGCAAGCCCCGCCCAGGTCGCCGTGTAGCCCATCTGCGTCTGCAGCCACTGGGGCAGGATCAGGTTGATGCCGAAGAAGCCCGCATACCCGCCCACCAACACCAGGGTGCCGATGCGGAAATTGCGGTGCACGAACAGCCGCAGGTTCACCACCGGGTGCCGATCGGTGAGTTCCCAGATCACGAAGATGGCCAGGAAGACCGCGGAGATCAGGCTACCCACCACGATGAACGAGGACTCGAACCAATCCAGGTCGTTACCCTTGTCGAGCACCACCTGCAACGCGCCGACACCGACGATCAGCGTCAGCAGGCCGATGTAATCCATCGGCTGGCGACTGGTGGTCACCGGACGTGTGCGCATCTGCTGGCGTACAACGGCGGCAGCGAACAGACCGATCGGTACGTTGATGAAGAAAATCCACGGCCAGCTATAGCTGTCGGTGATCCAGCCGCCGAGGATGGGCCCGGCAATCGGGGCCACCACCGTCACCATTGCCAGCAACGCAAGGGCCATCCCCCGTTTGGCGGGCGGGTAGACCGCAATCAGCAAGGTCTGGGTCATCGGATACAAGGGGCCTGCGACCACGCCCTGGAGCACGCGAAAGCCCACAAGCTCGGGCATCGACTGGGCAATACCACAGAGGAACGACGCCAGCACGAACAGCAAGGTGGCCCAGATGAACAGTTTCACTTCGCCAAAGCGGCGGCTCAGCCACCCCGTCAGCGGCAGCGCAATGGCATTGCTTACCGCAAACGAGGTGATGACCCAGGTGCCCTGCTCGTAGCTCACCCCCAGATTGCCGGAAATGGTTGGCAACGCCACGTTGGCGATGGTGGTGTCGAGCACCTGCATGAAGGTCGCCAGCGACAACCCAATGGTGGTCAGCAGCAGGCTCGGCGGGGTGAACTGGGCGGATGCGCCGTTGCTCATCGCTGCGCCGTCTTGCCACTGGCGGCGCTGTTGTCATGGATCAGCTGGGCGATCAGACGATCGGCCTCGGCCAACTGACGGTCATACACCTGGGTGGTGTAGCTGGCCTGTTGCGGCGGCTGTTGGGCCAGCGCCGGGCCACTCTGGTCGTGCAGGTCGACCTCGACCACGGTGGACAGGCCGATGCGCAGCGGATGGTCCTTGAGCTGCTCGGGGTTCAGGTGCACCCGCACCGGCACACGCTGGACGATCTTGATCCAGTTGCCCGTGGCGTTCTGCGCGGGCAGCAGGGCGAAGGCACTGCCAGTGCCGGCGCCCAGGCTGTCGACCGTCCCGCTGTACTTGACTTCGCTACCGTACAGGTCGGCGGTGATCTCCACTGGCTGACCGATACGCATGTCACGCAGCTGGGTTTCCTTGAAGTTGGCGTCGATCCATACCTGGTCGAGCGGAATCACCGCCATGGTCGCGGTGCCCGGCTGCAGGCGTTGCCCCAATTGCACGGTGCGCTTGGCGACGTAGCCGGTCACCGGCGCCACCAACGTCGTGCGAGCGTTGTCCAGGTAAGCCTGACGCAGGTCGGAGGCCGCGGCCATCACGTCCGGGTGCGACGACACCACGGTGTCGTCGATCAGCGCAGTGCTGGTGTTGAGTTGCTGGCGGGCGTTGTCCATGGCGCTCTGCGCGGCGGTCAGGTCGTCGCGTGAGTGCGACAGCTCTTCAGCGGCGATCGCCCCGCTGTCAGCCAGGACCTTGCGCCGGGCGTAGTTCTCGCGAGCCTTCTTCAGTTCGGCCTGGCGCGTCTGCATCTGGGCCTTGAGTGCATCGACGTTACTGTACAAGCCGCGCACCTGGCGCACCGTGCGCGCCAGCTTGGCCTCGCTGGCCTGCAGCGCGACCTCGCTGTCACTGGGGTCAAAGCGCAACAGCACCTGGCCGGCATGCACCAGGTCGCCATCGTCGGCGCCGATGCTGGTGACGGTACCCGTCACCAGTGGAGTGATCTCCACCACATTACCGTTGACGTAGGCATCGTCGGTGCTTTCGTGCCAGCGCCCGACCAAGCTGTACCAGGCCCAGCCGGCGGCGCCGGCCAATATCAATACCAGCAGCAGGGCCAGCAGCCAGGTCTTGCGCTTGCGCGTGGCGTCGGGCACTTCGGCGGGAGTGGGTGCATCCGAGGGTGTGGCCATGAGAAGTACCTTTGAATCAAGTCGGATCAGGGGTGCGATCGCCGAAACGGGCAATCGTCAACGGGTCGCTGGCGGCCAAGAGAATCTTTGCCAGCAGCGCCTCGAGGATTTTGAGCTCGTCGGGTTCGAGCGAACCGACCAGCTCGTTCATCGCCATTGCCCCGATCTCCGGCAGACGGTCAGCCAGACGTTGACCGTCGTCGGTCAGCGCCAGCCGCACCTGACGACGGTCGTCGGGGCAGCGGTTGCGCAGGATCAGGCCCTTCTGCTCGAGGCGATCGAGCATGCGCGTCATCGAACCGCTGTCCAGCCCCAGGCAGCGGCACAGTTCGGCCGGGGTATCTACCTGGTACTGGGTCACGATGATCAGCACCTTGAACTGCGCAGCGGTAACGCCATCAGCTTCCAGGTGCCAGTCGAGAATGCGGTCCTTCAATAACGCGGCGCGGCCGAGCAACATGCCAATGGCGCAGGTCTGGAAGTTTTCCGGGGTGAAATGGGCCATCGGCATCGCTCAGAAAAGATGTTAGAAAATATTACTGCCTAGGCAGTTAATGTCAAAGCTTTTATTAGCAGGCTATCTAAGTCGTTGTTCCCTCAGTCCTCTTGGTGTCCCCTATGCCTCTGCGCCGGAAAACCGACAAAAAAATCGCAACTGATAGTCATTCGCCATTATCTTGGTTCTCGCAGGGCCCTTCTGGCAGGTAGAATGCGCAAAACCGGGAGCCGCAATGAACCAAGACCGCCTCACCCCCCTCGACGACGATGCCATCACCGATGCCGCTGCGCACTGGTGCATGCGCGTGCACGCCGAGGACTGCTCGGCCGCCGAGCGTGAGGCGTTTGCCCAGTGGCTGGCCGCCGACACCCGGCATGCCGAGGAATACCAGGCGATGCAGGAGATCTGGCATACCGCCGACATGCTGCCGCGTGTCACCCACGTGACCGAACTGCCTGTGGCCAGGTCCCACCAGCGCAACTGGCGACCACTGGCCTCAGCCGCGGTGATCACCCTGCTCGCCCTGCCCCTGGCCGGCTGGGTTGGCTGGGAGCAAGGCTGGTTGCCCAATCGCTACCAGCACTTCGACAGCGACCAGCAGGTGCGTACGGTGCAACTGCACGACGGCAGCCAGGTCGAGCTCAACTTGAACAGCGAGCTGCGCTACCTCAACTACAAGGACCGGCGCCAGGTCGACCTGATCAAGGGCGAAGCTTTCTTCAAGGTTACCCACGACAGCGAGCACCCTTTCATCGTGCGCGCCGGTCACGGCCAGACGCGGGTCACCGGCACGCAATTCAACGTGTGGAAGTACGAAGATCAGGTCAAGGTGACCCTGGTGGAAGGCTCAGTGCTGGTTTCCAGCAACAGTGGCGAAGGCGGCTACCGCCTCGGCCCCGGCATGCAGGCCAGCTACAGCATCGGTGACTTCGAACCGCAACTGGCCCAGAGCGACGACTATGCCAATAGCCTGGCCTGGCGCAGCGGTCGCCTGGTACTCGACAACCTCAGCCTGTCCCAGGCATTGCCGGTGATCAACCGCTACCTGGACAAACCCCTGTTGCTGGCCGACAGCACTGTCGGCAACATCCGCATCAGCGGCATCTACGACACCCGCGACGTCAACCGCCTGGTGAACAACCTGCCCAAGGTCCTGCCGATCTACCTGACCCGCAACGACAACGGCAGCACGGTCATCAACCGCATCCTGCCGTCCTCCGACAAGGGGTGATGTGCGCTGCCAAATGGCAGCCACAAAAAAGGCGCCTCAATCGAGGCGCCAAGACATTCACCTGCAACCAAAGGAGCGCAAGGCTTCTGAAGGTGAATGGGCTCAAGCTCAAAGGATCGACAACGGATACTCGACGATCACCCGCACCTCATCCAGGTCGGACTCGAACGCCGTCGCCCGGGTGGTCGCCTGGCGTACGCGCAGCGAAAGGTCCTTGGCCGCGCCGGTCTGCACTACGTACTTGACCTCGATGTCGCGCTCCCAGCGCTTCTGGTCGGTCAGCGGATCGCCATTGCCATCGCGACGCATGTAGTAGGCGTTGGCGTTCGAGTAATCGGCGTCACTGCCGCGTCCGTAGCGGGTCATGAACGACAGCCCGGGGACGCCATACCCGGCCATGTTCAGGTCATAGCGCAGCATCCACGAGCGCTCCTTGGGCGAGTTGAAGTCGCTGTACTGGATGGAGTTGTCAAGAAAGATCGAGTCGGACTGGCGCAGGTAATCGAAATCGTCGTCGCCATTGTTGCGTTGGTGGGTCAAGGCGACGGTGTGGGCGCCGTAACGCACACCGAGCTTGGCGCTCCAGATGTCGTTGTCGAAGGTGCCGAGGCGTTTACGCCCTTCGTCCTTGGCGTTGTAGACGTTGAAGCCACCGATCAACGCCAGCTCTTCGCTCAATGGCCAGGTAACGCTGGTACCGGCGTAGTACTGGTTCCACACATCCTTCAGGCGACTGCCGAACAGACTGACGCTGACATGTTCGTTGATGGCATAGTCGCCGCCGCCATAGGCGATCCATGGCGAGTCCACAGGCCCGCCATAGAAGGTTGCGAAAGATTCGCGCATGTCGCTGGACATCGGCTGGCTCATCGCATGCAGGCGCCCGGCCTGCAAGTTCAGGCCCGCCAGGCTGGTGTTCTCGACGGTCACGCCGCGAAAGCTCTCCGGCAGCAGGCGTGAATCGCCCGCCGCGACCACCGGGTTGGCCGGAAACACATCGCCCACCCGCAGCACCGTGTCGAACACCCGCACCTTGGCCGCGCCGCCGAGCTTGCTGTATTCGTCACGCGCCTGGCCGTCGCGATCCACCGGCAGTACATCGAACGAGCTGCGTCCACCGTTGCGCCCACCTCCGGTGTCGAGCTTGAGCCCGAGCATGGCGAAGGCATCGACCCCTACCCCCACGGTGCCCTGGGTAAAGCCGGACTCGAAGCGGGTGATGACAGCATGCGCCCAGGCTTCGGAATAGCCATTGTCGGGCGCCTTGGCTCTGTTATAGGTCGGTGCCACCGCGTCGCGGTTGTCACGGTTGAAGTAGTAGTTGCGGTTCAGCACGCTCAGGCGGCTGCCCTCTATGAACCCTTCTTTCGTAGCGTCCTCGGCCCACGCCGAAGGACCGGCCAGCGCCACCAGCGCGGCCAGGGAAAGTCCCGGACGATATCTCATGCGATGCTCCTTCGATAACGGCTGTTGTTCTTGTCAGGCCGTTTCGCAGGTGCGTTCGCGGCCAGCATCGATGCTCGCCGCAGGTGGATAACGGGAAGGTGATCGGCACATTACAATGGCGTCATGCGTGCGGACCTTTCACAACTGTAAGGCTGTCGTCATGCCCTTGTTGGCTGCTGCTCGCTAGCGTGATCCGGAAACCACAGCCCTTCCGGAGACACCCCATGAAACGACTGAGCACAGCAATCGCCCTGCTCCTGCTGGCCTTCGGCGCCCAGGCCACCGGCTTTTCCGGTCAGCGCAGCGAGCAGTTGCTGCAGGCCCACCAGCAAGCCGTGGCCGCCTACGCCATCAAGCGCGACAAGCCCATGCCGGAGATCGTCGACTACCGCTATGGCATGCCACTGGATGTGGCGCGGCTGGTGCGCCAGTCGGGCGACCCGCGCACGTGCGAGGTGGTAACGCGCCTGATGACCTTCGAGGATAGCCAGGGCACCCTGCGCACCGTGCGTTATTCGGTGCAGTCCGAGTGCATCAACAACAAGTGAAAACCCGCTGCCGGCTCAATCGCCCGTCAAGGTCAGGTCCACCAGGCGCATGCTGTCGCGTCCACTGCGCTTGGACTGGTACAGCGCGGCATCGCTCTGCTCGATCAGTGCCGTGAGGCTGGCCGGCGGCTGATCGAACAGGTTGGCACCGATACTCAGGGTCACCGCCATCGGGGTGACGAAGGATTGTGCAGCGATGTCCTGGAAGCGCTCGCGCAGTATCGTGCCCAGCACCTCGACTTCGTCGCGGCGCGCATTGCCCAGCAGAATGACGAACTCATCACCCCCCAGTCGCGCTGCCAGGGCATTGGCCGGCAGCAGGCCACGAATGGTTTCGCTCAGCGCCACCAGCAGCCGGTCACCTGCGGTATGGCCGTAAAGGTCGTTGACCAGCTTGAAGTTGTCGATATCGATCAACAGCACGGCGCCAGGGCGCTCGTGGCTTGTCGCCCGCAGCAACACCGGCGCACGCACTTCCAGGGCGCGGCGGTTGAACAGCGCCGTGAGCGGATCACGCGCGGCCAGAAGCGCGATGCGCTCCTCACGCCGGTAGCGCTCGGTGCCGGTCATAGACAGGGCGATCAGCATGATCGCCATCGCCCCTTCGATCAGCGAAATCTGGATGATTTCACCGCGAAATGCCGCAAGGTCGATCAAGGTTCCCGGAATCACCACGGTCAGGGCCTTGATCACGTAGAACAGCCCGTGGATCAGCATCACGTAGCGCAGTTGCACCGCCCCCACACTCAGCGACACACCGTGCGGACGCAGCAGGAAACTGGCACGTAGCGACACCAGGGCCACCAGCAGCGAATTGACCACCAGCATGATCTTCGACCACGACGGCCCTTCCGGCAGCAGCAGCAGGCTCACCCACAGCAGCACGACCAGCAGCCAGCCCCGTGACAATCGCACCTCGGTGAAACGGGCAACGCCCAGCAGGAAGCAGAAATGCGCGAACACCAGCATCCCATTGGCGAACCAGATACCAATCAGCAGAAAACCGTTCATGCGCAGCAGCGCGAGGGTAGAACCAACGGTGATGGTGGCGAAACCGGCACTCCAGTAGAGCAACGACGACTCGCGCACACTGCGCCATTCGATCGCCAGGTATAGCGCAGCTGCTGCCGCAAGGGCGACGGTCAGGGCCAGGAGGGTTGGGGGGTCGAGCGTCATTGACCGGCGTGCCTGTCTTGGAGGGCAAAAGCGGTGATTGTAAGCGCTCCGGCCAGGATTGCAGAGTGCCACCTCATCGGATTACTGCCCGGAAAGGAAGGTAACCAGTTGCCTGGCGTGGGAACTGAGGCCTTCCCAACTGCGAAAGCAGATGCGCAGCTCCAGAGTCGCCCAACGCTCCTCCAGTGCCACCCTGCGCACCGCCAGCTCCTGCTCGGCACGCACGGCCGCGATCTCCGGGACAATCGCCAGCCCGGCGCGCTGGGCCACCAGCTGGGCGATGGCCTCGAAGCTGGGCGCGCGCACGCGAATCTTCAGCGGCATGGCGAGGTTCATCGCCAGCTCCTCGACAAAGCGCTGCATGGCGCGCTCTGCCGGCAGGCAGACGAAGGCATGATCCAGGGCATCGACCAGACGCAGTTGCTCACGCGTCGCCAGTTCATGATCGGCAGGCACCAGCAGCACCAGACGCTCGGTGCGAAACGGCAGCGACACCAGCCCATCGTTGACCAGGTTGCCGTCGAACACGCCGATCTCGCACTCCCCAGCCAGCACCACCCGCAATACATCGACGCTCTTGTGCTCGACCAGCAGCAGGTCGACCTCGGGGTAGTCGGCCAGGAACGGCCCCAGTACCGCCGGCAGCAAGGTGCTGTTGGTGACCGTCGAGGCCGCCAGGTGCAGGTTGATTCGACGCTGGCCGGCCAGCTCCTTGAGCGTGTCCTGCAGTTTCTGCGCCTCGCCCAGCACTCCACGGGCCGACTCCAGTACCAGTCGTCCAGAAGGGGTCAACTGCATACCGTCAGCCCTGCGGGTGAACAACATCAGACCGCTGCGCTCCTCGAACAGGCGCAAGCGTGTGCTTGCCGCCGACACTGCCACTGGAAAACTGGCCGCGGCCTTGCTCAGGCTGCCAGTCGCAGCGATGGCAGCCAGCAGACGCAAGTCCTGAAGATCGAAGTGCATGGGGGTTTCTCCAAAAGCGAACGCCATGTTCCAGAAAAAGCGATTCTAGCTTTCGAGCCTTCTATTCAGAATAAGCCTCTGACTTATTTTGTTGCGGATTCAGCATGAACAGCCTGCGTATCTCACTTGAGCGACACCTGCGAAGCGGAAGCCTCTATGCCGTCCTGGCCGCCCTGGGCTTCAGCTTCAAGGCGATCTTCGTCAAGCTCGCCTACGCCGCGGGGCCGGTGGATGCAGTGACCTTGCTGGCGCTGCGCATGGGCCTGTCGCTGCCGCTGTTCGCCTGGTTGGTGTGGGCCAGTCGTGGCTCGGCGAGCACCCCGCCGACCCTGGGTGACGGGTTTCGCGTGGCTGTGCTCGGGCTGCTGGGCTACTACCTGTCGAGCCTGTTCGATTTCTACGGTTTGCAGTTCATCAGCGCGGGGCTGGAACGCCTGATTCTGTTCACCTACCCGACCCTGGTGCTGGTCTTCCAGGCCATCGCCCTGCGTGAGCGCCCTACCCCGCGCACCCTGGTGGCGATGGGGTTGTGCTACCTGGGGCTGGGGATCGCCTTCGTGCATGACCTGGGCACCGCCGGCGGTGGGCACGCAGTGCTGATGGGGTCGCTGTGGGTGTTCGCCAGCGCCGTCACCTACGCGCTGTATTACTCCGGTACCGGAGTGATGCTCAAGCGCATGGGCTCGATGCGCATGGCCGGGCTGTGTGGTTCGGCCTCGTCGCTGATGGTGCTGGCGCATTACCTACTGGTGGCGGATGTCACCCAGTTGGCGCAATTGCCCGCTGCAGTGTGGGCCAACGCGGCGATGATGGCGCTGTTTTCCACGGTACTGCCGATCTACTGGGTGGCCCTGGCGATCCAGCGCCTTGGCCCGACACACACTGCGGCGGTCGGCAACCTCGGGCCGGTGCTGACCATGCTGGCGTCCTGGGCCATCCTCAGCGAGGCGATCTCGGGCTACCAGATTGCCGGGCTGGTGCTGGTGTTGCTGGGGGTATCGCGGCTCAAGCCGGCGAAGCCCAAGGTGGCCGAGGCGCAGAAGGCTGTCGCCTGAGACGTGTGATGGCGATCGCTTTACCGGCTAGATACAGTAGAGCACTCAGGAGAAGGGAACCCGTGAATAAGCCAAACGAACACCAGGAGGATCTCTAAGTGCATAAATCGGCGTCCTGCATTACTCGGGTCACATGCCCATTCCTAGAGAAACCAAGCCCGGCCAAGCACTGAGCCCTTCTCGCATGACAAACACCACAGCACGGAGCACCTGATGGAAGTCTCAAGAACGTCCCTTCTAATGAAACGCATAGGGGCGTACATCATCGATTACGGAGCAGTCGTCCTGCTCGGCCTCGGGCTTGCTAATCAAGAGACCCTATTGTTCGCAGGGCTTGAACTGGTCTTCGTCCATCTATTCCTATATCCCCTGTGCGAGTGGCTTTTCAAAGGTAGAACACCAGGAAAGTACGTCTTTGGACTGACCGTCATCAACGGAGCAGGCGGGCCGCCAACGCTTGTTCAAGCTCTGATCCGAGGGTTCATGAGACACATTGACGTACCTCTGGGGATCATAACGATCTTCATCTATACGCAGTCCGCACGGTGCCAGCGGGTCGGTGACATGCTGTCTAGAACCTATGTCATACCGTCCAAGGATCTAGCCCAGCTCCGTGCGACGATACAGGCACCAAGCCTCTGAACAGCAGGTGATTCCATGCCCGGCCAAGCGCCGGGCTTCTTTCGCACGCAAGGACCAATGGATGCCAACAAGCGCTCAGGGACGAGTTGCCCTACTACGCCAGGATGCTGGTGTCAGAAGGATACCGAAGTAGGAAAGCTCGGACAGGTCGAAAGTGATGATGGAGAGGATGGCCTTCCCATGGATCACTCTGAACTTGAAATTGTGGGGTATTACGAGTATTGGTGGCGGCTTCAAAAAGTAAGGAAGCTCAATTCAATGTCTTGCATGAAATGCATCTGCCTTGGCGCTCTCGCAGTCGCAACTCTCTCGGGATGCGTTACCGCGCCCACTTGGGTTAACAGGGGCCCAGTGGATCTAGACGCCTGGAACGGTCAGATGAATTGCTATACCGATGCCAATATCATCGACGGCAAACGGGTGGAAGGTACGATCTGCGCCACTGATGAGTCTGGTTTCTTCGGAGGCGGCGAGCCGGAGGTCTTTTTCGGGCCTTGGAATCGCAAATTCATGAAAGAGTATGCGAGCGCAACGACTTCTGGTGTCACTAAGGATTGGGAGGGCAAAAAGGTGCTCTTGCAATGCGCCCCCACGCTCGCGAATGATAACAAAACAGTCACGAAGCGCTTTTGCAAAGTCACAGTAAACGATCAGTTGCTGGTTAGCGCGACCGTCAAGTACGTGCAGTAAAAACTAGGCCTCTCGGGCCTGACCACACTCAGCCCGGCCGGAGAGGCTCGCTTGATCGCCTCCCAGTCGGGTTGCTTTGTAGTCATTGGAACATTCTGAACCTCGAAATCGTGGCCGGTAGCCGGTATTGGTAAGGATGCTAGGTTGATGGGCGCTGGACGCCCTCCGCTGGCGTGGGAGCCGGAGGGCGCGCAGAAGCACCTTGTTCGGGTAATGCCAACGTTATGGCAACATCACCTCTACACCCCGCGATTTAATTCGAAACGATCCAACTCCATCACCTTCACCCACGCCGCCACGAAGTCCTTGACGAATTTCTCCTTGGCATCGCTGCTGCCGTACACCTCGCTCAACGCCCGCAACTGGGCGTGAGAACCAAACACCAGGTCGACCCGCGTGCCGGTCCATTTCACCTGCCCGGTCTTGCGGTCACGGCCTTCGAAGGTCTCGTTGTCAGCCGAGGTCGGCTTCCATTCCACGCTCATGTCCAGCAGGTTGCGGAAGAAATCGTTGCTCAAGGTGCCAGGCTTGTCGGTGAACACCCCATGCTGGCTGCCACCATGGTTGGCGCCCAACACCCGCAGGCCACCGACCAGCACGGTCAGTTCCGGCGCGGTGAGGGTCAGCAACTGGGCCTTGTCCAGCAGCAGCTTCTCGGCCTTGACGCTGTACCTGGCCTTGGTGAAGTTGCGCAGGCCGTCTGCCAGCGGCTCCAGCACGGCGAACGACTCGACATCCGTCTGCTCCTGGGAGGCATCGGTGCGACCCGGCCGGAAAGGCACGCTGACAGTGTGCCCAGCGTCCTGGGCGGCCTTCTCGACCGCAGCGGAGCCCGCCAGCACGATCAGGTCGGCCAGCGAAATCTTCTTGCCGCCGCTGTTGAATTCGCCCTGGATTTTCTCCAGCACCTTGAGCACCTTGTCCAATTGCTGAGGCTGGTTGGCGACCCAGGAGCGCTGAGGTTCCAGGCGCAGGCGCCCGCCGTTGGCGCCACCGCGCTTGTCCGAGCCACGGAAGGTCGAAGCTGCCGCCCAGGCGGTGGACACCAGTTCGGCAACGCTCAGGCCCGAGGCCAGCACCTTGGCCTTGAGCGCCGTGATGTCCTGCTCGTCTACCAGCGGGTGATCGACCTTGGGGATCGGGTCCTGCCAGAGCAGTTCTTCCTGCGGGTTTTCCGGGCCCAGGTAACGGGCCAGCGGCCCCATGTCACGGTGGATCAGCTTGTACCAGGCACGGGCGAAGGCGTCGGCCAGTTGCTCGGGATGCTCCTTGAAACGCCGGGCGATCGGCTCGTAGATCGGGTCGAAGCGCAAGGCCAGGTCAGAGGTGAGCATCATCGGTGAATGGCGCTTGGCCGGATCGTGGGCATCGGGCACGCTGTTAGCCCCCTTGCCATCCTTGGGACGCCATTGATGGGCGCCCGCCGGACTCTTGGTCAGTTCCCACTCGAAGTTGAACAGGTTGTTCAGGTATTCGTTGCTCCAACGGGTCGGGGTCGAGGTCCAGGTCACTTCCAGGCCGCTGGTGATGGTATCGCCACCCTTGCCAGTGCCGAACTTGTTGGCCCAACCCAGCCCTTGAAGCTCGAGCCCTGCGGCTTCAGGTTCGGCACCGACGTTGTCCGCAGGGCCTGCACCGTGGGTCTTGCCGAAGGCGTGGCCGCCCGCGATCAGGGCCACGGTCTCTTCGTCATTCATCGCCATGCGGCCGAAGGTCTCGCGAATGTCCTTGCCCGAAGCGACCGGGTCAGGATTGCCCTCCGGGCCTTCGGGGTTTACGTAGATCAAGCCCATCTGCACGGCTGCCAGCGGGTTTTCAAGGTTGCGCCCTGCCGGCTCGGTGCGACTTTGCTCCTCTGCATGCTTGGCAGGCTCGGCCACCAGATCACCTTTACCGGGCGGCTGGGCCTTGCCGTAGCGGGTGTCGCCCCCCAGCCAGACCTTCTCCGAGCCCCAGTACACATCTTCGTCCGGCTCCCAGACATCGGCGCGGCCTCCGGAGAAACCGAAGGTCTTGAAGCCCATCGACTCCAACGCGACGTTGCCGGTGAGCACGATCAGGTCGGCCCAGGAAATCTTGTTGCCGTATTTCTGCTTGATCGGCCACAGCAGCCGCCGGGCCTTGTCCAGGCTGACGTTGTCGGGCCAGCTGTTGAGCGGGGCGAAGCGCTGCTGACCGGAGCCCGCGCCACCGCGGCCGTCCGCGATGCGGTAGGTGCCTGCGCTATGCCAGGCCATGCGGACGAACAGCGGGCCATAGTGGCCAAAATCCGCAGGCCACCAGTCCTGGGAGTCGGTCATCAACGCGGTGAGGTCTTTTTTCAGGGCTTGGAAGTCAAGGCTCTTGAACGCCTTGGCATAATCGAAATCCGGGTCCATCGGATCGGACTGGCTGCCATGCTGGTGGAGAATCCTGAGGTTGAGCTGATCGGGCCACCAGTCACGGTTGGTGGTGCCGCCGCCTGCGGTTTGATGGAACGGGCATTTCGATTCGTTCGACATCTGCGGGTACCTTATGGGTCGGTTGTCCAGATTTCTGGTCTATGCCAGGTGTTCTGCAGCCCGAGCCGCAAGGCTCGTGCCTTCTCTTCATCAGGTGATGGTCGGTCTGTTGCCGACGCAGGCCCGCGGCGCTGCACGCGCAAATCGCGAGGCCACGGGAAAGACTAGCCCAGCATGGGCAGAGGTCTAATAGAGCGATTATTGAAGGGCGATAGGCTGGGTCTGTCAGGCAGACGAGGCAGCCGCGCCCCATCGACATCGTCGATAGCGACCATGAATATCTTCAAGTTCCACCGCTGGGCCCGGAGGCGGAAGATGGCTTCATTGAACCTTCGATGAGGCATCGATCATGGCATCGATCAGCAAAGGCGGCATGCTCGCCGCGATTTTGGCCCTGCTGGCCGCTCTGGGTGGCTGTGCCGCCTCGGCCACCTCGCAGGTGGCGCAACCCTACGGTCACTTCTACTCGGCCACCGAGTTGTCCAGCGTGTCGCTGAAACCGGGCCAACACGTCGCCGTGCTGTTGGGCCGCAATGCCGCTGCCACCCTGGACTACCTGCAGCGCCATCGCGAGGTCCCTCCTTCAGTGCCTGGCGCCTCGCGTGCCGTGCAAGTGGCCACGCTCAACGGTGGCAGCCAGGCTTATGGCTGGCTGGCCCAGTCGCTGGCGCAAACCTTCGCCGAGGTCACCTTCTACGACGATCTGGACACCCTGCTCGCCGATCGCCCCGACGTGATCGTGCTGCTCGATGCCCAGAGCCGGCTCGCCAGCGCCAACAGCCCGGACATCGAAACCCAGGTGGTCGCACGCTTCTACGACGACCAACTGACCTACATCGGCCGCGCCGAAGGCCAGGCCCGTGAAGCGCTGCCCAGCGACACGGCGAATGTCGCTCGCCAGTTGCAGGTCGAGCAAAACGTGCAGGCCGACGCCCTGCGCAGCTTCGACGCTTCGCTCAAGGCCCTGGTCAAAGGCTGACGGTCACTTGCGCCGCTGCATCCAGGCAGCACCAAGGCCGCTCAGGCAGATGATGGCGATGCCCACGATACTGGTGGTATCGGGTACCTGGCCGAACACCACCAGGCCCAGCACACCCGCAAACACGATCTGGCAGTAGCTGAACGGCGCCAGCAGCGCCGGCGCTGCATGGCGGAAGGCCTTGGTCAGCAGCAGGTGGGCGGTCATGCCGCAACCGCCAAGGGCGAGCATCAGCAGTACGTGTTGCCATTGCGGTGTCTGCCAGAAGAACGGCACCAGCGCACTCATGATCAGGGTGTTGCACAGGCCTGCGTAGAAGTTGCTGGTGGTTGGGCTGTCATGGGCGGCCAGAATCCGGGTCAGCAGCTGGTAGAAGCAGAAACCCAGGGCCGAACCGAAGGGAAACAGGATCGCCGGGGTGAACATCGCCCCGCCCGGATGCACCACCACCAGTACCCCGATGAACCCCATCACTACCGCCAGCCACTGGCCGAGCGTGACCCGCTCCTTGAGCAGCGGAGCCGACAGCGCAGTGACCAGCACCGGGGCGAGAAAGTTGACCGACGTGGCCTCGGCCAGCGGCAGGTACTGCAGGCCCGCCGTGAACAACAGGCTGGTGCTGAGCAGGCTCAAGGCACGCAAGGTCTGCAGCAACGGACGCCGGGTGCGCAGCACACGCAGCCCCGCCTGGGGCATGAAGATGCCGGCCATCAGCAGCGTATGCACCACATAGCGCGCCCAGACCACCATGATCACCGGGTAGATACCACCGAGGAATTTCGACAGCCCATCGTGGCTAGCGAACAGGAAAGTCGCGGCCACCACCAGGGCGATGCCGCGCAAGGGGTGGTTGACGCCGGACAGCGGGGTGCGGGTGGTCATGCGGATCTCTGGGTAAGACGAACCTTGCGAGTTTAGAAGAGATGGGGCGCCGGATGGCAAGTGTTTTTGCCCGCGTCAGGGCGAGTTTATCCGCGAAGCAGACACCGTGCCTCAGTCCCTGACAATCCTGCCCGGCGTCTTCAGACGCTCGCTGGCCGGTGCCGGTCGCCCATAGAAATAGCCCTGGAAATGCGAACACCCTTCTGCCGCCAGGCGCTCCATCTGCTCGGCCGACTCCACGCCCTCGGCCGTAGTCTTGATCTTCAGGCTGTTGGACAGCTCGGTGATCGCGCGGATGATCGACATCGCCTCGCGACTGTCGCACATGTCGTGGACGAAGGATTTGTCGATCTTGATCCGGTCGAACGGGAACGAGCGCAGGTAACCCAGCGACGAATAGCCGGTGCCGAAATCGTCCAGCGAGATCGACACGCCAAGCTCCTTCAGCTCCCGCAGGATCCGCACGTTCTCCTCGCTGTTGCCCAGCAGCACCGACTCGGTGATCTCCAGCTCCAGACGATGCGGGGCAAGCCCTGAGTCCGACAGTGCCAGGGAAACGGTGTGCACCAGCCCAGTGTTCTTGAACTGCACCGGCGACAGGTTGACCGACACCACCTCCTGCCCTTCCCAGGTCGCCGCCTCCTGGCAGGCGAGATTCAACACACGGGCGCCAATCTCGTGGATCAGCCCGGTCTCCTCGGCGATGGGAATGAAATCCATGGGCAAGATCAGGCCGCGACTGGGGTGTTCCCAGCGCAGCAGCGCCTCGTAGCCGGTGACGCTGTTGCACTGCTGGTCCACCACCGGCTGGTAGTGCAATTGCAGTTGCCCCAGGTGCAGGGCTGTGCGCAGATCGGTCTCCACCAGGCGGCGCTGGCGTGCGGCGACGTCGAGTTCGACATGGAAGCATTCGTAGCGGTTGCGGCCATTGCGCTTGGCTTCGTACAGGGCCATGTCGGCGTAGCCGAGCAGTTGCTCGGCGTTGTCCTGGTCCTCGGGCGCAAAGGCAATACCAATGCTCACACCAACAGCGAACTGGTGCCCTTCGATCTGGAACGGCGGGCAGATCGCATCGATCAGGCGTCGGGCGGTGTTGCAGGCCGCCTCGCGGTTGTCCAGCCCGGCCAGAACCACGGCGAACTCATCCCCGCCTAGCCGAGCCAAGGTGTCGTGCTCGCGCAGCTCTCGACGCAGGCGCTTGCCCAGGGCACGCAGCAGTTTGTCGCCGAAGGCATGGCCGAGGGAGTCGTTGATGTTCTTGAAGTTGTCCAGGTCCAGGCACAAGGTGGCGGTCAGCTTGCCACTGTCCTCGCCGCGCGCCAGCGCCTGCTTGAGGCGCTCATGGAACAGCGTGCGATTGGGCAGGCCGGTCAGCGCATCGTGATGGGCCATGTGGTGGATCTGCGCGTGGGCTGCCAGTTCTTCAGTGGCGTCCTCGGCGATGAACAGCACGTAATCGGCCTGGTTGTCGCGGTTCTGGCTGAGCAGCGCGCGGCTGCGCAGGGTGCGAGCTCCCGCGACGGTTTCGACACGGGTTTCAGCGGCGTAACCTTTCGTACTGCGTGCGCCGCGCGCCAGTTGCTGCTCGAGAAACTCGGCGGCAGCCGGCACCGCGCAATCTGCGGGCAGCGTGCCGATCAGGCTCGCCCCCTGGCCACCGAACAAGCGCTCGGCCTGCTGGTTGGCCAACAGGATGCGCTGGCTGACCAGGTCCTGGACGATGACACAGGCTGGAATATTGGCGATCACCGAATCGAGAAACTGCGACAGGGTACTCATCTCCTGGCTGTACTGCTCGGCCAGCTCCTTGGCCTGCAGCAGCTCCAGCTCGTAGCGGCGACGCTCGGAGATGTCACGGGTAACC
This sequence comes from Pseudomonas sp. BNK-44-b, assembly GCF_047456245.1. Taxonomy (NCBI): domain Bacteria; kingdom Pseudomonadati; phylum Pseudomonadota; class Gammaproteobacteria; order Pseudomonadales; family Pseudomonadaceae; genus Pseudomonas; species Pseudomonas sp. BNK-44-b. The sequence goes on from NZ_CP179908.1 coordinate 2,961,914, forward strand.
TTGGCGAAACCGATCAGTTGGCCGCTGTCCTCGTCATGGATGGCCTCGATCACCACGCTGGTCCAGAAATGCGAGCCGTCCTTGCGCTGGCGTACACCTTCGGCCTGGAAGCGCCCTTCCCGACGTGCCGTCTCCAGCCCCTGTTCGGGCAGGCCGCGGACGCGGTCTTCATGGGTGTAGAACACCGAGAAATGCTGGCCGACGATCTCATCGGCCTTGTAGCCCTTGGCTCGCTCGGCCCCGGCGTTCCAGTTGATCACATGGCCGGCGCTGTCGAGCATATAGATGGCATAGTCGCGCACGCCCTGCACCAGCAGGCGGAAATGCCGCTCCTGCTCGCGCTGAGCCATCTGTGCATGGTACTGCTCGGTGCAATCACGGGTGATCTTGGCGAAACCCACCAGTTGCCCGTCGTCGTCATGCACCGCCTCGATCACCACATGGGCGCGCAGCAGGCTGCCGTCCTTGCGCAGGCGCCAGCCATGCTCCTCGAAACGACCACAGCGGCGCGCCTGCTCGAGGTTGGCTTGCGGCAGGCCGGCAGCGCGGTCCGCCTCGCTGTAGAACAGCGAGTAGTGCTGCCCGACAACCTCGGCAGCCTCATAGCCCTTGGCGCGCTGCGCCCCCGGGTTCCAGTTGGCGACCACCCCCTCCGGGGTCAGCAGGTAGATGGCATAGTCCACCACGCTCTGGATCAACAACCGGTACATGACGTCGGGGCTCGCGACTAGCGACATGGCATTCTTCCTGAACCTGCGGGGCCGTTTTTCAAGATACTGGCATTATGCCTTTGAGCGACAGGATTTTGTGAAGTGGATCACAAAAATTCGCGCTTGCTGGACCTCAGTGACGCACCGCCGCGACACGCCATGTGTGCAACTGCGGGTCATCTTCCGGCGCGATTGCCTGCACGGCGCGCGGCAACTCGGCGACGACGCGGCTGCAAAAGGCCATGGCCGCTTCATCTTGCCGATAGCAGCGCAACAGCCAGTCATGCGCGCCACTGCAGAGCATCTGGCACGCTATTGCCCGGCCAATGCCTTGACGGCGGTAGCGCTTGAGGATGAACAGGTCGGCCAGCTCGAGGGCCTCGACCCCTGGCAGCTCGCTACGCTCGACCAGCACGAAACCGGCGATGAAGCCGTCGACCAGCACCAGGCTGGCGCCCCAACCGGACGATTGCCAGTAGCGCGCCATGTGCGCCTCGTGCAGGTAGAAACGTCCATCCGCCTCGACGTCTTCCTGCTCCCAGTCCGAGGACTCGTAGGCATAGAACTGATAAAGATTGCGGATGATTTCGGCGTGTTCAGGGCCGGTCGGGAACAGCTCGAGTGACGGCGCTGACATAGGGGCAGGCTCGCTGAAGGCAGGAGCGCCGATTCTACCCGCCCAGACAGGTTTTTCCAGGTATCGGCACCGAGATCCAAGTCCGTGGCGCCTGTCCTTGCGACAGGCGCCAGGCAAGGCTCATTTCTCTTCCAGCACGGCCCTGCCCTTCACCGCCCGCGGCCCGCGCCAGGCCCAGAACAACAGGCCGGGGAACGGCGCCCAAACCACGAACACGACCCACAACATCTTGCGCTCGGCACGGCGCTCGCTGCCGATGATGTGCCATATCGCCCAGATCTGCAGAAGAATCACCAGCACTGCGACGAGGATCCAGACCGTTCCGATTTCCATGAGCGTTCTCCTGTGAGCATGTAATGCATTTGTTCACGCCAGGCGCCAAGGGTTCATTCCAATCCGCGTACCGCCAGTGCAGGGCTCGCGGCATTATCCGGCCAGTGATTGTCTTTCCCCGCAACTCCCAGCACACTCCCTGCGCCATCGAAGGAAACGGAGTCCGCTGTGCCCACGCCTCGCCAGTTCAGCAAGAAGACTAGCACCAGTAACATGTTGCGGCTCAAATCCGGCGCCAGCGACGAACAGGTGCCGTACCGCGTCGACTTCGTTCTGCTCGAGCATTTTTCCATGGCCAGTTTCACCGTGGCGATGGACGTGCTGGTCACCGCCAACCTGCTGCGAGCCGACAGTTTCCGCTTCACCCCGCTGTCGCTCGAAGGTGACCGAGTGCTGAGTGACCTGGGGCTGGAACTGGTGGCCAGCGAGCTGGACCCGCGCAAGCTCAAGGAGCCCGACCTCCTGGTCATCTGCGCCGGCCTGCGCACCCCGCTCAAATACCCCGAGCTCGACCGCCTGCTGGGCGACTGCGCGGCCCACGGCATGGCCCTGGGTGGCTTGTGGAGCGGTGCATGGTTCCTCGGCCGCGCCGGGGTGCTGGGCGACTACGGTTGCAGCATCCACCCCGAACAGCGTGCCAGCCTCGCCGAACGCAGCCCGCAGACGCGCATCACGCCGGCCAGCTTCACCCTTGATCGCGATCGCCTGACCGCCGCCAGCCCCAATGGCGCCATGGAACTGATGCTGGGCCTGGTACGCCGGCTGTATGGCGATGCCTTGGCCGAAGGTGTCGAAGAGATCCTGTCGTTCTCCGGCGCCCGCTATCGCCAGGTCGGGCCCGGGGCGAAGAAGTCCATGAGCCTGCAACTGCGCACCATTGTCGAGCTGATGGAAAACAACCTGGAAGAGACCCTCAGCCTCGATCAGCTGGCCGCCTACAGCGGCCGCTCGCGTCGGCAGATCGACCGCTTGTTCCAGGCCCAGCTCGGTACCTCGCCGCGGCGCTACTACATGGAGCTGCGCATCACCAAGAGCCGGCGGCTGCTGCAGTACTCGGACCTGTCGGTCATGGAAGTGGCGGTGGCGTGCGGGTTCGTTTCGGTGTCGCACTTCAGCAAGTGCTACGCGGCGTATTTCGGCTACCCACCTTCACGTGAGCAGCGGCTGGGCGAGTGATGCCGATGCTGGGCATCAGGCGCGGATGTAGTTGAGCACGGCTTCGCAGATCATCTGCTTGTGGCGCAGCTTGATTGCGTCGTCCGCCAGGTCGATCTGGAAGATCTGGCCGAAGGTATGCCGGTTCGAGACCCGATAGAAGCAGAACGAACTCATCAGCATATGCAGGTCGATGACCTCGATGCCCGCACGGAACATGCCTTCCTCGACCCCGCGCTGCAGGGTGCGCGCCAGTGATTCGAGCACCAGGCTGCTCATTTCGCGGATCACCGGCGCCTGCTTGACGAACTCACCGTAATGGATGTTTTCGGTACAGACGATGCGTACGAAGTCGACATTGTGGTCGTGGTGATCGAAGGTGAACTCCACCAGCCGGCGGATCGCCTGCTCGACCGGCAGCGACTCCAGGTCCAGGCTGTGCTCGGTCTTGCGGATGTCGCCGTAGAGCTTGACCAGGCATTCCAGGTACAGCTGTTCTTTGCTGCCGAAGTAGTAGTAGATCATGCGCTTGGAAGTGGCGGTGCGCTCGGCGATCGCATCGACCCGCGCGCCGGCCAGGCCTTGCTGGACGAACTCGTGGATCGCAGCCTGGAGAATGTCCTCGCGGGTTTTCTCCGGGTTGTTCTTGCGCGACTTGCGCGCCCCGCCCGCGGGCTGACCGAGGCTGACTTGCGGATCACTCATACCGACTCACAGGCTGTTGTTTGGAATGTGCGGGGATTATCCGTGAGCCGGGCGGTGCAGGGAAGCGCGAGGGTGCATGTGCGGCTTGCTAGCCACCCGCACTCGCGCGCAGCTTGGCCATCGCCGCCAGGCGCACCGCCACGTTCGCCGCGCCATACCCCGCGTAGTCCCCCTTGCGCTGGAGGATCTCGAAGAAGAAACGCCCCTCGAACGGTTCGGTGTACACATGGAACAGCTCGCCGCCCTGCGCATCGCGGTCGTACAGCACGTTGTAGTACGCAAGCTCGCTGAGGAACTCATCGTCGAACTCGAAGCGTGCCGCCAGATCGTCGTAGTAGTTCATCGGGATCTCCAGCAATGGCACGCCAGCCTCCTTGGCCCGCGTGACCTCGGCGAAGATGTCGGCGCAGTCGAAGGCGATATGGTGCACGCCCGAACCACGGTAACTCGACAGGGCGTGGGCGATGGCGGTGTTGCGGTTCTCGGAGATGTTCAGCGGCAGGCGTAACGTCGCGCACGGGCTGCGCAGGGCGCGGCTCTTGACCAGACCATAAGGGTCGGGCAGTACCACTTCGTCGTCGGCGGTGAAGTCGAACAGGCTCTTGTAGAACAGCACCCAACTGTCCAGACCCTCGGCCGGCAAGGCCAAGGCCATGTGGTCGATGCGCTGTAGCCCGCCAGCGGCAGTGGCCGACGGATCGAGGCAGAAATCACTGTCATAGATGCTCTGCCCTGCCCCGGCCGGCTCCACCAGGTAGATCAGGCTGCCATCCGGCGCGCGCACCGCCGGGATTTCCCGCTCGTTGGGGCCGACCAGGCCACGGAATGGCTGACCACGATAGGCCATTGCCCGTTGCAGCGCCGCCTGGGCGTCATCCACGCGCAAGGCTGCAGCGCACAGCGATGGACCATGAGCCTCGTAGAAGTTGTGGGCAAAGGAATAGGGTTCGGCGTTGAGCACGATATTGATATCACCCTGGCGCAGCAGCTTGACCGCCTTGCTGCGGTGCTGACCGGCCTCGGCGAACCCCAGGCGCTTCAGCCACCCACCCAGCCGTGCACCGACCGCGTCATCTACGGCGAACTCGACGAACTCCACCCCGTCATAACGGCTCGCCGCAGGCGGTGCGAACAGCACGCCGGGTTCCACTGCGACCGCCTGCTCGGCCAGCCGCACGCGGGTCTTTTCCTCCAGGTACAGCAACGAGCGCAGACCATCGGCGGCGTTCTGACGCGAAGGCGCGGCACGAAAGCCATCGTTGAAAATCTCAAGCGACAGCGGGCCGCGATACCCACTGGCGATGATCGGCGCAAGGAAACCTGCGAGGTCCATCTCGCCCTGGCCGGGGAAACAGCGAAAATGCCGACTCCACTCCAGCACGTCCATGGCCAGGATCGGCGCATCGGCCATCTGCACGAAGAAAATCTTCTCACCGGGAATATCGCGGATCGCACTGGGGTCGCCCTTGAGCGAGAGCGTGTGGAAGCTGTCGAGAATCACCCCCAGCGCCGGATGATCGGCCTTGCGCACCAAGTGCCACACCTGCTGCCAGGTGTTGACGTGACGCCCCCAGGCCAAGGCTTCGTAACCGATGCGCAGGCCCCGCGCCCCGGCATGCTCGGCCAACAGGCGCAGGTCATCGACCAGCAGTTGCTCATCGCCCAGCGCATCGGGCTGCACGTTGCTGCACACCAGCACCAGGTCGGTGCCCAGTTCCTGCATCAGGTCGAACTTGCGCGCCGCGCGGTCGAGGTTCTTGTGCAGGCGATCACGGCGGCAGCCCTCGAAGTCGCGAAACGGCTGAAACAGCGTGATGGCCAGCCCCAGGTCCGCACACCGCTGCCGAATTTCACGCGGGGCACCGGCGTAATGGAGCAGGTCGTTCTCGAAGATCTCGACGCCATCAAAGCCTGCGGCAGCGATGGCTTCGAGCTTTTCAGGCAGGGTACCGCTGAGTGAGACGGTGGCGATCAAACGCTGCATGTTGAGTTCCTTGTTGTTTGTACAGGCGCGGGTTCGTCTGACCTGTGAGCCTGCTTGTTCTCGACGATGGCAGGATCGATTATTCGCAGGTAAAGTCGGGACGGCAATGCACTTTGTACGAAATGGTTAGTTTGTGTTCGGTAATCGAACAAAAGCCAGCCAGGCGAATTGATTCACCGCAGAACCCTGGACCACCATGGATTCAGTCGCCGCCATCCGGGCTCATGCCTGCCCGAGGGCGACCGCCATCCGACAACCAACAAGAACAACGGAGACACCATGGCCCACTCTTCACAGGCCAAGAAAGCCACCGCCAGCGGGTGGATCGGCTCGGCCCTCGAGTACTACGATTTCTTCATCTATGCCCAGGCGGCAGCGTTGATCTTCCCGCAGATCTTCTTCCCGTCCAGTGACCCGAAGATGGCCATCATCGCCTCCCTTGCCACCTATGGCGTCGGCTACCTGGCTCGTCCGGTCGGCGCCTTCGTGCTCGGCCATTGGGGTGACACGCGAGGACGCAAGAACGTGCTGCTGCTGTGCATGTTCCTGATGGGCATCTCGACCATGGCCGTAGGCCTGCTGCCCACCTACCACGACATCGGCCTCCTCGCCCCTGCCTTGCTGGTGGTCCTGCGCCTGGTCCAAGGCTTCGCCGTGGCCGGAGAGATCTCCGGCGCCAGTTCCATGATCATGGAGCACGCGCCCTTCGGGCGTCGCGGCTACTACGCCAGCTATACGCTGCAAGGCGTGCAGGCCGGCCAAGTGATGGCCGCTGCGGTATTCCTGCCACTGGCCTACTTCATGCCCAGCGAAGCGTTCAACGAATGGGGCTGGCGCATTCCGTTCCTGATGAGTGCAGTGGTGCTGATCGCAGGCTTCATCATCCGCAAGGAGGTGCACGAAACCCCGGCATTCGTTCAGGAAGAAAAACAGGACAAGGTGGCCAAGTCCCCAATCGGCGAAGCGTTCCGCCACAGCTGGAAACACATGGTGCTGGTGATGTTCATGGCACTGATGAACGTGATCCCGGTGGTCGCCACCATCTTCGGCGCGGCCTATGCGGTGCAGCCGGCCTACGGCATCGGTTTCGACAAGAGCGTGTACCTGTGGATCCCGGTGGTGGGCAATATCGTCGCGGTGCTGGTGATTCCGTTCGTGGGCAACCTGTCGGACCGCATCGGCCGGCGCCCGACCATGATTGCCGGGTGCCTGGGATCGGGCCTGCTGGCGTTCGTCTACCTGTATGCGATCAGCATCCAGAACGTGCCACTGGCCTTCGTCGGCTCGATCCTGATGTGGGGCATGGTCTACCAGGGCTACAACGCTGTGTTCCCAAGCTTCTACCCCGAGCTGTTCCAGACCCGCTACCGGGTGTCGGCCATGGCCATCGCACAGAACATCGGCACCATGCTCACGGCGATGCTGCCGGCGCTGTTCGCAGCCGTCGCCCCACCCGGTTCGGAGCATATCTGGCTGGTAGTCGGGGCACTGGCCTTCGCCATCACCTGCGTGTGTGCACTGGCCGCCTATGTGGCGCCTGAAACCTACCGGATGGCGATGGAAGACCTGGGTAACCCGCAGGCCAAACCGCTGGAAAAGGACGCCTATGAAGCCAGCCGCAAAAGCAGCTTCGAGGTGGTGAGCCCGTAAGACAGTCGGGGCCGCACAGCGGCCCCGGCAACCTCAAGCCTTGACCACCGCCTGCAGGTTTCTCCACAACCGCTCCACATCCGCCCGTTCCGTCGGCAGCGCGCCGACCGACACCCGTACCATCCACCGACCTTGCAGGGTGGCCGGGGTCACGTAGGCATCGCCGGAAGCATTGAGCCGGTCTGCCCAGCCACGGGTGTGCTCATCCAGCGCCTCACCGTCCAGCCCCTCTGGTTCATGCCGAATGCACAGGGTCTGCAACTGCACCGGCGCCAGCAGTTTCCAACCCGGCGCCGCCGCGACCTGCTCGGCCAACCACCGGGCATTTTCCAGGTCTCGGCGCAGGCGCTGCTGCAAGGCCTCGACCCCTTCGCTGCGAAGCATGAACCACAGCTTCAGCGCCCGGAACCGCCGCCCCAGCGGTATGCCCCAGTCGCGCAGATTCTTCACTTCGCCATCCACCGACGACTGCAGGTAGCTGGGGTTGGTACTCATCACCCGGATCAGGTGCTGCGGGTCGCGCACGTAATAGATCGAACAGTCGAAGGCCACGCCCAGCCACTTGTGCGCATTGACTACCACCGAGTCGGCCAGCTCGATGCCGTCCCACATCCAGCGGCATTCGGGGAGGATCATCGCCGAGCCTGCCATCGCCGAATCGACATGCAGCCACAACCCCGCCGCCTGGGCGATCTCACCAACTGGGCGCAACGGGTCCAGGGCCGTGGTGGCGGTGGTGCCGGTGGTGGCAACCACGGCGCAGGGCTGGTTGCCTGCGGCCAGGTCCTGCTCGATGGCGGCTTGCAGCGCTTCGGGGATCATGGCGAAGCGCTCGTCCGTTGCGATCTGGCGAATGTTGTCGCGGCCGAACCCGGCCAGCAGTGCGGCCTTGTCCACCGAGCTGTGGGCATGGGCGCTGACGTAGACGATCAGCGGCTTGTCCTGGGCCTGCAGGCCGCCGCGGGCGAGGATGTAGTCGGTGCTGCGCTCACGTGCGCTGATCAGCGCGACCAGGGTGCTGGTGGAGGCCGTGTCCTGGATCACCCCGCTCCACTGCACCGACAGCCCCAGCAGTTGGCGCAGCCAGTCGAGTGTGGTTTCCTCCAGCTCGCTCAGGGCTGGGCTGGACTGCCAGGACAGGCCGAGCACGCCAAGCCCTGTGCTGAGGAAGTCGCCGAGAACTGACGACAGCGTGCCGTTGGAGGGGAAGTAGCCGTAGAAGTCCGGATGCTGCCAGTGCGACAGGCCGGGCATCACCAGGCTGGAGACATCATCGAGGATGGCGGCGAACGGCTCGCCCTGCTGCGGCGCAGCCTCGGGCAGCGCGGCCTTGAGGTAGCCGGGCTCGACCTGGGCCATCACCGGGCGCTCGCCGACGGTCTGGCGATAGTCGGCGATCAGGTCGATGAGCTGGTGGCCGTATTGGCGGAATTGTTCGGGGGTCACTGGGCTGGCTCCTGGGCGAAGGGATGAGGTGTCAGCACCGACACCCCGCAATAAGCCCAGTCTAGGCAACCCACCATCGGGCAATAACCCCGTTTCGCGCATAGCTGCTATCGCAACCGCGCATCCCCGCCCTGCACGCCAAACGACGACTGGCGCCACAGCTCGAATACCCGGTTACGCAACCAGCGGTGCTCGGCCGAGGCCTGCAAGCGCTGGTGCCAGACCACCCAGTAGCGCTGACTGTGCTCGATGAAGCCCAGCGGCCGCCAGGCCAGGCCATGCAAACGGCAAAGCTGGCGGGCGATATGCTCCGGCACCGTGGCCAACGCCTGACCATTGCCGATCACCTGCACCATGGCACTGAAGAACGGCACCTGCAGCTGCATGCGTCGCTGCAGGCCCTGGGCACGCAGGTGTCGGTCGATGAAGCTGTCCTTGTCGCCGCCGCCGGATACCCGCACATGGCGATAGGCAAGGTAGTCGTCCTGGCTGATCGTGGTGCAGGCGGTCAGCAGATGCCCGCCCGCCATCAGGCACACCGCACGGTCTTCACCGAGCAGCCGGCCATGCAGGTTGGGCGGGGACTCATCGAACAGTGTGGTGGCCAGATCGACCTCACCACTGGCCAGCGAGGCGTATTGGCCGGCCTGCCAGGTGCGGTACTCGAGGGACACCCCGGGCGCCTCATGCTCCAGTGCCGTCACCAGGTCCGGAAGGATGTGCTCGGCCACATAGTCGGAGGCAGCGATGCAGAAACGCCGCTCGCAACGCGCCGGGTCGAAGGCGGCAGGCTGGCGCAGGGCGCTGAGCTCATCGAGCACCTGGCGCAAGGGTTCGACCAAGGTTTCGGCATGTTCGCTGAGCACATAGCCGCGCCCCTGGCGGACCAGCAGCGGGTCGCCGAAGGCATCGCGCAGGTGAGCGAGCTGCCGACTGAGGGCCGACTGACTGCACCCCAGGCGCTCGGCGGCGTGGCTGAGGTTCTTCAATTGCAGGAGGCAATCGAGGGTGCGCAGGTGGGCCAGGCTTAGTGAGGCGAAGGTGGGGGTCATGGGGTGACCTGCGCGGGTGAGGTGGAGGGCCCCATGGCGGGGCCCATCGGGCCGCGAGGCGGCCCGGCAGGAAGTCAGTCCGTCAGACCGACATAGACGTTTTGCACGTCTTCGTTCTCGTCGATCGCCTCGAGGAAGGCCTCGACCTCGGCCAGGGCTTCAGCACTCAGGCTGGCGGCGCTCACCGGGTTTTTCGGGGTATAGCCAATCTTCGCCGAGGTGACGGTGAAACCATGCTCGGGCAGGGCCTTCTGCACCGCGTCCAGGTCGGTGGTGTCGGTGATGAACAGGGTCGAGCCCTCTTCCTCGCCGTCCTCGAAGTCCTGGGCGCCAGCTTCGATGGCGGCCATTTCCGGGTCGGCACCACCCTCCGGGGTGGCCTCGATCAGGCCGACATGGTTGAAGTCCCAGGCCACCGAGCCGCTTGCGCCGAGCTGGCCCTTGCGGAACAGCACCCGGATCTGGGCGACGGTACGGTTCACGTTGTCGGTCAGGCATTCGACGATCAGCGGCACCTGGTGAGGCGCAAAGCCCTCGTAGCTGACGGCATGGTACTGCACCGCCTCGCCATCCAGGCCAGCGCCTTTCTTGATCGCACGCTCGAGGGTTTCGCGGGTCATCGAAGCTTTCTTGGCCTGGGCGATCGCCAAGCGCAGACGCGGGTTCATGTCCGGGTCAGCGCCCGACTTGGCCGCGATCTGGATCTCCTTGGCCAACTTGCCCATGATCTTGCCCTTGGCGTTGGCGGCCGTTTCTCTATGCTTGGCTTTCCACTGTGCGCCCATCTCGACTCTCTTTGTCTCAGCGGCCGGTTCAGGAAGCGACCGGCCAAAAGTGCGGAGAGTTTATACGCCCTCGCGGGTGGGATCGACAAGAAATCGCATGGCGGACATTCGCGGGCAGCTCGTAGCGGCGAACCGCCGCCCCTGCAAGCGGTGGGTACCTGTGGGAGCGGCGGTGCGGCGACCCGACTTGCCCGCGAAAATGCCCACACCGACTCAGCCCTTGTCCGCCTTCCCCGCCGCCGCCGCGAACTTCGCCAACCGCACATCCAGCCGCCGTGGGCGCAACCCTCGGTCTTCGGCGCGTTCCTTGCGCCGCACGGCATCGCGCACCATCAGCGACCCCAGGTAGCGGATCGGCTCCGGCGGGAACTGCCCCAGCGGCCCCTTGACCAGGGGCGAGCGCGTCCAGGCGTTGTCCATCCCCAGGGCCAGCGACGAAAGGATCTGCCCGCCCATGTGGCAAGGCCCTACCCCGCTGCCGGAATAGCCGAAGCCATAGAACACGTTGCCCTGCCCGTCCAGCCGGCCGAAGAACGGCAAGCCGGTCACCGAGCGATCCGATGGCCCGTTCCAGCTCGCGGCCAGCGGCACCTCGGCCAGCGCCGGGAAGAACTCGCCCAAGGTCCGTTTCAGCAGCGATCGATAGGGCGATGGCTGATCGAAGACCGGCAGCATGCGCCCGCCATAGGCGAAGGTATTGCCGCCCTTGCCGAGCATCAGCCGACCGTCGGGTGTGTTGTGGTAGTAATGCACGAAGATGCGCGAATCGAGCACGCTGATGCCGGTCTCCAGGCCCGTCTGGCGCAACAGTTCGGGGCACGGCTCGGTGATCACCATGTCGCTGGAGACGATCGCCACGCTGCGCTCGAACTGCGCAAACTGTCGCGCCATCCACGCATTCAGGCCCAGCACGACCCGGTCGGCACGCACGGTGCCGTGGGCGGTGCGCACCTGCACCGGGGCGCCGTGCTCAAGGCTGGTCATCGCCGTGCCCTCGTGGATGCGCACGCCACGCTGCAGCGCGACCCGGCGCAGGCCACGCACCAGCTTGCCCGGCTGTACCGTGGCGGCCGCTGGCGAGAACCAGCCTTCCCGGTGGCGGTCAGAGCCTGCCCGGCGCTGCACCTCATCCAGCGCCAGACGCTGGAACGAGTTGATGCCCTGGCGCTGCAGCGCGGCGATCACCGCATCGGTACTGCCGACCTGGGCGGCATTGGTGGCGGTGTACAAGGTGCCGTCCATGCGGTAGTCGCAGTCGATGTGATGTTCGGCGCAGAACGTGCCGATGGCCGCGATACTGCGCTCCGACTCACGGACCAGGCGCACCGCCTCGGCCACACCGAACAAGCGCTCCAAGGTGAAGTACTTGGCCGACCACGACAGCGCACAACCACCATTGCGCCCGCTGGCACCGGCGCCGCAGATATCCGCCTCGATCAGCAGCACATCCAGCGCCGGTACCGCCTCCTTGAGCATCAGCGCGGTCCACAAGCCGGTATAGCCGCCACCGACGATGCACACATCACAGCGCACATCACCTTGCAGCGGCGGGCATACCGCTTCGTTTTGCGGATCCAGGGCCTGTTGCAGCCAGAACGGTCTCATCGTTTCACTTTCCTTCAGGTACGTACCGGCTTGATCGCCATGCCGGTATTGGGGGCCACGTCATGTACCGCCTCCGCACTGGCCGGGCGGCTGTTCCAGTGCGGCAGCAGCACCAGGGCGGAGAACAGCGCAGTACCGGCGAACACGATGAACACCGTGACGCTGTCGAAATAGCCCGGCAGCAGGCCGCCGAGCACCGCGCCCACCGAGCCGCAGCCATTGACGAAACCGGCGGCGGTGGCGCCGGCCTTGGCGGTGCCGAAGTCGATCGCGGCAGCACCGCTGATCATCGAGTCAGGTCCGTACAGGGTCAGGCCCATGACGAACAACAGCGCAACGACCAGCACCACACTGCCGCTGTGCATTGCGGCCATGAAACCAGCCAGGGTGAAGGTCAGCAGCACCAGGCTGATCACGCACGCCGGCATGCGCCGGGCACCGAACAGCTTGTCCGAGGCCAGGCCGATCAGGATTGGGCCGAGCAACCCGGCCAGCTCGAAGGCTGTGGGAATGATCGCCGCGCCCACCTTGCCCACCGAGGGCATCTGCTCGAAAACGATCACCGGGCCCCATAGCAGTATCGCGTAGCGCGCCGGCTTGAGCATGAAGTAGGCAAGACCCAACGTGAGTACCGTGCGGTTGCGCAGGATTTCGCGCAGCGGCGCCCAGACACTGCACAGGTTCGCGCCTGGCGCCATGCTCTGCGGCTCCGGCTCCACCGCCGGCAGGCCGACATCTTCGGGCTTGTTGCGCTGCAAGAAGAAGAACAGCAGCGCCACCGCTGCCACCACCACGGCGCTGGAGAAAAACGCTGCGTGCCAGCTGCCAACCAGGGTGTATGCCCACCACCCGGCAAAGGGCGAGGCCACCAGGCCGCCAAAGGCGTAGCACGAACTCCATAGCCCAAGTACCCGGCCACGCTGGGACGACGGGAAGAAACTGCCGATGTTCTTGCACAGCCCTGCCCAGCCGGTCGACTGCGCCAGGCCCTGGATCAGCATGCAGGTGGCAAAGATCGGGAAGGTCGCGTAACTGCCCATCACCACCGCTGCTGCGGCCGAGATCAGCAGGCCGCCGAGTACCACCACGCGTGGGCCGAAGCGGTCGGCGAGCATGCCCCAGGTGAACTGGCCCACGGCGTAGGCCGCCAGGTAGATCGCGTCGAGATTGGCCATGGCGGCCTTGTCGAGCATGAAGCCTGGATCCTCAGCAATGCCAAGCTTGGCGACCGAGAAGGCCTTGCGGGTGAAGTAGAAGGCGGCGTAGGCCAGCCAGGTGATGGCGAAGATCTGCATGCGCCACCGCTTGATGGCACCGAAAGACTGGTTCATTTGACTCTGACCTCTTGCTGAGTGTGCCGGCAGAATGTGAAGAAACGCCTGTCTTGTTGTTGTGTTGCGCACTGCATGACGGAGGGACGTCATCTGGCTGGACCATGGCCCGGTGCAGGCGCTTTTGGCGCTGCCTCGGGTTGAGCGACATGGAAACAGCTGATGACTGATAAATAAAATCGATTTATCGTATTTCACACATAAGCCCAGCTTTTAACTGAATCTGTTCCGAGGTGTTCATGTCGGTCTCGCAAGCGCAGCTCAAGGCCTTTCACGCCGTGGCCTAACACGGCAGCTTCACCCGGGCCGCCGAGAAACTCTTCCTCACCCAGCCGGCGGTGTCCGACCAGGTGCGCAAGCTGGAGGAACGCTTCGGCGTGCTGCTGTTCCAGCGCAACAAGCGCTCGGTGCAGCTCACCGACCTGGGCGAACGCCTGTTGGGCATCAGCCAACGCCTGTTCGCCTGTGAAACCGAAGCCCTGGAGCTGCTGCAGGATTCGCGAGCCCTGCACACCGGCAGCCTGGTGCTGGCGGTGGATGCCCCCGTGCACGTACTGCCGCAGGTTGCGCGCTTCTGCCAGCGCTACCCGGGGATTCAGGTCAAGATCGAGACGGGCAACACCGATGAGTCGCTGGCGCGCCTGTTCAGCTACCAGGCCGACCTGGCCCTGCTCGGGCGCGACGTCGATGACGAGCGGCTGTTCTGCGTGCCGATGCGGCGTGACCCGATGGTGGCCTTCGTGTCCCGGGACCACCCTTGGGCCACCCGCGCCTCGATCAGCCTGGCCGACCTGGACGACACGCCGCTGGTCTTGCGGGAGCCCGGCTCGGTGACACGCCAGACCCTGGAAGAAGAGATGCAGCGCGCGGGCCTGCGCATCCGCCCGGCCATCCAGGTCGAGGGGCGTGAAGCGGCGCGTGAAGCGGTGGTGGTGGGGATTGGCGTGGGGGTGGTGTCGGCGGCGGAGTTCGGCGCCGACTCACGGGTGTGTGCGCTGCCCATCGTCGATTGCCAACGCCACCTGACCGAGACGCTGGTGTGCCTGAGCGAACAACGCACGCGGCGAGTGGTGGCGACATTTTTGCAGATGGTGCAAGAGGCGCTGTGAATCCATCGGTGCCGTCCCTGCGATCAGGCCGGCCCCGACAACCCTGCAATCTACCCTATGCTGATGACTCGCCCCACAGCGGACCCCGCCCACCATGCTCTACCGCCTAAGCGCCGACGCCCTCGTCCTGCTGCACCTGGCCTTCATCCTGCTGGTGCTGTTCGGCGGCCTGCTGGTGCTGCGCTGGCGCCGCGCCCTGCTCCTGCATCTGCCGGCCCTGGCGTGGGGGCTTTCGGTGGAATGCCTGCATCTGCAGTGCCCGTTGACGGGCTGGGAAAACCGCATGCGCCTGGCAGTCGGCCAGGCTGGCTACCAGGGTGGGTTCGTCGAGCACTATGTCTGGCCGCTGATCTACCCTGCAGGGCTGACACCGCAGATCCAGGTGCTGCTCGGGTTGATCGTGTTGCTGCTCAACCTTGGCATCTACGGCTATGTGCTCTGGCGCGGGTGGCGTGCTAGCGGGTAGCGACCACGAACAACCGCGGGAACGGCAGCAACACCTTGCCATCGGTGGCTTTCGGGTAATCCTGCTCCATGGCCTGCAAGTAGAGCTGCAGGAAGCTTTCGCGCTCGGCCTCGTCCAGCCGCGCCAGGTACGGCCGCAGGCCCGAACCCTTGAACCACTCCACCACGGCGCCCGCGCCGCCCTCAAGGACATGGTGATAGGTGGTACGCCACACATCCACGCGTTCGCACAGCGGGCTCAGCAGGTCGTAGTAGAACGCGCCGCTGTGTCGCGGTGGCAAGGAAAAATCGCTGAACTTGTCTTTCCACGGGCCTTGGCTGGCAATCTCGCGCATGCGCTTGTGGGCAGGCTCGTCAAGGTTGTCGGGAGTCTGCACCGCCAGGCTGCCGCCCTCGGAAAGCTGGCGGATCAGGTGCGGGTACAGCTCACGGTGGTTCGGCACCCATTGCAACGACGCGTTGGCGAGGATCAGGTCCTGGGGTTCGGCAGCCTTCCAGGTGGCGATGTCGGCTACCTCGCAACGCACCCGCGGCACCTTCAGGCGTGGTCGCTCGCGCGCCTTGTCGATCATGTCCTGGTCGCTATCCAAGGCCAGCACCTGGGCGTCGCCATGCTGTTGCAGCAAGACCTCGGTGGAGTTGCCAGGGCCGCAACCAAGGTCAGTGGCATGGCGCACCGGCCGCGGTGGCACGGCCGCGAGCAGATCGCGCACGGCGCGGGTGCGTTCATTTTCGAAGAGCGAATATTGGGTGGCGGACCAGGCCATGGGCGACTCCTTCGGCAGTTGGAAGCGCTAGCATAGGCCTTTTCCCGAACGTCCGGGGTATCGGTCTGACCGATCCGCTTCGCCTGAACGAAAACAGGAACCGACAGCCTATGCTGGAGGTCATCCGCATAACCTCCACACGTCGCTTGCCATGAATGCCTTCCCCTATCCGCGTCTTGCCCTGCCTCTGGCCATCCTTGCGTTGATCGGCGCCTCCTTCCTGCTCGCCTCGCCCTGGATGGGCCAGGGCTTCGAGCTGTCCGACCTGTCCACCGACAGCCAGAACCGCCTGACCCGGCAACTGGAGGACGGCAGCCTGTTGACCCTGGACAACGGGTCGGCCGTGGACCTGACGTTCGACCGCGCCCAGCGACGGATCGACCTGCTCAAGGGCCAACTGTTGCTGGAGGTGGCACGGGGCGATACCCGCCCGCTGTTCATCGTCACCCCACACGGCAGCCTGCGGCCGCTGGACGCGAAACTGATCGTCGAACGGCTGCAGGACAGCAGCGAAGTCACCGTGCTGGAGGGGCGGGTCGAACTGGCGGGCAACGACCGCCAACGCTCGCTCAACCGCGGCCAGCAGTTGCGCTTCGATGGCATCACCCCCGGCACCCTGACCCAGGTCGATACCGGCGATACCCAGGCAGCCTGGTACCTGGAGCGCCTACCCGGCGATGATCAGCCATTGAACGAAACCCTCGAGCGCCTGGCCCGGCACCACCGTGGCCTGCTGCTGTTCGATGCCCCCTCGCTGGCCGACCTGAAGGTCGCAGACGACCTGGCCCTGGACGACACCGACCAGGCCCTGGATGACCTGCAGGCCACCCTGCCGATCAAGGTCGCCCGTTACACCGACTGGCTGACCCTGGTGCGGCGCAAATGAAAACGCGGCCGGTCCCTGGAGGAGCCGGCCGCGTTTTCAGTACAACTCAGGTAGCGATCAGTGCCGCTTGGCGCTACGGATCTGATGCACCACACCCATGGCCACCACGATGGCCGCGGCGATGCCGGTGGAGATCACCAGGATCTGGTAGTCAGGCATGAAGGCCATGGTCACCAGTGCGGCAACGATGAAGGCGATCACCAGGTAGGTCAGCCAGGGGAACAGCCACATCTTCAGGCGCACCTCACGGCCCTCGGCGATCAGCTTGCGGCGCATGCGCAGTTGCGAGAAGGCGATCACCAGGTACACCAGCAGGGCGATCATGCCGGTGGTGTTCATCAGGGTTTCCAGTACGTCCTTCGGGCGCAGGGTCTCGCTGAAGTTGATCAGCGCACAGACCACCGCCACGGCGCAGGAGCCGAGGATCGCGTATACCGGCACGCCGGTCCCGGTGCGGGTGATCTTGAAGAACGACGGTGCATCACCGCGCTGCGACAGCGAGAAGAGCATGCGCGAAGCGGTGTAGTGGCCGGAGATCAGGCAACTGCTCACCGAGGTCAACACCACGAAGTTCATCAGCAGCTCGGCATACGGCACACCCAGCAGTTCCAGGGTGCGACGGTAGGCGCCATAGCCGGAAACGCCCAGGTGCGGATCGTTCCACGGCACCAGGCAGACGATCAGGAAGATCGAGCCGACGTAGAACAGGCACACACGCCACACCACCGAATTGGTGGCCTTGACGATCTGGGTAGCCGGGTCCTTCGCTTCCGAAGCCGCGATGGTCACGATCTCGGCACCGAGGAAGGCGAACATCACGCCGAGCAAGGCGCCGATCACCGTGGTGATGCCGTTGGGCATGAAGCCTTCGGCGGTCAGGTGGGTGATGCCGCGCACCTCACCGAACTGCCAGACGTTCATCACTGCGGCGGTACACACCACCAGGAAACAGACGATCGCCACCACCTTGATCAAGGCGAACCAGAACTCGAACTCGCCGTAGTGCTTGACGTTGAAGAAGTTCACGGTGATCAACAGCAAGGTGGTCGCCAGCACGAACACGTTGACGCTGACACCAGGGAAGAAGCCATGCAGGATCTTGCCCGCCACGTAGGCTTCCCAGGCCATGAGGATGACCCAGTACCACCAGTACAGCCAACCGATGGTGAAACCGGCCCAGCGCCCGATGGCGCGGTCGGCGTAGGTGGAGAACGAGCCGGTGTCCGGCGAGGAGGTCGCCATCTCGCCGAGCATGCGCATGATCAGCACCACCAGGATGCCGCCGGCGAGGTACGCCAGGACAGCCGCTGGGCCGGCGCTGTGGATCACGCTGCCGGAGCCGACGAACAAGGCGCCGCCAATGACCCCGGCGATCGACATCATCGTCAGGTGGCGCGACTTGAGCGAGGCACTGAGCTTGCTCTCGTGCCCGCCTTCCGCGGAGGTGGTGGATGTGGATGTTGCGTCCATCAGTTGTGTACCCCGTGCTTCTTTTTATCCAAGGAAAAACTGTGAAACCCCGATGGTTATCGGCCTCACCTGTACATCAGCGCTATTGCGGGCAGGAGGTGTGAAGAACACACGCAGACCATCCATGGCGGCCTGCTGACGCGCCCGAGGGTTGCCGCTCGGGCGAACTGAACGTGTTGCATCTGGCGATATCTGACACCTAATGTAAAAATGTCCGCCACATAGAGCCATGCACAGTGGCATGAAACTCGCACTGCACTGTACAGGCCGCCAATGCAATACACCCGCGACACCCTGCAGGCGCTTGGCGTTACGCACACCTGAAGGCACCCCATGCTGCGACTACATCCCGACTCCCCTACCCCGCTGGTCAACCAGATCATCGACGGATTGCGCGAGCTCATCGACAACCAGACCCTCAAGCCCGGCGCCAAGGTGCCGTCTATCCGCGCGTTTGCCTCGACCTACTCGGTGAGCACCTTCACCGTGGTCGAAGCCTACGACCGCCTGGTGGCCCAGGGGCTGCTGGTCAGTCGCGGCAACGCGGGTTTCTTCGTCAGCCGCTCGGCGGGCGAGTTGCTCGACACGCATACCCCGCAAGCTGACACAACCCGACCATCGTTCAACTCCGAGTGGTACCTGCAACAGATCTTCGAAACCCGCCAACTGCCATTCAAACCCGGCTGCGGCTGGCTGCCCAACGACTGGATGTACGAAGATGGCTTGCGTCGCGGCATGCGCCAGGTGGCCGGCAGCCCGCTGGAGCTGTCTGGCTATGGTGATCCGATGGGCCTGCCTGAACTGCGCGCGCTGACCGCGCAGAACCTGCAGCAGGAGCTGTCGATCGTCGCCAGCCCTGCGCAACTGATGCTCACCCATGGCGCCAGCCAGGCGCTGGACCTGGCCGTGCGCACCCTGGTGCGACCGGGTGACGTGGTGCTGGTGGACGACCCAGGCTATCCCAACCTGATGAGCATCCTGCGCTTTCAGGGCGCGACCTTGGTGGGCGTCCCGCGCACACCGGTGGGCTACGACCTCGACCAGTTGGAGCGCTTGCTCGCCCACCATCGCCCGACGGTGTTCTTCACCCAGCCACACCTGCACAGCCCGACCTGTTCGCGCACGCCGCTCGCGCAGTTGCACCGCCTGCTGCAACTGGCGTCGCAGCATGGTTTGCGCCTGGTGGAGAACAACCTCTACGCCGACATGATCGCCGAGCCACAGCCGTGCCTTGCCAGCCTCGATCATCTGCAGCAGGTGGTATACGTGGGCAGCTACTCCAAGAGCATCTCGCCCAACGTGCGGGTGGGCTACCTGGTGGCCGAAGCCGAGGTGATGCAGCAGCTGTTGCAGCTGAAGATGCGTTCAGGGCTGACCACCTCGCAGGTGATGGAGCGGGTGGTGTACGCCGCAGTGATCGACGGTCGCTGGCGCAAGCACCTCAAGCGCCTGCGCCAGCGCCTGGCCGAAGCGCATCAGGAAGTGGGTAGACACCTGCATCGGCTGGGCTTCGAGCTGTTCATCGAATCGGATGAAGGCATGTACATCTGGACCCGTCACCCGGCCATTCCCGATAGTGCGGCGCTGCTCGACGATGCGCTGGAACAGGGGATCATGCTTGGGCCTGGGCAGTTGTTCATGGTCGATGCGCAGGCCACGGGGTGGATGCGGTTCAATGTGGCATTCAGTACGGATCCCGGGATGTGGGAGTTGCTGGAGAAGGTGTTGGTGCGGCATGTCAGGCGAGGGTGAGGAAGGCTAATGAAAATCCCGACTCCTCACATCCAGCCCCCGCAATAACCCACTGACATCCTCCAACCGCCGCGCGATCAGGTGTCTGACACCCTTTTCCTGCTCCAGGCGGCCACTGACCTTGAGCAATTGCGAGCCCACCAGGGCTCGCCGCTGTCGCTCGGCCAGATCCCGCCACACCACCACGTTGAGCATGCCGAACTCGTCTTCCAGGGTGACGAAGGTCACGCCGCTGGCCGTCTGGGGGCGCTGGCGACCCACGACGATGCCGGCCACGGCAACGCTGTCGCCATGGCTCAAGCCATCCAGCTCACGAGAGCTGCGGCAACCCAGCGCGCGCAGGCGTGAACGCAGCAGGGTCAAAGGATGCGGGCCAAGTGTGGTGCCCAGGGTCGCGTAGTCGGCGAACAGGTCTTCGGCGATGCTCGGCGTCGGCAAGCTCACTTCGCTCTCAGGCGCAGACTCGACCCCAGCGAACAACGGCAGTTGCGCCTGCACGGCAGCGACCTGCCAGCGCGCCTGATGGCGATCGCGAGCCAGGGCACGCAAGGCACCGGCATCGGCCAGGCGCGCGCGGGCGCGGCTGTCGAGGGACGCACGCAGGCACAGATCCTCGACATCCCGCCATGGCCGCTGCGCCCGCGCCTGCTCCAGGCGCCGGGCATCGTCCTCGCCGAAACCACGAACCTGCCGCAGCCCCAGGCGAATCGCCAGGGCATCACCGCCTTGCGGTTCCAGGGTGCAGTCCCAGGCGCTGTGAACGACATCCACCGGTCGCACCTCGATGCCCTGGCGACGGGCCTCCTGCAAAAGCTGGTCGGGGCTGTAGAACCCCATGGGCCAACTGTTGATCAACGCGCAGGTGAAGATCGCCGGCTCGTGGCACTTGAGCCAACTGCTGGCGTAGCACAGCAAGGCGAAACTGGCGGCGTGGGACTCGGGGAAGCCATAGCTGCCGAACCCCTTGATCTGCTCGAAGATGCGTTCGGCAAAGGCCAGCTCGTAACCATTGCGCAACATGCCGTCGAGCAAGCGCAGCCGATGCGGCTCCAGCCCGCCATGACGCTTCCACGCCGCCATGCTGCGGCGCAACTGGTCGGCTTCGCCTGGGGTGTAGTCGGCCGCGACCATCGCCAGTTCCATTACCTGTTCCTGGAACAACGGTACACCGAGGGTCCGCTCGAAAACCGCCTCGAGTTTTTTCGAAGGATAGGTGACCGGCTCTTGCTTCAGACGCCGCCGCAGATAGGGATGCACCATGTCCCCCTGGATCGGCCCGGGCCGCACGATCGCCACCTCGATGACCAGGTCGTAGAAGGTGCGCGGCTGCAGGCGCGGCAGCATGGCCATCTGTGCCCGCGACTCGATCTGGAACACCCCCATGGTCTCGGCGCGGCTGATCATCGCGTAGGTGGCGGGGTCTTCCTGGGGGATGCTGGCCAGGGTCAGCTCGCGCCCACGGTGCAGCCGGAGCAGATCGAAACAACGGCGCAGGGCGCTGAGCATGCCCAGGGCAAGCACATCGACCTTGAGCAGACCCACCATGTCCAGGTCGTCCTTGTCCCACTGGATCACCGTGCGCTCGGGCATGGCGGCGTTCTCCACCGGCACCAGCTGGTCCAGTGGCTGCTCGCAGATCACGAAACCGCCAGGGTGCTGCGACAGGTGTCGAGGGAAACCGATCAGCTCACCCGCCAGCACCAGGATACGCCGCAACGATGGGCTCTGCGCCTCGAAACCAGCCTCGGCCAGGCGCTGCGCATCGGGAATGCGATCGCTCCAGCGCCCGCAGCATTTGGCCAGGGCATCCACCTGGTCGCTCGGCAGTCCCAGCACCCGAGCCACGTCACGCACGGCGCCAGCAGCGTGATAGGTGCTGACCACCGCGGTCAGCGCCGCGCGGTGCCGGCCATAGCGCCTGAACACATACTGGATCACCTCTTCGCGGCGGTCGTGTTCGAAGTCCACATCGATGTCGGGCGGTTCATTGCGCTCACGTGAGAGAAAGCGCTCGAACAGCAGGCGGTGGGTCATTGGGTCGAGCTCGGTGATCCCCAGCACGAAACACACCACCGAGTTGGCCGCAGAGCCCCGCCCCTGGCAGAGGATATTCTGCCGGCGGGCGAAATCGACGATGTCGTGGACGGTGAGAAAGTAGCTTTCGTAGCCCAGTTCCTCGATCAGCGTCAGTTCGCCCTCAAGCGTCTGGTACACCTCGGCGCTGGCACCCTGCGGCCAGCGTATCGACAGGCGCTGCTCGCACAGATGACGCAACCAGCTCGCCGGGCTGTGGCCTTCAGGGACCAGCTCATGGGGGTACTGGTACTTCAGCTCGCTCAGGTCGAAGCGGCAGCGCTCGGCAATGACCAGGGTTTCGCTCAGCAGGTCGCCGGGGTGCAGCTCGGCCAGTTGCTCGCGGCTGCGCAGGTGGCGTTCGCCATTGGGGTAGAGGTAACGCCCGGCCTCGGCCACCGTGCAGTGCTGGCGGATCGCGGTCATGCAGTCCTGCAAGGCGCGACGACCACGGACATGCATGTGCACGTCGCCACAGGCCACGGCGCGAATCGCCAGTTGCCCGGCCAGGGCACGCAAACGCTGCAAGCGCGCTGCGTCCTCGCTGCCACGGTGCTGGTGCACTGCCAGCCACAGCCGCTCGGGGAACAGTGCCTGCAACCAGCGGCCGGGTTCGGGGTCGCCAGGGTCGTCAGCGATCCACAGCGCCAGCAAGCCTGAGCAATGCGCCTGCAGGTCTTCAGCCAGCAATCGATACTCGCCCTTCTCTGCCCGGCGCCGCGCGCGGGTAATGAGCGCGCAGAGGCTCTGGTAGCCGGTCAGGTTCTCCACCAGCAGCACCAGGCGCGGCCCATCCTGCACCTGCACTTCGCTGCCGACGATCAGCCGTACACCATGCTCGCGGGCCGCCTGCCAGGCGCGAACAATCCCGGCCAGGGTACATTCGTCGGTGATTGCCAGGGCCTGATAGCCCTGCTCTTGGGCACGACGAAACAGCTCGTCGGCGCTGGAGGCGCCGCGCTGAAAACTGAAATTCGACAGGCAATGCAGCTCGGCGTACTCAGGCAGGCTCATGCGAACCAGCCCTGCAGCCACAAGGGGCCGGGTTGGGCGAGGTCGCGGTAGGCCCAACCGCGCAACCCTTCGCGGGTTTCGATGCGGTAGTAGTCGCGGCGCACATCACCGCCATCCCACCAGCCCGATTCGATGCGCTCGGCTTGGCCAAGCCATTGCAGGCCGCCCTCGGGCAAGGCCAGGGCCTGGGGCAGCAACCAGCCAGGACGGCTGCCGGGCGCGACTGCCAGGCTGCCCGCAGCGCCCTGCTCGCTGGCTTGCCAGGCGTGCTCGGGGCGATGATCGGCTTCTGCGCGCAGGCCTTTGACCGCCTCGTCGCCCAACCGGGCACGCAAGCGCTCGCGCAACTGCTCCCAGGGCTGGGCTTGCTGCGAACGCGGATCGAACAGCGCGCGATGCTGTGGCACGAACGCTGGCAGGTCGGCGGCCAGCAGGCGCACGTTGCGCACCGGCGCCGGAATGCGCAGCGGTTCCAGCCGGCCACGGGCCAGTTCGAAGAGCATCGCCGCTTCGCGCTCGGCCGCCAGCAAGCCGACCTTCAGCACGGTATCCGGCCCTTCTACATGCTCCAGATGTAGCTCGAAGCGCTGCACACCGCAGTCACGCCCGGCAAGAAAAGCGGCCAGATCATTGATCAGCCGGCGCAGGGGAAACAGTAATGCCTGGTGCGATTCCACATCGAAATTCAGCTCCAGCCTGGACTCGAACCGGTCTGGCGGCTGATAGAAATCCAGCCCCAGCGCACGCTGGCCGAAGAGTTGGTCCAGGTGCAACTGCACAGGCGCAGCAAAACGCTTGGCCAGGGCATCACGCGGCAAGGCCATGACCTCGCCCAGCCGGCGCAACCCCATGCGCGAGAGGGCCTGGGCGGCATCGGCAGGCAAGCCGACCCGATCCAGAGGCATGTTCGCCAATGCTGCGCGCGTCTGCTCGGCGCAGGTCAGCGCCAGGCCATCGTGCCCGTTGACCAGCATGCGCGCCGCCACCGGATTGCTCGCCAGCACAATGCGATGACGCAGGCCGAGTTCCTGCAGTTCTGTACGCAGACGCGCCTCGAAACTCGCCCACGGACCGAACAGTTGCAGGCTCGACCCCACCTCCAGCAACAACGCACGCGGATAGTGCAGGCTGACCTGAGCGCTGAACCGATAGGCCCAGGCCGCTAACAGTTGCTGTACTTCGTCGATGCGCGCCGGATCGGCCTCGACACAGGTGAAGCCGTCAGCCAGAGCCCGGGCGGCAGTCAGCGTCTGCCCAGCGCGCAGCCCCAGGTCGGCGGCCGCCGCATTGACCGCCTGCAACACCCGTCGTTGCGCTGGGCCGCCAAGCAGGACCAGCGGCGAATCGGCGTCGTCCCGCCCGCGCTGAACAGTGTCCAGCGCCAGCTGCGGCAGCAGGATGCAGGCCCAGAGCATGGCGCATCAGCCTCGTCCGGGAGCGGCGATGGGCGTGGCCGGCACCAGGCCGCCACGGCACTTGAGCACTCGCCACTGTGCCGGACGCGTATCGAGGGCGATACGCAAAGCCGCAGGCGACGGGTTGTGCGCCGCCTGCTGGGGTCGGCAGGCGAAGGCCAGCGCCTCACCGGTTTCAGCGGCGACCTGCAAGCGGCGCAATGAGCGGTCATCGGCGCGCTCCGGCCAGCACAGCACCGCCGCACAACTGCCAGAGCGCAGGCACTGCTCGGCAGCCCACAGGGCCTCGTCTGGCTCGGCCGCGACCTGCGCCAGCCAGCGCAGATCGACGCCTGCCGCCTGCCAGGCCGGCGCATAGGGAATGAACGGCGGCGCTACCAGCACCACCCGCCCACCCTCGCCGCTCAGCCGGGCGAGGGTCGGCCAGAGCAACTGCAGTTCACCACAACCGGGGCTGGCCAGCAGCAACTCGCTGAGCGCCGCCGATGGCCAGCCCCCTTCAGGCAGGCGCTCGTCCAGCGCGGCATGACCAGTGGGCTGCAAGCCGAGCGGGCGCGCCTGGACCTGCCGCCCACGCCAGATTCGGCGCTGGTCGAGCAACCCATCGAGATCGACTACCGCGCCCATCAGTCACGCCTCAGCAGGCCGCAGAACACACCTTCGATGCAGAAGTCGTGCTCGGGGCCCACGTCGATGGGGGCATAGGCCGGGTTGCGCGGCAGCAGCCGATAGCCACCCGCCACCCGTTGCAGGCGCTTGATGGTGACCTCGCCATCGAGCCGTGCAACGACGATCTGCCCGTCGCGAGCATCGCCCTGCTGGAGAATGCCGACCAGATCGCCGTCGAGGATACCGTCGCCGATCATCGAATCGCCGCGCACCTTGAGCAGGTAGTCGGGCGTGCGACGGAACAGGCTGGGGTCGATCAGCAATTGTTCGTGGATGCCCAGGTCCGGACCGATCGGCGCACCGGCGGCGACCCGGCCAAGCACCGGAATCTCGAGGATTTCCGGGCGGCGCAGCGGTTCGGCCAGGCGAATGCCCCGCGCCTGGTTAGGCGTGACCTCGATGTAGCCACCCTCATGCAGGGCAGTGATGTGCTTGCGCGCCACACTGCGCGAGGCGAAACCGAAGCGCTCGGCGATATCGGCCAGGCTCGGCGGCTGGCCGTGGTCGGCGATGCGCTCGCGGATGAATTCGAGAATGGCGCGGCGTTTGGGAGATAGTTTGTCCATGGAGCACATTTGTACTCTTTTCCAGGAACACTGAACAGCCCCCTTCGTCGCCGCACCTCGGGTCCTTGCCCAGACCGACACCCTCGAACAGTGCCCCTGCTGCGCGCGCCCAACATCGAACGCACCACTTCAGATTCCATTCAGATTCGATACCGATAATCCACCCCGTCAAGCCCAATTAGGGGGAGTTTCATGACCGAATC
The DNA here is from genome assembly GCF_047456245.1 of Pseudomonas sp. BNK-44-b. NCBI lineage: Bacteria > Pseudomonadati > Pseudomonadota > Gammaproteobacteria > Pseudomonadales > Pseudomonadaceae > Pseudomonas > Pseudomonas sp. BNK-44-b. The sequence goes on from NZ_CP179908.1 coordinate 2,987,696, forward strand.
TCAATGGAGCAGCCTGCTCCCACTCGCTATCGGCAATCACCCGGATCATCGCGCGCACCTGTCGCTTCATCGAGCGGATGACCCCGCGCGCAAGGACTTGGAGCACTTTATCCACCAATGTTTTGCCACCGTGCACCGGGCCGATGTGCAGCATTACCTGCCAGAGCTGCTGGCATTGCGGGACAGTCACGGGCAACTGATCGCAGCTGCAGGCATGCGCCCCGCCTGCGAGGGTCCGCTTTTCCTCGAAAAGTATCTGGACATGCCCTTGGAGGCCGCCGTTTCCCAGCTCACAGGCACTTCGCCAAGCCGCGCCTGCATGGTCGAGGTAGGCAACCTGGCTTCGCTCAGCGCCGGCAGCGCCCGCATCATTATCATTGCCATCACCTGGCTGCTTGCCATCCGTGGCCTTGAGTGGGTCGCATTCACCGGCGCCGCGACCTTGATCAACAGCTTTCGGCGGCTAGGGCTGACACCCACCGTGCTGGCGTCGGCAGACCCAAACCGCCTTCCAGGCCAGGTAGACCAATGGGGGACCTACTATGACCAACGCCCCCAGGTGTTCGTCGGGCGCATCGGCGACGGCTTCGACGCATTGACCCGATCCGGCGTATTCCAACGACTGGGCTTTCCCTTGATTGCCAAGGAGGCCGGTCATGCTGCGTGAGCTGGAGCGTTTCCGCGAGCAGCTGATGTCGCTCGCACGTGATCATGCCGGTGCCGTGGCGGTCAAGGGAGCGAATGACCGTTACACCTATCGGCAATTGCTCGCAGAGGTGGGGCTGCGCGCTCAGGTGCTGCATCGACAACCTGCGGGTACATTGGCACTGGCCCTGGATAACGGCCCTGAGCTGTTGTTCTGGGATCTGGCGGCCTTGTTCGCAGAGCGCCCCTGCGTGATCGTGCCGTCGTTCTTCAGTGCGGCGCAGTTCGATCACTGCATCGTCCAAAGCGGTGCATCAGCCGTGTTGTGCGCGACACAGTGGACGCCGCATCTGCCAGACAAGGGATTTGTCCAGAATGGTGAGTTCTGGGTACGCGAAAACGCGCCCCGCGCGCAATTGCCTGATGGCACAGCCAAGATCACCTACACCTCTGGCAGCACCGGCAACCCCAAAGGTGTCTGCCTCAGCGCCGAAGCCATACTGCGTGTAGCGCGCGAGCTGGAAGCTGCCAGCCGACCAGCCGAAGCACTGCACTATCTGGCAGTGCTGCCAGTGGGTGTGCTGCTGGAGAATATTGGCGTCTACGCCGCACTGATGGCGGGCGCCTGCGTACAGCTATATCCGCAGCAGCAGTTGGGCATGAACGGGGCGAGCCAGGTCGACTTCAAGCAGCTGCTGGGCGTCATTGCGCTCAGCGGTGCGCAGAGCCTGATACTCGTACCGCAATTGCTGATGGGGCTGGTCATGGCCATCGAGCGCGAACTGATGCGCGTTGGTCCACTGCGTTTAGTCGCGGTGGGCGGTGCACGGGTATCGCCAAGCCTGCTGGCACGGGCCGAAGCGGTCGGGTTACCGGTGTTCGAAGGATATGGTCTGTCGGAATGCGCGTCAGTGGTTGCGCTGAACCGTCCGGGGGCCATTCGCCCTGGCAGCGTCGGCAAGCCATTGCCCCACGTGCAGGTGCGCATTGCCGAGGACGGCGAGGTGCTGGTGGCCGGCTCGACCTTGCTTGGCTACCTGGAGGACGCCCCGGTTACCCGGTCATGGTGGGCGACCGGCGACCTCGGCCACCTCGACGACGAGGGCTACCTGTACCTGAACGGGCGCAAGAAACACCAGTTCATCACCAGCTTCGGGCGCAACGTCAACCCAGAGTGGGTTGAAGCCGAGCTGACCCAGAGCGGCGTCATCGCCCAGGCATTCGTACATGGCGAAGCCTTGCCGCACAACCTGGCACTGCTGTGGCCACTGGACCCCACCGCCAGCGATGAAGCCATCGAGCAGGCCGTGCAGCACTGCAACGCGCAACTGCCCGATTACGCCCGCGTGTCTGCATGGCGCCGGTTGCCGACCCCACTGAGCATCCATGACGAGACCCTGACAGCCAATGGCCGTCCCCGGCGCGAGGCGATCCTGAAGCGTTACCACACGTTGTTATCCGACATCTCTTTGTGAGGTCTACCATGTCCTTTTTCGACACGCTGCAAACACAGACAGCCCAACAACGCCAGGCATTGTTCGCTGTGCCGGTGATCCGTGAAGCCTTGGCCGGCCAGGTCAGCCTGGACAGCTATGTCGCCTTCCTGACCCAGGCCTACCACCATGTTCGTCACACCGTTCCACTGATGATGGCCTGTGGCGCACGCTTGCCGTCGCGGCTGGAGTGGCTGCGCGGCGCGGTGTGCGAATACATCGACGAGGAGTACGGCCACGAGCAGTGGATTCTCAACGACATCAAGGCGTGCGGCGGTGACTGGGAAGCGGTACGTGATGGTCGACCGGCACTGTCGATAGAGCTGATGGTCGCCTACCTCTACGACCTGATTGCTCGCGGCAACCCGGTCGGCCTGTTCGGCATGGTCAATGTGCTCGAAGGCACCAGTATCGCCCTGGCCACCCAGGCGGCGGGCACCATCCAAAGTACCCTGGGCCTGCCTAACCAAGCGTTCAGCTACCTCAGCTCCCATGGTGCGCTCGACCAGGGCCACATGCAGACCTACAAACAGTTGATGGACCGTCTCGACGATGCTGCGGATCAACAGGCCGTCATCCACGCAGCGAAAGTCGTCTATCGCCTGTACACCGAGATGTTCCAAGGCTTGCCACGCGCTGGGCTGCATGAGGTGAATCATGCGTTTGCCTGAATCTGTCGTGATCCTTACCGGTGCCAGTGGCGGCATTGGCCTGGAGCTGGCCGAGCAGTTGTGCGCTGCCGGTGCCCAGGTGCTGGCCGTCAGCCGACGCATGAGCAAGCTGGCCAGCCTGATGAACCGATACCCGGACCGTCTGTACTGGCAAGCCGCCGACCTGCGCACACGAGAGGGGCGAGAACAGGTGGTCGCCCGCGCCCGCGAGAGAGGCCACGTCAACGTGCTGATCAACGCCGCTGGCGTGAACAGCTTCGCCCTGCTCGATCAGTTGGACGAGCAAGCGCTCGACGAACTGCTGGACATCAATCTGAAGGCGCCGCTGCAACTGACACGTGCCTGCCTACCACTGCTGCGTGCTCAGCCCAAGGCGCTGGTGGTCAACGTCGGCTCAACCTATGGATCGATCGGCTATCCGGGCTACGCCACCTACTGCGCCAGCAAGTTCGCCTTGCGCGGGTTCTCGGAGGCGTTACGCCGTGAGCTGGCCGACACCACGGTCAACGTCCTGTACGCCGCCCCCCGGGCGACCCATACCGCCATGAACAGCAGCGCCGCGACCGCGCTCAACCAAGCGCTGAAGGTCGGCATGGACGATCCGGCAGATGTCGCGCGCGCGGTGCTCGAGGCCGTGCAGTCCGAGCGCAGCGAGGTATACCTGGGCTGGCCGGAAAAACTCTTCGTGCGGATCAACAGCATGCTGCCAGGCATCGTCGATCGTGCGCTACGCAAGCAACTGCCCGTCATTCGCCGCTATATCGGCAACCACTCCAAGGAGTCGATCAAATGAAGCGCCTGTTCGTCGCCAGCTTGCTGGCATTCACACCTTTGACCTGGGCATTGGACCAGGCCGGCTCCGAACACCTGAGCAGCCTGCAGCAGCGCTGGGCGCAGATCCAGTATCAACTGCCCAAGGAAAAACGTGCCGACGCGCTTGAAAAGCTGGCTGGCGATGCCGCCACGTTCGTGCATCAGTACCCCGGCGCCCCTGAACCCTTGATCTGGCAAGGCATCATCAACAGCAGTTGGGCCGGGGCTACAGGTGGCCTTGGCGCATTGAGCAAGGTCAAGGCGGCGAAGGCCAGCCTGGAACAAGCCATGAAACTGGACCCCAACGCCTTGCAGGGTTCGGCCTACACCAGTCTCGGCACGCTATACGACCAAGTGCCTGGCTGGCCGATCGGGTTCGGCGATTCCGACAAGGCAGACGCCTTGCTGCGCCAAGCCCTGCAGATCAACCCAAACGGGATCGACAGCAACTACTTCTGGGCCGATCACCTCTACCGGCAGAAGCGTTATCCTGAAGCCACTCAAGCCCTGCACAAAGCCTTGCAGGCCCCACCGCGACCAGGACGTGAGTTGGCTGACCAAGGTCGACGCGGCGATATCGATGCTTTAATGAAAATGATCAAGGACAAACAGGACTGAGCATGCGGCTGCTGCTGGTTGAAGACGACATTGCACTGGGCGAAGGGATCTGTGACGGTTTGCGCCAGCAAGGCTACACCCTGGACTGGCTTCGTGACGGTGTCAGTGGCTTGCATGCGCTGCAACATGAGAGCTTCGACCTGGTGATTCTGGATCTTGGTCTGCCTCGCATGGATGGCCTGGAACTGTTGCGACGGGTCCGCGCCGGTGGCGAAAGCCTGCCGGTGCTGATCCTCACGGCACGGGATGCACTGGACGACCGTATCTCCGGCCTCGATGCCGGCGCTGACGATTACCTGGTCAAGCCTTTCGACCTCAACGAGCTCAAGGCGCGCTTGCGCGCCTTGCTGCGGCGCAGCGCCGGGCGCGCCAAGCTATTGATCGAGCATGCAGGCGTCAGCCTCGATCCGGCCACCCAGCAAGTGCACTACAAGGGTAACGAGGTGGTGCTGACCCCCAAGGAATACCTGCTGCTGCACGAACTGTTGGCGCAACCGGGCAGGGTCTTCACCCGTGAACGCCTGACCCAGCTACTGTATGGCTGGGACGAAGAGCCCGAGAGCAATACCCTGGAGGTCAATATCTACCACCTGCGCAAGAAGCTGTTCAACGGACTGATCCGGACGGTGCGCGGGATCGGCTACCTGGTCGAGGCCAAGGCATGACTTCGCTACGCCAACGCACACTCTGGCGGGTGATGCTGTTGCTGCTACTCGGCACCGGCCTGCTGGCGCTCTACAACTATCACGACAGCCGCCGCGAAATTAACGAAGTCTATGACGCCCACCTCGCCCAGAATGCCCGCCTGCTACAGGGCGTCATGAGCATGCCGGTGCAGGAAGGCTCACGGGAAGTGCTGTATCAGGCCTTCAACCAGGCGTTGAGCAAGGCAGGACGGCATCAGGTCGGGCACCCGTATGAAAGCAAACTGGCTTTCCAGGTGTGGCAGGAGGGGGCAGGCCTGCTGGTGCATACCCCCAGCGCACCGGCGATGCCGCCTCCAACTGCGGCGGGCTTCTACGATTTCATCACCGCTGGCGAACAGTGGCGTGGTTTCGTGTTACCGGTGCCGGAGAAACATTGGGTGATCTGGGTAGGCGAGCGTGACGACGTACGTTACGACCTGATCGACCGCATCGTGCGTCACACCCTGCTGCCTTTTCTACTCGGCAGCCTGGCATTGGCATTGCTGGTCTGGGTCGCCATTGGCTGGGGACTTGGACCGCTTCAGAACATGGCCAATGTCATACGCGGGCGTCACGCCGACTCGCTGGAGCCCCTGCAACTGGTGCCTCTGCCCTCGGAGCTTGAGCCCATGCAGGCCGCCATCAACCGCTTGCTGGCACAGATCAAGGACCTGCTACGGCGCGAGCATCGGTTCATCGCCGATGCCGCCCACGAAATGCGCACGCCGTTGGCGGTCCTGCGCCTGCATGCACAGAACGCCTTGGCTGCCAGTAACGATAGCGAGCGGCAAAAAGCGCTGGGCTTTCTCATGGGCGGGGTCGATCGGTTGACGCGAGTGGTCAATCAGCTGCTGACACTGGCCCGCGTCGAGCCCCGGCTGGGTCAGCGTGCGACTACCCGCGTAGACCTGGCCGAGGTGGTCGCCGACACTCTGGCCGAGCTGACCCCATGGATACTGGACCGGGGGCTGGAGCCCTCCCTGGAGATCGACGAAGGCGACCATCACCTGGTGATCGATGCTGGTGCGCTGGGCATCGCCCTGCAGAACCTGGTGTCCAACGCAGTAGAGCATTCACCCCCGGCAGGCCGCATCATCGTGTCACTCAAGCGCCTGGACAACGCCTTCGAATTAGTGGTCGAGGATGAAGGCCCGGGTATCGATGAAGCGAGTCTTTCCCGTGTATTCGAACGCTTCTACAGTCGTAACACCACGAACGGTGCAGGTCTTGGTCTTTCGATCGTGGCGACCATCATCGATCGCCTTGGCGGCCAGGTGCGACTGGAAAATCGACCGCACAAAGGCCTGGCCGCCACCTTGCGACTGCCCATGGCGTGATGCCGAGTCCCTTGACCGGTAATCGATCGATACAGGTATGATGGCCGCTGCTGAATTGTTTCTTCACTGCCAGGATGCCCGATGCTGACCGCCCTGCTGTTCGACCTCGATGGGACCCTCACCGACACCGACACCCTGCACCTGCAGGCGTTTCGCAAGCTGCTGCACGATTACGACGGCCGCGAACTGACCCAGGAGCAATTCAACGCCCAGGTCAGCGGCCGCTCCAATGGCCTGCTGTTCAAGGAGCTGTTCCCCCAGGCCGATGCCGCCGAGTGCAAGCACCTGGCCGACCGCAAGGAGGCGCTGTTCCGCGAAATGTCGCCCACGCTCGAGCCGATGCCGGGCCTGCTGCGCCTGCTGGAGCACGCCGAGCGCCATGGCATCGGCATGTGCGTGGTGACCAATGCCCCGCGGCTGAACGCCGAGCACATGCTGGGGGCCATGGGCCTGGGCGAGCGCTTCGAGCATGTGCTGGTGGCCGACGAACTGGCCCGGCCCAAGCCCGACCCACTGCCCTACCTCACCGGCCTCCAGCGCCTGGAAGCCAAGGCCGCGCAGGCACTGGCCTTCGAAGACTCGCTGCCCGGCGTCAAGGCGGCGGTCGACGCCGGGATCTTCACCGTGGCCCTGGCCACCACCCAGCCGGCCGAGCGCCTGCTGCAGGCCGGCGCGCAACTGGTGATCGAGGATTACAACGACCCACGGCTGTGGGCGTTGATCGAACAGATGCAGGCTTGACCCTCGCCTCGGTAGGCGCGGCGGTTCGCCGCTGCGACGTGTTCCGCGCCTACCGAAGGGTGGGTCAAGCCCGCCGAGCAACCATCAGGAAGATCACCAGCGCCAGCCCCGGCAATACCGCGCCCACCAGCGCCACGCCATTCCAGCCATAACCCGCATACAAGGCACTGGCCACTGCCGAACCCAGGGCACCGCCGATGAAGATGCTGGTCATGTACACGGCATTGAGCCGCCCGCGGCTGGCTGGGTCCAGTGCGTAGATCTCACGCTGGCCGATCACCATGTTCATCTGCACGGCGAAGTCCAGCAGCACCCCGGTCAACCCCAGGCCGATCACGCTGTAGCCCGGCGCGCTCAGCCCGAACAGCAGCGACAACGGCGCCAGCACCAGGGCCAGCAACGACGCCTGGCGCGCATGCCCGGCATCGGCAAGGCGCCCGGCAATCGGGGCCGCAATGGCGCCCACCGCGCCCACCAATGCGAACAACGCGATCTGGCTCTGCGACAGGCCATGCTCGGTTGCCAGCACCAGCGGCACGGCGGTCCAGTACAGGCTGAACGTCGCGAACATCAAGCCTTGATACAGCGAGCGCTGGCGCAGCAACGGGTAGCGCCGCAGCAGCCCGCCCAGCGAGGCCATCAACTCGACGTAGCTGGCCTTGTGCTCCGGCACACGCCGGGGCAGGGTCACGGCCAGCAGCACGACGATTGCCGCCATCAGCACCGCCGCCCCCAGGAACACGGCACGCCAGCCGAAGTGATCGGCCACCAGGCTCGACAAGGGCCGCGCCAGCAGGATGCCCAACAGCAGGCCACCCATGATGTTGCCCACCACCCGGCCACGCTGTTGCTCCGGCGACAAATGCGCAGCCAGTGGGATCAGCATCTGCACCGCCACCGAACTGAAGCCGATCAGCAGGGCATAACCGAGAAACAGCTCACCTTGGCCGTGCCCGCTGCTGCCCGCCAGGAGCAGGCTGGCGCAGGACAGCACAGCCGTGGCGATCATCAGCCGGCGGTTCTCCACCAGGTCGGCCAACGGCACCAGCAACAGCAGCCCCAGGGCGTAGCCCAGCTGGGTGAGCGAGACGATCAGGCTGGCACGCTCGGTGGACAGCCCAAGGTCCGGCGCGATCAGGCCGACGATGGGTTGGGCGTAGTAGATGTTGGCAACGATGGCACCGCAGCAGAACGCCAGCAGTGTCACCAGGCCTCGGCTCAGTGAAGTGCCGGATGTAGAGGAAGTCGCTAAAGAAGCAGTCATTTCAGATTATTCACACATGGCAAGACATGCCACGCACCTTAGCCGCCAGGGCCTGCCGAGGGAATCGGAGCGCAACGCAAAGCCGCTTTGCGCCAAGCGCAACGCCACCACGCTCAGGGCCTGAGCAACGACTCGCAGAACTCGATGAACGCCGTTACCCGCCGCGACCAGCGATGGTTGGGCAGGTACAGGGCATTGATATTGCAACTGGCAGCGATCGGATTGGCCTGCCAGCCCGGGAACAACCGCACCAGACGCCCGGCAGCGACATCGTCGCGCACCAGCCAGTCTGCCAGCAGGCTGACGCCACTGCCCGCCACCGCCGCCTCGCGCAGCAAGTCGGAGTTGGCGCAGCGCAAGGGCCCGGCCACATCCACCTCGATCAGCTCGTCTCCTTGGCGCAGTTGCCAAGGTCGCCCCAGGCCGCTATAGCGAAAGCGCAAACAGGCATGCTCGCTCAACTGCGCGGGGTGTTCGAGCGCAGCATGGCTGGCCAGGTAATCCGGGCTGGCCACCAGCCAGCGTTCGAAAGTGCCCAGGGTGCGACTGACCAGCTCGTCGCTCGGCGCCGGATCCCCCAGGCGAATGGACAGGTCGTAGCGCCCGTCGAGCAAATCGTCGAAGCGGTCGCTCAGGTCGATATCCAGCTCCAGCGAGGGGTAGCGGGCCATGAAGCGGCCCAGGTGCGGCGCAATCATCCGCCGCCCGAACTCCACCGGCAGGCACAGGCGTAGCACGCCAACCGGTTCCTGCCCGCGATCGGCGACGCTGGCATCGGCCTCGGCCAAGGCCGCGACGATAGCGCGGGCGCGCTGGTAGTAGCCGACACCCGCCTCGGTCAGGCTGACCTGCCGGGTCGAGCGGTTGAGCAGGCTGGTACCCAGCTCGCTTTCCAACGCATCGACCAGGCGTGTCACCGACGAGGTTGCGATCCCGAGCCGTCGGCCGGCAGCGGAAAAGCCCTGGGCTTCAACAGTCGCCATGAACATCTTGATGGCCAGCAGCTTGTCCATTGGCGTGATTCCTTGCGCAGTGCCGTAAAGTAGCTCCGTAAGGTAGCTCCGTAACAACGTAGCTCCGTGCGGAAAATCCCGGAACCTTCCTACAATCACCGTCCGGAATCAAGAAAGGCAAACGTCCATGCCCGACAACCTGTTCAGCCCTCTGCCCCCGCTCGACCCTGCGGCCGCCGAGCAATTCGACGAACTGCTGCGCCGCCCAGGGCTGCGCATCGAGCGCATCGTCTCCAGCGGCCAATGCAGCCCGCCCGATTTCTGGTACGACCAGGCCGAAGGCGAGTGGGTGGTGGTTCTCACCGGCAGCGCCGGGTTACGCCTGGAGCACGAAAGCGAAACGCGGGTACTGAAGGCAGGCGACCACCTGGATATCCCGCCGCATTGCCGACATCGCGTGGAGTGGACGCAGGCCGATGCGACGACGGTCTGGCTGGCAGTGTTCTACACAGCCCCTATGAGCTAGAGCTGCTTGAGCGCGATGTCTCCTGCCCCACCCTTGCCATCGCGCCGCTCGCTCATCCAGTCATTGACCTTCTGCCCGAACTCGGCCGGCGCCTTGCGCCCGAAGCGCCGCGCCAGGTCGAGGATGGTCTGCTGAGCCAGTGCCTCTTCCATGCGTTTCTGCGCGCCGAGCATCACCGCATGGATGGCACAGGTGCCCTCGGTGGCCCAGCCGGGCGCTGCGCCGTCGAACAGCGAGCAGCGCTCTCGGATCTCGCGGCAATCGAAGATCTTCTTCGGCCCATCGATGGCGTTGACGATATCCAGCACGGTGATTTCGTCCGAAGGCCGGGCCAGGCGAAAACCGCCACGCACGCCCTCGGTGGCCGCCACCAGCCCGGCACGCGCCAGCTTGGTGAAGACCTTGGCCAGGTATTCCTGCGGCACCCCTTGCAGTTCGGCGAGATCGCGCACGCTGGACTCGCGGCTGTCGCCGCGTTCGTCGATGAGGAACAGCAGGCAGTGAATGCCGTACTCGACGCCCGCGCTGTATAACGACATATCAATCTCCGACCAAATCTGTCGCAAATAGTACGCCCTTCCCCAGAAACTGGCAAAGCCATCGGCCACCATCGGTCGCCTGCCTATTTTCCTCAATCACCCAGAACCCTTGATTTATCGCTGCTTCACCTGCAAAGCGAGGGCCGCCTGCGACTGCCCGCTAAAAAAAAGCTTGTCGTTTTAAACTACGACCAATAGAGTCGTAGTTATTCGGCAAGCGCAGCAACGCACGCCGAACCTCGACCCAAACCCCTTCGATCCTCTCGCGGAGCCTGTCCATGAACCCACACATCCTGATCATCGGTGCCGGTTTTGCCGGCGTCTGGAGCGCCCTGAGCGCCGCCCGGCTGCTCGACCTCGCCAAGCGTGGCGACATCCATATCAGCGTGCTCGCGCCGCAGGACGAGCTGCGCATCCGGCCGCGCTTCTACGAAGCCGATGTGCACACCATGAAAGCGCCGCTTGGCGAGCTGTTCGAGGCTGTAGGGGTGAATTTCATCCAGGGCCATGCCCAATCCATCGATGCCGGAGCACATTCGGTCGCCTATATCGACGCCAATGGCCAGACCCGCCAACTGGGTTACGAGCGCCTGGTACTGGCCGCCGGCAGCCAGGTTGCCCGCCCTGCCGTACCGGGTCTGGACCAGCACAGCTTCGATGTCGACCAGATGGAGTCGGCGATCAAGCTGGAGCAACACCTGACCGACCTCGCCAGCCTGTCGGCCTCCCCGGCCCGCAACACCGTGGTGGTGTGCGGTGGCGGTTTCACCGGCATCGAGACCGCCACCGAAATGCCTGCCCGCTTGCGCGCAGTACTGGGCGAGCAGGCCAATATCCGCGTGATCGTGATCGATCGCGGCGCACAGGTCGGCGCAGCCCTGGGTGCAGGCATCACCCCAGCCATCGTTGCCGCCTCACAGCACGCCGGCGTGCAATGGCTCACCAATGCTTCGGTGATCGCGGTGGATGCCGGTGGCGTGACCCTGGACAACGGCGAGTACATCGCCAGCAAGACGGTGATCTGGACCGCAGGCGTCAAGGCCAGCCCGCTGACCGCGCAGATCGTCGGCGAACGTGATGCCCAGGGTCGCCTGCGCGTCGACGAGCACCTCAAGGTCATCGGCCAGCAGCATATCTACGCCACCGGCGACGTGGCCTGGGCCGCAGTCGATGACCTGGGCAACCACGCGCTGATGACCTGCCAGCACGCCATCCCCATGGGCCGTCACTCGGGCAACAATGCCATGGCCGACCTGCTCGGCGAGGCGCCGGTGGTGTATCGCCAGCCCAAGTACGTCACCTGCCTCGACCTGGGCGACTGGGGCGCGGCGTTCAGCGAAGGGTGGGACCGTGAACTGAAGCTGCAGGGCGATGAAGGCAAGCAGCTCAAGCGCCAGATCAACTCGGTCTGGATCTACCCGCCCGAGGCTGATCGCAGCAAGGCCCTGGCCGCTGCCGATCCAATGATCGCCATCGTTTAAGCGAATAAACCTGACAGATCCGTCAAAAAATGACGGATCTGTTTATACGTGTAGTTACATTGAATGACTGGTCAATAATAGTGGCACCGTGGCATTATTGACGTCAAAAAACCTACTAAAGTTAAGGACATTGTACTTTCCCGCAGCGCACCGAGACGCCTGGCCCCTTTCGCCGATTCCGGCCCCACGACCCAGCGCTTGAAGCCTGCACGCCACATTCAAGGAGTAGCTCCATGCACTTAAGGAATATGAAGATCGGTATCCGGGCAGCCAGCGTATTTACGCTGCTGGGCGTTCTGGTGCTGTTCATGGGTCTGATATCGCTGTACGAAACCCGGCGCATGGACAGCGCCACCGATGAAATCCGCGTCACCTGGATGCCGGCGATCATCGCCCTGAACGAGGTCAGCACCTATCTCGGCCGCGCCCGTGCCATGACCCTGCGCAGCGTGATCGAGGAAGATCCCGCCGTCCGCCAGACCACCCTCAGCCGCATCGGCGAGATCAATACTTCGCTCGAAGCAGGCATCAAAACCTACGAATCGACCATCATCGAAAAGGACGACCGCGCCCTGTTCGATAACTTCGTCTCTCTCTCCCAGCGCTACCACGGCCTGCAGAAGTCGATCCGCGATGCCGCGGCCAACGGCGACATTGCCGAGGCCAGGCGCCTGGTCAACGGCCCGCTGGCCGAGTACGCCGACTCGATGATGAAAGCGCTCGGCACCCTGATGCAGTACAACTCCGACGGTGCCGACAAAGCCTCGCAGCGCAGCAGTGACGCCTATGAAGAAGCCTTTACACTGATCGTGCTGTCGCTGGTGGTGATCATCCTCGCGCTGGTGGCCATCGCCGTGCTGCTGACCCGCAGCATCGTCGTACCGCTGGCCGCAGCCGTGAGCGTTGCCGAGCGCGTGGCCACCGGCGACCTGACCCAGGAAATCCGCATCGTCGGTCGTGACGAGCCGGCGCTGCTGCTGCGGGCCCTGAGCCGCATGCAGGAAAGCCTGCGCGACACCATCCGCAAGATTGCGGCCTCGTCCGACCAGTTGGCCTCGGCGTCCGAAGAGCTGCACACCGTCACCGAAGACACCAGCCGCGGCCTGCACCAGCAAAGCGCGGAGATCGACCAGGCCGCCACTGCGGTCAACCAGATGACCGCTGCGGTGGAGGAAGTGGCCAACAACGCGGTCAGCACCGCCGACGCCTCCAAAGGCGCCGACCAGACCACCCGCGATGGCCGCGACCAGGTCAACCAGGCGCTGAGTTCGATTCAGCAACTGGTCGAGGACGTCACCGGCACCTCCAGCGAGATCGAACAACTGGCCACCAGCGCCAACGAAATCAGCCGCGTGCTCGATGTGATTGGCTCGATTGCCGGGCAAACCAACCTGCTGGCGCTCAACGCCGCCATCGAGGCGGCACGGGCCGGTGAAGCCGGACGTGGCTTTGCCGTAGTCGCCGATGAAGTGCGCGCGCTGGCCCACCGGACCCAGCAGTCCACGGCCGAGATCGAGCAGATGATCGGGGGTATCCAGACCGGCACCGAGCGCGCCGTGGGTTCGATGCACAGCAGCCAGGGCCGTGCCAGCGGCACCCTGGAGATCGCCGAGGCCGCAGGTCAGGCACTGGAGCTGATTGCCGAGGCGATCGCCGCGATCAACCAGCGCAACCTGGTGATCGCCAGCGCGTCCGAAGAGCAGGCCCAGGTGGCGCGTGAGGTAGACCGCAATCTGGTGAACATCCGTGACCTGGCGATGCAGACCTCTGCGGGAGCCAACCAGACCAGCGCCGCGGCGCAGGATCTCTCGCGCCTGGCGGTGGAATTGAACGGGATGGTGGCACAGTTCAAGGTGTGAACTGAAACACCGAGGGCCGCTTTGCGGCCCTCTTGCACATCAACTAGTCGCTCACACCTAGCGCACGTCCCGCCTTCAGCGCCTTGCCGCGAGTGGCCAGGCAATAATAGAGCGGCACCGTCACCAGCAACCCGAACAGCCACGACAGGTCGGCGCCTTCGACGATGTTCGAATACGGCCCCACATACAGCGCCGTATTGGCGAACGGCAGTTGCACCAGGATCCCGCATACATAGGCAACGATGGCGTGGTGGTTGAAGCGACCGTAGATGCCGCCATCGGCGCGGAAGAACGAGGCGATGTCGTATTCGCCCTTCTTGATCAGGTAGAAGTCGACCAGGTTGATCGACGCCCAGGGCACCAGCACCAGCAGCAGTGCCAGGATCAGGCCGATGAACTGGCCGATGAACCCCGCCGAGGCATTCAGCGCCACCAGCCCGCACCCGAACAGGATCACCGACGCCAGCACTACCCGCACCCGCACGCTCGGCGTCCAGTGGGCGACGAACGTCTGGATCGCGGTAACGATCGACAGCACCGCGCCATACAGATTCAGCGCGTTGTGGCTGATGATGTTGAGCAGGAACAGCACCATCAGGACCGGCCCCAGCCAGCCGGTGGCCTGCTTGACCGCATCCATCGCATCGGTGCCTTCAGGCACGCACAACACCGCCACCGCCCCGAAGCTGAAACACAGGATGGTGCCCAGGGTCGCGCCGAAATAGGTCGCCCAGAACGGCTTGGCGATACCGATCTCGCGCGGCAGGTAGCGCGAATAATCCGAGGTGTAGGGCGAGAAGCTGATCTGCCAGATGGTGCCCAGCGACACCGTGGCGATGAAGCCCGACAGGTTGAAGGCCCCGCGACTGAAGAAGTCGGCTGGCAGCTCCTGGGCGAACATCATGATGAAGCCGGCCAGCAGCGCCGAGCCCATCACCCAGGTACCGATGCGGTTCAGGCTATGGATGAAGCGATAGCCGATCACGCCAATGGCCGTGGCACTCAGGGCACCGATGACGATAGCCGTGGGCATCGGCACGCTCGGGGCGATGCCGTGGATCGACTTGCCCGCCAGGACGATGTTGGAAATGAAGAAGCCGACATAGATCAGCGCGGTGAAGAACACGATCAGCAAGGCGCCGTAGCGCCCGAACTGGCCGCGGCTCTGCACCATCTGCGGAATGCCCAGCTGCGGTCCCTGCGCAGAGGCCAGGGCGATGACGATCCCGCCCAGCAGATGCCCCATCACGATGGCGACCAGGCCCCACAGCAGGTTCAGGTGGAACACCTGGACCACCATCGCGCCGGTGACGATCGGCAGTGGCGCGATATTGGTACTGAACCAGAGGGTGAAGAGGTCGCGCGCCTTCCCGTGGCGCTCGGAGGGGGGAACATGATCGACCGTGTGATTCTCGACAAACTGGTGTTGCGACGACGGTTGGGACATAGGATTTCAGCTCGAAAGGATCATTTTTATCTTTGTATGGAAACCGCTCGGGGCGGCCTCTCAGCTGAAGACCATATTATGGTATTCCAAACTTTTGACAACACTGCGCTGTGCTTTTTCAGCGCATCGGATCTGCCTTGAGCGCCACTGTGGCGCAGGGCTCTAGTAATCAAGACCAATGAATACGGGGCCTTTACCGTTCATCGTGTGTTCCGGTGCGCGGAAAATTCTGCTTGCAATATAGGTATTACGGTATACCATCAGACACATCAACGATAAAAAACGCGGACCACCGCACGCCCCTTAGAGGTTCACGCCATGATCGACGCAACCGTCTACAAGCACGTCCTGGGCTCCTTCCCGTCCGGCGTCACGGTCATCACCACCCTGGACGACGACGGCTCGGTCGTCGGCCTCACTGCCAGCGCCTTTTCTTCCCTGTCCATGGACCCGCCGCTGGTGCTGTTCTGCCCCAACTACAGCTCCGACTCCTATCCTGTACTGATCAAGCAAAAGCGCTTCGCCATCCACTTGCTGTCCGGCGAGCAGCAGGCCGAAGCCTATGCATTCGCCAAAAAGGGCAAGGACAAGGCCAGCGGTATCGAGTGGGCCCTGAGCGAGCTGGGCAACCCGCTGCTGGCCGGTGCCACGGCGATCATCGAGTGCGAGCTGTGGCGCGAGTACGAAGGTGGCGATCACGCCATCATGGTCGGCAAGGTACACAACCTGATCGTGCCTGAGGACGCCCCACGACCGATGGTCTACTGCCGCGGCAAAATGGCCAGCCTGCCCGCCTTCGCCTGATACCTGCAGTTCGACGCAAGACTCTGTGGGAGCGGGCTCGTCCCGCGATCACCGGCAAAGCCGGTGTCATTCAGGACGCGGCCTGTTTCCCTGTGCCGCGCCGTCCCCACATCGACCACAACAAGCTCCGAGGAAAGCCCCATGAAATTTTCGCTGTTCGTACACATGGAACGTTGGGATGACCAGGTCAGCCACCGCCAGCTGTTCGAAGACCTGACCGAACTGACCCTGATGGCCGAGCGCGGCGGTTTCAGCACCGTATGGATCGGCGAACACCACGCCATGGAATACACCATCTCGCCCAGCCCCATGCCGCTGCTGGCCTACCTGGCTGCCCGTACCGAGACCATCCGCCTGGGCGCCGGCACCATCATCGCGCCGTTCTGGAATCCGATCCGCGTAGCTGGCGAATGCGCCCTGCTCGATGTGATCAGCAACGGCCGCATGGAAGTGGGCCTGGCCCGCGGCGCCTACCAGTTCGAGTTCGACCGCATGGCCGGTGGCATGCCCGCCACCGACGGCGGCAAGGCCCTGCGCGAGATGGTCCCGGCGGTCCGCGCCCTGTGGCAGGGCGACTACGCCCACGAAGGCGAGGTGTACAACTTCCCCACCTCCACCAGCGTGCCCAAGCCTGTGCAGCACGGCATGCCACCGATGTGGATCGCCGCCCGCGACCCGGACTCGCACAACTTTGCGGTCAAGCATGGCTGCAATGTCATGGTCACCCCACTGATGAAGGGTGATGAAGAGGTGCTGGACCTGAAGAACAAGTTCCAGGCCGCGTTGGACAACAACCCTGAAGTGCCGCGCCCGCAACTGATGGTGTTGCGCCACACCCACGTGCACAGCCCGGCCGAGCCCGATGGCTGGAAGATCGGCGCCCAGGCGATCTCGCGCTTCTATCGCACCTTCGATGCCTGGTTCGGCAACAAGACCACCCCGGTCAATGGCTTCCTGGAGCCCAGCCCCGAGTCCAAGTTCGCCGAGGTACCGGCCTTCGCGCTGGAGAACATCCGCAAGAACACCATGATCGGCACCCCCGAAGAAATCATTGCGCGCATCAAGTACTACCAGGAACTGGGCGTCGACGAATTCAGCTTCTGGTGTGACAACAGCCTGCCGCACGCAGAGAAACGCAAATCGCTGGAGCTGTTCATCAAGGAAGTGGTGCCAGCGTTTGCCTGATCGGTAGCCCGCTGCACCTGCCCGCTTTCATGACCTGTGAGAGCGGGCATTTTTTTTGGCTGCGCTTCAACTGCGCCTGCCCACCAGAAGATCAGTACAGACACCCCAGAAAACCGCGGCACAGCACACCTTTCGTCCCCCCGCAGGAGAAATTTCCCGCCCCCTCTTGCACATCAAATATTATGGTATACCATCAGACAACAAGAGCTGATAACCCTCACCAGGAGCCCCCCATGAGTTTCGAAATCCGCAAGATCGTCACCTACTCCGAAGAAACCCGCATCGAAGGCGGCAAGGCCACCGACAAACCAGTGACCATGGTCGGCCTGGCCGTGGTGATCAAGAACCCATGGGCTGGCCGTGGTTTCGTCGAAGACCTCAAGCCGGAAATCCGCGCCAACTGCTCCGAACTGGGTGCGCTGATGGTCGAGCGCCTGACCGCCGCCATCGGTGGTGCCGACAAGATTGAGGCCTACGGCAAGGCAGCGGTGGTCGGTGCCGAGGGTGAGATCGAGCACGCGTCGGCGGTGATCCACACCCTGCGCTTTGGCAACCACTACCGTGAAGCGGTCCAGGCCAAGAGCTACCTGAGCTTCACCAACAAGCGCGGCGGCCCGGGCACCTCGATCCAGATCCCGATGATGCAGAAGGACGACGAAGGCCTGCGCTCGCACTACATCACCCTGGAAATGCAGATCGAAGACGCTCCGCGCGCCGACGAGATCGTCGTGGTCCTGGGCGCCTCCGACGGTGGCCGCCTGCACCCGCGCATCGGCAACCGCTACATCGACCTGGAAGAACTGGCTGCCGAGAAAGCCAACGCTCAATAACAATAAGCAGACGGGCCGGAGCCAAGCGTCACGGCACCGGCCTTTCAAGGAGCGCCATCCATGATTCAGCCTGTCGCTGAACGTACACCTGCCGGGACCAGCTACCTGAGCCTCGGCCAGGGCCAACCCGTGGTGCTGATCCACGGCGTGGGCCTGAACAAGGAAATGTGGGGTGGCCAGTTCGTCGGCCTGTCCACCGACTACCGGGTCATCGCCTACGACATGCTCGGCCATGGCCAGAGCGCGTTGCCCGCGCCGGACACCGACCTGCAAGGCTACGCCACCCAGCTCGCCGAACTGCTCGACCACCTGCAGATTCCCCAGGCCACCGTCATCGGCTTCTCCATGGGCGGCCTGGTCGCCCGCGCCTTCGCCCTGCACTACCCGCAGCGGCTGGCGGCCCTGGTCGTGCTCAACAGCGTGTTCAACCGCAGCCCCGAGCAGAGCGCCGGTGTCATCGCCCGCGCCGCGCAGGCTGCCGAGCTTGGCCCGGACGCCAACGTCGACGCGGCGCTGGACCGCTGGTTCAGCCGCGAATACAAGGCGGCCAACCCGGCCCAGGTCGCGGCCATCCGCCAGGTGCTGGCCAGCAACGACCCCCAGGGCTACCACACCACCTATTCGCTGTTCGCCACCCAGGACATGTACCGCGAAGCGGACCTGGGCAGCATCCAGGTGCCAACGCTGATCGCCACCGGCGAACTCGATTCCGGCTCCACTCCGGCCATGACCCGCCAGCTCGCCGCGCGCATTCCCGGCGCCCGCAGCGTGGTCCTGGCCGAACAACGGCATATGATGCCCGTTGAGGCTCCGCGCGAAGTCAACCGCATGCTGCTGGACTTCCTGAGCCAAGCCCGCACCCTCACCGAATCCGCCAAGGGGATAGTTGCATGACCCTCGTTCGTTTCCAGATGTGCATCGACGGCCAATGGCGCGATGCCCAGAGCGGCAAGACCTTCGACAGCCTCGACCCGGCCACCGCCCAGGCCTGGGCGCAACTGCCCGATGCCGACGAGCAGGACGTCGAGCTGGCGGTACAGGCCGCCCAGCGCGCCTTCGATAGCAAGGCCTGGCGCGGGCTCACCGCCACCGCACGGGGCAAGCTGCTGCGCCGCCTCGGTGACCTGATCGCCGAGAACAAGGAGCACCTGGCCCAGCTCGAAAGCCGCGACAACGGCAAGCTGATCCGCGAGACCCGAGGCCAGGTCGGCTACCTGCCGGAATTCTTCCACTACACCGCAGGCCTTGCCGACAAGCTCGAAGGCGGCACCCTGCCGCTGGACAAGCCCGACCTGTTCGCCTACACCGTGCACGAGCCCATCGGTGTGGTGGCTGGCATCATCCCGTGGAACAGCCCGCTGTACCTGACCGCGATCAAGCTCGCCCCGGCCCTGGCCGCTGGCAACACCATCGTGCTCAAACCTTCGGAGCATGCGTCGGCCACCATTCTGGAGCTGGCCCGCCTGGCGCTGGAAGCCGGTTTCCCGGCCGGTGTGGTCAACGTCGTCACCGGTTACGGCCCAAGCACCGGCGCGGCGCTCACCCGTCATCCACTGGTGCGCAAGATCGCCTTCACCGGCGGCGCCGCCACTGCCCGCCATGTGGTGCGCAGCAGCGCCGAGAACTTCGCCAAGCTGTCGCTGGAGCTGGGCGGCAAGTCGCCGAACATCATCTTCGCCGACGCCGACCTGGACAGCGCCATCAACGGCGCAGTGGCCGGCATCTACGCCGCCTCCGGACAAAGCTGCGTGGCCGGTTCGCGCCTGCTGGTGCAGGACGAGATCTTCGACGCGTTCGTCGAGCGCCTGATCGAGCGGGCCAAGCGCATCCGCATCGGTAACCCGCAGGACGACGCCAGCGAAATGGGCCCGATGGCCACCGCCCAGCAACTGGCCGTGGTCGAAGGCCTGGTCGCTGCGGCCAAGGCCGAGGGCGCCAAGCTGCGCCTGGGTGGCAAGCGCGCCGAGGTCGAGGGCGACGGCTGGTTCTACGAGCCGACCCTGTTCGAGTGCGACAGCAACTCGATGACCATCATGCAGGAAGAGGTGTTCGGCCCGGTCGCCGCGGTGATCCGCTTCAAGACCGAGGAAGAGGCGCTGGCCATGGCCAACGACTCGCAGTTCGGCCTTGCCGCCGGCATCTGGACCCGCGACCTGGGCCGTGCCCATCGCCTGGCGCGCGACGTGCGCTCGGGGATCATCTGGGTCAACACTTACCGCGCAGTCTCGGCCATGGCGCCGATCGGCGGCTTCAAGAACAGCGGCTACGGTCGCGAGAGCGGCATCGATTCGGTGCTGGCCTATACCGAGCTGAAGACCGTGTGGATCAACCTGTCCACCGCGCCAATGCCCGATCCGTTTGTGATGCGTTGAGAAGGAGGACGAGATGATCGAACCTGGCATCTATAAAGACGTGATGGGCTCCTTCCCGTCCGGCGTGACCGTGGTCACCACGCTCGATGGCGATGGCGGTATCGTCGGCATTACCGCCAGCGCCTTCAGCGCGCTGTCGATCGAGCCGGCGCTGGTGCTGTTCTGCCCCAACTACGCCTCCGACACCTACCCGATCCTGCGCGACAGCAAGCAGTTCGCCATTCACCTGCTGTCGGCCGACCAGACCGCCGAGGCCTATGCCTTTGCGGGTAAAGGCAAGGACAAGGCCAAAGGCATCGACTGGCACCTGAGCGAGCTGGGCAACCCGCTGCTGGCCAAGGCCACGGCGATCATCGAGTGCGAGTTGTGGCGCGAGTACGACGGCGGTGATCACGCGATTATCGTCGGCGCGGTGAAAAACCTGGTGCTGCCGGCCGAGCCGGTGACACCGATGGTCTATCACAAGGGCAAGCTTGGCGCCCTGCCCTCGCTGGGCTGATAGACCGCGCGGTCTGCTTCGCGGGTAAACCCGCTCCCACAGGGACTGCACAGGGGTCAGAATTTCTGCGCCCTCTGTGGGATCGGTTTCACCCGCGAAGAAACCCACACCGATGTCCCTGTTTTTAGGGGCCGCGCTAATCGACTCACCCTCGGTTGCGGCCCCTGTTTTCATTCGGAGCACTGCAATGAGCAATGAAAAGTACGAGAAAGGCCTGCAGATCCGCACCCAGGTGCTGGGCGAGGACTACGTCAACCGCTCCATCCAGAACGCCGACGACTTTACCAAGCCGCTCCAGGAGCTGGTCACCGAGTATTGCTGGGGTCATGTCTGGGGCCGCGACGGCTTATCGCTCAAAGAGCGCAGCATGATAAACTTGGCGATGATTTCCGCCCTCAACCGGCCCCACGAGCTCAAGCTGCATATCCGCGGCGCCTTGCGCAACGGCCTGAGCCGTGAACAGATTCGCGAAATCCTGCTCCAGGTCGGCATTTATTGCGGCGTGCCCGCGGCGGTGGACAGCTTCCGCCTGGCCCGCGAAGCGTTCGCCGAAGCCGATGCGGAGCCAACCCGTTAACAGCGGGCTGTTCGAACCACTGCAAGGAGCGCCTGGGTTCGGGGCACTCCGACGTTGGCGCAACAGCCTCATAAAGAGCGCACCTGATGAAACGCCAGCCACTCGACGACAGCTTCAAGGTCAACCGCAACCCCGTCACGCTCCGCGAAATCGTGCTCGACAAGCTGCGCGGGGCGATCATGAACTTCCACCTGCTGCCGGGCGACCGCCTGGTCGAGCGCGACCTGTGCGACCGTCTCGGCGTCAGCCGTACCTCGGTGCGTGAAGCCCTGCGCCACCTCGAGTCCGAGGGCCTGGTGGAGTTCGCCGATGCCAAGGGCCCGCGCGTGGCCATCATCACCCTGGAAGACGCCCGCGACATCTACGAGCTGCGCTGCGTGCTCGAAGGCCTGATCGTCCAACTGTTCACCCTCAACGCCAAAGCCAAGGACATCCGCGCTCTGGAGCGCGCCCTTGACGTAAACCGCGAGGCGCTGGAGGAAGGCGAGCTGCAGCAGGTGCTCGATTCGGTACAGGGCTTCTACGACGTGCTGCTCGAAGGCTCCGGCAACCACGTCGCCGCTACCCAGCTGCGTCAGTTGCAGGCACGTATCAGCTACCTGCGCGCCACCTCGGTCTCGCAGGAAAACCGCCGCGGCGCCAGCAACCGTGAAATGGAGAAGATGGTCGAGGCGATCAAGAGCGGCGACCCGCTGGCCGCTCATCAGGCCTCGGTCGACCACGTACGCGCCGCCGCCAAGGTGGCACTGGACTACCTGCGCCAGAAGCAGGACGACAATGCCAAGGTTCGCGACATGGTCGAGCCCCTGGCGCTGAAGGATCCACGCATTTAACCCCCCACAGGCCACCGATCATGCCCAACGCCCCGCGCTACTGCCCGCAATGCACCACGGCACTGGACCGGGGCGTTCCCACCGGCGACACCCACGAGCGCCTGCACTGCCCCGCCTGCGGCTACATCCACTACATCAACCCGAAGATCATCGCCGGCTGCATCATCGAACGCGACGGCAAGTACCTGCTGTGCCAGCGCGCCATCCCGCCACGTCCTGGTACCTGGACCCTGCCAGCAGGCTTCATGGAGGCCGGCGAAACCACCGAGCAGGCGGCGCTGCGCGAGGTGTGGGAAGAAACCGGCGTGCGCGCTGATATCGTCTCGCCGTATTCGATCTTCAGCGTGCCGCGGATCAGCGAGGTGTACATCATCTTCCGCGCCATCGCCACCCAGGAGACCGGCCAGTTCGGCCCCGAGACCCTCGACTACCGCTTCTTCGCGCCCGAGGACATTCCCTGGGACGCGATCTACTACCCGGCGATCCGCCAGATCCTCGAACGCTACATCCTCGAACGCCAGGCCGGGGTGTATGGCATCTACATGGGCAATGACGACACCGGCAAGGTGCATTTCATGCGCTGAATAGCGCCCGCCCCTCAACACGGCCGGCCCTGTCTCACAAATCGCTCGCCAGCCCGACATTCTCGGTGCACCCTATCCCCTCCACGCAAACGAAGCGGCAAACCTCATGGCGAAATGGCTGGATGGCGGCGGGCTAATGGCCGAACGCATCCGCAATCACGACTGGGCGAAAACGCCCCTGGGCGCAATTGATGCCTGGCCCGACGTGCTCAAGACCACCGTGGCCTTGTGCCTGGCCTCGCGATTCCCGCAGGCGGTGCTGTGGGGCGATGACCTGATCACCCTGCACAACGATGCCTTCAGCGAAATCCTCGGCGACAAGCCTCTGGCCCTGGGTCGCCCCTTCAGCCACGTCTGGCATGAAGCCTGGAACGATATAGGCGCCATGACCCGCCGCGCCCTGGACGGCGAGGCGGTGTACATCGAAGACTTCCCGCTGATCATCGACCGCCACAACGGGCCGGAACGTGCCTATTTCACCTTTTGCTACAGCCCGATCCGCGACCAGGACGGCCAGATCGTCGGCATGCTCGACACTGTCACCGAAACCACCGCCAGCGTGGTCGCCAACCGCCGCCTCAACTTCCTCGACGACCTCGGCCGCGCCGTGGCCAACGCCACCGAGCCGGACCGGATCCTGGCCATCACCACCCGGAAGCTGGGCGAGCACCTGCGCCTGTCGAGCTGCGCCTACGCAGTGATGGAGCCCGATCAGGACGGTTTCACCATCTGCGGAGACTGGGTCACGCCCGGCTCGCCGCGTCTGCTCGGCCAATATCGTCTCGCCGACTTCGGCCGCCTGGCCGTACAGCGCCTGCGCGCAGGCCTGGCGCTGGTGATCAACGACAACTTCAGCGAGCTCGAACCGCAGGAGGCCGCGACCTTCCAGGCCATCGGCATCACTGCGACCATCTGCATGCCGCTGATCAAGGATGGGCGCCTGACGGCGCTGATGGCCATCCATGACAAGCAGCCGCGTGCCTGGACCGGCTACGAGCGGGCGCTGATCAGCGAAGTCACCGAGCGTAGCTGGGCGCACATCCAGCGGGTTCAGGCACATGCCGAAGTACGCGAAGCGATGCAGGCGCTCGAATCGCTCAACGCCACCCTTGAGCAGCGTGTCGAAGAACGTACCGCACAGTTGCTGCACACCGAGGCCGTACTGCGCCAGACCCAGAAGCTCGAAGCCATCGGCCAGCTCACCGGTGGTGTCGCCCACGACTTCAACAACCTGCTGACCATCATCCGCTCGTCGCTGCATTTCCTGCAGCGCCCGGAACTGGATGACAGTCGCCGCCAGCGCTACCTCAAGACCGTGTCAGACACCGTCGATCGCGGCGCCAAGCTCACCGGCCAACTGCTCGCTTTCGCCCGCCGCCAGGCCCTGAGCCCACAGGTGTTCGAAGTGGGCCCGCGGCTGGAAGCCATGGCCGACATGCTCGACACCGCTACCGGCGCACGGATCCAGGTCAAACTGGATCTGCCCGAGACGCCCTGCCATATCCGCGCCGACCTTGGCCAGCTGGAAACGGCGGTGATCAATCTGATGATCAACGGCCGCGACGCCATGAACGGCGAAGGCACGCTGCGCCTGCGCCTGCGGCCAGACCAGCTGATGCCGGCGCAACGTGGGCACTCGGGGCAGCCTGGGGTGTTCGCGGCGATCTCGGTGATCGACAGCGGCGTCGGGATCGCCCATGAATTGCTGGAGCGCATCTTCGACCCGTTTTTCACCACCAAGGCCTCGGGCCATGGCACCGGCCTGGGCCTGTCGCAGGTGTTCGGCTTCGTCAAGCAGTCCGGCGGCGACGTGCAGGTCACCAGCGTGCCGGGCCAGGGCACTACCTTCACCCTGTACCTGCCTCAGGTCTCGCCCCCGGAAACCGAACAGAGCCTCGCCAGCGCTGCAAATGCCCCGGTCGACAGCCGGCCGCGGCGCATCCTGGTGGTGGAGGATAACCGCGACGTCGGCAGCTTTACCGCGCAGATACTCAAGGATCATGGCTACCAGATCAGCTGGGCGACCAGTGCCGAGGATGCACTGGCGCAGTTGCACATGACACCGCAAGGCTTCGATGTGGTGTTCTCCGACGTGGTAATGCCCGGTATGGGCGGCCTGGCTCTGGCCCGGGAACTGCGCCGCACCAGGCCGCAACTGCCGGTGATCCTCACCTCCGGCTACAGCGATGCCATTGCCGAAGGGGGGCATCAGGGCTTCGCCTTCCTGGCCAAGCCGTATTCGGCCGAGCAGGTGTGCCAGTTGCTGGATCAGGTGCTCACGCAGTAGCTGCAACGGCCTTGCACAGTATTTGTGCGATGGGATCAGTGGGCGCTGGGTCTTTGCAACTGGAGTCTGCAGGGTCCGCCCCCACAGGAAACGACGTCAGCCCTCGGATTGCGCGTAAACCAGCGGCAGCAAGCGCGCCAGGCTCTGCGCCAACTCCGCCCGGCGGAACGGCTTGCGCAATACCTCGAAGCCACAGAGCTCACGCGGCGTGAGGTTGGCATAGCCGGTGATGATCAACACCGGCAGCGCCGGCATACGCCGCCGCAGCGCCTGGGCGAACTCGGCGCCGGTCCGCTCGGGCATCATCTGGTCGGTCACCAGCACTTCCACGGCGAATCCCTGCTCCAGCACCTGCTCGGCTTCGGCCGCACTCAAGACCGCTTTCACTTCATACCCCAAGTCACGCAGCTGCATTGCCGTGGCATGGAGCACGATGGCTTCGTCATCCACCAGTAATACCCTGACCGGGCGCGTCGGCCTGGACACTTCGTCCACCGGGTCATCCCGACACAGGGTTTCGGCGTCAGTGGTCGGCAGCCACAATGTCGCTGTCGACCCCTGCCCCGGCTGCGAACGAATGGCAAACCCGCCGCCAGACTGCAGTGCAAGCCCCTGCACCATCGGCAGGCCAAGCCCGGTGCCCTTGCCCGCGCCCTTGGTGGAATAGAATGGCTCGCAGCAGCGCGCCAGCACCTCATCGCTCATACCGCAGCCGCTATCGGCCACCTCCAGCCACACCATCGCCCCTTGCCCAGGCCCTGCAGGCCGATCTGCTGCCCGTGCTGCGTCCAGCCCCGCACGAATCCTCAACCTGCCACCGCCTGGCATCGCATCGCGCGCGTTGAGCACCAGGTTGAGCAGCGCAAGCTCCAGTTGATGCGGGTCCACCACCGCTGCCGGCAGCGCCGGGTCGACATCGACCTGTACCTCGATGGTCGGCCCCAGCGAGCGCATGATCAATCCGTGCATGTCACCGATCCGTGCAGCCAGGCAGACGGGCTCAGGCTTGAGGGTCTGGCGCCGGGCAAAGCTGAGCAGACGGCCGACCAGGCTGCGTGCCCGCTCCGCCGCCTGCAGGGCGCCCTCGATCAGACGCGTCGAACGCGCCGCGTCGTCCGGCCGCCGGGCGATCAGCTCCAGTGAGGCGATGATCGGGGTGAGCATATTGTTGAAGTCATGGGCAATGCCGCCGGTCAGTTGGCCGACGGCCTCCATCTTGCGTGCTTCATGCAACTGCATGAGGTCGGACTCACGCTCGGCCAGCATGCTGGCAACCCGCTCCTCCAGCGTGGCGTTGAGCGTCATCAGCTCGGCCAGCGTTGCCTCCAGGTGCGCGGAGCTGGCGCGCAACGCTCGCTCCGAGCGGGCATGGATGATCGCAGACCAGGCCAGCTTGGCCGCCTCTTCCACCAGCTGACATTCATCGTCGACGAACGCATGAGGGCGATTGAAGTAGACACACAGCATGGCGTCGAGCACACCGCTGCGCAGCAGCGGCACCTTCAGGCTGGCGCACAGGTCTCTGGAGGCGCCAGCCGGATAGTCGTCATGAACCCCATGCCCCGCCTGAAGTTGCTCGCGCAACAACCCGTCATGTCCGCGCCAGAAGTGCTCCCCTGTTTGCGACGGCACCCCATCGACCCAGTCACGGGCGACGACATAGCGCTCGTCATCGCCCAGATCCTCGGCAAAGCACACCCGGCAGGCGCCCAGCTCCTCACCGAGCAGGCGCGTGGCAAAGGTCTCGATCGCCTCGGGTTCGTCCATCCCCGGAAGCGCCCGGCCCAATGCCAGCAGGAACGCCTGGCGCCGCTCGAACTGAACGCGCTCGGTGGTTTCGGTGACGATGCACAGCACCCCACCCACGCTGCCATCGGCCTCGCGTACCGCCGAATAGGAGACATCGAAATAGGCTGTCTCGCCCAGGCCCCGGCGCTCGATATAGAACGGACGGTCGCGCGCCGAGAAGGTCTCGCCGGTGTCACGCACATTGCGTAGCAACGGTTCGAGATCGTCCCACAACTCGCTCCAGTGCTCGCGGGCAGGCCGCCCTAGCGCACGTGGGTGCTTGGCACCGATGGTCGGGGCGTAGGCATCGTTGTAGAGCGCCACGTACTCCGGCCCCCAGAACAGCACGATCTGGGCCTTGGCCGGGAGGATAGTCGCCATGAGCGTCTGCAGGCTGAATGACCATGTGCCTGGGGCGCCAAGCGGCGACTCGGTCCATTCCAGGCTCTGCAACAGCGAGCCGACCGTGCCGCCGTTGATCAGAAAGGCGGGCGCCAGGGGCCGAGCGTGTTCGGTATCACCGTCCTGTAGTGATTTCATGTCATGCAGACCATCAGTGTTTCCGGGCACTGTATTGAGTATCTGAGGATATGAAATCAGCGCAGCGCAGACGTTCCATCCGTCTTCGCATCAGCGCCTTCAGCGACGCCCTTCAGCCAGCATGCGCACCGCCAGCGCGGCCAATACCGTCCCCATCAACCAGCGCTGAGCCTGCTGCCACAGTGGCCGACCGGCGAGAAAAACGGCAATGGAGCCGGCCATCAGGGCGATGATCGCATTGACCGTGACGCTGATGACGATCTGCGTGGAGCCCAGCACCAGCGATTGCAGCAGTACGCTGCCATGGCCCGGCTCGATGAATTGCGGCATCAGCGACAGGTACATGACCGCGATCTTGGGGTTCAGCAGGTTGGTCAGAAACCCCATCATGAACAGCCGCCGCGGGCTGTCGGCCGGCAGGTCGCGGACCTGGAACGGCGAACGCCCGCCTGGTTTGAGCGCCTGCCAGGCCAGGTACAGCAGGTACAGCGCGCCACCAATGCGCAGTGCGTCATAGGCGTAGGGCACGGCCATCACCAGTGCGGTGATGCCCAGTGCGGCGCAGAGCATGTAGAAGACGAAGCCCATGGCCACGCCGCCCAGCGAGATCAACCCGGCAACCCGCCCCTGGCAGATCGAGCGGGAGATCAGGTAGACCATGTTCGGGCCGGGGGTCAGGACCATGCCCAGTGCGATCAGGGCAAAAGCCAGCAGGTGGGATAACTCAGGCATCGGGCGCATCCTTGGCGTGCGAGGGGAGCGCGAAGTGTATCCGCTGTCGAGGCCATCGTGGAACGGCTGCCCCTGCAAATCCAGGCATTCATCCGAACTGCCCGACAATCAGACCCAACGCGATCGTGATCATCACCGAGCCCGACACCCGCCCGACGATCTGCGCCGCCTGTGGCCGGGTGCGCAGCACGGCCTTGGCGCCGTAGCCGACCATCAGGTAGATCACCAGCGAACTGCACAGGTGCACCAGCCCCAGCAGCAGGATCTGCAGCGGCAGCGGCCAGTTGGAGGTGGGGTCGGTGAATTGCGGCAACAAGGCCAGGAACAGCAGGAACACCTTCGGGTTGAGCCCGCTGACACAAAATCCGCGCAGCGCCCAGCGCGATCCGGTCTCTCCCGCCTGAACCACTCCCGCCTGCGGCGCCGCCGGCTTGAGCAACAGGTTGCCCCCCAGCCACAGCAGGTACAGGCAACCGGCAAGGGTCAGCAGCGTCAGTGCCAGCGGGTGCCCTGCGATCAGGCTACCGACCCCGGCCGCCACCACCAGGGTGGCCATGAAATGCCCAGACAACATCCCGGCCACCGCCGGCATCACCCAACGGCCGCGCATCCCGGCCGAGATCGCGTAAGCCCAGTCGGCGCCGGGGGTGATGACGAACAGCAACGACACGGCCCAGAACGCGGCCAATACACTGAGGGTCATTTCGGGTGTTCCTTTCAGAGGTCTGGTTGAAAGGAAGATTACGGATTCCGTGCGGGGATTATCTTTCGTATATTGCCGACAACCGTAGAACGCCTGGAAGATTCTCCCTCATGGATCGCACTGATCGAAAAATCCTTGCCGAACTGCAAAAGGACGGTCGCCTGTCGGTTACCGAACTGGCCGACCGCGTTGGCCTGAGCCTCTCGCCCTGCCATCGTCGGCTCAAGGCGCTGGAAGCGTCCGGGGCGATCCTCGGTTACCACGCACGCCTGGCGCCTTCGGCGGTGGGCCTGAACTTTGCGGCGCTGGTGTTCGTCACCCTGCGCGAGGTGACCCGCCAGCCAGTGGCCGACTTCGAAGCCGCGGTGACCGAGGTGCCGCAGATCGTCGAGGCGCAGCGCCTGTTCGGCGATCCGGATTACCTGCTGCATGTGGTGGCCAAGGACCTGCCGGCGTTCCAGAAGCTGTATGACGAAATCCTCACCAGCATTCCCAATGTGAAACGGCTGAGCTCCACGCTGGTGATGAAGGAAGTGATCCAGGATCGGCTGTTGCCCATGTGAGCCGGGGCCGGGGGGCGGGTTTGAGCGCAAATACCGGCATGGCCAGCGCCAAACCGATCAATCCCCGCGAAAGAACCCATCCCCGGCATTTCTCAACAACTCCACCATCGCCCCCGCCGCTGGCGGCAGGTAGCCTTCGGCGCGCACTGTCACCCCGACCGTGCGGCGCATGGTAGTGGCCTCCAGCGGCACTTCGCGCAGCCACGACATGCCCAGGCCATGCTCCAGTGTCTCGCGTGCGGCAAAGCTCAGCAGACGGGTCTTGGCAATAAGCCGAGGCAGCAGCGAGATCGAGTTGGTCTCGATCTGCACCTCGGGCAGCGGCAACTGGTGGCTGCTGAACACATTGTCGATCCAGCGTCGCGCCGTCACCGTGGGAGCTGCCAGCACCCAACGGTAGTTGCACAGGTCCTTCAACTGCACATCACCCGAGAACACCGGGTGATCGGCGCTGGCCACCACCACCGCTTCGTCCTGCAGGATCGGGTAGGAACGAAACTGCGGGTCATCGACGATCAAGCCGCAGATGATTGCGTCCAGCCGCCCTGAGCGCAGCGAGTCCTTGAGCATGTCGTCCTGGCCGATCGACAGCTTCAAGGTCAGTTGCGGCGCTCGCTCCAGCAGCGAAGCGGTCAGTTGCGGCAGCAGGTGCTCGGCCATGCTCGCGGCACAGCCCAAACGGATGTTGCCCACCAGGCCGCTGGCGAAGTCGCGCACTTCACGCTCGGTCTCGGCGATGCTCACCTGCAACTGCTTGCCGCGCGCTAGCAACAACGCGCCAGCATCGGTCAGTTTGATGCGCCGGCCATCACGCTGGAACAGCCGCGCGCCCAACGATTCTTCCAGGCGCTGGATGCTTTTACTCAGCGCCGGTTGGCTGCGGTTGAGCTGCTGTGCGGCGCGCCCCAGGTGGCCGAGTTCGGCAATGGTGGCGAAGTAAGTCAGGTCACGTAGGTCCATGATCGATGAATTTCAGTTATGGATTCATAGAAATTAGAAAATAGACTTGATCAATTCACAGGTCGATAATTTTCTCTGTCAGCCGCCTCTGGCTCTCGCCGTACAGGGAGATCGACTTGCCCACCGCCCTACCCCCCCAAGCAGCAAAGAACGCGTCCCCCACCCTGATTTTGCGATGGCTCGCGCTGATCCTCTGTGCTGGCGCCGCCGGGCAAATCCTCCACGCCCTCGCCGTACCGGCCGGGCTGTTTCTCGGCCCCATGCTGATGGCCATCGTCTTCGGAGTATCCGGCGCGCAACTGCGCCTGCATCGCCAAGTGTTCCGCTTCGGCCAGGGCTGTGTCGGGCTGCTGGTGGCGCACTCGGTGACCTGGTCGGTGCTCGCCTCGCTGGCCGACGCCTGGCCGCTGATGCTGTTCGCCACCTTCGTCACGGTGGTGCTCAGCGCCCTGGTCGGCCTCGGTACCGTGCGCTTCGGCGGCATTCCCGGCAGCACCGCTGCCTGGGGTACTGCGCCGGGCGCAGCCTCGGCGATGGTGTCGATGGCCGAAGACAACGGCGCCGACGGACGCGTGGTGGCCACCATGCAGTACGTGCGTGTGGTGTGTGTGGTGATGATCGGCTCGCTGGTCAGTCATCTACTGGGCGCCACCAGCGTTGCTGGCGACGCGGCCCAGGCCGCGGTCGTCGCCGACAGCATGCAACTGGGCAACCTGCTGCTCGGTCTTGGCGTGGTGCTGGTGGGCGTTGCCGCCGGGTCGAAGATGCCCGCCGGCGCCCTGCTGATGCCGTTGATGCTTGGCGCAGTGCTGCAACTGACGGGGGTGTTGCACGTCAGTCTGCCCAGCGAAGTGCTGGCCATCGCCTACGGCGCCATCGGCTGCTACATCGGCCTGCGCTTCGACCGCCAGACCGTGCGCTATGTGTGGAAGCGCCTGCCGACCATGATCGCCGGCGCCGTGGTGCTGATCCTGCTCTGCGCGGGCTGTGCCTGGCTGCTGGCACGGCTCGCCGGCACCGACTTCCTGTCCATGTACCTGGCCACCAGCCCCGGCGGCCTGGATGCGATGGCGATCATCGCGGTGGAAACCCACGCCGATGTCGGCATGGTCCTGGCGATGCAGACGCTGCGC
Source organism: Pseudomonas sp. BNK-44-b (assembly GCF_047456245.1). NCBI lineage: Bacteria > Pseudomonadati > Pseudomonadota > Gammaproteobacteria > Pseudomonadales > Pseudomonadaceae > Pseudomonas > Pseudomonas sp. BNK-44-b. The sequence continues at coordinate 3,019,159 of NZ_CP179908.1, forward strand.
CTGTTCGGGGTGATCCTGACCGGTGCGTATCTGGCCCGGCAGATCATTCGCCTCACCCAGAACGCCCACTGAAGGGTGCACCAGGCCGAGGGGTAGCTATCCTTCCCCGCACAACAACGACAAGTGCCTGGTAGTCCGCCCCATGAACATCCTGTACGACGAGCGCCTGGACGGCGCACTGCCCACGGTCGACAAGGCCGCGCTGCTGGACACCCTGCGCAGCGCCCTGCCCGACCTCGACATCCTGCACACCGAGCAAGACCTGCGCCCCTACGAATGCGACGGCCTCAGCGCCTACCGCGTGGTGCCACTGCTGGTGGTGCTGCCCCAACGCCTGGAACAGGTCCAGGCGCTGCTGAAGATCTGCCACGCGCAACAGGTGCCGGTGGTGGCCCGGGGAGCCGGTACCGGCCTGTCGGGCGGAGCTCTGCCGCTGGCGCAGGGGATTCTGCTGGTGATGGCGCGCTTCAATCGCATCCTTGAGATCAATCCAGCAGGTCGCTTCGCCCGTGTCCAACCGGGTGTACGCAACCTCGCGATCTCCCAGGCAGCAGCGCCACACGGTCTTTACTACGCGCCCGATCCCTCATCGCAGATCGCCTGCTCGATCGGCGGCAATGTCGCGGAAAACGCCGGGGGCGTGCATTGCCTGAAGTACGGCCTGACCGTGCACAACCTGCTCAAGGTCGAAGTCCTCACCATCGAGGGCGAATACCTGACGCTGGGCAGCGATGCCCTGGACGCCCCAGGCTTCGACCTGCTGGCGCTGTTCACCGGCTCCGAAGGCTTGCTGGGCATCGTCACCGAAGTCACCGTCAAGCTGCTGCCCAAGCCACAGGTGGCGCGGGTGTTGCTGGCCAGTTTCGACAGTGTGGAAAAGGCCGCTCGTGCGGTGGCCGACATCATCGGCGCAGGCATCATTCCCGCGGGCCTTGAGATGATGGACAACCTGTCGCTACGGGCCGCCGAAGACTTCATCCACGCAGGCTACCCGGCCGAGGCCGCCGCCATCCTGCTGTGCGAGCTCGACGGCGTGGACGCAGACGTGAACGACGACTGCCTGCGCGTCGAGGCCGTGCTCAAGACAGCCGGCGCCAGCGAGGTACGCCTGGCGCGTGACGAGGCTGAGCGCGTGCGCTTCTGGGCAGGCCGCAAGAACGCTTTTCCGGCGGTAGGGCGCATTTCCCCCGACTACTACTGCATGGACGGCACCATCCCGCGCCGGGCACTGCCGGGGGTGCTGCACGGCATCGGCGAGCTGTCGCGCGAGCATGGCCTGCGCGTGGCCAACGTGTTCCATGCCGGCGACGGCAACATGCACCCCTTGATCCTGTTCGACGCCAACCAGCCCGGCGAGCTGGAGCGTGCCGAGGTCCTCGGCGGCAAGATCCTGGAACTGTGCGTGGCGGTGGGCGGCAGCATCACCGGCGAGCACGGCGTGGGACGCGAGAAGATCAACCAGATGTGCGCGCAATTCAACGCCGACGAGCTGACGCTGTTCCATGCGGTCAAGCACGCCTTCGACCCGCTGGGCTTGCTCAACCCTGGCAAGAACATCCCGACCTTGCAGCGCTGCGCCGAATTCGGCGCGATGCACGTGCACCACGGCCAGTTACCCTTCCCCGACCTGGAGCGTTTCTGATGGATCAGGATCACGATGCCAGCGCCGACCTGCTTGAGCAGGTGCGTCAGGCCCTCGAGCAGCGTACGCCATTGCGTATCCAGGGCAGCGACAGCAAAGCCATGCTCGGTCGTCCGGTCGACGGCCAGACCCTCGACACCCGCAGCCATCGCGGCATCGTCAGCTACGACCCCACCGAGCTGGTACTCACGGCACGCGCCGGCACGCCGCTGCGCGAGATCGAGGCTGTGCTGTACGAGGCCGGGCAGATGCTGCCGTTCGAACCACCACACCTGGGCGACGGCGCCACGCTGGGCGGGATGGTCGCGGCCGGGCTGGCAGGGCCACGTCGTCCCTGGGCGGGCTCGGTACGCGACCATGTGCTCGGCACCCGGGTGATCACCGGGCACGGCAAGCTGTTGCGCTTCGGTGGCGAGGTGATGAAGAACGTCGCGGGCTACGACCTGTCGCGCCTGTTGGCCGGCAGTTTCGGCTGCCTGGGGGTATTGACCGAGGTATCGCTGAAGGTGCTGCCGCGACCGCGCACTTGCCAGAGCCTGCGCCTGTCGATGGATCTTCGGCACGCCCTGGGCGAGCTGGCAGCCTGGGGTCAGCAAGCGCTGCCGATCACAGCCGCCTGCCATGACGGCGACGCCCTGTACCTGCGCCTGGAAGGCGGTGAAGGCTCCGTGGCCTCTGCCGCCGAGCGCCTGGGCGGCGCGCTGCTGGACAACCGCTATTGGCATGACCTGCGTGAACAACGCCTGGCCTTCTTCGCCGCTGACGAGCCCCTGTGGCGCCTGTCACTGCCGCATAACAGCCCACCGCTCAGCCTGCCCGGCCGCCAGTTGCTCGACTGGGGTGGCGCCCAACGCTGGCTGAAATCCGCCGCCTCGCCCAGCGTCATCCGCGAAGCCGTCGCAGGCCTCGGCGGCCATGCCACGCTGCATGCCTGCCACAGCGCCGGGTTCCATCCGCTGCCCGAGCCATTGCTGCGGTACCAGCGCAACCTCAAGCGACAACTCGATCCTCGCGGCATCTTCAACCCCGGCCGCCTGTATGCCGACATATGAGGGCCAGCCATGCAGACCAACCTGAGCGAACAGGCCAAGCGCCTGCCACGGGCCGACGAGGCCGAGCGCATCCTACGCAGTTGCGTGCACTGTGGCTTCTGCACCGCCACCTGTCCGACCTATCAACTGCTGGGCGATGAGCTGGATGGGCCGCGTGGGCGCATCTACCTGATCAAGCTGCTACTCGAAGGGCAACCGGCCACCGCCAGCATCCAGACTCACCTGGACCGCTGCCTGAGCTGTCGCAACTGCGAGACCACCTGCCCGTCCGGGGTGGAGTATCACAACCTGCTGGACATCGGTCGTGCCGTGGTCGACGCGCAGGTGCCGCGGCCGCTGGGCGAGCGCCTGCTACGCCACGGATTGCGCCTGTTTGTCCCCAGGCCTGCGTTGTTCAAGGCCCTGACCCGCACAGCCAGGGCCTTTCGGCCACTGCTGCCGAAGCCGGTGCAGGCCAAGCTGCCGCGCCATGAGCCTGCACTCAAAGCGCGTCCCAAGGTCCAGCACGCCCGTCGGGTGCTGATGCTCGAAGGATGCGTGCAACCGGCGCTGTCGCCCAACATCAACGCGGCGGCAGCGCGGGTGCTGGACCGCCTGGGGATTTCGGTGATCGCAGCCCGTGAAGCGGGATGTTGTGGCGCCGTGGACTACCACCTCGATGCACAGGCCAGAGGCCTTGCCCGGGCTCGACGCAACATCGACGCCTGGTGGCCGGCGATAGAAGCCGGCGCCGAAGCCATCGTGCAGACAGCCAGCGGCTGCGGTGCCTTCGTGCGTGACTATGGGCACCTGCTGGCGGCCGATCCGGCCTACGCCACCAAGGCCGCACGCATCAGCGAACTGACCCGGGACCTGGTCCAGGTGTTGCGCGAGGAGCCATTGGAGCAGTTGGGCATCCAGGCTGACCAGCGCCTGGCCTTCCATTGCCCGTGCACGCTGCAGCATGCGCAAAAGCTTGCAGGTGCAGTCGAGAGCGTGCTGCAGCGCCTGGGCTTCAGCCTGGCCCCGGTGCCGGATGGTCATCTGTGCTGTGGTTCGGCGGGTACTTATTCGTTGACCCAGCCCCTGCTGTCACGCCAGTTGCGCGACAACCGCCTGAACGCGTTGGAGAGTGGCAACCCCGAGGTGATCGTCACCGCCAACATCGGTTGCCAGCATCACCTCGACAGCGCTGGCCGAACACCGGTTCGGCACTGGATCGAACTGGTGGACGAGGCGCTGCCGAACCTCAGCCGCGCAACCGGCGCAAACGACGCCGCTGACGCACGATGACATAAGCCAGCCCCAGCACCAGCACACCAGACGCTACGACCAGGCCGACCAGTATCTGCCCATAACGTGCCATCGTCGCCTCGAAGCCACTCACCTCACGCATTACCTGAATTTGCGCCGGCCCCTCGGCATGCACGATGCTGATACCGCCCTGGGTGATCTGCGAGATGTCGGCATCGAAGTACACCCACACCCGGCACACCCCACCGGCCTCGATGGACGGGATCTCGATGATGTTGGTGGCGTTCTCGGGAATGCTGTCGTCCCCGGCGTCATCGCGCACCTGCACCAGGCCCTTGGCTGGCAGGCGGATGTGTACTTGTTTGAGTGGTTCGTCACGCGTATTGCGCAAGGTGATGAACAGCCCGGTGCGATGGTCCACCAGCCCCGCCTCGAAGGGCTTGGCGAATAATTGCATGTAGGGCGTCTGCGCCTGGGCCACCAGGGCCTCGACCTGATCGCGACTCAATGCACCTTTGGCCAGCGCCTCGACCCCGGCGAACAGCCGCTCGTACTTGAGTTGCTCACGGGCCTGGCCGATGCGCTCGTTGAACTGGCTGGGGTAGGTCAGGGCCTCGTAGGCGACATAGGCCTTCAGGCCACGATCGTCCTTGAGCGACGCATAAAGCGCCGCGCCGGCGACGACGATGACCAGCAGGCCCGCGAGGGCTTTCCCGACTTTTTCCCAGCTCACCTTGGCGGTTCCTTGTATCGCGGCATGTGCGTTTGCAGACCGGGGCCAAGCGTGCCAAGTAAACCGCCCATAGGCAAGCGTTCAGCGCCCCAGCAACACCGGCACCGACGCCACCAGCATGGCTATCCCCGACAAGGTCAGCAGCCCCAGCACCAGCCGGCGAAACGCCGCTTCGCTGATGCCCAGGTAGACCCGCGTGCCCAGTACCGTAGGGATCAGCATGGCCAGGGCCACCACGCCGAACCAGGGCAGCATCGCCGAAGTCACCACACCGGTGCCCAGATAAGTGAGCATGGTCACCGCCAGCATCGACAGGTTGAAGTTCTGAATGACCGCGCGCTGGGTGTCGCGGTCAAAGCCGCGCACCGTGCACCACAAGGTCGGTACGGTGCCGGTGAAACCACCGATGCCACCGAGCACACCGCCAACCATACCCACCGCACCGTCACCAGGCGATTGCCCGGCACCCTGGGCAGGCGCGGCGCCAACAGCATCAGTGGGCACCACAGCACCAGCAGGGTGCCGAACACTGCCTTGAACCAGAGCATGTCCAGGTAGGGCAGTACCCACACACCCAGCGGGATGCCCGCAAGCCCACCCAACACGAAGGGCCAGAGCAACCGCCAACTGAAACCGCGGCGAACGGTGAACACCGCAATCAACTGCCCGGTGAGGCTGCCGAACACCGTGAGCGACGCCGCCAGGCGTGGCTCCAGGCCCCAAGCCCAGAACGACATGGCGACCATGCCGAAGGCAAAACCGGAAAGCCCTTGGACGAAACCGGCGACACAAGCGCCCAGAGCGATGAGGTAGAGCGGGTCCATGGCCAGTCCGTCGAGCGAAGGAAAGCGGCATTCTAGACCAAGCTGCACTCACTGCGGACGCCCGATCAACGCCAGGCGCAGGCCAAAACCGATCAACAGGCTGGCGAAGGTCCAGCGCTGCACCACCTCGACCTTCGGATTGCGCGCCATCCAGTAGCCCAGTGCAGCGCCGATCAGGGCGTAGAACAGGTCGAACAACAGCCCGACGATCACCAGCACCACACCCAGCAGCAAGAACTGCCCACCGACCTCGCCAACACTGGCATCGATGAACTGCGGTAGCAGGACCGAACAGAACAACAACGCCTTGGGATTGCTGATATTGGTCAGCAGCCCACGCCACACCGCCGTGCCGTACGCGCGTCGAGCCACTGGCATGTCTGCACCGTTGAGATCAGGCACCAGGCTGGGCGCACGAGCGATGCGCAGCCCCAGCCAGATCAGGTACACCACGCCCACCACGCGTACCAGCTCGAAGGCCCAACCGACCGTCTTGAGCAGTACCGCCAGCCCCAATGCAGCCAGGGTCACGTGTACCGCTCGCGCAATCGCAAGGCCTACTGCGGTCGCTACTGCATAAGCGCGGCCCTGGGTACTCGAGGTGTGCAGCACCAGCACCATGTCCGCCCCCGGGACCAGGCACACCGCGACCAGCGCGCCAATGAACAGCTCCAGATTCGCCATCTTCGCCTCTCCTGCCTGCAAGGGATCATTGGCTTGAAAGCTTAACGAGCAGCGCGCCAGCGTGCGTTGCGTAGTTCACTACACGCGAGAGGATTATTGGCATATCGTGCCAATCACGATTTCAAAGAAACGGATAAATGCCAAAAATGAAACTCGACAACCTTGACCGCCGGATTCTTGCCGCCTTGCAGCGCGACGCACGCCTGACCAATGTGCAACTGGCCGAGGAAGTCGGCCTGTCACCCTCCCCGTGTCTGCGCCGCGTACGCCTGCTGGAAGAGGCCGGAATCATCCGTGGCTATCAGGCACAGATCGACCGCGATGGCGTGGGGCTGGGGTTGACGGTATTCGTTGGGGTGAAGGTGGAGCGGCACACCGAGGCATCGTCGGCCGCCTTTCGCCAGGCGGTCTCGGCGTTGAGCGAAGTGGTCTCATGCCACCTGGTGTCGGGCGAGTCGGATTTTCTGCTGCAGGTGGTGGTGCCGGACCTGCGGGCCTATGAGCGGTTTCTGATGGAGGCGCTGCTCAAGGTGCCGGGGGTGACGGACATCCGCAGCAACTTTGCGATCACCACGGTGAAGGAACAGACGGGATTGCCGCTCGGGCACCTGCCGCAGGCAGTGGGTGAACAGTGATGTGTGGGGGCAAGCAGTTGCCCCCACACAGCGCCTCAGGCGAAGCGCTCGACCTGCGCCGGGGTACGACGCATCAGCACCTTGCCGCCACGCACCGAGACCAGCGCATATCCCTGGCTACGGATCATCTCGTAGTCATCCGGCGCCGACAGCACCAGCAGGTTCGCCGGACGCCCCACTTCGATGCCGTAGCGCTCGCCCAGGTTCAGGGTGCGCGCACTGTTGTCGGTGATCAGGTCCAGCGCCCGCTGCAGGTCTTCATAGCCGAGCATGTGGCAGATGTGCAGGCCCGCTTCGAGGATGCGCAGGATGTTGCCATTACCCAGCGGGTACCACGGATCGACGATCGAATCCTGACCGAAGCACACGTTCATGCCGGCGCGATCGAGCTCAGCCACCCGGGTCACGCCACGGCGTTTCGGGAAGTTGTCGAAACGCCCTTGCAGGTGAATGCTCTCGGTCGGGCAGGACACGAAGTTGATGCCCGACATCTTCAGCAGGCGGAACAGCTTGTAGCAGTAGGCATTGTCGTAGGAGCCCATGGCCACGGTGTGGCTGGCAGTGACGCGCTCGCCCATGTTGCGCACCCGCGCCTCTTCGGCGAGTACTTCGAGAAAGCGCGACTGCGGGTCATCGGTTTCGTCGCAGTGCACATCCACCAGGCAACCGGTGCGCTCGGCCAGGTCCATCAGGAACTTGACCGACGACACACCCTGGTCACGGGTGTTCTCGAAATGCGGAATGCCGCCGACCACATCGGCGCCCAGCGCGACCGCTTCGGTCATCAGTTCGCGACCGTTGGCGTACGACTCGATTCCCTCCTGGGGGAAGGCGACGATCTGCAGGTCGACCAAGTGCCGGACCTCTTCGCGCACCTCGACCATCGCCTTGAGCGCCACCAGCGTCGGGTCGGTGACATCGACGTGGGTGCGCACGTGCTGGATGCCGTGGTCGACCAATGCGCCAATGGTCTTCTTGGCACGGGCCTTGATGTCTTCGTGGGTGGTGATGGCCTTGCGCTCGGCCCAGCACTCGATACCCTCGAACAGCGTGCCGCTCATGTTCCAGCGCGGCTCGCCGGCGGTCAGGGTGGCGTCGAGGTGGATGTGCGGCTCGATGAAGGGCGGGATCACCAGGTTCTGCGCCGCATCGATGTCCGCAGCGTTGCTCAGTGCAACCGCCGCGTTCTGGGGTTCGATGGCGGCAATGCGATCGCCATCGAGCTCGATCCGGAACAGGCCGGTCTTGCCGCGCAGGCGGGCGTTGATGATATTCATGGGGTTACTCCTTGCCTTGGCTTTCGCTCATGCGCCAGATCAGCAGCGCGACGGAAGCATTCATGCGGAAAAGCGAGTCATCGAGCGACTGTCCGCTCAACTGCTCGATGCGTTGAATACGCTGGATGATGGTGTTGCGGTGTACGCCCAGGCGTTGCGCCGCCTGGGCGCCGTTGCCGTTTTCCTTGAGCAGTACATCGAGGGTGTGCACCAGGGCGTAGGGATGCTTGCGCCCGGCTTCGATCAGCGGGCCGAGGGTCTGGGCGACGAAGTTGTCGATTAGCGAACGGTCGGCAATCCCCTGCAGCAGGCGCAACACACCCAGCTCGCTGAAATCGCACAGGCCAGTAGCCGGGCGCATGTTCTGTGCCACTTCGAGAGCCTGGCGCGCCTCGCCCAAGGCTTGACGGTAGTGGGCGCAGTCTTCGGCCAGGCACGACAGGCCCATGAACAGCGCCATCTCGCCGGTCACCTCGGCCAGTTGCCGATACAAGGCTGCGAGCGCTGGGCGCAAGTCCGGTGCGTCGGGCAGCAGCAGCACGAAGAGGTCACCTGGCAATTGCGCCATGACCGCCCCCGCAACCGTGCGGCACCAGGCCTCCAGTTGCTCTTCGAGCGCCTGGCGGGTGTTCTGCCACAGGCGTTCGGCCTGCTCCGGTCGATGCCGCTCGAACAGGCCATCGACCGCCGACAGCCGCAGCGCGACCACACGGCGGGGCTCGTCCAGCGCCAGCTGCAGGTGTGCAGCGCGCTGGCGGGCAATGGCCAGGCTCGGGTAGTCGCCGGTCAACAGCTGGCCGAGAATGTCGTCACGCGAGCGCCGCACCTGGCCCATCTGCACCAGCGCCGTGCCGATCAGGTGGGTGACCACCACCATCTTCAAGGCGTAGGGCTGCTCGATCAGCGGCAGCCCCAACTGTTCGGCACGCTCGACCACCGCCGCCGGGATGTGCTGGATGAAGGTGCCGCCGGTGAGGATCACCATGCCGGCAATGCCGACAGCATCGCCATCCTCCACCAGGCTCAGCAGGTTGGCCTCGCCACGCGGATGGTTGATACCGGTGACGAACACCAGTTCGCCGCCCATCACCCATTCGGCAATGCCTTCGTTCTCCGCCACGTAAGGCCAGCGCACCCGCCGCTGCAGGTTGCGTGCACCGGCCCGCACGGTCATCTCTTCGAGACCGGGCAGCCCCAGCAGCTCATCGAGTGCCAGGCTCACGGCTTGGCCTGTGCCACGGGGCGCACGCGCGCACCGACTTCAAGCAGGACGATGTAGCACAGCGCCGAAGCACCGATACCCACCAGCGGGGCGACCCACGGCGAGCTGTAGGCCAGCACCGCCCCCACTGCGTAGGCGAATAGGCCGGCGCGGTTGTAGCGCGGCAGGCTGACCGAAGCCAGGGTCGGATACTTGCCACGGTGGCGGTACCAGAAGTCAGCCATGATCACCCCACCGACCGGCGGAATGATCGAACCCAGCAGCACCAGGAATGGAATCAGCCATTCATACATGCCACCGATCGCCAGCACGATGCCCACGCCGGCCGCCACCAGCGTCGCTGTACGACGACGCTCGCTGCGCACCAAATGGCAGGTCGCCGCCGCGACGTTGTAGATGGTCGGGCCCTGAATCGTCCAGAGGTTCAGGCACAGCATCACCACGGCGGCGAACGACAGGCCCTGCAGCATCATCACTTCGACGATGTCGGCTTGCTGGTAGACCATCGCGCACCAGGCGCCTGCCACCACCATCAGGCCGTTGCCCACCAGGAACGCCACGACGCTGGCCGTGACCGCCACCCGGCCACTGCGCGACAGGCGTGTCCAGTTGGTGGCCTGGGTCGCGCCGCTGGCGAAGGTGCCGAAGACCATGGTCACCGCTGCCGAGAAGCTCATCGCCTCGTGCGGCACCACGGCCATAAGTCCTTCGAAACCGCCCACGTGCCGGGTGGCGATGACCATCGAAATCACCAGTAGCACGAACATCAGGGGCACCGACAGCCGCGACAGCCAATCCAGCCCCTTGAAGCCAATGATCGCAGTGATGCTGAAGCCCAATCCGAACAACACCATCAGCGGAATGGTCAGGCCCTCGGCCAGCCCCAGCAGCTTGACCAGCACGATCGCCACTGTCGCCGTGCCCCAGGCGTACCAGCCCAGCTCAGCGAAACCCAGCAGAAAATCGGAGAGCCGGCTGCCCGACTCACCAAAACAGAAACGCCCCATCAGCACCGTGTTCAGGCCACTGCGCGAGGCGATGAACGCGAGCGTTGCCGCATAGATCGCCAGCAAGGTGTTGCCGATGGTGGCAATCCACAGCATGTCGACGAAATTGAAGGCCATGCCCAGCTTGCCGCCAGCGAACATGGTGCCGGTGAAGAAGGTGAAGCTGAACAGGACCATGGCAATCGGCAGCAGGCCCTTGCGGGCGTGCTGGGGGGCTTCGGTCAGGGGGAATTCGCCGGGTGAGCTCATTTTTATAGTGTTCCAGTGTTGGGGGGTTGGCGCTGGCGGAGCAATAAGTGGGCCGGATCCAGGGAAGACGATGTTCAGACTGGGAATTGGGCTTTAACGATATCCATTAATGTGCAACACGCACATAAATTACTGATCAGGGCGAAAATTTGTGGGCTTTATATCTCATTTTGATGCACGCGTGCACCTTTGGGTGGCGGACTTGCGCCTGCGCACCGCGGGATTTCCAGCGCTTTGGGCTGACGAAGACCTTGAGCATCACAGCTATCCTTTTATGGCAGTACAATCATGGCCGCACCGCGCCAAGTCTCGGTGATGCCTATCGGTTCAGGACTTCTCCATGCCCTACCCCATCGAACAGAAACTTGTCGTCGGCGTTGCCTCCAGTGCGCTGTTCGACCTCGCTGAGTCCGACGACATCTATCAAAGTGAAGGCGTCGAAGCCTATCGCCAGCATCATGAAGCGAACCTCGACAATCCGTTCCCCAGGGGTGTGGCCTTTCCGTTCATCCGCCGCTTCCTGAGCATCAACAAGGCCTTCCCGGGGCAACTGCCGGTTGAAGTGGTGCTGCTGTCCCGCAACTCGCCGGAAACCGGGCTGCGGGTGTTTCGCTCTATCACGCATTACGACCTGGACATCAGCCGCGCGGCCTTCATGTCTGGCCGCTCGCCCTACGAGTACATCCCGGCCTTCAATGCTTCGCTGTTCCTCAGCGCCAACGAAGAAGACGTGCAACGCGCCATCGACGCCGACTATCCTGCCGGCCTGGTGCTGCCCACACGCATCTACGACGACGAGATCGACACCGAGCTGCGCGTGGCCTTCGACTTCGACGGCGTGATCGCCGACGACGAAGCCGAGACGGTCTACAAGCAGCACAACAACCTCCATGACTTCCAGGCCCACGAGTTCGCCCGCAAGGCCATCCCGCATCAGCCGGGGCCGCTGGCGGACCTGTACCGCAAGCTCTCGCACATTCGCACCCTCGAAGACCAGAAGCTTGCGCAAGACCCTGACTACAAGCGCATTCTGCGCATTGCCATCGTCACAGCGCGCAACGCACCATCCCATGAGCGTGTGGTGACCACCTTGAAAAACTGGGGCGTTTCGCCAGATGAATCGTTCTTTCTGGGTGGGATGGAGAAGGACCGTGTGTTGTCCATTCTCAAGCCGCACATGTTCTTCGATGACCAGCGCAGCCACCTGTTCTCGGCGGCCGGTAACCTGCCGATGGTGCATGTGCCGTTCGGGGTGGCCAACCGCAACGTAGCCAGCCAGCCGGCGCAGGAGGTCATGACTCAGGGCATTGGCGAGGCTACGAGTGAACCGGCGACAGGCCGATAAAGGCCGCATGCCTAGCGCTTGTCCTGCAGCATTTGCCCACGTATCTGCTCCCAGCCCATTCGCCGCTCCGCCGCCTCTTGCCACTGCGCCCGTTGCGGCTCGCGCTGCACGATTGGCAACAGCAGCGGCGGCAAGCGCTCCACCTGACTGCTGCGGGTGAAGATGCACAGGCGGGTGTAATCAGGGAGTTGGTGGAGCTTGGCCCCGAGCAGGCTGTGCGGGCACAGCAACAGCAGGTCACCGAAGGCGAACAGCTGGTAGGCCCTGACCTGCACCTTGCCATCGTGACGCAGACGGCTGTGCCAGAGCAGCGGATCGATATCGGCCAGTGTCACCTGGCGATCGAGCACGTAGCGCTGGGAGAAACCCTGGCGTACTTCCAGACTGCCGGCCACCGAATAGGTGATGCTCGACATCGCGCCCTTCGCGGTGGTGAGGAAGATCACGAAGAACAGCAAGGCGCCGCCGATGCCTGCGGCGAACTTGCGGTAGATATCGCCCTTGAACACGAAGTACAACATCGAAGGCAGCAGGCTCATCAGCAGCGTGAACAGTGAAAAGCCTGCCACGAACGACACCGCCGCCTCGTTATCCCGCCCGACGTAGGTGTCGATGATCAACAGCATCGACAACGAACTGGCGATGACGGCGAACACCAGGGTGAACGAAAGAAAGATCCCAAGAAACCAGCGATCGGCCTTGCCCTTGTTCTTCGGCACCGCGAGAACGAACAACGACCTGAACGACCGGGAGAAGAACAGCGCGGCAAACGCCAGCACGGTGGCTACCGAGATCAACAGCATGGCAACGCCGGGGCTGAGCATTCGATGGTAGAAGAAGCCCAGGACGATGAAGGCGGCGTAGCCCACCGCCAACGGGATCACCAGCCACAGCGCGACATGGCGGGTGAGCCAGCGCACCCTGCCGAACAGCGATACCGCCGTGCCGTAGAGCCACGACGAGCCCATCAGGATGATCAGGTGCGAGAACATCACCGCGACGACCACGAACATCCAGGCGGCGAGTGATGACTTGGAATCCAGCGCCGACATGAACAGGTCGGCGCGACCGATGGCCCGGGTGTAGATGTACAAGCTCACGCTGCCGAGGAAGGTCCCGAGGAACACCAGCGTGACGGTGAACGGCGTCCAGTGCGTCAGCACCCGCTTGAGGTTCTTGCGAAACACCTGGGCGAAGGTCGGGCGCACGCGGCGCACCCGGGATGTAGCGGATTGCGAGGTCCTGCTCATTTCGAGGCCTGTCCATGGTCTGCAACTACGAGGCCGGGGAATCTATCACGCTTGCCCGCGTGAATCCCGGTGTCTGCTTGCCGATGCGTCCTGCATCGACGGCTTGCGGTATCGCTAGGCCCCCTCCTCGACAGGCACCTCACCGCGTACGATGGTCAGTTGGCCGTCGATCATCGCCTTGCTCATGCCGCACAGGTAATGGGTGGCGCGCATGAGCGGTTCGGCATCCTGGGGTTTGTCGATGGCTCGTCGGGTGAGTTCGGTCACGCAGCCGAGCAGCGTGGAAATTTCCATCAGCGTTTCCTTCGGCGGCAGCCCGGGTATCGCCTGGACCCAGGCCATGCGTGGCTCGCGGCGGATACGTGCGGGTGCGCTGACCAGTTTCAGGCTCCCGCGCTTATTCGATTGGTCGTCGTTGTCCATGGCTCCCCCAGCGTTGGTTGAAAAGCGCCCGTCGCACACCCTCGTCCGTGTTCCAGCCCGACTCACGCGAACCTGGCGTGTGTCTCTGCCCGTCGGCTGAAAACGCGATGACGATGTGCGACCGGCCCCAGGAGAGTAGAAGCACGGACGGCGCCACACAACGGCAAAACCCGGGGAAATGGTATCCCCGGAAATGCCCTACGACGTATTAGGAAGGTTCGCGAAATAGGCCCTAGGCCGGTAGCAATCCGCAGGCATGCGCCGACCACGGCGCATCATCAGGAAGTCCACTCCTCACCACCCGGCCAGTCCTCGGTGGGGATATCGGCCAAGGTGCCGTCCTTGATCCCGTCGATGCCGTAGCGCTCGATCGAATCGCCCAGCAACGAGCCGAACTTGTCCGACTTGACCTGCTCCTGCCCTTCCTTGACCAGGCCCGGGATGATCGCTGCCAGCACCGCCACGCCCGCGCCAAGGAACCCCAGCACCCCAGCCGTGGCCGCCAGGCCCGGAAGGAAGCGTGGCAGGTTGGCGCCGAGCAGGCCGAGTCCGCCCTCCACCGCCGAGGCACTGCCCGCCAGCACGCCCAGCGAGCCGGCAGTGATGCCGAAGCCACCGGCCAGCTTGTCGCCACGACGCAGCGCGTTCACACCATCGAAGATGCCATAGGCCCCGGCCACGATACCGGCCAGCCCGCCGATGCCTTTGGCAGCTTCCTCGAAGTTCTTCGCCACCACCTTGGCGTGCTTGCCATCCTTGACGTTGGCCTTGACCTCATCGAGCAGGTCGAGCATCACCTTGCCATCCTTCATGTCGGTCAGCGTCTGCTCACCGTTCTTGATCGCCTTGGTCAAGTGCTCCTGGTAACCCTTGGAACCGCCCTCGATCAGCACCGTGGTGGTCTGCACCGACCCGGTGGTGATGTCGACGATGTTGCGATCGGTGAGCTTGCCGCCGCTCTGCGCGCCGCGAGCGATGGTGACACCGGCCAGGAACAGCCCGCTCACCCCGTGCAGCACGCCACTGCCGTAAGCGCCCTTGGCGTTGCCGTTGGGGTCGAAGTCCGACAGCTTGCCCATCTTGTCCAGGGCCTTGGTGCCCTGGCGGAACAGGTCCCAGTTGCCACGGAAGCCCGCCAGCACCTGGTCGGTAGTGGCCACCGTGCCATCCTGGTTGAGCAACAGCTCGGGGCTCTCATCGCGCATCTGGTCGATCAGCTTGCGCACCTTGTCCTCGTCCAGCTCTTCGCCACCACCCTTGCCGAACGCGGTCTTGAGGTCGTCGAAGGTGGCGTCCTTGAACAGGTTCTCCTGGGTGATGGTGGAGAAGTTGTCGTTGAGCTGCTTGTCGTACTGGGCGGTGAACTGCGGATCGAGCGCCGAGTTGTAGAGCGCCACCTCCAGGCTGAACTCCGAGGCGGCCTGCTCGGGCGAGTTGTCCTTGAGCAGTTCGCGCATGCGTTCGCCGGTGGCCAGCTGATCCTTGTAGAAGGTCTTGAAATCTTCATTGTGCGACGACTTGCCGACCGCGCCCTGGATCGCCTTGGCGTCGTCGATACCGAGGATCGACTGCAGGCTGGTGGCGGTGGCATAGAAGCTGGCCAGTGCAGTGTGCTGGTCGGTCTTGCCATCCTTGGTGTTGGCGTCCCAGGCAACGTCCAGCGCCTTGCCGGACTTGACCTCGTCTTCGTAGGTCTTGCTGACGGCGTCCTTGAGCCCCGGGTTTTCCTCGAACAGCGTCTTCACTGCCTCATCACCCGCGCTCTTGAGATAGTCGGCGGTTTCCTTGTCGTTCTGCAGGATGGCCATATGGTCGTTGATGTCTTCCAGCAGCTTTTGCGGCTCCCAGATCGCACCGGAACGGTTGGCGATGGCGACCTTGCCGTAGTCGCTGTTCCACACCCCGGCATTGGCGCCATCGACCACCAGCTTCTGCGCCTCCTGCAGGTCCAGCAGTACGGCGGCCTTTTCCTCGGCGATGTAGTTTTCCGGATGCACGAAGACATCCTCGCCCAGCTTGCGGGTGTCGACCTTGCCGGTGACATTGCCGGCGGCGACATCGGTGATCAGGCTGGCCAGCCCCTGGGCATCGGTGGGTGAGCCGCTCTTCAGCCAGCTCTGCACGTCCTCGCGACTGACCTTGCCGTCAGGCTTGTCGCCAATGTTGTTGCTGGCGGTATCGACCTTGCGGAACGCACCTGGCTGGGCGAAGAAGTTCAGCGCTTCTTGCTCCTGCTTGCTCAGTTGCGGATTCTGCTTGAGGTAGTCCTTGATGTTGTCTGCGGTGACTGCGCCATCGGCGCCAGTCTTGCCGCGGATCGAATCGTACTTGGCATCGAAGATGGCGCCATACTGGGCGATCTGCCTGGAGCCTGCGTCAGCGTCCGGGTTGGTCTTCAGGAACGCCTTGTAGCTGCCGATCTCGTCGTTGGCCGGCGGCTTGGCCAGCGACTCGAAACCGAACTTGCCGAAGTCCTGCAGGCGCCCGGCCTCGGTGCCGTGACGCGCCTCGCCGCTCTTGGTGAAGCCATCGACACTGCTGTTGGCCACATCCTTGCCGGTGAGCGCCTTGCCGTCCTCGTCATAGCCCACTACTCGGTCGAGCACCTGGCTGGCCCGGAAGGCGGCGTTGGGATCCTTGTCGAAATCGCCGACCTGCTCCTTCAGCGCATCCTTCACCCCGCTCTGGTTGCCGAGGTTCTTGAGCAGCGGGTTGTCATCGATGATGTCCTGCGCCGAACGCTTGTCGTCCTCGGGAAGCTCCCAGACGATGCCGGCCTTTTCTGCCGCCTCGCGACGCTTGTCATCCTTGCCCACGTCGTCGACATGCTGCAGCTCGCCCTTGAGGCTCTCGAACCCGTACTTGCCGAAATCCTGCAGGCGCCCGGCTTCGGTGCCATGCCTGGCATCGCCGCCCTTGGTGAAACCGTCGATGCTGGTGTTGTCGACATCCTTGCCGGCCAGGCGCTCGCCGTTCTCGTCATAGCGCACCACGTGGTCCAGCACCTGGGTCGCGCGGTAGGCCGCATCGGCATCGTGCTCGAAGTCGCCGACCTGCTCCTTGAGCATGTCCTTGACCCCGCTCTGGTTACCCAGGTTCTTGAGCAGTGGGCTGTCGTCGATGATCTGCTGCGCCGAACGTTCGTCGCCTTCGGGGCGCTCCCACCGGATACCCGCTGCCTCGGCCTTGCTGCGTGCCTCGGGGTCATCGTTGGCCGCCTCGATGTGCTTGAGCTCACCCTTCAGGTTTTCCCAACCGTACTTGCCGAAGTCCTGCAAGCGCCCGGCCTCGGTGCCGTGCTTGGCATCACCGCCCTTGGTGAAACCATCGACCTTGCCGTTGTCGATATCGCCACCGACCAGTCGCGAGCCACCCTCGTCGAAGCGCTCGATGTGGTCCAGTACCTGGGTGGCGCGGTAGGCCGCATCGGCGTCGTGCTCGAAATCTCCGACCCGCTCGCGCAGCTTGTCCTTCACCCCGCTCTGGTTGCCAAGGTTCTTCAACAGCGGACTGTCGTCGATGATTTCCTGTGCGGAACGGTTGTCGTCCTTCGGGCGCTGCCATTCGATGCCGGCGTCCTTGGCCTTGGCACGATCGACCGCATCGCCCCAGTCGGCACTGGCGTCCTTCTTGGTGAGCGTCTTGATATCGAGGGCGTTGGTGACCGGAGCTGACATGCGCGTTCTCCCTGAAGGTGGCTGCCGGGTTGGCGGGCCCGAGGTGTGTGAGTGCAGGGAAAAGCAGCGAGATGACTGAACGATGACAGCTGTGCTGGCGATCAGCCGCTTTTCGCAGTTGCACGCCCGTGATCATTGGGCGGATCGCGCCTGTGAAACGTTGTGAAATCACCCGATGGAACATCTGTCGGTCTTGGGCCTCCCACACTAACGCAGGGCGAAAGGCGCGCTGCCCATGAAGATCCGGAGGCTTGTCCTGTATGAAAAAGATCCTGATGGTGCTGACATCCCACGACCAGCTCGGTAACACCGGCAAGAAAACCGGCTTCTGGCTGGAGGAGTTTGCCGCCCCTTACTACGTGTTCATCGACGCTGGCGCGCAGATCACCCTCGCCTCCCCCAAAGGCGGCCAGCCACCGCTGGACCCGAAGAGCGACCAGCCCGACGCCCAGACCGCCGCCACCCGCCGCTTCCAGCAAGACACCGAAGCGCAGATCGCTCTGGCCGACACCATTCCGTTGGGAGAAATCGACCCTTACGACTTCGACGCCGTGTTCTATCCAGGTGGTCATGGGCCGCTGTGGGACCTGGCCGAGGACAAGGATTCAATCACCCTGCTCGAGGCCCTGTACGCCTCGAACAAACCCATCGCTGCGGTATGCCATGCACCGGGGGTGTTCAAGCAGGTCAAGGCAGCGGATGGCGAGTCGGTTGTGAAAGGCAAGCGCGTCACCGGTTTCACCAACAGCGAGGAAGAGGCTGTCGGGTTGACCGATGTGGTGCCGTTTCTGGTGGAGGATATGCTCAAGGCCAACGGTGGTGAGTACTCGAAGGCGGCCGATTGGGCGAGCTACGTGGTCGAGGATGGCAATCTGATCACCGGCCAGAATCCGGCGTCGTCCGAGGCGGCGGCGCAAGCGCTGCTCAAACGTCTGGCACACGAACCAGGCGCTTGAGACGAATGGCACAGGCGCGGCCCGCTCCCTCAGATGCACGGTCTCTGTAGGAGCGGGCTCGTCCCGCGATCACCGGCAAAGCCGGTGCCATCCCCATCACCGATACAGACGGACTCACATCACCCACCAACCCCGAGCACCCGGCGGCTGGCAACCCCACCCAGCATCGGTGACAATCGCCCCTCATGCCCAAGCCAGGACGCCCCGCGTGCTCACCACCCTCGCCATCGGCAACTACCGCTCGATCAAGCACCTCGTCATGCCGCTAGGCCAGCTCAACCTGGTGACCGGCGCAAACGGCAGCGGCAAATCCAACCTGTACAAAGCCCTGCGCCTACTGGCTGAAACCGCCCAAGGCGGCGTGATCGAAGCCCTCGCCCGCGAAGGCGGCCTGGACTCGACCTGGTGGGCCGGCCCGGAAACCAGCGCCCGCATGAAGCGCGGTGAAGTGCCCATCCAAGGCCAGCACCCGACCGACGTCAGACGCCTGCGCCTCGGGTTCGCCACCGAGGATTTCGGCTTCGCCATCTCTCTCGGCCTACCCATCCCGTTGCCCTACCCGAGCGCCTTCATGCTCGACCCCGAGATCAAGTGCGAAGCCATCTGGGGCGCCGGCGCCTACCGCCCCACGTCACTGCTGGTCGAGCGCAAGAACGCCCTGGTACGTGCCCGCGAAGGCACCAGCTGGTCCGTACTCGACCAGCATGCCGACAGCAGCGAAAGCTTCTTCAACATCGTCGGCCGCCCCCGCCAGGCCCCGGAGATCGGCGAGCTGCGCGCGTTCATCAACAGCTGGCGCTTCTACGATCACTTCCGCATCGATCGCGACGCCCCCTGCCGCCAGCCACAGCTCGGCACCCGCTCGCCCGTACTGCACCACGACGGCCGCAATCTCGCCTCGGCGCTGCAGACCATCATCGAGATTGGTGACGTCGAAGACCTGGTTGCCGCGCTGGATGACGCATTTCCCGGTAGCCGCCTGGAGATCGATGCACCACCCGGCGGGCTGTTCAGCGTAAGGCTTTACCAGCACGGGCTGCTGCGGCCCCTGGGCGGGACGGAGCTGTCGGACGGCACCTTGCGTTACCTGTTGCTGATGGCAGCCCTGTTGACGCCCCGACCACCGTCACTGATGGTGCTCAACGAGCCGGAAACCAGCCTGCATGCAGATCTGCTGCCGGCGCTAGCGCGCTTGATCATCCGCGCGTCGCAGCGTAGCCAGGTGTGGGTGGTGTCGCACAGCAGGCCGCTGATCGACGCGCTGACGGCGTGTGAAGGGTGCAATGTGCTGGAGCTTGAAAAGGATCAGGGGCAGACGCAGTTGCGCGGGGTCGGGTTGCTGGATGAGCCGCTGTGGCGGTGGGTGGACTGAGCCCCGCAAGCCTCACCACCCAGTGTAAGAGCGGCCCTGTGGGGCTGATCCGCACCTTCCAAATGACGTTCAGAATTTGACTTATCGTACTTTTCCACGAGGGTCGTCGATGTGTTGTTTAGCCACGTCATAGCGAATGCCTTCCCGGCTCAGTATCCGCACGTTCTTCACCACCGTGGCGAGCGCGTGGAGGAAAGTGGCCGAGTGCTCATGGCGTTCATACGCCTGCTCATCAGCCCATCCCTCT
Source organism: Pseudomonas sp. BNK-44-b (assembly GCF_047456245.1). Classification (NCBI taxonomy): domain Bacteria; kingdom Pseudomonadati; phylum Pseudomonadota; class Gammaproteobacteria; order Pseudomonadales; family Pseudomonadaceae; genus Pseudomonas; species Pseudomonas sp. BNK-44-b. Next base: position 3,038,987 of record NZ_CP179908.1, read on the forward strand.
GTGAGGTGAAAAGTATTCGGATTGGTCAGATCCTGGGCAAATGCGTAGTAGATGCAGCCTGGGAGTTTCTGCGCAGCGAGCATTTCCGGGACAACGGCGTCGATGAAAGTCTGGCGATCATCGGGATGAACGCGGTAATAGGCGCTGACCAGAATCTGTGTAGGTTGTGTCTTGTCGTGGTCGGACGTTGCAGCGATGTGGGTGGCTTGCATAGGTATTCTCCTGGGATTCGACGGTGTTCAGGCAGGATCGCGCGGGGCGAATGCGGTGGCGGCAGCAACGGTGTTCATGGATTCGCGCAGCAACTGGATCTTGCCGTCGCGCGCCACCAGGCGCCCGGCATAGGACTGTTGGTAGATCCGTCCGGTGGCCGGCACGGGTGCTTCCACATCGTATTCGGCGAACGCCTGATCCGGGGTGTCGATCAGAAAGCGAATGCAGCGAAACTTGAAGTCTGGCACTTTTGCCAACAGCGCTGCGATGAAGGCTTCGATCTGCTGCGGCCCTTGGGCACGGTCAGGGATACCCAGGGATTTGAGATAGGGGATTTCCAGCGCGCCGTCGTCGGCGAAAAGCGCAGCGGCGGTGCGTGGATCCTGGATAGTGTCTAGGTATTGCTGGAACAATTGCACGGCATTTTTCATGGTCATCGTCCTCATGGACTACAGGTCGCGGCGCGGGATCGCCGAACATGCGGACTACATTAACCAGCCATGAAACCCACGAAAATGGCAAAGATTGAAACCCATCGTTTCATTTATGAAAACAATCGCGCATCCCAACGCCAACTCGGGTCGGACAGGTGCTCCTGGAAGAAATCGGACAGCGCCCTGATCTTCGCCGGGCGTGTGCGCGCTGAGGGTGTTACGAAGTACAGCCCGCCCCGGGTCATGCTCCACTCAGGCAACAACCGCTCTAGACGGCCATCAGCCAGGTATTCACTGGCAATGAATTCTGGCAGTTCGGAAATGGCCAGGCCTTCGAGCAATACCGGCAGCATGGCATCGGAATTGGTGACTCGCAGCGGACCGTTCGGCACCACATCTTCTTCAGTTCCGGATGCATCGGTGAAGCGCCACACCTGGGTACGGGCGCGATAGGCGTAGCTCAGGCAGGGCACGTTCGCCAAGTCTCTCGGGTGTTGCGGGCGACCGTGCTGCTGCAGATAAGCAGGCGAAGCCACCAGAAACTGAGTGACGGCGCAAAGCCGCCTGGCCACCAGAGACGAATCGGGCAGCGCGGCAATCCGCAACGCCGCGTCGAAACCTTCAGCGACCAGGTCCACCGAAGCATCGGACAGGTGCAGGTCGATGGACAGCTCAGGGTACTGACGGATCAGTTTGGGCAGCAACGGCGCCACCCAGCGCAACCCGAACGACATCGGCACCGCCAGCCGAACCTGCCCGCGCGGCTGCACCGACAGCTCCATGGCCTCGCCTTCGACCTCCTCAGCCTGGCGATAGATCTCGCCCGCCTTGCCGGCCATGCTGTGACCGAACTCGGTCAATGACAACTGCCGTGAGGTGCGATTGAACAGGCGCCCGCCCAGCCGCTCTTCCAGCCGTGCGACCGCGCGCGACACCGTCGGTACCGATACACCCATGACCCGCGCCGCCGCAGCGAAGGAACCTTCTTCTGCCACCTTGGCGAACATGGCCAAGCCTTCGAAATCGGGAAGTTTGCTCATTTCATTTCTGCAATGATAAGTTTCAAGCGATTCTATTTTGAATTCTTCGGCTCGTCGATAAGCTTCTCCCATCGCAGCAAACAACCTACTCGGAGAAGCACAACATGAACGGCAAACTCGAAGGCAAAATCGCAATCGTCACCGGCGGCACCAGCGGCATCGGCCTGGCCACTGCCAAGCTCTTCGCCAGCGAAGGCGCTACCCTCTACATCACCGGCCGCCGCCAGGCCGAACTAGACGCCGCCGTCGCACATATTGGCAACGCCACCGGCGTGCAGGTGGATTCCTCGAACCTGGAGCAACTGGAGGCGTTTTACCAACGGGTGGAGGCTGAACAAGGCCGCATCGACGTACTGTTCGCCAACGCCGGCGGTGGCTCGATGTTGCCACTAGGCGAGATCACCGAGGCGCAGTACCACGACACGTTTGATCGCAACGTCAAAGGTACGCTGTTCACCGTGCAACAGGCGTTGCCACTGCTAGCCCCCCAAGCCTCGGTGATCCTTACCGGCTCCACCGCCGCCAGCAGCGGCACCGCAGCGTTCAGTGTGTACGCCGCCTCCAAGGCAGCTGTACGGGCTTTCGCCCGTAACTGGATTCTGGACCTCAAAGACCGCAATGTGCGGGTCAACACGATCAGCCCCGGCGCCACCCGTACCCCAGGCCTGGTCGACCTCGCCGGCCCCGACGCCGCGCAACAGCAAGGCCTGCTCGATTACCTGGCCTCGCAGATTCCCCTTGGCCGCGTCGGGGAGCCGGAAGAAATCGCCAAGGCCGCGCTGTTCCTGGCGTCCAGTGATGCAAGCTTCGTCAATGGCGCCGAGTTGTTCGTCGACGGCGGCCAAGCCCAGATCTGATACCCAGCAGAGCAGTCCTTTGGGCTGCTCGCCTCCCTGATCAATCGAGCAAACACTCACCATGAAAACCGTAAAGACCGCCTTGATTGCACTATCCGTAGCCCTCGCCTCGCAGGCCCATGCTGGCGTTACCAGCACCCCGCTCCACAACACGCTTCAGGTGTCGCTAATCGATCACGTCGGCATGAACGTACCGGATATCGACGCGGCCGTTGGCTTCTTTTCCGACCTGACCGGTGCCAAAGTCATCTCGGACATCAAGCCGGGCAACGTCCCTCCAGCCTGGAAAACACAGTTCCGCTGGCATCAATCCAGTGAGTTGCAACGCTTCGTAATGCTGGAATTGACTGGCGGGGCCAAGATCGAGCTATTCCAGTATCGTGGCACCCAAATCAGTCATGCCCATCCGCACGGGGATGACATCGGCGCAAGCCACTTCGCACTCAAAACCGCGGACATGACACGCAGCTTGTCGATCATCAAAGACAAGGGCCTGACGATCCTGAATGAGCCGATCACCAATGCTGATGGTGTGCAGTGGATGTACTTCTTGACGCCGTGGGGATCCCAGGTGGAGTTAGTTTCGAGCGCTACCGAGCTTTAGGGTCTGTATGAGAAGTCTTGAGACGAAGGTTAGGCATAAGCAGACAGGCTTGCTGCATCGGATCGAAAAGTTCTCCTGTCGCGCGCTGGCACACCAGATCTGCCCTACACCCATGCCGCCTGCGTTTTTGCAGCGATAGGGACTGCAATCAGATTCTGCTGCAGGGAGTTGGTGCGCCCAGTGTCAGCATTCGATGCCGACGATCCATTGGGTCTTGGCCGCATTGCTGCGGTCCAGATCAGGACGCCGCGCGGCAGGCTGGGTACAGCCGCGCGGTACGATATACGGCTGGGCGACCGCAGCCGCTTCGGCGAGCTCCATCGGCTTGCCATCGTCACGCTCGACGGTGATGAAAAACGGCTGGTAGAACGGAATGATGTAGGCATCGAGGGTATAGCGCGCACCATTGGCCTCAAGGTTGGCGTGGTACTCATCGAAACGGGTCAGGCGACTGGTGTCGAGCTTGTCCTGCACAGCGCAACCAACCATGAAAAGCCCGAGCAAGGCGCCGGTGCACAGTGAAATCGTGTTCATTACAACTCCTTTTGAGATTTGCCCGGATGGACGCGCCGGGACATTAAAGGCGTGCGTGGTGGTCGTCAAGCGAGCGGCACTACTTGAGCGGCGGCATGATGCGGATCACGGTCACCGCGCTAAAAAAGGAATGTGTGGCTGGCGACTTAGGTGCTTGTGGGCTATCGGAATCGAGCGTAGCAGGAGCGGTAACTAGCTACGACGCGGATGCGTTATGGAGGCACAGATAGCTCGTCATCGAAGGAAGATCATTTTCCCCTACCTGCACAAGGCTGAAAGAAAATTGCCTGAATAGTCGAATCTAACGAAATACCACTACCCCTCAAGCCCTCAAGCCCTCAAGCTACCGGCGCTCGCTATTTCGTATGCGCCGCGACTCTCGCTTCGCCGATATAGAATGCACACGAGTCTCGTGTGCACGATGAATTCGAAAAACCACCATTTTCCGACAAAAACCTTGAAACCGATAAGTGTTAATTAGGTAAAGGGACATAAGAACAGGAAAGGAGGCAATCAGATCCGGAAGCCTATGCTGACTGGTCATCAAGGTTAAACAAGCGATCGCTAAACAAATCATTAGGCCACCGACCAAATAACGAAGCGTGGAAATACGTCCATAACAGAGGCCCACAATGAACCCTCCCAATAGTCCTGAAGCCACCATAATCGCAGCCACGACAGCCCCAATATCTACTGTAGCCACACGAGATATCAGCACCTCAAGCTGGACCACTGCCGTCGCATATGCCATCTCCGCAAAGACAGCCGCACACAAGAAGCAGGGCAAGTACCGTCGTGGATAAGTCAATCGCCATTGTGGAAACATTAGTCCTCACCCACCTGGATTACACTGACCGCGAGCGCCCGAACCGACCCGCTCCCTGCTATGCCCAAAACACCGCCCAACGTTTCAAGCAACATGGCTTTAGTGGCTTGATTGAGCTCACGAGGTGTATACCGCTTTCGGACTTGCCCGTTCCTTTGTTTAAGCTTTAGCTGCTTGGCTGATAACGATGGATGCCGAAGCTTAAGAATCTCAATAGTCAACGAGCGTCGCTGCTGCCTGCTGAGCGGGCTAAGCAACCGATGCCATGACGCCCCCGTAGCGGCCTTTCTGACCAAAATGGTCTTGATCGTATTAAATGACGAACCCACAACGGATAGCAACGACACAACATCCAGCAACTGCCCGAGCAGCGTAAACCAAAGCTGATCATCAAGAGCGTCATTCTTCGACGGTTCCGTCATCTCCCAATAGGTCCGCGCCACACCGAAACCACACTGCCCTAAGCTGGCCATAACTCCAGCGGCCCCAATGGACGCAAGAAACATTGACGTTCCGCCAGAGAAGGGGGTGAGGGAACCACCCAAAATGAACACCAAACCACTGATGATCACAGTTGAACACGCCAACCCCATGTTCAGAGCTTCGGTCAATACTTCCGATGGCCTACCGCTCTCGTAAGTTCGTTCGACGTAGGCTTCAGCGGTGATGACAGCAGTCTGCTCTTGAAGCACGATCTTTAAGGGAGACGTCCTACAGAGTGGAAGAAACTCACGTAGCGTTAGAATATTGTAGTCAACATCGATATACACTACAGCCGCACCCACAATCACCGGGTCACGATCAATTGCGGCGTACAATTTCTGAAGATCGACAAGCCTTTCAATGCGTTGCCGTAAAAAGTAGCTCGAAGGGCTGGCGCCTAGCTGACTGAGATCTCGAGAGCTCATGGGACATCCTGTTCCGATTGCGAAAACGCGCTGATGCATGAAGCTCGCAACGTACGGATTCAGTGCCCGTGAGTATGTCGGACGCTTCCGAAAATTCAGTTCAGCCGTCCTAGCTCACCCTGATATTTAGCAACAAAAAGAAAAAGCCACTTTCCCTTAAGGAAAACGGCTTAGTCTTCGTATCACTCAAAGGCTCAGAGGATTGGTGTCAAACTTAAACGCGAGAATCAATCTCCGCTGTCTGCTGCATCAGCCCATGGCTGACATCCTGCACCAGCGCCTTGGCCATCCCACTCAGATAATGTGCCGCACACAACAACGTGCCCGCCTCGTCGACCTCGACCATCGCCAAGTCGGTCAACTGGTCGACGCAGGACAATAACAGCGTGGACTGCTCCAGCGCATGGCTCATCGAGTGCCCCGCCACGACTCGAAACAGCGGCTTGGTGGTGTTGGCGGTACCACCAGGGCCGAAGGCACCAATGCCAACGGTTTCGATTGGTGGATTGCTTGAGGTCTCAAAATCCTTGCTCATGTAGATCTCCATGGGGGTCTGGGGCATACAGCATGCCCAGACAACAACGGTGAGGCTGGTGCGCGATGCTGCGAGCTCGCCAAGCCAAACCGCGCTTCTGATTTACGGAACACGAACGCCTTGAATCGCGAGTGTTGGCGGCTTCAGTGCTTTAACTGCACGCGGCTTAGCGCCATCTCGACCAGAGCACGAGCGCTTTCTATTTCGTGCATTGTCGCCAACGTCAGGACCTGGCCTGAGGGGTTGGTGTGGATCGGAACCGATTGCTGGGCGACGGTCAGCGCACAGACGAGGTACTCGGAAACTTGGACTAGGAGGTCTTCGAGGGTGTGGTGGGAGGCATTTGAGAGAGGTGGTGGATCGGGGACAATTTTCAACATGGTCACACTCCTTCATCGAATGGAACCGTCACGATCCTGCTGTCAAACAGAATGGTGGCAGCGGTACGTGGGTTGACAGACCGAGGATGAAGGAACCCGGCGCACACGAGGTGCCCCACGTACAGCCGCCATAAGCGCGCACGTGCAATCCTTCAATCGCAGACGACCTGTCAAAGCCGTGTCGTTACCTGAGCAGCGACGAAGCGAGACTATGGGACTGAAGACATGGCCGCAATGGTTCGTGGCCGATATCAGTTTCTTTGGGAAAAGGACTACATGCAATAGGATCTATCCTGAAAGGCGAGAACTTAGGCACATATCGACCCCTGTAGGCGCTGGGTATGAGAAAGACGCGCCGTCCCCCCTGGCGAAGAACGATTCATCGACTCGAATACCTGTTTATCCGTACACCATGATAAGATCGACACCTTATCGGCTCCACCGGAACAGAATTGGAGATGCAATGACATTCCTTACCTCAATCGAGATGTGTGCAGGAGCTGGCGGCCAAGCTCTAGGCTTAGAAATGGCGGGTTTTGAGCATGAAGTGCTGGTCGAGATTGAACCGCCTGCCTGTGCCACCCTCCGATTGAATCGACCTCAGTGGAATGTCCAAGAGGGGGATCTGCGGCAATTCAACGCACTTCCTTTTTTCGGCATTGATTTAGTCGCGGGTGGAGTACCATGCCCTCCATTTTCTCAAGCCGGTAAGCAGTTAGGCCCTGATGATGAACGCGACCTCTTCCCTGAAGCTATTAGGATTGTTGACGAGTGTCGGCCTAAAGCAATTATGCTGGAAAATGTGCGAGGCCTTCTCGATCCTAAGTTTGAAGCATATAGAGGATTCATTTCCGGCGAGCTAAAAAAACTTGGCTACCTATCGGATTGGAGACTATTGAACGCATCAGATTTTGGTGTAAGCCAGCTAAGACCTCGGGTAATATTCGTGGCAATAAGAGAAGAGATTTCAGAGAACTTCTCTTGGCCAGAACCTAATAAGATCGCGCCACTAACTGTAGGCGAGCTTCTTCATGATCTCATGAGCGAAGAAGGTTGGCGTGGAGCAGATCACTGGAAGACTATTGCTAACACTATCGCACCCACCCTCGTTGGCGGCTCAAAAAAACACGGAGGCCCTGATTTAGGTCCTACAAGAGCTAAAAAAGCCTGGGCATCTATCGGTGTATGCGGTATGGGAATTGCAAACTCAGCCCCTTCAGAATACTTCGAGGGTATGCCTCGTCTCACTACAAGAATGGCAGCAAGAGTTCAAGGATTTCCAGATCACTGGCAATTCTTTGGCAAAAAAACTGCAGCCTATCGCCAAATTGGGAATGCTTTCCCTCCACCGGTTGCTGCTGCGGTAGCTAAACAAATTCATCTTGCGCTTCAAACAAAAAAGCTTATACAGGTTGCATGATGGATACAGTTCCACTCTTCCTCACCGAAAGAAAGGATTTTCATGCATCGCTGCTCACCTCGATTTTAACGGTTAGTAGCAGTGGTGCCCCTAGCAATTCGGATAGCAATAGTAAAAGCAGTGTCAAAATAGCTGCTGGAATTGCAGAAATCCTTAAAGCCGAAACTATTACTGAACGGCTAGCAGGTCAAACCTCTGGGCAGAGATTTGAGCAGGTATGTACTAAATTCTTGGAAAGTACTTTTCCTAGACTATCCCATCTCAGGCCAGGGCAATGGGAGGTACGGCAAGCTTCTGGGCGGAAAAGACTTGAAATTGCAAAGTACTCGCAATACACACACTTAACAGAACTAGATATGGCAGCGAAGGCCAACACCAGCCTAGCCGCAGCACTTGGGAACGACTACTTGATTACGCCCGACATTACGATTAGTCGGCGACCAGAAAATGACGAGGTCATTAATTCTACAGGCCTACTAGTTGACCCTTCAATCTGCCAACTGGCTAATCTCCGACAAGTGAACCGTAGCGAACCTATACTTCACGCCAGCATATCGTGCAAATGGACTATTCGAAGCGATAGGGCACAGAACTCGAGATCTGAAGCGCTAAATTTGATCCGAAACAGAAAAGGACACTTGCCTCATATAGTAGTTGTCACAGCAGAGCCGATGCCCGCTCGACTGGCCTCTATTGCACTAGGAACAGGTGATATTGACTGCGTATACCATTTCGCCCTCTATGAATTAAAACAAGTAATAATTGAAAATTCCATGGATGATGCGCTAGAGCTTCTTAGCATTATGATTGAAGGGGGAAGACTTAAAGATATAAGCGACCTCCCCCTCGATCTTGCCATTTAATCTATTGAAGCAAACCTATTAACCCTTCATTACCAACCAATCATCCCTATCGTGCTGTGCATAACCATACTTTATGATCTGATCACGATCACTATCATACTTGGCGCAGAGCACGACATACCCTTCAGCCCCCAAAATCGCTTTCATTTGACGCGCACGCCTCATTGGATCCTTTTGCTGCGCAACCTGCTCAACTACTTTTCGCGGTATTAATTTCCCTGTAACACTCTTGAACAAAGCATGAACTCTCTGCATTCCGCTCCGCTGGCTTAAAATATTTCTTCGTATATCCTCGGGTATTTCCAAGAGAAAATTGCTTGGAATTTTTCCCTTCTCTATCCATGTGATAAGCTGCCTCCCAACAGCTGACACACTGAGTTTTCCATCTCTGTTAGCGCCAGTCGTAAGGACGTCAGGCGTCATGCGTAACAGACCAACTTCATAATTCCCACTTTTATCACTACCGGCGATCAATAAACATACTTTATTAAATGCCTCACGGGGAATCATCCACCCCCCCGACAATGAAAACTTCGTATCCACTTCAATACCATGTATAAGATTGTCGAGTTCAGCTCCTCTACCAAGTTCGAACTCAGCACGCACAATGATCTCAACCTTAGTGCCAATATACGTTTTTTCAGTTTTTTCTAACTGCTCGAGGCAATATCTTCCTGTACGCACCCCATCAATAACTTCATCAAACGCTTGTCGCAGCAACCCCCCGAAGGGAGTGCTACCTTGAAGCTTCAAGTGAAAGAATTTTCTCAAAAGTTCCAGTTCAGGATCATTTTGCTCTTGAGCAACCGAGTTATTGATCAGCATCTGCCTCTCCTGGCGTTAAGCATCCAGAAGGATTCTGCAACAAATGATGGCAAAAGGGCACAACAAAAAATCCAAAGCAATGACAAACCAGCAACACAGGTAGCGCGCAACCGCCTCATCGATCGATGATAAATTTTCAGATGCAAAAAAGCCCAGTCATCTCTGACTGGGCTTTTTCGTTTCAATAATGGTCGGGACGGAGTGATTCGAACACTCGACCCCTTGCACCCCATGCAAGTGCGCTACCGGGCTGCGCTACGCCCCGACTGGGCTTGAAGCATGTTCTCGATACCGCTGAGAACGAAAAGAAATGTACCCTAACCTTTTGATTAATGGAAGCTTTTTTTCAAAAAAATCCATTCATCGCCAATCAGGTTACTTCTTCAACACCACCAACACATCCTCCAACTCGGCAATCATCTGTCGAATCAGCTGCTTGTACTGGGTCGTGTCATCCTTGGCCTCATCACTGGACATGCGCAAGCGCGCGCCGCCGATGGTGAAGCCCTGGTCATACAGCAACGCGCGGATCTGGCGGATCATCAGCACATCTTGGCGCTGATAATACCGCCGGTTTCCGCGGCGCTTGACCGGGTTGAGCTGCGGGAACTCTTGCTCCCAGTAACGCAGCACGTGCGGTTTTACCGCACAGAGCTCACTCACCTCACCGATGGTGAAGTAGCGTTTGCCCGGAATGGGGGGCAGCTCGTCGTTATGGCTTGGTTCCAGCATAGGCCTCAACCCGGGCTTTCAGTTTCTGCCCTGGACGAAAGGTGACGACGCGCCGTGCGGTGATCGGGATCTCTTCCCCTGTCTTGGGGTTGCGGCCCGGCCGCTGGCGTTTGTCGCGAAGGTCGAAGTTGCCGAATCCGGACAACTTGACCTGCTCGTTCTCCTCAAGCGCGTGACGAATTTCTTCGAAAAACAACTCGACCAGCTCCTTGGCCTCGCGCTTGTTAAGCCCCAGCTCCTCGTACAGCCTTTCGGCCATCTCAGCTTTCGTCAGAGCACCCATGCCGTTATTTCCTTAACGTGGTGTTCAACCTTTGTTCGAGCGAGGTGAGGATATTTTGCAGGGTGGTGTTCACCTCATCGTCGTTAAGAGTGCGCGATGGATGCTGCCAGGTCAAGCCGACCGCGAGGCTTTTTCTATCAGGATCAATACCTTTACCCTGGTAGACATCAAACAGCCTGAGGTCTGTGAGCCATTCCCCTGCATTGTCACGAATTACTTCAAGCACGGCGCTCGACGCCACATCACGTCCTGCGATCAACGCCAGGTCACGACGGGTTTCAGGGAACTTCGACAGTTCGCTGAATTTCGGCAGACGACCTTCGACCACATCACCCAGTACCAGCTCGAAGACGAACACCGGACGCTCCAGGCCGAGGGTCTTGGCCAGCTCCGGGTGGATCGCGCCCAGGTAGCCCACTTCCTTGCCGTCGCGCTCGATGCGGGCGGTTTGGCCAGGGTGCAGGGCTGGGTGCTTGCCTGCGCTGAAGCTGAAGTCGGCGAGCGCGCCGGAGTAGCCCAGCAGGGCTTCGACGTCGGCCTTCATGTCGAAGAAATCGACACTGTCACGGCCATTGGCCCAGCCTTCCGGCAGGCGGCTGCCGGTGATCACGCCGGCGATCATCGGTTGCTGCTTGAGGTCGCCCAACTGGCCGACGAAGCGCAGGCCGCTTTCGAACAGGCGCACGCGGTCTTGCTGGCGGTTGAGGTTGTGCTGCAGCGCCTTGACCAGGCCCGGCCACAGCGAGGCGCGCATCGCGGCCATGTCGCTGGAGATGGGGTTGGCCAGCATCAGCGGCTCGACGCCAGGGGTGAACAGCTCGAACAGCTTGGGATCGATGAAGCTGTAGGTGATGGCTTCCTGGTAGCCGCGGGCGACCAGCAGGCGACGCAGGACCGGCAGCTCGCCGCGCGATTCCGAGCGAGCCTTGGGGGCCAAGCGGGCTTGCGGGTAGCGAACCGGCAGATTGTTGTAGCCGTACAGGCGCGCCAGCTCTTCGATCAGGTCGACTTCGAGGCTGATGTCGAAGCGGTGGCTCGGGATCTCGACAGTCCACACCCCTGCCCCATTGGCGCTGGTTTTCAGCTCCAGGGCGTTGAGCAGTTGTTCGATCTGGGCCGGGGCCATGTCCATGCCGAGCATCTGACTGACGCGTTCGGCGCGCAGGGTGACCGGAGCAACCTTGGGCAGGTGCTGCTCGCTCACGGCTTCGACGATCGGGCCGGCTTCGCCGCCGACGATCTCGAGCACCAGGGCGGTAGCGCGCTCCATGGCTTCGCGGGCCAGTTGCGAGTCGACACCGCGCTCGTAACGGTGCGAGGCATCGGTGTGCAGGCCGTAGGAACGGGCCTTGCCAGCAACGGAAACAGGCTCGAAGAAGGCGCTCTCCAGGAACAGGTCGCGGGTCTTCTCGGTGTTGACACCACTGTGCTCGCCACCCATGACGCCGGCGATGGCCAGGGCGCGGGTGTGGTCGGCGATGACCAGGGTGTCGCTACGCAGGGCAACTTCCTGACCGTCGAGCAGGACGAGCTTCTCACCCTCCTCGGCCATGCGCACGCGGATGCCGCCGTTGATTTCGGCGAGGTCGAAGGCGTGCATCGGCTGGCCGAGTTCGAGCATCACGTAGTTGGTGATGTCGACGGCAGCGTCGATGCTGCGTACGTCGCTGCGGCGCAGGCGCTCGACCATCCACAGCGGGGTCGGCTTGCTCAGGTCGACGTTGCGGATGACGCGTCCCAAGTAGCGTGGGCAGGCCGCGGGAGCGCTGACGTCCACCGGGCGTACTTCGTCGTGGGCAGGTGCGACGGCCGGGACTACCGGACGGGTAACCGGGACGTCGTACAGGGCGCTGACGTCGCGCGCCAGGCCCGCCACCGACAGGCAGTCGCCGCGGTTGGGGGTCAGGCCGATTTCGATGCTGGCGTCGTCCAGGTTGAGGTACTGGCGAATGTCTTCACCCACCGGCGCGTCGGCTGCCAGCTCCAGCAGGCCGTCGTTCTCTTCGCTGATCTGCAGCTCGGCGGCCGAGCACAGCATGCCGAAGGATTCGACACCACGCAGCTTGGCCTTCTTGATCTTGAAGTCGCCAGGCAGTTCGGCGCCGATCATGGCGAACGGGATCTTGATGCCGGGGCGCGCATTGGGGGCGCCACAGACCACCTGGAAGGTTTCCTGGCCGTTGCTGACCTGGCAGACACGCAGCTTGTCGGCGTCCGGGTGCTGCTCGGTGGCGAGGATCTCACCCACCACGATGCCGCTGAACTGGCCAGCCGCCGGGGTGACGCTGTCAACTTCCAGGCCGGCCATGGACAGGCGGGCGACCAGTTCGTCACGGGAGACTTGCGGGTTTACCCAACCGCGCAGCCACTGTTCACTGAATTTCATGCTGTTCTCCTGAAGATTGCGTCGAGGTGTGGCCTAGCGGAATTGCGCCAGGAACCGCAGGTCGTTGTCGAAGAACAGACGCAAATCGTTGACGCCATAGCGCAGCATGGCCAAGCGCTCGACACCCATGCCGAAGGCGAAGCCGGAGAATTCTTCCGGGTCGATGCCGGACATGCGCAGCACGTTCGGGTGGACCATGCCGCAGCCCATCACTTCCAGCCAGCCGGTCTGCTTGCACACGCGGCAGCCTTTGCCGGAGCACATCACGCACTCCATGTCGACTTCGGCGGACGGCTCGGTGAAGGGGAAGAACGACGGACGGAAACGCACCGCCAGCTCTTTCTCGAAGAACACCCGCAGGAACTCTTCGATGGTGCCCTTGAGGTCGGCGAAGTTGATGTCGCGGTCGACCAGCAGGCCTTCGATCTGGTGGAACATCGGCGAGTGGGTGATATCCGAGTCGCAGCGGTATACGCGGCCCGGGCAGACAATGCGGATCGGCGGCTGGGTGCTTTCCATGGTCCGCACCTGAACGGGCGAAGTGTGGGTGCGCAGCAGCATGTTGGCATTGAAGTAGAAGGTGTCGTGCATCGCCCGGGCCGGGTGGTGGCCGGGGATGTTGAGCGCTTCGAAGTTGTGGTAGTCGTCTTCGACCTCAGGGCCTTCGGCGATGCCGTAGCCGATGTGGGTGAAGAACTGCTCGATGCGCTCGAGGGTACGGGTGATCGGGTGCAGGCCACCGGTGGCCTGGCCGCGGCCTGGCAGGGTGACATCAATGCATTCGGCAGCCAGGCGAGCGTTCAGCTCAGCCTCTTCGAAGGCGGCCTTGCGTGCGTTGAGCACGTCAGTGACACGTTCCTTGGCGTCGTTGATCAGCGCACCGACCTTGGGGCGCTCTTCGGCTGGCAGGTTGCCCAGGGTCTTCATCACCTGGGTCAGCTCGCCCTTCTTGCCGAGAAATTGGACCCGGATCTGTTCCAGGGTATTGATGTCTTCAGCGCGCTCCACGGCCTCGAGGGCTTGGGAGACCAGCGCGTCCAGGTTTTCCATGTACAGACTCCAGATACGAAAATAGGGGAAGAGCTTTGAAGGCTCTTCCCCTATCGATGACGTTTTACACCCGCCGACACGGAGTGCCGGCGGATGATTGTCGCGGGTACTTAAGCCAGGACGGCTTTAGCTTTCTCGACAATCGCAGCAAACGCCGCTTTTTCGTTCACTGCCAGGTCGGCCAGAACCTTGCGGTCGATTTCGATCGACGCCTTTTTCAGGCCAGCAATCAGACGGCTGTAGGACAGGCCGTTGGTGCGGGCACCGGCGTTGATACGAGCGATCCACAGAGCGCGGAACTGACGCTTCTTCTGGCGACGGTCGCGGTAGGCGTATTGGCCTGCCTTGATGACCGCTTGCTTGGCGACGCGGAATACGCGCGAGCGTGCACCGTAGTAGCCTTTAGCCAGTTTCAGAATTTTCTTGTGACGCTTACGAGCGATGACGCCACGCTTTACACGAGCCATGAGTAACTTCCTCTATCTTTGACCGAAATTAACGTACGCGCAGCATGCGCTCGACTTTTGCCACGTCAGACGGGTGCAGCAAGCTGGCACCGCGCAGTTGACGCTTACGCTTGGTCGACATTTTGGTCAGGATGTGGCTCTTGAAAGCGTGCTTGTGCTTGAAGCCGGAAGCTGTTTTCAGGAAACGCTTCGCAGCACCGCTCTTGGTTTTCATTTTTGGCATGTTGGAACTCCGCATTCGATAAAATTACACAATAATCATCAGGCCTGCCGTGCCCGGGAGATTACTTCTTCTTTTTGGGAGCGATGACCATCATAAGCTGGCGTCCTTCCATCTTAGGATGCTGTTCGACGGTCCCGTATTCGACGAGGTCGGTTTCGACCCGCTTCAACAGTTCCATACCCAGCTCCTGGTGGGCCATCTCACGGCCGCGGAATCTCAGAGAGATCTTGGCCTTGTCCCCATCGGTAAGGAAACGTACCAGGTTGCGTAGTTTTACCTGGTAATCCCCTTCTTCCGTCCCTGGACGAAACTTGATTTCTTTAATCTGGATCTGCTTCTGGTTCTTCTTCGCTTCGTTGGCCTGCTTCTTCTTCTCGAAGAGGTGCTTGCCGTAGTCCATCACCTTGCAAACAGGTGGGACAGCGTCAGCGGAGATTTCCACCAGATCCAGCTTCGCTTCATCAGCGATACGAAGCGCTTCATCAATCGAGACGATGCCAATCTGCTCGCCATCAGCGCCAATTAACCGAACCTCGCGTGCCGAGATATTCTCGTTGATCGGTGCCTTAGGTGCAGTTCGTTTATCGTTTCTCATTTCACGCTTAATAGTCATTACTCCGATTCTTGGCGACCACGCCGGGAAACCGCATGCGACAGGAGCTCAGCGAATTGCGCGACGGGCATGGAGCCCAGGTCTGCGCCTTCGCGAGTACGCACAGCGACGGTTTGCGTTTCGACTTCGCGGTCCCCTATAACCAAAAGGTACGGGACCCTCAGCAACGTATGCTCGCGGATTTTAAAGCCGATCTTCTCATTTCTCAAGTCGGACTTGGCACGGAAACCGCTTCCGTTCAACGTTTTTTCCACCTCGAGGGCGAAATCGGCCTGTTTGTCGGTGATATTCATGATCACCGCCTGGGTCGGCGCCAACCACGCAGGGAACACACCGGCGTAGTGCTCGATCAGCATACCGATGAAACGCTCGAACGAGCCGAGGATGGCGCGGTGCAGCATCACAGGACGCTTACGGGCGTTATCTTCGGCGATATAGCTGGCATCCAGACGCTCCGGAAGATTCGGATCGTACTGCAGGGTGCCGCACTGCCAGTTACGGCCGAGGCAGTCGCGCAGGGTGAACTCGATCTTCGGACCATAGAACGCGCCCTCGCCCGGCTGGTATTCCCAAGCCAGACCGGATTCGTTCAAGGCGTCGGCCAGCGCACCTTCAGCACGGTCCCACAGCTCTTCGGAACCGACACGCTTGGCCGGACGGGTGGATAGCTTCATGGCGACGTCGGTGAAACCGAAGTCCTTGTATACGCCCAGCGTCAGCTTGATGAAGTCGGCCGCTTCCTTCTTCACCTGCTCTTCGGTGCAGAAGATGTGGGCGTCGTCCTGCACGAAGCCGCGCACGCGCATGATGCCGTGCAAGGCGCCGGACGGCTCGTTACGGTGGCAGGCACCGAATTCGGCCAGGCGCAGCGGCAGGTCGCGGTACGACTTCAGGCCTTGGTTGAACACCTGCACGTGGCAAGGGCAGTTCATCGGTTTTACCGCGTAGTCGCGGTTTTCCGACGAAGTGGTGAACATGTTCTCGGCATAGTTGGACCAGTGGCCGGAGCGCTCCCAGAGGATGCGGTCGACGACCTGCGGGGTCTTGATTTCCTGGTAGCCGTTCTCGCGCTGGACCTGGCGCATGTACTGCTCGAGTACCTGGTACACGGTCCAGCCGTTGGCGTGCCAGAACACCATGCCTGGGGCTTCTTCCTGCAGGTGGAAGAGGTCGAGCTGCTTGCCGATCTTGCGGTGGTCGCGCTTTTCGGCTTCTTCGATGCGCTGGATATAGGCCGCCAGCTGCTTCTTGTCAGCCCAGGCGGTACCGTACACGCGCTGCAGCTGCTCGTTCTTGGCGTCGCCGCGCCAGTAGGCGCCGGACAGCTTGGTCAGCTTGAACGCCTTGAGGAAACGGGTGTTCGGCACGTGCGGGCCACGGCACATGTCG
Organism: Pseudomonas sp. BNK-44-b; assembly: GCF_047456245.1. Taxonomy (NCBI): domain Bacteria; kingdom Pseudomonadati; phylum Pseudomonadota; class Gammaproteobacteria; order Pseudomonadales; family Pseudomonadaceae; genus Pseudomonas; species Pseudomonas sp. BNK-44-b. The sequence continues at coordinate 3,055,569 of NZ_CP179908.1, forward strand.
ACGTATTCTTCGTGATAGTACAGGCCCATGGCCTGCTCGTCCGGCATGTCTTCAACCAGACGCAGCTTATAGTCTTCGCCACGGGTGCTGAACACATCGATGACTTCGGCACGCGGGGTCATCTTCTTGACGACGTCGTAGTCCTTGTCGATCAGCTGGTGCATGCGCTGTTCGATCGCAGCGAGGTCCTCGGGGGTGAAAGGACGCTCGTAGGCGATGTCGTAATAGAAGCCTTCGTCGATCACCGGGCCGATCACCATCTTGGCGGTCGGGTACAGCTGCTTCACCGCGTGGCCGATCAGGTGGGCGCACGAGTGACGGATGATCTCCAGTCCCTCTTCATCTTTGGGGGTGATGATCTGCAGGGTGGCGTCGTGTTCGATCAGGTCGCAGGCATCGACCAGTTTGCCGTCGACCTTGCCGGCCAAGGTGGCCTTGGCGAGGCCTGCACCAATGGATGCGGCAACTTCAGCTACGGTTACGGCCTTGTCGAACGAACGTTGACTGCCATCGGGAAGAGTAATGGTGGGCATGGCGCCTCCTCTCCTAGTGGTGACCCCTACCAAAGGTCACGTGGGTTGGGATGAGCCAGTACAAGATCCGACCTGCCTTTCCCGGAGGAAAGCCTGCCTCACAGCGGCAGAAGCCTTTCGGCCTGTCAGGGGCGAACCAGAGTGACTGGAAAGAAAACTTGCGCGCTGGACGTGAACAGCTGCAAGCCGACCATGCTAGCACGCGGCCTGCGCGTGACGCAGAAATATTTGGAATTTACGCCGGAGCGGTGAACTTGTACGGAAAAATTCCTATCAGACCCTCTGAAGCATCCTACTCTTGATGAGACCTAACCCAAGGAGTGTCTGGTTATGCGAGTTCAGTCTCTTCTGGCCGCGTGTGCCGCGAGCGTCCTGCTGCTGCCACTGGCCGCCACCGCAGGTAACTTCCCCGCCGGCAAGGAGGCAGCCTACATGACCCAGTGCCAGCAAGTCGCGACCGGCCAGGGCGTGGACGCGGCAACGGCGAAGAAGCACTGCGATTGCGGCGCCCAAGCCATCAAAAAGAATTTCACCGATAAGGAGATCCAGGACCTCGACAGCACGGACGGCGTCGACGCCAAGTTGATGGCGAAAGCCCAGAGCGTGGTACAGGCCGCCTGCAAGCCAAAATGATGACCCGCCGAGCCGCACCGATCGCGCATTGTTTGCGCCAGATCAGTATCCGGCTAAGGTAAACAGCGCTACATAAGCAGAATTAGACTATGATGTTGCCGGTGCTCCGTAGCCTCGGCCGCATTGCACCACTGAAAAACTAAATGTTCTGGAGATTCACCTCATGTCCAATCGCCAACAAGGCACCGTCAAATGGTTCAATGATGAGAAAGGCTACGGCTTCATCACCCCAGCAGGCGGCGGCGACGACCTGTTCGTACACTTCAAGGCCATCGAATCCGACGGCTTCAAGAGCCTGAAAGAAGGCCAGACTGTTTCCTTCGTTGCCGAAAAAGGCCAGAAGGGCATGCAGGCTGCTCAGGTTCGTCCGGAGTAATTCGGATACCGCAGTAAAAAAACCCGCCTTCACCGGCGGGTTTTTTCATGGGTTCGGGTCTATCCGGACAAACCATCTCCCTCGGGCGATCAGCCGCAGTTGGCGCGGATGACCTTGCCCTGCTCGTCGACGTTCAGGTTCAAACGATCGGAACGGTATTCCAGGGTGACGACATCATGGGGCTTGAGGATGCGAGCGGTCTGCGCGCCAGTTGCCTTGCGGGCCTGCTCGAGCAGCTCGGGCGTGCCCTGCTTGCCGACAGCGAAATCGGCACCACCGGCGCTGCAACGGCCATCGCCACCAGCAGGGGTCGCCGGCGCGGCGCTGCCGCCATCAGACGAACCACCGGTGCTGCAACCAGCCAGAACGGCAGCCATCAGCAAGGTCGCCAGGGAAGCGCGGGTACGAAACATGAATCCTCCTAATCGATCTCGGGAACTGTCATATGCGACCGCTCCGCTCACAGTTTGTTGCAAAACCGCTCAAGTCTGCCTGATCTCGCCCGATCAGGCCAAAAGCAATCGTGACCGGATTTTGCACCGTGGCGATTGGTTAGGGCGGGCGGCCTGCTTATGCTTAAGTCGCAGCGCAACGGCGGCAAAGGCATGATTTACTTGGCAGACGTGGAGTGCGTCTCGCCTCCCCCGCGAACGCCAGGAGCCGGTGTTCGACCCCAGGCACCAGGCACAGTCGCGAGTACCCCATGAACACCCACAGCATAGACGCCGACATCAAGGTCAAATGGGCCGAGGGCCAGAGCGCCTACAGCCCGGGCACTCCGGAAGAATTACTGCTGATCGCCATCGACCTGCTGGTCCGTGATCGGGGCAGTGAAGCAGCGCGCAGCTTCATCGAACAAGTGTTCGAGCGCTACGCGCCGCACGCCGCTATTGCAATCGAGCCAGGCGAGCGCTGAGCAGGTCGAAGAAGCCCTGGGCGTCGCCGTTCTCGACCCACATCACGTTGGCCGGCTGCTTGAGCACGCCATACCAGTCGGCGACAGTCTGGGCGAAGGTCGGGCCTTCGCGGCTGTCGACCGTCATGTGGATCTGCTTGCCACTGAACAGCTCTGGCTTGAGCAGGTAGGCGATGACCGTGGCGTCGTGCACCGGGCCACCGCTCATGCCGTACTTGTCCATGTCGTACTTGATGTAGGCGTTGAGAATGTCCACCACCTTCTTGCTGGCGTCGTTGCCGACAGCGGCGAGCTGCTTGAGGCGAGCGTCGCTGGTGATGATCTTGTGGGTCACGTCCAGCGGCAGGTAAGTCAGCTTGACGCCACTGGCCAACACCACTTCGGCAGCATGCGGATCGGCGTAGAGGTTGAACTCGGCCACCGGGGTGATGTTGCCGCCATTGAAGTGGGCGCCGCCCATGATCACCACTTCCTTGATGCCCTTGACGATTTCCGGCTTCTGGATCAGCGCCAGAGCGAGGTTGGTCTGCGGGCCGAGCATGGCGATGGTGATGCTGTGGGGCTCGGCGGTATCGAGGGTGTCAACCAGGTACTGTACGGCATTGCCTTTGGCCAGAGGCTGCTTGGGCTCATGCACCGCGATACCCGTCAAGCCTTCCTCGCCATGGACATCGGCGGCGTAGATCGGCGTGCGCACCAGGGGGCGCCCTGCCCCGGCGTAGACCGGAATGTCTTCACGGCCGGCCCATTCGCGCGCCAGGCGTGCGTTGCGGGAGGTCTTGTCGAGACGCACATTGCCGGCGACGGTGGTGATGGCGCGGATCTTCAGCTCCTCGGGCGAGGCCATGGCCAGAAACAAGGCCACGACATCGTCCGCGCCAGGGTCAGTGTCGATGATCAGGTCCCGCGGGGCGGCGAATGCACTGGCGGCGGCCATCGTCGACATGAGCACGACTCCTTGTAGCAAACGTTTGGCTTTGTTGATCAACATCCCGCTTCACTCCTTTGCTTTTGTTGTTTGGTCTGTTTCGGGTGGGCGGGCCGATAAAGGCGCCCTCTACCTAGAACGTGACGCCCGCGATCAATGCGATATTGCTGTAGGGCTTGCACTCCCCGGTGCGGATCACCGCCCGCGCCTGCTGGCTCAAGGCCTTGAACGCCTCGTGAGACATGCGCTCACGCTCACCGAGCAAGCCCAGCGCATGCTGCTCCTCGACCTCCACCAGCCCGGGCGGTGCGGCGCTGAAAATCTCGTCGGCCAACACGTGCCGCTCCACCTGCATCTCGCTGAGCACCACGCGCAGCACGCTGGCAAAGTCCGGAATGCCCGGCGTCAATGCCAGGTCGATCAACTCCACCCCTGGCGGCACCGGCAGGCCGGCGTCGCCGATCACCAGAATGTCGCCATGCCCCAAGCCGGCAATGATGCGCGACAGGGCGATATTGAGCAGCGCGGTCTTCTTCATGGCGCCAACTCCTTGAGGAAGGGGATGGATGGCTGCGCCCCTGCACGGGTGACCGAGATGGCTGCAGCACGCTGCCCCTGCACGATCGCCTCGCCCTCCTCCAGCCCACAGGCAAGCCCCGCCGCGAAGCCACCGACGAAGGTGTCGCCTGCCGCCGTGGTGTCCAGCGGCTTGACCTTGGTCGCCGGGAAATGACGGCTGCCATGCTCGCTGACGAACAATGCACCTTCAGCGCCCAGGGTGACGATCACCTTGCCCGCGCCCCATTCGCGCAGGCGTTCGGCGGCACAGCGAGCACTGTCGATATCGTTCACCGGCAGGCCGGTCAAGGCCTCGGCCTCGCTCTCGTTGGGGATGAGATAGTCGATATGGGCGAACCACGCTCTGGGCAGCGGACCCGTCGCGGGGGCCGGGTTGAGAATGACCGTCTTGCCCAGCTCGCGACCGCGAGCCAGAGTCCACGCCACGGTGGCAGGTGGCACCTCGAGCTGGCAGATGATCACCTCGGCGTTCTGCAGCAACGCATCGAAGCGCTGCACCGACTCGGGGGTCAACAGGCCATTGCCGCCGGGGATGATGACGATGGCGTTCTGGCTGGCGGCATCCACCACGATCAACGCCACGCCACTGGACACGCCCGCGCAGACGCCCACCGCCTGGCAATCGATATTTTCGCTCTCCAGGGCCTGGCGCAACTGCTGGCCATAGGCGTCATCGCCGACATTGCCGACCATGGCCACGCTCGCCCCCAGGCGCGCGGCAGCGACGGCCTGGTTGGCACCCTTGCCGCCGGGCACGGTGAAAAAACTGTCGCCGGCGAGGGTTTCGCCGCCACGCGGCAGACGCTCGGCACGGGCCACCAGGTCCATGTTGAGGCTGCCGACCACTACGACCTTGGCATGCATGGGTCTTCCTTAGCGGTAATCATTGAACAGGTCCGGGCGCGGCCCGGTGGATTCGCGCAGCACGATACGCGGCGCGACGATACGTTGCTGCGCCGTATCGCGGCGCGGTGTAGCGATGCGCGACAGCAGCAACTGCGCAGCGCTGTCGCCCAGCTCGCGGATCGACTGGCCGACAGTGGTCAGCGGCGGATACACATAGCGGCTCAGCTCGATGTCATCGAAACCGATTACCGATAGCTGGCCAGGGACGTCGATATTGCGCTCGGCCGCAGCACGCAACACACCGAAGCCGATCATGTCGTTGCCCGCAAAGATCGCCGTCGGCGGCCTGTCTTCGAGCAGCTGCGCAGCCGCTGCGTGCCCACCAGGGCTGGTAAAGTCGCTATGCAGCACGCGATCGGCGGCCACGTCCAGCCCGGCTTCGGCCATGGCGCGACGAAAACCGGTCACACGCAGTTGGCTGACGCCAGTCTCGGCCGGACCGCCGATGCAGGCAATGTCGGTATGGCCGAGCTCAAGCAGGTGGCGCGTAGCCAGATAGGCCCCCAGCTCGTGATCGATACGCACAAGGTCGGCATCGACACCTTCGAGGGCTCGGTCGACGATGACCATTGGCGTGCGCACGGCAGCCAGGCTTTCGAGCAGATCACGGTCTTCGCCCACCGAGGCGACGATCAGGCCATCGATGCGTTTTTCCAGCAGCACCCTCAGGTAGCTGCGCTGCTTCTTCGGATCATCGTCCGAATTGCACAGGATCACGCAATAACCGTTGCGCTCGCAGCCGTCCTCGATACCGCGCGCCAGCTCGGCGAAGTACGGGTTGACGCTGCTGGGCACCAGCAAGCCGATGGTCGCGGTGCTGCGCGCCTTGAGCGAGCGGGCCACGGCGCTTGGAACATAGTCCAGTTCGGCGATGGCGGCCTCGACCTTCAACCGCACGTGCTCGCTGACCGGACGGGTCTTGTTCAATACATGGGACACAGTGGTGTAGGAAATACCCGCCAGTGCCGCGACGTCTTTGATGGTTGCCATGGGTCAGTTCCGCCGGGTCGCACGTCGGCTGCGATAGGTATCGAGGACCACGGCGATGACGATCACAGCGCCAGTGATGATGCGCTTGGTTGGCTCGGAAGCGCCGATCTGCGCCAAGCCTGCAGCCAGTACGGAAATGATCAGCACACCGAAGAACGTGCTGATGATCGAGCCTCGCCCGCCCATCAGGCTGGTGCCGCCGATCACCACGGCGGCAATCACCTGCAACTCAAGGCCCGAGCCCGCATTCGGGTCAGCGGCCTCAAGGCGGGAAATCTGGAACAACGCGGCCAGACCGGCCAGCAACCCCATCAGCGCAAACACGCCGATCTTGTACGGACGCGGATCGATGCCTGCCAGGCGCACGGCCTCTTCATTGGTGCCGATGCCGATCAGGTAACGACCGAACACGGTCCGGGTCAGCACCAGCTGGGCGAGCACGATCACCAGCAAGGCGATGATGAATGCGGGGGAGATCCCGAAGGCGATCGGGTTGGAGAACCAGGAGAATGCGTCGCCGATATAGGCGGTGCGTGAATCGGTGAACTGGTAGGCCAGGCCGCGGGCCATTTCCAGCACGCCGAGCGAGACGATGAACGACGGAATGCGCCAGGCCACGGTGACCGCACCGGTGATGCTACCGGCCAGGGCGGCGATGGCCATGCCCAGCAGCGCGGCAGGCAGCACACTCCACCCCCAGCCGAGGATGGCGACGCTGACGGTCGAGGCGGCCAGGGCAAGTACCGAACCGACCGACAGGTCGATACCACCGATGATCAGCACGAAGGTCATGCCGACGGCTAACACCATGAGGTCGGGTATCTGGTTGGCCAGGGTGCTGAAGGTGGCGTACGAGAGGAAGTGGCTGCTCAGGAACGAGAACAGCACGATCATCGCCAGCAAGGCGCCGGCCAGCCCCAAGTAGGTGCCCAGGCCGAAATAGGTGCCGCTGCGGCGGGCCGGCGTGCTGCCGGCGGATTCGAGGGAGGGGGTCTTCATACATCCATCCTGGGAGCTGCGTCATGCAGCAGTGCGTCACGTTTCTGATAACCGGCGAAGGCGGCGGCAAGGATCTGGTCCTGGCTCCAGCGATCACGGTCGAAGGTCTCGATCAGTTGGCCAGCGGAAAGCACGGCGATGCGGTCGCAGATCAGCATCAGCTCGCGCAGGTCACTGGACACCACCACCAGGGCCTTGCCCTGGCGGGCAAGCTCGGCCAGCAACCCATAGATGTCGAACTTGGCGCCGACGTCGATGCCGCGGGTGGGTTCATCGAACATCAGCACCTGGCAATCGCGCTCCAACCAGCGACCGATCACCACCTTCTGCTGATTGCCACCAGACAGCTCGCCGACCGCCTGGGCGGGGCTCGCGCTACGGATACGCATGGCGCTGATCTGCCGCTCGGCAAGCTCACGCTCGGCAGTGGCGTCGAGGATGCCGGCTCGCGATACCGCACCCAGGTTGCCCAGGGCGACATTGGCGCTGATCGAATGCGGCAGCAGCAGGCCTTCGCCTTTGCGGTCCTCGGTGATCAGCGCGATACCGGCGCGCACAGCGGCTTTGGGCGAGTCGATGACTACCGGCTGCAGCGGGCGTCCGAGCTGGATGCTGCCACTGTCGGCGCGATCGGCACCGTAGATCAGCCGCAACAGCTCGGTACGCCCGGCACCGATCAGCCCGGAGATACCGAAGATCTCCCCTGCCCTGACCTCGAACGAGACATCGCGCACCTTGTCGCCACGGGTCATGTGTTCGACCTTGAACAACGGCGCACCGATTTCGCGGCGGCCAAGGTCGATGTGCTCGCCGACTTCGCGGCCGACCATCAGGTTGACCAATTCGTTGCTGCTATAGCGAGCAATCGGCTCGGCGCACACCAGCTTGCCGTCGCGCAGCACGGCGATGCGTTGTGATACACGCTGCAGCTCTTCGAGCCGGTGCGAGATATAGACGATGGCCACGCCGCGCTGGCGCAGGCGCTCGATCTGCGTGAACAACAGCTCCACTTCGCGCGCAGTAAGCATCGCAGTAGGCTCGTCGAAGATCAGCACGTGGCAGTCGCCGATCAGGTTGCGGGCGATCTCGACCATCTGCTGATGGCCAATGCCCAGCTCGCCGACCGGGGTGTCCGGATCGATGGCGTCCAGCCCGACCTGGGCCATGGCCGCGGTGGCCAACTGGCGCAGGCGCTTCTGGCTGATCCAGCCGGCGCGGCTGGGCAGGTTGTCGAGGAACAGGTTCTCGGCAACGGTGAGGGTGGGCAGCAGGTTGAGCTCCTGCATCACCATGCGCACACCGAGGCGCTCAGCCTCGCTGCGACTCGCGGGGCTATAAGGCTGGCCGCGGTAGGTCATCTGCCCGGTGGTGGGGATTTCCAGGCCACTGATGAGCTTGGACAAGGTGCTCTTGCCGGCGCCATTCTCGCCAGTCAGGGCGAGCACCTCGCCACCGCGCAGGTCTAGAGTGACATCGCCGAGAACGGGCTGGGCGTACGTCTTGCCCAGGCCGGTGACACTGAGCACGGATTCATGGGCCGACATGGCCACCTCTCTCATGGAACGCGCTGCAACTGCTTGAACTGGCGCTGACTCTGCGGGAGCGGCGAACCACCGCTGCATCAGGCTCAGCGCACTGCCAGCATCACTTGGTGATCAGTTCTACCGGTGTCTGGATGACATTGTCGGCATCGACATCAGGCTTCTCGCCCTTGACCATCTTCAGCGCCGCCTGGATACCGAACACGGCCTGCTGACTGGCTGCCTGGTCGAGCGTGGCGAGCACACGGCCGTCCTTGAGCATCGGCTTGATGGCGTTGATGTTGTCGTAGCCGACCACCTGTACCTGGCCGGTCTTGCCGGCAGCACGCACAGCCGAGACAGCGCCCAGGGCCATGCTGTCGTTACCCGCCAGCAGCGCCTTGAGATCGGGGTATTCGTTGAGCATCGAGGCGGCAACGGCGTTGCCCTTGTCGATTTCCCAGTTGCCAGACTGCACCGAGACGATCTTCATCTGGGCAGCCTCCATCGCATCCTTGAAGCCCGCGGTGCGCTGCTGGGCGTTGGTGGTGGTCGGCACACCTTCGATGATGCCAACCTGATCGCCGGCCTTGAGCTTCTCTTTCACCAGGTAATCGCCAACCAGACGCGCGCCCTTGCGGTTGTCGGGGCCAACGAACGGCACGCTGATACCTTTGCTCTTGAGCACTTCGGGGTCGAGGCGGTTGTCGATGTTGACCACGGTGATGCCCGCGTCCATGGCCTTCTTGATCACAGGCACCAAAGCCTTGGAGTCGGCCGGAGCGATGACCAGGGCATTGGCGCCGGTGGCGATCATCTGCTCGACGATACGGATCTGGTTGCCGGTGTCGGTTTCGTCCTTGATGCCGTTGGCGACAAGTTCAAAATCGTTGGGATGTTCTTTCTGGTAGGCCTTGGCGCCATCCTCCATGGTGCGGAAGAACTCGTTGGCCAGCGACTTCATGACCAGCGCGACCTTGGGCTTGTCCTCGGCATGGGCCTGGGACAGCGGGATGGCGAGAGACAGGGAGGAGAGAATGGCAATAGCCAGCAGACGACCTGGGAACGGCAGCTTCATGGGATAACTCCGAATCTTGTGGTTTTTATCGGACCGCAAACGTTTGCGCTGCCTTACTATGGGAACAGGAACAGGTTTTGTCAAATGACTTTCCGGGGTTCCAGCGCCCGCCTTACTGCTCGGAGATTATCCGGTAAATAGTCGGAAAACCGAATAGCTCTCGTAGAGATTGTTCGGATTTCCGAATAGCAAAACACCCGCAACCCGCCTCGTGGCAAAGCCCGTGCCTACCATGGCAGCGCCGTAGTTAAGTGCTCCATACACCGCTGGGAGCGGGTTTGCCCGCGAAAAATCCGACTCAATTCGCCCTGCGCCTCACCACTGCCGCACCCTTGGTACGGAACCTGCCTACAACCCAGTGCGAATAAACATCTCATTTGGAAGAGAGAAGAAAAAAAACCATGAACACCGCACTGAAAACCTTCGCACCGGGCGCCCTCGCCCTGCTGCTTGCACTGCCAATCACCGTTTCCGCCAAGGAAGCAGAACAACAGCAGAAGCTCGCCAATGTGGTCATCCTCGCCACCGGCGGCACCATTGCCGGGGCCGGTGCCAGCGCTGCCAACAGCGCGACCTAGCAAGCTGCGAAGCTGGGCATCGACAAGCTGATCGCCGGCGTGCCGGAACTGGCCGACATCGCCAATGTACGTGGCGAACAGGTGATGCAGATCGCCTCCGAGAGCATCAGCAACGACGACCTGCTCAAGCTGGCAAAACGTGTCGCAGAGCTGGCCGACAGCAAGGATGTCGACGGTATCGTCATCACCCACGGCACCGACACCCTGGAAGAGACGGCCTACTTCCTCAATCTGGTCGAGAAGACCGACAAGCCGATCGTGGTCGTCGGCTCGATGCGTCCGGGCACCGCGATGTCTGCCGACGGCATGCTCAACCTGTACAACGCCGTGGCCGTGGCTGGCGACAAGCAGTCGCGTGGCAAGGGCGTACTGGTGACCATGAACGACGAGATCCAGTCCGGTCGTGACGTCAGCAAGTCGGTCAACATCAAGACCGAGGCGTTCAAGAGCGCCTGGGGTCCGATGGGCATGGTCGTGGAAGGCAAATCGTACTGGTTCCGCCTGCCGGCCAAGCGCCACACCAGCAACTCCGAATTCGACATCAAGCAGATCAGCAGCCTGCCCCAGGTGGACATCGCCTATGGCTACGGCAACGTGACCGATACCGCTTACAAGGCCCTGGCCCAGGGTGGCGCCAAGGCGATCATCCATGCCGGCACCGGCAACGGCTCGGTGTCGTCGCGCGTAGTCCCGGCACTGCAGGAACTGCGCAAGGAAGGCGTGCAGATCATTCGTTCCTCGCACGTCAACCAGGGCGGTTTCGTGCTGCGTAACGCCGAACAGCCGGACGACAAGAATGACTGGGTCGTGGCCCATGACCTGAACCCGCAGAAGGCGCGGATCCTGGCAATGGTCGCCATGACCAAGACCCAGGACAGCAAGGAACTGCAGCGGATCTTCTGGGAATATTGATTCAGGTTTGAGTTGGAGCGGCCCTGTGCCGCTCCTGCTACAACCGCATTAGCCTTTGGATGCTTTTTGCCTGACATGCTGTTGCGAAAAAACTGACAGTGAAATACTGTACGCACATACAGCAAAATAAGGAAAGTTCCATGGCCAGCACCGCCGCAGCGCCCAGCAGTTATGAACAACTGGGCGTACGCATCCAGAAGATCATCAACAGCCCCACCGCCCAGCGCAGCCGCGCAGCACTGATCTTCCGCCTGGAGCACGAGTCACCCGACGACTGGGAAACCCTGCTCGAAGAAATCGCCGAGAACGACAACGTCACCCTCGCCCACCGTGACGATGGCGGCATCCAGATCTTCTGGACCGTCCCCAAAGAAGACTGATCCTTCCTCCCCGCCCCGCCTCTTCCACCGAAAGATGATTTGCGCTCGCCCATGAAAAAACTGCTGTCTGCCGTTGCCCTGCTCCTGTCCGTCGCCACTCCAGCGCTCGCCAACCCTCCCGCCACCTTTGCCGAAGCCAAGGTCGTGGCCAAACAGAAGATCTATCTCGACCAGGCCAGCAGCGCCATGGGTGAGCTCTACTGCGGCTGCAAATGGACCTGGGTGGGCAAGTCCGGCGGGCGCATCGACCCCGCCTCCTGCGGCCTGCAAGCCCGAAAGCAACAGACCCGCGCCGACCGCACCGAGTGGGAACACATCGTGCCGGCTTGGACCCTGGGTCATCAACGTCAATGCTGGAAGAACGGTGGCCGCGAACACTGCGCCGACGACGACCCGGTATTCCGTGCCATGGAAGCCGACCTGTTCAACCTGTACCCGGCTGTGGGCGAGGTGAATGGCGATCGCAGCAACTTCAACTATGGCATGGCGTCGGGTGTGGGGCAGCAGTACGGCCAGTGCAAGACCCGCGTCGATTTCAACCAGCGCGCTGCCGAGCCGCGCGATGAAGTCAAGGGCCTGGTCGCCCGCACCACCTTCTATATGTTCGATCGCTATGGCCTGAACATGTCTCGCCAGCAGCAACAACTACTGATGGCCTGGGACAAGCAGTATCCGGTCACCCCCTGGGAGCGCGAGCGCGACCGTCGCATCGCCGGCATCATGGGGCACGCCAACCCGTTCGTGAGCGGCGAGCGGCGCTGGACAGTCGGCTACAAGCCCGTCGGCGACGGTGTGGTCAGTGGCGTTGCCGCCAAACCAGCCAAGGCCACACCTCAGCCCACCCTGGCCAAGGCCAGCATGACGGGCACGATCATCGGCAACCAGAACAGCCACGTCTACCATCTGCCCAGCGGCTGCCCTGGCTACAATCAGGTGTCGGCCAAGAACCAGGTGAGCTTCGAGTCCGAGTCGCAAGCCCGGGCGGCCGGTTACCGCAAGGCCGGCAACTGCCGCTGAGCCTCATGAACCGGGAGCGCCTTTACGGCGCCCCGGAAGCAAGATCAGTCATGCCACCGGAATGCGAGCAGTCCGCTCGACGGGCAGCGACACGAGCTGGCTGACGTCATCCAGGCGCTGCAACTGCTCGCTGCTGAGCTTCACCTCAAGCGCCGCCAGGTTCGATTGCAACTGCGCCAGCGAGCGCGGCCCTATCAGCGGCAATGTGTCGTGACTGGCGGCCCAGGCGATCGCCACCTGATCTGCCGGTACGCCATGCTCCTGCGCCACACCTAGCAGCGCATCGAGGATCGCGCTGCGCTGCGGCGAATTCTCTGCCTGGAACACCTTGCCACCCAGGCCCTGGGCTCGCCCGGCCTCGCCCTGGCGGTACTTGCCGGTGAGCATGCCGCCGCCCAAGGGCGAGAAAGTCATCATGCCCAACCCCAATGCTCGACAGGTCGGCAGCAGGTCCAGCTCGCATTCGCGACGCACCAGGCTGTGTTCGAACTGTGCAGCAGCAATAGGCACGGCGCGAGCAAGCTGGGCATAGGTGGCTGCATGGGCCACACGCCAGGCAGGGAAATTGGACAGGCCGACATACAGCACCTTGCCTGATCGCGAGAGGTCTTCCAGACCACGCAGCAGCTCTTCGGTCGGGGTCACATGATCGGGGAAGTGAGCCCAGTACAGATCGACACGGTCCGTGTTCAAACGCTTGAGACTGGCCTCCAAAGACGTGACCATGGCTTTGCGGCTATTGCCGGTGGCCAGCACGCCCGCAGTGGGCGAGGCGCCCTGGGTGAACTTGGTCGACAGCACCACCTCATCGCGGCGCCCTGCCAGCAAGCGCCCCAGATGCGTTTCAGACTCACCGAACTGATAGATGTCCGCCGTATCGATGAGATTGCCGCCAGCCTCAAGATAGGTGTCAAACATCGCCTTGCATGCATCGGGGTCGGCGCCATGACCCCAGGCGGTGCCAAAGTTGCCTGTACCCAATGCCAGCTGGGACAGTTGTAATCCGGTCTTGCCAAAGGGTGTGTAGCGCATGGATGCTCCTGAGCCGATGAATACCGTTCCAACAGGCGCCAGGGTTGATCGCCCCCGGCCAACAGAACATTTGCATATACAAATGTTGCAGGTACAATATTTCACATGAACACATCAATCAAGCCCTCCGGCTGCACAAACCTCAAACTGCGCCAATTGACGCGCATGGTCACCCGCCACTACGACCAGCACTTGGCTGCCATAGGCCTGAAGAACACCCAGTACGCCCTGCTTTCCCATGTGCTGCGGCTCGGCCCGTTGCGTCCAGGTGAGTTGGCCAAGGCCATGCAGATGGAACCTTCGACCCTGACGCGCAACATGCAACCGCTGGTAGCTCAGGGCTGGCTGACCATTTCGGCGGGCGGCGATGCGCGCAGCCGTGCGGTGCAGATCACCGAGGCCGGGATAGAAAAACGCGAGGAAGGCAGTCAGGCGTGGCAGGCGGCCCAAGACTCATTGCAGGACGCGCTGGGGCTGGAGCGCATCTGCGCGCTGCATGTACTGATGGATGCGTGCATGACCACGCTCAATGACCCGGAGGCTGAAGCAGCTGACTCCCTGTAGAGTCGGCCCCGTATCGTGACCAGATGCCCCCGCCAAGGGCGTGCGCTATCACGCCAGCGCCTGCAGATAGGCGCTGGCCTCTCGATAACGGCTCAGCCGGGCGATATCGGCGGGCCCCGGACATACGATTCGCGAGAGATCACTGTTGTCGGCGAGGTCGGCCAGCTTTACTTCGCGCGCCAGCGGATCACTGCCCAGCCGCACGACGAAATCCTCGTAGCGCTCACCCTCACGCCGACTCAACGCCAGCAGCGCCGCCAGGATTTTCACAGTGAAGCCCTCGCGGGCCAGGTCGGACAGGGTCAGCGGCGTATCCTCCAGCACATCGTGAAGCACCGCGACGATCCGCTGCTCGGGCGTCGAGACCCGCTCCATCACCCGCAGCGGATGCAGGATGTATGCGGCGCCGCCTTTGTCGATCTGCCCTTCGTGGGCTCTGGTCGCCACCACGATTGCTCGTTCCAGGCTAGACATGACCCCTCCTTTCACCCCGTACGTCGTCGCACATGCGCCATTGCAACAGCATCGACAAGGATGCTGTCACGCAAAGCATAGTCCAGTAAATGTCCTTCGACTTCAAAGCCATGGCGCTTGTACAAGATCAGTGCCGGTTCGTTGTCGCTGTATCGGGGCCTATCGAATGGTAAGGCGGGCGTGATCGGCCTCCTTGGCAGTAGAGGCCGCAGTACAGGGGGCTATGACCGAGGCTATGCAACGCCCCTGCCCGGCGCGGGAAGATCAGCGCTTGACGCCGTGCTGAATGACGATCGAATCCGTGCCCAGGCGTGCCATGACGTCGGCCTTGCGCGCATCGGCCTCGTCCTTGGTGGGGAAAGGCCCCATCAGCACGACAGGCTTGCCGTCGCGGTATTCGACCCAGGAAGGGATGCCTTTTTCGATCAGGCGCGCGGTCATGTCGGTGAGTGCCCCCATATTGGGCCCCTGCACGACTTCGACATCCCAGCCTTCCGGCGCCGGTTCGCCAGCCAGGGCATCGGCACGGCGCTGCAGCTCGGCACCGCCGCAGATCTCACGGATGCGCAGATTGTTGCCGCTATCGTCGACCAGGATCTCGTACTGGCCATCGTGCTTGATCGCCACATAGCTGCGATAGGCTTCGTACTGGCCGGCGTCATCCTTGCCGCGGACCTGGCCGCAGATCGAACCCTGAGTGTCGATCCGCACGTTGGCGAACTTGGCCGTCTTGGGATTGTGCAGGTGTTCGGCCACCTGGTTGTGCACGCCCTCGACCTCGTTCTCACAGCCAGCCAGGGCCAGCACTGCCAATACCACTGCCAGTTTGCGCACGCGTGTACCTCCAGATTCGAAGGGGCGCATTCTAGCACGAGGCACAGCACAGACCGAGGGTCAGATTGGCGCAGCAGCGGCACCTGGCCCGAGCTGGCTAACCATCAATGCTTGAAGGCATTCCTTATTCTGGAAAGAAAATTCGGCTTTCGCCCAGGCTGAGCAACGGTCGTCACCGGCCTTCGCGGAAGGCCACGTGCAGGTGCAGTCAAGTGCGGCACTGGCGGGAGTTGCGCCTCGACTTCGGATCGACGCGCCATGTGCAGATCGCCTTCTCTCCCTTTGTAGATATCCATGACTGCATTGTATTTAAACTCGGCCAGCGCCTTGGCTTGCTGCCGCTTCGCGAGGACCTTGCGATCACCGATTTCATAGATTATTTGATTGGCCTCTGCGTACAACTGGTCCACCCACTGAAAGCCCGTCTGCTCGACATCCCGCAACTGCCCATTGGCCTGGAACATTTCCAGCAGCAGGGCCGGCCTGTTTTCATTGAATGAAGAAGCGAGTTCTTCAAGACCTTGCGCCCAATGCGATTTGAGGAAAGCCAATACCGCCCGCCCCCTTTCTGCCCGATCATTGATTTTCCAGAATTCATTGACCTTGGCCATATACGCATGAGGATCACTGAACATTGTCATTCGCCACTCCAGTGACGCAGTGCTTCCATGCGAGGTTATTCGCGGTCTGTTGTTCTCAATGCCTGCTGCATAACCTGGCGGCGTTCGGTAATGCCCCGTTTCCGTCGTAATGCGCCCCCCGTCATAAACACCTACGAAATCAGGGAATCCCCGCTCACCCTGCGGCCGAATGGACATATGCCTGTTCATCGTCGACACATAGGCGTTATCTCCCCAGATGGCGATAGCCCACGGCGGAGCTGAATCAAGTTGCTCACCCCACGGGACGAAGCCCCAGGCATCGTGGTTCACATCGGTCATGACATCCGCCAGAAATGCCGATAGCACCGGGTAAACGGGTTCTAATCCCTGTTGATCCTTGAGCGTGACGGGGTTGTTGCGAACCATGCGATACAGGTTCAGCCCATCCACGACACCAGCAGGGTCAGCGCTCAACCAGCGCCCGAGCCAAGGCTGGTAGTACCGTAACCCGTAATAGTACAACCCGGTGGCGTCACACTCCTTTCCGGAGTAGCGCAAGGTCTTGTAATCCGCCTCCACCTCGCTACGTGCGGTCCACACCGCAGTACCGCCATAGGGGTAATACTCTTCCTGGCTGATGACCTCGCCCTGCTCATCCAGCTCCAGCTGACTGCTGCCCAACAGGTCGTCGAAGCTGTAGCGCAGCGTGTCACCGGTCAACCCATCGGGCCAATGCAGCAAGCGCGCCTGACCTCGCCCGGCACTGCCCACGGCAACCACTTCAAGCGCCTTCTGCGCGGCGCCGTCGAAAGCCTGGTCGCGCAGCTCGAGCCCAGGCAAGTACAAGACCCGGCGCTCCTGGATACCGTCACCGATTTGCCGGGAAGTGACTTTCAACAGGCGCCTGCCAGCCCCGTCGTAGCGGTAATGCTCACTATCATCAATCGTGCTGCGGGCGACCTGCACCACGCGCCCCAGTTCGCCACGCGGATTCCAGTGCAAAGGCTGGCCAGCCTGTAACCACAGCGCGTGACCAGCGCCGTCGAACATCCGCTCGACATCACCCGGATCAAGGCCCTCTTGCCAGCGCACAGCACGATTGCCATGGGGGGAGACCAACAGGTCCGTGGTGTAGCTGTTGCCACTGCCCGGCGCGCTGTGACGGATTTGCGTCAAGTTGCCGCCCCTGTCGTACTTGTAGTCGCGCTGATAATGGGTAAACGCCTCGGGGCCACTCGGCAACGGCACTAACGCCGACGGAACACCCACCCCCTGCTGCCCATGCGCCGCCAATTCCCGGCCACACGCCTGCACCAGCTGGTAAAGGCTGTCGTAGATGAAGGTGTTCTGTGCCAACACTTTTTGGTTACGCCAGAACCGAGTAGCCTGCGCAGCGTTGTCTACACTGGCCACGTTGCCCACGGGGTCATAGACGTAGCGCAGGTATTGCAGCAATCGGCCCCCTGCCGGATGGCCGTCTGGGCGTTCCGTCTTGATGGCTGACACACGTTGCGTCTGCGGTTCATATAGATAGTGGGTCAGTACGCCATTGCCATGCAGTTCCCGCTGCTTCTGCCCCACGGCTGTCCAGGTCAATGCCTCAAGCACACGGCGCTCTTGCTCCTCGCCTTGCACATGCACCGAACAGCTGCTCAAGCGGCCAACCACATCATACGCATGGCGCTGCCGATGCCCCCGCGCATCGGTTTGCGTCAGTGCCGCGCCGGTGGCGTCGGCGCTACAACCACTGACGTGGATGATGGGCTCCAGCTTTGCCTGCCAAGCTTGCTCATTCTCGCCAAGCCATTCAGGCCGCTCGGCATCCCTCAGCATTTGCCGGGCAACGAGCAGTGGCGTCCCCGTCAAAGCGATGCTGCACACCTGCTGCAGGCCACCCGTATCATAGTGGCGCACACATTCGCCCAGCAGATTGCGCGCACGCTCGACGGCACCGTCAAGCGCCCAGATCCAGCGCTCGCACACTGCACGCTCGGCGCCCTCTGCCTGTTCATCAAGTGAATGTAATCGCCCTGAAAAGGCTACCGACTGGTAATTCCAGCGACGGGTAACCCCCACGCCGCTGCGACGCATCAGTGACCGTCCCGCGCAATCGTCCAACGCGAGCAGCGTGCCGGCATCGACACTCTGAGAACGTACCACCGCGCCGCTCAGAGCAGGCTGCAACAGCAGATTGGGTGGCGCACCTGGTGCCTCACGCCGGCTTTGGGCCAGACGCGGGTCTATGCTTTGCACAGGGTGGCCACGTGCATTGAAATGAAGGTGGGTTACCCGACAATCCGTTGAGTCAGGGCTATCCGGATGGCGGTGAAAACGGATATCGCGGACGATCAGGCCCCGGTTATCGGAGACGCTGACTTCAGGCGTGTACGTGTGAAGCGACGCGTTGGCACCCTGCATGGAGAGGCTCCCTTCATTGGGATCGGCGGAAGACGCCAAGCAGCCTCACACATGCCGCTACCTACTCCCTGGCGATGTTCTCGAACCATTCAATGCGAGATTAGCCATCCCTGAGAGAGCTGCCACCTCAAAGGGCGAAAATGAAAAAGGGCGTCCCTTTCGGGACGCCCTTTTCAGATTTGGTAGGCACAATTGGACTCGAACCAACGACCCCCACCATGTCAAGGTGGTGCTCTAACCAACTGAGCTATGTGCCTGTCGTGTGGTGCGCATATTAGTGATCGAATGCACACCTGTAAAGCGTTTTTTCTCAAAAAAATCAAAAACTTTGCAGGCTGGAGCTATGCCCGGACGCAAAAAAGGGCGACCCTTGCGGATCGCCCCTTTTCTTCGATTTGGTAGGCACAATTGGACTCGAACCAACGACCCCCACCATGTCAAGGTGGTGCTCTAACCAACTGAGCTATGTGCCTGTCGATGAGGGCGCATTCTACGCGCTAGAAAATCCCTGTCAACAGTTTTTTTCGAGCTAACCTACTGATTCTAAAAATGTTTGCGCCCATGGGTGGCAGTAACGCTCCTGTAAAGGATTTTCACCATACGACTAGCGGGTGTTTATTATTATTGATAGCATCGGTACATTCGTTAAAAATATAAAACACGAGGTTTTCCGAGCATGGCTAACACCCCCTACCCCCAGTCCTACTACGCCGCCTCGGCCAACCCGGTGCCGCCACGTCCGGCGCTGCAGGGCGAGGTGGAGACCGATGTATGCATCATCGGTGCCGGCTACACCGGCCTGTCGAGCGCGCTGTTCCTGCTGGAGAACGGCTTCAAGGTGGCCGTCGTCGAAGCCGCCAAGGTCGGCTTCGGTGCATCGGGCCGCAATGGCGGGCAGATCGTCAACAGCTACAGCCGCGACATTGACGTCATCGAACGCACCGTCGGCCCCAAGCAGGCACAACTGCTGGGCGAGATGGCCTTCGAAGGCGGACGCATCATCCGTGAGCGCGTGGCCAAGTACAACATCCAGTGCGACCTGAAAGACGGTGGCGTATTCGCGGCCCTGACCAGCAAGCAGATGGGCCACCTGGAGTCGCAAAAGCGCCTGTGGGAACGCTTCGGCCACACCCAGCTGGAGCTCATGGACCAGAAGCGCATCCGTGAAGTGGTTGCCTGCGACAGCTATGTAGGCGGCATGCTCGACATGAGTGGGGGCCACATCCATCCGCTGAACCTTGCCTTGGGCGAGGCCGCTGCGGTCGAGTCGCTGGGCGGCGTCATCTATGAGCAGACGCCTGCCGTACGCATCGAGCGTGGCGCCAACCCTGTGGTACATACCCCACAAGGCAAAGTGCGCGCCAAATTCATCATCGTCGCGGGCAACGCCTACCTGGGCAACCTGGTGCCGGAACTGGCCGCCAAGTCCATGCCCTGCGGCACCCAGGTGATCACCACCGAGCCACTGGGCGATGAACTGGCCCGCACTCTACTGCCACAGGACTACTGCGTCGAAGACTGCAACTACCTGCTCGACTACTACCGCCTGACCAGCGACAAGCGCCTGATCTTCGGCGGCGGCGTGGTCTACGGTGCACGCGATCCGGCGAACATCGAGGCGATCATTCGTCCGAAGATGCTCAAGGCCTTCCCTCAGCTCAAGGACGTGAAGATCGACTACGCCTGGACCGGCAACTTCCTGCTGACCCTGTCGCGCCTGCCGCAGGTCGGTCGTATCGGCGACAACATCTACTACTCCCAGGGTTGCTCGGGCCATGGCGTGACCTACACGCACCTGGCGGGCAAGGTACTGGCCGAAGCCCTGCGTGGCCAGGCCGAGCGTTTCGACGCCTTCGCCGGCCTGCCGCACTACCCGTTCCCGGGTGGTCAGATGCTGCGCGTACCGTTCAGCGCCATTGGTGCGTGGTACTACAGCCTGCGGGATCGCCTGGGGTTCTGATGTAGCACCGTATTGTTCTTTTCGCGGGTAAACCCGCTCCCACAAACGTGCATCTGTGGGAGCGGGGTTACACGCGAAATGGAATCAGTACCGCCAGCAACTACTGCCCTAGGCTGCGCAGCGCCTGCTTCGCGGCAATCTCCTGCCCATCCCGCGCCAGCTCGTCGGCGGCCTTCAGCCAGCGCTGGCGATCGACCTGGGCCGGCAGGCGCTGCGGCGGTTGTACCAGCACAGCCCAGCTCCCCTCCTTGGCCCATGCACTCTCGAAGGTGTCGAAATCCAGCAGATGCCGCCGGGCCATCCCTGAACGCAGCAACACCCGCTGCTTGTAACGGTCGTAGCCAATCAGCACCGCATAGCGTGGCTCGCCCCACAGCGCCGAGCCGTCGTGGTAGCGCAACAGCACCGGATGACCGGCCGCCACCTGGGTGAGCAAGGCATCCAGGCGCTTGTCCAGCGGATAGACCACCATCCCGTACTCGCGGGCCACTCGGGGAATACCGGTTTCCAACGACGCCGCGCCCTGCGGGAGGTTCAGTGACTTGTCCAGCAGGCCAGGCGTGATCGGCGCGCCCTGCTGCGAAAGCACGGCGGCCAGGGCCATGGAGCCGCTCAAGTTGGCATTACCACGATAGAACGGCACGCTGCTGATCTCGACCCGCTGCGGCAGTTTGTCGAGCGCTGCCGGTGGAGAACCGGCGCAACCGGCAAGGCTGGCGGCCACCAGGCAGGCCGCCAGCAGGCGGCGCGGGCTCAAGGAGGTGAAGAAATGCTGCGACATGGACACTCGCTTGTTTCGACGCCCGGCAGACAGCGCCCGACACTGGGCTCCGATCATAGGCGCCTGCGCGGCGCGGGTATAGCCCGCTTCGGGCTTGTAACGAAACGACCCAAGCAATAGACCTTCGGTCAATGGAACGTCACACGCCTGCAGCTAGACTAAGTAAGTGTCTGGAGGGAACAGCCCACAGCTGTCCCGAGAGAAGGAGGCACGCACATGAGCCTGACAATGGCAATATTCATGCTGGTCGCGATGTGGTTGAGCGTCGCCACCGCCATGCTCTGGGGGGTACTGCGCATCGCACGACGCCATGCCCGACCGCATCACACCCAAGCGGCCACCACGCCCAAGCCGCAGCCGCTGCATCGCACCCGCCGGCACGCCGGGGCACATTGACCTGATCCGCAAAAGAACAAGGGGCTGCCTGGCAGCCCCTTCTCTTTTACCTCAGCCTGCTGTCAGCCTTGCGCCGCCTCGCGCTTCAGGCGTGCCCGGCGAACCATGATGTTGAGAATCTCGATCACCGTGGAGAAGGCCATCGCTGCGTACACATAGCCTTTCGGTACGTGGGCGCCGAAACCTTCGGCGATCAGCGTCATGCCAATCATGATCAGGAAGCCCAGTGCCAGCATCACCACGGTAGGGTTGTCGTTGATGAACTTGGCCAGCGGGTCGGCGGCCACCAGCATCACGATCACGGCACTGACCACGGCGATGATCATGATCGGCAGGTGCTCGGTCATGCCCACGGCAGTGATGATGCTGTCTACCGAGAAGACGATGTCCAGCAGCAGGATCTGGCCGATGGCCGCAGCAAAGCCCAGGGTTACGGTGGAGCCGGCCTTGGACTCTTCCTTCGCACCATGCGGGTCGACGCTTTCGTGAATCTCCTTGGTCGCCTTCCACAACAGGAACAGGCCACCGGCGATCAGGATCATGTCCTTCCAGGAGAAGGCGTGGTCGAACACCTCGATCACCGGCTCCGTCAACTGGACGATCCAGGCCACCGTAGAGAGCAACGCCAGGCGCATGATCAGCGCCATGCTGATACCGATGCGTCGCGCCTTGGAGCGGTAGGCCTCGGGCAGCTTGTTGGTGAGAATGGAAATGAAGATCAGGTTATCGATACCCAGCACGATCTCCATCGCCACCAAGGTAGCCAGGGCGACCCAGGCGGCGGGGCTCGCGGCAAGTTCCAGCAAGTATTCCATTTAGTGTTCCTTCGCTCAGATGTCCTGGGTGTCGTTCTTGTCTTGCTTGCTCTCGGGCTTTTGCCCTTCGCCACCAAGAGTGTCGTTCAGCGCTTGCTGGGCCGCCTCGTTGGTCTTGTCGATCGCCTGCTTGGCCGATTCGGCAGCCTGGTTCAGCACCTGCTGGGCCGACTTCTCGGCCTGGTCGCACCCCGCCGTGGCCAACAGCGCCAGCGCCAGTACCAACGGGGTGCCGATGGATTTCAGTTGTAGCATAGGGTCCTCGCTTATCGATATTCGGCTGGCGCGCGCACCGCGCCTGATGGAGTCGAATTCTAGAGAGGACAACAGTTCAGGAAAATTCGTATTTTTAGCGGTTATACTTCGATTTTTACGAATCGAGTAGCGTCTCCATGCTCAACTACCGGCAGCTTCACTATTTCTGGGTAGTAGCCCGCACTGGCAGCATCACCCGCGCCAGCGAGCAATTGAATCTCACGCCGCAGACCATCAGCGGCCAGATCAGCCTGTTCGAACAGACCTACAACCTGGAGCTGTTCCAGCGCGTCGGTCGCCAACTGGAGCTGACCGAAACCGGCCGGCAGACCCTCGCCTATGCCGAGCAGATGTTCCAGATCGGCAGCGAACTCGAGACCCTGCTGCGGGCCGGCCTCCAGGAGCAGATCCTGTTCCGCGTCGGGGTCGCCGACGTGGTGCCCAAGTCCATCGTCTATCGCTTGCTGGCACCGACCATGGAGCTTGACGAAGTACTGCGCATCAATTGCCGTGAAGACAAGCTGGAGCGCCTGCTCGCGGACCTGGCGATCCAGCGCCTTGACCTGGTGATCTCCGACAGCCCCATGCCCAGCCATCTGGACATCAAGGGCTATAGCCAGAAACTGGGCGAGTGCGGCCTGAGCTTTTTTGCCACTGCGGCACTTGCCACTCGGTTGAAGCAGCCCTTCCCCGGCTGCCTCAACGACGCACCGCTACTGATCCCCGGCCAGGAAACGGTGGTGCGCAGCCGCCTGTTGCGCTGGCTGGCCGAGCAGCAGGTGCAGCCGCGTATCGTCGGGGAATTCGACGACAGCGCCTTGATGCAGGCATTCGGGCAATCGGGCAGCGGCATCTTCGTGGCACCAAGCGTGATCGCCGATGAGGTGTGTCGGCAATACGGCGTGGAGTTGATCGGGCAAACCGAGGCGGTGCATGAGTCGTTCTATGCGATTTCGGTGGAGCGCAAGGTCAAGCATCCGGGGATCGTGGCGATTACCGAGGGGGCACGCAGGGAACTGTTCAACTGGTGAGGCCATGCTGGCTTTTTCTGGCAGATTGCACCGCGATCGCTGCAGTGCGTCGGAGGAACAATACCGTCAGCCCTGTCCTACAGTGCCTGTGCTAAAGTCCGCGGTTCGTTCAAACCCGAGACCCCGCTGCACATGAGCCCTGTTTTTCGCCTTCTCAACCGCACCAGCCTGGTGACCCAGATCATCATTGGCCTGGCTGCCGGTATCGCCCTGGCGCTGGTCGCCCCGAGCCTGGCCCGGGATCTTGCATTCCTCGGCAAGGTGTTCGTCTCGGCCCTCAAGGCCGTGGCACCGATCCTGGTGTTCGTGCTGGTCATTGCCTCCATCGCCAACCACCAACAAGGCCAGCAGACCCATATCCGCCCTATTCTCTGGCTCTACCTGCTGGGCACTTTCGGTGCCGCGGTGGTCGCCGTGGTGGCGAGCATGGCCTTCCCTTCGACTCTGGTGTTGAGCGCACATGAAGCGACGCTGAGCGCCCCCGGCGGCATTGCCGAAGTGCTGCAGGGCCTGCTACTGAGCGCGGTAGACAATCCGGTGAGCGCACTGGTCAATGCCAACTTCATCGGCATCCTGACCTGGGCGATCGGCCTGGGCATAGTGCTGCGCAAGGCCGGCAAGGCAACGCGCGGTGTGGTCGACGACCTGTCCAACGGCATCACGCAGCTGGTTCGCGTGGTGATTCGCTTCGCCCCGCTGGGGATCTTCGGCCTGGTCAGCTCGACCCTGGCCGAGGCGGGCCTGGATGCCCTGCTCGGCTACCTGCACCTGCTGGGGGTGCTGATCGGCTGCATGCTGTTCGTGGCGTTGGTGATGAACCCGTTGATCGTGTTCTGGAAGATTCGTCGCAACCCTTACCCGCTGACCCTCCTGTGCCTGCGCGAAAGCGGTATCACCGCGTTCTTCACTCGCAGCTCGGCGGCAAACATTCCGGTGAACCTGGCATTGTCGGAGCGCCTGGGCCTGCATGAAGACACCTACTCGGTGTCGATCCCGCTGGGTGCGACCATCAACATGGCCGGGGCGGCGATCACCATTACCGTGCTGACCCTGGCAGCGGTGCATACCCTGGGGATCACCATCGACCTGCCGACCGCGGTGCTGCTCAGCGTGGTGGCTGCGGTCTGTGCCTGCGGCGCCTCGGGCGTGGCCGGCGGGTCGCTCCTGTTGATTCCTCTGGCTTGCAGCCTGTTCGGCATTCCCAGCGAGATTGCGATGCAGGTGGTTGCCGTCGGCTTCATCATCGGTGTGTTGCAGGACTCGGCGGAAACCGCGCTCAATTCATCGACCGACGTACTGTTCACTGCGGCTGCGTGCGAGGCCATGGAGCGGCGTGCTGCCTGAGCCGCAATTGCTTAAGCCAGACGCAAGGCCTAGGCTAATGGCCTTTTCCTAGTAACGAGACAGGGCCATGTCAGAACACGAAACCGCAGGCGAAGGCCGCCTCAACAGTATCGAGGTCCGTATCCTCGGCGCGCTGATCGAAAAGCAGGCCACCAGCCCGGAAAGCTACCCACTGACACTCAATGCGCTGGTCCTGGCCTGCAACCAGAAGACCAGCCGCGAGCCGGTGATGAACCTCTCCCCCGGCCAGGTCGGCCAGGCCCTGCGTGCACTCGAAGGCCAGGACATGGCCCGCCTGCAGATGGGCAGCCGCGCCGACCGCTGGGAGCATCGGGTGGACAAGGCGCTGGAACTGGTGCCGGCACAGTTGGTACTGATGGGCCTGATGTTCCTGCGCGGGCCGCAGACCCTCAATGAATTACTGACCCGCAGCAATCGCCTGCACGAATTCGAAGACGTCGATCAGGTCCAGCATCAGCTGGAACGCCTGGTTTCACGTGGGCTGGCGTTGCACCTGCCACGTCAGGCAGGCCAGCGTGAAGACCGCTACACCCACGCCCTGGGCGATCCGGCCGAGATCGAAGCGATTCTTGCCGCGCGCCAGCAGGAAGGTGGTTCACGCAGTGCTTCAGGTGCTGCTTCGGACGAGCGGATCGAGGCGCTGGAAGCCCGCGTCGCGGCACTGGAAGCCCGGCTGGCTCAGCTCGAGGGCTGAGTCAGGGCTGGTCGGGTTCGGGGAAGTTACGGCAGCTCTTGCGCTCGGCCAACTCTCTGTCGCTGGGGCGCTGGTCGACGAACACGGTGCGGCCGTCGGGATAGATTTCCAGATAGCCCCAGTGCAGGTCCTGCTCCTGCTGGCCGGGCTTGGGTGGCACCAACCACCAGGGTTCTCGACTGATCGGGGTCATGACTGTACCTCCTGGGAGCGTCTGCAGTAATCATAGACACCCTCGGGTGATACTTGGTTTGGTCGGCCATATCACGGAAAAGCCCACCCCACCGGTAAAGCGCAGTTCTCGAGAACTGCGCTTTACCGGTGGGGTGGACTTGTCCCGCGATGAGGCCCGCGCTGACTTACGCCGGCGCCGAAGTCCGGATCAGGTGGTCGAAGGCTGCCAGCGAAGCTTTGGCGCCCTCGCCCACGGCGATGACGATCTGCTTGTACGGCACCGTGGTCACATCACCGGCCGCGAACACACCCGGGATGCTGGTCTGGCCTTTGGCGTCGACAATGATCTCGCCGCGCGGCGACAACTCGACCGTGCCCTTGAGCCAATCGGTGTTCGGCAGCAGGCCGATCTGCACGAAGATACCTTCGAGCGCCAGTTCGTGGATCTCGTTGCTGGTCCGGTCTTCGTAGCGCAGGCCGGTGACCTTCTCGCCGTTACCCAGCACTTCCTTGGTCAGGGCACTGGTGATCACCTTGACGTTCGGCAGGCTGTGCAGCTTGCGCTGCAGCACCGCATCGGCACGCAGCTGGCTGTCGAACTCGATCAACGTCACCTGAGCGACGATACCGGCCAGGTCGATGGCTGCTTCCACGCCAGAGTTGCCGCCGCCGATCACCGCCACGCGCTTGCCCTTGAACAGCGGGCCGTCGCAGTGCGGGCAGTAGGCCACGCCACGGGAGCGGTATTCCTGCTCACCGGGGACATTCATTTCGCGCCAGCGGGCGCCGGTGGCGAGGATCACGGTCTTGGCCTTGAGCGACGCACCGCTGGCCAGGCGTACTTCATGCAGACCGCCATCGGCGGCCGGGATCAGCGCTTCACCGCGCTGCAAATTCATGATGTCGACGTCGTACTGCTTGACGTGCTCTTCCAGCGCAGTGGCCAGCTTCGGCCCTTCGGTCTCCTGCACGGAGATGAAGTTCTCGATCGCCAGGGTGTCGAGCACCTGGCCGCCGAAGCGCTCGGCGGCAACGCCGGTACGAATGCCTTTGCGCGCAGCGTAGATGGCTGCCGCAGCGCCAGCCGGGCCACCGCCGACCACCAGCACGTCGAAAGCGTCCTTGGCGTTGATCTTCTCGGCCTGGCGGCTGCCAGCACTGGTGTCGATCTTTCCGAGAATCTCTTCCAGGCCCATGCGACCCTGGCCGAACACTTCACCGTTCAGGTAGATGCTCGGCACCGCCATGACCTTGCGCGATTCGACTTCATCCTGGAACAGCGCACCATCGATGGCGACGTGCCGAATGTTGGGGTTGAGCACCGCCATCAGGTTCAGGGCCTGGACCACGTCCGGGCAGTTCTGGCAAGACAGCGAGAAGTAAGTCTCGAAGCTGAACTCGCCTTCCAGGGCCTGGATCTGCTCGATCACTTCGGCGCTGGCCTTCGAAGGGTGGCCGCCGACCTGCAGCAACGCCAGTACCAGCGAGGTGAATTCATGGCCCATGGGGATGCCGGCGAAACGCAGGCTGATATTGCCCCCGGGACGGTTGAGCGAGAATGACGGGCGACGGGCGTCGCTGCCGTCCTCGCGCAGGGTAATGAGGTTCGACAGGCCGGCGATCTCAACCAGCAGGTCGTGCATTTCACGGGACTTCGCGCCGTCGTCGAGGGAGGCAACGATCTCGATCGGCTGGGTGACCCGCTCCAGGTAGGTTTTCAGTTGCGATTTAAGCGTGGCGTCCAACATACGGGGCGATTCCTTTTTCAAAACTCGGATACAAAAACGCCCAGGCGAGGTCGCCCGGGCGTTTGACGGGGCAGTGAGTACTTCAGCTGTGGCGGCTGCTCACCGCCCTCGACTGGTGCATGGACTCAGATCTTGCCGACCAGGTCCAGCGATGGCGCCAGAGTGGCTTCGCCTTCTTTCCACTTGGCCGGGCAGACTTCGCCTGGGTGAGCGGCAACGTACTGGGCAGCCTTGACCTTGCGCAGCAGCTCGGCTGCGTCACGACCTACACCACCGTCGTTCAGTTCGACGATCTTGATCTGACCTTCCGGGTTGATCACGAAGGTGCCGCGATCAGCCAGACCGGCTTCTTCGATCAGCACGTCGAAGTTGCGCGAGATGACGTGGGTCGGGTCACCGATCAGCGGGTACTGGATCTTGCCGATGGTGTCCGAAGTGTCGTGCCAGGCTTTGTGGGTGAAGTGGGTGTCGGTGGACACGCCGTAGATCTCGACGCCCAGTTTCTGGAACTCGGCGTAGTTGTCAGCGAGGTCACCCAGTTCGGTCGGGCAGACGAAAGTGAAGTCAGCCGGGTAGAAGAACACGACGGACCATTTGCCTTTCAGGTCGGCTTCGCTTACCTGAACGAACTCGCCTTTGTGGTAGGCAGTGGCGTTGAACGGTTTGACCTGGCTGTTGATGATGGGCATGAGAAACGCTCCTTCGAGGGTTAGTTAACTTGGGGTGGGTAACTTTCGATGGAGTAATCCTATCCAATGACCTCGACAATGGCTCATTGGTAAACCTCATGTTGGTGATTGGTTTTGGCTATAAGCTGCGCGACCGATAGATTTTTTCATTCCTATGCCTCGTCTGCCGGTCCTGAAGTGCAGGTCGAGGCTGCGCCCTCTGCGTAATCCAGCCAGCAGCTCGCATCTGCTTGCTCACCCCAGGAGACCCTTACCCGTCCTCGCGCGTCATGCGAGCGAAAATGCAGGCGGCTGCCCTGTCCCACCATGCCCACCTCGTCACCTTGCACATCGAATACCTGGGCACCGAACGGCAAGGCATGCCCGTGCTCGTTGCGAGCCTCCAGCATCAGCAGGCGACCGCTGCGCGTGGGATAGTGCAGCAAGGTCACCGCACCGGCTCGGGGCACCACCGACTGACCGCTGAGCTGCAACTCCACATCCTGTGACATGCCCTTGGGGTCCAGGTCGACGGTATTCACGCTGTAGGGGCTCAACGAGGGGACCACCGCAAAGCCCTGGGCATTCAGCCGCACACTCGGATGCTGTTGAATACGCGCCGCTTCAGCGAAGAGGGCATGGACGATAGCGAAACTTTCGCCCAACGGTTGCGCCAACAGTACACCTCCCGGATGGGCGACCACCGAGCCGCGCGCGCCGAGTGCCAGCTGACGGGATCCCTGGCGCTGGGCCACGACCCCGCTCAGCTCTCCCGTCGGGCTGCGATGCACCAGGTTGGCGTCGAGCCCTGCGCCGCCTTGCCTTCCCTCCTGGTACACACTGGACAGGCCATACCCCCATTGTCCATCCTCGCCGGCAGTCGCGCTCCAGCGCACATTCGTCCTGGCCCCGCCTTCGGAGTCGCGGCTCATGCTGGAACTCAGCGATCCACGACGTTGCAGACCCAACGGCAAGCTGGCCGTCAGTGTCAAAGCGCTCACGGCCTGTCCGTTGCCTCGATACTCGCGCCCAAGCGTCATGCCGTAGGAGAGCGAGCGCAGATTGTTGTAATACCCCACGTTGTACTCACGATTGCCCACCCCAGATCCCCACTGCTTACCCGCGCTGGCCCTCAGGCTCAGACGACCGCTCCCGGGCAGGCGCTGCTGAAGTGTCAGCGCTGCCCGCCAGTGCTGAGGCGAACGCTGATTTGTACGCTGCGTTTGCTGGCTGGTGCGGGCGAACTCGTCAAAGCTGTAGTAGCCAGCGTTATTGCGGTGGGTAAGGCTGGCGCTCAGGTCGGTGGCCGTTGCCTCCACCCGCTGGCGCCAACTGAAGCGCAGCGCCTGCCCCTGCGCGGAGCGACCCTGGCCTAGCGATGCCTGCGCGTGGTATGCGGTCAATCCAAAAGCACCAAAGCGGCTGTTGATCGCCCCCCCCATGGCGCTGGCCAGATAGTCCTCTGCCAGCCAGGCGCCTCCATGTACGCTGAAGGTGTTGTCCACCCCTTGCTGCCAACTGCCTTGCACATGACCTGGGCCAGGACGCCCAAGGTCGTCGCGCCACACCCCCGCACTAAGGTCGAAACGGCTTGCCCCTTCTCGCAGGGCCAGTGGCGCAGCCTGATAGGGCAACGTGAAGCGTCGTACGCTGCCGTCAGCCTCCTCCAGGGTGACCTCCAGATCGTCGTTGAGGCCACTGGCATAAAGGTCGTCGATCTCGAATGGCCCCGGCGGCACCGTCGACTCATGCAGCAGCATCCCTCGCTGGCGGATGCTCAACAGCGCCGTAGTATTGGCCACGCCCCTCACTACCGGCGCAAACCCCCGCTGTGCGCGGGGCAACATGCGCTCGTCAGTGGATAATCGCAGTCCGCGAAAGGCGCTGCTGTCAAATACATCCCCAGCAGCGTAGCCATCGCCGAGAGTAAGCTGGGCCGACCACAAGGGAACATCGCGCCGTACCGACGTCGCACCCGGCTGGTACCGGGCTGCGCGCTTGTCGCTCATCTGCGCATTGCCTTCGTGGCGCCAATACCAATCCCCGGTATTGAATCCGGCACGCAGGCCGAGATAGCCCTGCTGGCTACGACTGCCTGCCTGCAGGTCGTGCTGCTCATGGACATTCAGGCGGTAGTCGACAAACCCTGCTGTGACACCTGCATCCCAGGTATGGAATGGCAAATTGTCCTGGGGTTGGCGACGCAGCAAAGACCGGTCAATTTCAAGGCGCAATTGCAAGGCCCCAAAATCCAGGTCCTCGCTGGCGGCCACCAGCAGTTGAGGCAACATCATGCAGCTGTCGGGGATGGTCAGTTGCTTGCGCGGCTGAGCCGCCAGCCTCGCTAGATCAAGCCCCAACTCTTCGAGCAGGATTCGGTCATAACAGGGCGCCGCCTGACCGGATGCATCCCGATTGCGCAGAAACACGGTACGCCGCCCTATCCACTGCTGGTTGAGGATGATATCCAGGGCAAAGTCGCCCTGGGGAACCGAATCGCTGGCCTGGAAACGCTCGAGATTGATCGTGCTGCCCTGGCGCAACAGGCCGGGATCGAACTCCACACCAGGTACAAGCCCGACATACCCTCCCGTCATACCGAGAATGGCCCACCACCGGCGACAACTCATGGGTTCAACGGCCTTGAGGGAACTGCAGGATTGCAACAGCTTCTCGAGAGGCGCCGTAGTCATCCAGGTACTGATAGCGCACCTGGGAAACCGCATCGGGACGAGACGGCGCGGAGCTCAACGCGAAACGGGCGCTGCTGAGGGGAGCAACATGGCCTACCGATGCTGGCAACGCCGAACCCGGATGGACAGCCTCGAGCTTGGCGAGATTGACGTGATAGGGTGTGGGATTGTCCGCATGCAGTACCCAGCCCTGGGATTCCCTGACCAGGCGCCAGGTAAGCCGAGCATGTGCATCGGCAGGCTTTGCGGCCAATCCCTGCGGCCGATAGAACAGTTTGATACGAGTCCTGAGGGAAATCTGCAGGCTGTTATCGCCACCACCTTTCGGCGGGACATCGAGTACATTCAGCCAGTACAGGCTCTCTCGATCCGTTGGCATGGCACGACTATCGTGAAACACCCTCAGGCTCTGGCGCTTGCCCGGGTCCAGGCGCAACAACCCAGGTGTCACGTTGAATGGCCCCTGTAACTCATCCTCGGCCTCTTCCGGCCCTCCCTCGTCGACCCAGACCTGCACCAGCGACGGATACCGTCCCTCGTTGCTCAACCTGACAGTGACCTCGGAGCTCTCGGCGGGATAGACGACCCGCGTGGTGGCAATCACCACACTGGCATTGGCCTGCGTGCACGACAGAAACGCGGCCAGCAACGATCCCCACCCCATGGCGCTGAGTGATAGCTTCATGATGTTCCACTCGAAAATTGGGAGCGGAGCAGCCCCGGACAGGGCTGCTCCATAGGACTCAGAGATAATCCAGCGAGTAGCGGATTCTGGAACTGACCAGGCCTGGGGTAGTGCGGCCTGTCGAGTAGTACTGGGCGTAGTAGCGCAGCGTCGCGTTACCGTCCACGAGGGTGACTTGCTGAGAGTTCTGCGAGCCTTTGGCTGCAGCGAGATTCATGACGCTCTTGGCACTGTTGAGCAATTGCAGCTCGACGTTTTCACTGCCGCCGGCATCGACGATCAGACGCCCTTGATCACTGACGCTCGCACCTGGCTCGAAGTAAGTTGAAACCTGGCCGACATGGGTACAACCCGTCAGTTGCAATACGAAGGAGGTTTCCCCTTCCACATCGCCTGGACGCACGAGTTTCGCGGCGTTGACATCCGGCAGGGTCACTGGAAGATTGCCGTCCCCCCCATTGATGATGCACGTCGGCGCCAGAACCCGCCCCTGAAAGCTGATTTCGCCGTGGTCTGCCTGGGCCCCCCCGACGATCAGCGACAACCCGCAGAGCGCAAAAACACTTTTGTAGAACCTGTCCATATCATCCTTCCTCAAGCGAGACGATCAGGCACATGCCGAACCGGCGCCGTAGAGCGGCGCGGCAACAGTATCTGCATCAGGCTTGGGAGGCTCTGTCGGTGATTGGTTGATCAGCGGCTGGCGACAACCATGACAGCGGTAGGATTCTCTACCATGCGATTGTGGGAACAATCCCCAGACCTCATGCTTCGAGGCCCGGAGAATGCTGCGAACTACTAACGAGTTACAGTCCGCATCGTGACGAATTCCTCAGCGGCGGTCGGATGTACGCCGATAGTCTCGTCAAACTGCTGCTTTGTGGCGCCTGCCTTGAGTGCGATACCCAGCCCCTGGATGATCTCGCCTGCATCCGGCCCCACCATATGGCAACCCAGGACCTTGTCGGTCTCGGCATCGACCACCAGCTTCATCAGGGTCTTTTCCTGCAGGTCGGTGAGGGTCAGCTTCATGGCGCGGAAGCGGCTCTCGAAGATCTGGATCTTGTGGCCGGCAGCCAGTGCCTGCTCTTCGGTCAGGCCGACGGTGCCGATCGGCGGCTGGCTGAACACCGCCGTGGGGATGTTCTGATAGTCCACCGAACGGTACTGCTCAGGCTTGAACAGGTGACGGGCTACCGCCATGCCTTCAGCCAGAGCGACCGGTGTGAGCTGGACACGACCGATTACATCGCCCAAGGCGAACACCGAAGGCTCGGTGGTACGGTACAGGTCGTCGACCCGGATGTAACCGCGCTCGTCGAGCTCCACGCCGGTGTTCTCCAGCCCCAGATTGTCGAGCATCGGACGACGACCGGTGGCGTAGAACACACAGTCGGCGATCAACTCCCGACCATCCTTGAGCGTCGCCTTGAGGCTGCCATCGGCCTGTTGGTCAATACGCTGGATATCAGCGTTGAACTGCAGGTCCAGACCGCGCTTTTCCAGTTCCTCCTTCAGGTGGGTACGTACCGAACCATCGAAGCCGCGCAGGAACAGGTCGCCGCGATACAGCAAGGTGGTATCGGCGCCCAGGCCCTGGAAGATGCCGGCGAATTCGACGGCAATGTAGCCACCACCGACCACCAGCACCCGGCGTGGCAGCTCCTTGAGGTAGAACGCCTCGTTCGAGGTGATCGCCAGTTCCTTGCCAGGGATGTCAGGCACCTGTGGCCAGCCGCCCGTGGCGATGAGGATGTTCGCCGCGCTGTAGCGCTGACCTTCTACCTCAACCTCATGGGCACCGGTCATGCGCGCATGACCTTGCAGCAAGGTGACGCCGCTGTTGACCAGCAGGTTGCGGTAGATGCCGTTGAGACGCTCGATCTCACGGTTCTTGTTGGCGATCAGGGTGCCCCAGTCGAAGTGACCTTCTTCGAGGGTCCAGCCGTAGCCGGCCGCCTGCTCCAGCTCATCGGCGACGTGTGCACCGTACACCAGCAACTTCTTCGGCACACAGCCGACGTTGACGCAGGTGCCGCCCAGATAACGACTCTCGGCCACCGCCACCTTCGCCCCGAACCCCGCGGCGAAGCGCGCCGCGCGTACACCGCCGGAACCGGCACCAATCACGAACAGATCAAAATCGTAGGCCACTTTCCAGACTCCACAAAAAAAGCCACCCGAGGGTGGCTCTTTTCGTGACGCGCTGCAAGCGTCAGACAGCAAGAAAAGTGACGCTGCAGCGCTGGCTCGGACTCAGTAGGCCTTGCCGGTCTTGTAGTAGTTCTCGAAGCAGAAGTTGGTGGCGTCGATATAGCCTTCGGCGCCGCCGCAGTCGAAACGCTTGCCCTTGAACTTGTAGGCAATGACACAACCATTCTGTGCCTGCTGCATCAGGGCGTCGGTGATCTGGATCTCCCCGCCTTTGCCCGGCTCGGTGTTGGCGATGATATCGAAGATGTCCGGGGTCAGGATGTAGCGGCCAATGATCGCCAGGTTCGACGGCGCATCTTCAGGCTTGGGCTTCTCGACCATGTTGGTCACGCGGAAGATGTCGTCGCGGATCATGTCGCCAGCAATCACGCCGTACTTGTTGGTTTCCTGCGGATCGACTTCCTGGATGGCAACGATCGAGCAGCGGAACTGATTGAACAGCTTGACCATCTGCGTCAGTACACCGTCACCTTCAGGGTTGACGCACAGGTCATCCGCCAGCACCACGGCGAACGGCTCGTCACCGATCAGGGGGCGACCGGTGAGGATGGCGTGGCCCAGGCCTTTCATTTCAGTCTGGCGGGTATAGGAGAACGAGCACTCGTCGAGCAGGCGGCGGATACCGACCAGGTATTTTTCCTTGTCGGTGCCCTTGATCTGATTTTCCAGCTCATAGCTGATGTCGAAATGGTCTTCCAGCGCGCGCTTGCCGCGCCCGGTGACAATGGAGATCTCGTTCAGACCGGCGTCCAAGGCCTCTTCAACGCCATACTGGATCAGTGGCTTGTTCACCACCGGCAGCATTTCCTTGGGCATGGCTTTGGTAGCGGGCAGGAAGCGGGTGCCGTAACCGGCTGCCGGGAACAAGCATTTTTTGATCATATACATCCTTAAACAAGGGCTGGGCCTGTGGTATTCGGCGCAGTCTAATCAGGCGGCAGTCACCTTACAATGCCCCACCTGCGGCCGACCGATGCCATGATAGAGATAACCCAGTGTAGATAGTTCCGATGGATCGTAAATATTACGCCCGTCGAACAGCACCGGCTTACGCATCAGGCCCCTGATCCGACGAAAATCCGGCTGGCGGAACTGCTTCCATTCGGTCACCAGTACCAGTGCATCCGCGCCCTCCACACAGGCATAGGGATCATCCCCCAACTGCAATTGACCACTGGCCAGCGCCTGCGGATAAGCCGCCGCGGCCCCCTCCAGCGCCGCCGGGTCACAGGCCCGCACCCGTGCCCCTGCCGCCAGCAGGGCGTCGAGCAGCACCAGGCTGGGTGCCTCGCGCAGGTCGTCGGTGCCAGGCTTGAACGCCAGGCCCCACAACGCCACATTGCATCCGCCCATGCTCCCCCCGAAATGCTGCTGCAGTGCCTGGAACAACAAGGTCTTCTGCTGCGCGTTGCGCGCCTGGACCGCGCGCAGGATCGCCGGCTGGTAGCCATGCTGCTCGGCTGTGTGGATCAGCGCACGCACGTCCTTTGGAAAGCATGAGCCGCCATAGCCGCAGCCTGCGTAGATGAAATCGCTGCCGATGCGCCGGTCGCTGCCGATCCCGCGACGCACCTGTTCGATATCCACGTCCAGCTCGGCGCACAGGCCGGCCAGCTCGTTGACGAAGGAAATCTTGGTGGCAAGGAAGGCATTGGCGGCATACTTGCTGAATTCGGCGGCGCGCGGGCTCATGACCAGCACGCGCTCCCGGTTACGTACAAAGGGCGCATACAGGCGCTGCAAGCATTGAGTGGCGGCGTCACTGTCGGTGCCGATGATGATCCGCTGAGGGCGCATGAAGTCCTCGACGGCGCTGCCCTCCTTGAGAAACTCCGGATTGCTCGCCACCGACACCGTGAAACTGGCCCCGCGTGCGCGCAAGCCGCTGTTGACCTGGCAGGCAACCCGCTCGGCCGTGCCCACCGGCACGGTCGACTTGTTCACCACCAGGGCTGGGCGCAGCAGGTGCCGCCCGAGGCTGTCGGCCACCGCCAGCACATGCTGCAGGTCCGCCGAGCCGTCTTCATGGCTGGGCGTGCCCACGGCGATGAACGCCACATCGACCCGCGCCAACGCATGATCCCAGTGCTCGGTGAAACTCAACAGGCCACTGTGCAGCCCCTCCTGCACGAGCGCAGCAAGCCCGGGCTCGTAGATCGGACACTGTCCCTGACGCAACTGGGCCAGGCGCGCGCGGTCATGCTCCAGACAGACCACGCGATTGCCCATTTGCGCGAAACAGGCCGCCGTGACCAGCCCCACGTACCCCGCCCCGATCACACAGAGTTCCATGGCCGCACTCCTTCAGGAAGATACGACATTGCAACCTGCAGGCGATTGCAGGGCCGTGACAGCGACGCGGCGGGAATATGACAGGTGCCCGGTATTCAGCCGCCCGTGCCCTGCCCGATCAATACACCCTCGACCTTTTGCCCATACAGGTTGACGCCATCGTTGGCATGGAACTTCACCCGCGTCTTCTCGATGGAGCCCTCTACCAGGCGCGGATCCTGCGGGCGTTCGTGGCGGTTGATCCATGCCGCGACATCCCACGCCTGCTGGTCACTCAGGCTGCCTGGCTTGCCCAGTGGCATGTTGTGCTTGATGAAGGACGCGGCGGTGTTGATCCGGTGCATCCCGGCCCCCCAGTTATAGGCATCGCGCCCCCACAACGGCGGCATGACGTACTCACCTGCAACTTTCTGCCCCTCGCCCTTGCCGCCGTGACAGATCGCGCATTGCTCGCTGTACACCTGCTCGCCACGCTTGAAGTCGTAGCCGTCCTTGGGTTGCGGCACCTCAGGATAACCGCGACCGGGCGTCTCCACGCCTGTGCGAGTGCCGGTCGCCAGCCAGTAGGCATAGACGCTGAGCGCGGTCATCTGCGGGCTGTCGGCCGCCGGTGGCTTGCCGTTCATGCTGAACTGGAAACAGCCTTGGATACGTTCGGCGTACGTGTTGACCTTGTCGTTTTTCTTGCGATAGGCGGGATACATCGGGTAGGCGCCCCACAGCGGAGCGGAGTGGGCCATGCGGCCTTGGTCGAGATGGCAGTTGCTACAGTTCATGCCATTGCCGACAGCCTCAGGCATCAAGCGGCGAGTATCGACGAACAGCGCATGCCCCTGGCGGACCATCTGGCCGAACGCGTTGTCCGGCAACTCGCTTTCTGCAGGAGGCACGAATAGCGGAGTGGCCTGGCTGCCGGGCACCTTGAGCTGCGACTGGTCTTGCATGGCGATCTGCGCCGCCTGGGCGACGCCTGCGCCGAGCCACAATGCTGCGATCAGGATTTTTTTCATGGTGCGACCTCCTGGCGGGCGGCGTGGGCGAAGTAGTCGGCGATTGCCGTCACCTCGGCATCGGTCATGGCCTTGGCCACACCGACCATCAGTTGGTTAGGGTCGTTACGCCTGCTACCGTCGCGCCAGGCATTGAGCTGCGCAACCAGGTAAGCCGCCGGTTGTCCGGCCAGTGGCGGAAAGTGCTCGCCAACCCCCGCACCACCTGGGCCATGGCACTGCACACAACCGGGAATCTGCCGGCTCCAGTCGCCATACAAGGCCAGGCGTTCGATCGGATCGCTGGCCATTTGCTGACGGCGCGAACCCGTAACCGGGTCGGAAGGCTGCTCGGCCAGCCAAGCGCTGACCGAGCGGATCTCCTCGTCGCTCAGCGCCTTGGCAAGCGGCTCCATGACCGGCTGCTTGCGGCTGCCCGAGCGAAAGTCCTCGAGTTGCTTGCTCAGGTATCCGGCGGACAAGCCGGACAGGCGGGGAAAACCAGCGGCGGCGATACCTTTGCCGTCCGGGCCATGGCAACCGAGACAGGCCATGGCGGCGGGATTCTGCCCGCCCTGGGTGAAGATTTTCTGGCCATCGACGGCATGCGCCGCGGGCCAGGCCAGGATCAGCAGACTGCCGATCATGACGCGACTCATCGGGTTCATCAGGGACACTCCATTTCCTTGTTATAAGCTTAGTCTTAAAAGACATAAGGAAATGGATACTAGTCCGGATAACTAAAGCGGAACAATGTCCCTACAAGTCATAAGGTATTGATCGGGCGTCTAACGACGTATTGCTTGCGCTGGATCAAGAACCGGAGATGCACTGGGTCGCTGCGGAGCGCACATCACCCAGACGCAGAGGGAAGTTGTTCAAGCGTTCATGCAGCTTGATGGCACTGCCACTGCCACGCTTGTCGACATCGACAAGCGCTGCCGGGCCGACACCGGCACTGAGCTTCTGCGGCACGATCAGGCGCAGGCCATCGCCACGCGCCTCTTCCACCAGCGGATCACGGCTATCGCCCAGCTTCTGCTTGACACAATCGGCATACTCACGCGGCGTCTTGCCGGAGATCACATCCAGCGTCTCTCGCGACTGCTCCAGCTCCGAGACACTGACGCAACCACCCAGTACCAGCGTCGCCGCCGCCATCACCCACTTCATCCGTTGCACCTCTGCCAATCAAAGAAATCGTTCGACAACGTCCGGGCGGTTTTGCTCCCTGCTTTGGCAGATTTCTCCCTGGCCCGGCCGTGCAGCCCGCCAGTGTACCCTGACATCGTGGTATCTTGGGCATTTGCAGAATCCCAACCTCGCGGAGCCCCACATGAAATTCGTCCACCAGCGCGAGCACCTCAACGAGGATGACATCGTCGTTATCGAGTGCTCCCAGCGCTGCAACATCCGCCTGATGAACGACGCCAACTTCCGCAGCTTCAAGAACGGCGGTCGCCACACTTACCACGGCGGCCTGTTCGAACGCTTCCCGGCGAAAATCACCGTCCCCAGCACCGGTTTCTGGAACATCACGCTCGATACCGTGACCGCCCGCCCGATCTCGGTGACGCGCAAGCCGACCTTCACCCACAAGATCAAGATCATCCGTCGCTCGTCGTCGAAACTCGGATAAGCCCTGCCATGACCCAGAACCTCAAATACGTGATCAAGTACAAGCTCGACGGCCAGCGCCGCTGGGACTTTGCCGTGATGCCCGATGCCTCTCAGGAACAAGCCCTGGAAGCGTTGCGCAAGATCCACGGCGAAGACGCCGAGAAAATCAGCGACATTCAAGTCAGCAAGGCGTTGTAATCCAACAGCCATAGCGCTCAGGGCGTGCCCGCCGCCGCCCTGGGTGCCTGCACCGCCGATACAGGCCTGGCGTCCCGATAGCACCCTGCCATGATTTCACCTCTTCCCCGCGAACGGTTTATCGCTATATATTTCGCAATATAACGATAACCTCCGAGGAGCCCGTTTCATGCGTATTCGCCTGCCCCACCTGGCCGTCAGCGCCCTGGCCAGCCTGATTTCCCTCAATAGCGCCTGGGCCGATGAAGTTCAGGTGGCCGTGGCAGCCAACTTTACCGCGCCGATCCAGGCGATCGCCAAGGACTTCGAGAAAGACACCGGACACAAGCTGGTCGCAGCCTTTGGCGCCACCGGACAGTTCTACGCGCAGATCAAGAACGGCGCGCCGTTCGAAGTGTTCCTCGCCGCCGACGACAGCACCCCTGCCAAACTTGAGCAGGAAAAGGAAATCGTCGAAGGCTCGCGCTTCACCTACGCCATCGGCACCCTCGCCCTGTGGTCCGCCAAGCCCGGTTATGTCGACGACAAGGGTGAGGTGTTGAAGAAGAACGACTTCCAGCACCTGTCCATCGCCAACCCCAAGGCCGCGCCCTACGGCCTGGCCGCGACCCAGGTGCTGGACAAACTCAAGCTGACCGAAGCCACCAAGGGCAAGATCGTGGAAGGGCAGAACATCACTCAGGCCTTCCAGTTCGTCTCCACCGGCAACGCCGAACTGGGCTTCGTCGCCCTGTCGCAGATCTACAAGGATGGCAAGGTCGAAAACGGTTCGGCGTGGATCGTCCCGTCCAGCCTGCACGACCCGATTCGCCAGGACGCGGTGATTCTCAACAAAGGCAAGGATAATCCGGCGGCCAAGGCCTTGGTCGAGTACCTCAAGGGTCCGAAAGCCGCTGCGGTGATCAAGTCCTACGGCTATGAAATCTGATGCCACTCGACGCCAGTGACCTGGGGGCGATCTGGCTGACCGTCAAACTGGCCAGCCTGACCACACTGATCCTGCTGGTGGTGGGCACGCCCATCGCCTGGTGGCTGGCACGCACCCGCTCATGGCTGCGCGGGCCCGTCGGGGCAGTCGTGGCACTGCCCCTGGTGCTGCCACCGACCGTGATCGGTTTCTACCTGCTGATCGCGCTCGGCCCCCACGGCTGGCTTGGTCAGGCCACCCAGGCGCTGGGGCTAGGCACCGTGGTGTTCAGCTTTACAGGGCTGGTGATCGGCTCGGTGGTGTACTCCATGCCGTTCGTGGTCCAGCCCCTGCAGAACGCCTTCAGCGCCATCGGCCAGCGCCCGCTGGAAGTGGCCGCAACGCTGCGGGCCAGTCCTTGGGACACCTTCATCCACGTGGTGCTGCCGCTGGCCAGGCCGGGCTTCATCACTGCCAGCATCCTCGGCTTTGCCCATACCGTCGGCGAGTTCGGTGTGGTACTGATGATCGGTGGCAACATCCCCGACAAGACCCGCGTGGTTTCGGTGCAGATCTTCGATCACGTCGAAGCCATGGCCTATTCGCAAGCGCACTGGCTGGCCGGTGCGATGCTGGTGTTCTCCTTCCTGGTGCTGCTGATGCTCTATGCCGGCCGCCGTGGCAAGGCTGGCTGGAGCTGAGATGAGTTCACGCATGCACGCACGCCTGAAACTGGCGCGCGACGACTTCACCCTGGACGTCGACCTCGACCTGCCGGGCCGCGGGATCAGCGCCCTGTTCGGCCATTCAGGCTCAGGCAAGACTTCCTGCCTGCGCTGCCTGGCCGGCCTGGAACGCGCCAGCGAAGCCTACATCGAGATCAACGGCGAGGTTTGGGAAGACAGTCGCCACGGCACTTTCCTCGCCCCGCATCGACGCCCGGTGGGTTATGTGTTCCAGGAGGCCAGCCTGTTTGCGCACCTCTCGGTGCGCGGCAATCTGGAATTCGGCTGGCGGCGGGTCTCGGCCAGCGAACGCAAGGTCGGACTGGACCAGGCCTGCCAGTTGCTGGGGATCGGGCACTTGCTCGAACGCAAGCCCATCACCCTCTCCGGCGGCGAAGCGCAGCGTGTCGGCATCGCTCGCGCCCTGCTCAGCAGCCCCCGGCTCCTGCTGATGGATGAGCCCCTGGCCGCCCTGGACGGCCCGCGCAAGCGCGAGATCCTGCCCTACCTCGAACGCTTGCACGACGAGCTCGACATCCCTGTGGTGTATGTCAGCCACTCCCAGGACGAGGTCGCACGCCTGGCCGATCATCTGGTACTGCTGGAGCAGGGCAAGGTCATGGCCAGCGGCCCGATCGGCCAGACGCTCGCGCGCCTCGATCTCTCACTGGCGCAGAGCGAGGAAGCGGGTGTGGTGCTCGAAGGTGTGGTGATCGGCCACCAACCCGACTATGGACTGTTCGACCTGCGCTTGCCGGGCAGCGACGGTGCGCTGCTGCGCATCGCCCATCCCGACCTGCATGTCGGCAGCACCCTGCGCCTCAAGGTACACGCCCGAGATGTCAGCCTGACCCTCGCCCACGACGGCACCTCGAGCATCCTCAACCGTTTGCCGGTGACCGTGCGTGAATGTCGCCCGGCCGACAACCCGGCGCACGTGCTGGTCAGCCTCGACGCTGCCGGCAGCGCCTTGCTCGCGCGCATCACCCGGTACTCGGCAGACCAGCTCGGCCTGCAGCCGGGCCAGATGCTGTGGGCGCAGATCAAGTCGGTGGCGCTGTTGGCCTGAGCAACTCAGGCACTGTCGTTGTCCACAGATGACAACTGGTCGATGGACTGCGCCATGCCCGAGATCACCCTGCCCCGCACCCTGCACTATGTCGACGACACCCAGCCCGGCCTGAGCCGACGCCTTTGGCGTGGGCGCTTCATCTACCTCAGCCCTGATGGCGAGCGCGTGCGCGACACGGAGACGCTGGCGCGTATCGCGGCGCTGGTCATCCCGCCCGCCTATACCGATGTGTGGATCTGCCTCGACCCACAAGGCCACCTGCAAGCCACCGGTCGCGATGCCCGTGGGCGCAAGCAGTACCGCTACCACAGCGAGTGGCGCACGCTACGCGACGAGCACAAGTACGGGCGCATGCTGGCCTTCGCGCAAGCGTTGCCAGGGCTGCGCCAGCACCTGGACCAGCACCTGGCACGCCCCGGGATGGACCGGGAAAAGGTCATGGCACTGGTGGTCAGCCTGCTCGACAACACGCTGATCCGCATCGGCAACCGTCAATACCTGCGCGACAACCAGTCCTACGGACTGACCACCCTGCGCAACCGACATGTCGAAGTCAGGGGCAACACCATTCGCTTCCAGTTTCGCGGCAAGCGCGGCGTCGAGCACAGCATCACCGTGCGCGACCGGCGCCTGGCGCAACTGCTCAAGCGCTGCATGGAGCTGCCTGGCCAGGAACTCTTCCAGTACCTGGACGAGGACGGCCAGCGCCATCGCATCGGCTCCAGTGACATCAACCTGTTCCTCCAGCAACTGACCGGTGCCGACTTCACCGCCAAGGACTACCGCACCTGGGGCGGCAGCGCACTGGCCCTGAGCCTGCTGCGTCCGCTGGCCTGGCAGCCTGAGGCCGAGGCCAAGCGCCAGGTCGCGGCCATCGTCCGCGAGGTTGCAACGCGCCTGGGCAACACGCCGGCGGTGTGCCGACGCTGCTACATCCATCCAGCGCTGCTCGAGCACTTCCACCTGGGCCGCCTTGCCGAACTTCCGCGAGTGCGGGCACGCAAAGGCCTGGAGCAGGAAGAGGTGGCCCTGTTGCGTTTTCTGCAGGCACTCGAAGCGCTGTGAAGTTTCATTGACCAGAGCTATTTACAACATAAAGCAGAGAAATTTCCCATATTCGCTCCGGCCCCCTATCCTTGCCACCGAGCACCTTCGCCGATTGATCTGACCCGGTTGATGTCGGCACCTGCAACTGAAGACCGCCAACAGATTTTGTTCGCTCAGGAATTAATATCTTCCGAAAGCGTCTTTAATGAGAAGGAAGAGGGACAGGCTCCCACCGCTGCGGCACATAGCCCCACGGATTTCTACATCACCAAGGAGAACTACATGCTGATACTCACCCGCAAGGTTGGCGAAAGCATCGTCATCAACGATGACATCAAAGTCACCATTCTGGGCGTCAAGGGGATGCAAGTGAGGATCGGCATCGATGCGCCCAAGGATGTCCAGGTCCATCGTGAAGAGATTTTCAAGCGCATCCAGGCCGGCAACCCCGCTCCGGAGAAAGCCGACGACCAATACTGACCACCCTTCGCCTCAAGCCGCACGGACGCGCTTGATCGCACGGCACGTCCCCGCGGGATTCCGCCTGCGGCTCAGGGACTCAACAGTTCGCGGACCTTGGCGATCATGCGGTCCATGTCGAACGGTTTGTCGAACACCGCGCTGAACAGTTCCGTTAGCCTGTGCCCCTCGTAGGCCTGCGCGCCGCTCATGAGAATGACCGGCAGATCGGGCAGCTGCAGCTCATTGCGGATCGCCCTGGCCAGCTCCTCGCCATTGAGCACCGGCATCATGTAGTCGGTGATCACCAGGTCAACCCGCTTCTCTCTCAGGGCCTCCAGCGCCTTGCGCCCATTGCTGGCCTTTTCTACCAGAAAACCCTCATCCTCCAGGGCGAATCCGAGGATGTCGGCGATCAGGTATTCATCATCGACGATCAGGATGCTGTTCATTGCCAGGTACCGTCAGCGGTCCCCCTGGGGTACGGCC
This sequence comes from Pseudomonas sp. BNK-44-b, assembly GCF_047456245.1. Classification (NCBI taxonomy): domain Bacteria; kingdom Pseudomonadati; phylum Pseudomonadota; class Gammaproteobacteria; order Pseudomonadales; family Pseudomonadaceae; genus Pseudomonas; species Pseudomonas sp. BNK-44-b. Next base: position 3,099,115 of record NZ_CP179908.1, read on the forward strand.
GTGCCCGACAGCACACCGCTGGCCCCCGCGAATGCGTTGCGCAGGGTAATGCCATCGGCGCCGATAGCCAGCTCGTGGAGTGCCGGATCATAGTGGCTGTCACGGACCTTGAGAATCGACAACACACGCCGCAGCTGCGACTCCAGTTCGACGAAACGCATCAGGAACAGGTTGTCGACGATGCTCGACAGGTCCGGTGCCGGTGACGTGATTTCCGAGCCGAACAGGTCGCGCATCTCCCAGGTCAGCATCACACTGACACCCCGTGCGCGCAGCTCGCCGGTCAGGGCTCGGAAGAAACCGTTGAGCCGCGCCTGATCGAAAGCGAGTCGAGCGAAGGCGCCCAGGCTGTCGATCACCACACGCCTCGCCCCCAACGCCTGTACCTGCGCGAGCAAGCGTGCGCCAACCTGATCGAGCAAGCCCTCGGTGGTCGGTTGCCAGCTGAGCTGCAAGGCACCCTGGCGTTCCATTTCGGCAAAGTCGTAGCCCAGCGAGGCAGCCTTCAACCTCAGGCGGGCAGGCGGCTCGTAGAAACCAAAATGCAGCGCCGGCGCCTCAGGCGTAGCCGCTGCAAGAAAGCCGAGCCCAAGGGATGACTTGCCCGCTCCCGACGGCCCCATGAGCAGGCTCACCGACCCTTCGGCCAGACCACCATCGAGCATCCCGTCCAACGCTTTCACACCTGTGGTGATACGCACCAAGGTGTCAGAACCCAGGTTGCTCGGGTGGCTGTACAACGCCTCCAGGCGCGGATAGACCTGCAGCCCTGCCTCGTTGATCAGGCATTCATGAACCCCCGACAGTGCACCGCTGCCTCGGGTTTTGCGCAACTGTATATGACGCACTGCGCGGCTGCCCTCGAGCTGTTCACCCAACTCGATGACGCCATCGACCATGGTGTGCTCCGGGCTGCCCTCATCGAGGCGAGCGCTGGTCAACAGCAACACCGTGCAGCCGGCAAATGCCGCGTGCCCTTGCAGTTCGGCGACAAATTTCTTGGTATCGAGACTGGTTTCGGCCCGCGCCCGAGCATTGAGCAGGCCATCGACGATCAACAAGCTGGCCTGCTGCCTGGCGATCTCCTGGCGCAACAGACGCACCACCGCTTCCAGCCCTTCGTCCTGCAACGTATCGAAGGCACTGACGAACTGAATCTGGTCGCCCACCAGCGTCTGATCGAAGAACTCCAGGGTCGAGAGGTACTTGAACAGGCGCTCATGGGACTCGCTGAGCAAAGTCGCGACCAACACACGCCCGCCGTCACGCACATGGCCGCAGGCCAACTGGTTGGCGAGGATGGTCTTGCCCGCCCCGGGCGGCCCCTGGACGATGTACGAGGATCCGGCTACCAGGCCGCCCTTGAGCAGCGCATCCAGGCCCTCGATACCGGTCGCCAGTCGCTTGAGTGTTTCTACCATGACGTACTGTCCACCTTGTGTCTCAGGGTTCGGGCACTTTCGATGAAACCGGCAGGTAAAGGCTCATGCGCGTGCCCTCACCGACCGAACTTGCTACGCAGATCGCACCATTGCTCTGCTTGGCAAAACCATAGACCTGACTCAACCCCAGCCCGGTTCCCTTACCAAAAGCCTTGGTGGTGAAAAAAGGTTCGAAGATTCGCGGCAGCACCTGCGCATCGATCCCGTGGCCGCTGTCCTGCACATCGAAACGCAGGAAGCGCCCGTGCAGCGCCTCTACCTCACCCGCCAGTTCAACGACTGTCACGTCCAGGCCGATCGTCCCCTTGCCGCTGATGGCATCACGGGCATTGAACAGCAGGTTGAGCAAGACCATCTGCAACTGCCCCGCATCCACCTCGATCGTCGGCACCTCTGGCGCCACCTGCGCGATGAGGTCGATGCCGTCAGGCAAGGCGTGCTGCACCAGGCTGCGGGTGGACGCAACCAACTCGTCAGGGGAGATGGTGCTGACGTTCAGTTGCCGGTGGCGAGCGAAGCTGAGCAACTGGCCTGTCAATTGCGAGCCACGCTGCCCAGCCTCGAGGATGTGTTCGAGCAAGCGCTCTATCCGCTGCGGATCGCCACTGGCCCGCGCCAGGCGCGCCGAGCTGAGGATGATGGTCAGCAGGTTGTTGAAGTCATGGGCCAGGCCACCAGTCAGTTGCCCCAAGGCCTCGAGCTTCTGCGCCTGGAACAGCTGCGCTCGCATCGTGTCGAGCTGCAACGCCGACTCACGTCGATCCGTGATATCGCGGGTTACCTTGGCCAAGCCGATGATCTCGCCATGCTCATCACGCACCACATCCAGCGCCGCCAGGGCCCAGAACTGCGTACCGTCCTTGCGCACTCGCCAACCTTCGTCCTGCGCCACGCCCTGCTCCAGCGCCTGGCGCAGCAGGCGTGCCGGACGACCGTCGGCGCAATCCTGTGGCGTGAAGAACAACGAGAAATGCCGACCGATCACCTCGTCGGCACAATAGCCCTTGATCCGCTCGGCCCCTGGGTTCCAGGAAACGACGCGACCGGTCGGATCGAGCATGTAGATGGCGTAGTCCACCACCGCCTGCACCAGCTGTTCATAGCGATTGGCAGTCATGAGCGGCGGGGCGGGACGATCGGTCGAAACCATGCGGGCTCCACGAGCACGACAAGAGGAACTGTAGATGAGCTTAGTGCACGGCATCAGTGTCCGATATATGGCGCAATGACAGCAAGCCGGGGATTACCCTATAGTACCCCAGCCCCTCACCTGTCATGGAACCTATATGGCCATCAATTTCCGTCTGCTGGGCCTGCAGGACGACCTGCGCCACACCGCCCGGCAGATCGACCACCTGTGCCAGGCACTCGATGGCCATACCCGTTTTCTGTGCCACTCGGTGCATCAGGACGATGCCACCGCCATGGGCGAACAGGTGCAGGACCTTCGCCACAGCGCTGATGACATGCGCGAAATCGCCCAGCTGATCCGCCCCTGAACGGGCAGCGCGGTTGACTCACCTATAACGATGGGTTATAAAGCGCGCTTGATTGTATGGCCCTTCAGCATTGAAGCGTGCCGGTCCCGGTGACCCGGTCAAGTGTGCGAGTGTGGTGGAATTGGTATACACAGCAGACTTAAAATCTGTCGGCGCAAGCCTTGTGGGTTCGAGTCCCACCACTCGCACCATATTCCTCGTCAAAGGCGCCTGAACAGGCGCCTTTTTCGTTCGTGCAGCAAAGGCTTGCGCACCTGCTAGAGTGGATTCTGACACTGTCCACCGGAGCATAGACATGCGCTACACCCTCTTCGACGGTCAACGCGATGCCATCATCCTTCTGGCGCGCATCCTCTTGATGATCCTCTTCGTCCTCTCTGGCTGGAGCAAACTGACCGGCTTCGAAGGCACCGTGGGCTACCTCGGATCCCTGGGCGCCCCAGCCCCGACGGTCGCGGCGGCGGTCGCAGTGATCATGGAGTTCTTCGTAGCCATCCTCCTGATACTCGGTTTCTACACCCGACCACTGGCTTTGCTGTTCGCCCTGTTCGTGCTCGGCACGGCGCTGATCGGCCACCCGTTCTGGAACATGGTCGAGCCTGCGCGCGCAGCCAACATGACCCAGTTCTTCAAGAACATGAGCATCATCGGCGGCCTGCTGCTATTGGCTGTGACAGGCGCCGGACGCTTCTCGCTGGACCGGCGCTGACTCAGTCGTCAGGGTGGTCATGCCAGGCGGGATGGTCTTGCTCGTCATCGTCGAGATCATCCTGTAGCGCCTCGTCTTCCTCGATCTCATCCTCGGCGCCCTGGGCATCGGCCTCAGGGTCGAAGTCCTCGTAGAGAAATTCGTGATCGAGCAAGTGATCGTGCTCAGGTTCGGGGAGATCGTCTTCTTCGTGCATCGCGCAGCTCCGTGTTGGGGGGCCTGTATAGGCTTATCGGAAGTCGCGGTCAATCATTGAACCGGGTTAATGCTCGCTTAACTGCGCAAGCCGTAATCTTGCGCTGCTCCCTTCAGAACGTCTTGCCCGCCGCCATGGCGGGCTTTTTTTGCCGCTCATGGATCAGCTGAAACTTGCGCCGCTCCTCCAGGTTCGCACTAGGTGTAGGACCTGTCTTTTTTGCAAGGAGAACAGCAATGGCCGTGAACATGGAAAACCTCATCATCACCACGCCCGTGCCCAAGTCACCCAGCAATCCGGTGGCGCTGGAACTGACCGGGGCCCAGGCCCTGGCCACCCTCACCCAGGTAATCGCCCGCCTCAGCGACGGCTCGATCCGCATGAGCGCTCCGACCCGCGGCGCTTCGAGCAAGAGCACCCACCGCACCCGCTGCGAGTGGAAGGAAGCACGCTATTGGTCCCTGACCAGCGCTACCCGCCACAGCAATCATCAGCGCATGACCCTGGAAAAGGTCAATTCGGCGCAAAAAGTGGTGATTTCGCAGATGCACGTCAAGGACGACGACAGCCCTGTGATCAAGGTGTTCTGGAACAAGGGCAAGATCACCCTGGGGTTTCGCCAGGACTTCAACCAACTCACGCCGCTGAGTAGCAACGTACTGACCGACGTGCCGCTGAACACCCCGTTCGAGATCAGCATCGACGTCACCAGCGCCGGTGCGGCAACGGTCAGCGCCACCTGCAACGGCCGTACGGGCAGCACTGGCGTCCTGCAGATGGCCCAGAGCTGGAACGTCCGCGCCTTCAATTTCCATGGCGGCGTGTATAACCAGGTGGACTACAGCGACTCCACCGCCGCCGAAGACGGCTCGGTGTGCGTGATCAGCCGACTCGAACTCAGCCACATCTAGAAACAGTCTGTCGACATGCCTTTCACGAAATGCTGACATTCACAGGGGCATAGTGACCAGGCTTCGATACGTTCTTGAACCCGCCCAAATGGCGGGTTTTTCTTTTTCTGCGTCGACGCACTCGCCTTCATCGGCTCCGACGGCGCCATTCGCGGAGCTCGCTTCGAACAGGCACGCCGTGAATACCGCGCCAGCGCCACACCACCCTTCATGAGCGACCGACAACTGGCGCTGGCGATCACCGCCACCTATTGATCAGCGCTCAACGCAGGGGGATGTAGATATCCGTCTGCCATTGCTCAAGCGGCGTCTGCGGATACACGCTCAGGTATTCGAAGTACAGCGGATGGTCGCGTAGTTCCTCACCACTGCCCGGCAACCAGTCGCGATAGACCGGATAGATAGTCTCGCCAATGGCATGCGGCGAGCCGACATGACGCACCACCGCACAACGCCCGGCAGGGATGATGAGCTCTCGGACCGCTTCGTCATCAGGCACCAGCGGCTGATTGATCTCGCCACAGATGGCAAAGCGAAAATCCTGCGCTGGTGTGGTGTCGGGGTTGCCATATGGGATGCCGAATGTGCGACTGCTCTCCACCGGCGACTGGCCCGTGCGCTTGCGCCAATCGATGAAGCGCCCGACGGTCTGGTCCAGCAATGCCGGTGCACCATGGTGCTCCAGCGCTACCACCTTGACCTCGACAAAGTCCACGATCCGAACTTGCATGACGATACTCCTGGAAAAATGAGGAATGGCAAATACCGCATTCCACAGCTGCCAGCTCGGCGCCTGGCGAAAGGTGCTCGGTGACATGCCAAAGGCCCGGCGAAACGCACGGCTGAACGCCTCGGGGCTTTCGAAGCCGGCGTCCAACGCGGCGTCCAGCACTGAATGGCTGTCATCCCCCGCCAGTCGTTGACCAGCCCGACGCAGTCGCATCAGCTGCACGTATCGCGCGACGGGCACGCCGACGTACGCAGTGAACTGCCGATGGAAGTGAAAGGTCGAGAAGTTCGCGATCTCGCTCAGGGTGTTCACCGACAGGTCACCTTCGAGATTGGCCTGGATATGGGTGAGCACCGCTTCGAAGCGCTTGGCGTAGATCGCGTTGGGAGGTGTGCAGGACATCGGTTGCAAGCCCCAGTGGTTGCGGTGAGGCAAGGATCGTCGATGCTCGGAAAGCGTACCTAGCCGGGTTTGCTCAATGCATCCGGCGATGAGCATCCAACCACGCCGGGTATAACTAGCAATGCGAGCAGTATTTCATGTATCCCCCCTTTGAGAGAGCACTGTGGGGGCGTAGTGTCGCCAGATGCAAAAAGCCCAGCGCGGAGCTGGGCTTCGTGGTTAACCTCAAGGGTTATGCCCTGGCTGCAATCTTCCTGGGCGCCCCCTCCATCGCAATCCTCCTGGCGCGTCCCACACCCCACGCAAGAGCGCGGGTCATCGACTCTCCAGGACGTTCATCGTAGGCCTCTTCAAGAAGCCTGGCGCCTGAAGACGAGTAAACGCCGATGAAAAGCTGCGTGCCCCCTATTCGAGACAGCCTCGCCTGAACATCGATCACGGTTCCGTCATCCAGCGCCTCTACGTGATCGCGGTGATGCAGGGTCGGGTCGGCCCAGCCCCAAAACACCTCTCCTCTGATAATCATGCCGGCCTCCTTCGACATACGCGTTAATGTAGGTGACGTACCCACATTAGCGCTGCCTCCGGCGACATTCATAAAATTGGCGTCAAAATCCGTCGCAGTCTGACAGGCGGCCCTGAATCTTGTACGCCAGCGAAGACCATGTACAAGAAACAGGTTTCTAGCCCACAAATAAACCCCCGAAGGCCCGACGCCGTAAGAACACAGTTCGTCCTAACGCCAGCTCACGGCAGACTGCCCCTGAGCCAGGGCGAATGGGTACAAATTGGAACTTGCTGTGGATTCAAGCATTCTCAACAGTCGTACCCACGCACCTCGGCGATAACCCATGAGCAAGCCCGTTTTCCCCCAGCCCTTTCTAGCGATTGGCTGCTCCCAATGTCGCGACCTTGCGAGCCTGGGTTTCGACATTACGATGGCCTTCCAGCCCATCATTCACGTTCCTTCAGGTAGGCCGTTTGCCTATGAGGCATTGGTTCGCGGTCTAAGCGGTGAAAGCGCTGCGCAAATCCTGGCCAAGGTGTCGCCCGACAATCTGTACCGTTTCGATCAGGCCTGTCGAGTGAAGGCCATCGAGCAAGCGGCGGCACTAGGACTGGGACGGCATGCAGACTGTAAATTGAGCATCAACTTTCTGCCCAACGCCGTCTACCGTGCCAGCACCTGTATCCGAGCTACCCTGGAAGCCACCCGGACATTCGACTTCCCTGCCAATCAGCTCATGTTCGAAGTGACCGAGGGTGAGCGGATCGACGATACCGAGCACTTGAAAGCAATCTTCAAGGAATACGGCCGACAGGGCTTCACCACTGCGATAGATGACTTCGGCTCGGGTTACTCAGGCTTGAACCTCCTCGCAGAATTTCAGCCAGACGTACTGAAGCTGGATATGGCACTCACGCGGAGAATCAGCCAGGATCCGGTTCGGCAAGCCATCGTCGCGGGTATCGTTCTGGTAGCCGAACGGCTGGGCATTACGCTGATCGCCGAGGGGATTGAGACAGATGCAGAGTGCCAAGCATTGGCAGCATTGGGGATTGATTTGATGCAAGGATTTCTGTTCGCTCGACCCCAGGTAAATGCATTGCCATTGGTCGAACGACTTTCTTAGTTTGACCTGCTTGTAGCAGAAGGCATTCAGCGCAGACCAACCCCGAGCCTTCGAGGCTCGAGGGTTGGTAATGCCATCTAGCGGACCTGAGAGAGCGGGATGCGAGAGCTAACGGCCTTCACCTGAATGCGGCTCGGCCGAAAGCAGCAGCCTGAAAGCTGTGCGTGTCAATCATGCTCAGCCGTTCTGACTCTGCACGTACTGTTCGACCATTACCTTTCCTTCGATAACTGCTTCAAACGGGGAGGAGAATGGCCGATTCACACGCATCGTGCGCGCCGTAGCGCCTGGTCTCCCTACTTCAACCAGCATCCCGGTGGGAAAATCAAGGCTAGCCTCCCACAGCACGTAGATAGATGCCTGGTACCCAAGGTAGGTGTGCTCGTACAGGTTATGGCTTATGGACTGAAGGCTCATCATTCTCTCCAATTGTGCGCCTCAAATGCGCCTCCGATGGAGATACGACTGATGTCTTTTCAAGAGCGTTCCGTTTTCCAGCATCCTTATCTGAAAGTACCTGAAGGCCTGCGTCCAGAGGGTTTAACTTCAAGGCCGGTAGGCGCAGGCAGAGAGCTCTCGGTGATCCAATCCAGGGCGCGCTGCCGCCCCCACGCCATGGCAGCAGTCATGGTCTGACGCAATCTCCCTCCCTCACAACCTTTTTCAACTGCCGCGATATGGCCTTCTGTTGCAGGTCCGGTGTAGCGCACGCCCATACCTTTTGTTTCGGAACTCTTGGCTTTCCGGCCCCATAAAGAAAAACCCCGCAGACGTTAATCTGCGGGGCTTTCAAATGTGGAGGCCGAGGTCGGATCGAACCGGCGTAGACGAATTTGCAAACCGATCCAATAATCACCGCCTCATGCGGTCTAGACAATCAAATCAGTTCCAAAAGAATCGATTTTTCCGGGCTGTAACCCGCATTCTACAAGGGTCGCCGTTTTAGTTTTGGAACCGATTTCCAAAATTTTTAGAGGGCGGAGCACGAACGACCTCGAGTGAAAGCCTAGCCATCCGATCAGTGGTTCACGCTGACCGAAGACCCGGTGAGCTTTCGCCCATCGACCAGAATCAAGGCGCTGCAATAAGGGCAGGAGAGCGCGTCATGCTCTCTAGGGTCGACAATTAATCCGTTCTCGCAGACTGGGCATTTACCTTTGATCGGGCTGCGGCGAAATCGAATGAATACTCAACTAGCGATACCAATAATTGCCAGGCCAGCGATCGCACCCACTGAATAATACATACCCACCTCGGCTCCATGCAGTTTTGAGGGATCGCCACCTGTCTCAGCAAGTCACTTTCCTATACGGCCGTCATGATAGTCGCCGAGACTTAACCCGGAAAGCCCCCTTACGGCGTTCTGCCGACACTGTCAGCCGTCCTGGCTGGCGTCATTCTCACTCCGCTTCACGCTCAGCATGAGCCCATAGTCTGGCCGCCTCGGCGAGCTCCAGCATCTCGGCCAGCGCCCCAGCACCAATGTCCTGTCGGCGATGAGCGGAAATGGCCATTTCCGTCATCACTGCAGAGCGCCCCTCTGGATCGGAGATCATCGCCATCTGGTCGTTGAGCTCATCCATCCATGGCTGCGGGATGCCCTCCGCGCTACTGCGCACGACACCACCATGATTGCGCATAGAGCACACCATCACCATTTCCACCGCACTCGTCATCGAGCTGCGCAAGGCATTGGAAAGTGCAAAACCGAGATAACCCATGGACACGATCACAAGCGGCTCTTGGATGGGCTACCTTGGGCGCAGTCTTGCGCCCCGCGAGCTGGAGTGTGTTCTCGATGTTGCTCAGGGCATGACCTCGAAGCAGATCGTACGGCACTACTGCATCAGCCAGAGCGGTGTCGAGAAGCGCATTGCCGCCGCTATGTTCAAGCTTGAGGTGCCGCGCCGGGCCGCCACCGACGACAGCGGCCCCATGCGCCGCGATCGACGAGTACCAGACCGCCGGATCGCACAGGTCCGCGTCCTACGCAAAGCCAAGTCATTCGACTACCACGCCTGATTCCCACGAGGAACACCCCATGCAGACAGGAATGCACCCCGCTTTCGCGGAGAAATGCGCCCTGCTCGCGGCTCTGCTCGAGCGCAGCCAAATGGTACGCGAAGAGGCTCTCGCCAAGGTCGCCCAAGGGAGTCCGCGCTACCAGGCATCTGATCATGGCGGCACCTGGGATGTGGTTGAGATCGTCACCGGCGCCGTGCAAGGCTTCGCCTACAGTTACAAGGCGGGGATGCGCTTTGTCGATGCCTGCGAGGCCGGGGCGGCAAGCAAGGCAGGCACGCGGCAATGAGCACGCGCAAACCCCAGAACATGCGGGCATGCCTGGAGCGGACGTGCCGGACCCTGGTCTCGGACGATCACGCCGCCGTGGTCAACATCGAGCATGAAACGCATCGCCGCCCACGTCCGGCAGAGCGCGAGCGACTCCACTAATCCAGTGCCCCATTCAGCACCTCGTAGATTATGCCGGTAGCAATCGCAACGAGAATTAAGTCAGTTCCGACCTGCTGCCACTCATAGCCATCGTAGCGAGGAAGATGGCCCAGAAGTCTCCCATCGAGCTTTTTCGCGATGCCAGGAGGGAGCGGTTTTCCTCGTGCCAAATTCTTCTGAATACCAGGCGGCAGTGCTGGTCCTGGACTCCAGTAATTGTGGTAACTGTTTAGTACGTTTAGGACGCTGCTTCGATCAACTCTCGGTCCGTCATCCCAGTCATTGTGCCCTGAACCCTTTCCCTTCGACCCGCCGCCCGCAGCTTCATGGCCTTGAATATTCTGGAAGTTACCCTTTCCATGGCCCTGCCCTTTTCCATTGCCGGGATCAGCCGCGGCACTTATTGAGCCCGTAACAAGGGCGGCACTAGCGAGCAATGAGATTAAAGTTTTTGATGTGAGCATGTCCGTTCTCTCATTAAGGGTAGCCCCTCCAATGTAGACGACGTTGCCCCACTAAGTGCATTCAACATCATTACTCCTTCAGCACGGAGGGTGATGCAGTCAACCCTAGAGGTATCGGCCATGACCGAGCAGAAGACGGGAGCCGCAAAGCACTCAGCGGACTACCGCGATCGTCAGAAGAAGCAGGCCGCGAAGCTGGGCATCGAGAAGGTGTTCTTCAAAATGCCGGAAGGGATCAAGGCCGCCATGGCTGCCGAGATCGAGCGCCACGGCTACGATCAGGTGCAGGAGCTATGGCAGGACTTGGCCCTGTCATGGATTGCCCAGGATCCGGAAGAGCGGGCGCGTCGCCTTGAACGTCCTGACGCGCCAGCTTTTTACATCTCGCCAAAGCTAGCGCGTCAGTTTGAAGAAGCGAGTGTTGCCGAACTGCGGCGCGACCCAGGGACTGAGAACAATCTCTCAGGAATGAAAAAGGGCTGAACGAGTCAGCCCTTCTGAATAGTGGTGCGGGGCCCGGTTGCCCGGCGGCTATCTATCAAGCACAACGCTCAATCCCCAACAGTTCTCTGCTATTTGCATGGTCCCGCAGCACAGCCCCAACACAGATCATCATTGGTAGTACTGCCATAAGAACCCCCCAGTAAGCATTGTCATTGATGAAAACAAACAAAGTTACGAGGCCAGACAGAACAGATAAAACATCGATGGACTTCACGTTGTAAACAGCTTGCATCGACTCGATTGGGTCAAACAACGACCACGTGATCGAAGATTACCACTCAACCCGCACCTGAGGCAATAGGCTACTACCTTGCCTCCGGCGCTGCCCGCCAGCGCCTTCCCCTATGCAAGCTTTACTGCCAACTGAAGGGAAACTGCAATAGCGGCAGCCATTGCGGCGGCGCTATTCCACCGAGCTTGAGCGCGTAGTGTCTTGATGAGATCGGAGTTGTTGAAAACTATACCTTTCCAGTAATCACCATCTGGCTTCCCTTTCAGTTCATCTGGTGGAGCCACCTTCACAACCGCAGCGACCACCCAGCACAACGCTGAGATTGCGCCAGCGGTGATCGACCCGTAATCCGCGAACACTACCAAGTTCATAGCGATCTCCTTTTCTGAGACGCCAGTAATACCCCCTTAAACGAATCACGCCACCTGGGCGAGGACCGCCCATGTCTGCATTCCAGAAAAAGAACCCGCTCGACTTCAAAACCCAGTTGCTCTATCAGAGAGCGCTCACGCAAAAAAGGAAGCTCGCAGGACCCGCGTCACCCTCTTTCTCCTACTGCTGGCCACCGGCGCCAACGCAACACCTCAGCCCCAAGAGAACGTCATCGCCGTGCAGCACGACAGCCAGCGCGGCGTCACCTGCTACCTGCTGAATGGGGTCGGCATAAGCTGCATCCCCGACAGCCAGCTGCAGGCCAGCAACCAGCGCCAGCTCTCCCCGCAGGAAACCCAACCCGAACTTACACCCGCACTGGAGCTTGGGCGCTGGATTGATGAGAGGTATCAGCTGTGAGCGAATTCACGGATACACAACGCTTGGATTTCATGCTCGGCAATTTCCGAAAGGTGGTGGTAGAGGTTCTGCCATTCGGGGGTCGAGATGTTTACGTGGAAGAAGGCTTCATGGGGACAAAAACCTATGGGGCAGTTCGCCTCACCAATCCTTCCGATCAGGAGGAAGAACAGGCGAAAAGGATGGCAATCGATCTAGCTCTGCAGGTGCAACCATGGCCGGCCAGCGCCCAGCCGACACGCTGAAGTTCAGCAGTGTCGATCTCGACGAGGACTACCTGTGGGTCGACCAGAACAAGACAGATAAGAAGTTGCGCATACGACGGCACGTCAATGGCGTACTGACCGGCCTAGGCCTATTCATCGAGGCGCTGCTTGAGCGGCGCAAGCTTCAGGGCGTGCGCAATTCACGCCTGATCACCAACGACGCCGGCCTGCGGATGAGCTGGGAGATGCTGAGGAATCGCTTCGGTGAGGCGCGGGACAAGGCCGCTCGGAAGCTGATCGCCGACGGCAACACTGACCTGGCCGCCAAAGTTCGGCAGTTCCAGTTCCGCGATATCCACCCGAAGGCCGCTTCGGAGATCGAGGATATCAGCCACGCCAGCCGCCTGCGGGGTCACTCGAAAGAGGAAATAACCAAGCGGGTCTATCGCCGAGTTGGCGAGGTTGTGAGCCCAACAAAATAGATAGGGTTGCGGAACACATGCCAAATGTTGCGGAACACCTTGGCTTTTTCGAGCCATAAATAAAAACCCCGCAGACGTTGATCTGCGGGGTTTTCGAAGAGTGGAGGCCGAGGTCGGAATCGAACCGGCGTAGACGGATTTGCAAACCGATCCAAGAATCCCCGCCCTGCGATGCCTGCAAGGCAATATCAGTTCCAAAACTAAAGAGATTTTAACGGCCTGCAAGCCGCATTCTATAAGGGTCGCCGTTTTAGTTTTGGAACCGATTTTCACCCTTCATTTGGCGTCCTGCCGACACCGCCAGCCGTCCTGGCTGGCGTCACTCTCACTCCGCTTCACGCTCAGCATGAGCCCATAGCCTGGCCGCCTCGGCGAGCTCCAGCATCTCGGCCAGCGCCCCAGCATCCACGTCCTGTCGGCGATGAGCGGAAACGGCCATTTCCGCCATCACTGCAGAGCGCCCGTCTGGATCGGTGATCATCGCCATCTGGTCGTTGAGCTCGTCAATCCATGGTTGCGGGATGCCCGCTGCGCTACTGCGCACGACACCACCACGATTGCGCATAGAGCACGCCATCCACCTCCTCAACACCCGTGACGTTCATTCCGCCTTGAGCCATCCCGGTCACGCGCGCGTCGTGCAGGCGCGGGATAACGTCAGGCCCTGGGGTTGGGTTAAATACCCAGGCGCCCAGGCACTGCCGACCGAGCACTGAACTGTGTCCATACTCGATGTGAACGTCAGCGCGAATCGGCTGGATCTTCGTCAGTTGTCCATTGGGGATCGCAACGCCGCGCACTCGGCGGCGAACAAGGAGGAAGTACATACGGCACCAATACTGTATATCGATACAGTATTTGAGCATTGCATGCGCCGCCAGCACCAGTACCGCCTGGCGGACTATGCTTTGTGCTCGAGCAGGAGGGACGGGAAATGTGTGGACGGCTGACCCAATACCGGGGCATTCACGACTTCGTCGAAGTGCTCAGCATGCCGGATGTCTGGAGAAACAACGTCGGGGAGCATGCGCTGCAGCGGTACAACGTTGCGCCTACTACGCCCGTTGCTGTGCTGCGCGTTGATGAGGGAGGTTCGCGTGCGGACCTGGTGAGGTGGGGGTGGCGGCCGCACTGGGCGACCGATCGCGCCGCGCCGATCAACGCGCGCGTCGAGAAGGTGGCACACGGCCCGTTCTTCCGGGCCATCTGGCCACACCGTGCAATCACGCCCATCGACGGATGGTACGAGTGGGTTGATGAGGGCGGCCCGAAGAAACAGCCGTACTACATCCGGCGGCGCGACGGCCAGCCAGCGCTATGCGCCAGCATCGGCCAGTTCACCGGAAACGAGCACGACGGCTTCGTCATCATCACAGCCGACGCCCAGGGCGGGCTTGTTGACGTGCACGACCGCCGGCCAGTAGTGCTTGAGCCGGAACTGGCGCGAGAGTGGATTGCAGCAGGGATGCCCAGCGAGCATGCAGAACAGATTGTGCTGAACCTGGGAGAGCCGTCTGAGGCATTCGAGTGGTACAAGGTCAGCACAGCCGTAGGGAACGTGCGGAACCAGGGGCCTGAGCTGATAGCGCCTCAGTGACGACTCAACGGCGCTCGCCCCATGGCATCTGAGTGGTAATGATGAGCCGCCTTTATCTGTGATTCCAAGATCAGCCGCAAGCGCTCCACTTCCTCCGCAGGCAGACCGGCCTCCTGCGCCTCAAGATGGCGCCTCATAGCCTCCTCGACATCCTTGTACACCTGATGGTCTGGCATCACGACTTCGCGCTTGTCTTTCATGCTCGCCTCCCTGGCGATCAGTGGATGATATGAGGCGCCTTGCCGGTAGCGATGAGCTGATGCTCGGTCACCTGGCGGTAAAGCCGATCGGCCAATACTCGGTGTCGCTCGACATCCTCGGGTGGCTCACCATCAGCCACGGCCTGCTGTAGGCGTCGATTGGCGTCGAGCGCCTGGCGAAGCAACTTTTCACCTGCAGTAACCATCCCCTCGAGTGTCCGCTTCATTGGACCTCTCTTTCAATCAAACCATTAATGACTATCAGAAGGGACTGCATCAATGATGGAGCAGCGATACTCCTCAAGTTCTTTCGCAAGCCTCGCGGCTTCTTCCCGCAGGGCACGTATCGTGCACGCCGACTCACCATGTTCAATCGCTTCGCAATATCTCTCCAGTGCGTCGAGGCAGGACGAAACGAGCTGCTCGGCCTTGAGTAATTGGGAGAGACTTGTGCTGTTGGGCATCTGGTTTTCATCGGCGTTGGGAGCGATATGTCCACTCTACCGGCAAACGGAAACGGCCGCCTCTAACATTTTCTCGTAACCAATACGCTGTCTGCGCTCAGCCAGCAGCGCACGAACCTTCACCTCCAAGCTATCGGACTTACGCAGACCTGCAGCAGACCACGGCGGCACGGCAACCTCCGGCGTGCGGCATGGCACCTGCACCGGAACCTCGACGCGCACGTACTGGATTTGAGGCGGCGCCTTCGATGCGCACCCCACCAACAGCAGCAGGCCGGCCAGCAGCACCTGCACTTTCATAGGCCAAGCTCCTTGTCGATGATCGAGGAAGCGGCGGCACACTGATCGCCACCGGTGCGCTCCTGCTGCAGGCGGTTCGCCGCCGCGTAGTCGTCCTGGGCACTGGCCCTGGCCTCCTTCACCGCTTGCTCTGCCCTGGCCTGGCGCTCGTTAGCGGCCAGGGTCAGGTCGCCCAGGGCCTTGCCCTGCTCCTGCGCCAGGCCCGCCAAGTTGTCCCGCGCGGCGGCGCACTGGGCGGCTTGGTCCTGCTGGTGGTCGAGCAATGGTCGGAAGTGGCTCGTGGTCGCCCAGGTGCCGACGACCATGCCGAGCAGGATCAGCAGGCCAGCGCTGGCGAGGCGAAGCAGCCAGGCGCTCATGCCAGCACCCGCAGCGCGATCTCATACAGCGCCTTTCGCTCAGCGGCGCCATGCGGAACACGGCCAGGCTGTCCGGTGTTGATGACGCTGCCGATATCCTGGATGCGTCCGGCGTCGGCCAACTCATTCAGGCCGCGCTGTGACCACCACCAGGCAGCCGACTGTGCAGCGTGCTCGGGCTGCTCGAGCAGTTCAGGTTGTTCGAGCAGTGGCAGGCCCAGTGCCTGGCCAGCGGCTCGGTAGTTGTCGCGACCGGTCAGCTGGATCAGGCCGCGCCCACGGTACCGCCAGCCGTCGCCAGACGTTTCCTGGCCGTTGCCCATACGACCACCGTATACGCGGTTCGCGATCTTCTCCGGCTGCCTGGCATATGCGCCGGCATTCTGCGACGTGAAACGACTTGGCCAGGTGCGCACCATGGCCTCGGCGCTGTAGTTGAGGTTCTCCACCAGGTTGCGTAACTGGCCAGACTCATGCCCGACTTGGGCAAGGAAGGCAGCGGTGCGCAGGCGGCTATCGATCTTCCAGCGCAACATCGCCCGGTTCAGTGCGGGTACAAAAATGCCCGCGACTGGGCGGGCATTGGAGAGGATCTGCAGCAGCTGCTGCTCAGTGATCGGCATTCGGGTTTCTCCAGGCAAAAAAATACCGCCATGCGGCGGTTGTCTGTCGGATGTGTAGATTTATGCGGGCGGCGCGGGCCATTCGATCGACGCGGGGTATCCAGCCTGATCAGGCAGACGGTTCAGCGCGATGCGGTAGCGCTTCCAGTCCTTCAGCAACGCAACCTCGGCCTCCGTCGCTTCGTCGAGATCGACGGCATCTTGCAGCGGGGCTATTGCCGCATCGGCGATTGACCTGCGCTGTGCTATCTCTGCAGCCGCTTGTGCAAGCAGTTGCTCGGCAGCGGCCTGGGCCTTCTGCTCAGCGGTGACCATCTGCGACCAGTCGATCACTGCAGGTGTCATTTCTGCCGGCTGCTCACCCACGCCTGTCGGCAGCAGCACGGGGCCGTCTGCGGGATTGACGATATCGACAGGGAAGCGAGCAGCCTCCGGCGCATCCGCGCCGTGGGGTAGCCGCAGCGTTACAACCAGGTCGCCATCCACCCGCTCAACCGGAACCGTGATCCACTCGCACGCGATCGAGCCAGCCGGCAGGGTCGCGCCATCGGGCAGCCTGGTGAAGTCCAGTACCTGGCCGTTTACCGTGAGCTCGTCGCCGTTCTTCGTTACCGCAATCTGCATATCGTCGCCAGTTGGCGAAAGCTTGATGCGCATTAGAACCACCTCCCCACTGCGAACATCTTGAGCAGCACGCCCATTGAGGTGCCGTTGGTTGCGAAATCCAGCACCCAGAGTGCGGAGGAATAAAGCTGCTGAGCAGCGGCAGGCTCGACCGTGAGGATCCGACCGGTAGCAAAGGCTTTACCGCTGACGAAAGGCAGCGTTCCGACGAACGTCGCGGGAAAGTCCCAGTTCGCGGCCCCAAATGAGCTGCTGCCATAACTGGTGCTGAGAGCTACCGTGACGGTTTTGGTCGCGGTGCAGATCATCAGCCCCGACGCAAACTTGTAGTACTCACCGTTGGCGTTGAAACCCCACTCCATCACCGCCCCCGTAGGGTACCCTGATGCCTGAGAGACGGTACCGAGAATGTCCGCCAGTGCTGCAGCCTTCAGGTCTAGCGCGGTACGAGCGCCAGCCTTGGTCGTTGCTCCAGTCCCGCCCTGAGCGATGCTCAGCGCTGTGGTCAATCCACTCAGCGAAGTGATGTCGCTGTTGGTTCCGGACTTCGCAGCGCCGATGTTGGTCCGCAGCGCGACCACATCAGTCGCTCCCCCGAACAGCGCAAGTGTGCCGCCGAACTGGTCGACGATCTGGCGCAACCTGTCAGCAGCCTCTTTAACGTACCCCTGCATCGGAGCCAAGCCGTAGGCGCCAGCGGCGACCGTAGCGCCCTGGTAGGCAGGCAAGATGCCAATCACAGTAGCGCTGCCAATGTTGGCTACTTCGTACCAGCGACCGTCAGGCCCCTGGAAGGCATCACCCACTCGGGCATTAAGTGAAAAGTTCGTGCCGGTTCCGGTCACGGTCGTCTGTCCGGCGGTGATCGACACCGTTCCGTCTCTGTACCAAGGCATGTGATTATCCTTAAATCGGCTTCATTGGCCTGGAGGCAAACAGTGTTCGCCCATTTGGTGTTACTGGATTTATGGCGGAGTCATTCTCACAGTACATTTGAAGTACCGATCTATTCCCAGGCAAGAAGCCGCCAAAATTTGCACGTATTGGCTGAGTGGTTGCAGCAATGTTCGTTGACGTGAACAGGGCATTCGCTAAAACGTAATCATCATAATTGCCTGTCCAGCTCATCTGCTGACTTGATGCGTAATATCCGCCTATTCCTGTAATAGGGTTACCAGCAGTCACAAACTCATTGATGGCTGGCTGACTATTAAGCAGGGCCAAATTTGCTCCAGTAACAAAGGTTCTGACCCCGCTAGGATCCCGAACAGACGCTCCATACGCGCCAGGCGGATCGTTTGGCGACATGTAAGTTGCGCAGAACCACTTTATACGCTGCGGCTGAGACCACTGCGGGCCGTGCGACGAATGGGCCCTGTTTGCGACTCGGAACCCCGTCCAGTTACCAGGGCTTCCAAAAACCCAGAACTGACCAACCATGAGGTAATCGTTTGAGTTTATGAAAATCAGCGGTCGTTCATAGGTAGTTATAGGGGAAGGGAAACTCCTGAAATCATCACCCTCAATATTTAGGTCATCCCCTGGAAATCCAAGGCTGTACTTCCCCGAATAGCGTATTGTCAGAAGTCTGTTTACCGAATCAATCTGGGTCCTGACATTGTTGTTAAACGTGCGAATGCCGTAGCTTCCACTCGCAGAAAACGGCTCTCCGCCTTGAGACAGGATCATCACCTGCCAAGTCTTGTTCATCGGCCTCCGAAGGTGAAGCTGCCCCTCCGAGTACCACGCTTGCGGCGAATAGGTGAACTCACCAGCGTTATCAAGCGCATCCACAACGACGAATGACTGCGCCTTGATTTCCGGGATGGAGAAGTACTGGTCGAAAGCTCCATTCCCCACGACCTGCATCATCTTCAGCGATCGGATCGGCGTGATCGTCGTATCGAGTGAAACCGCTGCGGACGCATCCTTGGTCCGCAGGCCGTATTGCCCAGCCATCAGGTAAGCCTCCCCGCCGCCACACGCTCAACGCCATTGGCGTCGTACACGTAGAGGCCGCCATTGTTGATGATCGTTTGTCCGTTTGCGTCCTGGCCGCGCAGGGTGAACGCACCGGTGACCATGTTCAGCTCGATCAACGGTAAACCCTGGGCGTTCACTGCCTGCGACCGTAATGTCATACCCAGGATGACTTCCTGGATGAATGCCTGGTTGATGAAGGCCTGGTTGATGAAGACTTGGCCGCCCTGAACAACGAACGGACTCGACAGAGTGCCGTTGATGCCATTGACCACGGCGAAGCGATCTGCAGAGACAAGGAACTGGCTCTGCAAGCCGGCCGGCGTGTTCTCGATTCCGAGCCCAATCCCGGCAGCGACATACTGCCCCTGCGAGTTGACCTGCAGCTTGACCGCCCACATTGCGCTTGCTTTGCCGTCGAGGGCGGCCTGGGCCTGGCTGACGGTTTGCACGGCTGCATTGGTCTCGCCCAGACTTGCTTCCAGCGTCTCGGTCTTGCGCACGATCGCGGCTTCACGGGTCGCTGTTGCCTTCACCTCCGTTGCGAATGCTGCGGTCGAACTCCACTGCTGCAGCGCGCCAGACAAGTCGCCGTCGGCGTTGTCGTCGCGGTACGACGCGCGCAACGCTTGCAGGCTCTCTGCTGTAGCAGCGACCTTTCCGCCAACCTCGGCGATGTTGGTCGTGTTGGTTGCCACCTGCTGAGCAAGGCCGTTCGCCGTCTCAACGGACTGCCCGACATCAACCCATAGGGCTGCGTTCGGCGGTGCGTTCGCGCCCGAAGCATCGGCAGGCACCGGCACTTTGGCTTGGTAGATACGACCGTCAACGACGACCATCTGGTCTTTCGGATAGGCCTCGTCCTTGTTGTAGGCCTTAAGCCCATCAAGGGCGTCGATCTGGTCCTGCAGGCCATCGATCTTGTTCTTCAGCTCCTCTCCGAGCATCGACTCGTCGACCTCACCGCTGATCAACTCGAGGATCGGGCCGGGATCGGTGCTTGCCGTCCCCTGGACGGCTGTCGGCGGTACCGGGAAGAACGGGCCGATGTTGCCGGTACGGTCCACCAGGCGCGCCCAGAAGAAGAACGAAGCGCCACCAGACAGGCCGGAGAGCACGTACTCCGACTGCGGGTATGCCAGGTCGGCAAGCTTGGTCGCCGTGGCCAAATCGTTCGCCTGGTTACGGAAGATCTCGGTGCGCTGGGTGTCTTCTGCGCCTGGCGGTATGCCCCACTTGAGCCGTATGGCGAACAACTCACTCGTTGCGGTGAAGTTCGTAACCGAAGGCGGCGGCGTGGTCTTGCCCGCTACGTCGGTCAGCACCGATGTGGTCGGGATAGAAGCCACATCCATCGCGTTCACGGCGCGCACGCGGGCCAGGTACTGGCCGGCATACACGCCCCGCACGTCAACCGAGAGCTCGCCAGTGCGCGGCACCTTGATCCAGTCACGCGAGCCCCAGCGCCATTCCACGTCATACGCGACGGCGCCGGGTGCAGCGTCCCAACCGATGGTCATGGTGGTGACCGCAATGCCCTGGTCCACAGCCGAGTGGCTGCTGATCAGCACGCGCGCCGGCGCATCCTGCACGCCAGGCGGTAGCACGCTGATTGGTCTGTCATCGATCATGGTGCCGTGGTCGATGGCGTCAAACTTGCTCGGTTCGTGCTGGATCAGCTCCAGCTGGAAACGGGTCCATTCCGGCCGGGTCACGTTGCGGACGTAGAACTGCATTAGCTTCAGGTCGTCGTAATCGATCGCCCAGGCACACTCCGGCTGCGGTAGCTCGCTGAAGTCGGCCATCACGGTGACCTGCCGGCCCGAGACCGAGCGCACCTGCCGCGTTTCAGCCTTCCCGCTTGGCAGGTTGACCAGCAGCCTGGCGCCGGCGGGCACCTCAACGTCACGGTCGAGTGTCACAACACGCCCAGCGACAGCGGCGATCCGGCCGCCGTTGGCCCTGCCGGCCAGCATCGGGTCGGACAGCGCGATCACTGTGCCGGGCTTCGGAATGTACCCATCGAGGCCGACATTGATCGTTGCGCCGCGGGTCTGCAGTTGCTCGGTCAGCAGAGCCCACTTGCCGGCGCGTTGAGCCTGGCCCCTGCTGGTGCAGCCAACGGCCTCGACAGACACGTCGCGAACCCCATACTCGGCCATGGCGTCTTCGTCGAACACCGGTTCCTTGTCGGTCTCGAAGCCCTGGTCCGGGTCGTCGAACGACACCATGGCCAGGCTGTGCCGGTCGCGCCACTTGCTGCCGGTGTACTTGATCGCGCCGTCGCCGAGGATCTGCGACACGGTATAGGTGTAGACCGGGTCCTGCGGCATGTCGGCGTTCACGGCGATCTGGTTGCCGTCCCAGTAGGCCAGGCCGTGGAAGATTGCGGCCAGGTCCTGCAGCACTGCCCAGGCCTCGGCCTGCTTCTGCAGGTAGAGGTTGCAGGTGAAGCGCGGCTCCTGCCCGCCCTTCCCGTCCGGCACCAGTTGGTCGCACCACTGCGCGATCCGGTACAGCGACCAGCGATTGATCATGCTTGCGTCGATTCGGTCGCCGAGCCCGTAGTACGGGTGCAGCGCCAAGTCGTAGAACACCCAGGCCGGGTTGTTGGTGTAGGCCTCCTTGAACGAGCCGTCCCAGATGCCGCGGCTGGTACCGGCGCCGCTGGTGGCGTAGGTGCGGGTTTCCGGGTCGTAGTTCATGGGCACACGAACGATGCGCCCGCGCATCAGCACGGCAATCTTCGGGAAGTCCCCGCCGAACTGCTGGGCGTCGTACTCTACGCAGCCAACAGCGGTCAGCGGGTACTCCTGGTCGCTGTCGACCACCTCGGCGATCGCCTCCACGACCATCGTGTCTTGCACAAGGGAGCTGTTGGCCTCCGGCGTGATGCGGCGCGCGCGGATGGTCCAGCTGCTACCCTCCGGTAGGTCGATGCGGTGGGATCGCTCGTACTTGGTGACGTTCTTGCGGTCTACGTAGGACGCCAGCACCTGCTGGTACGGGCCTCCGTCGGTAGCCACGTCAATCGCATAGTCGATACGCACGCCGTTGATGTTGCCGCCACTGTCCTGAGCCTGCAGTACAGCCCAACCGAACCGCACGCGCGCCGCATCGATCACGGGGTTGTTGATCGAGTACACCCAGGGCGCGGTGGTGCGTAGTTCCTGCGCTATCTGGATCTCGTTGCTGGACTCGGTCACACCTTCCAGGCGGTCTTGGTGCAACTCGCCAGAGCGAAACTGCCACTTCACGCCCGGATAGTTGACCGTGCCGTCTTCGGCCACGAGCGGCGTCCCGTCGAGCTTGACCGAGCGAAGCCCATTCACCGGTCCAACGATAGGTCCCCAGCTCCACAGGTAGAGCAGGCGCGCCGTGGAGATCGACGGCACGCTGTTCGAGGCAATGCTGGGCTGCTTCTGCTTCTTGGCGCCGCCCTTGTGCCCGACGACCTGGCGCCGCTGCGCCTTAGGCATGCGCGCCCTGCGCTTCACTTCTGCGCCCATTCATTCCTCCAGAAACAAAAAACCTGCCGAAGCAGGTCAGGTAATTCAGCTGGCTACAGCTGGTCTTGTGGGTACACCCCACCAGACTCGATCGCGCCGCCGATCTCGCGCTCGCCGTACAGGACGGGATAGGGGTTGCCCTGGGCGATGGTGGTGACGGCGCTGCCGAACCCATAGCTGGGGTTGTTGCCGTCTTCGTTGCGGTCGAGGCTGCCGGTCTTGGCCGTCGGCGAGAGCATCTGCACGACACCGCCCAGCGCCAGCGCAGCACCACCAGCCATCAGGGCAATACCGACACCGGAGCTCAGGCCGCCAGTGAAGACCCCGGCGACCACCAGCACGGCGCCGAGCACCACCTGGAACAGGCCTCCTTGCTTGCTGCCCTGGATGATCGGCGCGATGCGGATCTCTTCGGCATCGCTGCCCTGCAGGTCCAGCTCCTCAGGCGCCAGGTTGCGGCGGCCGGAGAACACGGTGAACACCAGGCCGCGCTCCTCCCCTGTGGCGAGAAACTTCTCGAAGCCTGGCAGCATGATGCACAGCGCCTGCACCGCGTCTCGCGGGCTTTGCACGTCGAGGAGGTATTCGCGCCCGAAGTGCTTGCGCAGTACGCCGTAGAGCTTCACGGTGCGCTTCATGGCTGGTAGTCCTTGTGCCTGAGGATCAGTCGGCAGCGGTTGGCCATCGACCAGCCGTAAATGTCGCGGGTAGAGGCCCGGCCAGCCATATGGTGGTAGATGAACGGGCCGGACCCGCCAAGGGCTGGAGCGTCCTCGCTAACCAGCGCCGGCTCGTCACCGAGATAGATTGCAGCGTGGTTCGGGTGGAAGCACGGACGGCCAGGCGATGGCACCATGAAGACCAGCATGTCGCCACGGCGCGGATCATTGACCTGGTAGAAGCCAGCGCCCTTGAAGTTGTCCTCGTACAGGCTCGGCCCCTCGGCCTCCTCCCACCACAAGTCCTTGCGCTCGAAGTTCGGCAGCACCAGGCCGGCCTCGCGGGCATACCAGTCGCGGCAGGCGCCCCAGCAGTCGAGCAGGCCGTGCGAGAAGTCCCGCCCCAGCAGCGGGGCGACGTAGCCGGTGGGCTTGAACCACTCCATATCCCCGCCTGGCCACGATACGATGCCCCAGGGCACTTCGTGCAACTCGCAGCTGACTCGGTCGGCCATGCTGGGGCGCGGGCTCGCGTCAGGATGGCTGTGGATGATCGCCAGCAGGGTGCCGCGGTCTTCGGCCTGGGCCAGGTCTTCGTGGTGCAGCGTGAACTGGTCACGCGGGGTACGTGCCAGGTTGCGGCATGGCACGTACTCGCGACCGGCGTCGGTCTTGATCAGCACGCCGCAGGCTTCCGCCGGGTGCGCGCGTTCGGCATGCTCGCGAATCGCGGCCTGCAGCTGTTGGTTGATGCGCATGGTTACCTCGAACTTGCGATCAGGCTCGCGCCCATGGAGCCACCGAAGCGACGGGTGTTGCCGCGAAGCTTGCAGCTGTTCCAGCGGCCGCCGCAGCGATCGAGCGCGGGGTTGTCCGTGGGCTCGTTCTGTTTGGTGAACATCGCGGCGCCCGCGTACGCGCAGGCCTCGCCACGGTACCCGCCGCGCGTGGCCCACCGGCAGAGCTTGGTGATCTGCTGGCTCGGCAGCATGATTCCGCCCATGTCCAGCGGGCTCGATAGCTGGAACGTCACCTGCTCGCGGTCTTCCTCGGTCTTCTGCTCGATGAACCACAGGTTCTCCCGCGCTTGGTTCGCCGCGTTGGGGTTGCCGTCCGGGAAGTTGGCGGCGTCCAGAAAGTGCCGGAAGGTCTCGATGACCTTGACGCGCGCGCCGGCCAGATCCTTGAGCGCCAGGCACATCGCCGTGACCGCGCCGCGCACACCGGCGATTTCGTTCGCCAGCTGCAGGGTTGGTGTGGCGGGCCGCCCGTCGCCGCGAATGTCGAAGCCCTTAGCCTCGATCTGGATTGGCTCGTACAGCTGGCCCTGCCAGATGATGTCTCCTTCCTGGGCGTGGCCGTGGAAGCGCATGAGGTTGCCGCCCAGGCGGGTTGCGTCCACCTCGTACAGCCGGATCTGGTTGCCCGGCTCGAGCTTCTGGATATCGGTCTCGAAAGTCATGGGGGCCTCAGAAAAAAGAAACCCCGCGGAGGCGGGGTCAGTAAGGGGTGAAGGCTTGCTTCATCGTAAAGCTGATCTTGGTCTGCCCCGCGCCCAGCGGGTCCAGCTTGTAGCCGTTGACCTTGAAGCGGGCGCGCAAGCCACTTGGCGAGGTCCAGAAGAACGACTTGTAGCCCTCGTGGCGGTCGAGGAAGTCGCGCATCTGGCGTAGTTCCTGGCCCTCCTCAAGGCTGCCCACGGCCTGGTGCGTCCACTCCTCCGACTTGCCGTTGATGCCGGTACCGCCCGACTGGCTGTAACCGTCGCCGAAGTCGTTTTCCCACACGCGCTGTTTTACATCCCCTGAGGCGCCCACCCGGGTGCAGAAACTGAACTCCTCGGCCATTACCTCCTCCACATCGATCCGCCTTGGGCGAACTCCTCGTTCACCACCTCGCGGATGGTTTGCCTGAACGCTTGACCCATCATTTCGCCCTGGCGGCGCGCCGCTTCGTCGCTCATGCCTGCCTGGGCCTGAACGGTCACTGGTGCGTTAATGGTGATTCCCCCGCCCCGGCCCATGCCCCCGCCGGCTTCGTTCGCGCTGCGCAGGTAGTGGGTCAGGTCGCGGTTCTGGTTGGGGTTCAGCACCCGCTCACCGCCATCAAGCAGCCAGGTGCCTTCCCTGGGGATGTTGTCGATACCGTCGTGAGCCATACCCATCAGCGCAGTCGATGCCACACCTGCAACCATTGGCGCGGTAGCAGCAGCTGCAGCAAGAGCGGCTCCCGGCGCCAGCGCTGGACCAAAGACAGGAATTGCAGCAGTCGAAGCGTAGGCCGCAAGCTGGGCTTGGAATGCAGTAGCCTGTGCGTTCGCCACCATGGCCAGTCCAGCCGTGGATTGCGTCGTTTTACCAACGATCAGTTGCACGGCCTGGTACACCAGCCACTGGGCAGTCATGTCGCTCAGTGCCTGAACTCCCGATTTGGCGAACCCAGTGATCATGTCCACCAGCGCATCGCCGGCGTCCTTGGAACCGGTGGCCACGTCAGAGAGGAAAGAACTCAACTCCCCCTTGGCGCTCCCGAGAGTCGAGGTGGTGGCGTCGGCCGCCATGGCTGAATAGTTGGTGGCTGCGTCAGCGAAGTTTTCCCAGGCGCTGGTGACACCATCCATCCAGTTGCTTTGCGCTTCGTCTATCTGGTTGTAGTAGTCCTGTTGCAGAACCAGGCGCGCGGCAAGGGCTTCGCTCAGCACCTCGGTTTCCTGAGCGTACAACTCGGCACTGATATCGCCGCTGTTGCGCTGCAAGACCAGTTCGCGCTGCTGGCGGTTGAAGTCCTCCTCGATCGCCAGGCGCTCCTTCAAGCGCTCCTTGTACTTGTCACCGCGGCCCGCACCAGCCAGGTCCTGATCGAACCCGCTCCTGGCCGTCTGGTAGTCTTCGCCGACGTTGGCGCGGAAGGCGGCGAGCTTCTTCGCGTCCTCGTTCTCCTGCTTGATCTTCTTGAGCTGGTCGAGTTCAGCTGCGAGCCCTTTGAGTCGATCCTGCTGCTGAACGCTCAGCCCGCTCAGCTTCCCGGATTCGAGCTCGAACTGCAGCTTCGCCACCTCCGTGGCGTCCTTGCGTTTGTCGACCTCGGTATTGATGAGTGCGATCTGGCGCTGGTAATCCTGCTCTGTCGTATCGAACTGCCCTTGAAGCTTCTTTGCTGCGGCCTCCGCGGCTTTGGCGGCATCCTGCTGGGCCCTTGTGATCGCTGTGAATGTTCCGGGCCCACTGGTTTTAAGCCTATCGAGAAGGTCTGCAAGTTCCTTGACCTGATTTTTGCTACCAGATCCACCGGTCTTGGAGTCGAAGCTTGCCATGAGATCACCGTAACCGGTGATCAAGCTATCCATATGCTCTTTGGTGCCACCGATGACATTCCCCATGGCATCGATATTCTTGAAAGCATTGTAAATACGCACTGGCGGCAGATACCTATCCCACCACTTGGCGTCCTCTCCTCCTACCATTGCGTTGTCGAAGTCGGAAAGAGACTTTAAACCGACGCCCAACAGGTGAATCCCTGCAACTGTCCCGATTGCGAACTTTGCCAGTGCCTGGAGGCTCGCTGCCAGATCATCCGCGACTTTCTTCGCGACAACTCCATTGATGCTGGAATCACTTAACCGCCCAGCGAACTCCGCCATGCTTGGCAGCAGCGCTGCGGTTAGCTGATTTGTAATCCCGGAGATCGATTGATCGACAAGCCAGTTGGCAGCCTGCAGCTCTTTCGCCGCTCGAACCGTCTTCTCATCCATGATGGCGCCGGCTGCCTCAGCCGCATCGCTAAACCTTTTGAATCCTTCACTGTTGTTCCTGAGCAGGGGTAGCAGCAAAGTTGCGTCATTGGCGATAGCCTCCATATAGAAGGTCATATCGCTCTGGCTTACCTTCGCCTTTTCAAGACTTGATACATACAGCCCTAGTGCTTGGCTTCCACTAAGGTTACGAAACTGATCGGCCGTAACGCCTACTTTCGGCGCGATCTGCTCGAAGAAGTCCTTCATTTCTCCGCCGCCGGTATTAAGAAAATCACCGACCTTGTCATTCACATCCTTGAGAATGTCAGAGAGTTTGTCCTGCTCAACACCAACAAGTCTTGCGCCAGATGCAAGTTTTTGAAAGTCAGTAGTACTGACGTTCGCTACAGAAGCGAGTTTTGCAACCTCAGTTGCAGATTTGATCGCTGAAACGGTTATCGCCCCAAGAGCCGTAACCCCGGCGGCGAGACCTGCACCAACAGCCGCACCAAGCTTGGCTGCACTGTCGCTGATCTGCTTCATACGCTTTTCTGCAGACCGCCCAGCCTTGTCGAGACCCTGCTCGAACCCACCAACCTTGGCAATCAGGTCCAGCGTCAGCGTCCCCAACGACCTGTTTGCCATACTGCCTCCAAAAAAAAGCCCGCATTAAGCGGGCCTCCTTCATTGATTGAGTAACCTGGCCTTCTCTGCCTGGTATTCATCTTCCGTTAAATCTCCGGAAGATTTCAGACGAGATATTCGCTCAAGATCCTCGTACTTATTAGAGCCGCCAGATGCATTTTTTATTCTGGATGCACCAAACAAAGCCCATATCAAACAAATGACCCAAACCACCATCGTCCAACCAAGGAAAAGGTTCATCATGAAAATGGTGGTATATCGTCCATGATTTCTATAAAAGGCAATCATCATTGGAACGAAGTAAATAACTAATGAAAGCGCAATCCCAAGCAAGTAACCGCCATACATGATTTCCACTCTGGTTCCCTCCGACATAAACAGCCGGTCAATCTACCACCAAGCAGCCGAACTCCAAAGGATTGGGGCTATGCCCACTCGTCCATCGCCTGCTGCAGACTGAGCACCTTGAGGTCACCATGAGGGGTGAAATCATCCGGGGTGAAGGGTTGTGGCCGTGCCTTCCTGTCACGACCCTGATTCGCCAGGATGGATGCCAGAAGCGCCACACCCCGCTCGACCCTCATCCCGAGGTGCAGCGATCCGCGTCGATCCCGGAACTTCACCCAGGATCGATATTCGCGCAGGCTCAGGTTTTCTTGCGCTTGCGCGATGGTGCAGCCTCCGACACCGGCGAGGACGAGCTCATGCCAGAGCTCGTCGAGGGCGGTGAGCTCGTCGTCTTTCCCAGGTTGTTGACCTCATGGATAGCTTGGAGCAGCGCCACGGTAAGGTTGCCGTCGAGAGCGCCCATGCGTTTGGTGCTGTCCGGGTCCTTGGCCTGCTCATCCTTGTCGAGGGGGCCGTGCGTGATATCCAGCGCAGTGAAAACTGGATTGCCCTCTTCGTCGCAGATCGCGGCTGCAATGCGTCCCGCGATACTGTCCTGTTTGCCGCCGGCGGCGAGCACATCGCTCACGGCGGTCTGGTAACCCAGCGGGCGCACGAACACCGTGGCGGTGATCGTATCGCTGCCCTGCCGCCAGCTGATCTCCTTTTCAACTGGCCGGCCGGTGAACGAACCCGCTTGGCGCAGGCTGTCGATATTGAGCTTCATTGGCTACCTCAAGCGGTCTTCTTGATCCAGGCGGAACCGCCCGAACGCTGGATGGATACCGCGGTGCTGACAACAGCGTTGGCGGCGAAGTCGAACGGGAAGTCGGCGACGTAGCCTTCGAAGACGAACCAGGTGCGCGAAGGAGGGAGAACGAAGTCTTCCTCGAGGTTGACCGAGGCGGTGGCCGCGGCGCCGGACCCGGAGCCGCCAGTGAAGCCTACGGTCGGCGCACTGGTGTAGCCGCTGCCAGGGTTGGTGATGTTGATCGCTACCACCCCGTCGTCGTCGAGCAGGGCCACGGCAGTCGCGCCGCTGCCGCCACCGCCGGTCAGGGTCACGGTCGGCGCACTGGTGTAGCCGCTGCCGCCGCTGGTGACGGCGATTGCGTCCAGGGCGCCCGCAGCCGCCAAGGTGGGGGCCGCAGTTCCGTCGGACCAGCCGACAGCCCACTTCTGGGTCGTGTCGCCGTTCTCTTCGGAGCGCTGATGCAGCCGCAGGTGGCTGGGGCTGTTGGGGTCCGCGTTGATGGTCAGCGATGCCTGTCCGGGAGTGCGCAGTCCCTTCTTGTAGGTGCGATCTCGGTCGCTGAGGCAAGTGTCCTCGATCTGCTCGGCAGGGGCGCCGCCTGGGTTGAAGGCTGTGGCGCATTCGACCTCCATCACAGTCGATGGGCCGTTGCCATTGAGGGGCGGCATCAGGGTGTATACCTGGGTGCCTTGGGTGAGAATCGACATGGTGATCTCCTGTCGGGCAAAGAAAAGCCCGCTCTAGGCGGGCTCGGTTGGCTCAACGGCGGACTATCCAGTCCACGTCGAAGCTTGTTCGGTAATTCTTGGTTGTTGGGTCTCGGCCCTCGCCGCCCCAGCGGGTGACGTAGGCGTGCAACTCAATTGCATCGCGGATCGCATCACGGACCTGGCGCACCGAGACGCCGGTGGTGCCGTACACGTCGACCTGCAGCGTTATGCTGTCAGCGTCTGGCCGGCCGGCCAGGAAGTTCTCCGGGCTGCCGCTCACCACCTGCCATACCGCGTACGGCTTGGCCACGGCCTCCGGAGACTCGCCGAATGAGTAGAGCCTGAGGTTTGTCCCGGCCCCGAGCAGCGCCGTGACGGACGCCGATTCGGAGCACAGCTGGGCAATGGGTGGGGTCATGAGGAATCTGCCTTCTTTGCAGCGCGACGGATCGCGCGGTCGATCGCCTTTTCGTACTCGCTGACGAAGGTGCTGGTCGCTTGGCTGATGCTGTCTGCCAGCGCCGGCCGCATAAATGGCACCGCGGCCATCTTCTCGGTACCGAACTCGATCAAGCGCCAGTGCGGCGTCGGTGCGTTCGGACTGAGATCACCGCCATCCTTGAGCACGGCGCCATGCAGCACGCCGATCCGGAATCCCAGGTCGCCCGTCTGCTTGAACAACCGGCCATTCCAGCGCAG
Source organism: Pseudomonas sp. BNK-44-b (assembly GCF_047456245.1). Lineage (NCBI taxonomy): Bacteria > Pseudomonadati > Pseudomonadota > Gammaproteobacteria > Pseudomonadales > Pseudomonadaceae > Pseudomonas > Pseudomonas sp. BNK-44-b. The sequence continues at coordinate 3,129,015 of NZ_CP179908.1, forward strand.
CGCGATGTTTTCAGCGATGGAACGGCCAGTGGCCTTGTCGTCGATGCGCTCGGCGCGCTCCTTGGCGTTCTGCATCACCACCTGGGCGGCTTTGCGCAACGCGGCCCGACCACCCTTGCGGCGAACGTCGTAGCTGACGGAGTCCAGCTTGCCCAGCAGGCTTTCCAGCCCGGTGATGCTGAACTCGACGCCGTCAGCCATCCTTCACCCCCTTCTCGACCAAGATCGTCAGGTAGTCCAGGCCGGACTTGTCGTCGGCCAGAGGTGGCCCGACGATGCTGTACACATCGCCCCGGTAAAGGATGCGCATGGTTGGAAGAACACCTGGTCGGTACCGGATTACCATCCTGCCAGTGGCCTGCGCCTGGCCGGCCTGGGCCGCGATGAAATCTCGCGCCGAAAGATCCTCGACGCGTGCCGGGCACTTTGACCACCGGGTTACCCATTCAGGCTCACCGAACTCCAGGGTTACCGGATCGCGTACCGGCACCAGCTCCTGGATATCGATCCGGTGCCGGAGCTTCCCGGCCTGCATCACACACCCATCCGGATGCGGTATGGCATCAGCAGGTGTTGCGAGGCCAGCGGCAGCTCGGTGGCAATGGTGCCGGTCACCACATCCTCGCGGTTGGCGAACAGGTGACCCAGCTTTAGCAAGCAAGCCGCCTGGATAGACGGATTCAGCACCATGCCGTAGGCGATGGCGTCGGCCTGGTCGTAGGCATCGGCCAGCGCCTGGCGAGCATGCTCGAGCAGGCGACAGCGCAGCGAGTGGTCCTGCTCTGCCTCCACAGCAGCGACTGCCGCGGCGTTCACCTCCTTGGCCTGCTGCAGGGAAGCAGATACGCCGGCACGGGCGCCGTCGAGTGATATCTGGTCCAGGTAGAAGCGGCGGTTCAGGAACTGCATGGCCGCCTCCTCTGCCGCATCAAGCTGCGCCTGGACCAGCACCTGATCCTCCGGCTCGGCCAGCAGGTGATGCATGGCGAGGTCGATGGCGATCACGGACATGGTCAGTCTGCCTTCTTCTTGGCAGCGGCCTTGGGCTTAGCACCGGTCGAAACAGGTGCCGAAGTCGTCGCGGCTGGAGCAGCATCACCCAGGGTCAGGTCGACCTGCGCTTCATCGTCGCCATCATGCTTTTCCGCATAACCCTTCTGGATAAGCTCTCGGCCGTGCTGCTCATCAGTGATGAACGGGCTACCTTCAACCAGAGTTTTTCCACCCAGGTAGAGCGGTTTCAAGGTCTTCATCTTCATGACAGCCTCCAGTGGGCCGCCGCTCGGGCGGCCCGTTCAGGTCAAGGGGTGGTTGGAGCGGTGAAGTTGCCGTAGATGAAGGCCTCGGGACGCTTCACCGCGAGTGCGACCCGCTCCTCGCAGCGGATCGAGATCATGTTCTTCTCGAAGTCGTCGGCGTTCTCGGTCGAGATCACCACGTTGGCGTCCTCGCGATCGAACAGCTGAGCGCCAGTCTGGAAGGCGCCGGTCAGGAACTTGCCCTGGAAGGCGGCGATCTCGGTGGCAACGACCGGCAGACCCCACAGCAGCGGGCCGGTCAGGCCCAGCGGGTTGGCCAGGATGTAGCGGCCAAGCGTGTCCTTGGTCAGTTCGATCTTCGCCCAGTCGATGAAGTGCAGCACGTGACCCGAGGCAGGCAGGCGCGCCAGCTGCGCTTGCAACATGGCCAGGCGCAGATCATCGATACCGGACTGCTGGTCGACTTCGAACGCGGCCGCGAAAGCAGTGGCTTGCGGCACGATGCCGTGCAGATGAACGCCGGTGCCGTCACCGAACAGAATTTCCTGCTCTTCAGCGTACTTCAGGCCGTAGCGCATCTCGGTGTCGATGGTGGACTGCAGCTGCGCGAAGTCGTCCAGGATCTGCTTGGACGCCTTGAACATGTGAGCGATGGTGCTCACCGGGGTGATCTTGGTAGCGAACTGGATATCGCTGTAAGGCTTCGCGGTGTTCTCAGCCACGACACGCGCGGCGTTGGTGAAGCCGGTCTGCTGCACCCAGAAGATCGCGGGAGAGGTGGTTCGGCCCGGGGCGATCAGGTCGCGAATGAACAGGCGCTGCTTCGGCTCGGCATCAATGCCAGGCAGGCGCTGCGGCTCGACCACGCCCTCGGCGACGCCGGAGCTGATCAGGGCGGCCTGCACCGGAACACTCACGCGGCGATTGCCTTCGATGCTGGCTGCGAACTGCTTCAGCGCTTCGCTCTTGATCACGACGCCACCAACGGTGTCGCGAGGAGTGGCAGCGCTGTTGCCAGGGTTGCGCACCAGCTCCTGCTCCATTTCACCCAGGCGCGCTTTCAGCTGCTTCTCGGCCTCGGTCAGCGAGTTGAACTTGGTGGCCAGCTCGTCGACGGTTGCCTTGGTCTCGTTCGACAGAGAGCCAGCCTTCTTGGCTTCTGCCAGGGCATTCTCGGCCTGCTTACTAAATTCGTCGGTCGCCTTCTTCAATTCAGCGGATACGTTTTTCAGCAGTTCTGCGGTGGATTCGCTCATGGTTATGCTCCGGTTTGGATAGCTGCTGCCGAAAACCGCGCGAGTGCGGCTTGTAGGTCGGCGATGGGATTGGCCAGGTCGGCCGGTGTTTCGGCAGCGTTCTGCTTGCCGGAGCTGGTAGCGCCAGGCGTACCAGCTTTGAGGTCTTGAATCAGTGCGCGCCGGTCGGTGCGCGACATGCCTTGCTTGGCAAGGATCACGTCCAGGCGGCGGGCGGCCACCTGGTGAGGCGCGGACGCCTGGGGATCTTCCTGGATGGCATCCGAAGCAAGCAGGCTGTCGGCGAAGCCCGCCTCGATCGCGGCGCTGCCGCCCATCCAGGTCTCCACGTCCATCAGCTTGCGCATTGCCTCCGGCTTGTCGCCGGTGCGAACCGAGTAGATATCGGCCAGGGTTCCGTCAATTTGCTCGAGGAAGTCGGCCACCTCGCGGATCTCGTTGCGATCGCCGGCAGCCATGGTCCAGCTGTTGTGGATCATCAGGAACCCAGCCCGGGCGACCTGGATTTCATCGGCGGCCATCGCGATGAAGGATGCGGCCGAGGCAGCCAGTCCCAGCACCTGGACGGTCACCTTGCCCTTGTGCTCGCGCAGCAGGTTGTAAATGGCCAGGCCTTCGAAGACATCGCCACCAGGGCTGTTGATCTTCACGGTCACATCGTTGTCGCCGATGGAGCGCAGCGCGGCGCTGATGCGCTTGGCCGTTACGCCTTCGCCAGTCCACCAGTCGAAGCCAATGGGGTCGTACATGGTGATGGTGTTGTCGTCGGTCGCTGCTGCCTTGATCGACGGGTTCCAGCGCTCCAGCGCCAGCGGCATGAGATCGCAGTGGATCTGCGCGCGCGGGCGTGCCGCCGGAGCCTCCGGAATGGTCTTCAGTGTCATGGGTTACTCCAGGGTCAGGCTGCTTTGAGCAGTGGCAGTGAGATCAGGGCATGGGCCATCACTGGGCCGTCGGGATTTCCAGATTCCAGCGCCTTGGACGCCAGGTCGAACGCATCACTGATCGCACCTTTGTCCCCGCTCTGGTTGGCGGCGGCGATGCGCAGCATGAAAGCGGTGGCCGCCGGCGACATGCCAGCCGACTGTTTGCCCAGTTGATCGAGCGGCACAAGCGCCGACTGAACCGTGAAGGTGTCGCCGCCGGGGATTGGGGCCAGGTTCTCGAGGCGCCGCACTTCGTTCCGGCTCATCCAGCCGTTCTGCAGGGCTGTGTTGTACCAGGCGCCACGGCCCGCGCTGTCGGCGCGCAGCAGCCCCTCTACCGCGAACTCAGCAAAGAACTCATCGGCGTCAGCCTCGCCGATCAGGCAGCGAGTGATTTCCTGCTCAATGTTGACGAGCAGCGGTCGCAGGCTGTTGGTCAGAAAGTGCAGGTTCTGCGCCTCCACCGAGCTGGCCCAGCTGGATTGCTTGTCCATGTGCCCAACCATGAACGGCGGAACGCGGAACCAGCGGCAGATTTCTTCAACGTTGAACGAGCGGGATTCCAGCATCTGGGCAGCTTCAGGGTTCATCGTGATGCCCTGATACTTCATTCCCGCCTCGGCCACCATGATCTTGCCGGCGTTCTTGGAGCCCATGAAGGCGCCAAGGCTGGCCCTCAGCTGTTCACGCTGCTCTGGCTTCAGGAGTGTCTCGCTACTGAGGATGCCGGAGGCCTGCATGCCTTGGGCAAACACCTTCGCAGCGGCCTCCTCCGCCGACATGGCTGAGCCGAAAATGTCACGGCCTGTAGTCACGGGAAGCATGCCGCACACACCATCCAGGCCGAAACCCCGGATGTGCATCAGGCTCTTTTCGGGGATGTCCCGGTCGGTACCGTTTTCAACGTAGGTGTACTTGAGCCTGCCGTTGTCCTGTCGCTTCACCTTCATGCACTGAGGCAGCAGCGGCACCAGCGCGACCAAGCGGTTGCCAATGAACTTCTTCTCGACGAAGGCATTGCCTCGAAGGCAGATGCTCGCCACCACCAGCAGCATGAAGCGCTGCGGAGTCATTTCACTGTTTGGCACCCGGCATAGCAGCCGGAACAGCGGGTGATCCTTGGCGGTTTCTCGCGACCCGTCGGGCATCCGTCGATACAGTTTCAGCGGCAGGGTCGACACCGACTCCGACAGCAGCCGTACGCAGGCCCAGACGGTGGACAGCTGCAACGCCTTGTCGACCGTTACGTGCTGCCCGCTTGCCGAGGTACCGAACCACTCCTGCCAGAATGCGCCATCCTTCAAGCTGATGGGCACGCCCAGCCAGTCCAGCACAGCAGACTTGATCCGCCCTGGTTTCTTTTCGCGTGCCATTACAGTCCCACCATGATCGGGTTTTCAAAGAAGCCGCTTGCGTCCGGTTCGCCGGCGTTCGCCAGCACTCGCCCGATGGCCATGATCAGCGCGACCGCGCCGTCTATCTTGTTGTCGTCGCCCTGCTTGATCGGGCGCACTACGTCGTCGTTGCCCGGCAGGAACTTGCCAATCACGTTGCCGATACACCAGGTCATGATCGGGTTGCCGTCATGATGGAACCGCCCGGCCTCGATGGCTGCCTCCAGTTCCTTCATGGCGTCCGACATGTTGGTGTAGTTCTGCGTGATCGTGATCGGATTGAAACCTTCGTCGTCGAGCTCATGGCTCAAGCCGGTGGCACCGTGCGGGTCAATCGGGCTTTCCCTGATAGGCGCCAGCTTGTTGGCTTCCTTGGTGTCTTCGAGGATTTCCCGGTAATCGATCTCGGCGCCAGGCGTGGCGGTCAAGTGCCCGGTGTTGATCCAGGCCTGGAAGCGCTCGGTCATCCGCTTATTGTCCACGTCGTTGGCCGTGTCTTCAGGAACCCAAAACGCCGGCGCCACGCTGTAGTAGTGAGTCTTGCCGTCGATCTCCCGCCAGAACAGCCTGGCCCTGGAGTTCATATCGAGCTTGCGCGCCAAGTCAAAGCCGGCGATCCACTCCTGGCCCTCGAACTGCTCGAGTGTGAGCGTCTTGTCCTCGCACGCCTTCCAGCTCTCCATGTTGAAGAAGCCAGACTTCGCGCTCACCCAGAGATTGAGGTGCTTGGTCTTGAAGGTGTTGGTGAACCTGGCGGAGCGAATCGCCCGAGCCAGCTGACTCTCCAGATACTCTTGGAATACCGATACCCCCATACAGGGGTTAGCCTTGGCGAGGTTCTTCGGGTCGGTCCAGTCGTCACCTTCGTCTAGCGTCCAGATGTAGCCGAACAGTTCGTCGTCGGGCACCGTGCCGTTGAGCATCTCGATGACCTGACGCCGCTTGTCGTAGCACGGCCCCTCGATGTTTGCTCCGGCGGTGGTGATGATGAACATCAGCGGCTGCCGACGAGCGCCCATGCCGGTGAGCATCGTGTCGTACTGGGCCGCACTGTCGTGCTCGTGGAACTCGTCGATGATCGCGCAGGACGGCGATGCACCGTCGCCAGGGTTGCCGATCAGCGGTTCGAAGCGGCTGCCGTTGGACGGTATGTTCAGATTCGAGGCGTTGACCTCAATGCCTGCCGCCTCGATCAGCATCGGCGACCGGCTGATCATCAGCCGCGCCGGGCGGAACACCTCCCACGCCTGCTTCTCGGTGGTAGCGCCCGAGTAGACCTCGGCGCCGAACTCGTTGTCTGCAGTGAACATGCTGATGCCAACACCAGCGGCGATCACCGACTTACCGTTCTTACGCGGCACCTCCCAGTAGCTTTCGCGGAAGCGCCGATATCCGCCCTTCTTCCGGACCCACCCGAAGGTGCAGGCCAGGCCAAACAGCTGCCAAGGCTCCAGGGTGATCAGCTGCCGCTTGAACGCCCACTCACCTTTCGTGTGTGGCAGCAGCTGCATCAACCGCAGCTTCTTCTCGGCCTTGGCCGGGTCGAACTTGTAGGGGTAGTTCTTGGAGCGACTGGCGGCTACGTCGTCAAAGTGACGCTCGATCGCCTGGTGGATGTAGCGACAGGCCGGGAACTTGCCTTTCAGGACGGACCTTGCCCACGCCATCGCCTTGTCGACGTTGGTGTACTTGGTCCTGGCCATTGGTCACTCGAGCAATCCTGCGAATGGGTTCGTTGTCTTCTGCTTGTTGCCGCCGATGATGCGCGTGCGGCTCGCGGGATCGAGCCCCAGCATCGAACCGAAGGTGACCATCTGGCGCATCGCTTCGTTCGCCGCTGTAAGCGCCGGGTTTTTCACCGGGCCGCCGGTGGCTCCCGCGACCACGATGCCGTGGGCGCGCACCGACTCTTGAGCCAGTCGCCAGTTACCGTAGGCCGTGCAGAAAGCCTCGACGTTGTGCATGTCAGTGAGCGCGAGCACCTTGGCGCGGAGCAGCTCCGGCACCAGCATTTGCCAAACCCGAGTGGCGTGTTCGCACAACCAATCCGGCGCATCGACGTTGGTCACCAGAGCGAAGTCCGGCTCGTCCGTGTTCAGCTTGCGCTTGCCGGGATTTCCGGCCAGCACCTTCTGGGCCGTGGGTTTTGGGCGACGGCCGGAGCGCCCGGCAACCCCTGGCATCGGCGCCTCCACTAAACTTTATATTTCGCGGGTGTAAAAAAAAGACTGGGGGCGCGGTCTAGAAACGAAAAGGCCTGAACTTTCGACCCTCCCCCTCCCCATTCGCGAGAATCAATCTCACCAACGGCAAATCTGATCGATTTTTGATCATTTCTGGCGAGCGTTGCCGAACCCACCGTCCTCACCGGCCGTCTTGGCCGAGTGGCACGGGGCACACAGGGCCTGCCAGTTCGACCGATCCCAGAACACCGTCATGTCGCCCTTGTGCGGCACGATGTGGTCAACATCGGTGGCCGCCACTACAAGGCCTCGAGCCTGGCAACGAATACACAGCGGATGCTTGGCCAGGTATCCAGCGCGAGCCTGCTGCCACTTGTACCCATATCCCCGTGACGTGGAGCTCTCGCGCGGCTTCTCTCGCACATGGCTCTTCACCTGCTCGGCGTGAGCATCGCAGTAGCCGCTGGCGTTCCTGTGCAGCGCCCTGCATCCCTGGGCTCGACACGGACGCTGCGGCCTCAACGGCATGGCGAGCCGTCCAGGTAGGTCAATGGCTGCGCGTCTGGGTCTGCGCCGTCACCGTCGGCCAGTGCTTCGATCAAGGCCAGGTTCTGGCTTGCGATCGTCTCCAGCAGAGCGGTCTGTTTCTGTTCCTGCTCCAGAATCTGCTGGAGCAAAGAGATTGCTTGCTCGCTCACGGGCTACCCTCATCCACTTGTTGATCCATTCGCGCCGAGCGGCGCATCCACTGCAACTCATCAGCCCTGCGCCTTGCGAGACAGGAACAGGTCGGAGTAGCCGCGAAGCTTCTCCACTCCCATGAAGCCGACAGCACCGCCGGCGAAGGTGGCCATGCCCTGCGGCAAGCCCATCCACTCCAGCAGCGGCACGAGGGCCAGCGTGATCAGGCCACACAGGGCGCCCTCCAAGATCATCTGCCGTCGCGTGCCACCGCCATACACCACTCGAAGAGCAGCGATCGCGACCGACAGGCCAGCGGCATACAGCTGGGGCTGGTGAGCCAGCACCCAGGCGAGCACGGCGGCCCACAGGCCAGGATCTTTCTCAGGCATGTTTGGCATCTCTATCCCTCCCTTTGCTGGGAGCAGAAACGAAAAAGCCCCGGCAGATGCCGAGGCTTATGGTGGATGTCGGTGATGCCGAGTTTGCTCTCGCGCACCTACCGCAAAGTAACACGAAAGATACGGGTGAGGACCGGGGATGTCAAGCGGCTTCACGCCGAACATCCAACGCACCATCAACCCAAGCCACGCCAGCCTTCCACAACTGCCGCGTCTTCTCCTCGCCGAAGCCAAGCTTCTTGCCCACATCACGCAAGGAAGTGTCCCGCGAGGTGTAGTACTTCATGATCACGGCGCCGCACTCGGCGTAGCGCTGCAACAACCGACCCACCAGGCGATCAACAAACAGCGCCTCGTCGTCGGTGATGATTGGGTCCAGGACCGTGTTCTCACGCGATGCGCAGCACGACACGCCCGACCCCAGCACAACCCACCTACCCCAATGCTCGAGCAGTTCCTCAGCACTTCTTTCCAAATGGCTCATGTCCTTCCCCTCAATCCCCGGTGTAGTTGGTTCCGCCGGCGCCGCGGCGGTTGTTCGTTTCGTACTGCGCAGATGGGCCTTCGGTGCGCAGTGGCCGCTGGCGATCAGCCTGCTGTTCCAGCTCGCGCACACGCAGCCCCAACTGCGTCACAAGTTCTTCCAGCGGCAGCGGCTCGCCGGTGACCGCCGACAACCAGCCTGATGCGTTGCAGCGACCGCAGGGCAGGTCATAGAACACGCCCTTGACCACCGCTCTCCCCTGGCAATCGGGGCACCTGGTCAGGGCGACCCGTTCCTTGCGCAGCGCCGGGCCGTGTTGCTTCACCACTCTGCTGCCTCGCCCAACACTTCGAAGCCACGCGGCGGCCAACTGAACAGGCGCCACATGAACGCCTCTAGCTTGGTCAGGTAGCGCATACGGCCGTAGACATTGGTCATGGTGTAGCCCAGGTGCACCTTCTTGATGGTGACTGTCCGGCTCCCAAGGCGATGGCACAGCTCGCGAATCACCTCCTTAGGACTGCCATTTGAAGTGTCGGCGCTGTAGGAAAGGTGGTTGCAGATGGCCGATGCCCGATCGATGAGCTCACTGTTATTTTTCATTTCGAATCCTCGCTAGTAACAAATTCGGGATAGGCACTAGAGGCCTTGCCCCCTGCCGCCCGCGCCTGAATCTGTGGGATTTCGGATAAGGCCTCTGTAAGGCCGTGAATGGCACCAAAGCCGATGCCGTCTAACCAGGCGTGCCACTTCTCCAGGGCTGCCCTGCGCTGCTGCATCGCTTGGGTGTGGATGTAGGTGCTGGCGATCTTGCCCAGCGAGTGGTTCAGCAGCATTTCGCCGATGTGCCCGTCGATGCCGAGGTCGGTCCAGGTGCTGCGAGAGACTTTCCGCAGATCGTGGCTGGTCCACTCGCCCCGTCCCAGGTAGGTGAATACAGCGCTGGCTTGGCTCTCGCTCAGGCACCCGCCGCGACGACTTGGGAACAGGTACACGCCGTCGTACCCGTCGGCTTGCTGGATTGCCCGGTACCGGCTCAGAAGCGCGCAGATCTGGGCTGTCAGCGGCAAGCGATGCTCAGTGCGGGTCTTGGCATTCGCTGCCGGGATGAACCACTCGCCAGCCGTGACCGAGACCTCGCTCCAGCGGGCCTTTCGGGTCTCGCCAATGCGAGTACCGTGCGCGAGCATCATCAGCGCCAGCATGGCCTTGGCGGGAGTCTCGTCGAAGGTCTGCCACAGCTGCTGCATCACATCAGCCAGGTGCACCGCTCGCAGACGGGCCGACTTCGGCAGGATCTTGGCCTTGGTGAAGTCGCTGAAGCGCAGGCCCGCCATAGGATCAGACTCGATCAGACCCAGGCGCTTCGCCTGCTTGAACGCCGTCAGCAGCAGCGCGAACATCTGGCGCAGGTAGGACAACGACACATCGGCCTGCGCTGGCCACATCAGCTGCTTGTCCAGCGTGTCGGCAGTCACGTCGGTAAGCACCATGTCATCCAGGCGCGGCTTCAGGTGCTGAGCAATGGCCGAGCGGGCGCCGGCCTTGCGCTTCACCGACAGCGAGCGGTCACGAGCCATCCGGTCGCCGTACCAGTCCAGCAGCTGACCCACGGTGGCCATACTCGACACAACCAGACCGGTGGCCGGGTCGCGCAGCAGGCGCTGACGCAGTGCGGGCAGCTCAGTCAGCACCGTGGCGACGTTCAGCTCTGGCCAGCGGGCGACCGGCACCCATTTCTTGCCGCGCACCAGGTGCCAGGTGGCGCGCTCGCGGTTGCTCCAGAAGCGCAGGTATAGGCCAGGGTGACGCGGGTCGCGCAGATCGCGCACGGACACGTCGGCGGCCTGGCGGCGCACCTCAGCCTCGCTGAACTTCACTTCGCGTGTTGCGCTCATGCGGCCACCGTCGCAGGCTGGAGCAGGTAGGCGCGGATCGCCTCGACGGCATCGATACTGCCCCGGCAGACGATCGCCAAGTATCCTTGGGCGGTCAGCGCCTGGATGTACGCATCCTGGCTGGGCGAAACCTCAGCATCGAAGGGAGGCTTGGCCTTAAATTCGATGTACAGGCCGAAATAGCCGCCACGAGCCATTGGTAGCACCAGGTCGGGAACACCAGCCTTCACGCCCTGCCCCTTCAGCTTTGCGGCGACCAACTTGTGCCGGTGCCCACCGTTCGGGACGTGGTAGATCAGCTTGTAGGCCTGCGGGTAGCGCAGTTGCAGTTCCTGCATGAGCGCGGCCTGCTCCTGCCCTTCCCTGTCGACGGGCTTTGCGCGGGTCGGCTTGGCCTTGAACGGGCGAAGGACAGAGCCACTCATGCGACCACCACGGACTCGGCCAGCAAAATCGACTGGGTGCGCATCACGCCCTCGGCGTGGTACTGACGGGCGATCTCGCGATCAATGGCCCGGCTTCGGCCATCGCAGGCATCGTGGCAGGCGCTGCAAGCCCATGCCCCCTGCAGGTCGTGCGGCTTCTTGCCCACGCCGCAGGTGCCGGCCAGGCGGTAGTGAGCAAGGACGGTGGTCTCTGGATTGCCGTTGCACACGCCCGGAATGCGCACTTGGCACTCCCTGCCGCGAGCAGCCTTGGTCAACTTGGTTTGTCGCATTGTCAGAGCTCCTCCTTGCCGCGGTGCGATTCCCACTCGAAGAGCACAATCACCCCTCCGCCCTCGCGCAGGCGGTCGTAGCAGCGTTCGCCCATGGCATGGCGCAGCTGGTCCCGGTCGAGGTTGGAAATCACCACCGTGGGGCGCATCTGCTCATAGCGCCCGTTGATGATCGAAAACAGGGTGGTCAGCTCGAATTCACTCGGCTGTTCCTTAGTCGCGCCGACCTCGTCCAGCACCAGCAGCGAGGGCTCGATAAGGCTGGACAGGATGTCGGCCTCGGACTGTTCGCTGTGACGGTCGTAAGTGGCGCGGATGGACTGCAGGATCGCGCCCACCGTGCGATACACGGCCGTCGCCGACGTGTTGCGCATCAGCTCGTTGGCCATACCAGCCCCCAGGTGGGTCTTGCCGGTACCGACATTGCCCAGCAGCATCAGGCAACGCCCGGTACGCTCGATCTCCTCGAACGCGGCCACGTAGCGCGTGCAGTAGGCCAGGGCCTTGCGCTGGCCTTCGTGCTCGACGCGGTAGTTGGCCAGGGTGCGCTCGGCGAAGCGCTTCGGGATCAGCGCCGAACCCAGCTTGCGGGTCATGGCCTCGCGCTTCAGGCGGGTTTCCTCGGCCTGCTGCTTCGCCTCTCGCTCAGCAATGGCGGCCTTCTCGCACTCAGGGCATCGGCCAACGATTTCGCGGCCCATCAGCATGGTCACGCGCTGTTCGAAGTCGCCGTGGTGCTCGCAGTGAGCAGGCTGGACGCGGAAGCCGGCAGCGTTTCGCACCTCGGACATGGTGATCACCGATTCAGATCGCATAGGTACCGTCCTCGCGCTCGGTCAGGCCGCCGGTGTAGTCGCGGTCACTGAAGCCGTGGTGGCGGCTATTGGGGTTAGCAGGCAGCTGGGCGGCGAGACGCTTGGTCACCCAGTCCACCTCGAATCCGCGCCATCCGTTCTCGACGGCGACCTCCAGGGCCTGGCCAGGCTGAATGCCGAATGCCTTGCACTGCTCCAGCTTGGCATTCAGGCCGGACCAGATCCGGGCAGTCACCGGGGCTTTTGCGGCCTTGCGGACAGTCAGGTAGTCAGCGATCAGTGACTCATCCAGGCCGTGCGGGTTGTCGGCCAGCATGGCGGCCTTCCCGAAAGGCGCCTTGCGGTCAGCCTTGGCCGGAGTCGGCTGCTCATCGTTGGGGGGGCATGTATTTTCTTCCGAAGGAAGAAATACATAGGGGGTTAGATTCTTAGAATAAAGAAGGGAGTCGGCGGTTTTGGTCTGTTTCGGCTCTTCTCCGATTCGGACCACTTGAGCCGACTCGGCTGATTTGGTCTGTTTCGGCTCAGTGACGTAGACCCAGTCTTTCGGGTCATTCACGCCGATGTCACCCCGGGCACCACCCTCGCGGAACAACACACGACGGCGCAGCAGACTGGATATCGCCTTGGATACGGAATCAGGGTGGGCGTTGATGGCCTTTGCGATGTCGGTCGCCGGGATGCGCTGGGCGCCCGCGCCGAAGTTGATGGTGGCCTTGGCCACGTACAGCACAATCTTCATCTCCCTGGCCGGGAGATCGATAGCCAACAGGCCATCCATGAGCTGGTTGTCCATCCGGGTGAACCCCCTGGACTTGTCAAATTGGACGATGTTTGTCATGCTTAAACCCGTTGAAATGTTGTAGAGAAAGCCGCCCTGCCAGGCGGTTTTTTTATGCCCGCAATTCGGGCGTTATGGGTGTCCGGTGCATCCGTGGTAGCTTTTTGCTTCCACACAACAAGGTCCAAGGAGACCGGACATGCAACAAGCAAACTCGCTAATGGAAATTCTTCAGTTGCAACCAGACGCGGACGCTAAGGTCGAGGTACTGGCCAAGATTGTGAGCACGCAGATCACCGCAACGCTGAACGGCCTTCTCACAGTGGTCAGTGCCGTAGACCAAGTCCCTGGCGTCGATAGAGAATCCATCAGGCGCGATCTGAATGAGCTGAAGTCCTTGGCAACTGCCGATGTAGATCGTCACCTGTACAATCAAACGATTGATCTGATTGCCTCTCGCCTGAGCCCAGAGCAGAAATAAAACCCACCATGACCTGGCGGCCGCCACTCAACCGCTGGGTCTTAATTCCTACTGCAGCGACCGCACACTTCTGCGCATCCACACGGTCAAGATCCTTCATCTGCTCTCTCCTACTGGTTAAATTCACAGCTGGTTCAGTTCACTACTGGCGCAAGGCCGGGTAGCGCATACTTCATTGCGTCAGGCTGCCGACTTGTCGCAGGGCACTGGCGGGAAGACGTCATCCAGATCGCAAGAGGCGCCAAGCGAGTTAAGCGCCGACACGATCTTCCGGGCCTCTTCAAGTCCTGGGCTCCTGCGATCAGCTTCGTAGTTGGCGAGCCTTGACTGGTTCCAGTTGAGAGCTCGCCGAAGGTTGGCCTGACTGATCTCCGCCCCCTCTCGGATCTTGCGAATATTGTTCATAGGGGTTCCTCGTTGACTTGAGCTCAGGATAAACACGCATTGTGTTAATGGCAATCACAAATAGTGAAAGCACGACATTTCATAACGTGATTAAAATCGCGACCATGAAAGAAACCCTCGGACAACGAATCAAACGCCACCGCAAAGCCGCAGGGCTCTCCCAGGCTGCGCTGGCATCTGCGTGCGGCTGGAAATCACAGTCGCGAGTTGGCAACTACGAAGCGGACAGTCGGGAGCCATCGCTGGCCGACTTGCGCTTGATAGCGAAGGCGCTCGGCGTTGATGAATCGGAAATCATCCTCGACTACAAGCCAACCACGCCCGAGCCAAACCCCAGCCGAGTTGAGCCGAATGCGGTCCTCCTTGGGCCGATTGACGTCTGGGATGACGACACGCCACTGGATGAGGACGAGGTCTATGTGCCATACCTGAAAGAGGTTGAGCTTTCGGCAGGCCAGGGCCGCACAGTTGTAGAGCAATCTCATACTCGCAAACTGCGGTTTGGAAAGATCACGCTGCGCAGGCAGAACGTTCAGCCAAGCGAGGCTGTCTGCGTCACTGTCGGCGGAAACAGCATGGAGCCAGTTCTGCCTGATGGCAGTACCGTAGGCGTGGACCAGGGTGCCACCAGCGTCATCGACGGTAAAATGTACGCCATCAATCACGGTGGTCAGCTTCGCGTCAAAACGCTGTACCGGCTTCCCGGCGGCGGGATCCGCATGCGCAGCTTCAACCGGGATGAGCATCCCGACGAGGAGTACAGCGCAGAAGAGATGCTCGACAAAGAAATCATCATCTTAGGCAAGGTCTTCTGGTCCTCCGTCCTCTGGTAACCCCTACCCGCCTTTCCTGAAGCCCGGCCATGTGCCGGGCTTTTTATCGCCTTTTGGAAAAATAATCACATTACGTGTTGACATAAATAAACACGTTGCGTGATATTAAGCCCATGCCGGATCGACACCGGCCGCAGCAAAGGCAGCGATGGACAGGCCTCAACAGTCCAGAGGGGTGGCAACTGCCCCGGGTGTGCAGGGTAAAGCACCGAGATCAGTCATCCGGCGGGAAGGTCCGCGGTCGGAGTCAACAACCTGATAACGAGCCACGATCGACGCCAGTAGCGGATCGAGGCTTAAGGAGATCCTGAAATGCCGAGATTCACCAACGGAGCGTTGGCCTTTCTGTTTCTGTTTGCTGTGGTTGGTGGCCTGCCCATCGGCCTGCTGCTCGCAGAAATCAGCAGCTGATGCTCACCGGATTTCACTGGCTGGCCTTCGATGTTGAGGGCCAGACGGGAAATCAACCGCCCAGGGGGCACAAGATGAACGTCATGACCTACGCCCACCGCCTGGTGCGCGCAATGGTTGAGCGCTGGGAGCGCCTCGGCCAAAGTTTCGATTACCCCGCAACCCTTCGAGCGTGCCTTCGGGTCGCTCACCGCCGCTTCAAGCCAGCGTAATCCACAGAGAACCTCAATGGACACGATCACAAGCGGCTCTTGGATGGGCCACCTTGGGCGCGGACTCGCGCCTCGGGAGCTGGAATGCGTTCTCGACGTTGCGCAGGGCATGACTTCCAAGCAAATCGCCCGACACTTCGGCATCAGCGAGGGTGGCGTCGAGAAGCGCATCGCCGCCGCGATGTTCAAGCTTGATGTGCCGCGCCGGGCCGCCCTGGTCGCCGAGGCCATGCGCCGCAACATCATCAGCCCGATGTGCTTCCTGCTCGCCGCACTGGTCGCCACTCACGCCGCCATTGGCGACAGCGACCCCATGCGCCGCGATCGACGAGTACTCGAACGCCGGATCGCCCAGGTCCGCATTCTCCGCAAAGCCGAGTCATTCGACTACCACGCCTGATTCCCACGAGGAAAATCCCATGCAGACAGCAATGCACCCCGCTTTCGCGGAGAAACGCGCCCTGCTCGCGGCTCTGCTCGAGCGCAGCCAAGTGGTACGCGAAGAAGCTCTCGCCAAGGTCGCCCAAGGGAGTCCGCGCTACCAGGCATCTGGTCATGGCGGCACCTGGGATGTGGTTGAGATCGCCACCGGCGCCGTGCAAGGTTTCGCCTACAGCTACAAAGCGGCGATGCGCTTTGTCGATGCCTGCGAGGCCGGGGCGGCAAGCAAGACAGGCACGCGGCAATGAGCAAGCGCAAACCCCACAACATGCGGGCGCGCCTGGAGCGAACCTGTCGGGCACTGGTTTCCGCCAATCATGCGGCCGTGGTCAACATCGACCCCAGCGGCCAGCAGGTGCTGATCAACTGGAGGAACCTCAAGCAGATCCGCGTGCGCCAGGTCGTCGACGCCGTCTGCGACATCCCTCACCGCTGGACCATCTACCTCAGCGTGCTTTGCCGGACCGAGTTCGGCGAGCGCTACCACAAATCGGTTGAGGTCGCGCCCCAAGGCAACTACCGAGCCGATCACCTCACCGATGTGATCGAAGCCACCTACACCGAGTTGCGCGCCACCGCGAATCCAAACCACCTGGTGGCATCCGGCTGGATCGCCATCCCCACCGACACAACGCTCGACGAAGCAGAGGCAGCCAAGATCTTTGCCGCTGTCGGCGCCTGGAATCAGCAGAAGGCAGCATGAAACGCATCACCGCCCGCGTCCGGCACGGCCGGCGCCAGCAACACATCAATCTGCCGCCCAGCGGCTTGGGAGGTAATGACCATGGCAATGGACCAGGCGGGGCGCGACAGGCGCCGGCGCGAGAAGGCCGAGCGCCTACAGGAAGAAGACCTGCGCTTGAAGGTTCGACCAGGGACTAAACAGGCCCTGCTGGAGCTTATGGATTGGGCCGGGATCGAGGAACAGGGCGAGGCGATGACGCTGATGATTCATCACGTCGAGGCGCTCGGACATCACGCGCTGTTCAGGATCGCGCGCCACGAAATCGAAGCTCACCGCACCGTGGCGCGGACCGAGCCGCTACGGCTGTCAGCCAGGAAGCGAACGGGCCAACACCTGCGGGCGATCTGCGGCTGGGCAGACGCCTCGGCCAGCCAGATGATCGAGGCGCTGATCTACGGCATCCACGCCCTTGGCAGGCTGCACGCGGCGAAGTTTCTAACCCCGCCGCGGCACGAAATCAGCATCTCACCCCGCCTGGCCCTGGCCTTCGACCGGAAGAGTATGCTGATGATTCAACAGGATCCTGGCGATGAAATCTGCTATCCGTCTTGAGCTTAGGCCTTGTCCAAGCCTCGCTCGACAAGCATGCGGTCAAGTTTCGCCAAGGCATTGGCCAGCAACGCTGCATCAGCATCCATAGCGCTCATGAACCACATGACCGCGTTTAGAAAACGCCCGAAAAAATCACCAGCGTTTACAAAAACTACCGTTGGGTCGTTATTGACGGTGTTTTCAACCCCGCCAACGGTATAGAAAACCTTTCGGATGCTCGTATCACGCTGATTCGCAGACGACTCGGCAGTACCGGTGTGAATGATTGCATTACGGGCCTCCCACAGCTCATCGGCCGTCACGTTCATAGGGTTGTTAGCGAGCATGTACGTGTTGACCCATTTTTTAAAGTCGA
Source organism: Pseudomonas sp. BNK-44-b (assembly GCF_047456245.1). NCBI lineage: Bacteria > Pseudomonadati > Pseudomonadota > Gammaproteobacteria > Pseudomonadales > Pseudomonadaceae > Pseudomonas > Pseudomonas sp. BNK-44-b. The sequence goes on from NZ_CP179908.1 coordinate 3,146,246, forward strand.
CATTCGTGGTTCGCTCTTGCGGAGCCGCAAGCCACCCCATCTGATCGATCGCTGCATAGGTCAACATGAGCGCGGGGACTGTATGGCCTGCGTCGCGCAAAACGATCATCGCGTCGGTCATCTTATGGGCGTATTCGAATACTCGGGTCGTGCTCACAGCATCTCCTTGACCCGGCTCCATGCCGGTCACCCGTAATACCCCATCCCAAACCAAATTGCCACCATGCCGCCACCAGCACGGAGGGCGGCGCATGCATGGAGAAAGCCATGAGCCAGTTCTACCTACAGGACAGCCGCAGTCATGTCGGCGACGGAATGATGTTCTGGGCCAAGGAAGGCCGCGGCTACGTGACCAACCTGGACCAGGCCGAGCTGTTCACCTTCGAGGAGGCATGCCGCCACCGTGACACCGATATCCCTTGGCCGAAGGAGTACATCGACGCCAGGGCGCACTTCGGCGTCGACTGTCAGCTGATGGAAGATGACAGACGCATTGCGGGGCTACATGCCGGCGCCCGCGTCTACGTGCACGTGCCAGGCGACTGGAGCGGGAACGATGTCTACTGGGTCAGCGAGCAGCGCGGCAAGGTAACCGAGAACCTGCAGCAAGCGATCTGCATGGATCTGGAAAACGCCCAGTTCACGTATGCTAATCATGCCGCACAGGGCTCCCGAGTATTCTGGCCAGCAGCCTACATCGAGGAGATCCGCCGGCGCCTGGTACACCGCCAGAACGTCGACCATAAGCTGGCCCTGCGCGTGGCCGGCGTAAAGATGCCCAGGCCGCCCAAGGTCGCCAAGCGCCGCCAACCAATGCTCAATTGCTGCGGCTGCGGGCGCTTCATCAGCTGGGACGGCCGATTCCTCAACAACTGCCGGAACTGCGGCGCGAACAACTGCCCCTGATTCTCCGGCGCTGCCCGCCAGAGCCTTCCCCTATTCAACGATAACGCCTCCCCGGCGACGGCGGCGTTCGCTCGAACTATCGGGGCGCGTTATCTAAACGCCACTGAGCTAGTTCACGCATCTGGATACTGAATAGCTCCGCGAAACGCGGCTGCAACACGTGAGACTCAACCGTAAGCTCGGGGCGATTTTCTCCGAGCAATCGCGTAAGGCCGGTTTGGAAATCTCCGGAGGTCACAAGCCTGATGGCTGCTTCAACTGGTCCATAACGTCTATTCATCCTTTCCCATACAGTCGGGGTGTAGTTGATCCGGTAGCACTCCTGGATAGCCTCCTCGATTGCCCTCGCAAACTCTGCTCTCAGCGCTTCCACATTTCCTCCTTTAGTCACTCACTTTTAGCTGCCCATCGCAGCTTGATCACCATTTCTGACGCGCTGCCCTCGCTAGGGCAGCGCCAGCGCGCAAGGACACAAGATGGCCGAATACAACATCGTCAGCATGAGCGGCGGTAAAGATAGCACGGCCACTCTGCTGGTCGCCCGTGAACTCGAGGTGCCAAACCTCAGTGCTGTTTTCGCGGACACTGGGCACGAACACCCGGCTACCTATGACTACGTTCACTACCTGGCTGAGGCCGTTGGAGTGCCGATCCGCTGGGTAAAGACCGACTTTGCTCGACAGATCGCCGGCAAGCGCAAGTTCATCGAAACGAAGTGGCGCGAGAAGGGAGTGCCCGAGGCGGTGGTGCTGGCCGCCCTGGAGGTGCTTCACCCCACCGGCAACCCTTTCCTCGACATGTGCCTCTGGAAAGGCCGTTTCCCCAGTACCAAGGCGCGCTTCTGCACTGATGAGCTGAAGCGCAACCCGATCATTGAAGACGTGTTCATGCCGCTGATGACCGGCGAGAACCTGGTGCTGTCTTGGCAGGGCGTGCGAGCTGACGAGTCACTGAACCGGCGATACCTGCCGGAGTGCGACGAGGTCGGCGGCGGCCTGTTCAACTACCGCCCCATCCTGAAATGGACGGTGGATGCGGTGTTCGAGGCGCACCGGGCCGCAGGCATCAAGCCAAATCCTCTGTACATGCAAGGCTGCAATCGCGTCGGCTGCATGCCTTGCATCATGTGCGCGAAGGATGAGCTGCGCGAGATCGCAACCAGGTGGCCCGAGGAAGTGGCCAGGGTGCGCGAATGGGAGCGCCTGGTGAGCATCGCCAGCAAGAGAGGCGCGGCAACGTTCTTCGCCACTGTCACCGACCCCACCGTCCGGTCCGATGACAAGGTCAGTGCCGAAACCCACGGAATCGACCGCATGGTCGACTGGGCCAACACTTCGCGCGGCGGGCGCCAGTTCGACATGGTCGACCTAATCGCGCGCGCGGACAGCCACAACAAATGTTCATCAGCCTACGGACTTTGCGAGTGACTCCGCTCCTGCCCCTAAGCTAAACGACGCGCGAGTGTTATGCATTAAAAAAAGGAACCCTTGAAGAGCGAGTCAAAATCCATAACTTGCGATCTCGCCATTTCAAAAAGCTGATGCATCGCCGCAGATGGCTTACGATAATCAGCAACTAACGTGCCAAACTTTACCACCGAGAATCGTATTTCTGAACTCCAGAAATACTCATCTTCATCCCTCCAGTATTTATATCTAGCCTCATAAACGCTGACATCAAGACCATTGTAAGTAGCACCAAAATTAGTAACCACCATATCCTCGGTGGCGTGATTAAGAAAATAGTGAGGCTCTGTTAGCTCCCAACGAACGCTACCCATAGATGTCTCTCTGACAAGCTGCATCAAAAGTCTTTCAATCTGATCATCAGAACTCACGTTATGCCCACCTAATATCTTTTTCACGCTGCCCAAGAAGAGAAACCAATGTATTGGCTTCATTAGACAATTTCCAAGCATGCTGCTTTGAGGGATCAGATTCAGGATCACTATGGAAAATTTCTCGACCCTCAATCAGTGCAATAACCACTTCAACCTGCTTCAAGTCTTCACTTGATATCTTCAGCCTTAGGCTAAGCAGTATACCTTTCAACGATGCTATAGCGGAGCTTGTTTTAGAGTGATCTCCGCCACTTTGCCACTCAGTCACAGCTGCCAGAAGAGATTTAACCTCTACACGCAGTTCTTTAACCAGATCAGGAAGTCTGATTCTGATTAAAAATTCTTTTCTAATTTTACGTGTTTCCCACCAAACAACGGCGGTCCACACTAACCCACCGATCGAACATAACACCGATAGATCGATCACCCACTGATAAAGATAGCTTTCCATTCCATCTCCAGTCCTAACCTCTTAATTCTGCTCGAGTCAACGCCCCGTAGAACGACGGCGAACAATAATAGCTGCATTTGGATTACAAGCCCATGCCCACAGAAAACCGATCCAGCAACACCGAGATGCTCAGCTTGTCGCGTGACTTGATCGGCCTCACCCTGGCGCACCTGCCGAACGACAGTGCTGCAAAGTGGGAGATCTACGACCTGCTAGCCCAGCCAGCCCCGCAGCCCCACCCAGACCCCATAGCCTGGATGGTTGGTACTGCCTTCTGGTGGACCAAAGACGAGGCAGAGAGGGATGCGGCAGAGACTGGGCTGCCGATTGTTGGGCTGGGCCCGATGCTCGATAGCGCTGAGGTCGAGCAGCTGCGTGCGGAGCTTCGAGTACAGGATGCATTGCTAGAAGAAGCATATCAGCGCGATATCGGCACACCGCTCAAGCGCAAGATACGCGCCCAGCGTGTCGCCCTATCCGCCAGCGCGGAGCCCAGTGAACCGGTGGCGGAGGTCAAGCCATGAGCAAATTCAAACCGATCCCAAAGGGCGAGCGCCCGTTTCTCTATCGGTATGGGTGGGAGTCTGGCGTGTACGGTGAGGTGTCCGTCTATTGCCAGCGCTACGTGGCCTACGCCGAAACAGAGGTCTGCTTCTACATCATCGAAGATCGGCACGAGCACCAGGTTGATTCCCCGCACAGCTGGGATCAGCACTGGGTCAAGCGGTACCGCCGTCGCGTACTGAAGAGCCAGGAAGGCAAGCGCTATGCCTACATCGACCAGAGGCAGGCGCTGCGCTCGTATATCAGGCGCAAGGAAGTCCACCTGAGCTTTGCCCAGGCCGCAGTCGAGCGCGCCAAAGCCAATATGCAGGCCGCAAAACAGGCGCTCGAAAGCGGGATCTTGGTCGACAGTTCGGACCACCTGCGCACGCCATGCGAGTTCTTCGAAGGCTGGGTCGAGATGTAGTCGGCCAAAGAGCACATTTGTACTCCATCCAGCTGTAACCCCTCTCCCCTCTATTCACTGCCGCGATATGGCAGGCTGTAGGGGCTGGCTCAATTTCAGAGCCTGATCCAGCCCCAGAGTGACGACACCTTACCCAGCAGACGCTTTGGATGTGACGGCAGACAAGCCTTCCGTAGCAATCCGGCGCGCCCGCCCGACCCCCCAGGCCATAGCACGGGTCATCGACTCGCCAGGACGGGAGTCAAACGCCTCCTCATGCACCGCCATGCCTTGAGGCGCATAGACGCCGATGAACATTTGTGTTTGACCTGTGCGTGAAAGCCTCACCTGGACATCAATAAATGTTCCGTCGTCGAGTGTTTCGTCATGAGTACGGTGGTGAAGCGCTGGATCTGCCCAATCCCAGAACACATTTCCACGAACTCGCATGCCACCCTCCTTCAATCTAGATATCAAATCCATAGGGAGTTCAAAGTAAGGCACGCGACATAAACTTCAAGTGTCCTTTATCGAAAACAATAACTGATCGACAGTCGGCGTAGATAATTATACAAAACTAATTTTTTGTATAAGTTATTGAGGGCGACTATTCGTAACCTTCGATTGCTTCGCTTCCGTTCGAAAGTGACTCCGCAAATTCAATCCATTGATTGAAGGCAGCCCGATGCGCCTCGCACATGGCCTGCCAGCTCGGGCCGCCAAGACGGCCATATGCCACCTGATTCATTGTCGATGAAGTAAGCGAATCGAGTTCGCGAAGCAACTTGTATGCGCGGTACCTGCTTTCACGTTCCGGCATGGTCCTGCCCCCCACGATGCACAACAAGGTTTGAGCCTTTCCAAGGCTTCTGCCTGGTAGACCTTCGTGGTCTGCCTTCTTTCCATCAATCCTAACCGTTCCGCCGAATGGCGGCGAGGCGAAGCTATGTCTCAAGCATTTCCATACAAACAACGAGCGCCAGCTCTCCCCGCACGAAACCCAACCCGAACCTACACCCGCTATGGCGCCTGGGCGCTGGATTGATGATAGGTATCAGCTGTGAAAATCGGAAGACTCTTTGTCGGTCTGAATTGGTGCTACGGCGCGAAAGACCAGGCCGTGATCTTGAGCTGGGCGCTGAAGTGCGGTTACTGGCGCTGGGCGGTCTGGTGGCGCAAGCCAAAGAAAGTGCTGTGCCTTCCTGCCTTCGGGCCATCCATGGCGGTCGGCACCCGGTACCGGGTCGGCCATGGTCACTTCGGCGCCTGGGTTCGGCTTCCGCTGATCGGCTCGTTGTCCATCTCAACTCAGCCGCCCTACCCGGTGCAGGTTCAGCCATGACCGGCCTGATCGAAGTGAAGACTGCAGACCTGGCCGGTGAGGCACTGGGCTGGGCTGTGGGCAAGGCAGAAGGCCTAGACCTGATCCTTGAGCCACCGCAGTACGGCAACCCGTGGCGAGTGTTCGCTCGGTACCAGGGCCATGCGACAGAGCGCACCAAACGCTTCAACCCGTGGGAAGACTGGGGGCTTGGCGGGAAGCTGATCGAGAAATACCGCGTCGGCTTCGGCCTCTACTCGGACTATTTCTTTGCTGTCACCGGCCTGGATGATCTGCCGGGCGATGCGGACGGCTCGACGCACCTGGTTGCCGCCTGCCGCGCCATCGTCGCCGCCAAGCTCGGCGATACCGTCCGAGTGCCGAAGGAGCTGATACATCAACAGCTAACACCATTTGCTTGATAGACGCTCGGAACAACCTCAACGAGAGATACGCCAGTCGTTTGCTGGGTCCACGACCAATAACGATTTATCATCGCCCTGCAAAAGTAACTTTCCGTTTGCCGCATCAACTAGGCGATACACCTCTGTCGAACCAATTTTATAGACCTTCAGCATGCCTTTACCGCTTTCGCCTTGCAACTTATCTGCATATTCACGCGCAGATACTTTCGGCATCTCGACAACCACCCAGTAGGCAAGAAGAAACAGGGTAACTATCGAAAATACCTTAAACAGCACATGCTGAAGTGATTCAGGGTGTAAATAACTTGCCGCCTGACAAACCAGCGTAGACATCAACCACCCACGAGCCCAAGGATTTTGTGAGAGAGCGCCAATCCAATCACTGTCAAACTTGTAGTATACGGAAGAGGCCACCACAAAAATGTAAAAGGGATAGCAAACTATCCTCATCAACCAGAGTAAGTTCCGCTCACTTACGCTAGGACTCTGGACAATCACAAGCAACGTTACCAGACCAATTGAACCATAGACTGCATTCCAGACACCTCTAATTACTAGCTCAACAAAAGTAAATCCACTTAAGAACCACTCAGAATCAAACACCTTTAAGTAAGCTGAGCTGTAAAAATATCCTGCACAGAAAGCGAACCCTAGAAATAGAACTGAGCAACCTGCCAACTTACTCAGAAAATCTACGACCCTTGAAAAGTCACCGCTAACTTCCATGCCCTGTCCTTAATAATCAAACCGAGAGTTCGTATGATCATAGACGACGTAATGACAAACAAGATCACGCTCCACGGCCTGGGCTTCGTACAGGTCCAGTTGCAGGGCGACCAGCGCCTGCATGTTTGGCACCCCGAGCTGCCCCGCCGCAGCTGTTTCGAGCACTCGGCAATCCACGACCATCGCTTCAACTTCGTATCGCGGATCTTGGTCGGGAAACAGATCAACCACTGCTACGACATGCGCCGCCTGGATGACGGTGAATTCGTTCTCTATCTGCACGAAGGCGCGCGGCAGGCTGGCGGCGGTAGACCGTGGACCCCAGACGGCAGGGCCAACATGGTGCACCACTCGACCTGCACCATTGCCGCGGGCGATGTGTACACCACCAGGGCCTACGAGTACCACCGGACCGAGCCGGGCGGTGACGGCCGAGTGGCCACCATCATGCAGAAGCGCGGCGAATACCCAGCCGGCGCCCACTCCACCTGCCGCTACGGCGTGCAGCCCGACACAGACTTCGACCGCTATCAATGGCCCGCAGCGCGACTCTGGGAAGTCGTGCGCGAAGTGCTGCTGGCCTGATTACCGTACTGCCGCCACCGGCGGCGTGGAGACCATCCCATGGAAACCGAGATCCTTTCGGACGAAGAGCTGGTGGTGATCACCGGCTACAAACCCCGGGCGTGGCAGCGCCGCTGGTTGAAAGAAAAAGGCTGGCATTTCGTCGAGAGCCGCGGCGGCCGCCCCCTCGTTGGTCGCCTGTACGCCCGCCAGAAGCTCAGCGGTCTGGTGATCGACACTGTGCCGGTCGCTGCAGCTCCGCCGCCATCGCCAGCCTGGACCCCTGATTTTTCCCGAGTAAAGTGAAATGCGCCCAAGGAAGACCGAGAATCGCGACCTGCCACCAGGCATGTATCGTCGCAAAAGACAAAAAGCCAATGGCAAGGTGTGGGAGGCTCTGTACTACAGGGACAAGTCGGGCAAGGACATTTTCCTTGGCAGTGACCTGGTGAAGGCCAAGCTGATGTGGGCAGAGCTCGAAGCCAAGACGGTACCGAAAGAGCTGACAACGATGAAGGGGATCTTCGACGAGTACCTGTTGAAGATCATCCCAGGCAAGGCCGCCAGGACCCAGAAAGACAACATCTACGAGCTTAAGCAACTGCGCACTGTTTTCGATTCGGCGCCGATCGATGCCATCACGCCGGCCATGATCGCGCAGTACCGCGACTCAAGGTCGGCCAAAACTCGAGCGAACAGGGAAATCGCCCTGCTCTCGCACGTTTTCAACACCGCAAGGGAATGGGGGCTCACCACCCGGGACAACCCGTGCCTGGGCGTGAGGAAGAACAAGGAGAAACCGCGCGACTTCTATGCCAACGAAGCGGTGTGGCAGGCGGTATATGAGGAGGCCCCACAGGAGCTTAAGGATGCGATGGACCTGGCGTACCTGACCGGCCAGCGGCCATCGGACGTTCTGTCCATGCGAAAAGACGATATGGACGGGATCTACCTGCAGGTCAGCCAAGGCAAGACCGGCAAGCGACTGAGGATCGTCCTGGAGGTGGACGGAGCGAAGAACAGTCTTGGGCTGCTGCTGGAGCGGATTATGCGCAGGACCAGCGAGCACCTGTCGCCGTTTTTCATCATCAACGAGCACGGCAAGCGCATGAGCTGGCCGATGTTGCGCAACCGGTGGGCGGACGCCCGAGAGGCCGCCAGGGTGAAAGCTGAAGTCGAGAAGAAGCCAGACCTCGCAAACCGAATCGCCCAGTTCCAGTTCCGAGATATCCGACCGAAGGCGGCCTCGGAGATAAACGATCTGGGCGAGGCAAGCGTGCTGCTGGGGCACTCCAAAGAGGGAATCACGGAGCGTGTCTATCGACGTGTTGGGGCTATCGCGAAGCCCTCGAAATAGGAAAGTTTTGGGACTGCACCCAAATAGTTTTGGGACTATCGAGATTTTCCGGCGCACAAATAAAAACCCCGCAGACGTTAATCTGCGGGGCTTTCGAATGGTGGAGGCCGAGGTCGGAATCGAACCGGCGTAGACGGATTTGCAATCCGGAGCATAACCACTTTGCTACTCGGCCTCAAAGTTCGGAGTCAGCTTTCGCTATCTCCTTGAAACCGCTCAGCTTTTTCAAGTGAGCTGCGTTTCGATGGACGCCATTATGTCGGCATTCCCCTCACCTTGCAACCCCCCTGAAGAAAAAAATCTTCAAGGGGTTCAAGGTGTTAGCGCAAGCGGCCAAGCCTGCTCCAAAGCCCTACCAAGGTGTTCTCCACGGCACCGCTGGCGGCCACGCCGATGCGCTCCTGCAGGGATTTACGCTCGGCGTAGCGGACGTGGAACAGGTTGGCGTCGTGGGCGCGGTCGCTGAGGTATTCGTCGCTGGTGCGCAGCTCGTCGACCAGCTTGCGGTTGAGTGCGGCAACACCCAGCCACACTTCGCCGGTGGCGACCTCATCGATGTGCAGCTGCGGGCGGTAGCGGGCGACGAAGTCCTTGAACAGTTGGTGAGTGATATCCAGGTCTTCCTGGAATTTCTCCCGGCCCTTCTCGGTGTTCTCGCCAAACACGGTGACGGTGCGCTTGTATTCGCCGGCCGTGAATACCTCGAAGTCGACATCGTGCTTTTTCAGCAGGCGATTGACGTTGGGCAACTGCGCGACGACGCCGATCGAGCCAAGTACGGCGAACGGCGCACTGACGATCTTCTCGCCGATACAGGCCATCATGTAGCCGCCGCTGGCCGCGACCTTGTCGATGCACACGGTCAGCGGAATGCCGGCCTGGCGGATACGCGCCAGCTGCGAGGCAGCCAGGCCGTAGCTGTGCACCAGCCCGCCACCGCTCTCGAGGCGCAGCACCACTTCGTCACGTGGGGTGGCGAGGGTGAGCAGCGCAGTGATTTCGTTGCGCAGGCTCTCGGTGGCGGAGGCCTTGATGTCGCCGTCGAAATCCAGCACGAAGACCCGGCCCTTTTCCTCGGGCTTGGCCTTGCCTTTCTTCTTCTGTTTTTCCGTCTTGGCCTGCTGCTTGCGCAGGGCCTTGAGCTCGGCCTTGTCGAGCAGGCCGGCTTCCAGGCGCTCGCGCAGCTCCTTGTAGAAGGTGTTGAGGCGGGTGACCTGCAATTGCCCGCCGGGCTTGCGTCGACCCTTGCCACGCAGGTTGGCGATACCCGAAAGGATGACCAGGATGGCGATCACCACAGTGGCGGTTTTGGCGAGAAAGCTTGCGTATTCGGCAAGAAACTCCACATTGACTCCTTAATAAACCTGCGCCTGCACGACGCGAAACTGATGCAAGCATACCGGTGCGCCTGGGCTGCCGCCAGCATGGGAAAATGCTGGCAACACAGTTCAAACAACCTTTTCAAACGCTTGTATGTTTTTTCATTGACAGCCTCTCTGGCGCATCCTAACCTCGCAGCAACCTCCATCCCGGCCGGACATTCCAGTGGGCAACATCTACCTGATCCGACATGGCCAAGCCTCCTTCGGCGCCGACGACTACGATGTCCTGTCGCCGCTGGGTGTGCGCCAGAGTCAGGCGTTGGGTGAGCACCTGGCTCAACTGGACCTGCACCTGGATCGCTGCCTGGCCGGCGACCTGCGGCGCCAGCAGGACACCGCACGGCTGACGCTCGACGCAATGGCCGCTACCGGCTGCGCAATCCCGGCCATAGAGACCGACGCAGCCTTCAATGAGTTCGATGCCGACGGCGTGATCCGCGCCCTGCTCCCTGCCCTGCTGCCAGACGAGCCCGAGGCGCTGCACGTGCTGCGCAATGCTGCGCAGAATCGCAGCGAGTTCCAGCGTCTGTTCGCGCTGATGGTGCAGCGCTGGCATGACGGCGAGCACGAGGCTCACGATGGCCTGGAGACCTGGGCCGCGTTCACAGCGCGCGTTGGTGCCGGCCTGCAACGCGTCCTGGCACAAGCCTCAAGCCGTGACAACATTGCCGTCTTCACCTCCGGTGGCAGCATCGCCGCCCTGCTCCACCTGGTCACCGGAATCACCCCAGCCCAGGCGTTCGCGCTGAACTGGCAGATCATCAACACGTCGCTCAGCCACCTGAAGTTTCGTGGCCGCGACGTGGCATTGACCTCCTTCAACAGCCAGGCCCACGTGCAGCTGTTGCGGATGCCGGAGCTTCTCACCTATCGATGAGCCCGGCCTGTTGTGCCCCGTGCACGCGACTTTCACCCAACAAGGAATACACCATGAGCGACGTAGCTAAAGCAGTCGAAGCGATGAAAGCCAAGTTCAACCCTGCCGCCGCCGCCGGCCTGGACCTGGTGTTCGGCTTCAACATCACCGACGAAGACAAGCACTACGCCCTGCTCGTCAAGGACGGCACCTGCGAGATCCAGGAAGGCGAGAACCCTGACGCCAACTGCACCCTGGTTCTGGACAGCGAAACCCTCAAAGGCATCGTCAGTGGCGAGACTGATGGCATGCAGGCCTTCATGGGCGGCAAGCTGCGCGTCGAAGGCGACATGATGCTGTCGATGAAGCTGAGCGAGCTGTTCCCGTCCTGAGTGATGCGAACACGCGCATGAAGAAAACCGAGGCCTGACCGGCTTCGGTTTTTTTTTGCCCGCAGCCTGCATGCATCACTCATCAGGGGCAGTGATCGACCGGCAACACCCGCGTCGATATGACGTTTGGCACGCTTGTCCCAACCCAGGTTGGCCATTAGATTAGCCAATGATCCTTGCGACCGAGAATAAGGAATACGCATGACGCTCACCGACCAGTCCACCCAGGTCCGCCCCGGCGAAGAACTCGATGCAGCCATCATCGATCCTTACCTCAAGGCGCATATCCCGGGCCTCGCAGGCACCCCGAGCATCAGCCAGTTCCCCGGCGGCGCCTCCAACCTCACGTACCTGGTCGCCTACCCCGAGCGCGAGTTCGTGCTGCGTCGTCCGCCCTTCGGACACAAGGCCAAGTCGGCCCATGACATGGGCCGCGAGTTTCGCATCCTCAACCAGCTCAACGACGGCTTCCCGTTCTGCCCCAAGGCCTATGTGCACTGCACCGACGAATCGCTGATCGGCGGCGAGTTCTACGTGATGGAGCGGGTCGAGGGTGTCATCCTGCGCTCGGACCTGCCCCCTGAACTGAACCTCGACGCCAGCCGCACCGAGGCGCTGTGCAAGAGCTTCATCGACCGTCTGGTGGAACTGCACCAGGTCGACTACAACGCCTGCGGCCTGGCCGACCTGGGCAAGCCCGAAGGCTATGTGCAGCGTCAGATCGAAGGTTGGTCGAGCCGCTACGAAAAAGCCCTGACCCCGGATGCGCCGCGCTGGGAAGAGGTGATCGCCTGGCTGCGCGAGAAGATGCCCGCCGACCACGCGCGCCCTGGCATCGTGCACAACGACTACCGCTTCGACAACGTCATCCTCGATGCCAACAACCCCATGCGCATCATCGGCGTATTGGACTGGGAGATGGCGACCATCGGTGACCCGCTGATGGACCTGGGCAACAGCCTGGCCTATTGGATCGAGGCCAACGACCCGGCACCGGTGCAACTGATGCGCCGCCAGCCGAGCAACGCCCCCGGCATGCTGACCCGCCGCCAGTTCGTCGACTATTACGCCGAGCGCGCCGGCATTCGCATCGACAACTTCGACTTCTATTACAGCTACGGCCTGTTCCGCCTGGCCGGGATCGTCCAGCAGATCTACTACCGCTTCTTCCACGGCCAGACCCAGGACAAACGCTTCGCCCAGTTCATCCACATGAACCGGCTGCTGGAGCAGATGAGCCTGCAACTGATCGGCAAATCCACTCTGTAACCGGCGACAACAAGGAAAACCAGCATGTCCAAGACCCAACTGTTCGACCTTGACGGCAAGATCGCCTTCGTTTCCGGCGCCAGCCGCGGCATCGGCGAAGCCATCGCCCACCTGCTGGCCCAGCAAGGGGCCCATGTCATCGTTTCCAGCCGCAAGCTCGACGGCTGCCAGCAGGTCGCCGACGCAATCATCGCAGCCGGCGGCAAGGCTACGCCGGTGGCCTGCCATATCGGTGAGCTGGACCAGATCCAGCAAGTGTTCGCCGGCATCCGCGAGCAGTTCGGACGCCTGGATATCCTGGTCAACAATGCCGCCACCAACCCGCAGTTCTGCAACGTACTCGACACCGACGTCAGCGCCTTCCAGAAGACCGTCGACGTGAACATCCGCGGCTACTTCTTCATGTCGGTGGAAGCCGGCAAGCTGATGCGCGAGCACGGCGGTGGCAGCATCATCAACGTAGCGTCGATCAACGGCGTGACACCGGGCTTGTTCCAGGGCATCTACTCGGTGACCAAGGCTGCGGTGATCAACATGACCAAGGTCTTCGCCAAGGAGTGCGCGCAGTTCGGCATCCGCTGCAACGCCCTGCTGCCGGGCCTGACCGACACCAAGTTCGCCTCGGCACTGGTGAAGAACGACGCCATCCTCAACGCCGCCCTGCAGCAGATTCCGCTCAAGCGCGTAGCGGACCCAAGCGAGATGGCCGGCGCGGTGCTGTACCTGGCCAGCGACGCGTCGAGCTACACCACCGGCACGGCGCTCAACGTCGACGGCGGCTTCCTTTCCTGATCAGCCCTTGCGCGCCTGCAGCGTGTAGCTCAACGGCAGGCGCTCGGGCCGCTCCGCCAGGCACCACTCGCCGTCGGCGCCCTTGAGCATCTGCCCGGGCAACGCCTCCCACGGGATGCTCGGGTGCTCGACCAGGGCGGTCAGTTGCATGCCTTGTTCAAGCAGCGCCGTGATGATTTCGCCAAGGCCGCGGTTCCAGGAATGGGTCTCGGTTTGTGCCAGGCGATGTTCGCTTTCGACGTAGGTCTGGTCGCTGTGGAAGATGAGCGGCGCCTCATGCTCGAAGTACGGGAAGTCGACCTGCAGGCGATCGGCGTGGGTTTCGTCGAGCGTCCATAACATCGGGTGCCCCTCACGCAGGAACAGCCGCCCGCCCGGCTTGAGCAATGCCGCGACATTCTGCGCCCAGCGCTGGATGTCCGGCAGCCAGCACAGTGCGCCGATCCCGGTGTAGATCAAGTCATAGCTCGCCTTGGGCAGCACCTCGCTGGCACGGTAGACATCCGCCTCGACATAGTCGATATCGGTGCCACAGCGCTCTGCCAGCAACCGCGCCTGCGCCAGCGATGCGGGCGAAAAGTCCAGCCCGCTGACCTGCGCGCCCAGCCGCGCGAGCGACAAGGTGTCGGTGCCGATGTGGCATTGCAGGTGCAGGGTCTTGAGGCCTTGTATATTGCCCAGGCGCGGCAGGTCGAAGCGCACGACTTCGGAAAGATGCGTGGCAGACTGCACGAAGCATTCGACTTCATAGCCCGGCGAGGCGGCGTGCAACGGCGCCCGCTCGTCCCAATTGGCGCGGTTGAGCTCCAGTGACGGATTCATGGACACTTCCCTGTGCGGAAAACCGCCACGTTAACCGGCCAGGAGGCAGGCCGACAACCAGTCATTCAAGGAGAGAACGCCAGCATGAAGACCTACAAGGGCGGCTGCCTGTGCGGTGCAATCCGCTTCGAGGCCGATGGACCAGCGGGCAATCCCCACCACTGCTCGTGCCGCTGGTGCCAGCAGCACACCGGAGCACTGGTGGCGAGCTGGGTGGAGTTCGATCGTGCGCAAGTGCGCTGGGTCGGTGCCGGCGGTGCGCCTGACACCTGGCGCTCTTCGGATTATTCCAGCCGGGCATTTTGCCGATGCTGCGGCAGTTCGGTAGGCGCGATCGACGATGCACCGACGGTGGCGTTGCTGCTGGGGTGTTTCGATGAGATCGAGGACGAGCGCCTGGTACCGACCGGGCACTCGTTCGAGGACCGCTGCCCAGGGTGGATGCAGCGGGGTTGATGGGGCTTTCCAGGACCGCCGTGCGGCCCGAGGTTACAACGACAGACTCATGCTCACACTCAGGTTGCGCGGCTCGCCCGGCATGTTCCACGCCGCGTTGTAACCGCGTTCGTAGTACTTGCGGTCGAAGACGTTGTTCAGGTTCACCCCGAAACTCAACTGCTCGCTGGCCTTGTAGTGCGCCAGCAAGTCCAGCGTGCTGTACGCCGGCAGGCGCAGGTCACCGCCCGCCTGCCCGGAACGCTCGCCCACGTAGTTGGCCGAGGCGCCGACATCCGAGCCACGCAGCCAGCCGTTCTGGAACTCGTGCACCACCATCAGGCTGCCGCTGTGCCGAGGAATGCCCAGCAGGTCGCTGCCCTTGGGCAGTGCGGCATCGCCCTTGGTGACCTCGGCATCGATATAGGCATAGGCACCGATTACCCGCACGGCCTCGGTGAGCTGACCGCTGAACTGCACGTCCAGCCCCTGGCTGTGCGCCTTGCCCGCGGCGATGCTTTCACCAAAGGCATCGGTGGTGACGACGTTTTCCTTGTCGATGCTGAACAACGCCACAGTCGCACCGAGCCGGCTGTCGAACAGGTCGAGCTTCAGACCCGTCTCGTAGCCCAGCCCCTTCTCCGGCTTGTACACCTGGCCTTGGGTGCCGATGGCGTTGGGCTTGAACGAGGTGGAAGCATTGGCGAACACCCCCACTTCCGGCGTCCATTGATACAACAGCCCCACACGCGGCGTAGCGACTTCCTTGACCTGGCTGTTGCTTACCCCGGTGGCACGGTTCAGCGCCGTCTGCTCGACCCGTTCCAGGCGCACGCCGAGCAGGCCACGCCAGCGCTCGTCGAAGATGATCTGGTCTTGCAGGTTGAGCGCCTGGCTTTCGGTGCGTTCGAAGAAGTCATTGGGGTTGATCAGCGGCGGCTTGGGCTGCCCGTAGACCGGCTGGTAGATATCCAGCCCATAGCCGAGCGACGTAGCGCTCTGCGGGTATTTCTGGCTGTTGCGGTAGTTCTCGTACTCCAGGCCGATCAGGCTTTGGTGCTGCCAGCCGAGAAAATCGAACTGCCCATGCAGTTCGGCCTGGGTGATGTTGTCGTTCCACTCGAAATTGCGTTCGCGGTAGAAACGGCTGATCGCCTGGCCGACTACCCGCGACGGCTCCGAACTGTTGCCGCGCAGGTGGCCCTGGGTGTAGTGGTTGGCCAGGCGCAGTTTCCAGTTGTCGTTCAGGTAGCGTTCCAGGGCCAGGTCCAGGGTCTGGTTGTCGTTGCGAATGTGGCCGTCGTTGGGCTCGCCGAGAAAGGTCGAGCGCTTAACGGATCCCAACTGATTGTTGACCGCCGGAATACCCCGGTCGAACACCGATTCGGTGCGTGAGAATTCGGCATCCAGCAACAGCCGCGTGTCAGGGTCGAGTTGCCAGCTCAGCGACGGGCTGACGATCTGTCGGCGGCTGTCGACGTGATCGCGGAAGCTGCCGTTATCTTCCACTGCCAGATTGACGCGCGACAGCAGGCGCCCCTCCTCGTCCAGCGGCGTGTTGACGTCGAGGCTGCCGCGGTAGCGATCCCACGTGCCGGCGCTGGCCTTCAGGCGCGTGAACGCCTCCTCCTGCGGACGCTTGCTGACGATATTGACCAGGCCACCCGGATCGCCGCGCCCGTACAGGCTGGCGGCCGGGCCCTTGAGCACCTCGATGCGCTCGATGGTGGAGGTGTCCGGTGCACTGTAGCTGCCGCGGTTGATGGCAAAGCCGTTCTTGTACAGCTCGCCGGTGGTAAAACCGCGCACGCTGTAGTTGAGGAAGGTCAAGCCACCGAAATTGTTCTGCCGGGTGACGCCACCGGCAAAGTCCAGGGCACGGTCGATGCGCGTGCTGTTGAGGTCTTCAAGCACCTGGCTGGGCACCACGGCGATGCTCTGCGGCGTGTCGCGCACATCGGTATCGGTGCGCGTCGCGGTGCTAGAGCGGGTGGCGCGATAGCCCTGCACAGGGCCGTCGGCGCGCTCCAGCAGATGACTGTCGCTGACGGTCAGGGCCTCGAGTATTACAGGTTCGGCAGCACTGCCGGGCAGGCCGAACACAGACAGGGAAAAACCCAGGCAGAACCGGGCGGGGGAAACTTTCATCAACGACGCTCCTAAATTTCATGTAATAACATAACAATTTATGAACGATGCGAGGAATACCCGGATGAGAAAAAACCGCATTTGTTCGTCAACCTGAGGTTTACGGCTCGGGTATACTTGCGTTTCCGGCCCGCTTCCAGGAACCGCCCCATGGTTGAAAACAGCTTTGCCTTTCGCCTCAAGGAATTGCTCGAACACCACAAGCTGACCCTGCAAGCCGTGGGCACCGCCCTGGGCATTTCACGCACCGCGGTGCACAAGTGGACTCGCGGTGGCGAAATCGACTACGACAACCTGCGCAAGCTCGCCGCATTTCTCAAGGTCAACTGGATCTGGCTGCGCTACGGTGAAGAAGCCTTGCAGAGCGTGCAGCAGGCCGAGGTGGTAGAGCTGCCGATGACCGACGTGCGGCGCCGCTACACCGCCGAGATCATGGAAAGTGAAACCCGCATGAAACTGGCCCAGGAAGGCGCACGCATCGTCACCTGGGAGTGGAACCTGGTCACCGATGAAGTCACCTACTCGCCCAACGTCGAGGCGGTGTATGGCTGGCCAGTGCAGCGCAACGAAGAGTTCTGGGCGCATATCCACCCGGACGACATTCCGCCGATGCAGGCCATGTACGCCCAGGCCGTCGCCGACGGCACCGGTTGCGAATGCGATTTTCGCATCACCCGCCCCGACGCCAGCCAATGCTGGATCGCCTCGCGCGCCACCGTGCTGGCCGACAGCGCCGGGCGCGCGGTGAAGATGGTCGGCATCAGCATGGACACCACCGAACGCAAAGTCGCCGAAGAAGAATTGCGCCAGAGCGAGGCGCGCTTTCGCACCATCTTCGAGTTCGCCTGGGGCGCGCTGGCCTACATCGATCCCGACGGCAGCTGGCAGCGGGTCAACGGCAGCTTCTGCGAACTGCTGGGCTACCGCGAAGACGAGCTCTACGGCACCACCTTCCAGCAATTGACCCATCCCGACGACCTGGCGCACAACCTGCACTTGCTGCAGCGCCTGCTTGACGGCGAGATCGACCGCTACGAAGTGGAAAAACGCGTACGCCACAAAAACGGCCACTACCTGTGGGTCCGCGCGCGTACTTCGTTGCAACGCCAAGCCGACGGCCAACCCGAGCACCTGATCAGCGTATTCGCGAACATCACCGCCGAACGCGAAGAACATGAACGGCTGCAAGCACATATCGCCAGGCTCGAGGCACGGCTGGGCTGATTCAGGGGAGAGCTGCGATGCTACCGGGAAGTGCGTCACCCGACAGCCAGCGTCAACAGCGGGTACAGCGCCGCGGCACGGTGGGGTTGTACTTCGTTGCCGCCTTGTCGGTACTCGCCGGCATGACCGATGCCATCGGCTTCATGGCCACGGGCGATTTCGTTTCGTTCATGAGCGGCAATACCACGCGCCTGGCGGTCTCGCTGGGCAGCGCCGAGCTGGGGCCGGTGCTGCGCCTGGCGCTGGTGATCGCGGCGTTCGTGCTGGGCAACGCACTGGGGGTGATCGTTGCCGCCAGAAGCGGCCGGCGCCACTGGCCCTTGCTGTGTGTGATCGCCCTGCTGCTGGCGGTCGCCGGCATGCTGCCAGAGCCCATGCAACTGCTCGCGCTACTGGCGGCGGTGACCGCGATGGGCATGATCAATGCGGTGGTCGAGGAAGTGAACGGCCTGCCGATCGGCCTGACCTACGTCACCGGCGCGCTGTCGCGGTTCGGCCGCGGGCTGGGCCGCACCCTGTTGGGCCAACAACGGCTGGGGTGGCGCGTACAACTGGTGCCCTGGAGCGGCATGTTCATCGGCGCAGTGCTGGGTGTGTTGCTGGAGCAACGCTTCGAGCGAGCGGCACTGCTGGCCAGTGCGCTGACCGCCCTGCTGCTCGCCGTGGTCTCGTGGAAGATTCCACGGCGTTGGCAATTGCGCTACATGCCTCGCTGACTCACAGGCAGGTTGCCGCCGCAGCCTTGCGCTGCAGCGCAACCATGTCGTTCTTCTGGGCGTAATAATCGACCCGAGTCCCGCCAGCCTGCGGGTAGACGTCAACGAAGGATTCCGCCTCGCGGGTGTACACCGTCAAGCCACCGCCCTTGCGCGTTTCCAGGTAACCACTGGCGTCAACGCCGAAGCGCGATTCTTCCTGCCAACTGAACTGGATGCACTGGGCCACCAGCTCCGGCGCTTTCTGCGAGTCGAGGCGCGCGCTGGGCTGGCCGTTGCGCGCAGCCTCCATGGTCGACGAAGCGCAGCCAATCAACATCAGGGCTGCAGTCATCGGCAGTAGTGCTCGCATGTTCCATCCTCGGGGCAAAAAAGAAGCGACTGTAGCACTGGCGGTGATCGCGCGTGAATGCTCGTGCTGCGCAGCGGCATTCAACCCGGCGCTACCTGACCGGTGCCCACACCGGATCATCTGCCATCAGCGCCGTCACCCAGTCGGCGGTTAGACGAACGACATCGGCATGGTGCCCATCTGCCAATCGCTCACTCCAGCGCCCGTTCACGAGCAAGCCCGCGCCCACGAGAGTGGCGCGGGCTATGCCTTAGAACAACGGCAGGCTGTAGGTGATGTAGAGACGGTTCTCGTCCAGGTCACGCTGGTTGGCGTAGGTGCTGCGCAAGCTGGCGTTGCGCCAGGAGAACGACAGCCCCTTGAACATCTCGCCCTGCACTGCGTAGGTCACCCAGAAATCACGCTCCCACTCATGCTGGTCACCCTGCGCCGACTTGATGTTGTCGCCGCGCTGGTAGGCCAGCAGCGTGGTCAGGCCCGGAATGCCGACAGCGGCGAAGTTGTAGGTGTGCTGCGCCACCCAGGTCCGCTCGCCGGCCTTCTGGAAACGTGCACCGGTCTGGCGGTCGGTGATCAGGTAGGTGGCCGAGCCATCGCCCTGGTTGACGAAGGGAAAGTCACTGTCGCCTTCAAGCTGCTGGTAGCCCAGGCTGAAACCGTGGCCGCCGAGGCTGTAGGTGAACAGCCCGGCAAACGCCTGGTTATCGACCTTGCCGTTGTTGCCGAAACCGGCACTGCGGTACCCCTCGGCACGCCCAGCCACACTGCCGTTGCGCCCCGACGGACCACTGTCGAAATAGCGCAGGTCAGTCTTGAGGCTGCCCACCGGCAAGGCCAACTGGTGCACCAGGCCGACGAAGTGCTGGCGATAGAAGTCCTCCAGCTCACCGTAGTAGTACTGCAAGGTCAGGTCGCGGCTCACGGCGTAATCGACGCCGAAGAAGTTGAACGCATTGCTGCGCTTGCCGAACGGCCCACCCGCTCCGGCAATCGCCATGCCTTCGTTGTTCGACGAGTTGCGGCTCTTGACCCGCTGGATCTGCCCGCCGGTGAACGTGAAGTTGTCCAGGTCGCGCGAGGTGATCTGCAGGCCTTCGAAGGTTTCCGGCAACAGGCGACCGTCGTTGAGGGTCAGCACCGGCATCTTCGGACGCAAGGTGCCGAGCCGCGCTTCGGTCTTGGCAACGCGCAGCTTGCCAGTCACGCCCAAGGTGCTGAACTCATCCACCGCACGACCATCGCTGTCGGTGGGAAACACCAGGCCACCGCGGTTGGTGCTCTGCGGGTTGTAGTGGGTGCCCTTGCCCGAATCCAGACGGATGCCAAGCATGCCCAGAGCATCGACACCGACACCGACGGCGCCCTCGGTGTAGCCGGAAGTGAAGTCGAACAGAAAGCCCTGGCCCCACTCCTCCTGCTTGGACGGGTTGGCGCTGCCGCTGCGGTTGTCCTGGTTGAAGTAGATGTTGCGCATTTCCAGGCGCGCATGGGAATCCTCGATCAGGCCAGCGGCCTGGCTGGTCAGGGGGGCCAGCGCCAGGGCGATCAGCCCGGGAGCGAAAGAAGATCGTTTGCAAGACATGCTGTGTGCTCCTCGTTTCTTGTTGTTATGTGCAGCGCCGAACGCCAGGCGCAGGCAAGCCGCGCCCGATGCCGCTTCTGTCAGGAAGCGGGCGCTGGTACTCGTTCAGGGATCAGGAGTGCGCGGGAGGTGCTTCAGCCGGCCAGGCCGCAGATGGCCGGATGCTCAGCCGGTACAGCACGAAGATCGCCGCCGCACCTGCCACCACGGGAATGGCCAGCCAGTGGAAGAACACCACCGGCGTACCGGCCGCGGCGATCAGCCAGGCCCCCAGGGTCGAGCCGACGATGGAGCCGGAACGCCCGCAGGCCATGGCCCAGCTGACCCCAGTGACGCGGGCCGTGGTCGGGTAGAGGGTCGCCGACACCAGGTTAAGGCCGTTCTGCGCACCGGCCACGCCGAAACCGATCAGGAACACCGCCGCCGCCAGGCCATAGATATCGCCCATCAGGTAGCCGGTGACCGCGATCACCACCGCCGCCCCCAGGTAGGAGCAGGCCAGCACACGGTAAGGCCCGACACGGTCCATCAGCAGCGCCAGCAGGATCGCTCCGACCGTGCCGCCCAGCGGCACCATCGCACCGACACGCGCGGCATGGGCGATGTCGTAACCGGCGTCCTTGAGCAGGCTCGGCAGCCAGCTGGTCAGGAGGTAGAAGACGAACAGCGAGCAGAAGAACGCCAGCCACAACAGCAGCGTGCGCACCGCGCGGCCCTCGATGAACAGGTGCGAGATCGGCGAACGCACCTGCGCCGGGCGCTCGTCGTCGAGGATGGTCACCCCGGCGTAGCTACTGCCGGTGATGCGCTCGACCACCTTGCGCAAGGCATCGCCATGCTTGGGGCTCGAAGCCATGAAGCGCACCGATTCAGGCATCAGCCAGGCCAGCAACGGCAGCATGGCCAGCGGCACGATACCGCCGATCATCAGCACGCCACGCCAGCCGAACAGCGGGATGATCTGCGCCGCAAGCATGCCGCCCACCGCAAGGCCCGCGGTGAAGCCGCTCCAGCTCAGGGTGACCATGATCATCCGCCGCCGCGCCGGGGAATACTCCGAGCTCAGGGTGATGCAGGTGGGCATCGCCCCGCCCAGGCCGATACCGGTGACGAAACGCAGTGCGGTCAGCGACTCGATCGAGTGGGCATAGGCCGAGGCCAGGGTGCCGACGCCGAACACCAGCACCGACACCAGCAGCACGCGCTTGCGCCCGATGGCATCGGCGATGGGCCCGAACACCAGGCTGCCGACCAACAGGCCGAACAGACCGGCACCGAAGGCCGGCGACAATTGTGCCGGTAGCAGGCCCCATTCCTCACGCAGGGCCGGGGCGATGTAGCCGATCGCGGCGGTGTCGAAGCCGTCGACCAGAACGATCAGGAAACACAGGGTAAGAACGATGATCTGGTAAGGCGAGATGCGCGCGTTATCGATGATCTCGCCGATTCGGGCAGTGTGCTGGCTCATGGTATTTCCCCTTTTTATTAGGCTTGTGGTTGGGGCAAAGCATTGGCAAGGCGTTGTGGTTTCAGGGTCGCAGCAGGTCCAGGGCAACGTCGACGATCATGTCTTCCTGACCGCCCACCATCTTGCGACGGCCGAGCTCGACGAGGATGTCCACGGTGTTCAGGCCGTAGCGGCGAGCAGCGATCTCAGCGTGGCGCAGGAAGCTGGAATACACCCCGGCGTAGCCGAGCGCCAGGGTTTCGCGGTCAACCCGCACCGGGCGATCCTGCAAGGGCCGGACGATATCGTCGGCCGCATCCATCAGCCGATACAGGTCGGTGCCGTGATTCCAGCCCAGGCGTTCGGCGGCCGCGATGAACACCTCCAGCGGCGCGTTGCCGGCACCAGCCCCCATGCCGGCAAGGCTGGCGTCGATGCGATCGCAGCCCGCCTCCACCGCGGTGATCGAGTTGGCCACGCCCAGGCTGAGGTTGTGGTGGGCATGCATGCCGGTCTCGGTGGACGGGTCGAGCACCGCCTTGAACGCCTGGAAGCGCTCGCGTACATCCTGCATGTTCATCGCGCCGCCCGAGTCGGCCATGTACACGCAGGTGGCGCCGTAGCTTTCCATCAGCTTCGCCTGCTGCGCCAACGGCTCGGGCGCCAGCATATGGCTCATCATCAGAAAACCCACGGTGTCCATGCCCAGCTCGCGGGCGTACTCGATGTGCTGGCGCGAGACATCGGCTTCGGTGCAGTGGGTGGCGATGCGCACCACCCGGGCACCAGCGTTGTAGGCATTCTTGAGGTCATGCACGGTGCCGATGCCAGGCAGCAGCAGCGTGGTGATCTTCGCGTGGCTGATGACCTCAGCCACCGCTTCGATGTACTCGAGGTCCGAGTGCCGGCCAAAGCCATAGTTGAAGCTCGAGCCTTGCAGGCCGTCACCGTGGGCGACCTCGATCGAATCGACCTTGGCCTGGTCCAGCGCGCGGGCGATGTCGCGGGCCTGCTCCAAGGTGTACTGATGGCGGATGGCATGGCTGCCGTCGCGCAGGGTGACATCGGAAATATAGAGTTTCTTGCCGGCGTTCATGTGTTCAGCCCTCCACGAACTGGGTAGCGGCGATGCGCTCGGCGCAGGCCACGGCCGCCGAGGTCATGATGTCCAGGTTGCCGGCGTAGGCCGGCAGGTAGTGCGCGGCGCCCTCGACCTCGAGAAACACCGAAGTCTTCAGGCCGCTGCGCAGCCCCAGCCCCGGAACATTCACCGGCTGGTCTGCCGGGATCACCTCGAACTGCACCTGCTGCTTGAGGCGATAGCCGGGCACGTAGGCCTGCACGGCCTCGACCATCGCCAGGATCGAGCGCTCGACCGCCGCCTGGTCTGCCGGCTCCGACAACACGAACACAGTGTCGCGCATCATCAGCGGCGGCTCGGCGGGATTGAGGACGATGATCGCCTTGCCCTTCTGTGCCCCGCCGAGTTTCTCGATGGCATGGGAAGTGGTCTCGGTGAATTCGTCGATATTGGCCCGGGTGCCGGGGCCTGCCGACTTGCTGCTGATCGAGGCGACGATTTCACCGTAATGCACCTTGGCCACGCGCGATACCGCAGCGACGATCGGTATGGTGGCCTGGCCGCCGCAGGTGACCATGTTGATGTTCGGCGCGGCCAGTTCGGCATCCAGGTTGATCGCCGGAATGGTGAACGGGCCAATGGCGGCGGGCGTCAGGTCGATGACCTTGACCCCGTGCTCCTGCAACAGCGCGTTGTGGCGACCGTGGGCACCGGCGCTGGTGGCGTCGAAGACGATACGGATATCCTTGAAACCCGGCAGCGCCAGCAGGCCCTCGACACCCTTGGCGGTGGTCGCCACGCCCAGGCGCTCGGCCCGCGCCAGGCCATCGGAGGCCGGGTCGATGCCAACCATGGCGCCCATCTTCAGGTGCTGGCCGTTGCGCAGGATCTTGATCATCAGGTCGGTGCCGATATTGCCCGAACCGATGATGGCAACGCTGATCTTGTCGTTCATTGTCGTGGTCCTGTGTTCAGGCTTTGGCACGGCGTTCGGCGAGGGTCTGGCCACCGGCGGTCCACTGGGTCTCGGGGATTTCCTGCAACAGGACGCGCACGCTCTCGACCGATACTTCGAGGCTGTCGGCAATGGCCAGGGTGACCTTGTCCAGCAGCGCACGCTTCTTCTCGGGCGTGCGGCCTTCAGCGATATGGATGATGGCAATAGGCATCTCAGGTACTCCTGTCAGCGTTGGCCGGATGAGGTGAAGCGCATCGACACGCTGCCCAGGTGCTGGTAGCGCACGGTGACGTTGTCGCCCGCCTGCACTGCAATGGCCTCGGTGATGCCGCCGGTCATGATGAAGGTGCCCGCCGGCAGCTCGCGGCCCTTGGCGCCGAGCATGTTGGCGAGCATCGCCACGCTCTGCGCCGGGTGCCCGAGCACCGCGGCACCGGCTCCGGTGGCGACCACTTCGCCGTTCTTTTCCAGCACCACGCCCAGGCACTTGAGGTCGATGCCCTCGACCCCGGACATGCGCCCGCCCGTGACGAAACGTGCCGACGAGGTGTTGTCGGCAATCACGCTCTTGAGGTCGAAACGGAAGTTCTCGTAGCGCGAATCGATCACTTCGACCGCCGGCACGATGAAGTCGGTGGCCGCCAGCACGTCGCCAACATGCACACCCGGCCCCTTGAGCGGGTGCTTGAGGACGAAGGCGATCTCGGCCTCGACCTTGGGGTGGATCAGGCTGTCGACATCGATGGCCGCGCCGTCGAGGCTCGAGCCGTAGTCGGTGAGAAAGCCGTGGATCGGATCGGTGACGCCCATCTGCTTCATCTTCGCGAACGAGGTCAGGCCCATCTTCAGGCCGGCGATACGCACGCCACGGGCCTGCTTGCGGGCGCGGATGGCGTCCTGGATGGCATAGGCGTCGTCCCAGTCCATGTCGGGGTGGGCGTCGGTGATCTTGGCCACCGCCTCACGCTTGAGTTCGGCGTTTTCCAGGTGTTCGGCCAGTTGGGCGATGGTGGCTTGGGACAGGTTCATAGGGGTTTTCCTTCAAACGAAGCGAACAGCGGCCGAGCCGATGCCGCCGAGGCTGATACGCAGTTGGTCACCGGCCTGCACCGGCACCATGGCCGCCAGCGAACCGGAGAGAATCACCTCGCCCTTGTTCAGCGCGATGCCGAGGCGGCCGAGGGTGTTGGCCAACCAGGCCACGGCATTGGCCGGATGGCCAAGCGCGGCGGCACCGGCGCCGGTGGCGACGATCTCGCCGTTCTTTTCCAGGGTCATGCCGACACAGGCCAGGTCCACGTCACGCGGATCGACACCGCGGTCCCCCAGCACGAAGGCAGCGGCGGAGGCGTTGTCGGCGACGGTGTCCTGGATGCGGATCTTCCAGTCGCGAATGCGCGAGTCGACGATCTCGAAGCACGGCATCACATAGGCCGTGGCGCGCAGCACATCGGCCACGGTGACGCCCGGGCCCTGCAGAGACTCCTTGAGCACGAAGGCGATCTCGCCCTCGGCCTTGGGCGCGATGAGGCCGTCGATAGCGATGGCCGCGCCATCGGCGTGGAGCATGTCGCTGAGCAGGTGACCGAAGTCTGGCTGGTCGACGCCGAGCATGTTCATCACCACCTGACTGGTGACGCCGATCTTCTTGCCCAGCACCCGCTCGCCTGCATCGAGGCGCGGCTGGATCATCGCCAGCTGCACCTGGTAGGCCTGCTCCAGGGTGATGTCGGGGTGGGTTTCGGTCAGCGGCGCCAGGGCCTGGCCACACGCCAGGGCCTGGTGCAGTTGCCGGCCGGCGTGCTGGATGTCGTCAAGGTTCATGGAGTGCTCCTCACAGGCGGACGCAGACGTTGCGCAATTCGGTGTAGAACTCCAGCGAGTGCACGCCACCCTCACGGCCGATGCCCGACTGCTTGGCGCCGCCGAAGGCGGTACGCAGATCGCGCAGGAACCACGCGTTGATCCAGCAGATGCCGACATCCAGCGCGCTGCCCAAGCGATGGGCGACCTGCAGGTCGCGGGTCCAGACACTGGCAGCCAGCCCGTAAGGAGTATCGTTGGCCAGGGCCACGGCCTCTTCCTCGGTGTCGAACGGCGCGATGTGGCAGCAGGGGCCGAAGATCTCTTCGCGGATCACCGCCGAGGTTTCCGGCAGGCCGGTCCAGATGGTCGGCTCGAACCAGGCGCCTTCGGCCAGGTGCGCCGGCACCTGGGGAATGCCGCCGCCGCACACCACGGTGGCGCCATCGGCGATAGCCTGGCGGGCGTAGGACAGCACCTTCTCGCGGTGCCCGAGGGAGATCAGCGGCCCCATGGTGGTGCCATGGGCGTTCGGATCGCCCACCACGATGCTCGCGGCGTGCGCCTTGAAGGCCTCGACGAAGCGCTCGAACAATGGCCGCTGCACGTAGATGCGTTCAGTCCCCAGGCACACCTGCCCACTGTTCTCGAACACTGCGCGCCCCAGCCCCTTGACCGCTTTCTCAAGGTCGGCGTCGGCAAAGACGATGCCGGCGTTCTTGCCGCCCAGCTCCAGCGAGACCGGGCGAATGCCCTTGGCCGCAGCCTTCATGATGACCTCGCCAGTCCCGGTCTCGCCGGTGAAGGTCACGCCATCGACATCCGGGTGCGAGGTCAGGAAGGCCCCCGCCGAATCGGCGCCAAAGCCATGCACCACGTTGTACACGCCCGGCGGCACACCGGCCTCGTTCATCACCTCGCCCAGCAACGTGGCAGTGGCCGGGGTTTCTTCGGATGGCTTGACCACCACGGTGTTGCCGCAGGCCAGGGCCGGGCCGACCTTCCAGGTCATCAGCAGCAGCGGCAGGTTCCACGGGCAGACCACGCCGATCACCCCGCGCGGTGCTCGCACGGCGTAGTTGACCGCCTTGCCACCGTCTGGGGTGTCCATCACGAAGCTTTCGGTCGGTACGTTGCGGATCAGGTCGGCGAACACCTTGAAGTTGGCGGCGCCTCGCGGAATGTCGAGGTGCCCGGCCAAGTGTGCAGGCTTGCCGGTGTCGGCCACTTCGGCCGCGACGAACTCGGCGTGGCGACGCTCGATGCCCTCGGCGACCTTGTGCAGCAGCGCAGTACGCTGGGCGACCGTCATCGTCCCCCAAGGGCCTTTGAGGGCGGCACGGGCAGCGGCCACGGCGGCATCGACTTCGGCTTGCCCCGCTTCGTGGACGAGGCCGATGACACTGTTGTCGGCAGGGTTGCGGTTTTCGAAGGTGCGGGCACTGGAGACCCACTCGCCATTGATGAAATGACGAAACGCTTGCGCAGGCATGATCGGTAGTCCTCTGTTTTTTATTCGAATACGGTGTCGCTGGCTTCCGGATCGCCGGCAGTGAGGTATTCCCACATCCGCTCGTAGATCCGCCCGCCACGGGTGGCGCGTTGCGCGCAGGCCTGGGCATCGAGCAACGGGCCGCGCTCGGCCAGGCCTGCGGCCTGCAGTTGCAGCTCGATGCGCGCGGCGTCCTCCAGGTACCAAGTCAGGGTCAGGGCCTCGACCAGCGAATCGCCGGCGACGATGGCACCGTTACCGCGCATGGCCAGGGCCTTGCCTTGGCCGAACAGCTCAGCCAGCGCGCTGGCCTGGGCATCGTCACGCAGCAACTGGACGTCGTCCCACAGCGGGATCGACGGCTGGAAGTAACTGCCCATGCCATGCCGCGGCTGTGGCGTGAGGCCGGCGCAGGACAGCGCCATCACCTGCGCCGGCATGCTGCGGATCACTGCGCCCAGGTCGGCGCGGCGACGGTAGAGCTGCTGGTGGATGCGCACCTCGCCCAGCACGCCGTCTGGCAGCGGCCCATGGACCGGCACCACGGTGCCCGGCTCGCCCACGCCGATCAGGCCCATCGGGCGCGCTGCACAGACCAGGAAGTACTCGGCGTCCAGGCGCAGGCTGCAATGCCCGTAGGCATGCGCCAGGCCGGCGCGGCCCAACGCGCGGGCCGCCATGCGCACCTGGCGTTGCTGCGCCTGGCTGGCAATCGGCTGGCCGCTCATGCCTTGAACTCCGGGATATCGGGTTTCGAACCCCAGGCGCAGTACGACGACGATACGCCGGGGAACTGCCGTGGCTGGTGGCTGGAGTCGTCTTCGGCGCGGATGTGGCTGACCCCGGTGGAATACTCGTAGGTCATGCCGTCCGGCCCTTCGAAGTACAGGAACACCGCACCCGAAGTCGGATGCCGACCCGGGCCGAAGAGGATCTTGATGTTGCGCTCACGCAGGAAATAGTAGGCGCGCATCACGTCGTCGATGCTCTCGACCTGGTGGTTGATGTGCTGCACCCCGGCGTGGCTGGAGGGGAACAGCGCGATCTTGTGGTGCACCTCGTCGATGCGCAGCAGCGGCGCCTCGCCGATGCGATCGCTGACTCGGGCGTTGGCCAGGCGGGTCCAGAAATCCTCGTCGCGGCGGGCGTCGGTGGTGCGCAGTCCGATATGGCTGAAGCCGGTGATGCCGGCGTCGCGGCTGGGGAAGTAGCGGCTGCCGCTGGCGTGGGGGCGCAACACCAGTTCGATGTTGTTGCCGCTGGGGTCCTTGAATCGGATCAGCTCATTGACGTGGCGCACCTCGGCGTCTTCACGCGAGCCGTGCACCACGCTGAAGGCATTGCGTTCGAGCAGCACGGCGGCGTGCTCCAGCTCGTCGCTGCTGGTGACCTCGAAGGCGGTTGTGGTTTCGCGCGGGTCACCCTCGTAGTAGCACAGGGTGTGATCGCGGCTGTCGGAGCGAAAATACACCGCACCGTTGGCCTCGCGGGCCACCTGCAGACCGAGGATCTGCGTCGCGTAGCGGCGTGCATCGTCCAGGTTGGCGGTACCCAGGCGCACGTAGCGGATATCGTGCAGGTTGATCATGGGTGGAGTCCCTTGGTTTTATTTTTGTCTGGACTCATCCTCGCAACCGGCGCTTAATCGCAGAAGCTAATTCTCTTTATTCGCACTATTTGATTTGGTTATAGAGATGCGCACCGACCTCAACCTGCTTCGCGTCCTTCTAGCCGTCTACGAAACCGGCAACGTCACCGCTGCAGCGAAACAGCTGGGCATCAGCCAGCCCGCCGCCAGCGCCGCCCTCGCCCGCCTGCGCCATTCGCTGCAGGATCCGCTGTTCATCCGCTCCGGTGCCGGCATGGAGGCCACGCCACGGGCCCAGGGCATCATCGAGCGCACCCGCGAAGTCATCGAAATCATCGACCGCGACATCCTCAGCAGCCCGACCTTCGACCCTGCCACCGCCGAAGACGAGTTCGTGTTCTGCCTGAGCGAGATCGGCGAGGTGGTGTTCCTGCCGCCGTTGTTCCAGAAGCTGCGCCAGCTCGCTCCGCGCATTCGCCTGCGCACGCTCAGCCTGGCGCCCGATGCGCTCACCGATAGCCTGCATGACGGCAAGGTCGATGCCGTGCTGGGTTACTTCCCCGACCTCACGGCCCCCAACATCTACCAGCAACGGCTGTTCTCCCACGACCTCACCTGCATGCTGCGCCGCGGCCACCCACTGGCCCGCGAGCGCCTGGCGCTCGAGGATTTCGCCCGCATGGAGCACCTGCAGGTGCGCGACGGCAGCCGCCGCCAGGAAATGTTCGAGGCGCACCTGAACGAAGCGAGGATCAAGCGCAACATCGTGCTCGAGACCTCGCACTACATGAGCGTGCCCTCGATCATCGAGCAATCCGACCTGGTGGTGGTGCTGCCACGCACCGTGGCCAATCTGTACCTGGATACCGTGAACGTGCAGATCGTCGAGCCGCCGGTGGAGATCCCGTGCTACGACCTCAAGCAGTTCTGGCACGCACGCTTCCAGCAGGCGCCACGCAGTGTGTGGTTGCGCAGGGTGATCAGCGAGTTGTTTGCGCAAGGCTAGGCACGACGGATTCCCAAGCTCCAGCCACGCTAGCGACTCTGGCAAGGGCGCGTCCCGAGGGCTACCATGTGCAGCCTCTGGCGCGACCTTTTGCCGCGCCCTCGCCTGTAGCCTGAAAGCCGTCCCATGCCCTTCGAACTCACCGTAGAACCGCTTACCCTGCTGATCCTCGCCGCAGTGGCCTTCGTCGCCGGTTTCATCGATGCCATTGCCGGTGGCGGCGGCCTGCTCACCACCCCCGCCCTGCTCACCGCCGGCATGCCGCCGCACCTGGTGCTGGGCACCAACAAGCTCAGCTCGACCTTCGGCTCGGCCACCGCCGGGTTCACCTACTACCGGCGCAAGCTGTTCCACCCGGCCCAGTGGCGCCTGGCGATCGTCGGCACCCTGAGCGGCGCGCTGATCGGCGCGGTGATCGCGCACTACATGCCCGCCGAATGGCTGAACAAGATGCTGCCGGTGATCGTCTTCGCCTGTGGCGTGTACCTGCTGTTCGGCGGCACCCCCAAGGCGCCGCTGGATGCCGATGCACCGATCAGGAAAAAATGGCAGTTCCCCCAGGGTTTCAGCCTTGGTTTCTACGACGGCGTGGCAGGCCCCGGCACGGGTGCGTTCTGGACGGTAAGCACACTGCTGCTCTACCCCATCGACCTGGTACGTGCCAGTGGTGTGGCGCGCAGCATGAACTTCGTCAGCAACATCGCGGCGCTGACGGTGTTCGTGATTTCCGGGCAGGTGGACTACATCGTCGGCCTGGCCATGGGCGTGTCGGTGATGATCGGCGCGTTCTTCGGCGCCCGCACCGCGATCAGCGGCGGCAGCAAGTTCATTCGCCCGGTGTTCATCACCGTGGTGCTGGCGCTGACCGTGCGCCTGGCCTGGCAGCACTGGTTCGGCCAGGCCTGAGCACCGGCCTAGCCCTCATCTGGACTTACCCCGATGACAACCCCGTCGCGGTTGCACGCGGAACAGCCCTGATCAGGTCGGCAGCACCGGCTCTGCCAGCCCCAGACGCCGCGCCACGTACAGGTCGATCAGGTAGCGGGCGATGGAGCGCCCAGCGGGCAATGGCGGCAGGTCGTGCACGCTGAACCACTGGGCATCCTCGATCTCGTCAGGCTGCATGACGATCTCGCCGCCGGCGTACTCGGCGTGGAAGCCCAGCATCATCGAATGTGGGAACGGCCAGCACTGGCTGCCCACGTACTGGATATTCTTGACCTGCACCGCCACTTCCTCGCGCACTTCGCGCACCAGGCAATCCTCCGCCGACTCGCCTGGTTCGGCAAAGCCGGCCAGGGTGCTGTAGACCCCGGTGACGAAGCGCGGCGAGCGCGCCAGCAGGATTTCGTCGCCACGGGTCACCAGCACGATCATGCTGGGCGAGATGCGCGGGTAGCTGCGCAGGTCGCAGGCCTGGCAATGCATCGCCCGCTCCCAGCGAATCTGCGTCATCGGCTGGCCGCAGCTGCCGCAGAAACGATGCTCGCGCGCCCAGGTGCCGATCTGTGCGGCGTAACCCAGCAGCTTGTAGGTGTCGAAGTCGCCTTCGAGCATGAACTGGCGCAGGCCGCGCCAGCTCATGCCCGGCAGTTCGCTGGCAGTGCGCAGCTCCAGGAGGAACACCGGTTCGCCGTCGAAATGACCGATACCGTGCTCGCAGAGCACGTCCAGCTCCTGGCGCTTGAGCCAGTCCCGCGGGAACAACGCACCGTTGTCGTCCACCAGGAACCCCGCAGGGCTGCGGGCGACGGCCAGGCCGCCAGCGGTCTGCGGGTCGAGTACTGCGGTAGTCCAGCGTGCTGACATGTTCGGATCCCTTCAGGCGCGTGCGCCGTCGGGAAGTCAGTCGGCGAACGTCGGTTTCTGTTTGTTCATGTGGGCCGCCACCGCGACCCGCAGGTCTTCTGACTGCAGCATGGCGGCATTCCAGGTGGCGATGTACTGCAGGCCATCGTCGATACGATGGTCGCGCATGTAGCTGATCATTTCCTTGGTGCCGGCCACGGCGATGGGCGATTTTCCTGCAATTTCCCGGGCGATGGCAAAGACCCCGTCGAGCAATGCAGCCTGGTCGTCATAGACCCGGTTGACCAGGCCGATGCGCAATGCCTCGGTGGCGTCGATCATACGCCCGGTGTAGGCCAGCTCACGCATCATGCCGTCGCCGATGATACGTGGCAAACGTTGCAGGGTGCCGACATCGGCGGCCATGCCCATGTCGATTTCCTTGATCGAGAACTGCGCATCAGCGCTGCAATAGCGCATGTCGCAGGCCGACACCAGGTCGATGGCCCCGCCGATGCAATAGCCCTGAATCGCCGCCAGTACCGGCTTGCGGCACTTGTCGACGGCCGTGAACGAGCTTTGCAGGCGCAGGATGGTGCGGCGCAGCAGGCGCGCATTGCGGCCGGCGTCCTTGCCCATCTGGCCGGCCAGCGAGGCCAGCATCATCAGGTCGATCCCCGAGGAAAAATGCTTGCCCGCGCCGCTGACAACCACCGCCCGCACCGCCTCGGTGTCGTCGATCCACTGGAAGATTTCGACGATTTCCTCCCAGAAGGCCGCGTTCATCGCGTTGATTTTTTCCGGGCGATTGATCTGTACATGGGCGAAGTTGTCGGTCAGTTCGACCTTGAACGCGGTGTACTCGGTCACGGGCGGCACTCCTGTGGGGAAAGGGTTCACGTGCCGGACTATAACGCACCTGCAAGGCGGTGCTTATGCCAAAGGCGGGACTGATCGCCGCGGGTAACAAATGGGCTGTCGATTCGCGCCTTGCCCGTTCGACCAATGTTCAGGAACCGCAGTGACCTATTCTTCCACTGCCCCGAACCCCCCTCGCGAGGACATCCCCATGCGCACACTCATCGTTGCCGCGTTCGTCAGCCTGGACGGCGTCATGCAGGCCCCTGGCGGCCCGCAGGAAGACACCAGCCAAGGCTTCGGTTTTGGCGGCTGGCTCGTGCCCTATGCCGACGAGACCTTTGGTCGGGCCATGCAGACGCTGTTCAGCCAGCCCTTCGAACTGCTGCTGGGGAGGCGTACCTACGACATCTTTGCCGGCTACTGGCCCAAGGTAGACGCCGACTCGGACAACGCGCCCATGGCCGAGCTGTTCAACAAGGTGCCCAAGCACGTCGCCACCCACCACCCTGACACCCTCGACTGGCAAAACAGCCGCGCCCTGGGCGCTGATGTGATCCAGGCCGTCCACGCGCTCAAGCAGCAGGACGGCCCGGCACTGCTCACCCAAGGCAGCGCCGAACTGGTACAGCAACTGTTGGCTGCCGGGTTGGTGGACGAGCTGCGCCTGTTGATCAACCCGGTGATGCTCGGGCACGGCAAGCGGCTGTTCGCAGACAACGCGCAACCGGCAGCGCTGAGCCTGGTCGAGTCCTTGAGCACGCCACGCGGGGTACTGCTCGCCCATTACCGGCGCAGTGGCGCGGTGCAGACCGGCAGCTTTGCCTGACACAGCGCCCAACCCGGGTTGTGCCCACCGGCGTGTCGCGTCTTAGAATAGGCCGACACTCTCTGGAAGCATTTCATATGGACCTGCTGTTCCTGGGCACCAGCGCCGGAGCGCCCACCACGGCGCGCAATGTCAGCGCCACGGCCGTCATCGACACGAGCGGCAGCGGCTGGTATCTGGTCGACTGCGGCGAGGCCACCCAGCACCAGCTCCTGCACACACCGTTATCGGTCCGAGACCTGCGCGCGATCTTCATCACCCACGTACATGGCGATCACTGCTTCGGCCTGCCCGGCCTGCTGGCCAGCGCCGGCATGTCCGGGCGCAGCGAGCCACTCGAGTTGATCCTGCCAACTGCCCTGCACGACTGGGTGCGCCTGAGCCTTTCGGTCAGCGACACCTACCTGCCCTTCGAGCTGCGCCTGCACGCGGCCGAAACCTTCGGCACCTGGAGCAACACCAGCCTGCAGGTCAATGCAGTCGAGCTGTCCCATCGGGTGCCGAGCCGTGGCTATGTGTTCACCGAGATCAACCCCGAGCCCCGCCTGGACATCCAGCGCCTGGAGGCCGACGGCATCCCGCGCGGCCCGTTGTGGGGCGAACTGGCCAAGGGCACTGCCGTGGTTCACGAGGGCCGCATGCTCGATCCACGGCACTACCTGCGCGCCTCCCGGCCTGCGCGACGGGTCATCGTCTGCGGCGACAACGATCGCCCCGAGCTGTTGGCAGAGGTTGCCAGTGACGCGGATGTACTGGTGCACGAAGCGACCTTCACCCAGCCACTGATCGAACGCACCGGTGTCAGCTTCGGACACAGCAGTGCCGAGGCGGTCGCGCGCTTCGCCCAGGCCGCCGGGGTGAGGAATCTCGTGCTCACGCACTTCAGCGCGCGCTACCAGGGCGATCCACGGCGCAGCCCGTGCATCGACGACATCCACGCCGAAGCCCAGACCCACTACGACGGTTGCTTGATACTGGCGCGCGATCTTGAGCGTTATCACCTGGACCGAAACGGGCAACTGATACGCGAGCAAAATACTTGAACGCGAAATTGCACTGAACCAACCGACCACCCGCGCGATCCTTCCCTAGGCGCAGCCAGCGTAAAAAATCGCTGGCTTTCATCGCCAACGACAAGGAGCCGCCATGACCACGACCGTCCACGACCCCTACCGGTGCACGCCCGGGCCGCTGCATGCGACCCTGCTGGCCGGCACCGTGCCGCTGTTTCTCGGGGCACTGATCAGCGACATCGCCTACTACCAGACCTTCCAGATCCAGTGGAGCAACTTCGCCGCCTGGCTCATCGCCGGAGGGCTGCTGTTCTGCGGCCTGGCCGTGCTGTTCGCGTTGGCCAACCTGGTGCGCGCCGAGCGCAAGGCCGGTCGCCCGGTGCTGTACGTGCTGCTGTTGGTGGTGACCTGGCTGCTGGGGCTGGTCAACGCCTTCGAGCACGCCAAGGATGCCTGGGCGGTCATGCCCTCGGGGCTGGTGCTGTCGGTGATCGTCAGCGTGCTGGCCTGCATCGCCACCTGGATTGGCCTGACCAACCTGCGCTCGGGAGGTGCTGCATGAAGACGCCCCTCGCGCTGTCGATCCTGAGCATGAGCCTGCTGCTGGCCGCCTGCGGTGGTGAAGGCGATGCCACCCAGGCCCGCGGCCCCGACCCGAAACTTCCGGCCCCCGAACGTGGCCTGCTACCGAGCATGAAGATCGCCGAGCCGGCACTGTGGGGCGAGCAGAAACCCAAGGTGCCGGACGGCTACAGCATCACCGCCATCGCCACCGACCTGAAGATCCCGCGCCAGACGCTGATCCTGCCCAACGGCGACATCATCGTGGCAGAAGGTCGTGGCGGCAATGCCGCCAAGCTCAAGCCCAAGGACGTGATCGCCAGCCAGATCAAGGCCAAGGGCAACACCCAGGTCAAAAGCGGCAATCGCCTCACGCTGCTGCGCGATGCCGATGGCGACGGCCGCTACGAAGTGCAGACGGTGTTCGCCGACAACCTCAACGCCCCCTACGGCCTGGCGTTTGCCGATGGCAAGCTGTACGTGGCCAATCAGGATGCGCTGGTGCGCTTCGATTACCAGGACGGCCAGACCAAGGCCGACGGCCCGCCGACCACGCTCACCGAGCTGCCCTCGGCGATCAACCACCACTGGACCAAGGCGCTGACCATCAGCCCGGACGGTCGCTACCTGTATGTGGGCATCGGCTCGAACAGCAACATCACCGAGCGCGGCATGGAAGTGGAGATCGACCGCGCGATGGTCTGGCAGATCGACGCCCAGACCGGCGCCCACAAACCCTACGCGACCGGCCTGCGCAACCCCACGGCGCTGACCATCCAGCCTGATTCGGGGCAACTGTGGGCGGTGGTCAACGAACGCGACGAGCTGGGGCCGGACCTGGTGCCGGACTACCTGACTTCGGTGCGCGAAGGGGCCTTCTACGGGTGGCCCTGGAGCTACTGGGGGCAGAACGTCGATACCCGCGCGCAACCGCAGAACCCGGAGAAAGTCGCCGCCGCGATCAAGCCGGACTACAGCCTCGGCTCACATGTCGCCGCCCTGGGGGTCGATTTCTCCCTGCCGGCGATGGGCGAGCAGTTTGCCGACGGTGTGTTCGTAGGCGAGCACGGCAGCTGGAACCGGCCCAATCCTGTTGGCTACAAAGTGATCTTCGTGCCGTTCAGCAACGGCAAGCCAGCGGGTGAGCCAATCGACTTCGCTACCGGTTTTCGGGGTGAGGATGGCAAGACCCGCGGCCGCCCGGTGGGGGTGACGGTGGATCCGAAAGGCGCGCTGATCATCGCCGACGACCTGGCCAATACTGTGTGGCGGGTGACGCGTAATCAGTGATGCGCTAAATCAAGGCCAGCCCGCCCCCACAGGGGGATGGCTGGCCTTGAGGTTATGAACCACACCCGCCATGGCCTTGAAATCTGGCGCCAGCTCAGCCCTGCCGCGCCGAAAGCCAAGCCTACCCCGCCCAGCACCACCACCGATGTCTCCAGCAAACGCAACGACATCGCCCCCCCAACAGCCAGACCCCGTCCCTGATCACGATCTGACGGAGCGTTCGCAAAGCAACACTCCAGCCTGTGAAAGCGATATTTTTTTCTGTAACGAAAATGTAATATTCGCTTTCGCAGATAAAACAACAACGTTGGAGTACCCCGATGTTTGCCTTCTTCCGCCCCGCCGTGCACCGGGCGCCGCTGCCCGCTGAACAGGTCGACAGTACCTATCGCCGCCTGCGCTGGCAGATCTTCGCCGGCATCTTCTTCGGTTATGCAGGCTATTACCTGCTGCGCAAGAACTTCTCCCTGGCCATGCCTTACCTGATCGACGAGGAAGGCTACACCCGCGGCCAGCTCGGTCTGGCAATCTCGGCCATCGCCATTGCCTACGGCCTGTCCAAGTTCCTCATGGGCCTGGTGTCCGACCGCTCCAACCCCCGCTACTTCCTGCCCTTCGGCCTGCTGGTGTCGGCAGCGGTGATGTTCGTGTTCGGA
This sequence comes from Pseudomonas sp. BNK-44-b, assembly GCF_047456245.1. Classification (NCBI taxonomy): domain Bacteria; kingdom Pseudomonadati; phylum Pseudomonadota; class Gammaproteobacteria; order Pseudomonadales; family Pseudomonadaceae; genus Pseudomonas; species Pseudomonas sp. BNK-44-b. Next base: position 3,183,125 of record NZ_CP179908.1, read on the forward strand.
TTCGCGCACTGGGCCACCTCCAGCGTCACCATCATGTTCATCCTGCTGTTCATCAACGGCTGGGCCCAGGGCATGGGCTGGCCGCCGAGCGGACGGACCATGGTGCACTGGTGGTCGCAGAAAGAGCGCGGCGGCGTGGTGTCGGTGTGGAACGTGGCACATAACGTGGGTGGCGGCCTGATTGGCCCGCTGTTCATCCTCGGCCTGGGCTGGACCAACGACTGGCATGCCGCCTTCTATGTACCGGCCGCCGTGGCGGTGCTGGTGGCCGTGTTCGCCTTCGTCACCATGCGCGACACCCCGCAATCGGTGGGCCTGCCGCCGATCGAGGAGTACAAGAACGACTACCCCGAAGGCTACGACGCCAGCCACGAACAGGAATTCAGCGCCAAGCAGATCTTCGTCAAGTACGTGCTGCGCAACAAGATGCTCTGGTACATCGCCCTGGCCAACGTGTTCGTCTACCTGCTGCGCTACGGCGTGCTCGACTGGGCGCCGACCTACCTCAAGGAGGCCAAGCACTTCACCGTCGACAAGACCTCCTGGGCCTACTTCTTCTACGAGTGGGCAGGCATCCCCGGCACCCTGCTGTGCGGCTGGATGTCGGACAAGATCTTCCGTGGCAATCGCGGCCTGACCGGCATCGTGTTCATGGCCCTGGTCACCGTTGCCACCCTGGTGTACTGGCTCAACCCACCGGGCAACCCCACCGTCGACATGATCGCGCTGTTCTCCATCGGCTTCCTGATCTACGGCCCGGTGATGCTGATCGGCCTGCAGGCGCTGGAGCTGGCGCCGAAGAAAGCCGCCGGCACCGCCGCCGGGTTCACGGGTCTGTTCGGCTACCTGGGCGGCTCGGTCGCAGCCAGTGCCGCGATGGGCTACACCGTCGACCACTTCGGTTGGGACGGCGGCTTCGTGCTGCTGGTCGGTGCCTGCCTGCTGTCGATCGCCTTCCTGCTGCCGACACTGCGCCACACTCAGGTTGCCAGCAGCCGCCGCGAAGCGGTGGTGTGATCGGCTGATATAACGCCCGCGACAAACAACAAGGCCGGTGACATTCTTTGTCACCGGCCTTGTTGTTTCTGCTGCAGGAAAGTTGCCCACTGCCCTTCCAGGCGCGCTGAAATCAGTGCGCAAAAAAATGGCTCTTCGCCACCCGTCATTAAATACCAGGCATAAAAAAGCCGCCTGAAACCAGGCGGCAAACAACCAAAGGGCGATAAAGTGGAGCCCACCCAGGAGGTGCTCTAGCACGGGGGATGTCCTGAGTGCACGAATACTTTATCGGGGCCGACTTTAACCCCATAGTCATTCGATACTGCAATCAAAAACCGTGATTTCGATTATCAACGAAACACAATGGCATGCACGGCGCGGCATTTGTTACTAGTAGCCCGGCATCAATACCGGCTACACCCTTACAACAATTACATTCCTTTACCCAGACACCTGCCTCAACAATTCCAACCAAGGGGTACGACATGTCGACATTCCGCCTCTCCATGCTGAGCGCGGCGTTGCTGTGCGCGCCGTTGCAAGCCGCATTCGCCGAAGCCGTTTCGAGCCAGTCCGAAGCCAAGGGATTCATCGAGGGCAGCGAGTTGAATGCACGCCTGCGCAACTACTACTTCAACCGTGATGGCAAGTCGCAAGGCCCGGATCGCCGCGACTGGACCCAAGGTTTCATCCTCAACTACAGCTCCGGCTTCACCCAGGGTACCGTGGGCTTCGGCGTCGAAGCGTTCGGCCACCTGGCAGTCAAGCTCGACGGCGGCAAGGGTACCTCCGGCACCGGCAACCTGCCCGTCAGGGACAACGGCTCACCCGAAGACGACTACGGCCGCGCCGGTGGTGCGTTGAAAGTGCGCATCTCCAAGACCGAACTGCGCTGGGGCGACTTGCAACCCACGGCGCCAGTATTCGCCGCCGGCGGTACCCGCCTGCTGCCGCAAACCGCCACTGGCTTCAACCTGCTCAGCAGCGAGATCAAGGGACTGGATCTGGAAGCGGGCCACTTCACCGGCGGCAACGGCCCGGTCACCACCAATGGGGACCATGGCCTGTGGGCCTCCTACGCCAATATCCAGGCTGACAGCATCGACTACATCGGCGGCAAATACGCAGTCAACGATGCCCTGTCGGTATCGCTGTACGGCTCCAAGCTGCAGGACATCTGGCGCCAGTACTACGGCAACGCCAACTACATCCTGGCGCTGGCCGACGACCAGTCGCTGAACTTCGACTTCAACCTCTACCGCACCAACGACGATGGTCGCGCCGACGCCGGCGCGATCAACAACACCACCTGGTCGTTCTCCACCGCGTACAGTTTCCTCTCGGCGCACACCATCACCCTGGCCTACCAGAAAGTGCACGGTGACACCCCGTTCGACTACGTCGCCTTCGGCATCAACGGCCCGGGAGACACCGGTGACGGGATCTTCCTGGCCAACTCCATCCAGTACTCGGACTTCAACGGGCCAGAGGAAAAATCATGGCAGGTGCGCTACGACCTGGACATGAACACCTTCGGCGTGCCGGGGTTGAGCTTCATGGCCCGCTACGTCAACGGCCATGGCATCGACGGCAGCAAGATGGCCGCGGACAGCAAGTACCTGGGCTATGGCTATGGCGAGGATGGCAAGCATCATGAGACCAACCTCGAAGCCAAGTACGTGGTGCAGTCCGGCCCCGCCAAGGACCTGTCGGTGCGCCTTCGCGAGGCGATCCATCGGGGCAATGCCGACCAGGCCGAAGGGGATGTCAACGAGTTCCGGGTGATCGTCGACTACCCGCTGTCGATTCTCTGATCGCGACGTCAGTGCCGGCCCTATCGCGGGCAAGCCCGCTCCCACAGGTCGCCACTGGCCCTTGCAGGAGCGGGCTTGCCCCGCGATGAGGCCGGCACTGAAATCCATCAAACCCTGAACACTCCATCACCGCCCCAGAAACACATACCGCGCGCTGTACGGTTCAACGTGCAGCGCGCCCTCCCGGGTGCAGCTTCCGGCAAACTTGCCACCCTGGGTATCGAGCCGCTGCACCTCGTCCACTCCACTCAACACGCCCTGCCCCTGGTGGCTGGCAACCTCCAATTGCAACAGCGCGATATCCTGCTCGCCCGCGCCCGGCGCCTGGGCCACGACCTTGCCGGTCACCCGGCTGCCGTCGTCCATCTCCCAGGACGGCCCGACAAAATGGTGGCCGACGGTCTTGCCGCCTCGGGTGAGGGTGGCCAGCGGTTCGCGAAATGCCCATTTCAACTGCCCGGTTTCATCGGCCCGGCAGTCATAGACCTGCACCCCCACTGCTTGCACAGCGAGGATCTCGGCCTTGCCCGGCGCGACGGTGAAGCTGGCCGGCGCCGCGCCAGCGAGCAGTGGCACGGCCAGGGCGCAGACGCCGAGGAAAGCGCGGCGGCGTTGCGGGGTGGTGCATGAGGTCGGGTGCATGGTGTTTTGCCTGTGATCAATGGGGACCTCTACACAACAAGCCAGCCCACCCGTTTATTCCCGCTGTATCTACCGGCCCTATCGCGGGACCAGTCGCAACGGCGAACCGCCGCTCCCACAGGTTCATCATCGTTATTGAAAGCGGTGGGGTGCCTGTGGGAGCGGCGGTTCGCCGTTGCGACTGGTCCCGCGATAGGGCCAGCAATGCCAACGAATAACCCGCGCGCCCACAACGAGAACACCCGCCACCGCCCTTTTATTCCATGATTTCATTCAATACATCCCCTTGAAATACATAGAAAAAATTGACGTTCATCGCACCCCGTGAATCGGTAGCCTGCGCTCATCCCGGGGCTACCCCTTTCGTACACACGATGACCGAACCGTGAACAGAACCGCGCTCCTCCCTCTCCTGGCTAGCCTGCTCCACCTCTCGCCACTGCTCGCCGCCCCGGCAGATATCGGGGTGATCAGCGCGGCGGAAAAGCCCGTGCAACTGCTGCGTGCCACGAGCGTCTACCAAGCCAGCGCCGGCGCCCGCCTGCAGAGTGCCGACTACCTCGAAGCCGGCAGCACAGGCGTGCTCATCGACCAACTGGCCGGCACACGCATTGCCCTTGGCCCGCACACCCGCCTGTATCTGGAACACACTGGCAACACCACCCATCTCAACCTGCTGCAGGGCTGGCTCAAGCTGCAACCGTTGAGTGGCGTACCCCAAGGCAATCTACGGGTCAGCACCGCCAACCTGGCGCTCGATGCGAGCAAGGCCGCCAGCGTCATCCATGCCGACGCCAGCGGCACCGAAGTGTTCGTCGAAGACGGCATGGTCAGCGTCCGTGATCCGGGGCAGAAGCCGCGCGACCCTGCCAGGCAGGTGCTGCGCCGCGAAGAATTTGCCCAGGCCAAGGGCCAGGGCCCCGTGAGCGCGCCGGGTCGCCCCAGTGGCGACTTCATCGGCGCGATGCCGCCCGCCTTCTTCGACCCGCTGCCCAGCGTCGCCGCCCGCAAGCTCACAGCCGACCCGCTGAACAAGCTGCGTGAAGCCAGCTTCGCCGACGCCAGCCCGCTGCTGCTCGGCCCCCTCAAGCTCAACGGCGCATCCCTGGCCACGCGGTTCACACCGCGCCTGGCCGATCCGGCCTTCCGCCAGGCCATCGTGCAGCGCTTCGGCGGCACGCTGGACTGGGAAACCGCGCTGTACCGATTCGAACGCAAGAACGCCACGCGCTGACACCCCGGAGCCCCCATGAAACTGACCCTGGCCGTACGCTTCAACCTGGTGTTCCTGGCCGTCTTCATCGTTGGCTTCATCGCCAGCAGCCTATTTGCCAACTACCTGCTGCAAAAAAGCGCACGTGAAGAATCATTGGACAAGGCACGCATGCTCATGAGCGCCGCCAGCGCCAGCAGCACCTACACCGCCGAACAGATCGTGCCGCTGCTGGAGAACCGCCTGAAGTTCGAATTCCTGCCACAGTCGATCCCCTCCTTCGCCGCCACCGAGCAGCTCCAGCAACTGCTCAAGACCTACCCCGACTTCCTCTACAAGGAAGCCACCCTCAACCCGACCAACCCACGCAACAAGGCCACCGGCTGGGAAACCGAGGTGGTCGAACAGTTGCGCGGCAAGCCCGACACCCAGGAACTGATCGGCGAGCGCAGCGATGGCAAGGGCCCGGCGCTGTTCGTCGCCCAGCCGATCCAGATTACCGACCCCGCCTGCCTGGCCTGCCACACCTCCCCGGAAACCGCACCGAAGACCGTGGTCGACCGCTACGGCACGCACAACGGCTTCGGCTGGAAGCTCAACGAGATCATCGGCGCACGCCTGGTCTCGGTGCCGCTGGCCGTGCCGCTGCAGCGGGCCAGCGAGTTGCTGCACACCTTCATGCTGTCGCTGCTGGGGGTGTTCGTATTCCTGTTCTGCGCGCTGAACGTGATGGTCCACCTGTTCGTCATCCGCCGCCTGCGGGCGATGTCGGCACTGGCCGACCGGGTCAGCCTCGGCGAAGACGACGTGCCGGAGATGGACGTCAGCGGCCACGACGAACTGGCACGCATGGGCCAATCGTTCGTGCGCATGCGCACCAGCCTGGTCAGCGCCATGAAGATGCTCGAAGAGTAACCGGGAGCCCACCATGCTCGAACAACTGGGCAAGTACCGCATCGACAGCGTGCTCGGCAAAGGTGCCATGGGCACCGTCTACAAAGCCTTCGACCCGCACATCGCCCGGGTGGTGGCGCTCAAGACCATCCGCCGCGAGTTGCTCGGCGACGCCCAGCAGCACCAGTTGCTCAGCCGCTTCCAGAACGAGGCCCACGCCGCCGGGCGCCTGAGCCATCCGAATATCGTCGCGGTGTACGACTACGGCGAAGACGACGGCGCAGCCTACATCGCCATGGAGTTCGTCGACGGCATCGCCCTCAACACCCGCCTGCAGAACCAGGAGCCGCGCCAGTTGGCCCAGGTGCTGGGCTGGATGCGCCAACTGCTCGGCGCCCTGCACTACGCCCACGCCAAGGGCGTGGTGCACCGCGACGTGAAGCCCGCCAACCTGCTGATCACCGCCGACAACCAGGTCAAGGTCACCGACTTCGGCATCGCCCGCATCGACACCTCGGTGCTGACCCAGACCGGCTCGATGATCGGCACACCCAGCTACATGTCGCCCGAGCAGTTCTGCGGCGAGCTGGTGGATGGCCGCTCCGACGTGTTCTCGGCAGGCATCGTGCTGTACCAGTTGCTCACCGGCGAGCGCCCGTTCTCGGGTTCCGCGACCATGGTGATGCAGCAGATCCTCAACCAGACCCCGGTGCCGCCGTCGAGCCTGAACCCGACCCTCGACCCGCAGTTCGACCAGCTGATTCGCCAGGCCCTGGCCAAGCGCCCGGACGAGCGCTTCGCCTCGGCGCAGGACTTCCTCGACGCCCTGGAAGCCCTGTCCGGCCCACAGACACTGGGCAGCGTGGAGCTGGACGACGACCGCACACGGCTGCTGATGCCCACCTCGTTTAGCCACGCCAGCCTGGGCAGCGCGCCGACCAGCAGCAGTGAAGCGGCGGACACCCTGACCCCGTGGAAACGCCAGGTCCGCCCGCAGCTCGAATCTTTGCTGTCGCAACAGATCGGCCCGCTGGCGCGCCTGCTGGTCAAGCGCAGCCTGGCCAGCGCCGACGACTTCGCCAGCCTGCGCAGCGCCCTGCTGCCGCACATCCCCTCCGAGCGTGGCCGCGAGCAGTTCGTCGCCGCCACCGAAGCGCTGCTGCCCTCGACCGAAACACTGCCAGCCCAAGACACCCTGGTCAGCCAACCCGGCACGCCAGAAGCATTGGACCCCGCATTCCTGGAGGCCAGCGAAGCGCGCCTGACCTACCTGATCGGCCCCATCGCCCGCATCGTCATGCGCCGTGCCCTGCCCCGCGCCAGCACCCGCCAGGCGCTGTTGCAGACCCTGGCCGAACACATCCCCGACCCCGCCCAACGCAGCGCCTTTCTCGAGGAGCAGCCATGAGCGCGCCACAAAACCACATGGCCACCGCGCCCTGCCTGCTGCGCGGCGGCATCGCCTTCGGTCACAGTGACACCGGCCCAGTGCGCCAGCACAACGAAGACCACTTCCTGATAGACCCACGCCTGGAACTGCTGGCCGTCGCCGACGGCATGGGCGGCCACCAGGCCGGCGCCCTGGCCAGCGCCCTGGCCCTGGAGTCGCTGCGCGACTGCCTGACGCACCAACTGGCGCACGTCACCCACACCTCCAGCGACCCCGACGCTACCTGCCAAGTGCCCTCGATGCAGGCCCTGAGCGTGCTGCACGAGGCGCTCGAAGCGGTCAACACCCGCTTGTACGCGCACAACCACACCCGCCAGCTCAGCGAAGATCGCGGCATGGGCACCACCCTCACCGGCATCTGGCGCCCCCAGGCCGGTGGGCCGTTGTTGGCGTTTCATGTGGGAGATAGCCGCCTGTATCGCTATCGCCACGGTGAGCTCGAGCAGTTGAGCCGCGACCAGACCTGGTACCAGCAGGCGCTGGACGCCGGGCATTTCGATCGGCTGCCGGCGCGCAACGTGCTATTGCAGGCGATCGGGCCAGCGCCACGGGTGGAGCCGCAGGTGTGGGTGCAGGCGGTGCAGGCGGAGGACTTGCTGATGCTGTGCAGTGACGGGGTTCATGGGTGTGTGCCGCATCATGAGATGGCGCGGGTGCTGGAAGTTGCCGGGCGGGAGAGTCTGGCGGGGAGTAGTCAGCGGTTGATTCAGCTGGCGGCGGAGTATGGGGGGCGGGATAACGCTACGGTGGTGTTGGTGAAGTTTGAGTGAGGGATGGTAGGGGCTGGCCTCACAGGATTGCTGGTATTTTCGAAAATGGTGCGTTACCTGGGGCCGAGTTGGGCCCCCAAGGCTGTTCATTAGCGAACGACCGTATCCGACCCATAGCTGACGTTCACGGGGTCTGTCTCAGCCGCGCCCCACAGAGCCACCTGATACACCTTACATTTCCTCGGGACCAGGTGGCTCAAGCGTTTCCTGGTCACGAGATCCAATTCATGGGTCTACGGGACTTAGTCGAGCACATTGTGTAGTACCTCATAGATGACACCTGAAGTAATAGCCACAAGCAGCAGGTCAGTTCCAGCTTGCTGCCACTCATAACCATTGTAATGAGGAAGTCGCCCGATCAGTCGGCTATCCAGCTTCTTCGCAATCCCGGGCGGGAGAGGCTTGCCGCGCGCCAGATTCTTCTGGATACCTGGCGGTAAGGGAGAGCCTGGATTCCAGTAATTGCGGTTGTCATTGAGGATGACTCGCACCCCTCCCGAATCGACGGAAGGCCCTTCGTGCCAGTCATTGCTGTTGCCCTGATGACCTTGGCTTCCGTGTTGTCCTCCCTTGTCGTGGCTTTTCCCTTTCCCGGGATCTGCCAGCAAGATCGGGCTTACTACCAGAGCCAGGGAGAAAACTGCGGCGATACTCAATTTCCTATTCATAGTGAGCATTCCTTGGGACATTATCCAACCACAGAGTAGCTAATCTGTTGGTAGAGGCAATGCCAGTCAGGGTGCGAGCATTCCGTCGGGATTCAAGAACTTAAGCATCTAATGTCGGTCTGAATGGCACCCTTAGCTCTACCACACGCCTTTGGAGGCGAATAAAAATGAGAAAACCCGTGCTTGCTGTCTTTGCGTGTGCATTGGCACTCGGGATGATTCCATTCGTACCCGCAGATATCTCACCTATTGGTTCCGCCTATGCCAAAGGTGGTGGTGGTCATGGCGGTGGAGCTGGCAACGGTGGCGGACATGGCGGTGGGCATTCAGGCGGTATGGGAGGGAACAGCGGAAATGGCAAGAGCGCTGGAAGCGATCACGCTGGCAAGGCCACACGCGATCATGGTGTAAGCGGCAACCATTACGGGAGCTCCCGCAACACTGATAATGGTCACGGAACCACTACCTCGGGTATCGCTCACTCCAAAGACACTCGCGGTTTGGCCAAATCCACTGCCATCTCACGAACTACTCCAGGTGATCACAATTCAAGAGGTCTATCCAACGCCGTCAGATCTTCTTCAAAGAATGATCGATGATTTTGCAGCTCCGATGCGTATAGACCTAGCGTTTTCAAAAGCCCAGCTTGTACTGGGCTTTTTGGCTAGTACTGGTAGGCGTTAAAGTTTGGGCAGCCGTTGGAACCATTTCTGAGCCCCAAAAGGCCCTACCAGCAAGCCGACAGCATGCCTGAAACTCGTCGCTGCTTGTTTGACTTTGGCAAACCGTCGTCAACTGCCCGCTATGGGTCGAAATCGGTCATCCAAAGGCGTAGCCGTAAATCCGGACGGACAACTCTGAACCGCCCAACCTCCACCTCAATCGCTTTTATGCATCCCCCTGTGCGCATCATCCATCAACGCCTTGGCCATCTCGCTGAGGTAATGCGCCGCCCAAACCAGCACCGGTTCGTCGTCCATCACCCCGATGAACGACGCCCGCCGTGCGCTAGCAAGTAGTTCCGAAGCCTGTTGCAGCGCGTGGTCGGCGCAGTTGCCGGGCTCTACGCGGAACAGGTGTTTGCCTTTGACTTCGCTTTCCAGGCAGGTGGTGGTGCCGACGGTCCAGCCGAGCTTGCCGAGGGGGTCTGGTGAGTCCTTGTCCATGGGGAAGTCCTTCGAGGTGCTGTGAATGGGGTGGGTATGCGGGGGCAGCGGTGATGGTGTGAGCTAATTTTTTGTAGTGCCAATGCTGGCCTCTTCGCGGGTTTACCCGCGAAGCAGGCGATGCGGTGTATGGCACGGGCGTTGCCCGTGATCGCGGGGCAAGCCCGCTCCCACAGAGGCCCTGCAAGCCTTTTGGAAATGAGTACGGACTAATGCAGGGACAGCGGCTGCGTTCGGCTCTTGAGCTGCACCTGGGCCAACGCGCACTCCAACAGCGAGCGCACGGCGTCGAGCTCGTGCATCACGCTGAGCAGCATGATCGTGGCGGGGGATTTGGGGAGGAAGGTGATCGACTGGTTGGCTACCGCCAGGCCACACAGGGTGTATTCCATGGCTTCGACCAGGGTGTCTTCGAGGTAGTCGGGGGTTTCTGTAGTGTGCGGTGGGTCGGGGACTATCTTGAGCATGGCGTGATCTCGTCTATTCGATTGGACCACCACGACACCACTTGCATTTGATGGGTGGCGGCTACGTACAGGTCTGCAAGACCGGAAGACGAGAAAACCGGCAGATCCGAAGATCTCCCGCACGTAGCCACCATAGACGGCGTGACCGGGTAGGCTCGGCCAGCGAAGGTAGTGTCATCTTCGGGCTTGCAGGCCCGGTCGTTGATTTGGCAACGACCCGGCGAGACTAGTCGTCATCTGGATGGTGCAAAAGCGGACGGAGGATGCTTGGGAAAGGGACTACATGAAATAGCGAAAATCTGATTCGTTCGTGTAGGAAGTCATCTAATTTTGGAGTGAGTTGCTTGCTGGAGGTTAGTGACGCACATCAGTGCGCCGTCAACAGCTAGAAAGCAGTAGGGGCTTCCCTCTCCTGCCAGTCTCCGCTTCGTAGGTCGGCTAGGCCATCATCGTTGCACCTGCCCTTGGGCCCTGTTGCACACGCACATCCTGCGGTCGCGCAAACCCTCACTGATCAAGATCGCTGGATATTTCTTTAGCCAGCTCGATGAAGACACGCACCGCCGCACTCAGAAAGGCGTCTTTGCGCCGCATCAGAACGGCCCGTCGCTGCAAGCGCTCCGGCTCCAGTGTGATGGCCACCAGGTCGTCATGGGCCAACGCAATTCTGGCAGGCAACAAGGTCGAGAGATTCGTCCGGCGAACGATCTCGATCACTGCGCCGAGGGCATTGGCCTCCATCTGCACCTTGGGACGAATCTCATATTTGCGGCAGTAGCGGTCGATTTGCTCGCGAGTGGCAAACTCTGTGCTGAGCAAGACCAAAGACTCTGCACTCAGGCCGTGCGAGGTAATGGAGCGTTCCTCGGCCAGGCGGTGTCTGCGGTTCATGACCAAAGCAAGCGTTTCGTTCAGCAAGGGGATGGCTTCGATATCCGGCGCATGTATTTCATCAAAAGCGATCCCTACGTCCAGCTCTCCCGCCAACAACAGCTCCTCGATACGCTCCTGGGAAAGCTCTTTCAGGTTGACGGTAATCTTGGGGTATCTGGAGTGAAATACCTCGATCAGCGGCCCCACCAGATAGGTCGTGAACGTCGGCGTTACCGCAACACGCAATGAGCCACGGCTGAGGTCGCTGACATCATGTATAGCCCTTTTGGCTTCCTGCAGTTCCTGATGCGCACGGCGCGCATAGAGAAGGTAGACATCCCCCGCGTCAGTCAAACGCGTCGTGCGGCCTGATCGGTCGAACAACTGGGCTCCCAGGCTCTCTTCCAACTGCCTTACTTGCTGAGAAAGCGCCGGCTGAGAGACATGCAGCGCTGCTGCGGCCTTCGTGAAACTGAGATGTTCTGCAACGGCCAGGAAGTACTGGATGTGGCGAGCGAGCATGTCCATACCCATAAGATAATCTGATCCAACTCATAATAAATGAGACTTTTACCTTATGCCATGCGCTGCTTAATCTCCGTCTCACACCCAGCGACATCGAGACAGCAACCATGAAAGCGATCATCGACGGATTTCTGAAGTTTCAAAAAAATGCCTTTCCGGAGCGGGTCAAACTGTTCAAGGACCTTGCCAATCAGCAGGCGCCAAAGGCTCTCTTCATCTCCTGCTCTGATAGCCGACTGGTGCCTGAGCTGGTCACCCAACGCGAGCCAGGCGATCTGTTTGTCATCCGCAACGCCGGCAATATCGTGCCGTCGTACGGGCCAGAGCCGGGTGGGGTTTCGGCGTCGGTCGAATACGCGGTCGCCGGACTCAAGGTTGCAGACATCGTGATCTGCGGCCACTCCGACTGCGGCGCGATGACCGCCATCGCCACCTGCAAATGCCTGGATCACATGCCCGCCGTAGCCAGCTGGTTGCGGTATGCCGACTCAGCCAAGGTAGTCAATGAGGCCCGTCAGCACGCGGACGGACCAAGCAAGGTTGCCTCCATGGTGCGCGAAAACGTGGTCGCGCAGTTGGCCAACATCCAGACCCACCCCTCCGTACGCCTGGCGCTAGAAGAAGGCCGCGTGACCCTGCACGGTTGGATCTATGACATCGAGAGCGGACGTATCGACGCTTTTGATGGCAGCACCGGCACCTTCGTGTCTCTCGCGGAACACCCAGAAGTCCACGCCGTTTCCCAGCCAGCCAGGCACGTCGCCTGAAACCTGTACCTGCACCTTTTCTTACCCAGGAGACTCACCATGATCCAGACCCAAGCCACCCGCACCGCTCGCCAGGAACTGACCGAAGTCATCATTCAGGCCAAGGCTCGCAAAGACCTGTCCTTCGCGCAAATCGTTGACGGTACGGGCCTGTCCGAGGCCTTCGTCACCGCGGCCTTGCTTGGCCAGCATCCGCTGCCTGAAAGCGCCGCGAAGGTCGTAGGCGAAAAGCTCGACCTCGATGCTGATCAAGTCGCACTGCTGCAATCGATGCCGATTCGCGGCAGTTTCTTCGACGGCGTGCCGAGCGACCCTACCATCTACCGCTTCTACGAAATGATGTCGGTGTATGGAACCACCCTCAAAGCGCTGGTCCACGAGAAGTTCGGTGACGGCATCATCAGCGCCATCAACTTCAAGCTGGACATCAAGAAAGTCGAAGACCCGGACGGTGGCCACCGTGCTGTGATCACCCTGGACGGCAAGTACCTGCCTACCAAGCCTTTCTGATGTAGCTCAGCCCGGTGCCATACCGCGCCGGGCCATCCCCAACATTCATGACGACTGAGCGCCAATCGGATGCTCAGGCCTTCTTACGCCCTCAGTACAGGTGATCACCATGAAACTCTTACTCGTTCTGTTCCTAGGCTGCCTTGGTTCTGTTGCCATGGCCGATGACCAAGGCACTCGAGCTGCACCAATGACGGTTGAACCCTATCGCTACTCTCAGAACCTGGATATCGCGCACGTTGTGGCTGTTACGCCGGTGCCCAATGTCTGCGAAGTTGTGCCGATGCAGCTGACTTACGACGACTCCAATGGCGAGCGGCATATCATGGAGTACAGAATCGTGGGGAATGGCTGTGCCAACAACTGATGCGCCATCCTTACTGCAGCTCGACAGGCAGTTCCTGGACATCAGGGCAGATGGGATCGAGGCTTGGCATCCTGTATGGACGCAAGCCCACTGCGAAAATCGCTGTGGGCTTTTTGCTTCCGACAGAGGGTGATCTGCCGACTCGTCTGCGGGACGGGAATCTGGACGGCAGACGACCCTCCTGAAACTTCAGAGCCTGTACTCAATGGTGTAGGACTCATCCTCTCTCGGTTCTATCGTAATAGGAATGCCGAAGAGCTTTCCTCGACAATCACTGACGCTACACCGATACACATTTCCCTGCTGGAGCTGATTCCAGAGCCCTTCGTCATGTATCGCAATCTGCAACACACGGTTGTTCGGATCCTCTCTGACCTGAGCAACGTGATGGTCCAGGTCGCACCCGAATTCAGCAGTAGTAAACTCGGGATCGTAGCCGATCAGCACACCGTGCCTTTTCAGATCTTCCCGAATACGCTCAATCACGTCGTCTGCTTCTTGTTTTAGCATGATCGTTATCTCGCGGTGTTGTACTCATCAAAACTCTAGCTGACCCTGATGGTTTTCGTTGTTTATCGTGCAATCAACGACTCAGCCTTATTCCTGAAATTGCCCACCGCCTTAGGGGGAGCTGGCGGTAGCGGAAGACTGCTTTCGCCCCATTTCGGACACTGAAAAATCGCGTTTCGTAAGTGCGACGTCCACTCTGTGGGAGCGGGTTTACCCGCGAAGCAGGCGATGCGGTGCATGGCACGGGCGTTGCCCGTGATCGCGGGCAAGCCCGCCCCCACAGAGGCCCTGCAAGCCCTTTGGAATGAATACGGACGAGTGCAGGGACAGCGGCTGCGCTCGGCTCTTGAGCTCCACCTGGGCCAGCACTCACTCCAACAGCGAGCGCACGGCATCGAGTGCAGCATGACCGTGGCGTAGGATTTCCGCCTGATTGAGTGACTGCGTTGTGTCCAGGAGATTTCTTCTCTCTGCCACAAACGCGCTTGACCTCAAGTTGACTCGAGGTTGCAGACTGCCCGCTCTTTCTTCTGGAGCAATCCCATGTCCGCAGATTCCCGTCCCGCATTCGCGCTGTCCAATCCACCCGGGCTGTACGACCCGAGCAGCAACGGTTACTCCCACGTCGCCGCAGTAGCACCTGGAGCCAGGCTGTTGTTCATTGCCGGGCAAGGTGGCGAGGATGTCGACGGGCGACTGCCCGCCGAGTTTGCCGCGCAGGCCAGGCAGGCACTGGCCAATTTGGACACGGCGCTGCGGTCGCAGGGCGCGAGCTTGCAACAGGTGTTCAAGCTGACCTTGTTGATCGTCGATCATGATGAGCATCGCTTGCGTGAATGGGTCAGCGAAGCAAATCGGGTCTGGGAAAGCGGGCATCCGGTCTGCACCCTGATCCCCGTTCCACGGCTGGCGCTGGATGGCATGCTGGTGGAGATTGATGCGGTGGCCGCTTGCTGTGAGGTGGTTTGAGATGGATGTGACGTGACCCGCCGTGCCTGACACGGCGGGGTCTTTTTCGCGGGCAAGCCCGCTCCCACAGGTACCTCGCTGTACTCAAGATCAGCGGTGAGGGCGGTGCAGGTATGAAGCTCAAGCCGCGCCGCCACCCTCCCCGCCCAGCATGCCAACGAACCACCCCACCCCCGGCAAACCCCGGCTCACCAGCAGCGTCGGCGCCACCTGCGGCCCGCCCTCGGTCCAGAACAAGGCATGCCCGGCCAACGACCGCTGCCCCGCCAGCCCGTCCAGTTGCAGCAACCACTGTTCGACCGCCTGCGCCATTCCGTCCTGCTCCGGCAGCGCCGACCACATCGCGCCCATCGCCGGCTGCCCCCACGCAGGCGCGATGCTTGCGGGCTCTGGCCGTAATGGAGCGGGCAACTGGCTGAGGTCGCGGTCGAAGCGCTCCAGCACGAACCCCGTCTCCAGGGTCGACAATGCCAGGCGCTCCACTTCGGCGTACCACGCGCCGTCGCGCCGCAGGCGCTCCAGCACTGGAATGTCCGGCCCGCCATAGGCCAGGGTCAGGGGAAAATAACGCCCCACCCGGTCGACACTGGGCATCATCACGCCAGCCCAGGCGGGCTCGCCGCAGACCCCGGCGGCCAGGGCGAAATGCCAGATCGGGCTACAGCGGTAGGCCTGCTCCCACCCAGCTCCCAGGCGCTCGCGGCTGGCGCGCAGGCCGGCCTGCAACCAGTCATCCCAACCTCGCACGAACGCGGGCGACAGGCGCCGGCTGAGGAAATCGCCATGGGTCACCAGCTTGCCGTAGAAGCCGGTGCGCGAAACGCGCTGTTCCAAGGGCCTCACCTCACAACCGCGCCGGGCAACGGAACTGCTCCAGCGCGTCGCGGCGGAACGGGTTGATCACGCTGCTGGCGCGTAGCGTGTAGCTCACCTTGTGCCCGCCCAGGTTGAACGTGAGCAGGAAGCGCTCACCCGATTCACCGCTGACCTGCCCCTGGTCAAGCAAACGCAACCAGGCCCAAGGGCCGTCGCTGCGCAGGCCGCTACCGGTGGGAGACTGCAATTGCACGCGGTCGCTGCCTTTGCCGCTGGGCAACACGATCGGCGTGAATCCGGTATCGCCGCCAGGCACGAACGTCACCGGCTGGCCAGCGATATCCAGCGTCACCTGGCCCAATGCGGGATCGACGGTCAGGGGTTGCACGTCGAAGCGCAGCGAGGGCTGACGGGCACCGGCGGCGAAGAACATGTCGCGCAGGCGTGCGCCGCGCTGGAACTGGTCGAGCACCTCCTGGGGGATGCTCAGCGGCGCGCTGCCGTTGGCGCGCCAGCGCCATTGGCTACTGCTCATGTCGACGTAGGGCGCGAGGTTGCGGCTGAAGAAGTCGTCCATGATGCCGCCAGGGCCGAAGAAGCGGCCGAAGTCGTCGGCGGTGACGTCGCGGCTGGCGCCGCGCACCAGCGGGTAGCGCCCGGCGATGGCATCGCGGCAGAACGGCGCGCCATTGGCCACCCACAGGGCATTGAGGCGTTCGCGCTCGTTGCCGAGGGTCAGCGCGCTGCCGCCACTGTCGACTGCGCGCAGCACCTCGGACAACGGGGCTGGCTGCTCGGTTGCGGCGCGCTTGATGCGCCCAAGCACCTCGCCGCTGGGCGCTGGCGTGCCACTGCGGCGGGCATTTTCGGCGCTGTCGAAGAACTGCGCGGCGTCCTTGAGCAGGGTCAGGCTTTCCTCCAGCGACGCCGGGGTGGCGCTGCCCGCCAGGGCATGCAGGGCGGCGAAGTGCTGGTCCACTGGGTTGCCGGTGGCAGCCGGCGCGGGGGCCGGGGCGCTGTCGGACAACGCACTTTCCAGGCGCTTGCGGGCACTGTCGAGGCGTTCGCGCAGGGCGCGGTCGACCGGGTTACCGGCGCTGTCGCCGGGGGTGTCGGCCAGCACGCCTTCGAGGGTGGTCTCGCGTGCGGCGGTCTGGAGGAAGGCGCGCAACGGTGAGTCGGCGGCGGCCAGGGCATTACTCACCTGGGCCGCCTGGCCGAGGCTGGCCAGGGGCACCAGTTGCACGTCGGCCAGGTAGGCATCCCACTGGCGGATATAGTCTGCGTAGTACAGCTCAAGCACCGCAGCGCCCAGGCGCGCACTATCGCCCGCGCCGAGGGCCGCTTCCTGGCGGTCGAGCACCCAGCTGTCGCGGGCCATGTCGGCCACGGCGCGCTCGCGCCTGGCCAGCAAGGCGCGGTAGCCAGCCACGCTGTACACGCCGCTTACGCCGCGCGACAGCGGCAGGCCGCTGCGCCGCACCAGCAACGACGAGGCATCGCGCCCGGCGGCAGCGTTGACGCTCTGCTCGGCCAGCCCGGCCTGGGCCACCTGGCGCTTGAGGCGGTTGTAGATGCGCTGCGACAGCGGCATGCCCGCCAGGGTCAGGCGGGTCTTGGCGATCAGGTCGGCATCGAGCTGTACCGGCTCGGCGTCGGCGTCTTCGAGCAGCGCGGCGACATGCGCCCATAGTTGCTGGCGCTGCGCCTCGCTGGCCTGGGGCAGCTCGCGGCGCCAGTCGACATCGACCCAGGCCTGCACCGAGGCGGCATCGAAGAACTGGCGCTGGCCGAGCATCAGGTACACGCGCAGGGTTTCGTAGAGGAAGTCCTGGTTGCTGGCATCGCCCCGGCGCAAGGCGCTCTCCAGGTTGCCGACGATCGACGGCAGCAGGGTGCTGCGCAGCAGGCGGTGGTACAGCGCCACGGCCCCGGCACCGAGCTTGTCACCCTGGTACAAACCAAAACGCTCAAGCAGCGGCACGCCCTCCCCGCGCTGGTCGTAACCCGCGGGCAAGGCGCGGGCAGCGTCGAGCAGCGGCAACGCCTGCAGCACGTTGCCCTCAGCCGGCAGCGCCTTGGCCAGTTGCGCCACCTCAGCGGTACGTTGCGCGGCGGTATCGACCAGCACGCGGTTGCGCTGGTAACTGAGCGCCATGCCCAGCGCCAGCAGCAGCGTCAGCACCGCGACCAGCACCATCCCCGCGCGCAACCATTGGCGGCGGCGCTGCTCCTGGCGCGGGTCGAGCCCGGCCAGGCCCGCTTCCTTGAAGATCACCTCGCGCAGCAGCCGGGTGATGAAGTAGCTGCGCCCACTGGCGTACCCGGCAGGCAGCACTTTGCGCCCCAGGCCGAAGGCGGCGGCCAGCGAGGCCAGCACCCGGTCGATCGGGCTGCCTTCCTGGGTGCCGCTGGTGAAGTACACCCCGCGCAGGCGGGTCGGTGCCTGGAAGCGGTTGGGTTCGAACACCGTGCGCAGGAAGCCCGCCAGCACGTCGCCCATGCCGGCGAACTGCTGTGGGAAGCTGTACAGCAAGGCACGTCGCGACAGGTCACGCTCCTGTTGCATGCGCTCGAGCACGCGCACCTGCAACTGCCGCTCCAGCGCCTCGAACTCGGCCGGGAAGCCCGCCAGCGCCGCTCCCGGCTGCTCGCTCTGGGCCAGCGGGAAGGTCACGCCCCACACCTGGCTGCGCTCATCGCGCCCAAAGTGCTCGAAGTACTCGGCAAAACCGGCCAGCAGGTCGCACTTGGTCACCACCACGTACACCGGGAAGCGCACGCCCAGGCGTTCGTGCAGCTCGTCGAGGCGCGCGCGGATCGCCATGGCCTGGCGCTGGCGCTCGGCCTCGCCTTGTTGCAGCAGGTCGCTGACGCTCAGGGTGACGATCACGCCGTTGACCGGGCTGCGTCGGCGGTGCTTTTTCAGCAGGTCGAGAAAACCGCGCCAGGCCGCCTTGTCGACCTCGGCGTCGCTGTCCTGGGTGGTGTAGCGCCCGGCGGTGTCCAGCAGCACGGCTTCGTCGGTGAACCACCAGTCGCAGTGGCGCGTGCCGCCGATGCCGCCGATGGCCGTGGCGCCGTGGGTGTCACTGAGCGGGAATTGCAGGCCGGAGTGGGTCAACGCAGTGGTCTTGCCGCTGCCTGGGGCGCCGACGAACAGGTACCACGGCAACTGGTACAGGTACTGCCCGCCCGGTTTCCAGCCGGGGCTGGCCTTGCGCAGCACGGCCATCGCCTCGCGCATGCGCTCGGCCAGATGCGCCACCTCGGCCTGCGAGGCGCGCGCCGAGGCGGGTTCCCCGGCCTGCTCATCGGTGACCCCGGCCATCAGCAGGCGGTTGGCGCGCCAGGCAGCAAAAGCGCGCCAGCCGAAATAGGCCAACCACGCGGCCAGCAACGCCGCCACCAGCCAGCCGCGCGCCCAGGTCGAGGCCAGTGGCTCGCGCCCGTCGAATGACAGCAGCGGACCTTCGTACCAGATCAGCAGCGCCATCAACGCCACGCCCAGCAGCGACAGCAGCCAGGAACTGGCCAGCCAGCGCAGACCGCGCATGAAGGTATCGAACAGATAGATCAGATAAGACATCGCCTGGACCTCACTGCGGCTGCGCAGGAACAAATACGGTGATCTCTACGCGGCGATTGCGCGCGCGGTTGGCGGCCGAGTCGTTGGCCACCAGCGGCTCGGTCTCGCCACGGCCTTCGCTGCGGTAGCGCGTGGCGGGCCCGGCGCGTTCGGCCAGCAGGCGCGCGACGTTGCGCGCGCGGGTGTTGGACAGGTCGAAGTTCGACGACAACCGCGAACCCAGCGCAGGCCGCACGTTATCGGTGTGACCGACCACCAGCACGTCGCCAGGCACGCCCTTGAGCGCCTCGCCTATGCGCGTCAACAGACCGTCGAAGGCGCTCGACACCTCGGCGCTGCCAGAGGCGAACACACCGTCGCCGCGCAGGGTGATCACCGAGCGGTCACTGGTTTCGCGCACGCTCACCAGGCCTTGGGCGATCTCCTCGGCGAGGAACCCGGACACCCGCACCGGCGCCGGCCCCGTGGGCTGGGCGGCCTTCAACGGCGAGGCCAGGCGCAGCTCGCCCATCTGCGCGAACACCGGGTCCGAGGCGCGATTGAGCAGCCAGTTGCCGGTCACCTGCAACAGCACCAGCAGCAGCGCCGCCAAGGCCGCCAGCACCCACAGCGGCACCAGGCGCAGCATCGACACCGGCGCAGTGGGCGCACCGCGCCAGCGTGGCGAAAGGTCCTGCTCGACCGCGCCGCGCTGCTGGCGAATCAACTGCAACAGGCGCTCGCGCAGGGCCGCCAGTTGGTCGAAGCCACGGTCCAGTACGCGGTAGCGCCCTTCCAGGCCCAAGGCCAGGCACAGGTACATCAGCTCCAGCACGTCGAGGTTGGCGCGCGCATCCAGGCTCAGGCGCTGCAGGATCAGGAAGAACTTCTCGCCGCCCCAGGCCTCGTTGTGGAAGGTCACCAGCAGGCTGCTGCCACTCCACACCCCGGCGCCCCAAGGCGTGCTGGAGATGGTTTCGTCGACCAGCGTGCACAGGGCATAGCGCGCCGCGGCGAGGGTCTGGGCTTCCACCCGGGCGTTGCGCGCCTGCGCCTCGAACTGCTGCACGGCCTGCACCAGCCGCTCGCGCAGGGTTTCCATGTCCGGTGCGCGGGTCAGCCCACGCAGCGGCACCACCAGGTCGAGCAAGGGGTTGGCGGCGCGCACCAGCGGGTTGAGGCCGGCGCCGCGCAGGGCCAGGTCGGCTTCGACCGGCGCAGGCGCGGCGCTGGAGGCCGGGCGGCGGCCGCCGGGGGTCGGCAGCAACAGGGTGTGGTCCGGGTCTTGCCCGGGCTCAAGGGAGTCGTTCATGTTCACGGTGATGTACCTGCGCTGTCGATCAGGCGTTGCGGATGGCCCAGAACTGCATGTCCAGCCCGGGGAAGCTGCCGGCCACGTGCAGGGCGAAGCCTGCCGACTGGGTCAGCTGTTGCCAGTACGCGCTGTTGCGGTCGAGTTCGAAGTAGGTGAAGCCTGCGTGGAACGGCAACTGCCGCGGCGCCACCGGCAAGGGCCGCAGGCCGATGCCGGGCAGTTGCAGGTTGACCATGTCGCGGATCTTCTCCACCGAGCCCAGCTTGACCTGCGGCGGGAACCCGCTGCGCACCGCTTCGGCCGGCATCTGCGCATGCACGGCGAGGACGAAGGTGGCGCTGCCGAGCAGCGCGCGGTCGGGCAGCACCGCCACGCGGATACCGAACTGACGCTCCTCCAGCGGGATCTGCAGGGCGCGCGCATCGATCACCGTGGCCAGGGCGCGGCGCAGGTCGAGCATCAGCGGGGCGAAGGTCTCGGCCAGGGCATCGTGGCGGTACACCGGGTAGCGGCTGGCGCGCTTGTCGGCGTGGGTAAAGGTCGCCAGCTCGCCGGCCAACTCCGTCAGTTGGCGGTACAACGCCTCGGGGTGCAGCCCGGCCATGCCGGCCAGGTGACGCACCAGCGGCTCGCTGCGGTTGAGCAGTTGCAGCAGCAAAAAGTCGGCGATCTCTGCCGCGCCGCTGGCACCCGGCTGGGCCAGGCGCGTGGCCATGGCCTCGGCGCGCTGGTGCAGCAGGCCCAGCAGTTCGTCGACGAACGCCGCCAGGCGCGGTGCGGCCTGCAAAGTGAGGCTCGGCGGGCAGTAGGCGGGGTCGAGCAACACCTGCTGGTCGGCGCGGCGCTCCAGCACCCGTGCCACGCCCAACACCGCGTGGGCGTCAGCGACGTCGCTGGCCAGGGCCAGGCGCAGGCGCAGCTTGCCGACGTTCATCAGCGCGCTGTTGTCCAGGCCGTTGCTGTCCCAGGCCTCGTACTCGACGCTGCGATGGCGGGCGAAGTTTTCCGCGCTCACGCGGTCGTCCACTTCCGCCACGCCATGGCGTGCGGTGGGCAGCGCCAGCACCACGTCGAGGTCACGGGCGTCGGCAGGGATCTCCAGCGGCAACGGCATCTCGTCGAATGGCAGGCCGATCGGCGTGCCATCAGGCAGCACGCCGCTGTAGGCCTTGAGCGCCAGCTTGCCGAAGGCCAGGTGCTGCTCGTCGAGCTCCAGGCGCGAAAAGCCCCAGGCGTAGGGGCGCAGCGCCGCGACCCGGGCCTCCAGGTGGGCATTGAGGAAACGGTCGTGCTGCTGCAGGTGCTGGGGCTGCAGGAGCATGCCTTCCGACCAGACGACTTTGCTGTTCCAGGACATGAATGCGATCTCGGGTAAAGGGGTTCAGGGCATGTCGCGCAGGCGGCTGACCTGCTGCTGGTAGGCCACGGAGAATTTCTCGCCGTAGAGGCGTTGCAGGTCTTCGTCGCCATCGCGTGCAAGCTCGGCGTGCAGCTCTGCGAAACGCGCCCATAGGCGGGCCTTGCGCGTCGAGGGCAGCACGCGTTCCAGGGCGCCGGGAGCGGCCAGTCGACGTTCGATACGCACCGGGTCGAAGCGCTGCATCACCTCGCCCAGGGCCTCGCGCATGCCGGCGATCACCGCCATCTCGTGGGCGCGCAGGTCGTCGAAGGCGGCGTGCAGCGCCTGCACGCCGGGCAGATAGGCCGGGGCGTCGGTGCTGAGCATCTGGCTGAGGGCGCTGGTGGGGTCGGGGAAGAACTTCAGCGGGTTGTTCGAATGCGCGCCGATCATCGTCATCTCGATATGGCTTTCGCGCTTGGTCAGCGCCCGCGCCATCAGCACGCCCATGGTGCCGCCGGTGGCGGCGCGGAGCATTTCTCCCACCAGCCGGGCCAGCTCTTCGGGGCTGCGCGAGGCGCGCAGGTGCGGCAGGCCGAGGCCTTCGAGCAGGGCCTGGAGCACAGGGTCTTCGCCGGCCGCCGTGGGTTCTGCGGCAACGGGGGCTGGTGTTGCGATTGGGGTGGGTGCAGGCGCCAGGCTGGCTGGGGCGGCGGGCGTCGCCAGCAGGTCGGCCAGGGCATCGTAGCCATCGGGGATCAACGCCGCTTCCGGCGCCTGGGGGGCTGGGCTGACAGGCAAGGCCGGCAGGGCCTGCAACTCCGGCGACAGATGATCGGCCGGGGTGCCGAGGAAGGCCGCCGTGGGGCGCTGGCCGCCGAACAGGTTCAGGCCCAGCGGGTCGTCCAGCATCGGGGCCGGCTCGAACACTGACTCGCCTTGCACGATGCTCGCCGCCGCCAGGGCGTCGGTGTCCACCCGTGGCTGGCTGAAGCCCGGCTCGCTGCGCGGTGCCACGGCGGCTTCCAGCGGCGGTGGCGGCGGCGGCTGGACCGGCGCCGGTGGCACGAACACCGCCAGGGTCTGGGTGGCGCCAACCCCCGTCTGGTCGGGGTCGGCCTGCTCCACCGCGAGCAGCGCCACACCGATCTGGTAGTCGCCGATCACCAACTGGTCGCCGGCCTGCAGCAGCGTCTCGCGGCCATGGCCGAGCAGGCGCTCGTTGATCACGCTGGGGTTGCTGCCGGTGTCGGTGAGGTAGTAGCCGCCCTCACGCCGCTCGACGCGGGCGTGGCTGCGGGAGATGTACTTGCCCGGATCGTCCAGCACCAGGTCGTTGCCGGGCGCGCGGCCCAAGGTGCCGGCGACGTCGATCAGGCACGCCAGCTCAGCTGCGGGCGGCTGCCCGCGATAACGTTCGACCCACAGTTTCACAGGCATGTCAGGTTCCTTTCGGCAGGAAGGTGGCGGGGCTCACTGGCGGCCATCGTCGGCCTCCTTGGGCTCCAGCGGCTGGCCCACCGGGCCGGGCCGCGAGGCCAGCACCAGGGCGTTGGCGGCGGCCGAGGCCTGGGGCAACGGCAGCGGCAGCATCGAGGCGATGATGGTCGGGCCGAGGGTCAGGAACGAGCCGCCGGCCTTGAGGGTGATGCTCGCCCCCGCCTCGATCACCACGTTCATGCCGCCCTTGATGTGCACGTCGGTGCCGCCGCTGAGGCTGGCCTTGAGCGCGCCGTCCAGCTGCAGGTCACGGCCGGCGGCCTGGGACACGCTGCCCACGGCCTTCTCGGTGCGGTCGCCCAGCACATGCTGGTGGCGGTCGCCGCCGACGCGTTCGCGCAGGTCCTTGGCCACTCGCGAATGGCGCTCGCCGCCCACCCAATCGAGGGCATCGCGCTCGATGCGCTGGTCGAAGTTGCGCTCGGCGTGGATGAACACCTGCTCGGCACCCTTGCGGTCTTCGAAGCGCAGTTCGTTGTAGCCGTTGCCGCCTTTGCTGGAGTGGCTCTTGAGGGTCGAGCGGGTGGCTTGTTCGGGCAGGTTGTAGGGCGGCATCACCTCGGCGTTGTAGACGCTGCCGGTGACCAGCGGGCGGTCGGGGTCGCCTTCGAGAAAACTCACCACCACTTCCTGGCCGATGCGCGGCAGGAACAGGCTGCCCCAGCGCTTGCCGGCCCATCCCTGGGCGACGCGGATCCAGCACGAGCTGTTCTCGTTTTCCTGGCCTTCGCGGTCCCAGTGGAACTGCACCTTGATCCGGCCATACGGGTCGGTCCAGATCTCCTCGCCGGCCTTGCCCACTACCTTGGCGGTCTGCGGGCCGTGCACCAGCGGGCGCGGGGTGAGGCATGGCGGGCGGTAGTCCTGCTGGCGCGGCAGCGCGGTGAAGCGGCAGGTGAGCACGGGCGCCGGGTCTTCGGGGCGGGTCGGTTCGTAGGTGTCGGACGACAGCTCGTATTCGGCGGCGAGCACCAGCACCTGTTGGTTCTGATCGCCGCGCGGGTGTTCGCTGAGGGTGAACAGCGCGCCGGGGAACAGCCCGCGCGCGCGGGTGGCGCCCTCGATGCGCCGGTAGCTGGTGTGCCGGGCCTCGAGCTGCTGGCGGGCCAGGGTCTCGCCCTGCGGGCGCTCGCGGTACTTGCCGGGGTAGTCGTAGCGCTCGAAGCGTGACTGGGCGTAGGGGCGCGCCTGGGTCGACTTGACCAGCAGGTTGGCCGAGGGTTTTTCGAAGTCGTAGTCCTGCAGGGCCCAGGCGCCGGGCTCGACTTCGCCGCTCATGCGCCAGTCGTAGATCACCTCGCTGTCGCGCATGGCCTGGTCCTCGGCTGGCAGGTAGCGCACCTGTGCGTAGCCTGGGGCGGGCGCGTGGGCGCCGTAGCCGTCGGCCAGCACCAGGGTGTGGCGGCCGGCCGCGCTGCGGAAGAAGTAGTAGATGCCGGCCTGCTCCAGCAGGCGGCTGACGAAGTCGAAGTCGCTTTCGCGGTACTGTACGCAGTACTCAAGGGCCGGGTAGCTGGCGCTCAGGCCCGAGGTGTCGACGTCGGCCAGGGTGTAGGGGGCGAACACCGCCTGGACGATGTCCGGCACGTTGCGCTGCTGGAAAATCCGGCAGTCGCTGCTGCGGGTGAGCAGCCACAGCCATGGGCGCACCACTGCGTGGTAGGTGGCGAAGCGGCCCTGGCGGCCGGTATAGGCGAAGCGCGTGACCAGGCCGCTGAAGTGGCGCTGGCCGCCCTTGGGCAGTTCCACGGCAACGGTCAGGGGGGTGGCGAGCAGGTCGTCGAGGTCCAGGTCGGTGCGTTCGCTGTAGAGGTCGATGTGGTATTCGCTCAAGGTCGACAGGCCTTCACGGGCGGTCATGCGCCGGAACAGCAGGGTGTCGGGGGCCAGCACGCAGGTGACGGCAATTTCGCGGTTGGCTTGGGTAACGGGCATCCAGGGCTCCTTCACGCGGGGTGGCCGCAAGGGTCGGCCTTGGGGACACAACAGGTGGGGAGCGGGGTTTATTCCGTGGGGGATGAAAAAGCGTGTGGGGTGAGCGCGAGGGTGCTGCGGATGGCCCTATCGCGGGACGAGTCGGATCGCCGCACCGCCGCTCCACAAGGACGGCGCTGTCCCTGAGAACCGCGCTGTACCTGTGGGAGCGGCGGTGCGGCGATCCGACTTGCCGCGAGATCACGGGCGTAGCCCGTGCCAGGCGACGCGATCAGGCCGCGGCGGTAGACACCAGCCGCTCCAGCACCAGGGTGATGCCGGTGGCGTTGTAGCACTTGCTCCACAGGTTCATCTGCTTGAAGTCGGCGAAGTCCTTGCCGTCACCCGGGTCCATGTAGGTGCCGTCCGGACGCTGCATCACGTAGTGCAGGCCGATGCCGAAGGTCATCACGATTTTCAGCGCCCGCCGGTTGGCCGCCAGGGCCGGTGGCTCGGAATGGATGATCGGGAAGCCCGCCCGCACGCACTTGGTCTCGGCATCGGGGTAGAAGGTCGACAACGCGCTGGCGATCATCCCGCTCATGTAGATCTTCACATCCAACCCCAACTCGCGGGCAGCGATGGCCACGTTGTGCGGGAAGGAATAGCCCAGCTTGCTCAAGTCGGCCTGCTCCTTGTCCAGCCGCCCGCCCGTCACGGACCCCGAGGTGATCTGGTACAGCGCCGCCTCGCAGAAATAGTTGGCCTGCAAGGCCTGGCCGGTGCTGCGCGCGCCGGTGTTCGGCATGGTGGTCACGCCCAGCTCCGCCGCCGCGCACAACAGCGATGCCGCGCCACAGGAAAATGCGAAATCTTGTTTCTTGTTCATGGAAGGCTCTCGAAGGCCGGCAGGCCTGGGTTCACTTGATGTCGGTAATCCAGAAGAACGGGTTCGGATGGCCAGAGAACGCCGCCGGCTTGTCGACGGTCTCCAGCTGGCTGCCGCTGAAACGCCACGAGGCGTAGTGCAGCGGCGCGAAGTACAGCCGCGCGTTGAGGTAGTCGAAGACAATGCGAAAGCGGTTGCCGCCCCAGCCGTAGGCGTCCAGGTCGCCCGCGGTGTACTCGACGTAGCCAGTGGCACAGTTGCCGCCGCCGCGGTCGGCCGAGTGGTGTTTGTTGGCCTGCGCGTAGGTGTGGTACAGCTGCCCGCGTGCCGAGGCCGGCTGCTGCGCCGTCAACTGCGGCAGGTAGCAGGGGGTGTTGGAATGGATCTGGCGCATCGCCCCCAGGGTGTCGTCGCCGATCGAGGTGGCGATGGCGCTGCAATCGTAGGGCGCCGTCGATTGCATCAAGGTGCGCATCAACTGCTTGATGCGCGCGTCCACCGGCAGGTAGCGAAAATCGATGCGGTACAGGTCGAGGATCGGCCCTTGCTTGCAGGCCTTGACGCAATCAGGGTCGGCCGCCTCTTCCAAGGCTTTGATGAACTCGTAGCTGCTTTTCTTGCCGTCGCGCTCGGACATGCTCGTTGTCTCCCCTGTCAGCCTGCGTGGCGCACCCACACCTTGGCGCTTTGCACCTCGGTGAGCTTTTCCCAGTCTTTGAACAGCGTCTGCCAGTCGCCCAGCGGCTTGTAGGCGTCGTGCTCGCTGGCCAGCAGGCGTTCGATACGCAGCTCGGTTTCCTTGAAGCGCACCGCCTCCGCGCAGACGACCACGGCGAACGACAGCGGCAGCCTGAGGTGGTCGTAGCCGCCGCCGCTGTATTGGCGCAGCGCTACCAGGTCCATGCGGGTGAAGGCCGAGTAGGTGGTGGCCGTGGTGTTGGTGCGCAAGGCCGAATGAGTGCCCTTCAGGTCAATCTTGCGCAGGCGGTTGTTGTTGCCGCCCACGCCCAGCTTCGGGGCGAACGGCGGCTCGGAATCGGCGAAGTGGTACCAGGTGCCATCGGCACCGAGGAAGGCATCGATGTACAGGGACTTGCGCGACATCAGCAGGCTCGCCGCCACGCCCTCGCCTGGTTTCAGGATCAGGTCGATGCGAAAGAACCCTTCGCGCCCCTTGGGCATGGCCAGCAAGGTGCGCATCTGGGCGATGGCGTCGCCGTAGACGAACAGGCCGGTGTACAGGTGCATGGTGATGATCATGCCGCTTCCTCGTCGTAGGTGTAGTCGAAAGCGCCGTCGCGCACGCCCAGGTGCACGCGGGTGACTGCTTCGCCGCGCAGCATCCGTTCGAGGAATTCGCGGCTGATGGCGGGCAGTACCGAATGGGTGAGGATCGCGTCGATCATCCGCCCGCCGCTCTCGAGCTCCGTGCAGCGGCTGGCGATCAGCGCTACCACTGCCTCGTCGCAGCTGAACGGCACGCCGTGGCGCTCGGCCAGGCGCCGCTCGATGCGGCCCAGTTGCAGGCGGATGATGCTGGCGAGCATGGCGTCGCTCAGCGGGTAATAGGGGATGGTCACCACCCGCCCGAGCAGCGCGGGCGGGAAGACGTGCAGCAGCGGCTCGCGCAGGGCGCGGGCGATGGTTTCCGGGTCCGGCACCCGCTCCGGTCGCTGGCACAGATGGCTGATGGTCTCCGTGCCGACGTTGGTGGTGAGCAGGATCAGGGTGTTCCTGAAGTCGATCACCCTGCCCTCGCCGTCCTCCATCCAGCCTTTGTCGAACACCTGGAAGAACAGCTCGTGCACATCGGGGTGGGCCTTCTCGATCTCGTCCAGCAACACCACGCTGTAGGGCTTGCGCCGCACCGCCTCGGTCAGCACGCCGCCCTCGCCGTAGCCGACGTAGCCGGGTGGCGCGCCCTTGAGGCTGGAGACCGTGTGCGCTTCCTGGTACTCGCTCATGTTGATGGTCACCAGGTTGTGCTCACCGCCATACAGCGCCTCGGCCAGGGCCAGGGCGGTCTCGGTCTTGCCCACCCCGGAGGTACCGGCGAGCAGGAACACGCCCACCGGCTTGCCTGGGTTGTCGAGCCCGGCGCGCGCGGTCTGGATACGCCGGGCGATGGCTTCCAGGGCATGCGGCTGGCCGATGATGCGGCGCGACAGGCTGCTGGCCAGGTTGAGCACGTTGTCGATCTCGTTGCGCACCATGCGTCCGACCGGAATGCCGGTCCAGTCCTGCACCACGGCGGCCACCGCTTGCTCGTCGACGGTGAGCAGGATCAACGGCGTCTCGCCCTGGGCCTCGGCCAGCGCCTGCTGGCGGCTGCGCAGCTCAACCAGGGCGTCGTCGCTCGCGCCCTCGCCGCCCAGTTGCCCGCGCAGTTCGACGATCGCCGCCACCTGTTCCTGCTCGCTGCCCCAGGACGCCTCCAGACCATCGAGCC
This sequence comes from Pseudomonas sp. BNK-44-b, assembly GCF_047456245.1. Lineage (NCBI taxonomy): Bacteria > Pseudomonadati > Pseudomonadota > Gammaproteobacteria > Pseudomonadales > Pseudomonadaceae > Pseudomonas > Pseudomonas sp. BNK-44-b. The sequence continues at coordinate 3,211,519 of NZ_CP179908.1, forward strand.
GCTCGCGCTCGCGGGTGCGCTGCGCGTCGAGGGCCGCCTGGCGCGCGTTGGTGTCCACCCCCAGCGCGCGCTCGCGGGCGATGATCGCCTGCTCGGTGTCCAGCGCTTCGAGCCGCCGACGGCTGTCGTCCACCGCCGCCGGGGTGGCGTGCAGGCTGATGGCAACCCGCGCGCAGGCGGTGTCGAGCAGGCTGATGGCCTTGTCCGGCAGCTGGCGCGCGGGGATGTAGCGGTGCGAGAGGCGCACCGCCGCAGCCAGCGCAGTGTCGAGAATCTGCACCTGGTGGTGGCGTGCCATGCTCTCGGCGATGCCGCGCAGCATCAGCAGCGCGCGGGCCTCGTCGGGTTCGTCGACCTGCACGGTCTGGAAGCGCCGGGTCAACGCGGGGTCTTTCTCGATGTACTTCTTGTACTCGGCGAAGGTGGTCGCGCCGATCGTGCGCAGCGTGCCACGGGCCAGCGCCGGCTTGAGCAGGTTGGCCGCATCGCCGGTGCCCGCCGCACCGCCCGCGCCGACCAGGGTGTGGGTTTCGTCGATGAACAGGATCACCGGCGTGACGCTGGCCTGCACTTCGTCGATCACCGCGCGCAGGCGCTGCTCGAACTCGCCCTTCATGCTCGCCCCGGCCTGCAGCAGGCCGATGTCGAGCACCAGCAGGCGCACCGTGCGCAGCGCTGGCGGCACGTCACCGCGCACGATGCGCTGGGCCAGGCCTTCGACCACGGCGGTCTTGCCGACCCCGGCCTCGCCGACCAGCAACGGGTTGTTCTGCCGGCGGCGCATGAGGATGTCGATGACCTGGCGGATCTCGTCGTCACGCCCGACGATCGGGTCCAGCGTGCCGCTGCGCGCCTGCCCGGTGAGGTCGACGGTGAAGCGCGCCAGCGCCTCCTGGCCATTCGGGCCGGCGCTGGGCAGCGCGCCGGAGCTTTCCCCCGGTGCCAACTGGAAACCGTCGCTGGCCGCCTGGTTGGCCTCGGGCGAGTCGGCCAGCAAAGTGGCGAAGCATTCGGTAAGGTCGTCGACGCGTACCTTGGCGAACTCGGCGGACAACGCCAGCGCCGCATTGCGCAGGGCGCGGTCCTTGAGCAGGCCGACCAGCAGGTGCCCGGAACGTACCTGGGCCTCCCCGAACATCAGCGTGGCATGCACCCAGGCGCGCTCGACCGTGTCTTCGAGTTGCGACGACAGGTCGGTGATCGAGGTGGAGCCACGCGGCAGGCCGTCCAGCGCCGTGGTCAGGTCGACGGCCAGGCGCGCCGGGTCGAGGCTGTAGTGGCGCACGATGCGCACCAGGTCGCTGTCCTGCGCCTGCAGCAACTGGTGCAGCCAGTGCGCCAGCTCCACGTAGGGGTTGCCACGCAGCTTGCAGAACACCGTGCTGCTTTCGATGGCCCGGTAGCACAGGCCGTTGAGTTTGCCGAACAGGGCCACTCGACTGATCTCAGCCATGATCTGATCCTTGCGATGAGGGGGAAGCGGAAGGGGTAAGGCGCGGGTTGATGAGCAATTGGCGGTCGTCTTCGCTCGGTGGTGCGCTGCTCAGCCAACTGCTCCAGCCAAGCCGGGCATCCCGGCCCAGGCGGGTGCCGGGCAGGTGCTGGCGGGCGACGATCAGGTTGACGTCCCAGTCCAACGCCAGGCCCGCGTACTGGCGCACCCAGTCGGTCAGCCGGCGCAGGCCGGGCTGGCCCGGCAGCAGGCGGCGCACTTGGGCCATGCTCAGCGGGCCGACCCGCAGGCGGAACTTGCCCTGGGCGTTCCACACCTTGCGCCCGAGCACCGTGCCCACGCCCAGGCGCTCGGCGCTCGGCCCGCTGCGCAGGGCGCACAGGCCATCGGCCGGCAGGGTCATCCAGTGGCCGACGAACTGCTCCACCAGCACCGGCACGCCGAAGTCGTCGCTGAGCAGCGCGGCCAGGCCTTCGGCATTGCGCATGTGCGGCGCCAGGCGCCCGGCATGGTGCTGCTTGGCCAGTTGCGGCACGGCATCGCGGCCTTGCAGCGAGGGCATGCCCAGGCCGATCAGCGAGGCCACGTAGTCGGAGAAGCGGTCGGCGCCGGGGCGGTCGAGGCTGACCGCTGGCTGGGCACTGGCCCAGGCGCGGTAGAACAGGCTGATCAGGCGGTGGTGGAAGATATCGAGGAAGCGCGCCAGGGTCGGGTCGTCGACATTGCGCTGGCGGTCGCGTACGTATTCGGTCAGGTGCAGCGGCAGTGGGCCGTTGGCGCCCAGTGCGCCGAAGCCATTGAGCAGAAGGCGCGGCGCCTGGTGCCCGTCGCCCGCCTGCAGGCCCGCCAGCATCGCCGGTTCGAAGGCCAGCGACGGCTGCTGGCCGAAGCGCAGCGGCTCGTCGGCCGGGCGGCTGGCCTGGCCGATCCGTGGGCGGTCGGCGAAGGCGCATTCGAGCTGGCGCAGGGCGGCGTAGAAGTCGAACGACGCCGGTTTCTGCGCGAGCCGCTGCAACAACGCTAGAGGATCTCGCATCGCCCTACCCTCGCCGGCCACTGCATGATCAAGCCGCGCGTGGTGCTGTGCAGCTGGGTTTCGGTGAAGCTGTTGAGCGCCACGTACTTGGCGAAGAACTGCTCCAGCACCGCGCCGAAGACGAACAGGCTGGCGCCTTCGAAGGCGCTCTCGTCGACTGTGACGCACACCTGCAAACCACGGCCATGGGTGATCGGGCCTGGGATCGGCAAGCGTCGCACGATCGACCGCGCGCTCACCGAGCGCAGCCCGTCGACCTGCTTGTGCACCGGCGTATCGCTGACGCCGCAGTACAGCCGCAGCAGGTCGCGCAAGGCGCTGGCGCCCTGCTCAGGGTCCTGGTCGAGCAGCGACAGGTAGTTCAGCGACAGGTGGCTGACCAGCCGCCAGGCGGTTTCGCCCTCGGCGAACGAGGCTCGCGGCGCGGTCGGCCCGGCCACGCAACGCACCGCCTGCACCGGCGCGCCGGACTCGACGGTGAAGTCGGTCTTGCCCACGCCCACCGGCATACTCAGCACCAGGTCGCGGTTGCTGCACAGGGTGTCGACGCCCAGCTGGCGCAGGTCGCTGCGGTACGGCGCCTCGTGGGCGTCGACCAGGGTCAGGAAGATCTCGCTGCCGATGTAGCTGGAGCGCGGCCCCTGGCGACGCTGCTGGGCGCTGAGCACGCGAGTGTCGCGGCGCACCTGGAACCAGGCGCCCTGGCGAGGGTCGTGCAAGTCGTTGGCGCGGTAGAACGACTCGAAGCGCTGCTCGGACTCGGCACCGCTGCCGTGGCCGGTGACACCGGTGACCTGATGGATCTCGAAATCCATCGGCCGGGTGCGGTCGGGCACCACGTGGTAATCGACCTGCTGGTCGGACAGATGCACGCGGTCGGCGCGTTTGGGGAACAGGTTGATCGCCGGGGTGCAGTGCAGTGCGAACTGCGTGGCGGACACGCTGCTTTCGAGCGCTGGCACGAAGGTCTTGAACAGCACCGTCACATCCAGTTCACTGACGTCGCAACGCTGCACCGCCGGGCCCAGTCCGCCCAGTTCGACGAACTGGAAGCGCTGCGGCAAGGCGAAGTATTCCTGCAGCAGCCGGTAGCCCTGGAAGGTGCGCGGCGCCACCGGCAGCAGGGCCTGGTCGTCGTCGAAGCCCTGGGCGCGCAGCGCCGAGGCGTCGATGAAGGCGTGCCCGCGGTTGTCAGCCTGCACCGGCTGCACCAGCACCCCGGCGGCCTGGGCCAGCAATTGCTCCTGGATGCGCCCGGCCAGCCCTTCGGCGCCGCGCAGGTGCAGCATCAAACGCTCGAGGGCGAGCTTGTCGAAGGTCAGCCCGGCGCCGACTTTCAGGCGCAGGCGCAGCGCCGCCTTGACCGGGCCCAGGCGCGCCAGCTCGACACCACCGACCTGCCCGGAGCAGGCGAAGTAACGGGCCTCGGTGAGCTCGATCGGCCAGAGGGTGACGTCATGCGCGGTGCGGAATTCGCAGGCGGTCTGGTCGCCCTTGCCCAGCAGGCTGTGCAAGGGCGTGCCGCGCGGCACGGTGAAGCCGGCGGCCAGGCTGCCTTCGGCGAGGTCCGGTTGCAGTTGCACCAAGGCGGTGGCTGGCGTGGGTGCCAGGTAATGGGGGTAGACCAGCTCCAGCAGGTGATTGGTGAAGCGTGGAAATTCGGCGTCGATCTTCAGTTGCACCCGCGCTGCGAGGAAGCTGAAGCCCTCCAGCAGGCGCTCGACGTAAGGGTCGGCGCAGGCGTGGCTTTCCAGCCCCAGACGCCCGGCGACCTTGGGGAAATCGCGGGCGAACTCACCGCCCATCTCGCGCAGGTGCTGGAGTTCGCGCTCGTAGGAACGCAGCAGCTTGGGGTTCATCGCACACCTCCAGCGTCGATGTCGTAGAGCTTCACATCGCCCGCCTCCAGGTCCAGTTCGGTCTTCAGGTACAGGCGCTCGGGCAGCGGCTGGCCCCACAGCTCACCGTGGATCTCGAACGCCACCTGGTTGGGGCTGGCCTGTTCGCGGTCCCGGGCCAGTGGCGTGACGCGCACGCTGGCCGGCAGGACGCGCGGCTCGAAATCGACGATCACCTGCTCGATGCGCCGCGCCAGGGCCTGCGGGTCAAGGCCGGTGGCGGTCTTGCCGGACAGGTCGGGCAGGCCGAAGTTGAGCACCGAGCGCGCCGCCAGCGGGTAGGCGGTGAGGTCCTGCACACTGCCCAGGCAGGTGCTGTTGAGCAGCCAGCCGAGGTCGCGCAGCACCGCCTTGCGCAGCGCGCGCATCGACAGCACGCGCTGCTCGCGGGGCTCGTGCGACTGGTCGCGGGCGTCGTCGCTCAGGCGGTCGAGCAGCGAGGGTTGCAGACGCTCACTGCTGGTCAGCTCAGCCATGATCGACAGCGCCAGGCAAAATGAAGGGGGTCATGGGCGACACTCCAGGTCGAAGGGCCGGGCCGGCACCTGGGCACCGGCCGGCCAAGGGGCCAGGTCAGATCTTGGCGTTGGCTTCCAGGTCCCACTTCTTCGGCGTGCCGGTGGTGATCTTCTCGCCGCTGAAGGAGTCGTACTGGTAGCTGATCTTGGTGAAGTTGATCGAGAAGGTTTCGCTCGGGCGCTCGCCGTTGCTGCTGGCCGAGTAGGAGCTGATGATCGCCTCCTCGAGTTCGAGCTTGAGGAACACCTGCTCTTTCTTCTCGGCGCCGCCGGTCTGGATGAAGTGGATCTCGGCCTTGCCCAGGCTCTTGCCGCACACCGCTTCCATGAACAGGTCGGCGGACGCCAGGTCGGTGGCCTTGGTCAGGGAAATCTCCGAGAACGACGGGTTGCTGGTGTCGCGGTCGGCGCCGCCGCCGCTGGTGGAGATGGCGCGGCCGACGCCCATCTGCAGGGCGTCGATGGTGATCCAGTCGGCGTGGCCGGAGACGGTCGAGGTGCCTTTGATTTTCTTGCCGTTGAAGTTGAGCAGGATCATGGTCTGTACCTTTTCGGTGGGTCAGTGAGGGTGCTGGGGAACGCGCGCCGTCAGGTCTTGGCCGACGGCAGCTTGGAAACCAGGCGCAGCGACACGGTCAGCCCTTCGAGCTGGTAGTGCGGGCGCAGGTAGAACTTGGAGTGGTAGTAGCCGGGGTTGCCCTCGACCTCCTCGACCACCACCTCGGCGCCGGCCAGCGGCTTGCGCGCCTTGTCCGATTCGGTGGCGGTGGCCGGGTTGTGCTCGACGTAGCGGCCGATCCAGTTGTTCAGCCACACCTGCATGTCGGCGCGTTCCTTGAACGAGCCGATCTTGTCGCGCACGATGCACTTCAAGTAGTGGGCGAAGCGGCAGGTGGCGAACAGGTACGGCAGGCGCGCGGCCAGGTTGGCGTTGGCAGTGGCGTCGGGGTCGTCGTACTCGGCGGGCTTGTGCATCGACTGCGCGCCGATGAAGGCCGCCAGGTTGCTGTTCTTCTTGTGCACCAGGGGCATGAAGCCGTTCTTGGCCAGTTCTGCTTCACGACGGTCGCTGATGGCGATTTCGGTCGGGCAGGTCATGTCCACGCCGCCATCGTCGGTCGGGAAGGTGTGCACCGGCAGCCCTTCGACCGCGCCACCGGACTCGATGCCGCGGATCTGCGAACACCAGCCGTAGTGCTTGAACGAGCGGTTGATGTTCACCGCCATGGCGTAGGCGGCGTTGGCCCAGGTGAAGTCCTTGCTGCCAACGCCGTCGGTGGTCTCCTCGAAGTCGAAGTCTTCCACCGGGTTGGTCTTGGCGCCGTAGGGCGCGCGGGCGAGGAAGCGCGGCATGGCCAGGCCCACGTAGCGCGAGTCTTCCGAGGCGCGGAAGCTGCGCCAGGCGGCGTGCTCGGGGGTCTGGAAGATCTTGGTCAGGTCGCGCGGGTTGGCCAGCTCCTGCCAGGATTCCATCAGCATCACGCTGGGGTCGGCGGCGGTGATCAACGGGCAGTGGGCGGCGGCGCTGACCTTGGCCATCTGGCTCAGCAGCTCGACGTCCGGGGCGCTGTTGTTGAAGTAATAGTCGGCGACGAACGCGCCGTATGGCTCGCCGCCGAACTGGCCGTATTCCTCTTCGTAGAGCTTCTTGAAGATCGGGCTCTGGTCCCAGGCCACGCCCTTGAACTTGCGCAGGGTGCGATGCACTTCGGCCTTGGAGATGTTCATCACGCGGATCTTCAGCGACTCGTCCGACTCGGTGTTGTTCACCAGGTAGTGAAGCCCGCGCCAGGCGCTTTCCACGCCCTGGAATTCCTCGTGATGGAGGATGTGGTTGATCTGCTCGGAGAGCTTGCGGTCGAGCTCGGCGATCATGCCTTCGACGGTGCCAAGCACGTCGCCGGTGATCAGCCGGGTGCCTTGCAGGGCCTGCTCGGCCAGGGTTCGCACGGCGTTCTCGACGGCGTCGCGGGCCTTGTCGGTCTTGGGCTTGAACTCTTTTTGCAAGAGGCTGGCGAAGTCATCGAGGTCGACTTCGCGGGCCGCTGCGGGGGCCGTTGCCTCATGGGCTTGTGGGGTGGACATTGCAGCATCCCTCGTTTTTTGGGCGAAAGGGTCTACCTGCCGGTGCCGCGAAGGCCCAGCCGGGTGTCAGGGTTCGATCAGGGAGTTGAGGTCAGTCGCTGCTGTCGGCAGTCGGCTTCGGCGCGCTGCCCAGGGCCTGCAACAGCGCAGGGTCGGCGAGCACGCGGGCGAGCAGTTCCTCGGCGCCGACCTTGCCGTCCATGTAGGTCAGCAGGTTGGACAGCTGGTTGCGTGCGGTGAGCAGTGCATCCAGCGACGGCACCTTGCGCGCCACGGCGCCGGGGCTGAAGTCGTCCATGTTCTCGAAGGTGATCTCCACCGGCAGGTTGCCCTCGCCGGTAAGGGTGTTGGGCACCTGGAAGGCCACGCGCGGTTTCATCGACTTGAGGCGCTCGTCGAAGTTGTCGACGTCGACCTCCAGGAACTTGCGCTCGGCCACCGGCGGCAGCGGCTCGGCAGGCTTGCCGGAAAGGTCGGAGAACACGCCCATGACGAAGGGCAATTGCACGGTCTTCTCGGCGCCGTAGATCTCCACGTCGTATTCGATCTGCACCCGGGGGGCGCGGTTGCGGGCGATGAACTTCTGGCTGTTTTCTGCCACGGGACTGCTCCTGTGCTGGGTTAACGGGGTGTGTCGATCAGTCGTCGCTGCGCGGGTCGTCGCGCACGCCGCTGACCATGGCCATCTGCGCCAGGCCATCGGGGGCCAGGTCTTGCAGCAATTCGATGAAGTTCAGATCCAGCAGTTTGCGGGCACGCTGCAACAGCAGCGGCACCGGGCTGCCGGGTTCGTGTACGGCGAAGTAGGCGCACAGTCGATCCAGGGTCTGGCGCACGTCCTCGCGGCTGGCGATCTCGCCACGCGGGCTGGCACCGGTGGCGCGGGCCTGTGGTGTGACGGCCTGCGGTGTGTCGACGGGCGTGGCGGGCAGTCGCTGGCGCAGGACCTCGGCAGCGCGGCGCAGCGCCGTGGACAACGCGCTGAGGTCGATGGCGCTGGTGAAACCGACGTGCTCGGTCAGCAGCGACTCGATGCGTTGGCTGCTGTGCCAGGCATGCTCCAGGGTGGCCAGGGTGTCGGCGAGGTGCTCGGGGGCGGCTTGCTGGAAGACCGCCTCGATCATCGCCAGGGACGGGCTTTGCGAATCGGACGTGGCACTGGCTTCACCGTTGGCCAGGTCGATGTCGCGCAGGCTGACGCTACCCAGCGGCGCGAGATCGACCAGCGGCGTGGTGCGCAGGTCGTGCAGCAGGCCGGCGGTTTCACAGAGGCTGGCCAGGGTGTTCACGCGCAGTTGCGGGTCGTGGCCGTCTTCCGGGTCCAGTTGCGGGTGCAGGTGGGCCCACTGGTCGGCAAGCAGGGTTTCGATCAGTGCCAGGCCTGCGGCCAGACCAGGGAAGCCGTTGAGGTTGAGCTCGGCGCGGGTCAGGTGCGCGGCCAGGCGCAGGTCTCGGCTGCGCTCGGCCAGGGCCAGGGCCAGGTGGTGCACGCGCTTCCAGTCGGCGGCGGTGGCCTGGGTCAGGGTGCTGCCATATTCGACTTCCGGCTTGCCCTGGGCCTCTTCCTCGAGGGCCAGGTAGTCGGCATCGTATTCCAGGCTTTCGCCACAGGGGGCGTCGGCGGTCAGCGGTTCGGCCAGGTGGTTAAGGTACATCGAAGGACCCCATCGGAATGCGTGTTCTGAGGGGATAACAGGTGGGGGGTGGGGATTATTCCGGGGGTGGGAAATTATTTTTGGGGGGCTGTGATGGCCCTATCGCGGGACAAGCCCGCACACAGGTTCACCGCTTAATCTGGGAGCGGTGGGGTATCTGTAGGAGCGGCGGTTCGGCGCCCCGACTTGTCCCGCGATAGGGCCACCACAGGCACCGCAACTGGCGAGCTACTGCCCCGCCATCTCCCGCACCCGGCGCCGGTGCGATTCGGTATAGGCCGCCCCGCGTGCCTGCAACAGCGGGTCGTCCGAAGGGGTGATGCCAGGTGGCAATATCAACGGGTTGAAATCGATGTCGCGGCACGGGCCGTCCATCTGCGGCTGCTGGGCGTCGATCACCAGCACCCCGGCATCGATCTCCTGGTGACCTGGCTGAGTCCACAACTGCGTGGCATCGTTGACCGGGTCGCCCGGCAACGCCGGGGTGAGGATCAGGTGCCAGCGCAGCGGCCCCTCGGCCAGGCGCGAGGCCAGGCCATAGGACAACATGTCGGGGTCATTCTGCGCGATCTGCTCATCGCTCAGCGGCGCATAGGGCGTTTCTGGTTGCAGACGCCAGCGCACCAGGTGCTCTTGCCCGTCTGCGGCATTGAAGCGAAAGGCGTTGACGCTGAAGTACGCCGCGTTGTCGAACCCCGTCGATGGCCGGTGCGCAGCCATCCAGTCCTCGAAGGCCTGGCTCTCGGGATGGTCGCGACGAAAATGCCGAATGCGCGCCTCACGACCGTCGGTCGGCACCGAGGCCTGCAATTGCTCCAGCAACGCCTCGGGGGTGCGCACGAAGAACACCGGGCTTGAATTGAGTGCCATGCGCCAGGTTTCCCCGCCGTTGCTGATGTCCAGCGCCAGGCTGCGCATGCCCCCTTGGGTATCGTTGACCGACGGGTTGCCACCGACCACCGAGAAGCGCCCCGTCACCGGGTAACTGCCAGTGCGCAACAACCCGGTGTTTGCCAGTGCGACACCCTGGCCGTTGCTGTCGAAGCGACCGCTGACGCACAGGCCCTTGGCGTGATTGCGGCGAAAGCCCGGCTGCGGGCCGGACACCGCTTCGAACGCATCGACCATGTGGGCAGCGCCGGCAGGAGAGGATAACGATGAGGGGGCTGCCCAGCCATTGCGCTCGACGAGCAGTGCACAGCCAAGGCCGGCGGACAGGGTCAGGAACAGGGCAAGGAGGACGTGGCGGCGGTGCTGAGCAGGCATTCAGGCGATCCAAGAATCCGGTCGCCCGTCACCAGGGTCCTTATTGGCGGATATCGGCGAACCACAACGGCGATGGCAGGCTGGCATTGGCCGTATACAACTGGCCCGAACTGCGGTCCGCGACCACGCGCGCCACGGCATCGAGGTCGACGCCGTCCGGGGCGCCGATCAGCGCGTAGCCTAGCTGAGACTGACGCCAGACCACAACATCCATGCCAGCGACGTTCAACTGGGCGATGGACTGGTCGGGCTTGGGCTCCTTCATCACGCACAGGGCTACCGGATCGCCCTGCTGCGGCAGGTACACCAGCTGAATAAGCGCCTTGTTGTTGAAGCGCAGGCGTTGCACGCGCTTGAAGGTCAGGCCAGCGGCACTGAGGTCTGGCACGCGCAACTCGAGGCCGTCGATCTGGCGGATGTCGGCAAGGGTCTTGCGCACATCGTCGGTGTCAGGGGTGACGTAGTTGACCGTGTCGCGGGTGTACAGTTGCTGATAGCTGGCAGCCTGCATCACCCAGGGCGAGGCCTGGACCTGGGCGACGCTGGGCGCCTGCAGCGCGCGGTCGGTGTTCAGCGCACCACCGATGAAACCCGCCTGCAGCACCAGGCCGTAGCACACCGCACCGGTGGCGAAGGCCACGGCCAGCCAACCGAACCTGGGGCGACCGAACAGACGGGTGAGCAGGCTTTCAGGCTTGGCTGCCGGACGCGAGGGCGCCGTGCTGGCCGGGGCGGCGTGCCGGGCGATCAACGCATCGACGTTGCTCACCAGGCTGTCAGGGACCGGGGGCAGTGCCTGGCGGGCGAAGGCCTCGGCGTATGGCAGGGCAGACGACATCAACAGCGCGACACGCTCGGCCACTTCGGGCGAAGCGTTCATGAGCTGCTCGATTTCCTCGCACTGTTGCGGCGACAATTCGCCGTCAACATAGGCCATCAGCAGGGCATCATCCGCGACGGTGGTGGTCAATTCCCGGTCTCCGTTATTCATGGTACTTCGCACTTCTGTTACGGCATCGTTGCGGCCTTGTGGGCCGACCTGCGAGCGAAGGGGTAGTCAGCTCGCCATCATATTAATATCACTGAAACAGCCGCAAGCAGCTTTACCTAACGCTGACAAGTCGGCAAATGCGACATAGCCAGCATTATAAATCGATTTTGAAACGCACTCGGATAGGTTTTTAGCGTAGGTGGTGGCACAATCCGCGCAGTGTATCGGCTCAGCGACAATGAAGTCCAAGACATGCGAGGGAATCCGCCGGCCGGAGCGTACGGCGGCCGCATGAGAAGCAACTGACTTCCAGTCCACCCAGTACAAGAACGAGGAACTATGTCGATCACCGGTGCCGACCTCCCTGCACTGCTCCCTGGCATGTTGCCGCGCCTGTGGGCCTTTGCCCTGCGCCTCTCGGGCGACCGGCACGACGCTGAAGACCTGGTCCAGCTCGCCTGCGTGCGCGCCCTCGAACGTACCCACCAACTGCGGCCGGACACTGCCCCGCTGAGCTGGATGTTCGCCATCGTGCATACCACCTGGATCAACGAGGTGCGCTCGCGCAACGTGCGCAGCCGCTCGCGCTCGGAGTGGAACGACAGCGTCATCGAGTCGGTGACCGACCCTGCCGCGCCCACCCCGGAAACCGATCTGATGCACCAGCAGATCCTCACGGCAGTGAACAGCCTGCCCGAGGGCCAGCGCGAAGTGATGCTGCTGGTGGCGGTGGAGCGCTTCAGCTACAAGGAAGCCGCCGACATCCTGGAGGTGCCTATCGGCACGGTCATGAGTCGGCTGTCCCGCGCCAGGCAAACGATTGGCACGCTGCTCAATGACACCCCCAAGCCCTCGGCGCCTGGCCGCGACCTGCTGCGCACCTGAACCTTCGTACGCATTGCCAGGCACTTGCATACGCCCTCCTGGGAAACTGCTCGGCAACTTTCGGCCTGTTGATTTTTCATACAGTGCGCCGAAGCCATTATTTTTACAAGTGGAGGGAACTCATCTTGTTATTTATCGTCCTTGTTTCATGAGCTCATACTTTCAGGCAATAAAAACGCCCATAACACTTATCTCACGCCGTTTATTCCATAGCTTTTTCTGTTTTTTTTAATTACCAATTTTAGTTGGACTCTCGCGCTCAGCCCTTTCTATTCTTGCCCCGCCGGAACAACTTTCAGGTTCCCGCCACCCCGCTTTCCTGTCATTGAATTGAAGAGGCAAACATGAAACGACACCTCTGGCTCGCCCTGCTGGGCACCCTGTCCATTGGCGCCCACGCCGCCACCCTTGATGTACCGGTCAATCTGGTCAGCGCCGATGGCAAAGCACAACCCATCGGTCAGGTCAGCATCAGCGAGTCGGCCTACGGGCTGATCTTCACCCCCAAGCTGAACAGCCTGCCCGCAGGCGTGCATGGTTTCCACGTGCATGAGAACGGCAGCTGTGCGCCAGGCATGAAAGATGGCAAGGCAGTGGCGGCGCTGGCCGCGGGCGGGCACTTCGACCCGGCCAAGACCGGCAAGCACCTGGGCCCCTATGGCAATGGCCATCTGGGTGACCTGCCGGCGCTCTATGTGAGCGCCGACGGCACCTCCACGTATCCGGTACTGGCGCCGCGCCTGAAGACGATTTCCGAAATCAAGGGCCACGCCTTGATGATCCATGCCGGTGGCGACAACCACGCCGACATGCCCATGCCCCTGGGCGGTGGCGGCGACCGCGTGGCCTGCGGCGTGATCTGAACCAGGCAGGCCGGGCGTCAGTAATCGCCGCGCTTGTGCAACGCCTGACGCCCGGCCAGCACGGTCACGTCGGCAAGTGGGCATGTCCAGTGCCTGACACCGGCTGAGCCGATGCCAGGCACCGCTCGCAGTCAGGCCGCCAATCGCCCTTGGGCAATGGCCTCCGACGCTGCCAGCATCGCCCGCAGCAACACTGCACAACCCGCCGCCAGATCCTCGGGCGTGGCGTTCTCGATCTCGTTGTGGCTGATGCCGTTCTCGCACGGCACGAAAATCATGCCTGCCGGGCCCAGCTCGGCCAGGAAGATCGCATCGTGCCCTGCCCCGCTGACGATATCCATGTGTGCCAGCCCAAGGCTCCTGGCCGACTCACGCACGGCATCGACACAGTTGCGGTCGAAATACAGCGCCGGGAAATCCGCCGTTGGCGTCAGCTCGAAATTCAGCCCGTGTTTGGCACACGTGCTGTCGATCACTTCACGCACCTCGGCGATCATCGAATCGAGCCGATCTCCCTCAAGGTGACGGAAGTCCAGGGTCATGCGTACCTCACCCGGAATCACGTTGCGCGACCCCGGATACGCCTGCAGGCAACCGACCGTGCCGCAGGCATGTGGCTGATGCTCCAGTGCGGTGCGGTTGACGGCCTCGACCACTGCCGCCGCGCCGACCAGGGCATCCTTGCGCAGGTGCATCGGCGTCGGCCCGGCGTGCGCCTCGACGCCGCGCAGGCTCAGGTCGAACCACTTCTGGCCGAGGGCGCCGAGCACCACGCCGATGGTCTTGCCTTGATCCTCCAGAATCGGCCCCTGCTCGATATGCGCCTCGAAATACGCCCCGACCGGATGCCCCAGCACGGCCCTCGGGCCGGCATAACCGATGGCCTGCAGCGCCTCACCGACGCTGGTCCCCTGGGCGTCGCGCTTGGCCAGCGTCTCTTCGAGGGTGAACTTGCCGGCGAACACCCCCGATCCCATCATGCACGGAGGGAAACGCGAGCCTTCCTCGTTGGTCCACACCACCACCTCAAGCGGCGCTTCGGTTTCCACGCCGAGGTCATTCAGGGTGCGGATCACCTCCAGGCCGGCCATCACCCCGAAGCAGCCATCGAACTTGCCGCCAGTGGGCTGCGTGTCGATGTGGCTGCCGGTCATCACCGGGGGCAGCTTGGGGTTGCGTCCGGGACGCCGGGCGAACATGTTGCCGATCGCATCGACGCTGACGCTACAGCCTGCGGCCTCGCACCACTGCCGGAACAGGTCGCGGGCCTGGCGGTCCAGGTCGGTCAGCGCTAATCGGCAGACCCCGCCCTTGGGCGTGGCGCCCAGGCGCGCGAGGTCCATCAGCGATTGCCACAGGCGCGCGCTGTCGACATGGCGGTCGGTGGAGTGCAGCACTTCCTTGATCGGTTTCATCGAGACTCTCCTCAGGCGATTTCTTGTTCTGGTGATTCGGCTGTAGCGGCCAGCCAGATTTCAGGGTGATGGTTTGGCCAGGCGCGCCGTTCCACGCACCGCGACTCGGCCCAGGACGTAGTACAGCCCCGCCCCCAGCAGCGAACCGGTAAACCAGCCGTAGTCGTAGAACCAACTGAAGCTGCTGTTGCCGATCGACATCACGGTCAGCGCCACCGGCACCGCGAACGCCAGGAACCCGACCCAGTTCCAGGCCGGGTACACGTCATCGCGGTACAACCCGGCAAGGTCCAGTTGCTGGCGGCGGATCAGGAAGTAGTCCACCACCATGATCCCGGCAATCGGCCCGAGCAGGCTCGAATAACCCAGTAGCCAGTTGGAGTACACGCTCTCAAGGCTCAGGTCGGAAACGATCCAGCCAAGCTTTTTCAGCAATTCGTGCCCCATCAGCGCCAAGCCGATGAACCCGGTCAGCCACACCGCACGGCTGCGCCCGATCAGGCGTGGGGCGATGTTCTGGAAGTCATTGGTCGGTGAGACGATGTTCGCCGCCGTGTTGGTCGACAGCGTGGCGATGATGATCAGCGCCATGGCCAGCGCCACCCAGCCGGGGCTCTGGATACGTCCGATCAGGCTCACCGGGTCCGAGACCGTTTCGCCCACCAGCGATGCCGAGGCGGCGGTCATGATCACGCCCAGGGCAGCGAACAGGAACATGGTCAGCGGCAGGCCAAAGATCTGGCCGAGGATCTGGTCCTTCTGGCTTTTGGCGTAGCGGCTGAAGTCGGGAATATTCAACGACAGCGTGGCCCAGAACCCGACCATCGCCGTCAGCCCCGCGCAGAAATAGCCGACCACGCTGGCCCCCTCCGGGCGTTTGGGCGGCTGGGCCAGCAGTTCGCTCATCGACATGTGCGGCAGCGCCCAGAAGAGCAGGCCTACGCCCACCGCCACCAGCAGCGGTGCCGACAGGGTCTCCAGCCATTTGATCGACTCCGAGCCGCGCAGCACCACCCACAGGTTGAGCAGCCAGAACAGCATGAAGCCGATCACCTCGCCGGTTCCGCCCAGGCTCTTCCAGCCGTCGAACAGCGACCCCAGGAACAGGTGGATGGCAAGGCCGCCGAACATCGTCTGGATACCGAACCAGCCGCAAGCCACCACCGCGCGGATCAGGCACGGCACGTTGGAGCCGAGAATGCCGAACGAGGCGCGCAGCAGCACCGGAAAGGGAATGCCGTACTTGGTGCCGGGGAAGGCGTTGAGGGTCAGCGGTATCAGCACGATCAGGTTGGCCAGCAAGATCGCCAACAGCGCCTCGCCGACGCTCAGCCCAAAGTAGGCGGTCAGGACCCCGCCGAGGGTGTAGGTAGGGACGCAGATGGACATGCCGACCCACAAGGCGGTGATGTGCCATTTGTTCCAGGTACGCTGGTGCACCTTGGTCGGTGCGATGTCGTGGTTGTAGCGAGGGCTGTCGAGGACATCAGTGCCTTCGGACAGCTCGTACAGCCCGTGCTGCTCGATCACTTGCGATCTGCTCTGTTGCATGGGGCCTTCTCCAGATTGTTCTAGTTATTCGCTCATCGGCTGAATCGATGGCCGGAGTTACACACCTCACCAGTACTGCACCTCCGGTCCGGCCTGGCGGTTGTGGCCGCACTCAAATTGCGTGCCGGATTGGCCCGGGCCAACCCTGCCGGCCACCGCCGACTGGAGGTAATTCACTGATTTGCAAGGCATTGATTAGCGCCAGGGAAAGGTACGGTCATGCCTTGCCCTGTCGTCTTGCTGGTGGCGGCCCGCCCTGGCCTGCGCACTCGGTTTCAATCTGGTGCAGCCTGGTTTTTGCGTGGCGTGGTTCGCGCCGGCAAGCCAGGTTTCAAACGGCTGATTTCGCATGGAAAATCTTGACCAAATCTGCTTCTTGTCAAGTGCGTCAAAATGGTGAGCAGCCTGTCCATTTTGGTGATTTATACAGAAAACACTTATATTTCAGTAATTTATAAAAGTAATAAGCTCATAAAATTTTTTCTTGATCAATCCTTGATCAGCATCTAGATTCCAATCTTGTCAGCGCTGACAGGATTGCAACGCAGCCTCCCGCCGCTGGCACAAAACAATTTCAAGAACCGGCAAAACGACCGGTCAGCCTGCGAGGAAGACGGTATGTCCCTGTTGATCCGTGGCGCCACCGTGGTCACCCACGAAGAAAGCTATCCCGCCGATGTCCTGTGTGCCGACGGCCTGATCCGCGCCATTGGCAAAGACCTCGAAGTGCCCAGCGGTTGCCAGGTCCTGGACGGCAGCGGCCAGTACCTGATGCCAGGCGGCATCGACCCGCACACCCACATGCAGTTGCCATTCATGGGCACTGTGGCCAGCGAGGACTTCTTCAGCGGCACCGCCGCAGGCCTGGCCGGCGGCACCACCTCCATCATCGACTTCGTCATCCCCAATCCGCAGCAGTCACTGCTGGAGGCGTTCCACACCTGGCGCGGCTGGGCGCAGAAGTCGGCCAGTGACTATGGTTTTCACGTCGCAATCACCTGGTGGAGCGAGCAGGTCGCCCAGGAGATGGGCGAGCTCGTCGCCCATCACGGTGTGAACAGCTTCAAGCACTTCATGGCCTACAAGAACGCGATCATGGCCGCCGACGACACCCTGGTCGCCAGCTTCGAGCGCTGCCTGCAGCTGGGCGCGGTGCCCACCGTGCATGCGGAGAACGGCGAGCTGGTGTACCACCTGCAGAAGAAACTGCTGGCCCAGGGCATCACCGGCCCCGAGGCCCATCCGCTGTCGCGTCCGGCGCAGGTCGAGGGCGAGGCGGCCAGCCGCGCCATCCGTATAGCCGAAACGCTGGGCACCCCGCTGTACCTGGTGCACATCTCCAGCAAGGAAGCACTGGATGAGATCACCTACGCCCGGGCCAAGGGCCAGCCGGTGTATGGCGAGGTACTGCCGGGGCACCTGCTGATCGACGACAGCGTCTATCGCAACCCCGACTGGTCCACCGCCGCCGGCTATGTGATGAGCCCGCCATTCCGTCCGCGCGAACACCAGGAAGCCCTGTGGCGCGGCTTGCAATCGGGCAGCCTGCACACCACCGCCACCGACCATTGCTGCTTCTGCGCCGAGCAGAAAGCCATGGGCCGTGATGATTTCAGCCGCATCCCCAACGGCACCGCCGGCATCGAGGACCGCATGGCGGTGTTGTGGGACGCCGGCGTGAACAGCGGGCGCTTGTCGATGCACGAGTTCGTGGCGCTGACCTCGACCAACACGGCCAAGATCTTCAACCTGTTCCCGCGCAAGGGGGCGATCCGTGTCGGAGCCGACGCCGACCTGGTGCTCTGGGATCCGCAGGGCACACGCACGATTTCTGCCAGCACCCATCACCAGAAGGTCGACTTCAACATCTTCGAAGGTCGCACGGTGCGCGGCATTCCCAGCCACACCATCAGCCAGGGGCGAGTGCTCTGGGCAGATGGCGACCTGCGCGCCGAGCCGGGCGCGGGACGCTATGTGGAAAGGCCCGCCTACCCCTCGGTGTACGAGGTCCTAGGGCGACGGGCCGAGCAGCAGCGGCCGATCCCGGTCAGCCGCTGAGCAGCCCATAACGGCCGGGGGCCGCAACGCCTCCGGCGATAACAATCCAGAGACACCTGTTGACTGCCATCCCAGAACGGACGGGCGAGTAACCGCCGCCTGCACCCATAAAAAAGAGAGAGGCTACAACCGTGATCGACACCCTGAACCACTTGCCGCGCCCGAGGGCCAGCGCCGAGCAGCTCGCCGACGCCTTCACCGACCTCGCCCCTCCCCTGACCGCACGCCAGGCCGCCGTGGAAAGCGCGCGCTGCCTGTACTGCTACGACGCCCCCTGTGTGAATGCATGCCCGAGCGAAATCGACATCCCTTCGTTCATCCACCGCATCGGTGATGAAAACCTGCAGGGCGCCGCCGAGCGGATCCTGTCGGCGAACATCCTCGGTGGTAGCTGTGCCCGCGTGTGCCCGACCGAAATCCTCTGCCAGCAAGCCTGCGTACGCAACAACGCCCAGGAGTGCGCGCCGGTGCTGATCGGCCAGTTGCAACGCTATGCCCTGGACAACGCCGGTTTCAGCGAACACCCCTTCAAGCGCTCGCCCAGCACCGGCAAGCGCATCGCAGTGGTCGGTGCCGGCCCCGCCGGGCTGTCCTGTGCCCATCGCCTGGCCTTGCATGGTCATGATGTGGTGGTCTTCGAGGCGCTGGAAAAGGCTGGCGGCCTCAACGAATACGGCATCGCCCGCTACAAGCTGGTCGACGACTACGCCCAGCGTGAAGTGGATTTCCTGCTCGGCATCGGCGGCATCGAGCTCCGCCATGGCCAACGCCTGGGTGACAACCTCACCCTCGGCGAGCTGCGTGACCAGTACGACGCGGTATTCCTGGGCCTTGGCCTGAATGCCGTGCGCCAGCTCGGCCTGCCGGACGAAGAGGCCCCTGGCGTGCTGGCCGCCACCGACTACATCCGTGAACTGCGCCAGGCCGACGACCTCAGCCAACTGCCGCTGGCCGACCGCTGCCTGGTGATCGGCGCGGGCAATACCGCCATCGACATGGCGGTGCAGATGAGCCGCCTGGGGGCGCGCGAGGTCAACCTCGTCTACCGCCGCGGCGCCGCCGACATGGGCGCCACCGGCCACGAGCAGGACATCGCCAAGGCCAACCAGGTGCGCCTGCATACCTGGGCGCGGCCCGATGCGGTGCTGCTGGATGAGCAGGGCCGGGTGAAGGGGATGCGCTTCGTCCGCACCAAAC
Source organism: Pseudomonas sp. BNK-44-b (assembly GCF_047456245.1). NCBI lineage: Bacteria > Pseudomonadati > Pseudomonadota > Gammaproteobacteria > Pseudomonadales > Pseudomonadaceae > Pseudomonas > Pseudomonas sp. BNK-44-b. The sequence goes on from NZ_CP179908.1 coordinate 3,230,390, forward strand.
AGGTCGAAGGAAAACTGGCCGATACCGACGAAACCTTCGAGCTGCCCGCCGACGCGATCTTCAAGGCCATCGGTCAGTGCTTCGACGACGCAGGGCTCAAGGATCCGGTGGCGGCGCAACTGGCGCGCGATGGCGAACGCATCCGCGTCGACGAGCAGATGCGCACCAGCTTGCCTGGCGTCTATGCCGGTGGCGACTGCACCGCCCTTGGCCAGGACCTCACCGTTCAGGCCGTGCAACATGGCAAGCTGGCCGCCGAAGCCATCCATGCCCAACTCATGCTCAATGTGGAGGCAGCGTAAATGGCCGATCTGTCCATCGAATTCGCCGGTATCAAGGCGCCCAACCCTTTCTGGCTGGCGTCCGCGCCACCGACCGACAAAGCCTACAACGTGGTTCGCGCCTTCGAGGCGGGCTGGGGTGGCGTGGTCTGGAAAACCCTCGGCGAGGACCCGGCGGCGGTCAACGTGTCGTCGCGCTACTCCGCGCACTTCGGCGCCAACCGCCAGGTGCAGGGCATCAACAACATCGAGCTGATCACCGACCGCTCGCTGGAGATCAACCTGCGTGAAATCACCCAGGTGAAGAAGGATTGGCCCGACCGGGCGCTGGTGGTGTCGTTGATGGTGCCGTGCGTCGAGCAGTCGTGGAAGTTCATCCTGCCGCTGGTCGAAGCCACCGGCGCCGATGGCATCGAGCTGAACTTCGGCTGCCCCCACGGCATGCCCGAGCGCGGCATGGGCGCGGCGGTCGGCCAGGTACCGGAATACGTGGAAATGGTCACCCGCTGGTGCAAGACGTATTGCTCACTGCCGGTGATCGTCAAGCTCACGCCCAACATCACCGACATCCGCCAATCAGCCCGCGCCGCACACCGGGGTGGAGCCGATGCCGTGTCGTTGATCAACACCATCAACTCGATCACCAGTGTCGACCTGGACCGCATGGTCGCCCACCCCATCGTCGGTGACCAGAGCACCCACGGCGGTTACTGCGGCTCGGCAGTCAAACCGATCGCGCTGAACATGGTCGCCGAGATTGCGCGCGATTCTGAAACCCGTGGCCTGCCGATCTGTGGCATCGGTGGAATCGGCAACTGGCGCGATGCCGCGGAATTCATCGCACTGGGCAGCGGTGCGGTGCAGGTGTGCACGGCGGCGATGTTGCACGGTTTTCGCATCGTCGAAGACATGAAAGATGGCCTGGCGCGCTGGATGGACCAGCACGGACACCGCACCCTGGAAGCCTTCCGCGGCCAGGCCGTACCGCACACCACCGACTGGAAGTACCTGGACATCAACTACAAGTCGGTGGCGCATATCGACCAGGATGCCTGCATCGGCTGCGGACGCTGCCACATCGCCTGCGAAGACACCTCGCACCAAGCCATCGCCAACACCCTGCAGGCCGATGGGACGCACGTCTACAGCGTGATCGAGGCCGAATGCGTGGGTTGCAACCTGTGCCAGATCACCTGCCCGGTTGAAAACTGCATCGACATGGTGGCGCAGGAGACCGGCAAGCCGTACCTGAATTGGACCCAGGATCCGCGCAACCCCTATCGTGAAGCGAGCTGACCTGGGCTGGCCTTCAGATTTTGAACCCTGCAAGAACCCTCGCCGGGGTTGTCAGGCACCCCGGCAGGCTCAAGGCTCCAGCCCGATGCCCCGCAGAATCACGCTGGTCACCGTCTGTACCGCCCGCTCGAACGCCATGTCCGACAGCGGCTGCCCATCATTGAGCAAAGCCACCTGATAACCGAAATCGGCGTAATGCTGAGTCGAAGCCCAGATCATGTAGAGCAGCGCCGACGGCTCGACCGGGAGGATGCGCCCCTCCTCCACCCACCGCCGGATCTTGGCTTCCTTCAACTGCGCCCAAGGCACCAGCGAATCGTCCAGGCTGCCTCCCAGCAGCGGCGCGCCATGGAGGATTTCCTCGGCCCAGACCTTCGAGCCCAGCGGCCGCGAGCGCGAGTGCCCCATCTTGGCGCGGATATAGCTGGTCAGCACGACGCGCGGGTCGTCGAAGCGTTCGAAACAGAGGGCATCCTGCTTCCAGACGTCCAGCAGGTCCTGCAGTACCGCTCGATAGAGTTCGTCCTTGGTACTGAAGTAGTAATGCAGGTTGGAACGCGGCAACTGCGCACGCTCGGCGATGTCGCCCATGGAGGTGACGCCGTAGCCCTGTTCGGCGAACACCTGCTCGGCTGCCTGGAGGATCTTCTCGATATTGCGACGGCGGATCTCGATCTTGTGGTTGGCCATAGGGCGTCCGAAGCGGCTGGAACCTGTGAAGGCTAACACGCAGGCGCCAGGACTGCGCTCTGCAGATCGACCACTGTGCTTCGTCTGACAGTTGTAGCGTCACAACTGCGCACCCGCTCTGGAACCCCTGCCCATGCGTCCGACCCTTCCACTTTCGTTACTGGCCCTGTTGGTCAGCACCGCCACCCATGCCGCCGAGCGCATCGAGCTCGAACAGGTGCTGATCCAGGACCGCCAGCAATCCGAGCAGGAGGCCGCCGCCGAACGATTGCGCGAGATCCCTGGCGCCAGCAACCTGGTGGATATGGAAACCGTCGGCCAGGGACGCGTGGCCAGCAACCAGGATGTGCTGGCCTACCAGCCGGGCGTGTTCGCCCAGTCGGCGGGCAACGACGGGATCAAGCTGTCGATCCGGGGCTCGGGTATCAACCGCGCGCCTGGCGCCCATGGCTCGGGGGTCTACACGATGTTCGACGGCTTGCCGCTGACCGGCCCCGGCGGGACGCCCTACGAGCTGTTCGAACCCTTGTGGCTGAGCCGCGCCGAGGTACTGCGCGGCGCCAACGGCTTCGAGCAGGGCGCCCTGGCTCTGGGCGGTGCGATCAACTACGTGACCCACACCGGCCATGACGCCGCCCCGCTGCAACTGCGCTATGAGGTCGGCAGCCACGGCTACCAGCGCCGGCACATCAGCTCTGGCCAGGTGCTGGGCAACCTCGACTACTACGTGGCGCTGACCGACGCCGAGTACGACGGCTACCAGCGACACAGCAGCGGCAGTGCCAAGGGCATCGCCGCCAATGTCGGCTATCGCTTCAACCCGAATCTGGAAACGCGCTTCTACCTGCGCTACCGGGAAACCGAGAACGACCTGGCCGGGCGCCTGACCAAGGCGCAGATCAAGCATCACCCGCGCGCCGCCAACCCGGCCTACCTCGCCCGCGATGACAGCCGTCCCCAGCCCGGCAGCACCTGGGTGGGCAACAAGACCACCTTCTTCCTCGACGACGACTCACGCCTGGAGGCCGGGCTGGTCTACCACGACTACCCGATGGACCTGCGCGAAGGCCCGATGCGCCTGAAGGTGGCCTACACCGATGTCAGCGGCACGCTCAACTATCTGCGTCGCGACACCTTGTTCGGCCACGAGAGCAAGACCACCGTTGGCTGGCGCACCACCAAGCACCTGCCCAACAGCGGCGCCTCGCAGTTCGCCCGCAATGGCGATGTGTTCGGCCCGCGCAGCCGCGACTTCAGCTACCAGGGCTCGGACACCGTGCTGCACCTGGGCAACGATCTGGAGCTGGTCCCCAACCTGTGGCTGACCACGGGCCTTGCCATGATCTACACCCGCCGAGAAAGTGCTGTCACCTTCCCCGCCAACGGCGGCAAGGTCAGCCAGCATGACTGGGACTACGCACCACGCCTGGGCCTGCGCTACGACATCGATCCGCAGACCCAGGTCTACGGCAACCTCAGTCGCTCCGTCGAACCACCGCACCCCTGGTCGTTGATCTGGAGTTCGACCGTTGCAACGCAACCGATCGAGATGCAGAACCAGACGGCCACCACCCTGGAGCTGGGGGCCCGCGGCGACTCGGTGCTGGGGCGCTGGGACCTGGCCTGGTACTACTCGCAGGTGCGTCACGAGCTGCTGGCAGTGGAAATCGTGCCGGGCCAGCCGTTCAAGGAGTTCAACGCCAGCGCCACCGTGCACCAGGGCATCGAAGCTGGTCTGGACAGCACGCTGTGGGAGCAGCCGGGCAGTGGCAAGCTGTCTCTGCGCCAGGCCTATACCTTCAGCGACTTCCATTACCGCGACGATGACCGCTTCGGCGACAACCGTTTGCCGGGCATCCCCATGCATTACTACCAGGCGGAGCTACGTTACGACTGGCCGAGCGGTTTCTACGCCGGGGTGAACACGCAACTGGCCTCCAAGGTGCAGGTGGACTACGCCAACAGCTATCACGCCGATGCCTACGCCCTACTGGGCGCGCGTCTGGGCTGGGATTCGCCCAAGCGCGACTGGCAGACCTGGCTCGACCTGCGCAACCTGACCAACAAGCGCTACGCCGCGACGGTGACACCAGGGTACGACGATGCCGGGCTGGATGCTGCGCGCTCGACCCCGGGAGAAGGGTTCGGGATGTATGCGGGGGTTTCGTACAGCTTCCGCTAGCGATTAGCCGGGGCTAATTGAACTGCACCCTGCAGGAGCAGCATTACGCTGCTCCTGCCCTTGGGTAGATCGAGTCAGGACGGCAACTGCACCTGCGGTGTGGTCTCGGTGAAGATCGTCCAGCTGGAAATGAACAACGCGGCGATCAACGGCCCGATCACGAAGCCGTTGAGGCCGAACACCGCCAGCCCGCCCAGGGTCGACACCAGGATCAGGTAGTCGGGCATGCGCGTATCCTTGCCCACCAGGATAGGGCGCAGCAGGTTGTCCACCAGCCCGATCACCAGCACGCCGAACGCCGTCAGCACGATGCCCTGCCACATCGCGCCGGTCAGCAGGAAATACACCGCAACCGGCCCCCAGACGATCCCGGCACCCACCGCAGGCAACAGCGACAAGAACGCCATCAGCACCGCCCACACCAGCGCACTGGGAATATCCAGCACCCAGAAGATCAAGCCGCCCAGCGCGCCCTGGGTGATCGCCACCAACAGGTTGCCCTTCACCGTGGCCCGCACCACACGGTTGAACTTCAACTGCAAGCGGCGCTTCTGCTGCTCGGGCAGCGGCACGGCCTGACGGACCTTGCGCGCCAGCTCCGGCCCTTCACGCAGGAAGAAGTACAGCAGGTAGAGCATGATGCCGAAGCTCACCAGGAAGTCGAAGGTGCCCTGGCCAAAACTGAAAGCCTGGCTGGCAAGGAACTGGCTACCCTGTGTCGCCCACTTGGTGATCTTGTCGCGCAGGCCATCGAGATTGCCCATGCCCATGCGGTCCAGGCCGTTCTGGGCGAAGTGCGGCAGCATGTCCTTGCCGCGCTCGATGTAGCCGGCGATATCCAGTTGGCCGCTTTCGATGCGCTGGTACAGTGTTGCCCCTTCCTGGACCAGCAGGGCACTGATGATGATCACCGGCAGGATCGCAATCATCAGGCAGGTGGCCAAGGTAGCGCCGGCCGCCAGGTTGCGCCGACGGTTGAAACGCAGCAGCAGGTTGCGCTGCAGCGGTGCGAACAGGATGCCGAGGATCACGGCCCAGAAGATCGCGCCGTAGTACGGCAGCAGTATCCAGAAGAATGCGATGGTGACCAGCGCCAGCAATACGGCCAGGGCTCTGTTCTGTAGAGCAGTTTGATTCATGGGCTTTCCTCGATTGTCCTGGACCTTAGTGCACAGCGTAGAGGCAAAAGTGCCATCAGCAGCGCTTGATCCAGGTCAATACCGCGTTCCGGGCCCGGTCGTAGCATCCGCACCTTTTGCCCCGGTGCCCCCATGAACCCTCTTGCCAAGCCCGAACTGCTGGCCCCCGCCGGCTCGCTGAAGACCCTGCGCTACGCCTTCGCCTATGGCGCCGATGCGGTCTACGCCGGCCAGCCGCGCTACAGCTTGCGGGTGCGCAACAACGAATTCGACCACGCCAACCTGGCCCTGGGCATCCAGGAAGCGCACGCCCTGGGCAAGCGCTTCTACGTGGTGGTCAACATCGCGCCGCACAACGCCAAGCTCAAGACCTTCCTCAAGGACCTGGCGCCCGTGATCGAGATGGCACCCGATGCGTTGATCATGTCCGACCCCGGGCTGATCATGCTGGTGCGCCAGCATTTCCCACAGATGCCCGTGCACCTGTCGGTGCAGGCCAACACAGTGAACTGGGCCAGCGTGCAGTTCTGGCAACAGCTGGGCCTGAGCCGGGTGATTCTGTCGCGCGAGCTGTCGCTGGAAGAGATCGGGGAAATCCGCCAGCAAGTACCTGACATGGAACTGGAGGTCTTCGTCCATGGCGCACTGTGCATGGCCTATTCCGGGCGCTGCCTGTTGTCGGGCTACCTGAACAAGCGCGACGCCAACCAGGGCAGCTGCACCAATGCCTGTCGCTGGAAGTACCAGGCGACCCCGGCAGGGGAAAACGCCACCGGCGACATCGTGCGTGAGTGCGAACCGACCTTGGGCATTGGCGCGCCCACCGAACAGGTGTTCCTGCTGCAGGAGGGCAATCGCCCGGGTGAAGAGATGCCTGCGTTCGAGGACGAACACGGCACCTACATCATGAACGCCAAGGATCTGCGCGCGGTACAGCACGTCGAGCGCCTGACCCGGATGGGCGTGCACTCGCTGAAGATCGAAGGACGGACCAAATCGCACTTCTACTGCGCCCGTGCCGTGCAGTCCTACCGCCAGGCGATCGACGACGCCGTCGCCGGTCGGCCCTTCGATCGCAGCCTGATGGACAACCTCGAGTCCCTGGCCCAGCGCGGCTACACCGAAGGCTTCCTGCGCCGCCATGTGCACGACGAGTACCAGAACTACCAGCGCGGCAACTCGGTCTCGGAGCGCCAACAGTTCGTTGGCGAACTGACGGGGCTGCGTATCGACGGGCTGGCCGAGGTGAAGGTGAAGAACCGCTTCGCACTGGGCGACACCCTCGAACTGATGACCCCTCGCGGCAACTACCACTTCGAGCTCGCCCGGCTGGGTGATCGCCAAGGCCAGGCCATCGAGGTGGCTCCAGGCGACGGGCACCTGGTGTACCTGCCGATTCCGGAGCAGGTATCGCTCGAATTCGGGCTGCTGATGCGCGACCTGCCTGTGCAGGAGGCCCTGGGCTGACAACGCTGTAATGACAGCCTCAGCTGGCTGACAGGAACGGTGGTGGATCATCGGGCTATTCCAAGGCCGTTCGCAGGCAAGCCCAGGGCTACGAAAGGCGCGCCCGATCGCGACAAGGCCTCTACCCAAGCCCTGCCTGAGGCCGTTTATGCCCCACAGCCCCTCCCGTCGCACCTTCGTCAAAGGCCTCGGCGCCGCCACCGCAGTGGCCGGCCTGGGCCTCTGGCGCCCACTGGCCAGCGCCGCCGAAGGCCATCGCCCAGGCCAACCGCTGCAGGGTCAGGACTTCGAACTGTACGTGGGCCAGACCGCCGTCAACATCACCGGCCGCCCCCGCACTGCCCTCACCGTCAACGGCAGTTTGCCCGGTCCGCTGCTGCGCTGGCGCGAAGGTGACAGCGTAACCTTGCGCGTACGCAACCGCCTGGCCGAACCCACCTCGATCCACTGGCACGGCATCATCCTGCCCGCCAACATGGACGGTGTTCCGGGCCTGAGCTTCGCCGGCATCGAACCTGGCGGCGACTACCTTTACCACTTCACCCTGCGCCAGAGTGGCACCTACTGGTACCACAGCCATTCCGGGCTGCAAGAGCAGGCGGGGGTCTATGGGGCAATCGTCATCGAACCGCGCGAGGCCGAGCCACACGCCTACCAGCGCGACCATGTGCTGCTGTTCAGCGACTGGAGCGATCAGGCCCCTGAAGCACTGCTGGCGACGCTCAAGAAGCAGTCCGACGCCTTCAACTACCACAAGCTCACCGTGGGTGACTTCATCGAGGATGTCGCTCGCGACGGCTGGCGCAAGACCGTCGACGAGCGCCTGATGTGGGCCGGCATGCGCATGAGCCCCACCGACCTTGCCGACATCAGCGCGGCCACCTACAGCTACCTGCTCAACGGCCAGCCGCCGGACGGCAACTTCACCTGCCTGTTCCGCCCCGGCGAGACGGTACGCCTGCGCCTGATCAACGCCTCGGCCATGACCTACTTCGACTTCCGCATCCCCGGCCTGAAACTCACCGTGATCGCCGCAGACGGCCTACCTGTGGTGCCGGTGACGGTCGACGAACTGCGCATCGCCGTGGCCGAAACCTTCGACGTACTGGTCGAGCCGGGCGATGCGCCAGCCTACACGCTGTTCGCCCAGAGCATGGACCGCACCGGCTTTGCCCGTGGCACCCTGGCACATGCTCACGGCCAGCAGGCGCCCGTCCCTGCAACGGACCCACGCCCCCGCCTGACCTTTAACGACATGGGGCACGGCGGCATGGGCGGCACCGCAATGGCAGACATGCCTGGCATGGACCACGCCAGCATGGCCAGCATGGATCACGCGGCAATGGCCGCCATGCAGCCACACCCGGCCAGCGAGACTGACAACCCGCTGGTCGACATGCAGACCATGGCGCCCCGCCCAAACCTGGGCGACCCCGGTATCGGCCTGCGCGACAACGGCCGCCGGGTGCTGACCTACGCCGACCTGCGCAGCCGTTTCGAAGACCCCGACGGCCGCCCGCCTTCACGCGATATCGAACTGCACCTCACCGGCCACATGGAGCGCTTTGCCTGGTCATTCGACGGCGTGAAGTTCAGCGACGCCCAGCCGCTGCGCCTTACCTATGGCGAGCGGGTGCGCATCACCCTGGTCAACGACACCATGATGGCCCACCCCATTCACCTGCATGGCATGTGGAGCGACCTGGAGGATGAGCAGGGCAACTTCATGGTGCGCAAGCACACCCTCGATATCCCGCCCGGCACTCGCCGCAGCTACCGGGTCAGTGCCGACGCCCTGGGCCGCTGGGCCTACCACTGCCACCTGCTCTACCACATGGAGACCGGCATGTTCCGCGAGGTACGGGTCGATGAATGAGTTCAACAGCCGCTGGATCCTGACCAGCATCACACTGCTGGTGCTACTGGCCAGCGAAGAGGCGCGCGCACAGCAGAACCCGACCCAGCCCAGCACGGCGTTGCCGGTCATCACCGATGCCGACCGCCGCGCCGCCTTCCCCCTTTTGCCGGGCCACCAGGTACATGACGATGCACTGAACGGCGCGGTGATCGTCGATCAACTCGAATACCAGCACTTCGACAACAGCGGCGTGCTGAACTGGAATGCCACCGCATGGATCGGCGGCGACATCGATCGCCTGTGGCTGCGCAGCGAAGGCGAACGTGAACAGGGCATCACCCACAAGGCCGAACTGCAGGCGCTATGGGGCCATGCCATCAGCCCCTGGTGGGAGCTGGTCGGTGGTATACGCCAGGACTTCAAACCTGCCAGCGGCCAGGCCTGGGCAGCGTTCGGCATCCAAGGTACGCCGCTGTATGGGCTGGAGTTCGAAGCCACCGCTTATGCCGGCGAGCGACAGCAGACGGCGCTGCGCCTGGAGTCCAGTTACGCTATGCTGCTGACCAATCGCTGGATCCTCGAACCGAACATCGAAGCCAACTTCTTCGGCCGTAACGACGCCGGGCGCGAACAAGGTTCGGGGCTGGCCGAAAGCGAAGTTGGCCTGCGCCTGCGCTATGAAATCACCCGCAGCTTCGCGCCCTATGTCGGCGTCAGTTTCAACCGCGTGCACGGTACACGCGCCGACCAGGCCCGTGAAGACGGCGACGACCCCGCGCAGACCCGTCTGGTCGCAGGTGTGCGCCTGCGTTTTTGAAGGAGTTCGACCATGCTACACAAACACCTGATGGCCTTTGGACTGCTGGCAATCAGTGGCCTGGCCCAGGCCGCCGACGTCATCGATGTCTACCGCGACCCCAACTGCGGCTGCTGCAAACAGTGGATCAGCCATCTGCGCGACAACGGTTTCACGGTCAACGACCATGTCGAGCCGAACATGAGCGCGGTCAAGCAGCGCCTGGGCGTCGCACCACGCCTGGCGTCTTGCCATACCGGCGTGATCGACGGCAAGTTCGTCGAAGGGCATGTGCCCGCCGAACAGGTGCGCCTGTTGGCCAAACGCAGCGATCTCAAGGGGCTGGCCGTGCCGGGCATGCCCATGGGCTCGCCTGGCATGGAAATGGGTGACCACAAGGATGCCTATCAGGTCATCGGCCTGACCCAGGACGGCCAGGACACTGTGGTCGCCGAATACTGATGCTCAGTCTCTGGGCGCTGTTTTTCAGCGCCTTTGGCGCGGCCACCTTGCTGCCGCTGCAGTCCGAGGCGGTGCTGGTCGGCTTGCTCCTGCGCGACCCCGACGCCTGGCTCACGCTGTTGCTGGTAGCGACCCTGGGCAACGTGCTCGGCTCGCTGGTCAACTGGCTGCTGGGCCGAGCGATCGAGCGCTTTCGCGAAAAACGCTGGTTTCCGTTCAGCGCCAGCCAGCTGCAAAGTGCGCAACGACGCTACCAACGCTGGGGCCAGTGGTCGCTGCTGCTGAGCTGGATGCCCGTGATCGGCGATCCACTGACCCTGATCGCAGGCATCATGCGCGAACCATTCTGGCGCTTCCTGCTATTGGTCACCCTGGCCAAGGCCGGGCGTTACCTGGTGGTCGCGATGATCACCCTGGGCTGGTTTCACAACGGGTAACACCTTTCACGGTTCCGAAGGTCAACTGACTGCTACAGTCGCCTTTTCCTACTTGAACCTACACGGAGTACCCCGATGCTGCGCGCAACCGCCCTGGCCCTGGCCTGCCTCGTCGGCAGCTCGGCCATCGCCGCCGAGTCGCCCACCTACGGCAAACAGCTCGAAGGTTTCACCTACCCTCACCCGCTCAAGCACTTCGCTCTCACCTCCCAGGGCCAAGCCCTGCAGATGGGCTACATGGATGTCCCTGCGCAGGGCAAGGCCAATGGTCGCAGCGTGGTGCTGATGCATGGCAAGAACTTCTGCGCCGCCACCTGGGAAACCACCATCGATGCCCTGAGCAAGGCCGGCTACCGGGTCATCGCCCCGGACCAGATCGGCTTCTGCACCTCGAGCAAGCCGGAGCACTACCAGTACAGCTTCCAGCAACTGGCCGACAACACCCATGCACTGCTTCAACAGCTTGGCATCGACAAGGTCAACGTGCTGGGCCACTCCACCGGTGGCATGCTCGCCACCCGCTATGCGCTGATGTACCCACAGCAGGTGGAGCGACTGGCCATGGTCAATCCGATCGGCCTGGAAGACTGGAAAGCCCTGGGCGTGCCGTATCGCAGTGTCGATCAATGGTATCAGCGTGAACTCAAGCTCGATGCCGAAGGCGTGCGCAACTACGAGCGCAACACCTACTACGCCGGGCGCTGGAAACCGGAATACGAGCGATGGGTACAGATGCTGGTGGGCTTGAACAAAGGGCCAGGGCACGAGGCGGTGGCATGGAACTCGGCGCTGATCTACGACATGATCTTCACCCAGCCTGTGGTCTACGAGTTCAAGGACTTGAAGATGCCGACGCTGTTGCTGATCGGCGACAAGGATACTACCGCCATCGGCAGCGACATCGCCCCGCCAGAGGTCAAGGCCCGCCTGGGCAAATACGCAGAGCTCGGACCGCAGGTGGCCAAGCTGATTCCCCAGGGGCAACTGGTCACCTTCGCGGGCATGGGTCATGCCCCACAGATCGAGGAACCTGAAGCGTTCCACAAAGCCTTGATCAACTGGTTGCAGCAGTAGCTCTCGCCTTGCGGCAAGCTGGGAGCGGCCTGCTACGGCCACAAGGCCGCTCCTGAACAGACGGCGCGGGCAAAGCTGTCACGCCCGCCAGACCTGCTCTTCGCTCCACCCCAGTTCGGCAAAATCATCCGCACGCAGGGGCGCTTCCTCCTCGCAGAAGAATTCGTCCAGCTGCGGCGGGCGCACCGAGGTGTCGCTGAGCATCGCATGCACCTGCCCGCGGTGATGGATCTGGTGTTCGAACAGGTGCGCGAGCAGGCGCAGGCGCTGCTCGCGCTGGACCCGGTCAGGCCGCACGATACTCACATAGCGCCGCAACTGGTCGTCACGCAACAGTCGGCAATACGCGATCAGGCGCTGGTCGGCCTGGGCCTGCTGGGCGTGCAGGTCGGTGCAGGTAGCAAACGGCTGTTCAGGCTCGAAGAAGCGCTCGCCATCCGCCTCGGGGGCTTCACCGCGCTGCTCGCTCTCCAAGGCATTGAGGTAGAACCAGTCCACCGTCAGCAGGTGATTGAGCGTGGCCTTGATCGAGGGAAAGAAGCTGCAACGGGGGGCGACGAACTCGTCGTGATTCAGTTGCAGGCATGCCTTGTACAGGCGATGGTTGGCCCAGCCATTGTTGTAGGCCTGGGTCAGCAGATGGTGCGACAGCAGCTCCATGGTCGGCTCCTTCAGGCGAAGCGTTGCAGTTGCATCTCCCGCAGCCGGCTCAGGGTCCGCCTGAACGGGAACGCTAGATACCCTTGAGTGTAGAGCGCTTCGAGCGCAACCTCCGCTTCCAGGTACAAGGCGACCCGACGGTCGTAGCATTCGTCGACCAATGCGATGAAACGCCGCACACTGTCATCGCGGCGCGACAGCGCCGGTAACTGGCGATCACCAGCCACTACACGCCGGGCGCCGTCCTCGGTTCCGCGGGCGATGCGCCCGGCACGTTGCACCCCGCCCAGTGCTGGCAGCCCCTCCAGCAGGATGGCCGTATAGCGGTCACACAGGGCCATGAACTCAGTCGCCGCCAGCGGTTGCTCGCACAGGTCGGCGAAGCGACACCAGATCACCTGCTCGCTGCGGCGAATCACCTGGATCTGCCGCGACCCGACCTGCAACGGTTGGTCGGTGCCGGGGTCATCCGCGCTCAGTTGCCGGAATACCTCGACCATTGCGCCGGGCTTGCCCGCCTCGGCAATCCAGTAGCGCTGGCGTTGTTCGCCGGGGTGCAGGCGGTGGTCTTGTTCACCAGCCACGGAAACGATCTGCATGTGCCGCTGGATCGCGGCGATGGCCGGCAAGAAGCGCTCCCGATTGAATCCGTCGAGATACAGCTGGTCGGGCGGCTGGTTGGACGTAGCGACGATCACCACGCCCTGATCGAACAGCACCTGAAACAGGCGCCCCAGGATGATCGCGTCGCCAATATCGCTGACAAACAGCTCATCGAAGCACAGTACGCGGATATCCCTGGCCAGCTCTTGGGCCAACGCATGCAGTGGGTCGGCAGTGCCACTCAGCAAAAACAGGCGCTGGTGCACCCAGGCCATGAAGTGATGAAAATGCTGTCGCCGGGAAGGAACCGCAAGGCACTGCTGGAATTGATCCATCAACCAGGTCTTGCCACGTCCGACCGGGCCCCACAGGTAGACGCCCTGGCCGCTACGCCCCTGCTCCAGCACCTCGAAGCAATGCTGCAGGGCGGCAACAGCCTCAGCCTGTGCAGGATCGGCGGCAAAGCCTTGCTGCAGGATGGCTTGCTGATAAAGGGCGTAGGGCGTCATGGCGATGGGTCGTGGGCAAATCGCCATGGTAATGGGGGTTTCCCGAATCCGCCATCAACTCCCGCTCAGGCCTACCTTCAGCAGCGCCCCATCCTTGGCGTCGGTCAGCACGTAAAGGTAACCGTCCGGCCCCACTCGCACATCACGAATACGCGCCTTGAGTTCCCCCAACAGGCGCTCTTCGTGGACGATCTTGTCACCGTCGAGCTGCAGACGAATGAGCTCCTGAGTAGCCAACGCCCCGATGAACAGGTTGTGATCCCAGGCCTTGAAGGTCGGGCTGTCGTAGAAAGCCATGCCACTGATACCTGGGGACTTCTCCCACACATGGTGCGGATCTTCCATACCCTGGACATGCTTGCCCTTGGCCTCGGGGATCGGCATCAGCGAGTAGTTGATGCCATGGGTCGCGATCGGCCAACCGTAGTTCTTTCCTGCCTGGGGAATGTTGATCTCATCGCCGCCGCGTGGGCCATGCTCGTGGGTCCAGAGCTTGCCTGTCCAAGGGTTGAGCGCCGCGCCCTGCTGGTTGCGGTGGCCGTACGACCAGATTTCCGGGCGCACATTCTTCTGGCCGACGAAGGGGTTGTCCTTGGGCACCTCGCCATCAGGCAGGATGCGGACCAGCTTGCCCTGCAACTTGTCCAGATCCTGGGCGGTGGGGCGCTGGTTGTTCTCGCCCAAGGCAATGAATAGATACCCGTCGCGGTCGAACACCAGTCGCGAACCGAAGTGGTTACCGTCAGACAGCTTGGGTTGCTGGCGGAAGATCACGGTGAAATTTTCCAGGCGCGCGCGGTCCTGCGACAGCTGGCCACGTCCGACCGCCGTGCCTCCCTTGCCGTCCGCGCCCTCCTCGGCATACGACAGGTACACCGTGCGATCCTGGTTGAACTCCGGCGAAAGCACCACATCCAGCAGACCGCCCTGCCCTTGCGCCCAGACCTTGGGGACCCCTGACAGCGGAGGCCCGACCTTGCCTTCGGCCCCGACGATGCGCAGGTTTCCTGAGCGCTCGGTGACGAGCATATCCTTGCCCCCCGGCAGGAATGCCAAAGCCCACGGGTTGACCAGGCCATCGGCAACGGTACTGACGGTCAACTGCCCTTCTTCGCTCGGAAACTGCCTGTCGCCGGCAGCCTGCGCCAATAGCGGGAACAGCGCGGCTGCAGCCAGGGTGGTCATCCAGATACGTGACGTCATGCGGGGATCCTTCCAATCAAGAGGCTCAGGGCGCACGTTGTGAATCGCGCGGTGGCCGAGTGGGTTCCAGGTTCGGGGTCTGTTGCTGACGGCGCAGGTTGTCACCGTTGCCGATGCCGCGGTTGTCCAGCGTCGGTGGCCGCACAATCGGTTGGGTCGAGGGACCGCGCACCGGCGGCGTCGCCGGTACACTGCCTTGGCGGCTATTGGGGTTGGCGCGCTGAATCGGACTGTTGTAGGGGTTATTGCGGTCGCTGCCGGCAAGCAAGGGCATCTGCACGGGGGCCGCGTGCGCGGGAAGGCACAGCAGCAGGCTGATGGCGAGGAAAGGCAGTGTAGGTTTCATCCTTCATCTCCGGTACGAAAAGTCGCGCCCAAGCGTTGGATAGCCTAAGGCGCTTCAGGTTCGCGACAAAAGCATGAAAACCAATGGAGTTGATTCGTGATGTTTCCTTCAGCCCGGAAGCGCTCGGGGCGACAGCGAGGGTTTCACCGATGAACTGTATTTGCCACACTCAAGGGCCCTCTACAGCCAAGGCCCCCTGACATGACCGCCTGCTTGCGTAACTCAGCCCGACTGTGCCTGGCCCTGCTGCTGGCCCTCGCTCTCAATGCCTGCGCACTGCTGCAAAACCGCGATCCGCTGAACATCAATGTCATCGGTATCGAACCCCTGCCCGGGCAGGACCTGGAGTTGCGCATGGCAGTGAAGATACGCGTGCAGAACCCCAACGAGACGCCGGTGGACTTCAACGGTATTGCACTGAACCTGGAAGTGAACGATCAACCGTTGGCGGCAGGTGTCAGCGACCAGCGCGGGCATATCGGCCGTTATGACGAGGCGGTGATCGTGGTCCCGGTGAGCATCACCGCATTTTCGTTCTTGCGCCAGGCGTATGGTCTCAGCCAAACCCAATCGCTACAGGGATTGCCCTATGTGCTGCGCGGGAAGCTGGCCGGCGGACCGCTGGGTACGGTGCGCTTCACCGATAAAGGCAAGCTCGATCTGCCGCAGCCTGGGGGTGCAGGCTGGTGAGGATCAGCGGTTGGCGCTGGCTGCCGCCATCATCTTGTTGACTTCGCTGCGAACCATGTCGGCGAACTCCGGGGGCGACATACCCTCCAGCTCGGCACGGACCCATTCGGCCCATTTGCCCTTGCGTCGGGGTTTCTCGGCGATCATTCGGGCTGCTTCACCCTTGGCCTTGCCGAGGTTGCTCTGCCAAAGCTGAAACAGTCGGGCTTTTTCCGCCTCGATCTGCGCGCGTTCGGCGAAATCTCTGTTGGCCAGATTGAAACTCATGGTCTTTCCTGCCGCTTGAAAATGAGCGCTATCTTACACCTAGCGGCGAGGCGCTGGTATGCCGGTGCAACTTTCGACGCACGCCGTTATCCACTGTACAAGTCAATCCATCTACGAGGACGTGTTCATGGCCAGGAAATCCACCGCAACAGTCGACAGCGATCAGATCAAGGACCAAGTTTTCAGTGAGCTGCAGGCCTTGATCGAGGAGTCCGAAAAGCTTCTCGACGACAGCGCCTCACTGGTGGGCGAAGAAGCCGACACCTTGCGCGCCCAGCTTGGCCTGAAGCTGCGCCAGGCACGTCAGGCCACCAGTCGTCTGGGGCAGAAGGCACAGCCGGTGGTAGATGCCACGCAGGAGTACATTGGTGGTCATCCGTGGCAGACCGTCGCGATTTCCGCAGGTTTCGGGCTGGTGGTCGGCTTGCTGCTCGGCCGTC
This sequence comes from Pseudomonas sp. BNK-44-b, assembly GCF_047456245.1. NCBI lineage: Bacteria > Pseudomonadati > Pseudomonadota > Gammaproteobacteria > Pseudomonadales > Pseudomonadaceae > Pseudomonas > Pseudomonas sp. BNK-44-b. Next base: position 3,246,790 of record NZ_CP179908.1, read on the forward strand.
GTCAGTAAGCTGACGCGCCCCCGCGGGCCCGCTCGCCCTCAGGCGGGCTGGGCCATCGGGATGCCGCTGTGAAAGCGCATCTCCATATCTGGCGAGCTGATCAGCTCGGCTTCCACTTCCCTCACCTTCTCCACCACCCGCGCGATATCAGCTTGTTCACCATAGTGGTGCGCCAGTTTCAGGTAGCCCTGGTAATGACGTGCCTCACTCTTGAGCAGGCCGTGGTAGAAGGTGCCAAGCTCCTCATCCAGGTGTGGCACCAGCGCTGCGAAACGCTCACAGCTGCGCGCCTCGATAAAAGCGCCGACGACCAGGGTATCGACCAGCTTGACCGGCTCGTGAGCACGCACGACGCGGCGCAAGCCCGAGGCATATCGTCCTGCCGAAACAGGCCGCAGGGGGACGCCACGACGCTTCATCAGACGCAGAACCTGTTCATGGTGCACCAGCTCCTCACGAGCCAGGCGCGACATCATGTTGATCAAGTCCAGATGGGTGTTGTACTTGGCGATCAGGCTGAGCGCGGTGCTGGCGGCCTTGAACTCGCAGTTCTTGTGGTCGATCAGCAGGGTTTCCTGGTCGGCGAGCGCCGCTTCGATCCAGGCGTCAGGCGTAGGGCAGCCAAGGAAGGCGTCGATTTCAGGGGTCAGGGACATAAGCTCACAGCTGGGTAGCATCGCAGGAGCGCGGATTATACCGAGGGCGATGCCGATCGCCAGCGACTATGCTTGATACACATCAAACGGCGCGACACAGACCGCCGACTATAGTCAGGCATTGGCCTTCATATCCCAACGGAGTCATGCCCATGCAAGCCGTTCGCAGCATCCTCGTCGTACTCGACCCCGAGCACGCCCACAGCCGGGCGTTGACCCGGGCCAAGCTGATCGCCGGGGTGACCGGCGCACGCCTGCATCTGCTGATGTGCGACAAGAAGCAGGACCATAGCGCCCTGCTCAGCCTGCTCAGTAGCCAACTGCATGATGATGGCTACGACAATGTCACCCATGAGCAGGCCTGGCATGACACGCTCCATGAGTCGATTATCAGTGTGCAGCAAGCCGAAGGGTGCGAACTGGTGATCAAGGAGCATCGTCCGGACAATCCGCTGCGCAAGGCGCTGCTCACACCCAGCGACTGGAAACTGTTGCGCCAATGCCCCTGCGCCGTGCTGATGGTCAAAAGCGAACGGCCTTGGACCGGCGGCAAGATCCTCGCAGCGGTGGATGTGGGGAATCAGGACGGGGATCATCGGCGGCTACATGCCAGCATCATCGACCATGGCTATGCGATCGCCAGCCTGGCCAAAGGCGAGCTGCATGTGATCAGCGCTCACCCCTCGCCTATGCTGTCGGCGTCCGACCCGGTGTATCAGCTCAGCGAAACCATCGAAAAACGCTACCGCGAAGCGTGCTCGGCATTCCAGGCGGAGTTCGATATCAGCGAGGATCGCCTGCATGTCGCCGAGGGGCCTGCCGATGTACTGATTCCCTATACCGAGAAACAGATCGATGCGGTGGTCACCATCGTTGGTACCGTTGCGCGCACGGGGATATCTGGCGCCTTGATCGGCAACACCGCCGAGGTGGTGCTTGATTCACTCGAGGGGGATGTACTGGTGCTCAAGAGCGAGGAGGCCACGACGCACCTGGCCGAGTTGGCGCGCGGTTGATTGCGATACAGATCGGTTTTTCAGTCGCTGTTTCGGACGGCCAGAAAGACAAAACCCCTACCTGCTCGCGCAGATAGGGGTTTTGCGAAATGAATCTTGACGATGACCTACTCTCACATGGGGAAACCCCACACTACCATCGGCGATGCATCGTTTCACTGCTGAGTTCGGGATGGGATCAGGTGGTTCCAATGCTCTATGGTCGTCAAGAAATTCGGTTGCCAGTGCGTCCTTGCAGACACGCCAGCCAATTCGGATATGTGATCTTTGTGGGTCGCTTCGAACTTTCGGTTCGTTTCGTCTTCACCACCACAATCTGCAGGGCAGATTGCTTGGGTGTTATATGGTCAAGCCTCACGGGCAATTAGTATTGGTTAGCTCAACGCCTCACAGCGCTTACACACCCAACCTATCAACGTCGTAGTCTTCGACGGCCCTTCAGGGGATTCAAGATCCCAGTGAGATCTCATCTTGAGGCAAGTTTCCCGCTTAGATGCTTTCAGCGGTTATCTCTTCCGAACATAGCTACCCGGCAATGCCACTGGCGTGACAACCGGAACACCAGAGGTTCGTCCACTCCGGTCCTCTCGTACTAGGAGCAGCCCCTCTCAAATCTCAAACGTCCACGGCAGATAGGGACCGAACTGTCTCACGACGTTCTAAACCCAGCTCGCGTACCACTTTAAATGGCGAACAGCCATACCCTTGGGACCGGCTTCAGCCCCAGGATGTGATGAGCCGACATCGAGGTGCCAAACACCGCCGTCGATATGAACTCTTGGGCGGTATCAGCCTGTTATCCCCGGAGTACCTTTTATCCGTTGAGCGATGGCCCTTCCATACAGAACCACCGGATCACTAAGACCTACTTTCGTACCTGCTCGACGTGTGTGTCTCGCAGTCAAGCGCGCTTTTGCCTTTATACTCTACGACCGATTTCCGACCGGTCTGAGCGCACCTTCGTACTCCTCCGTTACTCTTTGGGAGGAGACCGCCCCAGTCAAACTACCCACCATACACTGTCCTCGATCCGGATCACGGACCTGAGTTAGAACCTCAAGGTTGCCAGGGTGGTATTTCAAGGATGGCTCCATGAGAACTGGCGTCCCCACTTCAAAGCCTCCCACCTATCCTACACAAGCAAGCTCAAAGTCCAGTGCAAAGCTATAGTAAAGGTTCACGGGGTCTTTCCGTCTAGCCGCGGATACACTGCATCTTCACAGCGATTTCAATTTCACTGAGTCTCGGGTGGAGACAGCGCCGCCATCGTTACGCCATTCGTGCAGGTCGGAACTTACCCGACAAGGAATTTCGCTACCTTAGGACCGTTATAGTTACGGCCGCCGTTTACCGGGGCTTCGATCAAGAGCTTCGCTTGCGCTAACCCCATCAATTAACCTTCCGGCACCGGGCAGGCGTCACACCCTATACGTCCACTTTCGTGTTTGCAGAGTGCTGTGTTTTTAATAAACAGTCGCAGCGGCCTGGTATCTTCGACCGGCATGGGCTTACGGAGCAAGTCCTTCACCCTCGCCGGCGCACCTTCTCCCGAAGTTACGGTGCCATTTTGCCTAGTTCCTTCACCCGAGTTCTCTCAAGCGCCTTGGTATTCTCTACCTAACCACCTGTGTCGGTTTGGGGTACGGTTCCCAGTTATCTGAAGCTTAGGAGCTTTTCTTGGAAGCATGGTATCAACCACTTCGCACTCTAAAGAGCGCTCGTCATCAGCTCTCGGCCTTGAAATCCCGGATTTGCCTAAGATTTCAGCCTACCACCTTAAACCTGGACAACCAACGCCAGGCTGGCCTAACCTTCTCCGTCCCTCCATCGCAATAACTGGAAGTACAGGAATATTAACCTGTTTTCCATCGACTACGCTTTTCAGCCTCGCCTTAGGGACCGACTAACCCTGCGTCGATTAACGTTGCGCAGGAAACCTTGGTCTTTCGGCGTGCGAGTTTTTCACTCGCATTGTCGTTACTCATGTCAGCATTCGCACTTCTGATACCTCCAGCAAGCTTCTCAACTCACCTTCACAGGCTTACAGAACGCTCCTCTACCGCATCACCAAAGGTGATACCCGTAGCTTCGGTGCATGGTTTGAGCCCCGTTACATCTTCCGCGCAGGCCGACTCGACTAGTGAGCTATTACGCTTTCTTTAAAGGGTGGCTGCTTCTAAGCCAACCTCCTAGCTGTCTAAGCCTTCCCACATCGTTTCCCACTTAACCATGACTTTGGGACCTTAGCTGACGGTCTGGGTTGTTTCCCTTTTCACGACGGACGTTAGCACCCGCCGTGTGTCTCCCATGCTCGGCACTTGCTGGTATTCGGAGTTTGCATCGGTTTGGTAAGTCGGGATGACCCCCTAGCCGAAACAGTGCTCTACCCCCAGCAGTGATACATGAGGCGCTACCTAAATAGCTTTCGAGGAGAACCAGCTATCTCCGAGCTTGATTAGCCTTTCACTCCGATCCACAGGTCATCCGCTAACTTTTCAACGGTAGTCGGTTCGGTCCTCCAGTCAGTGTTACCTAACCTTCAACCTGCCCATGGATAGATCGCCCGGTTTCGGGTCTATACCCAGCGACTAAAGCGCCCTATTAAGACTCGCTTTCGCTACGCCTCCCCTATTCGGTTAAGCTCGCCACTGAATATAAGTCGCTGACCCATTATACAAAAGGTACGCAGTCACCTAACATAGTAGGCTCCCACTGCTTGTACGCATACGGTTTCAGGTTCTATTTCACTCCCCTCTCCGGGGTTCTTTTCGCCTTTCCCTCACGGTACTGGTTCACTATCGGTCAGTCAGTAGTATTTAGCCTTGGAGGATGGTCCCCCCATGTTCAGACAAAGTTTCTCGTGCTCCGTCCTACTCGATTTCATTGAAAAGAGACTTTCGTGTACGGGGCTATCACCCACTATGGCCGCACTTTCCAGAGCGTTCCACTAATCTCAAATCAACTTAAGGGCTGGTCCCCGTTCGCTCGCCACTACTAAGGGAATCTCGGTTGATTTCTTTTCCTCAGGGTACTTAGATGTTTCAGTTCCCCTGGTTCGCCTCTTGCACCTATGTATTCAGTACAAGATACTCAGCTTATGCTGAGTGGGTTCCCCCATTCAGAGATCTCTGGATCACAGTCTGTTTGCCGACTCCCCAAAGCTTATCGCAGGCTACCACGTCTTTCATCGCCTCTGACTGCCAAGGCATCCACCGTATGCGCTTCTTCACTTGACCATATAACCCCAAGCAATCTGGTTATACTGTGAAGACGACATTCGCCGAAAATTCGTGAGAACTCACAAATTTTACCTTAGCCTGAATTACCAGCAGTGAAACTGGCATTCAGTCTATTTCTATCACATATCCGAATTTTTAAAGAACGATCTGACAAAAGCCAGAAATCAACATTCATCGACGAATGTTCATTTCTAGGTTCTGATCAAGGTACAGCGTAAGTGGTGGAGCCAAGCGGGATCGAACCGCTGACCTCCTGCGTGCAAGGCAGGCGCTCTCCCAGCTGAGCTATGGCCCCGCATATTGGTAGGTCTGGGCAGATTTGAACTGCCGACCTCACCCTTATCAGGGGTGCGCTCTAACCAACTGAGCTACAGACCTATATAGGGTCTTGATCGTCTTCACAATGAATCAAGCAATTCGTGTGGGAGCTCATCAGCAGGCTGATGTCTTCGATTAAGGAGGTGATCCAGCCGCAGGTTCCCCTACGGCTACCTTGTTACGACTTCACCCCAGTCATGAATCACACCGTGGTAACCGTCCTCCCGAAGGTTAGACTAGCTACTTCTGGTGCAACCCACTCCCATGGTGTGACGGGCGGTGTGTACAAGGCCCGGGAACGTATTCACCGCGACATTCTGATTCGCGATTACTAGCGATTCCGACTTCACGCAGTCGAGTTGCAGACTGCGATCCGGACTACGATCGGTTTTGTGAGATTAGCTCCACCTCGCGGCTTGGCAACCCTCTGTACCGACCATTGTAGCACGTGTGTAGCCCAGGCCGTAAGGGCCATGATGACTTGACGTCATCCCCACCTTCCTCCGGTTTGTCACCGGCAGTCTCCTTAGAGTGCCCACCATAACGTGCTGGTAACTAAGGACAAGGGTTGCGCTCGTTACGGGACTTAACCCAACATCTCACGACACGAGCTGACGACAGCCATGCAGCACCTGTGTCAGAGTTCCCGAAGGCACCAATCCATCTCTGGAAAGTTCTCTGCATGTCAAGGCCTGGTAAGGTTCTTCGCGTTGCTTCGAATTAAACCACATGCTCCACCGCTTGTGCGGGCCCCCGTCAATTCATTTGAGTTTTAACCTTGCGGCCGTACTCCCCAGGCGGTCAACTTAATGCGTTAGCTGCGCCACTAAAATCTCAAGGATTCCAACGGCTAGTTGACATCGTTTACGGCGTGGACTACCAGGGTATCTAATCCTGTTTGCTCCCCACGCTTTCGCACCTCAGTGTCAGTATCAGTCCAGGTGGTCGCCTTCGCCACTGGTGTTCCTTCCTATATCTACGCATTTCACCGCTACACAGGAAATTCCACCACCCTCTACCATACTCTAGCTCGCCAGTTTTGGATGCAGTTCCCAGGTTGAGCCCGGGGCTTTCACATCCAACTTAACGAACCACCTACGCGCGCTTTACGCCCAGTAATTCCGATTAACGCTTGCACCCTCTGTATTACCGCGGCTGCTGGCACAGAGTTAGCCGGTGCTTATTCTGTCGGTAACGTCAAAACAGCAAGGTATTAGCTTACTGCCCTTCCTCCCAACTTAAAGTGCTTTACAATCCGAAGACCTTCTTCACACACGCGGCATGGCTGGATCAGGCTTTCGCCCATTGTCCAATATTCCCCACTGCTGCCTCCCGTAGGAGTCTGGACCGTGTCTCAGTTCCAGTGTGACTGATCATCCTCTCAGACCAGTTACGGATCGTCGCCTTGGTGAGCCATTACCTCACCAACTAGCTAATCCGACCTAGGCTCATCTGATAGCGCAAGGCCCGAAGGTCCCCTGCTTTCTCCCGTAGGACGTATGCGGTATTAGCGTTCCTTTCGAAACGTTGTCCCCCACTACCAGGCAGATTCCTAGGCATTACTCACCCGTCCGCCGCTGAATCAAGGAGCAAGCTCCCGTCATCCGCTCGACTTGCATGTGTTAGGCCTGCCGCCAGCGTTCAATCTGAGCCATGATCAAACTCTTCAGTTCAATACTGCTTGGGTTTTTAAGAAACCCTAAACTTGGCTCAGCAATCTCAAATGACTATGTGATTTCTCGCATGGCCACTTGTGATGCTGATAATCTTGGCGACTATCAGTCCGTACTCACAAGCACCCACACGAATTGCTTGATTCGATTTGTTAAAGAGCGTTTGGTTAAGAGCTTTTCGTCTCAACCGAGGCGCGCATTCTACGCTTTCCTCATTTGCTGTCAAGCGTTTATTTTGAAGTTTTTCGCGAGAAACTCGTTTAGCTTCAAACACTTGACTCGCTGCGATCTCTCGTAGCGGGAGGCGAATCATACAGCACTCGAAGATGCTGTCAACTGCCTTTTTCACCGCTGCCGATCAGGTGACCGAAGCGCTTCACGCCTTGCCGAACTCGCTTAACTCGTTGATTAACAATAAGTTTTGCCTTCCGTTTGCTGCGGAAGTGGGGCGCATTATAAGGGGATCTGGGAGGGCGTCAACCTTTTATTTCATAAAATCTTAATCGAAATGAAGGGCTTAGCCCGCGCATTGCTCAAGAGCAGTTGCACCTGCCACTGGGATTTGCGCACTATATTGCGCAGCTCGCCCCTTCTACTTATTTAGGACTGCCCCACCCAAATGAACACCCAGCCCCGCAGCCTGGCCGCCACGCTGTTCCCTATCGGCCTGCTGTTGATTGCCATGGCTTCCATCCAGTCTGGAGCGTCACTGGCCAAGAGCATGTTTCCAGTTGTCGGCGCTCAGGGCACCACAACGCTGCGCCTGATCTTCGCCAGCATCATCATGCTTGCATTGCTACGCCCGTGGCGCGCCAGGTTCAATGCCAGCACCCTGCGCAGCGTCATCATCTATGGGCTGGCCCTGGGCGGCATGAATTTCCTTTTCTATATGTCGTTGCGCACCGTTCCGCTGGGCATCGCCGTGGCGCTGGAGTTTACCGGCCCGCTGGCGGTAGCGATCTTCGCTTCGCGCCGCGCCCTGGACTTTCTCTGGATCGCGCTCGCCATCGTCGGCCTGCTACTGCTCATCCCGACAGGGCAGACGGGGGCCTCCCTCGACCTGACCGGCGCGGCCTACGCCTTGGGTGCCGGCGTCTGCTGGGCGCTCTACATTTTATATGGCCAGCGAGCAGGCGCGGAAAACGGTATCCAGACCGCGGCATTGGGCGTATTGATCGCGGCGCTGTTCGTGGCTCCCATCGGCATCGCTCACGCCGGTAGTGCCTTGCTCACTCCAGCACTGATTCCGGTCGCACTTGCCGTGGCGATCCTGTCTACCGCCCTCCCCTACAGCCTGGAAATGGTCGCACTGACACGAATGCCCGCGCGAACCTTCGGCACACTGATGAGTATCGAACCCGCATTCGGTGCACTGTCGGGGCTTCTATTCCTTGGAGAGGTTCTCAGCTTGACCCAGTGGTTGGCGATCCTGGCAATCATTACCGCCTCGGTCGGGGCCACACTGTCGATGCGCAAGGAAAGCAGCCCTCCCGTAGCGGCTGACTGATTTGAGAAATAGTTTCATTTGAACAGCTTCAGCCTTGTACCCGCCTATAAGGCTGTTTAAGCTGTCACAGCATCATCACCTTCAGACGATCTACTGAGCCGGGCACGGAAGCAGGGGAGTTTCAGGCAGAACGCAGTCATCACTACAAGGGCGGACAATGCTCACCGCCCAGATAAGGACAGGAATGAAACGTATTTTTCTCATCCTGGCCATCTTGGCCATTGCTGGGTGTGCCGCTACAGCCAAGACCGAGGTGAAGCGAGGGAAGAAGGGCTTGCACATCAACTGCTCCGGGCTTTCATCGTCCTGGGACAAGTGCTACGCCAATGCGCAAGCGTCATGCGGCAGCAAAGGCTACAAGGTAATCGCGCGCTCCAGCGACAGCGACCAAGAGCCGGGCGACTACGTGTTCGGAATCAACCCAGCCGGCTATACCAGCCGCAGCATGATCGTCATCTGCAAATAAACGAAAGGGCAGCCTCAGGCTGCCCTTTCTCATTCGAGTCGATCAGACCGGCTGCGTTCGCAGTCTCAACCAGGCCAGTGCGTCGCCTTGCAACAGGGGCGCTAATCGCTCATACACGGTCTGGTGATAACGGTTGAGCCATTGGCGCTCCGAAACATCGAGCAACTCGGGCAGCAAGCATCGGGTGTCGATCGGGCAAAGCGTCAGGGTTTCAAAGGCCAGGAAGTCGCCAAAAGCGCTGTTGCCCACCTCCCGATTAACCACCAGATTCTCGATACGCACGCCCCAGGCTCCAGGTCTGTAGGTGCCCGGCTCGATCGAACTGATCATCCCGGCCTGCATGGCTGTCTGCGGCGTAGTTGCCGCCTGATAGGCAATGACCTGCGGCCCCTCGTGCACATTCATGAAGTAGCCTACGCCATGCCCAGTGCCATGGCCGTAGTCGACTTGATCGGCCCAGATAGGCGCCCGGGCGATGGCATCGAGCAGCGGCGAAAGAATGCCCCGCGGGAAAGTCGCCCGCGACAACGCGATCACACCCTTGAGCACCCGCGTGCAGTCTTTCTTCTGCTCCAGGCTGGGTGTACCAATCGGCACCATCCGGGTAATGTCGGTAGTCCCGCCCAGGTACTGGCCGCCCGAATCGATCAGCAGCAGGCCATTACCCTCGATCACCGCATGCGACTGTTCGGTGGCGCGGTAATGGGGCATCGCGCCATTGGCATTGAAGGCAGCGATGGTCGAGAAGCTCAGCGAGACGAAGTCAGGGCGCCGCGCACGTGCCGCGCTCAGCTGTTCATCGACCGTCAGTTCGGTGATGGTCTCGCGCCCAAGGTTGGCCTCGAACCAGGCGAAGAACTCGCACAAGGCTGCACCGTCCTGCTCCATCACCTGACGAATATGAATCAGGTCCGCCTCGCCCTTGCGCGACTTGCTCAGCGTAGTCGGATTGATGCCCTCGACCAACACGACCCGCTCGTCGAGCTTGTCCAGCAGGCCCTGGGTGACACGCGCCGGATCGACCAGCAGGCGGGTACCGCCAACGAGGCTCGCAAGTGCCTGACCAACTTCCGCGTAGTCACGCACCTGGATACCGTCGGCCGCCAGTACTTGACGCAGATGAGTATTGATCTTGTCCTGACCGACAAAGAGCGTGGCTTGATCACGACCGATCAAGGCGAAGGAAACGAACACCGGGTTGTACGAAACATCACTACCGCGCAGGTTGAACAGCCAGGCGATGTCGTCCAGAGTTGCGATGAAATGCCAGTCGGCGCCCTTGCTATCCAGGGCCTGACGCAACTCACCGAGTTTCTGCGCACGACTGACAGTCGCATGGGGGGGCAGGTGCTGATAGACGGGGTTGCCAGGCAAGGCCGGACGATCGCCCCAGACCTCACCCAGCAGGTCTCGGTCAGTCAGCAGTCTTACATTGCGAGCGCTCAGGCGCTCTCCCAATTGACGGGCAAAGGCCAGCGCCATGACCGCACCATCAACCGCCACGGCACCGCCGCTGGCAACCTGCTCACCCAGCCAATCCAATGCCCCCGGCTGACCTGGCAGTAGCTTCATCAGCTCGATGCCACTGCCCGCCAATTCCCTCTCTGCCTGCTCCCAATAGCGGCTGTCGACCCACAGCCCGGCGAATTCCGCGGCCACTACCAGCGTGCCGACCGAGCCCTGGAAGCCAGACAGCCATTGGCGTCCTTGCCAATGGCCGGGCAAGTACTCGGAAAGGTGCGGATCGGCAGAGGGCACCAACAGGGCATCGACACCCTCCCTGGCCATGACATCGCGCACACGCGCCAGGCGTGCCGGTATGGATTCCTTAAGGGGGTTCAGACTGCTCATGCGCTCTCCTGCGATCACATCTTGGACGGTTCCAGGTCGGGATAATGGAACAGGCTGCGAACGCCCGCAATCGGATCGCCCACAAAGAGCCTGCGATAGATTGGAGCGCCTCGGCCGCCAGTCCAACGGGCTGAACTTTCGAGCTGTCTGGAATTTCACAGTTCGTACAGCCCCAGCGGATGAGATCGCACATGGCCCACCCCCACGAGTCGAAAATCGCCGTCGTACTTCTCGACACCCGCGAACGCACCCCGGACCATGAATATGCCACTCGCCAGAAGCTCGCCGAGATCCTGGCGCAATTGCTTGGAATACCCGTCTTCAACCCTGGACAACCGGCCGGCCAGGCCAACCACTATTATTACCTGCCCACGGAAACCTTGATCGGCCAGCAGCAGGGCATCCGCAGTGAACAGGACCTGTTCGGCGGCCTGGTAAGCCATCCCTACATGGCGACCAAAGCCATTTCCCACCCACTACCCGCCAATGCAGTCTTTCCGCCGGGCTGGACTGACGCCTTCGCGCAACAGGCCAGCGGTGCCCTGTTGCGCGGCTACACGGTCTTTTCCAAGGACGACGCTCGACGAGCAGCCGACTTGCTATTGCGCAGCGGCCCCGTTCGGGTCAAACCCGTATTGGCCCGTGCCGGTCGCGGCCAGCAGGTAATCGATACCCTTGACGCACTTGCCCCCTTGCTCGCGACCTTGGACGACAAGGCACTTGGCCTTTGGGGGCTGGTGCTGGAGGAAGACCTGCATGAAGTAGAAACCTTCAGTGTTGGCCAAGTGCGTGTCGCTGGCCTCACCTGCAGCTACTACGGTACCCAGCAACTCACCCAGGATCATCAGGGCCAACAAGTCTACGGTGGCTCAGATCTGATGGTAGTACGCGGCGACTATCAGGCGCTGCTGCAGCGCCCGCTGGAAGATTATCTGCGCCTGGCTATCAATCAGGCCATGACCTACGAGCAAGCGGCGGAGCGACACTTCCCAGGTTTCATCGCCTCACGCCGCAACTACGACATCGCCCGTGGCCTCGACGCACGTGGCCACCTGCGCAGCGGCGTCCTGGAGCAATCGTGGCGCCAGGGTGGCGCCAGCAGCGCAGAGCTCCTTGCCGTGCGCGCCTTCGCCGACGATCCGACGCTGCAGCAGGTACGCGCATCCACCCACGAGGTGTTCGGCACGCCTGAACTTCCGGCCGACGCCACACTTTTCTATGAGGGGGACGACAGTGAACTCGGACAATTCTGCAAATTTGCACGGATTCGCGAGCATGGCCATTCAGAGTGAACAGGTCGAGCTACAGGTCGAGGGCGAAAGTATCGCCGGTACTTTGGTCAGTCCTGGCAGCAAGATGCCCGGCATTCTCTTCGTCCACGGCTGGGGCGGCAGCCAGCAGCGAGACCTGGCCCGCGCCCGACAGATTACCGGGCTGGGCTGCGTGTGCATGACCTTCGACTTGCGCGGACACGAAAAGACCGAAAGCCAGCGATTGACGGTGACCCGTGAGCAGAACCTCACCGACCTGCTGGCCGCCTACGATCGACTGGCCTCGCACCCTGCCGTCGATCCCGGCGCCATTGCGCTGATCGGCAGCAGCTATGGCGGTTATCTGGCCACCCTGCTGACCGCACATAGACCCGTGAAATGGCTGGCGATGCGGGTACCTGCATTGTACTGGGACGATGAATGGGACACTCCAAAGCAAGCACTCGACCGCCAGCGCCTGAATCACTATCGCCAACGCATTCTGGGGCCGGCCGACAATCGTGCCTTGGCCGCCTGCGCCGAGTTCGCTGGCGATGTCCTGCTGGTGGAGTCCGAGCACGATGACTATGTGCCGCACAACACCCTGATGAGCTATCGCTCCGCGTTCGTCGGCGCCCATTCACTGACCCATCGCATCGTCGACGGGGCCGACCATGCACTGTCCAGCGAGGAAAGCCAGAAAGCCTACAGTTCGATCCTGGGTACATGGATCGGAGAAATGGTCATCGGCGCACGCCTAGACCGCTACCCGCACTACGCTCCCTGGTACGCCTGAGGCTCACCGACCTCGCAATGCAAGCCGCCGTCGGTGCCTCGCACCAGGCTGCGCAAGGTCTGGTAGGCCGTGAAATTGACACCGCGCGCCTGGTGACGCTGCAACAGGTCGAGGAACGGCTCCTCGACGAAACAGGGCGCGGCAGCCGCCCACTCCTGGCGCGATTGCCACCGCAGGTATTGCAACACCCGACTGCCATCGACACTGGCCTGAATGCTGACGCCCAGCAGACCATCGCAACGGCTGGCGATCTCCTCCGCCCGCAGGACCAACGCCTCGGCCAGGGCCTGTTGCCGAATCGCCGGCACTTCGTACTCGATCATCTGGGTAAACCATAGGGAATGAGGGGTGGCCACCATGAACAGTCTCCTTGCTCGGGGTACTTGCAGCGTGATGGCGAGCAGGGTAAAACCTCGAGTTAAGTCAAGGTCAAGGAATATTTCGACATGCCCAGCAAGGACGTGACGGCGCCGGAACGCCTGCTCAGCGTAGGCCAGTTGGCAGCGCGCAGCGGCGTCGCGGTGACCGCGCTGCACTTCTATGAAAGCAAGGGACTGATCCACAGCACCCGCAACAACGGCAACCAGCGCCGCTTCGAGCGAGCCATGCTACGCCGGGTGGCAGTGATCAAGATGGCGCAGCGCCTGGGAGTACCGCTGGCGCAAGTCGCCGAAGCGCTCGATACCCTGCCCAAAGGGCACACGCCGACCGCTGAAGACTGGCAGCGTTTTTCCGCACGATGGCGAGAAGACCTGACCCAGCGCATCGAAGAATTGATGATGCTGCGCGACCAGCTGGATGGCTGCATTGGCTGCGGCTGCATGTCATTGAAGGAATGTCCGCTGCGCAACCATCGCGATCGCCTCGCCGACGAAGGCCCTGGGCCTCACCCGCCAGGCCCAGACGCTCAGGCAACCACGGCGAAACGTCGCCGGTAGTCACTGGGTGTCAGGCCGGTGACGCGCTGGAACACCTTACGAAAGGCACTGGGGTCCTGATAGCCCACGCCCCAGGCAATCTGGTCGACGCTGCGCCGGGTGAACTCCAGCAGGCGGCAGGCACGTCCTACCCGGACCTGCTGGCAGTATTGGGTAGGACGCAATCCGGTCGCCGCGCGAAAACGCCGCAGAAACGTACGCTCTTCGAGCCCGGCACATCCAGCCATGTTTGCCAGATTGGCCTCTCGCGCACCACTCCCCTGCAGCCAGTGCTGCACCTTCAGCACGGCTTCATCGCCGTGATCCAGCCTCGGTGTGAACAACGCACCGGGCAGCGGGGTCGGCACCGGATCGACCGCCAGGTAGCGGGCGGTCTCGCGCGCCAGGGTGGTACCCAGGAAACGCTCAAGCAGACGCAGCCCGAGCTCGGTCCAGGCCATCAGCCCGGCCGACGTCATGATGTCGCCATCGTCCAGTACCGCTACGCTGGCATCGGCGCGTACTTGCGGGTAGCGCTCGGCCAAGGTCTGGGCGTAATTCCAGTGGGTACTCGCCGAACGCCCGTCCAGCAGGCCACTGGCAGCAATGAAGAACACGCCGATGCACACCGAAGCGAGCACAGTGCCGCGTGCATGCCACTGGCACAAGTGCGCGCGGTGTCGCTCAAGCAGCGCAGGTGCAGGTGCCGGGCCAAGGCTGGGCGGCACCACCAGCACCTTGAGGTCATGGCGCGCGCCCGGCAGGCTGTCGTACACCTCGCAGAGTTCACCGGCCTGATCGAGTTGCCAGTGGCTGATACGGATCGGCAGCAGCTTCCCATCACCGAGTTCACAGGCGACCTGATTGGCGACCGTGAACAGGTCGGTCAGCCCATGTACAGCGGCACGCTGCGCATCGGGATAGACCAGCACACCGATTTCCAAGCCTGTACCCATGTCAGTTTTTGCCCTCATTGTGTCGGTCGCGCCAATCCCCATGTCGGTCGTTCAAGCCTATAACTATCGCCACACCACGACCACGCCCAAGGAGGCGCGCAACATGAGCAAGCAGGCCCTGATTCTCATCGATATCCAGAACGATTACTTCCCCGGTGGCAAATGGACGCTCGACCGCGCCGATGCGGCGGCCGACAACGCCGCCCGCCTGCTCGCCGCTGCCCGCGAGCGCGGCGACCTGGTCGTGCATGTGCGCCATGAGTTCGAATCAGCCGATGCGCCGTTTTTTGCCCCTGGCTCGCCAGGCGCCGAGATCCACGCCAAGGTACTGCCGATCAGCAGCGAGCCGGTGGTGCTCAAGCATCAAGTCAACGCGTTTCGCGATACCGAGCTCAAGTCGCTCCTCGACAAGCATGAGGTAAAAAACCTGACCATCGTCGGCGCCATGAGCCACATGTGCATCGATTCGGCAACCCGCGCTGCCGCAGACTTCGGCTACCAGGTCTCGGTGGCGCACGACGCCTGCGCCACGCTGGCCCTGGAGTTCAATGGACAGACGGTGCCCGCATCGCACGTGCACGACTCGGCCATGGCGGCGCTAGCTTTCGCCTTTGCCGCCGTCGAGAGTACCGATACGTTGCTGGCCAAGTAGGCTGGGTGGATCAGATCACCACATTGCGCACGAATCGCGTGGGCTGGTCGCCGTCGTTGCGGTACGCGTAGCGGCAGTCGCTGGGGAAGATGTGGAACTCCCCAGCGCGCAGGCGCAGTTCACCGCTTTCGATCAGCAGCGTCAGACAGCCCTCGGTCACATAGATCTGCTCGCTCCAACCCTCGGCATCAGCCTCACTGGCATAGTGCTCGCCCGGTGCCAGGGTCCACTCCCAGAGCTCGACCTCGCGCCGCGCGGGGCTACTACCCAGCAGTACCGCGCGGCTGTCCGGCTGCTCACCGGCCCAGGCCAGCTCATTGATGCGTGCAGGATCGCGTTGCTCGGGCGCCTGGATCAGCGTACTGAACGCCACACCCAGCGCTTCGGCGATCAGGTCGAGGGTGGTGAGGCTGACGTTCTTCTCGCCTGCCTCGATGGCAACCAGCATGCGCCGACTGACACCAGAGCTTTCGGCCAAGGCGGTCTGGCTCAGCCCCCTGTCGTTACGCAGGCGGCGGATGTTCTGACTGACGTGCTGCAGCACCGAAGCGCGGTGCGAGGAATCTTTGTGCACTATATTGCTCACTGGTAGGGATTGCGCAGTATACTGCCCACTTTGCGGCGATTGTGCGCCGCCCCTTCCGAGTGCGCAAGACCATGACCCACACCAGCAGCAGCCCGCGGCCGTCCGTATCCTTTCGCCTGAGCAAAGCCGAATGGGTGCTGGTGTTCATCACCATGCTCTGGGGCGGCACCTTCCTGATCGTGCACAACGTCATGAGCGTGAGCGGACCGATGTTCTTCGTCGGCCTGCGATTCGCGGCAGCGGCACTGTTCGTCGGGCTGGTATCGGCGCGAGCGCTGTCGGGCCTGACGTTCACCGAACTCAAGGCCGGCGTACTGATCGGTGTATCGATCATGCTCGGCTACGGCTTGCAGACCATGGGCCTGCAAACCATCAGCAGCAGCCAGTCGGCCTTTATTACGGCCCTCTACGTACCCTTCGTGCCGCTGCTGCAATGGTTGGTGCTGGGACGCCGGCCCGGCCTGATGCCAAGCATCGGTATCTGCCTGGCCTTTGTCGGGCTGATGCTGTTGGCCGGCCCTGAGGGTGGTGCGCTGAATTTCAGCGAAGGCGAAATCGTGACCTTGGTCAGCGCCGTGGCCATCGCCGGCGAGATCATCCTGATCAGCCGTTATGCCGGAAAGGTCGATGTGCGCCGGGTCACCGTGGTGCAACTGGCAACTGCCTCGGCACTATCATTCCTGATGATCGTTCCGACCCAGGAGCGCATCCCGGATTTCTCCTGGCTGCTGTTGGCCAGCGCCCTTGGCCTGGGCGCCATGAGCGCGGTAATCCAGGTGGCGATGAACTGGGCGCAGAAATCTGTCTCGCCAACCCGTGCCACGCTGATCTATGCCGGCGAACCGGTCTGGGCCGGCATCGTTGGTCGTATCGCAGGGGACCGCTTGCCAGGCGTGGCGCTTATTGGTGGCCTGCTGATCGTGATCGCCGTGGTCGTCAGCGAACTGAAGATTCGCCGCGATCGCGATCCCCTTCCAGAGCCGCAAGGCCTGACGCCAAGCGAAAGCGAGACAGGGCGTTGAACTCCTGATCAGCGGCTATGCTCTGAAAAAAACTGTTATAAAAAAACAGCTTGTCACAGCGCTTTTGTAGGATTCTGCCACAGCTTGCGTGTTGGTGATCACCAGCGTGGCACGTATGATCCATGGCAAACCTCCGTAGATTAGAACGCTATGTCTTTGATAGTGCTATTGCTTCTGCCCTTCATCGGCAGTTGCCTGGCAGCCGTGCTGCCGCACAATGCGCGTAACGCCGAGTCCATTCTCGCCGGGCTCGTGGCCTTGGTCGGCACTGTCCAGGTAGCGCTGCTGTACCCGCAGATCGCCCATGGCGGCGTGATCCGCGAAGAATTCCTCTGGCTGCCCAGCCTCGGGCTCAACCTCGTGCTGCGCATGGATGGCTTCGCCTGGCTGTTCTCGTTGCTGGTGCTGGGCATCGGCACATTGGTGTCGCTGTATGCGCGCTACTACATGTCACCCCAAGACCCCGTGCCACGATTCTTTGCCTTCTTCCTGGCATTCATGGGCGCAATGCTCGGGCTGGTGATTTCCGGCAACCTGATTCAGCTGGTGTTCTTCTGGGAGCTGACCAGCCTGTTCTCCTTCCTCCTCATCGGCTACTGGCACCACCGCAGCGATGCCCGCCGCGGCGCTTACATGGCGCTGATGGTCACGGGTGCAGGTGGTTTGTGCCTGCTGGTCGGCGCCTTGCTGCTGGGCCATGTGGTCGGCAGCTATGACCTGGACAAGGTCCTGGCCGCTGGCGAAACCGTCCGCCAGCACGCGCTCTATCCTGTGTTGCTGCCGCTGATCCTGATTGGCGCCCTGAGCAAGAGCGCGCAGTTCCCCTTCCAGTTCTGGCTACCGCATGCCATGGCTGCCCCCACGCCGGTCTCGGCCTATCTGCATTCGGCGACCATGGTGAAGGCCGGAGTGTTCCTGCTGGCACGCCTATGGCCAACGCTGTCGGGCACCGAGGAGTGGTTCTGGATCGTCGGCGGGGCAGGCGCCTGTACCCTCCTGCTGGGGGCCTTCGCGGCGATGTTCCAGAATGACCTCAAGGGGCTGCTGGCCTATTCGACCATCAGCCACCTGGGCCTGATCACCCTGCTGCTGGGCCTCAACAGCCCGCTGGCCGCTGTCGCGGCAGTGTTCCACATCCTCAACCACGCCACCTTCAAGGCCTCGCTGTTCATGGCCGCCGGCATCATCGACCATGAAAGCGGCACCCGCGACATTCGCCGTCTCAGCGGCCTGATACGCCTGGTACCCTATACCGCCACCCTGGCCATGGTCGCCAGTGCGTCCATGGCCGGCGTACCTCTGATGAACGGCTTCCTCTCCAAGGAAATGTTCTTCGCCGAAACCGTATTCATCAGCTCCAGCGCCTGGGTCGAGGCCGCCTTGCCGGTGATCGCCACCCTTGCAGGCACGTTCAGCGTTGCCTACGCCCTGCGTTTCACGGTCGACGTGTTCTTCGGCCCGACCGCCCAGGACCTTCCGCATACCCCCCACGAACCACCGCGCTGGATGCGCGCGCCGGTCGAACTGCTGGTCCTGACCTGCCTGGTAGTCGGCATCTTCCCTGCCCAGTCGGTGGGCCCGCTGCTCGCCGCTGCAGCGTTGCCGGTGGTGGGCGGCACCCTTCCGGAATACAGCCTGGCCATCTGGCATGGCTGGAACGCCCCCCTGATCATGAGCCTGATCGCCATGTGCGGCGGCGTAGTGCTCTACCTGTTGCTGCGCAAACAGTTGCGCCTGGGCCGTTTCCCCTACCCGCCACTGATCGAACGCTTCAATGGCAAGCGGCTGTTCGAGCACGGACTGGTACGTCTGATGCTGCTGGCCCGGCACCTCGAAGGACTGTTGACCAGCCGCCGCCTGCAGACCCAGCTGTTCATGCTGGTGGTCGCCGCCTTCCTCGCCGGCCTCACCCCCATGCTGTACAGCGGCATCAGCTGGGGGGACCGCCCCAAGATTCCGGGGTCCGGCGTATTCGTCGCCATGTGGCTGATTGCAATTGCCTGTGCCATCGGCGCAGCCTGGCAGGCCAAATACCACCGTCTGGCTGCGCTGATCATGGTCAGCGTCTGCGGCCTGATGACGTGCATCACCTTCGTCTGGTTCTCTGCCCCTGACCTTGCACTCACGCAACTGGTGGTCGAAGTCGTCACCACAGTGTTGATCCTGCTGGGCCTGCGCTGGCTGCCGCGCCGAATCGAAGGCGTCTCTCCCCTGCCCGGCAGCCAGGAGCGTGCACGCTTGCGACGCCTGCGCGACCTGTTGCTGGCAGTGCTGGTCGGCGGCGGTATGGCACTGCTGTCGTACGCCATGTTGACCCGTCCGACACCCAACGACATCTCATCGTTCTACCTGAGCCGTGCACTCCCCGAGGGTGGCGGTACCAACGTGGTCAACGTGATGCTGGTGGACTTCCGCGGCTTCGATACATTGGGTGAAATCACTGTACTGGTCGCCGTGGCGCTGACGGTCTTCGCCCTGCTGCGCCGCTTCCGCCCACCGAAAGAGAGCATGCAGCTGCCGACGCAACAGCGCCAGCTGGCGCCGGACGTGATCACCGACCTGGTCAATCCACGGCATGTCACCGATACCGCGCTAGGCTTCATGATGGTGCCTGCGGTACTGGTACGCCTGCTGCTGCCGATCGCCCTGCTGGTCTCGATGTACCTGTTCATGCGCGGCCACAACCAACCAGGCGGCGGCTTCGTCGCCGGGCTGGTGATGTCGGTGGCGTTCATCCTCCAGTACATGGTCGCAGGCACTCAGTGGGTCGAGGCCCAGATGAGCCTGCGGCCGCTGCGCTGGATGGGCACCGGCCTGCTGTGCGCCACGCTTACCGGCATAGGTGCCATGTTGCTGGGTTATCCGTTCCTCACTACCCACACTGCGCACCTGCATCTGCCGTTGCTCGGTGACATCCATGTCGCCAGCGCCTTGTTCTTCGATATCGGCGTGTACACGGTGGTTGTCGGCTCCACGCTCTTGATCCTGACCGCCCTGGCACACCAATCGGTGCGTGCCTATCGCCCGGGCCATCCGAAATCCAGCCAGACAGGAGCCGCCTGATGGAAGAAGTCATCGCAGTCGCCATCGGCGTACTGGCCGCCTCCGGAGTCTGGCTGGTACTGCGCCCACGGACCTACCAGGTCATCATGGGCCTGTGCCTGCTCTCCTACGGCGTCAATTTGTTCATCTTCAGCATGGGCAGCCTGTTCATCGGCAAGGAGCCGATCATCAAGGAGGGCGTCCCACAGGACCTGCTGAACTACACCGACCCACTACCCCAGGCGCTGGTGTTGACCGCCATCGTCATCAGCTTCGCCATGACCGCCCTGTTCCTGGTGGTCCTGCTGGCCTCGCGCGGCCTGACCGGCACCGACCATGTCGATGGCCGGGAGCGTGAGGAATGAGCTGGATGAATCAACTGATTGTCGCCCCGATCCTGCTACCGCTGGTAACCGCTGCGATCATGCTGCTGATCGGTGAAAAGCACCGCCAGTTCAAGGCCCGCCTGAACCTGCTGTCGAGCCTGATCGGCTTGGGCGTCGCCGTGACGCTGTTGATGTGGGTACGCGGCCAGGGTCAGGCCGAGTCCATTGGTGTCTACCTGCCAGGCAACTGGCCGGCGCCGTTCGGTATCGTGCTGGTACTCGATCACCTGTCCGCACTGCTGCTTACCCTGACTGGTGTAATCGGCGTCAGCGCCCTGCTGTTCGCCCGCGCCCGCTGGGACGGCGCCGGCGCCAGCTTCCACGCGCTGTTCCAGATTCAGCTGATGGGCCTTTACGGCGCGTTCCTGACCGCCGATCTCTTCAACCTGTTCGTGTTCTTCGAAGTGCTGCTGGCGGCGTCCTATGGCCTGCTGCTGCACGGCTCGGGACGCGCGCGGGTCAGGGCCGGGCTGCACTACATCGCCATCAACCTGTTCGCCTCTTCGCTGTTCCTGGTTGGCGCCGCCATGCTCTATGGCGTGACGGGCACGCTGAACATGGCCGACCTGGCGCTGAAGATCCCGTTGGTCGCAGAAGCCGATCGTGGCTTGCTGCACGCCGGAGCGGCGATCCTGGCCATGGCATTCCTGGTCAAGGCCGGGGTCTGGCCGCTGAACTTCTGGCTGGTGCCGGCCTACTCCTCGGCCAGCGCACCGGTCGCAGCACTGTTCGCCATCATGACAAAGGTCGGTCTGTATGCAGTGCTGCGGCTGTGGACACTTTTGTTCTCGGGCCAGGCAGGCGCTTCGGCAAATTTCGGTGGGGAATGGCTGGTGTATGGCGGCCTCGTCACCCTCGCGGTGGCTGCCGTCTCGATTCTCGCCGCCCAGCGCCTGGAGCGTCTCGCCGCGCTGAGCATTTTGGTCTCGGCTGGCACCTTGCTGGCCTCGGTCGGCTTTGGTCAGGCAGCCCTCACCGGCGCGGCGCTGTTCTATCTCGCCAGCTCCACCCTGGCCTTGTGCGCCTTGTTCCTGCTGGCCGAATTGATCGAGCGTTCGCGCTCGGCCAACGAAGTGCCCCTGGACGACGAAGAGGACGCCATCCCGCCGCCGCTCGAATCCCTGCATCCACCCAAGGGCATCAACCTCGACGACGAACAGAAGGCAGTGATCGGTCAGATCATCCCCTGGACCATGGCCTTCCTCGGCTTGAGCTTCATCGCCTGCGCCCTGCTGATCATTGGCATGCCGCCGCTGTCCGGCTTCATCGGCAAGCTCAACCTGATCAGCGCCCTGTTCAATCCGCAAGGCCTGGGCATGGCGGCCGGGCAGCCTCTGTCAGCCGCTGGCTGGTGCCTGGTAGCCCTGTTGCTGCTATCGGGCATGGCATCGTTGATCGCCTTTGGCCGGGTGGGCATCCAGCGCTTCTGGAAGCCTGAGGAGCGGCCCTCGCCATTGCTGCGTCGCTATGAATGCATACCGATCGTGGTACTGCTGGGGCTGTGTATCGTCCTCAGCATCCAGGCCGAGCCGCTGCTGCGCTACACCCAGGACACCGCCGCCGGCCTGCAGGCACCCGACGCCTATATTCAGGCGGTCCTGTCAACCCGCCCCGTGCCTGGGCCGACCACCATGACGCAGGTGCAACCATGAACCGGCTGTTCCCCGCCCCGCTGCTGTCGCTGGCGCTGTTCGTGCTGTGGCTGGTGCTGAACCTTTCCGTCAGCCCAGGCAATCTGCTGCTTGGCGCCGCCCTCGGCATCCTGGCACCCGTGCTCATGGCACCATTGCGCCCGCAGCATGCCCATATCCGCCGCCCGCTGGTGATTGCTCGCTTGATCGGCCGTGTGGGCCTGGATGTGATCCTCTCGAACCTGCAAGTTGCCCGGGGCGTGCTGCGAGCCGGCGGCCATCCACCGCGCTCTGCCTTCGTGCACATCCCCCTGTCACTGCGCGACGCCCATGGCCTGGCCGCCCTGTCGATGATCACCACGGTGGTACCCGGCACGGTCTGGTCGGAGCTGGCCCTGGATCGCAGCATCCTGCTGCTGCATGTGTTCGACCTGGAAGACGAAGCCACCTTCATCGAACACTTCAAGCACACCTACGAACGCCCGCTGATGGAGATCTTCGAATGACAGGCCTGCTCGCCAACGCCATTCTCGCCAGCCTGTTCATCTTCATCATCGCCATGGCCCTGGCGCTGGTCAGGGTGTTCCGCGGCCCTTCGGCGCAGGACCGGGTCCTGGCGCTGGACTACTTGTACATCCTGGCCATGCTGATGATGCTGGTGCTAGGCATCCGCTATGCCAGTGATACCTATTTCGAAGGCGCGATGCTGATCGCCCTGTTCGGCTTCGTCGGCTCCTTTGCCCTGGCCAAGTTCCTGCTGCGCGGGGAGGTGATCGAATGATGCAGACCGTCGAACTCCCGTTCTGGCTGGAGCTGGCCACGGCCGCGCTCCTGCTGATAGGCAGCCTGTTCGCCTTGATCGGCGCAATCGGGTTGGTGCGCCTGAAGGACTACTTCCAGCGCATGCATCCGCCTGCACTGGCCTCGACTATTGGCGCGTGGTGCGTCAGCCTCGCCTCGATCCTGTACTTCTCCGGTCTCAAGCAAGGGCCAGTGCTGCATGCCTGGCTGATACCGATCCTGCTGTCGATTACCGTACCGGTCACGACGCTTCTGCTCGCGCGGGCCGCCTTGTTCCGCAAACGCATGTCGGGAGAACAGGTGCCGGATGAGGTCAGCAGCGGTGGCGATCGGGGCAACTGAGCGCCCGCTGAAGCCGCCTGGCAAACGCTGTCAGTGCTGGGTAAGGCGCTGCAGCTCGCGCCGAACCATGGCCACATAAGGAGGCGGACCGAGCCGATGAGCTTCCCCGCCACCCAGGCCAGCCAACCATCCTTCAACTGTGCTCGATGGGCAATCAGGCGCTCGGCGTCCAGGATTGCTTGCGCCTTGTGGCGCTGGTGAAACTCGGCGCGCCCCGCAGGCAGCTCATCGTCGCCACTCATTCACTGGCCTTGAAGGTGGTCAGCTCGCCCTTGCGCCATTTGGCGACCTTGCCGGTCACCGCCTTGAGCAGTTTGCCCAGGCCTTCCGCCACCTGGGACTGGGCAGCGAACACGAGCATCACGCCCTGCCCGTCACGGAAGACAATGCCATCGCCCTCGGGTACCGAGACGAACGCATAGTCACCCACGCCATAGACGTTGAACTTGATGTCGCGAAAGCGCAGCTCGAGCTTGCCACCCTCGCGGCTCGGCAGGACCGCGGCCCGGAAGTGATCCCCGACCTTCAGTTCCAGACGTTGCTTGTCATCGACGACCATCGCGTTGTCGGTATCGATCTCGGCCATGTACAGGCCATCGGGGTTCTGCTCGGTGACGTAGATGAAACGGCCCTGAAAAAGCTTGACCAACTTGGCCCGCAAATCGCCCAGGGCGAACAGGGCGTGGGTATCCAGAGTACTGACTGCCAATGAAGTGATCCTCGAACCGGTTGTTTCCCGCCGCCACACGAAGTCGTGAAAGCGTGACGCGGCGGCCATTTCAAAGCGAAGTCTGAAAGGTTAGTGACATGATGCGTGAAACGTCTGCGGGGCTCGTCGATACGGCAGGCAGGATCTTTTACCCTCGCACGCCAGCCAAAACCCCAAGAGAACGCTCAGCATTGATCCCACAGGGGGAACAATATTGTCTGACAACAATGCCGCCAGAAAAGATGCAATAGATAGAGCCAGGCCCCTCGGCAGAATGGGTCCGGTATTCATCCATGCATTTACAGGGGAAAGAATATGCACGAAAACACCGAAATCCGTCGAGAGGTCTCGAACATTTCTTACATCCGACCTGTGCGCAACATCGCGCGTTTCGTGGTCATTCCCGCCGGCGTCGCGTTCTTCCACATCACCGAGCGTGCCACTGGCCGAGTCATGGGCTTTCGCCGCAGCCACCTGGCAGCCTGCGAGCTGGCGCTAAGCCTGGATATCTAAGCCGCATATCCCTTCGCCAGTTGCTGCAGCCAGGCAGCCTGACACTCCAGCGCTTCAGCCCGGCTGGCGAAGGCAGTACCGCGACGCTCGCCATCGACCAACACTACCCAGCATGCCCGCTGTCCCTGTGCCTGCAGCATCGCAGGTACACCAGAGCCTATCATCACTGCCACATTGACCCGGGATTGCATGACCCTCTCCACTTAATTAGCAAGCTAACTACATGGATAGGATACGACCCGCCAAGGCCGGGAAAAAGCGCTTGCCGGTAGAGCTGTATTGCATCAATCGCAACAAATCGAAATGCTTTCTGCTCCTGCGGAAACGCGAAAGGCCCCACGGATTGCTCCGCAGGGCCTTGCGTCGAGTGTGTCCGGTCAGATCTGCCGCTGATGGCGGTCGAGCTGCTCGTGACGCTCCTGGGCTTCGATGCAGTATTTGGTGGTCGGGCTGATCAGCAAGCGTTGCAGACCGATCGGCTCGCCGCTGTCGTCGCACCAGCCAAAGCTCTCGTCAGCGATACGGCCCAGGGCCATCTCCAGCTGCGGCAGCAGGCGCTGGTCGCGCTCGATGGCGTTGACCAGCCAATGACGCTCTTCCTCGACCGAAGCCACATCGGCCGGGTCAGAGGGCGTATCCAGGCTTTCGATGGTGGCGCGGCTCAGCTCGATGCGCTCATGGGTCTCGACTTTCATCGCTTGCAGCAGCGCGGTGAAGAACCCGAGCTGATCGGCATTCATGTAGTCATCGGCCGACATGGCCAGCAACTGTTCCTTGGTCATCGATTTCTCTATGAAAAAATGTGCATTTGGGCGATTCGGGTGCCGCCGGCGATGGCTCGCAGGCAGCGGAATTCTTCAAGCGCCAATCGGCACTCTTTTACAGGGGGCGGCAGTCTAAGGTGCCCGGCCCCGTGGGGCAACAGAAATGACAGAGGAATCTGCCGAATCGGACGGATTGCCCCGGGATCGTAACCGGTGATGGACACCGGCACGGAGAGCGGCGCAGGCCCAATAACGTAGCTCGGTCTCGTTGAACGACGCAAAGCAGTACGTTCTCACGAACTGAAACAGCGGGGCAGCGCCCTGGCGCTGCCCCTCAACCTCAACGGTCCTTGAACTGCGCCTCGCGCTTGGCGATGAACGCTGCCATGCCTTCCTTCTGATCTTCCGTGGAAAACGCCGCGTGGAACACGCGACGTTCGAAACGCACACCCTCGCTCAGGCTCACCTCGAAAGCACGATTGACGCTTTCCTTGACCATCATGCTCACCGGAATCGACTTGCTGGCGATGGTCGCCGCCACCTTCAGCGCCTCTTCCAGCAGCTCGGCCTGGGGCACCACGCGCGCCACCAGCCCTGCCCGCTCGGCCTCCTCTGCGCCCATCAGGCGGCCAGTCAGGCACAGTTCCATGGCCTTGGCCTTGCCCACGGCACGGGTCAGGCGCTGGGTGCCGCCCATACCCGGCAGCACGCCGAGGTTGATTTCCGGCTGGCCGAACCTGGCGTTGTCAGCGGCGAGAATGAAGTCGCACATCATCGCCAGTTCGCAGCCGCCGCCCAGGGCGAACCCCGACACCGCGGCGATGATCGGTTTGCGCCGATTGGCGATGCGGTCGGCGTCGCTGAACAGGTCGTCGACGTAGATCTGTGGGTACTCAAGCTCGGCCATCTCCTTGATGTCGGCACCCGCGGCGAAGGCCTTGGCAGAGCCGGTCAGGACCACGCAACCGATGTTCGGATCACGCTCGAGCTGGTCCAGGGCCTGATTGATCTCGGCCACGATCTGCGCGTTCAAGGCATTGAGCGCCTGGGGACGGTTGAGGGTGATCAGGCCGACCTTGCCGTGGGTGTCCAGCAGGATTGTTTCGAATGCCATGCAAGCTGCTCCTTCAAAGATTGCGCGCAATGACCATGCGCTGAATGTCACTGGTGCCTTCGTAGATCTGGCAAACCCGCACATCGCGATAGATGCGCTCCAGCGGGAAGTCCTTCAGATAGCCATATCCGCCGAGCGTCTGCAAGGCATCCGAACAGACCTTTTCGGCCATTTCCGAGGCGAAAAGCTTGGCCATCGACGCTTCCACCAGCGCCGGGCGCCCGGCATCGCGCAGAGCGGCGGCATGCAGCACCATCTGCCTGGCCACGGCGATGCGCGTGGCCATGTCGGCCAGACGGAAAGCCACGGCCTGGTGCTCGACCAGCGCCTTGCCGAAGCTCTGGCGCTCCTTGGCGTAGTCGCGCGCGACCTCGAACGCCGCACGGGCCATGCCGACGGCCTGCGAAGCGATGCCGATACGTCCGCCCTCGAGGTTGGCCAGAGCGATCTTGTAGCCCTGCCCCTCTTCGCCCAGGCGATTGTCCACCGGCACCCGCACGTCATCGAAAACGATCTGGCAGGTGTCGGAGGCGTGCTGCCCAAGCTTTTCTTCAACCCGCACCACCTGATAGCCCGGCGAGTCGGTGGGCACGATGAACGCACTGATCCCACGCTTGCCCGCTTCAGGATCGGTGACAGCGAAGACGATCACCACGCCGGCGTTCTGACCGGAAGTGATGAACTGCTTGCTGCCGTTTAGCACGTAGTGATCGCCATCCAGACGCGCACGCGTTTTCAGGCTGCTGGCGTCGGAGCCCGCCTGAGGCTCGGTGAGGGCGAAGGCGCCGATCATCGCACCGCTGGCCAGCGGCACCAGGTAACGCTGTTTCTGCTGCTCGGTTCCGAACTTCAGGATCGGCACGCAGCCCACCGAGTTATGCACGCTCATGATGGTCGAACAGGCGCCGTCGCCGGCGGCGATTTCTTCCAGGGCCATGGCGTAGGCGACATAACCGGTATCGCTGCCACCATACTGCTCCGGCACCAGCATCCCGAACAGGCCAAGCCCGGCCATCTCGTCGATGGCTTCACGCGGGAAGCGATGCTCCTTGTCCCACTGTTCGGCGAACGGCTTGAGGCGCTCCTGGGCAAAGTCCTTTACCGCATCGGCGATCTGTTGTTGCTCGTCAGTTACCAGCATGGTTCACCTCAGTACAGGCATTCGACCGCGATCGCCGTGGCTTCGCCGCCGCCGATGCAGATGGCCGCGATACCGCGGCGCAGGTTGTTCTGGCGCAGCGCCGAAAGCAGCGTCACCAGGATGCGCGCACCGGAGGCGCCAATCGGGTGGCCCAGGGCACAGGCGCCGCCATGAATGTTGACCTTGTCATGGGGCAGGTCCAGGTGCTTCATGGCGGCCAGGGTGACGACGGCAAAGGCTTCGTTGATCTCGAACAGGTCCACCTGGGCAAGATCCCAGCCAGTACGTTTGATCAGCTTGTCGATGGCGCCGATCGGTGCGGTCGGGAACAGCGCAGGCGTATCGGCGAAGGCTGCGTGACCGTGGATCACCGCCAGCGGCTTGAGACCACGCTTGTCGGCTTCACTGCGGCGCATGAGTACCAGGGCCGCGGCGCCGTCGGAGATAGAGCTGGAGTTGGCGGCCGTCACCGTGCCGCCCTCGCGAAATGCCGGCTTGAGCTGGGGGATCTTGTCCAGCCGCGCCTTGGGCGGCTGCTCGTCGTCCTTGACGAGCCGTTTCTCCTTGCCCTCGGTGACCTCCACCGGCACGATCTCGGCGCTGAAGCGGCCATTCTTGATCGCGTCCTGGGCACGGGTCAGCGAGGCAATGGCGAAGTTATCCTGAGCCTCGCGACTGAAGGCCCCGGCCTGGGCGCAATCTTCAGCGAAGGTGCCCATCAGGCGACCTTTGTCGTAGGCATCCTCGAGGCCATCCATGAACATGTGGTCGATGATCCTGCCATGCCCCATGCGATAGCCGCCGCGGGCCTTGTCCAGCAGATACGGAGCGTTGGTCATGCTCTCCATGCCACCCGCCACCACCACATCGGCACTGCCGGCCAACAACAGGTCATGGGCCATGATCGCTGCCTGCATGCCAGAGCCGCACATCTTGTTCAGGGTGGTACAGGTGGTGTGCTTGCCAAGGCCCGCCCCGAGGGCGGCCTGGCGCGCCGGCGCCTGGCCAAGCCCGGCGGGCAATACGCAACCGAACAACACCTGCTCGACGCTGGCGGCATCGATGCCGGCACGCTCGACTGCGGCGCGGATCGCTGCGCTGCCCAGCTGCGGTGCAGTGAGGCTTTTCAGGTCGCCCTGCAGGCCACCCATGGGCGTGCGCACGGCACTGACGATGACGATCGGATCATTGACGAGGCTCATGAGCTCTTCTCCTTACTTGGCAGCCATGCGCAGTGCACCGTCGAGGCGGATCACCTCGCCGTTGAGCATGCTGTTCTCGATGATGTGGCGGGCCAGCGCCGCATATTCCTGCGGGCGGCCGAGACGTGGTGGGAATGGCACCCCGGCGGCGAGCGAATCACGCACTTCCTGGGTCATCCCGGCCATCATCGGCGTCTCGAAAATGCCGGGGGCGATGGTCATCACGCGGATACCGAAGCGCGCCAGTTCACGGGCGGTCGGCAGTGTCAGGCTGGCGATCGCACCCTTGGAGGCGGCATAGGCCGCCTGGCCGATCTGCCCGTCATAGGCAGCGATGGAGGCGGTATTGATGATCACACCCCGCTCACCGCCCTCGTCCGCAGGCCCTTCGGCCATGGCCGCTGCGGCCAGGCGCAGCATGTTGAAGCTGCCAATCAGGTTGACATTGATCACCTTGGCAAAGCTTGCCAGTCCATGCGGCCCCTGTTTGCCCAGGACCTTCTCGGCGCCGACGATCCCCGCGCAATTGACCAACCCGTGCAGGCCACCGAAGGCGCTGACGGCCGCCTCGACCGCTGCCTGGGCGGCCGGCTCGCTGCTGATGTCGGCCACTGCGAAGCGGGCGTTGTCACCCAGCTCCCGCGCCTTGGCTTCGACCGCCTCGGCGTTGAGGTCGACCAGCATCACACGGGCGCCGGCATCGACCAGCATTTGCGCAGTAGCGGCGCCCAGCCCGGAGGCGGCGCCGGTGACGATGAAACTTTTGCGTTGAACGTTCATTGAGGTCTTCCTTCAGGCGCCAGCAGGGGTGGCCTGCGCAGCGCGTTGCTTGGCAATTTCCTGATTGCGCAGGATGAAGCGTTGCAGCTTGCCGCTCGGGGTCTTGGGCAGCTCGCCGACGAATTCGATTTCACGCGGGTAAGCGTGGGCGTACAGGCGCTGGCGCACATGTTGGCGCAGAGCCTCTTCCAGTTCAGGGCTAGCGCTATGGCCTGCGGCCAGCACCACGAAAGCCTTGATCAGCTCGGTACGCTGGGGGTCAGGCTTGCCCACCACCGCCGCCTCGATCACCGCCGGGTGTTCGATCAGCGCGCTCTCCACATCGAACGGACCGACGCGGTAGCCGGAGGTGGTGATCACATCGTCGCTGCGCCCGACGAAGCTGATGCTGCCGTCGGCATTGAGCTCGACGGTGTCGCCGGAAAGGTAGTATTTGCCGAGGAACGCCTTGGTGGGGACGCCGTGGTAGCCGCCGAACCAGCACAGCGGCGACTGCTCGCGGTCGACTGTCAGTATCCCCGGCTGACCGGCAGGCAGCTCGTTGCCAGCTTCGTCCAGCACCACGATGCGATGCCCGGGGATGGCGAAGCCCGCCGAGCCCAGGTGTACCGGGTGCGCCAGGCCATGGTGGTTGCACAGCACCATGCCCAGCTCGGTCTGGCCATAGTGGTCGTGGATGGTCACGTTCAAGGCGTCGGCGAACCAGCGGATCACCTCGGGATTGAGCGGCTCACCGGCGCTGCTGACCACCCGCAGACGCCCCTTGATCGGTGCCGAGAACGCCTCACCGGCTGCGATCAGCAAGCGATAGGCGGTGGGTGAGCCGGCCAGGTTGCTGATGCCCAGCTTGTCGATGATCCGTGCACAGCTCTCGACGCTGAACGGACCATCGTAGAACGTGGTGGCGTGCCCCAGCGCCAGGGGGCCGGTAACCGCGTAGTACAGGCCATAGGCCCAGCCCGGATCGGCCAGGTTCCAGAAGGTATCGTCAGGGCGCAGGTCGATGGCATCGCGCATGTAGCCCTGGAAGGCGACGATCGCACGCAGCGGGACCTCGAGTGGTTTTGCCGGCCCTGTGGTGCCGGACGTGAACATCAACAGGAAGGGGTCGTCGCCGCTGCGCATTACCGGCTCGCAGTGATCGCTTGCCGCCTCCAACGCCTGCTGGAAATCCAGCTCGTGCGCCGCAGCACCGACCGTGATGATCGCCGGGCAGCCGCTGACATCGTCCAGCTTCGCGCGGTTGTTGCGATCAGTGACCACCACCCGGGCCTGGGACTGCTCCAGACGGTGCTCGATGGCCTTGGGACCGAACGCGGTGAACAACGGCTGGTATACCGCCCCCAGTCGCCAGGTGGCGAGAATCGTCACCAGCAGTTCGACGGTACGTGGCATCAGGCCGGCGACCCGGTCCCCAGGCCCCACGCCCTGATCCTTCAGGACATTGCCCATGCGAGCCGACATGGCCTGCAGCTGCTCGAAACTGTAGCGCGCGCCGTTACCTTCCTGGTCTTCACAGATCAGCGCAGGCAGGTTGCGGCCGACATGCCGGTCGCAGCACTCGACACAGGCGTTAAGTGCTTGCAGGTTGCCATGCAAGGCGTTTGCGGCAACCCGGTCATATTCGAATGCTCGCGCGGCCTCGGCGTAATCACGCATCGTCGGACTCCTGGTTTCTTGTTGTTGGAGTTGAACCCTAGGTCCGACGATAGTCGCGCCGCCAGCGCGTGTGGACAATGGCAAAAGCGTTCATCAGGCATGATCGGTTTGGCCACTGTAGCCTCAGCGCCCTGAGCGTTCAGCCAAGCCCCCGCTCCCGGCCAATCAGCATTTGCCGGGTCAGTTCACGTATCATCTCGAGCTCCTCGACGTCCCGCCGACTCTCCAGCGCCTCGATCTCCAGGGCCAGATTCTCGGCCGAAATCTGGTCGGCCCTGGCCTGCAGCGCCGCCAATCGTGTCTGATGGTCTGTTTCGACGCGCTCGAAGACCGCATCATGGCGCTCAAGCATATAGCGCCGCCAGAACGCCTGCCGGCTCAGGCTTTCACCCAGGGCTTCGATCGACTCCGCGGCCCTCACCGCCACCAGCGCTTCCTGGAGCTGGCTGTCAGTCACCTCGGCCGCCGAGGCATAGTCCATGAACCGCGAAGTGAACGGTAGGCTCAGGCGCTCCCTCAGGCTCACTCGGTAGTACAAGCGCACTGCAAGCTGGTCGACACTGTCGCCGGCTTCGATCCGGCGACGGATGTCGGCACGAGCGAACGCGTCCAACTGGTCCAGGCGGAAGAGCCCCTGACCGAGTGTGATCAGCTCACTGCCCCGCTCATGCAAGGTGTTGGCATCGGCACGCGCAATCGCGGCGCAGCGCTGCAAATCACTGAAACGGTCACTGACCGCGTTCAAGCAGGTCAGGTTGTCGTCGGCCAGCGCGTAAATCCGGTTGCGCAGGTCAGTGTCGGCGCTGATGGCATTGAGCACCGACCATACGCGCGTCGACAGCACCGCTGGCACCTGAGCATGGTCCTGCGTGAGCGTCAGCCACCCCAGCAACTGGAAGAACCCATCGCTGTCCGGCATCGCCTGCAGCGTGTCCCATTGGAACAGCCGCGCGTTGTACAAGGCTTCATCGCCTCTGTCCAACCACCAGGTGCGCACCACGTCGACATTCTGCCGGGCCAGTCGCTCGGGAAGGTGCAAGTGCTCCTGGATCACGTCGAGAGCATAGAGCCCTCGCAGCTCAACGCTCGACAAAAGATTGCCTTCGACCATGAAACCGCGGCGGAAGACATTCGGCATCTGGAGGATGGCCGCTGGCACGACACGAATCTGGTTGTCGCGCAGGTCGGCGCGCTCGAGAAATCCGCACTGCTCCAAACCGTCCGGCCAGGCACCCAATCGGCAATGGCGCACACTGATTTCGCGCAGTTGCGGAAGGTGATTGAAGCGCAAGATCAACGCTCCTAACGGATTGTGGCTCAGGTCCAGCTCGCTCAGATGTTGCAGGCCCGTCAGCACCTGGACACCTGCTTCATCAAGGCGAATGTCGTTACGCGCCAGTCGCAGACGACGCAGCTCGACCAGGTGAACGATACCTCGTGGCAAGGCCAGCAGATGATTGCCGCTCAGGTTCAGCTCCCTCAAAGCGCTGAAACAACGCAGGAAATCGGTCGGCACATGATTGAGCGAGGTGTCGCTGATCACCAGCGTGGTAACGTTGGCGAACGTCGTCGGGTGGGCGAACTCGGGCAAGGTCTGCAGTTGTACGCCACTGATCACCAGGGTCTGCTGCCCGTCCTGAAGGCGCCAGGCCTGGCGCATGCGCTCGGCAGCCTGGACGCGGGCAGCGTGGCTACGGCCGCCAAGCCCGGCGCTGAGCCAACCCGTGAGTGCCCCCTCCAGTCGCTCGTAATCGCGTTCAAGCTCGGCCAGCCGCCGGTACACGGACCCAGGCGCTTGCTGCATCTGACTCAGTCGCGCCTCGAGTTGCGCGGGTAAAAGATCAGGATAGATCGCGCGCAGACGGTCCAGTAGCGACTGCCAGGACGAGCCAGGCTGCCCGCGTCCACTGAGCGGATACCCAACACGCCCATCAGCCATGCGCCGTCCAGGGTTGAACCAGGATTGGCGCGGGGTCCAGCCCAGCAGACTTACACGCTCACTGCGTGTGCTCGGTAGTTGCGCACGCAACGCCGTACGCAACAGCAGACCTGCATGCATACCTGCAAGCCCCAGTGAGGTCCGTACCTCGACCGGTAGTGCGTCGACCAGCGCCTGTGCCATAGACAACGCGGGCTCACCCTGCTTCCGACCGCCATGGTCGTAGCGTTGGAACTGGCAATCCTTATGCACCAGTGTGACTTGCGAGCCAGTGTCGGCAACAGGTCCGACGGCCTTGACCACCCGTCCATCAAGGGCTCCTTCACGCAACACCAGGCGCAACGTCTGCGGCCACCCGGGTAGCCGTGCTGCCAGCGCCAGAACCAGTTCGGCACCTTCGTCGCTGTATACATTGTCCAGGTAAAGCGACTCGCAGGCGCGGTTCAAGCGAGCCAGTTGCAGCAGTGACCGGGCGTCGTTCGCCACCGCCAGCGGTACGCGTGATTCAACCTCGGCGATCGTGCGCAGACGGCTCGACACCTGGGCGGCTGCCTGCACGGCATACCGTGCAGGCAACCCGGGAAAGTCACGCTGCAACAGCGCACACAGCGGGTCTGCAGGCGGGTTTTCGGTCACCAGATACTGGAAAAGATCGCGGCGCAGCACCGGCTCCTGCGCCAGCAAGGCAACACGCAGCGCGGCACTGTCCGCCTTGTGCGAGCCTGGCAACGCCAGGCACCACGCCTCGATACGTGCATCGTCCACAGGTAGCTGGTCCTCGGCCAACGCCTTGAAGAACGCCGATACCTGTCGGTCCGCATCGAAGCGCCGCAACGTCTCGCGCAGGTTGGCCGGAACCTCACGGCTGTCCACCAGCAAGCCACGCAACTCTTCGACATCGATGTCCGCCATGTCGAGAACGGCCAAGGCATCGGTGCGGGTCAACGCCGGGTCCAGGGGCCATAGGCTCTGCAGCATCCGAGCCTCATCCGACCACTCCAGCGGTCGCTCCAGGCGCAGCCGCCAGCCACGCTCGCCGACGGTTTCCAGCGCAGGACCGTAGGCAGCCACACGACGCGGGTGACGCACGCGCCAGCCACCTTGAGCCGACGGTTGGTGCACGGCAAAGAAACGCTTGCCAACCCGCAGCCAGCGCGAGTCGGCAGTGCGATAGAGCCCGTCATCCTGCAAGCGCGGCTGTAGCGGCTCGGTAACATAAGTATCCAGCGCGCTTGACCAAAGACGCGTGCCAACGCCTTGCACGTCGACAGGCTCCAGACCATCAACATAGCTGCTGCGGGCGAACCCCCGTGCAACCACCGCAGCCCCTCCAGCCACCGCCGCCGTGACCGCAACGGTCTCGGCCACACCGAGCAGATGCTCAAGGGCTTCATGTTGATGACCACGGGTCCAGTCCGCAGCCCCTTCGAACACCTGCGAGAGCGTCTGCTCCACCAACTGGCCAAACAAAATCGCACCGATCGCAGGAATGAACAGCCCTGCCAGATTGGCCAAGCCAAGCCCGATCGACTGCCACGCCTGCAGGCGTGACTGGGTCGCAGCATGATCCGCGTCAGCGGTCGGCACCAGCACGTACCGTGCGTCGGACTTCACCCGCTGCACCTGCTGCGCCACCAGCTCCGCGAACAACTCGCCCTGCACTGTCTTGCCTTCGATCTGTAGATCCGGGCTGGCATCGGCCAGACGTTTGCCCAGTGTCTGCAGGAACGTCGGCCGCTGTTCAAGCGCAACCAGACCACTGAAGAACTCAAGGTAAGCCTTGTCCTCAAGCGCGGTGACCATAGCCGCACTCAGGTCTTCCCACGAGTCATAACGCCGCAGAGCAAGCTGCGGGTCACTGGGCAGGTACAGGATGACACCCTTGCTCACACCTGCAGCGTCGCGCAGCGCGATGGTCAGGCCATCAGTGATACTGCAACCCAGCACCGTCAGCATGCCGGAATAGCCTCGCAACAGCGTCTCATGCTGCTCGGGCACACCTTGGACGATATCCTGCAAAGCAATCTGCTCAAGCGCCGATATCTCTCCCTTGAGCGCTGCGATCTCCATCACAAGGCTCAGGCTCGAGCGCTTGTCCTCGGCCAGCAGCGCGCAGTTCGATGCACTGAAAACCTGCGCTAGCTGGGCCTGGTAAAGGCTGCCGACATTTTTCTTGCGACAGTCGCGTGCCAGATCGTTCGCCGGACCTGACAACACAACATCAGCCCCCGGATGCACCAGCCCACTGCCCTCGAGTGCGGCGTCGTCGGCGTGAAAGTTCTGCATCAGTCGCAACAACCCTGGCTGTCGCACGTAACCCGGTCGATAGAACGGCCAATGCACTCCCGGAACCAGGCCGAACTCGCGCCTGACATCCAGCCACTGCAACTGATAGAGCTTACAGTCCTTGGGCAACCGGTCGCCGAGCAGCGCTGTGAATTGCTCAAGTACGAAGGTGTGCAGCGGGATCAGGTCGAGCGTTGCCGCACGCACCTTGTCCTGGCTGGCCCGGCTGCTCTTGAAGCGATCGCGCAGACGGTTGATCTGGGCAGGTGAGGCACGCTTGAGCCATTCGGGCAACCCGGTGCGGATAAAGTCATCGACTGCATCGGCAACACTGGGCTTACCGACGGTCAAGGGAGGGATAGATGTCATGGGAGAGGCTCCTTTCGCAAATCGCGTCATGCACTCTCGCTGGACCGTCCGGGCCATGGCAGGAGGAATGAACTCCCGTCATGGGCTGCGAATGATCGGATTAGCGACCTGCGCCCAGCTCATCGCTGGCCTCGGCTTCACGTACACAGGCATCACTCGGCATTCAGCCGGAGTTCTTGTCTTGTACCTGCGTGCCACCCAATACGAAGGCCCGATACCCCCCTGGGTTGCAGCCAAACCACTTGCGAAACGCGCGATAGAACGAACTGGCGTCGGCAAACCCCAGGCGTTCGGCGATATCGCTCATCGCCAGCGAGCCCTCGCTCAGCCAGTCGATCGCCAGCTGTCGGCGTACGCTATCCTTGAGCCCCTGGTAGGTCTGCCCTTCCTCTGCCAAGCGACGGCGCAAGGTCGATAACGACAGGCACAGGTCGCGGGCCAGACGTTCGGCGTCGGGCCACTGGCCGGGGTCGAGCTTCCCCAGGATGCGACGCACACGTCGGGCGAGGCTGTCTGGATCTCGGTATTTGACCAGGATGTTGCCCGGAGCCTCGGCGAGAAACTTCTGCAACTCCTCGGGCGTGCGCCTGAGGGGCAGGTCAAGGCAATCGGCGGCGATGATCATGCGTGTACGCGGGCGTTCGAACTGCAGGTTCTCGGAGAACATCACCCGGTAATCGTCGCAAAACGGCGGCTCGGCACAACGCAGGTCAATGGCGAGGATGGGAATGCGTCGGCCCGCCAGCCAGCAGGCGACGCCATGGACAATCATCCAGAACGTAAAATAGGTAAAGGCACGCCGGGGCTCATCGCGCGGTTCGTTGATGGTGATCTCGGCCAGGCTCTGCTGGCGCACCAGCCCGGGCTGCAGGTCTTCGAGCATCAACGAGAGAAACCCCAACGCAGTCTCCAGTCCTGCGCCGAGCGTGGGCTGCGCCATGCTTGCCTGGCACATGAACGAGAGGCTGCCGCTACGCAGACCGCGCGGGTCCATCGCGAAGAATTCGTCGTTGCATCGACGTGCCAACAAGCGCCAGAGACGCGCATAGGCATCGGCACCAACGCGCGCATCAGCTTGCTCGAAGCTGCGTTCATCGATTCCCGCCCGCCGCAGCAGCGCTGCGTCAGCCTTGCCCTGCGGGCAGGTCTGCAGCAGCGCTTCGCGCACCAATTGCATGGAAATCGTATCTTTCTCGCTCATCGGCTATCCAGATTGCCCAATGCAGGCCATCTTAGGGCCATGACGAAAAAAGGCCAGCTCCTGAACAATTCATGGACCGGGTCTGCTGACCCTCACTCGGTCTGACGTGCCAGTGCCTGGCGGGTCAGCTCGAGTGCCTTGGCATCTACTGCCGACTCGCACTCCGCAACGATCGCTCTGCCCTGAGCGTCGTACTCGGCATCCGTGAGGCTGTGACGACGGGCATACACAGCCTCCATTCGCGTTACGAACGGTTCGCGTATCAACCCGAAGGCTGCTTCGTGCGATCTTTGCAAACGATCAAGCCAAAAGCTTCTATGGCTGATGTCAACCGCCAGCGCATCACTGGCCTCTGCCTCGAGCACGGCGGCCTGCGCCGCCTGAAGATCTTGCCGACTCACCCCGGCGATGGTCTCGAACTGCATCGTACGCGGTTGGCCTGGCAAGTCGAGGGCTTGCGCCAACCCTACCCTGTAGGCCAGGCTCACCTCCACCTCATCGACGCCTCGCCCACCGGCGCGGCGCTGCCTGACGTCCTCTCGGGCGTAGGCTTCCACTTGGTCGAGACGGAAGAACCTCCGTGCCAGGTCCAGCAATTGCGTCTCGGCCTCGTCCGCTGAGCCGCTCTCGACCGCAGTACTGAGCATCTTGACTTCCAGCAGGCCGAAGGTCGAAATCACACTGTCCACGCAGGTGCGTGGCTCGCTCGCAAGCGCAAACAACTGTTCACGCACAGCCGTATTCCGTTCGACCATGTCGAACATGGCCCATACCCTGGCCTCCAGGTGCGCCCGCGCCAAGCGAAAATCGCTGGTGTCCGCCAGTGCGTGAATCAAGCCAAAGAAATCGGCGCTTCCCGGTTCCGCCTGCAGGCGGTCCCATTGCGCGGCGCGGGTGACCCGGGACGCATCGTCGAGCCGCTCCAGCCAGCGCGTGCCATCGTGTACGTCGCTCTCGGCCTCGTTCTCGGCCTCGCTCTCAGACGTCCAGCTCGGGTCGATCCACAGGTCACGGTACTGCTCGGGTAGCGGATTCCCCACCAGCGCGAGCCTTCGCCGCCACTGCCCAGCCCGGTTGCGCAGGCTCAGCGGCAAGGCGGTGATTTGGTTGTCGCGCAGATCGACATAGTCCAGGGATACCCCCAGTTCCAGATGTCGCGGGACCTCGGTCAGGCCAACATTACGCAGACCCAACTGGCGCAGACGCGGCATTTGATCCAGCGCCAGCCCGAACATCCCGAGCGGGTTTTCGCTCAAGTCCAGCATACGCAGTTGGCGCATCTGCCCGAGTAAGGCAAGGCCTGCTGCATCGATGTGGAGCTCGTTTCGCGAAAGCGTCAGTTCACGTAGATGCGGCAATGCAGAAAGCGCCTGGGGGACTACGGTCAACCTGTTACTGTCCAGATTCAGGGTCAGCAAACTGCCAAATGACTGTAGAAAGCCCGTGGGAAGATCGCCCAGTTGCATGTGCGACAGGGTCATCTCACTGACGTGACTGAACCCCTCATGCCCGGAGAGATCCGGCAGCTCGGCCGCATCCAGACCGGACAGTACCAGCACCATACCAGGGTCGCCGTTGCTATGCGCCCTGCCAGCCAATCCTTGAAAACGCCAGCAGCGACGGATTTCATCAGCCACCTGACGTCGCTGTCGACGCGTCGCTACACCGTCTTCATCCTCGGCCCAGCTCTGCAGGTCACGGTCAAGTTGCGCATAGATTTGCTCCTGCGCGAGCAAGGCCGTGAAGGAAGACCCCGGCTGCTCATCGAGAACCTGAAGATAGCTCTCTAGTTGCCTTTCGCTGAACCCTGGATAGAGGCTGCGCACCCGATCCTCCAGCGTGCGTTCGGCCGCATGACTGCCGCGCCCACCACGGCCACTCATCAAATAGCCGAAACGCCTGTCCGGAAGGCGGACCGGTGGGCGGAACGTCGGCTTGGGCGGCTGCACATTCAGCAGTTCGAGCACCTGGGTCCGGCTGTTCGGTAGACGGCGCCGGAGGTCGGCACGCATTGCTTCGATGGCTGCCTGGCCTGTCCATCCCAGCCGCTGGCGGTCTGCCTCGGGCAGAAAATGCCACAAGCACTCCAACAGCCCACCCGCGCCCTCGGTTTCGACGAGCAGACGCGTGCCATCCTCGAACACGTGCATCTGCCCTGCGCGCCATACCAGTACCTTGGGCTTACCCCCTGTATCAGCCGGGTACAAGCTTGTGATGAGCCGTCCGTCGACAGTGCCTTGGCGTACCTCGAAGTTGATTTCGCGGGCCAGGCCGGCTCCCTGCGCAGCAACGCGAAGACCAGGCTCGGCAGCTCTTGCTGGTAGGCGTTGTTGAGGTACAACCCTTGCAATAATCGGCAAATCCGCGCCTCGTGCAACGCCAGACGCGCGCGCTCCGCCAATGCCAGGTCCAAACGTCCGCTGCTTCGCAAGCGCTGTTGCTGGACGGGGCTTACACGGTCAAGCAGATCGGCGGCATACACATCAGGCAAGCCGGGGAAATCACGCTGTATCAAGGCAGTGTCCGTGCGCCCGCCCGGCTGCTCGGTCAAATGTGCCATGAGCTCCTCACGCAACATGGCAGCGTCATCAAGCATGGCTTGTACACGAGCCTGAGACGTCATTTGCTCAAGCTTGAGGCGATTGCTGCAAAAACGCATCAAGTCCACCTCAGCAGTTTGCGGGCTATGATGCAACGCGAGAAAGAACTGGTCGATTCTTCCATCAGCGGCGAACCGGTTGAGGGTGTCACGCAGCCCAGCAGGAAGCGCTCGTTGCTCGGCGACGAGGCGGCGCAAGGTCGAGTGGTCAATATCGGCGATCGACAAAATCGACTTGATCCGCTGCTCATCGAATTCGGAGGCCAGCGGCCACAAGTGTCCGAGCAAAGACGACTCGCCCTGCCATTCCTGCGGGCGCTGCCAGGCCAGGCGCCAACCGTAT
This sequence comes from Pseudomonas sp. BNK-44-b, assembly GCF_047456245.1. Taxonomy (NCBI): domain Bacteria; kingdom Pseudomonadati; phylum Pseudomonadota; class Gammaproteobacteria; order Pseudomonadales; family Pseudomonadaceae; genus Pseudomonas; species Pseudomonas sp. BNK-44-b. Next base: position 3,286,516 of record NZ_CP179908.1, read on the forward strand.
TCACCGTTCCATTGCAACGCTGGAGCAAAGCCCGACTTGCCGTCGCCTCGTTGCAGCCGCCATTGAGCTGCAGCGATATCACGACGAACGCCGTGAAGGTGGCCTTGATGCAGCCACCAACGCTCGCCGCCATGTCGGTACAGGCCATCGGGGCCACGTTGCGCGTGCTGCGGCACATTCCTGGCGCGGTAAGGTGCCAGCTCATGGGACCACAATCGTCCTGTACCTTGCCGTGGCTCGACAGGAGCCAATTCCTGCACGAAACCGCTACGTTGGAAACCTCGGGCTACCGCCGCCCCACCAGCAGCCCCCAACGCATTGACAGCAACCACTTCGGCGACGCCAAGCATGTGTTCCAAGGCTTCATGTTGATGGCCGCGCGACCAGTCGACAGCGCCCTCGTAGACCTCTTCAAGCACCTGCACCACCGTTGCCGCGAGAAACAACTGACCCAGCCCTGGCACGAACAGCGATGCCGCTTGTAGCAAGTTCATGCCGACGGACTCGAGTGTCAGCAACCGTTGCCACTTGACCTTGTCATCGACGTCCGCCACTGGCACCAGCAGGTACCGGGCATCATCCTTGATCTGCTTCACCTGCAACTCAGCGAGCTCGGCGAACAGGGCTTTGCCACAGACCCTGCCGAGGACCTCCAGGTCAGGCACCGCATCGCTCAGACGCTTTTTCAACATGGCCTGGAAGCCGATGCGACTGTCGAGGGCAATCAGCGCGAGCAAGGCTTCATGCTCGTGCGGGGTCGCGAGCATCGTGACCAGATGAGTAACGACGCCGTTCAAGTCGGCAAATCGCTGCAGTGGTCGATGAGGCAGAAAAAGCAATATGCCCGCGCTATCGGAAGGTCCCGATGCATGCGCATGCTCCGACAGCTCTATGAGCAAGGCGCCCAATACTGCATGACCCAGCAGATAAAGGTGCTTCACCTTCACACTCGGGAGCGTCGGATTCACTGTCGACACGCTGCCCAGGAGGGGCTCCAGCGCCGCCAGCTCGGCCGCCTCGATGCGACCCTGCACAACCGCAAGCTGAGCCGCCAGCGCCAGGCGCCTGGCTTTCTCCTCGGCCAGCAATGCGGTGACCGAATCATCCAGTACCTGCTCAAGATGCGTTTGGTAATGCGCGCCAGCATCAACTTGGCGACACACCTGTGCCAACCGGGCGGTATCCACGAGCAGCTTTTCGCTGGTCAGAGACGCATGGGGTCCGGCCTTGATCAGACCAGTGCGGTGGTCAAAGTTAAGCCCCGATACGAAGTTCTGCATCAGGTGGTTCATCGCAGGTTCAAAGGTGAAATGATTGACCAGCGTCTCTCCACCTAAAAGGCTGTAATTGTCCCACCGCTGGCGCCATAAGCTATTGCGCAAGTCCAACCGGACCTTCAGCGTGTTTTCCATTGCCGTATTCAGGAGGCTACAGGCGAAGTCTTGGGGAGCCTTCAGCGCCTTGAACGCCGCCTGAAGACGTGCTTCCACCGCACGGTGCTCGTCGAATCGGCGTCGCAAGGTCGTGATTTGCTCGGCCGAAGCGGCATGCAGCCAGACAGGCAGGTTGTCCACGATGAAGCTGTCAGTGTGATCGAGTTTGAGGGTGGTCATAGGAGTTTCCTGGAAGATAACCAGGACTACTCTTGCCAATCACCTCAGCGGGGCACAGCCGGAACTGTTCCCGTCCTCTTCGGACATACTGGCCAACCCCAGGAACGCCTGGATCAAGCGCAACGGGCGACGCCGCTCCAGGCAGCCGATCATGTGCCGGTTGAGCAGCCCTGCGCCCGCCATGGGGCGCGCCACTACCCGTGGATCATGCGCTACCTCCGCCGAAGAGACGATCCCGATGCCAAGCTGCGCGGCCACCGCTTCGGTTACCGCCTCGCGACTGTCCAGCTCCAACACCACTCGGGGTCGCACATGGACCGCAGCGCAGGCCCGGTCGAAGGTCTGCCGGGTGATCGAACTGGGCTCACGCAGCACCATGACCTGCTTGTCCAGAGCCCTCAGCGCCAGCTCCCCAGGCTCTGCGGCCCACGGGTGACCGACCGGCAACAAAGCGCACAGGTGCGACTCGCCCAAACTCTGCAGATACAGGCCCTTGCGCGGTTCCACCTCGGTCAGCACCGCCACATCGGCGTGCTCGGACAGCAGCGCCGCCAAGGTCTCCTGGGCATTGCCCAGGCGCAGGTTGACGGTGATGCCAGGGTAGCGTGCGCGCAGCAGCGCCAGCATCGGCATGACCCGGTGCGGTCCGTCTGCTGCGACCTCCAGACGCCCGGTCAGCAGCTGACGGTTCGCTTCGAGCATCGCCTGGGCCTCTTCGGCCAGCCCGAACATGGCCCGGGTAATGGCCGCCAGACGCGTGCCCTCCTCGGTCAGCTCGACACGCCGCGCAGTGCGGCGCAGCAGGGTGATCTGGTAATGCTCCTCGAGCGCCTTGACGTGTCCGGTCACTGCCGGCTGGCTGATGAACAGGCGCGCCGCGGCACGGGTGAAGCTGCCCTCGCGGGCGACGGCATCGAAGGCACGGAGTTGAAAGAGGTTCATTTATCGGCCTGACTTATGGTTGGCATAACGACAAACAATTTGATTGATGGATGGGCGAATTGCAACCTAGCCCCGTCGTTTCTGCCCACTGCCCCCGAGGAAGTCCCGCAATGACCAGCGCCCCGATTCTGCTGACCCCCGGCCCACTGACCACTTCGATCCGCACCCGCCAGGCCATGCTGGTGGACTGGGGTTCATGGGATCGTGATTTCAATCAGCTGACCGCCAGCGTCTGCGAACAATTGCTGGCGATTCTCGACGCCAGCGCCAGCCACCACTGCGTGCCCCTGCAAGGCAGCGGCACCTTCGCCGTGGAAGCGGCCATCGGCACCCTCGTGCCGCGTGATGGCAAGGTCCTGGTGTTGATCAACGGTGCGTACGGCCAGCGCCTGGCAAAGATTTGCAAGGTGCTGGGCCGCAATTACAGCACCTTCGAAACCGCCGAGGATCAACCGACCACCGCCGCCGATGTCGACCGCCTGCTCGCCGCCGACCCGGCCGTGACCCACGTCGCACTGATCCACTGTGAAACCAGCACCGGTATTCTCAACCCGCTCGCCCAAATCGCCCAGGTCGTCAAGAACCACGGCAGACGCTTGATCATCGATGCCATGAGTTCGTTCGGCGCCCTGCCCATCAATGCGCGTGAGGTGCCGTTCGAAGCCCTGATCGCCGCCTCCGGCAAATGCCTGGAAGGTGTGCCTGGGATGGGCTTCGTGTTCGCCGAGAAAAATGCCCTGGCCGCTGCCGAAGGCAACGCCCACTCACTGGCCATGGACCTTCACGACCAGCACACCTATATGGCCAAGACTGGCCAGTGGCGCTTCACCCCGCCTACCCACGTGGTCGCGGCACTACACGAAGCACTGCAACAGTACGCTGAAGAAGGCGGTCTGCCAGCGCGGCACCAACGCTACGCCAACAACTGCCGGACCCTGCTCGACGGCATGGCCAGAATCGGCCTGCGCAGCTTCCTGCCTACCGACATCCAGGCGCCGATCATCGTCACCTTCCACGCACCCACGGACGCCCGCTACCAGTTCAAGGACTTCTACGAGCGGGTCAAGGCCAAGGGTTTCATTCTCTATCCAGGCAAGCTGACCCAGGTCGAAACCTTCCGCGTCGGCTGCATCGGTGTGGTCGGTTCGGCAGGCATGCAGGCCGCCGTCGATGCCGTGGCCCAGGTGCTGCGAGAAATGGAAGTGCTGGATATCTGACCTCTTTGCCCACCCCATTGATGGAAATCGTGCACATGAACTACAGCAACCCCACCCAACTGCAAGCCGCCATTCTCGATTGGGCCGGTACCGTGGTCGACTTCGGCTCCTTCGCCCCGACCCAGATCTTCGTCGAAGCCTTTGCCGAGTTCGATGTCGCGGTGTCCATCGAGGAGGCCCGCGGCCCGATGGGCATGGGCAAATGGGACCATATCCGCACCCTGTGCGATGTGCCGGAAATCGCCGAGCGTTACCGCAAGGTGTTTGGCCGTACCCCGACCGACAACGACGTCACGGCCATCTACGAGCGTTTCATGCCTCTGCAGATCGAGAAGATCGCCGTGCATTCCGCACTGATTCCCGGTGCACTGGATACCCTCACTGGGCTGCGCAAGGACGGCCTGAAGATCGGCTCGTGCTCGGGCTATCCGAAAGTGGTGATGGACAAGGTGGTAGCGCTGGCAGCACGCAATGGCTATGTAGCCGACCACGTGGTGGCAACCGACGAAACGCCCAATGGTCGCCCATGGCCGGCCCAGGCTCTGGCCAACGTGATTGCCCTGGGCATCGACGATGTCGCCGCATGCGTGAAGGTGGACGACACCGTGCCGGGCATACTGGAAGGTCGTCGTGCAGGGATGTGGACCGTGGCGCTGGTGTGCTCGGGCAATGCCCTGGGGCTGACCTGGGAGCAATACCAGGCGCTGGGTGCCGAAAGACTGGAGGAGGAACGCAAGCGGATCCATGCGCTGTTCGAGGGCTCGCGACCGCATTACTTGATCGACACCATCAACGAGCTGCCGGAGGTGGTTGCCGATATCAATCGGCGACTGGCCAAGGGGGAGATGCCGCAGGGGGTCTGATGGCCTGGCGGTGACTCACTGGCGGGCAATTCGCAGCGGCTCGCCGCTGCGAATTGCCCGCGAAAAGGACAGCGAGCGCTATCACAGCGCCCTATTGAGCTTCACCCACGCGGCAAACCGATCAATGAATGCCTGCAGGAACGGCCGAGTCTTGTCACTGAGCTTGCCCGCCTCGTCGAACAGTGTCGCCGCGCCTCCGATGTAGGCTTCGGGCATCTGCATGCAGGGCATGTCGAGAAAGACCAGCGATTGGCGAAGCGCATGGTTGGCACCAAAGCCACCGATCGCCCCCGGCGACACACTGGCCACCGCCGTCGGCTTGCCGCCCCAGGCACTCTGCCCGTAAGGTCGCGAGCCAACATCGATGGCGTTCTTCAACGCCCCCGGTACCGAGCGGTTGTACTCCGGAGTGACGAACAGCACCGCATCGCTGCGGCGGATCTCGTCGCGAAAACGCTGCCAAGGCGCCGGTACACCCGCGGCCTCGACATCCTCGTTGTACAACGGCAGATCACCGATCTCGATGATTTTCAACGCAAGGCTGGACGGCGCCAGCTCCGAAAGGGCGCGAGCCACCTTGCGGTTGTAGGAGTCCTTGCGCAAGCTGCCGACAACGACCGCTACCGAATAGACCTGGCTCATGGCGATTTGCATCCTCTGCTGGGGAAGGGGAACTGTGTAGTTATAGATGACCCTGCTTCACCCTCGAGGTTTTTTTCCGTAACAAGAAAACTTCCCGCCCCCTTCGCTGGTCTATGACTGCAGATATTTCTCCATATTTCAGAGGTTTCAACCTACATGGCAGCAGTACTGGTCGGCCAATTCCACGCCCGCGACGCCGAAGGCCGCATCTACCCGGTGCATGAGTTCCAGGAGTCGACCTTGCAGGCGGACGGCAGCACCCTTGGCGCGCCGATCACCACCTATCGCCTGGCCATCGGCGACCGGGTCAATTACCTGGGTGAAGACCGCTTCGAACTGGCCCAGAGCGGCGTCGAGATCATTCGCATTCCGTGACGCAATCCACCGTGTAAGGCCCATCGCCTTCATGCTGCAGGCCATGGACATCGGCAACGAAGCCGGGAAAGCCCCTGTCGAAGGCTCGAGCGAAGGCCAGGTAGTCGAGGATCGAACGGGTCGCCTCGGTGAAGCGTTCGCCCGGCATGATCAACGGAATACCTGGCGGGTAAGGCACCAGCATCACCGCTGAGATACGCCCGAGCAGTTGCTCGATCGGCACCGCCTCGACCTCCCCCTTCACCATTCGGTCGTAAGCCTGCCCTGGGCTCATGGCCACTTCCGGCAAGCGTGTGAACAGGCGTTTGAGCTGTTTGGCCGTAGCGTTGGCACGGTAGCAGTCGTGCAATTGCTCGCACAGATCGCGCAGGCCCAGCCCCTGATAACGCAACGGTGCGACGGCCACAACGCTGGGCAGGCACAGCTGCAGGACGGTATTGGCATCATAGTGGCGCTTGAACTCGAGCAACTCGGTCAGCAGTGTGCTCCACTTGCCCTTGGTGATCCCCATGGAGAACAGCACCAGGAAACTGTACAGCCCGGTCTTCTCTACCACCAATCCACGTTCCCAGAGGAACTTGCTCACCACCGCCGCTGGAATCCCATGCTCGCCGAGCACGCCCTCGGCGGTCAGCCCCGGCATCACCAGGGTCACCTTGAGCGGATCGAGCAGCACGTAGTCGTGCGCCACCTCGCCAAAACCGTGCCACTGGGCGCCGGGCTCCAGCAGCCAGTCCTGCGCGGCCAGGCGCTGGATACCTTCGGCCGTCGGTGGCTGCCAGATGCTGAACCACCAGTCATCGGTCGCGATGTGCGCACGCAGGTTGGCCAGCGCACGACGAAAGCTCAGGGCCTCGTCGAACATCTCCTGCAGCAGTGATCGCCCGGCCGGGCCTTCCATCATGGTCGAGGCAACATCGAGCGATGCCAGGATGCTGTACTGAGGCGAGGTCGATATATGCATCATGAACGCCTCGTTGAAGCGATCGCGATCAAGCTGGCGAAGGGCGCCATCCTTTACATGGATCATCGAGGCCTGACTGAAAGCAGCCAGTAGTTTGTGGGTAGAGTGCGTGCTGAACAGCAGCGGGCTGTCGACCTCGCGGGCGGTGCCCATGGCATAACGCCCACTGAAGAAGTCGTGGAACGCGGCGTAGGCAAACCAGGCCTCGTCGAAATGCAGTATCTCGACACTCGCGCCCAGGGCCTGCTTGATCTGGCCGGCGTGGTAGCACAGACCGTCATAAGTGGAGTTGGTCACCACCGCCAGGCGAATGCGCGGTGCGCGGCCACGGGTCAGGGGATTGGCCTGGATCTTGGCCTCGATCGACTCACGACTGAACTCGCCGAGCGGGATCGGCCCGATGATGCCCAGTTCGTTGCGCTCCGGGCACAGGTACAACGGGATGGCCCCGGTCATGATGATCGCATGCACCACCGACTTGTGGCAGTTGCGGTCCACCAGCACCAGGTCATCACGCGCGACCATGGCATGCCAGACGATCTTGTTGGCGGTCGAAGTGCCATTGATGACGTAGAACGTATGATCGGCACCAAAATTGCGCGCAGCCCTGGCCTCGGCCTCGGCCAGCGGCCCGGTGTGATCGAGCAACGACCCCAGCTCCGGCACCGAGACCGAGAGGTCCGAGCGCAGGGTGTTCTCACCGAAGAACTGGTGAAAGGCCTGACCCACCGGGCTCTTGCGATATGCCACGCCACCACCGTGGCCAGGCGTGTGCCAGGAATAGTTCGATTGCGCAGTGTGCTGCACCAACGCCTTGAAGAAGGGAGGCAGCAGGCCGTCGAGATAATTGTGCGCAGCCCTCGCCACCTGCCGGGCCAGGAAAGGCACAGTGTCTTCGAACAGGTAGAGGATGCCACGCAACTGGTTCAGCTCGCTCATCGCCTCGGCAGGGGCATTTTCGAGGGTAACCTGCTCACCCAAGGCAAAGATCGGCAGATCCGGTGCACGCAGCCGCGCCAGGTGGATCAGCTCGGCCATGTTCTGCAGCAGATGGATATTGTCACCGACGCCTTCGGCGGCGATCAGCATGCAGGCCAGGCCGTGGTGGGTAGCGGCGACCAGACGCGCTTCGGCATGGTCGGCGGCGGCGAGGATGGCGAAGCCATCCTGCTTGAGTTCTTCGGCGATACCCCGTATGCGCTCACCGGCGACGCTGTCGGCCTTGATCGCACGGTGGACAATGAGGATGGGAAACTTCAGGTCCTTGTACATCAGGCCGCTACCTCCAAAGGACGCGTGTCCATTTCAGGGTAGTCGAGCCTCAGGGCAACTGTATGGGCGGTGTCAGCCTGCTGGCGTTTCGGTCAGTGCCTGCCACATTGCCGGTGCCCCCGCCGACTTGGCGATCGCCGCCAGACGCTCGGCATGTGCCTCGAGCTCCTCTTCGCTGGCCATGATCACCCGCCCCGGCTGACGCCCGACGATACGACGAATCTCGCTACCATTGCCGCCCTGCCCTTCGTTGTCTTCAGCGCCCTGGCCGGCCAGCGACAGGCTGGTCTGGCCACCGGTCATCGCCAGATAGACGTCGGCAAGCAGTTCCGAGTCAAGCAGCGCCCCGTGCAGGTCGCGGCCAGAGTTGTCGATGCCATAGCGCTTGCACAACGCATCGAGGCTGTTGCGCTGGCCCGGATGGCGCGAGCGCGCCATCATCAGGGTGTCGAGGATGGTGCAGTGCTGGGAGATGTCGGCGCGGTCCTGGCGGCCCATCAAGGCGAATTCGTTGTTGATGAAGCCAACGTCGAACGCCGCGTTGTGGATGACCAGTTGCGCGCCCTGGATGTACTCGAAGAACTCTTCGGCCACATCGGCGAAACGCGGCTTGCCGACCAGGAACGCGTCGGTGATGCCGTGAACGCCAATGGCGCCCTCGTCACTCTCGCGGTCTGGCTGCAGGTAGACGTGGAAGTTGCGCCCGGTCAGGCGCCGGCCGATGACCTCGACGCAACCGATCTCGATGATCCGGTGGCCTTCGCTGACCGGCATACCAGTGGTTTCGGTATCGAGGACGATCAGTCGGGTGTTCTGCTGCTCCACGCGGGGGCTCCAAGCGACTTCTGGGAAAGGGGGCGAGTATACATCAAACCGGCCACTGGCTTTGCAGGTGCCTCAACGCTTGGCGCGAAGCTCATCCACCCCGCGGTTGGCCAGCATGTCGGCCCGCTCGTTACCCGGATGGCCGATATGTCCTCGCACCCACTTCCAGGTCACCTTGTGCCGGTTGACCTGTTCATCGAGCAACTGCCAGAGGTCGGCATTCTTCACCGGCTCTTTGGCAGCGGTCTTCCAGCCGCGTTTCTTCCAGTTGGCCATCCACTCGGTGATGCCCTTCATCACATACTGCGAGTCGGTGGTCAGCACCACTTCGCATTCGCGCTTGAGCGCCATCAGCGCGCAGATCGCAGCCATGAGTTCCATGCGGTTGTTGGTGGTGTCGCGCTCGCCGCCCCACAGCTCCTTCTCGACGCCCTTGTAGACGATCAGGGCGCCCCAGCCACCCAGGCCAGGATTGCCCTTGCAGGCACCATCGGTGTAGATCTCGACGCTATCGCTCATGTACCGCCTTCGTTCGCTTGCAGGTTATCGACCATGGACGGCGCGGTCAGGGCTCGCTGTGACGACGATTGACCTTGGCCAGCGGCAGGGGCAACAGCTTGCCCATCGGCTCGCGGCGCTCCATGGGCAGCGGTCGCAGGCCAACCACCATCTTGCGCGCCACCAGCAGGTAAACACCCCCGCCCGCGGTCTGCCATCCCCCGGCCATCCGCTCCCACCCCGCCAGGCGTTGTTGCCAGACCGGGGAGGAAAGCGGCGGACGATAGCACCCGAAGCGGCGTTTCTCCAGCGCGAAGCCCAGCAGGTTGAGCCAGTCGCCGACCCGCGACGGCGAGATGCAGCGCGCCTTGCGCAGCGCCCCGCGGCCGAAAAAGTGCCGTGCCCCCCAGGCACTCCAGGGGTTGATGCCAACGATCAGCAGGTGCCCGCCCGGGCGCACCGCGCTGGCAGCCTGGCGCAACAGACCGTGGGGCGAGAGGCTGAAATCCAGGCCATGCTGCAGCACCACCACATCAGCCGCATGCTCGGACAACGGCCAGGCCTGTTCCTCGCAGACGATCTCCACACCCGGCAATGGCGCGCCGAGGCGCACCGTGCGTTGCACCTGCGGCGCGCTGGGCGGTGTATCGGCGCTCGGCCCATAGTGCACGAGAAAACCGCCGAAGAAGCGGCCCAGCTCATCCTCGAGCAGTTTTTCTTCCTCCTTGAGCATCAGTTGCCCGATGGGCCCGGCGAACCAGTCGCGGGCCAGGCTGATCAGCTCCACCCACTCGGGGTCGGCCTGGGCAAAGGCTTGGTCGGTCATTGCATTCTCCCTCGAAGGTTTCTTCAGCCACGCCATCGCAGCTAAGATGCCTTCATGTCCCACGCCAGATGATTCGGATCCGCGCCATGATACAGATCGATGCCCTTCCCGCTTTCTCCGACAACTACATCTGGTTGTTACAGGATACTGCCAAACGCCAGTGCGCGGTGGTCGACCCCGGCGACGCCAAACCGGTGCTGCAGTGGCTGCAGGCACACACCGACTGGACGCTCACCGACATCCTCATCACCCACCACCACAACGACCATGTCGGCGGTGTGGAACAACTCAAGCAGGCGACCGGTGCCAAGGTCTACGGCCCGGCCAACGAACGCATTCCGAGCCGCGACGTGGCGCTGGACGACGGCGACACCGTGACGGCGCTGGGCGTGACCTTCGAGGTGCTTGCCGTACCTGGCCACACCCTCGGCCATATTGCTTATTACAGTGCAAAAACACCGACCCCGCTGCTGTTCAGCGGCGACACCCTGTTCGCCGCCGGTTGCGGGCGAATGTTCGAAGGCACACCCGAACAGATGCAACCGGCCCTGCAGCGCCTGGCCGCGCTACCCGAGGCCACCGCCGTCTACTGCGCCCACGAATACACCCTGAGCAACCTTCGCTTTGCCAAGGCTGTGGAGCCGGATAACCCGCATGTTATCCAACGCTTCGAAGCGGTTACCCGCCTGCGCGCCGACAATCGCATCACCCTGCCCTCGACCATCGGCCTGGAGCGTTTGACCAATCCGTTTCTTCGCACAACTGAAACATCCGTTAAACAAAAAGCAGACGAATGGAAGGGACATTCAAACGAATCCCAACCCGCTGTTTTTGCTGCCTTGAGGTCTTGGAAAGACGGCTTCTGATAACCTCACGATATATCGCAGGATGACATCCAAGGTTGACCCGACTGGATGCGGTTTCTAGAATCGCCGAAATTTTTTGCCCGGAAAACCGTGTCCGCCGATGTCTTCCCGTAGCCGCCGCACCGCTCATTCCGCCGCCCTGACGCGCCTGGCCCAGGTCAGCGCACTCGCTTTGGCCGCCACCCTCGTGGGCTGCCAGAGCACCCGTCAGGTCGACGAATCCGACAGCGTTCGCGCACACAACTACCAGGCCCGGATCAAGCACAAACCAGCGCCGCTGATGATCAAGCCGGCCGAGCAAAAAGCGCCCGAGGATGTCTGGGAGCGCATGCGCCAGGGCTTCGCCCTGCAAGACAGCATCGACGTCAACCCGCGTATCGAGCAACAGCGCCTGTGGTTCGCCAGCAACCCGAGCTTCCTCGAGAACGCCGGCGAGCGTGGCAGCCTCTACCTGCACTACATCGTCGAGCGCCTCGAAGAACGCGACATGCCTCTTGAGCTGGCGCTGCTGCCGGCCATCGAAAGCGCCTACAACCCGATGGCCTACTCCCGCGCCCACGCGGCAGGCATGTGGCAATTCATCCCGTCCACCGGGCGCCACTTCAACCTGCGCCAGACCAACTTCTACGACGGTCGTCGCGACATCACCGCTTCCACCAACGCCGCGCTGGACTACCTGACCCGCCTGCACGACATGTTCAATGGCGACTGGCTGCTGGCCCTGGCCGCCTACAACGCTGGTGAAGGCACTGTCAGCCGGGCGATCGAACGCAACGAGCGCCTCGGCCTGCCCACCGACTACTGGAACCTGCCGCTGCCTCAGGAGACCCGCGACTACGTGCCCAAGCTGCTGGCGCTGTCGCAGGTGGTCCTGACACCACAGGCCTATGGCGTCAACCTCAGCCCCATCGCCAACGAGCCCTACTTCGAAGCCGTCGCCATCAACGAGCGCCTCGACCTGACCCGCGTCGCCGCCTTCGCCAATATCGACGAAGACGAACTGATCCAGCTCAACCCCGCGTTCAAGAAACGCATGACGGTCGATGGCCCGCAGCAACTGCTGGTGCCCACCGCCAAGGCGCAACTGCTGACCAGCAGCCTGTCCAACCTCAAGCCTGAGCAACTGGTCAGCCTGCAACCGAACAAGGCCGTGTTCCAGGCCGCCCTCGCCGAGGCCAAGGCACCGGCCGCAACCAGCAGTTACCGAGTCAAGCGCGGCGACAACCTGGGCGCCATCGCCAAGGCCAACCGTGTGTCGGTCAAGGACATCCAGCGCTGGAATCGCTTGTCGGGCAGCAACCTGAAAGTCGGCCAGGTTCTGGCCCTGCGTGGCGGTAACGCGCCAAGCGCCTCAGCCAACCGCGTCGCGGCAGCCAAGCAGCGCTCCACCCAGTACAAGGTACGCAAGGGCGACTCGTACTATCTGGTGGCCAAACGGTTCAACGTCGAGATGAAACACCTCAAGCGCTGGAACCCGCGCAGCGGCCAGGCACTCAAGCCCGGCCAGACCCTCACCGTCTACCTGACGCGCTGACTGCGTAGGCGCGGGCTTGTCAGGACGGCGAGCCGGCGCCATGCACCGCGGTGCACTTTTCGCGGGCAAGCCCGCTCCCACAACAGCCCCCGCCATACCCTTTTTCCATTCCAGACAAGCTGTTACTGTACGCCGGACCAAGCCCAACGCCGCCTTGACCGGATTCCAGACTTGATAAGACCCCTCCTCCTGTCACTGAGCCTGGCCTTGAGCTTCCCCGCAGTCGCGACCGTGACCGAAAGCCACGGGTATGCGCAGTTCGGCACGCTCAAGTACCCGGCCACGTTCACCCATTTCGACTGGGTCAATCCGCAGGCGCCTAAAGGCGGAACCTTGCGGGCCATGGCATTCGGTACCTTCGACACGCTCAACCCCTACACCTTCAAGGGGACCAGCCCCGTTTCGACGCCGAATTTCCAGCAGTACGGCGTCAACGAGCTGAACGAGACCTTGATGGTCGGCACCGGCCAATACGACCCTTCCGGCGACGAACCGACCTCCAGCTACGGCCTGATCGCCCGCTCGGTGGAGTACAGCGAAGACCGCAGTTGGGTGGTGTTCAACCTGCGTCCCGAGGCGCGTTTCCATGACGGGCACCCCATCACCTCGGCCGACGTGGCGTTCTCCTACCGCACCCTGCTCAAGGAAGGCCATCCGCTGTACCGCACCAACCTGCAGGAAGTGCAGCGCGTCGACATCCTGGGGCCGTTGCGTATCCGCTTCGTCTTCAAGCGCGCCGGCAACCCGCTGCTGATCCTGCGCTTGGGCGAAATGCCAGTGCTGCCGAAGCACTACTGGCAAGATCGAGACTTCAAGGCCACCACCTTCGAGCCTCCGCTGGGCAGCGGTCCGTACCGCATCACCGAGGTGCAGCCCGGTCGGCGACTGGTGTTCAGCCGGGTGAAGAACTACTGGGGCAAGGATTTGCCGGTCAACCGCGGCAAGTACAACTTCAACCGCGTGGAGTTCGAGTTCTATCGTGACGCGACCGTGGCCTTCGAAGCGTTCAAGGCTGGCGAGTTCGACATCTACATCGAACACCAGGCCAAGAACTGGGCCAACGGCTACAACTTCCCGGCGATCCGCCGTGGCGATGTGATCAAGGCACAGATCCCGCACCGGATCCCGACCCAGACCCAGGGTCTGTTCATGAACACCCGCCGCGACGCCTTCGCCGACCCGAAGGTACGCCAGGCGCTGGGGCTGATGCTCGATTTCGAGTGGACCAACCGTGCCCTGTTCAGCAGTGCCTACCGTCGCTCGACCAGTTACTACCCCAACAGTGAATTCACCGCCAGCGGGCTACCCACCGGCAAGGAATGGCTGCTGCTCTCACCGTTTCGCGAACAGTTACCCGCCAAGCTCTTCACCGAGCCCTACCAGGTCAGCCAGACCGACGGGCGCGGCATCGACCGCCAGACCTTGCGCACGGCCCTGGGCCTGCTCGGCGAAGCCGGCTGGAAGCTCGACGGCCAGCGCCTGGTCGACACCAAAGGCCGCCAGTTGCGCCTGGAGTTGCTGCTGGTAAACCCTAATCTGGAACGCATCCTGCAACCTTATGTCGAAAATCTGTCCAGCATCGGCATCGACGCGCGCTTGCGCACGGTAGACCGAGCCCAGTACAAACAACGGCTGGACCAATTCGACTTCGACATGATCCTGATGACCCTGAACCAGACACTCAGCCCCGGCCTCGAGCAGTGGCAGTACTTCCACTCGAGCCAGGCCACCGTCAAGGGCAGCAAGAACTACGCGGGCATCAAGGACCCTGTGGTCGATCACCTGCTCGACACGCTCATGGCCGCCCGCACCCGCGACGATCAGGTCGCCGCTGCGCGCGCACTGGACCGGGTGCTGTCGTGGCACTACTACATGATTCCCAACTGGTACCTGGACAACCATCGCCTGGCCTACCGCAACCGGTTCGCCTTCGTCACCACGCCGCCCTACACCCTGGGCCTGAACAGCTGGTGGCTCAAGACTTCGGAGAAAGCCAAATGATGCCGACGCCTCGCCTGCGCCTGGCCTGCAGCCTGTTGCTCGCCTGCCTGAGCCTACCCGCGCTGGCCGCCCCGCAACACGCCCTGACGCTCTACGACGAACCGCCCAAGTACCCCGCCGACTTCAAGCATTTCGACTACGTCAATCCCGATGCCCCCAAGGGCGGGACCTTCCGCCAGTCCAGCTTCGGCGGTTTCGACAGCCTCAACCCCTTCATCAACAAGGGCGTATCGGCCGACAACATCAGCATCATCTACGACACCCTGATGCGCCAGAGCCTGGACGAGCCCTTCACCGAGTACGGGCTAGTCGCCGGCAAGATCGAAAAGGCCCCTGACAACAGCTGGGTACGCTTCTACCTGCGACCTGAAGCACGCTTCCATGACGGCCACCCCATCCGCGCCGAAGACGTCGTGTTCAGCTTCAACGCCCTCACCCAGCAGGGCGCGCCGTTGTACCGCCAGTACTACGGTGATGTCTCCGAGGTGATCGTCGAGGACCCGCTGCGCGTCTTGTTCAAGTTCAAGCACAGCAACAACCGCGAACTGCCACTGATCCTGGGCCAGTTGCCAGTGCTGCCCAAGCATTGGTACGAGACTCGCGACTTCACCCGCGGCAACCTAGAGATCCCGCTGGGCAGCGGCCCGTACAAGGTCGCCGAGGCCAAGGCCGGACGCTCGATCCGTTACGAGCGGGTCAAGGACTACTGGGCCAAGGACCTGCCGATCAACCGCGGCATGTTCAACTTCGACGCCATGACCTTCGACTCCTACCGCGACACTGCCGTCGCCCTCGAGGCGCTCAAGGCCGGGCAGTTCGACTATGCCCTGGAAGTCAGCGCGAAGAACTGGGCCACCGCCTACAACGTCCCTGCGGTGCGCGACGGGCGTCTGATCAAGGAAGAGTTGCCCAACGGCAATCCGGTCGGCATGCAGGGCTTCATCTTCAACCTGCGCAAGCCCGTGTTCCAGGACATCCGCGTGCGCCAGGCCCTGAGCCTCCTGCTCGATTACGAATGGACCAACAAGCAGCTGTTCAACGGTGCCTATACCCGCACCGGCAGCTACTTCGAAAACTCCGAGATGGCCGCTACGGGCCTCCCCTCCGCCGACGAGTTGAAAATTCTCGAGCCGCTGCGCGGCAAGATCCCCGAGCAGGTCTTCAGCGAGGCGTTCCACAATCCCGTCACCGACGGCAGCGGCATGATTCGCGAGCAGCAACGCAAGGCTTACCAGTTGCTGATGGACGCCGGTTGGAAGATCGAGAACGACAAGATGGTCGACGCCCAGGGCAAGCCGGTGTCGATCGAGTTTCTCCTGGCACAGACCGAGTTCGAACGCATCCTGCTGCCGTTCAAGCGCAACCTCGCCGACCTGGGCATCGACCTGACCATCCGCCGCGTCGACGTCTCGCAATACATCACGCGCCTGCGCTCGCGCGACTTCGACATGATCGTCGGCGGCTTCCCGCAATCCAACTCGCCGGGCAACGAACAGCGTGAGTACTGGACCAGCGCCGCCGCCGACCGCTCGGGCAGCCGCAACACCATCGGCCTGCGCGACCCGGCCATCGACCAACTGGTCGAAGACCTGATCAATGCCGACTCGCGCCAGAGCCTGGTCGCCCACACCCGCGCGCTGGACCGTGTGCTGCTGTGGGGCTACTACGTCATCCCCAACTGGCACATCAAGACCTGGCGGGTCGCCTACTGGAACCACCTTGGCCATCCAAAGGTGTCACCCAAATACGATATCGGCATCGACACCTGGTGGATCAAGCCTGACGTGACCCCGGCCGTCAGCGAAGCGCGCGTGCCACTCGTGGACGAGGCGAACTGACATGCTTGCCTACATTCTGCGCCGCCTGCTGCTGATCATCCCGACCCTGTTCGGCATCCTCATCATCAACTTCATCATCGTCCAGGCCGCCCCCGGTGGCCCGGTCGAGCAGATGATCGCCAAGCTCGAAGGCTTCGATGGCGCCACCAGCCGCATCGCCGGCGGTGGTGCCGAAGTATCGGTAGCCGGCTCCAACTACCGCGGCGCCCAAGGCCTGGACCCGGCGCTGGTCGCTGAAATCGAACGCATGTACGGCTTCGACAAGTCAGCCCCGGAGCGGTTGTGGATCATGGTCAAGAACTACGCCCAGCTCGACTTCGGCGACAGCTTCTTCCGCGATGCCAAGGTCATCGACCTGATCGCCGAGAAGATGCCCGTGTCGATCTCGCTGGGGTTGTGGAGCACACTGATCATGTACCTGGTGTCGATCCCGCTAGGGATTGCCAAGGCGGTGCGCCATGGCAGCCACTTCGACGTCTGGACCAGCTCGGCGATCATCGTCGGCTACGCCATCCCCGCGTTCCTCTTCGCCATCCTGCTGATCGTGCTGTTCGCCGGTGGCAGCTATTTCGACTGGTTCCCGCTCCGGGGCCTGACCTCGAACAACTTCGACGAGCTGTCCACCACCGGCAAGGTGATGGACTACTTCTGGCACCTGGTGCTGCCGATCACCGCGCTGGTGATCGGCAACTTCGCCACCATGACCCTGCTGACCAAGAACAGCTTCCTCGACGAGATCAACAAGCAGTACGTGATCACCGCCAAGGCCAAGGGCCTGAGCCGCAACCGCGTGCTCTACGGCCATGTATTCCGCAACGCCATGCTGCTGGTGATCGCAGGCTTTCCGTCGGCGTTCATCGGTATCTTCTTCACCGGCTCCCTGCTGATCGAGGTGATTTTCTCTCTCGACGGCCTGGGCCTGATGAGTTTCGAAGCGGCCATCAACCGCGACTACCCGGTGGTGTTCGGCACCCTGTTCATCTTCACCCTGCTGGGGCTGGTGGTGAAACTGATCGGCGACCTCACCTACACCCTGGTCGATCCGCGCATCGACTTCGCCAGCCGGGAGCACTGACATGGCCCTCTCTCCCCTGAACCGCCGGCGCTTCGAGCGCTTCAAGGCCAACCGTCGCGGCTGGTGGTCGCTGTGGCTGTTCCTCATCCTGTTCGGCCTGAGCCTGGGTGCCGAGCTGATCGCCAACGACAAGCCCATCGCCGTGCGCTACGACGGCGAGTGGTACTTCCCGGCGTTCAAGCGCTACCCGGAAACCACCTTCGGCGGCGAATTCCCGCTGGAAGCCAACTACAAGAGCCCCTATATCCGCGAACTGCTGGAAAAAAAGGACAGCTTCGTGCTGTGGGCGCCGATCCCGTTCAGCTACCAGAGCATCAACTACGACCTGAAGGTCCCTGCCCCCGCGCCGCCTTCGGCCGACAACCTGCTCGGCACCGACGACCAGGGGCGCGACGTGCTCGCCCGGGTGATCTACGGATTCCGCGTCTCGGTGCTGTTCGCCCTGACGCTGACCATCGCCAGCTCCATCGTCGGCGTCATCGCCGGCGCCCTACAAGGCTTCTATGGCGGCTGGGTGGACCTGGCTGGCCAGCGTTTCCTGGAAATCTGGTCGGGCCTGCCGGTGCTCTACCTGTTGATCATCCTCGCAAGCTTCGTGCAGCCCAACTTCTGGTGGTTGCTCGGCATCATGCTGCTGTTCTCATGGATGAGCCTGGTGGATGTCGTGCGCGCCGAGTTCCTGCGCGGACGCAACCTCGAGTACGTGCGCGCCGCCCGCGCCCTGGGTATGCGCAACGGCCCGATCATGTTCCGCCACATCCTGCCCAACGCCATGATCTCGACCATGACCTTCATGCCATTCATCCTCACCGGCGCCATCGGCACCCTCACCGCCCTCGACTTCCTCGGCTTCGGCTTGCCCGCCGGCTCGCCGTCGCTGGGCGAACTGGTCGCCCAGGGCAAGTCCAACCTGCAGGCGCCGTGGCTGGGCATCAGCGCCTTCGCCGTGCTGGCCGTCATGCTGAGCCTGCTGGTGTTCATCGGCGAATCCGCCCGCGATGCCTTCGACCCGAGGAAATGACATGAGCCAAGACACCCTGATCGAAGTGCGCGACCTGGCGGTGGAGTTCGTCACCGGCGAGCAGGTCAACCGCGTGGTCGATGGCATCAGTTTCGACATCCGCAAGGGCGAGACCCTCGCCCTGGTCGGTGAGAGCGGCTCGGGAAAATCGGTCACCGCCCACTCGATCCTGCGCCTGCTGCCCTACCCGCTTGCACGCCACCCCAGCGGCACCATCCACTACGACGGCAAGGACCTCCTGCACCTGGGCGAGAAGCCCATGCAGCGCATCCGCGGCAATCGCATCGCGATGATTTTCCAGGAGCCGATGACCTCGTTGAACCCGCTGCATTGCATCGAGAAGCAGATCAACGAGATCCTCCTGCTGCACAAAGGCCTCACCGGCAAGCAGGCCACCGCGCGCACCCTGGAGCTGCTCGAACTGGTGGGCATCCCCGACCCGAAGAAGCGCCTCAAGGCCCTGCCCCATGAGCTTTCCGGCGGCCAGCGCCAGCGCGTGATGATCGCCATGGCCCTGGCCAACGAACCCGAACTGCTGATCGCCGACGAGCCCACCACCGCGCTCGACGTCACCGTGCAGCTCAAGATTCTCGATTTGCTCAAGTCCCTGCAGGCGCGCCTGGGCATGGCGCTGCTGCTGATCAGCCACGACCTCAACCTGGTGCGGCGTATCGCCCACCGCGTGTGTGTGATGCAGTGCGGCAAGATCGTCGAACAGGCCGACTGCGAGACACTGTTCAAGGCCCCGCAGCACCCCTATACGCAGATGCTGATCAATGCCGAACCCAGCGGTGGCCCGGCGGCGAACGCGATCGGCAAACCGCTGCTGGAAGTCAACGACCTGAAGGTGTGGTTCCCGATCAAGAAGGGCCTGCTGCGCCGCACTGTCGATCATGTGAAAGCCGTCGACGGGATCAATTTCAGCCTCCCGCAGGGGCAAACCCTGGGGATCGTTGGTGAGAGCGGATCGGGCAAATCGACATTGGGGCTGGCGATCCTGCGCTTGATCGCAAGCCAGGGTGGGATTCGCTTCCACGGGCAGTCGCTGGAAGGACTGAAGCAGCAGGAAGTGCGGCCGCTGCGCCGCGAAATGCAGGTGGTGTTCCAGGACCCGTTCGGCAGCCTGAGCCCGCGCATGTGCGTGGCCGATATCGTTGGCGAGGGCTTGCGGATTCACAAGATCGGCACCCCCGCCGAGCAGGAAGCCGCGATCGTTGCGGCGCTGGAGGAAGTGGGGCTGGACCCGCGCACACGGCACCGGTATCCGCACGAGTTCTCTGGCGGGCAGCGCCAGCGGATCGCGATCGCCCGGGCACTGGTTTTGAAGCCGGCATTGATCCTGCTGGACGAACCGACCTCGGCGCTGGACCGCACCGTACAGCGCCAGGTCGTGGAGCTGCTGCGCAACCTGCAGTTGAAGTACAACCTGACGTACCTGTTCATCAGCCATGACCTGGCGGTGGTCAAGGCGTTGAGTCACCAATTGATGGTGATCAAGCACGGGCACGTGGTGGAGCAAGGCGATGCGCAGGAGATCTTCCATGCGCCGCAGCATCCGTATACGCGTCAGTTGCTGGAGGCGGCGTTTCTGGAGACGGCGAACAGTTGATCCCTTTGTGCAATGACAAAGAGCGACTAACGCGTTCAAAACCCAAGAGCCTGCTCAGCCCTGATAGGAGTGAGCAGGCTCAAGTCGGCTAGCGCTCAGGCTTCGGCGGCGCGGGCAGTCACTGCCTCGCCTTCGAGCACCATCCCCTCGCGCATCTTCTGCGCATCACGCACAAAGCAACGCGACGCCGCCAGCAGAAACACCAGGGTCAGCAGCAGCGCCACCGGGATCAGGTACATCGCGTCATGCAGCCCCTGGGCCTTGAACGCCTCGCTCATCACCAGCTGTCCCGCCGCCTCCATGGCCGACACGGCAAAATGATCCGACAGCCCGCCGACCACCACCGGCCCCAGGCCGCCGCCGAGCAGGTACAGCCCGGCGAAGTACAGCGCCATGGCGGTAGCACGCAGGCGTGGCTGCACCACATCCTGAATCGCCGTGTACACGCAGGTGTAGAAGTTGTACGAGAACAGCCAGCCGACGCCGAACACCGCGACGAACAGCCCCAGCTCGATACGCCCGGCATGCAGTGCCCAGGCGGTGGCGAGAGTGGCCACCAACATGCTCAGCGCGGCGAACATCAGCCGTCCATTGGCAAAACGCTGGTGCACCTTGTCGGCCACCCAGCCCCCTAGCGTGAGCCCCACCAGGCCGCTCAAACCGACGATCATCCCCGTTGCCACGGCCGCATCGTGCAAGGGCAAGGCGAAGTAGCGCTGCAGCATCGGCACCATGAACGAGTTGCAGGCATAGGAAGCGAAGTTGAAGGTCAGCCCCGCCAGTACCAGCCAGGCGAACGTGGGCACGCTCAGCACCCGACGCAGCGGGCGATCGATCGGCGCGTGGGAGATGGCAACGGTTTCCGCAGCGCCCCGGGCAGGTTCGCGGATCAGGAAGATGAACAGCGCCAACACCAGGCCGGGTACCGCAGCGATGAAGAACGGCGCACGCCAGCTGCCAAACGCCTGGACCATGGCGCCGATGGTGAAGAACGCCAGCAACAGGCCTAGCGGCAGGCCGAGCATGAAGATGCCCATCGCCCGCGACCGTCGCTCGGCCGGGAACAGATCGCCGATCAGCGAGTTGGCGGCCGGCGCATAGCTGGCTTCACCGATGCCCACGCCCATGCGCACCAGCAGAAAACTCCAGAAGCTGCCGACCATGCCGTTGACCGCCGTCAGCCCGCTCCAGGCCGCCAGGCCCCAGCCCATCAGCTTGGCCCGCGAGCCGGTATCGGCCATGCGCGCTAGCGGCAGGCCAGCGATGGCGTATACCAAGGTGAAGGCGGTGCCGATCAGGCCGATCTGGAAGTCGCTCAGGTGCCATTCCAGGCGGATCGGTTCGATGATGATCGCGGGTATGGTGCGGTCGAAGAAGTTGAACAGGTTGGCCAGAAACAGCAGGAACAAGATGCGCCAGGCGTTGGACGCTTGGGGGGCGGTGGTCATGGTCGGGTCCCTCGTTATCGTTATTCAGGGCTTCCAGCACGCCTGACGAAATCTAGAGGGTAAGGTGCGAAACGTCTGCTACCATTGACCGGGCTTATATCGCGCGATGGGCTGGAGCCTGACGGACCGCCCGCAGCCTTCAGACCGATGGCGGCGCCACCAACCGATAGCCCACACCCGCCTCGGTGATGATGTACCGCGGAGCGGTCGGATCGTCGCCCAGCTTGTGCCGCAGATGCCCCACCACGATGCGCAGGTAGTGGGTGTCGTCGACATGGGTCGGGCCCCAGATATCCTTGAGCAGTTGCTGTTGGGTGATCACCCGCCCCGGATGCCCGGCCAGTTGCGCCAGCAGCGCGTACTCCTTGCGTGTCAGTGCCACCTCGACGCCGTCGAGCGTGACCTTGCGATAGGCGAAGTCGACCACCAGCGCACCGAAACTGGCACTGGCCGCTTGCCCGGAGCCCGCCTGGGGTTTGTGCCGCAACAGCGCGCGCACCCGGGCAAGGAACTCCTGGATACCGAACGGCTTGGTCACGTAGTCGTTGGCACCGCCATCCAGCGCATCGACCTTCTGCACCTCGCTGGCTCGCACCGACAGCACCATCACCGGCACGGCGCTCCACTCGCGCAGTTCGCGCAACACCTGCTGGCCGTCCATATCCGGCAAGCCGAGATCGAGCACCACCAGATCAGGCTTGCTCAGCGCCGCCTGAGCCAGGCCTTCGCCGCCGGTCGCAGCCTCGATCACCTTGTAGCCCTGGGACACGAGGCTGATGCGCAGGAACTTGCGGATCTGCGGTTCGTCGTCGATGACCAGAAGGGTGGCGGGTTGGCTCATGGGGCTTCACTGTCGCTGTCGGGTTGAAGAGGCAACGGCAAGCATAGAGTGATGCAGGTGCCCTGGCCATCGATGCCCTCGCCAACCAGTATGCTGCCGCCATGGGCGCCGATCATGCCCTGGCAGATCGCAAGCCCCAGGCCTGTGCCCTGCCCGCCGCGGTCACCGCGGGCAGCGGTGTAGAACATGTCGAAGATCTTCTCGCGCTCGGCCACCGGGATGCCCGGGCCCTGATCCGCGACCGCGAAGCACAGGCGCTCGTCCTGCACCTCCACCCGCAGCGCCAGGCGACCATTGACCGGCGAGAAACGTGCGGCATTCTCCAGTACGTTGACCAGCGCCTGTTCGATCAGCGCTGCATGCACGAACAGCAGGGGCAGCTCTGCAGGTACCTCGGTGTCTACGCGCAACGGTGCCAGCACCGCGCGCAGACGGTTCAGAGCGCTGCCAACGATATCGCCGGGCGACACCCAGTCACGCGCAAGCTTCAAGCCGCCATGGCCCAGCCGGGTCATGTCGAGCAGGTTCTGGATGTAACGATCCAGGCGCTCGGCTTCGTTGCGTGTGCCTTCGAGCAGTTCACGGCGATCGTCCGGAGGGATCGCATCGCCCAGTGCCAGCAAGCTGTCGATGCTACCGCGCATGGCGGTCAGCGGGGTGCGCAGATCATGGGACACCGAGGCAAGCAAGGCGCTGCGCAACTGCTCGGTTTCGCCATGCAGGCGCGCGGCTTCGAGCTGCTCGCCCAGGCGCGCGCGGGCCAGGGCCTGGGCCAGCGGCTCGGCCAGCGCCGTCAGCAAGCGACGGCGCTGTGCGCTCAACGGCTCGCCCGAGGCCGGCTGCACACCCAGCAAGGCCAAGGGAGTCTCGTCGACCGCCAGCGGCCACCACCACCAGCGACCATGGGGTAAGGTATCGCTGCCATGCCCTGCTGCCTGGCCATGTTGCCAGGCCCATTCGGCAGCGGCGCGCTCGTTGTCGGTAAAGACCTGCGGCCCGCCGCTGGCCACCTGCAACAAGCCCTCGGCATCGCGCTCGAGCAGACAGATCTGGATGCCCTGCCAATCGTTCAGGTGCTGCCCGGCGGCACTGAAAACCGCCTGCCGATCCGTGGCCACGGTCAGGCGGCGCGACAGGTCGAGCAGTTGCCGGGTCTCGCCCTGGGTTTCGCGCAGCGCCTGCAACTGACGGCGCTGGCGAGCGGCGAGGTTACCGGTCAGGGCCGCCATGAGCAGGAAGAACACCAGGGTCAGCACGTCCTCTTCGCGCTGGATGCTGAACGAAAAGCTCGGCGGGATGAACAGGAAGTCGTAGGTCAGGAACGACAGCGCCGCACAGGCCAGCGCAGGCCCCAAGCTGCTGCGTACCGCGACCAGCAGCACCGCCGCGAGGAACACCAGCGAAATGTTCGGCAACGCCAGCACGCTGGACACGGCCCACGCCAGCCCTGCCGCCAGTGCGGTCGCCAGCAGCGCCAGCCAATAGTGGCGCCAGACCCAGACGCGATTGACCACCGCACGTGCCGGTGCGGGTTGAGTGTCGCGGTCGAGCACGTTGATCTCCAACCCCCGGCTGTCGCGCAGCAAGCGCGCGGCGACGCCCGCACCGAGCACGCGGCGGCGCAGGCGGTCGCGGGACTGGCCGACCAGCACCAGGCTCGCCCGTCGTTCCAGCGCATGCTGGATGAGCGTGCGCGCCACCTCCCCGGCCCTGAGTACCACGACTTCGCCGCCCAGGCGCTCGGCCAGTTGCTGCGCGGCCTGCAGGCGCTGACGAGCGCCCTCGTCACGCAGCTTGCCGTTGTCGACATGCACCAGGCTCCACGGCAAATGCCGACGCTGGGCGACGCGGCTGGCATGGCGCACCAGACGCTCGGCCTGCTCATCGCCATCGACCCCGACCAGCAGGCGCCCTCGCAAGGTCGGCGCCTGCTCGCCGCGCTGGCGGTAGCCATGGGCAAGGTCGGCATCGACCTGGGCTGCAGCGGTCTGCATGGCCAGTTCGCGCAAGGCGGTGAGGTTGGTTTGGGAGAAGAACGCATCGATCGCCGCCCGTGCCTGCTCAGGCACGTAGACCTTGCCTTCGCGCAAGCGCTCGAGCAGTTCACGTGGCGGCAGGTCGATCAGCACCAGCTCGAAGGCTTCCTGCAGCACCCAGTCGGGCAGGGTTTCGCGCACCTGAACGCCCGTGATGTCGCGAACCTTGTCGTTGAGGCTTTCCAGGTGCTGGACATTGACCGTGGTATACACATCGATACCGGCAGCGAGCAGTTCCTGAACATCCTGCCAGCGCTTGGCGTGACGGCTGCCTGGGGCGTTGGTATGAGCCAGCTCGTCGACCAGCGCCAGCGGTGGTGCAGCCTTGAGCAGGCCATCGAGGTCCATTTCTTCGAGGATGACGCCGCGGTACTCGCTGCGCAGCAAGGGCTGCTGCGCCAAGCCACCGAGCAGCGCCTCGGTTTCGGCCCGGCCATGAGTCTCCACCACCGCCGCCAGCACCTTTACCCCCTGGCGCTGCTGGGCATGAGCGGCCTGGAGCATGGCGAACGTCTTGCCCACGCCGGGAGCTGCGCCCAGAAATACTTTAAGCCTGCCGCGACCGTTGCGGGGCAGGCTCGCCAACAGCGCATCGGCGCGGGCGGAATCACTCATGCTTGATCCTTTGGTAAGGGGGCCAGGGGCCAGCTTCGCAGGCCATCACGGGGCAAGCCACAGGTCCTGCGCCGTTCTTGTGAGCGCCGGTGAACCTGGGGGAGCGGGCTTGCCCCGCGATGGCCGCGACACGGTCTCGATTATCAGCGATCTGTAACAGGCGCCAACCGCTCCAACGCCTGGTTCAACGCCAACACATTGACCACCGGCGGGCCGACCAATGGCCGCAGAGTGGCCTCATCCACCAGCGCTTGCAAGCGCTCGATGGGGATCTGCCGCGCCGCCGCCACGCGCGGCAACTGGTAGGCGATCGCCTCCGGCGGCAACTGCGGGTCGAGCCCGCTGCCGGAGGTGGTCAACAGGGCCTGCGGCACCGGGCCAAGCTCAGGCTGGTACAGGGCGGCGGCTTCACTCTTGACCCGCTCCGCCAGCGCCGGGTTGCTCGGTGCCAGGTTGCTCGCGCTGCTGGACACCGTCGCGAAGGCGCCGGCCGAAGGGCGCGACTGGAACCAGCCGTCGCCCTTGAAATCCTGGGCGATCAACGCCGAGCCGCGAACCTGCCCCTGCTCATCGCGCACCAGGCTGCCATTGGCCTGTTCGGGGAAGGCGACCTGGGCGATACCGGTCACCGCCAGCGGGTACAACGCGCCGGTGACCAGGGTCATCAGCAGGACCAGGCTCACGGCCGGGCGTACGTAGGTGCTCATGTTCGTCTCTCCTTCAGACCAGGTGCAGTGCAGTGAGCAGCATGTCGATCAGCTTGATCCCGGCGAACGGCACCAGAATGCCGCCTACGCCGTAGATCAGCAGGTTGCGCCGCAGCAGGTGCGCGGCACTTGCCGCCTGCACGCGCACTCCGCGCAAGGCCAGGGGGATCAGCACGATGATGATCAGCGCGTTGAAGACGATCGCCGAAAGGATCGCGCTTTGCGGGCTGCTCAGGCGCATCAGGTTGAGCACACCCAGTTGCGGGTAGATCGAAGCGAACAGCGCCGGCAGGATGGCGAAGTACTTGGCCACGTCGTTGGCAATGGAGAACGTTGTCAGTGCACCACGGGTCACCAGCAGTTCCTTGCCGACCTGGACCACATCCAGCAGCTTGGTCGGATCGCTGTCCAGGTCGACCATGTTGGCCGCCTCGCGCGCCGCCTGGGTACCGTCGTTCATGGCCATGCCGACATCCGCCTGGGCCAAGGCCGGGGCATCGTTGGCACCGTCACCGCACATGGCGACCAGGCGGCCGTCATTCTGCTCCTGGCGAATGCGCGCCAGCTTCTTCTCGGGGGTGGCCTCGGCAAGCACGTCATCGACACCGGCCTCGGCGGCGATGGCCGCAGCGGTCAGCGGGTTGTCGCCGGTCACCATCACGGTGCGGATACCCAGTTTGCGCAACTCGGCGAAACGCTCACGGATGCCGGGCTTGACCACGTCCTTGAGGTGAATCACCCCCAGCAGGTGGCGGTCGACGCATACCAGCAAGGGGGTGCCGCCGCTCTGGGCGATGCGTTCGACTTCACGGGCCAGCGAAGCCGGCATTTCCAGGCGTTGCAGGCCGACGAACGCCAGCACCGCGTCCACCGCGCCCTTGCGGTAGTGACGCTGCCCGAAGTCGATACCCGAAAGGCGCGTCTCGGCGCTGAAGGCGATGGCGCTGTACTGCGCGGCAGCCGGTTCGTCGAAGTCGTGCAACTGGCGCAGGTAGTCGACGATGGACTTGCCCTCGGCCGTGTCGTCGGCCAGCGAGGCAAGCAAGGCTCCCTCCCCCAGTTCTTTGGCGGTAACACCGGGCGCGGCGTGCAGGGCACTGCAGCGGCGGTTGCCGAAGGTGATGGTGCCGGTCTTGTCGAGCATCAACGTGTGCACGTCGCCCGCAGCCTCCACCGCACGCCCGGAGCGGGCAATGACGTTAAGACGCACCAGGCGATCCATACCTGCGATACCGATGGCCGACAGCAGGCCACCAATGGTCGTCGGGATCAGCGTCACCAGTAACGCGGCGAGGAAGATCAGCGGCAGGCTGCCGCCCACGAAATGGGCGAACGGCTGCAAGGTCACCACCACGATCAGGAAAATCAGGGTCAGGCCGATCAGCAGGATATCCAGGGCAATCTCGTTGGGGGTCTTCTGGCGCTTGGCGCCTTCGACCAGGGCGATCATGCGGTCCAGGGTCGACTCACCGGGGTTGCTGGTGATGCGTATCAGCAACCAGTCGGAAACCAGCCGGGTATTGCCGGTCACGGCCGAACGATCACCACCGGATTCGCGGATCACCGGCGCAGACTCGCCGGTGATCGCCGCCTCGTTGACGGCGGCGATGCCTTCGAGCACCTCGCCATCACCCGGGATCAGCTCACCGGCCACCACGCGCACCACATCGTCCTTGCGCAATGCGGTGGCAGCGACGGTTTCGAAGCTGCCATTGGCCAGACGGCGCTGAGCGGTCAGGCCCTGGCTGCCGGCCTTGAGGCTATCGGCACGGGCCTTGCCCCGGCCTTCCGCCAAGGCTTCGGCAAAATTGGCAAAGAGTACGGTGAACCACAGCCACAGGGCGATCTGCACCGCCACGCCGGTGCTCACACCGCTGCCGGGCACCAGGCACAGGACCGTGGTCAGCACAGCCGTCAGGGCGACCACCAGCATCACCGGCGAGCGCTTGAGCTGGCGCGGATCGAGCTTGACGAAGGCCTGCACCAGGGCCGGGCGCCAGAGCGCGGCGAAGCGGGTCTGGTCGACGGCGCGGGTAGCTTTCACTTCAGAAATGGGCATGTTCATGTTCGGATCCTCAGAAACCCAGGCTCAACTGTTCGGCGATCGGCCCCAGGGCCAGGGTCGGCAGGAAGGTCAGCCCGCCGACCAGCAGGATGGTCACCAACAGCAGGCCGGCGAACAGCGGGCCATGGGTGGGGAAGCTGTTCTGGCCCTGCGGCGCGCTTTTCTTGGCGGCCAGGCTGCCTGCAAGGGCCAGCACTGGCAGGATGTAGCCGAAGCGCCCGATCAGCATGGCCAGGCCGATCATCAGGTTGTGGAACACCGTGTTGGCACCAAAGCCGCCGAAAGCCGAGCCGTTGTTGGCGGTGCCGGAGGTGTAGGCATACAGCAACTGGCTGAAACCATGCGGCCCCGGATTGCTCACCGCACCTGCCGGCCCCGGCAGGCTGGCGGCGATGGCGCCGAGCACCAGCACGCCAACCGGCATCACCAGCAGTGTCGCCACCAACAATTGCACTTCGCGGGCCTGCAACTTCTTGCCCAGGTATTCCGGCGTGCGACCGATCATCAACCCGGCCAGGAATACCGCGATCAGCACGAACAGCAGCATGCCGTAGAGGCCTGCACCGACGCCGCCGAAGATCACCTCGCCGACCATCATGTTGACCATCGCCACCATGCCTGTCAGCGGATTGAGGCTGTCGTGCATGGCGTTGACCGAGCCGTTGGAGGCGGAGGTCGTCGTCACGGCCCACAACACGCTCGCGGTGGTGCCGAAGCGGCTTTCCTTGCCTTCCATCGGCGCGCTTTGCTGCACCTGAGCGCTGTCCAGAGCCGGGTTGGGCTGGTATTCGGCCCACAGGCCGACCGCACCGCCGATCAGGAACAGGCCCAACATGCAGGCCAGGATCGCCCGGCTCTGGCGCAGGTCCTTGACGTAATGGCCGAAGGTGAACACCAGTGCCACCGGAATCAGAATGATCGAAGCCACCTCGAACAGGTTGCTCCAGGCCGTGGGGTTCTCGAACGGATGCGCCGAGTTGACGCCGAAGAAGCCGCCGCCGTTGGTGCCCAGTTGCTTGATCGCGATCTGGCTGGCGGCAGGGCCCAGCGGGATGCTCTGGTCGGCACCTTGCAGGGTGACGGCATGGGCGTAGTCGGCGAAGGTCTGTGGCACACCCTGCCACACCAGCAGCAACGCCAGCACGATGCACAGTGGCAGCAGGCCATAGAGGGTGGCGCGGGTCATGTCGACCCAGAAGTTACCCAGGTTGTGGGTGGAGCGCCGGCCGATACCACGGCACAGGGCGACCAGCACGGCAAGGCCGGTGGCAGCGCTGACGAAGTTCTGCACGGTCAGGCCGATCATCTGGCTCAGGTAGCTGAGCGAGGCCTCACCGCTATAGGCCTGCCAGTTGGTGTTGGTCATGAAGCTGACAGCGGTGTTGAATGCCAGCGACCATTCCTGGCCCGGCAGGTGCTGCGGGTTGAGCGGCAGCGAGCCCTGCAGCAGGAGCACGGCGAACAGCACCAGGAAGCCCACCAGGTTGAAGGCCAGCAGCGCCAGGGTGTATTGCTTCCAGTTCTGCTCCTGCTCGGCGCGCACCCCGGACAACCGGTAACAACCCTGCTCTACCGGGCCGAGGATCGGCGACAGCCAGGTACGCTGACCCTCCATGACCTTGTAGTAGAACCGCCCAAGCCAGGGTGCTGGTAGCAGCACAAGGGCCAGAAACGCCAGCAGCAATGCGAAGTCGTAGCTGTGCATGGCCGCTCCCTAGCTGCGATCGGCGCGCAGCAGCGCAACCAGCAGGTAAATGGCCAACGCCACTGCCAGCAGCAGTGACACTCCGTCGAGCATGTTCATCGGTGGATCTCCCCGTCTTGCGGCGTCGGCCGCTTTGGGGAAATTGTCGGGGCGGGGGGCGTAAAGGGACGAGATCGGGGGGGCGGGATGGGAATAAAGAATGCGTAAAGTTTGGTTTCTGGATCATCAATACCGGCCTCTTCGCGGGCAAGCCCGCTCCCACAGGGATTGGGCTGGTCTTTAAATTTTGAGCAAGACAGAATCTCCTACAGCAGATCGCGGTGTCTGTAGGAGCGGGCTTACCCGCGAAGAGAACGCTGCAAGTCAGCGCTGAACCTGCCCCGAATGCCGGCTCCAGTCCAGCAGCAGGCTGTATCCGACGGCAAGCAGGGTCGGCCCGATGAACAGCCCGATGAAGCCAAACGCGATCAACCCGCCAAACACGCCAAGCAGCACGATCACCAGCGGCAGGTTGCCGCCTCGGCTGATCAGATACGGCTTAAGCACGTTATCCACGCCGCTGATGATGAAGGTGCCCCATATCCCGAGGAACACCGCCATCCCGTACTCGCCCTTCCACACCAGCCAGCCGGTGGCAGGAATCCAGGCCAGTGGCGGCCCCATCGGGATCAGGCTGAGCATGAAGGTCACCAGGCCCAGCACGATTGCCCCGGGCACGCCGGCGATCATGAAGCCGATCAGCGCCAGCAGCCCTTGCGCTGCGGCGGTACCGATCACACCGTTGACCACCCGCTGTACGGTACCGGCCACCAGGTCGATGTAGTACTCGGCGCGCTCGCCCACCAGGCGCTGCAGCAAGCGTTGCACGAACGCGGCCAGGCGTGGGCCGTCGCGGTAGAAGAAGAACACGAAGACGATACTGAGCGTAAGCTCCAGCACGCCGCTGCCGATCTGGGCGCTACGCGCCAGGAACCAATTGCCGACCTGGCCGAGGTACGGTTTGGCCGAGGCAATCAGGGCCGCACCCTGCTGGTCGAGGGACTCCCACCAGTTGACCAGGCGCTCGCCGATGAAGGGAATGCCACGCACCCACTCCGGCGCATCCGGCAAACCCTCCAACTGCACGTCACGCACGAAGTTGGTGGCGTCACGCACATGGTCGGCCAGGTTGAAGCCCAGCCACACCAGCGGCAGGGCAACCACCAGGATCCACACCGTCGTGAGGATGCTGGCCGCGAGGGTTTCGCGCCCACCCAGCAGGCGCGTCAACAAGCGCATCAGCGGCCAGCTGGCAAAGGCCAGAATCGCCCCCCAGAGCAGCGCCGAGATGAACGGTGCCATGACCCACAAGGCGGCGCCCAACAGCGCCAGCAACAGAATCTGGACCAGCAGACGGTCATTGTTGGCCATGATGGCCCTCGTTCAACGAATCAGTTCCAGATGCAGGCCATCGGTAGGCGCCGTACCCACTTCGAGACGGGCACTGCGTACACCGGCCTTGACCAGTTGCTCGCGCCAGGCTTCGGCCGCCTGGCCGCTGAGGCTGGCACGCAGGGTGCTGTCCAGGTTCAGGCTGCGGGCCAGCAGCGAAACCCACGCAGGCTGTGGTGCGCTCAGGTCAGGGTAGTCGAGCTTGCCGGTATCGCGCATCTCACGCAGCACCGTGGCGGGTGTCGGCAGCACTTCGCCCAGCGGGCTGTCAGCGACGAATTCCTCGACATGCAGGTAGGCGCGGCGATTGCCGCGAGTGACGCTGTACAGGGCGACCAGCGTGTCGGCCTCTTCGGCCGAGCGGCGCAAAAGAATGAAGGCCTGCTGCTCGTCGCCACCATTGAGACGGGCGTTGTTGAACACATCGTTGGCCCAGATGCTGGCCTCGCCGCAGTCACGGCCCTGGCACCAGAACAGCGGATAGCCACCGTCGCGCTGCAGCGCCTCACGTGCGCTGGTAAAGGCCTCGCGGGCAGTGCGCTCCACCGGCAGTTCGTAGGTGACCGAGCTGACCTGGCCGCGGCTCTCGACCTTGCCCTCGACGCGCAGGCGACCGCTGATCTTGCGTACCGGGCCCATGGGATAGACCCTCTCGCCCGCCACGACCGGACGCTGGTCGACCACCTTGGCATCGGCCGGCACCGGCAGGCTCCCGGCCCACAGCAGCGGGCTGGCGAGTGTGAGGCAGGCGGCGATGGCACTGCGAACAAGGAACGGCGCGCTCATCGGCCGTCCTTGCGGCGTCGGGCGCCGTGGCGAAGATCGTGAATGTCTGGCATGTATGGTTGTCTCCCTGTTCAACCCGCCAAGCCTCGACACTTGTCCAGTGCAAGTCAAGCAAAGCCAAAGAAGCGATTGAAACAGTCTGCGACAAGGGCCGCGCCCTGCACATCGTTCAAGTGCAGATGATGACCACCGGGCAAGGCCACCTGCTCGAAGGGTAGCTGCTCCAGCAGAGTTGTGTGGCGCGCCAGCATGCCGTCCTCGGCGATCACCAGGCAGGTGGGGCAGCTCACCCGGCGCACAAAGGCCATGGCCTGCGCCTCGTTCAGGCGCACTGGCGACGGCAAGGTCAGGCGACTGTCGCTGCGCCAACTGTAACCGCCAGGCACCGGCATGAGCCCACGCTGGGCGAGCAGTTCGGCGGCTTCGCGACTGACTGCGACCATGCCCTTCATCCGCGCCTGCACGCCCTCTTCCAGGCTCGGGTACACCGACTTGCGCTTGCCATCCAGGCGCAGTTGCGCCTGCAGTGCCATACCCAGGCGCTCGGCGGCATCCTGCTCGGCGACCGTAGGCGGGATGACGCCATCGATCAACGCCAGATGGCTGATCCGTTCAGGCAGTGCGCCCGCCAGCTGCACCGAGATGATCGCCCCCAGCGAATGCCCGAGCAGGCCAAAGCGCTCCCAGCCCAGTTGCTCGGCTACCCGCAGCACGTCATGGGCATAATCGGCCAGGTTGTAGCTCGCCCCGGCCGGACGATGCTGTGAATAGCCGTGCCCGGCCAGGTCGAGCGCGACAATGCGCAGGCCTTTCAGGCGCGGGGCCAGATGGGCGAAGCTGTTGGCGTTGTCGAGCCAGCCGTGCAGAGCGATCACCGGCAGGCCGTCGGCAGGACCGAACAGGTGTGCGGCCAGTTCGATATGCCCCAGGCTCAGGCGAATCTCCTCGACCTGCGCACTCATGCCTGGCTCCAGCGATCGAACAGGCCCTTGATCAGGCTGGCAGTATCGGTGGGCCGCTCCAGTGGAAACATGTGCCCGCCCGGAACGCTGTGATACTCCCCCTGCGGCATCGCACGTACCGCCATGGCGTGGTGCTTGCGGATCACCCGACTGCGATCGCCACGCACCATGGCCAGTGGCACCTGCAGTTGACGCGCAGGGGCCGGGCTGACATGCGGAATGCTGCGGTAGATGCGCATCTCGGTGCTTGGGTCGAAGCGCAGACGCACGCCCTCCTCCACCGTTTGCAACCCGTGCTCGAGATAGGCTTCGAGGCAATCGGGATCGAACTGGCGGAACAGCGTCTTGCTGGCGAAATAACTGCGCGCGCTGTCGCGATCAGGAAACGCCTCGCGCCGTCCTTCGGTTCGCCCGGCTGGCGTGATGCGATCGATGAAACCGAAGCGCTTGGCAGTGCGGATCAGCCACTGGTCGGCGCGGGTCAGCACCGGCGAATCGAGCATCACCACACCGCGGTAGAGCTCGGGTCGGCGCAGGGCGGCGTGCAGGTGCAGCACACCACCGAGGGAATGACCGACACCCCAGACCGGTGCCGGCTGCTGCGCCAGATGATGCAGCAGCTCGTCGACCAGGTTCTGCCAGTTGTCATCCACTGGAAAGCGCGGGTCGTGGGCATGCTGCTCCAGGTGACAGACCTGGTAGTCCGGGGCCAGGGCCGCGAACAGCTTGCCGTAGGTGGCTGAAGGGAAACCGTTGGCATGGGCGAAGAAGATCTGCTGCGACATGACCGCCTGGTCCGACTGGAGAGTGATAGCCCATTGTCAGCAACCTGCCGGTTGGCGGCAACGTTCTGAAAGGCCATCGGCAAGGGCTATCAGGTCATGGAGGGCCGCCGAGGCGAAACAACGCATGCGGCCGGCGGTGCTCGGCGACGTGCGAGCAGATGCGTGCCAGGTATCAGGTCGAGGCGTGAAGCCCACGCAGCGTAAGCAAACCCGCCAGCGGCCAATCCCCTTCCAGCTCGGCCAGACTCGCCGTGCTCATCGGCGCTGGCTGCTGCAGATGCCCATGCTCCAGCATTCCCACCAACGCCCCCACCAGCGGCTGATGGCTGACCAGCAGCACATGTTCCAGCCCCAGACGCTCGATTTCGCCGATCACCTGCCGGACGTCACTCTCGGGGGTCAACCACGGCACGGTGCGCACCGGTTCGGCGAAACCAAGGGTGTCGTGCACCAGGGCAGCGGTCTGCTGGGCGCGCACATAAGGGCTGGCGACGATCGCCTGAAGTGGCTGGCCAAGCAGCCGTGCGGCGCTGTACAGCACCTGCTCACGACCATGGACGGTCAGGCGGCGTTCAGCGTCGGTGTTGGCCCGTGGCTCTGCCTCGCCATGGCGCAGGATCCACAGCTTCACAGCTTGGGCTCCTCGTCGCGCACCGGGTGCGGTGCCGGGGCAACCGCGTGCGGCGCCTCGCCTTCAGGGGCACGGGGGCCAGGCCAGTCGGCAAACGGCCAGGGTTTCTGGTCGGTGTGGAAGGTGCCGAAGCGACCGATCTGCGCCAGGTACTGGCTGAGGCTGTCGCCGAAGTTCATCAGGCTGGCACTCGGCGCGCCATACACCAGGCGGTAGATCAGTTGCACCAGCACCAGCCCGCCAAGCAGCAGCTCGGCCAGTTGCCAGACCACCAGGAACACCAGCATCCACAGCACCCGCAGGATGATCGACTCGCGCTGGGCGCGCTCGGGCGTATCGTTCATGTGTCGCTCCTTGCTCTGATTTGGAGCCGCTGACGGCTCAGTTGAAACCGCTGGTGGAAATGAAATCGACGTCGGTCTTGGGCTCGGCACGCATCAGGTGCTCGATCACCTGGGCCAGGGTTCGCCCCTCGAACAGAATCGCGTGCAGCCCGGCCACCAGCGGCATGTAGACCTGCACTTCCTGAGCCTTGGCCTTGAGCACTTTCAAGGTATTCACCCCTTCGGCCACTTCGCCCAGGCGGCTGACCGCCTCTTCCAGGCTCAACCCCTGCCCCAGGGCATGTCCGACCTGGTAATTGCGGCTCTTGGGCGAGGAGCAGGTGACGATCAGGTCACCCACCCCTGCCAGCCCCAGGAAGGTCATGGGGTTGGCGCCCTGGCTCACGGCGAAGCGGGTCATTTCGGCCAGCGCCCGGGTGATCAGCATGCTCTTGGTGTTCTCGCCCATCTCCAGCGCCACGGCCATGCCGGCGATGATCGCGTAGACGTTCTTCAGCGCGCCCCCAAGCTCCACACCGAAGCGGTCGGCGCTGGCATAGACACGGAAGGTGCGCCCGTGCAGGACATCCTGCACGCGCTGGCACAGCGCCTCGTCCTCACTGGCAACCACAGTGGCGGTCAAGGCATGCTCGGCGATCTCACGGGCCAGGTTCGGCCCGGACAGCACGCCGATACGCGCCTGGGGGGCGATCTCTTCGAGAATCTGGCTCATCAGCTTGAAGGTCTGCGCCTCGATACCCTTGGTCAGGCTGACCAGGCACTTGCCGCGCAGCAGCTCGGCATGTGGCGCGAGTACGCTGCGCAAGGCGCTCGACGGCAGCGCGACGAACACCAGGTCGCTCGATTGCAGGGTCGCCAGCAGGTCATTGACCGGCTCGACGCCGTCATGCAGGCGAATGCCTTTGAGGTAACGAGGATTCTCGCGGTTGGCGCGCATGGCCTCGGCCTGCTCCGGGTCGCGCATCCATTGACGCACCGGATTGCCGTTTTCAGCCAGCAGGTTCGCCACGGCGGTGCCGAAGCTCCCGCCTCCCAGAACTGCAACAGGTTGCTGTTCAGTCATATTCAATCCGTTAAAGCCATTAAGTTGAGTGGCGACGCGGGCATTATACGGCTCGTCTGCTACAGAACCAGTATCGGCACCGGCCTCTTCACAGGCAAAGCCGCCTGCAGGGCGCGCGTACGCATGCCCTGCCGGAGGGCATTTATCCGAAAGAGGGTGGCAAATCCAGCGCAGATCACTGGAAAAACCCCCACGGTCGGTTACCATGCCTGGTTTATCCCGCACACAAGGCCGTCACGTGTTCCCAGGCACGCCTCCTGCCCCTCGCCTGCTGTTGCTGACCGCCCTGCTCGGGGGTTCGGCCATGGCCGATGACCTGTTCATCGACAACCAGGACCTGCCGCAGGTTCTGACCGCCACACGCCTGAAACAATCCCCGGCGGCAGTGCCCGGCAGCATGACCGTGCTCGACAGCGAACTGATCCGCGCCAGCGGTGCACGAGACATCCCCGAGCTCTTGCGCCTGGTGCCCGGCATGATGATCGGCTACGGCGCCGGTAACCAGCCGACCGTCAACTACCATGGCAGTAACGTCAACGACGCCCGGCGCATGCAGGTGCTGATCGACGGACGTTCGGTGTACCGCGCAGGCCTCGCCACCGTGGACTGGAGCGATATCCCGTTGGCGATCGAGGATATCGAACGCATCGAAGTGTTCCGCGGCCCCAATACCGTCAGCTATGGTGCCAACGCGCTGATGGCCGTGGTCAACATCCTCACCCGCAGCCCCGCCGACAGCCACGGCACGCGACTGAAGATCACCCAGGGCCAGGATGGCATCAACGATTTCTATGCCAGCCAGGGCTTCGGCTGGGAAGGCGGCGATCTGCGCCTGTCGATGTCCGGCATGCAGGACGATGGCTTCGACAAGAACCAGTACGGCCAGGACTACCGCGACAGCCGCCGGCTGACCCGCTTCAACCTCAGCGCCAGCCACACCCTGGCGCCCGACCAGACCCTCGAATGGCAACTGGCGGCCAAGGAAGGCAGCAACCAACGCCCCTACACCTATACCCCGGTGTTCCCCTTCATCACCGGGCGTGGCGACAACGCCGACCTCAACGCCAAGGATTACGCAGGCTCGGTGCGCTGGAACATCGACTTCAGCCCCGAGCACAGCCTGTACGTACAGGGCTCGGCGCAGCAGTTCGACCGCCAGCAGGTATGGCGTGCCTGCGATGCGACACTGGCCTTCAGCCCCGAGTTGACCCGGCTGTGGCAACTCAATCCAGACTACGCCGAACAAGTGGCGCGCAACGCCAACAACCCGCCCAACAACAACGACCCGGTATTGCAGAGCCTGCGCAACCAGATCAAGAGCCAGTGGGACAACGGCGGTAACCGTGAAGTCTGCGGTGATGTCGACCAGAGCACCCGCGAAACCCGCTACGACCTGGAAATCCAGGATACCCTGAGCCTCACCGACACCCTGCGCCTGCTCAGCGGCTTCAACTACCGCTATGACCGTGCCGACTCGCAGACCTACTTCAATGGCAGCCTTGACGACCGCACCTGGCGCTTGTTCGGACAGCTCGAATGGCGCGCCGACGAACACTGGATTCTCCAGGGTGGGGCCATGTTCGAGGACAGCGAGTTGTCCGGCAGCTCGCTGACTCCGCGCGTCGCGGTCAACTACCTGATCACCCCGCGCCACGGCCTGCGTGCGGTGTACTCCGAGGCCGTGCGTTCGCCGGACATGTTCGAGAACAACGTCAACTGGAGCTACACGGTCAAGAACCTCACGCCCAACGCGCTGGGTTTGCAGAACGGTGAATACTTCGTCAAGACCCGTGGCCCGGGCAACCTCGACCAGGAGCGCATGCGCTCGCGCGAGCTGGGCTACAACGGCTACTTCGCGGACATCGACCTGAGCCTGGACGTCAAGCTGTTCTACGACGAAATCACCGGGATGATCAGCGAGCCACTGAAGAACAACCAGTACATCGCCAGCAATGCCAACAAGTCCCGCTTCAGCGGCACCGAGACACAACTGGACTGGCGCCTGAGCATGCGCGACCGTCTGCGCCTGACCTATGCCTACGTCGACGCCTGGGCCAGCAACCCCGACGACCGCCGCCTCAGCGCACGCAACAGCGGCTCGGCCGGCTGGATGCGCGACTGGGGCCAGGGATGGTCGAGTGCCCTCTTCTATTATGGTGACGACGCCCTCAACCAATACCGCTACGAGCGTATAGACCTGCGCGTGGCCAAGCGCCTGCGGGTGTATGGCAGCTCGCTGGAGCTCGCCGCGCTGTGGCAGCAGCGGCTGGACGACCAGCCCACCACCATCGAGCAGAACCGCTACGACAGCCGCCATCGCCTGAGTTTCAGCGCGGAGCTGGAGTTCTGATGCTGCGCTTGCTGCGCCTGTTGCTGCTATGCCTGTGGCCGATGGGCGCGCTTTCGGCCAGCGAAATCCTGCTGGTGGGCAGCGAAGACCAGCCCGGTGTGCGCAGCTTCGTCACCGCACTGGAGGCACGCCGCCCTCACGACCACGTGCGCTTCCAGACCGTGGCGCAACTGCCCCGCCCAGCGTTGCTCAAACCCGAGACCCGCTTGATCCTGCTGGACAACGCCGCACTCGACTGGCGCATGGGCGAAACCGCAGGTCCTGCGGCGCTGGCCCTGCGGGTCAGCCGCGTGCAGGCCGAACAGCGCCTGGGAAAGTCGCGGCCCTCCTACCTGAGCCTGCTGTGGAGCGACCCGCCACTGCCACGACAACTGCGCCTGACCCGCTACCTGCTACCGCAAGCGCGACGCATTGGCGTACTGTACGGCCCCGGCAGCCGCTTTCTGATCGATGAGCTGCGCCAGGCTGCGCGTGGCCTGGGTCTGGAGATCGTCGCCCAGGACTGGGCCGACCTGCGTGACAGCCGCCCGTTGCAGCACCTGCTGGGCAACAGCGACGTTCTGTTGGGAATCGACGATCCCGAGTTGTACAACTCCAAGACCGCCAAGAACGTCCTGCTCAGCAGCTATGGCCGACAGATGGCGCTGATCGGCCCCAACGCCGGCTTCGTTCGCGCTGGCGCCCTGGCGAGCACCTACAGCGACCAGGACGACTGGCTGGCGGTACTCGACGACTTGCTCGACCAGCCGCCGGCACACTGGCCCCGTAGCCTCTACCCCGAACACTACGGGGTCAGCGGCAACCAGCAGGTCGCCCGCGCCCTGGGCCTGGAACCCATCGATCCGAACGCCGCCGCCCTGGCCCTGGCCGAAGGAGAACCCACCCCATGACCAAGCGCCTGAGCTGGGACATCCACACACGCACCCAGATCATCAGCCTGGGGCCCGCGCTGCTGCTCACCCTGCTGTTGATCAGCTTCTTTACCTTCGTGCGTATCCAGGACTTGCGGCAGGAGCTCAACCACACCGGTCAACTGATCGCCAACCAACTGGCGCCAGCCTCCGAATACGGGGTGATCTCAGGCAACAACGAGGTGCTCGAAAGCTTGATGCGGGCGACCCTGAGCATCCCTCACGTGCGTTTTCTCGAGGTGCAGGACAGCCGCAACCACATCCTGGTCTACGTCGAGCAGTCGGGTGAAAGCGTCAGCCGCGCCCAGCGCGTCGAGGTGTTCCAGGCGCCCATTCGCCTGCAACAGATCCGCCTGGACAACGACTTCCTGCAGGAAGGCAAGACGCCCCCCAGCATTGGCGACGATTACCTGGGGCGAGTGATCGTCGGCATGTCCGACGACGCCTTCAGCGAACGCCAGCAGGAGATCGTGATCAAGGCCGGCATTCTCGCGCTGTTCGCCTTGCTGTTTACCTTCCTCCTCGCCCGGCGCTTGGCCAGGAGCCTGTCCAAGCCGATCAGTGACATGGGGCATGCGGTCGAGGCCATCCAGCAGGGCGAGTTCAACGCCCCGTTGCCGGTGGTCGACGATAGCGAACTGGGCCATCTGGCACGCCACATCAACAACCTTGCCAGCGCCCTGGACCAGGCCAGCCACGAGCAGAGCCAGGCCATTGCCCAGTTGACCCAGGCGCGCGAGGAGGCCGAGCAGGCCAACCGCGCCAAGTCCGACTTCCTGGCGATGATGAGCCACGAGCTGCGGACCCCGATGAACGGCGTACTCGGCATGCTGCAACTGCTGGAAACCACCCCGCTGACCGGTGAGCAAGCCGAATACACGGCCGTGGCCAGCGAGTCTACCGGCCACCTGCTCAAGGTGATCAACGACATCCTCGACTTCTCGCGCATCGAACGCACCAGCCTGGAACTGGAGCACATCGATTTCAACCTTGGCGAGCTGATTGCCAGCAGCGTGCAATCGTTCCAGCACAGCGCCCAACAGCGCAACCTGGCCCTGCGCCTGCACCTGCCGCCGGGCATGGACCGCCTGCAAGTGATCGGCGATCCGACACGCATCCGCCAGATCCTGTTGAACCTGGTCGGCAATGCGTTGAAGTTCACCGAGCGCGGCGAAGTGGAGATCGAGGCCCGCTGGCAAATGCTCGACCGTCAGTTGCTCTGGCTGACCTGCGCGGTCCGCGATACCGGCATCGGCATCGACAGCGATCGGCTGGAAACGATGTTCGTCGCCTTCCAGCAAGCCGACAGTTCTATTTCAAGGCGTTACGGCGGCACCGGCTTGGGCCTGTCCATCGCCCGTACCCTGGCCGAGCGCATGGGCGGCAAGTTGCGCGGCGAAAGCCGCGAGGGCATGGGTTCGACCTTCACCCTGGAAGTCCCTTTGGTGCTGTCGAGCAAGCCTGCAGCGCGCCTGCTCGGGCACGAGCATGACGCACTGCTGGGTGGCGACGGCCAGCGCGTCCTGCTGGTGGAAGACAATCCGGTCAACCAGAGCGTCATCGAAGCCATGCTGCGCAGCCTGGGCTTCGAGGTCAGCGTGGCACTGGACGGCGCGCAAGCGGTGGAAATGGCGGGCCAGCAAAGTTTTGCGGCGATCCTGATGGACTGTCGCCTGCCCCAGATGGACGGCTACGAAGCCACACGCCGCATCCGCCAGCACGGCGCGCAACTGCCGATCATCGCCTTGACCGCCAATGCCCTGCAGGGCGATCGTGAACGCTGCCTGGCTGCAGGAATGAACGATTACCTGAGCAAACCGTTCAAACGTACCGATCTGCAACGCATTCTGCAGCGCTGGTTGCCCGGCCGGACAGCCGCGACTGGCGATTAATGATAAAGTGCGGCAGTCTTAAAGACTGGACAGGGCCGTCGTTGGCCCTGAAAATAAAACTTTCAGTGCACACCTGTACTTCTTTTGCCAGGTGCGCTGTGACTTTCACCACAACGCAATAGTCTACCTGTAGGCTGCCGCCCGGACTCTCTAGGATTTCGGGTCGGCCGGGAAGATTCATCCCCTGCCACAGGGGGTTATTGAGGAGCTCGCATGACCAAACAACACGCCTTTACTCGGGAAGACCTGCTGCGCTGCAGTCGCGGTGAGCTGTTCGGCCCCGGTAATGCGCAACTGCCCGCCCCGAACATGCTGATGGTAGACCGCATCACCCACATCAGTGAGGAAGGCGGCAAGTTCGGCAAAGGTGAATTGGTCGCCGAGCTGGATATCACTCCAGACCTGTGGTTCTTCGCCTGCCACTTCGAAGGCGATCCGGTGATGCCGGGCTGCCTGGGCCTCGACGCCATGTGGCAGCTGGTTGGCTTTTTCCTCGGCTGGCAGGGCCTGCCGGGCCGCGGTCGCGCACTGGGTTCGGGCGAAGTGAAGTTCTTCGGCCAGGTGCTGCCTACCGCCAAGAAAGTCACCTACAACATCCATATCAAGCGCGTCCTGAAAGGTAAGCTGAACATGGCCATCGCCGATGGCTCGGTCAGCGTCGACGGTCGCGAGATCTACACCGCCGAAGGCCTGCGGGTCGGCGTGTTCACCTCCACTGACAATTTCTAAGGGTTATTCGCATGCGCCGCGTCGTTATCACTGGTCTGGGCATCGTTTCGTGCCTGGGCAATGACAAAGCTACCGTCACCGAAAACCTGCGCAACAGCCGTCCGGGTATCCGTTACAACCCGGAATACAAGGAAATGGGGCTGCGTAGCCAGGTTTCCGGCTCTATCGACCTGAACCTTGAAGAGTTGATCGACCGCAAGGTCTATCGCTTCGTCGGTCACGCCGCCGCCTACGCCTACCTGGCGATGCAGGACGCGATCAAGGACGCAGGCCTGACCGAAGAGCAGGTGTCCAGCCCACGCACCGGCCTGGTTGCAGGTTCCGGCGGCGCTTCGACCCTGAACCAGATGGAAGCACTGGACACCCTGCGCGAGAAAGGCGTCAAGCGTGTCGGCCCGTACCGTGTCACCCGTACCATGGGCAGCACCGTATCGGCGTGCCTGGCTACCCCGTTCAAGATCAAGGGCATCAACTACTCGATCTCGTCGGCCTGTGCCACCTCCGCACACTGCATCGGCACCGCGCTGGAGCAGATCCAGTGGGGCAAACAAGACATCGTCTTCGCCGGCGGCGGTGAAGAAGAGCACTGGAGCCAGTCGTTCCTGTTCGATGCCATGGGCGCCCTGTCGACCAAGCGCAACGAAACCCCTGAGCTGGCCTCGCGCGCCTACGACGCTGACCGTGATGGCTTTGTCATCGCTGGCGGTGGCGGCATGGTGGTGGTCGAGGAGCTGGAACACGCCCTGGCCCGTGGCGCCAAGATCTACGCGGAAATCGTCGGCTACGGCGCGACTTCCGATGGTTACGACATGGTCGCCCCAAGTGGCGAAGGCGCGATCCGCTGCATGCAGCAGGCGCTGTCCACCGTCGACACCCCGATCGACTACCTGAACACCCACGGCACCTCGACGCCGGTCGGCGACGTCGCTGAAATGAAAGGCGTGCGCGAAGTGTTCGGCGACAAGGCACCCAAGATCAGCTCGACCAAGAGCCTGTCCGGCCACTCGCTGGGCGCCGCTGGCGTGCACGAGGCGATCTACTGCTTGCTGATGATGGAAAACAACTTCATCGCCGGCTCCGCCAACATCGACGAACTGGACCCAGAGGTCGCCGACCTGCCGGTACTGCGTCAGACCGAAGAAAACGCCAAGATCGACACGGTCATGAGCAACAGCTTCGGCTTCGGCGGCACCAACGCCACCCTGGTACTCAAGCGCTGGACTGGCAAGTAAGACGCTGCTGCGACAACGAA
This sequence comes from Pseudomonas sp. BNK-44-b, assembly GCF_047456245.1. Lineage (NCBI taxonomy): Bacteria > Pseudomonadati > Pseudomonadota > Gammaproteobacteria > Pseudomonadales > Pseudomonadaceae > Pseudomonas > Pseudomonas sp. BNK-44-b. The sequence continues at coordinate 3,329,050 of NZ_CP179908.1, forward strand.
AACGCCCCGACTGGTTCGGGGCGTTTTCATTTGTGTTGCCTTAGAAAGGGTCGGCAGTTCAACGCTGCCTGGGCAGCACCGCAAGGAAATTATCCCTCGCCACCTTGCGCGCCACGGCTTCAGGCAACGCATCCAGAAATGGCTCGAATCCGTGCATCTGCTCACCGACGCTGCCGAACTTGCCCACCACATCCGAACCCAGCATGAATCGATCGGGGAAACGCTCGACCAGCGCCAGCCACGCCTTGCGGGGCTTGCCCTGCTCATCCAGCAGGTAGGGCTCCAGTACACTCCACGACAGGTCGATGTACAGATTAGGATAAGCCTCGAGCATGCGCTCAAGCGTTGGCAGGATGAAGTCCATCTGCGTCTGGTGACGATGGATCTCCATGCTGGTACCGGCATGGGCCCAGATGAAACGCGTATGGGGGTGATTGCGCAGCGGCTCCTCGATCTCCGCCAGGTACAACGGGTTACGCTCACGCTTGGAGGTGATGTTCGAATGCACCAGCACCGGCAAGTCACGCTCGGCTGCCAGGTGATAGATGCGGGTCATCGCTTCGTTGTTGGCTCTCGGCGTGTCACCGCTGGTCAGTGCAGTGAGGTCATCATGCCGGGTGAACACCTCTCCGATGCCCTGCCAGAACCCCGGATACAAGTCGAGCATGCGCTCGATGTGGCTGACCGCGTTCTTGTCCACCGGGTTGAAACCCGACAGGAATGGATGAAAGCGTTTCTGCTGCTCGGCCGGCAACTTCTGCACCGCTGCCACTACATGGATATCGGTAGCGCTGAACCAGTAGGCATCAGCGTCGTCGCCCGCGTAATAGCGTGGGCGCTTGGGTTCATCCTCATGCCATTTCTTCGCCACCGGGATACCGGAAATCATGGCGTGCTCGACGCCGGCCTCGTCCATGGCTTTCAGCAGTGCAGGCATGCCTTCGGTTTCCTGGAAGAAGTCGACGTAGTGCAGATGGGCGTCACTGTAGCGATAGTCGCGCGCTTGCGCCGCCTGGCACAGGCAGCCGGATAACACGATGCAGGCCAGCACTCTGGCAATCATGGAGCAGCTTCCTTGTTCCAGTCAGGAACAGGGTAGACCCGCGCGCCTGCAAGACGGTTCAGCACGCCGCCGCGACCCGCTATGCTAGGCGCACCCCCTGCCCGTCCGGAGCCCGACCATGAGCAGCCCCCTGATCATCCGCCCACGTGCCGAATCGGTGGAGGGCCAACCGATTCTGCGTCCGCTGCCATCGGCTCAGTGCCGCAGCGTCGGCCCCTTCGTGTTCTTCGACCACATGCTGGAAACCGACTATGCACCCGGCAACGGCATGGACATCCGCCAGCACCCGCATATCGGCCTGTCGACCCTGACCTACCTGTTCGAAGGAGAGATCCTGCACAAGGACAGCCTGGGCTCGAATCAGCGCGTGCTGCCAGGTGACGTCAGCTGGATGACTGCCGGACGCGGCGTGGCCCATGTGGAACGTACGCCGGCACAAGCCTTCACTGAAGGCTCGCGGCTGCACGGACTGCAGGTGTGGCTGGCATCGCCCAAGACGCACGAACAAGGCGATCCGAACTACAGCTACCACCCCGCAAGCAGCTTGCCGGTGAGTGACAACCTGGGGGTACGCATCCGCCTGATCGCCGGTACCGGATTCTGCCTGGAGTCGCCAGTACCGGTGCTCTCTCCTACCCTCTACGCCCAGGTGCAGATGCAGGCGGCAACCTCGCTGATCGTGCCGAACGAGCACGCACAACGGGCACTGTACCTGCTCGACGGCGAGCTGGTGCTAAACGGCGACGAGGTAGAGGCGTGCAGCCTGGTGGTGCTGCCAGACGGCGAAGCAGTGGAGCTGTATGCCGAAGGCGAGTGCCAGTTGGTGCTGATAGGCGGCGCGCCGCTGGACGGACCTCGGCGGATGAACTGGAATTTCGTTGCCAGTGATCCGCAGTTGATCGAACAGGCCCGGGCACGCTGGGCGGCAGGTGACTGGCCACAGGTGCCGGGCGAGACCTCCCGGATCGAGCTACCTCGCTAGGCTGGGCCGCTTTGCGGCCGTTCGCCGACAAGGCCGCCCCCACAAGGATGGCGCAACCCTGACAAGCAGCATCTGCACCTTTGGGAGCGGGCTTGCCCGCGAAGGGCTGCATAGCAGCCCCAATACACCGTCAGTGTGAAAACACTTCTTCCAGCAGATTGTGCATCGCGCGGAAGGCCCGCTCCGAGGTGCGACGGTCGTACTGCATCTTGCCCGGCACGTTGGCATTCGGGTCGGTAAACGAATGTACTGCACCGCCATAGCTCAACAGTAGCCAATCGACCTTGGCAGCGTTCATTTCAGCCTCGAACGCCGGCAGTTGGTCCTGGGGCACCAGCGGGTCGGAAGCACCGTGGAGCACCAGCACCGAGCCCTTGATGCGCTTGGCATCTTCAGGGTTCGGCGTGTCCAGGGTGCCGTGGAACGACACCGCCGCTTTCAGATCAGCGCCGGTACGCGCCAGCTCCAGGGCGCAGCAGCCGCCGAAGCAGAAACCAAAGGTACCTACCTTGCCCGGCGCCAGCAGCGCCTTGGACTGCCCGAGCAATTGCGCCAGGGCTTCCTGCATGCGCTTGCGCAGCTCGGCGCGGTCATTCTTCAGCGGCATCATCGCCGCACCGGCCTCATCGGCGTTCGACGGACGCACGCCCTGGCCATACAGGTCGGCGATAAGCACCACATAGCCCTTCTCGGCCACTTCCTTGGCGATTCGCTCGGCACCTTCGCCGATGCCCATCCAATTCGGCGCCATCACCAGCCCTGGCCGCCCCAACGCCCCAGGCTCGTAAACCAGACGGCTTTCATAGCCTCTGCCGGAAACGTGATAGACCAGCGACTCGACGATTACCTTGCTCATCAAACTCCTCCTGAACCTGGAACTGTTCCGTATCACGACTCTAGTGTGTACGGACCCCGGTGCAAAAGGCTAGCCGATGCTGACGATCTTCATGATTACCAGAAAGGTCACATTAGAAAAAAGCGAGCCTGTAATTGATAAGTGTGAACGGGCACAAAAAAACCCGCCGAAGCGGGTTTTTTCATTAAGCTCGAACTCAGGCCGACAGCTCGACCAGCAGCTTGTTCAAGCGACGTACATAGGCCGCCGGATCCTTGAGGCTGTCACCGGCAGCCAGGGCCGCCTGGTCGAACAGAATGTGCGACAGCTCCGAGAAGCGGTCCTCGCTCTGCTCGTTGTCGAGCTTCTCGATCAGCGGGTGAGTCGGGTTGAACTCGAAGATCGGCTTGGAATCCGGCACTTTCTGCCCACTGGCCTCGAGGATCTGGCGCATCTGCAAGCCCAGGTCCTGCTCGCCAATGGCCAGGATCGCCGGGGAGTCGGTCAGGCGGTGGGAAACGCGGACTTCAGCCACGCTGTCACCCAGCGCACTCTTCAGACGCTCGACCAGCCCTTCCTTGTCCTTGGCGACTTCTTCCTGGGCCTTCTTGTCCTCTTCGGAATCCAGCTTGCCCAGGTCCAGGTCGCCACGCGCGACGTCAACAAAGCCCTTGCCTTCGAATTCGCTCAAGTAGCTCATCAGCCACTCGTCGATGCGATCGGTCAGCAGCAGCACTTCGATGCCTTTCTTGCGGAAGACTTCCAGGTGCGGACTGTTCTTCACCTGCGCATACGACTCACCGGTGAGGTAGTAGATCTTGTCCTGGCCTTCCTTGGCGCGGGCCAGGTAGTCCGCCAGGCTGACGCTCTGTTCGCCGCTGTCGTCGTGGGTGGAGGCAAAGCGCAGCAGGCCTGCGATCTTCTCCTTGTTGGCGAAGTCTTCCGCCGGGCCTTCCTTCAGCACCTGGCCGAAGTTCTTCCAGAAGCCTTTGTACTGCTCAGGTTCGTTCTTGGCCAGCTTCTCCAGCATGTCCAATACGCGCTTGGTCAGGGCCGACTTCATCGAGTCGATGATCGGGTCTTTCTGCAGGATTTCACGCGACACGTTCAGCGACAGGTCGTTGGAGTCGACCACACCCTTGATGAAGCGCAGGTACAGCGGCAGGAACGACTCGGCCTGGTCCATGATGAACACGCGCTGCACATACAGCTTCAGGCCGCGCGGGGCCTCGCGCTGGTACAGGTCGAAGGGGGCGCGGGCCGGTACGTACAGCAGCGAGTTGTACTCGAGCTTGCCTTCGACCTTGTTGTGGCTCCACGCCAGCGGGTTCTCGAAGTCATGGCCGATGTGCTTGTAGAACTCCTGGTATTCCTCGTCCTTGATCTCGGTACGCGAACGGGTCCACAGGGCGCTGGCGCGGTTGACGGTTTCCCATTCCTCGGCCGGCTGTTCTTCGCCTTCGGCGGCAGCAGCCTGCTCCTTGGGCAGCTGGATCGGCAGGGCAATGTGGTCGGAGTACTTCTTGACCACGTTGCGCAGACGCCAGCCGTCGGCGAACTCCTGCTCGTCCTTCTTCAAGTGCAGGACGATGCGGGTGCCGCGCTGCGGCTTGTCGATGGTGGCGACTTCGAAGTCGCCCTCGCCTTTGGATGACCAATGCACGCCTTCGGCTGCAGGTGCGCCGGCACGACGGCTGAAGACATCGACCTTGTCGGCGACGATGAAGGCAGAGTAGAAGCCCACACCGAACTGACCGATCAGGTGCGAGTCCTTCTTCTGGTCGCCGGTGAGGTTCTTCATGAAGTCGGCGGTGCCGGACTTGGCGATGGTACCCAGGTGCGCGATGACATCGGCGCGGCTCATGCCGATACCGTTGTCTTCCAGCGTCACGGTGCCAGCGTCCTTGTCGAAGCTGACGCGAATCTTCAGATCGGCATCGCCCTCGAGCAGCTCAGGCTTGGCCAAGGCTTCGAAACGCAGCTTGTCGGCAGCGTCAGAGGCGTTGGAGATCAGCTCGCGAAGGAAGATCTCCTTGTTCGAGTACAGCGAATGGATCATGAGGTGCAGCAGTTGCTTGACCTCGGTCTGGAAGCCCAGGGTTTCTTTTTGAGTCTCCACACTCATCGTCTTCAAACTCCGATCTGTTGGTCAATGCACCCGACGGCAATTGCGCATGGCCGGGCAGATGTTCAGCAGATGGGGGCATGTCCGACTATTTCAAGGGCTTATGCGGTTCGATCTTGAAATGCGCCCGGGCAGTGGCGATAGGCGAGTCGCGATCGCCTTGCCAGGCGGTGATCGCCACGTTGGTCACTCGACGGCCCTGGCGCCAGAGCTGGCACTGGGCATAAGTGTCGCGGTAGTGCCCGGCGCGCAGGTAGTCGATGGAGAAGTCGATGATCTTGGGAATGCTCAGGCTCTCGCTGAAAATCAGCAGATAGAGCGCTGCCGAAAGCTCCATGAAACCCGCAATGACACCCCCATGGATGGCCGGCAGCAAAGGGTTGCCGATGTTGTCCTGATTGGCCGGCAGGCGGAACAGCAGATCATCGCCCTGGCGCGCGCATTCGATGCCGATCAGCCCGGCATAGGGAATCAGCGCCAGCAACGGCGCATAGTCGCCGCGGGCGTGGGCCTGAGTCAGCTGCTTGCGAACTTCCTCGGGAATCATGCCCTGCCCTCCTTGAGGCCGCTGCCGAAACGGATACCACCACGGGCCTCCTGCCCAAGACGCATGAAGGTGCCGACCACCTGACAGATCGGCTGAGCAGGGTCGTCCTGATAGGCCGTGCCGCGGGTGAAGATCACATCACGGGTGACGCGATAACATTGGGCATGGCCATGGATGTCCTTGCCAGGCTGCGCAGGATGCATGTAGTCGATACGCAGGTCCAGGGTCGGGCAGACTTCGAACTGCGGCAGTACTCAAAGGGTGGCCATGCCGCAGGTGGTGTCCACCAGCGTGGTCAGCACGCCGCCATGGACGGCGCCAGTCTGTGGATTGCCAACGATCGCTGCCGACCAAGGCAGTATCAGGGTCATGCCCTCGGCATCAGCGTGATGGACACGCATCTGCAACACCTGGCAATGCCTGAGCGCTGAAAGAAAACGTCCAGCCATCGCCATCAAGGCCGTCTCACTCATGGTCCGCATACTCCTTGCCGACTCGACATTTCACAAATCAACGGAAAAGTCGATATAGAACGGGGTGTTATATATCTGCAACCTGCGTTGAACTTATGGCTGGCGGATGGACTCGAAGGTTTCAAGTAAGTTATTCCACCAAGGAGAAACACCCCATGCGTAAACCTTTTGCTTTTGCTCTGATGCTGGCCGCTGCCATGGGCCTGGCTGCTTGCGACAAGGCGAGCGAAGACAAAGCCCAGGACGCACAGCAACATGCCGAGCAAGCCCAGGAGAAGATGGGCGAGGCTCAGGATAAAGTGAACGAGGCCGCCAAGGAAAACGCCGAAGCCGCCAAAGATCAGGCCGAAGCGCAGCAGAAAGCCGCCGAGGAAGCCCAGCCTTCCACTCCGGCACCTTCCACTGCTCCGGCCGAACCTGCCAAACAGTAATTATGCTGAACGGAAAAACCCGACTTGCGTCGGGTTTTTTTGTGCCTGCAACTAACTGATGAAACGCTTCAGTCAGCGTCTATCAATTCATATGTACCGAAGTGTCCTTGCCCGCTTCGCTGTGCACACTTTCAGTGGGTGTGAAGACCATCACTTCCAGTACATGGGAGTGGAACTCCCGTCGGTACAGAATGAATACGACTCCGATACTCAACACCATGAACATCCAGGGACTGACGAACCAACTGAGCATGGCCATGCCGAAGTAATACGAGCGCAGCCCCAGGTTGAACTGGTTGGCCGCCAGCGAAAGCACCCTCGCCGCGCGTGAAGCGAAGGCTTTACGCTCCAGCTCGCTGACCTGCCGCTCACCGATCATCGGCGCCGAACCCACCAACACCGCAGCGAAATTGTATTGGCGCATGCACCAGCTGAAGGTGAAGAAGGCATAGACGAACACCATCGCCAGGCACAGCAGCTTGATCTCCGACATCCCCTGCGAGGCCTGCTGCACCAGCGGCAGGTCGGCCAGCAGCGACAGCGCGCGATCGGAGGCGCCGAGCACGGTGAGGATACCTGCCAGGATGATCAGGGTGCTCGAGGCAAAAAACGAGGCATTGCGCTCCAGGTTGCCGATCACGCTGGCGTCGGCGATGCGGTTGTCGCGCAGCAGCATACGGCGCATCCAGTCTTCCCGGTAGAGATGCAGGACGCTGGCCAGGCACGCTGTGTCGCGCCCCTTCCATGTGGCGTAGCGGGTGTAGCCGCCCCAGCACAGCGCAAACCAGGCGATGGCCAGCAGGTTGTGGAGATTGCTTTGGATGAAGGTCATGCCGGGTTCCAGAGGCCAGGTGCATAGAAAGGTTAGAATCCGAATTCGACGTTGGCTATCGGCGAAAGACACATGCGGGCTCTGAAAACCTCGTTGCCAACAAAAAGCCCCGCATCCTTTCGGATACGGGGCTTCGGGTTCAAACACCCAGCAAGTGCCAATGGGCTTGTGGCCAGCATTGCTGCAGGCTTCAACCCATCAGGCCAGCGCCTCGCGTGGCTTGCCGAGCAGACGATCACAGACCACCGCGGCGGCCAGGGCGATCACCGAAGGCACCAGCCAGGCCAAGCCCTGCTCGCTCAGCGGCAAGTGCGCCACCGCGTCCGGCAGGATGTGCGCCAGGCTGCTGCCCTTGATCGCATCGACCATGCCGAACAGCAGCGAAACGAGCATGACCGGCGCGAGAATGCGTACCGGCGAGTTCCACAGGTCCTTCACGAAGCTCAGGCCCACGACCACGATGCATGGCGGGTAGATGGCGGTCAGCACCGGGATCGAGAACATGATCAGCTTGGTCAGGCCCAGGTTCGAGATCAGCAGCGAGAAGCCCGCCAGGATCACCACCAGGGCACGGTACGACAGCGGCAGGATCTGGCTGAAGTACTCGGCACAGGCGCAGGTCAGGCCCACGGCAGTGACCAGGCAGGCCAGCGCGATCAGCACGGCCAGGAAACCACTGCCCAGCGAGCCGAAGGTGTGCTGCACGTAGGCATGCAGAACCGCAGCACCGTTGCTCGCGTTCGCAGCGATCTCATGGCTGCCGGCGCCGAGGCGGAACAGGCTGATGTAGACCAGGGCCAGGCCGACACCGGCGATCAGGCCGGCGATGATGGCGTAGCGAGTGATCAGCTTGGGCGACTCCACACCGCGCGAGCGAATGGCGTTGACGATGACGATGCCGAACACCAGGGCACCGAGGGTATCCATGGTCAGGTAGCCATTGATGAAGCCTTGGGAGAACGGAGCTGCGACGTAAGCTGGCTGCGCGTCACCAATCGAGCCCGCTGGCAGCGCGAAGGCAGCAATGCCGAGCACCGCCAGGGCGATGATCTTCAACGGTGCCAGGAAGCGACCGACGGTATCGAGCAGCTTGCCCGGATACATCGACACGGCCAGCACCACAGCGAAGTACACCAGGCTGTAGATGAACAGCGCCAGCGGGCTTTCACCGGTCAGTGGCGCCACACCCACCTCGAACGAAACGGTCGCGGTGCGCGGGGTAGCGAACAGCGGGCCGACCGAGAGGTAGCAGACTGCCGCCAACAGGCCGCCGAAGAACTTGCCGATCGGGCTGCTCAGGGCATCCATCCCGCCACCGACCTTCGCCAGGGCAACCACGGTAATGACTGGCAGACCCACGGCGGTGACCAGGAAGCCCAGCGCCGCCATCCACACGTGCGGACCGGACTGCAGACCAACGATAGGCGGGAAGATGATATTGCCCGCACCGACGAAAAGCGCGAACGTCATAAAGCCAAGCGCCAGGATGTCCTGGCCTTTTAACACTTTCATTTAAGGAAGTACCACACTGCTGAAATCGGGATTCGAGAAGGGATTTCCACATGGATGAGGGAAATGCTGCCCGGCTTGATGAGCCAGACCCGTTTAGCGTGTCGTTCCCTTTTGGGGTACGGGCACAGAGTGAACGCGTAGGTTACAGAATTTGCCGGGCAAACGCACTGCAATGGTGCTGGTTGTCCGATGTGCGTATGTGTTTGTCGTCTGCGTGACCGAGGATGGCTGGATTATCCTCGGATTGAAACCATCGTCTGCTGGAAAAATCCTATGGGCCCGATCGAATAATCTGAGTTGTCATTTCCGGGCCCATCGCGGGACGACCCAGAACGACAAAGGCCACCCGAAGGTGGCCTCTGTGCGCGTGGGGGGGTATAGCGTGTTACTTACTTCTTGGCTTCCCAGCCAGTCAGCTCGGCCAGGGCCTTGCCGATGTCAGCCAGGGAACGCACGGTCTTCACGCCAGCGTCCTGCAGTGCAGCGAATTTCTCGTCTGCAGTGCCTTTGCCGCCGGAGATGATGGCGCCAGCGTGGCCCATACGCTTGCCCGCAGGTGCGGTAACGCCAGCGATGTAGGAAACGACAGGCTTGGTGACGTTGGCCTTGATGTAGGCAGCAGCTTCTTCTTCAGCCGAACCGCCGATCTCACCGATCATGACGATCGCTTCGGTCTTCGGATCTTCCTGGAACAGCTTCAGGATGTCGATGAAGTTGGAGCCTGGGATCGGGTCACCGCCGATGCCGACGCAGGTCGACTGGCCGAAGCCGGCGTCGGTGGTCTGCTTGACCGCTTCGTAGGTCAGGGTGCCGGAACGGGAAACGATACCGACCTTGCCTGGCAAGTGAATGTGACCTGGCATGATGCCGATCTTGCACTCGCCCGGAGTGATGACGCCTGGGCAGTTAGGGCCGATCAGGGTGACACCCAGCTCGTCGCACTTGACCTTGGCGTCCAGCATGTCGAGGGTAGGAATACCTTCGGTGATGCAGACGATCAGCTTGATGCCGCCAAAGGCCGCTTCCAGGATCGAGTCCTTGCAGAACGGAGCCGGAACGTAGATGACCGAAGCGTCAGCGCCGGTTGCTTCCACAGCTTCCTTGACGGTGTTGAACACCGGCAGGCCCAGGTGGGTGGTGCCACCCTTGCCTGGGGTGACGCCGCCGACCATCTTGGTGCCGTAGGCGATGGCTTGTTCGGAGTGGAAAGTACCCTGCGAGCCGGTGAAGCCCTGGCAGATGACTTTGGTGTCTTTATTGATCAGGACGCTCATTACTTGCCCTCCGCAGCTTTGACAACTTGTTGAGCAGCGTCGGTCAGGCTGGTTGCCGCAATGATGTTCAAACCGCTTTCTGCCAGTACTTTAGCGCCCAGTTCGGCGTTGTTGCCTTCGAGGCGGACAACGACCGGTACTTTCACGCCGACTTCTTTCACTGCACCGATGATGCCTTCGGCAATCATGTCGCAACGAACGATACCACCGAAGATGTTGACCAGAACGGCCGCGACATTGCTGTCGGACAGGATGATCTTGAACGCTTCGGTAACGCGTTCCTTGGTAGCGCCGCCGCCAACGTCGAGGAAGTTGGCTGGCTTGCCGCCGTGCAGGTTGACGATGTCCATGGTACCCATGGCCAGACCGGCACCGTTGACCATGCAGCCGATGTTGCCTTCCAGCGCTACGTAGTTCAGTTCGAACTTGGCAGCGTGGGCTTCACGGGCGTCGTCCTGGGACGGGTCGTGGAAGGTCTTCAGCTTAGGCTGACGGTACATGGCGTTGGCATCGATGTTGATCTTGGCATCGAGGCAGTGCAGGTCGCCGTCGGCCTTGATCACCAGCGGGTTCACTTCCAGCAGGGCCAGGTCGTGATCCTTGAACAGCTTGGCCAGACCTACGAAGATCTTGGCGAACTGTTGTACTTGCTTGCCTTCCAGGCCCAGCTGGAATGCCAGCTCGCGACCCTGGAACGGCTGAGCGCCGACCAGCGGGTCGATGGTAGCCTTGAGGATCTTCTCAGGAGTTTCGTGAGCGACTTTCTCGATGTCCACGCCACCTTCGGTGGAAGCCATGAACACGATACGACGGCTCGAACGATCCACTACAGCGCCCAGGTACAGCTCTTTGGCGATGTCAGTGCAGGATTCGACCAGGATCTTGGAGACTGGCTGACCGTTGGCGTCAGTCTGGTAGGTAACCAGATTCTTGCCCAACCACTGCGCAGCGAACGCCTTGGCGTCTTCCTTGCTGCGAACCAGCTTTACGCCGCCCGCTTTACCGCGACCACCAGCGTGGACCTGGGCTTTGACAACCCACTCGGAACCGCCGATCTTGTCGCAGGCTTCTGCGGCTTGCTCAGGGGTATCTACAGCGAAACCCTTGGAAACTGGCAGGCCGTACTCAGCGAACAGCTGTTTACCCTGATACTCGTGAAGATTCATGCTTTTTACCGTCTTCGTTAGGTACTGCGCTTCGGCGCTGCGCTGTTTCCAGAGCCGCGCCACCTGTGACCGTTAACCCCGGATTTTTCCGGTGGCCCGGTCCGGCGGACATTCCGCGGTGGATCTTGCACGCAAGACCCACGACGGGCAGCCCGCCGTGGTTTTTATAATTAACGCTTCTTACGGTTGGCCACGTGAATGGCACCGCCATTCACAGCCAGCGCTGCTTCATGCAACGCTTCGGACAGGGTCGGATGGCTGAAGACCATCATGCCCAGGTCCTCGGCACTGGTGCCGAATTCCATTGCGATCGCGCCTTGCTGAACCAGCTCGGCAGCCGATGGGCCGATCACGTGAACACCCAGGACGCGGTCGGTCTTGGCATCGGCGATGACCTTGACGAAGCCACCGGTGTCGTTGGCAGCCATCGCACGGCCGCTGGCCGCGAACGGGAAGGTGCCCACGTTAACCTCAACGCCTTCGGCTTTCAATGCTTGTTCGGTCTTGCCGACCCACGCGATTTCCGGGTGGGTGTAGATAACCGAAGGGATCAGGTCGTAGTTCATCTGAGCCTTGTGGCCCTTGATGCGCTCGACGACCATGATGCCCTCTTCCGAGGCCTTGTGTGCCAGCATCATGCCGCGAACCACGTCGCCGATGGCGTAGACGCCCGGCACGCTGGTGGCGCAGTAGTCGTCGACGAAGATGTAGCCACGCTCGTCGATGTTCACACCGCTGTCGGCAGCCAGCAGATCAGTGGTCACAGGACGACGGCCGACCGCAACGATCAGCTTGTCGAAGACGATCTTCTGCTCGCCTTCGGCGTTGGTGTAGGTGACTTCGACTTCGTCGCCGTTGACTTTGGAGCCAGTGACGCGCGCGCCCAGCTTGATGGCCAGGCCTTGCTTGGTCAGGGTCTTCTGAGCTTCTTTCGAGACGGCGGTGTCGGCAGCCATCAGGAAGGTGTCCAGCGCTTCCAGCACGGTCACTTCAGCACCCAGGCGAGCCCAGACCGAGCCCAGCTCCAGGCCGATGACGCCAGCGCCGATCACGCCCAGGCGCTTGGGTACCGATTGGAATTCCAGGGCGCCGGTGGAGTCGACGATGACGTTCTGGTCGACCGGAGCCGGCGGAATGTCGATCGGACGCGAGCCGGAGGCCAGGATCACGTTCTCGGCTTCGATGACTTCGGTGGTACCGTCAGCCTTGGTGACTTCGACTTTCTTGCCAGCCAGCAGCTTGCCGTGGCCCTGGATCGAAGTAACGCCGTTGGCCTTGAACAGGGTGGCAACGCCACCGGTCAGGTTCTTGACGATGCCAGCCTTGCGGCCAACCATCGCGGCGACGTCCATCTTCACTTCGCCAGTGGAGATGCCGTGGACGTTGAAGCTTTCTTTTGCTTCCTTGTATTTCCAGGAGCTGTCCAGCAGCGCCTTGGAAGGAATGCAACCTACGTTCAGGCAAGTGCCGCCCAGGGCCAGCTTGCCCTCGGCGTCGGTGTACTTCTCGATACAGGCAGTCTTCAGACCAAGTTGGGCAGCCTTGATGGCAGCAACATAGCCGCCAGGACCCGCACCAATCACCACTACGTCGAATTTCTGGGTCATAAAAGATTCCTTATCAGCTTCAAGCTACAAGCCGCACGCGGCAAGGCGACCTGCTCCGGTCGGGAGCCTGTCGCCTGCAGCGTGCAGCTGCGTGATTAGATGTCCAGCAGCAGACGGGACGGATCTTCCAGCAGGTTCTTGATGGTCACCAGGAAGGTTACCGCTTCCTTGCCGTCGATCAGGCGGTGGTCATAGGACAGCGCCAGGTACATCATCGGGCGAATGACCACTTGGCCATTGATCGCCATCGGACGCTGGATGATGTTGTGCATACCCAGGATCGCGGCCTGCGGCGGGTTGACGATCGGGGTCGACATCATCGAACCGAAGGTACCACCGTTGGTGATGGTGAAGGTACCGCCGGTCATCTCTTCGATCGACAGCTTGCCGTCACGGGCCTTCTTGCCGAAGGTGGCGATGCCGTTCTCGATCTCGGCCAGCGACATCGACTCGGCATTGCGCAGCACCGGTACCACCAGGCCACGGTCGCTGGAGACGGCAACGCCGACGTCCGCGTAGCCATGGTAGACGATGTCGTTGCCATCGATCGAAGCGTTGACTGCCGGGAAGCGCTTCAGCGCCTCGGTGGCGGCCTTGACGAAGAACGACATGAAGCCCAGGCGTACGCCGTTGTGGGTCTTCTCGAACAGGTCCTTGTACTTCGAACGCAGGGCCATGACTTCGGTCATGTCGACTTCGTTGAAGGTGGTCAGCATGGCCATGCTCGACTGGGCTTCGACCAGACGCTCGGCGATCTTGGCGCGCAGGCGGGTCATCGGCACGCGCTTCTCGGTGCGATCGCCAGCAGCGACGACAACCGGAGCAGCGGCAGCAGCAGCCGGCTTGGCAGCAGGTGCGGCAGGGGCCGACTTCTTGTTGGCGACTGCAGCCACCACGTCTTCCTTGGTGATGCGACCGCCTTTACCGGTACCGGAAACGGTCGCCAGGTCGATGCCGTTCTCTTCGGCCAGCTTGCGCGCGGCAGGGGCGGCAACCGGGTCGTCTTCGCCAGCGTCGGCGCCAGCAGCGGCCGGAGCGGCAGCAGGAGCAGCGGCGGCGGCAGGTGCTGCAGCAGCAGCGCCACCTTCAAAGATCGAACCCAGGACTTCGTCGGACAGGACGGTGTCGCCCTCGCCCTTGACGATGTCGCCCAGCACGCCATCGGCGGTGGCCAGGACTTCCAGGACGACCTTGTCGGTCTCGATGTCGACGATCAGCTCGTCACGCTTGACGGCTTCGCCCGGCTTCTTGTGCCAGGTGGCAACGGTGCCATCGGCAACCGATTCCGGGAAGGTTGGGGCTTTGATCTCGATAGCCATTATCAGTGTTTCCTTAAATTCGGTTTCAGGTGCGCGAAGGCATTAGACAGTGAACGCGTCTTGCAGCAGCTTTTCCTGCTGTTCGGCGTGCTTCGATGCGTAACCACAGGCTGGCGCGGCAGAAGCGTCGCGACCGGCGTACTCCAGGACCAGCGCCTTGTTGTGGCGGCCCAGGATACGGCGCATGTGATGCTGGCTGCTGTACCAGGCGCCCTGGTTCATCGGCTCTTCCTGACACCACACTGCATGCTTGAGGTTGGTGTAAGGCGCCAGGATCTCGACCAGGTCGTCCTCAGGGAACGGATACAGCTGCTCGATACGCACGATGGCGATGTCTTCGCGGCCTTCGGCACGGCGTTTTTCCAGCAAGTCGTAGTAGACCTTGCCGCTGCACAGCACCAGGCGCTCGACCTTGGCCGGATCGATGGCATCGATTTCCGGGATCACGGTCTGGAACGAGCCTTCTGCCAGATCTTCCAGCGTCGAGATGGCCAGCTTGTGGCGCAGCAGCGACTTTGGCGTCAGCACGATCAGCGGCTTGCGCAGCGGACGGATGACCTGACGACGCAACAGGTGGTAGATCTGCGCTGGCGTGGTCGGTACGCACACCTGAATGTTGTGCTCGGCGCACAGCTGCAGGTAGCGCTCCAGACGCGCCGAGGAGTGCTCGGGGCCCTGGCCTTCGTAGCCGTGTGGCAGCAGCATGGTCAGGCCGCACAGACGACCCCACTTGTGCTCGCCGCTGGTGATGAACTGGTCGATCACCACCTGCGCACCGTTGGCGAAGTCACCGAACTGAGCTTCCCAGATCACCAGTGCGTTCGGCGTGGTGGTGGAGTAGCCGTATTCGAAGGCCAGTACAGCTTCTTCCGAGAGGTAGGAGTCGTACAGTTCGAACTTCGGCTGGCCCGGGAACAGGTTCTTCAGCGGAACGTAGGTGCTGGCGTCCTTCTGGTTGTGCAGCACCGCGTGACGGTGCGAGAAGGTGCCACGGCCGATGTCCTGGCCGGTCATGCGGATCGGGTGACCTTCGAACTGCAGAGTGGCGTAGGCCATGGTCTCTGCGTAACCCCAGTTGATCGGCAAGCCACCGGCCTGCATCTTCTGGCGATCTTCGTAGATCTTCGCGACCTGGCGCTGGACGACGAAACCTTCCGGCAGCTCGAGCAGCTTGGCCGACAGCTCCTGCAGGGTCTTGAGGTCGAAGCGCGTGTCGTGACGCGCGGTCCAGGCATGGCCCAGGTACGGACGCCAGTCGACGAACAGCTCGCGGTTCGGTTCCTTGACCAGGCTCTTGACCACGTGCAGGCCATTGTCCAGCGCGTTGCGGTACTCGTCGATCTTGGCCTGAGCGCGCTCGGCGTCGATGCGACCGGCTTGAATCAGCGCGTCGGCGTACAGCTCACGGGTGGTGCGCTGCTTGGTGATCTGCTGGTACATCAGCGGCTGGGTGCCATTCGGCTCGTCGGCCTCGTTGTGGCCGCGACGACGGTAGCACACCAGGTCGATCACCACGTCACGCTTGAACTGCATGCGGTAGTCGATGGCCAGTTGCGTCACGAACAGCACAGCTTCAGGATCGTCGCCGTTCACGTGCAGGATCGGCGCCTGGATCATCTTGGCCACGTCGGTGGCGTACTCGGTGGAGCGCGCGTCCAGCGGGTTGCTGATGGTGAAACCGACCTGGTTGTTGATCACGATGTGCACGGTACCGCCGGTCTTGAAACCGCGGGTCTGCGACATCTGGAAGGTTTCCATGACCACGCCCTGGCCTGCGAAGGCCGCGTCGCCGTGGATCGAGATCGGCAGGACCTTGTCGCCGACAGTGTCGTTGCGGCGGTCCTGGCGGGCACGAACCGAACCCTCTACCACTGGCGAGACGATTTCCAGGTGGGACGGGTTGAACGCCATTGCCAGGTGGACTTCACCACCAGGGGTCATGACGTTGCTGGAGAAGCCCTGGTGATACTTCACGTCACCGGAGCCCAGCTCGTTCATCTTCTTGCCTTCGAACTCGTCGAACAGCTCGCGCGGGTTCTTGCCGAAGGTGTTGACGAGCACGTTCAGACGGCCACGGTGGGCCATGCCGATCACGACTTCCTTGGTGCCGTAGGAGCCGGAACGCTGGATCATTTCGTCCAGCATCGGAATCAGGCTTTCGCCGCCTTCCAGACCGAAGCGCTTGGTACCCGGGTACTTGGTGCCCAGGTATTTCTCCAGGCCTTCACCCGCGGTAACGCGCTCGAGCAGGTGAGTCTGCACGTCAACGGAGAAATCAGGACGGCCACGAACGCTTTCGAGGCGCTGCTGGAACCAGCTGCGTTGCTCGGAATCGACGATGTGGGTGAACTCGGCGCCAATGGTGCGACAATATGTCTTCTGCAGCGCCTCGAAGATTTCGCGTAGGCTCGCTTCCTCTTTGCCGATGAACAGGTCGCCGGCACGGAAGGTCGTATCAAGGTCGGCATTGGTCAAGCCGTAGTGATTGATCGACAGGTCTACAGGCGCAGGGCGCTGCCACAACCCCAACGGGTCGAGCTTGGCAGCCTGATGGCCGCGCATACGATAGGCCTGGATCAGTCGCAGCACTTCAACCTGCTTCTTCTCGTGTTCACTGCTCACGCTCCCGGCGGAAACCGGTTGGGCGCGGCGCTGGTTCTTTGCCAGCAGTACGAAATGGTCGCGGATCGTAGAGTGCGATACGTCGGTAGCGGTGCTGCCGTCGGCGGGCAACTTCTGGAAGTAGGTGCGCCACTCTTCTGGCACAGCGTTAGGGTCGTGCAGGTAGAGCTCGTAGAGCTCTTCCACATATGCAGCGTTACCACCTGAAAGGTGGGCGCTTTCCCACATGCGCTGCATCACGCTTTCTTGCATGCTTGGTCACCCTCGGTTAGGGGACGGATCGGCAAGAACCACGCAAACCTGGAAAAGTCCGAACACAGCGACTAACCACGCCACCTGGATCCTGCAGATTTTCCGGGTACCAGCCCGGAAGCCCCTGCTGGTCTCATATCTTCATAGGTAATGAGCGCGGGCTTTTTGGGCCCTTGCTCGGGTTTTACCTCGGCGCGGGCTCACCACCCGCGCTTCGGCTTACTGCTGGTGCAACATTTTTGAATCAGGTGCCGCTCTGCAGCAGCATGTTACGTACGTGGCCGATCGCCTTGGTCGGGTTCAGACCCTTCGGGCAGACGTTCACGCAGTTCATGATCCCGCGGCAGCGGAACACGCTGAACGGGTCATCCAGCGACGCCAGACGCTCTTGCGTCTTGGTGTCACGGCTGTCGGCCAGGAAACGATAGGCCTGCAGCAACGCGGCGGGACCCAGGAACTTGTCCGGGTTCCACCAGAACGATGGGCAGGAGGTCGAGCAGCAAGCGCACAGGATGCACTCGTACAGACCGTCCAGCTTGTCGCGATCTTCCGGCGACTGCAGACGCTCGATGGCCGGAGCCGGAGTGTCGTTCTGCAGGAATGGCTTCACCTTCTCGTACTGCTTGTAGAAGATGCTCATATCGACGACCAGGTCACGAATGACCGGCAAACCTGGCAGCGGACGCAGGACCAGCTTGTTGCCCTTGACCACACCCGACAGCGGGGTGATGCAGGCCAGGCCGTTCTTGCCGTTCATGTTCATGCCATCGGAACCGCAAACGCCTTCACGGCAGGAGCGACGGTACGAGAAGCCCTCGTCCTTCTCCTTGATCAGCGCCAGTACGTCCAGCACCATCAGGTCCTTGCCACCGGTATCGACGTCGAACGACTCCATCTTGGGCGCCGAGTCGGTGTCCGGGTTGTAACGATAAACTTCGACTTTCAACATAGCGGCCACCCTTAGTAAGTCCGGACTTTTGGTTCGAAGGCAGGAACTGTCTTCGGCGCAAAGTTGACGCCACGCTTGGCGACGCGCTTCTCACCCGGGTAGTACAGGGTGTGGCACAGCCAGTTCTCGTCGTCACGGTCTTCGAAGTCTTCACGGGCGTGCGCGCCGCGGGACTCTTTACGGGCTTCGGCTGCGATGGCGGTCGCTTCGGCAACTTCCAGCAGGTTCTGCAGCTCCAGCGCTTCGATACGCGCGGTGTTGAAGGCCTGGGACTTGTCGTTGATCTTGACGTTGGCAATGCGGTCACGCAGGCCGGCCAACTGCTCGATACCCTTCTGCATGTATTCGCCAGTACGGAATACACCGAAGTAGTTCTGCATGCAGCTCTGCAGCTCGCGCTTGAGGCTTGCGACATCTTCGCCAGTGGTGCGCTCGTTGAGCTTGTTCAGGCGGTTCAGGGCAACGTCGACATCGGTGTCGCTCGCGTCGCGGTACTCGACGCCGTCGCTCAGTGCCTTTTCCAGGTGCAGGCCGGCAGCGCGACCGAATACCACCAGGTCGAGCAGCGAGTTGCCGCCCAGGCGGTTGGCACCGTGAACCGATACGCACGCCACTTCACCCACAGCGAACAGGCCTGGGATGATCTGATCCTTGCCTTCGGCGTCCATGGTGATGGCCTGGCCATGAATGTTGGTGGCAACGCCGCCCATCATGTAGTGGCAGGTCGGCACGACCGGAACCGGCGCGACCACCGGGTCGACGTGGGCGAAGGTCTTGGACAGCTCGCAGATGCCTGGCAGGCGGCTGTGCAGCACTTCCTCGCCCAGGTGGTCCAGCTTCAGCAGTACGTGGTCCTTGTTCGGGCCCACGCCGTTGCCGGCGATGATTTCCTTGACCATGGAACGGGCGACCACGTCGCGGCCAGCCAGGTCCTTCGCGTTCGGCGCGTAACGCTCCATGAAGCGCTCGCCGTGGGCGTTGATCAGGTAGCCACCCTCACCGCGGCAACCTTCGGTGACCAGTACACCGGCGCCGGCGATACCGGTCGGGTGGAACTGCCACATCTCGATGTCCTGCACCGGCACGCCTGCACGCAGGGCCATGCCGATACCGTCGCCGGTGTTGATCAGGGCGTTGGTGGTGGAGGCGTAGATACGGCCCGCACCGCCGGTGGCCAGAACGGTGGCCTTGGACTTGATGTACATGGTTTCGCCGGTTTCGATGCAGATCGCGATCACACCGACGAAAGCGCCGTCCTGGTTCTTGACCAGGTCAACGGCGTAGTACTCGTTGAGGAAGGTGGTGCCCGCCTTCAGGTTGCCCTGATAGAGGGTGTGCAGCAGGGCGTGACCGGTACGGTCGGACGCGGCGCAAGTACGCGCAGCCTGGCCGCCCTTGCCGAAGTCCTTGGACTGGCCACCGAACGGACGCTGGTAGATACGGCCGGTTTCGGTACGCGAGAACGGCAGGCCCATGTGGTCCAGCTCGAAAACCGCAGCCGGGCCTTCCTGACACATGTATTCGATAGCGTCCTGGTCACCGATGTAGTCGGAACCCTTGACGGTATCGTACATGTGCCAGCGCCAGTCGTCGTTCGGGTCGGCCGAAGCGATGGCGCAGGTGATGCCGCCCTGGGCGGATACAGTGTGCGAACGGGTCGGGAACACCTTGGTGACTACTGCGGTCTTGTGGCCGCCTTGAGCCAGCTGCAGTGCTGCGCGCATGCCCGCACCGCCGCCACCGATGATGATGGCGTCGAACGAAATGGTTGGAATGTTAGCCATGAATCAGATACCCCAGAGAATCTGCACACCCCAGACGAAGTAAGCGAACATCGCAACGCCGCATACCGCCTGGAACAGGAAACGAATCGCAGTCGCCGACTTGCCGAACGACATCGGCGTCAGGTAGTCGGTGGCAATGGTCCACATGCCGACCCAGGCGTGAGCGCCCAGGGCAACGAGTGCCAGCAGACTGAAGATCCGCATCGCGTTGTTGGAGAACAGAGCGTGCCACTGGGCATAGTCGATGCCCGGGTGGATCGCGAGGTAGCCGATCAGGAAAATGAAGTAAGCCGCGAGAACGACCGCCGAGACGCGCTGCGCCATCCAGTCATAGAGGCCCGAACGCGACAGGTTCGTGACATTAGTTACCATACCCAAACTCCCGCCAGAACGATCAGCACCACGGAGATGACGATCACGATTTTCGAGCCCAGCTTGCCGCCTTCCAGCGTCTCACCGACACCCATGTCCATGATCAGGTGGCGAACACCTGCGACGAGGTGATACAGCAGGCCGGACAGCAGGCCCCAGGTCACCAGTTTGGCCAGCGGACTGGTCAGACACGCCTTCACCTCGGCAAAGCCCTCCTCGGAACCCAGCGACTTGCCCAATGCGTACAGCATGATGGCAAGGCCGAGGAACAGGATGACGCCGGAAATACGGTGAAGAATGGACGTGTACGCGGTGATCGGGAGTTTGATGGTCCTTAGGTCTAGGTTTACAGGTCGTTGGCTTTTCACGGCTTTTTTCACACTGAAGAGCCCCTAGCGAACAGGGCAAAGTTGTTGGTAAGTGTACTGGTCAGGTACCCACCACCGAAGAGAACACGACACCCAGCAGGGCGGGCTGGAAAGCCCCTGGGAGTCGGCTGCCGAGTATAGACAGTTAGGCTGCTTATGACAACGTAAGGGGCTAGCCCGAATAGCGCATTGCCTTTAGCGAACAAAAGGCGTAAACGGGCGGCAATTTCGTGAAAATCATGGGCTTGGAGGGTGTTTCAACCAGCCTTTAGGCAAATTGACATTCGAATTTATCCCTCTATAGTGGTGCGGGCCCTGCGTGGGGGGTCTGTCTGATGATTTCAAGCATTAATAGGAGGCCACATGGCTGACAAAAAAGCGCAGTTGGTCATCGAGGGCGCAGCCCCCGTAGAGCTGCCCATTTTAACCGGCACCGTTGGTCCCGATGTTATCGACGTCCGCGGGTTGGGGGCATCCGGTCACTTCACCTTCGACCCCGGTTTCATGGCGACCGCCTCGTGCGAGTCGAAGATCACCTACATCGACGGCGACAAGGGCGTGCTGCTGCACCGCGGCTACCCGATCGAACAGCTCGCCGAGCAATCGGACTACCTGGAAACCTGCTACCTGCTGCTCAACGGCGAATTGCCGAACGCAGAGCAGAAGGCCCAGTTCGTCAGCACCGTGAAGAACCACACCATGGTCCACGAGCAGCTGAAGTCCTTCTTCAACGGTTTCCGCCGCGACGCCCACCCGATGGCCGTCATGTGCGGCGTGGTCGGCGCCCTCTCGGCGTTCTATCACGACTCGCTGGACATCAATAACCCGCAGCACCGCGAAATCTCCGCCGTGCGCCTGGTCGCGAAGATGCCGACGCTTGCAGCGATGGTGTACAAGTACTCCATGGGCCAACCCATGATGTACCCGCGCAACGACCTGTCGTACGCAGAAAACTTCCTGCACATGATGTTCAACACCCCGTGCGAGATCAAACCGATCAGCCCGGTGCTGGCCAAGGCGATGGACCGGATCTTCATCCTCCACGCCGACCACGAGCAGAACGCCTCCACCTCCACCGTGCGCCTGGCCGGGTCTTCGGGTGCCAACCCGTTCGCCTGTATCGCCGCCGGTATCGCCGCACTGTGGGGCCCTGCCCACGGCGGTGCGAACGAAGCGGTCCTGACCATGCTCGATGAAATCGGCGATGTCTCGAACATCGACAAGTTCATCGCCAAGGCCAAGGACAAGAACGATCCGTTCAAACTGATGGGCTTCGGTCACCGCGTTTACAAGAACCGCGACCCGCGCGCCACCGTGATGAAGCAGACCTGCGACGAAGTCCTGCGCGAGCTGGGCATCAAGGACGATCCGCAGCTGGAACTGGCGATGCGCCTGGAAGAGATCGCCCTGACCGATCCGTACTTCATCGAGCGCTCGCTGTACCCGAACGTCGACTTCTACTCGGGGATCATCCTCAAGGCGATCGGCATTCCAACCAGCATGTTCACCGTGATCTTCGCCCTGGCACGTACCGTGGGCTGGATCTCGCACTGGAAGGAAATGCTCTCCGGCCCGTACAAGATTGGCCGTCCGCGCCAGCTGTACACCGGCGAGCCGCAGCGCGACATCACCGCACTGAAAGACCGCAAGTAAGCTGCCCAGGCCGAACGCAAGAAGGCTGCCCTCGGGCAGCCTTTTTCATTGGGCCATTCGACGAAAGAACCTCAGTTCTTCTCGGCCCGCTCACGCAAGCCTTTCAGCGTATTGAACGGCGCATCCACCACGAACTTGTTGGCCAACCACGAAGGCACGCTACCACCCGGCTCGGTGTGCACCTGATAAGTCACCTCGGTACTGTCGCCCTTGGGCACCAGCTTCCAGAAGCCCTCGACCTGCGCCACGCGCACGAAGCCCTTCTCCTCCGGCAGGTACTTCGGATCACCCTCGAGCTTGCGGGTCAGGCTGCCATCGGCTTCCTGCACCGTGGTCACGTGCAGGATCGAATCGCGCGGCGTCACCGGCCAGGGCGTATTGAACTGGGTGTAGGTCCAGCTCTGGTCGCCCTCATGCTTGAGCAGCTTCTGCGACTTGCACTCATGCACCCAGGCGCAGGCGCCGGCTACATCCTCCTGCAGCGCCTTGACCTTGGCCAGCGGCGCCTTGATGACGGTCACCCCACGGTAGGCCTTGTACTTGGAACCCGACACCTCGCTGAGGGACACCTTGATGCCCTCCTCGTCCTTGGCCACCTGCCAGCTCTCGGCCCAGGCCGTCGGCGCCAGCAAGACACCCATGCCACACAGCAGTACAACGCGCTTGATCGATCTCATCATCTTGTTCCTTTTGTCGAAGATCCAAACGTCACGCCGCCGTCATCTGCTCCAGCCAGCCAATGATCCTGATCGCATCGTCGCGATCGCTGCCGCAGACATCCACCTCGGCCTTGAACCCGCCACAGACCTTTGGCCGTTCGGGCTTGCCGAACAAGGCGCAGAGATAGTCCACGGACAGGTGCAGGCAACGCTCGCCCGCCGGCTTGCCCTGGGGCATACCGGGGATCGGCGAACTGATGGACGGGGCAATGCAGCAGGCACCGCAGCCCTCGCGGCATTTCATGACAACTGGACTCCCTGGAACTGGACGGGACGGACATCCCTGGATACTAACCGCTCAAACATATGTTTGAAATTACCGAACCGATGAAATCCGCGGTGACTCGGCAGTCAGTTGCGAAATTCGAAATCGATGGCGGCACCCTCGACATCACGGCGACTGTCGTTGCGCAACTGCAACTGCATTTCGTTGCTGATGAGCCGGCCGTTGAGCTGGAACGGGCTGTCATCGGACGCGGGCTTTTCGGGGAACATCGATGGCAGCAAGGGTTTGCGCGTCGACGAGGCATTGCCGACATCCGGCTTGAGGTTCTTCACCATCTCGGTCGGCAGGCTCAGATCAAGCTTGGGATTGGGCAGTGGCTTGCTCGCCGCCTTGCTGACCGGCTTGCTCTTCGGCTTTGGCTTAGGCTTGCTTGCCGGTTTACTGGCCGTCTTCGCCGGGGTCTTGACCGCCGGTTTGGCGGTCTTGCTCTGGGAGACTTCGCTCTTGGCCTGCACCTGCGCAGCCCGCACCGACGCACCCGGCAACCAGGGCAGCGCAAGACACAGGATCAGGGCAATAGGGCGAAACGCATTCATGGGCATCAAGAGCATGGCATCAAAATGCCTATGCTCCCTGTTCCCTGCCCTTATGACAAGCTACAAAATCGAGACAGCGGACTCTCGACACAATTGTTGGGCCAGCAGCCCCAAGGTCATCACCGCCCGCTCTGCCTCCTTGCTCCAGGGAATCCCGCAATTGAGGCGGATGCAGTGGTTGAATTGCTCGGTGTTGCTGAAGATCAGGCCAGGCGCGATGCTGATGCCCTGCTCCAGCGCCCGGACATGCAACTCCTGGGTATTGACTCGCCCCGGCAGGCTGACCCAGAGAATGAACCCACCCGTGGGCCGGGTCATCTGCGTGCCGTCCGGGAAGTGCTGCTGCACCGCCAGCTGATAGGCACTGAGATTCTTGCGGTACTCCTGGCGAATGAAACGCAGGTGGCGGTCGTAGCCGCCATTCTCGAGATAGGCCGCCACACCCATCTGGGTGACACTGCAGGCCGAATGCGTGGTGAAGGTCTGCAGGCGCTGGATCTCGTCCTGGTAGCGCCCAGGAATCATCCAGCCGACCCGAACCCCTGGCGACAGCGTCTTGGAGAAGCTCGAACAGTAAATCACTCGATCCAGCCGGTCGAACGCCTTCAGCGCCTTGGTTCGCCCCTGCTCGAACATCAGCTCGCCATAGATGTCGTCCTCGACGATCTGGATATCGAAGTCTGACGCCAGGCGCAGCAACTGTTTCTGCCGCTCTTCCGGAATGGTCCCACCCAGAGGGTTGCTCAGGCGCGCCGTCAGCACCAGGGCCTTGATCGACCACTGGTTGGCCGCCAGTTGCAGCGCCTCGAGGCTGATGCCGGTGGACGGGTCGCTGGGAATCTCGATCACCTTCAGACCCAGCAAGTCCGCCAACTGCAGCAGCCCATAGTAGGTCGGCGACTCGGCGGCGATCAGGTCGCCAGGACGCGTCAACACGCGCAGCGCCATTTGCAGGGCATCGACACAGCCATGGGTGACAATCACCTCGCGCGGGTCGACCAGCACGCCAGCGTCACGCATGCGGATGGCGATCTGCCGGCGCAGCGGCTCGAACCCCGGGCTGAACATGTAGCTGAAGGCACGCGGGCTGTGGAACCGCGTCACCTTGGCGATCTGCTGGTGCAGGGCCCGAACCGGCAGATAGTCCACATGGGGAACAGCAGCGCCAAACGGGAACACGCCATCGCGGCGCGCTTCAGTGAGCACTTGCTGGATGATACTGGCCCGGGTGACCAACCCAGGGCGCTCGACCCGGGCGATATCCGGAGTCTGCGCGGTCAGGGCGGGCGTCTGGTGGACATAGTAGCCAGACTGCGGGCGGGCACGGATCAGCCCCTGATCCTCGAGGTTGGCGTAGGCCTGCAGCACCGTGGCATGACTGACATTGAGCTGGGCGCTCATCTTGCGCACGGAAGGCACGCGCTCGCCTGGCTGGTAGACACCGCGACGGATGTCATCGGCCAGTTGCTGGGCAATGCGCTGGTACAACAGCAGGTTGGTCATGGTGATTCTCGAAGCGCGGACGGGTTCGTTGTTCTTGTACGACTCACAGTCGACACAGAATACCGTAACAGTTGCAAAGTGTACTGGGACAGTTCCGAGAATAGTCGACATTACACTTGCTTGACAGCGGCGAACAGACGAACCGTCAGCGCGGGTGCCAGGCAGCACCCGAACAGCACTCAGCGCGGCGGCGCGAGCTTGCCCTTCTCATCGGAGAACACGATCTCCACACGGCGGTTCTGCGCCCTGCCCCGCTCCGAGGCGTTGACCTCGACCGGGTACTGATCGCCATACCCCTCGACCTCGATGCGCTTTTCATCGATGCCCAGGTCGACCAGCATGTCCGCCACCGACTGCGCACGGTCACGGGACAGCTTCAGGTTGTCTTCGGACGCCCCGGTGCTGTCGGTGTAGCCCTCGATCCGCACCACGCGGCGCGGGTTGAGCTGCAGGAACTGCACCAGCTTGAGCACCGTGCGACTGGCGGAGTTCTTGAGCTCCGCCTCGCCGGTGTCGAACAGCACGTCCCCCAGCGTCATCACAAGGCCGCGATCGGCCTGCTCCGATGCCAGGGCGGCGATCTGCGATTCGACCCACTTGCCCTGCTGCTGCACGCTGGCCAGCTTCGCCTCACGCAGCGCCAGTTGCAGGCGCTGGCGCTCCAGATCGAGCTTGGCCAGGCGCTCCTGGTTCAGTGCCAGATTGGCGTGCTCGCGGGCGATCTCGCTGTAGCGCTGGCTGAGGTAGGCATAGTGACGTACATCGGTGCCGCTGCCGACATAACTGGCCAGACGCTCTGCACGCGCCAGCGACTCACCGGCACGGATCACATCGCGCGGTGCACTGCGCAGCACGTCGGAGTTGTCCTTGACCTTCTGGAACGCAGCCGTGGCATCGTCCAACGCCGACTCGCTGCGCTGGCTCGCGCAACCCTGCAGACCGGCAGCCAACGCCAGCACGACCAGGGCAGCACCGGGCTTGAATGTTCGGCTCATGGCTGCACCTCCAGCTGCTTGCGCAGGCGCTTGATACGCGACTCGGTCACCTTCAACTGTTCTTCGCTTTTCTGGGTCAACACCTGAGCCTCGGCCAGGCGTGCATCCAGCTCGGCCTGCTCAGCGCGCATGCGCGCATCACGAAAGTCTTCGCTGACCATGTTGGTCTTGGCTCGGGCGAACTTGTCTTCGGCCAGCTTGAACGCCTCGACCTGCTCGGTCGCGCCGACAGCCTTGGCCTGCTCCAGCGCCTGCTCGGACAGGCGCATCTGCTCATGAGGAGCCGGATCGTTGGCACAACCGGCCAGGGCTGCAACAGCCAGGACCAGGATCAGTGGTTGGATTCTCACGCATTCTTCCTACTGTTTGGGGGCGTCCCCGGTCATCTGCATCTGCGCTTTCCAGCGCTCCACATTCCGCTGCAGCACCGCCTCGGAGGCGCCAGAGATCGGCAATTCTGTCAGCTTTTTCGCCAGTTGCCCACGCAGCCAGGCATCGTTACAGGCCGAATTGTGTGACACCGCCAGGTACAGCCCCGGACGATCCACCGGCAGGCCGCGTGCGACGAGGTCGTTGCTCATGCCCAGGCTCTGGGTCATGGCCATCCCCGAATAGCGCCCCGCCAATACGTAGTCGACCTGCCCCAGCACCAGCTTCTGGAAGGCCTGGGTGAGATTCTGCGCAGGCACCAGCTTGAGCTGGGACTTGGCGAACGCCTCGAACGCCGGGGTCAGCCGGGCCTTCTCCGAAAGGCTGCCCTGATAGCGGGCCAGATCCGCCGGACCGTCGAAATCCAATGCCGAATCATGGCGAGTCCAGACCAGGTATTCGTTGAGCTGCAAGGGGGGATGGATGTAGTCCAGCGCGGTCAACTGACCGACTTGCATCGGCGTGTCCAGCAACAGGTCCATGCGCCCGCTGCGCACCTCCTCCAGCGCCTGCTCGCGGCGCCCGGCATGCAGCACCTCGACCCTCACCCCCAACTCGCCCGCCACCTGGCGCAACAGGTCGACATTGGCACCGATCAGATGCCGGGGGTCTTGCGGGTCCTGCCAAGAGTACGGCGGTGCATCCGGGCTGCCGGTGGCCACCAGCTTTTCACACTTGCCGGCGGCCATCGCCTGCGAGGATACCAAGGCCACCATGCAGGCCAGCAACCGACCCGTTCTGCCAAACGCCATTACCTTACTCCTTGCCAGCCATGCAAAAAAAAGCCCGACCCCTGTCACGAGGGTCGGGCTTCTTTATAAGTGAAGCGCTCGGATCAGACCAGCTTTTCCAGCTCCGGCACCGCCTCGAAGAGGTCGGCAACCAGGCCGTAGTCGGCCACCTGGAAGATCGGGGCTTCTTCGTCCTTGTTGATCGCGACGATCACCTTGGAGTCCTTCATGCCCGCCAGGTGCTGGATCGCGCCGGAGATACCGACGGCGATGTACAGTTGCGGTGCGACGATCTTGCCGGTCTGGCCGACCTGCATGTCGTTCGGCACGAAGCCTGCGTCGACCGCAGCGCGCGAAGCGCCGACAGCGGCGCCGAGCTTGTCGGCCAGGGCGTACAGGTGCTTGAAGTTGTCACCGTTGCCCATGCCACGGCCGCCGGAGACGACGATCTTGGCAGCGGTCAGCTCGGGACGGTCGGACTTGGCCAGCTCTTCGTTGACGAAGGCCGACTTCCCGGCGTCGTGGGCGGCAGCAACGGCTTCCACCGCAGCCGAACCACCTTCGGCGGCCACGGCGTCGAAGCCGGTGGTGCGCACGGTGATGACCTTGACCGCAGCGCTCGATTGCACGGTGGCAATGGCGTTACCGGCATAGATCGGACGCTTGAAGGTATCGGCGGATTCGACCGAGACGATCTCGGAGATCTGGTCGACGTCCAGCAGCGCGGCGACGCGCGGCAGGATGTTCTTGCCGTTGGTGGTGGCCGGAGCCAGCACGTGGCTGTAGCCCTTGGCCAGCTCGACGATCAGTGGCGCGACGTTTTCCGGCAGGGCGTGGGCATAGGCCGCATTGTCAGCGACCAGCACCTTGGCAACGCCAGCGATCTTGGCCGCAGCCTCGGCTACGCCGCCGACGTTCTGGCCTGCGACCAGCACGTGGACGTCGCCACCGATCTTGGCGGCAGCAGCGACAGTGTTCAGGGTGGCCGGGGCTACGGCACCGTTCTCGTGTTCAGCGACAACCAGGATAGTCATTTAGATTACCTTCGCTTCGTTCTTCAGCTTCTCGACCAGTTCGGCCACCGACTTGACCTTGATACCGGCGCTGCGTGCAGCAGGCGCTTCGACTTTGATGGTCTTGGTGGTGGAGGCGGTGGATACGCCCAGCGCATCTGGAGTCACGGTCTCCAGCGGCTTCTTCTTGGCCTTCATGATGTTCGGCAGCGACGCATAGCGCGGCTCGTTCAGACGCAGGTCGGTGGTGACGATCGCCGGCAGGTTCAGCGCGACGGTCTGCAGGCCGCCATCGATCTCACGGGTGACGTTCAGCTTGTCGCCAGCCACTTCGACCTTGGAGGCGAAGGTGCCCTGGGCGTAGCCGGTCAGCGCAGCCAGCATCTGGCCGGTCTGGTTGTTGTCACTGTCGATGGCCTGTTTGCCGAGGATGACCAGCTGCGGCTGCTCTTTATCGACGATGGCCTTCAGCGCCTTGGCCACGGCCAGGGAGTTCAGTTCCTCGCTGGTCTCGACCAGGATGGCACGATCGGCACCCAGTGCCAGGGCGGTACGCAGTTGCTCCTGGGCGGCGGTCGGGCCGACGGCAACGGCGACGATCTCGGTCGCAACGCCCTTCTCTTTCAGGCGCACGGCTTCTTCCACGGCGATTTCGCAGAAGGGGTTCATGGACATCTTGACGTTTGCAAGGTCGACGCCGGAGTTGTCCGCCTTGACGCGAACCTTGACGTTGTAGTCGACCACTCGTTTGACAGCTACAAGAACCTTCATGGATTCCTCGTTACTCTCCGGTGAAAAGAATGTCGCCTGGGGCGTGCCCGGCGAATGCGCGTGGGTACAAGGACACCTCTGAAAACGTTCCGGGTCGAGCGAAATTTGCCATGACCGATCAGTCCTGTGCGGACTGGCGGGGCAAAACCCGCGGGTCATTTCCTGTCGTGGCGTGTAGACTCCACTACAAAAAAGGTTTCAGCCTGTATTCCCTGCTCTACGCCTGGTTTTTAGAGGTGCACCTGCGCCCGACGGTCAGCCTACGGCGAGCGTAAAACCGCTCGTATCTTGACCGTAACACCCAATCCGGTCAATACGGCAAATTGGCCAGCCTCCAGCCGCCCTCCTGTGATTTTACTGGGCTGCGGCAAATTCAAACAAACGTTTGTATTGGACCCGCCAAGTGGTGTAGATATAATGCGCGGCCAAGACAAAACGGTGTAGTCCGCCACCGGCACGGCTACAGCTGCCCCGACCGTGAGCGGGCATCCGACACCCATAAGACAAGCAACGCGATGAGCCTTGAGTAGGAGAGAACCTGTGGAACGCGAATACATGGAATTCGACGTGGTCATCGTCGGCGCAGGCCCGGCGGGCCTGTCTGCCGCCTGCCGCCTGAAGCAGAAGGCCGCCGAAGCCGGTAACGAGATCAGCGTCTGCGTGGTCGAGAAAGGCTCCGAGGTCGGCGCCCACATCCTCTCCGGTGCGGTCTTCGAACCCCGCGCGCTGAACGAGCTGTTCCCCGACTGGAAAGAACTCGGCGCCCCGCTGAACACCGAGGTCAAGCGCGACGACATCTATGTGCTAAAGGACCAGGGCAGTTCGGTCAAGGTGCCGGACCTGTTCGTGCCCAAGACCATGCACAACCAGGGCAACTACATCATCTCGCTGGGTAACCTGTGCCGCTGGCTGGCCCAGCAGGCCGAGAACCTGGGCGTGGAAATCTACCCGGGCTTCGCCGCCCAGGAAGCGCTGTTCGACGAGAACGGCGTAGTCCGTGGCATCGTCACCGGCGACCTGGGCGTCGACCGCGAAGGTCAGCCCAAGGACGGCCTGTACACCCCCGGCATGGAGCTGCGCGCCAAGTACACCCTGTTCGCCGAAGGTTGCCGCGGCCACATCGGCAAGCAGCTGATCAAGCGCTTCGACCTGGACAGCGAAGCCGACGTGCAGCACTACGGCATCGGCATCAAGGAAATCTGGGAGATCGACCCGAGCAAGCACGAGCAAGGCCTGGTCGTGCACACCGCCGGCTGGCCGCTGGATGTGGTGAGCGCCGAGAACACCGGCGGCTCGTTCCTCTACCACCTGGAGAACAACCAGGTAGTAGTTGGCTTGATCGTCGACCTGTCCTACGCCAATCCCTACCTGTCGCCGTTCGACGAGTTCCAGCGCCTGAAGCACCACCCGGTGATCAGCCAGTACCTGGAAGGCGGCAAGCGCATCAGCTACGGCGCCCGCGCCATCTGCAAGGGCGGCCTGAACTCGCTGCCGAAGATGGTGTTCAACGGCGGCGCGCTGATCGGCTGCGACCTGGGCACCCTGAACTTCGCCAAGATCAAGGGCAGCCACACGGCGATGAAGTCCGGCATGCTGGCCGCCGATGCAGTGGCCGATGCCCTGTTCGCCGGCAGCGAAGGTGGCGACGCCCTCAACAGCTACGTCGAGGCGTTCAAGGCCAGCTGGCTGTATGAAGAGCTGTACGCCAGCCGCAACTTCGGCCCGGCCATGCACAAGTTCGGGCCACTGTTCGGCGCTGCGTTCAACTATGTCGACCAGAACTGGTTCGGCGGCAAGCTGCCGTTCACCCTGCACGACACCAAGCCCGACTACGCCTGCATGAAGCTGGCTGCCGACGCGAAAAAGATCGACTACCCAAAGCCCGACGGCAAGCTCAGCTTCGACAAGCTCAGCTCGGTGTTCCTCTCCAGCACCAACCATGAAGAGGAACAACCCTGCCACCTGAAGCTGACCGATCCGAACGTGCCGATCGCCACCAACCTGCCACTGTACGACGAGCCGGCCCAGCGTTACTGCCCGGCCGGGGTCTACGAAGTGGTCACCCAGGAAGACGGCAGCAAGCGCTTCCAGATCAACGCGCAGAACTGCGTGCACTGCAAGACCTGCGACATCAAGGATCCGTCGCAGAACATCACCTGGGTCACCCCAGAAGGTGCCGGCGGCCCTAACTACCCCAACATGTAAGGCCCGCGCCGCATGTAAAAAAGCCCCCTGGCAGCGATGCCAGGGGGCTTTTTCATCTGCTGCCGATACTCAGGACAGCACCACCGCGTCCTGCTCGAACAACGCCCAACCACCCTTGCCATCGACCTCCAGCCGGTGGCTGTGAAAGCCAGCCAGCGTGCTGCGGTGCCCGACACTCACCAGCAAGGTTTCCGGCATTTCGTTGCGTAGCAGCGAATACAAGGCATGTTCCAAACCTTCATCCATCGCCGAAGTGGACTCATCGAGAAACACCACATGCGGCTGGTTGAACAGCACCCGGGCAAACGCCAGGCGCTGCTGCTCGCCGATCGACAGGATGCGCGTCCAGTCGCGGCTTTCCTCCAGGCGCTCGGCCAGATGCGCCAGGTTCACTTGCCGCAATGCCTGCTGCATCCGTGCATCCTGCTCCTGGCCGACCTGGGCCGGGTAGGCGATGGCGGTGCGCAGATCCCCCAACGGCAGGTAAGGCCGCTGCGACAGGAACAGCGCCTGCTCCCCCAAAGGCCTCGCGACCGCCCCTTCTGCATAAGGCCACAATCCCGCCAGGGCTCGAAGCAGCGTGGTCTTGCCGCTGCCCGAAGGCCCCTTGATCAGCAATGCCTGCCCGGCCTGCAGGTTCAGGCTCAGGTCGGCAATCAACCGATGGCCATCCGGACGCAGCACCTGCAAACCCGCGATATCCAGGGCCCGCGGCAGCTCGCGGGTTGCCACGTGCGGCAGCTCGCTGGCCTGGTGGTTGGCATCGAGAAAACCGGTGAGACGATCGAGGGTCGCGCGGTAGCTGGCAAAGGTGTCGTAGGACTCCCGGAAAAACGATAACGAATCCTGCACCTGCCCGAACGCCTGCGACGTCTGCATCACATCACCCAGCTTGATCGCTCCGCTGAAAAAGCGCGGCGCCTGCAGGATGAACGGGAACACCACCGCCACCTGGCTGACACCCAGGTTGAAACCGTTGAACTTCAGGCTCCGCCAGACCAGTGCCCAGACATTGCCGATCAAGGCGAAGAAACGCCCGAGCAACGTGCCCCGCTCGACCTGCGCGCCCTGGTAGAAGGCAATGTTCTCGGCGTTCTCGCGCAAGCGCATCAGTGCGTAGCGAAAGTTCGCCGTGAGCTTTTCGTTGAGGAAGTTCAGGCGAATCAACGGCCGCCCGAGGCGGAAAGCGATCCAGGTGGCGATGAGCACATAGACGTACACCGCAAACACCATCGCCCGCGGCACCTCGACTCCAGCCACTGTCAGCGGCGCCGACAGCCCCCAGAGAATGCCGGTGAAGGCAACCAGCGAGACCAACGCACTCACTGCCCCGAGGGCCAGCGACACCGAGCCGGTAACGAAGGCATTGACGTCCAGCTCGATACGCTGGTCCGGGTTGTCCACCGGCTCTTCTAGGAACTGCCCGCGGTAGTAGGCATCGCCATGCATCCAGTCGGCGGTCAGGCGCTCGGTCAGCCAGACCCGCCAGTGGATGTTGAACGACTGGGTGACGTAGTAGTTGAACAGAGAACGCAGCACATGAATGGTCGCCAGTACCGCGAACACCCCGAGCAGGTACCAGAACGCGGTCTGGTCCAGGCCCTGCAGGGCGCTATAGAAACCGTTGTACCAGAACGAGAACAGCACGTTCATGCGCACCGAGAACAGCGCCAGGAACAGCAGCAGGGCAAACACCAACAGCGGACGCCAACTGCGCCTGAAGCTGAAGTAATCGCCTGCCAGTTGCCAGAACTGCTGGCCCCAGCGAGTAAAGCGCACCGCCAGGAAAGCGGCGGCGGTGAAGCCGACAAGGGTGATCAATGAAGCGACTGCAAGCCAGCTCAGGCTCTCTTGCAGGGCCTGGTGCCAGTTCATTTCCATGGTGGGGTTTCCGTGGCGAGTATTTACCCGAGCCTAGCACCGGCCGGGGCTGGCGAAGATGACGGAGGTTTCATGTTGGGCGTGCCATGAACGCTAAACAGGCGACAAGCCGATGATGGTCCGCCCGATGCACTTGTCGAAAACCGCTTCCAGCGGCGAATAATCGCAAACAACTGCCGCTATGTTCGCAGCCACCCACTCATCAGGATCGACCGACCACCAGTCGATTTCAAAACCCGCGTTCAAGATCACGTGTTCGTAAAGAATCCGCTGAGCTCGCCCATTTCCCTCGCGAAATGGATGGACCATGTTCAAATCGCCAAAGCTTTCTGCCACGGCGCGGATCAGATCCGCACGCGAATAGCCCTCATACCAGCTTTGCCGTGCAAGGCTGCTGAATACTTTTGAAGCTTCGGT
Source organism: Pseudomonas sp. BNK-44-b (assembly GCF_047456245.1). NCBI lineage: Bacteria > Pseudomonadati > Pseudomonadota > Gammaproteobacteria > Pseudomonadales > Pseudomonadaceae > Pseudomonas > Pseudomonas sp. BNK-44-b. Next base: position 3,362,702 of record NZ_CP179908.1, read on the forward strand.
TTCAATGCGACTCATATTGCAGAAACGCGTGTGGCCTTTGGAAATATCGAGCGTGCGGATTTCTCCAGCCCACGCATAAATATCCTGAAAAAGCGCGCGATGAAGCCTCTGGAGATAGGGAAGATCGTAAGGAGGAAGCTCGAATGGGAGCTGGCTGGCGGCGAGCTCGGAAAAGTCCCGCTCGGCCCTGGCAAGCGCTGACTCATCACGAAGATCAAGTAGATTGCACAGGACGACCGTACCGGGATAACAGTAGGCGTCCTGTCCGACACCGTACTTGTCCAAGGATCAAACCTGCTTGCGGTAGTGACGCAACAACTCTTCCTTGGACGGGAGCTTACGCTCGGCGGAGTCAGGCGTGACATCAAAACCCTCAAGGCGCAGACTGGCTGCGTAGTTCGAGCGGCGAGTCTTTTCCCAAGCTGCTTTTTTGGTTTCCAAGCTGATGCCTTTCACCGTTCAACGCCTCTCACGGGGTGATGGAAGTTCGATTATAGCGAAAACGGCTAATGCCTGCGCGGCCTCGGCATGGGTCATGCCGAGGCCCGATCACTATCCCAACGCCTCCCGCACCTTCGAATCGAGCCCCTCCCCCGCATGGGCCTCGCTCCATTCGCTCAACTGCCGGCGCATCGCTGGGGTCCAGAAACTCTGCAAGTGCTGCCTCACCCCCTGCACCGCCAGCGCCCGGTCCGGCTCGCTGTCGAAGTAGTGGGCGATCTGGTTGGCCATCCTGACCAGGTTGTCACTGCTCATCGGCGGACCTCGACTTTTTCCTGTCCTTCGACCTGGCGTCGCTCCTTGAGCAAGCGCTGCTGTTCGTCACTGAAATGCTGATAGCGCTTCTGCCATTCCGAGGGCTGGAACACCCGCACCACCTCGACGGCCGTGACTTTGTACTCTGGGCAGTTGGTGGCCCAGTCGGAGTTGTCGGTGGTGATCACGTTGGCACCGGACTCGGGGAAGTGGAAGGTGGTGTACACCACGCCCGGCGCCACCCGCGCACTGACCCGCGCACGCAATACGCTCTGCCCCGCACGGCTGCCCACCCCAACCCAGTCGCCGTCGCGGATGCCGCGGCTTTCGGCATCGCTGGCGTGGATCTCCAGGCGATCCTCATCATGCCAGGCAACGTTGTGGGTGCGGCGGGTCTGGGCACCGACGTTGTATTGGCTGAGGATGCGGCCGGTGGTCAGCAACAACGGATAACGGGCATTGACCTTCTCGTCGGTGGGCACATAACCGGTGAGCATGAATCGCCCCTTGCCGCGCACGAACTGGTCGATGTGCATGGTCGGGGTGCCGTCGGGCGCGGCTTCGTTGCACGGCCATTGCAGGCTGCCATGGCGGTCGATCTCGGCATAGCTGACGCGGTGGAAGCTCGGCGTCAGGCGGGCGATCTCGTCCATGATCTCGGACGGATGCCGGTAGTCCATGCGATAGCCCAAGGCATTGGCCAGGGCCACGGTCGCCTCCCAGTCGGCCTTGCCGGCCAGCGGCTCCATCACCTTGCGCACCCGCGAGATGCGGCGTTCGGCGTTGGTGAAGGTACCGTCCTTTTCCAGGAACGAGCTGCCTGGCAGGAACACATGGGCGAACTTGGCGGTTTCGTTGAGGAAGATGTCCTGCACTACCACGCACTCCATGGCCATCAGTGCCGCAGTGACGTGCTGGGTGTTCGGGTCACTCTGGGCGATATCCTCGCCCTGGCAGTACAGCGCCTTGAAGCTGCCATCGAGCGCGGCCTCGAACATATTGGGAATGCGCAGACCAGGATCAGGCTGCAAGGTCACGCCCCAGGCCTGCTCGAATTCACTGCGCACGGTCTCGTTGGAGATATGCCGGTAGCCCGGCAATTCGTGGGGGAAGGAGCCCATGTCGCACGAGCCCTGGACGTTGTTCTGACCACGCAACGGATTGACGCCCACGCCTTCGCGACCGATGTTGCCGGTTGCCATGGCCAGGTTGGCGATGCCCATCACCGCCGTGCTGCCCTGGCTGTGTTCGGTGACGCCCAGGCCATAGTAGATCGCCGCATTGCCAGCGCCCGCATACAACCGTGCCGCCTCGCGGATCTGCTCGGCAGGCACGCCGCAGATCGGCCCAAGCGCCTCGGGTGAGTTCTCGGCCAGGCTGACGAACTCACGCCAACGCGTGAACTCGGCACTCTCGCAGCGCGCGTCGATGAAGGCCTGGTCGAGCAGCCCTTCATCGACGATCACATGGGCCAAGGCATTGAGCATGGCGACGTTGGTGCCCGGACGCAGCTGCAGGTGCAGCTCGGCGCGGGCGTGGGGCGAGTCGACCAGGTCGATGCGGCGCGGGTCGATGACGATCAGCCGCGCGCCCTGGCGCAGGCGGCGCTTGAGCTGCGAGCCGAACACCGGGTGAGCGTCGGTCGGGTTGGCGCCGATCACCAGGATCACGTCGGCCTGCATGACCGAGTCGAAGCTCTGGGTGCCGGCCGATTCGCCCAGGGTCTGCTTCAAGCCATAACCGGTCGGCGAATGGCAGACCCGCGCGCAGGTGTCGACGTTGTTGTTGCCGAAGGCGGCACGCACCAGCTTCTGCACCAGATAGGCTTCTTCGTTGGTGCAACGGCTGGAGGTGATACCGCCGATCGAGTCGCGTCCGTACTTGAGCTGGATGCGTCGGAACTCACTGGCGGCATAGGCCAGCGCCTCATCCCAACTGACTTCCTGCCATGGGTCTTCAAGGCGCTTGCGGATCATCGGCGTGGTGATGCGATCCGGGTGAGTGGCGTAGCCCCAGGCGAAGCGCCCCTTGACGCAGGCGTGACCGTGGTTGGCGCCGCCGTTCTTGTCCGGGACCATGCGCACCAGTTGATCGCCCTTCATCTCGGCGCGGAACGAGCAGCCCACCCCGCAATAGGCGCAGGTGGTGATCACCGCACGCTCCGGCTGGCCGAGCTGGACCAAACTCTTCTCAGTCAGGGTCGCTGTCGGGCAGGCCTGCACGCAGGCGCCGCACGACACGCACTCGGAGGCGAGGAAATTCTCGCCACCGGCCGCTGCCACCCGCGACTCGAAGCCTCGACCACTGATGGTCAGGGCGAAGGTGCCCTGAATGTCTTCGCAGGCACGCACACAGCGGCTGCAGACGATGCACTTGCTGGGCTCGTAGTCGAAGTACGGGTTGGAGACGTCCTTGGCCTCGTCAAGATGGTTGGCGCCGTCATAGCCATAGCGCACCTCGCGCAGGCCCACCTGGCCGGCGACCGTTTGCAACTCGCAGTTGCCATTGGCAGAGCAGGTCAGGCAGTCCAGCGGGTGATCGGAGATGTACAGCTCCATGACATTGCGCCGCAGGTCGGCCAGGCGCGGCGTCTGGGTGCGCACCACCATGCCTTCGCTGACCGGCGTGGTGCATGAAGCTGGGTAGCCGCGCATACCGTCGATCTCGACCATGCACATGCGGCACGAGCCGAAGGCTTCGAGGCTGTCGGTGGCGCACAGCTTGGGAATGCTGGTGCCCAGCAGCGCGGCGGCGCGCATCACCGAGGTGCCTGCGGGGACACTGATCGCACGGCCGTCGATGTTCAGGCTGACCTGCAGCTCACTGTCGCGGGCAGGCGTGCCCAGGTCGATGTCGCTGTTGGCGGGGTCGAAATAGTTGATCATTGTGCGGCCTCCGAGCTGGCCAGACCGAAATCGGCGGGGAAGTGCTTGAGGGCGCTGGCCACCGGGTAAGCGGTCATCCCGCCCATGGCGCACAGCGAGCCGTACTGCATCGTGTCGCACAAATCGCGCAGCAGGTGCGCCTGGTCTTCGCGCGCAGCAGGGTCGCTGCTGGCGATCAGGCGATCCACCACCTCCATGCCGCGGGTCGACCCGATGCGGCAGGGCGTGCACTTGCCGCAGGATTCCTCGGCGCAGAACTGCAGGGCGAAACGCGCCATGCCGGCCATGTTCAGCGTGTCGTCGGCGACTACCACACCACCATGGCCGATCATCGCGCCGATGGCAGCGAAGGCCTCGTAGTCCAGCGGCGTATCGAACTGCGACGGCGGCACCCAGGCACCCAGCGGGCCACCGACCTGCGCAGCTTTCAGCGGACGACCACTGGCGGTACCACCACCATACCCCTCGACTAGCTCACGCAGGGTCAGGCCAAAGGCACGCTCGACCAACCCGCCCTGGCGCACGTTGCCCGCCAGTTGGAACGGCAAGGTGCCCAGCGAACGGCCCATGCCAAAGTCGCGATAGAACGCTGCACCTCTTGCCAGGATGATCGGCACAGAAGCCAAGGTCAGGACGTTATGCACCAGCGTCGGCTGGCCGAACAGGCCCTCGAGCGCCGGCAGCGGCGGCTTGGCGCGCACGATGCCGCGCTTGCCTTCGATCGACTCCAGCAGCGCCGTCTCTTCGCCACAAATATAGGCGCCAGCCCCCACACGCACTTCGAGCTCGAAGGCCACGCCGCTGCCGGTGACGTCCAGATAACCGGCCTCGCGCGCCAGCATGACGGCCTCGTTGAGCACTCGAATGGCGTCCGGGTATTCGGAGCGCACATAGATATAGCCTTTGCTAGCGCCAACCGCGAGGCCGGCGATGATCATGCCTTCGATCAGCAGGAACGGATCGCCTTCCATCAGCATGCGGTCGGCAAAGGTGCCGGAGTCGCCTTCGTCGGCGTTGCAGACGATGTACTTCTGCCCGGCCGGTGCCTGGCGCACGGTGCGCCATTTGATACCCGCTGGAAACGCAGCCCCGCCTCGGCCACGCAGGCCGGAATCCAGAACCGCGGCAACCACTGCATCGCCGTCCATCAATGCAGCCTTGCGCAAGCCCTCGAAGCCCCCATGGGCTTGATAGTCGTCCAGCGAACATGGCCGGGTGATGCCTGCGCGGGCAAACAGCAGGCGCTGCTGGGTCTTCAGGTAAGGGATCTGTTCGACAGGGCCCAATGCCAGTGGATGCTCAGCCCCTTTGTCCAGGGCCTCCAGAAGGCCCGGCACGTCTTCGGGCATGACCGGTCCGAAGCCCAGGCGCCCTTCGGCGCTTTCCAGCTCCAGCAATGGCTCGAGCCAATACAGGCCACGCGAGCTGGTGCGCTGGATCTGCAGCGGCAGTTGCCGCTTCGCGGCCTCACGTTCGAACGCCTCGGCGAGCTGGTCGGCGCCCACTGCGCGAGCCAGCGAATCGCAGGAAATACACAGCTTGATCATGCGCCCGCCTCCACCCTGCAGCTGTTCACCAAAGCCTGCAGACGCTCGGGCGTGAGCCGCGCATGCACCTGCCCGTCCAGCTCCAGCGCTGGCGAGCAGGCGCAAGCGCCGAGGCAGTACACCGGGCGCAGACTCAACGCTCCATCTGCAGTGGTGCCATGGTCGTCCAGCCCAAGCTGTTCGCGCAGCTGCGCGGCCAGGGCTTCGGCGCCGCGGCTCTGGCACGACTCGGCGCGGCACAGGCGCAGGGTATGGCGTGCCGGGGGCGAAGTGCGGAAATCATGGTAGAAGCTGATCACCCCACGCACCTCGGCGAGGCTGAGGTTCAGCGCATGGGCGATCTCGGGGACTGCTTCATCGGGTACATGGCCCAGGCCTTGCTGGATGGCGTGGAGGATCGGCAACAGCGCGCCGGGCACCTCCTTGTGGTTGTCCAGCACCCGCTGGATCAAGGGCAGGTCAAGCGTCTCTTCAGGCATACAGCGGACCTCGGCAACCCGGATCCGCCCGAAGGTGCGGGCAGGTGTCCGGCGGTGTTCTGCTGTGGCGTTCCGGGCCTGTCACGGTCACAGGATCACGGTCGCCCTCCTCGTCCAAGCCGGTGCGTCTGTGCGCACTCGGTCCTCGGACATCCTGATAAGAATGGCACCGTTGGCCGAAAACGGTAGCGCGCAAGCGACAGGGCACATCCTGAAACCGACGCATGCGAGACTGCACATAAGCTCACCTCCACAAGCGCAGTGCCAATCCGGGAAAGATAGTTACGAGTCATTTCACAACATTTCACTTAGTTAATAGCTTGCCGATAACAATGGCTATTTACTAAACAACGCTTCACTTGACAGGCAACTAAATTCACAACTTCCGCCGCGGCAATCACATCATTTAGCAAACGCGTGAAAACGATAATGAACTCACGCTTCGCACGTTTATTTTACAATTTGAAACAAATATGACTTATTGCCTCCTTATCGTCGGAATCCTCCTGTATCACTAGGTCCGGCCCCATGAAAACCTCGAACACCGACGCCCCTGGCACAACGTCCTCGGACAATCCCCTCGCCCGTTTCGAAACTGCGGTCACCCGCTCGCTTTCCAACTTCAAGGACACGCCAGCCCCCACGCCGGCCGGCAACAAACGCTTCGTCGTCGCCGCCGCGGTCGACAACAAGAAGGAAGCGGAAATCGCCGCCGCACTGGCCACTAACGACCCGGAAGTCATCAAGCACCTCAACGATCCCAACCTCGCCGATATCGGCAACACCGGCATCCCGCTGGCCAACATCGCCTCGATCACCAAGCTCTCCGACAACGTCCTGGACCTCAAGACCCGCGACGGCCGCGACATCGTCATCATCAAGCAGATGACCCCCTACCTGTTCGACGGCATGGCCAGCAAGACCGACGCCGTGGACGCCCTGAACAAGAGCAAGGCCGAGGGCTATCGCATCGCCCAGGCCGGCGATGTGCCACCGGGCATGGACGACTACAAGTTCATCGGCCCTGCCGACGAGGTCGGCCCCGGCCTGATTCGCTACGAAACCCAGTCCGGCGACAAGGTGATCGTCGCCAACGAGACCAACCATGCCCTGTTCGACCAGGTGAAGTCCGACGGCGAAGCCCTCACCCTGATCAACAAGAGCGAGCAGGAAGGCTATCGCCTGGCCAGGGCCGACGAGCCCGCCGATGGCATCAAGGCCATCGGTACGCCCGAGGAACTGGGCCACGGCCTGATTCGCTACGAAACCGAAAGCGGCGAGAAGATCATCGTCTCCCAAGGCATCAGCCCGGATCTCTATGCCTCGATGAGCAAGGCGTCCAACGGCATCTTCGGTGTCGACGGCGCGGTCGACACCAGCTGGATCGACAACTCCAAGTACGCCAGCGGTGTGCGCGACTGGGACACCATCACCGGCAACAAGGGCGGCGACAAGCCCACCCAGGCCGAAAAAGACCTGGAGCGTCCGCGCGCCGCATCCAAGATGCTCAGCGATAACTGGGACAAATGGGGCCTGCACGACCGCAAGATCGACTTCGCCAACCCACCCAGCGACCTGCCGCCCGAGGCGCAGGCCACGCTCAAGTACCTTGCGGGCAGCCCGAGCCTGATGAACGCCCTGGACAGCGGCGGCCTGGGCAAGAGCGATGGCGTCATCACCCACGCCGATGTCGACAAGTTCATCAGCCAGCAGAACAAGGACCTGTCGGCCGCCTCTTCTTCCTATTCGAAGTTCCTCTCGAAAAACCCGGGCGCCTCCGACCTGGCCAAGGAAAACGCCAAGTCCGCAGCCATCGTCATGGCCAACATCTCGCTGGTCAGCAGCGCTGGCCCGCAGATGGCAGGCGCCAACCAGCGCGCCAACAACGGCAGCCTGACCACCGACAACCTCAACGCGATCAAGTCCGACAGCGGCCTGAGCCCCGAGCTGACAGGCGCTGCCGGTTACTGGTCCAACCCAGGCATGTGGCACGTGATGGACTCGGCCGGCGACCACCCCGCGACCGCCTCCTCCGACGGCATCGTCCAGCAGAAGAACATCGGCGCCTGGCTGGAAAACCAGGCGCCGAAGGACGACCACGGCGTGCTGATGATGCTCAGCAACTCCTCGATTCGCGGCTCTCTGGCGGGCGTGGACACCTCCAAGCTGACCAAGGACGTGCTCGAGCACCCCGAGAACTACGACGGCAAGACCAAGGCCGCGGCCATGCTGGAGATCACCGACGCGCGTGCGCGCCTGCAGGCCAGCGACAAGGTCGACGGCGACCTGTATGCCGGCATCACCGCCGACAGCCAGTACCACCTCAACCCGACCAAGTCCAAGGTCATGAAGCAACTGGACGATGCCATCTCCAAGCTGGGCAACGACGCGGACGTCAAGGCCTACATGACCGCAAACCAGGGCCCGGGCATGCGCGACATCATCAACGCCGACCCGGCGATGAAGAAAGCGCTACAGCACAGCCAAGACAGCCAGATCAACAGCGGCAACATCATCAACACCGCCCTGGCCACCAAGGATGGCAACGGCAACCCGCTCTCGCTGCCCGATGCCCTCGCCCTGACCGGTACCGATGCCACCCTGACCGACCTCGCCCTGGGCGGCGACGGCAACGTCGACCTGGCATCGATCGCCGACAAGTCGGGCAAGTCCGGGGAGATCGAGCAGTATTTCCGCGAGCACATCCTCAACGGCAAGGACCTGGAGGACGGCTTATCCAAGGGTGGCGACCCGATGACCGTCATCGGCCAGTACGCTTCCAACGCCGCGCTATTCAAAGAGTTCCTCGGCGACAAGGTGACGCCGCAGGAGGCCTCCGAGGTCGGCCAGCGCATCAACCAGGCGGTGTCCGATTCGCTGATCGACGGTGCCGACAACACCACGCTCAAGGATATCTTTGGCGACGGCAGCGGCAACTTCGATGAAAACAAGGCCAAGGCCATCATCGACAAGGCCATGGCCGACGATCCAGACATGTTCAAGGACTCCAGCGGTGCGCCGATCCGCCCGCAGGATGTGATCTCGATGCTGCGCTCGGTGTGGGACACCAACCGCCAGGGCGAGAAGATCAGCGACGTCCTGCCCAAGTCGATCGACGGTCTGAAGCTCAATGTCAGCGAGTCCTACAAGCAAGGCCTGCTGCACATCGGCAGCGCCCTGCTCGCCGGTGGTGTGCTGGCTGCACGTTCCGCCACCGGTGGCAACAGCCCGACCGACAACGCCTCGCGGGTTTCGGCAGGCATGCAGTTCGCCGGCCTGATTATCGAGGGCGGCACCAAGTACGCCAAGGAAGCCGGTTATGGCATGGTCTGGAAACCCACCCCGGTCGACCCGTCCAAACCCGCGCCGATCGGCGAGTTCCCGACCGGCAACATGGTGCAGAACACCGACGGTATCAACCGCCTGGGCAACCTGGGCAAGGTCATCGGCGGTGCGGGCAGCTTCATCGGCGGCGTGCTGGGCCTGATCAGCGGCGTCAACAGCGCCTTCGCCGGTGACAAGGTCGGGGCCGGCTTCTCGCTGACCACCGGCGCGCTAGGTACAGGTGCGGCGATCACCTCGATCATCGAAGGCGGTGCGGGCCTGTTCGGTCTGGCCGATGTCGGCGCCATCGCCGGTGCCTTCTCAGGCGTGCTGGGCTGGGCCACGGCGGGTATCGGGCTGGTGGCCGGGATCGTGTTGCCGATCATCGAAGTGGCCAAGCGCGAGAAGATGCAGGACCAGTTCTTCGGCGAACTCAAGCCGGTATTGGACAAGTACGACCTCACCGGCGGGCCGATCACCAAGGAAGATCGCGACGAGGAGTACAACTTCGCCTACGGCTGAGGCAAGGCTGCCCGCGCCTGCAGCCCCGCGATACAGGGTTCTCAAAACCTGCGCGGACCTTGTGGGAGCGGGCTTGCCCGCGAAAAAGACACCGCGCTCCCTGGCACGGGCTACGCCCGTGTTCTCGGGACAAACCGGGCCGCCGAACCGCCGCTACCCTCCACTACACCCTCAGAAAATTCCGAATCTCTCCGCCAATACTTCAGCTCAACGCCACCTGGGAATTATCCTACGCAGCACGCAGCCGTTTCTCTGTTGTTGAAGATAAGCATCAGGGCTAATTTCCCCGGGTCGTCCATATGGCGACCGGGGGTGAGAGCCCGGCTTTACTGAAGAGTTGGCGGCACTGCTATGGCAGCAGTGCGTGGGCAGGCTTCTGCCTGGCCGGTTTTTGCTAACTCTCGCCGGTCTCTCACCCCACGCACCGCTGCCACCCTTATCCTGTGAGAGGGATGATGAAGGTGGCTACTTTGCTTAATGGGAGTTAGCCATGAAAAAGATCGTCCCCGATCCACCCCGCCTCAAACTCGTCAACAACCTCTACTTCTCCATCCATTCCGACCTCATTCCGCCCGACGCCTTGGCTCACGCCAGCGAACTGTTGCGCGGCGTCAGCGAAACCCTCGACGAGCACTGCCGGGCCCTGGCCGGTACTCCTGGCCTGAACATGCTCGCCAACGCAGCGCACGCCGCAGAAACGGCTCGCGCCTTGATCGAACATGCACTGAGGCGGATGTCAAAGAGGTTCGCTGATGAATGAAGGCACCACACCCGGCATCGCCACTGCGCTAGGGATTTTCCGCGTGCAACCCGGCATTCCCGCCGGCCAGGCTTTCGACGAAGTCTCGCTACTACTGGGATGCGTGCGCGACCTGAGCGAAATGGGTGATGAATCAATCACGCCTGCGGCCATGGTCGCCCTGAGGTATCTGAGCGCCATGGCCAAAGCATTGATGAACGACCTGGAAGTCGCCAGAAATCAGTCGCCTTGAGTAACCGCCGCGGCCACAAAGCCTGCAATCCACTGCCCGCCCCTGTAGGGGCGGCGGTTCGGCGCCCCGACTTGCCCACGAAGCAGACACCTCGGCAAATGGAACCGGCATGCTGGTCATCGCAGGACAATAACCACTTGATCCTACGCGCGCTTACTTCGCCGCCTCAGACAATTGCTGGATCAATGCCACTGTCAGATAAAGCCTCGGCGCGATGCTCGACAGCTCGATGTACTCGTCATCGGCATGCAACCCCGCCCCCACCACACCCATGGTTTCAAGCACTGCAGGCTTCTCGCTGCCGGGCACATAGGCGTAGCCCGCATCGGTCCCGAAACGCATGGCGATCGGCTCGATGTTGCGATCGATCTTCGCGTAGAGCGTCTGGGCGGTTTTCGCCAACTGCTCGGAGCCGGCGTTCTTCGCCAACGGCGGGCGGCCCTTGTCGAGGCGCACCGTCACTTCGGTGCCGTCGATGAGTTTTTTCTGCACCAGGCGTTGCGCGTCGGCCAGCACTCGGTCGCTTTCGCTCAGGTCCGAGTAGCGCATGTCCGCCTCGGCCGTGGCGCTGGCGGGAATGATGTTGCGCTTGTCGCCTGCCTTGACCATCGTCCAGTTGACCGTGGTGCCTTTGGCCGGGTCACCGAGGTCCTTCAACTGCAGCATCTGGTGGGCCAGCTCCATGGCGGCATTACGCCCAGCCTCAGGCGCGGAGCCTGCGTGGGAAGACTTGCCTTTCACTTCGAGAAATACGCCATTGATGCCATTGGTCGCGACCGTCACCGCATCCTTGTCCGGTGGCTCGTACGAGAACACGTAGTCATGCTTGCGCGCCAGTTCCGCGATGATCGCCTTCGAGCCGCTGGAGCCGGTTTCCTCATCCGGGTTGAACAATACGGTCAAGGTGCCGAAGCCTTTGAACTTCTCGTCCTGCAGCAGCTTCAGCGAGTGCAGGATCATCGCCACACCACCTTTGGCATCGGCCACGCCAGGCCCATAGGCACGCTCGCCCTCGACCTTGAACGGCCGCTTGGCAGCGGTGCCCGGCAGGAACACCGTGTCGTAGTGGACCATCAGCAGGAACGACTTGCTGCCGGTGCCCTTGAAGGTGCCGACGATATTGTCGCCCGCCGAGGGGCTTGCAGGGCTGGTCTTGACCTCGGCACCCAACGCCTTGAGCCGCTCGACCAGCAGGCCGCTGACGGTTTTCAGCCCCGGCGCCTGCCCGGTTCCGGTATCGACATTGACCAGTTGCTTGACGGTCGCGAGATAGGCCTTCTGCTCGGCCTCGGCCTTTTTCAGTAGCGCGTCGGGAGTCAGGTTGGCGGCAAGGGCGGAAAACGACAGGAATGACAAGGCGATGGCAGCGGCGATCGGTGAGCGTCGGATGGGCATGCGAAGTCCTTTATCAATGCAAGGGGAACCTGCAGCTTTGACCATCGATGGCGCTGGCGCCAGCTTTGTAGACCATTTGATGAAGTGCAGGCCATTGGCCTTGATGCAAGAAACCCCGCGATTGCGGGGCTGGGGATTCAGGCAAAGACCTTGATTGTCAGTGCGGTGATGCCCGCCACTGCTGTCACCAGACCGGTCGCGATGCCGATCGGGTACCAGAAGGTTTCTCGGGTCAATTTGCCTGCTTCGGCATTGAGCTTGCGAGTCTCTGCCATCAGTTTGGCGATTTCGACGTGAATCTTCTCCGCTTCGGCTTGGGGCATGTCGTATGGATGCATGAGTCTTCCCTTCGGATGCGGGCTGTTTGTGGGTTTCGACATGGTGCGAGTTGGTTGAGGCGAACAATCTATCGTAAGGCCGATGCTCGGCAAAGTCAGCGGGGAGCTATCCAGGCCGTAGGGGGTTTCGCGGGCAATGTTTCCCTGACGGACTGACCATCGGGGCCACGGCAAGCAAGGCTCTACAGGCACATGCCTGGTGCTCTTGGTAAACTGGCGTCTTGAACGCCTTCTGTGCGGCTCTGTTGGTATAGCGCCCCGAGCGAAGGGTACAACGCGACAAAATTGTCGGTAATCGGTACTGAATACGTTGAACGAACGCACTGCTTCACAAGCCTCAAACCCACAAACCACGCGCCCTGAACCCTCCCGCCGGTTCAGCGTTGCACCCATGATGGATTGGGTATCTACTTCTCAAAATCCCTAATTCACGCGAGCTCTAGCCTGACGCATTTCTCTGCGTACCAATTCTGTACCAACTACGCTCCACACCTGCTTAGCCGGACGTAGGTCAATCCTCCCCTGCCTCCTCACATTCCCTAATGGGGGTAACGCTCGCCCTGCAAGTCAGGTGCTTTTTTCGCCTAAAATCCCTAAGCTACAGCTACTCGTTAGTATCAGGCAGCTGCCTTTTCAATGCACCACGACATGGATAGATAAGATGAAGCAATTTGACGCAAGGTCGTACAGCATCGCCGATTTTCTTGAATGGGATGCATCGAATCTTCTAGATCTATCGCCAAAGTTTCAGCGGCGAGGAGTATGGACTCGTGCAGCCAAGTCGTTTCTAATTGACACCATTTTACGTGGAAAACCAATGCCGAAGGTTCTTCTTACGCAAGACCTTATCGGCAAAAAAAACGTTCGTACAGTTGTGGATGGACAACAGCGGATTCGAACAATACTTGAGTTTGTAGCCGGCAACTTTACAGTACTCAGCGCCCACAACGAGGAATACGCCGGACAAAAATTTGATGAATTAGACGAAGACGTTCAAGGATCTATCCTACAATACGAAGTTGGCGTCGATCTTCTTTACAACCTAAGCCTAGCTGACATGCTCGACATCTTCGCCAGGATTAACACTTACTCCGTCACTCTGAACACCCAAGAAAAACTAAATGCAAAATATCTGGGGACATTCAAAACATCAGCATATGAGCTGGGATTCTCCTACGTAGGCTACATGCTAGAAGGCAGTATCTTGACAGAGAAGGCCGTTAGCCGAATGGGCGAAGCGCAGCTAGCCTCCGACTTACTAGTCGCTATTACTGGCGGTGTCCAGACAGTAAAAAATATCGAAAAATATTACAAAGAATACGAAAAGGAAGAAAGCGTACCTCAAGAAATTCGTGACGCCATCTCGACTTTCAACGAGACAATGCAGTATATCGGAGCTATATACCCGCCCGAGGAACTAAAAAATACCAACTGGGCTCGCCCGCACTGGTTCTATACACTATTTACCTGTGTAGCAAACTCAATCAGGCCGCTGCGCGGTCTTGAAGACGCCCCTCGGCCTGAGCTCAACAGTCAAAGCCTCGGTCGCTGGCGTGCAGAGCTTGACCAGTTGAGTGCTTTATATGACCAGTACACTGAAAATACGGATGAAGATGTACCAGCCGCTTTCGCACGATATATAAACTTCGCGCAACGAAGGACTACCGACACAGAGGCACGCCGCGAGCGAGCGCGCTTTGTATTGGAAGCCATCCATGACGCCTGAAGAAATGGTGGAACTCCGCGACTCTATAATTCAGAGACATACCTCCTTTATGGAGATAACTGCCAACATTCCAGTGGCCCCCACAGACATTAACAGTACTGATATAGCCACAGACGCATCGGTGGAGGCCATCTTCCTAAGAGCTTTCACTGCATATGAAAACGATGTTGAGCAAATATTTCTGCACTATGCAACGGGGGGAATCACGCTAAACAATCTTCAACCCACCAGCCACTTGAACACTACAGATCGAGCCCTTGCACGCAATATAGTTAAAGGCGCAAACAAATTTATCAGCTGGGCACAGGCAGATAGCCTAGCCAAAACAGCAAAACTTTACATGCGAGAGGGATGGCCATTGGCAGTCGTAGTATCAGCCAATAGCCAATTTCTAAGCGATGGTGAACGAGTACGCAACCGTATTGCTCATAACTCACCCGAAGCAATACAGCAATTCAGAATAGTCCAGAGAAACATGCTTGGAACCGAGCGCCTATTTGACCTCAGTCCCGGGCAGTTCCTGAGAATGAAACATACACGACAAAGAATTCTATACATCGATTTCTACATGAATATTCTCACGCAAGCATTGATAGCAATGATGGAACCGGCAGAGTTATAGATGCCGCCACCCCGATTCCTTACTCATACCGATTGTGCTGGAGTATTAACGAGAAAAAGCCCCAGCCCTATATACAAGGCTTGAGCGCTTTTTATGTCTGCGAGCAAAGCCCAAATGTGGCATAGAGGGGCATGGAATGGCGCTCGGTTTGCCCTATTTTTGCACCCACTCCCCTCTACCGAACTCGCCACAATTGATCAATCTGAGTGGTATATGACCTACTCATGAGCTCGCGGCGCATCCCCCAATCGGGGCTGCGGGGGACGCTGCCCGCCCTCATTGTCCCCCGCCCATACCGGTCGTTGATCTGGTCTACCACCGACATCAGCTTGTCGCTCGCCAAAGGCTGCGTGATCGCGAAAAGATCATCCGTGAATTCACCTGGCTGCCGCAAATCGAGCAGCAGCACTTCGGCCTTGCTGTACCGGTAGCCCTCCCTGAAAACTCGCTCCACCGCGTTTGTCGCCGCCCTGGTGAGCAGCAACGTATCGTTCGTGGGATAAGGCAACTCCACAATCGCTCCCTGCGCATGGTGCAGCTCATCAGGGTTGAACATGCCTGTACGGATACTTACTCGCATGCGCTTGCATACCGAGCCCTGCGCCCGAAGCTTTTCAGCCGCTCGCCCGGCGTATGTGGCCACAGCCTGCTTGATCGGGGCAAGCTCACTCAGCCGCTTGCCGAACATCCTGCTGCAGCAGATCTCCTGCTTCGGGGGTGCTGCCTCATCCAGTTCGAGGCAGGGAACGCCAGCCAGCTCGCGCGCGGTCTTCTCCACCACCACGCTGAACTTGTCCCGCAACATGCGCGGGTCAGCCTTTGCCAGGTCCATGGCTTTCTGAATCCCCATGCTCTGCAGGTGCTCGGTCATCCGCCGCCCAATACCCCACACCTCCCTGATCTCGGTATTACGCAGCACCCAGTCACGCTCGAAATCCGTCGTGATATCGACCACACCGCCCGTGTGTGCCTGCAGCCGCTTTGCGGTGTGGTTGGCCAGCTTCGCGAGGGTCTTGGTGCGTGCGATGCCGACACCGACAGGTATGCCGGTACGTTGCAACACCTTGGCCCGTATCTCGCGGCCGAACTGGGTCAAGCTGCCCTGCACGCCTGTGAGATCGGCGAAGCATTCGTCGATCGAATAGACCTCAGCCGCAGGCACCATCGATTCGATGATCGACATTACGCGCTCACTCATGTCGCCATACAGCGCGTAATTGGAGGAGAACGCCACCACGCCGTGCCGCTTCAGCTTCTCGCGACACTGGAAGTATGGCTCGCCCATCTTCACGAACGGTTTGGCGTCATAGCTGCGCGCGATCACGCAGCCGTCGTTGTTGCTCAGTACCACGATAGGGGTCTTGGCCAGATCCGGCCGGAACACGCGTTCGCAGCTCGCGTAGAACGAGTTGCAATCGATCAACGCGAACACTCGGTCACTGCGCATGATCGCGCACGCTGTAGCGAACAACACCCCAGATGACCAGGTCATCGCCCTCCATCACGTACCGGGGCGGATAACTGGGGTTCTCGGACTGAAGCATCACCACCCCACCCCGATTTTGCAGGCGCTTGCAGACGGGCTCGGCGTTGACCGCAGCGATCACGATGTCGCCATGCTCTGCTTCCTTGCTGCGGTCTACGATAAGAAGGTCGCCGGAAAAAATGCCAGCGCCCTGCATGCTGTCGCCCTCCACTTGCACCAGGTACACATGGGGCGCCCGTAGCTCGAATAGCTCATCGAGTGAGATGTGACGTTCCAGATGATCCGCCGCTGGCGAGGGGAAGCCTGCGGGCACTCGAAACGAGTACACGGGCAGCAATGCAGGGCCACCGGTCGGGACTCCCAGGAAAGTGATGGTCATGAGGGGTTATTCCAGATAGATAACTGTATATATGTACAGTTAACTGTTAGATCTTTCCCCCGTCAACGTGAGGGGGGTGGAAGCCGACGAACGAGCGAGGTGAGGTATGTGCGGGCGTTACTCGATCTACGAATCCATGGACAACTACCTCCGACAGTTGAGCCTCGACCTGGTCGTGATCAATGGCTATGACCACGAGCAGATCAATCGATACAACGTCGCACCCTCCACCCGAGTGGAGGTGATTCGACCTGCGCCGGAAGGGTTGAGGGTGGATCGAGTGAAATGGGGATGGGCGCCGTTTTGGGCGAAGGGGAAGCGTCCTGACCCGATCAATGCGCGGGCAGAAACGGTGGTGACGGGAAAGTTCTTCAAGGCGCTTTGGCCGAATGGCCGAGCCTTGGCACCGGCGAATGGCTGGTACGAGTGGATAGCCGATCCTGCGGACCCAAAGCGCAAGCAACCCTACTACATCCAGGCAACGGACGAAGCCCCGCTGTTCTTCGCGGCGCTGGCCGAAGCTCACCCAGCACTTGAACCAGACGAACGGGACGGCTTCGTGATCATCACCGCTGCAGCTGACCAAGGTCTCGTCGATATACACGACCGCAAACCTCTTGTGCTCTCGCCCGAGGTTGCTCGTGAGTGGCTCTCGCCAGATACATCAATGGAGCGCGCAGAAGAGATAGTGCGTACCGGTTGCCGAGCCGCAGGTGATTTCAAGTGGCATGCAGTCCGTAAGGATGTAGGCAGTGTCCGCAACCAGGGTCCTGAATTGATATTACCTGCGGATTGATTGAAAGAGCCTCAGCCAGTCCTCGGACAGCTCTTGCGCCTGTCTTGGTACCTGGCCTGAGTTACTTGCGTTCGGGCGAACGCCTGACACTCTTGGTAGACTAGGACACCTTTTATCTTGAGGCCGATCTGGACGGTATAGCTGACCGTTCCATCGGCCTTTTTCCTTGCTTTGATCGTTGCCATATTTTCCGGTGGTACAAGGGTGATTGGCGGTGGTATATCGCGCCACTGTCACTCCAAAACACCTGAAAACCCCGGAAAATGGTACAAACCGTGTAGAACAGAATGCCCCTAGAAATAGCCTCAAAGCCACAAACCACGCGCCCTGAACCCTCCCGCCGGTTCAGCGTTGCACCCATGATGGATTGGACCGACCGCCACTGCCGGTACTTCCTGCGCCTGCTCTCCCAACGCGCCCTGCTCTACACCGAAATGGTCACCACCGGCGCCCTGCTCCACGGCGATGCGGCGCGTTTCCTGCGTCATGACGAGTCCGAGCACCCGCTGGCGCTGCAGTTGGGCGGCAGCAACCCGGCTGAACTCGCCGCCTGCGCTCGTCTGGCGCAGGAGGCGGGTTACGACGAGGTCAACCTCAACGTCGGCTGCCCCAGCGACCGGGTGCAGAACAATATGATCGGCGCCTGCCTGATGGGCCACCCGGCGCTCGTGGCCGACTGCGTCAAGGCGATGCTCGACGCGGTCGAGATTCCGGTGACGGTCAAGCACCGCATCGGCATCAATGGCCGCGACAGCTATGCCGAGCTGTGCAACTTCGTCGGCCAGGTGCGCGACGCGGGCTGTCGCAGCTTCACCGTGCATGCACGAATCGCGATCCTCGAGGGCCTGTCGCCGAAGGAGAACCGCGAGGTGCCGCCGCTGCGCTACGAGGTGGCGGCGCAGTTGAAACAGGACTTCCCGGACCTTGAGCTGGTGCTCAACGGCGGTATCAAGACGCTCGACGAATGCCGCACGCACCTGCAGACCTTCGACGGCGTGATGCTGGGGCGCGAGGCGTACCACAACCCGTACCTGCTGGCCGAGGTGGATCAACAGCTGTTCGCCAGCGACGCGCCCGTCGTGACGCGCAGCGAGGCGATGGCGCGGCTGATGCCGTATCTGGTGGCGCATGTGGAGAGTGGTGGGGCCATTCATCACATCACCCGGCATATCCTCGGCCTGGGCCAGGGCTTCCCGGGGGCGCGGCGGTTCCGCCAGTTGCTGTCGGCAGACATTCACAAGGCGGCCGAGCCGCTGAAGGTGGTCGAGCAAGCGGCAGAGTTGCTGGCCGGACGCTAGGGAACCCTGGGCGGGGGCTGGACTCGAAGGGGGAGTCGACGCCCCATCCAGGGGCTGCCATGTGGCCATCGCGGGGCCAGCCCGCGCCCCCATGACGCAGGATAGCCTTAGCCGGTGTTTGGCCTTGAGTGGCCGCCAGGGCTCGGGTAATGTCAAAACACTCACAGGACAGAGCATCAGGACAGAGCACGCCCATGACCTCAAAGCTGGAACAACTCAAGCAGTTCACCACCGTGGTCGCCGACACTGGGGACCTGGATGCCATCACCCGCCTCAAGCCGGTCGATGCCACCACCAACCCGTCGCTGCTGCTCAAGGCCGCGGCCATCTCGGGTTACGCCGACCTGCTCAAACAGGTCAAGGCTGATGCCAAGGGCAACGTCGACCTGGCCTGCGACAAATTCGCGGTGGCCGTGGGCGCGGGCATTCTCAAGGTCATCCCCGGGCGTATCTCCACCGAAGTGGATGCACGCCTGTCGTTCGATGAGCCGGCGTTGCTGAACAAGGCACGCCAGCTGATCGCCCTGTACGAAGCTGCCGGTATTTCCAAGGATCGCGTGCTGATCAAGCTGGCCTCCACCTGGGAAGGCATCCGCGCCGCCGAGAAGCTGGAAAAGGAAGGCATCCAGACCAACCTCACGCTGCTGTTCTCCTTCGCCCAGGCCCAGGCCTGTGCCGATGCCGGGGTGTTCCTGATCTCGCCGTTCGTGGGCCGCATCTACGACTGGTACAAGAAGAGCACCGGCAAAGAGTACGTCGGCGCCGAGGATCCAGGCGTGCAGTCGGTGACACGCATCTACGATTACTACAAGACCAACGGCTACGACACCGTGGTCATGGGCGCGAGCTTCCGCAACGTCGGGCAGATCGAGCAACTGGCCGGGTGCGATCGCCTGACCATCAGCCCGGAGCTGCTGCAACAGTTGAGCGACGACCAAGGCGAGCTGCCGCGCATCCTCAAGCCGGGCAATACCGGCGAAGCCAAGCAAGTGCTGAACGAGAGCCAGTTCCGCTGGGCGATGAACGAGGATGCCATGGCCACCGAGAAGCTGGCCGAAGGCATTCGCCAGTTTGCACGCGACCAGGAAAAGCTCGAGGCGTTGATGGCCGACAAAGGCTGACACATATCCGAGTTGTGGAACGGGCGGGAAGTACTGAGTATTTCCCGCCCGTTTGCGTTTGTGTATTCGAAAAAGAAGCTGCCGGCCCATCGCGGTAAAAGCCCGCTCCCACAGAAGCATGTGCCCTGCCACGGAATAGGTGCTGCTGTAGGAGCGGGCTTGTCCCGCGATGGGCCGGCAGCCTCCCAACAGATGGAAGCAATGACCACCACCCTCCCCCTCGTCCTCGCCGGCCCCGTGCTGCGCCGCCTGGAACCGCAACGCCTGGCCATCTGGCTGGTCGCTTCACGACCACTGAACCCCAAGTTCGTGCTGGACTGCCCGCACGTCGGCAGCCAACTGGAGTGCCAGGTCGTCGCCATCGGCGAACATGCTCATGTACACCTGCTGAACCTGCACTTCGACCAGCCCTTGCCCGAAGATGTGCTGCTGGAGTACGACCTGCACCTGGACAATGATCAGGGCATCGCCGACTGGGCGCCGCACCTGCTGTACCCAGGTGCCAGTCGTCCGAGCTTCGTGTTGCGCAAGCGTATCGATCCATTGCTGCACGGCTCGTGCCGCAAACCCCATCACCCCGCCGCCGACGGCCTGCTCTGCGCCGACCGCCTGCTGCTCGACAACCCACCCCCTGAACAACGCCCGGCACTGCTGATGATGACCGGCGACCAGGTGTATGCCGACGATGTGGCCGGCCCCACCCTCAAGGCCATCCACGGCTTGATCGAACGCCTGAAGCTGTTCGACGAGCCTCTCGACGGCGCGCTGGTCGACAGCGGCCAGGCGCTCTATCGTCATCCCGCCTGCTACTACCATCGCGCCGACCTGCTGCCAGCCCAGCAGGGCAATGAGCCGCTGCGCCGGCGTTTCTTCCGGGGCAAGCGCAAGCCGATCTTCTCGTCGAGCAATGCCGACAATCATCTGGTGACCTTCGCCGAGGTCATGGCCATGTACCTGCTGGTCTGGTCACCCACACCCTGGACACTGGTGGGGCTGGAGGCGCCCGAAGGGCTCTCTGTCAGGCGCCAGCAGCGCTACCAGGACGAACTGCCGCTGATCGAGGCGTTCCGCGACGGCCTGGGCCAAGTGGCGCGCGTCATGGCACACCTGCCCTGCCTGATGATCTTCGACGACCACGACATCACCGATGACTGGAACCTGTCGGCGCAATGGGAGCAGACCGCCTATGGCCACCCCTTCTCGCGTCGGATCATCGGCAACGCCCTGCTCGGCTACCTGCTGTGCCAAGGCTGGGGCAACGACCCCAAGGGCTGCACAACGCTGGTCGAGGGATTGCAGGCACTGACTGCAAATGCACCGCAGGGCGCACTGGACGGTGAGGCCCTGGATACACTGATCGGTGATCTGCTGCATTTCCAAGGCTGGCAATACGACCTGCCCAGCGACCCACCGCTACGCGTACTGGACACCCGCACCCGACGCTGGCGCAGCGAACGCAAGCTGAGCAAGCCGTCCGGGCTGCTTGACTGGGAAGCGCTGTGCGAACTGCAGCAGGCCCTGCTCGATCATCCGTCAGCGATCATCGTGTCACCGGCGCCGATTTTCGGGGTCAAGCTGATCGAGACGGTGCAGCGGGTGTTTACTGCACTGGGCTACCCGCTGCTGGTGGATGCCGAGAACTGGATGGCCCATCGCGGCGCCGCTCAGGTGATCCTGAATATCTTCCGCCATTCCCGCACGCCGGGACACTACGTGATCCTGTCCGGGGACGTGCATTATTCATTCGTCTACGAAGTGCTGATCCGCCACCGCCAACGCAGTCCACACCTGTGGCAGGTCACCAGCAGCGGAATCAAGAACACCTTTCCAGTGCGCCTGCTGGATGTGCTCGACCGTCTGAACCGCTGGCTGTACTCACCGCGCTCGCCGCTCAACTGGTTCACCCAGCGCCGATCGATGGAGGTGGTGCCTCGGGTGCCAAGCCGAAGCAAGGCCGGGGAGCGGCTGTGGAATGGTGCGGGCCTGGGGGAGGTATTCTTCGACGAGCAGGGGCGGCCGGCGCGGGTTGTCCAGCTGAGTGCCGAGGGCGATGAAGCGACGGAGTTCGTGCGGTGTGGTGAGAGGGACCGCTAGCGGATCCCGGGGCGCCATTGGCGCCGAATCAGGAACGCTCCAGCGCACTCACCAGATCACGAAACGCTTCGCGGTTGGAGTCGTTCAGGCCCATGAGGATCTTGTGCGCCTCCAGCACCTTGGAGCGCACCACTTCTTCGTTCTGATCCTGCGATGGCAAGTCGCTCAGGCAATCCGGGCATGGCAGCGGACGGTCGACGATGTTGAATACCTGGTCGAACCCCATCGACTGCAATAGCCGGGAAATGTCCGGGTTGGTGGTGACCACAGTCGGCAGCAGGCCGACCTTCTGCCGCGACAGGATCGACAGCTTGGCCAGCAGGCCCAGGGTGGTACTGTCGATGCTTTCGGTTTCGGTCAGGTCGATGACGATGGCCGAGAAATTCAGTGCGGTGAAGATCTTCTCGATCGTCGCATCCAGCGCCGAACACAGGGTCAGGCGCACTTCACCGACGAATTTCAGCACGAAGGTACCGCTCTGCTCGGCGAACTGGATTCTACCGGTACTCATTGAAGGTTCCTGCTCAACACCAATAGGGCGATATCATCCGGCATCTCCCCAAGCGTAGCCAATCCGAATCGTTGGCGCAGCCCGTCCAGGCTGCCCCCCGCGGTCTTGACGATTTCCGGCAAGGCCGCTTCCTTATCTTTGAGTGTATCCCCGGGCAAAAGGTCCAGAATGCCGTCGGACATGAGCGTGAGACTGAAGCGCGGCGGCAGCTCGAGCACATGGTCCTGGTAGGTGGCTTCATCGAACAGCCCCACCGGCAGGCCACGGCCTTCCAGGTAGCGGGCCTGCCCCGGGGTATAGAGCACAGGCAGCGGCAGGTGGCCGCCGACGCTGTAGGTCATCAGGCCGGTATCTTCGTCGATCACCCCGCCGACCATGGTCACATGCTTGCCCAGCTTGCAGTTGATCAGGCCACGGTTGATGTGCGCCAACACCTGCGACGGCTTGAACTCGCGCATCTTGCCGTTGCGCTTGAATTCGAACAGCAGGCGGGTGGTCATGAACTTGAGCAGCACGGTGACGAAGGCCGAAGACGCGCCATGGCCGGACACGTCGGCCAGGTAGAAGGCGATGCGGCGCTCGTCGACGCGGAAATAATCGGTGAAATCGCCGGAGAGGTAGAGCGAGGGAATGATCTGGTGGTCGAACGACAGATCGCCCGCAGTCCACGGCTTTTCCGGCAGCATGTTCATCTGCACCTGGCGACCGGCGGTCTGGTCTTCCTGCAGCAGGTGCAGACTGGCTTCCAGCTCCCGGTTGGCAGCTTCGAGCTTGTCGCGGTAGCGCTGGTTCTCGAGCACCAGGCGCGAACGGTCGAGCGCACGGCGCACCGAGTGCTCGAGCACGGCAAGGTCTTCCAACGGCTTGATCAGGTAGTCGGCCGCGCCCAGGCGCAGGGCCTCGACCGCATCGCTCATGACGCCGGCACCGGATACCACGATCACGGGCAACTGCGGAGCGTGCTCGGTGATCCGGCGGATCAATTCGAGGCCGCCCATCTGCGGCATGCGCAGATCGCAGATCACGAGGTCGGGCTGGTGTTCTTCGAAGACCTGGAGCCCCTGCTGGCCATTACCGGCCTGGAGGACGCTGAAGCCACTGTCTTCCAGATAGGCGGCGAGGCTTGCACGGACCACGTCGTCGTCATCGATGATCAGCAGCGTTGCACTGGTTTTCTGCATGTGGGCGAACGGCGCCGATTGGTTGGCGTAGCGGACATCGGCAAGGGCGACGGACGGCTACTGGAATACTCTGTGACCACTTCTCTTTGAGGTGTAGGACAAGAAAACCTGTCCGGCAAATCGCAGTGGTGCCCTGTAAGGCGCAGACGGTACTCCCATCCGCGGGGCGTTTCAAGCATACGAGGGTCGAGTTCGCTGTGCTAATCACCAGCGGTTATTTGGCAGGGCCGTTTGGCATACGGTTGGGTATAGAAAAGCCCTTGAGCAGCCAGACAATTACAGGATGTAAATGCCTGGCTACTCGCGGGCAGGTCTGGAAAAGATCAGGTTTCAGCGACGACCGATGTGCGACGACACACTCCACAGGTCGACGCCACCGTCTGTGGCATGACGGTCGATGGCGGCCAACTCGTCAGGGGTGAACTGCAGATTGCCCACCGCATCGAGGGAATCGTCGAGCTGTGCCAGCGTACGTGCGCCGATCAGCGTCGAGGACACCCGCGAATCACGCAGCACCCAGGCGATCGCCATCTGCGCCAGGGTCTGGCCGCGGGCCTGGGCGATGTCGTTGAGGCCGCGGATTCGCGCCAGATTGTCATCGCCGAGCATGCGCGACGGCAGCGAACCACCCCGGGTGGCGCGCGATTCGCTTGGCACGCCCTGCAGATACTTGTCGGTGAGCATGCCCTGGGCCAACGGCGAGAAGGCAATGCAGCCGACTCCCAGATCGTCGAGCGTGCCGAGCAAGCCCTGCTCGATATCGCGGTTGAGCATCGAGTAGTTGGGCTGGTGGATCAGCAGCGGCACGCCTTCAGAAGCCAGGATTGCTGAAGCTTCGCGGGTCAACTCCGGCGAATAGGAGGAGATGCCCACGTACAGGGCCTTGCCCTGGCGGTGCAACTGCGCCAGCGCGCCCATGGTCTCTTCCAGCGGTGTGTCGGCATCGACCCGGTGCGAATAGAAAATGTCGACATAATCCAGGCCCATGCGTCGCAGGCTCTGCTCGCAACTGGCGATCAGGTGCTTGCGCGAGCCGGTCGGGCCGCCGTAAGGGCCCGGCCACATGTGCCAGCCAGCCTTGGTGGAGATCACCAGCTCATCGCGGTAGGCGGCAAAATCCTGGGCCATCCAGCGCCCGAAGTGTTCTTCGGCGGAGCCGGCAGGCGGGCCGTAGTTGTTAGCCAGGTCGAAGTGCGTGACACCACGGTCGAAGGCACGGCGCAGCAGGCTGCGGCCGGTCTCGAACTGATCCACGCCGCCGAAGTTCTGCCACAGGCCCAGGGAAATGGCCGGCAGTACCAGGCCGCTGCGCCCAACACGACGATAGGGCATGGCGCCCTCATAGCGACCGGGATCGGCAAAATAAGTCATCAAGTCCACCTCTTGGTCTGGTTACATGCTAGGCAGTGCGCAGCCTGTCGGCGCGACCACCGCTGAATCCATTCAATCAGCAAACGCGCGAACTTCAGACAGAAAAGAACTCAGCGCCATGCTGAACCATTTTCATCATTTAGTCAGACTAGGCTCATGAAAGGCCCTGATCGGCTCGAATCAACTCGATCAGCTGACGCAGGGCGGGTGGCGTCTGGCGGCGACTGGGGTAGTACATCACCAGCGGCTCGTCGCTGGAGGCCCACTGCGGCATCACCACCTCCAGCGCACCACTGCGCAGCTCTTCGCGCACGCGCATTTCCAGGCAGTACGCCAGGCCCAACCCCGCAACTGCGGTGCCAATGGCCATGTCGCTGGCGTTCAAGCGCAGCGGCCCTGGCCCTTCGATGCGCACCTGCCGTTCTCCGTCACCCAGCTCCCAGGGGTAGACCGAATCGTCGCCGATACGCATCTGGATGCAGCGATGCTGCATGAGCTCGGCGGGCGATGTGGGTCGGCCGTGCTTGTCCAGGTATGCCGGCGCGCCAACCACAACCCAGCGCAACACGCCGGTCAGCGGGATGGCGATCATGTCCTGGGGCACGGTTGCA
The DNA here is from genome assembly GCF_047456245.1 of Pseudomonas sp. BNK-44-b. Taxonomy (NCBI): domain Bacteria; kingdom Pseudomonadati; phylum Pseudomonadota; class Gammaproteobacteria; order Pseudomonadales; family Pseudomonadaceae; genus Pseudomonas; species Pseudomonas sp. BNK-44-b. The sequence goes on from NZ_CP179908.1 coordinate 3,388,136, forward strand.
CCGAAGCGGATGCCGGCATCGAAGCCTTCGGCAACGATGTCGAGCATGCGGTCGTCCATCACCAGGTCGAGGTGTACCTGGGGAAAGCGCGACAGGAACCGATCAAGCACCGGCAGGATCAGCAGGCGCCCGGCGTCATGGGGAATATTCAGGCGCAGGCGACCGACGGGCGCCTTGCGGTGGTCTTCGAGGGCATTGAGGCCGTGGCCGATGGCTTCGAAGCCCTGGGCCAGGGACTGCATGAGGTCGCTGCCGGCGGCCGTCAGCGCGATCGAGCGGTTGGTGCGATTGAGCAGGCGGACTTCGAGGCGATCTTCGAGCTTCTTCATCGTATGACTCAACGCCGAGGCGGTCAGTCCGAGCTCGTTGGCGGCATCGACGAAACTGCCGCGACGTGCAATGGTGAAGAATACGTTCAGGTCCGCCAGATCGGAGCGCTTGAATGCCGCCATGGGGCCAGCCACCCTTGAGAATGAGAACGACGGCCATTGTGCCGTCAATCAGGGAGAAGCTGAACGCACAGGTGCATCACTTTCACACTGCGCCAAAACGAAGAAGGCGACCCTTGCGGTCGCCTTCTTCTGCTTGCCTGACTCAGAAGTCGTCTTCGACTTCCCCGTCCTTGACCTTGAACTCGCGGTTCTGCAGGTAGGCGTTGCGGATGAAGATGTACTTGTCGCCCTGCATCAGCTTCTCTGCCGACAGCAGGCTGGCGCGGGTGTCGATCACGTCCAGGGCGAAGATCGAGTTGCGGGTCGGTACATGATCGATATAGCGGTAGGGTTCGGTGAAGGAGTCCGGGTACTTGGACAGGCCGTCACGCACAGTGCTCGGCCCCAGCAGCGGGATGACCACGTATGGCCCGCTAGGCACGCCCCAGTAACCGAGGGTCTGGCCGAAATCTTCGTCGTTGCGCTGCAGCCCCATGCGGGTCCCGACGTCGATGAAGCCGCCCAGGCCGAACGTGGTATTGACGATCAGCCGCGCCGTGTCGATGCCTGCGGCGCGAGGCTTGAGCTGCAGGACATTGTTGGCCAGGTTGCCGACGTCGCCCAGGTTCCGGAAGACATTGTGAATGCCGTCCTCGAGGAACTGCGGGGTGACCGCCTGATAGCCTTGGGCCAACGGCTTGAGGGCGTAGGTATCAATGGTGTCGTTGAACCTGAAGATCGGTCGATTGACCACTTCCCAGGGATCTTCCTCGGTCGCCGCCTGGGTGGCGGCCACAGGCGCCAGCAACAGAGTGGCACAGACACAGGCCTGGGTGATTCGCTCGATCACACCGGCACCGATCCTCTGCATAGATGTTTCTCCATCGGATTTCACGGTGGCAGCCGCCTGAAGGCGCTGCTGGATAGTGCGCCAGTATAAAGGCAATCTGGCAGGCAGCCAGCATTACACACCTTTGTTCAACATTTTGTGAACAAGAGTTTCATCTTCCAACTGTCATCCGACCGTCATGAAGGGCGTTTAGCCTGCGGTGTATTTCAGGGATGTTGCCATGCACGAAGCGCCCGCCCTCACTGCTGTGCTGTTCGGCCTGCGCGGCTGCCTGGTCCAGGCCGCGAACGGCAGCCCCCTACCCGCCCCAGGTGCCCTGGACACTCTCCAACAACTGCGGCGCCAGCAAGTACCTTGCATCTGGCTGGACGACCTGAGCGACCATCAGGGCGAGCACCTGGCCCGCGTGCTCCCCGACTGGCTGCCCGGCCAGGTTGCCAACGGTTCACCATGGCCCTCACCGAATGCTTGCTGGCAGGCCTTGATGTCATTGAACAGCGATCGCCTCGATGGCTGCGTGCTGGTCAGTGGCGAGCCGCGCCTGTTGCAGTCGGGCCTGAACGCCGGATTGTGGACGGTCGGCCTTGCAGCCTGCAGCCCAACCTGCGACCTGGCATCGAGCCGGTGGCAAGCCATGAGCACGCAGGAGCAGGAGTTGGCCCGCGGCAAGGCTACCCTCGAACTGTTCGGCCTGGGCGTGCACTCGGTGATTGACCACCTGGAGTCACTGGACACCTGCCTTGCGGACATCGCTCAGCGCCGACGCAAGGGTGAAAAACCCTGACACAGCGCCGTTGATGCCGGTCATGCAAAGCGCCAGCAAGTGGATTACGCTTGAGGTCAGGCCAGAACCTTTGCCGCTTCGCCGAGGTCCATGGCTTGCCAAGTCATTGATGGAGAACAGCCAATGCCCGCCCGCGAATTGCAAGAGCGCCTGAACAGCCTGCGCGAGCAACTGGATCGAAACGTACCGCTGTCGGAAGAAGAACTCGCCAGCCTGCATGAGGAAGCGCGACAGATCGAAGCGCAACTGAAGCTCGAAGAGGCCACGCCAGACAACAACCTGGTCGATGGCGTGAATCTGGCCATCGAGCGTTTCGAAGCCGATCACCCGGACCTCACGGCGACGCTGCGCAGCATTGCCAACTCGCTGCACAGCATGGGGATCTGATTTCATCACCAGGAGCCGCCCCTGCAGTTATCACCTGCGGGAGCGGCCTCGCGCTACGCTGGGGGTATAACGCCCCCAAGCATTGCGCTTACTGGCGCACCAACCGCCCGTTGCTCGGACTGATCGGCCGATTGCTGCGGTAGGGGTTGATGTCCAGCCCACCCCGACGCACATAACGCGCATACACCGTCAGATGCTCCGGCTGCAGCAGGCGCAGCAGGTCCAGGTAGATCCGCTCGACGCACTGCTCGTGGAAGTCGGCATGCTGGCGGAAGCTCACCAGATAGGTCAGCAGGCTGGCATGATCCAGCGCGCGCCCCTTGTACTCGACCACCACACTCCCCCAGTCAGGCTGGCCGGTGACCGGGCAGTTGGACTTGAGCAGGTGGCTGTGCAGGGTTTCCTCGACGATACGCTGCGAGTCGCAGCGCAGCAGTTCAGGCTGCGGTTGCTCGTAGTTGCTGATGCTCACGTCCAGCCCATCGATGCACTGGCCCGGCAAGGCCACCACACCCTGCTGCTCGACCTCACCCAGCGTTCGAACCTGAACCTTCACAGGCTTGCCTGCAGCAGCGGACAAGTCCTTCTCCAGGCACGCCTGCAGCTCGCCGGTCGATGCGAACACCGTCTGGTTCAACGAGTTGAGGTAGAGCTTGAACGACTTGGACTCGATGATGTTAGGCGAGTCGGCCGGAATGGCGAACTCGCCGATGGCCACCACCGGCTTGCCGGAGGGCAGTAACCACGACAGCTCGAAGCAGTTCCAGTAGTCCACGCCCTGCCACGGCAGGGTCTGCGCGGTCACACCCAGCTCGGCCCATTTGGCCGTGCGTGGGATCGGAAACAGCAGCGACGGGGTGTAAGTGGCGATGTATTCGCTGGACTTGCCCAGCGGGGAGTGTTCGGCGGCGGGATGCATGTATCTGACCTGAAAGCGCGGGAATGGCGCCATTCTACCGGTTTTGCACCCCGCCTTGGGGATGATGTCACTCGATGGTCAACTGACCAACCATGCCTGCCTGATAGTGGCCCGGTACATTGCAGGCGAACTCGATGGGCGCCGACTTGCGGAAGGTCCAGGTCAGCTCGGCGCGCTGCCCGGGCTGGACCAGCACAGTGTTGCCCTGATCATGCCCGTTGCCGCCATGGCCCATCTGGCTGTGGTCCATCCCGGCCATGTTGCCATGGTCCATGCCCGCCATGGCCGCCATCTCCTTCTGGTGCTCGACGTGCATGGCCTTGTCACCCAGGTTGAACTCATGAGCCAGCTTGCCTTCGTTGATCACCACGAAGCGCACCGTCTCGCCGGCCTTGACCTGCAGGCTCTTGGGCTCGAAGGCGATATCCTTGAGCACCACATCGACGGTACGGGTGGCCTTGGAGGCCGGCGCCGGTTCGCCGAAGCCGAAGGTCTTGGCGCCATCGGCGAAGACCGGCAGGCTGGCCACGGCGAGGGTGGCGGCGAGGATCAGGTGTTTCATGGCAACTCCGGTTTGTGCGCTAGAGATGGAGCCACTCTAGGGTCATGGGACTGGCGGCTAGCTGACAGGCAGATTACAAGTTTGTCAGCTTGGGCGCGCTTGCCGATCGTCACGTATCATTTGAGCCAATGCTGCGGCACGACACTCCGGGCTGTTCTATGAAAACTGGAGTGCTTGTGCGCTTACCTTTTTGACAATGGACAGTGCATGAAACTGCTGATCGTCGAAGACCAGGCCAGGACCGGCCAATACCTGCGCCAGGGCCTGAGCGAGGCCGGTTTTGCCACGGAACTGGCCGGTGACGGTGAAACGGGGCAATTTCTCGCGCTCACCGGCGACCACGACCTGCTGATCCTGGATGTCATGCTGCCGGGCCGGGATGGCTGGCAGATCCTTCAGGCGGTGCGCCAGGCGGGGCTGGACACGCCGGTACTGTTCCTTACCGCGCGTGACGCTGTCGAAGACCGCGTCCATGGCCTGGAGCTGGGGGCCGACGATTATCTGGTCAAACCCTTTGCCTTCTCCGAGCTGCTGGCCCGGGTACGTAGCCTGCTGCGCCGCGGTGCCAGCCCTTCTCAGGACACCACCCTGGCCCTGGCCGACCTGCGCCTGGACCTGATCCGTCGCCGCGCCGAGCGCGCCGGCAGCCGCATCGACCTGACCGCCAAGGAGTTCGCCCTGCTCGAGCTGCTGCTGCGGCGCCAGGGCGAGGTGCTGCCCAAATCGCTGATCGCTTCGCAGGTGTGGGACATGAATTTCGACAGCGACACCAATGTGATCGAGGTCGCGATCCGTCGCCTGCGCCTGAAGATCGACGACAACCACCCCAACAAGCTGATCCATACCGTGCGCGGCATGGGCTACGTGCTCGAGGAGCGCCACGACTGATGCCCCGACTCTCCCTCAGCGGGCGCCTGGCCCTGCTGTTCGCGGCCTGCACCGCCGCCGTGTCGCTGAGCGCCGGGTTGCTGTTCAGCCATGCCAGTGAACGTCACTTCGTCGAGCTCGACCAGCAGTTGCTCAGCGCCCGCCTCTCGCAATTGCGTGCGCACCTGGCCGATGTCGACTCCCGCGCCGCGTTGGACGACCACCTGCCGACGCTGCGCAGCGAGCTCAGCCACCAGTCGGACCTGGCCCTGCGTATCCGCGGCAACGACGGTACGCTGTGGTTCGACAGCCGCGCAGGCTTGCCGCAGGAGCCCCGTCAGCCGGGCCTGGCCACCCTGCACAGTGACGGCATGGACTACCGCAGCCTGTGCCAGGCGTTGCCAAACGCCCAGATCACCTTGTTTCTCGACATCACCCACCACCAGCACTTTCTGCAACGCATGCAGCAGTTGATCTGGCTGACTGTCGGGCTCTGCGCGCTGGCCACAGCCCTACTCGGCGCCTGGGCTGCGCGCCGCGGATTGCAACCGTTGCGCCAGATGGGCGCGGTGGCCGCCAGCGTCAATGCGCGCTCGCTGACCACGCGCCTGCCAGTGGCGCAACTGCCTGAAGAACTCGCCGAGCTCGGCCACACCGTCAACGCCATGCTGCAACGCCTGGACGATGCTTTTCAGCGCCTCTCGGCGTTTTCCGCCGACATCGCCCATGAACTGCGCACGCCGCTGTCAAATCTGCTCACCCACACCCAGGTCACTCTCACCCGCCCCCGCAGCCTGGAGGAGTACCGCGAAGCCCTTCACGGCAACCTCGAGGAACTGCAACACATGGCGCAGATGGTCAACGACATGCTGTTCCTGGCCAAGGCCGACCATGGCCTGCTGATGCCCAGCCGACAGGCTTTGGACCTGGCGACCGAGACCGATGCTCTGCTGGAGTACTACGCGCCGCTGGCCGAAGATGCCGGCATCATCCTGCGACGCCGCGGTGAAGCACAGACAGAGGGCGACCGGCACATGCTGCGCCGGGCCATGTCCAACCTGCTGGACAACGCACTGCGCTTCACCCCACCTGGCGGGACCATCGAAGTGACGCTGTCACCGGGGCTGCACATAGAGATCGCCAATACCGGCCCCGCGATTGCACCTCAGGCCCTGCCACGCCTGTTCGACCGGTTCTATCGAGAGGATCCGACACGCCATGAAGGCAGCAGCGAACATGCAGGGCTGGGGCTTGCGATCACCCGGTCCATCGTGCAGGCCCATGGCGGGGGGATTCACGCTCACTGTGAAGGAGGATGGACACGCTTTGTGATTGACCTGCCCCCGAAGCGCTGAGGCAGTGCAACGGCTGGCGCGGGCTTCGTTTACGCTCGCGCCAGCGCAGGGATCGCGCCCACCTTCAGGCGCAGACCACGACGTCACTCGTAACGCAATGCCATCGCAGGCTCGATCTGCGATGCGCGATACGCCGGGTACAACGTGGCCAGGAAACTCATCACCAGGCCGGCGATACAGATGATCGCGACATCACCCCACTGCAACTGCGATGGCAGGCTGCTGATGAAGTACATGTCGGAGGTGAAGATATGCTGGCCGCTGGTGCGTTCCAGCCAACCGACGATGGCGCTGACGTTGAGCGCACCGATCACGCCCAACACCCCGCCAATCAGGGTGCCGACGATACCGATCAGGCTGCCCTGGACCATGAAGGTCCCCATGATCTGCGCCGGCGTCGCACCGATGGTGCGTAGAATCGCGATGTCGGCACCCTTGTCGTTCACCACCATCACCAGGGTGGCGATGATGTTGAACGCCGCCACGGCAATGATCATCAGCAACAGCAGACCGATCATGGTCTTTTCCATCTTCATCGCGCTGAACAAGCTGCCCTGGGTGTGCGACCAGTCATCGGCGCGGTAGGCATCGCCCAGGCCCGAAGCGATCGCCTTGGACACCTGCGGCGCAGCATACAGGTCGTGCAGCTTCAGGCGTACGCCCTGCACCTGGCCCGGTGCCCAGCGTTGCATCTCGCCGGCATCGGCCATGTGGATGTAGGCCTGCGAACCGTCCAGCTCGGCACCGACCTTGAAGATGCCGACCACGGTCAGCCGCTGCATGCGTGGGGTAATACCACCGGGCGCACTGCTCACCTCCGGCACGATCAGGGTGACCTTGTCACCGGTGTTCAGGCGAAAACGGCGCGCCGTCAGCTCCCCGAGCACCACGCCATACTCACCGGGCTGCAGCGCTTGCAGGGCACCCTGAACGATATGCTGGCCGACAATGGAGACCTTGCCCTCCTGCGCCGGATCGATACCGCTGACCTGGATCGGCTGCATCGCCCCCTTGTAGGAGAGCATGCCTTCCATTTCCGTCAGGGGCGCCGCGGCGATCACCGCCGGATTCTTCAGCGCGGCCTCGGCAACACGCTGCCAGTTATCCAGCGGCTGTACGCCAAGGATGCTGGCATGCGGCACCAGCCCCAGCACGCGCGAGCTCATCTCACGCTGGAAACCGTTCATCACCGACAACACCACGATCATCGCCAGCACGCCCAAAGAGAGGCCGATCATCGAGGTCATGGAGATGAACGAGATGAAGTGATTGCGGCGCTTGGCACGGGTGTAACGGGCACCGATGAACAAGGGCAAGGGTCTGAACATGTACGCGAACACCCAGTTGAACAGTAGATTGGGGCCGCGCAGGCGGCCCCATGCAATCAGATCGAGATCAGACGACCGTCTTCCAGGCTCAACACACGGTCCATCTTGCGTGCCAGGCTCAGGTCGTGGGTCACCACCAGGAACGCCGTGCGCGACGCCGTCGACAGCTCCTGCATCAGCTCCTGGATACCCAGGGCGGTATGGTGGTCAAGGTTGCCGGTGGGCTCGTCGAGCATCACCAGGCCCGGCTGGTTGACCAGCGCACGGGCAATCGCCACGCGCTGGCGCTCGCCGCCAGACAGTTCGGCAGGCTTGTGATTCAGGCGATGGCTGAGGCCTACACGCTTGAGCAGCGCCTCAGCGCGCTGGCGCGCCTCCGGGATGGGTGTACGACCGATCAGCAGCGGCATGCAGACGTTTTCCAGGGCCGTGAATTCTGCCAGTAGGTGGTGGAACTGGTAGACGAAGCCCAAGGCGCGGTTGCGCAGCAAGCCGCGATCACGTTCGCCGAGCGCCGAAAGCTCTTCCCCGGCCAGCCAGACGCTGCCCTGGGTTGGCGTGTCGAGGCCGCCAAGCAGGTTGAGCAGCGTGCTCTTGCCCGAGCCGGAGCTACCGACGATGGCCACCCGCTCCCCCGGGTGCAGCTCCAGGCTCAGGCCCGACAGCACCTGCACCGACTCCGGCCCCTCGTCATAGGACTTGCCCAGGTTGCGGCAACTCAGTACGGCTTTATCACTCATGCGCGACTCACTCATAACGTAGCGCCTCTGCAGGCTGGGTGCGCGCGGCACGCCAGGCCGGATACAGGGTGGCGAGGAAACTCAGGACCAGTGCCGCACCGCAGACCATCCACACGTCCTGGGCGATGATCTGCGACGGCAGGTAATCGATGAAGTACACATCGGCATTGAGGAACTTGTGCCCGATCAGGGTCTCGACACCCGCGATCGCCGCACTGACGTTGAGCGCAGCGATGATCCCGACCACTGCGCCGATCAGCGTGCCGACCACGCCGATCACCGTGCCCTGGACCATGAAGATCGCCATGATCTGCCGGGGCGTGGCGCCAAGCGTACGCAGGATGGCGATGTCGCCGCGCTTGTCGTTGACCACCATCACCAGGGTGGAAATGATGTTGAACGCGGCCACCGCGACGATCAGCAGCAGGAGCAGGCCGATGATCGACTTCTCCATGCGAATCGCCTGGTACAGGTTGCCCTGGGTGCGGGTCCAGTCGCGGGCGTAGTACTGGTGCTCGCCCAACTGCTGGACGATGCTCCAAGCCTCGCGCGGAGCCTTGAACAGGTCGTCGAACTTCAGGCGCAGGCCTTGTACCTGGTCGGCCTTCCAGCGGTGCAGGCGCGAAAGGTCAGAGAGGTTGGTCAGGCCCAGGAAGCCATCGATCTCGCCAGCGCCGACGTGAAAGGTGCCGACCACGGTAAAGCGCTTCATGCGCGGGAACATCCCGGCCGGGGTGATGCTCACCTCGGGGGCGACGAAGGTGACCTTGTCACCGACCTTAACGCCCAGCTTGGTGGCGGCCTTGTCACCGATGAGGATGCCCCACTCGCCGGGCGCCAGCTGGTCGAGGCTGCCCTGCTGCAGGAAGTTGTCGATGATCGACACCTCGCGCTCGCGGTCCGGCTGGATGCCGTTGAGCAGCATCTTCTGCACCTTGCCGTCATGGGTAAGCAGCCCCTGCATCTGTGTGAAGGGCGCGACCGCCTGCACGTGCGGATTCTGCTTTACTTGTTGAGCAAGGGCCTGCCAGTCGCCGATGGGCTGGTCGCCCTCGATGGTGGCGTGGGGGACCATGCCAAGGACGCGGGTGCGCATCTCGTGATCGAAGCCATTCATCACCGACAGCACCACGATCATCACCACCACGCCCAGGGCGAGGCCGATCATCGAGGTCAGGGAAATGAACGAGACGAAATGGTTGCGTCGCTTGGCACGGGTGTAACGCGTACCGATGAATACGAAGAGAGGTCTGAACATGTCGGGGCTTGTTCGGATGAAAGGGAACGTCCTGGTGGCGAGGCGCCTACGGCGGCTTTACACTCGGACCACCGCCGCAACCATGGGTTCGCCATGACGACATTAGACGAAGAAGATCGCCGGGAATACTACCGCATCGAAGACAGGATCGCACTGGAAATCAGCCCCCTGAGCGCGGCCGAAGCCCTTGAGCCAGAACTGTTGCAGGATGATTCACCACTGTTCAACCTGCTCAGCGAGCTGCACCTGTCGGACTTCGAATCCCAGCACCTGTTGCGCCAGCTCAGCGACAAGGACCGCACCCTGGCCGCCTTCCTGCGCGCCCAGAACAAACGCCTCGACCTGCTCAGCGCGGTGGTCGCGCAAACGCTGATCGGCGAGATCGGCCAGCCGCAGCGGGTGATCATCTCCGAAGGCGGTGTCGAATTCGCCCAGGCGCAGCAGATCGCGCCCGGCACCCGGGTCAAGGTGAAGATGGTGCTGATGCCACGCGCCCACGGCCTGCTGCTGCGTGGCCGCGTCACCCACTGCGACCCACGTGCCGACGGCGGCTTCGAGGTTGGCACCGAATTCATCGACATGACCGATGCCCAGCGCCAGCTGCTGGCCCGCTATATCCTGCAGCGTCAGCAACAACAGCGGCGCCAGCAACTCGAACACGACGACCCGGCATCCTGAGCCTTTTCCCTTTAGACCTGAAGGAACGAACGTGACCCTGATCTACGGCCATCGCGGCGCCAAGGGCGAAGCGCCCGAGAACACCCTGACCAGCTTCCGCCAGTGCCTGTCGCACGGCGTCGACCGTTGCGAGCTGGACCTGCACCTGTCGGCCGATAACGAGCTGATGGTGATCCATGACCCTACCCTCAAGCGCACCACCGGTCGACGCGGCAAGGTCGTCGAACACCCGGCAGCGGACCTGGTTACCTACGACGCGCGCAAGGGCGGCCCCGGACATGTGCAGCCCTGCCCTATCCCGCGCCTTGAAGAACTGTTCGAGAAATGCGCCTTTGCCCACTGGCAGCTGGAGGTCAAGAGTGCTTCGCGCACCCGTGCAGCAAGCACGGTGCTGGCCATTCGCGAGCTGGCACAACAATACGGCCTGCTCGACAAGGTGACCATCACCTCGAGCTCGCGGGAAGTACTGGGGGCAGCGCAGGAACTGGTGCCCGACATCACGCGTGGGCTGGTTGCCGAATACGCCTGGCTCGACCCACTGAAAGTGGCACAGAACTACGGCTGCGAGATGCTCGCGCTGAACTGGACACTGTGCACCCCCGAACGCCTGCTCAAGGCGCAGAAGCAGGGTTTGCATGTGTCGGTGTGGACGGTCAACGAGCCGGCGCTGATGCGCCGACTCGCCGATTTTGGCGTGGACAGCCTGATTACAGACTTTCCCGGTTTGGCCAAGACCACCCTCGGGTAGGGCTGAAATCGGTCTCCCCGACCGGCTCAGGCCACCGGCCGGAGCCGCTCAAAAAAGCCGGTTCAGACCGTCGTACGCGGCTACCCGATAGGCTTCGGCCATGGTCGGGTAGTTGAAGGTGGTGTTGACGAAGTACTTGAGATTGTTCAGCTCACCCGGCTGGTTCATGATCGCCTGGCCGATGTGGACAATCTCCGAAGCCTGGTAGCCGAAGCAGTGCACGCCAAGGATTTCCAGGGTTTCGCGGTGGAACAGGATCTTCAGCATGCCCTGAGGCTCGCCGGCGATCTGCGCACGGGCCATGCTCTTGAAGAACGCCTTGCCCACTTCGTACGGCACCTTGGCCTGGGTCAGCTCCTGCTCGTTCTTGCCGATCGAGCTGATCTCCGGAATGGTGTAGATGCCGGTCGGTACGTCGTTGACGAAGCGCCAGCTGCCGTTGTCGACGATGCTACCGGCCGCCGAACGGCCCTGGTCGTGGGCGGCGCTGGCCAGGCTCGGCCAACCGATCACGTCACCGGCACCGTAGATGTTCGGCACACTGGTGCTGTAGTTCTCGTCGACCTCGATCTGGCCGCGGCTGTTGACCTTGATACCGATGTTCTCAAGGCCCAGCTTGTCGGTGTTGCCGGTACGGCCGTTGCACCACAGCAAGGCGTCGGCCTTGATCTTCTTGCCCGACTTCAGGTGCAGGATCACCCCGTTGTCCAGGCCCTCGACACGCTCGTACTCCTCGTTATGGCGTACGGTGATGTTGTTGTTGCTGAAGTGGTAGCTCAGCGCCTGGGAGATTTCCGAATCCAGGAAGCTCAGCAATTGGCCTCGGTTGTCGACCAATTCGACCAGCACGCCCAGGCCACTGAAGATCGAGGCGTATTCGCAACCGATCACCCCGGCACCATAGACGATCAGCTTGCGCGGCGTGTGGCTCAGGCTGAGGATGGTGTCGCTGTCGTAGACGCGCGGGTGGTGGAAGTCGATGTCGGCCGGGCGATAAGGGCGCGAGCCGGTGGCGATGATGATGTGCTTGGCGTTGAGCTTCTCGACCACGCCGTTGGGGCAGACCACTTCGACGGTCTGCTCATCGGCGAAGCTGCCGGTGCCGACGAACACGTCTACGCGGTTGCGCGCGTAGTAGCCGGTGCGCGAGGCAACCTGCTTGGAAATCACCTTCTCGGCGCTCTTGAGCACGTCGGGGAAGGAGAACCAGCGCGGCTCACCAATGGCACGGAACATCGGGTTGGTGTTGAACTGCATGATCTGCCGCACCGAGTGACGCAGTGCCTTGGACGGGATGGTGCCCAAGTGGGTGCAGTTGCCGCCGACCTGGCGACGGCTGTCGACCATCGCGACCTTGCGCCCCGCTTTGGCGGCGTTCATTGCCGCGCCTTCTCCGGCCGGGCCGGAACCCAGCACCACTACGTCGTAGTTGTAGACAGCCATGCGTACTCCTTCAGAACTGGCCCGCCGCGGCTGGCCGCGGGGCTCATCATGTCGCCGAGGCGCCATGAAAAAATTCGGGTGCAGTCTAATCAAGCGTGAACGCCGCGCACATTAACCCTTGGTCGCGTCGTAGGCCATCTTTGCCTGCACTACATGTCATTTCGCCGCTTCCCTGGCCGCGATCATCCGTGCCCTGCCTTTCACCCGCCTTTCAACGCCCGCTGGAAACCTGGCGTGGAACGGGAGACGAAACCACCCTCGACCCGGGTCACCAGTACGGCAGCGATGCCGTGGGCCACGGCAAAATCCCAGCCGCGCTCGGGCCCGAGAATCAGCAGCAACGTCGAGTAACCGTCAGCGATCAGTGCCGAGCGGTCAAGCACGGTGACCGCAGCCAGACCGTGGGCGACCGGACGCCCCAGACGGGCATCGAAGGTGTGCGAATAGCGCCGGCCATTGTCCTCGAAATAGTTGCGGTAGTCACCCGAGGTCGACACCGATAGGCCATCGATGGCAATCACCTGGCGAGCGATCTGGCGATCCTCGCGCGGCAGCTCCAGTGCAATGCGCCAGGGGCTGCCATCAGGCTTGCGGCCTGCGGCCTGCAATTCCCCGGTGGCTTCGGCGACAAAGCTGTCGATACCCATCGCCCGCAGGCGCTCGGCGATCAGGTCGACGGCGTGACCGGCAGCGATACTGTTGAAGTCCAGCTCCAGCGCGACATCCTTGCACAGGCGCTCGCCATCGATGTGCAGGTGACGATAACCTACGCGCTGACGGGCCAAGGCCAGGGCCTGAGGATCGGGCACCTGCTCCTGACGCGCCTGCGGGCCGAAACCCCACAGGTTGAGCAGTGGCTCGACACTGAGGTCGAAAGCGCCCTCGCTCACATCCGCCAGGTGCTGGCCGAAGGTGACCAGCTCGAGCATGTCCTGCGGGATGGCCAGGCATTGATTGGCCGGCAACTGGTTGAAGCGACTGACGACAGAGTCGTCACGGTAGGTGGAATACGACGCGTCAATTTCATGCAGGATGGTTTCGACAGCTTCGCGCACCTGGTCCGGTGCCGGGCCGCCGGGGTTGCGAACATACTGGATGCTGTAGCTGCTGCCCATGGTCGGGCCGCCAAGGCGCTCCAGCGTGGGTTGCTGGTCACAGGCCGATAGCAGCATCAGGATAAGCAGTAAGGCTTTGCGCAAGATTCAGACTCTCGATTGCCTGTGCCGCGTCTACCCTGGGACCAGCGTTTACCGTGGCAGTGCCGGCACAGACACGACATAAAAAAACGGGAACCCGAAGGTTCCCGTTTTTTCATGGCCTTACAAGCCTATCAGCGTGGAAACGCTGGCGGGTTCACACCGGCCATCTCTTCCATCACGCGAACGACCTGGCAGCTGTAACCGAATTCGTTGTCGTACCAGACGTACAGGACAACACGATTATCGTTGCAGATGGTCGCTTCGGCATCGACCACACCGGCGTGGCGCGAGCCAACGAAGTCGGTCGAAACCACTTCCTGGGAGCTGACGTAGTCGATCTGCTTGTGCAGTTCCGAGTGCATGGCGGTCTGGCGCAGGTACTCGTTGAGCTCCTCGCGGTTGGTGGCCTTTTCCAGGTTCAGGTTCAGGATGGCCATCGACACGTTCGGCGTCGGTACGCGAATGGCGTTGCCGGTCAGCTTGCCCTTGAGCACTGGCAGTGCCTTGGCAGCGGCAGTGGCGGCGCCGGTTTCGGTGATGACCATGTTCAGCGGCGCGGCACGACCGCGACGGCTGCCCTTGTGGAAGTTGTCGATCAGGTTCTGGTCGTTGGTGAACGAGTGAACGGTTTCGACGTGGCCGTTGACGATGCCGTACTGATCGTTGATGGCCTTGAGCACCGGCACGATGGCGTTGGTGGTGCAGGATGCCGCGGAGATGATCTTGTCATCGGCAGCGATATCGCCATGGTTGATGCCGTGCACGATGTTCTTCAGCGCGCCCTTGCCAGGTGCGGTGAGGATCACACGGGCAGCGCCCGGGCAGGCCAGGTGCTGGCCCAGGCCGTCGGCATCGCGCCAGACGCCGGTGTTGTCGACGATCAGTGCGTTGTCGATGCCGTACTGGGTGTAGTCGACTTCGCTCGGGCTCTTGGCGTAGATGACCTGGATCAGGTTGCCGTTGGCAGTGATGGTGTTGTTGGCTTCATCGATGGTGATGGTGCCATCGAACGGGCCGTGAACCGAGTCGCGGCGCAGCAGGCTGGCGCGCTTGACCAGGTCGTTTTCGGCGCCCTTGCGCACGACGATGGCGCGCAGGCGCAGGCCGTCGCCACCACCGGTCTTCTCGATCAGGATGCGCGCCAGCAGGCGGCCGATGCGGCCGAAGCCGTACAGGACGACGTCGGTGCCCTTGCGCGCCGAAGCGTTCTGCTGGCCCACCACCTCAGCCAGCTCTTCACGAACGAACTGCTCGGCAGTGCGACCGTTGCCTTCCTGCTTGAACTTGTTGGCCAGCTTGCCCAGGTCGACCGAAGCGGCGCCCAGTTTCAGCTCGCTCATGGCTTTGAGCAGGGGGAATGTCTCGTGTACGGACAGTTCGGTCTCGTCGGTCTGACGGTGACGTGCAAAGCGATGGGCTTTGAGGATCGAGATAACCGAACGGTTGATCAGGCTGCGGCCATAGATCGAGCTCACCACGTTGTTGTTGCGGTAGAGCTGACCGATAAGCGGGATCATCGCTTCAGCCAGGGCTTCACGATCGATCCACTCACCAAGACACTGGTCGGGCTTCTGAGTCACGGGAACCTTCCACATGTAGGGACAGAAAAAAGGGGCTACATTATGACGCCCCGATGCGTATCGGGCAATGAGCGCCTGTCGCTACCCGCGAAGCCAGCCGTCATGCCCTTTCGAGCCTGACAGCGAGGAGCGTCGCCGGTACACTTGACCTCTTTGCCGCAACGCTTGGAGTCGGATCTTCCGTGTCAGTTCTGCGCCTTCCGCAACTGTCGGCCACGGCCGGCAAACAAACCTGGGGCAACCTGCCAGGTGCCGCCCTCAGTCTCGCCATCGCCGAGGCCGCCAGCAGCGCCGGGCGCTTCACCCTGCTGCTGACTGCCGATAGCCAGGCCGCCGATCGGCTGGAACAGGAGCTGCGTTTCTTCGCCCCGCAGCTCCCGGTGCTGCCGTTCCCCGACTGGGAAACCCTGCCCTACGACCTGTTCTCGCCGCACCAGGACATCATCTCCCAGCGCATTGCCAGCCTCTACCGACTGCCAGAGCTGGACCACGGCATTCTCGTGGTGCCGATCACCACCGCCCTGCACCGCCTGGCCCCGACCCGCTTCCTGCTGGGCAGCAGCCTGGTGCTGGACGTGGGCCAGAAGATCGACGTCGAGCAGATGCGCACCCGCCTGGAAGCCAGCGGCTACCGCTGCGTCGACACGGTCTACGAGCATGGTGAATTCGCCGTGCGCGGCGCGCTGATCGATTTGTTCCCCATGGGCAGCAAGGCGCCGTATCGCATCGACCTGTTCGACGACGAGATCGAGACCCTGCGCACCTTCGACCCGGAGACCCAGCGCTCGATCGACAAGGTCGACTCGATCCGCCTGCTGCCGGCCCGCGAATTCCCCATGCACAAGGATGAGGTGACACGCTTCAAGGCCCGCTTCCGAGAGCGCTTCGACGTCGACTTCCGGCGCAG
Organism: Pseudomonas sp. BNK-44-b; assembly: GCF_047456245.1. Classification (NCBI taxonomy): domain Bacteria; kingdom Pseudomonadati; phylum Pseudomonadota; class Gammaproteobacteria; order Pseudomonadales; family Pseudomonadaceae; genus Pseudomonas; species Pseudomonas sp. BNK-44-b. Next base: position 3,404,172 of record NZ_CP179908.1, read on the forward strand.
CGCGATCTTCCAGGACCTGACCAGCGGCATCATTCCGGCCGGCATCGAATACTACCTGCCGCTGTTCTTCGAAGAGACCGCGACACTCTTCGACTACCTGCCGGCAGACACCCAGGTATTCTCCCTGCCGGGCGTCGAGCAGGCCGCCGAACACTTCTGGAACGACGTACGCGGGCGCTACGAAGAGCGCCGCGGCGACCTCAGCCGCCCCTTGCTGCCACCGGCCGAGCTGTTCATGCCGGTCGAGGACTGCTTCGCCCGCCTCAAGCAATGGCCGCGCGTGGTGGTCAGCGCCGACGAACTCGAACAGGGCGCAGGCCGCGAACGCTTCCCGGCCCGCGCCTTGCCCAACCTGGCCATCGAGGCCAAGGCCAACCAGCCGCTGGCAGAGCTGTCGAACTTCCTCGACCAGTTCCCCGGCCGGGTGCTGTTCACCGCCGAATCGGCAGGCCGACGCGAGGTGCTGCTGGAGCTGCTCGAACGCCTGAAGTTGCGCCCGCATACCGTCGAGGGCTGGGCTGACTTCATCACCGGCAGCGAGCGCCTGGCGATCACCATCGCCCCACTCGATGACGGCTTGCTGCTGGATGACCCGAGCCTGGCCCTTGTGGCTGAAAGCCCGCTGTTCGGCCAGCGCGTGATGCAGCGCCGACGTCGCGACAAGCGCGGCGAAGCGGCCAACGATGCAGTCATCAAGAACCTCACCGAGCTGCGCGAAGGCGCCCCTGTGGTGCACATCGATCACGGCGTGGGCCGCTACCTGGGCCTGGCCACCCTGGAGATCGACGGCCAGGCCGCCGAGTTCCTCACCCTTGAATACGCCGAGGGCGCCAAGCTCTATGTGCCGGTGGCCAACCTGCACCTGATCGCCCGCTACACCGGCAGCGACGACGCCCTGGCGCCGCTGCACCGACTCGGCTCCGAAGCCTGGCAGAAAGCCAAGCGCAAGGCCGCCGAACAGGTGCGCGACGTGGCCGCCGAGCTGCTCGACATCTATGCCCGCCGTGCTGCGCGCAAGGGCTACGCCTTCGCCGACCCGGCCGCCGACTACGCCACCTTCAGCGCCGGTTTCCCCTTCGAAGAGACGCCCGACCAGCAGGCAGCCATCGAGGCCGTGCGCCTCGACATGCTCGCCGCCAAGCCCATGGATCGGCTGGTGTGTGGCGATGTCGGCTTCGGCAAGACCGAAGTGGCCATGCGCGCAGCCTTCATCGCCGTGCACAGCGGCCGCCAGGTCGCGGTCCTGGTACCCACCACCCTGCTCGCCCAGCAGCACTACAACAGCTTCCGTGATCGCTTTGCCGACTGGCCCGTGACGGTCGAGGTGATGAGCCGCTTCAAGTCCGCCAAGGAAGTGGCCGCCGCCGCCGCAGACCTTGCCGAAGGCAAGATCGACATCCTCATCGGCACCCACAAGCTGCTGCAGGACGATGTGCGCTTCAAGGACCTGGGCCTGGCGATCATCGACGAAGAGCACCGTTTCGGCGTACGCCAGAAAGAACAGCTCAAGGCGCTACGCAGCGAGGTGGACATCCTCACCCTCACCGCCACGCCAATCCCGCGCACCCTTAACATGGCCGTGGCCGGCATGCGCGACCTATCGATCATCGCCACCCCGCCGGCTCGACGCCTGTCGGTGCGCACCTTCGTCATGGAGCAGAACAAGAGCACGGTCAAGGAGGCGCTGCTGCGCGAGCTGCTGCGTGGCGGCCAGGTCTATTACCTGCACAACGACGTGAAAACCATCGAGAAATGCGCCGCCGACCTCGCCGAGCTGGTGCCCGAGGCGCGCATCGGCATTGGCCACGGGCAGATGCGCGAGCGCGAGCTCGAACAGGTGATGAGCGACTTCTACCACAAGCGCTTCAACGTGCTGATTGCCTCGACCATCATCGAGACCGGCATCGACGTACCCAGTGCCAACACCATCGTCATCGAACGTGCCGACAAGTTCGGCCTGGCCCAGTTGCACCAGTTGCGCGGCCGGGTCGGACGCAGCCACCACCAGGCCTACGCCTACCTGCTCACCCCGCCACGCCAACAGATCAGCGGCGATGCCGAGAAACGCCTGGAGGCGATCGCCAACACCCAGGACCTGGGCGCAGGCTTCGTGCTGGCCACCAACGACCTGGAGATCCGCGGCGCCGGCGAGTTGCTCGGCGAAGGCCAGAGCGGGCAGATCCAGGCAGTGGGTTTCACCCTCTACATGGAGATGCTCGAACGCGCGGTCAAGGCGATCCGCAAGGGCACCCAACCCAATCTCGAGCAACCACTGGGCGGCGGCCCGGAGATCAACCTGCGCCTGCCGGCGCTGATCCCCGAGGACTACCTGCCCGATGTACACGCCCGCCTGATCCTGTACAAACGCATCGCTTCGGCGGCCGACGAAGAAGGCCTCAAGGACCTGCAGGTGGAGATGATCGACCGCTTCGGCCTGCTGCCCGAGCCGACCAAGAACCTCATGCGCCTGACGCTGCTCAAACTGCAGGCCGAGAAGCTTGGCATCAAGAAGGTCGATGCCGGCCCCAATGGCGGCAAGCTCGAGTTCGAGGCCGAAACGCCGGTCGATCCACTGACCCTGATCAAGCTGATCCAGGGCCAGCCCAAGCGCTACAAGTTCGAAGGCGCGACCCAGTTCCGCTTCCTGGTGCCCATGGAACGCCCGGAAGAACGCTTCAACACTCTCGAGGCGCTGTTCGAGCGCCTGGCCCCACAGTCAAATTAAGGAAGCTCCATGCGTGCCATTCGTTGCCTGACCTTGTTGCTGTCGCTCATCGCGCCAGTGACGGCCTTCGCCGAAGGCCCTTATCAGGTGGAAATCCTCCTCCTGCGGCAGAATGCCGTGCCTGCCGTGACCAGCCCGTTCGCCCCCGAGAACTGGAGCGCCGGCGCCCCACGCCTGGCCAAGGACGCCGAACGCCCACTGGCACTGGTCGACGAAGCCACCCGCCTGCAAGCCACTGCCGACTACACTGTGCTGCTGCACAAGGCTTGGCAGCAGCAGGTGGGCAGCGAGCCCAGCCGCATCGCCGTGGGCGCCGGTGACGAGCAGTTCGGGCACTTCCCCATCGAGGGCAACCTGAGCATCGCCGAGGGCCGCTTCACCCGCATCGAGGCCAACTTCTGGGTCAACGACCTGGACGGCAACGGCAGCGTGCTGCGCAGCGAGCAATTCAAGCAAAGCAACAGCAATGTGAAAAACGGCCAGCTGACCTTCCTCGACGGGGGCCACCTGGCGCTGCTGATCAGGGTCGCACCGGCTGGCATGCGCAAGCTGCCAACGATGGACCCGGAGATGATGGAGCAGTGACACGTGAGTGACGTGCAGAAGCAGGTTGCGGAAAACCCGAGCTGGAAGCGCGAATTCAACGCCGGCGCTCTGCAGCGCGGTGAGCGCTATGCCGAGCAAGGGAGGGTAGAGATTCTCTCCCACGGCGACGCACGTATCGAGGCAACCTGCAGCGGCAACGGCGACAACCGTTATCGTCAGCGGATTACCATCACCTTCAACTCCGCCGGACACTGTCATGTTCGCGGCCAGTGCACCTGCCCGGTCGGCGAGAACTGCAAGCACTGCGCCGCCGTGCTCTACACGCTCGCCCACCGCCATACGGCACAACCGGCGGCCAGCGATCACCTGCCGCACCACCTGCAACACTGGCTGCAGGGCCTAGAGCAACGCGCCACCCCCCACCGGCCTGAAGAAGACAAGCGCGGACGCATGGTCTGCTACCAGCTCATGCTGCTGGGCGATCAAGGCTGCGCCCTGCGCGTGCGCAAGGGCACTCGCAACGATGGCGACATACGCTACAGCCGGGTGCAATCGCTGTATGAACTGCTCTACGAGCCGCCCAAGTTCGTCAAGGAAGAAGACCTGCGCATCCTGCGCCAGTTGTCCGCACAGAACGCCCCCTACGGCCAGGAGCGCGGCTACGTGCTAAAAGGCCAGGAAGGCGGCGAGCTACTGCAACGGGTGCTGGAAACCGGACGCCTGATGTTCATGGAAGAATTGCCGCTGCTGCGCCGCGGCCAGGAGCGCCAGGCGGAATTTCGCTGGGTGCGCCTGGACAGCGGCGAATACCGCGGCATGTGGTACAACGCCGACAAACCGCTGCTTTGCGTCCTGCCGCTGGTGCCGTTGTTTTACTTCGACGTCATGACCAGTGAAGTCGGTACCGTCGCCCACAGTCTCGACCCGCACACCGCCATCCAGCTCTCGCTCGCACCCGATGTACCGGAACACCTGATCGTGCCACTCAGCCACAAGCTCAACGCCCTGAACCACCAACTGCCGACCCCGACAACGGTCAAGCAGGAACTGCTCGACGACATCGAACCCACACCACACCTCACCCTTGGCAGCCTGGAATTCAGCGCCTACACGCCCAAGACCGGACGCATGCAGCGCCAGATGCAGCATCGCGCGGCGCTGTCGTTCGACTACGACGGGCTGCGCGCCAGCGGCCCCGACGACAAGCCGCTGAGCCGCCTGGTGGACAGTACCAGCCAGCATATTCGTCGCCAGCCGCAGCATGAAAAACGCCTGCGCGACACCCTGCACAAACTCGGTTTCAAGCCTGCCACACGTCAGAGCAAGGCCCTGCCCGACAGCGCCGGCGAAATGTTCCAACTGCCCGACGACGAGACCTGGCTGCGCTTCGCCCGCGAAGACCTGCTGCGACTGCGCGAGGCAGGTTGGAAGGTGGACATCCACCGTGACTTCGCCTTCAACCTCCACGACGTGGAGGACTGGTACGCCAACATTCAGGAAGCCCCCGGCCACGAATGGTTCGATCTGGAACTGGGCATCGTCGTCGACGGCCAGCGCCATAGCCTGCTGCCGATCGTCCTGCAGTTGCTGCGCAGCAGCCCCGAACTGCTGCGCCCCAGCGAACTTGCGCGGCGCGGCGACGATGAACACCTGTTGATCGACCTCAACCGCGGTCGCCTGGACAGCCCGGCCATGCGGGTCGCCCTGCCCTACGGCCGGATCAAGGCAGTGATGGGCACCCTCGGCGAGCTGTATCTGCACGAGGATGCCAGCGGACCGACGCTGCGCATGGAGCGCGCCGATGCGGCACGCCTGAACGATATCGAGCACCTGCCCCTGCAATGGGAAGGTGGCGAACAACTGCGCGATCTCGGCCGGCGCCTGCGCGATGCGCGTGACCTGGAAGTCGAGCCACCCAAGGGGCTGGCCGCGACCTTGCGCCCCTATCAGCAGCAGGGCCTGAACTGGCTGCAAGCCCTGCGCGAGATGGGCACCGGTGGCATCCTCGGCGACGACATGGGTCTGGGCAAGACCCTGCAGACCCTTGCCCATCTGCTGCTGGAAAAAGAAGCCGGGCGCCTGAACCATCCAGCCCTGGCAGTGATGCCCACCAGCCTTGTGCCCAACTGGCTGGACGAAGCACAGCGCTTCGCACCCAATCTGCGCGTTCTGGCCCTGCACGGCCCCGGACGCACCCGGTTCTTTGGTGCACTGCACGAATACGACCTGATCCTGACCACATACGCCCTGCTGCCACGCGACCTCGAGCCATTGCAGGCCCAACCCTGGCACGTGCTGGTGCTGGACGAAGCACAGAACATCAAGAGCAGTACCAGCAAGGCCGCCCAGGCCGCCCGGGAGCTGCAGGCCAACCAGCGCCTTTGCCTGACCGGCACACCCATGGAGAACAACCTGGGTGAGCTATGGTCGATCTTCCACTTCCTGATGCCCGGCTGGCTGGGCGATCAGAAACGCTTCAACCAGGATTACCGCACCCCCATCGAACGTCATGGCGACCGCGAGCGGCTGGCCCACCTGGCCAGCCGCGTACGCCCTTTCCTGCTGCGCCGCAGCAAGGAGCAGGTGGCCCGAGAGCTGCCGGCCAAGAGCGAGATGGTTCACTGGGTGGACCTCAGCGACGCACAGCGCGACACCTACGAAACGGTGCGCGTGGCCATGGACAAGAAGGTGCGCGATGAAATCGCCCGCAATGGCGCCTCACGCAGCCAGATCGTCATCCTCGATGCCTTGCTCAAGCTGCGCCAGGTGTGCTGTGACCTGCGTCTGGTCAAGGGTGTGGAAGCCAAGGGCAATCAAGCCGACAAGGGCAAGCTGGGCAGCTTGATGGAAATGCTCGAGGAACTGCTCAGCGAAGGTCGCCGAGTGCTGCTGTTCTCCCAGTTCACTTCGATGCTCGCACTGATCGAGCAGGAACTGGAAAAGCGCGACATTCGCTACAGCCTGCTGACCGGTGACACCCGCGATCGCCGCGCGCCGGTTCAACAGTTCCAGAACGGCGACAGCGAAGTATTCCTGATCAGCCTCAAGGCCGGTGGCACAGGCCTGAACCTGACCGCTGCCGATACGGTGATTCACTACGACCCCTGGTGGAACCCGGCCAGCGAGAACCAGGCAACCGACCGCGCGTACCGTATCGGCCAGGACAAGCCGGTGTTCGTCTACAAGCTGATCACCCGCGGCACGGTGGAAGAAAAGATCCAGCAGTTGCAGCAAGAGAAAGCCGCCTTGGCGGCCGGTCTGCTCGATGGCGGGCAGGCCGGTCAGTGGCGGCTCGGGGATGAAGAAATCGAGGCACTGTTCGCCCCGCTGCCGGGCAAGCGAGGGCGCTGAATCCGGGGCGTCCCCTTCGCGTCCCGACTTGCCCGCGAAGTGAACACCACGGTCAATCCACCAGCTGCGCGTCCTTCAACGCCCCCAGCGCCTCAAGCCAGCGCGGCTGCTGGCGGTAGTCGGTGCGCGCGAAGCCTTGCCCACGCATGCCGGCGATGCGCGGCGACGGCCGCACCTTCAAGCGCTGCGCCGCACTCAGCGCGAGCTCCGCCGCAGCTCGGTCATTGCACACCAGCCCCATGTCGCAACCGGCACTCAGCGCTGCCTCGATGCGACTGGCGGCATCGCCCACCACATGCGCGCCAGCCATGGACAGGTCGTCACTGAAGATCACCCCCTCAAAGCCCAGCTCGCCGCGCAGGATGTCCTGCAGCCAGCGCCGCGAGAAGCCCGCCGGCTGGTTGTCGACCTGCGGATAGATCACATGCGCCGGCATCACTGCTGCCAGTTGGCCGCTGAGGCGAGTGAACGGTACCAGATCAGCCTGGCGTAGCTGCTCCAGGCTGCGCTCATCGGTGGGGATCGCCACGTGCGAATCGGCTTCCGCCCAGCCATGTCCGGGGAAGTGCTTGCCGCAGGCCGCCATGCCAGCCGCGTTCATGCCACGAATGAAGGCACCGGCCAGTTGCGTGGCACGCTGCGGATCCCCTTCGAAGGCACGGCTGCCCACGACCGCGCTGCGCTGGTGATCAAGATCCAGTACCGGTGCGAAACTCAGGTCCAGGCCGACCGCCAGAACTTCGGTGGCCATCAGCCAACCGCATTGTTCGGCCAGGTAATCGGCGTTGGCATTGTCGGCAATGGCACGCATGGCCGGCAAACGCACGAAGCCCTGACGCAGACGCTGGACCCGACCACCTTCCTGATCGACCGCCAGGATCAGGTCAGGACGAATAGCACGGATCGAGGCGCACAGCTCGCGCACCTGGCGTGGGCTGTCGATGTTACGGGCAAAGATGATCAGACCGGCCACTTCGGGCTGGCGCAGGAGGTGACGATCCTCGGCGGTCAACCATTGACCGGCGATATCCACCATCAGGGAGCCTTGCAGGCTGGCAGTCATAGGGTGTCCTTCATTGAATATCCAGAGAGGCCCATTGCGGGCAGGCAGCCTCGCTTATGCGCACGGGGCAATGGACCGGCACGCGCTCGAACAGGTCCAACAGCTCGCGGTTGCGCAGGCGCACGCAGCCATGGGACAACGGCACGCCCAGCGGTTCGCTGTCCGGCGTGCCGTGCAGATAAATGTAGCGACGAAAGGTATCGACCCGTCCCAGGCGGTTGACGCCTGGCTCACAGCCACTGAGCCAGAGGATGCGGGTGAGGATCCAGTCACGGCCTGGAGATCGCGCGTGCAAGGCGGGCGACCAGACTTCACCGGTCCAGCGTCGGCTGCTGAGCACAGCCCCTTGCGGCAATCCGGCGCCGATCTTCGCCCTGACCTGATGCAGGCCACGCGGCGTGCAGCCAGAACCCTTGAGTTCACCCGCCCCCAGACGTGCAGTGGAAACGTCCAGGCGCACGCACAACGTCCCCCGGGAAAATCCGTAAAGGCGTTGGTCAGCGAGGGAGATGTGCAGGAAATCAAGGTCGGGCATGGGCGCTAGCTTAGCCGAAGCGCCCTGCCCCGCCCAGTGTTCAAGCCTTGGCTGGCGCGCCGGTGGCTGCGCTCTTGCTGCGTGGCCGCAGTTGCGCGGCCGCCATGGCCTCGTCGGTTACCCCGCTATCGGCACGCATGCCGGCGGCGAGGAACGGCACCATCAAGCGCATGACCTGCTCGATCGAAGTGTTGATGCCGAAATCGGTTTCAGCGATGGCGCGCAGCGCCTTGATACCGGACATGCTGAACGCGGCGGCACCCAGCATGAAATGCACGCGCCAGAACAGCTCGATGGGGGGAATACGCGGTGCCGCTTCGTTGACCAACAGCATGTAGCGCCGGAACACCTTGCCGTACATGTCTTCAAGATAGCGGCGCAGGTGGCCCTGACTCTGACTGAAGGCCAAGCCCAGCAGGCGCATGAAGATCGACAGGTCGTTGTTGCTGCGCGGCTGCACGGCCAAGGCCTGCTCCACCAGCATCTCCAGCAGTTCTTCGAGCGTCGGCTTCTGCTCAGGGCGCGCCTGACGGCGCTCGAGTTCACGCTCCAGGCTGGCACAGAACGGACCGAGGAAGCGCGAGAAGACCGCCTGGATAAGCGCCTTTTTGGAGCCGAAATGGTAGTTCACCGCCGCCAGGTTGACCCCGGCCTTGCTAGTGATCAAACGCAACGAAGTTTCCGCGAAACCTCTTTCCGCGAACAGCTGCTCGGCAGCATCGAGAATGCGTTCAACGGTTTCCGATTGGGCCATGACTTATCCGCCTGACAAACAGTTGTTTGAAACATACGTTTCAAGCACGCGCATGTCAAGGTTCGGTGACCCGACGGTCGCCCTTTTTAAAGCGCCGGAGCTCAAGCTGCAAGCCACAAATATCAAGGGCTGGGCACAACGCTTGGAAGACCTCGGCGATTTTCTTCAAGCGTGGTGCTTGCAGCAGGCCTTGTACTGTATATAATCCCAGTCACTGTATAAAAAGACAGAGCCACTCGCCATGCTGAAACTGACGCCACGCCAAGCCGAGATCCTGGCCTTCATCAAACGTTGCCTTGAAGACAACGGCTTCCCGCCTACCCGCGCAGAAATCGCACAAGAGCTAGGGTTCAAATCGCCCAATGCCGCCGAAGAGCACCTCAAGGCCTTGGCGCGCAAGGGCGCCATCGAGATGACGCCAGGCGCCTCCCGCGGCATTCGCATCCCGGGTCTCGAAGCCAAGCCTGACGACAGCGGCCTGCCGATCATCGGCCGTGTTGCAGCAGGTGCCCCGATCCTCGCCGAGCAGCACATCGAGGAATCCTGCAATATCAATCCAGCCTTCTTCCATCCTCGCGCCGACTACCTGTTGCGCGTTCACGGCATGAGCATGAAGGATATCGGCATCGTCGACGGCGACCTGCTCGCCGTGCACACCTGCCGCGAAGCCCGCAACGGCCAGATCGTGGTCGCCCGCATCGGTGACGAAGTGACCGTCAAGCGCTTCAAGCGCGAGGGCAGCAAAGTCTGGCTGATTGCCGAAAACCCCGAATTCGCCCCCATCGAAGTCGACCTGAAAGATCAGGAACTGGTGATCGAGGGCTTGAGCGTCGGCGTCATTCGCCGCTGATCCAGGAGGCGTCATGCAGCAGTCCGCCCATTTATCGCAGCCCGCACAATTGCCATTGTTCGAAGCCTTTCTCGCACAGCCGGTACTGCCAGGCCTGAAAAGTCGCGAGCAGTCGCGCAAGCCCGGCCAACCAGAACTGTTCAGTGAACTGTCCCTGCGCGGCGCGCCAGGGCACTGCCAGAGCCTGTTGGCCCCTATCCTGCGCGAGCTGAGCGAAGAAGATGACGCACGCTGGCTGACACTGATCGCACCGCCGGCGAGTCTCACACAAACCTGGCTGCGTGACGCCGGCCTGAATCGCGAACGCATCCTGCTGCTGCAACCCGGAAGCAACCAGAGCGCCCTGCAACTGGCCTGCGAAGCGCTACGCCTGGGTCATAGCCACACGGTGGTCAGCTGGTTCGGCAACGTCAATGCCAGCATCCGCCAGCAGCTCGTTCGTGCCGCCACCTGCGGAAACGCACAAAGCCTGAACATCCGCCTCGGCTGATGTCCAGGCTTTGCCTGTGACGCACTGCAGTGATGGCCCAACTGGCGTGTTCAGTGCAGAACCCGCGGTCCCTCATCACGCTCGAAGTCACCTTCGACCAGCTTACCTGCCATCTGCACCCCAACGCTGAGCATGGCTTTGGCCACTTCTACATGCTGCCCCTGAAGAAATGCCTTGGCATCTTCGGAGAAATCCAGGGTAACCAGCGAACCCTCGTCCTCGGCACGGCGCAGTTCGATCCGGCCATCAGGCAATTCGACAATTTCTAGAAAGGACGTTGACATAAAGGGCCTGCTGTTCACGAAAGGCGAGTAGTGTACCAGCCGCGCCGACTGTCAGCACTCACTCAACGCTTCTCGGAAACGTCTTACAAGCCCTTTTAGGTCCTGCCGCCAGCGCTCCAACTCCGCCCGAGACAGCACGACATCCTCGACTTCATCGAGATTGACAGCCTGGATCAACGGCTGCGTGACATCTGTCTTGGCGACTTTCTTCGCGACCGGTGGTTGGAACAAATCGGCATAAGCCTTGATCAACTGCGCCAGCCAGGTCTGCGGTTGGCGTGCCAGCTCAAGCATCTCGGCCATTTCCGGAATGGCGACGGTCTTCAGCGTGTCATCGTTAAGCAACAGCTCTGCACGCGCGGCGTTCGCCTGGGGCAGACGATAGAAGCCGGCAATCTCATGGCACAGCCCGAGCAACGCCCCATACAAATGGAACACCGCCGCCTCGCGCTCAGCCTGGATCAGGCCCTGGGCATTCATGGCCTGGCTCTGCTCGGCCTTGGCCATGGACTCAAGAGCCAGGCCTGCAAAGAACAGTTTCTGGTTGGTGCGGGTGTAGAGTTCCTGGGCCATTTCGGATGACCTCCCATGGGCAGCAAGGCGAATAGCTGCATCATAAATGATTGGGGCCGCAAAGCGGCCCCAATTACAACACCGACGAATCAGCGCTTGTCTTCGACCTTCCACGCCTTGCCGTCGTAGAACGCCTTCCAGCCTGTCGGCTTGCCATCGACCTCGGATTGCACGTACTGCTCCTTGGTCTTGCGGCTGTAGCGAATCACCGCAGGACGACCGTCCGGATCCTTCTGCGGTGCGTCACAGAGGAAGTGATACTTCGGATCGATCTCATGCTTGTGCGGGATGATTTCCAGCACCAGCGGCGCACGGGTCTCGCGATTTTTCGGGAACTGGCTGGCCGCCAGGAACAACCCCGAAGCGCCGTCACGCAGCACGTAGGTGTCGTCGACCTTCTCGCACTTGAGCTCCGGCATGTCCACCTTGTCCATCTTCGGTGGCGCAGCCTCGCCGCTCTTGAGCAACTTGCGGGTGTTCTTGCACGCCGGGTTGGTGCAACCGAAGAACTTGCCGAAGCGGCCAGTCTTGAGCTGCATCTCGCTGCCGCACTTGTCGCACTCCAGGCTCGGCCCTTCGTAGCCCTTGATGCGGTAGCTACCCTCTTCGATCTCGTAGCCAGGGCAATCCGGGTTGTTACCACAGATATGCAGCTTGTGCTTCTCGTCGAGCAGGTAAGCGTCCATCGCCGTCGAGCAGATCGGGCAGCGGTGCTTGCCACGCAGCACCAGCGACTCGGATTCACCCTCGTCGTCAGCTGCGATCTCGTCACCCGGCACCAGATTGACGGTGGCCTTGCAGCGCTCCTTCGGCGGCAGGCTGTAACCCGAGCAGCCCAGGAATACCCCGGTCGAGGCGGTACGGATCATCATCGGCCGACCGCATTCCTTGCAGGCAATGTTGGTCAGGGTCGGCTGATTGGCTCGCATGCCGTTTTCGCTGGACTCTGCTGTCTGCAGCTTCTTGCTGAAATCACCGTAGAACTCGTCGAGCACGTTTTTCCAGTCACGCTCGCCCTGGGCCACGTCATCGAGATTCTCTTCCATGCCGGCGGTGAAGCCGTAGTCCATCAGGTTGGAGAAGCTTTCGGACAAGCGCTCGGTCACGATGTCGCCCATCTTCTCGGAATAGAAGCGGCGGTTGTGCAGGGTCACATAGCCGCGATCCTGGATGGTGGAAATGATCGCTGCATAGGTCGACGGACGACCGATACCACGTTTTTCCATTTCCTTGACCAGGCTCGCCTCGGTGAAACGCGCCGGCGGCTTGGTAAAGTGCTGGCTTGGGTCGAGCTGGATCAACTTGAGCGTCTCACCCTGCCCCATTTCCGGCAGCACGTCGTCCTCGCCCGGCTTGGCCTGTTGTGGCAACACACGGGTGTAACCGTCGAACTTGAGAATACGGCCCTTGGCACGCAACTCGAAATCGCCAGCCGCCACGGTGACGCTCGTGGACAGGTACTGCGCCGGTGGCATCTGGCAGGCCAGGAACTGGCGCCAGATCAGCTCGTACAGGCGCTCGGCATCACGCTCCATGCCACTGAGCTTGCTCGGGTGGGTGTTGACGTCGGACGGACGAATCGCTTCGTGCGCCTCCTGTGCGCCTTCCTTGCTGCCGTAGACGACCGGAGCGGCCGGCAGGTACTGCTTGCCGAACTCGCTTTCGATGTAGCTGCGCGCCATTTCAACGGCATCAGTCGACAGGTTGGTCGAGTCGGTACGCATGTAAGTGATGTAGCCGGCTTCATACAGACGCTGGGCCATCATCATCGTCTTCTTCACCCCGAAGCCCAGGCGGTTGCTCGCCGCCTGCTGCAAGGTCGAGGTGATGAAAGGCGCCGATGGCTTACTGCTGGTCGGGCGATCTTCACGTTTGACCACGCTGTAGCTGGAAGCCTTGAGCTTCTCCAGCGCCGCCATGGCCTGCGCTTCGTTCAACGGCTTGAAGGCTTCACCGTTCTCGCGCGCCACTTCGAAGCGCACCTTGGCGTTCTTCGCCGTGCCCAGGTCAGCATGGACCTCCCAGTACTCTTCGGGATTGAACGCACGGATCTCGCGCTCCCGCTCGACCACCAGCTTCACAGCCACCGATTGCACACGGCCGGCGGACAGGCCACGGGCGATCTTGGACCACAGCAGCGGCGAAACCATGTAGCCCACCACGCGGTCTAGGAAGCGCCGCGCCTGCTGGGCATTGACCCGGGCGATATCCAGATCACCAGGCTGCGAAAACGCCTCCTGAATGGCCTTCTTGGTGATTTCGTTGAACACCACGCGCTTGTAGCGGCTGTCGTCTCCCCCGATGGCTTCGCGCAGGTGCCAGGCAATGGCTTCCCCCTCGCGATCCAAGTCGGTTGCGAGATAGATGGTGTCGGCATCCTTGGCCAAACGACGCAACTCGTCGATCACCTTCTCCTTGCCGGGAAGGATCTCGTACTTGGCCTTCCAGCCGGCCTCTGGGTCGACACCCATGCGCGCCACCAGTTGGCGCCGGGCTTTCTCCTTCGGCGTCAGCGCCGGAGCCTCACTCGCGGTCTTGCCGCGCTTGGCCGCCGGTTCCTTGGCCGTACTGGCCGAACCGCTGGTGGGGAGGTCTCGGATGTGGCCGATACTCGACTTCACCACGTACTGGCTGCCCAGGTACTTGTTGATGGTCTTGGCCTTGGCCGGGGATTCCACAATGACCAGCGATTTGCCCATGGATCGGAGTATTCCTGAATCTGAAGATGAAAAACGCGTCAGGTGCCGGACGCGGCACCGCTATATATAGTGGCAAAAGAGTGAGGTCAAGCGCGGTCGTTCACTCGCGAGGCTTCCCGGCCAGTGCCGCAAGCCCCTCTTCGGCCTTGACCAAAGCAAAGCGTGGCACCTGCTCGCCGTCAACCTCGACCGACTCCTGGAACATCGAAAGTGGCCGCACCCAAAACCCATAGTCACCATACAGGCATTGGTAGAACACCATCCACTCTTCGCTCTCCGAGTGCCGCGCAACGCTGAAGACACGGTACTCAGGCCCTTTGTAATGCCGGTATACGCCTGGTTGTATCTGCATGCTGCTCACCCTCTTGAACAAATCCTGTAAAAAACAAAAACCGGGGCACAAGGCCCCGGCTGCTGTCCTGCGAAGCGATCAGACGCGTTCGAAGACAGTGGTGATACCCTGACCCAGGCCGACACACATGGTCGCAACACCCAGCGTACCGCCATTCTGCTTCATGACGTTGAGCAGAGTGCCGGAAATCCGCGCACCGGAGCAACCGAACGGGTGGCCCAGGGCGATGGCGCCGCCGTGCAGGTTAACCTTCTCATCCATCTTGTCGAGCACTTTCAGATCCTTCAGCACTGGCAGGGCCTGTGCGGCGAAGGCTTCGTTGAGCTCGAAGAAATCGATGTCGGCGATGGTCAGACCCGCGCGCTTGAGGGCTTTCTGAGTCGAAGGCACCGGCCCATAACCCATGATCGCCGGATCCACACCGGCTACTGCCATCGAACGAATCACGGCCAATGGCTGGATGCCGAGGTCCATGGCACGCTGGCCGGACATGACGATCATGCACGAGGCACCGTCGGTGATCTGCGACGAGGTGCCAGCGGTGACAGTGCCACCCTTGGGGTTGAACGCCGGCTTGAGCGCAGCGAGGCCCTCGAGGGTGGTCTCGGGGCGAATGGTTTCGTCGTAATCAAAGACCTTGAGGAAGCCGTTCTCGTCGTAGCCCTGCATCGGGATGATCTCATCCTTGAACTTGCCCTCGACCGTGGCCTTGTGGGCCAACTGGTGCGAACGCAGGCCGAACAGGTCCTGCTGCTCACGGGTGATGCCGTGCATCTTGCCGAGCATCTCCGCAGTCAGGCCCATCATCCCGGAAGCCTTGGCAGCGTGCAAGGACAGGTGCGGGTTCGGGTCGACGCCGTGCATCATGCTGACGTGCCCCATGTGCTCGACACCACCGATCACGAATACATCGCCGTTGCCGGTCATGATCGCCTGGGCAGCGGTGTGCAGCGCGCTCATCGACGAGCCGCACAGGCGGCTGACGGTCTGCGCAGCGGAAGTGTGCGGGATCGGGGTCATCAGCGACGCCATGCGCGCGATGTTCCACCCCTGCTCCAGGGTCTGGTTGACGCAGCCCCAGATCACATCCTCGACCTCTTTCGGATCGACCTTGTCGTTGCGCTCCAGCAGCTTGCTGATCAGGTGCGCCGACATGTCCTCGGCACGGGTGTTGCGGTGCATGCCACCCTTGGAACGGCCCATCGGCGTGCGACCGAAGTCGACAATCACCACGTCTCTTGGATTCAGGCTCATATCAATAATCTCGCTCTAGCTCGTGGCCGTTCAGTTGAAGAAGCGCTGGCCGTTCTTGGCCATTTCACGCAGCTTCGCAGTCGGGTGGTACAGCGGACCCAGATCGGCGTACTTGTCGGCCAGGGCAACGAACTCGGCGACACCGATCGAATCGATGTAGCGCAGCGCACCACCGCGGAAGGGAGGGAAACCGATGCCGTAGACCAGGCCCATGTCCGCCTCGGCTGCAGTTTCGACGATGCCATCTTCCAGGCAACGCACGGTCTCCAGGCACAGCGGCACCATCATCCAGTTGATGATGTCCTCGTCACTGACTTCACGCTGCTCGAAGATCACCGGCTTGAGCACGTCCAGCACGGACGCATCGGCGACTTTCTTCGGCTTGCCGCGCTTGTCGGTCTCGTAGGCATAGAAGCCCTTGCCGTTCTTCTGACCCAGGCGATTGGCTTCGTACAGGGCGTCGACGGCGGAGCGGCGGTCGTCCTTCATGCGGTCCGGGAAGCCCTCTGCCATCACGTCACGACCATGGTGGCCGGTGTCGATGCCGACCACGTCCATCAAGTAGGCCGGGCCCATCGGCCAGCCGAACTTTTCCATGACCTTGTCGATACGCACGAAATCGACGCCTGCGCTGACCAGCTTGGCGAAGCCACCGAAATACGGGAACAGTACGCGGTTGACCAGGAAGCCCGGGCAGTCGTTGACCACGATCGGATTCTTGCCCATTTTCTTGGCGTAGGCCACGGTGGTGGCGACAGCCACTTCACTGGACTTCTCGCCACGAATGACTTCGACCAGCGGCATCATGTGCACCGGGTTGAAGAAGTGCATGCCAACGAAGTTTTCCGGACGCTTGAGCGCCTTGGCCAGCAAGTTGATCGAAATGGTCGAGGTGTTCGACGCCAGAATCGCATCTTCCTTGACCTGCCCTTCCACCTCGGCCAGCACCGCCTGCTTGACCTTCGGGTTCTCGACCACAGCCTCGACGACGATGTCGACGTTGGCGAAATCGCCATACGACAAGGTCGGGCGAATGGCGTTGAGGGCCTCGGCCATCTTCGCCGGGGTCAGGCGGCCTTTCTCGACGCGCTTGCCCAGCAGCTTGGACGCTTCGTTAAGGCCCAGCTGGATAGCTTCCTCGCGAATATCCTTCATCAGGATCGGCGTGCCCTTGACCGCCGACTGGTAGGCAATACCGCCGCCCATGATGCCGGCGCCGAGTACGGCGGCTTGCTTCACGTCACGAGCGATCTCGTCGTGGGCCTTGGCTTTGCGCTTGAGTTCCTGATCGTTCAGGAACAGGCCGATCAGGCTCTCGGCGACCGAGGTTTTGGCCAACTTGGCAAAACCGGCAGCTTCGACTTCCAAGGCCTTGTCACGGCCAAAGTTGGCGGCCTTCTGGATGGTCTTGATGGCTTCGACCGGGGCCGGGTAGTTCGGGCCGGCTTGACCGGCGACAAAACCCTTGGCGGTTTCGAAGGCCATCATCTGCTCGATGGCGTTGAGTTTGAGTTTCTCGAGCTTGGGCTGACGCTTGGCCTTGTAGTCCAGCTCACCGGCGATGGCGCGCTTGATCAGGTCCAGAGCACCGGCCTGCAGCAGTTCAGGCGCGACCACGGCATCGACGGCACCTACTTTCAGGGCGTCTTCGGCGCGGTTTTCCTTGCCCGAGGCGATCCACTCGATGGCATTGTCCGAGCCGATCAGACGCGGCAGGCGAACGGTGCCGCCAAAGCCTGGGTAGATGCCCAGCTTGACTTCCGGCAGGCCGATCTTGGCGCTGCTGGACATGACGCGGTAATCCGCCGCCAGGCACATTTCCAGGCCGCCGCCCAGGGCGATGCCGTTGATGGCCACGACGGTCGGCACCGCGAGGTCTTCGAAGTCGCTGAAGATACGGTTGGCTTCCAGGTTGCCGGCCACCAGCTCGGCCTCGGGCAGCTTGAAATTGTCGACGAATTCGGTGATGTCGGCACCGACGATGAACACGTCCTTGCCGCTGCTGACGATCACACCCTTGATGGAAGCGTCGGCCTTGATGGTATCCACGGCCTGACGCAGCTCGTTCAGGGTAAGGCGGTTGAATTTGTTGACGGACTCACCCTTGAGGTCGAACTTCAGTTCGACGATGCCGCTTTCAAGAGCCTTAACCGTGATGGCTTTACCTTCGTAAATCATCAACTGATCTCCACGATATGGAAGCTGAACTGTACACGCCGATCACTGGCAGGAAGGCCATCTTCAAGCCCTCCCCCAGGCACACCCGTCAGCGCGATAGTCGGGATTCTGTACGAGCGATGTGAACATACAAACGCTCAATTCATACGCCCGTTTGATTTGGGTACGCACACATTCTCCGAAAAGGTCGGCGTTGTCAAATGCTCAAAAGCACCCGGAAAACGCGACTTTCCAGTCATTTTGTAACACCAGGGGATAAAGCATGATGACAGTGATTGTCGATCATTCATGTCGACGATCGGCCAATGGCTGGTGAGGTTAGTTGCGCTGCCAGCCTGCTGATTTTTCATGCGCACATTCGAGACAAGGGTCTACACTGCCCTCGAATCGAATGTTTTCCCGGCCTGCCTGGCCAGCTTCACCACTGTGGGATCAGGGTTGCCCTGCTCCCACTTTTTTTTTGCGCATGCCTCAGGCGAGGGTTTCGAGGGTGTGGGCAATATCCTGCAATACAGATTTTTCCCCGCGCTCGCTCCAGTACAAGGCGATCATGCGGGTATCGGCCTCCACCTTGTAGACGTTGGCCGGCAACCGCGCAAAACACTCCGCCAGACGCGGCTCCTCGCACGGCTCACGCCATTTGTTCCACCACACTCCCGGGCTGACCTGCCAATAGCACCAGCTATCCTCACGCCCCTTGCGCCGGCCTCGGTGATACTGCGGACACGGGCTTGGGGGCTCGCTTTGCAGCCAGTGCGGCCACTGCTGGGGCGCCAGTTGCATGGCCAGGCCCATGCGTCGCCCCTCCAGGCGCAAACTCATCTGTTCGCTCTGCTTGCGCGACGGTCGCAACCAGGCCAACGGGCTGAGAATCAGCGCAAGGATTGACACCACCAGCCATACCGTCATATCTGTAGTTCCCATAAAGCGTTGCAAATGAGCGGGTTAGTCTTTTTCACGCAAGACCTGCCAGAAAGCGACCATACTTTCACTATTGCGATTGTCAGGAGTGCCGCTCATGTCCTACGAACATCTTCTGGTTGCCGTCGACCTGACCGAGGAATGCGACCCGGTGATCAAGCGTGCCATGAAGCTCGCCGAACCCAACGGAGCCAAGGTTTCCCTGGTGCATATCGTCGAGCCGATGGCCATGGCATTTGGTGGCGACGTGCCGATGGACCTGTCGCAACTGCAGCAACAGCAGTTCGACCAAGCCAAGGAACGCATGGATCGCCTGTTCAACAAATATCCAGACATCAATCGCGGCGATTCGCACCTGATCTACGGCCAGCCGCGCCAGGAAATCCACCAACTGGCCAAGGATCAGAAGTGCGACCTGATCGTGGTCGGCAGCCATGGCCGCCATGGTCTGGCGCTGCTATTGGGTTCTACGGCCAATGACGTGCTGCATGGGGCACCGTGCGATGTACTGGCGGTGCGCTTGCAGAAGAAAGAATGATATAGCCCGAGCCGGCCCTATCGCTGCGACTTGTCCCGCGATAGGGCCGGCTCGATCGACTCAACCTTCCAGCTCGGCCCAGCGCTCGACCAGCACATCCAGCTCGGCCTGCAACTTCTCGAGCTTGGCCAGTACGTCCGACGTTTCGCCAATCGGCCGCTGATAGAAGCCAGGCGCGTTCACCTCTTCCTGCAGCACCGCCATCTTCTGCTCCAGCGCATCGATCTGCCCAGGCAGCATCTCCAGCTCACGCTGCAGTTTATAGCTCAGCTTTTTCTTGCTGCTGTCGGCCACCACAGGCGCCGCGGGCTCCGGGGCGACCTCGACCGCAACCTTCTCGACCACCGCACTGTTGAGCTCGGACTTGCCGCCCTTGCTCTCGGTCACGCCCAGCAGCTTCGGCGAGCCCCCCTGGCGGATCCAGTCTTCGTAGCCACCCACGTACTCACGCACCTTGCCCTCACCCTCGAACACCAGCGTGCTGGTGACCACGTTGTCGAGGAAGGCCCGGTCGTGGCTGACCATCAGTACCGTGCCCTTGAAGTTGGACAGCACTTCCTCGAGCAGCTCGAGCGTCTCGACGTCCAGGTCGTTGGTCGGCTCGTCCAGCACCAGCAAGTTGGCCGGTTTGCTGAACAGCTTGGCCAGCAACAGACGCGCACGTTCACCACCAGACAGCGCCTTGACCGGCGTGCGTGCACGCTGGGGGCTGAACAGGAAGTCGCCGAGGTAGCTCAGCACGTGGCGATTCTGACCATCGATCTCGATGAAGTCGCGACCTTCGGCGAGGTTGTCGATCACCGTCTTCTCGAGGTCGAGCTGGTGACGCATCTGGTCAAAGTAGGCCACCTCCAGCTTGGTGCCGCGATCGACCTTGCCGGCGGTCGGCTCCAGGTCACCCAGCATGAGCTTGAGCAAGGTAGTCTTGCCGGTGCCGTTGGCGCCGAGCAGGCCGATACGGTCCTGGCGCTGCAGCACCATGGAGAAATCCTTGACCAGCTTCGGCCCCTGAGGGTGCGCGAAGCTGACGTTTTCCAGCACCATCACCTGCTTGCCGGACTTGTCGGCGACCTCGATCTGGATGTTCGCCCTGCCCTGGCGCTCGCGACGCTCGCTGCGCTCCACGCGCAGGGCCTTGAGGGCACGCACACGGCCTTCATTACGGGTACGCCGGGCCTTGATGCCCTGGCGGATCCAGACCTCTTCCTGGGCCAGGCGCTTGTCGAACAGCGCATTGGCGGTTTCCTCGGCGGCCAGCGCAGCCTCCTTGTGCACCAGGAAGCTGGCGTAGTCGCCGTTCCAGTCAATCAGCCCACCGCGGTCCAGCTCGAGGATCCGCGTGGCCAGGTTCTGCAGGAACGAGCGGTCGTGAGTGATGAACAACACAGCGCCGTTGAAGCCGCTCAGGGCCTCTTCGAGCCAGGCGATGGCACCGATGTCCAGGTGGTTGGTCGGTTCGTCGAGCAGCAGCAGGTCAGGCTCGGACACCAGCGCCTGGGCCAGCAGCACGCGACGGCGCCAGCCGCCGGACAGCTCGGCGAGGGTCTTGTCGGCCGGCAGTTGCAGGCGGCTCAGGGTGCTCTCCACGACCTGCTGCAGACGCCAGCCGTCGCGGGCCTCCAGCTCATGCTGGACATGCATCAGCTTGTCCAGGTCGGCATCATTCTGGATGTTCTGGCTCAGGTGGTGATATTCGGCAAGCAGCGCACCGACGCCGTCGAGGCCCTCGGCGACCACATCGAACACACTGCGATCGTCGGCCACCGGCAATTCCTGCGGAAGCTCACCGATCTTCAGTGCCGGCGCACGCCAGATTTCCCCTTCGTCGGGTTTCTGCTCACCCTTGACCAGGCGCAACATGCTCGACTTGCCGGTGCCGTTACGGCCGATAATGCACACCCGCTCGCCACGGGCGATCTGCCAGGACACCTTGTCCAGCAGCGGCATGGCGCCGAACGCGAGGGACACATCGCTGAATTTGAGCAGGGTCATGATCATCTCCAAAAACCGGGCGCGCATTCTACCTGACTTTCACGCCTACTTCGCCCCTGCGTGACATTCCAGGTGCGATGGCAGCGAGCGCTTGGCGACGCGTGGTCGGTGTTAACGATTCGATACAAGCACAGTGCTTTCATCCATCGCCGGCAAACGGCTAAGCTAAGGAAACTAGATTTCAACAGTGCTGGCCTCGCCGTCACTTTTCATGGTTCAACTGCCCGGACGTATCATGCGCAGCCGCCTGTTCCAATTCGTTTCCTGCCTGGTGCTCACCGCCACGACCGCGAGTGCTGCACAGGCCATCGACATCACCCAGCAGCGCCAGTACTACGACGAGGCCAAGCGTGCCCTCGCCAAAGGCGACAAGGGTCCCTACCTGCGCTATGCCCAAGCGCTCAGCGACTATCCGCTCACACCCTACCTGGCCTACGACGAACTCACCGCGCGGCTGAAGACTGCCAGCAACGAGGAAGTCGAAGGCTTCCTCGCCAAACACGGTGACCTGCCCCAGGCCAACTGGATGAAACTGCGCTGGTTGCGCTGGCAGGCCGAACGCGGCGACTGGAAGACCTTCGCCAAATACTACGACCCGAAGCTGAACTTCACCGAACTGGATTGCCTCAACGGCCAGTACCAGTTGACCAACGGCCTGCGCGCCGAAGGCTTCGCCACTGCCGAAAAACTGTGGAACGTCGGCAAGTCGCAACCTGCGGCCTGCGACACCTTGTTCGGCCTGTGGGCCGCAGAAGGCCAGCTCACCGAGGCCCGCCGCTGGCAGCGAGCCAAACTGGCGGCCGAGGCGCGCAACTACAGCCTGGCCAACAACCTGGTGCAAACGCTCACCACACTCGGCCCGCAAGGCAAGCTGCTGATCGATGTGGCGCAGAAACCCGAGCTGCTCAAGCAGCCTTCGCGCTTCATGCCGGTCAACGAAGCGATGTCCGATGTGGTCAGCCTCGGCCTGCGCCGCCTGGCGCGGCAGGATCCCGAGCAAGCCATGGCCCTGCTCGACGACTACGCCCAGCGCATGCATTTCTCCCGCGACGAGAAGGTCGCCATCGCCCGCGAGATCGGCCTCACGCTCGCACGGCGCTACGATCCGCGTGCCCTCGACCTGATGACCCGCTACGACCCTGAACTGCGCGACAACACCGTCAGCGAATGGCGCATGCGCCTGCTGCTGCGTCTCGGGCGCTGGGAAGAAGCCTACGAACTGAGCCGCCGCCTGCCCCAGGATCTGGCCGACAGCAGCCGCTGGCGCTACTGGCAGGCGCGCAGCCTGGAGCTGGCACAACCCAACAACCCGCAGATCCCGCTGCTCTACAAGAACGTCTCACGTGAGCGCGACTTCTATGGTTTTCTTGCTGCCGATCGCGCGCAAACACCGTACCAGCTCAACAACAAGCCCCTGGTACTGAGCCAGCAGTTGATCAACAAGGTGCGTAACACCCCCGGCGTGCGCCGCGCCCTGGAGTTCCACGCCCGTGGCCAGATTGTCGAGGGGCGCCGCGAGTGGTACCACGTCAGCCGCCACTTCAACCGTGACGAAATGGTCGCCCAGGCCCGCCTGGCCTACGACCTGCGCTGGTACTTCCCGGCTATCCGCACCATCAGCCAGGCCAAGTACTGGGACGACCTGGACATCCGCTTCCCGATGGCCCACCGCGACACCCTGGTGCGCGAAGCCAAAGTCCGCGGCCTGCACTCGAGCTGGGTATTCGCCATCACCCGTCAGGAAAGTGCCTTCATGGACGATGCCCGCTCGCCAGTAGGCGCCAGCGGCCTGATGCAACTGATGCCAGGAACCGCCAAGGAAACCGCGCGCAAGTTCAGCATCCCACTGGCCTCGCCTGCGCAGGTGCTCGATCCGGACAAGAACATCCAGCTCGGCGCCGCCTACCTGAGCCAGGTGCACGGCCAGTTCAACGGCAACCGCGTGCTGGCGTCGGCCGCCTACAACGCAGGCCCCGGTCGCGTACGTCAGTGGCTCAAGGGCGCCAAGCACCTGAGCTTCGATGTCTGGGTCGAGTCGATCCCGTTCGATGAGACACGTCAGTATGTGCAGAACGTGCTGTCGTACTCGGTGATCTATGGCCAGAAACTGAACGCACCACAACCGTTGGTGGACTGGCACGAACGCTACTTCGACGACATGTGATCCGGCCCAGGCCCTGTCGGAGCACCGACAGGGCCTCATGTCGGACCGGGTTAACTTTCGGTTAATCAGTCTGCTCCAGCATGGTGCACTCAATGCACTGCCAAGGCGTCGACATGCGTGTTCTCCTGCTCTTCCTGACATTCCTGCTCGCCGGCCCGCTCCAGGCCAATCCCTTCGCTCCCAAGTCGGATTTCCTGCCGGTGAGTCAGGCTTTCGTCCTGAGCCAGGACCGCTTGCCTTCCGGGCAGATGCGCCTGTATTTCCAGATCAAGGATGGCTACTACCTCTACCAGAAGCGCCTGAAGTTCGACGGCATTCCCGTCGATCAGCAACCGCAACTGCCTGCGGCTCTCAACCATCATGACGAGTTCTTCGGCGACAGCGCCGTCTATCGCACCGAACTCGAGTTGCTGCTGCCCGCCAATACCACTGGCGAACTGCGACTGGGCTGGCAGGGCTGCGCCGATGCCGGGCTGTGCTATCCACCGCAAACCACCGTGATCGACCTGGGCGGCCAGCCGGCTTCTGCTGCGCCAGCGGCACCGGATGGCGGACAAGCCAGCGACCAGGCCCTGGCCAGCGGCCTTCAGCACAGCAGCCTGGCCTGGAGCCTGCTGGCGTTCTTCGGCCTGGGTCTGCTGCTGGCCTTCACCCCCTGCTCGCTACCGATGCTGCCCATCCTCGCCGGGTTGGTCATGGGCAATGGTGCCAGTGCACGACGTGGTTGGATTCTGGCCGGCGTCTACGTTCTGAGCATGGCCTTGGTGTACGCCGCACTGGGTGTGGTCGCCGCGCTGCTCGGCGCCAGCCTGCAGGCCTGGCTACAGCAACCCTGGCTGCTGGGCAGCCTGGCCGGCCTGTTCGTGATCCTCGCCCTGCCGATGTTCGGGGCCTTCGAACTGCAACTGCCCGCCGCCGTGCGTGACCGCCTCGATCGTGCAGGCCAGGGAACGCGTGGCGGCAACCTGTATGGCGCAGCGTTGCTTGGCGCGCTCTCGGGCCTGCTGATGGGGCCGTGCATGACCGCGCCACTGGCCGGTGCGCTGCTCTATATCGCCCAGAGCGGCGATGTGGTTCAGGGTGCGCTGGTGCTGTTCAGCCTGGGGCTGGGCATGGGCGTACCACTGCTGTTGCTGGTCACCCTGGGCAACCGCTACCTGCCACGCCCTGGAGCCTGGATGAACCTGGTCAAGGGCGTGTTCGGCTTCGTCTTCCTGGCAATGGCGCTGTACACCCTGCGCAGCCTGCTGCCAGAACCACTGCTGCTGGCACTGGTCGGCGCCTGGCTGATTGCCCTGGCCTGGGCTGCATGGCCTGCCCTGCAGCGTCTGCCGGCGCTACGAGCCCTGCCGTTGCTGGGTGCGCTCTGGGGTGGCCTGTTGCTGGTCGGCGCTGCCGCGGGTGGCAGCGATCTGTGGCAACCGCTGCAGCCATTCACCGGTGGTGGCGCCGCGCCGATGAGCAGCGCCCATGACCAGCGGGTCATCACCATCGACAACCCGCAGGACCTGCAGCGCGAACTGGATGCCGCCAAAGCGCGCAACCAATGGGTGTTAGTCGACTACTACGCCGACTGGTGCGTATCGTGCAAAGTGATGGAGAAACAGGTTTTTGCCCGCAGCGACGTGCAGGCCAGCCTCGACGGCGTGCAATTGCTGCGCCTGGATGTCACTGCCGACACCCCCGCCAGCCACGCATTGCTGCAGCGCTACCAGGTTCCAGGCCCGCCCAGCCTGATCTGGATCGGCCCGGAAGGTGACGAGCGCCGTGCCCGACGCATCACCGGCGAAATCGACGCGGCAGCGTTCCTGCAACACTGGGCCCAGACCAGGAGTCAAGGTTGATGCTGACGGTAACCCTGGGGCCATTGACGATGGCCCTGAACCACCTGCTGCTGCTCAGTGCATTGGGCATCGCTTGCCTGGTCGGCTGGTGGGTGGCCCGCCGTGGCGGCGAAAGCCCCGAGTCGGCACTGTTCAATCTGTTTCTGGTCGGAGTCCTCAGCGCCCGTGCAGGCTTCGTCCTGGAGTACTGGGCGATGTACCGCGACGAGCCACTGCAGATCATCGACATTCGCGATGGCGGCTTCCAACTCTGGAGCGGCCTGGCGGGCATCGTCGCTGCTGCCTTGTGGCAAGGTCGACGCCGTCCGGGCCTGCGCCGGCCACTGGGCTGGGCACTGTTCAGCGGCGCCCTGTTCTGGGGACTGGCAAGCCTGGGCAGCCACCTGTACAGCAAAGGCACCGAACTGCCCGATCTTAGCCTGCGCAACGCCAGCGGCGAGTCAGTGGCCCTGCACAGCTACCGCGGCACCCCCCTGGTCATCAACATCTGGGCCACCTGGTGCCCACCGTGCCGACGGGAGATGCCCGTGCTGCAGCAGGCTCAGAGCGACTACCCCGACGTGACCTTCCTGTTCGTCAACCAAGGCGAAACACCCGAAAGCGTCAGTACCTTCCTCGCCACGACCGGCCTGAGCCTGAACCACGTGCTGTTCGACGGCAGTGGGCAACTGGCGCAACGGGTCGGCTCCATGGCCCTGCCCACCACTTTGTTCTACAACGCCGAGGGCCGCCTGGTCGGCAGCCATCTCGGCGAGCTGTCCCGCGCCAGCCTGCACAACGCCCTGGAACCTTTGAAGCGGGCCGTGGCGCCCGCCCCCGCCGTACAAGGAAAATGACATGCGACTGACTGCTCTCCTGCCCCTCTCCCTGGCCCTGCTCGTCGCGCCCCTGGCCCAAGCAGAGCCCTGGCCCAAGCCGATTCAGCAGATGGAGGCCAAGGGCGCGGTGATCAAGGGCACGTTCGACGCGCCCAATGGCCTGCGCGGCTATGCCGCCGAGTACCATAGCAACGGCATCGCCCTGTATTTGACTCCCGACGGCAAGCACGTACTGGTTGGCAGCCTGTTCGATGAACAAGGCCAGGACCTGAGCGCCGAGCCATTGGACAAGCTGGTCTACACACCGATGAGCAAGGAAATCTGGGCAAAGATGGAAAAGACCGCCTGGATCCAGGACGGCAAGGCCGATGCGCCACGCATCGTCTACCTGTTCAGCGACCCTAACTGCCCTTACTGCAACATGTTCTGGCAACAGGCGCGGCCCTGGGTCGACTCGGGCAAGGTGCAATTGCGCCATATCATGGTCGGCATCATCCGTCCGGACAGCCCGGGCAAGTCCGCCGCGCTGTTGTCGGCAAAAGACCCTGCCAAGGCACTGCAAGAACACGAAAGCGCTGGCAAGGCCAGCACGCTCAAGGCACTGGACACCATTCCCGAACCCACACAGAAGCAACTCGCAGCCAACCAGGCGTTGATGGAAGAAATGGGGCTGGGCGCAACGCCTGCGATCTTCTACCAGGATGAACAGGGACAACTGCAAAGCCAACAAGGCGCGCCACGCCCGGAAATGCTCGGCAAGATTCTGGGCAAGCGCTGACCTGATAAATCTGTCAGGTGCGAGACCGACGCAGTCTCCCTAGACTCCTCTTATCGCACCCTCGCGGCCACGCGATCGGTGCGCAGGATGCGATGAGAAGAGGGATCGCCGATGCCTGCCACCAAGGCTGCACGCTACCATGCCGAAACACCGGACGTGACGGTGCTGTCCGGTGCAGCAGGCGCTATGGTGACGCTGCGCCTGCTGCGCTCCCCGCAGGATGGAGCAGACATACCCGCAGCAAAACTGCTGCGTAACCGCATCCATGCAGATGCACTGACCCGCACCGTCCGCCAGTTCGGTGCCCGAGCATTGCAGGTATCGGCAGGCTCAACGACGCTGGCCGATGCCACGACGGTCGCCAGCCTCGGCGGCCGGCAGTTGAAGCTGCACACCACCGACGGCGATACCTCACTGTCGCTTGATGATGCCACTGGTCGACCGCTGTGGACCTGCAACGCCCAGGGCACCCACCACACGCACACCTATGAAACCCCAGAACAAGGCGGGCGCAAAAGCGCGGTTTTCGAGCAACCGGCCGCCGGCATCGCACGTATGCGCGAGCGCCTGGTGTATGCACCAGCCACTGCTGCCGACCGCCAGCGCAACCTGGCAGGTGCCACGCTCAAGCATTTCGACAACGCAGGCCTGACCCACACAGCCTTGCTATCGCTGACCAGCAAACCTCTCGAAACCCGGCAACAGTTGTTGCAGCCTCACGCCGAACAACCCGATTGGGCTGGCAGCAGTGAGGGTGATCTGGAAGAGATCATACTGATCACCGTTAACCGATACAACGCAGTGGGCGATGTGCTGGTACGCACCAACGCAGCCGGGGTCACGAGCTCTAAGACACTGGACGTCAGTGGCGCAGTACGCCAGATACATTTGCGCCAGGGTGCCAAGGAGGCCATGGCGCTCGCGGCTGTCACGCGCAGGGCCGATGGCATGGTCATGGCGCAGACGTCTGGCAATGGCGTGGTCGACCTCTATGGCCGCTCGCCCACCAGTCAGCGCCTGATTCAACATCGTACGCAGCGCCCAAGTGACCATGCGCTGGGCTATCTGCTGATCAGCGACCTGCACTATGGCTACGATCCCGCAGGCAACATCCTCGCCCTCGATGACCAAGGTGCCGACCCTCAGTGGCATGACAACCAACAGTCCGACGGCCTGCGCGAATACGCCTACGACACCCTCTACCGCCTGGTCGAGGCCAGCGGGCGCGAGCGCAGCCCGGTCGGTGCCTACTGGTCGTCCTCCTTCGGAACGTCCGACCGCCAGGGCGGCATGGTCTGGACACCTTACAGCGAACGCTACGAATACGACGACGGTGACAACCTGATCACCTTGAGTCACAACGGTGGTGCCGGCAAGCGCACACAGCACCTGTGTGTGTCGACCCAAAGCAACCGCGCAATGCCCGAGGGCCACGGGCTGACACCAGACAACGGCTTCCTGCCTGGCGGCCTGCAGAAACAACTGGTCGATGGCCGGGCACTGGCTTGGTTGGCCGATCACCAGCTGGGTCAGGTGTCGCTGATCAAACGCACCAACGGAGCGGCGGATGATATCGAGCAGTACCGCTACGCCAATGGCGGCACCCGCCGTCGCAAAATCAGTACGGTGCGCATGGCCAACGCAATCCAGACCACCCTGACGACCTACCTCGATGACTGCGAGGTACGCCTGCGCACGCTCGAAGGCCAGCCCCAGGCGCTCAAGCACGTCGTGATCAGCGAAGTCGAGGAGACGCGTTGGATTGAAAATCGCCTGAGTACCGAGGTTCACCTGCGCTATGGGTTTAGCGACCATCTGGGCAGCAGTGCGGGAGAAACGGACGAGATGGGAAACATCGTCTCGCGTGAGGAATACGCCCCCTATGGCGAAACAGTTGGCCTGGATGAGCAAGCGGCGGAAGTCGGCGGATTAACCCAACGTACGTCGCGTCATGCCGGCAAGGAGCTCGATGCCAGCGGTCTTTACTACTACGGCTGGCGATACTATCAGACGGGGTTGGGCCGATGGCTGAGTGCCGATCCCGGTAGGCTTATTGATGGCCCGAATCTGTATCGGACGAATAGAAATAATCCTCTGCGCTTTCGTGACGCTACGGGGATGTCTCCAGCAGAGACCGTTATGACTATAGCCATAGAAATATTTGCCATCTGGCTGCTTCTGCTGAACATAGCGACGCTTATTACGAACAACCAACCCCTCTACTACCAGGTGAAAGATGCAGAGAGAAACGGAACATCACTGACAGCTCCCTTATGGAAGCACTG
The DNA here is from genome assembly GCF_047456245.1 of Pseudomonas sp. BNK-44-b. Lineage (NCBI taxonomy): Bacteria > Pseudomonadati > Pseudomonadota > Gammaproteobacteria > Pseudomonadales > Pseudomonadaceae > Pseudomonas > Pseudomonas sp. BNK-44-b. The sequence continues at coordinate 3,433,166 of NZ_CP179908.1, forward strand.
GAGAGAACCGGGTGGCCGCCTCCATGCTGCATCCAGCGGACTCAGGGTGCTTAACATCCTTAATGCGATTACTTTAATGTTCTTGGGCTGGATCTCCCCCGATGATTCCTCCGCGCGATATTTAACCATGTTTGGCGCCATCACATCGGTCGGAACCCAAAATCTTGCACAATATCGGGTGTTTATGAAACAACGTACAGCTGAACAAATTCGCCGTGCTCAGTTGGAATCTGAAGAGGCTCCCCCGTTCAGAAATGATGCTCAATCACCCGATAATCAAAACTCCGCGGGCGGCGAAAACTTTGTTCACCAATACGCCCCTAGCAGACCACACTCTCCCAGACTTGGGGAACAGCGCCCGGATACGCACGACGCTATAGAGAGGGTCGCCTTGCCCGCTCCATCGGCACATACCAACGCAGGAGAGGACTTCTCTGCACCGCAGCACCTCGCCATCAATATTGACGACCCAGATACAAATGATACTCAACAAGTGCCGACGCTAGCTCGCACGCACAGCACATCGAGCGAAGAGAATACTCTCAACCTGGAGACACTGTTTCCTGACACCTCCGACGATGATTCAAACTCCAGCCGGCGCTCAAGCCTATCAAGTAACTCTTCGACGCTGTCAAGTAACTCTTCGACGGTAAGAAAAAACATGGGCGAACCCAAACGTAGAAAGAGCATCAACAAAGTACCGCGTTAAATACAGCACGACACCAGCGCGGCTTGCCCGCGCTGGTGTCGTGCCTGTTACAACCCTTCCAACTCCGCCATCAGATCACTCAACCGATCCACCTTATCCTCATCCAACGCACTGCCCTGCAACCCTTCGACATACGCCGCCAGCTCTTCCACGGTGCTGCACTCGAACATCGCCCGCAGCGGCACATTCAGTTGCAGGCGCTTCTGCACGCGTGAGGCAATCTGCGTGGCCAGCAACGAGTGCCCGCCCAGTTCGAAGAAGTTGTCGCGCACCCCGACCCGCTCAGCCTTGAGCACCTCGCCCCAGATAGCGGCCAGGGTCTCTTCCAGCTCGCTGCGCGGCGCCAGGTAGTCCTGGCTGTGCTGGGCACCGATCTCGATGACCGGCAGCGCCTTGCGATCGAGCTTGCCATTGGCATTGTGCGGCAGGTTATCGAACCAGGCCCAGTGCAGCGGCACCATGTACTCCGGCAACTCGGCACGCAGACGCTGCTTGATCTGCTCGAGCAGACCGGCATCGGCCACCACGCCCTGGTGGGCTACCAGGTAGCCAACCAGATGCTTGCCATTGGCGCCCTCCTGGACACCGACTGCCGCATCGCGAATCTGCGGCTGCTCGTGCAGGCGCGCTTCGATTTCGCCAAGCTCGATACGGTAGCCGCGGATCTTCACTTGGTGGTCAATGCGCCCGACATATTCGAGCACACCATCGGCACGGCGCCGCGCCAGGTCGCCGGTGCGATACAGGCGCTCGCCCGGCGCTCCATGCGGATGCGGGATGAAGGCCAGGGCCGTACGCACCGGGTCGCCAACATAACCGCGACCGACCCCCGTGCCGGCCACGCACAGCTCGCCCACCGCGCCCAACGGCACCAGCGTCTGCTCTTCGCCGTAGAGGTACAGGCGGTTGTTGTCGGTCGGGGTGCCGATGGGCAGGTAGCTGCCGCGGGTCGAGTCGGCATCGACACGGAAGAACGCCACATCGTCCGAACATTCGGCCGGACCATAGGCGTTGACCAGGCCGATCTGCGGATAGCGCTCCAGCCACTGGGCGGCCAGCTCCGGAGGCATCGCCTCGCCGGTCGGCAGCATCCAGCGCAGGCCATCCAATGCCTGATGATCGTTGGCCAGCATGCCCTGGATCAACGAAGGCACGCTTTCCAGCACGGTGATACCGCTGGCCTGGACATGCGCCAGCAAGCCCTGGGGATCGTGGGCAATGGCATTTGGCACGATCTCGACACGGGCCCCGAACAGCGGTGCTGCCAGGAACTGCCACACCGAGATGTCAAAGCTCTGCGAAGCGGTCTGGGCGATAACATCGTGTTCGTCCAGCGCCAGGTACGGCACCTTGCTCAGCTGGTTGTTGAGCATGCCGCGCTGCTCGACCATCACGCCTTTGGGCAGCCCGGTGGAGCCCGAGGTGTAGATCACGTAGGCCAGGTTGTCCGGCCCGCTGTGGATACCCGGGTTGTGGCCAGCGACCTGGCTGGCCTGGATATCCTCCCACACCAGCAGCTTCGGCCGTACCGCCCCGCTCAGCTCGTCGAGCAACTGACCCGCCTGCTCGGCACAGGCGGCGCTGCACACCAGCACCGGCGTGCGGCTGAGCTCGACGATACGCTGCAGGCGCGCGGGGGGCAGGCCCGGATCCAGCGGCAGGTAACCCGCACCGGCCTTGAAGCTGCCAACGATCATCCCCAACAGCGGCAGACCACGCTCGGCCAGCAGGGCAACGGGCTGATCGATGCTTACACCGGCTGCGACCAGCGCATGTCCCAGGCGGTTGGCGGCCAGGTTGAGCCCGGCATAGTCGTAGGACGCCTCCAGGCAACGGGCGGCGATACGCTCGGGGTGCGCCGCAACGCGTGCCTCGAACAGCTCGACATAGCTCTGCTCCAAGGTATAGGCGTGCTCGGTGCGGTTGCAGTCCTCGAGGAGGAAGCGCTGCTCGTCGGCACCCAGCAGTGGCAGTGCCTGGACCTCACCCTCGAAGCCTTCGACCAGCGCCAGCAGCAGACGCTTGAATTCGGCCAGCAGCCGCTCGACGGTCGGGTAGTCGAAGTAGCGCTGGTCGAACGACAGGTGCAGGCCCAGGTCGTCGCCCGGGTAGCACACCGCCGTCAGCGGGAAGTTGGTGTGGGTACGGCCCGAGTCGGAGCTGGCGTTCAAGTGCTGGGCGTGGTCAAGCACATTGCTCTCGACCGGCGCGTTTTCGAACACGAACAGGCTGTCGAACAGCGCCTGCCCCTTGGGCAGCTCGCTGCACTCCTGGATCGCCACCAGCGGCAGGTACTCGTACTCACGCAACTGCATGTTGCGATCGAGCAGGCCTTGCAGCCACTGACGCACGCTCTGGCGCTCGCCGGCCGCCGGCAGCTGCACGCGCAAGGCGATGCTGTTGATGAACAGCCCGACCGTGCGCTGCATCTGCGGCAAGCCCACCGGGCGCCCGGCAACGGTCACCCCGAACACCACGTCGCGCTCGCCGCTGTAGCGGGCCAGTACCAGTGCCCAGGCCGCCTGGGCGAAGGTGTTGACGGTCAGTTGATGAGCCTGCGCCAGTTCACGCAGACGCGCCCCCTCGCTCACCTCGAGGCGGGTGTAGCAATCGCCGACGATCATGCCGTCCCCGGCGTGGTCATGGCGCAGCGGGCGGTCGCTGGGGATCGCCGTGGCGCGTTCGAAGCCGGCCAGGTTGGCCTGCCACCACTGGCGTGCTTCGTCCAGGTCCTGGCGCTGCAGCCAGCCGATGTAGTCGCGATAGCGCGGCGGCACCGGCAACTGCGCGGCACGGCCTTCGCCCAGCGCCTGGTAGATCTCGAAGAAATCGCTCATCAGCAAAGAGCGACACCAGGCATCGATGAGGATGTGATGGTTGCTCATCATGAACCAGTAGCGCTCATCGGCCACGCGCACCAGGCGCAGGTGGAACGGCGCCTCGCGCAGCAACTCGAATCCGGCCTCACGCTCCTGTTTGTGCAGGGCTTGCAGGCGGGCTTCCTGGCTGGCGTCGTCGAGGTCGCGCCAGTCCTGGTAGTCGACGGCGGTCTTGCCGGGCTTGTGGATGATCTGCAGCATCGCTTCGCCGGCGTTCCAGCTGAACGACGCGCGCAGGGCCTCGTGGCGCGCCACCACCGCCTGCCAGGCCTGAGCGAAGCGCTCCGGCTCCAGCGCACTGTTGATGCGGTAGCGGTCCTGCATGTAGTAGATGCCGGTGCCGGGTTCCAGCAGGGTGTGCAGCAGCAGCCCTTCCTGCATTGGCGTCAGCGGGTAGACATCCTCGATCTCGCCAGCCGGCACCGGCAGCGTGTCGATCTGCTCCTGGGTCAGTTGGGCCAGCGGGAAGTCCGACGGCGTGAAGCTGCCGTTGCCCTCGACCAGGCAGTGGGCGACCAGCGCCAGCAGTTCCTGGCGATAGGCTTCGGCCAGTTCGGCGATGGTCGCCTCGTCGTAGCGCTCTGTACTGAAGGTCCAGCGCAGTTGCAAGGCACCGCCATAGACCTGGCCATCCACGCTCAGCCAGTTGGGCAGTGGCGCGTCCGGGTCATGGGCCAGCCCCGCAGGGGCATCCAGCGGCTGGAACACGGCATTGGCGTCGAACTGCTGGTCGAACTGCCCGAGGTAGTTGAAGGTGATGCGCGCCTGTGGCAACGCCGCCATGCGCTCACGCCCCGCAGAATCGGCCAGGTAGCGCAGCACACCATAACCCAGCCCTTTGTGCGGCACCTGACGCAGTTGTTCCTTGATGCCCTTGATCGACGCACTGCGCGCGGCATCGTCGTCGCCGGTTGCCGGGCTCAAGCTCAGCGGATAGGCGTTGGTGAACCAGCCGACGCTACGGGTCAGGTCGATATCTTCGAACAGCCCTTCGCGCCCATGCCCCTCGAGCTGTACCAGCACCTGCTCATCGCCGCTCCAGTGGCTCAGGGTACGCGCCAGAGCGGTCAGCAGCAGGTCGTTGACCTGGGTGTGATAGGCCGCTGGCGCCTGCTGCAACAGTTGGCGGGTCTGCTCGGTGTCGAGCTCGATGGCCAAGGTGCGCGCATGGCGGTGCAGGTTACCGCCCTGCGGGTGATCGCACGGCAGCTCGCGGCGCACACGCCCCAGCTGTCCCTCCCACCAGCCCAGCTCGTCACGCAGCGAGTCGCTGCCGGCATAGCTGGCCAGGCGCGCCGACCAGTCGCCCATGGCATGGGTCTTGGCCGCCAGGGTTTCACCGCGGTACAGCGCCTGCAGGTCCTCCAGCAATACACGCCAGGACACGCCGTCGACCACCAGGTGATGGATGGCCAGCAACAAGCGTTGCGCGCCTGCGCCATCGCTCAGCAGCAGGCCGCGCAACAGGGGCCCTTGCTGCAGGTCGAGGCTGCGCTGCACGTCGGTATAGAGCGCCTGGCAATCGTCGAAGTCAGCGACGGTCGCCGTCCACAGCAGCGGCTGGGCGCCGGCCTGGTCGTATTCCCCCTGCCAGCGGCCAGCCACTTGGGTGAAGCGCAGGCGCAGGCTGTCGTGATGCTGCACCAGCGCCGCCAGCGCGGCCTCAAGCCGGTCAGCGAGCAGCGGTTTGCGTGCTTCGAGCAGCACAGCCTGGTTCCAGTGCTGCGGCTGCGGCACTTCGCTGTCGAAGAACCAATGCTGGATCGGCGTCAGGCCGATACGGCCCTGACGCGCCCCCTGCTCCACATGCGTTGGCCCCGCGCCGTGGGTGACCACGGTTGCCAGGGTCTGGATGGTCTGGTGCTGGAACAGGTCGCGCGGGGTGAACTGCAGGCCCAACTGACGGGCGCGGCTGACCACCTGGATCGACAGGATCGAGTCACCGCCCAGTTCGAAGAAATTGTCCTGCACACCCACGCGCGAGACATTGAGCACCTCGCGCCAGATTTGCGCCAACTGCGCCTCCAACTCATTGGCCGGCGCCTGGTACAGCTGGTGTGCCTGCTCGAGATCCGGCGCTGGCAGCGCACGACGGTCGAGCTTGCCATTGCCCATCAGCGGCAGGCGATCGAGCAGTACCAGGTGCGCAGGCACCATGTAGTCGGGCAGGTGTTGCCGTGCATGGGCTTTGACCGCCTCGCGCAGGTGCGCCTGGGCATCACTGCTCGCCTTGGCCTGAGCGCAGACCAGGTAGCCCACCAGTTGCTTGCCGCCCGGCAGGTCGAGGGCCAGAACCACGGCCTCCTCGACATCGGCGTGCTCCTGAAGGCGGCTTTCGATCTCGCCCAGCTCGATGCGGAAACCACGGATCTTCACCTGCTGGTCAGCGCGGCCGATGTACTCGACCAACCCGTCGGCGCGCAGGCGCACCAGATCGCCGGTGCGATACAGCCGGCCACCGTCATGGCTGAAGGGGTCGGCGACGAAACGTTCGGCCGACAGCCCCGGGCGATCGTGATAGCCCTGGGCGAGGCCCGCGCCACCGACATACAGCTCACCGATGCCGCCCTGGGGCAACAGCGCCAGGTCCTCGTCGAGGATGTAGCCGGTGCGCGCCCCGATCATGCGGCCAATCGGCACGCTGCCCGCATCGGCCGACAAGGTTTCGGGGGCCAGGCACGCCAGCGGCATGACCACTGTTTCGGTCGGGCCGTAGGCATTGAAGAATTGCTGCGGGGCGAAGGCCTGGCGGATGCGCTGCAAGTGCTCGCCGGTCAGCGCTTCGCCGCCGGTGATCACCAGGCGCACAGGCAGTTGCTCGCCACGCCCGGCCAGGAACTGCGCCAGCTGGCTGCCATAGCTCGGGGTGAAACCGAGAATGCTCACCTGCTGCTCGCGCACCAGGTCGCAGATCTCTTCGGCGCCCCATTGCCCCTGGGCGCGCAGCACCACACGTGCCCCGCACAGCAGCGGCGTGAGCAGGCGTTCGCTGGCCGCATCGAAGTTGATCGAATAGAAATGCAGCTCGCAATCGTCGCTGCGCATGCCGAAGTCGGCGATCACCGCCTGGCAATGCATGGCGATCTCGCCATGGCTGACCACCACGCCCTTGGGCTTGCCGGTGGAGCCGGAGGTGTAGATCAGGTAGGCCTGGTGCTGCGGCAGGTTGAGGTTGTCCAGTGGCGCATCGCTGTAGGCGGACAGCGACGCTGCGTCGTCCTCCAGGCTCCAGGTGACGACACCGGCCGGCAGTTCGCCAAGGGTCGCGAGCAGCTCGCGCTGGCCGATCAGCAGTTCCAGGCGGCTGTCCTCGATCATGTAGTGCAGGCGCTCGAGCGGGTATTCCGGATCGAGCGGCACATAGGCGCCACCGGCCTTGAGGATCGCCAGCAGGCCGACCACCATCTGCGACGAGCGCTCCAGCGCCAGGCCCACCCGCACTTGCGGGCCAACTCCGCGCTCACGCAGGGCTCGGGCCAGACGGTTGGCCTGCTGATCGAGCTCGGCGTAGCTCAGGTGCTGGCCGGCGAAGGTCAAGGCCCGCGCCTGCGGCGTGCGCTCCACCTGGGCGGCGAACAGCCCGTGCAGGGTCTGGTCAAGATCGAAATCCTGTTCGCCCTGAAGCTGCCCGACCAGCTCCTGCTGCTCGGCACCCGACAGCATCGGCAGCTCGCACAGGCGTTGCTGCGGATCTTCGAGCATCGCCGCCAGCAACTGCTGCAGGTGTTCGGCCATGCGCGCGATGCGCGGCTCATCGAACAGGTCGCGGCTGTAGGTCAGGCAGCAGCCGAGCCGGCCGTCCAGGTCGGTGACTTCCAGGTACAGGTCGAACTTGGTGGCGCTGGCGTCGTTGACCAGGTAGTCCACCTGCATGCCTGCCAGGGTTCGGCTTTGCTGGAAGGCCCAGCGCTGCACGTTGCACATTACCTGGAACAGCGGGTTGTAGGCACTGCTGCGCGGCGGCTGCAGGGCTTCGACCAGTTGTTCGAACGGCAGGTCCTGGTGCGACTGGCCGTCGATGATGGTCTGACGCATCTGCTCGAGCAGTGCGGCGGCGCTCATCTGCCCATCCAGTTCGCAGCGCAGCACCTGGGTGTTGAGGAAGGCACCGATCAGCCCCTCGCTTTCCGGGCGGATGCGGTTGGCCACCGGCGCGCCGATACGCAGGTCGCGCTGGCCGCTGTAGCGGTGCAGCAGTGCGGCCAGCGTGGCGGTCATGGTCATGAACAGGGTCAGCCCGCGCTGGCTGTTGAACGCATGCACACGCTCGACCAGCGCCGGATCGAGGTCGAAGCGATACAACTCGCCGCGATGGCTCTGCACCGCTGGGCGCGGGCGGTCCGTCGGCAGTGCCAGGACCGGATGCTCGTCGCCCAGGCGCGCTTTCCAGTAGTCGAGCTGGCGCGCGCCCTCCCCGCCTTCAAGCCACTGGCGCTGCCAGACGCTGTAGTCCAGATACTGCACTGGCAGCGGCTGCAGCGGCGATTCGCGCTCGTCGACGAAGGCTTCGTAAAGCTCGCCCAGCTCACGGGCGAAGATGTCCATCGCCCAGCCTTCGGTGACGATATGGTGCAGGGTCAGGACGAAATAGTGCTCACGCTCCTGCACCTTGACCAGGCAGGCACGCAGCAACGGACCACGCTCCAGGTCGAACGGCTGGTGCGCCTGCTCGTCGGCCAGTTGCTGCAGGCGCTGCTGGCGATTGTCGGCCGGCAGCGCGCTGAAGTCCTGCCAGTCCAGGTGCAGGCCGCTGTCGTCGGCCACGCACTGGTAGGGCTTGCCATCGATGCTGGGGAAGGTGGTGCGCAGGGTCTCGTGGCGGACGATCAACGCCTGCAGGGCACGTTCGAAAGCGTCCACATGCAGCGCGCCGCATAGACGCGCCATGCCGCCGACGTTGTACGCAGGGCTGTCCGGTTCCATCTGCCAGAGGAACCACATGCGCTGCTGCGAGTAGGACAGCGGCACGGCCTGACGGCGATCGACACGGGTGATCGCCCCCTGCAGGTTGCAACCACCGCTGGCGCGGATCCGCGCGATCTCGGCACAGAAGGCACCCAGCTCACTGGCCTCGAACAGCGCCTTGAGCGGCAGCTCGACGTCACAGGCCTGGCGGCAGCGCGAAACGATCTGGGTGGCCAGCAGCGAGTGGCCACCGAGGGCGAAGAAGTCGTCCTGCAGGCCTACCTGGGGCAGGTTCAGCACCTCGCGCCAGATCGCCGCCACTTGCCGCTCCAGCGCGGACTGCGGCTCGACGTGTTGGCGTTGCTGCCAGACCGGCGCCGGCAGCGCCTTGCGATCGACCTTGCCGCTCGGGCCCAAGGGCATCTGCGCGAGGTGAACCAACTGCGCTGGCACCATGTAGGCGGGCAGTTGCGCGCCGAGGGTCGCCAGCAAGGCGGCGCTCTGCTCGACGCCGCTGTAGTAACCGACCAACTGCGCGCCGACAGCGTCGCGGTGGATCAGCACCAACGCCTGCTCGACACCTTGCTGGGCCAGCAGCACGGCCTGGACTTCTTCAGGCTCGACGCGGAAGCCGCGCACCTTGACCTGCTGGTCGAGGCGCCCGAGGTATTCCAGCGCACCGTCGTGCACCAGCCAGCGCGCGCGGTCGCCGCTGCGGTACAGGCGCTGACCGTCGCCATCGGGTTGCGGCACGAAACGCTCGGCGGTGAGTCCCGGACGTCCCAGATAGCCACGGGCCAGGCCCGCGCCGCCCAGGCACAGTTCGCCCGGCACGCCCGGTGCGGTCAGTTCGAATTCATCATCCAGCACACGGCACAGCACATTAGCCAGTGGACGGCCGATGGGCGAGCGCTCGCCATCCTCGCGCTGGCTGTGCCAGTGGGTGACGTTGATCGCGGTCTCGGTCGGGCCATAACGGTTGTGCAACTGCACCTGGGGGAGCAAGGCCAGGGCCCGGTCGCGCAGGCTGGCAGGCAGCGCCTCGCCGCCGGAGAACAGCCGACGCAGGCTGGTGCAACCTGCGGCCAGCGGCTCCTGGACAAACACCTGCAACAGCGGCGGCACGAAGTGCAGCGTGGTCACGCCATGCTGCTGCACCAGTGCGGCGATGCGCTGCGGATCGCGGTGCTCACCAGGGCCTGCCAGTACCAGGCGGCAGCCGGTGACCAGCGGCCAGAAGCATTCCCACACCGACACGTCGAAGCTGATCGGTGCCTTCTGCATCAGCACGTCGCGGTCGTCCAGCGCATAGGTGGCCTGCATCCATTGCAGGCGTTCGGCCAGGGCAGCATGGGTGTTGCCCACGCCCTTGGGCTGGCCGGTGGAGCCGGAGGTATAGATCACATAGGCCAGGTGCTCGCCTTCCAGGCGCAGGCCCGGGGCCTGGCTGGGCCAGGTGTCCAGGTGCAACTGGTCCAGCGCGATGGTACTGACGCCCTCGACCTGGGGCAGGCGCTCGAGCAGGGTGCTCTGGCTCAGCAGCAGGCCCGCACCACAGTCGGCGAGCATGTAGGCAAGGCGTTCGGCCGGGTAGTCGACATCCAGCGGTACATAGGCGCCGCCCGCCTTGAGGATCGCCAGCAGGCCGACCAGCAGTTGCGGCGAGCGCTCGACCGCGATGGCCACGCATGTGTCCGGGCCGACGCCCTTGTCGCGCAGGTAGTGAGCCAGGCGGTTGGCCTGCTGGTGCAGGCTGGCGTAGTCGAGCTGACCGCCCTCCCACACCAGGGCGACGCGCTCCGGTGTCAGGCGTGCCTGCTCGTTGAGCTGCTCGACCAGCAAGGCTCTGGCGGGCTCGGCAGGGGCCTGCCCCCAGGCGAGCAGTTGCGCGCGGCCTGGCTCATCCAGCAGTTGCACTTCGCCCACGGCCAGCTGCGGTTGCGCGCAGACCTGTTCGAGCAGCGCCAGCAGGTGCTGGGCCAGGCGCTTGACGGTGCTGGCGTCGAACAGCTCGGCGGCGTAGTCGAAGGCCAGTGTCAGCCGGCCCTGGTGGTCTTCCTCACTGTGCAGTTGCAGGTCGAACTTGGCCTCGCGGCTGTGCCACGGCAGCTCTTCGGCAAGCAGTCCGGGCAGGCGGCGCAGCGCGGACAGGTCGCGCTGCTGGTGGTTGAACATGACCTGGAACAGGCCCTGCTCACGGGCCTGGGGCAGCGCTTCGAGCAGTTGCTCGAACGGCAGGTCCTGGTGCGCCTGGGCACCAAGGGTGCGCTCACGCACCTGGGCCAGCAACTGGTCGAACGGCGTACGGCCGTCGAACTCGGCACGCATGACCTGGGTGTTGATGAAGAAGCCGACCATGGCCTGGGTTTCCAGGCGCGGGCGGTTGGCGTTGGGGACGCCGACGCGGATGTCGGACTGGCCGCTGTAGCGCTGCAGCAAGGCTTGCCAGCCCGCCAGCAGGACCATGAACAGGCTGGCCTGCTGGTCACGGGCCAGGCCCTTGAGAGCTTCGCCGAGTTTGGCGGGCACCTTCATGTTCAGGCGCGCAGCGCGCTGCTCGCCCAGCGCCGAGCGTGGATGGTCGGTGCACAGGTCGAGTACCGGCAATTCGTCGCCCAGTTGCGCCTTCCAGTATTCCAGCTGACGTGCAGCCTCACCTTCTGCCAGCCACTGGCGCTGCCAGGTGCCGTAGTCGGCGTAGCCCAGCGCGAGGGGCGCGAGATTGGGTTGCTGGCCCTGGCAGTGGGCGGTGTAGAGTCGGGCGAACTCCTCGAGCAGGATATTCAGCGACCAGCCGTCGGCGACGATGTGATGCAGGGTTACCCACAACTGGTGTTCTTCATCGTCCAGGCGCGCCAAGGTCACGCGCAGCAGCGGCCCTTGGAGCAAGTCGAAGGGTTGGCGGGCCTCATGCTCGCGACGATTGGCGACCTCGCTGGCGTCCACCCCTTCGAGATCGACACGCTGCAAGGCAAAGTCGGCATGCGCCAGCACATGCTGCAGGGCCTCGCCATCCACTTCGCTGAAGCGCGTGCGCAGGGATTCGTGACGCTCGACCAGCGCCTGGAAGCTCGCCTGCAGCGCTGCCTCGTCCAGTTCGCCACGCAGGTGCAGGCCGGCAGGGATGTTGTAGGCAGCGGACTGCGGCTCCAGTTGCCACAGCAACCACAGTCGGTTCTGCGCCAGCGACTGCGGCAATGCCTTGGCGCGATCGAGGGCGGCGATGGCGCCGGTGCCCTGCCCGCCTAGCTCCAGCACGCAGGCCACTGCCGCGCTGTAGTCGGCCAGTACAGGCGCTTCGAACAGGGTACGCAGGCTGAGCGTGACACCCAGCTCGTCGGACAGCCGCGCGGTGACCTGGGTGGCGGCGATGGAGTTGCCGCCCAGCAGCAGGAAATGATCGTCCGCCGTCACCGCCTCGACCTTGAGCAGGTCGCGCCATACCGCCGCAATGCGCATCTGCAGGGCATCGCCGCTGGCACCCCGCTCGGAGGACGCGGCATCTGCCGGGAAGCGAGCATAGCAATCGAGGCTGCCGTCGCTCATGCGCAGACGGCAGGCCGAACGCTGCAGCTTGCCACTGGAGGTCTTGGGCAGCGCCCCCGGGTTGAGCAGCAAGACCACGGCCGGCGCCTGGCGGCAGGCGTCGGCGATGACCTGGCGCAGGGTCTTGATCAGCGCTTGCGCAGGCATCGCCTTCTGCACATTGCGGCTGACTTCCACCGCCACGCCGATGCCCTCTTCGCCTCGATCGTCCACGGCGAACACCGCCACGCGCCCTTTGCGCAACACATCGACCTCACGCTCGAGGGTCTTCTCCAGATCCTGCGGATAGAGGTTCTGGCCGCGCACGATCAGCATGTCCTTCAACCGCCCGGTGACGAACACCTCGCCATCGCGCATGAAGCCCAGGTCGCCGGTACGCAGCCAGATCTGGCCGTCCATCTCGACAAAGGTACGCGCCGTGGCCTCGGGGTTGCGCCAATAGCCCCGCGCAATGCTCGGGCCGCCGGCCCAGATTTCGCCCACCCGGTTATCGCCCAGCACCGCCAGTTGCTGCGGTTCGACGATACGCACCGCATGGCCCGGCTGCGGATAGCCGCAGCTCATCAGCACGCTGCCCTTGCCAGGCTCGGCGCGGTTGGCGGCGAAGGCCTCGGCATCGAGCTCCAGCGCGCCAATGCCCTGGCCGCGTCGGCTGCCGCTGACGAACAGAGTGGCTTCGGCCAGCCCGTAGCTGGCGAAGAAGCTGCTCGCCTGGAAGCCGCAGGCGGCGAACTTGCCGGCAAACGTCTCGAGGCTGTCCTGGCGGATCGGCTCGGAACCGGAGTAGGCCACCCGCCAGCGGCTGAGGTCGAGCCCGGCCAAGGCCGCTTCGCTGACCCGTTCGCTGCACAGGCGGTAGGCGAAATCCGGGCCGCCACTGATGGTGCCACCGTATTCGCTGATCGCCTGCAGCCAGCGCAGGGGCCGGGCGAGGAAGTAGCCCGGCGACATCAGCACACAGGGCACGCCGCTGAAGATCGGTTGCAGCAGGCCGCCAATCAGGCCCATGTCATGGTACAGCGGTAGCCAGCTGACGATCACATCGTCAGGGTTGAGGTCGATGCCAAAACCCTGGCGGATCAGTTGCTCGTTAGCCACCAGGTTGCCATGGCTGACCTGCACACCCTTGGGCAGCGCGGTGGAGCCAGAGGTGTACTGCAGGAAGGCGATGTGCTCGCCGGCCAGCGCCGGTTCACGCCAGTCGTCGGCCAGCTCAGGGGCCAGGCGGTCCACCGCCAGCAGGCCCGGGGCGGCATCCGTCGCCAGAGCATCAAGGCCCTGCAAACTGTCATGAAGCGCTTCTACCGTCAGCAGCAGACGCGGCTGGGCATCGTCGATGATCGACAGCAGCCGCTCCTGATGGTGCTGGCGCGAAGACTCCGGCGGATAGGCCTGGCACTGCGATCACTCCGGCATACAGGCAGCCGAAGAATGCCGCGACATAGTCCGGACCGCTGGGAAACAGCAGGATCGCCCGGTCGCCGAACGTGGCACGGGCCTGCAGGGCGGCGGCGATGGTACGGGCGCGCAGGTCCAGCTCGCGGTAGCTGAGCACCGCCTGTTCGCGGGGATCGTCGGCCAGAAAGCGCAAGGCGATCCGGTCCGGGGTCGCCGCGGCGCGTTGCGCCAGGGCCTGGACCAGCGTGAGCGGGAGTTCGAAGGCGTCCGTCATGGAGTGTTCCTGCCAGTGTCTGGGTAAGTCGGGCCGGGGCCGGGCCAGGTGCGCAAGGCACGTCGGGCGGGCGGCAGTCGGCGGCCGGATGTACACAGGGGAACGGATGGGCCGGAGAAATAATTAGAAACGTCGCGGGCCTGCGAACGACGTTCACACAGGGGTCATGGAGGGCGTGCAGCTTAGACCGCAATCGAATAGAGACTCACTTACTTCTGTATTTGACAATCATTATCATTCTGAATAGTTTGTCGCACGTTGTAGGAAGCATGACTAATCGGTGTGCTCCCTTTCCTCACAGAGACAAGGTGATTTCCATGGCGGAACAACTATCCACAAGTAAGTGCGATTCACCATTACTCCAGGCGTTCGTCGACAATCGCAGCATCCTCGTCAAGATTGCCGCCCGTATCACGGGCTGTCGGTCGCGCGCCGAGGATGTGGTGCAGGATGCCTTCTTCCGGCTCGGTTCCGCGCCGCAAATCACGTCATCGTTCAAGGCCCAGCTCAGCTACCTGTTCCAGATCGTGCGCAACCTGGCCATCGACCACTACCGCAAGCAGGCGATGGAGCTGAAGTACTCGGGCAGCGAGGAAGAAGGCATGAACGTGGTGATCCAGAATGCCTCGCCAGAAGCCACCCACATCAACCTGGCGACCCTCGAGCACATCGCCGAAGCGCTCAACGAGCTGCCCCAGCGCACTCGCTACGCGTTCGAGATGTACCGCCTGCACGGCGTGCCGCAAAAAGACATCGCCAAGGAGCTCGGGGTCTCACCAACGCTGGTCAACTTCATGATCCGCGACGCGCTGATCCACTGCCGCAAGAACAGCCGCCAGGCCGAGGGCTGACCGCCTCACAGGTATCGCGCGCACCGCACGGCACCTGTCAGCGTGATCGGGCCGCACAGCGGCCCACGCCCTGCGCGCCGCTAGACCAGCGTGCAACGATCGAAGAAACGCTCACGCCCCAGGATCATCAGCGCCGCCCGCTTGTGCGGGAAATCGAACTCTTTGTCGCAGTGGAAGCACTGATCGTGCATGTAGCCGATCATCTTGCCGTTGTCGGCGCGCGGCTCGGCGACGACGCGCTGGGTGCGCGGGTCGTCGAGGAACAGGTAGTGCACCAGCGCCGACATCCAGCTCGCCACCTTGTGCGGGCCGCGATGCGCCTGTTCGCCCACGAGCATATGGATACCGCGGTCGTAGTCGTCGGCCGGATAGAACGGCGCGATGCGGTCTTCCTTGGCCCAATAGGCTTCGAAGTAGGCGAACGGCTCATCGTCGAAACAGCCGATGAGTGTCAGGGTGTGCGGGTCTGCCTCGAGCTTGCTCAGATATTCGCGGTGCTGCTCCAGGCTGCCCTGCTCCTGCCAGAAGTGCGCGACACGGGGGTCGTTCTGCCAACGGTTGAAACGCGCCAGGTCCTGCTCGACTTCCAGGGTGCGTAGCGACACCCACGCCCCCAGGCGCGCATCGAAACGGCGATACACCTCGCCCCGGGGTTTGGGGGCGCGGCGTGGATGGCGCTTGCCGTTGCTGATCTGCATCTGCTGCGGGTAGACACCGCTCTGTACCTCGCCAAGCCAGGGCTGCGGCAACTGCCAGAACAGCGCTCGCTCGCAGATCAACACGTGCGCTTGCTCGCTGGGCACCAGCAGGCCGCTCGCCAGCAACGACGGTACCCACGCTGGCGCCTTCGGCACATGCCAGGCCAGGCGCTGGCAGGCGGGATCGCGCGACAGCAGCCAGTAGCAGGCAGCCCACAGGGCCTGGACGCCGCGATCCGGGCAGACGGTTTCCAGGTGAACCTGCACAGGGTCGGCGGGCACCAGGCGTACCTGGATCAGCGGGCGCCCCTCCAGGGTCAGACTCAACCGGGAACCGGTCTCGTCGCCTTGCAGGCTGTGCCATCGAGGAAGGGAAAACGGCGTCGAAGCAGCGTCGAAAGGCATGGTCATGGCTCACGGAAAAATGGAATCACACTCAAGTGTCTGAACGTGATCGCAGCCCGCGAATTTAATTGTTCGGCGTTTGCACGGTGATCCGATAAGGGCCGAAAAGCGCTGCCAGCTCACCGCTGTCGCGCAGGCGCTGCATCAACTGGGTGAAGACTTCGGCGCGGATCGGCGCACCAGGCCGCAGCAGCGCGTAGTGATGGTAGACCTGATCGACCCGATCCGAGGCCAGCAGCTCGCTGCCCTTGGCCGGGTTGCGCTTGAGGTAGTCACTCAGGTACGAGCGGGTCACCAGGGCAATGTCCGCACGCTCGCGTTGCACCATCGACAGGTTGCTGTCGTGGGAATAGGAGAGGATGGCCCGGAAGGTCTTCTTCAAGTACTCAGGGTCGGGATTGAAATCGGCAAACGCGTAGTGATAGCCATTGAACAACGCCAGGCGCTTGCCTTTGAGGTCATCGAAATAATGCTGGTCACGCCCTGCCTGACGATGGGCGACGAAGATCTCGGCATCTTCCAGGCCCATGTCGACTACCGTGTGTGGGATCTGCTGCCAACCCCATTGCGGGTTCTCGAAGATCGCCATGTCGGTGCGCCCCTGCTGGAAATCACCAAAACGACGCGGGATCGAGGTCGGCACCAGAACGAAACGGTAACCGGCCTGGAGCTGGTTCAGTGCCTCGGCGAGCTGCGGCAACAGGCCCGTATCGGCCCCCTGCTCCGGACGCACCGTATAAGGCGGGAAATGCGCAGCCCCGATCCGCACCTCCACCATTTCGGCGGCACAGGCCGAGCCGGCCAGCCACAGTGCAGCGAGCATCATCAGGGATGACAGGGCCTTGAGGGCGGGCAGTGGCGTCAAGTGAGGCACTCAAATCACGGGCGTGGACCTTGATGCGCCTAAGCTAGGCGTTTTCCTGTCAGGGCACAACCGCTGGTTATGCCAAAATAGCGGCATTCTGCCAGGGGATGCCGTAAGGGTTCTGGATTGGCTACGCTCTAGGGTCTGTCTGAAATGTGTCTGCGCGAAGGCCAGACAAGGCGAAACGGGGGGAGGAAGCGGAGTGTACTGGAGTACATGAGCATTCCGAGCCCCGTTTCAACGCAGTATGGGCGAGTGCAGATACATTTCAGACAGACCCTAGGGGCCCGCGGCCCTGGCCCATGCCTAACGCCGCGGACCACAGCGTCTTGCAAGGGAGCCTGGTATGGGCCATTGGCTGGTCATCGACCTGGAAGCCACGACCGACGACGGTGGCTGGCCGGTCACCGAGATGGAAATCATTGAAATCGGCGCAAGCCTGGTCACCCGCGAAGGCCGCGAGGTCGATCACTTCCAGCGCTTCGTCAAGCCGCGGCGGCGTCCGCAGTTGACACCGTTCTGCCGCGAGCTGACGCACATCGGCCAGGCCAGTATCGACAGCGCCGCACCGTTTGCCGAAATCTGGGCGCAGTTCGAGCGCTGGCTCGGTCATCACCAGGCGCAGTTGCAGGCCTGGGTCAGCTGGGGCGACTACGACCGCCAGCAGTTGTTGCAGGAATGGCAGCAGCATCAGGTCAGCAGCCTGCTGGCGCAGTTGCCGCACATCAACCTCAAGCAGCGCTTTGCCAAGGCCCGCCACCTGCAGCGCCCCACCGGCCTGAACGGTGCGCTGCAACTGGCGGGCATGCAGTTCGTCGGCCAGCAGCACCGGGCGCTGGAGGATGCACGCAATACCGCGCGGTTGCTGCCCTTGAGCCTCACCTGAAAGCAGATGACGACCGCGCAGGGCTTGGGCATACTGGCCAGCCTTTTTTCAGCCCTTCTGTTCAGGAGTCGCCCATGTTCCAGGTCAACGAGTACTTCAACGGCACCGTCAAGTCGATCGCCTTCGCAGGCGAAGAAGGTCCGGCCACCGTGGGCGTGATGGCCCCGGGCGAATACGAGTTCGGCACCGCCAAGCGCGAGATCATGCACGTGGTCTCCGGCGCCCTGATCGTCAAGCTGCCAGGCAGCGACAACTGGGAAACCTTCAACGCCGGCGACAAGTTCAATGTGCCTGCCGACAGCAAGTTCCAGCTGCAGGTCAAGGTCGATACCGCCTACCTGTGCGAGTATCGCGACTAAGCATCAGGCGCTTCGCGGGCTTGCCCGCGAAGAATCCAGCGCTAACCCTTCAGAAACCCCGCCACCTTCTCAGCCGCCGCCTGCAGATGCTGCTCATGGCTGAACCCTGAAGCTTTCAGCGGCTTCAGATCATGATCCCCCGCCACCAGCCAGTTCACCTCGATTGCCGGTGACAGCGCATACCCCTCGACCGCCTCCCGATTCCCCAGCGCATCCCGCTCGCCCTGCACGATGAGCGTCGGAGTCTTCAGCTCGGCCAGATGCTCGACCCGCGGCTTCTCCGGCTTGCCCACGGCATAGAACGGATACCCAAGGCACACCAGCGCATCCACCTGCAGCTCATCGGCCAGCAAACTGGCCATGCGCCCGCCCATCGACTTGCCGCCAATGGCCAAGGTGCCCGTGACCAATGGTCGCACCTGCCCATACACCTCGCGCCAGCACTCGAGCAGCACCTTCTGCGGATTGGGCGGACGCTTGCCGCCGTTTATCCGGCGCTCGGCCATGTAGGGAAATTCGAAGCGGATCACCCCGACCCCAAGCCCCGCCAGCCTTTGCGCGATCTCGTCCATGAACGCGCTGTCCATCGGCGCACCGGCGCCGTGGGCCAGGATCAGGCTGCAGGAACGCCCCTGATCGCCCCGGATTTGCGGCGGATCGACGCGCAAGCCTGGGACATTTCCCACTTGGGCCCATTGATCCCCGTCAATACCGGCACATTGCCCATCTTTCATGCTTGCCTCGCTGTTTAGCCTGCCTATAACCGTGGATGGGAACCCATACATGAACACAACCAGCAGTACCGCCTACAACTACAAGGTGGTCCGCCAATTCGCCCTCATGACGGTGGTGTGGGGCATCGTCGGCATGGGGCTCGGCGTCTTCATCGCCGCGCAACTCGTCTGGCCGAGCCTCAACTTCGACCTTCCGTGGACCAGCTTCGGTCGTCTGCGACCGCTGCACACCAACGCGGTGATCTTCGCCTTCGGTGGCTGTGCCCTGTTCGCCACCTCCTATTATTCGGTGCAGCGTACCTGCCAGACCATCCTCTTCGCGCCAAAACTGGCGGCCTTTACCTTCTGGGGCTGGCAACTGGTGATCCTGCTGGCAGCGATCAGCCTGCCACTGGGCTACACCAGCTCCAAGGAATACGCCGAGCTCGAATGGCCGATCGACATCCTGATCACCATCGTCTGGGTCTGCTACGCCATCGTGTTCTTCGGCACGCTGATGAAGCGCACCACCAAGCACATCTATGTGGGCAACTGGTTCTTCGGTGCCTTCATCCTCACCGTGGCGATTCTGCACATCGTCAACAACCTGGAGATGCCGGTCAGCCTGACCAAGTCGTACTCGGTCTACGCCGGGGCCACCGACGCCATGGTGCAGTGGTGGTACGGCCACAACGCCGTGGGCTTCTTCCTGACCGCAGGCTTCCTGGGAATGATGTACTACTACGTGCCCAAGCAGGCAGAGCGTCCGGTGTATTCCTATCGCCTGTCCATCGTGCACTTCTGGGCACTGATCACCCTGTACATCTGGGCCGGCCCGCACCACCTGCACTACACCGCCCTGCCCGACTGGGCCCAGTCACTGGGCATGATCATGTCGCTGATCCTGCTCGCACCGAGCTGGGGCGGGATGATCAACGGCATGATGACCCTCTCCGGCGCCTGGCACAAACTGCGCAGCGACCCGATCCTGCGCTTCCTCGTGGTGTCGCTGGCGTTCTACGGCATGTCGACCTTCGAAGGCCCGATGATGGCGATCAAGACCGTCAACGCCCTCTCTCACTACACCGACTGGACCATCGGCCATGTCCACGCCGGCGCCCTGGGCTGGGTGGCTATGATCTCCATCGGCGCGCTGTACCACACCATTCCGAAGGTGTTCGGCAAGCAGCAGATGCACAGCATCGGCCTGATCAACGCGCATTTCTGGCTGGCAACCATCGGCACCGTGCTCTACATCGCCTCGATGTGGGTCAACGGCATCGCCCAGGGCCTGATGTGGCGTGCGGTCAACAGCGACGGCACGCTCACCTACTCGTTCGTCGAAACCCTGGTGGCCAGCCACCCCGGCTTCATCGTGCGGTTCGTCGGCGGGGCGATCTTCCTCAGCGGCATGTTCCTGATGGCCTGGAACACCTGGCGCACCGTGCGTTCGCCAGCGCTTGACGCCGCCCCTGCGAACGCCCAGCTGGCTTGAGGAGACACGCCTGATGAAACATGAAGTCATCGAGAAAAACGTCGGCCTGCTGGCCTTGCTGATGGTGTTCGCCGTCAGCATCGGCGGCTTGACGCAGATCGTCCCGCTGTTCTTCCAGGACGTCACCAACAAGCCGGTCGAGGGCATGAAGCCCTACACCGCGCTGCAACTGGAAGGCCGCGACATCTACATCCGCGAAGGCTGCGTAGGCTGCCATTCGCAGATGATCCGTCCGTTCCGCGCCGAGACCGAACGCTATGGTCACTACTCGGTGGCCGGTGAAAGCGTGTGGGACCACCCCTTCCTCTGGGGCTCCAAGCGCACCGGCCCGGACCTGGCCCGCGTCGGCGCACGCTACTCCGACGACTGGCACCGCGCGCACCTGTACAACCCGCGCAACGTGGTACCGGAATCGAAGATGCCGGCCTACCCGTGGCTGGTCGCACAGCCGGTCGACAACAGCCACACCGACACCAAGCTGCGCGTATTGCGCACCCTCGGCGTGCCCTACACCGACGAAGACATCGCCGGTGCCCGCGACGCGGTCAAGGGCAAGACCGAGATGGATGCGCTGGTCGCCTACCTGCAGGTGCTGGGCACCTCGATCAAGAACAAGAGGTAAGCACGATGGAATTCGACATCGGCATGATCCGCGGCCTCGGCACCCTGGTGGTGATGATCGCCTTCATCGGCCTGTCGCTCTGGGTGTTCAACCGCCGCCGCGACCGTGATTTCGCCGAAGCGCGCCTGCTGCCCTTCGACGACGACCGCCTGCCCCCTGCCGGGCAGGAACCTGCCATGAGGAGTAACGGGCAATGACCACCTTCTGGAGTACGTACATCAGCGTACTGACCATCGGCAGCCTGATCGGCCTGACCTGGTTGCTGCTCGGCACCCGCAAGGGCCAGAGCAACAACACCACCGACCAGACCATGGGCCATAGCTTCGACGGCATCGAGGAGTACGACAACCCGCTGCCCAAATGGTGGTTCTGGCTGTTCGTCGGCACCCTGCTGTTCTCGGTCGGCTACCTGATCCTCTACCCGGGCCTGGGCAACTGGAAAGGCATCCTGCCCGGCTACGAGAATGGCTGGACCCAGGTCAACGAATGGCAGAAAGAAATGGACAAGGCCGACGCCCGCTTCGGGCCGATCTTCGCCAAGTTCGCCGCCATGCCGGTGGAGGAAGTGGCCAAGGATCCGCAGGCATTGAAGATGGGCGCACGCCTGTTCGCCTCCAACTGCTCGGTGTGCCATGGCTCGGACGCCAAAGGGGCCTACGGCTTCCCCAACCTGACTGACAAGGACTGGCGCTGGGGCGGTGAACCCGAGACCATCAAGGCCTCGATCATGAACGGCCGCCATGGCGTGATGCCAGGCTGGGCCGAGGTCATCGGCGAACAGGGCGTGGCGGATGTCGCAGGTTTCGTGCTCACCAACCTCGATGGCCGCAGCCTGCCTGAAGGGGCCAAGGCCGACGTGGCCAAGGGCAAGGAGATCTTCGCCAGCAACTGCGTGGCCTGCCATGGGCCGGAAGGCAAGGGCACCCCCGCCATGGGCGCACCCGACCTGACTCACCCGCAGGCGTTCATCTACGGTTCGAGCTTCGCCCAGTTGCAGCAGACCATCCGCTATGGTCGCCAGGGCCAGATGCCGGCTCAGGCCGAGATCCAGGGCAACGACAAGGTGCACCTGCTGGCGGCTTACGTGTACAGCCTGTCCCATGATGAAAACGCTGAAACGCTGACAACCAAGTAAGTACCCCTGCAAATCCCCCCTGTGGGAGCGGCGACTCGCCCTCCCACAGGGGTGCGCCGCTCCCCCTCCCTTGCACCCCCTCCGAACGGAACTAAGCTTGTTGCCACAGTGGCCTCGCGTTGCAGCGATGGCCTCGACGCGGCGCATTGCCTGACGCCGCGCGCGAAAAAGACATCAAAAAAAAAGCTTGACCGATCGATCAGAAAAAGGTGAAAAACGGTACACATTACAGATATTTATTTGTGTACAATCGTTCGACCCGAAACGCCACGGGACGGTGGTGGGAAGGGTATGGACACGGGTCGGCGCAGGGTACCTTGCGTTGCCATAGCCATTGCGGCTATCGAGACTGGCGCCGATTTTTCCACCAACAAGAACACCTAAACCGTGGAACCTTAGCATGAGCACAGCAATCAGTCCGACTGCTTATAACTATAAGGTCGTCCGCCAGTTCGCCATCATGACGGTGGTCTGGGGGATCCTTGGCATGGGCCTCGGCGTCTTCATCGCATCGCAGCTGGTGTGGCCGCAGCTCAACTTCGACCTGCCCTGGACCAGCTTCGGACGCCTGCGACCGCTGCACACCAACCTGGTGATCTTCGCCTTCGGCGGCTGTGCCCTGTTCGGCACCAGCTACTACGTGGTGCAGCGCACCTGCCAGACCCGGCTGATCTCCGACGGCATGGCCGCCTTCACCTTCTGGGGCTGGCAGGCGGTGATCCTCGGCGCGCTGATCACCCTGCCGATGGGCTACACCACCACCAAGGAATACGCCGAGCTCGAATGGCCCATCGCAATCCTGCTGGCCATCGTCTGGGTCACCTATGCAGTGGTGTTCTTCGGCACCATCGTCAAGCGCAAGACCAAGCACATCTACGTGGGCAACTGGTTCTACGGCGCCTTCATCGTGGTCACCGCGATGCTGCACATCGTCAACCACATCTCGCTGCCGGTCAGCCTGTTCAAGTCGTACTCGGCCTACGCCGGTGCCACTGACGCGATGATCCAGTGGTGGTATGGCCACAACGCCGTGGGCTTCTTCCTCACCACCGGCTTCCTGGGGATGATGTACTACTTCGTGCCCAAGCAGGCCGAGCGTCCGATCTACTCCTACCGCCTGTCGATCGTGCACTTCTGGGCGCTGATCACCCTGTACATCTGGGCCGGCCCCCACCACCTGCACTACACCGCCCTGCCCGACTGGGCGCAGTCGCTGGGCATGGTGATGTCGATCATTCTCCTGGCCCCGAGCTGGGGCGGCATGATCAACGGCATGATGACCCTCTCCGGTGCCTGGCACAAACTGCGCACCGACCCGATCCTGCGCTTCCTGGTGGTGTCGCTGGCGTTCTACGGCATGTCGACCTTCGAAGGGCCGATGATGGCGATCAAGACGGTCAACTCGCTGTCGCACTACACCGACTGGACCATCGGCCACGTCCACGCCGGCGCCCTGGGCTGGGTGGCGATGATCTCCATCGGCGCGGTGTACCACATGATTCCGAAGCTGTACGGCCGCGAGCAGATGCACAGCGTCGGCCTGATCAATGCGCACTTCTGGCTGGCGACCATCGGCACCGTGCTGTACATCGCCTCGATGTGGGTCAACGGCATCACCCAAGGCCTGATGTGGCGCGCGATCAACGATGACGGCACCCTCACCTACTCCTTCGTCGAAGCGCTGCAGGCCAGCCATCCGGGCTATATCGTCCGCGCACTGGGCGGCGCCTTCTTCGCCTCGGGCATGCTGCTGATGGCCTACAACGTGCTGCGCACGGTACGCGCTGCCAATCCGGCGCAGGCCGATGAAGCCGCCAAGATCGTCGTCGTGGGAGCGCACTGATGAAGCATGAAGCAGTCGAGAAGAACATAGGCCTGCTGGCCTTCTTCATGGTCATCGCCGTGAGCATCGGCGGCCTGACGCAAATCGTCCCGCTGTTCTTCCAGGACGTCACCAACAAGCCGGTCGAGGGCATGAAGCCGCGCACCGCGCTGGAGGTCGAAGGGCGCGACATCTACATCCGCGAAGGCTGCGTAGGCTGCCATTCGCAGATGATCCGTCCGTTCCGTGCCGAGACCGAACGCTATGGCCACTACTCGGTGGCCGGTGAAAGCGTGTGGGACCACCCCTTCCTCTGGGGCTCCAAGCGCACCGGCCCGGACCTGGCCCGCGTCGGCGGACGCTACTCCGACGACTGGCACCGCGCACACCTGTACAACCCGCGCAACGTGGTGCCGGAATCGAAGATGCCCGCTTACCCATGGCTGGTGGAAAACCACCTCGATGGCAAGGATACGGCCAAGAAGCTCGAAGTGCTGCGCACCCTCGGCACGCCCTACACCGACGAAGATATCGCCGGTGCCCGCGATGCGGTCAAGGGCAAGACCGAGATGGACGCCCTGGTGGCGTACCTGCAAGGCCTTGGCACCCTCATCAAGAGCAAACGGTGACGCTGATGGATATCGGGATGATTCGCGGCCTGGGCACCGTCGTCGTGCTGGTGGCCTTCGTGGGCCTGGCGCTGTGGGTGTTCAGCCCGCGGCGCAAGAAGGATTTCGACGAGGCCACGCAACTGCCCTTCGCGGATGATCCCGAGGCCAGCCGGCATGTCGAGCACGCGCAAAAGAATGCTTCTGGGAGCAAACAACAATGACAACCTTCTGGAGTCTGTACGTCACCGTCCTGACCCTGGGCACCATCTTCGCCTTGACCTGGCTGCTGCTGTCGACCCGCAAGGGCCAGCGCGAAGAGATCACCGACGAAACCGTCGGCCATGCGTTCGACGGTATCGAGGAGTACGACAACCCGCTGCCCAAATGGTGGTTCTGGCTGTTCGTCGGCACCATCGTCTTCGCCCTCGGCTACCTGGCGCTGTATCCGGGCCTGGGCAACTGGAAAGGCATCCTGCCAGGCTATACGTACCTGGATAACGACAAGCAGACCGAATTCAGCAATGGTCAGTCGGGCTGGACCGGCGTGCACGAATGGGAAAAGGAAATGGCCAAGGCCGATGCCCGCTTCGGGCCGATCTTCGCCAAGTTCGCGGCCATGCCGCTGGAAGACGTCGCCAAGGATCCGCAGGCCCTCAAGATGGGCGCACGCCTGTTCGCCTCCAACTGCTCGGTGTGCCATGGTTCGGACGCCAAGGGAGCGTACGGTTTCCCCAACCTGACCGACAGCGACTGGCGCTGGGGCGGCGAACCGGAAACCATCAAGACCACCATCATGAATGGCCGTCATGGTGTGATGCCGGCCTGGGCCGAGGTGATCGGCGAGCAGGGCGTGGCGGACGTTGCCGCCTTCGTGCTGACCAACCTGGACGGGCGCAGCCTGCCCGAGGGCATCAAGGCCGACGCGGCCAACGGGCAGAAACTCTTCGCCGCCAACTGCGTGGCCTGCCACGGTCCTGAAGGCAAGGGCACCCCCGCCATGGGCGCACCCAACCTGACTCACCCGCAGGCGTTCATCTACGGCTCGAGCTTCGCCCAGTTGCAGCAGACCATTCGTTACGGTCGCCAGGGGCAGATGCCCGCCCAGGCCGAAATCCAGGGCAACGACAAGGTGCACCTGCTGGCGGCTTATGTGTACAGCCTGTCGCAGCAGGCGGATCCGGCTCAACCGGCTGAGTAAGCCTGGGCTGGCCTCATCGCGGGACAAGCCCGCCCCCACAAGGCTGGTGCAGTACTTGTAGGAGCGGGCTTGCCCGCGATGAGGCCGGCAAATGCACCACTGGCTGACCTGGATCAATTGACACTCGCCATAACACGATTCAAACGACCACCCAACGCGACTAAACGTCGCAGCCAAGCCCTACCCTGCCATCACAGGCGTATCATGGGCCGCAGAGCGCCAACACAGGCGCGCGACCACGGCCGGCATGCACTGGCCCTGGCATTTCTCCACTGCCGTGGGACTTGATGATGAGCAAGCAGATTCCGGTACATGACGTCACCCCGCCTGCCAACAAAGGAAAGGATTCCGTCGACCTCTACGCCTCTCGAGAGAAAATCTACACCCGCGCCTTCACCGGCGTGTTCCGCAGGTTGCGCATGGTCGGCGGCGCATTGCTGTTCCTGCTCTACTTCGGCACCGTATGGTTGAACTGGGGCGGGCACCAGGCCGTCTGGTGGAACCTGCCCGAACGCAAGTTCTACATCTTCGGCGCCACCATCTGGCCACAGGACTTCATCCTGCTGTCGGGCATCCTCATCGTCGCCGCCTTCGGCCTGTTCTTCATCACCGTGTACGCAGGCCGTGTCTGGTGTGGCTACACCTGCCCGCAGAGCGTGTGGACCTGGATCTTCATGTGGTGCGAAAAAGTCACCGAGGGCGACCGCAACCAGCGCATGAAGCTCGACAAGGCGCCCATGAGCGGCAACAAGTTCCTGCGCAAGCTGGCCAAGCACAGCCTGTGGCTGCTGATCGGCTTCGTCACCGGCCTGACCTTCGTGGGTTACTTCTCGCCAATCCGCGAACTGGCCATCGAATTCTTCACCGGCCAGGCCGATGGCTGGGCCTATTTCTGGGTCGGCTTCTTCACCCTCGCCACCTATGGCAACGCCGGCTGGCTGCGCGAACAGGTGTGCGTGTACATGTGCCCCTACGCGCGCTTCCAGAGCGTGATGTTCGACAAGGACACGCTGATCGTCTCCTACGACCCACGCCGCGGCGAAGCCCGTGGCCCGCGCAAGAAAGGCGTCGACTATAAAGCCCAGGGCCTGGGCGACTGCATCGACTGCACGATGTGCGTGCAGGTCTGCCCCACCGGCATCGACATCCGCGACGGCCTGCAGATCGAATGCATCGGCTGCGCCGCATGCATCGACGCCTGCGACGGCATCATGGACAAGATGGACTACCCGCGCGGGCTGATCAGCTACACCACCGAGC
This sequence comes from Pseudomonas sp. BNK-44-b, assembly GCF_047456245.1. Lineage (NCBI taxonomy): Bacteria > Pseudomonadati > Pseudomonadota > Gammaproteobacteria > Pseudomonadales > Pseudomonadaceae > Pseudomonas > Pseudomonas sp. BNK-44-b. The sequence goes on from NZ_CP179908.1 coordinate 3,459,797, forward strand.
ACAATCTTTCCGGGCAGAAGACCCACATGCTGCGCCCGCGCCTGATTGGCTACGCCCTGGTGCTGCTGGTGATGATCGGTGCACTGGCAACCGCCTTCGCCACCCGCTCACTGGTCGGCTTCGACGTCAGCAAGGACCGCGTGCTATACCGCGAGAACGCCCAAGGCTGGATCGAGAACGTCTACAGCCTCAAGGTGATGAACAAGGACCAGCGCGACCACGTCTACGTGCTCGATGCCGCCGGCCTGCCTGGCCTGCAGCTGTCCGGGCAACGCGAGATCCGCGTGGCCGCAGGCGATATCGTCAGCCTGCCGGTGCAGCTGTCGGTCGCCCCCGAGAAACTGCCCTCGAGCACCAACGACATCACCTTCATCCTCAAGGATGCCGACGACAACGGCACCCAGGTTGAAGCCAAGAGCCGCTTCATCGGCCCACAGATCCGCTGAGAGAGACGTTCGACAATGACTGCCGCCACCGCCAACAGCCCCTGGTACAAGCACCTCTGGCCCTGGATCATCATCGGCATCCTCACCACCTCGGTGTGCCTGAGCCTGACCATGGTCAGCATCGCCGTGCGCAACCCGGACAACCTGGTCAACGACAACTACTACGAGGCTGGCAAAGGCATCAACCGCTCGCTGGACCGCGAGCTGCTGGCCCAGACGCTTGGCCTCAAGGCCAGCGTGCATCTGGACGACCTGACCGGCGAGGTGGAACTGCGCCTGACCGGCAACAGCGATCCGCAGACCCTGGAGCTGAACCTGATTTCGCCGACCCAGCCGGACAAGGACCGCAAGGTCCAGCTTGCCCGTAGCGAAACCGGGCGCTATGTCGGCCAGCTCGACGACAAGGTCGAGGGCCGGCGCTTCGTCGAGCTGCTGGGTACCGAGAATGGCCAGGTATGGCGCCTGTTCGAGGAAGAGAAGGTCGAGCATGGCGTGACCTTGCAGTTGGGCGATGAAGCCCTGCAAGGCGCCGAGCATCAAGAATGAACCGCTGCAACAGCACCGACCCCGTGGGAGCGGGCTTGCCCCGCGATAGCGTCAGCCCAGGCAATGATGTTGTCCAGGTGATCGCCATCGCGGGGCAAGCCCGCTCCCACAGGTTTTGCGCTGTTGCCCACGGCCAGGCATGACCCCGATGACTCAACCCACTCCCTGCTACCACTGCGCCCTGCCCGTCCCCGCCGGCAACCGCTTCAGCACCGTGGTACTCGGCCAGCCCCGGCAGTTCTGCTGCCCTGGCTGCCAGGCAGTCGCCGAAGCCATCGTCGCAGGCGGGCTCGAGCACTATTACCAGCACCGCAGCGAGACCAGTGCCAACCCCGAGGCACTGCCGCGGCAGTTGCAGGACGAACTGGCGCTGTACGACCGCGCCGACGTCCAGCAGAACTTCGTGCAGCACCAGGGCGCCCTGGCCGAAACCACCTTGATGATCGAAGGCATCAGTTGCGCGGCCTGCGGCTGGCTGATCGAGAAGCACCTGCGCAATCTCGAAGGCGTTGGCGAGGCGCGCCTGAACCTGTCCAACCACCGCCTGCACGTCAGGTGGAACGACGGGCAACTGCCGCTCTCGCGGCTGATCGCCGAACTGCGCGGCATCGGCTACGCCGCCCACCCCTACCAGCCCGACCAGGCCGCCGAGCAACTGGCCCGGGAAAACCGCACGGCGCTGCGACGGCTCGGCGTAGCGGGCCTGCTGTGGTTCCAGGCGATGATGGCGACCATGGCGACCTGGCCGGAATTCAACATCGACCTGTCGCCCGAACTGCACACCATCCTGCGCTGGGTTGCGCTGTTCCTGACCACGCCGATCGTGTTCTACAGCTGCGCACCGTTCTTCAAAGGGGCTGCTCGTGACCTGCGCACCCGCCATCTGACAATGGATGTCTCGGTATCGCTGGCCATCGCCCTGGCCTATGGCGCCGGGATCTGGACCGCAATCACCGGCAGCGGCGAGCTGTACTTCGATACCGTGGGCATGTTCGCCCTGTTCCTGCTCACCGGCCGCTACCTGGAGCGGCGCGCCCGCGAACGCACGGCAGCGGCTACCGCGCAACTGGTCAACCTGCTGCCGGCCTCGTGCCTGCGCCTCGACGAGCAGGGGCGTGCCGAACGCATCCTGCTGGCCGAGCTGGTCCGCGGCGATCATGTGCAGGTCCTGCCGGGCGCGGTGATTCCCGCTGACGGTCGTATCCTCGAAGGCCGTTCGAGCATCGACGAATCGCTGCTCACCGGTGAATACCTGCCCCAGGCCCGACGGGCTGGCGACCGGGTCACCGGTGGCACGCTCAACGTCGAGAGCGCCTTGACCGTAGAGGTCGACGCCCTCGGCCAGGATTCGCGCCTGTCGGCCATCGTGCGCCTGCTCGAACGCGCACAGTCGGAAAAGCCACGCCTGGCGCAGATTGCCGACCGCGCCTCGCAGTGGTTCCTGTTGTTCAGCCTGGCTGCGGCGCTGGCCATCGGCCTGTGGTGGTGGCACCTCGATGCCGAGCGCGCGTTCTGGATCGTCCTGGCGATGCTGGTCGCGACTTGCCCCTGCGCGCTCTCGCTCGCCACCCCGACCGCCCTGACCACGGCCACCGGTACCCTGCACAAACTTGGCCTGCTGGTGACCCGCGGCCACGTGCTCGAAGGGCTGAACCAGATCGACACCGTGGTGTTCGACAAGACCGGCACCCTGACCGAAGGACGCCTGGCCCTGCGCAGCATCCGCCCGCTGGGCAGCCTTGCGCCTGACCGCTGCCTGGCCCTGGCAGCCGCCCTGGAGAACCGCTCGGAACATCCCATCGCCCGTGCCTTCGGCCACAGTGCCGAACCTGCCGACGATGTCCAGGCCGTACCTGGGCTGGGCCTTGAGGGCCAGGTCGACCAGCAGCGGCTGCGCATCGGGCAGGCCGCCTTCGTCTGCGCCCTGAGCGGCGCCGAAGTGCCGGCGGTACCCGAGCCCCGCGGGCAGTGGCTGCTCCTGGGTGACCGCATGGGCCCCCTGGCCTGGTTCGGCCTTGACGATCGCCTGCGTGACGATGCCAGCGAGTTGCTGGCCGCGTGCAGGGCGCGCGGGTGGCAGACCTTGCTGCTGTCGGGCGACAGCTCGCCGATGGTCGGGGAAGTCGCCGCGCAACTGGGCATCGACCAGGCCATCGGCGGCCTGCGTCCGGACGACAAGCTGGCCCGGGTCAAGGCCCTGCAGAGCGAAGGACGCAAGGTGCTGATGCTCGGTGACGGCGTCAACGACGTGCCGGTGCTGGCCGCCGCCGACATCAGCATCGCCATGGGCTCGGCCACCGACCTGGCCAAGACCAGCGCCGACGCCGTGCTGCTGTCCAACCGCCTGCAGGCACTGGCACAGGCTTTCGACCTGGCGCGCCGCACGCGCCGTAACATCCTCGAGAACCTGCTCTGGGCAACGCTGTACAATGGCCTCATGCTGCCCTTCGCCGCGCTGGGCTGGATCACGCCGGTGTGGGCGGCGGTCGGCATGTCGGTGAGCTCGCTGATCGTGGTGCTCAATGCCCTGCGCTTGACGCGCATGCCAACCGTGCAGGCTGCCAATGCTGCCCCTCGTCCCGTCATGGCCTGAGCAGGAATCGCCGATGCCCGCCCTCTATGTGATGATCCCCGCCGCCCTGCTGCTCGTCGGCGTGGCGGTGTACATCTTCTTCTGGGCCGTGGACAGCGGCCAGTACGATGACCTCGAGGGCCCTGCCCACAGCATCCTGTTCGACGATCAGGACCCGCGCCACCAGGCCGCGGTGAAACCCGAAGAAGCCAAGCCCGAACAGCCCGACGACAAGGATCCCACCCCGCGTGTCTGACCTGCTCCCGCTGCTCGGTTCCGCCCTGGTGCTCGGCCTGCTGGGCGGTGGCCACTGCCTGGGCATGTGCGGCGGCCTGATGGGCGCCCTGACCCTGGCCATCCCGCCCGAACAACGCGCCCGCCGCCTGCGCCTGCTGGTCGCCTACAACCTCGGCCGCGTGCTCAGCTACGCGGCCGCCGGGCTGCTGCTGGGCCTGGCCGGCTGGGCCCTGGCCAGCAGCCCTGCCGCCCAACTGCTGCGAGTGGTGGCAGCCTTGCTGCTGATCGCCATGGGCTTGTACCTGGCCGGCTGGTGGAGTGGGCTGACCCGGATCGAGGCCCTGGGCCGAGGCTTGTGGCGACACATCCAGCCGCTGGCGTCGCGCCTGCTGCCGGTCTCGAGCCTGCCGCGGGCCCTGCTGCTCGGCGCACTGTGGGGCTGGCTGCCCTGCGGGCTGGTCTACAGCACCTTGCTGTGGGCGGCGAGCCAGGGCAACGCCGCGCACAGCGCGGCGCTGATGCTGGCATTCGGTGTCGGTACCTGGCCAGTGTTGCTGGCCACGGGCCTGGCCGCAGAACGGGCCAACGCGCTGCTACGGCGGCGCAGCGTGCGCATGGCGGGCGGAGTGTTGGTGATGCTGTTCGGCCTGTGGACGCTACCTGGGCCGCACCAGCACTGGCTGATGGGGCATTGATCGCCTGAGAGTGTTGCACCAGGTGACTGCCGACTCGGCTTGATACAAGTCAAGACCCCTTCCTACAGACATATCTAAACTCCGGGCACTGCTGCTCTATCCGGGGACTGCCCACATGCTCGACGACCTACGTTGGGATGCCGACCTGATCCGTCGCTACGATCTGGCCGGACCACGCTACACCTCCTACCCGACCGCCGTGCAATTGCATGGCGAAGTGGGTTCGTTCGACTTGCTGCATGCCCTGCGCGAAAGCCGCCGTGCGGTGCGCCCGCTGTCGTTGTACGTGCACGTGCCGTTCTGCGCCAACATCTGCTACTACTGCGCCTGCAACAAAGTCATCACCAAAGACCGCGCCCGCGCCGCGCCCTACCTGCAGCGCCTGGAGCAGGAGATCCAGCTGATCGCCTGTCACCTCGACCCCAAGCAACGGGTCGAACAACTGCATTTCGGCGGTGGCACTCCCACCTTTCTCAGCCATGTGGAACTGCGCCAGCTGATGACCTGCCTGCGCCAGCATTTCAACCTGCTGGATGATGATTCGGGTGACTACGGCATCGAGCTCGACCCGCGCGAAGCCGACTGGTCGACCATGGGCCTGTTGCGCGAGCTGGGCTTCAACCGTGTCAGCCTCGGCGTGCAGGACCTGGACCCGGCCGTGCAGCGAGCGATCAACCGCCTGCAGAGCCTGGAGCAGACCCGCGCTCTGGTGGAAGCCGCACGCACCCTGCAATTCCGCTCGGTGAACCTCGACCTGATCTACGGCCTGCCACGCCAGAGCCCGGAAGGTTTCGCCCGCACCGTTGAGGAGGTGATTCGCCTGCAGCCAGACCGCCTGTCGGTGTTCAACTATGCGCACCTGCCCGAACGCTTCATGCCCCAGCGACGCATCGACGCCGCCGAGTTGCCAGCCCCGGCCGCCAAGCTGGAAATGCTGCACAACACCATCGAGCAACTCACTGCCGCCGGCTATCGCTATATCGGCATGGACCACTTCGCCCTGCCCGACGATGAACTGGCCATCGCCCAGGAGGAAGGTACCCTGCAACGCAACTTCCAGGGCTACACCACCCACGGTCATTGCGACCTCGTGGGGCTGGGGGTTTCGGCTATCAGTCAGATCGGCGATCTCTACTGCCAGAACAGCAGCGACCTGAACACCTACCAGGACACCCTCTCCAGCGCCCAACTGGCGACCCAGCGTGGCCTGCTGTGCAATCAGGATGACCGTGTGCGCAGGGCCGTGATCCAGCAACTGATCTGTCATTTCGAACTGGACTTCGAGCAGATCGAGCAGGCTTTCACCCTGGACTTTCGTGGTTACTTCAAAGGGCTCTGGCCGCAACTGCAGGCCATGCAGCGTGACGGTCTGATCACTCTCGACAGCCGCGGTATCAAGGTGCTGCCGGCAGGTCGGCTGCTGGTGCGCTCGGTCTGCATGGTGTTCGATGCCTACCTGGACCTGCACAATCGCCAACGTTTTTCCCGGGTCATCTAGTCGGTTTTTCCGAGACGTTACACCGCATGGACAGTCCGCCTTGTCAGGCACACCATGGATTGGTAGAAGGCGCCCGAACTCATCCGCGCAGGGTGCCGCCAAGCCGCACCAAAAAAGTGCAGGCTGGCCTCTAGTCCAGCTGTGGGTTACCCTTACAGCTTATGTGTGCTTTATCACAAGGATCGAAAGAAATGTCCGAGCCAGTCAAACTGCGCCCTCACAGCCAGGCCCATTGCAAGGATTGCAGCCTGGCCCCTCTGTGCCTGCCCCTGTCGCTCAATCTCGAGGACATGGACGCACTGGATGAAATCGTCAAGCGCGGCCGCCCACTGAAGAAGGGCGAGTTCCTGTTCCGCCAGGGTGACAATTTCGGCTCGGTCTACGCTGTACGCTCCGGCGCCCTCAAGACCTTCAGCCTCAGCGATGCCGGCGAAGAACAGATCACCGGCTTCCACCTGCCCAGCGAACTGGTCGGGCTATCGGGCATGGACACCGAAGCCTATCCGGTCTCGGCCCAGGCCCAGGAAACTACCTCGGTCTGCGAAATCCCCTTCGAACGCCTCGATGAGCTCTCGGTGCAACTGCCGCAACTGCGCCGCCAACTGATGCGGGTGATGAGTCGCGAGATCCGCGACGACCAGCAGATGATGCTGCTGCTGTCGAAAAAGACCGCCGACGAGCGGATCGCCACCTTCCTGGTCAACCTCTCGGCACGCTTCCGCGCCCGCGGTTATTCGGCCAACCAGTTCCGCCTGAGCATGTCGCGCAACGAGATCGGCAACTACCTGGGCCTGGCGGTGGAAACCGTGTCGCGCGTGTTCACCCGCTTCCAGCAGAACGGCCTGCTCAAGGCCGAAGGCAAGGAAGTGCACATCCTCGACCCGATCCAGCTGTGCGCGCTGGCCGGTGGTGCGATGGAGGTCTGATCGCTGCCACGGCAGGGTATACTGACGCCACGTTTTTCCAGGATACCCGCCCCATGCACAGCGACACCTTCGACCTCAAAGCCCTGATCCGTCCGGTAGTGGACTTCCCCAAGCCGGGCGTGATCTTTCGTGACATCACTCCGCTGTTCCAGTCGCCACGCGGGCTGCGCTATGTCGCCGACCAGTTCATCGAGCGCTATGTCGAGGCCGAGTTCAGCCACATCGGTGCCATGGATGCACGGGGTTTTCTGATCGGCTCGATCATCGCCCACCAACTGAACAAGCCCCTGATCCTGTTCCGCAAGCAGGGCAAACTGCCGGCCGACGTACTGTCGGAGCCCTACCAGACCGAATACGGCGAAGCCTTCCTGGAAGTGCATGCCGACAGCCTGTGCGACGGCGATTCGGTGCTGATCTTCGATGACCTGATCGCAACTGGCGGCACCCTGCTCGCAGCCGCCAACCTGGTGCGCCGTACCGGGGCCAAGGTATTCGAGGCTGCAGCGATCATCGACCTGCCCGAGCTCGAAGGCTCGCGCCGCCTGCAAGCCGCCGGGGTGCCGACCTTCTGCCTGACCGAGTTTTCGCTGTCCGAATACTGATCAGCGACCGGGCCGAACCCGAGTCCTCGGGTTCAGCCCAGCCGTTGGAAGACCAGCGCCTTCAACCCGCCTTGTGGGTCGGCATCGGGAAACTCCGGTGGATTCTCGAGACGCTGGACAAAGGCCAGCTGCGGCGCCTGCTGCGCCATGCCGTCGATGAGAAATTCCGGGCCGATCGCCGGATCGTTCACGCAGGCCAGCACTGTCCCGCCCTCACTCAGCAGTTCAGGTAAACGACGCAGGATCTTGGCGTAGTCCTGGGTGAGCACGAAGCTGCCGCGCTGGAAGGTCGGCGGGTCGATGATGATCAGGTCGTACGGGCCGTACTTGCGCACCTTGCCCCACGACTTGAACAGCTCATGCCCGAGATAAGCGACGCATGACGCATCATGGCCATTGAGGCGGTGGTTCTCGCGCCCACGCGACAGCGCCGACTTGGCCATGTCCAGGTTCACCACCTGCTGTGCGCCACCGGCGATGGCCGCCACAGAGAACCCGCAGGTGTAGGCGAAGAGATTCAGCACCCGCTTGCCCGCCGCCTGCTCCCGCACCCAGCGGCGACCGTAGCGCATGTCCAGGAACAATCCGTTGTTCTGCCGAACGCCCAGGTCCAGCAGGTACTTCAAGCCGTCCTCGATCACCTCGCGCTGCTGGCAGGGCTCGCCGAGCAGCCACTGACCGGGGCTGTCGGGCAGGTAGCGGTGCTGCAGCAGGATCGCCTGGCCGCTCCATTGCGGGCGCTCGGCGAGGGCACGCAGCATCGCCTCGAGTTCGGCCAACTGGCCATCGGGCGGCTCGCGGAACAGCGCGACCAACAGCACCCCGTCGAGCCAGTCGACGGTGATCTGCTCCAGGCCCGGCCAGCAACGGCCACGGCCATGGAACAGACGACGGGTTTCGACAGGTGCGGGGTCGAGGGCGGTGAGCAGGTGCTGCTCCAGAGTGTGAATCGGGGAGGTCATGGCGGGCCGCATAGCGAAAAACCGCCATTCTACCTGCTTTGTGAGGCCGAGGCCGCCCTGCGCGACCTGAACCACCAGCCCTGCTGCATCCCTGCCGCCGCCAGCAGGATCAGCGCCACGCCCAGCCACTGCAGCGGTGCCAAGCGATGGCCGAACGCCACCCAATCTACCAGGATCGCGGCGATCGGATAGATGAACGACAGCGCGCCGGTCAGCGCCGTGGGCAGGCGTTGGATGGCGCTGTACAACAGCACGTACATCAACCCGGTATGCACCACCCCCAGTGTCACCAGGCTACCCAGCGCGGCAGGCGCTGCCGGTAGCCCGCCGAACCCGACCCAAGGGGCCAGCAGCAGTGCGCCGGTACTTACCTGGATCAAGGCAATCAGGTGCGGCGGGGTTCCGCTCAAGCGCTTGATGATCAATGCCGCCACGGCATAGAGCAGCGCCGCCCCCAATGCCAGGCCGATACCTAGCAGGTACTCATCGCCGCCCTGCCCTTGCCCGTGAGCGCTGACGATCGCCAACATGCCGAGGAAGGCCAGTGTCAGCCAGGTCAGCTTGGCTGCGGTAATCCGCTCGCCAAGAAACACCGCCGCCAGGCCCACCAGCAGGAAAGGCTGGACGTTGTAGACGGCCGTGCCGATGGCGATCGAAGCGCGCGAATAAGAGGCGAACAGCAACAACCAGTTGCCGACGATGGCGACCCCGCTGAGCACCGCCAACAGAAAGGTGGTGCGGCTCAGGATACCGGGCTTGAGAAAGCCCATGACCGCACAAATCAGCAGCAAGGTGCCAGCGCCCAGCACACAACGCCAGAACACCACGTCCAGCACCGGCTGCCCGGACACCAGCACGAACCAGCCAATGGTTCCGGAAATCAGCATGGCGGCGACCATTTCCAGCGAGCCGCGACGAATCGAACTGTCCATCTCATGCCTCCTGTCGAAGATGGCAACAGTATGCTGGCGCGGACATGGGCACTCCAGCGGATAAACAAGGCCAGAATCACCAATCGCCTTTACTATCAAGGCAGATTTGCACTTTTACCTGACGAGGCAAGCATGACCGACGATATCGACCAACTGCTGATCAATGCCCTGATGGAGGATTCGCGCCGCTCGCTCAAGGCCCTGGCGCAGATCAGCGGCCTCTCCGCCCCCAGCGTCAGCGAGCGGCTGCGCCGCCTGGAGGAACGCGGCGTGCTGCGCGGCTACACCGTGGAAATCGACCCACGCTGTTTCGGTTACCAGTTACAGGCCATCGTGCGAATCCGACCGCTGCCGGGGCAATTGCAGGAAGTCGAGCGGCAGATCGTCGCCATTCCCGAGTTCACCGAATGCGACAAGGTTACCGGCGAGGACTGCTTCATCGCCCGCCTGCATGTGCGCTCGATGGAACAGCTGGACACCCTGCTTGACCGGCTCAACACCCTGGCCGAGACCAACACCGCGATCATCAAGAAGACACCGGTCAAGCGGCGCCTGCCACCGATGGCATGACCCAAGATTTGTACACAAGAATGTCACCTAGAGTGCCATTTTTGTGTGCACTGGTTACGGACACGCCCCAACACGTTACACCGGAAAGCCGATAAAAATTGACTCTAAAATCAACTAATAAGTGAATGCAAAATAAATACTGATCAAATGGTCAATTTATAGTTCTTTATTTTCATAAAGTTACCAAACAAAAGGAGAAAGTCAAAGTAATAGCAACTCAGAAACTGTGCCCTCTCTGGCATGGAACTGGCTTGAGTGAACTTGTGTTTTGTATACAACTTAAACAAAACATAAATACACAAGAACACGCAGCGCCTGCCCCGCAGGCCGCTAGCGCCCAGAACCCAGTGATGCCAATGCTGCACAGACGAGAAGGCGAGCCCGTGCGCAAGCCCGCCTCATCGCAGTCCTAGCGCATCAGGAGCCGCCGGAATGAGTAGCAGTCTCGACCTTGCCCCTGAACTTTCCGTTGCCAGCACCAGCCCCACCGCCACCACGCTGGAAAACCCCGCCGGACCGTACGAGCTGAGTCCACGCCTGCACAACCGTGATCTTGCGCCAACCCGCATCGAGGGTCGGCGCTGGGGTGGCTACAGCATCTTCGCCCTGTGGACCAACGATGTGCACAACATCGCCAACTACTCTTTCGCCATGGGGCTGTTCGCCCTGGGCCTTGGCGGCTGGCAGATTCTCGTCTCTCTGGCGATCGGTGCCGCGCTTGTCTACTTCTTCATGAACCTCTCCGGCTACATGGGCCAGAAGACCGGCGTACCGTTCCCGGTCATGAGCCGCATCGCCTTCGGTATCCATGGCGCGCAGATTCCCGCGCTGATCCGCGCGGTGATCGCGATCGCCTGGTTCGGTATCCAGACCTACCTGGCCTCGGTGGTACTGCGCGTGCTGCTCACCGCCGTGTGGCCACAGGTAGCCGCCTATGACCACGACAGCATTCTCGGATTGTCGAGCCTGGGCTGGGTATGCTTCGTGGCGATCTGGATCGTGCAGTTGGTGATCCTCGCCTACGGCATGGAGATGGTGCGCCGTTACGAAGGTTTCGCCGGGCCGGTGATCCTGCTGACCGTGGCGAGCCTGGCCGCCTGGATGTTCTTCAAGAACGATGCGCGCATCGCCTGGTCGGTGGCCGATCCGCTGACCGGCTACGAGATGTGGCGCAACATCTTTGCCGGCGGCGCGCTCTGGCTGGCAATCTACGGCACCCTGGTGCTCAACTTCTGCGACTTCGCCCGGTCCTCGCCATGCCGCAGGACCATCCGCGTCGGCAACTTCTGGGGTCTGCCAGTGAACATCCTGGTATTTGCGGTGATCACCGTGGTGCTGTGCGGCGCACAGTTCCAGATCAACGGGCAGGTGATCGACAGCCCGACCCAGATCGTCGCTACCATCCCCAACACCCTGTTCCTGGTCCTGGGCTGCATGGCCTTCCTGATCGTCACCGTCGCGGTGAACATCATGGCCAACTTCGTCGCCCCGGCCTTCGTGCTCAGCAACCTGGCACCACGCCACCTGAACTTCCGCCGCGCCGGGCTGATCAGTGCCACCGTGGCGGTGCTGATCCTGCCGTGGAACCTGTACAACAGCCCGCTGGTGATCGTGTACTTCCTGTCCGGCCTGGGCGCCCTGCTCGGCCCGCTGTACGGCGTGATCATGTCCGACTACTGGCTGCTGCGCAAAGGCCGGGTCAACGTGCCGGAGCTGTACAGCGAGAACCCGGCCGGCGCCTATCACTACTCGCGTGGCATCAACCTTCGGGCGCTCGCGGCGTTCATTCCATCGGCCCTGCTGGCGATCGTGCTGGCGCTGGTACCGCACTTCCACAGCGTCGCGCCATTCTCCTGGCTGATCGGCGCAGGTACCGCGGCCGCGCTCTACCTGCTGATCGCACCGCGCAATCGCCAATACCTCGACGTCAGCGGCGAAGCCATCGCCGTCGACCATAGCAGCCATTGATCAAGGGAAGTTCTTTGATGCGTATTCTGATCGTCAACGTCAACACCACCGAAGCCATCACCGAGGCCATTGCCGAACAGGCGCGCAGCGTTGCAGCGCCCGGCACCGAGATCGTCGGGCTGACGCCCTGGTTCGGCGCGGAGTCGGTGGAGGGAAATTTCGAGAGCTATCTGGCCGCCATCGCCGTGATGGACCGGGTGCTGGCCTACGACCGGCCCTACGACGCGGTGATCCAGGCCGGGTACGGCGAGCACGGCCGCGAAGGTTTGCAGGAGTTGCTCAATGTACCGGTGGTGGACATCACCGATGCCGCCGCCAGCACCGCGATGTATCTGGGCCATGCCTACTCGGTGGTCACCACGCTGGACCGCACCGTGCCGCTGATCGAGGATCGCCTGAAGCTGTCCGGACTCTACGACCGCTGCGCCTCGGTGCGGGCCAGCGGCCTGGCCGTACTGGAACTGGAGGCTGATCCGCAGCGCGCCGTGGAGGCCATCGTCGAACAGGCCGAACGTGCCGTGCGTGACGACAAGGCCGAGGTGATCTGCCTGGGCTGCGGCGGCATGGCCGGGCTCGACGAACAGATTCGCCAGCGTACCGGCGTGCCGGTGGTCGATGGGGTGAGCGCCGCGGTGACCATCGCCGAATCGCTGGTGCGATTGGGGTTGAGTACGTCGAAAGTGCGCACCTATGCGACGCCACGGGTGAAGAAGGTGGTGGGCTGGCCGATGCGGTTGGGGCGGTAGCCCCTAAGGCCTACCTTTCAATGTGTTTGCATGTGATTGCGTGAGGGCTCACAGGCGGTCGCCGAAAGTTTTTCAGCGCCTATGAGATCGAGCGCCGCCCGCGCGGCGCTTCGCGGGCAAGCCCGCTCCCACGGTTTGTTTCGGGCCAGTTTCTCCAGTATCCATCGATGCGCGCCGCTTGGCGCATGACGCGATATGCATGAAAGGCAACCGCTCAAATGAGATATCGAGTAGAGCAGACAAGGGCTTGCGCGAATCTTTCAGAAATGATTGGCCCGAAACAAACCGTGGGAGCGGGCTTGCCCGCGAAGCGCCGCGCGGGCGGCGCTCGATCTCATAGGCGCTAAAAGGCTTCCGACGAGCACCTGTCAGCCTCTACGCATACACCTTGAAAGGTATTCCCTTAAAGGCCAACGCCCCTCGACATCCCGTAGGATGAGCGTCGAAGGGCGTTGTAGCCAACAGTGTGCAATCAGTCCCGTTGCACATGGTGGTAGCGACGAAAGAACAAGCATGACCCCATCATCATGCACCACGACTTCCACAACATTAGATCAATGCCGTAGTAGGACCAGGCTTGGACGAAAAGTAGGCTGAACAATCCAAAGGGAAATAGGAACAGCCCAAGCCACTTGCGCCAGACAGGCGATTTGATGACATGGTCAATGATAACCGTCACTACCAGCATCAAGCCTATCTGCACTGGATCTTCATACATATCCAGCATCATTGGTAAAGCCTGACAGCAATCGAGGAGTGCTGCGGCCCGATACCACCCCGGACTCTCGCGTCTATGCCTATCAGGACATCGCCGGCATGGAAGGTGGGAAGACGGGAGGCGACAAGCGGAACCACGCTGGCTTTTGTCAACCCGCCAGCCAGCGGACCTGCCACGGCCGCAACCGCACCGCCCACAGCTCCCGAAACCACACTCGCCACGGTCCAGCGCTGCATATTGAGTTGATCCCCCTGCTCACGCGTCAACGGCAATGAAACCGCCACCACCATCACGCAGGGCAACTGCCCGGCCTGCATCCGCTCGTACAGTTCCTTCACCTTGCCGACCACGCGATACTGATGTCGGCCCGCTGTTGGAATATGCAGCGTATTGAGCCAGCAGCAGTTATCGGCCCTCACGGTGAACTCGATGACATCGAAGGTCACGCCGCGATGACCGATGAACCGATAAGACCGATCGATTTCCATGCAACCCCGCACTCCTCACGCCCGGTATCGAATTTCCGGAAACCCGTGAACAGTGCCTTGTCGTCACCTGGAAATAAGTCAGGCTGGACACCCCGACCGAGTCAGAAACGTCTGAATCAGGTCGGGCAAACTTCGGACCCACCATCGAGTTCCTGACGCACGTTGCGGCTGAGCATGGTGGCCTTGCCGTCATGCCAGGTCAGGGTGATCACGTAGAGCGTGTCGAAATCATCGCCGTCCCAGTCCGAGGTGATGACGCGCTTCTCGCCCAGGGCCTTGCCAGCCACGGCGTTGATCAGGTCTGGCAGGTAGCCGTGCGACCAGGCGGTGTAGACCGTGGCTTTGCGGTACTTGGCGCGCAGCAGTTCTTCGGCGAGATCGTCGTAGTCGTTGGCGCCGAAGTCGATATTGACCGGCAGCCCGAGGCGGATGGCGCTGGGGCTGATGGTCATGAGCGGGCGGATGTAGCTGTAGCGTTTATCCTCGCTGCCCTCCTCGACATGCCGACCGGGGTCGGCTGCGAACACGTAATCGGCAGCGCCGAAACGCTCCGGCAGCAACGTGGCCAGGTCGATGGCGCGGTTGAGGCCCTGGCAGTTCAGTTGCCCCAGCCCCTCGCCGGGCTTCTCGGCATGGCGCAGGAACACCAGCGTCTGGGTTCCATCACCGTGTTGGTCGCGACTTTGCACCACATCGAGGGTCAGCGGTATCAGCACCGCGGCGAGGGTGAGACCGAGAAACAGGTGACGGCGTCGCAGGTATTGCATCCACTTCATGGCAGGGCTCGTTCGGCTAAGGACGGGGAGCATCCTTGCTTGTGCACCATCCTTGCCGGCGGCGGTGCAAGGCACCGGCCGCCTGATGGGCTCTTCCATGCTGGCCCTCCCTGGCAGCAGCCATGTTGGACCATCGATGTTGCCGAATTACGTCACCCTTGCAACAACTGGACATCAATCATCCCGCGTCAGCACCTCGAGCAACTCGATCTCGAAGGTCAGGTCCGAGTTCGGCGGGATGCTGCCCACCGAGCGCTCGCCATAGCCCAGGTGCGCGGGTACCTGCAGCCTGCGCTTGCCGCCCACGCGCATGCCCATCAGGCCCTGGTCCCAGCCCTTGATCACCCGGCCGGTACCGATCACGCACTGGAAGGGCTTGCCGCGCGACCAGGACGAGTCGAACTCGCTGTCGTCGGCCAGCCAGCCGGTGTACTGGGTGGTGATCAGGGCGCCTTTGACCACGGCCTTGCCGTCGCCTTCCTGGATCTCGGTGATGTGCAGTTCCTGAGTCACGGTCATTTCCTTGCGGCAGATTTCGAGGCCGCCCTTTTCTCAGGAATGCACGGATTTGGCAAGTCCGGGGGCGACGTCGTGCTGGCGCATCGACCACCGGACGCCGCCGATCACCTTCACGATGGCTGCCGTCTCCAGTCAAGTCGGGCCAGTCCGGCATGCAATCCCACAATTTCGCCGAATGGTTGCGAAACGCGCTTAGCTGAACAGCTGCATGACCTGCTCGCCGGTGAGGTCCTGGGTCTGATTGGAGAAGCAGTACCAGCTCGGGCGCTCGTCGACGTAGATCTGCATCGTGAACTGCCAGTCAGCGCCTTTGAGCAGGCCGACCGGCAACGCGTATTCGTTCTTGGCGATCAGGCGGTAGTAAAGGTGAGTGCCACACTGCCCGCAAAAGCCCCGCTCGGCCCAGTCGGAGGAGCGGAAGACGCTGGGAACAGCGCCTTCGAAACTGGGCGGCTGGGTGCAGTGCACGGCCAACATCGGGCCTCCGGCCCAGGTGCGGCACATGCTGCAGTGGCAAGCGTTGACTTCGAGGTTTTCGACCGTGGCAGTCAGGCGGGTGGCGCCGCAGAGGCAGGCGCCGTGCTTGGTGTGAGACATGGGGTGGGCTCCTGGCGGGTGAGAAAGCTGCAAAGTATAGCGGTGCAGCTACAGCCCTCTTCGCGGGCAAGTCGCAGCGGCGAACCGCCGCTCCCACAAGAGGCCCGCAAGCCACCCTCGCCCGTCAGATGAACACGGTCCCTCGCATATACAGCGCCCCACGCCCGCTGATGATCACTCGGCCGTTACCCGGCACCTCGCACTGCAACTGCCCCTTGCGCACCCCGCCCTGCTCGCAGCTGAGGCTGCGCTTGCCGAGGCGCTCGGACCAGTAAGGCGCCAGCGAGGTGTGTGCCGAGCCGGTCACCGGATCTTCGTTGATCCCCACTCGTGGGCCGAACCAGCGGGTGACAAAGTCAAAGCCGCGCCCCGGTGCAGTCACGGCAATGCCACGCACATCGAAGGCCGACAGCGCGACGAAATCGGGCTTGAGCGGATCGATCAACGCTGCATCGTCGATCACCACCACGAAGTCATCCGAGCGGTACAGCGCGCGGGCGCTCGGCAGACCGAGCGCCTCGAGCAGGCCATCGGGGATGTCCACCGCCACAGGTTGCTTGGCCGGGAAGTCCATGGCCAGCAAGCCATCTGCACCGCGACTGACGCGCAACTCACCGCTGCGGGTATTGAAGCGCAACACATCGGCCTGCTCATGCAACTGCTCGAACAACACCCAGGCCGAAGCCAGCGTGGCGTGGCCGCACAAATCGACCTCCACGGCAGGGGTGAACCAGCGCAGGTCGAAGCCTTCGCCGTTACGCACGAAGTAGGCCGTCTCGGACAGGTTGTTCTCTTCGGCGACGCGCTGCAGCACATCGTCCGGCAGCCAGCTGTCCAGCGGAATCACCGCCGCCGGGTTACCGCCAAAAGGTTCGGCCGAAAAAGCATCGACCTGGAATATCTCAAGTTGCATGCACACACTCCTTGTCAGGCGGGATCGAAAGCTGGGATTACGACAGTACTGGCGTGAGCACCGGTTCGCCAGCGAAGAATGCCTGGAGATTGCGCAGCACCAGGGTCACGGTGTCGCGCGCCGCTTCCGGCGACTGGCCGGCGACATGCGGGGTCAGCACGGTATTGCCCAACACCTTGAGTGCCTCGGACACGGCAGGCTCGTCATCGAAGACATCCAATGCGGCACCTGCGATAACGCCCGTCTGCAATGCCTGCACCAGTGCCTGGGTATCGACCACGCTCGCGCGGGCGATATTGACCAGATACCCCTCGCCCCCCAGCGCCTCGAGCACCGGGGCATCGACAAGATGCAGGGTACCGGCACCACCCGGGGTGGCGATCACCAGGATGTCCACGGCCTGGGCCAGTTGCAACGGGCTGTCGTACCAGGTGTAGGGCACATCACCACGCGGCGTACGACTGTGGTAGCTGACGCTCATGTCGAAGCCCTGGGCTGCACGCTTGGCGATGGCCTGGCCGATGGCGCCAAGGCCGATGATGCCAAGGCGCTTGCCGCTCACCGATGGGCTGATGACTCGGTTCCATTCACCGCGCCGGGTGCTGGCATCGGCCCGGGGAATGTCGCGCAACATCGCCAGCAACAGGGCCATGGCGTGATCGGCGACCGGGCCTGCGTTGGCGCCAGCACCATTGGTGACGGTGATGCCACGGGCCTTCGCGGCGGCCAGGTCGACCTGCTCATAGCCTGCGCCGATCACGCAGATGATTTCGAGTTTGGGCAGTGCCTGGATTTCAGCACCGGTCAGGCCCAGCGGGCCACGGGTGAGGACAGCGTCGATCTGCTCGGCATGCTGGGCGATGGCTTGTGCACGCTGTTGCGGGGATGGGGCACGAATCAGGCGGTAACCGGCCTGCTCCAGCAGTGGCAGGTAATCATCGACGGTTTCCACCAGTACCAGGACTGTCTTGCTCATGCCACCCTCCGGTTCGATTCAGAGGGGGATTATGCCAGTTCGGCGGGAGACTGCGAGGGCCTCTATCGCGGGGGCGAGCCCACGACAGGGACGTGAAGGATACTTACTGCGCGAAGGCCCTGCCCAACCCGCCCGGCACACCGCTGCTGTCGGTTTCCTGCCAGGGGCCATTGGGGCTCAGCGACCAGCTCCAGCCCTTGTCATAACGGTAGTAGGTGCGCTGACGATAGAAGGTGTTGGGCTGCTTCTCCAGCACATAGACGCCAAGCTTCGGGTCCCAGTGGCTGGCACCGCCTGGCGGGGGCGCGAAGCTCGCGGAGGTGCGTGGCATCGGCTTGGGAATACCGGACGGCGCGCCAGGCTGCGGTGCGGGCTGGCCGCCCGGTAGCGGCTTGACCACCGGCCCCTGGTGCGGTGGTGGCGTGGTCTCGATCGGTGGCAGCGACTCGCGCTCGCCTGGTTGGTGCACCGTACAGGCAGAAAGCCCCAGGGCCAGGGTGATCAGGGTCAGGCGTACGCTGCGGTTCATGGCGGCAATCTCTTATCGGTCGGGTCGGTCGATGGTCAGTTGCTGGGTTGGCTGGCCGCGGGTAGCCAGCGGCGCGCTCTGGCCGATCCACTCGCCCTGGGTCGGCTGGCCGGCACGCGATACGCGCGCAACCAGTTGGACTTCAGCGAAGTCCGACAGTTTCATCTGCGGCATCATCGCGTCGGCATCCGACAGTTGCACTTCGATCGGCAACTGCGCCACCGTCACCCGCTTGGCCGCCAGCGGCATCGGCGGGCCGTTGCTGGCGCGGGCGAAGATGAACACGGTGTCGTCCGGCTTGACCTTGTCCTTGAGCGCTGCGGCCAGCTCGACACGCACGGTCAGGCTCGCCGCCTGCACCGGCTTGCCGCCATCGGCCTTGAGCTTGTCGGCGGCACGGTCGATACCGCCCTGCAGGGCGGCGCGCGAGGCGTCGCCTTCGGGCAGTTGCGCCAGCAGGCGCTGCCAGTAATCGATCGCTTCCTGATAGCGCTCGCCCTCGAAGGCAGCAATGCCGCGCAGCCCCAGGCTGGTAACCTCGTTCGGGTCGGCCTTGAGCGCTTCGTCGGTCAGGCTCTGCAGTTGCGCACTCCACTGCTTGTCGGCAGCGAAGTACTGCGCCTGGGCCCACTGCCCGAGCAGCTCGGGTTCACGACCGGCCAGGGCGACCGCACGCTCGAAGGCCTTGGCGGCATCGCCTGGACGCTGGTCGGCCATGTAGGCGCGGCCGAGGAAATACAGGCCCTCGGCAGAGTCCGGCTGGGCCTGCACGGCGCGCTCCAGGCGCGTGGTCATCTCCTGCATGGTTTTCGGCGCATCGGCGAACTCGCGGGTCAGCTCGACCTTGTCGGCGGCGCCGAAATGCAGGTACAACCCCAGCGCCATTACCGGCACCAGCACGGCAGCCACCAGCGGCAGGGTCTTGCCCAGATGCCCCTGACGCGGCGCCTCGCTACCTTCGGTATCGGACAGCAGTTCACGGGCCGCCTCGTCGCGGCCCTTGGCCAGTTGCCCGGCGTCGAGCACCCCGGCCTCCTGCTGCGCAGTCAACTCAGCGACCCGCTCCTGATACAAGGCCACGTTGAGCGCGGTGCGGTCTTCTTCGGCCTGCTGCTGGCGGCGGCCACGCAGGATCGGGATCAGCAGGAAAGCCAGGGCGGCGAGCAACAGCAGGCCCGCACTCAGCCAGAATTCAGTCATGGGTCTGTTCTTTATCCAGCAGTTTGGCGAGACGTTCGCGCTCGTCCACGGAGAGTTCGGAGTTGCCATGCGCCACCGGGCTGCGGCGCCGACGGACGATCACCGCCAGCACCACGAAGCCGCCAGCCAGCAACACGCCAGGGCCGAACCAGAGCAACCAGGTACGTGCCGTCAGCGCTGGCTTGTAGCGTACGAAGTCGCCGTAGCGATCAACCATGAAGTCGATGATCTGCTGGTTGCTCTGGTTTTCGCCGAGCATGCGGAAGATCTCCCGGCGCAGGTCGGCGGCGATCGGTGCGTTGGAGTCGGCGATGTCCTGGTTCTGGCACTTGGGGCAGCGCAGTTCCTTGGTCAGTTGCTGGTAGCGCTCGCGCTCGGCATCGTCGCGGAACTGATAGGTATCGATGGCCGCCCTGGCCATGCCGGCCAGGCTCAAGCCAAGTATGGCGGCGGCAAGCCAGCGCTTCATGGCCGCTCCTCATCGACCAGTTCCTGGTACAACGGCGCCAGTTGCTCGCGCCAGACCGTGGCATCGACCACACCGACATGTTTGTAGCGGATGATGCCCTTGGCGTCGATGAGGAAGGTTTCCGGCGCGCCGTACACGCCAAGGTCCAGGCCCAGAGTGCCCTGCTCGTCGCGGATGTCGAGCTGGTAAGGGTTGTGGAACTCGGCCAGCCATTTGAGCGCGGCGGCGTTGTCGTCCTTGTAGTTGATGCCGTGGATCACCACGCCTTGCTCGGCCAGTTGGTTCAGGTAAGGGTGCTCGACCTTGCACGATGGGCACCAGGTGCCCCAGACGTTGACCAGCGCCGGTCGCCCCTGCAGGTCGGCCTGGGTCAGGGTCCGGTCGCCCTGCACGCTCTGCAGCGAGAATGCCGGGAATGGCTTGCCGATCATCGCCGACGGCAGTTCGTCGGGCTTGAGGAACAGCCCCTTGTACAGAAACACGGCCATCAGCAGGAACACCGCCAATGGCACTACCATGATCCAACGCTTCATGCCGTCGCTCCAGACAGGCCCAATGTATCGCGCACCCGCGCCGTGACCTTGACCCGATAACGCCGATCGAGCGCTGCGAGCAGCCCGCCCAGTGCGGTCAGCAAGCCGCCCAGCCAGATCCAGCGCACATAGGGCTTGATGTGTACCCGTACCGCCCAGGCACCGTTTTCCAGTGGCTCGCCCAAGGCGACATAGAGGTCGCGGGTAAAGCCGGCATCGATACCGGCCTCGGTCATCATCGATTGCTGCACGGTGTACAGGCGTTTTTCCGGGTGCAGCACGGTCACTTCACGCCCCTCGCGCGACACACGGATGGTGCCCCTGTCGGAGATGAAGTTCGGACCCTCGAAGTGCTTGGCGCCCTCGAACAGGAAGTGATAACCGCCCAGCCCGACGCTTTCGCCCGGCGCCATGCGCAGGTCGCGCTCGGCGCTGTTGTTGCTCGACAGCACCACGCCCAGGGCACAAACAACTAGCCCCAGGTGGGCCAGGTGCATGCCCCAGTAGCTGCGGTGCAGGCCGCGCAGCCCCTTGAGCAGGCCCTTGTGACGAGTCTTGTCGAGAATATCGCGCACCCCGCCGAGCACCACCCAGGCGGCCAGGGCGAAGACGCTGAGCGCCGGCCAGTCGAAGTCGTCGACGATCAGCCCGGCGACCGGCGCCAGGATTGCGCTGCCGATCAGCACCGGCGTCAGCATGCCGAACAGCCATTTGCCAGGCGTATCCTTCCAGCGCACCAGCACACCAATCGCCAGCACTACCATCAGCAGCGCCATCAACGGCAGGAACAACGCATCGAAGTAAGGTGGGCCGACCGACAGCTTGGCGCCGGTCAGGGCGTCGAGCACCAGCGGGTAGAGCGTGCCCAGCAGGATCATCGAGGCCGCCACCACCAGCACCAGGTTGTTGGCCAGCAGCAGCGTCTCGCGCGACCACAGGCCAAAGCCCACGTGGCTCTTGACCACCGGTGCGCGCAGGGCGAACAGGGTCAGCGAGCCGCCGACCACGAAGAGCAGGAAGATCAGGATGAACACACCGCGCGACGGGTCGGCGGCGAAGGCATGTACCGAGGTCAGCACCCCGGAGCGCACCAGGAAGGTACCCAGCAGGCTCAGCGAGAACGCCGCGATGGCCAGCAGCACGGTCCAGCTCTTGAACACCCCGCGCTTTTCGGTCACTGCCAGCGAGTGAATCAGCGCAGTGCCGACCAGCCATGGCATGAACGAGGCGTTTTCCACCGGATCCCAGAACCACCAGCCGCCCCAGCCCAGCTCATAGTAGGCCCACCAGGAGCCGAGCGTGATGCCGATGCCGAGGAAGGCCCAGGCGACGATGGTCCAGGGCCGCGACCAGCGCGCCCAGGCGGCATCCAGGCGGCCACCGAGCAACGCCGCGATAGCGAAGGCGAAGGCCACCGAGAAGCCTACGTAGCCCATGTACAGCATCGGCGGATGGACGATCAGGCCGAAGTCCTGCAGCAGCGGATTGAGGTCGCGACCGTCGGTGGGCACCTGCGGCAGCAGGCGGGTGAACGGGTTGGAGGTGATGATCAGGAACGACAGGAAACCGGTGCTGATCATGCCCATCACCGCCAGCACACGCGCCAGCATCACTTGCGGCAACTGGCGCGAGAACACCGACACGGCGAAGGTCCAGCCACCCAGGATCAATGCCCAGAGCAGCAGCGAGCCTTCGTGGGCGCCCCACACGGCGCTGAACTTGTAGTACCAGGGCAGTGCGGTGTTGGAGTTGTGGGCGACATAGGCGACCGAGAAATTGTCGGTCATGAAGGCATGGGTGAGGCAGGCGAAGGCAAAGGCGAGGAAGGCGAACTGGCCCCAGGCCGCAGGGCGCGCCAGACTCATCCAGAGACGGTCGCCACGCCAGGCACCGAGCAGCGGCACGCTGGCCTGCACCACGGCAAAACAGATCGCCAGGATCATCGCCAACTGGCCAAGCTCGGGGATCACCAGGGCAGCGTTCATGGCTTGACCTCGCCGGCAGCGTTGGCCTGGCCGCTCTCCTTGAGTGCCTTGGTCACCTCGGGCGGCATGTACTTCTCGTCATGCTTGGCCAGCACCTCGTCAGCCACCACCACGCCCTCGGCGTTGAGCTTGCCCAAGGCAACAATGCCCTGCCCTTCGCGGAACAGGTCCGGGAGGATGCCACGGTAGGTGATCGGCACCGATTTGTTGAAGTCGGTGACCACGAAGCGTACGTCGAGCGAATCGGCCGAGCGCTGCACCGAGCCCTTCTCGACCATGCCGCCGGCGCGAATGCGTGTGTCCTGCGGTGCCTCGCCGTTGGCGATCTGGGTGGGCGTGTAGAACAGGTTGATGTTCTGCTGCAGGGCACTCAGGGCAAAGCCCAGGGCCACGGCGACGCCGACCAGCAGGCCGAGGATGAGCAACAGACGTTTCTTGCGCTGCGGATTCACTGGTGGTTCTCCCGGCGCAGACGGCGCGCCTCTTCTTGCAGGTAGCGGCGGCGGGCCAGCAGCGGCAGGGCGACATTGATCGCCAGTACCGTGAGGCAGATGCCATAGGCCGACCACACGTACAGGCCATGATGGCCCATGGCGAGGAAATCACTGAAGGAGGCGAAACTCATCGCACGATCTCCCGGCCCAGGCTGCTGAGCACCTCTTCGCGCACCCAACTGGCACGCGCTTCGCGCTTGAGCACTTCAAGGCGCATGCGCAGCAGCAGCACGGCGCCGAAGAAGCAATAGAACCCCAGCACCGTCAGCAATAGCGGCAGCCACATCTCGGCGGGCATGGCCGGTTTTTCGGTGAGGGTGAAGGTGGCGCCCTGATGCAGGGTGTTCCACCACTCCACCGAGTACTTGATGATCGGGATGTTGACCACGCCGACGATGGCCAGCACCGCGCAGGCCTTGGCGGCGCTGTCACGGTTACTGATGGCCTGGCCCAGAGCGATGATGCCGAAGTACAGGAACAGCAGGATCAGCATTGAGGTCAGGCGCGCGTCCCACACCCACCAGCTGCCCCAGGTCGGTTTGCCCCAGATCGCCCCGGTGACCAGCGCCACTGCGGTCATCCAGGCGCCGATGGGGGCGGCGCACTGCAGGGCGACGTCGGCCAGCTTCATCTTCCACACCAGCCCCACCACACCGGCGACCGCCAGCAGCACGTAGCAGGACTGCGCGAGCATGGCCGCAGGGACGTGGATATAGATGATGCGGAAGCTGTTGCCCTGCTGGTAGTCCTGCGGGGCGAAAGCCAGGCCCCAGGCGATGCCCACCAGCAGCAGGAGCACCGCAGCGATGGTCAGCCACGGCAGCATGCGGCCGCTGATGGCATAGAACCATTTGGGGGAACCCAGTTTGTGGAACCACGTCCAGCTCATTTTCATCAGGGTACATCCAGGGTCTTTGCCGGGCTTCGGTGCCCGGGACTCGTTATTCGCCGACGCTGATCTTCAGGCCGGCCGCTATCGCAAAGGGTGTCAGTGTCACGGCCAGGGCGGTCAGGCTGGCCAGCCAGAGCAGGTGTCCGGTCGCGGGCATATTCTGCAACGCCGCCTGCAACGCACCACTGCCCAGGATCAATACAGGGATATACAACGGCAGAATCAGCAACGCCAGCAGCAAACCACCGCGCTTGAGCCCGACCGTCAACGCCGCGCCCACCGCCCCCAGCAAGCTCAGCACCGGAGTGCCGAGCAGCAGCGAGCCGAGCAGCACCGGCAGGCAGGCGACTGGCAAACCCAGCATCAGCGCCAGCAGTGGCGCCAACAATACCAGCGCCAGCCCGGAAAAGGTCCAGTGCGCCAGAACCTTGGCCAGCACCAGCAATGGCAGTGGATGCGGTGATAGCACCCACTGCTCCAGCGAGCCATCCTCGAAATCGCTGCGGAACAGGCCGTCCAACGACAGCAATACCGCGAGCAAGGCCGCGACCCAGACCAGTCCAGGCGACAAGGTTTGCAACAATTGCGTCTCGGGGCCGACCGCCAGCGGAAACAGCGCCACGACGATGGCGAAGAACACCAGCGGGTTGGCCAGCTCCGCCGGGCGACGGAACAACAGGCGCGCTTCGCGGCGCAGCAACAGAAGGAATACGCTCATGCCGCCCACTGCCCCAGGTTGAGTTCACGGTAGCCGGACGGTCTGCGCTCGAGGTTGTGATGGGTGGTCAGCACCACCGTCCCCCCTGCTCGCAGTGCGCGGCCAGGTGCGCTTCGAGCTGGGCCACCCCCTGTTTGTCGAGGGCGGTGAACGGTTCATCGAGGATCCACAGTGGCGGGCAGTCCAGGTGCAGGCGGGCCAGGGCGACGCGGCGCTGCTGGCCGGCCGAGAGGGTGTGGCAAGGCACATCCTCGAATCCGCGCAGGCCGACCGCCTCGAGAGCCGTCCAGATGCCCTCGCGGGTCGCGGGTCGATGCAGGGCGCAGAGCCAGGCAAGGTTCTCTTCGGCCGTCAGCAACTCCTTGATCCCGGCAGCATGCCCGATCCACAGCAGGATGCTGGCCAGGGCATGGCGCTGCTCGCCGAGGGCGCGGCCATCGAGCAGGATCTGCCCTGCCGTCGGCTGCATCAGGCCGGCCAACAGGCGCAGCAGGCTGGTCTTGCCGCTGCCATTGGGGCCGCTGACCTGCAGCATGTCGCCGGGGCGCAGTTCGAAGTCAAGGTGCTCGAAGAGCAGTCGCCAGTCGCGCTCGCAGGCAAGGTTCGCGGCTTGGAGGTGGAGGGTCACGGTTTCGCCTTATGCTGTTCATGGCGTGTCGAGCAGTGCGCCTTCTTCGCGGGCAAGCCCGCTCCCACAGAGGCAGCAGCGATCCTGTGGGAGCGGGCTTGCCCGCGAATGAAACACCGCAGATCAACACCCTTGTCTCAAGTCGCCCTGCCACTGGCCGTTATACTGGCAGTGGCAACGCGACCGGCATTATTACATGTGCCATCCCGCTGCCAAGAGGGCTGGCTCGACAGGTTGTATACAATCATGACGGAAATCAATAGTCTCGGCGCACAAAGCGCATTCGCAGCGCAGGTGGCCAAGGCCAGCCTGACCGGTGAGCTGCTGCGCCTGAGTCAAGCGCAACCCGGCCTGATCCCCCCGGGCCAGACTGCCCAGGCCGAAGTGCTGAACCTGCGCCAGGTAGGCCAGGACTTCATGATGCTGTTGCGCCTGAGCCTGCCCAACGGCAACCAGGCCCAGGTGCAGGCCAGTGCTAACCAGCCCCTGCCCCCCGGCAGCCAGATCACGCTCGGCCAAGCCGATAGCAACCGCCTGGCGGTGGTTTTGCAACAGGCCAGCGCCAGCAACATCGCCACCCTCACTCAGCTCGACACCGGCAAGATACCGATCGGCACCTTGCTGCAAGGCAAGGTGCTGACCAGCCAGGCACTGCCAGGCGGCGCGGCGCAGACCACAGCGTTCCGCTCGCTGGTGAGTCTGCTCAACAGCAGCCAGGCCGGCGCCACCCTGACCATCGACAGCCCACGTCCGTTGGCGGTCGGCAGCCTGCTCAGCGCGCTGGTGCAAGGCGACCAGTCGCTGCGCTTCGTACCCCTGAGCGGGCGCCAGGACCAACTGACCATCGCCCAGCAACTGCTGACCCAAACCAGCCGCCAGGCGTCGCTGCCAACCTTGCTCAACGCCTTGCAGCAGATCGCCAGCGCCCCCGCTGGCAACAGCGAGCTGAGCGCTACCGCCGCGCGCCTGCTGGCCAGCCTGCCAACCCCCGCACAGTTGGGCGACGCCAAGAGCATCGCCCAGGCGCTGAATAACAGTGGCGCGTTTCTCGAAGCCAAGTTGCTCGGCGGCCTTGGCGCGGGAGTGGCTCCAGACCTCAAGGCGCAGCTGGTGCGCCTGGTGGCGCAAGTCTTGCCGAGCGTTCCGGGCAACCCCACATTCAATCCGGCGCTGGCCGCCACCGCCCTGGCCCAGGTCCTGCCGGGCATGGCCCGCAGCGCCCTGGGCATGCTCGACCAAGTCAGCAGCCGCCCGCAGCCCGGCACCTTCCCCCTGCCCTCACGTCTGCTGCAAAGCCTGGAAGAAAAAGGCGACCTGCAGCAACTGCTGCGCCTGGCCGCCGCCGCCATTTCGCGGGTCCAAAGTCATCAACTGGCCAGCCTGCAGCAGACCGGTACCACCGAGAGCGGCAACCAGCAGACCACCTGGCAAACCGAGATCCCCTTGCGCCACGGCCAGGAGTTCATCCCGCTGCAGGCCAAGCTGCAACGCGAGGACACCCCACGGCAGCAAGCCGACTCGCAGCGCGAGCAGCGCGATCCGCTCGAGTCGTTGTGGCGCATCGACCTGGCCTTCGACCTGCCGCCGCTGGGCCCACTACAGGTCCAGGCCCAGCTCACCCAAGGCCGACTCAGCGGCCAGCTGTGGGCCGAGCGCCCGCAAACCGCCGAACTGATCGACAGCCAGCTTGGCAGCCTGCGCGAACGCCTGCTGGCACGGGGCCTGGACGTTGGCGATCTGGAATGTCATCCCGGCATCCCGCCACAAGGCCCGCGCACACGACTGGAACAACGCTGGGTGGATGAAACCGCATGAGCAACAAAGCCCCCCGCCAGGCCATTGCCCTGAGCTACGACGGTGATCAGGCCCCCACCCTGAGCGCCAAGGGCGAGGACGAACTGGCCGAAGCCATCCTCGCCCTGGCCCGCGAACACGAAGTGCCGATCTACGAGAACGCCGAACTGGTGAGCCTGCTGGCACGCCTGGAGCTGGGTGAGCAGATCCCCGAAGCGCTGTACCTGACTATCGCCGAAATCATTGCCTTCGCCTGGCAACTGCGCGGCAAGGTACCGGAGAACTTCGACGACTCGGCGCCAGGCGAGCGTGACATCACCCCTGGCAACCCGCTGCTGCCGTAGAGCCATTGAGCTTGCCGGTGCAGGGGCACCTATATCTAACAGCCGGTTTCTATCGCCATATCGCCCGGCTCAGACGGATGACCGGGCCTGCCGCTGTTGAATACGCTGCGCGAGATAAACAACCTGTGTGGTATCCAGCGCCTCAACTCATGGCTGTTCGTTGACCTGGCACAGGCACTACGGCTGATGGACGAGCTGTTACCGCCAGCACCAGTGGTACGGGTCGGCGGCAGCCAATCCTGGCTGAGGGAATGAGGGGAGAAACGGGGCCGCAAAGCGGCCCGCGATGACAAGCTCGAATAAGTGCCGTTCGACACTCAGTCGCGCCGATGCAACTTGCTCATCAACTCAGCTTCGGCCTGGGTCAGCCCGCAGCTTTCAGTGAGTTCGGACACGCTTGCGCCCATCCCCACCAACTTGGCCGCCTGGGAGAAGGTGACATTGTTGGGGTCGCGCTGCTCCAGTTGCAGGAGCCTGTCAGGCAGCGGCGCGACCGCCGCGCGCAGTTCATGGATGGCTTCCCCCATGCGCACGGTGACGTTCTGGTAGTCGTCCAGACGTTTGGCCAGGTCCCTGATGCGCTGGTCACGCAGCGCATCGCCCTGGGCCTGCTGGCTGGCCAGCTCGCGCTGGCGCTTGCTGTAGTTGAGGAAGAACCACAGGCTCAGCGCCCACAACAGCGCCAGGAGGATTACCGCAGCCTCGAAGATCACCTCAGATGTTCTCCAGCTCCGACCACTCTTCCTCGGTCATCATCTTGTCCAGCTCGACCAGGATCAGCAGCTCGCCGTTCTTGTTGCACACGCCCTGGATGAACTTGGCCGACTCTTCGTTACCGACGTTCGGCGCAGTCTCGATCTCCGACTGACGCAGATAGACCACTTCGGCCACGCTGTCGACCAGGATGCCGACCACCTGCTTGTCCGCCTCGATGATCACGATACGGGTGTTGTCGGTGACGTCCGAGGGCATCAGGCCGAAACGCTGGCGGGTGTCGATCACGGTGACCACGTTGCCGCGCAGGTTGATGATACCGAGCACATAGCTCGGCGCACCCGGCACCGGAGCGATTTCGGTATAGCGCAGGACTTCCTGCACCTGCATGACGTTGATGCCGTAGGACTCGTTGTCCAGACGGAAGGTGACCCACTGCAGGATCGGATCTTCGGAACCTTGTGCAGACGACTTTTTCATTCCCCTAGCCCTCTTGTACCGCCGTTGGCGGTGTGCTCGTTGAGGCCGCGGCAGATGCGGCGCCCATGTCAGTTGTGTTTGGTATTCAGCTGCTTGACCGCACCACTGGCGATCAGCTCGGCCAGCTCGGCGACGTCGAGCAAGGCGCACATGTGTTCAATCACCGTGCCCGCCAGCCACGGGCGTTGGCCACGCTGGCTGCGCCACTTGATCTCGGCCGGGTCCAGGCGCAGAGAACGGCTGACCTGATGCACCGCCAGCCCCCACTCGTAGCCCTGCACGGAAATCACGTACTGCAAGCCTTGGCGGAAATCCTCGCGGTAGCGGTCAGGCATGACCCAGCGTGCGGTGTCCAGCACCTTCAGGTTGCCGGCCTGGCAACTGAGGATGCCGAGGAACCAGTCCGGTTGGCCGAACAGCGGCGTGAGCTCCTGGCCGGCCAGGCTGTAGATCGACCCCAGGCACACCAGCGGCACCGCCAGGGTCAGCCCGGCGACGTCGAACAGCAGGCATTCGAAAGGCTCCGCTGCCCAGGCCGGACGCCCGTCGACGGTAGCCGGCGGCACCGGTGCAGCAGGTGACGGCAGGTGGACTTCGACCAGCGGGGCGACCGGCTCTATGGCTTGGGTCTGGGTCAGCACCGGAATCGAAGCCTCGGCCAGCACTTGCTCTTCGACCACGCTGACCACCGGCTCCACCGGCGGCAGCAGCGTCGGCAGGATCCTGGGCGCAGGCTCGGCAAAGGGTTTGAGCGCCACCACCGACTCAGGCTGGCGGACGGCATCGCGGGCTTGTTCTTCACGAACCGCAGCGGCGAATTCGTCGCTGGGCTCGGCTGCCTGTGGCTGCACTGTCGGCAGCGGCGCCTCAGGCACTTCAACCGGCTCGGTGGCTTCCTGCAACAGGCCGTCGAGGTACGACTGCAAGGCCAGTTGCGGCTTGCTGGTGATCTGCGGGGCACGGTTCATCAGGCCACCTGCAATGCGTTGCGGTAGGTCAGCAGGTGCTTGAGCAGCGCCCGGTAGGCGATCACACCGCGGCTCTTGCCGTCGAACTGCGAGGGCGTGACACCGTTGCGGCTGGCATCGCGCAGGCGCGTGTCGACCGGAATGTAACCCTGCCAGACCTGCTCGCCATAGGTGTCGCGCAGCACTTTGAGCGTGCCGAGCGAGGCCTGGGTACGGCGGTCGAACAGGGTCGGGACGATCTGGAAGGGTAGCGCCTGCTTGCGTGAGCGGTTGATCATCGCCAGGGTGCCGACCATCCGCTCCAGGCCCTTGACCGCGAGGAACTCGGTCTGCACCGGGATCACCAGTTGTTGGCTGGCCGCCAGGGCGTTGACCATCAGCACACCCAGCAAGGGCGGGCTGTCGATCAGGGCAAAGTCGAAATCCTGCCACAGCTGCGCCAGACTCTTGGCGATTACCAGGCCCAGCCCATTCTGGCCCGGCGACTGGCGCTCCAGCACCGCCAGTGCAGTGCTCGAGGGCAGCAACGAGATACGCTCATGGCTGGTCGGCAGCAGCAACTGCCCCGGCAGCCCTTCGGGCACCACGCCCTTGTGCAGGAACAGGTCGTAGCAGCTGTGCTCCAGGGCGTCGGGATTGTGCCCGAAATAGCTGGTCATCGAGCCGTGCGGGTCGAGGTCGACGACGACCACGCGCTTGCCCGCCTCGGCCAGCAGACCGGCCAGGGCGATGGTGGTGGTGGTCTTGCCGACGCCACCTTTTTGATTGGCTACTGCCCAGACTCTCATCGTGCGTTGCTTCCTCCCAGCATGGGCGAAATGTCCCGCCGGGAACGGTTCTATAGATTCGGTGACGGAGATTTGACGGGATTGCTCCCGACCGTCGTGGCTGGCGTAGCTGGTGCACTTTGTGTGCCAGCACGGCGCAACGCTGCGTCCGGGGTGGCGTTGGCGCTGCCGGAGCCAGTCAGGCTGCGGCGCACTTCGAGATTGCGCGAAATCACCAGCACCACGCGACGATTGCGCGCCCGGCCATCGGCGGTATCGTTGCTGGCGACTGGTTGATACTCGCCGTAACCCACCGAGGCCATGCGCGCCGGGTTCACCCCTTCCATTGCCAGCAAGCGCACGATGCTCGCCGCGCGCGCCGACGACAACTCCCAGTTGGTCGGGTACTGGGCAGTGCGGATCGGCAGATTGTCGGTGAAGCCTTCGACATGCACCGGGTTGGCGAACGGCTTGAGGATCCGGGCCACCTTCTCGATGATCTCGAAGGCGATGTCGCTGGGCATGGCATCGCCGCTGCCGAACAACAATGCCGAGTTGAGTTCGATCTCCACCCACAGCTCATTGCCACGCACGGTCATCTGGTTCGACTTGATCAAGTCGCCGAAGGCATCGGCCACCTGGTCGGTGATGGTCTTGAGCGGGTCGACGCTGGTCTGTCCCAGGCCTGCATCGACCTGGTCACTGTCCTTGATCAAGGGTTCTGCCGGCTTGATCGTCAGCGGGCGCTCATCGCCGATCGGGATCGGCTTGAGGCTGCGCTCGGGGTCGTTGAACACTCCGATCAGCGCCTGGGAAATGACCTTGTACTTGCCCTCGTTGATCGAGGAAATCGAGTACATCACCACGAAAAAGGCGAACAGCAAGGTGATGAAGTCGGCGTACGAGACCAGCCAGCGCTCGTGGTTCTCATGCTCCTCGGTATGGCGACGACGACGCATGGCTTACTCCATGAAGCCTTGCAGCTTCAGCTCGATCGAGCGTGGGTTCTCGCCTTCGGCGATCGACAGCAGCCCCTCGAGCAGCATCTCGCGGTAACGCGACTGGCGCATGACGATGGCCTTGAGCTTGTTGGCCACCGGCAGCAGGATCAGGTTGGCACTGGCCACACCATAGATGGTGGCGACGAAGGCCACGGCGATGCCGTTACCCAGTTGCGACGGATCGGCCAGGTTGCCCATCACATGGATCAAGCCCATCACCGCACCGATGATACCGATGGTCGGCGCGTAGCCGCCCATGCTCTCGAAGACCTTGGCAGCCTGGATGTCACGGCTCTCCTGGGTGAGGAAGTCGACCTCGAGAATGCTGCGGATCGACTCAGGCTCCGCGCCGTCGACCAGCAACTGCAAACCTTTGCGTGCGTATGGGTCCGGTTCGGCATCGGCGACGCCCTCCAGCCCCAGAAGGCCTTCCTTGCGCGCAGTCAGGCTCCAGTTGACGACACGATCGATGCCGCCAGCCAGGTCGACCCGAGGCGGGAAGAAAATCCAGCGCAGGATCTGCAACGCACGCTTGAACGCCGACAGCGGCGACTGCAGCAGCGCCGCGGCCAGGGTGCCGCCGATGACGATCAACCCGGCAGGGCCGTTGAGCAGCGCACCGACGTGTCCGCCCTCGAGGAAGTTGCCGCCGACGATGGCGACGAACGCCAGGATCAGGCCGATAAGGCTAAGAACATCCATCAGACACAGGCCTCTACCAGGTGCTTGCCGATCTCGTCCAGGCTGTACACGGCGTCGGCCAGGTTGGCTTTGACGATCGCCATGGGCATGCCGTAGATCACGCAGCTTGCCTCGTCCTGGGCCCATACGGTGCTGCCGCCCTGCTTGAGCAGGCGAGCACCTTCGCGTCCGTCGGCACCCATGCCGGTCAGCACGACCGACAGCACCTTGTCACCGTAGGTCTTGGCCGCCGAGCCGAAGGTGATGTCCACGCAGGGTTTGTAGTTCAGGCGTTCGTCACCCGGCAGGATCTTCACCGTGCCACGGCCATCGACCATCATCTGCTTGCCTCCCGGGGCCAGCAGCGCAAGGCCTGGACGCAGCACATCACCGTCCTCGGCCTCCTTGACGCTGATCTTGCACAGCTTGTCGAGGCGCTCGGCAAAGGCCTTGGTGAACGCCGCAGGCATGTGCTGAATCAGCACGATGGGGGCCGGGAAGTTGGCGGGCAGTTGCGTCAGCACCCGCTGCAGGGCAACCGGGCCGCCTGTGGAGGTGCCGATGGCCACCAGCTTGTAGGGCTTGCGCTTGGGCGCCGGCGAATGGCTGGCGGCAGGCGCAACGCTGCGTACCGGCGCCGCAGGGCGTGTCGGTGCAGCGCTGCCCAAGGTGCTGGCCGGGGCGTGGCTGGTGCTCGACGCAGCGCTGGCAACCGGGCTTGGCGCGTGGCTGGCGAAGCTGCTGAAACGGCGATTGCTGCGCGAGATGGTATGGACCTTCTCGCACAGCATCTGCTTGACCTTCTCGGGGTTGCGCGAAATATCCTCGAAGTTCTTCGGCAGGTAGTCGACCGCCCCTGCGTCCAGCGCATCGAGGGTGACACGCGCACCTTCGTGGGTGAGCGAAGAGAACATCAGGACCGGTGTCGGGCAGCGCTGCATGATGTGCCGCACGGCGGTAATGCCGTCCATCATCGGCATCTCGTAGTCCATGGTGATCACGTCAGGCTTGAGCGCCAGCGCCTGATCGATCGCTTCCTTGCCGTTGGTCGCGGTGCCGACCACCTGGATGGTCGGGTCCGCCGAGAGGATTTCCGAGACACGGCGGCGGAAGAAACCGGAATCATCCACCACCAGGACCTTGACTGCCATAAACACTCCGTTAGGCGGCGCAACCGCCAGGTCGCGCCGCCGAAATCAAATACGCCGGGCGGCGTAACGCTTGAGCATGCTCGGGACGTCGAGGATCAGCGCGATACGACCGTCACCGGTGATGGTGGCGCCGGACATGCCCGGGGTGCCCTGCAGCATCTTGCCCAGCGGCTTGATCACCACCTCTTCCTGGCCCACCAACTGGTCGACCACGAAGCCGATGCGCTGAGTACCGACCGACAGGATCACCACATGCCCTTCGAGCTGCTCCTCGTGCTGCTGGTCCTGGACCAGCCAGCGCTTGAGGTAGAACAGCGGCAGCGCCTTGTCGCGCACGATCACCACTTCCTGGCCATCGACCACGTTGGTGCGCGACAGGTCGAGATGGAAGATCTCGTTGACGTTGACCAGCGGGAAGGCGAACGCCTGGTTGGCCAGCATCACCATCAGCGTCGGCATGATTGCCAGCGTCAGCGGCACCTTGATGACGATCTTCGAGCCCTGGCCCTTGGCCGAGAAGATGTTGATCGAGCCATTGAGCTGGGAAATCTTGGTCTTCACCACATCCATGCCCACACCGCGGCCGGACACGTCGGAGATCTCGGTCTTGGTCGAGAAGCCCGGGGCGAAGATCAGGTTGTAGCAATCCGACTCGCTCAGGCGGTCGGCTGCATCCTTGTCCATCAGGCCCTTCTCGACCGCCTTGGCGCGCAGGACGTTCGGGTCCATGCCTTTGCCGTCGTCGGAGATCGACAGCAGGATATGGTCACCCTCCTGCTCGGCCGACAGCACCACCCGACCGGTACGCGCCTTGCCGGAGGCCTCGCGTTCCTCGGGGGTCTCGACGCCATGGTCGACCGCGTTGCGCACCAAGTGCACCAGCGGGTCGGCCAGGGCCTCGACCAGGTTCTTGTCCAGGTCGGTCTCTTCGCCGACCAGCTCCAGGTTGATCTCTTTCTTGAGCTGGCGGGCCAAGTCGCGTACCAGGCGCGGGAAGCGGCCGAAGACCTTCTTGATCGGCTGCATGCGGGTCTTCATGACCGCGGTCTGCAGGTCGGCAGTGACCACGTCGAGGTTGGACACGGCCTTGGACATGGCCTCGTCGCCGCTATTCAGGCCCAGGCGCACCAGGCGGTTACGCACCAGCACCAGTTCGCCGACCATGTTCATGATTTCATCCAGGCGCGCAGTATCGACCCGCACCGTGGTTTCCGCTTCGCTGGCGCCATGCTTGTCGGCAGCCGGCGCTGCAGCGCGTGCCGGTGCCGGAGCAGCGGCCGGCTTGGCAGCCGCGGCGGGGGCAGGCGCCGGCTTGGCGACAGGCTTGCTTTCGGCCTTGGCAGCAGGCGCGGCAGCCACGGCAACGGCTGGCGCTTCAGCCGCGACGGCATCGCCACTGAACTTGCCCTTGCCATGCAGTTGGTCCAGCAGGGCCTCGAACTCGTTGTCGGTGATGTGATCGCCGACAGGTTCGGCCGCTGGCGCAGAGGCGGTGGCTTCGACGCTCGGCAGTGCATCGGCGGCAAAAGCGCCCTTGCCATGCAACTGATCGAGCAGCGCCTCGAACTCTTCGTCGGTGATCTCGTCACCGGCCGGCGTCGCGACTGCAGCCTCCGGCTCGCTCGCCGCGACTTCCGGCGAGAACTGACCCTTGCCATGCAGTTGGTCGAGCAGCGACTCGAACTCGGCGTCGGTGATCTCGTCGGCACTGCCGGAAACGGCTTCGCCCTGCGACTGCTCGGCCGCCTCGGCCTGGGCCTTGACCGCGTCGAGGGAGTCAAGCAGTTGCTCGAACTCGGTATCGGTGATGTCCGCCTCGGCAGCCGGGGCCTCGACGACCGCCGCCACGGCAACCGGTGCCACGGCATCGGCGCTGGCTGGTTCGGCCAGGCGCGACAGCGCGGCGAGCAGCTCTGGCGTAGCCGGGGTGATGTCGCTGCGCTCGCGAACCTGGCCAAACATGCTGTTGACCGTGTCGAGCGCTTCGAGCACCACATCCATCAGTTCGGCATCGACCCGGCGCTCTCCCTTGCGCAGGATGTCGAAGACGTTCTCGGCAATGTGGCAGCACTCCACCAGCTCATTGAGCTGAAGGAAGCCGGCGCCCCCTTTTACAGTGTGAAAACCGCGAAAGATCGCATTGAGCAGGTCCGCATCATCAGGTCGGCTTTCCAGCTCGACCAGTTGCTCGGACAGTTGCTCGAGGATTTCGCCGGCTTCTACCAGGAAATCCTGAAGGATTTCTTCATCGGCGCCGAAGCTCATTAAACGTGCTCCCTAAAAACCCAGGCTGGACAGCAGATCGTCGACATCGTCCTGACCGGACACGACGTCTTCACGCTTATCGGCATGAATCTGCGGACCTTCACCCCGAGTTGGATGTTTTTCTTCATCTTTTTCAGCGCGCAATTGATCGTGGTCATGTTCGATGCCGGCAAAGCGGTCGACTTGACTTGCCATCAACACGAGCTTGAGCAGATTGCTTTCGACTTCGGTGACCAGCGCGGTCACCCGCTTGATCACCTGCCCGGTCAGGTCCTGATAGTCCTGAGCCAGGAGAATATCGTTGAGATGGCCGGCCACCTTGCGGTTACCTTCGGCGCTGTGCGTCAGGAAACTGTCGACGCGCTTGACCAACTCACGAAATTCAGGCGCTGCCACCTCGCGGCGCATGAAGCGCTGCCAGTCGGCAGACAGGTTCTGGGCTTCGGATGCCAGATCGTTGAGCACAGGCGTGCTTTGCTCGACCAGGTCCATGGTGCGATTGGCCGCGTTCTCGGTCAGCCGGACCACGTAGGACAGCCGTTCGGTGGCGTCGGTGATCTGCGACACTTCCTCGGCCTGCGGCATGCGCGGATCGATCTGGAAACTGACGATAGCGCTGTGCAGCTCGCGAGTGAGCTTGCCCACTTCCTGATAAAGGCCGCGGTCGCGGGTCTGGTTGAGCTGGTGGATCAGCTGCACCGCCTCGCCGAACTGGCCGCGTTCCAGGCTTTGCACCAGTTGCTCGGCGTGCTTCTTCAGGGTCGACTCGAACTCCCCCAGAGAATCGTTTCTTGATTCCATAGCGCCCCCAGACATGGCTCAGCCGTTGACGCGTTCGAAGATCTTTTCGATCTTTTCTTTGAGTACCTGCGCGGTGAAAGGCTTGACCACATAGCCGTTGACCCCGGCCTGGGCCGCTTCGATGATCTGGTCGCGCTTGGCCTCGGCGGTCACCATCAGCACCGGCATGCCCTTGAGACGGTCGTGGGCGCGCACCTTGCGCAGCAGGTCGATGCCGGACATGCCAGGCATGTTCCAGTCGGTCACCAGGAAGTCGTAGTGACCGCTTTCGAGCATCGGCAGAGCCGTGGTGCCATCGTCGGCTTCGTCGGTGTTGGTGAAGCCCAGATCACGCAACAGGTTCTTGATGATCCGCCGCATCGTCGAGAAGTCGTCAACGATGAGGATTTTCATATCTTTGTTCAATTAGACCTCCAAGCAGTCTTAAACGCGCTCGTCTCACAAGCGCGCGCTCAATCAATTCGGCACCACGTAAAACGACTGCATCGAACCCGGGTTCACCGCGCTCGCCATTCACCCAACCGACTGCGCAGACGCGCCGCGCACTGGCTGTGCAACTGGCTGACACGCGATTCGCTGACCCCCAGCACTTCCCCGATTTCCTTGAGGTTCAACTCTTCGTCGTAGTACAGCGCCAGGACCAGGCGCTCGCGCTCCGGCAGGTTGGCGATCGCATCGGTCAGTGCAGCCTGGAAGCGTTCGTCTTCCAGGTCACGCGACGGCTCGACCTGGCCGCTGACACCGTCCTCGTGCAGCCCTTCGTGTTCGCCGTCCTGCAGCAGGTCGTCGAAACTGAACAGGCGGCTGCCCAAGGTATCGTTCAGAATCCCGTAATAATCGTCGAGACCCAATTGGAGTTCGGCAGCAACCTCGTGATCTTTAGCGTCACGACCGGTTCTTGCTTCGACGGCGCGAATCGCGTCACTGACCATGCGCGTGTTGCGGTGCACCGAACGCGGCGCCCAATCACCCTTGCGCACCTCGTCGAGCATGGCGCCACGGATGCGGATGCCGGCATAGGTCTCGAAGCTCGCACCCTTGCTGGCGTCGTACTTGTTGGCCACTTCCAGCAGGCCGATCATGCCGGCCTGGATCAGGTCCTCGACCTGCACGTTGGCCGGCAGGCGTGCCAACAGGTGATAGGCAATCCGCTTGACCAGCGGGGCATAGCGCTCGACCAGCTCGTACTGAGCGTCCTTGGACGCCTTGCTGTACATCTTGAATCCGCTCGCACTCATAGCACCGGCCCCGCACTGGTGGGCTGTACCAGGCGCTCGACGAAGAACTCCAGGTGCCCGCGCGGGTTGGCCGGCAGCGGCCAGCTGTCGACCTTCTGCGCAATGGCCTTGAACGCCAGGGCGCATTTGGAGCGCGGGAAGGCCTCGTACACTGCGCGCTGCTTCTGCACCGCCTTGCGCACGCATTCGTCGTAGGGCACGGCGCCCACGTACTGCAAGGCCACGTCGAGGAAACGGTCGGTGACCTTGGTCAGCTTGGCGAACAGGTTGCGTCCTTCCTGCGGGCTCTGCGCCATGTTGGCCAGGACGCGGAAACGATTCATGCCGTAATCGCGGTTGAGCAGCTTGATCAGGGCGTAGGCGTCGGTGATCGAGGTGGGCTCGTCGCACACCACCAGCAACACTTCCTGCGCCGCACGAACGAAACTGACCACCGAGTCACCGATACCTGCAGCGGTGTCGATCACCAATACATCGAGGTTGTCGCCGATCTCGCTGAACGCCTGGATCAGCCCGGCATGCTGGGCTGGCGCCAGGTGCACCATGCTCTGGGTACCCGAGGCCGCCGGCACGATGCGCACGCCGCCCGGCCCCTGCAACAGCACGTCGCGCAGCTCGCAGCGTCCTTCGATGACGTCGGCCAGGGTACGTTTGGGGGTCAACCCCAGCAGCACGTCGACGTTGGCCAGACCCAGGTCGGCGTCCAGCAGCATGACCCGGCGGCCGAGTTCAGCCAGCGCCAGGGACAGGTTCACTGAAACGTTGGTCTTGCCGACGCCACCTTTGCCACCGGTGACGGCGATCACCTGTACGGGATGCATGCTACCCATGTCTGTTCTTTACCTTGTCTCGCGTGGGACCTGCCCACTTGAAGGGCCGCTGTCGACCCCCTGCGCCGTTCATCTTCAACCCGCGCGCTTATCGGGATTGTGGTAGAGATCAGCGAACATGTCGGCCATGGCCTCTTCGCTGGGCTCTTCCTGCAACTGCACGCTGACCGCGCGGCTCACCAACTGATGCTTGCGCGGCAACTGCAGGTCGTCAGGAATGCGCGGACCATCGGTGAGATAGGCCACGGGCAGTTCGTGACTGATGGCCAGGCTCAGCACTTCGCCGAGGCTGCCCGTTTCATCGAGCTTGGTCAGGATGCAACCGGCCAGGCCACAGCGCTTGTAGCTGTGATAGGCGGCGGTCAGCACCTGTTTCTGGCTGGTGGTGGCCAGTACCAGGTAGTTCTTGGCGGCGATGCCGCGGCTGGCGAGCGATTCGAGCTGCATGCGCAGCGCCGGATCGCTGGCCTGAAGGCCGGCGGTGTCGATCAGCACCACGCGCTTGCGCAGCAGTGGTTCCAGGGCCTGGGCCAGCGACTGGCCCGGATCGACATAGGTCACCGGCACATTGAGGATGCGCCCGAGGGTCTTGAGCTGCTCCTGGGCACCGATGCGGTAGCTGTCCATGCTCACCAGCGCCAGGTGCTGCGAGCCGTACTTGAGCACATAGCGCGCGGCGAGCTTGGCCAGGGTGGTGGTCTTGCCCATGCCGGCCGGGCCGACCATGGCGATGACCCCGCCCTCCTCGATCGGCTCTACCTCAGGCACCTCGATCAGACGCGCCAGGTGCGCCAGGACCATGCGCCAAGCCTGACGCGGGTCTTCGATCTCACCGGCCCGCTCAAGCAGATCACGGGCGATCGGGCCAGACAGGCCCAGGCGCTGCAAGCGACGCCAGAGGTTGGCCTGCTGCGGCTTGTTGCCCTGCAATTGGCCCCAGGCAAGCGAGCCAAGCTGCACTTCGAGCAGCTCGCGCAAGCCCGAAAGCTCCGAACGCATGGCGTCGAAGACGCGCTTGTCGACCGTCGGGGCCGCAGGGGCCGGCGCAGGCGCCGGAACATCCACATGCGGCTCGACCAGCGGCTCGGACGCGGTCAGCGACAGGCCGGCAAACAATTGCCGGTTGCCGAGTTCGGCGTCACCACGCCCATCCAGCTCGGCCTGGGCGGTGGCGATGCGCGAATGGGTCTTGCGCAGCTCGTCCTCGAGCTCGACATTCGGCACGCGTGGGGCCAGGGCGGACAGCTTGTAGTCCAGCGCGGCCGTCAGTTCGACACCGCCGGCGATACGCCGGTTGCCGATGATTGCGGCATCGGCGCCAAGCTCATCACGGACCAGCTTCATGGCCTGACGCATATCGGCGGCGAAAAAACGCTTAACTTGCATAACCCACTACCTCAGCCGTTAGGGCCCACGGTGGCAACGATGGTGACTTGCTTGTTGTCCGGTATTTCCTGGTACGCCAGCACATGCAGGTTGGGCACGGCCAGACGACCGAATCTCGACAGCATGGCACGGATCGGGCCGGCGACCAGGAGGATGGCCGGCTGGCCTTGCATCTCCTGGCGCTGCGCCGCCTCGATCAGCGAACGCTGCAACTTCTCGGCCATGCTCGGTTCAAGAAGAACACCGTCTTCCTGACCCTGCCCGGCCCTTTGCAGACTATTGAGCAAGATCTGTTCCAACCTTGGCTCAAGGGTGATCACAGGCAGCTCGGACTCAACGCCGACAATGCTTTGCACGATGGCGCGTGACAAGCCGACCCGCACCGACGCCACCAACGCGGCGGTATCTTGACTCTTGGCGGCATTGTTGGCGATGGCCTCGGCAATGCTGCGGATGTCACGCACGGGCACCTGCTCGGCAAGCAGGGCCTGCAGGACCTTGAGCAACCCCGACAAGGAAATGACACCTGGCACCAATTCCTCGGCAAGTTTCGGCGATGCCTTGGACAGCACCTGCAGCAACTGCTGGACCTCTTCATGGCCGATCAGCTCGTGGCAGTGCTTCTGCAGGATCTGGTTGAGGTGAGTAGCGACCACGGTGCTGGCATCGACCACCGTGTAACCCAAGGACTGCGCCTGGGCGCGCTGGGCCACATCGATCCACACCGCCTCCAGGCCAAAGGCCGGGTCGCGCGCGGCGATACCGTTGAGGGTGCCGAACACCTGCCCAGGGTTGATCGCCAGCTCGCGGTCGGGGTAGATCTCCGCCTCGGCCAGGATCACCCCCATCAGCGTCAGGCGATAGGCACTGGGCTGCAGGTCGAGGTTGTCGCGAATGTGCACGGTGGGCATGAGAAAGCCCAGGTCTTGCGAGAGTTTCTTGCGCACGCCCTTGATCCGCGCCAGCAACTGGCCGCCCTGGTTGCGGTCGACCAGCGGAATCAGGCGATAGCCGACTTCCAGGCCGATCATGTCGATCGGCGTGACGTCGTCCCAGCCCAGCTCCTTGGTTTCCATGGCGCGCTGCGGCGATGGCAGCAGATCCTGTTGGCGCTGCGCTTCCTGCACGGCCAGGAGCTTGGCCTTCTGCTGCTTCTTCCACACCATGTAGGCGCCGCCGCCGGCCAGCACGCCGAGGCTGAGGAAGGCGATGTGTGGCATACCCGGCACCAGCCCCATCACCACCATCAGCGCGCCGGAAACGGCTAGCGCCTTGGGCGAATCGAACATCTGCCGGTTGATCAGCTTGCCCATGTCCTCGGAGCCCGAGGCGCGGGTGACCATGATCGCGGCCGCAGTGGACAGCAGCAGCGAGGGCAACTGCGCCACCAAACCGTCACCGATGGTCAACAAAGCGTACACCTTGCCGGCGTCGCTGAAGGTCATGCCATGCTGCAGCATGCCGATGAGCATGCCGCCGATGAGGTTGATGAACAGGATGAGCAGGCCGGCGATGGCGTCGCCACGCACGAACTTGCTGGCACCGTCCATCGAACCATAGAACTCGGCCTCCTGGGCGACCTCGGCACGACGCGCCTTGGCCTGGGCCTGGTCGATCAGGCCGGCGTTGAGGTCGGCGTCGATGGCCATCTGCTTGCCGGGCATGGCGTCGAGGGTGAAGCGCGCGCTCACCTCGGAAATACGCCCGGCACCCTTGGTCACCACGACAAAGTTGATGATCATCAGGATGGCGAAGACCACCGCACCGACCACGTAGTTGCCGCCGATCACCACCTCACCGAAGGCCTGGATCACCTTGCCCGCCGCTCCGTGGCCCTCCTGGCCGTGGAGCATGACCACGCGGGTCGAGGCGACGTTGAGCGCCAGGCGCAGCAGCGTCGCCACCAGCAGGATGGTCGGAAAGGCGGCGAAATCCAGTGGGCGCAGGGCGTAGACGCAGACCAGCAGGACCACGATCGACAGCGCGATGTTGAAGGTGAAGAACACATCGAGCAGGAACGGCGGGATGGGCAACATCATCATTGCCAGCATCACCAGCAGCAACAGCGGTACACCCAGGTTCCCCCGACCGAGACCGGCCAGGTTGTTACGGGCGTTGCTGATTAACTGTGCGCGATCCACCGGGTATCCTCTTCAAGCAAAACTTTGACGCCTGGACGGCGCTTGGGCGTGGCTTTGCAAGAAGCTTTCCAACTTTGCCGGGGTACGGGGCCAGGCGCTCTGTTGCGGTGTTTTCGCGGTCCACGGCGGTGTTCTTTTCGCGGGCAAGCCCGCGCCTACAGAATCAACTGTCGCGCTGCAGGTCCGGCGGGATCGGCAGATCCTTCTTCAGCGGCTCGGGCGGCTTGCCCTTGCCCGAGCGGTACTGGCGAATCTGGAACACGTACGCCAGCACCTGCGCCACTGCCAGGTACAGACCGGCCGGAATCTCGTGCTCAAGCTCCGTGGAGTAGTAGATCGCCCGTGCCAGCGCCGGCGATTCGAGGATCTGTACCTTGTGCTCCTGGCCGATCTCGCGGATCTTCAAGGCCAGGAAGTCGGTGCCCTTGGCCAGCAGCAGCGGCGCCGCACCGCCCTTCTCCGGGTCGTACTTGAGCGCCACGGCATAGTG
Organism: Pseudomonas sp. BNK-44-b; assembly: GCF_047456245.1. Classification (NCBI taxonomy): domain Bacteria; kingdom Pseudomonadati; phylum Pseudomonadota; class Gammaproteobacteria; order Pseudomonadales; family Pseudomonadaceae; genus Pseudomonas; species Pseudomonas sp. BNK-44-b. The sequence goes on from NZ_CP179908.1 coordinate 3,501,983, forward strand.
CGTCGGGTTGGTGATGATCACATCGGCCTCGGGCACCGCCGCCATCATCCTGCGCTGCGACGCCTCGCGCTGCAGTTGGCGAATGCGCTGCTTCACCTCCGGCTTGCCCTCGGTATCCTTGTATTCGTCGCGCACTTCCTGCTTGGTCATCTTCAGCTTCTTGTGCGTCTGCCAGAGCTGGAACGGCACATCGACGATGGCGATCAGCAGCAGACCCGCCGCCATCCACAAGGCGCTCCAGCCCACCACCTGCACGCTGTGGATGATCGCCTGCTCGAGCGGCTCCTTGGCAATCGCCATCAGCGCCTCGCGGTCGTTGGCCAGCACCACCAGCGCCACCACCAGCACCAGGAAGAACTTGGCCACCGCCTTGAGCAGTTCGGTCAGCGAGTTCAGCGAGAACATGCGCTTGATCCCGGACAGCGGGTTCATCCGGCTGAACTTGGGCTGCAGCAAGGAGCCGGAAAACAGAAAGCCGCCCAGGGCGATAGGGGCCACGAACGATACGACGAACAGCAGCACCAGCACCGGCTGGGTGGCCCAGATGGCCATCTTGCCCGAGGCCATCAGGAAGGCGCCCATGGCCCGCTCGTCGACTATCACTTCGCGCGACAGGCTGAAGTTCACGCGCATCAGCGTCATGAGGGTTTCGGCAAGGTGGCCACCGAAGGCCAGCAAGGCGCCGGCGCCCCCCAGGGTCACCGCGAAGGTGTTGAGCTCTTTGGAACGGGCGATGTCACCCTTTTCCCGTGCGTCGCGCTTGCGCTTCTCGGTGGGTTCCTCTGTCTTGTCCTGACCGCTCTCGCTCTCTGCCATGCTCAGGGCGCCCGTGCCAGCTCACGCAGCCACTGCAAGGCCTCGCTGGCCAGTTGCTGGTAGTGCGAGAGGATGTCGGCAAGCCCGACCCAGAAGATGGCCAGCCCCAGCACCAGGGTCAGCGGGAAACCAATGGAGAAGATGTTCAGCTGTGGCGCGGCTCGGGTCATCACACCAAAGGCGATGTTGATCACCAACAGGGCTGCGATGACTGGCAGGATCAGAACCAGCCCCGCTCCCAGCACCCAGCCCAGGCGTCCGGCAATCTCCCAGAAATGCGCGACCACCAGGGCATTGCCCACCGGCAGCGTGGTGAAGCTTTCGGTCAATACCTCGATCACCACCAGGTGGCCGTTCATCAACAGGAACAGCACACTCACCAGCATGGTCAGGAACTGCCCGACCACCGCCACGTTGACGCCGTTGGCCGGGTCGATCATCGAGGCCATCGCCATGCCCAGCTGAATCGCCACGATCTGCCCGGCGACGACGAACGCCTGGAACAGCATCTGCAAGGAAAACCCGAACAGCGCGCCGACGATGATCTGTTCGGCGCACAGCAGCACGCCACGCACGCTCAAGGGCTCGAACTCGGGCAGCGGCGGCAGGCCGGGCACGATCACCACGGTGATCGCGACCGCCACATACAGGCGTATGCGCGCCGGCAGCATGCGCGTACCGAACACCGGCATGGTCATCAGCACCGCTGCCACGCGAAACAGCGGCAGGATGAAGGTGGCGACCCAGGTGCCGATCTGCGCGGCGCTCAGCTCGAGCATGGGCTCATCATCCGATCAACTGCGGAATGCCGCTGTACAGGCCGGTCATGTATTCCATGAACTTCTGCACCAGCCACGGACCGACCACGATCAGGGTGATCAGCATCACCAGCAGGCGCGGCAGGAAACTCAGGGTCTGTTCGTTGATCTGCGTGGCCGCCTGGAAGATCGCCACCAGCAGGCCGACCAGCAGGCTCGGCACCACCAGCACCGCCACCATCAGGGCAGTCAGCCAGAGCGCATCGCGGAACAGGTCGACGGCAACTTCAGGGGTCATCGAAAACTCTCCTTGAGCGGCCTCAGACGCCGCCGAAACTGCCGGCCAGCGTACCCATGATCAGCGCCCAGCCATCGACCAGGACGAACAGCATGATCTTGAACGGCAGCGAGATGATCAGCGGCGACAGCATCATCATACCCATCGCCATCAGCACGCTGGCGACCACCATGTCGATGATCAGGAACGGGATGAAGATCATGAAGCCGATCTGGAACGCGGTCTTGAGCTCGGAGGTGACGAATGCCGGCACCAGGATGGTCAGCGGCACCTGGTCGGGGCCGGCGATGTCGGTGCGCTTGGACAGGCGCATGAACAGGTCCAGATCGCTTTGCCGGGTCTGCGCCAGCATGAAGTCCTTCAGCGGCCCCTGGGCTTTGTCGATGGCCTGTTGCGCGGTCATCTGTTCGTTCAGGTAGGGCTGCAACGCGTCACGATTCACCCGATCGAACACCGGCGCCATGATGAACATGGTCAGGAACAGGGCCATGCCGGTGAGCAACTGGTTCGACGGTGTCTGCTGCAGGCCCAGGGCCTGGCGCAGGATGGAGAAGACGATGATGATGCGGGTGAAGCTGGTCATCAGGATGACGAACGCCGGAATGAAGCTCAGCGCCGTCATGATCAGCAGGATCTGCAGGCTGACCGAATATTCCTGCTGGCCGTCAGGCCCATTGGACAGGGTGATGGCCGGGATCGACAACGGATCGGCGGCCAGGGCCACGGGCGCGGCCAGCAGCAGCGCCAGGGTCAACAGTAAGCGCAGCGCGCCGCTCATCACTTCTTGTCCTTCTGGTCCTTGCCCATCAGCTCGAGCAGCCGCTGGGCGAATTCCGGTGCCGCCTGGCGCGCGCCGACAGGCACCTCCACGGGCTCGGCCATGACGTGCAACGCTTCGATGCTGCCAGGGCTGTGGCCGATCAGGATCTGTTCCTTGCCCACCTGCACCAGCAGCAGGCGATCGCGCGGGCCGAGGGCTCGGCTGCCGACGATCTCGATCACCTGCCCGCCGCGCGGCTGTGCCACCTGCAGGCGGCGCAACAGCCAGGCGAGCAGGAAGATGGCGCCCACCACCACGAGCAGGCCGAAGACCATCTGCGCCAGTTGCCCACCCATGCCGCCGGGCGTGGACGTGCTGGCCGACGCCGACGCGGGATCAGCCGCGCCGATCACCACCTCGCTGGCAAGCAATGTGCCCAGGGCGGCGACGCCGCGTATCAGGCCCTTCACTCAGCGCAGCTTCTTGATGCGTTCGCTGGGGCTGATCACGTCGGTCAGGCGAATGCCGAACTTCTCGTTGACCACCACCACTTCGCCATGGGCGATCAGCGTGCCATTGACCAGTACATCCAGCGGTTCGCCTGCCAGGCGATCGAGCTCGATGACCGACCCCTGGTTCAGTTGCAGCAGGTTGCGAATGCTGATTTCCGTGGCGCCCACCTCCATGGAGATGCTCACTGGAATGTCCAGGATCACGTCCAGGTTCGGCCCTTCCAGGCCGACGTTCTCGCTCGGCCGCGGGGAGCTGGCGAACTCTTCCATCGGCAGGCGACCTGCGCCAGAGGAGCGACCATTGTCAGCTGCCAGCAGCGCATCGATGTCCGCCTGGCCGGCATCACCGGTTTCTTCCAGGGCTGCCGCCCACTCATCGGCCAGGGCCTGTTCCTCTGGGGAGGTGATCTCGTTTTCGTTAGCCATAAAGTCCTCGACAGGCTTTCAATTCGTAGTGCGACCGGCTCGCCGTCAGCGGCGCTCGATCGGGTCGATGATCTGCAGCGACAGGGTGCCCTTGTGCGAGCCCAGGCGCGCCTTGAACGACGGCACGCCGTTGGCGCGCAGTACCAGGTGTTCGGGCAGCTCTACCGGAATCACATCGCCCGGCTGCATGTGCAGGATGTCGCGTAGCTTGAGCTGACGACGGGCAACGGTGGCCGAGAGCGGCACATTGACGTCCAGCACGTCCTCGCGCAGGGCCTTGACCCAACGCTCGTCCTGATCGTCCAGGTCGGACTGGAAACCGGCATCGAGCATCTCGCGCACCGGTTCGATCATCGAATACGGCATGGTCACGTGCAGGTCGCCGCCGCCGCCATCGAGTTCGATGTGGAAGGTCGAGACCACCACCGCCTCGCTGGGCCCGACGATGTTGGCCATGGCCGGGTTGACCTCGGAGTTCATGTATTCGAAGTTCACCGGCATGATCGCCTGCCAGGCTTCCTTGAGGTCGACGAAGCACTGGTCCAGGACCATGCGCACCACACGCAGCTCGGTCGGGGTGAACTCACGGCCTTCGATCTTGGCGTGGCGCCCGTCGCCACCGAAGAAGTTGTCCACCAGCTTGAACACCAGCTTGGCGTCGAGGATGAACAGCGAGGTGCCGCGCAGCGGCTTGATCTTGACCAGGTTGAGGCTGGTCGGCACGTACAGCGAATGCACGTACTCGCCGAACTTCATCACCTGCACGCCACCCACCGCCACATCGGCGGAGCGACGCAGCAAGTTGAACATGCTGATGCGGGTGTAACGGGCGAAGCGCTCGTTGATCATCTCCAGGGTCGGCATGCGACCGCGGACGATCCGGTCCTGGCTGGTCAGGTCGTAGCTCTTGACGCCACCGGGTTCGGCAGCGCTCTCGGTCTGTACCAGCCCATCGTCGACCCCATGCAGCAGGGCATCGATCTCATCCTGGGACAGCAGGTCCTGCACGGCCATCGAGTGTGCTCCTACTGCAATACGAAATTGGTGAACAGCAACTGGTCGATGACCGGCTTGCCGACTTCCTTCTGCGCCACTTCCTGGACCACCGCAGTGGCCTTCTGGCGCAGCATTTCCTGGCCCACGGCACTGCTGGCCAGGCTGTCGAAGCCTTGCCCGGAGAACATCATCACCAGATTGTTGCGAATCACCGGCATGTGCACTTTCAGCGCATCGAGGTCAGCCTGGTTGCGGCCCTGCAGGGTAATGCTCACCTGCATGTAGCGCTGGCGGCCGTTCTGGTTGAAATTGACCACGAAGGCCGGCGCCAGGGGCTCGTAGATCGCCGCTTGCTTGACGCTGGCCACGGCAGGGTCGGCCGCAGGTGCAGGCTCGTTCTTGTGCATGATGAACCAGGTGGCGCCCACCGACAGGCCCACGGCCAGCAGCAAGGCCAGCACCAGCAGCAGGATCAGCTTCAGTTTGCCTTTAGTGGCGGGGTCTTTGACTGCGTCGCTCTTCGCCATGCCAATAATCCGTCGTCCATCGGGGTTTCAAGAAAGGATGACGTGGCTGAGCAAGTGTTATGCCAGATTTGGCCGAGCGGGCTTGAGGAGGTTGCGAGCGCTATAACGGTGTGGCTGACGGGACAGTCCTGGTAGGAGCGGGCTTGCCCGCGAACACGGGCGTAGCCCGTGGCAGGCAGCGGGGTGTATTTTTCGCGGGCAAGCCCGCTCCCACAGGGATTTGGGCTGGCTTCTAGATTTGAGCAAGACAGTTGCTTACAACGGTCCGCACCGGTGTCAGACGCAGCCCCGAATGATCAGGCGTAGTAATCGACCGCACTGTCGCCGATCACCACCTGCTGCTCCACCGGCCGTGAAGCATCGGCCAGCTCACCGTCCTCGCCCGCCTCCCCGGCCCGACGCGCAGCCACACCAGACAGATTCGATCCACCCTGCTGGGCCTGCTGCTGTTGCTGACGCGACTGGTCGGCGACGTTGACGTCAGGCTGGGCCAGCCCCTGCTGGGCGAACAGTTCGCGCAGACGGTACAGTTGGCTGTCGAGCGCATCGCGCACGCCGGCGTGACCACTGATGAAAGTCACCTGGGTGGCCTGGTCCGACGCGACATTGACGCGAATGTCCAGTCGCCCCAGCTCTGCAGGCTCGAGCTGGATGTCGGCCGACTTGAGGTTCTGGCTCGACAGGTACATGACGCGATTGACCAACCCTTCGGTCCAGGCCCCCTGATTCATCGCCAGGGGCTGGTGCAGCGGATTGGTCGGCGGTACGGCATGGGCAGTCTTGGCGGTGACGGCCTGGGTCAGGTTGGCCAGGCGATTGGCGAAGTCGTCCACGCGGGTGTCGCTGTCGGCATGCTTGACGTCCTTCAGACCATTGGACAACAGCTCGGAGAAGCCTTTTTCGCCAGGCTGTGACTGTCCACGCTCGGATTCGCCCTCAGGCTTGACCGCCAGGTTCGCCAAGGTATTGACGTTGGCCTGGGCACTGTCGTCCTGGGCCTGGGTCTTGTCCCCCTGGCCAGAGGCGTGCGTCGAGGTGGTGCCTTTGGCCTGGGCGCTCTGCTCGAGCGCCAGGCGCAAGGTCGGCATGTTCGCCAGGGCGTCGGCCTCGGGATCGAAGTCGCTGTCGGCCTGCTCGGCGACTGGCGGCGCCAGCTCTTCAGGGACCGGTTGCGCAGCAGGCTGCTGGATCGCGGCCTGCAGCACCGGGGCGACGGCTTCGGCCTGGGCCTGGAGCAATTGCGCACCCGCCTGGGCGTCGGTCACCTGCCCCGCCACCAGGCTGGCGTCCAGGGAGCTCGAGTCGCTTGCCTGATTGCCGTCGCTGGAAGCCTGCTGGGTACTGTCACCCGCCTGTTGAGTGCTGTCGCTACCCTGGTTGTTCTTGTCAGCGGCCGATGCGGCCTTGTTGCTGTTGGCTGGCAAGTTCTTGCCATTACCGGCAACCGCCGAAGATCGGTCGTTGCCGCCCTTGCCGCCGGCATTGAAGTCAGGCTTGTCCCTGGGCGCTGGCACAGAGGCCTTGTCGTTGCGCACCGGCATCTTGTCGCTCTGCTGTCGGGCCATCAGCTGGTCGAAGCCGCTGCCCTGATTGCCCGGTGCTTGCGGGGTTTTGTCCGCCGCAGGACTGGTCGCCCGCGAGGTCGCGTTGGCGAGGCCGGCTTGCAACAAGGGATTGGATGCGACAGGCATTGAAACTCTCCACGCCAGTGAACCGAAATAGAATCTGGGTGAAGACAGGCAAAACTCGCGCCAGTTTTGCCGTCAGCCTGCAGAAACCCGCTCGCGCTCGCTACGGTAGAAGCGCTGGACCTCGACGAACTCCTGGTCGATCCGATTGATCAGGTCCTCGATGCCATACAAAGGCTGTTGCCGCACACGCTCCTCGAGCTGCTGGCACAGACTGGCCAGGCCCACTGCGCCCATGTTGCTGCTGCTGCCCTTGAAGCTGTGGGCGGCCATCCCCAACTCGCTGGCGTCCTTGGCCTCGTGCAACTGACTGAGACGGCGCTCGGAGTCTTCCAGGAAGGTTTCCAGCAACTGCAGGTAGCCATCTTCCATGACCTCCTGCAGGTCGCTCAGGACCTTTTGATCGATATGCTCGTGTGTCACTTGCTCACTCCTTGATCAAGCTTGATTATGCCTCAATCGCCGAGGCCGCTCACCAACCGAACTCCACCCGCGCCCGCCGCCCCTGGTCGAGCCATTGAGCCTTGACGCCCAAGCGCTGTACCAACTGTAGCCCACGCCCACTGAAACCTTTTTCCGACGCAGGGCGCGCCAAGACTTTCTCGATATCAAAACCCGTGCCACTGTCGCTGATTTCAACAGTCAGACGACCACCTGTTGCCACGGGTTCCACCCTCAGCGCGATTTGCACGAACCCTTCGGACAACGCCGCCAGGCGCCGACCGCGTTCGCGGTAGTACTCGGCAAATCCCTCGGCATCCTGCTTGAGCCGTGAGTCCAGGCCCAACACCCCGTGCTCCAGCGCATTGGAATACAGCTCACCCAGCACACTGTGCAACACCCCGCTGCTGGGACGCAGACCATGGATTTCCTGGAGGAACTGCAACAGATAAGGCACCGGGTTGAAGCGCTTCAGGCTGTCGGCATGCAGCACCAGCGACAACGACCAATCCAGCGGACTGGAGCGACCGCTGTCGGAATACACCGGCGCCACAGGTGCCAGGCCACCAGGTTCGGCCATGCGGACATCACACAGGCTGATGTCGTCTCGCGGCACACCACCAAAGCGCTCCAGCGCCTGCATCACTTCATCGAACAGTCGCCCAGGGTCGCGGTTGGCCGCCAACACCTCACGCAAGCGCTCCACACCAAACAATCGATCCGTCGCATCGCTGGTATCGACCACGCCATCGGACAGCAGGAACAATCGCTCCCCCGCGGCCAGCGGCAGTATGTCGGTGCGGTCGTCGAACTGCTCGGGCGCCAGGATGCCCAGCGGCAAGTGCCGGGATTGCAGCACCGACAGCACCTCGCCAGCGGCCGACAAACGATAGCCATCGGGCATGCCACCGTTCCACACCTCGACCGTGCCACGCTCGAAACTCAGGTTCAGCAACAGCGCACAACAGAACATGTCCACCGGCAGGATACGCTTGAGCTTGGCGTTCATCTCGCGCAGCGTCTCTACCAAACCATAGCCCTTGGCGGTCATGCCATAGAACACCTCGGCCAGGGGCATTGCCCCCACGGCCGCCGGCAGGCCGTGACCGGTGAAATCACCCAGCAGCACATGCATGTCGCCCGAAGGCGCGAACGCCGCCAGCAGCAGATCGCCGTTGAACAATGCGTAGGGCGACTGCAGGTAGCGGATGTTGCTGCTTCTCAAGCAACCGGAATGGGCGACCTTGTCGAACACCGCTTTGGCTACGCGCTGCTCGTTGAGCAGGTGATGGTGATGCCGGGCCAGTTCGTCGCGCTGCTCCAGCACCGTGGCCTGCAGCCGACGCAGACGATCCATGGCGCCGATCTTGGCAGCCAGAATCACTGCGCTATAGGGCTTGGCCATGAAATCGTCGCCGCCGGCTTCCAAGCAACGCACCAGCCCTTGCTCCTCGTTCATCGAGGTGAGGAAGATGATCGGTATCAGCGCTTCACCGGCCATGGCCTTGATCCGTCGCGCCGCCTCGAATCCATCCATCACCGGCATCAAGGCGTCGAGCAGCACCAGGTCCGGCCTCTGTTCGGCGAACAGCGCAACGGCCTGCTCGCCGTTTTCGGCAGTGACCACCTCGTGTCCCTGGCGCCGCACGATCTGCGCGAGCAGCAAGCGGTCCGCGGCACCGTCCTCGGCGATCAGCACCCTCAATCCCTGTTCGGCGGGCATGAGCGGCCTCAGCTGACGTCGAACAATTTTTCGAAGTTGGAAATGGCGAGGATCTTGCGCACATCAGAACTGGTGTTGATCACTTTGATATCCGAGTGGTCACCACCGGCGTGATCGCGCAACAGCAGCAGCATGCCCAATGCGGAGCTGTCCAGGTACGTCGCATCCTTGAGATCCACCACGACCGAGTCCGGGGCCGGGTGCTGGCGCTCGTAGGCGTCACGAAATTCCTGATGCTTGCCGAAATCGAAACGGCCCTTGACCTTGATCGTCAGCTGCTTTTCGTCCGGTGAAAAATCAGTTTCGACTGCCATGCGTGCGATTCCTTCGATGATGGCTACGACTCAGGAAGGTTTAGCAGCAGCCCGGCTGGGCCGCAAGCGCAGCGGCTTTGAGCGGTGTCAGCCTGGAAAATGATTCTGCCTGGGCAAGCGCTGTGACAGCTCGTCGAGCAGCTTCTGCTCACGCTTGTCTTCGGCCCGGCGGGCTTCGTCCAGATAACGCTGCACCAGCTTGCGCAGACCCTCGACCCGGGCGTAGGCCTGTTGCCAGGCGTCGCGGGCATTCTTGAGGTTGTTCTGGTGCCAGGTCAGGCTCTGGCGCTGCTGGGTCATGGCCGTTTCCAACTGCCCCAGAAAGCGCTGGTAGTTGACCAACCAACTGCCGCCAACGCCCTGGCTGCCGCGGTTGATCCACTGCAACTGGTAGTCTTCGCGAAAACGCTCAAGCTCGGCGAGCTTGGCCTGCGCCTGAGCCACCAGTTGCTGGAAGTGGCCCATGCGCTGGACAGCCTTGCGCTCGGCCTCCTCGGCCATCTCCACCACCGGCGACAGGCGCGCGGCACGACTGGGCAGGGCCATGGCCTATCAGCCGCCCGCCGGCGGGGCGAACACCGCGCCCAGCTGCTCGCCGCTCTCGGCCATGCCGACACTTTCGTCCAGCCCCTGGCGCAAGAACGCCACCAGCTTGGACTGCAAGGCAATGGCCAGGTCGGTTTCCGGATCGCCACCGGCCACGTAGGCACCCACGCTGATCAGGTCGCGACTCTGCGACAGGCGCGACCATAGTTGCTTGAACTTCTGCGCCTGGCGCAGATGGTCGGAATCCACCACCTGCGGCATCACCCGGCTGATCGAAGCCTCGATGTCGATCGCCGGATAATGCCCTTCCTCGGCCAGGCGCCGGGACAGCACGAAGTGTCCGTCCAGCACCCCACGTGCCGAATCGGCGATCGGGTCCTGCTGGTCATCCCCCTCGGAAAGCACGGTATAGAACGCAGTGATCGAACCACCCCCCGCCTCACCATTACCCGCGCGCTCGACCAACTTGGGCAACTTGGCGAACACCGACGGCGGATAGCCACGGGTGGCGGGCGGCTCGCCGATGGCCAGGGCGATTTCCCGCTGCGCCTGGGCAAAACGGGTCAACGAATCCATCAACAACAGGACATTCTTGCCCTTGTCGCGGAAATACTCGGCGATGCGCGTGCAATACATGGCTGCGCGCAGTCGCATCAGCGGTGCATCGTCGGCCGGCGAAGCGACCACCACCGAGCGCTTGAGCCCTTCCTCGCCAAGGATGTGCTCGATGAACTCCTTCACCTCGCGGCCCCGCTCACCGATCAGGCCGACCACGATGATGTCGGCCTTGGTGAAGCGGGTCATCATGCCCAGCAGCACCGACTTACCGACACCCGTACCGGCGAACAGACCCAGGCGCTGGCCGCGACCGACAGTCAGCAGGCCGTTGATACTGCGGATACCCACATCCAGCGGCTGACTGATCGGATCACGGTTCAGCGGGTTGATCACCGGGCCATCCAGCGGCACCCAGTCCTCGGCCTTCATCCCGCCCTTGCCATCGAGGGCACGGCCGGCGCCATCGAGCACCCGTCCAAGCATGCTCATGCCCATGGGCAGGCGGCCGCTGTCGTCCAGCGGCACAACCCGCGCCCCGGGGGCGATACCGGCGATACTGCCGACCGGCATGAGAAAGACCTTGCTGCCGGCAAAGCCCATCACTTCGGCCTCTACCTGTACCGGGTGGTAGCTGTCGTCGTTGATCACCATGCAGCGGCTGCCCACTGCGCCGCGCAAGCCCTCGGCTTCGAGGGTGAGACCGACCATGCGCAGCAGACGGCCCTCGACCACCGGCTGCTCCGGCAGATTCACCGCCTCGGCATAGCCGGCCAGGCGCTTGGCGAAACTGGTGCGTTCAAGGCGCATCGGGGCTGTCCAGGTCGACCGACAGATCCGGCGCAGCAGGATGCAGTGATTGGTCGTGGGTCTGCTCGAACAACTGCGCCACAGCCTTCTCCATGCGGGTTTCCATGGTGGCATCGATGCGGCTGTGGGCCGTCTCGATGCGGCAACCGCCTGGCAGCAGCGACTCGTCTTCAAGCAGCTTCCAGCTTTCCTCGTGGCGTTCGCGCAGGGCCTTGGCCAGCTCGAAATCCTGCGGATTGAGGTGGATGCGGATATTGTCTGCGCCCATCGGCAGCAGTTTCAGCGCCTCGCGCAACACATGAGTGATCTGGCTGGAATCGCTGGCCAACTCGCGACCGATCACCTGACGGGCGACATGGGCGACCAGGTGCACGAGGGACTTCTCGATCTGGGTATCCTGCTCGGCGATGGGCTCGAGCAGGTTGGCCATCAATAGCTCCAGGCTCGCCAGCTTGGCCGTCAGTGCCTCTTCGGCCTCCTGGCGCACCTTGAGCTGCGTGCTGTGGAAACCCTCGCGCTCGCCGGTGGCGAAGCCTTCGTTGTAGGCCTCCTGGCGAATCGCTTCGAGCTCTTCGAGGGTCAGCGGCTGGACTTCCTCCAGCGGCACTTCCTCGACTTCCTCGACCACCTCGGGCTCAGGTTCAGGCGCGGGCTCAGGCTCCGGATCGAAGCTGGGCAATGCCCATATATCGACGCCCTCGAGGTCGCGGGCGCGGATCAGGTCGCTGGGATGTTCTTTGGTGGACATGCTGTCATGTTCTCGAAACCATGTTCAGCCAACGCGATCCCCGTGGGAGCGGGCTTGCCCGCGAATGCGTCAGCAGGAGCAACGCGTGGCCTGACCTGGCGCCTTCGCGGGCAAACCCGCTCCCACAGGGTCAGCGCCAGTCAGAACGGTGCGCGAAATCGCTTAGATCATTTCCTCGGCACCCTTGCCACCGAGCACGATCTCGCCGGCCTCGGCCATGCGTCGAGCGATGGTGAGGATTTCCTTCTGCGCCGTTTCCACATCGCTGACCCGCACCGGCCCCTTGGCCTCCAGGTCGTCGCGCAGCAGTTCCGAAGCACGCTTGGACATGTTCTTGAAGATCTTGTCCTTGACCTTCTCGTCCGCGCCCTTGAGCGAGACCACCAGCACGTCCGAAGACACCTCGCGCAGCAGCGCCTGGATACCACGGTCGTCGACGTCGGCCAGGTTGTTGAAGACGAACATCAGGTCTTCGATCTGCTCGGACAGGTCGCTGTCGATATCGCGGATCGCATCCATGAGCTGGCCTTCCACAGAGCTGTCGAGGAAGTTCATGATGTCGGCAGCGCGCTTGATGCCGCCCAGGGTGGTGCGCGCAGCATTGGAGTTGCCCGAGAACTGCTTCTCGAGGATTTGGTTGAGCTCCTTGAGTGCCGCCGGCTGCACGGTGTTCAACGAGGAGACGCGCAGGACGATGTCCAGGCGCACCTTGTGGTCGAAATTGCTCAGCACTTCACCGGCCTGGTCGGGGTCGAGGTAGGCGACCACGATGGCCTGGATCTGCGGGTGCTCATAGCGGATGACATCGGCCACGGCACGCGGCTCCATCCACTTCAGGCTGTCCAGGCCACTGGTGTTGCCACCGAGCAGGATGCGGTCGATCAGGCCGTTGGCCTTGTCCTCGCCGAGCGCCTGGTTGAGCATCTTGCGGATATAGCCGTCGGAGCCGACGCCCAGGCTGGTCTGGTCGCCGACGATCTCGACGAACTCGCTCATCACCTGCTCGACCTGCTCGCGGTGCACGTTGCCCATCTGCGCCATGGCGACGCCAACCCGCTGCACTTCCTTGGGCCCCATGTGCCGCAGGACCTGGGCTGCATCGGTCTCGCCCAGGGACAGCAGGAGAATCGCCGCCTTGTCGACGCGGCTCAGCTTGGCGGTAACGGCTCGGTTGTCACTCATCGGCGTTGATCCACTCTTTCACGACCTGGGCGACACGGCCCGGGTCTTCGGCCACCAGGCCCTTGATTGCGTTCAGTTGCGCCTCATAGCCTTCGCTCGGGCTTGGCAACAGGATACTGCTCGGCCCGCCCAGGCTGACGCGGTCGTTGCCGAGTTCGCCGTCCAGGCCGATCATGCCGCCCAGTTCCATGTCGCTGTCGCTGGCCGCGCTCTTGCCGCCACCGGTGATGTTGTTGAGCACAGGGCGCAGCACGCCGAACACCAGCACCAGGATGAACACCACGCCCAGCACTTGCTTGATGATGTCCCAGAACCAGGGCTGCGAGTAGAACGGGATGTCGGCGAGCACTTCGCCACGGTCGGCGGAGAACGGCACGTTCATCACGGTCACGCTGTCGCCGCGGCTGGCATCGAAGCCGACCGCATCCTGCACCAGGCGGGTAAAGCGCGACAGGTCCTCGGCGCCCCAGGGCGCGCGGGTGGTCTCGCCGTTGGCATCGACCTTGACCTGATCGTCCACGACCACGGCCACCGACAGGCGGGTCAGGCGACCTTGCTGCTGGCGGGTATGGCTGATGGAGCGGTCCAGTTCGAAGTTCTTGGTGCTCTGCTGACGCTTGTCGGACGGATACGGCGCGAGCATCGGCTGGCCGGTGGCCGGGTCCATGATCTGCTGGCCGTTGGCATCGACCAGCGGCTGGCCGGGGGCGATGGCACCGGCCGGGGTACCGGTACCGGCGGCGTTCTCAGGTGCAGCAGCACCGGCTGGCGGCTGGTTGCTCAGCGCGCCGGGAACACCCTGCGGGCCCTGGCTGCTGGCACGCTGCTCGTTGACCGACTGCTCGCTGCGCAGCGCCGGCTGGTCAGGGTTGAACTGCTCGGAGGTGGATTCGACGGCGTTGAAGTCGACGTCGGCGGAGACCTCGGCCTTGTAGCGGTCGTTGCCCAGCACCGGCTGCAGGATGTTGTGCACACGCTGGGTGAGCAGGCCTTCCATGCGGCGGGTGTAGTCGAACTGCTTGCCGGCCATGGTCAGCGAGGTGTCCTGCAACTGATCGGACAGCAGATTGCCCTTCTGGTCGACCACGGTGACCTGCGACTTGTCCAGTTCCGGCACGCTGGTGGCGACCAGGTTGACGATGGCCATCACCTGACCGGCTTCCAGGTTGCGGCCTGGGAACATTTCGACCAGTACCGAAGCGCTCGGGCGGCGCTCGTCACGCACGAACACCGAGCTTTTCGGAATGGCCAGGTGCACGCGAGCAGCCTTGATGTTGTTCAGGCTGGAGATCGTACGCGCCAATTCGCCTTCCAGGCCGCGACGGTAACGGGTCGCCTCCATGAACTGGCTGGTGCCCAGGCCCTGGTCCTTGTCGAGGATCTCGAAACCGATGTTGCCATCGCTTGGCGCCACGCCGGCGGCGGCCAGTTTCATGCGGGCACGGGAGAGGTCATCGGCCTTGACCAGCAGCGCGCCGGAATTGGGTTCGACGGTGTAGGGAATATCAGCGGCGGCCAGGGTTTCCATGACCTGCTTGGTGTCCATGCCGGCCAGGCTGCCATACAGCGGACGGTAGTCCGGCTGCTGCGACCAGAGCACCACGGCAAAGCCGATGGCCACGCTGGCAGCCAGCCCGACCAGCAGGCCGACCTGACGCAGCATGGGCATCTGCGAGATGTTTTCCAGGAACGCCATGCCGAACAGCGGCGGCTTGGCCACGGGCGGGCCACTCTTGGCGGGGGCGTTATCGACGACTGCTTCGGCCATGACTCAATTCGTCCTCAAACCGGCATCTGCATGATGTCCTGGTACGCCTGGACCAGCTTGTTGCGCACTTGGGTCAGGGCCTGGAACGACACGCTGGCCTTCTGCGAGGCGATCATCACGTCGGTGAGGTCGACACCGCTCTTGCCGATCTCGAAGGCGTTGGCCAACTGGCTCGATGCCTGCTGGGTATCGCTGACCTTGTTGATGGCCTGGCCGAGCATGTCGGCAAAGCTGCTCTGGCCCGGGGCGAGCTCAGGCGCAGCGGCGACCTTGGGCAGCGACATGGCATCGGCCTGCATCGCGCGCATGTCCAACATCAGACGATTGAATTCAACACCTTGGCTCATGAACTTCTCTCTCCGGCGGCCGCATTTTTTTGACACTGATGCAGCGGGTAAAACGGTTAAAGCAACAAAGGTGCCAGCCTTCGCAAAGTCGCTCCGCAAAGGCACTCACCCGTACAGGCTGGCCTCGACATCCATCCCCGCATCGCGCATCTGCGCCAGCTTGTAGCGCAGCGTACGCGGGCTGATGCCCAACCGTTCGGCAGCCTCCTTGCGACGCCCACGTTCGGCGCGCAAGGTATCGATGATCATCTGGAACTCATGACGACGCATATCGTCGCCCAGGCCACTGGACTCAGACGCCGATTCGAGCGATGATGGCTCCGTGATATCACTGCTTGCTGGTGACAAGGGAATGGCGCCCGCCAGACAGAAATCCGCCGCCTCGATCACCCCCCCCTGCTGCAGGATCAGCGCTCGCTGCAGCGCGTTGTCCAGCTCGCGCACGTTGCCAGGCCATGCGTGCGCCTGCAGGCATGCCCGCGCTTCGGCCGACAGGCGAACCGGTGCATGCTTCATCTTGCCGACATGCTTGGCCAGCAGGCGCTCGGCCAGCGGCAGGATATCGGCGCTGCGCTCGCGCAGTGGGCGCCAGGCCAGCGGGAAGACCGAAAGACGGTAGTACAGGTCCTCACGGAAGCGCCCGGCAGCGACTTCGCCAGCCAGGTCACGGTTGGTGGTGGCCAGCACGCGAATGTCCAGACTGATCGGCTTGCGCCCGCCGACCCGCTCGACCTCCCGCTCCTGCAGCACGCGCAGCAGCTTGGCCTGCAGGCCCAGTGGCATTTCGGAAATCTCGTCGAGCAACAGGGTGCCGCCATCGGCTTGTTCGAACTTGCCCGCCTGGGCCGCGATGGCACCGGTGAACGCGCCTTTTTCGTGACCGAACAGCGTGGCTTCGAGCATGTTGTCTGGAATCGCCGCACAGTTGATCGCCACGAATGGCTGCGCGGCGCGCGCCGAGCGCTGATGAATGTAACGCGCCAGCACTTCCTTGCCGGTACCCGACTCACCCGAGATCAACACCGTGGAGTCGCTGCGCGCCACGCGGGCAGCCAGCTCGAGCAGTTGCCGACTGGCCGGCTCACTGGCCACCGGCCCCTCCTCTTCGGCACCCAGGTGCCCAGCGGCATGACGATCGACCAGACTCAGCAACGCCTTGGGCTCGAACGGCTTGACCAGGTAGTCGGCAGCGCCCTGACGCATCGCCTCCACCGCACGCTCCACTGCAGCGTGCGCAGTCATCAGCAGCACGGGCAGTTGCGGGTGGTGACGACGCAGTTGCGCAAGCAGTTGATGGCCATCCATCCCCGGCATGTTCACATCACTGACCACCAGCCCGAAGGCCTCTTCGGCCACGGCGTCCAGCGCTTCTTCTGCACTACCCACGGCGCGGTAGTCGAATCCGCCGATCTCCAGGGTATCGCCCAATGCCTGGCGCAAGGCACGATCGTCCTCGACCAACAAAACCTTGACCATCACTGCACCTCCGTCGATTGCCCGTCGATCAGCGGCAGCACCACCCGCACGCAAGTGCCACGCCCGACTTTCGAGCGCAGCTCAAGACTGCCCTGATGCGCCTTGACCACCGCCTTGACCACCGCCAGGCCGAGGCCGGTACCGGTGGCCTTGGTCGTCAGGAACGGCTCGCCCAGGCGCGCCAGCAACTGCGCGTCGATCCCGCTGCCAGCATCACTGACGCACAGGTGCAGGCTCTGCCCGCGACGCAACAGGTGTACTTTCAGGCGCGCGGGCTCCGAGCTTGCCTGCAGCGCGTTCTCGATCAGATTGAGCAAGGCGCCAACCAGGGTGTCGCGATTGCACAGCAACTCGCCCAAGTGCGTATCGCACTGCCAGCGCACCGCATGCCCCTGCACATGGGACTGCGCAGCCTGTTGCAGCGCCTGGAACAATGCCTTTGGGGTCAGCCGGTCATTGAGCGGCAACTCACCACGGGCGAACACCAGCATGTCGCGCACCTGATGCTCCAGCTCGTGCAGACGCTCCTTCAGACTGCCGGCGAAGCGCTGACGGGTTTCCAGAGCCAGGCCGCCCTGGTCGTCGGCCAGATGGCTGGCATAAAGCATGGCCGCCGACAAGGGCGTGCGAATCTGATGCGCCAGCGAGGCAACCATGCGCCCCAACGACGACAGACGCTCGTGACGCGCCAGTTGTCCCTGCAGGCGACGGGTTTCGGTCAGGTCGTTGAGCAGCACCAACTGACCGGGCTCGGCATCCAGCGAACGGGTGGCAATGGACAAGCGTCGACCGTCACGCAGCGACACCTCGTGGCCGTCATCCTCTCGCGGCGCGAAGCTGCGGGCGATGACCTGGCGCCAGAGTTCACCGACCAACGGCGCACCGAGCAACTCACAGGCGGCAGGGTTGGCTTCGCGCACATAGCCCTGGCCGTCGATGACGATCACCCCGCCAGGCAGCAGATCCAGCAAATGCTGCAGGCGGTTGGCCAGACGCTCCTTCTCACCCAGCTCGGCCATGCGCTGTGCGCTGACCACCTCCAGCTCGCCCTTGAGCTCGCTGACGCGGGCCTCGAGCATGTTGTACGACTCACTGAGCTGGGAGGAAACCTGGTTGAACAGGGCGAACGCCTGCTCGAGCCCCTGTCGACTTTCCTGTTCGACCGGGGTGCGTCCCTGCTGCTCAGGGGCTCGGGAGATGTGGGCGGCCTGGGGCATCGTGCTCTCTCGCATGGCTGACCGTCATAAAAACGGTACTTTGCCTGCGGTGTAGCAATAGCCGTGCCGGGGATGGGGCTTCTGAAAACACGCCAGCCCCTTGCAGGCGCAACGCGAGGTTGCGCCTGCAAGGGGCTGGGCTTCAGTCTTCGGCCTGGTCTTCGCCGCCCTGGCGACTCATGCCGTACTTGCGCATCTTCTCGACAAGCGTGGTTCGACGGATGCGCAGGCGTTCGGCGGCGCGGGCAACGATACCGTTGGCGTCGTCCAGAGCTTGCTGGATCAGCCCCTGCTCAAGGCTGCCGAGATAGTCCTTCAGGTCCAGGCCTTCCGGCGGCAGCATGGCGTGGCTGGAGAAGTTCGGCGCATGGCCGTTGATCGCCACGCGCTCTTCGAGATCGCTGCGCAAGCTGTCGACCAACTGCTCGTCTTCGTCATCGACGTAGCGGAATTTTTTAGGCAGCTCGGCAACGCCGATCACCCCGTACGGATGCATGATCGCCATACGCTCGACCAGGTTGGCCAGCTCACGGACGTTGCCCGGCCAGCCATGCCGGCACAGCGACATGATCGAAGCCGAGTTGAAACGGATGGAGCCGCGCTTCTCGTGCTCCATGCGCGAGATCAGCTCGTTCATCAGCAGCGGAATGTCCTCGACACGCTCGCGCAGCGGCGCCATTTCGATGGGGAAGACATTCAGGCGATAGTACAGGTCTTCGCGGAAGGTCCCCTCCTCGATCATGGTCTCGAGGTTTTTGTGGGTCGCCGCGATGATGCGCACGTCGATGCTCTGGGTCTTGTTGCTGCCAACCCGCTCGAAGGTACGCTCCTGCAGCACGCGCAGCAGCTTGACCTGCATCGGCAACGGCATGTCGCCGATCTCGTCGAGGAACAGGGTACCGCCGTTGGCCAGCTCGAAACGCCCCGCACGGCTGGTGATCGCCCCGGTGAAGGCGCCCTTCTCGTGTCCGAACAGCTCGCTTTCGAGCAACTCGGCCGGGATCGCCCCGCAGTTGACTGGCACGAACGGCGCTTCACGGCGCTTGGAGTGATAGTGCAGGTTGCGCGCGACCACTTCCTTGCCCGTGCCGGACTCACCGAGGATCAGCACGCTGGCATCGGTGTCGGCCACCTGCTGCATCATCTGCCGCACATGCTGGATCGCGCGGCTGGTGCCAACCAGGCTGCGGAACAGGTTGGGTTCGCGCTGACGACCGCGCTCGCGCGCCTGGTCGTACATCTCACGGTAGACCTGGGCACGGTGCAGCGAATCGAGCAACTGGCTATAGCTGGGCGGCATCTCCAGGTTGGACAGCACGCGCCGGCGCAGGTCTTCAGGGAACTCGGCGGAAGAAATTTCACCTAGAAGGAGAACTGGAAGGAACTCATCCCACGCAGCCACTGTCTTAAGCAGGCCCAGGACACTTGCCGGTGCATTCACAGCCCCGATCAGCACACACAGGACTTCCCTGCTCGAAGACAACGCCTCTACCGACTGCTGCCAGTCCGCGCTGGAGCATGAGAGGTTCTCTTCGCCGAGAAAATTCAGGACCACCGCCAGATCGCGGCGGCGTTCGCTGTCGTCATCGATCAGGAGGATCTTGGTTTCACGCCACATTCAATACTAACTTCCCTAGTCATATCGGCGCCCGCAGGCGTGCACGACATCATTCCGACTGAAATGGTCAGTGTTCGGACGTCTGAAATTCGAAAACAGCCACTAGTTAAGTCAAAAAACAGCACACAGTCAAATTAATGGCGCGCAGCTTCTTGCATTGCCCAGCGATCAGCTGAACAGATGGTATACCTTTGTCGCGTTTTTTGCCTGACGTATCTGCGTCATCTCGTCGACTATCGATTGACGTTCACCACTTGCAAATTCAATCAATTGCCGATACACCGCCAGCAATTCATCCAGACTGCTCCTGACCTGCGCATCGTTTTCCTGCGCTTCGGCCAGGATATCCTCGACGCACACGCGACATGCCAGGTCGAGCTTGCCCACCGCATCCCAGTCGCGCTCAGCGAACGCTGCCAGCAAGGCATCGCGGGTCTCTTCGATACGTGCAATCACTTCGCTCATGTGCGCCTCCTGGAATTACTCTGCCGGCACCTGTTCGCCGATGGCGTCCCAGCCTTCCTTGACCGTGATCAGCAGGCGCGCCACTTCGTCGATGATCGCCGGGTCACTGTGGACGTTGGCTTCGATCAGGCGACGGCTCATGTACTGGTACAGGTTGTCGAGTTCGGTCAGGCTGTCAGCGTGATTCTCCAGATCCAACCCTTCGCGCAGGCCGCCAATGATGTCGATGGCCTTGCCGATCAGAATGCCCTTCTGGGCGACATCCTTGCGCGCGATCGCGCCCTTGGCCTGGGCCATCCGGTCAAGACCGCCCTGCATCAGCATCTGCACCAGACGGTGCGGACTGGCTTCGGAAGTCTGCGCAGCACCGTTGACTTTCTGGTACTGCCGAAGGGCCAACATCGGGTTCATGGAACTACCTCATTGCAGCGAAAAGGTTGCGTATACCTGCTGTATCGCCAGCTCGTCAAAAAACTTTAGCCATGAAACACAAAGCCCGGGACACCTGCAAGGTGCCGCCGGGCTTTTGTCGCCGTTTAGCGATCAGCCTTTCTTGGCCTGGGCATTCATCGCATCGAAGATCGAGACGATCTGCTCGCCCTGCTTCTTCATCAAGCCCAGGGCGGTGTCGAGCGCTGCGTACTTCTTGGTCAGCGAGGTGGTCAGCAGCTCGGTACGACGGTCCAGCGCAGCCTGCTGGTCCTGCAGGTTCTTGGTCACCTTGTCGAGCGCCGTCTTGCGCGAATCCAGCGAACCGCCGGTCTTGACGTAGGGATCGAGGGCCTTGGTCATCCGGTCGAAAACGCCACCGTCGGCAGTGAACAGCCCCTGGATCTCCGAGCCAAGCTTCTTGTCGTTCAGTGCAGCGGTGAACTTGGTGCTGTTGAACTCAAGCGTGCCGTCTTTCTGGGTGTTGATACCCAGCTGGCTGAGGGTATTGAGCTGGGTGCCCGAACCAGCTTCGGCGATCACCTTGCCGATGTCGCTCAGCAACGAGCGCGTGGTCGGATCGTTGGTCAACGGGCCCAGGCTGGTCACGTTACCGGAAGAATCCTTGGTCGGTGTCGTCAGGGCGGTAACAGCCTTGCGCAGGGTGTTGTAAGCATCGACAAACGACTGAACCGATTTCTTCAGGCCATCGTTATCGAGCGTCACACTCACCTTGACCCCGGTCGTGGCAGTGGGCGAGGTGGTGCCGGTAAGCTCGAGGCTCAGGCCACTGACCGCGTTGTCGACGACGTTCTTGGAGCTGGTCAGCTTCAAACCGTCGACGGAGAACTCGGCGTCCTGTGCCAGGGCGTCGATGAAGCCGCCCCCCGCACCCACCATCTTCTGCGTGCCATCGATGGTGAGCTCAGGGATACCGCCGACGGAAATGTCACTGCCCTTGCCGGTCGTGGTAGAGCCGAACACCAGCCGCGAACCGCCCGCCTCGTTGACGACGTTGGCGGTGATGCCTTCCTTGCTCAGCTCCTTGTTGATCTGGTCGCGCACGCTTTGCAGCGTGGAACCGGCAGCAACATTGACCTTGTAGGTCTTGCCGTTCTGGCTGATGCTCAGCTCACCTTCGCTGATCGCTGAGGTTCCCCCTCCGGCGAACTGCTGGCTGGCGACCTTGGAGCCAGTGGCCAGTTGGCTTACCCGGATATCGTAGGTACCGGCAACCGCACTGTTGGTGGTCTTGATCTTGACCACGCTTTCGTTGGCGGAAGTACCGGCAAAGGCGTTGAAGGAAGGCGCATCCTTGTCGTTGAGCTTCTTCATGGCGTCCTGGAACGCCGTGAGAGCGCTACGCAGGGAGCCAATGCCCGAGAGGATCGCCGAGTTATTGCTCGACTGCCGAGCAATCTGGTTGGACTTGGCCGAAGTATCGGACTTCACCAACGCGTCGACGATCTTGCTGATCTCGAGGCCGTAGCCCACGCCTGTGCTAGGAGTAATTGCTGCCATGTCCTGCCCCTCTCTTCAACGCGCCCGCCTCGCTCCTGCAAGGCCGGCATGATTCGTAACGCGCAATGCTCGCCGCCGGTCAGACCTTGGCGTTGAACAGTACACTTTTGACATCGCGCAGGCTTTCGGCGATCCGCAGGGCCTCCTCGGAGGGAATCTGACGGATCAGCTCGCCGGTTTCGCTGGCGATGACCTTGACGACAATCTTGCCGGATTCTTCATCCGTGGAAAACTCAAGATTACGTCGGGTTTCTTTCAGGAATTGCTCGATCTGCGAGACGGCGTTCTTGACGTTGTCAGTGTCGTGCACCTTGACCGCGTCCTTCTTGCCACCCTCGGCGGATGCTTCCAACGGCCGCGAGACCGGCTTGTCGGCAACCTGCTCGGCCGAACGTGCGGCCGGATAAGACAGGTTCAGCTTGACGCTCATGTCCATGTCCACCACCTCGTAATGAAAAGGCGGGGGAGCGCCGCAAGTGCACTCCCCCGCCAGCAGCTATCAGGCAGATTAGCCCAGCAGCTTCAGAACTGCCGACGGCAGCTGGTTGGCCTGAGCCAGAACCGAGGTCGAAGCTTGCTGCAGGGTCTGCTGCTTGGTCAGCTGGGCAGTTTCGGCAGCGAAGTCGGTGTCCTGTACACGGCCACGAGCAGCTTCGGCGTTCTCGTTGATGTTCTGCAGGTTGTTGATGGTGCTGGTCAGACGGTTCTGGGCGGCACCCAGGTCAGCACGGTTGGTGTTGATTGCCTGCAGGGCCTCGTCGATGGCGCTGATGGCGGCGGTGAAGGTCTGCTCGGCGGCGGTGCTGTTGGCACCGGTGATGCTCTTGCCAGCCAGGGCAGTCAGGGCGGCGCCAGTACCGGTGGTTTTCATCGCGGCGCTGAGCGTCACGGTGATCTGGTTGGCAGAGCCGGAGTTGGAGCCGACCTGGAAGGTCATGACGCCAGCGGTACCGTCCAGCAGGTTCTTGCCGTTCAGCTGGGTGGAGTCGGCGATACGGTCGATTTCCGACAGCATCGACTGGAACTCTTTGTTCAGAGCGTCACGGTCTTGCTGGCTGTTGGAGTCGTTTCGGGACTGGACGGCCAGTTCACGCATACGCTGCAGGATGTTGGTCTGCTCTTGCATCGCGCCTTCAGCGGTCTGGGCGATGGAGATACCGTCGTTGGCGTTCTTGATTGCCATGGTCTGACCGCGGATCTGCGAGGTCATGCGGGTAGCGATCTGCAGGCCGGCGGCATCGTCTTTGGCGCTGTTGATTTTCAGGCCGGACGACAGACGGGTCATCGAGGTGCTCAGAGCGTCGGAAGCACGGCTCAGGTTTTTCTGAACGCCCAGAGAGGTGGTGTTGGTGTTAACGGTCAAAGCCATGACGAATTCCTCGTTGGATTGGGTACTGCGGCTTCCGGCCCTGGCGTTTGCCGGGTGTGTGGCCTAGAGAACCTTCGTAATGGTTATCGTCGTCGTGGCGGTTTGCTTTAGGGGGTTTTGCGATTTTTTTTAGTGGCACGCTGCCACCCCAATGAAATCAAGGGTTTGACGCCAGAAATACAGCGTCCGCCGGGGCCCACAGAACTGCCAATAGATAGCAGAAATGCAAAAGCGCCGAACGGTTAACCGTGCGGCGCTTTTGCAGATGCAGCGACAATGCTCAATCAGTGCGTTCGATGATCGCCGAACCCCACGACAAGCCGACGCCAAAGCCACTGAGGGCAACACGCTTGTGGGTCGAACCCAGCACATGCTTCTCCAGCAGCAACGGAATGCTGGAGGAAACGGTGTTGCCGGTTTCGACCATGTCCTTGACGAATTTGCCCTTGTGCGCGCCCTCATCGAAGCGCGCCGACACCGCATCGACGATGGCCGCGCTGCCCTGGTGCAGGCAATACAGGTCGATGTCGTCAGCCTTGAGCTGGCTGGCCTCGAGCAACTGGTTCAGGTGCGCCGGCACCTTGACCAGGGCGAAGTTGTAGACCTGACGACCGTTCATGAAGAACTTGCCATCGGTGGTGCGCAGGTGCTCGGCACCGGCACCGTCACTACCGAACAGCGACTTGCCCAGTTGCCAGGCCGCGCCCTCGCCCATCCAGGTCGCGGTGGCGGCATCACCGAACAGCATGGTGGTATTGCGGTCCTCAGGGTCGACGATCTTCGAGTACGGATCGGCGGTGATCAGCAGGCCGTTCTTCAGGCCCGCAGCTTCCATGAAGCCTTTCATCGCGTACAGGCCGTAGACATAGCCCGAGCACCCGAGCGAAACGTCGAACGCCGCAACATGGGTCGCAAGCCCCAGCTTGTGCTGAACGATGGCTGCGGTGTGCGGCAGCCCCTCGGCGTCGCCATTCTGAGTGACGACGATCACCGCATCGATGCTGGCAGGGTCGAGCGAAGGATTGGCGGCGAACAGATTGCGCGCGGCCTCGACACACAGGTCGGAAGTTTCCTGCTCGCTGTCCTTGCGCGGCAAGAACGTGGAGCCGATCTTGCCGAAGATGAAATCCTGGTCCTTGCCGAATTTGGCGCCCTGGGCGTAGTTGTCTACCCCTTGAGTCGGCAGGTAACTGGCGATGCTTTTAATGCCAATCATGTGGCTTCCCGTTCAATAACAGCGAAGTAGCCCACGGCGTACGCAACGACGAAACGCCAGGAAACACGGGACGCCCCTGTTCCTGACCACGTTGATGGCTGCGCGACGGCGGCTCCTAGTTTGGACAATATACAGTGAAGATGCGCGAAGTGACTCTCAAGTCACGCGTTTTTTGTCGAATGGACACCGCAGCGTCACATCCTCACTGCGGGTCACTCCCTCAATCGGGTAACCAGGCGCGGCGCCAGCTCTCCAGTCGCGTCCCTTCGAGCAGCCACTGCCCACGCACCGCCGCCTGCAACGCATCGCCCAATGCCGCCGACGCGTCGCGGTCGGACAGGTGCAGACGGATCGCCTGCAGCCACTCGTCGGGCTGGTTGCCCGCACGCGACAGCGGCAAGGCATCGCCTGCGGCAAAGCCCGGCACTCGACTGCAGATCACCGGATGACCACAGGCCGCGTGCTGCAACACGCGCATGTCGCCAGAGCAGGCGTTTTCCATCGAGTCGGCCATGGGCACCAGAGCCAGATCCAGATTCAACGCGGCCAGGGCCTCGCCGAGATGCCCTGGCTCGACCGCTGCGTGCAACTCGCTGACGAACGGCTTCAAGCTCCCGGGACACTCACCCAGCACCACCCACTCGACTTCTCCAGACAAGGCCGGCACTACCTGTTCGAGCATCTCGTCGCCCTTGCCGGCGATCCAGCCAAGACGTGGCAAGTCTCCTGCGCGTCGCTCGCCCTTCAGGCGGCCCCAGCCGACCGGCAAGGCGCTCTCCAACACCCGGATATCGTGGTGCAGCCCCTGCAGCCGCTCGGCCAGCGCAGGGGTCGACACCAGCACCCGGTCAGCGTGCATCAACGCCGCCTGCAGGCGCTGCAGCAGATCCTCGCCGGACTCGAACTGTGCAAGCTCGGGATAACGGTCGAGCACCACCACTTTCAGCGCCCGGGAGAATGCACTCAGCCGACGCAGGGTCAGCAGCCCTGCATCATCCAGCGGTCGCTGCAGGATCACGCTGGTCGGGGCAAAACGCTCCAGCTCCACCGCAGACAACAGCCCGACGGTCGCGGCGCCGTCGAGCAACGCGTTTTCGCACAGCGCACCCAGCGGATGGATCAGACGCGACAGAGCCTGCTCATCCTGCTCGGCAATGCAAGCCAACACTCGCGGCACCTTGCCGAGCAGCGGTCGCCAGCTCAGGTCATTGCTTTGCAGCACGAAACCTTGCCCGGCACGCAGCGAGAAATTGCCGTTGTAGGCCGGGTCATGTGCCAGACGCGGCAACCAACGTGCATACAACGCGTCGTGCTGCTCTTCGTTGGCCAGCGCATCGCGTGGCGCATCCAGCACCAAGCGCGCATGCGGCGTCCAGACATTCAGATAGCCAGCCTGATGCAGCTTCAGGCACAGGTCGACATCGGCCCAGGGCGCCAGCAACTCGCTGGCATCGAAGCCGCCTGCCTCGTGAAACAGTTCGCGCCGCAGCATCAGGCACTCGCCACCGACTGCTGCGAAGTTCTGCTCCAGCGCCAGGCGCGCCATGTAGCCTGCAGACTGCGCAGGCAGACCGGCGAACGCCGGCCCCACAGAGCCGTCGATCCCGAGCAGCAAACCGGCCTGGCGTACCGTGCCGTCACCAACCAGCAACTTGCCACCGACGGCACCGACTTCGGGGCGTTGAGCATGATTGAGCAACGCCGGTAACCAGTTGCCATCGAGCACCGCGGCGCGGCCGTCGAGCCAGACCAGATAATCACCCCGCGCCTCCTGCGCAGCCGCATTGCACAACGCAGCCCAAGGCTGGCCTGGCATGTAGCGCAGCACCTGGAAGCGCCCAACGCCGATCTGCACGACCATGTCCAGCCATTCGAGCAGCGCCGGGTCTTCGCTGCCCGCCTCGATCAGCAACACCTCGAACTGCTCATGGGCGGTGTGCGTCAGCAGGGTTTCCAGGCAACGCTGGAAGTCGACCAGTTGTCCGCGCAACGGCACCATGATGCTCACGGACGCGACATGTGCATGGCCGTAGTCGATGCGATAACCACCCGGCACGTCGTCAAGGGCGAAGACCCGCGCCCGTTCATAGCCGCGCAGGCGCAGGTGATGCTCGATGACCGCCTGCTCGTCGGCACAGGCCGCCAGCGGCCCGCCATTGCCGATCAACAGAGGCTCGGCGACATGCATGACACTGCCCAACCCGCGCTCAAGCAACAAACTCAACTGAAGGCCAAGTTCGAAGGCTCGCCCGCAGTCGCTGGCGAACCCTGCCGCCAGCGCCTCGCGCCGATAGATCCAGTGCCGCGACAGGCTGCCCGGCATGGCCAGCAGCAGGTCGAGGTTAAGGTCCGGACGCAGCGCCAGCTCGATTTCCCCTCCCTCTCGGCGCAGCCCTTCGTCGGCGTACACCGCCTGGCAGTCATCGGCCGCATCGAGCAAACGCACCGCCAGCGCCAGCAGCCCGCTGGCGACGATGGTCTCGCCAGCCTCGACCAGCAGGTACCAGTCACTTGCGCTATCGCTCAGCAGCGTGTTCATCGTCGCCACCGGCTCACGTGGATCGCAGGCATGCCATTGCACACCGACACGCTGCGGGTCGCACTCACCCAGCACATGCACCTGCAACTGTCGATACAGGCCACGGTCAAGACTCTCCAGGGTCTGCAGCAGTGCCTGGCGGTCACCATGATCACGCACCAGCACGGCAAGCTTGGGCGCCTGTGGCCCGGACAACGCCTGCTGCAGGCGCTGTACCTGGGCGGGCAGCGGATAGCGCTGCCGCAGCCAGTCGAGCATACCGTGCCGGTTGCCCGCGGCTTCACGCACGGCTGCGTCCTGGGTCTTGGCAATGAAGGTGTCCAGCTGCTGCCAGAACGATGCGGTACGTTGCACATAACGCTGCAGGCCATCGCCAACGGTGGCCCGGGCCTGTTCGAGGGCGTGCGGCTGGTCGGCCATGGCAAAGCCGACGCAACCGAAGAAGCTGTTGTCGAGCACCTGCTGATCCACGCCATGCCCCGGCATGAACAGCACAGGGCAACCACACAGCACCGCGATCACGCAGGTCATCGACCATTCGTAGGTGTACAGCACCTCGGCATGGCGCAGCACCTCGGCCAGCTCCACCAGGCTCAGGGCATTGGCCACGCTGAGCAGGCGAATGCCGGCAGGCAACTGGTCGTAGTCGATCATCTCCAGCGGGTGGCGGTTCTGGTAGAGGTAGGCGCCCTCGCGAGCACAATCGGCAGCGCCGGCGGCGAACAATTCGATGTCGATGGTGGGCAGGCACAGCAGGTCGACGTTGACATCGCCACGGGCCTCGGCAAGGCGTTCGGCGTAGTAGAAGATCAAGTCGGTCGCCGCCGCATTCATGCTCTTGCCACTGATGAAGCTCTCGAAGTTGAGCATGTAGCGCGCCACCACCGGGCACTCCAGCGGGTTGCCGCTGACCACTTCGGGATAGACCGCGATCGGCACCTTGCCCTCGGCCAGGTGGCGGCGGGCGACGGCCGGGTCGAACAGCGGCGTCTTCAGGTCTGGATTGACCACATCGGTGCCGTAGATGTATGCCTCGCGGCCATTGAGGTTGAGCATGTGGCAGAGGTAGTGCATCGAAACGATACCGGAGGAGGTATCGCGGTAGGCAGGCGCCAGCAGGTAGTAGGGATGCCCCGGCTTGGTGAACATCAGGCGCAGGCGCGTCAGCGCCTGTTCGAGCGAAAGAGCATCCAGCTGCGCAGCGGTCGACATTGGGGGGCGAACTCCAGGATCAGGACAGGTCGCTGACCATCACGGTGGCGGCCTGTCAATAATTTGCCAGCGGGCATGAAAAAGCCGGGCTTAACCCGGCTTTTTTGCAATTAGCGCGCCAGTCACCCCAGCTGTGCCAGCCACTGCGGTGCACCCGCGGCGCTCTGACCGTCGAGCCGCGCAACCCCCTGGAACGCGCCGGGCCATTGCTCGGCCAGCGCCTGCACAGCTTGCCCGGCAGGCACCACCAGCTCGTTGCCCATAAGCCTGGCACGCGGCGTCCACACTACCATCAGACCGTTGCTGCGTACCGCCAGGCACAGGGCCAGGTCCGCCGCACCCGTTGTCGGCAGGCCACCGCACAGCTCGAACGTCTCGCGGCTGATCATCAGGCAATCGCCGGACACCGCCGGGCAATCACGGACCGACAGCGGCCAGCGCGCCGCGGCGCTGCGTGCCGCCGAGGCACCGGCCCACGGTGCATTGACCTGCCCGCCGTCGAGCAGCTCGTAGCCAGCATGCAGCAGGACTTCGCCACGCCCCCACAAGCTGGCCCCGACGATCCCCACCTCGGGGCGCTGGGCCTCGTTGAGCAGCGACTCGATCCAGGCTGGAGTGATCACGTGGCAGCGCTCGGACAGCAGCACCAGGTAATCGCCACGCGCCTGCCCGGCGGCCAGCGCCAGCAGTTGCTCGCGCGAGGCATGCGCCTCACCGGCAATCAGCCGCACGCGTGTGCCAAAGGTCTGGGCAATCGCCGCCTGCCCTGCGCTGTCGTGCCCCGGCAAGGCCACCACCACTTCGAAGCGCGGATAACGGGTGCGCTGGAAGATCCCGGTCAGTGACACCTGCAGTTGCGCGGTATCGCCCTCGCCCGCCAGCAGGATGCTGACCAGCGGCGTGGCGGTATGACGGAAATCGACGGTCAGGCCTGCACTGCCCTGGTCGCTGATCTGGGCGCGGTAGCCCAGCTCGGTCAGGTGACGGTTGAGGACCTTGGCCGCTTCGTCGGTCAATGCCTGCTCGGGCTGCTGACCGATGACCAGGTAGTCGTCCATGTGCGCGAGACAGCCGACACCCTGATGCTGGACCAGACGCAGCAACAGGTCGTACTCCAGCGCATGACGATAGGACTCGCTGTAGCCCCCCAGATCGACCACGGCCTGGCGACGCACCAGCCAGTGCCGCGACATCAGACCTGGTTGGCTGCGCAGCAGGTCCAGGTCACTGCCCGGACGGGTCACGTCAAGCAGACGGCCTTCGCTGTCGCGCTGCACCTCATCGGCAGCGATCGCCTGGCAGCCCGGCGCCTGGGCCAGCTCGACAGCCAGGCGCAACAGGCCACCAGCCAGCAGCACGTCGCCAGCATCGAGCAGCAGCAGCCACTCGCTGGAAAGCTGCTTCACCACCTGGTTCAGGTGGGTCGCCCAGTTGCCTTCGTTGACTTGGATGAAATGCAAGGTATCGCGCGCGGTGGTGATGGCCGGGGGCTTGCCGCCCTTGAGCACCACCAGCTTGAAGTTGCGCAGGCCGCTGGCCAGCAGGCTGTCGAAGGTGGCCTGCAGCGCCTGGTCGTCGTTTTCCAGGTCCAGCACCACGAAGGCGATCTGCGCAGCCGGGTGGCGCGCCAGGAAGCTCTGCGCGCGAGCACGGTCGGCTTCAGCCGGGGTCGCGGCAGCAATGGCGGCCAACACCTTGCCGGACGGCGTCGTCTCGAGCAATGCGCGGGCATCAGGTGCCGGAACGCTGCTCAGGCGCGCCAGCCAGTCCTGCATTTCGCGAACATGGTGGGTGTCTTTGGCGCCGGTCAGCAGCGGCACCAGGCGCTGACATACGTCCTGGTTGAACAGGCCCAGGCCCAGCGCTTGCAGGTAGCGCTGCTGCAGGCTGTCGTTGGTGTCGTTCGGATGCACTTGCAGCAGGTCGTGCTGGCGCACCCAGGCGCCTTCGAGCGCATGCAGATGACGCTCACCAGCCGGCCAGGCATGGCAGAGAAACTCGATTTCGCTCAAACGCTGGAACAGCTTGCCGTTGTAGTACGGCAGCTCGACATACTGGCGCGGCTCGAAGGTCTGTTCAGGGTCGTCGATCACGCTGGCCCAGTCGGAGCTGAACAGCAGCGGCGTCTCGCCCTGATCGTAGCTGCTGCGCACGAAGCGGTTGAGCACCACGAAACCTTCTTCGCCGGCACACACACCCGCCGCTTCATCCCACTGGCGCAGGCTGCGCACGGTCTGGGTCAGGCGCTCTTCGCGGGCGGCTGCGCCCAGGTCGTTGCTCAGCAGTTCGCAGACCACATCGGTCTGCTCGAGGCTGCCGATCTCGCCTTGCAGCAGGATCGCGTAGCCCAGCGCCACACGCCAGCCCGCGGCGTCCAGCGCTTGCGGCAGGCCTGCCAGCGCGTTCTGCAGGGTAGCGACACGCAGCACCGCGCGCCAAGCCTGTTGCCCGCTGTGACCATAACGGCGCACGCGCGCCAGAGCGTCTCCTGCGGCCTCGGGCGCGGCGAATGCACCCAGCTTGTGGTAGCTGAGCTTGCAGTTGCCCGCGGCATAGGCCAGGGCATGCCCCTGTACACCCTTCACCTGGGGCTGTGCAGCCAGATAGGCAGCAGCCTTGCCCAGCGCATCGGCGAGAACGAAGTCGGCATCCAGCGCCAGGCAGACGAAAGGCGTTTTCACCCGCTCGAGCAGTTCGCCGAGTTGGCCTGCCGGCTCCAGCGCCAGGCACGGAATGCCCTGACAGGCGTAGTAGTGGAGTGCGCGGGCGCGGTGATCCGCCTGGTCATGCCCAAGCAGGACAACGGTCACGTCGGTGTGCGAGCCGGTTGCGGTATCGATCATAAGGCACCTGTTCAAGAGGTCGGTTCTGCGCAAGGCCTGGGCCCAGCGCCTGGATTTCAGTCAGCCAACCAGGCGTTGGCCCAGTGCTGCAGATGATGTTCGGTGAGGACGTAGTCGCTCAGTACCGCCTCGCGCAGAGCATCGCCCTGGCGATAGCTGGCAGCCGGGTCGTCGAGATGCATGCGGATCGCTTCCAGCCACTGCGCCGTGGTGTTGTCTGCCACCCGGGTGCACGGCAGGTAGCCGGCATAGGCCTTGGTGTCGGTGCAGATGACCGGGAAGCCGCAGGCGCCGTATTCGAGCAGCCGCAGGTTGCTCTTGCAGTCGTTGAACAGGTTCTGCTCCAACGGCGCCAGGGCCAGATCAAGGTTGAGGCTGGCCAGCTTGCGCGGGTAGTCACCGAACGAAATGGCCGGGTGAAACTCTTTCACGTAAGGCTGCAGCATCTCGGGGCACATACCGAAGAACACCCAGTCGACTTCGTCGGCCAGTGTGCGCACCACCTCCAGCAGCAGTTCCAGGTCACCGCGGTGGCTGGTGCCGCCCGCCCAGCCTACACGCGGCCGCGCGGTGGTCTGACGCTCACTGCGCAGGCCCGTCCACAAGGCGGCGGCGAGCATGTTGGGGACCACGCGGATGTCGCTGTGCATGCTCGACAGGGCATCGGCCAGCGGTTCGGTAGAGACCACCACGCGATCGCACAGGCCGATGGCTTCGCTGACCAGCTCGCGCATGTTGCGCGGCAGGTTGCGGGCGTGATCGTTCTTCTTCGGCGGATCGATGATGTAGTCGTCCAGCTCGTAGATGCGCCGGGTGTTGGAGAAACGCTTGAAGCGAGCGATATCGCGCAGGCTCGCCGGGGTGTATCGGCACTGCAGGATCACCACATCAGGTTTTTCCCGCTCCAGCTCGATCAGGCTCGGTGCGCTGTAGTCGATGCGCCCCTGGATCCAGCCGGCCTTTTCCAGCTCGGCGAACGGCTGCGATACACGGTAGTGACCGATGGCGGAGGTGCTGCTGGGCAGCCCCATCACCGACGGCATGGCGCGCGCAATGAACGGATCCCAACCACCGCGCAGGCCCGGCTCGAAGTTGAAGTTCGGCAGCTTCAGGCTGAGGTTGCGATTGTAGGCGGGATCGAAAGCAACCCATGCCAGCCAGCGTTCATAGAGCCGCTCCTGATCGGCCAGCAGGCTTTGCGGTGCGGGCTGTTCCTGAGCGGGCACCGGCACCTGGGCGACCCGCGAGAACGGCGTCCACACCGACAGGTAGCCCGCTTCGCGCGCCCGCAGGCACAAATCGGCATCGAACAGCGATACCTCGAACGCCGCAGTATCCAGCCCACCCAGCTCGGCGAACAACGCTGCGCGCATCAGCAGGCAGTCAAGGCCCAGGGCGCTCCAGTTCTGCACCAGGCTCAGGCGGTTCATGTAGCCATCGGCATTCACCGCACAGCTCAGGAACGGCGTGCCGGCAGTGCCGTTCATGCCCATCACCAGGCCGGCCGAGAGCACCGAACCATTGTTGTCGAACAGCTTGGGGCCAACCATGCCGACTTCCGGGCGCTGCCCCAGATGCATCAATTCCTGCAGCCATTGGCCGTCGAACAGCAC
Source organism: Pseudomonas sp. BNK-44-b (assembly GCF_047456245.1). Taxonomy (NCBI): domain Bacteria; kingdom Pseudomonadati; phylum Pseudomonadota; class Gammaproteobacteria; order Pseudomonadales; family Pseudomonadaceae; genus Pseudomonas; species Pseudomonas sp. BNK-44-b. Next base: position 3,534,716 of record NZ_CP179908.1, read on the forward strand.
GCAAGTGGCATCGAGCAGCAGCAGGTATTCACCGCGCGCCTGACGGCTGGCCTCGTTGAGGCTCTGCGCCCGCCCGGTGGCATCCGCCTGGCAAACGCGCAATTGATCACTGCCCAACCCCTGCAGGCCGCCCAGCCAGTCGCGCACCTCGGGGGATGTCTCGCTGCTGGCCACCAGCAACACTTCGAAATCAGCGTAGGCGGTATGGGCGAACAGCGATTCCACGCAGCGCATCAGCACCGCCAGCTCGCCCGCCGCGTGGATGAGGATCGACACACTGGCGGCTTGGGGGTGCAGGTAGGTGACCCGCGTCATCATGCTGCCTTCGATACTCGAAACCCGCGCCTGCACGCCCAGGCGCTCGAGGTGTGCTTGCAGCACACGCGGGGCCTGCACATGCGCCTGCGCATCGTTGAGCCAGTCGGCGTAGCTGTGGTGACACTGCACCAGCACTTCGGCGATGTGCTCGACTACCTGCAGGCCGTGGGCCTCGACCATGCGCCAGAGCAGATCGTGCGGTGCCAGGCTGGCAAAGCCTGCGTCGAAGCCGCCCCGTTCTTGCAGCGCCTGGGTGTTGAAGGCGAGCAGCCGACCGACATAGGGCAGGCTGCGCATCAGGTCGAGGTTGAAATCAGGCTTGAAGATCGGGCTGGAGGGCGCCAGGTTGTCGTTGGCACCTTCATCTATGTAGAGGCACAGGCTGTCGTCACGCAAGGCCATGCGCTCGGCCATGATCACCAGGGCGTGAGGGTGCAGGCGGTCACCGGCGCGCAACAGCAGCAACCAGTCGAACTCAGTGGTAGCGGCCAGCCACTGGTCGAGCTCGGCGAAGCCTTCTGCCTGGCATTCCAGGTGCCGGGCCTCACCCTGCACCTGCGCGGCCAATGCCGATGGGCCCAGCACCAGTGTGCGACGTGCGGGATAGGATTGCTCCTGCAGGCTCTGCAGGGTGGTACGCAGGGCCCTTTCGTCCCCTTGTGCGGCGAACACTGCTACGGCAATACGTGGTTGCCTCGGCCATTGCTCGATGCGCTTGGGCAACAGGCTGACCTGACCTGCCGACAATTGGCGCGACTCGAGCCATTCGGCGTACAGCTCACCAAAGCTGAGGCTGTCGGTGCCGATCTGCTGGGTGAAGTTGGCCATCTGCCCGGAGAAGAACCGACGCAGGTCGACCTCGTCCCAGACCTGGTCAGGCGCACCGGTGTAATCGCTCAACGGCAGGCTGCGCACCCAGCCATCGGCAGGGGCTGGCTCGCCGGTCGACTCGGCAAGCATCTGCATCAGCCATTCGGTCTCGATCTTGGCCGCCTCGACCATTGCCCCCTGATGGCTCAAACGCCCCGGGTACACCCGCTCCAGGCTCAGCACCTGGTCCAGGCTGCACAGGTGGCCGCGGCGCAGCAGGCAGGCGTATAGGGCGATGTCCAGACGCGCGGCAAAGCCGTGTCCATCCTGAACCAGTGCCGGCAGGTAGGCTTGCACTTCGCGGCGGCGCATCAGCGCATGGCTGATCCCGCCAAACAAATTGGGCACGCCATCGGCAACGCCTTCGAGCAGGTCGGTGCCATTGATCACGGCACTGTTCACGGAAATGACGAAATTCAGCCAACGCGCCGGAAGCAGCACATCGTCGGCTGCGCACAGCAGGCGCTGGCAGATGACCATGCTGACCTTGGCGTGATCGCAGAGCACCCTGGCCTGCTGGCTGATGCAGGCGCCGAACAGTACGTCGTCGTCACAGAGAAACTTGATCAGCTCGCCCGACGATTGCTCCAGGCAGCGCTGCAGGTTGCGGGCAAAACCCAGGCGCTCGGGGTTGCGCACGTGACGCAAGGTCACCGTGCAACCGGCACGCAGCTCTTCGCAGATTGCAGCGATCTGGTCACCGCGACTGTCGTCGCAGACCACGATCTCCAGGTTCGGGTAATCCTGGCCGATGGCGCTGACCAGCGTGGCGCGAAAGAACTCGGGATTGAACGCGGGGATGGCGATACTGACGAGGGGTTGTGCGTTCACTAGGACTCACTCAAGCGATTGAACCGCGGGACCGGCTGCCACCCGGTCCGGCGCTGACCGGCGGGTGGCGAGGCAGGCTCGTGGGACGATCACCCCGCGATCACCCGCACCAGGGTTCAGATGTAGTTGACCAGCGACAGGCCGGCGATCTTGGCGTAGGACTGCAGCGAGGCCTGGAGCATGTTGGTCTGCATCTGCAGGCGCAGCATCACCGTGGCCGGGTCGCTTTCGCGGATCGAGCTTTGGGTCTTGGCGTTCTCGTTGCCCAGTGCTTCGTTGGTTTCGGCCTGGACATCCAATGCCGCGCCGCGACCACCGATGGCGCTGATCGAGGAACTCACCTGGTTGGTGGCACTGGCGATGTTGCCGATTGCCGAGTCCAGCGAGGCGAGGAAGTTCTGGCGCGCCTTGGGGTCGCTGTCCATCGGCACGCTCAACGCTGTGCGCAGTTGGCCAATGGTGTTGAGCATGTTCTGATTCTGGTGGGTGTCGACCTTGATCGCGAACGAGTCACCCGCATTGGGTGCACCGGACAACTGGAAGCTCACGCCCGAGGCCGTGGCGGTGTTGCCCGCCAGGGTGCCGGTGGAGATCGGCCGGCTGTTGTCGGTGAGCGGCGCTGCATACAGCTCGAAGTCGGTGGCGCTGGTGAACTTGAGCACCGCGCCGCCCCCTGGGAACGAGGCGTTGTACTGCGCCTGGTTGCTGATGGTGGCGTTGTTGACTTGGGTGCCGGACGTGTTGCCCGGGCTGCGCGAGCCAGCGATGGCGTCGGGCTTGGAGCTCAGGTTGAAGGTGTGGCCGGCGATCGCGGCATCCGGGTTGTCGCCCGGCTGCAGGGTGATCTTCAGGCGCAGGTCGACACCGCGGAAGGAGATCGTGCCATTCTCGGCATTCGGGTTATAGGTCCCGCCCTGCGAGGCTTCCAGGGTCACGTCGTTGTTGCCCGAATCGAGGATGCGGTACTGAGTGCTGCTGAGGAACTCGACGCGGTACGGCTCGCCACTGCGGAAGCGGTCGTTGAACGTCGCGCTGCCGGACACCTGGCCGTTGGACAGGCTGACCCGACCATCGTCCACCGCTGGGGCGGTCAGGGTGGTCTGGCTGCGGCTGGTGTTGAGTGCCTGCTCGAACGCATCGAAACCGGTCTCGTTGGCCGCCAGGCTGAGCATGTCGCCCACCTGCAGTTTCAGCTGGCCCTGGTCGCCCTGGTAGCTGTAGGTGCCGTCAGCGTTGCGCACGTAGGGCGGGGTGTCGCCCTTGGAACCGGAGAACAGGTACTTGCCGTTCTCGTCCTTGCTGTTCATCAGCGAGAACAACTGCTCTTCCAGCGAACCCAGCTCGTCGGCGTTGGCCTTGCGGTCGGCGTCGGTGAAACCGGCGTTGCCCGAGCTGATCGCCAGCTCGTTGACCCGCTGCAGCACCTTGCCGATGGCATCGAGGGTGCTTTCGGAGGTGCTCAGCGAGTTGCGCACATTGGTGATGTTGCTCTTGTACTGGTCGAGCATGTTCTGTTGCTGCTCGAGCTGCAGCAGGCGCGAGGCGCCCACCGGATCGTCGGCTGCAGTACGCACGCGGATGCCGTCGCTGGATTCCTGCTGGGTTTTCACCACGTTGGAAAAGCCGCGCTGATAGTTGGCGCTGCTGGTGTTGTAGAACTGCGAAGTGGAAATGCGCACGGTCTACGGCTCCTTAAAGGCTGTTGATCAAGGTGGCGAAGGTTTCCTGGGCCGCCTTGATGATTTGCGACGACGCGGTGTAGTACTGCTGGAACTTGATGAGGTTGCCGGTCTCTTCGTCGATCGACACCCCAGAGACGGCGTTGCGCCCATCGAGCGCCGACTTCTGCAGGGCATTGGTGGCGTCGGAGTCCATGCTTGCCTGGCCGGCCTTGCCGCCGACGTTGGACACGAGCTTGGCGTAGGCATCGGTCATGCTGATGCCCTTGCCGTCGGCGCCGACTTCCACGGTGGACTTGGTCTGCAGGTCGATCACCGACTTGGCGTTACGGTTATCGGACGAGCCTGCGCCGGTCAGCGAGACGGTGAAACTGTCACCGTTCTTCGGCGCGCCCGCGACTTCCATCTCGAAGGTGAACGAGCGCTGGGTGGCGCCGTCCATGATCGGGTTACCGGCGCCATCGACCATCGGCACCGAGAGCTGCAGCTTGTTGCTCTGGCCGGGCACGATGGTGCCGGTGCCGATGGAGTTGCCCTTGGCGTCGTACAGGGTGTAGCCCTGCGGGGACGCGGAGTCGTCGCCGAACACCAGCTTGACCGGGGTCGAATACTTCAGGCCGGTCTGCAACTGAGTGCGATCGGTGGCGTTGTAGATGTCCAGCTTGGAGGTCAGGTTCGGCTGGGTGATCTGCCCGGTGCCCTTGTTGCCCGAGCCGCTCACTGCACCCAACGGCGCGGACAGCGCCAGGCGCTTGGGATCGGTGAGCACCGACTCGATACCGGCTGCGGCGTTGCGGGTCGGGGTGATCTTGAAGCTGTCGCCAGCGGCAACGGCGCCACCATTGAGCGAGAGGCTGAAGCCATCGATCACTTTCGGTGGGTTGTCGTTAAGGTCGAAGTTGCCCATGTCGGTGCCTTCGGGCAGCTTGCGCACGTTGTAGCCGGTGGCACTGGTGAAGGTCACCTGGTAGTCGCTGGTGCCGAGCTTACCGGTGTCCTTGATGGTCACATCGAGGTTGCCGGAGCCTGCACTGTTGCCCTGGCGGGCGATACTGCGCTCGCTGATGGCCTTGGCGCTGTTGATGTCGCCGAACAGCAGCGCGCCGAATTCACCATTCTTGTCCACGCCCTGGCCGAGCTGGCTGTTGATCGCATCGGACACTACCAGTGCCACCCGGCCCAGCTCGTTGAGCGCAGGGTCCAGGGTGTCCTTGCGGTAGCGCAGCAGGCCACCGAGCTCGCCACCGGTGGTGGAATCGGTGATATCCATCTTGGTGCTGCCGCGGTTGATCATCAGGCTCATGCGCGTCGGATCGTTGCGGTTTGGCGCGACCTCGAGGGTCTGGGTGGTCTTGCCCAGCACCAATGCCTGGCCGTTGGGCAGGTAGATGTCGTAGTTGCCTTCGCGCTCCACCACCTGGCTGCCGATCAGCTTGTTCAGTTCGCGCACGGCGCCGTCACGCTGGTCGAGCAGATCGTTCGGCTGGCCCTGGATCGCCGACACGCGGGAGATCTGGTCGTTGTACTGGGCGATGGTCGAGGTGAGCTTGTTCACCTGATCGGCAATCGACGCCATGTTGGCGTTGATGTTGCTGTTCTGCTGATTGAGTTGCGTGGACAGGGTGTTGAAACGCTTGGCCAGCGATTGCGCGCTGGTCAGCAGCAACTGGCGAGAGGCATCTTCGTTGGGCTTGGCCGCAGCGTCCTGCATGGCGGTGAAGAAGCTTTTCAGGGCAGCCGTGATACCGGTATCAGCGCTCGACAGGGCAGTGTCGAGCGGATTGATCTGGTTCAGGTACGAGTTGGCATCGCTGGACAGCGAGGTGGTGGTGCGCAGCTGGTTCTCGAGGAACGAGTTGTACACCCGGCGCACGTCGGCCAGCGTGGTGCCGCTGCCGATGAAGACGTTGCCGTTCTGCTGCGAGCCTTTGGTCTTCTGCACGTTCTGCTGGCGCGAGTAACTGTCCACATCGGCGTTGGCGATGTTGTTACCCAGGGTGTACATCCCCGACTGCGCGGCACCCAGCCCCGACATGCCAATATTGATCAAGCTCGCCATGATTCGCTGCCCTTAAAGTTGCGTGGTGGTCCCGAGCATTGCGTAGCTCGTGTCCGACTTCATCTGTCTTGCGATCTGCGAGATCTTGCTGGCGTAGTTCGGGTCGGTGGCATACCCGGCCTTCTGCAGCTCTCGCACAAACTGTTCTGGGTTATCGGCCGCCTTCACCGCATCTTGATAGCGCGCGTTGTTCTGCAGCAGGCTGACCAGGTCGTGGAAACTGTCCTGATAAGAGTCGTAGGAACGGAACGCGGCCGTCTCCTTGACGAACTGACCGTTGCGGAACTCGCTGGTGATCGCCCTCGCCTCGCCGCCCTGCCAATTGCCGGTGGCCTTGATGCCGAACAGGTTGTGGCTGCTGCTGCCATCGGTGTTGCGCATGACCGATTTGCCCCAGCCGGTTTCCAGGGCGGCCTGGGCCACCAGGTAACGCGGGTCGATACCGATGCGCTTGGCGGCCTGCTCGGCCATCGGCAGCATGGTGGCGACGAACTCGTCGCTGTCGGCGAAGGCTTTCTTCGGCGCCAGCGGCGGCTGGGCCACCGCGCGCCCGAGAATCTGCATGCCACGCCCTGGCGCGGCGAAGGCCTGGGCCGGCTCCCAGTCACCGGTGGCCACGCCACCGGGCGGGATGTCGCCACGGCCCGGCAACGCCGCGGTGTTGGTCGCCGCAGGATTGCCCGCCGACGGCACGATGCCGGCGAGCAGACGGTCGGTGAGCTTGCCCGGCAGCGCCAGACGCCGCGCATTGAGCGCCGCAACGTCGTTGCGGGTTGACGTCGATTCGACGGCGTGGGCAGGTGCGACCACTTTCGTGCCCCACAGCGCCGGCGCATTGCCGTCGATACGCGGGAACGGGCTGGTGTTCGGGCGCACGCCCTTGTTCTTCGACAACTGACGCACCAGCACGTCCTGCAGGCCGATACCGCCGCCTTCACGGGACATGCTCACGGCCAACTGCTGGTCGTACATGTCGCGGTACTGCTTGACCGTCTCGGTATTCATCGGATCGTCGGCAGCCAGCACATCGCCGGCCTTGCGCGAGGCCTTGAGCATTTCGCCGATGAACAGCGACTCGAACTCCTGGGCCACCTTGCGGATGTTGGCATCGCTGTCACGGTCCCCGTGCTTGAGCGAGCTCAGACGGTTGAGGTCGGTGTAGGCGCCGCTGTCGGCGGAACTTGAAACCAGGCTCTTCGGATTCATCGCCAGCGTCCTCAGATCACGATCAGGTCGGCCTGCAAGGCGCCGGCCTGTTTCAGGGCTTCGAGGATCGCCATCAGGTCGCCCGGTGCCGCGCCGACCTGGTTCACCGCACGGACGATTTCATCCAGCGTGGTCCCCGGGCCGAACTTGAACATCGGCTTGGCTTCCTGTTGCGCATTGATCCGCGACCGTGGCACCACGGCAGTCTGACCGTTGGAGAACGGCCCCGGCTGGCTGACGATCGGGTCTTCGGTGATGGTCACGGTCAGGCTGCCGTGGGTGACGGCGGCCGGCGATACCTTGACGTTCTGGCCGATGACGATGGTGCCGGTACGCGAGTTGATGATGACCTTGGCCACGGCCTGGCCCGGATCGATCTCCAGGTTCTCGAGGATCGACAGGTAGTCGACCCGCTGGCTCGGGTCCATGGGCGCGGTGACGCGCACCGAACCGCCGTCCAGCGCCTGGGCAACGCCCGGGCCGAGCAGTTCGTTGACCTTGTCGACGATGCGCTTGGCGGTGGTGAAATCAGGACGGTTGAGGTTCAGGGTCAGGCTGTTGCCCTGGTTGAAGCCGCTCGGCACCGCTCGCTCGACCGAAGCGCCGCCAGGGATGCGACCGGCAGACGGCACGTTGACGGTGATCTTCGAGCCATCGCGACCTTCGGCATCAAAACCACCGACCACCAGGTTGCCCTGGGCAATGGCGTAGACGTTGCCGTCGATCCCTTTGAGCGGGGTCATCAGCAGGCTGCCGCCACGCAGGCTCTTGGAGTTGCCGATCGAGGACACGGTGATGTCGATCACCTGGCCAGGCTTGGCGAAGGCAGGCAGGTCGGCGTGCACCGATACTGCAGCGACGTTCTTCAACTGCACGTTGCCCGAACCTGGCGGCACCTTGATGCCGAACTGCGACAGCATGTTGTTGAAGGTCTGCAGGGTGAACGGAGTCTGGGTGGTCTGGTCACCGGTGCCGTTGAGCCCCACCACCAGGCCGTAGCCGATCAACTGGTTGGCGCGCACGCCGGAAATGCTGGCGATATCCTTCAGGCGCTCGGCGTGGGCGCCGAACGCGAAGGACAGGAGCAAGGTCGCGGCAATCAACTGCCTGGCGTTGAACATGGTCATCCGTACTCAGAAGGGCCAAAGCGGGCTCATGAAGAAGCGGTCCAGCCACCCGGGCTGGCTGGCATCGGCGAAGGAGCCGGTGCCCGAATAGGTGATGCGCGCGTCGGCCACACGGGTGGACGGCACGGTGTTGTCGGTGGCGATATCGTCGGCGCGGATCAGACCGGCGATACGCACCAGCTCTTCGCCGGTATTGAGGGTCATCCACTTCTCGCCGCGCACGGCGATGATGCCGTTGGGCAGTACATCGGCCACCGTCACGGTGATCGAGCCGGTCAGGGTGTTGCCCTGGCTGGCCTGGCTGGCACCCTTGGTGGCGCGCTCTCCCTTGTACCCCGCGTTGAGCGACAGGTCGCCGCCGCCGAACGGGTTGTTGGTGTTGGGGGTGGTGCCAAACAGCGAGGTCAGGCCGATATTGGCGTTGCTGTCTTTCTGGATCTGGGAGCCGGCGTTCTTGCTCGCCGAGGTACGCTCGTTGAGGGTGATGGTGATGATGTCACCGACACGAAACGCCTTGCGATCGCCGTACATGTTCTGCTCGAACCCTGCCTGGTAGATCGAACCGTTGTTGGCCGCCGACGGCAAAGGTGTACGCGGCAGTACAGGCGCGTAGTACGGGTCGTTGGGCTTTGCCGTCGGCGCAACGCAACCGGCCAGCAACACAGCCCCTCCCAGGGCGACGACGGACAACAGACGATTCATGACGCTTACCTCACGGTGTAACAGGCGCTGCAACAGCGGCCGGGTAGCTAGAGCCAGGACTTACAGTTGCTGGGTGACGAACGACAACATCTGGTCGGCGGTGGAGATGACCTTGGAGTTCATCTCGTAGGCGCGCTGGGTGGTGATCATGTTCACCAGCTCTTCGACGGTGCTGACGTTGGAGTTTTCCAGGGTCTGCTGCAGGGTGGTGCCGAAACCGTTCAGGCCCGGGGTACCGACCTGCGGCGCACCGCTGGCAGCGGTCTCGAAGAACAGGTTGTTGCCAATCGCCTGCAGGCCGGCCGGGTTGATGAAGTCCGCGGTCTGGATGTTGCCGATGATCTGCGCGGCCGGGTTGCCGGTGGTGGTGATCGACACGGTGCCGTCCTGGCCGACGGTGAAGGTCTGCGCCTCCGGCGGCACGACGATGGCAGGCTCCAGGGCGAAACCGTTGGCAGTCACGACCTGACCATCAGAGTTCAGGTGGAAGGTGCCGTCACGGGTGTAGGAGACAGTGCCATCGGGCTGCAGGACCTGGAAGAAACCACGACCATTGACCGCGAGATCCAGCGGGTTTTCGGTGGTCTGCAGGCTGCCGGTCTGGAAGTTCTTCTGGGTGCCGACGATGCGCACACCGGTACCGACCTGCAGGCCCGAAGGCAGCTCGCTGTCCTGAGTCGACTGGGCACCAGGCTGGCGCTTGGTCTGGTACAACAGGTCCTGGAACTCGGCACGGTCACGCTTGAAACCAGTGGTCGAGACGTTGGCCAGGTTGTTGGAGATGACCGTCAGGTTGGTGTCCTGTGCGGACAGGCCGGTTTTAGCGACCCAGAGAGCCGGAAGCATTTAGTGTTCTCCTCGTGCGCCTGTTTTACGGCACCCGTTCAAAAGTGATTAGCTGATTTGCAAAACCCGAGCCATGGCTTCGTCGCCCTGCTCGGCTGTTTTCATCATCTTGACGTGCAGTTCGAACTGGCGAGACAGGGCCAGCACCGAAGTCATCTCTTCGACGGCATTGACGTTGCTGCCTTCGAGGAAGCCCGACACCACGCGGACATTGACGTCCGCATCGGCCGGCTGACCGCTGTTGGTGTGGATCAGGCCGTCGAGGCCTTTGCTGATGCTCTTGATGTCGGGGTTGACCAGCTTGATCCGATCGACCTCGGCCATGACGCGCGGGTCTTCGCCCATGGCGCGGATGCTGATGGTGCCATCGTCACCGACCTCGACCTTCTGCTCGGGCGGAATGGCGATCGGGCCACCGTTGCCGATCACCGGCATGCCATTGCCGGCGCGCAACACGCCGAGGGCGTCAATGTTCAGGCTGCCGGTGCGCACGTAGGCTTCGCTGCCATCCGGGGCCTGCACGGCGATGAAGCCATTGCCACTGACCGCCACGTCCAGCTCGCGACCAGTCTCGATCATCGGGCCCGCGGTAAAGTCGGTGGCAGGCCGCTCGCTCATGGCGAAGGCACGCGCCGGAAAGCTGTCGCCGAACACCGGCATCGAGCGCGCCTGCTCCAGGTCACGCTGAAAACCAGTGGTGGAAACGTTCGCCAGGTTGTTGGCGTGGGCCTTCTGTGCCACCGCATTCTGGGCGGCACCGGTCATGGCCACGTAAAGCATCTTGTCCACAGTCATCCTCCGCTGCACTGGCGATCGATTGCCGCTCACCGTTGCTGTGCAGGCTGTAAAGCAAGTTCCGAACCAACTTTCTTCAAGGCAAGAAAAAGCCCGTGAATACGGGCCTTTAGCGGTTTTCGTCGAGGGTGCAACGTCGGTTATCCGGCGCTGCTTTGCCGCTGGCGGCAAGGGGGTGCCAAAGTTCAGCAATAGCAGTGTTGCTAGTCGCGACACCCGCCATTGTTGTATGGCCCGGCAAAGCGCTTCCAGCCCTCCCCCGGCGACCACTGCGAACACACCAGTCGCCCATCCACCTGACTTTCCCAATGCCACCACGGCGCGGTTCCGGCCTGAGCCTGGAGCAGACACAGCGCCGCAAGCAGCGCGACAGCCAGCTTTTTCATGATCCCTCCTGCAAAAACGACGAACCCCTTCACGGGAAAGGGGTTCGTCCAGACACGCTCAGTCAGCGACCATCAGGTCATCTGGATGATGGTCTGCATGATGGTGCTTTCGGTGGAGATGGTCTTGGCGTTGGCCTGGTAGTTGCTCTGCGCCTTGATCAGCTCGACCAGCTCCTGGGTCAGGTTGACGTTGGACGCCTCCAGGGAGTTGGACTCGACCGAACCGAGGGTGCCGGTCTTCGGCGCATCGATGCCCGGAATACCCGAGGAGAAGGTTTCCTTCCAACGAGTACCGCCAATCTGCTGCAGGCCCTGGTCGTTGGCGAAGCTGGCAATCGCAACCTGGCCGATGGCGCGGGACTGCTGGTTGCTGAAGCTTGCGAACATCACCCCGGTGGAGTCGATCGACAGGCTCGACAGGATGCCAGTGGCATAGCCGTCCTGGTTCTGCGACATGCGCGCGGTCTCGGTGTTGTACGAGGTGGTGCTGTTCATGGCCAGGCGCATGCCGTCGGCATTGCCATCCGAACCGTTGGCCGCCCAGTTGCCTGCGGCATCCTTCGCGGCCGGGATCCAGCCCTTGAGACTGAAGGTGTTGTTGGTCACGCTCCAGTTGGCCGCCGGCACCGTGGTGTTGTCGGTGGTCATGGCCTTGATGCTGCCGTCGGAGTTGAAGGTCATGGTGCCGGTCAGCGGCGTGGTGCTGCCCGGGTTGAGCGGGTTGCGACCATCGACCAGGGTGTACATGGTCCACTCGTTGGTGCCGGTCTTGCGGTAGAACTGCTCCATGGTGTGCTCGTTACCCTGGCTGTCGTACACCTTGGTCGGGAAGGACTTGGTGTAGGTCGACTGGTCGGCCGGGTCGAACGGCTTGTTCGGCACCATCACAGGCGGGGTCGCGCCGTTGGACACTTCCAGCGGGATGGTGTCGGCGGAGGAGTTCAGGTTGATGCCCTGGTCGATCAAGGTGGTGGCCTTGGGGGCCAGCGCCGAGGTATCGATCTTCAGGTTGGTGAGGATGCCCTTCTGGATCTTGCCGGTGCTGTCGGCGGCATAACCTTGCAGGTTCAAGCCATCGGAGGTGACCACGTTGTTGTCCTTGTCGGTGCGGAAGGCACCGGCACGGGTGTAGGTCAGCGAGCCGTTGTCGGAGAGAACGAAGTAGCCCTGCCCCTGGATACCCATGTCCAGCACGTTGCCGGTGTTGTTCACGTCACCCTGGGTGAACTGCTGCGACACCGCTGCCAGGCGGACACCGTTACCGACCTGGTTCTGGCCCACGCCCAGGCGGTTGGCACCGGCGTAGACGTCGGCGAACTCGGCACGGGACGACTTGAAACCCGTGGTGTTGACGTTGGCGATGTTGTTGCCGGTAACGTCGAGCTGCTTGTTGGCTGCGTAGAGACCGCTAAGGCCGATATTGAAAGACATGCTTTGCTCCTTCTGCCGAACAGGCCGGCCTTAGATTCCGATGGTTTGTACTTTGGAGATGCCGACCTTGCCGATACCTGCCAGGTTGAGCATCATCTCGCCGCCAGTGCCGCCCACGGTGACACTGGTGACGGTGGCTGGCAGCAGCGTGTACATCTCCTGAGCCTTGCCATCGACGGTGGTCGTCGCGGTAAAGGTGTAGTTGCCCGCCGCGACCTTCTCGCCCTTGTCGTTGGTGCCATCCCAGATGAAGTCGGCAGTGCCTTTCTTCTGTTCGCCCAACTGGATGGTCTTGACGACATTGCCATCCTTGTCCTTGATCGTGACCTTGCCGCTCTCGATGTTCTGCGGCACCACGACCTGACCATTGAAGCTCTTGGTCGGATCGACCAACGCCTTGTCGTTCTGCACGATCACCGAGCGACCGACCAGCGACGACGCCTGCAGCGCCTGGGACGAACCCAGCGAACCGGTAATGGCATTGACCGACTCGTTGAGGGTCTGGATACCCTCCAGGCTGCTGAACTGCGCCAGCTGGGCAACGAATTCACCGTTGTCCTGCGGGTCGAGCGGGTTCTGGTGCTGCATCTGGGTGACCAGCAACTGCAGGAAGGCATCCTTGCCGAGCGCGTTCTTGTCGGTCGGCTCGCTGGTTGGCTTCTTGGTGCCGTTGCTAACACCAGAATTGGCGAGCACATCATTGATATTGACTGCCATGCGTTGCGCTCCTCAATCACTGACCCAGGGTCAGCACCTTCTGCATCATGGTCTTGGCGGTGTTCATCAGTTCGGCGTTGGTCTGGAACGCACGGCTGGCGGAGATCATGTCAGCCATTTCCTCGACCACGTTGACGTTCGGGTAGTAGACGTAGCCGTCCTTGTTCGCCGCCGGATGATTGGGCTCGTAGCGGGCTTCCAGATTGCTCTGGTCCTCGATGATCCCCTTGACCTGCACACCTTGGCCGGCCTGGCCCTGGTCGTCGAACAGCGACTGGCCGGCACCGTTCTGGGCCTGCTCGAAGGTGGTGGCGAACACAGGGTGGCGCGCGCGGTAGGTCTGATCGATGCTCGAGGAGACGGTCTCGGCGTTGGCGATGTTCGAGGCGACGGTGTTAAGGCGCGTGTTCTGCGCGCTCATGCCGCTACCGGCGATGTTGAAGACACTGGCAAGGGACATGGTCACTCTCCACGCAGGGCCGATACCAGCCCTTTGAATTTACTGTTGAGCAAGGTGAAGCTGGCCTGGAAGTCGATCGCGTTCTGCGCATAGTTCGACTGTTCGATCTGGGCATCGACGGTGTTCTGATCGATCGACGGCTGCATCGGCGTGCGGTACTTGAGGCTGTCGTCGGCCATGGCCAGGCCTTCGGCCTCGATGTGATGGCCGTTGGTGCGGGTCAGCGAGATACGCCCGTTGCTTTGTTTGTCTGCCTCGGCGGCAAGCACCGAGGAGAAATCCATGTCACGCGACTTGTAGTTGGGCGTGTCGGCGTTGGCGATGTTGTTGGCCAGCACCTCGGCGCGCTGGGCGCGGAAGCCCAGTGCCTTTTCATGGATGCCGAGGGCCTTGTCGAAGCTGATGCTCATGTCGGGGAACCTTCGAAGGTTGACCAGCGTTGCGTTGGCCAAGCTATAGCAAGGCCTGTGCCAACAGGCGCAACCCCAGTAATACCGGGCATCGGCTGTATCAGTGAGCAGCGGCAATGCCAGAAAAGCGGCAAAGTGCTTCCGCTTGGTGGCGGGTGAGCGGCAATTGCAGAGCGGCAAAAGCGGCAATCCAAAAAATTGACGTCAACAGACCAGTGTTATTTTGCCATCACTGCGAGTAGCATTCGCGACCGCGCAGAAATGTGGCATGAGGCCACTAGTTACGGTTTCAGGCACAGCATGGATGCGCACTGTCCCCATTGCCTTCCAAGGAAGAAACCGTGTCCCCGCTGACCTATCGCAAGACCCTGCTGGCCCTGGCAATTGCCGCCTGCGCCCTGCCTGCCCACGGCCAGACCGTCCAGCTTACCGATGCCGGCTTCACCTCAAGCCACCAGAGCTACGCGAACGGGCTCGAGTTCGGCGGCAGCTTCACCAATATTTCCCGCAGTGCGATCGTGCTTGACGACGCCACCGTACAGGGCGGCTTGACCTTCAACAGCCCGGTCAACGACAACGACCGCACCACCGTGGACATGGTCAATCGCAGCGATGCCCTCACCCTGCGCAACAGCCAGGTGACCGGCGACCTGGTGAACCAGGCCTTCGTCAGGAGCACCAGCCTCGATGGCAATGCGCTGAAAATCAGCAATACCACGCTCGATGGCAACCTGATCAACCAGGGCACGCTCCAGGCCGGCACCGGCATCGGCATCATCAACCGACGAGAGGCCTACGGCATCAACCTGGCCAGCGCCACCGGTCAATCGACGCTGATCAAGGGCGACGTGGTCAATGCCCAGAATGCCAAGATCCGCGCCTATGGCTACAACGCGATCACTCTCAACCTCGCCGGTGCCACCGTGCAGGGCAAGATCATCAACCGCGGCGCCATCGAAAGCAGCGGCCCCAATGCCATCAGCGTCAACGCCACTTCGCGCGGCGGCGCCACCGGCATGCCAACCCGCCTGGACAGCATCGAAAACCACGGCAATATCGTCGCCAGCGACACCAATAGCCAGGCCATCGCGCTCGACGGTGCAACCCTGACCACCAGCCTCGGGCGACACATCGACAACCGTGGCTCGATCTACGCCCTGAGCGGCACCGGCATTCGCATCGGCGATGTCGCATACGACGCCCCCGGCCAGCAACCCTGGTACCGTGACCACGGCGACCTGAACATCTTCAACAGCGGCATCATCATGGCCCAGGTGGCCATCGACGCCAGCCACAGCAATCGGCCGGTCGAACTCATCCTGCGCGAGGGCAGCCAGATCACCGGCATGCTGGACGGGCTGAGCAACATCGAGGTCGAAGGTGACAGCGAGTTCCAGGCCCACTACCTGCCCCACAGCACCCCGGACATCCGCCTCAAGCCTGGTGGCTGGATCGAAGTCGGCAACCTGAGCGACGACACCCGTGCAACCTTGTCACTGACCGCGGCCCGCACCGTGATCGACGGCAACCTGTCGATCGCCGGCAACTCCGCGCTGGGCCTGGAGCTGTCCAGCGAAACCGACCCGAGCGTGGCGGTACTCAAGGTCAGCGGCACCAGCAAGTTCGAACAAGGCTCGCGCATCGCCCTGCACGCCGACGAAGAGGACTTCCAGCCGTCCGGATCGCGCTACCTGCTGGTCGAGGCCGGCCAGGTACAGCTGGTGGACACCGCCGGCCACGACCTTGACCCCAACGGCATCCAGGTCACCAGCACCTCGGCACTGCTGCGCGTGCAGAGCAGCGCGGTGGAAGACAACAAGATCTACGCGCAAGTCACGACCAAGCCGGTCGACGAGATCACCGAAATCGTCAAGGAAGGCGGCGGCAACGGCAATGCCCAGGGCGCTATCGGTAACGCCATCAACAATGGCCTCCTGGCTCAACTGCCCAAAGGCGACCCGCTGCTGGCCTACGCCGCCACCGCCGACCAGGCCCAGGTCGCGAGACTGGCCCGCCAGCTGACCCCGGAAGTCAACGGCGGCGCCCGCCAGGCGGCCACCGGAAGCCAGCGCATGATCGGCAACGCCATCAGCAGCCGTGCCAGCAGCCTGCGTGGCGCCTCTTCGGGCGAAGGCTTCAGCCAGGCCGGCGTGTGGATTCAATCGCTGTACAGCGACGCCACCCAGAACAACCGTGACGGCGTGGCCGGTTACAACGCCTACAGTCGCGGCATTGCCGTCGGCGCTGATGGCAAGTTCAACGACCAGCTCACCCTGGGCCTGGCTTACAGCTTCCTGGACACCGACGTCAACGGCAGCAGTGGCAACAAGACTTCGGTAGAGAGCCATGCCTTCACCCTGTACAGCGCTTACACCCTGGGCAACTACTTCGTCGACGCCAGCCTGACCTACGGCCTGGGCGACAACGAAGGCAAGCGCGAGATCGCTGATACCCGAGCCAAGGCCGATTACGACAGCGACCAGCTGGCCGTGAACCTGGTCGGTGGCTACACCTGGCACATCAACCCGCAACTGCTGGTCGAGCCACGCGTGGCCGCGCGCTACAGCCGTGTCGATATCGATGGCTACCGCGAGAAAGGCTCGTCCGCCGCGCTCAAGGTCGAAGATGAACGCTACGAAGCGCTCGAACTCGGCGCAGGTGTGCGGGTAGCGGGCAGCTATGCCATTGGCGTCGGGACCCTGGAGCCGCAGTTGAAGCTGATGGGCTACCACGACTTCGCCGCCGACCAGACCAACAGCACCTCGACCTTCCTGCTTGGCAACACGCCATTCGTGACCCGCGGCGCGAGTGCCGTGCGCAACAGCTACGAGGCGGGCATTGGAGCAGACTACAAGCTGGGTGCGGTGAGCCTTGG
Organism: Pseudomonas sp. BNK-44-b; assembly: GCF_047456245.1. Lineage (NCBI taxonomy): Bacteria > Pseudomonadati > Pseudomonadota > Gammaproteobacteria > Pseudomonadales > Pseudomonadaceae > Pseudomonas > Pseudomonas sp. BNK-44-b. The sequence continues at coordinate 3,551,428 of NZ_CP179908.1, forward strand.
GGTCAATTACAACTACGTGGGCAAGTCGGGCTTCAATGCCGACGTGTTCTCGGCGAAGGTGCGGTACGACTTCTGATCGCAACCTCCAACGATCCTGACCTTGCCGCCTGAAGACAAAAGCACAGGCAAGGTCTTGTGTTCGCAGTCCCGAAAACGAAAAGGCCGGTATCTCTCGATACCGGCCTTTTCATTCACTTGGCCTGATAGATGATCCCCGGACTGCACTGAACCATCTGGTAATGATCCGGCAAGCCATTGAGCGCCTCCGAAGCCCCCAGGAACAGGTACCCCCCTGGCTTGAGCGTCGCGTGGATACGCATGAGGATGTCTTTCTTCACCTGCGCGGAGAAGTAGATCAACACATTGCGGCAGAACACGATGTCGAACTTGCCCAGCGCCGCATAGCTGTCGAGCAGGTTGAAGGAGCGGAACTCCACCCGACTGCGAATCGCCGGCTTCACCGCCCAGCGCCCCGGCCCTTTCGGGTCGAAGTAGCGCTGCAGGCGCTCCTGCGACAAGCCACGGGCAATCGCCAGGCTATCGTACTCACCGGTCTTGCAGTTATTGAGCATGGCGCCGGAAAGATCAGTGGCGACGATCTGCGCCCCCATCTTCAACTGGCCCAGGTTGCTGCGCTCGAACTCATCGATGGCCATCGAGATCGAATACGGCTCCTGCCCCGACGAGCAGGCCGCCGACCACATGCGCAGGCGCTGACCGGGGTTGCTGCGGATGAACTCGGGAATCACCTTGTTCTTCAGTACTTCGAACGGATAGGTGTCGCGAAACCACAGGGTCTCGTTGGTGGTCATGGCATCGACCACCTGCTCGCGCAGGCCACTGCGGGGCTGGGTCTGGATGCGCTGCACCAGCTCACCCAAGCTCTTGATGCCCTGTTGCTCCATCAGCTTGTTGAGACGGCTGGACACCAGATACTGCTTATTTTCGCCCAGCAGGATGCCACAGGCTTTCTCCAGGAATACCCGGAACTGTTCGAAATCCAAATTACCCGTAGACAATGCTGCCGCCTCTTTTCAATCACTTGCGCCGGGGCTTGCCCCGGCCGTTTCAATGCGTTGCCTTGATCCGATCGACTACGCGCTGGGCCAGGTCGTCCGGCTTGAACTTGGCCAGAAAGTCGTCAGCGCCAACCTTCTTGACCATCGCCTGGTTGAACACGCCCGATAGCGAAGTATGCAGGACGATGTGCAATTTTTGCATGCGCGGATCGTTACGAATCTCGGCGGTGAGGGTATAGCCGTCCATTTCCGGCATTTCAATGTCGGAGATCATCATCAGGAACTCTTCCTCCGGCCGCTTGCCCTCATCCACCAGCTTGCGCAGGTAGTCCAGCGCCTGGCGGCCGTCGTTGAGCGCCACTACCTCCACGCCCACGGTCTGCAGGCAACGGCTGACCTGCTTGCGCGCCACCGACGAATCGTCGACGGTCAGTACCCGCAGCAACACGGCCTTGTCCTGCACCTCGGCATCGACCACGCCGGCGGAAACCGACTCCGAGGACGGCGCCACTTCCGCAAGCACCTTCTCGACATCGACGATCTCGACCATGCGGTTGTCTACCCGGGTGACCGCCGTCAGGTAGTGATCACGCCCGGTACCCTTGGGTGGTGGGTGGATCTCTTCCCAGTTCATGTTGACGATGCGCTCGACCGAGTGCACCAGGAAACCCTGGGTCTTGGTGTTGTACTCGGTAATGATCACGAAACTGTTACGGGTCTCTTCTTTCAGGCCCGGCAGCCCCGTCGCCATCGACAGGTCGAGGATGGGGATGGTCGCCCCACGAATGTTCGCCACACCGCGCACCACCGGATGGGACTTGGGCAACAGTGTCAGCTCCGGGCACTGCAGCACTTCCCGGACCTTGAACACGTTGATGCCGTAGAGTTGATCGCCATTGAGACGGAACAACAGCAGCTCGAGGCGATTCTGTCCAACCAGTTGCGTGCGCTGGTTGACCGAATCCATAACGCCAGCCATGCCAGACTCCTTCTATTTTTCTGCTCGCTTGCCAACAAGTCGGCACGGGCTTTGCTTTTTTGAGCGTATGTATACGAAAACGACATTTTTCCGACGACTGACGCGCCTGCTGGCCATCCCCCTGGCCATTGCATGCCTGCTCGCATCCGGCGCCCGCACGCTGGCGGATTCGTTTACCTTGCCTGAACAGCTTATCGGTGTCACCCAAGGGTTTCTTGAATTCACCGTCGAAGACTACATGACGCGCACCCAGACCGTGGGGCGTTATGACATCCAGGTCAACAATCTTGACCCACGCCTGCGCATGCCGGTGTGCAGCCAGCAACTGGACGCCTCGCTGGAAAGCCCGGCACAGCCGCTTGGGCGAGTGACGGTGCGGGTACGTTGCGACGGTACTTCGCCCTGGACAGTGTTCGTGCCGGCACAGGTCAAGCTGTTTCGCGACGTGGTGGTCATGACCCGCCCGCTCAAGCGCGAAAGCGTGATCGGTGAAGGTGACGTAGCCCTGCGCGAGCGTGACGTCAGCACCCTGGGCCAGGGCTTTCTGAGCGAACTCGACCAGGCCGTGGGCATGAAACTGCTGCGCCCGACCGTCCTTGACCAGGTCCTGACGCTGCAGCAACTGGAACAGGCGGATGTGATTCGCAAGGGCGACCACGTGGTGATCACCGCCCGCAGTGGCGGCCTGAGCGTACGCATGCCAGGCGAAGCCCTGAGCAAAGGCGGCCTGACCGAACAGATCCGCGTGCGTAATCTCAACTCCCAGCGCGTGGTCAAGGCCACGGTTGTCGGGCCGGGCCAGGTCGAAGTGGCGATGTAGAAAGAAGCCGCCGGCGGATCCTCGCCGACGAAATAATGCAGGGCCCCGGGACTGGCGGCGATGAACCGCTTTTCCTAAACTGTGTCAGAAATCGGGATACGCGGGTTTGCTGACGGACGGCAGAACATTTGTGCCTAAAGTTTGTTTCGAGTTAGCCGAAACAAAGGCAAGCGTCCTATTTACCCAGAGGTTTCTGATCATGGTCATCGACTTCAGTCGTTTGAATAACTCTCCGTCCATAACGGGCGGCGTTCGCGGCAATGCCGCATCGGGCAACACCGAAAAAACCGGTGCTGCCAGCGATGCAGGCAAGCCTGCCAGCGTCAGCGGAGAAGCGGTACACCTCAGTCAAGAGGCCCAGCAGTTGCAGAAGATCAGCGACAAGCTGCGCGATCAACCCGCAGTCGACAGCGCCCGTGTGGCCCAGTTGAAGCAGGCGATCGCAGACGGCAGCTACCAGGTCGATGCCGGCCGGGTCGCCAGCAAACTGCTTGATTTCGAAGCGCAGCGCTAACCTTACGGTGCGCTGACTTCCAGGACGCCAGAGCCAAGAGCCAGCCATGCACGACACCACACTGCTGCAACTGATCGAAGACGACATCGCGCCGACCCAGGAACTGCTCGACCTGCTCCAGAAGGAAACGGTCGCCCTGCACGGTCGGGACATGCAGGTGCTGGAGACCATCCTCGCCCGCAAGCAATCGCTGATCGTCTTGCTCGAGCAGCAGGGCATGCGGCGCAATCACCTGCTCAACGGGCTCGGCCTCAGCGCCGACCGGGCAGGTGTGCAGGCCGTTGCTGCGCAATCGCCCAACGGCGAGATCATCCTGCAGCAACTCGATGTGCTGACCCAGTTGATGGACACCTGCCAGAAGGTCAACGAGACCAACGGCCGGGTCATCCAGGTGCAACAGCACGCCACGGCCAACCAGATCAGAATCCTCAACGGCGGCGACTCTCCGTCGCTGTACGACAGCCGTGGCACCACCTCCCCCATGGACAAGCCCCGGGCGATCAGCCAGGTGTGATTATTCCTATTCAAGGCACGGAACATACTGGCAAAATGCCGTTACTTGCGTGTGTCGTTTTTGCCTGGAGATTGATTACCCGTGTTCAATGAGTCCGATGCTCCTCAGCCACCAAAAGTGCTGACCACTCCTCTGGAGATTTCGGCGAACCTGCGCCAGCTGATGGACAGCCATGATCCGCTGATCATCAGCTTCCATGAGCGCAGCCAGCGCTTCCAGAGTTACGTGGTACAGGTGGACCGGGACGCCAACGTTCTGGCACTGGACGAAATGATCCCGCGTGATGGCGAGAAATTCATCGAGAACGGCGAACCCTTCCGTGTCGAAGGTTTCCACGATGGCGTACGCATTGCCTGGGAGTGCAACACTCCGCTGACCATCGGCGAAGTCGATGGCCACCGCTGCTACCGCGGCCCGCTCCCCACCGAAATGACCTACCACCAGCGCCGCAATGCCTTCCGCGCAGCGCTGAAACTGTCGCAACTGGTCGACATCATCCTCGACGGCACCCACCTCAAGGGCAACGGCGCGCTGCGCGGCAAGCTGCTCGACGTGTCCGCCACCGGCTGCAAGCTGCGCTTCGACGGCAATGTCGAAGACCGCCTGCAACTCGGCCAGGTGTACGAGCGCTTCAAGGCAGCCAACCCCTTGGGCCTGACCGACGTCATGGTGGAATTGCGCCACCTGCACTTCGAAGAGCGGATCAACACCACCTTCGCCGGCGTGCGCTTCCACAACCTGAATGGGCAAAGCCAGCGCAAGATCGAGAGCTTCGTGTATCAGTTGCAGCGCGAAGCACGGCGGTTCGACAAGGACGACTACTGATCGTCTAGCTCAAATAAAAAACGCCACCGATCGGTGGCGTTTTCGTTCTGGTCCGTGGGGCCCCGCGACAGGGCCGACACAGCCTGCGTCAAACCGACTTGTCTGCCTCGGCCTGCGGCGCCTTGGCAGCTGTGTCCTTCTCTTCCTCGGCCTCGGTATCCTCTGCCGCCACCGGCGCCTGCATCACGTCCTGCACGGTCTGCTCGTCGACCCGCGGGTCGAGCGCAGCCGACAGAGGCGAACCTGCCGCCGGCATAGCCACGTGGCCCAGCGGTGCATCCTGCACCTGGTGCAGCCCGGTGACCGCCTTCGGCCGAATACGCCATACCAGCACCAGGGCAAAGAAGGTGAAGAAGGCATAGAGCATCTGTGCGCCCAACGCCTTCATCAGAACGCCCGCCACCAGCGGACCGATGCTCGCACCCACGCCATAGGTGACCAGCAGCATCGCCGTCAGCGATACCCGTCGCTCGCTTTCCACGTGGTCATTGGAGAACGCCACGGCCAATGGGTAGAGGCAGAATTGCAGCAACGAAACGATGAAGCCTGCCGCGAACAGCAACTCCAGCGGCACACTGGGCAACAGCGCCAGCGGCAGCGAAACCACCGCCAGGCCGATCGATACACTGCGGATCAGCACTGCCCGATCGTAACGATCCGACAGCCAGCCCAGAGGCCATTGCACGAGAAGCCCGGCAAAAATACAGCAACCCATGAACAGACCGACCTGCTCGGTGCTCAGCCCCTGGCGCGCCGCATACAGAGGGGCCAGACCATAGAAGGAACCGACGATCAGGCCCGCGCCAAGCACAGTACTCAACGACTGCGGTACCCGCTTGATGAAGAACTTCGGCTCCATCGGCGCCGGCCGCAGCGGCGCCGGGTGAATGCGCCGGGTCATCGCCACCGGCACCAGGCACAGGGCGAAGCACATGGCGACCAGCATCAGCAGCTCAGGCCCCAGTGCCGGATGCACCACCAGGATCAACTGACCCAGCACCAACCCGAGGTAGGACGCGATCATGTAGCCGCTGAATACCGCACCGCGCTGCTTGGCGTCGGCCTGTTCGTTGAGCCAGCTCTCGATGACCATGTACTGGCACATCATGCCCAGGCCCACGATCATTCGCAGGCCGATCCAGGCGGGCACGAAGTTGGTCATCCCATGCCCGAGCACCGCCGCGCCGACGATGCCGGCACAGGTGGCATACGCACGAATATGCCCGACCCGGGCGATCAATCGGTGACCGACCTTGCCGCCCACTGCCAGGCCGAAATAGTTGGCCGCCATCAGCGCACCGACCCATAGGCTGTCGACGTGGTCGGCAGCCAGGCGCAACGCCAGGTAGGTACTCAACAGGCCTGAGCCGATCAGCATCATCAGGGCGGCGAAGTACAACGAGCGAAATGACTTCCAGATCTGGCGCATGCGTCCCCGCGGGCTCCTTGGGCAGGTGTGGTGCTGCTGGCAAGCATAAGGGCAATTTCCCGGACGCGGGCCCCTGGCAATGAAAAAAAGCCAGGAGCGGCGCGTCGGGCAAAGCTTCTGTCGCGATCAGGCCTGCGCGGCCAGCACCCTCCGCTCCCACGGCGTGATCTCATCGAAGAAATCCGTCAATTCCAGGGTCTTGGTGGCGACGTAGCCTTCGATGAACTCCTCGCCGAACAGTTCCCGCGCCAACGTGCTGCGACGCAGGCGCTCGATCCCCGCGTGCAGCGTGCACGGCAGGCTCAGGTGCTCGGGCACCACGAACTCGCCCTGGATCGCCGGCGTGGGCTGCAGCTTGCGCTCGATACCCTGCAGCCCGGCCGCAAGACTTGCGGCGATCGCCAGGTAAGGGTTGGTGTCGGCGCCAGGCAGGCGGTTTTCCACACGTCGCGCCACCGGCGAACTGGCCGGGATGCGCAGGCCGGCAGCGCGATTATCCTCTGACCAGCAAGCATTGTTCGGCGATGCGTACGGGTGGCACAGACGCTGGTAGGAGTTGACGTTGGGCGCGAACAGGGCGGTGAAGTCGGCCATGCACGCCTGCAAGCCGCCGATGAAGTGATGGAAGGTGTCGGTTGCCCTGCCCTGTTCGTCACTGAACACGTTACGGCCGGTGCCGATCTCCACCAGGCTCTGGTGGATGTGCATCGAACTGCCAGGGGTATGCGCCAGCGGCTTGGCCATGCAGACCACGGTCAAACCGTGCTTGAGCGCAACCTCCTTGAGCAGGTGCTTGAACAGGAAGGTCTGGTCGGCCAGCAACAGCGGATCACCGTGCAACAGGTTGATCTCGAACTGACTGACGCCCATCTCGTGCATGAAGGTGTCGCGTGGCAGGCCCAGTGCTGCCATGCACCGGTAGACCTCGCTGAAGAACGGGCGCAAGCCATTGTTGGAACTGACGCTGAAGGCCGAATGGCCCAGCTCGCGACGCCCGTCACTGCCCAGCGGTGGCTGGAACGGCTGGCCCGGATCACTGTTCGGGGCGAACACGAAGAATTCCAGTTCGGTGGCCACCACCGGCGCAAGCCCCAGCGCCGCATAACGGGCGATCACCGCCTTGAGCAGGCCACGGGTCGAAAGCCCCGAGGGCGTGCCATCGAGCTCAACCGCATCGCAGATGGCCAGTGCCCGAGGGCTGTCGCTCCAAGGCAGGACATGGGTTTGCCCAGGGTCGGCGACCAGCGCCAGGTCGCCATCATCGCTGCCGTAGAACTTCGCCGGCGGGTAGCCGCCCATGATGCATTGCAGCAGCACGCCACGCGCCATCTGCAGGCGCCGACCTTCGAGGAAGCCCTCGGCGGTCATCACCTTGCCGCGCGGGACGCCATTGAGGTCGGGGGTGACGCATTCGATTTCGTCGATGCCGGTCAGGCGCTCGGTCGTCATGACGCTGGTCCTTGTTGTTGTAGGCATGCCGCGAACGGCGACAGCCACAACATAGGCCGGGGGTGTTTAAAATATCAAGCACCCTGTAGAGCGGTGGCGACGCTATCGCTGCGACTTGCCCCGCGACAGGGCCTGCACTGACTACTACTCGCGCAAGGTCATGCCATTGGCCGGCAACGGCAACGCCGTCTTGTAGCGCACCTGCTTGAGCGCAAAGCTGGAGCGGATATTGGCCACCCCCGGCAGCCGCGTCAGGTAATCGAGAAACCGCTCCAGCGCCTGGATGCTCGGCAACAGCACACGCAGCAGGTAATCCGGATCGCCTGTCATCAGGTAGCACTCCATCACCTCGGGTCGCTCGGCGATCTCTTCCTCGAAGCGATGCAATGACTGCTCCACCTGCTTCTCCAGGCTGACATGAATGAACACGTTGACATCCAGGCCCAGCACTTCGGGCGACAGCAAGGTCACTTGCTGGCGGATGACCCCCAGTTCCTCCATCGCCTTGACCCGGTTGAAACAGGGAGTCGGCGAGAGGTTCACCGAGCGCGCAAGCTCTGCGTTGGTGATTCGGGCGTTCTCCTGGAGGCTGTTGAGAATGCCGATATCTGTGCGATCGAGTTTACGCATGAGGAAAATTCACCTGATTCTTGTGTTTATTCAGAATGTTTATCTGCGCCACGCGATAAAGGCAATGAACTTGAGAGAAAAATTCTTCGGCCCAGCCTCTAAGATGTAAATGACGCTGACCTACCAGTCACAAGCCAGTAGGCAGCGGCGGCCGCTTCAGAGCTCACAAAAACAACATTCGAGCGAGCGTAAAAAGCATGAACAAGTACGCCCCCCTGCGTTTGCATGTGCCCGAGCCCACAGGCCGGCCAGGCTGCCAGACCGATTTCTCCTACCTGCGTCTGAACGATGCCGGTCAAGTCCGTAAACCACCTATCGACGTAGAGCCCGCCGACACTGCGGACCTCTCCTACAGCCTTGTGCGTGTGCTCGACGAGCATGGCAATGCTGTCGGCCCCTGGGCCGAGGGCATCGACCCGCAGGTGCTGCGCCAGGGCATGCGCGCCATGCTCAAGACGCGCATCTTCGACAGCCGCATGGTGGTCGCCCAGCGCCAGAAGAAGATGTCCTTCTACATGCAGAGCCTGGGCGAGGAAGCCATTGGCAGCGGTCAGGCATTGGCCCTGAACCGCACCGACATGTGCTTCCCCACCTATCGCCAGCAGAGCATCCTGATGGCCCGCGACGTGTCGCTGGTGGAAATGATCTGCCAGCTGCTGTCCAACACCCGCGACCCGCTCAAGGGCCGCCAATTGCCGATCATGTACTCGGTGCGCGAGGCGGGCTTCTTCACCATCAGTGGCAACCTGGCGACCCAGTTCGTGCAGGCGGTCGGCTGGGCCATGGCGTCGGCGATCAAGGGTGACACCAAGATCGCCTCGGCCTGGATCGGTGACGGCGCCACAGCCGAATCCGACTTCCACACCGCCCTGACCTTCGCCCACGTCTACCGCGCCCCGGTGATCCTCAACGTGGTCAACAACCAGTGGGCGATCTCCACCTTCCAGGCCATCGCCGGTGGCGAGTCGACCACCTTCGCCGGCCGCGGCGTGGGCTGCGGCATCGCCTCGCTGCGGGTCGACGGCAACGACTTCATTGCCGTGTACGCCGCCTCGCGCTGGGCCGCCGAGCGTGCCCGCCGTGGCCTGGGCCCGACGCTGATCGAATGGGTCACCTACCGCGCCGGCCCGCACTCCACATCGGACGATCCATCCAAATATCGCCCTGCCGACGACTGGAGCCACTTCCCGCTGGGCGATCCGATCCTTCGCCTCAAGCAGCACCTGATCAAGGCCGGCCACTGGTCCGAAGAAGAGCACCAGGCCGTCAGTGCCGAGCTCGAAGCCGAGGTGATCAAGGCACAGAAGGACGCCGAACAGTTCGGCACCCTCGCCAATGGCCATATCCCCAGCGCCGCCTCGATGTTCGAGGACGTGTACAAGGAAATGCCCGATCACCTGCGCCGGCAACGCCAGGAACTGGGGGTTTGAAATGAACGATCACAACAACAGCATCAACCCGGAAACCGCCATGGCCACCACTACCATGACCATGATCCAGGCCCTGCGCTCAGCCATGGATGTCATGCTCGAGCGCGACGACGACGTGGTGGTCTACGGCCAGGACGTCGGCTATTTCGGCGGCGTGTTCCGCTGCACCGAAGGCCTGCAGACCAAGTACGGCAAGTCGCGGGTATTCGATGCACCGATCTCCGAGAGCGGCATCGTCGGCACCGCCGTGGGCATGGGCGCCTATGGCCTGCGCCCGGTGGTGGAAATCCAGTTCGCCGACTACTTCTACCCCGCCTCCGACCAGATCGTCTCGGAGATGGCTCGCCTGCGCTATCGTTCGGCCGGCGAATTCATCTCGCCGCTGACCCTGCGCATGCCCTGCGGCGGCGGCATCTACGGCGGTCAGACCCACAGCCAGAGCCCCGAAGCGATGTTCACCCAGGTCTGCGGCCTGCGTACGGTGATGCCATCCAACCCCTATGACGCCAAGGGCCTGCTGATCGCCTCGATCGAGTGCGACGACCCGGTGATCTTCCTCGAGCCCAAGCGCTTGTACAACGGCCCGTTCGACGGGCACCACGACCGCCCGGTAACCCCCTGGTCGAAGCACCCGCACAGTGCCGTGCCGGACGGCTACTACAAGGTGCCGCTGGACAAGGCGGCGATCACCCGCCCCGGCAACGATGTCACCGTGCTGACCTACGGCACCACGGTCTACGTGGCCCAAGTGGCCGCCGAGGAGAGCGGCGTCGACGCCGAAGTCATCGACCTGCGCAGCCTCTGGCCGCTGGACCTGGAAACCATCGTCGCCTCGGTGAAGAAGACCGGGCGTTGCGTGGTGGTCCACGAAGCCACCCGTACCTGCGGCTTTGGCGCCGAGCTGGTTTCGCTGGTCCAGGAGCATTGCTTCCATCACCTCGAAGCGCCGATCGAGCGCGTCACCGGCTGGGACACCCCCTACCCCCACGCACAGGAATGGGCCTACTTCCCTGGTCCTTCGCGGGTAGGTGCGGCATTGAAACGGGTCATGGAGGTCTGAATGGGCACGCACGTCATCAAGATGCCGGATATCGGTGAAGGCATCGCGCAGGTCGAGCTGGTGGAATGGTTCGTGAAGGTCGGCGATGTGATCGCAGAAGACCAGGTGGTGGCCGATGTCATGACCGACAAGGCGACGGTAGAAATTCCTTCGCCGGTCAGCGGCAAGGTCTTGGCCCTGGGTGGCCAGCCCGGTGAGGTCATGGCGGTCGGCAGCGAGCTGATCCGTATCGAAGTCGAAGGCAGCGGCAACCACATCGACGCACCGCAGGCCAAGCCGGCCGAGGCGCACGCCGCGCCAGCGCCAGCGCCAGTGCCAGCCCAGACGAAGGTCGAGCCGCAGCCCGAAAACCGTCCGCAACCAGCGACGAGCCACGCCGCCGCGCCGATCGTTCCGCGCGAGGCGCATGAGAAACCGTTGGCTTCACCTGCCGTGCGCAAGCGCGCCCTGGATGCCGGCATCGAGCTGCGTTACGTGCACGGCAGCGGCCCGGCCGGGCGCATCCTGCACGAAGACCTCGACGCCTTCATCAGCAAGCCGCAGACCGCCCTCGGCCAGGCGCCAGCTGGCTACGGCAAGCGCACCGACAGCGAGCAGGTGCCGGTGATCGGCCTGCGCCGCAAGATCGCCCAGCGCATGCAGGATGCCAAGCGCCGCGTCGCGCACTTCAGCTATGTCGAGGAAATCGACGTCACCCAGCTCGAAGCCCTGCGCCAGCAGCTCAACGCCAAGCATGGCGAAAGCCGTGGCAAGCTCACGCTGCTGCCCTTCCTGGTGCGCGCCATGGTCGTCGCCCTGCGCGATTTCCCGCAGATCAACGCCACCTACGACGACGAGGCCCAGATCATCACCCGCCACGGCGCCGTACACGTGGGTATCGCCACCCAAGGTGACAACGGCCTCATGGTGCCAGTACTGCGTCACGCCGAAGCCGGCAGCCTGTGGAGCAACGCCAGCGAGATCGCCCGCGTCGCCAATGCCGCGCGCAACAACAAGGCCAGTCGGGAAGAGCTGTCCGGCTCGACCATCACCCTGACCAGCCTCGGCGCCCTGGGCGGCATCGTCAGCACGCCGGTGGTCAACACTCCCGAAGTGGCGATCGTCGGCGTCAACCGCATGGTCGAGCGCCCCGTGGTGATCGATGGCCAGATCGTGGTGCGCAAGATGATGAACCTGTCCAGCTCGTTCGACCATCGCGTGGTCGACGGGATGGACGCCGCCCTGTTCATCCAGGCCGTGCGCGGCCTGCTGGAACAGCCCGCCTGCCTGTTCGTGGAGTGAGCATGCAACAGATCCTCGATACCACCCTGCTGATTATCGGCGGGGGACCCGGCGGCTACGTGGCCGCCATCCGCGCCGGGCAACTGGGCATTCCCACCGTGCTGGTCGAAGGGCAGGCACTGGGCGGCACTTGCCTGAACATCGGCTGCATTCCGTCCAAGGCGCTGATCCACGTGGCCGAGCAGTTCCACCAGACCAGCCGGTATGCTGACGGCTCGGCGCTGGGTATCAGCGTCTCGGCACCGCACCTGGACATTGCGCGCAGCGTCGAATGGAAGGACGGCATCGTCGACCGCCTCACCAGCGGTGTGGCGGCCTTGCTGAAGAAACATGGGGTGAAGGTGCTCCATGGCTGGGCGAAGATCCTCGACGGCAAGAACGTCGAGGTCGACGGCCAGCGCATCCAGTGCGAACACCTGTTGCTGGCGACCGGCTCGAGCAGTGTCGAGCTGCCGATGCTGCCGCTGGGCGGGCCGGTGATTTCCTCTACCGAGGCCCTGGCACCGAAAAGCCTGCCGCAGCACCTGGTGGTGGTCGGCGGCGGCTATATCGGCCTGGAGCTGGGCATCGCCTACCGCAAGCTCGGTGCTCGTGTGAGCGTGGTAGAAGCGCGTGATCGCATCCTGCCCACCTACGACGCCGAGCTGACCGCACCGGTGGCTGAGTCGCTGAAAAAACTTGGCATCGCGTTGCACTTGGGACACAGCGTCGAAGGCTATGAACATGGCTGTCTGTCGGCACGCGACGGTGCAGGCCAGCAGCTGCGCCTGGAAGCCGATCAGGTACTGGTCGCCGTTGGCCGTCGACCACGCACTCAGGGCTTTGGCCTGGAGAGCCTGGCGCTGAAGATGAACGGTGCGGCGATCGCCATCGACGAGCGCTGCCAGACCAGCATGCGCAACGTCTGGGCGATCGGCGACGTGGCCGGCGAACCGATGCTCGCACACCGAGCGATGGCCCAGGGCGAGATGGTCGCCGAACTTATCGCCGGCAAGACCCGCCGCTTCGAGCCCACCGCGATTGCTGCGGTGTGCTTCACCGACCCGGAAGTGGTGGTGACTGGCAAGACGCCTGAGCAGGCCAGCGCCGAAGGCCTGGACTGCATCGTTGCGCAGTTCCCCTTCGCGGCCAACGGGCGAGCCATGAGCCTTGAGTCGAAAAGCGGGTTCGTGCGCGTGGTTGCACGTCGCGACAACCATCTGATCCTCGGTTGGCAAGCCGTCGGGGTGGCGGTTTCCGAACTGTCCACAGCCTTCGCCCAATCGTTGGAAATGGGCGCGCGGCTGGAAGACGTGGCCGGCACCATCCATGCCCACCCGACCTTGGGCGAGGCCGTGCAGGAAGCGGCATTGCGAGCTTTGGGGCATGCCTTGCATATCTGATCAGCACTGAAGCGGCGTTGGCCGTTTTGACCCGCAGCGCCTTGGGGTGCTGCGGGTCTTTTTTTGCAACAGCGGCTGTTGCCGATACCGGCAACGCGCTTCCTCCGATGGGCAATCCGCTGCCCAGGTGATACCTGTTGCTCGGCTACAACCCCCGCCACGCTTGGCTTGAGCCAAATGGCACAGGTTTTGCCCCTTGCACAACGCGATTACCATCCAAGGAGGAAACACATGATGATCAGCCTCAACGGGCTGGGCTGGCAGACTGCATTGCAGCAGCCAAGCCGGGTCAACCATGACGCTGTGCAGGCCGATTTCATGCCGCAGCGTCAGGCAATGACCACCAGCAACACAGCAGCGCAGCAGAACAATCAAGGCAGTACCTCGCAGCAGAATGCCGAAGACGCTCGTCAGGAAGCTTTCGCCAAGCTCAAGGTGGCCCTGCAGAACCCTGACATTGGCGCACGCCAGCAGGCCAGTTCGTCGAAACCTGCAGCCAGCAATGCGCTGCAGGAGTTCCGCGACTACATGTCCAAGTCGCCAGCGGAAAAGATCAAGGAGAAGATCCTGCAGGAGCTCGGCATGACCGAGGAGGACTACAACGCCTTGCCTCCCGAGAAGAAACAGAAGATCGACGAGCAGATCGCCCAACGCATGAAGGAAGACGTCGAACTCAAGACCCAGGCCAAGCTGCAACAACAGGCTGAACGCGCAGCAGCCAACACGGCCGACATGGCCCAGGGGAGTGAGACCAGCAAGCAGCAGGAAGACAAGGAAAAGGCGCAGTCCGTCTGAGTGGCATGACCGCGATGGCCGGTGCAACGCTGGCCATTACGGCAGGCTGCTGCGCAGGCAAAAACGCCTGCAGCCGAATCACCGGATAGCAGTGGTAAGCGAGAGGGAGGGAAAGGCGAGAAAGGAAGGATGTGTCCCCTGCTGGAATCGAACCAGCATCTAGCCCTTAGGAGGGGCTTGTTCTATCCGTTGAACTAAGGGGACATCACGGCGCGCATTCTACGCAAATTCAGTGGGTTGGAGAAGCCACCCGACGCGGCGCAGGCTGTCGGCGGCGAGCATGGTAACCAGCGCTCGACCGTTTGTCATGCCCAATGCTGGCATTTCCATGTAGTCCCTTTCCGCGATTTCTCACCGTCTCCAAGCTGCGAGGCGATTCAATTGCATATTAATGGCATCGCCAGGGAATTTTTTGCGCAGGCACGGTCAAAACGTCAACGTCGGGCGCTTCGGCCTGATGGGGAACGCTTGCGTCATGTTGCATAGCCACTATGCTCAAGGATAGGGAAATCTTGCGGGTTTGATGATTTTCCCCAGGTCTTGTCGAACTTTACAAGATTTTGACAGCAAAGGCCTGACAACAGGGCGAGACGGGATAGAGTAAAACTTTTCAAACCAGTACTCATTTCTGATAATTGGTACTGGCATAAAGCCTTTACCCGGATCACTATTTGTCACAGAATTGACGCCAAGGAAACGGCGACCATGAGGCAAGATGAGCATCCAAAATCACATCACGGTTGAACATTTTGTCGTCGCGACGGTCGAACCCACTACCGTGCGGCCAATTTGAGAACCGCTTCCCCTGAACCAGAACAACCGGTCAATTTATATGCGCCCAATGAAACAGGCTATCTACTCCAGCCGCACCGCTGACAAGTTCGTCGTCCGCCTGCCTGACGGGATGCGTGAGCGCATTGCCGAGGTAGCGCGCAACCATCACCGCAGCATGAACTCCGAGATCATCGCCCGCCTGGAGCAAAGTCTCATCCAGGAAGGTGCGCTGGGCGACGAGCTGAGCATGCGCCTGGACAGCCCTGAGCTGTCCCTGCACGAACGCGAATTGCTGCAACGCTTCCGTCAACTGACCCATCGCCAGCAGAATGCGCTGGTCGCCCTCATCGCTCACGATGTGGAAATGGCTGCCGACGCTTCCTGAGGCTTCCAACGCCCACGAAAAAAGCCAGCGCAAGCTGGCTTTTTTCGTTTGAGCTGAATCCGTCAGAGCAGGAACAGTGTCGCCAGGCCAAGGAAGATGAAGAAGCCGCCGCTGTCGGTTACGGCAGTGATCATCACGCTCGAACCCATCGCCGGGTCGCGCCCCAGGCGCACCAGTGTCATGGGGATCAACACGCCCATCAACGCCGCCAGCAGCAGGTTCAGGGTCATTGCCGCGGTCATCACCACACCCAGCGACCAACTGCCATAGAGCAGGAACGCCACTACCCCGATCACCCCGCCCCAGATCAGGCCGTTGATCAGCGATACCGCCAGCTCCTTGCGCATCAGACGACGGGTGTTGCCCGGCGATACCTGGTCCAGCGCCATGGCGCGCACGATCATGGTGATGGTCTGGTTACCCGAGTTACCACCGATACCGGCGACGATAGGCATCAGCGCCGCAAGCGCTACCAGCTTTTCGATCGACCCTTCGAACAGTCCGATCACCCGCGAGGCGACGAAGGCGGTGATCAGGTTGATCGCCAGCCACGCCCAACGGTTGCGCAGCGAACGCCAGACCGAGGCGAAGATATCTTCTTCCTCGCGCAGGCCGGCCATGTTGAGCACTTCGCTTTCGCTCTCTTCACGAATCAGGTCAACCATCTCGTCGATGGTCAGACGGCCGATGAGGCGATTGCTCTTGTCGACCACCGGTGCAGAAACCAGGTCATAACGTTCGAATGCTTGCGCAGCATCGTAGGCATCTTCCTCGGGCGTGAAGCTGACAGGGTCAGTCGCCATGACCTCCGCCACCTTCTTGTCCGGGTCGTTGACCAGCAGACGCTTGATCGGCAGCACACCCTTCAGAATGCCGTCGTAATCGACCACGAACAGCTTGTCGGTGTGCCCCGGCAGCTCCTTGAGCCGACGCAGGTAACGCAGTACCACTTCCAGGCTGACGTCTTCGCGGATGGTGACCATCTCGAAGTCCATCAGCGCACCGACCTGCTCCTCGTCGTAGCTCAGGGCCGAACGCACGCGCTCACGCTGCTGGGCATCGAGACTTTCCATCAGCTCATGGACAACGTCACGCGGCAGCTCAGGCGCCAGGTCAGCCAGTTCGTCTGCGTCCATTTCCTTGGCCGCAGCCAGCAGCTCGTGATCGTCCATGTCGGCGATCAACGTCTGACGTACGGCGTCGGAAACTTCGAGAAGGATGTCGCCGTCACGATCCGAGCGCACCAGCTGCCAGACCGTCAGACGATCTTCCAGGGGCAAGGCTTCGAGGATATAGGCGATGTCGGCGGGGTGCAGATCATCGAGCTTGCGTTGCAGCTCGACCAGGTTCTGGCGGTGGACGAGGTTTTCCACCAGGTCGTTGTGCTGACCCTCCTGACGATGAGTCAGGTCCTCAACGACGCGCTGGCGCTGCAGTAGCTCGATCACCTGGGCGAGGCGATCCTGCAGGCTCTCTTGGACTTTCTTTACTTCGACTTCGGTCATAGGCGAACTCCACTCCCAGCAGCGGAGCACGCCGGGAGAATCAATCGGTCAGATCTGGCTTGATAAAGCGGATTAAGGGGTAACTACTGGGTAAGTCCATGGTGGTATTCCACAAGCCCCGGCGGGGCTGACGGGCGCAATCATACACTGCTCAAGCTGTCTGATCGCTTAAATTTTTGGCTGGAACAATCGTTTGCGCGATAAAGCTGTGACAACGCTCGAAGCCAACAGTGCGACGGCGGACAACAGCGAAAAAGCACATCGACGTGCAGCAGGGGTTTATACGGAGTCTAGCCGCGTTGCACTGACAGATTCGTGAACGGCAGAAAAGAAAAAGCCCGCTACAGGAGCGGGCTTTTTGGTGTGGCGGACTCAGGAGGATTCGAACCTCCGACCGCTCGGTTCGTAGCCGAGTACTCTATCCAGCTGAGCTATGAGTCCGTGGTGGTAGTTTTAGACCAGATTACCACTGGTTTTTGAAGCTTCTCTTCTTGAAGATTTCTCGACAAGCAAAGCCACTTCAGAAAGTGGCGGACTCAGGAGGATTCGAACCTCCGACCGCTCGGTTCGTAGCCGAGTACTCTATCCAGCTGAGCTATGAGTCCGTCGATGGTACTTTTAGACCAGATTACCACTGGTGAAATGATGCGTCTTCCAAAGAAAACCGCCTCATTGTATGGCGGACTCAGGAGGATTCGAACCTCCGACCGCTCGGTTCGTAGCCGAGTACTCTATCCAGCTGAGCTATGAGTCCGTGTCTTGCCGCGCATTATAGTTCGCTAAACCGTTTTGCCAAGTACTTTTTCGTTTAATTTCAACGACTTAAGCATTTTGACCAGTTACAGCGCCCTACACGAAGAATGGCGGTGAAGGGGGGATTCGAACCCCCGATACCCTTATGAGGTATACTCCCTTAGCAGGGGAGCGCCTTCGGCCACTCGGCCACCTCACCGCAACACGGGGCGTATATTAACCAGACCCCTCCCCGTTTGCAAACCCTTTTTTGAAAAAAACTTCAAAAAAATTAAAGGGTTGGTTCTTCGTCCTTCTCTTTCTTGATCCGCAGGTAGATTTCCTCGCGGTGAACAGCCACTTCCTTAGGGGCACTCACACCGATTCGTACCTGGTTGCCTTTGACACCCAGGACCGTCACGGTGATTTCACCGTCACCAATGATCAGGCTCTCGGCGCACCGACGAGTCAGAATCAACATAGCTTTCTCCTCACGCAGTTCATTCAGGGACAACAGTCTGTTGGAAACAGAGGGCTGGTCGGGACGAAGGCCCAGCCCTCCTTATCGGCTGTCAGGCAGGAAAGGACAGTAACCCGCATGACAGCCAGAAACGCGAAGGGCGCGGCCAAAGCCGCGCCCCCCGGGGCAATGCGTCACTCGCTCTGTCGGGCAGGCGCATCGAGCTCGAACGCGGTGTGCAGCGCGCGTACGGCCAGCTCCAGGTACTTCTCTTCGATCACCACCGACACCTTGATCTCGGAAGTGGAGATCATCTGGATGTTGATGCTCTCCTTGGCCAGAGCCTCGAACATACGGCTGGCCACGCCCGCGTGGGAGCGCATGCCGACGCCAACGATCGACACCTTGGCGATCTTGGTATCGCCGATCACTTCGCGGGCACCGATTTCACGGGCGGTGTTCTCCAGCACGCTCAGAGCCTTTTCGTACTCGTTGCGGTGCACGGTGAAGGTGAAGTCGGTGGTGTTATCGTGCGAGACGTTCTGCACGATCATGTCGACTTCGATGTTCGCGGCGCTGATCGGGCCGAGGATCTTGAAAGCAACGCCCGGGGTGTCCGGCACGCCACGAATGGTCAGCTTGGCCTCATCACGGTTGAAGGCGATACCGGAAATGATCGGCTGTTCCATGGATTCCTCTTCATCGATGGTAATGAGGGTACCCGGACCCTCCTTGAAGCTGTGCAGCACGCGCAGCGGAACGTTGTATTTGCCGGCGAACTCCACCGAACGGATCTGCAGCACCTTGGAACCGAGGCTGGCCATTTCCAGCATCTCTTCAAAGGTGATCTTCTCCAGGCGACGGGCCTGCGGTACCACACGTGGATCGGTGGTATAGACGCCATCGACATCGGTGTAGATCTGACATTCGTCGGCCCCCAGCGCTGCCGCCAAGGCAACACCGGTAGTGTCGGAGCCACCACGCCCGAGGGTGGTGATGTTGCCGTGCTCGTCGACGCCCTGGAAACCTGCGACCACGACCACGGTGCCAGCCTTGAGGTCGGCGCGGATCTTCTGGTCATCGATCTGCAGGATGCGCGCCTTGTTGTGCGCGCTGTCGGTCAGGATACGCACCTGGTTGCCGGTGTAGGACACCGCCGGCACGCCACGCTTGATCAGCGCCATGGCCAGCAGCGCAATGGTCACCTGCTCGCCGGTCGAGACGATCACATCCAGTTCACGCGGAACCAGCTGATCGGACACCTGCTTGGCCAGGTCGATCAAGCGGTTGGTTTCCCCGCTCATGGCCGACAGCACAACCACCAGGTCATCGCCTGCCTCGCGGTGTTTCTTGACCTTGTCGGCCACCTGCTCGATCCGCTCGATAGAGCCAACGGAGGTGCCGCCAAATTTCTGTACGATCAACGCCATTTCAAAGTGCCTCAGCCCACGAAGGGCACCCAGTAAACAATCCTTCCTGACGCGCCCCGCAACCAGACTGCGGGGCGCGTCATCTCAAAGCCCCTGCTCGGCGAACGGCACGGCCAGTGCCAGGGCCTGATCCAGCGCAGCGACGTCGACGCCACCACCCTGGGCCATGTCCGGACGACCACCGCCCTTTCCGCCCACCGCCGCAGCGGCCTGCTTCATCAGGTCGCCAGCCTTGAGTTGGCTGGAGAGGTCTTTGGTCACGCCGGCCACCAGCACGACCTTGCCCTCATGCTCGCTGCCCAGCAGGATCACTGCATGGCCGAGCTTGTTCTTCAGCTGATCGACGAGCGCCAGCAGCGCCTTGCCATCCTGCCCATCCAGGCGAGCGGCAAGCACCTTGGCACCCTTGACCTCAACGGCCGCACTGGAGAGATCGTCCCCTGCGGCGCTGGCGGCCTTGGCCTGCAGCTGCTCGAGCTGCTTCTCCAGCTGACGGTTGCGCTCGAGCACAGCCGACAGCTTGTCGATCAGGTTGTCGCGGTTACCCTTGACCAGTTGCGCCGCTTCCTTGACCTGCTCTTCGGCAGCGTTCAGGTAGGCCAGCGCCGCAGCACCGGTGATCGCCTCGATACGACGCACACCGGAGGCTACGCCACCTTCACTGATAATCTTGAACAGGCTGATATCGCCGGTGCGCTTGGCGTGAATACCGCCGCACAGCTCTACCGAGAAATCACCGCCCATGCTCAGTACGCGCACGGTGTCGCCGTATTTCTCACCGAACAGCGCCATGGCGCCTTTGCGCTTGGCGGTCTCGATATCGGTCTCGATGGTTTCGACCGCGGAGTTCTTGCGCACTTCGCGGTTTACGATGTCTTCGAGTGCCTTGATCTGCGCAGGCGTCACCGCCTCGAAGTGGCTGAAGTCGAAGCGCAGGCGCTGGCTGTCGACCAGCGAGCCCTTCTGCTGGACGTGCTCGCCCAGCACTTCACGCAGAGCAGCGTGCAGCAGGTGAGTCGCTGAGTGGTTCAGCGAGGTGGCGTGCTGCACATCGGCATCCACGCGGGCCTCGACCGGGGCGCCAATCAGCAGCGCGCCGCTGGCCACCACGCCGTGGTGCAGGAAGGCGCCACCGGTCTTGGTGGTGTCGCGCACATCGAAGCGCGCACCGCCAGCCTGCAGGTAGCCACTGTCACCGACCTGGCCGCCGGATTCGGCGTAGAACGGCGTGCGATCCAGGACGACCACGCCCTCCTCGCCTTCGCCCAACTGGTCGACCGACTGGCCATCCTTGTACAGGGCGATGATCTTGCCTTGACCTTCGGTGCTGCTGTATCCGAGGAAATCGGTGGCGGTATCGACCTTGACCAGGCTGTTGTAGTCCATGCCGAAGGCGCTGGCCGAGCGGGCGCGCTCGCGCTGGGCGTCCATCTCGCGCTCGAAGCCGGCTTCGTCGATGGTCAGCTCACGCTCGCGGGCGATGTCGGCGGTCAGGTCCATGGGGAAGCCATAGGTGTCGTACAGCTTGAACACCACGTCGCCCGGCACGACCGTGCCCTGCAACTGCGCCAGGTCCTGTTCGAGGATGCGCAGGCCCTGCTCGAGAGTCTTGGCGAACTGCTCTTCTTCGGTCTTGAGCACGCGCTCGATGTGCGCCTGCTGGCTCTTGAGCTCGGGGAAGGCTTCACCCATCTCGCTGACCAGTGCGGCCACGACCTTGTGGAAGAAGCTGCCCTTGGCGCCAAGTTTGTTGCCATGGCGGCAGGCGCGACGAATGATGCGGCGCAGCACATAGCCACGGCCCTCGTTGGAAGGCAGCACGCCGTCGGCGATCAGGAAGCCGCAGGAACGGATGTGGTCGGCGACCACTTTCAGCGACGACTGCGCTTCGTTACGGCAACCGATGGCCTGGGCTGCGGCATCGAGCAGACTCTGGAACAGGTCGATCTCGTAGTTCGAGTGCACGTGCTGCATCACCGCACTGATGCGCTCAAGGCCCATGCCGGTGTCCACCGACGGGGCGGGCAACGGGTGCAGGACACCGTCAGCAGTGCGGTTGAACTGCATGAAGACGTTGTTCCAGATCTCGATGTAGCGGTCGCCGTCTTCTTCCGGCGAGCCGGGTGGGCCACCCCAGATGTCGGCGCCGTGGTCGTAGAAGATCTCGGTGCACGGACCGCAAGGGCCGGTATCACCCATGGTCCAGAAGTTGTCGGAAGCGTACGGGGCGCCTTTGTTGTCACCGATGCGCACCATGCGCTCGGCCGGCACGCCGACTTCCTTGGTCCAGATGTCGTAGGCTTCGTCGTCGCTGGCGTAGACAGTGACCCAGAGCTTCTCCTTGGGCAGGTTCAGCCACTTGTCGGAGGTCAGGAAGGTCCAGGCGAAGGTGATCGCGTCGCGCTTGAAATAGTCACCGAAGCTGAAGTTGCCCAGCATCTCGAAGAAAGTGTGGTGACGCGCGGTGTAGCCGACGTTTTCCAGGTCGTTGTGCTTGCCACCGGCGCGCACGCACTTCTGGCTGCTGACAGCGCGCGTGTAGGCGCGCTTCTCGGCGCCCAGGAAGCAGTCCTTGAACTGGTTCATGCCTGCGTTGGTGAACAGCAGGGTTGGGTCGTTGTTCGGGATCAGCGAACTGGAGGCGACTCGGGTATGTCCCTGCTCTTCGAAGAAGCGAAGGAAGGCTTCACGGATTTCTGCGCTTTTCATAGGTTCTTCCACGGAAACGGCGGCCGTTTTGGCTAACGCGTCGGATCGACGAAACGACGGCAAAGGGCCGCATTATATCGGTCCTGCAATCGAGGTGCAGTGTGTTTATGCGATGGAAACCGGCAAACGGACAGTTTTTCCGCTGCAAACAGGCAAAAACGACATGAGCGGATGCTAAATCGGAGCTTTCGTCACTGACAAGCCAATTACCGCCCAGGGGAAAGGAAAAGGGAATAGGCGGCAAATTAAATCCCTGTCATCCGCCTCATGCTGACGACTCAGGCGGTACAGGAGTACCACTGGAACCACCGAGCGAACGCCAGAATGCAGCCTCCCCTACGAAAGGAGACGCCCATGGCGCCCGAAGACCTCATGATCCACACCGCTTCCGGCCTTGTGCTGAGACAACAACTACCCTACAGAAGCGGCCCACTGGCGATCAGTCGCCATGACCACACGCTGCTGATCGAAGCACTGGCCCCAGACACCGAACTGTCGGTTCATCCAAGCCCCGAAGGCATCGCGCTGCGCATCGAAGCTACCCGCTACACGCTGGCCCTGGCAAAAACAGAGATGCTGCATATTCGTACTGGCGCCGGCGATGACAACGTATTCGTCGAGTCCACCCTCGACAGCCGCATCGTGATCGAGACCGGCGAGGGCAACGACAGAATCCGGATCGAGGGCCAATTGCCTCCTGATGGCCAGCCCCTGAATGCCGGCTCGGTGATCATTGACGCCGGGGCCGGTGATGACCACGTCGTGGTAGAAGGGGTTCGGCAGGCAGAAATCGATGGCGGCAAGGGCAACGACGCCCTGCACAGCGCCGCTGCCCACAGCACGTTGTATGCCGGCGCTGGCGACGACGTCGTCAGGGTCAATGCGGGCAATGCGACCATCGAGGCCTTTGCCGGCAACAATCGCCTGTCCACAGGGCCACTGGACGATCGACTCTACGGCAACGCCAGCAGCATTCTCGTCGAGGACGGTTTCAGCGCACCACTGCTCTACGAGGCACACGATGCGGAGCTACCAGCGCAATACCTCGACACCTTCGATATCCAGGGTGATCCCGCGTACACCGACAAAGTCAGGCGCCAGTTGGTGATGCTGCGGGCCAGCCCGAGTGCCTCGGGGCTTCTGGAGCAGTTGGTGGCGCACAAGGTGAAGGTCGCCATCAAGTCGATCCCGGAACTGGACAATGCTTATGCTGGATTTGATCCCGCCCAAGGCGATCCGACAATCCGAAACGGCATGCGAGGCGATCGCATCCTGAACTGCAAAATCGGCTATAACCCGCTGGCCCACAGGCGTGACGCACCATCACTGGTGATGCTCTACCACGAGCTCTGTCACGTCTGGAACTTTGCGACCGGAAGCGTGAACGACAACTCCGAGCGCTTGGCTGTCGGGCTCGAAAACCCAGGCTCCCTGTTCGATTTCGACGACGATCCAAGCACGCCCGATACCGACACCAATCCTGCGCCGTTCAACGAAAATGCCTTGCGACACGAACTGGGCCTACCACCCAGGCTGACTTACCCTTGAACCCCTACTCCAGGCGCTGCCCGGAATCCGGCACGATCAGAATCCCTGCCCGCAAGCCATTCCTGACCTTGGGGTTGGGGAAAATGATACGTGCCCCTTCCTCTTCCACGACCCAGCGTGTTTCGGCCAGGTCCTCGGCCAGCAGATAGCCCTTGCTCAGCTCGGAAAAATTCTCGATATCCGCCGGCAAGTGCAGGTGGAAACTGTCGCTGTGCTTGATGATTTCCCGGGCGACGCTGAACAGCTTCAGGCCATCGAGCGAGGCATCGGTCTCAGGCTCGGTATGCTCGATGATCTGAACAAGCCGCTCCTCGAGCTTGTCGAGATTGACCTGCTCGTTCTGCCCGAAAGGACGGGCCTTGCCCAGCTCCAGGGTGAAGGCTTCGGCGTCGAGTTGTTCGTAGGTGAAAGCACTGAAGGTGATCGACGACTTGCTCTGCAGCAGCACCGCCTCCATGCCGGCGGCCGCCAGGCGCGCCAGTTCGCGGCGTGAATGCTTGCGGCCCTCCTTGAACGGGTACAGCGCGAACTGCTCGATCTTCGAACCGCGAATGGCCGTGTGCAGGTCGTAATGCAGGCGAGTACGCTCGGGCTTGTTGAAGAACACCCGGGCAAACTGCTCGAGCTCCGCGGCGCGCAGCGCCTCGAAACCACTGGAAAGCTCGTGACGACCGTTGAACAGGCGATTGATGTCCTGCTCGATGAAGCGCTCGCCCTTGCGAATCGCCGCAGGGTTGCCGAACAGGAACAACACCCTGGCACGCGGCTTGATCTGGCCGTTGGCCACACCATGCAGCAGCCGCTCCAGCAACTCGATCGGCGCGGTCTCGTTGCCGTGGATGCCGGCCGACAACAACAGGTCGAGCCCACAATCTTCGCTCTCGGCCGGACGCACCTCCAGCGCGCCCTCCCCCAACCAGCGCAAACGCACGCCCCTGGGGGTCACTTGGGTCTTCTCGGCCGGTTCGTGATCGGTCAGGGTCAGCTCAAGCAGTTTGCCAAGGGCGAGCATAGGGCATTTCCTTAGTGGTGGTGACCGCAATCCGGACCGTGCACGTGATCGTCGTCTTCACCGACCTCGGCAGGCTCCATCTCCAGTTGCAGGCTGACCAGGTTGGTGGCCATCGGGCGCAGCAGCAGGTTGGCGTACTCGGTATCGTCTTCCTCGACATCGACACCGATCAGCAGTTGACCGCGGCCATCCTGCTGGATCCACACCTCCTTGCCTTGCCAGACCACCGCAAAGCGGGTGCAGGAGGTTTCCAGCTGGGTGCCGTCTTCATCTTCCAGGATCAGGCGCAGGGCGTCGGACATTGCAAATTCTCTCTATCAAGGTTGGCGTTGGAACGGATAGACCGAACCCAACTTCAGGATCTGGGTCAACTCATCCAGTGCCGTACGGCATTCGTCCAGCAACTGCGGGTCGGCAAGATCAGCTTCGCCCAGACGGTCGCGGTAGTGCTTGTCGACCCACTGCACCAGGGTGTCGTACAGCGGGGCGGTCATGATAACGCCTTGGTTGACCGCCGCCAGTTCCGTTTCCTTCAGGGCTACGCGCAAGCGCAGGCAGGCGGGGCCTCCGCCGTTCTGCATGCTCTGCTTGAGGTCGAACACCTTGACCTCCTTCACCACACCCTGCTGGCCGGTCAGCTGGCTCAGGTAACTCCACACGCGCTCGTTGTTGCGGCACTCTTCAGGTACCACCAGCAGCATGGAACCGTCGTCGCGCGACAGCAACTGGCTGTTGAACAGGTAGGACCGCACCGCGTCCTCCACCGTCACTGCCGAACGCGGCACGCGGATGGCCTGGAAGTTGCCGCCCTTTGCAGCCAGTTTAGCCTGCAGTTGGCCAAGCACCGTGTCGGTCTCGAGGAAGGCGTCCTCGTGGTAGAACAGCACCTCGCCGTTACCCACCGAAATCACGTCGTTATGGAACACCCCCTGGTCGATCACCGCCGGGTTCTGTTGAGCGTAGACCACACCCTCCTCGCCAAGGCCATGCAACCGCGCCACGGCCTGGGAGGCCTCGAGGGTCTGGCGCGCCGGATACTTCTGTGGCGCCGGGTAGCGCGCGTCGAAGGCGCTGCGACCATAGACGAAGAACTCCACGCCCGACTCGCCGTACGCACGGCAGAAGCGCGTGTGATTGGCCGCACCCTCGTCGCCGAACTGGGCCACTGCCGGCAATGCCGCGTGGTGGGCGAAATGCTGCTCGTCAGCGAACATCGCCGCCAGCACGCGACTGGTGGTCGGGTGTTCGATGCTGCGGTGGTATTTGCAGTTGAGGTTGGCTGCAGTGAAATGCACCCGCCCATCCGCCGTGTCGGCGCTGGGGCTGACGGTGGCGGCGTTGGCCACCCACATGCTCGAGGCCGAGCAACTGGCGACGAGCAGCGGCATGGCCTCCTTGGCGGCGCGGCGGATCACCTCGGCGTCGCTGCCGGTGAAGCCCAGGCGGCGCAGGGCAGCCACATCCGGTCGCTCCTGCGGGGCCAGCACACCTTGCTTGAAGCCCATTTCCATCAGGGCTTTCATTTTTGCCAGGCCCTGGCGTGCCGCTTCTCGCGGGTTGGAGCACTGCTGGCTGTTGCTCTGCGAGGCCACGTTGCCGTACGAGAGGCCGCCGTAGTTGTGGGTTGGCCCCACCAGGCCATCAAAATTCACTTCATAGGATTTCATCGGCTAGCTCCGAGACCTGTTGTTATAGGGTGACGCCCGGCGTCAGGGTCGCCGGCAGGGCAAGGCTGGCGGTCTCCAGCGAGGCCACGGGGTAGGCGCAGTAGTCCGCCGCATAATAGGCACTGGCCCGGTGATTGCCACTGGCCCCCACGCCACCGAACGGTGCGCTGCTGGCGGCGCCGGTGAGTTGCTTGTTCCAGTTGACGATGCCGGCGCGACTGCGCAGCCAGAAGTACTGGTAACGAGCGCGCGAGTCGGACAGCAACCCGGCTGCCAGGCCGTACTGGGTGTTGTTGGCCTCATCGATCGCCGCATCAAAGTCGCTGTAGCGAATCACCTGCAGCAGTGGGCCGAAGAACTCTTCGTCGGGCCGGTCGGCAACTGCCGAAACATCGAGGATGCCTGGCGTCAACAAGGCAGCGCCGGCCTTTGGCTGGGTCATTTCCAGCAGCGCCTGCGCGCCCTTGGCCAGCAGTTCGGACTGCGCCGCCAGCAAGGCACCGGCAGCCTGCAGTGAAATCACCGAGCCCATGAATGGCGCCGGTTGCTGGTCGAAGGCACCGACGCTGATGCTGCGACTGACCTCGACCAGGCGCGCAAGCAGCGTGTCACCCCAGGCGCCGTGCGGCACCAGAAGACGGCGGGCACAGGTGCAACGCTGCCCGGCCGAAATGAACGCCGACTGGATGATGGTGTAGACCGCAGCATCCAGATCCTTGACCTCATCGACCACCAGCGGATTGTTGCCACCCATTTCCAGCGCCAGGATCTTGTCCGGGCGACCGGCGAACTGCTGGTGCAGCAGGTTGCCGGTGCGACTGGAACCAGTGAAGAACAGACCATCTATGCCCGGGTTGGCTGCCAGAGCGACACCGGTTTCACGGGCGCCCTGCACCAGGTTGAGCACACCGCTCGGCAACCCGGCGGCGATCCAGCACTTGACCGTCAGCTCGGCGACCTTGGGGGTCAGCTCGCTGGGCTTGAACACGACACAGTTGCCAGCCAGCAGTGCCGGCACGATATGGCCGTTAGGCAAGTGACCAGGGAAGTTATAGGGGCCGAACACCGCCACCACACCATGCGGCTTGTGGCGCAACACGGCGGTCGCGTCGGCCAGCGGGCCGCTCTTCTCGCCGGTACGCTCGCGGTAGCTCTGCACCGAGATCGCTACCTTGTTGACCATGCTGGTGACTTCGGTGGCCGACTCCCACAAGGGCTTGCCGGTTTCCTCACCGATGCAGCGGGCCAGTTCGTCGGCGTTGGCCTTGAGCTGGTCGGCGAAGCCTTCGAGCACGGCGATGCGCGCCTCCAGGCTCAGTTGCGCCCAGGCTGGAAAGGCATTGCGCGCCGCCTGCACCGCAGCTTCGACCTGAGCAGGCGTCGCACCCTGCCCTTGCCAGACCACGGCCTGGCTGACCGGGTCGAGCGATTGCAGGGCGTCACCCTGGCCGGCCTGCCAGTTTCCGGCGATGTAATGCGTGGTCATTATTGGGTCTCCCGGGGTGCAGTCAGCGGCACGGCGCGAACGTTATCGCCAACGCCCAGGCGCAGGCGCTTGGCGGTCTGCGGATCGACGACCAATGTCCCGGCCGCCAGACGCGCGGGCGCTGCGGTAATACGGCAGTCTTCGCGCTTGCGGTTGTGGATGATGTAAGGCGTGGCGTCGTCACCCGGCGTACCGACCGCCAGCACCAGGGTTTCACTCTCGCGCACGGCTCGGATCTTCGCGGTCTCGCATTCGATTGCCGGGCCGGCATCGAAGATGTCGACGTAGCCTTGATAGTTGAAACCTTCGCGCTTGAGCATCGCCAGCGCAGGCTCGGTGTCGGTGTGCACGCGCCCGATGACGCTGCGCGCAGCCTCCGACAGGAAACAGGTGTACAGCGGGAATTTGGGCATCAGCTCGGCGATGAACGACTTGTTGCCCACGCCGGTGAGGTAGTCGGCCTGGCTGAATTCCATCTTGAAGAAGTGGCGGCCCAGGCTTTCCCAGAACGGCGAACGACCGGCAGCGTCGGACATGCCACGCATCTCGGCGATGATCTTCTTGCCAAACAGGTCAGGGAATTCGGCGATGAACAGCATGCGCGACTTCGACAGCAGGTGCCCATTGCGCCCGCTGCGGTAGTCACTGCGCAGGAACAGCGAGCACAGCTCGGAGTTGCCGGTCAGGTCGTTGGCCAGGAACAGGGTCGGGATCTCGCGGTAGATGTTCAGTTCCTGCGAGGCGCTGACCGTCAGGCCGACCCGATAGTTGTACCAAGGCTCGCGCAAACCGACGGCGCCGGCGATGGCGCTGATGCCGACCACCAGGCCTTCGTCGTTCTCCAGCACGAACAGGTAGTCGGTGTCGCCGCGCTCGGCTTCGCCACTGAAGCTCTTCTCGGCCCAGCCGACACGGCGGGCCAATCGCTCCTCGTTGGCAGGAAGCGTGGTCAGCCCGGTGGTACCGGTGCTGCGGGCCAATTCGATCAGCGCGGGTAAATCGCTGCTACGTACAGGACGAACGATCATGCTATCTCCTTGTGCGGCGGCCTCTGCCTGCCGCGAATCGCGCTTGCCAGCTTCGCCCAGGCTCAGGCGGCAACCAGACGGACGTTGCCACCTTCACCGACGCCCAGGGCGTCGGCAGCTTCATTGCTCAGTGCCACCGGCTTGCCCGGCACCCAGTCCAGCTCCAGCAGCACGGCGCGGTAGTCCTGCAACTGGCCGTTGCACACCAGGTACGGGCGCCCGCCCTTGACTGGCGTGTCGTCAATCCTGACCGGCACCACGCGACTCTGGGCAATCGAGCGGATCGCCGAGGTGCGCGCATGCAAGGTCGGGCCACCGTCGAAGATGTCGATGTAGTGCTCGGTCTCGAAACCCTCGCGCATCAGGATGTCGAAGGTGATCTGCGCGCGCGGGTGCACCTGGCCCATGGCTTCCTGGGCTTCGTCGTGCAGCAGCGGCACGTAGATCGGGTAGTGCGGCATCAGTTCGGCGAGGAAGGTCCGGCTCTTCAGCCCGCACAGGCGCTCGGCGTCGGCGTAGTTGAGGTCGAAGAAGTTGCGCCCGATGGCGTCCCAGAACGGTGACTCGCCCTGATCGTCGCTGTAGCCGACGATCTCGGTCACCACCGAGTCGGCAAAACGCTCGGGATGCGAGGCCATGAACAGCAGGCGACCGCGCGAATTGAGCTCGGCGAAGCCGCTGTTCACCAGCTCGGGCAATACGTAGAAGCTGGTCAGCAGGCTGTTGCCGGTCAGGTCATGGCACAGCGACAGAACGTGGATCTTGTTGTGGATCTTCAGCTCGCGCGAAGCGTGCACGAAGGTTTCGTTGCGAAAGCTGTAGAACGGCTCGGAATAGCCGGCCGAGGCGACGATGGCCGAACAGCCGGCGAGCTTGCCGGAGATGCTGTCTTCAAGCACGAAGAAATAGCTCTCCTCTCCGTTGAAGCTCACCTCGGCAGCGAAGGAGGTTTCCGAGGCGGCGATCTTGTCGCCCAGGCGGCCCGCGTCATCGGGCAGCGAGGTGACACCAATGGGGCTGTCGGCAGCCATGCGCTGCACTTCATTCAGATCCGCCATTTGCGCGGGGCGCATCACCAGCATGGTGTCACTCCTTTGGAATACGGGCCGACCCGGTCGGCACGGAAGAACGGCGGGCACACCCTTGCTTGCACAAGCAGACACCCGCACTGGAATTCAGGTATCGCCGGCGCAGTACGATCCGCCCCGGCGATGGGACCGCAGGGCGATCAGCCCTGGGTCAGCTTGGCCACAGCGCGCTCGAAGCGGCTCAGACCCTCGTCGATGTCAGCGTCCTCGACCACCAGGCTCGGCGCGAAGCGCACGACGTCAGGACCGGCCTGCAGCACCATCACGCCTTCTTTCTCTGCGGCGTTGAGGATGTCCTTGGCCTTGCCTTTCCAGGCCTCGCTCAGCACACAGCCGATCAGCAGGCCAACGCCACGCACCTGGGTGAACAGGCCAGTGTCCTGGCCGATCTTCTCCAGACGGGTCTTGAAACGCGCGTGCTTGGTCTTGATGCCGGCCAGCGTCTCGGGAGTGTTGACCACGTCCAGCACCGCACAGGCGACGGCGCAACCCAGCGGGTTACCGCCATAGGTGGTGCCGTGGGTGCCAACGGCCAGGTGCTTGGCCAGCTCGGTGGTGGTCAGCATGGCACCGATCGGGAAGCCACCGCCCAGGCTCTTGGCGCTGGTCAGGATATCCGGGGTCACGCCGTAGTGCTGGTAGGCGTACAGCGATCCGGTACGGCCGACGCCAGTCTGCACTTCATCGAAGATCAGCAGGGCGTTGTGCTCGTCACACAGTTTGCGCGCACCTTCCAGGTAGGCCTTGTCGGCCGGCACCACCCCACTCTCGCCCTGGATCGGCTCGATCACTACGGCGCAGGTCTTGTCGGAGATCTGTGCCTTCAGCGCTTCCAGGTCGTTGTACGGGACATGGCTGATGCCGGTGATCTTGGGTCCGAAACCGTCGGAGTACTTGGGCTGGCCACCGACGCTGACGGTGAACAGGGTGCGACCGTGGAAGCTGTTCACGGTGGCGATGATCTCGTGCTTTTCCGGGCCGAAGCGGTCATGCCCGACACGACGGGCCAGCTTGAAGGCGGCCTCGTTGGCTTCGGCGCCGGAGTTGCAGAAGAAAGCACGGTCGGCAAAGGTGGCATCCACCAGCTTGTGCGCCAGGCGCAGGGCCGGCTCGTTGGTGAAGACGTTGGACACGTGCCACAGGGTGTTGGCCTGTTCGGTCAGCGCCTTGACCAGTGCTGGGTGGCAATGACCCAGGGCGTTCACCGCAATGCCGCCGGCGAAGTCGATGAGTTCGCGGCCCGACTGGTCCCAGACGCGGGATCCCTCGCCTCGAACAGGAATGAAGGCCGCCGGGGAGTAGTTGGGAACCATGACCTGGTCGAAATCGGCACGCTGCACCGGGGCTTGCTCAACGGACATCTGAGTCTCCTGAAGAGGAACGCTGGCCTGAAAGTGGCGAGCGATGGGGGGATTGTAAGGACTGATCGGCGCCTGTCCTTGCTGCCAGGCGACAACTTGTTACAGCGCCAACCCCTGTTTTACCTGGGTTTTCGGCAATGCGACAAACACTGTCGCAATCGCGCAGTGTAACGGGCTGACGGGGTGGCGGGGAGAGGGTTGGGCAAATTGGGAGAACGGGTGTTCACAGGAGAGGGAGGCGCCCGCGGCGGCCCTGTCGCGGGGCAAGCCCGCTCCCACAGCTACCCCGGCGAACTCAGAATCAGTGGGGCAGCTATGGAAGCGGACTCGCCCCGACCTCAACCGCGCTCGGCCGGCGCCGAACTCAACTCGAACGGGCTGCTGCTGCGCCGCTGGTTGCGGTCTTCCCGCGGCGTGGCGCCAAAGAAATTGCGGTAGGCGCTGGAGAAATGCGGCCCGGATGAGAACCCGCACGACAAGCCGATCTGGATGATCGACTTGCTGGTCTGCATCAGCATCTGCCGCGCCTTGTTCAGGCGCAGCTCCAGATAGTACTGGCTGGGCACGCGATTGAGGTACTGCTTGAAGATCCGCTCCAACTGCCGGCGCGAGACACAGACATGCTGGGCGATCTCGTCGGTGGTCAGCGGCTCCTCGATGTTGGCCTCCATCAACAGCACGGCCTGGGTCAGCTTGGGGTGGCTGGAGCCCAGACGATTCTGCAACGGGATACGCTGACGCTCCCCGCCTTCACGAATGCGCTCGACCACCAGTTCCTCGGACACCGCGCCGGCCAACTCTGCCCCGTGATCACGGGCCAGCACCGCCAGCAGCAGGTCGGTCACCGCCATGCCACCACAGGCAGTCAGGCGGTCGCGATCCCAGTCGAACAGATGACTGGTGGCGATAACCTTGGGGAAACGCTCTGCAAAGTCGTCCTGCCAGCGCCAGTGCACCGCAGCCCGGTAACCGTCGAGCAGACCCAGCAAGGCCAACGGGTACACGCCCGCCGACAACCCACCAATCATGCAGCCACTGCGGGCCAGGTGCTTGAGCGCCGCCGAAAGCGCCGAACCCACCGCCAGCGGCGGCTCGTCAGCGAGTACCAGAAGCTTCTGGAAACCCTCCAGCCGACCGTTCCAGGGCTCGCCCGGCAGGCGCCAGGCGCCCGCTTCGGCAGGCTCGGCCTGCAGGTACGCCAGCTCGTAGACCACATCAGGATGCACCCGCTGCGCCACCTGCAGCACTTCCTCGGCCAGGGCCAGGGTCAGCGGCTTGGTGCCGGGCCAGATAAGAAATCCGATTCGCTGGGTGGTCATAGGCTAGGTCCGAAACCTGAAGTCGAGTGAGGCACGGGTCATGCCGCGCTCGCTGCGCAGCATGCCCTATTCTGGTGCGGGAATGCAGCTTTTACTTCAGGCTGCCCGAGAGGAACTGCTTGAGACGCTCGGATTGCGGATTGACCAGCACCTCACGCGGATTACCCCGCTCCTCGACCAACCCCTTGTGCAGGAACACCAGCTGGTTGGACACCTCGCGGGCAAAGCCCATTTCATGCGTGACCACTACCATGGTGCGGCCTTCCTGGGCCAACGACTGCATGACCTTCAGCACATCGCCCACCAGCTCAGGATCGAGCGCCGAAGTCGGCTCGTCGAACAGCATCACCTCAGGCTCCATGGCCAGGGCGCGAGCGATCGCCACACGCTGCTGCTCACCGCCAGACATGTGCCCGGGGAAAGCATCCTTGCGATGCGCCACACCTACCTTGGCCAGGTAGTGCTCGGCCTTTTCCAGCGCCTCCTTCTTGTTCATGCCCAGCACATGCACCGGCGCCTCGATGATGTTCTCGAGTGCAGTCATGTGCGCCCACAGGTTGAAATGCTGGAACACCATCGAAAGGCGCGAACGCATGCGCTGCAGCTGCTTGGGGTCGGCAGCCTTGAGCGCGCCGTCCTTGCCGGCGACCAGCTTGAGCTCCTCGTTGTTGAGGAGGATCTTGCCGGCATGCGGCTGCTCAAGCAGGTTGATGCAGCGCAAGAAGGTGGATTTGCCCGAACCGCTCGAGCCGATGATGCTGATCACATCGCCTGCCTTGGCTTCGAGCGAGACGCCCTTGAGCACCTCGTGGCTGCCGTAGCGCTTGTGCAGGTCTTGGACTTGGAGTTTGTACATGCTGTCGATTCTCACAGAGCGGTCAGTGCTTGCGCGGCGCCAGGTAGCTGAGCCAGCGACGTTCGGCCATCTTGAACAGGCGCACGAGGATGAAGGTCAGGCACAGGTAGAACACGCCCGCCGTGATGTAGGCCTCGAAAGGCAGGTAGTACTGGGCATTGACCGTGCGCGCAGCACCGGTGATGTCGATCAGGGTGACGATCGACGCCAGGCTGGTGGTCTGCAGCATCATGATCACTTCGTTGCTGTACTGCGGCAGCGCCCGGCGCATGGCCGAAGGCAGCAGGATGCGGCGGTACATCTTGAAGCGCGACATGCCCATGGCCTTGGCTGCCTCGATCTCGCCATGAGGCGTGGCCTTGAGGCTGCCGGCGATGATTTCGGCGGTGTAGGCGCTGGTGTTGATGGCGAACGCCAGGCAGGCGCAGAAGGTCGCACTCGACAGCCACGGCCAGAAGATGCTCTCGCGCACCGCCTCGAACTGGGCCAGGCCGTAGTAGATCAGGAACAGTTGCACCAGCATCGGCGTGCCTCGGATCACGTAGGTGTAGAGCCACGCGATCAGGTTCACCAGCGGCTGCTTCGACACCCGCATCAACCCCAGCGGAATGGCCGCCAGCAGGCCGAAGAACAGCGACAGCGCCAGCAGCTTGAGGGTGGTCAGCAAACCACCGATGTACAGCGGCATGGCCTCCCAGATGACGTTGTAGTCGAAGATCATAGTTCAGCCGCCTTTACGCCCACCGAGTAGCGCTTCTCGAGATACTTCAACGCCAGCAGCGAAACGCTGGTCAGCACCAGGTACAGCGCCGCCACCGCCAGGAAGAAAGTGAAGGGTTCGCGGGTGGCATCCGCCGCCTGCTTGGCCTTGAACATCATGTCCTGCAGACCGACCACGGAAATCAGCGCAGTGGCCTTGGTCAGCACCAGCCAGTTGTTGGTGAAGCCGGGAATGGCCAGGCGGATCATCTGCGGCACCATGATGCGGAAGAATACCTGGCGGCTGCTCATGCCATAGGCCGCGCCCGCTTCGGCCTGCCCCTTGGGAATGCCGAGGAAGGCGCCGCGGAAGGTTTCCGACAGGTAGGCACCAAAGATGAAGCCCAGCGTGCCGATACCGGCGATCATCGGGTTCAGGTCGATGTAGTCATCGTAGCCGACCAGTGGCGCGACCCGATTGATGATGTCCTGACCGCCATAGAAGATCAGCAGGATGAGCACCAGGTCCGGAATGCCACGGATCACCGTGGAGTACAGGTCGCCCAGCCAGGCCAGCCAGCGCACCGGCGACAGCCGCAAGGCCACGCCGATCAGGCCCAGAACGATGGCCAGGGCCATCGACGACAGGGCGAGCTGCAACGTCAGCCACGCCCCCTCGAGGATGACTGCCCCGTAGCCTTTCAACATGATTGGGATTCCTCAGGACTTGGGAATGAAAAATGGTGCAAACCTCAGAGATTCTGCTGTTTGCACCATTGCACAGGTGAAACTCGACGATTTAGTTCGACTCTGGGCCGTAGATGTCGAAGTTGAAGTACTTCTTCTCGATCTCTTTGTACTTGCCGTTGGCGCGGATGGCGTCGATGGCAGCGTTGATGCGATCGGCGTTGGCCTTGTCGCCCTTGCGCACGGCAATGCCGACGCCGTCACCGAAGTACTTCACGTCGGTGAACGACGGACCGACGAAGGCGAAGCCCTTGCCGGCGTCGGTTTTCAGGAAGCCATCCTCGAGCAGAGTGGCATCGGCCACGGTGCCATCGAGGCGACCGGCGGCGACATCCAGGTAGATTTCGTTCTGGGTGCCGTAAGGGACGACGGTGGCGCCCTTAGGTGCCAGCACTTCCTTGGCGAAGCGGTCGTGGATAGAGCCGCGCTGTACACCGATCTTCTTGCCCTTGAGCTCGTCGAGGCTGTCGCTGACGGTGGCGCCTTCCTTCATCACCAGACGGGCTGGAGTCAGGTAGTAGCGCTTGGTGAAGTCGACGGACTTCTTGCGATCATCGGTGATCGACATCGACGACAGGATGGCGTCGATCTTGCGCACCTTCAGCGCCGGGATCAGGCCATCGAACTCCTGCTCGACCCAGGTGCACTTGGCTTTCATCTCTTCGCACAGGGCGTTGCCGATGTCGTAGTCGAAACCGGCGATGCTGCCATCAGGCTGCTTGAAGGCGAAGGGTGGGTAGGCGGCTTCGATACCGATCTTCAACGGCTTCTCGTCGGCCTGCGAGACCAGGGAAAACACAGACAGCGCCAGGGCGCCAAGCAGTGCAAGCTTCTTCATCAGGTAACTCCATCGGTACGGGGCAATAACAGGCAGGGACACGATTGCCGGATATGCGAATGAGTACAACGCGAGCCGCGCAGGGTTCGACCAAGGTCGCAGACCACGAGCGAGTGAGTGGCATTTTAACGACAGCCCGGTAGTCGATATTTCTTCAAAGCGACAACTACGTACAGAAGCGCTTGAAGCTGCGGGCGGCGATATTGACAGCTCTTGCGAAACATGCAAGCGCAAAAGGAAAACAACCTTTAGACGAAGCAATAAGCGGGCCTATTATTGGCAAAGCCTTGTAATCCGGCAAGTGCAGGGTGCAAGGCTGCAAAAAACGTCTACAGGATCGCACCCTGAAGGCACAGAAATGTTTCCCTTGGCCCCGTTTGAGTGCAATCACGGTGACAGCAGCGGGTTACCGATGAATGTCGGGTAACAGAATGCAAAAACCCCGCCGATTACCGGCGGGGTCTGGTTGCAAGGCGCGGGGCAAGACAGCCTACCCCCAAAGCATCATCACGCGGTCGCCAGGTTCATGGCCTTGTGCGTGTCGATCAGGTGCTGCACCACACCCGGGTCGGCGAGCGTGGAGATATCGCCCAGCGCATCGTACTCACCCGTGGCGATCTTGCGCAGGATACGCCGCATGATCTTGCCCGAGCGAGTCTTGGGCAGGCCTGGCGCCCACTGAATGACATCCGGCGAGGCGATCGGGCCGATCTCCTTGCGCACCCAGTTCTTCAGCTCCTGGCGCAGTTGCTCACTGGACTCCTCGCCGGCATTGAGAGTGACGTAAACATAGATGCCCTGCCCCTTGATGTCGTGCGGCACACCTACCACCGCGGCCTCGGCGACCTTGGAGTGGGCGACCATCGCGCTTTCGATCTCGGCCGTCCCCATGCGGTGCCCCGAAACGTTGAGCACATCGTCCACCCGACCGGTGATCCAGTAGTAGCCATCTTCGTCGCGGCGCGCACCGTCTCCGGTGAAATACATGCCACGGAAGGTCTTGAAGTAGGTGTCGACGAAGCGGTCGTGATCGCCATACAGCGAGCGCGACTGGCCCGGCCACGAATCGAGGATCACCAGGTTGCCCTCGGCCGCGCCCTCGATCAGGTTACCCAGGTTGTCCACCAGTGCCGGTACCACGCCGAAGAACGGACGGGTTGCCGAGCCCGGCTTGAGGCCCGTGGCGCCCGGCAGCGGGCTGATCAGGATGCCGCCGGTCTCGGTCTGCCACCAGGTGTCGACGATCGGGCAGCGCTCCTTGCCGACGGTCTTGTAGTACCAGTTCCAGGCCTCGGGGTTGATCGGCTCACCCACCGAACCGAGCAGGCGCAGGCTCGAGCCATCGGCACCGGCGACCGCCGCCTGACCTTCGGCCATCATCGCGCGGATAGCGGTTGGCGCGGTGTAGAGAATGTTGACCTTGTGCTTGTCGACGATTTTGGACACGCGGGTGATGTCCGGGTAGTTCGGCACACCCTCGAACAGCAGGGTGGTCGCGCCATTGGCCAGCGGGCCATAGACGATATAGCTGTGACCGGTGACCCAGCCCACGTCGGCGGTGCACCAGTAGACCTCTCCCTGACGGTAGTCGAACACGCGCTCGTGGGTGAGCGCGGCATAGACCAGATAGCCACCCGTGGTATGCAGCACACCCTTGGGCTTGCCGGTAGAACCGGAGGTATAGAGGATGAACAGCGCTTCTTCAGCGCCCATCTCTTTGGGGGCGCAATGGCTGGAGGCGACCTTCATCAGGTCTTCGTACCAGATGTCGCGATGCTGGTGCCAGGCGATGTCACCACCGGTGCGCTTGCACACGATGATCTTCTGCACACTGTTGGTTTCAGGGTTGGTCAGCGCCAGGTCGACGTTGGCCTTGAGCGGCGTGCGGCGGCCGCCACGCAGGCCTTCGTCGGCGGTGATGACGACCTTGGACTTGCAGTCGATGATGCGCCCGGCCAGCGCTTCAGGAGAGAAGCCGCCGAATACCACGGAGTGGATGGCACCGATGCGGGCACAGGCCAGCATCGCCACCACGGCTTCCGGGATCATCGGCATGTAGATGGTGACCACGTCGCCACGGTGCACGTCCTGGCCACGCAGGGCGTTGGCGAACTTGCAAACCTGCTCGTGCAGCTCGCGATAGGTGATGTTGCGGTGTTCGGAAGGATCATCGCCTTCCCAGATGATCGCCAGTTGGTCGCCGCGCTCTTCGAGGTGACGATCCAGGCAGTTGTAGGAAACGTTGAGAGTGCCGTCGGCGAACCATTTGATATCGACATGGTGGTCGTCGAACGAGGTCTGCTTGACCTTGGTGAAGGGCTTGATCCAGTCCAGGCGCTGGGCCTGCTCGCGCCAGAAACCGTCCGGGTTGATCACCGATTGCTGGTACATGGCCTTGTAGGTGGCCTCGTCGGTCAGGGTGTTTGCCGCAACCTCGGGACGAACGGGATACAGTGGAGCCGCACTCATCTGTGTTACCTCGGTGTAATAGTTGTTTTTGTATGAGACGGTTTTAACTGTACCAGAGCGACCATGACCATTCGACGTTGGTAGTAACGAACAGCATGCGCCGCGGCGAAATTTCATCAAGGCGCTCTAGCCCGCGGAGCCCCAGGCCATCACTGAAGAATTCGGTACGTTCGTACCCGTGATTGTTACCGATTCTGTCAAAAGCCCGAAAAACTTTATCAAAACCAGATCTTTTTCAATTCGAAGCACACTCCTAGAATTCATCTCGCCAGCAACGGCAAGGCGATTAACTTCTTGTAACAGCCCCCACGAAGGCACGTTAATCCCGCTCTAATTCAACAGTAAAACTCTGGATGTACTCGCGGCGCCACAAGTGCCGCGTGCCCCCTCACGACCTTAGACAGGTAAATTGAAAATGAAAGCTTTACTGGTATTGGTACTTGGCAGTGTTTGCAGCGCGGCAATGGCCGACGATGTTGCAACGAACGCCGAGCAGATTCCGGTTGAACAGTACAGTTATTCGCAACACCTGGACATCGCCAAGGTGCTGTCCATGAGCGAAGTCCCGAATGTCTGCGAAGTGGTGCCGGCGCGCATGACCTACGAAGACTCCAAGGGCCAGAAGCACATTCTCGAATACCGCGTGATGGGCAACGGATGCTCCAACGGCTAACGCCACGGCCCGCTCCCTTCGTCCGCTCTCGACATCTCCGTGGGAGCGGGCTTCTGTAGGAGCGGGCTTGCCCGCGAACACAACACCGCCGATTAAATCTTCATTACTTGAAACTTCTTCAATCCACCGACTTGCTCAACGCATACTCACGCAACTTGTTGGCAATCGTGGTATGGGAAACACCCAGCCTTTTCCCCAGCGCCCGACTACTTGGAAACTCCGCCATCAAACTTTCCAACACCGCTTTTTCAAAGCGACCGACGATCTGCGCAAGTTCCCCTTCCAGCGAAAATTCACCCAAGGGTTGTCGCGCACCATAATCCGGCAAACGAATATGTTCGCCCTTGACCACACCGCCCTCGCATAACGACACGGCCTGGAACAATACGTTTTCCAGCTGCCGAACATTGCCCGGCCAGTGATATTGACTCAACTTGTCCATCGCCGCCGGCGCCAGGCGAGGCAATGCACAACCGATCTGCCGACTGGCCTGGTCGAGGAAGTGCTGCGCCAGCCCCTCCAGCCCATCCATGCACTCACGCAGTGGCGGAATGTGCAACGACAACACGTTGAGCCGGTGATAGAGGTCCTGGCGGAACTCGCCCCGCGCGCACAACTCCGACAGGTCGACCTGGGTGGCGCAGATCACCCGCACATCGAGATAGACCTCCTCGTCGCTGCCGACCCGGCGAAAGCAGCCGTCCTGCAGAAAGCGCAGCAGCTTGACCTGCAGGCGCGGGCTCATCTCCCCTACCCCATCCAGAAACAGCGTGCCGCCCGCGGTCAACTCCAGCAGCCCGAGCTTGCCCTCGGCCCGCGCGCCCTCGAACGCACCCGGGCCGTAGCCGAACAGCTCGGTCTCGGCCATTGACTCCGGCAACCCCGCGCAGTTGAGCGCCATCAGCGGTGCCTGGCCACGCGGGCTGGCCAGGTGACAGGCACGGGCCAGCAATTCCTTGCCGGTGCCGGTTTCGCCCTCGATCAGCAACGGCGCATCCAGCGGCGCCATGCGCCGCGCCTCGCGCACGACCGAGGCCATCACCCGTGAACTCTGGAAGATGCTGTCGAAACCACGCAGCTCCTGCTTGCGCACGTTGTAGATACGCTCGCCGATGCGATCGGCGCGATGCAGGGTCAGCACCGCGCCGGCCAGGGCTTCGCTGTCGTCATGTTCGGACTGCAAGGGCGCGATATCGGCCAGGAACACATCACCCTTGACCTTGATGCGCAACCCGTTGATCCGCGACTGGTTGGCCCGCACCAGTTCCGGAAGGTCGAAATCCTCGACATAGCGCGCCAGCGGCAACCCCGGCACCTCGTCGACCCGCACCCCGAGCAACTGCGCCGCGGCACGGTTGGCTGCAACGATGCTGCCTCCCATGTCGACCGACAGCACCGGAAACTCCAGCGCCCCTAGCAACGCATTGAGCTCCATGTGCCGCCGCTCGCTGGGCATCAAGCCGACGCGCTTGACCCCAAACACCCCGGCGATGGCTTCGAACTTTGGACGCAAGGCCTGGAACTGCAGGTTGATCAGGTTCGGGCAATGCAAATAGATGGCGTTGCCGTGATCGCCGCCGACCTCGCCACGCAACACGTTGATACCGTACTCCACCAACAGGTTGAGGATGTCGCGCAGGATGCCGATGCGGTTCTGGCAGTGGACTTTGATACGCATGAAAGGCCCCGAGGCAACCGACTTTATTCATCGGTGCGCAGAAAATTCGTAAAGATAAGCTGACAAAAATACGCTAACTGCCAGCCTGATACCCTTGATTTTCCGGGACAACCCTCTATTTGTAAAATTATCGTTACAGAAATGCCCCGCTCCTGCTTCTCACTCCGCAGATCGACCCGTGCAAAACCGCCTGCGTAGGGCTATTCCTAGGGCAAGTCCCACATAACAAGAAAGCCCTCACCAGGAGAGCTCCATGAAACAGACGCAATACGTGGCCCGCGAGCCCGATGCGCAGGGTTTTATCGACTACCCGCAGCAAGAGCATGCGGTGTGGAACACCCTGATCACCCGCCAGTTGAAAGTGATCGAGGGCCGCGCATGCCAGGAGTACCTGGACGGCATCGACCAGCTCAAGCTGCCCCATGACCGCATTCCGCAACTGGGCGAAGTCAACAAGGTGCTGGGCGCCACCACAGGCTGGCAGGTCGCTCGCGTGCCGGCGCTGATTCCCTTCCAGACCTTCTTCGAACTGCTGGCCAGCAAGCGCTTCCCGGTCGCCACTTTCATCCGCACCCCGGAAGAACTGGACTACCTGCAGGAACCGGACATCTTCCACGAGATCTTCGGCCACTGCCCGCTGCTGACCAACCCCTGGTTCGCCGAATTCACCCATACCTATGGCAAGCTCGGCCTGGCGGCGACCAAGGAACAACGGGTGTACCTGGCGCGCCTGTACTGGATGACCATCGAGTTCGGCCTGATGGAAACCGCCCAGGGCCGCAAGATCTACGGCGGCGGCATCCTCTCCTCGCCCAAGGAGACGGTCTACAGCCTGTCCAGCGAACCCGAACACCAAGCCTTCGATCCGATCGAAGCCATGCGTACGCCCTACCGTATCGATATCCTGCAGCCGGTGTACTTCGTCCTGCCGAACATGAAGCGCCTGTTCGATCTGGCCCACGAGGACATCATGGGCATGGTCCAGCACGCCATGCAGTTGGGCCTGCACGCGCCGAAATTTCCACCCAAGGCGGCCTGAGCCGTCTTGCCGACAACAACTCGAAAGCGGAAAACCTCCATGAATGCCTTGAACCAAGCCCACTGCGAAGCCTGCCGCGCTGACGCGCCGAAGGTCAGCGACCAAGAGCTGGCCGAACTGATTCGCGAGATCCCGGACTGGAGCGTAGAAGTGCGCGACGGCCACATGGAACTGGAGCGTGTGTTCCTGTTCAAGAACTTCAAGCACGCCCTGGCCTTCACCAACGCCGTCGGCGAAATCGCCGAAGCCGAAGGGCATCACCCCGGCCTGCTCACCGAGTGGGGCAAAGTCACCGTGACCTGGTGGAGCCACTCGATCAAAGGGCTGCACCGCAACGACTTCATCATGTGTGCACGCACCGACAAGGTCGCTGAGACGGCTGAAGGGCGTAAATAACGCCAGCTGGATCGCGTCGTTCTCTTCGCGGCGGCTCCA
This sequence comes from Pseudomonas sp. BNK-44-b, assembly GCF_047456245.1. Classification (NCBI taxonomy): domain Bacteria; kingdom Pseudomonadati; phylum Pseudomonadota; class Gammaproteobacteria; order Pseudomonadales; family Pseudomonadaceae; genus Pseudomonas; species Pseudomonas sp. BNK-44-b. The sequence continues at coordinate 3,593,493 of NZ_CP179908.1, forward strand.
CGCTCCAACAAGCCCGCACCTACAGGAATAGTGACCTACCTGCAGGTGCGAGCTTATCAGGGCGCTGGACCGCCGCGAATGCATTCACAGCAAAACCGAGGCGCACACCGTCCGCTATTCGCCCGCAAAACCGACAAGCGAGAGGGAAAAATCTCAAACTGTCATCCAGACTGCTGTATCCTGCCCCAGCTTTTCAAAAGCTTCCAACGCGCCAAGCGCTGCCCTTTCACTCACACTTGCGAGGAACGACGAGATGCATGAAATCCCGAATCTTCCCTTCCCAAGCCTGAACCCCGAAGAGCAAACCGTCACCGCCCACGCCGCCGAGCCGGCACCTGCTTCGCAGGACAGTGACGATCAATCCAGCGCCGATCAGGAATAACCGCGCATCCCCACCGACCGTGTGAAAACGGCTGACCTGCGGGTCATCCCCGTCATCACGTTTTCACACAGTCCAGAACCTTGAAGGCCCCCATGCCCGATTCACCGCGTCCTCTTGCGGTTACCCTGCAAGTCGTCTCCATCGTTCTCTTCACCTTCATCGGCTACCTGAACATCGGCATTCCCCTCGCCGTGCTGCCCGGCTATGTGCACAACGACCTGGGTTTCAGTGCCGTACTCGCGGGCCTGGTGATCAGCGTCCAGTACCTGGCAACCCTGCTCAGCCGCCCGACCGCCAGCCGTATCATCGACAACCTCGGCAGCAAGAAGGCGGTGATGTGGGGCCTGTTCGGCTGTGGCCTGAGCGGGGTGTTCATGCTGGCCTGCAGCTTCCTCACTCACTTGCCCTGGCTGAGCCTCACTTGTCTGCTCATCGGGCGCCTGGTGCTGGGCAGCGCGGAGAGCCTCGTGGGCTCGGGCTCGATCGGCTGGGGCATCGGCCGGGTCGGCGCCGAACATACCGCCAAGGTCATCTCCTGGAACGGCATCGCCAGTTATGGCGCGCTGGCCGTCGGCGCGCCGCTAGGGGTGCTGATGGTCCAGGGCCTGGGGCTGTGGAGCATGGGCGTGAGCGTCATCCTGCTGGGCGTTCTGGGCCTTGCACTGGCCTGGCCCAAGCAGGCAGCACCGGTGGTGGCGGGCAAGCGCCTGCCCTTCCTGCAGGTGCTGGGCAAGGTATTCCCGCATGGTTCGGGGCTGGCGCTGGGGTCGATCGGTTTCGGCACCATCGCGACCTTCATCACCCTCTACTACGCCAGCCGCAACTGGCCGAACGCTGCGCTGACCCTGAGCCTGTTCGGCGCCAGCTTCATCTGTGCACGCCTGCTGTTCGGCAATCTGATCAACCGCATCGGCGGCTTTCGCGTGGCCATCGCCTGCCTGTCGGTGGAAACCCTGGGGCTGCTGATGCTATGGCTGGCACCCAACGCCGAGCTGGCCCTGGTCGGCGCCGCGCTGAGCGGATTCGGCTTCTCGCTGGTCTTCCCGGCACTGGGGGTGGAAGCCGTGAACCAGGTTTCGGCGGCCAACCGCGGGGCTGCGGTCGGGGCGTATTCACTGTTCATCGACCTGTCGCTGGGGATCACCGGGCCGCTGGTCGGTGCGGTGGCCTCAGGCTTCGGCTTCAGGTCGATCTTTCTGTTCGCCGCAGGTGCGGCGGTTTGCGGGCTGGTGCTGAGCCTGTATCTGTACCGCCAGGCACGGCTGGGGCGAGAGCTGCACGGCTGAAGGTTGCGCAGGCCTCTTCGCGGGCACTCCCGCGAAGAGGCCGTGAGATCAATGCACCAGGTACTGCAACACCACCTCCAGCGGATGGCGAAGCTGTTTCTCGGCCATGCGCTTGACCTGGCTACGGCACGAATAACCCGTCGCCAACGCCTCGCCTTCCTTGTCCAGCTTGGTCGCCCACGACTGCTCGAAGATAGTCTTCGAAGCCTGCTGATTACGCGCCTCGTGCCCGTAGGTGCCCGACATCCCGCAGCAACCGGTGGCCTCGGTGGCAAGCTTGAGTCCCATCCGCGCAAACACCTGCTCCCACTGCCGGGTGCTGGCCGGGACGTTGGTCTTCTCCGTGCAATGCGCCATCAGGCGGAAGCTGCCGCCCTTCCCAGCAGCCTGCTCGGGCAAGGCATCCATCAGCCACTCCTGCGGCAACAGTACAGTCGGACAACCCTCCAGGCCATCGACCTTCTGGTATTCCTGGCGATAGACCAGGGTCATCGCCGGATCCAGACCCACCAACTGCACACCGCAATCAGCCAGGGCCTTGAGCTGCCGGCCATTGCGAATCGCTGCCTTGGCGAAGGCGCCGAGGAAGCCCTGCACATGCAGCGGCTTGCCGTTGGCGCTGTAGGGCGCCAGGAACACCTTGTAGCCCAGCCGGTGGGCCAGTTCGATGAACGAAGCCAGCAGCGGCGTCTCGAAGTACCGCGTGAAAGCGTCCTGCACCAGCACGATGCTGCGCTCGCGCTGGGCCGGGGTCAGCTCGCGCAGCGCCGGCACACTGGCCACACCCACACGGCAGCGGGTCAGGGTGGACTGGAAGTTGAAGCGGCTGATCAATGGGCTGTCGACCATGCCGACCTTGTCGGCCAGCAGGCGGCTGACCCACTTCGACCCCATCACCGCGTTATACAAGCCCGGCGCATGGGCCAGGTACGGAATGGTGAACTCCAGCGAGCCGATCAGATAGTCACGCAGCGGGCGCTGGTAGCGACCGTGGTAGAGCTCGAGGAAACGTGAACGGAAGTCCGGTACGTTGACCTTGATCGGGCACTGCCCCGCGCACGACTTGCACGCCAGGCAGCCGGCCATGGCGTCGTACACCTCGTGGGAAAAGTCCTCCTGCCCCTGACGCTGGGCCCGCAGGTTGCCCAGGCGCTTGGGCAGGCCCTTGATCCACGACGCCTTGCGCTGGGCCGAGGCCAGCACATCGATATTGGCCTCGCCCTGCAGGCGCAGCCATTCACGGATCAGCGAGGCGCGCCCCTTGGGTGAATGGCGACGCTCACGGGTGGCCTTCCACGACGGGCACATGGCGTCGTTGGGGTCATAGTTGTAGCAGGCGCCGTTGCCGTTGCAGTGCACGGCGCTGCCGAAGCTCTGCCACACGCGCTCGTCGATGTTACGGTCCAGGTCGCCACGCAGGGTGACACCATCGACCGGCGTCAGGCCCTCGGCGCTGTCGGGTGGCGTGCAGATCTTGCCCGGGTTGAGCTGGTTGTAAGGGTCGAATGCGCCTTTGAGCCGCTGCAGGGCCGGGTACAGTTCACCGAAGTATTCCGGCACGTATTCCGAGCGCAGCCCCTTGCCATGCTCGCCCCAGAGCAAGCCGCCATAACGCTTGGTCAGCGCCGCCACCGCATCGGAGATCGGCTTGACCAACGCGGCCTGGGCCGGGTCTTTCATGTCCAGCGCAGGACGCACGTGCAGCACCCCGGCATCGACGTGACCGAACATGCCATAGGCCAGGCCATGGCCATCGAGCAGCGCACGGAATTCGGCGATGTAGTCGGCCAACTGCTCCGGCGGTACCGCGGTATCTTCCACGAACGGCTGCGGCCGCACCTCGCCCTCGACGTTGCCGAGCAGCCCCACCGAACGCTTGCGCATGGTGTAGACGCGCGTCACTGCCTCGGCGCCCTCGGCGAGGGTGTGGCCCAACCGCTCGACGCTGGTATCGCTGCGCAGGTGTTCGACGAAGGCCTCGACGCGGGCATTGACCTCGTCCGGCTCGTCGCCGCAGAACTCGACCAGGTTGATACCCAAGGTCGGGCGCTCGGCGTCGGCAGGGAAGTATTCGGCGACGCTGTGCCAGACGATATCCTTCATCGCCAGCATCAGTACCTTGGAATCGACGGTCTCGATCGACAGCGGCTTGTGCGCCATCAGCGCATTGGCGTCGCGCAGGGCGTCCATGAAGCTGGTGTAGCGCACGTTGACCAGCACCGCGTATTTCGGGATCGGCAGCACGTTGAGCTTGGCCTCGACCACATAGCCCAGCGAGCCTTCGGCGCCGCACAGCACGCTATTGAGGTTGAACAGGCCCTGCTCGTCGCGCAGATGCGCCAGGTCGTAACCGGTCAGGCAACGGTTGAGCTTGGGGAAGGTGGTCTCGATCAGCTCGCCTTGGGTCTGCTGGATCTCACGCGCCATGCGATAGACCTCGCCGACCCGGCCAGGTGCGGCGCAGGCCTGCTCCAGCGCAGCGTCGTCGATCGGCAGGCTGTGCAGTCGCTCGCCCCCGAGCAGCACGCTGTGCAGCTCGAGCACGTGGTCACGGGTCTTGCCGTAGGTGCAACTGCCCTGGCCACTGGCATCGGTGTTGATCATGCCGCCGACCGTGGCGCGGTTGGAGGTCGACAGCTCAGGGGCGAAGAACAGCCCGTGCGGCTTGAGCGCAGCGTTGAGCTGATCCTTCACCACACCAGCCTGCACCCGTACCCAACGCTCCTGGGTGTTGATTTCAAGGATGGTGTTCATGCGCCGCGACAGGTCGACGACGATGCCGTCGGTCAGCGACTGGCCGTTGGTCCCCGTACCGCCGCCGCGCGGGGTCAGCTTGATCTGCCGAAAACGCGGCTCGGCCATCAGCGTGGCGACGCGCGCCACATCGTCGGCATCGAGCGGGAAGACGGCCGCCTGGGGCAGGCGCTGATAGATCGAGTTGTCGGTGGCCAGCACCGTACGGGTGCCGTAGTCGGCGCTGATCTGGCCGCGGAAGCCGCTGGCACTCAGGGCTTCGAGGAATTCGGGGTAGCCGACGACAGGCGCACGGACGGGCAACTGGGCGATCATCGAAGGATGGCCTCTTGTATGGGCAGGTTCACGGTCTGGCATCACCGGCAGGCGACGCTCAGTTGCTCATCCGGCATGAATAACTCCGGGCCGGATGACGGATAGGCCAATGTTCCTGTACTTTCCAGCCGAGGGCAAACGGATAATCCTGCCGCTATCGATGAGTTTCATGAATGAATTACCGCCACCTGACCCCATCGATGTCCTTGCTGCTGGCCTTCGAGGCCGCTGCCCGGCATGAAAGCTACACCCGCGCGGCCGTCGAGCTGTCGCTGACCCAGAGCGCAGTCAGCCGCCAGGTCCAGGCGCTGGAGCAGCAACTGGGCCTGACCTTGTTCCGCCGCGAAGGGCGCCAGGTGCAATTGACCGATGTCGGGCGCCTGTATCAGCGCGAGTTGAGCGAAGCCCTTGGGCGTATTCGCAGTGCCACGCTGCAGGCCCTCGCCTACCAGTCCGGGGTCGGTACCCTGCGCCTGGCGACACTGCCCACCTTCGGTTCGAAATGGCTGCTGCCGCGCCTGAATGCGTTCTACAGCGCGCATCCCGGGATGCTGGTGCACATTCATTCACGCATTGAGGCGATCAACTTCGACACCAGCGAAATCGATGCCGCCATCGGTGTGGCCAGCCACGACTTGCCGGGCCTGATCTGCCACCGGCTGCATGCCGAGGAACTGGTGGTGATCCTGCCGCCGCAAGCGGTGGGTGCGGCGCACACATGGACGCCAGCGCGCATCAGCGAAGAGTTGCTGCTCAATGTCGCCAACAATCCGCATGCCTGGGGCGAATGGTTTTCCCATCATGAACTGGCGCATCGCGCCATGCGCCTGGGGCCGAGCTTCGAGCTGACATCGCACCTGATCCAGGCGGTACGCGCCGGGATCGGCATCGGCCTGGTGCCAAGGATTCTGGTGGCCGAAGAACTGGCCAAGGGCGAGCTGTTCAGCCCGGGCGAGGCGTTTGCAAGCCAGCGCAGCTACTACCTGATCTATCCGCCGCGCAACGAGGCGCTGCCCTCGCTCAGGGCGTTTCGCGGGTGGTTGTTGGAGCAGATTTAGCGGTTGCCTGGTTGGGCGCTTTCGCGGGCAAGCCCGCTCCCACAGGACCCGATCAGACAACAAAAAACCCGGCACCAGCCCCTGGCACCGGGTTTCCCGAATCAAGCTACCGGCTTACTTGGCCACGCTACCCGCCGCAGTACCGGCCTGCGCCATGCGCTTGCTCTTGATCACATAGAACACATACATCACCACCAGCCACACCGGGATCGCATAGACCGAAATCTGGATCCCTGGAATCTGCAGCATGATGCCCAGGATCAGCACCACGAAGGCCAGGCACAGGTAGTTGCCGTACGGGTACCACAGCGCCTTGAACAGCGGTTTCTGGCCGGTACGGTCAAGGTGCTGGCGGAACTTCAGGTGCGAGTAACTGATCATCGCCCAGTTGATCACCAGCGCCGCGACCACCAGCGACATCAGCAACTCCAGGGCATGCTGCGGCATGAAGTAGTTGAGCAGCACGGCAATCAGGGTGAACGCTGCCGACGCCAGGATCGCCCGAACCGGCACGCCACGACGGTCGATCTTCGCCAGGCCCGCCGGCGCATCGCCCTGCTCGGCCATGCCGTAGAGCATGCGCGCATTGCAGTAGGTGCCGCTGTTGTACACCGACAGTGCCGCGGTCAGTACCACGAAGTTCAGCAGATGCGCCGCCACGTCACTGCCCAGCAGCGAGAACACCTGGACGAACGGGCTGCTGCCGTAGCTGCCGCCGGAAGCATCGATGCTGGCCACCAGGCTGTCCCACGGGGTCAGCGACAGCAGCACCACCAGGGCACCGATATAGAAGATCAGGATGCGGTAGATGACCTGGTTGATCGCCTTCGGAATCACGGTCTTGGGCTTGTCGGCTTCGGCGGCAGTGAAACCGAGCATTTCCAGGCCACCGAAGGAGAACATGATGATCGCCAGCGCCATCACCAACCCGCTCACGCCATTGGGGAAGAAGCCACCATGGCTCCACAGGTTGGTCACCGAGGCGTCCGGGCCACCGCTGCCGCTGGTGAGCAGATACGCGCCCAAGGCGATCATGCCGACGATGGCGGCCACCTTGATGATCGCGAACCAGAACTCGGCCTCGCCGAACACCTTGACGTTCATCAGGTTGATCGCGTTGATCAGCAGGAAGAAGCCCGCTGCAGTGACCCACGTCGGGATCTCCGGCCACCAGTAGTGGACGTACTTGCCGACCGCGGAGAGCTCCGACATACCCACCAGGATGTACAGCACCCAGCAGTTCCAGCCCGACAGGAAGCCCGCGAAGCCGCCCCAGTACTTGTGAGCGAAATGGCTGAAGGAGCCGGCCACAGGCTCTTCGACGATCATCTCGCCGAGCTGGCGCATGATCATGAAGGCGATGAAGCCACAGATGGCGTAGCCAAGGATCATCGAGGGGCCGGCGGATTTCATTACCCCGGCCGAACCGAGGAACAGGCCGGTACCAATGGCGCCGCCCAGGGCGATCAGCTGGATATGGCGGTTTTTCAAGCCACGCTTGAGTTCGCCTGACGACTGCGAATTGTGTCCACTCATGAACGAAGTCACCTGCTTGTTTTTATCTGTGACGGAATCGGACCCGCCGCGCTCGTGGCACAGCGGAATGAGGCAAGGTGGTTACCTTGGGTTCCCGGACCCTGGCGCCGCGCCTGGCACGGAGCCTGAGGCGGATTAGCCGGGAGTCGGCGAGAATGCGTGGTACGCGAGGGGGTCACAGGTAAAACGCGGCGCATTGTATACCCCTGCGAGCGCGCAGGCGTCAACGCGCTGCGTCGTTTCCTCGGGAAAAAACGCAGCGGTCCAGTGGCAAGAGCCATCAATGGCGTAGTGATCGGCGTACATGGCGCCTCCATTTGTTGTTGTGTAGGCCCGACTGCAGTGGTGGGCTGATGCACATGGCAATGCCCGTCATATCAGCGCGAGGCGGGGCTTTGGGCAATAGCAAGAATGGTCGGCGCAAGGCTCTACAGCGCGGCATGCGGCAAGATCTGTTTACACCAACTTGCAAAGCAGGAAACCGAACGGCAATTCCGGCAGACTTCGTATAAATTCCGTTACAAGGTGGTTCAAAAACTTTCCAGCGTGACGAAAAATGCTTCGCACTCAGGGGCTTGAGGACGCTCAGTTTTCGACCAGGCACAAAAAAGCCAGCCCGAAGGCTGGCCTTTTCACCGCAGGATGCGATCACCCACGCGGCTTGCCGCGACCACGGCCGGCGCTTGTCGCCTTCGGCACGCGCAGGACGCTTGCGCATCTCGCTAGGGCGTTCGGCAACGGTGCTGCCACGGCCACCCTTGCGCGGTGCTTCCTCACGAGCCGGACGCGCCGGACGCTCGCTGGTCGCACGTGGCTGACGCTCGCCGGCATCCTTGGCTGGGCGCAAGTCACGTACGCGCTCGCCACGACCCATGGGGCGCGTGGACTTGCGCTGCAAGCGCTCGAGCTTGTCCTTGGCCTTGAGGTTGAGGGTCGGCAGCGCCACCGGCTGCAGCCCGACTTCGGCGGCCAGGATGTCGATCTCGCCCTGGCTCATTTCACGCCAGCGCCCCATCGGCAGGTCAGAGTTGAGGAACACCGGGCCGAAGCGCACACGCTTCAGGCGGCTGACCACCATGCCCTGGGACTCCCACAGGCGACGCACCTCCCGGTTGCGGCCTTCCATCACCACACAGTGGTACCAGTGGTTGAAGCCTTCACCACCCGGCGCCTTCTGGATATCGGTGAACTTGGCCGGGCCGTCCTCGAGCATCACGCCCGCTTTGAGGCGTTCGATCATCTCGTCGTCGACCTCGCCACGGACACGCACCGCGTACTCGCGGTCCATCTCGTAGGAAGGGTGCATCAGGCGGTTGGCCAATTCACCGTCGGTGGTGAACAGCAGCAAGCCAGTGGTGTTGATGTCGAGACGACCGATGTTGATCCAGCGGCCCTCTTTCGGGCGCGGCAGGCGGTCGAACACGGTGGGACGGCCTTCAGGGTCGTCACGGGTGCAGATCTCGCCGTCGGGCTTGTTGTACATGATGACGCGGCGGGTCGCCTCGGCGGCTTCCTCACGCTTGATCAGCTTGCCGTCGACAGCGATGGCATCGTGCAGGTCGACGCGCTGGCCGAGGGTAGCCTCGACGCCATTGACCTTGATGCGGCCTTGGCTGATCCAGGCTTCGACGTCACGGCGCGAACCGACACCGATACGTGCCAGCACTTTCTGCAGCTTTTCGCCGGACGGTGGGGTGATCTGGGTTTCTTGCAGGTCTTTGTCACTCATCTGGGCACCTCCCGGTGTACGGTGTAGTGAAAGCGGTTTGGCGGCGGATGCGCCAAGGGGCGCGTATTGTACGCGGTTCATGCAGCTGGCGCATCGGGATGAGAAAGTTTTTCTGCCCGGCGGTTAGCCCGTGAAAGGGTCAGCGCAGATCAGGACTTGTCCTCATCCTCGACCACATCTTCTTCCTCGCGTAAGTCATCGAAGTCGATCTTGAGCCCTTCTTCCATCGCATCCAGCTCCACCAGCAAGCTGCGGAAGCTGGTCTCCTCCTTCGGCTCACCCTCGTCCTCTGGCCCATCCTCGCCCAGGCTGGCATCGGCCAACGCCTGCAGGTGCGCGGGCACCGGCGCATCGTCCAGGTCGTCGAGCACAGGTTCTGGCTCCATCTCGCGCAACTCGGCCAGGGGCGGCAACTCATCGAGGCTCTTGAGATTGAAATGATCGAGAAACGCCTTGGTGGTGGCGAACATGGCGGGGCGGCCAGGCACTTCGCGGTAGCCGACGATGCGGATCCACTCGCGTTCCATCAGGGTCTTGATGATGTTGCTGTTGACTGCCACCCCACGCACATCTTCGATCTCGCCACGGGTGATCGGCTGACGGTAGGCAATCAAGGCCATGGTCTCGAGCAGCGCGCGAGAATAGCGCTGCGGGCGCTCCTCCCACAGGCGACCGACCCAGGGTGCGAAGTCCTCACGAATCTGCAGACGGTAGCCGCTGGCCACTTCCTTGAGCTCGAAGGCGCGACCATTGCATGACTTGCCGAGCACCTCCAGGGCCTTCTTGAACACGGCCGGCGCCGGTCGCTCAGCCTCCTCGAACAATTCGAAGAGGCGCTCCAGGGACTGTGGCTTGCCTGAGGCCAGCAAAAAGGCCTCGATCAGCGACGCAAGGTCGCGGGGTTCGTTCAGGTTCATCGGTGCTCTTTACTGTCACTCGGCCCGGGCACGGACATGGATCGGGGTGAAAGGCTCATTCTGCACCAGTTCGATCAGCGATTCCTTCACCAGCTCGAGAATCGCCATGAAGGTGACTACCACACCAAGCTTGCCCTCCTCGACGCTGAACAGCTCGATGAAGGGTACGAAGCCTCCGCCCTTCAGACGCTCGAGCACCTCGCTCATGCGCTCGCGGGTCGACAAGGTCTCACGGGTGATCTGGTGGCTTTCGAACAAGTCGTTGCGGCGCATGACTTCGGCCATCGACAGCAGGATTTCTTCCAGCGCGACGTCGGGCAGCAATTTGCGCACCTTGGCCTGCGGCGCTTCCAGTTGTGGCACCAGCACCTCGCGCCCGATCCGCGGCAGTTCGTCGATACCCTCGGCGGCCGCCTTGAAGCGTTCGTACTCCTGCAGGCGGCGAATCAGTTCAGCGCGCGGATCGCCCTCTTCTTCCTCGATTTCACTGGAGCGCGGCAGCAGCATGCGCGACTTGATCTCGGCCAGCATGGCAGCCATCACCAGGTATTCGGCAGCCAGCTCCAGGCGCACCGACTTCATCAGCTCGACGTAGCCCATGTACTGCCGGGTGATCTCGGCTACGGGGATGTCGAGAATATCGATGTTCTGCTTGCGGATCAGGTACAGCAGCAGGTCCAGCGGGCCCTCGAAGGCTTCGAGGAAGACTTCCAGGGCATCCGGGGGAATGTACAGATCAACCGGCATTTCGGTGAGGGCTTCACCGTAGACCAGCGCCAACTGCAGTTGCTGCGGCGCCTCGGCTTCGACCGTCGGCGCCTCGGGGGCCTGCACCTGGTTCACGCGTTGACCAGGAAGGGTGTGGGATCGCCGCAGCCTTCGCGGATCAGCTGTGGCTCGTCACCGGACAGGTCGATGATGGTGGACGCCTTCAGGTCGCCGAAGCCGCCGTCGATGACCAGATCGACGTGGTGCTCCAGGCGCTCGCGGATTTCGTAGGGATCGGTCATCGGCTCATCGTCGCCGGGCAGGATCAGGCTGACGCTCATCAACGGTTCGCCCAGTTCCGCGAGCAGCGCCAGGGTGATGCCATGGTCCGGCACGCGCAGGCCGATGGTACGGCGTTTTTCATGCAGCAACAGGCGCGGCACCTCGCGGGTCCCGTTGAGAATGAAGGTGTAAGGGCCCGGAATATGGGCCTTGAGCAGGCGGAAGGTGCCGGTATCGACCTTGGCATACAACCCAAGCTGCGACATGTCGCAGCACATCAAGGTGAAATTGTGCGTTTTATTCAGGCCGCGCAGGCGCCGGACCCGCTCGATCGCCGCCTTGTCGCCGATCTGACAACCCAGGGCGTATGCCGAGTCGGTCGGATACACCACCACCCCGCCCTTGCGGATGATCTCCACGGCCTGCTTGATCAGGCGCGCTTGCGGGTTCTCCGCATGAATCTGGAAGAATTGACTCACGTAATCGTCCTGTTCATACCGCCATAGGCTGTTCATGGCTGAATCGGCGCCACAGAGGTGGCAGGTCCTCGGGCAATGGCCGGTAGGCACCGATCTCGCCCCAGGTGCCGGGGCCGTGGAAGTCACTGCCAGCGCTTGCCAGCAGGCCGAACTCACGGGTAAGGATGGACATCGTGCCCACTTGCTCGGGCGGCATCATGCCATTGACCACTTCAAGCGCCTGCCCTCCCGCTTGAATATAGTCGGCGATCAGGCGTCTGCGCTTGCTACGCGTCAGTTCATAGTGCATGGGATGGGCCAGGCTCACCCAAGCGTTGGACTGGCGAAGGGTCGCGACAGTTTCCTCGAGTGTCGGCCAATGCAACTTGACGTCACCCAGCTTGCCGGCGCCCAGCCATTTGCGGAACGCCTCGCCGCGGTCCTTGACATGCCCCGCACGCACCAGGAATTCGGCAAAGTGCGGGCGCGCCGGCGCGTTGCCGCTGTCGCCCAGCTCCTGCTGCACGGCGCGCGCGCCCTCGAGCGCATCGGGCATGCCCTTGCCCGCCAGGCGCCTGGCGATGTCTTCGGCGCGCAGCCAGCGACCACGGTGCAATTGCTCGATGGCCTCCAACAGTGGCGGCGCATCGAGGGGAAAGTTGTAACCCAGCACATGGATGGTCGCACCGCCCCAGGTGCAGGAAAGCTCTACCCCGCTGACCCATTGCATGCCCAGGTCAAGACAGGCCTGGCGCGCCTCGGGGAGCCCTTCGAGGGTATCGTGATCGGTCAGCGCCAGCGTGCGCACCCCGTGTTCATGGGCGCGTGCGACCAGTGCCGTGGGCGACAGGGCGCCGTCGGAGGCCGTGCTGTGACAGTGCAGATCAACATTCATGGAGGAGCGCTTTCGCCGGAATCGATGTTTGTTATTATGCCGTCACATCCCGCTTCTGGCTGCCATTGTGAAACAATTCATCGATTTCATCCCGCTGCTGCTGTTCTTCATCGTCTATAAGCTGGACCCGCGCCCGGTCGAATTTGCCGGACAAAGCTTCGAGTTCGGCGGCATCTACAGTGCCACGGCGATGCTCATCATCAGCTCCGTGGTGGTCTACGGCGCGCTGTTCCTGCGCCATCGCAAGCTCGAAAAGGGCCAGTTGCTGACGCTGGTGGCCTGCCTTGTGTTCGGCGGCCTCACCCTGGCCTTCCACAGCGAAACCTTCCTCAAATGGAAAGCGCCGGTGGTCAACTGGTTGTTCGCGCTGGCCTTCGCCGGCAGCCACTTCATCGGCGATCGGGTATTGATCAAACGCATCATGGGCCATGCCCTGACACTCCCGGAAACAATCTGGACCCGCCTGAACCTGGCCTGGATCCTGTTCTTCCTGGTCTGCGGCGCAGCCAACCTGTTCGTCGCCTTCACGTTCCAGGAGTTCTGGGTCGACTTCAAGGTCTTCGGCAGCCTGGGCATGACCGTGATCTTCCTGGTGGCTCAGGGCGTGTACCTGTCGCGCCACCTGCACGACGCCGACCCTTCCACCCCTAAACCCAAGGATTGACATGCTCTACGCCATCATCGCCAGCGACGTCGAAAACTCCCTGGAAAAACGCCTGGCTGCACGCCCCGCGCACATCGAGCGCCTGCACCAGCTCAAGGCCGAAGGCCGTGTAGTCCTGGCCGGCCCGCATCCGGCCATCGACAGCAACGATCCCGGCGCTGCCGGCTTCAGCGGTAGCCTGATCGTCGCCGAATTCGACTCCCTTGCCGCCGCACAGGCCTGGGCCGACGCCGACCCGTACATCGCGGCAGGCGTGTACGAGAAGGTGGTGGTCAAACCGTTCAAGCAAGTGCTGCCCTGAGCCTGATCGGGCCTGTTCGCGGGCGAGCCTTCAGGACGACTTGCACGCGAACAGGCCCAGGCAATCCCCGGATTCATCTATTGCGACCCACTGCCGACAACCTTCTGAATCGAACAAGAATCAGGAGTACCGATGCGCCAAGGTCCGATGTCCCTGCTGCTTTTCTGCCTGTTGCTGCTCTCCCCCCTCGCCCTCGCCGAACAGCCTCTGTCGCTGGAAGCCGGTGCGCGCATCACCGAGCTGCAGCAACGTCTGGAGGAAAGCGAGAAACAGCGCGCTGCACTGAGCAAACAGCTGCAAAATGCCGACAGCGCCCGGGAAAGCACCCAACTCGAACGCCTGCGCCAGGACAATCAGCGCCTGCAGGCTACGGTGGAAAAACTTCAGACCACCAGCCCACTACGCCTGCTTACCGACCAGCAGCAATGGTTCCTGATCGGATCGGTCGTTGCACTGTTGTCGGCAGTCTGCGGTATCTTAGCCAGCGGCGGACACAGAAGACGCCGACAATGGTTGAATTGAGTGAGTCATGAGCGAGCTGTTACTGATTGATGATGACCAGGAGTTGTGCGAGCTGCTCGGTAGCTGGCTGACTCAGGAGGGCTTTGCGGTCCGCGCCTGCCACGACGGCGAGAGCGCGCGCCAGGCCCTGGCCGCCCACGCCCCGGCGGCGGTGGTGCTGGATGTGATGCTGCCCGATGGCAGCGGCCTGGAGCTGCTCAAGCAACTGCGCAGCGACCACGCCGAACTGCCGGTATTGATGCTGTCGGCCCGTGGCGAACCCCTGGACCGTATCCTGGGCCTGGAGCTGGGTGCAGACGACTACCTGGCCAAACCCTGCGACCCGCGTGAGCTGACCGCTCGCTTGCGTGCCGTGCTGCGCCGCAGTCATCCGGCGGCGCCCAGCACCCAGATCGAGATCGGCGACCTGGCCTTCAGCCCCGTGCGCGGGGTAGTCAGCATCGATCAGCGCGAGATGAGCCTGACACTCTCCGAGAGCCGCATCCTCGAAGCCCTGCTGCGCCAACCCGGCGAGCCATTGGACAAGCAGGAACTGGCGCAGATCGGCCTGGGCCGCAAACTGACGCTCTATGACCGCAGCCTGGACATGCACGTCAGCAACCTGCGCAAGAAGATCGGCCCCCACGCCGATGGCCGTCCACGCATCGTCGCCCTGCGCAGCCGCGGCTACTACTACAGCCTGTAAACGCTGCGGGGCGGCCATGCCCCGCAGCGACGCCTTCACTTGCGCAATGGATCGTCCCAGAACGGACGCTCCACCTCCTGCAGGGTATCTGCCCGACTCAACCCCAGATCGTGCAGCGCATCGTCGCTGAGGCTGGCCAATTGCTGACGCTGGCGGTACAGCTGCTGCCAGCGCAGCAGTCGCTCAAGCGCCTGTGCAAGCAGTTGGCCCAAGGAGAAGGGAGTGTGGGTAAAACCGACATGACCTTTCATCGTGAAGCCCTCCGTGTGAGTGGCTTCAGTCTCGCGCCAGGCTTAGGATCAATCCAACGAATGTTTCTTATGTCTTGCATCTGGAGGATTGATGCAATGTCCACCTACCAGAGCCTCGACGCCGAGGTCTTGCGCACCTTCGTTGCCATCGCCGAACAAGGCGGTTTCACTCGTGCCGGGGAGGTCGTCAACCGTACCCAGTCGGCCGTGAGCATGCAGATGAAACGCCTGGAGGAAGACATCCTCCAGCGCCAGTTGTTCGAGCGCGACGGACGCCAGGTGCGCCTGACCGCCGAGGGCCAGGTGCTGCTCGGTTATGCCCGGCGCATCCTCAAGCTGCACGGCGAGGTGTTCAACACCTTGCGCATGCCACACATGGTCGGCTTAGTGCGCATCGGTACACCGGACGACTACGCCATGCGCTTTCTGCCGGCGATACTCACCAGCTTCGCCAGCAGCTATCCACTGATCCAGGTAGAGGTGCATTGCGAGCCATCTAAGCAATTGATGCTGCGCCAGGACCTTGACCTGACGATCATCACCCGCGAGCCAGGTGCCGAGGTGGGCCAACTGCTGCGCCAGGAACGCCTGGTATGGGCCGCTGCCAAGGGCTTCTGCCCCCACGAACAGCGCCCGATACCCCTGGCGATGTTCAACACCGACTGTTTCTGCCGCTCCTGGGCCTGCAACGCCCTCGAACATCAGGGGATCGATTACCGCATCGCCTACACAAGTCCGAGCCTGGCTGCGATCTTTGCCATCGTCGGCGCGGGTTTGGCGGTTACGGCCCAGTTGCAGAGCCTGATCGGCGACTCGCTGTGCATTCTCGGCGAAGACCAGGGCCTGCCGCAGTTGCCGATGGCCAATGTGATGCTGCTGCGCAATGCCCAAAGCCATTCGCCGATCACCGACTGCATGGCCGACTACGTGATCGACGGCTTCAGGTAAAGGTTGTCAGAGCTCCAGGCCCAGCATCACCGCACAGACGATCAGAAACACGCAGAACAGCGTACGCAGCACTTTCTCAGGCAGCGCATGGGCCAGCTTCACGCCCCAGCTGATGCTGAGCAAACCGCCTACCGCCAGCGGAATACCGACATGCCAGTCAACGCTGCCATGAACGCCATAGGTGAGCAGCGTCACCATGGTGCTCGGTGCCGCAAGCGCCAGCGACAGGCCCTGAGCCACCACCTGGGTGGTGCCGAACACGCTGGTCAGGATCGGAGTGGCCACTACCGCGCCACCAACGCCGAACAGCCCGCCCATGCTACCGGCGAAACAGCCCAGCACACCCAGCCACGGCCAGGGATAACGCAGCTGGCTGCTCGGCGGGCTGGCTTTCATGAACATGCGTGCCACGTTCCACACCGCCAGCGCCACCAGGAATGCGACGAAGCCCAGGCGCATGGAGTGTGCATCGAGCCCTACCGCCCAGATCGAGCCCAGCCAGGCAAAGATAAAGCTGCACAGCGAAAGCGGCACGGCATGGCGCAGCTCGATGCGGTTGCGCTGATGATAGCGCCACAGCGCCAGCAGCACGTTGGGCACCACCATCACCAACGCCGTCCCCTGGGACAGCTGCTGGTCGAGACCGAACAGCACTCCCAGTGCAGGAATCGCAATCAACCCGCCGCCGATCCCGAACAGGCCGCCCATGGTGCCCAGCGCCGCGCCCAAAACGATGTACATCAACCACTCGATCATCAGTGCCTCATTCGACTGCATTCTCAATCCAGGCATGCTACCCAGTGGAGGCTGGCAGGGAAACGCACAGCAGCGCACAATGGCTTTGCGTTTTACGCACAAGCATGGGAAGGGTCATGAGTCCAGATATCCTCACCGAACAACTGAGCCTGTTTCTCGATGTACTCGAAACCGGCAGCTTCTCGGCGGCCGCGCGTCGTCACCCCTTGACGCCTTCGGCAGTCGCCCGACGCATCGACAACCTGGAAAACGCCGTGGGCAGCCGCCTGTTCGTGCGCAGCACCCATGCCGTACGCCCGACCCCGGCAGGCAATGCCTTCGCCGAGCGCGCCCGGCGCATCATCGAGGAACTGCGTCTGGCACGGGCTGAAGCGGTATCCCTGAGCAATGCACCGGAAGGCCTGATCCGCATGGATGCCCCGGCAGCCTTCGGCCGCCGCCACCTGGCGCCAGCGATCGCCGACTTCCTGGTGGCTTACCCCGGGCTCGATGTGCAACTGCGCCTGATCGACAGCTTCGTCGACATGCACGGCAGCCACCTGGGCGAGGTCGACCTGGTGCTGCGCGCAGGCACTCTGGCCGACACACGTCTGGTCGCCACTCCGTTGGCCTACATGGTGCGCATCGCCTGCGCCAGCCCGGCCTACCTGGCCGCCAGAGGGGTGCCCACCTGCCCAAGCGAACTGCCGCAGCACGACGGCCTGGACTGGGATGGCCTGGCACCACCGTTCGCCTGGCGCTTCGCCGTCGACGGCCAGGTGCGCCTGTACCGCCCGGCACGCCTGCGCATGACCGCCAACAACGCCGAAACCCTGCTGTTCGGCGCCCTCGCCGGCCTCGGCATCGCCCATCTGCCCACCTGGCTGGTCAGCGAATACCTGCTGCGCGGTGAACTGCTGCCGCTGTTCTGCGAAAACGGCCTGCCCGAACCGGAAACCACCGGTATCTATGCACTACGACTCGAACATGAAACGAACTCTCGCAGCCGCTTGCTGCTCGAATTCCTCAAGAGCCGCTTCAGTCCTGTCCCTCCCTGGGACTTGGCGCTACGCAGTGGACTGCGTGGTTGATGAGCGCGCTAACGATCAGCGTGCTAGATTCTTAACTGAACTCATTCAAGGACCTGCATGAACGCCGACATCAAAGCCCCCTGCGACGAGCTGTTGCTGGACAATCAGGTGTGCTTCGCCCTGCACTCCACCTCGTTGCTGATGACCAAGGTCTACAAACCCTTGTTGCAGGCCCTGGGCCTCACCTACCCGCAATACCTGGCCATGCTCGTGCTGTGGGAGCAGGACGGCCTGACCGTAGGCGAAATCAGCCAGCGCCTGTTGACCGACCCCGGTTCGCTCACCCCGCTGCTCAAGCGCCTGGAAAGCGAAGGCCTGCTCAAGCGCACCCGCAGCCGCGAGGATGAGCGCGTGGTGCTGGTGCAACTGACCGACAAGGGCCGTGATTTGCGCGACGAGGCCAGCAAGGTGCCGCACTGCATCCTGGAAGCCTCCGGGCGCACGGTGGAACGCTTGCAGAAGCTGCAGGCCGAACTGCTCGACCTGCGCAACAGCCTGCAAAAAAGCCTCTGAGGACTATGCTGTGAAAGCCTGTCGGACGAATGGTCGAAAATTTATCTTGCGCACTAAATGATTGCACGCTAATTTAAACCCATACCCACCCAGCGCCAAGGCGCACAGCACACAAGCGAGGCTCAAGATGCAAAAGGTCACTCCCCTGTACATCGCAGAAGCCACCTCCACTGGTGGTCGCGACGGCAAATCCCGCTCCAGCGACGGCAAGCTCGAAGTCAAGCTGAGCACTCCTAAAGAACTGGGCGGTGCTGGCGGTGAGGGCACCAACCCCGAGCAGATGTTCGCTGCCGGCTACTCGGCCTGCTTCATCGGCGCACTGAAGTTCGTCGCCGGTCAGGAGAAGAAAGCCCTGCCTGCCGACGCCTCGATCACCGCCAAGGTCGGTATCGGCCAGATCCCCGGCGGTTTCGGCCTGGACATCGACCTGCACATCAACCTGCCGGGCCTGGCCCAGGCAGATGCCGAAGCCCTGGTGGAGAAGGCGCACAAAGTCTGCCCATACTCCAACGCCACCCGCGGCAATGTCGATGTGCGCCTGCACGTGACGGTCTGAGTAAACGCCAGACACAAAAAAACCCGGCCAAGGCCGGGTTTTTTTGTGGGTCGCAAGAAGATTACTTCTTGGAACGGCCCTTGAAGCTGTTGTCGCGAGTGTCGATGTCGATCCACTCGTCGATCTGGATGAAGTCAGCTACCGAAATTTCGGTACCGTTCTTCAGCTTGGCAGGCTTCATGACCTTGCCCGAGGTATCGCCGCGAGCAGCGTTCTCGGTGTAGACAACCTGACGGCTGATGGTGGTCGGCAGCTCAACCGATACCAGGCGGCCTTCGAAGAAGACGGCTTCGCAGACATCTTCCATGCCTTCTTCGATGTACGGGAGAACGGCGTCGATGTCTTCGGCGTTCAGCTCGTACATGGTGTAGTCGGTGGTGTCCATGAAGGTGTACGAGTCACCGCTGATGAACGACAGGGTCGCTTCTTTGCGATCCAGGATCACGTCGTCCAGCTTGTCGTCCGCACCGTAGACGGTTTCGGTCTTGTAGCCGGTCAGCAGGTTCTTCAGCTTGGTCTTCATGATCGCGCTGTTACGGCCCGACTTGGTGAATTCCGCTTTCTGGACCAGCCACGGGTCGTTGTCGATCCGCAGTACGGTACCGGGTTTCAGCTCTTTACCAGTTTTCATTACGAAGTATCCGAATCTGGATGGATTTATAAAAATCGAGGCCGCATATCATATCCAATTTCGGTAAAACTGTACCAGCGCTGTGGCAAGGTCCGGCCGAGTGGCCTGTTCCAGGCACCATTGCCGGGCATGCATCTGCAGTTGCGGCCAGTGTTTCAGCACCCCGCGCCAGGCCTCGCCCATGTCACGATCCATGTTCCAGGCACGCCACAACGCCACCAGTGCATCTGCGGCATCGTCCGACAGCCCCTGTCGATAGATCTTGAGAAAAGCCTCGAGCTTTTCCCAGTGAGCGTTCTCTTCTTGCACGTAGATGTGCCACAGCAGAGGGCGCCCGGCCCACTGGGCACGCACGAAGGAATCCTCGCCGCGCACGGCATTGAAGTCGCAACACCAGAGGATACGGTCGTAGTCGTCCTGGCTGACGAATGGCAGCACCTGCAAGGTCAGCGCCCCGCGCTGGCGCACCTCGCCCACGGCCGGTTGTTCACCCAGCCACGCATGCAGGTCGGACAGGATTCGACCTTCGGGGACCAGCAGGTGGGTGGGCTGATCGTCTGCCGCCAGGGCTTCCAGCCAATGGCCCAACTGCGCGTTCTCGTAGGCGAACAACGACATCAGTCGCGCCTCGGGCGCAGGCTTGACGCCGAGACCGGCAAGGAATGCCTTGCGCGCGGCAGCATCCTGCTCGAACGCAGCACGCTTGCCCAGCAGTTCGCCTTCACGCAGCAAGCCGCCGGTATTGGCGGTGAAGCCCGGGAAGAAAAACACTTTGCGCAGGCCATTGGGTTGTGGCGACGGCAGCCCATGACAACCCTCGACCCAGTCTTCGGCGCTCAGGTATTCGAGGTTCAGCCACAACGCTGGTGTCGAGCGCTCGGCCAGGGCTTCGACATAGGCCGCCGGTAGTTGGCAACCGAAGGCACCGATCACCACCTCGGCGGTTTCGCATGCGGGCCAATCGACCGGCCAATGGCATACCTCGACGCCTTGCTGATATTGCCGCTCGGCCTGTGGATCAGCCTCCGGGCACAGGCGTGCGAACGCGTGCAGGTCGTCCACCCAAAGGCGCACGGTCAACGCATGCTCATCGGCGAGCTGGCGCGCCAGGCGCCAGGTGACGCCAATATCGCCGTAGTTGTCGACGACCGTGCAGAAAATGTCCCAGGTGGCTTTCACGACCACTCCCCTCGCAGCGCAGAAAACCATGGATTGTGCGGATAAACCGGCACCGACAAAAGCGCTACCCGCACCTGGCAATAAAACAAATCGCACAGCCATGCGACAATGGCCCCTCGATCGACCCCTGCCAGGAGGCCACGATGCCCCGTCGCCGCGAACTGAAGATCACCCTGAACCCTTTGCAGTTGATTGTCTGCGTGGCCTTCGGTCTGTGGCTCGGCGCCGTGGCCATCGCTTTAAGCCTGTGGCTGGCCTGGCAGTTGTGGCCACAGCAGGTCGAGCCACTGGCCCAGGCAGTGGCCCCGGCACGCAGCGCGCCCGCCCCAGTTGCCCCGCCGCAACCGGCCGACGCGCAGCAGGCGATGTTCGAGCGCTACAAGGAGATCCTGAACACGCAGCAAGCCCAACAGGCCATCGAGGCCAACCCGCGCAACCTGAACAACCCCAAATGCCAGTTCTGGCTGCAGCAGAACCGCAATGCACCGACAGACAAGAGCCAGGCCAACGTGCTGGAGTTCTGCCGCTGACCATGGACAAGCCAACCCTGCTCGCGCGCATCATCGACACCCTAGAGCACGACATGGAGGTGCTGCGCCGCGCCGCCCAGACCGCCTACGAAACCGCCACCGCCGAAGAGAACATCGCCGAGAACAAGTACGACACCCTGGGGCTCGAGGCCTCCTACCTCGCCACCGGCCAGGCGCGCCGTACCGCCGAAATCCGCCAGGCGCTGCTGAGCTACCAGCAGTTGCTGCTGCGCGACTACGACCCGGCGCGCGGCATCCAGCTGAGCAACCGGGTAACGCTTGAAGATGAGCAAGGTCGCCAGCAGTTGCTGTTTCTCGGCCCCGAGGGCGCCGGGCTGAAAATCGGCGAAGGCCCTGGACGGGTGACCGTGATCACCCCGCGCTCGCCGCTGGGCAAGCAGTTGATCGGCAAGAAACTCGATGACGAAGTAAGCCTGGTGCTCGCCGGGGTGGCGCAGGTGCAGTTCGTTGTCGAAGTCGACTGACGGCAGAATTCAGGCGCCTGCCATCGCATCGAACTGCTTCGCCAACCCCTGCGCCTCGAAACACGCCAACAGATAGTCGATGAACGCGCGCGTCTTGCCCGGCAGCAGCTTGCGCTCGGCGTAGTAGACGCTGACGCTGCCATCGTCCACATACCAGTCCGGCAACACCCGGCACAGGCGTTTGCTGGCGAAGTACGGCACGGCGAACGGCATGCTCACCAAGGCAATGCCCAGCCCCTGCTCCGCCGCAGCGCAGGCTGCATCCGAGTCGCTCATGGTCATCGCCTGGCGCAGGTGCAGCGGGCGCTGCTCCTGGTTGCGACTGGTCAGCGGCCAGGAGCGCACTCGCCCGGTCTGCGGGGAACGGATCAGGATGCCGTCGTGCTGGGGTAGTTGTTCCGGCATCTGGATCGGCGCGTGCCGCTGCAGGTACTCAGGCGCCGCTACCAAGACACGGTGTGCAGGCGCCAGCTTGCGCGCAACGACACCCGGCGGCAGGTCGAAGCCGCCGCCAATCGCCGCATCGAACCCTTGGCCGATGAGGTCGACCTGACGGTTGTCGAAATGCCAGTCCGGGGTGATCGCCGGGTATCGGCGCAAGAACTCTCCCAGCAACGGCAGCACATACAAACGCCCGAACACGATACCCATGCTGACCCGTAGCA
Source organism: Pseudomonas sp. BNK-44-b (assembly GCF_047456245.1). Taxonomy (NCBI): domain Bacteria; kingdom Pseudomonadati; phylum Pseudomonadota; class Gammaproteobacteria; order Pseudomonadales; family Pseudomonadaceae; genus Pseudomonas; species Pseudomonas sp. BNK-44-b. Next base: position 3,615,569 of record NZ_CP179908.1, read on the forward strand.
CCCCGGCCGGTTGACCTTCGCTACTGGCCAGGTTGGCCACAGCGTACTGGATGCTGCGAAAACTCTCGCTCACCTCACCGAGAAAGCGTTGCCCGGCCTCGGTCAGGGTCAGTTTGCGCGTACTACGCTGAAACAGGCGCACACCCAGGCGAGATTCCAACTGGGCGACGTTCTTGCCCACCGCCGCAGGTGTGATGGACAGACGCCGGGCGGCCTCGGCGAAGCTGCCGACCTCGGCACTGGTGATGAAGCACTCGAGGCTGCTGAAGGATTCCATAAGCGATTCCCAACCAGAAGTTCACTCTGATGATAGTGATTGCGATCTTATCAGCAGGTAATCACCCGTCGATACTGACCCCATCCAAGGCACACCGCCTTGCTCGCTTCAGGAGAGCAGCATGTCCCACGTATCGAACCTCGAAGGCAAAGTCGCCCTGGTCCAGGGCGGTTCCCGCGGCATCGGCGCCGCCATCGTCCGGCGCCTGGCCCGCGAAGGCGCACAGGTCGCCTTTACCTATGTCAGCTCCGCTGCCCCCGCGCAGGCCCTGGCTGACGCCATCAACGCCGAGGGTGGTCGCGCCCTGGCCCTGCGCGCCGACAGCGCTGATGCCAGCGCGGTACAGCAAGCGGTGCACGACACCGTCAAAGCCTTCGGCCGCCTCGACATCCTGGTCAACAACGCCGGCGTACTGGCCGTGGCGCCAGTGACCGAATTCGACCTCGGCGACTTCGACCGCATGCTGGCGATCAACGTGCGCAGCGTGTTCGTGGCGAGCCAGGCCGCGGCCCGACACATGGGCCAGGGTGGCCGGATCATCAACATCGGCAGCACCAACGCCGAACGCATGCCGTTCGCAGGCGGCGCGCCCTACGCCATGAGCAAGTCCGCGCTGGTCGGCCTGACCCGCGGCATGGCCCGTGACCTCGGCCCTCAGGGCATCACCGTCAACAATGTGCAGCCTGGCCCGGTGGACACCGACATGAACCCGGCCAGCGGCGAGTTCGCCGACAGCCTGATCCCGTTGATGGCGATCGGACGCTACGGGCATGCCGATGAAATCGCCAGCTTCGTCGCCTACTTGGCAGGGCCTGAGGCTGGCTACATCACCGGCGCCAGCCTGCTGGCCGATGGCGGTTTCGCCGCCTGAGCCCTTGCGACATGGAGCGGCCCTCTGGCCGCCCCTATCCGCCAGCCGCCACGAAGGCTTCGTCTACCCGCGCCAACTGCGCTTCGCTCAAGGTCCCTGCCTGGTAATGCAGCTTGATCCAGGCCAGCAGGTAGTCGTAGCGCGCCCGCGCCAGGTCACGCCGGGTGGTCGCCAGTTGCTGTTCGGCATTGAGCACATCCAGACTCACCCGCTCGCCTCCCTGCACGCTCTTGCGCGTCGACACCACCAGCGCCTCGGCCGCCTGCAGCGCCCGCTCATAGGCACGCAAGCGACTGGCGCCGGACTCGCAGGCGTTGTATTGCTTGCGCAGCTCGATAAGCGTGTTGCGCGTATTGCCATCCAGTTCGTACTCGGCCTGCTCCAGATGCCGGCTGGCCTGGCGCGTCGAAGCGCTGACGCCACCACCGGCAAACAGCGGCACGCTGATCTCGATACCGACGGTGTTGGTGTCGTAGCGCTGGTTGTAGGTGTTACCACTGTCCGACTCCTGGCGCCGCGAAGTGGCGAAGGCGCTGACCTTGGGCAGGTGCCCGGCGCGATTACGCTCGACTTCGTAGCGCGCCACTTCCAGCGCATGGCGCTGCGAGCCGAGTTGCGGGTTGCTGGCCAGCGCCAGCGATTGCCAGGCCTCATAGCTGGTCGGCGTAACCTGCGGGAAGGCGAAGCCACTGCGCAGCGGCGCCAGCTCATCGATGCGCACAGCCGGCTCGCCGATCAGCGCACCGAGCTCGCGCAATGCGGCATCCTCGTCGTTACGTGCCTGGATTTCCTCGGCATCAGCCAACTCGAAACGTGCCTGGGCCTCAAGGATGTCGGTGCGCGTCCCCTCGCCGGCCTGGAACAGACGCTGGTTCTGCTGGAATTGCTGGCGGTAGGCCTGCTTGCTGGCCACGCTGATGGCGATCTGATCCCGGGCATACAGGGCCTGGGTGAAGCTGGTCATCACCCGCACCAGCAACTGTTGGCTCTGGTCGCGAAAGCTTTCGTCGGCGAACAGCGCCTGGGCCACCCCCTTGCGATAGGCCGCATAGGCTTCGTAGTCGAACAGCGGTTGCTGGAGAATGAAGGTCGAGCCATAGCTGTCATAGCGCCTGTCTTCACTTGAACGACGCGAATCACCGAGGTAGCTGGCTTTCGAATCGTTGCGGCCTTTGTTGTAGCTGTAGGAAAGGTTGGGCAGCAGGCCTGCACGGCCGATGGCGCGATACTCCTGGCCTGCCTCGCGGGCCTTGAAGGCGGCGAGGTAGGTTGGATCGCGGCGCAAGGCCTGTTCGTAGACCTGAAACGGCCCCATGCCGGCCTGGGCCAGTGTCGGCAGCAGCACGCAGGCCGCCAGCAGACCGGTTGCAGATGATTTCATCGCAACGTCCTTATTGTTCGGTCAAGGCGCTGCCTGCACGGTCGAGCAGGGGCTTGAACAGGTAGTTGAGCAGCGAGCGCTCGCCAGTGCGCACGAACAGTTCGGCGGGCATGCCCGGACGGATCGACAAGCCCTGCAAACGCGCCAGCGCCTCTTCACTGACGGTGCTGCGCAGCACGTAGTACGGCTGGCCGCTGCGCTCGTCGAGCAACTGGTCGGCCGATATCAGCGCCACCTCGCCGGTAACCCGTGGCGTGCTGTTCTGGTTGAAGGCCGTGAACAGGATATCGACCGGCAACTGCGGCGCGACCTTGTCCACCAGGTTCACCGGCAAGCGCCCCTCCACCTCCAGCGCTGTGCCTTGCGGCACGATCTCAAGCAACGTGTCGCCTGCCCGCACCACCGCACCCTCGGTGTGGACGCCCAGGTTGCCGGCGATGCCGTCGGCGGGTGCGAGGATCTCGCTGTGACGCAACTCGAAGCGTGCCGAGTTGAGCTGCTGCTCCAGCGTCGCGGCCTTGACCTGGGCCTCGGCCAGTTGGGTGCGCACCTCTTTCTGGTATTCCTCGCGGCGCTGCTGCAGGTTGAGCCGGGCCTCGACGATGCCTTGCTCCAGGCGCGCGCTGTCGCCTGCGTTCTGCGCCAGGTCACGTTGCACCTGGGACAACTGCCGCTGGTATTCGAGCACCCGATTGCGCGGGATGTAGCCCTCGCCGGCCAGCGGGCGCAGATTGTCCAACTGCTCGCGCAGGGAGTCAGCCTGGGCCTGCAGGTCGCCCCGTGCCCGGCGCATGCCGGCCAGTTGGGCCTGGGAGCCTTCGATGCTGGCCGACACCGCGCCCTGTTCACGGGCCAGGGCCTGGCGACGGCTATCGAACAGCTGGCGCTGACCTTCAACAACCAGGCCGAGTTGCGCATCGGACTCATCCATCAGCTCCGCAGGAAACTGCACCTGCCCCACGTTGTCCCGTTCACCGCGCCAACGCGCAAGGCTGGCCTGGGTCATGCGGTACTGGGCCTGCAGCGCCTCGACATCTGCTTGTACCTGGGTACGATCGAGGCGGAACAGCGGCTCACCCTGGCGCACCACCTGCCCTTCGCTGACCAGAATCCGGCTGACCACCCCGGCAGCCATCGACTGCACTGCCTTGCGCTTGCCCGACACCACCACGGTGCCCTGCACCGCCACGCCCTGATCCAGCGGCGCGAGGCTGGCCCAGGCCATGAATCCGCCAAACCCCAGCAGGGTCAGCAGCCAGCCAAGGCGCACGTAGAAGCGTGCATCGCTCGTCACGCGGCTCATGCACCACCTCCGGCTTGCAGCGGCCGCTGTGCGGTGCCCTGGCCCAGCGCCTGGAGAATATCCCGCGCAGGGCCAAACGCCTGCACGCGCCCGTCGTTCATCACCAGCAACTTGTCAGCCTGGGCCAGCGCCGCGCTGCGATGGGTCACCAACACCACCGTGCGCCCCAGAGCCTTCAACTGGACGATGGCATTGGCCAACGCCGCCTCGCCAAGGCTGTCGAGGTTGGAGTTGGGTTCGTCGAGCACGATCAGACAGGGGCTGCCATAGAGCGCGCGCGCCAGGGCAATACGTTGTTTCTGGCCGCCAGAGAGGTCGCCACCGCCCTCGCCCAGGCGCGTGTCGTACCCCTGCGGCAAGCGCAGGATCAATTCATGCACCCCCGCCAGACGCGCAGCCTCCACCACCTTATGGCCATCGAGCTCGCCGAATCGGGCGATATTCTCGGCAATGCTGCCACGCAGCAGCTCGATACTTTGCGGCAGATAGCCGATATGCGGACCGAGCGCATCGCGGTCCCACTGGGAAAGCTCGGCGCCATCCAGGCGCACATGGCCCGCCAGCGGTTGCCAGACACCCACCAGCAACCTGGCCAGGGTCGACTTGCCGGACCCCGAAGCCCCCAGCACCCCCAGCACCTCACCGGGCGCCAGGGCAAAACTGACCTGCTGCACGGTGGCGACCCTGCGCCCCGGTGGCCCGCCGCTGACCTGCTCGATGGACAACTGACCGTCAGGCGCTGGCAGCGACATTGGCACTGGTGGTTCAGGATGCTCCTGCAGCAAGGTTTCCAGGCGCTTGTAGGCCAAGTGGGCACCGCTCCACTGCTTCCACACCGCAATGAGCTGGTCGATCGGCACCAGCACCCGGCCCATGAGAATGGAGCCGGCGATCATCATGCCCGGCGTCATCTGGCCCTCGATCACCAGCAGCGCACCCAGGCCCAGCACCAGCGACTGCAAACACAGGCGCAGGGACTTGCTGGTGGCAGTGATCACTGCCGACGTGTCGCTGGCCCGGTTCTGCAACTCGAGAAAGCGCCCGTGCAAGGCGAACCAGCGCTGGCGTAGCGCGCCGAGCATGCCCATGGCCTGGATGCTTTCGGCGTTGAGCAGTTGGCTGCCGGCCAGGCTGCTCGACTGCTGCTGCAGGTTGCTCGCTTCGGCCAGCGGGCGCTGGGTCAGGCGCTCGTTGAGCACGGCCAGCAGTACCAAAAGCAAGGCTCCGGCACTGGCGAGCACACCCAGCCAGACGTTGAACAGGAAAATCACCGCCAGGTACACCGGAAACCAGGGGGCATCGAAGAAGGCGAACAACGCAGGGCCAGTGACGAACTGGCGCACCTGGGTCATGTCGTTCAAGGCCTGGCCAGCGGCGCCATCACCCTGGCGCAAGTTACGTTCGAACGCGGCGCGATAGATGTTCAGGTTGAAGCGCTGTTCCAGTCGATGGCCGACGCGAATCACAATGAAACTGCGCACCGCTTCCAGCACGCCCATATATGCGAAGAAACCCACCACCATCAGCGTCAACATCCACAGGGTGGTTTCATTCTGCGAAGTCAGTACACGGTCGTACACTTGCAGCATATAAATCGACGGCACGAGCATGAGAATATTGATCAACGCAGTAAAAAAACCGACGCTGATCAACGTCGATTTGAATTCGCCAAGTGCCGCCCACAAAAGTGCGCCGGGCCTGTTGCTCGGAAGTTTCATGTTTCGCCCTTATTGCCGTTATAACTTGGCCGGGTAATTAATTGTCCACACGCTCCAGCACCACTGCACTGCCGGCGGCTGAAGTCCAGGTATAGCGACCGGCGCCCTGTCGGCTGAAATGCACCACCGTGCTGCCGTCGCCGCCCACCAGTGCCAGGGTGTCGGGTGTCACCAGCCAACTGCCCGGACGAACCCCGAGCAAGCGCTCGGCGCAGGCCAGGTCACCGTCCAGCGCGCCCTCGCTGGCCGACAGGCGCAGGGTGCAGGCACTGGCCTGCTGCTGCTGCGGATAAAGCGTCCAGCGCCCGGCCAGTTGCGCGGCGTTGGGGAGTAGCAGGCTGCTCGCCATACCTACCTCGGTCATAGACATCAAGGGAATCGCGCCCAGCGCGATCATTCGTTTGATTGCTCGCATCCATCCACCTCGCGTGGTCCATGTGGCAGGGAGCAACCCGCGCAGCGCTACGCGAGCCGCTCCCGGCCCGTCAGACCACGATATCCGTGGCGACGGCCTGACCTACGGTGGTCACCAGGAAGTCAGCCAGACTATTGCCGGTGAAGTCGATGGACAGGCTGCCCAGGTTGGTCGCCTGGTCGTAGCTGAGAACGGCCTCGCCGGCATGTCCGGTGAAGGCACTGACGAACTCTAGCGGTAGCTTGCCCTGGGAAAACGCCGAGATGGCTGACAGATCAATCTTGTCCTGACCGCTGACAAAATCCATGATCCGGTCCGGCGCCTTGGCCGTCGAATCGCTGATGGCGCCATAGACGAAGGTGTCCGCACCGCTTCCCCCCAGAGGGTGTCAGCCCCGCCACCGCCGTAGATGATGTCGTTGCCGGCCCCCCCCTTGAGCACGTTGGCCACCGCGTTGCCGATCAACAGGTCGTTGCCCGAACCGCCGATGGCGTTCTCCACGGTCACGCCCTTGGCGATCGAGACGTTCCCGATCATGCCACCAACATCGGAGAACGAAGCCTCGTTGAGGTTGATCTTCTGGTTCTGGGTGAACCCGGAGAAGTCCAGGGTATCGTTGCCGCCGCCATCCCACACGCTGAACACCACCTTCGACGAAGCCGAGGTGGCCGAGTAGAAATCGCGATCAGCCGTGGAGTTGAAGCCGTACACGGTGTCGCCCGAACGCGTGGCGTAGTTGGCGCCGTAGAGTTTCTGGATCGCCGCGATGTCGTCCATCAGCGGGGCCGACGCGTAGTACTGCCCGCCGCCCTTGACGAAGTTCTGCGCGGTGTTGCTTTCGCTCCAGTAGCTCATGACGCTGTAGCCGCGGGTGTCCTGTGCATACGAAGCGTCACGATAGCTCGGGTTGCCCTCGCCGGCGTTGTAGTCACCGGGGTGGGACAGGCCGAGCACGTGGCCGATCTCGTGGGTCAGGGTCTGGCGACCGTAGTTGCCAGTGTCGGGATTGATGTTCACCTGATAACCGCTATTGATCAGGTACCACGACTCACCTTTGTGCGAACCCCATCCGTCGAACGGCAGGTAGGCGAACGCCGCGCCACCGTTGCTGGCGCTGAAGTTGCCGAAGGTCATGTGACCGTCGCCGCCCGAAGCTGCCTCGGTGAAGCTCAGCTTGGCCACGTCGGCCCAGGACTCCATGGCCAGCTTGGCCTGGGCTTTCTGCTGGTTGTTGAACTGGCTGAAGCTGCCCAGGCCACGGCTGGCGAAGTCCGCCGGCGCTTTGGTCAGGAAGGTGTAGGTGAGGCTGATGGTGCCGTCCTTGTTCAGGTCCTTCCAGGACGCCCCGTCGCGCAGCAGTTGGGTGGCTGCCTGATCGACGGTGAACGAAGGTTTGCCATTGATGTTCGCACCACCGCGATCGTACTGGTGGGCGAAGCTGTTGATCAGCCCGAAGGCCGAACTCGGCCCGTTCGGTTGCAACACCGAGGCAGCAGAAACAACAGCATTTGCTTTGACTTTCGACATGCAGACACTTCCTTGTTTGCGGAAAAGTTGATGTTCGACAGGAACGCTCAAACTTTCGGCGAGAGCATCCTGTCACTCGCCCTTGTGAGGCGCAAAAAAACTGACACATTTAGAAACTTTCTGTCCAGTGTTTTTTGACGCCAATCTTCCTAACGGAGAAATAAGCGGTGCGCCGCTGTTATTTGCGCAAACTGTTATGCACCAGGTGTATTGAGGAGTACCCATACTCCAGATAATGACTGACCGGTTTATTATTCAAGGCCGGGAAGTTTTATTATGAAAAAGCGACGTCCTGCTGATGATTCAAGACCGTTGTTCGTTAATGGCGTCTGGCCTCGCGACAACCGGTCGCACGACCCTCCGTCGCCTGCTCGTTGACTTGCCGAGGGGTGCGGCGCTCAGTAGGTGCTGGTTACAGCCCCTCCACTGACAGGACGACACAATGACAAGACTCACGGTGCAATCCGGCGATTTCTTGCAAGGTGAAGGCGAGTATCGCAACGGATCGCTCACACTCAAGACCCCACGCAGCCAGGCCGGTGAGCGTATCTCCCTGGCCCGTATCAAGGACCTCCGGCTCGCCAGCCTGGAATCGAACCGCAACCTGGGCGCCACCCTCGGCTGGGGTGTCGCCGGCGCCCTGGTGGCCGGGCCGGTCGGCATGCTCGCCGGATTGTGGCTTGGCGGCAAAGAGGAGGAAGCCACCTTTCTCGCCACGTTCAAGGATGGCCGCAAGCTGCTGGCCATTACCGATGGCAAGACCTGGTCGAAGATCGACGACACCTGGCGCCAGCGTCAGCGCTCGGGCGCCAGGTAAAACCATCGGGGTCGAGTTCGTCTGCATGATCGAGGTGTTCTTTTCGCGGGCACCCCACTGAACCCAAGAGCAGTGTGTGATACCTGTGGGAGCGGGCTTGCCCGCGAAAAGAACACCGCACAGCCCCTGACACCCCTGCTACCATTGCGCCCCTTTGCCAACCGCCCCACCGACTGCCGCCGGAGCATACCGGCGCATCCGCCTTCCAAGGAGCCTTGCATGACCCCGCTTCGCCCCCGCCTGCCCTTTGGCCTGCTTGGCCTGGGCCTTGCGCTGCATGCCGGTCAGGGTCTGGCCGATGAACGCGTGACCCTCGCCCCCTTGCAGGTCACCGAACGCAGCGGCGATGACGGCTATCAACCACGTGAAGCCCAGGTAGGCGGCTGGCATGCCGCACCGCTGCTCGACACCCCGGCCTCGGTCAGCGTGTTCAGTCGCCAACTGCTCGATGATCGCCAGGTACGCTTGCTCAGCGAGGTGCTGCAAAGCGATGCCTCGGTCGGCGAAAGCTACGCGCCGATCGGCTACTACGAGAACTTCAACGTGCGCGGCTTCGAACTGAATGCCGCCAGCAGCTATCGGATCAATGGCCAGACCATCGCCGGCGAGCAGAACGTGGCGCTGGAGAACAAGCAACAGGTCGAATTGCTCAAGGGTTTGTCGGGCCTGCAGAGCGGCGTGTCCGAACCCGGCGGGCTGGTCAACTATGTGACCAAGCGCGCCGAGGATGTGCGCAGTGTCACCGTCTCGACCAACGAGCAGGGCGAACGCTACCTGGCCACCGACCTCGGCGGCTGGTTCGGCAGCGAGAAACAGTTCGGCCTGCGCGCCAACCTCGCCCATGAAGACATCCGTTCCTACGTCGACCATGCCGACGGCAAGCGCGACTTCGCCTCGCTGGCATTCGACTGGCAGATCAACCCCGACGCCACCCTGCAACTCGATGCCGAGTATCAGCACCGCGAACAGCGCTCGGTGCCCGGCTACCAGTTGCTGGGCGGCACCCAGGTGCCCCACGGCATCGACCCGGACGACCGCCTGGCCTACCAGCATTGGGCCAAGCCTGTGACGAACGACTCGTTGAACCTGGGCGGACGCTTCGAGTACCGCTTCAACGAAGCCTGGACCGGCACGCTCAGCGCTTCGCGCAGCAAGGTGGTGATTGACGACTACAGTGCGTTCGCCTGGGGCTCCGGCGACGACGCGTTCTTCTCCGGCAACGGCGACTACGGCATCTACGACTTCCGCAGCCCCGACGACACCCGGCGCACCGACGAACTCCAGGCCACCCTCGAAGGCCGTTTCCAAGCCTTGGGCCTGCAGCATGAACTGACTGTCGGCAGCAGCGCCCAGCGTCGGACCCTTGATCAGCGTCCGTATTACAACGAGTGGCTCGGCAGCGGAAACATCTACACCGGCGCGCCCGCTCTGGCGCCGTCCGAAAAACCGATCGGACATAGCGAACGCCGCCTGGACAGCCGCCAGTACGGCCTGTTCGTCAGCGACCGCATCAGCTTCAACGAGCAATGGCAGACCGTACTCGGCGCGCGCGAAGTGCGCCTGGACGAAAAGACCTGGGACGAAACCGGTGCTGCTGGCCGCCATACCCGCCAGTACCAGTTGCTGCCCAACGCCGCCCTGATCTACAAACCGCAAGCGGACACCACGCTGTACGCCAGCTGGTCCAAAGGCCTGTCGGCGGGCGGCACCGCGCCTTGGTTCGCCAGCAACGCTGCCGAGATCCTCGCCCCGACCCTGTCGCGCCAATTGGAAGTGGGTATCAAGCGCGATTGGAAAGGCATGAGCCTGAGCGCAGCGCTGTTCCAGATCCGCCAGGCCTACCAGTACGCCCGACCACAGGACGGTACGGACCCAATCTATGTGCAGCAAGGCCAGCAGAAGAACACCGGCCTGGAGCTCGGCGCCAGCGGCTGGGTGACATCCAGCCTGCAGTTGCACGCCAGCGCCGCCGCGATCCGCGCCCGGGTGAAGAACAGCGGCACCGACGCCTACGAGGGCCACCAGGCGATCAACGTGCCTCGCCTGCGCGCGGCGCTGCAAGCCGAATACAACCTTCCGGTGCCGGGCCTGGCACTGCTCGGCGGTGCACGCTACAGCGCCAGCAAGTACGCGAGCCAGGCAGGCAACGTCGAGGTCGGCGGCTACACGGTATTCGATATCGGCAGCCGCTACCGCACCCGCATCGGTGACTATGACACCGTGCTGCGCCTGACGGTAGACAACATTTTCGACAAGCGCTACTGGCGCGATGTGGGGGATTACCTGGGCGACAACTATCTGTTCCAGGGCGCGCCGCGCACGGCAAGACTGTCGGCGTCGGTCAGTTTCTGAATATATCGCTTCCCCGCGGACACCGGCTTGGTCGGTGTTCGCGGGCGAGCACGCCAAGCCGGATTTCACGCAAACAAAAAACCCCTGAACCTTTCGATTCAGGGGTTTCTTGTGGAATGTGGCGGTGAAGAAGGGATTTGAACCCTTGATACGATTTCTCGTATACACACTTTCCAGGCGTGCTCCTTCGACCACTCGGACACTTCACCGGATCTCTTCAAGCCATTCAGCCTGTCGAGGCGCGCTAATTTAGTAGAAGACCTTTCCTTTGGCAAGCATTTTTTTCAGAATTTTCATGCGCTTAAGCCTCGCCCCGGAAAAGCCTGGCCAGCCAGGGCGATGCTGCCAATCTGGCCTGCGCTTTTTCCGCATTCCTGACACCGGCCCCGACGCCACACGGGGTAGCTGGCCAAGGCTGACCGGCCAGTCAGCCTTGGCGCTTTACCTGGCCTGCGCTGCTGGGTAACGTCATCGCCACGCCACCCAAAGGACTCTGTCATGAGCGAGCTGATTACCTACCACGCCGAAGACGGCATCGCCACCCTGACCCTGAACAACGGCAAGGTCAACGCGATCTCGCCGGACGTCATCACCGCCTTCAACGCAGCACTGGACCGTGCCGAGGAAGAACGTGCCGTGGTGATCATCACCGGCCAGCCAGGCATTCTTTCCGGCGGCTACGATCTCAAGGTGATGACCGCCGGCCCCAAAGAGGCGATCGACCTGGTCACAGCCGGCTCCACCCTGGCCCGCCGCCTGCTCTCGCACCCCTTCCCGGTGATCGTCGCCTGCCCCGGCAATGCCGTGGCCAAGGGCGCGTTCCTGCTGCTGTCGGCCGACTACCGTATCGGTGTCGAAGGTCCGTACAAGATCTGCCTGAACGAGGTCCAGATCGGCATGACCATGCACCATGCCGGGATCGAGCTGGCTCGCGACCGCCTGACCCGCTCGACCTTCCAGCGCTCGGTGAACAATGCCGAGGTCTTCGACCCGCACGGGGCAGTGGTGGCCGGGTTCCTCGACAAGGTGGTACCCGCCGAGCAACTCCAGGAAACGGCGCTGAGCGCGGCGCGGGAACTGAAGAAACTGAACATGCTGGCGCACAAGAACACCAAGCGCAAAGTGCGCAAGGCGCTGCTGGAGACGCTCGACAAGGCGATCGAGGCCGACAAGGGCCACATGGGCTGAAACCAGGCTTGCTGGAGCTGCCGCGTGCCGCTCCAGCAAAGCCAGGACGCGACCGGTCTCTGCTCGCCGGTTTGCCCTGACCAGTGCACGGTCGTACACTGCGCCGCGACTGTCTGGTGTGAGCCGTATCATGCTCTATATGCTTCGCATGCTCCTTCTGGCGCTGCACTTCCTGCTGGTCGGCGCCGTCGGCCTGGTCATCGGCCTGTGCCGCCCCTTCAACCCCGATAACAGCCGCCTGTTCGCCCGCCTCTACAGCGTGCCAGCAGCCTGGCTCATGCGCATCCGGGTCAAGGCTGAAGTCGGCCCTTTGTGGGACCAGCCGCCCGGCTGCGTGATCGTCGCCAATCATCAATCCAACTACGACCTGTTCATCCTCGGCCAGGTGGTTCCACGGCGTACGGTTGCCATCGGCAAGAAGAGCCTGGGCTGGATTCCGTTGTTCGGCCAATTGTTCTGGCTCGGCGGCAACGTACTGGTGGACCGCAAGAATGCCTACCAGGCGCGCAAGGCGATGCGACTGACCACGCGGATCCTGCGCGACGACACCTCGATCTGGATCTTCCCCGAAGGCACACGCAACCCGACTGAACACCTGCTGGCGTTCAAGAAAGGCGCGTTCCACATGGCGGTCGAGGCCGGCGTGCCGATCGTGCCGGTATGCGTCAGCCGCTACTCCAAGCGCCTGAGTCTCAACAGTTGGCGACAGCGCACGGTGATCGTCCGCTCCTTGCCACCGATCGCCACCCATGGCCTGGGGCAGCAGGACGTGCCGGCGCTGATGGAGCAATGCCGCCTGCAGATGCAGCAGTGCATCGATCGCATGGAGCGGGAGTTGCCGCAGGCCTGAGCCGCCAGCTTGCTCTACGCCGCAGCACGGCCCAAGCTGTCGGGGTGTCCAACCGAAGAAGCAGGCAACCATGGGTCGAGTCGTCGCAGCGGCGGTGTACAGCGCCGGGAGAAAGGTCACCAACATCAGCCTCGACGAAGGCAGTGAATGGGCACGCAAGCCTGGGCACTTCGTCTGGATAGGCCTGGAGGAGCCCAACGCCCAGGAGCTGGCCAACCTGCAGCGCCAGTTCGGCCTGCACGAACTGGCCATCGAGGACGCGCTGGAGAAGCACAGCCGCCCCAAGCTCGAAACCTTCGGCGACGCGCTGTTCATCGTCACCTATTCGCCGGTGCGCCATGAGGGCAAGCTGGAGTTCATCGAGACCCACATCTTTGCCGGCAACGGCTACATCATCACCTGCCGCAACGGCCATTCGAAATCCTACGCCCTGGTACGTCAGCGCTGCGAAGCGCGGCCGCTGCTGCTCGAGCACGGCGAGGACTTCGTGCTCTACGCCCTGCTCGACTTCGTCACCGAAAACTACCAGCCCGTCAGCGAGGCGATCCATGGCGAGATCGAGGAGCTGGAGCAAAGCGTGCTCAGCGGCTCGCTGCAAGAACAGGACATCCGCCGCCTGCACAGCTTGCGGCGCGACATCCTGCGCCTGCGCCGCTACGTGGCGCCGATGGTGGAGATCGGCGAAGAGCTGCAGCGCCTGAGCTTTCCGTTCATCGACAAGAACATGCGCCCGTACTTTCGCGACGTGCAGATCCACGTCACGCGGCAGATGGAGGACCTTGTCGGCATACGCGACATCGCCAGCCAGACCATCGAGATCGGCATGCTGCTGGAGTCGTCACGCCAGAGCATCGTGCAGCGCAAGTTCGCTGCGTGGGCGGCGATACTCGCCTTCCCCACGGCCATTGCCGGGATCTACGGAATGAACTTCCAGAACATGCCGGAGCTGGGCTGGCACTATGGGTACTTTGCGGTGCTGGGCGTGATCGGGGCGGGATGTGCAGGGCTGTATGCGAGCTTCAAGCGCTCGGGATGGTTGTAACGGGCTAGCTAGCGAGTCGTTCTTTTCGCGGCGGCGCCATACAAGCCCGCGAAAAGAACGACCCAGTGGCAGGCTCAGGCCGCGCTCTGCTTGCCCTTGCGCGGTTGCTGGACGAACCGCAGCATCCACTCGCCCACCAGATCGCCCTGGTGCTCGGTGGCCAGGCTCGCCACGGCCTTGTGATACACCTCATCCCCCAGAACGTCCTGGCGCGCATCGAGCAGCGCACGGGAATAGTCGTGGACAAACTCCGGATGCCCCTGGAAGCACAGCACCTGGTCACCCACGTGATAGGCCGCATTCGGGCAGAAATCGCTGGAGGCGATCAGGGTTGCGCCTTCAGGCAACGCGGTCACCTGGTCCTGATGGCTGATCAGCAGGGTCAGTTCGGTCACCTCAGGGTCCATCCATGGCGCGTGGGCCGCCAGGCTGTAGCGGTGGATACCCAGCCCCCAGCCGCGATCGGCGCGCTCAGCCTTGCCGCCCAGCACCAGCGCCAGCACCTGGTGACCAAAACAAACCCCCAGCAGCTTCTCGCCCCGCTCATAAAGCTTGAGCAGGTAGGCCTTGAGGGTCTGGATCCAGGGATCGGTACCGAACGAGTCGGCCTTGCTGCCGGTCACAAGGTAGGCATCGAAGGTTTCACCTTCGGGCGGATACTCGCCGTTCATCACGTTGAAGACGCGAAACTCGGCGGCGATCGGCTGACGCGAGAACAGCTGCTCGAACATCCTTCCGTAGCCCCGATACTGCGCGGTCAACTCCGGTCGCAGGACATCGGTTTCAAGGATGCAGATGCGTAACGACATAGGGATAGTCCTGAACGACATGTGATGGAATCTGATGTAGAGACTGACGCGAAAGACACGTACAAGCAAGAGGTGTGCACTGACGAACGGTCACCTGGCAGACCCTGCCCGTACAGCATCCTCGATGTGTCTAGTCAGAGCATGCCAGCTAAATGGCCATTGGCCTCATAACGTTCGGAAATGCCTGTAAACACGCTTAGAACAAAGGGTTCTCAAACAAGGCCGGTGTTCGCCCTACTGTTGGGGTAGACATTCACGCAAGAGGCACGCAAGGCCTGCGTTTCATACGCCACAGTGATCGACCCGACGCAAGACAAGGAAGCCAAAGGCTATTCAGGAATAACAACAAGAAGGCGGTCCGCCATGTTCAGACAATCGAAAGTACGCCAAGCCGGACTCATACTCTTCGCCACCACGTTGCTGCTGATCCTGCCGAACCTGACACGCTTGTTCGGCTGAAGGCAGCGGTGGCATTCGCACGCTGCGCAAGGGTAATCTGCCGACCTGTCCGGGTTGGAGATCGCTCATGCGCCATTGCCTGAGTTTGCTGTTGCTGTTGGTCAGCCTGCCACTGGCGGCTGCGCAATTGACACTGGAGCTGGGCAACGGTCAACGCCAATGGCAGTCCGAGCAATTGCTCGAGCACCCGCAGGCGCGTGCGATCGACATCCCCCAGGACGTGGCCTACAAACGCCCCATGCATTACCGTGCGGTGCCGCTGGCGACCCTGCTCGAAGGGGTGAAGCCCGGCGATCACCTGCAAGCGGTGGCACTGGATGGCTTTGCCGCGGAGATGCCCGCTGCGCCGCTGCTGCAGGAAGGCCCGGCACGGGCGTGGTTGGCCGTGGAAGATCCGCGCCAGCCATGGCCAGCGCTGGCCGAGGACAAGCCCGGCGCCGGCCCGTTCTACCTGGTCTGGACCGACCCGCAGGCAAGCGGCATACGCCCCGAACAATGGCCCTACCAGATCGCCAGCATCCGTCGCCTGGCGCCGGTCGCCGAGCGCTTTCCTGCCCTGCTGCCTGCGCCCGAGCTTCCCGCGCAAGACCCGGTACGCCAAGGTTTTGCATTGTTCCAGCAGAACTGCCTGGCCTGTCATCGCCTCAATGGCGCGGGGGATGCCCAGTTCGGGCCGGACCTGAACCTGCCGCACAACCCCACCGAGTACTTCCAGCCGAGTTACCTGCGCCTGTACATTCGCGACCCGCAGAGCCTCAGGCAGTGGCCGCAGGCACGCATGCCGGGGTTCTCGAAGGATGTGTTGAGCGAGCAGGAGCTCGATGCGCTGATCGCCTACCTCGGGCACATGGCCAAGCGGCGACCTTGAGAAGAATGCGCGGGGCCGCAGCGCAGCCCCGAACGCGTCAGGCGATGAGTCTTTCCTGTTTGACGCCCCAACCCTCGACCTCGCCTCCCAGCGGCGAAATCACCGCCTCGAAGGCCTCCTCGAAAGCCCCGATCCCTCGGTAGGTGGCGTACATGACCTTGCTCAGTTCCAGGTGCCAGGCGCCGTCATCGCGCTCGTGTACCTGGGCATTGATCGACTCTCCGCGGAATTGCCCCGCGGCCCGGCGTGCCCCGACTTCGTCTGGAAAAGTGGCATAGAACTCGATGGGATGGATCTGGGTGAAATCGAAACCACCCGCTTTCATCTGGCGAAGCACGCTGCTGCTGATGTCTTCGTTCTGGCTGCTCATGAAACGTCCTCCTGAAAAACCCAAGGGATAGACTTTCCGTGCACTACGCACCTGCCGGCAGCCCGCAAGGGGCCTGGCAGTTCGAGCTGATGCAAGACGCGAATGAAAACGGCGTAGACCCGCAGAAGACCGACGCCTCTGTCTAGCGTAGTGCCTGTGACGGCACCTTGCCAGGTGCCCCTTTCAGCGCGCTTCGTGGATGGTGGTGATGATCACGCCGTTCTGCTCCTTGAGCCACAGCGCGGTAGGGGACGGTTTTCGGTCCTGGAAATCGTTGAGGTCCAGTTCATCCATGAGCGGAAACAGCTTGGAGCGGATGGCCCGCGCCGCATCCTCTTCACTGGGCAGATGCTCGCTTTTGAGCAGCAGGTACTGCGTTACACCTTTCTGATCAGCAAAGATGATTTCCCACTCTTTCATTGATCGACCCTCTTGGAAGCACAACGGTGAGCGATATCCGTACTTAGCTGACCATACACAAAGGCTGATGTTCAGAGTGGCTGAGGGATGGAGATGAAGATTTCTTCAGCAAGCGATGACAGATGCCGCAAATGAAAAAGCCCGCCATCATCGGCGGGCTTTTCATACAGGCAAGCGTTACTCAGGCTTGCCGTGAACCACGCCGGCGGTGTTGTCCAGCAGGCTCTTGGTCGCGGTCTGGATATAGGCCTCGAGCTTCTTGAGCATCTCAGGCTGATCCGGGCTCTCGATCAACTCGGCCTTGAACTCACGCCCCAGCTGGTAGCGATACATCCGTGGCGTCATGTCCTTGGACTCGATGAGGATGTGATCACCCTGCACCAGGCCAACGATCTGCTCGCTGCCCGATGGCTTGATCATACCCACGCCCTGGTCACCGGCAGGCAGGTTCAGCAGATCACGGCCCCAGCACTGGTGACGGGTGTCGCCACCCAGGCGACCCATGATGGTCGGCACGATATCGACCTGGGTGCCGACGGTGTGTTTGACCGCACCGAACTTGTCCTGGATACCCGGTGCGATGAGCAGCAGCGGCACGTTGAAACGCCCCAGATCCAGCTCGGTGACCTGCTGGTGGTTGCCAAAACCATGGTCGCCGACGATCACGAACAGGGTCTCCTTGAAGTAGGGCTCCTTGCGCGCCTTCTCGAAGAACTGGCCCAACGCCCAGTCGGAATAGCGCATGGCGGTCAGGTGCTCGTCCAGGCGGCCCTGCCCTGTGACCCTCTCCACCGGCAGGTCCTTGGGCAAGGCGTACGGGGTATGGTTGGAGAGCGTCTGCAGCAAGGCGTAGAACGGTTTCTTGCCGTAGTTGTGGGCCAGCTCCTGGTTGGCACGGTCGAACATGTCCTGGTCCGAAACGCCCCAGGTCGGGTCGGAGAACACCGGGTTGACGAAGTCGTTGCGGCCGATGAAGGTTGTCATGCCCTGGTTGCCGAAGAACCCGGACTGGTTGTCCCAGGCGAAGTCGCCGTTGTAGACGTAGACATCGTCGTAGTCACGGGCGCTGAGCAGCGCCGGCAGGCCCGAGAGCTTGTGCCCGCCCTCGGGAGTCTGCATCAGGTACTCGAAGCCCGGCAGGTTGGGGAAGCACGCCATGGTGGCGAACATGCCCTGGTGAGTGTGGGTGCCGTTGGAGAAGAAGCGATCGAACAACAGCCCTTCCTTGGCCAGCTTGTCGAAGTACGGGGTGATGTTGTTCGGACTGCCCAGGGCGCCCACCGAGTGACCGGCGAAGCTCTCCATGAGGATCACCACCACGTTCTTGATCGGCAAGGTGTTGCCGGCCGGCGGCACGAAGTCGCGACGGATGGCCGCCTGGTCGGCATCGACCAGCGTGTCGTTGGGGGTCAGCAGCAGGTCACGCACGCTTTGTTGGGCGACTCCGGTTTCCAGCACCGGTTTCCAGATATTCGCACGGTCTTCGCCGAAACGGCTCTTGGCGGCATCGATCAGCGTCAAGGTGCCGTTCAGGCCCAGCTGGTTGACGAAATTGGAGTCGGTGGTAAAGGCGTCACCCCAGCGCATGGGTGGGCCCTGGCGCAGGGTGCCACGGGCAGCGACCACCGCCACCAGCAGGATGACCATGAACACCGCCAGGCGGCCGTACCAGGGTGCGACACGGCGCTGAGCGACGATCTGCCCGCTGCCCTGGCCACCGCGAGTCAAACGGTCGATGCCCTTGAACAGCAGGCTCAGCAGCCAGGTGCCAAACAGCCACGCCAGCAGGTAACGCACCACCGGGAAGCCGTACCAGAGCATGCTCATGACGGTCTTGGGGTCTTCCTGGATGTACTGGAAGACCAGGCCGTTCAGGCGCTGGTGGAATTCACGATAGAAATCCAGTTCCATCAGGCCAAGGAACATCACGACGCTGGAGCTGACGGTCAACCAGAAACGGAAGAAGCCGCGCCGCGCCATGGCCCAGGGGCTGTTAAGGGCCAGCAGTAGCGGAATGCTCAGGTACACCACCACCCGCAGGTCGAAGCGCAGGCCGTTGAGGAAGCCTTCGGCCACCGTGGAGTACGGGGTGTCGCCGATCATGTCGCTGTTATAGATCAGCAGCGCCAGGCGCACCAGGCTGAGCATCAGCATGATCAGCAAGCCGCTGAGCAAGGTGTAGGCGAGGTGCGATTTGAGGGTCGGCGAGAACGGTGCCGACGCGGCCCGTTGCTTCAAGGCATCCGTGTTAGCCATGAATGGGAAGATCCTAGGATTTCGGGGTTGGGAAAGGCGCTGGACGCAGCCTCGCAGTCCTGTGCCGGACAATCGCCGGCAAGGGCCCATACATTAAATGTGCGGCGCGGAGTTTGGTTAATGCCGTGTGAAAATTTCGTCACGATGAACGGTCAGAGGCGCACGTTGCCCCGCGGACCGGCAATTGCCCAGATGATCAGGCCCAGCACCGGCAACAACAGGATGAGCAGAATCCACAGAATCTTGATCCCTGTCTCGCTGCCGCTTTTCAGCACGTTGATGATCGCCCAGATATCCAGGGCCAGAATGACCAGCCCGACCAGGCTGTTGAAGGTAGAACCCATGCTGCAACTCCTGCGTGAACGTTCCTGTGGCTGAGCATAGCCTGCTATCGGCGCGATAGAAGGGAATCCTTGGCCGGGCTCGCAGGTCACTGGATAGACTGCTGTCATCCATCGCTTCCGAGGTTCCCATGCCACCCGCCCACAGCCACAGCGCCGACACCCCTTCTCTCATCGATGCCTGGCGCCAGCAAGCGCTGAGTACCCCCTGGCTCAGTGCAGGCCTTGGGCTGAGCCTGCTGGCGATCGTACTCCTGCTGCTGGCCAGCCTGTGGAATGCCGTCAACGGCGATCACTCACAGAACCTGCACCTGGCGGCGCTGGGCGGGCTTTCGGGCTTTGGCGCCAC
Organism: Pseudomonas sp. BNK-44-b; assembly: GCF_047456245.1. Lineage (NCBI taxonomy): Bacteria > Pseudomonadati > Pseudomonadota > Gammaproteobacteria > Pseudomonadales > Pseudomonadaceae > Pseudomonas > Pseudomonas sp. BNK-44-b. The sequence continues at coordinate 3,635,182 of NZ_CP179908.1, forward strand.
GGCCTTGGGCGCGGTGCTGGCCGTTGTGCTGCGCGATGTCAGTGCTCGCAGCCAGGATGTGATGCTGGGTTTTGCTGCCGGCATGATGCTCGCCGCCAGTTCGTTCTCGCTGATCCTGCCGGGTCTGGATGCGGCACGGGAAATCACCGGCAACGGCCCCGCCGCCGCGGGCGTCGTCGTGCTGGGTATGGGCCTGGGGGTGTTGCTGATGCTCGGCCTGGACCGATTCACCCCACACGAGCACGAGAGCACAGGCCCTTGTGGGCCCGACGCCGAACGAATCAGCCGGGTGTGGCTGTTCGTGCTCGCCATTACCCTGCACAACCTGCCCGAGGGCATGGCCATCGGCGTGAGTTTCACCAACGGTGACATGAGCATCGGCCTGCCGCTGACCAGCGCCATCGCAATCCAGGACATTCCCGAAGGCCTGGCCGTGGCCATGGCCCTGCGCGCCACAGGATTGTCGAATTTCAAGGCCGCGCTGGTGGCGATCGGCTCTGGCCTGATGGAGCCGCTGGGGGCAGTGATCGGCCTGGGCATCTCTACTGGCTTCGCCCTCGCCTACCCGATCAGCATGGGCCTGGCAGCGGGCGCGATGATCTTCGTGGTGTCGCACGAGGTGATTCCGGAAACTCACCGCAACGGCCACCAGACTTCGGCAACGCTGGGCCTGATGGGCGGCTTTGCGGTGATGATGTTCCTCGATACCGCGCTGGGCTGATCTGCAGGAGCTCCGTGGGGGCGGCATTCGCCGCCCCTGCAACACACAATCGCCGCGTCAGACGTGCACCGCGACCTTCAAGGCCTCCAACGCCGGTTCCACCTTGATGCCCAACTCGGCGCCCAGCTCCAGCACGCGCGCCAGGTCCTGCTGACCGACCATCACCATCTGCAGCTCGTCATCGAGCAACTGGCTGAAGTCCAGCAGCACATAGCCGCCCGCTTCCTTGTTCAGTGCACCCATCTGCACCTGGATGCGGTTGAGCGCGGTCAGCGGCTCGGTACGTGCCAACTGTTTGGGCTTGAGGGTGAAGGGCACGCTCTTGTCGAACGAATCGCTGATCGCCTGGAACAGGTCCTGGTAGCTGTCGGCCTGGAACACCACGGTGTCCGGCAGACTGCCGAGCACCACCCATTCGCCCAGCGGGATCGGGAAACTGTCGTCGTAGTTGATGTCGGGATTGGCCGCAAGAAAAGCGGCAGGGTCGGCGTAGGCCTGGGCGGCCTCGTCGGCGATACGCTCGATGTCCGCCTCGCGCAGGCAACCGGCGCCGATGAGGCTGATGAATTCGAGCAACTGGTTTTTCATGGGGGGCCCTGCTTGGCGAATGGCGAAAAAGGCGCCAAGGATACCCCCCGAGGTGTCAGCCGACCAGCGCCTGCAGGCGAGCGGCTGCTTCGCTGGCACCCATGGTCTGCGCCGCGACCAGCGCGGTAGCGCCACGCGCATCCTGGCGGGTCGGGTCGGCGCCCTGGGCCAGGAGATAGTCGAGGATTTCGCTGCGGTTGAACATCGCTGCCAGCATCAATGCCGTGCGGCCATCGACGGCTGCCGCGTCCACCGGCACCCCGTGCTCGATGAACAGCCGGATCATCGCCAGGTCGCCCTTGAAGGCAGCACCAGCAATCGGTAATTGGCCATTGTCGTTGGCGATCAAGGGGTCCGCGCCATGGGCCAGCAGCACCTTCACCGCCTCATGATGACCGTGATAGCTCGCCAGCATCAGCAAGGTGTCGCCCTTGTGATTGCGCAGGTTAGCCGGCAAGCCACCGTCAAGCAGGCGCTCGAGCATGGCGGCATCGCCTCGGCGGGCGCGCTCGAATACTTCTTCAGCGAAGGCGGCGGATTCTTCTTCGGTCATCGCGGTGGGCTGTTGGTCGGACATCTGGAACCTCCTGGCAAGTGTGTTGGCCCAATTTTGTGTCAGGCCATCGCCGGGCAGCAAAGGTTCAGATTCTATGGGACCGAGAGGCAGGCTCTATGACCTTGCAAAATGCACTGTGCAAAATGCACGACCATGCACAATGCACGGCAATCAATTCCAAAAAACAACATAAATTATTGTTTCTAAAGGAAATTATTTTATCTAAAAGCCTGGCACGGTCACTGCAACCATCAACTCACGTCTGCCAACCTACACGTCAGGAGTTGATATGGACCTCATCCAGGAAAAATTCGTTTCGGTCTTCCCAGCCTATCAGGTCGACACCAAGTCCCGTCCGGACGGCGGCATCCTGCTGACCCTGCGCGCCGCCGACGGCACCGTGACTCGTCGTGTGCTTTCCTATGCGCAACTGCACAGCGCCGAGCAACTGTCCTGGGCCATCAGTGCCATTCGCCGCGACCTGGCCGAGCAAGCCAGCGAACTGCCTGTTATCTCCATGCTGCAAAGCCAGCAACGTTTCGCCCTGCCGACCTATCGTTGACAGTGCCGCCCGTTTCGCGGGGCAATCCTCCTTCCACGAAGGGATTCTGTGGGAAGAGGATTGCCCCGCGATCTATTACAGCTCGCTCATCCCTGCAAACTGTCGTGCCTGCTCGTCGCCGGTCATGCGGATGCCCTGCTCGTTGCCAAACAAGCGCAAGGCCAGGCAAAACGGTGTATCACCCAGATCGATCCAGCGTCGAGTCTGCGCAGGCACTACCAGCACATCGCCTTTCTCGCACAGTAGCGCAAATACCTGCTCACCCAGACGCAGGCTGACTTGGCCTCGCCCGCTCACCATCGCGAATACCTCGACGGCGTCATGCACGTGCTCATCACGCAGGTCGACCTCGGTCGGCTGATCGCCGTCTCGGTTCAGCAGCATCAGGGTCTGGCAACCGTGCGTGGTCATCAGCATGTCGATCAGGCCACCGGCCTCTTCGCGCACCTGGGCCTCGGCGCTGCATGGGCGAATGCGCAGGCCGTGGTCGTGCCGTGCAAATTGCACGCCCTGCTCGGCCAGGGTGGCGGCAATGTCTTCATGGTGGGTCAGCACCTTGTTCGCCAGCTGCGGGCTGCTGGAATGAAAAACGCTGAGAATGCTCATCAGGGGCTGTTCCTGGTCTGTTGCGAACGAAGGGCAATGATAACGGCTGCAGCCAGCGCTGCGACGCTGGCCATACCAAAGGTGAACTGCGGGCCGAGCAGTTTCCAGCTGTAGCCCGAATAAAGCGCACCCAGCGCGCCACCGGTGCCGGACAGCGCCGCATACAGCGCCTGGCCCTGCCCCTGCTGGCGAGCGCCAAAGCTGGACTGGACGAAGGCGATGGAGGCCGCGTGGAAGCAGCCGAAGGTGGCTGCGTGCAGCAACTGGGCAAGGATCAGCACCGCCGGCATATCGGCAAGGCTGCCCAGCAGCAGCCAGCGCAACGAGGCCAGCAAGAAACTCGCCAGCAACACGCTGCGCACCGGGAAGCGCGCAAAGATCCGACTCATCAGCATGAACATCAGCACCTCGGCGACCACCCCGAGCGCCCACAGCAGGCCAATGGCGCCGCGGCTGTAGCCCAGGTGTTCCAGGTGCAAGGTGAGGAAGGTGTAGTACGGGCCGTGGCTGAGCTGCATCAGCGCCACGCAGATATAGAACGCCAACACGCCCGGAGCCGCCAGTTGCTTGAGAAAGCCCTCTGCCTCGCGCCGTTCGGCGTGCTCGACCGGTTGGGCATTGGGCACCCACAGGCTGGCGATGACGATGCCAGCCATGATGCTGACCATCGCCAGCGGGTAGATGTCCAGGCTCAACCATTCGAACAACCGCCCCAACCCGACCACGGTGAGGATGAAACCGATCGAGCCCCATAGCCGGACCTGGCTGTAGCGCGAGGTCTGTCCATGCAGATGCGCCAGAGTGATCACTTCGAACTGCGGCAGCACCGCATGCCAGAAGAACGCGTGCAGGGCCATGACCAGCGCCAGCCAGGCGTAGCTCTTGGCAAAGAAGATCAGGGAAAAGGTCGCCAGCGTACACAGGGCCCCCAGGCGCACGATCAGCAGGCGCCGACCGCTGCGGTCACCCAGCCAGCCCCACAGGTTGGGGGCGATGCAGCGCATGAGCATGGGGATCGCCACCAACTCGCCGATGCGTGCCGGGGAAAAGCCGAGGTGGTCGAAGTACAGGGCCAGGAAGGGTGCAGTGGCACCGAGCAAGGCGAAGTAGCAGAGGTAGAAGCTGGACAGACGCCAGTAAGGGATGGGCTGCATGGATCGGCCTTGTGGGGACCTGTACCGGCCTCTTCGCGGGGAATGCTCCGCGAAGAGGCCGGGCCTGGCTAGATCAGAGCTGGCCCAGCACCGGGGTGTTGACCTTCACCTCGGCATTCTGCGCACGGTGGCGCAGCAGGTGGTCCATCAGCACGATGGCCATCATCGCCTCGGCGATCGGCGTGGCGCGAATGCCCACGCACGGGTCATGGCGCCCCTTGGTGATGACGTCGACCGGGTCCCCATTGACGTCGATCGAGCGACCCGGCACGGTGATGCTCGAGGTTGGCTTGAGTGCCAGGTGGGCAACGATCGGCTGACCCGACGAAATACCCCCGAGAATGCCGCCGGCGTTATTGCTGAGGAAGCCTTCTGGCGTGAGCTCGTCGCGGTGCTCGCTGCCGCGCTGGGCGATGCTGGCGAACCCGGCACCGATCTCCACGCCCTTGACCGCGTTGATGCTCATCAGCGCGTGGGCCAGTTCGGCGTCGAGGCGGTCGAAGATCGGCTCGCCCAGGCCCGGCATCACGCCCTCGGCGACCACGGTGATCTTCGCGCCGACCGAATCCTGGTCACGGCGCAGTTGATCCATGTAGGCCTCAAGCTCAGGGACTTTGTCCGGGTCGGGGCTGAAGAAGGCATTCTGCTCGACGCTGTCCCAGGTCTTGAAGGGGATTTCGATCGGGCCCAACTGGCTCATGTAGCCGCGCACGCGAATGCCCTGGGTGGCCAGGAACTTCTTGGCGATGGCACCAGCCGCCACGCGCATGGCGGTTTCACGGGCCGAGCTGCGGCCACCACCGCGGTAATCACGGATGCCGTACTTGTGGTGGTAGGTGTAGTCGGCGTGGGCCGGGCGGAACAGGTCCTTGATCGCCGAGTAGTCCTTGGATTTCTGGTCGGTGTTGCGGATCAACAGGCCAATCGAGCAACCGGTGGTACGACCTTCGAACACCCCGGAGAGGATTTCGACTTCGTCGGCTTCCTGACGCTGGGTGGTGTGCCGACTGGTACCGGGCTTGCGACGATCCAGGTCGTGCTGCAGGTCGGCCAGCGAAATTTCCAGGCCCGGCGGGCAGCCGTCGACGATGGCGACCAGCGCGGGGCCATGGCTTTCGCCTGCGGTGGTGACGGTGAACAGCTTGCCGTAGGTATTGCCGGACATGGACGCTCCGCGAAAATCAGCCTGAACTTGAAAGAGGCCGCCAGTATACGGAAAGCCGCAGCTTTGCGAAAAAAATCGCGAGAACCTTCGTTCGCACCCCAGGTCAAATCGAACATCTCCCCATGCAGTATCCGAAGATGCGCATCGTCGCCCTGCTCCTGCTGTTGTTCACAAGCCTGGCCCAGGCCGCCGCCCCTACCGTGCTCAAGCATCCCATCGACCTCGACACCGGCCATGGCGTGCTGCACGGCAGCCTGCTCTTGCCGCTGCAGGACACACCGCCGCCGGTGGCGCTGATCATCGCCGGCTCCGGGCCCACCGACCGCGACGGCAACAACCCGGCATCCGGGCGCATCGACAACCTAAAACGCCTGGCCCAACTGCTCGCCAACGAGCACATCGCCAGCGTGCGCTACGACAAGCGCGGGGTCGCCGCCAGCCAGCCGGCGGCGCCCGACGAACGCGACCTGAGCGTCGAAGGTTATGTCGCCGATGTCGTGGCCTGGGCGCACAAGCTGCAAGCCGACCCACGCTTCGGCCCGGTGATCCTGATCGGCCACAGCGAAGGCGCGCTGATAGCCAGCCTCGCCGCCAATCAAGCCGGCGCCAGCGCGGTGATCACGCTGGCCGGCAGCGGCCGCCCCATTGCCGATGTGCTGCGTGAACAACTGGCCCAGCGCCTGTCGCCGGCGCAACTGGCCCGCGGCAACAGCCTGCTCGACCGCCTGCAGGCCGGCCAGACCAGCCTGGATGTGCCCACGCCCTTGCGCGAGGTGTTTCGACCGACGGTGCAGCCCTACCTGATCTCACTGTTCCGCCAGGACCCGGCCAAGGCTTTCTCGCGCTTGCAGGTACCGGCTCTGATCGTCCAGGGCCGCAACGACGTGCAGGTCGAGGTCGACGACGCCGAGCGCCTGAAAGCCGCCAAACCGGACGCCGAGCTGGTGCTGATCGATGGCATGAACCATATGCTGCGCATCAGCCCACGAGCGATGAGCGAGCAGCGCGACAGTTACAGCAATCCTGACCTGCCCCTGGCCCACGAGCTGGGCGAGCGGATCGTCGCCTTCATCCACCGCTTGCAGTCCGCCTGACACTTTTACCCCTCAGGTCTTGCCCGGTGCTGCCGATAATGCATGGCAAGAGGCGGTGATGCCAAAGAGCCTTATCGTGCAGCAAGCGTTGCGCGCACAAGCACGGCATCACCCGGCCCGTGCACTTGAGGATTGCCCTGATGACCGATGCACCCGCCGCCGAGGCGATCGAAGAACAACCACCGGAGAGCGCGCCGCTGCCCTGGGCGGACCTGGCCGCTGAGCACTTTCAATTGCTGCGCCTGGCGCCGCTGCCCACCGACCGCAACAGCGGCGCGCGACCGCTGCGTTTCGTGCAGTTCGGCTATGCCGAGCGCCACGACAAGGCCAACAGCCTGCTGCGCATGGAAATCCTGCTGCCAGGCCAGAAGGTACGCAAGGAGCAGAACCGCCTCGATGTGCGGGTCGACCATGAACAGCGTGTCGTGCGCATCGGCGACGACGCCGGCCTGCAACTGGAGCCACTCAACCGCGGCCTTGGCCGCTACGTGCTGGCGCAGGCCGTGCAATGGCTGCAGCGCAAATGGTCGCACTACCAGGTCGAGGGCATGGCCCTGCCCAGCAAGGATGCCCTCAACGAAGACTCGCGCCTGCGTCGCGACCACGTGCTGCGCAGCGTAGGGCTGGAGGTGGAGTATGCCGACGGCCAGATGCTCAAGGCCCGAACCGTCGAAACGGCGGTCGGCCAGCTCAAGAGCGCCTGGAGCAACGAGAAGGTGCAGCGCGTCGACATGCTCGAAGCGGCGACCATGCTGCAACAGGCAGAGCAGAAACTGCAGGAGAAGGAAGCGCAACTGCGCGAGCGCGACGAGCGTGTGGCCAAGTACCGCCGCGAGGACAGCGGCCTGCGCTTCACCATCACCTGCCTGGTCGCCTTTGCGGTGTTCCAGGCCGGCCTGCTGATCTGGATTGCCACTCGCTGACGCCCGATCGCGGGGGGCATGCCCCCCCGCGACCGAAGCCTCATACCCGCGAAGCAAACAACTCCTGGTGGTCCCGGCATTGCTGCGCCGTCAGCATGAACACGCCGTGGCCACCGCGCTCGAAGTCCAGCCAGGCGAAGTCCACCTCCGGGTAGAGGGCTTCGACATGGACCTGGCTGTTGCCCACCTCGACAATCAACAAGCCCTTCTCGGTCAGGTGATCAGCGGCCTCGGCAAGCATGCGTCGCACCAGGTCCAGACCGTCGTTGCCGCAGGCCAGACCCAGCTCGGGCTCGTGGTGGTACTCGGTGGGCATGTCGGCGAAATCCTCGGCGTCGACATAGGGCGGATTGGACAGGATCAGGTCGAAACGCTGGCCCGGCAGCCCGGCAAAACCATCGCCCTGCACGGTATATACACGCTGGTCGAGGCCGTGGCGCTCGATATTGTGATTGGCCACTTCGAGCGCGTCGAAGGACAGGTCGGCCAGTACCACTTCGGCCTCCTGGAACACATCGGCGGCAACGATTCCGATGCAGCCGGAGCCGGTGCACAGGTCGAGGATCCGCGCCGGCTCGCTGGCCAGCCACGGCTCGAAGCGCTTCTCGATCAGTTCGCCGATCGGGGAACGTGGTATCAGTACCCGCTCGTCGACGATGAACGACATGCCGCAGAACCACGCCTCGCCCAGCAGGTAGGCGGTCGGTACCCGCTCCTCGATACGTCGCTTGAGCAAGTGCTGCAGACGCACCCGTTCGTCATCCTCCAACTGGCAGTCCAGGTAGCTGTCGGCCACCTCCCAGGGCAAATGTACGGCACCGAGCACCAAGAGGCGGGCCTCGTCCCAGGCGTTGTCGGCGCCATGACCGAAGAACAGCTCGTGCTCATGGAAGCGGCTGACCGCCCAGCGGATGTGGTCGCGCAGGGTGCGCAGGCGGGATGTGATCACGGAGTACTCCTTTTCAGACTGTGCGAAAGTCTAACAGCCCCCCGGCTGAAATGTTCCACCGGTTCCCGTTCGGATAGCCACAGGGCAGTAACCATGCCGTCTGCGTTGTCAACCATTCACATTGGCGCCGAGGCAAGGGAGAATAGAGGGATAAAAGCCCTTCCAAGGAGCCCTTGATGTCCGTTCCAACCACGATGTTCCGCCTCACCGGCCGCGATTACCCGCCGGCCAGGCTGAGCCAAGCCAGCCTGATCGTCATCGACGCGCAAAAGGAGTACCTGAGCGGTCCACTGGCGCTGTCGGGCATGGACGAGGCCGTGGCGAACATTGCCAAGTTGCTCGAGGCTGCCCGCAAGGCCGGCCGCCCGATCATCCATGTCCGCCACCTCGGCACCGTCGGTGGCCGCTTCGACCCGCAGGGTCCGGCCGGCGAATTCATTCCGGGTCTCGAGCCGCAAGGCGACGAAATCGTCATCGAGAAGCGCATGCCCAACGCCTTCAAGAACACCAAGTTGCACGAGACGCTGCAGCAGCTCGGGCACCTGGACCTGATCGTCTGCGGTTTCATGAGCCACTCCAGCGTCAGCACCACGGTGCGCCGTGCCAAGGACTATGGTTATCGCTGCACCCTGGTGGAAGACGCCTCGGCCACCCGTGACCTGGCGTTCAAGGATACGGTCATTCCGGCCGCGCAGATCCACCAGTGCGAGATGGCCGTGATGGCCGACAACTTTGCCTGTGTCGCCCCGACCGCCAGCCTGATCTGACCGTACAACCGCCCGGCAGCCGGGCGGAACCCGACGGGCGAGCACAGGTCTGATTCCGGATACCTACAGAGGAACACGGAATGAAGCTCAAAGGCAGTTTCGATGCCAAGCGCCTGCGCCCGCGCGAGCCGGGCAACTGGGGCGCGCGCCTGGCTGCCGGCCTGTCCGCCCTGCTCGCCACCCTGGGCATCCTCCTGGCCATGGCCGGTTTCGCCGGACTGCTGGGCAACTACCAGGCCCTGGCCGAACTCAATGCCAACCGCCCCTTGTCGGCCATCCTCACGGTGATCGGGTTGCTGATGCTGTACCTGGGGGTGCGCTTCTGGCGGCGCAGCCGCATTCGCCTGCGCCGAGGGCGGGAGCTGAACCTGTCGCCGCACTTGATGAAAAAGCATGATTGAGCGTTGACCAGCGCGCTGCTGACGACGCAGGGCCGTTCGCGTAGAATACGCCGCCCACGTGGAGGCACACATGCAAGACGACGACTTTTCCCTCTTCCGCAGCGAGGTGCGTGGCGTCAAGCCCATCGCACACGACCGCGCCGAAGTCGGCAAGCCCAAGGCCGACCGCAAGCAGTTGGCCGGCCTGCGCCAGGCCGCTACCGTGCGCAGCGACCAGCCGCTGGTGGTCGATGGCATGTCGGACCAGTTCGTCATCGACGTTGGTGCCGAAGACGAACTGATGTGGCGCCGCGACGGCGTGCAGGAAAGCCAGATCCGCAAGCTCAAGCTCGGCCAGATCGCCTTCGAGGGCAGCCTCGACCTGCACGGCATGACCGTTGAACGCGCGCGCGAAACGCTCTGGGACTTCATCGCCGAAGCCACCAAGCTGGAAGTGCGCTGCGTGCGGGTCACCCATGGCAAGGCTGCGCGCATCGACGGCAAGCGCCCGATGATCAAGAGCCACGTCAACACCTGGCTGCGCCAGCACCCGCAGGTGCTCGGTTTCGTCTCTTGCCAGGCCCGTCATGGCGGCACCGGCGCCTTGTACGTGATGCTCAAGCGGACCATGCTCGACGGTCGCGACGAATGACATCACGCTTGCAGCGCCGCGTTTGCCGCCGTAACCTTCGTTTTTGCGTTTTTTCCCACAGGTAGATCCATGTCCCTGGAACAGAACTACACCGAGATCCTCAGCCAGATCGGCGAGGACGTCTCCCGTGAGGGCCTGCTCGACACGCCCAAGCGGGCCGCAAAGGCCATGAAGTACCTTTGCCGCGGTTATGAACAAACCCTGGAAGAAGTCACCAACGGTGCGCTGTTCACTTCGGACAACAGCGAGATGGTGCTGGTCCGGGACATCGAGCTCTATTCGATGTGCGAACACCACATGCTGCCGTTCATCGGCAAGGCCCATGTGGCCTACCTGCCCAAGGGCAAGGTGCTGGGGTTGTCCAAGGTGGCACGGATCGTCGACATGTACGCACGTCGCCTGCAGATCCAGGAAAACCTCAGCCGCCAGATCGCCGAGGCCGTGGAGAAGGTTACCGGCGCCGCAGGCGTTGCGGTGGTCATCGAAGCCAAGCACATGTGCATGATGATGCGCGGCGTCGAGAAACAGAACTCGAGCATGATCACTTCGGTGATGCTTGGCGAGTTCCGCGAGAACGCCGCCACCCGCAGTGAATTCCTCAGTCTGATCAAGTGATCGGACTCTGCGCGAAGCCGACCCCTCGGGGTCGGCTTTTTATTTTCCGTTGTGCACCACAGATCAGGAGTTGCCCATGATCGTCAAAGCCCTGCGGGTCAGCCTCGGCCAGCTCATCGTGTTCGGCGACTGGATCAGCCGCCCGGCCAAGCGCCAGCGCGACGCCGCCGCCCAGGCCCAGGTCGAGCAGCAGGCCAAGGGGCTGGCGCTGTACCAGTTCCATGCCTGCCCGTTCTGCGTCAAGACCCGCCGCGCCCTCCACCGCCTCAACGTGCCGGTGGCACTGCGCGATGCGAAGAACGACCCGCAACACCGCCAGGCACTGCAGGAAGGCGGCGGCCGGGTAAAGGTGCCGTGCCTGCGTATCGAAGAGGACGGCAAGGTGACCTGGATGTATGAGTCCAAGGACATCATTGGCTATCTGGAAAAGCGCTTCGGGTCGGTCTGAGCCTGGCGCAGTCACAAGGACTGCGCCGCTGCCAAGCCGATCAATCCACCATCGGCACATGCCGCGGATGGCTGGCAACCCGCTCAAGCCACGCCCTCACCGCCGGATACTCGGCCAGGTCGAAGCCACCCTGCTGCGCCACGTGGGTGTAGGCATACAACGCTACATCGGCGATCGAATACTGCTCGCCCACCAGGTACGGCGTCATCTGCAACTGGCGCTCCATCACCTTGAGCGCCTTGTAGCCGCCCTTGTGCAACTTGCGGTACTCCTCGAGGCGCTCATCCGGCAATCCCAGGTAGAACTGGATAAAACGCGCCACGGCAATGTAAGGCTCGTGGCTGTACTGCTCGAAGAACTGCCATTGCAGCACCTGGGTGCGCAAGCGCGGCTCGGTCGGCAGGAACTCGCTGCCGTCGGCGAGGAAGTTGAGGATCGCGTTGGACTCCCACAGGCAGGTACCGTCTTCGAGCTCCAGCACCGGCACCTTGCCATTGGGGTTTCTGGCCAGGAACTCGGGGGTCTCGGTCTCGCCTTTGAGAATGTCGACTGAGTGCCACTCATAGGGGCGCCCCAGAAGATTCAGCATCAACTTGATCTTGTAGCAGTTACCCGACTGGTAATCCCCATAAACCTTGTACATCGCCCCTCCCCTCCTGTGCAGTTGCAGGTCAGCGCCCAATAGTTGGGGACTGTACGGCTAAATGCAATGACTGCTGTATGGCAAGCTTCCGATTCGCCCGCGTTAGTCTGAAAAAACTGCTTACATGAACAAGGAATGCCTCATGACCGACGCCACTTCCACGCGTCTGCGCCCACTGGCGGACAGCGCCCCATCGGCGGTGGTCGCCGGTTTCATCGCCATGCTGACCGGCTACACCAGTTCCCTGGTGCTGATGTTCCAGGCTGGCCAGGCCGCCGGGTTGACCACCGCGCAGATTTCCTCGTGGATATGGGCCCTGTCGATCGGCATGGCGGTGTGCAGCATCGGCCTGTCGCTGCGCTATCGCACCCCGATCACCGTGGCCTGGTCGACGCCGGGCGCAGCGTTGCTGATCACCAGCCTTGGCGGTGTCAGCTATGGCGAAGCCATCGGCGCGTACATTACCTGCGCCGTACTGGTGCTGATCTGCGGCTTGACCGGCAGTTTCGAGCGCCTGGTGCGGCGTATTCCGGCGTCGCTGGCGTCGGCCTTGCTGGCAGGGATCCTGTTCAAGATCGGCAGCGAAATCTTCGTCGCCGCCCAGCATCGCACCCTGCTGGTACTGGGCATGTTCTTCAGCTACCTGCTGGTCAAGCGCCTGTCACCGCGCTATTGCGTACTGGCCGCGCTGGTGGTCGGCACGACGCTGTCCGGCATCCTGGGGCTGCTGGACTTCAGCCACTTCAACCTGGAGGTGGCAAAACCGGTCTGGACCACGCCGAGCTTCTCGTTGGCAGCGACCATCAGCATCGGCATCCCGCTGTTCGTGGTGGCGATGACTTCGCAGAACATGCCCGGAGTTGCCGTGCTGCGCGCCGACGGCTACCAGGTGCCGGCCTCACCGCTGATCTCGGCGACCGGCTTCGCCTCGCTGCTGCTGGCCCCCTTCGGTTCGCACGGGGTCAACCTGGCGGCCATCAGCGCGGCGATCTGCACCGGCCCGCACGCCCATGAAGACCCGGCCAAGCGCTATACCGCGGCGGTCTGGTGCGGAATCTTCTATGGTATCGCCGGGGTGTTCGGCGCGACCTTGGCGGCGCTGTTCGCGGCGCTACCAAAGGAATTGGTGTTGTCGATCGCGGCGCTGGCGCTGTTCGGCTCGATCATGAACGGGTTGACCGTGGCGATGAGCGAAGCGCGGGAGCGTGAGGCGGCGCTGATCACCTTCATGGTGACGGCCTCGGGGCTGACGCTGTTTTCGATCGGTTCGGCGTTCTGGGGAATCGTGGCGGGGGTGATTACCTTGCTGATACTGAGTCCGCGCAAGGGGTAGAGGTTATTGGTTGCCTGTACCGACCTCTTCGCGGGCAAGCCCGCTCCTACAGAGGTCCAGCAGTATTGAAGGCTGCGCCGTACCTGTGGGAGCGGACTTGCCCGCGAAGAGGCCAGCCTCATCCCAAGCGGAAATGCCCCACCATCCCCTTCAACTCATCCCCCAACTGCGCCAGCTCCACACTCGACCGCGCATTGTCCTGCATCGCCAGCGCCGCCTGATCCGCACTACCGCGAATCTGCGTGACGCTGCGGCTGATCTCCTCGGCCACCGAGCTCTGCTGCTCCGCTGCGGCAGCGATCTGCTGGTTCATCTGCTGGATCAGCGACACGGCCGAGGCGATGCTACCCAGGGCGCTTTCGGTGTGCAGCGCATCAGCCACGGCCATGCGCACCAGCTCGGTACTGCCACGAATCTGCGCCACCGATTGCTGGGCGTTGCCGCGCAGGCTGGCTACCAGGCGCTCGATCTCCTCGGTCGACTGCCGGGTACGCCGTGCCAAGGCCCGCACTTCGTCGGCCACCACGGCAAAACCACGGCCCTGCTCACCAGCGCGCGCGGCCTCGATCGCCGCGTTGAGCGCCAGCAGGTTGGTCTGCTCGGCGACGCTCTTGATCACTTCCAGTACATCGCCGATGGTGTGGATCTCGGCACTCAGGCTGTCGATACCGGCACTGGCAGTTTCCGCAGCCTCAGCCAACTGTTCGATGCGCTGCATGCTCTGGCGGACCACCTGCTGGCCGGACTCGACCTTGTCATCGGCATCCTGCGCCGCTTGTGCTGCCTCCTCGGCGTTGCGCGCCACATCGTGCACGGTCGCAGTCATCTGCTGCATCGCGGTGGCGACCTGTTCGGTCTCCTCCTTCTGGCTGCCCACCTCGCGGTTGGTCTGCTCGGTCACCGCCGACAGCGCCTGGGCATTGCCGGCCAGTTGTTCGATACCCTGCTGCAATCCGCTGACGATACCTGACAGCCCCGCCGCCATCTGCTGCATGGCCAGGGTGAGTTGCCCTACCTCATCGCGACCTGCCACTTGCGCCTCGACCACCAGATCGCCAGCCGCGATGCGCTGGGCGCTGGCGATCACCCGTTTGAGCGGCCCGACCACGGCGCGCGTGATCAACCAGGCGGCAACGATGCCCACCAGCAACGCCAGGGCCGTGGCGATGGCGATGGCCAGCGCGTTGTGCAGCAGCTCCTGGCGCATGGCTTCCTGCTGCGCCGCATAGGCCTGGTCAACCCGGCTGGTGACCTGTTCGGCGCTGGCCTGCAACTGGGTCTTGGTGCCCTGCTCCTTGGCCAGTTCATCAGTGTATTCGTTGAGTTTGTCGGAGAAGGTGGCGATATGCCCGGCCACTTCCCCCAATACGCTCTGGTAACCGGAATCGGTGACGGCGGTCTTGAGCTGATCGACCAGATTCGCCGCCTCGACCGTCTGCGCGATGCGCCCGGCGGACACCGCCTCTTCCCCCTTGCGCCCCTGCTCCAGACGTACCCGCGCCTCGTCCATCGCCTGCAGCATCAGGCGCGAGACCTGGGCCACCTGCGCGGCCTGATCGAGAAACTCGCTGCCCTGCTGGCCTTGGGACTGCTTGAGGGTGTAGGCGCCATCGTCCGCCAGCCCGGCCTGCAGCACATCAAGGTTGTTGGCGACGCTGGACACCGACCAGCCAGCCGTATCCAGCGCCAGCTCCTTGGCCTGCACGGCCTCGACGAAGGCATCGAAGGCCTGGCCATAGGCATTGAGGTCTGCCTCGCTCGCCGCCAGCGTCGGCAGGCTGCGCACGCGTTCGACCAGCGTCTGCAAGCCCGCGCGCAGGGCCTCGGCCTCCTTGATGTCAGAACGCAGGGCGAAGGCTTGCTCATGCTGGCGTAGACGCAGCAGGTCGGTATTGACCTCGCCCATCTGCCGCAGCCCGTCGAAGCGCTGGCCGATATTGTTCAGGGCGTACACACCGATGGCCGCCACCGCCAGGGTCAACAGCAGCACCAGGGCGAAGCCCAGGCCGAGTTTACGTGCCATGCCCAGATTGGACAGACTACCGCGCTTGGTCGCCCCCATCGCCGCTCCCCCTTGCCCATTCAGGTGTTCCCGAATACCAAGAGTGACAACCGTGCCGGCCGGCTCACAAGGGCTTGACGTCAGAATGGTGTCAAATAGCTATGACCCTGTCGTTTTCAGCTATCTGCAGGTCGCCCTGCATGTGCGAAGAAGGCCTGGGCACGGATGTCCTGCCCATACGCGACATTGATGCGTAGCCAGTCGCTGTCGGCTCCCTGGTGATCGAAAGCGCTGCCTGGGGTAAGCAACACCGAATGCTCCAGCGCCAGGTGATCGAGCCAGGCGAAATCCCGGCCCGGCACCCGCGCCCAGACGAACATGCCGCCATAAGGCTCGCAGAACACCTCCCAACCAAAGGCCTCCAGCTGCCGCAGCAACTTGGCCATGTGCTGGGCCAGGCGCAGCCGCAAGCGCTGCACGCTCTTGCGATAGCTGCCGTTGGCGAGCATCTGCCCGACCACTTGCTCGACGAAGCGTGAAGTCCCGATGCCGGTCACCATCTTCAACTGCGCCAGTTGGCCGATCAGCTCGGCGTCGGCGGCGATGTAGCCGACCCGCAGGGCACTGCTCAGAGTCTTGGAAAAGCTGCCCAGGTAGATCACCCGCTGTTCGCTGTCCAGCGTCGCCAGTCGCGTGGCCGGGCCATCCTGGAAGTCTGCGTAGATGTCATCCTCGATGATCCGCAGATCATGCTCACGCGCCAGCTCCAGCAAGCGGTAGGCGGTCTTGGGGCTGAGACTGGTGCCGGTCGGGTTCTGGTAAAGGCTGTTGACGAACAGGCAACGCGGGCGGTGCTCGACCAGCAGTTGCTCGAGCGCCTGGACATCAGGGCCTGCAGGGGTGCGCGGCAACGGCAGCATGCGCACCTGATGCTGGCGCAGCAGGGTGAACAGGTTGTAGTAGCCGGGGCTTTCGACCACCACCGTATCGCCGGGCTTGAGCAGCGTCCGCACCAGCAAGTCAAGGCCATGGCTGCCGCCTTGGGTGGTGAGAATGCGTTCAGCAGCGGTGGGGATATCCAGCTGCGACAGGCGCTTGTGCAACTGCTGGCGCAGGCTGGCCAACCCCAGCGGCGAGCAATAGCGGAACAGGTCCTCGGGGTCGCCACGGCTGACCAGACGTATTGCCTGTGCCAGGGCATCACGGGCGTGCCAGGCGGTGGGCAGCCAGCCACAACCGAGCTTGAGCAGGGTCTCGTGACCATCCCCGAACTGCCTCCAGCTGCCATCGATGGCATCGCCCCAGGCCATGGCATCCTCCTGGGCCAGCCCGGGCTTGCGCTCGGCGACGAAGAAGCCGGTGCCGTGGCGCGCCTCCAGCCAGCCAATGGCCACCAGACGGTCGTACGCATCGATCACACAGGATTGGCTGACTTCAAGGGTGCTGGCCAAGGTGCGAATCGACGGCAGCCGCGCACCGGGTCGCAGACGCTGTTGCTCGATCCAGGCTTGCAACTGGTCGGTCAGTTGCTGGACCAGAGGGATGGGACTGAGGCGATTCAGGGAAATGTGCATGGCAAAGTGTTTGCTGATTTTTGGGGAACAGTTAATCACAAATGCCGGGGATGTGTGTCTTGTTGGCGCAGGGAGATGAATTCAATGTGGTTTCACCCACCCCTTCGTAGATGGATACCCCATGCCCGCCCGCCTGGCCTTTGCCCTGTGCCTGATCACCCTCGCCGTGAACCTGCAGGCCCCGCTCTACACCACCTACGCCGACCTGTCCGGATACGGCGCCGCCGCTACCGCCCTGGCATTTTCCAGCTATGTGCTGGGTGTACTTCCCGTGCTGCTGGCCTTCGGCGGCTTGGCCGACCGGGTCGGCCGCCGCCCATTGATCATGGCCGCACTGCTACTGTCGATGCTGGCCACAACCCTCGTCCTGCTCGCACCCGGCCTCGAAACCCTCGCCCTGACCCGACTGCTGATGGGCGTCGGTACGGCCTTGGCGACCACCACCGCGACCGCCTACATGGGAGAACTGCTGGGCGGCGCCGACAATACCCGGGCTGCCAACTGGGTAACCGCCAGCACCTCGTTGGGCTTCGGACTGGGCGCGGCACTGACCAGTCTGTTCCTGTTGCGTGGCCCGACCCTGAGCCCGGGTAGCTTCTACCTGCAACTGCTGCTGGCCGCCGTAGCCCTATTGCTGGTGTGGCGCCTGCCGGACCGTCGTCCGACACAACGTAGCGCCATGCTGCGCCTGCCCTGCTATCCGGCAGGCAGCCTGCCGTACGGCCTGGCGATCCTGCTGGCCTGGGCCTGCACCGGGCTGGTCATCGCGCTGCTGCCTGGTGTACTGCGCCAGCACGGGCTGAGCGAGTGGTCGGGCTTCTCCACCTTCTGCGTAATCAGTTGCGGCGTGCTGTTCCAGCCGCTGGCTCGACGCCTGGCAAGCGTGCGCGCCACTCTGCTCGGCCTGACGATCCTGCCGCTGAGCTATGCCCTGTTGGCCTGGGGTGCAGAAAACGGCAGGTTGGCAGCGGTACTGGCAGGTGCCGTGGCTGCCAGCAGCGCCTGTTATGGCTTCATCTACCTTGGCGGGCTGGCGGCGGTAAACACCCTCGCCGGCAACGAGAAGACCCGCGCCAGCGCCGGCTTCTTCCTGCTCGCTTACCTGGGTTTCAGCCTGCCGGTGATCTTCACCGGGCTGCTCAGTGATCGCCTCGGCTCGCGCATGGCGCTGGTGTTGTTCGGCGCAGCCCTGCTGCTGGGCTGCGTCGCGGTGGTGGTGGCGTTGCTGGTCTCGGCACGCGTCTCGATCAGATGGCCGTGGCACCGCCATCCACGGTCAGGCTATGGCCGGTGGTGAACTTCGCCCCATCGCTGCACAGATAAAGCACTGCGCTGGCGATCTCCTCGACCTTGCCGATGCGCCCGACCGGGTGCATCGCTGCGGCGAACTCGGCCTTGCGCGGATCGGCCTCGTAGGCGCGACGGAACATGTCGGTGTCGATCACTGCGGGGCATACCGCGTTGACCCGAATCCCTTTCTTCGCATACTCGATGGCCGCCGACTTGGTCAGGCCGATCACCGCGTGCTTGGACGCAGCATAGATGCTCATCTTGGGGGCGGCGCCCAGCCCGGCCACCGACGCTGTGTTGACGATCGCACCGCCGCCCTGGGCCAGCAGCAACGGCAACTGGTATTTCATGCACAACCAGACGCCCTTGACGTTGACGCCCATGATCGCGTCGAACTCGGCCTCGCTACCCTCGGCCAGACGCCCCTTCTCGATCTCGATTCCGGCGTTGTTGTACGCGTAGTCCAGGCGACCATAGACGTCGATGATCTTCTCGTGCAGCTGGCGCACATCGCTGTCGCGGGTCACGTCGCAGGCCACGAACAGCGCGTCACCACCGGCTTCGCGAATCAGTGCGACGGTTGCTTCGCCACCGGCCACGTCGAGGTCAGCCACCACCACCTTAAGCCCCTCGGCGGCAAATGCCTGGGCCGTGGCTCGGCCGATACCTGCCGCGCCGCCGGTGACCAGGGCGACCTGGCCGGAAAAAGTCATGCTCATCACAGGCTCCTGCTTCACAGAGATCGAGTAGAGACTGAGTCTAGTCAGAGCACCACCCGGCTGGGCAGCATCATCAGAAGCACGGTTGGACTACCATCGTTTGCAGTGATTGTGCGTTGCCAGCCAGATCATCGAGGTGGATTACCGGGCATTCGCCAACCCGGTCAACCTTGCCTGGCCAGGCTCGACGGTCTATCAACAGGCTTTGCCATCTACAGGGAGAGATACCATGACCCAGACCAACCGCCGCTTCCTGCTCGCCAAACGCCCCGTCGGTGCCGTGCGCCGCGAAGATTTCGACTACCAGCAGGGCCCCGCCGCCGAACCCACCGACGGCCAGATCCAAGTGCGCAACCTCTACCTGTCGTTGGACCCTGCCATGCGCGGCTGGATGAACGAAGGCAAGTCCTACATCCCGCCGGTGGGCCTGGGTGAGGTGATGCGCGCGCTGGGCGTCGGCGAAGTCGTCGCCTCCAAACATCCGGACTACAAGCCCGGCGACCATGTCAGCGGCGCGCTTGGCGTACAGGACTACTTCACCGGCACGCTCCAGGGCCTGCACAAGATCGACCCGCGCTTGGCACCCCTGCCCCGCTATCTGTCTGCGCTGGGCATGACCGGCATGACCGCCTACTTCGCCCTGCTTGACGTCGGCCAGCCCAAGGCCGGCGAGACCGTGGTCATTTCCGGCGCTGCCGGCGCGGTCGGCAGCATCGCCGGGCAGATCGCCAAGCTCAAGGGCTGCCACGTCGTGGGGATCGCCGGCGGCACGCAAAAGTGCCAGTACCTCAAGGATGAACTGGGCTTTGACGGTGTCATCGACTACAAGGCCGAAGACGTGCTCGCCGGCCTCAAGCGCGAATGCCCCAAGGGCGTGGATGTGTATTTCGACAACGTCGGTGGCGACATTCTCGACGCCGTGTTGAGCCGCCTGAATTTCAAGGCCCGCGTGGTGATCTGCGGCGCCATCAGCCAGTACAACAACAAGGAGGCGGTGAAAGGGCCAGCCAACTACCTGTCGCTGCTGGTGAACCGCGCGCGCATGGAAGGCTTCGTGGTGATGGACCACGTCAAGGAGTACGGCAAGGCTGCGCAGGAAATGGCTGGCTGGCTGGCCAGTGGCGAGGTCAAGAGCAAGGAGGATGTGGTCGAAGGCCTGGAGACCTTCCCGGAAACGCTGCTCAAGCTGTTCAGCGGGGAGAACTTCGGCAAGCTGGTGCTGAAGGTCTGATGCCATCAACCGCGCCGGGCCGTCTGAGGCCCGGACTTGATGCTGATCAATTGGAAGCCTACCAGCGATGATAACAGACTAAGTTTTCGAAGATACCGAAGTGCATGGAGAGGGGGAGTCAGGTTTCTCAATGGCCTTCCTTTGCTTCAATGCTTCTTGCAACTTCAACTCTACCCACCCGAACAGATAGGCAAGCCCTCCACCAAATATCAAAATCACCAGTGCGCCATGCCAATAGCCCAACTGAATTCTCAAAGTTTCCTTGACAACTAGAACGACCAAAAAGCCTGTAGTAATATGAATAAGGTAAACCCCATATGAAACATCACCAAAACGTATCAGGGCTCGCCACAATCCACCGTTGAATTTCACTACCGCCAGGTAACGCACGGCACAAAAGACCACCAGCAACATTCCATAATGGTAGAACTTTAAGCTAACTTCCATGAAGGCATTGGACAACGCAAGCGCCAGAGTCAGCACAAGAGCGAATACACCTTCAAATATGCTGGGCGGCATCTTTTTCAAAAACCACCACGCCAACATGCCGACAATGAAATAGAGATTGTAGAAACTGAAGACTATCTCAGTCGCGGACGGATAAGCGGCTTGCGCTGCGGGTTTCATACTGCCGAAATTCGAAATCAGAATCGCCGCAGCCCAGAGGGTAAAGACAGGAAGACGTGCGATATATGGTAAGCGACCGACGAGTATGACAATCAAGTAGAACTGGAGCTCGTATATTAGCGTCCAATAAGGAATATAGATATTATCGGCGACGCCCACCGGCAACAACAGCAGCGTTGTCAATTTAGGCCAGCCATTATAGCTGAAACATGCCAAGGTACTACCACTCACTAAAACTGCAAGACCCAACCCCGGATAGATCCTTCTGAATCTATCTTTCAAGAAGCGCTTCGCGGGCCTGTCAATTTGACTGATCATCAAAAAGCCGGAAAGGGCAAAGAACAAGAATACGCCAGTCCCACCCATCATCAGGGATATGATAAATTTTGTGGGACCAGGAGAGAAATACTCCGCCAACCAGAAAACATGCTGAAAAAGCACTAATAGGGCAGCGACACCACGCAATGCTTGCAGGCCATTAGAACGCCTTCCATGACTGAGAACGATACTCAAATCAGATCCATCACATTAGCAAATAGTCTAGTGATCTATCAAAAACCTGTACGCCGATTATGGCACTCTGATTGCGCAGCGCAACTAAGTTTACTAGTCAACTCGTCTGCAACGGGTCAAGCCCGCATGTCGGCAACGATGTCAGTCAGCGCGTGCGCGGGAGATGCGGCTTGGCTGATAGGACGACCAATGACCAGATAGTCAGAACCCGCATCCAAAGCCTGCCGAGGGGTCAAAATCCGCCGCTGGTCATCTTGCACACTACCCACCGGACGGATCCCTGGGGTAACCAACTGCAGTCCCGGGTGTGCAACCTTCAGCGCTGGCGCCTCCAATGCGGAGCACACAAGCCCGTCCATTCCAGCTTTTTCTGCCAAGCCGGCCAGCCGCAATACCTGTTCCTGCGGTTCAATGTCGAGACCTATTCCGGCCAGGTCCTCACGCTCCATGCTGGTCAGAACAGTCACACCGATCAGCAGAGGCTGCTTGCCTGAGCGCTTGCCCAGCTCCTCCCGACATGCCGCCATCATGCGCAGGCCGCCCGAACAATGCACATTAACCATCCAAACACCCATCTCGGCGGCAGCCCTCACTGCCATCGCCGTGGTGTTGGGAATGTCATGGAACTTCAAATCGAGAAATACCTCGAAACCCTTATCGCAAAGCGTTTCGACGATGCCTGAAGCGCTGCTGGTGAATAGCTCCTTCCCTACCTTTACCCTGCAGAGCGTCGGATCAAGCTGATCAGCGAGCCGCAAAGCGGCCGCACGTGTAGGAAAATCCAGGGCAACGATCAAGGGCGTCTGGCACGATGGCATGGTCGGATCTCTTGGCAAGTCATGAACGGCGCGCATTGTAAACGAAGTCACAAAGCTTTGCGTGCCGCGAGTCATCTGATTTCCCTGCGTAGGACGCCTATAATTGAACCAACGGGCACCTTAGCGGCTCAACCGTCATGCACTGAGGTAGAGGAGATCGAAAAAATGCCCTGGTACGCTTGGTTAATCCTGTTCATCGCCCTGGGTTCGATTGTAGGCGGCTTGATGCTACTTCGAGATACGGCCAAAAAACTGCCGCTGACCGAAGAACAGCTGAAGAAGATTCATGTGCGCAATGCTGAAATGGATGCCAAGGAACAGCGAGATCGATGAGCCGTGAGCAGCGATAGCCAACCCAGTACAAGGTCGACAATCGCATACGCTCTTCGGCCCAGGTGCTGTATGGAAAGTATCCGTGTAATGGTCCTACTGTGACTACGCCGGCCCAGCCGGAGTACTCGATTTGCCAGCAGTGCGCCGAACATCACTCCAAGCGCTCAGCGCCTGTTTTCGCCTTCCCTGATCGCCGCTCGGGGACTGTTCGACTAACCTTAGTCGACCGTTAACTTCTCCCGGTTGCGTTCCAATAGCGCGCTACCGATGCCGCTGACTTCCAGAAGTTCATCCACGGAGGAAAACGCCCCGTGGGTTTCACGGTAAGCGACAATAGCTTCGGCCTTTGCCTTCCCGATGCCAGTGAGCTGAGCCTGCAAAGTAGTGGCATCAACCAAGTTCAAGTTTAACTTCCCCGCCTTGACCTGATCGAGGTTAACTTCAAGCACACCATTCTTAGGAGAAGCTGGGACCGCCATAATGGGAGCAGCATTGAGTGCAAATGAAAACACTGCGAAGGCGGGCAGAAACAAGTAGGGCAAGATGATGTTACGCATATTGTCACTCCTGAAATGAAAATTATGTGACGGCCTTTCCGTGACCGACGCCACAAACTTAGCAATCACAAGACAGGATGAAAAGAATCCACTCTCGACAAAAGGTAACAAAGCGATAAAGCATCAGTTTCATCGATTTACTCAATAGAATTAGCAACAGAAACTGTAGGAAAAATTCACCTCATGCCCAGTCGAAACACGCGCGTGCAACTCACGAAATCGAGCGCGATCCGACCGAGCACCGCCCGGCTAATATGCAAGCGAACCTTAACGCCAGCAGATCATCCGTTTTAAAGACACAGGTGTTATCCGATAGCCGAAACGGATCGTCCAATACAATATGGAGTAGGCCACCACGTAGGGAACGATGCTGTATATGCCGCTGCGAGGCAGTAGCATCAGCTTGAGGAACACGCAAATCAGGGCGCCCAATACGAAAGCACTGGAGTCTGCCGCCCTCAGGAAATAGCCCAACAACAGACCGAAGAGCAAAGCCACCAATCCATAGGCGATAGGATTGCCTCCCGAAAACACCTGGAAATCGGAATACAGGCTCCAACCGATGCCAAAGCCCTGGTCATACTTTTCCTCGGAATAGGATTTGGCGAGATAGTGCGGGAAGTAGTAGTCGGATACGGGGATATCCGCATGCAGGCGACCGTATACCTGGCTGAACCCCGGGATCAAGGACTGGAAGTACGCCGTAGCCGGGTAATGCTCCAGCCTCATGGCCGCGCCACTATAAATCAACGTGGAACCCTGGTAATACGCGAACCACGCCAGATCGTCCAGACGCAGGCGCTGCCTGAATTGCTGGAGAATCTCGTTGAGACTGCGTGCGCCTTGATCAGCAACTTCCGACGAGACTACGGGGTTTTCGAGGGCTTCAACCTGCGCAGTGATAGGCGGTTCAATAGCAATCGGGACGCTATCGGGAACGATAGCGGGAACGTTGGCGGCATCGACCGAAGGTTGTTTCTGGACAGCCGCGTTATCTGCAACTGCAATCGATTGTGCGCGGCATCCTACGGTGATCGATAATTGCGCGAGCGCGACCATCAGAACAGGCACCAGCATGACGGTGAAAATGTTCAGTCGTTTGAAGCGGGTATGCACCACCCATGTCCCCATCAGCATCAATGCCAGGAACCCACTTCGCAGCCCAAGCCCGAGGTAGGCCATGAAGTAGCTCACGATAAGCATCATTGATAACGCCTGGAGCCATTTGCGTGGCGTGGCGAATGCCAGACCGGTACCCAGGAGCAAGCCATACTGCCCTATCGATGCGAAGCGCGTGAGGTTATCGGACTGCTGATCCTGATAAATGCTCATGTAGCCTAACTGCGAGCATGCAGCGTAGTGCTGGATGATGCCGTAGATGGAAATCGCGCTCGAGAGCAGCAGCAAAACCAAGGCAGGTAGCGTGAAATCAGGCGCAGGCCGATGAGTGGGTAGCCATAGACTACCCTTGCTGTCGGCCCAACGAATGAAGCAGTAACCGGTGTGTACCATCAATGATCCTCCCAGCACCTTGCTCATTAGACGGGACGCTTCACCGTCACTTAGCTGGATGGGCACGAAGTTGGGGTCGGAAAACACCTCATGGCCGATGATCGGATAGGCGATGAATCGACCGCCTACGAACATAATGGTAGTCGCAAGCAAGAAAACGTACGGGGTCAGCGTTCGGTCCACCCACATGGCGCTCAGAATGATGAACCCCATTACAACGAAGAATTCAGCCGCGTAAATGGGTACGCTTTCCTCACCGCCAACCCAGATCAATGGCTGACACAGCGCAAAAATGCCCAAGATCAGGCTCAAACACATAATGAGTGATGCAGAGCGCCCCCTGCCCGACTCACTGAGATGTACATCCGTAGTACTAAACATCTTCGACTCTCATCCCTTTCCGCTGCTGCCATAACTTCAATGAAGTGATAAGTATCGAGCCTAAATAGGCTGCCAATAAGGAGACCGCTGGAGAGTAAAGCCCCAAGGATTCATGCAACAGAAATGCGCCTATCAGAGTCACCGCGAGAATCCCTAGGTTCTTGAAAGCGATCCAGCGCATACGCCCCCAGCGCAAGAACGGGAGGGCGAGCATCATGTCGACAGGAACCAGTGCAACGATCCACGTGGTCACCGACAGAATCGGCGCAGCCCCGGAAAACTTCTCTCCAAATACCCAGTGTGAGAGTTCGGTGGAAAGGAGGGTCAATACGGCCGACCCCAAAAGACCGATACACAACGCCGCGATGCTGAGGATCACGGCATTGCGCAGAACGCGCTCAGGCGCCACGCGATAAATTAGTGCAGGCCCTAGCCCACCAGCAAGCAGGACGCCGAGATAGTACCAGTTATCGTTTATCTGCGCTGCCGCCGAGTACAACCCCAGCTCCTGTGGCGAGACCAGCAAAGACAGTACCAGACGATCAGCACGCTGGCTGGCCAGGGCAGCAACCGCGGCCAACCATCCCCACACAGAAAGCCGTAACATATTGCGAGTGAGAGTCGGCGAAATCGGATCGAGGAACTTCACCCCAGCCTTGGTGGCCTGCCGAAGTAGCAACCCGATGAAGAACACATTCTCGATGAGCAACGGCAGCACATACCAATACAACGGCTTTCCCGAAAAATAAACCAGCAGGGTGCCCACCACCCGAATGACCAGTGTAAAGATCGAAATATTGAAATAGGGCTTGATATCGCCCACCGCCATACACCACATCATCACTGCCAGCACCGGCTCGCGCAGCAACACGGGCAATAGCATGAGCACCAGTAACGTGGGGCCTTCCGGCCAAAAAAACGCCAACAGGACGCCAATACCGACATTGAAGAAGACTGCGCGATAGCGCAGCCGCAAGGCGGCAGCAATGACCTGCGGACCGTTTTCCTTCTGCGAGATGGTGAGGGGAACCGTCACCTCGTTACTGGCGACGTTCGACAAGGTAGCCAGAACGAATAGAAGGGACAATGCCAACTGCCAGTGCCCGTATGCATCCACTCCCACCCCACGCGCAATCAATCCACTGACGAAAAGCGTGGTGGCAACCTGGCATACCCTATCGATCGATAACCAGGAAAAGGCGCGCAATGCGGCACCGAGAACTCGTTTGCTCAAACAACGCTTCCTTTGAATTCATTCTGGGAGCAAGCGAAGAGCCCGCCTGCCGCTTCTGGAATCACCCAAGCACAACGGATGTGCAGTACGAGCCTTGCCATACGTCGCTCGGCCGCAGAAACCAGAGTTATGGGAAGTGCCGGATGTTACCCAATGCGTCACCCCGCTAGCAACCGCTGAATAGGCAGTGACGGGTCTGCATGATAACCTCGGCACCTTGCCAGCAAGATGTGCGCCATGCAGACCTCCCGAATACACGAAATTGATCTCCTTCGCTTCATCGCTGCACTCGCAGTGGTCATTTTTCACTATGCCTTCCGAGGCTATGCGGGGGGCGATATGTCTGTTATGCCCTACCCGTTGCTATCAGGTCTCGCCCGCTACGGCTACCTAGGCGTGGAGCTTTTCTTCATGATCAGCGGGTTCGTCATCGTGCTTTCAATCGGCTCGGGTAGTCTCCGGCAGTTCTTCATTTCCCGTGCGGCACGCCTCTACCCCGCCTTATGGATCTGCTGCACACTCACGTTCGTGGCCATCCTGTTATTCGGCGCCCCACGCTATGAAACAAACATTAAACAGTACTTTTCGAGTATGTTGCTGGTAAGCGAATTTATTGGCATCGGAAACGTCGAGAGTGCTTACTGGTCACTGTTTGTCGAACTAAAGTTTTATTTTATTATCGCCGCTGTGCTGCTATTCAAAAAAACACGTCACTTGGAGAACATACTGTGTGCCTGGCTCTTTTTTTCCGGAGTTTGTGAACTCAGTGGCTGGGAGGGAGCACGCAAGTCATTCATAACAGACTATGCGTCATACTTCGTTGCAGGTGCCAACTTCTACTGGATATGGGCAGAAGGATCCAACCGCCGCCGCCAGTTGACCACATTAGTCTGCCTCGCCCTGAGCCTTCATCACTCCCTGCAATTCGGTGTATTGCTGGAGTCTGTCTACCAGACGCAGTTCAACTCATTGGCTATTGCCTTTACGATCATCGTGTTCTACGCAGCCATGCAATTAGTCGCTCAGCGCAAGACTGGCTGGGTGGGCACCCACAACTGGGCACCGGTTGGGGCACTTACCTACCCCCTTTATTTACTCCACCAAACGGTCGGCTTCATCATATTCAATACCTTCTACCCCGCCTGGAACAACCACTTACTGCTGTGGGCCACCGTTGCAGGCATGCTCATCGCCTCCTGGGTCATTCAGCGCTTCCTTGAAAAACCGATCAGCCGCCAGCTTAAGAAGATCATGCGCAAAGGGCTAAAGGTTTCCCCGCTCAGCCCACAATGAAAAGGTTCTTCACGGAATCCCGGGAAAGACAGAAACAAGAACACCGGTTTGATGGATGATGTTCACGAACAAACACATCAACATACCGGCGTTCCTGTGCACGATATCGATACGTTTCTGCCCTTTTAAGAGGGCTTTTCTGTCGTCGCGATCAGGCCAGACGGAGATAAGGGTGCGCCGCCCCATGCATTCGGGGCAACCGGAGGGTATCGACAACCGGATCGAAGTGATAAAGCAAACGGGCTAAGGCTACCGGGACAGCGCGCTCTGCTTCATTACGATCAAGGATGACTTTCCCGGTAATCGGCGCAGCACCAATAAAAAGCGGAGCCCAAGGCTCCGCTTTCTCGTTCAGGACTCCAGCCGTCGCTGCTGGTAGATCCAGTCGACGATCTCTCCATCCGGGGAATCAGCCGGCGACTGTTTCACGCAGCAACTGCCTCACCCGTACAAAGTCATCTTGCTCAATGGCACGTAAAAGCGTCTCCAGGCGGGTTTTCAACTCATCCCAGGACAGATGATCCTCACTCGCAGTCATGATCATTGGGTGTTGAGTGACAGCAACGTTGTCACCAATAAGCAATTCCTCGTACAACTTCTCACCTGGGCGCAAACCGCTAAATTCAATGGCGATGTCGCCATAGGGGTTTTTCTCGGAGCGCACGGTCAAGCCCGAAAGGTGAATCATTTTTTCCGCAAGCTCGACGATCTTTACCGGTTCCCCCATGTCAAGCACGAACACATCCCCCCCCAAGCCCATGGAGCCCGCTTGGATCACCAATTGGGCAGCCTCGGGAATGGTCATGAAATAGCGAGTGATCTTCGGATGCGTGACGGTGAGCGGCCCCCCAGCCTGGATCTGCTTATGGAACAGAGGGATCACCGAGCCAGAAGACCCGAGCACGTTACCAAAGCGCACCATCGTGAAACGCGTCTTGTTGACCTGAGACACGTTGAACTTACTGCGGAACATTACCGGGGCGACTTCACGGCTCAGCGCCTGCAAGACCATCTCGGCAAGGCGCTTGGTGCTACCCATGACATTGGTGGGGCGAACCGCCTTGTCCGTTGAAATAAGCACGAAGTTTTCAACATTCGCCTGAATAGCCGCCTGAGCGGTATTCAACGTGCCAATGACATTGTTCAAGACGCCTTCGGAAATATTGTGCTCCACCATGGGCACATGCTTGTATGCCGCCGCATGATAGACCGTGTCGACCTTCCATGTGGTAAACACGTCCAGCAACTGATCCTGATTACGAATGGATCCCAGAATAGGTAGCAATCGCACCGGCAGCGACTCACGCCCAACGCGCTGCTCAAGTTCCGAGAGAATACTGTAAAGGTTGAACTCGCTATGCTCAAAGAGAATAAGTGTGGTCGGCTGCAGACTTAGGATCTGGCGGCACAACTCCGAACCGATGGAGCCACCTGCCCCCGTCACAGCAATGACCTTGCCGACGATGCAACGCTCAAGCAACGCTTCCTGAGCAGGAACTGAGTCTCGTCCCAGCAGGTCGGCGATGTCCACTTCTTGGATGTCGTCCACCTTCACGCGACCGCTTGCCAACTCCACAAAACCAGGAACACTTCGTACATGCAGCGGAAAACTCTCGAGGAATGAAAGGATCTCACGCCGACGGGAACGGTTCGCGGAAGGGATTGCCAGTAGTATCTCCTCTACCCCTACGGTATCGATCATCCGCCGAATGTGCTTAGGCTTATAAACCCGTAGACCAGAAATGGTGCGACCCGCCAAGCTTACGTCGTCATCGATGAAGGCCACGGGAAGCACGGTCTTGCTAGTACGTAGCGCCGCCACCAGCTGGTTGCCGGCAACTCCCGCCCCGTAGATAGCCACCCGAGTCAAACCACTTTCGTGACGCGCGAAGGAGCTGCGGGGAATTGGCAGGTGCCACTCACCCACTAGGTACTGACGCAGTGCCAAGCGCAAGCCCGTCACCAAAATAAGGCTTAACCACCAATAGTTGAACACGACGGAGCGTGGCACCACGGCAGCCTGCTGGCTGAAGAAAAATACCAGCAGCGCCAAGACCAACGCTGATGTCGTAGTGGCCTGGGCAATACGCACCAATGAATCGTTACCAAAATGGCGGATGACGAGGCGGTACAGCCCAAACCCTTCGAACGTCACGATGGCAATGATCGGCGCACAGATGAATAGCCAAGTGTGCTCCTTCAACGGGTTGACCAGATCTTCGATTCCCAACCGCACGAGAAACGCGACCCACAGGGCCAGCCATATTAATAAGATGTCACAGGCCACCTGCAGCACTCGCTTGTGCCGCCGCCTTAGTCCTAACAATTTCGTCCCAAAACTACCCATTATCTGCGGAGCTCCTCATCCTGCAGCCAAGCACATGCTACAACCTACTATTCTGCCACACCGCCCACGAAGCGTTACCGGCATTTGACAGCAAAATTGGGCTGGCCTGCGCCCCATTTGATCGCTAATGCGATCAATGGCAGGTATGCGACCATAAGCACGAGCGTGCCGTTCCAATCCAGCAGGGCAACAGTCAACGATAATGGCAGCAGCCAGCACAGATTTAGCGCAACGACCGAAAGGGTAACTGTCTTGTGGCTTGAAAAGCCCAAGGCAGCGTGCTGGTAGGCATGGCTGCGGTGCGCCTCGTACACCTTGTCGCCCCTGAGCATACGTCGCAGTAGCGTTGCCGTGGCGTCGACGATGAAGACACCCAGCAGGATCAGCCACATCCATAAGAATTTTGGCTCGACCAGCGCGGCCTGCACCGACAGTGCACCCAGCGATATGCCCAGGAAGCCACTGCCTGCATCACCCATGAAGATTCGCGCGGGTGGGAAGTTCCAAAACAGGAAACCCGCCACTGCAGCGCTTAATACTGCCGGGAGCCAAATGAGATCGTAGTTACCTAGGATAGCGTAAGCCAAGATGGCGCCCGAGCACACACATATGGCCTCTACGCTGGCCAACCCATCGATGCCGTCCATGAAGTTGTACAAGTTGAGCATCCACACTAGGTACAACGAGAAGAACACATAAACACCAACGCTCAGGTCGACCTCCCAACCAAAGACCTCTACTACCGGCCTTGCAGGTAGTAGCCACAAGGCGGCAAATGCGGCGGCGAAATGGCCAAGCAACCGCCACCGCGCAGCAATATGACCGTGGTCGTCGAGAAATCCGATGGCCGCGATCAGCAGACCAGGCAACAGCAATGGCAATATCGCCCCCCAAGTCTGCTCACCGCCCAGCACCAGGACGATTGAGAACGCGCAAGTACTCAGCACGATAGCCACTCCGCCACCGCGTGGCGTGGGAATCTTGTGCGAGCTTCGGCTGTTAGGGATGTCAATGATGTTTCGCTTGAGGGCATATCGGCGCAGCGCACCAGTCAGCAACAATGCAGCTACCAGCGCAGCCAGCGTATAGAGCCAATACAACATATGAATTACTCTTGAAAAGTGGACCAATCACTTGCGGACCAGGTAAGCCTTGCCAGCGGCGTGCAATTGCTGCTCTGCAGAACGTTCGGGACGCCAATCCAAGAGACGCCGAACCTTGCCAGCGTCTACCTGCAGTGACTCGCAGAGCTGGATATACATACTCTTGCGTCCGACCAGAGCCGCCGCCCAGGCCAACAGAAACGCCGGAACAGGCAGCAACATCACCGAGCGCCCCATCCCCTGGCCAAGAAGCTTGGCAATCTGTCCAGTGGAGAGATCCTCGCCATCCGCAACCAGGAATAATTCGTTGGCCGCTGCGGGATGGGCGATGCACAGTTCGAGAATCTCAACCAGATTTGCTCGGGAAATCATACTTCTACGGTTGTAGATCAAGCCGAACGGCAGCGGGATTCCTTTATCCACAATGCCTAGCAGACGCTTGAAATTGCCGGGAGCATCAGCGTCGTAAACCAACGGCGGTCGCACGATGACCAGTTCCATGGCAGTGCCCGCCAGCATCTTGGTCAGGGCCTGCTCCGCCTCGTATTTTGATTCGGCGTACGGTGCATGCGGGTGTACAGGAGACGATTCAGAAAATGGCTCTCGGGTGACGTTCCCGTTCACACCAATCGAGCTAACGAAGACGAAGCGTTTTACCCCAGCCGCCAGCGCCTGCTCTGCCAAAGAAACAGCCCCGGCGACGTTCACCTCTCTGAACAGCCCACACGCGCTAGCCGGGTCATCGTTCAGGACATGCGCCCGAGCCGCAAGATGCACAACCGCTTGCACGCCATCCAGCGCATCACGCCAGTCCGTATTACTTCCAACGTTGCCAATCGCATGGTAATTCACGCCGTCGATTTTCAAGGCAGGCACTTCTCTGACCGCCGCCCGAACATCATTGCCCGCCGCCACAGCCAAACGTTCTACCAATGAACTGCCAACGAAACCATTGGCGCCCGTGACTAAAATCCTCATTCATCCACTCCAGCGATTTTAGTTGTTTAGCAAGTCATGGTATTCATCAATCAGCAATTGAGAATATCGTCTCGAATCAAAACGTTCGACCGCTCGTTGACGCGCCGCAGCAGATAGGTTGTGTGCAACCAGAGGGTCTTCGACAATGGCCAGAAGCGCCTCTTGCAAGGCACGCGCATCGCCGACAGGTACCAGTTTCCCGGTGATGCCATCGACCACCGCATCCGTCAGCCCGTAAATCGAAGTACCCACTGTTGGCACTTCCATCGCCGCTGCCTCAATGACGACAGTACCAAATCCTTCCCTATAGCTCGGCAAGCAGAGAACGGTAGCAATAGACATATAACGTTCAGGCTCACCGGTGAAACCCACAAGCTTCAAGCGGCTGGCAACCTGCGGATCCGCGAGGTAGCGGGATAGCAAAGTTTCGCCATCCGTTTCGTAGGGCCCCACCATGACCAGCACGACATCCTTGCCGGCTTCGAGCAAACCCGAAAATGCCTCCAGCAGTTCAACGACGCCTTTATCTTTGGTAATTCGACCGACAAAGAGCAGGACCAGAGTATCCTGATCGATCCCCAACTCCACCTTCAACTCACCACGCGCCTCGACCGAATATCGACTTGGATCGAAGCGCTGCAGATTCACTCCCGCCAGCGAGCCCTCCCCAAGGACATGAAGCTTGCGAGCGCTGACGATACCTTCTTCGACCAAAAACCTGCGCTGGCTCTGACTGTCGGTATAGCAGCGCGTGTCCAATAAACCGATCACGCGGTCGCACGCCTTAAGAATCCGCCGTTTCAACCCACTCATAGTCACCCAAGGCTGACCAGTGAATGAATGCAAACGAACCGGAACCCGCGCGACCAAACCGGCTATCGCACATAGAAGCCCTGCCTTGGGCGTGGTGGAATGGACAATATCGAAGCGGCGCTGACGGAACAGACTGATCAACCGAACCAAGCTTTTGAGATCGCTCAAGGGATTGATTTCACGGGCGATGTGCACGGGGACGTACTCTGAACAGTCAAGCTCAGCCATAGAGTCGCCCAGGTCATCGTCACTGGCGATGACCACCACTTCCGCGCCGGACTCGGAGAGCGCACGAATAGGGGCGGACAGTTGCGTAATTACAAAAAAGGGTACCGTCGAGACCCTAGCGACACGGATGCGCTTGCTCATAAAGTGAAAATCAACCAGTAATCGAAGACTAGATCAGGATGTCGCCAATGGTCTCGGGCACCGGATATTTGGCGACAAAACCCAATTGACTTTCCAATTTTTTTGAGGGGTAACGCGTCCTGACCATCAGCGCGTCGACGCGCTCTTGAGTAACAGGTAGCTTCACGAGCTTACTCGCTACATACACCAGGCTTCGGACAAATGTCTCCGGAAGCTTCAAGAAGGGTCGGGAAGTATTCATAGCGCGAGCAAGTCCATCGACCATTTCATCCATGAAACAATCGTTGGAGAGATTGTAGATCTGCCCATGTGATTTCGGATTGAAACCGCACAACATCAAGCCCGACACGACATCTTCCACATGAATGTAGGTGGCCACCGGACGCTTAAAGCCAACATAGAAAAAAATCCGCCGACGAATGAGCGCAGCCAACTGTCGGAGTGAATTGTTGGGCATTCGGGGACCGTAGACATTGGAGGGCCGCAGGATAGCGTAGGTCAGACCAGCGATCTGGCCTGCTTCCTGCACCAGTTCATCGGCCTGCGTCTTGGTAACCTCGTACATGCCTACGGGATTAGGTTGCGTATCTTCCGTAACGACACGCGCCCGTCCTAGCGACGGACCATAAGCCCCCACACTACTCAATTGAACCCAGTGGCAGCGATGCTCAGGATCGTCGGCGAGCCGACGCTTCACAGCCCCGAGAAGTCGTCGGGTGGACTCGACATGCAGAGCCGACATCAACGCCTCGTTACGGATTTCACCCGCACAATTGAAAATGACGTCACAATCCGCGATCAGTGCATCGGTGTTCAATGCCTCATCAAGCAGATCCCCATGAAACACTTCAACGCCAGCAGGATAGCTCCCCGTCTCTTTCCGTGTCAGCACACGAGCCTCGTGGCCCTCGCTCAGAACTCTCTTCAGCAAAGGAGCGCCAATAAAACCGTTCGCTCCCAGAATCAAAATCTTCATAGCTATCCTTGAGAAGATAATTGCAGCCATTTCAATCGCGGTGACCGAATATCAAGCCCGCGCGAGCAACCAGCAGAAGCTCGCCGAAAAACAGAAATTAGTGTGAGGGACACGACGAAACTAATTTGAGGCAGGGCAATCATCTGAAAACCCCAATAGCTGGTTCCTCACCCAGGGCTTGACCCCCTGAACTCAGGGTATGGGTATTGAGCGGCTAAGTATAAGGAAGAGAGGGAGACTTGCAACCAATCCTATTACAGCCGGCAAGGCAGAGCATCGTGCGCCCTGCCGGGCCACGACAAGCACACCCGTTCAAACAGACTGGGTACGACGAGGCACTCACCTGGCAGAGAGCGAACGCTGGGCAGTGCTGCGCGCCTTTCGCCTAGAAAGCACCCAACCATAGGTCGCCAACAAAGGCCCTAGAGCCAGACCTATCAGCAAGGCGCCAAGAATAGGCACCGCCACAGGCATCTCCGGCGCAGACCAACCGAACATGCCAAGGATGACAGATTGCTGATTCTCGATCACAAACAGCACCACGAGAAGCCCTAGCAACAAGACGAAAACAGCCGCAAAGGCACGCTTCAAATTACGCATTTTTTGCTCCTGGCGCACTAGAGATGCTCGTGATCTTCCTCGTTGACCCGATCACGCAGCTCTTTACCCGGTTTAAAATGCGGCACAAACTTACCCTCAAGACTCACCGACTGCCCAGTCTTAGGATTACGCCCAACCCGCGGCGCACGATAATGCAGGGAAAAGCTGCCAAAGCCACGGATCTCGATGCGATCCCCGGTCGCCAGGCATTGGGACATCTGTTCAAGCATGGTCTTGATGGCCAACTCTACATCCTTGGACGAGAGCAACCCCTGATGGGTGACAATACGTTCGATCAGCTCCGACTTCGTCATATTTTTCCCTTCGTTATCAAGCAGCTAGATCATTGCTTAACCAGTTTGTAGCACGCTTGGAGGGATTTGAACAGGGTGCATCTTGACTTGATAAAAAAATTCAAGATCTGCACATGACACTGACCCTAGGCCAACACCGACAGGAACGCCGCAGCGGTAAGGCTCTGTGGAAGGGAGAGAAATCAAAGGCATAAAAAAGGGCGACCCGAGGGTCGCCCTTTTTTACCGATCAAACAGAACTCAGTTCTGCTTGGCCATTGCTTCGCGCAGCAGCGCAGCCATGGTGGTGTCGGCAGCAGCTTCCGGAGCGGTGTTTTTCAGGCTCTGGATTGCTTCGCGCTCTTCAGCGTCGTCCTTCGACTTGATGGACAGGCTGATGACGCGGGACTTGCGGTCAACACTGATGATCTTGGCTTCGATCTCTTCGCCTTCCTTCAGGACGTTACGCGCGTCTTCAACGCGGTCACGGCTGATTTCGGAAGCTTTCAGAGTAGCTTCGATGTCGTCGGCCAGAGTGACGATGGCGCCCTTGGCGTCAACTTCCTTCACGATGCCCTTGACGATTGCACCCTTGTCGTTGACAGCAACGAAGTTGGAGAACGGATCGTCTTCCAGCTGCTTGATGCCCAGGGAGATGCGCTCGCGCTCTGGGTCTACCGACAGGATGACGGTTTCCAGCTCGTCGCCCTTCTTGAAACGACGCACGGCTTCTTCGCCGGTTTCGTTCCAGGAAATGTCGGACAGGTGAACCAGACCATCGATGCCGCCGTCCAGGCCGATGAAGATACCGAAGTCGGTGATCGACTTGATGGTACCGGTGATCTTGTCACCCTTGTTGAACTGGCCGGAGAAGTCTTCCCATGGGTTGGATTTGCACTGCTTGATACCCAGGGAGATACGACGACGCTCTTCGTCGATGTCCAGAACCATGACTTCCACTTCGTCGCCAACCTGAACGACTTTCGACGGGTGGATGTTCTTGTTGGTCCAGTCCATTTCGGAAACGTGTACCAGACCTTCGACACCCTCTTCCAGCTCGGCGAAGCAGCCGTAGTCGGTCAGGTTGGTGACGCGAGCGGTAACACGAGTACCTTCTGGGTAGCGGGAAGTGATAGCAACCCACGGATCTTCGCCCATCTGCTTCAGACCCAGCGAAACGCGGTTGCGCTCACGGTCGAACTTCAGAACGCGAACGTCGACTTCGTCACCAACGTTGACGATTTCCGACGGGTGCTTGATGCGCTTCCAGGCCATGTCGGTGATGTGCAGCAGGCCGTCGATGCCGCCCAGGTCCACGAAGGCGCCGTAGTCGGTGAGGTTCTTGACGATACCTTTGACCTGTTGGCCTTCCTGCAGGGTTTCCAGCAGGGCTTCGCGCTCGGCGCTGTTCTCGGCTTCCAGCACGCTGCGACGGGAAACGACAACGTTGTTGCGCTTCTGGTCCAGCTTGATGACCTTGAATTCCAGCTCTTTGCCTTCCAGGTGGGTGGTGTCGCGCACTGGGCGGACATCAACCAGGGAGCCCGGCAGGAACGCACGGATGCCGTTAACGTCGACAGTGAAGCCGCCCTTAACCTTACCGTTGATAACGCCCTTGACCACTTCTTCGGCAGCGAAAGCAGCTTCCAGAACAATCCAGCACTCGGCGCGCTTGGCTTTTTCACGGGACAGCTTGGTTTCGCCAAAGCCGTCTTCGACCGCGTCCAGCGCAACGTGAACTTCGTCACCGACCTTGATGGTCAG
This sequence comes from Pseudomonas sp. BNK-44-b, assembly GCF_047456245.1. NCBI lineage: Bacteria > Pseudomonadati > Pseudomonadota > Gammaproteobacteria > Pseudomonadales > Pseudomonadaceae > Pseudomonas > Pseudomonas sp. BNK-44-b. Next base: position 3,671,665 of record NZ_CP179908.1, read on the forward strand.
CTCGCCAGCTTCGTTGTAGAACTGCTCGAGCGGGATGACGCCCTCGGACTTCAGACCAGCGTGAACGGTAACCCAGTCGCCGTCGATGTCGACAACGATACCGGTGATGATTGCGCCCGGCTGAAGATTGAGGGTTTTCAGGCTTTCTTCAAAGAGTTCTGCAAAGCTTTCGCTCATTTTAATTCCTGTAAATTCGGGCGAGACAGACGCCCATCGCCACATTCCAGACAATGTGGGTTTCGTTTAAGTAAAGGAAAGCGGGCAGGACGTTGACTGGTGCCCCTGCCTGCTTTCCTGGCGATCAGAGCAGGTCGCGCAATGCGAGCTCGCTTCTGATCCGTTGCAGCACCTGCTCGATGGACAACTCGGTAGAGTCCAGCTGGATTGCATCGGCCGCCGGCTTGAGCGGGGCCACTGCGCGCTGGGTGTCGCGCTCATCGCGCGCACGAATCTCATCTAGCAGACTCGGCAGACTAACATCTTCGCCTTTGCCCTTCAACTGCAGGTAACGGCGGCGGGCGCGTTCCTCGGCACTGGCAGTGAGAAACACCTTCAGTGGCGCATCGGGAAACACCACGGTACCCATGTCACGACCGTCGGCGATCAAACCCGGCGCCTCGCGGAAGGCGCGCTGGCGCTGCAGCAGCGCCTCGCGCACCGCTGGCAGAGAAGCGACCATCGAGGCGCCCGCCCCTACCGTTTCGGTACGGATCACATTGCTCACATCCTCACCTTCGAGAATGATCTGCTGCAGCTTGCCCGGCTCGGCAGCGATGAACTGCACGTCCAGGTGGGCGGCAAGCGCCTTGAGCAACTCTTCGTTGGTCAGGTCGACGCCATGGTTCGAGGCGTTGAACGCCAGCAGGCGATACAACGCTCCGGAATCCAGCAGCCGCCAGCCAAGCTCGCGTGCCAGCAGGCCAGCGACCGTGCCCTTGCCCGAGCCGCTTGGCCCGTCGATGGTGATGACCGGCGCCTGCGAATTCACGACTTGCCCTCTTGCGCCACGCGGATGCCGACTTCGGCGCAAAGCGCCAGGAAGTTGGGGAAGGAGGTGGCGACGTTGGCGCAGTCGTGAATACGGATCGGCGCACTGGCACGCAGCGAGGCAATGCTGAAGGCCATGGAGATCCGGTGATCACCGTGACCGTGGACCTCACCGCCACCAATCTGGCCGCCGTCGATGATGATGCCATCCGGGGTCGGCTCGCACTTCACGCCCAGGGCGATCAGGCCATCAGCCATGACCTGGATACGGTCCGACTCCTTGACTCGCAGCTCCTCGGCGCCACGCAGCACGGTACGCCCCTCGGCGCAGGCCGCAGCGACGAAGAGCACCGGGAATTCGTCGATGGCCAGCGGCACCAGCTCTTCCGGAATCTCGATACCCTTGAGTTTCGCGCCACGCACGCGCAGGTCGGCGACAGGCTCGCCACCGACTTCACGCTGGTTCTCCAGGGTGATGTCGCCACCCATCAGGCGCAGGATGTCGATCACGCCGGTGCGGGTCGGGTTGATGCCGACGTGCTCAAGCACCAGCTCCGAACCTTCGGCGATGGACGCTGCGACCAGGAAGAAGGCCGAAGACGAGATATCGGCTGGCACTTCGATCCGAGTGGCAGTCAGCTTGCCGCCGGACTGCAGCGAGGCGACAGGGCCATTGCTCTGCACGCTATAGCCGAAGCCGCGCAGCATACGCTCGGTGTGATCGCGGGTCGGTGCCGGCTCGGTCACGGTGGTAGTGCCTTCGGCGTACAGGCCAGCGAGCAGCAGGCAGGACTTAACCTGGGCACTGGCCATCGGCAGGGTGTAGTTCAGCGCCTTGAGCTTCTGGCCACCGCGGATGGTCAGCGGTGGGCGCCCCTCGGGACCGGTCTCGACCACGGCGCCCATCTCGCGCAACGGATTGGCCACGCGATTCATCGGGCGCTTGGACAGCGAGGCGTCACCGGTCATGGTCACATCGAACGGCTGCGCGGCCAACAGGCCCGAAAGCAGGCGCATCGAAGTGCCGGAATTACCCAGGTAGATCGGACCAGGTGGCGGCTTCAGGCCGTGCAGGCCGACACCATGAATAGTGACGCGGCCGTGGTGCGGCCCCTCGATGACGACACCCATGTCGCGGAAGGCTTGCAAGGTCGCCAAAGCATCTTCGCCCTCGAGGAAGCCTTCGACTTCAGTGGTGCCCTCGGCCAGCGAGCCGAGCATGATCGAACGGTGGGAAATCGATTTGTCGCCCGGTACGCGAATCCGTCCGGACACGCGGCCACCAGGTTGGGCCAGGAAGATCAGGTCGTTGGCGTTCATAGCGTCCACATAGGCCCGGCGGGCCAGGATTTTACTGAAATGCTCGCGGGCGACCCGAGCGCGGGTGAATACACCCAGCAGCTGGTGCCCGTCCCCTGCATCGACCGCGTCGCGCAAGGCGTCGAGATCGCTGCGAAATGTATCCAGCGTGCGCAGGACAGCGTCGCGATTGGCGAGGAAGATGTCATGCCACATGATCGGGTCGCTGCCAGCGATTCTCGTGAAATCGCGGAACCCTCCCGCAGCGTACCGGAAGATGTCGAGGTTTTCATTGCGTTTGGCCAGCGAATCCACCAGGCCGAACGCCAGCAGGTGCGGAAGGTGGCTGGTGGCCGCCAGGACTTCGTCATGACGCTCGACCGGCATGTGCTCGACGTCGGCCTCCAGCGCGCGCCACAGGCGATCGACCAGGGCCAGGGCTGCCGGATCGGTTTCGGCGAGCGGCGTGAGGATCACCTTGTGGCGACGGAACAGTGCAGCATTGGAAGCCTCCACACCGCTCTGCTCGGACCCTGCGATCGGATGGCCGGGCACGAAACGCGCCAGACGCTCGCCGAACACGGCCCGCGCGGCACGCACCACATTGCCCTTGGCGCTGCCGACATCGGTGATCACCGCTGCCCCCAGGTCGAGCGGTGCCAGGCGAGCCAGAAGCTTTTCCATGGCCAGGATCGGTACCGCCAGCTGGATCACGTCGGCACCGACACAGGCGACGGCAAGATCCTCTTCGCAGCGGTCGACCACGCCAAGGGCGACAGCCTGCTTGCGCGACTGAGCATCCAGGTCGACACCGACCACTTCACGGCACAGGCCGCTTTCACGCAGACCTTTGGCGAAGGAACCACCGATCAGACCCAGGCCGACGACGACCAGGCGATTGATGAGCGGTGCGGGTTTGTTTACAGCATTAACCACGAGTGCGAACCCTGTTCAGAACAGCAACATGTGCCAAATTACAGCCTACAGATGGGGTGGGAAGCAGCAGGGCTGCGGTGGAGCGAAAAGCACCCCACCCACGGGCAACAATAAATTCAGAGGACCGCCTTCGGATAAGACCCCAGCACCTTCAACGCCACGGCCTCCTGGCTGATCTTCTCCAGCACCGCCTTGATCAGTGGATCGCGGTGGTGACCGACGAAGTCGATGAAGAACACGTAGGTCCACTTGCCGCTGCGCGACGGGCGGGTCTCGATGCGGGTCAGGTCGATGCCGTTATCGTGGAATGGCACCAGCAGCTCATGCAGCGCCCCTGGCTTGTTGCTCATCGAAACGATGATCGAGGTCTTGTCGTCGCCGGTTGGCGGCACTTCCTGGTTACCGATCATCAGGAAGCGCGTGGAGTTGTCCGGACGGTCTTCGATCTTCTCTGCCAGACGGGTCAAACCATAAAGATTGGCTGCCATGTCACCGGCGATCGCCGCCGAATTCCACTCGCCCTTGACCCGTTTGGCCGCCTCGGCATTGCTCGAGACCGCCACGCGTTCGACGTTCGGGTAGTGCGCGTCCAGCCATTTGCGGCACTGGGCCAGCGACTGGGCGTGCGAGTAGATACGGGTGATGCTGTCGGTCTTGGTGTTCTCGCCCACCAGCAGGTGGTGGTGGATACGCAGCTCGACCTCGCCACAGATCACCATGTCGTGCTCGAGGAAGCTGTCGAGCGTGTGACTCACCGCGCCTTCGGTGGAGTTTTCCACCGGCACCACGCCGAAGTTGACCGCGCCGGCCGCCACTTCGCGGAATACTTCATCGATGGCCGCCATCGGACGGCTGATCACCGCATGACCGAAATGCTTCATGGCCGCAGCCTGGGTGAAGGTGCCCTCGGGGCCGAGGTAGGCAATCTTCAACGGCTCTTCCAGGGCCAGGCACGACGACATGATTTCGCGGAACAGACGCGCCATCTCCTCGTTACCCAACGGCCCCTTGTTGCGCTCCATGACGCGCTTGAGCACTGCAGCCTCACGCTCGGGACGGTAGAACACCGGCTTCTCGCCTTCGGCGAGCGAAGCGGTCTTGACCCGCGCCACCTCTTCGGCGCAGCGGGCACGATCGCTGATCAGCTCGAGGATTTTCTCGTCGAGACTGTCAATGCGAACGCGCAGGGCCTTGAGTTCCTGTTCGGACATCAGCCGTGCTCCTTCTCGAATTCGGCCATGTAGGCCACCAGGGCTTCCACCGCATCCAGCCCCAGCGCGTTGTAGATCGAGGCACGCATGCCACCGACCGAACGATGGCCCTTGAGATTGAGCAGGCCGCGGGCGTCGGCACCGGCGAGGAATGCCTTGTCCAGGCGCTCGTCGGCGAGACGGAACGGCACGTTCATCCAAGAGCGGGCGTTGTGGCTGATCGGGTTGGTGTAGAACTCGCTGGCGTCGATAAAGCCGTAGAGGCGCTCTTTCTTGGAGCGGTTGCGCTGCTCCATGGCCTCGACGCCGCCCTGCTCCTTGAGCCACTCGAACACCAGGCCCGACAGGTACCAGGAGTAGGTAGCCGGGGTGTTGTACATCGAACCGTTATCGGCCGAGATCTTGTAGTCGAGCATGGTCGGGCACGTGCTGCGCGCGCGACCGAGCAGGTCTTCGCGCACGATGACCACCACCAGGCCGCTCGGGCCGATGTTCTTTTGCGCACCGGCGTAGATCAGGCCGTACTGCGACACGTCGATCGGGCGCGAGAGGATATCCGACGACATGTCGACCACCAGCGGAACATCACCGGTTTCAGGCACCCAGTCGAACTGCAGGCCGCCGATGGTTTCGTTGGAGGCGTAGTGAACGTACGCAGCCCCTGGGGTCAGCTTCCACTCGTTCTGGCCAGGAATGGCCAGGTAGTCGTAGGGCTTGGCGCTGGCGGCAACGTTGATGTTGCCGAAACGGCGCCCTTCCTCGATGGCCTTCTTCGACCAGATACCGGTCTCGACGTAGTCGGCGGTGGCATTTTCCGGCAGCAGGTTCAGCGGGATCTCGGCGAACTGCTGGCTGGCACCGCCCTGCAGGAACAGCACCTTGTAGTTCGAGGGAATGGTCAGCAGATCACGCAGGTCTTGCTCGGCCTTTTCAGCGATCGCCACGTAGTCATCGCTGCGGTGGCTCATTTCCATCACTGACAAGCCCTTGCCGCGCCAGTCCAGCATTTCGGCCTGAGCACGCTGCAGCACAGCGTCGGGAAGCGCGGCAGGGCCTGCGCAGAAGTTAAAGGCTCGTTTGCTCACATCCACTCTCGCTCTAATAGAACAAAATCTAACCAGCTGACTCAACGGGGACCCTGTGGGAGCGGGCGTTGCCTGCTGTAATCAGTCAAACGGGGCGACCTTGGTCGCCCCGTTCGGGTAGTGCACTGGCTTAGTCCTGCGGCGCCTCTTCGGTGCCTGCGGCGTCTTCGCCAGCCGTGTCCAGCGCGTCGTTGTCGACGCCCTCCTCGTCCGCCTCGACGATGTCGTCGAGCTCGTCCTCGGACGGTTCCTGGATACGCTCCAGCCCCACCAGCGTCTCGTCGCTGGCCAGTTTGATCAGCGTCACACCCTGGGTGTTACGGCTCAGGCTGGAGACCTCGCCAACCCGTGTACGCACCAGCGTACCCTGATCGGAAATCAGCATGATCTCCTCGCCTTCCTGAACCTGGATGGCACCGATCAGCAAACCGTTGCGCCCTTTGGTACCCATGGCGATCACACCCTGCCCGCCGCGGCCGCGACGCGGGAACTTGGACAGCGGAGTACGCTTGCCGAAGCCACGCTCGGAGGCGGTGAGGATCTGTGCGCCGGACTCGGGGATCAGCATGGAAATCACTTCCTGCCCCTTGCCCAGCCTCATGCCACGCACACCGCGCGCAGTGCGGCCCATCTCGCGAACCACGCTCTCGGCGAAGCGAATCACCTTGCCGGCGTTGGAGAACATCATGACTTCTTTCGCGCCATCGGTGATGGCAGCAGCGATCAGGGTGTCACCTTCCTTCAGCTTGAGCGCGATCAGGCCGTTGGAGCGTGGGCGAGCGAACTGCACCAGCGGGGTCTTCTTGACGGTACCGGAAGCGGTCGCCATGAAGATGTAGGCGCCGGTTGGCTCGGCAACCAATTCCGGCGTGTCGCCATCCTCTTCGTCGACCTCTTCCGGCTCGATCACCTCGCCCTCGAGCACCGCGTCTTCCGCCTCGTCGATCTCTTCGTCGAGGTCGGCGCTCTGCTGCAGGGCTTCGAGATCGATCTGCAGCATCGCGGTGATGCGCTCGCCGTCTTCCAGCGGCAGCAGGTTGACCATCGGGCGCCCACGCGCGGCGCGGGAGGCTTCAGGAATGTCGTAGGTCTTGAGCCAGTACACCTTGCCCTTGCTGGAGAACAACAGCAGCGTGGCGTGGCTGTTGGCGACCAGCAGGTGTTCGATGTAGTCCTCGTCCTTCACGCCGGTGGCCGACTTGCCCTTGCCGCCACGGCGCTGGGCCTGGTAAGCGGACAACGGCTGGGTCTTGGCATAGCCACCATGGGAGATGGTCACCACACGCTCTTCTTCGGGGATCATGTCGCCGTAGTTGAGGTCGTGACGGGCATCGAGGATCTGGGTACGACGGGCATCGCCGTACTCGGCGCGGATCGCTTCGAGCTCTTCGCGGATCACTTCCATCAGGCGCTGGGCACTGTTGAGGATGCGGATCAGCTCGCCGATCTGCTCGAGGATCTCCTGGTACTCGGCCAGCAGCTTCTCGTGCTCCAGGCCGGTCAGGCGGTGCAGACGCAGGTCGAGAATGGCCTGGGCCTGTTCAGGCGACAGCCAGTACTTGCCATCACGCAGGCCATACTGCTCCGGCAGGTCTTCCGGACGGCAGGAGTCGGCGCCGGCGCGCTCGACCATGACCTGCACGGCACTGGATTCCCACGGCGTGCCGATCAGGGCTTCCTTGGCTTCCGACGGCGTCGGCGAGGCCTTGATCAGGGCAATGACCGGATCGATGTTGGACAGCGCGACGGCCTGACCTTCGAGGATGTGCCCACGCTCGCGCGCCTTGCGCAATTCGAACACGGTGCGACGTGTGACCACTTCGCGACGGTGACGAACGAAGGCCTCGAGCAGGTCTTTCAGGTTCAGCAACCGCGGACGACCGTCGATCAGCGCGACGACGTTGATACCGAACACGCTCTGCAGCTGGGTCTGCTGATAGAGGTTGTTGAGCACCACCTCCGGCACCTCGCCGCGACGCAGCTCGATGACGATGCGCATGCCGTCCTTGTCGGACTCGTCGCGCAGCTCGGTGATGCCTTCGATCTTCTTCTCTTTGACCAGCTCGGCGATCTTTTCGATCAGACGCGCCTTGTTCAGTTGGTACGGCAGCTCGGTGACGACGATCTGCTGACGGCCACCGACCTTGTCGATGTCTTCGATCTCGGAACGGGCACGCATGTAGATGCGGCCACGACCGGTGCGATAGGCCTCGATGATGCCCTGGCGACCGTTGATGATGCCGGCAGTCGGGAAGTCCGGGCCTGGGATGAACTGCATCAGCTCATCGACGGTGACCTCGGGGTTGTCGATCAGCGCCAGGCAGCCATCGATGACCTCGCCCAGGTTGTGCGGCGGAATGTTGGTCGCCATGCCCACGGCAATACCGCTGGAGCCGTTGACCAGCAAATTGGGGATCTTGGTCGGCATGACAGCCGGGATCTGCTCGGTGCCGTCGTAGTTGGGCACCCAGTCGACCGTTTCCTTGTGCAGGTCGGCCAGCAGCTCGTGAGCCAGCTTGGTCATGCGCACTTCGGTGTATCGCATGGCCGCAGCGTTGTCGCCGTCCACCGAACCGAAGTTGCCTTGGCCATCGACCAGCAGATAGCGCAGCGAGAACGGCTGCGCCATGCGCACGATGGTGTCGTACACAGCGGTATCGCCGTGCGGGTGGTATTTACCGATGACGTCACCGACCACACGGGCGGACTTCTTGTACGGCTTGTTCCAGTCGTTGCCCAGCTCGCTCATCGCGTACAGGACGCGGCGATGCACAGGCTTCAAGCCGTCACGCGCATCGGGCAGCGCTCGCCCGACAATCACGCTCATCGCGTAGTCGAGGTAGGACTGTCTCAGTTCGTCTTCGATATTGACCGGGAGGATTTCTTTGGCCAGTTCGCCCATGAGAAGCCTGATTCCTTTTTCTGGTGAAACTTCGCCATATCCATCGGTGGACGAACGAAGCTCGTCGCCGCAGCGTTCGACAGTGCGACGACATACGACAAATCAATGAGTTGTGCCCAGGATCTGCGCAATGAAGGCCGCGGAAAAGAGCGGCCTTGGAAACTGTCGGATGGTATCACAAAGGGTTGGCGGGTGGGAGATGGGGCAGGATGCCACTGAAGCGGAAAGTCCCGAGCGCCATCCCCCTCGCGAAAACACTCAATGCAAGCGCTTGCGACACATCAACTGGGCGATTTTTGCAGCGTCCGGGCGCTCGACAATACCTTTTTCGGTCACGATCACGTCGATCAGATCCGCAGGGGTCACATCGAAAACAGTGTTGAACACCTCGACATCCGCAGCAACCCGCTTCCCGGCCACTTCCAGCAACTCGTCTGCTTCGCGCTCTTCGAGAGGGATGTCATCACCGCTGGCGAGGTTGAGGTCAATGCTGGTACTCGATGCCACCACCATGAAACGTACGCCGTGGTGCATGGCAGAGACCGCCAGCTGGTATGTGCCGATCTTGCTCGCCATGTCGCCATTGGCCGCGATGCAATCGGCACCGACGACAACCCAGGTGATGCCCTTGGTCTTCATCAGGTGCGCCAGCGCCGAGTCTGCACACAACGTGACCGGTATCCCCTCATGGGACAGTTCCCAGGCCGTCAGGCGCGATCCGTGCAACCAGGGGCGGGTTTCTGCGGCATAGACGCGCTCGACCATGCCCTCCAGATAGGCAGCGTGGATCACCCCCAACGCAGTGCCGAAACCACCGCTGGCCAACGCACCGGCATTGCCGTAGGTCAGCAAGGTCTGCTCGCTGCCCTGGTGGCGACGGATCTGCTCGATGCCGCTCTGCGCCATGGTCAGGTTGGCTTCGCGATCGCTGTCGTGGATCGCCACAGCTTCAGCCTCCATGGCTGCGAGCACGTCCTCGTCGGGGCGCAACCGTTGCAGGCGCTCGCGCATGCGGTTGAGCGCCCAGAACAGGTTGGCAGCAGTCGGGCGCGCCTCGGCCAGTTCGAGAAAGTCCTCTTCCAGCGCCTGCTCCCAGTCATCGTCCTCGGCCAGGCGTTGCCGCAGCGCAAGCACCAGCCCATAGGCAGCACTGATGCCGATAGCAGCCGCACCGCGAACCGCCATGCCGCGGATCGCCTGGACCACGGCTGCCACATCGGCGCAAGTCAGCCAGTGCTCGCGGGTCGGCAGCAGACGCTGGTCGAGCAGATGCAGGGTGCCATCACGCCACTGGATGCTGGTCACCTTCTCCGCCGCCAAAAGTCGCTCGCGCATCGCCTCTCCCCGCAATTCACTGATCAAAAGCGGACGATTATAGCGAGCCTCGGGCGCAGGCGCTCGGGTATACTGCGCGTTCCATTTAACGGAACCGGTAGCCTGCCTATGCTTTCAGCCTCTTCGCCGCTCGACCTGCTGCTCGCACCCCGCTGGCTGGTGCCCGTGGAGCCGGCCGGCGTGGTGCTCGAAGGGCATGCCCTAGGCATTCGGGACGGGCTGATTGCCTGGATCGGCACCCGCGAGCGGGCACCACAGGCACGCGAGGTACGCGAGCTGCCCGACTGCGTGCTCACCCCGGGGCTGGTCAACGCCCACGGGCACGCCGCCATGACCCTGTTCCGCGGCCTGGCCGACGACCTGCCGCTGATGACCTGGCTGCAGGAGCACATCTGGCCGGCCGAGGGGCGCTGGGTCGACGAAGCCTTCGTGCGCGACGGCACCGACCTGGCGATCGCCGAGCAGCTCAAGGGTGGCATCACCTGCTTTGCCGACATGTACTTTTTCCCCCGCGAAGCCTGTGACCGCGTGCACCGCAGCGGCATCCGCGCCCAGGTGGCCGTGCCGTTGCTGGACTTCCCCATCCCCGGTGCGCGCACCACCGACGAGGCCCTGCACCTGGCCATCGAGCTGTTCGGCGACCTGCGCCATCACCCGCGCATCAGTGTCGCCCTGGGCCCCCATGCCCCGTATACAGTCAATGACGAGAATCTGGAGAAGATCCGGGTCATCGCCGACCAGCTCGACGCGCCGCTGCACATGCACATCCACGAGACCGCCGGCGAGGTCGAGCGGGCCGTGGCCGAGCACGGCGAGCGCCCCCTGGCACGCCTGGCGCGCCTCGGCCTGCTGGGTCCGCGCCTGCAAGCCGTGCACATGACCCAGATCAGCGACGACGACCTTGCCCTGTTGGTAGAAAGCAACACCAGCGTGGTGCACTGCCCGGAATCCAACCTCAAGCTGGCCAGCGGCTTCTGTCCGGTCGAACGCTTGTGGCAGGCCGGGGTCAACGTCGCCGTAGGCACCGACGGCGCCGCCAGCAACAACGACCTCGACCTGCTTGGCGAAACCCGGACCGCAGCATTGCTGGCCAAGGCCGTCGCAGGTTCGGCCACGGCCCTGGACGCCCACCGCGCCCTGCGCATGGCCACGCTCAACGGCGCCCGAGCCCTGGGGCTGGAGGCAAGCATCGGCTCGCTGGAGGTGGGCAAGGCTGCGGACATCACCGCCTTCGACCTCTCGGGCCTTGCCCAGCAACCGGTGCATGACCCGGTTTCGCAACTGATCTACGCCACCGGCCGCGACTGCGTGCGCCACGTCTGGGTCGCGGGCCACCACCTGCTCGACGACAGGCGCCTGACCCAGATGGACGAAGCCGCACTGATCGACACCGCCCGCACCTGGGGAGCGCGCATTCGCGCTGGCAAAGAATGACCGGCCGGCAGCTGCGGCTGCCGCCTGAGACACCTTTTATCGAAGTTTTCAGAGGATCTGTTCAATGAGCAACGTCGACCGCGCCGAAATCGCCAAGTTCGAGGCCCTGGCTCACCGCTGGTGGGACCGCGAGAGCGAGTTCAAACCCCTGCACGAGATCAACCCGCTGCGGGTCAACTGGATCGACGAGCGCGCCAGCCTCGCCGGCAAGAAGGTACTGGACGTCGGCTGCGGCGGCGGCATCCTCAGCGAGGCAATGGCCCAGCGCGGCGCCACCGTGACCGGTATCGACATGGGCGAGGCACCACTGGCCGTGGCGCGCCTGCACCAGCTGGAATCGGGGGTCGAGGTCGAGTACCGGCAAATCACCGCCGAAGCGCTCGCAGAAGAGCTGCCTGGCCAGTTCGACGTGGTCACCTGCCTGGAAATGCTCGAACACGTGCCCGACCCCTCCTCGGTGATCCGCGCCTGCCATCGCCTGGTCAAGCCCGGCGGCCAGGTGTTCTTCTCCACCATCAACCGCAACCCCAAAGCCTACCTGCTGGCGATCATCGGCGCCGAGTACATCCTCAAGATGCTGCCGCGCGGCACCCATGACTTCAAGAAATTCATCCGGCCATCGGAGCTCGGCGCCTGGAGCCGTGTTGCCGGCCTCGAAGTGAAGGACATCATCGGCCTCACCTACAATCCGCTGACCAAGCACTACAAGCTGGCCAGCGACGTCGATGTCAACTACATGATCCAGACCCTGCGCGAGGAATGAGCATGCGCCTGCGAGCAGTACTCTTCGACATGGACGGTACCCTGCTGGACACCGCGCCAGACTTCATCGCCATCTGCCAGGCCATGCTCGCCGAACGCGGGCTGCCGGCCGTGGACGACGAGTTGATCCGCGGCGTGATCTCCGGCGGCGCCCGGGCCATGGTCGCCACCACTTTCGCCATGAGCCCTGACGCCGAAGGCTTCGAAGCGCTGCGCCTGGAGTTTCTCGAGCGCTACCAGCGCGACTGCGCGGTGCACAGCAAGCTGTTCGAGGGCATGGCCGAACTGCTGGACGACATCGAGAAAGGCAACCTGCTGTGGGGCGTGGTCACCAACAAGCCGGTACGCTTCGCCGAGCCGATCATGCAGCAGCTTGGCCTGGCCGAGCGCTCGGCGCTGCTGATCTGCCCCGATCACGTGAAGAACAGCAAGCCCGACCCCGAGCCGCTGATCCTCGCCTGCAAGACGCTTGACCTGGATCCGGCCAGCGTACTGTTCGTCGGCGACGATCTGCGTGATATCGAATCCGGCCGCGATGCCGGCACCCGCACCGCAGCCGTGCGCTACGGCTATATTCATCCAGAGGACAACCCCAACAACTGGGGTGCCGACGTGGTGGTGGACCACCCGCTGGACCTGCGCAAGGTGATCGACAGTGCGTTGTGCGGCTGCTGAGCTGTAAGGGCTGGCAGCACACACAGGGATAAAAACAGGGAATTCTCAATGTTCGACTACATCGCCCGCCCCGACCTGCTCAAGGGTCGGGTCATTCTTGTCACCGGCGCTGGCCGCGGCATCGGCGCTGCCGCCGCCAAGGCCTACGCAGCACTGGGGGCCACCGTCCTGCTGCTGGGCAAGACCGAGGCCAACCTCAACGAGGTCTACGACCAGATAGAGGCCGCCGGCCACCCACAACCCGTGGTGATCCCGTTCAACCTGGAAACCGCCCTGCCCCATCAATACGACGAACTGGCGGTGATGGTCGAAGAACAGTTCGGGCGCCTCGACGGCCTGCTCAACAACGCGTCGATCATCGGCCCGCGCACGCCGCTGGAGCAGTTGTCGGGCGACAACTTCATGCGCGTGATGCACATCAACGTCAACGCGACCTTCATGCTGACCAGCACACTGCTGCCGCTGCTCAAGTTGTCCGAGGACGCGTCGGTGGTGTTCACCTCGTCCAGCGTGGGGCGCAAGGGCCGGGCCTACTGGGGCGCCTATGGCGTGTCGAAGTTCGCCACCGAAGGCCTGATGCAGACCCTGGCCGACGAACTGGAAGGCGTAGCGCCGGTGCGCGCCAACAGCATCAACCCGGGTGCCACGCGCACGGCGATGCGGGCGCTGGCCTATCCCAGCGAGAACCCGCAGGACAATCCGCTGCCCGAAGACATCATGCCGGTGTACCTGTACCTGATGGGCCCTGACAGCAGCGGCGTGAACGGGCAGGCGTTCAACGCCCAATAACCGCCGGCAACTGCACCGGCCTCATCCCTGCAAGCGCGCGATGAGGCCGGGCACCTGATCAGCCCGCCGCCAACACCGGCTTGCTGAAGGTCTGACGCTGCACAGGCTCCATTGCCAGGCAACGCTCCAGGAACAGGTACATGCAGTCGTAGCTCTTGCAGATTGCCTTGCGCAGTTGCGCCTGCAATTCCTCGGAAGGGTTCTCACCCACCAGCGTGCAGATGATCTCCAGTGCCTCCCATGGGTGAGCATCATCGTACTCGGCGTGCAGATCCAGCCACCTCATGGCCGCCTTGGACTCTTTGTCACCTTGCTGGATGAACGCCTGCGCGTAGTCCGTGTCGGGATAGACCTTTGCAGACCACTCCCCCGTCGCCCCTTCGATCGCATAGTTGGTCGCGGCCATCGCAATGGCCAGGGACTCAGTCGCACAGACACGCCAGCACCAATCGTTCAAGCCGTTCAACTCAGGCGGAACATCCTGGGCCTGCAAGTCTTTCAAGGTAATGTCGTGCGCCTTGCACCACTTGACCCAATGGTCGGCATGATTGAGTTCGACCCGGATATTGCGTATCAACCAACGCCGCGCCATATCCTCGCCCTGGCTTCGGCCATAGCGGGTCTTGGTGAGGTTGTGGGCCATGTACAGCGAGAACTGTTCGACCACCGGCCAACCACCGATCAAGTACTGGCGGATGGTCTTCTTGCTCAGTTTGCCGTCGCTCAGGCGCTGGTAGACCTCATGCTCGACCACCTTGCGCTTGCTCTCGGCGCAATCATCGATCATTTTCTGCGCCCAGTCGGGATAGCTCTTGGCGTCCATCAATGGACCGATCCGAACGAATGCGTCAATCACTGTCAGCTCCTTGATTCCCTGTGATTTCCCGGACGGCTATTGGTGTCAGCGGAAGGTCCCTGGCGCCCGGTGCAACAGGGGCCTCACTGCAATCCGTTGTCGCTGGAGGCTGCCACAGGTGAACACCTGCGGCCGCTCGATCAGATAACCCTGCGCGAAATCCACGCCGATCTCCTGCAGCGCCTGCTCGATCAACGGCGTTTCGACGAACTCGGCGATGGTGCGCTTACCCATGACATGGCCGATATGGTTGATCACCTCCACCATAGCCCTGTTAATGGGATCGTCCAGCATATCTTTGACGAAACTTCCGTCGATCTTCAGGAAGTCTACGGGTAAATGCTTCAAATAGGCGAATGACGACATCCCGGCGCAGAAATCGTCGAGGGAGAACTTGCAGCCCAAGCCTTTCAATTCGTTGATGAAGCGAATAGCACTTCCCAAATTGGCGATTGCGCTGGTCTCGGTTATTTCGAAACAAATCATGTGCGGAGGAATCTGGTACTCGGCGAACGATCGCTGCAAGTACTCCAGGAATTTGTCGTCGCCAATGCTGCTACCGGACAGATTGATCGCGCACATCGCCAGCGGCCGGCTGCAACCTTCATCCAGCGCCTGACGGATCACCTGAAACACATTGCGCACCACCCAGCGATCAAGTGCGGTCATCAGGCCATAGCGTTCGGCAGCAGGGATGAAGCTGTCAGGCAGAACGGTCCGACCGCTCTCGTCATGCAGGCGCAGGAGAATCTCTATGTGCCCGGCGCCCATGTCGGGCTTGAGCGGTGCGATTTCCTGGGCATACAGGCAGAAGCGGTTTTCCTCGAGCGCGACATGCAGGCGCTGGATCCAGGCCATCTCGCCAAAGCGCATCGACAACTCGCTGTCGTCGGCATGGTAGACCTGCACACGGTTACGCCCCTTCTCCTTGGCCATGTAGCAAGCCATGTCGGCTGCCCGCAGCGAAGCCTCAAGGGTGCCAGGCGACTGGGCAATGTGTACCAGGCCAATACTGACGGTGGTGACGAAGGGTCTTCCCTTCCAGACGAAATGCAGGCTCTGCACGGTCTGGCGCAAGTGCTCGGCAATCCGCTCGGCCTGGTCGGGCGGGCAGTTTTCCAGCAACACGCCGAATTCGTCACCGCCCAGCCGGGCCAGGGTGTCACCTTCGCGCAGGCCTGCTTGCAGCACGGCGCAGATATGGCGCAGCAACTCATCACCCGCAGCGTGTCCGCAGGTATCGTTGACCAGCTTGAATTGATCAAGGTCGAGAAACATCAGCGAATGGCGCCCCGACTGACGGGCCAGGGTGTTGAGCGCCTGCTCCAGGCGATACTCGAACTCGCGGCGGTTGGCCAGGCCCGTCAGGGCATCGTGAGTCGCCTGCCAGGACAGGTTGGCGATGTACTGCCGCTCCTGCGTCATGTCATGCAAGGCCAGCACGATACCGCTGATCTGGCCGTCGGTGTGGATCGGCGATCCAACCAGGTTGACCGACACCGTACTGCCATCCAGGCGCTGGATCAGCCGGGCATGCTCGGCGCCGCCCTTGAGGCTGCCGCTGAGTACCTGCTCGACCAGGGTCAGGCTGTCCCGCTCGGCATTCTCATCGAGCAGACTGAACAGGGCCGCCAGCGGCAAACCCTGGGCCTGGGAAGCCTGCCAATGGGTCAACTGCTCCGCGGCAGGGTTCATGTAGACGATGCACCCCTCGACATCGGTGGTGATCACCGCATCGCCGATCGACTCAAGGGTGGTCTGTGCCCGCTCACGCTCCACCTGCAAAGCGCTGGCAAACGCCTGGCGCTGGGACAGCAACCGTGCAGAACGGCGCCAGGCCAGGGCGATGAGAATCAACGCCGTGAGCAGGTTGGTGACCATCAACACCCGGAGCAGCACCCGCGAGCCTTCACCCAGTGCATCGCTGAATGCCTTGGCGGCCGGCGTCACGCCCTCGTTGATCGAAACGATACGCGCTTTCCAGTCCGCCACCTCGCGTTCAGTGGCCACCCCCTGGACGAAGGCCTCGCGCATTTGCTGCGCCAGGCCGTCCAGTTGCCGCAGGTAGTCGTCGCCGGTGTTCCAGTAGCCGATGGCATTCTGCATGTAACTGATCTGGCGAAAATTGCGGTAGAACCAGATGATCCGGTTGACGTCGTCCGGATGGTTACCACCTTGCAAGATCCCGCGCCGCGCCGCCTCCAGGTCCGGGACAGGCTGATCGAGAGCCACCCGTAGCTCACGGTCGCCCTGGGGTATGGCAATGGCCTGGCGATAACGCTGGAAGATGCGTTCGTCCTGGCTTTCGGCATACAGATTGAGGTAATAGATGGCGTCTTTCTGTGCCTTGGACCACAGGCTTTCGCCGGCCACGTACGCGCGCATGGCCGAAAGCGAATAAAGACTGAGGCTGCCCAACAGCACCTGGAAAACCACCACTGCGACGAAGGGCCAGATGATTCCCAGCAACCTTGGCGCCTCGAGAGTCCGATTTCCCTTCATGTAGTCCCTGTCTCAGAGCGGATATGGCACGAATCGACCCAGACAAGCACAGCGTAGGCCATTTGCCATAACTGCGCGGAGCTTTTTGTCGCAGCCACTGCACCTATTGATGCACCGCCCGATCAGGACTGTTGCAGGTGCCCATACAGCTTGGCGTACAACCCGCCTTCGGCGATGAGCTGCTGGTGGCCGCCGTCTTCGGCCACATGACCGCCGTCGAATACCAGAACCCGATCAGCCTGTTTCACCGCTGACAGGCGATGGGCAATGATCAGGGTGGTGCGGCCGCTGAGGAAGCGCGCCAGGGCCTGATGGAGGTTGTATTCGGTGGCCGCATCGAGGGCCGAGGTGGCCTCGTCGAGAATCACCACCTTCGGCTCGGCCAGTACCATGCGGGCAATCGCCAGGCGTTGACGCTGGCCCCCGGACAGGCGCACACCAGAGCGCCCCACCACACTGTCCAATCCCTGCGGCAGCGCGGCGATGGTGGCATCGAGCTGGGCAATGCGCAGCGCCTGCCAACAGGCGTCGTCACTGCACTCGCGGCCCATGGTCAGGTTGGCGCGCACACTGTCGTTGAACAACGATGGATGCTGCAGCACCACCGCGACATGTTCGCGCAGGGTCTCCAGGCCGATCTCCTGAAGGCTGGCACCGCCAAAGCGAATGGTCCCGGCCTGGGCGCTGTACAACCCCAGCAGCAGCTGAACCAGCGTGCTCTTGCCGCCGCCGCTGGCACCGACGATAGCCACCTTTTCGCCCGGAGCGATGGACAGGTCCAGGTGATCGAGCACCGGCTCATCGGCATAGGCGAAGCGCAGGTCGCGCACCTCGATACCCACCGTCGCGTGCCCAGCGA
Source organism: Pseudomonas sp. BNK-44-b (assembly GCF_047456245.1). Classification (NCBI taxonomy): domain Bacteria; kingdom Pseudomonadati; phylum Pseudomonadota; class Gammaproteobacteria; order Pseudomonadales; family Pseudomonadaceae; genus Pseudomonas; species Pseudomonas sp. BNK-44-b. The sequence continues at coordinate 3,689,297 of NZ_CP179908.1, forward strand.
ACGGATCACAGGCGGCCGGATACTGCGGTTCGTCCTCTCGCGACAGCAACTCGTTGAGCCGGCTCAGCGCACCACCGGCCGCGTAATAGGCGTACTGCAGGTTGAGCAACTGTTCCACCGGGCCGATCATGAACCACAGGTAACTGAACACAGCCAGCATCTGCCCGATCGACAGGTCGGAGAACAACACCGTGAGCATCGCCGCAGCACGGAAAATGTCGATACCGAACTGGAACAGCAGACCGCTGGCCCGACCACTGGCGTCGCTCTTCCACTGCGAGGCCACCGCATAGTCACGCACTTCCCGGGCACGTACTCCCAGGCGCCCAAGGAAATAGCCCTGGCGGTTGCTTGCGCGGATTTCCTGGATGGCGTCGAGGGTCTCGCTCAGCGCCTGGGTAAAACGTCCGGTACTGTCGTTCTCGAGCTTCTTCAGGTGCTTGACCCGCTTGCCCAACTGCACGGTGAAATAGATCACCAACGGGTTGAACAGCAGGATCAGCAGCGCGAGCTTCCAGTGCATCCAGATAAGGATCGCCGCAGTCCCGGTAAGCGTCAGCATGGCCACCAGGAAGCGGCTGAGGGTTTCACCGACGAACTTGTCCAGGGTATCCAGGTCGGTGACCAGATGCGTAGTGACCGTGCCACTGCCCAGGCTTTCATACTCCTTGAGCGAGATCCGCTTGAGCCGCTCGATCAGGCGGATTCGCAAGCGGTACACGATATCCTTGGCCAGCCCGGCGAACTGCCTGGCCTGGATCACACCGAAGGCCAGCGAGGCCAGGCGCAGGCTGAGGGTCGCAACCAGCATCAAGCCGATATAACCGGCTGCCACCTGCCATTGGCTCGGCAGGAACTGGTTCATCCATTTCAAGGCAGCGTCGCCATGGCCCAGCAGCACTTCATCGACCAGCAAGGGCAGCAGCAAGGGAATCGGCACGCTGCAGAGGGCGGCAAGCACGGCAACCAGGTTGGCAGTCCACAAGGCCTTCTTGTGGTGCAGCGCCAGGCGGCGGATTTCCGCCCAGCTCAGACGATCGTGCGCGACGGGGGGCTTCCCCGGCACAGGGTCGCTAGACCCTGGCAGATCAAGCACAGGCGGCCTGCTGCAGCCAGCGGCCCAGCAACGGCTGCAGGCGATCGAGCGGCTGATAGCCGTTGGTCAGCAGGGCCAGTTGACCATTGCGCTCGGCCAGCAGGGTCGGGAAGCCGGCGATACCCAGGTCCTGAACCCAGGCAAAGTCGGCTGTCGTGGTCGTGCGGGTCTCGACGCTTGCGAACGCTGCAGAAAACCGTTCGCGGTCGAAGCCTGCCTGCTCGGCCAGGTCCACCAGTTGCGGGGCACGGGTGACATCCAAGCCCTGTTCGTAGAACGCGCCCTGGATCAGCTTGAGCAGCGCCCAACCGCGCTCGGCATCGAGCTCACGCGCCGTGACCAAGGCGCGGCAGGCCGGCTCGGTGTCATAGACGAACCCGTCAGGCATGGCGCCCTCGAAGCGAAACGCTTGACCGGTGGACTCGGCGACCGCCTGCCAATGCTCGAGGATGTACTTGCGCGTCGAGCTATCCAACGCGCTGCTACCGCTGCGCAGGCCACCCACCACCAGGCGCGTCGGCACACCGGCATCCCGCGCCTGGGCGATCAACGCCTCGGCCACGGGAGCGAAGCCCCAGCACCAGGAACACATCGGGTCCATCACATAGAGCAGGCGTGCAGTCATGCATCAGGCCTCGGCTTTGTAGTTGTAACCGATCGGGTGCGGCAAGTTGCGCGCCTTGGCCAACTCGATCTGCTTCTGGCGGTCGATGGCGCTGCGCCGGGTCTTCTCGCTCAGGGTGTCCCAGCAATGCGGGCAGCTCACCCCGGGCGAATAATGCTCGGACGCACGGTCATCCGCATTGATCGGATGGCGGCAGGCATGGCACTGGTCGTACTCGCCCTCGGACAGGTCGTGACGCACCGTGACGCGGTTGTCGAAGACGAAGCAGTCGCCGTCCCAGAGGCTTTCTTCCTGAGGCACTTCCTCGAAGTATTTCAGGACCCCACCCTTAAGATGATAGACCTCCTCGAAGCCTTCACCGAGCATGTAGCTGGACGCTTTTTCACAACGAATGCCGCCGGTGCAGAACATCGCGACCTTCTTGTGTCTGCTCGGGTCGAAGTTGGCCTTGATGTAGTCGGGAAACTCGCGGAAGGTCTCGGTCTTCGGATCGATGGCGCCCTTGAAGGTGCCGATGGCCACTTCATAGTCATTGCGGGTGTCGATCAGCAGCACTTCGGGGTCGCTGATCAGCGCGTTCCAGTCCTTGGGTTCGACATAGGTGCCGACCTGCTTGTTGGGGTCGACGCCCGGCACGCCGAGGGTGACGATCTCTTTCTTGAGCTTGACCTTGGTGCGGTAGAACGGCTGCTCGTCGCAGTACGACTCTTTATGGTCGACATCCGCCAGGCGCGGGTCGTTGCGCAGCCAGGCCAGCAGGCCGTCGATACCTTCACGGGTACCGGAGACCGTGCCATTGATACCCTCGAGCGCCAGCAGCAAAGTGCCTTTGACGTCGTTGTCCTGCAGGGTTTTCAACAATGGCTCGCGCAGGTCGAGGTAGTCTTCGAGGGTGACGAACTTATAGAGCGCCGCCACGACGATCGGTTGGGACATGAATCTGTATCTCCAGGTGGTTGCCCTCGTAAGGGGCGGACCGGGTTTGACAAAAAACACGGGGGCCGCAAAGCGGCCCCCGGATGAAGCGGATTCTACCAGAACGACGGACAGGTTTCAGTGCCCGCCGCCGGCACACACCGGCGAGGCCGGCGCCGCCCCTACCTGCGCCCATTCTTCGGGCGTGTAGGTGTGGATGGCCAGGGCATGAATCTCGCCCATCAGCTCGCCCATGGTGGCGTAGACCTTCTGGTGACGCTTGACGCTGTTCAGGCCGGCGAACTGTTCGCTGACCAGCACCGCCTTGTAGTGCGTCTCCTGCCCACGACTGTGCATGTGGCTTTCATTCAGCACCTGCAGGTGCTGATCGCCAAGCGCTGCCAGTTGCTGCTCGATGCGTTGTTGCATGCTCATCGATTCAGGCTCACTTCTTCGCTGGAGCGGCGGCCTTGCCAGCGTTCGGGTCCAGCTCCTTGGTCATGTCGTCCAGCAGCTTGTTCACCACCGGCACTGCAGGCTCCAGGCTCTGCTGGGTCAGCTGGGCCGACTGCTGGGTGACCTTGGGCATTTCGCGCAGGACTTTCTTGCCCAGCGGCGACTCGTAGAACTTGACCAGGTCGTTGAGCTCCTGCTCGGTGAAGGTCGCGGTGTACAGGTTGACCATCTGCGGCTTGAGCTTCTTCCAGCCAATGGCATTGTCCAGGGCGGCGTTGGCCTTGGCCTGGTAGCTGTCGAGCACGGATTTCTTCGCGGCCGGGGCCTTGGTCTGCTCGAAGCGCTGGGCGAACATCTGCTGGACCTGCATGTACACCGGGGTGCCCAGCTTGTCGGCATTGGCCAGGGTCAGGAACTTCTCGGCGGCGGCGTTGTGGCTGGCAGTTGCGGCGAGGACCTGGCCGCTGGCACAGGCCAGGGCGACGGCGGCAAAGAGGACACGGAGGCGGGTCATTGCAATTCCTTCATGAGAGGGTGAGGCGGATACCTCAGAGTAGAGCATTCTGCGCCGCGATGGGCACTGTGCTCAAGTGGGAAGACGAGCGATTGACCGCCCGGGTGGATCAGGGCCTAAACTGCGACTTCTGACTGAACAAAGGAGTGAGCGCAGCATGAGCCGTATCGAGACAGACAGCCTGGGCCCGGTCGAAGTTCCAGAGGACGCCTACTGGGGTGCGCAAACCCAGCGCTCGCTGATCAACTTCGCCATCGGCAAGGAGCGCATGCCCTTGGCTGTCCTCCACGCCCTGGCGCTGGTCAAGAAAGCCGCGGCACGAGTCAACGACCGCAACGGCGACCTGCCAGCCGACATTGCCCGACTGATCGAACAAGCCGCCGACGAAGTGCTCGACGGCGAACACGACGATCAGTTCCCGCTGGTGGTCTGGCAGACCGGCAGTGGCACCCAGAGCAACATGAACGTCAACGAAGTGATTGCCGGGCGCGCCAACGAACTGGCTGGCAAGGGCCGTGGCGGCAAGGTGCCGGTCCACCCGAACGATCACGTCAACCGCTCGCAGAGCTCCAACGACTGCTTCCCTACCGCCATGAGCATCGCGGCCGCCCAGGCCGTGCACAACAAGCTGCTGCCGGCCATCGCCGAGCTGTCGTCGGGCCTGGCAGAACTGTCGGCGCGTCACTCGAATCTGGTCAAGACTGGCCGCACGCACATGATGGACGCCACGCCCATCACCTTCGGCCAGGAAATCTCGGCCTTCGTTGCCCAGCTCGACTACGCCCAGCGTGCAATTCGCGCCACCCTTCCGGCAGTTTGTGAACTGGCCCAGGGCGGCACGGCCGTCGGCACCGGTCTCAACGCCCCACACGGCTTTGCCGAAGCCATTGCCGCTGAGCTCGCTGCGCTGTCCGGCCTGCCCTTCGTCACCGCACCGAACAAGTTCGCCGCCCTCGCCGGCCATGAGCCGCTGACCAGCCTGGCTGGCGCGCTCAAGACCCTGGCAGTGGCCCTGATGAAAATCGCCAACGACCTGCGCCTGCTGGGTTCCGGCCCGCGTGCCGGGCTTGCCGAGGTACGCCTGCCGGCCAACGAACCAGGCAGCTCCATCATGCCGGGCAAGGTCAATCCGACCCAATGCGAAGCCCTGTCGATGCTGGCCTGCCAGGTACTGGGCAACGATGCGGCGATCGGCTTCGCGGCCAGCCAGGGGCACTTGCAGTTGAATGTGTTCAAGCCGGTGATCATCCACAACCTGCTGCAGTCGATCGAACTGTTGGCCGATGGCTGCCGCAACTTCCAGGAGCACTGCGTGGCCGGCATCGAGCCGGACGCCGAACAGATGGCCGCCCATCTGGAGCGCGGGCTGATGCTGGTGACGGCGCTGAACCCGCACATCGGCTACGACAAGGCTGCGGAGATCGCCAAGAAGGCCTACAGCGAGGGCAAGACCCTGCGCGAGGCAGCGCTGGAGCTCAAGTACCTGACCAACGAGCAGTTCGACCAGTGGGTACGCCCGGAAAACATGCTGGCACCGGGGGCCAAGGGCTGATCCTGAGCCGATAGGGGCCTCTTCGCGGGCTTGCCCGCGAAGAGGCCATCGCCGATTATCAGCGAACCTCTGCCACCCTGGCCCGCCGCGCCCGCCACCCCGCCACCAGCGAAGGCCCCAGCGCCACCAGTGCCGACCCTGCCACCACCGTCACCGCCCCGGCATAGCCGAGCGCATTGATCTGTTCGGCATGCACGTAATCAGGCCACACCCAGGCCGATAGCGCCACCGCAATAAAGGTGACCAGCGGCGTCAGTGCCAAGGTCGCACTCACCCGCGATGCTTCCCAATGCGCCAAAGCCTCGGCAAATGCGCCATAGGCGACCAGGGTGTTCAGGCAGCACGCCAGCAGCAACCAGCCTTGTACAGCCGTCAGTTGCAGCGCCTCCAGCGGGTGCGCCCAAGGCGTCAGCAGCGCCGCGCAGCACAGGTAGATCACCATCATTACCTGCTGCGAATGCCAGACCGTCAGCAACTGCTTCTGGCTCAGGGCATAGAACACCCAGATGCTGGTGGCCAGGATGATCGTCAGTACACCGGTGGTATAGGTCCCAAGTGATGTCAGCAGCTCGTCCAGGCGCTGGTTGAAGAACAGCCCGAAACCGGCCAGCAACACCAGCAACCCGATACCCTGGCCCAAGCTGAAACGCTCTTTGAACACAAACACACTGGCCACCAGCAACAGCACCGGCCCCAGTTGCACCACCAACTGCGCAGTACCAGGGCTGAGCAGTTTGAGACCGACCAGATACAGCACGTAGTTGCCCATCAGCCCACACACGGCCACCGCTACCAGGCCCAAGCCCTTGCGCCCTAGCCGCTGGACTGGCGGCAGGCGCCGGTTGGCGGCCAGCCAGGCGAACAACAGGCCGCCGGAGACCAGCAGCCGATACCAGGTGACCGTGATCGGATCCATCACCTGCAGCACCTGCTTGAGCTTGATCGGCAGAATGCCCCACAGCAGCGCGGTCAGCAGCGCCAGGAACAGACCATGGACCCAGCGTCCGGAAGAAATGTGCATAGCGTCCTCGATCAATGCCCTGAGTGGGGTGATTGAAGTCTAAGGGCTGCAAAGATGGGGCTGGCAGAAAGTGGCGGGAAAAGAATTCATCAGGTCATTCCCGCGGGGCATGGCTGCCCCGCGGCGGACGGGATGCGTCACTTCTTGTGCCTGGCGAACGCCGCTTCCAGTGCATCGTTGATGGTGCGCAGCACCTTGACCCGCGCCCAGCGCTTGTCGTTGGCCTCTACCAGCGTCCAGGGCGAAATCTCGGTGCTGGTACGATCGACCATGTCACCCACCGCCTCGGCGTATACATCCCACTTGTCACGGTTACGCCAGTCTTCCTCGGTGATCTTGTAGCGCTTGAACGGGATCTCTTCACGTTCCTCGAAGCGCTGCAACTGTGTCTCTTGGTCGATTGCCAGCCAGAACTTCACGACCACGATGCCCGAGTTGCTCAACTGTTCCTCGAAATCATTGATCTCGCCATAGGCGCGCATCCAGTCCGCCGGGGTGCAGAATCCTTCGACTCGCTCCACCAGCACCCTGCCGTACCAGGAGCGGTCGAAGATGGTGAACTTGCCGCGCGCCGGTACATGCCGCCAGAACCGCCAGAGGTAGGGCTGGGCTCGCTCCTCTTCGGTGGGCGCAGCGATCGGCACGATGCGGTACTGGCGTGGGTCCAGCGCGGCGGCCACGCGACGAATCGCCCCACCCTTGCCCGCAGCATCGTTGCCTTCGAACACCGCGACAAGGGCGTGCTCGCGCATGCGCTTGTGCCGCAACAGCCCGGCCAGGCGCGCCTGCTCGGCGACCAGCTGCTTCTGGTAGTCGTGCTTGTCGAGGCGCCGGGTGAGATCCAGCGCGCCGAGCAAGCTCAACTGATCGATACTGCGCCCCAATGGCGCGACATTGCCCTGGTGCTTGCCCTTCGGCGCATTGGCCAGCGCCGCGTTCAGGCTTTCGAGCAGAATGCGCCCGGCCGCCAGCGCACGGTAGTGCGGATCGACACCCTCGATCACATGCCAGGGCGCGTAGTCGCGGCTGGTGCGCCGCAGAACCCGCTCACCGAAACGTACGAAGCGGTCGTAGGTCTCGGACTGCTGCCAGTCCAGCGGACTGATGCGCCAACTGTGCAGCGGATCGTCGCGCAGCACCTTGAGCCGGGTCTTCATCTGTTTCTTGGAGAGGTGGAACCAGAACTTGATGATCAGTGCACCTTCGTCGCAAAGCATCTGCTCCAGGCGCTCGGCGCCGGTGATGGCCTGGTCGAGCACCGCATCCTTGAAGCGACCATGCACCCGCCCCTGCAACATCTGGCTGTACCAGTTGCCGAAGAACACGCCCATTCGCCCTTTGGGCGGTAGTGCACGCCAGTATCGCCAGGCGGGTGGGCGCGCCAGTTCTTCGTCGGTCTGCTGGTCGAAGGTGAGCACATCGATCATCCGCGGGTCCATCCACTCGTTGAGCAGCTTGACCGTTTCGCCCTTGCCGGCACCCTCGACACCGTTGATCAGTACGATGACCGGGAAACGCGCCTGCTGCTTGAGCTCGAACTGGGCCTCCAGCAACGCCTCGCGCAGGGCCGGCAATTCGGCCTCGTAGGTTTCCTTGTCAATGCTGTGACCGATTTCCGCGGATTCGAACATGGCTCACTCCTTCGATGGATAAGCAAGAGTAGCGGATTGCACGCCAGTCTTGCGCCCTCTTCACCACGGCGGATACAGCGTCGGCGACGCAGATGGCATAAAATCTTCGCTTCACTGCCAGCCGAACCGACCATGCCTGATACCCCACTCCCCCAGCACGCCCAGATCGACTGGGACGACCAGGGCCGCCCCCACTCGCGGCAATACGACGACGTCTATTTCTCGAAGAACGAGGGCGTGCACGAAACGGTATACGTCTTCCTCGAGCGCAACCACCTGGCCCGGCGCTTCGCCGAGCTTGCGCCGCACGCCTGCCTGGTGATCGGCGAGACCGGTTTTGGTACCGGCATGAACTTCTTCTGTGCCTGGCAACTGTTCGCAGAAAAAGCCCACCCCGAGGCGCGGCTGCATTTCGTCAGTGTCGAGAAGTACCCGCTGAGTCGCGCCGACCTGGCCCGCGCGGCAGCGCTGTGGCCGGAGCTTTCGCCCTTCAGCGACCCCTTGCTGGCGCAGTATGTGGCCGTGCACCCAGGCTTCCAGCAGTTCAGCTTCGAGCAGGGCCGGGTCACCCTCACCCTGCTGGTCGGTGACGTGCTGGAACAGTTGCCCCAGCTCGACGCGCCCATCGACGCCTGGTTTCTGGATGGTTTCGCCCCGGCGAAGAACCCGGACATGTGGACCCCGGAACTGTTCGCGCAACTGGCACGGCTGTCACGCCCCGGCACCACGCTGGGGACCTTCACCACCACAGGTTGGGTGCGCCGCGGCCTGGCAGCCGCCGGTTTTGCCATCAAGAAAGTGCCGGGGCTGGGCAAGAAGTGGGAAGTGATGGGGGGAGAGTTCGTCGGCTGGCCTGAAGACCTGCCGACGCCGCCACAACCAGCCCCCTGGTATGCACGCCCTGCACCCGTGGACGGCCCCCGTCGCGCGCTGGTCATCGGCGCCGGGCTGGCCGGTTGCGCCAGCGCCGCCAGCCTGGCTGCACGCGGTTGGCAGGTCGAAGTGCTGGAACGCCACGACGCCCCGGCCCGAGAGGCCTCCGGCAACCCCCAGGGCGTGCTGTACCTGAAGCTGTCGGCACACGGCACCGCCTTGTCGCAGATGATCCTCGCCGGGTTCGGCTACACCCGCCGTTGGCTCGAACGCCTGCAGCGTGGCCGCGACTGGGACGACTGCGGCGTGCTGCAACTGGCCTTCGACACCAAGGAAACCGAACGCCAGGCCAAACTTGCCGGCGCCTTCGACAGCAGCCTGCTGCAGTGCCTGGATCGCGAGCAGGCCGAGGCGATCGCCGGGGTCGCCCTGGCCAGCGGTGGGCTGTTCTACCCCGAGGGCGGCTGGGTGCACCCGCCCGCACTGTGCCACGCGCAACTGCAACACCCGCGCATTCGCCTGCTCAACCATCACCAGGTGATCGAACTGCGCCGCGTCGGCGGTCTGTGGCAAGCCTGGGACGGCGAACGGTTGCTGGCCAGTGCGCCGCTGGTGGTGCTGGCCGGTGCCGCTGAGATACGCAACTTCGAGGCATGCGCCGAGCTGCCGCTCAAGCGTATCCGCGGACAGATCACCCGCCTGCCGCTGACCGAGCGCAGCCAGGCGCTGGGCACCGTGGTCTGCGCCGACGGCTACGTCGCCCCGGCGCGCGATGGCGAGCACACCCTCGGCGCCAGTTTCGACTTCCATAGCCTCGACCTCGCTCCCACTGCCGGCGAGCACGCAAGCAATCTTGGTCTGCTGGAAGCGATTTCTGCCGACCTGGCGCAGCGGCTCGACACGGCCGCACTGGATCCGGAACAGTTGCAGGGGCGCGCAGCGTTTCGCTGCACCAGCCCGGATTACCTGCCGATTGTCGGGCCGCTGGCCGATCCTGCTGCGTTCAGCACGACCTATTCAATGCTGGCCAAGGATGCCCGACAGGTTCCGGCGATCGCCTGCCCCTGGCTGGAAGGCTTGTACGTCAACAGCGGCCACGGCTCACGCGGCCTGATTACCGCGCCTTTGAGCGGCGAGCTGATTGCCGCCTGGGCCAGTGGCGAACCACTGCCGGTACCTCGGGCCGTGGCCGAGGCCTGTCATCCAAACCGCTTCACGCTGCGCAAGCTGATTCGCGGCAAATGAAACAGCACCCACCCATCCCATATAACAGATTGATCTAAAACTCCCGCAAATCCCCTGGGTCAGTTCCTTAAGGTGCCCCATGTGGGGGCACTCTTTCCCCAACGGCAAAACCGGTAAGGACTTATGTGCGGATTAGCAGGAGAGTTGCGTTTCACCCCCATCGACCAAGCCCCCCGCCCGGCGGATCTCGCCGCGGTGGAGCGCATCACCCATCATCTGGCGCCACGTGGCCCTGATGCCTGGGGCTTCCACAGCCAGGGGCCGATCGCCCTCGGCCATCGGCGTCTGAAGATCATGGACCTGTCCGACGGCTCGGCGCAGCCGATGGTCGACAACACCCTCGGCCTGTCCCTGGCGTTCAACGGCGCCATCTACAACTTCCCGGAGCTGCGCCAGGAACTGCAGGACCTGGGCTATAACTTCTGGTCAGACGGCGACACCGAAGTGCTGCTCAAGGGCTACCACGCCTGGGGCGCCGCGCTGCTGCCCAAGCTCAACGGCATGTTCGCCCTGGCCATCTGGGAGCGCGACAACCAGCGCCTGTTCCTGGCCCGCGACCGCCTCGGCGTCAAGCCGCTGTACCTGTCGCGCAACGGCGAGCGCCTGCGCTTCGCCTCGACCCTGCCGGCGCTGCTCAAAGGCGGCGACATCGATCCGATGATCGACCCGGTGGCGCTCAATCACTACCTCAACTTCCACGCCGTGGTGCCAGCACCGCGCACGATGCTGGCCAACGTGCAGAAGCTCGAGCCCGGGACCTGGATGCGCATCGACCGCCACGGCGAAGTCGAGCGCCAGACCTGGTGGCAACTGCATTACGGCCCAACCCCGGACGAACAGGACCTCGACCTCGAAGGCTGGACCACCCGCGTGCTCGATGCCACTCGCGATGCCGTGGCGATCCGCCAGCGCGCGGCTGTGGATGTCGGCGTGCTGCTGTCAGGCGGTGTCGACTCCAGCCTGCTGGTCGGCTTGCTGCGCGAGGTCGGCGTGGACGACCTGTCGACCTTCTCCATCGGTTTCGAGGATGCCGGCGGCGAACGTGGCGACGAGTTCCAGTACTCGGACCTGATCGCCAAGCACTACGGCACCCGCCACCACCAGCTGCGCATCGCGGAACACGAGATCATCGATCAGTTGCCGGCCGCCTTCCGCGCCATGAGCGAGCCGATGGTCAGCCATGACTGCATCGCCTTCTACCTGCTTTCGCGTGAAGTCGCCAAGCACTGCAAGGGCGTGCAGAGCGGCCAGGGCGCCGACGAGTTGTTCGCCGGCTATCACTGGTACCCGCAGGTGAATGGTGCCGAGGATGCCTTCGCTGCCTATCGCGAGGCGTTCTTCGACCGTAGCCACGACGAATACCGCGACACCGTGCAGGCCCCCTGGTTGCTGGACAACGATGCCGCTGGCGATTTCGTCCGCGAGCACTTCGCCCGTCCCGGTGCAACCCATGCGGTGGACAAGGCCCTGCGCCTGGACAGCACGGTGATGCTGGTCGACGACCCGGTCAAGCGTGTCGACAACATGACCATGGCCTGGGGGCTGGAGGCACGTACGCCGTTCCTCGACTATCGCCTGGTCGAACTTTCTGCCCGTATCCCGGCCCGCTTCAAGCTGCCCGACGGCGGCAAGCAGGTGCTCAAGCAGGCGGCGCGACGGGTCATTCCCCATGAAGTCATCGACCGCAAGAAGGGCTACTTCCCCGTACCCGGCCTCAAGCACCTGGAGGGCGCGACCCTTGGCTGGGTACGCGAACTGCTGACCGACCCGAGCCAGGACCGTGGCCTGTTCAACCCGGCCATGCTCGATCGCCTGCTGAGCAACCCCCACGGCCAGCTCACCCCACTGCGCGGCTCCAAGCTGTGGCAACTGGCGGCCCTGAACCTGTGGCTCAGCGAACAAGGAATCTGACCGATGAAAGCCCATAGTGCCTATGGCCAGCGCCTGTTGCGCGGCCAGGCGCCCTCCTACGAACGCCTGCAGGCACGCCTGGCCGGTGACGGCAGCGACCCCCACGACCAGCCGCGTGCCGTGCACTGCGGCTGGGGACGGTTGCTGATCGGCCACACCTACCCTGACCCTGCACAACTTGCCGAAGCCATGCTCGACGAACAGCCCGGCGAACGTGACATCGCCCTGTACGTGGCGGCCCCCCAGCAGTTGCTGGCCCAGGCGCCGCAACAGTTGTTTCTCGACCCCTCCGACACCCTGCGCCTGTGGTTCACCGACTATCGCCCGGCCCAGCGCGTATTCCGCGGGTTTCGCATCCGCCGCGCCCAGGCCGAAGGCGACTGGCAGGCGATCAACACGCTGTATCAGGCGCGCGGCATGATGCCGGTCAATCCCGAGCTACTCACCCCGCGCCACCTGGGTGGCCCGGTGTACTGGATTGCCGAGGACGAGGACACCGGCGCCGTGATCGGCAGCGTCATGGGCCTGAACCACAGCAAGGCTTTCGACGACCCCGAGCACGGCAGCAGCCTGTGGTGCCTGGCCGTCTCCCCGCAGTGCAGCCGTCCGGGTGTCGGCGAAGTGCTGGTGCGCCATCTGGTCGAGCACTTCATGAGCCGCGGCCTGGCCTACCTCGACCTGTCGGTGATGCACGACAACCGCCAGGCCAAGCGGCTTTACCAGAAGCTGGGCTTTCGTAACCTGCCCACCTTCGCCGTCAAGCGCAGGAATGGCATCAACCAGGAACTGTTCCTCGGCCCTGGCCCTGAAGCCGGGCTCAATCCCTACGCGCGGATCATCGTCAACGAAGCCCTGCGCCGTGGTATCGAAGTCCAGGTAGACGACGCCAGCACCGGGCTGTTCACCCTGAGCCTGGGCGGTCGCAGGATTCGCTGTCGCGAATCACTGAGTGACTTGACCAGCGCCGTGACCATGACCCTGTGCCAGGACAAGCGCCTGACCCGCAAGGTGCTGCACGATGCCGGCCTGCAGGTGCCTGCCCAGCAATTGGCCGGCAACGCCGACGACAACCTGGCTTTTCTCGAAGAGCATGGCGCCGTGGTGGTCAAGCCGGTGGATGGCGAGCAGGGCCAGGGCGTCGCGGTCAACCTCACCGAATACGACGAGATCAGCCAGGCTGTGGAGCACGCCCGGCGTTTCGACAGCCGCGTGCTGCTGGAGAGCTTCCACGCCGGTTTCGACCTGCGCATCCTGGTGATCGGCTTCGAGGTGGTGGCCGCCGCCATTCGCCATCCGGCCGAGGTGATCGGCGACGGCAAGCACACCATAAAGGCGCTGATCGAGGCCCAGAGCCGCCGTCGCCAGGCCGCAACTGGGGGTGAAAGCCGCATCCCGATGGATGAGGAAACCGAGCGCACCCTGCGCGCCTCCGGGCTGGGTTTTGAAGACGTATTGCCGGCAGGCCAGCGCCTGGCGGTGCGGCGCACGGCGAACCTGCACACTGGCGGCACCCTGGAAGATGTCACCGAACAGTTGCACCCGGTGCTCGCCGATGCGGCGGTGAGGGCTGCACGGGCACTGGAAATTCCGGTGGTCGGGCTGGACCTGATGGTGCGCGATGCGCAGCAGCCGGACTACGTGATCATCGAAGCCAACGAGCGGGCCGGGCTGGCCAACCATGAACCGCAGCCGACTGCGGAGCGGTTCGTGGATCTGCTGTTCCCGCATAGCCAGCCCCTGGCCTGAATCGCTGCTGGCCTTTTCGCGGACAAGCCCTTGTTCGAACGGGCTTGCCCGCGAAAAAGCCCGCAAAGACCCCAAGGAGTACCCATGTCCGAACGACTCCCCGAACCCGACCTGGACTACCTCAAGCGCGTCCTCCTGGAGATGCTCGCCATCCCCAGTCCCACCGGCTTCACCGATACCATCGTGCGCTACGTAGCCGAGCGCCTGGACGAACTGGGCATCCCCTTCGAGCTGACCCGCCGTGGCACCATCCGCGCCACGCTCAAGGGCCGTCAGAGTTCGCCCGATCGCGCCGTCTCGGCACACCTGGACACCATCGGCGCCAGCGTGCGGCAGTTGCAGGACAACGGCCGCCTGGCACTGTCGGCAGTAGGTCACTGGTCCAGCCGCTTCGCCGAAGGCAGCCGGGTCAGCGTGTTCACCGACACCGGCGTGTTTCGCGGCAGCGTGCTGCCGTTGATGGCCAGCGGGCACGCGTTCAACACCGCCATCGACCAGATGCCGATCAGCTGGGAACACGTTGAGGTGCGCCTGGACGCCTACTGCGCTACCCGCGCCGATTGCGAGGCGCTGGGCATCGGCATCGGCGACTTCGTCGCCTTCGACCCGCTACCGGAATTCACCGACAGCGGCCATATCAGCGCCCGTCACCTGGACGACAAAGCCGGCGTGGCGGCATTGCTCGCAGCCCTCAAGGCCGTGGTGGAAAGTGGCCGCCAACCGCTGATCGACTGCCATCCGCTGTTCACCATCACTGAGGAAACCGGCTCGGGGGCCGCAGGCGCGCTGCCTTGGGATGTCAGCGAGTTCGTCGGCATCGACATCGCCCCGGTGGCGCCGGGACAGGCGTCCAGCGAGCATGCGGTAAGCGTGGCGATGCAGGACTCGTCAGGCCCGTACGACTACCATCTGTCCCGTCATCTGCTCAAGCTCGCAAGCGACCAGGAGTTGCCGGTACGCCGCGACCTGTTCCGCTACTACTTCAGCGACGCCCACTCGGCGGTCACGGCCGGGCACGATATCCGCACTGCGCTGGTGGCGTTCGGTTGCGACGCCACTCACGGTTACGAGCGCACCCACATCGACAGCCTGGCTGCACTGAGCCGCCTGTTGTCGGCGTACCTGCTCAGCCCGCCCGTGTTCGCCAGCGACTCGCAACCGGCCAATGCTTCTCTGGAGCGCTTCAGTCATCAACTGGAGCATGATGCGCAAATGGAGAGCGATACCCGGGTGCCAGCGGTCGATAGCCTGGTGGGCAACAAGAGCTGAACCTGGCGGCGGCGTCTACGCGGTTCAACCCGCTCAGACGTCGCCGACGATTAACGTCCCTGCCCCACTTTCAAGTAGCATGCAGCCCAACCTGCCCAACCCGATAGCCAACATGCTGATCCCCTACGACCAACTCGAAGCCGACACCCTCACCCGCCTGATCGAAGACTTCGTCACCCGCGACGGCACCGACAACGGCGACGACACCCCGCTGGAAACCCGCGTGCTGCGCGTGCGCCAGGCCTTGGCCAAAGGCCAGGCATTCATCCTCTTCGACCTGGAAAGCCAGCAGTGCCAGTTACTGGCCAAGCATGATGTGCCACGGGAGTTGCTGGATTAAGACGAGGAGCTGCGCTCCAGCTCCTGCTCCTTGATACGCTTGTAAATCTCCGAGCGGTGCACCACCACTTCACGCGGTGCACTGATCCCGAAGCGCACCACACCCCCTTCGACGGCCATCACTTTGATGCGGATGTTCTCGCCGATGGTGACGACCTCGCCGACATCACGTCCGATTACCAACATGCTCCGATCCTCCAGACCCAGGGAAAATCCGAGCCTGCTATGGGCATTCGGCCTATTCAATCATTCAGCTGTGAAATAGACCGCACCTACCCAGATCGGTAAAAAGACCTACAGACGGCACCTGCAGAACAGCTACTGCCCTGGCCGCGCCTTGGCCCGCATCTTTACCGCCATACTGGCCATCTCGTCATAGAGCACCTGCGGGGCTTGGCACTTCAGACGCCAGGCATCGCGCCCGGCCTCGTGTGGCAGAATCAGGAATTCGCCCGCCGCGACCTGAGCGTGGATGTAGTCGGCAATCTGTGCGGCAGTGATGGGCGAGCCTTCCAGCAGCTTGCCGACTTGCGCCTTCATCGCCGGATTCGGCCCGCGGAAAGAGTCGAGCAGGTTGGTCTGGAAGAACGAGGGGCACACCACATGCACCCCCACCTCGAGCTGGCGCAACTCCACCAGCAGGCTTTCCGAAAGCGCCAGCACACCGGCCTTGGCGACGTTGTAGTTGCTCATCCCCGGCCCTTGCATCAGCGCCGCCATCGAAGCGATGTTGATGATGCGCCCCTTGCTGCGCTCGAGCAGTGGCAAAAACGCCTTGCAGCCCTTGACCACGCCCATCAGGTTGACTGCGATCTGCCAGTCCCAGTCTTCAAGCGACAGCTCGGCGAAGAACCCGCCCGAGGCGACGCCCGCGTTGTTGACGATCACATCGATGCCGCCGAATTGTTCTTCGCAGGCTTGGGCCAAGGCGGTGAGCTGGCTGTAGTCACGCACGTCGCAACGCTGCACGAAACCATCGCCGCCTGCTGCACGTACCTGCTCCAGGGTTTCGCGCAGGCCAGCATCGTTGACATCTGCCAGCGCCAGGCGCCAACCCTCCCGAGCCCAGCGCAGGGCGATCTCGCGGCCCAGGCCGGATCCTGCGCCTGTGATCATGATGCGGTTTTGCATGGTGACGGGCCTTGTGCCGACTGAATTGCAACCGAGTCTAATCAACGTCGGACAGCCAGGCAGGATTCATCAGGATAGTGAATGCAAGCCCATGACCGTTCAGTCAGTGCCGAGCTCGTCGACCTGCAAGGGGCAGACACACAAATGGAATCTTTCAGGTCCGGCAACAGTCCGAATTTACAAGAGGCCAGCAGTTCCAGGCCCTTGACCCCAACCACGCAAGGATTTCGCCCATGACCACGATCCTCATCATCATCCTGATCCTGCTGCTGATCGGTGGCTTACCGGTCTTCCCCCATTCGCGCAGCTGGGGTTATGGCCCGTCCGGCATCGTCGGTGCCGTACTGGTGGTGCTGCTGGTGCTGTTGTTGCTCGGGATGATATGACGCCATCGCCATGCCGCCAGTGGCGGCATGGCGCTTGAGCTGGCGATCCAGTTGCTGCATCGCCGCGCGCAACGCGCGCACGTCTGCGCTCAATTGCTCCGGTGCTGGTGACGGCTCGGTGCAGGTACGTTCGAGACGTTCGCACAATTCCACCAGAGTACTGGCCCGCACGATGCGCGCAGCGCCCTTGACCCGATGGGCCAGTTGCGCAAGTGCCTGCGGCTGGCTCCTGAACGCCTGCAAGCACTTGAGATCACTACGGTTGCTGCTGCGCAGATCGGACAGCAAGGCATTGAGCGCAGCTTGGTCCTTGCCCACCAGGCGCATCAGATGGCCCATGTCCAGAATCGATTGCCCGCATGCGTTCTCCTGTGAGGGTGGACGACACGCCGTCAGTACCCGCTCCAGGTCTTGCAGCCCCAGCGGTTTGAACAGGCAACTGTCCATGCCCGCAGCCCGGCAGCGGTTTCGCTCATCGGCCAGGGCGCTGGCCGTGAGCCCGATCACCCGACAGCGCGGACGCTCGCTGCGCCGCTCATGTTCGCGGATTGCCCGCGCCAGTGCGTGCCCACCGAGGCGTGGCATGTTGCAATCGCTGATCACTACATCGAAATGCTCCTTCAGCCACAAGCGCAGGGCCTGCGTGCCGTCTTCGGCGACGCGGGCCTGATGGCCGAGGTAATCGAGCTGTTGGGCCAGCAACAGGCGGTTGGCCGGATAGTCATCGACCACCAGCACCCGCAATCTGGCGAAGTGCGTCATGGGCGTGGGCACGGCGGGCTCCTCACGGGCTTCCTGCGCGGTCAGCAAAGGCAGCTCAAGGTGAATGCACACCCGTGTTCCCTGCCCCAGCACACTGTCCAGCCTCAGGTACCCGCCCATCATCTGGCACAGGCTGCGGCTGATGGCCAGACCCAGCCCGGCGCTGTGCCGTGGCGATTGTCGTTGGTTGCTGGCCTGGCGAAACAGTTGGCCAAGGGCGGCCAGCTCATCGGCGGCAATGCCGATCCCGGTGTCCTCCACGGCAAGCTCGACCGACAGCCTGGCCCCCTGCGCACGCGCCTGCAAATCAACCCGGACATGGCCATCGCCGGTGAACTTGATCGCATTGCTCAGAACGTTGGAGAGGATCTGCTTGAAGCGCAGAGGATCGAGGATGACCTCGCACGCCTGTGCACCGCACATGTCCAGTTCCAACACCAGGCCCTTGGCCCGCGCCTGCGCTTCGAACAACTGAACCACGCTGGCCACCTGCTCACCCAGCACGACCCGCTGCGGCGCCAGTTGCAAACGCCCGGCTTCGATCCGGCTGACATCGAGAATGTCACCGATCAACTCGAGCAGACCGCGCGCGGCATCGGTGGCCACTTCGATGGCCATGCGGTCGAGAACACCTTGGCCCGCCTTGCGCTGGGCCAGTTCGAGCATGCCCAGCAGGGCGTGCAGCGGAGTGCGGATTTCATGGCTCATGGTGGTGAGAAAGCCAGTCTTGGCCTGGTTCGCCGCCTCCGCCTCGCGGCGCGCCCGTGCCGCCTCTCGCTGCAGACGGCGCAGGTAACGAATCCACACCAGCGCCAGCAACAGCAGGCCCAAGGCCGCCGCGAAGCCCCCCAGGATCTTGCCACGATAGCGTGACCAGACCCCATCCCCCATGATCAGTGGATTGCGCCAGCGGCGCACCAGGGCATCGGTTTCCTGTGGGGCAAGGCTGAGCAGGGCCTTGTTCAGGATGCCCTGCAACGCCTGCTCGCCGCGCGCCGTGGCCAGCGCAAAGTGAGCAGGCGGCAAGGATACGCTGGCCGCGATCTTCACGCGCCCCGGATACCAACGGGCGATCATCGGCCGCGCATCGTCGTAGGTCAGCACCGCCGCGCTCACCTGACCGCGTGCGACCGCGTGCAGTGCCTCGAGAGCCCCGCCATAGGCCTGCAAGCGGATACGCGGGTAGCGCTGGGCCAGGAGGTCCGGCACGGCACTGCCCAGGATCACACCCAGTCGGTGCCCCTCCAGCCCGACCAGGCTCGCAGGGCCGGAGGCGTCTTCACGCGTGACCAGCACCCGTGCCGCGCTCAGGTAAGCCCGACTGAAACTCAGCTCGCGGGCCCGCTGCGGGCTGTAGGGCAAACCGGCAATCACCTGCGCACGCCCCTGACGCACCCACTCGATCATCTGCTCGATAGTGCCTGAGGCTTGCACCTCGAAACGCAACCCGGTGCGCTGGCTGATCAATTGCAGGATGTCCAGGCTCAGCCCCTGCAGCCCCGCCTTGGCATCGCGATAGCTCAGAGGTAGCAACTGTTCGTCCAGCACCACCTTGACCACAGGATTGTCACTGATCCAGCGCTGCTCGGAGGTGCTCAACTGCAAGGCCGCGGGATCGTAGGCCGCCATCGCCAACGGGCTCCAGCGTCGGCGGATCTGCTCATGCTGGGGCTCGCCAATGCTGGCGAGGGCTTCATCGACCAAGGTCGCCAGCGGCCCGGTCGAGTCGAGCATGGCGAAACCGATCGCCTGTGAATCCAGGTCGGCACGACCGACCGCCTCGACCCCGAACAGCTGACTGCGCCCCAGCAGGTAGCGTCCTTTGTGCTCATCCCCGATATACACATCGGCCTGGCCCAGTACCAGCGCGGCCATGGCACTGAACGGCGAGGCATGCCACTGGATCTGCGCCAGCGGGTAACCTGCCAGAACCTGTTCCATTGAACGATAGCCTTCGACCATGGCCAAGCGCATACCGGGCTCATGCCCGGGTCCCGGTGCGCCGGCCGATCGGGCCGCCATCAGCATCGGCCGGTCCTCGGCATAGGGATGCGACAAGCGCAAGCCGGCATCCTGAGCCTGGCGTGCGGTCACCGAGCCGACCAGGTCGATGCGTGCATCACGCAACGCTGCAAACGCCTCGTCCTGCGTGGCAAAGACCTGCACCTCGACCTGCATGCGCAACCGTGCCGCCACCAGGCTGGCATAGTCGGCAGTGATACCCTCATACGTCTGGCCGGTGCCCAGCAGGTCGAAAGGGGGATCGTGTCGTTCGACGATACCCAGGCGCAACCGGCTTCGCTCCCACAACCAGCGCAGAGCGTCTTGCGTCGGTTCGATGGCCGGCCCCTCCGGAACAACCGCTGAATGCAACTGGGTGGCAGTTGCTTGCGGCGGGGCGATCAGGCACAACAGCAGCGCCATCGACAGGGCTCGGCCCAGCACTGGACAGCTCTAGATCAAAAGGTTGCGGCGAGCGAAATCCGCGAGATCGATGAGCGAACGGACCCGAAGCTTTTCCAGCAGACGGCTCTTGTAGGTGCTGATGGTCTTGTTGCTCAGCAACATCGCATCGCCGATTGCCTTGTTGCTCAAGCCCCTCGCCAACTGCTGCAGAACCATCAATTCACGATCGGTGAGGCTGGCGATGCACTGCGCCTCGCTGGCCTTGAGATCCTGCCGGTGCACCGAGCTGAGCGCCACCTGCGGAAAGTAGGTGTAACCGGAAAGCACGGCGCGCACCGCCTTGTTCAGTTCACCAAGATCATCGGTCTTGGACACATAGCCGGCGGCGCCGGCCTGCATGCAACGCAGCGAATAGGCCTCGGCCAGTTGCGAGGTAAGGATCAGCGACTTGGCCGGGTGCTCCAGGCTACGCATCCGGGCGATCACCTCCAGGCCATCCAGGCCAGGCATGGTGATGTCCAGGATCACCAGATCCACCGGGTCCTGGCGCATCAACCGCAGCGCATCGATACCATTGTCCGCCTGCCCGACGACCTCCAGCCGCTCCTGGCGCAACAGCATGCACACGGTCGAGCGGATGAAAGGATGGTCGTCGACCACCAGTACCCTGCTCATGCTCGTTCCTCGCTCGTCATGTCCATGGACTACAACTCGGCATCGAAAACGACGGTAACCAGGCCACTGTAGGTACTTCCGGCATTGGCCAGCATGCCGCGTACCTGATCGGATTCGATGGCGAAGTGCAACTGCCCGGGGCGATTCGCCACCGGCTGAACCGACTCGAACTGCAATGCCATGGCGCGCCCGGTGGGCAGCGGCAGTCGCTGCACCGCGCCGCCCCCATGCTGGATCCCGCCAGGCAGACTGAGCGCCACTTCCAGGTCGGCCTGATGGCTGGCGGCATCCCGAATCGCGCACCCGGTACCACTGTCGTGCTGACACAGCTTGTAGACCTTGAACGGGCCGGTCGACCACACCCGGAAAGGCAAGTCGCGGTAAAGCCGCTGTGGAACCCGACCGCCTCCCAACCATGCCTGCCAGCCACCTCGTGGTTCGAGCACGGCGCGCTCGGACCCTGGGGGAAACTCGAACAGGAAGGCATGCTGCACATCCAATTCGAAATTGACGGTCAGGGTATCGCCGCTAAGCCCTGACACTCCATTACCGAAGTCGAAGTCCATGCCCGGACCGATGCGGTAGGTGGTGGAGCCTCGATAGATACCAGAACGCAAACGGTAAGGCGGTGGCAGGTCGAGCTGGAAGGCGACGCTGGTTTCCTGCACGTCGAGGTTCTGGCTGAAGCCCGCTGCAGCGTAACCACCATCGGCAGTGCAGGCTCCCGGGGAGGTCGGATTGCCGATGCGCCAGAGGTAGGAGATAAGAGCGGGACGAAATTGCGATACAGTGCCGAGACTGCTGCAACCGCCCTCCACGCTTGCCTGGTAAAGCGTATGTCGATTGATATTCGCGCCGAGCACGCGTTGGCTGAGCGCCGTCCACTCGAACACCATACGCCGCGAATCGAGCCCGTCATCAGAACGCACCTCGATCTCGCGTCGAGCAGGAACCTTGACGAAGAAGGTATCGCGCACATCCGAAGCTGTACGGATCGTGGTCTTGGTATAGGTGATAGGCAGGGTCACGGTCATCTGGTCACGGCAGCTCGAACCCCAGCTCTGGCAAAGCCCGCCAGGCGGCGTAGTATTCTCGAACCGTCCCGATCCGCCGCCATGGTATTTCGCAGTCAAGGTCACCTCCAGGGCAGGGGCCACCGGTGCGGCCAGCAACATGAGCCATAGCCAGGCGCGACCGATATGCGCAAGGCGACCACGTCCTGCGAGGCGGCTCATCCTTCCACCACGACATCGCGGCGTTCGGCCCCTTCATGCAGGTCGAAGCGATGTTCCTTTTCCACATGACCACTGAATTGTCGGCTACGCCCCGGCAACAAGTGATGCTTGGTGGCCGCATCACAGGTCTGCGCCGCCACGTGGCACTGACGAAAACGGTCCAGGACTACACTGGCGTTGCCAGCGTTGGTCACTTCCAACTGACCACCCTGACGGCGAATCCGGGTATCGAAACGCGCCTGCTGCGGGCGCACGAACAACAACGAACCGTAACCGGCCAGCAAGTTGACGCCAGCCTGCAAGTGCTCACGGTAGCTGCGTGCCTCTTTTTCATCGACGGCAAAGCCATCGCCGCGCTCAGGCAGCACCGGGACGAAGCGCAGGCGGAAATAGCGCTCCTGATCTCGTGGCCCTCGGTACAGAAGGCGCACAGCCTGCATGCCACCAGCGGGCACGATCAGCCGGGCAGGACTGGCGATCAGCCCTCGCTGTTCCAGCGCCAGACCATCGGTCGCGACCTCACGAGCACTGCCGTCTGCGTCATACACCAGCTCCACCACGCTGATCCTGACGAAGGCCGTGGTGTCGCCACCATTGCGTACCCGTTTGAGCAAGGTGCTGCGATCACCTTCAAGGTAGTCGTAAAGACCACCGATGTTCAGTTCCGGGGCCGCGTGTAATTACAGCGGCATCGTCAGCAGCAGGGCCATCAGGCCGCGGATATCCATGCGATAAATCTCCATGCAATCAATGTGATATTAGGGGGGCGTGGGGCGCGTGGCCATGCACCGATGCGAGCGATACTTCCCAAAACGCGATGAGAAAACTCCTACAAAAAGCAGGAGCAATGCACTTCTCAACCACTGCGAGCATCCGTGGCAGGGCCCCCTTCGCCCGCCAGCTCACCGGGCCTGCACTGCTGGTCACCGGCCAACAGCACATCGCCCTCGCGCACCAGTCTCGAGGGGTCAAGCGCCAGCAAGCAGACCGCTGCTCCCTTGAGACGGACCTCGAGCGTCGGGGTCGACTCGCTCATTTCAACGGCGAAGAAACCGTCGACTTCAGTGACGCTGCGGCTGGCGTGATTGATCACCTGCGCGCCCCGCAGGGGCTGGCCCTTGTCGTCGAACAAACGTCCCAGCACCGTGACCGTGCGCATCACTCGCAACTGGCGATAGGCGATGCCGCCTCGGTTCAGGTGGTAATCCAGGCTGGCGGGCTGGATCAACGCCACGGTGGGGTCGATCCCCTCGAAGTCGAACTGCACGCTGCCGGGCTTGTAGGCCGCAACCGGGATCACGTTGCGACCGGGGCGCAGGACGGCGGTGCTGCCATTGGGGTCTTCGGCGTGCAGTTTCAGGTCGGGCAGGTCACTGTCGACGTCGACAATCAGACCCGCCTGATGCGGCAGGTACTGGCCGCTCAGTGCGACCTTGCCGCCCCCAAGCGCAAGCAGGCTCTCCAGGTTAACCCCACCGCTGAACTCACCGTTGTAGGAAGATTGCTGGACGTAGGCATCGCCATGCATCACCTCGTTTTCGAACTGGGTATCGCCGCCAAGCCCCACGCCATAGCGGTCGGCACTCACCGTTGCACCTACACTGCGCAGCGGCCCGAGCTCGAGGTCTTGCTGATAGGTCAGCGAGGTGTTGATGTCGCGCCCGCCATCACGAGAGGTGCGGGTACCGACAGTCGCCGACACCCGCCGCCCCTTGCCGCCTCCCAGGCTCATGCTCAGCGCCAGGTTGACCCCGCGGCTGCGTGACTCACCCGTGGCCAACGTGCCGGGGCGGTCGAACACCGACAGCCGCCAGTTGGCATCGGAGCCGAACAGCCGCCCGTAATACGACCACCCCAGATCCAGCCCCACCCCCTCGCTGGCACCGCTGCTGTGCGACACCCGCAGGTTGGCAGTGTGCCGCGGGTCCAGGCGCTGACTCAGCGACACCGAGGTCTGCCGGGTCGCCTGCGCCGCATGAGGACGCTGGGTGGTCGTCTGGGGGGTGAGCCAGGAACGGCTGTGGCTGGCCACCAGGGAGGTGGTCTCGAGATTGCCCACGGCCTGCAGGTCGTAGCCGTTGCCATAGCCCCGGGCCTGATAGAGGTTGCCATACAGCTTGAAGCGCTCGTGCACATCCCAGTCCAACGAAGTGCCGAACTGCTGCTGCTCATCGATCTGCTGCACGGAAACCCCCACCACTGCGCGTGGATGCAGGAGGTAGTTGGCAAGGATGCCGCCACTGAGGCTGTCGTCATGCTCACGTGACCAGTTGCTCAGCACACTGCTCTGGCGCCCCAGGTAGACGTTGTAGCGCCAACGCCCGCCGCGGCTGCTCCAGTTGCTGGGTTTGTAGATGAATGCCTGGTCGCGCGAGGTGACTTGGCCATCCTCGACCAGACGCACCTCGACTTCGTAGATGCCACCGGGCAGCACCCGGGTGTCCAGGGTCTGCAAGCCAGGCTGCACAGGCTGGCTGTTGATCAGCACACCGTTGCGGTAGATCTCGACGATCGCCGGTCGGTCGGGGGTGACGTAGATTGGGGTGGTGCTGGGCATGCCGGTGTCCAGGGCCAACCCGTCGCTGCTGCCGAACATCAGCCCCAGTGTAGTGTCGGGGCTGGCCCCGTTCAGCCGTGGCTGGCGCGTCAGGCCCTGGGCACTGGGGGTGAAGTAGCCGAGCCGATAGAAGTGATCTTCGACCAGGCGTTCGGCATACAGCTGCTCGACGTGATAACGGGTCGAGGCATCGGCCTCGCTGCCACGGTCGAGTTGGCCATCGGCCAGGGCGGTCCAGTGGCCGATGCTGCCCTGGCCCTGCAGTGCAAAGCGCCCAGTGCCGCCGCGCCCATCACCGACCAGGTTGAGCTGGTTGCGCAGCAACAGGCCCGTGCTTCCTTGCTCTGGCGGCCGGTGAAAACGAGGTACCTGCCCGGCGCTTTCGGCCTGGAGGGTGAGCAACGATAACTGTGAGTTGACCAGGCTGTAGTGCACGGCCTGAAGCCCGTCGGGACAATCCTGAAGACAATCTCCGAGCGGTCGCGGTCGAGCCAGACGCTCCTGCCAGCGCTGGCGCAGGCTTTCGGGCTCGCGGCTCTCGTCGGTTTCGGTGAACTCGAGCAGTTGCACCTGCTCGTCACGCCCCAGGACCACCATGGCATCGCCCAGGTAGCGGCCGTCCAGGTCCACCCGCACCGCCAGCGGCACATCGAAGAAATGCCCCTCGAATTCACGCGGCAAACCCTCGACCCGCCCCAGGGTTGCAGAGGCAGCAAGGCCGATCCGGGGCATCAGGGCGATGCAGGCGCCCACGAGCAGGCAATGGCGGAGCGCGGCGGGGATAGGTTGAAAGATTGGCATAGGCATCATGGCAGGCAATGCCCGCCCCGCCCTGACAAGCATCAGACAGGAGCAGCAACGGGCAATGGAAAGCAGGGAGTGAGCGAATCAGGGCGTGGCGGTTTCGAACATCATGCTCACCAGCCCCTGGTAGCTGCCGGGCACATAGCCGCCGGCTGGCGCGGCTTGAGCCGCGATCTCGAAACCGACCACCGCACCCGGCGCTGCCTGCGCCGCGGTGATGACTTCGGTGGAGGTGGTGCTGAGTGTGGTGCCGGCCACCGACACATCCAGGCCGATGCTGTTCACGCCGTCGCTGACCGCCGCCGGCGACACCAGGTAAGCGGTGATCGCGCCAACGGTGCTCTTGACCTGCAACTGCTTGCGGATCGGCTGCAGTTCGCTGCGGAACGAGTTCCAGGACAGTTCTTGCGGATCGTTCATCCAGTTGCCGCCCACCGGCTCGACGAAGAAGGCATCGGTAGGCACCTGTGCAGTGACCTGGACCTGCTTTTCGATAGGATCGACGGCATATGCCGATGCGACGGTGAACAGTGCGAGGGGCAGGGCCACGAACAGACGTTTCATGAGGAAATCTCCTTGAAGTGATGAGGCGGAATAACGCTTGACTGCGTCACCTGGCCCATTATTCGCGGAGTAATCGACGCATTAACTCAGACCCTTCCCAGCGAGCTTGGGAAATTTCCCAGGGATAGAGAAATGCCATCAGTCAGAAACGACGACGCCCCGGCAAGCGGGGCGTCGTACTCGGCATCAACGATCAGTGGGAAACCGCACCACTGGCGCCCAGGCCGGTCTGCGAGCGAACGAACTGCGGGTAGAACAGTGCACGCTCGTCATCGGCAGCCTTGGACTTGTCGGTGACCGAGAAGAACCAGATACCCGCGAAGGCGATGATCATGGAGAACAGCGCCGGGTACTCGTACGGGTAGATGGCTTTTTCATGACCGAGGATCTGCACCCAGATGGTCGGGCCGAGAATCATCAGGCCAACCGCGCTGACCAGGCCCATCCAGCCGCCAATCATGGCGCCACGGGTGGTCAGCTTCTTCCAGTACATCGAGAGCAGCAGTACCGGGAAGTTGCAGCTTGCGGCGATGGAGAAGGCCAGGCCAACCATGAAGGCGATGTTCTGCTTCTCGAACAGGATACCCAGGCCGATCGCCAGGACGCCCAGGGCGACGGTGGTGATTTTCGACACGCGGATCTCGTCCTTGTCGTTGGCCTTGCCCTTGCGCCATACGCTGGCGTACAGGTCGTGGGACACCGCCGAAGCGCCTGCCAGGGTCAGGCCGGCAACTACAGCCAGGATGGTGGCGAAGGCCACCGCCGAGATGAAGCCGAGGAAGATGCTGCCACCCACGGCGTCGGCCAGGTGCACCGCCGCCATGTTGTTACCGCCCAGCAGGGCGCCGGCGGCGTCCTTGAAGTCCGGGTTGGTGCTGACCAGCAGGATCGCGCCGAAGCCGATGATGAAGGTCAGGATGTAGAAGTAGCCGATGAAGCCGGTGGCATACAACACGCTCTTGCGCGCTTCCTTGGCATCGCTGACGGTGAAGAAGCGCATCAGGATGTGCGGCAGGCCTGCGGTGCCGAACATCAGCGCCAGGCCCAGCGAGAAGGCCGAGATCGGATCCTTGACCAGGCCGCCCGGGCTCATGATCGCCTCGCCCTTGGCATGCACCTTGATCGCTTCGGAGAACAGGGTGTTGAAGTCGAAGCCCACATGCTTCATCACCATCAGCGCCATGAAGCTGGCACCGGAGAGCAGCAGCACGGCCTTGATGATCTGCACCCAGGTCGTGGCCAGCATGCCACCGAACAGCACGTACAGGCACATCAGGATGCCGACCAGGATCACCGCGACGTGGTAGTCCAGGCCGAACAGCAGCTCGATCAGCTTGCCCGCGCCGACCATCTGCGCGATCAGGTAGAAGGCCACCACCACCAGCGAGCCCGAGGCCGACAGGGTGCGGATCTCTTTCTGCCCGAGGCGATAGGAAGCCACGTCGGCGAAGGTGTACTTGCCCAGGTTGCGCAGGCGCTCGGCGATCAGGAAGAGGATGATCGGCCAGCCGACCAGGAAGCCGATCGAGTAGATCAGGCCGTCGTAGCCGGAGGTGAACACCAGCGCGGAAATACCCAGGAAGGAAGCAGCCGACATGTAGTCACCGGCGATCGCCAGACCGTTCTGGAAGCCGGTGATGCGCCCGCCTGCGGCGTAGTAGTCCGAAGCCGACTTGTTGCGTTTCGAGGCCCAGTAGGTGATCCCCAGGGTGAAGCAGACGAAGGCCAGGAACATGATGATCGCCGACATGTTCAACGGCTGTTTCTGCACCGCGCCGCTGATCGCATCGGCAGCCCACACGGCGGGTGCGAAGGCACCGCAGGCCAGTACGGCCAAGGTTTTGGCGTGACGAATCATTGCTGCGCCTCCTTCAGGATCGCCTTGTTCAGCTCATCGAACTCGCCGTTGGCACGCCGCACATAGATGGCGGTGAGGACGAATGCCGAGAGGATCAGGCCGACGCCCAGAGGAATGCCCCAGGTGATGGAAGAGCCGGGGCTGAGTTTGGCGCCGAGAATCTGCGGGCCATAGGCGATGAGCAGGATGAAAGCGCAGTAGAGGCCGAGCATGATCGCCGACAGGAGCCAGGCGAAACGTTCGCGTTTGGTGACCAGCTCCTTGAAGCGCGGACTTTCTTGTATCGATCGGTAGATGCTGTCGTTCATTGTTTTTGTCCTAGCAGCAACACAGTAAGGGGAGAACCCGCCTTAACTTTATGCTGCCGGTGGACGCCAACCAGACGACCTTAGTCTTAGATGCAACAGTCTTTTACCATTCGGGTAACAAAGTCAGGGCCAATGCGCGCTTTGCAGGAGCGGGTTTACCCGCGAAAAGTACCCACTGGCCCCAATCGGTTATTTACCCGTCCACTCCTTGACCCGCTCAGGATGCTTGGCCACCCAGTCCTTGGCCGCCGCTTCAGGCTTGGCCCCTTCCTGGATCGCCAGCATCACTTCGCCGATCTCGTCCTTGGACTGCCACTGGAACTTCTTGAGGAACTCGGCCACTTCCGGCGCCTTGGCCGCCAGTTCCTTGCTACCGATGCTGTTGACGGTTTCCGCTGCACCATAGACGCCCTTGGGATCTTCGAGGAACTTGAGTTTCCATTTGGCGAACATCCAGTGCGGCACCCAGCCGGTGACCGCGATCGACTGCTGCTTGGCATACGAACGCCCAAGTTCCGCCGTCATCGCCGCGCCGGAGCTTGCCGTCAGCTTGTAGCCGGTGAGGTCGTAGTCCTTGATCGCCTGCTCGGTCTTGAGCATGACTCCGGAGCCTGCATCGATGCCGACGATCTTCTGCTTGAAGCTGGTGTCGGTCTTGAGGTCGGCGATGCTGTTGGCCTTGACGTACTCCGGCACGATCAGGCCGATCTTGGCATCCTTGAAGTTGGGGCCGAAGTCGACCACGTTATCCTTGTTCTTGGTCCAGTATTCGCCATGGGTCACCGGCAGCCAGGCCGAGAGCATGGCATCGAGCTTGCCGGTGGCGACACCCTGCCACATGATGCCGGTGGCCACCGCTTGCAGCTTCACGTCGTAGCCGAGTTTCTGCTTGATCACTTCGGCGGCCACGTTGGTGGTGGCGACACTGTCGGCCCACCCGTCCACGTAACCGATGCTTACTTCCTTGGCCATGGCCTGTGCAGCACCCATGGCCAACACCAGGGCGCCGGTCACGCCCAGGAAACGTCGCATTCTTGTAGTAGTCGCCATCAAAGCATCCCCTCGTCAGGTCTTGGAGATTGCATCATCAACCTGCAACACAGCGCGACCTGCTCCGTCAGCGACCTTTACCCAACGATAAGCGACAGCACTTCGCCATTAGCGTCATCCTCGCGCGGAGTTCTGCGCGATCCTTGCATGCCAAACTGTTGGCGCCGGGCTACTATCAGCGACTCTCAACCGATGACCCGCGCCAGACGATGGACCGCTCGATGCCCAGCACGCCCCGCACCACCCTCCTCTACCTGATCACCTGCCTGTTCGCCCTGCTCGGTCTCGGTGCACTCTGGTATGGCCTGGGCAAGCCGGTGCACCTGCCCGATGCGGCGAGCCCGACGCATAAATTGCAGTGCGCCTCCTACACCCCCTTCGACAAGGACCAGTCGCCCTTCGACCAGCCATTTCGCCTGCGCCCTGCGCGCATGGACGCCGACCTGGCGTTGCTGGCCGAGCGCTTCCAGTGCATCCGCACCTATTCGATGACCGGGCTTGAGGCGATTCCGGCGCTGGCGCGCAAGCACGGGCTGAAGGTGATGCTCGGTGCCTGGGTCAATGCCAACCCGGTAGACACCGACAAGGAGGTGGCGCTGCTGATCGAGGCGGCCAACGCCAATCCGGACGTGGTCAGCGCAGTGATCGTCGGCAACGAGGCGCTGCTGCGCAAGGAGGTCACCGGCCAACGCCTGGCCGAACTGATCACTCGGGTGAAAGACCAGGTGCAGGTCCCGGTGACCTACGCCGACGTCTGGGAGTTCTGGCTCCAGCACCCGGAAGTGGCGCCAGCGGTGGACTTCCTGACCATCCACCTGCTGCCCTACTGGGAGGATGATCCACGCGGCATCGAGGACGCCCTGGCGCATGTCGCCGAGGTACGTCAGGTGTTCGGCAACCGCTTCGCCCCCAAGGACGTCATGATCGGCGAAACCGGCTGGCCCAGCGAAGGCCGCCAGCGCGAGACCGCAGAGCCAAGCCGGGTCAACGAGGCACGCTTCATTCGGGGCTTCGTCGCGATGGCCGAGGCCAACGGCTGGCACTACAACCTGATCGAAGCTTTCGACCAGCCCTGGAAACGCGCCAGCGAAGGCGCCGTGGGTGGCTACTGGGGGCTGTACGACGCTGATCGGCAGGACAAAGGCGTACTCGAAGGGCCCGTCAGCAACCTGCCACTGTGGCCACAGTGGTGGCTGGCCAGCGCGTTGCTGGTGTTGGCGACGCTGGGCCTGGCCGGGCGCCCGGCGCACGCCCGCGCGGCGTTGCTGTTACCGCTGCTGGCGGCAGTCGGCGCGGGCAGCCTGGGGCTGTGGGGCGAGCTGATGCGCACCAACGCGCGCTTTGTCGCTGAGTGGCTGTGGGCGGCAACGCTGGCGGGCCTGAACCTGCTGGTACTGGCCCATGCCGCGCTGGCCCTGGCCCGACGCGAAGGCTGGCGTGAGCGGTTGTTCGCCTGGCTGCAGGCGCGAGCCGGATGGTGGCTGCTGGCAGCGGGATTCGCAGCGGCGGTGAGCATGCTGGCAATGGTCTTCGATCCGCGCTATCGCAGCTTCCCCAGCGCAGCGCTGCTGCTGCCGGCGCTGGTGTACCTGTTGCGACCGGTGGCCGCGCGCAGGGCCGAAGTCGCGCTGCTGGCATTCATCATCGGCGCAGGAATTGCGCCGCAGCTGTATCAGGAAGGGCTGCACAATCATCAGGCCTGGCGCTGGGCGGCGGTCAGTGTGCTGATGGTGGCTGCCCTTTGGCGCAGTTTGCGCAGGGCTTGAAACGGCGGTGTTCTTTTTGCGGGCAAGCCTGCGAAAAGAACACCGGTAAACCTGCTAGCTGGAGGCCCTGACCAACCGCAACCCCGCCAGAACCACCGCAAAAACCCCCAGGCTCGCCGTGTACAGCACCAGCGCCGGCACCCCTGCCACCAGCGCCAGCACCGCCCCCCACCAGCCAAGCCGTCCCGGCAGCACCTGGCACAGCAAGGCCAGCCCCAACGCCACCCAGCCGATCACCTGGAAGTGAATCCACAACCCCAGCAGCGACCGCGCCTGGCACTGCCAGTGTTCGCCAGGCACCGCGCACAGGCCTACCCACTGCCCGTCTTCCATCAGGCCGAAACGCACGCCATAACTGGCCGCCAGCCACACCGGCAGAAACAGCAGCAACGCAACGACAGGCCACCAACGACTCATGCACAGCTCCAGAAAATGTAACCGGCGCTCAGGATAATCCCCCAGGCCTGCCGCGCAAGGCAAAATGGCGCGGTTCGGCTAATGTCGAGGAAAGCGGTCATTGCCGCAGCGGCCAACTTCACGGCAACATCCGCCACAATAAAGGACAGCGCGCCAGGCAACTTTGCCAGGGGCACGATGGTCCTAGCTCCACATTGCCTTGCCGTTCTCCCGGGGGACTCTCCATGCTTCGACCGTTGCGCCTCGTCGCCCTGCTGTGCGGCCTGTTTCTGGCTGCGGCCGCCTCTGCGCGGGACATCGACCCCGCCACCTACGGCTATCCCTTGACCAATCCGTTCGAGGCGACCATTGCCACCACGCCGCCGGACCAGCGCCCGACGCTGCCCAGCGACGACGATATCGACCAGTCCGACTACAGCCTGAACCTGCGCCCAGAGCGCGAATTCACCCTGCCGGACAACTTCTGGCCGGTGAAAAAACTCCGCTACCGCCTGGCACGCCAGGACCACGAAGCGCCATTGGTGTTCATCATCGCCGGCACCGGCGCGCCCTACAGCAGCACCATTGCCGAATACCTGAAAAAACTGTTCTACCAGGCGGGCTACCACGTGGTGCAGCTGTCTTCGCCCACCAGCTGGGACTTCATGAGCGCCGCCTCACGCTTCGCCACGCCCGGCGTGAGCCGCGAGGATGCCGAAGACCTGTACCGGGTCATGCAAGCCGTACGCGCCCAGCATCCGCGCCTGCCGGTCAGCGAGTTCTACCTCACCGGCTACAGCCTCGGCGCCCTGGACGCGGCATTCGTCAGCCATCTGGACGAAACCCGGCGCAGCTTCAACTTCAAGCGCGTGCTGCTGCTCAACCCGCCCGTGAACCTGTACACCTCGATCAACAACCTCGACAAACTGGTGCAGACCCAGGTCAAGGGCATCGACCGCAGCACCACGTTCTACGAACTGATGCTGGAAAAACTCACGCGCTACTTCCAGGACAAGGGCTACATCGACCTCAATGACGCCCTGCTCTACGACTTCCAGAACTCACGCGAGCATTTGTCCAACGAGCAGATGGCCATGCTGATCGGCACCTCGTTCCGTTTCTCGGCAGCCGACATCGCCTTCACCTCCGACCTGATCAATCGCCGCGGCCTGATCATTCCGCCGAAGTTTCCGATCACCGAGGGCAGCAGCCTCACGCCGTTCTTCAAACGGGCCCTGCAATGCGACTTCGACTGCTACCTGACCGAGCAGGTGATCCCCATGTGGCGTGCGCGCACCGACGGCAACAGCCTGCTGCAACTGATCGACCAGGTCAGCCTGTACGCCCTCAAGGACTACCTCGCCGACAGCCCGAAGATCGCCGTGATGCACAATGCCGACGACGTGATCCTCGGCCCCGGCGACATCGGTTTCCTGCGCAAGGTGTTCGGCGACCGGCTGACCCTTTATCCACACGGCGGCCATTGCGGCAACCTCAACTACCGCGTCAATGCCGACGCCATGCTGGAGTTCTTCCGTGGCTGACAGACTCATACTTGCCCTCGCCCTGCTCGTCAGTACCAGCGCCCTGGCAGCAGAAACCGCACCGCGTACCAGCGTGGTCGAAGCCGATGTGATCGACACGCCTACCGTGGAATCGGACGGTTTCCTCGACCCGCTGCGCGAGCTGAAATTCAACCCCGGCCTCGACCAGCGCGAGTTCGAACGCTCCACCCTGGCCGCGTTGAACGTCTACGACCCGCTGGAATCGATGAACCGGCGCATCTACCACTTCAACTATCGCTTCGACCAATGGGTGTTCCTGCCGGCGGTCGATGGCTACCGCTACATAACCCCGCACTTCGTGCGCACCGGGGTGAGCAACTTCTTCAACAACCTGGGGGATGTGCCCAACCTGTTCAACAGTGTGTTGCAGCTCAAGGTCAAACGCTCGGCGGAGATCACTGCGCGCCTGATGTTCAACACCCTCATCGGCGTGGGTGGCCTGTGGGACCCGGCGACCAAGATGGGGTTGCCACGCCAGAGCGAGGATTTCGGCCAGACCCTGGGCTTCTACGGCGTTCCGGAAGGCCCGTATATCATGCTGCCGATCCTCGGTCCCTCGAACCTGCGCGACACCACGGGCCTGGTGGTGGACTACGTCGGCGAGCGCGAAGCGAATTTCCTCAACGTCGCCGAGGTCAGTACCGACCATCCGGAGATCTTCCTGCTGCGGGCGATCGACCGGCGCTACACCACCAATTTCCGCTATGGCCAGACCAACTCGCCGTTCGAGTACGAGAAAGTGCGCTACGTCTATACCCAGGCGCGCAAGTTGCAGATTTCCGAGTGAGTGCGGCGGGGCCGCCATGCGGCCCTATCGCGGGGCAAGCCGAGGCGCCGCGATAGGGTCGGCAGCCTCAACCCACCAACCCCAGAAACTGCTGCAACTCCCGGCGCTTGGCCAGGGCATCGCTGCGCCCCAGTTCGATCAGTTCGCTGCAGTAGCTCGCCTCGAACAACAGGTAGCTGAGTACACCGGCCCCGCTGGTCCTGGTCGCTCCGGGCCCGCGCAGGAACAGGCGCAACGCAGCCGGCAACTCGCGCCGATGACGTGCCGCGATCTCGTCCAGCGGCTGGCTGGGCGCCACCACCAGTACTTCGATCGGCGCCAGGCCCAGGCGCCGGGCGTCCAGATGTGCAGGCATCAGATGACTCAGGTGATTCAGGCGTTGCAACAACTCGATATC
This sequence comes from Pseudomonas sp. BNK-44-b, assembly GCF_047456245.1. NCBI lineage: Bacteria > Pseudomonadati > Pseudomonadota > Gammaproteobacteria > Pseudomonadales > Pseudomonadaceae > Pseudomonas > Pseudomonas sp. BNK-44-b. The sequence goes on from NZ_CP179908.1 coordinate 3,723,137, forward strand.
GTCTTCGAGGCTGTCGATGAAGGTACTGTTGAGCATGTGCCCACCGATCTGCGCCAGGCTCGGCTGCTGCCCACTGAACACCCGTGCACGCTGCACTGGCGGCGCAGGGCGCTGCGGGTTACCGCTGACCCCCACCACCAGTACGCGACTGGCCCCCAGGTGCAGCGCCGGGCTGATCGGCGCAGACTGGCGCACCGCGCCGTCACCGAAGTACTCGTCGCCCAGGCGCACCGGAGCGAACAGCAACGGGATAGCCGAACTGGCCAGCAGGTGCTCGACGCTCAGGGCAGTGGGTACGCCGATACGCCGGTGCCGCAGCCAGGGTTCGATCGCTTCGCCGCCTTGATAGAACGTCACCGCCTGGCCGGACTCGTAACCAAAGGCGGTTACGGCCACCGCGCGCAGTTGCTCGCTGGCCAGGGCATGGTGGATGCCATCCAGGTCCAGATGCGCCTTGAGCAGCGCCCGCAGCGGGCTGCTGTCGAGCAGCGCCACCGGCATCTGCCGGCCCAGCCCCAGCAGGCTGTGGCTGACGAAACGGCTGGCCTGACGCATGACCCCGGGCCAGTCGCTGCGCAGCACAAGGTGGCTGCGAAAGTTCTGCCAGAAGCGGGTCAGGCGCTGCACCGACTCGCCAAAGCGAGTGGCACCGCTGGCCAGGGTCACGGCATTGATGGCCCCGGCGGAGGTGCCGACGATGACCGGGAAGGGATTGGGCGCGCCGGCGGGCAACAGGTCGGCGATACCGGCGAGCACGCCGACCTGGTAGGCAGCACGGGCTCCGCCGCCGGAGAGGATCAGGCCAGTAGTCGGGGGTGGGGCCATCGGTTCCTTCCTGGTTTGTCGGTTTTGTCAGGATCGGGCCCTTCGCGGGCAAGTCGGCGCGCGAAAGGGCCTGCAGCCACTACCCCGGATCAGCGCTTCTTCTTGTCATACAGCCGCGGCGCCCCTTCGGGCCGCGACTTGAAGCGCCGGTGCGCCCACAGGTACTGCTCGGGGCACTCGCGCAGCACACTTTCGACCCACTGGTTGATGCGCAGGCAGTCGGCCTCCTCGCTCTCCCCCGGGAAATCCTCGAGCGGCGCATGCACCACCAGACGATAGCCGCTGCCATCTTCCAGGCGTTTCTGAGTGAACGGAATCACCCGCGCCTTGCCCAGTCGGGCGAACTTGGTCGTTGCAGTCACCGTGGCGGCGGGGATGCCGAACAACGGCACGAACAGGCTCTGCTTGGTGCCGTAGTCCTGGTCCGGCGCATACCAGATCGCCCGCCCGCCGCGCAGCAGCTTGAGCATGCCGCGTACGTCCTCGCGCTCCACTGCCAGGGAGTCGAGGTTGTGCCGCTCGCGACCGCGTCGCTGGATGAAATCGAACACCGGATTGCCGTGCTCGCGGTACATGCCATCGATGGTGTGCTCCTGGCCGAGCAGGGCCGCGCCGATCTCCAGCGTGGTGAAATGCACCGCCATGAGGATGGCGCCCTGCCCGTCACGCTGAGCTGCCTGCAGGTGCTCCAGACCTTCGATGTGTGCCAGGCGGGCAAGCCTGGCTTTGGGCCACCACCAGCTCATGGCCATCTCGAAGAAGGCGATGCCGGTGGAGGCGAAGTTTTCCTTCAGCAGGCGCTGCCGTTCGTCGCCGGACAGTGCCGGGAAACACAGCTCCAGATTGCGCGCGGCAATGCGCCGACGCTCGCCGGCCAGGCGATACATCACGGCGCCCAGGACGCTGCCGAGCCACAGCAAGGCTCGGTAAGGCAACTGCACCACCAGCCACAGCAGTCCCAGGCCGAGCCACAGGCCCCAGAAACGTGGATGAAGGAAGTAGGGACGAAAACGCGGACGATCCATTGAAGCTTCCGGTAAGACAAAGGCCTGGCATTCTACAACCTTTGGCCGCAGGTTGCGGCCAATCGGTCTTATCGTTATAAGTCAGGGCACTTTTTTCGCAACAAGCCGTCTATGCAGACCATGAGCCTCAACCAGACACCCGACTCCGCCACCGTGTTCCAGCTCAAGGGCAGCATGCTCGCCATTACTGTGCTGGAACTGGCGCGCAACGACCTCGAAGCCCTCGACCGCCAACTGGCGGCGAAAGTGGCGCAGGCCCCCAATTTCTTCAGCAACACACCGCTGGTGCTGGCCCTGGACAAACTGCCGCCGGACGAAGGCGCCATCGACCTGCCCGGGCTGATGCGCATCTGCCGTCACCATGGCCTGCGCACCCTGGCGATCCGCGCCAGCCGGATCGAGGACATCGCCGCAGCGATCGCCATCGACCTGCCGGTCCTGCCGCCCTCAGGCGCCCGCGAACGGCCGCTGGAACCTGAGCCGGAAGTGAAGAAAGTCGAGCCCGCTCCGGCACCCGCTGTGGCCGCCGAACCCGAGGTTCGCCCGACCCGCATCATCACCAGCCCTGTACGTGGCGGCCAGCAGATCTATGCTCAGGGCGGCGACTTGATCGTGACCGCCTCGGTGAGCCCGGGTGCGGAACTTCTCGCCGATGGCAATATCCATGTGTACGGCGCCATGCGTGGCCGCGCACTGGCTGGTATCAAGGGCAACACCCGAGCCAGGATCTTCTGTCAGCAGATGACGGCCGAAATGGTCTCCATCGCCGGTCAGTACAAGGTCTGCGAAGACCTGCGCCGCGACCCGCTGTGGGGTTCGGGCGTGCAGGTGAGCCTGGTCGGCGACGTGTTGAACATCACCCGTCTTTAACGGATACTGCCGCCATTTTAAGAGCAACTTTTCCACCGTTGCCTTTTTTGCATTTGCTGGGACTTCGGGTCCCGTTTATTTAGGGGTGAAACACCTTGGCCAAGATTCTCGTGGTTACTTCCGGCAAGGGGGGTGTGGGCAAGACCACCACCAGCGCCGCCATCGGTACCGGCCTCGCATTGCGCGGCCACAAGACTGTGATCGTCGACTTCGACGTCGGCCTGCGTAACCTCGACCTGATCATGGGCTGCGAACGCCGCGTGGTGTACGACTTCGTCAACGTGGTCAACGGCGAAGCCAACCTGCAACAGGCCCTGATCAAGGACAAGCGCCTTGAAAACCTGTTCGTGCTGGCCGCCAGCCAGACCCGCGACAAGGACGCCCTGACGCAAGAAGGCGTCGAAAAAGTCCTGATGGAGCTCAAGGAGCAGTTCGACTACGTCATCTGCGACTCCCCGGCGGGTATCGAGAAAGGCGCGCACCTGGCGATGTACTTCGCCGACGAAGCCATCGTCGTGACCAACCCGGAAGTCTCCTCGGTACGTGACTCCGACCGCATGCTGGGCATTCTGTCGAGCAAGTCGCGCCGCTCCGAGAACGGCGAGGAGCCGATCAAGGAACACCTGCTGATCACCCGCTACCACCCCGAGCGCGTGGAAAAGGGCGAAATGCTCAGCATCGCCGACGTCGAAGAGATCCTCGCGATCAAGCTCAAGGGCGTGATTCCCGAGTCGCAAGCGGTCCTCAAGGCATCCAACCAGGGTATCCCGGTCATCCTCGACGACCAGAGCGACGCCGGCCAGGCCTACAGCGATACCGTCGACCGCCTGCTGGGTAAAGAGAAGCCTCTGCGCTTCATCGAAGTGCCGAAGCAAGGATTCTTCGCGCGCCTGTTTGGAGGCAAATAAACCATGAACCTTTTTGACTTCTTTCGTGGCAGACAGAAACAGACCAGTGCGTCGGTAGCGAAAGAGCGTCTACAGATCATCGTGGCGCATGAGCGCGGCCAGCGCAGCGAACCGGACTACCTGCCGGCGCTGCAGAAAGAACTGCTCGAAGTGATCCGCAAGTACGTGAACATCGGCAACGATGACGTGCATATCGAGCTGGAAAACCAGGGCAGCTGCTCGATTCTGGAACTGAACATCACCTTGCCGGATCGCTGATAGAATCCCCTGTCACACCGCGATCCCCTGTGGGAGCGGGCTTGCCCGCGAAAAGGCCGGTACCGGCGCCATCACCCTGGCACTTGTACCGGCCTTCTTCGCGGGCAAGCCCGCTCCCACAGTGCTTTACAGAGAACCGTTGAACATGCCGCTGTCGAACATCCAGATCCTCTTCGAAGACGCCGCCATCCTGGTGATCAACAAACCGACCCTGCTGCTGTCGGTGCCAGGCCGTGCCGAGGACAACAAGGACTGCCTGATCACCCGCCTGCAGGAAAACGGCTACCCCGACGCGCTGATCGTCCATCGCCTGGACTGGGAAACCTCCGGGATCATTCTCCTGGCCCGCGATGCCGACAGTCACCGCGAGCTGTCGCGCCAGTTCCACGACCGCGAGACGGAGAAAGCCTATACCGCACTGTGCTGGGGCCAGCCGACGCTCGACAGTGGCAGTATCGACTTGCCGCTGCGCTACGACCCGCCCACCAAGCCACGCCATGTGGTCGACCATGAGCAGGGCAAGCATGCCCTGACCTTCTGGCGCGTACTGGAACGCTGTGGCGATCATTGCCGGGTTGAACTGACGCCCATCACCGGGCGCTCGCACCAGTTGCGCGTGCACATGCTGTCGATCGGGCACCCGCTGCTGGGCGACCGGCTGTATGCCAACCCCGAGGCATTGGCGGCCCATGAACGGCTGTGCCTGCATGCATCGATGCTGAGCTTTACCCACCCGGTGTCTGGGCAGCGGTTGAAGTTCGAGTGCCCGGCGCCGTTCTAGATTTTTATGGCTGCACCGGCACTTTCGCGGGTAAACCCGCTCCCACAGGGTCACCACCTGTAGGAGCGGGTTTACCCGCGAAGAGGCCCGCACAAATTCCGGACCATTTACGCTAAACTCGCGCCACTGCTGTCTGGAGTGAGCTATGCGCGAAGCACTGAATACCGGCCTGATCGATTTCCTCAAGGCCTCCCCGACGCCCTTCCACGCCACCGCCAGCCTGGCCAAGCGCCTCGAAGCCGCCGGTTACCAGCGTCTGGACGAGCGTGACAGTTGGGCCACCGTGCCCGGCGGACGCTACTACGTCACCCGTAACGACTCTTCGATCATCGCCATTCGCCTGGGCAAGCATTCGCCCTTGATTGGCGGTATCCGTATGGTCGGCGCACACACCGACAGCCCGTGCCTGCGGGTCAAGCCACAGCCCGAACTGCAGCGCCAGGGTTTCCTGCAACTGGGCGTCGAAGTCTATGGCGGTGCCCTGCTCGCCCCTTGGTTCGACCGCGACCTGTCGCTGGCCGGACGCGTCACCTTCCGCCGCGATGGCAAGGTCGAAAGCCAACTGGTCGATTTCAAGCTGCCGATCGCCATCATTCCCAACCTGGCCATCCACCTCAACCGTACCGCCAACGAGGGCTGGCCGATCAACCCGCAGAACGAGCTGCCGCCTATCCTGGCCCAGGTCGCGGGCGACGAGCGTGTCGACTTCCGAGCCCTGCTCACCGAGCAACTGGCCCGCGAGCACGGCCTGATCGCCGACGTGGTGCTGGACTATGAGCTGAGTTTCTACGACACCCAGAGCGCTGCGGTCATCGGCCTGCATGGCGACTTCATCGCCGGTGCGCGCCTGGACAACCTGCTGTCGTGCTATGCCGGGCTGCAGGCGCTACTGGCCGCCGAGAGCGACGAAACTTGCGTGCTGGTATGCACCGATCACGAAGAGGTCGGCTCCTGCTCGGCGTGCGGCGCCGACGGTCCGATGCTCGAGCAGACCCTGCAACGTCTGCTGCCCGATGGCGACGAATACGTGCGCACCATCCAGCGCTCGTTGCTGGTGTCGGCCGACAACGCCCACGGCGTGCACCCCAACTACGCCGACAAGCATGACGGCAATCATGGGCCCAAGCTCAACTCCGGCCCGGTGATCAAGGTCAACAACAACCAGCGCTACGCCACCAACAGCGAAACCGCCGGCTATTTCCGCCACCTGTGCATGGCCGAGGAAGTGCCTGTACAAAGCTTCGTGGTGCGCAGCGACATGGGCTGCGGATCGACCATCGGCCCGATCACCGCCAGCCACCTGGGCGTGCGTACCGTCGACATCGGCCTGCCGACCTTCGCCATGCACTCGATCCGCGAGCTGTGCGGCAGCCAGGACCTGGCGCACCTGGTGAAGGTGCTTACGGCGTTCTATCGCAGTCGCGAACTGCCTTGATATCAGGTAGGCCTTTTCGCGGGTAAACCCGCTCCTACAGGTGCATCAACGCTCCAGCAGGAGTGGGCTTACCCACGAATTCTCCGCCCCTCAACGCGCTATGCTTCAAGCATGCCCCCGACAACAGAAGGATTCTGTTCATGTCACCCTTCCTCTCCCTGTTCGTGCCGGTTTTCCTTTTCCTGATGCTGCTGACCATCGGTTTCAGCCTGCGCGAGCGCAATGCCGGCGTGCTGATGATGTGGATCGGCACCCTCGGCATCTTTGGCATCATGTGCTGGAAGATCCTCGAGAAACTCGCCTGAGAAATCCTCTACACTCCGGCAATCGATCGACCTGAGGTAGATTTTCCGGTGCCCGCCTTTCTCCGTTGCCTGACCCTGCTGCTCCTCCTGTTCATCGCCCCGGTGCAAGCCGCTGGCCTGCCCGGCTTGCTGGGTAGCAGCACGCCTGCCCAACCCCAGGCCACCGAGCCGCTGGACAAGTCACTGGACGAAGTGATCAAGAGCCTCGAAAACGACCAGCAACGGGCCAAGTTGCTGGCCGACCTGAAGAAACTGCGCGATGCCAGCAAACAGTCGCAACCCACGGTGGAACAGGGCGTACTGGGGCTGATCGGCAACGCCATGCACGACCTGGAAAAGCAGTTCAGCGGCGATGCCAGCCCCTTCGTGCGTTGGTCGCAGGAAATCGACCAGGCCCAGAACGAGCTGGCAGCATTGGTCGTTCCGGTGCACCAGTGGCCAGCGATCCTGTTCGGCTTCGCTGCGGTCATTGCCGTGTGGAGCCTGTTGGCCTACGCCTTCAACTGGATCGGCCATCGGGTACGGATCCGCTTCGGGCTGACCGAGGAGCTGCCCCAACACCCACGGACCTGGGACCTGGTGCGATTCGCCCTGCGCAAGCTCGGGCCCTGGCTGGTGGCGCTGGTATTCACCGTGTACCTGAGCTTCGCCCTGCCACCGTCGCTGGGCAAATCCCTGGCCATGGTCCTGGCCTATGCGCTGGTGGTCGGCACCTGTTTTTCGGCGATCTGCGTGATCGCCTTCTCTCTGCTCGACGGCCCGCATCGCCACCGTGCCCTGCATATCCTGCGACACCAGGCGTTTCGTCCGTTATGGCTGATCGGCAGCTTCGCCGCCTTCGGTGAAGCGATGAGCGATCCACGCCTGACCACTGCGCTGGGCACACACCTGGCCCATGCGATAGCGACCGTGACCAACGTGCTGGCGGCCCTGTGCACCGGCCTGTTCATCCTGCGTTTCAGGCGGCCGATTGCGCACCTGATCCGCAATCAGCCCCTGTCGCGGCGCCTGACCCGGCGCACACTCAGCGACACCATCGAGCTGCTTGGCAGTTTCTGGTTCGTCCCGGCCTTGATCCTTGTGGCGATCTCGCTGTTCGCCACCTTCGTCTCTGCCGGCGACACCAGCACCGCCCTGCGTCAGTCACTGATGTGCACGGTGCTGGTAGTGGTGTGCATGGTGCTCAACGGCCTGGTGCGCCGCCACGCCGCCAAACCTCGGCGCGCCAACAAACGTCAGGCGGTGTATACCGAACGCCTGAAGAACTTTGGCTACGCCTTGGTCCACCTGTGCATCTGGCTGCTGTTCATCGAGCTGGGCCTGCGCGTGTGGGGGCTTTCAATGATCGGTTTTGCCGAGGGCGAAGGCCATGATGTCAGCGTGCGCCTGCTGGGCCTGGCAGGCACCCTGATCGCCGCCTGGCTGGTGTGGATCCTGGCCGACACCGCCGTGCACCACGCACTGGTGCGTTCGCGCCGAGGCCTGGCCAACGCCCGTGCGCAGACCATGATGCCGCTGATCCGCAACGTACTGTTCGTGGCGATCTTCATCATCGCGGTGATCGTCGCCCTGGCCAACATGGGCATGAACGTCACACCGCTGCTGGCCGGTGCCGGTGTCATCGGCCTGGCCATCGGCTTCGGTGCGCAATCGCTGGTGGCCGATCTGATCACCGGCTTGTTCATCATCATCGAGGACAGCCTGGCCATCGACGACTATGTCGACGTCGGCGGCCACCTGGGCACGGTCGAGGGCCTGACCATTCGCACCGTGCGCCTGCGCGATATCGACGGCATCGTCCACACCATCCCGTTCAGCGAGATCAAGAGCATCAAGAACTACTCGCGTGAATTCGGCTATGCGATCTTCCGAGTCGCCATCCCGCACAACATGAGCATCGACAAGGCGATCAGCCTGATTCGCGAGGTGGGGCAGAAGCTGCGCAATGATCCGCTGATGCGCCGCAACATCTGGTCGCCGCTGGAGCTGCAGGGAGTCGAGAGTTTCGAGTCGGGCTCGGCGATCCTGCGGGCACGCTTCAAGACCGCGCCGATCAAGCAGTGGGAGGTGTCACGGGCCTTCAACCTGGCGTTGAAGCGCCAGCTCGACGAAGCCGGGCTGGACCTGGCTACGCCGCGGTTGTCGGTGCAGGTGGTGACGGCTGGGGGTGGGGCGATGGCTGAGTCTGGCGCCACTAGCTAGGCCCCTTTAGCCGGCACGTCGCGAACGGTCCTACCCCGCCTGCGCCTGGATACGAATCGCATCGTGCCGCCAATACTCCAGGTCGCAGTCGATCAGGTGCCCATGCTGGTCACTGTTGACCCGGGTGATGTGCAACCCCGGGCTCCCCGCCGACACCCTAAGCGCCATGGCCGCCGCCACCGGCAACGCAGTCGGCAGGATCTCGAAACACACCTGCCCGTAGCGGATGCCATATTCGCGGGCATAGATCTCGGTCAGCGACTGTGCCAGGTCCAGCGCCAGGATCCCCGGGAAATAGCGTGGGTTGAGGTAGTGCTCGGCATACAACACGCCGCGTCCATCGATGCGCCGCAAACGGCAGATCTGTACCACGCTCGACAACGCCGGTAGCCGCAGGCGCGCACAGATCGCCGCTGACGCCGGCAGCAAGCGCGCTGCCAGCAGCTCCGTGCTCGGCACCCGTCCCTGGTCGCGCACCATCGCATGGAAGTGGCTGCGCTCGATCAGGTCGTAGGTCAGGCGTTCGGGGGCGACGAACCAGCCGCGCCGCTCTTCGCGGTAGATCAAGCCCTGGGCCTCGAGCTGCACCAGTGCCTCACGCAAGGTGATGCGGGTGGTGTCGAATACCTCGCTCAGCTTGCGCTCGGCCGGCAGCTTGCCGCCCGGCATCAGCAGGCCATGTTCGATCTGTTCCTGCAGCGCATGGCAGATGGCTGTTACCGCCCGCGGTGGGGTCGATTGCATCAAAGGTTACCTATCTGGACTAGTCCAGCCCCATAACAGGGCAACTGGAGAATAGAGCAAGCCTAGGCACAGCTGATGAAGATCCTGTGACAAAGCTCTTGCACCGCGATTGCCAGAATCGGGCCAAGCCCCGCGAATAAAGGGCCGGGTTCTGGTCTACGCTTTGTTTTCAGGACTCTAGCCCCCCCTTTGGCGGGCCCGTCCTACATCAAACTGTCATGCAACAGGCCTACCTTGGCTCAAGGTTTGCTGACCTAGACCAAAGGTTCTCGGCAAGGTCTGCACCGCAGCATTCACAACAGCGCTCATAACAACGATTGCAAGGCACCCACCAAAGGAGCTTCGGATGAAAAAGTTCTTCATGGCGTCACTGCTGGGCTCGGCCATCGCCCTGTGCACCACGGCCATGGCCGCCGATACCGACCTCAAGGCCCTGGAAGACGCCGCCCGCAAGGAAGGCACGGTGAACAGCGTGGGCATGCCGGATGCCTGGGCAAACTGGAAAGGCACCTGGGATGACCTGGCCAGGAAGTACGGCCTCAAGCACAGCGACACCGACATGAGCTCGGCCCAGGAGATCGCCAAGTTCGACGCTGAAAAAGACAACGCCAGTGCCGACATCGGTGACGTCGGCGCCGCCTTCGGCCCGATCGCCGTGACCAAGGGCGTGACCCAGCCGTACAAGCCGAGCACTTGGGACCAAGTGCCGGAGTGGGCCAAGGACAAGGACGGTCACTGGGCGCTGGCCTATACCGGCACCATCGCCTTCATCATCAACAAGGACCTGGTCAAGGAAGACGAACGCCCGAAAACCTGGCACGACCTGGAAAAAGGCAAGTACAAGGTCGCCATCGGTGACGTCGGCACCGCAGCTCAAGCCGCCAACGGCGTGCTGGCCGCCGCCATCGCCTACAAGGGCGACGAAAGCAATATCGAGCCGGGCTTGCAGCTGTTCACCAAACTGGCCCAGCAGAAGCGTCTGTCGCTGGCCAACCCGACCATCCAGACCCTCGAGAAAGGTGAAGTGGAAGTCGGCGTGGTCTGGGACTTCAACGGCCTGAGCTACCGCGAACAGATCGATCCGAAGCGTTTCGAAGTGCTGATCCCGTCCGACGGTTCGGTGATTTCCGGCTACACCACCATCATCAACAAGTACGCCAAGCACCCGAACGCCGCCAAGCTTGCCCGCGAATACATCTTCAGCGACGCCGGCCAGACCAACCTGGCCATCGGTCACGCCCGCCCGATCCGCGCCGAGCACCTGAAGCTGCCCGCCGATGTCCAGGCCAAGCTGCTGCCCAACGAGCAGTACCAGGCCGCCCAGCCGATCAAGAACGCCGACGCCTGGGAAAAGACCTCCAAGGCCCTGCCGCAGAAGTGGCAGGAGCAGGTGATCATCGAGATGGAGTGACGGCGGGGTTTTCCAGCGCCTGACACGGCCCTTACGCGGGTAAGCCCGCTCCCACAGGTGCAGCACAAGCTTCCGGGCCTGCGCGATACCTGTGGGAGCGGGTTTACCCGCGAAAAGGACGACGCGGTACCGACCCATTCCTCTGCGGAGCCAACATGCAACACAACGTCATCCTGGTCCTGCTCGACGGCCTCAACCACCAGGTCGCACACCACGCCATGGGCCATCTGCATGCCTACGTCGAGGCCGACCGCGCCGCACTGTACCGCGTGGAATGCGAACTGCCGTCACTGTCACGCCCGCTGTACGAGTGCATCCTCACCGGCGTCGCGCCGATCGACAGCGGTATCGTGCACAACAACGTCAATCGCCTGTCCAATCAGCGCAGCGTCTTCCACTACGCCCGCGAAGCCGGGCTGGGCACTGCAGCTGCGGCCTATCACTGGATGAGCGAACTGTACAACCGCTCGCCCTTCGATCCGATCCGCGACCGCCATACCCACGCGCCCAAGCTGCCGATCCAGCACGGGCTGTTCTACTACGCCGATCACTACCCCGATTCGCACCTGCTGGCCGACGCCGAGTACCTGCGCCGCCGTCATGCCCCGAACTTCCTGCTGGTGCACCCGATGAACATCGACGATGCCGGCCACCGCCACGGCCTGGACAGCAGCCAGTACCGAAACGCCGCACGCAGCGCCGACATCCTGCTGGCCGACTACCTGCCACTGTGGCTCGAAGAGGGCTATCAGGTACTGGTCACCGCCGACCACGGCATGAACAACGACCGCTCGCACAATGGCCTGCTGGCCGAGGAGCGCGAGGTGCCGCTGTTCGTCTTCGGCGACGCCTTCAGCCTCGACCCCGCCGCCAAGCCCCTGCAGACCGAGCTGTGCGGCACGATCTGCGAACTGCTCGGCGCGGCCCACGATAAACCGGTCTGCCGGGAGTTGCTCAAGTGAATTCCAGCCACCGCGGCCGCCACCTGGCCCTGCTCTGCCTGCTGCCCTTCGCCATCTTCTTCATCATCTTCCAGATCGCCCCGCTGGTCTGGGTCGCCATCGCCAGCCTGCAAAGTGAAAGTGGCTGGGGCCTGGACAACTTCAGCAAGATCTTCGCCTCGAAGTTCTATCTGCAGGCCATCGAACGCAGCCTCGAGATCAGCTTCTGGTCGAGCCTGTTCGGCATCGTCATCGCCACCCTCGGCGCCTATTCGCTGCGCCAGGTCGATTCGCGCCTGCGCGACTTCGTCAGCGCCTTCGCCAACATGACCAGCAACTTCGCCGGCGTGCCACTGGCCTTCGCCTTCATCATCCTGCTGGGCTTCAACGGCGCACTGACCCTGGCGCTCAAGGAGATCGGCCTGCTCGGCGACTTCAGCATCTACTCCAAGACCGGCCTGATCATCGTCTACACCTACTTCCAGATTCCGCTGGGCGTGCTGCTGCTCTACCCGGCCTTCGACGCCCTGCGCGAGGACTGGCGCGAATCCGCCGCGTTGCTCGGTGCCAGCCACTGGCAGTTCTGGCGGCACATCGGCCTGCCGGTGCTGACGCCGGCACTGCTGGGCACCTTCGTCATCCTGCTGGCCAACGCCCTGGGCGCCTACGCCACCGTCTATGCCCTGACCACCGGCAACTTCAACGTGCTGCCAATCCGTATCGCCGCCCTGGTGGCCGGCGACATCACCCTCGACCCGAACCTGGGCAGCGCGCTGGCCATGGTGCTGGTGGGGCTGATGACCCTGGTGACGGTGGTCCATCAATGGCTGCTGAAAAGGAGCTACCATGCGCGCTGAATCACACAAGGGCGGCTGGTACCACCGCGCCGTGGTGTACCTGCTGTTCCTGATCCTGCTGTTGCCCCTGGCCGGCACCCTGCTCTACTCATTGGCTACCAGTTGGTCGGCGAGCCTGCTGCCCAGCGGCCTGACCCTCAAGTGGTACGTGCAACTGTGGAGCGAGCCGCGATTTCTCGCCGCCTTCGGCCAGTCGTTGATCGTCTGCGTGGGAGCGTTGGTACTGTCGGTGGTGCTGATCCTGCCGCTGCTGTTCGTGGTGCATTACCACTTCCCCAAGCTCGACGCGCTGATGAACATTCTCATCCTGCTGCCCTTCGCGGTGCCGCCGGTGGTGTCTTCGGTGGGGCTGCTGCAGTTGTACGGCAGCGGGCCGATGGCCATGGTCGGGACGCCGTGGATCCTGATCGGCTGCTATTTCACCATCGCTCTGCCCTTCATGTACCGGGCGATCACCAACAACCTGCAGGCGATCAACCTGCGCGACCTGATGGACGCTGCGCAACTGCTCGGCGCCAGCACCTGGCAAGCCGCCCTTCTGGTGGTACTGCCCAATCTGCGCAAGGGCCTGATGGTGGCGTTGCTGCTGTCGTTTTCCTTCCTGTTCGGCGAATTCGTGTTCGCCAACCTGCTGGTCGGCACCCGCTACGAAACCCTGCAGGTCTACCTGAACAACATGCGCAACAGCAGCGGCCACTTCAACAGCGCGCTGGTGATCTCCTATTTCGCCTTCGTGCTGGTACTGACCTGGGTCGCCAACCGCCTGAACAAGGATAAATCCTGATGAGCTTCGTCAGTGTCCAGAAACTGCAAAAGAGCTACGCCGGCAGCCCGGTCTTCGAGAACATCGACTGCAACATCGAACGCGGCGAGTTCGTCACCCTGCTCGGCCCGTCGGGGTGCGGCAAGTCCACCCTGCTGCGCTGCATCGCCGGCCTGACACCTGTCGACAGCGGCCGTATCCTGCTCGACGGCCAGGACATCGTGCCACTCAGCCCGCAGAAGCGCGGGATCGGCATGGTGTTCCAGAGCTATGCGCTGTTCCCCAACATGACCGTTGAACAGAACGTCGCCTTTGGCCTGCGCATGCAGAAGGTCAAGGCCGAGGAGAGCCAGGCGCGTGTGCACGAGGCATTGGAGCTGGTGGAGCTGGGCAGTTTTGCCGGACGCTATCCGCACCAGCTGTCGGGCGGTCAGTGCCAGCGCGTGGCGCTGGCCCGTTCGCTGGTCACCCGCCCGCGCCTGCTGCTGCTCGACGAGCCGCTGTCGGCGCTGGATGCGCGTATCCGCAAACACCTGCGCGAGCAGATCCGCGCGATCCAGCGCGAGCTGGGGCTGACCACCATCTTCGTCACCCACGACCAGGAAGAGGCGCTGACCATGTCGGACCGCATCGTCCTGATCAACCAGGGGCGCATCGTCCAGAGCGGCGACGCCGAAACCCTCTACACCGCACCTGTCGACCTGTTCGCCGCCGGTTTCATCGGCAACTACAACCTGCTCGACGCCGACAGCGCCAGCCGCCTGCTGCAGCGCCCGGTCAGCGCACGCCTGGCGATCCGTCCCGAGTCCATCAGCCTGGGCCTGGACGGTGAACTGGACGGCCAGATCCGCAGTCACAGCCTGCTCGGCAACGTGATCCGCTACCGTGTCGAGTCGCGCGGCGTGGAGGTGGTGGTGGACGTGCTCAATCGCTCGTCTGCCGATCTGTATGCCGACGGGCAGCGCGTGTCGCTGTCGATCGACCCCACCGCGCTGCGGGAAGTGGCTTAAGGAGATTCAAGCAATGGCACTGGCGATTTTCGATCTGGACGAAACCCTGATCCACGGTGACTGCGCGTCGCTGTGGAGCGAACAGATGGCCCGGCTGGGCTGGGTGGACGGCAAGGAATTCCTGCGTCGCGACCATGAACTGATGGAGGCGTACGGCAAGGGTCACCTGCAGATGGAGGACTACATGGCGTTCAGCCTGGAGCCCATCGCCGGGCGCACGCTGGAGGAGGTCGAGCATCTGGTCGAGCCCTGGGTGGAGGATGTGATCGAGCCGATCATCTATGGCGATGCCTGTCGCTGCATCGCCGAACACCGCAACAAGGGCGATCGCATCCTGATCATCTCCGCCTCCGGCACGCATCTTGTCGGACCGATCGCCGCACGCCTGGGCGTCGACGAATACCTGGCCATCGAGTTGGAGGCGATCAACGGCGTGTACACCGGCAAGACCCACGGCGTGCTGACCTACCGCGAGGGCAAGATCACTCGCTTGCTGGAATGGCTGGATCAGGAGCAGGAGAACCTGGAGGGCGCGAGCTTCTATTCCGACTCACGGAACGACCTGCCGCTGTTACTGAAGGTCGACCATCCGTATGCGGTGAATCCAGACCCGGTGCTGCGCGAGCATGCCCAGACCAATGGCTGGCCTGTGTTGAGCTGGTCCTGAGATCCATTGCCCCTGTTCCGGCCTCTTCACCCGTGAAGAGGCCGGGTCTGCTTACGCCAGGTCAGGGTCGATCACCATCACCAGCTTGCCCGATACCTGGTTGCTCTCAAGCTCCGCATACGCCGCATGGGCGAACTCCACCGGATAGGTATCGACCAACTGTGGCGACAACCGCCCTTCGGCGAACAGCGGCCACACCTGCTGCTGCAGGTCGCGCAGCAACTCGGCCTTGAAGCCATCGTCACGATTGCGCAGGGTGGAACCTGTGATCTCCAGGCGCTTGCCCAGCACCAGCGCCAGGTCCACTTCGAACTTGCGCCCGCCCATCAGGCCGATGATCACCCAGCGGCCGTCGCGGGCCAGCAGCTCCAGGTTGAGCGGGCCATAGCTCGCGCCTACCGGGTCGAGGATCACATCGAACGGCCCGAACCCCTTGAGCGCGTCGAGGTTCTCGTTACGCACCACACCTCCTGCGGCACCCAGTGCCTTGCAGTAGTCCAGGCGCTCCTGGGAGCCGACGCTGACCCATACCGGGCAACCAAACGCCTTGCCCAACTGGATGGCCGCAGAGCCCACACCACTGGCACCGGCGTGCACCAGTACCTTCTCACCCGCCTTGGCCGCCCCGAGCTGGAAGATGTTCAGCCAGGCCGTGGCGTACACCTCAGGCAGCGCGGCCGCTTCGTGCAGGCTCAGGCCCTCGGGCACCGGCAGCACATGGCGGGCATCCACGATCACTTCTTCGGCCATGGCGCCACTGGCCAGCAGCGCACAGACCCGATCGCCCACGCGCCAATCTGCCCCCGCACCCACCTCCTCGATCACCCCGGCGCACTCCAGCCCCATGTAAGGGCTTGCGCCGGGTGGCGGCGGGTACAAACCCTTCATCTGCAACAGGTCGGCGCGGTTCAACCCGGCCGCAGCCACTCGAATGCGTACCTGCCCCGCGTCGCAAACCGGACGTTCGGCTTCGACCCAGGCTACATGTCCGTCAACGCCTTGCAATGCCTTCACAGTGCCTCCATAGTTGAGTCATGACTGAGCCCGGGATCGCCATGTCCCGGGTTTTTTGCAGTATTCAGCCGGTTTCATGGAACCGGCGTACGGAAAAGACGGCCTACTATGCGTGATCAATTGCCCCCACGTCGAATCAGCATGAAGCATTTCCTCCCCAGCACCGCCCTCGCCCTCATGGTCGGCCTCGGCAGCCTCACGCTCGGTGGCAATGCGGCCGCCGCCAACAAATGGGACAGCCTGCAGCCGGACCGCGACGAGATCGTCGCCAGCCTCAACGTGGTGGAGCTGCTCAAGCGCCATCACTACAGCAAGCCGCCGCTGGATGATGCCCGCTCGGTCATCATCTATGACAGCTACATCAAACTGCTCGACCCATCACGCAGCTATTTCATGGCCAGTGACATCGCCGAATTCGACAAGTGGAAGACGCAGTTCGACGACTTCCTCAAGAGCGGCAACCTCGACCCTGGCTTCACCATCTACAAGCGCTACCTGGACCGCGTGAAATCGCGCCTGGACTTCGCTCTGGCCGAACTGAACAAGGGCGTCGACAAGATCGACTTCACCGTCAAGGAAGACCTGCTGGTCGACCGTAAGGACGCTCCGTGGCTGAAGAACGAGGCCGAGCTCGACGACCTGTGGCGCAAGCGCGTCAAAGATGAAGTGCTGCGCCAGAAACTGGCCGGCAAGGATCCCAAGCAGATCCAGGAAACGCTCACCAAGCGCTACAAGAACCAGTTGGCGCGGCTGGACCAGACCCGTGCCGAAGACATCTTCCAGGCCTACATCAACACCTTCGCCCAGTCCTACGATCCGCACACCAACTACCTGTCGCCAGACAACGCCGAAAACTTCGACATCAACATGAGCCTGTCGCTCGAAGGCATCGGCGCGGTGCTGCAGAGCGACAACGACCAGGTCAAGATCGTGCGCCTGGTACCGGCCGGCCCTGCGGCCAAGACCAAGCAGGTCGCCCCTGCCGACAAGATCATCGGTGTTGCCCAGGGCAACAAGGAAATGGTCGACGTGGTCGGCTGGCGCCTGGACGAAGTGGTCAAGCTGATCCGTGGCCCGAAAGGCTCGGTGGTGCGTCTTGAAATCATCCCCGCGAGCAACGCACCGAACGACCAGACTACCAAGATCGTTTCGATCACCCGCGAGGCGGTCAAGCTCGAGGAGCAGGCGGCGAAGAAATCGGTGCTCAAGCTCAAGCAGGACGGTCGCGACTACAAGCTCGGCATCATCGAGATCCCGGCCTTCTACCTCGACTTCAAGGCCTACCGTGCTGGCGATCCGGACTACAAGAGCACCACGCGCGACGTGAAGAAACTGCTCACCGAACTGCAGAAGGAGAAGGTCGACGGCGTGGTCATCGACCTGCGCAACAACGGCGGCGGCTCGCTGCAGGAAGCCACCGAACTGACCAGCCTGTTCATCGAGAAAGGCCCGACCGTGCTGGTACGCAACAGCGACGGCCGCGTCGACGTACTCGAGGACGAGAACCCCGGCGCCTTCTACAAGGGCCCGCTGGCACTGCTGGTCAACCGCCTCTCGGCCTCGGCTTCGGAGATCTTCGCCGGCGCCATGCAGGACTACCACCGCGCGCTCATCATCGGTGGCCAGACCTTCGGCAAGGGCACCGTGCAGACCATCCAGCCACTGAACCATGGCGAGCTGAAGCTCACCCTGGCCAAGTTCTACCGAGTCTCCGGCCAGAGCACCCAGCACCAGGGCGTACTGCCGGACATCGACTACCCGTCGATCATCGACACCAAGGAAATCGGCGAGAGCGCCCTGCCCGAAGCCATGCCATGGGACACCATCCGCCCGGTGGTCAAACCGGCAGCCGATCCGTTCAAGCCATTCCTAGCCCAGCTCAAGGCGCAGCATGAAGCCCGTAGCGTCAAGGATGCCGAGTTCACCTACATCCGCGACCGCCTGGCACTGACCCAGCGCCTGATGAACGAGAAGACCGTCAGCCTCAACGAGCAGGATCGCCGTACCCGCCACGACGAAATCGAGGCCAAGCAACTGGCGCTGGAGAACACCCGACGCAAGGCCAAGGGCGAAGAGCCGCTCAAGGAACTGAAGAAGGTCGACGAAGACGCCCTGCCCGAGGAGAAGGACGACGCCAAGCCAGAAGATGATGCGTACCTGGCCGAAACCGGTCGCATCCTGCTCGACTACCTGCGCCTGAGCTCGCAGGTGGCTAAGAAATAAGCGACTCGATAAGGTGATGGCAGATTAATGTGACCTGTCATCAAACAGTCATCGCACTGTCGTGAAATAGAAGGGCCGGACGCCAAAACGTCCGGCCTTTTCATTTTCAGGAAGCAGTCCATGACCGTCACCGAACAGCTCAGTGCCTTGAGCGCCATCCTGGCTCAACGCAGCATTCACAGCCTGTTCCAACCGATCATCTGCCTTTCCGAGCGACGCATCCTCGGCTATGAGGCGCTCAGCCGCGGACCGTCCAACAGCCCTCTGCATTCACCCCTGAACCTGTTCGCCATCGCCCGCCAGGCGGGGCGCCTGAGCGAGCTGGAAGTGCTGTGCCGGGAGAACGCATGCCGACGCTTCAGCGAGCAGGGGCTCGAAGGCAAGCTGTTCCTCAATGTCTCGCCCGAGTCGCTGCTGGAGCCGCAATATCCTTCCGGGCGTACCCTGAAAATGCTCGAGCAGGTCGGTCTGCAACCCAGCCGTGTGGTGATCGAGCTGACCGAGCAAACCCCCACCGACGACTTCCAATTGCTGTCCAACGCCTTGCATCACTATCGGGACATGGGCTTTTCCATCGCACTGGACGACCTGGGTGCCGGTTACTCGAGCTTGCGCCTGTGGTCGGAGCTGCGTCCGAACTACGTGAAGATCGACCGACACTTCATCGACGGCATCCATCAGGATCCGCTCAAACGCGAATTCGTTGGTTCCATCCTGCAGATCGCCCGCGCCTCGAAGGCCCAGGTGATTGCCGAGGGCATCGAGCTGGGCGAGGAGCTGACCGTACTGGCCGACATGGGCGTCGACCTGTTGCAAGGCTACCTGCTCGGCCGCCCTCAGGAATTCCCCCCGCGCGAGGGCCTGAATCTGCTGCCCCCGGCGCACGGCAGCGCACTGATGATCAACGAGGAAGGAAGCGACCTCGCCGCACTGCTGATCGAGCAGCCTGCGGTTGCGCTGGACACCCCGACCCAGCAGGTGCTGGAAGCGTTTCGCCGCCAGGCCAATCTCAACTCCCTGGCCGTGCTCGATGCCCAGGGCCACCCCTGCGGTATCGTCCATCGGCATTCGTTGTCCGACGTTCTGCTCCAGCCGTTCGGCACCGACCTGTTCGCCCGCAAGCCGATCAGCCGACTGATGAACGAAGACTTCCTCGCAGTCGAGCGCAGCCAGTCGCTGCAGCAGGTCAGCCGCCTGCTCACAAGCCGCGCACGGCAGCGCATCGAGGAAGATTTCATCATCACCCACGGTGGTCGCTACCAGGGCCTGGGTCGAGTGATCGATGTGCTCAAGTTGATCACCGAGCAGAAGATCCAGCAGGCCCGCTACGCCAACCCGTTGACCCTGCTGCCAGGCAACGTTCCAATCCGCCAGTGCCTGACCCGCCTGCTGGAGCAACAGCGTGCAGCGGCGGTGTGCTACGTCGACATCGACAGCTTCAAGCCCTTCAACGATATCTATGGCTATGCCCGCGGCGACGAGGTGTTGTTGTGCCTGGCCCAGTGTCTGAACGACAGCGTCGATCCGCGCCGCGACTTCGTCGGGCATATCGGCGGTGATGATTTCATGCTGGTCTTGGGGTCGGTCGATTGGCGCGAGCGCCTGCACCAGCTGATCGATGATTTTCTACGCGAATGTCGACGTTTCTATCGCAGCGAGCACCTGGAGGCCGGTTGCTTCATCGCCCACAACCGCCAAGGGCAGCGGGAGACCTTCCCGTTGCTGTCGCTGTCGATCGGCGTGGTTTTGCTGCGACCGGAATGCTGTGCCAGCCTGGATGCGGCGCAGTTGGCCGATCTCGCTTCGCAGGCAAAGCGCCAGGCCAAGGATACAGCCGGGCCCAGTCTGAGCCTGATCGATACCGGGGTGCTGTAGCCCTACCCTGCCGTCACTTCTTCGGGGTAAGCGAACTCGAACACCCGCACCACTTCGGATGCATGCCACGACGCCGCCTCCATGCCATCGACCGGCCCGGAAAACCGCCCGAGGCGCTCGACACACTCGAAGAAGCCGGTACGCGGCAGGCGGCTGGCCCCCTGGCTGATCACCAGCGAACTGCGCAGCGGCTGCTCGGCGCGCGCGTCGAGCAGCGCCAGGTACTCCAGGGCGGCGGTCAGGGTTTGCATGGCGGGGGTGGGCAGCTCCAGGCGCTCGAGCAGCGCCCTGTAGGTGAGCAGGTGGCGTTGACGGCGGGCCAGGTCGAGCTCGTCCAGCAGGCGCTGCCATTGCTGACGACTGATCCTGACCTGGCTCATGATGGCTCGCTCCAGCCGGCGATTCCCAGGTGCCACGCCAGGCTACGCTGGATCGCCGCATCAGGCACACGCTCGCCCGACTCGATCATGGCCAGGTACGAGGGGCTGATGCCGACGCTGCGGGCCAGTTGCTCGGGGGCCAGGCCCTTGGCCTGACGCAACTGCGCCAGCTCACCCAGGGCGGGCAAGCTGGCGCTTTGCTCGATGACTTCGCCACGGCCTTCAGTGACTGCAGCCTGAGGTTCGTCGCTATTGGCTGGCGCCTGCCCGGCTGCCGCGAGCAGCGCCTGGTACTGGGCCCAGGGAACAACTGCATACTCGGGCTGACCGTCCCGACTGATGACCTGAATACCCATACAACCCCCTCACTGCATGTAATCCGTCGGCATAATGCTTATGCCAATTATATGACCAAGTGCAGGAGTCTGTGCAGGTCAGGCCAAAATCAAGGGTGAGGACGTTCCAAGCGCAACGCTTCCGGGCTGTCCGGCAGACGCTCGACCACCCGCAGGCGCTCGGGTGATTGGCTGTCGCGCCAGGCCTTGAAGCGCGCCAGCTCGTCGCCGACGGTCTTCAGCACCCACCCCAGCACGGCGATGTCATCGAGAAAGCCGACACCGACGATCCAGTCCGGAATGGCATCCAGGGGGCTGACGAAATACAGCAGGCCAGCGACGATGGTCACCAGCGCCTTGGGGCTTACAGCACGATACTCGCCACGCCACCAGGCCAGACACAGGCCTTGCATCAGGCGCAGGTCGTCACGCAACTGGCCCAGCTTGGGGCCCTTGCGGGCCACGGCGAACAGCAGCGCCGGCAGGCGGCCACGGCTGAGCAGGCGCTCGGCCAGCGGCAGGAAACGGGCAAAATTCCAGGGTGCGCTCATGGTGTCTCCAGCATCAGCCAGGAAGGTTATCCACATTTATTGTGGATAACCTTGTGAACAGGGCAGCGTTTTCAGGCGCTGGGCGCCCACGGGGCAAGGGTCCCGCTCAGATCGGGCGTTTTTTACACAACCGTTTCAGACAGGCAAACGATTTGCGTCAGGCGTGCGGTTGGGTACGCTTCAAGGTACCTCATGCTCAGACAGTGAGACACCCGCGGCGTTCGCGTCAAGCGTGCGGCCCAAATGAAAACGCCCCGTCGAAACGGGGCGTCAGGTATCGCAGTTGCCAGATTACTTGGCCGGCGCTTCGGCAGGCTCGGCGTCCAGCTTGCTCGGGTCCTTGATGGCCAGCAGCTCGAGGTCGAACACCAGTACCGAGTTCGCCGGGATCAGCGGGCTCGGGCTCTGGGCGCCGTAAGCCAGCTCGGCCGGGATGTACAGTTTGTATTTCTCGCCGACGTGCATCAGTTGCAGGCCTTCGACCCAACCTGGGATCACGCCGCTGACCGGCAGGTCGATCGGGTTGCCGCGCTCGATGGAGCTGTCGAAGACCTTGCCATCGATCAGCTTGCCTTCGTAGTGGACGGTAACCACATCGGTCGGTTTGGGCTGCGGGCCGTCGGCCTTCTTCACGACTTCATACTGCAGACCCGAGGCGGTGGTGACCACGCCCGGCTTCTTGGCGTTGTCCTCAAGGAACTTCTTGCCCTTGGCGGCCGCTTCCTCGCTGGCCTTGGCCAGACGCTCCTCGGCGCGTTTCTGCAGGGCGGTGAAGGCTTCAACCAGCTCTTCGTCCTTCAGACGGGCTTCTTTCTTGCCGACCGCATCCTCGATACCCAGGGCCACCGCTTTGGAGTCCAGGTCATCCATGCCTTCTTGCGCCAGGCTCTTGCCCATGTTGAGGCCGATACCGTAGGAGGCCTTCTGTGCTGGGGTCTTCAGCTCGACGCTGCTGGTCTGAGCGTCGCAGCCAGCCAGGACCAGGCCTACCAGGGCAACCGCAGCCGCCAAACGATGCTGTTTCATGCTATTTCCTTGTTCATGCGCCATGAGGGCAATCAGGGTAAAGCCGCGAGCTTATCAGGCGGCCATGACCAATGGCTACCGGCATAGGAGCGGGTTTGTGGCAGGAAGTTCCTGTATGAACGAAGGTTCATCGTTGTCACCCTTTGTCACCGAGCAATCCCTGCGCGAGTGACTGTGCACGAGCGCAGTACCTGACAACTCTGCCAGTTGTGCCAATACCCACAGGTAATTAAGTTTGAGGTGCACATAATCCTCGCAAAGGACCACCGTGATGAAACAGAAACCCGAGGTCGATAACCATGTAGATCCAACAGCTCCTCAGCGCGATCCTGCGTCACCCCCGCCAATCAGAGTGGAGCATGATCAAGCTGAAGAGCAAAAGATTCCTTTCGATCTTGGTTACGGCACCAACGGCTACGCCTATTTCACCAGCAAAGAACGCCCTTCGGTAGGCGAGCCCGAACTTATTCTTGCCAGCCGCCACGATGAAAACCGCTTCTATGTGGCGGCTTGGCAAGAAAACCGAGGCACTCATACCTTAATTGTATTCATCACCTGCCTTGATCGTTATGGTAAGGAAGTTTCGAGCTTCGGCGATCGCGGAAAGTTTCATTTCGACACAGAAACTGCCAGATACAACTTTGTAACAGCCGTGGCCGAGGACACCACGGGTAACCTCTTGGTGGCAGCAAGTACTCGGAATGATGCTCAATATCTATGGAAGCTGACCCCCGCGGGGAAACCCGATGAGTCGTTCGGGCAAGGCAAAGGCTACGTCAATGTTACAGACATGCTGGGCTATAGGTTTGGTATGACACACCTAGTCTCCTTTGAAACGAACTGGTTCATTATCACCGCGAGCCCCAGTACCGATCAGTATGGTATTTTGGCATTGGATGAGAAAGGTGAAAGAATCATGTCGTTCGGGGTTGCTGGTCATCAGCTGCTCCAGGCTGTGATACCCGAGAAGTACTCATATTTTTATGGCACGGGAATGGCTGTGATTTCCGCGCCCGGCAACCAGAAGCGCCTCGTCTTCTCGGCTGTTGCACACTCAAACGGTATAGCCCATTGCCTGACCTGCGCACTGACCAAGGACGGTGAACTCGATACCTCGTTTGGTGAAAACGGGATTCATACATCTGACCCGGACATCACTCCAAACGGAATGAGCGTTACACAATCGCCCGAGTCGATTTTGCTATATGGGTATCGTTGGAACGCGTCAGTTGGCGCAGCAAATCCAATCGTTTATAGGCTTACGCCTGACGGCAAGCCCGATAAAACATTCAACCATGGCAATATCGTGATTTTTGAAAAACTCGGTGGTTGGAATGCCATGATTCAGTACAAAAAAATGATTGTAGGATTTGGCCGTTTCTATACTCGCTCTCTGGCGGTGCGGTATAACTATGACGGTACACTCGACAAATCCTTCATGCCCCCGGACGGCCATGGGCAACTTGGTGATATCTACCCATCTGACGGGTTCTTTGTAAACTCAGGGTCCATGTCCATCGCCATCGACAGCGGCAAGCAACGGATGTTGTTCTGCGGTAACGACGAGCAACACCAAAATGGCTATAACATCCCTTGCGTGATCGCCATTTCCCTCAAACCAGAGTAATCCTGACCCGTTCAAACCTTGGAAGTGGCAGGTCAGGGAAACGCTCCCTCGCGAAACTGACCGGCCACTTCACGCAACACTGCACATACCCACTCCCCGCTCGCATCGGGCGTCAATGCAGTATTTCGACAGATCCCCACCGAGCCTCCAGGCTCGCGAACACCGAGGTCCAGCTCGACCAGTTCACCGCGGCGCAGATCGATCAGCACTGCATCGCGCGGCGCCACCCAGACCGCGTCGCTGCCCAGCAGATAACGCCGGCTCAAGGCCAGGGACAGGGTCTCCAGGCGCTGAGCCGGCATGGCAATGCCACACTGCACGAACAGGCTGTCGGCGTGCTGGCGGATGGTGGTGCCTGCTGGCGGCAGCACCAGGGCATGGTCGCCGATCCTGGCCCGCTCCAGTGGCTGGCGTGCCAGCAATGGATGGCCAGGACGCACCACCAGGCTCATGGATTCGCTGTACAAATGCTCGAACGACAAGCCCTGGATCTGCGGGCTGTCGGTCATCCGCCCGACCACCAGCTCCAGCTCACCCAGGCGCAGTTGCCCCAGCAACTGCGCACTGACCCCGGTGACCACGCTGATCACCAATGCTTCATGACGTTGATGCAGGCGGCACAGCACCTCCGGCATCAACAGCCCCTCGACGGTGGACAGCACCCCTATGCGCACCTGCGACGGCGTCCTGGCCTCGCCGCGCACCGTGCTGACGCCTTCGCGCAGGGCCTGGACGCTGGGCCCGGCGTAACGCATGAAGCGGGTACCCGCCGAGGTCAGCTCGACGCCTTGTCGGGTGCGCTCGAACAGGCGCGTCTCGAGCAAGTCCTCAAGCTCCTTGAGCGTCTTGGAAATGGCCGGCTGGCTGATCGCCAGGACATCGGCCGCCCTGGCCAGACTGCCCTGACGGGCGATCTCCAGAAAGCACAGCAAATGGCGGTACTTGATGCGGGTATCGAGGTTCATGCACGGCAGTGTAACGGTGTGCATGAGAGCTGCAAGTCGTCTATGAATACCCTTTCCTACAACGACTCGATCCCATTCTGACAATGCGCAGCTTGCCCTCAAGGCGCTTGGCTTTGTAGGGTGCAGCTTTCCCCGGCAAGGAGCCAACCGATGTCGCTTTACCAAACCCAGGACCTATCACTAGACCTGGGCGCAGAGCTGCCGCAGGACAGCAGCATGAACATGCTGACGTTCCCCGAACGCGGCACCACCTTGGTGATCGCCCGCAGCCCGCTCCCCGCAGACCAGTCCTTCGACATCGTCTACCGCCAGCAGCTCGAACAACTGCGCAGTCGCCTCGATGCACACATCACCGAGCCTCAAGCCACGACTTGCGGCATGGCGCAAGTCATCCAGGGCCTGGAAGTCGGCCTGCAGTTCCAGCGTGGCGAAATTCGCTCGCACCAGCGTCAACTGGCCTATCCCCATGTGCAGGCACAGCGTCTTATGGTGCTGAGCTATAGCAAGGAGACACCGCTGACGGAAAACGACCTCATGCACTGGCAAGCCATCAAGGCGAGCCTGCAGACACGCTGACACCCCTCCAGCAAGGAAGCCCGGATTCATGGCGCAGGACCTCCACGCCGCCCGCAAGGACGACCTGATACTGCACCCACCGTTGATGGCCGAGCTCACCAGCGCGCTGACCGAGGCGGTGGTCTATGCGGCCGCCACGGCCGCAGTGGGTGCGGCCTTGGGCGCCGCCGTCGCCGCCACCATCGGCACCGGCGGGGCGGCGGCTGCACTGGTGCCGGTGGCCGCCGGCCTGCTGGTAGGCGCGGCCAGTTCGCTGCCCGGCGGCGGCGACAAGAGCATCGGCGAACACATTTCCGACTTCAGTGACTGGGTCGGCAACTCGTTGTTCCCGCCCGAGCCCTATGGCGCCATCCTGACCGGCTCCGCCAACGTCCATATCAATGGCGTGCCCGCTGCCCGTGCTGCCGGCATCAGCCTGGGCGTCGAGGCTTCGCCCGACACCCCCGAGCCCCCCTCCATCCTGGAGAACGTAGGTGCCTACGCCATGTTGGGCGCCTCGATGATGCTCCCGATCATCGGCATGGCCCAGGACATCGCCAGCATCTTCAACCCTCCGATCACTACACCCGCCGATCCCGGCACCCAGGAGAGGGGCGAGGATACCATCACCTGCAGCAAGCACCCGGCCAAGAACTTCCTCGCCCAGGGTTCGGACAAGGTCTTCATCAACGGCCAGCCCGCAGTTCGGGTCGGCGACAAGACCACCTGCGACGGCCCTGTGGGCATGACCTTCTCACCCAATGTGCGCATCGGCGGCGGCACCCTGACGGTGCGCGACATTCGCGATGGCAAGAGCGCACTGGCGAAGATCATCGGCATCGTCGCCGGCATGCTCCTCTCGCGCCGGGGTGGCAAGGCCCGCTCACGACCGGGCAAGGCACCCAAGCCAAAGTCGATGATTCCCAAGTGCAAGGGCCATCCGGTGATCGTCTCCAGCGGTGCCAAGCTGCTCGATGGCCCTGACGACCTGGATTTCGCCCTCCCCGGCCTGCTGCCGATCGAGTGGGCCCGGCGCTATGACAGTAACGACACGCGCGGCGACGGCGTGTTCGGCCTGGGCTGGAGCCTGCCTTATGAAGTGTGCATGGAGCGTGTCCCCCACCCTGAAGGGGGCGAGCTGTGGATCTATGTCGACGAGGAAGGCACGCGTATCGAACTGGGGCGCCTGCAGCCAGGCAGCGCGCTGGTCAGCAGCCTCGACGGCCTGGCGTTCTTCCATCAGGATGCCGGCATCACCGTGGTCGAGGACATCTACAGCGGCCAGTACCAGGTGCTGCGCACCGACCCGCACGACCCGAGTCGTTCACGCCTGGTGCAACTGGGGGATCGCAACCTCAACCGCCTTGACCTGCTCTACGACAACGACGGCCGCCTGCAGTACCTGGTCGACACCTTTGGCCGCACGGTGGTCGAACTGCTCTACGACAGCGTGCATGCTCGCCGCGTCGGCCAGGTGCAACGTCTGTTCCTGCGCGAGGGCAACGACTTTGTGGTCGAACGCCGTGAAACCCTCGCCACCTACACTTACACCCCTGCCGGTCAACTGAGCGAAGTACACGAGCCGGGCGGCCAGGTGCTGCGACGTTTCAGCTATACCCCTGAAGGCCTGATGGCCAGTCACACCCTGGCCAGCGGTGCGACCTTCCATTACCAGTGGCAGCGCTTCGCCGCCGTCCCTCGTCCGACACCGAACCTGCCGCCGCTGCTCGAGCCGCAGCCAGACCATGAGTGGCGGGTGATCCGTCACTGGAGCGAAGACGGCGAGGACTACCACTTCCACTACGACCTGGCGCAGGGTCATACCGAGGTCACCGACAGCCTAGGTCGCAAGGAACATTTCGAGTGGGGCCCGTTGCACGAGGTATTGGTGTACGTAGATGCACTGGGCCAGCGCTGGCAGGAAGAGGTCGTCCAGGGCCAGTTGCTGGCGAGCATCGACCCGCAAGGCGCCGAGTGGCGATACCACTACGATGCACTCGGGCGCCTGATCGAAAGCCATGACCCACTTGGACGTTGCGAGCGCACCACCTACACAGAGCACTGGGCGCTGCCCACGCACATCAGCGATGGCGCAGGCCGCACCTATCGCAACGCCTACGACACCCGCGGCAATCTGATCAGTACCACCGACCCACTGGGGCGCACCACGCGCTACCGTCACGATCGACAAGGCCGGGTGGAACAGGTCATCGATGCACAGGGCAAGACCCGCCAGCTGGAATGGAACGCCCGAGGGCAACTGATTCGCTACAGCGACTGCTCCAACCGCACCACCCTCTGGCGCTATGACGAGCGCGGTCACCTGAGCGAAGTCTTCAACGGCCGCAACAACCGCACCCGCTATCGTTTCGACGCCCGTGGCCACCTGCTGGAAAGCACCCGCGCAGACGGGCGCGTCGACCGCTACCAGGTAAACCTGTCGGGGCAGTTGACCCAGCACATCGACCCTGGGCAGCAGCTCACCCGATGGCACTACGACGAGCGTGGGCGCCTCAGCCAACGCACCGACGCCATGGGGCTCACCCTTCGCTTCGCCTGGGATGCGCACGACCGCCTGCAACGTCTGGAAAACGAAAACGGCGAGCACTACGCCTTCCACTGGGATGCCCTGGACCGCCTGGCCGCCCAGCACAACCTCGATGGCGGCGGTCACAGCTATCGCTACGATGCAGCGGGCAATGTCATTGAGGCGAAGCTGCACCCGGCACGCGACGCCGAGCCGACGTTCCCCGGCAGCCCGCCGGAACCCGAAGCGTCGATACAGTCGCAATACTTCGAGTACGACGACGCCGGGCGCCTGTTGCGCAAGCGCACCGACGACGGCGTCACCGACTACGAATATGACCTCGCCGACAACCTGCTGGCGATCACCTTCACCAACCTGCAGGGAGAGCCAAAACGGCTCGCCTTCAGTCATGACGCCCTCGGGCAACTGCTGAGTGAAACCGGTGAAGCGGGCCGGCTTGCCTACGAACATGACGAACTGGGCAACCTGCAGACCCTGACCCTGCCTGATGGCCGACGCCTCAACCATCTGTACTACGGCAGCGGCCACTTGCATCAGCTCAACCTCGACGGCCGTGTGATCTGCGATTTCGAGCGCGACGAGCTGCATGCCGAAGTCCTGCGCACACAAGGCCGAATCCATACCCGGACCCGCTACGACAGCACCGGGCGCCTGCTGGAAAAAGCCCTGCATGTACAGGGCGCAGGCCCCGGCAGCCTGGCCCTGCTGAGCAAGCAGTATCGTTATGACGACAGTGACAACCTGATCGGCGAGGACTTCATCCAGTGTCAGCGAGCCCGCGACGGCGAGCCGACCATGCACGCCCAGATCATCGGTCGCCTGTTCGGCACCGACGCCAGTGGCAACGTCCAGCGCGGCCAGGTTCGCTACGACTATGGCCCGACCGAACGCATCCATGGCGCCAGCCGCACACTGCCTCATCGCAATGGCCAACAGGTCGAGCACTACGGCTACGACAAGGCCGGCAACCTGCTCGACGGTTACCCGATCAAAGGCTACATACGGCACAACCGCCTAAAGGTCTACCAGGACAAGCGCTACCGCTACGACCGCTTCGGCCGCCTCAGCGAAAAACGTACTGGCGCGCACCTGATCCAGCGCTTCGACTACGACGCCGAGCACCGCCTGGTACGCGTAAACCAGCAGCGCGGGCCGGTGCACGAGCGGGTGGTATTCGACTACGACCCGCTCGGCCGCAGGATCGCCAAGCGCCTGTACCGCAACGATCACCCTACCCCTGTCAGCCAGACCCTTTTCCTCTGGCAGGGTCTGCGCCTGTTGCAGGAAATCCAGGACGACAAACCCAGCCTGTACGTCTACGCCGACAGCGACAGCTACGAACCCCTCGCCCGCCTCGACGGCGCACCCGGCGCCGAACTGCTGCATTACTTCCACACCAACCTCGCCGGGCTGCCCGAGCAGCTCACCGATGAAAACGGCGCGACCATGTGGCAAGGTGAATTCGAGACCTGGGGCAAGTGTCGGGAAGAATGGCACCATGCCGGACAGAACCGTCAGCAGAACCTGAGGTTCCAGGGGCAGTACCTGGACCGGGAGACGGGGCTGCACTACAACACGTTCAGGTTCTATGATCCGGAGGTGGGGCGGTTTACGCAGCAGGATCCGATTGGGTTGATCGGCGGGGTGAACCTATATCAATACGGGGCGAATACCGCATCGTGCATTGACCCACTGGGACTGAGCGGATTCGACCCATTCGAGCATGGTGAACTCACGGATTTCCCGAAAGATCTGCATTTTGGCCAGAACAGGGCTGCGCCCCAGTTCAGCTCCATTGGTGCCCAGGTCCCCGAAATTGCAGGTAGACCTGTTCTTGACGTAGCGGATGATCTAAGAACTAATAAACTGTCTCCCGACAAGCTGCTGATCGCCTATACGAAAGATCCCGTCAGCGGCAAGTATGTAACACTCAACAACCGTGGGCTCGCTGCGCTCGTAAGCGCAAACAAATATCCAAAATATGCGATATTCGTTCCCTACCAGCATGCTCCTCCTCACCTCACAAAGGACTTCAAAAACAAACCGCCCTCGAAGTCGATTGATCTGACCCGCAACAAAGATGGGTCAGGACTCGTGACGCGCGTATCACCTTGTCCATGAACAGCACGAGATCATCGGTATGATAAAACTTCTCCCCCAGAACGTTGACTTTCTAATCAACACCACTCAACTCAACGCAAGCTACGACGAAATAGGTGTTGCATCGATTCAGGTTGAGGCTCAGCGACTCGAACACATCGAAAAGAATACCTACGCCATGGCGACGCTTGTTTTCGAACGCGTCGCTGAACTGCGCTGTATAACACTCAATTTTTTCGAGCACCAGTATCAAAACTACGAAATCCTGGGCAATCAAGATGATGAAGTAAAAACTTGGCGTGAGACCGGACTTCATCCTGACCCAAAATTCTATGAAGTCGTCGAATCAGCGCTGTTGGCAGAAAAGAATTCGTTCTATGACCCCGCCAACTTTCTTTCATTGAAGCATTACATCGTCGCGGGGTACGACAGCTACGTCGAGATCATCGCCGGCAGCTATCAATACGCTCTTGAGTAATTTTCCATGCAGAAAGACATCGCAGCGGAAGCTGATTTGTCAGAGATAAGTGCATGGCGTATGCACGAATCTCTGATTTCGCAGTATAAAGACATGAGTGCTCTAGCAAAAATCTCAGACACCGATACTGAGATGATTGCCAAACTCAGTGCGAGCCACCTGATAAGACAGGCCGAGCCCAATAGCTTATCACTTTCAAACCTCACGCCCGCACATTTGAACCTGAGCAGGCACCTGCAGGAATATTTAATCTCTTGGGCATACGAAGAAGAATAACTTGACGAATGCGCCGTGAACACCTTTGAGCGCGAGCACCCTTAGAAATACGACATGCTAAAAATAATAAAAATGCAAAATTCTTGAGCCACCAAAAAAGACAACAAATGCTTGCAACTAATCAAGAACGCCCGCGCATAAAAAATGAATCACATCCTGAGTAACAAACTTCTGACACTCAGAGTACAAAAATATGCTTCATACCTTCTTGGGGACTGATCCCGATTTCATCATATCGCTGAGCGACGATGAGCACGCCATCGAAATGCACATCGTCAGGTCGGCTCTGCCATCAAAAGGAATTTGAATCGTGGCGATGGTTCGCACTCTGTTCTGTCCACTCATCGATGCGAAAAAAGGCCGGTAGCATGAGCTACTATAATGCGGGGAAAAAAGAGTTGTTTTCAGTCTGCTGCTCGACCTGCACACCAAGCTTCAAGTCAGGTTGGATGGCCGTGAACCTATTTTTAGACAACCATCTCATCGGGGCCAACGAAGAGATCACGCAGATCGACACCTTCTTGAACATGATCAACGTCAAACTCGCAGATTATGATCTCGATTACGCTGACTCCCTAAGAAATCTGGACAAATCGGCCGTGCTTTCCCAGATCGAGCAAGGGTACGAGCACGCTCAAAACTGGATTGATTCTCGCAAAATTGGTGCTCTGTTCCTGTCGCTGAACCTGACGCCATGCCTTGATGGCGATGTGGTGGTTCTGCTCATGCTTGAAACAACGGACCGAGTCATCTGGAGAGCTCATGACGATGACGTGGTGCGAGAAATTTTCCTACCTCCTGGATACGTAAAAAACACACTGAACGATGTGATAAATTTTTTCAGCCCGCCCAAAAACCATGATTGATTCGTTCGAAACCTCATTGCTCGAGGTGCTCGGGCTCGTCGCAGATTTCGATCCAGAGTATGCACAATGGAGTTGCAAGCTCGGCACAGGGCCCCTCCGGCTGGAGTTGGTCTACTCACTGGACGGTACTGTTTCGACATCGCTGTATCTTGACGATAGGCTTCTGGCGTTCAATTACGCCAGCGGGCTGCATTGCCTTTCGATTGACGAGGACGAGATCTCATGCGACATCATGTCCGGATCACTTAGGCGAACACTCACCATCAATATCAATTCGCTAAGCGTGAGGTGGCAGGACTTATGATTCAGAACACCCGTTGAAACCAACGCTCCCGCGAGTGCCCCTCAAGCCAAATGTGCGCGCAGCGGTAGTTGAAAGCCGTGGAGCCACGTTTATCCGAGGACCTGCAAAAGTGAGCCAGACCCGAGGTCTACGCGGTACCTGTGGGAGCGGGTTTACCCGCGAAGCAAACACCGCGGTAGATGGCACCGGCTTTGCCGGTGTTCGCGGGCAAGCCCGCTCCCACAGGTACTGCACAGGCCGGGCAGGAGCCATACCTGCTAGAAACAGCGAATCTCGACCTGCCCCCCTTCCATCCGCACCGGCCACACCCGCAACCGCTGCCCCGCATCCTCCAGGCAACGCCCATCACGCAAGCTGAAATGCTGCTTGTACAACGGCGCCGCCACCACCAGCTCGCCTTGCAGGCTGCCAATCAATCCCCGCCCGATAACATTGGCGCCTGAACGCGGGTCGCGGTTGTCCACGGCATACAGTGTCTGCTCCTGCCCGGGCAGGTAGAACAGCGCGACCTGCTCGCCGTCGAGCCAGACCACCACCCCCGAATCGGCAATCAGATCATCGACCCGGCACACCGACTGCCAGATATCCTGTGGTGCAACGACAGCATTGGACAGGTTCATCAAACGAGCTCCTCGACAGTAGGGATCAACTCCAGCGGCGTAGCCGGTCGACGCTGTTCGCGCTCACGCACGAAATGCACATCCGGGTCAGGCCGCTGGTCGTTGACGAAGGTGCGGAAGCGCTTGAGCTTCTCTGGGTCTTTCAAGGCGTTGGCCCATTCGCATTCGTAGCGGTCGACCACATGCTGCATCTGCGCTTCCAGCTCGTCGGCAAGGCCCAGGCTATCGTCAAGGATCACCGCCTTGAGATAGTCCAGCCCGCCGTCCAGCCCTTCGCGCCACACCGAGGTGCGCTGCAGTTTGTCGGCGGTGCGGATGTAGAACATCAGCACGCGGTCGATCAGGCGGATCAGGGTGTCGTCGTCCAGATCGGTCGCGAACAGTTCGGCATGGCGCGGGCGCATGCCACCGTTGCCACAAACGTACAGGTTCCAACCCTTGTCGGTGGCGATCACACCGATATCCTTGCTCTGCGCCTCGGCGCATTCACGGGTGCAGCCGGACACCGCGAACTTGAGCTTGTGCGGCGAGCGCAGGCCCTTGTAGCGGTCTTCGATGCGCAGGGCCATGGCGACGCTGTCCTGCACGCCGTAGCGGCACCAGGTGCTGCCCACGCACGACTTCACCGTGCGGGTCGACTTGCCGTAGGCATGGCCGGTCTCGAAGCCCGCCTCGATCAGCTCGCCCCAGATCAGCGGCAATTCGTGCAACTGCGCGCCGAACAGGTCTATGCGCTGGCCGCCGGTGATCTTGGTATAGAGATCGTATTTCTTCGCTACCTGGCCGATCACGATCAGCTTGTCGGGGGTGATTTCACCACCCGGGATGCGCGGCACTACCGAGTAGGTGCCGTTCTTCTGCATATTGGCCATGAACGTGTCGTTGGTGTCCTGCAGCGGTACCAGCGAAGGGTCCATGATCGGCTGGTTCCAGCACGAGGCGAGGATCGAGCCCACGGTCGGCTTGCAGATGTCGCAACCGACATGCCCCTTGCCGTGGCGCTCAAGCAGCTCGTTGAAGGTACGAATTCCCTCGACCCGCACCAGCGCATACAGCTCCTGGCGGGTGTAGGCAAAGTGCTCGCACAGGCTCTTGTCGACCGTCACGCCGCGCGCGGTCAGTTCGTGCTCGAACACCTGCTTGAGCAGCCCCGCACAACCACCACAGCCGCTGGCCGCCTTGGTGCAGCCCTTGACCGCCGCCAGGTCCGCGCAGCCACTGTCGATGGCCGCGCAGATCGCGCCCTTGCTGACGTTGTGGCACGAGCAGATGGTCGCGCTGTCGGGCAGGGCATCGGCGCCCAGAGTCGGCGCGCCGCCGCTCTGCGGCAGGATCAGCGCCGCCGGATCCTGCGGCAGGGCGATGCCGTTCTGTACGTACTGCAGCAGGGTGTCGTAATAGCTGTTGTCGCCGACCAGTACCGCGCCGATCACCCGCTTGCCGCTGGCGTCGACCACCAGGCGGCGGTAACTGGCGTTGGCCTCGTCGATATAGCGGTAGCTGCGCGCGCCTGGGGTGGCGCCGTGCGCGTCGCCGATGGAGCCGACATCGACCCCCAGCAGCTTGAGCTTGGTCGACATGTCGGCACCGGTGAACTCGGCACTGGCCTCGCCGACCAGCAGCGCAGCAAGGTTGCGCGCCATGCTGTAGCCCGGGGCAACCAGGCCGAATACGCTGCCGTTCCACGACGCGCACTCGCCGATGGCGAAGATCCGTGGATCGCTTGAACGGCAGTTGCCGTCGATGACCACACCGCCGCGCGGCGCGATCTCCAGCTCGCAGGCACGCCCCAGGGCGTCACGCGGACGAATGCCGGCAGAGAACACGATCAGGTCGGTTTCCAGGTACTCACCACCATCGAACTTCATGCGGTGGCGATACTCTTCGCCCGGGTCGATCGACTGGGTGGCGCGAGACAGATGCACGCCTACCCCCAACGCTTCGATCTGCGCACGCAAGGCTGCGCCCCCTTCATGATCGAGCTGCACCGGCATCAGCCGTGGCGCGAACTCCACGACATGAGCCTCCAGCCCCAGCGACTTGAGCGCATTGGCCGCCTCAAGGCCCAGCAACCCGCCACCGACCACCACGCCACGCCGCGCCCCGGCAGCCGAGGCGCGGATGTCGTCAAGATCGTCGAGGGTGCGGTAGACCAGGCAGGCGGTACCGGTGGAGCCTTCGATCGGCGGTACGAATGGGTAGGAGCCGGTGGCGAGGATCAGTCGGTCGTAACCGTAGCGGCCCTGGGCAGTGACCACTTCGCCCAGCGTGCGGTCGATCTCCAGCACCGCTTCGTGCAAGTGCAGATGCACGCCGTGCTGGCCGTAGAATTCGGGCTCGCACATGGCCAGTGCCTCGGCGCTGCTGCCGGCGAAGTATTCCGACAGGTGCACACGGTCGTAGGCGCGCTGGCGCTCCTCGCCGAACACGCGCAGCTCGAAGCGCGCCAGGGCGCCGCGCTCGATCAGTTGCTCGACCAGGTGATGACCGACCATGCCGTTGCCGACAATGACCAGTCGCTCTCGTTGTCCGCCGTTCGCTGTTGCCTTCATAGCCGATCCTCGATCACGGTGTGCGGGGCTTGCCCGACGCAAAGACAAAAAAAGGCGCCTGGAGCCGAAGCTCCAGGCGCCTTTGCCTGTACTCATCAGTGTGAGGCCCCTGTTGATCGCCGTTGATCAGTGGGGCTGTGTTGTAAATCGTTAAAAGCAGGGAGCGTGCCAAGGTGCAATCGATGCTGGCGCTATCGCGGGACAAGCCCGCGCCAACAGGGGATGCAGCGTTGCGCGACCTGCAGGAGCGCGCTTGCCCCGCGCTAGCGCCGCACGCTGCACCGCCTCAAGCCGGTGCACCGCTCCCCATCCCGGTGCACTCAATACACATCGCGTCGATAGCGCTTGCTCTTGCTCAACCTCTCGACATAAACCGCCGCCGCCTCGGCGCTCATCCGCCCGTGCTCGGCCACGACCTGGCGCAGCGCGGCATCGACATCCTTGGCCATGCGCTGGGCATCGCCGCAGATGTAGAAGTACGCCCCCGCCTCCAGCCACTGCCACAGCTCGGCACCCTGTTCGAGCATGCGCTGCTGCACGTACAGCTTCTCGGCCTGGTCACGCGAGAACGCCGTGCTCAGGCGCAGATGACCGCTGGCCTCCCAGGCCTGCAACTGCTCGCGGTAATAGAAATCGAAGGCAGCATGCTGCTCACCGAAGAACAGCCAGTTGCCGCCGCTCGCACCGCGGGCTTCGCGTTCTTCGAGAAAGGCACGAAACGGCGCGATACCGGTGCCAGGGCCAACCATGATGAGCGGCGTGGCATCGTCGTCCGGCAGTCGGAAATGCCGCGCGACCTGCGGGAAGATCGCCACCTCCAGCGCTTCGGCGCGGTCGGCGAGAAAGCTTGAGCTCACGCCCTTTCGCTGGCCATAGCGCACGGTTGAAACGGTCAGGTGCACCTGCTGTGGATGGGCCTTGGGGCTGGAGCTGATCGAGTACATGCGGGGCTGCAAGGGCTTGAGCAGGATCAGCCAGTGCTCCAGTGACAGTTGCGGCGCGAATGCAGCGAGCACATCGGCCAACTGCCGCCCCCACAGCCAGTCCGTGAGTTCGGCCTTGTGCTCGGGCAGCAGCAACCGACGCAGTTCACCGGCCTGCGGCGCCTGGCTGAAGGCTGCAAGCTGCTGCGAAGTGACCCGGGCGATCTCCAGGTGCCGCTCCATCGCCTCGGCCAACGGCATCGCCGGCAGGTCGGGCAGTTGCACGCACGTCTGGCCATCGAGCCCCATCAGCTCGAGCAGCTCCTGGACCAGCGCCGGGCAGTTGCGCGGCCAGACACCCAGCGCATCGCCTGCCTCGTAGACCAGCCCGGTGCCTTGCAGGTCGAACACCACCTGGCGCGTTTCCTTGGTCGCTCCGGGCGCATTGAGCACACGGTTCTCGATGATGGGAGCCAGGCAGGGTTGCTGCCTGCCGAACACTGGCGCCGGCTTGGCTGTGACCTGCGCAGCGGCCGTCGGCTCCAGCAGCGGCAACAACGCCTGCAGCCATGTGACGAACGATGGATCGAAATCCGGTTCGCAATCGACCCGATCGAGCAGACGTCGGCCGCCCAGCTCAGCCAGACGCTGGTCGAGCTTGCGGCCAAAGCCGCAGAACTGGTCGTAGCTGGAATCACCCAGCGCCAGCACGGCGAAGGGCAGTGCCGCACACTGTGCCCCCTCCTCGCCCTGCAACGCCTGCCAGAACGCCGAAGCGCAGTCAGGCGCATCGCCGTCACCAAAGGTACTGGTGATCAGCAGCACGCTGGCGGCGCCACGCAACTGGCTGGGGCTGACTGCATCCATGCAGCTCAGCTCGACGGCCAGGCCCGCTTCGCGCAGATGCGCCGCACAGCGCTCGGCCAGCGCCTCGCCATTGCCGGTCTGCGAGGCCCACAGCACCCGATGCCTGGCAACCTCGGCCATGGCGACCGGCGCCACCACCGGCTGGGCGAACAGGCCGGCGATCAAGCCATCGACGAACAACCGACTGGCGGGTGCGAGCGGCGCACCGGGCGGCAGGCTGGGCACCCCCGGTGCACGCGCCTGCCCAAGGCCGAGCAGAAAGCCCTGCAGGTAACGACGCTCCTCGTCCGCCAGGACGGGGGCCGGCAGGCTGTCCAGGCCCAGCAGGCGAGACAGGGTGTCGGTGGGCATGGGGGCAGACTCCGTAGGGATCGCGCTGGGCAGCTCGAGTGCCTCGATGCGTTCGCCTGCAACCCGCTCCAGGGTCACGGCGCAATGCTTGAAGGCCGGTTGCAGGGAGGTTGGATCGACGGCATCGCAGGTCACGGCGTTGATCGCCAGTTGCTCGCCATACAGGTCGTTCCAGTGAAAAGGGGCAAAGCAGTTGCCGACCAGCACCCGCTCGCTGATGCGTGCCGGCAGCACGGCCTGGCCGCGGCGCGAGCGGATCGCCACCTGGTCCTTGTCGGCGATGCCCAGGCGTCGGGCGTCCTCGGGATTGATCTCGACGAAGGGGCCGGGCTCGAGCTTGTTCAGGCTCGGCACCTTGCCGGTCTTGGTCAGGGTGTGCCACTGGTGCTGCACGCGGCCGGTGTTGAGCACCAGCGGAAAGTCGGCATCCGGCAGCTCGGCCGGCGCCAGCCAGGGCCGGGCAAAGAACCGCGCCTTGCCATTGGGGGTAGGAAAGGCCAGCGCGGGCCGCTCGCCTTGAGCGTCGTGCAGCAGCGCCTGGCTGCTGCCGTCATTGAGGTAGCGCAGCGGGCTGCGGTCGTCCACGCGCCCGGGCGCACTTGGCCACTGGCGCGGTTTGTCGCGTAGCTCGGCATAGCCGATGCCACGCAGGTCATAGCCGGTGGCGGGGTTCCAGAAACGGCGGATCTCGTCGTACACCGCTTCGGCATCGGCATAGCTGAACGCCTCGGCATAGCCCATGGCACAGGCGATGCGAGCGATGATGCGCCAATCCTCCAGGCTCTCGCCGGGCGCTGCGACCGCACGCGGCATCAAGGTGAGGTTGCGCTCGCTGTTGATCATCACACCCTCGCCCTCGGCCCACAGCGCGGCCGGCAGCAGGATGTCGGCATGGCGGTTGGTCTCGGTGTCGAGGAAAGCGTCCTGGGCGATCACCAACTGCGCCTCTTGCAGGCCGTCGATCACCTGCTGGCGGTTGGCGACACTGGCCACCGGGTTGCTGCAGATGATCCAGCAGGCCTTCACTTGCCCGGCCTTCATCTGCTCGAACAGCGCCACCGTGCCTTCACCGCCTTCGCTGCGCAACGCGCCCGGCGCCAGGCCCCACTGCTGCTCGACGAACGCACGGTCGCCCGCCACCTGCGCCGAACGCTGGCCCGGCAGGCCCGGGCCCATGTAGCCCATCTCACGGCCGCCCATGGCGTTGGGCTGGCCGGTCAGCGAGAACGGTCCGCTGCCAGGTCGGCAAATCGCGCCGGTGGCCAGGTGCAGGTTGCACAGCGCGTTGCTGTGCCAGGTGCCTTGGATGCTCTGGTTGAGGCCCATGGTCCAGCAGCTCATCCACTCCGACGCCCCGCCGATCCAGGCAGCCGCCTGACGGATATCGGCCTCGGCAAGGCCGGTCAGGGCCGCGACCCGTTCGGGGGTGTAGTCGGCGAGAAACGCAGGCATCTCGTCCCAGCCCTCGGTGTGGCGGGCGATGAACTCGATGTCTGTATGGCCGTTCTCGTGCAACAGGTAGAGCAAGCCGTTGAGCAGAGCCAGATCGCTGCCCGGGCGCACTTGCAGGAACAGGTCGGCCTTGTCGGCGGTGGCACTGCGACGCGGGTCGACGACGATCAGCCGAGCCCCGGCCTTCACTCGGTCGAGCAAGCGCAGGAACAGGATCGGATGACAGTCGGCCATGTTGGCGCCAATGACGAAGAACACCTCGGCACGCTCGAAATCCTGGTAGCTGCCCGGCGGGCCGTCGGCGCCCAGCGACTGCTTATAGCCGCTGCCGGCACTGGCCATGCACAACCGCGAGTTGGATTCGATATGGCGGGTGCGGATAAAGCCCTTGGCCAGCTTGTTGGCCAGGTATTGAGCCTCCAGCGACATCTGCCCGGACACATAGAGCGCCACGGCATCCGGCCCGTGCTCGTCGATGATCGCGCGCAGGCGCGCGGCCGATTGCGCAATGGCGTCGTCCATGCCGGTGCGTACCGGCTGCTGGCTGCGCTGCTGGCGCACGAAGGCGTGCTCCATGCGTCCGGCAGCGGACAACGGCAGATGTGCGGTGAGGCCCTTGGTGCACAGGCGTCCGAAGTTGCTCGGGTGCTGTTTGTCACCGCTGATCTTGACCACCTGGCCCTCGGCCACGGTCATGACAATGCCGCACCCGACCCCGCAATACGGGCAAACGCTGCGCACCTCGCTGCTGCTCATGGGCGGTCTCCCTGAAAACGCAAAAGGCGCCGGCTACCCGGCCTGCAGGGCAAGCGGGGTAACACGGCGCCTTTGTCGTGAAGATGAAGGGCCCCTCGGCATTGAGGGGTCCGGATGCAGCTGAATCAGCAATTTGCGGGCCAGTTGCACAATGGCGGTGGCCTTGGCGCGGGCAACCCGCACCCACAGGCCTGCGCAGCCCGGAGGACGTGTCGCCCCGCGAGAACATCGACGCGATATCCGCCCCGTCTTGATGCCGCCGCGCACCAGAAGATGACACGACGCCCAACCGACTATATGATTCGTATACGTTTCATATACCAGGAAGACTCCCCATGGGTATCGTCAAGATCTGCGACGACCTCCACGAAGACCTGCGCATCGCCAGCGCCGCGATGTCGCGCTCGATCAACGCTCAGGCCGAACACTGGATCCGCATCGGCATGCTCGCCGAACTGCACCCCCAGGCCACCTACCAGGAACTGCTGCGTCAACTGCTGCGCCAGGAACAAGCGAATCTCAAGGAGCTGCTGCAATGAGCGAGGTGATACTCAAGAACCCCGAGCAACTGGCATTGATGCGCAGGGCCGGGCAGTTGCTGGCACAGGTGTTCGCCGACCTCGACGGTTTCATCCGCGCCGGGGTGACCACGATGCAGATCAACGACCGCGCCGAAGCCTTCATCGTCGAGACGCTCAAGGCGCGCCCGGCGAGCAAGGGCCAGTACGGCTTCCCCTATTCTCTGAACACCTCGGTGGACCAGGTCGTCTGCCACGGCATGCCCAAGGTTGACGAGGTGCTGCAGGAAGGCTCGATCATCAACGTCGACATCACCCTGGAACAGGGCGGCTATATCGCCGACTCGTCGAAGATGTACCGCATCGGCGCAATCAGCGAGGAGGCACGGCGCCTGGTCGACACCACCTACGAGGCGCTGTGGAAAGGCATCGAACAGGTGCGCCCCGGCGCCACCTTGGGCGATATCGGCCACGCTATCCAGCAGTTCGCCGAGGCGGCGGGCTACAGCGTGGTACGCGAGTACTGCGGCCACGGCATCGGCCGGCAGATGCACGAGGCGCCGCAGGTGCTGCACTACGGCCAGCGCGGCATGGGCCTGAAACTCAAGCCCGGGATGGTGTTCACCATCGAGCCGATGATCAACCAGGGCGCCCGCGGCACGCGCACGCTGAAAGATGGCTGGACGGTGATCACCCGCGATGGCGGACTGTCGGCGCAGTGGGAGCACACGGTCGCGGTGACCGAGCAGGGCTATGAAGTGCTGACGCTGCGAGCGGAAGAAGGCCGGCGTTGAGGCCTGCGTAGACGGCCCCCTTGCTGCCTCTCTACAATCGCGCCACACCCCTCGCCCCGGACACTCTTCATGGACGAATCCGCACAGCATTGGCTGCATGCCCTCTCCGCCCCGATGGCCGCACTCAACGGTGCCAGCTACACCGCCGCCGAATACTTCGAAGGCGAAGACCAGACCGACCTGGAAAGCGGCTGGGGCATCAGCACCCGTGCCCAGTTGCTCGACGTGCTCGGCATGGCCGACAACGGTCACGCCAGCGAGATGAGCAACGCCTACTGGCAGTTCCAGCGCTGCCTGCCAAGCCAGTGGCAGGCACTGCTCGCTACGCTGACACCACGTGACCAGGTCAAGTACAACTACGCCGCCCGCACCTTTCCCGACTGCGGCCCGGGCGGAACCCGCGCCTGGGACATCGGACGCATGAGCTTTCTGCTGCGCGCCGGGGTGAAAAAGGGCCATATCAGCCGCGACGAAAGCCTCTACCTGCACTATCGCCTGGCCTTGCGCGCTCGCCATTACTACAACCGCTGGGACAGCTACATCGCCGGGTACCTGTTCGGCAAGGCGCTGTGGAATGTCTCCGACAGCAGCGACGAAACGTTCGCCGCCAACCTCGAGCGTCAGGGCAACGAACACTGGAATCGCTGCATTGCCCTGAACCTGAGGATCGGCGCCAACGCGCTGCTCGCCGACCTGCCCTGGGAGTTGCCGTTGCCTGAGCCGGAACGCCCGGCATCACTGGAAGAGGACTGCTGGTCATGAGTTGCTGGATTCGCCTGGGCATCGAGCCGACCCAGGACCTCGACACCATCCGCCAGGCCTACCGCGGCCGCCTGCCGACGCACCATCCGGAAACCGATCCCGAAGGCTTCCAGGCCCTGCGCGCCGCCTACGAGGAAGCACAGCGCCTGGCCCGCGAACACGCCGAAACCGGCGCGGCGCCCGAGCAGCAAGCAGCCGAAGGGCGGACCGAAGCGTCCACCAGCGAAGCCTTCGAGGCGTTCCATGCACTGCTCGAAGACTCCACTCGCCGTTACGAACCCCAAGCCTGGCAGAACTACATCGCCCAGCTCGACGAGCTGCCCCTGGAGCAACTGGAAGACCTCAGCTGGCGACTGCTGCACAACCTGCGCAACTGCGGACCGATCTCGTACCAGTGCGCACGCCTGCTGGCCCAGCGCATGGGCTGGGCCGAGCAGTTGCTGCGCCTGGCGCCGGAGGATGCCCAGGAAATAGAGGCCTTCCTGCAACGCATCGAGGAACCCGATCCCTTCGACACCCGCCTGATGCACAGCTGGTCGCCCGCCGCGCAACTGGAAACCCTTTGGTACTTCCGCAGCCTCGGCTACTACCATCAGGAGCGCCCGCTGTTCGAGTACGCACAGTTCGCCGGGTGCCACACCTGCGTGGCGTTCCCCGACGACGAGCATCTGGTTCAGCGTCTGACCGAACAGTTCAGCCAGGTCGGCATCGGCAGCCTCACCCTGCATGCACGCCTGCAGCTCCAGCACCAGCAGGCGCCGGACGATGTCGACCTGCTGTTCTTGCTGGCCCGCCAGGCCGACGCCCTGGGCGCCGAGCAGCAAGCCCTGGACTGCTGGCTACGGCTGTGGCGCGAACACCGCCACCCGCAGGCCGAACGCTGGCTGCTCGACCTCTGCGCGCGCTACCAGCCACAACGCCTGCCACTGCTGATCCAGGCCCTCGACCAGCAGAGCACGCCCGACACCTGGCCCGCCGACCTGGCCGATCCGGCACAGGTCCTGGGCAGCCCGGCACAGTCGCCGCAGACACTGGCGCGCTGGTCCGAAGCCTCGCGCCTGGGCCTTGAGGGCATCGCCGCCACCTACATCGACTGGCGCCTGGACGGCGACGACGAACTGCCGCTGCTCGCCTGGCTGCTGCCCAACCAGGACGATCGCGAATTGCACCGCCGCTACTGGCAGGCCTGGGCCCTGCAACGCGGCGAAGCCGGCTTGCTGCGCACCATTGTCGATGAGCGCCTGGGCAACGACCCGCTCGATGCCTTGATCCTCGAAGGCTTCCAGCGCCAGGCGGCGCAGCAACTGCATTGGCTCGAACACTCACCGGTGGCGCGTGCACTGGTGGAGTACTGCGCACGTGACGAGGGGCCGGTGGAACTGCCAGAGGCGCTCAAGTCCGACGCACTGCACCCGGCCTGCCGCGAGTGGCTGCGGCGCATGCGGGTTTATTCGCCACGAGCGCTGGGCGAGCTGAACGAGCATTTCGACATGCGCCG
Source organism: Pseudomonas sp. BNK-44-b (assembly GCF_047456245.1). Taxonomy (NCBI): domain Bacteria; kingdom Pseudomonadati; phylum Pseudomonadota; class Gammaproteobacteria; order Pseudomonadales; family Pseudomonadaceae; genus Pseudomonas; species Pseudomonas sp. BNK-44-b. The sequence continues at coordinate 3,766,355 of NZ_CP179908.1, forward strand.
CATGTTCACCGTGCCATTCGGCCTGGTGCTGATGGAAGAACTGGCACTGAACGGCATCGAGCTGCCGCCGATGGTCGAGGGCGAAGCACTGTGGAACTGGCATCGCCAGCAGTTGTTCATGCTGGCCACGGCGCAACAGCCGCAACGCTGGCTGGACCTGGCGCCACCGCAACTGGCCGCCCAGCTCACCTACCCGAGCGACCATCCGTTCGCCCCACTGCACAAGGTGCTGATCGCCCGTCAGGCTCAGTTCAACGAACACAATGCCCTGCTCGGCTGGATGGACGACCGCGACCCGCTGCAGGCCCTGGTCGCCAGCCGCCTGCACACACTGGGTTACGTGTTCGGCAGCACTCGCCTGCCCAGCGCGGTACGTCTGCTCGAATGCCTGGAAGAAGACGTCGGTACCCTCGACGGCCACCCACTGGGCTACATGCTGCTATGCGCAGTGCTGTACCACGACCCAGAGCTCGATGCTCAACAGCGCGCCCGCTTGCGCGATCGCCTCGAGGCGATGAACAACGACAGCCCCTGGTTCGCCCCGCTGCGCGATGGCCTGATCGCCGGCAAGGTCAAACGTCCGCCGCGCCAAGCCGTAGAGCAGGAAGAGAAGGTCGACGGCAAGCTGCTTAACGAGATCCTCGACGCCTTCAATCACCTGGTCAAATCCGCATCCCCGCCAGGCACGCGCAGCCTGATGCGCCTGCAGAAAGCCAAGGATGACCCGGACCAGGACACCGGCCTGCGCTGCGCCAGCATGGCGATACTGGCTCGCGCCGAACGCTTGCTGATGGCCCGTGTCAGCCAGACGCCGGTACCCTCCTGGGCATTCTGGCGCCTGGACAGCCGCCTCAATCGCAGCGACCTGATCGCCCACGTGATCGTGATGCTGCTGGCGGGCACGGTGCTGACCACCGCGACCAAGAGCCCGATGCTCTGGACCCTTGTCGTGTTGCTGCTGTTGACATCCTTCCTGCGGCGCTTGCGCGACTTGGGCCAGGGCGTCTGGGCACTGGTGGGGTTGCTGGCCGTCAGCCGCCTGCTGCCATTCGCACCGCTGCTTCTGGTGGGGCTACCCGGCGACAAGCTCGCCAACCGCTATGGCCCTTCACCGGACGACCCCGACCAGTTGCAACTGGGCCTGCAAGTGGCCCTGCGGCGCCTGAACCATCCCTGATCAGTAGCGCAGCTCGTCCAGCGCCTGGCTCAACTGCTGGCGCTGGCGACTGATCTCGGTGGCCTGCTGGCCAGCGAGCACGGCATTGAAGGCGTCCAGCCAACTGCCGATGAGGTCGCGCTCATCGCCCAGGCTCTGCATCCAGGCGCGCTCCAGGCGGGCCAGCAGGGTGCGGTTGGGCAAGGCGTCGCGCGGGTGGATCTTCAATCTCGCCAGGCGCTCGTGGCTGGCCTGGCGGGCGTCGCTGTCCAGCCCGGTCGGGCTGCGGTCGATGCTGTGGCTGTGCTTGTGCCCGGTTTCGAGGAACGTCACGTCCACTTCGAGCAGGCCATTGATGTCGTAGCTGAAGCGCACATCCAGCGACTGCACCTGGCCGGTCGGCTGCAACGGAATCTCGAAACTGTCGACCAGAATGTTGTCGCGCACCCAGGGCCGCTCGCCCTGGTACACGGCGATGCGCACCACTTTCTGCTCGGGATGGCTGCTGTAGAAGCGCTGCACACGCGAGGTGGGGATCACCGTGTTGCGCTCGATGATTGGGGTAAAGGCCCCGGACACGTCCTCGCCACGGGACGAGGCGACCCCCAGGGTGTAAGGACAGACGTCGGTCAGGATCAACTCGTCGATCGCCGAATCCCGCGCCTTGCAGGCTGCCTGGCTGGCGGCGCCAAGAGCGACGATGGTGTCCGGATCGAGGTGGCGGTACGGCAGGCGGCCGAACAGCTTGGCCACCAGTTGCTGGATCTGCGGCATGCGCGTGGCCCCACCGACCAGCACCAGGCTGTCCAGTTCGCGCGGGCTCAGGCGCGCATCACGCAGGGCCTGCTCGATGGGGGTCCGTACCCGTGCCAGCAACGGCGCCCAGATCGACTGCAGCCGGGCCTGATCAAGCACCCATTCGCGGGCCTGGCCATCACCGCTCCAGTGCAGGGTGCGACTGCCCTCGCCCACCTCGCGTTTCAGCTGCTCGATCGCATCATGCAGGCTCGACAGCGCCTGGGGCTCCAGGGTTTCGGCACTGAGGTTCCAGTCACGCAGGCAGGCATTGAGCAAGGCCTCGGTGAAGTCCTCGCCCCCCAGATAGTTGTCACCGGTTGAGGCATGCACCTCGATCAGCGGCAAGGCGTATTCCAGCACAGTGACGTCGAAGGTCCCGCCGCCCAGGTCGAACACCAGGGTGCGCTCGAACTTCTGCTCGTGCAGCCCGTAGGCCATGGCGGCCGCGGTCGGCTCGTTGATCAGGCGCTGCACCTTCAGCCCCGCCAGCTCCGCAGCGAAGACCGTGCGCTTGCGCTGCTCGTCGCTGAAATAGGCCGGCACCGAAATCACCGCTTCACTGACCGGGCACCCCAGATACGCCTCGGCATCCTGCTTCAACGCGCCCAGCACCAGAGCCGAGAGTTCTTCCGGGGTGAAGCGGTGCTCGCCGAGCTCGAAGCGCTTGTCACTGCCCATGAAGCGCTTGAAGGCCGCAGCGGTGCGGTGGGGGTGGGTGGTCAGGCGGGCGCGGGCGGCGCTGCCCACCAGGATGCTGCCGTCGTCGTCGACGCTGACCACCGACGGCGTCAGCACCTCGCCCACGGCGTTGGCGATCAGCTGCGCCTTGCCGTCCTGCCAGACTGCGATAAGGCTGTTGGTGGTCCCCAGGTCGATACCCAGCAGTGGGGTCGACGGCGTGGGCGTTGGAGAGGTGCTGGCATCCTGCATGGTCGGTCTCTGCTTGCAAGGTAGAGCCGGCGCGCGGCCTGCTGGCTGCATCCGGCGTGTAGGGGGATTCTGACGCAATGAGCCAGCGAGTTGAAGGCGTAGATGCGAACCCGGCGTGCCTGCTGACCCAGGGCGGCACCAGGGACGGAAAAAATATTCATCGAACACGGGAATAGAAGCTGACACCGGGGCGTTGTCCCTGCATGGCCGATGCATAAGGCCATCATTCCCCCGATCGGATTCGGATAACCGCCAGAGGTATCTCTCATGTTGAAGAAAAGCGCACTCGTTCTTTCATTGGCTCTGACCTGCGTGTCTGGCCTGGCCTTGGCTGATGCCCCCGCGAAGGTCGGCGACAGCGCCCTGGGCAAGGTCCTGGTCGACAGCAAAGGCCTGACCCTCTACACCTTCACCAAGGACAGCGCTGGCAAGTCGGCGTGCAACGGTCAATGTGCGCAGAACTGGCCGCCGCTGGCCGCCGGCCCCTACGCCAAGGCCGCCGATGGCTACAGCGTGATTACCCGCGACGATGGCAGCAAGCAGTGGGCTTACAAAGACCAGCCGCTGTACGGCTGGGTCAAGGACCAGAAGCCGGGCGATACCACCGGCGAAGGGGTCGGCCAGGTCTGGCACGTGGCCAAACCCTGAAGCTGAAACACCACGGGGGTGTCGATGGACAGCCCCCGTGGTGTTTGCGCAAGCCAGAAACAAAAAAAGCGACCTTAAGGTCGCTTTCTTTGTGGCTTCCGGGTGTTCAGTGGGCCCTGGAAGCTGGAATATGGCGCAGCGGACGGGACTCGAACCCGCGACCCCCGGCGTGACAGGCCGGTATTCTAACCGACTGAACTACCGCTGCGCTATACATCGAGTGGTGGGTGATGACGGGATCGAACCGCCGACCCTCTGCTTGTAAGGCAGATGCTCTCCCGGCTGAGCTAATCACCCTTCGTCTCGGTGTGGCGCGCATTCTACGGAGGACCCTGTACCCTGGCAAGCACTTTTTTCAAATTTTTTATCTGATCTTTCAAAGACCTATGAATAAGTCACTGCTGGCCCTCTGACAGGGTTGGCCTGCAACCACTGCTCGGAGAATAATGCCCGCCTTATGCATTAAGGAGAGATTCCCCCTCATGTGGTTCAAGAACCTGCTGACCTACCGCCTGACCCAGGATGTCCCGTTCGAGCCTGAAGCGCTGGAGACCGCCTTGGCCAGCAAGCCGGCCCGCCCCTGCGCCAGCCAGGAGCTGACCACCTACGGCTTCGTCGCTCCGTTCGGCAAGGGCGAAGACGCTCCCCTGGTACACGTCAGCGGTGAATTCCTGTTGATTGCCGCACGCAAGGAAGAACGCATCCTGCCCAGCAGCGTGGTCAACGATGCGGTCAAGGAGAAGGTCGAAGAGATCGAGACCGAGCAGATGCGCAAGGTCTACAAGAAGGAACGCGACCAGATCAAGGACGAGATCATCCAGGCCTTCCTGCCGCGTGCTTTCATCCGCCGCTCGATGATCTTCGCTGCCATCGCCCCGCGCCAGGGCCTGATCCTGGTCAACTCGGCCAGCGCCAAGCGCGCCGAAGACCTGCTCTCCACGCTACGTGAAGTCATGGGTTCGCTGCCGGTGCGCCCGGCCACCGTGAAGATCGCCCCGACCGCGACCATGACCGACTGGGTCAAGTCGCAGCAGCCTGCCGAAGGCTTCTATCCACTGGACGAATGCGAGCTGCGCGACACCGCCGAAGACGGTGGCATCGTGCGCTGCAAGCGCCAGGACCTGGCCAGCGAGGAAATCCAGTTGCACCTGAGCACCGGCAAGCTGGTCACGCAACTGGCCCTGGCCTGGCAAGACAAACTGTCGTTCGTGCTCGACGACAAGATGGTGATCAAGCGCCTGAAGTTCGAGGAACTGCTGCAGGAGCAGGCCGAGCAGGATGGTGGCGACGAAGCCGCGCAACAGTTCGACGCCAGCTTCCTGTTGATGATGATGACCCTCAACGAATTCCTGCCGGTGCTGTTCGAAGCCCTGGGTGGGGAAGAGATTCCGCAGGGGGTCTGATTCAGGTTGAAAGGCCGGTGCTGGGTGGTTGTGTTGTCGCCAGCACCGACTTGTCCCGCGAAAGGGCCAGTGAATTTCACAAAGCTATAAATAGAAAAGGAATCCCCCATGCGCGCCCTCGCCGCCTTCAGCCGTTTCGTCGGCAACACCTTCGCCCTCTGGGTCTTGGTGTTCGCCTGCCTGGCCTTCCTGCAACCACAATGGTTCATCGCACTGAAGGTAGCCATCGTGCCACTGCTGGGGCTGGTGATGTTCGGCATGGGCCTTACGCTCAAGCTCGACGACTTCGCCGCCCTCGCCCGTCAACCCTGGCGCGTGGCGCTGGGAGTGGTGGCGCATTTCGTGATCATGCCGGGCGTTGCCTGGCTGCTGTGCCAACTGTTTCACCTGCCACCGGAAATCGCCGTGGGCGTGATCCTGGTCGGCTGCTGCCCGAGCGGCACCGCCTCGAACGTGATGGTCTGGCTGTCGAAGGGCGACCTGGCACTGGCCGTGGCCATCGCCGCAGTGACCACCCTGCTTGCGCCCTTGCTGACCCCGGCGCTGATCTGGTTCCTGGCCTCGGCCTGGCTGCCGGTCTCGTTCATGGACATGTTCTGGTCGATCCTGCAATTGGTGATGCTGCCGATCGTGCTCGGCGTGCTGGCGCAGAAGCTGCTCGGTGCGCGGGTGCAACTGGCGGTGCAGGTGCTGCCACTGGTGTCGGTGGTGAGCATCGTGATGATCGTCTGCGCGGTGGTCGCGGCCAGCCAGGCGAAGATCGCCGAGTCCGGCCTGCTGATCATGGCGGTGGTGATCCTGCACAACAGCTTCGGCTTCCTGCTGGGCTATCTGACCGGCAAGCTGTGCAAGCTGCCCCTGGCGCAGCGCAAGTCGCTGGCGCTGGAGGTGGGGATGCAGAACTCAGGCTTGGGCGCGGCCCTGGCAGCGGCGCATTTCTCACCGCTGGCGGCGGTGCCCAGCGCGCTGTTCAGCGTCTGGCACAACATCTCCGGGGCCTTGCTCTCGACCTGGTTCAGGCGCATGGAAGAGCCCCGCGGTGCCGGGGAGGAACAGGCGCAGGTCGGGCACTGAGCGGGCGGGCCTCTTCGCGGGCAAGCCCGCTCCCACAAGGTATACAGCTGTCTTGAGTTTGGGAGCGGCGGTTCGCCGCCGCGACTTGCCCGCGAAGAGGCCCGGACAGGCGCCACTTGCTTGTCACCCGGCAGATGTGCAATATAGTGCGCACTGTGAGGACGACCTCACGACGCAAGGCGTGACCAATCCGGGGACGGCCCCATCTTTCAACGATGGAGAATCATCATGTCCTGGATCATTCTGTTCTTCGCCGGCCTGTTCGAAGTCGGCTGGGCTATCGGCCTCAAATACACCGATGGCTTCACTCGCCCACTCCCCACTGCACTGACCGTCGCCGCCATGGCCGTGAGCCTGGGCCTGCTAGGCCTGGCCATGAAGGAATTGCCGCTGGGCACTGCCTACGCCATCTGGACCGGCGTCGGCGCAGTCGGCACGGTAATCGCCGGCATCATCCTGTTCGGCGAATCCATGGCATTGGTGCGCCTGATCAGCGTTGCGCTGATCGTCGCCGGCCTGATCGGCCTGAAGGTCAGCGCCAGCTGACCTTCCACCCTCCCCTCAACGCAAGTCGCCGCGCAAGGCACTGACTTCCTCGCGCAGCGCTTCAGGCTGGGCCGCCTCCACCGGGATGGCGGCACCCGCCACCAGAGTCACCCGCGACCACAATCGACGCAGGAAGCCCTTGGCCGGATCACGGCTGAAGAAACTCCCCCACAACCCCTGCAAGGCCAGCGGAATCACCGGCACCGGCGTCTCCTGGAGAATCCGGCTGACGCCACCCTTGAACACATCGATCTCACCATCGGCGGTCAGCTTGCCTTCCGGGAAGATGCACACCACCTCACCGGCCTGCAGGTACTCGGCAATGCGCGCAAAGGCCCGCTCGTACGTCGCCTCGTCCTCGCTGCGCCCGGCAATCGGAATGGCCCCGGCAGTGCGGAACACGAAGTTGAGCACCGGCAGGTTGTAGATCTTGTAGTACATGACGAAACGGATCGGGCGACGGATCGCACCGCCGATCAGCAGCGCATCGACGAACGACACATGGTTGCACACCAACAGCGCCGCCCCCTCGTCAGGGATACGATCGAGGTCGCGGTGCTCGACGCGGTACATCGAATGGCTGAGCAACCAGATCAGGAAGCGCATGGTGAATTCAGGAACAATGCGGAAGATGTAGGCGTTGACCGCAATGTTGAGCAGCGACACCACCAGGAACAGCTGCGGGATGCTGAGGTCGGCCAGGCTCAAGAGGACGATGGTGAGGATCGCCGAGACCACCATGAACAGGGCATTGAGGATGTTGTTCGCGGCGATCACCCGGGCGCGCTGGTCTTCAGGCGTACGCGCCTGGATCAAGGCGTACAGCGGCACGATGTAGAAACCGCCGAACACACCAAGCCCGACGATCGAGACCATGATCCACCAGGCCTGGCTCATGCCCAACAGGCTCAGCCAATCGTGCGGCGCAGCAGCGGCCGGCACGTCACCCGAATGCCACCACCAGAGCAGACCGAACAGGGTCAGGCCGAAAGAGCCGAACGGCACAAGGCCGATCTCCACCTTGCGCCCACTCAGGCGTTCGCACAGCAGCGAACCAACGGCAATGCCCACCGAGAACAGCGTCAGCACCAGCGTGACCACGGTCTCGTCGCCGTGCAGCCAGTCCTTGGCATAGGCCGGGATCTGCGTGAGGTAGATCGCCCCGACGAACCAGAACCACGAGTTGCCGACGATCGAGCGCGACACCGCCGGGGTTTGCCCCAGGCCCAGGCGCAGGGTGGCCCAGGACTGCTTGAAGATATTCCAATCCAGCTTCATCTGCGGCGCCACCGCCGCCGCCCGCGGGATCCAGCGGCTGGCCAGGTAGCCGAGCACCGCAGTGCCGACGATGCCTCCAGCCACCACCGTGGCGTAGTTGCCCGAGGACATCATCACCCCGGCACCGATGGTGCCGGCCAGGATCGCCAGGAAGGTGCCCATTTCCACCAGCCCGTTGCCGCCGACCAGTTCGTCTTCGCGCAAGGCCTGAGGCAGGATCGAGTACTTCACCGGCCCGAACAGCGCCGAATGAGTGCCCATGGCGAACAATGTCAGGAGCATCAGTTCCAGGTGATCACTGAGAAAGCCCACCGCGCCGATCAACATGATCACCACTTCAGCCAGCTTGATCGCACGGATCAACGCATCCTTGGCGAACTTCTCGCCAAACTGCCCGGCCAGCGCCGAGAACAGGAAGAACGGCAGGATGAACAGCAGCGCGCAGAGGTTGACCCAGATCGACCGGTCGCCCTCCAGGCTCAGCTTGTAGAGGATCGCCAGGATCAGCGACTGCTTGAACAGGTTGTCGTTGAAGGCACCCAGCGACTGGGTGATGAAGAACGGCAGGAAGCGCCGCTTGCCGAGCAAGGTGAATTGCGAGGAATGACTCATCGTCCTTGTTCCTGAGAGGGCGTTGTCAATTGGAGGTCCGCTCATCGCGAGAAGCCACAAATCTGCACGCGATTGCCCACCCCTGGCAACAGGCCTGCGAAGCGCATCACGCCGACGAACCAATTAATGGCTATATGCCATTATTTTTTCTGCAACCCCTTTTCAGAATGTTGCAAGGCTGCCGATAATTCATATAGATGACTACATCCGATAACAGGATCAGCCTTCGGCTCTCCTCCAACGCACAAGAAAAGGAGCACAGCAGCAGATGTTCACCTGGTTCGGCGATCTGAAGATCGCACACAAACTCGGCCTCGGTTTTGGCCTGGTCCTCCTGCTGACCCTGACCCAGTCGCTGATCGGCTGGGACGCCCTGGGCAGCCTGGTGCGGCGCAGCGAAGTGGTCAGCGACGTCTCCGCACTCAACGATGCCCTGGGCGATCTGCGCGAGGCGCGCTTGCGCCACGCCATGTCCAATGGTGACGAAGAACAAGGCAAGGCGTTGCAGCAGGCACTGGCGGCCTTCCAGGCCCCCCTGGCGAAACTCCACGGCATCCTGCGCAACGCGACCAACCTGCAGACCCTCGACAAGGCCGAGCAGGCCCTGCAGGCCTACGCGCGCAACCAGGAACAGAGCCTGCAGTCTTACCGCACCATGCGCGCGGCGCAAAAGGAGATGGGTGGGCTTGCCACCCAGTCGTTCGCCACGATCGACAGCATCCGCAAGCAGGTCCGCGCGTTGCCCGATGCCGAACAGCGCTACGTGCGCAGCGAAGCGATCAATCAGATCCGCGAGAACCTGATCCTGCTGCGCTACCAGGTGCGTGGCTACACCGGCAACACCAACACCGACACCGAGCAGGCGATGAATGCACAGATCACCACCACGGTGAACGACCTGCCAGCCCTGACCGCGGTATTCAATGGCCAGTTCGCCGAACAATTCCGCCAACTGAACGAACAGGTGCGCGCCTACGCCGCCGCCGTCGAGGCCTTCCGCGGCGAAACCCGCAAACTGATGGACTACCGCGCCAACATGGGCAATGACGTCGCGACCCTCACCACCCTGATCGGCCAATTGCTCGACAGCCAGGCAGTGGCCGTGGTCAATGACAGTCAGTTCGCCAAGACGCTGCAGTTCGCCACCACCGCCCTCGCCCTGCTGCTCGGTGCCCTGCTGGCGATACTGATCGCCCGGCAGATCAGCCAGCCGCTGCAACGGGTGCTGCGCGCCATGGAGCAGGTGGCCGACGGCAACCTGGGCGAACAACCCAGCAGCAATCGCCGCGATGAACTCGGCCAGTTGCAGAACAGCCTGCATGGCATGACTGCCAAGCTGCGCCAGCTGATCGGCGGCGTGCGCGACGGCATCTCGCAGATTGCCAGTGCCACCGAAGAGCTCTCGGCGATCACCGCGCAAACCAGCGCCGGCGCCAGCAGCCAGCGCCAGGAGACCGACCAGGTCGCTACTGCGATGCAGGAAATGGCCGCCACCGTGCAGGAAGTCGCGCGCAATGCCGGCGAAGCCTCGGTGGCCGCCAGCGCCACCGATCTCGAGGCTCGCGAAGGCGACAGTGTGGTCACCCGCGCCGTGACCCAGATCGGCCGCCTGGCCAGCCAGGTCGACGCCACCAATGAGGCGATGGACGCCCTGCGCAACGAAAGCCAACGCATCGGCAAGGTGATGGACGTGATCAAGGCCGTGGCCGAGCAGACCAACCTGCTGGCGCTCAACGCCGCCATCGAGGCCGCCCGCGCTGGCGAGGCCGGTCGTGGCTTTGCCGTGGTCGCCGACGAGGTACGCAGCCTGGCCCAGCGCACCCAGGCCTCGACCGAAGAAATCGAATCGGCGATCAGCAGCCTGGAGCAAGGCACGCGCTCGGTCAGCGACCTGATGGAAGAAAGCCAGAGCCTGACCGAAAGCAGCGTGGCACTGGTACGCGAGGCCGGCGTTGCGCTGGAGGGCATCACTCAGCGGGTATCGGGCATCCAGTTGATGAACCAGCAGATCGCCGCCGCCTCCGAGCAGCAGAGCGCCGTGGCCGAGGAGATCAGCCGCAGTGTGGTGACGGTGAGGGACATTTCCGAACAGACCGCCGAGGCCAGTGAGCAGACCTCGGTGTCCAGCGTCGAACTGGCACGGCTGGGTGGGCATTTGCAGCAGATGATCAGCCGGTTCCAACTCTGACAGCCCGAGCTCCCCTTGTAGGAGCGGGCTTGACCGCGAAAAACACACTTGCAGGAGCAACTGTCCTGCTCAAAATCGAAAGACCAGCCCAATCCCTGTAGGAGCGGGCTGGTCCCGCGAACACCGGCGTAGCCGGTGCCATGCATCACGGTATCCCTTTCACGGGCAAGTCGGAGCGACGAACCTCCGCTCCTACGCGAACCCGAACAACCCCCGCGCGGTGTCCACCAACAGCGCCCGACGCAGCGACGCCGAGCAGCCCAGGGCATCGAACTGCTCGACCACCGCGGTAAAGCTCATCACCGATTCATGCTGGGTATGCGGCCAGTCGCTGCCCCACATCAACCGGTCCGCGCCATAGTGCGCCTCCAGGGCGCACAGGGCCTGGCGGGCGAAATCCAGGTTCTGCCCAGGCGAGCCGCCCAATCGATAGATCCCCGATACCTTCACCCACACCGTGCCCTGCCCGCCGAGGGTCAGCAGCTCGGCAAATCCCGGCTGCCCCAACCCCAGGCGCGCATCCGGCCTGCCGAAGTGATCGATCACGATATCCACACCATAGGGCTGCAAGGCACGCACCAGTGCCGGTATATCGGCCACCTGTCGATGCAGTTCGACATGCCAGCCCAGATCGCCGATCAGCTCCAGCAGTGGCCGCCAACCGGCGTCGCGCAGATCAGGCAGGGCCTGCCCCATCAGATTCAGGCGCACCCCGCGTACACCGAGGCACGCCATCTGCTCAAGGGTGTCGCGCGCAACGCCAGGCTCGAGCATCACCACGCCGCGCAATTGCCTGGGCGCGGTTTGCAACGCCGCCAGCAGGTAGCTGTTGTCGGTGCCGAGAAAGCTCGGCTGCACCAATACGCCATGGCTGAAACCGTGCCCGGCCAGCTGGGCCAGGTAGTCGCCCAACGGCGCATCGTAGGTGGGTGCGTAACGGCGCTCTGCTGCCAGGTTCAGCCCACGGCTGAACACGTGGGCGTGGCTGTCGATCGCGGTGAATGGGGATACAGGGGTTTGCGGCATGATGCTCATTCGTGAAGATTGAAGGTTACTTGGCGACCACACCCGCAACCTGCGGCGAGACCGGAGCCTCGAGGTTGCGACCGCGGGTTTCCGGCAGACACAGTGCGGCGATCACCGCCACGCCGTAGGCGATGCCGGCATCGATGCCGATGGCGGCCCCCAGCGACATGGATTCGCTCATGTGACCGACCAGGAACGGGAACACGGCCGACAGCACCCGGCCGAAGTTGTAGCAGAAGCCCACCCCGGCACCGCGCACATCAGCCGGGTACAGCTCGTTGAAGAACGCCCCCAGACTCGCGGGAATGCCGGCGGCGAAGAAGCCCAGCGGGAAGCCGAGGAACAACATCTGCGTATTGCTCAGCGGGAAGAACACATAGGCCTGCACCGTCAGCACGCAGCACAGGGCGAACAACAGGATGTTCTTGCGCCGACCAATGCGGTCGATGAGCAGGCCACTGACCACGCAACCACACCAGAAGGCGAAGATGATCACCGCCAGGTAGCCGCCGGAGTTGAGCACCGAGAGGTTGCGCTCGGTCTTGAGGAAGGTCGGCAGCCAGGTCATCACCGCGTGGTAACCACCATGGGCACCCAAACCCAGCAGTCCGCCCAGCAGGGTCACGCGCAGCAGTTCAGGACGGAAGATGCCGGCCATGGACTTGGTGAAGCTGACGGGAATGGCCTTTTCCTTCTGCAGGCGCTGGAAGCTGTCCGGCTCGGGTACGTTGCGCCGCACCCAGATGATCAGCAGCGACGGCAGCAGGCCGACGAAGAACATCACCCGCCAGGCGAACTCCTGCGGCACCAGCGAATAGATCAGCGCAAACAGCCCCACCGCCAGGCCCCAGCCCACGGCCCAGGCGCTCTGCACCGTACCCATGACCTTGCCGCGGTATTTCGGGTTGATGGTCTCGGCCATCAGCACCGCGCCTGCGGCCCACTCGCCACCAATGCCGAAGCCCTGCATGGCCTTGACGAACAGCAGCGGGTAGAAGCCGGTGACGAAGGCCGACAGGAAGGTGAAGAAGGAGAACCAGAGGATCATCCATTGCAGGGTACGCACCCGGCCGTAACGGTCGGACAACGTACCGCCAAGCCAGCCACCGATCGCCGAGGTGACCAGCGTCAGGCCACTGATCAGCCCAGCATCGCCCTTGGTCAGGGAAAACGCGGCGATCAGCGCCGGGATGGCCAGGCCAAACATCTGCACTTCAAGGGCGTCGAGCGACCAGCCACCAAAGCAGGCCCAGAACGTCTTGCGTTCGCGCGAGGTGATTTCGCGATACCAACTGAACATGATTTCTTATCCTTCTATGTCGTGTGTGCGAGGTCAGGGGGCAGCCGGACGCACGCCGGCCAGGCAGGCAGAGCCACGGCGCCGTGCTGGCACGGCGCCGGACGTCACAACGGGGCGTGAAACGCCCGGTCAGCGAATATCGATGCGGTAGCGGAAGTGCTCGGCATGGCCGCGCGAACGGCGCCATTCCAACGGTTTGCCGGCGTAGTCACGGGCCAGACGCTCGATCACCACCACCGGGCTGCCCTCCGGCATCTGCAGCAGGCGCGCGTGAACGGCATCGACCGACTCGGCCGTGAGGGTCTCCTCGGCATAGGCCACCACCTGACCGCACAGCTCTTCGTAGATCGGGTAGAGCAGCGGGCCCTTGCGGTCCAGCTCGACCTCAAGCAGTGGCTGGAACGTCTGCCGTGGCAGCCAGATTTCCTCGGCCAACACCGGCTGGGCACCGAGCAGACGCAGGCGCACGATGTGAATGACGTCGGCTTCCGGCGCCAAGCCCAGGGCACTGGCAACCGCCGAGGGCGCCGGGACTGGCTCGATGGACAGGATGCGGCTCTCGGGCACGGCACGTTCGCCGTTGGCCGACTCGAAGCGGAAGAAGCGGAACAGCGAGGAATGGAACTGCGGGCGGCGAATGAAGGTGCCGCGGCCTTGCTGGCGCTCCAGCACGCCCTCGGTCACCAGCACATCGACGGCCTTGCGTACGGTGCCGACCGACATGTCGAACTCGCTGGCCAGGGCCGCTTCGGTGGGAATGGCCTCACCGGGGCGCCAGCGGTTGTTGGCGATCTGCTCGACCATATGGTCGCGCAGCTGTTGGTAGCGGGGCAGACGCGCATCACCGGGCAGTGTGTTCATGGGGCCTGTCTCTCGTCTTGTTATATAAACATATATATGAATTTTTCCGAGAGTATTCCTGCTGCCCTGAACGCTGTCAATCCTCCGCCTATCGGCTTGAAAGCCACGGTGGCTTCTTCGCGGGTAAACCGCTCCCACAGGTACGCAGCGTTCTCAAGCACTGCCAGGTAACCGGGGAGCGCGACCACCCACTAAAAGGTCAGCACATTCAACGATTTGCGATACAGGGCGAGGTGAACAGCTCACCACGCCAAGCGCCTTTGAGTGTGCGGCTCGCCACCACCAGCCAGAGCAGCGCCAGCATCACCACCAGCACCTGCCCGAACACCGTGAAGAAACCCAGGCCCAGCCAGGCCGCCAGCTTCAAGGTGGCGAGGCTGTAGACCCCCAGCGGGAAGGTGAAACCCCACCAGCCCAGATTGAACGGCATGCCCTGGCGCATGTAGCGCAGGGTGATCAGTACCGCGGTCAGCAGCCACCACAGGCCGGCTCCCCACAACACCATCCCGGCCACCAGCCCCAACCCGCGTGCCACTTCACCCAGGTTCCCCAGGCCATTGGCCGCGAACACCGCCGGTGCATCGCCGCCCAGCAGCAGCATGCCCAGCGCCCCGGTGCCGATCGGGCCCAGCGCCAGCCAGCTGGATGCGGCCATGTTGGCCGGCGGCAGCTTGTGCAGCGCCATGCGCAGCATCAGGATGGTCAGGATGCTGAACGCCACCGGCAGCGACACCGCCCACAGTACGTAGCTGGTCACCACCACCAGGAACTGCGCATGGACATCCGCCAGGTGCGGCGCCAGCAGGCCACCGCTGGCCGCCGCCACCTCGGCCGCTACCACCGGCAGCAACCACACTGCAGTCATCTGGTCGATGCTGTGCTCCTGGCGGGTGAACATCAGATAAGGGATTGCCACGCCACACAGCAGTGCCAGCGCCACGTCAACCCACCAGATCGCCTCGACCCAAGGCACCACGCCGTCGCCCCAGCGCTCGAGGCCAAACACCAGCGCGCCATTGAGGATGGTCGCCAGGCCCATGGGGATGGTGCCGAAGAACATCGAGACCGTGGAATGGGCGAAGATCCGCCGTGCCTCGTCGAAGAACAGCAGCCAGCGCGCGCCGTACAGGACGCAGAACAGGATGAACAGGCCGATGGTCAGCCACCACAACCCCTCTGCCGCGCCGTGCAGAGCCGGAATCTCCAACTGCCGCAAGGCCAGGGCCAGAACGCCGGTGCCCATGGTCGCGGCAAACCAGTTCGGGGTGAACTGACGGATCACTTCCAGCGGGCGGGCCAACTGGTGGAAGGGCCGCAAGGACGCAGCGCGGGTCTGTGGGCAGGTCATGGCAAAGATTCCTCGTGTAAGGTGGAATCATCTTATGCCCGTAAAGAATATCCATATAACGGTTATTTTCTCTATCTGTTATCTATTTTGCAGATATAGCGCAAGCCAGAGCCGGTGGCTTATGCTTGCTGCCTGCGACAACTCCAACAACAAGGACGTGGCAATGCTCGCCGCACTCAAACGCTACCCTTCCGCTGTCCGCCTGCTGCTGCTCACCACCTTCGTGCTGACCCTGGCGCGCGCGATCACCCTGCCCTATCTGGTCGTCTATCTGTCGGACAGTTTCCAGATGTCGGTCAGCCATATCGGCCTGCTGATCGGCGGGGCACTGATCGTCGCCTCGTTGCTGAGCCTGTATGGCGGACATCTGGTCGACACGCTGCGCAACCATACGGTGATCATCGTCGCAACCCTGGTGTTCACGCTGTCGTTCGCCGTCGCCATGTTGAGCCCCTCGGTGGCGCTGTTCTTCCTGTGCCTGGTGCTGATCAACCTCGCCCTGGCGGTGGTCGACATCGCCAGCAAGGCCGGATTCTGCGCCCTGCTGCCGGTGGAGGAGCGCGCCGAGGTGTTCGCCATCAAGTACACCCTCAGCAACATCGGCTATGCCGTCGGCCCGCTGCTGGGGGTGGCGCTGATCGAGCTCGATGGCCATCTGCCGTTCCTGGTCTCGGCGCTGATCGGCCTGCTCATGTGCCTGGTCTACCAGCGTCTGGGCGATCGGCAGTTACGCCCCAGCGAGCCGCAACTGCCCGGCGCCGGCTTCATGCAAGTGGCTATCGGGCTGACGCGTGACCGGCGCCTGGTGTGCTTCACCCTGGGCGGCGCCCTCAGTGCAGTGGTGTTCGGCCAGTTCACCGCCTACCTGTCGCAATACCTGGTGGTGACGGCCCACGCCAGCGAAGCGGCGCGGTTGGTCGGGGTGCTGGTGACGACCAACGCCGTGACGGTGATCGCCCTGCAATACCTGATCGGCAGACGCATCAGCCGCCAGTACCTGATGCCCTGGCTGATGGCCGGGATGGCGCTGTTCATCGCCGGGCTGCTGGGCTTTTCGCTGGCAGGCTCGGTGCTGGGCTGGTGCCTGGCAATGCTGGTGTTCACCCTCGGCGAGATCATCGTGATCCCGGCGGAGTACATGTTCATCGACCTGATCGCGCCGGAGCATCTGCGCGGCGTCTACTATGGCGCGCAGAACCTCTCCAACCTCGGCGCGGCACTGGGGCCGGTACTGGTCGGGTTTGCCCTGGGGTATGTAGTGCCGGTGGCGGTGTTCTACCTGCTGGTGCTGTCGGTGCTGCTGGCAGCACTGTTCTATTACCTGGGGACGCGGGGGGCGAAGGTCTAGAGCGCCCCCTGCGACCACCTGCCACTGCGACCATCGTCTGCGCTGACGAACCCGCGCCCGCGTGCCAGACTGATTGATCGGGACCGCGTTTTCATTTTTGCTCCGGAGTTTGCATGTCGTTGTCCAGCGGGCTGATCGCCGTGGTCGCCCTGGCCTATATGGCCGTCATGTTCGCCATCGCCTTCTACGGCGACCGTCGCAGCACGCCGTTGCCGCCGCGCCTGCGCGCCTGGGTGTACAGCCTGTCGCTGGCGGTGTACTGCACCAGCTGGACGTTCTTCGGCGCCGTCGGCCAGGCGGCCGAGCAGCTCTGGGCGTTCCTGCCGATCTACCTGGGCCCGGTGCTGCTGCTGATCTTCGCACCCTGGGTGCTGCAGAAGATGGTGCTGATCAGCAAGCAGCAGAACATCACCTCGATCGCCGACTTCATTGCCGCCCGCTACGGCAAGTCGCAGACGCTCGCGGTGGTGGTTGCACTGATCTGTCTGGTCGGCGTGCTGCCTTACATCGCCCTGCAGCTCAAGGGCATCGTGCTCGGCGTCAACTTGCTGATCGGGGCCACTCCCGACGCTACCGGCACCCGGGTGCAGGACACGGCGCTGGTGGTGTCGCTGGTGCTGGCGCTGTTCGCCATCGTCTTCGGCACGCGCAGCCTGGATGTCACCGAGCACCATCGCGGCATGGTGCTGGCGATCGCCTTCGAGTCCCTGATCAAGCTGCTGGCGTTTCTTGCCGTGGGCGCCTTCGTGGTGTTCAACCTGTATGACGGCTTCGACGACCTGTTCAGCCAGGCGCGCCAGTCGATCCACCTGGAAAGCTATTGGCAGGAGACGATCAACTGGCCATCGATGGTGGTGCAGACCGCCGTGGCGATGATGGCGATCATCTGCCTGCCGCGGCAGTTCCACGTCACCGTGGTCGAGAACATCGAGCCTCAGGACATGCGCCTGGCCCGCTGGGTGTTCCCGCTGTACCTGGTGCTGGCGGCACTGTTCGTGGTGCCGATCGCCCTGGCCGGGCAGATGCTGCTGCCGGGCACGGTGATTTCCGACTCCTTCGTCATCAGCCTGCCGCTGGCCGAAGCCCACCCGAGCCTGGCCCTGCTGGCTTTCATCGGCGGCGCTTCGGCCGCTACCGGCATGGTGATCGTCGAGGCGGTGGCGCTGTCGACCATGGTGTCCAACGACATGCTGCTGCCCTGGCTGCTGCGACGCACCAACGCCGAGCGCCCGTTCGAGGCGTTCCGTCACTGGATGCTCTCGGTGCGCCGGGTGACCATCGTGGTCATCCTGCTGCTGGCCTACGTGAGCTATCGCCTGCTCGGTTCCACCACCAGCCTTGCGACCATCGGCCAGATCGCCTTCGCCGCAGTCACCCAGCTGACCCCGGCGATGCTCGGCGCCCTGTACTGGAAGCAGGCCAACCGCCGCGGCGTGTTCGCCGGCCTCGCTGCGGGCATCTTCCTGTGGTTCTACACCCTGGTGCTGCCGATCGCCGCCCATAGCCTGGGCTGGTCACTGCAGTTGTTCCCCGGCCTTGCCTGGCTGCACGGCAACCCGTTGGACCTGCCGATCACCCCGCTGACACAAGGGGTGGTGCTGTCGCTGGCGGGCAACTTCATGCTCTTTGCCTGGGTCTCGATTCTGTCGCGCACCCGGGTTTCCGAGCACTGGCAGGCCGGGCGCTTCATCGGCCAGCAAACCAGCGCCCGCCCCAGCAGCCGCCCCCTGCTGGCCGTGCAGATCGACGATCTGCTCAACCTTGCCGCGCGTTTCGTCGGCGAGGAACGCGCGCGGCAGAGCTTCATCCGCTTCGCCTACCGCCAGGGCAAGGGCTTCAACCCCAACCAGAACGCCGACGGCGACTGGATCGAACACACCGAGCGTCTGCTCGCTGGCGTGCTCGGCACCTCCTCCACCCGTGCGGTGGTCAAGGCCGCCATCGAAGGCCGCGACATGCAGCTCGAAGACGTGGTGCGTATCGCCGACGAAGCCAGCGAGGTTTTGCAATTCAACCGCGCCCTGCTGCAAGGCGCCATCGAGAACATCAACCAGGGCATCAGTGTGGTCGACCAGAACCTGCATCTGGTGGCCTGGAACCGTCGATATCTCGAACTGTTCAATTACCCCGACGGGCTGATCAGTGTCGGCCGACCGATCGCCGACATCATCCGCTACAACGCCGAGCGCGGCCTGTGCGGCCCGGGCGAGGCGCAGGTGCACGTGGCGAGGCGCCTGCACTGGATGCGCCAGGGCCGGGCGCACACCTCGGAACGGTTGTTCCCCAACGGGCGGGTGATCGAACTGATCGGCAACCCCATGCCCGGCGGTGGCTTCGTCATGAGCTTTACCGACATCACCCCGTTCCGCGAAGCCGAACAGGCGCTCAAGGACGCCAACGAGGGCCTGGAGCAGCGCGTGGCCGAACGCACCCACGAGCTGTCGCAACTGAACCAGGCGTTGTCGGAAGCCAAGAGCCATGCCGAGGCGGTCAGCCAGTCCAAGACCCGCTTCCTCGCTGCCGTCAGCCACGACCTGATGCAACCGCTGAATGCCGCGCGGCTGTTCTCCGCCGCCCTGTCACAACAGGCCGAGGGCCTGAGTGAAGAGGCCCAGCAGCTGGTGCAGCACATGGACAGCTCGCTGCGCTCGGCAGAGGAATTGATCAGCGACCTGCTGGACATCTCGCGCCTGGAGAACGGGAAGGTCACCCCCGACATCAAACCCTTCGCGCTCAACGAACTGTTCGACACCCTGGGCGCCGAGTTCAAGGTACTGGCGGCCGAGAAAGGCCTGGAATTCCGCCTGCGCGGCAGCCGGCTGCAAGTCGCCAGCGACATGAAACTGTTGCGCCGGGTGCTGCAGAACTTCCTCACCAACGCCCTGCGTTACGGCAAGAGCCCGATCCTGCTGGGCGCTCGACGCGAAGGCGAGCACCTTTGGCTGGAAGTCTGGGATCGCGGTCCGGGCATTGCCGACGACAAACTGCAGGTGATCTTCCAGGAGTTCAAACGCCTGGACAGCCATCAGACCCGCGCCGAAAAAGGCCTGGGCCTGGGCCTGGCAATCGCCGATGGCCTGTGCCGGGTGCTCGGGCATCGCCTGGAAGTGCGCTCGTGGCCAGGCAAGGGCAGCGTGTTCCGGGTCAGCGTGCCGATCGCCAGGCATCCCGTCGCAGCGCCCGCAGCGCCCGCGGAACCGGGCGGGCAACCGCTCGCCGGGCTGCAGGTGCTGTGCGTGGACAACGAAGACAGCATCCTGATCGGCATGAACAGCCTGCTCGGGCGTTGGGGCTGCCAGGTCTGGACCGCACGCAACCAGGCCGAGTGCGAGGCGCTGCTATTGAAGGGCATGCGCCCGCACCTGGCGCTGGTGGACTACCACCTGGACGACGGCGAAACCGGTACTGGCCTGATGGCCTGGCTACGCACGCGCCTGGGCGAACCCGTTCCAGGCGTGGTGATCAGTGCCGACGGGCGCAACGAAACCATCGCCCAGGTGCATGCTGCAGGGCTGGACTACCTGGCCAAGCCGGTCAAGCCCGCCGCCCTGCGTGCGTTGCTCAATCGGCATCTGAGCCTGGTTCAGTAAGCGTCGCATCGGCCAGCGCCTCATCCGACAGCGCCCGCTCCAGCAGGTCGGCAGGCAAGCTCTTGCTGGCGCGCGCGCCCAGCAGCTTGAGCTGCTCGCTGCGGCTGATCAGATTGCCGCGCCCTTCGCACAGTTTGTTGCGCGCTGCGGCGTAGGCCTTGTCGACCTGCTGCAGGCGCGCACCGAGCTCGTCCAGGTCCTGGATGAACAGCACGAACTTGTCGTACAGCCAACCCGCACGCTCGGCGATCTCGCGGGCGTTCTGGCCCTGACGCTCCTGCTTCCACAGGCTGTCGATGACCCTCAGGGTCGCGAGCAAGGTGGTGGGGCTGACAATGACGATCTGTCGGTCGAAGGCTTCCTGGAACAGGCCCGGCTCCGCTTGCAGCGCTGCCGAGAAGGCCGCTTCGATGGGTACGAACAGCAATACGAAATCCAGGCTGTGCAAGCCATCCAGCCGGCTGTAATCCTTGCTGGAGAGGCCTTTGACGTGACTGCGCAAGGACTGCACGTGCTGTTTGAGCGCCGCCTCGTCATTGCCGGAGACGAACTGTTGGTAGGCGGTGAGGCTGACCTTGGCATCGACCACCACTTGCTTGTCCCCCGGCAGCATGATCAGCACATCGGGCTGGAAACGCTCGCCATCGGCGCTCTTCAGGCTGACCTGGGTCTGGTACTCGCGGCCTTTCTCAAGGCCCGCATGCTCCAGTACCCGCTCGAGAATCAGCTCGCCCCAGTTGCCCTGGGTCTTCTGGCCCTTGAGCGCCTGAGTGAGATTGGTGGCCTCATCAGACAGGCGCAGGTTGAGTTGCTGCAGGCGCTCAAGCTCCTTGCCCAGCGAGAAGCGCTCGCGGGCCTCCTGCTGGTAGCTCTCTTCGACACGCTTTTCGAAGGCCTGGATGCGCTCCTTGAGCGGATCGAGCAATTGTCCCAGGTGCTGTTGACTGGTCTGGGCGAAGCGCTGCTCGCGCTCGTCGAAAATCTTGGTGGCCATCTCGGCGAACTGGGCACGTAGCGTATCGCGGGCTTCCTGCAAGTCGTCCAGGCGCTGGGCGTGGCTTTCCTGCTGCTCGCGCAGTTCGGCGTCCAGCCGCGCAACCTGAGCCTCCAGGCGACGCAGTTCGGCTTCGCGGGTAGCGCGCTCCAGGTTCCAGGCATGGGCGGCATCGCGCGCGTTGTCGCGCTCGATCTGCAACAGTTCCAGCTCGCGATTCTGCGCGGCAAGCGTCGCCTGTTTGTGGCTGTTGGCTTCGCTGAGGTCGCTGATCTCGTCGCGGCAGGCTTCGAGCTGCGCCTGCAGGCCAGCCTGGGCCAACTGCGCGGCACTCAGGCGTTCCTGCATCAGGCCGGTTTCGGTTTGGCGGGCGGCGAGCCGACGCTGGACCTGCAACACCCACCCCAGGCACGGCACCGCGGCAGCCACGATGCCCAATAGAATACTGGCCAGGTCCACTGCCATGCTTGCTCCGGTCAACGCTTAGATTGTGCGCAGCTTACAGGTTTTTTGCCGGTGCTATTGCACCGAAGGCAGCAGGCCAAGCAGCCGCCGCGCCTCCTGCGAACCCTGTCCCGCCGCCAGCTCCAGCCAGTACCGCGCTTGCTCGGGATCCTGCGCCTGGCACAACCGGCCATATTCGAGCTGAGCCCGACTGTCACCGGCGCGGGCGGCCTGGCGCAGCAGCTCATGGCCGATACGCCGATCCCGCGCAGTGCCACAGTCACGGCAGAGCATCTGCCCCAGGCGACTCTGCGCTACCACCACGCCCTGCCGGGCGGGTTGCTTGAGCATGCGCCCAGCGAGGTGCTTGACGCTGCGCTTGTCAGCCAGGCGCGGGTTGTCGAGCAGCCACAGGGCCACTTTCAGGGAAAAGCGCTTGGGAGAAACCAACGGCGCAATGGCGGGGGAACCGGCGGGGGATTTACCACGAAACTTCATGACAACAGCGATGGTGATTCGAGAGGCGCGCCACTCTACTCGATTTTTTTGACAAAGGCCCGGGGCAACGTTGGGGCGTCGGAAAAAAATATTTCATGGTTCTTTTCTTGACGTTTTCACCCCAGAGAAAGGCGGTAAGTATTTTCCATGGCTAGGTGTCAGACCCTTCCCAAAACAGCTGGCACGCCCGTCCTAGAGCAAGCCCTAGGGACAATCCACAGAACCTGTGGATAACTCGGTGGACAACCCCCCCTTGGCGCCCGCAAACCCCTGTGGAATGGGGCTTACAGTCAAACTGACGATTTTTTCACCAGCCTAAATAAGTGTTTTTTTTCATTGACTTAAGGGCTCAGTCAAGTCATTGGCGGCGCCCGGCGAAGACGTTGCAGAACAGTTACAAGTCATGCTCCAAGTGTGCACAAGTGCGCCAACAAAGTGCGCGGGCTTGCACCACGGCGGGAAAACAGCGCCGTTTCGCCGCAATTCACTTCTTCACAGATGACCTGCAAACAGAGATAATGATCGGCTTCGCTGAAGAAAAATCAAAAAACGCTTGCCATGCCGCAAACCTTCCAGTAGTGTGGCCGCCGTTAGTACCAAGCTGAACGTCAATTCTGGCCGCAACGTCCTTGCGAATGGCCACCCTCCCCGGGTAGCACCGCTGAAACCAGGACCGGCCCACTCGATGATTCCCTCGACGGCAACAGCCGCTCCAGCACGAATCACCTAATGACAGATTGATCGGGATCTTCACCCAGTGGCCTCGAACCTGGTCCGTGGGATGCTGCCCGCCTTCCGAAGTACCTACCAGTCAGCCCGGCGCCTTACTTGTGCTTGCGCTACCTCTGGCTGCTCTGTTCCGGTCAGGTTTTTCGCCTCCCTTAATAAAGGCGTCACCGGAACGTTTCTATTGTGCACGGATCGAATCCCGTGTCTTGAGCAGGAAATCTAAAAAAATGACTAATCACCATCAGATCCAGCGCGCCTTCGGCACGCTTTCTCAGGCCTTCGCCCCACTGAAGTGCCTCATCGTTGCCCCTCGCAAGGGCAGCTTCAGCTTCACCCTGGTCGACGAACACGGCGTGGCCTGCCACACCGAGCGCCTGTATCCAGAGCAATACACCCACGCAGAGCCGCTGCAGGCAGTGATCGATCGCACCCGCCAGTCGTTGGTCGCATGAATGAATGGGTGAGGATTCACCCCATGAATGACCGCCCTTGATTGCTGCCCGAAACGCTCTTTGCTTAATTGCCACAAGGCATATGGCAGAGGCGCTGCGGCAGCAATCGATTTAAAAACAGCCCTTTACACCATGATTATCACACTACACTTCAACTCGAGCGGTGCGAGCCGCTTCCGGCGGGCCTGATCATCCATTAGCTGCCAAGCTCCAGCGCCCGTCGGCCCCTGACAGTTCGAGGGCATCATGGGTATCGCTGCGAACGAGTTGAATCAATATGTGATCCGCCCCACGCTGATCTACCTGGATCGCCATAGCGCGAGCGCCGAAGCCTTGCTGCTGGGCGTCGCAGCTAGCCAGTCCAGCCTTGGAGCAGCCCTGCATGACCGTCGCGGTCACGGCTTGTACAGGATCGGCGAGACGCGCCATCAAACGCTCTGGGACGATTACCTGGCACGCGATCCCGAGCTGGCGAGCCTGATACGCGGGCTTGCCAGTCAGCATGCCTTCCTTGGCGGCCCGCACTTGGAACTGACCGTCAACCTGCGCTATGCCACTGCCATCGCATGGATGCTCATCGAAGAGCAAGCCACGCCTCTACCCGCCCCCGACGATCTTCTAGGGCTCGCACGAATCTGGCGACAGACATTCCACCCCCAGGGACGCCTGCGCGACTTCACGCAGGCCTGGCACTGCTGGGTAAATCCGATAATGTCCCAGGCATCTTAAGAACCGTCCTACAAGCAAACCGGAAAAAAGGGAATTTTGGTCGGATTGTCCTACAAAACCGCTCTATCTCCGCCGATACAGGCTATGGCGTAGTGCGTGATTTGTTGGTAGCTTTTCGCCCCGGAGATCCCAAGGAGTTCTAATAATGAAAACAGTCATGCTCAAAACCTCTCTCGGCGTCGCTATCGCGCTCGCTTCCAGCCAACTGTTCGCCAGCGGCTTCGCCCTCAACGAACAGAGCGTCAGTGGCATGGGGACAGGTTTTGCGGGTCGTTCTTCCTCTGCCGACGATGCCAGCACCATTTACGGAAACCCTGCCGGCATGTCGCGCCTCAAGCGCGAACAAATCACCGTAGGCGGCGCAGCCGTCATCGCCAAGACCGACATTTCCGGCCGCGGCAGCAACCTGGGCGGGAAAATGGACGGTGACATGGTGCCGTTCGTAGGCGTGCCCATGGGCTACTATGTCAAGCCAATCGACGATCACTGGAGCCTGGGCTTCGGCGTCTACGTGCCCTTCGGCCTGGTCACCGACTACGGCAGCAACCACGCGGCACGCTACTGGGGCAAGAAGAGCCACGTCGAAGTGGTCACCTTCCAGCCGACCGTCAGCTACGCCTTCAACGACAAGGTGTCGATCGGTTTCGGCCCGACCATCAACCGCATCAAGGGCGAGCTGGGTTCGAGCACCATCAACCCGCGCTCCCCTGGCCGCAACGATGGCGAAGTGAAGATCAAGGGTGATGACACCGCCGTTGGCTACAACATCGGTATCCTGGTCCAGGCCACCGACCGCACCCGCCTCGGCCTGACCTACCATTCGATGGTCGACTACAAGCTCGAAGGCAAGACCAAGATCAACAACGCGTTGATCGGCCCGTTCAGCGGCAGCAAATTCGACGCCGACCTGAAGATCAAGACGCCCGAGTCGGTGGACTTCTCGGTCACCCACGAACTCGACGACCAGTGGACCCTGTACGCAGGCAGCACCTGGACCCGTTGGAGCCGTTTGAAGGACATCACCGTCACCAACGACGTCCCTGCACCGCTGGCCGGCCAGTTCGGCACCATCAGCGAAGAGCAGAACTGGCACGACACCTGGGCTCACGCCATCGGTGCCTCGTACAAGGTGAACAAGGAGTGGACCCTGCGCACCGGCTTCACCGTCGACCAGTCGCCAACCAACAACCACGACCGCTCTCCGCGCATCCCTACTGGCGATCGCAAGATCTTCAGCCTGGGTGCCGGCTATAGCCCGACCGACGACGTGACCATCGACGTGGCCTACTCCTACCTGTGGGAAGAGGACACCAAGGTGAACCTGGCCAGCGCCACCAAAGGTACCTACCAGGCCAAGTACGAGAACAGCGCTCACGGCATCGGAGCGTCGCTCACCTACCGCTTCTGAGTGGGTTCAGGCTGCATGAAAAACCGCCTTCGTGGCGGTTTTTTCATGCCTGCACGCGCCAATGCTCGCCAAGGCTCGCCTGCAGGTACTCCATGAATACCCGCACTTTGGTGGTCATGGCAAAGCGATCGGCCACGCACAGGAACACATCCATCGGTTCGGTCTGCGCATAGGCCTCGCCGGGTTGGGCAGAGTCGAACAACGGCACCAACTGACCGCTGTCCAGGTGCGGACGCACAAGGAACTCGGCCAGGCGCGTCACCCCACCATCGTTGAGCGCCATTTCCGCCAGGGCCTCGATGTCGTCGCTGATCAACACATTGTCGAACTCCGCCTCGAAGCGCATGCCATCACGCACGAAGCCCCAGCGCAGCAGGCGACCATCGACCGGATAACGCAACACCAGGCAGCGATGATCACGCAGCGCCTCGGGCGTGGTCGGTCGGCCAGCCCTGGCCAGATATCCCGGCGAGGCGCAACAGATGAACGGAATCCGGGCGATATGTCGCGCCAGCAGATGATCTTCCAGCTGCGGCGTGATACGCAGACTGACATC
The DNA here is from genome assembly GCF_047456245.1 of Pseudomonas sp. BNK-44-b. Lineage (NCBI taxonomy): Bacteria > Pseudomonadati > Pseudomonadota > Gammaproteobacteria > Pseudomonadales > Pseudomonadaceae > Pseudomonas > Pseudomonas sp. BNK-44-b. The sequence goes on from NZ_CP179908.1 coordinate 3,792,271, forward strand.
GACATCTTCGCGGGCATGACTGACCCGGCGATCACTCGCAACCATTTCTATCGAAAGCAGCGGATAACGTGCACTGAAGGCAGGAATCAGGGGCGCCAGGATGCGGCGCCCGAATGCCGATGAGGCGGCAATGCACAAGCGCCCCTGCGGCTCGGTATCGGGAGTGGTGACCTCCTGTTCGGCCAGGATCAGGTCACGTTCCACATGCTTGACCCGGCTGTAATACTGGCTGCCAGCAGGCGTGAGCGCCATGCTGCGCGTGCTGCGCGACAGCAGGCGGACCTGCAGGTGCGCCTCCAGGCGCGCCAGGTTCTGGCTGACCGCTGCCGCACTCAGGCCCAGTGTGCGCGCAGCACCGGCAATGCTGCCGGCCTCGACGACCTTGATGAAACTGCGGATGGCATTGAGCAGATCCATGGCTGGGCTCTTGGGATTCGTAAGAATCTCTTTATAAAGAACTCAACCCGGCTGGTCTACAGCGCACAACTGACCATTGTTAACCTGCGCTTCTCATGTCCAACCGAGAGGCGCCCTCATGACCCCTTTGCCCCAGCCACGCCGTCGCAAGCTCCGCGCCAGTGCCACACCCTATGTCTTCGCGTTCTACATGTCGGCGATCATGGCGATGCTGATGTGCTTCGTGATCACCGCTGCCACGACCGGCATCGACCAGGACTACTTGCGCAAAGTGCTCCAGGCCTACCAACTGGCGATGCCGGTGGCGTTCGTCTGCGTGCTGATGGTACGGCCCGTGGTGATGCGCCTGGTGGCCATCACCGTGCACCCGCACTGATCGCCCGCATGAGACAGCACGGCATCAGGGCTGCGAAGCAATGGCCTTCTCGATGGCCGCCCGGAACGCCGGATCATCCGGCTTGGTCAGGCTGGAGAAATTGCCGATCACTTCGCCTCGCCGGTTCACCACATATTTGTAGAAATTCCACTTGGGTGCGCTGCTCTGCTGTGCCAGTTCGACGAACAGCGGAATCGCATCCTTGCCACGCACCGGCTGAGTCTTGGTCATGGTGAAGGTGACACCGTAGTTGGCGTAGCAGACCTTGGCGGTCTTCTCGCTGTCGGCATCTTCCTGCTTGAAGTCGTTGGAGGGCACGCCGAGCATTTCCAGCCCCTGCTCGTGATACTCCTTGTAGGCAGCCTCCAGCCCCTCGAACTGCGGCGCGAAGCCGCAGTAGCTGGCGGTATTGATCACCACCAGCGGCTTGCCAGCGTAGCGCTGGCACAGATCGACCTGGCCCTTGCCGCGTAGCTCCGGCAGGCTGCCTTGCAGCAGCGCCGGACAACCGGCGGCCCAACTGGAGGAAGTGGCCGCCAAAGCGAGCAAGGGTACTGCAAGCCAACGCGTAAGCATGTTCCCAATCTCCTACAAGACAACTCCTTGCAGGGTAGCGCTTAACAAACGCCCATGCCCAGCTGCATCAATGCCAATCCGCCCTGATGCCAGCCCCACCAGGCGAGCGCCAGCACCAGCAGCGCACCCGCCACCAGCAGCCCGCGCAGCCAGGAGCGGTTCATGCCGCCTTGGCCTGCAGACGCGCAACCGGACGTTCGCGCACCGGCCAATTGAGGGCCGCCGCCAGCAGGCTGAGCAGAATGGAGATCTGCCAGACCAGGTCATAGCTGCCCGTGCGGTCATAGACCACCCCGCCCAGCCAGCCACCGAGGAAGGCGCCAAGCTGGTGGAACAGGAACACGATGCCCCCCAGCATCGACAGGTTACGCACCCCGAACAGGGTCGCCACCGTGCCGTTGGTCAGCGGCACCGTCGACAACCACAACAGGCCCATGGCGATGCCGAACAGGTAGGCGCTGAATTCGGTCACCGGTGCCCACAGGAACAGCACGATCACCACCGCCCGCAGCAGGTACAGGCTGGTCAGCAGACGCGGCTTGGACATGCGCCCCCCCAGCCAGCCGGCGGTGTAGGTGCCGACAATGTTGAACAACCCGACCAGTGCCAGCACCGTGGTACCGATGGTCGCCGGCAAGTGCTGGTCGACCAGATAGGCCGGCAGGTGCACACCGATGAACACCACCTGGAAGCCACAGACGAAAAAGCCCAGGGCCAGCAACCAGAAACCGGAGTGCGAGCACGCCTCGCGCAGTGCCTGGCCCAGCGTCTGCTCGTCGCCTTGACTGGGTAGCGGCCGATCACGCAGCAGCCCGACGAAAGGCACGATCAGCGCCACCATCAAACCCAACACCAGCAACGCTGCCGACCAGCCCAGCCACTGGATCAGCCCAAGCGTACCCGGCAGCATGGCGAACTGGCCGAACGATCCCGCCGCGCTGGCAATACCCATGGCCATGCTGCGTTTCTCCGGCGGCACCGCACGGCCAACCACACCGAGGATTACCGAGAACGAGGTACCGGACAGCCCGATGCCGATCAGCAAGCCAGCACTCAGCGACAACGACCAGATCGAATCGGCCATGCCCATCAGTACCAGGCCGGCAGCGTAGAGAATGCCGCCAATGATCACCACCCGCGCCGCGCCCAGGCGATCGGCCAGCGCGCCGGCGAACGGCTGGGCCAAGCCCCAGATCAGGTTCTGCAGGGCAATGGCGAAGGCGAAGACTTCACGCCCCCAGCCAAAATCGGCGCTCATGGGGGCCAGGAACAGGCCAAAGCCATGTCGCACACCCAGCGACAGCGCCAGGATCAGCGCCGCCCCGAGCAGCACCCAGCCACTGGTTCGCCAAACAGAAGTCATTGTTGTTGTCTCCTAGCCATCGCAAGGTTTGTGCGGGTATATACCCGCTTTATAGGGCACATTTCAGGCCAAACGCTCCAGCAAGCGAACCAGTTCATCGCGCTGCTTCTCGCCAAGATGCTCGACCAACTGTAGCTGAGCCTGCTCCCAGGCAGGATGTGCGGCAGCCAGGCACGCCTTGCCTGCTTCGGTCAGGCACACCAGGCGATTGCGCTGGTCGCTGCCCTCGCCGAGCGTCACCAGCCCGTCAGCTTCCAGCACACGCAGGTTGCGGCCCAGGGTACTGCGATCCAGGCCCATGGCCTCAGCCAGGCTGGTAATACTCGGCTGGTCGAGCCGCTGCAGATGACGCAACAAGGAAAACTGCGCGACATTGATCCCGAAATCCCCCAAGGCTTCGTCGTAATGTCGGCTCACCCCACGGGCGGCACGACGTAGATGGGTGCAGATGCATTCACTGGTCAACATAAATGCGTGTATATACCCGCACCTTGGATGTTGCAAGAAGTTTCTGCGCCTGCTCAGGGCTGCAAGCGACGACGGATTGGCTCGAATGCCTCGCTGGCATGACGTACCAGCGGATCGGGCGCTCCTTCATCGATGGCTTTCCAGTAGCGCCATGGCACCTTATCGGTACCCAGCTCATAGTCCATGCCATCCCAGCTGTCCTCGCGAAAACTGTAGAAAGCCCAGTGCAGGCGCTCACGCACGAGCACTTCCAGAACGTCCTCCAGGTAGCGATGACAGCCCGGCAGGCGGCGCATGCAGCCGAACTCGCCGACCACCAGGCGTGAACGCGGGACTCGCATGGCTTCAGCCCATTGCAGCGGAAGTTGCAGATACTGTGCTACCCGCGCCGCATCCCAGTGCTCGTCACGCCCCGCGAAAGGCACGCTGCCCGGGTATTCGAACGGCCGCTTGCGCGCCAGGTTCGGCGCACTGGTGGCAGCGTAGGGTTCGTACATATGCACGCTGTACAGGACACGCGCATCTGCCAGCGGCCTTGGCCAATAGCCGAAAGCATCGGCCGCCGCATACCAGCCGGCATCGACCATCACCGGGGTCTTGTCGTCCACTTCCCGGATCGCTGCCAGCAGTCTGGCCGACAGTGCCGGCAGATCACGCGGCCCGTCCTGCTGTCGCGCATACCAGGCCTTCATCTGGTCTTGCGAGGCATGCTCCGGTAGACCACCCTGCTTTTCCGGGGCGGGCTCATTGACCAGGTTATAGGCTGCGACCGCGGGATGATCCTTCAGCGCCTCTGCCAGATCGCGCCAGAAAGTAGCGGATTGCTGCCAGTAACGCTTGTCCTGCCACAGCCGGTCGTCGAACTGGCCATGGTTGTTCTGCGACCAGCGCATGCCAGGCAGCGAGAGCGGTGCAATGACCACCTTGAGCCCGGCCTGCTGCGCGCGATCCAGCACCTGTTTCAACTCAGCGAGGTCGGCGGCGACAAGCCCGCCGTAGTGGTCGGCGTCTCCCAGAAGGAAGTCCCTGCCGGCAGGCCTCCACTTGTCGTAGGAAAGCCGCACCCAGGTGGCACCGTAGGCTTTCAGAGCATCGAAGTAGGCCTGATCCGGCGGCAGGCGATTGAAGCTGTTACCGCCATGGCGGGGGGTGTTCCAGAAGTCGATCAGGTCGGCTGCCAGTGCCGGCAGCGGTGCCAGCGCCAGCAGGCCGGCGAATATCCAGTGACGCATCGGGGCGACTCCTGACAGGGCGAAGGGATAGCGAGCGTATCCCCGTCACCAACAAGACGCTTCGCCAATGAGTGAAGGATATTTCTGGATCGATCGTCCGCGATCATCAACCCAGCAGCGCCAACCCCAGCACCACGCCCAGTTCCAGCAACTCCAGCAGTGCACCCGCAGTGTCACCGGTGGTCCCGCCCAATCGGCGGCACATCTGCCGCCGCAAGAACGCAAAGACCAGCGCTGCCACCAGCAGTAGCCACAGCGCCAGCCAGCCACCCAGCACCAGACAGGCCAGCGCACTGCCCAGCAGTACCCAGCCCGCCGCACGCCTGGGCAGGTGTTCGGCCAGCGCCGAGCCCAGCCCCCCGGCACGCACATAAGGCGTACAGAGGAACAAACCGAGCATCGCAGCCCGCCCGACCACTGGTGCCAGAACCAGCCAGGCACCCGCGCCACGCTCGACCAGCACCCACAGGGCACAGAACTTCAGCAGCAGCACCAGCACCAGGGTGACCACGGCAATCGGGCCACTGCGCGGGTCTTTCATGATCTGCAAAGTGCGCTCGCGATCGCCGAAGCCACCCAACCAGGCGTCCGCGCTATCAGCCAGGCCATCCAGGTGCAGGGCGCCGCTGAGCAGCACCCACAAGGCCAGCAGCAATGCAGCCTGCAACGGTGCCGCGGCCCCCTGCAGCAGCGCGCTGGCAGCCCACAACAGCAGGCCGAACAGCAACCCGACAGCCGGGTAGAACAGCAGCGAACGGCCCATCTGCCGGGGCTCCGGCATGCCCGGCAGGCTTACCGGCAGGCTGCTGAGAAACTGCAGGGCAATCCAGAACGGCAGCATCAAACCACCTCGCGCAACTGGCCGTCGGCCTGCAGCGCCAGACGCATCAGCGCAGCGTGCCGCACCTCGACCTGCAGCAACTGCTCGCGCGGCAATCCACGGGCGCGGGCCAGCAACAGGCGCATGACACCGCCGTGGGTCACCAGCAGCACGCGCTTGCCGGAGTGTTGCCGGGCCAGGGTTTCGACCGCTGTCAGCACACGCTCGGCGAAATCGGCCACCGGCTCGCCCGCAGGCGGCGTGAAGGCGTAGGGGTCGGCCCAGAAACGCCCCAACGCGTCCGCTTCGGTCTGCATGATCTGCGCCGCGCTGCGTCCTTCCCACTCGCCAAAGTGCAGCTCGCGCACACCCGCTTCAAGTTGCACCGGCAGTTGGAGACTTGCGCCCAGTTCGTCGGCGAAACGTGCGCAACGCTGCAACGGCGAACTGACCAGCACATCCCAAGGCCCACCCACCGCGACAGCCGCGCGCATCTGCGCCCAGCCTTGCGCGGTCAGGGCGTCGTCCAGGCTGCCGCGCAAGCCGCCGCCCAGTTCGGTCTCACCATGACGCAGCAGATCGAGGATCATGCCGGACGATCCGTCACCGCCGCTTCGGCGAAGGTCGCCATCTGCCCGTGCAGGGCGCAGGCCAGGCGCATCAGCGGCACCGCCAGCGCAGCACCACTGCCCTCGCCCAGGCGCAACCCGAGGGCCAGCAACGGTTCTGCCTGCAGCGCCTCGAGCAAGGCACGATGTCCAGGCTCGGCGCCCTGGTGGGCGAACAGCAGCCACTGGCGACACTGCGGATTGAGGCGCACGGCAACCAAGGCCGCGACGCTGCAGATGAAGCCGTCGACCAGCACCGCGATCCCACTCTGCGCGCAGGCCAGGTATGCACCCGCCAGCGCGGCGATCTCGAAACCACCGACGCAGGCCAATGCCCGCAGCGGGTCACCGTCCTGCAGGCCATGCAGTGCCAAGGCTCGCTCGATCACCTCGGCCTTGTGCCGCACCCCAGCACTGTCGAGCCCAGTACCCGGGCCGCTCAGGGCATCGGCCGGGCACCCCAGCAATGCGCTGGCCAGGGCTGCCGCTGCCGTAGTGTTGCCAATCCCCATCTCGCCACCGATGAACAGCTGTGCGCCCTGGCCTGCGGCGCGCAAGGCACTGTCGCGCCCGGCCGCGAGCGCGGCGCGCAGTTGCGCGTCGGTCATCGCCGGCTGGCGGGCGAAGTTGGCAGTGCCGGCGCCAAGGCGCAGGTGATGCACGCCCGGCAATTGCAGTTCCGGGTCGATGGTCCCCAGGTCGACCACGTCCAGCGTCGCCTCCAATTGACGCGCCAACACACTGATCGCCGCCCCACCGCCGACGAAATTGCGCAACATCTGGCCAGTCACAGCCTGGGGATAGGCGGAGATACCCTCCTCCACCACGCCATGGTCACCGGCAAACAAGCCGATCGCCACGCGCTCGAGGGTCGGACGCTCGCGGCCTTGCAGGCCGGCCAGGGTAATCGCCAGCGCTTCCAGTTGGCCCAGCGATCCGGCGGGTTTGGTCAGTTGCTGCTGACGGGTGCGCGCCTGCTCCATGGCATCGTTGTCGAGGGGTTGGCAGGCATCGAGCCACCAGGAGGTGTTCATAGAGCAGGTCCTTTGAGCATGAGAGGAAGGCCGGCAACCGTGAGCACCACGCGCTCACAGCGTTCGGCCACGGCCTGGTGCAGCCAGCCGGCCAGGTCGACGTAACGGCGGGTCAGCTCGCCCATGGGCACCACGCCCAGGCCGGTTTCGTTGCTGACCAGGATCAGCGTGCCGGGCAGGCTGGCCAGGCAGTCGAGCAGCGCGTCACGCTCCTCGACCAGGCGCTGCGGGTCATCGAGCATCAGCAGATTGGTCAGCCACAGGGTCAGGCAATCCACCAGCAGGCAGCGCCCTTCATCTGCTTCGGCGCGCAGCACGCGGGCCAGGGCCAGAGGCTCTTCGATCAGCCCCCAGTCAGAGGGCCGGCGCTCGCGGTGCAGGCGCACGCGTTCATTCATCTCGCCGTCCAGCGGCTCGCTGGTGGCGATATAGGTGACCGGCAATCCACTGGCCACGGCCAGTTGCTCGGCCAGGCGGCTCTTGCCCGAGCGGGCACCACCGAGGATCAGGTTGCGCATCTCAGGCCACTCCACACAAGGCGCGCAACCGCGCGGTGTCCAGGTGCTGCTCGATGAGGTCGGCCAGGCGTTCGATATCGCGTTCGCGCAGCGCCTCGTAATCGACCACCTCGACGTCATCCAGCCCGGCCCAGCGCAGCAGCGCGGCGCACGACTGGCTACCCTCGAACAAACCGTGCAGGTAGGTGGCGAGGATCTGCCCGTCAGCGCTGATCGCGCCATCGGCACGCCCATCTGCGAGCATCACCGCAGGCTGCTCCAGCGCAGGCCCCTGGGTGACACCTGCATGAATCTCGTAGCCCGACACCGGTGCCTGCTCGAGGCTCAGCACGCCTTCGACATTGCGCAGCTGCTTTTCGGCTTCCAGCACGGTGGCGTAGTCGAACAGGCCCAGCCCAGCGCTCGAACCCGCCGGCCCTTCCAGCCCCAGCGGGTCGTGCACCTGGCGCCCCAGCATCTGCAGCCCGCCGCAGATGCCGATGAGCTTGCCGCCGTAACGCAGGTGACGGGCAATGGCGCTGTCCCAACCGCGCTCGCGCAACTGCGCCAGGTCACCGCGCACGCTCTTGGAGCCGGGCAGGATGATCAGGTCGGCAGGCGGAATCGGCTGGCCGGGGCCAATGAACTGCAAGTCCACCTGCGGGTGCAGGCGCAGCGGGTCGAAGTCGGTGTGGTTGCTGATGCGCGGCAATACCGGAACGATCACCTTGAGCACGCGATCGCCCTTGAACGACTGGCGCCGGTCGATGCCGTCCTCGGCCTCCAGGTGCAGGTCGGTAACGTAGGGCAACACGCCCAGCACCGGTTTGCCGGTACGCTGCTCGAGCCAGTCCAGGCCCGGTTGCAGCAAGGCGATGTCACCGCGAAAACGGTTGATGACAAACCCCTTCACCCGCGCCTGCTCACTGGGCGACAGCAGTTCGAGGGTGCCGACCAGGTGGGCGAACACGCCGCCACGGTTGATGTCGGCAACCAGGATCACCGGGCAGTCCACCGCCTCGGCAAATCCCATGTTGGCGATATCGCCGGCCCGCAGGTTGATCTCGGCAGGCGAGCCTGCGCCTTCGACCATCACCACCGGGTAGGCAGCGCTCAGGCGCTGGTGCGAGGCCAGGACCGCCTGCATGGCGATGGCCTTGTAGTCGTGATAGGCGACGGCGTTCATGCTGGTCACCGCGCGGCCATGGACGATGACCTGGGCGCCGGTGTCGCTGTTGGGCTTGAGCAGTACCGGGTTCATGTCGGTATGCGGCGCCAGCCGGCAGGCCTGGGCCTGCACCGCCTGGGCGCGGCCAATCTCGCCACCGTCGGCGGTCACCGCGCTGTTGAGCGCCATGTTCTGCGGCTTGAACGGCACCACGCCGACACCCTGGCGCAACAGCCAGCGGCACAGGGCGGTGACCAGCGTGCTCTTGCCGGCATCGGAGGTGGTGCCTTGCACCATGAGGGTGGTCATGCCGATTCCTTCTGGTAGTCCTGCAGCGCCTGGCGCAGGCGCTGTTCATTCGCCGCACTGGCAGGCAAGCCGAGACGCACGGCGGCAGGCGCCTCGAACAGGCGCACGAGAATGCCACGGCGGGCGAGAAAGCCGTGAAGCTGGGCGGCGCGGGGATCGCGCAAGTACTGGAACAGGTCGCAGCCGCCAGTGGCGGGCAAGCCAGACTCGGCCAGCAGTGCTGCAAGGCGTGCGCTGGCTTCGGCGCAGCGCACGATCTGCGCCCGCTGCGCCTGGCCATCGGCAAGGCACGACTGGCCGATGATCCGGGTCGGGCCGCTGACCGTCCACGGCCCCAACATCTCGGCCAGGCGCTGCAGCAGTGGCGCCTCGGCCATGGCGAAGCCCAGGCGCACACCGGCCAAACCAAAGAACTTGCCGAACGAACGCAGCACGATCAATCCGCCACGCCCGCTCTGATCGGTGATGCTGTGTGCCGGGGTGTTGTCCATGAACGCCTCGTCCACCACCAGCCAGCCGCCGCGTCGAGCCAGGCGTGCGTGCCAGTCGAGCAGGCGCTCGCGCGGCACGCAGCGCCCCGTGGGGTTGTTCGGGTTGACCAGCAGCAGCACATCGAGGCGGTCCAGGGCCGCTTCAACCTGGTCGTCATCGAGCTCGACAAGCTCATGCCCGGCGCGCTGCCAGGCATGCGGATGTTCGGCATAGCACGGCGACAACACGCCGACCCGCCCGCGCGTGCGCAAGTGCGGCAAGGCCTGGATCGCTGCCTGAGAGCCCGCCACCGCGAGCAGTTCATCGACACCGTAGTAGGCGCGCGCGGCCTGCTCCAGGCCGTCCTCGACCTCAGGCAGGCGCGCCCAGGCATCCAGCGGAATCGATGGAATGGAGAAGGACCAGGGGGCGATACCGCTGGACAGGTCGAGCCAGTCTTCGCGTGCGATACCGTACTGGTGCACAGCACGCAGCAGGCGGCCACCATGTTCAAGCATAGAGCCAGGCCCCCGTGCAGATCACCAGCAGCCACAGCCATACGCCGCGCTGCACCAGGCTCCAGCCGCGCTCGATGGCATCGGCGTCGGCCACCGGCCCCTCGCCCAGACGCGCTCGTTCGTGCAGCTCACCGTGGTACACCGCCGGACCTCCCAGCTCCACGCCGAGGGCACCGGCCCCTGCGGCCATCACCGGGCCTGCGTTGGGGCTGTCCCACAGCGGCGCCTGGTTGCGCCAGCAACTGAGCGCCAGGCGAGTCTTGCCCAGCAATGCGTAGGTCAAGGCCACCAGCCTGGCCGGCAGGTAGTTGAGTACATCGTCGATACGCGCTGCGGCCCAGCCGAAGCGCTCGAAACGTTCGTTGCGATAACCCCACATGGCATCCAGAGTATTGCTCAGGCGGTACAGCACCACGCCCGGCGCACCGGCCACGACGAACCAGAACAGCGCGGCGAATACCGCATCGCTGCCATTCTCCAGCACCGACTCGGTCGCGGCGCGGGCCACGGCAGACTCGTCGAGCTCGCGGGTCTCGCGGCTGACCAGATAGCCCACCCGCCGCCGTGCTTCATCCAGATCCCCTTGGCGCAGGGCCTGGGCCACGGGCAATACATGCTCGCCCAGGCTGCGCATCCCCAGCGCGCAATACAGCGCCAGGGCGTCCACCAGCCAACCGATGTAGGGCAGCCACGACAGGATCAGCGCCACCAGGGTCAGGGGCACCACGGCCAGGAACCAGGCGCTGACCCCATGGCTGCGCCAGCCGCGGCCACCGGCATTCAAGCGTTGCTCCAGACGCCCGGCGAAATTGCCGAATGCCACCAGCGGATGACGCCGCTGCGGCTCGCCCAGCAGCGCATCCAGCGCCACGCCGGCGACAGTCAGCAAGGCGATGCTCATGCCTGCTCTCCCCATTGGTTCTCGTAGAGCATCTCGCTCAGCGGCCGTTCACGCGCCCAGTCTTCCAGCACCAGCATGGGCGCCTCGTAGAATTTCGCCACCGGCCCCAGGCACAACACCGCCACAGGCTTGGCCCCGGCCGGCATGCCCAGCAGCTCGCCCAGCGCCTGCGGGTCGAACAGCGACACCCAGCCCATCCCCAGGCCTTCGGCGCGTGCGGCCAGCCAGAGGTTCTGGATCGCGCAGGCCATCGACGCCAAATCCATTTCCGGCAGGGTCCGGCGGCCAAAGATGTGCGGCTCGCGCTTGTCCATCAAGGCGGCAACCAGCACCTCGGCGCACTCGCCGATGCCTTCGACCTTGAGCTGCATGAAGGCGTCGGAGCGCTCGCCGAGGGCCTCGGCGGTGCGAATCCGCTCCTCCTCCACTAGCGCCTGGATGCGCAGGCGCAGATCGCGCTGGCTGATACGAATGAAGCGCCAGGGCTGCATCAGTCCGACGCTGGGCGCCTGGTGCGCGGCGGCCAGCAGCCTGGCGAGCAGCTCAGGCGCCACATCGCCGCCGATGAAGTGGCGCATGTCGCGACGCTCACCGATCGCTCGGTAGACCGCAGCGCGCTCGGCCTCACTGAAAGCGTGTTCGTTCATGGTCGCAACAGCGCCGCCGCCGCATCGGGATTGGAAGGGAAATAGAAGTGCACGTAGGACGCCGTCAAGCGCCCCAGACGATAGACCGCCTCGTTGCCACGTCCGCCATTGGGGCTCAGGCCACGGGCGATGGGCGCAAGCTCGGTGGTGGTCAGCGAGTGGTGGTAGGTATGGCCACGCAGGGTGCCTTCAGGCAATTCGACGGCCTGCAGCGCCAACGCGGCGAGGCGCTTCTGCATCACGGCCTCGCCGGGCAACAGGCCCAGCAGCTCGGCACGTTCGCCCGCAACGTCGGTCAAGGCCTCAAGCAGGTAGAGCATGCCGCCGCATTCGGCCAACAAGGGTTTGCCTTCGTCATGGTGGCCGCGGATCGCCTCGCGCATCGGCGCGTTGGCCGCCAGGGCGTGGTGATGCAGTTCGGGGTAGCCGCCGGGCAAATACAGGCTGTCGACTGCAGGCAGGTGCCGGTCGTGCAAGGGCGAGAAGAACACGAGCTCCGCGCCCTGATCGCGCAGCAGGTCGAGGTTGGCGCCATAGAGGAAGGCGAACGCCTCGTCGCGGGCTACACCGATGCGCACACCGGCAAGGCTTGCGGTCAAGGGGGCGGCGTGTGGTTCGACAAAGGCCACCGGCGGCGGCAAGGCAGCATCGCAGCTGGCGCCCAAGGCCTCGGCGGCAGCGTCCAGACGTGCATCCAGATCGTTCAGCTCACTGGCCTGGACCAGGCCGAGGTGACGGCTGGGCAACTCGATGCCGCGCTCGCGAGACAACCCGCCATACCAGCGCAAACCTTCGGTCAGGCTACCTTCGAGCAGTTGCGCATGGCGCAGGCTGCCGACCCGGTTGGCCAGCACGCCAGCGAATGGCAGGTCAGGCTGGTAGCGCGCCAGGCCCAGGGCCAGGGCCCCGAAGGTCTGGGCCATGGCCGTACCATCGATCACCGCCAGCACCGGCACGCCGAAATGCCGCGCCAGGTCAGCGCTCGACGGCGTACCGTCGAACAGCCCCATGACACCTTCGATGAGGATCAGGTCGGCGTCGGCGGCAGCGTCCCACAACAGACGGCGGCTCTCCTGTTCGCCAATCATCCACATGTCCAACTGGTACACCGGCGCGCCGCTGGCGCGCTCCAGGATCATCGGGTCGAGAAAATCCGGCCCGCACTTGAACACCCGCACCTTGCGCCCGAGGTTGCGGTGCAGGCGCGCCAAGGCGGCGGTGACGGTGGTCTTGCCCTGGCCGGAGGCTGGTGCGGCAATCAGCACCGCCGGGCAATGACGGGTGGCTCGACTCACAGTTCAACGCCCTTCTGTGCGCGGATACCGGCCTGGAAGGCGTGCTTGAGCATGCCCATCTCGGTCACGGTGTCGGCCAGCTCGATCATTTCCGGCTTGGCCCCGCGGCCAGTGACGATCACGTGTTGCATCGGAGGACGGGCCTGGATGTCCGAGAGCACCTGGTCCAGGTCGAGGTAGCCGTGCTTGAGGGCGATATTCAGCTCATCGAGCACTACAAACTGCACCGACGGGTCCTGCAGCAACTGGCGGGAGACGGCCCAGGCCGCCTCTGCTGCGGCGATGTCGCGCTGGCGGTCCTGGGTTTCCCAAGTGAAGCCCTCGCCCATCACGTGGTAGCGCACTTCGTTGGGAAAGCGGCGGAAGAACAGCTCCTCGCCGGTGCTGTTGCGGCCCTTGATGAACTGCACCACCCCGCACTGCATGCCATGCCCCAGCGCACGGGCAAGCATGCCGAAGGCCGAGCTGCTCTTGCCCTTGCCATTGCCAGTGAGCACCAGCAGCAGGCCGCACTCATTCGGGGAATTGGCGATACGTTCGTCGATGATCGCTTTTTTGCGCTGCATGCGTGCCAGGTGGCGTTCGTCGCGCTCGATGGATTCGCTCATCAGGGGTTCTCCGCAGGCTGTCGACGCGCCGGTCGGGCACTCGCGGGCGGGCACCAGGCAACGACAGATAAACAAGGCAGGCAGGCGAAGGGAGCGCGCAAAGGCCGTGGCGATACCACGGGGCAGCGCGCATCACCCTCCGTGATGCCGTTGACAGTGACAGGCCGGTCTCCGGGCTCGTGAGCCGGGCCTTGGCCCGAAACCGCGCGCCTTCCCGGGTGCGGACACCCAGTGGCCTTGCGCGGCCTTGACTCACCTACCGTTGCGGGGGCAGCGCCGGATTCGCGCCCTGCTGGCGCCCACCGGCTTCCCAGTTTCACCCTGCCGGAGCTGATCCGCAGAGCACCTGAAACACGCCGCGAAGGTTAGAGGGTTGCACAGGGAGCGTCAATTAAACGCGGACGATGAACGGTTGATCTGGATGCTTGTCTCACTATTGAAGCAGTGATATCACATAGCCATCACCGGCTGTACGCGACCATAATAAAAGGAGAGCGCGGCATGCAAGGCTTGATCATCAACAACCCGCACCTGGAATTCCTGCGCCCGGCCCTGGAGCGCTGGATCGACTGCATCGACCGCTTCAACCAGATCCATGGCGACGGCGATGCGCCCTATTGGCACGGTGCCCAGGCCAATGCCGGTATCCTCGCCGCCGCTGCCTGGCAGGCCGAGCTGGTGGCGTTGCAGCACTATCAGAGCAAGAAGCAGCGTGACGAAGGCGAGCGCGAAGGGCGCTGCGACCTGTCGATTGCCGGCGCCGAACAATCCATTCATCTGCACACTGAGCAGCGCTGGCCGAAGATCGCCCGCCTGGACCTGGCGGGCGCCCTGCAGGAGGCGGCGACGTTGGCGCGGCTGGCAGCCTATCCCAGCCAGCTCAAGGCCGGGGCGCTGTTTGTAAGCCCGTGGAAGGCGGGGCAGCATGCAAGCCCCGAGGAACTACAGGATATGGTCGATGACTTGAACAAGCACACGGCCTGCGCGATTGCCTGGTACTTCCCGTATGCGTACCGCAAGCTGCATAACGAGTCAGGGCAATACCACCCGGGCGTGGCGTTGTTGCTCAAGCAGGCTTGAACGTGCGCCGGGGCTGCTGTGCAGCCCCGACAATCTCAGGGATTCTGCGCCAGATGCCCTGGCGCCAACACCCGCTTGGCCTGCAAATAGGCCTTGGACCAGTAGCTGTTCGACAGGTAGTCCAAGCGCACCGTACCGCCGGTGGACGGCGCATGCACGAAGCGCCCCTCCCCCACGTAGATCCCGGCATGGCTCACCTGCGAGCCACCGCCGGTGGCGAAGAACACCAAGTCACCGGATTGCAGCGAATTGATGTCCACGGTCGGTGCACGCATGACGATCATCTCGCGCGTCGAGCGTGGCAGGTTGATGTTCGCCGCGTCGCGGTACACATAACCGATCAGCCCACTGCAATCGAAACCCGAATCCGGCGTGTTGCCGCCCCAGCGGTACGGGGTGCCGACCAGGCCGATGGCACGGATCAACACATCGTCCGCCACAGGCGACGAGGAAGGTTGGTCGATGAAGGTGATCTGCGGCTTGGCCACAGGTGCCGGTGCCGGAGCACGGCTGGAACAGGCGGCAAGCAGTGCCACCAGGGAAAGGAATGCGAAGCGCGTCATCATCGCCATGGGTCAGAACCTGTCTGAGACCAATCGGCCGCAGCCGAAAAAAGAGTTAAGGATTTAGATTAGACGCTATTCGTAAATGCGCACGGCGGCTAGCTTTTCAGCTACGCCGCCGTGCGAGGATACAGCATTTTGATATCAGTTGCGCGACAGGGTGGTGGTCGGCGCCATGGCCAAGGCACGCTTGGCTTCGATGAAGGTCTTGCTCCAGTAACGGTCACCGAGGTTGTCGATGCGCACACCACCGCTGCGGCGGCTGCTGGAGTGGATGAACTGGTTGTCACCCAGGTAGATGCCGGCATGGCTGACACGGCCACGGCCGTTGGTGCTGAAGAACAGCAGGTCACCCGGCTTGAGCTTGTTGCGTGCGACCTTGGGGGCATCGACGTTGATCATCTCGCGGGTCGAACGCGGCAGATTCATGCCGGCCTCTTCGCGGAACAGGTAGCCGATGAAGCCGCTGCAATCGAAGCCGGACTGCTCGGAAGTACCGCCGAAACGATAACGGGTGCCGATCAGCGACATGCCACGCTCCAGAATGCTGTCTGCAAGGACGGGCAGCTGGTAGGGCTTGCTATTGCTGGAGAAGGCTTGAAGGTCTTCATCGGTGGCGAGGTCTTCTTCGTCGAATACCGACGAATGCGAAGCCTTGGCCTTGACCGCGGTTTGCGCGGTGACCGATGGGTGATCCTGGGGCTGGGAAATCGGGCCTTGGGCCGCGCAGCCAAAAAGCAGGGTCACGAGTGCGAGTGGCACGAGGGGTGCGAAGCGCTTGAGCATGGGCACGACCGTGTCTGTAATCCTTTAGAAGGGGGAAACTATGCCTTCTATCGGACCTATTTGCAAATTTTATCGAAAAAAATGTGACTTTTGCGTTTTGCCGCTCTGGCCCGGTGTTTTCAGGGTTACCAGCCGAGGGTTTCCTTGAGGAAGGGAATGGTCAACTTGCGCTGGGCTTGCAGCGAGGCCTGATCGAGGCGTTCGAGCAGATCGAACAGTGCACTCATGCTGCGCGTTCCACGCGTGAGAATGAAGTGCCCGACCTCATCGGTCAGGTGCAGCCCACGGCGCGAGGCGCGCAATTGCAAGGCACGCAGCTTGTCTTCGTCGGACAGGCCACGCATCTGGAAAATCAGTGCCAGGGTGAGCCGTGACTTGAGGTCGGCGAGCTTGATCGGCAGCTCGCGCGGCGAACTCGAGGCCGCCAGCAGCAGGCGCCTGCCGCTGTCACGCAGGCGATTGAACAGATGGAACATCGCCTCTTCCCAGTCGGCCTTGCCGGCAATCACGTGCAGGTCGTCGATGCACACCAGCTCGTACTGCTCCAGATGGTCGAGCAACTCCACGCCTCGGTCGAGCAACTGCGCCAACGGCAGGTAGACGGCGGGTTCGCCCAGTTGCTGGAAACGGTGGGTGGCAGCCTGCAGCAGGTGGGTGCGCCCTGCGCCCTGCTTGCCCCACAGATAGATGAGGCTCTCGGTCCAGCCCGCGTCGGCTTCGCACAGCCGCTCGACGTAGCCCAATGCCGCAGCATTGGCGCCCGGATAGTAGTTGATGAAGGTGGCGTCATCGCGCAGGCGCACACCCAGGGGCAACTGGATTGGTTTCATGCTGGCTGGCGGTCGCGAGGACCAAAGGGGGCCTTTGGTGAAGAGTGCGCAAAGTCTATACCCGCAGCGCGGGCGGCACAATCGGGGAAGGGAATAGCGCAAGTAAAATCAACAGGTTGCGTGATTTTTGAGCAATCAGAGCATCACCTTGGCCAAGCGCCCCGCCCATTAGCGTGCCAGACTCGAAGTCGCCTGGGTGCAAAAGCAGGTCGCCTGGGTGCGATTTTTCCACTCGCCCGGCTCATAACCTGAACGGCAGCCACCGCCGCGCGGGGCGTCATGACATAACAACGATAATCACCGTCTCGTGAGGGGAAAAGTCATGCAGCGATCGATCAAGGCGGCCACCTGCGCCGCACTACTGGGTATCAGCGCAGCCAGCTGGGGCGCAGAACCCGCCGCTTGCCAGAACGTGCGCATGGGCTCGGTGAACTGGACCGACGTCGTCGCCAGCAGCGCCGTCGCCGAAGCCCTGCTCGACAGCCTGGGCTACAAGGTCAAGCAGACCAGCGCCTCGCAGCAGATCATCCTGGCCGGCATGGCGGAAAAACGCCTCGATGTGTTTCTCGGTTACTGGCAGCCGACCATGCAATCGGTGGCCAAGCCCTTCCTGGACAAACAGCAGATCGACGTGATCAGCCCCGCCACCCTCGCCGATGCGCAGTCCACCTATGCCGTGCCCGCCTACGCCTACGACGCGGGCCTGAAGACCTTCGCCGACATCGCCAGGTTTCGCGACAAGCTCAAGAACCAGCTGTACCTGATCGAACCGGGCAGCGGCATGAACCGCATCACCGCACAGATGATCGCCGAAGACAAATTCGGCCTGAAGGGTTTCAAGGGCATCGAGTCCAGCGAGGCCGGCATGCTGACGGCGGTCAAGCGTGCCGTGCAGAAGAACGAGTGGGTGGTGTTCGCCGGCTGGAAGCCGCATCCGATGAACCTGCAGATCGACATGCGCTACCTCTCCGGCAGCGACGACGCCTTCGGCCCCAACGAAGGCTCGGCCACCGTCTCGATCATGACCGCAGCCGGTTACCAGCAACAATGCGCCAACGTCGCCAAGCTGCTGCACAACCTGCGCTTTACCAGCGAAGGTGTCAGCCAGGTCATGGAGCCGATCCTCGACCGCAAAGCGCCGCTCGATGCCGCTCGAGACTGGCTCAAGGCGCACCCCGAGCAGGTCTCGGCCTGGCTCGAGGGCGTGACCACATTCGACGGCAAGCCCGCCAATGCGGCATTGGTCGCGCAACGGTAATGCAGCGCTACCCTCTCTCGGCCGACATGCAGGCCTTCATCGAGCGGACCCGCGCCTTCGGCGTGGCCGATCCTGCACTGGCAGCCCAGCGCGCGGCCTATTCGCGCATGGCCGCAGCCTTCACCCCGCCATGCCCGGAAGGCGTGCAGGTGCGAGATTTGAATATGCCGGGACTGGTGCCGTTGCGCGTGTTCCAACCGGCACAAGCAGCACCGGCCGGAGGGTGGCCAGCGCTGCTATTTATGCATGGTGGTGGCTGGATGCTCGGTGGGCTCGACTCACACGCGTTCTTCTGCGCCGAACTGACGGCGTGCTTGGGAGTGGCGGTGGTCGCGGTGGATTACCGACTCGCGCCGGAACACCCCTTCCCCGCCGCCCTGCACGACAGCCTCGCCGTCTGGCGCGCCCTGCGCGATGGCGCGCTGGATGTACCGGTTGACCCCACACGACTGGTAGCCATCGGCGACAGCGCCGGGGGCAATCTCGCCGCCGCTCTGTGCCTGGCACTGCGTGAAGCGGATGAGCCGCAGCCGCGCATGCAGGCGCTGATCTATCCAGCGCTGGGTGACGAGGACAGCGTGTCGCGACGCGAATGTGCCGATGCACCGCTGTTGTCTGTCGACGACATGCGCGCCTGCCTGAACGTCTATCTGCCCTCTACCACTCACAGCCCGCTGGCGCTGCCATTGCTCGCCCGCGACCTCACAAGGCTGGCGCCCGCTTTCATTGCCGTGGCCGAATTCGACCCACTGCGCGATGACGGCCTGCGCTATGCACAACGGTTGAGAGACGACGGAGTGGCGGTCGATGACTTCCCAGGCCATGGACTGGTCCATGGCTGCCTGCGGGCCAGGGGGTTGCCGGAGGTGGAGGCACTGTACGAGGCGCTGTTTGCAGCGCTCAGGAACAGCCTCGATTGAGCCCCTTTTACCGAGACCGCCCGACCTGAAAGCGTGGGCTAGTCCCGCGAGGGAGGCGCCTACCTAATGAAAGTTTCATGTTTTGACCCATGCTCTTTCTGCAAGAATCTTTAGTTACAACCTCTTACAAAGATTCGCTGAATAGCTGGAGCACGTGATGAATCCCCCCCTCCCTGCCAAAGCACCGTCCAAAGCCGGAAGAGTCTTCCGGGTGACCTCCGGCAATTTTCTCGAACAGTTCGACTTCTTCCTGTTCGGTTTCTACGCCACCCAGATCGCTGCTGCGTTCTTCCCTGCCAGCAACGAATTCGCCTCATTGATGATGACCTTCGCCGTGTTCGGCGCAGGCTTCCTGATGCGCCCGCTGGGGGCGATTATCCTCGGCGCCTACATCGATGACGTGGGCAGACGCAAAGGCCTGATCGTGACCTTGGCGATCATGGCCAGCGGTACCTTGCTGATCGTGTTCGTGCCCGGCTATGCCAGCATCGGCCTGTGGGCGCCGGCCCTGGTGTTGCTCGGCAGGCTGCTGCAAGGGTTCTCGGCCGGTGCCGAGCTCGGTGGCGTTTCTGTTTACCTGGCAGAGATGGCCACGCCCGGGCGCAAAGGCTTCTACGCCAGCTGGCAATCGGCCAGCCAGCAGGTCTCCATCGTGGTTGCCGCTGCCCTGGGCTATGGCCTGAATCAGTGGTTGTCCGCCGAGGAGTTGTCCCAGTGGGGATGGCGGATTCCCTTTGCCGTGGGCTGCCTGATCGTCCCGTGCATCTTCCTGCTGCGCCGCAACTTGCAGGAGACCGAAGAGTTCGCCAAACGCGAGCACCGCCCGACCATGAGCCAGGTGTTCAAGACACTGTGCGCCAACGCATCGGTGGTGATCCTGGGCATGCTGATGGTGGCCATGACCACCACCGCCTTCTACATGATCACCGTGTACGCCCCGACCTTTGGCAAAACCGTACTGCAGCTCGATACCAGTGACGCATTGATGGTGACCTTGCTGGTCGCCGTGTCCAACTTCCTGTGGCTGCCGATCGGCGGCACGTTGAGCGATCGCCTGGGACGCAAACCGCTGCTGGCGGCGATGTCCCTGCTGACCGTGCTCACGGCATATCCTGCGCTGTCGTACCTGGCCCAGGCCCCCAGCTTCGCTCACATGCTGGAGGTGCTGCTGTGGTTCTCGTGCCTCTATGGCGTGTACAACGGCGCACTGATCCCGGCCCTGACCGAAATCATGCCCACCGAAGTGCGTGTTGCCGGATTCTCCCTGGCTTATAGCCTCGCCACCGCGGTGTTCGGCGGCTTCACCCCGGCGGTGTCCACCTGGGCGATCCATGCCACGTCAGACAAGGCCGCCCCGGCTTACTGGCTGATGTTCGCAGCGCTGTGTGCGTTCACTGCAACGCTTGTACTGTATCGCCGCCGGCCTGCCCGCAGCACGGCTGTTGCCTGAGGGTGTGACGGGTTCTTACGAGTGCTGTGCAGAGCGCTGGAAAGTAACTCCGCATAACTGAAAAAGCGCGCCCGAGAATCTCGGGCGCGCTTTCGGCTTAGTCCTGGTTCATTCTACCTGTAGGAGCGGGCTGGTCCCGCGATGGGGGCGCCGCCATCGGCAAAGGTCCATAGCGATCTACTGGCATCCTGGTCAAAGCCATCCTGACCAGGCCTCTGGCCGCAGCCAGCTCCTGACCCAAAACACAAGGCAATCGTCGGTCTGCAATGCTCAAGGCAACACCCAGATCCTGAGCAAACTTGTTTCAAAAGGAATTCGAGTTTCAGTGATCGAAGCGGCCTGTCAAAGCCGGTCGTTGAATTGGCAACGACCCGGCGCGACTATAGGCCGAAGCGCTGATATCTGCCGCAAACTCTCGAGAGCCTCGAGCCTACCTATCGTCGAATTTTGCCCATAAAAAAGCCCCGCTGATTTTCATCAGCGGGGCTTTTAGGTATGGCGGAGAGATAGGGATTTGAACCCTAGGTACTGTTGCCAGTACAACGGATTTCGAATCCGTCCCGTTCGACCACTCCGGCATCTCTCCAGTGGCGCGCATCATACCAGCGTTTTCGTTTCTGGCAAACCTTTTTCGAAAAAAATTCGCGTGGTATCAGGCGCTTGCGTGAGCGTGCGGGTTACAGCGGCACGCCCAGGCGCTTGGCGACTTCTTCGTAGGCTTCGATGACATCGCCCAGACCCTGGCGGAAGCGGTCCTTGTCCATCTTCTTGCGGGTTTCCTTGTCCCACAGGCGGCAGCCGTCAGGGCTGAACTCGTCGCCCAGGACGATCTGGCCGTGGAATACACCGAACTCCAGCTTGAAGTCGACCAGCAGCAGGCCAGCGTCATCGAACAGCTTGCTCAGCACTTCGTTGACCTTCAGCGACAGCTTCTTCATCTCGGCCAGTTGCTCGGCGGTACCCCAGCCGAACGCGACAACGTGGGATTCGTTGATGAAGGGGTCGCCCTTCTCGTCGTTCTTCAGGAACAGCTCGAAGGTCGAAGGGGTCAGCTGAATGCCTTCCTCGACGCCCAGGCGCTTGACCAGGCTGCCGGCCGCGTAGTTACGCACGACGCACTCGACCGGGATCATGTCCAGCTTCTTGACCAGGCACTCGTTGTCGCCCAGCAGCTTGTCGAACTGGGTCGGCACGCCGGCCTCTTCGAGCTTCTGCATGATGAAGGCGTTGAACTTGTTGTTGACCATGCCCTTGCGGTCCAGCTGCTCGATGCGCTTGCCGTCGAACGCCGAGGTGTCGTTACGGAACAGCAGGATCAAGCGGTCGGCGTCGTCGGTCTTGTAAACCGATTTGGCCTTGCCGCGGTAGAGTTCGTCGCGTTTTTCCATGATGGGCTCCGCTTGCTTGAGTGGTTGGGCTAGGCGATTTCGCGCCAGTCGAGCCCGTGTTCCTGATTCGCCACCTGGAGCCAGTCCGGATCGCACCCCAAGGTGTCGACGAAGCACTGACGGGCCAGTTGTGGCAGGTTGTTCTTGCTGCTGAGGTGGGCCAGCACCAGGTGTTGCAGGTGCTTCCAACCCAGCTCGGCCACCAGGTTGGCAGCCTGGTGGTTGTTCAGATGTCCTTGGCTGCCGCCGACCCGCTGCTTGAGAAAGTACGGGTAGTGCCCGCGTGCGAGCAGGTCACGGCAGTGATTGGCCTCGATCAGCAACGCGTCGAGGCCCTGGTAACGCTCCAGCAGGTACGTATCGTAGCTGCCCAGGTCGGTGAGCATGCCGAAACGCCGGCGCCCGTCACTGATCACGTATTGCAGGGGTTCGAACGCATCGTGCTCGACCCGCGCGGCACTGACCTGCAGACCACCGATGTCCAGTACGTCCCCACAACCGAGAAAACCGGCGACCTCCACCGGCTTGCGCATGCCGCGCAAGGTCCCTTGGCTGAGGTAGACCGGTACATTGTAGCGCCGCGACAGCAACCCGACGCCATGCACGTGGTCGGCATGTTCGTGGGTCACCAGCACGGCACTCAGTTGTGCTGCCGATACCCCGAGCAGCGCCAGGCGCCGCTCGGTCTCGCGCAGGGAGAACCCGCAATCGACCAGGACGAAGGTATCGTCACTGGCGATCAGCGTGCCATTTCCCTGGCTACCGCTTCCCAGTACCGCGAAGCGCACTTAGCCCAGACGGTCCTGGATCGCGCTCAGCACGCGGCGGGCCACATCGGCCGGGGCCACGGTGTTGATGTTCTTCTCGACGGTAACCTGGACCGACTCGCCCACCTTGCTCAAGCGAACCTGGTAGCGCTCGGCACGTGCCTCACGCTCTTCCTTGCTCGGCGCGCTGCCGAACAGGCGGCTGAAGAAGCCCGGCTCGTTCTGCTTGTCCTCGGGCTTCTCGGACAGGTTGATGTAGTACAGGCCCAGGCTGCGGTTGATGTCCTCGACACGCCATTCGCCCTGCTCCAGGGCGCGGCCTACACCAGACCAGGCGCGGTCCAGGTCCGAGCCCAGGAACAGCACCGGGTTGCCGCTGCCGTCTTCGCTCAGGCTGACCTGGCTTGGGGCGTCGAAATCGCGTGCCGCCAGCAGCGACACCGAACCGCCCTTCTCGGCGCTGCGGTTCATGCTGGCGAGCAGCTCGTCGACCAGCAGCGCATCGACGCCGGTGTTGGTCGAAGTGCTCGGGAAATCAGGCTCGGCAGTGCTGCCGGCCGGGCGCTCGACACTGACCACGTACACCTCGGAGGTATTGCGCTGCACGCCAGGCTCCATGCGCACACGGACGCGCACTTCGCTGTCCGGGCTGCTAGAGGTGCTGGCCAGACGCTGGCCGAGCGAGGCGGACAATTCGTCGAAACGCTGCCAGGTGGTGTTGAATTCACCGGTCTGCGGACGCTCTTGCGCGATGCGGAAACCATTGTCTTCAAAGTACTGGCGCGCGACCGGCCAGACTTCGGCCGGCGAGCGCTGGGCCAGCACCCAACGGTTGGCACCGCTGCGCTGCAGGGTGAAATCGCTGACGTCGGCGCTGGCCGACAGCGGCTGCGGACGCGGCACTTCGAACTCGCCAGTGGCGTTGTCGTCGGCCACGTTGCGCGGGATCGGCAGCAGCGGATCCAGACGCTTTACGTTGGCGGCGTCCGGCGGCAGTTGCATCGGCGCAGTCGGGTGCGCCTGCAGGTAATCGCTGCCGCGGTCGCGGAAATAGCCATCCTCGCCCCACAGCCAGCCGCACCCGCTGGTGCTGGAGATGATCAGGGCGAGCGCGGAAAGACCAGCCAGTCGCTTCATGCGGTGTACTTCCTCGATTAAACCAGTACGCCGGACTGGCGCAAGGCAGTACGGACTTTTTCGTGACAGCCTTCGCTCAGCCAGGTCAGCGGCAGGCGAATGCCCTTGTGCATCAGGCCCATTTCCACCAGCGCCCACTTCACAGGGATCGGGTTGGCTTCGCAGAACAGGTCTTTGTGCAGCGGCATGAGTTTTTCGTTGATCGCGCGGGCCTTCTCGGCATTGCCCTCAAGGGCGGCCTCGCACAGATCGGCCATTTCGCGCGGGGCGACGTTGGCAGTGACGGAAATGTTGCCCTTGCCGCCCATCAGGATCAGCTCGACGGCCGTCGGGTCGTCGCCGGACATGACGATGAAGTCGCTGTCGACGCCCTCGATGATGGCCTTGGCACGGGCCAGGTCGCCGGTGGCTTCCTTGATGCCGATGATGTTCTTGACCTTCGACAGGCGGATCACGGTCTCGGCCTGCATGTCGCAGGAGGTGCGGCCGGGCACGTTATAGAGGATCTGCGGGATGTCGACGGCTTCGGCGATGTGCTTGAAGTGCTGGTACAGGCCTTCTTGCGTCGGCTTGTTGTAGTACGGCACCACCAGCAGGCAGGCGTCGGCGCCGGCGTTCTTGGCGTTCTGCGTCAGGTGCACGGCTTCGGCGGTGGAGTTGGCGCCGGTGCCGGCGATCACCGGGATGCGGCGGGCGCTGCGCTTGACGCGCTCGACCACGTGCTTGATGACCAGGATGTGCTCTTCGACGTCAAGCGTGGCGGATTCGCCAGTGGTGCCGACCGCTACGATCGCGTGGGTGCCCTTTTCCAGGTGGAAGTCGACCAGTTTATCGAGGCTGTCCCAATCCAGACGCCCTTGTGCATCCATGGGTGTGACCAATGCCACCATACTGCCCGCGATCATGAAACTGCTCCTGCCGGAAAAAGAGAGCGGTAATGGTACTGGCGCCATCGACCTTGCACAAGCGAAGCTGGCGGGCGGAGCATTCCCCTCGGCCTCGCTTTTCGCTACCCTTGATTCTTTGATCGGCGCAGTGCGGCCCGCCGGGCCGTCGACAGTGCTCCACGCCTGTAGTTCGTCACCCTCCAAAGGGCTGCGAATGCGGGTGACAGGGAGGCCAGCTCTCGTCCTTCGCCGACCGCTCATCGCTTTAGGAATGCTGCATGTCCACCGCCCCCCGCGAACAATTCCTCGTCATCAGTGCCCTGGGCCCCAATCCCATGGAGCTTGCCAACGTCCTCAGCCGCGCGGCCTTCGAAAACCGCTGCGCGGTGGTCACCTCGCGCCTGTCGCGCCACGGCGAAACCAGCGCCCTGGTATTGCAGGTCGGTGGCAGCTGGGATGCCCTGGCCCGTCTTGAGACCACCCTGCCCGGCCTTGGCAAGAAGCACGGCCTGACCCTCGATGTGGTGCGCAGCGCCGAGCAGGAGGTTCGCCCACAGGCCCTGCCCTACGTGGCCTACGTCAGCGCCGCCTATCGCCCGGACATCATCAACGAGCTGTGCCAGTTCTTCCTCGACCACCGCGTCGAGCTCGACGGGATGACCTGCGACACCTACCTCGCCCCGCAGACTGGCAGCAGCATGCTCAACGCCCAGTTCACCGTGATCCTGCCGGCCGGCACCCAGATCAGCTGGCTGCGCGACCAGTTCCTGGATTTCGCCGACGCCCTGAACCTGGACGCCCTGATCGAACCCTGGCGCCCACAGAACCCTGTCTAAGGAGCTCCCATGGCCGTTGCCATCGACCAACCCGTTGCCGACTTCCAGGCCCAGGCCACCAGCGGCCAGACCATCAGCCTGTCCGCGCTCAAGGGCCAGCAGGTGGTGCTGTACTTCTACCCGAAGGACAGCACGCCGGGCTGCACCACCCAGGGCCAGGGTTTCCGTGACCAGCACGAAGCCTTCAAGGCTGCCAACACCGTGGTGCTGGGCGTCTCGCGTGACGGCATCAAGTCGCACGAGAACTTCAAGGCCAAGCAGGGCTTCACCTTCGAGCTGATCAGCGACAAGGACGAGGCGCTGTGCCAGCTGTTCGACGTGATCAAGCTGAAAAAGCTGTATGGCAAGGAATACCTGGGCGTGGACCGCAGCACCTTCCTGATCGACAAGGACGGTGTGCTGCGCCAGGAATGGCGCGGGGTGAAGGTGCCCGGGCATGTGGATGCGGTGCTGGCGGCAGCGCAGGCCCTGAACAAGGCCTGATATCGCCTTGGATTGCTTCGCGGGCAAGTTCGGCGTTCCGACTTGCCCGCGAAGAAGAACGCTACGCCCCTACAGCAGTGGCGCCACCGTAGGCTCCTGCCTCGGCCAGGCATCGAGCACCGCCTTGAACAGCGTCGCCAGGGGAATGGCGAAGAAGATCCCCCAGAACCCCCACAGCCCACCGAACAGCAGCACCGCGCAGATGATTGCCACCGGGTGCAGGCTTACCGCCTCCGAGAACAGCAGCGGCACCAACACGTTGCCATCCAGCGCCTGGATGATCGCGTACACCGCCATCAGATAGATGAACTGATCACCCCAGCCCCACTGGAACAGCGCGATCAGGGTCACAGGCACGGTCACCACCACCGCCCCCACGTAGGGCACCACCACCGACAACCCCACCAGCAGCGCCAGCAGGGCCGCGTAGTTGAGCCCCAGGCTGATGAAAGCGATATAGGTGGCGATCCCGCAGATCAGGATCTCGATGCCCTTGCCGCGGATGTAGTTGGCGATCTGCCGATTCATCTCGTCGCCCACGCGAGTCAGCAACCTGCGCTCGCGCGGCAGGTAGCCGCTGACCCAACGGGCGATCATCTCGCGGTCCTTGAGGAAGAAGAACACCAGGATCGGCACCAGCACCAGATAGATCATCGCGTTGACCAGCAGCGGCAGGCTGGAGAGCGAGAACGTCAGCGCCCACTGGCCGAACTTGCCGATCTCACCGCGCACCGACTCGATGGCGCGCAGCACCTGCTCGTCCGAAACCAGGTGCGGATAGCGCTCGGGCAGCAGCAACAACAGCGATTGCCATTTGCCGAGCATGCCCGGCAACTCGTTGAACAGGGTGATCAACTGGTGCCAGAGCAGCGGCACCAGCACCACCAGGAACACTCCGAGCGCCCCCATGAAGAGGGCGAACACCAGCCACACCGCCATGCGCGTCGGTACCTTGAAGCGCTCCAGAGCGTTGACCAGCCCCTGCATGAGGAACGCCAGGACCATGCCCGCCAGCACCGGCGCGAGCATGCCACCGAGCGTGAGTACCACGGTGAAGCCCAGGAACAGCAGGACCGCCAACACCACCGCTTCCTCATCGGAAAAGTAGCGCTGCATCCAGTCGCGAAGCACTTTGAACATTGACGATCCTTGGGAAAAAGACTCAGGCCTTGCGCAGCCAATAGGTGTAGATCCCTGACTCGGCCGTTTCACGAAGCAGCGTATGACCGGCAAGCTGGGCAAAAGTGCGAAAGTCACGCTGCGAGCCGGCATCGGTGGCCACCACCTTGAGGACCCCGCCGCTGGCCAGGCGATTGAGCTCCATTTTCGCCTTGAGCAGCGGCAGTGGGCAGTTCAGCCCGCTGGCGTCGAGCTCAGCATCGCAGGTGGGGGTATCGATCATCGGGGGTCTCCATGGCGGGCGCAACAAGGTGTTGCAGACGATGTCGGTAGGATACCGCCACTGGTCGCCAAGGTGCGAGCGGGCTACAGTAAGGGTTTTTGATCGACGCGAGCTTCTGCATGAATCTACTGCGCCCCACCCTGCTGACGCTGGCCTGCCTGATGGCCCTTCCTGGCCACGCCGACGACCTGCCGTCGCTGGGGGATGCCAGCTCTGCGATCGTCTCGCCGAAACAGGAGCACGACCTGGGCCGTGCCTGGCTGAGCCTGCTGCGCGGCCAGGTCAACCAGCTCAACGACCCGCAGCTCAAGGACTACGTCGAGACCAGCGTGTACAAACTGGCCGAGACCAGCCAGTTGCAGGACCGACGCCTGGAATTCATCCTGATCGACAGCCGCGAACTCAACGCCTTCGCCGCGCCCGGCGGCATCGTCGGGGTCAACGGCGGCCTGTTCCTCAACGCCCAGACCGAAGGCGAGTACGCCTCGGTGCTGGCCCACGAACTGGCGCACTTGTCGCAGCGCCACTTCGCTCGCGGTGTCGAGGCCCAGCAGCGTATGCAGCTGCCGATGATGGCGGCGCTGCTGGCCGGTATCGTACTGGCCGCCGGCGGCGGCGGCGATGCCGGGATCGGCGTGATCGCCGGCACCCAGGCCGCGGCCCTGCAGGAGCAACGACGCTTCTCGCGGCAGAACGAGCAGGAGGCCGACCGCATCGGCATCCTCAACCTGGAAAAGGCCGGCTACGACCCGCGCAACATGCCGAGCATGTTCGAGCGCCTGGCCCGCCAGTATCGCTATGACGCCAAGCCACCGGAATTCCTGCTGACCCACCCGGTCACCGAATCGCGTATCGCCGACACCCGCAACCGCGCAGAACAGGCGCCCAAGGGCGGTGTCGAGGACAGCCTGCGCTACCAACTGATCCGTGCCCATGTTGCCCTCACCTACGAAGGCACACCTGGCCTTGCCGCCAAGCGTTTCCGTGCCCAGCTCGACGAAAACCCCAACATTGACGCAGCCCGCTACGGCCTGGCCCTGGCGCAGATCAAGGGTGGCCAGTTGAACGAGGCACGGGAAAACCTCAAGCCGCTGCTGGCCAAGGCGCCCAACGACATCACCTACAACCTGGCGCAGATCGACCTGGACATCACCAACAACCGCCTGGCCGATGCCCAGCAGCGAGTCACCCGCATGCAGGGGCTGTATCCGGGCAACTACCCGCTCAAGCAGGTGAGCGCCGACCTGCTGGTCAAGCAGAGCAAGCCGGCCGAGGCGGAAAAGGTGCTGGATGACCTGGTGAAAAACCGGCCAGACGATCCGGATGTCTGGTATGACGTGGCCGAGGTGCGCGGCCTGTCGGGCAACACGATTGGCCTGCACCGGGCACGAGCGGAGTACTTCACGCTGGTGGGTGATTTCGACCAGGCGATCCAGCAGTTGGACTACGCCAAGCGCCGTGCGGGAAGCAACTTCCCACTGGCGTCGCAGATCGACCAGCGCCAGCGGGAGATCATGGAACAGCAGCGGATGGTCAAGGACATGATGCGCTGATATGGACAGGGGCCGCTGCGCGCCCCAATCGCGGGCCGAGCCCGCTCCCACAGCGAGCGAGGGCATCACTCACTGAGGGAGCGGCAGTCTGGCGTCAGGCGTTACCGGAGAGCTTGAGACGCGCCGCCTGGGTAAAGTCCAGCATCCGGTTCAGTGGCTTGATCGCCCGCGGGATCAGCGCCGGCTCGACGAAAATCTCATTGCTGCCCTTGCGCAGGCAATCCAGCGTGCGCTCCAGCGTGTTCATCGCCATCCACGGGCAGTGCGCGCAACTGCGGCAGGCGGCGCCATTGCCGGCGGTCGGCGCTTCGACGAATACCTTGTCCGGACACAGCTGCTGCATCTTGTAGAAGATGCCACGGTCGGTGGCGACGATGAAGGTCTTGTTGGGCAGCGTCTGTGCAGCCTTGATCAGCTGGCTGGTCGAACCCACGGCATCGGCCAGGTCGATCACCGACTCCGGCGACTCCGGGTGCACCAGGATCGCGGCATCCGGATACAGTGCCTTCATGTCGGCCAACTGGCGCGACTTGAACTCTTCGTGAACGATGCAGGCACCATCCCACAGCAACATGTCGGCGCCGGTTTTCTTCTGGATGTAACGGCCCAGGTGCTGGTCCGGGCCCCAGATGATGGTCTCACCGTTATCCATCAGGGTCTCGACGATCTCCAACGCGCAGCTGGAGGTCACCACCCAGTCGGCGCGCGCCTTTACCGCTGCCGAGGTGTTGGCGTAAACCACCACGGTACGCTCCGGGTGCTGGTCGCAGAACGCCGAGAACTCCTCTACCGGGCAGCCCAGGTCAAGGGAGCAGGTAGCTTCCAGGGTCGGCATCAGGATGCGCTTTTCCGGGGTAAGGATCTTCGCGGTCTCGCCCATGAAACGCACACCGGCGACCACCACGGTGTCAGCCGGATGGTTCTTGCCGAAGCGGGCCATTTCGAGGGAGTCGGAAACGCAACCACCGGTCTCCTCGGCCAGGGCCTGGATCACCGGATCGCAGTAGAAGTGGGCAACCAGAACCGCGTTCTGTGCCTTGAGCTCGGCAGCGATGGCCGCACGGTAATCGGCCTCCTGCGCGGGCGTCAGCGGATGGGGCTGCTTGGCGTCAAGGTGGGCTTGAACCAGGAGACGTTCGGAAATCTGGGTCATGATCGCTGGACCTGCGTGCGCGTCAGTCGAGTGTACCACCCGGCCCTGGCAGATCGGCTAACGGTGCCGGATGGCCGGCAGTGGCGGGCCATCGCGGCCCATCTGCGGGCGCGGATTATTATCGGACGGCGAAGGCTACAGGCAATCGGGGGAATGCAAAAGGGTTTTTCAAAGGGATGAGGCATTCAAGGAAGAACCCGTTCCCACAGGTGCATTGGCACTGCAGAAACGGGCCTACCCGCAAAGCCCTTTCGGGAATCGTCAGCCCTGCGGCGACAAGGCTGCCAGGTGCATGCTCATCAGCATGGCAAACTCTTCGACAGTCATCTTCTTGCCGTTGAAGTCGACCATCCCATCGGCATAGTTCAGCTTCGACACGATATCGCTGCCCTCTTCCAGCGCCATCCCACTCTGCAGCGCCATCACGCCGAACATGTTGCCTGCCTGACCGGCTTGCTGGGCAATGGTCTGAGGATCATTCTGGCCATCGAGCAACGCTTGCAACGTCACCAGATCCACGACCATTGGCTTGGACACCGACAGTTTGCCCTGCAGGCGCGTGATCAGCTGCTTGGCAAACTGGTCCGGCGGCAGGTCGAAGGAGGTCGGATTGGCGAAGTCCAGCGACAGGTTGAAGTGGCTCTGGCCATTGGCCGTCTTGAACGACAGGTCTTCCACCGCCAGTTGTGGCTTGTCGGCCAGCAATTTCTGCAGGTCGCCCTGGACCTTGGCGGTCTCCTCCGGACTCATGTTCAGCGACGGCACCGCCTCGCCACGGGCAGCGGCCTCCTGCAGCTCGGGCGCCTTGGTCTGGTACCACTCCAGCAGTGCCTGAGTGGCCGGCATGTTCACCGACTTCATGCTCAGCACCATCTGCCCGCTGCCCACTGCGCGACCGGCGTAGGTGATGTCGGACACCTTGTACTCCAGGCGCCCACCCAGCTTGTCCTGGCCCTCGGCGCTGTACAGGCTGTTCTGCTCCAGCCCCTTGAGCACCAGCACGTCCTGCTTCGGTCCGAGCGTGGCTTGCAGATCGGCCAGCAGCAGGTTCAGGTGGCCGACATAGATCATGTCGTGGCCGGTACTGGTCAGCTCGCCACCGATCTTGAAGCCGTTGAACTGCAACTTGACCGGCGGGTGATCATCACCGACCAGGGTCATGTCCAGGCGCTCGGCATTGCCGTGGATTTCCACCGCCTTGCCTTCACGATCCCCTTTGAGCACCAGTTGCATGCCCGCGAAGTCGAGGACATTGCCATCACCTTCGTCCAGCTTCACCGGCGCCAGCCGGATGTCGCTCTCGACGCCACCGCCATAGCCCAGGCTGACCTGGCCAACCACCGGCGACGTGTCGCCTGCAGCGGCAAACCACGATGCGGTGCCGTCATCCTTCTGCAACTGGCTGTTGCTGACCGCCATCACCGGCAGCAGCTTGAGAGCCTTGACCCGCGACCAAGGGAAAGGGCCATGTTCGATATGGTCGATCACACCGACCTCGAAGCTCACCGGCTCACCCTCGCCGAGGCGCAGGTCGTTGGCCTTGAGCCGGTACTGCGCGTCGCTGGTGAACAGGTGCTGGTCAAGCGAGACCAACTCGATGGTCATGGTGCCACCCGTACCGACCAGCGCCTTCTGCAACTCCGCGTTGCCGCGGGCGATGGACTGCTCCAGTTCCGTCGGCAGCTGTTTGCCGGTGTACCAGGCGCCGGCAGTGGTGACGACGGCGATGGCGACGGCCAGGCCGGAAAGGATGCCTACTGATTTCTTCATGAATAGAACCGATTGCTGTCCATAGGGCTGATGGTGGCGCGAAGCACGCGACCGGGGGTGCCAAGGGTAGCACTGTCGCTTGCCGGCCGCGGTGTTCGCCCGGGAGATTTTCCTGTACTTGCGACGCGTCCTACAACTGCCGACGGGTGGCAACTGCACAGAGCACATCTTTCCTCACTGATCAAACCGCCACAAGAGGCATGACCCACGACATGGATCGTAAAATTTTACGAACACCAAAATCTGCTTTTTACGGTGAAAATCATATAACAGGGTTATAGAGTGGATAAAAAGCCGATAAAAACCTGAAAACCTATCACTCTGTCATGTTTAACTTGACACCCAACCGTCCAATCGTCTTTTATTTTCCCCACCTTGCTCCGCGCCCTATACACCAAAAAAAGACCGCGCCGCCATCATGCCTGTCCGCCCCTGCCCCCAGGCGCCGCCGTTTCGCCGGCCTCGCCCGTACTGACTCCCGCGCCCACGCGCGAACCTTCGCTCCGCTATAAAAGGTGAACAACATGGAGCTCATCCGCCCGACCTTGCCGTGCCCGTCGCCCGCCTCGTCCCGTCATCGCCGGGAGTGCCAGCATGCAGCCTGAGCACCCTGCCAGCCGTCACGAGCAGTTTCGCAAGTCCCTGCGCCTCTGGCAGGTCGTGATCATCGGCCTGGCGTACATCGCGCCAATGACCGTCTTCGATACCTTCGGCATCGTCTCCGGCATCACCGCCGGTCACGTGCCCAGCGCCTACATCCTGGCCCTGCTGGGCATCCTGTTCACCGCCGTGAGCTACGGCACGCTGGTGCGGCGTTTCCCGGAGTCGGGATCGGCCTACACCTACACGCACCGTGCGATCAACCCGCACGTGGGTTTCCTGGTCGGCTGGTCGTCGCTGCTCGACTACCTGTTGCTGCCGATGGTCAACGCCCTGCTGGCCAAGCTGTACCTGTCGGCGATGTTCCCCGAGGTCCCGGCATGGGCGTGGGTGGTGGCCTTCGTCACCCTGATCAGCCTGGTCAATATGCGCAGCATCAACCTGGTGGCCAACTTCAATACCCTGTTCGTGGCGGTGCAGATCGCGATCATGGCCGTGTTCGTCTACCTTTGCGTGCGCGGCCTGCACCAGGGCGAAGGGCTGGGCACGGCCTGGACGTTGATGCCGTTCGCCGATGAACAGACGCAGTTCAGTGCACTGGTCGCCGGCGCAACCATCCTGTGCTTCTCGTTTCTGGGCTTCGACGCCGTCACCTGCCTGTCAGAAGAAACCCGCGATCCGGCGCGCACCATCCCGCGCGCGATCTTCCTGATCGCCCTGATCGGTGGCGCGGTGTTCATCACCATGTCGTTCTTCATCCAGGCGTACTTCCCGACCATGGACCGCTTCCAGGATCATGAAGCCGCCCTGCCGGAAATCGCCCTGTACGTCGGTGGCAAGCTGTTCCAGTCGGTGTTCATCGCCTGCACGGTGATCAACACCATCGCCTCGGGCCTGGCGTCCCAGGCCAGCGTGTCCCGCCTGCTGTTCGTGATGGGCCGCGACAAGGTGATCCCGGCCCGCCTGTTCGCCCGTCTGCACCCGCGCTATCGCACCCCGGTGCTGAACATCGTGGTGGTGGGTGTGGTCGCCCTGTCGGCGATCTTCTTCGACCTCGTGACCGCCACCTCGGTGATCAACTTCGGCGCACTGATGGCCTTCAGCTTCGTCAACCTGTCGGTCATCAACCATTGCTATGTTCGCGAGCGGCGCAACAAGGGCCTGACCAACAACCTCAAGTATCTGGTGCTGCCGACGATAGGCTTTTGCATCATCGCCGTACTGTGGATCGACCTGGACGAGCATTCGCTGGCGTTCGGCGGCGCCTGGGCCTTGTGCGGCGTGCTGTACCTGGCCTGGCTGACCAAGGCGTTCCGCGTCGCCCCGCCAAGCTACGTGGCCGAATGACCCACCCTGCCGACAACGCCCGCGCCTGACCGCGGGCGTTGTCTTGATCGAGAAGGAAACGCTCCATGTCGCTGCGCCGTCTCTCCATCCAGTGGAAAATCACCCTGCTTGCCGGCTTGTGTCTGCTGGCGGTGGTCGCCTTGCTGGTAGCCACTTCGCTGATCCAGTCCCGGCGCAGCGCCGAACAGGTGTTCACTGCCAACACCGAGTTGCTCGACCAGAGCGCGCGGCTGCGCCTGCAGGCCCACGCCGAGACCCAGTCGCTGCGCATCCAGCGCTATTTCATGGATGCCTATCAATACGGCAACGGTTTCGCCCGCCTGGTGCAGGTGCTCAGGGCACGCGGCGGTGACCAATTGCGCAGCGACCTGGTCAAGGAAGCCGGTGCCGCGCTGGCAGGCAACCCCGACCTGATCGGCCTCTACCTGGTATTTCAACCGGACGCTCTGGAGCATCAGGACGCACGTTTCAGCGGCCAGGCCGAGTTGGGCAGCAACGAGCAAGGGCGCTTCTCGCTGTACTGGTCACGCGAAGACTCCGGCGAGGTCGCCTCCGAAGCGATGCCCGAATCGATGCTGGCCGACACCCGCGTTGGCGCCAACGGCTCAGCCTACAACCGCTGGCTGACCTGCCCGCTGGAAACTGCCAAGGCCTGTGTGCTCGACCCGTACTTCGACGAAGTCAACGGCCGTCAGGTACTGATGACGAGCATCGCGCTGCCACTGCTGGAAAACGGCAAGGTGATCGGCGTGCTCGGCCTTGACATTGGCCTGGACAACCTGCAGCAACTGAGCCTGGCCGGGCGCCAGAAGCTGTTCGAAGGCCAGGGCCAGGTCAGCATCGTCAGCCCTGTCGGCCTGCTGGCCGGACACAGCCAGGACGCCAGCCAGTTGAGCAAGCCCCTGGAGCAGGCGCTGGGTGAGGCGGTACGCGAACTGGCACCGATGCGTGCCGGCCAGCCGGTCGAGCGCCAGGAAGGCGGGATGCTGCGCGTTGCCCACCCGTTCGCACCGATCCCCGACGCCGCGCCATGGCAGGTGCTGCTGGAAGTGCCGGAAGCGGTGCTGCGCGCCCCTGCCGTGGCGGTCAACCAGCGCCTGGACGCACACAATCAGCAGGCAAACCTCAGCAGCCTGCTGATCGGCCTGGTCGCCGCCGTGTTCGGCCTGCTGCTGGTGTGGCTGACCGCGCGCGGCGTGACGCGGCCGATCCTTGCCGTGGCCGAACGCTTGCGCGATATCGCCAGCGGCGAGGGCGACCTGACCCGTCGCCTGGACTACGCCCGCGACGACGAACTGGGCCAACTGACAGGCTGGTTCAACCGCTTCCTCGACAAGCTCCAGCCGGTGATCGCCCAGGTCAAGGCGTCGCTGCACGAAGCACGCGGCACGGCTGACCAGTCGGCCGCCATCGCCAGCCAGACCAGTGCCGGCATGCAGTTGCAACATCGCGAGATCGAGCAGGTAGCCACCGCCGCCAACGAGATGAGCGCCACGGCGCAGGATGTCGCCCACAACGCTTCGCAGGCTGCCGAGGCGGCGCGGGGTGCCGACCAGGCCAGCCAGGAGGGCCTGCGACTGATCGCCAGCACCCGCCAGACCATCGCCAACCTGGCCGCGGGCATGGATGCGGCCATGGACGAAGCCCGTTCACTGGCCGGACGCAGTGAGCAGATCGGCTCTGTACTGGAGGTAATCCGCGCGATTGCCGAGCAGACCAACCTGCTGGCGCTCAATGCCGCCATCGAGGCTGCCCGTGCAGGCGAAGCCGGGCGCGGATTTGCCGTGGTCGCCGACGAAGTGCGCAACCTGGCCCAGCGCACCCAGGTATCGGTGGAGGAGATCCGCGTGGTGATCGAAGGCTTGCAGCAAGGCACGCGGGATGTGGTCGATGCCATGCAGGCCGGTCAACGCCAGGCCCAGGACAATGCCCAGCGCATGGACCAGGCACTGCCAGCGCTGCAACGGATCGGCGAGGCGGTGGCGGTGATCAGCGACATGAACCTGCAGATCGCCTCGGCGGCCGAGGAACAGAGCGCGGTGGCCGAAGAGGTGAACCGCAACGTGGCGGGCATTCGCGATGTGACCGAGTCGTTGTCAGGGCAGGCCGAAGAGTCGGCGCAGATCAGCCAGGCGCTCAACCGGCTGGCCAATCAACAGCAAGCGCTGATGGAACAGTTCAGGACCTGATCGGCGGTACTGCGGTGTTCACTCCCCAAACACCCGCGAGGGATGCCGCAAGGTCGGGTCGAACGGATTGATCCTCGGCCCGATCGCCGCCGTTTCGCGCTTGAGCAACTCGACCACCATCGGCAGGCGCTCCGGCCCCAGCCGGTCGCTGATGGTCGCCACGCTCAACGCCGCCACGGCATGGCCATTGCCATCTAGGATCGGTACCGCAAGTCCGGCCATGCCTGGCAACACGCCGGTGTTGCGCGCAGCATACCCCTGGCGCCGCACGTTCTCCACCTCCGCGCGCAGGAACACCTCGTCGTACAGGTGGAAATCCCGTAGCCGCGGCAGGTTGTTGCGAATCACCGCCTCGCGCTCCTCCTCCGGCAGGAACGCCAGGATCGCCAGGCTCCCCTGCCCCACGCCCAACGCCACACGCCCACCGATATCACCGGTGAAGGTACGGATCGGATACGGCCCTTCGCTGCGATCCAGGCACACCGCATCGAAGCCGCTGCGCGCCAGCAGAAACAGCGAGTCACCCAGCGAAGCTGAGAGGCGCAGCAAGCTGGGTCGCACCAGATCGCGCAGGTTACCGCTGTTGCCTGCCCGCGCCGCCAGGGCAAAGAACGCCAGGCTCAGGCGATAACGCTTGCTGCGCGCCTCCTGCTCGACCATGCCTTCATCCACCAGGCTGCGCACCAGCCGGTGCACGGTCGGCTGGGACAGGCCCACCTGCTCGGCCAGCTCGATCACCCGCATGCCCTCCACCGGCGCCTCGCCCAACACCCTCAACACCGCGAACAAACGCGAGACCACACTGACGCCTGGCTCTTCCTGATTTCGTTTATCGGAATTCAACTTGTGCTTTTCCTTATCTGAATTTCACTGAACGAATAAAACTGAAAATAGTGCTCGACTCAGTGAAATTCGCCATTGAGGCCATCCTAGGCTTGCGCCTACTCTGCGTCCACCGGGACAAATCGAACAACACACCGGTGGCCTCGTGAGTATTCATCGGTCCTCGATTTGCCTCCTTGCATCTGCCCCAACAACAAGCGTGCCCGACACGCGACAAAAGACAGGTGGAACGCAGTCATGGCCTTTCTGCAACTGGACAATCTTTGCAAACGCTACGGCGCGATCGACGCCGTGGTCGCCACCAACCTCGCCATCGAACAAGGCGAGTTCGTCTCCTTGCTCGGGCCTTCAGGCTGCGGCAAGACCACCACCCTGCAGATGATCGCCGGCTTCGTCGACGTCAGCAGCGGCCGCATCCTGCTCGACGGGCGCGACATCACCCACGCCAAGCCCAGCAGCCGTGGCCTGGGCGTGGTGTTCCAGAGCTACGCCCTGTTCCCGCACATGACCGTGGCCGACAACGTCGCCTTCGGCCTGCGCATGCGCAAGCAGCCCGAAACCGAGATTCGCCGCAAGGTGACCGAGGTACTGGCACTGGTGCGCCTGGAGCGGCACGCCGAACGCTACCCACGCGAGCTATCCGGTGGCCAGCGCCAGCGTGTGGCCCTGGCCCGGGCGCTGGTGATCGAGCCACCGGTGCTGCTGCTCGACGAGCCACTGTCGAACCTCGACGCCAACCTGCGCGAGGAGATGCAGTTCGAGATCCGCAGGATCCAGAGCGAAGTCGGCATCACCACACTGATGGTCACTCATGACCAGGCCGAAGCCCTGTCGATCAGCGATCGCGTGGTGGTGATGCAGGCCGGACGTGTCACCCAGGTCGACGAGCCATATCGCCTCTACGAACACCCGCGCACCCGCTTCATCTCCGACTTCGTCGGCAAGGCCAACCTGTTGCCCGGCGAGCTGGACGGCGCAGGCCTGCCGCAGGTGCACCACTGCCGCGACGCCAGCCTGACCCTGAGCCTGCGCCCGGAAAAGATCGACCTGCTCGACAACGGCGTCGGTCGCCTGCAAGGCCGCATCCTGACCCGCTACTTCCTTGGCAGCCAATGGCTGTACCGCATCGGCACACCGCTGGGCGAGCTGACCGTGGTGCGGCGCAACGATGGCAGCGCCCCGCTCGGCGAAGGTGTCGATGTCGGCCTGGACTGGCAGCCCGAGCTGCTGCGGGTGCTCGCCGCCGACGAGGTGAGCGCATGAACAGCGCCGTGCCTGCCCCCGCCACCTGCGCCAGGCAACACCGTGACCTGCGCGGCTATTGGCTGTCGGCACCAGCGCTGGCACTGTTCGCCGCACTGCTGATCGTGCCGCTGCTGCTGACCCTGGTGCTGTCGTTCAATGTCTTCGACTACGAAGTCGGCATCCGTGCCGACCACTGGACCTTCGAGCACTACCTGGCGCTGCTCGGCGACAGCTATTTCCTCGAAATCTTCTGGCGCACCTTCTGGATCAGCGCCCTGGTCACCCTGCTGTGCGTGGTGATCGGTGTACCCGAGGCCTACATCCTCAGCCGCATGGGCAGCCCGTGGCGCTCGATCTTCCTGGTGGTGATCCTCACCCCGCTGCTGATCTCGGTGGTGGTGCGTGCCTTCGGCTGGAGCCTGTTGCTGGGCGCCGATGGGCTGGTCAACCACGCCATCCAGGCCCTGGGTGGCGCGCCGATGAAGCTGTTGTACACCCCGTTCGCGGTGATCGTCGCGCTGGTCCACGTGATGCTGCCGTTCATGATCATCCCGGTCTGGACCAGCCTGCAGAAGCTCGACCCGGCCGCCGAACAGGCCGCGCTGTCACTTGGGGCCAGCCAGGCCAAGGTCATGCGCCTGGTGGTACTGCCGCAGGTGATGCCAGGGATGCTGTCCGGCACGCTGATCGTCTTTGGCCTGGCCGCCAGCTCCTTCGCCATCCCCGGCCTGCTCGGCGGGCGGCGACTGAAGATGGTCGCCACGCTGGTCTACGACCAGTACCTGGCCGACCTGAACTGGCCCATGGGCGCGGCCATCGCCATCGCCCTGCTGCTGG
This sequence comes from Pseudomonas sp. BNK-44-b, assembly GCF_047456245.1. Taxonomy (NCBI): domain Bacteria; kingdom Pseudomonadati; phylum Pseudomonadota; class Gammaproteobacteria; order Pseudomonadales; family Pseudomonadaceae; genus Pseudomonas; species Pseudomonas sp. BNK-44-b. The sequence goes on from NZ_CP179908.1 coordinate 3,830,903, forward strand.
TCAACCTGCTGATCATGCTGTCGTGGAACCGCATGATCGAACGCCGCTACAAGAAATCGCTGGGGTAACTCATGTCCAAGAACGGTCCTCTGGCCCTGACCTTCCACAGCCTGGTGGTGGTCTTCATGCTCGCACCGCTGGTGGTGGTGTGCCTGGTGGCATTCACTCCGGAAAACACCTTGAGCCTGCCCACGGCGGGGTTCTCGCTGCGCTGGTTCGAAGCGGTGTTCGAGCGCGCCGACTTCCTCGAAGCCTTCAACAACAGCCTGCAACTGGCGTTTCTTGCCGCCAGCCTGGCGACGCTGATCGCGGTGCCGGCAGGGCTTGCAATCACGCGCCTGCAGTTCCCGGGGCGCGACTTTCTCAACGTGCTGTTCCTGTCGCCGATCATCATTCCGCACCTGGTGCTGGGGGTGGCGCTGCTGCGCCTGTTCGCCCTGCTCGGGGTCAACGGCAGCTTCACCTGGCTGGTGCTGGCGCACACGGTGGTGATCACCCCGTACGTACTGCGCCTGGTGATCGCCGCCGCCATCGGCGTCGACCGCAGCGCCGAGCAGGCCGCCGAATCGCTGGGTGCGAGCCGCTTCACGCTGTTTCGCAAGATCACCCTGCCGATGATCCTGCCCGGTATCGCCGGCGGCTGGCTGCTGGCGTTCATCAACAGCTTCGATGAGGTGACCCTGTCGATCTTCGTCACCTCCCCGGCCACCCAGACCCTGCCGGTGAAGATGTACGTCTACGCCACCGAATCCATCGACCCGATGATGGCTGCGGTGTCGGCCCTGGTGATCGCCCTGACGGCGGTGACCATGATTCTGCTCGACCGGGTCTATGGCCTGGATCGGGTCCTGGTAGGGAAGCACTGACATGGCCTTGTTCAAACGCCTCGCCGAGCGCCAGCGCCCGGTGCTGCAATTCACCCTCGACGGCGAGCCGGCCAGTGGCTTGCTCGGCGACACCCTGCTGACCGCCGTACTGACCAGTGGAACGCACCTGCGCGGCAGCGATTTCAGCGCCGAGCCCCGCGCCGGGTTCTGCCTGATGGGTGCCTGCCAGGACTGCTGGGTACGGCTGGGCGATGGCCGCCGCGTCCGTGCCTGCGCCACTGCGCTGGAAGCCGGCCAGCAGGTGCTGCGCGAACCGGGGCGCCGGCCATGAACGCCGTGGTGATCGTCGGTGCCGGCCCCGCCGGGATCCGCGCCGCGCAGACGCTGGTGGAGCACGGTGTGCGTCCAGCCCTGATCGACGAAGCCAGCCAGGGCGGCGGGCAGATCTATCGCCGCCAACCGGCCAACTTCACGCGACCGGCGCGCCAGCTCTACGGTTTCGAGGCTCGCAAGGCCAGCGCGCTGCACCAGACCCTCGACCAGCTCGCCGGGCACATCGACTATCGCCCCGGCACCCTGGTGTGGAACGCCGAACACGGCGCCCTGGACACCCTGCGCGACGGCCATGCCGCGCACCTGCCTTACCAGCGCCTGATCATCGCCACCGGCGCCACCGACCGGGTGCTGCCGGTGCCGGGCTGGACGCTGCCTGGGGTCTACACCCTGGGAGCTGCGCAGATCGCGCTCAAGCATCAGGGCTGCGCCATTGGCGAGCGCGTGCTGTTTTGCGGCAGCGGGCCATTGCTTTACCTGGTGGCCTATCAGTACGCCAAGGCTGGCGCCAAGGTACTCGGCGTACTCGACAGCGCGCCCTTCAGCGCCCAGTGCCGCGCCCTGCCTGAACTGCTGGAGCAACCGGCAACCCTGAGCAAGGGCCTGTACTACCGCGCCTGGCTCGCCGCCAATGGCGTGCCGGTGCACCACGGCGCGACGCTTGAACGCATCGAAGGCGGGCAACAGGTGCAACGAGCGATATGGCGCAAGGGCGACCAGCTTCATGACACCGAATGCGATGCGCTGGCCTTCGCCCATGCGCTGCGCAGCGAAACGCAGCTGGCCGACCTGCTCGGCTGTGCATTCGACTGGGATACGCTCAACCGCGCCTGGTTGCCGCGCCGCGACGAGGCCGGGCGCAGCAGCCAGCATGATGTCTACCTGGCCGGCGATGGCGCCGGGATCATGGGCGCCGATGCCGCCGAAATGGCCGGCGAACGCGCCGCCCTGGCGCTGCTGCAGGACCTCGGCCAAAGCGTCGATCTCCAGCGCTGCCGCACCCTGGAAAAACGCCTGACACGCATTGGCCGCTTCCGTGAAGGGCTGGAAGCCGCCTTCCCCTTCCCCGAGCGCTGGGCCGAACAGGCAGCGGATGATCTGGTGGTGTGCCGCTGTGAAGAGATCAGCGTCGGCGAGCTGCGCGCCGTGGTCGGCGAAGGCCATTGGGAGATCAACCGGGTCAAGGCTCACTGCCGGGTCGGCATGGGCCGCTGCCAGGGCCGCATGTGCGGCGCGGCAGCTGCGGAAATCATCGCCAGTTGCAGCGGCAAGGCTCTGCACGAGGTCGGCCGCCTGCGCGCCCAGGCACCGATCAAACCCCTGCCCTTCGGCGTGGAGCATGACGCATGAGCCCGTGGATCGACTCGGAGGTGATCGTCATGGGGGCCGGTATCGTCGGCGCCTCGGCGGCGCTTGCCCTGGCCCGGCGTGGCCGTTCGCTGACCTTGCTGGAACGTGGCTTCTGCGGCGCCCAGTCCAGCGGTGTCAACTACGGCGGCGTGCGCCGCCAGGGGCGCAGCCTGGCACAATTGCCATTGTCGCAGCGGGCGCACCAGATCTGGGGCGAACTGCCTGCGCTGATCGGCATCGATGGCGAGTACCTGCGCTCCGGACACCTGAAACTGGCGCGCAGCGAAGCCGACTTCGTCGCGCTGCAAGCCTATGAAGCGGCCAGCCGCGACCATGGCCTGGACCTGCAACTGCTCGACCGCAGCACCTTGCGCGCCCGCTACCCCTGGGTCGGCGAGATCGCCGTCGGCGCCTCGTACTGCGCTGATGATGGCCACGCCAACCCGCGCCTGGTCTCCCCCGCATTCGCCCGCGCCGCCCGCCAGAAAGGCGCACGGGTCATCGAGCAGGCCGGCGACAGCCGTGTCGAGCACGATGGCCAGCGCTTCATCCTGCACACCCAGAGCGGCTTGCGCCTGCGCGCGCCGTGGCTGCTCAATTGTGCCGGTGCCTGGGCCGCCGACCTGGCGGCGCAGTTCGGCGAGCCGGTACCGATGGAGTCTGGTCACCCGGCGATGCTGGTCACCGAACCCTTGCCCTGGGTGATGAATGCCAGCACCGGTGTCGAGGGCGGCGGCATCTATGCCCGCCAGGTCGCCCGCGGCAATTGCGTGCTCGGCGGCGGGCGTGGCTTCGCCCTGGACGCCTACCGCGCTCGCCCAGGGCAATCAGCGGTGCTGGCGATCCTGCGCAACGCCGTCGAACTCTACCCCTTTCTGGCCGGTGCCCAGGCGATCCGCACCTGGAGCGGCACCGAGGGCTACCTGCCCGACCACGAGCCGGTGATCGGCGCCAGCACCACCCAACCCGGTCTGCTGCATGGCTTCGGCTTTGCCGGAGCGGGCTTCCAGATCGGCCCGGCAGTCGGCGAGGCGCTGGCCGAGCTGGTCTGCGACGGCGCCAGCGGCCAGCCGATCGAGGCATTTTCCATCCGTCGTTTCCAGGTCCGTCACGACCTGGCCTGTAACCACTAAGAGGAAGGTCGCTTTCATGAAGCACGTCAAACGTATTCTCGGCACCGGCTTGTCCTGCCTGTCACTGGCTATGCTCGCCGCCAACCCCACGCTGCAGGCCGCCACCCCGACCCTGTACCTGGGCATGAACGGCGGCACCATGGAGCGTACCTACGCCGACAAGGTGCTGCCGGCCTTCGAGCAGGCGAACAACGTCAAGGTAGTGATCGTGCCCGGCACCTCGGCCGACCACCTGGCCAAGGTCCAGGCCAACAGCAAGAAGCCGCAGATGCATGTGGTGATGCTCGACGACGGCATCATGTACCGGGCCATCTCGATGGGGCTGTGCAGCAAGCTGCAGCCCAGCGAGGCCTTGTCGCAGATTCCGCAGAAGGCACGTATCAAGGAAGAAGCCGTAGCTGTCAGTCTCGGGGTCACGGGGCTGGCCTACAACACTCGGCTGTTCGAGAAGAACGGCTGGGCAGCACCTACCTCCTGGGTCGACCTGCAAGACCCGCGCTTCAAGGACAAACTGGTGTTCCAGTCGCTGGCCTCCTCGACCTTCGGCCTGCATGGCTTCCTGATGTACAACCGTTTGCAGGGCGGAGACGAAAGCAACGTCGAACCGGGCTTCAAGGCCTGGCCCAAGCAGGTGGGGCCAAACGTGCTGGAGTACATCGCCAGTTCGGCGAAGATCTCCGAGATGGTGCAGACCGACGAAGCCGCGCTGTTCCCGCTGACGCCCACACAGGTCACCACCCTGCAGGCCAAGGGCATCCCGGTGGCCTACGCCCAGCCCAAGGAAGGAGCGGTGGTGCTGAATTTCGCCGAATGCGTGGTGGCCAACAACGACCAGCCGGAACTGGCACAGAAGCTCGCCGCCTACCTGCTGACGCCTGCGGCCCAGGCCCCGGCGCTGGAGGAAGGCGACCAGATTCCGTCCAACCCCACGACCCCGACCACCGAGCGCACGCGCGGCCAGGTCGAGGCGATGCAGCAGTACCAGCAGAGCGCCGTGGTGGTGAACTGGGACGAGGTCAACCAGCAGCGACCGCAGTGGAACGCGCGCTGGAGTCGGTCAATCGAGCGATAGGGCCTCAGCGGCCCTGACGGGCTCTGGCGTAGCCGAGGAAGGCGTCCAGGTCAGCGCTGCTGAGCATGCGCGCCACCTGCTTGACCTCTTCCATCGGCCAGTCCCACCAGGCCGCCTCCAGCAAGGCTTCGCGCACCGGCTCGTCGAAGCGCCAGCGGATGAACTTGCACGGGTTGCCACCGACCACGGCAAATGGCGGTACATCGCGGGTGACCATCGCCCCGGCGGCAACGATGGCGCCATGACCGATGGTGACTCCGGAAAGGATCACCGCGTTGGTGCAGATCCAGCAGTCGCTGCCGATCACCACGTCGCCCTTGCTGGGGGCGTAATCCTTGATGTCTTCCAGGCCGTCGATCATTGCCGGAAAGGGATAGGTAGTCAGCCAGTCGGTACGATGCTCGCCTCCCAGCAGGACCTGGACACCTGCGGCGATGGAGGTGTAATTACCGATACGCAGGACGGCATCATCACCAAAATCGGTGACCTCGGGGATACCGTAGCTGCCCACGCCGACCGTGCTGCGCGGATAGCGCAGGCGGATCTTCTCCGCTGCACGCTCAAGCTTGTCCATCGCCCGCAGACGCTTGCGTTCGCGGCGCTCGGCCAGGTTCCTGAAGAATTTCACGGCAGGCGCTCCTTGATCGGCATCAACGGTGGAACATCAGGCGCTTGATGCGCTTGAGGGTGGTCTTGTTGTAGTGGCGCAGGGGAATGCTGCGCAGCAGATCCCAGGCATAGGCCTTGTCGGCAACCACGGCGTACTTGAGCGCCTTGTGCAACAGCACCGAGCGCCCACGGGCATAACCCGAATACTGCTGGTAGGGGGCGATGGCCTTGAGATCAGCCTCCAGCAACACCTTGAACTTGCGCGACAGGTTGTTGGGGTGGCGGCGGTAGCGGGTGACGCACACCGGCAGTTCGTGGATCTCGTAACCCTGGGCGGCAATGCGCAAGGTCATCTGGAAATCCTGGACCTTGATGGCCGGATCGTAGAAATCAGCCGCGCGCATCGCCTCCATCCGGTACAGCGAGCCTGGCGCACCGACGACGACGGCGTCACGCAGGATCTCGGCAAAATCGAAGGTCTTGATTTCGGTGCGTTGCTGCACCTTTGTGTCGCGGCCTTCGGTGTCCATGTAGACGATCAACGCACCGACGCAACCGACCTTCGGGTGGGCGTCCAGATAGGCGGCGCGAACGCTCAGGGAGTTCGGCAGCATGATGTCGTCGAGATCGGGGGTCGAGACGTAGACCCCACGAGCATGCTGCAGACCGGTATTGAGCGCGCCGCTGACCCCTTGGTTGGCCTGGGTCAGCAGGGTGAAATCGTAGGTCGACTGCAACGCGCGCAGCATCTCCACGCTTCGGTCGCTGGAGCCGTCGTCGACGATGATGACTTCGAAGTTCGGGTAGTCCTGGGCAAAGATGCTCGCCAGGGCCGCCTCCAGGTACTTCTCGGCGTTGTAGCAGGGGGCGACGACCGAGATCAACGGTGCCTCAGTGATGGAAGTACATCCTTGCGTCATCGTACTGGCAAGCCTCTGTGCGCGATCCGTGAGCGGGTCGCAGGGTTCAGCCCTGGACCGTAAAGGCGCACAGTATACGCAAGCCCGATGCGTTCTCGTAGCGGCCCGCTTCAGCCTTGGGCGCCAGGCTCGGCCAGGCGGTACGCGGCGAGCGCGGCCAGGTAGCTGCCATCGGGGGCACGCCGGCGGAAGTGCTTGTCGAGCCCGGCGAAAATCGCCTCGGCGACCTTGCGCTGATGCCGTGGATCCTGCAGCCGCTGGCAATCCCGGGCATTGGACATGAAGCCAGTTTCCACCAGGATCGAAGGCACGCTGGGCGACTTGAGCACCGCGAAACCGGCCTGCTCCACCCGGGCCTGGTGCAGACCAGCCACGCCTTCGAGCTGGCCCAGCACCGAATGCCCCAGGTCCAGGCTGGTGGAGATGGTCGCGTTCATCGACATGTCCAGCAGCACGCCAGCCACCACCGGATCCTTGGGCGGCTTTTTCAACACGCTGGACACCCCGACGAAATCGGCATCGTTCTCACGTTGTGCCATCCAGCGCGCCACGGTCGAAGTGGCACCATGCTCGGACAGGGCGAACACCGAGGCACCGGATGCGGTGCGCCTCGGCGCCGCGTCGGCATGCACGGAAATGAACAGGTCGGCGTTCAGCCGCTGGGCCATTTCGGCACGTTTGCGTAGCGGGATGAATACGTCCTGATTGCGCACCAGGCGAGCCTTGAAGCCCTTCTGCGCATCGATGCGGCGCGCCAGCAGGCGGGCGATGGCCAGTGCGACGAGCTTTTCCTGCTCGCCGCCACTGCCGACGGCACCTGGATCCTTGCCGCCGTGACCGGCGTCGATGACGATCAACAGGTCACGCCCCTGCGGCGGCGCCCTATTCCCGACAGCCTTGCCCGTCGGCACTGCGGCCGCAACTGGCAATCCGCCAAGACGCAGGGCCAACTGCCGACCGCGGGCGAGCGTCTGCAGCTCGCCGGAAATCCCCGGTGAGCGCAGATCAAGCACAATGCGCAAGCCGCCGTCTGCAGTCGCTGCACTGCGAATTGCCTTGATTGGCGTGCCCTTGAGGGCCAGCCCATCAAGCGAAGTCGCCAGCCCCGCGCCTTGCAGGTCAAGAACCAGCCGCGGCGGCGCTTCGAGGGTGAAAGTGCGGGCGGGTATCGGGCCACTGAGGTCCAGCAGCAGGGTCGTGCCCTCTGCCGCCTGGCGCAATACTGCACCGCGAACCTGCTCGGCGGTATTTGCCAGCACCAGGCGGCTGACAGGCAAGGTACAGCCGGCAAACAGCAGCTGCAGGAAGGTGCGTCTGTCCATGGCGGAGGGGCACTCGTGTCGACAAAAAGCTGATCAAATTTAAGGTTATAACATAACATTTTAAAGTCATTTGCAAGGCTTGCTTGTTGTCACGCTCCCCCGATCTGCACACGCTGGTTGAACCCGGCATGAACCACGGAGACGCAAACGAAAAAGCCCGCCATAAGGCGGGCTTTTCGTACAGTGGTCTCAATACATGCGAACCGCTGTGAATATGGTGGGTCGTGTAGGATTCGAACCTACGACCAATTGGTTAAAAGCCAACTGCTCTACCAACTGAGCTAACGACCCGTTGGATGGCGCGTATATTACTGATTTCTCAGAGGAAATCAACACTCCATCGAAAATTTCTCAAAAATAGCGTGTCGGATCGGCCACACCTGCGGCCTTGAAGCCTTCCGCCCGCAGGCGGCAGCTGTCGCACTTGCCGCAGGCGCGGCCATCATCATCTGCCTGATAGCAGGAAACCGTCAGACTGTAGTCCACCCCACGGGCAATACCGGCCTCGACGATTTGCGCCTTGCTCAGGTTCTGCAGTGGCGCCTGGATGCGGAACCCCTGCCCTTCCACACCCGCCTTGGTAGCCAGGTTGGCCATGCGCTCGAAGGCCTCGACGAACTCCGGGCGACAATCGGGGTAACCCGAATAATCAACAGCGTTGACGCCAATGAAGATGTCACGAGCTTGCAGCACTTCCGCCCAGCCCAGCGCCAACGACAGGAACACGGTGTTGCGCGCCGGTACATAAGTGACCGGAATACCCTCGGTAGGTGCTTCAGGCACATCGATGCTGCTGTCGGTGAGGGCCGAACCGCCAATACCATCGAGGTTCAAGCCAATGACCTTGTGCTCGACCACGCCCTGATCGCGAGCCACCCGCGCAGCGGCGTTGAGCTCGGCGCGGTGGCGCTGGCCGTAATCGAAGCTCATGGTGTAGCAACTGTAGCCCTCGGCCTTGGCCATGGCGACCACAGTGGCCGAGTCCAGGCCGCCAGACAGCAGGATTACCGCACGTTTTTCAGTCATGTCATCACTCTCTTGATCAGCGGCCCGGTTCGTCGTTCCACAGCAACTTGTGCAGTTGCAGTTGGAAACGCACGGGCAGGTTGTCGGCGACGATCCAGTCGGCCAGGTCGCTGGCGCTCACCTGATGGTGGCTGGGCGAGAACAGGACCTCACCTGCCCGTCCTTCGAGGTTGTACTGGATCAGCTTGGACACTGCCCAGTCGTAGTCCTCGCGGGAGCAGATGACGAACTTGACCTGATCATTGCTCGTCAGGTGTTCGATGTTCTCGTAGCGGTTACGGTGAACCTCTTCCGAACCGGGGGTCTTGAGGTCGACCACGCGACTGACGCGCGTGTCTACCCGCGAGATGTCGAGCGCGCCGCTGGTCTCCAGCGAAACCTCATAGCCCGCATCGCACAGGCGCTCAAGCAAAGGCAATGCGTTGGGCTGGGCCAACGGTTCGCCCCCAGTGACGCAGACATAGCGCGGACGAAAGCCCGCGACCTGCTCGAGAATGTCGTCGAGGGTACGCAGTGTGCCGCCACTGAATGCGTAGGCACTGTCGCAGTACTGGCAGCGCAGCGGGCAGCCGGTCAAACGCACGAACACGGTGGGCAAGCCAGCCGTTCGCGTTTCACCCTGCAACGAGTAAAAGACTTCGGTGATACGTAATGTGTCTTGCATGGTCGCCACGGGCGTGACAGCTATACAGGCTGACCGCCTCCGTCAGGCACTGCTGCAGACTCGACATAGCGTTATCCGCAACAGCGTGTTTACGAAAAAAGGGCAGAGATTCTAACGAAAAAACCCGCGCCAGGCGCGGGTTTCTTTCAAGCGGTGCAGTTCAGAGCTTCTGCAGGTCACGCTGGGCCAGTTGCGCGGCGGAGGTGCCAGGGTACTGGGTGATGACTTGCTGCAGGATGCCCTTGACCTTGTCGGTATGGCCCATGCGACGTTCGACATCGGCCAACTTGTACAGCGAGTCAGGCACCTTGCTGTGCTTGGGGTACAACTGGCTGACCTTGGCGAAGGCCTGGCCGGCGCCTTGCAGGTCGCCTTTGGCGAGGTTGACCTCACCCAGCCAGTACTGCGCGTTGCCGGCGTACTGGCTGTTGGGATACTTGCGCAGGAAGGCGCTGAAGGCCTGACTGGCCTTGTCGAAGTCCTTCTGCTTGATCAGATCGAAAGCAGCATCGTAGAACAGCTTTTCTTTCGCCGGATCGGCCGGCTCGCCATTGGCAGCCGGTTGCTGCGCAGCGCTTGCGCCGGCAGCGGCACCTGCGGCGTCGGATGCGCCACCGGTGGAGGAATTATCGGGTGTAGCGGCTGGTGCGGCACCACTGTTGATGCGGCGGTCCAGATCCTGGTATCGCTCCAGGTTTTCCTGCTTCATGCGCGACACATCGTTCTGCAGCTCTTCGATGATGCCTTGCTGACGGGAAATCTGGTCCTGCATCTGTTGCAGCTGCAGGAACAGCTGACCCTGTGCAGAAGCAGGGGCCGAAGCCCCTGCCCCGGCATAGGCGCCGCTCGTGCCATAACCCGAAGGCGGATAACTGCCTCCGTTGTCATCAACTACAGGAACCGCAGCCCACGCAGAAAGCGGCAGGCTGAGGGCGAGGACGGTTACAACACGACGGCACATACGCATAAGAACTTACTTACGCAGTTCTACGCGACGGTTCTGAGCCCAGGACTGCTCGTCGTTGCCGGTAGCAACTGGACGCTCTTCGCCGTAGGAAACCAGTTCCAGCTGAGCAGGGGAAACGCCCTGCAGAACCAGGTAGCGCTGAACGGCCTTGGCACGACGCTCGCCCAGAGCCATGTTGTACTCGCGGGTACCACGCTCGTCGGTGTTACCTTCCAGAACAACGCGGTTGCCGTTGGCTTTCAGGTCCTTGGCGTGAACGTCCAGGGCGCGCATGGCTTCTGGCTTCAGATCCGAGCTGTCGTATTCGAAGTAGAAGGTGGTGATTGCGCGCAGGGCGGCTTCTTCGCTCAGGGAACCGTCGACAGCGCCGGTGTTTGCACCGTAGCCAGCGTTCGGGTCAACAGCGCCTTCGCCAGCGTTGTCACCGCCCTTGGAGGAGCAACCTACAGCTACGGCCATGGCCAGAGCCAGCGCAGCGAATTTACCAAACTTCAGCATTTCCATCGTGAAACTCCTAATGAAACCCCAGTGTGTTAAGCAAAATTGTTACGCCGCAATCAGTTCAGGTAGGGGGACCAGGACGGTTCTCTGACTTCGCCTTGAGCGGTAGGAAGTGGGAGCCTCACACGGCCGTTAAGCGACACGAGCATCAAGACTCCCCGGCCCTGCTGGCGGGTGGCGTAGATTAGCATGGTGCCGTTAGGCGCAACAGTGGGAGACTCATCAAGACTCGTTTCAGAAAGAATCTTTACACTTCCCCGTTGCAAGTCCTGGGCAGCCACCTTGAAGTTGGTGAAACCTTCCTGGCGATGAATCATTACCAGGGTCTTTTCATCCGCCGACAGTTTCGGGTTGGCGTTGTAGTTGCCAACGAAGGTGACACGCTCGGCGCCACCGCCACCCACCGACGTCTTGTAGATCTGTGGCTTGCCACCACGGTCGGAGGTGAAGTACAGGGTGTTGCCATCCTTGCCCCAGAACGGCTCGGTATTGATACCAGGGCCTGCAGTGACACGGCTGATCTGACGCGACCCCATGTTCATCACATAGATGTCCGGGTTGCCGTCCTTGGACAGCACGAACGCCAGGCGATTGCCATCGGGCGACCAGGCCGGTGCACCGTTGAGGCCTTCGAAGTTGGTGATCTGCTCGCGGCGACCGGTATCGATGTGCTGGACGAAGATACGTGGACGCTTCTGCTCGAACGAAACATAGGCGATACGCTTGCCATCAGGTGCAAAACGCGGCGACAGGATAGGCTCGCGCGACTGCAGCAGCGTCACCGCACGGGCACCGTCGTAGTCGGAACGCTGCAGGGTGTAGCGGGTGTTGTTGGTCGAGAAACGCTCGGCGGTCACGTACAGCATGCGGGTGGAGAACGCACCCTTGATACCGGTGAGCTTCTCGAACGACTGGTCAGCGATGTAGTGCGCCATGTCGCGCAGTTGATCGACGCCACCACCGACACTGCCGGTCAGCACCTGTTGCTCGGTCGCAACGTTGAACAGCGCGTAGCTGATCTGCAGGCGACCACCGGACGGCACGATGCTACCGACCATCACGTACTGGGCACCCAGCGCTTTCCAGTCACGGAAGATGACTTCGCTGGCCTGGGTTGGCTGGCTGATCATGTTCTGCCGCGGGATGGGCGCGTAGTAGCCGGAGTTGCGCAGGTCGTTGCCGATAATGTCGGCCATGTCTTCCGGCAGCACGCTGCCACCCTGCAGACCGAACGGCACTACCGCGATGGGCGTGGCCCGGTCGCTGCCGCTGGTGACCAGGATGTTCTTTTCCTCCGCCACGGCCATGCCTGCCACGCAGCAGAGCATGACCAGCAGTCCTCTCAGACGTTTAATCACAACGCTAGATCCTCAGGTGTAAATGTCATCTTGAACGAACGATACGGATTGAACTCGTTCGGCTTCAAGCCCTGCATTTCAGTCAACCGGCCAATGTTCTTCACCGCGGCCACGGCCGAGCTGTCGAACGGACCGTCGCCACTGGACTTGGCCACGCTCACATTGGTGATCGTGCCGTCCGGCAGCATGTTGATCTGCAGGACTACCGTCATGCCTTTGCGCGCGGATGGCGGACGCGCCCAACCTTCGGCCGCACGCATGCGGATGAGGTCGTCGAAATCACCCGCCACCTGGTCGCCTTGCTCGTCGGCCAGTGCCTGCTGACGCTCGGTGGTGTCGGACAGCAACTCGGCCAGAGCCTGAGCCTTCTTGTCTTCAGCCGCCTTGCGGGCTGCATCCTGTGCCTTTTTCTTCTGTGCATCCGCAGCGGCCTTCTTCTTGGCCTCTTCGGCTGCCTTCTTCTTCGCTTCCTCGGCCGCCGCTGCTTTCTTCTTGGCGTCCTCGGCTGCTTTTTTCTTGGCGTCTTCGGCGGCTTTCTTCTTCGCCTCTTCGGCCGCAGCTTTCTTGGCTTCTTCCTCGGCCTGTTTCTTGGCCTCGTCTTCTGCCTTCTTCTTGGCGATATCAGCCTGCTGCTTCTTCGCTTCCTCGGCCTTCTTCTGCTCGGCGGCCTTTTTCGCCTCGGCAGCCTTGGCAGCGTCCTCGGCTTTCTTGGCTTCGGCGGCCTCGCGAGCTTCCTCGGCCTTTTGAGCGGCGTCGGCTTTCTTTTGTTCCGCGGCCTTCACAGCTTCCTGCTCGACCTTCTTCTGCTCCATCTGCTCGACTTCAGTCTGGCGTGAAGCCGTTTTTTTGGCTTCCCCGGCAATCTTCTGATTGGTCTGGGTGGTCGCCTGGCTCTTTGACTTGAGCTGATAGAGCGTAGCCTGGACGATCGGCTTGGACGGCGGCAGTTCAGGCGTCATGGCGAAGCTGACGAACAGCAGGCCGAACACCAGCACATGCAGGCCAATGGCCCAGACGCTGGGCCAGAAGTAGCTTTCCGAGGCGGATGGCTCTCGCTGTTGCATCAGGGCGCCTCGGTAATCAGGCCAACGTTACCGACACCGGCTTTCTGCAACCCGCCCATGGCGCCCATGACCGCGCCATAGTCGACGGCCTTGTCACCCCGGATGAACACCTGGGTCTGTTTGCCCTGGTCGCGGCCGGCAGCGATGATCTTGGTCACCGCGTTGGTCATTTCCGGCAGGGTCATCGCCTTGTCCATCTGTTTGTCGGTATCGACTTCGCTACCGAGGTTCCAGTAGTAGGTTTTGTCGGCCTTGATCGAGATGGTGAGGATCTGGACGTTGTTGTCCTGCGGCAAGGCTTCGCTGGAAACCTTGGGCAGGTCGACCTTCACGCCCTGGTTGAGCATGGGTGCGGTCACCATGAAGATGACCAGCAGCACCAGCATCACGTCGATGTAGGGCACCACGTTCATCTCGGCGACCGGCTTGCGTTTGTGGCGAACTCGGGCCATGGATGTCTACCTGATCACTCTTCGCTGGTGTGTACTTTGCGGTGCAGGATCGCCTGGAACTCATCGGCGAACGTGTAGTAGCGACCGATCAGTGTTTCGCTGCGTGCAGCGAAGCGGTTGTAGGCGATGACTGCCGGGATCGCGGCGAACAGGCCGATCGCGGTGGCGATCAGTGCCTCGGCAATGCCGGGTGCCACGGTGGCAAGGGTGGCCTGCTGGGCGCTGGCCAGGCCGCGGAAGGAGTTCATGATGCCCCATACGGTACCGAACAGGCCGATGTACGGGCTGGTGGAACCGACGGTGGCCAGGAACGGCAGGCTCTGCTCGAGCTTCTCTTCCTCGCGGGAGATGGCTACACGCATGGCGCGTCCCACGCCTTCCATGACCGCATCAGGATCGACGCCCGGCTGCTGGCGCAGGCGCGAAAATTCCTTGAAGCCGGCGCGGAAGACCTGCTCGACACCCGAGTCCGGATCAGGGTTGCTGCCGGCCTGACGATACAGTTTGGACAGGTCGATGCCCGACCAGAAACGCTCTTCGAAAGCGTCCAGTGCACGACGACCGGCGCGCAGCATGGTGCTGCGCTGGAAGATCATGATCCAAGAGGTCACCGAGGCTGCCACGAGAGTCAGCATTACCAGCTGAACCACCACACTGGCATTGGCGACCAGGCTCCACATGGAGGTATGGTCGACGACGTTTGCTTCCACGCTTATTCTCCTGCGTTCGATTGAGTACCCGTGCCGTCCGCCATGAAAGCGTCGCGCAGTTCAGGGGGAATGGCCCGGGGTTTGAAAGTGTCGGCGCGCACGGCGGCCACCAGGAACTGCCCTTCGCAAAGCAGTGTTTCATCCGCTTCTCGCCAGACCTGCTGCACGAAGCGCAGGCTGGCGCGATTCAATTCAAGTACTTGTGCGGTTACCCGCAACGCATCGTCCAACCGTGCCGGCGCGTGGTAGCGTGCCTCGCTGGAGTGGACGACGAACAATAGATTCTGTTCCGCCAGCTCGGACTGGGAGAACCCCAGGTGCCGCAACCTTTCGGTGCGTGCACGCTCCATGAATTTCAGGTAGTTGACGTAGTACACCACCCCGCCTGCGTCAGTATCCTCGTAATAGACGCGACAACGGTGAGCGAACGGGTCCTGCCGATTTTGCGCGCGCATACTCTAGTGCTTACTCCTCAGCTTGCCAATCCGCCCCGGCAACTGTTTTTTCAGGGGAAATGTCGTATTGCCAGCGCTGTCGCAAAGTGCCAGCGCTAGGACCACGAAAACCCCGATTCGATCTGTCACTCATCGTCAGGATCAGAAAATTCTCCGCCCTCGGCAAAGCGCCCAGGAATGTTCAGGCCGAAATGCAGGTAGGCGTGCCGGGTGACCACACGGCCACGCGGCGTACGCATGATGTAGCCCTGCTGGATCAAGTACGGTTCGAGGACATCCTCGATGGTGTGCCGCTCTTCGCTGATCGCAGCCGCCAGGTTGTCCACGCCTACCGGCCCGCCATCGAACTTCTCGATCATGGTCAACAGCAGGCGCCGGTCGGAATGGTCGAAACCGCGCTCGTCGACGTCCAGAAGGTTCAACGCCTTGTCGGCGATTTCCTTGGTGATCTGGCCCTTCGCACGCACCTCGGCGTAGTCACGCACGCGGCGGAGCAGGCGGTTGGCGATCCGTGGCGTACCGCGGGCGCGACGGGCGATCTCGAAAGCGCCCTTGTCTTCGATGGCAAGCCCCAGAATGTTCGCCGACCGGCTGACGATGGTCGCCAGGTCCTGGTTGCTGTAGAACTCCAGGCGCTGGACGATCCCGAAACGATCACGCAGTGGGTTGGTGAGCATGCCGGCCCGGGTGGTCGCACCGACCAGGGTGAACGGCGGCAGGTCGAGCTTGATCGAACGTGCGGCAGGCCCCTCACCGATCATGATGTCGAGCTGGAAGTCCTCCATCGCCGGGTAGAGTACTTCCTCGACCACAGGCGACAGGCGGTGGATTTCATCGATGAACAGCACGTCGTGCGGCTCGAGGTTGGTCAGCATTGCCGCCAGATCACCCGGGCGTTCGAGGATCGGGCCGGACGTGCTCTTGACCGAAACCCCCATCTCGTGGGCGATGATATTGGCAAGGGTGGTCTTGCCCAGACCGGGCGGACCGAAGATCAAGGTGTGATCGAGGGACTCGTTGCGGCCGCGGGCGGCCTGGATGAACAGGCCCATCTGCTCGCGCACCACCGGCTGGCCGATGTACTCGTCCAGGCTCAACGGACGAATGGCGCGGTCCTGGACCTCTTCGCGGTCGCGCCCGCTGGCGGCGATCAGGCGGTCGGCTTCGATCACTTGACGATCATCCCTTTGAGGCTATGGCGAATCAGTTCCTCGCTGGTCATGTTCGCCTTGTCCTTGATCGCCGACACCGCCTTGCTGGCTTCCTGAGGTTTGTAGCCCAACGAGATCAGGGCGCTGACTGCATCGGCTTCGGCGCTGGAGGTGCTGGCCACCGGCAGTGGCCCATCGGACACCAGGGTGAACATCGCAGGCGAGGTTTCCCAGGCCTTGAAACGGTCCTTGAGCTCGACCAGCAGGCGCTCGGCGGTCTTCTTGCCGACGCCGGGTACGCGCACCAGAGCCGACGCATCCTGGGCCTGCACGCAGCGCACCAGCTCATCGACCTCGAGGCCCGACATCAACGCCAAAGCCAACTTCGGGCCGACGCCATTGAGACGGATCAGCTCGCGGAACAGCTCGCGCTCGCGCTTCTCGAAGAAGCCATAGAGCAGGTGGGCGTCTTCGCGCACAACCAGATGAGTATGCAGCGTCACCGCTTCGCCGACCTTGGGCAGGCGGTACAGCGTCGTCATCGGCACCTCCAGCTCATAGCCCAGGCCATTGACATCGATAATCAGGTGCGGCGGTTGTTTTTCCGCCAGGGTGCCACGCAAACGTCCAATCACGTTCCGATCCTTTCTCTCGGGCGTCTGGTCGGAGACCGGACAACCCTATCAGCAAATGCGGCGGGTGAGCGTGTCACCCGGACAAAATATGTATCAGGGCATGAAGCTGTTACAGACGCAAGCGCCCACCGCGCCGGCGTGCGGTGGCCAGGCCGTGGGGCACCAGGCTGGAGCGTGTATGGGCATGGCACAGGGCGATGGCCAAGGCGTCGGAGGCGTCGATCTGCGGCTTCTGCGTCAGCTTGAGCAGGTGCATGACCATCAGCATGACCTGATCCTTGTTCGCCCCGCCCGTACCGGCCACCGACTGCTTGACCTGGCTGGCGGTGTATTCGGCGATCTCCAGGCCCGCCTCGGCGGCAGCGACGATGGCTGCACCGCGGGCCTGGCCAAGCTTGAGCGCCGAGTCGGCATTGCGCGCCATGAACACCCGCTCGATGCCCATGGTGACGGGGCCATGCAGGCGAATCACCTCGCTGACGCCGCGAAACACGATCTGCAGTCGCTCATGCAACTCGCCACCACCGGTGCGGATGCAACCGGAGGCCACGTACTCGCACCCCCGCGGCGTGTGGCGTACCACACCATAACCGGTGATTCGCGAACCGGGGTCGATACCAAGAATCAGCGTCATAAAGCCTGCGGTTCTTTACACATTTCACTGACCCGCGAAGAGGCCCCGAAGACCAAGGAAAACCTTAGCCGAGTTTTTCCATGATCTCGTCGGAGATCTGCGCATTGGAGTAGACGTTCTGCACGTCGTCCAGGTCCTCGAGCATATCGATCAACTTGAGCACCTTCTCCGCGCCGTCCTGATCCAGCTCGGCGCTGGTGGTCGGCTGCATGACGATTTCCGCGTCGGCAGCCTTGAAGCCCGCCTCTTCCAGCGCGTTGCGCACGGCGTAGAAGCTGTTGAAAGACGTGAAGACGTCGAAGGAGCCATCGTCATTGGCGACCACATCATCGGCATCGGCTTCCATGGCCGCTTCGATCAGCGCATCTTCCTCGACGCCCGGTGCAAAGCTGATCTGCCCCTTGCGCTCGAACAGATAAGCCACCGAGCCATCGGTACCGAGGTTGCCGCCACACTTGGTGAAGGCATGGCGCACGGCTGCTGCAGTGCGGTTGCGGTTGTCGGTCATGGCCTCGACCATGATCGCCACGCCACCGGGGCCGTAACCCTCGTAGCTGAGCTCTTCGACGTTGTCGCTTTCGTTGGTGCCAGCCCCACGCGCCACCGCACGATCGATGATGTCGCGGCTCATGTTGGCACCCAGCGCCTTGTCCAGCGCCAACCGCAGCCGGGGATTGGAGGCCGGATCACCACCACCCTGCTTGGCAGCGACGGTCAGTTCGCGGATCCACTTGGTGAAGATCTTGCCTCTCTTGGCATCCTGGCGTTCTTTGCGGTGCTTGATATTCGCCCACTTGGAATGACCGGCCATAACGACTCCAAATCCTTGAAACAGAAACAGGTTCCGCCCCGAAGGGCGGAACGCGGAAAATCCTGCGCGCAAACGCGAAGCGCCCCGACTTCGGGGCGCCTGCGGTCGGTTACTCGACCTTGGTCTGCTCACGCAGACGGATGTGCAGCTCGCGCAGAGCCTTGGCATCGACCAGGCCCGGAGCCTGAGTCATGACGCACGCAGCGCTCTGGGTTTTCGGGAACGCGATCACTTCGCGGATCGACTGGGCGCCGGTCATCAGCATGACCAGACGATCCAGGCCGAAGGCCAGACCACCGTGTGGCGGGGCGCCGAACTTCAGGGCGTCGAGCAGGAAGCCGAATTTCTCTTCCTGTTCCGCCGCCTCGATACCCAGCAGACGGAAGACTGCCTGCTGCATCTCTTTACGATGGATACGGATGGAACCGCCACCCAGCTCGGTGCCGTTGAGCACCATGTCGTAGGCACGCGACAAGGCGGTGGCCGGGTTGGCCTCCAGCTCTTCAGGGGTGCACTTGGGTGCGGTGAACGGGTGGTGCAGCGCGGTGAAGCTGCCGTCTTCGTTCTCTTCGAACATCGGGAAGTCGACGACCCACATCGGTGCCCACTCGCAGGTGAGCAGGTTGAAGTCGTGACCCAGCTTGATACGCAGCGCGCCCAGGGCCTCGCTGACGACCTTGAACTTGTCGGCCCCGAAGAACACGATGTCGCCATCGACCGCGCCGACGCGATCGAGGATCACGTTGAGGTTGGCCTCAGGGATGTTCTTGACGATCGGCGACTGCAGGCCTTCGACGCCTTTGGCGCGCTCGTTGACCTTGATGTACGCCAGGCCCTTGGCACCGTAGATGCCGACGAACTTGGTGTACTCGTCGATCTTGCTGCGCGGCATGGCAGCGCCGCCCGGCAGGCGCAGGGCAGTGACACGGCACTTCGGATCGTTGGCAGGACCTGCAAAGACCTTGAAGTCGACGTCCTTGAGCTGATCGGCAACATCGACCAGTTCCAGCGGGATGCGCAGGTCCGGCTTGTCGGAGCCATAACGACGCATGGCTTCTTCGAAGGTCATGTGCGGGAAGTCGCCGAACTCGAGGTCGAGCACTTCCTTGAACAGCTTGCGGATCATGCTCTCGGTGAGGCCCATGATCTCGGACTCGTCGAGGAAGCTGGTCTCGATGTCGATCTGGGTGAATTCCGGCTGGCGGTCGGCACGCAGGTCTTCATCGCGGAAGCACTTGGCAATCTGGTAGTAGCGGTCGAAGCCGGCCACCATCAGCAGTTGCTTGAACAGCTGGGGCGACTGCGGCAGGGCGAAGAAGCTGCCAGCGTGGGTGCGGCTGGGCACCAGGTAGTCGCGCGCGCCTTCCGGAGTGGCACGGGTCAGGATCGGCGTTTCGACGTCGAGGAAGCCGTTCTCGTCGAGGAAGCGGCGAATGCTGCTGGTGATGCGCGAACGCAGGCGCAGCTTGTCGGCCATTTCCGGGCGACGCAGGTCGATGAAACGATAGCGCAGGCGGGTTTCTTCGCCGACGTCGGAGTATTCGTTCAACGGGAATGGCGGGGTCTCGGCTTCGTTGAGCACGTTCAGCTGGTAACCGAGGATCTCGATGGCGCCGGAGGCCATGTTCGCGTTCACCGCGCCGTCAGGGCGCTTGCGCACCTTGCCGGTGATCTGCACCACGTATTCGCTGCGCACGCGGTCGGCGGCGGCGAAGGTTTCGGCGCGATCCGGATCGAACACGACCTGGGCCATGCCTTCGCGGTCACGGATGTCGAGGAAGATCACCCCGCCGTGGTCGCGACGCCGATGGACCCAGCCGCAAAGGGTGACTTCCTGGCCGTCCAGGCTCTCGTTCAGTTGGCCGCAATAATGGCTGCGCATCATGATCGTGGTTTCGCTTCTCGTGATTCGTGTATTCGGTGGAGGTCTTGTCCGCCCTGAGGGCTAATAGTGCAAGACCCTGTCGCTGCAATTCAACTCAGTCGGCTTTGTCGCCGGCCAGGTTCTTCTTCGCCCCGGTCTTGAAGTCGGTCTCGTACCAGCCATTGCCACTCAGGCGAAAGCCGGGTACCGACAGCAGTTTCTTCAGGGCCGGCGCCTGGCATGCCGGACAATCGGTCAATGGCGCGGCGCTGATTTTCTGCAACACCTCCATGCGGTGGTCGCAGGAAGCACATTGATAGTCATAAAGGGGCATGGAGGTCTCTCGTCAACCACAACGCTGGCTGCCGGGGCAGCAAAAAGCGGGATTATATATGGTTAAGGAGTGCTGTGCAGCCCGCCCGGCGATCAGTGTGTACTCGGCGGATCAAGTAACCAGGCCACACAGATGACGCGAATCAGCCCACTGAAATTACGCACACCGCCCTGTCGCAGGTGCACCTCTCGATCGACGTAGGACAGCACAGCGCTCACCGAGCAGCGATTGGCCTCGGCGATACGCTCCAGAATACGCCAGTAGACCGCCTCGAGCCGAAGGCAAGTGGCAAAACCATTGAGCCTTACCGACCGCGAGACCGGTACGACCTGCAACATGTCGAAATCACCTCTGAACGGATCCTGACAATCCCTGCCTGGCCAACCGCCTTGCCTGCTTGCTTGCGCCATGGTTCTGCTCCTTGATTGCGATCACGTCATACCCCGCACAACAAGGTCCAGGGTGCTTCAATGAAGCGCCGTTCCGGCGTCGCAGAGCAGCAGCAAGGGTTTCCCCATAATAAAAAAGCCCGGGATCGCAAGGCGACACCGGGCTTGATGGACCAGCCTGGCCATAGGCCGGCGCATCGTTATTTGCCGTCGAGCAGCACTCGCAGCATCCAGGCGGTTTTTTCGTGCACTTGCATGCGCTGGGTGAGCAGGTCGGCCGTCGGCTCGTCACTGACCTTGTCCACCACCGGGAAGATGCTGCGCGCCGTGCGCACCACCGCCTCTTGCCCCTGGACCAGCTGGCGGATCATTTCATCGGCAGCGGGCACTCCCTCTTCCTCCTTGATCGAGGAATGGCGCGCATAGAATGCATAGGAACCCGGCGCCGGGAATCCCAGCGCTCGAATGCGTTCGGCGATCGAGTCGACTGCCAGGGCCAGTTCGTTGTACTGCTCTTCGAACATCAGGTGCAGGGTTCGGAACGACGGACCGGTAACGTTCCAGTGGAAGTTGTGGGTTTTCAGATACAGCACATAGGTGTCCGACAGCAGGCGGGACAACCCTTCGACGATGGACTTGCGATCTTCTTCGCTGATACCGATATCGATTGCCATGAATCTCCCCTTTCCATAAGGCTTGACGATCAAGCGGGCGAAAACACTGTACCAAGACTTGCAGACGGCTGCATGTGACACAAGGCAACACATCGCCTGACCACCCCTGCGGTTTGAGAACCCCATGGCTTTGCTGTTAAATAGGCAGGGTGCCACCCGTGCGGACTGTTATTGCCGGGTGCATAGGCTGAACAGTCACGTGATCGCGCTCCATACCTCATGCGCACCGTGCTGCCAGCTCTTCCTGTGATCGGCCTTATCCAAATATGTGAGCCAACCCAATGTTCAAGATCGTCCATCTGGTGACGGGCGTTGCGGCTTTGCTGCTGTCGTTCATACCCAGCCTCAAAACCGACGCCACACCCTTCCTGCAACAACCCGAAGCGGTCTACCTGGTACTCCTGGGCCTGCTCAACCTGGTCCTGGCACCGGTTGTACCGCTTTACTACCGCGGCGCCCGCCAGCAACTGCAACACTTGGCCAGCGCACTCCTGGTGCTGGCGGTGATCCTGCAAACCATCACCGTCCTTGCCCGCCCCGAGCTCGGCAGCTTGTCGGCGCTGCTCTGCGCGGCACTGGCAGCCGCCCTGCACCTGGCCGCCGGCTTCGCCCGCAGCGGCCGCAAGTCACGCGCCAGCCAGGCGGGCCCGCAAGATGCCAGCAAGCGCGATACCGGCACCGTGAAGTGGTTCAATACCTCGAAAGGCTTCGGATTCATCTCCCGCGACTCCGGCGATGACATCTTCGTGCACTTTCGCGCCATCCGCGGCGAAGGCCATCGCGTCCTGGTCGAAGGCCAGCGCGTGGAGTTCTCGGTAATGCATCGCGACAAAGGCCTGCAGGCCGAAGACGTGGTCGCGGTTTCACGCCGCTGACCACCCGCCTCCATCACCTCAATAATGAGGCGGTGGAGGCTCCTCCCCTCCGGCCTCGTACTGGCCGACCATCTCCTCATGACGCTTGATCAGTTCGGCGATCTGCAACTGCAGACGCTCGATCAGCCGGTTCTGCCCGGCCACTTCGTCGCTGAGCGCCTGAAGGGTGTCATCCTGAAACGCCTGGCGCATCTCCAGCTCGACGATTCTCGCTTCCAGTGACATGGCTCAGGCCTCCTCGAAACCTTCAAGCGCCAACCCACGCAGGCGCTGGCGGATTGCATCGACCTGCGCGGGCGCGTAGTCGAGCGCGGGCACCTTGCCCCACACCGGCGCGGGCCACGCCGCATCGCCGCGATGACGCACCACAACGTGCATGTGCAACTGACTGACGACATTACCCAGCGTGGCGACATTCATCTTGTCAGCCAGGAATTCGCCCTTGAGCGCCTCGGCGAGCAAAGTGGTTTCCTTCCACAGTTGTTGCTGGTCGGCCAGATCCAGCTGGAACAGCTCGCTGACATCAGCACGGCGCGGCACCAGGATGAACCAGGGGTAGTTGGCATCCTTGCTCAGCAAAAGACGGGACAACGGGAAATCCCCCAGCACCAGGGAATCCTGCTGCAGACGCGAATCCAGGACAAACACGGCAAACCTCCATCGAATGACACGACCCGACTCGAACGCGGGTGGAGCGCAAGGATACCTTGCTTGCAGAGCCCACGACACGACCCACTCACTTGTCCGCCCCCGACCGAGACGTACGCGCCACAAGCGGTAACACTGCGCTACTTTTCGCACCAAAATGAAGCAACGAAAAATACACCTGTCATACCCGCCTGGTACAAACTACTCAGCATCAACAGTCAGCGGTAACACCTTGACTTTCAAGCCAGCTTTATTTTGCAAACGATAATCAACATCGCGTTATACCCTCAAAGCACCTGAACCCAGTGTTTCCGGAGGTTTCAGGACGCTTTGCGGGCATTTGTGAAAAATTCATCAACGATGATCGTTTTTGTGCACGCTTGTTGCATTCTTTTTACGCCAAGTCGGCACGGCACCTGCATTAGCCGGTGAACGCGACAAATAACAACAGCGACAAGGGATTCACCAGGGAGCTTCGAGTACACAGCCATTCTTTACGGAATCGTGACGGACTTCGGAGCAGCGCTGGGGTGTACGACCCGCCTTTAGCGGGACGTGATTTGCGACATGGAAATAGCCAAAAGCGACACGACCGTAAACTTACCGAAAGGTTCCGTTTTTCATGTCGCCAAGTACAGTCAGCGTGATATACATTTTCGCCGACATAAAAAGAAAGAGCTGCCCCATATAACTAAAACACTTGGGCGCAGCGGTACTCTTCCTAAAACCAAAGGAGCAAATCACGATGCGCGTGATGAAGTGGAGCATGATCGCCCTGGCTGTTGCAGCGGGGACTTCCCAGATGGCCCTCGCCTCTTCGCAAGATGAGTCCAAGGGTTTCATCGAAGACAGCAGCCTGAACGTCAAAATGCGGAACCTGTATTTCAGCCGCGACTACCGCAACAAGGAAACCGTCGGCAACCGCGCCAACCGTGTTCGCCACGATCAGCGCGAATGGGGTCAAGGCTTCATTGGAACCTTCGAGTCGGGCTTCACTCAGGGCACCGTCGGCGTTGGCGTCGATGCCATCGGCCTGCTGGGCATCAAGCTGGATAGTGGTCGCGGCTACTCCCAGAGCGGCCTCTTCCCCACTGGCTCTGACTTCCGCTCGCAGGACGACTACTCCAAGGGCGGCGCTGCAGTTAAATTCCGCGTCTCCGACACCGTACTGAAAGTTGGCCAGCAATTCACTGCTCTGCCAGTGCTGGCAACCGACGACAGCCGCTTGCTGCCGGAAACCGCTGAAGGCGCGCTCATCACCAGCAACGAAATCAAAGGCCTGACTCTTCACGCCGGTCGTTTCACTGCGCTCAACGCCCAAGCCGAAACCAATCACGACAGCCTTGGCCTTAAATCGGCAAACGTATTTGGTGGTACCTACACCATTACCGATGGTCTGACCACCAGCCTGTACTACTCGAAAGTCGAAGACTACTGGCGCAAGTACTACGGCAATGTGAACTGGTCGATCCCCCTGTCCGACAATCAAGGGCTGGTATTTGACTTCAACATCTATGACACCAAGAGCGATGGTCAAGGCATCCAGCGCGCAGCCAAAGACGACGAAACCAAACTCGACAACCGCGCGTTCAGCCTTTCCGGCGCCTACACCTTTGGCGCCCACACCTTCACCCTGGCCTTCCAGCGCGTGACCGGCGATGGCGACTATGGTTACGGCGTGGACGGTGGCGGCACTGTATTCCTCGCCAACTCCATCGCTCGCTCGGACTTCAACGCCGAGGACGAGAAATCCTGGCAGGCTCGCTACGACCTGAACTTCGCCGAGTTCGGTGTTCCTGGCCTGACCTTCATGACTCGCTATGCCCGCGGTACCGGCGCCAATACCGCCACCACCAACGACGGCAAAGAGTGGGAACGCGATATCGACGTCAAGTACGTCCTGCAGGAAGGTCCAGCGAAAGACCTGAGCTTCCGCGTACGCCAAGCAACCTACCGCTCCAGCGACGGCGTCTACTACAACTCCGGTTCGATCGACGAACTGCGCCTGATCGTCGAGTACCCGCTGAGCATCCTGTAAGCCCCGGCTTGCAATGCCCCGCACCTGAAGAAGCCCGGCATCTGCCGGGCTTTTTCTTGGCTGACAAGCCGAGCGCCCTGGGGCATCCTGTACGCTTTCGTCTCGCCCCCGTACAATGCGGGGTCATTTCAAACATTCAGGCAATCGACACGGCTCCCCATGCGCACCAGTCAATATTTGCTCGCCACTCAGAAAGAAACCCCGGCAGACGCCGTTGTCATCAGCCACCAGCTGATGCTGCGCGCCGGCATGATCCGCAAGCTGGCCTCCGGCCTGTACACCTGGCTGCCGATGGGCCTGCGGGTCATGCGCAAGGTCGAGAACGTGGTGCGCGAAGAAATGAACGCCGCCGGTGCCCTTGAAGTGCTGATGCCAAGCATCCAGCCCGCAGAGTTGTGGCAGGAATCCGGGCGCTGGGAGCAATACGGCCCCGAGCTGCTGCGCCTGAAAGACCGCCACGACCGTGATTTCTGCGTCGGCCCGACTCACGAAGAAGTGATCACCGATCTGGCACGCAACGAGCTGTCCAGCTACAAACAGCTGCCGCTGAACATGTACCAGATCCAGACCAAGTTCCGTGACGAGATCCGTCCACGCTTCGGCCTGATGCGCGGCCGCGAGTTCATCATGAAGGACGCCTACTCCTTCCATGCCGACCAGGCTTCCCTTCAGGAAACCTACGACCGCATGCACCAGGCGTACTCCAACATCTTTACCCGCCTGGGCCTGGACTTCCGTCCGGTGCAGGCCGACACCGGCTCTATCGGTGGCAGCTACTCCCACGAATTCCACGTCCTGGCCTCTTCCGGCGAAGACGACGTGATCTTCAGCGACACCTCCGACTACGCCGCCAACATCGAGAAAGCCGAAGCGATTCCACGGGAAACCGTGCGCCCAGCGCCGACCGAAGAACTGCGCCTGGTCGACACGCCAAACGCCAAGACCATCGCCGAACTGGTCGAGAACCACGGCCTGGCGATCGAGAAGACCGTCAAGACCCTGATCGTGCGTGGCGCCGAGGAAGGCAAGCTGGTCGCCCTGATCGTACGTGGCGACCACGAGCTGAACGAAATCAAGGCTACCAAGCTGGAACAGGTTGCCGACCCGCTGGTCATGGCCAGCGACGCCGAGCTGCGCGCAGCCATCGGTGCCGGTGCCGGCTCGCTCGGCCCACTGAACCTGCCGCTGGAATGCATCATCGACCGTTCGGTCGCCCTGATGAGCGACTTCGGCATCGGCGCCAACATCGACGACAAGCACTACTTCGGCGTGAACTGGGAGCGTGACCTGCCAGTGCCACAGGTCGCGGACCTGCGCAACGTCGTCGCCGGTGATCCGAGCCCCGACGGCCAGGGCACACTGGTCATCAAGCGCGGTATCGAAGTGGGCCACATCTTCCAGCTCGGCACCAAGTACAGCGAGGCGCTCAAGTGCCAGGTACTGGGCGAGAACGGCAAGCCAGTGGTGCTGTCGATGGGTTGCTACGGTATCGGCGTGTCCCGCGTGGTCGCCGCCGCCATCGAGCAGAACCATGACGACAAGGGCATCATCTGGAACGATGCCCTGGCGCCCTTCCAGATCGCCCTCGTGCCATTGCGCTACGAGACCGATGCCGTGCGCGAGGCAACCGACAAGCTCTACGCCGAGCTGACTGCCGCAGGCTACGAAGTGCTGCTGGACGACCGTGACAAGAAGACCAGCCCCGGCATCAAGTTCGCCGACATGGAACTGATCGGCATCCCGCACCGCATCGTCGTCAGCGATCGCGGTCTGGCCGACGGCAACCTGGAGTACAAGCACCGCACCGAACAGGATGCCCAGCCGCTGCCACTCAACGAAGTGCTGACCTTCCTGCAGGCCCGCATCCGCCGCTGACCACCAATGCACGAGTGAACATGTCCAAGCGAAGTACCTTTACCCTGGGGGGCGCCGCGCTCTGCGGCGCCCTGTTCCTCAGCGGCTGCGCCAACCAGATGTCCCAGCGCAGCGAGCATGAGGAACGTGTCGAGCGCAAGTTGCTCGAGCACAGTCTGCAGATCGACGTCGGCGAGCCCAAGGTGATGGAGCTTCCGCAACGGCGTGTTCGCATCAATGAACAGCGACGCTTCGAAGTCACCGAGTTCGAAGTCACGCGGCGCTACGACCGCTACACGCCCTACCAGCCCTGGCGGGAGATCTACGAGATCCCACTGGGTGCGGTGGCGGTGGTCGCGGGCATAGGCGCCAACGTGGTCAACGTGATCACCTTAGACAGCCTGCCGCAGAGCATGACCCACGACTGGCTGAGCTATGGTCTGGCCGGGCTAAACCCGTTCATGAACGTGCAGTCCAACGGTCGCGCACAGCAGAACCTCGCAGGCATCAGCGAAATCCAGAAGGACAAGCGCGAGGAGTTCACCAGCCTGCCGTGGAACGAGCGCCTGGTCGAGGTCAAGGCTGGCAAGATGACCCACGAGCTGACCACCGACAAGCATGGCGTGCTACGCCTGAACCTGCTCGACAGCCCATTCTCGGAGCAGAACCTCAACCATATCGGCACCCTGCATCTGGCGGCGATCGATGAAGACAACGGCATCCGCGGCGACGCCAGCCTGCTGGTCAGCGGCACGCTGCGCAACAAGCTGCTGGAGGCTCATGAGCTGATCTTCGACGACCTCGAGGACGATGACGTTGGCCAGTGGGTACATCGGGTCAAACGTCTCTCGGAACTGGGCCTGGAAGAGGAAGCCAGCGAACTGGAACAGAGCCTGATCGAGCTGACACGCAACGATCCGGAGTTGCAGCAGGAATTCCTCAAGACGCTGACCAAGGAAACCGGCAGATTGGTCGCCGACCCTGGAGAGCGGTAAAAGAACGGGGCGCAATGCGCCCCTTTCTTTTATTGAGCAGGAAACAGCTCCAACTGCTCATGCGCACCGCGCAGATCCCGTAACCTTACTCCCACCCCCAGCAACCTCACCGGCTTGCCACCCCGAGCGAAGGCCTGGCTGAGCAATTGCCGATAGCTCTCAAGGTCCCACCCTGCCCCCGCCTGTTCCAGGGTGGTCTGGCTGAAATCATGGAACTTGACCTTGACGAAAGGCTTGTCTGGTTTGTAGCTGCTGTCCATCCGCGCAATCCGCCCGTTCAGGCTGTCGAGCAGATCCGGGATTTTTTCCAGGCAACTGGCCAAGTCAGGGAGGTCGTTGTCGTAGGTGTTTTCGACGCTGACAGACTGGCGCCGGCTGTCGTTCTGTACGACCCGTTCGTCGATGCCATGGGCAAGCCCCCACAGCCGCTCACCGAAACTGCCGAACTCGCGCACCAGGCTCAGGCGCGACCATTCGCGCAATGACTGACAGGTGTCGATACCAAGTCTTGAAAGCTTGTCTGCAGTCACCTTGCCCACCCCGTGCAGGCGCGCCACCGGCAGTGCGGCAACGAACTCATCGACCTGATCGGGCCTGATCACGAACAAACCATTGGGTTTGCGCCAATCGCTGGCGATCTTGGCCAGGAACTTGTTCGGTGCAACGCCAGCGGACACCGTGATATGCAAGGTCTGGGAAACGCGCCGACGGATGTCCTCGGCAATCCGCGTGGCACTGCCGGAAAACCACTGGCTGTCGCTGACATCCAGATACGCCTCATCCAGCGACAGGGGCTCGATCAGATCGGTGTAGTCACGAAATATCGCATGGATTTCCCGCGAGGCCTCACGGTAGGCCTCGAAACGCGGCCTGACGATCAGCAGGTCCGGGCACAACTTCATGGCATGCCCCGACGACATCGCCGAACGCACGCCATAGGCCCTTGCCTCGTAGTTACAGGTGGCGATCACCCCACGCTGCCCCGGCTGACCGCCCACAGCCATGGGCCGACCCGCCAGGCGGGGGTCGTCACGCATCTCGATGGCGGCGTAGAAACAGTCACAATCGATGTGGATGATCTTGCGCAGGGACATGACTGACCGTCAGTACTGTAAATTCATACAGATATTACAGCACGCGCCTCGGCATTCGTCAGCCCCACCCGACGCGGCCAAGGATGATCGGTATGACTGCCCCCCTCGCAAAACCCGCCACAACCCGCGTCATGGCTCAGCTCCTGGCCTGTGCAACAGGCTAAGGGATTGAACAAAAAAGGGTTTTTTGAAAAATAGCTTGACTCACGGAAGGATTTCCGTAGAATTCGATTCCACAGGCGCGGGATGGAGCAGCCTGGTAGCTCGTCGGGCTCATAACCCGAAGGTCGTCGGTTCAAATCCGGCTCCCGCAACCAGATTCGAGAAAAGGCCACTGTTCACACAGTGGCCTTTTTCTTTGCCTTGAAAAAATATCCACGTAAATCAAGGATTAAGATTGACAGCCCGTCGATAATCCGTAGAATGCGCACCACTGACGCGGGATGGAGCAGCCTGGTAGCTCGTCGGGCTCATAACCCGAAGGTCGTCGGTTCAAATCCGGCTCCCGCAACCAGATTCAAGAAAAGGCCACTGTTAACACAGTGGCCTTTTTCTTTGCCTTGAAGACTATCCACGCTCAACACGAATTAAGGTTTGACAGTCCGTCGATAATCCGTAGAATGCGCACCTCTGACGCGGGATGGAGCAGCCTGGTAGCTCGTCGGGCTCATAACCCGAAGGTCGTCGGTTCAAATCCGGCTCCCGCAACCATATTCGTCAGAACAGGCCCCGCCTATCCTTGGATAGCGCGGGGCTTGTTGCGTTTGCCCTTTAAAACATCCTGTCGTACGCGCTTTGCCCTTTGTCTGGCACCTCAATGAACTAACTTTAACTAACCTGAAGCGGATAAACCTACTCCACCCGGAGTACTATCTGGACACGTTTTCCAAAGGGACTTTCACTTGGCCGCACGTCTCCTCCTCCTCGCGCTCGCCGCACGAGGTATTTCATGACCTCCCGCTCTCCAGACTCCCAGGCCCCGATCACCGCAGCCCTGCCTGCGGCAGCACAGCGTCTGCCGTGGCTCGAACGCCTCAGCAAATACCGCCAGCCCATTGGCCTGGCGATAACCCTGCTGTTGTTCGCCATGGCGCTGATCGCCTGCCGGCACCTGCTGAGCGAGCTGGACATCTATGCCTTGCATGACGCCATGCTCAGCGTGCCCAAGCAGGCGCTGCTCGGTGCTTTCCTGGCCACGGTGGCAGGTTTCGTGACCCTGCTGGGATACGAGTGGTCCGCGGCCCGCTATGCAGGTGTCAAGCTTCCACCCCGCACGCTTGTGCTGGGTGGTTTCAGTGCGTTCGCCATCGGCAATGCCATCGGGCTGTCGATGCTTTCCGGTGGTTCGGTGCGCTATCGCCTTTATGCGCGCAAGGGGCTGGGGGCTGCAGAAGTCGCGCGGATGACCGTGTTCGCCAGCCTCTCGCTGGGCTGCGCACTGCCTCCGCTGGCAGCAGTGGCCACCTTGAGCGACCTCACCGCGGCCTCCACCGCATTGCGCATGTCCCCGACACTGCTGGGTAGCATCGCCGTTGCGGTATTGCTGGCCTGCGCCGTCCTGGCCATGGGGCTCTATCGCCGCCGCGCCGCCGAGCAACCTCTGGCCGACAATCTGCTGGTGCAGGTCGGACGTCGCACCCTGCGCCTGCCCGGTGCAAGCCTGACCGCCCTGCAACTGCTCATCACCGCACTGGACGTCGCAGCCGCCGCCACGGTGCTCTACCTGCTGTTGCCCGAAGCCCCGCCATTCGGCGCTTTCGTACTGGTCTACCTGCTGGCCCTCGCCGCTGGCGTACTCAGCCACGTGCCCGGCGGCGTCGGCGTGTTCGAAGCGATCCTGCTCGCCGCCTTCGCCAACGAGCTGGGCGCGGCGCCCCTGGCCGCGGCACTGCTGCTGTATCGCCTGATCTACGTGGTGCTGCCGTTGCTGGTGGCCTGCGTTCTGCTGCTGGTAAACGAGGCCCGCCGCCTGCTGTTCGCCCAACAGGCGATCAAGGCTGCATCCGGGCTCGCCGCTCCTGTGCTGGCGATCCTGGTGTTTCTGTCCGGCGTGGTGCTGTTGTTCTCCGGCGTTACCCCAGAGATCGATAGCCGCCTGGAGCACATGGGCTTTCTCATCCCGCATCGACTGATCGACGCCTCGCACTTCGGCGCAAGCCTGATCGGCGTCCTCTGCCTGTTGCTGGCCCAGGGCCTGCGTCGCCGCCTGTCGGCGGCCTGGCTGTTGACCACGGTGTTGCTGCTGACCGGCGCACTGCTGTCGCTGCTCAAGGGCTTCGACTGGGAAGAGGCGTCGATGATGATCTTCACCACCGCCCTGCTCGCCCTGTTCCGGCGCTCGTTCTATCGCCCCAGCCGCCTGCTGGAGCTGCCGTTCTCGCCGATCTACCTGGTAGCCAGCGCTTGCGTGGTCGGTGCCTCGGTATGGCTGCTGCTGTTCGCCTATCAGGACGTCCCCTACAGCCACAAACTGTGGTGGCAATTCACCCTCGACGCCGATGCTCCGCGCGGCCTGCGCGCTGCGCTGGGCAGTGCAGTACTGCTGGTGATCGTCGCCCTGACCTGGCTGCTGCGCACCGCGCGCCCGGTGATTCACCTGCCGAGCGAAGACGAACTGCAGCGCGCCAACCGCATTCTGCTGGCGTCCGATCAGCCCGACGGTGGCCTGGCCCTGACCGGTGACAAGGCGCTGCTGTTCCACCCCAACGACAACGCCTTCCTCATGTATGCCCGTCGCGGCCGCAGCCTGGTTGCCTTGTACGACCCGATCGGCCCGGCTCAGGAGCGTGCCGAGATGATCTGGCAGTTCCGCGACCTTTGCGACCTGCACCACGCCCGCCCGGTGTTCTACCAGGTGCGCGCGGAAAACCTGCCGTTCTACATGGACATCGGCCTGACCGCGATCAAGCTTGGTGAAGAGGCGCGGGTCGACCTGCGCCGCTTCGACCTCGAAGCCAAGGGCAAGGAGATGAAGGACCTGCGCTACACCTGGAACCGTGGCGGCCGCGACGGCCTGACCCTGGAAGTCCACGAACCCGGGCATGCGCCCCTGCAGGAGCTCAGGGAAATCTCCGACGCCTGGCTGGCTGGCAAGAACGTGCGCGAAAAAGGCTTCTCGCTAGGCCGCTTCAGCCCGGAGTACCTGCAACATTTCCGAATTGCACTGATCCGCTTCCAGGGCCGTCCGGTGGCCTTCGCCAACCTGCTGGAAACCCACAGCAACGAGTTGGCCAGCCTGGACCTGATGCGCGCGCACCCCGAGGCACCGAAGCTGACCATGGAATTCATGATGCTGGGCCTCATCCTGCATTACAAAAGCCACGACTACGCCCGCTTCAGCCTGGGCATGGTCCCGCTTTCCGGCCTGCAACCGCGTCGCGGCGCACCGCTGACCCAACGCTTGGGTTCGATGGTGTTCCAGCGCGGCGAGCAGCTCTACAACTTCCAGGGCCTGCGGCGCTTCAAGGACAAGTTCCAGCCGGACTGGGAACCCCGTTACATGGCTGTGCCAGCCGGGCTGGACCCCCTGGTTGCACTCGCTGATACCGCCGCCCTGATTGCTGGCGGCCTGACTGGATTGGTGAAACGCTGATGACCCGACGTTACTGGTTGTACCTGCTGATCCCCCTGCTGCTCGCCGTGCTGGCTGGCGGTGGGGCCTTCTGGCTGTGGACCCGCCCTGCCCCCGAAGCCCGTATCGAGCACCTCACCCTGGACGATGGCAGTAACCTGACTCGGGTCACGCCCGGCGTGCGCGCCAAGACCCTGGTCGCGGTTGGCGTACCCCATGACCAGGCACTGACCGACAAGCAACTGCTGGATCTCAGCCAGGCCGGTGAAGCGCAACTGGTGCAGGTGATCCTGCCGACCGGCGACTGCAGCAAGCAGCAAGTGGCATTGGACCAGGCCATGGGCAAGCTCTCCGGCAAGCCGACCCTGGTTGCCGGCATCGGGCCAGGCGCCTCGCAGGCTTGGCGCTGGCTGGCCGGGCAGAACGACGACAAGGCCCGAGCCATCTCGGTCGACTTCAACCTCGAACAACCAGACTGCAAGCTAGAGCTGCCCAAAACCGCTGCCCACGGTCACTGGAACGTGGCCTGGAACGATAACCCCGACGACGCCAGCGCCGCCTTCGTGCGCGACCAGGCCAACGCCGAGACCAGCATCAGCGACTATGACATTCACCTGCCGCAGGTCCTCAAGGCCCAGCTGACCCAGGCCCTGGTGGGGCGCGATGGCAACGCCCTGGCCATTCCCGTGGTGGAAGTGCCGGCCGGCCAGACCACCGATACCGTCACCCTGTTCCTCTCCGGTGACGGCGGCTGGCGCGACCTGGACCGCGACGTGGCCGGCGAGATGGCCAAGCTCGGCTACCCGGTGGTCGGCATCGACACCCTGCGCTACTACTGGCAGCACAAGACGCCAGAACAGAGCGCTGCCGATCTGTCGGAGCTGATGCAGCACTATCGGCAGA
The DNA here is from genome assembly GCF_047456245.1 of Pseudomonas sp. BNK-44-b. Classification (NCBI taxonomy): domain Bacteria; kingdom Pseudomonadati; phylum Pseudomonadota; class Gammaproteobacteria; order Pseudomonadales; family Pseudomonadaceae; genus Pseudomonas; species Pseudomonas sp. BNK-44-b. The sequence continues at coordinate 3,864,136 of NZ_CP179908.1, forward strand.
AATGGGGTACCAAGCGCTTCGTGCTGACCGGCTATTCGTTCGGTGCCGATGTACTGCCGGCGATCTACAATCGCCTGCCGGAGGCCGACCAGAAGCGCATCGACGCGGTGATCCTGCTGGCCTTCGCCCGCAGTGGCAGCTTCGAGATCGAAGTGGAGGGCTGGCTGGGCAAGGAAGGCCAGGAGGCCCCGACCGGGCCGGAGATGGCCAAGCTGCCCGCCGCCAAGGTGGTGTGCATCTATGGTGTGGAAGAAACCGACGAGAGCGGCTGCACCGACAAGACGGCCGTGGGCGAGCGCATGAAGCTGCCAGGCGGTCATCACTTCGACGAGAACTACCCGGCGCTGGCCAAGCGCCTGATCGGCGAGATCGAGACCCGCCAGGGCAAGTCGAACGTCGCCGAGCAGTGAAACAACAAGGGCCGCATCGCGGCCCTTGTTGTTTCAATCAGATCTCGACCTGGGTTCCCAGCTCGATCACCCGGTTCAGCGGCAGGTTGAAGAAGCGCAAGTTGCCGTTGGCGTTCTTCAGCAGGAACGCGAACAGGTTCCCGCGCCAGCGCGACATGCCTTCCAGGCGCGAGGCGATCACCGTCTCGCGGCTGAGGAAGTAGGTGGTGCGCATGGGGCTGAAATCCAGCTCTTCCAGATGGCACAGGCGCAGTGCCGCCGGTACGTCCGGTTCATCCATGAAGCCAAAGTGCAGCAATACGCGGAAGAACCCGTCGCCATAGGCCTCGACCTCGAAGCGCTCCGACTCCGGTACCCGCGGCCGATCCTCGCTGACCACCGTCAACAGTACGACCTGGCTGTGCAGCACCTGGTTGTGCAGCATGTTGTGCAACAACGCATGGGGCACCGCATCGGCACGCGCCGTGAGGAACACCGCCGTCCCCTCGACGCGATGCGGTGGCTGCACACGAATGCTGCTGATGAATACCGGCAACGGCAGGCCACCCTCATCGATACGCTCGACGAGAATCTGCTTGCCACGCTTCCAGGTGCTCATCAGCACGAACAGCACGATCCCCGCCAGTACCGGGAAAGCACCACCCTGCACGATCTTCGGCACGTTGGCGGCGAAGAACAGCCCATCCACCAACAGGAACCCCACCAGCAGCGGCACTGCCAGCACCGGTGGCCATTTCCACAGCAGCAGCATCACCGCAGAAACCAGGATAGTCGTCATGAGCATGGTGCCGGTCACCGCGACCCCGTAGGCCGCAGCCAGGGCGCCGGAAGACTCGAAGCCGATCACCAGCAGCACCACGCCGACCATCAGGGTCCAGTTCACGGCGCCAATGTAGATCTGCCCCTGCTCGTCACTGGAGGTGTGCTGGATCTGCATGCGCGGCACGTAGCCCAGCTGAATGGCCTGGCGGGTCAGGGAGAAGGCGCCGGAAATCACCGCCTGGGAGGCAATCACCGTGGCCATGGTCGCCAGCCCGACCAGCGGCAGCAGCGCCCAGCTTGGCGCCAGCAGGTAGAAGGGGTTGCGCGCCGCCTCGGGGTTTTGCAGCAGCATCGCGCCCTGGCCGAAGTAGTTGAGCACCAGCGCTGGCAGCACCAGGGCAAACCAGGCACGGGCGATCGGCTTGCGCCCGAAGTGGCCCATGTCGGCGTACAGCGCCTCGGCACCGGTCAGCGCCAGCACCACCGCACCGAGAATCGCCACGCCCATCCCTGGATGGACGATGAAGAAGTTCAACGCCCACCCGGGATTGAACGCCTTGAGCACTTCCGGGCTTTGCTGGATGCCATGCACGCCGAGCGCAGCCAGCACGAGGAACCAGGCAACCATGATCGGCCCAAAGGCCTTGCCGATCTTCTCGGTACCATGCTTCTGCACCAGGAACAGTGCCACCAGCACCACCAGCGAGATCGGCACCACCCAGTGGTCGATGCCGTCGAACGCCAGCCCCATGCCCTCGACCGCCGACAACACCGAGACTGCCGGGGTGATCATGCTGTCGCCATAGAACAGCGAGGCACCGACCAGCCCGCAGCCGACCATCAGCATGCGCAGCCGCGGATGCGCGGCCGTGGCACGCCGCGCCAGTGCGGTGAGCGCCATGGTGCCGCCCTCGCCCTGGTTGTCGGCACGCAGGATGAACATCACGTACTTGAACGACACGACCCACAGCAGCGACCAGAGAATCAGCGACAGGATGCCCAGCACCCCATCGTGGTCGACCTGTACGCCATAACCGCCGGTAAAGACTTCCTTGAGGGTATACAACGGGCTGGTACCGATATCGCCATAGACCACCCCAACAGCTGCCACCAGCAGGCCCAAAGGGCGTGCCGCCCCATGCCCGCCCTCGGCGTGACTGCTTGCCTGAACCATCGACCACTCCCGCAGACGGCCCCTCGGGGCCGGTAGTATTCGCACCGGACGGCATGCTTGCAGCGCCCGGACCGCTGTCGTCATCCGGCTATCATTGTTACCCGGACACAACGGCGCGAAGCATAGCGCAGCGCTCGTCGCTTTTCTGCTGGTCAAGCGACCTTGCGCTCGCTAGAATTGCGCACTTTTTGATCAGAGGCGCCAAAAACGCCCGCCCGGATCGCGCCGCCACTGGCAGGCGCGACCTGTTTCAATACCGAGGTTAGTCATGTCCACCACTCCCGCCACGCCGAAGGTCGGCTTTGTCTCCCTGGGCTGCCCCAAGGCCCTGGTCGACTCCGAGCGCATCCTCACCCAACTGCGCATGGAAGGCTATGAAGTCGTTCCGACCTACGAAGATGCCGACGTGGTGGTGGTCAACACCTGCGGCTTCATCGACAGCGCCAAGGCCGAGTCGCTGGAAGTGATCGGCGAAGCGATCAAGGAAAACGGCAAGGTCATCGTCACCGGCTGCATGGGTGTCGAGGAAGGCACCATTCGCGACGTGCACCCCAGCGTGCTGTCGGTCACCGGCCCACAGCAGTACGAGCAGGTGGTCAACGCCGTGCACGAGGTGGTGCCACCGCGCCAGGACCACAACCCGCTGATCGACCTGGTGCCGCCGCAGGGGGTCAAGCTGACCCCGCGCCACTACGCCTACCTGAAGATTTCCGAAGGCTGTAACCACAGCTGCAGCTTCTGCATCATCCCGTCGATGCGTGGCAAGCTGGTCAGCCGCCCGGTCGGCGAAGTGCTGAGCGAGGCCGAGCGCCTGGTGAAGGCTGGCGTCAAGGAGATCCTGGTGATTTCCCAGGACACCAGCGCCTATGGCGTCGACGTCAAGTACAAGACCGACTTCTGGAACGGTCGCCCGGTCAAGACCCGCATGCTCGAGCTGTGCGAAGCGCTGAGCAGCCTGGGTGCCTGGGTGCGCCTGCACTATGTCTACCCCTACCCCAACGTCGATGACGTGATCCCGCTGATGGCCGCCGGCAAGATCCTGCCGTACCTGGACATCCCGTTCCAGCACGCCAGCCCCAAGGTGCTCAAGGCCATGAAACGCCCGGCCTTCGAGGACCGTACCCTGGCGCGCATCAAGAACTGGCGCGAGCAGTGCCCGGAACTGGTGATCCGCTCGACCTTCATCGTCGGCTTCCCCGGTGAGACCGAAGAGGACTTCCAATACCTGCTCGACTGGCTGACCGAAGCCCAGCTCGACCGCGTCGGCTGCTTCCAGTATTCGCCGGTCGAAGGCGCCCCAGCCAACGACCTGGGCCTGGAAGAAGTCCCGGATGAGATCAAGCAGGATCGCTGGGACCGCTTCATGGCCCACCAGCAGGCGATCAGCACTGCACGCCTGCAACTGCGTATCGGCAAGGAGATCGAGGTACTGATCGACGAGGTCGAGGAACAGGGCTCGGTAGGTCGCAGCTTCTTCGACGCCCCGGAAATCGACGGTAGCGTGTTCATCGACGGTGACCACGGCTTCAAGCCGGGCGACAAGGTCCGTTGCCGTATTGTCGATGCCGACGAATACGACATGTGGGCCGAGCCCATCTGATCGTCACGCCCTTTCGCGCGTAACACCGCGAAAGGGCCTGCCAGACAGAAAAAATCCGCACACCGGTGCTGCAGCATCTATGTTTTCCTCAGTACCCGAGGAAGACAGAATGTCCTTGCACCTGACGCTACATACCCCCCACTACAGCGACTACCCCGAACTGGTCCGTATCTGGGAAGCGTCGGTGCGCGCCACTCATGATTTTCTCCCCGACGCCTACATCGTGCTGCTGCGCGACCATGTACTGCGCCGCTATCTGGACGCCGTGATGCTGGTCTGCTGCCGGGACACTCGACGCAGGATCCTCGGCTTCACCGGCGTCGCCAACGGCCGTGTCGACATGCTCTTCGTCGCCCCTGAGCACCGCGGCCAAGGCGTTGGCAAGCGCCTGCTGCATCACGCCATTTCCGAGCTCAATGCCGATCGCCTGGACGTCAACGAACAGAACCCCCAGGCGCTGGGTTTCTACCTGCATGAGGGCTTCGAGATAGCGGGCCGCTCGGAAACCGATGGCCTGGGTCAGCCGTATCCGCTGCTGCATATGCGACTGATCCGCCCACAGGGCTAGCAACTGCGCCGCCACCGCTGTGCAAATGGCCGAAATGGCACAGATTCCCAGCCGCAGCACGGCTCGGACGGGTACAATGGACACCTTTCCCTGCCCTGCGAATGTCTGCTCATGTCCGAACCCGTCCGCCTGTCCAAACGCCTCATCGAACAGCTCGGCTGCTCCCGCCGCGAGGCCGAACTGTACATCGAGGGCGGCTGGGTCACGGTCGATGGAGTCGTGGTCGAGCAACCGCAGTTCAAGGTTGAAACTCAGCGTGTCGAACTGCTCCCGGGTGCCCGTGCCGAAACACTGGAGCCGGTTACCCTGCTGCTCAACCAGCCCAAGGGCCAGGACAGTGAAGCTGCCCGCGCCAGCATGAACCTGGCAAGCCTCAGCGAAGCCCACCGCGAAGGCGTGCGCCCCCTGCACGGGCACTTCGCCAGATTGACTTGCCTCGCCCCGCTCGAACGCGGCGCCAGCGGCCTGCAGGTATTCACCCAGGACTGGCGGGTGACCCGCAAGATCGACGCCGACCTGCGTCGCCTGGAGCAGGAATACATCATCGAGGTACGCGGTGAAACCACACCGCAGGCGCTCGAGCGCCTGGCCCGTGGTGCCACGCGCAATGACCGGGAACTGCCGCGGGCCAAGGCCAGCTGGCAGAACGAAACCCACCTGCGCCTGGTGTTGAAAAACCCGCAGCCTGGGCAGATTTCCGAACTGTGCGCCTACCTTCGCCTGGAAATGCTCGGTATGCGTCGCATTCGCCTGGGTGGTGTGTCGATGGGCAAGCTGCCCCTGGGCCAGTGGCGCTACCTGGCCGCCAGCGAACGTTTCTAAGCGATACCGCCGCGCCGCCAGGTGCGGCCCTGAAAAGGATTCGAGTCACATGAACCACAACGATGTCCTGCGCAGCCTGCGCTACATGCTCAAGGTGAACGACGCCAAGATGGCCGAAATCATCGCCCTGTCCGGCCTTGAAGTGAACCCGGTGGTGCTTGCCGGCTACATCAAGAAGGAAGACGAAGCCGGCTACGTGCGCTGCCCGGAACGCGTCATGGCCCATTTTCTCGATGGCCTGGTGATCCACCGCCGTGGCAAGGACGACAGCCGTGCGCCCCAGCCCGTCGAGCTGCCGGTGACCAACAACACCGTGCTTAAGAAACTGCGGGTGGCGTTCGAGCTGAAGGAAGATGACCTGCACGCGATTCTCAAGTCGGTCAATTTCGCGGTGTCCAAGCCCGAACTCAGCGCGCTGTTTCGCAAGGTCGGGCATGACAACTACCGGCCCTGCCAGGACCAGTTGCTGCGCAACTTCCTCAAGGGCCTGACCCTTCGCGTACGTGGCTGAGCCGATCATGCAGCACAGCGTCACACCGGTGGGCATCGTCCGTTCCTGCTTCAAGGAGAAGTTCGCCATCCCCCGCCAGCCGCGCCTGGCGCCTGCCGCACGTGGCGTGCTGGAGCTGCTGCCGCCGTTCGACCAGGGTGACGCGGTACAGGGCCTGGAGCAGGTCAGCCACGTGTGGCTGCTGTTCCTGTTCCATCAAGCACTGGAAGAAAAGCCCCGGCTGAAGGTGCGCCCACCGCGCCTGGGCGGCAACAAGAGCATGGGCGTGTTCGCCACGCGCGCCACCCATCGCCCCAATGGTATTGGCCAGTCGGTGGTGCGCCTCGAGGGCGTGGAGCCGGGGCGTCTGCTCTTGTCCGGCATCGACCTGCTGGACGGTACGCCAGTGCTGGATATCAAACCCTACGTGCCCTACGCCGACAGCATCGACAATGCCGTCAACCAGATAGCCAGCGATGCGCCACTGCCGATCAACGTGCAGTGGAGCGATAGTGCCCTGCACCAGGCCCACGAGCATGCTCTGCGCCTGGCAGAACCACTGGTGGAGCTCATCGAGCAGTGCCTGGCCCAGGACCCGCGCCCGGCCTACCAGGTGCCGCCTGCGGAACGCGTCTACGGGGTAAAGTTCTGGGATGTGCAGGTGCGCTGGCATTATCCCCAGCCGGAAGTGATCCGGGTGCTGGAGGTTGCACGCGAAGCCTGAACTCACATTCTCCAGGCATAAAAAAACGCAGACCCTGGTCTGCGTTTTTTTATGCCGCAATTCGCCTTACTTCTCGACGAATGCACGCTCGATCAGGTAATCACCTGGCTCGCGCATACGCGCCGAGATCTTCAGGCCGAAGCTGTCGAGCACTTCGCTGGTCTCGTCGAGCATGCTCGGGCTGCCGCAGATCATCGCACGGTCGTCCTGCGGGTTGATCGGAGGCAGGCCGATGTCGCTGAACAGCTTGCCGCTGCGCATCAGGTCGGTCAGACGGCCCTGGTTCTCGAACGGCTCGCGGGTCACGGTCGGGTAGTAGATCAGCTTCTCACGCACCGCTTCACCGAAGAATTCATTCTGTGGCAAGTGCTCGGTGATGAACTCGCGGTAGGCGACTTCGTTCACGTAGCGCACGCCATGCACCAGGATGACCTTTTCGAAACGCTCGTAGGTTTCCGGGTCCTGGATCACGCTCATGAACGGTGCCAGGCCGGTGCCGGTGCTCAGCAGGTACAGGTGCTTGCCCGGGTTCAGGTCGTCCAGCACCAGGGTGCCGGTCGGTTTCTTGCTGATGATGATCTCGTCGCCTTCCTTCAGGTGTTGCAGCTGGGAGGTCAGCGGACCGTCCGGCACCTTGATGCTGAAGAACTCCAGATGCTCTTCCCAGTTCGGCGAAGCGATCGAATAGGCACGCATGAGCGGACGGCCGCTTTCCTGCTGCAGGCCGATCATCACGAACTGACCGTTCTCGAAGCGCAGGCCCGGGTCGCGGGTGCACTTGAAGCTGAACAGAGTGTCGTTCCAGTGATGCACACTGAGGACACGTTCGTGGTTCATGTTGCTCATCTAGTGGGGCTCCTGAAGAAAAACGCGGCGCGCGCAAGACGCGCAGTTGCGCGATAGTTTAGGGGCAGCGAGAATATCTGTTAACTGAATTATCAAGATATGACTTATCGGTTATATAGATATGCGATTCACTCTCCGCCAGCTTCAAGTCTTCGTCGCCGTCGCCCAGCATCAAAGCGTATCGCGAGCGGCCAATGTACTGGCCCTGTCGCAGTCGGCGGCCAGTACCTCCATCACCGAACTGGAGCGCCAGTCCAGCTGCCAGCTGTTCGATCGCGCCGGCAAGCGCCTGAGCCTCAACGCCCTGGGCCATCAGTTGCTGCCCCAAGCAGTAGCCCTGCTCGACCAGGCCAAGGAAATCGAAGACCTGCTCAACGGCAAGTCCGGCTTCGGCTCGCTCGCCGTCGGCGCCACCCTGACCATCGGCAACTACCTGGCAACGCTGCTGATCGGCAGCTTCATGCAGGTGCACCCGGAAAGCCAGGTCAAGCTGCACGTGCAGAATACAGCGCACATTGTGCAACAGGTGGCGCACTACGAAATTGACCTGGGTCTTATCGAGGGTGACTGCAACCACCCTGACCTGGAGGTGCAACCCTGGGTCGAGGACGAACTGGTGGTGTTCTGCGCCCCGCAACATCCGCTGGCCAAGGTCGGCCGCGCCAATATCGAGGCCTTGTCCCAGGAGGCGTGGATCTTGCGCGAACAAGGCTCAGGCACCCGCCTGACCTTTGACCAGGCCATGCGCCACCACCGCGCCAACCTGAACATCCGCCTGGAGCTCGAACATACGGAAGCGATCAAGCGCGCCGTGGAGTCGGGTCTGGGGATCGGCTGCATTTCACGCCTCGCGCTGCGCGACGCTTTCAGGCGCGGCAGCCTGGTGGCAGTGGAAACCCCGGAGCTGGATCTGCTGCGCCAGTTCTACTTCATCTGGCACAAGCAGAAGTACCAGACCTCAGCCATGCGTGAGTTTCTCGAGCTGTGCCGCAGCTTCACTGCGGGGGTGCAGCGCAGCGACGAGATCGTGCTGCCGACCATCGCCTGAGCGTCAGCCGAGCAGGATTACGCCCCAGACCAGCGCCACCATGCTCATTGCCACCAACTGCGCAGCACTGCCCATGTCCTTGGCGTTCTTCGACAAGGGGTGACGGTCCAGCGAAATGCGGTCGATGGCAGCCTCGACCGCCGAGTTGAGCAGCTCGACGATCAGCCCCAGCAGACACACCGCGATCAGGATCGCACGCTCGCCGCGACTGACCGGCAACCAGAAGGCAGTCGGGATCAGCAGCACATTGAGCAGCACCAGTTGGCGGAAGGCAGCCTCGCCCTTGAAGGCGGCGCGCAGGCCGTCCAGCGAATAGCCGGCGGCATTGAAGATGCGTTTCAGGCCGGTCTGGCCCTTGAATGGCGACATGTGAGTCAATTCACCTGAAAAAGACCTGCAGGCTAGTCCAGCCTGGGTCAAAAAAGCGTGAAGCCGGAGGGCTCAGTTGGCTGAAACCGATTCAAGTTGTTGCAGCAGCAAGGCGGCCTGGGTCCGGGTACGCACGCCCAGCTTGCGGAAGATCGCGGTGACGTGGGCCTTGATAGTCGCCTCCGAAACGCTCAGCTCGTAGGCGATCTGCTTGTTCAACAAACCTTCGCAGACCATGGTCAGCACCCGGAACTGCTGCGGCGTCAGGCTTGCGAGCCCTTCGCTGGCGGCTTTGGCCTCGGCCGACACATCAACCTTTTCGAACGCCTGCGGCGGCCACCACACTTCGCCGTCGAGCACCTTGCGCACGGCGTCCTGGATGGTTTCCAGCGGGCTGGACTTCGGAATGAAACCGCTGGCTCCGAACTCACGGGACTTGACCACCACGGCCGCCTCTTCCTGCGCCGACACCATCACCACCGGAATCTGCGGGTATTGCCCACGGAGCAGGACCAGCCCGGAGAAGCCATAGGCACCTGGCATGTTCAAGTCGAGCAGGACCAGGTCCCAGTCGGATTTCTCGGTCAGGCGGGTTTCCAGTTCGGCGATGCTTGCCACCTCCACCAGACGTACGTCCTGCCCGAGGCCGAGGGTCACGGCCTGGCGCAAGGCGCTACGGAACAGCGGATGGTCATCGGCAATCAGGATTTCATATGTAGCCATCGATCCAGGGGTCCTGTTCTGTGCCAGGCGCTGTGGGGTATGGGGCCTGTGCCTGGCGGGCAACTCAAGGCGCGGGCGGCGGCGCCGCCAGCGGCAAGGACACGATGCAGACCAGGGGTAGCGGCTGCGTCGTGGCCGAATCGGCGCCAAGGATGCCGAGCACCGTCCGGGTGGTCAAGCCAATTGCCCGGCGGCCTCGCCCACCCTGGCGACCTGCTCGACAGTATGAACCAATCCGGCTAGCTTGCCCCTTGGACTATAGGAAGGTATGCAAGCGTTGATGCGGCTCATCCTGGTCGTCCAGTGCCAGGTGTCGCTTGCCGCTCAAGTAGTGCAGGCTGAACACGTCAAGGTAGGCATCCAGCGCCTGGGAGGCACGGTTGTCGCCGGCCAGGTCCAGACACATGGCCGCCACTTCCGCGGTGCAGAAATGATCGTCACGCTTGGAGCGGCGCAGGCGGTAGCGCGACATCTGCTCGGCCTCCAGGCTCAGCACCGGGAAGCGGTCCAGGTACGGGCTCTTGCGAAACATCTTGCGCGCTTCGGTCCAGGTGGCGTCGAGCAGGATGAACAGCGGCCGCTTGCCAGGCTCGCACACCACTTCGTTGACCACCCGCTCCTGTGCGACGAACTCACCAGGGAAGACGATATAGGGCTGCCACTGGGGTTGTTCGAGCAGCGCCAGCAAGCGCGCATCGACATCCGTGCGCTGCCAGCCGAAGGCCCAGGTGTCTTCGATCAGGTCGGCGATCAGCCAGCCGGTGTTGGTCGGCTTCAATGGCTCGGTGTCGTGCATCACCAGACACATGCCGGCCTGGGCGTCGACCCGAGGCTTCCAGGCGCACAAGCAATGGCTGGCGATAACCCGGCAGTCCGGGCAGCGATCGGCTCGCGAACCGCGGGCGACGAAGGGTTTGTTGCTGCGCGCCAGACGCTCCGCGCGCAGACGCGCTACCGCATGGCTCATGGCTGCAAGCCTGGCGACGGGAATAGGATGGACACTGCGACAACTCGGCGGGAAACAAAGGTGCCAGTCTACCAGAGCGGGCGCAGGTTTGCCGTGCAGGGCACTGCCAGGCTCCCTTATAATCGAGCCTTTGGCGGCGGCTGCGCCTGGAGCGCGACCAGTTCATGGAACGCCGCCTGCCGGCGCGGGTCAAAGCGCCAGTCACCGAACCAGGAGAGATTCATGCTGCGTCTTATCGTCCCGACCCTGAGCCTGATGCTCGCCCTGCCGCTTGCCGCCAGCGCAGCGTCCAAGCAGGACTACGAGCTGAACCAGATGCTGCAGAAGGTTGCCAAGGAGAGCAGCGTCGGCACGCCACGCGCCGTCAACGAAGACATCCTCGATCAGGGCTACACCGTCGAGAAGGGCAAGGCGTTGGTCAACCACCTGAGCGTGCGGGAAGAACATGCCCAGCGCATGCTGGAAAACCCGGCGCTGGTGCGCAGCCAGCTGGGCGACAGCGTCTGCCGCAACACCGGCTACCGCCAACTGATGACCAAGGGCGCGGTGATGGTCTACCGCTTCACCGTCTACAAGACCAACCAGCCGGTCATGGACCAGGCGTTCGACGCTGCCAGCTGCACCGCTGGCAACAAGAAGAAGTGATTCAGGCGACCTGATCGTCGCTAGCGCGCCGCTGCTCCTCATCGGCGCGCAGATCCGCCAGCAGGGCCTGAAGGTAACGTGATTGCCTGTCGGCGCCTTGCAACCTGCGCAGGCACTCGCCCTCCAGGCTCAAGTGGTGGTCTTGGGCCGCACGCCTGAGCAGTTCATACAACTGCAGGTCCACCTCGATGACCAACCGATGCATGCTTCTTCCTCCCTGCATCGCCCTCTGCCCTCAGTTAAACAAAGCTCGGCAAGGATTGGATCCGATCAGACGAACGGTTGACCTTCAGCGAACCGGCACGATCGCGCGCCAGCGTCTAGATTGAAAGCAAACGACAGGCATTTTCGGCAAGCACAGGAGATTGCCGACGCCACGACGTTGCCGGATCCGCAACGAAAACAGACAAGATGGATACAAGCCACTGCATCACGGCCTTGAAGGCCTACTGCAATGCTCGGGATGCACACTCGAGCCACAGCAGCCAGCGACACACGCAGTGTCGTGGCCGGTACTCACCATCGACCGGTCAGAGGTTTTGCTGCAGAAGGAGACGTTGAATGCCTTACCTACCGAATGAACTGCTGTCCAAGCACTTCAGCGACCAGGGAATCGACCTGGGCAGGATTGACGAACAACTGCAACTGGTGGCACCGAACAGCCCCAACCTGCCCCTCTACCGCGACATGATGTTGACCGTACTGCGCATGGCCAGCGACGACGCCAACCGCTGGAACGCCAAGATCACCTTGCAGGCCCTGCGCGAACTGGATCACGCCTTCCGTACTCTCGAACGCTACAAGGGCCGACGCAAAGTCACGGTGTTCGGCTCGGCGCGCACACCCCAGGAACACCCGATGTATGCCCTGGCCCGGGAACTGGGCGCCACACTGGCACGCTCCGAGCTGATGGTCATCACCGGTGCCGGCGGCGGCATCATGGCCGCTGCCCACGAAGGCGCCGGTGCCGAGAACAGCCTGGGTTTCAATATCACCTTGCCTTTCGAGCAACATGCCAATGCCACGGTAGACGGCACCGACAAGCTGCTGCCCTTCCACTTCTTCTTTATCCGCAAGCTGTTCTTCGTCAAGGAAGCCGACGGACTGGTCCTTTGCCCGGGTGGCTTCGGCACGCTCGATGAAGCGCTGGAAGTGCTGACCCTGATCCAGACCGGCAAAAGCCCACTGGTACCGGTGGTACTGCTGGACTCGCCTGGCGGCAGCTTCTGGCAGGATGCCCTGAACTTCATCAGCCGTCAGTTGGAAGAGAACCGCTATATCCTGCCCAGCGACCTGAAGCTGGTACGCCTGGTACACAGCGCCGACGAGGCCGTTGAAGAGATCAAGCAGTTCTATAGCAACTACCACTCGAGCCGCTGGCTGAAGAACCAGTTCGTGATCCGCATGCTGCACCCCTTGAGCGAGGCTGCGCTATGCGATATTCAGGAGGGTTTTGCCGACCTGCGCCTGAGCGGCAAGTATCATCAACAGCCCGACAGTAGCGCAGAACATGAAGTCGGCGACTTCAATCACCTGACCCGCCTGACCTTCGCCTTCAACGGCCGCGATCAGGGGCGCCTGCGTGAATTGGTGGACTTCATCAACCTGCCGGAAAATTGGGCAAAACCTCAGCCCATGCACACGACCCAGCATGCGCGAGAAGCACTGAAAGTCAGTTGAACGAAAAACGGCCAGTACGGCTGACCAGGCAGATATCTGCCTGGTCAGCCGTACTGGCCGTCAATCATCGAGGTCGCGCCCGCTGAGCAGCCGACCGATCATGTCCATGGAAAAACCACGGTAGGCGAGAAAGCGCGTTTGCTGCGCGCGACTGCGGGGATCCTGAGGACGTTGCCCGCCGAACTTGCGCTGCCAGACGTCCCGTAGGCGGGCCGACCAGTCCACACCGCTCTCGCGCAGTGCCTGATCGATATCGCCACGGTTCAGCCCTCGCTGACTCAGGTCCTCACGAATACGTGCGGGGCCATAGCCGGAGTTGGAGCGATAGGAAATGAAGCTTTCCAGGTAGCGCGCCTCGCTGAGCAGCCCTTCCTCGGCAAGCCGATCGAGCGCAGGCTCGATCAGCTCATCGGTGGCACCGCGCTGACGCAACTTGCGCGTTAGCTCGACACGACCGTGCTCGCGGCGTGCAAGCAGGTCCATGGCTGTCCGCCGAACGGCGACGGGAGTGTCGAGTACGACGGACGACATGCGCGATCAACCAGCGATATCAATAACCGGCTTCAGCATCAGCCATATCGTCGGCATCAGCTTCAGCGGCGGCGGCCTTGCCAGCAGCGGCGACAGCGCCGGAGGTCAGCAGCTTCTCACGAATCTGCTTCTCGATTTCCGAACCGATGGCCGGGTTCTCTTGCAAATACTTGGCAGCGTTGGCCTTGCCTTGGCCGATCTTGTTGCCCTGATAGCTGTACCAGGCGCCGGACTTCTCGACCAGACCTTGGGCGACGCCCAAGTCGATGATCTCGCCGTTACGGTAGATACCCTTGCCGTAGAGAATCTGGAACTCGGCCTGACGGAAAGGTGGCGAAACCTTGTTCTTGACGATCTTGACGCGGGTTTCACTGCCCACCACTTCGTCACCTTCCTTCACAGCGCCAGTACGACGGATGTCCAAACGGACCGAGGCGTAGAACTTCAGGGCGTTACCGCCGGTGGTGGTTTCCGGGCTACCAAACATCACGCCAATTTTCATACGGATCTGGTTGATGAAGATGACCAGGCAGTTGGCGTTCTTGATGTTACCGGTGATCTTGCGCAGTGCCTGAGACATCAGACGGGCCTGCAGGCCGACGTGCATGTCGCCCATTTCGCCTTCGATTTCAGCCTTGGGTACCAGGGCCGCCACGGAGTCGACGATGATCACGTCGACAGCGTTGGAACGCACCAGCATATCGGTGATTTCCAGGGCCTGTTCGCCAGTGTCTGGCTGCGAGACCAGCAGGTCATCGACGTTGACGCCGAGCTTGCCAGCGTACTCAGGGTCGAGGGCATGCTCGGCGTCGACGAAGGCGCAGGTGGCGCCGTTCTTCTGGGCCTCGGCGATGACCGACAGGGTCAGCGTGGTCTTGCCCGAGGATTCCGGGCCGTAGATCTCGACGATACGGCCCTTTGGCAGACCGCCGATGCCGAGGGCGATGTCCAGGCCCAGCGAGCCGGTGGAGATGGCCGGGATGGCCTGGCGTTCGTGATCGCCCATGCGCATGACTGCGCCCTTGCCGAATTGGCGTTCGATCTGACCCAGGGCCGCAGCCAAGGCGCGCTTCTTGTTGTCGTCCATTGAAATCCTCACGTGTTCGACTTGGCCCTGATGGCCGGAATACCTGTATAAGTAGCCAGTATTATTCCACAGGGATTCGTTTCCGCAAACCCCCGTCGAGCGATTTACTCGGCACCAAGCTGTAACAAGCCGTCTAACGCAGCGATCACCGTCTGTCGGCGCACCGCCTCGCGATCGCCCTCGAAGTGGCGACGCTCGCTGATCACGCGGGCTCGATCGCCCCAGGCCAGCCACACGGTGCCTACCGGTTTGGCCGGCGAGCCGCCATCCGGCCCGGCGACACCGCTGACCGCTACGGCAAAACGCGCGCCGCTGGCGGCCTGGGCACCACGGACCATGGCCTCGACCACTTCCTGGCTGACGGCGCCAACCTGGGTGAACAGTGCCTCGGGGACGCCAAGCTGGCGGGTCTTCTGGGCGTTGGAATAGGTGACGTAACCCGCCTCGAACCAGGCCGAACTGCCGGGAATACGGGTGATCGCTTCGGCGATGCCACCACCGGTGCAGGACTCGGCGGTGGTCACCTGCGCATTGAAGCGGCGCAGGTGTTCGCCCAGGCGGGTAGAAAGTACGGTGATCGGGTCCATGGCAGGCTCCTTGCGTGACTGCGCACTACCCTACCACCCTCATCCCCCCAGGCAAGGATTCACGGCGCCAGCGCGCGGATGTAGGCCTGACAGGCGCGCAGGGCGATCAGCCCCCGGTCGCCGTCGTCGGTGATGGCGATAATTCGTCGAGCATGCGCCGGGTCAAGTCGGGCACGTACGGCGCCATGATCCACGCCGCTGGCGCCGGTGGCGGCAGACATTGTGGAACAGGTGGCGTCGCGCTCGACCAGGACCGACAGGCGCAGATCGGCAGTAGCAAGGCGATCACGCAGCCGAGCCTGATTGTGTTGCGCATCGGTAAGCTCCTGGAAATGAATCGACTCGCTGTCGTGCAGGCGTCGCTCGAGCGCCTGGCGCTGCTCGCGCTCACTACGCAGCTGTTCGTTGAGCACCTCGGCCTGTGCCACCCGCTGGCGCGCCTGCAACTCGTCCGACTCAGCGAGCAGACGCTCGTAGCGCCAGGCCTGAACCTGCCAGGCCAACGCGGCGGACAACAGTACCGAGGCAACGTACGCAGCAAACTGCAGGCGGCTCAGCACAATACCTCCCGAGCCCTGGCCCAGAGCTTGAGGCGCTCATCCAGGCCATTGAGCCCACCATTGATATGTCGGGTGATGCGGTTGAACTCACCACGATCGGCCAGGGCATTGAGCCCGCGCGACTGCCAGAACCAGGCCGCCGACTCGCAGGCCCAGCGCGGCTGCTCGAGTAGCTGGGGTTGCGCCAGCAACCGCTCATCACCGAACAGCGCACGGCTGCAAGCCTGGTAGTTGTTGCGCCCGGTGACCTGGATCAGGCCGCGACCGCAATACAGCTGGCCATCACCGTCGGCCTCGGGCGTGTTGCCCAGGCGCAGGGCCAGTGGGCCGGTGTCGTAGCGTGAAAGATAGCGATCGCTGCCCAGTTCCTTCACATAGCGTAACTGGCCGGACTCATGACCGACCTGGGCGAGGAAGGCGGCGATACGCTTGGGGTGATCAATCTCCCAGCGGGCCATGGCTTCGTTGAGAGGCGTGAGAAACGCGCTGGCACGCTGGCCAGCCAAAGGGTAGATCTGAATGAGTTGCCGCTCGGTGAGCATGCAGCACCTCCTTGGCGCAAGAAAAAAAGCCCAGGCAATGCCTGGGCTCGGGAACATCGACGCGTTGCTATCAGATGCCCAGCGACGCCATCTCCAACGGCGAGCGATAGGTCGCTGCGGCCTGGGCGATGCAGGCACGGGCCTGCAGGTTGGCGTCCTTGAGATTCTGGATCTCATCGGCGATCCGCTTGGCGCCCTTGACCAGCCACATCCGCGAGTACACCGCGGCCGCGACGCCACCCACGACGATGACCAATGCCGAGAAGAAATCGGCCAATCGTTGCGAACAGATGCTGATCTGCTCGACCGTGATGCGCACCACTTCCACCACCTCCTCGTTGTAGTCGAGGTTAGCGGCCACGCTAGCCCCCCAGATGCTGGTGACCAGTGCCTTGCAGTCCTGAATTTCCTGTGCGGTAAGCGACATGATTACATTCTCCATTGCTATCAGTTTGATCGGCGGACGATTCCGCCAGGTGATCGCTCGCAGGCGATGGCTCGAAGCGCGTGGCTTTCACATGATTCAGCGTGCGGCACCGGCCGCACTTGATCTGGAGCTCGGAAGCGGGGGTGATGCGGGCCAGCAGCTTCCTGCACTGGCCGCAGCGAAACTCGACGAACATGGGCGCGTCCTCTGCTGAATGGGTAGACCGTCACGCCTTGAGTGAAGCGACCTTGCCCGGTGCGCTGCCCTTGTTCCCGGCCTTGCCCGCCTTGCCACCGTTGCACTGCACGGTGGTGCGCCAGCCAGAGCCGGTGAACACCTGCTCGACCGAGTCGATCAGGTACTGGCCGTCGAGCCCGTCGACAAAACCACTGACCTCTATGCTGCGCTCGACGAACAGGTCGGTGCGCCCAGGCATGTCCAGGCGCACGCTGGCAGTCTCGCGATTGAAGCTGGCCAGGCGTGCGCGGGCAGCCTGTTCGGCGGCGGCGCGATTGGGGTACAGGTGGCGGTCGGTATGAACAGGACGCTGGCTGCCCGAGCTTTCGGCGTTGCTCAGTTCGACCACCTTGAGCTCGCCGCTGGCACTGTCCTGGTGACGGGTGCGCACGGCCTTGCGAGTGGCCTTGTCGTCCAGGCGAAATTGCCACTGGCTGACGTCGCTGCGCCGCAGCGTCACCAGCCCCAGCGTCTTGCCGCTGGCGCTCTGCCCGCCCTGGCGCGGCAGCACCAGCAGTTGGCCGTTGGCGAGCTTGGCGGTGCAGTCGTACTGGCGGGCCAGACGGGTGATGAAGTTGAAGTCCGACTCGCTGTACTGGTCGATACGCGGCACGTTCAGGGCGACCGGGCAGATCGCCTGCCAACCGTTGCGCGCACCGATCTCGGCGATGATGCGTTGCAGCGGAACATTCTCCCAACTGCCGCTGCGGATGGTTCTGCCACTGCCGCACAGGTCGCTGGCCTTGCCGCGGATCACCAGGGTGTCCGGCGGCCCGGACAGCTCGACCTCATCGACGGTGAAGCGCCCCAGCAGCGTCAGCGGCTGCCCGGCGTAGCCCAGGTGCACCTCCAGCACCGCGCCGCGAGGCGGCAGGGCCAGGGCACCGTCGCGGGCATCGATGCGCAGCTCGAACGTATCCGACTCCATGCCGGGTTTGTCGGTGGTGCGCAGCAGTAGCAGGCGGTCGTTGATCAGGGCGGTGATGTCCTTGCCATCGGCCTTGATGCTGAAGACGGGTTGCATGACTCATGCCTCCGTTGTCGGTGTGGATATGGGCCTGCGCTCAGTCCCAGAGCCGCACGCTGCTGACCGTGGCAGTGGGCAGGTCCGGTAGCAGGATCATCACGCCGGCGCGCAGGGGCTGGTCTTCGTCGGCCAGCCCCTGATTGGCCTCCAGCACGGCTTCGACCGTGCGGTTGAGGTGGCCGTAATAGTGTTGACAGAGGGTGTCGAGCAGATCGCCGTCAGACGTTTTGCAGGTCTTCGCCATAGCGGGTGAACTCCAGTGAAAAACCCTGTTTGCGTGGAATGCCCCCGGCCAGCAGGTTGCTCTGGTCTTCGTCGATGCTGGTCAGGCACCAGTTGCCGAGTACCTCGCCGTACCCTGTGGTCAGGCTCAGGGGCAGCAGCTGGCGACCGATGCTGCGCAGGGTCTGCAGCTGGCCCAGACCGCCCTTGAAGGAGGGAAAGATCGCACCACGGATGCTGATCGTCTCCTCGCCCTGGCCGACGGCCTGCTGCGCGCTGTCGCGGCTCAGGCGTTCCTGGGCGGCCCAGCGAAAGCGGGTCTGGCGACGCAACTGGTCGAACGCGGCGGTATCGAGGTTGAAGTAGTAGGGTGTGGCATTGGCCTTCAGCGGTTGCAGCACCAGCAGGTGCGGGAATGGCTTGATCGCTTCGGCGGTCGGCGTTGTCAGCGGTGCGAAGCCGAAGGTGACGAGCACCCCGCTTGCCACCGCGCGGGCATCGCCCACCACCTTGCGGATCGCCGCGCCAGCCTTGCCCAGGTGTTCGGAGAACGCATCGACACGCTCCTGCACCTTGCGCACCTCGTCGACGCTCTTGTCGTAGCGGGCAATCACTTTGTTGACACGCCCTTGTGCCGAGTCGATGGCACGCAGGGTACGTTGCAGGCGCTTGCCGATGGCCGGACCGATCCAAGGCAATGCCTCGAGTTCAGCCGCGGCTTCCTTGACGTGGTCCACGGCCTGGCTCATCGGGTCGAGCATGGCGCCGGCACGCCGACGCCCCTCCTCGCCCGCCTTGACCAGTGCATGCAGTGCGGCCTGCAACTGCTCCAGGTAGGTCATGAATGTCCCTCCGGTTCAAAATTGTCGTAGAGGGTCTGCCAGACGCGCTTCATCAGCTCTTTGCCGTTCTTCCAGTACCCGGCGCACAGCCAGTTCCAGGTCGGTGGCGAGTTGGTCGTGTGCAACAGCAGCGCCTTGCAGCGTGATGGGGATGTTGGTGGTGAAGTTGAAGGGTTGGCCAGCCCCGCTGGTAATGACCGGTTGGGCCGGGGCTTGCGGCGGAGCATCTGGCAGGACGCTGGCTTGCGGCGGCACCGACAACTGCGCGGCTGGTACCTGCACCTCTACTGCGGGCTTGTCCATTAGAGCTGAACGTCCAGACGCTGAGGCCTGCACCGTTACCTTCGACGCCCCCAGTACAGCAGCCGGCCTTGACGGCTTCTGAGGCGATCGAGGGAGCTCGGCCTTTACGGCAGCGGGCGCAACGCTGGCGCCATGACTTTCGAATCTGGGAGAAGGCACGATACCGGGGACCAACGAAAGACCAGGAATCGCCGGAGGCCATGCACGAGGCTCAGCGATGGCGCCTGCAACCCGTTGCTTGGCCACCACACTTGCTGCCCTCCCTTCATTCACAGGAGGCCTCAACAGATCTCTGACGAGAGCCTTGTCCATGCCGGCAATGTCAGCAGTCGAACCCGGCTTCGGCATAGTCAACATCGAAGGCCGCCGTTGCGATGAACCGCTTGCGGCGGTTGCAAACTGCGCCATAAGTCCCGGCAGTCGAAGAGGAGACGGCGGTCCCGACGTCCTGGCGCGCTCCGGGTTCTGCTCCTGTGCAGTACCGCTTACCTTGGCCGACAACCCGCGCCGTACCGGCTGTGCTGTGGAGGCAGGCTCCGGGTACTGGGTGGCCAAATATTTGCCTAACGCCGACCCAACCTGATCGCCCACAAAGTTGCCAACCGACATCCCTATCGTGGTACCGATCGGACCCAGCAACGATCCGGCGGCACCCAGGGCGCCGCCAAGGATCAGGCCCCCTGCCGCGCCGCCATAACCGCTCCACCTTTCTTCACGGGTTTGCGCCGTGCCATAGGTATAGGCCGCCTTTGCACCAGCCTCGATGAACATCGAAGCAAGGGGTATTTTCAATGCCTTGAGGTTCTCTGCGACGCCCTTGGCGGTCCCAGCAACAGCACCTGGATTGGTGTAACGCCGCTTGAGTACTTCCCAGCTGGCATAACCCCCGCCCACCACCGCAGCAGTCGTAAGCGCATCCTTGACTGAGCCAGACAGCGTCGAATAAGGATCCGCGTCAGGTTTCGACTGAGTCGATACCGGCGTTGATGGCGGTTTGTCCTTGGCTGTATCCGATGCAGGGTTCGTGACCCGCTCGCCAGCCCAGGCGCCCAGCTTGTCGCCGGCCATACCGAAGGCAACGCCGCCCACCTCCGAGACCATCGTGCCCCAGCGCGGCACCGCCGCCCCCAAGGCCTTGCCGCCTAATGTGCCGACTGCCGACCCAACCGCACTGAGATAGCCCACTGCCTGCTCCTTCGCCGTGGTGGCGGTGGAAGCGGTGTGGAAGAGCTTCAACCCCAAATCCAACTTGGTTGCAGAGGCAGCCTCCTTGGCCGCAGCCCCTGCTCGAGTACGGGCAGTGGCTCGGCTCGGCGTGGGATCAGCAGAGGCTGACGAAACTGCTTCGCCCTCCCCCGACACCGCCCCTTGTCGGGCTTCAGGTGCATCAGCGTTGATCCGGGGAGTTGAATCTGCGCGCGGCCGAGGCTGGGGGTACGCATATACGATCTGAGCGGGCAACTCGAACGGGGGTGAGTTGGATGCGCGCCATCCCTGTTCAGCCAAGGGTAACGGCGGGTGCTCCAGTGCCGGACTGAGTCCTTGCCAGTTCGACAGCTGTGGCACGACCGATGGATACGGGCCTGGTCGCCAGATATCCAGCGGTGATGAAAACGATTGCAGCGCCTTGCCGTAAGGCGCCCAATGATCGGTAAACCTGGCGCGATAGTCATCGAGCGCGCCAGGGAAAGCCGAGCCAGATGCGACGGCTTCCCCCAGGGCAATCCCTGATTTGTTCGCCATCCGTTAATCCTCTCAATCCGAAAGCCACCAGACCATGTCGCTGAACGACATGGTCATGATTTCGCTCGCGGAAAAGTTCAGCTCCTTGGCCAGCCGCCTTGCGGCGGCCTTCTGCCGGGTCGGGTCAAACCTCGTCGTCCTGCACCAGGCGAAAATACCCGGCCTGCAGGCGGCCGTAGTCCTTCAGGGTGAGGCCTTCGAGGTCCTTGATGCCAACTTCGGCCAGCGAGGCGAACAAGTTCAGCTCGCGCTGCTCGTCGTCGCTGGCGCCGCCGGCCTGGGCGTTGCGCATGTCACGCACCGTCGGGGCCCGCAACGTCAGGCTGTCGACCTGAATGCCATTGGCCTCGCTCGGACGCGACAAACGCACCGTGACGCGGTCGGCTGCAAGGTTCAGCCACTGGGGCTGGCGGTTTTCCTGAGCCATGAACACCTCCTTTACAGGCCCAGCGCAGTACGCTGCGCCGCCAGTTGGTCGACACCGTCGATCACCCGCTTCATGCCCAGGGCATCGATCTCGTAGACCAGGCGACCATCAACCTCCAGCTTGTAGTAGCTGAGTGCGACGCTGTGCTTGATCTCGGCCTTGTCGCCGGATTTCCAGTCGCCCATGTCGATTTCCTTGAGCGAGCCGCGCAGGGTGACGATGACCGGATTGATCTGGCCCTTGAGGCCCTTGAAGGCGCCGCGGAACGTGCCGTTGAAGGCCGTGCCATCGGCCAGGCCGAAGAACTTCAGCGACTCGCGGCGCACGCCGGTGGTGGTGAAGGCCGCTTCCTGCTTCTCCATGCCCAGGTCCATCTCGACGGGCATGTCCATGCCACCGGGACGGTGTCCTTCCATTTTCAGGGTCAGTTTGGGCAGGGTCAGGCTGGGTACATCGCCCTGGAAGCTCACACCGTCGACGAACAGGTTCAGGTTGGCCAGGGTTTCGGGAATCATTGCCATGTAGATGCGCTCCTTAAGCGGCGGAATCGAGGACTTCGGTCAGCCACTGGTTGGTGACTTCGACGCGGAAATTGGGGTTTTCGGCAGGCGGTACGTCGGTGAAGCGGATGTTCCAGTACACCTTGCCCTGCTCCAGTTGGCTGGCGGTGTTCAACTCCGGATCGGCGAAGACCTCGAAGTTGATGATCGCGCCCTGGTTCTTCAGGTCGCGCATGAAGGCCTGCAAGCCCTCGGTGACGTCCTTGACGTAGGTGGCGGTGATGGAGCGGTCGACGGCCCACTTGTGGCCGTAGAGGATCGCGTCCATGACGATGTCCATGGTCCGCACGCGGGTGACGAAGGCCCACTTCGGATCGCTGGACAGGGTGCGGTTGCCCCACAGTCGGAAGCCGTCATCGCGGATGATGGTGGCGATGTTGGCGTTGTTCAGCAGGTTGGCGCGGCAGCTGTCGTCGCCATCGAGGAACTCCACCGGGCGGCTGGTGCCGGTGATGCCGACGAACTCCTTGTTCGACGGCGAGGCCCAGAAACCGTACTCGCGGTCGGTGAAGGCGAACAGGCCGGCGACCCAGGCCGAACCTGGCGCATCGACGGTGGCCTCGGCGATGGTGTCGAAGTAGCGCACGCCCGGATCGACCAGGAAGGCACGCTTGGCGCCGAAGTTCTTGGCGTAGGCGAGCGCGGCTTCATCGGTGGTGCCAGGGCCGTCGATGATGGCGATGCCGCGCAGCTTGTCGGCCAGTGCCACCAGCGCGGTACCTACCGCCTGGGTGGCGCTGTGCTTGGGCGCGACCAGCAGGCGCGGCTGGGCGTTGAAACGGCTCTTGCCGTCGAGCAGCGCCTGCAGGCCGGTGCGCTTGCCGTCGGCGAGCACGTTGCCGATGATCGCTGCGGTCTGCTCGGCCGCCTCTTCGAGCTTGGCCACGCCGCAAGCGACGATGACCGCCTTGGCGCGGCTGTAGATGGCGCGGCAGGCCTTGGTGATCGCCGCATCGGCGCCGAAGGCGGCCACGGCTTCACGCTCGCTGGTGATGAGGACGAGGTCGTTGGCCTTGGCCGTGACACCGGCACCTTCGGTGAAGGTGTCGACCAGGCCGATGATCGAGGACGACGGCAGTGCGATGTTGCGGGCGCCGGTGTCTACGTTGGTTACGGTGACGCCGTGGAAGAATCCACTCATTTAAATTTCCTCCGGGATTACGATGAAAAAACCCCGCAAGAGCGGGGCTATAGTTTTAACGTTCTTTGGTGAAGCGGTATGAAAGCGGCGATCGCAGCAATCAATTAATGCATCCAGCAAAATCCGATCATGAAAATCGGCGTGCAATATCGTTATCCAAAGCTTTCATTTCTTCACAAATACCCTCAACTGACTCTATGACTTCCTCAAAGTACCTATAACGCAACTCATCATCAAGCTTTGCCAATTCAAACTTTCGCAATCGCATGCCACTTAAATCTTTCAATAATCCCCGACGCTGCTCAGCGGCAGAAATAACTGCTTTAGCGCATTCTTCATAGTTTTGCCCTGAGTCAGACCCTCCCATTTCGAGCCACGCACTGACGTCGCCTTGATAGCCGCGCTGACGATAATCGGTGGCTGCTCGCTCACGGGCAGAATACTCAGGTTCAAAGCGGCTCCAGATCGAGTAGCCCATAGCAACCGCCGCGTCGATCCGCTCGCCCAGTTCAGTGTCAGTTGGCCAAGTGGGTACCATGTCAATTAAGCGAGGGGGCATTATCGAAAAGTCAATCGTTTTCCCTTTAGAGTGCCCCTCTAGAAGATAAGCATGTAAAGCGGGTGTTACTTCCCATGCGTCATCAGGCAATTGAGGTGATACCTCATCACAAAAAAAACCTTTTTCTTTACAGCTTACATAGAACGCCATGCAAACTCCTTAATCTCAGTGACCAATCGCCCGCCAAAAGATATGCCTTGAATTCCCTGGATGATTGTCAACAAACAGCTGCCCCATGAATCCTGTTCTAGAGGGCCGACTGTGACTCACCTCCTGTCGAGACAATCGATAAGTCGGGTGATAATCGTAGTCATCAATAGTAACGCCAGCAGTAATCACGAGATTCAGACATGCATTGGGAAAGGCAATGGGGAACAAAGTATCAATAGCGATAGTCGTTATCGGTGTTTCAAAGTACCGATACCCCCATTGTTCCAATATACCATTTGGCCTTTTCGCCCAGCCCGTGGAACCTTTACTGGCAAAAAAATCTGCTGTGTTGGAGATTCCCCCACTCAATACGTAGTAGGTGAGATCGGAATGACATATGAGCATGATGGGTATGTCGTCATAGGTTAACGTGATGGAGTCTCGCTGCGACGCCCCCACCGCAATATAACCACCTTGACCTGCAGGCTTTCGGATTGTCACCGTCCCTGCTCCGGACCCAATACCAATGCAGAAAATTGACCCAGGTGGGATCCCAGAGGAGGGCAGGAAAGCTGTACCGTTCCACAATCCCTCGCCCGACATGTACGTCATCTTGCCGATGTGCTCTGCCGTAAGGGTGCCGCCGACCGGGAGAAAAGCTGTGGTACTTGGAAAGTTAATTCCGGCCTCTTTTACAAACTCAGTAGTCGCCAATCGTTGCGATACATCATTGCGCGGAGCGGTTATCGCGCTCGGCCTTCCAGCGAAGACCGGACTCTCGATCGCAGCCTTCGAGAGAAGGAGCCCGGATATCTCGGCTTTGGTATAAACATCCGTCAACCCATAACCTGCCACCGTCGATGGGTTTGTGGCAGCCACAACTCGGCCGTATTTGTCGACAGCGACACTGCGATAGGTGCCAGCAGTAACACCGCTACGTCCGAATGCCATTTCATAGTACTGCGCGCTAACACCCGGTGTTACGGCGCCATCGCTGATTAATTGCCACGCGCTGTCACCATTGATGACACCGCGCTCAACCAGCACCAGCAGTCCAGCCGTTACCTTGGCATCATTATCTGCATCCCGACTGCGCCCCCAGTTACCTGTTGCAACCAGATACAAGCCGTTATCCTTGGCCGCAATCTGATCTTTCACCAGTACCCTAGCACCCGCTGTCAGCGCTACCCCGTCCACGGTCTGCAAACCGCTTAGCGCAATCGGCGCAGTAGTAGCAGCGAGTACCGAGTGCTTGAAATCCTGCCGGGCCAGTTCCTCGGTGACCCACTCACGGGTCGCCAGCACCACGGCCGGGTCGATCTTCAACTGCACATTGCTCGCGCTGCTGACGATCAGGTTCATCCGCACCACCTGAGTACGGCCCGAGCCCTGGCTGAGCAGCGGCTTGTAGGTCGGTGCACAATTGGCCACGGCCACCAAGTCGCCGTCGGCGTCATACAGCGCGATCTCACGGATCCAGCGTCCGCCTACCTCGGCGGGAATGACCTGCTCGGCGACGATCACCGCGCTGTTGCTGTCATCCACCTTGAGCTGGTTCAACGGCGCGCGGCGCCATTCGTTGATCAGGCTGGTCTGGGTGGCGTTGGGGGTCGGGTCGGTGCCGTTGGCGTCGCCAACGCCCATCTGGGTGATTTTCCACGGAATGCCCAAGGCATCCGCATTGGCTTGCTTCGCCGCGCCCACATTGGTGAGGATGGCGTAGAACTGAGAAGTCTGGTCAACCATGTGCAATGTCCAAGGTATCGATTGTGTGTTCTCGGCCGCCGCGCCCGATGACGCCATCGACGTCGATATCACGCGGAGCCGGTGGATAGATGTCGAGCTCGTCGCCATCCTGGAGCGCGCAGCCGAGATGGAAGGCGCCGTTGCTTTCCAGGCTGATCACCATGCCGGTCATGTGCCGACTGACGGGACGGGCGTCGTCGATCAGCGCCGACAGTTCGTTGTAGGTCTGTTCGCTGATGCCCGAGTTCTCGACGCCGATCTTCAGCGCAAAGGTCCCCGGCACCCCGGCAGGCTGGGCCTGCCACCACTCCTGCACCTCGATGAGGTAGCCGAACGGCTCGACCACCCGCCTGAGGGCGCCGAGGGTGCCCTTGTGGGCATGGACGAAGAATGCCGAGCGAATCACCGAACGCTTGACGGTGTCGCTCCAGCTGTCGTCCCAGCGATCCACCGACCAGGCCCAGGCCAGCTGATAGAGCAAGTGCGCGGGGCAGGTGTCGGGGTTGTAGAGCTGACGCAGGGTGACCTTGAGGTCTTCGTCGCCAGCCGTTTCGATGGCCCGCTCCAGCGGGGTGCGGTTGAGCGGCAGAAGGCTTCGCATGTCAGCCTCCGCGCTTGAGGTCGAAGCCTGTGCACCAGGCAGCCTGGGCCTTGCTCGGGCGGATGTCGGTCCAGTCGATCAACTCGACCCGGCTGACGCCGTCGATGTGCAACTGGGCGTCGATGCCAGAGCGGGCGACCTCGACACCCAGGCGGCGCCGCGGGTTGATCCAGGCCTGCAGACGACGCCGGCACTCGCTGAGGATGGCCTCGTACTCGGGGCCGTTGTCGGCCATGTGCAGCACGGCGTCGATCCGGTATGGCAGCACCTGGGCGCTGCGCACATTGACCCGGTCGGCAACCGGGCGGATGTCCTCGTCGTTGAGATAGGCGTTGACTTCGTCGAGCAGCGCCTGGGGCGCGACACCGTCGTCATCGATGCTCAGTACCGTGACATCGACCACCGCTGGTGACGGGCTTTCGGCGGTCGCGTCGGCGACCCGTCCCGAGGCGTTGCGGGCGTGGAGGATGTAACTGTTGCGCGGGCCGGCGGTGGTCAGGCCTTCATAGACCAGTTGCACACGTTCGCGCAGGGCGTCGTCGGACTCGAGAATCGCCTCGGTGGGCGGAACAGTGGTGGGGTCGGCGGCCTGGATCACCAGGCGCTGCAACGAAACGTTGGCCGCCAGTTGGTCAAGGTCGCGGCCCTGGGCATAGGCGAGCAGCAAAGCCTTCGCAGCATCATTGATGCGTGCCCGGTTGAGCAGTTTTCGGTAGGCGCCGACTTCGAGCAGCTTGGTGACCGGATCGCTTTCCAGCTGTGCCGTCCAGCCATCGCCCATATGTGCGCGAAAGGTTTCAAGGTCGGCCTCGTACAGCGCCTCGAAATCAAGGTCTTCGAGCAGTTGCGGGGCGGGCAGTTTTGACAGGTCTACCTGGCTCATACGCTCACCTCCACCAGGGCGTCGTCGCCCAGGTAACGACCGCTCAGGGCCAGGCTGACCTGGCCGTCGAGCACGGCCACGACCTTCACTCGCTCCAGTTGCAGGCGTGGCTCCCAGCGCCCAAGGGCGCGGGCGACCTCGGCCTGGACCGCGCTCTTCCAGCCTTCGTTGACCGGCAGGTCGACATAGCGGCGCAGTTGGCTGCCGTAGTCCGGGCGCATGCGGCGACTGCCCAGAGGGGTGGTGAGAATGTCCTCGATGGACTGGCGCAGGTGAGCGATCCCGGCCAGTGGCAAGCCGGTGCGACGGTCCAGGCCGATCATGGCGCGCCTCCCGGGAAAGCCCGGGCGCGTTGATGGGTATCCATTGCGTTCTCCTGGCATGAAAAAGCCCGCGATGGCGGGCTGGGTTCAGTGTTTGTGGTTGGGCGTGTTGCCGGCGGTATCGATGATCCGCCCGCCGCCGTTGATGTCGCCGCTGACAGTCAGCGGGCCGTTGACCGTGACCTTGCCGGTCAGGGTGATGCTTGAGGCCTCGAGGGTGATCGCGCCGTCACTGACCACCAGGGTGCTGGCACCGACCTTGATGCGTGCGTTGCCGCTGGGCAGTTCGATGTCATAACGCCGGGCCTGCCAGTCGTAGGTCAGCGAACCGCCGTCATCGAAGCGCCAGACCTCGGCGTGCTCGCGGTTGTCTGGCGGGAAGCCGGCATTGCCATACAGCCCGGCAAAAAAAGTACCTTGCGCCGGTTCGCCACTGGGGCTGAGCAACACGCCCTGCTCACCCAGGCTCGGCGCCCGCCAGTGCCGAGCCTTGCCCGCCGCCTGGGCATGCCAGCGCACCCAGGCGCTGGTCCAGCCGCCACCATCGGACACCCGGACCCGGGCAGCGGCCAAATCCACCGCCACCACACGACAGGGAATCACCAGGGTGGCGAGCATGCGGTCATGCGCGGCGCTGACGTAGCTCATGCCAGGTCCTCCGGGGCGATGTACAGGCTTTCATTGCCGGGCCCCGTTTCTGGACTGAAGCCCAGCCGGAGGCTGCCCGGCGGCTGGTCGGGCCAGTGCCATTGCAGTTCGCCCAGCAGCACCGGCTGGTCCCAGCGCACGCGCCAACCAGCACCGGCGAAGAACGCCCGTACATTGCGGCTCGGCTCGACGAAGTCGAGCCCCCATAGCTGCTGGCGCAACAGGTCCATCAGTTGCGCGGCCAGCACGCTGCCCTGCAGGCGTGCCTCGGGGTTGGCGGCATCGGGGGTGATGTCCGCCTCGAAGGTGGTGACCAGCACCGAGCGTCCATCCCTGGGCGCAGCATCGGCAGTCATGCGCACGATGCCATGGCGCAACGCAGGCAATGCCGGGGCATGTCCTACTTGCATATAGGCATCGACCGATGCCAGCTCCGGAATCGCCTCTCGAATCGTTGCGGTCAAGGCCGCATGCAAGGTGGCCAGTTCGCTCATGTGCCGCACTCCTATCGTTCGTCCTTCAAACCAAGGCGCCTGGCTGCCCAGCGTTCGTAGAGGCCGATGGCCACATCGGCCCCCGCCATCGCGGTCAGGCACCCGAAGGCGCTGGCGCTCCAGATCGACATGCCACTGGCATACAGCAGCATCACCGTCGACACCCCGCAGACCATGCAAGCCCCCGAGCGCAGCGCCAGCCGCCGCAGCAGCGACCAGCCTCGGGCACCGGCCTTGTCGGCCCGCCACATCTCGCCGGAAAGCCCTCCCAGCAATGCCAGGACGATCACCAGCCAGAGCGGCATCTCCAGCAACGCCTGTTGCTCGTTCGTCACTGTCCTGTCTCCTGTGTCATGGCCACCGGCGAGTGCCGGTGGATCCCTTGCCGTATAACGCGGCATTCCAAAAGGCCCGTCCGTGCAGGCCCTTCAGTAATGCGTTGTCGAACCGTCGGTCACATCTGGTGACACCGACCGGTTCCGCTTCAAATTTGTGACTCCGACCGCGGCCACCTGCCCGCCGGATAACTGATCGTGGTGCTTTACGCTGCACACCCGGGCCAGTTGCCAACCCTCTGAACAGTCAAGGCCTGTTCATCGCTGCCTGTGTAACAACCGGTTGCTGTCCGGCTTGAGATACAGGCTATGCACTGATGCATATGCAGTCAATGCATTTTTGAAAAAATTTATGCATGAGGAGTTGCTTAAATGCATGAAGGCCTTGTCGGGTATGGCTTGTAGGGCTTTTCAGAGAGCCTAAAAATTTTGTAGGCCGGGTAGAGTTTGTGGCGACGGGGATGAAAGGCGGGAGGCGGGGATATTTTGTATGCATGAAAAAACCCGCCGAAGCGGGTTTTTATACAGCGGATTTGCGGGTCAGCGTGCGTACATGCCCCACCAGAAGACATGCCCGAGCAGGCTGATCTGCTCTTCCTGCATCTGCTGGAAACTGTAGTCTTCGTCGGGATGTTCATCGCGGTTGAAGCTGCGCAGGCGTATGCCGGTGGGCAGGCGATAGACCTGCTTCACCCGCAGTTGGCCATTGTGGTTGATGGCGTAGAGATCGCCATCGATGATGTCGCCAATGGCACATTTGCCGGTGTTGACGCCGACCGTCGCACCATCGCGCAGCACCGGCAGCATGCTGTTGCCGCGCACCGTGACGCACTTGGCCTGGTCGAACTGCACACCATTGTGGCGCAGGCTGCGCTTGCCGAAACGCAGGCGCGCGCGCTCGCTTTCCTCGATGACGAATCTTCCTGATCCTGCTGCCAATTCGACCTCTCGAAGAAATGGAACGGACACCTCGTCATCCTCGACGGGGGTTTCATCGTCCCACAGGCTGATGTCGCTCAGGTCCACATGACCATGCATGGGCTGCGCCTCGCGGGAATCACCCAGCTCTATGCGGCCACGCAACTGATCGGTGCTCACGCCGAAGTAATCGGCGATCCTGGAGACATGCTTGTCTGACGGATCGACAATTTTCTCGCTGAGGATCCGAGACAGGGTGGATTGCGGTACGCCCGTGCGCCGGTGCAGCTCCGTCGGGGACAGGCCGTGGCGATCGAGCAGTTCTCTGAGTACAGTGGCTACGTTGCGCTTTTGCATAAAATGCATATTGCTGCAGATCGATGGGAAATGCAAATGCATACAGCGCGCCCTGAACACGCGATCATTCAGGGATACCCGTCACCGCGTGCACCGCCCGCATCGCGCAAGGCGGACGCGCGCCCTGGGGTTCGATCTGCTCGCACTTGCGCAGCAACGGCAATGCGTCGCTGAACTTGATCGCAGCGACAGTCTCGGCATGCTGCTGGGACAGGAAACAGTGCTCGAAGCGATAGGCCGCATACACATCGGCCTGCACCGGCTCATTGTCATAGACTTCACTCACGATCTCGCGCAGCAACTGGCGGGTCGGCTCGTCAAGCTTGGTCGGTATCCCCTGCAGCAACTGCTCCCGCGGTGTCCCGTCAGCCCGTGCCTGGACGACATGCCGCGAAGCCTCTATCGACGCCTGCATACCCTGCGGGAAAGGGCACTGTGCAGCCGCCATGACCGGCAACGGCAGGCTCAAGCCTGCGACCATCAGATAAAACGCCACCCTTGGCATGGAATTCCTCGCGCTGTATTCGGGCCTGTCCGGAAAATCGACAAATCATAGCGGTGCCCTGCCCTTTGTGTCCTGCAGCAGGCGAAAAAAGCCTGTACCATTGCGGGTTTCGAAATTGCCACCAGACCACCTGTTTCAAGGCCCTGAATGTCTGATCTCTCCGCACACACCCCGATGATGCAGCAGTACTGGAAGCTGAAGAACCAGCATCCAGACCAGCTGATGTTCTACCGCATGGGCGACTTCTACGAAATCTTCTACGAAGATGCGAAGAAAGCCGCGAAACTGCTGGACATCACCCTGACCGCACGCGGTCAGTCGGCGGGCCAGTCGATCCCCATGTGCGGGATTCCGTTCCACTCGCTGGAAGGCTACCTGGCCAAACTGGTCAAGCTCGGCGAATCGGTGGTGATCTGCGAGCAGATCGGCGACCCGGCCACCAGCAAGGGCCCGGTTGAGCGCCAGGTGGTGCGTATCATCACGCCGGGTACGGTCAGCGACGAGGCGCTGCTCGACGAGCGCCGCGACAACCTGATCGCCGCCCTGCTGGGTGACGAACGCTTGTTCGGCCTCGCTGTGCTGGACATCACCAGCGGCAGCTTCACCGTGCAGGAGATCAAGGGCTGGGAAAACCTGCTTGCCGAACTCGAGCGCATCAACCCGGTGGAGCTGTTGATTCCCGACGACTGGCCCCAGGGCCTGCCGGCAGAGAAGCGCCCGGGAGCGCGCCGTCGGGCTCCGTGGGACTTCGACCGTGACTCGGCGCGCAAGAGTCTGTGCCAGCAGTTCGCGACCCAGGACCTCAAGGGCTTCGGCTGCGACAAGCTGACCCTGGCCATCGGCGCCGCCGGCTGCCTGCTGACCTACGCCAAGGAAACCCAGCGCACCAGCCTGCCGCACCTGCGCAGCCTGCGCCATGAGCGCATGGATGACACGGTGATTCTCGACGGCGCCAGCCGCCGCAACCTCGAGCTGGACATCAACCTGGCCGGTGGCCGCGACAACACGCTGCAGTCGGTCATCGACCGCTGCCAGACAGCGATGGCCAGCCGCCTGCTGAGCCGCTGGCTGAACCGCCCGCTGCGCGACCTGAAAGTCCTGCAGGCACGCCAGGATTCGATTCGCTGCTTCCTCGACGGCTACCGTTTCGAGAAGCTGCAGCCGCAACTCAAGGAAATCGGTGATATCGAGCGGATTCTCGCCCGTATCGGCCTGCGCAACGCCCGCCCACGTGATCTGGCACGCCTGCGCGATGCCCTTGGCGCCCTGCCCGAACTGCAGAACGCCATGGCCGAGCTCGAGGCCCCCCACCTGGCCCGCCTGGCGGCGATCACCGGCACCTACCCGGAGCTGGCCAGCCTGCTGGAGCGGGCAATCATCGACAACCCGCCTGCGGTGATCCGCGACGGCGGCGTGCTCAAGACCGGCTACGACAGCGAACTCGACGAACTGCTGGCCATGAGCGAGAACGCCGGTCAGTTCCTGATCGACCTCGAAGCCCGTGAGAAAGCCCGCACCGGGCTTGCCAATCTCAAGGTCGGCTACAACCGGGTGCATGGCTATTTCATCGAGCTGCCCACCAAACAAGCCGAACAAGCGCCGGGCGACTATATCCGCCGCCAGACGCTCAAGGGCGCCGAGCGCTTCATCACGCCTGAACTCAAGGCGTTCGAAGACAAGGCGTTGTCGGCCAAGAGCCGCGCCCTGGCCCGCGAGAAGATGCTCTACGATGCACTGCTCGAGACCTTGATCAGCCACCTCGCGCCGCTGCAGGACAGCGCTGCGGCGCTGGCCGAGCTGGACGTGCTGAGCAACCTCGCCGAGCGCGCACTGACCCTGGACCTGAACTGCCCGAGCTTCGTCGACGAGCCGTGCCTGCGCATCGAGCAAGGGCGTCATCCAGTGGTCGAGCAGGTACTGACCACGCCGTTCGTGGCCAACGACCTGGGCCTGGACAACAACACCCGCATGCTGATCATCACCGGTCCGAACATGGGCGGTAAATCTACCTATATGCGCCAGACCGCATTGATCGTGCTGATGGCGCATATCGGCAGCTTCGTGCCGGCAGCGCGCTGCGAACTGTCGCTGGTGGACCGCATCTTCACCCGCATCGGGTCCAGCGACGACCTGGCCGGCGGCCGCTCGACCTTCATGGTAGAGATGAGCGAGACCGCCAACATCCTGCACAATGCCACCGACCGTAGCCTGGTACTGATGGACGAGGTCGGCCGCGGAACCAGTACCTTCGACGGCCTGTCGCTGGCCTGGGCCGCTGCCGAACGTCTGGCGCAGTTGCGCGCCTACACCCTGTTCGCCACCCACTACTTCGAACTGACCGTACTGCCGGACAGCGAGCCGCTGGTGGCCAACGTGCACCTGAACGCCACCGAGCACAACGAGCGTATCGTGTTCCTGCACCATGTGCTGCCAGGCCCCGCCAGCCAGAGCTATGGCCTGGCAGTGGCGCAACTGGCGGGCGTGCCGTCGCAAGTCATCCTGCGCGCTCGCGAACACCTGGGCCGCCTGGAAACCGCCAGCCTGCCCCACGAGGCGCCGGTGACCAAAGCCAAGGGCGAACCGCACGTGCCGCACCAGAGCGACCTGTTCGCCAGCCTGCCCCACCCGGTCATCGAGAAGCTGGGCAAGCTGGCACTGGACGACATGACGCCTCGCCAAGCTATCGAAATGCTATATCAACTGAAAAACCTGTTATAACGGCCAGCCGCGCAAGCTGGTAGAATCCGCCGCGGTTTGCCGGAGCTGCAGGTTATTAGCCTGGCCTGCAGCCAATGTGAACCGCGCTGCCCTGGAAGGAAGGGCACGCTGCCGTCGCCTGAGGAGAAAATTAGAAATGACCTTCGTCGTCACCGACAACTGCATCAAATGCAAGTACACCGACTGCGTGGAAGTCTGTCCGGTGGACTGCTTCTACGAAGGCCCGAATTTCCTGGTCATTCACCCGGACGAGTGCATCGACTGTGCGCTGTGCGAGCCCGAGTGCCCGGCACAGGCCATTTTCTCGGAGGACGAAGTGCCTGCGGGGATGGAGAACTTCCTCGAGCTCAACGCCGAGCTGGCTGAGATATGGCCGAACATCACCGAGCGTAAGGATCCCCTGCCGGACGCTGAAGAATGGGATGGCAAGCCAGGCAAGATCGCTGATCTGGAGCGCTGATCGCTGCAGTGACGAAAAAAGGCCCGCAAGGGCCTTTTTTGTGCCTGGCATTCGAGCTCATGCAAGCCCGAGCGAGGAGAAATCGCAGGCAAAAAAAAGGGGCGGTTTGACCCGCCCACATTTTTTCCGTAGTCCCTGCTTGTCCCATTCATCATCCTGATGAATCGCATCCTGCGATGTCCTTGGCGATCATCCTTGAAAGCCTGTGCCAGTCCGTCGGCACACTTCAGATACTAGCGATTTCCCCAGCGCGAGCAACCTGCGCACCTCACAAGATGCTACAACTGACACATTTGCAAATATCAAAAAAATCCATGATTTTCAGAGAGTTAAGAAAATATCGTTGCTGAAAAAGGCAATTGTTTACTCTTGGTGGTAGCGAAGGCTTACACCACGAGTAAGCGATCTCTTACACGCCAAGCAACAGCGCTAGCAGGTTGAACAATTTCCCAGGCAAAAAAATGCCCCGAGGTCATCGGGGCATTCTGTTTGCGCGCAGCAGCTTATTGGAACAGCGACTCGCTGGACAGGCCGTTCTTTTCCAGGATCTCACGCAGACGCTTGAGCCCCTCCACCTGGATCTGCCGTACACGCTCACGGGTGAGGCCAATCTCCAGGCCAACATCCTCAAGCGTACTGCTCTCATGGCCACGCAGACCGAAACGGCGAATCACCACCTCCCGCTGCTTGTCGGTCAGCTCGCCCAACCATTGGTCGATGCTCTGCGACAGGTCGTCGTCCTGCAGCAACTCACACGGATCGGTGGGGCGGTCATCGGTAAGGGTGTCGAGCAGCGTCTTGTCCGAATCCGGGCCCAAGGACACGTCGACCGAGGAGACACGCTCGTTGAGCCCAAGCATGCGCTTGACCTCAGCCACTGGTTTCTCCAGCAGCCCGGCAATTTCTTCGGGGGACGGCTCATGGTCGAGCTTCTGGGTGAGCTCGCGCGCAGCGCGCAGGTAGACGTTGAGCTCCTTGACCACGTGGATCGGCAGGCGAATGGTGCGGGTCTGGTTCATGATCGCCCGTTCGATGGTCTGGCGGATCCACCAGGTCGCGTAGGTCGAGAAACGGAAGCCGCGCTCCGGATCGAACTTCTCCACGGCGCGGATCAACCCCAGGTTGCCCTCCTCGATCAAGTCGAGCAGCGACAGGCCGCGATTGACGTAGCGGCGGGCAATCTTAACGACCAAACGCAGGTTGCTTTCGATCATGCGTTTGCGGCCGGCCGGGTCGCCCTTCTGCGACAGGCGCGCGAAGTGCACTTCCTCTTCCGGGGAGAGCAATGGCGAGAAACCGATTTCGTTGAGGTACAGCTGCGTGGCGTCGAGCGCACGGCTGTAATCGATGTACTTGTGCTGCTTGAGCGATGAGCCCGTTTTGGCCCTGGTCCGAACCGAAGGTACAGCAGGTTCGTCTGACACCACATCCGTTTCCAAAACGATACCTGTCTCCATCAAGAGGAGGTCATCGTCGATGTCAAACTCCGGCACTTCTTTGCTGAGAGCCATTGTTATAGTCCTTTGCTGAGTTCGAACCTCAGACTCTAGCGGCGCCTGATTCCCTGGCAGCGCTAAAGCCTGTCCCCTTTACGTCTTCAGGAACAGGCTGGTGCAACAATCAACGGCGTGGCAGGAACTGGAGTGGGTCGACGGGTTTGCCCTGGCGGCGAATCTCGAAATGCAGCTTCACCCGATCAGTGCCCGTAGACCCCATTTCTGCGATCGTCTGCCCTGCCTTGACCTGCTGCCCCTCCCGAACCATGAGCCTGCGGTTGTGGCCGTAGGCACTGACGTAGGTATCATTGTGCTTGATGATGATGAGTTCGCCGTAGCCCCGCAAGCCACTCCCGGCGTAAACCACCGCACCATCAGATGCAGCAAAAACAGGCTGTCCCAAATCTCCGGCGATATCAATGCCTTTATTCAAACTACCGTTTGAAGCGAATTTTCCAATCAGCACGCCGTTCGCCGGCCAAGTCCAGCCCCCCACCGCACGCTCTGCGGCCGGCACCTGGGTGACGGTCGGAGCGGCTGTGGCAGGGGAAGCTGTTGCCGGCTTGTCGCTATTTGTTACTGGCGGGGTCTGCGTACCAACCGGACGGCGAATGACCGTGGTCCTGCTCGACGACGAGGGACCGGACGATACGACGGTGGTGGAGCCTCCAGCGCCGCTGCTGAAACGAATCGGCTGGCCAGGACGGATGGTGTAGGGCGCCGAGATGCCATTGCGCGCGGCCAGCTCCTTGTAGTCCCAGCCGTAGCGGAAGGCGATAGAGAACAGGGTATCGCCGGGTTTGACCACATACTGCCCCGAGGTCACGGTCGGACGCTTGGGTGCCGCGTTGTTGCGATCGACCACCCGAGCGCCACTGGAGCCGGTGCTGGAGCATCCCGCCAGCAAGGTTCCCATGGCCAGCGCAATCACCAGAAGCTTGAAACCCGACCGATCCTTGCGCTGCCGAATGATTGTGTGACCCACCCGCGCTCCCCTCATGGTGCCGAAATCTGGATATGACGATATGCAATATTGTTTCAATTATAACCGAGCCCGACCCGCTTGGGTGGCCCGTACGGGCGCTGTCATTCTGGCGGGGTTTGCCTCACCCCGCCAGATAGACAAGCCCGCGGCGCAAGAATTCGTTACAACCGCACATATTCCGTCGGCCGTCAGGCCAGTGGCCCGTTAAGCAGCGGCACGAAGCGTACGGCGCCCAGTACCCGGCGCGAGAAGCCCTGTTCCTCACGAACGATCAGCAACAGTTGCTGTGCTTCGCCGGCCGCCCCTACCGGAATCACCATACGTCCGCCGGGTGCCAACTGATCGAGCAAGGCCTGGGGGACTTCCGGCGCCACCGCGGTGACGATGATGGCGTTGTAAGGCGCCAGCGCCGGCCAGCCTTCGCAACCGTCGCCCCAACGAAACACCACGTTACGCAGGTTGAGCTCGACCAGACGCTCCTTGGCACGATCCTGCAGCACCTTGATCCGCTCGACCGAAAACACACGCTCGACCAGCTGCGCCAGGATGGCCGTCTGGTAACCAGAACCGGTGCCGATCTCCAGCACCTTGTCCAGCGGGCCGGCCTCCAGCAGCAGTTCGCTCATGTGCGCAACCATGAATGGCTGGGAAATCGTCTGGTTATGGCCGATCGGCAGCGCAGTATCTTCATACGCCCGATGCGCCAAGGCTTCATCGACGAACAGGTGGCGAGGGGTGCGGCGAATGGTCTCGAGCACCTTGGTGTTCGACACGCCCTCTTCATACAAGCGTTGGATCAGGCGCTCCCGGGTACGCTGGGAGGTCATGCCAATGCCGCCACGGCGCTGCAGATCATCCTGTTCGCGCATCAAAGCAGCCCCTCCAGCCAGCCATCGAGGCGCTCGAAGGCATCGTTGAAGGTGCGATCCAGTTGCAGCGGCGTGATCGATACGTAGCCTTGCATCACTGCATGGAAGTCAGTGCCCGGGCCGCCGTCCTCGGCGTCACCGGCCACGGCGATCCAGTACCCTTCCTTGCCACGCGGATTGACGACCTTGGTCGGTGCGGCCGCACGTGCCCGATGCCCCAGACGGGTGAGGCGTATCCCGCGGATATGCTCCAGCGGCAGGTTGGGGATGTTGACGTTGAGCACGGTACGCGCCGGCAGTTCCAGGCGCGACTGCGCCTCGACCAGGCGCCGGGCGATATGGGCGGCGGTGGGCAGGTTGTCCGGCAGGCGCGACAGCAACGAGAACGCCAGCGAAGTGCCGCCGAGAAAGCGGCCCTCCAATGCAGCGGCGACCGTGCCGGAGTACAGCACGTCGTCGCCCAAGTTGGCGCCCAGGTTGATACCGGAGACGACCATGTCTGGCGTTTCCGGCAAAAGGCCATTGAGCCCCAGGTGCACGCAATCTGTAGGCGTGCCGTTGAGGCTGATGAAACCGTTGGCCAACACCTGTGGGTGCAGTGGCCGGTCGAGCGTCAGCGAACTGCTGGCGCCGCTTTTGTCTTGATCCGGGGCGATCACCACGCACTCGGCATAGTCCTGCAGCGCACCGTGAAGCGCAGCGAGGCCGGGGGTGGTAACACCGTCGTCGTTGGAAATCAGAATACGCATGGGCTTTCCGTCTGCCCTGCCGGCACCAGATCCACAAGTTCGCGCACCACCACGGTGGCGAAGCATCCGGCCGGAAGGACGAATTCCAGTTGCAGGATATCAGGCTCGGGATAATGCCACGTCAGCCGCCCAATAGGGAGCCGCAGGATGCGCCGTTCGTGATCCAGTCCAGCCCTGCCCAGCCATTTGCAGAGTGCCGGATGGCGCTCACCGACTGCCGTTTCCAGCGCCGCGGTCCCGCCCGCGCTTGACGGAAGACCCGCGCCCCACAGGGGTCCGGTGGGATGAAGGTCGAGAATTGCCAGCCGAGGATCGGAGCATTCCTGCTCGCCAGCCGGAAAAAAGCTACGGCTATCCGTGAAGGCCAGAAGATCGCCAACCTGCGCCTGGTTCCAGCTTCCGTCCGCCACTCGCGCCGCCAGAACCTGATTGAACAGGTAGCTGCGTCCCGCAGACAGCAGCCGCGAACGCACATTGCGCTGCTCCGGCAGCGCCTCTCGAGACGCCCAGTCGAGTGCATCGTGGACATTTCCGCCGG
This sequence comes from Pseudomonas sp. BNK-44-b, assembly GCF_047456245.1. Taxonomy (NCBI): domain Bacteria; kingdom Pseudomonadati; phylum Pseudomonadota; class Gammaproteobacteria; order Pseudomonadales; family Pseudomonadaceae; genus Pseudomonas; species Pseudomonas sp. BNK-44-b. Next base: position 3,902,534 of record NZ_CP179908.1, read on the forward strand.
CATGACCGAAGCGCTGGGTACCGAAATAGTTCGGTACGCCTTGCACCTTGAGCTGTTCCAGACGTGCATCCAGCGCCTGGTGATCGGCGCTCAGCGCCGTCAGTCGCAGGGTGAAACCATTGGCCGAGTGCGCGCCGCGCTGGAGTTTGCGCTGGTGACGCACCTGTTTGAGCACGCGCAGGCTGTCGTCTTCGGCACGGGACAGGTCAGGATCGGCCTTGCCCGGCAGATGCAGACTGAACCACTGCCGGGTCAACGCCTGACGGTCCTTCAGGCCGGCATAACTGATGGCACGAACCGGCACACCGGCCGCGCGCGCCAGGCGTCGGGCCGCTTCCTCGGTGTTCAGGTCGCGCTTCTCGACCCACAGCCACAGGTGCTCGCCTTGACCGGACAGTGGGATGTCGAGCACTTCATCGACCTGAAAATCATCGGCGACCGCCTTGAGCACGGCGCGGCCAAGGGCCTCGCCGCTGGCGCGCGGGCCCAGCAGTTCCAGTTCGGTCATGCTGGCAGCAACAGGGCGACCGCATGCACGGCGATGCCCTCCTCACGGCCAGTGAAGCCGAGCTTTTCCTCGGTGGTCGCCTTGACGTTGACCTGGTCGAGCTCGACCTGCAGGTCCTCGGCGATGAAGCGGCGCATGGTGTCGATGTGCGGCGCCATCTTCGGCGCCTGGGCGACGATGGTGGCGTCGACGTTGCCCACCTTCCAGCCCTTGGCCTGCACGACGGCCACCACATGACGCAGCAGCACGCGGCTGTCAGCACCCTTGAACTGTGGGTCGGTGTCAGGAAAATGCTTGCCGATGTCACCCAGCGCTGCAGCGCCAAGCAAGGCATCGCTCAGGGCGTGCAGCAGCACATCACCATCGGAATGGGCCAGCAGGCCGTATTTGTGGGGAATACGCACCCCGCCCAAGGTAATGAAATCACCGTCAGCAAAACGGTGCACATCGTAGCCGTGGCCAATACGCATAGAAAAACGCCCTGATTGAGTCAGGGCGTGATTCTACCTGCTTTGGCCGCTATTGGGGCCGCTGCTGCATCACTACACCCGCCCCAGTGCGACGGCGTGATGACGCAGGTGCTCATCGATGAAGCTGGCGATGAAGTAGTAGCTATGGTCATACCCCGGCTGCAGCCTCAGGGTCAGTTCATGCCCTCCTTTGCGCGCCGCCTGCTCCAACGCTGCTGGCTTGAGCTGGTTGTCGAGGAAGTCATCGCGATCGCCCTGGTCGACCAGCAACGGCGGACACTGGCCAGCCGGGGTTTCGGTCAGCAGCACGCTGGCATCCCATTCACGCCAGCGCGCGCGGTCTTCACCCAGGTAGCGCGAGAAGGCTTTTTCGCCCCACGGGCAATCCATCGGGTTGCTGATCGGCGAGAACGCCGACACTGATCGGTAGCGCCCCGGGTTGCGCAGGGCGCAGACCAGCGCCCCATGCCCGCCCATCGAATGACCACTGATACTGCGCTGATCGGACGCAGGGAAATGCGCCTCGATCAACGCCGGCAGCTCCTGGACCACGTAATCGTGCATGCGGTAATGCTGGGCCCAGGGCTGCTGGGTGGCATTGAGGTAGAAGCCGGCGCCGAGCCCGAAATCCCAGGCCCCCTCCGGATCGCCGGGCACCTGCTCGCCACGCGGGCTGGTGTCGGGCGCAACGATGATCAGGCCTAGCTCGGCGGCCAGGCGCTGAGCGCCGGCCTTCTGCATGAAATTTTCGTCGGTGCAGGTAAGGCCACTGAGCCAGTACAGCACCGGCAGTTTCTCGCCCTGCTCGGCCTGCGGTGGCAGGTAGACGGCGAACACCATGTCGCAGCCCAGCACCTTGGAGTGATGCTTGTAGCGCTTGTGCCAGCCGCCGAAGCTCTTCTGGCAGGAGATGTTGTCCAGGCTCATGGCTGACCTCAGAAGTGGATCACGCTGCGGATGCTTTTGCCTTCATGCATCAGGTCGAAGGCCTTGTTGATGTCCTCCAGCCCCATGGTGTGGGTGATGAAGGTGTCCAGCGGAATCTCGCCCTTCTCGGACATTTCCACGTAACTTGGCAACTCGCTGCGCCCACGCACGCCGCCGAATGCCGAACCACGCCATACCCGGCCGGTAACCAACTGGAATGGACGGGTGGCGATTTCCTGGCCCGCGCCGGCCACACCGATGATCACCGACTCGCCCCAGCCCTTGTGGCAGCACTCGAGCGCCGCACGCATCAGTTGGACATTGCCGATGCATTCGAAGGAGAAGTCCACGCCGCCGTCGGTGAGGTCGACGATCACTTCCTGGATCGGACGATCGTAGTCCTTCGGATTGATGCAGTCGGTGGCACCCAGCTGGCGGGCGATCTCGAACTTGGCCGGGTTGATGTCGATGGCGATGATGCGCGAGGCCTTGGCCTTCACCGCACCGATCACCGCCGACAGACCAATGCCGCCCAGGCCGAAAATGGCCACGGTGTCACCCGGCTTGACCTTGGCGGTGTTGAGTACCGCACCGATACCGGTGGTCACGCCGCAACCGAGCAGGCAGACCTTCTCCAGCGGCGCTTCCTTCTGGATCTTGGCCACGGAGATCTCCGGCAGAACGGTGTACTCGGAGAAGGTCGAGGTGCCCATGTAGTGGAACAGCTGCTGCCCTTTGTAGCTGAAGCGGGTGGTGCCATCAGGCATCAGGCCCTTGCCCTGGGTGGCGCGGATGGCCTGGCACAGGTTGGTCTTGCCCGACAGGCAGAATTTGCACTTGCCACATTCCGGGGTGTACAGCGGGATCACGTGGTCACCAACGGCCAGCGACGTGACACCCTCACCCACCGCTTCGACGATTGCCCCGCCCTCGTGGCCGAGGATCGACGGGAAGATACCTTCCGGATCCGCGCCGGAGAGTGTGTAGGCATCGGTATGGCAGACACCGCTGGCGACCACGCGCAGCAGTACCTCGCCCGCCTTGGGCATGGCCACGTCCACTTCGACGATTTCCAGGGGTTTCTTGGCCTCGAAGGCAACAGCGGCGCGGGACTTGATCATGAAGGGCTCCAAGCTAGGTATCGGTTCAGGTCATCAGTGTAATTCATGCTCTTTTGATGAATAATCCGAGCAAATGCAAAACATTATTGCCACGCAGGGATAATCAATGAGCAGTCGCTGGGAAGGAATCGACGAGTTCGTCGCGGTCGCCGAGTCGGGCCAGTTCACCGCGGCCGCCGAACGACTGGGGGTTTCTTCATCGCATATCAGCCGACAGATCGCTCGCCTGGAAGAACGCCTGCAAACCCGCCTGCTGTACCGCAGCACCCGGCGCGTGACCCTGAGTGAGGCCGGGCAGACGTTTCTGCAACACTGCCAGCGTTTGCAGGATGGCCGCGAAGAAGCGCTGCGCGCGATGGGGGACCTGGCCAGCGAACCCAAAGGTTTGCTGCGCATGACCTGCGCGGTGGCCTACGGCGAGCGTTTCATCGTGCCACTGGTGACTCGTTTCATGGCGCTGTATCCCCAGTTGCGCGTCGAGGTGGAGCTGAGCAACCGCACCCTGGACCTGCTGCACGAGGGCATGGACCTGGCTATTCGCCTGGGACGCCTACAGGATTCACGCCTGGTGGCCACGCGCCTCGCACCGCGGCGCATGTACCTGTGTGCATCGCCAGCGTATCTGGAGCGTTACGGCCGACCGCACAGCCTGTCGGAACTGGCGCGGCACAATTGCCTGGTGGGCAGTTCGGATCTGTGGGTGCTGCAGCAGGATGGCCGTGAAATCAGCCAACGGGTCCAAGGCAACTGGCGCTGCAACAGCGGCCAGGCGGTACTCGACGCGGCGCTGCAGGGAATGGGGTTGTGTCAGTTACCGGATTACTACGTGCTCGAGCATCTGCATGCCGGGGCACTGGTGTCGCTGCTGGAGGCGCACCAACCGCCGAACACTGCGGTGTGGGCGCTGTATCCGCAACAGCGGCACCTGTCACCCAAGGTACGGCGGTTGGTCGACTATCTGAAGGACGGGTTGGCAGGATTGCCGGAGTATCAGCCAGGCTGAGCCCGCAAAGAAGCGGGCACAGGCTAAAGCCTCAGCGCCGCCCAGCCCAGCGCTGACGCAACCACTCCAAATCTTCCGGACGGGTCACCTTGATGTTGTCACTACGCCCTTCGATCAGCCGCGGCGCATGCCCGGCCCACTCAATGGCGGAGGATTCATCGGTCACTGCCACATCCGCCACCAGGCACTCGGCCAGCGCCCGGTGCAGCATGCCAAGCCTGAACATCTGCGGCGTGTAGGCCTGCCATATGGTGGTGCGGTCCACCGTGGCGCTGACCCGGCCACTCGCGTCGGCACGCTTGAGGGTATCGCGCGCAGGCACCGCCAGCAGCCCGCCCACCGGATCATCGGCCAGCTCCGACAGCAGCTTGTCCAGATCGCTGCGCGCCAGGTTCGGCCGCGCAGCATCGTGCACCAGCACCCAGTCATCGTCGGCCGCCCCTTGGGCGTGCAACAGCAACAGGGCATTCAATACCGAATCGGCACGCTCGCGCCCACCCGCTGCGCGCTGAATGCGCCTATCGTTCGCACAGCGCAAGCCAGGCCAGTAGGGATCTTCTTCGGCAACGCTGACCACCACCCCCTTGAGCGTGGGATGGTCGAGAAAACAGTCGAGGCTATGCTCGAGGATGGTCTGCCGGCCCAGTTGCAGATACTGCTTGGGGCGGTCGGCAGCCATGCGGGCACCAATGCCCGCGGCAGGAATCACGGCCCAGAAGGCCGGCAGTTCATGGATCATTTCTGTGGCAACTGGTAGAGGGTTTCGCCCTCCTTGACCATCCCCAGTTCATGACGAGCCCGTTCTTCCACGGTCTCCATACCTTTCTTCAACTCCAGCACTTCAGCGTCGAGCACGCGATTGCGTTCCAGCAGCCGTTCGTTTTCGGCATGCTGGTCGGCGATCTGCTGTTGCAGCTCGGCCACTTGCGCCAGGCTGCCATTACCGACCCAGAGGCGATATTGCAGGCCTCCGAGCAACAACAGCAGGACGAGGAACAACCAATAGGGACTGCGCATGAAGATATCCAGGGTAAAAGGCCGCCGCAGCGAGCTTCCGATAGCACGAAGCCTGGCCGAGGCCAGGCTTCGTCGACAGAAACCCGTTTGAAGGCGCTGAACGCTCAGTGAGAACGCTCAGACAGCCCCGGCTGCTGCCTTTTTACCATCTCTTGCTCAGCCGCGAAACTCGGCACGGCCACGGTAGACGGCCTTGGCGCCCAGTTGCTCTTCGATACGCAGCAATTGGTTGTACTTCGAGACGCGGTCGGAGCGGCACAGCGAACCGGTCTTGATCTGGCCTGCAGCAGTACCGACAGCCAGGTCGGCGATGGTCGAGTCTTCGGTTTCACCGGAACGGTGCGAGATCACCGCGGTGTAGCCAGCGGCCTTGGCCATCTGGATGGCTTCCAGGGTTTCGGTCAGCGAGCCGATCTGGTTGAACTTGATCAGGATCGAGTTACCGATGCCCTTCTCGATGCCTTCTTTCAGAATCTTGGTGTTGGTCACGAACAGGTCGTCGCCGACCAGTTGCACCTTGGCACCGATCTTGTCGGTCAGGATCTTCCAGCCAGCCCAGTCGGACTCGTCCAGGCCGTCTTCGATCGAGATGATCGGGAAGCGCTCGGTCAGGCCTTTCAGGTAGTCGGCGAAACCTTCGGCGTCGAACGACTTGCCTTCACCAGACAGGTTGTACTTGCCGTCTTCGTAGAACTCCGAAGCGGCGCAGTCCAGGGCCAGGGTGACGTCGGTGCCCAGCTTGTAGCCGGCCTTCTCGACTGCTTCGGCGATGGCCGCCAGGGCGTCTTCGTTGGAGGCCAGGTTCGGGGCAAAGCCACCTTCGTCACCCACGGCAGTGTTCAGGCCACGGGCCTTGAGGACAGCCTTGAGGTGGTGGAAGATTTCGGTGCCCATGCGCAGGCCGTCGGAGAAGGTCTTGGCGCCGACCGGCTGAACCATGAACTCCTGGATGTCGACGTTGTTGTCGGCGTGCTCGCCGCCGTTGATGATGTTCATCATCGGCACCGGCATCGAGTACTGGCCAGGGGTGCCGTTGAGGTTGGCGATGTGTGCGTACAGCGGCAGGTCCTGGTCCTGTGCAGCAGCCTTGGCAGCGGCCAGGGACACGGCGAGGATGGCGTTGGCGCCCAGCTTGGCCTTGTTCTCGGTACCGTCCAGTTCGATCATGGCGCGGTCGAGTGCTTTCTGGTCGGAAGGATCCTTGCCCAGCAGCAGGTCACGGATCGGACCGTTGATGTTGCCGACAGCCTTCAGCACGCCCTTGCCCAGGTAACGGCTCTTGTCGCCATCACGCAGCTCCAGCGCTTCGCGCGAGCCAGTGGAAGCACCAGACGGCGCGCAAGCGCTGCCGATGATGCCGTTGTCGAGCAGCACATCGGCTTCCACGGTGGGGTTGCCACGCGAATCGAGAACTTCACGACCTTTGATGTCGACGATCTTTGCCATTGTTGTAAGCACTCCAGAATTGACGAAAACAACGCAGCTTTGGGAATTCTTGCCGTTCACCAGGCGACATGGCACGGGCAGGCCTGGCGAAGGGAGCCCCTGACCGGCAGGCCAGGGGGTGGAACGGGCGGTACTTTACCCGAGAAACGAGCTTTACGCGGTCTCTACCGTCGGAAAACTTTTCACCAGGTCGTCCAGTTGCTTGAGCTGCGCCAGGAATGGCTCCAGCTTGTCCAGGCGCAGGGCGCATGGGCCATCGCACTTGGCGTTGTCCGGATCCGGGTGAGCTTCGAGGAACAGGCCGGCCAGGCCCTGGCTCATGCCCGCCTTGGCCAGGTCGGTGACCTGGGCACGGCGACCGCCGGCGGAGTCGGCACGACCACCCGGCGTCTGCAGCGAGTGGGTGACATCGAAGAACACCGGGTACTCGAACTGCTTCATGATGCCGAAGCCGAGCATGTCGACCACCAGGTTGTTGTAGCCGAAGCTCGAACCGCGCTCGCAGAGGATGAGCTGGTCGTTACCGGCCTCGACGCACTTGGCGAGGATGTGCTTCATCTCGTGCGGGGCGAGGAACTGGGCCTTCTTGATGTTGATCACCGCGCCGGTCTTGGCCATGGCCACTACCAGGTCGGTCTGGCGCGAGAGAAACGCCGGCAGCTGGATGATGTCGCAGACCTTGGCCACCGGTTCGCACTGGTAGGGTTCGTGCACATCGGTGATCACCGGCACGTTGAAGGTGCGCTTGATCTCCTCGAAGATCTTCAGCCCCTCTTCCATGCCCGGACCACGGTACGAGGCCACCGACGAACGGTTGGCCTTGTCGAAGCTGGCCTTGAACACGTACGGGATGCCGAGCTTTTCGGTCACCCGCACGTACTCTTCGCAGACCTTCAGGGCCAGATCACGGGACTCCAGGACGTTCATGCCGCCGAACAGGACGAACGGCTTGTCGTTGGCGATCTCGATGTTACCGACGCGAATGATCTTCTGGGTCATGGATCAGGCCTTGTTCTTCTGTGCCAGGGCTGCCTTGACGAAGCCGCTGAACAGCGGGTGACCGTCACGAGGCGTGGAGGTGAACTCCGGGTGGAACTGGCAGGCGACGAACCATGGGTGATCCTTCGACTCGACCACTTCGACCAGCGCGCCATCTTCGGAACGACCGGAAACCACCAGGCCGGCGTTGATCAGTTGCGGCAGCAGGTTGTTGTTCACTTCGTAGCGGTGACGGTGACGCTCGGTGATCACGTCGCTGCCGTAGCAGTCGTGGACCTTGGAACCGGCGATCAGCTGGCAGTCCTGCGCGCCCAGGCGCATGGTGCCGCCCAGGTCGGACGCTTCGGTACGGGTTTCGACGGCGCCGGTGGCATCGGCCCACTCGGTGATCAGGCCGACGACCGGGTGCGCGCCGTTGCGATCGAACTCGGTGGAGTTGGCGTCTTTCCAGCCCACCACGTTACGGGCGAATTCGATGACCGCGACCTGCATGCCCAGGCAGATGCCCAGGTACGGAACCTTGTTCTCACGGGCGAACTGCACGGCCTTGATCTTGCCTTCCACGCCACGCAGACCGAAGCCGCCTGGCACCAGGATGGCGTCTGCGCCTTCGAGCAGGCCGGTGCCCTGGTTCTCGATGTCTTCGGAATCGATGTAGCGCAGGTTGACCTTGGTGCGGTTGGTGATGCCGGCGTGGCTCATCGCTTCGATCAGCGACTTGTACGCATCCAGCAGCTCCATGTACTTGCCGACCATGGCGATGGTGACTTCATGCTCGGGATTGAGCTTGGCGTCGACGACCTTGTCCCACTCGGACAGGTCGGCGCCATTGCACTGCAGGCCGAAACGCTCGACGACGAAGTCGTCCAGGCCCTGCGCGTGCAGCACGCCCGGAATCTTGTAGATGGTGTCGACATCTTCCAGCGAAATCACCGCACGCTCTTCGACGTTGGTGAACAGGGCGATCTTGCGGCGCGAAGAGGCATCGACCGGGTGGTCGGAGCGGCAGATCAGCACGTCAGGCTGCAGGCCGATGGAGCGCAGCTCCTTGACCGAGTGCTGAGTAGGCTTGGTCTTGGTTTCGCCGGCGGTGGCGATGTACGGCACCAGCGTCAGGTGCATCAGCATGGCGCGCTTGGAGCCCACTTCGACACGCAACTGACGGATGGCTTCGAGGAATGGCTGCGACTCGATGTCGCCCACGGTGCCGCCGATCTCGACCAGGGCCACATCGGCATCGCCGGCGCCCTTGATGATGCGACGCTTGATTTCGTCGGTGATGTGCGGGATGACCTGGATGGTCGCGCCCAGATAGTCACCACGGCGTTCCTTGCGCAGCACGTGCTCGTAGATACGGCCGGTGGTGAAGTTGTTGTTCTGGGTCATCGTGGTGCGGATGAACCGCTCGTAGTGCCCCAGGTCGAGGTCGGTCTCGGCACCGTCGTGGGTGACGAACACTTCACCGTGCTGGAACGGGCTCATGGTACCCGGATCGACGTTGATGTACGGGTCCAGCTTGAGCATGGTGACCTTGAGCCCCCGCGCTTCCAGGATGGCCGCCAGGGAAGCCGAGGCAATGCCTTTCCCCAATGAAGAAACAACACCGCCCGTGACGAATATGTAGCGCGTCATGAAAAACCCTAGAAGTCTGCGTTAAGGCGGCCAGCGCCGCCGGAGAAAGCGAAGGAAGGCCGAAGCCCCCGATCACCTGCGTCAATCACAGTGCATCTCGAACAACTGCCGCGTCTGTACAGACCGGGGGTATCCCCAGTGTGGAGCTCGCTCGTCATTTTAAGAATCAGCCCAGCAAAAAACTGCTTGGTAATCGGCAACTCCTGTGTTTTCGCGGAACCCACAGAAGCTGTATCAAGAAGGGAGGGTAGTCTACCGGAATGTACCCTTCAGCTCAAACCTTGCACGTTCGTCGGCGGCTGCCACTGCAGTTGCCAGTCGGTCTGCCCCTGCTCCGGCAGGTTGGCCACCGCCAGCAGGCGCTCGCCCTGCCAAAGCAGTGGCAGGCGATGACGCACGAAGTGCGGCACGCGGTGCTCGTTGAGCAGGCGCTTCAGGTCGCGGTGGCCGCGCCCTGGAATATCGAGGACTTCGCCGCCCTGGCGATAGGTGACATGCAGGCCAGACCCAGGAATGACACCCACCAGCTGCAAGCTGCCATTGCCGGGTAACGAGAGCGGCTGGCTCGGATCCGGCCAAGCCACCCCGCCCTGCGGCGCTTGCAGCCAATCGCCGCTCAACCACCACAGCCGTCCATGGCTGCGCTGCAGCTCGCCATCGGTCAGGCGCCAGAGCGGCTGGGCGTCAGCTGCCGCATCACGCAGGTTGTCCCAGCCGGCCCAATGGCGGCTATCGGGCAGACGTGTACGACTGCTCAGCCAGTACTGCAAGGCGTTACGCTGGCGCGCTGGCGAGAGCGCCGCCAGCACTGCCATGTCCAGCGAGTCCAGGCATTGCCAAGGCGCCACTGCTCCGGCACTTGCGGCATCGATGTCGGAGGCGGCGAGTTCGTCCAGCAGCGCCAGGGCCTCGCCCAGGTGCGCGGTACTGCGTGCCAGGCTCTGGCTCGCTTGCGGCCAGCGCTGGCGTAGCAGCGGGAACACTTCGGCGCGCAGGAAATTGCGGGCGAAGCGGCTATCGGTGTTGGACGGGTCTTCGATCCATCTCAGCCCCGATGCCTGGGCATATCGCTGCAACTGATCCCGCGCCAGATCAAGCAACGGCCTGACCAACTGCCCCTGCCCCAGCGGACGGGAAGCAGGCATCGCCGCCAGGCCGCGCAGACCGGCACCACGCAACAGGCGAAACAGCAGGGTCTCTGCCTGGTCTTCGCGGTGCTGGCCGGTGAACAGCACTTCGTCGGGGCCCAGAAGCGCTGTGAACGCGTCGTATCGCGCGGTGCGGGCGGCTTGCTCGAGACTGGCGACAGGCTCGACCTGGACATGGATCACGCGCAGTTCGACACCCAGCGCATCACAGACCTGCTGACAATGTGCAGGCCAAGCGTCAGCAGCCGCTTGCAGACCGTGATGAATATGTACGGCACGCAATGGCGGTGCTTCATGATCGCGAGCGTAGTCGACGAGCAGGTTTAGAAGGACGGTGGAGTCGAGGCCGCCGGAGAAGGCGACGTGCCAGGCGGGGGCGTTGAGCCAGGGAGAGAGGGATTGGGTGAGGTCGTGCATGGTTGCCTCACTGAGGACCGCATCGCGGGGCAAGCCCGCTCCCACAGAAAACGCACGAGTGGGAGACGGCTTGCCTGCGAATGGGGCGCCAGGCGCCCCTGCCAATCAGAGACCGTAGCTCATCAGGCGATCGTAGCGACGCTTGAGCAGGGTATCGTTGTCGAGCTTGCCCAGCATGTCGAGCTGCTCGAGCAGGTCGGCACGGATGCTGGCGGACATCTTGGCCGGATCGCGGTGAGCGCCGCCCAGTGGCTCGCCGATCACCTTGTCGACGATGTTCAGGCTCTTCAAGCGCTCAGCGGTGATGCCCATTGCTTCGGCAGCGTCCGGCGCCTTGTCGGAGGTCTTCCACAGGATCGAGGCGCAACCTTCCGGCGAGATCACCGAGTAGGTGGAGTATTGCAGCATGTTCAGCTGGTCGCACACGCCGATAGCCAGTGCGCCGCCCGAACCACCTTCACCGATCACGGTGGCGATGATCGGGGTTTTCAGGCGCGCCATGACGCGCAGGTTCCAGGCGATGGCCTCGCTCTGGTTACGCTCTTCGGCGTCGATACCTGGATAGGCACCCGGGGTGTCGATGAAGGTCAGGATCGGCATCTTGAAGCGCTCGGCCATCTCCATCAGGCGGCAGGCCTTGCGGTAGCCTTCAGGACGCGGCATGCCGAAGTTACGGCGGACCTTCTCACGCACTTCGCGGCCCTTCTGGTGACCGATGACCATCACCGGCTTGCCGTCCAGGCGCGCGGTACCGCCAACGATCGCGGCGTCGTCGGAGAAGTGACGGTCGCCGTGCAGCTCTTCGAACTCGGTGAAGATGTGGTCGATGTAGTCCAGGGTGTACGGACGACGCGGGTGGCGTGCCAGGCGGGCAATCTGCCAGCTGGTCAGGTTGCCGAAGATGCTTTCGGTCAGGGTGCTGCTCTTGTCTTGCAGACGGGCAATTTCATCGCTGATGTTCAGCGAGTTGTCGTTACCGACCAGGCGCAGCTCTTCGATCTTGGCTTGCAGGTCGGCAATCGGCTGTTCGAAATCGAGAAAATTCGGGTTCATAGGCATCCGTCTTGGGTCTACGGCCAGGCGGCCGGCCGGTTGATCCGTTTGGCGCCATACCTTACGGGATCTGGCGCATTCAGGTCGAGATTAAAATTCGTCGTTTCAACGGTATTGCAGGAAGACGTTCTCACGTCCGAACTGGTCACGCAGCGCCTGAATCAGGCCATCGGCGGGGTCGATCGACCACTCGTCGCCGAACTGCAGCATGGCCTTGGCATCGCTGCCGGTGTACTCGAGCGTGATCGGGCAACCGCCGCGATGACGGGTGATCAGCTCGCCCAGCCAGGCCAGGCGATCGCCCTTGAGCGCTTCGTGGGCGATCTTCAGGCGCAGGCTTTCGGCCAGTTTGGTGCGGGCATCTTCCATGGTCATCACCTGCTTGACGCGCAGGCGCAGGCCGCCGGAGAAGTCGTCGTTGCTGACCTCGCCTTCGACCACCACCATGGCGTCGGTCTGCAGCAGCGCCTGGGCCGCCATGAAGGCATCGGCGAACAACGAAGCCTCGATGCGACCGGAGCGGTCGTCGAGGGTGACGAAGCCCATCTTGTCACCCTTCTTGTTCTTCATCACCCGCAGGGCAATGATCATCCCAGCGATGGTCTGGGTCTCGCGCGAAGGCTTGAGGTCGACGATGCGCTGACGAGCGAAACGGCGGATCTCGGTTTCGTACTCATCGATCGGATGACCGGTGAGATACAACCCGAGGGTGTCCTTTTCGCCTTTCAGCCGCTCCTTGAGCGTGAGCTCGCGGACCTTGCGGTGGTTGGCATAGACATCGGAGTCTTCCTCGACGAACAGCCCACCGAACAGGTCGATATGCCCGCTGTCAGCGGTGCGGGCGGTCTGCTCGGCCGACTTGATCGCCTCCTCGAGCGCCGACAGCAGCACCGCGCGGTTGCGGTCGATGTTGGCCTGATAGGCCTTGATCTCGTCATGGAAGTGCGGGCCCAGGCGATCGAGCGCACCGCTGCGGATCAGCGCATCGAGGGTACGCTTGTTGATGCGCTTGAGGTCGACGCGCTCGCAGAAGTCGAACAGGTCCTTGAACGGTCCACCTTCGGCGCGCGCCTCGACGATCGCCTCCACCGGGCCTTCACCCACACCCTTGATCGCACCCAGGCCGTAGACGATACGACCGTCGTTGTTGACGGTGAACTTGAAGTCAGAGAAGTTCACGTCCGGCGCGTCGAGGCGCAACTTCATGCTGCGCACTTCCTCGACCAGCACCACCACCTTGTCGGTGTTGTGCATATCCGCCGACAACACCGCAGCCATGAACGGCGCCGGGTAGTGGGTCTTGAGCCAGGCGGTCTGGTACGAGACCAGGCCATAGGCCGCGGAGTGAGACTTGTTGAAGCCGTAACCTGCGAATTTCTCTACCAGATCAAAGATGTTACCGGCCAGGTCCGCGTCGATGTTGTTGGCCACGCAGCCTTCGATGAAACCGCCGCGTTGCTTGGCCATTTCCTCGGGCTTCTTCTTGCCCATCGCCCGGCGCAGCATGTCGGCGCCACCCAGGGTGTAGCCGGCCATCACCTGGGCGATCTGCATCACCTGTTCCTGGTACAGGATGATGCCGTAGGTGGGGGCCAGTACCGGCTTGAGGCCTTCGTACTGGTAATCGGAGTGCGGGTAGGCCAGCTCAGCGCGGCCGTGCTTGCGATTGATGAAGTCATCCACCATGCCCGACTGCAGCGGGCCGGGACGGAACAAGGCCACCAGTGCGATGAGGTCTTCCAGGCAGTCAGGCTTGAGCTTCTTGATCAGCTCTTTCATGCCGCGCGATTCAAGCTGGAACACCGCCGTGGTCTCGGCCTTCTGCAACAGCTCGTAGGTCTTGCGGTCGTCCAGCGGGATGAAGTCGATGTTGACGTCGGGCAGGTTTTTCTTTTTCTGCTCGCGGTTGATGATCTCCATCGCCCACTTGATGATCGTGAGTGTCCGCAGGCCGAGGAAGTCGAACTTCACCAGGCCCGCAGCCTCGACGTCGTCCTTGTCGAACTGGGTCACCAGGCCGCCGCCCTCTTCGTCACAGGCGATCGGCGAGAAATCGGTGAGTTTGGTCGGCGCGATCACCACGCCACCGGCGTGCTTGCCGGTACCGCGAGTGACCCCCTCGAGCTTGAGGGCCATGTCCCAGATCTCGCGAGCGTCTTCGTCGCCCTTGAGGAAGTCGCGCAGGATCTCTTCCTGCTCGTAGGCCTTCTCCAGGGTCATGCCCACTTCGAACGGGATCATCTTCGACAGGCGATCGGCCAGGCCGTAGGACTTGCCCTGCACACGCGCCACGTCACGCACCACGGCCTTCGCGGCCATGGTGCCGAAGGTGATGATCTGGCTCACCGCATTGCGCCCGTAGGCCTCGGCCACGTAGTCGATCACCCGGTCGCGACCATCCATGCAGAAGTCGACGTCGAAGTCGGGCATGGAAATACGTTCAGGGTTGAGGAAGCGCTCGAACAGCAGGTCGTAGGCCAGCGGGTCGAGGTCGGTGATCTTCAGTACGTAGGCCACCAGCGAGCCAGCACCCGAACCCCGCCCCGGGCCCACCGGCACGTCGTTGTTCTTGGCCCACTTGATGAAGTCCATAACGATCAGGAAGTAACCGGGGAAGCCCATCTGGATGATGATATCCAGCTCGAACTTCAGGCGGTCCAGGTAGACCTGGCGCTTCTCTTCGTAATTGGGGGTGGTCTCTTTCGGCCAGAGCACGGCCAGACGCTCTTCCAGGCCCTCGTAGGAGACGTGGCGCAGGTAGTCGTCGATGCCCATGCCGTTGGGCGTCGGGAAGTCGGGAAGGAAGTACTTGCCCAACTGCACCGTGATGTTGCAGCGCTTGGCGATCTCGACGGTGTTGGCGATGGCGTCCGGCAGGTCGCTGAACAGCTCGGCCATCTCCTCGGCCGTCTTGAGGTATTGCTGGTCGCTGTAGGCGCGTGGGCGCCGCGGGTCGTCCAGGGTCCAGCCCTCGCCGATGCAGACGCGGGTCTCGTGGGCATCGAAGTCGGACTGTTTGATGAAGCGCACATCGTTGGTCGCCACCAACGGCGCGCCGACCTTGTCGGCGAGCGCAACGGCAGCATGCAGATATTCTTCGTCGCCCGCCCGGTTGGTGCGCTGCACTTCCACATAGAAGCGCTCCGGCAGCATCTGCATCCAGTCGCGCAACAGGGCCTCGGCCTCGTCGGTACGACCGGAGAGCAGTGCCATGCCGATATCGCCCTCACGCGCGGCGGACAGGCCGATCAAGCCCTCGCTGGCGGGCGCGATCCATTCGCGCTGGATGATCACCAGGCCGTTGCGCTGGCCGTCGGTCCAGCCCTTGGAGATCAGCTCGGTCAGGTTGCGATAGCCTTGGGGATTCATCGCCAGGAAGCAGATACGCGACAGCGGTGCCTCCGGATCGGCACCGGCCAGCCACAGGTCGGCGCCGCAGATCGGTTTGATCCCTGCGCCCATGGCGGTCTTGTAGAACTTCACCAGCGAGCACATGTTGCTCTGGTCGGTGATCGCCACGGCCGGCATGTTCATTCCAGCCAGGGCCTTGGCCAACGGCTTGATCCGCACCAGGCCGTCGACCAGGGAGAACTCGGAGTGCACGCGGAGGTGAACGAAGGAGACCGACATTGAAGATCCTGTGGCAATGCTGAACGACAAGGGCGGGATTGTAGCGTAATTAGCCAGAATGTTTTGGGGCCGCATAGCGGCCCCGACAGATCAGATCAGCGTGCTGGAAAGCCCTTCACGGACCTCCCACGCCGCCCTCACCGGTGCGAACGAACGCCGATGGATGGGGGTAGGCCCCAGTCGCGCCAGGGCTTCGAGGTGCAAAGGTGTCGGGTAGCCCTTGTGCCCGCCGATGCCGTAGCCCGGATAGATCAGCTCGAAGGCGCTCATCTCGCGGTCACGCGTGACCTTCGCCAGGATCGACGCGGCAGCGATGGCCGGCACCTGGGAATCGCCCTTGACCACCGGCGCTGCTGGCACCGACAGTTTCGGGCAGCGGTTGCCATCGATCAACGCCAGTTTCGGCGTGACGCTCAACCCTTCCACCGCACGCTGCATGGCCAGCATGGTGGCCTGCAGGATGTTCAGCTGGTCGATCTCGAGGACCGTGGCACGAGCGACACAGAAGGCCAGTGCCTTTTCGCAGATTTCGTCGAACAGCAACTCGCGACGCGCCTCGGTAAGCTTCTTCGAGTCGTTCAGACCCAGGATCGGCCGCTGCGGATCAAGGATCACCGCTGCAGTGACCACGTCACCGCACAGTGGGCCACGCCCGACTTCGTCGACACCCGCGACCAGGTCTTCGACCAGGTTGAAATCAAGTCCCATCTGCATGTCATCGATCCTTCAACAATGCCAGCACCGCGTCGGCAGCCTGGTTCGAGGCGTCGCGGCGCAGGGTGCGGTGAATCTGATCGAAGCTATCGGTCTGCTCGCTACCGTCTGCCACCAAGGGAGCCAGCGTGGTTGCCAGCGCTTCGGGCGTTGCGGCGTCCTGCAGCAACTCGGGGACCAGCAAACGCCGGGCCAGCAGGTTTGGCAGCGACACGTAGGGGCTCTTGACCATGCGCTTGAGAATCCAGAAGGTCAGCGGCGCAAGACGATAGGCGACAACCATCGGGCGCTTGTACAACAAGGCTTCGAGGGTTGCAGTGCCTGAAGCGATCAGCACCGCGTCACAGGCGGCCAGTGCCTGGTGCGACTGACCGTCGAGCAGGGTCAACGGCAGTTCGCGCCCCTGCAGCATCTGCTCGAGCTGCGCACGACGCGCCGGACTGGCACAAGGCGAAACGAAACGCACACCGGGTACCAGCGCCTGCAAGCGCTTGGCAGTATCGAGGAACAACTCGCCAAGGCGCCCCACTTCGCCGCCGCGACTGCCCGGCATCAAGGCTACCAGCGGGCCGTCGCCCAATCCCAGCGAAGCACGTGCCCCAGCACGATCGGCCTCCAGCGGGATAGTGTCAGCCAACGGGTGGCCGACGAAGCGGACCGGTACACCCTTTTCTTCGTAGAATTTCGCTTCGAAGGGCAACAGCGTCAGCATCAGGTCGCAGCCTTCGCGGATCTTCAGCACCCGCTTCTGCCGCCAGGCCCAGACCGACGGGCTGACGTAATGCACGGTCTTGATCCCGGCCTGACGCAACTTCAATTCGATGTTGAGGGTGAAATCCGGGGCGTCGATGCCGATGAACACGTCGGGCTTCTCGGCGATCAGTGTCTGGATCAGGTCCTTGCGCCGCTTGAGCAATTCACGCAGGCGCCCAAGCACCTCGACCAGCCCCATCACCGCCAGGCGCTCCATGGGGAAGTACGACTGCATGCCCTCGGCTTCCATCAACGGACCACCGACGCCAATGAAGCGAACATCGGGATGGCGCGCCTTGAGCGCGCGCATCAGGCCGGAACCGAGGATATCGCCGCTGGCCTCACCGGCGACCAGCGCTACGCAAAGCGACGCCATGTCAGCGGGTGATGCCGCGGGCAGAATTGAGGATCGACTGGCGGAACAGTTCGACCTCCGGGTGCTGCCCGGCCAGTTCGTCCAGTTCCTTGATCGCCTCTTCCACGGTCAACCCCTGGCGATAGACGATCTTGTAGGCACGGCGCAAGTCATGAATGACCTCATCGCTGAAACCGCGACGGCGCATACCTTCGAAGTTCATGCTGCGCGCCTCGGCCGGACTGCCGAACACCGTGACGAACGCCGGAACATCTTTGCCGATCGCCGTGCCCATGCCAGAGAACGCGTGAGCGCCGATATGGCAGTACTGGTGCACCAGGGTATAGCCGGACAGGATCGCCCAGTCGCCCACATGCACATGACCGGCCAGCGCAGTATTGTTGACCAGGATGCAATGGTTGCCGATCACGCTGTCATGACCGATATGGGCATAGGCCATGATCAGGTTGTGATCGCCGAGCGTGGTTTCCGAACGGTCCTGCACAGTGCCGCGATGAATGGTGACACCTTCGCGGATCACGTTGTGATCGCCGATCACCAGGCGCGTCGGCTCACCCTTGTACTTGAGGTCAGGTGTGTCTTCGCCGATGGAGCTGAACTGATAAATGCGGTTGTGCCTGCCAATCCGGGTAGGCCCCTTGAGCACTACATGCGGACCGATGACGGTGCCCTCCCCGATTTCGACATCGGGGCCTACGATCGACCAAGGGCCGACCTCGACGCCGTCAGCCAGCCTGGCCGACGGATCGATGATCGCCCGCGGATCAATCGAACTCATAGGGAGCGTTCCGCGCAGGTGATCTCGGCCGAGCAGACGGCCTTGCCGTCGACCAGAGCACGGCACTCGAACTTCCAGATCATGCTCTTGCGGCTGAGGAACTTGGCCTCCAGCACGAGCTGGTCACCCGGCAGCACTGGCTGGCGGAAACGCAGCTTGTCGGAGCCGACGAAGTAGTAAAGAGTGCCATCGGCAGGCTTCGCATCGAGCATCTTGAAGCCGAGAATCCCGGCCGCCTGGGCCATCGCCTCGATGATCAGCACGCCCGGCATGATAGGGTGCGCCGGGAAATGGCCGTTGAAGAACGGCTCGTTGATGCTGACATTCTTGTAGGCACGAATGCTCTGGGCCTCGAAGTCCAGCTCCGTGACCCGGTCCACCAGCAGGAACGGGTAACGGTGAGGCAGGTATTCGCGAATCTCGTTGATGTCCATCATTTCGGGGGGAAGCCTGTAATAAGAATAGGGAGCGCAGGTGCTGACCACACGCTCCTTTTGCAGTCCAAAGAGGAGCCAGCTAGCGACTGTTCACTCTTGCTCAGGAAATGGTATCAGCCTTCTGATGCCGGCTGGCCACCTGAGGTCACGGTCTCGACGCGTTTTTCCAGTTGCTGCAGACGCTTGGACATCTCGTCGAGCTGACGTATACGTGCTGCGCTCTTGCGCCAATCGGCCAACGGCTGCATGGCAGTACCGGAAGAATAGCCGCCCGGCTCGGTGATCGAGCGGGTGACCATGGTCATGCCGGAGACGAAGACGTTGTCGCAAACATCAATATGACCGACCATGCCGACGCCACCCGCGATCATGCAGTGCTTGCCGATGCGCGTGCTGCCGGAAATCCCGACGCAAGCCGCCATCGCGGTATGGTCGCCGATCTGCACGTTGTGGGCGATCTGAATCTGGTTGTCGAGCTTGACGCCATTGCCGATTCGCGTGTCCGAGAGCGCGCCTCGGTCCACAGCCGTGTTGACACCGATTTCCACATCGTCACCGAGCGTCACGCCGCCGATCTGGGCAATCTTCTGCCACACACCTTTTTCGTTGGCGAAACCGAAGCCTTCACCACCGATCACCGCACCCGACTGAATGACGACACGCTTGCCGATCGTGACATCGTGGTACAGCGTCACACGCGGGGCAAGCCAGCCACCTTCGCCGATGATGCAGCGGGCACCGACAAAGCAATGCGCGCCAACGGTCACGTTCGCACCGATGCGCGCACCGCTTTCGATGACCGCGAACGGCCCGATGCTGGCGCTGGCATCCACCTGCGCATCGTCGGCTACCACGGCGCTGGGATGAACTCCCGCCACAGCCTTGGGCTTTGGATCGAACAGGTGAGAAATACGGGCGTAGGCCAGGTAGGGATCAGGGACGATCAGCGCATTGCCGGTGAAGCCTTCGGCATCCTCGGCCTTGATCAGTACCGCTGCCGCCTGGCTGTCATCCAGGAATTTGCGGTATTGACGATTGGCGAGGAAGCTCAGCTGCCCCGGACCGGCTTCCTGCAAGGTGGCCAGTCCGGTGATTTCAAGCGACTCGGGGCCACTGAGCGTGGCCCCGAGGGTCTCGGCCAACTGACCGAGCGTCATGGTTACGGTCATATCAACGCGCTTGGTTCATGCGCTCGATGACCTGGCGGGTGATGTCATACTGAGGCTTGACATCGATTACCGCACCACGCTCGAGCACCAGGTCGAAACCACCTTTCTTGATGACTTCCTCGACGGCACCGTCGAGCTTGGGCTTGAGCTGCTTGAGCATATCGCGGTCAGCAACGGCCTTCGCTTCGTTCAGTTCCTTGGACTGGAACTGGAAGTCACGGGCTTTTTGCTTGAACTCGAGCTCCAGGCGCTCACGCTCCTGCTGCTGCATCTTGTCGCCACCCTTGATCAGTCGATCCTGGATGCCCTTGGCGCTGCTTTCCAGAGTCTTCAGCTGGTTCAGTTGAGGACCGAACTTCTTCTCGGCATCGACAGCGTACTTCTTGGCGGCGTCGGATTCGAGCAGCGCCATCTGGTAGTTCAGAACGGCAATCTTCATTTCGGCGAAAGCCGGGGTGGCGACCAGCGCCGCGGCCACTACGGCCAGTTGAGTCAACTTACGCACGATGCACTCCTGGATAAACCGTTGTCGTTAAGCAAGGGCCAAGCTTAGAAAGTCTGGCCCAGAGAGAATTGGAACACCTGGGTGTCGGCGTCGTCCGGCTTCTTGATCGGCATCGCCAGGCTGAAGCTCAACGGGCCCAGCGCGGTAATCCAGGTCACGCCCAGGCCGACGGAGCTGGCCATGTCGGAGAAACCGACCTTCGCGCAGTCAGGCTTGGAACCGCAGTTGGTGTCGAACACGTTACCCACATCCCAGAAGACCGAGGTACGCAGCGAACGCTGGTCCTTGACGAACGGCAGCGGGAACAACAGCTCGACACCGCCCTGTACGAGAACGTTACCACCGAACGGCAGCGGGTCCTGGTCCGGGTCACGAATGGTACCCGGATTGGTACCCTGGCTCGGGGTACTGCGCGGACCCAGGCTGCTGTCCTTGAAGCCGCGGACAGAGTTGAAGCCACCCGCATAATAGTTCTCGTAGAACGGCAGGCCCGAGGTACCGCCGAAACCATCACCATAGCCCAACTCAGTGTGCAGGCGCAGGGTGTAGTCGTTGCTCAGTGGCTTGAACAGCTGGCCGCGGTAGTCGAGCTTGTAGAACGACAGGTCACTGCCCGGTACGGTGGTTTCCAGGGTCAGGCTTTGCGAGTGACCACGGGTTGCCAGCACGCCCTTGTTCAGGGTCGATTCGGACCAGCCGATCGACGCCTTGAAGTTCAGGAAGTTGTCGCCTTCCTGGTCGAGGAACTTGAAGATCTCGTCGACGGTGTAGCGACCGGTCTTGATCTTGTCCTGCTGTACCGTCAGGCCGTAGGTCAGGCGCGAGGTCTCGCTGATCGGGTAGCCCAGGCTGACACCGGCACCGAGGCTGTCTACCGCATAGCTCGCCACGTCGACGTCGAGGTCGTCGTAGTTGGTGCTGCGGTAGAAGGCGTTGTAGCCCAGGCTCACGCCGTCGGCAGTGAAGTAGGGGTCAACGAAGCCAAAGTTGTAGCGGGTCTGGTATTCGCTTCGGGTCAGGCCGATGGACACCTTGTTACCAGTACCCAGGAAGTTGCTCTGGCTGATCGAACCACCCAGGATCAGGCCCGCGCTCTGGGCGAAGCCGACGCTGGCGGTGATCGAACCGGAAGCCTGCTCCTCGACCGCATAGTTGACGTCGACCTGGTCGTCGGTGCCTGGCACCGGCGGCGTCTCGACGTTGACTTCCTTGAAGAAGCCCAGGCGCTCGAGGCGGGTCTTGGACTGGTCGATGAGATAAGTGGATGCCCACCCACCCTCCATCTGACGCATCTCGCGACGCAGCACCTCGTCTTCGGTCTTGGTGTTGCCGCGATAGTTGATGCGGTTGACGTAGGCACGCTTGCCCGGATCGACGACGAACATGATGTCGACGGTGTGATCCTGGTCGTTCGGTTGCGGCACGCCGTTGACGTTGGCGAAGGTATAGCCTTCGTTACCCAGTCGACGGGTGATCAGGTCGGAGGTGGTAGTCATCACCTTGCGCGAGAAGACCTGGCCAGGTTGTACCAGCAGCAGCGACTTGACCTGGTCTTCCGGCACTTTCAGGTCACCGGAAAGCTTCACGTCACGGACGGTGTACTTCTCGCCTTCGTTGACGTTGACGGTGATGTAGACGTGCTTCTTGTCCGGGGTGATCGATACCTGGGTGGACGCGATGTCCATGTTGATGTAGCCGCGGTCCAGGTAGTAGGAACGCAGGCGCTCCAGGTCACCGGAGAGCTTTTCACGGGCGTACTTGTCGTCGTTCTTGAAGAACGACAGCCAGTTGGTGGTTTTCAGTTCGAAGAGCTGGGAGAGGTCTTCGTCGCTGAACACGGTGTTGCCCACCACGTTGATGTGCTGGATCGCCGCGACGGTGCCTTCGTTGATCTTGATCTTCAGGCCGACACGGTTGCGTGGCTGCGGCACGACCTCGGCATCGACCTCGGCCGAATAGCGGCCCTGGGCCACGTACTGGCGCTGCAGTTCGTTACGCACGCCCTCGAGCGTGGCACGCTGGAAGATCTCGCCCTCGGCCAGGCCGGACTGCTTCAGGCCTTTCATCAGGTCTTCGGTACTAATCGCCTTGTTGCCCTCGATCTCGATGCTCGACACCGATGGGCGCTCGACCACGTTGATGATCAGGACATTGCCGTCGCGATCCAGCTGGATGTCCTGGAAGAAACCGGTCTTGAACAGCGAGCGAGTCGACTCCACCAGGCGGCGGTCATCGACCTGGTCGCCTACGTTCAACGGCAACGCGCCGAACACGCTGCCGGCGGAAACCCGCTGCAGGCCGTTGACACGAATATCGGAGATGGTGAAGGACTCGGCGTGAACTTCAGCGATCATCAGTGCGGAGAGGACCGCAGTTAGCAGCAGACGTTTCATGAAGTCCTTTTATTCCAACTGGCAATAAACAACCCGCCACCGCAGCACGGCGGCAGGTTCGCAATAGAGCGAAGCGTTAAAGTCGACCCAGATCGTTGATCAGGGCGAGCAACATCACCCCAATGACCAAACTGATACCGATCTGGACCCCCCAACCTTGCACCCGATCAGAGAGCGGACGACCGCGCGCCCACTCGATCAGGTAGAACAGCAAATGCCCCCCATCCAGTACCGGGATGGGCAGCAGGTTCAGAACCCCCAGGCTTATGCTCAGGTAGGCCAGGAAATTCAGGAAATCCCCAACGCCCGACTGGGCTGAAGCGCCCGCCACTTTAGCAATGGTTATCGGTCCGCTCAAGTTTTTTACCGAGAGCTCCCCGAACAGCATTTTCTTCAGCGATTCAAGGGTCAGGACGCTCATGTTCCAAGTACGCGAGAGCCCCTCACCGACCGCTTCCAGCGGCCCATAGCTGACCTCTCGAAGCATGTTCGCAGGCCACTCGGCGCCTTTCACCCCAGCGCCCAGATAGCCTCCGGAGGCCTGCCCTTCCCCTTTGCGGGCCAGCGTCACAGGCAGCTCCAGCTGTGCGCCATCACGCTCGATACGCAACTGCACCTTCGCGTCGGGGCGTGCCCTGACAGCGTCTACCACCTGCTGCCAGTCGCCCAGTGCAACGCCATCGAGCGCCAGGAGTTTATCGCCGCTCTTCAGCCCGGCTGCAGCGGCCGGCCCCTTGGGGTCGATTTCGGCGAGCACCGGGCTCACCGCCGGCCGCCAGGGACGCAGCCCCAGGGACTGGATCGGGTCGGGCTCATCGGCGCCCTTGAGCCATTGGTTCAGGCGGATCTCATGCTGGCGCTCCAGCGTGCCGCCATCATCGCGCACACCTACCCGCAGGCTGCCGCTCTCGCCGAGGCGACGCACCAGCTGCAGATTGACCGCAGACCAGCCACTGGTCGGCTTGCCATCGATAGAAACAATTTCCTGGCCTGCCACGAGGCCCGCAGATGCCGCCAGGCTGCCAGACTCGACCGCACCGATGACCGGACGCACCTGCTGACTGCCAAGCATGGCGACCACCCAGAAGAACAGGATGGCGAGGAGGAAATTGGCAACGGGGCCTGCGGCAACGATAGCGATACGCTGCCCAACCGATTTGCGATTGAAGGATTGATCGACAAGCGCCGGCGGTACCTCGCCTTCGCGCTCGTCGAGCATCTTGACGTAGCCGCCCAGCGGAATCGCCGCGACGACGAACTCGGTGCCATGGCGATCGTGCCAGCGCACCAGCGGCGTGCCGAACCCCACAGAGAAGCGCAGGACTTTCACCCCGCACTTGCGTGCCACCCAGAAGTGGCCGAATTCGTGAAACGTGACCAATACACCCAGAGCCACCAGGGTGCCGATAATCATGTAGAGCGCAGTCATATCCATCTCCGAATGACGTTCAGCCAGGCCTGGGGCCGATGGGAAATCAGCGGCCGTGGCGCCTCAACCACTCCCGGGACAGCTCCCGGGCTCGCTGGTCGGCGGCGAACACCGAATCCAGCGAAGGCAACGGCACTACCGGCTCCTGCTCGAGCACCTGTTCGATCATACCCGCGATTTCCGGGAAGCGGATACGTCGCTGGAGAAATGCCTCGACCGCCACCTCGTTGGCGGCATTGAGCACCGCCGGCGCGCTATTGCCCGCTTCAGCAGCTTCTCGCGCCAGGCGCAGGCAGGGGAACCGCTGCTCGTCGGGCGCCTGGAAATCCAGACGGGCGACCGCGAACAGGTCCAGCGGCGCAACCCCGGAATCGATCCGCTCAGGCCATGCCAGGGCATTGGCGATCGGCGTGCGCATGTCCGGGTTGCCCAACTGCGCCAACACCGAACCATCCACATAGTCCACCAGCGAATGGATCACGCTTTGCGGATGCACCACCACCTCGACCTTGGCTGGCGCAGCATCAAACAGCCAGCAGGCCTCGATCAGCTCGAGCCCTTTGTTCATCATGCTTGCCGAGTCGACCGAAATCTTGCGCCCCATCGACCAGTTCGGATGAGCGCAGGCCTGCTCCGGCGTGACATCCATCAGCGCCTTCGCCGAGGTTTCACGGAAGGGCCCACCAGACGCCGTCAGCAGGATACGACGCACCCCCACTTGCGCCAGGCCGCGAGCATAGTCGCCGGGCAAGCACTGGAAGATGGCATTGTGCTCGCTGTCGATCGGCAGCAGCACTGCACCACTGGTGCGCACTGCCTCCATGAACAGCGCGCCGGACATCACCAGCGCCTCCTTGTTGGCCAGCAGCACCTTCTTGCCGGCCTGCACCGCCGCCAAGGTCGGACGCAGACCGGCAGCGCCGACGATGGCGGCCATCACGGTGTCCACTTCGCTGGCAGAGGCAACCTGGCAGAGCCCTGCTTCGCCTTCCAGCACCTCGGTGGTGCTGCCCGCCGCCGCCAGCCCTTCACGCAGGCGGGCGACCGAATCGACGTCCGGCACCACCGCATACGCCGGCCGATGACGCAGGCACAGGGCCAGCAATTCATCCAGACGCGAATAGCCGCTCAGGGCAAACACCTGGTAGCGCTCGGGGTGGCGGGCGATCACATCCAGCGTGCTCAGGCCGATCGACCCGGTCGCACCGAGCACGGTAATCCGCTGGGGATGGCTCACATCACACCCCATTCGGCCGCCCAGAGCAGCACGGCGAACATCGGGATCGCCGCGGTCAGGCTGTCGATGCGATCAAGCACGCCGCCGTGGCCGGGCAGCAGGTTACTGCTGTCCTTGATGCCTTCACGACGCTTGAACATGCTTTCGGTCAGGTCGCCAACCACCGAGGACATGACCACGATCACCGCGCCGACCAGGCCAAGCAGCAACTGCCCCAGCCCCCAGTCGCGCACGAGCCCGACCACCAAGGTGATCAACAGGCTCACGGCCATGCCGCCATACACGCCCTCCCAGCTCTTGCCGGGGCTGACGTGCGGCGCCAGCTTGCGCTTGCCAAAGGCACGGCCAGAGAAATATGCACCGATGTCGGCAGCCCAGACCAGTACCATCACCGCCAGGATCAAGCCATTGCCCAACGGCCAGTGCTTGAGCAGCAACAAACCTTGCCAGGCGGGCAACAACACCAGCAGACCGATCAGCAGACGGCAAGCGGCACTGCTCCACAACTCAGCGCTGCGTGGGTAGGTGAGCACCAGCCAGGTGGCCAATCCCCACCAGATCACCGACGCCCCCAGCACCCAGGGTGCAAGGTCCGGCATGAGATAGAGCACCATCAGCGCTCCAGCGACCACGGCGGCATAGGCGATGCGCAATGGCTGGGCCATCAACCCGGCCAGACGCGCCCACTCCCAGGCACCAAGGGTCACCACGAAACCGATGAACAGGGCGAAATCCGCTCCGTTGAGCAGGAAGAAACCGCCCAGCGCGATCGGCAACAGGATCAGCGCAGTAATGATGCGTTGTTTAAGCATTAAGCACGAGCTCCAGCCTCGACCTGCTCGCTGGTCTTACCGAAGCGGCGCTGGCGCGAAGCGAAATCGGCCAGTGCACTACGCATGGCCTCGTGTTTGAAGTCCGGCCAGTACAGGTCGGAGAAATACAACTCGGCGTAGGCCAACTGCCACAACAGGAAGTTGCTGATGCGGTGTTCGCCGCCGGTGCGGATGCACAGGTCGGGCAACGGCAGGTCACCCGTGGCAAGGCAGGTCTGCAGCAGACCGGGCGTGATGTCGTCCGGGCGCAAATGGCCGGCCTGGACTTCGCGCGCCAGGCGCTGGGCGGCCTGGGCGATATCCCACTGACCGCCGTAATTGGCAGCGATCTGCAGGATGAAGCGATCGTTGCCGGCAGTCAGCGCCTCGGCCTCTCGCATCGCCGCCTGCAGCTCCGGATGGAAGCGCGAGCGGTCACCGATGATGCGCAGGCAGATGTTGTTGTCGTTCAGGCGCTTGGCTTCGCGACGCAGGGCCGAGAAGAACAGCTCCATCAACGCACCTACCTCATCGGCCGGACGCTGCCAGTTCTCGCTGGAGAAGGCGAAGAGCGTGAGCACTTCGACCTTGGCCTCGGCGCAGACTTCGATCACCGCACGCACCGCATCGACGCCGGCCTTGTGCCCGGCAACGCCAGGCAGCAGGCGCTTTTTCGCCCAGCGGTTGTTGCCGTCCATGATGATAGCGACGTGACGCGGCACCGACGAGGGTGCCGCCTGCTTGGTCTTTTCCATGAAAAAGTCCTGGCCTCAGACGGCCATCAGGTCCTTTTCCTTGGCTTTGAACGCAGCATCGACTTCCGCCACGAACTTGTCGGTCAGCTTCTGGATCTCGTCAGCTGCACGACGTTCTTCGTCTTCGCTGATTTCCTTGTCCTTGGTCAGCTTCTTCAGATCAGCCAATGCATCGCGACGCACGTTGCGCACGGCAACCTTGGCGTCCTCGGCAACGCCGCTGGCCTGCTTGGTGTAGCCCTTGCGGGTTTCCTCGGTCAGGGCCGGCATCGGCACGCGAATGGTGGTACCGGCGCTCGATGGGTTCAGGCCCAGGTCGGAGGTCAGGATGGCCTTCTCGATCGCGGCGCTGAGGTTCTTGTCGTGGGCGACGATCTTCAGGGTACGAGCGTCCTCGACGGTGATCGCGGCCACCTGGTTCAGCGGCATCTCGCTACCCCAGGCCGGGACTTTGACGCCATCCAGGATGCTTGGGTGGGCGCGACCGGTGCGGATCGCTGCCAGGTTGCGGGCCAACGCCTCGAGGGACTTGCCCATGCGCTCCTGCGCGTCTTTCTTGATGTCGTTGATCATGCTTCGCCTTCCTCGATCAAAGTACCTTCAGCGCCACCCACCACGATGTTCAGCAGGGCGCCAGGCTTGTTCATGTTGAATACCCGCAATGGCATCTTGTGGTCGCGGCACAGGCAGATTGCGGTCAGGTCCATGACACCGAGCTTGCGATCCAGCACCTCGTCGTAGGTGAGGTGGTCGAACTTCTCGGCATGCGGGTCCTTGAATGGGTCGGCAGTGTACACACCATCGACCTTGGTCGCCTTCAGCACCACGTCGGCATCGATTTCGATGGCACGCAGGCAGGCTGCGGAGTCGGTGGTGAAGAACGGATTGCCGGTACCGGCGGAGAAAATTACCACATCCCCGGAGTTGAGGTGGCGAATAGCTTTGCGACGATCGTAATGATCGGTGACGCCTACCATGGAGATGGCGGACATGACCAGTGCCGGGATGTTCGAGCGCTCCAGCGCATCG
This sequence comes from Pseudomonas sp. BNK-44-b, assembly GCF_047456245.1. Classification (NCBI taxonomy): domain Bacteria; kingdom Pseudomonadati; phylum Pseudomonadota; class Gammaproteobacteria; order Pseudomonadales; family Pseudomonadaceae; genus Pseudomonas; species Pseudomonas sp. BNK-44-b. The sequence continues at coordinate 3,930,292 of NZ_CP179908.1, forward strand.
CGCATGGCCAGTGCGTTCATCACGGTGGCCAGCATACCCATGTGGTCGCCCGTGACGCGGTCCATGCCGGCTGCACTGAGCGCGGCGCCGCGGAACAGGTTACCACCACCGATCACCAGGCCGACCTGGACACCGATACCGACCAGCTGGCCGACTTCCAGGGCCATGCGGTCCAGCACCTTCGGGTCGATCCCGAAGTCTTCCGAGCCCATCAGGGCCTCGCCGCTAAGTTTGAGCAAAATGCGTTTATAGCGAGGTTGGCGACCACTCACCTGCTGAGCCATTGCGAGTCTCTCCTGCGGCGTACTTTTAGAAAATTCCGTGCGGGCTGTGTGCAGCCTGCTAACTGTAGCGTGGCACTGCTTCAGTGCCAGCGCACAGGGCCAGATAAACCCTTGTGCGCTTTGACAAAGAGGCTGCGCGCGTGAGCGGGCAGCCTCTTTGGGGCGACAGACGAGTCCGTCTTACTGCTTGGCGGCAGCGACCTGGGCGGCAACTTCGGCAGCGAAGTCGTCAACAGGTTTCTCGATGCCTTCGCCGACTTTGAAGTAGGTGAAGGAAACGATTTCAGCACCGGCTTTCTTGGCCAGATCGCCGACCTTGACTTCCGGGTTCATGACGAAGGCCTGCTCTTTCAGCGAGGCTTCTGCCTTGAACTTGGTGATACGGCCGTTGATCATGTTCTCAACGATGTTTTCCGGCTTGCCAGCGATCTTGTCGGCGTTCAGTTGCAGGAAGACACCCTTCTCGCGCTCGATGGCCTCGGCGGAGATTTCCGACGAATCCAGGAACTCAGGGTTCGAGGCTGCAACGTGCATGGCGATGTTCTTGGCCAGCTCTACGTCACCGCCTTTCAGAACGACGGCAGCGCCGATCTTGTTGCCGTGCAGGTAGGCACCGACCACGTCGCCTTCGACACGAGCCAGACGACGAATGTTGACGTTCTCGCCGCACTTGGCGACCAGAGCTTCACGAGCAGCTTCACGCGAAGCGATCAGCGGAGCGGCATCGGTCAGCTTCTGGGCGAAGGCTTCTTCCAGGCTTTCGGCGACGAAGTTCTTGAAGTCGTCTTGCAGGGCCAGGAAGTCGGTCTGCGAGTTCACTTCCAGCAGAACGGCGACCTTACCGTCGGTCTTGACGGCGATAGCGCCTTCAGCGGCAACGTTGCCAGCCTTCTTGGCGGCCTTGATGGCGCCCGAGGCACGCATGTCGTCAATGGCTTTCTCGATGTCGCCGCCGGCCTTTTCCAGGGCCTTTTTGCAATCCATCATGCCTTCGCCGGTACGCTCGCGCAGTTCTTTGACCAGCGCTGCAGTAATTGCTGCCATTTCAAAATCCTCTTGGAAAGTTTTTCAACCATTCCACCCGTTCATCACGGGCGTTCAATTCTGGAAATCCACTGTCTTCACACCAGCGTCACACATGATGCGGCGTGCTTGCTGACAAGAGGATTTCAGGTGGCAAAAAGGGGGCCAAGCCCCCTTTTCGCGTGCCAAGTAGACGCCAGGCGTCAATTACTCAGCAGCTGGTGCCGCCGCTTCTTCAGCGTAGACTTCGGTACCGCCGGCAACGTTGTTGCGACCGCGGATGACGGCGTCAGCCATCGAAGTCATGTACAGCTCGATGGCGCGGATTGCGTCGTCGTTGCCTGGGATCACGAAGTCAACGCCTTCAGGGCTGCTGTTGGTATCGACAACGCCGATGACCGGGATGCCCAGCTTGTTGGCTTCGGTGATTGCAATGCGCTCGTGATCGACGTCGATGACGAACAGAGCATCAGGCAGACCGCCCATGTCCTTGATACCACCCAGGCTGCGATCCAGTTTTTCCAGGTCGCGCGAGCGCATCAGGGCTTCTTTCTTGGTCAGCTTGGCGAAGGTGCCATCTTCGGCCTGGGTTTCCAGGTCGCGCAGACGCTTGATCGAAGCACGGATGGTCTTGTAGTTGGTCAGCATGCCGCCCAACCAGCGGTGATCAACGTATGGCGAACCGCAACGAGCAGCTTGCTCGGCGACCAGTTTGCCAGCGGAACGCTTGGTGCCGACGAACAGGATCTTGTTCTTGCCCTGGGCCAGGCGCTCTACGAACGACAGAGCGTCGTTGAACATCGGCAGGGTTTTTTCCAGGTTGATGATGTGGATCTTGTTGCGCGCGCCGAAAATGTACTTGCCCATTTTCGGGTTCCAGTAACGGGTCTGGTGGCCGAAGTGCACACCGGCCTTCAGCATATCGCGCATGTTGACTTGGGACATGATAGTTCCTTGATAAGTCGGGTTGGGCCTCCACGTATCCCAATGACCAACCCATGGATCCGAAGATCCCGGGCACCCAGGCCATCGTGTCGACACGTGTGTGGGTTTGAGCTGACGGGGACCTCCCCGAAAGCGGCGCATTTTATACCACAGACAGAAGACGAACGGAACCCGCAAGGTGCTTCATCCGTCAGTGGCTTTTGCAGCGGTTCGACAATCGCGCCAGAATGCCTCCCATAGACCACCGGATCCGCGGTTTTCTCCCCACAGAACGCCGCCCTGCTCTGTTAGAATCCGGCCTTTCCCGTTTGTTGCGCGCCGCCCGGCGCCGTAGAGAGCCTGTAATGACCGTCACCATCAAGACCGCAGAAGACATCGAGAAGATGCGCATCGCCGGCCGCCTGGCCGCCCAAGTCCTCGAAATGATCGAAGAGCACGTCAAGCCTGGCGTGACCACCGAGGAACTCGACCGCCTGTGCCACGACTACATCGTCAACGTCCAGCAGGCGATCCCGGCACCGCTCAACTACAAAGGCTTCCCCAAGTCGATCTGCACCTCGATCAACCATGTGGTCTGCCACGGCATTCCCAACGAGAAACCGCTCAAGGATGGCGACACCATCAACATCGACGTGACCGTGATCAAGGATGGCTACCACGGCGACACCAGCCGCATGTTCCATGTCGGCACCGTCGCGCCCTGGGCCGAACGCCTGTCCAAAGTCACGCAAGAGTGCCTGTACAAGGCCATCGAGCTCATCAAGCCTGGCTGCCGCCTGGGCGACATTGGCGAAGTGATCCAGAAACACGCCGAAAAGAACGGCTTCTCGGTGGTTCGCGAGTTCTGCGGCCATGGCATCGGCAAGGTCTTCCATGAAGAACCCCAGATCCTCCACTACGGCAAGGCCGGCACCGGCATGGAACTGAAAGAAGGCATGACCTTCACCATCGAGCCCATGATCAACCAGGGCAAGGCCGACACCAAGGTGCTGGGCGATGGCTGGACCGCCATCACCAAGGATCGCAAGCTCTCGGCACAGTGGGAACATACGCTGGTGGTCACCGCCACGGGTTATGAAATCTTCACCCTGCGCAAAGACGACACCATTCCCCGTACCTCGGCGTAATTCAACTCAGGAAGGCGACTCGATGCCCCAGGTGGATCCAGAGCTGTTCGACCGTGGCCAGTTCCAGGCGGAACTGGCGCTCAAGGCAAGCCCCATCCCCGCCTTCAAGAAGGCTCTGCGCCAGGCAGCAGACGTCTTCGACAGACGCTTTCGCGAGGGTGTCGAGATCCGGAGCTTGATCGAGGACCGCGCCTGGTTCGTCGACAATATCCTGCAGCAGGCCTGGAACCAGTTCGACTGGGGCAATCCGGACGGCATTGCCCTGGTCGCGGTCGGCGGCTATGGCCGCGGCGAGCTGCACCCCTGGTCGGACATCGACCTGCTGATCCTGCTCGACCAGGCGGAACACGAGCAGTATCGCGACGCCATCGAGCGCTTCCTGACACTGCTGTGGGACATCGGCCTGGAGGTCGGTCAGAGCGTGCGCACGGTCGAGGAATGCGCCGAGCAGGCGCGCGCCGACCTGACAGTGATCACCAACCTGATGGAAAGCCGCACCGTCGCCGGCCCCGAGACGCTGCGCGAGCGCATGCTGGAAGTCACCAGCACTGCGCACATGTGGCCGAGCAAGGAGTTCTTCCTGGCCAAGCGCGCCGAGCTCAAGGCACGGCACCACAAGTACAACGACACCGAGTACAACCTGGAGCCCAACGTCAAAGGTTCGCCAGGCGGCCTGCGCGACATCCAGACCGTACTCTGGGTTGCCCGTCGCCAGTACGGCACCCTCAACCTGCACGCACTGGCCGGTGAAGGTTTTCTGCTGGAAAGCGAGAACGACCTGCTGGCCTCCTCGCAGGCCTTCCTCTGGCGCGTGCGCTACGCCTTGCACATGCTTGCCGGACGTGCCGAAGACCGCCTGCTGTTCGATCACCAGCGCAGCATCGCGGCGCTGCTCGGCTACAGCGACGAGAACCCCAAGCGCGCCATCGAGCAGTTCATGCAGCAGTACTATCGGGTGGTGATGAGCATCAGCCAGTTGTGCGACCTGATCATCCAGCACTTCGAGGAAGTGATCCTCGCTGACGACAACGGCAGCACCCAACCGCTGAACACGCGCTTTCGCCTGCATGATGGCTATATAGAAGCGGTCAATCCGAACGTCTTCAAGCGCACCCCGTTCGCCATGCTGGAGATCTTCGTGCTGATGGCCCAGCATCCGGAGATCAAGGGCGTACGCGCCGATACCGTACGCCTTCTGCGCGAACATCGGCACCTGATCGACGACAAGTTCCGCAACGACATCCGCAATACCAGTCTGTTCATCGAGCTGTTCAAGTGCGAGATCGGCATCCACCGCAACCTGCGGCGCATGAACCGCTATGGCATCCTCGGTCGCTACCTGCCGGAATTCGGCCTGATCGTCGGACAGATGCAGCACGACCTGTTCCACATCTATACGGTCGATGCGCACACGCTCAACCTCATCAAGCACCTGCGCAAATTGCAGTACACCCCGGTGTCGGAGAAATTCCCGCTGGCCAGCAAGCTCATGGGACGCCTGCCCAAGCCTGAGCTGATCTACCTCGCCGGCCTCTATCACGATATCGGCAAGGGTCGCCAGGGCGATCACTCCGAGCTCGGCGCGGTGGACGCGCAAGCCTTCTGCGAGCGCCACCAGTTGCCGGCCTGGGACTCGCGCCTGATTGCCTGGCTGGTGCAGAGCCACCTGGCGATGTCCACCACGGCCCAGCGCAAGGACCTCTCCGACCCACAGGTGATCAACGATTTTGCACTGTTCGTCGGCGACGAAACCCGCCTGGACTACCTCTACGTGCTGACCGTGGCCGACATCAACGCCACCAACCCCAGCCTGTGGAACTCCTGGCGCGCCAGCCTGCTGCGCCAGCTCTACACCGAAACCAAGCGCGCGCTGCGCCGGGGCCTCGAAAACCCGCTGGACCGTGAAGAACAGATCCGCCAGACCCAGAGCGCGGCGCTGGACATTCTCGTGCGCGAAGGCACCGACCCGGACGATGTAGAGCAACTCTGGTCGCAGCTGGGCGACGACTATTTCCTCAAGCACACCGCAGCGGACGTGGCCTGGCACAGCGATGCAATACTTCAGCAGCCGGCCGATGGCGGTCCGCTGGTGCTGATCAAGGAAACCACCCAGCGCGAGTTCGAAGGCGGCACGCAGATCTTCATCTACGCGCCCGACCAGCACGATTTCTTCGCCGTGACCGTGGCGGCGATGTCGCAGCTCAACCTGAACATCCATGACGCCCGCATCATTACCTCCAGCAGCCAGTTCACCCTCGACACCTACATCGTGCTCGACAACGACGGCGGCTCGATCGGTGACAACCCGCAGCGGGTCAAGCAGATACGCGAAGGGCTGACCGAGGCACTGCGCAATCCCGAGGATTACCCGACCATCATCCAGCGACGCGTGCCGCGCCAGCTCAAGCACTTCAACTTCGCGCCGCAGGTGACCATCCTCAACGACGCCCAGCGCCCGGTGACCATCCTCGAGATCACGGCCCCCGACCGGCCCGGCCTGCTGGCGCGCCTGGGACGGATCTTCCTGGAGTTCGACCTGTCGCTGCAGAACGCCAAGATCGCCACCCTCGGCGAGCGCGTGGAAGACGTGTTCTTCATCACCGATGCCGACAACCAGCCGCTCTCCGACCCGCAACTGTGCAGCCGTCTGCAGGAAGCCATCGTCGAACAGTTGCAGGCCGGCCAGTCCAGCGATACCAGCCCCACCCGCGTGACCTTCTGACGATTACGAGACCTTGCGCCGATGAACCATGCCTTGACCCAGCTTCAGCCCTACCCCTTCGAAAAGCTCCGCGCCCTGCTCGGCAGCGTGAAGCCTGCCGCGGACAAACGCGCCATTGCCCTGTCGATCGGTGAGCCGAAGCACGAATCCCCGGCGTTCGTCGCCAAGGCCCTGGCCGACAACCTCGACAAATTGGCGGTCTACCCCAGCACACTCGGCCTGCCGGCCCTGCGCCAGGCCATCGGTCAGTGGTGCGAGCGCCGCTTCGGCGTACCCGCCGGCTGGCTCGATGCCGACCAGCACATCCTGCCGGTCAACGGCACCCGCGAAGCGCTGTTCGCCTTCACTCAAACAGTGGTCAACCGCGCCGATGACGGCCTGGTCGTCAGCCCCAACCCGTTCTACCAGATCTACGAGGGCGCGGCGCTGCTGGCCGGCGCCACCCCGCACTACCTGCCATGCCTGGAAAGCAACGGTTTCAATCCGGATTTCGACGCGGTACCTGCCGAGATCTGGAAACGTTGCCAGATCCTGTTCCTGTGCTCCCCAGGCAACCCCACTGGCGCGCTGGTGCCGATGGACACCCTGAAAAAACTGATCGCCCTGGCCGACGAGCACGATTTCGTGATCGCCGCCGACGAGTGCTACAGCGAGCTGTACTTCGACGAAGACGCCCCGCCGCCTGGCCTGCTGAGTGCCTGCGCCGAACTCGGCCGCAGCGATTTTGCGCGCTGCGTGGTGTTCCACAGCCTGTCCAAGCGCTCCAACCTGCCTGGCCTGCGCTCGGGCTTCGTCGCGGGCGACGCCAGGATCATCAAGCCATTCCTGCTGTACCGCACCTACCACGGTTGCGCCATGCCGGTGCAGACGCAACTGGCCAGCGTGGCCGCCTGGCAGGACGAGGCCCATGTGCGGGCGAACCGCGATCAGTACCGCGCCAAATATGACGCCGTGCTCGAGATCCTGCAGCCAGTGATGGATGTACAGCGCCCGGACGGCAGCTTCTACCTGTGGGCCAAGGTGCCGGGTAGCGACGCCGACTTTACCCGCGACCTGTTCGAGGCCGAGCATGTGACCGTGGTGCCTGGCTCGTACCTGTCGCGTGAAGTGGATGGCGTCAATCCCGGAGCAGGACGCGTGCGCATGGCGCTGGTTGCGCCGCTGGCCGAGTGTATCGAGGCGGCCGAAAGGATTCGCGGGTTTCTCGCAGGGCGCTGAAATGCCCCTCGCCTCGGGGCTGGCGTCGATGTCAGCCCCGAGGCAACTATCTACCGCCCCCTCGCCCCTGCACTGGCACATTGTTCGCTCCCGACCAAGGGGCTGAGCGATATCCTGAGGGCCGCCTGCCAAGGGCTGGAGCATGCAAATCTCGAGTTCGGTCATGGCCTTGACATGATCATGAGCATCAGCACCCGGGGGCGGTGATGCCTGAACGCGCGTCACCACACAGACTTATGTAATGCCACGTAGCTTGATCCGTCGCAGATCATCCTGAGCTCCAAGCACACCAGGAGCGCTCCTATGCATACACCCTTCCCACCCCGCTGCCGTCACCGCACCGATCAGCAGCTTTCCCATGATCTGGCCGTTACCGAGAACCCCCGCAACAGGGGCCAGAGCAACGGCGGTCGAAACAAGCGCGGACTGATCCAGACCGGCCGACTATGGACACCCGGTCGTACTTTGTGGGTCTCGTTTCTCGGTGCTCCGGACAGAAAGCTCAAGATGTCGATCTTCGAACTGGCTTGCCAGTGGGTGGAACTTTCCGACGCCAACCTGACGCTTGATCTATCAGAGGATGATGACAAACATGCCCAGATCAGGATCCTCACAGGCAAGCATGCAGAGCACAACGAATCAGACATCGGCACCGATGCACTGGCTTATGAAGACGACACCATGGCGCTGAATGTCATACCGGGGGATGAAACATTCGAATCCACCGTGTTACACGAGTTCGGCCATGCGCTGGGGTTCGAACATGAACATCTGCACCCCGATGCCAGCATCCCCTGGAACGAGCCGTTGCTAATCGAAGCTCACAAGCGTGCGGCTGGCTGGTCAGAGCAAGACGTCAGGGAGCAATACCTGAACAAACGGCCCGACAGCGGACTGATCAAAACCCAGTACGATCCGCTATCCATAATGCATTACCCGATTGCGGCCTGGATGACCTTGGATAATTCCGAGATAGGCCAGAACACAGAGCTCAGTGCGAAAGACATCGACCTGATGCGCCTGGCCTACCCGCACGACTGACGCTAACGAACCTGCCCCAGGTTCGCCTCGCTCATGTCCAACTCCCCCAGCACCTGGCGCACGACTTCATCCCCCACCAGGTGCTGGCGGTGCAGGCTGTAGAGCTCCAGCCGCTGCGCGCGCAATGCGCGCAGGCGCAGCCGACGCTCCAGAAGATCCATCTGTTCGGCCAATGCACGCGCTTCGGCGCTGTCGTTGTAGCTGTCCAGCTCGTCCCGGTACTCTGCCATCAGGCGCGCCTTCAGCTCGGTCGCCAGCGTCGCCTGGGCGGCATCCTGCGGGGCATTGGCATCGACGACCTCCTCAGCCTCCAAGGCATGGATGGCGGCTTCCGCAGTACGCCTCCAGGCTTCCTGCACCTCCTGGTGCAGGCGCTCGTCCGGGCTCTTGGTCACCCCGCGCAACAGGATCGGCAGGGCGATGCAGGCACTGATCAGCGACAGCAGGATCACCCCGGCGGCAATGAAGATCAGCAGATCACGCTCCGGGAACGCCTGGCCGGCCCCGATCAGCAAGGGTACCGACATCACACCCGCCAAGGTCACAGCCCCACGCACACCGCCAAGGGTCAACAGCCAGCACGAACGTGCGCTGGGCATCAGCACCAACGCCGACTTACCGCGCCAGCGGCGCACCACGCCGATAGCGCGCCACACGCTCTGTACCCAGACGAACCGCAGCAGCACCAACGCCACGAAGATCGCCACCACATCAAGGCAACGCCAGGCCAGGGTCGGCCACAACGACGTTTCGTGGCTGACAACTGCCTTGATGATGTCGGGTAATTGCAAGCCCAGCAGCAGGAAGATCAGACCATTGAAGGCGAACTCCAGCAGCGACCAGACGCTGCGGTTGAGCAGGCGCGTGCTGGTCTGGCGCGGCAACAGGTCGAGCCAGCTCTGCATCATCCCTGCCGCCACCGCCGAGAGAATGCCCGAGACACCGAGTCGTTCGGCCAGCACGTAGGCGGCAAACGGCAACAGCAGCATGAACACCACATGCGTCGCCGGATCGTCCCAGCCCCGGGCGATCATCCAGGCACGCAGGCGCCCCACCAGCCAGCTGAGGCCCACGCCAACCGCAAGCCCGCCGATGGCTACCAGCACGAACGTCAGGCTGGCATCGGTCAACGAAAATACCCCGGTAATGGCAGCTGCCAACGCGAACTTGAACGTCACCAGGCCCGATGCATCGTTCATCAGTGCTTCGCCCTGGAGCATATGCATCAAGGGGGTTGGCAGGCGATCCTGGGTAATCGCCGAAACCGCCACCGCATCAGTGGGCGAGAGCACCGCGGCCAGGGCGAACGCTACCGGCAGTGGAATGCTTGGCAGGATCCAGTGAATGAAGTACCCCGCCCCCACCACGGTGAACAGCACCAACCCCACGGCCAAGGCCACCACCGGGCCACGAATGCGCCAGAGCTCACGCTTGGGGATGCGCCAGCCATCGGCGAACAGCAGCGGCGGCAGGAACAGAAACAGGAACAGCTCGGGATCGAGGGCCACATGCAGCCCAAGCGTGGGCCAGGCCAGCAGCGCGCCGGCCGCGATCTGCACCAGCGGCAAGGGCAGCGGCACCATGCGTCCGACCAGCTTGGAAAGGCTCACCAGCATCAGCAGGATAAGAACGGTATAGGCTGACTGCATTGGCAAGACTTCCTGTATGAAAGCAGACACGAAAAAAAGGGCCAGACTTCGCCCTTGAAACAATATGTTAGCGGCGAGCGGTGATGATGCACCGCTGAACCATGGTCGAACGCCACCCGGGAATATGTAACACAATGCTACCTGAGAGGTCGTGACACAGATCGATCGCCTAGCCGGACAGCAAGCCGTGGCGCCAGGCCCATCGATACCGCATAATCGCCCCACCCATTCTTCAAGGAGTATCGGGGACGCCAGGTCCGGCCCGGCAGCCCCAGGCATTCAATGGCTTACACTCTCTACGGCATCAAAGCCTGCGACACCATGAAAAAGGCCCGTACCTGGCTTGAAGAACAGGCCATCGGTTACGCGTTCCACGACTACAAGACCCAAGGCATCGACCGTGACAGCCTCGAGCGCTGGTGCGACGAGCACGGCTGGGAAGTCGTGCTGAACCGCGCCGGCACCACCTTCCGCAAGCTCGACGAGGCCAGCAAGGCCGACCTGAACCAGGCAAAGGCCATCGAGCTGATGCTGGCTCAACCGTCGATGATCAAGCGCCCGGTGCTCGATCTGGGTGACCGCACCCTGGTGGGCTTCAAGCCCGACCTGTACGCCGCGGCACTGGCCTGATTCCGCTCCACACCCTATTTCGCACGAGGTAATTGCATGTCCACCACTCTGTTCAGCCTGGCCTTCGGTGTCGGCACCCAGAACCGCCAGGGCACCTGGCTGGAAGTCTTCTACGCTCAGCCCCTGCTCAACCCGTCCACCGAGCTGGTCGCGGCCGTCGCTCCGATCCTCGGTTACGAAGGCGGCAACCAGGCGATCGCCTTCAGCCCGGCCCAGGCCGCCCAGCTCGCCGACGCGGTCAAGGGCGTGGATGCCACCCAGCACGCATTGCTGACCCGCCTGGCCGAAAGCCACAAGCCGCTGGTCGCCACCCTGCTCGCCGAAGACGGCGCGCTGACCTCGACCCCCGAGGCCTACCTCAAGCTGCACCTGCTGTCGCACCGCCTGGTCAAGCCGCACGGCGTTTCCCTGGCCGGCATCTTCCCGCTGCTACCGAACGTGGCCTGGACCAACCAGGGTGCCATCGACCTGGCCGAACTGGCCGAGCAGCAACTGGAAGCACGCCTGAAGGGCGAGCTGCTGGAAGTGTTCTCGGTGGACAAGTTCCCGAAGATGACCGACTACGTGGTCCCGAGCGGCGTGCGTATCGCCGACACCGCCCGCGTGCGCCTGGGCGCCTATATCGGCGAAGGCACCACCATCATGCACGAAGGCTTCGTCAACTTTAACGCTGGCACCGAAGGCCCGGGCATGATCGAAGGCCGTGTCTCGGCAGGCGTGTTCGTCGGCAAGGGCTCGGACCTGGGTGGTGGTTGCTCGACCATGGGCACCCTGTCCGGTGGCGGCAACATCGTCATCAAGGTTGGCGAAGGCTGCCTGATCGGCGCCAACGCTGGTATCGGTATCCCGCTGGGCGACCGCAACACTGTCGAAGCCGGCCTTTACATCACCGCTGGCACCAAGGTGAACCTGCTCGACGAGCACAATGAGCTGGTCAAGGTGGTCAAGGCCCGTGACCTGGCCGGCCAGACCGACCTGCTGTTCCGTCGCAACTCGCTCAACGGCGCAGTCGAGTGCAAGACCCACAAGTCGGCCATCGAGCTGAACGAGGCGCTGCACGCACACAACTGAGAACCTTGCAGGCCTCTGTAGAAGCGGGCTTGCCCGCGATCAGCGGACTCTCGGCGTCTGAGATGTTAAGATCGGGTCTGGCACCACGCCAGACCCGATTTTCATTCCAGGCCCCGCAATCATGTTCCAGCCCTCCCCCTGGCGTGCCGACTTTCCCGCCATCACCGCCCTGCAACGGCAGCACCAGACCTACCTGGACAGCGCCGCCACAACGCAGAAACCCCAAGCCCTGCTTGAGGCCCTGAGCCACTACTACAGCCATGGTGCAGCCAATGTGCACCGCGCCCAGCACCTGCCTGGCGCGCTGGCGACCCAGGCATTCGAGACCAGCCGCGACAAGGTTGCTGCCTGGCTCAACGCCGCTGACTCCCAGCAGATCATCTTCACCCACGGCACCACCTCGGCGCTCAACCTGCTGGCATACGGGCTGGAGCATGGCTTCGAAGCCGGCGACGAAATCGCCGTCAGCGCGCTGGAGCACCACGCCAACCTGCTGCCCTGGCAACAATTGGCGCGGCGCCGCAATCTGCGCCTGGTAGTGCTGCCGCTGGACGAACATGGCCGGATCGACCTCGACCAGGCCCTGCAACTGATCGGGCCGCGCACACGCCTGGTGGCGCTGAGCCAACTGTCCAACGTGCTCGGCACCTGGCAGCCATTGCCTGCGCTGCTCGCTCATGCCCGCGCCCAAGGCGCTCTGAGCGTGGTCGATGGCGCCCAGGGCGTGGTTCATGGCCGCCACGACGTGCAGCAACTGGGCTGCGATTTCTACGTATTTTCCAGCCACAAGCTATATGGCCCGGATGGGGTTGGCGCGCTCTACGGCCGCACGGAGGCCCTGGCACGGCTGCGCCACTGGCAGTTCGGCGGCGAGATGGTGCAACTGGCCGACTACCATGAGGCAAGCTTTCGTCCCGCGCCACTGGGCTTCGAGGCGGGCACGCCGCCGATCGCCAGTGTCATCGGCCTGGGCGCGACCCTCGATTACCTCGCGAGCCTCGATCCTGCGGCCGTGGCAGCCCACGAAGCCAGCCTGCACCAGCACCTGGTGCGCGGCCTGGCCGACCGCGAAGGCGTGCGCATGCTCGGCACCCCACAGAGCGCACTGGCCAGTTTCGTCATCGATGGCGTGCACAACGCCGATATCGCCCACCTGCTGACCGAACAAGGGATCGCAGTGCGCGCCGGCCACCATTGCGCGATGCCATTGCTCAAGGGACTGGGGCTGGAAGGCGCGATCCGCGTTTCGCTGGGGCTGTACAACGACAGCGACGACCTGCAGCGCTTCTTCGATGCGCTCGACCAGGGCCTGGAGCTGCTGCGGTGAGCCTGCCTGCCGACGCCCAGCAGGCACTGGACACCTTCACCCACGCAAAAGGCTGGGAACAGCGCGCACGCCTGTTGATGCAGATAGGCGATCGCCTGGAGCCACTGGACGAGTCTGACAAGACCGACGCCAACCGCGTACATGGCTGCGAAAGCCTGGTCTGGTTGGTGGCTGGCCAGGTCGACGGACAGTGGCGCTTCAGGGCCACCAGCGATGCCCGGCTGCTGCGCGGTCTACTGGCGCTGCTGCTGGTGCGGGTACAGAGGCTGGACAGCGAAGCGTTGGCCGCGTTGGACCTGCGTGCGTGGTTCACACAACTGGGGCTGGAGCGGCAGCTTTCGCCTTCACGCAGCAATGGGCTGCATGCGGTGTTGTTGCGGATGACGGAGTTGGTGACCAACCCTTGAGTCGGCAGCACGTGCTTCGCGGATAAATCCAGCCCCTGTGGGAGCGGGTTTACCCGCGAAGAAGCCCGCGCGCTTATTGCGCCTTGACCCGCTCCGAGGGCCGCCGCGCCCCCGCCACCAGCTTCTCCACCGCCTTGCTCACGGCCACCATGCCGAAGGTCGCGGTGACCATCATCACCGCGCCGAAGCCCCCCGAGCAATCCAGGCGCACGCCTTCCCCCACGAAGCTCTTCTGCAGGCAAACACTGCCATCGCCCTTGGGGTAGCGCAGTTGCTCGCTGGAGAACACACAGGGCACCCCGTAATTACGGCTTACATTGCGCGAGAAGTTGTAGTCCCGGCGCAAGGTGGAACGTACCCGCGACGCCAGTGGGTCGTTGAAGGTCTTGTTGAGGTCGCCAATCTGGATCTGGGTCGGATCGATCTGTCCGCCCGCACCACCTGTGGTGACAATCGCAATCTTGCGTCGGCGGCACCAGGCGATCAGCGCAGCCTTGGCCTGCACGCTGTCGATGCAGTCGATCACGCAATCCAGCGACTCGGTGATGTATTCGAGCATGGTGTCACGGGTGACGAAGTCAGCGACCGCATGCACGGTGCAGGCCGGGTTGATCGCACGCAGGCGCTCGGCCATGACCTCGACCTTCGAGCGCCCCACCTGCCCCTCCAGTGCATGAGCCTGGCGATTGGTGTTGCTGACGCAGACATCGTCCAGATCGAACAGGCTGATTTCACCCACGCCGCTGCGCGCCAGGGCTTCCGCCGCCCAGGAACCCACGCCGCCGATGCCGACGACTGCCACGTGGGCCTGACGCAGACGTTGCAGGCCGTCATCGCCGTACAGCCGGGCGACACCGGCAAAGCGTGGATCTTCTGTGCTCATGTTCATACCCCGAAAAAACCGGCGCGCATTATATGCCATGCGGACACGCCGGTGCGGGCTTGTCGACATGAGGGGTGTCTTGGCGCGGCGCGTGTTCATTAGGAAACAGCCTACCAATCCTGCTTTAATGTCTTATCAAACAAGCAGATCTGGACGACAACAGAGCGGGATCCACGACGCGAGCTTCCCGCTCCCTGCCTCGGAAACTGAATCACCTATGTCATCACGCAAATTCGGTCTCAACCTGGTAGTGGTGCTGGCCATTGCCGCGCTGTTCACCGGCTTCTGGGCGCTGATCAACCGCCCGGTGTCGGCCCCTGCCTGGCCAGAACAGATCTCCGGCTTCTCCTACTCACCCTTCCGTCTCGGTGAAAGCCCGCAAAAGGGCCAGTACCCCAGCGAAGACGAGATGCGTCAGGATCTGGAGCAACTCAGCAAGCTCACCGACAGCATCCGTATCTACACCGTCGAAGGCACCCAGGCGGAGATTCCGCACCTGGCCGAGGAGCTGGGCCTGCGTGTGACCCTGGGCATCTGGATCAGTACGGACCTGGAGCGCAACGAGCGCGAGATCGAAAAAGCCATCGGCCTGGCCAACAGCTCGCGCAGCGTGGTGCGAGTGGTGGTGGGCAACGAAGCACTGTTCCGCGAAGAAATCACGCCAGAGGCGCTGATCAAGTACCTGGACCGAGTGCGGGCGGCAGTCAAAGTCCCCGTTACCACCAGTGAGCAATGGCACATCTGGAAAGAGCATCCGGAACTGGCCAAGCACGTCGACCTCATCGCCGCGCACATCCTGCCTTACTGGGAGTTCGTACCGGTGGGCGACTCGATCCAGTTCGTGCTCGACCGCGCCCGCGACCTCAAGCGCCAGTTCCCGCGCAAACCCTTGCTGCTCTCGGAAGTGGGCTGGCCGAGCAATGGCCGCATGCGCGGCGGCGCCGATGCGACACAGGCCGACCAGGCGATCTACCTGCGCACCCTGGTCAACACCTTGAACCGCCGCGGCTTCAACTACTTCGTGATCGAAGCCTACGACCAACCCTGGAAAGCCAGCGACGAAGGCTCGGTGGGCGCCTACTGGGGCGTGTTCAACGCCGAACGCCAGCAGAAATTCAACTTCGAAGGGCCGGTGGTTGCCATTCCACAATGGCGAGCCCTGGCCGTGGCTTCGGTGGTGCTGGCGATGATCGCCCTGACCGTGCTGCTGATCGACGGCTCGGCCCTGCGCCAACGCGGACGCACTTTCCTGACCTTCATCACCTTCCTCTGCGGGTCGGTGCTGGTGTGGATCGCCTACGACTACAGCCAGCAGTACAGCACCTGGTTCAGCCTGACCGTAGGCTTGCTTCTGGCCCTGGGCGCCATCGGCGTGTTCATCGTCTTGCTCACCGAGGCCCACGAGTTGGCCGAGGCCGTATGGATTCACAAGCGACGACGCGAGTTCCTGCCGGTGCAGGGCGACGCTGCCTACCGGCCCAAGGTCTCGGTGCACGTGCCGTGCTACAACGAGCCACCGGAGATGGTGAAACAGACCCTCGACGCCCTCGCCGCCCTGGACTATCCAGACTACGAAGTACTGGTGATCGACAACAACACCAAGGACCCGGCCGTGTGGGAGCCGCTCAAGGCCCACTGCGAGAAACTCGGCGAGCGCTTCCGCTTCTTCCACGTGGCACCGTTGGCCGGCTTCAAGGGCGGCGCGCTGAACTACCTGATCCCGCACACCGCCAAGGATGCCGAGGTGATCGCGGTGATCGACTCGGACTACTGCGTCGACCGCAACTGGCTCAAGCACATGGTCCCGCACTTCGCCGACCCGAAGATCGCCGTGGTGCAGTCGCCGCAGGACTACCGCGACCAGCACGAGAGCGCCTTCAAGAAACTGTGCTACAGCGAATACAAGGGCTTCTTCCACATCGGCATGGTCACCCGCAACGACCGTGACGCGATCATCCAGCACGGCACCATGACCATGACCCGGCGCAGCGTGCTCGAAGAGCTGGGCTGGGCCGAATGGTGCATCTGCGAGGATGCCGAGCTGGGCCTGCGAGTGTTCGAGAAGGGGCTGTCGGCTGCCTATGCCCACAACAGCTATGGCAAGGGCCTGATGCCCGACACCTTCATCGACTTCAAGAAACAGCGTTTCCGCTGGGCCTATGGAGCGATCCAGATCATCAAGCATCACGCCGGCGCCCTGCTGCGCGGCAGGAACAGCGAGCTGACCCGTGGCCAGCGCTACCACTTCCTGGCTGGCTGGCTGCCATGGATCGCCGATGGCATGAACATTTTCTTCACCGTCGGCGCACTGTTGTGGTCGGCGGCGATGATCATCGTGCCGCATCGGGTCGATCCACCGCTGATGATCTTTGCCATCCCGCCGCTGGCGCTGTTCTTCTTCAAGGTCGGCAAGATCGTCTTCCTCTACCGCCGTGCGGTGGGGGTCAACATGAAGGACGCCTTCGCCGCCGCCCTGGCCGGCCTGGCGTTGTCGCACACCATCGCCAAGGCGGTGCTGTACGGCTTCTTCACCAGCAGCATGCCGTTCTTCCGCACCCCCAAGAACGCCGACAGCCATGGCGTGCTGGTGGCGATCTCCGAGGCGCGCGAAGAACTGTTCATCATGTTGCTGCTGTGGAGCGCCGCGGCCGGGATCTACCTGGTGCAAGGGTTGCCCAGTTCCGACATGCGCTTCTGGGTAGCAATGCTGCTGGTGCAGTCGCTGCCATACCTGGCGGCATTGGTGATGGCGTTGCTGTCGTCGCTGCCCAAGCCTGGAGAAAAGGCCGCCGAACCGCAGCAGGCCTGATGCAACGTGGGCTGCTTGGCAGCCCATTCGCGGGCAAGCCCGCTCCTGCAGGTACCGCACCGGTGCTGTGGACCGTACATGGGCTGGCAGGGGCGAACCACCGTTGCGACTTGCTGGCGAATGGGCCGTGAAGCCTGAAATCATTTGATATAAGATAACGCCCCCAAGATTTCCCGCCTTGCCTTGCCCCGGAGTCCCCCATGACGGCCCCAGCCGAGCTCTCGCCCACCCTTCAACTGGCCTGCGACCTGATCCGTCGCCCCTCGGTGACGCCGGTCGATGCCGACTGCCAGACCCAGATGATGAACCGCCTGGGTGCCGTCGGCTTCCAGCTCGAGCCGATGCGCTTCGAGGACGTCGACAACTTCTGGGCCACCCATGGCAACCAGGACGGCCCGGTGTTGTGCTTCGCCGGTCACACCGACGTTGTGCCCACCGGCCCCGTGCAGCAATGGCAGCATGAGCCTTTCGACGCCCTGATCGACGCCGACGGCATGCTCTGCGGCCGCGGTGCTGCCGACATGAAAGGCAGCCTGGCCTCGATGGTGATCGCCAGTGAGCGCTTCGTGAACGATTACCCCAATCACCGCGGTAAGGTGGCCTTCCTCATCACCAGCGACGAGGAAGGCCCGGCGCATCACGGCACCAAGGCCGTGGTCGAGTTGCTCAAGGCCCGCAACGAGCGCCTGGACTGGTGCATCGTCGGCGAGCCGTCGAGCACCACGCTGCTCGGGGACGTGGTCAAGAACGGCCGTCGCGGCTCGCTCGGCGCCAAGTTGACCGTGCGCGGCAAGCAGGGCCACGTGGCCTACCCGCACCTGGCCCGCAACCCGATCCACCTGGCCGCACCGGCCCTGGCAGAACTTGCCGCCGAGCACTGGGACGAGGGCAATGCCTTCTTCCCGCCGACCAGCTTCCAGATCTCCAACCTCAACTCCGGCACCGGCGCCACCAACGTGGTCCCGGGCGACCTGATCGCGCTGTTCAACTTCCGCTTCTCCACCGAGTCGACCGTCGAAGGCCTGCAGCAGCGGGTCGCGACGATTCTCGACAAGCACCAGCTGGACTGGTCGATCGACTGGGCGCTGTCGGGCCTGCCGTTCCTCACCGAACCGGGTGAGCTGCTCGATGCGGTGTCATCGAGCATCAAGGCCGTCACCGGTCGCGACACCCAGCCGTCCACCAGCGGCGGCACCTCCGATGGCCGCTTCATCGCCACCATGGGCACCCAGGTGGTCGAACTGGGTCCGGTCAACGCCACCATCCACCAGGTGGACGAGCGCATCCTGGCCAGCGACCTGGACCTGCTGACCGAAATCTACTACCAAACCCTGGTGCGGTTGCTCGCCTGATGCTTGCCTGCCCCCTCTGCCAGGCGCCGCTGGCGCAGCTCGACAACGGCGTGGCCTGTCCTGCCGGCCACCGCTTCGACCGCGCCCGCCAAGGCTACCTGAACCTGCTGCCAGTACAGCACAAGAACAGCCGCGACCCGGGCGACAATCAAGCGATGGTCGAGGCCCGCCGCGACTTCCTCGACGCCGGTCACTACGCTCCGGTAGCCGCGCGCCTGGCGCAACTGGCCGCCGAGCGCCAGCCTGCAACGTGGCTCGACATCGGCTGCGGCGAGGGCTATTACACCGCGCAGATCGCCCAGGCGCTGCCAACGGCAGACGGCTATGCGCTGGACATCTCCCGCGAGGCAGTCAAGCGGGCCTGCCGCCGCGCGCCGCAGTTGACCTGGATGGTCGCCAGCATGGCTCGAGTGCCGATGGCGGACGCCAGTTGCAACTTCATCGCCAGTGTCTTCAGCCCGCTCGACTGGGCCGAAGCCAAGCGTCTGCTTGCCCCAGGTGGCGGCCTGATGCGGGTCGGACCGACCAGCGGCCACCTGATGGAGCTGCGCCAGATGCTCTACGATGAAGTGCGCCCCTACGCCGACGACAAGCACCTGGCCTTGGTCCCGGACGGCATGCAGCACGCCCATGAAGAGGTGCTCGAGTTCACCCTGACACTGCGCGAAGGCAAGGCCCGCGCGGACCTGCTGGCGATGACCCCGCACGGCTGGCGCGCCAGCGCCGAGAAACGTGCCAGCGTGATCGAGCAGCCTGAGCCGTTCGACGTCACGGTTTCCATGCGTTATGACTATTTCGTGCGCCAAGACTGAGCACACCCGGAGCCCTGAAATGCGCCAACCCGATATCGAGATCTACCTCAAGGACGCCGACGTCGATCACAAGCAGATCGCCGACTGGCTGACCCAGGCCCTGGGCCCATGCAGCGAATGGAAACAGAAAGGCCAGACCTTCAAGTGCACAGCCGGTAACATTCCGGTCACCTGGTTACCCAAGGCTGTAGGGAAATGGAACAGCCTGTACCTGGAAAGCGATCAGACGCCGTGGGCCGATGACGTCGCTTGCGCCCGCGCCGCCTTCGCTGCGCTCAATGTCGAAGTGCGCTGCGCGCCGGGCAGTTGGGTCGAGGAGGATGGTGAAGAGGATGCCGATCGCTGGATCCGCATCAGCGCCGACGGTGAAGAGGAAATCACCTGGCGCACCAGCTGAAAAAGCTCGCATCAGGCTGCAAGTTCCACGGACAACCTGCAGCTTGAAGCGTGCCGACTACGTGTCAGAGACCGACCACGTCCTCTGCCTGCAGGCCTTTCTGGCCCTGCACCAGGGAGTATTCGACCTGCTGTCCCTCGACCAGGGTACGATGCCCCTCACCGCGGATCGCACGATAGTGGACGAACACATCCGCTCCCCCTTCGCGCTGAATGAAGCCAAAACCCTTGGCATCGTTGAACCACTTCACATTCCCAGTCTCACGAGACGACATCTGAAACACTCCGGATTTTTATTTTGAAGATCGCCTTGCAGGCACAGGGTCTCCTCCCTGTGCCGACACTGCTTGAGGAAATTTCCTGCAAGGTGCGGACCGAGTATATGACAGAGAACAAAAAAATTTGATGACTGGCCCGTGGATGGCCGATTTTTGCTGAACTTATGCAGATACAGCAGCCTAACTTGCTGGTATATCACCTGATACATTTTCCAGGGCAGACACCCCATGACCCGTTCCCCCCTGCGCCGCCTGATCTTCGGCGCCCTGCGTCGCGTGCTCTATCTGTGGGTGCGATCCGAAACCATCAATCAGTCTTCGCTGACGCTCCAGCTCGACCGCAGCCGCCCGGTGTTCTATGCCTTGCCCTCGCCGTCGCTCACTGACCTGGCGGTGGTCGACCGCGAATGCACCAAGGCGGGGCTGCCACGCCCCGTGTTGCCCGTTGCCGTTGGGCCGCTGCACGAACCTGCGGCGTTCTTCTACCTCACCCCAGACCCGGACTGGCTAGGCCGCCAGGACAAACGCGGCGCGCCCCCCACCCTGGAGCGCCTGATCGCAGCCATTGGCGAGCATGCCGAAGAGGATGCGCAAATCATCCCGGTCAGCGTGTTCTGGGGGCAGACCCCGGCCAGCGAATCCAGCCCGTGGAAACTGTTGTTCGCCGACAGCTGGGCAGTCACCGGCCGTCTGCGCCGCCTGCTCAGTGTATTGATCCTCGGCCGCAAGACCCGCGTGCAGTTCTCCGCGCCGATCCACCTGCGTGAACTGGTGCAGCACAACAAGGGCCAGGAGCGTACCGTGCGCATGGCCCAGCGCCTGCTGCGCGTGCATTTTCGCAACCTCAAGACCGCAGTGATCGGGCCGGACATCTCGCACCGACGCAACCTGGTCAAGGGCCTGGTCCATGACCCGCTGGTACGCCAGGCGATCAGCGATGAAGCCGAGCGCGAGAAGATCCCTTACGCCAAGGCCGAGGCCAAGGCGCTGCACTACGGCAACGAGATCGCCTCGGACTACACCTACACCGCGATCCGCTTCCTGGAAGTGGTGCTGAGCTGGTTCTGGAACAAGATCTACGACGGCATCAAGGTCAACCACATCGAACAGGTGCAAGGCATCGCACCGGGCCACGAAGTGATCTACGTGCCGTGTCATCGCAGCCACATCGACTACCTGCTGCTGTCGTACCTGTTGTTCCGCAATGGCCTGACGCCGCCGCACATCGCCGCCGGCATCAACCTCAACATGCCGGTGATCGGCGGCCTGTTGCGCCGCGGTGGTGCGTTCTTCATGCGCCGGACGTTCAAGGGTAACCCGCTGTACACCGCAGTGTTCAACGAGTACCTGCACACCTTGTTCACCAAAGGCTTCCCGGTGGAGTACTTCGTCGAGGGCGGACGCTCGCGCACCGGGCGCATGCTGCAGCCACGCCCGGGCATGCTGGCGATCACCCTGCGCAGCTTCCTGCGTTCCTCGCGCACGCCGATCGTCTTCGTGCCGGTCTATATCGGCTATGAACGCGTACTCGAAGGCCGTACCTACCTGGGAGAGCTGCGTGGTGCGAGCAAGAAGAAAGAGTCGATTTTCGACATCTTCAAGGTCATCGGCGCCCTCAAGCAACGCTTCGGCCAGGTCTATGTCAACTTCGGCGAACCGATCCGCCTGGGCGCGTTCCTGGACCAGCAGCAACCTGGCTGGCGCGAGCAAGACCTTGCCCCGCAGTTCCGCCCGGACTGGCTCAACGACACCACCACACGCCTGGGCCAGACGGTTGCCCAACACCTGAACGGTGCGGCAGCCATCAACCCGGTCAACCTGGTGGCCCTCGCGCTGCTCTCGACCAGCCGCCTGGCGCTCGACGAGCGCGCCCTGATTCGTGTGCTCGACCTCTACCTGGCCCTGCTGCGCCAGGTGCCCTACTCAAGCCACGTGACCCTGCCCGAAGGCGACGGCAAGGCGCTGATCGAACATGTCAGGAGCATGGAGTTGCTGGCCGAACAGAAGGACGCCCTGGGGCGTATCCTCTACCTGGACGAAGCCAATGCGGTGCTGATGACCTATTACCGCAACAACGTCCTGCACATCTTCGCCCTGCCGGCGCTGCTCGCCAGTTTCTTCCTCAGCAGCTCGCGGATGAGTCGCGAACTGGTGGGGCAATATGTCCAGGCGCTTTACCCGTACCTGCAGGCCGAATTGTTCCTGCGCTGGACACCGGAGCAACTCGACGAGGCCATCGACCAATGGCTGAGCGCACTGGTCGAGCAAGGCCTGCTGCGCTTCGAGAACGGCGTGTACCTGCGTCCGGCGCCCAGCTCGCGCCAGTTCGTGCTGCTCACCCTGTTGGCCCGCGCCATCACCCAGACGCTACAGCGTTTCTACATGGCCACTTCGCTGCTGCTCAACAGTGGCCAGCACAGCCTGAACGCCGAAGAACTGGAAGACCTGTGCGTGATGATGGCCCAGCGCCTGTCGATCCTGCATGGGCTCAATGCCCCGGAGTTCTTCGACAAGACCCTGTTCCGCCACTTCATCCAGACCCTGGTGCGTGAAGGCGTGCTGCTGCCGGATGGCAATGGCAAGCTCGGCTACCACGACAAACTCGCCGAGCTGGCCGAAGGCGTCGCCAAGCGGGTGCTGTCGGCGGAGCTGCGCTTGTCGATCCGGCAGGTGGCGCTGCATAGGGACGACACCGGAGAACAGGCTATCGCCTGATCCAGGGTTGGCCTTTTCGCAGGCAACCCCACCCCTGCAAGATTTTGTGGGAGCGGGCTTGCCAGCGAAAAGGCCAGCGCGGCAAATGCTCCGGGCATGGCGCTGAGCACCGGACAGATTTCCTTCCCCACCCGCCATTGCGCTAAAGTCCCAGTGGTCGGCCACAAGCCCACGCCAAGGACTGCGGAGATTCCATGAAAAAACTTCTCACGCTGTGCTGCGCCACCCTGCTCACAGCCTGCTCCAGCCATACCCCGTCCCACCAGGCCAGCCTGGAAGGCGAAGTCTTCTACCTGCAGCGCATTGCCCTGCCGCCTGCCGCCACGCTCAGCGTGAGCCTGCAGGATGTCTCGCTGATGGACGCCCCGGCCGTCACCCTGGCCAGCCAGTCAGGCCCGGTAAAAGGCAACGTGCCACTGCCGTTCCAGCTCAGCTACGACCCAGCCAAGGTCCAACCGGGTCATCGCTACGCCGTCAGCGCGCGTATCGAGCTCGATGGCAAGTTGCTGTTCATCAACACCGAACACCACGGCGTCCGACTCGACGGCAGCGACCCGCAACCTGTGCGGATCAAAGTCGATCAGGTGCGCTGATTCCGCTTCATTTCCGCCCATAAGGAAGTCTCCATGATTCGCTCCTCCTTGCGCTTCACTACCCTGTGCGCCGGCTTGCTCCTGTCGGCCAGCGCCCTGGCCCTGTCGCTTGGCGACCTGTCCCAGAGCGACGCCTCCGGCGGCCTCAAGGACGCCCTGACTCAGGGGGCGCAGATTGCCGTCAAGCAGTTGAGCACCCCTGGTGGCTTCAACAACAACCCTGACGTGCGCATCGAACTGCCCGGAAACCTGGGCAAGGCCGCCAAAGCGATGAAGATGTTTGGCAAGGGCGATCAGGTCGATGCCCTGGAAAACAGCATGAACAAGGCTGCTGAGGCTGCCGTGCCACAAGCCCAGGCGATTCTCGTGGATGCGGTGAAAAAGATGACCGTCACCGATGCCAAGGGCATCCTCAGCGGTGGTGAGGATTCGGCCACCCAGTACCTGAACAAGAGCAGCCGCGAGCAGATTCGCGCCAAGTTCCTGCCGATCGTCAAGCAGGCTACCGACAAGGTCGGTCTGGCCCAGCAGTACAACAGCTTCGCCGGCCAGGCCAAGGGGCTGGGCCTGATCAAGGACGACGCCAATATCGAGAACTATGTGACCGAAAAGGCCCTGGATGGGCTGTTCGAAATGATTGCCAAGCAAGAACAGAGTATCCGCCAGAACCCGGCACAGGCCGCGACCAGCCTGGCCAAGAAAGTGTTCGGCGCACTCTGATTCGCCCAACGTCACTGCCTGAACGTGCATCGCGGGCAAACGCCCGCGATGCCACCCCAGCCCACGCCCATGGGCGCCGCCAGAACGACCATCCGGCGGTTTTGCGCAAAAGATCCCCCAGGCGGCACTTGCACGATCCGCGCACGGCTGCTTGAATCCAATTCGTCAGTCTTCATGTGACTCATCGGTCACTCATGGAGTCCAAGACGCCTTTTGCTGGCCACCCAGGGTCTCGATGCCTTGGGGCACGGCAGATCGCCCGCCTACAACAATACCCGTCGACCCGCGCAACCGGGATCGGCACTGGGCCCCCGGTTTCACTTCAAGGCGAATGCCTACCTGTCATATGGAACGTGCACCCTAGGGTTCTGCGCAGCCTTGTCGAGCGATCGATACGACTGAGCAGGCCACTAGATGACGCGAGTGCCCTTTTTGCGCCAGGAGTCGATGACATGAGGCCAGAAATCGCTGTACTTGATATCCAAGGTCAGTACCGGGTTTACACGGAGTTCTATCGCGCGGAAACGGCAGAGAAGACGATCGTCCTGATCAACGGCTCGCTGGCCACCACGGCATCTTTTGCCCAGACGGTGCGCAATCTGTATCCGCAATTCAACGTGGTGCTGTACGACCAGCCCTATGCGGGCAAGTCCAAGCCACACAATCGCCAGGAACGGCTGCTCACGAAAGAGACCGAGGCGCATATCCTGCTGGAGCTGATCGAGCACTTCCGTGCCGATCACGTGATGTCGTTCTCCTGGGGCGGCGCGTGCACCCTGCTGGCACTGGCGCACCAGCCACGCCTGGTGAAGAAGGCGATCGTCAGCTCGTTCTCGCCGGTGATCAACGATCCGATGCGCGACTACCTGGAGCGCGGCTGCCAGTACCTGTCGGCCTGCGATCGCTATCAGGTCGGCAACCTGGTCAACGACACCATCGGCAAGCACCTGCCATCGCTGTTCAAGCGCTTCAACTACCGCCACGTAAGCAGCCTGGACAGCCACGAGTACGCACAGATGCACTTTCACATCAACCAGGTGCTGGATCATGATCTGGAGCGGGCATTGAAGGGCGCGCGCAACATCGATATTCCGGTGCTGTTCATCAACGGCGAACGTGACGAGTACACCACCGTCGAGGATGCCCGGCAGTTCAGCCGCCATGTGGGCAAGAGCCAGTTCAGCGTGATTCGCGATGCCGGCCACTTCCTCGACATGGAACACAAGACCGCCTGCGAGGATACCCGCAACGCCATGCTGGGTTTCCTCAAGCCGGCACGCGAACCGCGCCAACGTTACACCTACGTGCAGGGGCAGCATGCGCTGGCCATCTGAGCGGCCCGGCGACCTGTGACCGTCACCCGCCGGTTCAGGTCGTCGACAGGCTTTTTTACAACCCTGGGCTTCTCATGAGGCTTGGGTTCTGGTAAAAAGTCGCGCTGCGAAGCGGGTATAGTTTAGTGGCAAAACGAAAGCTTCCCAAGCTTTAGTTGAGGGTTCGATTCCCTCTACCCGCTCCAGATTCCTCGCCTGAAACCCCTGGTTTCAGCGCCCGTAAAAAGAGCCGTCGGCTCTTTTTTCGTTTCTGCATCTTCCATTGATCTGGCCCATGGCCACCCCCTTGCCGATCCGCTTGAATGCGCGGCTGGATTTCGCTTGCAAGCGAGACAGCTTCGGGTGCATATCGCCTACTCTACCCAGAGACATTTCCAAGGGACTGCCCATGTTTCTCTCCCGCTGGTTGCCCGGCCTGGCCAACCTCCTGCACTACCGTCGCGAGTGGTTCCACGCCGACCTGCAGGCGGGCCTGTCGGTGGCCGCGATCCAGATCCCGATCGCCATCGCCTACGCGCAGATCGTCGGCCTGCCGCCGCAGTACGGCCTGTATGCCTGCGTACTGCCGATGATGGTCTACGCCCTGATCGGCAGCTCGCGGCAATTGATGGTCGGCCCCGATGCCGCCACTTGCGCGATGATCGCCGGGGCTGTGGCGCCCTTGGCAATGGGCGATCCGCAGCGCATCGCCGAATTGTCGGTGATCGTCACGGTACTGGTCGGGGTGATGCTGATCGCGGCGGGCCTGGCCCGCGCCGGGTTCATCGCCAGCTTCTTCTCGCGGCCGATCCTGATCGGCTACCTCAACGGTATCGGCCTGAGCCTGATTGCCGGACAACTGTCGAAAGTGGTCGGGTTCCGCATAGAGGGCGATGGCTTCGTGCTGAGTCTGATCAATTTCCTCGAGCGCCTGGGTGAGATCCACTGGCTGACCCTGGTCATCGGCCTCGGTGGCCTGGCCCTGCTGATCTGGCTGCCCAGGCGCTATCCGAGGTTGCCTGCGGCACTGGTGACTGTGGCAGTGTTCACCGTGCTCGCAGCCCTGTTCGGTCTCGACCGATTCGGCGTAGCGATCCTGGGCCCAGTGCCTGCGGGCATCCCGGAGCTGGCCTGGCCACAGAGCAACCTGGCCGAAACCAAGAGCCTGCTGCGCGACGCGCTGGGTATCGCCACGGTCAGCTTCTGCAGCGCCATGCTCACCGCGCGCAGTTTCGCCGCGCGGCATGGCTACGCGATCAATGCCAACCACGAGTTCGTCGCCTTGGGTGTGAGCAACCTGGCCGCTGGCATTTCCCAGGGCTTCGCCATCAGCGGCGCGGACTCGCGCACCGCGGTCAACGACATGGTCGGTGGCAAGAGCCAGTTGGTGGGTATCATCGCCGCGCTGGTGATCGCGCTGATCCTGCTGTTCTTCACCGCTCCCATGGCCTGGATCCCCCAGGCCGCCCTGGGCGCCGTGCTGTTGATGGCCGGTTGGGGCCTGATCGACTTGAAGTCCCTGGGCAAGATCCGGCGCCTGAGCCGCTTCGAGTTCTGGCTGTGCCTGCTGACCACCATCGGCGTGCTTGGCCTGGGCGTGCTGCCAGGCATCGTCTTCGCCGTGACCCTGGCCATCCTGCGTCTGCTCTACACCATCTACCAACCCACCGATGCCGTGCTCGGCTGGGTACCGGGTATCGAAGGCCAGGTCGACGTACGCCAGCATCAGGACGCACGCACGGTACCTGGCCTGGTGGTGTACCGCTTCGATGACGCGATCCTGTTCTTCAACGCCGACTACTTCAAGATGCGTCTGCTCGAAGCCCTGCAGCGCGAGCCCGAGCCCAAGGCTGTGCTGTTCGATGCCGAGGCCGTGACCAGCATCGACGTCAGCGGCATCGCCGCCCTGCGCGAAGTGCGCGACACCTTGCAAGCGCAAGGCGTGCATTTCGCCATCGCCCGCGCCCGCGGCACCTTCCTGCGCATGCTGGTGCGCTCGGGGATGGCGCGGGAGATGGAAGACAAGCTGCTGTTCGGCTCGGTCCGCGCCGGTATCCGCGCCTATCGGGTGTGGCGTAACAGGGAGCGGCGTGAGCAGGGAGCGGAATGACAGAAGCGGATTACATGAGGATCAGAACTCAGCACGGTGCGTAAATTACTTTCAGTCATTCGCGTGGGCACACCGCACCCGCAACGTGCGAGACACCCGTCCTCCATTGGAGCCCGGTATGAACCGTTTCTTCGACGAATTGATGGAAAGCGTCCAACAGATGGATGAGATCATTCACGGCAAATGCCAAGCTTCGCGCCAGTTCGAGGTGAATGCAGTACAAGTGAAGAGCATTCGCGAGGCAACAGGCCTGTCACAGGCCCGGTTCGCCGAAATGATCGATGTGCAGGTCGCCACTTTGCGTAACTGGGAGCAAGGCCGCAGGGAACCCACAGGCCCGGCAAAAGCCCTGTTACGTGCGATTTACAATGATCCTGATCATGTACTCAAGGCGCTTTCCCACTGACACCCATACACGTTCCAAGAGCACTACCCAATGGCGCGCGGCCCTACGCCTGCGTCACGCTCGCCATCCCCTTGCAGATCAGAGTGATCAATCCGCATAGCAAGCAGCCGGGTACTTCACCTGTTCCACCTCATGCACCTTGGCCAGCAAAAAATCGCGCCGTATGAGTGCGGGCTTGTCTCGCGATCACCGGCTAACCCGGTGTCCTCCATCGCGGTTCTTTTCACCGACAAGCCCGCGCCTACAGAGGCTTCATGCTGCTGCGATCAGTAACCCAGCGCCTTCAGCAACTGCGCCTCGGCCGGTACCTGCGCACGCCCATAAAAACGCAGCAGTTCCCCGGCCCGGTTGGTGAAGATGCCATCCACCCCCGCCTTCATCGCCTTGTCGAAGTCCACGCGCTCATCGAGGGTGTAGACATGCACCAGCAAGCCGCGCTCATGGCTGGCCTGGTTCATCCATGGCTTGATCAGGTCGGCATAGCTCTGCTCGCCCAGATTGCTGCGCACCGCCGAAGGCCCCGTACCGATGGCGCCACCGGCCTTGGCCGCATCCAGCCAACGGAGGAATTCCTCACGGTCCTTTGGTTCCTGGCGGGCATAGAACGCGGCCTTGTCCTGTTCAGCGGAATCGGCAAAATCCTTGCCCGACTTTGGCTCGATACTGTCCTTGCCGATCCACAGCAGCAGGATCTTCGGCACCTGTGGCATCTGCTGGTGCAGCAGCGCCAGGCTGTTGCGATCGAACGTCTGCAGGATCACCCGGCCCGGCTTGTCGAGCCAGCCGCGAGCCTTGAGTTTTTCCTTGAGCTGCTTCTCGATGCCCGGAAACTGCTTGGGCACCTTGGTCTCGATGTACAGCCCCGGATGGCGCTCGGGGTTGCCTTCGGCGATATCGATCACTTCGTCCAGCGTCAGGATCTGCAGCTTGCCGAACGATTCACGGGCACGATCCGGATAGGCCTTGTTGAACCAGCTGCCGGCATCGAGCGACTTCAACTCGGCGAGGGTGAAATCGCTGACCGGGCTCTTCGCCCGCTCGGGGAAGCGCTCGGCCACATCGCTGGTACGCGCCAGCACATCGTCATGCACCACCACCAGCACGTTGTCGCGGGTGCGCTGCAGGTCGAGCTCCAGGTAGTCGGCGCCCAGTTCACGGGCCAGCAGATAGGCCGCTCGCGTCGATTCGGGGGCATCGAAGGAGGCGCCGCGGTGGGCGATCACCGCCGGATGGGGAACATGCTGGGCCTTGGCCAGGGAGGGGCCATCGCTGGCGCCGGCGTTCATCGCGCAAAGGAACAGGGCCAGGCCTATTGCAGGAAGAGCACGTATACGCATTCATCGATCCTCTTGGGCTGCGCGTTCAGAAGGGAAGCTGCGCAGCTGATTCCTTGGAGACGCAAGCCTCTCACAGCTTGGATGACATGCTAAAGTCCCCGCGTTCACCCTTGCCCCACGGATGCGCGATGCCCTCTCTCGATTCCCAGCTGGCCAACTGGCCCGATCTCAACGCCCGCCACTCCTGCACCGCCCTGCTGGTGGGCAACGGCGCCAGTCGGGTGCTGTGGAAGCCGTTCGGCTACTTCTCGCTGTTCGAACAGGCGCAGCGCGCGGGACGCAAGAGCGGCCTGGCGATCAGCGACCAGGCGCTGTTCAAGGCCTTGGGCACCGAGCTGTTCGAACCGGTGCTGAGCACCCTGAACACCACGGTACGGGCCAATGCGGCCCTGGCGATCAACTCCACCGCGCCGCTGAACCGCTATTACTCGATCAAGGAAGCGCTGATCCACGCCACCCGGACGGTGCATCCGCCGCACACGCTGTTGTCGAGCGCCACCCTGGCGTCGATCAATGCCGCACTGCGCCAGTACCGCAGCGTCTACACCAGCAACTACGACCTGATCCTGCCCTGGGCCATCGAACATGCGCCACAAGGTTTCGCGCAGCTGTTCGATGACGAAGGCTTCTTCGATGTACGCCGCACCGCCAGCACCGGCACCCGGGTCCTGCACCTGCACGGTGGCATGCACCTGCTCAAGCTGCCCGACGGCAGCACGCGACAGCGCAGCGCTGTCGGCAGCGAACTGCTCGACGGCTTCGCCGTGAACATCCCTGGCGAGGTGCCGCTCTTCGTCAACGAAGACCGCAGCGAGCAGAAGCTGCGGGCGATCCGCAACTCGGACTATCTGTCCTGGAGCCTCGCGCAGTTGGCCACCGAACACGACGGTCTGTGCCTGTTCGGCCACCACCTGGACAGCAGCGACGACCACCTGCTGCAAGCCATTCACCAAGCACGCCCCAAGCACTTGAGCATCGCCATCCGGCCACTGAACGAAGCTTCGATCATCAATCAGAAGCAGCACTTTTCCAAGCGCTTCGCCGATCTTGCTGGCATTTCCCTGCACTTCTTCGACGCCACCAGCCACCCGCTCGGCGCCGCGGAACTGGCACTGCCGGTGCCGTTGGCGCAAGCGCGACGTCACTGACAATTCATCCGCGGCGATCTGGTAAATGTAAATAATTCTCGATAAGATCCGCACCCTTTCCTTCCCAGGCCAGCCCGGAAAGCGTGCATGCAGCGCCTCAAGCCCGACCCAGCCACCCAGGACACCTGCCGCGGTTTCTATGCCGAGATCCTGCATTTCCTGCGCAAGCGCATGGACAATGCCAGTGACGCCGCCGACATGACCCAGGATGTCTTCACCCAATGGCTGGGCTACCGCGACCGGGCCAAGGTCGAGCAACCCCGCGCCTTTCTGTTCCAGGTGGCGCGCAACTTGCTGAGCGATCACTGGCGTCGGCAGAGGGTGCGCCATGCCGTGCTCGACGACCAGGCCCAGGACGAAACAGCGGCCGACAACGACCCGCTTGACCACGCCCAGCACGCGCAACGCCTGGATCAATTGCGTGAAGTGCTCGGCGAACTCTCGCCGCGGCGACGAGAAGCCCTTATGCTGCACCGCTTCGAAGGCCTGACCCAGGCACAGATCGCTGAACGCATGGATATTTCCGTAAGCATGGTCGAGAAGCACATCGCCGCCGCCCTGCTGCAATGCAAGCAACGGCTGGACAGTGACAATGGCAGGGAGCAGCCGCAATGAGCCTTATCGACGACATCGACCAGCGCCCGATCGACGCCCAGGCGGCCAGTTGGTTCACGCGCAACCGCAATACGCCGTCGCGTGAGGAGCGCAAGGCTTTCGCCCTGTGGATCCAGCACCCGGAGCATGCGCGCGCCTATCGGCAGTTCGAACAGCTGTGGGACGACCTGGCGGCGCTCAAGAAGGCCAGCCAGCCTGTCGCCCTGCCGATACGCCAGCCGCCGCGCTGGCGTCCGGCTCTGGCAATGGCTGCGGCGCTGCTGTGCGCGGTGCTGGCCAGCAACCTGGGCAGCACCACTGCACCGATGCATCAGAACCTGGCGGCCAGCAACAGCATGCGCACCCTGCGCCTGCCCGATGGCAGCCAGTTGTTCGTCAACGCCCAGACCCGCCTGCGCCTGGACTTCACCGCCGAACAACGATTGATCAGCCTCGAACACGGCCAGCTGTACATCGAGGTGGCACCCGACAAGGAGCGCCCGCTGTTCGTCGATGCCGGCAGTGCCCGCGTGCGCGTGGTCGGCACCGGCTTCGACCTGCGCCGTGGAGACCGCGAGCTGGCCCTGAGCGTGGCCCACGGCCAGGTCGCCTTCGAGACCTCGGGCGAACATCAGCCTGCGCTGCTGCTCGGTGCCGGACAACGGGTCACCTACGACCCGGCGCGCGGCACGCTGGTGCGCCAGGAGCTCGGAGAACAGCCGGTGGCCGATTGGCGCGATGGCCACGTGAGCTTTCGCAACCGTGAGCTGGCGAGCCTGATCGACGAACTGAGCCTGTACCGCCAGCAACCGGTGCTGCTCGCCGATCCGAGCCTGGGCCGCTACAAGGTGTCGGGCAATCTCGATGTGCACGATCCCGATGCACTGCTCACCGCCCTGCCCGCGTTGCTCCCGGTAAAAACCACGCTGCTCGGCGACGGCCGCCTGCGCATCGAACATCGCTCGAAATAAATTTGAGAATTTTTATCATTCGCAGGTGAGGGTTTTTCCCAACACCGCGTCTTCCTCCCCGCCTGCCGCGTGAACGGCGGGCTTTTTTCCGGCCATTTGCCGTTTGGGGGAATCCATGTTGCCTGCGTTGCGTCCGTTGAAAACCTTGCCCACTCGTCCCACCCTGCTCGCCCTGTGCCTGGCCATCAGCCTGGCCGCCGAAGCCGCGCCGCAGCAGTTCGACCTGCCCGCCCAACCGCTGGCGCGCTCGCTGAGCCAACTGGCGCAGCAGGCCAAAGTCCAGCTGCTGTTCGACGAAGCCCTGCTGCACAACGCCCAGGCCCCGGCCCTGCAAGGTGCCTTCGAGGCGCAAGATGCGATCGCCCGCCTGCTTGCCGGCAGCCGCTTCAGCATGGTGCGCATGGGCAACACCTACGTGGTGCGGCTCAACGAAGAGCAACCGCAGGCCGACAACAGCATCCAGCTCGGCGCCATGAGCATCGTCGGCGACGGCCAACAGATCGGCCCCCAGAACGTCGGACGCTCGACCCTCAACCAGGAACAGATCGACCGCTACCAGCCCAGCAACATCCCCAGCGTGCTCGCCAATCTGCCAGGCGTGAACATGGGCGGCTCGGCCAAGCCGGGCGGGCAGACCATCAACATCTGGGGCCTGGGTGACGCCGAAGACGTGCCGATGACCGTCGACGGCGCCACCAAGAGCGGCTTCGAACGCTACCAGCAAGGCACGGTGTTCATCGAGCCGGAGCTGATCAAGCATATCGAGGTAGAAAAAGGCCCGCACTCGGTCAAGACCGGCAATGGCGGTTTCGGCGGCAGCGTCAACATGACCACCAAGGACGCCGGCGACCTGCTCCAGGAAGGGCGCAACAGCGGCGCGATGGTCAAGTACGGCTACGCCAGCAACGACCACCAGCAGGTGTACAGCTCGGCGCTGTTCGGTCGCACCGAGGATGGCCGCTTCGATGGCTTGGCCTACCTGACCAAGCGCGACGGCGGCGACATGAAGCTGGCCAGCAACATCCCCGATCCCCAAGGCCGCTACCCGATCAACCCCACGCGCCTGCCCAACAGCGCCCTCGACCTGGACGGCGCACTGTTCAAGGGCAACGTGCATTTCAACGAAGAGCACAGCCTGGGCTTCTCCTGGTCGCAGTCACAGAGCGAACGCTGGGCGCCGTTCTCGTCCACCGCCTACCCCACGCCGCCCACCGCCGCCGACATCAAGAAGTACGGCTACGAAGCCGCGCTCAAACGCTTCCTGGCCAACCGCACCACCACCGACACCACTTGGTCGACCACCTACACCTACCAGCCGATCGACAACCGCTGGGTGGACCTGGAAGTGAAGTACTCCGACTCCGACACCAAGCAGACCGACGAGCGCCTGGCCACGGCGTTCTTCCAGCCGGCTACCGGCGGGCGCAAGATGGACACCGAGTACCGCGACCGTATGCTCGCCGTGACCAACACCAGCCTGTTCGAGACCGGCGCGCTGGAGCACGCACTGACGGCGGGCGTGCAAGTGCGCCGCCACGACCGCGACACGCAGATGTGGATGCCGGGCGGCATCTACGACACGCCGCGCTACAACTACGGCCACTACCAGCCGTACTTCATGCCCAGCGGCAAGGTGCAGAGCCAGGGTTACTACCTGCAGGATGCCGTCACCCTGGGTGACGTGACCATCACCCCGTCGCTGCGCTACGACCAGGTGACCAACGAGGGCAAGCCCAACGATGCCCCGCTGTACAACAACCCGGCCGCGGGCCACGACTACAGCGACAAGACCTACAGCGGCTGGTCGCCACGTCTGTCGGTGTTCTGGAAGGTCACGCCCAACACCGCCCTGTTCGCCGACTACAGCAAGACCTGGCGGGCGCCGGTGCTGGACGAGCAGTACGAAGTCCAGGGCAGCGGTAGCCGCACCGCCACCAGCCGCAACCTGGACCCGGAGCGCATCACCGCCCTGCGCGTGGGCAGCGTGTTCGACTTCGACAACCTGGTGCTGGCCAACGACAGCGCCCAAGTGCGCACCACGCTGTTTCGCAACCACATCGAGGACGAGATCTTCAAGGCCACCGGCATCGGCTGCCCACAACAACTGGTCACCGGTGGCAGCATCGCCAACACCTGTGGCGGCGGGCTGATGTCCAACTACCGCAACATTGGTGATGTGGTGATCAAGGGCTTCGAGGTCGAGAGCTTCTACGATTCGACCTACCTGTTCGGCTCGGCGTCGTTCTCCTGGATCACCGGCCGTCACCAGGGCGCCTACACCAACCCCTGGGGCCCGGATGTGTGGGCCAAGGATATTCCCGCGCCGAAATGGATCACCACGCTGGGGGTGAAGATTCCGGCCTGGGATGCGCGGATCGGCTGGACCGCGCAGTTCGTGCGCAAGACCGACCGCCTGCCAAGCGACAAATACTACGAGGGGCCGGCCAGCGTACTGGGTGACCGTTACTACGATCAGTTCGCCAACAGCAGCTACCAGATCCACGGCCTGTTCGCCAATTGGAAGCCGCAGCAGGCCTACCTGAAAGGTACCGAGGTCAACCTGACGGTGGACAACCTGTTCAACGAGTCGGCCCGACCGGAGTTGTCGGGGGAGAATGCGCTGATGCAAGGGCGCAATGCCAAGATCAGCGTGACGCGGTTCTTCTGATTGTCGCCAGTCGCGGTGGAGGCGAGCTTGTCGGGGCGCCGAACCACCGCGAACAGCCGCGCTGAGCTTTTCGCGGGCAAGCCCGCTCCCACAGGGCCTGGCAGTACTCAGCCGGCAATGAGCCCATCGGCCCGCAACAGGCTCTCCAGGCAATGCTCCTGTACCCCATAGAACGCCTTGAGCTGGGCGATCTTCTCCAGCAGTGCGCTGTTATCCCCCGCCTGTCTGCGCTTGACCGCCAGGATCATCTTGTTCTTGTTGGTGTGCTCCAACGAAATGAACTCGAACACCTTGGTCTCGTAGCCACAGGCTTCCAGGTACAACGCGCGCAGGCTGTCGGTGAGCATCTCGGCCTGCTGGCCCAGGTGCAGCCCGTACTGCAGCATGGGCTGCAACAGCCCTGGGCTGTGCAGTTGCGGACGGATCTGCTTGTGGCAGCACGGTGAGCACATGATGATCGACGCGCCGCAGCGGATCCCGGTATGGATGGCGTAGTCGGTGGCGATATCGCAGGCGTGCAGCGCGATCATCACCTCGATGGCATCGGGCACCACGCTGCGCACATCGCCGCACTGGAACTCCAGGCCAGAATGCTCCAGCCGCGCCGCGGCAGCGTTGCACAGCTCGACCATGTCGGGGCGCAATTCCACGCCGGTCACTTGCGCTTCGCGAGCCAGGGTGTTGCGCAGGTAGTCATGCATGGCAAAGGTCAGGTAGCCCTTGCCCGAACCGAAGTCGGCGACTCGCAGCACCTGGTCGGCAGTCAGCGGCGCACTGCCCAGGGCATGCGCGAAGACCTCGATGAACTTGTTGATCTGCTTCCACTTGCGCGACATCGACGGAATCAGCGCACCTTGAGTGTCGGTCACACCCAGATCGCGCAGAAATGGCCGCGACAGTTCCAGATAGCGTTTCTTCTCACGATCGTGCCCGCCCGCCGCAGCCTCGCGCGGCACCTGGGCGCTGTGACGTTGCAACAGCGGCTTGCCCTTCTTGCTGAACCCCAGTTGCACCTCGCCTTCGGCGGTGAACAGGTGGGCATTGCGAAAGCTCTCCGGCAACAACTCGGCGACCAGGGCCTGGGCCTGATCCAGCGGCAGGTTGCGGGTGATGTCGCGGGTCTGGTGACGGTAGACCAGCGACAGGCAGGGCTGACCCTTGATCTGCACTGGCTTGGCGATGATCCGCTGCAGGCTCTGGTCGGCGCCGACATGACGCGCCAGCACCAGCTTGGTCAGGGTTTCGCTGTGCAGGGCATCGCCCAGCAAGGTCAGGAACTGGGCGCGGGCGTCCGCAGCGGGGGTGGAGGAAGACATGGGAAGGGGGTGCCTCAAGATGCGCAATGGCCGGCATTCTACAGGTTTGCAGGCTTGAGTGGCTGTGCAGGCCCCATCGTCGGCCCGCACCGCCACACACTGTTCAATCCAGGATCACCAGCTGGTTGGGCAACTGGTTGCGCCGCCGCGTCGGCGGCAGGTGCTGGCTGAGCAACTCGCCGCAGGCATCGATACATTCGACGAACCCCTGCAAGGTGCGCCCCGCGCAGACCTGCGCGGTAAAACGTGCCACCAGTTCGGCACGTGCTCGTGCGTCCAGATGCTGGGCGATGCCCTCATCCGCCAGGATGGTCACATAGCGCTCCGCCTCGCTGACGAAGATCAACACCCCGGTAGCCCCCTCGGTGCGTTGCAGGTTTTGCTCACGAAATTGCCGCCGGGCAAGATCGGCGGCACGGCGGTGGCGCAGCACCCGTGGGACCAGCCAGCCGGCCAGGCGCGGGTTACGCAGCAACAGGCTGAAGGCGATGAAGGTCAGTACCTGGGCGACCAGCAGCCCACGCAGCCCTGGCCACCCCAGCAGCACCTGCACCAATCCGGGGAGCGCCAGCGCCAGCAGCACGGCCCACAGCAACGGCAGGTAGGCATAGTCATCGGCGTGGCGCGCCAGCACCGTCACCAGCTCCGCGTCGGTGCGCTGTTCGGCACGAGCGATGGCTTCGGCAACCTGGCGTTGTTCGTACTCATTGAGAAGGGTCATGCCTTCGGTCTCTCGATCGTTCTTATAGTTGTTAGCCCGGCACGCGGTCGCGAGAGTGTATCTCATCGAGCCCCACTTATAAGGCATAATCCGCGGCGACCGCGGGAGGATGGGGGAGCGACCTGTTACACCGCCAGCGGGCCAGACAACAACAGCCGTCCGAAAAATCGGCCGCGAGCGAACCACTCGACAACGGAATTGATGATGAAACTGTCCTTGCTGGGCCTGGCCATGGGCCTTGCCAGTCAGGCGGCCGTGGCCGCCACCTCTGCCCCGCCCCTGGAAGACAAGCGGGCCTTCATCGACCATCTGATCAGCCAGATGACCGTCGACGAGAAGATCGGTCAGTTGCGCCTGATCAGTATCAGCCCGGAAATGCCGCGCGAAAAGATCCGCGAGGAGATCGCCGCCGGTCGCATCGGCGGTACCTTCAACTCGCGCACAGCGCCGGAGAACCGGCCGATGCAGGATGCCGCCATGCGCAGCCGCCTGAAGATTCCGATGTTCTTTGCGTACGACACCATCCATGGTGAGCGTACGATCTTCCCGATAAGCCTGGGCCTGGCAGCGACCTGGGACATGGACGCCATCGCCAAGGTCGGCCGCACCTCGGCCATCGAAGCTTCGGCCGATGCCCTGGACATGACCTTCGCGCCGATGGTCGACATCGCCCGCGACCCTCGCTGGGGCCGCACCAGCGAGGGCTTCGGCGAAGACACCTACCTCACCTCGAAGATCGGCCAGGTTATGGTCCGCTCGTTCCAGGGCAAGAGCCCGGCCGAGCCCGACAGCATCATGGCCATCGTCAAGCACTTCGCCCTGTATGGCGCAGTGGAAGGCGGGCGCGACTACAACACGGTCGATATGAGCCTGCCGAAAATGTACAACGACTACCTGCCACCCTACCGCGCCAGCCTCGACGCCGGTGCAGGCGGGGTGATGGTGGCGCTGAACTCGATCAACGGCGTACCGGCCACCTCCAATACCTGGCTGATGAACGATCTGCTGCGCAAGGAGTGGGGCTTCAAGGGCGTGACCATCAGCGACCACGGCGCCATCCAGGAGCTGATCCGCCACGGCGTCGCCCGCGACGGCCGCGAGGCGGCGAAGCTGGCGATCAAGGCCGGCATCGACATGAGCATGAACGACACCCTCTACGGCCAGGAACTGCCGGGCCTGCTCAAGTCCGGTGAAGTGACCCAGGCCGAGCTCGACCAGGCGGTACGCGAAGTGCTGGGCGCCAAGTACGACATGGGTCTGTTCAAGAACCCCTACGTGCGCATCGGCAAGCCCGAGACCGATCTCAAGGACTACTACGGCGACGACCGCCTGCACCGTGAGGCCGCCCGCGACGTGGCACGGCGCAGCCTGGTGCTGCTGGAGAACAAGAAACAAGCCCTGCCGCTGAAGAAGGCCGGCACCATCGCCCTGGTCGGCCCACTGGCCGATGCCCCGATCGACATGATGGGCAGTTGGGCTGCCGACGGCCGCCCCGAACATTCGGTGACGGTTCGCGAAGGCCTGCGTCGCGCCACCGAAGGCAAGGCCAAGGTCATCTATGCCAAGGGTTCGAACATCACCGGCGACAAGGCGATCTTCGACTACCTGAACTTCCTCAACTTCGCGGCGCCAGAAATCATCGACGATCCGCGCCCGGCCGCCGTGCTGATCGATGAAGCGGTCAAGGCCGCCAAGCAATCGGACGTGGTGGTGGCGGTGGTCGGTGAGTCGCGCGGCATGTCCCACGAGTCATCCAGCCGCACCACCCTGGAGATTCCGGCGGTACAGCGCGAGCTGATCAAGGCGCTCAAAGCCACCGGCAAACCCCTGGTGCTGGTGCTGATGAACGGCCGGCCGCTGTCGATCGCCTGGGAGCGCGAGCAGGCCGATGCCATCCTCGAAACCTGGTTCAGCGGCACCGAAGGCGGCAACGCCATCGCCGATGTGCTGTTCGGTGACTACAACCCGTCCGGCAAGCTGGCTATCACCTTCCCGCGTTCGGTCGGGCAGATCCCGATGTACTACAACCACCTGAGCATCGGCCGCCCGTTCACCCCGGGCAAGCCGGGCAACTACACCTCGCAGTACTTCGAGGAGCCCAATGGCCCGCTGTATCCGTTCGGTTACGGCCTGAGCTACAGCACCTTCGAGCTCTCGGACCTTGCGCTGTCGAAGACCGCGCTCAAGCGCGGTGACAACCTGCAGGCCGAAGTGACGGTGAAGAACACCGGCAAGGTCGATGGCGAAACCGTAGTGCAGCTGTACATCCAGGATGTCAGCGCTTCGATGAGCCGTCCGGTGAAAGAGCTGAAGAACTTCCAGAAGGTGCTGCTCAAGGCGGGCGAGTCCCGAACCTTGACCTTCCGCATCAGCGAGGATGACCTGAAGTTCTACAATGGCCAGCTCCAGCATGTGGCCGAGCCTGGGCAGTTCAACGTCCAGATCGGACTGGACTCGCAGGCCGTGCAGCAGCAGAGCTTCGAGTTGCTGTAGACCGCTGCGGCCACTGCGCGGGCACGCCCGCTCCCACAGGGTCGGATGTGCTCTTGTGGGAGCGGGTTTACCCGCGAAGGGGCCGGCACTTTAAACAGAACGCCCGGACCCGCACCATGCCCTCACCCTTCCGCGCACTGCGCCTGGCCCTGATCATTCTGCTGATCCTGGTCGGCACTGCCCTCAGCGCCAGTTGGGCGATGCACCACGCCAAGCGCCAGGCGATGCAGACCGACGCACGCCGGGCCAGCGAGCAATTGACCCTCTACGCCAACGGCCTGCACACGCTCATCGAACGCTACCGCGCCCTGCCCGCCGTCCTGGCGCTGGACCCGGAGCTGATCGACGCCCTGCGCGGCCCGGTCGGCGAATCGCTGCAGGATGCGCTGAACCGCAAGCTCGAACGCATCAACGGTGCCGCCAACTCCTCGACCCTCGAACTGCTCGACCGCACCGGTCTCGCCGTGGCAGCCAGCAACTGGCGCCTGCCGACCACGTACGTCGGCTCCAACTATGGCTTTCGCCCCTATTTCAAGCAGACCCGCAGCCAGGGCACCGGCAGCTTCTACGCCGTCGGCGTGACCAGCGGCGTGCCGGGCTATTTCCTGTCCAGCGCAGTGAACGACGAGCACGGACGCTTCCTCGGTGCCATGGTGGTCAAGCTCGAATTCCCCGAGCTTGAACGCGAATGGCGCCAGGGCAGCGACATCCTGCTGGTCAGCGATGCGCGCGGGATCATCTTCATCGCCAACCAGAACGGCTGGCGCTATCGCGAGCTGCAGCCCTTGACTGCCGCAGACCGCGCTGAGCTGGCCGAAACCCGCCAGTACGACAAACAGCCCCTGGTCCCTCTGCAGCACCAGTTGCTGACCCGCTTCGACGAACGCAGCACGTTCAGCCGCGTGCAGGGGCCGGACGGCAGCGCCGACTATCTGTGGGAGAGCTTGCCGCTGGCCACCGAAGGCTGGACCCTGCATCTGCTGCGCAAGCCGCAGGTCAGCGAGGATGCCCGCAACGCGGCGCTGTCTGGCGCCGCGGTGTGGTTGAGCCTGGTGTTCGCCATGCTGTTCGTCAGCCAGCGCCTGCGCATCGCCCGCCTGCGCCAACGCAGCCGCGAAGAGCTGACGCGCCTGGTCGAGGAGCGCACACGCGAGTTGCGCACTGCCCAGGAAGGCCTGGTGCAGTCGGCCAAGTTGGCGGCGCTGGGGCAGATGTCCGCGGCGCTGGCCCATGAGATCAACCAGCCGTTGACCACCCAGCGCATGCAACTGGAAACCCTGCGCCTACTGCTCGACCATGGCCGCCATGAACAGGCGCGTCAGGCGCTGGAGCCGTTGGAGCAGATGCTCACGCGCATGGCCGCTCTCACCGGCCACCTCAAGACCTTCGCACGCAATAGCCCAGGCGGGCTGCGCGAGCGTCTTGATCTGGCCACCGTGGTCGACCAGGCCCTGCACCTGCTCGACACCCGCATTCGCGGCGAGCAGGTCGAGGTGGCGCTGTACCTGGCGCGTCCTGCGTGGGTGCGCGGCGACGCGATCCGCCTCGAACAGGTGCTGATCAATCTGCTGCACAACGCCCTCGACGCCATGGCCGACAAGCGCTACAAACGTCTGGAGATCCGTATCGAAGCCGAGGACGAACGCTGGCACCTGAGCGTGCTCGACTCCGGTGGCGGCATCAAGGATGCCGACCTGGCCCGCGTCTTCGACCCCTTCTTCACCACCAAGCCGGTGGGCGAAGGGCTGGGCCTGGGCCTGGCGATTTCCTATGGCATCGTTCATGAAGCCGGCGGCCAGTTGCAGGTCGAA
This sequence comes from Pseudomonas sp. BNK-44-b, assembly GCF_047456245.1. Lineage (NCBI taxonomy): Bacteria > Pseudomonadati > Pseudomonadota > Gammaproteobacteria > Pseudomonadales > Pseudomonadaceae > Pseudomonas > Pseudomonas sp. BNK-44-b. The sequence goes on from NZ_CP179908.1 coordinate 3,971,182, forward strand.
AACCTGCCTGGCGGTGCCCGCTTCAGCCTTACCCTGCCCCGCGACCTGGAGCCTGCATGTTGAATTCAGTGATCGTCGTCGACGACGAAGCCAGCATCCGCACCGCGGTGGAGCAATGGCTGAGCCTGTCCGGCTTCAGCGTGCAGTTGTTCGCCCGCGCAGAGGAATGTCTCGCGCAACTGCCACAGCACTTCCCCGGCGTGGTTATCAGCGATGTGCGCATGCCGGGCATGGATGGCCTGCAACTGCTCGAGCACCTGCAGGCGCAAGACCCTGACCTGCCGGTGATCCTGCTCACCGGTCACGGCGATGTGCCGATGGCAGTGGAAGCCATGCGCAAGGGTGCCTACGACTTCCTGGAAAAACCCTTCACCCCGCAGCACTTGCTGGGCAGCCTGCGCCGCGCCCTGGACAAGCGCCAACTGGTGCTGGAAAACCGCGCGCTGCACCAGCAGGCCGACCTCAAGGAACGGCTGCAAGCGACCCTGCTGGGGATGTCCCAGGGCCTGCAACAGTTGCGTCGGCAGGTACTGGAACTGGCGGGGTTGCCAGTCAATGTGCTGATCCGCGGCGAAACCGGCAGCGGCAAGGAGCGCGTGGCGCGATGCCTGCACGACTTCGGCCCACGCGCCGACAAACCCTTCGTCGCCCTCAATTGCGCGGCAATCCCCGAAGCCCTGTTCGAGGCCGAGCTGTTCGGCCATGAGAGCGGCGCCTTCACCGGCGCCCAGGGCAAACGCATCGGCAAGCTGGAATATGCCAACGGCGGCACGGTATTTCTCGACGAGATCGAAAGCATGCCACTGGCCCAGCAGGCCAAGTTGCTGCGGGTGATTCAGGAGCAGAAACTCGAACGCCTGGGTGCCAACCAGAGCATCAGCGTCGACTTGCGCATCATCGCCGCGACCAAACCCGATCTGCTCGACGAGGCTCGCGCCGGGCGATTTCGCGAAGACCTGGCGTACCGCCTGAACGTTGCCGAACTGCGTCTGGCGCCACTGCGCGAGCGGCGCGAGGACATCCCGCTGCTGTTCGAGCATTTCGTCCGTACCGCCGCCGAGCGCCTGGGGCGCAGCAGCACACCGCCGCTTTCAGGCGCGCAACTGGCACAACTGCTGGCCCATGACTGGCCGGGCAATGTGCGCGAGCTGGCCAATGCCGCCGAGCGCCATGCGCTGGGGCTGGGTTCATCGAGCATCGAGGTGGCGCCGGGAGGTCAGTCGCTGAGCGAACAAATGGAGGCGTTCGAGCTGCAATGCCTGCGCGCCGCGCTGCGTCAGCACAAGGGCGAGATCAAAGGGGTCATGGAGACGCTGCAACTGCCGCGGCGTACGCTGAACGAGAAGATGCAGCGCCATGGCCTGATGCGCGAGGATTTTATCGAGCGCGAATGAGCGGAATCTTGCCGATCAAAAGCTGCCAATAGGCGGGTTACCGCTCATATGGCCTGTGTCTGGCCGGTGCAAGCAGCGCGGCTGTTCGCGGGCAAGCCCGCTCTACGGATACAGTGCAGGCCTTGATCCATCGCGTTTCTGGGGCGCTGGCATGCCCAAGGATGGGGCGGCCGACTCCTCATTCGGATCGTTACGCCCTCATTTGGCACAGCTTCTGCAAAACCCTTCTCAAGCCGCGGTCCCGCGCGCCTCACAAAAACAACGAGAAGGTATCCCTGATGGATAACGCCACCACCCTGCCCGCCGGGGCGGCCACTGCGCCCGCCGCGGAAAAAACCACCGCCAGTCGTCTCAAGTCGATCTTCAGCGGTTCGATCGGCAACATGGTCGAATGGTACGACTGGTACGTCTACGCCGCATTCTCGCTGTACTTCGCCAAAGCCTTCTTCCCCGCTGGCGACACCACCGCACAACTGCTCAACACCGCCGCGATCTTCGCAGTGGGCTTCCTGATGCGCCCGATCGGTGGCTGGCTGATGGGGCTGTACGCCGACCGCAAGGGCCGCAAGGCTGCGCTGATGGCTTCGGTACTGCTGATGTGCGCAGGCTCGCTGGTCATCGCCCTGACGCCGGGCTATGAAACCATCGGCGTCGCCGCGCCTATCCTGCTGGTGATCGCACGCCTGATGCAGGGTCTGTCGGTCGGCGGTGAATATGGCACCTCGGCCACCTACCTCAGCGAGATGGCCAGCAAGGAACGCCGTGGCTTCTTCTCCAGTTTCCAGTACGTCACCCTGATTTCCGGCCAGCTCATCGCCCTGGCGGTGCTGATCATCCTGCAGAACGTGCTGACCACCGAACAGCTGTATGCCTGGGGCTGGCGTGTGCCCTTCGTGATCGGCGCGCTGTGCGCGGTGGTTGCGCTGTACCTGCGCCGTGGGATGGAAGAGACCGCTTCCTTCACCAAGAAGGAGAAGTCCAAGGAAAGCCTGATGCGCACCCTGATGCGCCACCCCAAGGAGCTGATGACCGTCGTCGGCCTGACCATGGGCGGCACCCTGGCCTTCTACACCTACACCACCTACATGCAGAAGTACCTGGTCAACACCGTCGGCATGAGCATCAGCGACTCGACCACCATCTCGGCGGCCACGCTGTTCCTGTTCATGTGCCTGCAGCCGGTGATCGGCGGGCTGTCCGACAAGATCGGCCGGCGCCCGATCCTCATCGCCTTCGGCGTGCTGGGCACCCTGTTCACCGTACCGATCCTCAGCACCCTGCACACCATCCAGAGCTGGTGGGGCGCCTTCTTCCTGATCATGGCGGCGCTGATCATCGTCAGTGGCTACACCTCGATCAACGCCGTGGTGAAGGCCGAGCTGTTCCCCACCGAGATCCGCGCCCTGGGCGTTGGCCTGCCCTACGCACTGACCGTGTCGATCTTCGGCGGCACCGCCGAGTACGTGGCGCTGTGGTTCAAGAGCGCCGGCATGGAAACCGGCTTCTACTGGTACGTCACCGGCTGCATCGCCTGCTCGCTGCTGGTCTACGCGACCATGAAGGACACCAAGCAGCACTCGCGCATCACCACTGATTGATTCTGCGTTCGCTGTAATTGAAAAGGGTCGTTCCGGTGGAACGGCCCTTTTTTGCGGCCGCAAAAAAGCTCTGCTGCGGGCATTTGTACCGTTCGCGTCAGTCCTTTTTTCTGGAGGTCAGGATACTTCCAGCACTTGCTGCGGCTGACGACGCTGGTAGTAGGTGGCCAGTAGCACCAGCGCCAGCAGGATCGCGCCCAACACCATGGAAGAGCCGATCGTGCCAAAGTCCAGACCGCCTTTTTCGTACGGCTTGGTGAGGAAATCGCCCAGGGTTGCACCGAATGGCCGAGTCAGCACGAAGGCTACCCAGAACAACACCACACCAGGGATTCGGGTCCAGTAACGCGCCATAGCCACCAACACGATGGCACTGCCGATCAGCAGGGCGCCACCCGCGAAGCCCAGGCCTGAATCATCTGCAAGGTAGTCGCCCAGTGCGGTGCCCAGGGTGTTGGAGAACAGGATCGCAACCCAGTAGAACAACTCGCCCGCACGACTACGGATGCGCGTGACATCCAGCGGATTACCACTCAGCCGCCACAGGGCGAAGGTCAACAGCAGGATGCCGATCAGCAGCGCTGAACCTGCGGCGTAACCCAACCCGAGCGTGCGATCCATGAAATCGGACATGGTGGTGCCAGCGGTGCTGGTGGACAGTATCACCAGCCAGTAGAGCACTGGGTGATAGCGGCGGGAATAAAGCTGGGTGAGCAACGTCAGCAAGAACACACTGATCAACAACAGCGAACTCATGGCGTAGCCGATGTCGAGCGTCATCGACAGCAGGTCGCCAGCCGTCTCGCCCAGCGTGGTGGCGCAGATCTTCATGACCCAGAAGGCCAAGGTGATTTGCGGAAGTTTATTCATCGTGTGCCGCTCCGGTTTCTGGAATGCGGCGATGTTGAAGACGAACGTCTGAAAAATCGGTTGGAAAGGAATGAAAAAACCGTTCGGCGTCGAGAGCGACGAAGGGTTGAGTCCTTAACTCGCCATTAATTGAGGTGGAGCAACCTACAAGCGCTGACAGAACGCTTTCGGATATTTGATATGCCGCATGCTGCGGGGTAGAGCCGACAGCTACTTATTTGGACATCTCGCGCGCAAACACATCGATTAAATTGATTATTTTACGTAATTTTTTGCGCTTTTTAATCAAATTAATCGGCGTAGCATGAGATCCATAGCAAGAACAAACCCCTTCGAATCTACTGGAGCAACGACCATGAAAAACCAACTGATCCTGACCCTGGCCCTTTCGGTCTTCGCCGCAGGTGCCTTCGCCGAAGACGGCTTTGACCGCACCAACGCCCACACCTTCGCCGCTGCACAAAGCCAATCGGCCAGCTACGCAGAAGACGGTTTCGACCGCACCGGTGGCCAACGCTTCGCTGAAGACGGCTTCGACCGCACTGGCGGCCAACGCTTCGCTGAAGACGGCTTCGACCGCACTGGTGGCCAACGCTTCGCCGAAGACGGCTTCGACCGCACTGGCGGCCAACGCTTCGCTGAAGATGGCTTCGACCGCACTGGCGGCCAACGCTTCGCCGAAGACGGCTTCGACCGCACTGGTGGTCAACGCTTCGCCGAAGACGGCTTCGACCGTACTGGCGGCCAACGCTTCGCTGAAGATGGCTTCAGCCGCACCAACGCCCACCGCATCAGCTGATCACTGATGCGTGTCACCCAGCCCGGCTTTGGCCGGGCTTGATCATTCCCAGCCAGCTCAAGGCTTGGCACACTAGGCGCCTCGTCCGTCCCAGAGGAAGGGCCAAGGCCCTGCACAGATGCACTACTACGAACCCGCCAAAGGCCACGGCCTGCCCCACGACCCTTTCAACGCCATCGTCGGCCCCCGGCCCATCGGCTGGATCTCCTCCCATGATCGCGAAGGTCGCCTGAATCTGGCGCCCTACAGCTTCTTCAACGCCTTCAACTACATTCCGCCGATCATCGGTTTCTGCAGCGTCGGGCGCAAAGACAGCCTGAACAACATCGAACAGACCGGCGAGTTCGTCTGGAACCTGGCCACGCGCCCGCTGGCCGAGCAGATGAACCAGAGCTGCGCGGCAGTGGCTGCGGATATCGACGAATTCGAGCTGAGCGGCCTGACACCGGCGCCCTCGAACGTGGTCGGCGTGCCGCGGGTGGGTGAGAGCCCGGTGAACTTCGAGTGCAAGGTGAGCCAGATCATCCAGCTCAAGCGCGCCGATCAGGAGCTGGTGCCCAGCTGGCTGATCCTGGGTGAAGTGGTGGCCGTGCATATCGCCGAACACCTGCTCAAAGAGGGTATCTACGACACTGCTGCCGCCGAGCCGATCCTGCGTGGCGGTGGCCCGGCGGATTACTTCGAGCTGGGCAACCTGTTCAAGATGCGTCGCCCGCAGGCCTGATCACCAGGCCAGCTCGCCCTCTTCACCGACGCCCTGCAGGCGTTCAAGCTCGGCGCAGGCCGCCTCGTCAGCGGCCATTGCCGACTTGAATACCTGGCCCTCCAGGACTTTGTGAAAGCGCGGTGCCCCACCCATGTGCAGGGCCTTGACCGCGATTGCCGCGTGGTAGCCGCCACCTTCGACCGGGACCATCGCCGAAACGGCCTCGAAGCCCGGGAATTCTCTACGTGCCATTGCTGTGCTCCAGCTGTTGAACGAGGGGCGGGATTCTACTGCAGCAGGCGTTACGGTAGTGGCCTTTTCATGGGCAAGCTTGCCCGTGAGAAGGTTACCCGCGACCAACCCTCAATCGAAGGTCTGCAGGTCCATGCTCGCCACCACCCGCTCCTGCAGCAGGTCGCCGAAGACCTCGAGCGTCGGTGAAGCGAAGTAACCGCGCATGGCCTGCTGATCCTGCCAGCTGCCGCTGAGCAGCCAGAGGTCGGCGTCAACCTGGGAGCGCTGGACGGTGAACGCCAGACAGCCTGGGCTGCGCAGCGAAGGCTCGAGCAGGTCGCGCAGGCGCATGCCGAGTTCCGCCGAACGACCGCTGCTGGCACGGATGAAAGCCAAGTGTGTGACCGGTTGATGCAAGGTCATGAACGATCTCCTTGAAGCAGGCGGGACGGAAAAGCCAGGCTGCCAAGATTAGGTCCTCGCCCGCACCCTGCGTTAGGCCATTTCTGTCTGTCGATTGCCTGATCCTGTCGCAATGCAGGATCAGGCAATCGGTCGGCAGCATTTGGCTAGCGCAGGATGTTGCCCAAATCTATGCTGGCCCGGTCCCTGGAGGAATTCGATCATGACCACTGCCCTTGCCGCTCTCGACCCGACCCTGGAAAACCAGCGTCTGGAACTCGCTGACCTGATCCTGAGGCACGCAGGCGATCCCCACGGACCACCGACGGCCATCGAGCAGCTGTACCTGTCGCGCTATGAAGACAACATCCGTTCGAAGCCGGGCCTGGCCCTGCCGGCCCTCTGCGTCATGGCCCAGGGCAGCAAGAGTCTGTTCCTGGGCGATCAGCAGTATGCCTACGACCCGCTGCACTACATGGTGGTGTCGGTGACCATGCCGATCAGCCGGGTGAGGCTCGACGCCAGCCCGGAAAACCCGGTGCTTGGGCTGCGGATCGATCTGGACGCGGCAGAGATCAGCCAGTTGATTGCCGAAAACGGCCCGATGCTGGTGCCCAGCGTGCAGTCCGGGCTTGGGCTGTATGTGGAGAAGACCGATGCGCACCTGCTCGATGCCTTGCTGCGCCTGGTCCGCTTGCTCGATAGCCCGCGCGACATCCCGATGCTGGCCCCGCTGTTTCGCCGCGAAATCCTCTACCGCCTGCTGCGCGGGCCGCAGGGGCATCGCCTGTACGAGATTGCCCTGGCCAACAGCCAGACACACCGCGTGAGCCAGGCGATCACCTGGCTCAACAAGCATTTCCACCTGCCTCTGCGCATCGAGGAGCTGGCCCGGGAAGTGAACCTGAGCACCTCGACCCTGCACCACAGGTTCAAGGCCGTGACGTCCATGAGCCCGCTGCAGTACCAGAAGCAACTGCGACTGCAGGAAGCCCGGCGCCTGATGCTTAACGATGGGTTGGAGGCCGCGGTGGCGGGGTATCGGGTGGGCTATGAAAGCCCGTCGCAGTTCAGCCGGGAGTACAGCCGGCTGTATGGTGCGCCGCCGATTCGCGACATGGCGCGCCTGCGCTCGAGCGCGGGTTGAATCTGCAAGCCCCCGCGCGCCTCAGCCGGCCACCGCTGCCTGCCACTGTGCCTGGTCCACCTGGATCAAGGTCGGCCCCTTGCGCTCGACCGCCAGCGCCAGCGCGGCCTGCAACTGCGCCACATCGCCGACATGTTCGGCCGCAGCCCCCAGCCCCTGCGCCACGGTGATGAAGTCGGGGGTGTGGATGTCCACGCCCACAGGCTCGATGGCGCGATTGACCATGTACTTCTTGATCTCTTCGTAACCCTGGTTATTCCACAGCAGCACGATCAGCGGTACCTGTGCCTCGACTGCACTGGCCAGCTCCGGCAGGGTGAACTGCAGGCCGCCGTCACCGATCAGGCACACCGACGGGGCGCGTTCAGCCACGACTTCGGCGCTGCCAAGCCAGGCGCCCATCGCCGCCGGCAAGGCATAGCCGAGCGTGCCGTAGCCGGTCGAAGCATTGAACCAGCGACGCGGACGCGCAAGGTCAAGGGTGAGGTTGCCGGTGTAGACCGGCTGGGTCGAGTCGCCCACCAGCACGGCGTCGGGCAAGGTTTCCAGTATCGCGGTAAGCAGACGGGTCTGGCTCAGGGTCGGTTGGTCCCAGCCGGCAGCCAGGTCGTTGCGCAGGCGCTCGGCACGGGCAGCGCCCCAGCGTTCGTCACGCACCGCAGGCTGCTCCGCCAACGCTGCAACCAGGGCTTCGGCAGCCAGCTTGGCATCGGCGACCAACGCCAGCTCCGGCAGGTAGTTGCGTACGGTCTGGTCCGGATCGATGTCGATGCGCAGCAGGCTGCCGGAGATCTCGAATCCGCCCTTGAAGGTCACGTCGTAGTCGGTTTCGGCAAGCTCGGTACCAATGGCCAGTACCACGTCGGCCTCGGCAACCAGGGCACGGGTTGCCGGCAGCGATTGGGTCGAGCCGATCTGCAACGGATGAGCACCCGGCAGCAGGCCCTTGGCATTGATGGTCAGGGCCACCGGCGCCTGGAGCTGCTCGGCCAGTTGCGCCAGGGCCTCGCCTGCCGCCAGCGCACCGCCACCGGCGAGGATCAACGGACGCTGGGCCTTGGCCAGCCGCTCGGCCATCTGCGCCACCACCTGCGGCGCGGCGCCTGCACGGCTGGTGCGCACCGGGCGAACTTGCAGCAGGTGGTCGGCTGGCTCGACCAGCACATCCAGCGGAATCTCGATATGCACAGGGCGTGGCCGGGCACCGTCGAACACCGCGAAGGCGCGGGCCAGCACCTGCGGCAGGTCATCGGCACTCATCAGGGTCTGGGAAAACGCGCAAACGCCCGCCACCAGCCCAGACTGGTTCGGCAGCTCATGCAGCTTGCCGCGCCCACCGCCCAGTGCATTGCGCGATTGCACGCTGGAGATCACCAGCATGGGGATCGAGTCGGCATAGGCCTGGCCCATGGCCGTGGTGATGTTGGTCATGCCGGGGCCGGTGATGATGAAGCACACTCCCGGCTTGCCGCGCGTACGCGCGTAGCCGTCGGCCATGAAGCCTGCGCCCTGCTCGTGGCGCGGCGTGACATGACGGATCGACGAGCGCGCAAGCCCGCGATAGAGCTCCACGGTATGCACGCCGGGAATCCCGAATACATGGTCTACGCCATAGCCTTCGAGGAGTTTGACCAGGACTTCGCCACAGGTTGCCATCGTCTTTACCCTGATTCTTGTTGAAATCAGTGCTCATGGAAGCAAGCTGCGGCTACCGCGACAATGCAAAAAAACACATACTAGCCATGTCTCCAGATCATGGCTCGCCACGATGAAACGACTCCCTCCCCTCCCCGCCCTGCACACCTTCCTGGTCACCGCCCAGCACTGCAATTTCACCCGAGCCGCCCAGCATCTGCACATCACCCAGGGCGCTGTCAGCCGCCAGATCGCCGGGCTCGAGGAGCAACTTGGCTACCCCTTGTTTCAGCGCCAGGCCCGTGGCCTGAGCCTGACCCGTGAAGGCCAGGACTGGCTGCCGCGGGTGCAGCAAGTGTTCGCCCTGATCGAACAGGGCGTGCGCGAGGTTGGCGCGCGCACCGCCACCTTGCAGCTCAAGGCCCCGACCTGCGTGATGCGTTGGCTACTGCCGAGGCTGATGGAATGGCAGGCACTGCGCCCGGATGTACCGGTGGAACTGACCACGACGGTGCAGCACGGCGTGGACTTTCGTCATGAAGGCTTCGATGCGGCAGTGGTGTATGGCAGCCCGCCCGCGCAGGGCTCGCTGGTGCGCAAGCTGTTCGACGAGCAACTGACACCGGTGTGCGCCCCCTCGTTGCTGCAAGGCGGCATGCCTCTGGAGCGAGTGGAGGACCTGGCGCGGCACATGCTGCTGCACCCCTCGCGCGACGAGCGTGACTGGCGCCTGTGGCTGCAGGCGGCCGGCGCTGCGTTCGAGCCACAGGGCCGACGCCAGCATTTCGAGACACTGGACATGGCGATGGCCATGGCCTCCCAGGGGACTGGGGTGGCCATCGGCGACTGGGCGCTGATCGGCGATGACCTGCGCAGTGGGCGGTTATGCATGCCCTTTGCACTGAAGGTGATGACGGGCAAAGGCTATTACCTGGTCTGCCCGTCGAAAAGCCTGCCGCCGGGGCTGGGCGAGTTGCTGGAGTGGCTGCAGACACGCGCCAGTCTTTAGCGGCCCTGCGCCCCCATCAGTTCGGCAGCATGTACTGCGCCGCGACTCACCTGCGAAAAACTGGCAGCGACACCTCAGTAGCCGACAGTGAAGCGCTGGCGCGTATGTGCAGGCTTTTCCAGTTCGTCGATCAAGGCAATGGCGTAGTCGGCGAAGGTGATCCAGCTCTTGCCATCGGCGCCGATCAGCAGGTGATCCTTGCCCAGCGTATAGCGCCCGCTGCGCTCACCCTCGACGAACTCTGCCGAAGGCGAAAGGAAGGTCCAGTCGAGGGTCGGTTCCTGGCGCAAGGTATCGAGAAAGCCCACGCCGGCGCTGGCCTCGGCCTTGTACGCCTCGGGGAAGTCCGGGCTGTCGATCACCCGCTGCCCCGACGGCAGCAGCAGGCTGCCGGCACCACCGACCACCAGCAGGCGCTTGACCCCGGCGCGTTTGACCGGCTCGATGATCGCCTGCGGCGCGAGGGTGGAAAAGTGCGCAGCGCTCAGCACAGCGTCCACGCCTGTGACTGCCGCCTGTAGCGCAGCACTGTCCTTGGCATCCAGCGCCTTGACCGTGACACCTTCACGGCTCTGCAGCGAAGACGGATCGCGTGCGATGGCGACCACGCTGTGGCCACGGCGCAGAGCCTCTTCCAGCAACTGGCTGCCGGCGCGGCCGGTGGCACCGATGATTGCGATCTTGCTCATGGGAAACACTCCATCTGGGTTGTAAGGGGTTACCACTTCATTTCGCCTTTTGCGACCTTGGCCCCGAGCTCCAGGGAACTTTCATCGGCGAGGTTCGGATAACGCTTGCTCATTGCAGCAATCAGCGCCGCCGCATCACGAGCCTTGGCCGTTTCGCTGTCGAAGGCGCGGATGTAGCCTGCGGTGAAGCGCACGGCATCCAGCGAACGGCTGCTCTGCCCCAGGTAGTGGCCTGGGATCACCGTGCGCGGGGCGAGTTTTTCGATGTGTGCAAGCGTTGCCAGCCAGTCGGTGTGGGATTGGGCAGACTGGGTGTCAGCCATCCATACGTGAATGTTCTCGGAAACCACCACACCACCGACCACCGCCTTGATCGAGGGAATCCAGACGAAGCTGCGGTCGGGCTGCGGGCCGTCCAGGCCAACGACTTCAAGCGTCTGCCCCTCCAGCTCGAGACGGTTACCGGCCAACACCTGGGGTACGACCAGTTTCGCGGGCTTGTCGGCGCCCATCTGCGGCCCCCAGTACGCCAGCTTGGCGTCCATGGTCTGGCGGATGTGCGCCACAGTGGCAGCGGAGGCGACCACCTTGGCGTCTGGAAACGCCTGGGTCAGGGTGTCGAGGCCAAAGTAATAGTCCGGATCGCCATGGCTGATGTAGATGGTGGTCAGCCGCTTGCCACTGGCACGCAGGCGCTCTGCCACCTGCTCGGCCTGAGCCTTGCCGAACTGCGCATCCACCAGCACAGCCTCCCGCTCGCCACTGACGATCACCGAACTGACCGGGAACAGTGCGTCATGGCCTGGGTTGTAGACATCCAGGTGCAGCGGATCGGCCGCCATTGCCTGGCCCGTCAGGGCGATACAGGCCAGCATCAGACTGCGCAGTGGAGTGAAAATCGACATGGTGAGGTTCCTGAAAGCGGGACGATGGAACACAGCTTAGTTGCCCGATCCGTCACAAAAAATGCGATGCTTGAACATAGTTTGTTTCTGAAATCGGGCAAATCATGGACCGTCTGAACGCCATGCGCGTGTTCGTCACCGTCGTCGACCTGGGTAGCCAGTCGGCTGCGGCAGATCACCTGGAGCTTTCCAGGCCTGTAGTGTCGCGCTATCTCGCGGAGCTTGAGGAGTGGGTCGGCGCACGCTTGATGCAGCGCACCACGCGCAAGCTGAGCCTGACCGCCGCGGGCCTGGACACCCTGCCACGCTGCCGACAGATGCTGGAACTGGCCTGCGACCTGCAGACAGCGGTGCGTGCGCCTGAAGATGCGCCGCGCGGCGAGTTGCGCATCAGCGTAAGCACCTCGTTCGGTCAGGCGCAGTTGGTGGATGCGGTGGCGGAGTACGTGAAGCGCTATCCGGGGGTGAAGGTGGAGTTGCAGATGCTCGATCGCACGGTCAACCTGGTTGACGAGCGCATCGACCTGGCGATCCGCACCAGCAACGACCTGGACCCGAACCTAATTGCCCGACGCCTGAGTGTCTGCCGTTCGGTGGTCTGCGCCAGCCCCGCCTACTTGCGCGAGTACGGCACGCCGCAGCAAGTCGAGGAGCTGACCCAGCACAACTGCCTGACCCACGCCTACTTCGGCCACAGCCTGTGGCATTTCGAGGTGGCCGGTGAACAGGTCGCGGTGCCCGTGCAGGGCAATATCAGCGCCAACGAAGCCCTGACCTTGCAGAAGGCCGCCCTGGCCGGTGCCGGGATAGCCATGCTGCCGACCTACCAGGCCGCCTGCGCAGTGCGTCGCGGCGAGTTGGTGAAACTACTGCCCCTGGCGCGACCGCGAGAGCTGAACCTCCATGCGGTCTATACCTCACGCAAACACATGCCCGCGACCTTGCGCAGCATGCTGGACTTTCTTGCCCAACGCTTCAGCGCAGAACCGGAGTGGGATCGGGAGCTGGATTAGTGCGTGGAGCGGCCTTGCGCCGCTGCGACGCAAATCACACCGATCTCGATGTTCGCTCCAGGCAATTGCTGCGACCTGACCTATGCTTGCAAGTATCACCTGTGGTCACAGCAGGAGGTAGGCAACATGGGCATCAAATCCAGACGCTGCGTGATCGTCCTGGCCCTGGTCGCCGTGGCCGGGCTCTATGGTTCGGCCTGCTGGCGCGTCGAGCTGTTGCGCAGCCAGCCCAGTACCGCAGCCAGTTGCGCACACGAGCACTGCGTCCCGCACACCGCAACGCTGAGCGCCCTCAGGTAGCCCGACAACGCCTGTCGGTCACTCCTCGACGCTCATGTACTCCTTGGCCCAGCGGATGTAATCCTCAGGCTGGGTGTAGGTGTGCGAAAGCTCGGTGGCGCTGAGGTTCTCGGACTTGTTCTGCTGCCCGCGCTGCAAACGCAGGCAGTCGTAGGTGGCCTTGATCGCAGCGAAGTACGCCGCATGGCCATCGACCACGATGCGCACGCCCAGGCGCGCCAGGCGCTCGTCGTCACGCAGGTTCGGGTTGCCGTAGCTGACCAGCATCAGCGGCACGTTCAGGTGCTCGGTGATCTGCTCCAGTTGCTCGAAATCCTTCACCCCGACCATGCAGATACCGTCGGCACCGGCCTTCTGGTAGCTCTGGGTGCGGACGATGATTTCCTCGGTGGTCAGCACGCCGGCGTTGGTCCGGGCAATGATCGACAGCGAAGAGTCGACTCGCGCTTCCAGCGCTGCACGGATCTTGCCGACGCCCTCTTCCACCGAGATCAGGTCGGTGGACTTGCGACCGAACTGGGCCGGCAGCAGGGTGTCTTCGATGGTCAGCGCCGCCACGCCGGCGCGCTCCAGCTCGATTACCGTACGCATGACGTTCAGCGCGTTGCCATAACCATGGTCGGCATCGGCGATGAAGGGCAACTGGGCGACGCGGCCAATGCGCGTAGCCTGCTCGACGAATTCGCTCAAGGTGATCAGGGCGAAGTCCGGGGCGGCGAGCACCTGCAGGGAAGCGACCGAGCCGCCGAGGATACCGACTTCAAAGCCCAGGTCTGCGGCAATGCGCGCCGACATCGGGTCGAAGACTGAAGCTGTGTGATAGCACGAACCCGACGCGAGCAGTTCGCGGAAGGCAAAACGCAGATCTTGGTGGGAAGCCTTGGGCATGATCACTCCGCATAAACGTGAAAAGTCGAACTGGCTGACTACCGCCCCTGAACCGGGACCCTCCGCCCTGCCATAGGCATGACATGCAGAGAGTGGAAGAGAAGTGCGGGATTACAGCGATGCGGAAACCTGGGTCACAATGCACCAAATGGGTGCAAACCAGTGTATTTCGGCTGCTATGAACCTGCACGATATCACGCGGCCATGCGCGTTCGTGTGAAAGCGCTTATGCCGATCGTGCATAGGCGATGCAGACAGTACATAGGAAGCTACCTAACTCAGGTTACAATCCCTGTCTCGTTCGCAGCCATTTCACTCGCCACGGGCCGCCGACGAACAGCACAATTTCACTACCTCCGACCACAAGGTGTGACCCCGTGACCGCCGCCCTGCCTCCCGCCGACTTGCGTAGCGTGCTCAGCGCGCTGATGCTGGCGATTCTTCTTGGTGCCCTCGACCAGACCATCGTCGCCGTCTCCATGCCGGCCATTTCGGCCCAGTTCAACGATGTCGGCCTGCTGGCCTGGGTCATCTCCGGTTATATTGTGGCCATGACCGTGGCCGTGCCGATCTACGGCAAGCTGGGCGACCTTTATGGCCGTCGGCGCATGATCCTCACCGGCACCACACTGTTCACCCTGGCCTCGATCTTCTGCGCCCTGGCACAGAACATGGAACAACTGGTGCTGGCGCGCGTGCTGCAGGGCATCGGCGCGGGCGGCATGGTCTCGGTCAGCCAGGCGATCATCGGCGACTTCGTCCCGCCTCGCGAGCGCGGGCGCTACCAGGGTTATTTCAGCAGCATGTACGCCCTGGCCAGCGTGGCTGGCCCGGTGCTCGGCGGCTGGCTGACCGAATATCTGTCGTGGCGCTGGGTGTTCTGGATCAACCTGCCGCTGGGGCTTTGCGCCTGGTGGGTGATTCGCCGCGCACTGATGGGCATGCCGGTCCAACGCCGGGAAGCACAGGTCGACTATATCGGTGCACTGCTGCTGATCCTGGGCCTGGGCAGTTTGTTGCTGGGCATCACCCTGGTGGGTCAAGGGCATGCCTGGACCGCGGCGCCGGTGCTGGCCCTGTTTGCCTGCGCGGTATTGGGCCTGGTGCTGTTCGTCGCCCATGAACGCCGCTGCCAGGAGCCGCTGTTGCCACTGAAACTGTTCGGCAACCGGGTCGCCGTGCTGTGCTGGTGCGTGATCTTCTTCGCCAGCTTCCAGTCGATCTCGCTGACCATGCTCATGCCGCTGCGCTTCCAGAGCATCACCGGTGCCGGCGCCGACAGTGCCGCGCTGCACCTGCTGCCGTTGGCGATGGGGTTGCCACTGGGCGCCTTCAGCGCAGGCCGCCTGACGACATTCACCGGACGCTACAAGCCGCAGATCCTGGCGGGCGCGCTGCTGATGCCGCTGGCGATCCTCGGCATGGCCCTCACACCGCCGCAGTCAGCCTGGCTGGGCGGGTTGTTCATGCTGTTGACCGGTATCGCCTGCGGGCTGCAGTTCCCGACCTCGCTGGTGGGAACGCAGAGCGCGGTGGACATGAAGGATATCGGTGTGGCCACCAGCACCACCAACCTGTTCCGCTCGTTGGGTGGGGCGATGGGCGTGGCCTGCATGTCCAGCCTGCTGCTGGCGCTGCTGCATCTCGGAGGGCTCGAGGTGCTGGGCAACCCGTTGCTGGGCAGCCTGAAGGGCGGCGAGACGGATCCGGCGACCCAGGCGCATCTGCTGGTGACGTTCCGATACCTGCTGCTGGCCAGTGCCGGCGCGGCAGTGCTGGGGCTGCTGGCGGCACTGGCGTTGCCAGACCGGCAATTACGGGGGCATTGAAAAGGCCAGGGCCGCAAAGCGGCCCTTTTAACCCCGGCTTAATCCTGCCGGGAAAAACTTCATCACAATCCTTAACAAAGTGTCATTTGCGCAGGGCCGGGCTCAAGCGCAGCATATCCAACCCTGTGTCGACCCATTTTTGCGCATCGCGCAACAGGTCGAAGCTGTCCGGGAGCAGCAACCAGCGCCCGATCAGGCCGTCGACATAGGCGAACATGGCAATGGCCGCCCGCTCGACATCCAGGTCGGCGGGCAACTGGCCACGGCGTACCGCATTGGCCAAGGCGCGGGAAATGCCTTCGTGGCATTCGACGATGGCGCCTTGTCGCTGCTGGCGGATTTCACACATCTCATCGGTGAACTCGCACTTGTGATGCAGGATTTCATTGATACGCCGGGTCCTGGCGTCCAGTACCAGCTCGTTGAGCACTTGCAACAGCAGCTTGCCCATGCAGCCGAGCGGATCGAGCTCGTCCTCGCTTTCGCTGGCACGCGCGAGATGGTCATGGGTCTCGTGCAAACTGTCGAGCAGCGCCTGGACCAGCTCGGCCTTGTTACTAAAATGCCAGTAGATCGCACCGCGGGTGACGCCCGCGATCTCGGCGATATCGGCCAAGGTGGTTCGCGCAACTCCGCGCTTGTAGAAAGCCTTTTCCGCCGCCTCGATGATCTGCGCGCGGGTTTCCTGGGCTTCCTCTTTGGTTCGACGGACCATGGCAGCTCAACCTCATCTGAGCCCGGCACGAGAATCGCCTGGGCTTTGGGCCGGGTTCGCCTCTGCAGGGCAACTCCCGGATGCATTAATCACGTTTTGCGGTAGTAGCCTGGTACCACCACGCGGTATTTACAAACAACCATGAATGTAAGTATATTCGTTAGTAAGCTACTAATCCACTCGATAGCGATTTTTCTGACAAGACTCTTCCACTATTCTTGAGCTCCCCCTGCTCCTGCGACCCGAGGATCCTCATGCAATTCAAGCCAGCCGTTACCGCCCTGGTTTCCGCCGTCGCCCTTGCAACCCTGCTCAGTGGCTGCAAGAAGAAGAAGCCGCGCCTGCAGCGCAGGCTCCTCAGGTCGGCGTCGTCACCCTGCAGCCGCAGGCCTTCACCCTGACCTCGGAACTGCCAGGGCGCACCAGCGCCTATCGCGTCGCCGAAGTCCGTCCACAGGTCAATGGCATCATTCTCAAGCGCCTGTTCAAGGAAGGCAGCGACGTCAAGGAAGGGCAGCAGCTCTACCAGATCGATCCCGCCGTCTATGAAGCCAACCTGGGTAATGCCCAGGCCAACCTTCAGGCTACCCGCTCGCTGGCCGAGCGCTACAAGCAACTGATCGACGAGCAGGCCGTCTCCAAACAGGAATATGACGACGCCAATGCCAAACGATTGCAGGCCGAAGCCTCGCTCAAGAGCGCGCAGATCGACCTGCGCTACACCAAGGTGCTGGCGCCGATCAGCGGTCGCATCGGACGCTCGTCGGTCACCGAAGGCGCGCTGGTGAGCAATGGCCAGACCAACGCCATGGCCACCATCCAGCAGCTCGACCCGATCTACGTCGACGTCACTCAGTCCACCGCCGAACTGCTCAAGTTGCGCCGTGATCTGGAAAGCGGCCGGCTGCAGAAGGCTGGCGACAATGCCGCGAAGGTGCAGCTGGTGCTCGAAGACGGCAGCACGTTCGCCGGTGAAGGTCGCCTGGAGTTCTCCGAAGTCTCGGTCGATGAAACCACGGGCTCGGTGACCCTGCGTGCGGTGTTCGCCAACCCGGACCACACCCTCCTGCCGGGCATGTTCGTGCATGCCCGCCTGCAAGCTGGTGTCAATGCCAACGCGATCCTCGCCCCACAGCAAGGTGTGACCCGCGACCTCAAGGGCTCGCCCACGGCACTGGTGGTGAACAAGGATAACAAGGTGGAACTGCGTCAACTCAAGGCCAGCCGCACGCTGGGCAACGAGTGGCTGATCGAGGAAGGCCTCAATCCGGGCGACCGCCTGATCACCGAGGGGCTGCAGTTCGTGCGTCCAGGTGTCGAGGTCAAGGTCAGCGAAGCCACCAACGTCAAGAAGCCGGGCAGCCCTGAACAGGCCAGCGCCGCGAAAGCAGACGCCAAAGCGGAGTAAACCATGTCGAAGTTCTTTATCGATCGCCCGATCTTCGCCTGGGTGATCGCCTTGGTGATCATGCTGGTCGGGGCCCTGTCGATCCTGAAACTGCCGATCAACCAGTACCCCAGCATCGCGCCGCCGGCCATCGCCATCGCCGTGACCTACCCGGGCGCCTCGGCGCAGACCGTGCAGGACACCGTGGTACAGGTCATCGAGCAGCAGCTCAACGGTATCGACAACCTGCGCTACGTGTCTTCGGAAAGTAACTCCGACGGCAGCATGACCATCACCGCTACCTTCGAGCAGGGTACCAACGCCGACACCGCGCAGGTGCAGGTGCAGAACAAGCTCAACCTGGCCACCCCGCTGCTGCCGCAGGAAGTACAGCAGCAAGGTATCCGTGTCACCAAGGCAGTGAAGAACTTCCTGCTGGTGATCGGCCTGGTGTCCGAAGATGGCAGCATGACCAAGGACGACCTGGCGAACTACATCGTCTCCAACATGCAGGACCCGATCTCGCGGACTGCCGGCGTTGGTGACTTCCAGGTGTTCGGTGCCCAGTACGCCATGCGTATCTGGCTCGATCCGGCCAAGCTCAACAAGTTCCAGTTGACCCCGGTCGATGTACGTACCGCCGTCACTGCGCAGAACGTGCAGGTTTCTTCCGGCCAGCTCGGTGGCCTGCCAGCGATGCCAGGTACCCAGCTCAACGCCACCATCATCGGCAAGACTCGCCTGCAGACCGCCGAGCAGTTCGAGAAGATCCTGCTCAAGGTCAACAGCGATGGCTCGCAGGTGCGCCTGCGTGACGTCGCCAAGGTTGGTCTGGGCGGTGAGAACTACGCGGTCAGCGCGCAGTTCAACGGCAAGCCGGCTTCGGGCCTGGCGGTCAAGCTGGCAACCGGCGCCAACGCCCTGGATACCGCCAAGGCCTTGCGCAAGACCATCAGCGACCTCGAGCCGTTCTTCCCGCCCGGGGTCAAGGCAGTGTTCCCGTATGACACCACGCCAGTGGTCACCGAATCGATCAGCGGGGTAATCCACACCCTGATCGAAGCCGTGGTCCTGGTGTTCCTGGTGATGTACCTGTTCCTGCAGAACTTCCGCGCCACCATCATCACCACCATGACCGTTCCGGTGGTGTTGCTGGGCACCTTCGGCATCCTTGCGGCCGCAGGCTTCAGCATCAACACCCTGACCATGTTCGCGATGGTCCTGGCCATCGGCCTGCTGGTGGACGATGCCATCGTCGTCGTGGAAAACGTCGAGCGGGTGATGTCCGAAGAAGGGCTGCCGCCCAAGGAAGCGACCAAGCGCTCGATGCAGCAGATTCAGGGCGCACTGGTCGGTATTGCCCTGGTGCTTTCGGCGGTACTGCTGCCGATGGCCTTCTTCGGCGGCTCCACCGGCGTGATCTACCGGCAGTTCTCGATCACCATCGTATCGGCCATGGGCCTGTCGGTGCTGGTGGCACTGATCTTCACTCCGGCGCTGTGCGCGACCATGCTCAAGCCGTTGAAGAAAGGTGAGCACCACACGGCCAAGGGCGGCTTCTTCGGCTGGTTCAACCGTAACTTCGACCGCAGCGTAAAGGGCTACGAGCGCAGTGTCGGTACCATCCTGCGCAACAAGATCCCGTTCCTGCTGGCCTATGCGCTGATCGTGGTGGGCATGATCTGGCTGTTCACTCGCATCCCCACCGCGTTCCTGCCTGAAGAAGACCAGGGCGTGCTCTTCGCCCAGGTGCAGACCCCGGCCGGTTCCAGTGCCGAACGCACCCAGGTGGTCGTCGACAAGATGCGCGAATACCTTCTCAAGGACGAAGCCGACACCGTGTCGTCGGTGTTCACCGTGACCGGTTTCAACTTCGCCGGCCGTGGCCAGAGTTCGGGCATGGCGTTCATCATGCTCAAACCTTGGGGCGAGCGTTCGGCCGAGAACAGCGTGTTCAATCTCTCGACCCGCGCCCAGCAGCACTTCTTCAGCTTCCGCGATGCGATGGTGTTCGCCTTCGCACCGCCGGCAGTGCTCGAACTGGGTAACGCCACCGGCTTCGACGTGTTCCTCCAGGACCGTGCCGGCGTCGGCCACGAGAAGCTCATGGAAGCGCGCAACCAGTTCCTGGCCAAGGCCTCGCAGAGCAAGATCCTCTCCGCAGTGCGCCCCAACGGCCTGAACGACGAGCCGCAGTACCAGCTGATCGTCGACGATGAGCGCGCCAGTGCCCTGGGCGTCACCATTGCCGACATCAACAACACCCTGTCGATCGCGCTGGGTGGCAGCTACGTCAACGACTTCATCGATCGTGGCCGGGTCAAGAAGGTGTACATCCAGGGCGACTCCAGTGCCCGCATGAGCCCCGAAGACCTGCAGAAGTGGTACGTGCGCAACGGCCAGGGCGAGATGGTGCCGTTCTCCTCCTTCGCCTCCGGTGAATGGACCTACGGCTCGCCGAAGCTGTCGCGTTACAACGGCGTGGAAGCAGTCGAGATCCTCGGTGCCCCGGCGCCTGGCTACAGTACCGGTGAGGCCATGGCCGAGGTCGAACGCATCGTCGGCGAACTGCCGTCG
Organism: Pseudomonas sp. BNK-44-b; assembly: GCF_047456245.1. Classification (NCBI taxonomy): domain Bacteria; kingdom Pseudomonadati; phylum Pseudomonadota; class Gammaproteobacteria; order Pseudomonadales; family Pseudomonadaceae; genus Pseudomonas; species Pseudomonas sp. BNK-44-b. The sequence continues at coordinate 3,991,279 of NZ_CP179908.1, forward strand.
GGCATCGGCTACTCCTGGACCGGCATGTCCTACGAGGAGAAGCTCTCCGGTTCGCAGATGCCGGCGCTGTTCGCCCTTTCGCTGCTGTTCGTGTTCCTCTGCCTGGCAGCGCTGTACGAAAGCTGGTCGATCCCGATCGCCGTCGTGCTGGTGGTGCCGCTGGGTATCATCGGTGCACTGATCGCCACCAGCATGCGCGGGCTGTCGAATGACGTGTACTTCCTCGTCGGCCTGCTGACGACCATCGGCCTGGCGGCAAAAAACGCCATTCTGATCGTCGAGTTCGCCAAAGAGCTGCACGAACAGGGCAAGAGCCTGTTCGATGCGACGATCGAGGCGTGCCGTATGCGTCTGCGCCCGATCATCATGACCTCGCTGGCATTCATCCTCGGCGTGGTACCGTTGACCATCGCCAGCGGCGCAGGCTCTGGCAGCCAGCACGCGATCGGCACCGGGGTGATCGGCGGCATGATCAGTGCGACTGTGCTGGCGATCTTCTGGGTACCGCTGTTCTTCGTAGCAGTGTCGTCGCTGTTCGGCAGCAAAGAGCCGCACACCGACGCCACCCCTGAAACTCCACGTAATGAGGCTGGGCAATGACCAAGTCTTTGTTGTCCCTGGCGGTAACCGCTTTCATTCTCGGCGGCTGCTCGCTTATTCCTGACTACCAGACCCCGGAAGCGCCGGTGGCCGCGCAGTGGCCGCAAGGCCCTGCGTACTCGCCGACCCAGTCGGCAGACGTGGCCGCCGCCGAACAGGGCTGGCGCCAGTTCTTCCACGACCCGGCGCTGCAGAAGCTGATCCAGACCTCGCTGGTCAACAACCGCGACCTGCGTGTGGCCGCGTTGAACATCGATGCCTACCGTGCGCAGTACCGCATCCAGCGCGCCGACCTGTTCCCGGCGGTCTCGGCCACCGGCAGCGGCAGCCGCCAGCGGGTTCCGGGCAACCTGTCGCAGACCGGCGAAGCGAACATCACCAGCCAGTACTCGGCAACGTTGGGCGTCAGCGCCTATGAGCTGGACCTGTTCGGCCGCGTCCGCAGCCTGAGCGAACAGGCCCTGGAGACCTACCTGTCCAGCGAGCAGGCACGTCGCTCCACGCAGATCAGCCTCGTGGCCAGCGTGGCCAACGCCTACTACACCTGGCAGGCCGACCAGGCGCTGCTGAAGCTGACCGAAGAAACGCTCAAGACCTACGAAGAAAGCTACAACCTGACCCGCCGCAGCAACGAGGTCGGCGTGGCCTCCGCACTTGACCTGAGCCAGGCGCGCACCGCTGTCGAAGGCGCGCGGGTCAAGCTGTCGCAGTACCAGCGTCTGGTGGCGCAGGACCTGAACAGCCTGACCGTGCTGCTGGGCACCGGTGTACCGGCGGACCTGCCGGCCTCGCTGAAGCTCGACGCCGACCAACTGGCCGACGTGCCAGCGGGCCTGCCGTCCGACCTGCTGCAGCGGCGTCCGGACATCCAGGAAGCCGAGCACCTGCTCAAGGCTGCCAATGCCAACATCGGCGCAGCCCGCGCGGCGTTCTTCCCGAGCATCAGCCTGACCGCCAACGCCGGTACCCTGAGCCCGGACATGGGCGGGCTGTTCAAGGGGGGGTCGGGGACCTGGCTGTTCCAACCGCAGATCAACCTGCCGATCTTCAACGCCGGCAGCCTGCGCGCCAGCCTGGACTACTCGAAGATCCAGAAGGACATCAACGTCGCCAAGTACGAAAAGACCATCCAGACCGCCTTCCAGGAAGTCTCCGATGGCCTCGCGGCGCGCAAGACCTTCGAAGAGCAGTTGCAGGCCCAACGTGACCTGGTTGCCGCCAACCAGGATTACTACCGTCTGGCAGAGCGTCGCTACCGCATCGGTATCGACAGCAACCTGACCTTCCTCGACGCCCAGCGCAACCTGTTCAGTGCCCAGCAGGCGCTGATCAGCGATCGCCTGTCGCAGCTGACCAGCGAGGTCAACCTGTACAAGGCGCTCGGCGGTGGCTGGTACGAGCAGACCGGACAGGTCAACCAGCAGGCTTCGGTGGACTCCCCCAAAGGCTGAGTGATCCGGCAACAGCATCAAGCCCACCCTCGAGGTGGGCTTTTTGTTTTCCGGTAACAACACCCCGCCTCACACAATGCGTTCGATTATCGCCCCGTTCCACTTCCGACGAATTGCTCGCCGCAGCTCCGATCACGCACCATCCTCCACGCAACGTTGCACAAGTTCATCAATAAAGCGTCGACCTGCAGCCTCCGGCCGCAGCGCTCCGACTCGCCCATAAAAACAAGAGATCCACGACAGATGAGCATTCTGCAACCCGCACGCCCCCTGCTGCCGGGCCTTCTGGCCATGTCCTGCGTCCTCCCCGCCCTCGCCGCCGACGGCGGCTTCGTGGAAGACGCCAAGGCCACCCTCAACCTGCGCAACTTCTACATCAACCGCAACTTCGTCGACCCCGCCAAGGCCCAGGGCAAGGCCGAGGAATGGACGCAAAGCTTCATCCTCGACGCCCGTTCCGGGTTCACCCAGGGCACCGTCGGCTTTGGCGTCGATGTGCTGGGGCTGTATTCGGTCAAGCTCGATGGCGGCAAGGGGACGGCCGGCACGCAGCTGCTGCCAGTGCACGACGATGGTCGCCCCGCCGACGACTTCGGCCGCCTGGGTGTCGCGCTCAAGGCCAGGATTTCACAGACCGAGCTCAAGGTCGGCGAATGGATGCCGGTACTGCCGATCCTGCGCTCTGACGATGGTCGTTCGCTGCCGCAGACCTTCCGCGGCGGCCAGATCACCTCCAGGGAGATCACCGGGCTGACCCTGTACGCCGGCCAGTTCCGTGGCAACAGCCCGCGCAACGACGCGAGCATGGAGGACATGGCGCTGTTCAGCCGCCCGGGCTTCACCTCCGACCGCTTCAACTTTGCAGGGGGTGAGTACAGCTTCAACGACAAGCGCACCCTGGTCGGCGTGTGGGACGCCCAGCTCAAGGATATCTACCGCCAGCAGTACTTCAACCTGGTGCACAGCCAGCCCTTGGGCGACTGGACCCTGGGGGCGAACCTGGGCTACTTCATCGGCAAGGAAGACGGCGCCGAGCGTGCCGGCAAGCTGGACAACCGCACCGCCTCGGCCATGCTTTCGGCGCGCTATCAGGGTCATACGTTCTATGTCGGTCTGCAGAAGGTCGGCGGCGATGACGAGTGGATGCGAGTCAACGGCACCAGCGGCGGCACCCTGGCCAACGACAGCTACAACGCCAGCTTCGAGAATGCCAAGGAGCGCTCCTGGCAACTGCGCCACGATTTCAACTTCGCCACCGTCGGCATCCCCGGCCTGACCCTGATGAACCGCTACATCAAGGGCGACAACGTGCATGTCGGCAGCATCACCGATGGCAAGGAGTGGGCGCGCGAGAGCGAACTGGCGTACGTGATCCAGTCCGGTACGTTCAAGGACCTGTCGGTGAAATGGCGCAACTCCACCATGCGCAGGGATTTCAGCACCAACGCCTTCGACGAGAACAGGCTGATCGTGAGTTATCCGTTCAGCCTGTTGTGAAAGTCGCGCCGCGCTTGGGGGGCGGGCTTACCCGCCCCTCTAAATAACAAAATCAGCTAAACAACTAACTAAACCATCGTTGACGGAATAAGCAACAAGGTCTAAAACGAGCCCTCTCTACTCCGCAGAATCTCGATATGGACCTTCGCCAACTGCGCTATTTCATCGCCCTCACCGAGTACCGCAGCTTCGTCCGCGCTGCCGAAGCCATGGGCATTACCCAGCCCGCGTTCAGTCGCGCCATCCAGGGCCTGGAGCAGGAGTTCGGCTGCGCCCTGGTCGATCGCGGCAACAAGGCGCTGCAACCGACCCCAGAAGGCCAGGTGGTGCTGCAACATGCCCGGCGCCTGGTTCAGGGGGCCGCACAACTGAGCAACGACGTGCTGCAGATGACCAAGCTCGACGCCGGCGAACTGCATTTCGGCAGCGGCCCAGCCCTGGCTGCACGACTGGTACCCGACGCCCTGCAGCAGTTCATCACCCAGCATCCGGGGATTCGCACCGAGCTGCTGGTGGACAATGCCGAACGTCTGGGCCAGGCCCTGCGCCGCGAGCAGATCGAGTTTTTCGTCGACGATATCCGCCCCTTCGAGGCCGACCCCAACTTCCACACCGAGCCCCTCAACCCGCGCCCGGGCCTGTTCTTCTGCCGCCCCGGCCATCCGCTGCTGGCCAAGGACAGCCTGTCGACCAACGATCTGTTCGCCTACCCCCTGGCCAGCGCCCTGCTCACCCCCGGTGTACGCAAGCGCCTGGCCAATCTCAGCGGACGCAGCGACTTCATCCCACACCTGCAGACCGAACACCTGGCAGTGCTGCGCAGCGTGGTGCTGGCCAGCGATACCCTCGGCAGCGCCAGCGAGGAAGCCGTGGCCGAGGACCTGGCCGCGGGGCGCCTGGTACGCCTGCACTGGCGCAACCTGCCGCCGGGGCTGGAAGTGCTGAGCGTGCGTTGCGGGGTGATCAGCCGCAGCGGCTATCGCCTGTCACCGGCAGCACGGGCGATGATCGATACCTTGGTCAGCCTGGATGCGCGGCCATCTCCCGCAGCCTCGGCGCATCGAGGATCAGCACTTCGCCATAGCCCAGTTGCACCACCCCCGCCTGCTCCAGCGCCTTGAGGATCTGGTTGATGGTCTGGCGCGACAGGGACAGCATCAGCGCCAATTGCTCCTGCGACAATTGCAGGCGCCATTGGGCAACATCGCGCTCGCCATAGCCTTCGGCGATCTGCAACAGCCGATGGGCCACACGCGGCCCCGCGGCCAGCAAGTGCTGCTGCTCAAGCGCGACGAACACCCAGCGCAGCTTGTGGCTCATCAGCAACGCCAGGTCGCGCCAGTGCTGCGGATGCTGCGCCAACCAGTCGAGCAGCGCTGCCTGAGGGATCCACAACAGCTGCGTGACACCTTCGGCAAAGGCATCGTGGGTGCGTGGCTGGCCGTCGAACAAGCTGATCTCGCCGAACCAGTAAGGCGGCTCGACCAACGTCAACAGCGCTTCCTTGCCCTCACGGCTGACCGCGCCGACGCGCATGGCACCCTCCAGCACCGCATACAAACCGCAGGGCGGATCACCACGCTGGAACAGGCACTGTCCGGCCGCCAGCTCACGTGAACGCGCCAATGCCAGCAGGCTATCCTGAACCTGAGCGGGCAACTGCCGAAACCACTGGCCGTGGCTCAACTGCGCACGCCAGGCTTGGGGGTTGTCCATGACACCTCTTCTGAACGGACTCTGTCGGCCAGGCGACAGACGACGGCGGATGAACGGGGCAAGCTGTCGCTACCCCTGATGGAGGAACAACAATGAAAAACCTCGTCGAACACCTGAGTCAATACGCGGCCTATCATCGCGACCCGCGCAACATCGCCACGCACTTCGTCGGCATTCCGTTGATCGTGCTGGCGGTCAGCATCCTGCTGTCACGACCCGGCTGGCCTGTTGCCGGCATCTGGCTGTCGCCAGCGCTGCTGGTGGCGGCAGCGTCGGTGTGGTTCTACCTGCGCCTGGACCTGCGCTTCGGGCTGGTGATGGGCGTGTTGCTGGGGCTGTGCCTGTGGGCAGGCGAATGGCTGGCGCTGCAAAGCACCGGGCTGTGGCTGAGTGCCGGGCTCGGGGCCTTCGTGCTGGGCTGGATCATCCAGTTCGTCGGGCATGCCTACGAGGGCAGAAAACCCGCCTTCGTCGACGATGTCAGCGGCTTGATCATCGGGCCACTGTTCGTGGTTGCAGAACTGGCGTTCATGCTTGGGCTGTGTGCCGGTCTGAGGCAGCAGGTGGAAGCCAACGCCGGGCCGGTAGCGGTGCGCGGGAAGAAGGCGGCGGTGTAGACGCTGGAACAGTGCTGAATTCTTCGCGGGCAAGCCCGCGAAGAATTCAGTGGGGATCTATGGCCTAGGCACGCGACTCGACCCCAAGCTCATCCCACACCGACTCGGCCAGGTGGAAGGTCGCATTGGCCGCCGGGATCCCGCAATAGATCGCGCTCTGCATGATCACTTCCTTGATCTCCTCGCGGGTCACGCCATTGTTGGCCGCCGCGCGCAGGTGCAACTTGAGTTCCTCGTTGCGGTTCATGCCAATCAACATGGCGATGGTAATCAGGCTGCGGGTGTGGCGTGGCAACCCCGGACGGGTCCAGATATCGCCCCAGGCGTGGCGCGTGATCATCTCCTGGAACTCGCCATTGAAGTCGTTGAGTTTCTCCAGGCTGCGGTCCACATGGGCATCGCCCAGCACCGCACGACGCACCTGCATGCCAGCGTCGTAACGTTGTTTCTCATCCATGGCGTACTCCTCAGCGGGCCAACAGGAAATCGAGCACGCGACGGCTGAACGGCTCGCCGACCTCGACATTGGACAGATGCGCAGCCAGGAAGCCGGTGTACTCGGCGCCTGCCACATGCTCTTGGATGTACAGGCCACCCGAGGGCGGCGTCACCGCATCGGCCTCCCCGGAAATCACCAGCAGCGGCGCGCTGATCGCTCCCAACTGATCGCGGAAATCGGCATCGCGCACCGCTCCGCAGTTGGCGGCATAGCCCTGTGGCGAAGTGGTTGCGAGCATGTCGGTGATGCGCTTGACCTGATCCGCGTGCTCGCTCGACCACGCCGGGGTGAACCAGCGCTCGATGGACGCATCACGCAACCCACGCATGGCCTCGGCGCCGTCGCGCAAGACCATTTCGATGCGCGGATTCCAGGTTTCAGGCGATCCGATCTTCGCCGCCGTGTTGCACACCACCAGACGCTGCAAACGCTCACCTGCATTGATGCCGAGCCACTGACCGATCAGGCCGCCCATCGACAACCCACAGAAATGCGCGCGCTCGATCTGCAGAGCATCCAGCAGCGCCAGCACATCACGCCCCAGTTGTTCGATGCTGTACGGCCCTTCGGTGACCAGCGAATCGCCATGACCGCGCGTGTCGTAGCGCAGTACTCGAAAGTGTTCGGTCCACAGCGGCATCTGGGTATCCCACATGTGCAGGTTGGTGCCCAGCGAGTTGGACAGCACCAGCACGGGGGCGTGCTCGGGACCTTCGAGTTGGTAGTTCAATACGCCATCGGCCAGTTGCAAATGCGCCACAGCGGTCTCCTTCAAGCAGTGAAACGTTGATGTTCGGCCACAGCACGCGCCACCCAGACGCGGGCCTGGCCGAGGTAATGGGCAGGGTCGAGCAACTGGTCGAGCGCTTCGCCAGACAGCTGTTCGGTGACCTGTGGCTCGTCGCCGAGCACGGCACGCAGGTGGCGCTGTTCGGCCACCGCGCGCTGGCAGCATTGCTCAAGCAGGTGATGGGCCTTGTCGCGCCCCAGACGCTGGGCCAGCACGATGCTCACCGCTTCGGCCAGCACCAGGCCTTGAGTCAGTTCAAGGTTGCGGCGCATGCGCTCGGCGTCCACCTCCATGCCCTCGGCGATCAGTTGTGCCTGGCGCAGGGCGCCGGAGACCAGGCAGCAGATGTCTGGCAGGGTCTCCCATTCGGCATGCCACAGGCCCAGGCTACGCTCGTGCTCCTGGGGCATGGCGGCGAACAGCGTCGACAGCAGCCCCGGCACGCGGGTCGCGGCGCCGATCAGCACCGCTGCACCCACAGGGTTGCGCTTGTGCGGCATGGTCGAAGAGCCGCCCTTGCCCGGCGCAGCAGGCTCGAACACCTCGCCAGCCTCGGTCTGCATCAACAGGCTGATATCGCGACCGAATTTGCCCAGGCTGCCGGCAATAAGGCCCAGCACCGAGGCGAACTCCACCAGGCGGTCGCGCTGGGTGTGCCAGGGCTGCTCGGGCAAGGCGAGGCCAAGTTGTGCCGCCAGCGCCTCGGCCACCGGCAATGCCTTGCTGCCCAGCGCCGCAAGGCTGCCAGAGGCCCCCCCGAATTGCAGGCACAACAGGCGCGGACGCAGCTCCTGCAAGCGCTGGCGGTGACGGGTCAACGCCCCGAGCATACCGGCCAGCTTCATGCCCAGCGTCACAGGCGTGGCGTGCTGCAGCCAGGTGCGCCCCACCAGCGGCGTGTCGGCATGCAGCAAAGCCTGGCGTGCGAGGGTGTCGGCGAGCTTTTCCAGATCTGCCTCGATCAACCCCAGGGCATCACGCAGTTGCAGAACCAGGCCAGTGTCCATCGCATCCTGGCTGGTAGCCCCCAGGTGCACATAACGCTCGGCCTCCGGCACGCCACTGGCAACCACCTTGCCCAGTGCCTTGACCAGCGGGATCGCCGAGTTGCCAGCCACCGCAATGGCCTGCGCCAGCGCTTGCACGTCATAGCGCTCGGCCTTGCATGCCGCCTCGATGGCTGCCACCGCGGTGTGCGGCACCAGCCCTGCGTCAGCCTCGGCGCGCGCCAGGGCAGCCTCGAAGTCGAGCATGCCCTGCAGGCGGCCATGGTCGCTGAACACCTCGCGCATGGCCGGGGCGGTGAAGTAGGCATCGAACAGTTGGTTGCTCATGCAACGTCCTTAGTGATCATGGTGCAGGTACGCCGCCTGCTTGGGCAGGCGCAGGCTGAACAGGAAGGCCACCGCCATCATGGCGGTCACATACCAGTAGAACGTGTTCTCCATCCCCAGCGTCTTCAAGCCCAGGGCGACGTATTCGGCCGAACCGCCGAAGACCGCGTTGGCCACGGCATAGGCCAGGCCCACACCCAAGGCACGCACCTGAGGTGGGAACATCTCGGCCTTCACCAGGCCGCTGATGGAGGTATAGAAACTGACGATGCACAGCGCGAGGGTCACCAGCACGAAGGCCATGAACGGGCTGGTCACGGTCTTGAGCGCCATCAGCAACGGCACGGTGAACAGAGTGCCCAGCGCGCCGAACAACAGCATCGAGTTACGTCGGCCGATACGGTCGGACAACATGCCGAACAGTGGCTGCAGGATCATGAACAGGAACAGCGCGCCAGTCATCACGAAGCTGGCGCTCTTGGCGTTCATGCCGGCCGTGTTGACCAGGTACTTCTGCATGTAGGTGGTGAAGGTGTAGAAGATCAACGAACCGCCAGCGGTATAGCCCAGCACCGTGATGAAGGCTGCGGCGTGGTTGCGGAACAGGCCACTGACGCTGCCGGCATCTTTATCCTGGCGAGTCTCGGCACTGCTGGTCTCTTTCAGCGATCGGCGCAGCATCAGCGAAATCAGCGCGGCGACGGCGCCGACCACGAACGGAATGCGCCAGCCCCAGGCGCGCAGTTCTTCTTCAGTGAGCAGTTGCTGCAGGATCACCACCACCAGCACCGCCAGCAACTGGCCGCCGATCAGGGTGACGTACTGGAACGAGGCGAAGAATCCACGCTGGCCGCGCAGGGCCACCTCACTCATGTAGGTCGCGGTGGTGCCGTACTCACCGCCGACCGACAGGCCCTGGACCAGTCGCGCAAACAGCAGCAGTGCCGGAGCCCAGGTACCGATGCTCGAATAGGTCGGCAGGCAGGCGATCAGCAACGAGCCTGCGCACATCATCAACACCGAGATCATCAACGAGTTCTTGCGCCCGTGACGGTCGGCCAGGCGGCCGAAAATCCAGCCACCGATGGGGCGCATCAGAAAGCCTGCGGCGAACACACCGGCTGTGTTGAGCAACTGCACCGTGGGGTCGTCGGAGGGGAAGAACGCCGGAGCGAAGTAAATGGCGCAGAAGGCATAGACATAGAAGTCGAACCACTCCACCAGGTTGCCGGAAGAAGCCCCGACGATGGCGAAGATACGGCTTTTACGCTCCTCGCCCGTGTAATGGATTGCGGTCATGGCGTGCTTACTCCTCGAGGGTTACCATCAATTCTAGACATACCCGGTAACACTCTCGTTCCGCTTGGGGGCTGACCATTAGCCTTATGTCTTGCAGGTCCGGCCTCTTCGCGGGCAAGCCCGCTACCACAGGATGGCGTGAGCGGCTTGCACACGAAGAGGACGGCACAGGTCAAACCCGCTCGATGGCCAGCGCCAACCCCTGCCCCACGCCGACACACATGGTTGCCAGGCCCTTGCGCCCGCCGCTCTTTTCCAGTTGGTGCAGCGCCGTCAGCACCAGCCGCGCGCCGCTCATGCCCAACGGATGCCCCAGGGCGATCGCTCCGCCATTGGGATTGACCTGAGGCGCATCGTCCGCCACGCCCAGCTCGCGCAGCACCGCCAGGCCCTGGCTGGCAAAGGCTTCGTTGAGTTCGATCACATCGAAATCAGCCACGGCGATACCCAGGCGCTCGGTGAGCTTGCGCACAGCAGGCACGGGGCCTATACCCATCACCCGCGGCGCCACGCCGGCACTGGCCATACCCAGGACACGGGCACGTGGGGTCAGACCGTGTTTCTTCACCGCATCGGCCGATGCCAGGATCAGCGCTGCGGCGCCATCGTTCACACCCGACGCATTGCCAGCAGTGACGGTCTTGTCCGCGCCATTGACCGGCTTGAGCCTGGCCAACGCTTCCAGGGTGGTATCCGGGCGCAGGTGTTCATCCTGCTCGACCAGGGTTTCGCCCTTCTTGTGGACGATACGCACCGGCACGATCTCTTCGGCGAAGAAACCTGCCGCCTGCGCGGCGGCGGCCTTCTGCTGGCTGCGCAGGGCGAAGGCATCCTGGTCGGCACGCGAGACCCGGTGATCGTCGGCAACGTTGTCGGCAGTCTCAGGCATGGCATCGACACCGTACTGAGCCTTCATCAACGGGTTGATAAAGCGCCAGCCGATGGTGGTGTCTTCGAGCTTCATGTTGCGCGAGTAGCCACTCTCGGCCTTGCCCATCACGAACGGCGCGCGCGACATCGACTCGACGCCACCAGCGATGGCCAGCTCCATCTCGCCACTGGCGATGGCGCGAAACGCCGTGCCGACCGCATCCATGCCCGAGGCGCAGAGGCGGTTGAGGGTCACGCCGGGAATGCTCTCGGGCAGGCCAGCTAGCAGCAGCGCCATGCGCGCGACGTTGCGGTTATCCTCGCCGGCCTGGTTGGCGCAGCCGAGAAACACTTCGTCGAGCTGATCCCAGCGAACCTGCGGGTTGCGCTCGACCAGCGCCTTGAGCGGCACCGCCGCCAGGTCGTCGGCGCGCACACCAGCCAAGGCGCCACCGAAACGGCCAATCGGGGTACGGATCGCGTCGCAGATGAATACGTCACGCATCAGGCTTCTCCTGCGCTCTGGCCATGGGCTGCTGCAGTACGGGCTTCAAGATCACGCAGGGCGGTCAATTCTGTCTCGCTCGGCTCGGCGGTGGCCTGCACGTCATCGGCAAAGCGAATCGCCCAGCCGGTGGCGGCGACGATCTGTTCGCGGGTCACGCCCGGATGGATCGAGGTAACGACGAATTCGTGGGTGCCGACTTCCGGCTCCATGATGCACAGGTCGGTGATGATGCCCACCGGCCCCTCGCCGGGCAGACCCAGGCGCTTGCGCGAATCGCCGCCCTCGCCGTGCCCGACCGAGGTGATGAAGTCGAGCTTGTCGACGAAAGCGCGCGGCGACTGCTTCAGAATGATCAGCACCTGCTTGGCGGAGCCTGCGATCTCTGGCGCACCGCCCGCGCCCGGCAGGCGAGTCTTGGGCGCGTGGTAATCACCGACCACGGTGGTGTTGATGTTGCCGAAGCGGTCGACCTGGGCGGCGCCGAGGAAGCCCACATCGATACGACCGCCCTGCAGCCAATAGCGGAAGATCTCGCCGGTCGGCACCACGGTGTCAGCGGTCTCAGCCAACTCGCCATCGCCGATCGACAGCGGCAACACACTCGGTTTGGCACCGATCGGGCCAGACTCATAGATCAGCACCACGTCGGGCGACGAGGTCAGGCGCGCCAGGTTGGCGGCCTTGGACGGCAGGCCGATCCCCACGAAGCAGACGGCGCCGTTACGCAGGCGACGGGCCGCGGCCACGGTCATCATTTCGGAGGTGGAGTAGCTCATTGTTCAGCCTCCAGCTTGCGCTTGAATTCGGTGAAGTCGGTGGTACCGCGGATGTAGGTGTCGATCCAGGCCGTGAAGGATTCGCGGTTGCGTGCGATCGGGTCCCAGGCCTGGTAGAAGCGGTTGTCACGCTCGTAGTAGCCATGGGCGTAGGACGGATGCGCGCCGCCCGGTACCAGGCACACTGCGCTGAGCGCCCAGGTCGGCAGTACGCAGGCGTTCATCGGCGCTTGCAGGTCGTCGACGATTTCCTCGACTGTGACGATGCAGCGCTTGGCGGCCAAGGCCGCTTCCTTCTGCACCCCGAGGATGCCCCACAGCAGCACGTTGCCCTTGCGGTCGGCTTTCTGCGCGTGGATCACGGTGACATCCGGGCGAACCGAAGGCACGGCAGCCAGCACTTCGCCCGTGAAAGGGCAAGTGACCGACTTGATCAGCGGGTTGACCTTGGGCAGGTCGGAGCCGGCGTAGGCACGCAATACCGCGAACGGCAGGCCGGAGGCGCCGGCAACGTAGGCGTTGGCCAGGTCGGCATGGCTGTGCTCTTCGATCTCGATCGCGTGCGGCCATTGTTTCTCCACGGCGTCGCGCAGGCGATGCAGCGAGCCGACCCCCGGGTTGCCGCCCCACGAGAAGATCAGTTTGCGCGCACAACCGGCACCGATCAGTTGGTCGTAGATCAGGTCCGGGGTCATGCGCACCAGCGTGAGGTCGCGTTTGCCCTGGCGGATGATTTCGTGACCGGCGGCGGTCGGAATCAGGTGGGTGAAACCTTCGAGGGCAACGCTGTCGCCGTCGTGGACGAACTGCTTCACGGCATCATGAAGCGAGAGGATTGCTGCCATTGGAGACTCCTGGTCAGGCTGAGTCGGGTTTGAGTGCAGCGTCGCTGCGATGGGCTCAGATTAAGGAGACCCGGGGTGGGGAAACAATCCGATAATCGACCTTTTGTGCGGTTATCGAACGGTTTGAATACGTTACCGATGATGACGGGTGGCGACCTTTTCGCGGGCAAGCCCGCTCCCACAAGGGAGTAACTGTCTTGCTCAAAATCTAAAGGCCAGCCCAATCCCTGTGGGAGCGGGCTTGCCCGCGAAAAGGCCACTCCCCCAATGCCTGATCAGGTGGCGTCAGCGTGACTCACCAAGCCTTTGACGATAACCCCGACGGTCGCCAGCGCCGCCGGCACCAGGAGCGCGGTCAGCACCTGCTCGAAGGTCCAGCCCAGCCCCAGCAGCGTCGCACCGCTCCAGGCTCCGAGAATCGCGCCGAAACGGCCAATGCCCAGCATCCACGACACCCCCGTGGCACGCCCCTGGGTCGGATAGAAGCGCGCTGCCAGCGACGGCATCGCCGACTGTGCTCCGTTCACGCACATCCCCGCGACCAGCACCAGAATGGCGAGCAACGTGATGTTGCCCAGGCTTTGACCCACCGCGTAGGCAAACACCCCGGCCAGCAGGTAGAAAATGCCGATGACCTTGTGCGGATTGAAGCGGTCCATCGCCCAGCCCACCGCCACGGCACTGAGTACGCCGCCGAACTGGAACAGCGCACCGATGAAGGCTGCTGTTTCAAGGCTGGCGCCACTGTCGCGCATCAGCGTCGGCAGCCAACTGGTCAGCAGGTAGACGATCACCAGGCCCATGAAGTAGGTCAGCCATAGCAGCACCGTGCCCAGGCCATAAGTGCCAGAGAAAATGACCGCGAAGACGTTGCGCGCAGCCACGGCCTTCTGCTCCGGTACGCTGAAGCTCGCGGCCTGGGCAACCACGGCCGGAGCGATCGGGGCAAGCGTCTTGCGCACCTTGTCCGTGCCGCGATTGCGCACCACCAGAAAACGCGCCGACTCCGGCAACCACACCAGCAGCACCACCGCCAGCAGCAACGGCAGCACACCGCCCAGCACCAGCAGACTGTGCCAGCCGTAGGCTGGGATCAGCTTGGCAGAGATGAAGCCACCACCGGCCATGCCCAGGTTGAAGCCGCAGAACATGCTGGTCACCAGCAGCGACTTCAAGCGCTCCGGGGTGTATTCGGACAGCAGGGTCGTGGCATTGGGCATGCCAGCGCCCAGGCCAAGGCCTGTCAGGAAACGCAGCACCAGCAGTTGATCGACATTGCTGGCGTACGCCGAGGCCAGGCTGAAACCGCCGAACACCAGTACCGCGCCGACCAGCACGCCCTTGCGACCGAAGCGGTCTGCCAGCGGCCCGGAACCCAGTGCACCGAAGACCATGCCAATCAGTGCGGCGCTCATTACCGGGCCCAGGCTGGCACGGTCGATCCCCCACTCCTGGGACAGCGCCGGAGCGATGAACCCCATCGCTGCGGTGTCCAGGCCATCGAGGAAGACAATCAGGAAGCACAGGATCACCACCCGCCATTGATAGCGGGACAGCGGCTGGTCGTTGATGAACGACTGTACATCGAGGCAGTTGCCGACAGCAGTTTGCGGTTTGTTCATTGTTGTTATCCAGAAGATGGGCGCAGGTACACCGCTGCGACCAATAAGGCGCAGGGCTAAAGAAACCGGTACGGGCGTTGAAATCAGCTGGGTAACGATGCAACTGCGCAAGGCAGCGAGGGGACAGTGGTCATGGGCTTGTCTCGTGTTGTTATTGTCCGGTCGGCAGCGCCGACCGTTGCGAGAAACATTAATCAGCACCTGCGGCGGGCGCAATTCACGAGGAACGACATTGTGCGTTTATCGCACAAGAATAGTTCTACCGGTTGTCCACCTATTGCGGCGGCGCGCCATCCCAGACGCTCAACCGAACAACTGATGGCAAAGATCGCGGCTGGCCGACAACAGTATGGGCAAGAAGCGCTGTTCCAGTTCGTTGCGCGTCACCCGTCCGACGTGGGTGCTGACATTCAGTGCTGCCAGCACTTGCCCTGAAGCGTCATAGATCGGCACGGCGATCGAGCGCAACCCCTGCTCCAGCTCCTGGTCGACCACACACCAGCCCTGGGCGCGCACCTGTTGGATACAGGCGAACAGCGACTCGGGATCATGCAAGGTGCGGCTGGTTCGAGCCTTGAGATCGGCGCGCTCGAAGTACTCGCGCAGGCTGGTGTCGTCCAGTGCCGCCAGGAGGATTCGGCCCATGGAGGTGCAATAGGCCGGTAGGCGGCCACCCACCGACAGGTCGACCGAAATCAGACGCTCCACCGTCGCCGAGCGGGCGATGTAGAGAATGTCGTCGCCTTCGAGGGTCGCCATGTTCGCCGCTTCGTGCAGTTGCTCGCTGATACGGTCCAGATACGGCTGGGCCGAGACGGCCAGCGGCGTCGAGGAGAGGTAGGCATGCCCCAGCGTCAGCACCTTGGGCAGCAACGAATAGGTACGTCCGTCGGAAGTGGCGTAACCGAGTTTGATCAAGGTGTGCAGACAACGACGCACTGCGGCGCGGGGGATTTCCGTGCGGTGGCTGATCTGGGCAATGGTCAGGTGGCGCTTGCGCTCCTGGAAGGCCTGGATCACCGCCAGCCCCCGGGCCAGAGAGGTCATGAAGTCGGGGTCGCCGGTGAACGCCTGAATGCGCTTGGCCGGCGATGCGACGATCGGCGGTGCCAGGGAAGGCGAGACGGCACGCTGCGGATCGCTGGGCGTGGAAGCGTTGGTTTCATCGTTCATCGGCAGACCTCAAAAAAAACGGCGCTTCGTGCGATTATCGAACAAGCGGCCGATAATCGCAATTGACCGCCGACACGTTTGCTTATACCTTTCTCATGCCCTTGTGGCTTCTTTGGAGAGACTGGTCAGGTACCCACCGTAGAAGACTAAAGGCAGCGGCCTCGCTTACCAGCGAGGCCGTTTTCATTTCTGCACTGTTTATCCGAACTTTACTCGGTACGTCGCCTCCAACTTCCCAAGTACAACGGGTCAACTTCCCACTGCACAATCAGGCTCGAGTAAAGGCCGTGGCCATTGGTGATTCGACGGTTATAATTCGGCGCTCGGGTCTGTATGCACGCTGGGAAATGGATCCACGCGCATCGCGTGTTACAGCCCCGTACCGAGAACCTCTTCAATTTATCAGGTCGATACTGTGACGAAAGATGAACTGCGCGCCGAACTCGAGCGCCAGGCAGAACGTTACAAGGATGTTTATGGTGGTGAAGTCACCACTTATGCTGCCCAACCGGAACCGGAACGCAAACCCTGGCGCAAACGTGCCAGCCTCCTTGACCAAGCCTTCTCCGAGGAACTGGAGAAGATGGAAAAGGAACGGCGCCCCGAAGAGCCTTGAGCTCAGGGCGTGATCGCAATGCGCCATGGCGCTGAACGCCATGGCGCCGTGCGCTTTTTCTGCAATCGACGATGATGAAATGGAATTACACAAATTTCATACAATCGTTTGAATCCTGCGAAGCCCTTCAATTGATCGCGTATTCGCTGCATTTCAACGAAATTAACGGTTTTTTATTCGTCGATTTCGCTTTGCTTCCTACCGTCGAACCGGCATGGCGGCTTTAGAAAAGCTGCCATCTGTCTGTCACGGGTGCATCGATTGCCATGGTTTTCTGGCATAATCCGGCCCCCCTACGACCGCCAGAAAACCTTCATGATCGATTTATTCAGCGGACTGGATGCCTGGGTAGCCGTGAGCCTGGTGCTCGCCCTCACCTTCGTGCTCGCATTCGAGTTCATCAATGGCTTTCATGACACCGCCAACGCGGTAGCCACCGTCATCTATACCAAAGCCATGCCGCCGCACCTGGCCGTGTTCTTCTCGGGTGTGTTCAACTTCCTCGGGGTTCTGCTCGGCGGTGTCGGGGTGGCCTATGCCATCGTGCACCTGCTGCCGGTCGAGCTGCTGATCAACGTGAACACCGGGCATGGCCTGGCCATGGTCTTCTCCCTGCTCGCCGCCGCCATCACCTGGAACCTGGGAACCTGGTATTTCGGTATCCCGGCGTCCAGCTCGCACACCCTGATCGGCTCGATTCTCGGGGTTGGCCTGGCCAACGCACTGCTCAGCGACATCCCGCTGGGTGACGGCGTGAACTGGCAGAAAGCGATCGACATCGCCATGTCGCTGGTGGTCTCGCCCATGGCCGGCTTCGCCGTTGCCGCACTGGTGCTGATTGGCCTGAAATGGTGGCGCCCGCTGTCGAAGATGCACAAGACCCCGGACCAGCGCCGCAAGCTCGACGACAAGAAGCACCCACCCTTCTGGAACCGCCTGGTGCTGGTGATCTCGGCCATGGGCGTGAGCTTCGTGCACGGCTCCAACGACGGCCAGAAAGGCATTGGCCTGATCATGCTGGTGCTGATCGGTATCGTCCCGGCCAAGTTCGTTCTCGACCTGAACAGCACCACCTACCAGATCGAGCGCA
Organism: Pseudomonas sp. BNK-44-b; assembly: GCF_047456245.1. Taxonomy (NCBI): domain Bacteria; kingdom Pseudomonadati; phylum Pseudomonadota; class Gammaproteobacteria; order Pseudomonadales; family Pseudomonadaceae; genus Pseudomonas; species Pseudomonas sp. BNK-44-b. Next base: position 4,008,582 of record NZ_CP179908.1, read on the forward strand.
CCCGCGACGCCACCCTGCACATGAGCCAGTTCTACCAGCGCAATGCCGCCACGCTTGGCGAGTTCCTGGCGTTGGGCAAGGCCAAGTCGAACGACCTGCCGGAGCAGTTCAGTTGCAACCCGCAACAGACCGAGCCAACCATTGCCGCGCTGCAGACCTCGCTCCAGGGCGTGACCGACTACCGTGACCTGAACGCCGAACAGCGTGTGGAAGTCCGTCGCTACCTGCTGTGCCTGGACGACACCGCGAAAAAGGTCGGAAAACTGCCAGGACTGGATAGCCGCGAGAAGGCCGACCTGGAAAAACTGCGCAAGGACCTCACCGCAACCACCGAATACGCCCCGTTCTGGGTGATCGTCGCCGTCGCCCTGGCCTTGGGCCTGGGCACCATGGTCGGCTGGAAGCGTGTGGTACTGACCGTTGGCGAGAAGATCGGCAAGCAGGGTATGACCTACGCCCAGGGCATGTCGGCACAGATCACCGCAGCTTGCGCCATCGGTATGGCCAACGTGTTCAGCCTGCCGGTCTCGACCACCCACGTACTGTCATCGGGTGTTGCCGGGACCATGGTCGCCAACAAGAGCGGCCTGCAAGGCGGCACGGTGAAAACCATCCTGCTGGCCTGGGTACTGACCCTGCCAGCCTCGATGGGCCTGGCGGCCGGCCTGTTCTGGCTCGCCTCCAAAGCGATCGGCTGACACCTGCAGCATTGAAAAAGGCGCCCGCGACGGCGCCTTTTTCATGCCCTGGGAAAACTCAGCGCTTCTTGCCTCCCAGCAAAGATCCCATCAAGCCCCGCACCAGTTGCCTGCCCAACTGGTTGGCGGCCTGGCGCACCGCCGACTTGATCGCCTGCCCTGCCGCACTCTGCAAGAATTCACCCGCCTTGTCGGCCAGGCTGTCTGCGTCAGCCTTGGGCTGAGGCGCCGGTTCCACCGGCTCGCCCTTGCGCTGGGTCAGCAGTTCATAGGCCGACTCACGGTCGATCGGCTTGTCATAACGCCCTGCCAGGGGCGACTGCGCGATCAGTGCACTGCGCTCCGCCGGGGTGAGCGGGCCGATCCGCGATTGCGGCGGCGCCACCAGCACGCGCTGGACGACCTCAGGTGTCCCCTTGTCCTGCAAAGTACCCACCAGCGCCTCGCCGATCCCCAGTTCGGTGAGCACCGTCAGGGTATCGAAGGCAGGATTGGGACGAAAACCGTCGGCCACGGCCCTGAGCGACTTCTGCTCCTTGGCAGTGAAGGCCCGCAGCCCATGCTGGATGCGCAAGCCCAACTGTGCCAGCACGGCATCGGGCAGGTCGCCCGGGGACTGGGTGACGAAGTACACCCCCACGCCCTTGGAACGGATCAACCTCACCACTTGCTCCAGACGATCCTGCAGGGCCTTGGGGGTCCCGTTGAACAGCAGGTGCGCTTCGTCGAAAAACAGCGCAAGCACCGGCTTGTCGGCGTCGCCGCGCTCCGGCAGTTGCTCGAACAGCTCGGCCAGCAGCCACAGGAGGAAGGTCGCATAGACCTTTGGCGCCTCGTGCACCAGGCGGCTGGCGTCAAGCAGGTGGATGCGCCCGCGGCCATCGCTATCGACCCGCAGCAGATCCTCCAGTTGCAGCGCCGGCTCACCGAACAACGCCTCGGCCCCCTGCTGTTCCAGCGTGGCCAGGCGCCGCTGCAAGGCTTGGGTCGAAGCGGTGGTCATCAGCGCGCTGTCCTCGCCCAGCAGCTGTGGGTTGTCCTTCAGATGGCCAAGCAGCGCCTTGAGGTCTTTCAGGTCGAGCAGCAACAGTCCCTCGCGGTCGGCAACCTTGAACGCCGCATAGAGCGCCGCCTGCTGGCTGTCGGTCAGTTCAAGCAGGTTGCCCAGCAGCAACGGGCCCATTTCGCTGAGGGTAGTGCGCAACGGATGACCACTCTGCCCGGCGATGTCCCACAGGCTCACCGGGTAGGCCTTGGGCTGGTGGGCGAGCCACGGCATCCCGGCAATGCGTTCGGCCACCTTGCCCTGGGGCGAACCCGCCGCCCCCAGGCCACACAGGTCTCCTTTCACGTCTGCCGCGAACACCGCCACACCCGCGTCGCTGAACACCTCGGCCAGACGCTGCAGGGTCACGGTCTTGCCGGTGCCGGTCGCTCCGGCGACCAGTCCATGGCGGTTGGCCAAGCGCATGGCCTGGCCGACTGGCAAGCCGTCTAGACCGGCACCTACAACGATTTGCGAAGAATCCGACATCTTATTTCATCCTCTTCTCAAGCTTTGCCTAAAAGCGGCCGATATGCAGAGGCGATATTGACCCGAAATACAGGACACAACCCACCAAGGCTCACCGGATTGTTGCACTGTTTTCTGCTGTGCTTCGTGCGAGCGACCCGATAAAACCTTAGCGGACCCGACGACGTCATGAACAAAAGCCTTCGTTTCAGCCACAAGATTCTCTTGGCGGCCTCTCTGATCGTGATACTGGCCTTTGCGCTGTTCACGTTGTACAACGACTATCTCCAGCGTAATGCCATTCGCGCCAATCTGGAGAGTTACCTGGCAGAAATGGGCCAGTCCACGTCCACCACGATCCGCAACCTGTTCGAAGGGCGGATCCGGCTGGTGGAAAACCTTGCGCAGAATATCGCCCAGCATCCGGCCGATGCCGAAACCCTGATGGGGCAACAGGCGCTGATCTCCAGTTTCCTCACGGTCTACCTGGGCAAGGTCGACGGCAGCTTCAGCGTGCGCCCCGACAGCAAGATGCCCGACGGCTACGACCCGCGCGTACGCCCCTGGTACAAGGATGGCATGGCCGCCAGCGGCCCTCTCCTCACCGAACCCTACATCGACATGACCACCAACAAGATGGTCATGGGCATCCTCGACAAGGTTTCCAGCGATGTCGGCGTGGTCGGCGGCGACCTGGCGCTGGACGGCCTGGTACAGATCATCAACTCGTTGAACTTCGGCGGCATGGGCTACGCGTTCCTGGTTAACGACCAGGGCAAGATCCTGGTGCACCCGGACAACGCCCTGGTGATGAAATCGCTGTCGGAGGCCTTCCCACAGAACACCCCGAAACTGTCCCGCGAGTTGACCGAAGTGCAGGTCGACGGCCAGGCGCGCCTGCTCACCTTCACGCCCATCCAGGGCCTGCCTTCGGCCAACTGGTACATCGGCCTGTCGGTGGACAAGGACAAAGCCTTCAGCATGCTCAGCACCTTCCGTAACTCGGCGGTGATAGCCACGCTGGTGGCGGTGGTCATCATCATCGCCCTGCTCGGCCTGCTGATCCGCGTGCTGATGCAACCGCTGCACACCATGACCCGTGCCATGGAGGACATCGCCGAAGGTGAAGGCGACCTGACCAAGCGCCTGAACATCCATAACCATGACGAGTTCGGTGTGCTCGGCAGCGCATTCAACCGCTTCGTCGAACGGGTGCACAGCTCGATTCGCGAAGTCTCCTCGGCCACCGAGCAGGTCAACGAAGTGGCGCTGCGGGTGGTCAGCGCCTCCAACTCCTCGATGCTCAACTCGGACGAGCAGGCCAACCGCACCAACAGCGTCGCCGCCGCCATCAACGAGCTGGGCGCCGCGGCTCAGGAAATCGCCGGCAATGCCGCACAAGCCTCGCAACATGCCAGCTCTGCCCGATTGCTCGCCGAAGAAGGGCAGCAGGTGGTCGAGCACAATATCCAGGCGATGAACCGCCTGTCGGCGCTGATCGTCAGTTCCAGCGCGCATATCGAGGCCCTCAACGACAAGACCGTCAACATCGGCCAGATCCTCGAGGTCATCACCAGCATCTCCCAACAGACCAACCTGCTGGCGCTGAACGCGGCCATCGAGGCCGCCCGTGCCGGTGAGGCCGGCCGCGGCTTCGCGGTGGTGGCCGACGAGGTGCGCAACCTCGCCCACCGTACCCAGGAATCGGCGCAGCAGGTCCAGGGGATGATCGAGGAGTTGCAGGTCGGCGCCCGCACCTCGGTCGAGACCATGGACCAGAGTCAACGCCACAGCCAGGACGGCGTGCAGATCGCCAACCAGGCCGGCGAGCGCTTGAGCAGTGTGACCCAGCGCATTGGCGAGATCGACGGCATGAACCAGTCGGTGGCCACCGCCACCGAGGAACAGACCTCGGTGGTGGAGTCGATCAACATGGACATCAACGAGATCAACACGCTCAACCAGGAGGGCGTGGAAAACCTGCAGGCCACCCTGCGCGCCTGCTCCGATCTGGAACAGCAGGCCGCACGCCTCAAGCAACTGGTGGGCAGTTTCCGTATCTGACGCCTCAGGGCTGTGCAGCACCTGTGGGAGCGGTGGGGCATCCCGACTCGCCCGCTCCCGCAGCGGGCAAGCCAGGATGCCCCGCCGCCCAATCCCGATCGAACAAACTATCCTTCATAAAGGTCAACCTTTAGGCGCGTCACCGTCGGTCTGTTACCGCCGGATGACAGACCCGAAGACGATCCCGGAGGGATGCTGATCGTGCACATCGCTGACATCACCATGTTCTACGCCCCGGCCAGCGGTGGTGTACGGACCTATCTTGATGCCAAACACCATCGCCTCGACGCCATGCCCGGCGTACGCCACAGTCTGCTGATCCCCGGTCCCAGCGCCCGTGATGCCAATGGCATCTACCAGGTGCCCGCGCCGCCCCTGCCGTTCGGCAAGGGCTACCGTTTTCCGGTACGCCTGACGCCCTGGTGCAACGTGCTGCGCCGCCTCAAGCCTGACCTGATCGAGGTCGGCGATCCCTACCTCACCGCCTGGGCCGCCCTTGAGGCGCGACGCAAGCTGGACGTGCCGGTGATCGGCTTCTATCACTCCGACCTGCCATTGCTGGTCAGCAACCGCATGGGCAACTGGTTCACCCCCAATGTCGAAGCCTATGTCAGCAAGCTCTACGGCAATTTCGATCGGGTGCTGGCGCCGAGCCAGGTGATGGCCGACAAACTGCGCCGTCTTGGCGTGCGGGATGTGCATGTACAGCCCCTGGGGGTCGACCTGAATACCTTCCACCCCGACAGGCGGGATCCGCACCTGCGGGCCCAACTCGGCCTTCCCGACACTACTCGTCTGCTCGTCTTCGCCGGTCGCGGCTCGCGGGAGAAAAACCTGCCAGTGCTGCTCGAGTGCATGGGCCACCTGGGTCGCCATTACCACCTGTTGCTGGTCGGCTCGAACATGCCGGCCAACGTGCCGGACAACGTCAGCGTGATCGACCACTTCTGCCCCGCCGATGAAGTGGCCCGCCTGCTCGCCAGTGCCGACCTGTTGCTGCACGCCGGCGACCAGGAAACCTTTGGCCTGGTGATACTCGAGGCCATGGCCAGCGCCACACCGGTAGTCGCCGTGCGCGCCGGGGCTTTCGGCGAGATCGTCAACGACCAGTGCGGGCGCCTGTGCCAGGCCAACGACAGCCAGGCAATGGCCGGGGCAGTGCGCGAAATCTTCGAAGCCGGCGTGCGCCCCCTCGGCGCCCAGGCCCGTCGCCATGTGGAGCAGCATTACTCATGGGATAGCGTGGTCGATGGCCTGCTGCTGCACTACCAGGCCGTGCTTGGCCTGTCGCCACAGGTACGCGCCCATGCGTGAAGCGCCCGCCGATTCGCGTAGCCTGATGCTGGTGCTGCACGATGTCGCGCCCGAAACCTGGCCCGACTACCGCCCCTTCGTCGAAGCCGTCGATGCAATGGGCGACGTGCCCATGACCTGGCTGGTGGTCCCGGACTTCCACCACCGCAACGCATTGGCCCGTTCCCCCGACTTCTGCCGCCTGCTCGATCGGCGCCTGGCGCGCGGCGACGAATTGGCGCTGCACGGTTTCTACCACGCCGACGATGGCCCTGCCCCACGCGGGCCTGCCGAGTACTTCATGCGCCGGATCTACACCCATGAGGGCGAGTTCTATGCGCTGGAGCAGCGCGAAGCCCTGCAACGTCTGGAGGCAGGCCTGGCCCTGTTCGCCAGCCAGGGCTGGCCGGTCGCAGGCTTCGTCGCGCCCGCCTGGCTGATGAGCGAAGGCACCCGCCAGGCCCTGCGCCGCCTGCCGCTGCGCTACACCAGCACACCGCAGCACCTTTATCGGCTGCCGGACTTCACCGCGATCGAAGCTCCTGGGCTGGTCTGGAGCGCCCGCAGTGCATGGCGCCGCGGTATGTCACGGATGCTCTGTGACTGGCAGGCCCGACGCTGGCGCCAGGCCGAAACCTTGCGCCTGGGCCTGCATCCGGTGGATATGCGCCACGCCAGCGCACGCAACTATTGGTTGCGCACCCTGCGTGAATTGATCGAGCAAGGGCGTGAGCCTCTGACCAAGTCCGCCTGGCTGGAGCGCAGGACCTGCCCATGAACCGCCTCGCCTGGCTGGGGCTGGCATTGGTGCTCGCCGTGCTGGTGCCGGGTTTGCTCGGCGGCAGCCAACTCTTGCCGCGCCTGCAGACGTTCGACCCGGGGCTGATGGCAACGCTGCTAGGCATGATCCTGCTGTGCTGGATCATCAACGCCGTGCGCCTGCGCTTGCTGCTCGGCCAGCAGGGCGCGCAACTGGGCAGAGTACGCAGCCTGGGTGTGGTGATGGCGACCGAATTCGCCATCTGCACTACGCCCGGCGGTAGCGGAGGCCCTTTGACCCTGATGACACTGCTGGCCCGCGAACGCATTGGCCCCGCCCGCAGTGGCGCAGTGTTCGCCATGGATCAGTTGAACGACCTGCTGTTCTTCTTCTGCGCCATGCTGGCCATCGCCGGCTACGCCCTGTTCCACAGCCTGGGCCGCAGCCAGGAAAGCATGTTGCTGGGCAGTGCTGCCTTGCTGTGTGGCGTGCTGGCGGCAATCGTCCTGCTGCTGCGCTGCCGTCGTGGCGTGATGCGCTGGAACGGCCGTCTGCTGCAACGCCTGGGTTTGTCGAAAAGCCGTCGTCGGCGCTGGGCACGTAGGCTGCTGCGCTTCATCCGGGCACTGGCCGAAACCTGGCGCCTGCCCAAGCGCACGCTGGCGCTGGTATTCGCCCTCACCTGCGCGCACTGGAGCTTGCGCTACAGCGTGCTGTATCTGGTATTGAGGGGGCTGGGGGTGGAGCTGTCGTGGATACCGAGCTTCCTGGTGCAGATGCTCTCGCTCAGTGCCGGCCAATTCAGCCTGCTGCCAGGCGGTGCAGGGGCCGCCGAGCTGACGTCGGCGACCCTGCTGTCGCCACTGGTGGGCAGCTCGACAGCGGCGGCGGCGATCCTGATCTGGCGCGCCGTCACTTATTACTTCTATCTGCTCGCCGGGGGGCCGGTGTTCGTCTGCCTGCTGGCGCGCCCGTTGCTGGAGCGCTGGCGGCGTCAGGCGGGTTGAGTTGCTCCCAGAGCTCGGCGGCACCTTCGAACTCGGTACCGTCTTCGTCGCTCAACGCCTCGGGATCGTAGCGCGCCAGGCAGCCTTCACCGAGTGTCGGCGGAGGCTGGGCGCCAGCCTTGTCACGCGGATCGGCCATCTGGGCGGGCTCCGGTCAGTCGAAGACCACGGTCTTGTTGCCGTGAACCAGCACGCGGTCTTCCAGGTGGTAGCGCAAACCGCGCGCCAGCACCATTTTCTCCACATCACGACCGAAGCGAACCATATCCTCGATGCTGTCGGCATGGTTCACACGCACCACGTCCTGCTCGATGATGGGACCTGCGTCCAGCTCTTCGGTGACATAGTGGCAAGTGGCACCGATCAGCTTCACACCGCGCAGTGCAGCCTGGTGGTAGGGCTTGGCGCCGACGAACGATGGCAGGAAGCTGTGGTGGATGTTGATCACACGCCCCGCGTAGTCCTGGCACAACTGTGGCGGCAGGATCTGCATGTAGCGCGCCAGTACAACCACATCAGCACCATGCTCGGCAACCAGGCGCGAAACTTCGGCGAAGGCCGGGGCCTTGTCCTTGGGATCGACCGGCACGTGGAAAAACGGAATACCGTGCCACTCGACCATGCTGCGCAGGTCGTTGTGGTTGGAGATCACGCACGGGATATCGCAGTCCAATTCATCGGTGTGCCAGCGGTGCAGCAGGTCGGCCAGGCAGTGCGACTCGCGACTGGCCATCAGCACCACGCGCTTCTTCTGCGCCGAATCGGTGATATTCCAGCTCATCGAGAACTCTTCGGCGATCGGCGTAAAGGCCTCGCGGAAGGCCTCGATACCGAATGGCAGCGATTCGGCGCGGATTTCATGGCGCATGAAGAACCACCCGCTCTGCTCGTCGGAATGGTGGCTGGCTTCGTTGATCCAGCCGTTGTACAAGGCCAGGAAGTTACTGACTTTTGCCACGATGCCGACACGGTCGGGGCAGGCAATCGTCAGACGATAGGTGCGCATGGATCAGACTCCGGAAAACTTCGCAAAGGCGCACATTCTAGCCATCTGCCGTGAAAAAGGCAGTAACCATTGGCCTGTGTGGCGGCTCAATGCCGACCAGGCCCCTCCGCGGGCTGGCGCATGAGGTGAGAAGATACGCATAACGCAATATGTAAATTTTTCTTTACCGACGCATTCTTATTGTTGCGTCACAATGATTCGACATTTGACACCCTTATTAATTGTTTACTTGCGGGTATCGCCTGTCTATTATTGGCCCACTGTCTCTCTGTACATTCACCAAGGAACACTCCATGTCCCTGATCAACGAATACCGCGCCACCGAAGAAGCTATCAAGGAACTTCAAGCTCGCCTCGCCAACCTGTCGCAAGATGACAAGCTGAAGAAAGAGCTGGAATTCGAAGGCAAACTGCGCGCACTGATGGGCGAATACTCCAAGTCGCTGCGTGACGTGATTGCCCTGCTCGACCCGGAATCCAAACTGAGCAAGGCCCCGCGTGGCGCTGCCAAGACCACCAGCACCAAACGTGCTCGCAAGGTCAAGCAATACAAAAACCCGCACAACGGTGAAGTGATTGAAACCAAAGGCGGCAACCACAAGACCCTGAAAGAATGGAAAGCCAAGTGGGGTGGTGACGTGGTTGAAAGCTGGGCAACCCTGCTGGACTGATCCAGACAATTGCGTATGGCTTCAAAAAACGCCGGCTCATCGCCGGCGTTTTTATTTATTCTGCCAACCCATAATGCATTCGCAGTTTCCCGGCATGCGCCAGCCAGGCCTCCAGCACCTGCCGCCCGGCATCGTCCGCATTGGCCAGACTCGCCTGCGCCGCCTGCTCGAAATCGCCCAGGGTGTTGGGCGCGCCCAGCTGCGGATCGCTCAGGCGCTGCTGGCAAAAGCGATGCCAGCGTTGTTGCTCCTGTTCGTTCAGCGTGTCGATAAAGTTGCGCGCTCGATAACGGAACAATAGCTCGGGCATGCGCGCATCATCGAACATCCAGTGCCCCTGCCCCAACTGTCGCGGCTCGCTCAAACGAACTTGCTCGCACAGGCGACGATCACGATCCCCGAGAAATCCCTCGTACAACTGTTGCTCAGGATCTTCGCTGGGTGAGAATTCATCAGCGCTGTAGACGTTCTCCAGCTTGTCCCGCCACGCGTCATGCTGCTGCATCAATTGTTCGGCGCGAGACTGAACAAGCGACATATCAAGACCCAGTCGCTGTTGATCGACCGGGCGCAATACGTTCAATGGCGCCACCACCGGGCACTTGTTGATGTGCACCAACTTCAGCGGAACCGGCAATTCGCCGTCAGCCAACTCCTCGCGCCGCGTGTACAAACGCGAACGCAATACCTCGGCACTTTCCCTTATTAAAGGCAAGGTTTCCATGTGCAGGTCGCACACAATCAGTGCATTGCGATTACGCGGGTGCCAGGCCAAGGGTAATACCACCCCCAGGTAACTACGTTCGCTGGAAAAGCGCCCGGAAATATGCACCAGCGGCTGGAGCAGACGAATCTGCTCCATGACTTTGTGCTTGCTACGCAACTGGAACAACCAGTCATAAAGTTTGGGCTGGCGTTGGCGAATCAGACGAGCCAACGCGATGGTGGCCCGGACATCGGACAGGGCCTCGTGGGCATGACCGTGGTCGATGCCGTTGGCCTTGCTCAGCAACTCCAGGCGCAGGCTGGTGCGTCCGTCCTGCTGCGGCCAGACGATACCCTCCGGGCGCAGGGCATAAGCGGTACGCACTACATCGATCAAGTCCCAGCGGCTGTTGCCACCCTGCCACTCACGGGCGTAGGGGTCGAAGAAGTTGCGGTAGAGGCTGTAGCGAGTGACTTCATCATCGAAGCGCAAGGTGTTGTAGCCTGCGCCACAGGTGCCGGGGCGCGACAACTGTTCATGCACCCTGGTCATGAACTCCGCTTCCCCCAAGCCTTTGGCGATCAGTTGTTCAGGGGTGATACCGGTGACCAGGCAGGCGGCGGGGTGCGGCAGGATGTCGTCGGAGGGGCGGCAATACAGGTTGACCGGTTCGTCGATCTCGTTGAGCTCGAAATCGGTGCGTACGCCTGCAACCTGCAGCGGTCGGTCGCAGCGCGGATTGATACCGGTGGTTTCGTAGTCGTGCCAGAAGATGCTGGAACTCACGGTGTCGTCCTGTACAAAGTTCGCGGACGAGTCTACCGGAGGAACGCCTTCAGGCCGACTCGTTCATCGGCCTGAAACTGAAGAAGTCGCGCAGTGAGCGCACGAACTCCTCGTACTCGCGCGGCGCCTGTAGCAGCATGAAGCCGGCATCGTAATGCCCCGGGGTCTGGTCCTCGCGGCTCCACAGGCAACTGGCGGTAAGATTGATGAACTGATGGCCACCGCCTGCCAGCGGCACACGCAACTGCAGCTCGAAATCCGGGCCGACCATGATCGGGAGCTGGCTGATCACCATGACCCCATCCTCGGAGGCATTCCCCAGGTAACCAATCTCCTGATCGGTCAACCGGTTGAAGACCTTGAGCACGTAAGGCAGTTGATGACGATCGATCTGACGTTCGATGAACATGATTCTCCGTACCCTATGCCAGGAAGACCAGGTACTGGCGGTGAGCGTTACACCTACTTTACAGCCTAGCTTAGCCTGAGCGGCGGCCCCGATGAAATCATTGTCACCTTGGTATTAACGCAAAGGGGTAGTCGGCGCAGGGCGGGTCACCGCAGGCTCACCACGCAGATGGCCAAGCTGCTCCAGGGTCTGCAGGCGCGCTTGGGCACGGTAGGCATACTCGTTCTGCGGGTAGCGCTGGATCAGGAACTGGTAGGTCTGCGCTGCATCGACATAGAGTTTCTGCCGCTCCAGGCACTGGCCACGCAGCATCGCCACTTCCGGATGGATGAACGGGCGAGCACGGCTGGTGCGATCGACCTGCGACAGCTCCAGCATCACGCGCTGGCAATCGCCACGATCGTAGGCACGGTAGGCGTTGTTCAGGTGATGGTCCATGGACCAACGGGTGCAGCCGACGACACTGGCCGCCATGGTTAACACGATCAGGGCTCGCATGGGAATTCTCCTTTGATGGGCAGTATATCGGCCTGCGCCCCGATTTCTTCAGCGCGCCGATGCACGCTTCATCCCGCAGACGCCCGGCGGCAAGCGTCTACCTGTAACCTGCTGCTTGTAGGGTGCTGCCGACGGTGCAACCGCCCTCTCGCCAACCTGCAAGGTAGTGCAACGGAACAATGACTACAGCTCAATTGAGGAGTAGCCTTTCGCTGCGCTTCACTATAGGAGTCTGTGCATGACCATCCGCCGTACCAAAATCGTCGCCACCCTGGGCCCCGCCAGCAACTCGCCGGAAGTGATCGAACAACTGATCCTCGCCGGCCTGGACGTGGCACGTCTGAACTTTTCCCACGGCACTCCGGACGAGCACAAGGCCCGCGCTCGCCTGATCCGCGACATCGCCGCCAAGAACGGCCGCCACGTCGCACTGCTGGGCGACCTGCAAGGTCCGAAGATCCGTATCGCCAAGTTCAGCAACAAGCGCATCGAACTGAAGATCGGTGACAAGTTCACCTTCTCCACCGCCCACCCGCTCACCGAAGGCAACCAGGATATCGTCGGCATCGACTACCCCGACCTGGTCAAGGACTGCGGTGTAGGTGACGAGCTGCTGCTCGACGACGGTCGCGTGGTCATGCGCGTCGAAACCGCTACTGCCGACGCGCTGCATTGCGTGGTGATCGTCGGTGGCCCACTGTCCGACCACAAGGGCATCAACCGTAAGGGTGGCGGCCTGACTGCACCGGCCCTGACCGAAAAAGACAAGGCCGACATCAAACTGGCCGCGGAAATGGACCTGGACTACCTGGCCGTCTCCTTCCCGCGTGACGCCAAGGACATGGAATACGCACGCAAGCTGCGTGACGAAGCCGGCGGCAGCGCCTGGCTGGTGGCCAAGATCGAGCGTGCCGAAGCCGTTGCCGACGACGAAACCCTCGACGGCCTGATCGCTGCTTCCGACGCGGTGATGGTTGCCCGTGGCGACCTCGGCGTGGAAATCGGCGACGCCGAGCTGATCGGCATCCAGAAGAAGATCATCCAGCACGCGCGCCGCAACAACAAAGCGGTGATCGTAGCGACCCAGATGATGGAGTCGATGATCCAGAACCCGATGCCGACCCGCGCCGAAGTATCCGACGTGGCCAACGCCGTGCTGGACAACACCGATGCGGTGATGCTGTCGGCCGAAAGCGCCGCCGGCTCGTACCCGATCGAAGCGGTGCAGGCCATGGCGCGCATCTGCCTGGGCGCCGAGAAGCACCCGACCAACCAGAAGTCCAGCCACCGCCTGCACACCACCTTCGAGCGCTGCGACGAGAGCATTGCCCTGGCGGCGATGTACACCGCCAACCACTTCCCTGGCGTGAAGGCGATCATCGCCCTGACCGAAAGCGGCTACACCCCGCTGATCATGTCGCGCCTGCGCTCGCATGTGCCGGTCTTCGCCATGTCGCCACACCGCGCAACCCAGGCCCGCGTTTCGATGTTCCGCGGCGTCTACCCGATCGCCTTCGATCCGGCTTCGCTGCCGGCCGACAAGGTCAGCCAGGCGGCTGTCGACGAGCTGCTCAAGCGTGGGCTGGTCGCACAGGGTGACTGGGTGATCCTGACCAAGGGCGACAGCTACCACACCATCGGTGGCACCAACGGCATGAAGATCCTGCACGTCGGTGATCCGCTGGTTGGTTGATGCCCAAGCCGTGGCAACGGCCTGAGGCGCCCCTAAAAAAGACCGCTCTTCGGAGCGGTCTTTTTTTGGTAGCCCGCGATAGGCCGCGGTGCTGCAAGAACGTCAGGCATGCTCGACGAACACGTCAGCCAATACCTGATTTCTCGGCACACCGGCGATGAACAATCTGCGCGCGAAGCGCTCGACACTTGCGGGCGATCCACAGAGCAAAGCGATGGTCTGGCGAGAGGTCGGACGCAAGCTGGCAAGCGCCTCCTCGAGATGTTCCTGCAGCACGCATTCGGCATCGATGCCATGCATCTGGTGCAGCGCGGGTTGCAGGTAATGCCCGGCAGCGTCGCGTGCCACATGCATCACCTTGATTTCTGCCCGATGGCCTTGACGCAAAGCCTCTCGCACAACGCCCCACAGCGGGGCAAGGCCGGTACCTGCCGCCAGCAACCACAGCGGCCGCTCCTGCCAGTCGGGGTCGTAGTGCAGCGCGCCCCCTCTGAGCTCCCCCAGAACCATCTGGTCGCCAATTTTCAAGCCCCGCGCCTGGTCGCAGAAGGCGCCTGGACGTCGGCAGTCGATATGAAATTCGAGAAATTCATCCTCGCCCGGCAGGCTTGCCAGCGAATAAGGTCGCGCCACCGACCCCAGCCATAGCACCAGATGCTGGCCGGCCCGATAGCGCAAGCCACGCTCGGGTCGCAGCCGCAGACGCAACACATCGCCCAGCCAATCGACCTCAATCACCTTCGCAGGCAGGCCGTCGGTCAGGGGATCGAACACGGCAACCCGCATATCGCCGGCCACCCGGCATTGGCATGCCAATCGCCAGCCCTGCTCACGCTTGTCGTCGGGCAAGGCTTCGGGCCGGGCGTCCTGCGGCTCGCCATCGACGCAACGCACCAGGCAGGCGTGGCAACTGCCGGCCCGGCAACTGTAGGGCACGTTCAGGCCGGCGCCATTGAGGGCGTCGAGCAGGTTGCTGCCGGTTGGAACGCTGATGCAGCGCTCGCCCACACGAAGATCGGGCATGTACGAAGGGTCTCCTGAAGTCTGTTGCCATTGTACAGAGCGCCAGCAAGAACGATGCCTGGCAGCGGCCGACCATGGTCCAGACCACTCGCAGGTGTTTCCCACGGGCAGCCGCGCTATACTGCCGCGCCCTTTTTGTGCCGGCCTGACCTGCCGGTGCGCCTTGCAAGGCCTTTCGACGCGCTGGTCGGCTGTGTCGATGCCTTTACGAATGTTCCCGTCTTTAAGAGGAGCGCGCTGCATGACCGTGATCAAGCAAGACGACCTGATTCAGAGCGTTGCCGACGCCCTGCAATTCATCTCGTACTACCACCCCGTCGATTTCATCCAGGCGATGCACGAAGCCTATCTGCGTGAAGAATCGCCCGCTGCCCGCGACTCCATCGCCCAGATCCTGATCAACTCGCGCATGTGCGCCACCGGCCACCGCCCGATCTGCCAGGACACCGGTATCGTCACCGTGTTCGTGCGCGTTGGCATGGACGTGCGCTGGGACGGCGCGACCATGAGCCTGGACGACATGATCAACGAGGGCGTGCGCCGCGCCTACAATCTGCCGGAAAACGTCCTGCGCGCCTCCATCCTGGCCGACCCGGCCGGTGCCCGCAAGAACACCAAGGACAACACCCCGGCGGTGATCCACTACTCCATCGTGCCCGGCGACAAGGTCGAAGTCGACGTCGCAGCCAAGGGCGGCGGTTCGGAGAACAAGTCGAAGATGGCCATGCTCAACCCGTCCGACTCGATCGTCGACTGGGTGCTCAAGACCGTACCGACCATGGGCGCTGGCTGGTGCCCGCCTGGCATGCTGGGCATCGGCATCGGCGGTACAGCAGAGAAAGCCGCAGTCATGGCCAAGGAAGTGCTCATGGAGTCGATCGACATCCATGAACTGAAAGCCCGTGGCCCGCAGAACCGCATCGAAGAGATCCGCCTGGAGCTGTTCGAGAAGGTCAACCAGCTGGGCATCGGCGCCCAGGGCCTGGGCGGCCTGACCACCGTGCTCGACGTCAAGATCATGGACTACCCGACCCACGCCGCTTCGCTGCCGGTGTGCATGATCCCCAACTGCGCCGCCACCCGTCACGCCCACTTCGTGCTCGACGGCTCCGGCCCGGCAGAGCTGGAAGCGCCGTCGCTGGATGCCTACCCGGAAATCGTCTGGGAAGCCGGCCCGAGCGCACGTCGCGTCAACCTCGACGAGATCACCCCGGAAGAAGTCGCCAGCTGGAAACCGGGCGAGACCATCCTGCTCAACGGCAAGATGCTCACCGGCCGCGACGCTGCGCACAAGCGCATGGTCGAAATGCTCAACCGTGGCGAAGAGCTGCCGGTGGATCTGAGAGGCCGCTTCATCTACTACGTCGGCCCGGTCGATCCGGTCGGTGACGAAGTGGTCGGCCCTGCCGGCCCGACCACTGCCACGCGCATGGACAAGTTCACCCGGCAGATCCTCGAGCAGACTGGCCTGCTGGGCATGATCGGCAAGTCCGAGCGCGGCCCGACCGCCATCGAGGCGATCAAGGACAACAAGGCCGTGTACCTGATGGCCGTTGGCGGCGCCGCCTACCTGGTGGCCCAGGCGATTCGCAAGTCCAAGGTCCTGGCGTTCGCCGAACTGGGCATGGAAGCGATCTACGAGTTCGACGTCAAGGACATGCCGGTCACCGTCGCGGTGGACAGCAATGGCGAGTCGGTGCACATCACCGGCCCTGCGCTGTGGCAGAACAAGATTGCCCAGAGCCTGGCTGTTGAAGTGAAGTAAGGCTGGTTTAATCCCAGGCTGAAACAGCAGCGCCCCGTTCGCGGGCAAGCCCGCTCCTACAAGGAATGGGCTTGCCCGCGAACGGGGCGCTGCTGTTTCAGCACAGGATCACAGCAACAGATCCTTGAGCCAGAACGACAGCGTCTTGTCTGACTCATCCGCTTCATCAAGATCGCGCCAGGCATACGACGCACGCATGGACGGCTGATGCAGAAAGCCACGATTACGCCAGAAACCATGTAGCGGCTTATAGTCGTCGGGTCGTCGCGGATGGCCATTGGGCCGTTCGACGGCGCTGAACGCACAGTAATGAAAGCCGCCCAACTTGTGCGCATAGGACTCACGCTCGATGAAAAAACGCACACCCAATCCCCGCCCGCGATAAGCCGGCAGCAACACCGACTTGCCGAAATAATAGACTGTACGCGGATCGCGCCCCTGCTCGAGAAACGGCTGGCGCAACGCCTCGCTCTTGTCACTCAGCGGCAGACCGGTCGAGGCACCGACCACCCGCCCCTCGTCCACTGCCAGGATCGCCAGGCTGCACTCGCAGTCGATGTAGCGGCGAAGCGCATCGGCCTCGCACTCCGGCGTACCCTCGTAGAGGTAGGGAAACTCGCGTAGCAATGTCAGGCGCAGGCGAGCGATGTCATCGATGTAAGGCGCGATGGCAGCGCCGTGGAGCAGGCGGATTTCCATGCGGGGCGATCGCTCTGTCGATGTGGGTGACGCGCCCGGCTAAGCCGGGCCTGAGGGGAAACCCTAACATCGGCTGCGCCATGCGCCCTTTCCCCTGCGCGACGGGTATTTCTCCAGAACCGCTACCCGGCGGTATCGCGAATCAGCCGATACGCGTGCCCAGCACCTTGAGAAAAGCCGCCAGCCACGCCGGATGCGCCGGCCATGCCGGTGCCGTCACCAGATTGCCATCCACATGCGCCTGATCGATGGCGATATCCACGAACCGTCCCCCGGCCAACCGCACCTCCGGTGCGCACGCAGGATAAGCGCTGCATTCACGCCCTTCGAGCACCCCGGCCGCCGCCAGCAACTGTGCGCCATGGCACACCGCCGCGATCGGCTTGCCCGCCTGGTCGAATTCCTTGACCAGTTTCAGCACCCGTTCGTCCAGGCGCAGGTACTCCGGCGCCCGCCCACCGGGGATCAGCAGCGCGTCATACCCTTCGGCACGCACCTGGACGAAATCGAAGTTGAGGGCGAAGTTGTGCCCAGGTTTCTCGCTGTAGGTCTGGTCGCCCTCGAAGTCGTGGATGGCCGTGCGCACGGTCTGCCCGGCGATCTTCTCGGGGCATACCGCGTGCACTGTGTGGCCGACCATCTGCAAAGCCTGGAACGGCACCATCACCTCGTAGTCCTCGACGTAATCGCCCACCAGCATGAGAATCTTCTTCGCCGTCATCGCATTCACTCCTTCGTTTGCAGGGAACAATCACTGCACGATAGTCCGCTTTGTCCATGACCGATATACGGCGCAGGTCTCAGTTGCGGCGATCCAGCAGATTGACTACCAGACGATCCAGCCAGCCCCAGATCCGCTGCTGCACCCGCCGCCACAGCGGTCGGGCCTTCCAGTGATCCAGATCGACCTCCTCGCTCACGGCGAAATCCCGCGTGAAGCTGGCCAGCACCGCTGCGGTCAGCGGCGGGTCGAGGGCCTCGACGTTGGCTTCGAGGTTGAAGCGCAGGTTCCAGTGGTCGAAGTTGCAC
Source organism: Pseudomonas sp. BNK-44-b (assembly GCF_047456245.1). NCBI lineage: Bacteria > Pseudomonadati > Pseudomonadota > Gammaproteobacteria > Pseudomonadales > Pseudomonadaceae > Pseudomonas > Pseudomonas sp. BNK-44-b. The sequence continues at coordinate 4,026,202 of NZ_CP179908.1, forward strand.
GAGCCGATGCTGACCCAGTCGTCGACCACGGCCATCTTCAGGTGCAGGAAGCATGGCTGGTATTCGAAGATCCGCACCCCGGCGCGCAGCAAGCGAGGGTAGTAACGATGGCCGGCATAGCGCACCGAAGGGTGGTCGGTACGTGGCCCCGTGAGCAGCAAGCGTACGTCGATGCCCTTTTGCGCCGCCCGGCGCAGCGAGCGGCGCACGCTCCAGGTTGGCAGAAAATACGGCGTCGCCAGCCAGATGCGACGCTGTCCACTGTTCAGCGCACGGACCAGCGAGTGCAGGATGTCGCGGTGCTGGCGCGCGTCGGCATAGGCCACGCGGCCCAGGCCCTGCCCCTGCGCCGGCATCTTCGGCAGGCGCGACAGGCCGAAGTTCTCGGGCGGGCGCCAGGCGGTACGACGGTGGTTGGCGTGCCACTGGCGGTCGAACAGCACCTGCCAGTCACTCACCACCGGCCCCTCCATGCGCACCATCACTTCATGCCACTCGCTCGCCTCCTGACCCGGTGTCCAGAATTCGTCGGTCACCCCGGTACCACCCACCACCGCCCAGTGCTCATCCACCAGCAGCAGCTTGCGGTGATCGCGGTACAGGTTGCGCAGGCCCCGGCGCCAGCGCAGGCGGTTGTACAGCCGCAGCTCGACACCGGCGGCCTGCAAGCGTTGGCGCAGTGCCGAAGGGAAAGCCAGGGCGCCGTAGTCGTCGAACAGGCAACGCACCCGCACACCACGCAAGGCGGCCGACTCCAGGGCCTCGACCACCGCATCGGCACAGGCCCCCGCCTCCACCAGGTACAGTTCCAGATCGACCTGGCGCTCGGCGCGCACGATCGCCGTGAGCATGCGCGGAAAGAATTCCGGGCCGTCGATCAGCAGTTCGAACTGGTTGCCATCCCGCCAGGGGAAGACTGGCCCTGGCATGTCAACGTGCGGTGAAGATCAGCACCGCATTCACCGGCACCGACGGGTTGATGGACTTGAGCTTGGCGAACTTGCGCAGGCTTTCCAGCCCTGGCAGCAAGCCGTAATCCTCGGCCCGCAACAGTAGCGGCTCGAGGGTCACCACCTGGAAGCGCCGCTCATCGAGGCGGGTGGCCAGCAGCAGCGCGTTGTAGTTGTGAGACTGGCCGTGCAGGGTCACGGTCAGTGGCAGGCGCAACTCCAGCTGGGCACCGTTGGCCAGGTCGTTGATCGGCCGCAGGTCGAGCTGGGCCTTGACCGTCGCTTCGGGGAAGCGCTCGACTTCGAACAGGCCGTCACGCATGCGCTCGTCACGCAGCGGAATACCGCTGCTCACCGAATCCATCTCGATGCTCAAGCCAGCCACACCCTTGCGGTCGATGGTGCCGTGCAACACCAGGAAGCGGTGCACCTCGGCAGTATCGCCGTTCTTGCCGGTGATGAACGACAGGCGCGAGGACTCGCCGTCCAGGTGCCAGTTGGCATGGGCGGGCAGACACAGGGCCAGTAACAGGGCGGGTAGCAGGCGGAGCAAACTGGACATGTGAAACCTCGTGAAGCAAGGCCAGCCACCTTACCCTGCGGGCCTTCACGGCAGCAAGCGACAACCCTCGCGAGGCCCCTGCCAGGTAGCCTGGCTACGCCGTCCCAGGCCTTCGGCGAGCACGCTGCGTGCGCGGCTGTCCTCTTCCAGGCGCCCCAACGGCAGGTACTGCTTCACATAAGCCCGGCAATAGGCCTCGTCAAACCCCATGACGAAGCGGCACGAGCAGTACTCCTTTGCCGAATACGCCGGGAGAATGCTCGGGAAATCCGACAGGGCCTGACGTTCGCTCCATCCCCAGGCCAGCAGGACCAGCAGCACCACCAGCAAGACCCGCTTCATGCGCCCTCCTTCGCCAGCACGGCCAGCACGCGCTTGAGCAGTTCGTTGTGGCTATAGCTGCCGTCGCGGTCATCGCCGTAGCGTACGATCACCAGCTTCTGCGTGGGCAGCACGTACAGCGCCTGGCCCCAGTGACCGAGGGCGGCGAAGGTGTCGGTAGGTGCGTCCGGCCAGGGCGTCGGGTTGCCCGGCAGTGGCTGGTTCAGCCACCAGTGCCCACCGGAGTTGGCATCGCCCGGCACCGGCTCGGCATGGGTGAACAGGGTGCGGTTGAAGGCCACCCAGTCGGCAGGGAGCAGTTGCCGCTCACGCCAACGCCCGTCGCGCTGCATCAGCAGGCCGATGCGCGCAAGATCGCGAGCACTGAGGTAGAGGTAGGAGGAGCCGACATAGGTACCCGCAGCGTCGCGCTCCCACACCGCATGCGTGATGCCAAGCGGGGTGAACAGCGCCTGCCAGGGATAGTCGGCGTATTGATCCGGCGCGAGCATGCCGCGCAAGGCCGCCGCCAGCAGGTTGCTGTCGCCGCTGGAATAGGCGAAATGCTCACCCGGTTTCTCGGCCTGCGCCATGCCTGCGGTGTAGGCCGCCATGTCGTTGCGTCCGCGGGTATAGAGCATCGCCACTACCGAGGATTTCAGCGGCGCATATTCATAATCTTCCTGCCAGGCCAGGCCGCTGGCCCAGTGCAGCAGGTCGACCAGGCGCAGTTGCGGATGCTCACGCAGGGCGGGGTAATAGCGGGCGGCCGGGTCATCGAGCTGAAAACGCCCTTCGCCGCGGGCAACACCCAACAGCGTGGCCAGCACGCTCTTGCTGATTGACCAGGTCAGGTGCGGGGTATCGGCACTTGTGGGGGCGGCGTAGCGCTCGTACAGGATGCGACCGTCACGAATGATCAACAGTGCATCGCTGCGCACACCGCTGCGAACGGCATCGTCGCGCAGCGGGAAGGCATAGGCGTCGACAGCCTGCCAGTCGTACTGCGTCGGATCCTGCTGCCAGTGGCTGTCCGGCCACTCCTCGGCGAACACCGGCAGGGCGATCAGCCCGAGAATACCCAGCACCACCTTCAGTCTGCCCATCGATACCTCACGCGCGGTCAATCGGCGGAGCATGCCTGGGCTTCATGACAATCCTGCAGCAGCCCAGGCCTTGGCCAGGCGCCTTTCCCGGGTCGCAGCCGCCAGCGCCAGCAGCCCCTGGTCGCGTTGCCAGAGCTGCATCCAGTGTTCGGGTCCTTCGACCAGGGCCTTGTCGATATCGACCCGCAGTGCCTGGAACTGGGCGAACAGACCGGCCAGCAACAGATGACAGCCCACGCTGTCGGCGCACTGCCGACTGGCCTCGGCACAGGCGGCGAGCAGGCCGATCAGGCGCAGGCGCAACGCCTGCGGCCAGGCGCATTCCTGGGCAACGCCATGCAGCCATCCGAGCAGCGCAGTGAGTACATAGAGGTCTTCGAGGGAGCGGAACGGTTTGACATAGGCATCCCAGCCATCACCGGCCAGCAGTTCGCAGGCCGCGTGCTTCAGTTCGACACGGGCATGGCCGACCTCGGGCATCAACGGCAGGGTCGGCAACGCTTCGAGGGTCACGCCGGGCTCACCGGGGTAGACCACCGCCAGGCTCAGCCGCGCGCCCTCGCCCTGCGCTTCGCTGCGGGCCGCCACCAACAGCCATTCGGCGTCGAGGCCTGCGGTGACGAAATCCTTGCGACCACTCAGCCGCAAGCCGTCGAGGCGGGTGTGCATGTCCGCCGGACGCACACTGCGCCGCTCGGTGGCGCACAAGGCCCCCAATCCAGCAGGCGCGCTGGGCCAGAGCACACGCAAGGCTGCCTGGTAACCGACCAGAAAGGCCAATCCCGGCGTATCCATCGCGCGCCCACCCAGCGCCGCCAGCTCGAACGGCGTGACAGCGCCCAGGCGCTCCAGCGTGGCCGCGTAGGTCTCGCCCAGGGTGGCCGCCAGCGCCTGGCGCAGCGGGTCGTTGAGTCGTTGCAACCAGGTCATCGAATGCTCCTCGTGGGGGGTGTCACGCAAGCATCACCAAAGATTCACGGAGGTGACACCGCGCCTACCTAGGCTGACTTTGCACAACAAAGCCGACCGGCCGCAACCCTATTTGGCTGGCTTATGGAGACTCGCAATGACTCGGATCGCTCGCTCTGGCGACAACAGCACTGAACGCCGTCTGCAAGCCGAACGCCTGGTCGGCGCTGCGGCCCTGCAGGAAGCACAGGCCCTGCGTTTCAAGGTGTTCAGCGCCGAATTCAAGGCCAAGCTCAAGGGCGCCGAACTGGGCCTGGACATGGATGACTACGATATCCACTGCCGCCACATCGGTGTGCGCGACCTGGCCACCGGCCAGTTGGTCGCCACCACCCGCCTGCTCGACCACCAGGCCGCCAGCAGCCTGGGCCGCTTCTACAGTGAAGAAGAATTCAGCCTGCATGGCCTGCTGCAACTGCAAGGTCCGATCCTGGAGCTGGGCCGCACCTGCGTCGACCCCGACTACCGCAACGGCGGCACCATCGCCGTGCTCTGGGGCGAGCTTGCCGAAGTGCTCAACGAAGGTCGCTACAGCTACCTGATGGGCTGCGCCAGCATCCCCATGCAGGACGGCGGCATCCAGGCCCACGCGATCATGCAGCGCCTGCGCGAACGCTACCTGTGCAACGAGCACCTGCGCGCCGAGCCGAAAAAGCCGCTCCCCAGCCTGGCCCTGCCGAACAACGTGATCACCGAGATGCCACCGCTGCTCAAGGCGTACATGCGCCTGGGAGCGAAGATCTGTGGCGAGCCTTGCTGGGACGAAGACTTCCAGGTCGCCGACGTGTTCATCCTGCTCAAGCGCGATGACCTCTGCCCGCGCTACGCCCGCCACTTCAAGGCGGCAGTCTGATGCCGGGCCTGCGGGCCTGTGCCCGCCTCCTGCGCCTGGTGCTGGTGCTGTTGCTGGGAATGGCCATGGCCAGCGTCATCGCCCTGGGCGAACGCTTGGGCCTGCACGCCTCCCTTGAGCGACGGCAACGTTGGACCTGCCTGTTCATGAAACGCCTGATCGGCGCCCTGCCCTTCGAGGTGCGGGTCGTCGGTGAACTGCCGCAGCGCTCGATGCTGTGGGTCAGCAACCACGTGTCTTGGACCGACATTCCCCTGCTGGGCATGCTCAGACCCCTGTCGTTCCTGTCCAAGGCCGAGGTACGCCAATGGCCGCTGGCCGGCTGGCTGGCGGAGAAGGCCGGCACCTTGTTCATTCGCCGTGGCGGCGGTGATGCCCAGCGTCTGCGCGAACAGATCAGCGAGCAACTGGGCCAGGCCCGACCGCTGCTGATCTTCCCTGAAGGCACCACCACTGATGGCCGCGCCCTGCGCACCTTCCACGGACGCCTGCTGGCCGGCGCCATCGACCAAGGCACACCCGTGCAGCCAGTGGCGATCCAATACCTGCGCAACGGTGAACCGGACCCAATCGCGCCGTTCATTGGCGATGATGACCTGGTTTCGCACTTGATGCGCCTGTTTGGCCGGGAGCGGGGGGAGGTGGTGATTCACCTGCTGGCGCCGGTGGAGAGTCAGGGCAAGGAACGTGCGGCGCTGGCGTTCATGGCGCAGCAGGCGATTCAGGTGGCGTTGTTCGGGGTCAAGGACGTCGAGGTGGCGGTGCCGCGTCGGCAGGCCAGGGCGGCCTGATTGCTGGGGTGGGTCGACCGGCCCTATCGCGGGGCAAGCCCGCTCCCACAGGTACCCCACTGTATCCAAAAACAATGGGGTACCTGTGGGAGCGGGCTTGCCCCGCGATACGGCCCTGACAGCCCTCAAACCCTCAACGCCCCGTAGCCGCAAACACCTGCAACTGAGGATAAAATTCACGAAAATCCGCCAGCAACGGCTCATACAGCCGCTCCAGCTCATCCATCACCCCAGCCATACCTTCCGGCCGCGACAAGCGCCGGGCAATGCCATTGAACACCTGCTCCAGCGTGGCGAAATCACCATAGGCTCCCAGCCAGTCATCCGCTGCCATGAACGGCGCAATGCGTGCCAAGCGCCCCGGCAACTGCGGCTCGGCCAACAGTACCCGGTAAAAGCTGTCGGTAAACTGCGCCAGCGGCTGATCGGCGTAATCCGCCCAGTGCCGTGCCAGGCAGTGATCGAAGAACACGTCGAGCACAATCCCGGCAAACCGCCGACGCTCCCGCGGGAAACGCGCCAGCGCCGCCAGCACCAGCGGGTGGCTGTCGGTGTAGCGATCGATCTGTCGATGCAACCGGATTGCCGCCTCCAGCTCAGGCGCAAAGCGCCCTTCGAGCGGGCCTTTGACGAAATCGCCGTACAGGCTGCCGAGCAGTTGCTGCGGCGCGGAGCCGCCCAGGTGCAGGTGTGCGAGGTAGTTCATGGCGGCATTCTATCACCGTGGACATTTATATCGTTATAACGCGATATAGCGATTTCAGCTGAGCTCAGAACCTCTTCATATTTGTATATCGCGAAATACCGATTTATATTTCGCCCTATCGCGATATACCGCTACACACCACGAGCCCAACCATGCCTCTCGACCTCGACGAAATAATAAAAGCCCTGGCCCATCCGGTCCGCCGAGACATCCTCAACTGGCTGAAGAACCCAGCGGCGCAATTCCCCGACCAGCACCACAGCACCGAATTCGGCGTCTGTGCCGGGCAGATCGATCAACGCTGCGGCCTGTCGCAGTCGACCGTCTCCGCCCACCTGGCCACCTTGCAGCGCGCAGGTCTGATCAGCAGCCAGAAGGTCGGGCAGTGGCATTTCTTCAAGCGCAACGAGGAAACCATCCAGGCCTTCCTCGAGCAGATGAGCCAAGAGCTCTGACAAGGACCTTGCAATGCCCCTTTCACTGTTGATCCTGGCGCTGAGCGCCTTTGCCATCGGCACCACCGAGTTCGTCATCATGGGCCTGCTGCCCGATGTGGCGCGCGACCTGGGGGTGAGCATTCCCGGCGCCGGCTGGCTGGTGACCGGCTACGCCCTGGGCGTGGCGATCGGAGCGCCGTTCATGGCCCTGGCCACGGCCCGTCTGCCACGCAAGGCGGCATTGGTGGTGCTGATGGGCGTGTTCATCGTCGGCAATCTGCTGTGTGCAGTGGCCAGCGACTACAACCTGCTGATGTTCGCCCGCGTGGTCACCGCCCTGTGCCACGGTGCCTTCTTCGGTATCGGCTCGGTGGTCGCGGCCAGCCTGGTGCCGGCCAACCGCCGCGCCTCGGCCGTGGCCCTGATGTTCACCGGCCTGACCCTGGCCAACGTGCTCGGCGTGCCACTGGGCACCGCCCTGGGCCAGGTCGCCGGCTGGCGCTCGACCTTCTGGGCCGTGACCGGCATCGGCGTGATCGCATTGATCGGCCTGATCCGCTTCCTGCCCCTGCAACAGGATGCCGAAAAGGTCGACATGCGTGCTGAACTCGCCTCCCTCAAGGGTGCCCGGATCTGGTTGTCGCTGAGCATGACCGTACTGTTCTCGGCCTCGGTGTTCGCCCTGTTCACCTACGTCGCGCCACTGCTCGGTGATGTTACCGGCGTATCGCCACGCGGCGTGACCTGGACCCTGGTGCTGATCGGCCTGGGCCTGACGCTGGGTAACATCCTCGGAGGCAAGCTTGCCGATCGCCGCCTCGCCGCCACGCTGGTGGGCGTGTTCGCCACCATGGCGGTGGTCTCCACCCTGTTCAGCTGGACCAGCAACGCGCTGGTGCCCGCCGAAATCACCCTGTTCCTCTGGGCCACCGCTGCCTTCGCCGCCGTTCCGGCGCTGCAGGTCAACGTGGTCACCTACGGCAAGGATGCGCCGAACCTGGTCTCGACCCTGAATATTGGCGCTTTCAACCTGGGCAACGCCCTGGGCGCCTGGGTCGGCGGCAGCGTCATCGCCCATGGCCTGGGCCTGACCAGCGTACCGCTGGCTGCAGGTGCCCTGGCTGTCCTGGCGCTGATCGTCACCCTGATCACTTTCAACCAGCGCGGCGACAACGACGCCGAACTGGCCGCTGCATCCAACTGACCTACGCGAGGCTTGCGATATGACCACGCTTTTCGATCCGATCACCCTGGGCGACCTCGAGCTGCCCAACCGCATCATCATGGCCCCGCTGACCCGCTGCCGCGCCGACGAGGGCCGCGTGCCCAACGCACTGATGGCCGAGTACTACGTGCAGCGCGCCAGCGCCGGCCTGATCCTCAGCGAAGCCACTTCGGTCACGCCGATGGGCGTCGGCTATCCCGACACCCCCGGCATCTGGTCCAACGACCAGGTCCGTGGCTGGCTCAACGTGACCCAGGCCGTGCATGGCGCCGGCGGGCGCATCTTCCTGCAACTGTGGCACGTCGGGCGCATCTCCCACCCGTCGTACCTGAACGGTGAGCTACCGGTGGCGCCAAGCGCGATCCAGCCCAAAGGCCACGTCAGCCTGGTGCGTCCGCTGAGCGACTACCCGACTCCACGTGCGCTGGAAACCGAAGAAATCGCTGACATCGTCGAGGCTTACCGGACCGGTGCCGAGAACGCCAAGGCTGCTGGTTTCGACGGCGTGGAAATCCATGGCGCCAATGGTTACCTGCTCGATCAGTTCCTGCAGAGCAGCACCAACCAGCGCACCGACCAATACGGCGGCTCGCTGGAAAACCGTGCCCGCCTGCTGCTGGAAGTGACCGACGCGGTGGTCGGTGTGTGGGGCGCCAAGCGCGTTGGCGTGCATCTCGCACCACGGGCCGATGCCCATGACATGGGCGACGTCGACCGCGCCGAGACCTTCACCTACGTTGCCCGTGAACTGGGCAAACGCGGCATCGCCTTCATCTGCTCGCGGGAAAAAGAAGCCGACGACAGCATCGGCCCGCTGATCAAAGAGGCGTTCGGCGGCCCCTACATCGTCAACGAACGCTTCACCAAGGCCACCGCCAACGCAGCACTGGCCAGCGGCAAGGCCGATGCCGTCGCCTTCGGCATCCCGTTCATCGCCAACCCTGACCTGCCAGCACGCCTGGCAGCCGATGCGCCGCTGAACGAGCCGCACCCCGAGACGTTCTACGGCAAAGGGCCAGTGGGCTACATCGACTATCCGCGTTTGTAATGCGCGCCGCAGAGAATGAGCCTTGCCGGCTCGTTCTCTGCCGCCAGTCGACCTGACGCATTTGGCAGGCCCCAGATAAGGATCCGGTCGGATCACGACCATTGACATTGACTGTCGCGGCGCAAGCCCGGTACGTACTACCTAATATTTTTGCCAGTTTCCAATCAGCCGTTCACACCGTTGAATAGGACGTCACGCAAACCCGCGCCCGCACCGGGAGTAGATGATGTCGACAACGCCGCACCTTCATGCACAAAACGCGCTACTGCCCCGCCCCACAGTGGACTATTCCGTAAGGGGGGAACTGGACCCCGAAAAAGTCCCCGCCGGTGGCACCTCGCTCCGGGTACCGGCAACGGCAGACACCCAGGTCGGGGACACGCTCCATGCGTTCTGGACTGGGCCGGAAAACGACGAGAACGACTCCCTCACCGACTACATTCCGATCAACCAGGCAAATGCGGGGCGCGAGATACCTTTTCCCGTCCCGAAAAGATTCGTCACTGCCAGCGAGGGAAAACAGGTCGGGGTGAAATACGAAATCGAACGAGAACGACAGCGCCTTCCCTCGGAAGAACTGGTCCTGAGGATCGGCAGTACACAGGTCCACTACCCCCGACCTAGCGTGGTACAGGCGCCTGGGGACAGGCTCGACCCCATGGTGGCACGGGACGGAGTCGAAGTATTGGTCACTTATCCCGACATGCGGACAGACCAGACCATCACGATGTACTGGCAAGGCACACCTGGCGCAGGGACCCCCGATCCACAGTCCAAACCAGGCAGTGGATCGGGAAGCCAGTCCTTCGATACTCTCGCCTCGGTGGTGGGCGCAAATGTCGGTAAAAGCGTGACGCTGTATTACAGCGTTGTCTCACCAGGCGCAGACCGAATCGAGTCAGCCCGGACGACACTGACGGTATCACCCTTCGCCGATACCGACCTCCCCTCCCCGGACGCGGACGAAAGTCGCAACGGAATACTCGACCTCAGTACCTTCGCCTCGGATGCCAACCTCATAGCCTCACCCTGGCCACTGATTGCCGTCGGACAACGCTGCTGGATGGAAGCAAAGGGCGAGAACAGCGATGGCTCAGAGTACGCCAAACCTGTTGCTATCGGCCTGTCCATCACACCATCACACCTCTCCGATGGACTGCGCTTGCCACTGGCGCGCAGGGACCTGGAGGGCTTGCGTGATAACAGCACCTTGACACTCTCGTTACGGGTCACCTTCGACGGAGCCAATGATCCCGCTTCGTCCCAGGCATTTCCCATCATGAATCTGCGGGTGGTGATCCAACCGGCAACGGCCCTGCCTGCCCTGGCCATCGTCCAGGCAGTCGGAGGCAAGCTCGACCCCCTGCATGCTCTAGGCTCGGCAATCGCGAAGATCCGTTACCCCGGCATGCTCCCGAGCGACACACTGGTGCTCTATTACCAGGAGAGTCCAGGAACATACGTCCCCGTGGAAGGCTACGCATCAGGCAGCGCCACCCAGACTCAGTACATGACCGTTCCACACGCAGTGCTAGCATCGCATTTGGGGCGCTCACTGGTATTGAACTACCGGCTGATTCACGCCGACCCCACTATTCCCGAGGCCAGCAGCCAGGATTTAACGCTGGAGGTACTGCCCTTTTCGCCAGAAATATTACGCGCTCCAATGCCAGAGCAGGCCACGGATGGGGTACTGGACCTCAAACGCTTCACAGCAGATGCGGCATTGGTGCTGGAGGATTGGTTCTTCATGGCTGCAGGGCAACGACTATGGCTTACTGTCAGCGGCACGCTGGCGACGGGAGGCCCTTTCAGTCGACAACTTGCCGAGGCGCACGTCATAACGGCCGAACAGGCGGGGCTGGCATTGGTCTACAAACTCGAGAGACGTGATCTGGCCTCACTCGAATCGGGCAGTGAACTGCGCTTCGAAACCTGGGTGAACTTCGAAGGCAACGATCGGAAGACACGCGCATTGGCCTTTCCGGTGTCGACAGTCACGGTCCGTCAGTAGTCCCTGAGGCAAGAACTCGAGCCCGCGCACCCAAGTCAGTGCGCGGGCTCGGGCGTTTTCAGAAGTTGTAACGCAGGCCAAGATTCACACCGTAGGGCTGCTCGATGTTTTCGCCGTTGCTGTACTGGAACTCGCCGTGCAATTGCAATACCTCGGACACCTGAGCCGCCAGGCCTACGGCAAACTCCCCACGGGTGCCGGAAAGATCGTTGCTGAAGCGGTTGTCATTGACCCTGACCTTGTTGCCCTTGATGAACTCATGAGCCGCAGCTGCTTTCACATAGGGCTGCAGGGTTGCGCCACCCTCAAGCTGAATGTTGCGCCCGAGTTGGGCACCCAACTTGCCCAGTACCGAATCGGCACCCTCACTGCGCGCTCGCAAACCGTTGTCCAGTGAGTAACTGTCAGAGCCAACCCACAGGGTCGACAATTGGGTGAAGGGTTCCACGTACCAGCCGTCGTCGAGCTTGATGTGCTTGCCGACTTCGATCGAGGCGCCCAGGCCACTGTTGTCGTAGCTGCCTTTGGCTCGCACGCCATCACTCATGATTACGTCGCCGCGATTGTCGAAACGGTTGTACTTGATTACGCCATCGACGTAATAGCCGGCGTCGGACATCCAAGTGGTATAGGCACCCACATAGTAGCTCTTGACCTTGCCGGACGATCCCAGGCTGAAGTTGAGATCGGACTCGCTGTAACCACCCATGACCCCGACCAGCCAGCGTCCATCGTGGCCTGGCACTGCTCCGTCGGCACCGATGCTCAGGCCGCTCTGGTTCTGCTGATAGGCGACACCACTGCCCGCGGATGTATTGAAGCGATTACCATAGCTGCGCATCCAGACACCCTGACCCTGCCCCAGGCGCAACTCGCCCATGCGGGTACGCAGCGATGACAGCTCGCCATACCAGACGGTCGGTGCCGCGCTGAACAATCCGAGTACTACGCGAGTGCTTGGGGTGACGATCGGGCCGCCATCGTCGGCAAGCTTCTGCACCAAGTACCAATTGTCATCGGTTTCACCTTTTTCCAGGGTGTAGACGAACGCGCCGCGGTCGACCTCATGTTCCAGGCCAAACTGTGCACTACCGCCCCCGGTCTGGACCAACAGCTGCGGCTGGGCACCCGCCTGGGGTTCGTTGCCGGTGCTGCTGACGCTCAACTGGTGATTGCCATTCGCTTCATTCCTCACCACCAGTTTGTCGCCTTCGGACTCGGCCAGATCGACCTTCATCACGAACACGCCATTGCCCGACAAGCTATCGACCGTCAGTGTCTTGAAACCCTCGGATACCGTGCCATCGGTATTGAGCACTACCCTGCCGCCATTGAGCGAAAGGTCCTTCACACCGTCCGTCTGCAGTTGACTCAGGACCCAGGTGGCATTGTCGATTCCCAGGCTTCGCACGTTGGTCATGTTGCCGGTCAACGTCGCCTGGTTGCGCAGGGTGATGTCTGCATTACTGGTGGAATCGACCACGATATCACCTTGAAGAGTGCTGTCGTCGACCACGAAGTCTGCCGTCATGCCACGATTGACTTCGAGAATGTTGCCGTTGCTGCCCGAGAGCTGACTCTTGTTGCCAACCAGGATGTGCGCTGTGCCCTTGTTGCCGTTGCCACTGTCCCTGACAACGATGGCGGCACCGTTCTGGCCGACCACGGTGGAACTGTCGAGGTTGACCCGCGCCTCGGGCGCGGCAGTGTTTCGGTCCTGGCGTATTTCGATACCCGAAGTTGCGCCGGTGATAGCCGTACCTTGGGAAGCGTTGAGTGTCGAACCCAGTACGAATGCTCCGACGCCGCCGGTCCCGGTGACGGAGGTTCCAGCCAGGTCCAACGTACTCCCACCTGAAAAACTCAAGCCGTTCTGACCAGTGATGCTGCCGCCGGTGGCACTCATCGTTGCGGCTGAAGATCCGCTCGCACCATAGGTACCACCAGTGACCGTCGCATTGTTCAGACGCGCCGAGCTGCCATCGTTCAAAGCAAGGCCGGTGGCTGGACCTCGCCCTTGTATCACGCCTCCATCGACGACCACCTGGGAACCATTACGCGCCTCCACATCAAGAATGCTGCCGCTCGAGCTCACCTCAAGGCGAGAGCCGTTGAGCAACAAATAGAACTCGGATTCCGGAACGTCCACCCGGGCACTTTCTCCGTCGAGGGTCTTTGCATGGGCGATGCCGTTAACAGTCATCGCAACCAGGGTAGCGACGAAGGACAAGTGTGATTTGTGCGAGTTGAGTGTCATGCTTGGCTTCCTGTGTTGAGTCGCCGTCCTGATTACGCTGAGCGCAATTGAGGGCTGCGGATCGCCTCCCCACCCTCAGGCCCAGGTGCAGTCGAGCCTGAGCAGATCATGGTGAAACGCTGGATGGCCGCGAATTATCCAAATCCTTTCCCATCAGCTATGTAGGATTTTCCCTATATTTTTAACCTCCAATCGCTTCAGGGCTGCACCGCCTGGTCTGTAGACAGGTATGTGAAGGGATCACCCTTACCATACTGGCTCTCATCCAGCCGGATCACCGGCACCCAGAGATTGGTACGGGTTTTGTACTTTGTCTGGTACACCTTGGCGTCCGCCGCTCCCCCGGCCTTGCTGGCAATGTAGTAGAAGGCTTCGATAGGCAATCTATCGCCGATGTTCTGAGGCCAGGTCTGGATGAGAATTTCGTTCCAGCCATAAGTCATGTTAGGTAAAGGTGTAGCCCTCGCTTGCAGCGAGGCCAAGAACTGGGAAGGTACCTGCGTACTAAGTGAGCATTGGTAGGCTGAACTAGGCACGCCACGCGCATGATTGACCCATTGTGCTGCCGTGGTAACGTTGATCGCCGCGCAGGAACTCTGGTCGACGGCATCAAGGGTACGTCGCAGTCCGCATCCATTGTTATTGGCGTTCGTCGAAGTGCTTGCGTTGTAGGGGTAGATACAGCGCAAGGTCTGGGCCTTGCCTTGCGCGATGGCAGTTTCCTGATCCGTGAAGATGAAACCACTGCGTCCATAGAGACCAGGCGTATGGGAATCCATACGAATGAACGAAAACGACACGGACCCCAGGTTTACCGATCCAGGACTTGGATTCCATGGATCGAACGCGTCGTTGGTCGTGCCCCGCGTTATCACACCACTGCAGTAATAAGCTGGCGTGTTGCCGTTGCAGGCGGCTGGCACCGCCCGATAACGTTCATTCAAGCGTGCCGCGACGATCTCTCCAGGGGGCAATGCGGATTTGATGATCTTCAGATCCAGGGGCGCGGAGATCACCAGAGGATTACCGCCACGTCCCAGACTCGCGGTAATGCGCACGGCCTTGTCCAGGTCCTTGACGACAGCATCCTTGTTGACCTGGAAAAGGATATCGCCTGTGCCGCCATAGCGTTGCGTGGGCAAGTCCAGACGCTCTACCCCTTGCCAGCGCATACCTACGATGTCGTCCTTCTGCAAGCGTTGAGCCTGCACCTTGATCGGTGTACTCGCTGCGATCCGATTGAGGTCAAGCTCACCCTGCACCGCCTGCTCGGCGATGGGTGCTTCAAGCGGCGACTGCGCCAATATCCGTGCACTGACCGCCTGGGAAATGCGCAGTGGATTACCATCCCCTCCCACACTGGCAGAGATCATCACCGCGCTACCGACATCACGGCTGACAGCACTCACCGGCACCTTGAACGTCACAGGCCCCAGTTTGCCGATCCTCTGCACCGGCAACGTAGTGGTTTCACGTCCCTTCCACCTGAGGCCAATGGTGTCCCCTACCTTCATTGTGGGGTAGTCGACGTTGACCATCGCGTCATCGTTGCCAGAGCGATAGTCTCCCTCGGCATTGATCCCGACCAGCTTCGGCGCAGGAATCTCGAAAGGCAGCGACTGCACCACCTGCACATCGAGCGGACTTGAGATGATCAATGGCGAGCCAGGTACACCGACGCTGGCGGTCAACCGAGCGGTACTGCCAACATCGTTCTGGGCCACACTTCTAGGCACTTTGAATACGAGCGCACCCACCTGTCCGACGGTCTGCAATGGCATATCACGCAGCTCTTTGCCTCGCCAGCGCAACCCGACCGTGTGGCCTACAGCCATTGACGCATAGTTCACATGCACGCTGAGCTGATCACCGAAGTTGTCAAGGCCGATAACCTGCTCACGGCCCTCGACCAGAATCGGCGCCGGAACATCGAAACGCGCGAGTCCCACCTGCTGGCCAAGGCCGGTGTTTTGAGCATTACCCGTGCAACCCGCCGCTGCCAGCAGTACGGCGCTGCTCATGACTATCCAGATGTTGCCTTTCAAGGTGTCACTCCTTGATCCGCGGGGTTGTATGCAAACGGCGCAACCTGGTTACTGAAGTTGACCGAGATCACCGGAACCCAACGCTGCGTCTTGTCCCGGAACTTCTGCTGGAAGGTTTTGGCATTGGCCAAGCTCGCCGCCTGGCCGGCCTTGTAAAAGAACGCCACTATGGGAAGCTTTTGCCCAGCACCAACTGGCCAGATCTCGATCATCAGTTCGTTCCAGCTGTTGTTGAGATTTGGCGTAGGATTGCGCCTGGCCTCCAGGGAGAGCTCGAACTGCGCCGGAACCTGTACGCTCAACGAGCATTGCCGGGACTGCCCGGGGATCGTCCGGGTGTAGGCCTGCCATGTGGCGAGAGTGGTCGCCGGAGTGGGCGTCATGGCACAGGTGCTCAGATCGGTGGGGCTGGTACTGGGAATACCGCGTGAGCCGCAACCTTTGGTGTCGGCCTGATCTACACCAGTCGCGGCATCGAAGGGATAGATGCACAGCGGCTGCACCGGCTTGCCCAGCGCTTGGGCGTCGTCAAGGCTGGCGAAAACGAAGCCCGCTAAACGATACGTATTACGGACCACTGCATCCTTGCGCATGTAGGAGAATGACGTGGCACCGATTCTTGTCTGGTTGGGGCTCGGATCCCAGGGATCGAAGGCGCCATTATCTACCGAACGCACCAGCACGCCGTTGCAGTAGAACGCCGAACGATTGTTGCCGCAGGCACCAACGCTGTTATAGCGTGCATCGAGGCTGGCAAGGATATCTGCCCCGCTGGGCTGGACGATCGTCAACGTGAGAGGGGGCGAGACCACGATCGGTGTACCGTTGCCGCCGCGGCTGGCCGTCAGCAGAACATTGCCATCTTTATCATTCGCGAACACGCTGCGATCGATTTGAAAGGTAACAGGACCAGGGCCGGTAGCGGTAGCGATTGGCGTGTAATGCTCCGCCTTGCCCTTGACCAGGATCCTTACCGTCGAGCCCGAGACCGTTCCCGGATCATCGAAGACCACCGTCACCTTGTCCGCCACGTCGTTGAGGTCCAACCGCCCAGGGGTTGCCTGGGTCACCACGGGCGCCGACAAGCTAGACCGCTCGCCAACAATCTTGACGCTCACCCCTTGGGAAATCAGCAATGGCCCACCTGCGCCGACGCTGGCGGTCACCACAGCGGCACTGTCCTTGTCGTCGGACATCTGAGTGGTGGTGATACTGAGCCTCGCGGGTTCTACCTTCTGCACCTTGAACACCGGGCTCCAGTGAGACTGCTTGCCTTTCCAGAGCAGCCGTATCGTGTCGTTCACTTTCATGCCCGGGTAATCGACAACGACCTGTGCATCGCCCTGGCTCAGGTCGTATTCGCCATTGGCATTCAGACCGCTCACGACAGGCGTGGGGATGGGTAAGGCCAGGTTGGTCTGTACCGCCACCGTCAACGGATCGGAAATGATCAGCGAGGGAAGTCCATTTCCTCCCACGCTTGCCGTCAATACAGCCGTGCGACCGTCATCCTTGGCGACCTCCGCCCTGGGTATCCTGAAGACCTGAGTGCCAACCTGGGTAATCCGTTGGGTCGGAGCATTGAACTCGCCGGCACCTTTCCAGCGCAAGCCGACAACATGACCCACCGCCATATCGGGAAAGCTGACATGAACCGTCACGTAGTCGGTGAAGTTGTCCAGTCCCAGTGTATGCCGACGGTTGATGACCTGCCCTTGAACCAATAACGGCGCAGGAACGGTGAAGCCCGCTGATGCGACACCGCTAGCAAAAACCGAGCTCTGCGTGTCATCCGAGGCCGTGCGAATTGTGCTACAAGCGGCCAGCGCCCAAATGCCCACAAGCATGAGCAAGCTACGAACGCATCGCATGATGTTCATCATAAGAACTCCTAAGGTGCGGCAACACTCACCCCGCCAGAGCCTTCACTGGGTCAGAGGGGGTGAGTTGCTTCTGGCCTCGCGGGTAATGGCCGTCTAGAGCTGCAACCGCAACACTTGCGAGAACAGCAGGCGCTCCGTAGGCAGTTGCCGAGAGATGCTGTAGTTCACCAGCACTGTTTTCCCAGCGTTTTCCGTGACCCAGGCTTGATCGATCACGAACGGGTTGCCGTTCGGGTTCACCAGCTGGGTGTCTGTTTCCCTGAGCACCGCGCCATCCCAACGCACCTTGACCGTATGATTCACGGCAGCCTGGGCATAACGCACCGTGAGCGTACGGCTGGCAGCGGTATAGGTAGGCGGGCCGAGCAGGATCGGCTGGCGCGCGACAACCAGCGACAACACCTCGGAAAATTCCCGGCTTCCAACACCACCGCGTATGACGGTGTAGTCGAGCGGGACGGTCTGCCCGATCGAATCGATCAGTTCCATTCTCGGCACCTGGAATGTGAGATCAATCAACGCCCCCACGGTGACGATATCTGAACGCCAGGTCGAACGCGGGTTCTGCCAGCGCAACATCACCGTATCCCCCGCAGCCATGCCAGCGTACTTGCGCACCGTTACCCTGACACTGGATGCGTTGTAGAAGTCGTTCATGTCCAGTTGGTCTTTGTTCGGGCCAGTGGCCTTCTCGACCTCCGCAACCGGCAGCCCCTTCTCAACGACCTTGACCCGCGTCGGCGGAAAGCCCTGCGAGTTGGGCAAGTCATTGATGCCTTCGAAGTTCACCTGAAGCGTCAGACTCAGTTCCGCATCCAGCTTGAGCAGGCTCAACTGGGCGCGCTGAATCGTGAGTTCGAGTTTCCCGTTGCTGACATCATTGGCGCTGAGGGTCACATTGGTCCTGAAGGCGTGCTCGTAGTCTCCACCCGCTTTCAACGTACCGCGCCCTGTAAGCCAGTATCGCTGCCCCTGAGCGGCGAACGGCCAGAGTTCGACATCCAATTGGGCGTCACCCGTGAAGCTCTTGAGGTCGAGCTCGTCATTGGCCGCCTGCTTGAGCACGGGCGTCTTCAGGTCGGTCGATTGCAAATACTGGATTCTCAGCGACAACACCTTCGAGTCCAGGTCACGACCAGAGCGCGTGCGTGTGTAAGTGACCTCGATCGTCTTGCCGATGTTCGCCCCTACAGCCGAGGCCGGCACATCGATATTGACGAAGCCCGCCGTGCGTCCATCGACAGGCGCAATAGTCGGCGTCCCAGGCCCTGATACTCCAACCCACTTCAAGGCGATCCGATCGCTTTGCAGCATTTGCGGATACTCGACCTTCACTACTGCTTTGGTCCGTGCCAGTATCGGATTGAGTGCACCTGCGGCTGTCGCACCCTCAACCCCAGGCTCAGGCAGTTCGCCAGCACCTGTCCCACGCTCGATATTCACTGTTGCCAGCGGAAATGCCTGAGTGTTGGGCTGATCGTTCACACCCTCGAAATTGACCTTGAAGGTGAGGTCGAACGGTTTGCCCTCCTCAAGCTTTTCGAGTTCACTGCGATAGAGATTGGGTAGCTGCAATCCTTTGGTCACGGCATCCTGCGGAACCGTCACGTTGGTTCTGAACAGGTAGGTATAGGGAGTCCCTCCCTTCTCGGTGCCCTTGCCTTCCAGCCAGTAGCGCTGGCCTGCGGCGATGAAGGGCCAGGGCTCGACCAGGAACGTTGCCGGCCCGGTAAAACTGTCCAGGTCGAGCACACCGTTGCTGGCCTCCTTGACGACAGGAGTATCGAGATCAGTCGGCTGGAGATAGTCGATCCGCAGGTCGAGCACTTCGGATTCCAATTCCGTACCATTGCGCTTGCGCACATAGTGGACTTCGACTGATTTGCCGATATTGGCGGCCACTGCGGTAACCGGCACTGGGATGTCGACGAAACCGTTGCTGCTCCCGCCGACATCAGGCAGCGTCGGCGTTCCCGCACCTGCGCTACCCAGCCATTTGAGCTGGATGGTGTCTGTGGTCTGCATGGACGGGTAGGCGACTCTCACCCTCGCCCCGTTGAGCGCGGCCATCGGATCGAGTACGCCCAAAGCCGCATCCTCGACCACGGGCGCGGGCAGTTCCCCATTACCTGCGCCTTCTTTGACAATCACCTCCAGTACCGGGAAGCCCTGCGTCTGCGTCAGGTCATTGATACCCTCGAAGTTGACTTTGAGTGTCAAGCGCAGAGGCTTGTCCAACTCCAGCTTTTCAAGCTCTGATCGGGCGATTTGCGTAATGACCAGGCCAGTGCCCACTTCAGCCGCTGTGACTGTGACGTTCTGTCGGAACAAGTGCTCATAGGCAGCGCCGCCCTTGAGCGTACCAGCGCCCTCCAGCCAATAACGCTGTCCTGCAGCGATAAACGGCCAAGGTTTGGCACGCAAGGTAGGATTCCCAGCAAAGCTGTCCAGATCCAGCTCTCCATTGGGCGCTTCATCGAGCGTCGGGCGCTCCAGATCCCGAGACTGAAGATACTGGACACGCAAGGGCAGCAGTTGCGAGGGACGCGTGGAGCCATTACGTGTTCTGGTGTAACTCACCTCGACGGTCTTGCCGATGTTGGCTCCGACCGCGCTCGCCGGCACATCGATATCGACATAGCCACGCGAATCGCCAGGAACCGGACTGATCGACGGCGTCCCCACGCCTGATACGCCCTTCCAACTCAGCGCGATCTGGTCATTGGCCGACATTTGCGGATAGGTGACCCGCACCCGCGCACCCGCGCGCGCGGTGATCGGATCCAACACGTCCCCAGTGGTGCCGCTCACGACAGGCGGGGGTAGATCTCCTGTACCCACTCCGCCTGTCACCACCACTTCGCAAGGGGCGAACGCCTGGGCGTTGAACGGGTCATTCTCGCCTTGGAAATTGACCATGAGGTTCAAGGTGAACTTTTTATCGGGCGCGAGCTTCTCCAGTTCGTTTCGATACACCTCCATTACCAACCCACGGCTGACCTCCCCCGCAACAACTGGGATATGAGACCTGAACTCGTGTCGATAAGCGCCCCCGTCAGCGCTCTCGCCAGTCCCTACCAACCAATAACGCTGGCCTGCTGCGATAAAAGGCCAAGGCCCGACGCGCAGGGAGGGGCTGCCCTGGAACGTATCCAGATCCAACTGCCCATTGTTGTCATGATCGAGTTCAAGATCGCTCAAGACGCTGGTATCAAGGGCATCGACTACCATCTCCAGTACCTGCGACGGGGTGGGAACCCCATCCCGGATGCGAACAAAACTGACCTGGACCGTGCGACCGATGCTTCTGCCCACAGTGGCAGCCGGGATCGGTACATCAACGAAACCCTTCGCGTCGCCACCGACCTCTGGCACCGACGGGGCCCCCACGCCAAGCCATCTGACCTCGATACGATCACTCGCTTGCATGCCTGGATAGCGCACCGTCACATGAGCACCATTTCTTGCTTGCATGGGATCGAGTTTGCCACCGGCAGCCTCCTTGACTTCGGGAGGCAGCAATTCGGTGGACAGGGCCCGAATCTTCAGCGCAAAGATCTCGGAGTCCAGTTGCCGGTTCATCATCCGGCAGAAGACGTATACATCCTTTTCACTGTTGCGGGTGATGTACTTCGAGTCGATGGTGAAATCCTGGTCCTGCTGAGCCTGATTGGCACTAAGGCTTCTGCGTTCGTAATACGTGTCGTCACCCTCGGTCTGTGTAGGCCCGACCCAGGACATCTCAAGCTCATCACCCGCCGTGAACAAACCTTTGCGGCATGTCACCGTGGTGCCGTTGGGTACATCCGCAGGATCCAGCACATCGCCTTGTGCGTGGAGCACATCTGGACGCGGCATGGTTGAGTTCTCTCTCACCGTCAGGCTCTGCTTGTCAGAGGCGGATCTGGCACCACCGACACTAGTGAGCGTGTAGTAGAGCTCGAGCGAGCCCCCAGCGATGTGCTGGACAAGGGTTTTATCGAACAAATGCTCGATGGGATTGCCCACCTGGACGCCCTGCACGGTGACCTCTTTGTAGTGATAACTGATACCCCCGGAGCGGGTCCTGCCCACCCACTCGATGAGCAACAGGTCACCCTCTGCCATGCTGGTGTACTGTTCAATCCTCACATTGACCCCTTGCGGGGGCACCTTAACAGGGTCCAGTACCGAATCCTCGGCTTCCAACACTTTGGGCGGCCGGAGCGAAAGACGCCCGGTGACCCTGATGCTGGTGTTGCGAGATACCGGGTTGGCGCCACCGACGAGCTGGTATCTCAGCCGCACCTGGCCCTGTAGCACCGCAGCCACTGCGGCTTTCGGCACTTTTACAAAAGCCCCACCGGGCAAGTCCTGATCCACGACTGTATGGGGGATATTGACTTCAGGCAGCAACTGCCCCCCTGCACCCTCACCCTTCCAGTTGAGGACCAAGAAATCGTTGACCTTCATACCCGTATAAGGGCCGAGCACCACGTCCAGATCTCCAGTCAACGCCTCGTAGTCCACACGCCCCTGAGCGTCGGCAGCTGGAACGTGGGGGGCATCCAGCGCACCACTGCCCAGATCCACCTCGCCACCGGCCGAGGGTGACCATTTCGAGCGGTTGTTGACCTCGTCGCGGATCTCGTAGCGCACCACCAGTTGATCGGTTTCGCCAGCGCGCTCGATGACATCCTGATCAACGTGGATCTCGAAAGACTGAACGCCAGGGGGAACATCCTTCTGCAGTATCTGACCGTGCCAACTGAGCCACACGGTGTCTCCCACGCTCCGGTTCTGGTAAGAGCCGATGATGACATCGACACCCTTCGTCGCCTGCTCGGCATCGATCAGAGAGGGGATGCCTTGGGGAGGCGTGAGGTTTTCGTTGATCTCGGTGGTGGGGTCCGGATCGGTGCCGCCCGGAACCGCACGCTTGACCACTACATCCAGAGGCGTGGAGGGGTCAGGTACTGGCGCGAGGGGATCTTCCCAGGTGTAGTGCACGCGCCCGCTGCCCTCTGGTATGCGGGACGGCGCTACCAGAAATGTCATTTGGGACCCATCACTGGGAACATAAGCCTGGGTGTCCAGCAGAATATCGTTCCAGTACAGCTTGATGATGTCATCTTTTTCCAGATGCACCGCAAGTATGGTTACGGCGAGCGGACGCTGCTCATCGTCCAACAGATAAAGGCCCAGCCCACGGCCGTCATGGGCAGCAGGGATAACCGGCGGCGGAAGAACTGGAGGGGCCCTGCGTGTCGACTGCACCGAAGGGTGGGATCGATATTGGCTCATTTGCAACTCCTGACGCTGGCCACCGAATCTACTGGCGGCCGCGTTTGTCAGATACGCTCATCGAACGGTGGCCTGCATAAACCTGCAAGGCTTTTCAGTAGGCACAATCGATCTACGGTGCGGGGATCGGACAAGTGGGCGCTCCACTTTCACGGACCGATACAGGCGTCCGATTAGAGTCGGACTTCACTGGGATCAAAGGCGTGAGAGACGGATTGGTGGCTGTGTAATGAGGTGTGGCGGAACCACGGCACACTTTGAACGCCCACGCTCGCGCGATCTGGACGTCGATGTAGCCGTCATCGATGTGTTTTTGCACGACGGTGATCACAGGCAGGGTTTCGGTCGCCTCTGGGATATCCGCACCCGGAACAGCCCCCACTGAGGTGTCTGCGCTCAGATAAACTTCGATCAGGTCACCGACCGCCATGTTGACGTAGGCAGGAATTCGCAACGGCAGGTCAGATGCAGCTTCTGGACGCCCAATCGCACCATTTGAATTCAAGCGAGTGAATACCGGTGGAGGCGGAGGGTTCCCACCGCCCGGCAGATCATCGCCGTTGAGCACATTCACGTCTTGCGCCGGCGAGAGCGAGGCGTTTTGCTCCCCACCTGCGCCGAATTCGCGAGCGACCGTGTACTGCATCGCTACCGTGCCACTGCCTTCGGCCTGGAGAAGGGCAGAGGGCACGACCCGTTCAAGAGCGTCGGAGCCCGCAGCTTCTGCAGCAGTAACCGGAGCCAGTGATTGAGCAGGTTGTGCGCCCCACAGCAAGGCCAAGATATCGCCGGCCTCGAAAAGAGGCTTGCCGTCGACCGTTTCAGGAGAAATGAACAGCATCGCATCAACCTTCAGGTCCTCAGGCGACAGCTCGTTCGTGCCACCCGAAGCGCCCCCGACAATATCCGCAGGCTTGAGGTTTTCATTTTCAGGGGTTTCCGGATCAGGGTCCGGGCCTCCTGGGACTCTCAACTCGACTTCGACAACGGCAGGTGTGTCCGGTTGGCCAATGAGGGATCCGCTGCGCCAGAGCTCGTAGGTGACGTTGACCGAGCCGGATTGGACGTCACGGATGAGCAGGTTATAGAGCAACTGCACTTCAAGCAGAGGTTCAGTTGTCGGGATGCTGGTGATGGTCGCGGCATCGGCCCGTTGCGAGCCCCAGATGACAATGATCTGATCGCCGACCGTGGCCTCATCGAACAAAGGAATCTGTACCACCACCCCTGCCCTGGCATGCTCATCCAGAATCAGGCCTTCACTGTCGTAAATCGGTACGATCGGCGTTGGCAGAGGAGTGGCGGGGACGTTCTCCAGCAAAAGCTCAAGTGTACGAGTCTGCGACACGATAGAACGGTTGCCTGCCTTGTCCACGACTTGATAGGTGAAGGTGATAGGCGTCAAGTCCGGCAGCGTCTGCAGCTTCGCGAGCTCAAACTGTGCATCGGTGTACCGGTTTGCCCCGAGGACGGTGAAAGGGCCAAATGTCACAGGTGTCGCACCGTCAGTGGCGGTGACAGTAATTTGATCTCCCGCCTCTTGATTAATATAACCCTTGATCTGAGTCGGCAGCAGGTCCGCTACGAAGTCGGTAAGGAGAATTCGATTACGAGCTTCGACCGCAGTAGGGAACTCGATCGCTGCAAGCGTTTCGGGGGTGCTGCCACCAGGTGGCAACTTATCGATGCGCAAAGGGCGAGTTGGGCCAGGATCGGGGGTAGTGTCCGGATGAGGAATATTGACATAGCCGAGGGTGAAAGTTACGTCTTGCTCCGGTGTGACCGAGCTCCAATGGGTGGCGAGGAAAGTTAATGAAAACTTGAACTTCGGATCTGCTTGCTCTGCAGCGGTGATGATATGACGCGCTTCCGGGCCTGTGAGTTGGGTGCCGTTCCACGTCAAGATCAGTTCATAGCCATCTTCGCTTTCAGGCCAATTAGGAATAAGCACCTGAAGGTCGCTACCTTGAGCGGCCACGGGAAGTATCACATCGTCGATCAAGCCCGCGATTTCCATCGGGTTGAGGTCCAGAACCCCTGGGTCTTGGGTGAGCTTGACAGAGCGGGCACCTGGCCTGGCCTGGACACTGCTTCTTTCCACGAACTTGGTGTATCCGGTCATGATGTAACTCCATAGAGTCGGTTTTTTTGTGAAACGACGGTGCGCTGGACTGCAGTAGTCATTTCGAGAAGTCTGAAAGTTTCCAAATACAGGCACACCGCTCTGCCAATGAATCCGTGCCACGTATGCGCAGTAAACTCAGCAGTAGGAATACGTGAACACTATGCGGAGCAAAGCACGGTGGATGATTGGACTAAACATAGTTACTGGCCCCATCGAGGGCGCGCCATATTCCAACATGCGCTGGCTGTTTCCCTATCGCAAAGTCGCAAGAAAAATCTAACAAGAACCGGAGCCCTGCACACCTGACAAAATTACTAGGTGCCCGACAACTCGACGGTGGCATTCACCTGTCATATTTATCAGTTGCTCGGATAGACACTTTTACCTAGGGTCTTCGCAGTACGGCATGAGCGTCGCACTGACAGGGCGCGAACAGTCCCATCAACCTTTCAAGAGACCCGCTATGCATTCGCACCCAGTCACCCTCAACCTGAGCCTACTGGCAGCAAGCCTGGCTATTGGTCACGCAGCACTGGCGGACCCAGGGCCAGAAACAGCACAGGCGCTGCAGGCCCGCTACCATGAGACCCCCGTCAACTGCGGCAGCACCAACAAGCCTCGCTTCCTGTGCGCTGGCGTGATACTTCGAGGCACAACCCAACTGACTCAGGAAAAAAGCTGGAACCCGACGCCCGAAGAGCGAAACAATGGCGGCACCGCCTACATGTATCTGGCCAAGGATGCCACCTTCAACCGCCTGGCCTTCAACGACACCAACGGCTACATCATCTATCCTGGAGACGCCCGGCCCGCAGGTATCCAAGCCTTGCAGGTCCTGTGCATCTTTCCGGCCGACGGAGGGCGGCAAACACGCCCAGAGAAGGGTTGCGGGCCGTCGCAAGAGGGGGGCGCCAGCAGTCGCCCCTGCCATCTACAGGGCATCACTACAGCCCAGGGCTGGCTTGCCAACTACGGCAATCATCCCGCCAGGCAATGCGGCTTTTCGGTCGCCAATGGGCTTGGACAAATCGCGGTGAGCGGGTTCAATGCCGCAGTGGAGGCCACCGGGCTTCTGCCAGCAACGCCTTACAAGCAGAACAACGAACTGCGCGCAGAGACCTGGGATATGGACATCCCGACCCGCCTGCCGATCCAGGCGTTCTTCTACCTGCACGACAGGCCGCTGGGGTTGCACAAGGCGCAGCAGGATCAACGTGCGTTCTATCAGGAAACCGGTAACTTCGTCCCCATCATCACATTGACATTGCCACAATCTGGACGCGATGCCCGTTTCGATTATGTCGAAGCGTCCCAGGCCAGACTGGGTGATGTGATCTGTGCGCGTTACTTCGTCTCTGGGCACTGGTTCGAGCGCAGCGATGTCAATCCGGGACGTAAAGAATGGGCGCTTGGACTGGTTCCGACAGATTGCGCCAGAGCAGTGAAAGCAAACCCTTCAGCGGACGCGGAGAACGCCGCAGATCAGGAAATGCGTCAGAAATTCAGCAATGATTGGCAGTGGGTACAAAATGACAATGGCGGCATGACACAACAGATGATCTGCCACATGCGTATTGCCCACGACAAACCCGAATGGAACCTTGAGCCGTTCCGACCGAACCGGCCCCTGGAAGACTACCTCAAGGCCGGTTGCAATCTGCTCTGAAACGTTACGCGGTCAAGGCCGCGCGTTGATCTGCTGCTGCAGGTTCTGGATCTGGCTCTGCAAGGTGTTGAGGCTGCGGGTGGTCTGACCACGGAAGGCATCGAACTCCTGCACCGACGCGCCACCGGCAGCCGCGCTGGCTGGACGGTTGTCCGCCTGGCTCTTGAGCACCAGCACATCCTGCTCCAGGCTCTCGATCGCAGCGCCTTGCTTCTTCACTGCAGCCACCTCGCTGCTCAGGCTCTTGAGCTGGCCATCGAGCTTGCCGCCATCGACCTGGCCCGACTTGAGCGCCGCCAATTCGGTATTCACGGCCTTGAGCTGCGCCTGCAACTGGGTCTGCAGTTCGGTCACCGCCTTCTGCTGCTCGCGGGTATCGGCCAGCACCTGCTCCAGGCGCTTGCCCAGATCGCCGGCCTGACCAGCGACGCCTTCCTGCTGCTTGCTCTGCTCGGCAAGGCTGGCCTGCAACTGGCGAATCTGCAGTTTCAGGGCTTCGCTGCCAGTGCTGCTGTTCGACTCGCTGGCATCGACCTTGCCGCTGATCGCCTGCAGGCGGCCGGCAGCTTCCTCGCTGATGCGGGCGAAGCTCTCCTGAGTGGCCACCAATTGCTGCTCCATCAGCGAGATCTGCTGGAAGCTCCACCAGCCAAGCCCGGCCAGGGCGATGAACGAGGCCAGCAGCAGCGCCCACAGCGGGCCGTTGCTGGCTGGCCGCGCGGCTTTCTGGCGGCCGCGGGCCACGTGAGCCGGAAGCAGTTCATCATCGTCAGGCGTACCCGCCCTCAGGACCGGCACATCATCGAAATCATCGTGGGCATCGTTGCGCATGGGTAGGTTCGACCGCACTAATAGCAAAGAGACATATTATAAACCGCCCGGGCGGCGCACTGATGACCATCGTCCGCCCAACAGGTTCACTGCTGCCCCGGAAGGTGCTTCCACCAGCCGCAGAATTCATCCAGCGCGGTCCACAGGCTGACCTTGGGGCGGTAGTCGAGATTATGCCGGGCGCGGCTGATGTCGAGGGTGAAATCCTTGCTCATCACCTGCATCGCGGTACGTGTCAGGGTGGGTTGTGGCCGGCCTGGCCAGAGCATGCAGGCAGCCTCGTTGACAGCTGCGAGGCTGTAGGCGAGGCGATAGGAGCGGTAGCGGGTGACTTGCGGCAACTGCATCTGGCGCATTACATAATTGACCACGTCCCACAGTGGCAGTGGCTGGCCGTTGCTGATGTTGTAGGCCTGGCCCAGCGCCTGCTCTTCGGCGAACAGGGCGCTGAGCAGCGCCTCGTTGAGGTTGTGCACGCTGGTGAAGTCGACCTTGTTCAGGCCGTTGCCAATGATCGCCAGACGTCCCTTGCCCTGCATGCGCATCAGCCGCGGGAAGATGCTCGCATCACCCGCGCCGGTGACGAAGCGCGGACGCAGGGCGAGCACTTCGAGGCCGAACTCCTGGGCACCGAAGACTTTCTGCTCGGCCAGGTGCTTGGTCAGCGCATAGTGATCGTGAAAACGCCGCGGCACCTGGTCCTCGCGAATGTCCAGGCGCGAGCGGCCAGTGAAGTAGATCGACGGCGACGACAGGTGCACCAGGCGCCGCACATGTTCTTTGAGGCAACCTTCGACCACGTTCTCGGTGAGCACCACGTTGCCATGATGAAAATCCTGATAACGCCCCCAGTTGCCCACCGCCCCCGCGCAATGCACCACGGCGTCGACGCCCTGGCACAGACGGCGCGCCACCTCGGCGTCGCCCAGGTCGCCTGGAATGAACTGCGCCCCGCGCTTGACCAGGTGCTCCATGCCTTCGGCACGGCGGCCGTTGACCCGCACCTGCAGGCCCTGCTCCAGGGCAAAACGCGCAAAGCGCCCGCCAATGAAGCCGCTCGCGCCGGTGACCAGAATTCGCATGTAAGACTCCGCCTTGCCAGATTACAGATGCAGTTGACGCCGCCCGTGCCTACAACGGCACCAGCCAACCTGGCGCCGCCTGGCGCAGGTGTTCTGTCAGTTGTGCGAGCAGTTGCCCGCCGTTGCGCCAATGATGCCAGTACAACGGCACATCGATGGGAGTATCGCTGCAGATTTCCACCAACTGCCCACTGGCCAGTTGTTCGCGGGCCTGCAGTTCAGGCACCAGGCCCCAACCGAGCCCGGCTTCGGTCAGACGCAAAAAACCCTCGGACGACGGGCACAGGTGATGCAGGAAACCGTCCTCGATCCCCAATGACGCCAGGTAGCGGTGCTGCAGGAAATCGTCAGGCCCGAAGACCACCGCCGGTGTACGGGCCAGCCGCGCCACCTCGAACCCCTGCGGAAAATACCGCGCCATGAACGCCGGGCTTGCCAGCGCGCGATAGCGCATCGCCCCCAACGGCTGGCTGCGCGCACCCGCCACCGGGCGCTCGCTACCGCACAGGCAGGCCGCCACCTCGCCGGCACGCATGCGCCGCAAGCCGACTTCCTGGTCTTCGACCACCAGGTCCAGCAGCAAGCGTTGCCCGGCACAAAAATCCCCCACTGCCCCGGCCCACCAGGTCGCCAGGCTGTCAGCGTTGAGGGCGATACGCAGACGTTCGGGCATGCCCTCTTCATCCAGCGCCGGGACCTGGCGCTGCAGGTCACGCTCGAGCAGGCGCACCTGCTGCACGTGGTTGAGCAACTGGCGACCGACATCGGTCGGGCTCGGTGGGGTGGCTCGCACCAGCACCGGCTGGCCGACACGCGCCTCCAGCAGTTTGATGCGTTGCGAGATAGCCGACTGCGAAAGCCCCAGTACCTGGGCGGCGCGCTCGAACCCGCCTTGTTCGATCACGGCGGCGAGGGCAGCGAGCAACTTGTAGTCGAACATCGATTTTCCTAATGCCGGATGAGTACTATTTGTTTTTCTTATACAGCGCTCTTGCCGACAATGGCCAGCATCTTCTTGTGAATCCGCGTCGCCCTTCAAAGGTGGCGCCCGTGGAGTGCTCCCGTTATGTGGCAGAGTTACCTGAACGGCATGCTGGTGGCCTTCGGCCTGATCATGGCCATCGGCACCCAGAACGCCTTTGTCCTGGCCCAGAGCCTGCGCCGCGAACATCACCTGCCGGTGGCACTGTTGTGCGTGCTGTGCGACGCGATCCTGGTCGCGGCCGGAGTGTTCGGCCTGGCGACGGTGCTGGCGCACAACCCGACCCTGCTTGCCGCCGCACGCTGGGGAGGTGCGCTGTTCCTGATCTGGTATGGCGCCAAGGCCCTGCAACGGGCCTGCTCCAAGCAGAGCCTGGAACAGCAGCAAGGCCAAGGCCTGCGTTCACGCCGGGCAGTGCTGCTCAGTGCCCTGGCGGTGACCCTGCTCAACCCCCACGTCTACCTGGACACCGTGCTGCTGATCGGCTCGCTCGGCGCCCAGCAGACGGTGCCCGGGGCCTACGTCGCCGGAGCGGCGAGCGCATCGCTGGTGTGGTTCTTCACCCTGGCCCTGGGCGCCGCCTGGCTCGCACCCTGGCTCGCACGCCCCGGGACGTGGCGGCTGCTGGACCTGATGGTGGCGGTGATGATGTTCGCCGTCGCCGCGCAACTGATCCTCGGCTGATTCCCCACTGGTCGCCGGGGCCCAACCGCTCTGGAACCTCTATTCCCTATAGTTGTTGCGTGGTTATGCGCGGGGGCTGGTGCTATGATCCAGCCCTTGCGTCGCAAAGAGTACAAACTCGCCGACGCTCATCGGGCCGCCCGTGATCGGCCTTGCGCAAACCGCAAACAGACCTGAATCAGGAGATCCACCATGGCTTTTGAATTGCCGCCGCTGCCCTACGCCCACGATGCCCTGCAGCCGCACATCTCCAAGGAAACCCTGGAGTTTCACCACGACAAGCACCACAACACCTATGTCGTGAACCTGAACAACCTGGTCCCAGGCACCGAATTCGAAGGCAAGTCGCTGGAAGAAATCGTCAAGACCTCCTCGGGCGGTATCTTCAACAACGCAGCTCAAGTCTGGAACCACACCTTCTACTGGAACTGCCTGGCACCGAACGCCGGCGGCCAGCCGACTGGCGCCCTGGCTGAAGCCATCAACGCTGCCTTCGGTTCCTTCGACAAGTTCAAGGAAGAGTTCACCAAGACTTCGGTCGGCACCTTCGGTTCCGGTTGGGGCTGGCTGGTGAAGAAGGCTGACGGTTCCCTGGCCCTGGCCAGCACCATCGGTGCCGGCAACCCGCTGACCAGCGGCGACACCCCGCTGCTGACCTGCGACGTCTGGGAACACGCCTACTACATCGACTACCGTAACCTGCGTCCGAAGTACGTCGAGGCGTTCTGGAACCTGGTCAACTGGAAGTTCGTTGCCGAGCAGTTCGAAGGCAAGACCTTCAAGGCCTGATTCGTTCAGCGCTCTGAAAAACCCGGCCCTGGCCGGGTTTTTTTGTTTCCCGGGTCCAGGTACGGAAAAACCACGGCTAATTTTCAAGCCTCCCGCGCGCCCTCTCTTGCTCCCCCTCAATAGCGCGCTAACATCAACCTTCTGGAAAGTTGATGCAGGACATTCAAGTCGCAAGGCCGCATAACCGATACAGTACTCAGGGTGCATCCAGCGACGGGCCCCTCGCCTGCCGCGGCAATCGGTCGATAGTGTATTGCCAAGGTTGATGGCAAAATAATGGCATGCGCATGGATTAAGGAAACCCCATTGAAGCTGGAATTTCGGAACAGCTTGTCGGTCAAGTTGCTCAGGGTCGTGCTGCTGTCGGCGCTCGCGGTGGGCGTCGTTCTCAGTTGTGCGCAGATCGTCTATGACACCTACAAGACCCGCCAGGCCGTCAACAACGACGCCCAGCGCATCCTCGACATGTTCCGCGACCCCTCCACCCAAGCGGTCTACAGCCTCGACCGAGAGATGGGCATGCAAGTCATGGAGGGTCTGTTCCAGGACGAGTCGGTCCGCATGGCCTCCATCGGCCACCCCAATGAAACCATGCTCGCGCAGAAGTCCCGCCCCTTGCAGGACATGCCCCTGCGCTGGTTGACCGACCTGATCCTCGGCCAGGAGCGCACCTACACCACCCAACTGGTCGGCCGCGGCCCCTACAGCGAATACTACGGCGACCTGAGCATCACCCTCGATACCGCCAGCTATGGCGAGGGCTTTCTGGTCAACGCGGTCATCATCTTCATTTCCGGCGTGCTGCGCGCCCTGGCCATGGGCCTGGTGCTCTACCTCGTGTACCACTGGCTGCTGACCAAACCGTTGTCGAAAATCATCGAGCATCTCACCCAGATCAACCCCGACCGCCCCAGCCAGCACCAGATTCCCCAACTCAAAGGCCACGAACGCAACGAACTGGGCCTGTGGGTCGACACCGCCAACCAGTTGCTGGCCTCCATCGAACGCAACACCCATTTGCGCCACGAGGCGGAAAACAGCCTGCAGCGCATGGCCCAGTACGACTTCCTGACCGGCCTGCCCAACCGCCAGCAATTGCAACAGCAACTGGACAAGACTCTCGTCGATGGCGGGCGCCTGCAGCACCGTGTGGCCGTACTGTGCGTGGGCCTGGACGACTTCAAGGGCATCAACGAGCAGTTCAGCTACCAGGTCGGCGACCAGTTGCTGCTGGCCCTGGCCGACCGCCTGCGCGCCCACAGCGGCCGCCTCGGTTCCCTCGCCCGCCTGGGTGGCGACCAGTTCGCCCTGGTGCAAGCCAACATCGAGCAGCCCTACGAGGCCGCCGAGCTGGCCCAGAGCATTCTCGACGACCTGGAAGTGCCCTTCGCCCTCGATCATCAGGAAATCCGATTACGTGCCACCATCGGCATCACCCTGTTCCCCGAAGACGGCGACAGCACCGAGAAGCTGCTGCAAAAGGCCGAACAGACCATGACCCTGGCCAAGGCCCGCTCGCGCAACCGCTATCAGTTCTACATCGCCAGCGTCGACAGCGAGATGCGTCGGCGCCGAGAGCTGGAAAAAGACCTGCGCGAGGCGTTGCCGCGCAACCAGCTCTACCTGGTGTATCAACCGCAGATCAGCTACCGCGACCACCGCGTGGTCGGCGTCGAAGCGCTGCTGCGCTGGCAGCATCCGGAGCTGGGCATGGTACCGCCAGACCAGTTCATCCCGCTGGCCGAACAGAACGGCAACATCATCGCCATCGGCGAATGGGTGCTCGACCAGGCCTGCCGCCAGTTGCGCGAGTGGCACGACCTGGGTTTCAGCGAGCTGCGCATGGCGGTCAACCTGTCGACCGTGCAACTGCACCACAACGAGCTGCCGCGGGTGGTCAACAACCTGCTGCAGGCCTATCGCCTGCCGCCGCGCAGCCTGGAGCTGGAGGTGACCGAGACCGGTCTGATGGAAGACATCAGCACCGCCGCCCAACACCTGCTGAGCCTGCGCCGTTCAGGGGCGCTGATCGCCATCGACGACTTCGGCACCGGCTACTCCTCGCTCAGTTACCTGAAATCGCTGCCGCTGGACAAGATCAAGATCGACAAGAGCTTCGTCCAGGACCTGCTGGACGACGATGACGACGCCACCATCGTTCGCGCCATCATCCAGTTGGGCAAGAGCCTGGGCATGCAGGTGATCGCCGAAGGCGTGGAAACCGCCGAGCAGGAAACCTACATCATCGCCCAGGGCTGTCATGAGGGTCAGGGCTACCACTACAGCAAGCCGCTGCCCTCGCGCGAGCTGACCGCCTTCCTCAAGCACGCCCAACGCAACCAGGTCTCGGCACTCTGAGCGTGGTCGTCATTGACGACCCTGGAAACGACATTTGCACGAAAAGCGCGGCCAACCCTTTACATCAAATGCAAATCTTTCGCATTATGTTGCGGTTTCGCGTGCCACGGTGCAGCGCTTCCAACACATGGTCCAACCAAACGACGCAGGGAAACCAACAATGATTCGAATGCCTCTGGCCTCCGCCAGTCTGCTGGCCATCGCCATCGCTCTCGCCGGCTGCGGCGAAGGCAAGGACGACAAGGCCGCCGCTCCGCAAGCCCAGGCACCTGCCGCCAGCACTGCTGCCGCACCTGGGGCTGTCGATGAAGCTGCTGCCCAGGCCGTGGTCAAGCACTACGCCGAAATGGTCCATGCCGTGTACAGCGACTCGCTGAGCACCGCCAAGCAACTGCAGACCGCCATCGACGCGTTCCTGGCCAAGCCCAACGATGAGACCCTGAAAGCCGCCAAGGACGCCTGGGTCGCTTCCCGCGTTCCTTACCTGCAGAGCGAAGCCTTCCGCTTCGGCAACACCATCATCGACGACTGGGAAGGTCAGGTGAACGCCTGGCCCCTGGACGAAGGCCTGATCGACTACGTCGACAAGAGCTACGAGCACGCCCTGGGCAACCCGGCTGCCAACGCCAACATCATCGCCAACCCTGAGATCCAGGTCGGCGAAGACAAGGTCGACGTCAAGGAAATCACGCCCGAGAAACTGGCCAGCCTGAACGAGCTGGGCGGTTCCGAAGCCAACGTCGCCACCGGCTACCATGCCATCGAATTCCTGCTCTGGGGCCAGGACCTCAACGGCACGGGCCCAGGCGCAGGCAACCGTCCGGCTTCGGACTACCTCGAAGGCCAGGGTGCCACCGGTGGTCACAACGACCGTCGCCGCGCCTACCTCAAAGCCGTCACCGACCTGCTGGTGAGCGACCTCGAAGAGATGGTCGGCAACTGGGCACCGAACGTCGCCGACAACTACCGCGCTTCGCTGGAAGCCGAGCCGGTCAAGGATGGCCTGCGCAAGATGCTGTTCGGCATGGGCAGCCTGTCGCTGGGCGAACTGGCGGGCGAGCGCATGAAGGTCTCGCTGGAAGCCAACTCGCCTGAAGACGAGCACGACTGCTTCAGCGACAACACCCACTGGTCGCACTTCTACGACGCCAAGGGCATCCGCAACATCTACCTGGGCGAGTACACCCGTCCGGACGGCTCCAAGGTCAGCGGCCCGAGCCTGTCGTCGCTGGTGGCCAAGATCGACCCGGCCACCGACGCCACCCTGAAGGCCGACCTGCAGGACACCGAAGCGAAGATCCAGGTGATCGTGGACCACGCCCTCAAGGGCGAGCACTACGACCAGCTGATCGCTGCCGATAACGCTGCAGGCAACCAGGTGGTGCGTGACGCCATCGCGGCGCTGGTCAAGCAGACCGGTGCCATCGAGCAGGCCGCCGGCAAGCTGGGCATCGACAACCTGAACCCGGACACCGCAGACCACGAGTTCTGATGCCAGGGTGAAGGTTTGAAAGGGGCGGCCTTCGGGTCGCCTTTTTCATATCCGGGTTTGCGCTGACCAAACCCGCCCCTTCGCGGGCAAGCCCGCTCCCACTGGTGCCTGTGGGAGCGGGCTTGCCCGCGAAAGGGCCGCCAGCGGATTCAGCAGGCAATTGCAAATTGCTCTTATTCAAACATCCCCATTTTGCTAAGCTTGCACGCCGGTTTTTCGCTCACGCCCAGGATTCTCGATGTCCTCGTCGCTGTCCCGACTCCCACTTCTGCTGATGGTCACCGTCCTGGCCGCCTGTGACGACGCTCCGCGTTTCACCCAGGCCGAGCCCGGCGAAGCGCTGTCCGGCGGCAAGGCGACGATCCTGCGCAGCGACCGCAACGCTTTCTCGATGCCCTCGGCCAACCTCACGCCCGAGCGCCGCCTGGATTTCAGCGTCGGCAACAGCTTCTTCCGCAATCCCTGGGTGATCGCACCTTCGACCACCACTGCACGCGATGGCCTGGGCCCGCTGTTCAACACCAATGCCTGCCAGAACTGCCACATCCGCGACGGCCGAGGTCATCCGCCAGAGGCCGATGCCCGCAATGCCGTGTCCATGCTGGTGCGCCTGTCGATCCCCGACCAGCCGCAGTTCATCAAGGAAATCGAACGCCTCGGCGTGGTTCCCGAACCGGTCTACGGTACGCAACTGCAGGACATGTCGATCCCCGGCGTAGCTCCGGAAGGCAAGGTGCGGGTCAGCTACGACAGCGAGACCGTCACCTTCAAGGATGGCCACCAGGTCGAACTGCGCCGCCCGACCGTGGAGATCACCCAGCTCGGCTACGGCCCGATGCACCCGGACACACGCATGTCCGCCCGCGTCGCCCCGCCCATGATCGGCCTCGGACTGCTCGAGGCCATCCCGGAGGCTGCGCTTTTGGCCAACGAAGACCCGGATGATCGCAACAACGACGGCATCCGCGGCCGCGCCAACCGGGTCTGGGACGATGCCCAGGGCAAGACCGTGGTCGGCCGCTTCGGCTGGAAAGCCGGGCAACCCAACGTCAACCAGCAGAACGTCCACGCCTTCGCTGGCGACATGGGCCTGACCAGCACCCTCAAGCCCGAGGACGATTGCACGCCGGCACAGGTCGAATGCCGCGCCGCGCCCAACGGCGACGGTGACAACGGCGAAAAGGAAGTCAGCGACAACATCCTGCGCCTGGTGACGTTCTACACCCGCAACCTCGCGGTGCCTGCACGCCGCGAGGTGAATTCGCCGCAGGTGCTGGCCGGCAAGAACCTGTTCTTCCAGGCAGGCTGCCAGGGCTGTCACACACCGCAGTTCACCACGGGCAGTGACAACGTCGAGCCAGAACTGGCCAACCAGGTGATCCGCCCCTACAGCGACCTGCTGCTGCATGACATGGGCCCAGGCCTTGCCGACAACCGTAGCGAGTTCGCCGCCGGTGGCCAGGATTGGCGCACGCCGCCGCTGTGGGGCATCGGCCTGACCGAAACCGTCAGCGGCCACACCCAGTTCCTCCATGACGGTCGCGCCCGCAATCTGCTCGAGGCCGTGCTCTGGCACGGCGGCGAAGCCGAGGCTGCACGCCGTCACGTACTGACCTTCAATGCCGAGCAACGCGCCGCGCTGCTGGCTTTCCTGAACTCACTTTAAACGCGCAAGGAGCCGGGCATGTTCCGACCCAAATTGTTGTTCACCAGCCTCGCCGCCATCGCCCTGGGCGCCTGCTCGCCGCAGGACCCGCAAGCCGTGACCTCCGCCGCCATCGCCCAGCAGGTGATCCTGCCGACCTACAGCCGTTGGGTCGAGGCCGACCGCCAACTGGCTGCCAGCGCCCTGGCCTATTGCGAAGGCAAGCAGAGCCTGGACACCGCCCGCGCCGACTTCCTCAACGCGCAGAAGGCCTGGGCCGAACTGCAGCCGCTGCTGGTCGGCCCATTGGCCGAAGGCAACCGCGCCTGGCAGGTGCAGTTCTGGCCTGACAAGAAGAACCTGGTCGGCCGCCAGGTCGAGCAACTGGTCAGCGGCGACAAGCCGGTCGACGCAGACAGCCTCGGCAAGGCCAGCGTCGTGGTCCGTGGCCTGTCGGCCTACGAGTACATCCTCTTCGACAGCAAGCCGGACATCGCCACCGCCGAGCAGAAAGCCCGCTACTGCCCGCTGCTGGTGGCCATCGCCGAGCACCAGAAAGCCCTGGCCGAAGACATTCTCAAGAGCTGGAACAGTACCGATGGCATGCTGTCGCAGATGACCAAGTTCCCCAACCAGCGCTACGCCGACTCGCATGAAGCGATCGCCGACCTGCTGCGCGCGCAGGTCACCGCCCTGGACACGCTGAAGAAGAAACTCGGCGCCCCCATGGGCCGTCAGAGCAAGGGTGTCCCTCAGCCGCTGCAGGCCGAAGCCTGGCGCAGCCACTCCTCGCTCAAGAGCCTGGAGGCTTCGCTCAAGGCCGCCGAAACCGTCTGGACCGGGGTCGACAACAAAGGCCTGCGCGGTCTGCTGGGTAAAGATCAGAGCGCGCTGGCGCAAAAGATCGACGATGCCTACGCCAGCGCTGCCAAACTGCTGGCTGACAACCAGAAGACCCTGGGCGAACTGCTCGCCGACGATGCCGGCAAGCAGACCCTCAACCAGATCTACGACAGCCTCAACGTCGTCCACCGCCTGCACGAAGGCGAGCTGGCCAAGGCGTTGAATATCCAGCTGGGCTTCAATGCCAACGACGGTGACTGATCATGCTGCGACGCCAGGCCCTCAAACTCGGTAGCGTGCTGCTCAGCGCCCTGACGCTCGGCGGCTGGACCCTGCTGCGCAACAAGGGCAGCGAGCCGCTGCTGCTGTCGGCGCGTGACGATGCCGATGGCGGCCACCATGCCGTAGGCTACCGCCTCGACGGCACCCAGGTGTTCGCCACACAGGTGGCCCAGCGTTGCCATGCAATCATTCATCACCCCGAACAGCCGGTCGCCCTGTTCGTCGCCCGTCGACCAGGTACCGAAAGCTACCTGATCGACCTGCGCGACGGTCGTCTGCTGCAGACGATCACCTCGCAACCGAACCGGCACTTCTATGGCCATGCCGTCATCCACAAGGATGGCGAGTGGCTGTACGCCACCGAGAACGACACCACCGACCCCGGGCGCGGCGTGCTCGGGGTCTACCGTTTCGAGGGCCAGCGCCTGGTACACAGCGGCGAGATCCCCACCCATGGCGTCGGCCCCCATGAAGTGGCCTGGATGCCCGACGGCGAAACCCTGGTGGTGGCCAACGGAGGCATCCGCACCGAGGCCGAAAGCCGGGTAGAGATGAACCTCGACGCCATGGAGCCGAGCCTGGTGCTGATGCAGCGTGATGGCACGCTGCTTAGCAAGGAGACGCTGGCTCAGCAGATGAACAGCGTGCGCCATCTCGCGGTGGGCAACGACGGCACCGTCCTTGCCTGCCAGCAGTTCATGGGAGGTTCTGAAGAAACCGCCGAACTGCTGGCGATCAAGCGTCCGGGCGAGGCGTTCAAGGCCTTCCCGGTGCCGGAGCGGCAACTGCAGTCGATGGCCCAGTACACCGCCAGTGTCGCCGTGCACAGTGACCTGCGCCTGGTGGCACTGACCGCGCCGCGGGCCAACCGCCTGTTCATCTGGGACCTGGACAGCGGCGCGGTGAAGCTCGATGCGCCGATGCCCGATTGCGCCGGAGTCGGCGCGGTGAAGGACGGCTTCGTCGTCACCTCGGGGCAGGGGCGCTGCCGCTATTACGACTGCCGCAAGGCCGAGCTGGTCGGGCAGCCCATGAATCTGCCATCCGGGCTTTGGGACAACCACCTGCATCTGGTCTGATTCAGCACTGGCCCCACCGGCCCTATCGCGGGACGAGCCCGCTTGTGTCTTGATAGGGGATTAGAATCTGGAGTGAGAGCGGTGAATGGCAAGCTGAATGCCGCGTGTGCCTTGAGCACGAGTGGGAGCACAAGCTGCCATTCACCGTTCCACTTTGGCGAGAGCCCGAACAGTTGGATGCGGCCTTGATCTCGAATCACAAGCGTGGGCCAAGCCAAAGTCCTCTCACTCTGTTGAGTCTAGGAGATTTTGGTGATGGTTTCCTTTGTGGGTATCGATGTTTCTAGTCGCACGCTGGACATAGCGGTCCGTCCCCAGAGCCTCAAGATCAATGTCACCAACGATCAGGCAGGGTTCGAGGTATTGGAGAAGAGCCTTCGAGGCCTCAAGGTCAAGCGTGTCCTGCTGGAGGCGACAGGCGGATACGAGCGTGAGGTTCTGAGCTTTCTGCAGAGCGCTGGCTACAAGGTCATTCGCGTCAACCCCAGGCGAGCCAGGTCGTTTGCCGAGTCCATGAATATCAAAGCCAAGACCGACGCCATCGATGCAGCGGTATTGGCGCATTTCGCCGAAGTTATCCCCGATAAACCTACTCTGCAGGTCAGTCCGCAGAGGGCGTTGCTGCGCGAGCTGCTGCAGCAGCGTGATCGTCTGGTCCAGCAGCGAGACGACGACCGGCGGCGCCTGAAACAGGCTCAGTCTGAGGTGGTCGCTCGCTTCCTGAAGTCCAACCTCCAGCACTTCAGGTCTCAGATCAGACAGATTGAGCATGAGCTCAAGCTGCATGCCGAAGGGCTGGGTGATGAACGAATTGCTCAACTAGTCCAGGTCAAAGGTATCGGGCTGGTGACGGCTGGGAAGCTTGTAACGCTGCTGCCGGAGTTGGGCCATGTGGAGGCCCGAGAAATAGCCTCGCTGGTTGGGGTGGCACCTTTCAATCACGACAGTGGAACATCCGTAGGCAAGCGCTCGATCTCGGGAGGCCGTTTCGGGATAAGGTGCGCGTTGTACATGTCGTGTTTGGTGGCCGTAAGGCAAAACCCCTCGCTTAAGGCGAAGTACCAAGCACTGCGTGAAAGGGGCAAGGCAGCCAAGGTCGCGATTGTGGCCTGCATGAGAGTTTTCATCGTACGACTCAATGCGATGCTAAGAACGGGTACCCCCTGGCAGGATGTGGAATTGCCTCAGTGCAAGAGCGCAACACCGGCGTAAATCCGAACGCCGTACGTGTGGGAGCGGGTTTACCCGCGAAAAAGACACCGCGCTGCCTGGCACGGGCTACGCCCGTGTTCGCGGGACAAGCCCGCTCCCACAGGGGATTGGGCTGGCTTCTAGATTTTGAGCAAGACAGTTGCTCCCACAGGCCCGGCATCCACGGGTAGTGGGAGCAGGCTCGCCCTGCGATAGGGCCTGCCCAGTCGATACATCTCCCACTTCCCGAAAAACAGTCAATACTTGCCTTCATCCGCACGTGGGCAGGATCGCCCGTGGTCGTGCCATACCCATGACAATCACATCCAAGGAAGCGGACCATGCTACGCCGCCGCATGCTGATCATGTTGGCCGTGGTGCTGCTGATCGTGCTCGCCCTAGGGGGCATCAAGGCCTTTTCGATCTACCGCCAGATCCAGGTCTTTTCCGCTCCCAAACCCGCGATCAGCGTCGCTGCCGCCAAGGCCGAGCAACGCCAGTGGCAGGAACGCCTGCCGGCGGTCGGCAGCCTCAAGGCGCTGCAGGGCGTCGAACTCAGCCTGGAAGTGGCCGGGACGGTAAAGCACCTGCATTTCGATTCCGGACAACAGGTCAAGGTCGGGCAACTGCTGCTGGAACTCGACAGCGAACAGGAGGCCGCGCTGCTGGGCACCGCGCAGGCCGACCTGGGCCTGGCCAAGGTCGATTTCGGCCGCGGCAGCCAACTGGTAGGCGACTCGGCCATCTCCCGCGGTGAATTCGACCGCCTCACCGCCCAGTACCGGCGCAACCAGGCCGTGGTCGAACAGCTCAAGGCCTCGCTGGCCAAGAAAAGCATGAAGGCGCCCTTCAGCGGCACCATCGGCATACGTCAGGTGGATGTCGGCGACTATCT
This sequence comes from Pseudomonas sp. BNK-44-b, assembly GCF_047456245.1. Classification (NCBI taxonomy): domain Bacteria; kingdom Pseudomonadati; phylum Pseudomonadota; class Gammaproteobacteria; order Pseudomonadales; family Pseudomonadaceae; genus Pseudomonas; species Pseudomonas sp. BNK-44-b. Next base: position 4,066,596 of record NZ_CP179908.1, read on the forward strand.
GGCCAGCGGCACGGTGATTGCCACGCTGCAGGACCTCTCCAGCCTCTACGTCGACTTCAACGTACCCGAACAGGCGCTACCGCAGTTGTCCCTCGGCCAGCAGGTGCTGGTGCAGGTGGCGGCTTTCCCCGGCCAGACCTTCCCTGCCCGCCTCAGCGCAATCAACCCCAAGGTCGAGGAAAGCACGCGCAACCTGCTGCTGCGCGCCACCCTGGCCAACCCGGATGGCAAGCTGCTACCGGGCATGTTCGCCAGCCTGCTGGTATTGCTGCCCGATCCTCAATTGCAGGTGGTGGTGCCGGAGAGCGCGATCACCTACACCCTCTACGGCAACTCGGTGTATGTGGTCGGCGAGAAGAAGGCCGACGATGGCCAGGCACATCTGGTCGCCGAGCAGCGCACCGTACAGACCGGCGAGCGCCGCGATGGCGTGGTGGTGGTGCGCAAGGGGCTGCAGGCCGGCGAACAGGTGGTCACCGCCGGACAGCTAAAGCTCAGCCCGGGCGCTGCGATACGCATCAGCCAGGACCCGCCCCTGTCGCCCGCCGACGCCCAAGGCGCGGCGGCCCCCCACTGACGCGGAGGCTGGCATGGCATTCACCGACCCATTCATCCGCCGCCCCGTACTCGCCAGCGTGGTCAGCCTGCTGATCCTGCTGCTCGGCTTCCAGGCCTGGAGCAAGCTGCAGATCCGCCAGTACCCGCAGATGGAAAACGCCCTGATCACGGTGACCACCGCCTATCCCGGCGCCAACGCCGAGACCATCCAGGGCTACATCACCCAACCGCTGCAGCAGAGCCTGGCCAGTGCCGACGGCATCGACTACATGACCTCCGTGAGCCGCCAGAACTTTTCGGTGATCTCGGTCTACGCGCGCATCGGTGCCGATACGGATCGCCTGTTCACCCAACTGCTGGCCAAGGCCAACGAGGTGCGCAACAAACTGCCGCAGGACTCCGAAGACCCGGTCCTGAGCAAGGAGGCGGCCGATGCCTCGGCGCTGATGTACATCAGCTTCTACAGCAGCGAAATGAGCAACCCGCAGATCACCGACTACCTGTCACGGGTCATCCAGCCCAAGCTTGCGACCCTGCCAGGCATGGCCGAAGCCGAAATCCTCGGCAACCAGGTGTTCGCCATGCGCATCTGGGTCGATCCGGTGAAGCTGGCCGGGTTCGGGCTTTCGGCCACCGATGTGACCAGCGCGGTGCGCCGCTACAACTTCCTGGCTGCCGCCGGCGAGGTGAAGGGCGAATACGTGGTCACCAGCGTCAATGCCACCACCGAACTGAAGTCCGCCGAAGCTTTCGCCGCCCTGCCGGTCAAGACCGTCGGCGACAGTCGTGTGCTGCTCGGCGATGTGGCGCGCATCGAGATGGGCGCGGAGAATTACGACACGGTCAGCTCCTTCGACGGTATCCCGTCGGTGTACATCGGCATCAAGGCCACGCCATCGGCCAACCCGCTGGAGGTGATCAAGGAGGTGCGGCGAATCATGCCGGACCTGGAAAGCCAGCTGCCCTCGGCACTGAAAGTCTCCATCGCCTACGACGCCACGCTGTTCATCCAGGCCTCCATCGATGAAGTGATCAAGACCCTCGGCGAAGCGGTGCTGATCGTCATCGTCGTGGTGTTCCTGTTCCTCGGTGCGCTGCGCTCGGTGCTGATCCCGGTGATCACCATCCCGCTGTCGATGATCGGCGTGCTGTTCTTCATGCAGATGATGGGGTATTCGCTGAACCTGCTGACCTTGCTGGCCATGGTCCTGGCCATCGGCCTGGTGGTGGACGACGCGATCGTCGTGGTGGAGAACATCCACCGCCATATCGAGGAAGGCAAGACGCCGTTCGACGCTGCCCTCGAAGGCGCGCGGGAAATCGCCATGCCGGTGGTGTCGATGACCATCACCCTGGCGGCGGTGTACGCACCGATCGGCTTCCTCACCGGGCTGACCGGCGCGCTGTTCAAGGAGTTCGCCCTGACCCTGGCGGGCGCGGTAGTGATCTCCGGCATCGTGGCCCTGACCCTGTCACCGATGATGTGCGCACTGCTGCTGCGCCCCGAGCAGAGCGAGAAAGGCCTGGCCCATCGCCTGGACCAGATCTTCGAGCGTCTGAAAGTGCGTTACCAGCGCCTGCTGCACGGCACCCTCGACAGCCGCCCGGTGGTCATCGTCTTCGCCGTGATCATCCTGTGCCTGATCCCGGTACTGCTCAAGTTCACCCAGAACGAGCTGGCGCCCAACGAAGACCAGGGGGTGATCTTCATGATGAGCAGCTCGCCGCAGCCGGCCAACCTGGATTACCTCAACGCCTATACCGACCGTTTCACACCGCTGTTCAAGACCTTCCCCGAGTATTACTCCTCGTTCCAGATCAACGGTTTCAATGGTGTGCAAAGCGGTATCGGCGGCTTTCTGCTCAAGCCCTGGAACGAGCGCGAACGTACGCAGATGCAACTGCTGCCGCTGGTGCAGGCCAAGCTCGAGGACATAGGCGGGCTGCAGATCTTCGGCTTCAACCTGCCATCGTTGCCGGGCACTGGCGAAGGCCTGCCGTTCCAGTTCGTGCTCAACACCGCAGGCGACTACCCAGCCCTGCTGGAAGTGGCACAGCGCGTCAAGGAGCGCGCCCAGGCCTCGGGCAAGTTCGCCTTCCTCGACATCGACCTGGCCTTCGACAAGCCCGAAGTGGTGGTCGATATCGACCGGGCCAAGGCGGCGCAGATGGGGGTGTCGATGGATACCCTCGGCGCAACGCTGGCCACCCTGCTGGGCGAGGCGGAAATCAACCGTTTCACCCTCGAAGGGCGCAGCTACAAGGTGATCGCCCAGGTCGAGCGGGCCTACCGCGACAACGCCGGCTGGCTGAACAACTATTACGTGAAGAACGAGCAGGACCAGATGCTGCCCCTGTCGACCCTGATCACCCTCAGCGAGCGGGCCCGACCGCGCCAGCTCAACCAGTTCCAGCAGTTGAACTCGGCGATCATCCAGGGCGTACCGATGGTCAGCATGGGCGAGGCGCTGGATACCATCCGCGGCATCGCCCGCGAGGAGGCGCCGGAGGGCTTCGCCTTCGACTATGCCGGCACCGCGCGGCAGTTCGTCCAGGAAGGCAGCGCCCTGTGGGTGACCTTCGGTCTGGCCCTGGCGATCATCTTCCTGGTGCTGGCAGCACAGTTCGAAAGCTTCCGCGACCCGCTGGTGATTCTGGTGACCGTGCCGCTGTCGATCTGTGGCGCACTGCTGCCGCTGTTTCTTGGCGTCTCGAGCATGAACATCTACACCCAGGTCGGGCTGGTCACGCTGATCGGGCTGATCAGCAAGCACGGCATCCTGATCGTCGAGTTCGCCAACCAGCTGCGCGAGGAAAAAGGCCTGGGGGTGCGCGAGGCGATCGAGGAAGCCGCGGCGATCCGTCTGCGGCCGGTGCTGATGACCACCGCAGCAATGGTATTCGGCATGGTGCCACTGATCCTGGCGACGGGTGCCGGCGCCGTGAGCCGGTTCGACATCGGTATCGTGATTGCCACCGGCATGTCGATCGGCACGCTGTTCACCTTGTTCGTGCTGCCCTGCGTATACACCTTGCTGGCGCATCGGACGGTGGCGGATGAGCGCCAGGGGAGCGGCGGCACAACCTCAAGCCTGGAAAAACGACAAACCCATTAGCCAGAAACAACAAGGCCCCGCATCTGCGGGGCCTCGTGCCTGGGGCTCAACCAAACGGCCGCAGCCCCTGGCGCATCCCGAACAGGAACAACAGCAGATCATGATCCGGCTGGGCCGGGGCCTGCGCCTGCTCTGGCTTTATCACCCGCGGCGTGGCGCACTGCCCCGCCGCATCGCTCTTGCTGAACACGGTAGGCCGTGGCACCTCCCAGGCCGCCACGGCTACGCTGGTCACGCCAAGCGCGGCCACCAAGAACAAAGCTCGAGCTATTTCTAGTTTCATCAACCTAACCCTTTGACAGCGCTGCCAAACGCCCTCTCATAAAAGTAGAGCAGGGTTTGCCACTCCGCTTCATTGAACGACGAATGGCGGCGCAGCTGGCGCAGGTCGTTGTAGGCCGCGCGCTGGCAACTGATGCGGCGGCGGCACTTCTCCAAGTCCAGCAGGGCCACTTCGGCCCGCGCCTGCTCACCTTCACCGCTCACCTTGACGAACACATGCTTGCCGTACAGGCAGCCGTGCTGCCAGTGGCCCAGATGCATCCGCGCCAGGTTGTCAGCCAGGTCCTTGAGCATGCGCTCATGCAGCACCTGCGGGTAATGCTCGCGAGCGCCCTGGGCGTGCCAGGTGTCGAGATCGACGAATCCATCCAGCGCTTCACTGACCAACAGTGCCCGCCACTGGTGCTCGGCATCGCGTTCTGCACCAGCAAAGACGATGCGCGGCACCCGCACTCCCAACTGCTCGAAGCTGTTCAGGGCGTCCAGCTCGCGCAATACCGTGGGGCGGCCGAAGGGGTGCAGCAGGCTGCGGTAGATATGCCCGACCTGGCGCTTGGCATAGAGCAGATGGCCGTTGCCATCATCCAGGCGCTGCACGCCACTTTCACCGCCACGTCGCTGATTGGGCTCCTCGACCCATTCCCCCTGCTGTTGCCAGTAGTAGTCGAATTGCGACACCTGCCCCTGAGTTGCTGCCATGAATCCCTCACCCCTTTCGCAATACATAGACTCGCCACATGGCATAGAACGGCAGGAAGTCGAGACGTTCCTGAATCCTGAAGCCTGCTGTCACAAATTCTTCTTCAACCGTAGCAGCAGGTAACACAAAGCGATTCTGGTAACTGTCCTGCTCCGCCTTGGCGCTGCGTCGTTGTTCGAGCTTCTTGCGCCGCCATGCCTTGAAATTGCCATCCACCCACAGCGACAGGATCACGCTATCGCGGCTAACTCTTTGAAATTCAGAAAGAATTGTCTTGCGATGGGCCGGATCACCGATGTGGTGGAACAATCGCATGCAGAAAATGCTGTCTACCGAGTTGTCCGGCAGGTCAATGGCAAAGGCTGAGGTTTGCAAAGGGCGTACCCGCTGGACCACCGCTGGCGGTTGCGACGCACAGGCTGTCTCGATCATCGCAGCGGAATTGTCTGCACCGATGATCACGCGGTTGGGTTTTTCCGCCAGCAGCGGCCAGAAACGGCCGGCGCCGCATGGCAGGTCGAGCACCAGGCCCGGCTCGCCGGCCAGTGTCAGGGCGCGGCGAGCAAGTTGCTCGTCACGCGTGTGGGAAAGGCGACGGGCCAGGCCATCCTGATGCTTGATGAAGTACTCACGGGCGTGCTGCTGATCGTACTTTTCGGAAAATTCGAGTTTGATAGGGCTACGCATGGGACATCTCCTGACTCAATGCCGACCACATTAGGTGGGCAAGCGTTGGCATCAGGTCATCGCCATGTGAAAAAACTGTCACCCGAAAGGGTTAAATCTTACGAATCATTACACAACATTCTGCGTCGGGGCCGCCGTACGGCCCCGGTTTCTACTGCAGTGTCGTGTCGATTTCCTGCTCATGCGCCAGCGCGGTGCCCTGGCTCAGGTCTACCTGGAAGCGGCAGCCGTGGGGCGCGGTGGCGGTCAGGGTCACGCGCCAGCCCTGGTCGTCGCAGATCCGCTGCACCAGCGAAAGCCCCAGGCCGAGCCCCTCGCCACGCCGCTCGTCGCCACGCACGAAAGGCTTGAACATAGCCTCGCGCTGCTCCTCGGGAATGCCCACGCCGCTGTCCTCGACACTGAAACCGCGGGCCTCGAGGCTCAGGCGGATATAACCGGTATCGGTGTAATGCGCTGCGTTGCGCAGCAGGTTGCCCATCACCGATTGCAGGAAGGTGGCGTTGTACAAGGTCGGGCTGGCACTGACACGGCCATCGTAGTAGAGCGTCAGGCCCTTCTGCTCGATGGTGTCGCGCCACACGCCGATCAGATCATCAGCGACCTCGCGCAGGCTAGCCCGCGAGGCCACCGCACCTTCGTCACGCTGGGCCCGGGCCAGCATGAGGAAGGTCTTGACCAGCTCGCGCATCTCCTCGGTGGCACGGGCGATCCGTTCCACCTGGGCGCGTGACCGACTGTCCAGGCCGGTGTTCTCCATCAGCAGTTCGCAGGAAGTCGCGAGCACCATCAATGGGGTGCGCAGTTCGTGGCTGACATCGCTGGTGAACAGTCGCTCGCGGGTCAACGCATCGCGCAAGCGACCAAGGGTATCGTCGAACGCCACCGCCAACTGCCCGACTTCGTCGGCGGCATAGTCCGGCGCAAGCGGCGGCGCCAAACCGAGCAACTGGTCACGATGGCGAACCTGACGCGCCAGACGAATCACCGGCGCCATGACCCGACGCGCCAGCAGCCAGCCAAGGAATGCCGCCAGCACCAGGCTGAGCAGGAAGCCCACCACCACCACGGCGAACAGCACCCGCTCACGCTCCTCGAAATCGCTCTGGTCCTGCAACAGTACATAGCGACGACCGTCCACGACCTCGACCATGGCGTGGTAGGAGAGCTGGTCGCGGAACACTTCATGGAAGCCGGCATCGAGGTGACGCAGGTCCTTGGGCAACTCGAAATCATCGCGACCGCCGCTGAAGTAGAACAACTGGTCAGGGCGCGGGCGGTGGCTCCAGTCACTGACGCTGTCCATGCGCAGCAGACGCTGCAGATCCCCCCCCAGCACCGAGGAAATCAGGCGTTCTTCGACCAGGTGAACAGTGGCGACGATGCCGAAGGCAAACGCGCCAGCGACCAGCGCGCTCATCAGTGCAAAGGCAATGATGATGCGCTGGGCAAGGCTCTGCTTAAACTCCATCGCGACCCTCGGCGAGGCGATAGCCGACGCCATGGACGGTATGCAGCAGGGGCTTTTCGAACGGCTTGTCGATCACCTGGCGCAGTTGGTGGACATGGCTGCGCAAGCTGTCGCTGTCGGGGCAGTCGTCGCCCCACAGGGCTTCTTCGAGGACTTCGCGGCGCAACACGTGCGGGCTCTTCTGCATCAGCACCGCCAGCAACTTCAGGCCGACCGGGTTGAGTTTGAGCAGCTTGCCCTGACGGGTGACTTCCAGCGTGTCGAGGTCGTAGCTCAGGTCTGCCACCTGCAGCGTACGCCGACCACCGCCCTGGGCGCGACGCAGCACCGCCTCGATGCGCGCGGCCAATTCGGACAGGGCGAAAGGCTTGAGCAGGTAATCGTCGGCCCCAGAACGGAAGCCCTGCAGGCGATCGTCCAGCTGGTCGCGGGCAGTCAGCATGATCACCGGGGTGTCGCGGCGGGCGTCTTCGCGCAGGCGCTTGCACAGGGTGTAGCCATCGATGCCGGGCAGCATGATATCGAGCACGATCAGGTCATAGTGTTCGGTCGCGGCCAGGTGCAGGCCCGACAGGCCGTCCTGGGCGCAGTCGACGGTGTAGCCTTTCATGCCCAGGTAATCAGCCAGGTTGGCGAGGATATCGCGGTTGTCTTCAACCAGTAGAATGCGCATCGGGGTCTCCTGTGCGGCGCTTCGCTGTGCGCGGCAGGCGCAGCTTACGGCCATTGGCCAGGCATCGCCAGCCTTGGTGGAAAAACAGCGTAACTGACGCTTTTTTCACTGATCCTTCACACACAGAGCATAGCCGCGGACCGAAAATGCCCGATCTTTCGTGCCTTCCCCCTTGCCTGTGGAGCCTTCATGCACACCGCCCGACCCCGCCCGATCAACCTCTGGCTGTACCTTGGCATCCCCCTGGCTACCGCACTGGTTCTGCTGCTGCTCGAGGCCACATCGCTGGACATGGACGTGGCCAACCTGATGTTCGATCCGTCCGTGGGTCAATTCATCGGGCGCCATAGCTACTTCCTGGAGACCATCCTGCATGACCGGGTCAAGCAGGCGGTGATCGGTGTCGGGCTGCTGGCGGTAGTGGCGTTCATCGCCAGTTTCTTCTGGTCACGCCTGGGCAGTTGGCGTCGCGAACTGGGTTGCCTGGTGCTGGCCCTGGGGCTGTCCACCGGTTTTGTCACGCCACTCAAGCAACTGACGGCGGTGCAGTGCCCGTGGAGCCTGACCCAGTTTGGCGGCAAGGAAACCTACAGCAAACTGCTCGAAGCGCGGCCAGCGACCGACAAACCAGGGCTGTGCTGGCCCGGCGGCCATGCAGCGACCGGCTTCAGCCTGTTCGCATTGTTCTTCGTGCTGCGTGACCGCAAGCCACGCCTGGCACGTGGTGCCTTCGCCCTCGCGGCAGGTGTCGGGGTGGTGCTATCTGTAGGCCGGATGATGCAGGGCGCACACTTTCTCTCGCACAACGTCTGGACCGCCGTGTTCTGCTGGTTGATCGGATTGGGCTGCTATTACCTGGTGCTCTATCGCAGGGGGATGGCAAGGGTGACCGTGGCTGAACGCGGCATTGCCTGAGTCGACGCAGGTCTGACACACGCGCATGAAAAAGCCCCGCACAAGGCGGGGCTTTTTCATGCAGCTAGGGCCAGGGATGGCTTACATCATGCCGCCCATGCCACCCATGCCGCCCATGTCTGGCATGCCGCCAGCAGCTGGCTTGTCTTCCGGCAGGTCAGCAACCATGGCCTCGGTGGTGATCATCAGACCACCGATCGAAGCAGCGGCTTGCAGCGCCGAACGGGTGACCTTGGCTGGGTCCAGGATGCCCATCTCGATCATGTCGCCGTATTCGCCGGTAGCGGCGTTGTAGCCGTAGTTGCCCGAACCCTGCTTGACCTTGTCGGCCACAACGCTTGGCTCGTCGCCGGCGTTGGCAGTGATCTGACGCAGCGGCGCTTCGACAGCGCGACGCAGCAGGGAGATACCGACGTTCTGGTCTTCGTTGTCGCCTTTGAGCTCGGTAATGGCTGCCAGGGCGCGAACCAGGGCAACACCACCGCCAGGCACCACGCCTTCTTCAACGGCTGCACGGGTAGCATGCAGGGCGTCTTCAACGCGGGCTTTCTTCTCTTTCATCTCGACTTCGGTGCCAGCACCGACCTTGATCACGGCAACACCGCCAGCCAGCTTGGCCAGACGCTCTTGCAGCTTCTCGCGGTCGTAGTCCGAGGAAGTCTCTTCGATCTGGGCACGGATCTGCTTGACGCGTGCTTCGATGTCGGCGTCAACGCCAGCACCGTCGATGATGGTGGTGTTTTCCTTGGACAGGATGACGCGCTTGGCGTTGCCCAGGTGCTCCAGGGTGGTGGTTTCCAGGGTCAGGCCGATTTCTTCGGAGATGACCTGGCCGCCGGTCAGGACGGCGATGTCCTGCAGCATGGCCTTGCGGCGGTCGCCAAAGCCTGGGGCCTTGACCGCAGCAACCTTGACGATGCCGCGCATGTTGTTGACCACCAGAGTAGCCAGGGCTTCGCCTTCGACGTCTTCGGCAACGATCAGCAGCGGACGGCCCGACTTGGCAACAGCTTCCAGAACCGGCAGCAGTTCGCGGATGTTCGAGATCTTCTTGTCGACCAGCAGCAGCAGCGGGCCTTCGAGCTCGGCAACCATGGTGTCAGGCTTGTTGATGAAGTACGGCGACAGGTAGCCACGGTCGAACTGCATGCCTTCTACGACGGACAGTTCGTTTTCCAGGCCCGAGCCTTCTTCAACGGTGATCACGCCTTCTTTACCGACTTTTTCCATGGCTTCGGCGATGATTTCACCGATGGAGCTGTCGGAGTTGGCGGAGATGGTACCGACCTGAGCGATGGCCTTGGAGTCGGCGCATGGCTTGGACAGGTTCTTCAGCTCGGCGACGACGGCAGCGGTGGCCTTGTCGATACCGCGCTTGAGGTCCATCGGGTTCATGCCGGCAGCGACGGCCTTCAGGCCTTCGTTGACAATGGCCTGAGCCAGAACGGTAGCAGTGGTGGTGCCGTCACCGGCAGCGTCGTTGGCCTTGGAAGCAACTTCCTTGACCAGCTGGGCGCCCATGTTCTCGAAGGCGTCCTTCAGTTCGATTTCCTTGGCAACCGAAACACCGTCTTTGGTGATGGTTGGAGCGCCGAAGCTCTTGGCCAGGACAACGTTACGGCCTTTCGGGCCCAGGGTGGCTTTGACAGCGTCAGCCAGAACGTTGACACCAACGAGCATTTTCTTGCGGGCGGAATCGCCGAATTTTACGTCTTTAGCAGCCATGATCGTTTAATCCTTGGAATTCTTTAGCAGGGAAATCGGGGAAATCAGCCTTCGATGACGGCGAGGATTTCGTTCTCGGCCATCACCAGCAGGTCTTCGCCATCGACTTTCACGGTGTTGCTGCCCGAGTAAGGGCCGAAAACCACTTTGTCACCCACTTTCACGGCCAGCGCGCGAACTTCGCCGTTGTCCAGGACGCGACCGGTGCCAACGGCGACAACTTCGCCGCGGTTTGGTTTTTCAGCGGCCGAACCCGGCAGGACGATACCGCCAGCGGTTTTCGATTCTTCTTCGCTGCGACGGATGACGACGCGGTCATGCAGAGGACGAAGCTTCATTGTCGATCTCTCCCAAATTGTGGTTTTCATCGGCCGGTGTCGACACCGGCGGTTGAGGCTATCCGGCGTTGCCGGAGGGGGCTCGCGGCCTGCGAACCCCACGTGTCATGTCTGGTGTTGCCACCAGAAACCTTGCGGTGACACATACATGAGGCCGCTCGATTCGATTACAAGGCTTGCCATGGAATTTTTTTAATCGGCGTGTACACGCCGAAAAAAGCAGGGGCCGCATAGCGGCCCCCTTGGGTTCATTTGTCGATCACTGATCGCGGCGCTCGTATTCGCCCTCGATCACATTCGGACGGTGACCGCCATCGCGCGGCTGCCCGTTGAACGGATCATCCTGGAACGCCCTCTGGCGCGTGGCCTGGGCCTCGGCCCGTTGACGCAACTTGCGCGCAACCAGATGGCGGGTAAAGGGCAGCAGGCATAGCAGGCCCAGCACATCGCTGATGAAGCCCGGCAGCAGCAGCAAGCCACCACCCACGGCCAGCATCAGGCCCTGGAACATGTCCTCAGCGGGCAGTTCGCCGCGCTGCAGGCTTTCACGGGCGCGCAGCGCCGTCGCCAGCCCGGCCAGGCGCATGACCAGCAGGCCGAGAGCGGAACCGGCGATGATCAGCAGCAGCGCCGGGAAGAAACCGATGGCGGCGCTGACTTTGACGAAGACGAACAACTCCAGCACCGGAAAAATCAGGAACAGCAGTAGAAAAGCACGCATCAAGGATTCCTCGACGGAAGAGAACCTTCCAATAAGACCTCAAATGGATGCAACTGCTCGCGATTTCAACCCTCGACCTTCGCCGGAGTGGGCCACTGGTCGGCGCGTGCCAGCAATACCAAGGCTTCGCGCACTTGTGTCGGCGTATTGCAAGTGTTCGGGAACGCCAGCCAGTGAATCGCCTGGCCGATGCGCAGGTGCATCCCCTCGCTGTCGATGCCGACCATCTCGGCCGGTGCACTGCGCGGCAGACCGGTGAGCTCGACGTAATGGGCGATGGCGTTGGCATGATCGCTGTTCATGTGCTCGATCATGCTGGCTTCTGCCGCCCCGGCGAAAGGGTTGGCCAAGGTGACGTCGTCGAGCCAGTGGATCGCGCCGAAGCCGCCGATGTAGCGATGCCGCACAGGTTCCAGCACCCAGAAGTCGAAATCGTGGGCCTTGTGGTAGTTGCTGGCATCGGGGAAGTACCGGTAGTAGCGCGCAGCAGCCGCGTCGATGGCGGCTTCGTCGGTCAGCTTGCGCGCCTCGGCCATCACTGTCAGGCGGCCGACCGCCTGCACGTCTTCGGCGTCACGCTCGCCCACCAGCAGCGAGCACTTGGCATCCTTCTGCAGGTTATGGGTGTGCTGGGCGATACGGCTGATGAGGATCAGCGGGTGCCCTTGGGCGTCCAGGCAGTAGGGCACCACCGAACCGAAGGGGAAGCCAGGCATGGACTTGGACAGGGTCGAGAGAACGCCGCGGTACTCTTCGAGCAGCAGTTCCCGGGCGGGGCGGATGGCGTTGGTACTCACGGGGAACTCCTGGGGCAGCGGACTGGATGGGTGACAAGATAATCATTATCACCGCCGCCTGCCACAGGAGCGCTGTACAGCCCCGTGCGAGCGGTCTTACCAGGCCACACCGAAACCTGCGGTGTAGCGGGTCTTGTCCAGGTCGCTGTCGCTGGTGCCCTTGATCAGGTCCTTCTCGGCCTTGAGGTTGAGCGAGGCCCACTCGGTCACCTTGTAGCGCAGGCCCATCTCGGCATCCAGCGAGTAATCGGCGACCGAACCGAATGGCTTGCCCAGCTCGCCGGTGGTGAAGAACTCGACCTTCTTGCCGATCAGATAGCGGTTGTAGTCCCACTTCACCGCTGCCGAATAGAAGTTATCCTTGCCGCCATCGCGGTATTCGTAGTCGGTGCGGTTGATCAGCGAACCAAGCGAGAACGCGCCCAGCTCGTCGTCCCAGAACTGATAGCCCGGGCCAGTACCGATGGTACGCTGGCGTGCCAGATTCTCGATCTGGTCACGCTTGTATTCCAGGCGTCCCTGCCAGAACCATTTTTCGGTGAGGAAACGGTCCAGCGCGTACTCGGCGCTCCAGTTGTTGGTGGTGGTGACATCGTCCTTGGTTTCGCGGTTGTACTCGCCTTCGGCGTTGTGCCGCCAGCGGCCATGGCGCGCGGTGGTCTTGAAGCTGACGTCGTAGTCGTCGGTGTCGTTTTCGGCACGCTTGTAGTCCAGCGCCAGGTCGACATTACCTTTCCACAGGAAGTCCTCGACCAGCGGGCGCGGCTTCATGATCTGCTCGATACTGGCGAGCTCCACGGTCTTGGGCGCATCGCCGTTGGCCAGGGTCACCTTGCCGGCTTCGGCGGCCTTGAGCGACTTGGCCTTCTCGCCGGAGTAGGCGTCCTGCTTGACCAACAGTTCCTGGTCGCTTTCGAGGGTCTGAACCTGCTTCCAGTCCAGGGCGATACTGCCGCCATAGGGTGTTTCGAGCAGCAGCTTGCCGCCGTCGAAGACCTTGATCTTGCCGCTCAGGCGGTCACCGTTCTTCATCCAGACGGTGTCTGCCAGCACGGGCGCAGAGAGGGTGGCGGCGAAAAGGCACAGCAAAGCTCTAGAGGACATAGGCAGAATTTGCGTTCGGTTGGACGAAAAAAGTCGGGCATTATCCAGATACCCACGACCAGAGCAAGGACAGACCGGGCCTATGCCTACGAGTTCAATTCTCATTTCCGCCAATCTTTCATCTTGTTTCACCTTCAGGTCAGGAATTGACTGATGTCTGATCAATCGATTCCGCATCCGGACGATTCCGAAGCCCGACGAATGGCACTGTATTCGGTGCTCGGCCAAGTGCCGGCTGGCAAGGTGATCAGTTACGGCCAATTGGCGGAACTGGCCGGCCTTGGCCGCGCTGCACGCTGGGTCGGGCGCACCCTCGGGCAACTGCCGTCTGACACACGCCTGCCGTGGCACCGGGTGCTCGGGGCCGGTGGCCGCCTGAGCCTCGCGTTGGGTACGCCGTCGGGCGACGAACAACGCGCCAGGCTGCGCGCAGAGGGCGTGAATGTGACCAATAATCGAGTGGATATGTCGCGCCATGGCTGGCGCCCAATGGAGCACAGCGGTTAGAGTGCGCGCTTTGTTTTCGCAAACTTGAGGCAGATGTTGGCCCATGCCCCGTAAAACCTGGCGCGCTGCGCTCGCTGCCTATGCCAGCCCGTCGACCTTGGTGCTGTTGTTGCTCGGTTTCGCCGCCGGCCTGCCCTACATGCTGGTGTTTTCAACGCTTTCGGTGTGGCTGCGCGAAGCCGGTGTCGCCCGCGAGACCATCGGCTATGCCAGCCTGATCGGTCTGGCCTACGCGTTCAAATGGGTCTGGTCGCCGCTGCTCGACCAATGGCGCCTGCCGCTGCTCGGCGGCATGGGACGGCGTCGCTCGTGGCTGCTGCTGTCGCAGGTGCTGGTCGTCGTAGGGCTCATGGGCATGGGCCTGTGCGATCCGCAGAAACACCTGTCCTGGCTGATCGCCCTGGCGGTGCTGGTGGCCTTCGCCTCGGCCACCCAGGACATCGCCGTCGACGCCTACCGCCTGGAAATCGCCGATGACCAGCGCCAGGCTGCCCTCGCCGCCAGCTACATGGCTGGCTATCGGGTCGCGGCACTACTGGCCACCGCTGGCGCGCTGTTCTTCGCCGAATGGTTCGGCTCCACCGGTTTCAGCTACCTGCACAAAGCCTGGACCGGCACCTACGTGCTGTTCGGCATCCTCATGCTGCCGGCGCTGTTCACCACACTGGTGATGCGTGAGCCCCCCGTGCCGCTGCGCACGCAGCTGTCGGCGGCGCGCTACGGGTTGATGCATCAGCTGGTGTCGGTGTTCGTGCTGATCATCCTGCTGGTGTCGGTGCCCGCCAGCTTCACCCAGATGTTCAACACCGACTGGGCCAGCGTGGTGTTTGGCGACTCGACCATGCTCGACCTGCTGCTCGAAGACCGCGCCTTCCTGCGCCTGATCCTCTATGCACTGCTGACCTGGGCCTGCCTGTCTTCCATGGGCCGCCGCGGCCTGGCGCCGGTACTCACGCCGGTCAACGACTTCATCGTCCGCTACCGCTGGCAGGCCTTGCTGTTGCTGGGGCTGATCGCCACGTACCGGATGTCGGACACCGTGATGGGCGTCATGGCCAACGTGTTCTACATCGACATGGGCTTCACCAAGGACCAGATCGCCAGCGTCAGCAAGATCTTCGGCCTGATCATGACCCTGGTCGGTGCCGGTGTCGGCGGGCTGCTGATCGTGCGCTTCGGCATCCTGCCGATCCTGTTCATCGGCGGCGTGGCGTCGGCAGGTACCAACATCCTGTTCGTGATGCTGGCCGACATGGGGCCGAACCTGGAAATGCTGGTGGTGACCATCTCGCTGGACAACTTCAGCTCCGGCATGGCGACCTCGGCGTTCGTTGCCTACCTGTCTAGCCTGACCAACCTGAAGTTCTCGGCCACCCAGTACGCGCTGCTGAGCTCGATCATGCTCTTGCTGCCGCGGCTGATCGGCGGCTATTCAGGGGTAATGGTCGAGAAGTTCGGCTATCACAACTTCTTCATGATCACCGCCCTGCTGGGCGTGCCCACGCTGATCCTGATCGCGCTGCACTGGCGCCAGGAAGTAGGACGCGGCAAGCAGGCGCAGGCGGAAAACTCGGTGACCGAGCAGCCCTGACAGTCACCTCATCCTTTTCGCGGGCAAGCCCGCTCCCACAGGTACACCACTGCTCTTGAAACCCATGGTGTACTTGTGGGAGCGTCGGTTCGGCGCCCCGACTTGCCCGCGAAAAGGACGACGCCGTTTTCAAGCCTACTGAACGACAGCCCCTTCCCCAGGCCGACCGCCCACCACGAACCACAACGGCCACAGCGCCAGCGCCCCGGCGATCCCAGCACCCAAGGCAAAGTGCAACAAGCTCGCCCCTGCACCCAGCATCGCCAACACCGCGCCCCCCAGCCCCAGCAAGGCGATGGTGATCATCCCCAGCATCGCCGACACCAGCCCCTTGCTCTGCTCGCTGGAGAACAGCGTCATGCGGTACAGCACCGCGTTGGCCACACCCAACCCCAGTGCATAGAGCGACATGCCAGCGACCACACTGGTCACCGTCGGCCACAACCAGGTCGCCAGCACCATCAGGCACAACCCGGCCAGGTACGGCCACAGGGCACCGCGCACCAGCGCAGGCAGCGGATAACGATCCGCAATACGATTGATGATGAGGTTGCCGAGGATCAGTCCACCGAACACCGGTAACTGCCACAGCGCGTATTCCAGGGTGCTAAGCCCCTCGTCATGGATCAGCAGGACCGGCGACAGGCCGATCCAGCCGATCAGCGGCAAGCCCACCAAACCCAACGCCGCGCTGCCAGCCACAAAACGACGGTTGCCCAGCAACTGCGCGTAACCGGCCAGCAAGGGCAACAGGTGGATGGGTGTGAAGGCCAGGCGCGAGCCATCACGGCGCTCGACCCCGAGCGTTTCAGGCATCAGGCGATACAGCAGCCCCCAGCACAGCACCGCGCCCACCGCGAAGGCGACGAACAGCCAGCGCCAGTCGAGCCACTGCAGCATCAACGTCCCCACCAGCGGCCCGAGCAACGGCGAGAGCAGCGCAATGTTGGCCAGCAGCGCCATCATCCGCACCGCGTCAGCCTCGCTGAACGCCTCGTTGAGCGCCGGATAGCTCACCGTCACCACGAAGCCCAGGCCAATGCCCTGCAGCAGGCGCAGCAGATTGAACAGGCCGATATCGTGCACCCAGAAGGTCGCAAGGCATGCCGCACCAAAGAAGGCGCAGCCGGTCAGCAGCAGTGGACGGCGGCCATAGCGGTCGGCCAGCGGGCCGATCAGCCACTGCAGTACTACGCCGCCAAGCAGGTAGAGGTTCAGGGCGTGGGGAATGAATTCAGGGCTGGCCTTGAGATCGTCGACCACCACCGGCATGGCAGGCATGACGGCATCGCTGGCCAGGTAGGTCAGCAGTTCGAACAGGGCAAGGGTCAGGCCGAACAACAGGGCCCGCAGAGGAGTGATATACAACAATGGTTTCATGATGGCGTTTCGGGTGCAGACAGAAGGGGTCAGGCTATATGCCAGAAATCACCGGCTTTGGCTGTGAACAAGTGTAAGGCGCAAAAAACAAGGGCCCCTGCAGGGGCCCCGTTGTACAGCGTGGGTTACTGCGCGGCAGTCTCCTGCACCACGCGAATCACCCGCTGCGGGAAGGGAATGTCGATCCCCTCGGCCTTCAGGCGATCGCGCGCCTGCTCGTTGAGCATGAACATCACGTCCCAGTAGTCGGCAGTCTTGGTCCACAGGCGCAGCGACACGGTGATCGAACTGTCACCAAGCGTGGCAACCACCGCCTGAGGCGCTGGGTCGGGCAGCACCCGAGGGTCCTGCGCCAGCTCCAGCAGCACGTTGCGCGCCTTCTGCAGGTCGGCCTCGTAGTCCACACCCACGTCGAACACGACCTTGCGCGTCGGCTGGCGGTTGGTGTTGACGATGATGCCGTTGGACAAGGTGCCGTTAGGCAGAATGACCGTCTTGTTATCACCGCTACGCAGCACGGTGTGGAAGATCTGGATGCTGTCGACGGTCCCGCTCACACCCTGGGCCTCGATCCAGTCGCCGATGCGGAACGGGCGGAACAGCAGGATCAGCACGCCACCGGCAAAGTTTGCCAGGCTGCCCTGCAAGGCCAGGCCGATGGCCAGCACGGCACCACCCATGGCAGCGACGAACGAGGTGGTTTCGATGCCGATCATCGACGCCACGCTGATCGCCAGCATCACCTTGAGCACGATGTTGGACAGCGTGCGGATGAAACCCTGCAACGCCGGGTCAGCTACCCGCAGGCCGACGAGCCTGGCCAATCGATCACTGATCTTGTTGGTGATCCACCAGCCGATCGCCAGGGTCAGCAGCGCCAGCAACAAACGACTGCCGTACGCCATGATCAAGGGAATCCAAGTCTCGGACTGGCGTACCAGTTGATCGACTTCAGCGTTCAAATCCATGTTCATCTCCTGATGTCGAACGACACGTGCACAGTAAAGCAGACCGCCGGACATTCAGCGGTCGCAGGAAGCGATGGACATTGGTGTGCCATCAAGGTTCCTGCCCCGCAGAATCAGTCGCGGAAGTTGTTGAACTGCAGCGGCATGTCGAATTCCTTGGCGCGCAGGGCAGCGATGGCTTCCTGCAGGTCGTCGCGCTTCTTGCCGGTGACCCGTACCTGCTCGCCCTGGATGGCGGCCTGGACCTTGAGCTTGGCATCCTTGATGTGGGCGACGATCTTCTTCGCCAGCTCCTTGTCGATGCCCTCGCGGAACTTGGCTTCCTGTTTCATTTCCTTGCCGGAAGCATAGGGATCCTTGGTTTCCAGGCACTTGACGTCGATCTTGCGCTTGACCAGCGCCAGGCGCAGGATTTCGATCATCGCCTCGAGCTGGAATTCGGCTTCGGCAGTGAGCATCACGGTCTGCTCCTTGTCTTTGAACTCGAAGCTGCCCTTGCCCTTGAGGTCGTAGCGGCGATCGAGCTCCTTGATGGCGTTTTCGACCGCGTTCTGCACTTCGTGCTTGTCCAGTTCCGATACCACGTCGAACGAAGGCATGGTTGTTCTCCATAAAATAAAAGCGCGCTCGGCTTGAAGATGGAGCGCGTCGGGTTTGATGGTTAAAATGCGGGCTCATTATAACGGGTTGCGAAACGCAGATGAGCAGCACCTGGCATATTCTCGGCGCCGGCAGCCTCGGCAGCCTCTGGGCCTGCCGCCTGGCACGGGCGGGCAAGGCCGTGCGCCTGGTGCTGCGCGACGAACAGCGCCTGGCAGCTTATGAAGCCGAAGGCGGCCTGACCCTGATCGAACAGCACCAGACAACACAATTCGCCATTCCGGCACAGACCTGCGAGGGCGAAGGCCCTATCCACCGCCTGCTGCTGGCGTGCAAGGCCTACGACGCCGCGCCTGCCATCGCGCGCCTGGCGCCGCGGCTGGCCGAAGGTGCTGAGCTGGTCCTGCTGCAGAACGGCCTCGGCAGCCAGGATGAAGTGGCCGAGCAGGCTCCCCACGCCCGCTGTATCTTCGCCTCCAGCACCGAAGGTGCGTTCCGCGAGCGCGACTGGCAGGTGCGGTTCGCTGGCCAGGGCTTCAATTGGCTGGGCGATCCGGGCAACCCTGGCGTCCCCGAATGGTTCGACGATCTGAGCGAGGCCGGCATCCCGGCCGAGTGGTCGCTGGACATACTCACCCGCCTGTGGCGCAAGCTTGCACTCAATTGCGCGATCAACCCGCTGACGGTGCTTTACGACTGCCAGAATGGCGGGCTGCTTGGTCACCTGCCTGAAGTCGACGAACTGTGCCTGGAACTGAGCACCCTCCTGCGCAGTGCCGGGCAAGCGCAAGCGGCCGAAAACCTGGCCGAAGACGTCCAGCGGGTGATCGTGGCGACCGCGGCCAACTACTCTTCGATGTACCAGGACGTGCGCGCAGGCCGACGTACCGAGCTGCACTACCTGCTTGGCCATGCCTGCAACGTTGCCGCCCGGCATGGCCTGGCGACACCTGGCCTGGAACACCTGCGCCAACGCCTGGTCGATAACCTGCAGGCACGCAACCTGCCCAGCGACTGACGCTGCCCACCCACCGACACGGACATCACTTCGCCCATGACCCTGCGCCAACGCCTGGAAAACCTTCCGGTCGGGCAAAAACTGCTGGCCGCCCTGCTGGTGCTGCTGGTCACCATCCTGCTGGTGGCCAACCTGGCCTTCATCAGCGCCGCCTACTGGATCACCCAGGAAAGCATGGCTCCCCAGGCGCTACAGACCATCGGCCGGTTGGTCGCCAATCCACAGCTTTCCGCGCGCGCCAGCGACAGCCCAGAAGCCGCCAGCGCCTTGCTCAAGGAGCTCGACAGCTATTCACCCCTGCGCGCCGCCGCCGTGTATGCCAGCGACGGGCGCCTGCTGGCCCAACTGCAACATGGCCAGCCACTGAGCATGCCCAAGCGCTACCGCAACATCGACGGCTGGCGCCTCACCGAGTTTCGCAGCACCCAGCTGATCGCCCTGCCCCGTCCAGGCAGCCCGCCCGCGCACCTGCTGCTGGTGGCCAGCAGCGAATTGCCGGTTGCGTTCTATACCGGCACCCTGTCTGCCAGCCTGGCGATCCTGGTGTTCAGCATTCTGCTGTGGCTGATCATCGCCCGGCAGATCAAGCGCCTCATCACCCAGCCGATCAACAGCCTCGAGGAGCTCTCGCGCCAGGTGACCCGCGAGGAGAGCTACGCCCTGCGTGCGCAACGGGGCAACGACGACGAAATCGGCAGCCTTGCCGAAGCGTTCAACACCATGCTGTCGCGTATCGAAGCGCGCGAAGACCAGCTCAAGCGTGCCCGCGACGAATTCCAGTCGGCTTTCGACCAGGCCCAGGGCCTGGCCGAGGAAACCCGCCACACCAACCGCAAGCTGGAACTGGAAGTTCAGGTGCGCAGCAAGATCGAGAAAAAGCTGACAGGCTTCCAGAACTACCTGAACAGCATCATCGACTCCATGCCTTCGGCACTGATCGCCCTCGACGAGCAGCTCTACGTCACGCAATGGAACCAGGAAGCCACCGCGCTTTCCGGGACGCCGCTGGACGAGGCGCTGAACCAGCCGATCTTCATCGCTTTCGAGCCACTCAAGCCATTCCTGCCACAGCTCAAGGAGACGGTGGAAAAACACCGGGTAGCGAAGGTCGAGCGGGTCACCTGGCCCAAGGACGACGAGCCACGCCACTACGCGCTCACGTTCTATCCGCTGACCGGCGGCGGCGGGCGTGGGGTGGTGATCCGCATCGACGACATCACCCAGCGCCTGTCGCTGGAAGAAATGATGGTGCAATCGGAAAAGATGCTCTCGGTCGGCGGCCTGGCCGCAGGCATGGCCCACGAGATCAACAACCCGCTGGGCGCGATCCTGCACAACGTGCAGAACATTCGTCGACGCCTGTCGCCGGAACTGCCGCGCAATCAGGAGCAGGCCGACGAGCTGGGCATCGACCTGGCCAGCATCAACCGCTACCTGGAGGGCCGCGAAGTGCCGCAATTGCTCGACGGCATCCAGCAGGCCGGCGCGCGGGCCGCGAAGATCGTCACCCACATGCTCAGCTTCAGCCGCCGCAGCAACCGCCAACTGGCGCCTTGCAACCTGCCCGCCTTGATCGACCAGGCGGTGGAGATCGCCGGCAACGACTTCGACCTGACGGAGGGCTTCGACTTCAAGGGACAGGCCATCGTCCGTCAGTTCGACCCCGAGCTCGGCCCCGTGCCCTGCACCGCCAACGAACTGGAACAAGTGCTGCTCAACCTGCTGAAGAACGCCGCCCAGGCCATCCATCAGCGCCCGGCGCCCAGCGAACCGGGGCGCATCACCCTGCGCACCCGCCTCAACCCGCCATGGGCCGAAATCCAGGTGGAAGATAACGGCATCGGCATGCCCGAGTCGGTGCGCAAGCGCACCTTCGAGCCGTTCTTCACCACCAAGGAGATCGGTCAGGGCACCGGTCTGGGCCTTTCGGTCTCGTACTTCATCATCACCAACAACCACAAAGGGCAGATGGAGGTGCACTCCACCCCAGGCCAAGGCACCTGCTTCACCCTGCGCCTGCCCTTGAGCCAGCTGGGGGCCATGCCCCCGGCCAAGACGGAGGCATGACATGGGCTATCGCCTGTCGAAGATCTACACCCGCACCGGCGACAAGGGCGAGACCGGCCTTGGCGACGGTCGCCGCGTCCCCAAGGACCATCCGCGCATCGAGGCCATCGGCGAGGTGGACATGCTCAACAGCCAGCTGGGCGTGCTGCTCGCCGGGCTGGCCGAGCAAGGCCTGGATGAGCTGAGCGAGGTGTTGGCGCCTTGTCAGCATCGTCTGTTCGACCTCGGCGGCGAACTGGCGATGCCCAGTTACCAGGCGCTGGACCAGGCGGAAGTGCAGCGCCTGGAAGCGGTCATCGATAGGTGGAACGAGGAGTTGGGGCCATTGAAGAACTTCATTCTGCCCAGCGGCTCGGCGCTGGTGGCCCAGGCCCATGTGTGTCGCGCCCAGGCGCGGGGGGCGGAGCGGCGCTGCCAGCAGTTGAATGCCGTCGAGCCGCTTGAGGGGGTGGGGTTGGCCTATATCAACCGGTTGTCGGACCTGCTGTTTGTCGCAGCGCGGATCATCGGCCGACGCCAGGGAGTGGCCGAGGTGCTGTGGCAGCCTGCCGAGAAGCCGCAAGGCTGAGACCATCGGGGCCGCAAAGCGGCCCCGGCTGCGACTCAGGCTTGAGGCCAGAACGCCCGAATCCCGGCAACACCTTGAGCACCCGCCTCCCGGGCCCGCTCACGCTCACCCGGCCCGACCCCGCCCAGCAGGAACACTGGCTGGTTGAAGCCTGCAATCAAGCGCTGTGCCTCCTCCCAACCCATCGGCGTGGCCTCGGGGTGGGTCTGGGTAGGCTGCACTGGCGACAGAGTGACAAAGTCCACTCCCATCTGCCGTGCCAGCTCGAGCTCCTCGGCGCTATGGCAGGACGCCGCCAGCCAGCGATTCTGCGGGAAAGGTCGCCCCTTGGCAGCGTACTTGCGCAATTGCGCCGCCGTCAGGTGCCAACCTGCAGACGGGAAGTCGCCCAGCCACTCCAGTGGTCCCTTGAGCATCAGAAGAGCCTTGCCGGCACAGAGCCCGACCGCATCCACCGCCACATCGCGGTACTTGGGGTCGTACATGTCTGGCGCGCGCAACTGGATCAGCCTGATGCCGGAGGCCACCGCCTTCTGGATACCGCGCAGCAACGCCGGGGTATCGAGCCCATCCGGGGTGATCAGGTACTGGTCCGGCAGGCGCGTGGCCGCCACGATCGGTTTATTGGCCTCGGGAAATGCATACTGGTCCAGGTCTCGCGGAGCAACCCACGCCAATGGCTGGCCCTCGGCGCCATGGGGCTCGCCGGTGAAAGCCGACACCTCGCGCACGTCCAGCAGCACCTGCTTGTCCGGGTAGTCATGGCTGACCTTGATCAGCGGCCGAGAGGCGCTGACGACGATACCCAGCTCCTCGTGCAGCTCACGGGCCAGTGCGGCCTCGACGCCCTCGCCCTCTTCCACCTTGCCGCCGGGAAATTCCCACAGGCCGCCCTGGTGCTGAGTATCGGCGCGGCGCGCGATGAGGATGCGCCCGTCGACGCCGCGAATGACGGCTGCAACTACATGGATCCGTTTCACCCGTTACACTCCATCAAGCCCGCCTTCTGCCAGGCCTGGAAGGCCTGCCAGTTGTAGATCGTTTCGATGTACGCCGCCGCCTGCGCGGGCACTTGCACACGGTAGGTACGCAAACGCACCGCCACCGGGGCGAAGAAAGCATCGGCCAGCGTAGGCCGTCCGAACAGGAACGGGCCGCCGTCCTTGGCCATCAGGCGGCACTCGCCCCACAAGGCGACGATGCGGTCGATATCGACCTGCACTTCGAGCGGCACGCTATCCAACGCCTGATCGCGCGACAGATCGAACGGCATCGCACCGCGCAAGGCAAAGAAACCACTGTGCATCTGCGCACACGCCGAGCGCGCCTGGGCACGCGCAGCGACCTCCACCGGCCAGAGTTGCGCCTCGGGGTGCTGTTCGTTGAGGTATTCGGCGATGGCCAAGGAGTCGGCGATCACGCCGTGCTCGGTCTTGAGCAGCGGCACCTTGCCGGTGGCCGAGAATTCGAGAATGCGCTTGCGGGTATCAGGCTGGTTGAGCTTGATCAGTGTCTCGTCATAACCGACGCCTGCCAGCTCAAGGGCCAGGGCGCCGCGCAGCGACCAGGAAGAATACAGCTTGTCGCCGATGATCAGGTGATAGCTCATGGTTCGGCTCCATTGCTCTTTGGATTCAGGGCTGCTGCGCAGCCCATCGCGACACAAGGCCGCTCCACAGGTCCCCTTCGAGCCTGTGGCAGCGGCCTTGGGTGGATCAGGTACGGTATTCGGCGTTGATCTTCACGTACTCGTGGGACAGATCAGTGGTCCAGATGGTTTCGCTGCACTGGCCGCGACCCAGTTCGATACGAATGGTGATCTCTTCCTGGGCCATCACCGCCGAACCTTGCTCTTCGGTGTAGCTCGGGCTGCGACCGCCCTTGCTGGCGATGCACACGCTGTCCAGGTACACATCGATCAGGCTGACGTCCAGTTCCGGCACGCCTGCGCGGCCGACGGCAGCCAGAATGCGGCCCCAGTTGGGGTCGGAGGCGAACAGTGCAGTCTTGATCAGCGGCGAATGAGCGACGGCATAGCCGACATCCAGGCACTCCTGATGATTCCCGCCGCCATTGACCTGCACGGTCACGAACTTGGTCGCACCTTCGCCATCACGGACGATGGCCTGGGCCACTTCCATGCACACGTCGAACACGGCCTTCTTCAGCGCTTCGAACAGCGCGCCACTCGCCTCGGTTACCTCCGGCAGGTTGGCCTTGCCGGTGGCGATCAGCATGCAGCAATCGTTGGTCGAGGTGTCGCCATCGATGGTGATGCGGTTGAACGACTTGTTGGCACCATCGAGCATCAGGTCCTTGAGCACAGTCGGGGCGACCTTGGCGTCGGTGGCGATGTAGCCGAGCATGGTGGCCATGTTCGGGCGGATCATGCCTGCACCTTTGCTGATCCCGGTGACCGTGACGGTGACGCCGTCGTGCTGGAACTGACGGCTGGCACCCTTGGGCAGGGTGTCGGTGGTCATGATGCCAGTAGCGGCTTCGGCCCAGTTGTTTTCCGAAAGGTTGTCCAGCGCAGCCTGCAGCGCGCCTTCGATCTTCTCGACCGGCAGCGGCTCGCCGATCACCCCGGTGGAGAATGGCAGCACGGACTCGGCAGGCACGCCGGTCAGCTCGGCCAGCTTGGCGCAGGTGCGCTCGGCGGCGGCCAGGCCCGGCGCACCGGTACCGGCGTTGGCGTTACCGGTGTTGGTCAGCAGGTAGCGCACAGTGCCCTGCACGCGCTGCTTGGAGAGGATCACGGGAGCGGCGCAGAAGGCGTTGAGGGTGAACACGCCGGCAACGCTGGAGCCTTCGGCGCAGCGCATCACCACCACGTCCTTGCGCCCAGGGCGCTTGATGCCCGCCGAAGCGATGCCGAGTTCGAAACCGGGAACCGGGTGCAGGGTAGGCAGGGGACCGAGACCGACAGCCATTGGAGCGCTCCTAGAAAATGAATGAGTTGCGAAAAGCGGGGCCGCTTTGCGCCCCATCGCGGCACAAGGCCGCTCCTACAGGTTCTGTGCGATGCCTGTGGGAGCGGCCTTGTGCCGCGATGGGCCGCCAAGCGGCCCTGTAGATGTCAGGTGACGGATCGAATCACTCGATCTGACCATGGCAATGCTTGAACTTCTTGCCCGAACCACACCAGCACGGCTCGTTGCGGCCCAGCTTCTGTTCGTTGCGAACGGGCGCAGAGGCTACAGCCACTTCGGCGCCCTCCTCGCTCAGTTGCTCGCCTTCCAGACCTGGGGCTGCAGCGTGCTGGAACTGCATGCGGCTGGCCAGTGCCTCGGCCTCGCGGCGCAGGCGGGCTTCTTCTTCGGCAGGGTCTTCGCGGCGAACCTGGACGTGCGAGAGCACACGGATGGTGTCGCGCTTGATCGACTCGAGCAGCTCCTGGAACAGGGTGAACGACTCGCGCTTGTACTCCTGCTTCGGGTTCTTCTGGGCGTAGCCGCGCAGGTGGATACCGTGACGCAGGTGATCCATGGTCGACAGGTGGTCTTTCCACAGGTCGTCCACCACGCGCAGCAGAATCTGCTTCTCGAAGGTGCGCAGGGCGTCGATGCCGGCCTGGTCTTCCTTCTCGGTGTATGCGGTGGTGATCTCGTTCAGCAGCTTCTCGCGCAGGGTCTCCTCGTAGAGGTGATCGTCCTCGTCGAGCCACTGCTGGATCGGCAGCTTCATGGCGAAGTCGCTGGACAGCGCGGCCTCAAGGCCCGCCACGTCCCACTGCTCGGGCAGCGACTGCGGCGGAATGTGCTGGCTGATGGTGGCGTCGAGCACTTCCTTGCGGAACTCGGCGATGGTGTCGCCGATGTTCTCGGCAGCCAGCAGGCTGTTGCGCATGTGGTAGATCACCTTGCGCTGCTCGTTGGCCACGTCGTCGTATTCGAGCAGCTGCTTGCGGATGTCGAAGTTGCGACCTTCGACCTTGCGCTGCGCTTTTTCGATGGCGTTGGTGACCATGCGGTGCTCGATGGCTTCGCCGGACTGCATGCCCAGCGCCTTCATGAAGTTCTTCACCCGGTCGGAGGCGAAGATACGCATCAGGCTGTCTTCCAGCGACAGGTAGAAGCGGCTCGAACCGGCATCGCCCTGACGGCCGGCACGGCCACGCAGCTGGTTGTCGATACGACGCGACTCGTGACGCTCGGAGGCGATCACGTGCAGGCCACCGGCTTCCAGCACCTGCTGGTGGCGCTTCTGCCAGTCTGCCTTGATCTGCGCGATCTGCTCGCTGGTCGGATTCTCCAGAGCAGCGACTTCGGCTTCCCAGTTACCGCCCAGCAGGATGTCGGTACCACGACCGGCCATGTTGGTGGCGATGGTCAGGGCGCCCGGCGCACCGGCCTGGGCGATGATCTCGGCTTCCTTCTCGTGGTACTTGGCGTTCAGGACCTTGTGGTCGATGCCTTCCTTCTGCAGAAGGTTGGACATGTGCTCGGAGGTCTCGATGGTCGCGGTACCCACCAGGACAGGACGGCCCTTGGCCATGCTTTCCTTGATGTCGGCGATGATCGCCGCGTACTTCTCGTCGGCGGTGAGGTAGACCAGGTCGTTGAAGTCCTTCCGTGCCAGCGGCTTGTTCGGCGGAATGACCATCACGTTGAGGTTGTAGATCTGGGCGAACTCGAACGCTTCGGTGTCGGCAGTACCGGTCATGCCGGACAGCTTGGTGTAGAGACGGAAGTAGTTCTGGAAGGTGGTCGAAGCCAGGGTCTGGCTCTCTGCCTGGATGTTCAGGTTTTCCTTCGCCTCGATGGCCTGGTGCAGGCCTTCGGACAGGCGGCGGCCCGGCATGGTACGGCCGGTGTGTTCATCGATCAGCAGGATCTGGCCGTCCTGGACGATGTACTCGACGTTGCGGTGGAACAGCTTGTGCGCACGCAGGCCCGCGTAGACATGGGTGAGCAGGCCCAGGTTGTGGGCCGAGTAGAGGCTCTCGCCTTCGGCCAGCAGGCCGGACTGGGTGAGCATCTCCTCGATGAACTGGTGACCGGCCTCGTTGAGCTCGACCTGGCGGCTCTTCTCGTCGATGGTGAAGTGACCCTCTTGAGTCACCTGGCCTTCGACTTCTTCGATGTGCTGCTTCAGGCGCGGGATCAGGCGGTTGATCTCGATGTACAGCTTGGAGCTGTCTTCGGCCTGACCGGAGATGATCAGCGGGGTACGCGCTTCGTCGATGAGGATGGAGTCGACTTCGTCGATCACGGCGAAGTTCAGCTCACGCTGGAACTTCTCGTCCTGGCTGAACGCCATGTTGTCGCGCAGGTAGTCGAAACCGAATTCGTTGTTGGTGCCGTAGGTGATGTCGGCAGCATAGGCGGCGCGCTTTTCTTCCGGCGGCTGGAAGGCCGAGACGATGCCCACCTTGAGGCCGAGGAATTCATACAGCGGACGCATCCAGTTGGCGTCACGGCGAGCCAGGTAGTCGTTGACCGTGACCACATGCACGCCCTTGCCGGACAGCGCATTCAGGTAGACCGCCAGGGTACCGACCAAGGTCTTGCCTTCACCGGTACGCATTTCTGCGATCATGCCCTCGTGCAGGGTCATGCCACCGATCAGCTGGACATCGAAGTGGCGCATGCCCATGACACGCTTGCCGGCCTCACGGGCCACGGCGAAGGCTTCGGGCAACAACTGGTCGAGGGTTTCGCCTTTGGCCAGGCGCTCTTTGAACTCTGCGGTCTTGCCACGCAGTTGCTCGTCGGAGAGGGCCACCATCTTCTCTTCGAAGGCATTGACGGTGCTCACCGTCTTGAGCATGCGCTTGATTTCACGCTCGTTCTTGCTTCCAAAAAGTTTTTTTAACAAAGGCGCAAACATATCGGCAGGATCTTCCACACTTAGGGATGGAGGGCGGCCCCGTGAGTCGCCCGTGCAGCCCTTGGGCCGCATGCGAACGAGCATTCTACCCGGAAACGTTGGTGAGGAAAGTGGTGGATTTCCACGATGCTGGCACAGCGCTTTAAACGGGGCCTCTCTAACATAGGGACATTTTCCTCAAGTTCAAGGCGGCCAGACATGAAACGTGTTTGGCCTCCTCGCGGACAGGCCTGCGCCCACACCCTCTGCACCGCCCTCAGGATCGGTACTGCCGGCAAAGCGTCCGGCACAGGCAACGGCCCCGGTGGCATCTGTTAGACTGCCAATCTTGTAACCTCATGCGTACTCCGATGGCCTACAAACCCCCTTCTGCCCAGCCACCCGCCGCCTTGCTGCGCCAGGCCAGGCCGCTGCGCCTGCTGCTCAACCAGGCCGAGCGCCTCGAGCACCTGCAGCGTTTGCTGGAAAGCCAGTTGCAGCCCGCTGCCCGGGCACACTGTCATGTGGCCTCATGGCGCGATGGCTGTCTGCTCCTGGTGGTGACGGACGGCCATTGGGCAACGCGTCTGCGCTACCAGCAGAAGCGCCTGCTGACAACGCTGCGAGCCATGGAAGCCTTCGCCAACCTGCAGCGCATCAAGTTCCAGGTGCAACCACCAGTTGGCGCACCCGCGCGCCCGACACACACCACCGAGTTGTCGCAACAAGCGGCACAAAGCCTGCGCGAGACGGCGCAAGGCATTGATGACGAAAAACTGCGGGCCGCGCTGGAACGGCTTGCAGCACACGCCCACGACAAGACCTGAAGTTCCCGGCGTTATCTGCGAAGGCCTCAAACACCGCTCGGCCATGGGCGCGCCAATAAAAAAAGGCCACCCGAAGGTGGCCTCAATGAACTAGAGAGTGTTCGAACTTACACGGCCGCAACAGGGCGCATGTAGGAGATCGGTGCCGTACTGGCATCTTCGAAAGTAACCACTTCCCAGGCGTCCGTTTCTGCGATCAGCTTGCGCAGCAACTGGTTGTTCAGCGCGTGTCCGGACTTGTAGCCCTTGAACTCGCCGATCAGGCTGTTGCCCAGCAGATAGAGGTCGCCAATGGCGTCGAGGATCTTGTGCTTGACGAATTCGTCATCGGAGCGAAGTCCGTCTTCGTTGAGCACACCGGTCTCGTCGACCACGATGGCGTTCTCGACACTGCCACCCAACGCAAGGTTGTGCTTGCGCAGGTACTCGATGTCACGCATGAAACCGAAGGTGCGTGCTCGGCTGACTTCCTTCACGAACGACGTGCTGGAGAAATCAACCACTGCACTCTGGGTCTGGCCCTTGAGGACCGGGTGATCGAAGTCGATCTCGAAGCTCACCTTGAACCCGTCGAAAGGCAGGAAGGTGGCGCGCTTGTCGCCCTCCTCCACGCTGACTTCGCGCAGGATACGGATGAACTTTTTAGCGGCGTCCTGTTCTTCCAGGCCGGCGGACTGAATCAGGAATACAAAGGGACCGGCGCTGCCATCCATGATCGGCACTTCCGAGGCGGAGAGCTCGACGTAGGCGTTATCGATGCCCAGGCCCGCCATGGCGGAGAGCAGGTGCTCGACCGTATCGACCTTGACGTCACCGTTGACCAGCGTCGTCGACATGGTTGTCTCGCCGACGTTGGCCGCACGCGCCGGGATTTCGACCACAGGGTCGAGGTCAGCGCGGCGGAAAACGATGCCGGTATCCACGGGTGCTGGCTTGAGAGTCAGGTAGACCTTCTCTCCGGAATGCAGGCCGACACCTGTGGCACGAATGGTATTCTTCAGGGTGCGTTGTCTAATCATGGCATTGGCCGCTTTAGCGCTAATTGCGAATTGGTATCAACAAAGGCTGAGAATGATAGCAGACCCGGCCTTTGCTGAACACCAATCACCCTTATACCCCTGATAAATTCCATCAATCGGCCTGGCGACGCAGGAAGGCCGGGATGTCAAGGTAGTCCAGATCGTCCTGTGGGTTGAGTTTGGCCGCAGCCGCAGCGCCTGCGTGTGCCTGGTTGCGCATCACGGTCGGACGCTCCAGGTCACGGTAGTTCACCGCCGACTGCTCCTGGCGAACCGGAGCCGGGTTGGAGGACTCGTACACCTGCTGCGCGGTCTGCAGCGTGTTGTCGACGACCTTGACCGGCTTCTCGATGCGCGCACCCAGGCCAGTAGCGACCACGGTGACGTGCAGCTCGTCGCGCATGTCAGGATCGATCACGGTGCCGACCTTGACCATCGCGTGGTCGGAGGCGAAGGCCTCGATGATGCTACCCACGTCGGAGTACTCACCCAGCGACAGGTCAGGACCTGCGGTGATGTTCACCAGGATACCGCGGGCACCCTGCAGATTGACGTCCTCGAGCAGCGGGTTGCGAATCGCCGCCTCGGTGGCCTCACGAGCACGGTTAGGACCGCTGGCGCAGCCGGTGCCCATCATGGCCATGCCCATCTCGCCCATCACGGTGCGCACGTCGGCGAAGTCGACGTTGATCATGCCCGGACGCTTGATGATGTCGGAGATACCGCGCACGGCGCCAGCCAGCACGTCGTCGGCCTTGGCGAAGGCAGACAGCAGGCTTGCATCCTTGCCCAGGATGGTCAGCAGCTTCTCGTTGGGGATGGTAATCAGCGAGTCAACGCTTTCAGCCAGCATGCGGATGCCTTCATCGGCGATCTGCATGCGCTTGCGCCCCTCGAACGGGAACGGACGGGTCACCACCGCAACGGTGAGGATGCCCATTTCCTTCGCCACTTCGGCGATGATCGGCGCAGCACCGGTACCGGTACCGCCGCCCATGCCAGTGGTGATGAACACCATGTTGGTGCCTTGCAGCACTTCGGCGATGCGCTCACGGTCTTCCAGCGCGGCCTGACGACCGACTTCCGGATTGGCACCGGCACCCAGGCCCTTGGTCACACCGGTCCCCAGTTGCAGGATGGTGCGTGCGCCAATGTTCTTCAGCGCCTGGGCATCGGTGTTGGCGCAGATGAATTCCACACCTTCGATGCTGCTTTTGACCATGTGGTTGACGGCGTTGCCACCACCACCACCGACACCGATCACTTTGATGACCGGGCTTTGCGGGACGTTGTCTACGAGCTCGAACATTTTCCCTCTCCTTACAGTTCTCTAGTTTTTGCGCCTACCACTACTGCTTTGAAACTTAGAAGTTGCCTTGGACCCAGCGCTTGAAGCGCTCAAGCACCGGGGCCTTAGGTTCATCGCCATAGCTGTTGCTGCTGCTGTTGCCGGTCAGGGGCAGGTCCTCGGTCTGCTTTTGCAGGCCGTAGGTGAGCAGTCCCACGCCGGTTGAATAGATCGGGTTGCGCACCACGTCGCTCAGCCCCCGAACGCTGTGCGGCACGCCGAGGCGTACCGGCATGTGGAAGATTTCCTCGGCCAGTTCCACGGCGCCTTCCATCTTCGATGTACCGCCGGTCAGGACGATGCCGGCCGGCACCAGATCCTCGTAGCCGCTGCGACGCAACTCGGCCTGGATCAGGGTGAAGAGCTCGTCGTAACGCGGCTCGACCACTTCTGCCAGGGCCTGGCGCGACAGTTCGCGCGGCGGACGATCGCCGACGCTCGGCACCTTGATGGTCTCGCCGGCGCTGGCCAGCTTGGCCAGGGCGCAGGCGTAGCGGATCTTGATTTCCTCGGCGTACTGCGTAGGTGTACGCAGGGCCATGGCGATGTCGTTGGTGACCTGGTCGCCGGCGATCGGGATCACCGCGGTGTGGCGGATCGCACCCTCGGTGAAGATCGCGATGTCGGTGGTGCCGCCGCCGATGTCCACCAGGCACACGCCCAGTTCTTTCTCGTCATCGGTCAGCACCGAATAAGCCGAGGCCAGTTGTTCGAGAATGATGTCGTCAATCTCGAGGCCGCAGCGGCGCACGCACTTCTCGATGTTCTGGGCGGCGTTGACCGCGCAGGTGACCACATGGACTTTCGCTTCCAGACGCACGCCAGACATGCCCAGTGGCTCGCGCACACCTTCCTGGTTGTCGATCACGTAGTCCTGCGGCAGGGTGTGCAGCACGCGCTGGTCGGCCGGGATGGCCACGGCCTGGGCAGCGTCGAGCACGCGCTCGAGGTCGGCGACGCTGACCTCACGGTCGCGGATGGCGACGATGCCATGGGAGTTCAGGCTGCGGATGTGGTTGCCGGCAACACCGACGAACGCCGAGTGGATGCGGCAGCCGGCCATCAGCTGCGCTTCTTCCACCGCGCGCTGGATCGACTGCACGGTCGACTCGATGTTTACCACCACGCCTTTCTTCAAGCCGCGGGACGGATGCGTACCAATCCCGACGATCTCGAGGGTGCCGTCCGCCGCCACTTCGCCAACCAGCGCCACCACCTTGGAGGTGCCAATGTCCAGCCCGACGATCATTTTGCCGCTATGCGCGTTTGCCATGGTCCTGCCTCTCTCTAATTCTTCGCAACGGCGGGTTGGGCCGTCGTCGGTGCATTCGGTTCCCGCCAGCCAACCGCTAATCCGTTGGCGTATCGCAGATCGATGCGGGCGATGTTGGTGATCTGCTCTTTGAGTGTCTTGTCGTATATGGCAATGAACCGGCGCATCTTCTCCACCAGATGATCGCGCCCCAACAGCAGCTCGATGCCAGGACCGGCGCTACCCGCACCGGTGGTCAGGAACCAGCTGCCTCGCTCGCGCAGCTCCAGGCGAGCGATGGAGAAGCCCATGGGGCGCAGCATCTGGCTCAATACCTGATACTGCTGCATGACTTGTTGCTGAGCGCGCTGCGGCCCGAACAGCTGCGGCAAATGCTCATAGTTGGCCAGCTCACGCGGGGTGAACGCCTGGCCCTGGTTGTTGAGCAAGGCCTCATCGCCCCAGCGCGCGACCGGCAGTTGTTCCTCGAGGCGGATCACCACCTCGTCCGGCCATACCCGACGCACTTCGGCGTGGGCGATCCATGGCATCTGCTCGAGTTCTGTACGCATCGCCGGCAGATCGACACTGAAGAAGCTCGCCGCGACATAAGGCGCGATACGCTGCTGCACCGCCTGCTGGCTGATGTAGCTCAGGTCGCCTTGCACGGCGATCTTGGTGATCGGTCGGTCGGCGTAAGGCATCAACCGGATCGCGCCTTCGTAGGCGCCGAAGCCGGCAGCGACCAGCAGCACCGGCCACAGCAGGCGTTTCAACCCACCGAAGCTGGGCCGTGGCAGGCGCGCCGATACGGGCTCGTCGGCCACCAGTCGGCTGGCACCGCGCGGCACCGGCTTGCTGCGGCCGGTGACGGGTTGCTGCTGACGTATCATCGCGCCTTGCATGGCTCTTAACCTCGCGTCGCTACGCTTTCGGCCAGGATCGCCAGCACCAGCTGCTGGAAGTCCAGACCGGCCGCGCGGGCCGCCATGGGCACCAGGCTATGATCGGTCATGCCGGGTGCGGTGTTGACTTCGAGCAGCCAGAACCGGCCCTGCTCGTCCTGCATTACATCCAGACGGCCCCAGCCCTCGATGCCGATGGCATCGCAAGCGCGGGCAGTCAGGTCCATCAGTTCCTGTTCCTTGCCAGCGTCCAGGCCGCATGGAATGCGGTACTGGGTGTCGTTGGCGATGTACTTGGCGTCGTAGTCGTAGAACACATGCGGCGTACCCAGTGCGATCGGTGGCAGCACCTGCCCGCGCAGCACCGCAATGGTGAACTCCGGACCGTGGATCCATTGCTCGACCAATACCTGGGAGTCGTACTTGGCGGCGTCCTTCCAGGCGGCAACCAGCTCTTCGACGCTGTTCACCTTGGCCATGCCGATGCTGGAACCTTCATGGGCCGGTTTGACGATCAGCGGGAAGCCCAGTTCCTTGCCGGCCTCGACACAGTCGCTTTCGCTGGCCAGCACGGCGTGACGCGGGGTCGGAATGCCCAGGCTCTGCCACACCTGCTTGGTGCGCAGTTTGTCCATGGCCAGCGCCGAGGCGAGGATGCCGCTGCCGGTGTAGGGAATGCCCAGGCACTCGAGCAGGCCTTGCATGCTGCCGTCTTCACCACCACGGCCGTGAAGAATGATGAAGGCGCGGTCGATCTTCTCGCTTTGCAAGCGGGCGAGCAGATCGTCACCCACATCGATGGCAACCACATCCACGCCGGCCGAGGTCAGCGCCTCGATCACCGCGGCGCCCGACTTGAGCGAAACCTCGCGCTCGGCGCTCTTGCCGCCATACAGCACGGCGACGCGGCCGAAGGCCTTGACGTCGAGCGTGGAGTGCAGTTTGTCGTAGGCGGTACTCACAGCGGTTTCTCCTGCTTGGCGACAGCGCCAGCGAACAGCGGGCTTTTCATCAGTTGCGGGGCCAGGCCACCCACATCGCCGGCACCCTGGCAGATCAGGATGTCGCCAGCGCGCAGCAGTGGCTTGACCAGTGGCGCGAGCTCGGCACCACGTTCGATGTAGATCGGGTCCAGCTTGCCGCGCTGGCGGATGCTGTGGCACAGCTGGCGGCTGTCGGCGCCGGGAATCGGCTCCTCGCCGGCCGGGTAGACTTCCATCAGCAGCAGCACGTTGGCATCACCCAGCACCTGCACGAAGTCGTCGTACAGATCGCGGGTGCGGCTGTAGCGGTGCGGCTGGTAGACGATCACCAGGCGCCGGCTCGGCCAACCGCCGCGCACGGCCTTGATCACCGCCGCCACTTCGGTGGGGTGATGGCCATAGTCGTCGACCAGCATCACGCTACCGCCCTCGACTGGCAGCTCGCCGTACACCTGGAAGCGTCGCCCCACACCCTGGAAGCCCGACAGGCCCTGGATGATGGCGTCGTCACTGATGCCCTCGTCGGTGGCAATGGCGATGGTGGCCAGGGCGTTGAGCACATTGTGGTTGCCCGGCATGTTCACCGACACCTCCAGCGGCTCGCAGTCGCGACGCAGCACGGTGAAATGCGTCTGCATGCCCTGCTGGCGCACATTGATGGCGCGGATGTCGGCCTCTTCGCTGAAGCCGTAGGTGACGGTCGGACGCTTGACCTGAGGCAGAATCTCGCGCACGACCGGGTCGTCCAGGCACATCACGGCCAGGCCGTAGAACGGCAGGTTGTGCAGGAACTCGACGAAGGTCTTCTTCAGTTTGTTGAAGTCACCCTCGTAAGTCGCCATATGATCGGCGTCGATGTTGGTGACGACAGCGACCATCGGCTGCAGGTGCAGGAAGCTCGCATCGCTTTCATCGGCTTCGGCGATCAGGTAGCGGCTGGTACCGAGCTGGGCGTTGGTGCCAGCCGCAGTCAGACGGCCACCGATGACGAAGGTCGGATCCAGGCCACCGGCAGCGAACACCGAGGCCAGCAGGCTGGTGGTGGTGGTCTTGCCGTGGGTACCGGCGACAGCAATGCCGTGGCGGTAGCGCATCAGCTCGGCCAGCATCTCGGCACGCGGCACCACCGGGATACGGCGTTCGAGCGCGGTGGCAACTTCAGGGTTGGCCGGATTGATTGCGCTGGAAACCACCAGTACATCGGCGGTGGCAGCGTTCTCGGCACGGTGACCCACGAAAATTTCGGCGCCGAACGACTCCAGGCGCTGGGTGACCGGCGAGGCCTTGAGGTCGGAACCGGACACTTCGTAGCCCAGGTTCAGCAGCACTTCGGCGATACCGCACATGCCCACGCCGCCGATACCGACGAAGTGAATGCGGCGAATGCGGCCCATCTTGGGCTGCGGCATGGCTTTCTGGCTTTCAACCATGGGCCACCTCCAGGCAGATATCGACCACGGTGCTGGTTGCAGCAGGCTTGGCCAGGCGGCGCGCAGTGCCGGCCATGGTGTTGAGTTTCTCGGGTTGCATCAGCACCTCGTTCAGGCGTTCAGCGAGCTGCGCTGCGCCAGTTGTCGCTTGTGGCATCAGGAAGGCGGCACCTTCGCGAGCCAGATATTGGGCGTTGTGAGTCTGGTGATCGTCGATCGCGTGGGGCAAGGGCACCAGCATCGAGGGCAGGCCCGCCGCCGCGAGTTCGCTGACGGTCAGGGCGCCGGCCCGGCACACCACCATGTCGGCCCAGCCATAAGCGTGGGCCATGTCTTTGATGAAAGGCTCTACCTGAGCCTCGATACCGGCCTCGCGATAACGCTCGGCGGTGATCGACGCATGTTGCTTGCCAGCCTGGTGGAACACCTCTGGCCGCAGGTCTGCAGTCACTTCGGACAGGGCCTTAGGCAGCAATTTGTTCAATGGTTCCGCACCGAGGCTGCCACCGAGTACCAGAAGACGCGCACGACGCCCGGCAAGTGCCGCACGAGGCGTTTCCAGGAACAGTTCGGGGCGCACCGGGTTACCGGTGGTCCGACGCTTCTCGCTGGCAGCGAAAGTGTCGGGGAAAGCTTCGCAGACTCGCGCGGCCAGTGGCACAAGCAGGCGATTGGCGGTACCTGCACGGGCGTTCTGTTCGTGAATCACCAGCGGCACACCGCACAGCCGCGCGGCAACACCGCCTGGGCCTGTGACATAGCCGCCAAAGCCCAGCACGCACACCGGCTTGAGCTCACGAATGATGCGCCGCGCCTGCAGCACGGCCTTGACCAGGGTGAACGGCGCCTTGAGCAGCGACAGCTTGCCCTTGCCCCGCAGCCCGCTGACCTGGATCAGGTGCAGCGGCAAGCCAGCCTGGGGCACCAGTTCGTTCTCGATACCCCGTGGCGTACCGAGCCAGTGCACGCTGTAGCCGCGCGCCTGGAATTCGCGGGCGCAGGCCAGGGCCGGGAATACATGCCCCCCGGTGCCACCGGCCATGATCAGTACGTTCTTGCCATCAGCGGCCATGACTGGTCTCCTCGGCAAAATCGCTCTCCTTGAACTCGTGCTCCTCGCTGCCCAGGTGCGTTCGACTCTCCCACTCGATACGCAGCAAAAGCCCCACGCAGGCGCAGCAGATCACCAGCGAGCTGCCCCCGTAGCTGAGGAATGGCAGCGTCAGCCCCTTGGTCGGCAGCAGGCCCACGTTCACACCGATGTTGATCAGGAACTGGCCGATCCACAGGAAGGCCAGGCCGAAGGCCATGTAGGCGGCGAAGAACTGCTTGGCCTTCTCGGCCCACAGGCCGATGTACAAGGCGCGGATGGTGACGAACACGAACAGCGCCACGGTGCACAGCGAGCCGACTACGCCAAGCTCTTCGGCCAGCACCGAGAACACGAAGTCGGTGTGCGCCTCGGGCAGGTAGAACTGTTTCTGTACGCTGTTGCCCAGGCCAACGCCCAGCCACTCGCCACGACCGAAGGCGATCAGCGCCTGGGTCAGCTGGTAGCCCGAACCGAACTGATCGGACCAGGGGTCGGTGAAGGTGATCAGACGCGCCATCCGGTAGGGTTGCGCCTGGACCAGGATGAACACCGCGACCACCGCCAGCACCACCATCAGCGAGAAGCGGAACAGCCCCACCCCTCCCAGGAACAGCATGGCCGCCGCAGCGCCCATCATCACCACGGTGGCGCCGAAGTCCGGCTCCATCAGCAGCAGGCCTGCCATGGGCAGCAGGACGATGAACGGCTTGAAGAAGCCCATCCAGCTCTCGCGCACCTCGGTCTGGCGGCGTACCAGGTAACCCGCCAGATAGATGACCACGAAGACCTTGGCGATCTCCGAAGGCTGGACGTTGAAGAAGCTGAAGCCGATCCAGCGCATCGAACCGTTCACTTCCCGACCGATCCCCGGCACCAGTACCAGCACCAGCAAGCCGAAGGCGCCGATCAGCATCATGAAGCCCATGCGCTGCCAGGTGGCGATCGGCACCATCATGGTCACACCGCAGGCAACAAGGCCGATCGCGACGTACACCAGGTGACGGATCATGTGATAGAGCGGATTGCCGGACTGCACGGCGGCCACTTCCGAGGACGCCGAGGTGATCATCACCAGGCCCAACCCCAGCAAGGCCAGGCAGCCGGCAAGGAAGGCGAAGTCGATGTCGATGCCACGACCGCTGATCAGCGGCGACGGATACGGCTTGATGATGCCGAAGATCATGCCAGCCCCTCCGCTGCCTGGGCGAACAGGCGCCCGCGTTCTTCGAAGTTCTTGAACATGTCGAGGCTGGCGCAGGCCGGCGACAGCAGCACCGCGTCACCTGGCTGGGCGAGCTCGGCGCAGCGCTGCACGGCTTGGTCCAGGGTCTTGACCCGGACCAGCGGCACGCTGTCGCCGAACGTCTCGGCCAGGCGCTCGGCGTCACGCCCCAGCAACACCACAGCGCGGCAATAGGCGGCGACTGGCTGACGCAAGGCGGCAAAATCAGCGCCCTTGCCGTCGCCACCGGCGATCAGTACCAGCTTGCCTTCGATGTCGGCACCCAGGCCTTCGATGGCCGCCAGGGCAGCACCGACGTTGGTAGCTTTGGAGTCGTCGTACCAGTTCACGCCATTGCGCTCGCGGATCCACTGGCAGCGATGGACAAGGCCCTTGAACTCGCGCAGAGCCTCGAGCATCGGTTCGAACGGCAGACCGGCGGCATGGCCCAGAGCCAGGGCTGCCAGGGCATTGCTCTGGTTGTGCGCACCGCGGATCTTCAGCTCGCGCACCGGCATCAGGGTCTGGAATTCGAAGGCCAGATACTTCTCGCCCTCCACTTCACGCAGGCCAAAGGCCTTGAAGTCCGGGGCGTTGAGGCCGAATGTCCAGCATGGACGACCTTCGACAGGCAGGGGCCGGCTGAGGGCGTCCTGACGGTTGACTACCACCTGTCGCGCACCGCGGAAGATGCGGTGCTTGGCCAGGTGATAAGCCGGCAGGCCACTGTAGCGGTCCATGTGGTCTTCGCTGATGTTCAGCACGGTGGCCACTTCGGCGTTGAGCTGATCGGTAGTCTCGAGCTGGAAGCTCGACAGCTCCATGACGTACAACTCGACCGCATCGTCGAGCAGGTCAAGCGCCGGGGTGCCGAGGTTGCCGCCGACAGCGACACGCTTGCCGGCCTTGGCAGCCATTTCGCCGACCAGGGTGGTCACCGTGCTCTTGGCGTTGGAGCCGCTGATGGCAACGATGGGTGCCTTGGCATGGCGTGCGAACAGCTCGATGTCACCGGAGAGTTTCACGCCGCGCGCGGCGGCCTGCTGCAACGCCGGGGTAGCCAATGCCAGGCCCGGGCTTACGTAGAGCTCGTTGGCGCGGCACAGGAAGTCCACATCCAGTTCACCACAGCGCACTTCCACCTGCGGGTATTCACGGCGCAGGGTTTCCAGTTCCGGCGGTTGCTCGCGGGTATCGGCGACCGCAAAGGCAATGCCCCGGTTCGCCAGGAAGCGAACCAGGGACATGCCGCTCTTGCCGAGGCCGACAACGATGCGGAATTGGTCGGAAGCGATCAGTGACACGCTCGTTTACCTCAGCTTCAGGGTGGCAAGGCCGATCAGCACCAGAATCACGGTGATGATCCAGAATCGGACGATCACCCGCGGCTCGGGCCAACCCTTGAGTTCGAAATGGTGATGGATCGGCGCCATGCGGAACACACGCTTGCCGGTCAACTTGAACGATGCGACCTGGATCACCACCGACAGGGTTTCCACCACGAAGATGCCGCCCATGATGAACAGCACGATTTCCTGGCGGACGATCACGGCGATGGTGCCCAGCGCCGCACCCAGCGCCAGGGCACCGACGTCACCCATGAAGACCTGTGCCGGGTAGGTGTTGAACCAGAGGAAGCCCAGGCCTGCACCGATCAGCGCACCGCAGAACACGATCAGCTCACCCGAGCCCGGCACATAAGGGATCAGCAGGTACTCGGCGAACTTCACGTTGCCCGACAGGTAGCAGAAGATGCCCAGCGCACCGCCGACCATCACCGTCGGCATGATCGCCAGACCATCGAGGCCGTCGGTCAGGTTGACCGCGTTGCTCGAACCGACGATGACGAAGTAGGTCAGCACCACGAAGCCAACGCCCAGGGGAATGGTGAAGTCCTTGAGGAACGGCACGATCAGCGTGGTTTCAACGCTGGTCGGGGCGGTCATGTAGAGGAAGACCGCAGCCCCGAGGCCGAACACCGACTGCCAGAAGTACTTCCAGCGGCTCGGCAGGCCACGCGAGTTCTTCTCGATCACCTTGCGGTAGTCGTCGACCCAGCCGATGGCGCCGAACAGCAGGGTGACGATCAACACCACCCATACATAGCGATTGGTCAGGTCGGCCCAGAGCAGGGTGCTGATGGCGATGGCAGACAGGATCAGCGCACCGCCCATGGTCGGGGTGCCGGACTTGGACAGGTGCGATTGTGGGCCATCGTTACGCACAGCCTGGCCGATCTGGCGAATCTGCAGGGTACGAATCATCCAGGGCCCCAGCCACAGTGCCAGGGACAACGCCGTCAACACACCCAGGATCCCGCGCAGGGACAGGTACTGGAAGACCGCGAAGCCCTTGTAGAACTGTTGCAGATACTCAGCCAACAGCAGCAGCATTAATGTTTCTCCCCGCTGGCACCACACAATGCAGCCACGACGTTTTCCATCGCAGCGCTGCGCGAGCCCTTGATCAAGATAGTGGTGTCGCTGACGCTCTCGGCACGAACGGCGTCGATCAGCTCAGCTTGAGTAGCGAAATGGCGGCCATTGGCGCCGAACGCCTGGACCGCATTAACCATGTTGGTGCCAGTCGCGTACAAGGCATCGACCTTGCCGCGTGCGTAGTCGCCCACCTGACGGTGGCCTTCCTCGGCCCATTGCCCCAGTTCGCCGATATCCCCGAGCACCAGGACGGTGCGTCCGGAAAAGCCGGCGAGTATATCAATGGCGGCACACATCGAGGTGGGATTTGCGTTGTAGGTGTCGTCGATCACCCGCGCACCGCTGGGCGCGATCTGTGCCACGGAACGGCCCTTGACCGGCTGCACTGCGGCAAGGCCGGCGGCGATGCCCGGCAGGCTCACACCTACGGCATGGGCGCCAGCCGCAGCGGCCAGCGCGTTGGCGACGTTATGCGTGCCAAGCAGGTTCAACTGCACCGGCGCACTGCCGCTTGGGCCGTGCAGGGTGAACGAGGGGCAGCCGCGCGCGTCGCGACCGATGTCGCTGGCGTAGAAGTCGGCCTTCTCGTTGCTCAGGGCAAAGCTCAGCACCTGGCGCGCGCCGGCGCGCTTGTGCCAGATGTCAAAGGCCTTGTCGTCCAGGTTGAGCACGGCGATACCGCCCTCACCCAAACCTTCGAGAATCTCGCCCTTGGCCTCGACGATCTTCTCCAGCCCGCCGAATTCACCCACGTGGGCGGTGCCAGCGTTGTTGAGGATGACGACTTGTGGCCGGGTCAGGCCAACGGTGTAGCGAATCTCGCCGATGCGCGAAGCACCCAGCTCGATCACCGCCGCACTGTGATCGGGCGCGATCTCCAGCAACGTCAGTGGCGCGCCGAGGTCGTTGTTCAGGTTGCCACGGGTGGCATGTACCAGGCCGCGGGTGCGCAGAATGGAGGCCAGCATCTCCTTGACCGTGGTCTTGCCGCTGGAGCCGGTGATGGCGACCACCGGTTTGTCGAAGGCGGCGCGATTGAGCGCGCCCACTAGG
The DNA here is from genome assembly GCF_047456245.1 of Pseudomonas sp. BNK-44-b. NCBI lineage: Bacteria > Pseudomonadati > Pseudomonadota > Gammaproteobacteria > Pseudomonadales > Pseudomonadaceae > Pseudomonas > Pseudomonas sp. BNK-44-b. The sequence continues at coordinate 4,107,763 of NZ_CP179908.1, forward strand.
CCAAGCGCCACGCGGCAATCGGCGACCAGCAACTGCGGCAAGTCGACATCGGCGATTTCGCGCTCGACCAACGCGGCCACGGCGCCCTTGGCCTTCACATCGGCAAGGTAGTCGTGGCCATCGAAACGCGGGCCGGTCAGTGCAATGAACAGTTGCCCCGCAGCCACGCTGCGGCTGTCGATGCTGACACCGGTGAAGGTGGCGTCGGCCCCGACCAGACGAGCACTCAGTGCTGCGGTCAGCTGGCTGAGTGTCATGGGCTTAAGCATGTGGAGCCTCCCAGGCTGAAAGCGCCTTCTCGGCTTCGACCAGATCGGAGAAAACAAGGCGCTCGCCATTGATCTCCTGGTAATCCTCGTGCCCCTTGCCGGCCAGCACGATCACATCGTCGGCGGCAGCGGTGGCGATCAGGTGTGCGATGGCTTCGCCACGACCGGCGACGAACTCGGCGTCGGCAGGCTTGGCGAAACCTGGGCGAATGTCATCGAAGATCCGCAGCGGATCCTCGGTACGCGGGTTGTCGTCGGTGACCAGCACGCGGTCAGCCAGACGCTCGGCCACTTCGGCCATCAGCGGACGCTTGCCGCGATCGCGATCCCCGCCGCAACCGAACAGGCACAGCAGCTTGCCGTGGGCGTGCGGACGCAGGGCTTCGAGCACCTTTTCCAGCGCATCGGGGGTGTGCGCGTAATCGACCACCACCAGCGGTTTGGCTCCCCCGCCCAGGCGCTGCATGCGACCGACAGGTCCTTGCAACTGCGGGATGACTTTCAGGATTTCGTCCAGCGAGTAATCCAGCGCCAGCAGCGTGGCCACGGCAGCGAGCATATTGCTCAGGTTGAAACGCCCGAGCAGTTGGCTGCGCAGTGTGCGTTCGCCTTGAGCGGTGACCAGGAGGGCGCGCACGCCATCGTCGTCGAAATGGGCTTCGCGGCAGAACAGCGAGGCGTCCGGGTTTTCCAGGCTATAGCTGAGCAGCCGGGTTTCGATATGATCGGCACTCGGGCGGCGAGCAAAGTCCTCGGCCAGACGACGACCAAAGGCGTCGTCCAGGTTGACCACCTGCCAACGCAGGCTCGGCCAGGCGAACAGCTTGGCCTTGGCGGCCTCGTAGGCCTGCATGCTGCCGTGGTAGTCCAGGTGATCGCGCGACAGGTTGGTCATCACCGCGATATCGAAGGCCAGTGCTGCCACGCGCCCCTGCTCCAGGGCATGGGAAGACACTTCCATCGCCACGGCCTCAGCGCCACCCTTCTTCAGGTCGTTGAGCGTGGCTTGCACGGCAATCGGATCCGGCGTGGTCAGGCGGCCGCTCTGCAAGTCTCCGTAGAAACCGGTGCCCAAGGTGCCGATCAGACCGCAGCGCTGGCCCAACTGATCAAGGGCCTGGGCGAGCAGTTGCGTCACGCTGGTCTTGCCGTTGGTGCCCGTCACACCGACCAGATTGAGTTGGCGGCTCGGCTCGCCATAGAAGCGGCCGGCGATGGCCGACAGTTGCGCGATCAGGCCCTTGACCGGAATCAGCGGCACGTCGGTCAGCGGCAACACCGTGGCGCCCTGCTCTTCATAGGCGATGGCCGCAGCACCACGGGCAAGCGCATCGGCGATGTGATCACGACCATCGACCTTGGCACCTGGCACCGCCAGGAACAGATCACCCGGCCGCACCTGGCGACTGTCGAGTGTCAGCTCGCGAATCAACGGATCGCGGCTGGCGTGGGCGAAAAGCTTGCTCAATGGCATCGTCATCAACCACGCCCTCCCTTGGCGGGTACTGCACTGGCCTGCTGCGCGTTCGCGGGCGGCAGGTTATCCGGCGGCACGTTCATCAGCCGCAGGGTGCCGGACATGACCTTGCTGAACACCGGCGCCGATACCAGGCCACCGAAGTAGCCGCCCTTGCCCGGCTCGTCGATGACCACGACGATGGCGTAGCGCGGGTCGCTCATCGGGCCGAAGCCTGCGAACAGCGAGCGGTAGGCGTTTTCGGTGTAGCCCTTGGAGCCGACCGTGGCCTTGCGCGCCGTACCCGACTTGCCAGCGACGTGGTAGAACGGCACCTGGGCGCGGAACACCCCACGCGGCGCCTCGATCACCTGCTGCAACATGCCCTGCACGGTCTTTGCGGTTTCTTGCGGAATGGCTTGCACGGCTTCCGGCGCCTTGTCGACCTTGAGAATCGACAGCGGCACCATCTTGCCGTCGTTGGCCAGCGCGGCGTAGGCGTGAACCAACTGCAGGGCGGTGACCGATACGCCGTAGCCGTACGAAAGCGTGGCCGTCTCGGCCTTGCGCCATTCGCGATGATTGGGCAGGTTGCCAACACGCTCGCCCGGGAAGCCCAGGCCGGTGTACTGCCCCAGGCCGACCTGCGACATCACCCGATAGATGGCTTCGCCGCCGATATCGAAGGCGATCTTGCTCATGCCGACGTTACTGGAGTTGATCAGGATGCCGGTCAGGTCGAGGATCGGGCCCTCGCTCCTGGAAACGTCCTTGATGGTGTAGCGACCGATCTGCAGGCTGCCCGGATACACCTCGACCTTGTCGGTCGGTTTCCAGCGCCCGCTCTGCAGGGCCGCACTCATGGAGATCGGCTTGACCGTCGAGCCGGGCTCGAAGACATCGATGATGGCCCGGTTACGCATGGCTGCCGGGAACATGCTGCGGCGGTTGTTGGGGTTGTACGTTGGCTGGTTGACCATCGCCAGGACCTCGCCGGTCTTGACGTCCATGATCACCAGGCTGCCGGCCTTGGCGTCCTGTTCGGCGATGGCGTTGCGCAGCTCGCGAGTCGCCAGGTACTGGAGGCGCAGATCTATCGACAACGCCAAGGTCTTACCGGCCTTGGCGTTCTTGGTGACTTGAATATCCTTGATCAGGCGACCGCGCCGGTCCTTGATCACTTGTCGCTTGCCAGGCACCCCGGCCAGCCACTCGTCATAGGCGAGCTCGACACCTTCACGGCCATGGTCATCTAGGTCGGTGAAACCCACCATGTGCGCGGTGACATCACCCGCCGGATAGAAGCGGCGGAACTCTTCGAGGCCGTAGACACCGGGCACTTTAAGGTCGAGCACCTGCTGGCCCTGCTCGGGCGTGAGGCCACGAACCAGGTAGATGAACTCCTTGTTGGCCTGCTGGGTGAGGCGCTCGATCAATTGCTGCGGGTTCTGCCCCAGCACGGCGGCCAGTTGCGGCCAGCGATCCTTGGACGCCTGCATCTCCTTGGGGTTTGCCCACAGCGTGGTGACCGGCGTACTGACAGCCAGAGGCTCACCATTACGGTCGGTGATCAGGCCGCGGTGTGCAGGAATCGGAATATGGCGCAGGCTGCGAGCATCACCCTGGCCCTTGAGGAAGTCGCGATCGACCACCTGCAGGTCGATGATCCGCCAGCTGATGGCGCCGACCATCAACGCCAGCAGGCCAACGACGACCCGGAAGCGCCAGGGGTAGAGTGCACCCTCGAGCTTCATCATGGCGTCACCATCCGCACTTCGTCAGCGTTGGGCACGCGCATCTTCAACTGGCCGGCGGCCAGGCTTTCGATGCGGCTGTGGGCAGTCCAGGTGCTCTGCTCGAGAATCAGGCGCCCCCACTCAGCCTGGGCCTTGTCGCGTTCGCTCAGCTCGTTGTAGAGCGTGTTGAGCAACTGGCGGTTCCAGTGCGCGCTGTAGGAGACAGCGATGGCCGACACCAGCACGCCAACGAACAGCAGAAGCATCAGGAAGCTTCCGCCTGGCAATGGCTTGGCGAACAGGCGACTCACCGCAGCTTCTCCGCCACGCGCATGACGGCGCTGCGCGCACGCGGGTTGGCCTTGAGTTCGGCATCGGAGGCAAACTGCGCCTTACCGATCAGCTTGATACGAGGTTCGAAGACCTTGTGCTGCACCGGCAGGTTGCGTGGCAGGTTATCCGCCTCGCCCTTGACCAGCTTGCGCATGAACAGTTTGACGATACGGTCTTCCAGCGAGTGGAAGCTGATCACCGCCAGGCGGCCGCCGACTTCCAGCGCCTCGAGCGCGGCGTCGAGGCCGGCTTCCAGGTCACCCAGCTCGTTATTGACGTGAATGCGCAGCCCCTGGAAGGCGCGAGTTGCCGGGTTCTTACCCTTTTCCCAAGCAGGGTTGGCGACCTTGAGCACTTCGGCCAGGTCGGCAGTACGGGTGAACGGCTGCTTCTCGCGACGCTCGACCACCGCACGCGCCATGCGGCCGGCAAAACGCTCCTCGCCGTACTCCTTGAACACGCGGGCTATTTCTTCGACGGGGGCGGTCGCGATGAACTCGGCCGCGCTGATGCCCTGGCCCGGATTCATGCGCATGTCCAGCGGGCCATCGTTGAGGAAACTGAAGCCGCGCTCGGGATCGTCCAACTGCGGCGAGGAGACACCCAGGTCGAGCAGGATACCGCTGACCTTGCCGTCCAGCGCGCGCGCGCGCACTTCATCACCGAGCTCGGCGAAGCTGCGCTGCACAATGACAAAGCGGCCGTCTTCGGCCGCCAGCGCTTGCCCCGTGGCAATCGCCTGTGGATCCTTGTCGAAGCCCAACAGCCGCCCTTGCGGCCCGAGCTTGCTGAGAATGAGACGACTGTGCCCTCCGCGACCGAAGGTCCCGTCCAGATAGCAACCGTCGGCGCGCAGGGCCAATGCCTCGACAGCTTCGTCGAGCAATACGGTGATGTGGTTGAAGCCGCTATCTATCGTCACAGGATCAGGTCACGCAGTTCATCGGGCATGGCGCCCGGTTGTTGAATAGCTGCGAGGTCGGCTGCCGAAACCGCGTTCCAGGCATCCTCATCCCACAGCTGGAATTTGTTCAGTTGCCCCACCAGCATCGCCTTCTTGTCGAGCTTGGCGTACTCACGCAAACGGGGCGGCACCAGGAAACGACCACTGCCATCGAGCTCCAGGTCCACCGCGTTACCGATCAGCAAACGCTGCAGGCGACGGTTTTCCTCACGCAGCGACGGCAAGGCACGCAACTTGGCTTCTATCTGCTCCCACTCATCGAGGGGATAAACACACAAGCAGGGGTCAACAGCGTCGATGGTCACGATAAGTTGACCATTGCAACGCGAATCGAGCTCGTCACGGTACCGGCTCGGCATGGCGAGACGGCCCTTTGCATCGAGGCTGACGGCGTTGGCTCCGCGGAACACGGCTGCGATTCCCCACAATGTTAACTTTTTTGTGCCAGAAAACCCACTTCATCCCACTTTCTGCCACTTGCGCACACTATAGGAATCCGTCCGCCACACCGTCAAGGCGCGTTCATAAGGAAAACCCTTACAGGACCGAGATTTAGCGCAACAAAGGAAGGCGGAAGGACTACCGGGAGAAAAAACTGGCGGGAAAAATCAAGCGCACTCAAACGGATAGAGTGTGAAGTTAAAGTGAATTATCAAGAGTAAGAACTTTTCGGCATTACCAGAAGGGATCTGCTATCGATTCAAGCAGGAAAAGAAGAGGTGGAGAGTCGATCTGTAAGCCGGGTTTTGTCGAGGACAGTCATTCCTCTACGACGGCCATCACTGGACGCCTCTAGCAACCTACCCGGTTCCGACGCGGGCCACGCCATAAGGAACCCTATTTGGTCTTGCTCCGAGTGGGGTTTACCTAGCCACGAACTGTTGCCAGTCGTGCGGTGCGCTCTTACCGCACCTTTTCACCCTTACCGGCACCGAAGTGCTTAGGCGGTTGTTTTCTGTGGCACTTTCCGTAGGCTCGCGCCTCCCAGGCGTTACCTGGCACTCTGCCCTGCGGAGCCCGGACTTTCCTCCCCCTGCTTTTGCGGAACAAATGCAGGCAGCGACTGTCCGATCGACTCTCCGCCGGTAAGGGTAACGGCAGGCGCGAGCAAGAACAAGCAATACCGCAAACAATATCATTACGCCATCAATGGCTTTTCTGTTTATCCAGCGCCGCTTGATAAAGAAGATTCTTGCGCACCCCGGTGATTTCCGCCGCCAATGCCGCCGCCCGCTTGAGCGGCAATTCCGCCAGCAGCAGGTCCAGTACACGCATGGCGTCGCTGCTGATCGCCTGATCGTCTTGCGGCGCACTCCAGCCCGCGACCAGCACCACGCATTCCCCACGCTGCTGATTGGTATCCGCTGCGACAAAGGCGCGCAACTCGGCCAACGCCAACCCCTTGAGCGTCTCGAACGTCTTGGTCAGCTCTCGCGCCAGAACGGCCGGGCGCTCTCCCCCGAATACCGCCTCCATGTCCTCCAGGCATTCGAGGATGCGATGCGGCGCCTCATAGAAGATCAAGGTCCGGGGCTCCTCCTTGACCTGCTCCAGTCGCGCACGGCGCCCGACAGCCTTTGCCGGCAGGAAGCCTTCGAAGATGAAGCGATCAGAGGGCAGCCCCGCTGCCGACAGCGCAGCGATCAGCGCACACGCCCCTGGCACCGGCACCACCCTCACCCCGGCAGCCCGCGCCTGGCGCACCAGGTGATAGCCCGGATCGGAAATCAGCGGTGTGCCGGCGTCGGACACCAGCGCCACATCGTCACCCGCCAGCAAGCGCGTGATGAAGCGACTGCCTTCGTCGCGCTCGTTGTGCTCATGGCAGGCCGCCAGCGGCGTCTCGATGCCGAAGTGCTGCAGCAGGCGCACAGAATGGCGGGTATCCTCGGCCGCGATCAGCGCCACGCCGGCCAGCACCTTGAGTGCCCGGGCGCTCATGTCGTCGAGGTTGCCGATGGGCGTCGCAACGACGTAAAGCGTACCCGCTATGGATTTTGGAACCCCTGCAACATCAGTCACTGCACACACCTGTCTTGCCGATCAAAGGCGCCATTGTAGCCCGAGCGCCCGCAACAAGGCGCAAAGAACTTGGCCGTCATCCCCTGACATGCGACCTATAGTGAAGGATCAGCGTCAGCAAGATCGCGCCCCGGCCAGCGCTTGGGTACAATTGCCGGCCAACTTGATCGAGTAACAGGACCCTTACATGATCGCTTGCCTGCGGCTGCTCACAGCCCTCTGTCTCGCTGCCCTGCTGGCAGCCTGCGCCAGCTCGCCCTCATCCAGCCTGGGCGAACTGCCACGCACCCCCGACGCCAGCATCGAGCAACTGCTCGAGAAGGCGGCTTCCAGCAAGTCCGCCGAAGACGCCGCGCTGCTGCGCCTGAGCGCCGCCGACATGGCCTACCGGCAGAAGGACTTCCCACGCGCCGCACGCATCCTCGAGCAGGTTCCACTGGACACGCTCAAACCCGCCCAACAGGTGTTCGCCAGCACCCTCGCCGCCGAACTGGCGATGAGCCGCAACCAGCCCAAAGCCGCCCTCGACGCCCTGTCGCACCCAAGCCTGCAACGCGTCGGCGAGCTGCCCGAAGAGCTGCAGGTACGCACCTATAGCGTGCATGCTGCAGCCCTCGAAGCCGACGGCCAGGCACTCCCTGCTGCCCAGCAGCGCGTCTTGCTCGCCCCACTGCTCAGCGGCCCGGCCGCAGCCAAGAACAACGATGCTATCTGGTCGCTGGTAGCCTCGCTGCCCGCCGACCAATTGCAGCAACCGACCAGCAATCCGACCCTCGCCGGCTGGACCAGCCTGGCCCTGGCGGTCAAGACCGCCGGCACCCTGGAACAGCAACAGGCCGCCATCGACACCTGGCGCCAGCAACATGCCGATCATCCGGCCGCCAAGCAGTTGCCTGACGCACTGGTCAAACTCAAGCAACTGGCCAGCCAGCCACTGACCAAGATCGCCCTGCTGCTGCCACAGGAAGGCCCGCTGGCCGGTGTAGCCCGTGCACTGCGCGACGGCTTCATGGCAGCCCACTTCCAGGCCCAGCAATCCGGCCAGCCAGCGCCGGCGGTTCAGGTTTTCGACAGCTCGCGCCTCACCTCGCTGGATGACTTCTATCGCCAGGCCCAGGCGGCCGGCGTACAGCTGGTGATCGGTCCGCTCGAAAAACCACTGGTGAAGAAACTCGCCGACTACCCGCAACTGCCCATCACCACCCTGGCGCTGAACTACGCCGAGGCCGGGCAGAAATCGCCACCACAACTGTTCCAGTTCGGCCTCGCCGCCGAGGACGAAGCCCGCGAAGTCTCTCGCCGTGCCCGCGCAGACGGCCTGGTCCGCGCCGTGGCCCTGGTGCCGAGCGGCGAATGGGGCGACCGCGTGCTCGCAGCTTTCCGCCAGGACTGGGAAGGCAACGGCGGCACCCTGCTCGCTGCCGAGCGCATCGCCCAGCCCGTGGCCCTGGCTCAACAGATCGCCGATCTGTTCCAGCTGCGCCAGAGCGAAGGTCGCGCCAAGAGCCTGCAGAGTGCCGTGGGTGGCAATGTCGCCGCACAACCGTCGCGTCGCCAGGACATCGACTTCATCTTCCTCGCTGCCACCCCGCAGCAGGCCCAACAGATCAAGCCGACCCTCAACTTCCAGTACGCGGGTGACGTGCCGGTCTATGCGACCTCGAACCTCTACAGCGCCAGTGGAGACGTGAACCAGTACAACGACATGAACGGCATTCGCTTCTGCGAAACCCCATGGCTGCTGGACAACACCAACAGCTTGCGCCAGCAGGTGGTCCAGCAGTGGCCGCAGGCTGCCGGCAGCCTGGGTCGCCTGTACGCCATGGGGGTCGATGCCTATAGCCTGGCGCCACGCCTCGGCCAGCTCAAGGCGCTGCCTGACAATCGGGTCGAGGGCCTGTCCGGCAGCCTGAGCATCAACGCCAACCAGCGTATCGAGCGCCAACTGCCCTGGGCCGAGTTCTCCGGCGGCCAGGTCAAGCGCCTGCCGGACACGGCTCGCTGATGCCCGACGCCTCGCCTACCAGCGCCGGGCTCGCGGCAGAAAACCAGGCCCTCGATTATCTTCGAGGGCAAGGCCTGCAGCTGCTGACGCGCAATTGGCGATGCAAGGGAGGCGAGCTTGATCTGGTCATGCTCGACGCCGATACAGTAGTATTCGTCGAAGTCCGCTACCGCTTGCACGTGGACTTCGGCGGCGCCGTCGGAAGTATCGACGGGCGCAAGCAGAAACGCCTGGCGCTTGCCGCCAACATGTTCCTGCTGAAGGAGCCCCGCTGGGCCGATCACCCCTGCCGCTTCGACGTAGTCGCCCTGCAGGGCAGCCACCATGCAGGTCGGCCGCTTCAATGGCTGAAAAACGCCTTCGAATGCTGAACCCATTCCGATTTCTTTGCTCTATGTTTCGCGGGCTGGCCCCTGTCGCGCGTCGCGCAGGCCTCCGCCGCACTTAAGGTCACACCAGATGGACATGCAATCCCGAATTCGCCGGCTGTTCCAGGCCAGCATCGATACCAAGCAACAGGCAATGGACATCCTGGCACCGCACATCGAGCAGGCCAGCCTGGTCATGGTCAACGCGCTGCTCAACGAGGGCAAGATGCTCGCCTGCGGCAACGGCGGCTCGGCGGGTGACGCCCAGCATTTTTCCTCGGAACTGCTCAACCGCTTCGAGCGCGAGCGTCCGAGCCTGCCGGCCATCGCCCTGACCACCGACAGCTCGACCATCACCTCGATCGCCAACGATTACAGCTACAACGAAGTCTTCTCCAAGCAGATCCGCGCCCTGGGCCAACCAGGCGATGTACTGCTGGCGATCTCCACCAGCGGCAACTCGGCCAATGTGATTCAGGCGATCCAGGCCGCACATGATCGTGAAATGATTGTCGTAGCATTGACCGGACGTGACGGCGGCGGTATGGCTTCGCTGCTGCTGCCCGAGGATGTGGAGATCCGCGTCCCCTCCACGGTCACTGCGCGCATCCAGGAAGTCCACCTGCTGGCGATCCATTGCCTGTGCGATCTGATCGACAGCCAACTGTTCGGGAGTGAAGAATGATCCCCAAGCGCCTCGGCCTCATGGCCCTGACCCTGTGCCTCGGTATTTCCGGCTGCAGCTCGGTATTGACCTCGACCCGCAACTCGCCGATCGAGGATGACCGCGGCACACGCACCATTGGTAGCAAGATCGACGATTCGCTGATCGAAACCAAGGTTTCGGTCAATGTGGCCAAGGCAAGCCCAGACCTGGACAAGGGCTCGCACATCGTCGTCAGCAGCTACAACGGCATCGTCCTGCTCGCCGGCCAGACCCCGCGCGCCGACCTGAAGAGCCTCGCCGAGCAGACCGCCGGCCAGGTACAACGGGTCAAGAAGGTGCATAACGAACTGCAGGTGATGCAGCCCTCGTCGATCCTGGCACGCAACAACGACACCTGGCTGACCACCAAGATCAAGACCCAGATGATCGGTGACGCCAACGTGCCCAGCTCGCGCATCAAGGTGATCACCGAGAACGGCATCGTCTACTTGCTCGGCCTGGTCACCCAGCAGGAAGCCAACGCCGCCACCAACGTGGTTCAAGGTGTGTCTGGCGTACAGAAGATCGTCAAGCTGTTCGAGTACATCGATTGATATCCAGGGCCACGGCGCGCGATGAATGAGCGCTGTGGCCCATCGCACCAGGTATTGCCGCAAACAACCCAGGAAAGCCCATGAAGAAGTCCCTGCTGTCCCTTCTCGCCATCACCGCCTTCGCCACCTTGGCCGGCTGCTCCACCCCGAGCACGATCACCCTCAACGACGGCCGCGAGCTGCAGACGCTCGACACGCCAAAGTTCGACAAAGATTCGGGCTTCTACGAATTCAAGCAGCTGGACGGCAAGCCGACCCGCATCAACAAGGACCAGGTCCGCACGATCAAGGACCTGTAATCCGAACTTGAATAAAAAAGGCGATCCGGATGGATCGCCTTTTTTATTACTTGACCACTTTCAAGCTCGGCCGCCCAGTGGGTCGCGGCGGCTGGCCACCACCCTCCGGCGGGCCATCATCATCAGGCTCGACGCCTTCGTCATCGAGCTCTTCGCCATCCATCAACGGCGGCTCCAGCTCGAACACCATGCCCTGGCCATTCTCTCGAGCATAGATCCCCAGGATCGCGCCTGCCGGCACATAGAGCGAATGGGCCACACCACTGAAGCGCCCCTCGAAGCTCACCGCGTCGTTGTCCATGTGCAGGTTACGCACAGCGCTGGGCGAGATGTTCAAGACGATCTGGCCATCGCTGGCAAATCCCTGGGGCACCTGGACCGCCGGATACTCGGCATTGACCAGCATATGGGGGGTGCAATCGTTGTCGACGATCCACTCGTACAGTGCTCTAACCAGATAGGGGCGACTGGAGTTCATCAACGGCTCCTTAAAGCTTGCGCATTTCACGTTCAGCAGCGGACAGGCTCGCCTGGAAAGGCTCGCGGGCGAACTGTCGCTCCATATAATCCAGCAGCGGCTTGGCTTGCCGCGGCAGTTCGATACCCAGGACCGGCAATCGCCAGAGTATGGGCAGTAGACAACAATCGACCAGGCTTTGCTCCTCGCTCATGAAGCAGGGAAACTCGCCGAACAGCGCCGAGACACCAGTCAGACTCTCGCGCAGCGACTTGCGCGCCTCGCCACGCGCAGCCTCGGCGGCACGCGGATCGAGAATGACATCAGCCAGTGCACACCAGTCACGCTGGATACGGTGCATCAGCAGGCGGCTGTTGCCGCGCGCCACCGGGTATACCGGCATCAGCGGCGGATGAGGATAACGCTCCTCGAGGTATTCCATCACCACGGTCGATTCGTACAACGCCAGGTCGCGGTCGACCAGGGTTGGCACGCTGCCATAGGGGTTCACTTCGATCAGTTTGGGCGGCAGACGATCGGCGATGACGTCGATGATCTGCACACTGACGCCCTTCTCGGCGAGAACAAGGCGTACCCGATGAGAATAATGGTCAGCGGGGTCGGAATAGCAGGCTAACCTGTTGGTCGCGCCCATGTAGCTCCTCCTCGCATGGGGATGCTTGTGAAACTGCAAATGCAAACGCGCCCTGGGAGGCTCCTCGCGATTGCGCAGGAGCGCCCCAGGGCGCGTTCAACTACCAGAAACTACTGCGTGATCAGTGCACGTCCTTCCAGTATTCGCGCTTGAGCAAGTAGGCGAACACGAAGAAGAAAGCCAGGTACAGCAGGACATAGGTGCCGATGCGCTGACTTTCCAGTTTGACCGGGTTGGCCGAATAGGCCAGGAAGGTCACCAGGTTCTTGACCTTCTCGTCGAACTGCTCGGGCGTCAGGGTACCGGATTTCGGCTCGATGGTCAGCTGGTCACAGGCTTCATGGGTCAAAGGACTGCCAGTCAGCGGGTCGAACTGCTTCTTGCCGTCGACCACTGTCTGGATCTGCTTGCACCCAATCACCTGGTTGCCCTGCAGCCCGACCAGCACATTGGGCATGCCCACGTTCGGGAAGACCTTGTTGTTCACCCCATAAGGGCGCGATTTGTCCTCGTAGAAGCTGTGCAGGTAGCTGTACAGCCAATCGTTACCCCGCACTCGGGCGACCAACGTGAGATCGGGCGGCGCCGCACCGAACCAGGTCTTGGCATCGCTGGGCTGCATGCCGATCTTCATGTGATCGCCAATCTTGGCCCCCGTGAACACCAGCTTTTCGAGCATCAGCTCGTGGGGGATGCCGAGGTCATCGGCAACCCGCTCGTAACGCTGGAACTTGGCGCTGTGGCAACCCATGCAATAGTTGGCGAAGGTTCGCGCCCCATCCTGCAACGCGGCCTTGTCGGTCAGGTCGATATCGACCTTCTGCAGCTCCACACCCTGCTCGGCAGCAAAGGATAAGGCAGGCATCAACGCCAGGAACATTACTGCAATAAACTTTTTCATCAGCCAGTCACCCTTTCCGGAACCGGTTTTGTCTTCTCGAGCCTTGTGTAGAACGGCATCAGCAGGAAGTAGGCGAAATACAGCACGGTGCAGACCTGGGACAGCAGGGTCCGTCCGGGCGTAGGCGCCAGTACACCGAGCACGCCGAGAATGATGAAGGCCACGCAGAACACCAGCAGGAAGATCTTGCTCAACCAGCCCTTGTAGCGCATGGAGCGCACCGGACTGCGATCGAGCCAGGGCAACACGAACAGCACCGCGATCGCCGCGCCCATGGCGATGACACCGAACAGCTTGTCAGGCACCGCCCGCAGGATCGCGTAGAAGGGCGTGAAGTACCACACCGGCGCAATGTGCTCAGGCGTCTTGAAGGCGTTGGCCTGCTCGAAGTTCGGTTTTTCCAGGAAATAGCCACCCATTTCCGGGAAGAAGAACACCACAGCACAGAACACGAAGAGGAATACCACGACCCCGACGATATCTTTCACCGTGTAGTACGGGTGGAAGGGGATGCCATCCAGCGGTACGCCGTTTTCGTCCTTGTGCTTCTTGATGTCGACACCGTCCGGGTTGTTCGAACCTACCTCGTGCAGGGCCAGGATATGCAGTACCACAAGCCCGAGAATGACGATCGGCAGCGCTACCACATGCAGGGCGAAGAAGCGGTTCAGGGTGATGCCGGAGATCAGGTAGTCACCACGGATCCATTGAGTAAGGTCATCGCCGATCACCGGAATGGCACCGAACAGCGAGATGATCACCTGGGCGCCCCAGTAGGACATCTGCCCCCAGGGCAGCAGGTAACCCATGAAGGCCTCAGCCATCAGCGCCAGGTAGATCAGCATGCCGAACAGCCACACCAGTTCACGGGGCTTCTGGTAGGAGCCGTAGAGCAACCCGCGGAACATGTGCAGGTAGACCACGATGAAGAACGCCGAGGCGCCGGTGGAGTGCAGATAGCGCAGGATCCAGCCGTACTCGACATCGCGCATGATGTACTCGACCGAGGCAAACGCCTCTTCTGCCGAGGGCGTGAAACTCATGGTCAGCCAGACTCCCGTGACAATCTGGTTGACCAGCACCAGCAGCGCGAGGGAGCCAAAGAAGTACAGGAAGTTGAAGTTCTTGGGCGCGTAATACTTGCTCAGGTGGTCTTCCCACATTTTCGTGGCGGGGAAGCGAGCGTCAATCCAGTCCATGAACTTGCTCATCATGCGTTCTCCTGATCGACGCCGATGACGATGATGTCGTCCGACTCGTACGAGTGCGGCGGCACTGGCAGATTGAGCGGGGCTGGCTGCGACTTGTAGACGCGACCTGCCAAATCGTAGTGCGAGCCATGGCAAGGGCAGAAATAGCCACCAACCCACTTAGGACCGAGGTCGGCGGGGGCGACTTCCGGACGGAAAGTCGGCGAGCACCCCAGGTGAGTGCACAAGCCAACGAGAATGAGGATTTCCGGCTTGATCGAGCGGACCTCGGGATCGACGTAGGTCGGCTGCACCGAAGCCTTGGACTCGGGGTCGGACAAGTCTGCGGTGATTTTTTTCAGATTGCCGAGGATCTCTTGCGTTCGCCGCACGATGAACACCGGTTGACCGCGCCATTCGGCAACCATCTGCTGCCCGGGCTCTACCTTGGCGATGTTGACCTTCACCGGTGCGCCAGCGGCTTTCGCCTTGGCACTGGGGAACCATGACCCCACGAACGGTACCGCAGCCCCCACTGCCCCCGCAGCCCCCACCACGGATGTGGCAGCTACGAGGAAGCGGCGCCGGCCTGCGTTGACGCCGTCATTGCTCATTCAGTCCTCTCCCATCAGCTTTCTTCTCGCCCGCTGGATCAGGCGTCTATTAGTAATGTCTGTGGCACTAAAAATTGGCCGCCATGGTAAGAAACAAATCCACACACTGACAAGGTGATTACCCCTGGTTCGGGCTACAACCCTCGCTTTGCTTGATCTGCGTCTATGTGGCAACTCGGCCCGGACATGCTGACAGGTTAGTTCAAGACATAAAAAAAGCCCGGTTCCAGGGAACCGGGCTTTTTCGACTGCCGAAGCGGTATTAACGCTTGGAGTACTGAGGACGCTTACGCGCTTTACGCAGACCCACTTTCTTACGCTCGACTTCACGAGCGTCGCGGGTGACGTAGCCAGCACGACGCAGAGCGCCACGCAGGGTTTCGTCGTATTCCATCAGGGCGCGGGTGATACCGTGGCGGATAGCACCGGCCTGACCGCTGACACCACCACCGGCGACGGTGACGTAGATGTCGAACTTCTCAACGGTCTCGGTCAGTTCCAGCGGCTGGCGAACAACCATGCGAGCGGTTTCGCGGCCGAAGAAAGTGTCCAGAGGACGGTTGTTGATGGAGATGTTACCAGTACCCGGACGCAGGAAAACGCGAGCGGTTGCGGTCTTGCGACGGCCAGTGCCGTAATTTTGAGTCGCCGACATAATGAACTATCCCGTTAGATCTTCAGTTCTTGAGGCTGCTGAGCAGTGTGAGGGTGGGTAGCACCCGCGTACACTTTCAGCTTGCGGTACATGTCGCGACCCAGCGGGTTCTTCGGCAGCATGCCTTTGACCGCGGTCTCGATGACGCGCTCAGGGGCCTTGTCGATCAGCTTCTCGAAGCTGATTTCCTTGATGCCACCTGGGAAGCCGGAGTGGGAGTAGTACATCTTGTCCGAAGACTTGGCACCAGTTACACGAACCTGCTCGGCGTTGATGACGACGATGTAGTCGCCGGTGTCAACGTGAGGAGTGTACTCAGGCTTGTGTTTGCCGCGCAGACGGGTAGCGATTTCGGTAGCCAGACGACCCAGGGTCTGACCAGCGGCATCGATTACGAACCACTCGCGCTTTACTGTTTCCGGTTTAGCAGTAAAAGTTTTCATTCTCTAAAGCCTCAGAGGCCGCCCAGCGAAAAATAGACGGCGAATCTTACTGGATAGTGCACAACTTGCCAAGGGCAAGCGCGCAGCCGAGCACGGACGCTTTTGGGGGCTCGGGTCGGGCACGCCCATGATCGACGGGGTTCTTCCTGCATGGTGGTGCATCACTTCCGCCACACGGAGAGGCCCAGCATTATCCAGATTGCGCAAAGATTTTCAACCTGCTTTGATGGTTTCTTTGTCCAGCAGAGAGCCTTCCGATGGAATACCGCAAGCTCGGCCGTACCGACCTCAACGTCAGCGCACTGTGCCTGGGCACCATGACCTGGGGTGAGCAGAACGTCCAGGATGAGGCCTTCGAGCAGATCGCCCTGGCCAAGACCGCCGGCATCAACTTCATCGATACCGCCGAAATGTACCCGGTGCCGCCGCGCCCGGAGACCTACGCGGCCACCGAACGCATCATCGGCAACTGGTTCGCCGCCAATGGCGACCGTGACGACTGGATCCTCGCCAGCAAAGTCGCCGGCCCCGGCAACGGCATCAGCCATATCCGCGACGGCCAGCTCAAGCACAACCGCCAGCACATCGTCGCTGCGCTGGACGAAAGCCTCAAGCGCCTGCAGACCGACCGCATCGACCTCTACCAACTGCACTGGCCGGAACGTTCGACCAACTTCTTCGGCAAGCTGGGCTACCAGCACCTGCCCAACGACCTGTTCACGCCGCTGGAGGAAACACTGGAGGTGCTCGACGAGCAAGTGCGCGCCGGCAAGATCCGCCACATCGGCCTGTCCAACGAAACGCCGTGGGGCACCATGAAGTTCCTGCACCTGGCCGAAAGCCGGGGCTGGCCACGGGCAGTTTCGATCCAGAACCCGTACAACCTGCTCAATCGCAGCTTCGAGGTGGGCCTGGCGGAAGTAGCGATCCGCGAGCAGTGCGGCCTGCTGGCTTATTCGCCGCTGGCCTTCGGCATGCTGTCGGGCAAGTACGAAAACGGCGCGCGCCCTGAAAACGCACGCCTGACCCTGTTCAGCCGCTTCGCCCGCTACTCCAACCCGCAGACCGTGGCCGCCTGCAGCCGCTACGTGCAATTGGCCCGCGAACATGGCCTGGATCCGGCACAGATGGCCTTGGCGTTCGTCACCCGCCAGCCGTTCGTGACCAGCAACATCATCGGGGCGACCAGCCTCGAGCAGTTGCGCAGCAACCTGGCAAGCATCGAACTGAAACTCGGCGACGAACTACTGGCGGCGATCGAGGCGATTCACCAGGGGCAGCCGAATCCGGCGCCTTGAGGCGATAGCATTGCTGCCTTCTTCGCAGGTAGGCCCGCGAAGAAGGCGGCGCATTTCTTCGGGGTAGACACAATCGCCAAAAAATAAGACGATCCAGCCGGTGATTGACCACTCTACCCTATAAGAACAATGACAATGATGTTTACCCAACCCTCCGCGTCGTTGCGGCGCGTCAGCATCCTGGCCATTGATAAGGTGTTCGCTTCGACACTGATGCAGGCCAAGGACTTCTTCCACCTGGCCAGCCTGCGTTACAGCAAGCAACTGGGCCTGGGGCTGCAATCGATGTTCGAAATTCACCTGGTGAGCCCTGACGGCCAGCCGGTGGACAGCTTCAGCGACGTACAACTCCCCGTGGACAGTGGCCTGGGTGACGCCGATGTGATCATCCTGCCGGCGTTCTGGGACGACTTCGACAACCTGCTCGCCCGCTACCCGCAAGTCCTACCCTGGCTGCGTGAGCAGCACGCCCGTGGCGCCGTGCTGTGCGGTGAAGCCAGCGGCGTGTTCTGGCTCGCCGAGTCAGGCCTGCTCGATGGCAAGGAGGCGACCACCTACTGGCGTTTCTTCAACAGCTTCGCCGAACGCTTCCCCACCATCCGCCTGAATCAGGACAAGCACCTGACCGACGCCGACAACCTGTACTGCGCCGGCGGCACCACCTCGGCCTGCGACCTGTACATCTACCTGATCGAGCGCTTCTGCGGCGCCAACGTCGCGCGGGCGGTGGCTCGCGACATCCTCTACGAAGTGCAGCGCAACTACACGCCGGGGCGCATGGGCTTTGGCGGCCAGAAGCTGCACCAGGACCTGATCATCCTGCAGATCCAGCACTGGCTGGAGGAGCACTTCGCCGACAAGTTCCGCTTCGAGGACGTGGCGCGCAACCATGGCATGAGCATCCGCAACTTCATGCGCCGCTTCCAGAGCGCGACCGGGGACAAGCCACTGCACTACCTGCAGCGCCTGCGCATCGAGACAGCCAAGGGCTTGCTCTCGAGCACCCGCAAGAGCATCAAGACCATCAGTTATGAGGTGGGGTATGACGACGCGAGCTTCTTCGCCCGGCTCTTCCGCCAGCACACTGAACTGTCGCCGAACCAGTATCGGCAGCAGTTCATGCAGGAAGCCTGAGAACACCAGCCGCCCCTGGCAAGAGCGGGGCAAGCCCGTTCCTGCCAGGGGGCAGGTACTGCTTCAGGGTTTGTGCGGGCGAGCCAGGAATTCGTGGGACTGCATTTCCAGCAGTCGGCTGAGCGTACGCTGGAACTCGAAGCTCAGGCGTCCACCGGTGTACAGGTCCTTGAGCTCGACTTCGGCCGAAATGATCAGTTTGACGTTGCGATCATAGAACTCGTCGACCATGTTGATGAAGCGGCGGGCGATGTCGTCGGTGGTGACGCCCATCTGCTCGACGTTGCTCAGCAGCACGGCATGGAAGATCTTGCCCAACTCGATGTAGTCGTTCTGGCTGCGTGGCCCATCGCACAGGGCGCGGAAGTCGAACCAGGCGACGTCGTCACAGGTGCGCAACGCGTGGATCTCGCGATTCTCGATCATCAGCACGTCGTTCTCGACCGCCTGAGTGCAATCGGGGGTCAGTGCCTTGAAACTGGCGCGCAGACTCTCGTGGGCAGCTTCGTTGAGCGGGAAGTGGAACAGCTCCGCCTGCTCCAGGTGGCGCAAGCGATAGTCGACGCCACTGTCGACGTTCACTACATCGGTGTACTGCTTGATCATGGCGATGGCCGGGAGGAAGCGCGCACGCTGCAGGCCGTCCTTGTACAGGCCGTCCGGCACGATGTTGGAGGTCGCCACCAACGAGACGCCGTTCTTGAACAGCTCTTCCATCAAGGTGCCGAGGATCATCGCATCGGTGATGTCGGACACGAAGAACTCATCGAAGCAGATCACCTTGGCTTCCTGGGAGAAGCGCTTGGCGATGATGGTCAGCGGGTTCTTCTCACCCTTGAGGGTTTTCATTTCCTCGTGCACACGCTTCATGAAGCGGTGGAAGTGGGTGCGCATCTTCTCCTTGAACGGCAGCGCCTCGAAGAAGGTGTCGACCAGGTAGGTCTTGCCACGCCCTACCCCGCCCCAGAAATACAGGCCTTTGACCGGCGTCTGCTCCTTCTTGCCGAACAGCTTGCCGAACACGCCCGGCTTGTTGTTCTGCGCGGCGACCAGGTCGTCGTACAGGCGCTGCAAGTGACGCACAGCCGTTTCCTGCGCCGCGTCATGGAAGAAATCGGGGCGTTTCAGATCTGCTTGATATCGTTCTAGGGGCGTCATGATTCGTTAGCGAGGCAACAAAAAACGGGCCGTCACTGTAGCGACCGGCCCGCTTAATGGCAATCAGACTTGTGTCAATATGCCTCAGTCCTGCTGGGGCGCCAACGCCTCACGCAGGCTCAGCACCGCCGCATCACGGGCGCTTGCATCGGCGAACTGCGGCCCGTCGGCCACCTGCTCGCCATCGAGCCACAGGCTGAAGCCCAGGCCATCTACACGCACATCCGCCTCGCCACCCTGCTGCAGTTGCTTGCTCACCGCGCCTGCACTCTTGCCGTCGGCGAAGCTGCGCGACAGCAACAGTTGCTCGCCATCGGCGGCCAGCAGGCGGAAGCGGAAGCTACCGTCTTCATCGCGGAAGCTGACGAAGCGCGCGCTCTTGGCGGCCTTCTTCTTCACTTCGGCGTTGACCTGGACGCTGCTGCGGAAGGAGCGCAGGCCCACCGATTCGCGCAACTGCTCGAGGAACGGCGTGGCAATCTTGCGGGCCTTGGCGGCGCCGGCCAGGAGGATGTCTTCCAGGTCCGACGGCCGCGAGATCAGTTGATGGTAGTGCTCGCGCTTCTCGGCCAGCTGGCCGTCGAGCAACTGGAACAGGCGGCTTTTCGCCTCGCCCCAGCCCAGGCCCTGCAGCAGCTCTTCGCGGAACTCGCCGGCTTGTGCGGCGCTGGCAAAGGCCTGGTACAGGGTGAACAGGTGCGAGTTGTCCGGATCCTTCGCCTCGCCTGGGGCACGCGAATCGGTGACGATGCGCGAGATGGCGTCCTTCATGTCCTTGGCGCTGGTGAACAGCGGAATGGTGTTGTCGTAGCTCTTGGACATCTTGCGACCGTCCAGGCCCGGAAGCGTGGCCACGCTCTCCTCGATCACCGCCTCGGGCAGGACGAAGAACTCCTTGCCCTGGCCGAACAGGTGGTTGAAGCGCTGGCCGATGTCACGGGCCATTTCAACGTGCTGGATCTGGTCGCGACCGACCGGGACCTTGTGTGCGTTGAACATCAGGATGTCGGCAGCCATCAGCACCGGATAGCTGTACAAGCCCATGGACACACCGGCATCCGGGTCTTCGCCGTTTTCCAGGTTCTTGTCGACCGAGGCCTTGTAGGCGTGGGCACGATTGAGCAGGCCCTTGGCAGCCACGCAGGTCAGCAGCCAGGTCAGCTCGGGGATCTCGGGAATGTCGGACTGACGGTAGAACGTGACCTTGTCCGGATCCAGGCCACCGGCCAGCCAGGTGGCGGCGATTTCCAGGCGCGAGCGCTGGATGCGCAGCGGGTCGTCGCACTTGATCAGGGCGTGATAGTCGGCCAGGAAGTAGAACGAGTCGGCACCGGGCTGCTGGCTGGCGAGGATCGCCGGGCGGATGGCACCGGCGTAGTTGCCCAGGTGCGGAGTGCCGGTGGTGGTGATACCGGTGAGAATGCGCGTGGTCATGGGTGATCGCTTATTCAGGCTTGGCTCAGTTCGAAAGACGCGGCAGCACCAGATCCTTCAGATCGGTCAGCTTGCCATGGAAGAAATGTCCGCATTCTGCCACTTTCAGCAGCTCATGGGGGCGCGTCAGTGTGTCGGACCATTCATAGACCAGCGCAGGATCGACCACCTCGTCGGCGTCGGGCTGGACCACGGTGGTCGGGCACTGCTGCGCCAGCGGGAACTGCTCGGTCAGGCGCATCACCGCCGGGGCAATCATGAACAGATGTTGCAGCGTCACCCCGTCGGCCTCGAGGCGTCCGGCCAGGCTGGCGGCGACGAAGCCCCCGAACGAGAAGCCCATCAGTACCAGCGCCCGCTCAGGGTGTTTGTCGCGCAGCCAGGCCGCGGCGGCCTCGGCATCGGCCACTTCGCCAGCCCCCATGTCGTGGCTGCCGGCACTCTGGCCGACGCCACGGTAGTTGAAGCGCAGGGTGCTGTAGCCGGCATCGCGAGCCGTGCGTTGCAGCGTCGAGACCACCTTGTTGAGCATGGTGCCGCCCTGGACCGGGTTGGGGTGGCAGATCAGCACCACGCCGCGGGCATCTGCCACGTCCAGGTACAAGGCTTCCAGCGGGCCACTGGGGCCGTCGATGAACAAGGGGGTTTCGCGGACAAGCAAGGCACTACTCCGTGACCTCGAGGGGGGTCGATTCGTCTAGAGGGGGGAAATCTGTTCTGATTTGCGATTGCTCGCGGTATACAGCGCAGGTCTGAGCCGTTAACGTAAAGCAAAGCCGTTTATAGAGGAAGGACTCGTGGAACACTCGCTCCTTGTTTGGTTGCTGCCGACCCTGGCACTGGTCGTTGGTGTCGTCGTCGGTTTCGCCCTGGCCCGCCTTCTCCCCAACGCGGCTCCCAGCAGTACGCAACGCCAGCTGGATGACATCCAGCAGCGTTTCGACAATTACCAGAACGAAGTGGTCACCCACTTCAACAGCACTGCTTCGCTGGTCAAGAAACTGACCCAGAGCTACCAGGATGTGCAGGATCACCTGGCCGACGGGGCCAATCGCCTGGCCCTGGACGAACTGACCCGTCAGCGCCTGCTCGCTTCGTTGCACTCCGAAGCCGCGCAAGGTCCGCGCGATCGCCTGACACCGCCGAAGGATACCGCCGAAGTCCCACGCGACTACGCGCCCAAGGCGCCGAACTCGCCAGGCATGCTCGACGAGAGCTACGGCCTCAAGCGTTGACCCAGCAAGCATGACAAAGGCCGCTAAAAGCGGCCTTTTTTGTGCCCGTGAGAAGTGGCCATCACTCAACTCGAACACGGCTCCCGAGGGCCTGCCCAAGATCTGCCAGCAGGTCGTCGACATCCTCCAGGCCCACCGACAACCGCACCAACCCCTCGGAAATCCCATGCTGCGCCCGTTCCTCGGGCGTATAGCTCGAATGGGTCATGCTCGCCGGGTGCTGCGCCAGCGACTCGGCATCCCCCAGGCTCACTGCACGCCTGAACAGCTGCAACGCGTTCATGAAGCGTCGCCCCGCCTGGATGCCACCCTTGAGCTCGAACGCAATCATCCCGCCCGGCAAACGCATCTGCCGCTGCGCCAGGCCGAACTGCGCAACGCTAGGCAGGCCCGGGTAATGAATCAGCTCGACCTGCGGATGACGCTCCAGGAACTGCGCCACGCGCAGGGCGTTGCTGCAATGGCGGTCCATGCGCAGGGCCAGGGTTTTCATACCGCGCATCAGCAGCGATGCGTCGTGCGGCGACAGCACGGCGCCGGTCATGTCCTTCAAGCCTTCCAGGCGAATGCGGTCGATCAGCGCCTTGCGCCCTACCACCAACCCGGCGGTGATATCGCCATGGCCACTGAGGTACTTGGTCGCCGAATGCACCACCAGGTCCGCGCCCAGCTCCAGCGGGCGTTGCAGATAGGGGGTGCAGTAGGTGTTGTCGATCACCACCAGCAGCTCATGCTGGCGCGCCACGCCCACCACTGCGGCGATGTCCACCAGGTGCATGTTGGGGTTGGCCGGGGTTTCGAAATAGATCATCCGTGTACTGGAGGTGATCGCCGCCTCGAGCGCAGCGGGATCGTTCAGATCGACATGTTTCACCTTGACGCCGAATTCGCCGATGCCATGGTGCAGGAAAGCGAAGGTGCAGCCATACAGGGTATCGCCGACGATAAGCTCATCACCGGGACGCAGCAGCGTCCACAGCGTTGAAGTGATGGCGCCCATCCCCGAGGCCAGCGCCAGGCCCGCCTCGCCACCTTCAAGCGAAGCCATGCGCTGCTCGAGCAGGGCCAGGGTCGGGTTGGAGATACGGCTGTAGAAATGCCCGGCCTGCTCGCCGGCAAAACAGGCCGCACCATACTCGACGCTTTCGAACGCGTAGGTCGCGTTCTGGTAGACCGGCGGCACCAGCGCACCACCGTGGGACTGCGGGTCGTAGCCATGGTGAATGGCCCGCGTGGAAAAACCGGTCTTGTCGACAGTGGCGCGCATGACAACAGCCTCCTTGTTGTTTGTTCTAAGCTTATGCCTTGACACACCGGATTTTTTTCCAAATTGCCCCGTGAACATCGGCAGTTCTGGAACAAAAACAACAATCAGACCGAAAAAAGGGCATACCATGCCAGCCCCTCTCGACCGAACGGACCGCGCCCTGCTCGGCGCCCTGCAAGACAACGCCCGCCTCACCGTCGCCGACCTCGCCGACCAGGTCGCCCTGACCACCTCACCTTGCTGGCGTCGGGTAAAGCTGCTGGAGGAAGGCGGCTACATTACCGGCTACCAGGCCATCCTTTCGCCCAAGTCTCTGGGCTTTGGTGTCACTGCATTCGTCAGCATCATGATGGAATCGCACAACAAGGACGCTGCCCGCGCCTTCGAGAAGCGCCTGATGGAAATCCCGGAAATCGTCGCCTGCCATAACATCTCGGGGCGCTATGACTTTCTCCTGGAGGTCCTCGCGCGGGACCTGGAGTCTTTCGGCGAATTCGCCCGCGAAGTGCTGCAGACACTGCCCGGGGTGAAGGAAATCTATTCGAGCTTTTCGTACAAGGCGGTGAAGGAAAGGCGGGTGATTCCGGTGGGGGAGAAGCATATCTAGGCGTCTTGCAGTGGGTGCCAGCCCTGGACGACACCAGTAGCGGAGTTTTCTGACTCGCCACACGAAAACAACCCGCGCAGAACTCGGCAATCGGAATCTATTCCCTGGCTGACCAAGCGTTGATCATGGGGCACCTCACCCTGTCATGCACAAGGAGCACTAACAGCATGGCCACACCCATCCCCACTCACATTGCCCAAAAACTCGCCGGACACCATTTCACAAGCTTCGACCAGTTCTCCAGCACCTTCTGGATGACCATCGCCGAAGACCCGGTACTTTCGAAGCAATTTGTCGAATCGCAATTGAACCGAATCAAGAAAGGCTGGGCGCCTCGCGCGCCGTTCGGTGAAACGGCCAGAGGCTTGCGCTCCTACCAGATCTGCCACCTCTTGCCACCGGAGCTCAGCGCAGTGGTGTACGACATGGACAACATGCGGATCATGAGCGCCCTGCAATATGCGCTGTCCTCGGAGGTCGAGGAATGATCACCTTCAGGCAACAGCTGAACGACTACGCACCTGACGAGTTCGAATCACTGGTCGAAATGCTCATCACCGCACAAGGTTCGTCCGAGTTCCAGGATGGGTTGCTGGAGCACTTCATCGACATCACCTCTCATCCACAGGGGTCAGACCTCATCTATCACCCTGAATCAGGCACCAGCGAGTCGGCGAACAGCATAGTTCAAAAGGTGATGACGTGGCGGCAGGCCAATGGGCTGGCCTGAATGGGTCTGGCCATCAACAGAAAACCCCGCCGAAGCGGGGTTTCTGGTGCAGCAGCGAACGTCAGATCGCGCCGCGCTGGCGCAGCACATCCAGCACTTGCTTCACGCCGTCCTCGACGCTGGTGCTCTGGGTGTCGATCACCAGGTCCGCATCCAGCGGCACATCGAACGGGAAGCTTTCACCCGGGATGTTGTCGCCACCGGCGGCATACAGGCCCTGTGGGTCGCGCTCGCGGCACGCCAGCGGCGAAGCCTGGACGTAGACGGTCACCAGGCGTTCCTTGCCGATCAGCGCCTTGGCCTGCTCGCGGCCTTCGGCATCCGGGGCGACGAAGGCGGCCAGGGTCAGCAGGCCGGCTTCGTTGAACTGGCGCGCCACGTGAGCGGCGCGACGCCAGTTCTCGGTGCGACCGGCGCGATCCTGCGGCAAGCCCTTGTTCAGGTCATGGCGCAGGTTCTGGCCGTCGAGCACGTAGACAGCACGGCCCATGTCGAACAGCTTGCGCTCCACGGCGTAGGCCAGGGTGCTCTTGCCGGCGCCCGACAGGCCACTGAACAGCACGGTAGCTGGCTGCTGGCCGAAGCGCAGGGCACGCTCCTCGGTGGAGACGTGGGCGAGCTTGCCGTGCTGACCGGTGCCGCCGTGCGGCAGCACCGGCGGCGCGATGATCATGCCGGCGCCGACGGTGCCGTTGGTCAGGCGATCGATGACGATGAACGCACCGGTGGTGCGGTTGCTGTCGTAGCCGTCCAGCGCGATGGCGGCGTCCAGGGCGACCTTGACGCGACCGATCTCGTTCAGTTGCAGCGCACTGGCGGCGCCCTGCTCCAGGGTGTTCACATCGACCTTGTGGGTGATGCTGGCAATCGAGCCTGGCACATAGCTGGTGGCGCGCTTGATGTCGTACTTCTTGCCCGGAAGCATTGGCTCCTCGGCCATCCACACCAGCATGGCCTCGAACTGGTCGGCCACCTGCGGGACGTTGTCGGCATGCACCAGCAGATCGCCGCGGGAGATGTCGATCTCGTCTTCCATGGTCAGGGTCACGGCCTGACCTGGGCCTGCGTTCTCCAGCTCGCCCTCGTAGGTGACGATGGACTTGACGCGGCTGCTCTTGCCCGACGGCAGCACCACGATATCATCGCCCTTGTGCACCACGCCACTGGCGATGGTGCCGGCAAAGCCGCGGAAGTTCAGGTTCGGGCGATTGACGTACTGCACCGGGAAACGCAGATCGGTGACGTTGCGGTCAGCCGAAACCTCGACGGTCTCGAGGATCTCCATCAGCGCCGGGCCCGTGTACCACGGCGAGCGCTCGCTGCGGTTGACGACGTTGTCGCCCTTGAGCGCCGACATCGGCACGAAGTGCAGGCTCGACGGCTTCAGGTCGATGGCGTCGGCGAACTTCAGGTAGTCGGCCTTGATCGACTCGAAGACTTGCTCGTCAAAGCCTTTGAGGTCCATCTTGTTGATCGCGACGACGATGTGCTTGATGCCCAGCAACGAGGCGATATAGCTGTGGCGGCGGGTCTGGGTCTGCACGCCGTAGCGGGCATCGACCAGGATGATCGCCAGGTCGCAGGTCGAGGCGCCGGTGGCCATGTTGCGGGTGTACTGCTCGTGGCCCGGGGTGTCGGCGATGATGAACTTGCGCTTGGCGGTGGAGAAGTAGCGGTAGGCGACATCGATGGTGATGCCCTGCTCGCGCTCGGCCTGCAGGCCATCGACCAGCAGCGCCAGGTCGACTTCCTCGCCCGTGGTACCGGACTTCTTCGAGTCACGGGTGATGGCCTCGAGGTGGTCCTCGTAGATCATCTTGGAGTCGTGCAGCAGGCGCCCGATCAGGGTGCTCTTGCCGTCATCCACGTTGCCGCAGGTAAGGAAACGCAGCAGTTCTTTGCGCTCGTGCTGAGCCAGATAAGCGAGGATGTCTTCGCTGATCAAATCGGATTGGTGCGACATGGAGTAACCCTGAAGTTAGAAGTAGCCCTGACGTTTCTTGTCTTCCATGGAGCCGGCGCCATCGTGGTCGATGACTCGGCCCTGACGCTCGGAAGTACGCGTCAGAAGCATTTCCTGAATGATGTCGGTCAGCGTTTCGGCTTCGGACTCGACAGCGCCCGTCAACGGGTAGCAGCCCAGGGTACGGAAACGCACCTTCTTCTTGACGATGCGCGCCTTCTCCTCGTCGCTCAGGTGCTCGAGGATGCGATCGTCGTCGATCATGATCAGGGTGCCGTTCTTCTCGATGACTTCACGCTCGGCGGCGAAGTACAGCGGCACGATCGGGATGCCTTCGAGGTAGATGTACTGCCAGATGTCCAGCTCGGTCCAGTTCGACAGCGGGAAGACGCGGATCGACTCGCCCTTGTTGACCTTGCCGTTGTAGACGTTCCACAGCTCCGGACGCTGGTTCTTCGGGTCCCAGCGGTGCTTGCTGTCGCGGAACGAGTAGACACGCTCCTTGGCCCGCGACTTCTCTTCATCGCGGCGCGCGCCACCGAAGGCGGCGTCGAAACCATGCTTGTCCAGCGCCTGCTTCAGGCCTTGGGTCTTCATGATGTCGGTGTGCTTGGAGCTGCCGTGGGTGAAGGGGTTGATCCCCTGCGCCACACCCTCGGGGTTGACGTGGGTGATCAGCTCCAGCCCCATTTCCTCGACCATCTTGTCGCGGAAGCGGTACATCTCCTGGAATTTCCACTGGGTGTCGACGTGCATCACCGGGAACGGCAGCTTGCCCGGGAAGAAAGCCTTGCGCGCCAGGTGCAGCATCACGGCGGAGTCCTTGCCGATCGAGTACAGCATCACCGGGTTGTCGAACTCGGCGGCCACCTCGCGGATGATGTGGATGCTCTCCGCCTCCAGCTGTTTCAAGTGCGTCAGTTTGTCGACCATGGCTACTCACGAAAAACGATCTTATGGACGGCCAGCGGGCCGTGTTCGAGCGAGCCACTTTATCACAGCGCCTGATTCTATTTAGGCGGGCTGCTAGATCGAAACGGTCTAATGATATGACTGGGGGTTTGAGGACCGCACCTGCCTAAATCGGATTCGGGCAATCGATGAACAGGTGCTCCAGGGCAAAGCGCTTGGCCAGGTAGTCGCCCAGCGCCTGCACCCCATAGCGTTCGGTGGCGTGGTGCCCTGCTGCAATGAAGCTGATGCCGTTCTCGCGCGCGCTGTGGTACGTCTGCTCGGAGGCCTCGCCGCTGATGAACAGGTCGACACCCGCGGCGATGGCGTTGTCGATATAACCCTGGCCGCCACCGGTACACCAGCCAACCCGGCGGATCATCCCCTCCCCCTCGACCAACAGCGGCTCGCGGCCCATGACTTCACGCACGCGGCGGGCGAAATCGCCAGCCGACATGGGCTCGGCGAGCGAGCCGATCAGGCCGACCACCCGCGGGTTTTCGGGGTCGAGAGGGCCTTCGACGGTGATATCGAGCTGGCGCGCCATCTGCACGTTGTTGCCCACCTCAGGGTGCACGTCCAGCGGCAGGTGGAAGGCCAGCAGGCTGATGTCGTGCTTGAGCAGGGTCTTGATGCGCCGCTGCTTGATCCCGGTGATGCACGGGCTCTCGCCCTTCCAGAAATAGCCATGGTGCACCAGCACCAGGTCGGCCTCGGCTTCGACTGCAGCATCGAGCAAGGCCTGGCTGGCCGTGACGCCCGTGACGATGCGGCTGACCTGCGGACGCCCCTCGACCTGCAGGCCGTTGGGGCAGTAATCCTGGATCTTGGCGCTGGACAGGTAGCGCTCGGCTTCCTCGACCAGGGTGCTAAGGGCGACGGCCATGGAAAATCTCCTCGTAATTCGCTGCTTCAACGGGCGCCAGGCCTCGTATACTGGGCGCCATTATGGGCCGTCGCCGGATTCGGGGAAACCGGCGTACATCAGCTTCGGCTGCTTCGCGATCCATACCCTCACCGATCACCGAGGTGTATGATCGCGCGCGTTCGCGCCCCGGCCCTCGTCCCATTTCCAGGATTCATTCGATGCTCAAGGCTTTGCGTTACTTTGGCTGGCCCCTGCTCACTGGCGTACTGATCGCCGCACTGATCATCCAGCGTTTCCCGGAATGGGTCGGCCTGCCCAGCCAGGACGTCAACCTGCAACAGGCACCGCAGACTTCGCGGATCATGCAGGGCCCGGTCAGCTATGCCGACGCCGTCACCCTGGCGGCGCCCGCGGTCGCCAACCTGTACACCACCAAAGTGGTGAACAAGAGCGCCCATCCGCTGTTCGAGGACCCGCAGTTCCGTCGTTTCTTCGGCGACAACCTGCCCAAGCAGCGGCGCTGGGAGTCGAGCTTGGGCTCGGCGGTGATCATGAGTCCCGAAGGCTACCTGCTGACCAACAACCACGTGACCAGCGGGGCCGACCAGATCGTGGTGGCGCTCAAGGATGGCCGCGAGACCCTGGCCCGGGTCATCGGCAGCGACCCGGAAACCGACCTGGCGGTGCTGAAGATCGACCTGAAGAACCTGCCAGCCATCACCATCGGCCGCTCCGACAACATCCACATCGGCGATGTCTGCCTGGCCATCGGCAACCCCTTCGGCGTCGGCCAGACCGTGACCATGGGCATCATCAGTGCCACCGGCCGCAACCAGCTGGGGCTGAACAACTACGAAGACTTCATCCAGACCGACGCGGCCATCAACCCGGGCAACTCCGGCGGTGCACTGGTCGACGCCAACGGCAATCTGATCGGCATCAACACCGCGATCTTCTCCAAATCCGGCGGTTCGCAGGGTATCGGTTTCGCCATCCCCGCCAAGCTTGCGCTGGAGGTGATGAAGTCGATCGTCGAGCATGGCCAGGTGATTCGCGGCTGGCTGGGCATCGAGGTGCAGCCATTGAGCGAAGAGTTGGCCGAGTCGTTCGGCATGCAGGGGCGTCCGGGCATCGTTGTCGCCGGTATTTTCCGCGACGGCCCGGCCCAGCGTGCGGGGCTGCAACTGGGTGACGTGATCATGAGCATCAATGGCGAGCCGGCCGGCGATGGTCGCAGGTCGATGAACCAGGTGGCACGAATCAAACCCAGCGAGAAGATCAGCATCGAGGTGATGCGCAATGGCAAGCAGTTGAAGCTGATTGCCGAGGTCGGGCTGCGTCCGCCACCGGCGCCGGTGGCGACCAAGGAAGAAAAGTAACAACAAGATGGGGCCGCTTTGCGGCCCCAGTCACATCAGTGCAGGATCTGGCTCAGGAACAACTTGGTCCGGTCACTGCGCGGCCGGTCGAAAAAGTCATCCGGCGAGGCCTGCTCGACGATCTCGCCCTTGTCCATGAAGATCACCCGGTTCGCCACGGTGCGGGCGAAGCCCATCTCGTGGGTGACGCAGAGCATGGTCATGCCGTCTTCGGCCAGGCCGACCATGGTGTCGAGCACCTCCTTGACCATTTCCGGATCGAGTGCCGAAGTCGGCTCGTCGAACAGCATGATCTTGGGCTTCATGCACAGCGCGCGGGCAATGGCCACACGTTGCTGCTGACCGCCCGACAACTGCCCCGGAAACTTGTGCGCCTGCTCTGGAATACGCACACGCTCCAGGTAATGCATGGCAATTTCCTCGGCCTTGCGCTTGGGCATCTTGCGAACCCACATCGGTGCCAGGGTGCAGTTCTCGAGGATGGTCAGGTGCGGGAACAGGTTGAAGTGCTGGAACACCATGCCGACTTCACGACGGATCGCCTCGATCTGCTTGAGGTCGTTGGTCAGCTCCACGCCATCGACGACGATGCGCCCCTGCTGGTGCTCTTCCAATCGGTTCAGGCAGCGGATGGTGGTGGACTTGCCCGAGCCGGACGGCCCGCACAGGACGATGCGCTCGCCCTGGCGTACGTTCAGATTGATATCCTTGAGCACATGGAACTGGCCATACCACTTGTTCACACCCTGCATCTGGATGATGCCTTCGGGGCCGGCAGGCTGCTTGATCGCTTCACTCATTTCGAAACTCCTAACGCTTGTGGCCAGTGTCCAGCTTGCGCTCCAGGTGCATGGAGTAGCGGGACATACCGAAACAGAAAATCCAGTAGACCAGGGCCGCGAACACGTAGCCCTCGGTCGCCATGCCGAGCCAGGCAGGATCTGCCGTGGCTTGGCGGGTGCTGTTGAGCAGGTCGAACAGGCCGATGATGATCACCAGGCTGGTGTCCTTGAACAGCGCGATGAAGGTGTTGACGATGCCGGGGATCACCAGCTTCAGGGCCTGCGGCAAGATCACCAGGCCCATGGCACGCCAATAGCCCAGCCCCATCGCCGCGGCTGCCTCGTACTGTCCCTTGGGAATCGCCTGCAGGCCGCCGCGAACCACCTCGGCGATGTAGGCCGACTCGAACAGGATCACGAAAATCATCGCCCGCAGCAGCTTGTCGAAGCTCGTGCCCTCGGGCATGAACAGCGGCAGCATCACGGACGACATGAACAGCACGGTGATCAGCGGAATGCCACGCCAGAACTCGATGAAAGTCACCGACACGGCCTTGACCACCGGCATCTTCGAGCGCCGTCCCAGCGCGAGCAGGATGCCCAGCGGCAAGGCTGCGGCGATGCCTACGGTCGCAATGACCAGGGTCAGCATCAGGCCGCCCCATTGCGAGGTCGGCACCTGCGTCAGGCCGAAGCTGCCACCGTGCAGCAGCAGGTAGGCGAGGATCGGATACAGCACCAGATAACCAATACCGTAGGGCACCTTGCGCGGGAACCGGCGGATGAACAGCGGTGCGGCGGCGATCACGCCCAGCCACACGGTCAGGTCGACCCGCCAGCGCAACTGGCTCGGGTAATAGCCGTACATGAACTGGCCAATGCGTTGCTGGATGAACACCCAGCATGCGCCGTCCTTGGTGCAGTCCGCGCGGGTCGTGCCCGTCCAGTTGGCGTCCAGGAACGCCCACTGCAGCAGTGCCGGCACGATCAGCCAGATCAGGTAGATCGCGAACAGGGTCAACAGCGTGTTGATCCAGCTGGAGAACAGGTTGGCGCGCATCCACGCCAGCACGCCGACGGTCTTCACCGGTGGCGGCATATCGGGTTTGAAAACATGGGAAGTCATGCGCCTGTCCTCACCGCTCGATCAGCGCAATGCGCTTGTTGTACCAGTTCATCAGCAACGAGATGCTGATGCTGATCGTCAGATACACAGCCATGGTGATCGCCATGACCTCGACCGACTGGCCGGTCTGGTTCAGCACCGTGCCGGCAAACAGCGACACCAATTCCGGATAGCCGATGACCGCCGCGAGCGACGAGTTCTTCGTCAGGTTCAGGTATTGGCTGGTCAGCGGCGGAATGATCACCCGCATCGCCTGCGGAATGATGACCTTGCGCAAGGTCGGCCCTTCGCGCAGCCCCAGCGAACGGGCCGCTTCGGTCTGGCCATGGCTGACCGAGCGGATACCCGCGCGCACGATTTCGGCGATGAAGGCGGCGGTGTAGATCGACAGTGCCAGGGTCAGCGCGAGGAATTCGGGAATCAGCACCCAGCCGCCGACGAAGTTGAAACCTTTGAGCTGCGGCACTTCCCACTGCAATGGGTTGCCAAACAGCAGCGCGCTGATACCGGGAATGCCAACGAGCAGCGCCAGCCCTACCCAGAACTTGTGGAACGGCTGGCCGGTTTCATCGAAGCGTTTGTTGGCGTAGCGCACCATCAGGACAATGGCCACGACCGCCAGCAGCACCGCCACGACGAACGGCCAGAACCCTTCGCCGATGGAGGCTCCGGGCATGTTCACGCCACGGCTGCTGATGAAGAACAGGTCATCGATGTTGATGCTGCCGCGTGGCCCCGGCAAGGCGGTGAATACCGCGAAGTACCAGAACAGGATCTGCAGCAGCGGTGGAATGTTACGGAAGGTCTCGACGTAAACGGCCGCCAGCTTGCTGATCACCCAGTTCGAGGATAACCGGGCAACGCCGACGACGAAGCCAAGCACGGTGGCGATGATGATGCCGATGACGCTTGCCAGCAGGGTATTGAGCAGGCCAACCAGCAACACCCGTGCATAGGTGTCGGCTTCGGTGTAGTCGATCAGGTGCTGGGCGATGCCGAAACCGGCACTGCGCTCGAGAAAGTCGAAGCCCGAGGTAATCCCTCGGTGCTGCATGTTGGTCTGGGTGTTGTGGATGAGGTACCAGCCCAGGCCGATCACGGCCACGACCGTGATGATCTGGAACAGCCACGCGCGCACACGTGGATCGCTCAGGGATAACCCTTTCCGTGCGCCGATATGATTTTGCATGAAATGCCCCGAAAAGAAGGGAGTCGAACGACCCGCGACGGCCGGATGCCGTCGCGGGGGGCAGCCATCAGCGCACAGGCGGTGCGTACTGGATGCCGCCGTTGTTCCACAGGGCATTCAAGCCGCGGTCAATTTCCAGCGGGGTGCTCTTGCCCAGGTTCTTCTCGAATACTTCACCGTAGTTGCCGACTTGCTTGACGATCTGCACTACCCAGTCCTTGGGCAGTTTCAGGTCCTTGCCGTACTCGCCGTCGGCACCCAGCAGGCGGGCGACGTCAGGGTTCTTGGTGGATTTGGCTTCGGCCTCGACGTTCTTCGAGGTCACGCCTGCTTCTTCGGCGTTGAGCATGGCGTAGAGGGTCCACTTGACGATGCTGAACCACTCCTCGTCGCCTTTACGCACGACCGGGCCCAGGGGCTCCTTGGAGATGGTTTCCGGCAGCACCACGTACTCGGTGGGAGCCGCCAGCTTGGAGCGCTGTGCGTAGAGCTGCGACTTGTCGGAGGTCAGCACGTCGCAACGACCGGACTCCAGCGACTTGGCGCTCTCGTCGGAGGTGTCGAAGGTGATCGGGGTGTATTTCAGGCCATTGGCGCGGAAGTAGTCGGAGACGTTCAGCTCGGTGGTGGTACCGGCCTGGATGCAGATGGTCGCGCCATCGAGCTCCTTGGCGCTGGAAACGCCCAGCTTCTTGTTCACCAGGAAGCCCACGCCGTCGTAGTAGGTGACACCGGCGAACACCAGGCCCATGCCAGCGTCACGCGAGCTGGTCCAGGTGGTGTTGCGCGACAGTACGTCGACTTCGCCGGACTGCAGCGCGGTGAAGCGCTCCTTGGCGTTGAGCTGGCTGAACTTGACCTTGGTGGCGTCGCCGAACACGGCGGCAGCCACGGCGCGGCAGACGTCGGCGTCGATGCCGACGATCTTGCCTTGGGCGTCAGGAACGGAGAAGCCCGGGAGGCCGTCGCTCACGCCACACTGGACGAAGCCCTTCTTCTTTACCGCATCGAGCGTGGCGCCAGCCTGGGCGGCGCCCACGGTGCCCAGGGTGGCTGCAGCGGTCAGGACTGCCAGCGTGGTTTTCAACATCTTCATCAACAACCTCCAAATGCTCTTGTTGTACCGAGCCGGAATTGCACCGCACCCTTATGAGGCGCATCCGACCCTTGTTGGCTTGTTTTTGGGTCAATTGGCGCAATGGGCTGTTCTGTGACAGCCTTCCATCCACGTGGGCGGGTGTTACCGTTCAGGTCCCCGTCCATCGCATCGGTACGAACGTAGCAAAGCGCGTACCATAGTTGCCGCCTTAAGCGTTTAAGCATGCGTCAAGGGGGTAAAGTTGTAGAGTTGCGACATCTTTTTATGGCACTAACCACCAGCGCCTTCTTTTTACGCACTCAATAAGTTCTTACGCACTTTTTCGGAGCAGTCATGACCAACCCGCTGATTCTCGAACCCCAGAAGACCGCCGACGCCTGTGTGATCTGGTTGCACGGCCTGGGGGCCGACCGTTACGACTTCCTACCGGTGGCCGAATTCATGCAGGAACGTCTGCAAAGCACCCGTTTCATCATGCCCCAGGCGCCGACCCGGCCAGTCACCATCAACGGCGGCTATGCCATGCCGAGCTGGTACGACATCAAGGCCATGACCCCGGCCCGGGCCATCGACGAGGCGCAACTTGAAGAATCGGCCGACCAGATCATCGAGCTGATCAAGGCCGAGCAGGCCAAGGGCATCAACCTGTCGAGGATCATCCTCGCCGGATTTTCCCAGGGCGGCGCCGTAGTGCTGCATACCGCCTATATAAAGTGGCAGGAAGCGCTCGGCGGGGTGATCGCCCTGTCCACCTACGCACCGACCTTCACCGAAAGCCATCAGCTCAGCGCTTGCCAGCAACGTACCCCGGCCCTATGCCTGCATGGCGTGCATGACCCGGTGGTGATCCCGTCGATGGGCCGCACGGCCTTCGAGTACCTGAACACCTGGGGCGTGGCCGCGCGCTGGCACGAATACCCCATGGAACACGAGGTGGTGGTCGAGGAACTGAGCGATATCCACGACTGGCTGGCCAAGCGCCTGCTGTAAATCGACGTGCGCCTGTAGCCGTCGGCGCATTGGACTACACCCGGTACTACGCCGAGCCTGGATCTTGCATTACACTGCCCGGCGTACATTCCTTAACCAGTTGACGAGACGACCGTGCTCAAGGCACTCAAGAAAATATTCGGCAAGGGAGACGCCGCCCCACAGGCCGTCGCGCCCGCTGCCCCCGTGATTGCACCCACGCCTCAGCCTGCACCGGCCCGGCCCCCGAAACCGCCAAGAGCGAAGTCTGCGCCGCGCAGCCAGCCCGAACCTGTGGCCAAGGCTGAAGCCGCGCCTGTCGAGCCGCCCCGGGAAAAACCCCGCCGTGAGCGCAAACCCAAGCCCCAGGCCAGCCTGTGGAAGCCCGAGGACTTCGTGGTCGAGCCTCAGGAAGGCAAGACCCGCTTCCACGACTTCAAGCTCTCCAACGAGCTGATGCATGCCATCCACGACCTGGGCTTCCCCTACTGCACGCCGATCCAGGCCCAGGTCCTGGGTTACACCCTGCGTGGCCAGGATGCCATCGGCCGGGCCCAGACCGGCACCGGCAAGACGGCCGCGTTCCTGATCTCGATCATCTCGCAGCTGCAGCAGACCCCGCCGCCCAAGGAACGCTACATGGGCGAGCCGCGTGCCCTGATCATCGCCCCGACCCGCGAACTGGTGGTGCAGATCGCCAAGGACGCCGAGGCCCTGACCAAGTACAGCGGGCTGAACGTGATGAGCTTCGTCGGCGGCATGGAGTACGACAAGCAGCTCAAGGCCCTGGAAAAGCGCTACTGCGACATCCTGGTCGCCACCCCGGGCCGCCTGCTGGACTTCCAGCAACGCGGCGAAGTGCACCTGGACATGGTCGAGGTGATGGTGCTGGACGAAGCCGACCGCATGCTCGACATGGGTTTCATCCCCCAGGTACGCCAGATCATCCGCCAGACCCCGCCCAAGAGCGAACGCCAGACCCTGCTGTTCTCCGCCACCTTCACCGACGACGTCATGAACCTGGCCAAGCAATGGACCACTGATCCGGCCATCGTCGAGATCGAGCCGGAGAACGTCGCCAGCGAGACGGTCGAGCAGCACGTCTATGCCGTGGCGGGCAGCGACAAGTACAAGCTGCTGTACAACCTGGTCACGCAGAACAAGTGGGAACGGGTGATGGTCTTCGCCAATCGCAAGGACGAGGTGCGGCGCATCGAGGAGAAGCTGGTGCGCGACGGCATCAATGCCGCCCAACTGTCGGGCGATGTGCCGCAGCACAAGCGCATCCGTACCCTGGAAAACTTCCGCGAAGGGCGCATCACCGTGCTGGTGGCCACCGACGTGGCCGGGCGCGGGATCCATATCGACGGTATCAGCCACGTGATCAACTTCACCCTGCCGGAAGACCCGGACGACTACGTGCACCGCATCGGCCGTACCGGCCGAGCAGGCACCAGTGGTGTGTCGATCAGTTTTGCCGGCGAGGATGACTCCTACCAGTTGCCGGCGATCGAGGAACTGCTGGGGCGCAAGATCAAATGCGAGATGCCGCCGGATGAATTGCTCACGCCAGTGCCGCGCAAGCATCACTGATCGGTACTGGAATCTTCACGGGCAAGTCGGGTCGCCGCACCTCCGCTCCCACAGGTAATGTGCTGGACCTGAGGGCAGCGGGTACCTGTAGGCGCCGACTTGCCCGCGAACCGGGGCAACGCCCCGGCCATCAGGCAGAGGTTCTACCAGCGCCCGGCAGCATCCTGGTCACTCTGCCTGCCTTCGACCCACCTCGGACCTTCCTGAGTGTTTTCCTTCTTCCAGAACGGCGCCCGGGTCTTGAGATAGTCCATGATGAAGTTGCAGGCATCGAACGCGGCCTGCCGATGGGCACTGGCGACACCCACGAACACGATCGGCTCGCCCGGCTCCAGCGCACCGATGCGGTGCAGCACCTCGACCTTGAGCAACGGCCAGCGCTGCTCGGCCTCGACCACGATCTTGGCCAGGGCCTTCTCGGTCATGCCTGGGTAGTGCTCGAGAAACATCCCCGCCACCTCGCGACCGTCATTGAAGTCGCGCACATAACCGACGAACCCGACCACCGCGCCCACGCCAACATTGGCAGCGTGCATGGCATTGACCTCGGCACCAGCGTCGAACGCCGCCTGCTGTACCCGTACGCCCATGCTCAACCTCCGGTCACCGGCGGGAAGAAGGCAAGCTCATCGCCGTCCTCGACCGGCTCATCGAGCTTGCACAGCTCCTCGTTACGCGCGCACATCAGGTTCTGCTCGGCCAGCACGGCGTAAACGCCGCCTCTGGCAACCAGCGCCTGGCGCACGTCGTCGAGCACCTTGAAATCCCCTTCCAGACGCTCGGCATCAACGCCAAGCAGCTCACGGTAACGAGCGAAATAGAGGGCCTTGATCTTCATCACCCCTCCACCTTGTAGTGGCCGCTCTTGCCGCCGAGCTTCTCCAGCAGGCGCACCTGCTCGATGACCATGCCCTTGTCCACGGCCTTGCACATGTCGTAGATCGTCAGCGCCGCGACGCTGGCGGCGGTCAGGGCCTCCATCTCGACACCGGTCTGCCCGGCCAGCTTGCAACGGGCAACGATATGCACCACATCTTCGCCTTCGGCAGCCAGCTCGACCTTGACGCTGGTGAGCATCAGCGGATGGCACAGCGGGATCAGGTCGCTGGTCTTCTTCGCCGCCTGGATACCTGCGATGCGCGCCACGGCGAACACATCGCCCTTGGGATGCTCGCCGTCGACGATCATCCGCAAGGTCTGCGGCAACATGCGCACCCGTGCCTCGGCGATCGCCTCGCGCGCAGTCACGGCTTTTTCAGTGACGTCGACCATGTTGGCACGCCCCTGGGAATCGAGATGAGTCAGCACTGCTCTGCTCCTGTGAAGGGAAAGCAGAGTGTAAACCTGTGGGTCAGCTTTGCGCAGGGGAATGTGTCGGCAGGCTCGGCCTCATCACAGGGCTCGTCCGCCCCCACAACCGTGTGGGAGCGGGCGAGCCTGCGTAATGAGCGATCCGGGTCTACAGATGCGACTCGGCGTACTCGGCCAGTACCGAACGCGGCACACCCTGCAGGGTGATGTGCACGCCATGGGGGAAGTCCTTGAAGCGCTCGGTCAGGTAGGTCAGGCCCGAGCTGGTCGCGGACAGGTAGGGGGTGTCGATCTGCGCCAGGTTGCCCAGGCAGACCACCTTGGAGCCAGAGCCTGCACGGGTGATGATGGTCTTCATCTGGTGCGGGGTGAGGTTCTGGCATTCGTCGATCAGGATCAGGCTCTGCTGGAAGCTGCGGCCACGGATGTAGTTCAGCGACTTGAACTGCAGCGGGACCCGTTCGAGGATGTATTCGACACTGCCATGGGTGCTTTCGTCATCCATGTGCAACGCCTCGAGGTTGTCGGTGATGGCGCCCAGCCAGGGCTCCATTTTTTCCGCCTCGGTGCCCGGCAGGAAGCCGATCTCCTGGTCCAGCCCCTGCACGCTGCGGGTGGCGATGATACGCCGGTAGCGCTTGCTGACCATGGTCTGCTCGATGGCTGCAGCCAGTGCCAGGATGGTTTTGCCCGAGCCGGCCGCGCCGGTGAGATTGACCAGGTGGATGTCCGGGTCGAGCAGGGCGAACAGCGCCAGGCTCTGGTGGATGTCGCGGGGCTTGAGGCCCCAGGCTTCCTGATGCAGCAGCGGCTCCTGGTGCAGGTCGAGCAATAGCAGCTCGTTCTCGCGAATGCCCTTGATCCAGCCGACGAAGCCTTGCTCGTCGATGATGAACTCATTGACGTGCACAGCCGGCAAGTTGTCGATCAGTTGTACGCGATGCCAGGTGCGGCCCCGTTCCTGGCGGGTGTCGACCTTGCTGACCCGGTCCCAGAAGGAGCCGGTGACCGAGTGGTAGCCCTTCGAGAGCAGGGACACATCGTCGACCAATTGGTCGGTGCTGTAGTCCTCGGCGGCGATGCCACAGGCGCGCGCCTTCAGGCGCATGTTGATGTCTTTGGTGACCAGCACCACGTCCAGGTCAGCCCGCCTGGCACGCAGCTCCAGCAGTTGGTTGATGATGATGTTGTCGTTGAGGTTTTCCGGCAGCAGCCGGTTCGGTTCGTTGCGCGGGCTCATCAGGATCGACAGGAAGCCCTTCGGCCCGCCCTTGCCACGCTGGATCGGCACCCCTTGTTCGACATCGTTGGGCGATGCATCGCCCAGGGTCTGGTCGATCAGGCGAATGGCCTGGCGACATTCGGCGGCGATGGTCTGTTTACCGGTCTTGAGCTTGTCGAGTTCCTCCAGCACCGTCATCGGTATGGCGACGTGGTGCTCCTCGAAGTTGAGCAAAGCGTTGGGATCGTGAATCAGGACGTTGGTATCGAGCACATACAGGATTGGCTGGTTGGAGGAAGGGTTGCGTCCTTGGTCATCCATACTCGGTCACCTTATGTGAAAGCAGGACGGCACAGCTTCGCTGCACCGCAGAGTGACCGCCGTTCTCCCCGTATCCGCGTCGTTACGGGCGGGGAGCGCACCTGGCAAAGGAGGGCCTGGATGACGCCACCTGTGCTGCAGGAATCGGCTGTCTGATTCCTTCATACCGCAAAAGGCGTGACGGAAAAAAGACTTTTTACGCTCCGGTGAAGTTTATTTTGCCGAATGACGAACCGCGCTTGGCGATAAGGTGACGGGGGACTACAGTCAATGTTGGACCCTGGATTTTCTGCCTAGCGCAGATGCGCGTACTCCATGCAATCCTCCCACCCGATCCCGCTCTGCGCCGTGTGCTGCAACAGCCATTCCAGCGCCGGCTGTGCCTTGGGCAAGGTATCGTGGAACTGGATCACACCCTTGCGCCATAGCAGCATCAAGGTCATCACCCGCTGGGCCGACTGCTCGGCATCCAGCGCGCTGTCGTCCTGGGCGTCGATATCCCACAGTGACACCTGCAGCCCTTGCGCCGCCATGAACGCCTCGCCGTCGGCGCGGCGCTGCCCATAGGGTGGGCGGAACAGCGGCACGTACTGCTCGGGCATCAGCCCCTGCACCTGCGCCTGGCTGCGCCGCAGGGAATCCTGCCAGCCCTGCCACTGGGCGTGGGAGCGATACTCCCAGCCCTGAATCCCCACGCACTGTCCAGCGTAGAGCGCCGCGACATTGGCCCCCTGGGCCATGTCACGGCGCTGCTGCACACGGTTGCCCAGCACGAAGAACACTGCGCCCAGCTTTTGCCGGCGCAGGTAATCGCTGAGCAGGTCCGTGTTGCTGCCGACCGGGCCGGGGCCGCCGACGAACGTCAGCAGGAACATCCGGTCGTTGAGTTCATCGCCACTGCGCTCGCCATTCGACAGCCGCTCGATCTCGCTGCTGGTCTGTGGAAACAAGGCCGCCTTGCGCAATTGCTCGTCAAGGTAACGGACGTTGAACTGATGGCTAGGCTCGACCCATTCTTTGTAGAATTCGCCGACATCTGTAGCGAACGTAGCCGAACGTGTACGCAAATCCGCCATCGAATCCAGCGGATAGCAGAACGATGCATCCTGCTCGCAACTAAGCTGGGCCTGCTGGAAGTTTTCCCACAACCGCTGCCACATGCGCGCCCGCACCGAACGGATCATCGCCAGGTTGATCTGCCGCAGCCCCAGTCGCGCCGCCAGGGCGCGCTCATCGAGCATCTCGCTTTCATGCAGCACCTGGGCGAAGGAGAGGATCTGCGCGCGCGATGCCACGTCGAACAGCACCGGGCTGTCGAGTTGCTCGGGCCAATGGCTGCGGTCGAAGCTGACGGAATTGGCTGGAGCGGCCTGCACAGCCAGGCTGAACAACCCGGCCAGCACGGCGAAGGCAATGCGCACGATCGGTTCTCCCTAAACGGATGATGCGCACTATAGCGCCTGCCCCGGCGATGGTCTGTGACTATCGTCACCATAGTTTGGCGTTGCCCTGCTGGCCCCGTAGAATCGTCGCCGACGATTTCAGGAGCCGACCCATGCTGACGGTGATTTCCCCCGCCAAGACCCTCGACTACGACACCCCACCGGTAACCCAGCGCCATACCCTGCCGCAGTACCTGGACGATTCGCAGACGTTGATCACCCAACTGCGCGAGCTGTCGCCGGCGCAGATCGCCGAGCTGATGCACCTGTCCGACAAGCTTGCCGGCCTCAATGCCGCGCGTTTCGGCAGCTGGACCCCAGACTTCACCCCCGCCAACGCCAAGCAGGCGCTGCTGGCGTTCAAGGGCGACGTATACACAGGCCTGGATGCCGAAACCCTTGGCGAGGACGACTTCAGCTATGCCCAGCAACACCTGCGCATGCTCTCGGGCCTTTATGGCCTGCTGCGGCCGCTGGACCTGATGCAGCCCTATCGCCTGGAAATGGGCACCAAGCTCGCGAACGCACGCGGCAAGGACCTCTACGCCTTCTGGGGCACGCGCATCAGCGAATGGCTGAACCAGGCCCTGGCCGAACAAGGCGATGACCTGCTGCTGAACCTGGCCAGCAACGAGTACTTCAGCGCCGTTAAGAAGAATGCGCTGAATGCCCGCGTGATCAACGTCGACTTCAAGGATTTGAAGAACGGCCAGTACAAGATCATCAGCTTCTACGCCAAGAAGGCGCGTGGCCTGATGAGCCGCTTCGTGATCCAGGAGCGCATCAACGATCCCGAGCAGCTCAAGCGCTTCGACGTGCAAGGCTACTACTACAGCGCCGAACAATCGAAGCCCGACCACCTGGTGTTCCTGCGCGACCACCCAGCGGACTAGCCCTGCTTCCCCGTCTTGCAGGAGCGCTCCAACAAGCGCGCTCCTGCAAACCCCGCCTCAAAAAAGCCAAATTACCGGCGCCAAAAAACAGGCAAGGCTGAGCTTATCGCCAAACGCCATAAGACCGTTCGTAGTTTTTTGACGAATTTTGAAAAAATTTTTCCGATACTGGCATATAACCATCTCATCTTGTTTTCGCCCTTTATATATAGGGGTGAAACCCATCCGTGCTATCAGAATGAAAGTATTTCTCACTGAAAAAATATTTAGAAATCTTTCATCTGCCCTGAACGCACCTCGGAACTTCTCCCTTCGCAGATCGCTCATAGCACCCGTAACGAATCACGAGCGTGCAACGTGAGAGATGACTTACAGAGGACAAGTGGCAGGTACTCACTACCTGCACTGATAACTTCGACTACCGCTTCGGTATAACCAAGCGGTCTG
This sequence comes from Pseudomonas sp. BNK-44-b, assembly GCF_047456245.1. Classification (NCBI taxonomy): domain Bacteria; kingdom Pseudomonadati; phylum Pseudomonadota; class Gammaproteobacteria; order Pseudomonadales; family Pseudomonadaceae; genus Pseudomonas; species Pseudomonas sp. BNK-44-b. The sequence continues at coordinate 4,149,808 of NZ_CP179908.1, forward strand.
TTAAAGCAGGAGAGCCGCGCCCCTACTAATCGTCCTAGTGGTTGATTTCAAAGGATTTATTCACTTGAAAGAACAAGCACAGCAGCGCACCCGATAACGCGTTGCAATAAAGACGGCTGCATCTCAGGGCACGCCTTTTTATAACTGGCCTTTTACTGCCAACTTTGAGCGCAGCACTGTTTGCGCTCCGGATTCATTCATGCCTGCGTTCGGTGAAGTGTCAATTCGCCATGGATCCGTGCGCCCGTAAAAGCAGGTCAATCAACCCGGTCCGGTTCTTCGAAAGAGCCGGCGTGATAAACACACGAGGTGAATACGATGCGTATCAGCATCTTTGGTTTGGGTTACGTGGGTGCCGTCTGTGCAGGTTGCCTGTCGGCAAGGGGCCATGAAGTGATTGGTGTGGATGTGTCCACTACCAAGATCGACCTCATCAACCAGGGCAAGTCGCCAATCGTCGAGCCGGGTCTGGAGCAACTCCTGCAGCAAGGCATCGCCAATGGTCGCCTGCGTGGCACCACCGACTTCGCCGAGGCGATCCGCGCCAGCGACGTGTCGATGATCTGTGTCGGCACCCCGAGCAAGAAGAACGGCGACCTGGGCCTGGAATACATCGAATCGGTGTGCCGCGAGATTGGCTACGTGCTGCGCGACACCACCCGCCGCCACACCATCGTGGTACGCAGCACCGTGCTGCCAGGCACCGTGAAGAACGTGGTGATCCCGATCCTCGAAGACTGCTCGGGCAAGAAGGCCGGCGTCGATTTCGGCGTGGCGGTCAACCCCGAGTTCCTGCGCGAAAGTACCGCGATCAAGGACTACGACCAGCCTCCGATGACCGTCATCGGCGAACTGGACAGCGCCAGCGGCGACGTGCTGCAGGCGATCTACGAAGAGCTCGACGCGCCGATCATCCGCAAGCCGATCGAAGTGGCCGAGATGATCAAGTACACCTGCAACGTCTGGCACGCCACCAAGGTGACCTTCGCCAACGAGATCGGCAACATCGCCAAGGCGGTCGGCGTCGATGGTCGCGAAGTGATGGACGTGGTCTGCCAGGACAAGGCCCTGAACCTGTCGCAGTACTACATGCGCCCTGGCTTCGCCTTCGGCGGTTCGTGCCTGCCCAAGGACGTGCGCGCCCTCACCTACCGCGCTGCCAGCCTCGATGTGAAGGCGCCGCTGCTCGACTCGCTGATGCGCAGTAACGAGTCGCAGGTGCAGAACGCCTTCGACATCATCGAAAGCCACGACAAGCGCAAGATCGCCCTGCTGGGCCTGAGCTTCAAGGCCGGCACCGACGACCTGCGCGAAAGCCCGCTGGTGGAACTGGCGGAGCGCCTGATCGGCAAGGGCTACGAGCTGAACATCTACGACCAGAACGTCGAGTACGCCCGTGTCCACGGCGCCAACAAGGACTACATCGAGTCGAAGATCCCGCATGTCTCGTCGCTGCTCAACGCCGACTTCCAGCAGGTGGTCGATGGCGCCGACATCATCATCCTCGGCAACCGCGACGAACAGTTCCGCGCCCTTGCCCAGCAGGCGCCGGAAGGCAAGCAGGTGATCGATCTGGTCGGCTTCATGAGCAAGCCCACCAGCACCCTCACCCGCACCGAAGGCATCTGCTGGTAAGCCAGCCCGACGCGGGGCCGGTCGGCCCCGCATTCTCCTGATTCTCGCGACGGATGCTGAACATGCAAAGGCTCCAGACAGTGCTGTTGCAGTGCGCCGGATGGCTGCTCTACATGAGCCTGCTCATGCTGATCGCCCTGGCCCTGCCCAGCGATATCTTCGATTCGCAGTCGAAGCACTTCATCTTCCTGGTCGGCGCAGTCGGCATCTGGCGCTACTCCATGGGCGCCACCCATTTCATCCGCGGCATGATCTTCCTGTACCTGGTCTACCCCTACCTGCGCCGCAAGGTGCAGAAGCTGGGCAAGGCAGCCGAACCGTCTCATGTGTACCTGATGGTCACCAGCTTTCGCATCGATGCGCTGACCACCGCCCAGGTGTACAGCTCGGTGATCCGCGAAGCGATCGAATGCGGCTATCCGACCACCGTGGTCTGCTCGCTGGTGGAGAAGTCCGACGAGCTGCTGGTCAAGAGCCTGTGGGCCAAGTACAACCCGCCCGAGCACGTCGCCCTGGACTTCGTGCGCATCGCCGGTACCGGCAAGCGCGACGGCCTGGCCTACGGTTTTCGTGCCATCTCGCGGATGCTGCCAGACGAAAACGCCGTGGTTGCGGTGATCGACGGCGACACCGTGCTGGCCGAAGGCGTAGTTCGCAAGACCGTGCCCTGGTTCAAGCTCTACCCCAATGTCGGTGGCCTGACCACCAACGAATTCTGCGAAGTGCGCGGCGGCTACATCATGAGCGAGTGGCACAAGCTGCGCTTCGCCCAGCGCCACATCAACATGTGCTCGATGGCGCTGTCCATGCGCGTGCTGACCATGACCGGGCGCATGTCGATGTTCCGCGCAAGCGTGGTCACCAACCCTGAGTTCATCGCCGACGTCGAAAGCGACTCGCTGATGCACTGGCGCCTGGGCCGCTTCAAGTTCCTCACCGGCGACGACAAGTCGAGCTGGTTCAGCCTGATGCGCCTGGGCTACGACACCTTCTACGTCCCGGACGCGGCGATCAACACGGTCGAGCATCCGCCGGAGAAGAGCTTCGTCAAGGCCAGCCGCAAGCTCATGTACCGTTGGTATGGCAACAACCTGCGGCAGAACTCCCGCGCCCTGGGCCTGGGCCTCAAGCGCCTGGGACTGTTCACCAGCATCGTGCTGCTCGACCAGCGTGTGTCGATGTGGACCAGCCTGCTGGGCCTGACCGTGGCCGTGATCGCCAGCTTCAAGTTCGGCCTGCAGTTCCTGCTGGTGTACCTGCTGTGGATCGGCATCACCCGCCTGATCCTCACCATCATGCTGCTGTGCTCGGGCCACAGTGTCGGCCCGGCCTATCCGCTGATCCTCTATTACAACCAGATCGTCGGCGCGCTGATGAAGATCTACGTGTTCTTCCGCCTCGACAAGCAGTCCTGGACCCGCCAGCCGACTGCCCTGAAACGTGACCTCGCCAGCTTTCAACAATGGTTCAACACCTGGTCCTCTCGGACCATGACCTTCTCGGCCGCCAGCATCTTCGTCGCTGTGCTGTTCATGGTCGTGTGAGCCCAACCCGGATCGATCCAACAGGAACAAATCGCCATGAATACCGCCGTGAACGTCAACGTCGTGCATGAGTCCGAAGCCCAGCGCCAGCACGCCCGGGTGCGCATCCCGGCCAAGCTGCGCTACCTGGACAGCGAGCGCCAGCCGCAGGATGTGAAGGTCGACGACCTCTCCGCCGGTGGTCTGTCGTTCCATGCCAAAAAAGCCCTCCCGGTCGGTGATGTCGTGCGTGGTCGCCTACAGTTCGTGGTCGACAACCTGGGGCTGTCGATGGACATCGAGTTCCTGGTGCGCTCGAGCGATCCACAAAGCGGCCGCACCGGTGTCGAATTCCAGAACCTGGAACCGCGCGATATCGCCACCCTGCGCCACATCATCACCTCCCACCTGTCCGGCGAGCTGATCAGCGTCGGTGATGTGCTCAGTACCCTGCAGCGCGACAACTTCACCAAGGCGCGCAAGCAGAAGGACGCAGGCTCCGGCCTTTCGGCCTTCGGTCGCCTGCGTGCCGTCACCGTCACCCTGGGCGTGTTCGTGGTCGGCATCGCCGCCTTCGGTTTCGTCGCCAAATCGCTGTACGGTCTGTACTTCGTCAGCCACGCCGAGGCCGGTGTGGTCGCAGTACCGACTACCAACGTCACCATGCCCCGCGACGGCAGCATGCAGAGCCTGGTGGAGAACGGTGCGCAGGTGGTCAAGGGCGCGCCGCTGGCAACCTTCAACACCAGTATGCTCGACCTGCTCAAGGGCCATCTGGACGACTCGCAACTGGAGCCAGCCAAGGTCGAGGAACTGTTCGGCAAGCAACTTTCCGGCACCCTCACCAGCCCCTGTGATTGCGTGGTCGCCCGCCAGCTGGTGGATGACGGCCAGTACGCCAGCAAGGGCCAGGTGGTCTACCAGTTGATCCCGCGCACCACCAACCCGATGGTCGAGGCGCGCTTCAGCTATCGCCAGTTCGACGAGGTCAAGCCCGGCACCCGGGTCAACTTCCAGATCGCCGGCGAAGACGAGGTGCGCACCGGTGTGATCGTCGGCAGCGCCAGCCTGGACAACGACAACCTGGCTTCGGACATCCGCGTGCAGATCAAGCCTGACGAGTCGCTGCCTGCAGAGCTGGCCGGCCGCCCGGCTTCGGTGAACAGCGACCGCGGTCCCTCGCTGAACTGGCTGATCGACAAGGCCGTGGCCCGCGGGCTCTGAGGGGGACAGGACGATGACGCCGAACAATTATCCCTGCGTCCCCGTGGGAGCGGACTTGCCCGCGAAGGGGCCAGCAGGCACACCTTCATCGCACGTCCCGGCCATTCGCGGGCAAGCCCGCTCCCACAGGGCTCTCGGGCTCTGCGTCCTGGCCATTACCCTGGCCGGCTGCGTCGGTTTGCCTGACCAGCGCCTGGCCAACGAGGCCCTGAAGCGCGGCGACACCGCCACCGCCGAGGCCAACTACAAGGCACTTGCCGACCTGGGCTACAGCGACGCACAGGTCGGCCTGGCCGACATTCAGGTTGGCACCCGCGACCCGGCCCAGCTCAAGCAGGCCGAAGCCACCTACCGCGCCGCAGCCGCTACCTCACCACGTGCCCAGGCACGCCTGGGCCGCCTGCTGGTGGCCAAGCCCGACAGCACCCAGGCCGAACGCGAAGAGGCCGAAACCCTGCTCAAGCTCGCGGCCAGGCAAGGTGAGGGCAACACCCTGATCCCGCTGGCGATGCTCTACCTGCAATACCCGCAGAGCTTCCCGAACATCAACGCCCAGCAGCAGATCGACCAGTGGCGCACCGCCGGCAACCCCGAGGCGGGCCTGGCCCAGGTGCTGCTGTACCGCACCCAAGGCACCTACGACCAGCACCTGGCCGAGGTGGAGAAGATCTGCAAGGCCGCGCTGAACAGCACCGACATCTGCTACGTGGAGTTGGCCACCGTCTACCAGAAACGCGCCCAACCCGACCAGCAGGCCGCCCTGCTCGACCAGCTCAAGGCCGCCTATGCCCGCAATGCGGTGCCTGCCACACGGGTCGACAGCGTCGCCCGCGTGCTCGCCGACCGGAGCCTCGGCCAGACCGACGAGAAGACCGCCAAGGATCTGCTCGAACATGTCGCCCCGGCCAACCCGGCATCCTGGGTCAGCCTTGCGCAACTGCTCTACGACTTCCCCGAACTGGGCGACACCGACCAGTTGATGGCCTACATCGACAAGGGCCGCGAAGCCGAGCAGCCCCGCGCCGAACTGTTGCTGGGCCGCCTCTACTACGAAGGCAAGACCGTCCCGGCCGATGCCGTGAAGGCCGAGCAACACCTGCAGGCCGCCGCCAACGCCGGCGAAATCAGCGCCCACTACTACCTCGGCCAGCTCTACCGCCGCGGCTACCTGGGCCATGTCGAGCCGCAGAAAGCGGTGGACCACCTGCTCAGTGCCGCCCGTGGCGGCCAGCTCAGTGCCGACTACGCCCTGGCCCAGCTCTACAGCGAAGGCCACGGCATCCGCCAGAACACCGGCAACGCCTGGGTATTCGCCCAGCTTGCCCAGGCCAACCCGACGCCGCAGTCCAGCGAACTGCTGCAGCAACTCGACCAGCAACTCACGCCCGACCAGCGCAGCCAGGCCCAGCGCCTGCTGGAGCAGGAGAAGAAGGCGCGTGCCGGGATGCTCCAGGCCAGCAACAGCCCGCTGGCCCTGGACGCCCTGCAAGACGAGAAAGACGTAGACGCCGAGGACTCGCTATGACGCTCAATCCCTTCGTGAAAGCCGGCATCGGCCTGAGCTTCGCCCTGCTGTGGTCGCTGCCGACCCTGGCCGCGGAAACCGCAGTGAAGAACTTCGGCCTGGACGTGAAGATCACCGGCCAGTCCGAGGACGACCGTGACCTGGGCACCCGCTCCGGCGGCGACGTCAACGGCCTGGGCCTGGACCTGCGTCCCTGGGTGTACGGCGAGCGCGGCAACTGGAGCGCCTTCGCCATGGGCCAGGCGGTGACTGCCACCGACATCATCGAGACCGACACCCTGCGCCAGAACGACGACGGCACCGCCGTCGACACCGGCGACGACAGCCGCAAGCCGGACAAGAGCTACCTGGCCCTGCGCGAATTCTGGATCGGCTACAGCGGTTTCACGCCCTACCCCGGCGAGCAACTGCGCTTCGGCCGCCAGCGCCTGCGCAGCGACGACGGCATGTGGCGCGACACCAACATCGAGGCGCTGAACTGGAGCTTCGACACCACCCTGCTCAAGGCCGACCTCGGTGTCGCCCAACGCTTCAGCGAATACCGCACCGACCTCACCGAGCTGGCCCCAGAAGACAAGGACCGCACGCACGTCTACGGCAACATCGCCACGCAGTGGACACCCGGCCACTGGGTCGGCCTGCGCGCCCACCATACCCATGACAGCGGCAGCCTGAAGAACCCCGGCGAGACCGTCGATGCCCTCGACAAGACCCGCACCGGCGACCTCACCTGGCTGGGCCTTGAGGCCAACAGCGACGCCTACAACTGGCGCAACGACCATACCGTCAACTACTGGGGCAGCGTCACCTGGCTGACCGGCAATCGCGACAGCCTCAGCAGCCAGCTGGTCGGCGAAGACCAGGTCGCCACCGGCAAACAGAGCGGCGACGTCAATGCCTGGGCCACCGACCTCGGTATCCGCCTGCGCCTCGACCCGCAGTGGCAGGTCGGCGCGGCCTACGCCCGTGGCAGCGGTGGTGGCGGCAGCGATGGCTCGAACAACTTCGAGCAGACCGGCCTTGAGAGCAACCGCTCCAACTTCACCGGCACCCGCTCGCGCGTGCACCGCTTCGGCGAGGCCTTCCGCGGCGAGCTGGGCAACCTGCAGGCCGCGACCCTGTTCGCCTCCTGGCAGCTGCGCGACGACTACGACGCAAGCTTCATCTACCACAAGTTCTGGCGCGTCGATGGCAACCAGAACATCGGCTCCAGCGGCATCAACGCGGTGGTCAACGACGATGGCATCAACCGTCCGCTGATCAACGGCGAGAAGGACCTGGGCCAGGAGATGGACGTGGTGGTCACCAAGTACTTCAAGCAGGGCCTGCTGCCCGCCTCGCTGAGCCAGTCGATCGACGAGCCGTCGGCCCTGGTACGCCTGCGCGCCGGTGTGTTCAAGCCCGGCGATGCCTATGGCAAGGAAGCGGACTCGTACATGCACCGCGCCTTCGTCGACGTGATCTGGCGCTTCTGAGGCCGGGAGAGGACCGTTATGAACCTGCACCCGAACCTCCGCCACAGCCTGCTCGCCAGCGCCCTGCTGCTGGCCAGCGGCATGGCCGCCGCCGCCCAGCCGGCGGTGATCGTCAAGGAGCTGCAACAGGCCAAGACCTACACCGTCGCCAGCGCGCCGATCGAGCCGCTGCAGATGGATCCGCCCAAGCTGCCCGACCTCTCCGGCTACACCGCGCAGGCCGTGCAACAGAAGATCGACCGCCGCCACAAGGGCAAGGTCAGCGTGCGCCGCATGCTCCAGGAAGAGTCGCTCAAGGAATTCATCGGCGGCGACAACAAGGCCGCCGAGTGGGTCCAGCGCCAGCACGGCATCCCCCAGGCGATCTTCGTCGATGACGGGCATGTCGACCTGGTCGAACTGAGCAAGAAGGTGCCCGCCCAGTACCTGCGCGAAACCGCGCCGGGCGTGTATCTGGCGCGCCTGCCGATCGTGGTCGGGCGCAAGGGCGTGCTGGAGATCGACGGCAAGGTCAAGGAGCTGCGCCTCTCCCAGGAGGGCGGTTCGTTCATCGTCAACGACGGCAAGCTGTTCGTCAGCGATACCCAGGTCACCGGCTGGCGCGAGCAGGCCAACGGCCCGGCGACTTTCCGCTCGCCCAAGGAATTCCGCCCGTTCCTGCTCAGCTGGGGCGGCACCGAGACGTACATCGTCAACAGCAAGATGGCCAGCTTCGGCTATGCCAAGTCCAAGTCGTATGGCGTGAGCATCTCGCAGTACACGCCGAACATGGCCAAGCAGATGGGCCGCCCTGAACCAACCGGCTGGATCATCGGCTCGGAGTTCAGCGACATGTGGTACGGCTTCTACTGCTACGAGACCAGCGACTTCGTGGTCAAGGACTCGACCTACCGCGACAACATCGTCTACGGCATCGACCCGCACGACCGCTCGCACCGCCTGATCATTGCCGGCAACACCGTGTACGGCACCAAGAAGAAGCACGGGATCATCGTCTCGCGCGAGGTCAACGACAGCTGGATCATCAACAACAAGAGCTACGACAACAAGCTCTCGGGCGTGGTGATCGACCGTAACAGCGTCAACAACCTGATCGCCTACAACGAGATCTACCGCAACCACACCGACGGCATCACCCTCTACGAGAGCGGCGACAACCTGATCTGGGGCAACAAGCTGATCAACAACCGTCGCCACGGCATCCGCGTACGCAACAGCGTGAACATCCGCCTGTACGAAAACATCGCCATGGCCAACGGCCTGGTCGGGGTGTACGGGCACATCAAGGACCTCTCCGACACCGACCGCGACATCGCCCTCGACCCGTTCGACACCAAGGTGTCGCTCATCGTGGTCGGCGGCGAGCTGGCGGCCAACGGTTCCGGGCCCTTGTCGATCGACTCGCCGCTGTCGGTGGAGCTGTACAAGGTCTCCATGCTCGCCCCGCGCAAGTCCAGCGGCATCAGCCTCAACGGCGTGCTCGGCGAGCGTCAGGACGAAATCCTCGACCTGCTGGTGCGCCAGCAGAAGGCCGTGCTGATCGACCCGGTCGAACGCCAGACCGAAATGATCGATTAAGGAAGCCCAGACCATGACCCCACACCTGATGAAACTGCTCGGCCTGTCCGCCGCCCTCCTGGCCATCAGCCAGGGCGTGCGCGCCGACGACGTGCAGCCACCGAGCTTCAGCGCCGAGCCGTGCTGCCAGCTGTGCCCTGAGGCCCACGACGCCAGCCGCTACACCACCCGCTACCAGCAGAACTTCACCACCCTGGTGCAGGCCCAGGGCGACTGGCTGTTCCGTACCCGCGAAGACCTGCGCACCGAGTTCGACACCACGCCCGGCGGCTACAAGCGCCTGCAGCAGGTGCACGATGCGTTCAAGAAACGCGGCGTGGAGCTGGTGGTGGTCTACCAGCCGACCCGTGGCCTGGTAAACCGCAACATGCTCAATCCCGAAGAGAAGGCTGCCTTCGACTACCAGAAAGCCCTGCACAACTACCAGGCGATGCTGCAGCGCTTCGCCCGGATGGGCTACAACGTGCCCGACCTCTCGCCCCTGACCAACGAGCAGCTCGCCGCCGCCGACCAGGGCAAGGACTTCTACTTCCGCGGCGACCAGCACTGGACGCCCTACGGCGCCGAGCGCGCAGCGAAGATCGTGGCCGACACCGTGCACAAGATGCCGGCTTTCGAGGGTATTCCACGCAAGGAATTCGAAACCCGGAAATCCGGACGCATGGGCAAGACCGGCACCCTGCACAACGTCGCCGGACAACTGTGCGGCACCAGCTATGCGGTGCAGTACATGGACCAGTTCGCCACCGAACCCAAGGGGGGCGCCAGCGGCGGCGACGACCTGTTCGGCGATTCAGGCAACGCGCAGATCACCCTGGTCGGCACCAGCCACAGTGGCAAGAACTACAACTTCTCGGGCTTTCTGGAACAGTACATCGGCGCCGACGTACTCAACGTCGCCTTCCCCGGCGGTGGCCTGGAAGGCTCGATGATCCAGTACCTGGGCAGCGAGGAGTTCCACAAGAACCCGCCGAAGATCCTGATCTGGGAATTCTCGCCGCTGTACCGCCTGGACCAGGAAACCATCTGGCGGCAGATCCTCGGCCTGCTCGACGATGGCTGCGACGGCCGCCCGGCGCAAATGAGCGCCAGCACCACACTCAAGCCGGGCAAGAACGAGCTGATGGTCAACGGCAAGGGTGGCGTGATCAAGGACCTGGTCAACCGCAATCACCAACTCGACATCCGTTTCGAGGACACCTCGGTCAAGGTGCTGCAGGCCACCCTCTGGTACCTGAACGGGCGCCACGAGGACATCAAGATCGAAAAACCCGAGACCTCCGACACCGACGGACGCTTCGTCTTCCAGATGCGCGAGGACGAAGACTGGGCCAGCCAGAACCTGCTGGCCCTGGAAGTCCAGGGCCCGGAAAACGGCACCCAGAAAGTCGAGGCCAAGCTCTGCAAACGCAACAACTTCGCCGGCAGCGCGCGCAACACCGCGCAAGCCGGCCAGTGAGGCGAACATGACGACATTGAAGCGAACCTTCAGCCCCGCCCTGCTCGCGCTGGCCTTGTTCGGCGGTGCCGCGCAGGCTGCGCTGGTGCCCCCGCAGGGTTACTACGAGGGCATCGAGAAACTCAAGACCAGCGACGGCAACTTCACTTGCGAAGCCGCGCCCAAGCCCTACACCGGCGCGCTGCAGTTTCGCAGCAAGTACGAGGGTTCGGACAAGGCTCGGGCAACGCTCAACGTCGCCTCTGAAAAAGCCTTCCGCGACTCCACCGCCGACATCACCACCCTGGAGAAGGGCGTCAGCAAGATGGTCGGCCAGTACATGCGCGACGGTCGCCCGGCCCAGCTCGATTGCGTGCTGACCTGGCTCGGCACCTGGGCGCGCGCCGATGCGCTGGAGTCCACCGATTTCAACCACACCGGCAAGTCCATGCGCAAATGGGCGCTGGGCAGCATGAGCGGCTCGTGGCTGCGCTTGAAGTTCTCCAACTCCCAGCCACTGGCCGCGCACCAGGCCGAGGCCGAGCTGATCGAGAAGTGGCTCGCCAAGCTGGCGACACAGACCGTGCGCGACTGGAGCGACCTGCCGCTGGAGAAGATCAACAACCATAGCTACTGGGCGGCCTGGTCGGTGATGGCCACGGCAGTGGCCACCGACCGGCGCGACCTGTTCGACTGGGCAGTGAAGGAGTTCAAGGTCGGCGCCAACCAGATCGACGACCAAGGCTTCCTGCCCAACGAGATCAAACGTCGCCAGCGCGCGCTGGCCTACCACAACTACGCCCTGCCGCCGCTGGCGATGATCGCCAGCTTCGCCCAGGTCAATGGCGTGGACCTGCGCAAGGAAAACAACTTCGCCCTGCAGCGTCTGGGCGAAGGCGTGCTGGCCGGTGCCCGCGATCCGGTGCACTTCGCCGAGCGCGCCGGGGTCAAGCAGGACCTCAAGGACCTCAAGGTCGACAGCAAGTACGCCTGGCTCGAACCCTGGTGCGCGCTGTACCAGTGCGTCGGCGACACCCTCAAGCGCAAGCACGACATGCAGCCGTTCAACAGCTTCCGCATGGGTGGCGACATGACACGGGTCTACGACCCGAGCGCGGAAAGCAAAAAATGAAGTGACCCCTTTGGGAGCGGGCTTGTCCCGCGATTGCGTCCGACTGGACAACACCGGCGAATCGACTGACGCAATCGCGGGACAAGCCCGCTCCCACAGGGACCAAGGTGATCCCCCGCATTTTCGTGGGGGGTTTGGGGGGCGCTGTGCCCCGGATGCTGTGAACAAAAAGGAGAACCGGGATGGTCTTCTCGTCCAACGTGTTCCTGTTCCTGTTCTTGCCGGTTTTCCTCGGCTTGTACTACCTGAGCGGGAACCGCTATCGCAACCTGCTGTTGCTGGTGGCCAGCTACATCTTCTACGCCTGGTGGCGGGTAGACTTCCTGGCGCTGTTCGCAGGCGTCACCCTGTGGAATTACTGGATCGGTCTGAAAGTCGGCGCTGCCGGCGTGCGCACCAAGCCGGCCCAGCGCTGGCTGCTGCTGGGCGTGGGCGTGGACCTGGCGATCCTCGGCTACTTCAAGTACGCCAACTTCGGCGTCGACAGCCTCAACGCGATCATCAGCTCGTTCGGCCTTGAGCCGTTCATCCTCACCCACGTGCTGCTGCCGATCGGTATCTCGTTCTACATCTTCGAGTCGATCAGCTACATCATCGACGTGTACCGCGGCGACACCCCGGCCACGCGCAACCTGATCGACTTCGCCGCGTTCGTGGCGATCTTCCCGCACCTGATCGCCGGCCCCGTGCTGCGCTTCAAGGACCTGGTCGATCAGTTCAACAACCGCACCCACACCCTGGACAAGTTCTCCGAAGGCTGCACCCGCTTCATGCAGGGCTTCATCAAGAAAGTGTTCATCGCCGACACCCTGGCGGTGGTCGCCGACCACTGCTTCGCCCTGCAGAACCCCACCACCGGCGATGCCTGGCTGGGCGCGCTGGCCTACACCGCGCAGCTGTACTTCGACTTCTCCGGCTACAGCGACATGGCCATCGGCCTGGGCCTGATGATGGGCTTTCGCTTCATGGAGAACTTCAAGCAGCCCTACATCAGCCAGTCGATCACCGAGTTCTGGCGGCGCTGGCACATCAGCCTGTCGACCTGGCTGCGCGACTACCTGTACATCACCCTGGGCGGCAACCGCGGCGGCACCTTCGCCACCTACCGCAACCTGTTCCTGACCATGCTGCTGGGCGGCCTGTGGCACGGCGCCAACTTCACCTACATCATCTGGGGCGCCTGGCACGGCATGTGGCTGGCGATCGAACGCGCGCTGGGCATCGACACCAACCCGCAGCGCTTCAACCCGATCAAATGGGCCTTCACCTTCCTGCTGGTGGTCGTCGGCTGGGTGATCTTCCGCGCCGAAAACCTCGAAGTGGCCGGCCGCATGTACGGCGCCATGTTCAGCTTCGGCCAGTGGCAGCTGTCGGAACTCAACCGCGCCCAACTCACCGGCCTGCAGGTGGCCACGCTGATCGTCGCCTACCTGACCCTGGCGTTCTTCGGCCTGCGCGACTTCTACCGCAACGCAACGCCACCGGCCGCCCCGCGCATTCCGGCGCAAGTACATGGCGACGGCACGCTGAGCCTGGACTGGAGCCGGGTCATGACCCGCGCCCTGGTGCTGCTGCTGTTCGTGGCCTCGATCCTCAAGCTTTCGGCGCAGAGCTACTCGCCGTTCCTGTACTTCCAGTTCTGAGGTGGATGACATGAACCGCACACTTCGCATCACCTATTCGCTGTCGTTCCTCGGTCTGCTGGTAGGCCTGGGCGCCTGGTCGGTCGGGGGCCTGGAGAGCTTCAACCGCACCGGGCAGATGACCTTGCTCGACGGCAAGCTGGCCAAGGCCGCCGAAACCCACTACGACGAACAGTTCCCGATCAAGCGCCTGGGCACCAACCTCTGGGCCGCACTGGACTTCAAGCTGTTCAACGAAGGCCGCCCCGGTGTGGTGCTGGGCCGCGACCAGTGGCTGTTCAGCGATGAGGAATTCAACCCCACCGCCAACGCCGACCAACTGATGCAGGACAACCTGGCGCTGATCCGCGGCGTGCGCGACACCCTGCAGCGCCAGAACATCGAGCTGGTGCTGGCGATCGTGCCGGCCAAGGCACGGGTCTATGCCGAGTACCTGGGCAAGGAGACGCCCGCCAGCCTGCACGGCGAGTTGTTCAACCAGTTCCACGCCCAGGCGCGCCAGGCCAACGTGTTCGCCCCCGACCTGCTCGCCCCACTGGAGCAGGCCAAGGCCCGTGGCCAGGTATTCCTGCGCACCGACACGCACTGGACGCCAATGGGCGCCGAAGTGGTTGCCCAGTCCATCGCCGAAGGCGTCAAGCGCCAGCAACTGCTCGACAGCCAACCCCAGGCCTACATCACCGAGGCGGGCAAGACTGCGCCATACAAAGGCGACCTGACCAACTTCCTGCCGCTCGACCCGCTGTTCAGCAACCTGCTGCCAACTCCGGACAACCTGCAGCAGCGCACCACTCGCCCGGCGCAAGCCGAGGGCGACGACGGCGATGCGCTGTTCGCCGACAGCGCCATCCCGGTGGCACTGGTGGGCACCAGCTACAGCGCCAACCCGCACTGGAACTTCCTCGGCGCCCTGCAACAGGCGCTGCACAGCGACGTCGCCAACTATGCCGAGGACGGCCACGGCCCGCTGCTGCCGATGCTCAAGTACCTGCAGAGCGACGCCTTCAAGAACACCCCGCCACAGGTCGTGGTGTGGGAGTTCCCCGAGCGCTATCTGCCAATGAAGAACGACCTCAGCAGCTTCGATCCGCAGTGGATCGCACAACTGAAGAACACCCGTAAATCCGAAGAAAACCTGGCCCTTTCGTCCAACCGGACGGACCACTGAAAGAGAGGAACACGCACATGACTCACAAGCCATCCATCGCCAAAGCCCTCACCCTCGCGGCCGGCCTTTCCCTGGCATCGCTGCAGGCCTTCGCCGGCGCCGACGCCGCACTCTATGGCCCTAGCGCCCCGAAAGGCTCGACCTTCGTGCGCCTGTACAACGCAAGCTCCGCGCCCACCGCGGCCTCGGTCGGCAATACCCAGATCAAGCAGGTCGGTGCCCAGGCCAGCAGCGACTTCAGCTTCCTGCCTGGCGGCGACTATACCGCCCAGGTCGGCGGCAAGAGCGTGCCGGTCAAGCTGGCCTCGGACAAGTACTACACCCTGGTCAACAACAACAGCGGCAACCCGCAACTGATCGAGGAGCCGCCGTTCAAGAACAAGCAGAAAGCGCTGGTGCGCGTGCAGAACCTCAGCGACCAGTCGCTGACCCTCAAGACCGCCGACGGCAAGACCGAAGTGGTCAAGCCGGTGGCCGCCAAGGGTCGCGGCGAGCGCGAAATCAATCCGGTCAAGGTCAACCTGGCCCTGTTCGACGGCAACAAGAAAGTCAGCGACGTCAAACCCGTCGCCCTGGAGCGCGGCGAAGCGGCCGTGCTGTATGTCACCGGTTCCGGCAACAGCTTGTCGCCGGTGTGGGTAACTCGCCCCGTGGCTAGCAACTGATCCCCCTGCCTCTAAACGACTATTGGAGAAACATGATGATCCCGGTAATTCTTTCTGGTGGTAGCGGTTCGCGTCTGTGGCCTCTGTCGCGCAAGCAGTTCCCCAAGCAGTTCCTGGCGTTGACCGGCGAACACACCCTGTTCCAGCAGACCCTCCAGCGCCTGGTGTTCGAGGGCATGGATACCCCCATCGTGGTCTGCAACAAGGACCACAAGTTCATCGTCCAGGAGCAGTTGGCGGGCCTGAAGCTCGAAACCCAGGCCATTCTCATGGAGCCCTTCGGGCGCAACACCGCGCCAGCGGTGGCAATGGCCGCCATGAAACTGGTCAACGAGGGCCGCGACGAGCTGATGCTGGTGCTGCCCGCCGACCACGTGATCGAGGACCAGAAAGCCCTGCAACGCGCCCTGGCCCTGGCCACCGTGGCGGCCGAGCGCGGCGAGATGGTGCTGTTCGGCGTGCCGGCGACCAAGCCCGAGACCGGCTACGGCTACATCCGCTCCAGCCAGGACGCCCTGCTGCCAGAGGGCGTGGCGCGGGTCGCGCAGTTCGTCGAAAAGCCCGATGAGAAGCGTGCCAACGAGTTCGTGCGTGCCGGCGGTTACTTCTGGAACAGCGGGATGTTCCTGTTCCGCGCCAGCCGCTTCCTCGAAGAGCTGAAAAAGCACGACCCGGACATCTACGACACCTGCCTGCTGGCCCTGGAGCGCAGCGACGAAGAGGCCGACGTGCTGAGCATCGACGAAGCCACCTTCGCCTGCTGCCCGGACAACTCCATCGACTACGCGGTGATGGAAAAGACCCAGCGCGCCTGCGTGGTGCCGTTGTCGGCCGGCTGGAGCGACGTGGGCTGCTGGTCGTCGCTGTGGGATGTGCACGAGAAGGACGACAACGGCAACGTCACCAAGGGCGACGTGGTGGTGCAGGACAGCCACAACTGCATGATCCACGGTAACGGCAAGCTGGTATCGGTGATCGGCCTTGAGAACATCGTCGTGGTCGAGACCAAGGACGCAATGATGATTGCCCACAAGGACAAGGTCCAGGGCGTCAAGCAACTGGTCAACACCCTCGACCAGCAAGGCCGCAGCGAGACCCAGAACCACCTCGAGGTGTACCGTCCGTGGGGCTCCTACGACTCGGTGGACATGGGTGGACGCTTCCAGGTCAAGCACATCACCGTCAAACCAGGCGCCAGCCTGTCGCTGCAGATGCACCACCACCGCGCCGAGCACTGGATCGTGGTCAGCGGCACCGCCGAGGTGACCTGCGACGAGAACGTGTTCCTGCTCACCGAGAACCAGTCGACCTACATCCCGATTGCCTCGGTGCACCGCCTGCGCAATCCGGGCAAGATCCCGCTGGAGATCATCGAAGTGCAGTCCGGGAGCTACCTGGGCGAGGATGATATCGAGCGCTTCGAGGATGTGTACGGGCGTACTTCCACGCCGGTGGAGCGTGGGGTTTCGGTGAAGACCATCGCGCAGTAACGGCAGCGCTTTCATCGCGGAACAAGTCGCAGCGGCGGTTCGCCGCTGCGACGTGTTCCGCGATGGCGTTTTTGAGCCATGCGTCATTTCCCGCTACGATGATCGAACCGCCCAACCAAGGCCTGCACCCTCATGATCATCGGCGCCTTTCTCATCCTCACCTGGCTGGTCCTGCTGCTGCGCTACCCGGCCAAGGCCCTGCCGATTTCCATGGCCGCCGTGTGCGGCCTGGGTCTGGTTGCGTTGTTCGTGGTCTGGCAGGACAGCCGCGAAGCCTCGCAACTGGCCCGTCTCGATCTGCGCCTGAGTTATGCGCCCGATCAATGCCCCGCCGACCGCGCCCTGCAAGTACGAATGAAGAACGGCAACAAGGTGCCGCTCACCGAGCTGCGCTGGCGGGTTGCCGCCTACACCCCGGGCGATACGGTCAACCTTGCCGAAAACACCTATGCCGCGCCGCGCTATCGTGGGCCCGGTGAGCTGCAGCCGGGTGCCGAATGGACAGACTGCCTGCCATTGCCACCGCTGCGCTCTGGCTATCGTGCGCAGACCCTGGAGTTTCGTGCCGAGCACCTGCAAGGTACATTTGCCAATTGACCGGGCGACCGCGTCGAGCTTTTCGCGGGCTTGCCCGCCAAGAGGCCGGTGCAGACGCTGCACATCTCACCTGACAGCAGACCCTGACCATGCCCACCGTTCTTGTCACCGGTTGTTCCAGCGGCATCGGCCGCGCCCTGGCCGATACCTTCCGCGATGCCGGCCACCAGGTCTGGGCCACCGCCCGCAAGCCTGAAGATGTCGAGCGCCTCGCCAGCGCAGGCTTCGTCGCCCGGCAACTGGACGTCAACGACCCGCAGGCCCTGACACTGCTGGCCGAGCAGTTGCCAGAACTCGACATCCTGATCAACAACGCCGGCTACGGCGCCATGGGCCCGCTGCTCGACGGCGGCGTCGAAGCCCTGCAGCGCCAGTTCGAAACCAATGTGTTCTCGCTGGTCGGCGTGACCCGCGCCCTGTTCCCGCTGCTGCGCCGCTCCAAAGGCCTGGTGGTGAACATCGGCAGCGTGTCCGGGGTCCTGGTCACGCCCTTCGCCGGGGCCTACTGTGCCTCGAAGGCCGCCGTGCATGCGCTCAGCGACGCCCTGCGCCTGGAGCTGGCACCGTTCGGGATCCGGGTGATGGAAGTGCAGCCCGGGGCGATCGCTTCGCAGTTCGCCAGCAATGCACAGCACGAAGCCGAGCAGGTACTGGTAGCGGATTCGCCGTGGTGGCCGTTGCGCGAACAGGTGCAGGCCAGGGCTCGCGCCTCGCAGGACAGGCCGACCCCAGCGGCGACCTTTGCCCAGGGATTGCTGGCAGCCACACGCAAGACGCCGACACCGGCGCTGGTGAGGCTGGGCAATGGCAGCACCGCCTTGCCGTTGATGGCACGGCTGCTGCCGCAGCGGTTGCTGGACAAGGTGTTGCGCAAGCGCTTCGGGTTGTTGCGCCCGCTTTGAAGCAGTAGTGGATTCTTCGCGGGCAAGCCCGCGAAGAATCCCCCCCGTCTCAAACCTTGTCGAACGCCTGCCAGCCGCCCCCAAGCGCCTTGTACAGCCCCACCAGCGCCTGCGATACGGCCGCCGAGCTGTCGATCCACTGCTCTTCGCTGGCCAACAGTGCCGACTGCACGGTCAGCACGTTGAGAAAGTCCACCGCCCCTTCCACGTACTGCCGCTGCGCCGTTTCCAGGGCAATGCGGTTCTGCCGCACCGCCTCGGCCAAATGGTCACGGCGCAGTTGGCTGGCGTTGTACAAGCGCAGCACATCGTCGATCTCGTGCCAGGCACCCAGCACCACCTTGCGGTAGTTCAGCGCCGCCTCCTGCTGCTGCGCCTCACGCAACTGGAGCGTGCCTTTCAGGCGGCCGCCTTCGAAGATCGGCAACGACAACTGCGGCCCGAAGGCGAAGCGCCGCGAATCCCAGTTGCCGAAATCAGCCAGCTGCATCGATTGGAAGCCGGCACTCCCGGACAAGCGGATGCTGGGATAGAAATCCGCCTTGGCCACGCCGATGCTCGCGGTGGCGGCATGCAGGCGGGCTTCTGCCTGGCGGATATCCGGGCGGCGCTCGGCCAGTTGCGAAGGCACGCCGATGGCGAACTTCTGCTCCGGCGCCGGCAACGCGCCAACGTCCAGCAACGTGGTCTGCAGGCTGCGTGGCGGCTCGGCCGCCAGCAGGCTCAGGGCATTGATCAGGTCATCGCGACGCGCCTGCAAGGTTGGCAGGCGCGCTTCGATGGACGCCACCTGAGCATTGGCCTGGGCCACGTCGAGGCGAGTGGCGACACCCTCGGCCTGGCGGTCCTCGGACAGCTTCAGGCTGTGCCGGGCAACCTTCAGGTTATCCTCGGTGACCTGCAGGGTATGCTGCACCGCGCGCAACTGAATGTAGTCACCCGCAGTCTCGGCGAGCAGCGCCAGCAGCACGCCATTGCGGTCATTCTCGGCCACCTCGACACTGGCATCGGCCGCCTCGACCTGGCGCCGCACCCGCCCCCAGAAGTCCAGCTCCCAACCCGCTACAAGATCGCCCTGCCACAGGTTGAAGGCCGACTTGCCCGCCTTGCCAGATGGGTCGCTCAGCCCTTCGGCGCTGTTGCGCGCACGGCTGTAGCCAGCGTTGACATCCACCGACGGCAGCTCGTCGGCTGCGACGGTACTGCGCAGCGCCCGGCTCTGCAGCAGGCGTGCGCTGGCGATCTGCAGATCGAGGTTGCGCGCTGCGACCTGCTCGATCAGCGCACTCAGGCGCGGGTCATGAAAGCTGTCCCACCAGCGCAGTTGCAGGGGCTCTGCCACAGGCTGGCTCGCCGCCTGCTCGCCCTCCAGGGCGTTCCACTGCTGCGGCGCCTGGCTGTCGGGGCGCTGGAAATCCGGGCCGAGGGTGCAGCCGGCCAACAGCGCGGCGAGCAGCACTGTGGAAGCGGCTGCCGCAATCGCTGGATGGGCTTTCATCGCGCAGTCACCTCTTTGCCAGCCAGGGTGTCGCCCTGGGTATCGATGGTCGCCTCCACCGACATGCCTACGCGAAGACGCTCGAGCAAAGGCTGCCCATCATCGAAGACGATCCTCACCGGAATCCGCTGCACCACCTTGGTGAAGTTGCCGGTCGCGTTGTCCGGCTTCACCGCGGCGAAGGTGACGCCGGTGGCCGGCGCGATGCTCTCGACATGCCCGTGCAGGGTCTCGCCGGAGAAGGTATCGACACTGATGCGCACCGGCTGGCCGGGCTGCACATGGGTCAGTTGGGTTTCCTGGAAGTTGCCGACCACATAGGCCTGTTGCAGTGGCACCACCGACAGCAGCCGCGCGCCTGGATTGACGTAGGCGCCAACACGCAGCGCGCGTTCGCCGACCATGCCGTCCACCGGCGCGGTGATGCGGGTGTAGGAGAGGTCCAGCTCGGCTTTTTCCACGCCGGCTTCGGCGCGCTTGAGTTGGCCATCGGCACTGGCGACCTGGGCTTGGAGGATGTCCACCTGCTTGCGCGTGGCCACCAGCGCCGCCTGGGTGTTGGCCAGCCGCGCGCGGGCCTGGTCGACGCGGCTGCGCGCCTGCTGGGCGTTCTGCACGGTGCCGGCGCCCTGCTCTGCCAGGCGGCTGTAGCGCGTCACTTCATGGTCGGCGAAACCGGCCTCGGCCTGCGCCGCCTTGACCGCGGCCTCGGCCTGGGCGATCAGCGCCGCCTGGCGCTCGAGGGTGGCGCGGGCATCGATGGCCTGCGCCTTGGCCACCAGCAGTTGGGCCTGGGCGGCATCCAGTGCGGCCTGGTAGTCGCGGGCGTCGATGGTCGCCAGCAACTGGCCGGCCTTGACCTGCTGGTTGTCCTCGACCAGCACCTGCTTGATGAAGCCTGCTACCTTCGGCGCGACCACGGTGTAGTCGGCGGTGACGTAGGCGTCGTTGGTGCTCTGGCGGTGGTCGCTGCCGAACATCCAGGGGCCGACGATGGCGGCGAGGACGGCCACGGCGAGTACCGAGCCGATGAAAACTGTCTTGCGTGCTTGGGTCATGTCATTTGTCTCGAACTACAGGGTCAGGCCACCGCACGGGGCGGATAGACCCGGGTAGGCACAAAGGGAATCAGGCAGATCAGGGCCACGGCGATGCAGGCCATCACCAGGTAAAGGTCGGCCGAGGTCAGTACCAGGGCCTGTTCGTGAAGGCGCCTGGCCAGGTTCGCCGCGCCATCGTCCAGCAGTGGCGCATTGCCCAGGCTGTCGACCAGATGGTTGGAATGAAAATGCCTGCGCAGGGTGCCCAGGGCATCGAGCAGGCCGGTGGCGATCACTGCCGCCAGGCCCTTCACGGTGTTGAACCAGGCGGACGCGAACGGGCCTTCCTGCGGGGTCATGCCGTTGGTCGAAAGCATCAGCAGTGGCAGCACCGCCATCGGCTGGCCGAACACCTGCAGCAGGTAGTACGGGTAGAAATCACCGCGGATCCATTCGCTGGTGAGCAGGCTGCTGCCCACGCACGAGGCCGCCAGCATCGCCAGCCCGCTCGCCAGTACCCAGCGGCAGTCCACCGCGCGGATATTGCACAGCGCTGCGGTGAGCGGCAGCGCGATCAGTTGCGGCATGGCCACCAGCATCATCAGCGGGCTGGTCTGCGCCGGGCGATACCCCTGGATCTGCGCCAGGTACGCCGAAGGAATGCTACCTACGCCGGAAAGCACGACCAGCACGCCGGCCAGGGTCACCAGGGCGAAGCTCAGGTTGCGCCGCGACAACATGCGCAACTGGAAGAACGGCAAGGGCTCGGACCATTCGTTGTACATGAACAGCACCAGCAGCAGCAGGCCACCGCCCAGCAACCAGCAGATCAGCGGCGAATCGAACCAGCCCCAACGATCGCCCAGCGACAGGCCCAGCACGATGCTGCTGATGGCCGGCAAACCCAGCAGCACGCCGCGCCAGTCGAACTGCCGGAAGCGTTCCAGGCGCAGCGGGTCCTGCGGCAGGCCCCAACCGACGCAGAAGATCGCCAGTGCCGAGGGCAGGATGATCTGCCAGAACGCCCACTGCCAGCCGACATATTCGGTCCACAGGCCCGCCAGTGGCGTGCCGAGGTTGGGCCCGAACGTGGCAGTCAGGGCGTAGCAGGCCAGGCCATAGACCTTGATGTTCGGCGGCAGGAAGCGCAGCGCCACGCTCATCAGCATCGGCGGCAATGCCCCCGAGGCAAAGCCCTGGAGCACCCGCAGCAGCATCAGGCTATGCAGGTTGGGGGCCAAGGGCTGGACCAGGCCCAGCACGGCGAACAGGCCAATGGCGGTCATGGTGAAGCGGCGCAGCGAGAAGGTGGTGGCCAGCCAAGGTGCGAAGGCCATGGCCGAAACCGATGCAGCGGCATACACCGCCACCAGCCAGGCCCCCTCGTCGGCACCGATGCCCATGGCGCCGCGGATATCGGCCAGGGAAATCTTCGTCACCGCCTCGTTGAGCCCGGCGCAAAGCACCGCCAGCAACACACCGAACAACCCCACCACCACGCGCAGGCCGAATGGCGTTTGCGCGGGCGCAGCAGCCACCGGGGCGGCAGCGAGTGCAGCGGCGGGTGCGCTCAGGGAACTCATTTCTAGACATCTCCAGCAACATTTTTCAGCTGTGGGAAGTCTAGGGGTGGGCAATGCTTACGAAAACTGACTTGTTGGCAGTTTTATATTGCGCCAGACGCAATCCGCTTTCGGTGGTGGCCTCAAGGCTCGGTCCCGCAACACGCCTTCAGCGTGCGCCGCAGCCACCGATGCGCCGGGTCATTGTCGAACCGTGGATGCCAGGCCTGCATCACCCGCACCTTCTCCAACTCCACCGGAATCTCGAAGGAGCGCAGCGGCAGCCCGAACTTCAGCACATTGCCGAGGATATTCGCCGGCATCGGCAGGATGAGGTCGGAATCCGGCAGGGAGAACATCGCCGAGTGGAAGCTCGGGGTGATCAGCGACACCCGCCGCTGCAATTTGTAGTTGCTCAGCTCCACGTCGATCGGCCCGTTGGCCCGCCCGCGCCGCGACACGCTGATCTGTGGATAGCGAGCGAAGCGCTCGGGGGTGATCGGCGCGTCGAAGATCGGATGGTCGTCCCGCGCCAGGCCCACGAAGTGTGTATCGAACAGATGCTGCACCTTGATCTCCGGCCCCAGTTCGATGCTCGAACTCACCACCAGGTCGATCTGCCCGTGGCGCAGCACGAGGTCGTCATCGCCATGGGCTTCCGGCACGAAACGCAGCACCGTGCGCGGTGCCTCGGCCAGCATCATGTGCAGCAGGCGCGCGCCATACAGGGCGACGAACAGGTCGTTGGTGCGGATGTTGAAAGCGCGCTCCAGGTTCGGCAGGTCGACGTCCTCGCCGCTGTTGAACACCAGCCCGGCCTGCTCGACCAGCGCCCGCACCTGGTCACGCAGGGCCAGCGCGCGGGGTGTCGGCACCAGGCCGCGCCCGGCGCGCACCAGAATCGGGTCGCCCAGCGCGTCGCGGATGCGCCCCAGTGTGCGGCTCATCGCCGCTGGGCTCAGGTTCATGCGCTGCGCAGCGCCCACCACACTGCCCTCGTCGAGCAGGGCATCGAGGGCGACAAGCAGGTTCATGTCCGGGAGTTGCATGGCCGGTTTCCGTGGCGAGTGTGGGAAACGCGATGGTAGCAGGTCGCACGATTGCGTCTGGTGCAATAACGCCGTGCGTGGGGGGCCATTTATCCAGGTTGGGGGAAGGTTCGAGAATGGTGGGGTTCTTTTCGCGGGCAAGCCCGCTCCCACAAGGATTTAGCTGGCTGTCAAATTTGAACCTGACAGTTGCTCTCACATGGCAACCAGTGGGAGCGGGCTTGCCCGCGAAAAGATCGACACCGCTCACCCGCCCTGACACAAGGCCCCGCCAATGCCCATCCTCATCGCCATCGACGCCTCCCCCGCCAGCGCCCCCCTGATCGACCTCGCCCGCCGCTACTGCCGCCCCGGCGAACATCCATTGCAGGTACTGCTGGCCATCGACCCGACCTTCGCCGTGCACGAGCGCCCGGCGTCCTATACCGAGCAGGAACTGGAGGAATACCCCGCCGCCTGCGAGGAGCAGCAACTGGCCGAACGCGCCCTGCAACAAGCCGTGGCCACGCTGCGCGAAGCGGGTTTCCAATGCCAGGGTTGCATGGTCGCTGCGCAACCGGTCGAGGCCATCGTCGACAAGACCCGGGAACTGGGCTGCGAGCTGATCATCATGGGCCACCGGCACCTGTCGCGCCTCGGCAGGCTGCTGGACCCGTCGATCAGCAGCAAGGTGATCGACCGGGTACAGGTGCCAGTGCTGGTCTGCCCGGCAGGCGAGTGACCCTCACGCCCCGCCTGGCCTGACCACCACCGTGCAGGTCGTGCCAGCGGCCAGCAGGTAGCCTTCGGGCACTTCATCGATATGAATCCGCACCGGCACCCGCTGCGCCAGGCGCACCCAGTTGAAGGTCGGGTTCACATCGGCGACCAGCTCGCGGCTCTGCGGGTTGTCGCGGTCATAGATGCCGCGGGCAATGCTCTCGACATGCCCCTTGAGCAACTCGCCGCTCATCATCTGCAGCTCGGCCTGGTCCCCCACCTTCACATGCGGCAGCTTGGTCTCCTCGAAGAAGCCGTACACCCAGAACGAATGCTCGTCCACCACCGCCATCACCGCCTCGCCGGTGCGGGCGTAATCGCCCTTGTGGATGTTCAGGTTGGTGACGTAGCCGTCGACCGTGGCAACGATCTCGGTGCGCTTGAGGTTCAGCTCGGCCGCTCCCAGTTGTGCCTGGGCCTGCTGATAATCGGCCAGGGCGGCGTTGGCGATATTGCTGGCGTCGTCGCGGTTCTCCTTGGAGATGACCAGGTTGTCCAGGTCGGCACGGCGCCGTGCGTTGACCTTGCGCATCTCCCAGGTGGACTTGCGCGAAGCGACCAGCGCCCGGGCCTGCTCCACGGCCAGGCGATAGTGCTCGGGGTCGATGCGGATCAGCACATCGCCCTTCTTCACCTGCTGGTTGTCACGCACCGGCACGTCCACCACATAGCCCGGCACATCGGCCGCGACGTTGATGATGTCGGCGCGCACGCGACCGTCGCGGGTCCAGGGCGTGGTCATGTAGTGCAGCCACAATTGGCGGCCGATCACCACGGCAGCGGTCAGCACCAGCAGGGTGGCGAGGAGGCTGAAGAACTTTTTCATCGAAGGTTTCTCACCAGTAGACAGACAGCGCCAGTGCGCCGAACAGGCAGACGAACAGGGACAGGCGCAGCAGCGCCGGGTGCCAGAAGAAGCGATAGCCGTCGTGGCTGGCGATGAAGCGGTCCAGGCCCCAGGCCAGGCCTGCAGCGAACAGGAACATCAGGGTCATGGTGGGCATGTACACGCCATGGAAGGCGATCTCACGGGGCATGGTGCAATCCTTTGGCCGGGGCCAGGGGTGACTGGGGGTCGAGCAGCGAGGTGCGGATGAAGTGCAGGTAGCTCTGCGCGCGGCGCAGCACCGACGTGTCGAAGTGCCGGGCGAAGGGTTCGTCGGTGGCCTGCACGCGGCTGATGGCGTGGTCGACCGCCACCAGCGCGCGCTCGTGGTTGCTGGCGTTGGGCTGCAGGAACAGCCGCGCCAGGGCGCGCCCCATCACCCTGATCGCTTGGCGCCAGGGCTGCGATTCGGCATAGGCCGGGTGCACCGGGGCATTGGCCTGCTCCTTGCGCAGTTCGATCACGGCGTGACCGACTTCCGATACCACGAACATCCAGCCCATCAGCTCGGCCTGCACCTGCGGCTTGCCGGCCGCCAGGCCATAGGCCTGGTGCAGCAGGTCACGAGTGCGACTCTCGAACGCCGAGCCCAGGCCACGCAGGCGCCCACCGATGGCGAACAGCACCTGTTCGCGCAGGTCCTGCTCCAGGCGGCTCCATAGCCAACGGCTGTTCGGCGGCAGGATGATCGCCCCGGCCGCAGCGCAGACCAGCATGCCGATGATCATGCCGATGTAATCGTTGATGAAGGCATACGGGTCGTAGACCGTGAGGTTGTTGGGCACCGAACCGATGGCGAAGAACACCAGCAAGCCCACGCCATAACCGGCATAGGCCGGACGCGACGAGAGGAACGCACCGAGCACGAACACCGGCGCCAGCACCATGCACAGCAGGGCGAAACCATCGATCCAGGGGAATACGAAGAAGGTCTCGAAGAAACCGATGAACGCGCCGAGCAGGGTGCCGCACGCCATCTGGAACGACATGCGCCTGGGGTTGGGCGAGGCTGCCGAAAGGCCGGCGGTGACCGTGGCGATCAGCGTCATCATGGCGCCGCTGGG
Organism: Pseudomonas sp. BNK-44-b; assembly: GCF_047456245.1. NCBI lineage: Bacteria > Pseudomonadati > Pseudomonadota > Gammaproteobacteria > Pseudomonadales > Pseudomonadaceae > Pseudomonas > Pseudomonas sp. BNK-44-b. The sequence continues at coordinate 4,175,661 of NZ_CP179908.1, forward strand.
CCAGTCGCTGAGCAGCCAGTAGCTGCCCAGCAGCAACAGCACCGCGGCGCCACGCACGCCGGCGGCCAGCGACACCAGCCAGCTGGTCTGTGCCACATAGGGCTCGTCCCACTGCTCGCGTTCGTGGTTGTGCGCGGCCAGTGAGGCATGGGTCTGGGCGTAGCTGTAGAGGTCGTCGACCAGGCGGTAGAGCAGCTCGTAGGTGGTGTGGAAGTCCAGTAGGTCGGCGTCGCTGGGGCCGGTCTCCAGGTACGCCGCACGCAGCCCGCGCACCTGCGCCTGGAGGCCATCCTTGTAGGCTGCCAGTTCCAGGGTCAGGCGTAGCGCATCGGCATCGGTCAGGGCTCGCCCGACGTAGGGCTCGAGCAATTGCGCCAGGGTATGCAGGCCCGGCTCGATGGCGCCGACGATCTGCGCCGGGCCGCGTGCACGCAGGCGTTCGAGCAAACGGTGCAAGGCGTTGAAACGGGTGGTGATGGCCATGAATTCGCTGTTCATGCGCACCAGGCGACCGGAGCGCCTGCGCATGTGCGGGTCTTCGAAGGCGGTGACGTTGCGCAGGCTTTCCAGCCCCACCGCCTCGGCGATGAAACGCACGTTGCACGACTCGAACAGCGCACGCTGGCTGTTGCCGCGCAGGGCCTCGACCACCACCCCGGCAAACACGCCGAAGCGCTGGTACAAGGCATTGCGCATGGCGGCGCTGGCCGATTGCGGCAGGATCGCGGCACTGACCAGGGTCGAGACGAGAATCCCCAGAGAGATCTCCAGCACCCGCCATACCGCGGCCATGAACGCCTGGTCAGGGTGCTGGAGCACCGGCAGGCCGATCATCGCCGCGGTGTAACCGGCCAGCACGAAGCCATAGGCGCGGAAGGTGCGATAGCGCATGGCCCCTGCCGAGCACAGGCCGACCCACAGCGCCAGGCTGGGCAGGAACAGCTCGGTGTTCTGCGGGAAGATCGCAATCAGCGCGACCATCATCGCCGAGCCGGCCAGGGTGCCGAGCATCCGGTAGAAACTCTTGGCGAACACATGCCCGCTCTGCGGCTGCATGACGATGAACACGGTGATCATCGCCGTGCGCGGCTGCGGCAGCTCCAGACGCATGGCCAGCCAGAGGGTGAGGAACGCCGCAGCGAGCACCTTGAAGATGTAGACCCAGGTCACCCCGTCGGTGCGCGCCCAGGCAAAGAAGCCCCGGCGCCATTCCAGGTTGGACAGCCAACGCATCATTGCCCGCGTCCCGAGGCAATCAGGGCCGGCGCTTTCGGCACCGCCTGATGCCCTTCATCCGGCACGTCGCTGCCCGCACCCAGACCTCCGCCCAACGCCGTGACCAGCTCGGCATGCACACTCAAGCGCGCAGCCTGGACCTGCTGCTGGATCTGCTGCTGGCGAAACAGCAGGGTCTGCGCATTGAGCACGTTCAGGTAGTCGGTCAGCCCGCGCTGGAAGGCAACCGTGGCGATGTCGTAAGTCTTCTGCGCGGCGGCGACCGATTCGGCCGCGAAGTGTGCCTGCTGCGCCATCGACTCGCGACGGATCAACTGGTCGGAAATCCCCTTCAACGCCCCGACCACTGTTTCGTTGTAATGGGCAACAGCCATGTCGTAGCCGGCCGAAGCTTCACCCAACTGCGCGCGCAGACGCCCGCCATCGAAGATCGGCAAGCTGATGGCAGGCCCGACGTTGTAGTTGAACTTGCGGCCGGTGAGAAACTCCAGCGGCCCGCCACCGGTGGCCATGAAACCAAGGCCGCCGACCAGGTCGACATTGGGGAAGAAGCCTGCGTGGGCGACCTCGATGCCGCGGGCCTGGGCTGCCACCTGCCAGCGGCTGGCGACCACGTCGGGGCGCTGGCCGACCAGCTCGGCGGGCAATGCCGAGGGCAAGGACAGCGGCGCCGCGAGCGTCAGTGTCGGGCGCTGCAGGCTGGCCCCCTCGCCCGGCCCCTTGCCGGCCAGTGCCGCCAATTGATTGCGCGTCAGGGCGATTTCTTCATCGAGGCTGTCGAGCTGCCGATGGGTGTCCGGCAACGGCGCTTCGGCCTGACTGACGTCCAGATGGGTGCCGATCCCGGCTTCGAGGCGCCGCCTGGCCAACGCGAGGATCTGTTCCTGCTGCTCCAGCTCGGCCTGGACGATGTCGCGCTGGGCGAAATGCAGGCTCAGCTGGATGTAGGTGCGCACCACGTTGTCGTGCAATTCGAGCTGGGCCTGGCGGGCTTCGGCGGCGCGCATGTGCGCCTGGTCCAGCGCCTGCTCAGTGGCGTTGCGTTCACGGCCCCACAGGTCGAGGGCGTAGCTCAGGCCAATGGCGGCGTTGTTGTCCCAGGTATTGGCGCCGGACAGGGCGCCGGGGCCGTAGAACTGGTCCTCCGGCCAGTTGTGGCGCTTGAGGGTCGCCTCGCCATTGGCCTGGAGGCGTTCCGCCGACTCGACCACACCAGCCAGGGCCCTGGCCTGGCGCACCCGCGCCGCGGCCATGGCCAGGCTCGGGCTACCGGCAACCGCGAGGTCCATCCAGCGATCGAGCTGGGGATCACCATAGGCGCGCCACCATTGCTGCGCGGGCCAATGGGCGTCGCGGTCGGCTTCGCGGATGGCAGTGTCGGTGGCGAGTTGGTTGACTTGCAGCGTCTTGCTTTGCGGGGCGATGCCCCAGGTTCCGATACAGCCGCTCAAGGACAGGCTAAGGGCACAGGCACTGAGCGCTCGAAGCGCTCCGATGTTGCGACGCGGCACAGCTGCGATTTCCCGAGGAAGAGGTGAAGGGGCCGGGCAATTCTAGGGGCGGGTTTCATTGGCGATAAGCGCATATTCCTGCGAATCTTTGTTACCAAAACAGCGATAATCCGGCTTTGGTCGGACGTTCTTTTTCGTCACTTCATGTCACAATTTTGTCCTCTAGATCGAGAGTGACCCATGGACACCCTGCAAAACATGCGTGCTTTCAGTTGTGTAGCCCAGCTCGGCAGCTTCACCGCTGCCGCTGCGCAGCTGGATACGACCACCGCCAACGTGTCGCGAGCGGTCTCCAACCTGGAAGCCCATCTGCAAACCCGCTTGCTCAATCGCACCACACGGCGCATCGCCCTGACCGAAGCGGGCAAGCGCTACCTGATGCGCTGCGAACAGATCCTGACCTTCGTCGAGGAGGCCGAAGCCGAGGCCAGCGATGCCCACGCGCGCCCGGCCGGGCAGCTCAAAGTGCATTCGATGACCGGCGTCGGCCAGCATTTCGTGGTCGATGCCATCGCCCGCTACCGCGAAACGCACCCAGACGTCACATTCGACCTGACCATGGCCAACCGCGTGCCCGACCTGCTCGACGAGGGCTACGACGTGTCCATCGTGCTGGCCAGCGAGCTACCGGATTCGGGGTTCGTCTCCCAGCGCCTGGGTATCACCTACAGCATCGTCTGCGCCTCGCCCGACTACATTGCTCGCCACGGCATCGCACACAAGCCTGCCGACCTGCTCAAGCACCAGTGCCTGCGCATGGTCAGCCCGGTGATTCCGCTGGAAAAATGGTTGTTCGACGGCCCGGAAGGCCAGGAGATGGTCAACATCACCAGCTCGCCGTTCCAGGTGAACTCCGCCGACGCGATGAAGACCGCGATCCGCAGTGGCATGGGGGTGGGCGTGCTGCCGATCTACTCTGCCATCGACGGCCTGCGCGACGGCAGCCTGGTGCGGGTGATGCCCGACTATCGCCTGCAGGAGCTGAACCTGTACGCGATCTACCCGTCGCGCCAGTACCTGGATGCCAAGATCAAGACCTGGGTCGAGTATCTGCGCAACTCGCTGCCGGAAATCCTGGCGGCGCATGAAGCGGACCTGAAGACCCATGAATTGCTGATCGCCACCTGAAAAAGCTGCTGCATTGGAGGTGGGGACAATGGTAGGTTGCTAACCAATCGTTGATTCGCGGCGGCCTTTTCGCAAGGCCGCCATCGTCCCACCGCCTTGCAGAGAAGTAGCCCGATGAAAAAGACCGTCCTGGCCTTCAGCCGTATCACCCCGGCCATGGCCGAGCGCCTGCAGCACGACTTCAACGTGATCCTGCCCAATCCCAAGCTGGGCGACATCAATGCCCAGTTCAACGAAGCGCTGCCCGAGGCCCACGGTCTGATCGGCGTCGGCCGCAAGCTCGGCCGCGCGCAGCTCGAAGGTGCCGGCAAGCTGGAGGTGGTGTCGAGCGTGTCGGTCGGCTACGACAACTACGACCTGGACTACTTCAACGAACGCGGCATCGCCCTGACCAACACTCCCGACGTGCTCACCGAAAGCACCGCCGACCTGGGCTTCTCGCTGATCATGGGCTGTGCCCGCCGTACCGCCGAGCTGGACGCCTGGACCAAGGCCGGCAATTGGCAGGCAACCGTAGGCCCGGCACATTTCGGTAGCGACGTGCACGGCAAGACCCTCGGTATCGTCGGCATGGGCAACATCGGCGCCGCCGTGGCACGCCGTGGTCGCCTGGGCTTCAACATGTCGATCCTGTATGCCGGCAACAGCCGCAAGAGCGCGCTGGAGCAGGAACTGGGCGCGCAGTTCCGCAGCCTGGAGCAGTTGCTGGCCGAGTCCGATTTCGTCTGCATCGTGGTGCCGTTGTCCGATGCCACCCGCAAGCTGATCGGCGCCCGTGAGCTGAAGCTGATGAAGCCGAGCGCCTTCCTGATCAACATCGCCCGCGGGCCGGTGGTGGACGAGGCGGCGCTGGTCGAGGCGCTGCAAGCTGGCACCATCCGTGGCGCAGGGCTGGATGTGTACGAGAAGGAGCCGCTGGCCGATTCTCCGCTGTTCAAGCTGCCCAACGCGCTCACCCTGCCGCACATCGGCTCGGCGACTGCCGAGACCCGCGATGCCATGGCCAACCGGGCAATGGAGAACCTGCGCGCAGCGTTGCTGGGCGAGCGACCACGGGACCTGGTGAATCCGCAGGTGTGGAAGGGCTGAGCCTGGCCGCTGACTGTACCGGCCTCTTCGCGGGCAAGCCCGCGAAGAGGCCAGCACCCATCCAACAGGCTCACCGCGGCTGGCGCCGCCTACCCAGCACCTTGCGCACCACATACCGCGGCCGGTGCTTGGTCTCCTGGTAGATCCGCCCGACATACTCGCCCAGTATCCCGATCCCGATCAGCTGCACCCCGCCCAGGAACAGGATCGCCGACAGCAACGACGGATACCCCGGCAGGTCGATCCCCCAGAGCACCTTCTGCACGATCAGGTACACCGCGAATACCAGCGCGAACAGCGACACCCCCGCGCCGATGTAGGTCCACAACCGCAACGGCACGGTACTGAACGAGGTGATGCCGTCCAGCGCCAGGTTCCAAAGCCGCCACAGGCCGAACTTGCTCTCCCCCGCCACCCGCGGCGGGCGGTCGTACTCGATGATCTCGGTGCGAAATCCTACCCACGACAACACGCCCTTCATGAACAACTGCTGCTCCGGCAACTGGCGGATCGCGGCGACCACCTTGCGGTCGAGCAGCCGAAAATCACCGACGTTCTCTTCGATATGAGTGGAGGCGATACGGTTGTGCAGCCGGTAATAAAGGCGCGCACTCCAGCGCTTGAGCGGGGTGTCGGCATCGCGGCTGCGACGCTTGGCCAGGACCACGTCGGCGCCCTGCTGCCAACGCTCGACCATCTGCGCGATCAGTTCGATGGGGTCCTGCAAGTCGACATCGATCGGCACCATGGCATCGCCATCGGCATATTCGAGCCCGGCGAACAGCGCCGACTCCTTGCCGAAGTTGCGCGAGAAGTTGATCACCGTGACCCATTCATCGCGTAGCGCAAGCTCGGCGCAGATCGCCTCGGTCTCGTCGCTGCTGCCGTCATTGACGAACAGGATCTCCACCGTCATGCCCTGCAGCGACGGCTCGGCACGCACGGTGCGGTAGAAGTGTTCGAGGGTGTCCTGCTCGTTGTACACCGGCACGATGAGGGTGATGTTCATGGCGTCCTCCGTCTGAAGACCACACTGCGCGAGTAGCTGTAACCCGCTACAAGGCTGACCATGGAAAAGATCACGAGGGTCAGCCAGGGTGACAGGCGCGCCCAGTCGGAAAGCGCACCCACCGCCACACTCACTATCCCCATGCCCAGCAGGAACAGCAAGTAGCGCCGCTTGCTGGGCCTGGCCGCGAAGGTGTAGCGGGCGTTGACGTAGTACGACAGGCTCGCCGCAACGGCAAACGCCAGCAGGTTGCTTGGCGCCTGGCGCAACCCCAGCAGCAGGTGCAGCAGGAAGAACACCGACCCGTGCACCAGGGTGTTGCCCAACCCGACCAGCACATAGCGCCGCATCTGGTCCAACAGCCCGCCCGCACCGGCGTTCAAGGCAACGTCCAGGGTTTGGGCTGCGGCTTGGTCACCACATAACCCTGGTCGCCGATGAGGTAGATGCTGTACAGGCGGTTGTCCACTACCGGTGTGCCGCCGCGGGCCAGCAGGTCATCGGCGCGCCAGGTCGGTGCCGGGCTCTGGTTGGCGGTGCTGTTGATATAGAACTGGCCGATACCGACGCGCGCCATCATCTCCGGCAAGAGTACGAAGTCCGAACTGCGGATGAATTTGAGCAACGGTGCCCGGGCCTGCGCGCCAGAGGCCGCAGGCAACCAACCATCGGCCTGGTTGCGTTCGAGCAGGTAGAAGGCGCGGGCCTTGTCCAGGGCGGGGTGGCTGAGGATGTCCTGACCGATGTACTGACCGATCGCCGCGAACTGCGCCTTCTGCGCCTCCAGCAGACGGCCATGGGCGTAGGCCAGCGCCAGCATCGACAACAGCGGCAGGCAGAGAATCAGCGCACGATCAGGCGCGCGGTCACCCAGCCCGCGCCTGGCCAGGTAGAGCAGTAGCACCAGCACGCAGGCAAAGCCCATCAGGGTGCGTGCGCCATGAATGAAATAGTCGAATGCCAGCATCACGCCGCTGGTCATCACCACCAGCACCAGCACCGCCAGCAGCAGGCCGGCGACGCGCACGAGCAGGCCTGGCAGGCCGTGCTGCCGATGGATACCTCGACCATCGCGCCACAGCCCAGCGGCGGCCAGCAGCGCCAGCCCCACCGCCAGGACCAGGTTGCCGGGCGTCAGCAGCAGGGCGACATGCTCGAACGCCGTGCCCAGGCGCGTTATCACTTCGCCTGGCAGCGCAGCATCCACTGCCAGCATGGTCAAACGCTGCTCGGACATCCACGGCATCGCCACCAACAGATACACCAGCGCGCCCAACAGCATCTGCACCACACGCAAGGTCACCACCTTGCCCAGCCGGGCCAGCGGATCGCCGCGCAACAGGCCGCGCACCGCGTCGATGCAACACAAGCCGATGAATACATTCAGCGTCACCTGGTAGAAACCCAGGCCGCAGGCAATCAAGACGGTGCCGGCGAACAACCGGCGTGGATCGAGGCTCACCGCCAGGATCATCGCCGCCAGACCCAGTGCCATGGCGGGCCCGTCGTACTGGTATGACAGGTTCTGCAGGAAGAACGGGCTGTACCACAGCGGCAACACCACGAGCAGGTCGGTCGGGCGCGGCTGGCCGAAGTAGTGAATGGCCAGGCGCGCCAGGGCATAGGCCGCCACTGGCAGGCTCAACAGCAGCGGCAAGGGGAACAGGTTGATCGCCCCGCCGGCGAAGCTCAGCCCTGCATGCAGCCACTGGGTGAGCAGGCGCCCTTCGGCGGTCCAGTTCCCCGTGGCGGTCTGCGCGCGCCAGACATCGTCGAGGTACATCGAGTCGGCGAGAATCAGCGGCAGCACATGCAGGGCAAGTGCGAGCAGGCAGAGCAGATGCGCCTGGCGCGGTGTCAGGGGGCGGTTCCACGGCTGGGCTGTCGGCATGGCCTACCTTGCAGGATCAAGGGGTTTGGCCAAGTGTAGACAGCGCAGCGCCAGCGTCTTCTGCAACGGTGTCGGGCACAGGCCTCACTTCATGGCCAACGCTGCCTGGGTGGCCTTGGCAACCCGGGGCTTGCGAAACACCAGCACATTACCGGCCATCACGGCGACCAGCCCCAGCAATGCCGGTGCCGTCCACTGATAGCCTTCGGCGAATGCCGACACGTTCAGCGCTACCAGCGGGAACAGCACCGTGCAATACGCCGCCCGCTCCGGGCCCATGCGCCCGACGAGGGTAAGGTAGGCGGTAAAGCCAATCACTGAACCTGGAATCACCAGGTACAGCAGCGAACCGATATAGCGGGTGTTCCACTCCATGGCGAAGGGCACGCCATTGACCAGGCAATACAACCCCAGCAGGGTCGCACCGTACACCATCCCCCAGGCGTTGGTGGTCATCGGCTTGAGGCCCGCCTTCTGTTGCAGGCTGGAAAGCATGTTGCCGGCCGAGAAGCACAGGGTACCCAGCAACGCGAGGCCCAGGCCGACCAGGGTTTCACGGCTGGCGGCGTGTCCGGACAGCTCGGGCCAGAACAGCAGGCCCAACCCCAGCAAGCCCATGGCGCCACCGCCCAGCACGTTGGCGGCGATCTTCTGGCCGAAGAAGATCCGCGCGTTGAGCGCGTTCCACAGGGTCGCGGTGGAGAACACCACGGCGATCAGGCCGCTGGCGATCCACTGGCTGGCGGTGAGGAAGCACATGAAGTTGACACAGAACAGGCAAAGCCCCTGGGCCAGGCAGATCAGGTGCCCACGCCGATTCATCGGTTGCAGGCGACGGGTCAGCAGCAGGATCGCGAACAGGATCAGACCTGCCAGGGCAAAGCGGTAGACGATCGATACCGGGATCTCGACCACACCCAATTGCAGCTTCAGGGCGATCCAGGTGGTGCCCCAGATCAGGACGGTAAGCAAATAGAGCGACAGGTTCATGGGCGGGGTCCTTGGGTCTGGCGGCGGTCTGCGGAAGCGGCGGTGACAGCGGGCTTGCCCGCGAAGAACCCACCGCCGCTCACGAAGTCTGTTCCCCTCGCCCCGCCCCGCGCTTGCACAAACTTGCGCTTTTCCGTCGGCAACCACTCCCCTTGCGCTCGCGCCGCAGTACGATAGCCCTCCAGAGGAATCGCCCATGCCGCCACTTCATCAGTTGCAAGTCTTCAACGCCATGCACAGCTCGCCCAACGCCCGCCTGGAAGCCAGCGCGCAAATGGGCGAGGGCCTGGCCGCAGCCCTGTGGCGCAACCGTGACGATGCGCGTGACTACCTCGCCCCCAGCCACCATACCCTGTCGTGCTACATCGCCGACGGCACCGGCACCTTCCGCCGCCAGCGCCCGGGCGACAAGGGCGCGCCGAACAAACTGTGCATCATGCCCGCCGGCCACGAGTCCAACTGGGTGGTCAACGGCAACATCCGCCTGGCGCACCTGTACATCAGCGAAGAACAGTTCGCCCTCGGCTGCATTCGCCTGCTCGACCGCGAGCCACGGGAAATGCAGCTGCACGAAGCCACCTTCCTCGACGACCCACAGCAGGCCCTGCGCTTTCACCAACTGATCGGGCTTGACTGGAACGAACCTGCCGAGCGCCTGCTGGCCAGCAGCCTGGCCCACGCCATCATCGACCATGCCGTGCTGGGCCAGGCCGGCCTGCGCCAGGGGCTACGGCTCAAGGGCGGGCTGGCGCCGCACCAGCGTCGGCATCTGGTGGACTACATCGAGGCCAATCTCGACCAGCCGCTTTCACTGAACGAACTGGCGCTGCGCTGCAATCTGTCCGAATACCACTTCGCCCGAATGTTCCGCGCAAGCTTCGGCCTGCCGCCACACCAGTACCTGCTGGCGCGCCGACTGCACCAGGCGTGCCGGTTGCTGCGCCAGGGCGACCTGCCGCTGGGGCAGGTGGCATTGCTGTGCGGGTTTGCCAGTGCCAGCCATTTCAGCAATCGCTTCAGGCAGGCGATGGGCGCAACGCCCGGGGAGTATCGTGCTGCGTTGGGCAGAATAGAACTTGCGAGCCGATAAACCTTCGCCTGGGTACCTGATAATTCTGCTAGTTGTGGGCTCCTGATCATGTGTCTAGTTTCAGCAGGCACCTATCGCCCTTCACTGAAACTATCGCCCAGGAGAAAACAATGGAAAAAATCACAGAACTACCCGACAAATCTTATGGTTCATCTGCGCCGGATACATCGCAGGAACCTTACTTTAATCTGAGGTGGTATGGCTTCGAGAGCGAACATACCTCCGAGACCTCGAATGCCAAGATTGATTATGAGTTCTTCGCAGGCTTCACTCAGATCATAGCGCGTATGGCCCTCTCGCTTGACCGGGTCGTTCTGAATGTTCCCAATGGTTCCAAAGATGGGAGTTACCCTTTTGTCACCATGGATGAACATCAAGGCGGGAAAGTCGGCATCATCCCCGGAATCATCCTGGGAGGAACCGCCCTCCGTTCAATAAAAGGTGTTGTCGATCTGAACAACATCGACGGAAGGTGCATCGTCAGCTTCTCTGGAACGGCAGACGGGTTCATCCTCAGAAAAGGGTATTTCAACTTCCCTTACCCGCGTGAACCACGTTGATGACTGAGTATATTGAAAGCACTCTAGTTCGCCATTGAAGTAGAGTGCTGCTGACTTGCCTCAGAACTCCAACGTACTCGATACACTCACCTGCCGTGCGTCGCCAATAGCCACGAAGTACCGGTTCACCGCCGAGCTGTAGTACACCTTGTCGAACAGGTTCTTCACGTTCAACTGCAAACGCACCTTGTGCGCATCCAGCTTGGTCTCGTAGCTGGCGAAGGCGTCGGCCACGGTGTAGGCCGGCAGGTCGAAATCGTTGGTCGGGTTACCTGCCCGCTCACCGACATAACGCGCACCGGCTCCCAAACGTAGACGATCACCACCGAACAGGCTGCCGTAGTCGTACACCGCCGACAGCGAGCCGGTATGGCGCGCCACGTTCTGCAGGCGATTACCCTTGAGGGCCGGGTCCTTGGTCACTTCGGCGTCGGTGAAGGCATAGCTGCCGATCAGGCTCCAGCGTTCGCTGAGCTGGCCGCTCAGGTCCAGTTCGACGCCACGCGAGCTGACTTCGCCAGCATTGCTGTACAGGGTTTCGCCGGTGCGGGTGTCGAAGTTGGCCACCAGGACATTGCGCTTGGTGATGTCGAACAGCGCCAGGGTGCCGGTGATCTGCCCGGGAATGTCGAGCTTGGCCCCCAGTTCCCAGGCCTTGCCCTCCTCCGGGGCGATGGAGGAATCGAGCACCAGCCCGCCGCTCAGCGGGGCGATGCTGGAGTTGGGCTTGAACGACTCGCTGTAGCTGCCATAGAACGACAGTTGCTCGTCGACCTTGTAGACCAGCCCGGCATGCGGGGTCCAGGCGCGGTCGCTGGTGTCGGTGTTGGTGGTGAAGGGTCGGCCGCGACCGGCGAGCTGGTCGTACTGTTGCAGGCGCACACCGGCCACGGCGATCCAGTGCTCGTCCAGGTGCACGGCGTCCTGGAAAAACAGCGAGTCGGTGCGCAGCTTGTCGGTCTGGTCGCTGTCGCTGGCACGCACGGTGCTGCCTTCAGGCTCCTGGCCGTAGACCGGGTTGAGGTAGCTGAAGGTCGAACGGCTGGCCTGGCGGATCAGGTCGGCGCGGTAGACCTTGCGGTCTTCATGGTCGAAGCCCAGCAGCAGGTCATGTTGCATCCCGCCCAGTTGCACATTGCCGTTCAGGCTCAGGGTGGCGAACTGGTCGCGGCTCATGGCGCCGTGGGTGCCGTCGATGCTGCGGGTCAGGGTGCCACGGGCCTCGTTGACGCCGGTCACCCGCACCTGGCTGGCGTCGTAGGTTTCACGGTTGAAGCTGTAGCCGAAGTGCAGTTTCCAGTCGTCCGCCAACTGGTGATCGACTTCAAGGCGATACAGGTCCGAGCGGCCTTCCATGTCGTTGAACGGCTCGTCCAGGCGGCGAGTGGCCGGGATATCCAGCGGGTGATTGGTGCGGTTGCTGATCGCCGTGCCACGGTCGAACGGATACAGGAACTCGCGGTGCTCATAGGCCAGCAGCACCTGGGTGTCCTCGCCAAACCAGGCCAGCGACGGCGCCACCAGCGACTCGCGGTGCACGCCGTAGTTGCGCCAGTAGTCTTCATCTTCATGATCGACGATCAAGCGATACGCCAGGTTGCTGTCGCCCAGTGCACCGGTGCTGTCGAAACTGCCACCGCTGCCATTCTTGCCGCTGCCGTAGGTCGAGCCGCGCAGGGTCAGGGCGTTGTATTGCTCGAGCTGCGGGCGCTTGCTGACCACGTTGATGACCCCGCCCGGATCCTGGATACCGTACAGCAGCGACGCCGGCCCCTTGAGCACTTCAACGCGTTCGGTGGTGGCGTTGAGGCTGCGACCCTGCACGATCGGCATGCCGTCGCGCATGATCGAACCGTCGCGGTTGTCGCCAAAGCCGCGCTTCATCACCGTGTCGGAGGTGCCGCCAAAGTTGTTGCCCTGGGTGATACCGCTGACGTTGGCCAGGGCATCATCGAGGTTGCGCGGCGCCTGGTCGCGCAACACCTGGGCCGGAACCACGTTGATGGCGTGGGGCGTTTCCAGGTTCGTTCCCTGGCCGCGCATGATCGAGGGGCTGGCCGGTGGCTGGTAGCTGAAGCTGTCCATCTGCGAGGTCACGGTGGTGGCCTGCAGGTTCAAGGCGCCGGACGTGTCGAGAGGTTCCAGGGTCAGGGTGCGCGCATCGACGCGGCGCCAGGCCAGCCCGGATTGGCCAAGCAGTTGCTGCAAGGCCTGCTCGGCGCTGAACGAGCCGTTGAGCGCTGGCGCCTGCTGGCTGGGGAGCTCGAAGGTGTACACCACGCTTTGCCCGGTAGTGCGGCTGAAGGCGTTGAGGGCCTGGGCCAGTGGTTGGCCGGGCTGGGCGAAGGTATACACCTGAACCTGCTCGGCGGCGCGAGCCAGGGGTGTCAGCGCCACTGCGGACAGGGCGCAGAGACCAAACCAGAGAGGGACGCAACGCGGGGTGAACTTCATGGACGCTGACCTGTGAGAGACCGGATTTATTGCGAATGAATCGCACTTTCACTCACTACACGGATGCCGCGCCGGGTTACCTCACCCCCCCGTGAAAAAAAATTGCGCACACCACCCCCGATAACGGCAAAAGGCCGCTTCCGGGTATCACGCGCCCATCGGCGCATTACCCGGAAGCGGCCTTGTGCCGCAATCCTGCAGGGGATCAGTGGTGTTCGCGGGTCGCGCGGAACTGCACGTCAGGCCAGCGCTCTTCCATCAGCGACAGGTTGACCCGGGTCGGTGCCAGATAGGTCAGGTGGCCACCGCCATCGATGGCGAGGTTCTCCATGGCCTTGTTCTGGAATTCCTCGAGTTTCTTCTTGTCGTCGCAGGCAATCCAGCGTGCCGACCAGACGGTGATCGGCTCGTAGGCACACTCGACCTTGTACTCTTCCTTCAGGCGGCTGGCGACCACATCGAACTGCAGCACACCGACCGCACCAAGGATGATGTCGTTGCTGCGCTCGGGGAAGAACACCTGGGTCGCCCCCTCCTCGGCCAACTGCTGCAGACCCTGGCGCAGCTGCTTGGATTTCAGCGGGTCCTTCAGGCGCACACGACGGAACAGTTCCGGGGCGAAGTGCGGGATACCGGTGAAGCCCAGCGCTTCGCCTTCGCTGAAGGTGTCGCCGATCTGGATCGTGCCGTGGTTGTGCAGGCCGATGATGTCGCCGGCATATGCCTCTTCGAGCTGTTCACGCTCGGAAGAGAAGAAGGTCAGCGCATCGCCGATGCGCAGGTCCTTGCCCAGGCGCACATGGCGCATCTTCATGCCCTTCTCGTACTTGCCCGAGCAGATACGCATGAAGGCGATACGGTCGCGGTGCTTGGGGTCCATGTTCGCCTGGATCTTGAACACGAAACCGGTGAACTTCTCCTCCACCGGTTCCACCGTGCGCTCGTGCGCCACGCGTGCCAGCGGGCGCGGTGCCCAGTCGACGACGGCATCGAGCACATGGTCGACACCGAAGTTGCCCAGAGCGGTCCCGAAGAACACAGGCGTGAGCTGGCCGTTGATGAACTCGTCCTGGTTGAACTCGTGGCAGGCGCCCTGCACCAGCTCCAGTTGCTCGACGAAGCCATCGTACTGGTCGCCCAGATGGGCGCGGGCCTCATCGGAATCCAGCTTCTGGATGATCTTGGCTTCAGTGCGCTCGTGGCCGTGGCCCGGGGTGTAGACGATGATGTAGTCACCGGTGAGGTGGTACACGCCCTTGAAGTCGCGGTAGCAACCGATCGGCCAGGTGATCGGCGCGGCCTTGATCTTCAGTACCGCTTCGATTTCGTCGAGCAGTTCGATCGGGTCGCGGATGTCACGGTCGAGTTTGTTGATAAAGCTGACGATGGGCGTGTCGCGCAGGCGGCACACGTCCATCAGGGCGATGGTACGCGGCTCTACACCCTTACCGCCGTCCAGCACCATCAGCGCCGAGTCCACGGCGGTCAGGGTACGGTAGGTATCTTCGGAGAAGTCTTCGTGGCCGGGGGTGTCGAGCAGGTTGATCATGTGCTCGCGGTAGGGGAACTGCATCACCGAGGTGGTGATGGAGATGCCGCGCTGCTTCTCCATTTCCATCCAGTCGGAGGTGGCATGGCGGTCGGACTTGCGCGACTTCACGGTCCCCGCGACGGAGATTGCCTTGCCCATCAGCAGGAGCTTCTCGGTGATGGTGGTCTTACCGGCGTCGGGGTGGGAAATGATTGCGAAAGTGCGGCGCTTCGCGACTTCGGCGGCCTGGTTGGTCATGGGAAATCGCCTGACTGGGGATCGAAAAATGGGGCGATATCATACCTGAACTCGGGCTTGGACCAAAGCCGGCTGCACGAGTGATTGCAGAACCGGCCTCTTCGCGTGGCACGCCCGCGCCTACCAGTTGGCGATGCCCTGCGAAGAGGCCTGCCCAGTCACTATAAATTCGTGGCATCGCCCAAAAGCCCTCCACCTTAGTGTTTTCAACGCCTGCAGCGCGACAAATCGCATTTTTCACGCGCCTTTATCCTGCTTAGCCAGTGATTAACACTGGCCAAATGCCGCCTCAGATGGGAACCTTTACGCCCTCGGAGACGTCCACTCCCCTGCAACCCGTTTCGGTTCAGGGCTGGTTTCACCAGCATTCACGAGCCTGACGGGGCTCGACTCATGGCATGAACGCACTGCCTCGCAGGCGTCACGCTGCTACTCGCGAACACACCACCCGCCTCCCGCACGGGCCGGCTACGAAGAAGTGTGTCCGCCGACGACATAAGGAGTCCACCTGTGGCGAAACGCTACGGAAAAGGGCTGATGGGATGGGCCTGCGTGCTCGTCATCCTGGCCCTGCTGATCCACTGGATCGACACTGACACGATCGCGCGTTACCGCGACGATCTTGGGTTCTACCTGCAAGCGCACCTGGTACTGGTGTTGGCTTCGATGGCGGCGGCGCTGGCCGTGGGCATCCCCGCCGGCATTGCGCTCAGTCGACCGCACCGGGTCGACAAAGCCGAGCGCTTCATGCAGTTCTTCAACGTTGGCAACACCATTCCCCCCCTGGCCGTTCTGGCCATTGCCCTGAGCATTCTGGGCATCGGCGCAGGCCCTGCGATCTTCGCGCTGTTCCTCGCCTCCCTGCTGCCCATCGTGCGCAACACCTACGAGGGCCTGAAAAACGTCCCCGCCTCGCTCAAGGAAGCCGCCACCGGCATCGGCATGACCCCGCGCCAGCAACTCTGGCAGGTGGAGCTGCCCAACGCCGTGCCGATCATCGTCGGCGGCGTGCGCGTGGCCCTGGCGTTGAATGTGGGCACCGCACCACTGGCGTTTCTGATCGGCGCCAACAGCCTTGGCAGCCTGATCTTCCCCGGCATCGCCCTGAACAACCAGCCACAGCTGCTGCTGGGCGCCGCCTGCACGGCGCTCCTGGCCCTGGTACTGGATGCCCTGGTGAGCTTCTCCAGCAAGCGCTGGCTGGAACGCGGCCTGGCCGGATAACAAGAGGGAACCCATGAAAAAGACAATCGCCTTGCTGCTGGGCGCGGCACTGCTATGCGCAGGTTTTGCCCAAGCTGCAGAAAAACCCCTGGTGCGCATCGGCGCGCGGGTGTTCACCGAGCAGACCGTGCTCGCCGAAATCACTGCCCAGTACCTGCGTGCCAACGGCTTCCAGGTCCGAGTCACCGGCGGGTTGGGCAGCAGCCTGGCGCGCCAGGCCCACGAAACCGGGCAGCTCGACCTGATGTGGGAATACACCGGAGTATCGCTGGTCTCCTACAACCACATCGAGGAACGCATGCCCAGCGCCGAAGCGACCTACAACAAGGTCAAGGCCCTGGATGCGAAGAAGGACCTGATCTGGCTGACCCCCTCCAAGTTCAGCAACACCTATGCCCTGGCCCTGCCACGCAAGGTCGCCGAAGCCTACCCGCAGGTCACCACCATCAGCCAGCTGAACCAGGTGTTGCAGGACGAACAGGCGCGCAAGCACCTGGTGGCGCTGGACACCGAGTTCGCCAATCGCCCCGACGGTCTCGATGGCCTGCAGGCGATGTACGGCATGCAACTGGGGCGCGCCAACATCCGCCAGATGGATGCGGGCCTGGTCTACACCGCCCTGCGCAACAACCAAGTGTTCGCCGGCCTGGTCTACACCACCGACGGTCGCCTCAGCGCCTTCGACCTCAAGCTGCTGGACGACGACAAGCACTACTTCCCCGACTACACCGCCGCGCCGGTGGTGCGCAAGGCCGTGCTCGACGCCCATCCGCAACTGGCCGACCTGCTCAAGCCGCTGGCCGAGACGCTCGACGACGAGACCATGCGCCAGCTCAACGCCAAGGTCGATGTCGAGCACCAGAGCCCGTCCAGCGTGGCGGCCGCTTTCCTGCGTGAACATGCCTTCAGCGAGGTCGCGCGATGAACCTGATCGATACTTTCGCCCATCTCGACTGGGCCCTGGTCCTGCAACTGACCGGGCAACACATCATGCTGGTCGGCATCGCCGTCAGCCTGGCCATCGTCATCGGCGTGCCGCTGGGCATCCTGATGACCCGCTTCCCGGTACTCGCCGGCCCGCTGCAAGCCAGCGCCACGGTATTGCTGACCATCCCGTCGATTGCCCTGTTCGGCCTGCTGCTGCCGTTCTACAGCAAGTTCGGCCAGGGCCTCGGCCCGCTGCCGGCGATCACGGCGGTGTTCCTTTATTCGCTGCTGCCGATCCTGCGCAACACCTACCTGGCCCTGACCAACGTCGAGCCTGGTATCCGCGAAGCGGCACGCGGCATCGGCATGACCTTCGGCCAGCGCCTGCGCATGGTCGAGCTGCCCATCGCCGTACCTGTGATCCTCGCCGGCGTGCGCACCGCCGTGGTGATGAACATCGGCGTGATGACCATCGCCGCGACCATCGGTGCCGGTGGCCTGGGTGTGCTCATTCTCACCTCCATCAGCCGCAGCGACATGTCGATGCTGCTGGTCGGCGCCGTACTGGTGAGCCTGCTGGCGATCATCGCCGACCTGCTCCTGCAAACCCTGCAACGTGCCCTGACTCCAGAAGGACTGCGCTCATGATCGAACTCAAGAACCTCAGCAAGACCTTCAACGTCAACGGCAAGGACGTCAAAGCCGTCGACTCGGTCAGCCTCACCGTCAACGAAGGCGAAATCTGCGTGTTCCTCGGCCCTTCTGGCTGCGGCAAGAGCACCACGCTGAAGATGATCAACCGCCTGATCACCCCGACCTCCGGCCAGGTGTTCATCAATGGCGAGGACACCACCGGCCTCGACGAAGTGACCCTGCGCCGGCACATCGGCTACGTGATCCAGCAGATCGGTCTGTTCCCCAACATGACCATCGAGGAAAACATCACCGTGGTGCCGCGCCTGCTCGGCTGGGACAAGCAGCGCTGCCATGACCGCGCCCGCGAGCTGATGAGCATGATCAAGCTCGAGCCCAAGCAGTACCTGCAGCGCTACCCGCGCGAACTGTCGGGTGGCCAGCAGCAGCGTATCGGCGTGATCCGCGCGCTGGCGGCCGAGGCCCCGGTGCTGCTGATGGACGAGCCGTTCGGTGCGGTCGACCCGATCAACCGCGAGATGATCCAGAACGAGTTCTTCGAGATGCAGCGGGCGCTGAACAAGACCGTGATCATGGTCAGCCACGACATCGACGAGGCCATCAAGCTGGGCGACAAGATCGCCATCTTCCGCGCAGGCAAGCTGCTGCAACTGGACCACCCGGACACGCTGCTGGCGCACCCGGTGGACGACTTCGTCAGCAACTTCGTCGGCCAGGACAGCACCCTCAAGCGCCTGCTGCTGGTGCGCGCAGAAGATGCCGCGGACAACGCGCCGTCGGTCAGCCCCGAGACCCCGGTGAGCGAGGCGCTGGAGTTGCTCGACGAGCACGACCGCCGCTACGTGGTGGTCACAGATGCGGCGAACAAGGCGATGGGGTATGTGCGCCGGCGCGACATGCACCGCCAGCAAGGCACCTGTGGGGACTTCCTGCGATCGTTCAATGCCACCGCATCCCATGACGAGCACCTGCGCATCCTGTTGTCGCGCATGTACGAGTTCAATCGGGCCTGGTTGCCGGTGCTGGATGCCGAGCAGGTGTTTCTTGGCGAGGTGACCCAGGAGTCCATTGCGGCCTACCTGAGTTCCGGGCGCTCGCGCGGGGCCAAGACCAGCATCGTGTCGCCTGCCGAGGCGGTGGCGCTTTAGATTGCCGGGGGCGCTTTGCGCCCCGGCAATGTCGAAGCAAATCCTGGATAGGTAGTGCTTGGACGGGCCTATTCGCGGGCAAGCCCGCTCCCACAGGTACAGCGCCAGCCTCAGGGCTTGCATAGGACCTGTGGGAGCGGGCTTGCCCGCGAATGGGGCGACTCGGTATCAGAACCCTACACTGGCCTGCACATAGAAAGTGCGCGGCTCACCCACGTACAACCCCGCGTTGTTGTCGCTGGAACGGGTGTAGTACTGCTTGTCGAAGATGTTCTTCACCCCCGCCGCCAGCTTCAGGTTCGACAGCTGCGGGCCGAAGTCATAGCCACCACGCGCATGCCAGGTCACGTAGCCCGGAATGTTGCCGTACTGTCCATCGGCGCTCGGCTGGGTGATGTAGTTGCCGGTGAAGCTGCCGTCGGCATTGACCCCGGTGCCCGGTGCGCGCTGCTTGGATTGGGCATAGGCATCCAGGTTCCAGGTCCAGCGGTTGATCTGGTAACGCAGCCCGGCCGTGGCCACCTGGCGCGAGTAGAACGGCAGGTCGCGGCCCTTGAAGCCAGGGATCTCACCTTCATAGGTAGCACGGGTGTAGGTGAAGCCGGCGTTGGCCGACAGGCCGTCCAGTCGCGGATCCAGGCCGGCCAGGTCATAGCGCACCGATGCCTCGATACCCTGGTGCTTGGTCGCGCCCAGGTTGGTCCAGCCCACGTCGTTGCTGATGTACTGCAGTTCGTCGTCGAAGTCGATGTAGAACGCAGTCAGCTCGCCAGCGAAGTGGCCGTCGTCATAGCGGGTACCGATCTCATAGGTCTTGGCTTTCTCCGGCTCCAGGCCGTTGGCGGTGTTGTCACCCGAGCCGCCCTGGCCCAGCTGGAAGTACTGCAGGCTACCGAACGAGGTCTCGTAATTGGCGAACAATTTCCACGCCTCGGACATGTGGTACATCACGCTCAGGGCCGGCAGCGGCTCGTTGCTGGTGATGCTGCGGTTCTTCTCCGGCACCGGGCGGTTGTTGGTGTCCAGCACCGGACGGTCGCGCCAGTCAGTGTTGATGTGCTCGAAGCGGATGCCCGGGGTGATGGTCCAGTTGCCGACGTCGATCTTGTCATCGATGTAGTAGGCACTGGCCTCGGTACCACCGGTACGGTCCTGGTAGACGTGGCCATCGGAGGTCGGGGTGACGGTCGGCACGTTGTCGATCAGCGCCAGGCGTGATGCCTGCTCGCGCATGGTTTCCTTCAGGTAGCGATAACCGACGCTGACTTCCTGGGTCACAGGCCCGGTGAAGAAGACCCGCGACACGCGTGGCTCGATACCGAAGGTGGTGTAGTTACGCGGGAACGACGACAGGGTGCGCTGGTCGCGGGCGGCAATGGCGCTGCCGCGGAAGCTGTCGGTGTAGTAGGTCAGCACTTCGAACTGAGTGGCTTCGTCGAGCTGGCGCTGCCACTTGAACGACACGTCCTTGCGACGGCCGCTGAAGTAGTCGTAGTCGCGCACAGACTGGTACGGATCGCGGTCGAACTGCGCCTGGGTCAGGCCACCGGGCATGTCGGCGCGGCCGTCATAGTAGTGGAAGTTGAGCCAGAACTCGTCGCTGTCGGTGGGTGCCCAGTGGGTCTTGAGCAGCACGTCATCGATGTCGTTGTCGTTGTTGCTGCGGCGGTAGCCGTTACCGTTGACGCCGGAGTACAGCAACGCGACGCCGATGCCGTTGTCGGCAGTACCGCCGACGAAGGCCGACTCTGTGTGTTTCCAGCCACCGTACCTGGAGGTTTCCAGGGTGGTGCCCAGCTCGGCCGTGGCTTTTTCAGGGATCGCCCGGGTGACGAAGTTGATGACCCCGCCGACGTTCTGCGGGCCATAACGCACCGAGCCTGCACCGCGGACCACGTCGATGCTGTCGAGGTTGCCCGAGGAGATCGGCGCCATCGACAACTGCGGCTGGCCATAAGGAGCAAAGGCCGCCGGCACGCCGTCGATCAGCACGGTCGAGCGTGGCGACAGGCGCGAGGTCAGGCCGCGCACCCCGACGTTGAGCGACAGATCACTGCCGCCGGTGCCGTTGGAGTCCTGTACCTGCACACCCGGGATACCACGCAGCGCGTCGCGCACGTTCATGGTGCCCTGCTCGACCATTTCCTGGCGGCGCACCACGGTACGCGCACCGGGGTGGTTCTGCACCACGGTCTGGTCGGCATCGCCCAACCAGTCACCCACCACCTTCA
Organism: Pseudomonas sp. BNK-44-b; assembly: GCF_047456245.1. Classification (NCBI taxonomy): domain Bacteria; kingdom Pseudomonadati; phylum Pseudomonadota; class Gammaproteobacteria; order Pseudomonadales; family Pseudomonadaceae; genus Pseudomonas; species Pseudomonas sp. BNK-44-b. Next base: position 4,196,592 of record NZ_CP179908.1, read on the forward strand.
CATCCGTAGGCGCCAGTTCCAGGCTACCGGTGGTCAAGGTGCCAGCGCTCTGCACCGGCTTGACCACCACGGTGTCCTGGGACATCTCGTAGGTCAGCCCGCTGCCTTGCAGCAACTGTTGCAGCGCCTGCTCGGGGGCCAGGTTACCGGACACCGCCGGCGCCTGTTTGCCGGCCACCAGGTCCGGGCTGAAGAACAGTTGCAGGTTGGTCTGCTGGCCAAGCTGGGCCAAGGCCTGGGCCAGCGGTTGGGCCTGGATCTGGATGGCGGCCGGGGCCTGGGCGGCATAACCGTGGGTGGCAGCGGCGCTGACCGCCAGGGCTAGCGCCAGGCGGCGCAGATGAAGCAGGGGCTTGTTGTTGTTCACGTCTTCGATCAGTCCTGAAAGTCGGGATGAATGCCAACCGCATGCAAATGTAAATGCTTGGCAGTTGCAGCTGGCGGGGAAGACGAACGAGGCGAAAAAAACCTGAATTTATTTCGCGATTATTTCGCTGGAGCCGTCGGAGTGGGTTTTCACGGCCACCGGCAGGATGTTCGGCAGGGCCCGCAGCAGCGCATCCGGATCGTCAGTGCTGAAGGTGCTGGAAAGGCGCAGGTTGGCAACCTTGCCCGGTGCGACATACAGCGGATGGCGGCGGTAGCGCGAGACTTCACTGACCACTTCGGCGAGGGTGGCGTTGTCGAACACCAGCTTGCCCTGGCGCCAGGCGGTGAGCGTGGCGGCGTTGATCGTGTAGGGCGCGGCAACCTTGCCCTGGTGGTCGATATGCGCGCCCTGCCCTGCCCCCAACTGCGCCAGCGAGCCCGCCGCGCCCTCGACCTTCACCGACCCCTGCTCGACGGCAACCCGGGTCAGGCCGTTGTCCTGACGCACGTCGAAACGGGTGCCGGTGACGGTGACGCTGCCTTGCGCGGTATCGACCACGAACGGTCGGCTGCTGTCGTGGGCGACGCTGAACATCGCCTCGCCGGCCAGCAGCCGCAGTTGCCGGCGCCCGGCGCTGAACGCAACGTCGATGCGCGTGGCACTGTTGAGCTCCAGGCGCGAGCCGTCCGGGAGCTCGAACAGGCGCCGCTCGCCCGCCTGCGTGGCGAGCACGTCGTGGTGGTTCATTTGCTGGTACTGCCAGCCGCCCCAACCCAGGCCAAGCGCAGCCAGCGCCACCCCCGCGGCCAGGGCCTGGCGCAGCAGGCGCCTGCGCGGCAGTTGGCGCACTGGCTCTGGTTCGCACAAGGCTTCGAGGCGCTCGGGAGGGATGAAATCGGCTGCACACCACAACCTGCCGAGCAGTTCGTATTCCTGCCGGTGCTCGGGGCGCTCGTCCAGCCAATGCTGCAGACGCTCGCGCAGGGCGCTGTCATCGGGCGCGTCCTGCATGCGAACAAACCAGGCGGCGGCCTGTTCGCGCGGGTTGTCGGCGCCTTGCTGATTCATCGAAAGGGTCTCCTGACTCATCTGGTAGTCACGTCCAGGTGCTCACGCAGATGTCGGAGCGTGCGAATCATATACTTTTCGACCATGTTCTTGGTCAAACCCATGCGCTCGGCGATCTCGGCCTGGGTCAAGCCTTCGAGCTTCTGCCAGATGAACACCCGCCGACAGTTGACCGGCAGTTGCGCCAGCGCCCGCTCGACCGTGTCGGCCAACTCCAGCGCGTGCATATAGGCTTCCGGGTCGCCGCCATGGCCGGTGCCTTCATCGAACAGTTCAATTTCCAGGGCCTGACGGCGGTCTTCGCGACGGAAACCATCCACCGCAATATTGCGCGCGGTCTGGTGCAGATAGGCGCGCGGCTGCTCGACCTGCTCGCGCGGATTTTCCAGTACGCGGACGAAGGCATCGTGGGCGAGATCCTCGGCCTGCTGACGACTGCGCAACTTGCGCGTCCAGGTGCCGATCAGCTCGTGATAGTGGTCGAGAAAGCCTTTGTGTCCGGACACGGTCTGGCTCGTCAGGGAGGCGGGGACAAGAAGTCGCAAATAGTAATACTTCTTATTAAAAGCGGCAAATCGGCGTGTGCCTGTTCGACCGAGGGCATTTTTTTGCCTTGGTAACAAAAAATTTATCGATGGATTCCGGCACGGATGTACCCGCTCTGCGTGGCCATAAATATGAACACCCAAGTGCTTTTCGCGAACGAGTACGGCGCCGCCAAAACACCGTGACGCCTATGAAAACGGGTTCGCTGGCGAACGGGCCGACATGCTCCATTCCACAATTCTTTACGCTGGAATTGGCCTGGGGAACATCTGCCGGTCACACGAGTCGGTTATTCAAATGGCTGCTCGTCGATTGCACCGGAACACGCCGGGATTGCGGGTTGATTCTGCATTCCTCACGCCCTAAAGTGCGCGCCGAACGTCCATGCTGGAAACGATCCATCCGGCTCAAGTACTGACGACGAGACAGCAAGGCCGCCGCTTTTTACAGCGACCTTTTTGCTTTCGGCGACATGCCTTGGGAAGTAGGCGAACCAAAGTGGGGATACGGAGGACGTTCAGTTTGCAGCCACTTATCTTTTCAGTTTGCCCATGGAGTCCCTAAGCATGTCGATCCAGGTCGAAGACTATTTCGCGCGCGATACCTTCCAGAAAATGAAGGCGTTCGCCGACAAGCAGGAAACCCCGTTCGTACTCATCGACACCCAGATGATCAGCCAGGCCTACGACGACCTGCGCGCGGGCTTCGAATTCGCCAAGGTCTACTACGCAGTCAAGGCCAACCCGGCGGTCGAGATCATCGACCTGCTCAAGGATAAAGGCTCGAGCTTCGACATCGCCTCGATCTACGAGCTGGACAAGGTGCTGGGCCGTGGTGTCAGCGCCGACCGCATCAGCTACGGCAACACCATCAAGAAGTCCAAGGACATCCGCTACTTCTACGAGAAGGGCGTGCGTCTCTACGCCACCGACTCCGAAGCCGACCTGCGCAACATCGCCAAGGCCGCACCGGGCTCGAAGGTGTACGTGCGTATCCTCACCGAAGGCTCGACCACTGCCGACTGGCCGCTGTCGCGTAAATTCGGTTGCCAGACCGACATGGCCATGGACCTGCTGATCCTGGCCCGTGACCTGGGCCTGGTGCCCTACGGCATCTCCTTCCACGTCGGTTCCCAGCAGCGCGACATCAGCGTCTGGGACGCGGCCATCGCCAAGGTCAAGGTGATCTTCGAGCGCCTGAAGGAAGAAGACGGCATCGAACTGAAGCTGATCAACATGGGCGGCGGCTTCCCGGCCAACTACATCACCCGCACCAACAGCCTGGAAACCTACGCCGAAGAGATCATCCGCTTCCTCAAGGAAGACTTCGGTGACGACCTCCCGGAAATCATCCTGGAGCCGGGCCGCTCGCTGATCGCCAACGCCGGTATCCTGGTCAGCGAAGTGGTGTTGGTGGCGCGCAAGTCGCGCACCGCAGTCGAGCGCTGGATCTACACCGACGTGGGCAAGTTCTCCGGTCTGATCGAAACCATGGACGAAGCCATCAAGTTCCCGATCTGGACCGAGAAGAAAGGTGAAGCCGAAGAAGTGGTGATCGCCGGCCCGACCTGCGACAGCGCCGATATCATGTACGAGAACTACAAGTACGGCCTGCCGCTGAACCTGGCCATTGGCGACCGCCTGTACTGGCTGTCGACCGGCGCCTACACCACCAGCTACAGCGCAGTGGAGTTCAACGGTTTCCCGCCGCTGAAGGCGTTCTACCTGTAACACCCGAACGGGGCCGCAAGGCCCCGTTCTCGTTTGTGGCGTCCTGTACTGGCCCCTTCGCGGGTACAGCGCCAGATTTCAATGTGGCGCGGTCCCTGTGGGAGCGGGTTTACCCGCGAAGAGGCCAGTACAGGCGACATCATTCTTCGCGCCGCTCCAGTTCCTCGGCATAGCGCGCGGCAAAGCTCATCAGCACCGGCCCTGCGTTCTGTAACGTCACCAATGCACTGCGCAGAAAGCTCAGGTTGCCCTCCCCTCGCGCCCGCTCGAACCATGGCGCAGCCTCGGCGACCTCACCTCGCTCCACCAGCACCAGCGCCAAACTGAACATTCCGCGAAAATCCCCCGCCTCGGCCGAACGCCGATACCAGCGCACCGCCCGCACCGGGCTCGCGGTCGTGGCGATGCCCTGCTCCAGGTAACGTCCGTACAGGTTCATCGACTTGGCATGTCCCATGTGCGCCGCCTTCTCGTAGCAGAACAGCGCCTGCGCCTGGTTCACCGGCACTCCACGTCCGGTCGCCAGCAGGTTGCCCAGATTGTAGAGGCCCCACTCGGAGTCGGCATCGGCGGCCTGTGCGTAATGGATGGCCGCCTGGGTCAGGTCGATCTCCCCACCCCAGCCGTGCTCCAGGCAACGCCCCAGCATGTTGAAGGCCATGGCATTGCCAGCCTGCGCGGCAATGGCGAACCAATGCCGCGCCAAGCGTTCATCCTGTTCGATACCGTGCCCGTCGAGCAGGATCTGCCCAAGCAATGCCTGCGCCTCGACCACACCTTGCCCCGCTGCGGCAAGAATCGCCTGGGCGGCCTTGCCAGGGCTGTGCTCGAGCATGGCCTTTAGCTTGGCGACATCGATCACATCCTCGCGCCGCAACTGATACGACATGCTCAAACCTCCGCCCAGCGACGCAACAGGTTGTGGTAGGTGCCGGTCAGCTGCAGCAGCGACGGATGATCGGGCACATCGGCACCGAGCTGGCGTATGGCGTTGTCCATCTCGAACAGCAGCGTGCGCTGGCCATCGTCGCGCACCAGGCTCTGGGTCCAGAAGAACGCCGCGTAACGCTCGCCACGGGTCACCGGGTTGACCTTGTGCAGGCTGGTGCCTGGATACAGCACCATGTCGCCTGCCGCCAGCTTGACCTGCTGCACACCGTAGGTGTCCTGGATCACCAGTTCGCCGCCGTCGTAGCTGTCCGGCTCACTGAGAAACAGCGTGGACGAAAGGTCGGTGCGCACCCGCTCGGGGCTGCCCTTGGGCTGGCGCAATGCATTGTCGATGTGGAAGCCGAAGTTGCCACCCTCGCGGTAGCAATTGACCAGCGGCGGGAACACCTTGTGCGGCAACGCCGCCGACATGAACAGCGGATTGCGCCATAGCCGGTCGATCAGCGCGCTGCCGATCTCCTTGGCCAGGGCGTGGCCTTCGGGCAGTTGCAGGTTGTGCTTGGCCTTGGCCGACTGGTAGCCGGCAGTGACCTTGCCATCGGCCCAGTCGGCCTGCTCCAGCGCCTGGCGGATGCGGGAAATCTCGTCGGCGTCGAACAGGCCGGGGATGTGCAGAAGCATGCGCGGATTACCTGGCAGAGGGCAAAGGCCCCAATGATATTGATTCCCTTTTGCGACAGGCAAGTGCCGTTTGGGCAATCCCTTTGATACAGATGGCGGGCGCAGACGCATGAACCCGGAAAAACCGTAAGGGCAAAATGTAAAGATTGTAAGTTTCTTGCGAATGGTAACGAGTCTCAATTGTTACTTACAATTGCTTACATTAACATCCGCGGCCTTCACACCTTGGGGAAGGTCAAAAACAACATGCGCCACGTACCATCCGCTGTCAGCTCTCCACGCCTGCTCACCTGCGCCATCGGCGTCGCCATCAGCGCGACCTCGGCCTATGCCGCCGACCCCGCAGCCCAGCCCGTGACGCTCGACGCCACCAGCGTCAACGGCAAGGCCGAACAGGCGAGCACCGAGTACAAGGTCGAGAAAGCCTCCTCGCAGAAATACACTGCGCCGCTGGTGGACACCCCGCGCTCGGTCACGGTGATCCCGCAGCAGGTGATCAAGGACACCAACGCCCTGAGCCTGCAGGATGCACTGCGTACCGTACCAGGTATCACCTTCGGTGCCGGCGAAGGCGGCAACCCGCAAGGCGACCGCCCCTTCATCCGCGGCTTTGACGCCCAGGGCGATACCTACCTGGACGGCGTGCGCGACACGGGTGCACAGACACGCGAGATCTTCGCCATCGAATCGGTGGAAGTGGCCAAGGGCCCGAACTCTGCGATTGGCGGGCGCGGCGCGGCAGGCGGCACCATCAACCTGGTGAGCAAGCGCGCCCACCTGGGCAACTCGCTCGACGGCGCCTGGACCTGGGGCAGTGACCAGACCCAGCGCTACACCTTCGATGGCAACTACCAGTTCAGCGACAGCGTTGCCGGGCGCCTCAACCTGATGACCCACGAGAGCAACGTCGCCGGGCGCGACAAGGTCAATTACGACCGTTGGGGCATCGCCCCGTCGCTGGCCTTCGGCCTGGGCACCCCGACCCGCGTCAACCTCGACTACTACCACCTGGAAAGCGACGACCTGCCGGATTCGGGCATCCCCTACACCGTACCGGCCGGCGGCACCGGCGCCCGTACCTCGGCCAACCCGAGCAAGCCTTACGCAGGTGGCGACCACGACAACTTCTACGGCCTGACCGGCCGCGACTTCCGCAAGTCGCGGGTAGACATCGCCACCATCGCCGTCGAACACGACCTGTCGGACTCGCTGACCATCAAGAACACCCTGCGCCACGGCAACAGCATGCAGGACTACATCCTCACCCAGCCGGACGACAGCAAGGGCAACGTCAACAACGGCAGTGTCTGGCGCCGCGCCAATACCCGCGTAGGCAATACCGCCACTACCACCAACCAGACCGACCTGTTCGGCGAGTTCTACCTGGGCGGCCTGAAGAACAGCTTCTCCACCGGCATCGAACTGAGCCGCGAAGAAAGCGAACGGTCCTCCTACAACGTCAACACCGACACCACGCCAGCCTCGCCCGGCAACGCCAGCACCAACTGCACCCCGGGCATGATCGTCTCCAGCGGCTACAACTGCACCTCGCTGAGCAACCCCAACCCGGACGACCCGTGGAACGGCGCGATCTCGCGCAACTACGCAGGCACCACCACCAACAGCAAGACCCGCGCGCTGTACGTCTTCGACACCCTCGAACTGACCCCGCAGTGGCTGCTGAACATGGGCCTGCGCTACGACCACTTCGACACCGACTACAAGACCTATACCGCAGCCGGCGCCACCACGGCCAAGGGCCGCGACAAGAGCGAGTTCCTCACCGGCCAGTTGGGCCTGGTGTGGAAACCGGCCGACAACGGCAGCATCTACGTGTCCTACGCCACCTCAGCCACGCCACCGGGCGCGATGCTCGGCGAAGGCCAGGAAGGCAACCCGCTGCCGGGCACCCCGGACCGTTCGGGCAACCTGCTGTCCAGCGACCTGGAACCCGAAGAAACCACCAACTACGAGATCGGTACCAAGTGGGACCTGCTTGACCAGCGCTTGTCCCTGGCCGCTGCGCTGTTCCGCACCGAAAAGGAAAACGCCCGCGTCCAGGTGAACACCACCACCTACGAGAACGTCGGCGAAACTCGCGTGCAGGGCATCGAGCTGTCGGCCAGCGGCAAGCTCACCGACAAGTGGCAGGTGTTCGCCGGCTACACCTACATGCAGGCACGCCAGATCGACGGTGGCCCGCTGGGCAAGGCCAACGACGGCAACCAGCTGCCGAACACGCCGAACAACAGCGCCAGCCTCTGGACCACCTACGCCATCACACCGAAGCTGACCGTTGGCGGCGGCGCCTTCTATGTGGATGACGTGTATGGCAGCGTGGCCAACACCACCATGGTCGACAGCTACGTGCGCTACGACGCCATGGCAGCGTACAAGCTGACCAAGAACGTCGATCTGCAACTGAACGTGCAGAACCTGACCAACGAGGTGTACTACGACAAGGCCTTCTCCACCCACTTCGCCAACCAGGCGGCCGGGCGTACGGCGCTGCTGACCACCAGCGTGCATTTCTGACCTGAACGCCCTGGCGTCTGCCAGGGCCCCATCGCGGGACAAGCCCGCTCCTACAATGACTTCGCTGTCATCCACGATAGCGCGGTCCTTGCAGGAGCGGGCTTGTCCTGCGATGGGGCCATCAATCGCAACACAAGGCATAATGCCCCCGCGCAGTAGCACAAGGTGATCGATGTGGTGAAGAAGTCGCTGTTCCAATTGCACTGGTTCTTTGGCATCACCGCCGGCCTGGTGCTGGCGCTGATGGGCATCACCGGTGCGATCTGGTCGTTCCAGGAAGAACTGCTGCGCCTGTTCAACGCCGATGTGCTCAAGGTCGAGGTGCGCCAGGAGGGTGTGCTGCCGCTGCCGGAACTGGTGCGCCGTGCGGAACTGGCCCAGGGTGACAAGGTGGCGATGCTCTGGGTCGATACCCACGCCGACACTGCCGCACGCCTCTTCTTCACCCCGCCGCCCGGCGAACGCCGCGGTGAGCTGCGTTATGCCGACCCATACACTGGCGAGCTCAAGGGTGAAGTGACGGGCCTGGGCTTTTTCAACCTCATGCTGCAGTTGCACCGTTTCCTGGCCATGGGCGATACCGGCCGGCAGATCACCGGTGCCTGCACCCTGATGCTGATCTTCTTCTGCCTCTCCGGCCTGTACCTGCGCTGGCCGCGCCGGGCCTTGAACTGGCGGGTCTGGCTGAGCTTCGACTGGGCCAAGAAAGGCCGCGCCTTCAACTGGGACCTGCACGCCGTTGCCGGGACCTGGTGCCTGCTGTTCTACCTGCTGTTTGCCCTGACTGGCCTGTTCTGGTCCTACGACTGGTACCGCGAGGGCCTGAACAAACTGCTCGCCGACAAACCCGCAGCCGGCGAGCAGCATCAGCGCGGCGCAGGTCGCGGCCGGCCCGGGCCACAAGCAGCGGATGCCAAGGCGGCGCCGCTGGTGGTCGACTACGACGCCATCTGGAGCAATCTGAAGGATGCCGCAGGCCCACGCCTTGCCAGCTACAACCTGCGCCTGCCACCTGGCGGCGGGCAGCCGGCGACGCTGTTCTACCTGCTCGATGATTCGGCCCACGAACGCGCCTTCAACACCGTGACGCTTGACCCCGCCACCGGCCAGATCAAGCGTCACGAGCGCTATACCGACAAGTCGTTCAAAGCCCAACTGCTACAGAGCGTCTACGCCCTGCACGTGGGCAGCTATTTCGGTTTGCCGGGCAGGATCATCCTCACCATCGCCAGCCTGACCATGCCGCTGTTCTTCGTCACCGGCTGGCTGCTGTATCTCGATCGCCGCCGCAAGAAGCGCCAGGTCCGTGCCGCCCGAGGCTCGGTCGACACCGCCCACGCCAACGGCGACAGCTGGCTGATCGGCTTCGCCAGCCAGAGTGGCCTGGCCGAGCAACTGGCCTGGCAGAGCGCAGGGCAGTTGCAGGCGGCGGGCTTGCCGGTACAGGTGCGCTCGCTCGCCGAGCTGGGCGAGGACGAGCTGCGCCAGGCCCGTCGCGCGCTGTTCGTGGTCAGCACCTTCGGTGATGGCGAGGCGCCTGACAGCGCCCGCGGCTTCGAGCGCAAGGTGCTGGGCCAGCCCTGGGCCCTGCAACACCTGAACTACGCCCTGCTCGCCCTGGGCGATCGGCAGTATCCGCATTTCTGCGGTTTCGCCCGGCGTTTGCAGGCCTGGCTGGCCGAGCGTGGCGCGACCACCGCGTTCAGCCCGATCGAAGTCGACAGTGCCGACCAGAACGCCCTGCAACAATGGCAGCAGGCCCTGGGGCAACTGACCGGCGCACGTCCGCTCGCCGCCTGGCAACCGCCCAGCTACGGCAACTGGCGCCTGGTACGACGGGAGCGCCTCAACCCCGGTAGCCAGGGCGCACCGGTGTACTTGCTGGGCCTGAGTGCCGAACACCCAAGCGTCTGGGACGCTGGCGACCTGGTCGAGGTGCTGCCCCGCCACAGCCAGGCGCGGATCGATGCCTTCCTGCAAGGGTTGGGGCTCGATGCGAATCTGCCGGTGCAACTTGAGGGTCTTGTCGAGCCGCTTGGCCAGGCGCTGGCCAGTCGCCAGTTGCCAACCAGCCGCGAGCATCTGGTCGGCCTGCACGCCCAGGCCCTGGTCGATTCGCTGATTCCACTCGGTGCCCGCGAATACTCCATCGCCTCGATCGCCAGCGACGGCGTGCTGGAACTGATCGTGCGCCAGGAGCGTCATGCCGATGGCAGCCTCGGGCTGGGCTCCGGCTGGCTGACCGAATACCTGCCCATGGACGGCCATGCCAGCCTGCGTCTGCGCCGCAACAGCAGCTTCCACCTGCCGGCCGCCTCGGTACCGATGGTGCTGATCGGCAACGGGACTGGCCTGGCAGGCCTGCGCAGCCTGCTCAAGGCCCGGATCGCGAGTGGTGAGCAGCGCAACTGGCTGCTGTTCGGCGAACGCAACCGCGCCCACGACCTGCTCTGCGGCCGCGAGCTGCAAGGCTGGCTGGACAGCGGCGATCTGGCACGATTGGACCTGGCGTTCTCGCGAGACCAGGCGGAAAAGGTGTATGTGCAGGATGTGCTGTTGCAGCAAGGCGAAGAGCTGCGCAACTGGATCGACGAGGGTGCCTGTGTGTATGTCTGCGGCAGCCTACAAGGGATGGCAGGCGGCGTGGATGCAGCGCTGAAGGGGCTTCTTGGTGAAGAGCTCGTCGAGCGGCTGATCGAGGATGGGCGCTATCGGCGGGATGTGTACTGACCAGCGCCTGATGTATCGGTCTTTTCGCGGGCAAGCCCGCTCCCACAGGTAAAGCATTGAGTAACGCTTTACCTGTGGGAGCGGGCTTGCCCGCGAAAAGAGCACTGCAGTTTCAATGCAGCTCGAAGGTGTCGGCATCCAGGTTCGCCGGGAACTTGGCCCGATACGCCGCCAGGTCAGCGGCGCTCAACACCGCGCTGAACACCCCGTCGGCCTCCCCCGCACTCAGCAGGCTCTCGCCCTGGAAGTCCAGCACCTGGCTGTCACCCGAATAGGCAAAGCCTTTGCCGTCGGTCCCCACCCGATTCACCGCAGCCACGTAGCACAGGTTCTCGATCCCCCGCGCCGGCAGCAGCCGGTTCCAGTGCTGGCGCCGCGCGGCCGGCCAGTTCGCCGTGTACAGCAGCAGGTCGGTGTCCTGGGCGTCGCGGCTCCACACCGGGAAGCGCAGGTCGTAGCAGATCAGCGGGCGAACTCGCCAGCCCCTGAGCTCGAACTGCACCTGGCGCTCGCCAGGCGTGTAGTGCTTGTGCTCACCCGCCATGCGGAACAGGTGGCGCTTGTCGTAATGCAGCACCTCGCCGTCCGGTCGCGCCCACAGCAGGCGATTGCGATGGCTGCCGTCGGCGGCCTGGATGATCACACTGCCGGTGATCACCGCATCGATCTTCTTTGCCTGTGCCTTGAGCCACTTGTAGGTCGGACCCTGCTCGGGCTCGGCAAGGCGTTCGGACTCCATCGAGAAGCCAGTGGTGAACATCTCCGGCAGGATCACCAGGTCAGCGCCACGGGCCTGCTCCAGCAATACCTCGAAATGCGCATGGTTGCCCTCGCGGTCATGCCAGGCCAGGGTGGTCTGCACCAGGGCGAGCTTCAGGTTCGGCAGTTGACTCAGATCGCGCATAGTTTTTCCGCCGCCTGACGCAGCGTCTCCTCACGTTTGGCAAAGCACAGGCGCACCAGGCGTTGCTCGGGGATGGGGCGCTGGTAGAACACCGACACCGGGATGGTCGCCACACCGTGTTCGCGGGTCAGCCACAGGGCCATCTCCACATCATTGAGGTCGGGACGGATCGCCGAGTAATCCACCAACTGGAAATAGGTGCCCGCGGTGCGGGTGAAGGCAAATCGGGATGTTTGCAGCAGGTCGCAGAACAGGTCGCGCTTGGCCTGGTAGAAGCCTGGCAGTTCGTCGATATGCTCCGGGTGTTCGGCCATGAAGTCGGCCAGCGCCCATTGCAGCGGCGTCACGCCGCAGAAGTTGACGTACTGGTGGACCTTGCGCAGCTCAGCGCTCAGCGCAGGCGGTGCAATCACATAGCCGGTCTTCCAGCCGGTGACGTGGTAGGTCTTGCCGAACGAGCTGACCACGAAGGCCCTCGCATACAGCTGCGGGTGAGCCAGCACGCTGGCATGGCGTACGCCGTCGTAGACCAGGTGCTCGTAGACCTCGTCGCTCACCAGGTAGATGTCGCGCTCGGCAATCAAGGCGGCAAGCTGGTCGAGGTCTTCACGGGTGATCAGGGCACCGCTGGGGTTGTGCGGCGAGTTGAGGATGACCATGCGCGTGCGCGGGGTCAGGGCATCGCTGAACTTCTGCCAGTCGATGCGAAAATCGCCATCGCTCAGTTGCACATGCACGCAGCGACCACCGGCCAGCTCTACCGACGGCTCGTAGCTGTCGTACGACGGGTCGAAGACGATCACCTCGTCGCCAGCCTGGATCACCGCCTGGATCGCACAGAAGATCGCCTCGGTGGCGCCCGGCGTGATGGTCACTTCCTGATCGGCGTCCACCTGGGCGCCATAAAGCCGGGCGATCTTCGCCGCGACCTGCTGCCGCAACACCGGCAACCCGGTCATCGGCGCGTACTGGTTGTTGCCAGCGGCCACGTGTCGGCCGACCGCATCGAGCAGCGGCTGCGGGCCATTGAAATCGGGGAAACCCTGGGACAGGTTGAGCGCGCCGGTTTGCGCGGCGAGCTGGGACATGGTGGTGAAGATGGTCGTGCCGACGTTCGGCAGTTTGCTGCGGATCATGGAGCCCTCTTTCCTGCGGGGTGGTCCGGCACGGGGTGGAGTCCGAGCATAGCGGATCGGGCAGGCAGGAAAAAGGTTGAAACATTTAAAGGCTCATTCGTGGACAAGCCCGCTCCACAGGTCGTTCACAGATCTCAATGCCTGTGCCTTACCCAGTGGGAGCGGGCTTGCCCGCGAAGAAGCAGACGCGAGAATCAGCGCTTGTCTTTGCGCTTCTTCTCAGCTTTCTTGTGGTGCGACATCAAGCGACGCTTCTTGTTGACCTGGCGATCGGTGAGGGTGTTCTTGTTGCCCTCGTAGGGGTTTTCGCCGCCCTTGTACTCGATGCGGATCGGCGTACCGACCAGCTTCAGCACACGGCGGTAGGTGTTTTCCAGGTAGCGCGAGTAGGAACGCGGGATCTTGTCGGTCTGGTTACCGTGAATCACGATCAGCGGCGGGTTGGCGCCACCGAGGTGGGCATAGCGCAGCTTGATCCGACGACCATTGACCAGCGGCGGCTGGTGCTCGCTGATCGCATCTTCGAGGATCTGGGTCAGGCGGCTGGTCGGCCAGCGGGTGACCGCCGACTTGAACGCGGCCTGCACCGACTTGTACAGGTGGCCAACGCCAGTGCCGTGCAGGGCGGAGATGAAGTGGATATCGGCAAAGTCGACGAAGAACAGCCGGCGCTCCAGCTCGGTCTTCACGTAGTCGCGCTCGCCCGGCTCCATGCCGTCCCACTTGTTCAGTGCGATGACGATGGCACGGCCGGCGTCCAGGGCGAAGCCCAGCAGGTTCAGGTCATGGTCGACCACACCCTCGCGCGCGTCCATGACGAAGATCACCACGTTGGCGTCCTTGATCGCCTGCAGCGTCTTGACCACCGAGAACTTCTCGACTTCCTCGTGGATCTTGCCGCGTTTGCGCACCCCGGCAGTGTCGATGAAGGTGTACTTCTCGCCATCACGCTCGAACGGGATGTAGATACTGTCGCGGGTGGTGCCCGGCTGATCGTAGACCACCACGCGCTCTTCACCGAGCATACGGTTGACCAGCGTGGACTTGCCGACGTTGGGGCGACCAATGATGGCGATCTTGATGCCATCCTTCTCGCTCGGGCCGGGGATACGCACCGCTTCCTCGCCTTCGGCGACCTCGGCATCCAGCGCTTCCTCGACCTGGTCGCGCGGGATGTGGCCAAGCACGGCTTCCATCAGCGCGTTGATACCACGGCCTTGCGAGCCAGCGACAGGAATGGCGTTGCCCATACCCAGCGGCGAGAACTCGGCGCGGGCGACATCGGCATCGATGTTGTCGATCTTGTTGGCGACCAGGATCGCCTCTTTGTTCCGCTTGCGCAGGTGCTCGGCGATCATCTGGTCAGCGGCGGTCATGCCGGCGCGGGCATCGACCAGGAACAGCACATAGTCCGCTTCTTCGATGGCCATCAGCGACTGCTCGGCCATCTTCTCGTCCATGCCCACTTCGTCACCGGTGATACCGCCGGTGTCGATGAGGATGAACGAACGACCCTGCCAATTGGCATCGCCGTACTGGCGGTCACGGGTCAGGCCCGACAGGTCGCCGACGATGGCATCGCGGGTCTTGGTCAGGCGGTTGAACATGGTGGATTTGCCGACGTTCGGCCGTCCCACCAGGGCGATTACGGGAACCATGCGGCTCTCCATTCGTGAATTCTTGAAAATGCAAAGGCCGCTGCAAGGCAGCGGCCGGAGTTCGGGCGGCGCTTCCTGCGCCGCAGCCTGAAACCGATGACGGTCTCAAGCATAGCTTCAGCGGATGGTCAGTGCCTCGAGCTTGCCGCTGTTGCCATAGACATAGATGGTGTCGCCGACCACCAGGGGACGGGCGCGCAGGCCATCGCTGTCGATACGCTCACGGCCGACGAAGCGACCATCGACCTGGCTGAGCAGGTGCAGGTAACCCTCGAAGTCACCCACCGCGACATAGCTGGAGAACACTTCCGGTGCCGACAGTTGGCGACGGGCCATGGAATCGTTGGTCCACAGCGCCGAAGACGAACGCTCATCGACGCTCTCGACGGTGCCCGAAGCCTCGCTCACGTAGACGTTGCCAAAGCCCTGGGCGACACCGACGTAGCTGGAGGCATCGCGCTGCCACAGTACACGGCCGCTTTCCAGATCCAGGCCCGCGACGCGACCCTGGTAGCTGGTGACGTACAGGGTACCACCGGACAGCAGCAAGCCACCGTCGATGTCCACCACGCGGTCCAGCTCGGAACGGCCTTGCGGCACGGCCACGCGGGCCTCCCACACCGGTACGCCGTTCTGCGTGTCGACCGCAATCACCTTGCCGGTGGACAGGCCAGCCACCGCCAGGCGGTTGGTGACGATCGGCGCGCCGGTACCACGAAGAGTGAGTACCGCAGGCGAGCTCTCGTAGATCCAGCGGCGATCACCGGTGCTGAAGTCCAGGCCGATCAGACGGTCGTCCTGGGTCTGCACCACAACCACATCACCGTTGGTCGCCGGCGGAGCCAGCACTTCGCTGGTGACGCGCGAGCGCCAGCGCTCTTCACCGGTGCTGGAGTCCAGGGCGATGACTTCACCCTTGAGGGTACCCATCATCAACAGGCCGTAACCCACGCCGACAGCGCCGGAAACCGGCACCTCCAGGTCCTTCTTCCACACCACGTCACCGTTGCTGCGGTTCAGGGCGAAGACCTTGCCGTTGACGTCGGCAGCGTAGATGCGGTCGTTCTCGATGGCCGGCACCAGGGTGTTGTACTTGTCACCCTGGCCGTCACCGATCGAACGGCTCCACTGTTTCTTGAGCACCACCTCTTCGGTGAACTTGGTCAGTTCGGCCGGGGGCAGTTCCTTCTTGCTGTTGCTGCTGCAACCCGCGGCCAGCACGGCCAGGGCGAGCACTGCTGCTTGTTTCCAACCGGTCACTTCACGCGTCCCCTTTGGCCAGGTCATCCAGCTTCAGTTGCAGGCCACCGATCGCGGCGTCGTCGGACAGCGCGGCCTTGGCTTTTTCATACGCACCGTGGGCATCGTCGGCACGGCCCAACTGGACCAGCAAGTCACCCTTGAGCTCCTCGCGGCTGGCCAGGAACGCCTTGTCGGCGTCACCGTCGAGCAGCTTGAGGGCCTCCTCGGCCTTGTCCTGGGCAGCGAGCACACGGGCCAGACGCTGGCGCGCGATCTCGCCGAGGGTGGCATCGGCCGGCTTGTCCATCACGCTCTTGAGCTCGGCGGCGGCATCGTCCAGCTTGCCGCTGTCGACCGCGACCTTGGCCACGAACAGGCTGCCGTACTGGGCATAGGCCGAACCGCCAAATTCGCTCTTGAGCTTGCCGGACAATTCGGCGACCTTGGTCGCATCCGGCTTGCCGTCAGGCGTCAGGGTAGTTTCCAGCAACGCCTGGTACAGCGCCGAAGCGCCTTGCGACTGGTTGCTCTGGTACTTGTGCCAGGCCTGCCAGCCCATCACCACCGCGGCGGCGAGCAGGGCACCGGTCAGCAGCGGCTTGCCGTTGCGGTTCCACCAGTCCTTGGCTGCGGCCAGGCCATCATCATCGGTACTCGACACCCCAATACTCCTTTTCAGCAATTCGGCTGTTTGACCGCTTCACGCCTGCGCGAGAGCAGCTTGCAGGTGCTCGGCCAGAGCATCCCAGGCAATGTTCTGTTGTTCGCCCTGGCCACGCAGGGGCTTGAAACCTACCACTTGTTGCGCCAGCTCGTCGTCCCCCAGGATCAGGGCGAACAGCGCCCCGCTCTTGTCGGCCTTCTTGAACTGGTTCTTGAAGTTGCCACCACCGGCGTTGACCGCCAGGCGCAGGCCCGGCAAGCGATCGCGCAGTTGCTCGCTGATCTTCAGGCCCGCCAGCTCCGCCTGCTCGCCGAAGGCGCACAGATAGACATCCAGCGTGCGGCTGATCGACTCGGGCACCTTGCCCAGCGTCTCGATCAGCAACAGCAGGCGCTCGATACCCATGGCGAAGCCCACGCCAGCCGTCGGCTTGCCGCCCATCTGCTCGACCAGGCCATCGTAGCGGCCACCAGCGCAGACAGTGCCCTGGGCACCGAGCTTGTCGGTCACCCACTCGAACACGGTCTTGCTGTAGTAGTCCAGGCCACGCACCAGCTTGGTGTTGATCACGAACGGGATTCCGGCAGCGTCCAGGCGGGCCTTCACACCCTCGAAGTGCACGCGGGACTCTTCGTCCAGGTACTCTTCGAGCTTCGGAGCGCCCACCAGGGCGGCCTGGGTGCCTTCGTTCTTGCTGTCGAGGATGCGCAGCGGGTTGCTCTGCAAACGACGCTTGCTGTCGTCGTCCAGCTGATCGATACGTTCGCTGAGGAACTCGACCAGCGCGTCGCGATAGCGCGCACGGGCTTCGCTGGTGCCCAGGCTGTTGAGCTCGAGCGTGACCGCGTCCTGGATACCCAGGCGCGCCCAGAGGCGCCAGGTGAGCATGATCAGTTCGGCGTCGATGTCCGGACCGGCCAGGTTGAATACCTCGACGCCGATCTGGTGGAACTGGCGATAGCGCCCCAGTTGCGGGCGCTCGTGGCGGAACATCGGGCCGACATACCAGAGTTTCTGGACCTGGCCGTTGCCGATGATGCCGTGCTCGAGCACAGCACGCACACAGGCGGCAGTGCCTTCGGGACGCAAGGTCAGCGAGTCCTTGTTGTCCTGGAAGGTATACATCTCTTTTTCGACGATATCGGTGACTTCACCGATCGAGCGCTTGAACAGCTCGGTGAACTCGACGATCGGCGTGCGGATTTGGCTGTAGCCGTAGCCGTCCAGCAGGCCGGCCACGGTGCCTTCGAAGTAGCGCCACAGGGGCGACTGCTCGGGCAGGATGTCGTTCATGCCACGGATGGCTTGCAGCGATTTGCTCACGAAAAGTCCTTACGAATCTGTCTATCAGCCGCGGGCGATAAGCGCCGCGTCGGCCTCGACCTTCTCGGCCGCTTTCTGGCGGATGAGCTTTTCCAGCTCATCGACCAGGTTGTCATTGGTCAGCTTCTGCGCCGGCTTGCCATCGATGTACACCAGGTTGGGGGTGCCACCGGTCAGGCCGACGTGGGATTCCTTGGCTTCGCCCGGGCCGTTGACCACGCAGCCGATCACCGCGACGTCCAGCGGCACCAGCAGGTCTTCCAGGCGCCCTTCAAGCTCGTTCATGGTCTTGACCACATCGAAATTCTGCCGCGAACAACTCGGGCAGGCGATGAAGTTGATGCCACGCGAGCGCAGGTGCAGCGACTTGAGGATGTCGTAGCCGACCTTCACTTCCTCGACCGGATCGGCAGCAAGGGAGATGCGAATGGTATCGCCAATGCCTTCGGCGAGCAGCATACCGAGGCCGACGGCGGATTTCACCGTCCCCGAGCGCAGACCACCGGCTTCGGTGATGCCCAGGTGCAGCGGCTGCACGATCTGCCTGGCCAGCAGGCGGTAGGCTTCGACGGCCATGAACACGTCGGAGGCCTTGACGCTGACCTTGAAGTCCTGGAAGTCGAGGCGGTCAAGGTGCTCGACATGGCGCAGCGCCGACTCGACCAGCGCAGCCGGGGTCGGTTCGCCGTACTTCTTCTGCAGGTCCTTTTCCAGCGAGCCGGCATTGACGCCGATGCGAATCGGGATCCCACGGTCGCGAGCGGCATCGACCACCGCGCGCACGCGGTCTTCACGGCCGATGTTGCCCGGGTTGATGCGCAGGCAGTCAACACCAAGCTCGGCGACGCGCAGGGCAATCTTGTAGTCGAAATGGATGTCGGCGACCAATGGCACGCTGACCAGTTGCTTGATCTTGCCGAAGGCTTCGGCCGCGTCCATGTCTGGCACCGAGACGCGGACGATGTCGACACCGGCATCGACCAGGCGCTGGATCTGCCCAACGGTGGCGGCGACATCATTGGTGTCGGTGTTGGTCATGCTCTGTACCGCGATGGGTGCATCACCACCCACCGGAACATTGCCGACCCAGATTTTGCGGGATTCGCGACGTTTGATCGGAGATTCGCCGTGCATGACTTACTGTCCCAACTTCAGGCGAGCGGTCTCGCCACTGGTGAACGGGGCGACATCGACGGCCTGACCGTTGTAGCTGACCTGAGCGCCGCGGGCAAAGCCCAGGCGGACCGCGAACGGCGGCTTGCCGGTCAGTTCCAGGCTGTCACCCTTGCGCTTGATCGCGCTGAACAGCACCTTGCCGTTGCCATCGGTGACCTGGGTCCAGCAATCGGCGGTGAATTGAATGGCGACCTTGCCATCGCCAGCAGCCACCACGGCAGGCTCGGCAGCAGCGGGAGCGGTCGGTGCGGCGTGGGTGGCAGGCGCGGTCGGTGCGGGCGTGGTGGCCGGCGTGTGGGTCTGGGCAGGAGCCTGGGCAACCGGAGCGGCTGGAGCGGCGGCTGATGCCGAGGTGGCCGGGTCGCTCTGCACAGGCGCCTCGGCGGCGGGTTCGGTCGGAGCCTGCTCAAGCGGCAGTGGCGCGCTTTCAGGCTGCTGGCCAGCAGTCACGGCCTGATCTTCCGGCTCGTCGAGCGGGTGGATCTGGGTGGTGCCGTCGGCGCTTTCGACCTCGACATGCTCCAGGGCGATCTTGGCCAGGTCCTTGCCACGCAGGCTGCTCTGGTCCTGCCACCAGAAGAAGCCGCCACCGACCACAGCCACCAGCAGCAACAGGCTGACGACACGCAGGATGTTGTGCGACAGGCGCACCGGCTCCTCGATACGACCAAGGGCATGCACTTCGCTGCCCTTGGCGTGAGTCCCGGTGATCTGGTCGAAAGCCTCGACGAGCGGCGCCTGGTCCATGTCCATGAGCTTGGCGTAGGCGCGGATATAGCCGCGCGCGAACGTGTGTCCGGGAAGCTTGTCGAAGGCGCCGGTTTCCAGGTTGTTCAGCGAAGTGACCGTGAGATTCAGCTTACGGGCGACCTCGGCCTGCGACCAGTTCCGGTTCTCGCGGGCCTGGCGCAAGACATCACCGGGATTCTGCTGAATCGCTGCTGCTGCTTCGGGGTGCGCGGCTTTCATCGTTGCTCCGACAGGTATTGCTGATATTCCGGCGTACCGGGATAAAGTCGTTGTAATTTCTTGCCCAGCTCGGCCGCGGTGCCGTGCTCTTCGAAGACTCGGGCGAGGCGGCTGCCCAACAACAGACTGCGGGCGTCATGATCGCCTTGCTGGCTGAAACGTTCGTAGTAGTCCCGGGCCTGGCACATAATGCCTGTTTTCGTAGGACAACTCAGCCATTTCCAGCAGTGCTCGTGGTTGCCGTTGATTGAGCCGCAGGGCCTTGTCCAGGTATTCGTGCGCCTGCTCGCGGCGCCCCTGCTTGAGTGCGGTCAGGCCAAGGTTCTCGTACACCCGGGAGCGCTCAGGATACAGGGTATCGGCGGCGGCTTGGCGAAACATCTGCTCTGCCTGGCGAAAATGCCCTTGAGCATATAGGAAACTGCCGTAGTTGTTGCGAATCCGCGTGTCATCCGGCCATTGCGACAAGGCTTCGCGGAAATGGCCATCGGCCAGATCGGGCTCGCCCTGGGCCTGAAAGACCAGGGCCAGGGCGGCGTGTGCATCGGCATCACGGCTGTTCAACGCAAGCGCCCTTGCCAGCGGGGCCTTGGCTTGCTCAGTCATGCCTTGTTGCAAATACCCCAGGCCCAACTGCACGTAGGCACGCCCTGCCTCCGCCCTGCCCTGTCGGCTGGAAAGCGGATCACCTGCACCGCCGGACACGCAGCCGGCCAGCAGCAAAAGCGACAGGATCGACAGCGCGGCGCGCAGGGTCATCGGCGGAGTCCGTCAGTGGCGCGCAGCGCTGTCTTGCAGCTCGCTGCCATCGGCGTTGATCTGGCGCACGGCGATGTAGCGTTCGCTGCGGCGGGTGCGGTCCATTACCTGCCCCACCAACTGGCCACAGGCCGCGTCGATATCTTCGCCGCGGGTGGTGCGGGTGGTGACGTTGAAGCCGCCGTGGTGCAGCAGATCCTGGAAGCGACGGATCGCATTGTTGCTGGGGCGCTCGTAACCGGAGTGCGGGAACGGGTTGAACGGAATCAGGTTGATCTTGCACGGCACGTCACGCAGCAATTCGATCATCTGCGCGGCATGCTCAGGCTGATCGTTGACGTCCTTGAGCAAGGTGTACTCGATGGTGAGCACCCGCTTGCCACCGAGCGTGGACATGTAGCCCATGCAGGACTCAAGCAGCATCTTGAGCGGGTACTTCTTGTTGATCGGGACCAACTGGTTGCGCAGCGCGTCGTTGGGCGCATGCAGCGACAACGCCAGCGACACGTCGATGTGCTTGGCCAGCTCGTTGATCATCGGCACGACACCCGAGGTGGACAGGGTGACGCGACGCTTGGAAATGCCATAGCCCAGATCGTCCATCATGATCTTCATCGCGGCGATGACATTGTCGAAGTTCAGCAAGGGCTCGCCCATGCCCATCATGACCACGTTGGTGATAGCGCGGTCGATCTTGGCGGGGACGGTCCCGAAAGATTTGTTGGCAAGCCACACCTGGCCAATCACTTCGGCGGCGGTGAGGTTGCTGTTGAAGCCTTGCTTGCCGGTGGAGCAGAAACTGCAGTCCAGGGCACAGCCGGCTTGCGACGAAACGCAGAGGGTACCGCGGTCGTCGGTGGGAATGTAGACGGTCTCGACGCAGCTGCCGGAGGCAACGCGGACTACCCATTTACGGGTACCGTCGGCGGAAATGTCCTCGCTGACCACTTCCGGGGGGCGAATCTCGGCAACGGCCTCGAGCTTTTCGCGCAAGACCTTGCCAACGTTGGTCATGTCCGCAAAGTCGGACACGCCAAAATGGTGAATCCATTTCATCACCTGACCGGCACGGAAGCGCTTCTCCCCGATCGAGTCGAAGAACTGTTCCATTTCCGGCAGGGTCAGCCCCAACAGGTTGATTTTGCCAGTAGATGTCGTCATGGATTCACCCTCACTCGTAAGCTTTCGCTTAGCGAGTGGTTACCTCGGTAGCAGCGAAGAAGTAAGCGATTTCGCGAGCTGCAGCGGCTTCGGAGTCCGAACCGTGAACGGCGTTGGCGTCGATCGACTCGGCGAAGTCGGCACGGATGGTGCCTGGAGCGGCTTCTTTAGGGTTGGTGGCGCCCATCAGCTCACGGTTCAGAGCGATGGCGTTCTCGCCTTCCAGCACCTGAACGACGACCGGGCCGGAAGTCATGAAGGCAACCAGATCACCGAAGAAGCCACGAGCGCTGTGCTCGGCGTAGAAGCCTTCGGCTTCGGCCTTGGACAGCTGCTTGATTTTCGAAGCGACGATTTTCAGGCCGGCTTCTTCGAAGCGAGTGGTGATCTTGCCGATGACGTTCTTGGCAACTGCGTCAGGCTTGATGATGGAGAAAGTACGTTGAACAGCCATGGAAAACTCCAGAATTTGAGTGTTGCGAAAAATTAAACCCGCGAATTATACGCGGGTTCCAGGGGATTGCCTAACCTGCAGAGACGCTCAGTCGGCTTCTTCGATCCAGGCCGCCTGGATGGCCTCGAGCACTTTCTCACCGCCGCGTGACGGATCGTCGCTGAACTCTGGCAAAGCCAGCACCCAACGGTGCAGATCGACGAAATTCACATATTTAGGATCGACGTCCGGCTTGCTTTCCGCAAGCTGGATGGCGATCTCAAGTACATCAATCCATTTCAGGCTCATGGGGCAAACCTCAGTGCGGCGCTTCGGCAGCGTGGTTGAGCGTATATTTAGGCAGCTCGATGGTGAGGTCGTCCTCACCGACGATCACCTGGCACGCCAGGCGAGACTGCGCTTCCAGGCCCCAGGCCTTGTCCAGCATGTCTTCTTCCAGCTCGTCGGCTTCTTCCAGCGAGTCGAAACCTTCACGCACGATGCAGTGACAGGTGGTGCAGGCACACACGCCACCGCAGGCGCTTTCCATCTCGATATGGTGCTCGTGGGCCAGCTCCAGGATGTTGGTCCCTGGCTCCACTTGGACCACCAGCCCATCCGGGCAGAACTTCTCATGCGGCAGGAAAATCACCTGGGGCATCGGTTACTCCTCGATCTCATTCAGGTTGCGCCCGGCCAGTGCGGCTTTGACCGTCGAATCAAGGCGACGGGCGGCAAAGGCATCGGTCACCTGCGACAGACGCTTGGTCTGTTGCTCGATGGCCGCGCCATCGGTGCCGCTGAGCAAATCACGCAATTCTTGCATCTGGAAGGCGATGGCCTCGCGCTCGTCAGCGCTGAGCAGACGCTCGCCGTCGGCATCCAGGGCGCCCTGCACCGCTTCGAGCAAGCGCTCGGCATCGACCTGGTGCTCGCGCAACTGGCGCGCCTGCTTGTCGGAGCCTGCGTGCTCGAAGGAGTCCTTGAGCATACGAGCGATCTCGCCGTCGGTCAGGCCGTACGACGGCTTGACCTGGATGCTCGACTCCACGCCCGAGCCCAGTTCGCGGGCCGCGACGCTGAGCAGGCCGTCGGCATCGACCTGGAAGGTCACGCGGATCTTCGCTGCACCGGCCACCATCGCCGGGATGCCGCGCAGCTCGAAGCGGGCCAGCGAACGACAGTCGCTGATCAGCTCGCGCTCGCCCTGCAGGACGTGAATCATCATGGCCGACTGGCCATCCTTGTAGGTGGTGAACTCCTGGGCGCGAGCCACGGGAATCGTGGTGTTACGCGGAATCACCTTCTCCATCAACCCGCCCATGGTCTCAAGACCCAACGACAGCGGGATGACGTCCAGAAGTAACAATTCGCCACCCTCGCGGCGATTACCGGCCAGGGTGTCGGCCTGGATCGCGGCACCAATAGCGACGACCTGGTCCGGATCGATCGAGGTCAGCGGAGCGCGGCCGAACAGCGTGCCGACGGCTTCACGCACACGCGGCACGCGCGTCGAGCCACCGACCATGACCACCGCACCGACCTCTTCCAGCTCGACACCGCTGTCGCGCACGGCGCGGCGGCAGGCCTTGAGGCTGCGGGCGATCAGGGGTTCGATCATGGCTTCGAAGGCGGCACGGCTGAGCTCGCCCTGCCAGGCGCCATGGGCGACGCTGACGGTATCGGCGTCGGTCAAGGCCTCTTTGGCGGCACAGGCCGTCTGCAGCAGTTGACGCTGGGTCGCCGGGTCGAGATCGGCGGACAGACCGGCCTGCTCGATGATCCAGCCGGCAATGGCGTGGTCGAAGTCATCGCCGCCCAGGGCAGTGTCGCCCCCCGTGGCCAGCACTTCGAAGACGCCCGCGGTCAGGCGCAGGATCGAAATATCGAAAGTGCCGCCCCCCAGGTCGAAGATCGCCACCACGCCTTCGGCGTTCTGGTCCAGGCCATAGGCCACGGCGGCAGCGGTCGGCTCGTTGAGCAGGCGCAGCACGTTCAGGCCAGCCAGACGCGCAGCGTCCTTGGTGGCCTGGCGCTGGGCGTCGTCGAAATAGGCCTGGCACGGTGATGACCGCCCCCACCAGTTCGCCACCGAGGGTTTGCTCGGCGCGCAGACGCAGGACCTTGAGAATGTCGGCCGACACCTCTACCGGACTCTTCGGCCCCTGGACGGTGTCGATGAACGGCATGTGCGACTCGCCGCCAACGAAGCGATAGGGCAGTTGCTCGCCTAGCTGCTTGACGTCGGCAAGACCGCGCCCCATCAGGCGCTTGACCGAAAGCACGGTGTTCAGCGGGTCGCTGGCGGCTGCATCACGAGCCGCCTGGCCAACGTCGCTGTGCCCGGGCAAATAGCGCACTGCGGACGGCAGGATGACGTTGCCCTGGGCGTCGGGCAGGGGCTCGCTGCGACCGCTGCGCACCGCAGCGACGAGAGAGTTGGTGGTACCCAGGTCGATACCCACCGCCAGGCGACGCTGGTGCGGCTGGGGGCTCTGACCGGGTTCGGCGATCTGCAGTAGGGCCATGCTTATCTGAATACCTTAGGCGTTATCACGGGCAACGCCGGGGTTAATCGTCGAGGCGCTCTTCGAGTTGGCGCACTTCTTGGGCGAGCTTGTCGAGAAACTGCATGCGGCGCATCAGGCGCTCGGCCCTGTCGCGCTCGGCAGCTTGATCCCAGCAGGCGGCGAAATCCTCGTTGAGCGTGTCCTGGGCGACCTTCAGGCGCTTCTTGAACACGGCAACACCGTCGAGGTCGGCTTCGTCCTGCAGCTCTTCGAGTTCTTCGCGCCACTGCATCTGCTGCAGCAGGAAGTCGGGGTCGTGGACCGTGACCTCCTGCGGCACTTCATGACCGCTGACGGCCAGCAGATAACGCGCGCGACGCGGCGCGCTGCGCAGCGTCTGGTAGGCGTCGTTGAGTGCTGCGGACTTTTCCAGGGCGACACGCTGCTCACGCTCGGAGGCGTCGGCGAAGCGGTCCGGATGGACCTCGCGGGCCAGCTCACGATAACGGGTGGCCAGCTTGTCGAGGTCCAGGCGAAAGCCCGGCTGCAGGTCGAACAGGGCGAAATGGCAAGGAGTACCCACGTCAAGCCTCAGACATTGAAGCTTTCGCCGCAGCCACACTCACCGCGCACGTTGGGGTTGTTGAACTTGAAGCCTTCGTTCAACCCTTCCTTGACGAAATCCAGCTCGGTGCCATCGAGATACACCAGGCTCTTCGGGTCGATGATGACCTTCACGCCATGGTTCTCGAACACCTGGTCCTCGTCGGCCAGCTCGTCGACGAACTCCAGCACGTAGGCCAGGCCCGAGCAGCCGGTGGTGCGCACGCCCAGGCGGATGCCCTCACCCTTGCCGCGACCGTCAAGGGAGCGGCGAATGTGGTTGGCGGCGGCTTCTGTCATGCTGATAGCCATCGGAACTCCTTACCTCGCGGCGACTTAGATCAAGCCTTTCTTCTGCTTGTAATCGCGAACGGCTGCCTTGATGGCATCTTCGGCGAGTACCGAGCAGTGGATCTTGACCGGCGGCAACGCCAGTTCTTCGGCCAGCTGGGTGTTCTTGATGGTTTCGGCTTCGTCCAGCGTCTTGCCCTTCATCCACTCGGTGGCCAGGGAGCTGGAGGCGATGGCCGAACCGCAGCCGTAGGTCTTGAACTTGGCATCTTCGATGATGCCTTGCTCGTTGACCTTGATCTGCAGACGCATCACGTCACCGCAAGCCGGGGCGCCGACCATGCCGGTACCGACGTCCGGATCTTCGGCGTCCATCTTGCCGACGTTGCGCGGGTTTTCGTAGTGGTCGATGACCTTTTCACTGTATGCCATGGTGCAATTCCTTCCTCATCAGGGAGCCGCTCTTGCTGGCGACTGCTTAGTGGGCGGCCCACTCGATCTTGGAGATGTCGACGCCGTCTTTGTACATGTCCCACAGCGGCGACAGTTCACGCAGTTTGTTCACGGCCTTGCAGACTTCCTGCGCGGCGTAGTCGACTTCTTCTTCAGTGGTGAAGCGACCGAAGGAGAAGCGGATCGAGCTGTGCGCCAGCTCGTCGTTGCGGCCCAGGGCGCGCAGTACATAAGACGGCTCGAGCGACGCGGAGGTGCAGGCCGAACCGGAAGAGACGGCGATGTCCTTGAGCGACATCAGCAGCGACTCGCCTTCGACGTAGTTGAAGCTCAGGTTCAGGTTGTGCGGAACGCGCTGGGTCTGGCTACCGTTGACGTACAGCTCTTCAAGGTCGGAGACCTGCTTGAAGAAGCGGTCGCTCAACGCCTTGATGCGCACGTTTTCAGCGGCCATTTCCTGCTTGGCGATGGCGAAGGCCTCGCCCATGCCCACGATCTGGTGGGTCGGCAGGGTGCCCGAACGCATGCCGCGCTCATGGCCACCGCCGTGAATGATGGCTTCCAGGCGAACACGCGGCTTGCGGCTGACGTACAACGCGCCGATGCCCTTCGGACCGTAGACCTTGTGCGCCGAGAACGACATCAGGTCGACCTTGGTCTTCTGCACGTCGATTTCGACCTTGCCGGCCGACTGAGCGGCATCGACGTGGAACAGCACGCCGCGCGAGCGGGTCAGTTCACCGATGGCGGCGATATCGTTGATCGAGCCGACTTCGTTGTTCACATGCATCAGCGAGACGAGAATGGTGTCGTCGCGCAGCACTGCCTCGACCATCGCCGGGGTGACGATGCCGTCTTCACCGGGTTCGAGGTAGGTGACTTCGAAACCTTCGCGCTCGAGCTGGCGAGCGGTGTCGAGGACCGCCTTGTGCTCGATCTTGGAGGTGATGATGTGCTTGCCCTTGGTCTGATAGAAGTGCGCGACACCCTTGAGCGCGAGGTTGTCGGACTCGGTGGCACCGCTGGTCCAGACGATTTCGCGCGGGTCGGCATTGATCAGCTCGGCGACCTGGCGGCGGCCATTCTCGACCGCCTCTTCAGCGCGCCAGCCGAACACGTGGGAACGCGAGGCCGGGTTACCGAAGTTTCCGTCGACCAGCAGGCAGTCGGCCATCTTCTGGGCGACGCGGGGATCGACCGGGGTGGTCGCGGAGTAATCGAGGTAGATCGGCAACTTCATTGAGTATCTCCTATCAGGCGTTGGCGTCGCTCGTCGCTGCATCAGTCGACGGCGGACGTCTCAATCTTGTCCAGCTGGGCAACGCGACCGGCGACTCGACGCAGGTCCTGGCGCTGGGCGACTTCCTGCACCTCACGGCGCATGACGAGGTCGGACAGGCTGATGCCGCTGAGGAATTCGTGGATCTGCTGGCTGAGGTCACACCACAGGTGGTGGGTCAGGCAGGTATCACCGGCGTGGCAATCCCCGAGGCCTTGGCAGCGAGTGGCGTCTACCGACTCGTTGACCGCGTCGATTACCTGCGCCACCTGGATGGTTTCCATGCCCCGCGACAGCTGGTAGCCGCCACCCGGACCGCGCACGCTGGATACCAGGCTGCTGCGGCGCAGCTTGGCGAACAGCTGTTCCAGATAGGAGAGGGAGATGCCCTGGCGCTCGGAAATGTCGGCCAAGGATACCGGCCCATGCTGCGCGTGCAACGCCAGGTCGAGCATGGCGGTGACGGCGTAACGGCCTTTGGTAGTCAATCGCATGGCTATGGGTACCACGGGAGTTACAGGATGTGTGCGAGTATGCGATTCCCGAGCATTTAAGTCAACTATAAGACCTAGTGCTTTAGTCGGGTTTGCATGCGGGAAGCGGGCGCGATGATAGCAGACAAGGGGCGCGAGCACACGCCCCGTGTATCAGCCGGGCGTAATCAATGCGACGGAGTGTCGCTCTGCGCAGCCTGCTTGACCTCGGCGAAGTCTTCTTCCGGCAGCGCCGGCAGGGCCTTGGCACAGTAGTCACTGCCCAGGTTGGTCAGCGCCCCGCACATGCCCTCCAGGCGCTCGTCGACCGCCTGCAGGTGGTCGAGCATCTGGCCGATGGCGCGCGCTACCGGGTCGGGCATGTCGCCACTGACGCCGTAGGCATCGAAGCCGATCTTCTCGGCCATGGCCTTGCGCTTGGCCTCGACCTCGCTGTCTTCGGTCTTGACGATGATCCGCCCCGGGATCCCGACTGCCGTGGCGCCGGCCGGCACGGCCTTGGTCACCACCGCATTGGAGCCGATCTTGGCCCCGGCGCCAACCGTGAACGGGCCGAGCACCTTGGCGCCCGCCCCCACCACTACGCCGTTTTCCAGGGTCGGGTGTCGCTTGCCCTTGTTCCAGCTGGTGCCGCCGAGGGTAACGCCCTGGTAGAGCGTCACGTCATCGCCGATCTCGGCGGTCTCGCCGATGACGATGCCCATGCCATGATCGATGAAGAAGCGCCGGCCAATGGTGGCGCCCGGGTGGATCTCGATGCCGGTCATCCAGCGCCCGAAGTTCGACACCAGGCGCGCCAGCCACTTGAAGTCGCGTTTCCACAGCGCATTGCCCAGGCGATGCAGCCAGATGGCATGCATCCCCGGGTAGCAGGTCAGTACCTCGAAGGCATTGCGCGCCGCCGGGTCACGATGAAACACACTCTGGATATCTTCACGCAGACGTTCGAACATTGTTTCTAGTCCTTCCGCTTGTGCGCATCACCCCGTGCGACCTTCTGGGTCTCGGTGAGGATGCCGCGCAAAATGCTCATTTCCGAACGGTTGACCGAGCTGCGCCCATACAACCGGCGCAGGCGCGCCATCAGGTGCTTGGGCTTCTCAGGGTCAAGGAAGCTGATGTCCACCAGGGTCTTTTCCAGGTGTTCGTAGAACAGCTCCATTTCGTCCAGGGTGGCCAGCTCATCGCTGGCATCGACCTTCTCGACCTTCGCCGGCGCACCTTGCGCCGCCAGCCATGCGGTGCGCACCTCGTAGGCGAGCACCTGGACCGCGGCGGCAAGATTCAGCGAGCTGAAATCGGGGTTCGATGGAATGTGCACGTGGAAGTGACATCGCTGCAGTTCGTCATTGGTCAGGCCTGCATGTTCACGACCGAACACCAGGGCGATCTCCTCGCCAGCGGCCGCACGCGCGACGCTCTGCACCCCGCATTCGCGCGGGTCGAGCATCGGCCACGGCATGCTGCGGTCTCGGGCGCTGGTACCAATCGCCAGACTGCAACCGGCCAGCGCCTGCTCGAGCGTATCGACCACGATGGCGCCCTCCAGCACGTCGTCGGCACCAGAGGCGCGGGCACTGGCGTCGGCCGCGGGGAAATCCAGTGGCTGGACCAGCACCAGGCGCGACAAGCCCATGTTTTTCATGGCACGAGCAGCGCCGCCGATGTTGCCGGGGTGGCTGGTATTGACCAGAACAACACGAATATTCTGCAGCAAGGTGTCGAGCTCACGGATGCCTATAAAGGGGGGAACGATCTTACCTAAGCGACGGGCGTAACGCCACGAATGCGAATGTCACCCTTCTGCCGGAACAGTTTTCTGATAGACTAGGCGGCTTTCTTCTTTAACATCTCCAGGTGAAACGCCCATGCAGCCTATGCTGAATATCGCCCTGCGCGCCGCTCGCAGCGCCAGTGAACTGATTTTCCGCTCCATCGAACGCCTGGACAGCATCAAGGTCGACGAGAAAGAGGCCAAGGATTACGTCTCCGAGGTCGATCGCGCCGCCGAGCAGACCATCGTCAACGCCCTGCGCAAGGCTTACCCGAACCACTCGATCCAGGGTGAAGAGACTGGCCTGCACGCCGGCTCCGGTGAGGAAGGCAAGGACTACCTGTGGATCATTGATCCACTGGATGGCACCACCAACTTCCTGCGTGGCGTTCCGCACTTCGCGGTCAGCATCGCCTGCAAATACCGCGGCCGTCTCGAGCACGCGGTCATCGTCGACCCGGTCCGCCAGGAAGAATTCACCGCCAGCCGCGGTCGTGGCGCCCAGCTCAACGGTCGTCGCCTGCGTGTCAGCTCGCGCACCAGCCTGGAAGGCGCCCTGCTGGGTACCGGCTTCCCGTTCCGCGACAGCCAGATGGCTGACCTGGACAACTACCTCGGCATGTTCCGCGCCCTCACCGGCCAGACCGCCGGCATCCGCCGCGCGGGTTCCGCCGCCCTGGACCTGGCCTACGTTGCCGCAGGTCGTTTCGACGCCTTCTGGGAGTCGGGCCTGTCCGAGTGGGACATGGCGGCAGGCGTACTGCTGATCCAGGAAGCGGGCGGCCTGGTGAGCGACTTCAACGGTGGCCACGACTTCCTCGACAAAGGCCACATCGTTGCCGGCAACATCAAGTGCTTCAAAGCGGTACTGACCGCCATCCAGCCGCACCTGCCGGAAAACCTGAAGCGCTGAGCCAGGGCTTCGGATGCAAAAAAAGCACCCCTCGGGGTGCTTTTTTTGTGCCTGCTTTCCGTGGTTCTGCTGGCCCGCGATGAGGCCAGCATCCTGATCACTGCCCGGGCTGCGCCTGGCTCAGGACCAGCTTGCCGTTCTTGTCCAGCGGAATGGTCGAACCTGGCTCGTGGTCCATCTTCACCACACCAGCCTGGTCACCGATGGTGTACTTCACGGTGTAGCCCACCACCTTGTCGCTGATGTCGTTGACCGTGTTGCAGCGCGTTTGCGTGGTGGTGTAGGTGTCACGCTCCTGCATGCCTTCCTGCACCTTGTTACCGGCATAACCACCACCCACCGCACCTGCGACCGTGGCGATCTTCTTGCCGGTGCCGCCACCGATCTGGTTACCCAGCAGGCCACCGGCCAGGGCGCCCACCACGGTACCGGCGATCTGGTGCTGGTCCTGCACCGGACGCTGGCGCGTCACGGTCACGTCCTTGCACACTTCGCGCGGTGTCTTCACCTGCTGCTTGATCGGTTGTACGTCAGTGACCTGGGCGTATTCCGGCCCTTTGTTCACCAAGCTGTAGGTCGCCACAGCACCTCCGGCTGTAACACCGACAGCACCCAGAACCGCACCCACCAGCATTGATTTGTTCACGTGGAATCTCCTGATCATACCCGCGGGACATTGCCCGCCTTCTCCCTGCCTTGGAGCAAAAAAAAGGCGCGAGTTCAACACTCGCGCCTCTCTTTACGCCAAACGGCGTAGGACAAGCCCTTACGGCCGGTCGTCCACACCCTCGGCCTTGACCGGCGGGATCAGGTCTTCACTGTTCAGGTTCAGCCAGATCAGCACCACGTTGGCGATGTAGATCGACGAGTAGGTACCCGCCATGACGCCCAGGAACAGCGCCAGCGAGAAGCCGAACAGGTTGTCGCCACCGAAGAACAGCAGCGCAGCAATCGCCAGCAAGGTCGACACCGAGGTGGCGATGGTGCGCAGCAGGGTCTGGGTGGTCGAGACGTTGATGTTCTCGATCAGCGACGCCTTGCGCATGACGCGGAAGTTCTCACGCACGCGGTCGAACACGACGATGGTGTCGTTGAGCGAGTAGCCGATGATCGCCAGCACTGCCGCCAGCACCGTCAGGTCGAAGGTGATCTGGAAGAACGAGAGGATGCCCACGGTCACGATCACGTCGTGCACCAGCGAGACGATCGCCCCCACCGCGAACTTCCACTGGAAGCGGAACGCCAGGTAGATCAGTACCCCGCCCAGCGCCAGCAGCATGCCCAGGCCGCCCTGGTCACGCAGTTCTTCACCGACCTGCGGGCCGACGAACTCGACACGCTTGACGGTGGCCGGGTTGTCCCCGCCCACTTTCTGCAGCGCCTGGGCAACCTGATTGCCCAGTTGCGGGTCATCGCCAGGCATGCGCACCAGCAGGTCGGTGGTGGCACCGAAGCTCTGCACGATGGCCTCGTGGAAGCCGGACTCGACCAGCTCGGCACGCACCGCCTTGAGGTCGGCCGGACGCTCGTAGGTCAGCTCGATGAGCGTACCGCCGGTGAAGTCCAGGCCGAAGTTCAAGCCCTTGTGCCACCAGCTGAACAGCGCCAGTACGGTCAGCAGGACAGTGACGGCGAACGCAACGTTGCGCACGCCCATGAAGTTGATGGTTTTCATCGCAGCTCCCTCAAACCCACAGCTTCTTGATGTCACGCCCGCCACAGGTCAGGTTGACCATTGCGCGGGTCACCATGACGGCGGTGAACATCGAGGTGAAAATCCCGAGGGACATGGTGACCGCGAAGCCCTTGACCGGGCCGGTACCCATGGCGAACAGGATGCCGCCGACCAGCAGGCTGGTCAGGTTGGCGTCGATGATCGCGGTGTAGGCACGGTTGAAGCCTTCGTGGATGGCGCGCTGCACCGACATGCCGTTTTTCAGCTCCTCGCGAATCCGCGAGAAGATCAGCACGTTGGCGTCGACCGCCATACCCATGGTCAACACGATACCGGCGATACCCGGCAGCGTCAGGGTCGCGCCCAACAGCGACATCAGCGCCAGCAGCAGCACCATGTTGCCCGCCAGGGCGATGGTGGCGATCACGCCGAAGCCACGGTAGATAGCGATGATGAACAGCGAGACGAACAACATGCCCCACAGCGATGCATCGACACCCTTGGTGATGTTGTCGGCACCCAGGCTTGGGCCGATGGTACGTTCTTCGGCGAAGTACATCGGTGCGGCCAGACCACCGGCACGCAGCAGCAGGGCCAATTCGGACGATTCACCCTGGCCGTTCAGGCCGGTAATACGGAACTGGCTGCCCAGCGGCGACTGGATGGTCGCCAGGCTGATGATCTTCTTCTCTTCCTGGAAGCTCTGTACCGCCACTTCCTTCTCGACGCCGTCGACGGTCTGCTTGACGTAGCGGGTCACCGGCTTCTGCTCGATGAAGATCACCGCCATGCTGCGACCGACGTTGCTGCGCGTGGCGCGGCTCATCAACTCGCCACCGTGGCCATCCAGGCGGATGTTCACCTGCGGACGACCGTGCTCGTCGAAGCTCGCCTGGGCATCGGTAACCTGGTCACCGGTGATGATCAAGCCACGCTCGACCGCAGCCGAACGGTTGCCGTCACGGAACTCGAAGACCTCGGTGGTCGCTTTCGAAGCACCTGGCTCAGCGCCGAAGCGGAACTCCAGGTTGGCCGTCTTGCCGAGGATACGCTTGGCTTCGGCAGTGTCCTGCACGCCCGGCAGCTCGACCACGATACGGTTGGCGCCCTGGCGCTGAACCAGCGGCTCGGCCACGCCCAGCTCGTTCACACGGTTGCGGACGGTGGTCAGGTTCTGCTTGATGGAGTATTCGCGGATTTCGGCGACCTTGGCCTGAGTCAGCGCCAGACGCAGCACGGAGAGCTCGTTGCGCTCGGTGGTGGTAATGTCAAAATCATTGAAATTCTTGCGGACCAGGGCACGTGCCTGTTCGCGAGTAGCATCGTCGACGAAGCCCAGCATGATGCTGCCGTCCTGCTGGGGCAGGCTACGGTAGCGCACGCGCTCTTTGCGCAGCAGGGTCTTCACTTCGCCATCGTAGACCTTCAGGCGGGCGCTCATGGCCTTGTCCATGTCCACTTCCAGCAGGAAATGCACACCTCCGGACAGGTCCAGGCCCAGCTTCATCGGGCTGGCACCCAGGTTGCGCAGCCACTGCGGGGTGGTCTGGGCCAGGTTCAGTGCGACGACGTAGTCGTCACCCAAGGTCTTGCGCACCACATCCTTGGCCGGCAGTTGGTCTTCCTGGTTGGTCAGGCGCACCAGCGCACTGCCCTTCTCGCCCAGGCTGCCACCCTTGACGGTGATACCGGCATCGGCCAGCGCTTTGGTGGCGCGGTCGAGGTCGGCCTGGCTCACGTGCAGCGCGGAACTTGCACCGCTGATCTGCACCGCCGGGTCATCCGGGTAGAGGTTGGGAGCGGAATAAATAAAGCCGACCGCCAGTACCACCAGGATCAGCAGGTATTTCCACAGAGGGTATTTGTTCAGCATCACGCCGCCCGTTCAAGACGCGGGGCGCTTTGCGCGCCCCGACTGGAAAAAATGAAACCGGTAACTCAGATAGCCTTGAGCGTACCTTTTGGCAGGGTCGCGGCGATGGCGCCCTTCTGGAACTTCAGCTCGACGTTGTCGGACACTTCCAGCACCACGAAGTCGTCGGAAACTTTGACGATCTTGCCGGCGATACCGCCGTTGGTGACCACTTCGTCACCCTTCTGCAGGGCGCCGAGCAGGTTCTTCTGCTCTTTGGCACGCTTGGCCTGTGGGCGCCAGATCATCAGGTAGAAGATGACCAGGAAACCGACCAGGAAGATCCACTCGAAGCCAGTACCGGCTGGGCCGGCGGCAGGGGCTGCAGCGTCCGCGTAAGCGGCGGGAATCAGAAAGCTCATGTAGCACTCCAGTTGCTGAATTTAGTTATGTGTGCGAACAGTCAGTCCAAAGGCGGAACGGGAAGTCCGCGCTTGGCATAGAAGGCGTCGACAAAGGCGGCCAATTTACCCTGTTGAATAGCCTCGCGTAAACCGGCCATCAAGCGCTGGTAATGGCGCAAGTTGTGGATGGTATTCAGCATGCTGCTCAACATTTCGCCGCACTTGTCCAGGTGATGCAAATAAGCGCGGGAGAAGTTGGTGCAGGTATAGCAGTCACAGGTCGGATCCAGCGGCGAATCATCGTGGCGATGGAACGCGTTGCGGATCTTGATCACCCCTGTATCGACGAACAGATGGCCGTTGCGCGCGTTGCGCGTGGGCATCACGCAGTCGAACATATCGACGCCGCGGCGCACACCCTCAACCAGATCTTCCGGTTTGCCTACCCCCATAAGGTAACGAGGTTTGTCAGCAGGCATTTGTGCCGGCAGGTAATCCAGTACCTTGATCATCTCGTGCTTGGGTTCGCCCACCGACAGGCCGCCGATAGCCAGGCCGTCGAAGTCGATGTTGACCAATGCTTCCAGCGAGCGCATGCGCAGGTCCTGGTACATGCCACCCTGAACGATGCCGAACAGCGCCGCGGTATTGTCGCCGTGGGCGTTCTTCGAGCGCTGGGCCCAACGCAGCGAAAGCTCCATGGAGGTGCGCGCCACATCGTGCTCGGCCGGGTACGGCGTGCACTCGTCGAAGATCATCACGATGTCCGAGCCCAGGTCGCGCTGCACCTGCATCGACTCTTCCGGGCCCATGAACACCTTGGAGCCGTCGACCGGCGAGGCGAAGGTCACGCCCTCTTCCTTGATCTTGCGCATCGCGCCCAGGCTGAACACCTGGAAACCACCGGAGTCGGTGAGGATCGGGCCTTTCCACTGCATGAAGTCGTGCAGGCCGTTGTGCTTCTTGATCACCTCGGTGCCCGGGCGCAGCCACAGGTGGAAGGTGTTGCCCAGGATGATCTCGGCGCCGATGGCCTCGATGTCCCGCGGCAGCATGCCCTTGACCGTGCCATAGGTGCCCACCGGCATGAACGCCGGGGTTTCCACGGTGCCACGGGGGAAGGTCAGCCGACCGCGACGGGCCTTGCCGTCGGTGGCCAGCAGTTCGAAGGACATTCGACAGGTGCGACTCATGCTTGATCCTCGGGGCCGCGCGGCGCCGGATTGCGGGTGATGAACATGGCATCACCGTAACTGAAGAAGCGGTACCCCTGCTCGACCGCCGCGGCGTACGCGGCCATGGTCTCGGGATACCCCGCAAAGGCCGAGACCAGCATCAGCAGCGTGGACTCGGGCAAATGGAAGTTGGTCACCAGCGCATCGACCACATGGAACGGCCGACCGGGGTAGATGAAGATGTCGGTGTCGCCACTGAACGCCTTGAGCACACCATCGCGCGCCGCACTCTCCAGCGAGCGCACGCTGGTGGTACCGACCGCGATCACCCGCCCACCACGGGCGCGGCAGGCCTCGATGGCATCGACAACGTCCTGGCTCACTTCGAGCCACTCTTTATGCATGTGGTGGTCTTCGATCTTGTCGACCCGAACCGGCTGGAAGGTGCCGGCACCCACGTGCAGGGTGACGAAGGCACGCTCGACGCCCTTGGCGGCGATCTGCTCCAGCAGCGCCTCGTCGAAATGCAGGCCCGCCGTAGGTGCAGCAACCGCACCGGCACGCTCGGCGTACACGGTCTGGTAGCGCTCACGGTCGGCGCCTTCATCCGGGCGGTCGATATACGGCGGCAGCGGCATGTGACCGACGCGATCGAGCAGTGGCAGCACCTCTTCGGTGAAGCGCAGCTCGAACAGCGTCTCATGGCGCGCGACCATCTCGGCCTCGCCACCGCCATCGATCAGCACCGTGGCGCCGACCTTCAGTGCCTTGCTGGCACGCACATGGGCCAGTACCCGATGGCTGTCGAGCACCCGCTCGATCAGCACTTCCAGCTTGCCGCCGGAGGCTTTCTGACCGAACAGCCGCGCCGGAATCACCCGAGTGTTGTTGAACACCATCAGGTCGCCCGGACGCAGGTACTCGAGCAAATCGGTGAAGCGCCGGTGCGCCAGCTCCCCGCTCGGCCCGTCAAGGACCAGCAGACGGCTGCCATGGCGCTCGGCCAGGGGATGGCGGGCGATGAGGGAATCGGGGAGTTCGAAGGAAAAATCGGCGACGCGCATGATCGTGTTCGGCTTGGCAGGGCCGGGAAGTTTAGCCCAATGCATGAAAATTGACCATGAAAGCCGATTGACCGACTGCAGGAGCCTCTCTATACTGCGGCGCCACAAGCCCTGATGGCGGAATTGGTAGACGCGGCGGATTCAAAATCCGTTTTCGAAAGGAGTGGGAGTTCGAGTCTCCCTCGGGGCACCAAGATCCAGAAAAAACCGACCTTATGGTCGGTTTTTTTGTGGGCGGGATTCAGACCGACGTTTTCGGGGCGAACCGCCGCCCACCTCAACGCCGACTCAACGCCAAACGCGCCGCAAACAATACAAACACCATTCCAGTCACCCGGTCCATCCACTGGATCACTTTCCCTTTGCGCAGCACACCCGCCATGGATTGTGTCGCACCGATCAACCCCACCGCCCAGATCAGCCCCAGCAGCACATGAATGCCCACAAGCCCGAAGGTCCATGCAATCAATGGCTGGCCTTGCGGAATGAATTGCGGCAGGAACGATACGTAGAAAATCCCGACCTTGGGATTGAGCAGATTGCCCATCATGCCCTTGAGGAACCAATTCGCTGCCGGTCGCCCCTCGGCCTCGGCAGGCGCCAGCGACTGGCGTGGGCGCAGGAGCATGTTCACGCCCAACCATGCCAGATAGGCAGCGCCGCAGTACTTGAGGATGTCATAAGCCAGCTCGGAGACGGCGATCAATGCGCCAAGGCCGAAGGCGACCGCTGCGCCCCAGAGCAGGCAGCCGGCGTTGATGCCCAGGGCCGCGCGCAGTCCCTGCTTGCGCCCCTCCACAGCAGAGGTTCTGAGGATCAAGGCGGTGTCTAGGCCGGGGGTTACCGTTAGCAGGGTAGCCGCGAGTGTGAAGGCAATCAGATTGTCGGCGATGGACATGGGGGCTCTACCTGGGCGGGAAGTTGCCCTAGATTAGCTTGGGCGAAGCTTTTTTCGTTGTGGATAAGTGGCTCGATTTTCAGTTTTTCCCCATTCCCTGTAGTCCGTTTCCCAAACATACTCTCGGCCGCCTAAAGCCGTTGCGGTGCCATGGGGCGCGTTCTAGTCTCGCCCGGTCGTTGCTCATCAACGACCGGCTTTGACAGGCCGCATGCTCAAGACCAAACGGCTGACCTCAATGGCAGCTGTACGTGGGGCACATTCGTGTGCGCCGGGTTCTTGAGCCTCCGGTCTGTCAACCCACGTACGGTTGCCTCCATTCGTTTGACAGCGATGGTCCGCAACTCCTGAAAACGGCTCAAGGAGTTACCATGTTAAAGATCGTCCCCGATCCCCCCTTCGCCCCCGAAAATCCCCACGCCCTCGAAGACCTCGTCCTCCAACTCATCGAACACCTCACCTGCGCCCTCGCCATCACCCACCACAGCACAGCCCTCACCCTCGGCTCCCCCGCCCAGCCCCTGACCATCGCCACCGCCCACGAAGTCGATGCCGCCCTGACGCTGGCGGAAACCGCACTGAGCAGGATCCAGGTCCGTCACTGAAGGAGCATCGGAGATGAGCGATACCACTGCAGGCGTCACCGGGTTCGGATACGGCGATGGCGACAAGCCGCTGTTCCGGGTCGAGCCCGGACATGATTCGAAACTGGCAATGGAACAAGCCTCGGCGATGATGGCCTGCGCCAAGCGCATGACCTTGCTCGCCTCCACCGACGGCGAGGCTGACCTGGGCTGGGCCGCGCACTTGCTGTGCGACATGGTCAAGGCGGTGATGGACGACGTGGAGATAGGACGCGGGCGGGAAAGCCGCTAGGCCAGAGCCGCATTGGCGATAGGCTGGGGCTGCACGTGGCCCCGGCCTATTGAATCGAATCGGCTACACAGGCTGTGATTCAGTCGCTTGGGCGAACCGCTGGCTTCGCACCAGCAGTACCAAACTCCACACTTTGACGGCTTCCGCACCAACTGCCAGCAGAAAAAGCAGCCAGGGTGCTGGCGTAACAAGGACGTTGGGCCATAGGAAGGCGATAGGTATCGAGGGAAGCAGGATCATTCGAAATGGCGCCTGGGCCAGGCCGACATAGGCCGCAGCACGCACGCCTTTGATAAACAACAAACCGCTGGCGACTACCGAGAGATGCACCGCTACGCCTGTAAGGCCGATAAATAATGCCAGCTCGCCATGCTCGCGTGACAAGGCAACAATGCTTTGCAGATCATCCCAAAATGGAATCCGACCACGGCGAATACTGCCGAATGCGTAGAGCACGATGATGAGCGTATCCATCGCGCCCCAGCATAATTGGGTGCATCGCTGATGCCGATCATTCA
This sequence comes from Pseudomonas sp. BNK-44-b, assembly GCF_047456245.1. Classification (NCBI taxonomy): domain Bacteria; kingdom Pseudomonadati; phylum Pseudomonadota; class Gammaproteobacteria; order Pseudomonadales; family Pseudomonadaceae; genus Pseudomonas; species Pseudomonas sp. BNK-44-b. The sequence goes on from NZ_CP179908.1 coordinate 4,235,347, forward strand.
TCAGGGCCAAAAGCTTCTCCTTTTTCCCACACAATCCACCACCAAGACTCAGCCCAGAATCCTCCGTGCGCTGGTCGCATCGCGCGCCAGCTCCAACACCTTGCCTTGCAGAAAGTCCGCGTAGTACTCCTTCAACTCGTCGGCCCAACCACCAACCAGGTCAAGGATACCTTCCGCCTCATCCTGCGCGAGCCCGAAGTGCTGCCGTTGGCTAAGCAGATTCGCGCGCGACACCCGCGCCCCATCCAGTCCGACGCTCATGGACAGATATTTCGCAGGCCCCTCATCCAGGATTGGCAGCACGTCGTACATGGGCGAAAGTCGCCATCCATCGTTGATGAAAATGACGGCGTGGTTGCGGGGATGGTCGTCCGCGTTGCCGACCAGGGCGTTATAGGCCATGCGCATGTACAGCTCACGCAGATCCTGATCCGGCACGCCACGACGATGCATTTCGTTGGCCAGGCGAGCGTACGAACGGGCCTGGAGATCCAGCAGCGTCCAATCCGTCTTCAGCAAGGTCAGGCCACTGAGCATCGGGACTCGCCGGAAGACGCCGTCCACGTACCGACGATCAAAGCGCTCTACCAGCAAGGTCGGCCCCTTTCCATCCAGGTACAGCGAGGTGTTGGCGACGCGCATGCCTTTCATGGCGGCGAAGGTCATGCAGGCATGCTCTACCGGGGCCAGCTCATATTGGTCAAAGCGATCATGCGGCTTGGCCAGAATGAGTTTTCCGTCACCCTGGAACGTGCGCTTCGGACGGGCTCCTCCAGCCGATGAGCGCTGGTCTCGCACGCCCAGGGTTCTGGCGGTCTCTTCATCGATGTCCTGGTCGTAGACGACATCGCAGGCTTCGATGAACTTGTCCAACCCCGACAGCCGTGGCAGTGGCTTTTGGCCGACACCGATAGGTGGGGTTTTGTCGCGCCCGGTCATCAGGTTTCCCGCGCGATCGCTGTTGGGCGAATCGATCAGCAGGTCATAACGTGTGATCGGGTCACGCTTGAGGCGCTGGAGCAGCCTCTCGCCCCAGCCATCTGGCAGGGCGTCGTCGATAAAGCCCGGAACCCCGTGATTACTGGCGACGCTGAAGACTTGATCCGACAAGGGGTAGTGGAAAGGGTCGGGCACCCATACCTTCGAGTCCAGCACGGCGGGCGAATAGACGAACTCGCCAGGGCGGTTGCCATTCAAGGTCAGGCGCCCAAGCGTCAGAACCTCACCGGTCTGGGGGTGCTCCATGTAGATGTAGGCACTGGGCATCAGAAGTCCTCCGGCTTGGCGCGGCGTCTACGCGCTCGGCGGCCACTGGTCTCGTCCTTCAACTCAACGAAGGAGACTGAAGCATCCTCCAGAGGACGGAAAACCTTGTCTGTAAGACCAAGGTTCCACAACACGAGCATCAACGATCTGACACTGACGGATGGATCACCACGTTCGATGCGACGCAGCATCTTCTCGGTAACGCCGAGTCTACTGACGACATCCAGTTGCCGGACACCCTGCTCCAGGCGTGCCGTTTTGACCAGAAGCCCTATACGCTGGAGGCTTGCTTCACAATCTACCGGAAAAAATCTTTCCATAAGCGGCTAAATATGTCCGACTAATTTAAATAAACGGACGTTTAAATCCGTTTATCCATAGGGTTGGGTACGCCTAAGCATAGCTGAGGAGCTTGCTTATCGAAAACAATCGGATGATTGCTTCCGTTTATTTCTGAGCTGCGCGGGTCAAAAGAGGTCGACCTGCTGAGCAAACTCAAAACCAACACATAGCAGCTATGCAATTGCGGGTGTCACACCAGCGCCCCATACCGGCCTGCCACCACAATCCGATTCCGCCCCGCACTCTTGGCCTGATACAGCGCCATATCCGCCTCATGCAACCAGGCCTCGGCACTCTGCAGATGCACGCCAAAAGGCGCGATGCCGATGCTCAGGCTCAAACCCTGCTCCGGCAATTCAGGATGGCGATAACACTCCACCGCCTCGCGCAGTCGCTCAAGCACTTCCTCGGCCTGGGCCACGCTGACGCCGGGCAGCATCACGCAGAACTCGTCACCGCCATAGCGCGCCACCGGGTCGCTCTTGCGCAGGTGAGTCGGCAGGAAGGCACTGAGGGTGCGCAGGATGTCGTCGCCCATCAGGTGGCCGTGACGGTCGTTGATCTGCTTGAAATGGTCGATGTCGATCAGCGCCAGCACATTGGTCTGTTTGTCGCGGCGGCAACGCTGGAATTCGCGCAGCAGCAGGTCTTTCCAGGCGCCGTGGTTGATCAGCCCGGTGAGGCTGTCGGTCTGGCTCAGGCGCGAGAGAGTGCGTTTATGCTGGGCGAGCTGGACGGTGACCTGATAGCAGATCAGCCCGATGGCCATGGGGTAGATCAGCAGGATCGGCAGGCACGCAAGCATCTGTGCCTGGCTGGTAGGCGGGAATAGCGGTGGCGCGTACAACCAGAGCCCCAGGCCAATGCCCAGCGCCTGAGCGAGGAAGGTCTTGCCGAGCATGTGCCAGCCGCCTGCGGCGATCTTGTCCATGGCGATCATCGACAGGATGATCACGCTCGGCAGCGGGTTGAGCCCCATGACACCAGCCCAGCAGCCTCCGGCGAAGCCATCGAACACCAGGTTGCGCTGCTCGGCGCGAAAGGGCTGCTTCGACAACCGGGCCAGCTGATAAGCGACGTGCGGCCAGACGAAGCCGTGCAGCGCGAGCAAGGCCCAGGTCCACCAGGCCGGCTGCAGCGGCCAGATGCCGATCAGCACACAGAAGAACCCAAGCCCGGTGCCGATGGCGCGGGGTGGGTACATGCGTTTGGCGAAGGAAAGACCCTTACCCGTTCGCTCGATCATCGAGGGCTCACCGAAAAAATGGACTGTCCTTGAATGCACCGGACAGGCAGCCAGGCGGGAAAATGCCCTGGGGGTCGGCGTTCGAGCATTGTGCCACTATCGAAAACAGGACTTCAAACGTGCTGGACGAAATACACTAACCGTCGGGTTAATTCCGTCGCGACCTCGCGAGAAACACGTCCAGTAACATCCAGTCCACCGAACCTTGCCCCGCCCCCGACGTCGGATCCTTCATCCGCTCCACGAAGAGATCCCTGCGTGAAAAACTACCTCGTGCGCAAGTACCGCCTGGTCCTCAAGACCTTCAACTACATCGGCTGGTCGCTGCTGTGGCTGCTGGTGTGGGACATCCTGGTCACCATCGATTTCATGCTGTTCTTCAACAGCAAGTTCAGCCTGCCGCTGATCCCGCTGACGCTGCTGGGTTCGGCGCTGGTGGTGCTGGTGAGCTTTCGCAACAGCAGTGCCTACAACCGCTGGTGGGAAGCGCGCACGCTGTGGGGGGCGATGGTCAACAGTTCACGCAGCTTCGCGCGGCAGGTGCTGACGCTGGTGGACGATCCGGATGACGGGCTCAATCCGGTCAAGGCGACCTTGCTGCGTCGGCATGTGGCCTATGTGAACTGCCTGGCGGCGCACCTGAAGAACGAGCCGTGCCCGCCGGAACTGATGGCGTTCATCCCCCATCACGAGTTCGAGCGGCGCAATGGCTCGAACAACTTCGCCAACGACATTCTGGCCGGCTCCGCCGCCTTGCTGGCAGGCGAATACAAGGCTGGGCGGCTGGACAGCATTCGTCTGGCGCGGCTGGAGTCGACGCTGGTAGACCTGTCCAACGCCCAGGGCGGGATGGAGCGGATCGCCAATACACCGCTGCCCTACCCCTACGTGTATTTTCCGCGGTTGTTCATCACGCTGTTCTGCGTGATCGTGCCGATCGGGCTGGTCGAGTCGCTGGAGTGGTTCACGCCGCTGGCTTCGACAGTGGTGGGCTTCATGCTGCTGGCGATCGAGCGGATCGGCACCGACCTGCAGAGCCCGTTCCGACGCAGCGAGCACCAGATTCCGATGGACACGATCTGCGAGACCATCGAACGGAATCTGGAATCGATGCAGCGCGAGGCGCAGTGTGGGGAGTGGGTGGATTGAAGCCGCCCCGTTCACCTACGCCCGCACATAGCGCTGGCGCAACACATCACTGAAGGCATCCACCAGCAACACCAGCACCAGCATGCCGATGATCACCGTACTGGCCTGGGCTTCCTGGAACAGGCTGAGGGTGGTGTAGAGCATCTGCCCCAGCCCGCCCGCGCCGACGAAGCCCAGCACACTGGCCATGCGGATGTTGTTCTCCCAGCGATACAGGCTGTAGGCCAGCAACTGCGGCCACAGATTGGGCAAGGTGCCAAAGCAGAACGCCGCGACCTGGCTCCCGCCCTGTAAACGAATCGCCGCCGCCGGCTCTGCGGGTGCATTCTCCAGCGCCTCGGCAAACAGGCGCCCCAGCACGCCTGCGGTGTGCAGCGCCAGGGCCAGGGTGCCGGCATTGGGCCCGAGCCCGGCTGCCAGCACGGTCAAGGCCGCCCACACCAGCTCAGGAATAGCCCGCAGGGCATTGAGCAGCAAGCGCGCCGCACCCTGTAGCGGCCAGCCGAAGCGCCCGGCCGCAGGCAATGCCAACAGCAGGCCGAGCAGCATCGCCAGCAAGGTGCCCAGCCCGGACATGGCGAGGGTCTCCAGCGCACCACGCGCCACCGCACGCAGGTGCTCGGAAGAAAGGTCGGGGCTCAGGAAACGCGAGGCGTACTCGCCCATCTGCGCCAGGCCACCATTGCCGATGACCGACGCAAGATCGAGTTCCAGGTAGGCGAACGACGACACCACCGCCGCAACGATGGCGACGATCACCAGCAGGTTGATCGCCCGGTTCATGTCAGCCTCCCGCGCAACACGCGGCTCAACACATCGGCCAGGGTCACCAGTACGAGAAACGCCAGCAGCATGCTCGCCACCTCGGCGCCAGCGAACATGCGCATCGACAGGTCGATCTGCTGCCCCAGCCCACCGGCACCGACAAAGCCCATCACCACCGAAGCTCGCACCGCGCATTCCCAGCGGTAGACCGTGTAAGACACAACCTCCGCCGCCGCCACCGGCAGGATGCCATAGCAGAACGCACTCAGCCGCCCGCTGCCGGCCTGCATCAAGGCATGGGCCGGGCGCTGGTCCACCGACTCAAAAATTTCGGCATAGACCTTGCCAAGCATGCCGCTGTAGGTGATGGCGATGGCCAGTACCCCCGCCGTCGGCCCCAGCCCCACGGCGCGCACGAACAACAGTGCCCAGACGATTTCCGGCACGCTGCGTAGGAACACCAGCAGGCCGCGTACCGGCATGCGCACCAGCCGCGACCAAGGCCCCGGGCGACCGGCGCGGGATGCCGCCCTTAACGACAATGCCCGGCTGCCCAGCAGGCTGGCAGGGATGGCCAGCAGCAATGCCAGGGTCATGCCGGCAGTGGCCACGGCAAGCGTCTGCAGGGTGGCTTCGAACAGCAACGCCAGAAACTCCCGATCATGGGCAGGCGGCCAGAAGGCGCCTACGAAGCTCGCCATCTGTCGACGGTTCTCGGCTTGCAACAGCACCCCGGGGTCGAGTTCGCTCAACTGCAACCCCGGCCACAACAGAGCCAGGCACAACAGGGTCAGCAACAGGCGTGGCAGCGCCGCTGGGTCGCGGGCATCGGTCTTCAGCATCGCGGAATCTGCACCGTCAGCGTCGGCCCCACGGTCTTCGGCGACGCCAGTTGCTCATTGGCGTAGAGGGCGTCGAGCAAGGCATCGGTCACCGCCGCTGCCGAGCAATCGAACACCACACGCCCTTCGCGGATACCAATCACCCGGGGAAAATGCGCGAGCGCCAGCTCCACCGCATGCAGGCTGGCGACCAGTGTCACGCCATGGGTTTGCGCGTGGCGATTGAGCAGGGCCAGGCTGTGATCAGCCAGCACCGGGTCCATCGCCGAGACCGGTTCGTCGGCCAGCAATACTTCAGGTTGCTGGTACAGCGCACGGGCGATACCCACCCTTTGCAACTGGCCACCGGACAGCTGCCCGCACTGCACGAACAGCTTGTCGGCCAGCCCCAGCTCCGCCAGCACCTGTCGCGCGCCCGGCACATCGCTGGGGTGCAGCAGATTGAGCAGGCCGCGCAAGGTGCCCCACTGGCCAAGACGCCCGGCCAATACGGCGGTGACCACCCGCTGGCGCGGCGGCAACGGCGGTGCCTGGTGCACCAGCGCGACCCGCGCCCGCAAGCGTTGCCGCTCGCCCGCCGACAGCACCCAGGGCTGTTCACCCAGCAATTCCAGATGCCCGGCGCCGGGCTGCACGGCCGTGGCCATCAGGTGCAGCAGGCTGGACTTGCCCGCCCCCGACGGCCCGATCACCGCCACCCGCTCGCCCTTGTCGATGCGCAGGCTCACGTCTTCGAGGGCGCGTACCTGGCCGTGCCGAAGCCCTGCCGCGTGCAGTTGAATACTCACTTGAGCAAGCCGGCCTCACGGGCAGCCTGTTCGGTGCCGGCGTAGTTTTCGGGTTTGGTCTCGATGAAGCGGCTGGCCGCTTGCAGGTCGAGGATCGCCTTGTGCTCAGGCTTGGCCGGGTCGAGGGCGAGGAAGGCCTGCTTGATCTTGTCTTTCAGGGCCGGGTCCATGTTGCCGCGCACGGTCCAGTTGTAGTCGTAGTAGGTCGGCGTGGTGGCGAACACTTTCACCTTGCTGGTATCGACCTTGCCCGCATCGACCAGCTTCTGCCAGACACTGGCGTTGAGTACGCCGGCATCGACCTTGCCCGCCTGAACCCAGGCCACGGTGGCGTCGTGCGCACCGGAATAGGCAACCCGACTGAAGTAGCCCTCAGGCTTGATGTTGTCTTGCTTGAGCATGAAATAGCGCGGCATCAGGCTGCCGGAGGTCGAGGAAATCGAACCGAAGGCAAAGGTCTTGCCCTTGAGGTCGGCCAGGCTCTTCACATCCGGGTTGGCGGTGATGAACTTGCTGGTGAACTGCGCGTCCTGCTCGCGCTGCACCAGCGGTGTGGCGGTCGGGTCCTTCAGGTGCACCTGGACGAAGGTAAAGCCACCCAGCCAGGCAAGGTCCAGGCGATTGCTGGCCAGCGACTCGACCACCGCCGGGTAGTCGGCGACCGGTACGAACTGCACCTTCATGCCCAGTTGCTGCTCGAGGTATTCACCCAGCGGCTTGAACTTGCGCAGCAGTTCGGTCGGCGCTTCGTCGGGAATAGCGCTGACCCGCAAAGTGTCGGCGGCCTGTGCGATGACGGCGCAGCAGGACAGCACGAGGCCGGCGGCGAGCGCCAAGGGGCGTTTGAGCATGGGAGTTCTCCGGTTCAATAGCGGGGAAAGTGCCGGCGACGCACCGACTGCGGGAATTATAAGAGCCGATGGCGCAAAGGCCAGCTTTGCTACAATCGCGCAACAATTGGACCCCGAGGTACCTATGAGCGAGCCGATTCGCCTGACCCAGTACAGCCACGGCGCAGGCTGTGGCTGCAAGATCTCCCCCAAGGTGCTGGATGTGATCCTCGCCGAAAGCGGCAGCCAGGCGCTGGACCCCAAGCTCTGGGTCGGCAACGCCTCGCGTGACGACGCTGCCGTGTACGCCCTGGACGACGAGCGTGGGGTGGTCTCGACCACCGACTTCTTCATGCCCATCGTCGACGATCCGTACGACTTCGGCCGTATCGCCGCGACCAACGCCATCAGCGATATCTACGCCATGGGCGGCGACCCGCTGATGGCCATCGCCATCCTCGGCTGGCCAGTCAACGTATTGCCGCCTGAAGTTGCCCGCGAGGTGATCCGTGGTGGCCGTGCGGTCTGCGCCGAAGCGGGCATTCCACTGGCCGGCGGCCACTCCATCGATGCGCCCGAGCCGATCTTCGGCCTCGCGGTGACCGGCGTGGTCGGCAAGCGCAATCTCAAGCGCAACGACACCGCGACCGTCGGCTGCACGCTGTACCTGACCAAGCCATTGGGTATCGGCATCCTCACTACCGCCGAGAAAAAATCCAAGCTGCGTGAACAGGACCAAGGCCTGGCGCGCGACTGGATGTGCACCCTGAACACACCCGGCAGCCGCTTCGGCAAGCTCGACGGGGTCAAGGCCATGACCGACGTGACCGGCTTCGGCCTGCTCGGCCATCTGGTGGAAGTCGCCGAAGGCAGCGGCCTCACCGCACGTCTGCAGTTCGATGCAGTACCGCGCCTGCCGGGTGTCGAGCACTACCTGGCCGAGGGCTGCATCCCCGGCGGTACCCTGCGCAACCACGAAAGCTATGGCCACAAGATCGGTGCCCTGAGCGATGAACAGAAGCACCTGCTGTGCGACCCGCAGACCAGCGGTGGCCTGCTGGTAGCCGTGAGCCCCGAGGGCCAGGCGGAGTTTCTGGCGGTCGCCGCTGAACTGGGCCTGGATCTGGCGCCGATCGGCACGCTGGTCGAGCGACAGACCTACGCAGTCGAGGTGATTTGATGCGCCCCGACTGCACCGACTTCAAACAGCTGTTCCTCGACGATGCGCCGATGATGGACATGCGCGCACCGGTCGAGTTTGCCAAGGGCGCCTTCCCCAGCGCCATCAACCTGCCGCTGATGAACGACCAGGAGCGGCAGAAGGTTGGCACCTGCTACAAGCACCAGGGCCAAAGCGCAGCCATCGCCCTGGGGCACCAACTGGTCAGCGGCGCGGTCAAGCAGGCGCGCCTGGAGGCCTGGGCCGCATTCGCCCAGGCCCATCCCCAGGGGTATCTTTACTGTTTTCGTGGCGGCCTGCGCTCGCAGATCGTCCAGGGCTGGCTGAAAGACGTGGGCATCGACTATCCGCGGGTCAAAGGCGGTTACAAGGCCCTGCGGACCTTCCTGATGGACACCACCCAACAGGCAGTCGAGCAATGTGACTTCGTGCTGCTGGGCGGCCTGACCGGCACCGGCAAGACCGACGTGCTGCTGCAACTGGACAACGTGCTCGACCTCGAAGGCCACGCCAACCACCGCGGCTCCAGCTTCGGCAAGCGCGCCACCGTGCAACCGGCACCGATCGATTTCGAGAACCGCCTGGCCATCGATGTGCTGAAAAAACGCGCGCGTGGCGTGCAGCAGTTCGTGCTGGAGGACGAGGGGCGGATGGTCGGCAGCTGCTCGGTGCCGCTGGCGCTGTACCAAGGCATGCAGCAGTATCCGCTGGTGTGGTTGGAGGACAGTTTTGCCAATCGCGTCGAGCGCATCCTGCGTGACTACGTGATCAACCTGTGTGCCGAATTCATTGCCCTGCATGGCGAAGAGGATGGGCGCCGCCTGTTTGCCGAGCGCCTGCGTCAGAGCATGGGCAATATCCACAAGCGTCTGGGGGGCGAACGCTTCCAGCGGCTGTATGGGCTGCTGGAGCAGGCGCTGCAGGTGCAGATGCACAGCGGTGAGGTGGACCTGCACCGAGGCTGGATCGAGGGTTTGCTGAACGAGTACTACGACCCGATGTATGCGTACCAGCGTGAGGCGAAGTCGGGCAGGATCGAGTTTGCCGGTGATGCACTCGAGGTGCGGGAGTACTTGAAAGCACGGGCGCTGCGCCGGCGCTGATCGCCTCGTGGGGCATGGCACCGGCTTTGCCGGTGCGGTACCTCTAGGAGCAGCGGTTCGCCGCTGCGACTTGTCCCGCGAACACGGGCGTAGCCCGTGCCAGGCAGCGCGGTGTATTTTTCGCGGGCAAGCCCGCTCCTACAGGGTTCGAGACCGTTCACTGTCCGGGGCTGAGAATCCGCTCCAGCTCCGCGGCGCGCTCGCGGGTCATGTCCAGTACGCACATGCCGCCTTCGAGTTGCGCCATGGTCCCGCCGCTGGCCTGGACATGGAACTTGCAGTTCTTGTCACGAAAGCTGATCCAGTCGCGCTGCACTTCACGCAGGCTTTTCTGCTGCGGCGCATCGAGCTTGCCGAGCAACTGCTTGTAGACACGGTTGAGGCGGTCGTCCTGCAGCTTGGTTTCATCCTTGATGCAGGCGCTCATCGCAACGGTGCTGGAGGCCTTGTCCATGCATTTGGTATAGGTGGGGGAGTTCTCGTCGGCCTGGGCCTGCGAGACGAACATCAGCGCGGCAACGACGGCTGCCAGGGAATGCTTGAACATCGAAGAGAACCCTCTGATCGGAAAGATTGCCAGCCTAGCAGCAAGTGCGCCGCATGGCCCCTGTGACCCTGTGAAATCGGACCTGTCCTACGCGCGCGAATGCCAGCCCCGACAATGGGCAAGGATCAGCTCGCGCAACCACTGATGCCCAGCATCGCCCTCGCGCCGGGCATGCCAGGCCTGGGCAAAGCTGAACGCGCTGATCGGCAGCGGCGGCTCGAATACGCGCAGGGCCTTGTCTGGCGGGCTTGCTGCCAGGCTGCGCCGGGCCACGGTCAACACCAGATCGGTCCCGGCCAGCACGGTCTGGGCCACCCCCCAATGCGGGAGCGTGAGGGCAATGCGCCGACGGACGCCGAGGGCCTTGAGTGCCTGGTCGATCTCGTTGTCGATACCGGGGCGTACTGCCACCAGCACATGCGGACGCGCCAGCCAGGCGTCGAGGGTCAGGTTGCCGCGCACCGGCAAGGTGCCGCGATCGGCCACGCAGACGAACGACTCGTCGAACAAACCCTGCTCATGGATCTCCGAGGGCAACTCGGGGAACACCCCAAGCGCCAGGTCGACCTCCCCGTCGATCAACTGCCCGAGCATCGCTTCGCGGCTGCCCTGGGAGATGACCAGATCGATCTGCGGCGCCACGCTGCGCAACTCGCGCATCAGCGCAGGGAGGACCACCTGGGCGCCGTAGTCGGACATCGCCAGGCGAAAGGTGCGGCGCGCCCTGCCCGGCTCGAACCCCGGGCTGCCCAGCAGCCCGTCGAGCTGCGCCAGTGCCTGCTGCAATGGGTCGCGCAGGGCCTGCGCGCGGGGGCTGAGCACCAGGCGTGCGCCACGACGCACCAGCAGCGGGTCGGCGAAGATATCGCGCAGTTGCGCCAAGGCATGGCTCACCGCCGGCTGGCTGCGGTGCAGTCGGATAGCTGCGCGGGACACGTGCTGCTCGCTGAGCAGTGCATGCAGGGTCAGCAGCAGGTTGAGGTCGATGCGACGCAAATCATCCATATGACGAATAAAGCCTGTGCAGAATTCGAATTTCCATCATTTAAGCGCATACAGGAGACTGGGCCAAGGTTATCCACAGGAGTTCACGCCATGCCCAAGGTCATTGCCTTGTCTGCCACCCTTCCCTTGCTCATCGCCCTGCTCGCCGGGGCGGCGGTGCCTTTTCAGGCTGGCAGCAATGCCGCATTGGGGCGCTTGCTCGGGCACCCGTTGTGGGCAGCGGGGGTTTCGCTGCTGGTCAGCCTGATGATGCTGGTGCCGGCGCTGCTGCTGATGCGCGCGCCCATGCCACAGCTGCAGAACCTGGCCCAGGCACCCTGGTGGGCCTGGCTGGGGGGCGTCGCCGGGGTGATCTACATCACCGCCGCGTTGGTGCTGACGCCACGCCTGGGCGCGGCGGGGTTCATCGTCTGCGTGATCGCCGGACAGGTGCTGTCGTCGTTGCTGATCGACCAGTTCGGCTTGATGGGCCTGCCGGAGAAACCCGTGAACCTGCCACGGCTGTTGGGGGTGGCGATGATCGTTGGGGGCATGCTGGTGGTGCAGTGGGGCACGGCACGCAGCGCCTGAGCCCAGACCGCTACAGGCTGTGTGCAGGCTCGGGCGGCATCAGCACCTGATCCACCTCGAAGCGCAGCGAGGGCATTTGCGTGGCGGCATACAGCATCACGCCGAGCGCTGCGATCAGGGCCACGTCCAGCCAGTTCCAACCCGGCATGTCGTCGGCCTTGCGGGCCTTCCAGCACCACCAGGCCTGACCTGCGCAGAAAGTCAGGATCGACAGCGACCACAGGTAGAACCCGGCCCCGAAACCTGTGACATCGTGGAACGCGTAGCTGCGGTTGTCGGGCAGCCGCTCAACGCCGAGGCTGCTTGCCGCCAGATATAGCGCCAGCAGGCCGAACAGCAGCGACAGCCGCCGCAAGCGCCGATGGCTCAGGATCGCCAGCGCCAGCAGGGGGTTGGCGAACCACTGATACAGCTCGAATGCCACGCCCCAGGGGCCGTAGAGCAGCATCTGCAAAGCAGGCATATGCTGCTCGGCGCCCATCAGGGCGCCATCGAAAAACAGGCCAAGCAGGTAAAGCAGCAGGCTGATGCTGATGTAGTAGGCTGGCAACCGGAGCTCCATCGGATCGGGCGAAACCCCGACCTTACCGCACCCGCGCCTCAGACGACAGGCGGTTCCAGCAACAACCCGTAGATCCCCGAGTCGGACAACTCGCCCGCCACGCACCAACGGGCACGCAAGGTGCCTTCGAGGACGAAGCCCTGGCGCTCCAGGGTGCGCGCCGAGCCTTGGTTGCGCGGGTCGATCTCCGCCTCCAGGCGGCGCATGTGCAGGGTATGGGCCAGGTAGTCGATGAAGCAGGTCAGCGCCTCGTCCATGTAACCCCGGCCTTGCACCGCCTTGGCCAGGCAGTAGCCGATCTCGCCGCGACGCGAATCGTCATCGAGATTGAACAACTGGACCATGCCGATCAGTTCGCCGTTGTCGCGACGGTACATGCCGAGCTTGAGCAGATTGCCGGCGGCATAGGCTTCGCGGTCGGCGGCCAGGGCGCTTTCGGCCTCGGCCAGTTCCTGCCAAGGGGCGTGGTGCCAGAAACGCATGACCTCAGGATCAGCCATGATCGTCAGCCACTGCGCGGCATCGCCGTGACGCATGGGGCGCAGCTGCAGGCGCGGGCTGTCCAGGCACAGGTCGCTGGGGAAACTGCGGGGGTGGGTCACACCAGGGCTCCTTCGCACAGATGTAGATCAACACGTTAGTCTAGCGTCAGCGTCAAGGATGGAACAGTCGCTCCCGACGGGCTAGAGCATCGCCAGCAGTCGTGTCCAGCGTGCCTCCTCGAGTCGCGGGTTCATAACGCACAGGCGCATGACTGTCTGCCCCTGCCACTCACTTGGCACCACCAGGGCAATTCCCTCCTGCAAGCACCGTTGCGCCCAATCGTCGTAGTCCGGTGCCTGCCAGCCCAGACGCCTAAACAGGATGACACTCAGCCCTGACGCCTCGATCAACTCCAGTCGTGGATGCTCGGCGATACACGCCCGCAACCGCTCGGTGAGGGCCAGGACCTGCTCCAGGGTGTCCTGATAAGCACGGGTACCATGTACTGCCAACGAAAACCAAAGCGGTACCCCCCGGGCGCGCCGGGACAGATGAAACGCGTAGTGCATCGGGTTGCAGGCTTGCGAAGCGTTGATCCGGTCAAGGTACACGGCATCCTGGGTAAAGGCGGCGGGCACCTCCTCGGGCGCGGCGTACAGCAACGCACAACAGTCGTAGGGGACGAACAGGCCCTTGTGCGGATCGATAATCAGCGAGTCGGCGAGCTCGATCCCCTGAAAGCGCTCCCGCACACTCGCAGCGCAGAGAAATGCTCCGCCGTAGGCCGCGTCCACATGCAACCATATCTGCTGCTGGCGTGCGATGCGCCCAATCCCTGACAGCTCGTCGATCTGCCCGGTATTGGTCGAGCCCGCCACCGCCACCACCGCCACCACGTGTTCAGAACGCCCCTCGGCGGCCAGTGCGGCCAAGGACTGCGCCAAGTTCGCGGCAGTCATCCGGCCAAGCGCATCGGCGGCCACTGTCACCACCTCGAGGTCCAGCAGGCCGGCACTCACGACGATGGAAGAATGCGCGCCCTCGGTGGCCAGCAACACTCCGTCACGCCCTCCTCCCCGTGCCCGATAGCGTTGCCGAGCCGCAACCAGCGCAGAGAAGTTGCCGGCCGTTCCGCCACTGACGAAGCAGCCTGCGGCCTGGGCAGGCAAACCGGCAAGATCGGCCAGCCAGCGCAGGGCCTGGTTCTCGGCCCAGATCAAACCCGCCCCGCCCAGCCAGCCCGAGCCAATCATGCCGCTGGCCGACAGCAGCCCATCCATCAATGCCGCTTCCGGTGTCGGCGCCGAGCCGATGTAGGCCAGATAACCTGGGTGATCAGTGGGCACACCCTGACGGCTGAGCACTTCAGTGAAGAGCTTCAGCGATGCCTGCAAGCCGAGGCCCTGTGCCGTGATGCAGGCACCGACCTGGGTTTGCAGGGTCGCAGCCGAGGCGGGTGCCGCCATCGGCGCACGCTGGCCGAGCAGCGCCTGACGCATCGCCTCCAGCATCAGCTCAAGCGATTCATGCGTCAGGCCGGCGTCGCCGATGCCGGGCAGTGCGGGGGTTGGTGCGCGCATGTTCAGGACATCCTTGTAAGCAGAGAGGCGGCGCTTCGATAATCGCGCCGCACCAGGGTAAAACCGGCATGCCGGTGCTCGCCGCCCTGGAAGTCGGGGTGGCTGCGCAGGTACTCGGCAACGCTTCGTCCCTGGGCGATGGCGGTCTCGACGTGACCGAGCGCCAGGCGTACGCACGTGCCGAAGTCCGGAGTAGCGTGTGGGCACAGCGTCGACAACTCGTAGCCCTCGAGCAGCACATCGAACTCATCGATCACACAGTCGTCAGGCAGCAGGTACAGAGTGTCGGAGCGGCCATGTAGGCGGATCTGCTGTGCAACCTTGACGTGTGAGCCCATCAACGCATGGATCGGCGGCCCGGCGCGCGGCTGCGGCACCTGACCAACGCCAGCCCGCAGCGACTGTGCCAGGCGCTCGCCGTAGACCGAGCCATCCGACCAGACCTCTTCGAGGTACCCTGATGCACTGGCAAGGTACTCCAGCATCGCTGCGACCTGCTGCCTCTCGCTTGCACACAGCCGGTACGCACCGACGGCCTGACACAGGTCTGGCGCCGTGGCGGCGGGCAGCAACAAGGGCACGCCCGCCGCCTGATACAAGGCACCCGCGACGCGCGCGCACTCGCTGTTGAAATGCCCGACCACCGCACTCACACCGGCCTCCAGCAAACGCAGGGCAGCGACCAACGCCAAGGCCGGATCGGCGCCATCGTCCGCCCAGCACACTCGCAGCGTCGTGCCACTGGCGGCCCGGCGCAACCACCGACCATAGGCCGCACGCGGGCCGGTGAATGGACCTACTATGCCGACCTGTTCCACTCAGGCACGCTCCGGCATCAACCGTTCCAGCGTCTTGGCGCACATCGTCGGTAGCCGCAAGCCACCTTGGCAGGGGAGCACCTGGGTTGCATCGAAGAATGCGCAAGCCTTGGCGGCATCCTGCTCAGGGGCTTCCAGGCCGAGCCATTCGGCCAACTGCTGGGCGAGGTCAGGTGCCAACGGCGCCAGCGCATGGGCCAGCCAACGTGCAGTCAAGGCCTGAAGCGCCACAGCAGTGCGGGCATGATTGGACCAAGGCCCCTGCCCTGTATCCACCAGGTAGACCTGGGCCAGGCCGAAACGCGCCACACGGTCGATCACCTGGGCCACTTGCTCGGCCATGCGCCGTGGCGAGAAGCTGTCGAGCGACGCCGCCTGGCGATAGCTCTGCATCCATTGGCACAGTTCGTCGTAGTAGGCCTTGTGGTCTGCCAACCAGGCACCCGGCTCCGGCACCTTGCCTGCCTGTCGCGCCAGGCTGCGCTGCAGGCTCTCGGTCCAGCCGGACAACTGCTGGGCGAACAAGGTGTTGATCCGCTCGCTGATCCGGGCCACGGTGAAGTCGCTGCGAACACCCTCGGGACGGGTCAGCATCAGCGCCATGCGGGCGTAGTCGCGCCCCGCCTCGGCCAGGAAGTCCTTGCCCCAGATCAGGTGGCGACGGCTGGTAGAGAACTTGCTGCCATCGAGGTCAAGCAGTTCGTTGACCACGTGATGACCCGGCGGTGTGAGCCCCAGCGCCAGATACACCGCGGGGAACAACAGCGTGTGGTAGTAGGCGTTGTCGAAGCCATAGCAGTGAACGATATCCATCGCCCCCGAATAGCACTGGGCGGCTCGCGCCAAACGATCCTGGCCGGCGACCGGCAACTCGCCGGCAGCCCACAGGTAACCGAAGGCCATTTCGAACCACACATACAGGATCTGGTCCTGGAACCCTGGCAGGCGGTGCCGTATACCCCAGTCGCTGCGGTGGCTGATGCAGATATCGGGCAGGCCCTGGACAAGCATGGAATGGCACAGCTGATAGACATGTGCCGGCATGCTCGCCGTCTGTACATACTGGGCCAGTTCATCGGCCAGCGCGCTCAGGCGGAAGAACAGGCGCGGCTCGATCTTCAGCTGGGGCTGGCGACCATCGCGCTTGACCCGTGGCTGGGACAGGTCGACGCACTGGTTAGGCCGGCCACAGGCTTCGCAGGCGTTGCCATCGCTGCTCTCGCCGCAATGCGGGCAGCCGCCATGAATGAACGCCTCGTGCAAGGCATCACCGCGGTCGTCGACGAATACCGGGGTGTCCTTGGCATAGATCAGGCCTTTGTCATGCAGGCGTTGCACGTACTGATGCACGAAATCGGCATAGGCACCCTGGTTGTCCGGGGTGATGAAAAGGTCCATGTCGATGCCGAACATGCCCCAGGTGTGGCGGATCGCTTCGGCATAGTGCTCGGCGCAGTCGACGGCTGTGCGGCCTTCCTTCGCCGCGCAGGTGACCACATAGGTCTGGTTGTCATCCCGGCCACTGCCATAGAACGCCTTTGCCCCTGCACCTGCCAGAACGCGCTTGAGCACGTCGCCCGCAACATAGGGGCCGCTGAGATGGCCAAGGTGCAGGTCGCCATTGGGCGTGGGAGGAGTGGCGAAAATCAGTGTGTCGCGCACAGGCTGCACGGCCACCGGGTTCGCGGTACCGGCATCCCAGTACAGCGAGTGAAACTGCAGGGGTGCGTCTTCACTGAGGTTGTGCACGGTGTGCGATTCGAAGCGCTGGCAATGAACGGCGTCACCCGCGGTTACTTGCAGCGATTCGTTCGCGGTACGCACAACGCCATGCCCGGCGGTGAACACGAAGATTTCATCTTCGAAATGATTGTGCGCCTGGCTCTGCTCGCCTGGCGCCAAGGTACAACCCATCAGGTTGAGGTTCGAGCCTGGCAACTCGACGGCACGGGCGTGGACATTGTAGAAGCGCTTGGCAGGGGAAAACATGTTGATCTTCTTCACGGTCGTCTCTCTATCCTTGAGTGATTTCACGAGCGAGGGTCATGGCAGCGTAAGGCGCCATCTTGAAGCCACCGCCGCTGAAGCCTGAGGCCAGCAATACCCCATCCGGCAGGCCAGGCTGCTGGCCGAGCACGGCGATCGGTTGGGTGCTGTAGCAGTCGCTGTGGCACAACGCGCCATCCATCTGGGCATGGCGTAACCACGGGAAACGCAGTTGGCCGCGCTCGCGGGTACGCTGCACATGCGCAGGATCGGCCGGGGCGTAGGCGTGGCTGGCCGGTACCCGCTGCCCAGTAGGATGGCCCACATAGAACCCCTGGGTCAGCGGGCACCAACGGCCGTTCAGATCGTGCTCGTCGTCGATAAAGCACGGCGCCGTCAGCAATGCTGCCTCACCTTTGAAACGGGTGACCTGGATGTGCTGGTTCCACAGGCCAAACGCCTGCCCGAACTGCGTCTGCACAAATTCTGCAGTCGCGTTCCCCATCGCCAGCACCACATGCGTGGCTGCATGCTCGCCGGCAGTGGTCTGCACGCCGACTACCCGTCCCCCGGCGCCATCGAGGTTCAGGCCCTGCACGCGCACGGCATCACGGTAGACACCACCGTTGGCAATCCCCGCGCCGACCAGGTATTCCAGGGTAGGACGTGCCTGCATATAGCCCGAGCCCGGTTCAAACAGCGCTTGCTCGGCGCTGATCGCAAAGCCTGGATAATGCGCCGCCAGTTGCTCTGGCCCGACCAGCTCGGCAGGCACGTCGTGCTCGGTGAGCCAGTCGTGCATGCGCGCCAGGGCTGCGGGCTCGGCGAAATGCAGGTAGCCGGTGCGGGCGAATGGCACCTGCGCCGTGTCCGCCAACTGCCGGTAGAAGTGATACCCCTGCGCCGCAGCAGCAGTGGCTGCTGCGTGACTGTGAGCGACCCGCACGATACACCCGGAAGCGCCGGTGATGCCGCACCCCAGCGGCTTCTCGTCGATCAGAAGGCAGCGCTTGCCCATATCGCCGAAGATCTTGAAACAGGTGGCGCCGATGATCCCGGCGCCGACGATGATCACGTCAAACGGCTTGCTCATACTGCCTCCGCGTCAGGCTGGCACACAGGTCGTCGACAATTTCGCCCGCGCGAATGGCCATGTTGGAAATCAATGTGGCGCTCAGGCCATGCGAAGACTCGGCAATGCCGGTGGAGTAAAGCAGCGGCGCCGCTTCACCCTTGAAGGTCAGCCGATAGTGGCGCGACAGCCAGGCGCCGCCTTCGTCCTTGATCAATCGCGCGGCAAGCCCGCTGCACAGCAGGTCGGCGATGTTGCGTGGGCGAAATCCCGTTGCGCAGATCAGGTAGTCGCAGGCGATGCTCTGCACCTCACCACTGAGCTGTCGGCTGAACGTCACTTGCAGCTCATTCCCATGAGTGCTCGCCATCTGGAAACGACTCAGACGCTCCAGCACCAGGCGTTGCTGGCCGGTGACTTCATCGTCATACCACTGCCGGTAGAGCTTCTCGATCAGCGCCAGGTCCACGGCGGCGTAATTGGTAGAGGCGTGGACTCGCAGGACATGCTGGCGCACGTGGGGTGGCGCGGCATGGAAATCGTCGACGGCGTCGGCGTCGAAGATCTGGTTGACGAAGGGGCTGTCGTCGGCAGGCGTATAGCCGTAGCGACCGAGGATTGCTGTCACCCGCAACGATGGGTAGGTCTCCAGCAGGTACTCCACCGCCTCGGCGGCGCTTTGCCCTCCTCCGACTACTACACAATGCCCGTCAGCCTTGGGCGGGGTTTCCTGCAAGTGCTTCAGCAAATGATGAACATGGGTAATGCGTGCGTCGGCGTGCAGGCCTTCCGGCAAGCGCGGCTCCAACCCCAGAGAGTGCACCACGGACCGGGTCAGCAGCGAGGTGGTGGTATCACCTACGCGCATCTCGATGCGCAACAGTGCTGCACCGTCGTCGCTGACACCGCCTTCGACGATGCGTATCACCTGGTGCCCGTAGTACACCTGATCACTGAACTCGGCCGCGCACCAGCTCAGATAGTCATGGAACTCCACGCGGGCAGGGAAGAAGTCCTTGCGGTTGCAGAACGCTGCAATCCTGCCCTTGCTGTGCAGGTAATTGACAAAGGTGAAGTGGCTGCGCGGGTTGCGGAAGCTGACCAGATCCTTGAGGAAGGACACCTGCATCGTCGCATTCTTGAACAGCATGCCTTTGTGCCAGGCAAAGCCGGGGGCGCTGTCGACGAACGCGACATCCAGTTGCGGTGCCATTTCCTGGAGTGCGATGGCGAGTGCGATGTTCGAAGGGCCGAACCCGATGCCCACCACATCGTGAACCTTGCGCTCGCAAGGGCTTCTGGCCAAGTCTGTTGCAAAACTCATGTGAACTCCCTGTCTACAGAATTTCGGGCTGAGCGAGGCCACGGGAAGGTCATTACGCGATGACAGTCCCGGGGGCCGGTTGGTTTTGCCTGAACGGTTGAGGGCTAGCCGAAGACGAAGGCGTCCGTCAGGTTGAGCGCCTGAAGCTGCGCGATATCTGCCTCCAATGCCTCGGCGCTGCTGTTACGCAGGAACACCGTGCAGCCATAGGTGGTACCGTCGGTGGTGGTCTGCACCCACTGGCCTGTCGGCGGCGCCAGGAAATAGTGGCTGAAGCTCGACAGCGCCCGCACCTGTTGATCGAAACGCATCGCCAGGACACGCCCAGGCCGGGTGATCACGAACGAGTAGTCGGCCACCGCCTGCGCAGCGCTCGCGACGTCAACTACCGGGCGCTTCTGCCAGAGATCCTGCTGGCTGGGCCAACCGCCAAGCTGGCATAGCTCAGGTAGTGGCGTACTGGCCAGCCGTGGCGCCAGCTTGACCAGACGCGGCCCCTGCGCAGTGATCACCACTTCAGCGTGCAGTGGCCCGTACAGCAGGCCCAGGCCAGAGGCCAGCCGCGCTAGACGCGGCACCAGATCAGCAGGCAAGGCAGCGGGGGGCAAACTGGTTACCGCGGTGAGAATGCGCCGCGCCAGCCAGTCCTGGGTGTGGCAACGCCACGCGTCACTGACCTGGAATTGCCCTTCCTCCAGTACCCCATTGATGAACACCGTGTAACCGGCTTCATGGCGGTGGACCAGCAAAGGCCCTGGCATAACCTGCAACACCGCTTCGGTAGCCGCGATGCCGTGCTCGCCCAGCAACACGGCGCAGCCCCGAGAGTGCGGTGAAATCGCCGGACGCACGACCCAATCGCCTTGCGTATATCCCGACAGCTCGGCGCAGGAGCCAAGCACCTGAGCGCTGAACGCCAGCCCTGGGTCGAGACGACTGAGCGCGCGATACTGCTCGCACTTGTCGTAGAACACCGCAGGGTCGCAATCGGCGCGAAAGTACCCGGCTTCGATATTTTCCGGCATCACCTCACGCAGTTGCAGGTCATCGCTGGCCAGCCGGTACGCGGCGCGCGCAGGCGAATCGTAGGCCGGTTTCATTCGCCCAGTTCCGCACGGGTCGGGCCGCGAAAGTGCACGGCGTCGATATGGCAGTTGCGCGGCTGGGTCAGCACGAAGCGCATGGTTTCCCAGATGGAGCGGCCATTGAGCAACCGACCGGCAGGATCAACCGTTTCCTCGAGTCCGGTCACCTCGAAGTCTGGCGGATAGAATCCGGTGACGCGGATGTTCTCGGCAGCCAGATGGTGGGTCATGTTCAGGCAGAAGCCGCTCAGGCCATGCTTGGCGGCAAAGAACGCCGGATGCGCCACCGAATTGGTGAACTGTGGCACACCGCACACCGATACCATGGCCACGATATCTGCCGCAGCAGAACGTCGCAGGCTTGGCAGCAACGCACGCGTCAGGGTGATCGAGCCGGTGAGCCCGGAATTGATGGTGCTGACAATGTCCTCGTCGCTGTCATCCTCGCCGAGCGGGCCTTCAAGCCACTGCGCAGCGCTGAGCACCAGGATATCCACAGGTCGCGCATCGGCTTGCAGCGCTTGGACGAAGTCCCGTACCGAGGCAGGATCGGCGATATCACAGGCATACGCACGCGCCGAGCCACCCTCGCCCTGGATGATCTCGCAGGTGGCCTGAGCGCTTTGCAACTGGCGCGCGCACAGGTCGACATGGGCGCCCTCGCGGGACAGCCAGACCGACACGGCCTGTCCAAAGTCACGGCCACCACCGGTGACCACCACACGTTTGTCTTTCAGCATCGTTGCGACTCCTGTCAAAGGCCCGGATGTGGAACCGTGCGGCTACCTGAGGCATTTTCCTGGTAAAGCTGCCCGACGATGTAGTCGGCAGCATGTTCGGCCCACAACTGCGGTGCGATATAGTTTTGGTGTTCATCAGGCAAGCACACCGAGAGCATCTGGGTATTGACCCCGTTACCCGGATCCAGAGCGATGGCGTTCACACCGTTGGGCAGGTCTGCAGCGAGTGAACCGATCAACCCTTCTACAGCGAACTTGCTCGCGCAATACGGCCCCAACCCCCAAGAGGCCGAACGCCCCCAGCCGGAGCTGATGGCGATGAACAAGCCCTGGCCGCGGTCGAGCATCATCGGCAGGAAGGCATGCATCGTATTGACCACACCCAGCACGTTCACATCCAGTACCCGTGCCCATTCCTGCTCGGCGATTTCCCAGGCCGGTTGCCGTGGGTTGATGACCCCGGCGTTGCACACCACGATGTCCACCCCGCCGTCACGCATGACAGTCCTGGCGAACTCGCGCATCTCGTGAGCCTCGGTCACCGAGGCGTTGAACAGCGCCGGATTGTCAGTGGATGCAGACTGCGCCTCGGCCGACAGCTGACAGCCGAAGACCTGGTGTCCACGGGACGCCAGCGCCTGGCTGAGAGCTTTGCCCAGCCCACGGCTGACGCCAGTGACGACGATGCGTAATGGCCGATGTCGATGGTCGCTCATGAGTCCTCCTGGATAGTCTGTGCGACAAGATTGAAGCGCGTGATCGGTGCATCCGGCTGCAGGTTCTCGACCTCCCCCGCCCAATGCCCGACGGGCCAGCACTGGCTCAGGGCATCACGCTTGACCAGGGCGTGGCCACTGACAAACAGAAACGGCACATTGCAGACGATGGCAGCTTCGGCATCGGCGATCGCGTCACCGAGAAACACCGTTTCGCCGGGTGTGCAGTCGTACTGTTCAAGCAATGTGCGGATCGCTGCTGCCTTGGCCACCGGGGAGCCGATGATGCGCGCCAGATAGTGGTCCATGCCGTTGGCTGCCAGCGCCAGATTGATTTCCTTTTCATTGCCACCGCTGATCACCACGCATTTCACCGCGCAGTCCGCCAGTTGCTGCAACAGCGTTGCGGCACCGGCCACCGGTGGCGCCGCGCTGTAGTGTTGTTGCAGGTAGTGCTCGTAACGGGCAATGCTGGTGCTGACGAAGTCCGCTTCGGCGGCCGTGCCGGCCAATGACTCGAAAGCCTCGAAGTGCCAACGCCGCGAACGCCCGAAGTTGAGCTTGAAACTGACCTTGCAGCGCTCGCGCAGTGCCGACGGATAGGCGGCCAGGGCGTGTTCGACGGCCGCCAGCTTCACACCGTTGGAGTCCAGCAACACACCATCGCAGTCGAAGAACACGAGTTTGCTGCCTGCCAGCCTGTCACCCAGCCTGGCCTGATTGATTCGCATGGCCCGCACTCACATGTAGTGGTTGAGAATACTCGGGTCGTACTTCCCTGCCCCCGCGTGCCCGGCGATGCGCCCGAGAATATCGATGCGCTCGAGTGCCGAAAGCGGCGCACCTTCGAACAACTTCTGCGCATAGGTCGGGTGCACGTTGTGTTTTGCCTGGCAGCGGTAGGTCGGCGAGTAGCCCCAGCTGGCCTCTTGTCGCAGCGGCTCGATGTGCTCGGCGAGAAACCGCTCGCAGGACGCCATTTCCTGCTGGCCGGGCTTGAGCAAGGCCAAGGTCTCGGTCGGCGCATTGCCCGCACCGCGACCGATGCCGGCGAAGGTTCCGTCGACGTAACGAGCTCCGGCTTGCAGTGCCGCATGCGTGTTGGCGACTGCCAGCCCATAATTGTCATGGGCATGAAAACCGAGCGGCAGGTCAGTCAGTTCGCCGGCCTGGCGCAGCACGCGGTGCACCTGCTCCGGCAGCATGCGTCCGAAGCTGTCGGCAAAGTAGAACGCCTGTATCGGTACCTGGCCGAGGCCGCGCAGATCGCGCGCCAGTTGCTCGGGCGAAAGCTCGGCGACCTGCATCAGGTTGATCATCACGGCAAGGTCGCTTTCAGCCAATACCTGGGCGAGTGCGAAGCTGGCATCCAACTGACTGCTCATCGCGGCGATGCGCAAGACCTCGATGCGAAACGGCGCACGAGCCACTGCCGAGAGAATGACCTGGGCGACCTCATGGGTCGGCAGATCGAGGATACGCCACGCATCGATCATCACCGCTGCACGCAGCGTCCCCGGCTTGACCAGTTCGCGCTGCTGCTCGCTCAGCGACTCGGGGAGCGCCTTGTAAGACCCCATAGCTACCGGAGTGCCCGGTGCGGCGAGGTTCAGATAGCCCAGTTCGACCATGTCCACGCCCATGGCGTGACAGGTATCGAAGTACTGTCGCGCCATGGCATCGGAAAACCGCCAATCGGTCTGGAAGCCGCCGTCACGCAAGGTGCAATCCATCAGCACGAATGACTGTTTTCGCCCGGTCATTTCTGCCCACTCACCTGTTCGATCGCCCAGTCGTACACCTGCTCCAGACGCCACCAGTTCAGCTCGGTCTGGTTGCCGGCGATGCGTTTGAGAAGCGGGCTTTCGGCGCCATGCATGCGGTCGTCCCAGGCCTGGATGACCGGGTGGACCGACAAGGCGTGGGTGAAATCGCGCAGCGGATCGAACGCCTCGTGCGCCTCGACCTGCATGAACAAGGTATTGGGTGGCAGCAGGTAGATCGACATACGTTGCAGGCCGATTTCACGCAGCACACCGTGTTCGCCAGCAATTTGCGACGGCACATCCTGGTGCAGCATCTTGTAGGCCTCAACGGCTTGTTCGCTGCTCAGTTGAATCGAAAAACCAAAACGCTTCATGAGTAATATCCTTATTACTGGCTGACGAATTCGAGAAGTTGGTCGTAGACTTTCTCGACTTCCCGAAGAGTTTCCGGGTCCATGGTGAAGTCCACCGGTGGGCGGATCAAAGTGTTGCTCATCAATTGACGGCGTTTGAGCAAGTGCTTGGACAACTGCAGGTAGCAGTCGATGCTCGCCATCATGTGGCACATCAGGTAGGAGAGCGGATAGCCGATGGCTCGGGCCAGACGTTCGTCACCTGCTTGCAGGGCGCGCCACAAGGCCACGGTGATCTCGGCGATCTCGGTGGCCGGGATCACCCCGGCCAAGCCGCGTCGATAAGTGTCGACCAGCATCATGCCGCCATCACCTTCGAAAATCCGCGCCTGCCCTGCAGTGGCATCACGAAGCAGCGAGACCTTCGGTGCAGTCGGCGCCGACTCGGGTTTGAACTGGACCTTCTCGGGGCCGAACGCCTTGAGCAGGCGTGCCTGCACATCGATCGACAGCGGGCGTTTGGCCAGGGACTTGGCATGATGCACCAGCACCGGCACCTGTACGCTCTCGATGACGTTGGCGAAGTACGTATACATCTGCTCGTCATCCAGCGCCCACATCGACGGGTGCATCACCAGCAAGGCATCACAGCCGGCGCGCTCAGCTTGACGCGAATACTCCACAGCCTGGGCAATGCTTTCGCCGCCCGTACTCATGATCGACAGGCCCCTGCCCGCGGTCTGCTCGGCAATCAGTTCCGCAAGGCTGAAACGCTCGGCGGTGGTCAGTCGGGAAACTTCGGAAATCTGCCCGATCACCACACCATCGCAGCCGGTATGCAGAATGTGCTCGATCTGCAGGCGCAGGGCGGAGGTGTCCAGGGACAGGTCGCTGTTGTAAGGCAGGATGGCGACCGGAAGGACGCCTTGAAGAGGGCGTTGCGTCATGTTTGATACTCCTTATCAAATGTTGACGTAGACAACAGAAACAGCACAGCGAAGTACCTGAAGGGCAACTTCGAAAGCCTCACGACAGGCCTTCACCCATCGATAAAGTGCATGTTCAACGCCAGAAAACCGCGCCGAAAGTTTCAATACGTTGTCGATTTCCATGGCGACATACCGACGACTACCTAATAAAGGTGCAACATCCAAAAAGTTGCAAATCGGCATGACTGGAAGTCGGTGGCAATTAAATGGCTCGTCCTGAATATTGTCGAATTGGTATTTGTATCAACCTGTTACCGACGCTGGAAAAAGAAAAAAATGCATATTAATACGCGGTGCATCTGTTTCTACTTATTACAAAAATGTAACAAGAGTTAATAAATCCTCGCCCTGGCAAAGTGGCGCGCCAATGGGGTCAACGATCCTCTTGGCGTGACCACCCACCCAATTAAAGCAGCGTAATAATCGGCACACACCAACTGGATAGCTCTAGTTGAATGCCCGGCCCGCCCGAATCAATTCAAACAGGACATGTAAAATTCGCCTGTGATTTTTCGCCTCTTGACGCCCTGCACAGTTTCGCTCTGACAAAAAAAAGCGCCGTTCTTGCGAACGGCGCCTGTAGTACCCCAACTGCAATGTCGCGTCAGAAGCCCATGCTGAAGCTCAGCACCACGCCATGGTCGCGGTTCTCGCTGGACAGTTGCCCGGAGTACCCCACCCCCAGCTTGCCGCTCTGGCCGACAGCCAGGTCGACACCGGCCTCGACCACCGCAGCGTCGCGGGCGATCGGTACGCCTTCGGTGCTGAAGCCAGCGCCACCGGCGATGAAGCGAGCGTCGGCATCGGGCTTGGTGTCGCCGAAGGCATGCCGCCAGCCAACCGACAGCCGTGGTGTGATCTCGCTGCCGTTGTCCAGCTTGATGCGCTTGCCGGCGCGCACCCCGACGGTGGAGAAGGTCACGTCCTGATCGACGCTGGCCTTCAGGCGGCCGTCGCCCCCCTTCTCACGGGCACTGTCGCTGTCGTAGTTAACATAGGCCAGGCCTGCGAACGGTTCCAGGGCGATACCGCCAGCGTCGATGGCGTAACCCACCTCGCCGAACACCTGGGCGCTGCGCGCCTTGTACTTGGCTTTCAGGCGGTCGTCGTAGCTGCCCACCTGGACATCGCGCTTGGTGTCGATGTCATGCCAGGTGTAGCTGGCGCCCAGGCGTGCGGCGAAGGCATCCATCTGGTAACCCAGGTAGGTGGCCAGGTGGTAGCTGTCGACGCTGGCGTCCGACTGACGACGGTGAGCATCGATGCTGCTGCGGGTGTATCCGGCAGCGATACCGACTTTCCACTGATCGTCCAGGGCGCGGTCGACACCGAGCATGAAGCCCGACAGGTCACGGTCGACGCTGGCATGGCTGCTGCTGCCGTCGTAGTCACCCCAGCCGCCAATGGCGCGGATCCAGCCCACGGCCTGGCCCTGGCAACCTTCGCTGGTCAGTTGCTGGTTGGCGGTTGGCGCCAGGGTACGGCGTGGATCGTCCTCGCGGCTGCAATCCGGTTGACGCATACGGTCGTTGACCGCGTCGCGGATGTAGCGCGAATCCTCGATCAGCACGGTCGCGGTGCTGGCGTGGATTTCCCCGGACAGGCTGTCGAACGCCGACTGCGCGGCCTGACGGTCCAGCGGCAGGATGTTGTCGCGCAGGCTGGTCGGCGCACCGGCGCT
Source organism: Pseudomonas sp. BNK-44-b (assembly GCF_047456245.1). Taxonomy (NCBI): domain Bacteria; kingdom Pseudomonadati; phylum Pseudomonadota; class Gammaproteobacteria; order Pseudomonadales; family Pseudomonadaceae; genus Pseudomonas; species Pseudomonas sp. BNK-44-b. The sequence continues at coordinate 4,262,135 of NZ_CP179908.1, forward strand.
TTCCAGGGCCGTGGCGACACCACGTTGGTTGCTGGAGGCCGCGACATCGGCGAACGCGTTGCCGTTGCGGCTGACCGACAGGGTCACCTGGTTGGCACCGTAGTCGAGCGAGCTGTTGAGGAACGCCGAGTTCATCAGGTTGTTGCTGGCGAAGGTGCCGTTGATGCCGCCAGTTGCACTGACCACGGTGTACTGCCCGTTGCCACCGGCGAGGTTGGCCACCGTCAGGCTGCCGCCCAGGTTGGCCGTGCCGCCGACATTCAGGTAGTTCACCGGCGCGGTGCCCAGGTCGATGACGAGGTTGCCGTCGCTGGCGTTGGTGAAGTTGCCGCTGACATTGAGGTTGCCCGCAGGCCCTGGCAGCACAGTGCCGTGGTTGGTCAGGCTGGCGACAGTACCGTTGCCGGTGAGCGCCGCGCCGTTGGCCACGGTGACCTGGGCGCCAAGGTAGGTGCCTGGGTTGTCGGCATTGCCGACTTGAAGCGTGCCCTGGTTGACGTTGAAGGCCCCGCTGAACGGCTGGTTGCCAGTCAGCAACAGGCTGCCCGCCCCTTGTTTGGTGGTGGTGCCGGTACCGCTGAGGGTGCCGTTGAAGGTGCCGTTGGTGCCCTGCGCGAACACCAGGTTGGCGTTGTTGGTGATGCTGCCCTGCAGGCTGGTGGTGTTACCGGCCAAGGTACCGCCGCTGACAATGGTGCCACCGCTGTAGGTGTTGGCTCCGGTCAGCAACAGCGTGCCAGCGTCGAGTTTTTCGATACCGCCAGTGCCTACCAGTGGCGCGCTGATCACGGCGCTGGCACCTGCGTTGACCCGTACCGGGGCCAGGCTGCCATCGGCACCGTTGACCGGGGTCAGGCTGCCGCCTGTGCCCGGCACCACCTGGTAGCCGTCGCTGAGGAACTGCATGCCGCTGAACGCCTGGTTGCCGACCACGGTGACGGTGCCAGGCTGGCCACCGAATACAGCGAAGGCATCGCTCCAGGTTTCGCCGGTGGTGCCGTTGGAGTTGGTCCAGTTGGTACCAGGGCCCCAGGTGCCGCTGCCGCCACCGATGCTGCCATCCGGGTTGGTCTTGCCACCGTTCCAGAACTGCAACTGGTCGCCCGCGCCTTGCACCACCAGGTTGATCTGGTTGGCGATGGCGGTCTGCAGGCTCAGGTCGCCCAGCGCCACGCTGCCGGGAATGGCACCGAATACCAGGCCGTTGTTGGTCAGTGCGCCGCCATAGTTGAACAGCTGGTAGACGCCGGTGCCGAAGCCGCCGGCATTGGTGATGTTCAGCGTACCGTCAAGCATCAGGTTGCCGTCGACCTTGACTACCGTAGTGGACGCCGCTGGCGCCCCGAGCGAGAAGTCCAGGGCGCTGCCGGAGCTCAGGTTCAGGCTGCCTACCGTCAGCGGTGTGCTGCTCTGGCCCGCGGCCAGGGTGGCGCCGTCGGCGATCTGCACAGCCCCGGCATAGGTGCCGCTGCCGCCCAGGCGAGCGCCGGTAGCGACCTGTACCGTGGCGCTGTCCAGGCGTCCGTTGACCAGCAGGCTGCCGGCATTGACGGTGGTGGCACCGGTCAAGCCGTTGACACCGGTCAGCAGCAGTTCACCACTGCCGTTCTTGGTCAGCGTACCGCTACCAGTGAGGTTGCCGGTGTAGCTGCCGTTGGCGTTCTGCTCGAAGGTCAGCGCCGCGTTGTTGAGGATCGCACCCTGCAGGCTGGTGGTGTTGCCGACCACGCTGCCCGCGTTGATCTGGGTGCCGCCGCTGTAGCTGTTGCTGCCGCCCAGGGTCAGCAGGCCTGCGCCATTCTTGACCAGCCCGCCAGCACCGCTGATATCGCCGTTGAGGGTCAGCGCGTTGCTGCCGCCGATGGCCAGTGCGCCGTTGAGTACCGCGGCGTTGGCCAGGGTGACGGCAGTGTTGCTGTCCAGGGTGGTGCCCGCTGCGGCGGTCAGCGTGCCGCTGCCCAGCGCACTGTCGTTGCCGACCACCAGGGTGCCGCCGTTGAGCGCGGTGCCGCCGCTGTAGCCGTTGGCAGCATTGAGCACCAGCGTGCCGGCATCGTACTTGGCCACGTTGCCGGTGCCGTTGAGAGCCACGTTGAGGGTGGCGGTGACGCCGCTATCGACCCGCAGGTTGGTAGTGCCGCTGGTGCTGGTGAGCAGTTCGCCGCCTGCGCCTGCGTTGAGCACGTAGCCATCGGTGATGAATTGCAGGCCAGTGATGCTGTGGCTGCCGTTGACGGTGACGGTCCCGGCAGTGCCTTGGAACACTGCGAAGGTGTCGTTCCAGGTGCTGTTGAGTACGCCGTTGGCATCGGTCCAGTTGCTGTTGGTGGCATCCCAGACACCGCTGCCACCCTCGATCACACCGTTTGCGACGGTGTTGCTACCGTCCCAGAACAGCACGTTGCTGGCACCACCAACCACCAGGTTGACCTGATTGGCCACGGCGGTCTGCACGGTGAGGTCGGTCACTGGAACGGGCGTGGTGCCAAAGGCCAGGCCATTGTTGATCAGACTGCCGCCGTAGGCGAACAGGCGGTAGACGCCTGCACCGAAGCCGCCGATGTCGGTGACGTTGAGCGTGCCACCGAGGGTCAGGTTGTTGGCAACGTTGACCAGCGGCGAATTGCCGCCGGTCGGCGTGCCGAGCGCGGCGTTGAAGTTCGAACCGGCATCCAGCGCCAGATTGCCCGCGTTCAGGGTCGCGCCGCTGGCGGCAGCGAGGCTACCGCCGCTGGCGACCGTCACCGCCCCACCGAGGTTGCCCGCACCCGACAGCGTCGCACCACTGGCAACGTTGACCGCGCTGCTGGCGAGCGAACCATCCACCTTCAAGCCACCGGCCTGCACGTTGGTATTGCCGGTATGGCTGTTGCTGCTGCTCAGGGCCAGGGTGGCGGCGCCGAGTTTGTTGAGCGTGCCGGTGCCGCTGATGTTGCCATCGAACACGCCGCCTTCGACGTTGAGGCTGTTGCCTGCAGCAATCTGGATCGCGCCGGTGCCACCGATCTCGCCCAGGGTGGTGTTGCCGTCAAGGTTGAGGCTCGCGCCGGTACTGACGTTCAACTCGCTCTGGGTACCCAGCGCGGTGGTGCCGATAGTGCTCAGGCTGCCAGAAAGGATGTTGAGGATACCGCTGAAGGTGTTGTTGCCCGACAGGGTGAGATCGGCCAGGCCGTTCTTGTTCAGCACGCCGTTGCCACTGAGCACACCGGCCAGTTGCAGGTCGTTGCTGCCCAGCACGTTGAGGACGCCGCTGACATTGACCGGATTGGCCAGCGTCACCGCAGTGCTGCTGTCGAGGTTGGCATTGCCGGTCACGTCCAGGCCACCTGTGCCGAGCGCGCCGTTGTTGCCGACCACCAGAGTGCCGGCCTGCAGCTCGGTGCCGCCGCTGAAGGTATTGGCGCCCAGCAGGCTGAACCGCGCGTTGCCGGACTTGATCAGACGGCCAGCGCCAGCAACGGTGCCGCCGAGGCTCAAGTCATTGCCGCCCAGCACGTTGAGGTTGCCGGCGAGGTTGACGTTGTTGGCCAGCGTCACAGCCTGGCTGCTGTCCAGGCTGGTGCCTGCCGCCGCACTGAGCAAGCCGGTCCCCAAGGCGGTGTTGGAGCCTACCACCAGGGTGCCGCCGTTCAGCGCCGTGCCGCCGCTGTAGCTGTTGTTGCCGGACAAGGCCAGTTGCGCAGTACCGGCCTTGACCAGGCTGCCGGCGCCACCGATGTTGCCAGTGAGCGCCAGGTCGTTGTTGCCGGTCAGGTTCAGCGGGCCGGCGAGGGTGATCGCATTGGCCAGGCTCACGCTCTTGTTGGTGTCCAGGGTGGTACCGCTGGCAGTGTCCAGCAGGCCGGTGCCGAGCGCGGTGTTGCTGCCCAGCACCAGGGTGCCGCCACTGAGCTGGGTACCGCCGCTGTAGCTGTTGTTGCCGTTGAGCACCAGAGTGCCGGTGTCGAGCTTGTTCAGTTTGCCGACACCGCCCAGGCCAACCTCGAGAGTCGCGATCACGCCGGGATCGACCCGCACGCTGGTATCGCCACCGCTGCCGTTGACCAGGTCGAGCAGGCCGGCGGTCCCGGCCAGCAGGCGATAGCCGTTGCTGACGAACTGCATGCCATTGACGCTCTGGCTGCCGTCGACGGTGACGTCACCTGCCGTGCCCTGGAACACCGCGAAGGTGCTGCCCCAGGTGGTGTTGACGGTGCCGTTGAGGTCGGTCCAGTTGGTGTTGCCGGCGTTCCACACGCCGGTGCCACCATCGACCTGGCCGTTCGGGGCAGTCTGACTGCCGTCCCAGAACTGGATGTTCAGGCCGCTGGAGCTGACCAGCAGGTTGATCTGGTTGGCCAGGGCGGTCTGCAGCGACACATCGCCAAGGCTCACGCCCAGCGGCAGGGTGCCGAAGTCCAGGCCGTTGTCGGTCAGCGCACCGGCGTAGTCGAACAAGCGATACACGCCGTTGCCGAAGCCACCGATATTGCTGACGTTGAGGGTGCCGTCGAGGGTCAGGTTGCCGCCGACATTGAACAGCGCGGTGCCGCCAGTGCTTGGCGAAGCCAGGCCGACATCGACGATCGATCCGCTGTTGAGCACCAGCGAACCGAGGCCCAGGGTGCCGCCGCTCTGGCCTGCCAGGTGGCCGCCGTTGTCGATCACCACCGAGGCATTGGCAGAGCCGCTGCCGGTGAGGGTTGCGCCGCTGGCGACGGTCAGCAGGTTACTGCCCAGGCTGCCATCGACTTTCAGGGTGCCAGCGTTGACCTGCGTGTTGTCAGCCAGATTGCTGGTACCGGTGAGGGTCAGGGTACCGGTGCCATCTTTGGCCAGGCCGCCCGAGCCATTGAGGGCACCCGCGAAGGTCGTACTGACGTTGTTGCTGCCCAGGCTCAGGGTGCTGCCAACGCCGACATCGACGTTGCCGCTGCCGGTGAGGGCACCAAGGCTGGTGTTGCCATTGAGGTTGAGCTGGCCACTGGCACCGATGTTGAGGGTGTCGACGTTGGCCAGCACGCCGCTGCCGAGCGTAGTGAGCGAGCCGGCCTGGATATCGACGTTGCCGGTGAAGGTCTTGACGCCGACCAGGGTCAGATCGTCGGCACCGGCCTTGACCAGGTTACCTGTGCCGCCCAGGTCGCCACTGAGGATCAGGGCATTGGCGGCGTCGACGGTCAGGTTGGCGCCGTTGCTCAGGGCGATGGTATTGCCCAGTGCCATCGGCGCGCTGTTGGCCAGGGTGGCGTCGGCGGTCACGTCGAGGGTGCCGGTGCCCAGGGCGCCGCTGCTGCCGAGGGTCAGGCGCCCGGCATTGAGCTGGGTGCCGCCTTGGTAGCCGTTGTTACCGTTGAGCGTGAGGTTGCCGCTGCCGTTCTTGGTCAGCCCGGCGGTCCCGTTGATCACTCCGTTGAGGGTCAGGTCGTTGGTGCCGGCGACGGTGAGGCCAGCGTTGAGGGTGACGTTATTGGCCAATGTGGTACCGGCGACGCCGCTGCTCAGGGTGGAGGCCCCCGCGACGGTGAGGCCGCCCTGCCCCAGCGCGTTGTCGTTACCCACCACCAGTTGCCCGGCGCCCAGGGTGGTGCCGCCCAGGTAGCTGTTGGCGCCATTGAGGGTCAGGGTACTGGCACCAGCCTTGTTCAGGCCACCGACACCGTCGACCACGCCGTTGAGAGTCAGGTCGGCGGTGCCTGGCAGGTTGAGCGCGCCGCCCAGGTGCACATTGTTGGCCAATGCGACGTTCACGCTGGCATCGAGGGAGGTGTTGGCAGCAGTGCTCAGATCCCCGGTACCCAGCGCGGTATTGCTGCCGACGGTCAGCGTGCCGGCGTTAAGGGTGGTGCCGCCGCTGTAGGTGTTGTTGCCATTGAGGGTCAGGCCGGCGGCGCCGTTCTTCACCAGTGCGTTGGCGCCGGAAACCACACCGTTGAGGGTGAGGGCCTGACTGCCACCGAGGGTAAGATTGCCACCAGTCAGGTTGACCGCGTTGACCAGAGCCAGGGCCTGGCTGGCGTCGAGGGCTGCGGCACCTGTGACGTTCAGGGCGCCACTGCCCAGGGCACTGGCGTTACCCAGCAGCAGGCTGCCGGCCTGCAGCGAGGTGCCGCCGGTGTAGTTGTTGGCGCCGTTGAGCACCAGTTGACCGGTGCTGGTCTTGTTCAGGCTGCCGCCGCCGCTGATGACCCCGTCGAGGGTCAGCGTCTGGGCGTTGTTGACGCCCAAGGTGGCGCCCGTGCCCAGGCCGATGGCGTTGGCCACTTGCAGGGCGCCGGTGGTGGCCAGGGTGCTGTTGCCGGTCACCGAGAGGTTGCCAGCGCCCAGCGCGCTGCCGTTGCCCAGGGTCAGGGTGCCTGCGGCGAGCGTGGTGGTGCCTTGGTAGGTGTTGGCGGCACCGAGGGTCAGGTTGCCGGTGCCGGTCTTGGTCAGCCCGCCGGTACCGCTGATCACGCCGCTCAGGGCCAGGTCGTTGTTACCAGGCAGGGTCAGGGTGTCGTTGAGCGTGACCTGATTGGCCACGATCAGGGCGCCGGTGGTGGCCAGGTTGCTGGCGCCGCCGACGGTCAGGTTGCCGAGGCCCAGTGCCGAGTTATTGCCCAGGGTCAGGGTGCCGGCGTTGAGGGTCACGCCACCGGACAGGGTGTTGGGGCCACTCAAGGTGAGGTTGCCGGCGCCATTCTTGGTCAGGCTGCCAGCGCCCGTGACCAGCCCACCCAGGCCCAGGTCGTTGCTGCCGGCGATGGTGAGGTTGCCGCCCAGATTGACGGTGTTGCCGATAGTGAGCGCCGTATTGCTATCGAGCGTGGTGCCCGCAGCCGCGTTGAGCTGGCCGAGGCCGAGCGCGCTTGCGCTGCCGAGCACCAAGGTGCCCGCGTTGAGGTTGGCGTTGCCCAGGTTGCCATTGGTGCCATTGAGGGTGAGTGTGCCGCTGCCGGTCTTGGTCAGGCCGCCGACGCCAATGATGTTGCCGCCTAGCACCAGGTCCTGCGCGCCGGCGATGGTGAGGTTGCCCGCCAGGTTGAGCGCATTGGCCAGGGTCACGTTGGCGCCTGCACTCAGGGTTGTGCCACCCGCGGCATTCAGCGCGCCAGTGCCCAGGGCGGTGTTGCTGCCAACCACCAGAGTGCCGCCATTGAGGCTGGTAACACCCTGCTGGCTGTTGCTGCCGTTCAGGGTGAGCACGCCGGTGCCGGTCTTGATCAGCCCACCGGTGCCGCTGAGTGCGCCGTTGAGCGTGAGGTTGCCAGTGCCTGGCACGGTCAGGTTGGCGTTCAGCGCAACGGTGTTGGCCAACGCCACGTTACCCGTGGTGGCGAGGGTGGAGGCACCAGTGACGTTCAGGCCGCCCGTGCCGAGGGCCAGGTCGTTACCCAGGGTCAGGGTGCCAGCGGCAAGGGTGGTGCCGCCGCTGTAGGTGTTGGCATTGCCCAGCGTCAGGTTGGCACCGCCGTTCTTGACCAGGCTGCCGGCGCCCGAAACCAAACCAGACAGGCCGAGGTCGGCGCTGCCAGCGATGGTCAGGGCGCCGCTCAGGGCCAGGGCGTTGCCAAGGGTGACTGCGGTGTTGCTGTCCAGCGTGGTGCCCGTTGCGGCGCTGACCGCGCCAGTACCCAGGGCGGTGTTGGTGCCTACCACCAGGGTGCCGCCGTTGAGCAAGGTCCCACCGGTGTAGCTGTTGGCGCCGTTCAGCACCAGGGTTCCGGTGTCGAGCTTGGCCAGTTGGCCGCTGCCGGAGAGGCCGACGTTGATCGTCGCAGTAGCGCCCGGATCGACACGCACGGCGAATGCACCGTTGCTGCCATTGACCAGATTCAGGCCACCGGTACCGATCAGGCGATAGCCATTGGTGACGAATTGCAGACCGGTGGCAGCCTGGGTGCCCACCACGTTGACATCGCCAGCGGTGCCCTGGAACACGGCGAAATCGCTGGCCCAGCTGCCGTTGAGCACACCGTTGATGTCGGTCCAGTTGGTATTGCTGCCGTCCCAGGTGCCGGCGCCACCGTCGATGACGCCGTTCGGCACGCTTTGCGCACCGTCCCAGAACTGCACGGTGCCGGTGGCACCGCCCACCAGCAGGTTGATCTGCGCGCCGATGGCGGTCTGCACCTGGACATCGCCCGGCAGTACGCTACCCGGCAACGCGCCAACAAGCAGGCCGTTGTCGACCAGCGCGCCGGTGTAGTCGAACAGCCGATAGATACCGGTGCCGAAACCACCCAGATCGGTGACGTTGAGGGTGCCGTCGAGAGTCAGGTTGCCGTTGACGTTGACCAAGGCAGTGCCGCCCGTGGAGGGCGAGCCGAGGCCGAAGTCGAGGATCGAGCCGCTGTGCAGGGTCAGCGCACCGGTGTTGAGGGTCGCGCCGCTGTTGGCCAGCAGGTGCGCCCCGTTGGCGATGTCCACAGGGCCGATCACGCTGCCGGTGCCGCCCAGGCTGGCGCCGACATTGACCTGTACGCCGGAGCTGGCGAGCGAACCGCTGACATTGAGCAGGCCGCCATTGACCGTGGTGGCGCCGCCAAGCACGTTCACGCCGGACAGTTCCAGAGCACCGGTGCCAGCCTTGATCAGGCCACCGCTACCGGCCAGGGCGCCGCTGAATACGCTATTGAGGTTGTTGCCGCCGACCGTCAGGTCACTGCCCCCCGCCACGCTCACCGCGCCGGCACCGCTCAACCCGCCGACCGTGGTGCTGGCCCCAAGGTTGAGGTTGGCGCCAGCGCCGACATTGACCGCCGAGGCGTTGCCCAGCGCACCCGTACCAACGGTGGTCAGGGTGCCGCCAAGCAAGTCGACGGCACCGCTGAAGGTGTTGTTGCCGGTCAGCGTGAGGTCGGCCAGGCCATTCTTGATCAAGCCTCCGGTACCGCTGACGATGCCGCCAAGGGTCAGGTTGTTGCTGCCGCCGAGGGTCAGGTTGGCGTTGAGCGCAATGTCGTTGCCCAGGGTAGCGACCGCGCTGTTGTCCAGGCTGGCGGCGCCGGCCACGGTCAGGGCGCCGGTCCCCAGGGCGTTGCCGTTGCCTATCACCAGGCCACCCGCGTTGAGCGTGGTGCCACCGGCATAGGTGTTGGCCCCGTTCAAGGTCACAGTGGCGCTGCCGTTCTTGACCAACTGCCCTGCCCCACTGACCACACCGCCGAGGGTCAGCGCGTTACTGCCGGTGAGGGTAAGGTCGGCGTTCAGGCCAATGTTATTGCCCAGGCTCAGTGCAGCGCTGCTGTCCAGGCTCGCGGCGCCACCGACGGTAAGATCGCCGGTGCCGATGGCACTGCCATTACCCAGCACCAGGGCGCCACCGTTGAGCAGCGTGCCACCGGCATAGGTGTTCAGCCCGCCGAGGGTGAGCGTGCTGGTGCCGTTCTTGATCAGCCGGCCGGTGCCGTCGACCAGACCGGTGAGGTTGAGGTTGTTGCTGCCGGCCAGGGTGAGGTCGGCATCCAGGGTGACGGCGTTGCCAACGGTCAGCGCAGCCGAGGTATCCAGGCTACCGGCACCTGCCACGGTCAACTTGCCGACGCCCAGTGCGGCGCCATTGCCCAGCACCAGGCCACCGGCATTGAGGGTCGTGCCGCCCAGGTAGGTGTTGGGACCGGAAAGCGTCAGCGTGGCGGCACCGTTCTTGACCAGACTACCGGCACCGGCGATCACGCCACCAAGGCCGAGGTTGGCGGTGCCGTCGAGGGTCAGGGCACCGGCCAGGTTCACGGCGTTGCCGAGGTTGACTGCGGCGTTGGCGTCCAGGTGGGTACCGGCAGCGGCATTCAGCGCGCCAGAGCCCAAGGCCGTGTTGCTGCCGACCACAAGGGTACCGGCGTTGAGGTTGGTGGCGCCGATCTGGGTGTTGGCACCGTTGAGGGTCAGGGCAGCGCTGCCGTTCTTGGTCAGGCCACCGACACCGGCGATCACGCCTCCCAGGGTCAGGTCGTTGCTGCCGGCGAGGTTGAGGTTGCCGGCCAGGTTAAGCCCGTTGCCCAGGGTCAGCCCGGCCACCGACGAATCCAGCGTGGTGTTGGCGGCAGCGTTGAGTGCGCCGGTGCCCAGGGCGGTGGCGCTGCCGACCACCAGCGTGCCGGCGTTGAGCGCGGTGGCACCGCTCTGGGTGTTGTTGCCGCTCAGGGTCAGGGTGCTCGCCCCATTCTTGATCAGGCCACCAGTACCGCTCAGGTTGCCTGCAAGGCTCAGGTTGTTGGCGCCGGCCAGGGTCAGGTTGGCGCCGAGACTGACGCCATTGTTCAGGGTCATCGCCGCGCTGTTGGCGAGTGTGGATGCGCCGCCCACGGTCAGCGCGCCGGTGCCCAGCGCCGCAGCGCTGGCCAGGGTCAGGGTGCCGGCGTTGAGGGTCAGGCCACCTGTGAAGGTATTGGTGCCACCGAGGGTGAGGTTGCTGGCGCCATTCTTGACCAATGCACCGGTGCCGCTGATCACACCGCCCAGGGTGGTGGCGTTGCTACCCACCACACTCAGGGTGTTGCCCGCCAGATTGATGGCGTTGCCCAGGTTGACCGCCACGCCCGCGTCGAGGCTGGCATTGCCGCCCAGGCTGAGGGCACCGGTGCCCAGCGCGTTGTTGTTACCGACGGTCAGCACCCCGGCGTTGAGGGTGGTGCCACCGCTGAAGGTGTTGGCGCCGTTGAGGGTCAGGCCGGCGGCGCCGTTCTTGACCAGCCCGCCAGTGCCGCTGATCACTCCACCCAAGGTGGTGGCACTGGTGCCCAGCAGGTTGAGGGTATTGGCGCCCAGGCTGATGGCATTGCCCAGGCTGACCCCGGTGCTGGCATCGAGGCTGGCGTTGCCACCCAGGGTCAGGGCACCGCCGCCCAGGGCGTTGTTGTTACCCACGGTGAGTTTGCCGGTATTGAGGGTCAGGCCGCCGCTGAAGGTGTTGTTGCCGTTGAGCGCCAGGTCGGCGGCGCCGTTCTTGACCAGTGCACCGGTGCCGCTGATCACCCCGCCCAGGGTAGTGGCGCTGGTGCCCAACAGGTTGAGGGTGTTGGCGCCGAGGTTGATTGCGTTACCCAGGCTGACTGCGGTGCTGGCGTCGAGGCTGGCGTTGCCACCCAGGGTCAGGGCGCCGGTGCCGAGCGCGGCGTTGGCGCCGACGGTGAGCTTGCCGGCGTTGAGCGTGGTGCCACCGCTGAAGGTGTTGGTGCCGTTCAGGTTCAGGTCGGCGGCGCCGTTCTTGATCAAGCTGCCACCCGCGCCGGCGATCACGCCGCCCAGCGTAAGGGCGTTGTTGCCCGTCAGGGTCAGGGCGTTGGCACCGAGGTTGACCGCGTTGGCCAGCGTCATGGCGGCCGTGGTGTCCAGCACGCCGCTGCCGGTCAGGGTCAGCGCGCCAATGCCCAGGGCAGCGCTGTTGCCGAGGGTGAGCGTGCCGCCGCCGAGGCTGGTGCCGCCGGAGAAGGTATTGGCGCCGTTGAGGGTCAGGTTACTGGTGCCGCTCTTGACCAGCGAGCCCGTGCCGCTGAGCACGCCCCCGAGGGTCAGGGCGTTGCTGCCGGGCAAGGTCAGCGCCGCGTTCAGCGCCACGGCATTATTCAATACCAGCGGCACGCTGCCTTGCAGGCTGCTTGCACCACTGACGGTGAGCGCACCACTGCCGAGCGCCGCAGCGCTGGTCAGGTTGAGGCCGCCAGCGGCCAGGGTGGTACCACCGCTATAGGTGTTGGTGGCCCCAAGGGTGAGCAGGCCGGCGCCAGTCTTGGTCAAGCCGCCAACGCCGGAGATGACCCCATTGAGGGCCATGTCGGTAGCACCGCCGACGTTGATGCCGGCGTTGAGCGTCAGGGCGTTGGCCAGGCTCAGACCTGCGACAGTACCGGCAAGCCCGCCACCGTTGACGGTGATGCCGCCGGTACCAAAGGCGCTGGCATTGTCGAAGTTGATCAAACCGCCATTGAGGGTGGTCTGGGTGGTGCCGTTGAGCACCTGGCCGATCAGGCTCCAGGTCCCGCTGTCCACGATAAGGCGGTTGAAGTTGATGTAGTTGTTGGCGTTGATCGTGCCGGAACCGGTGGTTCCGCTACCGCCACCAATGGCATTCTGCAAGGCCAGGGTGTTGGTGCCACCGGCACCGCCATCGATCTTGCCGGCGGCTGCGAAGCCCAAATTGGGATTACTGGTGACCAGCAGTGCAACGCTGATACCAAGCCCGGCACCGACACTCGAACCGGTAATGGCATTGAAGCGGTTGGTGCTGTTGGCCCCCATCGACAAGCTGCCGGTCAAGGTGCCGGCGTTGGTAAAGGTGTTGCCCGCAGCAGAAGCCTCGAACGCTGCCCGTCCAAGGATGGTGCCGGTGTTGGTGAAGTTAACCGTACTCCCGCCGGTCACAGCGATGACCGGCGTGTCCTCGCTGAGCAGCGTGAGGCCAAGCAACGCCGAGGAACCGATGCTGCCGGCGTTGGTAATGGTGGTGGTACCGGCCGCACCATTGCGCGCGTCCAGCGCCATGCCCGTCAGGTTAAGAAGGTTTGCGCCAAGCAAGGCACCCGTGCCCTTGATTACCCCCGAGGCGTTGTTATTGATATTGAGCGTGCTGCCGGTACCAGTATTGCCGATCAGCACAGCACTGGACTGGATGCTCAACAACCCCAGCAACGTAGGGTCGATGGTGCCGGAGTTGTTCAACGTATTGTTGTTGCCCGCCAGTGACAGCGACGTGCCTCCCACGCCCAACAGCGTACCCAGGCTGGCGCCAGGGTTCACGTTGACCGTCAGGCCGCTACCGCCATTGCTATAGCTCGGCGCCAGCGGGTTGGCAGCACCGCTGCAAGTGATGATGGACCCGGCCGCGCTGCACGCAGCCAGGGCCTGCTCGCTCGTAAGACCGAAGGCCAGCCCTCCGACAGCCAGGCTCACAGCGAGCGACAAATGGGAGAGACGGGTAGGCAAAACGGAGGCGACGCTTCTGTCCACGGAGAGCTCCTTCGTGGATCAGGTGGTTCGGTCCTTGAACGCTCGCACTGCAATGTTGCCGGCTAGTCGAACACGCGACGACGAAACACCTGACCAATGGCTACATGATTCCTTGTTGGGAATGTGTAGCCGCTGGCGAGCAGGCGTGAGGCTCCGCCGGGGCGGTCAAATGGTGTTAATACTTTTTCAAGGCAGCCCGTATTTCGCGGGCTACAGCGGTGCGCCGCTTGGATCCAACCGACGAACGGTCGTGCGCGGCAGGCAAAACGTGATGGGCTTGACCGTTTCGCAAATGATCCGGCCGTTCACTTTCAGGCGACCTCTGCCCCATCGTCAGGCCAGTGCGGCTCGTTGGCACCGGGAGGTGTCAGTGGTGGCAGGCCATAGGCGGCACGGGCGTCATCACAGCTGGGATTGTGCACCCCGTTCTCCCACGAAGCGTCGAACTCGCGGCAGGGGGTGGAACGATTCTCGTAGATGGTGCACCCGACCTTGTTGCCGATCTCGCCGTCCAGGCTGATACAGCGGCAAGGCTTGGCGTCTGTGCCGATCATCGCCACACGGGTCGGATTGATCTGCACCACCAGATCGTCGGGCACCAACCCGCCCGAAGACTGGCATTCACCCCAGAAGAAAGACACACGAAAGTAGCCGCAGCAGGCGCCGCAGGTCAGGCAAGGGTTCTGTTCGGACATGATGGCCAGGAAGGGAAGTTGTTGTTATCGAGCGGGCGCTCGCGGCGCCATTTTTAATCCAAGCACGAGCGGCTGGATAGAGGGGAAATGAAAAAAAGACGGCCGCTGGTCGCGACCCTCGAGCGCCATGTTGCCAGCGGCAGGTAAAGCCGCAAACGGCCTGCCATCGCAGACCTGCTTGCGGCTTGAGCCGGGGGCTTACTTGCTGGTCAGGCCGTCGGCGCGGAACATCTGACGGATGCCGCGGATGGCCTGGCGGATACGATCCTGATTCTCGATCAGGGCAAAACGCACATGGTCATCGCCATAGTCGCCGAACCCGATACCGGGCGAGACACAGACCTTGGCCTCGGCCAGCAACTTCTTGGAGAACTCCAGCGAGCCGAGGTGCGCATAAGCTTCGGGGATCTTGGCCCAGACGTACATCGAGGCTTTCGGGTTCTCGACCATCCAGCCCAGCTCATGCAGCCCCTTGACCAACAGGTTGCGGCGTTGCCGGTACTGCTCCGCGATGTCGCGTACGCACTGCTGGTCGCCCTCCAGCGCAGCGATTGCCGCCACTTGCAGCGGAGTGAAGGTGCCGTAGTCGTGGTAGCTCTTGATCCGCGCCAAGGCGCTGACCAGCTCGGGGTTGCCGACCATGAAACCGATCCGCCAGCCCGCCATGTTGTAGCTCTTGGACAGGGTGAAGAATTCCACCGCGATATCCTTGGCGCCGGGCACCTGCATGATCGAGGGGGCCTTCCAGCCGTCGTAGACGATGTCGGCGTAAGCGAGGTCGTGCACCACCAGCACGTCGTACTGCTTGGCCAGGGCGACCACACGCTCGAAGAAGTCCAACTCCACGCACTGCGCCGTCGGGTTGGACGGGAAGCCCAGGATCATCATCTTCGGCTTGGGGATCGATTCGCGGATCGCACGTTCGAGCTCATTGAAGAAGTCCACGCCCGGTACCAGCGGCACCGAGCGAACCTGAGCACCGGCAATCACCGCCCCGTAGATGTGAATCGGGTAGCTTGGGTTGGGCACCAGCACCGTGTCGCCATGGTCGAGGGTGGCGAGCATCAGGTGCGCGAGGCCCTCTTTCGAGCCGATGGTGACGATGGCTTCGCTGTCCGGGTCGATCTCGACCTCGTAGCGTTCCTTGTACCAGTTGGAGATGGCGCGGCGCAGACGCGGGATGCCGCGCGAGGTGGAGTAGCCGTGGGTATCTTCACGCTGGGCGACCTGCACCAGCTTCTCGACGATATGTGGCGGGGTCGCGCCATCCGGGTTGCCCATGCTCAGGTCGATGATGTCTTCGCCGCGACGGCGTGCCGCCATCTTGAGCTCGGCAGTGATGTTGAAGACGTAGGGGGGAGACGATCGATGCGCGCAAAGCGGCGCGGCGAACCTGGGTTGGCCATGCTTTCCTCGAGAGACGTAAGCGCCCGGAACCGTCCGAGCGACGTTGGCCACTGCGGTGGCCGAGGCAGAAAATAGTCTGGTTGCCCTGGCGTTGTAAAGGGGCTACCGACAGATTGGCAGCCCCGCCAGCGAGACTCGCTCGTTGGCGGGTAAGCGTGTAACTCAGCGCAAAGCCTTGTAGGCGTTCAAGTCGAAGCGCTGGATGCTCAACCCATCGCTGGGGTCCATGTGCTCGCCACGCACCTGGGTGAACTCCGTGGCAATGCTGCCGCGGTGAACCATACGTTCATCGGCAGTGCCTTCGGTCAGTACGGTATAGGACTTCTTGCGCATGGCGCGGTAGAGCTCATCGTTCGCGTCGATGGTCTTGTGATAGGTCATCAGCGCCGCATCGCTCAAATCCAGACACTTGTCCAACGTTACACCCCAACGCTTCAGGCAAACCTCGGCGAAGTGCCGTACGATCATCCCCGGTTCAGGCAGTGCCTTGCCGGAACCTGCGCCGTCTATCGAAGCATTGCCCACCAGCGTTGCATGACGGCCCGGCATCGGGAGAACGCTCATACGCGTACCGTATGCAGTGACAGGCACCACACAGGCGAAACCTTTGGATCGCTCGTCTCGTGCGTAGAACCCCACGTACTCCTTCACGTTGGCTCCCAGTTGCACACGCTCAGACTGCACGTTACCCACGCCGGGCACCGGATCGATGGCAAAGATGTTGACCTTTACATCGCACAGCTCCGGGTCTTGCGCCATGGCGTTGGCAAGCATGTGACAACTGATTCCGCCCCTGCTCCACCCCACCAGGTTGACCGTGGTCGGGATCAGCGGTTTGCGCAGTTGCTTGATCAACTGCTCCTGCAAAGCCTGAGGGGTCACCGCGCGATCGCCGTAGTCGTAAGTGCGCCAGAACCACGAGCCGCCGGCCTCGGCATCAGGAATGGGAATGCCTGCACTCTTCAGGTTCTGGTATTGCTGCTCGGTGAGCTTGGTGCGGGCCCAGGTACTCTTGCCCTTGATGACCTGCAGGGCGTGCTGCACATTCTCATCCCAACCCTTGCCGAACAGGGTGCCGGTCACTTTGTAGTAGTCGCCGTCATCGACGAACAGGGCATCGTCCTGCAGGTTGCCACTGCCTGGGCCATCGACTGTGATCCAATCGACGAATTCCCTGCCGGAGTGATTGCTCGCCAGCGTGGCGATCAGCTCACCATTCCAGAAGTTGGGGTTCTTGTCATCGAAACGATGGGACCCGGTGCCACAGAAATAGACGGTAAAAACACTCATTTGGATGCCTCCTGATGGTTTGGAGGCCCAAACTAGTGTGTTCGAACGCCTGCACGCAGACGGAAAATCTGCCAACAAAAAACCCGGCCAAAGGCCGGGTTCTTGTAAAGCGCGAAGGCTTCAGCGTGCGTAGGTCATCAGCACGTCGGCAGCGGTCTGGCTGTCCACCGACATCATCACGCTCAGCGCGGTAACGGTCAGGATGGAGAAGCCGAACACCTTGCGTGCCCACTTGCTGTCGTCCTCGGCCTTGTAGCCACCCCAGGCCATGTACAACCAGTACAGACCCATGGCAGCCGCAACGGCCAGGTAACCCAGACCGGCATACCCACCCAGCGTCAGCATCAGCGTGGCGAGCACGAAGGCCAGCACGTACAGCACGATCTGCTTCTTCGCCGCCAGGATACCGCGAGCCACCGGCAGGACCGGGATGTTGGCAGCGCTGTAATCCTTGAAGCGGAAGATGGCGATGGCAAAGCTGTGCGGCATCTGCCACAAGCTGAACATCACCAGCAGCGTGACCGCTGCCAGGTCGAAGCTGTTGCTCACTGCGCAATAGCCGATCACCGGAGGCATGGCACCGGACAGGCTGCCGACCAGGGTGCCGTGCACCGATTTGCGCTTGAGCCACAGGCTGTAGAAGCCTACGTAGACCACGAAGCCGATCAACGCGCAGAACGCCGACAGCGGGTTGGCCTGGACATACAGCAGGCTGAAGCCCGCCACCCCAAGCAGGGTGGCGTAGATCAGTGCGAGGGGCAGCGACATACCGCCCTGGACCATGACGCGGTTCTTGGTACGTTCCATCTTCTGGTCGATGTCACGGTCGATGCAGTTGTTGAACACGCAACCGGACGCAACCACGAGCGAAGTACCTACTACCACCGCCAGGAACAGGGCGAAGTCCACATGGCCCTTCGCGGCAAGGAAGAAACCGCCTGCCACGGAAAGCACGTTACCGAAAATGATCCCCGGTTTGGTGATTTGGATAAAGTGCTTCACGGACATGCAGTCTTACCTCACTTGGCCAACATTTCGTAGTGGATGCTGAACATGATCCACAGCGACAGGCCTACCAGCAGTGCGATTACCAGAGCGGTGAACAGGAACGTCGAGACAGTGGAACGCTGCTCTTTCGAGCGGTCCATGTGCAGGAAGTACACCAGGTGCACCACGACCTGGATGACGGCCATGGCCACCACGATCAGGACGGTCAGGTTCTTCGGCAGGGTCGGATACATCACCAGGCCGAACGGGATCGCGGTCAGGATGATCGACAGGATGAAGCCGATCATGTAGGACTTCACGCTGCCGTGGTTACCTTCGTGGTGAGTGTCGTGTGCGTTAGCCATTACAGAACCCCCAGCAGGTAGACGACGGTGAAGACGCAGATCCAGACCACGTCCAGGAAGTGCCAGAACAGGCTCAGGCAGCTCATGCGGGTCTTGGCAGTCGGCGTGATGCCGTGCTTGTTGATCTGGTACATCAGGATGGCCATCCAGATCAGACCCGAGGTCACGTGCAGGCCGTGGGTACCGACCAGCGCGAAGAACGCCGACAGGAAACCACTGCGCTGCGGGCCGTAGCCTTCAACGATCAGGTGATGGAACTCGTAGATTTCCATCGCGATGAAGCCTGCACCGAACAGGAAGGTCACTGCCAACCAGCCCAGTACGCCTGCCTTGTTACCGGCGAACATCTTCAGCATGGCGAAGCCGAAGGTGATCGAGGACAGCAGCAGGAATGCGGTTTCGACCAGCACGAAGTCGAGCTGGAAGATGTCATGACCCGACGGGCCGCCGGCAAAACTGCCGGACAGCACCGCGTAGGTGGCGAAGAGCGACGCAAACAGGATGCAGTCGGTCATCAGGTACAGCCAGAAACCGAAGACGGTCATCTGGCCCGAGTCGTGGTGGTGATCGTCGTGCCCATGGTCGTGACCATGTGCATCGCCGTGAATTACTTGACTGGACATTGATTACACCCGTTCAAAGGTTTCGACACGTGCGCCACCGGTAGGTACACCGGCAAGCTGCAGGGCCCGCTGGCGTTCGCCTTCGATGCGCGCCACTTCTTCGGCAGGGACCATGTAGCCCTGGTCGTCACGCGCAGCGTGGCGAACGAAGACCGCGATGGTTGCTACCAGGCTCGCACCCACCAGCCACCAGATGTGCCAGATGAAAGCGAAGCCGAAGATGGTCAGGAACAGACCCATGAACAGACCGGTAGCGGTGTTGTTCGGCATGTGGATCGCTTCGTACTTGGCCGGCACCTTGTAGGCGACACCGGCTTCCTTGGCTTCTTGCCAGGCGTCCAGGCCGACCTTCTCGGGCATGTGGGCGAAGTTGTAGAACGGAGGTGGCGACGAAGTCGACCATTCCAGGGTACGGCCACCCCATGGATCGCCGGTGACGTCCAGGTTCTGGTTGCGGTCGCGAACCGATACGTACAGCTGGATCAGCTGGCAGGCGATACCGAACAGGATCAGCACTGCACCGACCACGGCCACGTACAGGTAGGGTTCCCACAGTGGGTTGTCGGAGTGGTTCAGACGACGGGTCATACCCATGAAGCCCAGCGCGTACAGCGGCATGAAGGCCACGTAGAAACCGGACAGCCAGAACCAGAATGCCGCCTTGCCCCACTTCTCGTTGAGGGTGAAACCGAAGGCTTTCGGGAACCAGAAGGCGAAGCCGGCAATGTAGCCGAACACCGCGCCGCCGATGATCACGTTGTGGAAGTGGGCGATAACGAACAGGCTGTTGTGCAGCACGAAGTCAGCACCTGGAACGGCCAGCAGTACGCCGGTCATGCCACCGATGGAGAAGGTGACCATGAAGCCCAGGGTCCAGAGCATCGGCGGAGTGAAACGCACGCGGCCCTGATACATGGTGAACAGCCAGTTGAACAGCTTCACACCGGTCGGAATGGAGATCAGCATCGTCGCCAGGCCGAAGAAGGTGTTGACGCTGGCGCCTGCACCCATGGTGAAGAAGTGGTGCAGCCAGACCGCGAAGCCCAGTACGGCAATGGCACCCGATGCGTAGATCATCGCGTGGTGGCCGAACAGACGCTTGCTGGAGAAGGTCGAGGTCACTTCCGAGAACACGCCGAACGCCGGCAGGATCAGGATGTACACCTCAGGGTGACCCCAGGCCCAGAACAGGTTGACGTACATCATCGGGTTCCCACCAAGCTCGTTGGTGAAGATGTGGAAGTCCAGATAACGGTCAACGGTCAGCAGGGCGAGTGCGGCGGTCAGGATCGGGAAGGAAGCGACGATCAGCACGTTGGCCCAGGTGCAGGTCCAGGTGAAGATCGGCATGTCCATCAGCTTCATGCCAGGTGCGCGCATCTTCAGAACGGTGACCAGGAAGTTCACGCCTGTGAGTGTCGTACCCAAGCCTGATAGCTGTAGCGCCCAGATGTAGTAGTCAACCCCTACGCCCGGACTGTACTGGATCCCCGACAATGGCGGATAGGCAACCCAACCGGTCTTGGCGAATTCGCCGACGCCCAGGGAGATGTTGACCAGCAGCACACCTGCCAGCAGCAGGTAGAAGCTCAGGGAGTTCAGGAACGGGAAGGCAACGTCACGTGCACCGATCTGCAGAGGCAGGGCCAGGTTCATCAGGCCGGTGAAGAACGGCATCGCCATGAAGATGATCATGATCACACCGTGGGCGGTGAAGATCTGGTCATAGTGTTCAGGCGGCAGGTAGCCTTCGGAGCCGCCGGTAGCGGCAGCCAACTGGGTACGCATCATGATGGCGTCGGCGAAGCCGCGCAGCAGCATGACCATCGCGACGATGATGTACATCACCCCGATCTTCTTGTGGTCGACCGTGGTCAGCCACTCGGTCCACAAGTAGGACCACTTGCGGAAATAGGTGAGGGCACCAACGACGGCGAGGCCCCCGAGCGCGACAATGGCAAGCGTCACCATGACTATCGGCTCGTGATAGGGAATCGCCTCCAGGCTTAATTTACCGAACATCTCTTACTCCTCTGCACCGGCAGCTGGTTGCATACTCGTTTCCACACCCTTGGTAGTGGCCAGGTCTTTGCTGCCTGCTTCTTCGTGGCTCGGACGACCACGGTTCATGCCTTCGTACTTGTCGACGATGAGCTGGAACGTGTCAGGCGAAGCCTCGCTGTACAGCTCGACTGGGTTGTTTTCGCTTGGTTTGGCCAAGGCGTCGTATTCGGCCTTGTCCAGCTTCTTCGGCGAAGCCTTCACTTGCGCGACCCATGCATCGAAGTCGGCTTGCGAAGTGGCGGTTGCCTTGAATTTCATACCGGTGAAGCCAGCACCGCTGTAGTTCGCGGAGATACCGTCGAACTCGCCATTTTCGTTGGCGATCAGGTGCAGCTTGGTGGTCATGCCAGCCATCGCGTAGATCTGGCCGCCCAGCGCAGGGATGAAGAACGAGTTCATCACGGCGTCGGAGGTCACGCGGAAGTTGACCGGAGTGTTAGCCGGGAAGACGATCTTGTTGACCGTG
Source organism: Pseudomonas sp. BNK-44-b (assembly GCF_047456245.1). Classification (NCBI taxonomy): domain Bacteria; kingdom Pseudomonadati; phylum Pseudomonadota; class Gammaproteobacteria; order Pseudomonadales; family Pseudomonadaceae; genus Pseudomonas; species Pseudomonas sp. BNK-44-b. The sequence continues at coordinate 4,282,941 of NZ_CP179908.1, forward strand.
GCAATGCCCTGCTCCGGGTAGATGAACAGCCATTTCCAGTCCAGGGCGACCACGTCGATCTGCACCGGCTTCACATCGGAATCCAGCGGACGATAAGGGTCGAGCTTGTGGGTGGAGTGGTAGGTGACGTAGCCCAGGGCGATGATGATCAGGATCGGGATGATCCACACCGCAGCTTCGATCTTGGTCGAGTGCGACCAGTCGGGGGTGTAGGTGGCAGCCTTGTTGGAAGCACGGTACTTCCAGGCGAAGACCAGGGTCATGATGATGACTGGCACCACGACCAGCAGCATCAGGCCGGTAGCGATGAGGATCAGGTTCTTTTGCTCAATGCCGACCTGGCCCTTCGGGTCGAGCAGGGTCCAGTTGCACCCACTGAGTAAAAGCATGCCTAAAAAGGGCAATATGCCAAACAGTCTGGGGTAACGCTTTTTACTCATCTCACGACCTCTAGATCAGCTTGCTTCAATGCAATGTGTTTTGTTCGCCAACACTTCGTCCTGCCAAGCGTTAGCATTTCGAGCTCGAACCCGCGCCTGCCTGGGATCCGACTGCTGGATCTGGGCGTTGAGCGTATGGACGAGCTTGGGGTTTTCTTAGGCTAAAGGCCTGTACTTCAGACCAATTCCATTTGGTGCGGGAAAACGCGGAGGGGTGTCCGCCCGGATCGCCGTTGGGCGAAACTTGTCGAAGTCAGCAAAAGGAGCGCTGGGGCTTCCTTCAATCCTGCGACTCGCAAGCAGTGCCGAACGGAAATTGGGGGCGATTGTAGATAGGTCGCCCCCCCTTGACTATGACTTATTGAGCAACAGTCTTTTACAGGATTTGTAATAATCCTGCCTGAAAAATCAACTTCGCGACAGTTTGTCGCACCCGGCTTGATAGCCCTGAAACCCTTGTACTACAAGGGCTCAACGTTGATCAGGATCAGTCTCTGGGGAAATTTTGCCGGTTATCTCACCGTGCAATAGACCTGCATCAAATCGGGACTTTTGTCTAAGCCCGGCGCCGATTCCGATAGATGCCCAGCGGCACGAGGATGGCAGTGAGGACGAACGCCACCAGCGCCCATTGCGCCAGCGACAGACCCAGGATGGGCGGGTACGGTGTGGTGCAGAAACCGTCGACCTGGAATGCCAGGGGCCAGAGTCGCGCCAGGGGCAGGTCGTCGACGATCGGCTGCAGTACATCGACACCGCAACTGGCGTACGGGTTGGCGAGTATATACACATGGTTGCCGGCCGCAACGATTCCGCCAATTGCGCTGAGCACGACCAACGCCTCGAAGAAGGTCAGGCTCCGTCGTCCGGGCATGGCTGCGGCAATGAACGCGAACAGCGCGATCAGCAGCAAGGCATAGCGCTGCAGGATACATAACGGGCAAGGTGCCTCGCCTAGCACGACCTGCATGTACAGCGCGCCGCCGATCAGCGAGAGGCAGATTACCCCCAACAGCACGAGGAAGCGCCGTTCCCGATTCAGGCGCAGGGTTTGTTCGTTCATTGCCGATTCCTTGGATGGATAGGTGGCAGCGTGTTCCGCCTGCCTGGGCGCAAGTCTACACGCAGGGATGGTCTCTTAGCGTGTCGAGGAAGCGGCGAGACAGCGCTGCGCAGGGCTATCCGGAGATGCTGTGACCGGCGTTGGCAACATCGGTTCAACCTTGGCCGGTAAAAAAAAGCGGCTGCCCGGGCGTCGCGCAGGGACCAGCCCCTCGACACCCGGGAGTGAAGGATACAGTGATTAAAGGAGGATTAAAGATGAAAGCTGCGGGGCGCTGTTCATCCTTCCTTATATATGGACAGGCCAACCCCTTCGCGGGCTTGCCCGCGAAGACGCCAGCCTGGTCAGTAGATCATTCCAGAGCAGCCGCCGGCCCGAAGAACTCGTAGCGGCTCTGCGCATCCGGAACCCCCAGGGCCTTGAGGTGACGACGGATCGCCGCCATGAAGCCCTTTGGTCCAAGGAAGTAGGCATCCACGTCACGCGCTCGCGGCAGCCACTCGGCCAGCAGATCCTGGGTCAGCAGGCCGACCGCATTGGCGTCACGGCTGCCGTCGTCCTCGGCATAGCAATAGAAGCGTTGCAGTTGCGGATGCTGCGCCGCCAGGCTGTCGATCCAGTCACGGAAAGCATGCACCGAACCGTTGCGTGCGCAGTGGATGAAGTGCACCGGACGCTCGGTCTTCAGCGCAGCCTCGAGCATCGCCAGGGTCGGGGTGATGCCGACACCCCCACTGATCAGCACCAGCGGCTTGTCGCCAGGTGCCAGGGTGAAGTCGCCAGACGGCGGGAACAGCTTGAGCGTGTCGCCGACCTGCAGTTGATCGTGCAGATGGTTCGACACCTTGCCCCCGGCCTCGCGCTTGACACTGATGCGGTACTGTTCGCCATCGCACAATGCCGAGAGCGAATAGTTGCGGCGCTGTTCGGCACCGTCGATAAACAACTGCAGGCCGATGTACTGACCAGGCTCGGCCTTGAGTACCGGCTTGCCATCGATGGGGGCGAAGTAGAACGAGACGATCTCGCTGCTTTCCTGCTCACGACGCACCACACGAAAATCCCGGGCACCACGCCAGCCGCCGTCAGCCTCTTCCTTGGCCTTGTACAGGCCCTCTTCGGCACCGATAAGAATATCGGCCAGCTGGCCATAGGCCGCGCCCCAGGCAGCGATCACTTCCGCGGTGGCGATGTCCTTGCCCAGCACTTCCTCGATGGCGCGCAGCAGGCAACTGCCAACGATCGGGTAATGTTCGGGCAGGATCTGCAAGGCCACATGCTTGTTGATGATCTGGCCAACCAGGCCACCCAGTTGTTCCAGCCGGTCGATATGACGGGCATACATGAGCACGCCGTTGGCCAGCGCACGAGGCTGGTCACCGCTGGCCTGGTGCGCCTGGTTGAACAGCGGACGCACTTCGGGATACTCGCTGAGCATCATCTTGTAGAAGTGGGTGGTCAGCGCCTCGCCACCGCTTTCGAGCAGTGGGACAGTGGCCTTGATGATTGCACGTTGTTCGGCATTGAGCATTGCAGTGACTCCCTGAGCCTTGGGCTACGAATGGTTACCCAGCCCACTTCAGCAATCGTGCCAACTCCAAAGCCCAATGAAACCGAGGCCTGCAAGCAATCCATGTCAAAAAGACCTACTCCGGTATATAGTCATGATGACCAACAGGAGTCCAAATGACTACAAAGCCCCTGCTCACCGCCCTCCTCCCCCTCGTCAGCGACCTGTCTCGCGACCTGCCCGACCAGGAGCGCTATCGTCGCCTGCTGCAGGCCATGCGCGGTTTGCTGCCTTGCGATGCGGCCGCCTTGCTGCGGCTTGACGGCGAATGGCTGGTGCCGCTGGCGGTCGATGGCCTGTCGCCGGACACCCTGGGACGGCGTTTCCGTGTCAGCGAACACCCCCGCTTCAAGATTCTGCTCAGCCGCAGCGAGCCCACCCGCTTCGCCAGCGACAGCGACCTGCCCGACCCTTATGACGGCCTGGTCAACGCCCACGATGCAGACCTGGAAGTGCACGACTGCATGGGCTGCCCGCTGATGGTCGATGAACGACCCTGGGGCCTGGTCACACTTGACGCCCTCACTCCCGGCCAGTTCCAGAGCCTCGAGCTCGAAGCACTGCAGGCTTTCGCCAGCCTCGCCGCCGCGACCGTCACCGTGGCCGAGCGTATCGAGGGCCTGGCCCTGCGTGCCGAGGACGAGCACCTGCGCGCCGAGGTCTATCGCCAGGCCAGCGGGCAGGACAAGGAATTGATCGGCCAGAGCAAGGCCCACAAGCGGCTGCTCGAGGAAATCCGCCTGGTCGGGGGCAGCGACCTGACCGTGTTGATCACCGGTGAAACCGGCGTGGGCAAGGAGCTTGTGGCCCAGGCCCTGCACCGCGCAAGCAATCGCGCCGACAAGCCCTTGGTCAGCCTCAACTGCGCCGCCTTGCCCGACACCCTGGTGGAAAGCGAACTGTTCGGCCACGTGCGCGGCGCGTTCACCGGCGCCCACGGCGAGCGACGCGGCAAGTTCGAACTGGCCAACGGCGGCACACTGTTCCTCGACGAAGTGGGCGAGTTGCCGCTGGCCGTGCAGGCCAAGCTGCTGCGGGTGCTGCAAAGCGGGCAACTGCAACGCCTGGGCTCTGACCGCGAACACCGGGTCGATGTGCGCCTGATCGCGGCGACCAACCGCGATCTTGCCGAAGAGGTACGCAATGGCAACTACCGCGCCGACTTCTACCATCGCCTGAGCGTCTATCCACTGCTGGTGCCGCCACTGCGCGAGCGCGGGCGTGACGTGCTGATGATCGCGGGCTATTTCCTCGAGCAGAACCGTTCGCGCCTGGGGCTCAACAGCCTGCGCCTGAGCGCCGGTGCCCAGTCGGCATTGCTGGCCTATGACTGGCCGGGTAACGTGCGCGAGCTGGAGCATCTGATCGGGCGATCGGCGCTCAAGGCCCTCGGCTCACACCCGCAGCGTCCACGCATCCTCACGCTGGAAGCGCCCGACCTCGACCTGCGCCCAACCGTTGCCATACCCGCTGCCAGTGTCCCCGTATCGCCCACGGATCTACCACAAGGCGGGCTGCGCGAGGCGCTGGACGACTACCAGCGACAACTGATCGAAGCTTGCCTGACGCGCCATCAGGGCAACTGGGCTGCTGCCGCCCGCGAACTGGGGCTGGACCGGGCGAACCTGAGCCGACTGGCCAAGCGCCTGGGGTTGCGCTGACGGCAGCCCCACAGGACCCGCGCCAACCATCAGGATGAGGGCCTAAAGCCTGGCTACTCCAGGCCGATAACCCGACATCTCTCCTTTCCAGACATACCTGAAGGTTACCCATGGCCACGCAAAATGCCCGCGCGGACTCGCTGTCCCTGCTGCTGTTCACCCTGCGCAGCGGCAAGCTGATGGCTATCAACCTGCTCAAGGTCAGCGAGATCATCCCCTGCCCGCCCCTGACCAAGCTTCCCGAGTCGCATCCCCACGTCAAAGGCGTAGCGACCCTGCGCGGCAACTCGCTGTCGGTGATCGACCTGTCGCGGGCAATCGGCGAAATGCCGTTGGCCGACCCGGATGGCGGCTGCCTGATCGTCACCGACATCAGCCGCACCCGCCAGGGCCTGCACGTGCAGGCGGTCAGCCGCATCGTCCATTGCCTGAGCACCGACATCAAGCCACCGCCCTACGGCTCGGGCAACCGCTCCTTCATCACTGGCGTGACCCGGGTCGACAATACGCTGGTACAGGTGCTCGACATCGAGAAAGTCATCCACGGCATCGCCCCGCCGGAACCTGAAACGCATCCCGGCGAACTCAGCGCAGAAGACGCCAGCCTGCTGGCTGCCGCCAACATCCTGGTGGTGGACGACAGCCAGGTGGCGCTGCAGCAATCGGTGCACACCCTTCGCCACCTCGGCGTCGAATGCCATACCGCGCGCAGCGCCAAGGATGCGATCAACGTCCTGCTGGAGCTGCAGGGCACCGCCCAGGAAATCAACATCGTGGTGTCAGACATCGAAATGTCCGAGATGGACGGCTACGCCTTCACCCGCACCGTGCGCGAGACCCCGGACTTCAAGCACCTCTACGTGCTGCTGCACACCTCGCTGGACAGCGCCATGAGCGCCGAAAAAGCCAAGGTCGCAGGCGCCAACGCGATTCTCACCAAGTTTTCCTCGCCCGAGCTGACCGACTGCCTGGTCGTCGCGGCGCGAGCGGTCGGGTTCGCCGAGCGCTGATACATCTGGCGACACAATGCCTTCACTTGATGGTGGGGAGGACTCGGGCATAATCACTCCCCTTCCGAGGTTTTCTTGCCGGTACCGCTTATGACCCTTCTTCGCATTGCCCTGATTGCCCTCGCCATGACCAGTGGTCTTGCCCAGGCCTCCAGCCCCGACGCCTGGAACGAGTACCGCCAGCAGATGGTCAAGCGCTGCCTGGCCGCCAGCCAGTTCAAGGACGCCCACGCCCTGGGCAAGCCCGCCGAATTCGACGACCGCACCGCCTACAGCGCCCTGCTGATCGAAGGCGTGTACAAGCCGAAATCCATGAAGAACCAGACAGGCACCGAACTGTGCCTGTACGACCGCGCCCAGCAGCAAGCCTACGTCACCGAATGGAAGCCAGGCGCCAAGTGAGCGACGGCATTCGTTTCGCCTGCACCGGCTGCGGCAAGTGCTGCACCGGCCACCACGTACCCCTCACGCTCGCCGAGTCCCGCCAGTGGGCTGCCAGTGGCGGCCAGGTCGTGGTGCTGATCGAAGGCTTCATCACCGATGGCCCGGGCATGCCGGTCGAGCAACGCGATCATGTGCTGCGCCGTTCGCTCGCCGTGCCTTGCGGGAGCGCCGAGGTGCGGGTCTCGGTGACCTTCGCGGCCTTCAATCCAGGGCGCTGTCGCAACCTGGATGCCAACAACCTGTGCGGCATCTATGAAACACGCCCGCTGGTCTGTCGTATCTATCCGGCCGAGGTCAACCCGCACCTGCCTCTGCGCGTCGAAGCCAAGGATTGCCCACCCGAAGCCTGGCAACAAGGCCCGCAACTGATCGTCGGCAACAGGGCCGTCGATCCGCAACTGGTCGCACTGATCGAAGCCTCGCGCCAGGCCGACCGCGACGACATCGCCGCCAAGGTTGCCGTCTGCCAGGCGCTGGGCATGACCACCAGCGCGCTCAAGGGCAACGGTTTTACCGCCTGGCTGCCAGACATGCCGGCGTTTCTCGCGGCGCTGGATCAGGTGAGCGCTCAAGCGCACGTGCCATGGACTGTGCATGTGCAAGATGCCGAACTGGCCGACGGGCTGCGGGAGCATGGGCTGCTGACGACCGGCGAAGCGCCGGTGTACTACGCCTTTATCGGGTTCTGAGCTGGAATCTAGGGTCCCTCACCTCCAACGTTGGCGTTCGACTCCAGGGCAAATCCCGGACGAGCATTGGTCCAGCTCAATTCCTTGGCAACTGGCCATCAATGATTGGAAACTGTCAGCGCTGTCAGCCAGACGTCACGTTGCCGACCCGATCGGCGGGCTATAAGCAGAAAAGAATCTGACAAAAGTCTGGAACCGAAAGACGCCAGCACGGTTTCCAGCCCTCCCCCACTGACCGGTATCAGCCTCGATGCGACGTCCCTCCCGCCCCCTCGTCCTCGCCGCCCTGGCCATCCTCCTGCTTATCGCCTTGGCCGGTTGGCTGCGCCTGCGCCAGGATACGCCTGCCCCACGCGCGCAAAACGCCGTGCCGGTGAGGGTGATCAGCGTCACCCAGCAGGACGTGCCGCGCTTTGCCAGCGCGATCGGCTCGGTGCTTTCGCTGCACAGCGTCGATGTACGGCCGCAGGTCGAGGGCACCCTCACCCAAGTGCTGGTCAAGGAGGGCCAGTGGGTCAAGGAAGGCGACCTGGTCGCCACCCTCGACGACCGTGCGATTCGCGCCAGCCTCGATCAGGCCCGCGCCCAACTCGGCCAGAGCCAGGCACAGTTGCAGGTGGCCGGTGTCGACCTCAAGCGCTACCGCCTGTTGAGCAGCGACGACGGTGTCTCGAAGCAGACCCTCGACCAGCAACAGGCGCTGGTGAATCAACTCCAGGCCACGGTCAAGGGCAACCAGGCGGCCATCGCCAATGCCGAAGTGCAGCTGTCGTACACGCAGATCCGCTCACCGGTGACCGGTCGCGTCGGCATTCGCAATGTCGACCCCGGTAACCTGGTGCGCAGCAGCGACACCCAGGGTCTGTTCAGCGTCACCCAGATCGACCCGATCGCCGTCGAGTTCGCCCTGCCCCAGCAGATGCTGCCGACTCTGCAGACGCTGCTCAAAGCGCCCTCGCCGGCGCTGGTCGAGGCTTACATGGACGCCGACGGCGAACGCAGCCTGCTCGGCCAGGGCCATCTGGCGCTGATCGATAACCAGATCTCGGCCAACACCGGCACCGTGCGCATCAAGGCCGAATTCGACAACAAGGATGGCCTGCTGTGGCCCGGCCAACTGGTGACCATCCGCCTGCGCACCGCTGTCGATGAGCAGGCGCTGGTGGTGCCGCCACCGGTGGTGCAGCGCGGCGTCGATGGTCATTACGTCTACCGCCTCGATGGCGACAAGGTCGCCAGCGTTCCGGTCAAGGTGCTCTACCAGGACAGCGACCTGAACATTGTCGCCGGGGTCAAGGCCGGTGATCGCCTGGTGCTCGACGGCCAGTCGCGCCTCAAGCCCGGGGCACGGGTCGAGGTTGCCCCCGACGTGCCCGCCAGCCCCGAAGTGGCTGACCGCCGGAGCCAGCCATGATCACCCGCAAAGGCGTTTCGGCCTGGTGCATCGACCACCCCATCGCCACCCTGCTGCTGACCTTCGCCCTGGTGCTGCTGGGGGCCATCGCCTTTCCACGCCTGCCGGTGGCGCCGTTACCCGAGGCAGATTTCCCGACCATCCAGGTCACCGCACAGCTTCCCGGCGCCAGCCCGGAAACCATGGCGTCGTCGGTGGCGACGCCGCTGGAGGTACAGTTCAGCGCCATCCCCGGCATGACCCAGATGACCAGCAGCAGCGCCCTGGGCTCGACCACGCTGATCCTGCAGTTCACCCTCGACAAGAACATCGACACCGCCGCCCAGGAAGTCCAGGCCGCGATCAACACTGCCACTGCGCGCCTGCCGCAGGACCTGCCCAGCCCACCGACCTGGCGCAAGGTCAACCCGGCCGACAGCCCCGTGCTGGTGCTGACCGTCAGCTCCCAGCAGATGCCTGGCAACGAGCTCAGCGACTACACCGAAACCCTGCTGGCGCGCCAGCTCAGCCAGATCGACGGGGTCGGCCTGATCAACATCACCGGCCAACTGCGCCCCGCGATCCGCGTGCAGGCGCAGCCCGAGAAGCTCGCGGCCATCGGCCTGACCTTGGCCGATATCCGCCAGGCCATCCAGCAGACCAGCCTGAATCTGGCCAAGGGCGCGCTGTACGGCGAACACAGTGTCTCGACCATCGCCGCCAACGATCAGTTGTTCCACCCCGAAGACTACGCCCAGCTCATCGTCAGCTACCGCAACGGCGCCCCGGTGCGCCTGCAGGACGTAGCCAAGGTGATCGAAGGCGCCGAGAACGCCTATGTCAAATCCTGGTCCGGGGACAAACCTGGGCTGAATCTGGTGATCTTCCGCCAGCCCGGCGCCAACATCGTCGACACCGTCGATCGCGTGCTCGACGCCCTGCCCCGTTTGCAGGAAATGCTCCCGGCCTCGGTCGAGGTGTCGGTACTCAACGACCGTACCCAGACCATCCGCGCCTCGCTGCATGAAGTGGAACTGACGCTGATGATCGCGGTGATACTGGTGATCGGGGTGATGGCGTTGTTCCTGCGCCAGTGGTCGGCAACCCTGGTCGTCTCCAGCGTGCTGGGGGTGTCGCTGATCGCCAGTTGCGCACTGATGTACGTGGCAGGCTTCAGCCTCAACAACCTCACACTGGTGGCCATCGTCATCGCCGTGGGCTTCGTGGTTGACGACGCCATCGTGGTGGTGGAAAACATCCACCGTCACCTGGAAGCCGGCGATGACAGCCGCACGGCGGCGATAAAGGGCGCCGGGGAGATCGGCTTCACGGTGATCTCGATCAGCTTCTCGCTGATCGCCGCGTTCATTCCGCTGCTGTTCATGGGCGGCGTGGTCGGGCGATTGTTCAAGGAATTCGCCCTGACAGCCACTTCGACCATCCTGATTTCGGTGGTGGTATCACTGACCTTGGCCCCGACCCTCTGTGCCTTGTTCATGCGCAAACCGCCGCAGGAACACCACGACGGCTTTGGCCAGCGCCTGGTGCGCTGGTACGAAAAGGGCCTGGACCGCGCCCTCGCCCACCAACGCCTGACGCTGGGTGTGTTCGGCCTCACCCTGGCGTTGGCGGTGATCGGCTATGTCGCCATCCCCAAGGGTTTCTTCCCGCTGCAGGACACCGGCTTCATCCTCGGCACCAGCGAGGCCGCAGCCGACGTGTCGTATCCGGCGATGATCGAGAAGCACAAGGCCCTGGCAAAGATCATCGAAGCCGACCCTGCGGTGCGCGCCTTCTCCCATTCCGTCGGGGTCACCGGCAGCAACCAGACCATCGCCAACGGCCGCTTCTGGATCAGTCTCAAGCCCCGCGGCGAGCGCGATGTATCAGCCAGCGAACTGATCGACCGCCTGCGCCCGAAACTCGCCCAGGTGCCCGGCATCGTCCTGTACCTGCGCGCAGGCCAGGACATCAACCTCAGCTCCGGCCCGTCGCGCACCCAGTACCAGTACGTGCTCAAGAGCAACGATGGCGTGGCCCTGAACCTGTGGACCCAGCGCCTGACCGAACGCCTGCGGGAAAACCCGGCATTGCGTGACCTGTCCAACGACCTGCAACTGGGCGCCAGCGTCACCCACATCGACATCGACCGCCAGGCCGCCGCACGCTTCGGCCTGACCACCACCGACGTCGACCAGGCGCTGTACGACGCCTTCGGCCAGCGCCAGATCAGCGAGTTCCAGACCGAGACCAACCAGTACAAGGTGATCCTCGAACTCGATGCCCGCCAGCGCGGCAAGGCCGAGAGCTTGAACTATTTCTACCTGCGCTCGCCGTTGTCGGGCGAGATGGTGCCGCTGTCGGCCCTGGCGCATGTCGCACCGCCCAGCACCGGCCCGCTGTCGATCGCCCACGACGGCCTGTTCCCGGCCGCCAACCTGTCGTTCAACCTCGCCCCCGGCGTGGCCCTGGGTGATGCGGTGCGCATCCTCGAACAGACCCAGCGCGAGCTGGGCATGCCCGACGCCATCGTCGGCAGTTTCCAGGGCGCGGCACAGGCGTTCCAGAGTTCGCTGTCGAGCCAGCCGTGGCTGATCCTCGCCGCACTGGTGGCGGTGTACATCATCCTCGGTGTGCTCTACGAGAGCTTCTTACACCCGCTGACGATCATCTCCACCCTGCCCTCGGCGGGGCTTGGTGCCCTGATCCTGCTCTGGGCCATGGGCCAGGACTTCACCATCATGGGCCTGATCGGCATCGTGCTGCTGATCGGTATCGTCAAGAAGAATGGCATCCTGCTCATCGACTTTGCCCTCGACGCCCAGCGCACCCAGGGCATGACGCCCGAGCAGGCGATCCACCAGGCCTGCCTGACGCGCTTCCGGCCGATCATGATGACCACCCTCGCCGCCCTGCTCGGCGCCGTGCCGCTGATGTTCGGCTTCGGAGCCGGTGCCGAGCTGCGCCAGCCGCTGGGCATCGCGGTGGTCGGCGGCCTGCTGGTCAGCCAGGCGCTGACGCTGTTCACCACCCCCGTCATATACTTGGCCCTGGAACGTGTGTTCCACCGCCGCAAGGTCGCCAACGCGGCCGCGACTGCCAGTTGAGACAAACCCATGCGTGTGCTGATCGTCGAAGACGAAGAAAAAACCGCCGACTACCTGCATCGTGGCCTGACCGAGCAGGGCTTCACCGTCGACTTGGCCCGCGATGGCATCGATGGCCTGCACCTGGCGCTCGAAGGCGACTACGCGGTGATCGTGCTCGACGTCATGCTCCCGGGCCTGGATGGCTACGGCGTGCTGCGCGCCCTGCGTGCGCGCAAGCAGACGCCGGTGATCATGCTCACCGCCCGTGAGCGGGTCGAGGACCGCATTCATGGCCTGCGCGAAGGTGCTGACGATTACCTGGGCAAGCCGTTCTCCTTCCTCGAACTGGTCGCCCGCCTGCAGGCCCTGACCCGTCGCAGCACCAGCCACGAGCCGCTGCAGATCCAGGTCGCCGACCTGTGGATCGACCTGATGGCGCGCAAGGCCAGCCGCGCGGGCCAGCGTCTGGAACTGACCGCCAAGGAGTTCTCGCTGCTCAGCGTGCTGGCCCGGCGCCAGGGCGAGATCCTGTCAAAGACCGCCATCGCCGAGCTGGTCTGGGACATCAATTTCGACAGCGACGCCAATGTTGTCGAGGTCGCGATCAAGCGCCTGCGCGCCAAGCTCGACGGGCCGTTCGACAACAAGCTGCTGCACACCATCCGAGGCATGGGCTATGTCCTGGAAAACCGTGCGGGCTAACTCCCTGGCCCTGCGCCTGTCGCTGCTGTTCACGCTGGTGGCGCTGGCGGTGTTCGTGCTGATCGGCAGTGCGTTGTACCGCCAGGTCGATCGCAGCCTCGACCTGCTGCCGGCGGCCGAGCTGGATGCGCGTTTCAGCGTGCTGGAGTCCACCCTCAACCGCTTCGGCACCCTGGAGCACTGGGTGAAGATCCACAACAAACTCAACCTGCTGGCCGAAGAAGACCGGCGCATCCGCTTCTGGGTGGTCAGCGATGATCCGCGCTTCGAGTACGGCCATCCCAACGAACAGTTGCGCCGCTTCGCCCAGGGCCCGGAAGGCATGCGCGACCTGCGCCTGACCGACAACCCCTACCCGTTCAAGATCCTGGTCAGCCAACTGCCGGCACTGGGTGAACGGCCGGCGGTACGTTTCATGATCGGTATCGACACCCAAACCTTCTGGCAGGCCCAGCACAGCCTGCTGGTGGCCATTGTCGGCCTGGCCGTGCTCGGTGTGCTGCTGGCCTCGCTGCTGGCCTACTGGGTCGCACGCATCGGCCTGCGTCCGCTGCTGGCGCTGTCAGCCGAGGCCCAGGCGCTGGCCCCACCGCGCCTGGACGGACGCCTGCGCACCCAGGACCTGCCGCCGGAGCTGGCGCAGTTTGCCGAGGCCTTCAACGCCGCGCTCGACCGGGTCAGCCAGGCCTATTCGCGGCTCGAAGCCTTCAACGCCGACGTTGCCCACGAACTGCGCTCGCCGCTGACCAACCTGATCGGCCAGACCCAAGTGGCCCTGACCCGCGGGCGCAGCGCCGAGCACTACTTCGAAGTGCTGCAATCGAACCTGGAAGAGCTAGAGCGCCTGCGCAGCATCATCAACGACATGCTGTTTCTCGCCAGCGCCGATCAGGGCAGCAAGGCCACCGCCCTGACCCAGGCCTCGCTGGCCGAGGAAGTGGCCACGACCCTCGACTACCTGGACTACATCCTCGAAGACGCCCAGGTCAGCGTCACGGTCAGCGGTGATGCCCAGGCCCCGATCGAGAAGGCCCAACTGCGCCGCGCGCTCATCAACCTGCTGAACAACGCGGTACAGCACACTGCGCCCGGGCAGGTGATCCAGGTGCGAATCGACGTTGAGCAAGAGCGGGTCAGCATCGCCGTAAGCAACCCCGGCCCGGCTATCGATGAAGCGCACCTGCCACTACTGTTCGAACGCTTCTATCGGGTGGACGCCGCGCGCAGCAACAGCGGCGGTGGTAACCACGGGTTGGGGTTGGCGATCGTCAAGGCCATTGCGCTGATGCATGGCGGCAGTGTTTTTGTACGCAGCGAAGGGGGCGCCAATACTTTCGGCATCAACCTGCCGAGCGCTCAACTACGCGGTTTTAGGGTAAAAGTCTGAAGACCCACGCAGTCATTATTACTTTTTGCGCAAGAGTGATTATCCTCTGCGGTGCTGTTTCAAGTGCCTCTTCAGGACTAACTTAGCCCTGTCTTCACTCACACTTGCCACGCAAGAAGGTTGTTTCAAATGTCCAACAGTATGGGTATTGCCAGCGTCTTCGTCCTGTCGTCCCTGTTGTTGTCGCCCCTGGCCATGGCTGAGGAATCGCCGGCCTTCGTCGCCCGTAACGCAGAGATCGCCGCCACCCTGCAACAGACGCAGGACGCCTATGCCGCGCAGCACCAAGGTGCAGCAAAAGACGCGCAACAGACAGCTTCCAAAGTCACGACCGATGACAATGCCGACAGCTGATCGGCAGCCGGAACACGCCCTGTTTTCCCCCGGCTACGCCATGGGCAGTGCCTGTGTCGATATGTTAGCCTTTTAAAGCCGCTGCGCATCAGCGGCTTTTTTTATGCGCTTTAATTATCAGCCGGTTTGTAACGTCCCTCATAAGAAACTGCAATTCCGACAATTAGAAACTGCCTCACTGTTAGACCAAAGGAGCATTTACTCGTGTCCCTCGCTTTCCGTTTCACGCCTCTGTTCGTTGCATTGGCCGCAACGATTCCCCATGCCGCCCAGGCGGACGACGAAAAAGCTGATGGTTTCATCGAGGGTTCGTCGCTGAACCTGCACTTTCGCAACGCCTACTTCAACCGCAACCAACTCAACCAGGGTGTGCGCGACAATCGCGAGTGGGGCCAGGGCGCCGTCGCCCGCTTCGAGTCGGGCTATACGCCCGGTGTGATCGGTTTCGGTGTCGATGCCCACGCCATGCTGGGCCTGAAGCTCGATGGCGGTGGCGGCCACGCTGGCACCAGCATCCTGCCGACTCACCAGAAGAACGAAGACGAACTGGGCGCCGCGCCGCATTCGTTCTCCACCGCAGGCGCCGCGGTCAAGCTCAAGGGCTTCGACACTGAACTGAAGGCCGGTGACCTGTTCCTCACCAACCCAGTGATCGCCGGTGGCGAGACGCGCATGCTGCCGCAGACCTTCCGTGGTGTAGCACTGACCAACACCAGCGTTGAAGGGCTGCTGCTCGAAGGCGGCCAGGTGAGCTTCACCAAGCCCTACAACCAGAGCGGCCACCGCCGCATCGACACCTACTACAGCCAGCAGACCGACGACCAGCGCAGCAAGCACCTGTCGTGGGCTGGCGCCGCGTGGAACGGCACCGAGAACATCACCGCCAACCTCTATGCCGCCGAACTGAAAGACATCTGGAACCAGTACTACGCCGACTTCGACTACACCTACGCGGTCAATGATCTGGTCAGCCTCAACCCGGGCGTGCACTTCTATCACACCCAGGACACTGGCCAGTCGAAACTGGGCAAGATCGACAACAACACCTACAGCCTGCACTTCACCGTGGCGGCCGGTCATCACAGCGTCACTGCCGCCTACCAGCGGGTCAACGGCAATACGCCGTTCGACTACATCAACCTGGGCGACAGCATCTACCTCGACAACTCGCGCATGTACTCGGACTTCAACGGCCCTAACGAGCGCTCCTGGAAGCTGCAGTACGACTATGACTTCGCCGGGCTCGGCATCCCGGGGCTGACCTCGTCGCTGTCGTATTCGCGCGGCAAGCTGGACCTCACCAAGGCCGATCCGAACAGCGTCGGCTATGGCCACTGGTACAGCGAGGACGGCAAGGATGCGCGCCACTGGGAACGCGACCTGGACGTGAAGTACGTGTTCCAGGAAGGCCAGTTCAAGGACCTGTCGGTGCTGCTGCGCTATGCCAGCCATCGTGGCAGCCAGGGGTACTCGGCTGTGGATAACGACAACGACGAGTTGCGTGTGATCGTCGACTATCCGCTGAACGTGTTCTGATCGGCCCTCTCTCAGCGGATGGCACCGGCGTTGCCGGTGATCGCGGGACGAGCCCGCTCCTACAGTTCTGTAGGGGCGGGCTCGTCCCGCAAAGCCCCTGATGCATTTCCGACGGACTAATCTTGTCCGACAATTGCCACTTCCCTAGAATATCGCCGCCGCTTTATAGCCCAACCCTCACGGAAAGAGGGGCCTATGCAGTAGCGAGCCCGATGTTGCACACCCGATCCCCGCGCCCCATCCTCCCCAGGCCTCACCCCGAGCTGATCCTCAACCTGGGCAGTTGCCTCGCCGTGCTCGCGATTGTAGGTATCGTCAGCTATCTGCTCGGCCGCGAACGGGACAGTGTCGAACAGTCCTCCATCCGCGCCTCGAGCAACATCGTCCAGCTCATCGAAAGTGACATCCTGCGCAACGCCGAACTCTATGACCAGTCGCTCAAGGGACTGATCTGGGCAGTCGGGCGCAGCGAGCTGCCGAAGGTGCCTGGCCCGTTGCGCCAACGCCTGCTGTTCAACCAGGCCTTCGTCGACCGCAGCCGCGGCGATGTGCTGTGGCTCGACGCCCAAGGCGATGTGGTGGGCGACTCCAGCAGCATCATTCCACGCCAGGCGAACTTCGCCGGCACGGGGGTGTTCAGGGCCCACCAGACCAACGCCAACCTCGGTCTGCTGGTCGGCCCACCGTTCAAGGCGCGGCTTGGCGATCTGGACTGGTGCATCAGTTTCAGCCGGCGCATCCCCGGCCCCAACGGTGAGTTCGCAGGCCTGGCCACCGGCGCCCTGCGCCTGTCATATTTCAACGAACTGTTCCAGCGCCTGGACATCGGCGAGCACAGCAGCATCAACCTGCTCAACACCAGCGGCCAGTTGCTCGCTCGCGAGCCGACCCGGCCACAAGACCCAGCGATCGGCAGCGACTTCAGCCAGCAACCCAATTTCCAGCGCATTCTCCAGGAGCACAGTGGCAGCTTCAGCGCGCACTCGAACCTGTTCGACGAGCGGCGCATGTATACGTTTGCGCGCGTGGGCGAACTGCCGCTGATCGTGCTGGTGGCGCACTCTTCTTCCGAAGTTTTCCAGGCCTGGCGGCGCACGGCGCTGATCGTCGGCCTGGCCACGGGAGTACTGTGCCTGGGCATACTCTGGTTGACCGTGCTGCTGGGGCGCGAACTGCGTCGGCGCCACGATGCCGAGCAAGGCCTGGCCACGCTGGCAGCCACCGACAGCCTTACGGGCCTGGCAAACCGACGTCGCCTCGATCAGGTCCTGCGCCAGGAATGGGCACGCGCGCAACGCAACCGCTCGGCGCTGGCGGTACTGATGGTGGATGTGGATCACTTCAAGGCGTTCAACCAGCGCCACGGTCATGCCGGCGGTGATCATGCCCTGCGTGAAGTGGCGCGCACCATCAATCGCTGCATTCGCAGGCCGGCCGACCTGGCAGCGCGTTATGGTGGCGAGGAGTTTCAGGTGGTACTGCCGGAAACCGAACTGGCCGGCGCGTTGCTGCTGGCCGAACGCATTCGCCTGAGTGTCGAGGCGATGCCGCGATTCGGTGCCGATGAGCGACCGATCACGGTCAGCATTGGCATCGGCCTTTACCAACCCGGCACCCAGCACGACCTTACAGCAGTGCTGGGTGCCGCGGATGAAGCCCTTTACCGGGCCAAGGCGGGGGGCCGTAACCGGGTAGAAGGGCCTGTCACGCCTGTTGCTTAGGAGCGGGCGCGGGCAGCGTCACGCAGGACTTTCACCTGGTCGTGATTACGCTGTACGCCTTGCAGCTGCTTCTCCACCAGCGCATAGGTTTGATCACTGGCGCCGCGGCCGAGCTTGACCAGCTTCTCGCGAGCCTCTTTGTAGGCCTTCAGCGCATGGTCCTCGCCCCGCTCCACTTCGTTGAGCACCGCTTCTTCATCCTTGCCGGTCACCATCGACTTGAGGTTGACCCAGCCACGGTGCAGATCGCCGCTGAAGCTGGTGGAGGTTTCCGGGTCGCCACCGAGACGGCGTACTTCGCTCTGCAACTCGCCTGCGGCACTGGCGCATTCGCCGGCACGCTGGACGAAGAAGGCCTTCAGCTCAGGATTCTTGACGTCATCGGCCGACTCCTTGAAACCCTTCTCGCCATCCTTGCTGTACTCGATCAGGTTGTTCAGCACGTCGATCACGTCTTTGTTGGGGTTGCTCATGGGGTAACTCCTTGGCAGGTGATAGTCCCTATGACAGGAGCAGTCTTCATGCCAAGCCTGGAAAATATAAAAAATCCTTGAAAATCATATATTTATTTTTTTAGCGCACCGGTAAGGAAGCGGTGTTCTGCATGATTGCCGCTTGCGCGCTCGTGCAGATTGCAGGGTGGATGCGCGCAGCGATTGCTGTATGGTCGGCGTTTTCAGCGCACCAGGTTCACCGAATGAAACCCGAATCCCTGCAACTGCTGGTCACACGGACCATGCCCTTCGGCAAATACCAAGGCCGGATCATCGCCGATCTGCCGGGCGACTACCTGGCCTGGTTCGCGCGCAAGGGCTTTCCGCCCGGAGAGCTGGGCGGGTTGCTGGCATTGATGCATGAGATCGATCACAACGGTCTGGGGGAGTTGCTGGTGCCCTTGCGGCACAAACGTTGAGATCGGTGGTGGAGGCCTCGCTGGCACGCCTGCGAAGCCTCCACCATTGCCCCCAGGGCGATCACTTGGCCGGGGCCACCACCATCTCCACTCGCTCAGCCTTCTTGATCAGCGCGTACACCACCGCCGTCACCAGGCTTCCGGCAAGGATCGCCAGCAGGTACAGCAGCGCATGGTTGATCGCGTTGGGGATCAGCAGCACGAACAGGCCACCGTGCGGCGCCATCAGCTTGCAGCCGAAATACATCGACAGCGCCCCGGTCAGCGCACCGCCAGCGATGCTCGCCGGAATCACCCGCAACGGGTCCTTCGCAGCAAAGGGAATCGCGCCTTCGGAGATGAAGCAAAGCCCCAGTACCAATGCCGCCTTGCCAGCCTCGCGCTCGCTCTGGGCGAACTTGCGCCGGGCCAGGAAGGTCGCGATTCCCAGGCCGATCGGCGGCACCATGCCAGCGGCCATGGTCGCCGCCATCGGCGCGTAGCTCGACGAGGCCAGCAAGCCCACCGAGAAGGCATAGGCCGCCTTGTTGATCGGCCCGCCAAGGTCGATGCACATCATCCCACCCAACAGCAATCCGAGCAGGATCGCGTTGGTGGTACCCATGCTGTCGAGAAAGCGCGTGAGCCCCTCGAGCATGGCCGCCACCGGATGACCGACCACGTAGATCATCACCAGCCCGGTGAACAGGCTGGCCAGCAGCGGAATGATCAGGATCGGCTTGAGCGCTTCGAGGCTGGTGGGCAGACGCGCCCAGCGGCTGATGGCCTTGGCGCTGTCGCCGGCAAGAAAGCCCGCGACGATACCGCCAATGAACCCCGCACCCAGGGTGCTGGCCAGCAGGCCACCGATCATGCCTGGGGCCAGGCCCGGACGGTCGGCGATGGACCAGGCGATATACCCCGCCAGCATCGGCACCATCAGTTTGAATGCCGCCTCGCCACC
This sequence comes from Pseudomonas sp. BNK-44-b, assembly GCF_047456245.1. NCBI lineage: Bacteria > Pseudomonadati > Pseudomonadota > Gammaproteobacteria > Pseudomonadales > Pseudomonadaceae > Pseudomonas > Pseudomonas sp. BNK-44-b. The sequence goes on from NZ_CP179908.1 coordinate 4,301,856, forward strand.
GATCTGCATCAAGGCCGCAGGCAAGGTGCCTGGCTCCTTGAACGCCTCGATGCCGAAGACGAACGACAGGGCGATCAGCAGCCCGCCCGCCACCACCATCGGCAGCATGAACGACACACCGGTCAACAGGTGCTTGTAGACCCCGGCCTTTTCACTTTTCGCGGGTGTATCGGCCGTGCCTCCGGCGCTTTCCTGCTTGCCGTCGGCCAGCGCTTTGTCGAGGGTCGCCCGCGCCTGCTTGAGGGCGATGCCGGTGCCGCATCGATAGATGCGCTTGCCCGCAAAGCGTGCCGTCGGCACCTCGATGTCGGCAGCCAGCAGCACCACGTCCGCCTGGGCAATGGCATCGGCCGACAATGGGTTGCGGGCGCCCACCGAGCCCTGGGTTTCGACATTGAACCCGTAGCCCAGCTCCCGGGCAGCCTGCTGCAGGGCTTCGGCCGCCATGAAGGTATGGGCCACCCCGGTCGGGCAGGCGGTGACCGCCACGATACGCGGCGCAGCGCTGCGACCAGGCGTATCGGCGACGCTCGCCTCGAGCACCTTGGCGTTGGCCGCGGCTTCATCGAGGAAACCTTCGCGATCAGCCAGCGCCTGGGCGGGAGTGCTTTGGTACACAGGCTTGCCGACGAAACGGCTCAGGTCCACCGAACCGGTACTGACCACCAGCACCCAGTCGGCCTCGGCGATCTGCGCAGGGCTCAGGCGCCGCTCGGGGTGCTCGGCATCCCACACCTCGACACTGGTACTCCAGCCCCGACGTTGGGCCGCGGCGGCCAGCAAGCGTGCACTCAATACACTCGACACCTGGCCATTCGGGCAGGCGGTGACGATCGCAATGTTCATCGGCGAGCCTCTTGTTGTTGTTCTGTCAGTTGCACGGCAGCTTCAAGGCGCGACAGCTGTTCGCGGTCGTCGATGCCGAAGCCCACCTGAGTCACCGCCTGGGCGGCGATCGCAGTGGCGCGGCGCAAGGTCTGCCCGGCACTCTCGGCCTGCAGCAGGCCATGAACCATGCCCGCCACCAGCGAGTCGCCCGCGCCCACGGTACTGGCGATGCTCACCTTGGGCGGCTGGGCATGCAGGGCCAGGTCAGCGGCGAACCAGTTGACCCCGTGTTCGCCCTGGGACACCACCACGTGGGTGACGCCGCCGTCGAGCAGGCGCTGGGCGGCATCACGCTGCTCGGCAAAAGCCTGCACGGTGATGCCGAACAGCTCGCCGAGCTCATCGGTATTGGGCTTGACCAACCAGGGCGTACTTTGCAGACCGGCGCGCAAGGCCTCACCGCTGGTGTCCAACGCCACCTTCAGGCCCTGGGCGACCAACTGGCCCAGCAACTGGCAGAACCACTGCGCGCTGACGCCACGTGGCAAGCTGCCCGCCACCACCACCACGTCATGCCCTGCCGCCCGTTGCGCCAGGTACTCGAGCAACTCGGCCTGGGCCGCGTCGTCGACCTGAGGGCCCAGGCCATTGACATCGGTGACCCGGCCATCGGCCTCGACCAGCTTGATGTTGGTGCGGGTTTCGCCTGGCACGCGAACGAACCCGTCGTCGAAGCCGCGACGGGCAATCAGCGCTTCGAAAGGTTGCAGGTTATCGCGCCCCAGAAAACCGCTGACCGTCACCTGATGCCCAAGGTCAGCCAGCACCTGGGCAACGTTCAGGCCCTTGCCGGCGGCGTGGCTGCACTGTTCATGAGTGCGATTGACCTCGCCTGCGCGCAGTTGCTCGAGGGTGACCGTGAGGTCGATCGCAGGGTTGAGGGTCAGGGTGAGAATCTTGGCCATTTCAGTCACGCTCCACCAGCGCCCGTACCGCCTCGGCGCTGTCCTGTTGCAGGGCCTCGCGCGCCAGGGCGCGGGCCGTCGAGTAATCGGCCTGGCGCACCAGGGCCTTGACTTCGGCGACACTGCGCGCCGCGACGCTCAGTTCGTCCACCGCCAGCCCCAGCAGCACTGGCACAGCCTGCGGATCGGCCGCCAGCTCACCGCACACGCCCACCCACTTGCCTTCGGCATGGGCGGCGCGCACGGTCATGTCGATCAGTTGCAGCACTGCCGGGTGCAGACCATCGGCCTGGGCCGACAGGCTCGGATGGCCGCGGTCGATGGCCAGGGCGTACTGGGTCAGGTCGTTGGTACCGATGCTGAAGAAGTCCACCTCCCGGGCCAGTTGCGGGGCCAGCAGCGCAGCCGACGGCACCTCGACCATGATCCCCACCTGCAGGTCATTGACCGGGATCTCCTCACGCAGCCGCTCGACCATGGCCTTGGCCGCGCGCCACTCGTGCATCTGGCCGACCATCGGGAACATGATCCGCAGTGGCCGGTCGTCGGCCGCCCGCAGCAGGGCGCGCAACTGCTCCTCCATGACCTGCGGACGCTGCAGGGTCAGGCGCACGCCACGTACGCCGAGGAAAGGGTTGTCTTCGTCGGCGATCGGCCAGTAGGGCAAGGGTTTGTCACCGCCCACATCGAGGGTGCGCACCACCAGCGGGCGCCCCTGCAGGCCATCGAGCACGCGGCGATACTCCGCTTCCTGGGTGGCGACATCCGGCAGTTGCGGATGGGCCATGAAGATCAGTTCGGTGCGCAACAGGCCGACACCTTCGGCGCCAAGCTCCACCACCTTGTCGATGCCACTGCTGTCACCGATGTTGGCGAAGACTTCGACGGCATGGCCATCGCGGGTCACGGCCGGCTCGTGGCGATTCGCCCAGGCGGCCTGCAGACGCTGCTCACGCTGATCGCGTTCGGCCAACGCACGCTGCAGCTCATCGGCAGCTGGCGCAACGGTGACCTTGCCGCGCTGGGCGTCGAGCAACAGCGGCGTGCCCGCCTCCACCAGCAGGATCGCCGCCCCGACACCGACGACCGCCGGAATGCCAAGGGCGCGGGCGACGATGGCACTGTGTGCGGTGGCCCCTCCTTGCGCGGTCACGATGCCAGCAACCCGCGCCGGGTCGAGACGCGCCACATCGGACGGCCCGACTTCAGCCATCACCAGCACATAGGGCTGTTGCGGCTCGGCCTGCTCGGCGACGCCACACAGCTGCGCCAGCACCCTTCGGCCAATGTCGCGCAGGTCGGCGGCACGTTCGGCGAGCAACGCATCGCGCAGCGCCTCCTGCTGGCTGGCGGCCGCCTCGATCACCGCCATCCACGCCGCTGCGGCACTTTCGCCCTGGGCCAGGCGCAGATCCACCTCATCGCCCAGTGCCGGGTCGGCGAGCATCTCCTGGTGTGTGATGAAGATCTCACCGATGGCCTTGTCGCTGCGCTGCACCAGTGTCTGCAGCTCGGCGTCGACCGCCGCCAGGGCAGCACGCAGCCTGGCACGCTCTTGGGCGCAGGATTCGCCGCGCAGCGGATAGTCGATCTGGCGCTCAATGCGCACATGGGACGGCCCGCTGGCGATGCCTGGCGCTGCACCGACGCCCTGGACCTGGCTACCGGGCAGCGGCGCTTGCAAGGTTTCGCGCACCACCTCGGCGACCGGCAGGGCAAGCGCTGGCAACGGTTCGACGTCCTCGCCCAGGCCCTGTTCGATGGCTTCCAGCAACACCGGCAGGGCATCACTGGCGATGGCCGGCTCGGCGATCAGCTCCAGTTCCTGCCCACGCCGGGCCCCTAGTGACAGCAGGCGGCTCAGGCTTTTCACCGACACGCCGGGATGGCCGCTGTCGGTCAGGCGGATGCGGATTTCACCCTCGAAGCCCTTGGCCAGTTGCGCCAACACCTTCGCCGGGCGGGCATGCAGGCCATTGGGGTTGGCCAGTATCACGCGCACGCTGGGCCAGTCGGGCGGCGCCTCGCCACCCAGCACCTGCAACACATCGCGACTGCTGGTGGCCTGGTAGAGGGTCTGCCCACGCCCTTCGATCAGCACCTGACAAAGACGCTCGAGCAAGGCCTGATGCGCAGCACCAAGGCTGGCCAGGCAGAACAGGCCGTTCAAGGGCTGATCGCGATGACGCAGCGGCTGCTGCGGGGTCACGAACGCCAGGCCCGGCTGCAGCACCTCGCGCTCGCTGTGCAACCACCACAGCCCCTCTCCCAGCGGAAGTGGCTCGGCCTGCTGCAACAGCGCTGCGAAACCACTGTCCACACAGCCGCCACGCTGCAGCAGGCGCGCACCGCGCCAGGCCAGTTCAGCGAAGTCTTCGGCGGGCAGGTTCAGACCGATCAGTTGTGCATCCAGCGCCAGCTCGCGCGGCGCCCCCTGCAACAGCTTGAGCAGTGCGTCGGCGGAGCTGGCGCGGCGCAGCGCCTCGGCCAGGTCGGTTTCACCCAGGGCGCGCGTCAGCAGTTGCAACAGGCGCAGGTGTTCGTCAGAGCGTGCGGCGATGCCGATCGCCAGGTAGACGATATGCCCGTCGCCCCAGTCCACCCCTTCGGGAAACTGCAACAGGCGAACACCGGTGGCAAACACCAGGTCGCGGGTCTGCGGGGTACCGTGGGGGATGGCGATGCCTTGGCCGAGAAAGGTCGAGCCCTGCGCCTCGCGCGCCTCAAGGCCCTGTAGGTAACCCTCGGCGACCAGACCGTCGCTGACCAGCCGATCGGCCAGCAAGCGCAATGCCGCCGCTTTATCGCTGGCAACCTGGCCCATGGCTATCTGCTCTCTCGCGAGCTCGAGCATGACCTTCTCCTTTTGCAGTACCCGTCGTTCGGGACTGAGGTTATTGTTGTGGGATTCAACGCGTTTTTTCACCCGCGGGCTCAGGGGCAGTTCCCGTTCAATCGGATGCTGAAACGTTTAATCTGACCAGGCGGCCACGTTACTCGATAATCTGCGTAGGAAAAAGCCCCAGTTTGTCGGAACAATTGCGACAATGGTCGCCTGCACTTGGACACAATTCTGAGTAAGACTACCCGATCAGGCGCCCCTGGCCGCCCCGGTAATAACAAGGAAAATGCGGTGAAACTCAGCGATATCGCACGTCTGGCCGGTGTTTCCGTGACCACTGCCAGCTACGTCATCAATGGCAAGGCCGAACAGCAGCGCATCAGCAGCGCCACCGTCGAGCGGGTGCGCGCGGTGGTCGAGGCCCACGACTTCACGCCCAACCCCCAGGCGGCCGGCCTGCGCAGCCGGCACACACGCACCCTCGGCTTCATCCTCCCGGACCTGGAAAACCCCAGCTACGCACGCATCGCCAAGCAGCTCGAACAAGGCGCGCGAGCCCGTGGCTACCAGTTGCTGATCGCCAGCAGCGATGACCAGCCCGAAAGCGAACGCCAGCTGCAGCAGTTGTTCCGCGCTCGCCGCTGCGATGCGTTGTTCGTCGCCAGTTGCCTGCCGCCGGAAGATGACAGCTATCGCGAAATGCAGAGCAAGGGCCTGCCAGTGATTGCCATTGACCGTCGCCTCGACCCCGCGCACTTCTGCTCGGTGATCAGCGACGACCGCGAGGCCAGCCGCCAACTCACCGAAAGCCTGCTGGGCAGCAAGCCTCGCAGCATCGCCCTGATCGGTGCGCGTCCGGAGCTGTCGGTCAGCCAGGCACGCGCCGGAGGATTCGACGAGGCCCTGCAGCGTTTTGATGGCGAAGTTCGCCGTTACGAAGGCGACGCCTTCAGCCGCGCCTGTGGCCAGCGCCTGATGGAAACGCTGATCGACGAGCTCGGCGACCTGCCCGATGCCCTGGTGACGACCTCCTATGTGTTGCTGCAAGGCGTCTTCGATGCCCTGCAAGCCCGTGCCAGCGAGCCACGCGAGCTGCAACTGGGCACCTTCGGCGACAACCAGTTGCTCGATTTCCTGCCGCTGCCAGTCAACGCCATGGCCCAGCAGCACGGCCAGATCGCCGCCACCGCGTTGGAGCTGGCCCTGGCCGCTATCGAGCAGAAGACCTACGCCCCCGGCGTACACGCCGTGGCGCGAACCTTCAAGCAGCGCATCTCGGCCTGAACATGCGCCTGATCGACACCCACACCCACCTGGATTTCCCCGACTTCGACGCCGACCGCGAGCGCCTCCTGGCCAACGCCGCGGCGCTGGGGGTCGAGCGCATGGTGGTACTGGGGGTGGATCAGGGCAACTGGCAGCGAGTCTGGGACCTGGCCTGCAGCGACACACGCCTGCCAGCCGCCCTCGGCCTGCACCCGGTGTACCTCGAGCAGCATCAGCCCGAACACCTGGCGCAACTGCGTGCGTGGCTCGAACACCTACGGGGCGACCCGCGCCTGTGCGCGGTCGGCGAGTTCGGCCTGGACTATTACCTGCCCGAGCTCGACAAGACACGCCAGCAGGCCTTGTTCGAAGCGCAATTGCAGATGGCCTGCGACTTCGAATTGCCTGCGCTGCTGCACGTACGCCGCAGCCATGCCCAGGTGATCGCCACGCTCAAGCGCTACAAGCCCGTACGCGCAGGCATCATCCACGCCTTCGCCGGCAGCTACGAAGAAGCACGCGAATACATCAAGCTCGGATTCAAATTGGGCCTGGGTGGCGCCGCCACCTGGCCGCAAGCCTTGCGCCTGCGCAAGACCTTGCCGCGCTTGCCACTGGAGAGCGTGGTACTGGAAACCGACGCCCCAGACATGCCGCCGGTGATGCACCCCGGTGCGCGCAACAGCCCCGAACATCTGCCCGATATCGCCCGGGCGCTGGCCGAGGTCATGGGCGTGGAGTACGCTTCGCTGGCCGCGACCAGTACGCGCAACGCTTGTGAGCTGTTCGGCTGGTAGCTTGGCAGGCGGTCACTCTTCGAACAGGGTGCAGGCCATCACCAGGGCGTCTTCACGTCCGCCAGCGGCCGGGTAGTAATCCCGACGCCGACCGATTTCGTTGAATCCGTAGCGTTCATACAAACGATAGGCCGACTGGTTGCTGGCACGTACTTCCAGGAAACATTCGCGCCCATTGAGCTGCCAGGCTCGCGCCATCAGGTGTTCGAGCAGCCGCAAACCCAGGCCGCGCCCCTGGTTTTCTGGCTTGACCGTGATGTTGAGCAGGTGCGCTTCGTCGATGATCACGTTGATCACGCCATGCCCGACCTGTTGCTGGCCGTCGAACATCAGCCACACTTCGTAGGACTTGAGCGCATCCTGGAAGATCCCGCGGGTCCAGGGGTGGCTGAAGGCGGCATATTCGATCTTCAGCACGCTATCCAGATCCGCCTCGGTCATCGGGCGGAAACTGATCGAGTCACTCATTCAACGCTCTTCCAGCGCGCCATCAGCTGGCGCATCGCTTTCCAGACGTCCGCCTTGCGTTGCGGCTCGTCCATCAACAGTTCAAGACCCGGCAACGCCCAGACGTCGCCCAGGCCATCGATCTTCAGTGCTTGGTAGTAGGCCTGGGCATCGGCGTCGCCGGCAAAACGCACCGCTGGCAGGCCGATCAGCCACAGGCAGGTGCAGGGGACCTCTTCGAGGCGGGCCTGGATGAAACCCTGGACGAAATCACGCGCAGCCTCCGGCCCCTGCTCCATGTTGCCACGCACGAACAGCGGCCAGCGCACCGGCTCGCCGATGATCTGCGGCGCGTCCGGCAGGCCGGCGGCGCGCAGCATGTCCTTGAGCAACAGGTAAGAAGGGTCGCGGCTCTGGAACGGCTGGCCGGTGGCGAGCTCCACCAGCAACAGGCACGTGCCGGCACGCAGCAGCTGCAGGGCGAAACGCGGCGGAGGCACAGACGCCGGACGTGCAGCCTTGGGGGCTTCCTGTTCGCGCTCGACCGGCTTGGCAGCGGCCTTGGGCGTGCTGCCGGGGCGTGGGATCTCGATTTTCGGGCGCTCGCCGGAGCGGGCATGGGTCGGCGCGGCTTCGCCTTGCGCAGGCGCCTGGCGCACCGGCTGCGCCTCGACATCCAGATCCTCGACCGGCGCCACCGGCAACAGCAGCTCGGGGCGCGAAGGCGCGGCGAACGGCAGTTCGGCACGCGGCAGCCAGTGCACCACTTGCATGGCGGAAAGGTAGGCGCGGCGGCGGGGTTCGGTCAGCAAGGCTCGGGTATCCGGGGGCTTGGTTCAGTCGGGCATTCTAACGCTGTTGGCGGCGGCGTGCCGCAACAGGCTGGCGGAAATTTATCGCCTGTGCCGGCCCGATCGCGGGGCAAGCCCGCTCCCACAGGTACAGCGCCTGCCCCACCAACGGTGATAAGCCCGCGAAGAGGCTGGCACAGATCAACGCAAATCCCGGACCAAGGGGTGAAATCCTCCCCCCCGTATGCAGTACAATCGCCCCTTTTATTTGGCAAGAGTCGACCCGCCAATGATCGAACCCAAGCGCGTCCTGCGCGCCCTAGCCGAACACTGGGCCCTGATCGAGCCGCTGTGCGAGCGCTTCGACCAGGGCACCCTGAGCCTGGTCGAGCTGCGTCAGCAACTGGCCCGCCAGCAGGTAGAGAGCACGCCGCAGGACATCACCCAGCTGCTCGACGTGTGGATTCGCCTGGATATCCTGGTCCCGGTGGCCAAGAGCCCGAACCGCTTCGAGCTCAACGCGCAGATCCACGACTTCCTCGCCTACCTGCGTCGCGAGCACCGCCTGGGCCTGTGCCTGGAGATCGAAGCCTACCTGCGCCACCTCGAGCGCCTGGCCGGGCACATCCAGGACGCCTTCGACAACCGCGACAGCGACGACCTGGCGCGCCAACTGCGCCTGCTCGACATGCGCGTGCGCGATGTGTTGAAGAAGCTCGACAACGACGAACAGGCGCTGGTCGCGGTGGCCGAACGGGCCAAGACCAGCAACCGCCAGATCCCGCTGCGCCAGCGCTACGCCGAAGTGCTGGCGACCTGGGACGAATACGTCGAGCCGATGATCCAGCTGGTCAACGCCGACGGTGCCTTCGAGCAGGGCGTACGCAAGGTCGAGACCGTGCTGCTGCGCCTGTTGGGCGAGCAGGCGCGCCTCGGCCACTTGGTCGATGACGACATGCTGCTGCGCACCCACGCGCGCATCCTCGAGATGCAGACCAGCGCCCAGCTCACCCTGCGCCACGCCCGCGAGCTGCTGCTGCCGCTGCGCGAGGAAGCGCGCCGGCATAACGCCGTCACCCGCGGCGCGGCACTGGCGCTGTCGGTGATCCGCAAGAAAGGCATCGATGCCGTACCGCAAGCGGCCATGCCGATGTTCACCCGTCCGCAAAGCACCTTCCTCGGCAGCGCCAGCCAGGTCGAGGCCTATGTCTATGCCCTGGCCCGCTTCGAGCCCAAGCCTGCGCGCTTCCCCAAGGCGCACAAGACCCACAAAGGCCCGCTGCCACGCGCGCCGCGTACGGTCAAGGAAATGCTCGAACGCTGCGAAGACGCCCTCCCGCTGCCCGACCTGATGGTCTGGCTGCTGGAGCAGGAACCCGAAGGCGCCACCGACGAGTTGCTGTACTGGTTCTCGCGCCTCTCGCGCGAGAAGCGCTTCAGCCGCGAGCGCCTGCAGCGCCAGGACTACACCACCCGCGAACACCTGGTCAGCCTGCGTTCCTTCGCCCTGACATCCAGCCGCGAACAACAACCGGCAGCCACCGAATCCACCGCGAGCCCAGCCAATGCATCTTGATCTTTCCGAACTGTCCCAGCTCGCGCCGATCTTCCGCGAGCTGTTCAAGGGCTTCCACGTCAGCCGCCGCGACCCGGAACTGTACGCCCAACTGTCGAACTTCCAGGACCAGTACCGCACCCTGTTCAAGGCGCTCGGTTTCGAGCTGGTCTGCGACACCCGTGGCTTCTACTACTTCGTCCCCGAGCAGGCCGCCGCGCAGGTCAACAAGACCGCCCAGCGCCTGTCGCTGTTCACCTTCATCCTGGTCGAGCACCTGGCCGACCAGGGCCGCGACCCGATGGCCGTGCTCGACGGCGGCAGCATCGGCCGCGACGAGTTGCCCTCGCTGCTGGAGAAATACCGCGACCTGTTCCTGCAGGCCGAAGTGCAGACGGTCGAGGAGCTCGAAGAGAAGATCCTGCGCCGCATGACCCAGCTGGGCTTCGCCCATGAAGAAGGCGGCATCTACCGCTTCCTGCCGCCGATGCACCGCTTCCTCGATGTGTGCCTGTCGGTCCAGCAGGACCGCGACCTGGCCGCCACCCTGCACAGCGACCTGCCGCTGCCGGTCCCGGTGCTGGTCGAGGAAGAAACCCCGGAACAACTCAACCGCACCGACGATCCGCTCGACCTCACCCCCTTCGAGGGCGAAGAGAGCGAAGAGGACGCCCTGGCCCGGGCCATCCGCGAAGAGCAACAGGAGATTGACGCATGAGCCAGGAACGCTACGGCATTCGCCGCTTCGCACTGCTCAACACCGCCGGCTACAGCCTCGGCCTGTTCCCGCTGGAACATCCGCTGTCGGTCTATGGCGCGAACAACCTGGGTAAATCGGCATCGATCAACGCCCTGCAATTCCCGATCCTGGCGCGCATGTCGGACATGAGCTTCGGCAAGTACAGCCTGGAGCAGTCGCGGCGCTTCTACTTCGCCAGCGACACCAGCTACATCCTCTGCGAACTGAACCTGCCCCACGGCCCGCACGTGATCGGCGTGGTCGGGCGCGGCCCGGGCGGCGGCTTCGGCCACCAGTTCTTCGCCTACCAGGGTGAGCTGGACCTGGCTCACTATCAGAAAGACGACACCTGCCTGCGCCAGAAGGAGCTGTTCACCAACCTCGAGCGCAACGGCCTCAAGGCCTACGAACTCAAGCCGGACGAACTGCGCCGGCTGCTGGTCGGCGGCCACACCTCGGTGCCGCTGGACCTCACCCTGATCCCGCTGCGCTCGACCAGCGAGCAGAGCCTGAAGACCTTCCGCGCGCTGTTCATCAACTTGCTGCACATGCGCGAGATCACTGCCGCCAAGCTCAAGCAGCTGTTCCTGGATGCCTTCGAGCACAGCCTGCGCTCGGGCAGCGTCGACTACATTGCGGCCTGTGAAGAAGCCTTCCGCGACGTGCGCCGCATGGAGCAGGACTACAACGCCCTGGTCGCTGCCGGCCCGCTGGTCGAAGCACTTGCCGGCGGCGTGGCCCAGCGCGACATCCTGCGCGGCAAGCTGCACCGTCTCTCCCCCCTGCTCGACAGCCTGCTCGGCACCTGGCAGGACTACGCCGTAGCGCGCAAGGAAGAGCTGGTGATCCAGGCCGAGCACTACCGCGCCGAGCAGGATGGCTTGCAGAACGACCAGCGTGGCGGCACCCAGGAGCTGATGCGTCTGGAACGCGAGATCACCGGCATCCAGCGCTGGCTCGGCGAGCTGTCGGTGCTCAAGCACCGCTTCGCCCTGGTCGATGACGTCAAGGTCCTGGAGCAGCAACTGCTCGCCGCCAAGGACGCCCACGACGAACTGGCCGGCGCCCTGGCGCAGTCGCGCCAGTTCTCCGCCGAAGACCTCGACGAACGCGTGCGCGACCTCGAAAAACGCGTCAAGGCGGTCAAGCAGCAGCTCGAACACGCCGACAACAACAGCTACGCACGCCTGCGCGAAGAGTTCTCTCAGCAAGACGTCGACCGCCTGATGCGCCTGTTCAACGGCGCGCTGTTCAGCCTGCCGCTGGGTGATCGGGGCATCGAACTGGACGACAGCGACCTGTGGGTCAAGACGCTTGAAGGCGTGCTCGACAGATTCAAGGGCGAGCGCTTCGAAGTGCCGGGCCTGTCCATCGACCTGTCGCACATCGAGCCGCCAGCGCTGCAGGCACTGGCCGACCGTGCGGCCCTGCGCGACCAGAAAGAACGCCTGGAAAAGGAGCTCAAGCAGCTCAAGACCCAGCAGGCCGTGGCCCTGGACCGCGCCGCGAGCAAGGCCCAGACCGAGGCGCTGTACCAGCAGGTGCTGGATGCGCAGAAGGCCCTTGAGGACTTCCGCCGCACCGAGACCCTGAGCGCCGAGGAGCCAGAGAAGATGGAGCAACTGGCGCAGTTCGAAGCCGCCCAGGACGAGCTCAAGCGCTCCAGCGACGCCTTCACCGAACGCGTCCAGCAGTTGTCGGCCAAGCTGCAACTGGTCGGCCGCCAGATCGCCGACATGGAAGCCAAGCAGCGCACCCTGGACGACGCCTTGCGCCGCCGCCAACTGTTGCCGGCCGACCTGCCGTTCGGCACGCCGTTCATGGAGCCGGTCGACGACTCGATGGACAACCTGTTGCCGCTGCTCAACGACTACCAGGACAGCTGGCAGGCGCTGCAGCGCGTCGACAACCAGATCGAGGCGCTGTATGCCCAGGTGCGCCTGAAAGGTGTGGCCAAGTTCGACAGCGAAGACGACATGGAACGTCGCCTGATGCTGCTGATCAACGCCTACTCGCACCGCACTGAGGAAGCCCTCACCCTGGCCAAGGCGCGCCGCGCGGCGGTCACCGACATCGCCCGGACCCTGCGCAACATCCGCAGCGACTACGACAGCCTCGAGCACCAGCTGGCGCTGTTCAACCGCGAGATCAACAAGCGCCAGGTATCCAACCTGGAGAGCTTCCGCGTGGTGCTGGCGCCGAACAAGGAAGCGCTCAAGCACATCGACCAGATCATCCACAGTGCCGGCCAGTATGAGGAAGGCGAAACGCTGTCGGTGTTCGACCTCACGCAGAGCGCCGAGCAGGATCACAAGAACGAAGAGGCCAAGGAGTACCTGGCGCGGCTGGTAGCGGCCAACCACAACCAGCTGGGCCTGAAAGACCTGTTCGAGCTGGCCTTCGAGATCACCAAGATCAACAGCCAGCCGGTGATCCACGCCGACATCGACGGCGCCGCGTCCAACGGCACCACCATGACCATCAAGGCGCTGACCAACATGTACCTGTTGCTGCACCTGATGGACCGCGACCTGGCCGGGCGCATCCGCCTGCCCTACTACCTCGACGAAGCGGCGGACATCGACGAACGCAACCAGGCGGCGCTGCTGGAGACCAGCCAGCAACTGGGCTTCGTGCCGATTCTGGCGAGCGTGAAGCCGCAGGTGTCGGCGCGCGTGGCGATCGACCTGGAAGGCGGCAGCGGGCCGAACGGGATCTACATCGACGAGGCGGACTGGAAGTACATCAGCCGCCGGGATGAAGTGAAGGCGATCGTGCGTGAGGATCAGGCCGAAGAGCTGGCCTGAGGCAACCGCGGCCCATTCCTGTAGGAGCGGGCTTGCCCCGCGATAGGGCCCGACTTGGCAACCTCGCCGCCAGGTCGGGCCCTATCGCGGGGCAAGCCCGCTCCCACAGGAGGAGCTGCGTCGTTTATTGGGCATGCGCCCAAGGCAGGATCGGAATCGCTGTCACCGCATTCTGCGGGCTACCTTCGACTATCCGGTCGCTGTACACCAGGTACACCAGCGTATTGCGCTTCTTGTCGAGAAAACGCACCACCTGCATGGTCTTGAACACCAGCGAGGTGCGTTCCTTGAACACCTCCTCGCCATCCTTGAGCTCACCCTTGAAGTTGATCGGCCCAACCTGACGGCAGGCGATCGATGCCTCTGCGCGGTCCTCCGCCAACCCCAACCCACCCTTCACGCCGCCGGTCTTGGCTCGCGACAGGTAGCAGGTCACACCTTCGACCTTGGGATCGTCGAACGCCTCGACCACGATGCGGTCGTTGGGCCCAAGGAACTTGAACACGGTGGACACCTGGCCGATTTCCTCGGCACCGGCCAGCATCGGCAGCATCAGCGCTGCCACGGCAAACATCCTTTTCAGCACGGGCATCTCCTTCAGACCAGGACCAGGTTGTCGCGGTGCACCAGCTCGGGTTCGGCGCTGTAGCCCAACAGGCTTTCGATGGCGTCCGACGGCTGGCCGATGATCTTCTGCGCCTCCAGGGCGCTGTAGTTGGCCAGGCCACGGGCCACTTCCAGGCCATCGGGGCCGACGCAGACCACCATTTCGCCACGGCGGAAGCTGCCCTGCACAGTCTTCACGCCGACCGGCAACAGGCTCTTGTTCGATTCGCGCAGGGCCTTCACAGCGCCAGCATCGAGCACCAGGGTGCCGCGGGTCTGCAGGTGCCCAGCCAGCCACTGCTTGCGCGCAGCGAGCATGCCGCGCTCAGGCGACAGCAAGGTGCCCAGGCGCTCGCCAGCCTTCAGGCGGTCCAGCACACGCTCGATACGGCCACCGATGATGATGGTGTGGGCACCGGAGCGCGCAGCCAGGCGTGCGGCACGCAGCTTGGTCTGCATGCCACCGCGCCCCAGGGCGCCACCGGTACCGCCCGCCACGGCGTCGAGCGACGGATCGTCGGCGCGGGCTTCGTAGATCAGTTGGGCTTCAGGGTTGTTGCGCGGGTCGGCGTCGAACATACCGTCGCGGTCGGTGAGGATCACCAGCAGGTCGGCCTCGACCAGGTTGGCTACCAGCGCGGCCAGGGTGTCGTTGTCGCCGAAGCGGATCTCGTCGGTGACCACGGTATCGTTCTCGTTGATCACCGGCACCACGCCCAGGTCGACCAGGGTGCGCAGGGTGCTGCGGGCATTGAGGTAGCGCTTGCGGTCGGAGAGGTCGTCGTGGGTCAGGAGGATCTGCGCGGTGTGCTTGCCGTGCTCGCCGAAGCTCGACTCCCAGGCCTGCACCAGGCGCATCTGGCCGAGCGAGGCGGCCGCCTGCAGCTCGTTCATCGCACTCGGTCGCGTGGTCCAGCCCAGCTGGCTCATGCCTGCGGCCACGGCCCCGGAGGAGACCAATACCAGTTCCACGCCCGCTTCACGCAGTGCGACCATCTGCTCGACCCAGACCGCCATCGCACCACGGTCGAGGCCCTTGCCATCGGCGGTCAGCAGCGCACTGCCGATCTTCACGACCCAGCGCTTGGCGCCCGTCACCTTGCTTCGCATCTTCTCTTCCAACCTATGTCGAATCTGTAGATACCAAAACGCCGCTCATTTGAGCGGCGTACCGTGAGAGGGTGTTGAGGCCATCGCGGGACAAGCCCGCTCCCACAAGGATCCCAGCGGACCTGTGGGAGCGGGCTTGTCCCGCGATGGGCTCAACGCCCAAGCCTGATCACGGCACACTGCCTCGAAGAGCGGCGTTCAGTGTACTGCAACCGGTCAGTCGCGCACGTAAATGATTTCCGGGCCGTCCTCGTCGTCCTCGAAGTCATCCCAGTCGTCATCGTCGCCGATGTCGTGGACGCTCTTGACGCCGGTACGGCGCAGGGTACGAGCGTCGTCCAGGGCCTGAAGCTGGGCACGGGCCTCGTCTTCGATGCGCTGGTCGAGTTCGTTGAGCTCGGCGGCGTAGGCCGGGTCGTTGGCCAGGCGGTCGGCGCGGTCTTCGAGGAAGCGCATCAGGTCATGGCTGAGCTTCTCGGTGCCCTGCTTGGAGATCGCCGAGATCACGTAGACCGGGCCATCCCAGTTCAGGCGGTCGACGACTTCCTTCACACGCTCGTCGCGCTCGTCTTCCATCAGCATGTCGGCCTTGTTCAGCACCAGCCAGCGCTCGCGATCGACCAGCGCCGGGCTGAACTGCGCCAGCTCGTTGATGATCACTTCGGCCGCATCGGCCGGGCTGCTCTCGTCCAGCGGCGCCAGGTCGACCAGGTGCAGCAGCACACGGGTACGGGCCAGGTGCTTGAGGAAGCGGATACCCAGGCCGGCACCTTCGGAGGCGCCCTCGATCAAGCCGGGAATGTCGGCGATGACGAAGCTCTTCCAGCGGTCGACGCTGACCACGCCCAGGTTCGGCACCAGGGTGGTGAACGGGTAGTCGGCAACCTTCGGCTTGGCGGCCGAGACGGCGCGAATGAAGGTGCTCTTGCCGGCGTTCGGCAGGCCCAGCAGGCCGACGTCGGCCAGCACTTTCAATTCCATCTTCAGGTCGCGCTGGTCGCCCGGCTTGCCAGGCGTGGTCTGGCGCGGCGCACGGTTGGTACTCGACTTGAAACGGGTGTTGCCCAAGCCGTGCCAGCCGCCCTGGGCGACCATCAGCTTCTGACCCGGGGTGATCAGGTCGCCGATGACTTCCTGGGTGGAGGCATCGATCACCGTGGTGCCGACCGGCACGCGCAGGAACAGGTCCTCGCCCTTCTTGCCGGTGCAATCGGTGCTGCCGCCATTCTGGCCGCGCTGGGCCTCGTGGTGGCGGGTGTAGCGGTAGTCGACCA
Organism: Pseudomonas sp. BNK-44-b; assembly: GCF_047456245.1. Lineage (NCBI taxonomy): Bacteria > Pseudomonadati > Pseudomonadota > Gammaproteobacteria > Pseudomonadales > Pseudomonadaceae > Pseudomonas > Pseudomonas sp. BNK-44-b. The sequence goes on from NZ_CP179908.1 coordinate 4,317,883, forward strand.
GGGTGTTGAGGTTCTCGTCGGCCACCATGTACACCGAGCCGCCGTCGCCACCGTCACCGCCGTTGGGACCGCCGTTCTCGATGAATTTTTCGCGGCGGAAGCTCATGCAACCGTTACCGCCGTCACCGGCTTTTACCCGGATCGATACTTCGTCAACAAACTTCATTCAAAACCGCCTCTCGTCGGACGACGAGCTGAAAACCAGAAAACCCTGAGGCTCTTGCAAAAATGAGCGCGGCGGCCCCGTATCATCAGAAACCAACGCCGGCAGCCCAGACAAACAGCTTTGCAAGAGGCTCACCACAAACGAAAAAGCCCCGTCGCATGACGGGGCTTCTGGAGCGACGTCGCGATTAAGCGGCGACGATGCTCACGTAACGGCGGTTGAACTCGCCTTTCTTCTCGAACTTGATCACGCCGTCGATCTTGGCGAACAAGGTGTGATCCTTGCCCATGCCAACGCCGTAGCCAGCGTGGAATTCGGTGCCACGCTGACGGACGATGATGTTGCCCGGCTTGATAACCTGGCCGCCATACATCTTCACGCCAAGGCGTTTCGATTCTGAGTCGCGACCGTTACGAGTACTACCACCAGCCTTCTTGTGAGCCATGGTTCAATTCTCCAAATAAATTCAGGGGACCTAGGGGATTAAGCCTGGATACCGGTGATTTTGATCTCGGTGAACCACTGGCGGTGGCCCATGCGCTTCATGTGGTGCTTACGACGACGGAACTTGATGATGCGAACCTTGTCGTGGCGGCCTTGCGAAACAACTTCGGCCACTACTTTGGCGCCAGCAACGACTGGAGCACCGATGGTGACTTCTTCACCGTTGGCGACCAGCAGAACGCGATCGAAAGTCACGGATTCGCCAGTGGCGACTTCCAGTTTTTCGATCTTGAGGAATTCACCTTCAGCGACTTTGTACTGCTTGCCGCCGGTAACGATTACTGCGTAGGACATTTTGAATCTCCGATAATCCTGCTCACCCAGCGCTTTATATGATGAGTATTGGCTGGCATGGCTGCACAAGGCTGGAACGGCCCGGTGCAATTGCGTAAGGCAGGTGCTGCCCAGGAAGTTAGGGTGCGCGATTGTACGCAACCCGGTAAAGCCTTGCAAGTGCCGCCCCGAGGGTGCAGGCAGCGCGCCTTGACACACCGGGACCCGCGACCTAGCATGCCGCGCAACCTCAATGGAGCAGCCGATGCAACCCCAATCCTTCTACCGCGCGGTAGCTGACGATTTCAGCGCCGTCGACGAGATCATCAAGAAGCAGCTGACCTCGCGCGTGCCGCTGGTATCGAAGATCGGCGACTATATCACATCCGCGGGTGGCAAACGCCTGCGCCCATTGCTGGTGCTGCTGTGCGGCAAGGCCCTGGGCCGTGAAGGCGACGACCTGCGCCTGCTGGCCGCGACCATCGAATTCCTGCACACCGCCACCCTGCTGCACGACGATGTGGTCGACATGTCCGGCATGCGCCGCGGCCGCTCCACTGCCAATGCCCTGTGGGGTAACGCCCCCAGCGTGCTGGTCGGCGACTTCCTCTATTCGCGCTCGTTCGAAATGATGGTCGAACTGGGCTCGATGCCGGTCATGCAGATCCTGTCCAAGGCCACCCGGGTGATCGCCGAGGGTGAAGTGCTGCAGCTGTCGCGCGTGCGTGATGCCAGCACCACCGAAGAGGTGTACATGGACGTCATCCGCGGCAAGACCGCCATGCTCTTCGAAGCCTCGACCCACAGCGCCGCGGCGCTGGCCGGCGCCAGCGACGAGCAGCGCGAGGCCCTGCGCACCTTTGGCGACCACCTGGGCGTGGCCTTCCAGTTGGTCGACGACCTGCTCGACTACAAGGGCGACTCCGAAACCCTGGGCAAGAACGTCGGTGACGACCTGGCCGAAGGCAAGCCCACCCTGCCACTGATCTACACCATGCGCGAAGGCACGCCAGAGCAGGCGGCGCTGGTGCGCCAGGCCATCCAGAAGGGCGGCCTGGAAGACCTCGAGCAGATCCGCATTGCCGTCGAAGCCTCCGGCGCACTCGACTACACCGCACGGATGGCCCGCGACTACGTCGCCCGCGCCATCGCCTGCCTGGAAGTGCTGCCAGCAAGCGAATACCGTGATGCACTGGTCGAGCTGAGCGAGTTTGCGGTCGCGCGTACACACTGATAGATCGCATCGTCTTCATTCGCGGGCAAGCCCGCTCCCACAAGGACCTGATGTACTTGGGTCGTGTGAGAGCGGGCTTGCCCGCGAATGCTTTGGTGCGGACAAAAAACATTTTCGCCGCAAAACCTTATACAATGTGCGCCTTTAACCCTCTGTACACCAAGGAACCGAAGTGAGCACTCTGCCGCCCTGCCCCGCCTGCAACTCCGAATACACCTACGAGGATGGCACCCAACTGATCTGCCCTGAATGCGCCCACGAGTGGTCGGCCACCGGCGACGCCGAGACGGCCAGCGATGACGTGGTGAAAAAAGATTCGGTCGGCAACGTCCTGCAGGATGGCGACACCGTCACCGTGATCAAGGACCTCAAGGTCAAGGGCTCGTCGCTGGTGGTCAAGGTCGGCACCAAGGTCAAGAACATCCGCCTGTGCGACGGCGACCACGATATCGACTGCAAGATCGACGGCATCGGCGCGATGAAACTCAAGTCCGAGTTCGTGCGCAAGGTCTGAGCCTATTTGCAGGGCTACCCTCGGGTGGCCCTAACAGATCCTGCAACAGGATCATCTGCACCCTTCGGCAGAATTAATCCAATAGTCACTTGCTATTTTGATAATAATAATTATTCTCATTGGAACGCTTTCCAAGGAGAATAGCCATGACCTACCTGATCGACGCCTGGCTCGACCGCCCCCATCCCTACCTGCGCATCCTCCATCGCGAGACCGGCGAAGTCTGTGCCGTACTCGAGGAAGAAGCGCTCGACGAACTGCGTGACCAGGGCGACCTGGACCTCAACGGCCTGAACTCGAGTGAGCCTGGAGTACTGAAGGAACTGGTGAGGAATCTGTTTCTGTTCTGCTATGCGCGGGCGTTGCGCCCAGGGGGAACGGATTGGAATTGAGGCCGGCATTACCGGCCTCTTCGCGGGCAAGGCCCGCTCCCACCAATACACCTACGCACTAGAGCCTGCAGGGCACATGTGGGAGCGGGCTGGCCCCGCGATGAAGACAACGCAGTCTTACAGAACGTCGAGCAGCTCGACGTCGAACACCAGCACGCTGTGCGGCGGGATGCTACCAACGCCTTGCGCGCCATAGGCCAGCTCGCTCGGCACGTACAGGCGCCATTTGCTGCCAGCGTTCATCAGTTGCAGCGCTTCGGTCCAACCAGCGATCACGCCACCTACCGGGAATTCGGCAGGCTGGCCGCGCTCGTAGGAGCTGTCGAACACGGTGCCGTCGATCAGGGTGCCGTGGTAGTGGGTACGCACGTTGTCTTCGCGGCTCGGCTTGGCGCCGCTACCAGCGGTCAGCACTTCGAACTGCAGGCCCGAAGCCAGGGTGGTGATGCCATCACGCTTGGCATTCTCGACCAGGAAGGCCTTGCCCTCGGCGGCAGCAGCTTCGGCTTTGGCGGCAGCTTCGGCCTGCATCACTTCGCGGATAACCTTGAAGCTGGCAGACAGGTCGGCTTCGCTGACACGGCTGTCGGCACCGTTGAAGGCGTCGGTCAGGCCAGCGAGAATCGCTTCCAGGTTCACGCCTGGTGGTGGGTTGTCTCGCAGCTGGCCGCCCAGCTGGCGGCCGATGCCGTAGCTGACGCGGGATTCGTCGGTGGACAGGTTGAGTTCGGACATTGGCTTGCTCCGCTTAAGGGCGCACTGCATCCGCGCCCTTGGTCAAAAGGGCAAGCAGCCTAGCACACTGGGGCCGCGCGAAGCAGCTACCAGGCCGAACGCTGGGATATCGGGACCTTGAGGTCTTCCTCCGGGTGGCTGCCCATTCCGCACATCTCATCCTGCACCGACCAGTGCACCAGGTTCATCGACAGCATGGGCAGGGCTTGCAGGAGCAAGCGAGCATCTTCGACCGACTGCACCCGCAGGCGCTCGCCACGGGGATCGTTCAACGGATGGGCATGACCCTTGATCCGGGCCTCGAGCAGGTAATCGCCGCCTTCGATGGCGATCAGATTGAGTTCATCGACGTGGCCGGCCCTGGCCTCGGTATTGAGCTGATGCAGGTTCATGGATGCACCTCGCTGTGGGAAGCCCACATGAGTGCTCATTTTTTGTACAGAAGCCGGGATTAGACAAGGGGCCACTCGTCGGTCGGAAGCACGTCGCCCTTCTCGCGGGCGAACTCGCGAAAAGGGCAACACCGACTCAATGCTTGGTCAGCTTGTCCAGATAGCCCATGCAGAAGGCCGAGACCACGAAGGTCATGTGGATGATCACATACCACATCAGGTAGTCGGTGGAGATGTTCTGCGCATCCATGAACACGCGCAGCAGGTGGATCGAGGAAATGGCCACGATCGACGCCGCAACCTTCATCTTCAGCGAAGAAGAGTCCATCTTGCCCAGCCAGTTGAGCTTCTCCTTGCTCTCGTCGATGTCCAGTTGCGAGACGAAGTTCTCGTAGCCGGAGATCATCACCATCACCAGCAGGCCGCCGACCAGCGACATGTCGATCAGCGACAGGATCACCAGGATCAGGTCCGCTTCGCTCAGCGCGAAGACGTTTGGCAGGACGTGAACCACTTCCTGGAAGAACTTCAGCGCCAGCGCCAGCAAGCCCAGCGACAGGCCGAAATAGATGGGTGCGAGCAGCCAGCGAGAGGCATACATCGCGTTTTCGAGAATACGTTCCATGGAGGATAGGGACTCATGAGAGGACTGGAAAAGCGTGCGCGAGTATAGCCAGCCATCAATGACAGCAAAAGTCTGCGGCGGGTTGCCGCAGAGTCCTCTTCAATTATCCGGACGGAACTGGTAGTCCCCAATATTGCGGCAACGTTCTCCGTTGATCCGCCGCAATTGCGCCTGCAGGTGCAGGCACCAGATCTGCGGGTCTTCAGCCACCTGGTAGCCGTGCAGGGTCAAGCTGTCGACAACGGCGTTCATCACCGATTCGGCCACCATCGGCCCATGAAACGGCCCTTGTGCCTTGATCGCCGAAGGCTGTTCACCGGACATGCCGGCGGCAAACAGCAAGGTCCACATGCCGTTGTCGCCGGCCAGCGGACGGATGCTGCACTCGATGCGGGTCACCAGGCCAAGGCACTGGCGGGTGAGGCTGAGGTTGCGCATGGCGGCGTCCCCTCTGAGAAGCCCTGTTCAGCCTGCATGACAGGCTGTTTCCATCCTGAACCCTGAAAACTCCTTAAGTTCCAGCATAGATGACAGGTGGGCATTGCTGGAAAACCGGCGCTGAACGGTAGCACTTGGCCGCCAGCGCCGGATTATTGACTCAAGCCGGCTTGGCCTGGGCCACCATCTCCTCCAGCCGTTCCTTCTCGGCCTCCTTGATCTCTTCCTCGCTGATCATCTCGGCGATGACCCGCAGACGCTCGACCACCCGCGCGTTGACGCTGCCTTCAGGGAATTCGCCCTTCTCGTCCGGCGTCCCCGCATCCTCGCCCACCAGCAGGCTCAGCGCTTCATCGGCCTGGCTCACCGCATAGACATGGAAGCGCCCGGCTTCGACCGCCTGCAACACGCGCTCGTCGAGCATCAGCGTGGCAACGTTGGCGCGCGGGATGATCACCCCTTGCTCACCAGTCAGCCCACGCGCTTCGCACAGGCGGAAGAAGCCTTCGATCTTCTCGTTGACCCCACCCACTGCCTGCACTTCGCCGAACTGGTTGATCGAACCGGTGATGGCGAAGCACTGCTTGAGCGGCGTGCGCGACAGCGCCGAGATCAACGTACAGGCCTCGCCAAGCGAGGCACTGTCGCCGTCCACATAGCCATAGGACTGTTCCAGGGCAATGCTCGCCGAGATCGCCAGGGGGAATTCCTGGGCGTAGCGGCTGCCCAGGTATCCAGTGAGGATCATCACGCCTTTGGAATGGATCGGCTGGCCGAGGTTGACCTCACGCTCGATGTCGACGATGCCGCTGCCACCCGGGTAGACCGTGGCGGAGATCCGCGCAGGCATGCCAAATGCCGAATCGCCGACCTCCAGTACCGTCAGGCCGTTGCACTTGCCGATAGCAGCGCCTTCGCTGTCGATCAGGATGATGCCGGCGAGCATGTCATCGAGCACCCGCTGCGACACCCGCCCGGTGCGGGTCGCCTTGGCCTTGAGCGCACGCTCGATGTGGCCTGCGTCGGTCATCTCGTCGTTGGCCAACTGGCGGATGAAGTCCGCCTCGCTGACCAGCTGGAACAGGTCGCCGATACGCGCCGAGAGCCGCGACTGGTTCTCTGCCAGGCGCGCGCTGAAGGTCGCCAGGCGCGCCACGGCATCGCTGGTCAGCGGCGCCATGCCCTCTTCATTGGTACGCGTGCGCAACAGCTGGGCGAACTGCTCGAGGTTCTCGTCGACCATCGGCATGTCTTCGTCGAAGTCGACCAGTACGCGGAACATCTCCTGGAAGTCCGAATCGTGGTCCTGCAGCGCGTAGTAGAGCTGACGCGAGCCGATGATCACCAGCTTGACGTTGAGCGGGATCATCTGCGGCGTCAGGGTGACGGTGGCGATGCGGCCCAGTTCGCCCAGCGGCGACTCCATTTTCAGCTTGCGCGACTGCAGCGCGCGCTTGAGTGCATCCCAGACGAAGGGCTCGCCCAGCATTTTTTCCGCTTCCAGGATCAGGAAGCCGCCGTTGGCGCGGTGCAATGCACCGGGACGCAGCTGGCGGTAGGAAGTGGAAAGCGCGCCCTGGTCAGTGCTGTACTCGATGCGACCGAACAGGTTGTCGTAGGTCGGGTGCGGCTCGAACACCACCGGCGCGCCGCCATTGACCGGATGCCCCACCACCAGGCTTGGCGCGTATTGCTCCTCGAGCATCTTGCGCGCCACCGCGTCGGTCTTGGCATCGTCGACCAGTTGCTCGACCACGGTGCGCAGCAGGTTCAACTGCACCGACTGCAGGTAGGCGCACACCGCAGCGTTCTCGGCGTACTTCTCCGACAGAGGGGCCAGTAGCGGTTGCAGGGCCAGGGTGATGGTTTCTTCGTTCAGTTCGCGCAGCTGATTGTTCGACTCGCGCTTCCACTGCGGCAGGCTGGACAGCTCCTCGTTGAGACGCTCCTCCAGCTCGGCGATGTCTTCGTGGAACTGCTCGCGGACCTCTTCAGGCAACTGGGCGAACTCGGCCTCATCCAGCGCCTTGCCGTCGGCCATGGGGGTGAAGGCGACATTGCTGGCGTCGCGGTACAGCGCCACGTCCTTTTCCAGCGACGCGCGTTCGATCACATCCAGGGCACGGTCGTAGCGCTGGTTGAAGGCGCGATCGATGGCGCCCTTCTTCTGCTGGTAGGACGGGTGCTCGAACACCGCCGGGAAGGTCGCCAGCAGGTTGCCGATCAAACCGTTCATGTCGGCGATGAACTCGCCAGCAGTGCCTGCCGGCAACTCCAGCGCACGCGGCTCGCGGGTGTCTTCGAAATTGTTGACGTAGACCCGGTCGGCCGGGGTCTGCTGGCGCTTGCCCTCGGCCTTGAGGTAGCGCTTGACGAAGGAGAAGCGGCCGGTGCCCGGCTCGCCCATCACATAGACGTTGTAGCCAGGGCGTGGCATGGCCACGCCGAACTGCAGGGCCTCGACGGCACGCTCCTGGCCCAGTACTCCGCGAAACGGCTCCAGATCATCGGTGTTGGTGAAGGCAAACTGCTCGGGGGAAAAACGCCGGGTCAGGGCTTCGGGCGCGAGACGCAGGCGCGCAGCAACAGGATCGGGCATTGGGTTTCCTTACTTCGGCGGGGCGGATACGCAGCATTCTGGCGCCGGGGGCGCGCGCCTTGCAAGGCTCCGCGGGACTTTATGTCGCAGGCGTTAAAAAGGTTTGTCCAAGATTTTTTCGCAATCAACTACGCAACTATTGGATCGTGCCTAAACTCCAAACTGCGCGGGTGGGTAAAACGCTTCCCCGTCCTGGCAGTGAACTGCCAGACAACCCTGATCATTGATACGTATCGAAAAAGAGAATAACGCTATGAAACGGATTCTTCTGGGTACCTTGTTCGCCGCGGTTTCGATCAATGCCATGGCCGAAGCGCCAGGCGGCCCGAACTGCGGTTGGGGCAACCTGCTGTTCGAAGGCCAGCGCGGCACTCCGGCGCACTTCCTGGCCTCCACCACCAACGGCACCTCCGGTAACGCCACCTTCGGCATGACCTCCGGCACCAACGGCTGCTCCACCAAGGCAGCGCTCACCTACGGCGGTAAATCGTGGCTGGCCATGAATGGCACCATGAACGAACTGTCCGAAGACATGGCCCAGGGCCAGGGCGAAGCCCTGACCACCTACGCCGTGGTACTGGGCGTCAAACCCGAAGACCGCGCGCACTTCGCCTCGGTCACCCACGACCACTTCCAGCAGATCTTCAGCAGCGCCAACGTCACTGCCGAAGATGTCCACAACAACACCATCGCGGTCCTGAAAAAAGATCCGCAACTGGCGAAATACGCTACCGAAGCGTAAGTTCGACCCTGCCCGCCCCGCTTGCGGGGCGGGTTTCGCCCGCCTCCCTTCGGCATCATTCAGAAGTAGTTGCCCGATATGCTCAAACGCTTCGCCTACCTGACGTTATGCGCCTGCGCCCCTGCCTACGCGGCACCTTCATTGGATGAGGCGCGCGTGCAGCAGTTGGCCGCCGACCGCTACTGGATCGCACTGGGTCACTACGAAACCGCCAAGCTGGGCGGTTGGCGCAGTTATGTGGACGACGACAAATTCTTTCTCGCCGAGGACGGCGCCCATCATCCGGATCGCGAACTGCGGGCCACGGTCGATGCGCTGTATGCCCCGGCGAGCCTGGGCGACAAACACGCCCAATGCGTCTTTCCGGCGCGCACCCGCTGGCTACGTGAACAACTGCAGCTCAGCGACCTGCCGACCCCGGACTGCCAGGAATACAGCCGCTGGTACGCCGACGTCGCACCGCACAGCGCGGTGCTGATCTTCCCGGCGGCCTACCTCAACAGCCCGTCCTCGATGTTCGGCCATACCCTGCTGCGCATCGACAAGGCCGACACCCGCAGCAACGACACCACGCTACTCAGCTACGCGATCAACTTCGGCGCCTATATCGAAGGCAGCGACAACAGCATCCTCTACGCCTGGAAAGGCCTGATGGGCGGCTACCCCGGGCTGTTCGCGATGATGCCGTACCAGGAGAAACTCTCCGAATACCGCAGCCTGGAGAACCGCGACCTGTGGGAGTACCAGCTGGACCTGACGCCTGAAGAGACCGGGCGCATGGTCGAGCACGTCTGGGAACTCAAGCAGGTGCAGTTCGACTACTTCTTCTTCGACGAGAACTGCTCCTACCGCCTGCTGGAGCTGCTGCAGGTCGCCCGCCCCGGGCTGGACCTGACCTCGCAGTTCCCGCTCACCGCCATCCCCACCGACACGGTCAAGGCCGTCAAGCAGTCGGGGCTGGTGTCCGATGTGCGCTACCGGCCATCGCGCGAACGCGAGCTGCTGGCCCGCGCCGAGCCACTGGACCATCACGAAAAACAGCAGGTATTGGCCGTCAGCGCCGACACCGCGCAATTGCAGAGCCCCGCGTTCACCGCCCTGCCCCGCGAACGCCAGGCCCTGGTACAAGATGCGGCCTATCGCCTGGAACGCTACCGCGCCACCGGCCAGGAGCGTGACCCCGAACAGGCCAGGCGCAGCTTCGAGCTGCTGCGGGCAATCAACCGCAACCCGCCGCCACCGCTGCAGATCGAACGCCCCGGCCTGCCTGAGGACGGTCACCAGTCGCGGACCTGGCAGTTGGGTGTCGGCACCCGCGAAGACCGCGCCTTCGCCGAATATGGCTTGCGCATGGCCTACCACGACCTCAACGACAACGCCTACGGCTTCCCGCTCGGCGCACAGATCGAGATCCTCCAGCTCAAGCTGCGCCAGTACGAGGGCAACGACTGGCAGGTGCAACGCCTCGACCTGGCCACCATCCGCTCACTGACCCCGCGCAACGAGCTGCTCAAACCCTGGTCGTGGCAGGTCGCCGGCGGCCTCGAGCGGGTGCCGGGCAAGCATGACGACGAGGTGTTGGTCAGCCACGTCAACGGTGGCGGCGGTGGCACCTGGCAGCTCGCCGACGGCCTGCTGGGCTTCGCCCTCGGTACGGTGCGGGTCGAACACCACAACGACTTCGCCGAGTTCATCTCGCCGGCAGCCGGTTTCAATGGCGGCCTGCTGTGGCGCAACGGGCTGGGCAACATGACCCTGGAGGCGAAAGGCGATTACTTCACCAATGGCGAAGTGCGGCGCAGCCTGAGCCTGAACCAGCAGTGGGAGATTTCGCAGAACCTGGGCCTGCGGTTGAGCGCCAAGCGCGAGTTCAGCCACCTGGCCACCGCGCAGAACGAGGTGATGCTCGAATTGAAGTGGTATCAGTACTGATACCACTCACAGGGATTCGCATCATGACGTGCAATCCTTCGACGGCGTTTTGACATCGCCACGACAATCCGCGACCTAGACTTCCTCTATCACCCGGAGGTCCAGAGTCTATGTTGCGGTACGCGTTCGCCCTGTGGATAACCCTGCTGCTGGTCGGCTGCCAGTCCACCCACGAGCAGATGCTCGACCAGGGCTATCCACCGGCCTATGCCGATGGATTCCAGGACGGCTGCAGCAGCGGCCGCCAGGCAGCGGGGTTGATGGTCGGTGATTTTCGCAAGGACGTGCCGCGCTACCTCCACGACCGCCGCTACGAAAGCGGTTGGGACGACGGCTTTCGCCAGTGCCATGCCATGCAGAACAGCGAAGACACGCGCCAGTACCGAGAGCGCTACTGGGACGAGCGTGACCGCGACTGGCAACAGGAAAAAGACCGCGGTGCCGCGCGCGCCTATCGCCACAATTAGGTCGCAGCCAGACATTCAGGGAAACCCTACAGCCCTCACCATGGTCTCCAGAAACAAGGAGGCCGTTCATGAGCCGAGCATTCGTCAACGAAGACCAGGCCGCCGCCCAGGCCAGCCAGCCGGTGGAGCGACGGGTCAGCGACCAGCCCAACTACGTCACCGCCAGCGGACTTGCACAGTTGCAGCAACGCGTGGCGGCGCTCATTGCCCTGCACAGCGATCTGCAAGCCCAGGGTGAGCACGCCGACAAGCAGCGTCTGGCCGATACCGAGCGCGACCTGCGCTATTTCCGGGCACGCGTACAGAGCGCCCAGGTGGTGCCACCTGCAACCTCGCAGGACAAGGTGCAGATCGGTAGCCGGGTGAGGTTCGTCGATGAGCAGGATGAGGAGCACAGGGTGCAGCTGGTCGGGGAAGACCAGGCCGATGCAGCGCGGGGGCTGATCAACTGGGGCTCACCGCTGGGGCGGGCGCTGCTTGGCGCGGGGCCTGGGGATGAAGTGGTATGGCGGCGGCCTGCGGGGGATCTGTCCATCGAGGTGGTCGAGATCCTGGGAGAAGGTTAGGGGCTGCTGCGCAGCTCAATCGCGATTCCTGCAGGAAGACCAGCCCAATCCCTGTGGGAGCGGGCTTGTCCCGCGATTGGGCCGCAAAGCGGCCCGACGATCTCGAATCAGACCACGCCCTGCGCCAGCATGGCATCCGCCACTTTCACGAAGCCGGCGATGTTCGCGCCCTTGACGTAGTTGACCGACCCATCGGCCTCTTCGCCATAGTGCACGCAGGCATGGTGGATCGACTGCATGATCGCATGCAGCTTGCTGTCCACCTCACCCGCCGTCCACAGCAGGCGCATGGCGTTCTGCGACATCTCAAGGCCCGACACCGCGACGCCACCGGCGTTGGACGCCTTGCCCGGTGCAAACAGGGTACCCGCCTCGATGAACAGGTCCACCGCCTCGAGCGTGGTCGGCATGTTGGCGCCTTCGGCCACGCAGATGCAGCCGTTGCTCAGCAGTGTGCGGGCATCCTCGAGGTCCAGTTCGTTCTGCGTGGCGCACGGCAGGGCGATGTCGCACGGCAGGCTCCACGGCGTCTGGCCCTTGCGGAACTCCAGGCCAAAACGCTCGGCCAGCTCGCTGATGCGGCCGCGCTTGACGTTCTTGAGCTCCAACAGCGCATCCCACTGCTCGTCGTTCAGCCCGGCCTCGCAGAACAGCGTGCCCTCGGAGTCGGACAGCGAGATCACCTTGCCGCCCAGGTCCATGACCTTGCGCGCCGCATACTGGGCGACGTTGCCAGAACCGGAGATGGCCACGCGACGCCCGTCGATGCGTAGGCCCTTGCGCTTGAGCATCTCTTCGGCGAAATACACGCAGCCGTAGCCGGTGGCCTCAGGACGGATCAGGCTGCCGCCGTAGGTCATACCCTTGCCGGTCAGCACCGAGGTGAACTGGTTGGCCAGGCGCTTGTACTGGCCGAACATGAAGCCGATCTCACGGGCGCCCACACCGATATCGCCGGCCGGCACGTCGAGGTCAGCACCGATGTGGCGGTACAGCTCGCTCATGAACGCCTGACAGAAGCGCATGACTTCGGCGTCGCTCTTGCCCTTGGGGTCGAAGTCCGAGCCGCCCTTGCCGCCCCCCATGGGCAGCGAGGTCAGCGAGTTCTTGAACACCTGCTCGAAGGCCAGGAACTTGAGCACACCCAGGTTCACCGACGGATGGAAACGCAGGCCGCCCTTGTACGGGCCGATGGCGCTGCTCATCTGGATGCGATAACCGCGGTTGACCTGGACCTTGCCCTGGTCATCGACCCACGACACACGGAACAGTACCGCACGCTCCGGCTCGACCATGCGTTCGAGAATGCCGGCCTGCAGGTAGTGGGGATTGGCTTCGAGGAATGGCCAGAGACTGCGCAGCACCTCTTCGACGGCCTGGTGGAATTCGGGTTGGGCAGGGTCACGCTGCTTCAGGCGTGCAAGGAAATGGTCGACGGATTCGATCATGGTAGACATCTCACCAAGAGGATTGGACTTATTGATTTTTTCCGGACTCTATCAAGAAGCAATCGCACTGGAACAGGGCAAAATGTCGTTTTTCTGAATTTTTTTGGTGCGTTTTATATAAATGTATACAAATTGTCACCGAGGTGTGGCATTCGCGGGCAAGCCCGCTCCTACAGGGAAGCGTGCAGTTCCAAGCCATTGCAGGAGCGGGCTTGCCCGCGAATGAAGCCACCACCGCTCCCAGCCAGGCACAAAAATGGGGCCCCTGAGGGCCCCATCCTTGTGCAAGTGAAACCGGCTTACTGCGCCAGCTTCTTGTGCCGTACCCGGTGCGGCTGGGCAGCGGCGTCGCCCAGGCGCTTCTTGCGATCGGCTTCGTACTCGGTGTAGTTGCCCTCGAAGAACACCACGTTCGAATCATCTTCGTAGGCCAGGATGTGGGTCGCCACACGGTCCAGGAACCAACGGTCGTGGGAAATCACGATGGCGGCGCCCGGGAAGTCCAGCAGGGCTTCCTCCAGCGAACGCAGGGTCTCGACGTCGAGGTCGTTGGACGGTTCGTCGAGCAGCAGGACGTTGCCGCCCTCTTTCAAGGTCAGCGCCAGGTGCAGACGGCCACGCTCACCACCGGAGAGGTCCTTGACGAACTTCTGCTGGTCGCCGCCCTTGAAGTTGAAGCGGCCCACGTAGGTACGCGACGGGATCTCGTAGTTGCCGATGCGGATCTGGTCGGAACCGTCGGAGATCTGCTGGAACACGGTCTTGCTGCCGTCCAGGTCCTCGCGGCTCTGGTCGACGCAGGCCAGTTGCACGGTTTCACCGATCTCGATGCTGCCCGAGTCCGGCTGCTCCTTGCCCATCAGCATGCGGAACAGGGTCGACTTACCCGCACCGTTACCACCGATAACGCCGACGATGGCGCCTTTTGGCATGGAGAACGACAGGTTGTCGATCAGCACGCGATCGCCATAGCCCTTGGAGACATTCTTGAACTCGATGACCTTGTCGCCCAGGCGCGGACCTGCCGGGATGTAGATCTCGTTGGTCTCGCTGCGCTTCTGGAATTCCTGCGATTGCATCTCTTCGAAACGCTGCAGACGGGCCTTGGACTTGGACTGGCGAGCCTTGGCGCCTTTGCGGACCCACTCCAGTTCCTCTTTCATGGCCTTCTCGTGGGCGCTTTGCTGCTTGGATTCCTGCGCCAGACGCTCCGACTTGGCTTCCAGCCAACCCGAGTAGTTGCCTTCGTACGGGATGCCCGCGCCGCGGTCCAGTTCCAGGATCCAGCCGGCGACGTTGTCGAGGAAGTAACGGTCGTGGGTAATGGCCACCACGGTGCCAGGGAAGTCGTGCAGGAAGCGCTCCAGCCAGGCTACCGAGTCGGCGTCCAGGTGGTTGGTCGGTTCGTCCAGCAGCAGCATGTCGGGGGCCGACAGCAGCAGGCGGCACAGGGCCACACGACGCTTCTCGCCACCGGACAAGTGTTCGATCTTCGCATCCCAGGCCGGCAGGCGCAGGGCATCGGCGGCGACGTCCAGCTGACGCTCCAGGTTATGGCCGTCAGCGGCCTGCAGGATGGCTTCGAGCTTGGCCTGCTCGGCGGCCAGCTTGTCGAAGTCGGCATCCGGGTCGGCGTAGGCCGCGTAGACCTCGTCCAGGCGCGCCTGCGCATCCTTGATCACGCTGACCGCTTCCTCGACCACTTCACGCACGGTCTTGCTCGCGTCCAGCTGGGGCTCCTGCGGCAGGTAGCCGACATTGATGTCGGGCATCGGACGGGCTTCGCCATCGAATTCCTTGTCGACACCCGCCATGATCCGCAGCAGCGTGGACTTACCGGCGCCGTTCAGGCCCAGTACGCCGATCTTGGCGCCGGGGAAGAACGACAGGGAGATGTTCTTGAGAATTTCCCGCTTCGGCGGCACGACTTTGCTCAGCCGATGCATGGTGTAGACGTATTGAGCCATTCTGAGGACCTCTTGCACAAACGTGAATAAAACTGACAACTACCTGGCCAGCTTTGCAAAATGGGCCATTGTCGAGCTTTAAGGGCGTTCAGCGCAAATTCGCTTGCTGGGTACGATGTGCCCTGTCTGAAAAGAGGTCTTATGTCGCTGGCCAAACGCCCGCGGCAGCGCTTGCGGGGCGGCCCATATAGGGTTGCGGTCGAAGAGAGAGCCACTGCGCAAGCCTGCTGCTCAACTCTCAAGGAAGAAGTGGCCATGGCTGAATGGCTGACGGACCAATTGCCAGAGGTGACCCGCGCGTTCCCGGCCCGATCGCCCCTCCAGACACCGAAGCCAAGCGTTGACCAGCGCCCCGCGCCGAATCAGCTCCGGCGCGGGGTGTTTCTCATTGCTGTCCATTGTTGACCTTGCCGAGCTCCGCCCCGGTCAAAGGTTGCGCCTCTGGATTCGACTGAGTACGGAGTTTCATTGCCTCGACAACCTGCGCACTGGTTTCATCGAGCTGGACACTGGCCGATCCATCGCCGCCGTCCACTGCAGGCTGGGGTTCGTCGACGTAGACCCAGTCTTGTCCCTCGTTCCACGCCCCGCGCATTTCACCGCCTTTGGACAGATTGAAGTAGGTGCGATTGAGTTCAGGGTCTCCTGGCAGCTTGCCTTGTGGAAAGTTTGGCTGGATGGCGTGCAACGCCTTTTCGAACGACATCTGGTGGGCGATCTCGCGACTCATCAGGAAACCCAGCGCATCTTTGATGCCAGGATCATCGGTGACGTTGATCAGCCGTTCGTAGACAATCTTGGCGCGAGCCTCGGCGGCAATGTTCGAACGCAGGTCGGCAGTCGGTTCGCCAATGGTATCGATGTAGGCTGCGCTCCAGGGTACGCCGGCGGAATTCACCAGCGGCGCCCCAGCCCCATACAACAGGCTTGTGATGTGGGAGTCGTTGCCGGCGCCGGTCAGCGAGCGGTAAAGCTCGCCCTCGCTCTCTATGCCTTCGGCCAGGTTGCCCTTGGCCCCCTTGTTGAGCATCACCACGATCGAACCGATGATCTCCAGGTGGCTGAGTTCTTCGGTCGCAATGTCATAGAGCATGTCCTTGCGTCCTGGATCGTCCTCACTGACAGCCTGGGTGAAATAGCGCATGGCTGCAGCCAGCTCACCCTGTGGACCTCCGAACTGTTCAAGGAGCAAATTGGCAAGGCCGGGATTGGGTTGCGCCACGCGCACGGTGTACTGCAATCGTTTGTTGTGCATGAACATAAGCGGGTCCTCATCAACGCATAAGGGCAGCTCGGCTGCCCTTGCGCTTTTCACGGATGACTAGCGGTTGTCGTCACTCTTGCGACCGCCGCCGTGGCTATGCTGTCCACCGACACGCCCCGCTTCGGAGGCTTTCTCACGATCATTGGCGAAGTTGCCGCCCGACACCTGGCCTCCCTTATGGCCAGCTTCGGAGGCACGTTCAGGATCGTTCTTGAAGTTGCCACCGGATGCTTGACCACCTTTGTGACCTGCTTCCGAAGCGCGTTCCGGATCGGTTTTGAAGTTACCCCCAGACACCTGGCCGCCTTTGTGTCCCGCTTCGGAGGCTTTTTCGCGATCGTTGGCGAAGTTGCCCGGATTGGTGTTGGCATTACCACCCTGATTGCCACGATTGTCTTGATTGTTAGCCATGATTGACACCTCATGTCGTTAGTTACACAGAACGGTCTGTGTAAATGAGTGACCGGGGGCAAGCGGCTCATCGTGCAAAAGATTTTGAATGCGGGGACGAAAGGCTCTAATGAACTTGAGTCTTTAATCTTGTAGACACAAACCTGGCGAGCGGGCATATCAGCCACGCTTATCAACGGCCCGAAAGTCTTGTCCAATGACAATCAGGGATGGGCTTGGATTTATGGATTGATGACAACTTAGGTGTACAAACAAGGACTATTTGTACACGTCTGCCGACTGTCCGATGGTGCCGTTTGAATTGGACGGAATACGCACAGGAAGTGATCTACCGCTGACAACAATGCAGAGGGTAGGCAGATGAAAAAAAGAGGCAAGACCTATCGACAGTGGTACGACCCGATCCTGCACCACCAAATCCATGAGGAGACGCTGGACACCGGAGCCTGCCTTGAAGTGCAGGCACGCTTGTCACGTACGGGGGCGACACAGTTGTTCATCGGTGTCTATCGCGCCGATGGCTCCGCGTTATACGAACAAGCCTATCTCCAACGCCCGGGCGAAAACATGAGCCGGGCGTTGGTATGGGGCGTCGGGTATGCCAGGCGCATCGCGATCGAGGGCCAGGCGTTCAATGACGAACGGGTAACAGATCGATAGGCCTGGCCCCGAACACCGGCTTGGCGGGTGCCAGACAGCGCAGGGGCTTTTTCGCAGGCAAGCCTCGCCACCACAAGCAGCGTGACTCAGACGTGGCGTTGCTTGCCCATGCCGCGCGGCAGGCGAGACTGCCCGCTCTGTTCGGCCAGGCGCGCAGCCCAGGCAGCCTTGGCGCTGAAACCGCCGGCACGGGCAGGGGTCTGGACGGACCTGCTCGCCGACTTGTTCACAACCTTGGCAGCGGGCTCCAAATCGGCCGTGACGACCGCCGCCACGACAGGCTCGACAGCAACCTTGGCCGACTTGCGCAGCTCGGCCAGCGAGGGTGTCTTGCGCTGCGCAGCCGCGGCGTCGGGCTTGGTGAACGAGCGCTGGCAGGACTTGCAGGATACGTCGTCGGCCACGGCAGTGCTGACCAGGGTCTGACTGCTGCGCCCACAGGCGGAATCGAGGCCATTGGTGGAATAGTGAGTAACCAAACCGTACTTCTCCGATGCATTGACTATGAAACGGCCGGCATTCTCGCACAGGTGGAAGCGGGTTGCCGAATGCGTGGTCAGCGCTGGATCGGCGACATATGGACTGGCACTTTGCCATAATCCAAGGCATGCTAGGGTCAGTCTGAAATGTGTCTGCGCGAAGGCCAGACAAGGCGAAACGGAGCGAGCAAGCCCAGTGTACTGAAGTACATGCGCATTGCTCGCTCCGTTTCAACGCAGTATGGGCGAGTGCAGATACATATGAGGTTGAGCCTAGCCGCTTTCGTATGTCCGGCCTTATAGTGCGCCACGGCGGCATGCCGCGTGCATGATCTCCCCTGCCTTCGCCAGCCCAATCGCAGGACCAACGCTTGACCAACTTCACCCAACCGCCCATCCAGCGCCCTGCGCCGTCTGCTTCGTTGCGAGGCTCGCTCAAGGGTGCGCTTGCTCTGCTGGCCCTGGTCCTGCTGGGTCTGTTGTTCTGGCAACTGTTCTCGCAGTTCCGCCACACACAGGCCGACTTGCGCCAGCAAAGCGTGGCGACGAGTGCGGAACTGGCCGACCACCTCACCCTGAACATGGCGCTCAAGGCGCAGCAAGCCATGAATCTGGTGCAGCCCTACGTCAAGCCACCGTCACCGGCGGCGTTGCCGGCGCTGCTGCAGACCCTCAGGGGACGCTTGCCGGCCTTGCGCGGCCTGGCCTGGCTGGACAGCAATGGGCAGATCCGCGGCGACAGCCTGCGCGACAGCCCAGACCGTCAAACGATCGACGGCCTGGTGCGCCTGAACCATGGTAATGCCTACTTCTATGGCAATTCGAGCGACAACCAGCTGGTCTACCTGCTGCTGCGCCAGCCCGCCGAACAGGACCGCGGCTACTGGCTGCTGCGCCTGTCCACCGACTACTACCAGGAGCTGACCAGCAAGCTCAACACGCCGATCCACCCGCTCTGGCTGCTGGAAAACAGCCGTGACGGCGCGGTGATCGAGCGCAGCGGTGTCGCCCACGCCAACCCATCGGCACTGCACAGCGTGCTGCTGGCTTTCATCGACAACAGCACCTGGCAGGTCCGCGGCCTGTACGACCCGACCTCGGCCCGCGAGAAACTGTTGCCCGCGCTGCTGGGCAAGAGTTTGCTGGTGCTGTTCTGCGCCCTGCTGCCGGGCCTGGCGTTGATCAACATGCGCCGTCGCCAGCGTGCCTTGCAGGAAGACCGCCGGCGCTATCAGGATATCTTCGAGAGCACCGGCGTGGCCCTGTGCGTGCTCGACCTGTCGAGCCTGCCCGGCCAGCTCGATCGCTACCACCTGCGCAACCTCGCCGCACTCAAGCAAAGCCTGGCACTGGAGCCGGGCCTGCGGCGCAACCTGCTGCAGGAACTGAAGATCACCGAGATCAACGAAGTTGCACGCCAGTTGCTCAACGTGACCTGCAACGAGGGCGCCTGGCAACGGCTGATCGAGGGTAGCGGCGACGGCCGCGAAAGCATCGGCATGCAGTTGCTCGACGCGCTGATCGAGCAGCGCGCACAGTTCGAGCTCGAAGTACGCCTGCCCGCGCCACTGGGTGGCGAGCTGCACCTGTGGCTGATGGCCCGCCTGCCCCAGCAGCGGCGCGACTACCAGGCCGTGATCCTCAGCATCAGCGACATCACCAGCCGCAAGCAGGTCGAACTGTCGCTGCTCGAACGTGAGAGCTTCTGGTCGGACGTCGTGCGTACCGTACCCGACCAGCTCTACGTTCAGGACGTGCACAACCGACGCATGATCTTCAGCAACCGCCACCTGGGACAAACCCTGGGCTACGACCGCTCGGAACTTGCGCAGATGGGCGATCACTTCTGGGAGCTGCTGCTGCACCCCGAGGATGCCGAGCACTACCGCAGCCTGCGCCAGCAACAGCGCGACAGCGGTCACAGCCAGTCACTGCACTGCCAACTGCGCTTCCGCCACCGCGACGGCGGCTGGCGCTGCTACGACATCCGCGAGCAGGTCCTGGCCCGTGATGGCGAAGGCCAGGTCACGCGGATCATCGGTGTGGGCAAGGATGTCACAGTGCAGATCGAGGCCAGCCAGTCGCTGCGTGACAGCGAGCAGCGCTACCGGATGCTCGCCGAAAGCATCAGTGACGTGATCTTCTCCACCGACAACCAACTGCAGCTCAACTACATCAGCCCCTCGGTGCAGACGGTGCTGGGCTACTCGGTGGACTACATCTTCGACAACGGCTGGCCATCGATCATCGCCAACCCCTCCCAGCTCAGCGGCATGCAGACGCTCATGGAGCGGGTCAGCAAGGCGCTGGACGACCGCGAGCAACTGCGCCAGTTGCGCAGCCAGCTGCCGACCCAGATGTTCCTGTTCGACTGCCTGCGTGCCGACGGTCGCAAGATACCCATCGAGCTGCGCCTGGTGCTGGTGTGGGACGACCACGAGCGCTTCGAGGGCGTCCTTGGGGTAGCGCGCGACATCAGCCAGCAACGACGCGCCGAGAAAGACCTGCGCATGGCCGCGACGGTATTCGAGCACTCGACCTCGGCGATCCTGATCACCGACCCGGCGGGCTATATCGTCCAGGTCAACGAGGCCTTCAGCCGGGTCAGTGGCTATGCGCCCGATGAAGTACTCGACCAACGCCCGAACATGCTCACCGTCGAAGGCCAGCAGGACGCGCACCTGGGCTATGTGCTCAAGCAACTGAACCAACGCGGCACCTGGGAAGGTGAAGTGTGGCTCAAGCGCCGCAGCGGCGAGCACTACCCGGCCTGGGTGGGCATCACCGCGGTGCTCGACGATGAGCGCGACCTGGCCAGCTATGTGTGTTTCTTCACCGACATCAGCGAGCGCAAGGCCAGCGAGCAGCGCATCCACCGCCTCGCGTACTACGACGCCCTCACCCACCTGCCCAACCGCACCCTGTTCCAGGACCGTCTGCACACGGCATTGCAGCAGGCCGAGCGGCACAAGTCGTGGGTGGTGCTGATGTTCCTCGACCTTGACCGTTTCAAGCCGATCAACGACTCCCTCGGCCACGCCGCCGGCGATCGCATGCTCAAGGACATGGCCGAGCGCCTGCTGGCCTGTGTCGATGAAGACGACACCGTGGCACGCATGGGCGGCGACGAGTTCACCCTGCTGCTGCAGTCGCGTACCAGCCGTGAAATGGCGCTGAACCGCGCCATTCACGTCGCCGAGAACATCCTCGCCAGCCTGGTGCGGCCATTCGTGCTGGAGAGTCGCGAGTTCTTCGTCACCGCCAGTATCGGCATCGCCCTCAGCCCGCAGGACGGTAACGAGCTGAGCCAGCTGATGAAGAACGCCGATACGGCGATGTACCACGCCAAGGAGCGCGGCAAGAACAACTTCCAGTTCTACCAGGCCGACATGAACGCCAGCGCCCTGGAGCGCCTGGAGCTGGAAAGCGACCTGCGTCACGCCCTGGAGCAGAACGAGTTCATTCTTTACTACCAGCCGCAGTTCAGCGGCGACGGCAAGCGCCTGACCGGCGCCGAGGCGCTGCTGCGCTGGCGCCATCCACGCCGCGGCCTGGTGCCGCCGGGCGACTTCATCCCGGTGATCGAGGAACTGGGCCTGGTAGTCGACGTCGGCGACTGGGTGTTGCGCGAGGCCAGCCGCCAGCTCAAGGCCTGGCACAAGGCCAAGGTGCGGGTGCCGAAGGTGTCGGTGAACATCTCGGCCCGGCAATTCTCCGACGGCCAGCTGGGCAAGCGGATCGCCACTATTCTCGAGGAGACCGGCCTGCCGCCGGCGTGCCTGGAACTGGAACTGACCGAGAGTATCCTGATGCGCGAGGTCAACGAGGCCATGCAGATCCTCGACAGCCTGAAGAACCTGGGGCTGAGCATCGCGGTGGACGACTTCGGCACGGGCTATTCATCGCTCAACTACCTCAAGCAGTTCCCCATCGACGTGCTGAAGATCGACCGTACCTTCGTCGACGGCCTGCCCGAAGGCGAGCAGGATGCGCAGATCGCACGGGCGATCATCGCCATGGCCCACAGCCTCAACCTGGCGGTGATCGCCGAAGGCGTGGAAACGCATGAACAGCTGGAGTTCCTGCGCGAGCATGGCTGCGACGAAGTCCAGGGCTACCTGTTCGGCCGCCCGATGCCGGCCAACCAGTTCGAGGCGCAGTTCAGCAACGAAACCTTGTTCATGTTTCAGTGATCGTGCCGCCACGCAGTCCCTGTAGGAGCGGGCTTGCCCGCGAAAAGGACACCGCGCCGCCTGGCACGGGCTACGCCCGTGTTCGCGGGCAAGCCCGCTCCTACAGGGTGGGCTGCCCCCAAGAAGTTGGACACCAATCCTGCCTCCACCAGGCATCGAAAAAAACGGACTTCGGAGTCAACTAGCGCCCTGCCTCAGCCCAGTCCCCGCGCGGCCTGCAACATGAAGCCCATTGGTCCGCGACTTGATGCCACTTCATATGCCAGCCCCGACCCAATCGGTTAGAATGCCATCCCAATTCAGCCCCGATCCTTGAGGACCGCCATGTTCAGCCGTGATTTGACCATTGCCAAGTACGACGCCGAGCTCTTCGAAGCCATGCAGCAAGAAGCCCTGCGCCAGGAAGAGCATATCGAGCTGATCGCTTCGGAAAACTACACCAGCCCAGCGGTCATGGAGGCCCAGGGCTCGGTTCTGACCAACAAATACGCCGAAGGCTACCCAGGCAAGCGCTACTACGGCGGTTGCGAGTACGTCGACGTCGTCGAGCAGTTGGCCATCGACCGCGCCAAGGAGCTGTTCGGCGCCGACTACGCCAACGTCCAGCCGCACGCTGGCTCGCAAGCCAACGCTGCTGTCTACCTGGCCCTGCTGTCGGCCGGTGATACCATCCTGGGCATGAGCCTGGCCCACGGCGGTCACCTGACCCACGGCGCCAGCGTCAGCTCCTCGGGCAAGCTGTACAACGCCGTCCAGTACGGCATCGACGGCAACGGCCTGATCGACTACGACGAAGTCGAGCGCCTGGCTGTCGAGCACAAGCCAAAGATGATCGTCGCCGGCTTCTCCGCCTACTCGCAGGTCCTGGACTTCGCCCGCTTCCGCGAAATCGCCGACAAAGTCGGTGCCTACCTGTTCGTCGACATGGCCCACGTCGCTGGCCTGGTCGCCGCTGGCGTCTACCCGAACCCAGTACCATTCGCCGACGTGGTCACCACCACCACCCACAAGACCCTGCGTGGTCCACGTGGTGGCCTGATCCTGGCCCGCGCCAACGCCGACATCGAGAAGAAGCTGAACTCCGCAGTCTTCCCGGGCGCCCAGGGTGGTCCGCTGGAGCACGTCATCGCCGCCAAGGCGATCTGCTTCAAGGAAGCGCTGCAGCCTGAGTTCAAGGCCTACCAGCAGCAAGTGGTGAAGAACGCCCAGGCCATGGCCAGCGTGTTCATCGAGCGTGGCTTCGACGTCGTTTCCGGCGGCACCGAAAACCACCTGTTCCTGCTGTCGCTGATCAAGCAGGAAATCTCGGGCAAGGACGCTGACGCCGCACTGGGCAAAGCCTTCATCACCGTGAACAAGAACTCGGTCCCGAACGACCCACGTTCGCCGTTCGTCACCTCGGGCCTGCGCTTCGGCACCCCAGCCGTCACCACCCGTGGTTTCAAGGAAGCCGAGTGCCGCGAGCTGGCCGGCTGGATCTGCGACATCCTCGCCGACCTGAACAACGAAGCGGTGATCGACGCCGTTCGCGAGAAGGTCAAGGCCATCTGCAAGAAGCTGCCGGTGTACGGCAACTGATTGGCAATCGCCTGATGTGAAAAAGCCCGGCCTTGTGCCGGGCTTTTTGCTGATGTCTTGAGGCCCTGTCAGCCGGCCAAGGCGGCAAAACCCTCGCGTATGCTGTCTTGCGGCAGCTCATCCCCGATGAACACCATCACGCTTTCGCGCGCCTCGCCCTCCTTCCACTCGGCATCCCAGTCAAAGCCATACAGCTTGAGCACGCCCTGGAACACCAGCCGGCGGTCCTCGCCTGCGATGTTCAGTACTCCCTTGTAGCGCAGCAATTGCTTGCCGTGCTCTTCCAGAAGCTCGTTCATGAAGTCGCTGAGACGGTCGATGTCCAGCGGCTTTTCCGTGCGCAGCACAAGGGTGGAGATACGGTCCGGGGTCGCGGGCCTGAGCACCGGGCGCAGGGTCGGCCTCGAGCTCAGTCCCAAGTCCGGGTTGAGATTGAAACCGCGCACATCGAGCAGCTCGGCCAGGTCGATACGGCCATGCTCGACCACGCGAATCTGTGCACGGCCATTGATCCGTGCCAAACGCTCGCGCAGCGCGTCGACCACGTCTGCTTCGACCAGGTCCGTCTTGCTCAGCAGCAGGCGATCGGCAAACCCGACCTGGGCCTGGGCGATGGTCTGGGTCAGGTGGAACTCGGCATGCTTGGCGTCCACCAGGGTGATGATGCCGTCGAGGATATAGCGCTCGCGCAGCTCCTCGTCGATGAAGAAGGTCTGCGCCACCGGCGCCGGGTCGGCGAGGCCGGTGCACTCGATTACCAGACGATCGAAGGCGATTTCACCGGCATCCAGGCGTTCGAGCAGCAGGTACAGGGCACGGGTGAGGTCGCCATGGATGCTGCAGCACACACAACCGTTGGCCAGGGTCATCACCTGCACCGGTTCGTCGCCCAGCAGCTGGCTGTCGATGCCCGCCTCGCTGAATTCGTTCTCGATCACGGCGATCTTCAGGCCATGCTCGGCCTTGAGCATGTGCTTGAGCAGGGTGGTCTTGCCAGCACCGAGAAAGCCAGTGAGCACGGTGACGGGAATGGGGGTATGCACGCGTTTGCCTCCATTGAAGCCGAAAATGACTGTGGGAGCCCGATTGCGCGGGCTCCCACAGGTTCAAGCAGGGTGCAGGCTCAACAGCACTTGGGGCCGGCTTTGCCGCCATAACGAGCTTCCTGGCGCTCCTTGAAGAAGTCCTCGTAGCTCATCACCGGCTTGTCCGGATGCTTGTTCTGCATGTGCTCGACATAGGTGTCGTAGTCGGGCATACCAACCATCAGTCGGGCAGCCTGCCCCAGATACTTACCCAGTCGCCCCAGGTCGTTGAACATCGCTGCAATCCTCTCAAGCGTCAGGCAGGGCCTGGAACGGGGTTTCCTTGTCGCTGCGCTCCTTGCGACCCAAGGCGGCGATGCCGACCTTGATGGCGAAGAACAGTACGCTGAACACCACCACCAGGAACAGCACGGTGAGACCGGCGTTGGTGTAGGCGTTGAAGATCACGTGCTGCATCTGGCCGATGTCCTTGGCCGGTGCCAGGACCTGACCGGCATCCAGCGCGGCGCTGTACTTCTTGGCCAGGGCCAGGAAGCCGACCGCAGGGTTCGGGTCGAACAGCTTGATCAGGCCTGCGGTGGTGGTGCAGATCAGCAGCCACAGCGCTGGCAGCAAGGTGACCCAGATATAGCGCTCGCGCTTCATCTTGATCAATACCACGGTGCCGAGCATCAGCGCGATACCGGCCAGCATCTGGTTGGAGATACCGAACAGCGGCCACAAGGTGTTGATACCGCCCAACGGGTCGATCACGCCCTGGTACAGCAGGTAGCCCCACAGGGCCACGCAACCGGCGGTGCCGATCAGGTTGGCCGTCCACGACTCGGTGCGCTTGAGCGCTGGCACGAAGCTGCCCAGCAGGTCCTGCAGCATGAAGCGCCCGGCACGGGTACCGGCATCCACGGCGGTCAGGATGAACAACGCCTCGAACAGAATCGCGAAGTGGTACCAGAAGGCCATGGTGTTTTCACCCGGCAGTACCTGGTGGAGGATCTGCGCGATCCCCACCGCCAGCGTCGGCGCACCACCGGCACGCGCCAGGATGGTGTGCTCGCCGATGTCACGGGCAGTGGCCTCGAGCTGCTCGGGGGTGATGGTGAAGCCCCAACTGCTGACGGTCTGCGCCACCGACACGACGTCGGCACCGACCACGGCGGCCGGGCTGTTCATGGCGAAGTACACACCCGGCTCGATCACCGAAGCAGCGACCATGGCCATGATGGCGACGAACGACTCCATCAGCATGCCGCCGTAGCCGATGTAGCGGGCGTTGGTTTCGTTGTCCAGCAGCTTGGGCGTGGTGCCCGAGCTGATCAGGGCATGGAAGCCGGACACCGCGCCGCAGGCGATGGTGATGAACAGGAACGGGAACAGGGTGCCCTTCCACACAGGCCCCGTACCGTCGGTGAACTGGGTCAGGGCCGGCATCTTCAGCTCAGGCGCAATGATCAGGATACCGATGGCCAGGCCAATGATGGTGCCGATCTTGAGGAAGGTCGAGAGGTAGTCACGCGGTGCCAGCACCAGCCACACCGGCAGCACGGCGGCGACGAAGCCATAGCCGACCAGCATCCAGGTGATCTGCACGCCGGTGAAAGTGAACGCCGGGCCCCACACCGGATCGGCCGCGATCACGCCACCCAGCCAGATCGATGCCAGCAGCAGCACCACGCCGATCAGCGAAATCTCGCCAATGCGACCCGGGCGGATGAAGCGCATGTAGATGCCCATGAACATGGCGATCGGGATGGTCGCCATCACCGTGAACATGCCCCATGGGCTCTCGGCCAAGGCCTTGACCACGATCAGCGCCAGCACCGCGAGGATGATGATCATGATCAGGAAGCAGCCGAACAAGGCGATGGTGCCCGGAATGCGGCCCATTTCCTCACGCACCATGTCGCCCAGCGAACGGCCGTTACGGCGGGTGGAGAGGAACAGGACCATGAAGTCCTGCACGGCCCCTGCCAGTACAACGCCGGCAATCAGCCAGAGCGTACCGGGCAGGTAGCCCATCTGCGCGGCGAGCACCGGACCGACCAGCGGGCCGGCGCCAGCGATGGCGGCGAAATGGTGACCGAAGAGGATGTGCTTGTTGGTCGGGACGTAGTCCAGGCCATCGTTGTTGAGTACCGCCGGAGTAGCCCGGCGCGGATCGAGTTGCATCACCTTGGTGGCGATGAACAGGCTGTAGTAGCGGTAGGCGACCAGGTAGATGGCCACAGCCGCAACCACGATCCACAAGGCGTTGATGGCTTCACCGCGACGCAGGGCGACCACACCCAGCGCACAGGCTCCTATGACTGCCAGCGCCAGCCACGGAATGTGACGTAGCAGGCTGTTATTGTTATTCATGGCATGCTTCCAGCTAAGTGGTTGGAATAGACAGCTCACTGAGTCTAGGGCCTGCTTGCCAGCTTTACCATATCGAATTGCACCCTGCCCGCGCCGCCCTAGAGCGGCGCGGGCAGGGTGCGAAAAGCGACCTGATATTTCTACCAGTTGTGCCGTAGCCCAGGCCGCCCGAATATTTCGACATCGCTGATCGGACAGAGATGTCGCAATGAAGAACCGTATCCGGGCCATACAAATCGGCTTGCTCGTGCTGTTGGCGGCAGGGATTCTGTTCGCGCTGCTGGCCCGCAAGGAGCCGCTGGTGACCCCCACGCCGCGCCAGCACGCAGAACAACCCAGCACCCGTTAGGGCACGCAGGCTGAATCGCATCAGTCGCCGCCAGGCCGCGACAAGCGTGGCTGGTCTATAGTCAGATCAACTGACGAGGATCCGCCATGACACATCCCTCTGGAACTGACGAGCGCAGGCGCTTCCAGCGCATCGACTTCGACGCCCCCACCGAACTGCGCCAAGGCGACCGACAGTGGCCTGTGAAACTGCTCGACCTGTCGCTCAAAGGCCTGCTGATCGAACGGCCAGCGCCCTGGGACGCAGACCTGACCCAGGATTTCGATGCGCTCATCCACCTCGACAAAGAGGTCACGGTCCGTATGCAGGTGGAATTACGCCACGAAGAACCCACTCGGCTGGGTTTCGTCTGCCTCTATATAGACGTTGACTCGATGACCCATCTGCACCGTCTTGTGGAACTGAACCTGGCCGACAGCACCGAAATGATGCGCGAGCTGCGCGAACTTATCGAAGATTGAAATCTTTTAGCTTGCTAAGAACATGACCGACCCGCATTTCCTGCCTACCTAGACAGCTTTTCACGGGCTGCCGAGCTTTTTGTACACACCCTTCTAAACCGCCTTTCCCATGTTGGAACGCTATCTGCATTGCGGTCAGAGACACCGCCCTGCCGGATCTGCGGCTGCCCAGATCAAAATATTGTATACAATTTATCTGGCAATATTTTATCGGAGCTGTCTACAGTATCGGCACAACAATAAACAGAGAGCCTGCTCCAATGACTACGTCCACCAGCACGTCTCCTGCCAAGCGCCCCGAGGACGAAAACCTCGGGCTTGGTGCCAATCTGGCTTATGGCCTGCAGCATGTCCTGACCATGTACGGAGGGATCGTCGCCGTGCCACTGATCCTGGGTCAGGCCGCCGGCCTGGCCCCGGCGGAGATCGGCCTGCTGATTGCCGCATCGTTGTTTGCTGGCGGACTGGCCACCCTGTTGCAGACTCTGGGCCTGCCGTTCTTCGGCTGCCAGTTGCCACTGGTGCAGGGCGTGTCGTTCGCTGGCGTGGCCACCATGGGCGCGATTCTCGGCAGCCAGGGCGGCGGCGGCCTGCCGGCGGTGCTGGGCGCAGTCATGGCAGCATCGCTGATCGGCTTTCTGATCACTCCGGTGTTCTCGCGGATCACCAAGTTCTTCCCGCCGCTGGTGACCGGCATCGTCATCACCACCATCGGCCTGACCTTGATGCCGGTGGCCGCGCGCTGGGTGATGGGTGGCAACAGCGCCTCGCCGGAGTTCGGCAGCATGGCCAACATCGGCCTGGCGGCGCTGACCTTCGCCATCGTCCTGCTGCTGAGCAAGCTGGGCAGCGCCAGCATCTCGCGCCTGTCGATCCTGCTGGCCATGGTTGCCGGCACGCTGATCGCCTGGACACTGGGCATGGCCGATTTCAGCAAGGTCGGCGAAGGCCCGATATTCGCCTTCCCTACCCCGTTCCACTTCGGCATGCCGACGTTCCACATCGCGGCGATCCTGTCGATGTGCATCGTGATCATGGTGACCCTGGTAGAGACCTCGGCGGATATCCTCGCGGTCGGTGAGATCATCGACACCAAGGTCGACTCCAAGCGCCTGGGCGACGGCCTGCGCGCCGACATGGCATCGAGCATCCTGGCGCCGATCTTCGGCTCCTTCACCCAGAGCGCGTTCGCCCAGAACGTCGGCCTAGTGGCCGTGACCGGGGTGAAGAGCCGCTACGTGGTGGCCACGGGCGGGGTGATCCTGGTGGTGCTTGGCCTGCTGCCGATCATGGGCCGGATCATCGCCGCAGTACCCACCCCGGTCCTGGGCGGCGCGGGCATCGTGCTGTTCGGCACCGTGGCGGCGAGCGGCATCCGTACCCTGTCGAAGGTGAACTACAAGAACAACGTCAACCTGATCATCGTGGCGGCCTCGCTGGGCTTCGGCATGATCCCCATCGCCGCGCCGAGCTTCTACCATCAATTCCCCAACTGGTTCGAGACCATCTTCCACTCGGGCATCAGCTCGGCGGCGATCATGGCGATCCTGCTGAACCTGATCTTCAACCACTTCAAGGCCGGCAATTCGGACCAGCAGTCGGTATTCGCCGCCGGGTACGAGCGCACCATCCAGTATTCGGACATCTCGGTGCTGCGCGATGGCGACTACTTCAAGGACGGCAAGCTGTTCGATGCCGATGGCAATGAAGTGCCAGTGATGGACATCGATGAACACGGCGAACAGGTGCTCAGACGCAAGGCGGTGGCGGAGCACTGACCAGGATGCCATACCTGTAGGAGCGGCGGTTCGGCGCCCCGACTTGCCCGCGAAAATGACACCGCGGTGCCTGGCACGGGCTACGCCCGTGTTCGCGGGACAAGTCGCAGCGGCGACACCGCCTTCAACCGCGCGCCACGAAGTACCCGTTCAATATCTCCACGTCCTTGGCATCCAGTACCCCCGCCAAGTAGCGCAACTGCACCCAGGCCCGCAGGTACTCATGCCGGGCCTGGGCCAGATCACGCCGCGCTCCGTACAGCTGCTGCTCGGCATCGAGCACATCGAGGTTGACCCGCTCTCCCCCCTGCACGCTGCGCCGAGTCGCCTCGACCAACGCACTGGCCGCATTCACCGCCATCCCGTAGGCGCGGATCTTCGCGGTGCTGCTGGCGCACAGGTTGAACTGGCGACGCAACTGATTGAGCGTGTCGCTGACCTGCGCATCGACCTGGAACTGCAAGCCATCTCGCTCCGCCTGTGCCTGGCGCACCCGCGCCGATACACCGCCACCGGCGAACAGCGGCACACTCAGTTGGATGCCAACACTGTCGGTGTCATAGCGCTGGTTGTAGGTGCTTTCCGAGCTCGAACTGGAAATGCCCTTGCTCACGTAGGCACTCAAGCTCGGCAGGTGCCCTGCACGCTGACGCTCCACACCTTGGTCAGCGACATCCAGGGCATGTCGCTGGCTGGCCAGCTCGGCGTTATGCGCCACGGCCAGGTCGCGCCAGGGCTCGAAGCGCGCCGGTACCAGCGGCTGCACGGCGAGTGACGGCAACATCGGCGCAAGGTCTTCGGCACTCATCGCCTCGCCGGTGATCGCCTGCAGGCTGCGCAGCGCCGCGTCGAGGTTGTCGCCAGCCTCGATCTCCTGGGCCTGGGCCAACTCGTAGCGGGCACGGGTTTCCAGCACGTCGGTGCGGGTGCCCTCGCCATTCTTGAGCAGGCGCTCGTTGAGCTGCAGTTGCTCGGCGTAGGTGCGCCGCTGGGCCTGGGCCAGGGCAATCTGCTCGTCGGCGAACAATGCTTCGCTGTAGGCCGAAAACACCCGCACCATCATTTCCTGGCCGCGACCGCGCAGGCGCTCGTCGGCCAGCGCAGCCTGGGCCACGCCGCGGCGATAGTCGCTCCATACGGCGTAATCGAACAACGGCTGCTGCAAGGTCAGGGTCGAGCTGTAGCTGCGGTAATCGCGCTGGCTGGTGACATCACCGAGCTGGCTGCGCTGGGTCACTTCCGAGTCGTTGCGGGCACGGTTGTAGCGGTAGGAAAGATTCGGCAACAGCCCCGCGCGACCGATGGCGAGGTTCTCGACACCCGCGTCGCGCTCGGCGATTGCCGCGTGCAGGGTCGGATCGTTGCGCAGGGCCAGGGCATAGGCATCGCTCAGGTCCAGGGCTTGCGCTGGCAGTACCAGGCCCGACAACACGCCCGACAATACCGTGGGCAACAACAGGCGCATCGGCTCACTCCTCGCTCAGGGCGATATGCCCCCGGTCGGCCAACGGCTTGAACAGGTAGCTGAGCAGCGAGCGCTCGCCACTGCGCACGAAAGCCTCCACCGGCATACCGGGGCGAATGTCCAGCCCAGCAAGCTGCCGCGCGCCGTCCTCGCTGACCTTGATGCGCACCTGGTAATACGGCTGCTGGGTCTTTTCATCGAGCAGGCGGTCCGCCGAGACCAGGCTTACCTCACCTGCCACCCGTGGCGTGGTGCTCTGGTTGAAGGCGACGAACAGCAACTCCACCGGCAAGCCCGGCCGCAAGCGGTCGACCAGCTCCACCGGCGCCCGAGCATCGACCAGCAACGGCGCATCGCTAGGGACGATTTCCATCAACTGCTGACCGCGCGCGATCACCCCGCCGTTGGTGAACACACTCAAGCCCACCACGGTACCGGCGACCGGCGCACGCACCTGGGTGTGGGCCAGGTCGAACTCGGCGCTGCGCAGGCGGTTGCCCAGGTCTTCGGCGCTGGCCTGGGACTCGCTCAACTGCTGGCGCACCTCGTTCTGGAATTCCTGACGGCGCTGGCTGGCACGCAGTTTCAGCTCCTGGACCTGGCGCCGGGTGCGACCGATATTGCCAAGGTCTTCGGCAATCGAGCCGTTGACCTGCGCCAGCAGGCGCTCGCTGTCGAGCAGACGGTTGCGCGGAATGTAGCCGTCACGGGCCAGCTCGCGCAGGCCGCGCAGTTGCTCGTCCAGCGCGACGCGCTGGGCCTGTTTGCTGCTCAGCGAGCCTTGCAGGCCACTGAGCGACGCCTCGGCCCCGGCGATACTTTCGCTCACACCCGCCAACTCCAGCTCCAGCGCCTGGGCGCGGCTGCTGCGCAATTGTCGCTGGGTCTCCAGTACCGTCGCCACCCACGGCGTGGCGGCCTCCTCGAGCAGGTCGGCGGCAAAGGTCACGCCGGGCGCTGAATCGCGCTCGGCCAGCAGACGTGCCTCCATGGCCCGCGCATTCACGTACTGCACCTGCAATGAACCGCGCTGGGCCTGGGCCTGGGTCGGGTCGAGGCTGAGCAGCACCTGGCCTGCCTGGACCTGATCGCCGTCGCGCACCGCAAGCTGCCCGATCACCCCTCCGGTGGGATGCTGAACCGCTTGCCGACTCCCTGCCACCACCACGTTGCCGCTGACCGGCACGCCCTTGTCCAGCGGCGCCAGCGCCGCCCACAACAGGAAGCCGCCAAAGCCTGCCAACACCAGCCAACGCCCGGCCTTCGCCGGGCCTCGGGCATCGTCGCGCAGTTGATGAACCTTGTCAGACGCAGCGCCAGACGCGCGGGTAAACAACGGGTGCACACTCATGCTCAAGATCTCTGGCCGCCCTGGTTGAAGCTGTAGGTCACGCCGCTACGCGCCGCGGAGGGTGGTGCGACGCTGGGGGCTGCAGGACGGGCCGCAGCCTGAAGTACCCGTGCGGTCGGGCCGAACTGCTGGATCACGCCGCCGTGCAGCACCAGCAGCTTGTCCAGCCCCAACAGCAGGCTCGACTTATGGCTGATCATCACCAGCGTGCGCCCCCGCGCCTTGAGCTCGGCGAGCGCCGCCAGCAAGGCGCGCTCACCGGCCTCGTCGAGGCTGGCGTTGGGTTCGTCGAGCACCACCAGCGCAGGCAAGCGATACAGCGCCCGGGCCAGGCCGATCCTTTGCCGCTGTCCACCGGACAGCCCCGCGCCACCTTCGCCCAGCAACGTGTCGTAGCCCTGCGGCAGTTGCAGGATCAGCTCGTGCACACCGGCCAACTGCGCCGCTGCGACCACCTCCGAGGCGTCCACCGAGCCAAGCCGGGCGATGTTGTCGGCAATGCTGCCGGCAAACAGTTGCACGTCCTGCGGCAGGTAGCCGATGTGCTCGCCGAGCGCCTGGCGATCCCACTGGGCCAGCGCCGCACCGTCGAGGCAGACCTTGCCCGACTCAGGGTTCGCAGCCCCTACCAACAGGCGGGCCAGGGTCGATTTTCCAGACCCCGAGGCACCGATCAACCCCAGAGACTCGCCGGCCGCCAGCTCAAAATCGATACCACTCAGGCAGACCCGCTGCCCGCCAGGCACCCGGGCATGCAACTGCTCGACCCGCAGCCGCCCCTGTGGCGCAGGCAGCGGCATCGCACTGGCCAACGGTGGATAACGGCGCAACAGCAAACCCAGCCGCTCGGCGCTCTGGCGCGCTGAACCCCACTGGCGCCACACGCCAATCAACTGATCGATCGGCGCTAGCACCCGCGCCATCAGGATGGAACCGGCGATCATCATCCCCGGACTGATCAGGTGCTCCAGCGCCAGCCAGGCCCCCAGCCCAAGCACCAGCGACTGCAATGCCAGGCGCACGCTCTTGGACACCGCAGTTATTGCCGCGCTGCGCTCGCTGCCCAGGTTCTGCCGGGCCAGGAAGCCATGGTGCAGCAGGTTCCAGCGCTGGCGTACGGCGCCAAGCATGCCCATGGCGGCGATCGCCTCGGCATTGCCCAGGTTGCCCGACGCCTGCTGCATCGCCTGCTGCGACAGCCGCCCGGCCTCGATGAACTCGCCATGGGTCAGGCGTTCGTTGAGCCAGGCAAGCCCGGCCAGCAGCAGCGCCCCGACCACCGCCAGCAGGCCCAGCCACGGGCTGAACAGGAAGATCACCAGCAGGTACAGCGGAAACCACGGCGCATCGAAGAAGGCGAACAACGCCTGGCCGGTGGCGAACTGGCGCAACTGGGTCAGGTCGCCCAGGGCCTGCTGGGCGCTACCTTTGTGCCCGTCGAGGCTGGCCTGGTATGCGGCATCGAACACCCGAGGGTTGAGCTGCAGGTCCATGCGCGTGCCCAGGCGGATCACCACCAGGCTGCGCAGCCATTCCAGCACGCCCATGAAGGCGAACAGGCCCAGCACCATCAGGCTGAGCATCAGCAAGGTCATCTCGTTGCCCGACGACAGCACCCGGTCGTAGACCTGCAGCATGTACAGCGCCGGCGCCAGCATCAGCACGTTGGCCACGGCGGTGAACAGGGCGATATTGCCCAGCCCACCCCGGCAGGACTTGAGGACCTGCCACAGTTCATCGGCGGCGGCGTTGCGCGGTGTACTCATCGCTGACCTCGAAGGGCGAGGCGGCGTCGCCATTGACCTGGCAGCCGCCACCTCGCAGAATTTCGCGGCACCCCGGCCTGGGCCCGACAAGACACGGGCCAGGGTGCATGCAACAGGGCCAATGACAGAGCGATCTGCCATTGGCCTTTTTCATGCCTGGCGTCAGGCAGCCAGGGCCAGGTCTTCAGGCAGTGCCTGGATACCCACGGCTTCGGCAGCCGCAACGTTCGCAGCACCACCACTCAGTGCCGCGGCAATGGCGTCGAAGGTGCTGTCGGTCGACACGCCGTAGCTGGCCAGCAGGTTGTCCAGCACGCCTTCCAGCGCCGAGGTGTTGCCCTGCATCAGGCCGTAGATCACGCCCTGTACTTCGTTGCCGGCACGGCCGGCACCCAGCGCGGCATCCAGGTCCAGGCCGTTGAAGCTGACCACGTAGTTGCTCAGGCTGAAATCGCTGCCGCCGCCACCGCCGAGCACTTCGCCCAGGCTGACGTTGTCCAGCGAACCCCACAGGTAGTGGTTCAGGTTGTCGCCCGGCGCCTTCAGCGGATCGAAGACGTAGTGCAGGCCGTTGGAGGTGTCGGAGTCGGCGATGAAGGCGTAGTCCGAACCGTTGGCGCCGTGGGTGGCGTACTGGTCGCCATCACGGCTGCCGTTGCTGAAGCCGCCGGTGTTGCTGTAGCCGTGACCGGCAGTGACGAAACCTGCGCTCCAGAAGGCCAGGTAGTCGTCGACGGTGGCGCTGCCGAATGCTGGATCGTAGGTGACGGAAATAGTCATGACGGTTCCTCTGTGCTGCTTGGTTTGAACGAAGGCGTCTTGCCCTCGTGTTGCCCGGAGTGGGCGAACGCAGGTGTTTCAGAATCGGTATTCGAGCATGCCGCTCAGGGTCCGGCCGCGGGCCAGGGACAGGTTGTTGACGTCGCCCATGGCAACGAAATAGGCCTCGTCGGTGGCGTTCTCCAACGACAGCGCAAGGTTCAGGCTGGGGGTCATCCAGTAGCTGGCGTACAGGTCGTAGACCTTGTATTTGGGCCACATGGCCTGGTCGATCTGGCTGTAGCCGTGGGTGTCGAGGTTCTTGCCGTTACCCTCGCTGTAGCGCAGGCGCATGCCGACATCCAGGGTCTTGTCGAGAAAACGCATGCCCAGGGTCAGCGAGCCACGATCGGCCGGCATATAGGAGGCATTGCCCATGATGTCGCCGCAACTGACGCGGTTGTTCTCGGTGGCATTGGCCTCGGCGCGCGAGACCCGCACCGGCAGCATGATGATGCGGCTGCCGACCTGCACCGGGCGCAGCACGGTACCGGCGCTGACCAGTTGCTGGGCGCCGCCGAGGTAGAACTGGTTGGAGCAGAAGTCGTTGCTGCCGATCATGTGGGTGTAGCTGAGCTGGCCGTAGTAATCGCCGGCGTCGTAGTCGAGGCTGTATTCCACGCCACGAAACTGTGTGGTCTCGAGGTTGTTCTGGTACACCGAGCGGCCCAGGGCGATGCCCGATACGCTGGAGCCCGGCAGGCTGGCGTTGGTGTCGAGAAACGAGAAGTTGTCGATACGGGTGTCGAAGTAGGCGATCTTGGCGGCGAAGCGGTCGCCACTGCGCAGCAGCGACTCCTTGAAGATGTTCAGCCCCAGCTCCCAGTTGTGCGACTCCTCGGCCTTGAGGAAGGGGTTGGGATAGACCATCTCGTTGCCACCGCCATGCGGGCGGCCGCTCATGTACGCCTCGGTCACCGCCGGCGGACGCCAGCCACGGCCCCAGCGGGTGTATACCTGCAGCCAGTCCAGCCCCGGCTTCACGGCGATACCGAAGGTCGGTGAGAAGCGGCCTTCTTCGCGGTCTTCCTCGAACAACAGGTCGGTGCGCTGACGGCGCAGGTTGGTCTCGGTGACACCCTCGGGGTACATCCAGGTCGTGACGCCGGTCTTGCCGGTCAGGCGATAGCGGTCATAGCGCAGCCCGGCATCGACCACCAGCCAGTCGTCATGCTCGTAGCTGAGGTTGCCGAACAGGCTGGCCATGACCCGCTTGCCCTTGGGGTTCGCGCCCTGCACGTACGGCAGCGACTCGGTCTCGTTGACCGCGGCGATACGGTTGGTGCTGGGGCGGAAGGTATCCTGGAAAGCCTCGCTGCCATAGTTGAACGTGAGGCTGTCGGCCTGGAACAGGTGCCAGCGCGAGGTGTTCTGCAGTTGCAGGCCCCAGGTGTCGGTCTGGTAGCGATCGGTGTAGTCCTCGACACGGTTGCCGCTGTTCTCGGACGAGGCGTTATTGGCGTTCCAGCGATCCTGGCGGGTGGTGACGTAGTAGAGCTTGGCCTTGAAGTCGATCAGCTCGTTAGGGTTGAAGCTGTAGTCCAGGGCCGCGTTCCTGGCGTTGATGTCGTTGGTGCCGGTGACGCGGTAGTAGTAGTCGTGGCTGCCGGCGTCCTTCACCGTCCAGGCGTCCTTGCTGTCGGTGTCGGTCTCGAAGTAGCTGAACTGCAGACGCTGCTCATCGGGCAGGTTCAGGCCGAGCTTGAAGATCTGCGAGCGGGTCACGCTGTCCATGCCGCCGACTTCGCCGTTGAGCCAGCTCTTCCAGGCCTGACGGTCTTCGAGCTTGCCGCGCATCTGGGTGCCGAGGTTGCCGGCGTTCTGCGTGCCGCTGCGGTAGTCGCCGAAATGCCGCTCGCTGTGGCCGACCAGGATGTCGCCGACTTCGTTGCCCACGGCGAACAGCGCACTGCCGTTGAAGTAGGTGCCGTTGCCCAACTCGCCAATACCGTGCCCGGCGCGCAGGCGGCCGCCGACTTCCTTGCCAGGAGCGAGCAGGTCGCGGGCGTCGAGGGTGGCGAAGCTGGCGATCCCGCCGATCACCCCGGCGCCGCCCATACCGGCGGAGGTGCCTTTGTCGATCTCGACGTTCTGCACGAACTCGGGGTCGATGAACATCACGCCGTTGCGCTGCTGATGGCCATTGACGCTGAAGTTCTGGCGCATGCCATCGATGTTCATGTTGACCCGGCCATAGTCCTGCACGCCGCGAATGTTCACCGAGAGCCCGGGGTCGCGCTGGTTGACCGCGGTGTATACCCCGGCGGTCTGCTCGAGCATGTCGGCGGCGTGGCGCGGCGGGCGCTGGTCGATCTGCTTGCGGGTGACGACGCTGACCGAGCGCGGGGTCATGTAGACCCAGTCGCCGTCACGGGTCGATTCGACATGAGTGGCACCCAGCTCCAGCGCCTGGCCATCGGCCTCCACCCGCTCCAGCCCTACCTGGCCGGCCGCACTGAAGCGATAGCGTACCGGGGTGCCCTGCAGCAGTTGGCGCAGGCCGTCTTCAGCGGCATGCGCGCCGTGCAGGCCGGCGCTGTTGAGCCCGGCCAGCTTGCGGCTGTCGAAGAACACCTGCACGCCCGACTGCTCGGCGTAGGCCAGTACGGCACTGTCGAGGGCCTGGGCCGGGATGTCGAACTGGATCATCTGGCGGCTGGCGGCATTGGTCGCTGGCGCGGCGTGCGCCATGCCGATCCCCATCGGCATGGCACAGGTGCCCAGGACCAGGCTGCTGGCCAGGGCGAGGCGACCGAAAGGTCGAAGGGTCTGTTGTCGTGGCGTGGTCACTGCGAAGGCTCGTCTGTTGTTGGTGTTTTCTAGTAATGAAAATCAATCTCAACAATCAGACGTGCGGGGGTGGAAAAGTCAGTAAGGGGAAATGAAAAAAGATTTTGCGGGGGCTGGAGGGGTGCGCGATCACCGGCATGGCCGGTGCCATACATGGTGGTGTTCTTTTCGCGGGCAAGCCCACTCTTACAAAAATCAGTGGAGTACCTGTAGGAGCGGGCTTGCCCGCGAAAAGCCCACCACCGAGCAAAGATCAGTAGATCAAGGTCAACCCAGGCAGCTCGAGCCGCTGCGCCTGCAGCTCATCGCTCAACACTCCGCCAACCGCCGCCAGTTGGTCAAGGCGAAACACCCCGCTTACCTCGCGCTGCGCCAACTGCGAATCCACCACCATCAAGCGCCCCGGACGATAGCGGTTGAGCCGCGCCACCACCTCGGCCAGCGGCTGACGCTCGAACACCAGCACCCCACGCTCCCAGTCGGTGGCGCGCTGCAGATTCTGCTCCGGCCAGGGCCGCACACCACTGGCGTGGTCATAACGCACGCTCTGCCCCTGTTCGACCACCTGATCGGCACGGCCACGCGCTGGCGGCGTCAGCAGATCGACGGCCACGCGATGCTCGAGCATCCCGACCCAGCCGCCCTCGCCCGCCTGCCCCACCACGAAGCGCGTGCCCAGCGCGCGAGTGGTCGCCCCGGCATACTCGACCACGAACGGTCTGCGCTCCTGCGCCGACACCGGCGCGGCGCTGAACACCGCCTCCCCCGCCAGCAGGCGCACACGCCGCTCGCGGTCGTCGAAGGCCAGAGTAATGGCGCTGCGGCTGTCCAGGTCGACCAGGCTGCCATCGGGCAACGTCACGCGGCGTACTTCGCCGGCCGCGGTGATGTAGTCGGCACGCCAGTCCAGCAGCAACTGCGGCGCCTGCGCGACGCCAAACGCCACCACCAGCAGCGCAGCTGCTGCGGTCATCGCCCGGCGCAGGCGCGAACGTCGAGGCACTGGCCGGGCCAGGGTGGAGGGCGATGCGCGGCGCACAGGCGGCGCGATCTGCGCCAAGGCCCCCAGGTCGGCCCAGGTCGTGCGGGCGAACTCATAGGCCTGGGCATGCCGCGGATCGGCGGCGCACCACTGCTCCAGCGCCCGCTGCTGCTCATCGCTCAAGGGGCCGGCACTGTCGCGCACCGCCCACTCGGCGGCCTGCTCGCGAATCGCTTGCTCGGGCTGGTTCTCGCTGCTCACACGGTTCTCTCGCGATCTGGTTATGTCTGGGCTGACGTCTGAAGGGGCAATTGTCAGTAAACCGCTCGTCATCCACCGTCCTGCAGGCACTGCATCACATAGGCCAGGGCCTTGGCCAGATGCTTCTGCACGGAGCTGTCGGAAATCCCCAGGTGGCGGGCGACCTCGGCGTGGGTCATGCCTTCCAGGCGGTTGAGACGAAACACCTGCTGGGTGCGCTCGGGAAGCTCTTCGAGCATGGTTTGCAGGCGCCGCAGATGCTGCTCGCGCGCCGCCTGCTCCTCAAGCCCCGGGCGTTCTTCGACGATGCCTTCGAGAGCCTCGTGGGGTACCGGGTCGGTCTTGCGCCGCTGCTGCTGGCGCAGGTGGTCGATCATCAGGTTGTGCGCCGTGCGGTACAGGTAGCCCGGCGTGTTTTCGATGGTTTCCTGGCGCTGCTGTTCGGCCAGGCGCAGGAAACTTTCCTGCACCAGATCGGCAGCGAGCTGCGGATCGCGCACCTTGCGCGTCAGCAGCCCCTGCAGGGTTTTCGCATGCTTGATGAACAAGCGCTTGAGGTCGGACTCCGCCACACGCACTCCAGCTGGTGGTCGCAAGGTGGCGGAATGCTACTCGCTACTGAGAATCACTTGCAAGAAGTGCGATCACTCGAACAGTGCGTCCAGGGCCTGCTCCAGACGCGTCACCGCAATCACCTGCAAGCCTGCTGGCGGTTCCTTGGGGGCGTTGCCCTTGGGCACGATGGCGCGCTTGAAGCCATGCTTGGCCGCCTCCTTCAGGCGCTCCTGGCCGCTGGGCACCGGACGCACCTCGCCAGAAAGACCGATCTCGCCGAACACCAGCAGGCCATGGGCCAATGGGCGGTTGCGCAGGCTCGACATTACCGCTGCGAGCAGCGCCAGGTCGGAGGCGGTCTCGAGCACCTTGACCCCGCCGACCACGTTGAGGAACACGTCCTGGTCATGGGTGGGAATGCCGCCGTGGCGGTGCAACACCGCCAGCAACATCGCCAGGCGGTTCTGGTCCAGGCCCAGGGTGACCCGCCGCGGGTTGGCCAGGTGGCTGTCGTCGACCAGCGCCTGCACCTCGACCAGCATCGGCCGGGTGCCCTCCCAGGTGGCCATCACCACGCTGCCCGGCACCTCTTCCTGGGTGCGGTTGAGGAAGATCGCCGAAGGGTTGGAGACCTCCTTCAGGCCACGGTCGGTCATGCCGAACACACCCAGCTCGTTGACCGCGCCGAAACGGTTCTTCACCGCTCGCAGCAGGCGCAGGCGTCCGTCCGATTCGCCCTCGAAATACAGCACGGTGTCGACCATGTGCTCGAGTACCCGCGGGCCTGCCAGCGAGCCCTCCTTGGTCACGTGGCCAACCAGGAAGATCGCCGTGCCGCTCTGCTTGGCGTAACGCACCAGCAGCGCCGTGCTCTCGCGCACCTGGGCCACGCCACCGGGAGCCGATTGCAGCTGTTCGGTGAAGATGGTCTGGATCGAGTCGATCACCATCACCCGCGGCTTTTCCACCCGCGCCGTGGCGATGATGGTTTCGATGCAGGTTTCGGTCATCACCTTGAGCTGGTCCTGGGGCAGGCCCAGGCGCCGCGAACGCATGGCCACCTGCTGCTGCGACTCCTCGCCGGTGACATACAGCGCAGGCATCTGCGTGGCGATGTTGCACAGGGTCTGCAGCAGGATGGTGGACTTGCCGATACCTGGGTCACCGCCAATCAGCACCACCGAACCATCGACCAGGCCGCCGCCAAGCACACGGTCAAGCTCGGTGCTGCTGGTGGTGAAGCGCGGGATCTCCTCGACACTCACCTCGGCCAGGGTCTTGATCTGCGCCTGCTGCCCGGTCCAGCCCGCACGCCCGGAAGGCGCTGCAGCGCCGCCGCTTTCGATCATGGTCTCGACCAGGGTGTTCCAGGCGCCGCATTCGCCACACTGGCCGGCCCATTTGGGAAAGGTCGCGCCGCACTCGGTGCAGCCATACAAGCGCTTGGCCTTGGCCATCGGGTCAGTCTCCTGGGCAAAGACCGCCATGATAGCCCAAGCCCGATGTGCCTCGGGCGCTGCTGCGTGCGACAAAACTATTCGTTCTAATGGCAGTCTGTAGCCCTGAATGCAGCGCATGAAGCGTTTTAGTGGCTTACACTGCGTTTACCTCACCATTTGTTACAAAGGAATAAAACATGGGCGTGCTCAGCGAGTTCAAGGCCTTCGCGGTCAAGGGAAATGTCGTCGACATGGCGGTTGGTATCATCATCGGCGCGGCCTTCGGCAAGATCGTCTCGTCGTTCGTGGGCGACGTGATCATGCCGCCACTGGGCCTGCTGATCGGCGGGGTGGACTTCAGTGACCTGGCGATCACGCTCAAGGCTGCAGAGGGTGATATACCGGCAGTGGTGCTGGCTTACGGCAAGTTCATCCAGACCGTCATCGACTTCGTGATCGTGGCCTTCGCCATCTTCATGGGCGTGAAGGCGATCAACCGCCTCAAGCGCGAAGAGGCCGTGGCGCCCACCACCCCGCCGGTACCGACGCCGCAGGAAACCCTGCTGACCGAGATCCGCGACCTGCTCAAGGCGCAGAACCGCCAGCCCTGACCAAAACGTTCCGGGGCCGCGATACGGCCCCGGATAGCGTTTCTACCAGTAGTTCTCCACCGCCACCTGCCCCGGCCGCTTGCTCAGGCTCAGTTGCAGGTCACGCGCCTTCAGCACCTTGCGTGTCTCGTCGATCATTTCAGGGTTGCCGCACAGCATGATCCTCGAATGCTCCGGCGAAAACTCAAGCCCCGCGGCCCGCTCCAGCACGCCGTTCTCGATCAGCGTGGTGATCCGCGCATTCAGCGCGCCAGGGTGCAGCTCACGCGTAACCACCGGAATGAACTGCAGCTTGCCGGCGAACTCGGCCAGGTAGTCGCGCTGTTCAAGCCCGGCGATCAGATCCACGTACGCCAACTCCTTGGCTTCGCGCACCGAATACACCAGCTTGATGTTGTCGAAGCGTTCCCAGGCCTCGAAGTCCTGGAGGATCGACACGAAGGGGGCGATACCGGTGCCTGTGGCCAGCAGCCACAAGTCGCGGCCACCGACGAAGCGGTCCAGGGTCAGGTAGCCGAAGGCCTGGCGGTCGATCAGCAGGGTGTCACCCTCTCCCAGCCGGCTCAACTCACTGGTGAACTCACCGCCCGGCACCACGATGGAAAAGAAATCAAGAAACTCGTCATGGGGCGCGCTGACCATCGAGTAGGCCCGCCACACCACACTGCCGTCGGCCTTGGCCACCCCAAGGCGCGCGAACTGCCCGGCACGGAAACGGAACCCCGCATCACGGGTTACACGCAGGCTGAAAAGGTTCGGCGTCAGGGGTTGGACATCGAGCAGGGTTTGTGAAGTGAATTTGTCGGCACTGGCGGTCATGACGGACTCCCGAGGTGAATGCGCCAAGTGTGGCGCAAAGTGACGCCCAGGAACACCGAGGAGCTGTAGGGTCTCGTACAAAATCGGTACAACTAAATCTATATCGATAGCACACGCTATAGCGAAAAATTTCCAGCGCTTTAGTCAGCTTTTCCTACACTCGGATGGATGCCACCGAAATTTGGATCCACTTGGAGCAACAACATGTCGCATTGGAAGCCGGAAAATCTCCAGATATTGCTGGGCGAAAGGCACCCCGAACGTATGTTCGACCACGCCATCGCACTCGTTCAGGAGATGGACATGCAGTACGTAGGGCTTGCCCTGCACCTGCATGTTCCCGCGCAACGTGCCCATGTAATCCTGTACAACAATTTTCCAAAGGAATGGAATGCCCACTATCAGGCGGATCGCAACTTCATCGAGCAAGACCCCATCATAGCCCTCAGCCGCCGCTCCACGGTCCCGGTGCTCTGGGAAGACAAGCTCTACGACGAAGCCCCCGAATACCGCAGCCTCGCTTGCAGCCATGGCCTGCGTCATGGGTGGACGCAGTCGCTCTACGATCACATCAACCACGCCAGCCAGCTCAGCGTGGCCCGCCCCGAGCACAAGGTCTCGACGCTCGAATTCCTGACCAAGAGCGCACAATTGCTCTGGCTGCACAACGTACTGCATGAACTGATCTGCGAACATCACCGCAGACTGATGGACCCAGCCCCTGCCCTGACCGACCGTGAGCTGGAAGTCACCAAGTGGACCGCTGACGGCAAGACCGCGTCGGACATCGCCTGCATTCTCTCGTTGTCGCAGAGTACCGTGAACTTCCATATTCGCAGTGTGATCGCCAAACTCGGCGTGTCCAACAAGACCGCTGCCGCCGCAGTTGCCGCCGCTCGCGGCTTGATCTGGAAGTAACTGCCCGCTACCGGCAAAGCCCTGTAGAATCGAAGGCTTTGACGCTTGCGATCATCCACCGCAGGCAAAGCCGCATCGAGCCCGTTCCCCCATGCCCCTGCTGACCAGCCCATTCGCCGAACTCGACCTGATCCGTCAACCGGAGCAGAACAACGACCCCCTGCAAGCCTTCGACGCTGCCGACGAGTACCTGCTGAGCCACTTGGCAGCCCAGGCACCGCAAACCACGTGTCGCGTGCTGATCCTCAACGACAGCTTCGGCGCCCTGGCGGCCAGCCTCGCCGGCCATGTGCAGGTGACCAGCAGCGGCGACTCCCACCTGGCCCACCTGGCCCTGGAAAAAAACCTCGCGCGCAATAGCAAACCCTACGACGCGGTGCCCTTCA
Organism: Pseudomonas sp. BNK-44-b; assembly: GCF_047456245.1. NCBI lineage: Bacteria > Pseudomonadati > Pseudomonadota > Gammaproteobacteria > Pseudomonadales > Pseudomonadaceae > Pseudomonas > Pseudomonas sp. BNK-44-b. The sequence continues at coordinate 4,361,613 of NZ_CP179908.1, forward strand.
TACCCTCCAGCGAGCATTGGCAAGGGCCGTTCGACCGTGTGCTGATTCGCGTGCCCAAGACCCTCGCATTGCTCGAGGAACAACTGATCCGCCTGCAAGGCAAGCTGGCGCCCGGCGCCGAAGTGATCGCCGGGGCGATGATCAAGCACCTGCCCCGCGCCGCCGGCGACCTGATGGAGCAGTACATCGGCCCGGTCCAGGCGTCGCTTGCGCAGAAAAAGGCACGCCTGTTGATCGCCACGGTCGGCGAGCGCCCTGTCGCCACCTCGCCCTACCCCACCCGCTACCGCCTGGACAGCCCCGCGCTGGAGCTGATCAACCATGCCAACGTGTTCTGCCGCGAAGGCCTGGACATCGGCACCCGCGCTTTCCTCCCGCACCTGCCGCGCAACCTCGGCAGCGCCCGCGTCGCCGACCTGGGATGCGGCAATGGCGTGCTGGCCATCGCCAGTGCACAGGTCAACCCCGATGCGCACTACACCCTGGTGGACGAGTCGTACATGGCCGTGCAATCGGCGCGGGAAAATTGGCAGGCGGCACTGGGCGATCGCGCGGTGGACATTCGCGCCGATGATGGCCTGGCCGGGCAGCAGAAGCAGTCGCTGGATGTGGTGCTGTGCAACCCGCCATTCCACCAGCAGCAGGTGGTCGGCGACTTCCTCGCCTGGCGCATGTTCCAGCAGGCTCGGGAGGCGCTGGTGGTCGGCGGCGCGCTGTACATCGTCGGCAATCGCCACCTGGGCTATCACAGCAAGCTGTCGCGGTTGTTCCGCGGTGTGGAGCAGGTCGCGGCGACGCCGAAGTTCGTGGTGCTCAAGGCGCGCAAGTGATCGTAGGGCCAACTGTCTTGCTCAAAATCTGAAGACCAGCCCAATCCCTGTGGGAGCGGCGGTTCGGCGTCCCGACTTGTCCCGCGATCACCGGCGAAGCCGGTGCCATGCACCGCAGTGTCCTTTTCGCGGGCAAGCCCGCTCCCACAAAAAAAATGCAGGGCCGGATAGGACGTTTCTGAATCTGCAGCCTGCCAGCTTCAAGCAAATCTTCCTGAGAACTATCCTACGCATTTTGCGGAAGCGTCTTGATTGTCGGGGAAATGTCTCAGGGATACCGTCGCTGGGACGTCGAGTTGGCGACCGGGCGTGAGAAACCCGAACGATATTGACCCAGGCTTGCAGTCATGGCGGCCGTGTATGGGCAGACTTCGGTCTGGCCGGGTTCCAGTATCCTCGGTTTTCTCACCCCATACGCGGCTGCCACCCTCATCTGGTGAGAAGGATGAACGGCGGTTTCATCTATCGATACTGGATATTCGCCATGAAAAAGATCGTCCCCGACCCACCCCGCTTCATCCCCAGCCCCGCTAATGCGAGGGCTCTAGCATGAGTGATCACCCCAACGACTACACCACCGCAGGCGTCGCAAGCTTCCTGGACATGTTCCGCGTGCAACCCGGCCTGTCACCGGAGCGGGTGCTGGAGGAAGTTTCGGTATTGCTGGGCTGCATTCGCGACCTGAGCGACCAGGAACAGGCCGCCCCGGCCTCCATCACAGCACTGCATTACCTCAGCGCACTGGCCAAAGGCCTGCTGAACGATCTGGAAATCGCCCGCAACAGCGTCCATTAAACCGGACGTGACCTCTGTGAGAGCGGCGGTTCTGCGTCCCGACTGGTCCCGCGAAAAAGACACTGCGGTCTCTGGCACCGGCTGCGCCGGTGATCGCGGGACCAGCCCGCTCCCACAAGGGCTGGGCTGGCCTTTAGATTTTGAACCAGGAAGGTGCTCCTACCCGGCTCAATGCGTACTCAACCCCGCCGCACTCATGAACATGCGCATGCCATAGGCCACGATCCCCAGCGCCGCGACACTCAGCGCCCAGATCAGCACCAGCCAGCCCAGGCGCTGCCACAACGGTTTCTTCTCCTCGATATCCATCGCCCGGCACTCCCTAGTGGTAGCCATCGTCGTGGGTCACCTTGCCGCGGAACACGTAGTAGCTCCAGAAGGTGTACCCCAGGATGAACGGCAGGATGAACAGCGTCCCCACCAGCATGAAGCCCTGACTCTGCGCTGGCGCAGCGGCATCCCAGATCGAGATCGACGGCGGAATGATGTTCGGCCACAGGCTGATACCCAACCCGCTGTAGCCCAGGAAGATCAGCACCAAGGTCAGCAGGAACGGCGTGTAGTTGGCGTTGCGCGCCACCGCCTTGAGCAACCCATAGAAGGTCACCAGCACCAACACCGGTACCGGCATGAACCAGATCAGGTTGGGCATGCTGAACCAGCGATCGGCGATCTGTGGATAAGCCAGCGGCGTCCACAGGCTGACGATGCCGATCACCACCAGCAGCACCAGCGCCAACGGGCGCGCCAGGTCGTGCATCTGCTTCTGCAGCGGCCCTTCGGTCTTCATGATCAGCCAGGTGCAACCCAGCAGCGTGTAGGCCACGATCAGCCCCAGGCCGCTGTAGATGCTGAACGGCGTCAGCCAGTCAAATGCGCCACCAGCGTAGTGGCGGTCTACCACCTTGAAGCCCTCGATGAAGGCCCCCAGCGCCACGCCCTGGAAGAAAGTGGCCACCAGCGAACCCCAGATGAACGCCTTGTCCCACAGGTGGCGCTTGTCGTCCTTGGCCTTGAAGCGGAACTCGAAGGCCACGCCACGGAAGATCAGGCCCACCAACATCAGGATCAGCGGCAGGTACAGCGCCTCGAGCACCACCGAATAGGCCATCGGGAAAGCCCCGAACAGCCCCGCCCCGCCCAGCACCAGCCAGGTCTCGTTGCCGTCCCACACCGGGGCGACGGTGTTCATCATCACATCACGGTCACGCTCGCCCTTGACGAAGGGGAAGAGCATGCCGATTCCCAGGTCGAAGCCATCCATGACCACGTACATCATCACCCCGAAGATGATGATCACGGCCCAGATCAGCGGAAGATCGATACCCATGGCTCAGTTCCCCTTGTTCAGGCTGGCAGTATCGTGGTCCGCACCACCATCGTCGGCAGCCGACAACGGCCGCGCTGGCGTGCGTTTCTGCCCCGGACCGCCCGGCGGCTGTGCGTCACCCTCCCCGGTGTGCGGCCCTTTGCGTACCAGGCGCATCATGTAGCCCAGACCGGTACCGAACAGCGCGAAGTACACCACCACGAACATCACCAGGGTGAAGCCGAGCTGCCCGTAGCTGTGGTTCGACACCCCGTCCGCCGTGCGCATCAGCCCATACACCACCCACGGCTGACGACCGATCTCGGTGGTGAACCAGCCCGCAAGAATCGCAATCAACCCCGACGGCCCCATCCACAGCGTGAGGTGGAGGAACGGCCGCGAGGTGTAGAGCGTGCCGCGCTTGCGCAGCCACAGGCTCCACAGGCCGACGAAGATCATCAGGAAGCCCAGCCCGACCATGACCCGGAACGACCAGAACACGATGGTCGAATTCGGCCGGTCTTCAGGCGGAAACTCCTTCATCGCCGGCACTTGCTTGTCCAGGCTGTGGGTCAGGATCAGGCTGCCCAACGCTGGAATCTCTACCTTGAAGCGCGTGGTCTCGGCCTTCATGTCGGGGATGCCGAACAGGATCAGCGGCGTCGGCTCGCCGGGCTTGTTCTCCCAGTGACCCTCGATGGCGGCGATCTTCACCGGCTGATGCTTGAGCGTGTTCAGGCCATGGAAGTCACCGATCACCGCCTGGATCGGCGTGACAATCAGCGCCATCCACATGGCCATCGACAGCATCTTGCGCACCGCCGGATTATCCCGCCCACGCAGCAGATGCCAGGCCGCCGAGGCACCGACGAAGAACGCCGTGGCCACGAACGCAGCGGTGGCCATGTGCATCAGGCGGTAGGGGAACGAGGGGTTGAAGATGACCATCAGCCAGTCGACCGGCACCACCCGGCCATCGATGATCTCGTGGCCCTGGGGCGTCTGCATCCAGCTGTTGGAGGCAAGGATCCAGAAGGTCGACACCAGCGTGCCGAGCGCCACCATCACCGTGGCGAAGAAGTGCAGCCCCCGCCCCACGCGGTTCCAGCCGAACAGCATGACCCCGAGGAAACCCGCCTCGAGGAAGAAGGCGGTGAGCACTTCGTAGGTCAGCAACGGCCCGGTAACAGCCCCGGCAAAATCGGAGAAACGGCTCCAGTTGGTGCCGAACTGATAGGCCATGACCAGCCCCGAGACCACCCCCATGCCGAAGTTGACGGCAAAGATCTTCGACCAGAATTGGTAGAGGTCGCGGTAGACATTGTCGTGGGTCTTCAGCCAGAGGCCCTCGAGGACCGCCAGGTAGCTCGCCAGACCAATGGTGATGGCCGGGAACAGGATGTGGAAGGATACGGTAAACGCAAACTGGATTCGGGCGAGCTCCAAGGCCTCTAAACCGAACATAGTGCTTCCTCTTCAGGTAATCCGGGCGTTCGGGCTCGTGACCCTCGCGCTCACTGCCCCCACGGTAATCGAGTGCGCTGTTGTCGAATTGTTCTGTTCGATCGCAGGGATTCTGGCCAGGCGGCCAACTCGTTTCATCTGGAACGATTGATCCAAATCAACGACTGTTGGGAAGCATAGTCCCGAATGCCAGGGCAGGCTGTGTGGTTGTTTGCCGCGTGACCGGTTGCCTCACCCTCTTTACTCGCGACGGGTTTGGTGGATCGCCCGATCAACCCGATGGAACCCTTGGCCAATGGCCACAGTCCACCCTTCAGGCCCACCTTCCAGAGGCCTTCACCAGGAGACACCCATGAAAGGTACAGCGCTTTCCGCCCTCTTCGCGGCCGCCACCCTGCTGGCCTCGCCTGTATTCGCCGCCGATGACCTGTGCGCGATCAACCTGCAGAAGATCGACGACAGCATGGCTACCGCCGGCGCCACGTCCGAAGGCCTGGACAAGGCACTCACCGAGCATGTCGACAAAGCCAAGGCCGCCCAGGCCAGCGGCGACACCAAGGAGTGCATCGCCATCACCAGCAAGGTGCTGGAGCGCCTGGAAAAGACCGAGAAAGGCAGCGGCTCGGCCGGCGGCAGTGGCGCCTGAGCCCCTCTGTTGCAACGGGCGGCGGCACCAGCAGTCGACGCCGCCCGTGCAAAGGCGTATACTCGGCGGCACGTGTCGAGAGATACGTCAGCTAGAGCTGAGTGTGGGGCCGATCAGGATTCGACGCCGGTAGCGAAACTCTAGGTGCATGCCGAGTTGGTAACAGAACTCGTAAATCCACTGTTGCAACTTTCTATAGTTGCCAATGACGAAAACTACGAGGGCTACGCTCTCGCTGCGTAAGCAGCTGAGCCCGCTCTCCTGGTAGCTTCGGCTCCAGCAATCACTAGGGGATGCCTGTAAACCCGAAGTGATTGTCATACAGAACAGGATCGTCGTGTAGCACGTTGGGGGCAAAGCGACTAAAACTTACCCAACTCGTCCAAAGCACCCTGCCCGTCGGGCGGCTGCGGATTAACTCAATAGACACGGCTAAGCATGTAGTACCGACAGCGGAGTACTGGCGGACGGGGGTTCAAATCCCCCCGGCTCCACCAAATGATCAAACAAAGACGTCCACGGACGTCTTTTTTTGTGCCTGAAAGCCAGTAAATACGCGGCCTCCAGCGCTTTTGCGGTCTTTCAAGAGTTTTTGAGTTCCAGCCATTCGGGTATTCCAGGCGGTATTCCAGCTCACCCGGTGCTAATCTTTGGAATACCGAATCAGTGCTTGAGGACAATCTCATGCCTGCTCAAAACCTCCGCCTCTCCGATCGACAGCTCAAGGGAGTCAAACCCGCGTCCAAGGATTACGTCCTCACAGACGGTGACGGTTTACAGCTACGCGTACGCAGCAACGGCTCGTTGCTGTGGAATTTTAACTACCGCGAACCGGTGACCAAGAAGCGCATCAACATTGGCTTCGGGACCTACCCCGAACTGTCACTGGCGAACGCACGAAAGATGGCAGTAGATGCCCGCGAGCTGCTCGCCCAAGGCATCGATCCGAAGGTGCAGCGCAACACGCTGAATGAAGCCAAGCGCGCTGAGACTGAACACACTTTCGAGAACGTGGCTACCGCCTGGTTCGAGCTCAAGAAAGACTCGGTGACCCCGGCCTACGCCGAGGACATTTGGCGGTCGCTCACGCTGCATGTATTCCCAGAATTGAGGACAACACCACTGACGAAAATCACCGCGCCGATGGTGATCGCATTGCTTCGTCCAATCGAAGCGAAAGGCAGCCTGGAAACGGTCAAGCGTCTCAGCCAGCGGCTAAACGAGATCATGACCTACGGCGTCAACTCCGGCCTGATCTTCGCCAACCCGCTCACCGGCATCAGGGCAGTATTCAAGAAGCCCAAGAAAGAGAACATGGCTGCGCTTCCGCCCGAAGAGCTCCCCGAGCTCATGCTGGAGATCGCGAACGCCAGCATCAAACGCACCACCCGCTGCCTGATCGAATGGCAGTTACACACAATGACTCGCCCCGCCGAGGCGGCAACTACTCGCTGGGCAGACATCGACTTTGAAAGGCGTGTCTGGACTATCCCAGCAGAGCGGATGAAAAAGCGCCGCCCGCACAGCATTCCGTTGAGTGATCACGCTGTAGCACTGCTGGAGTCACTGAAGACTCACAGCGGCCATCGCGAATACGTCTTCCCGGCAGACAGAAATCCGCGCACCCACGCCAATAGCCAGACGGCCAACATGGCGTTGAAACGCATGGGATTCCAGGATCGGTTGGTCAGCCACGGTATGCGCTCGATGGCCAGCACCATCTTGAATGAACATGGGTGGGACCCCGAACTCATTGAGGTCGCACTGGCGCATGTCGACAAGGATGAGGTGCGCAGCGCTTACAACCGGGCCGACTACATCGAGCGCCGGCGTCCGATGATGGCTTGGTGGAGTGAGTACATCCGGAAGGCCGCCACCGGCAGCCTGCTTGCCTCAGCCTACGGCCAAGTCAGAGACAAGAACGTGGTGCCGATTCGCTAGTTCTGTACGGCGCAAGAACGGCAGCAGCAACAACTGAACGCTCAAGATTCGGGGCAAGCAGCCTCGCTCATCCGCTTCTTAGCACGGGTCCTTCCAAACAGGGCTGCAAAGCCGCCCTGTTTGGAAGGACCTCACTTTGAAGAGCTAAAAGCGACCACATTGTCCAGGATTTACCACGGAATTCCACCGGTGGATAACCGCTCTTAAAGTCCAAAGTGGCGCTGAATTCGAACCTTGACCGGGTTTATCCACAGGCGTAGAACTGGCCGTGCAAGCGCTGTCGATGACAGCACCCCAGGTGACTCGAGCCTTAAAGGTCACGCCGCTCTGGCGGTGGTTCTCCCCAAGGGCGATTCGCATCCGGCAGCTCGCCCGGTCACTACCCATGTGATGGATGCTCTTACACATATGGCGCTCGTGCGCCAGATACTCCGTACCTCGCTGCCCTGCAGCAACCTATCCGCTTGGCCGAATCTTGCGCCAACCTGTGCCCGTCTCTTTCTGTGGAAAGAGACGGGCGCGTCTAACACTGCTGCAGCCCTCATCGCATTTGGCTTTGCGGCAACTTCACTTGTGACAATCGGCGTGACAAACGCCGATGTCACCAGCAACAGCGATGTAGATGATGGTGCCGCAGACCAAGGAATGGACTGCACCTGACTGACAGTCAGGCATGCCCCGGTCATCGCATCGCTGAGTTCACCCGGCTCAGAATCTCGCGGCGCTGGTTTCGTCAGCCAACGCAGCCTCCCCCCGCCCACCGGTAACGGTGCTCAGGAGGCCAGATCATGAGATGCCCTTGCTCCCGGTCGTAAGGAGCCGCCAGTCCCGCGTTAAAGGACATCCCCACAGGTCGCAGGGGCCTTGATCCCTGATAACACTCAGCACTCTTGGCGGGATGACGTGGGGCGAGGATCGGAGAACGTTAGATGAGGTGACTGACATGGCATTGGTGGGTAGACGCGATGGCCGCAATTTCGGTTACGGCAGACAATTGAGCTACGCAGGGCCGCAGGCGCTTAAGGACATGTTCGGCGGCGGCCACTACGGCACGGTCAAGGCACACAGTGATCGATGGTTGGCATTCGTGAAGTGGTGCCGCTCCGAACAGGGGCCCGGAATCAATGATGCGCGACAGATTGATCGAAAGGTATTGGCCGACTACGCGGCGTATCTGCGCGACATTGTTAAGCGCGGTGATCTCGCCGTCAGCACCGCGCAAAACCGATTATCCAGCGTTAACAGGACCATGGCAGCGCTTCGTGGTGATCAGCATGTGAAACTGCCAAGTCCGAGCAAGGCGTTGGGTATGCAGCGCAGCGGAGTTCGACACTCGGTGCCACAGGGCCAAGACCGCAAACAGGTTAAGCAGATTGTCGATGTGCTTTGCCGCGATCATCAGCTACGGGCCGCTGCAATCGTTCTGTTGGCGCGATCCACCGGCATGCGCTTGCGTGAGGCCATCCTAGCCGACTTGCCACGGCTGAGCCGTGAGGCTAACGACCTAGGCAGGATCAACATCCAGGATGGCACCAAAGGCGGCCGAGCCGGCGCCTCAGCGCCACGATGGATTGCGGTGGACCACCATGTTCGAGACGCACTTGGGTTTGCACGGCAGGTGTCGCCTGCGAGTAGCCGCAACCTGATTGCGCCAGACGAAAGCTATCTGAATGTCCTGCAGGAAATCATCCGCCCAGCGCGGGACGTCCTGCATGCACACCAGCTCAAAGGCTTTCATGAGCTACGAGCGGCGTATGCATGTGAACGCTATGAGCAGATCACCCAACACCCCGCGCCTATCAACGGCGGCCAATGTTGCCAGGCAGATAGGAACCTAGATCGTGAGGCTCGAAGGCAAATCAGCTATGAGTTGGGGCACGGTCGGATCGATGTGGTCGCGGCCTACATTGGAGGACGCATATGAGTAAGCCATTCGATATGGAACTGTTCTTGGCTGCGGTGCTGACGGGATCGTACGCAACGCGGCAGCGCCACTTGCGGCAGGCGGTGACTATCACGGCTGAAATTGCAGAGCGCTGGCAACGAGAGAACCCCTGGGCTTGGCGAAGAAAGCACCTCACCTGGTTTCTCGATAGTCGCCTAGACAAACACAGTGACGCAACGCGGTATTACTACGTCCTGACCATGCGGCTACTCGCTCGTCGTCTCGAAAAATCTTGGGTGTTCACCCTCTGAGTGAATATCTGAGTTTGATGGCCACCAGCATTAAAAAATGAACTGAACAACCAATTACGTTAATTCGTGAAGGAGGAGTGGTACTCGACACCTAGCCGAAGCCTGCCCCTGGATTCGCCAACCCCGAAACCGTTCATACACCGTTGACCACTGGATCAAAGCGTACTGGCATATCTCGCCACACGGCACCAGAGCAGAGCATCCAGAGCACGTCATCGAAAATGAGCCGGTCGCTTATGCGAGGCCGCCCCGGCCATTGGTTTCGGTGAAGGGATCGGAAAACACATTCCAGGCTCCATCCGACAACCTTTGACGCTTTGCCAGCACAGAATTCCGTTCCATTGATGGTGGGGACGCTACAAAATCTCAGCGGTCAGGGGCGGTGATTGGGTTTCTCAGCATTCCTACAGAGCCTAGAGTTAAAGATATAATCATACCTATCTACGCACTCAAAAATACGGATAGAAATGTATGCCTGAGATAGGGTCAGCCCCGGAGCAAGGGCAGATTGTCAGATTGCGCCACAAAATTTGGGCGGTAACCGCCGTAAGCAAAACGAAAACAGAAGCAAAACAGGCCATACATCGGGTCTCACTCGAATGCCTAAGCGATGATGCGCTTGGCGAGAACATCCAAGTGATTTGGGAGCGAGAAATTGCGCCTGCTTTTGTCGAATCGACCTCACTACCCAAAATTACAGGTCACGACGATCCCGAACTCTTTGATGCCTTCATCCGTTCTCTGCAGTGGCGAGCGAGTTCGTTGGCTGTCGGCGACATACTACAAGCCCCCTTCCGTGGTGGTGTGCAGATGGAGGAATACCAGCTAGCTCCTGTTATCCGTGCGACTCATATGCCAAGAGTTAGACTCTTATTAGCAGATGATGTTGGCCTGGGTAAAACTATTGAGGCAGGCTTGGTGACCCAAGAACTGATACATAGCCATAGAGCAAGTCGTGTACTGATCGTTTGCCCTGCACACCTAAAAATAAAATGGGTTGACGAGATGGCTGAAAAGTTCGGACTAGAATTCAAGATAATCGACCGAGACTCGGTTTTAAAAATGCGGAAGGAGTATGGACCTAGTATTAATCCCTGGGCCAGCTTCCCTCGAATCGTGACTTCAATTGACTACCTAAAAACTGAGCATCCTCGTCGCTTATTTGATGAGTTTACCCGACGGAGGCTTCTAGAAAGCCCTAACCACCGGCCCTGGGATTTGTTGATCCTCGATGAAGCCCATAATGCGGCGCCGTCTGGCAGAAAACAGTATGTGCGTGATTCAGAACGCACCTCACTGTTACGTTCCATATCAGAACAATTTGAACACAAAATGTTCCTCACCGCTACGCCACACAACGGCTATCGTGAAAGTTTTACTGGCCTATTAGAAATCTTGGATAATCTTCGTTTCTCTCGTGGCACTGAACTGGATAAAGCACAGCTTTCTGCCGTTACTATTCGTCGACTGAAGCAAGACATAGTAAATCCGGATGGTTCACCACGTTTTCCAAAGCGGGCGATCTTACCTCGCAATGAAAAATCGGACCCTCAGTTATATGTTACCCTGCCCTGCCAAGAGCAGAACCTGTTCGACCTCTTGAATGCTTACACCGAAAGCAGGTTGGCCTCAGCTGATCAACGTTCTGAACGACCACTACAGTTCATCCTGACGTTATTGAAAAAGCGCGCCTTGTCCTCTCCTCTCGCTCTGCGCGAAAGTCTTATTGTCCATGCAGAAAATGCTGGAATTAGAGACGAGCTCAATATTGGCGAATCGTTATTTAACAGCTTCGAGCAAAAAGAATCAGAAGACTGGAGCGATGACGAAGAAAAAGAGAGCAACTTGGAGGCAGCCACTAGCGCTGCATCTAAATTAATTACTGAGCTAACCCCACAAGAGAAGGACATGCTCAAGCGCATGTTTGAAATTGTCAATAACCAAGTATCTCACTTCTCTATAAAAGAAGACAGCAAGGCAGCGGCCCTGGTAGCATGGATCGAAAAAAATCTTCGCGTTGATGGCCAATGGAGTGGTGAGCGTGTCATTATTTTCACGGAATACAAGCACACTCTTAACTATCTAGAAAGGATTCTGGAAAAGCATGGCTTTCTTGATGCCACAAAAATAATTAGCGGCGGCATGAACGATAGCGATCGACAGAGAATAAATGATGAATTTCAAGCACCAGACAATGAAACTAGCGCCCGCATTTTACTAGCGACTGACGCGGCATCAGAGGGTGCAGATTTTCAGAGGCACTGTCGCAATCTCATTCACTATGAGATACCTTGGAACCCAATCCGATTGGAACAACGCAATGGTCGAGTAGACCGTCACGGACAAAAAGCAGATGAGGTAAGAATCCATCACTTTGTGTTTAAAAACCAAGAAGACTCAGAGTTTTTAAAACACATCGTCGACAAAGTTGAAACCATTAGAAATGACTTGGGTAGCGTTGGAACTTTAATCGCTGACAGTGTCCGTAAAAGAGCCTTGGGGCAGACTGTAAGCCTTGCTGCCATTGATGACGATGCTCGCAGAAGACTTGCCCGAGAAGAGATGGAGCTAGATGCTCACGAAAATGAAAGCGTTGCACAAATGGTAGGAGCCCTCAACCGAGCGCGCAGTGCACTTGATATTTCAGAGAGCAATCAGCTCAATCTACTCCGTCAGGCGTTGAGCCTGGAGGATTGTGCTGAATCGGTCAAAGAACTGGGCAATGACGAGTTTTTATTAACTCGCGTACCGACAGCTTGGACTGAATGCAAAGCCTACGTAAGTTCCCACTACGTGCAAAAGCGTCTTTCATTCAATCGCAAAAAAACGATGAGAGATGATAATGTAGGTATCGTTCACCTCGATCACCCACTGATGCGACGGGCTACGTCTGCCTTTCGCATTCAGATGTGGGGGGGGCAAACTACGCAAAACCGCTTAAAGCGAGTGGCTATCACTGAATCGACTGAAATTTCAGCGCCGACCGTTATCGCCTGGGGGCGCTTGGTATTACTTGGGCCAGAGCATAATCGCCTCCATGAAGGGTTAGTTCGCTGTTCAATCTTGGTTCAAGGCAACAATATTATCAAGCAAGAGTTGACCAGACCGAGAAATGCTACCTGCTTCATAGGTGACACAGAAAAAGTTCGAGCACTGATTTCACCGCTCATTAATGGGATAGCGAAAGAACTTTCTACAACTGCTGAAATTGAATTACAATCATTAGTATCCACCCTGAATGAACGCGGTGAGGTGGCACGCAAACACGCTCTAAGCCTGGCTACGGAGCGAATTACCGCGATCAACAAGTCCATCAAGGATTGGCAAACCCGATCTGCGGATATGCAAATGCAATTCGCATTTGATGAAGATGAACAAGACCAGCGAGAGCAGGACTTCCTTGCTCTGCAGCGCAGGCTCGAACAGCTTAGAAAAGAGCGAGAAACCGAGCCAAAACGCCAGCGAGACCTGTATAGAGTGATAGACAAAAAAATGTACCCGGTTGCTCTTGAAGTTATTCTCCCTAAGGGGGCAACAAATGGCCACCAATAAACGTATCGCAAATCGCCAGCATCGCTGGCTTTCCAGCGTTGAAGTTACTGGGGTGGTTTTAAGTGAGCCAGTTTTGGCTACCGCTGGCAATTTCCGCTCACTAGATAAGAGAGAAATTTCAAACTTTAAAAAACAGCGTGAAATTTGGAATCTGCCCAAAGGCATGGTTGAAAGTAACGGCCAGACCTTCTGGATCAACTTTATCCTAGAAGAATTTCTTGGTCTGAAAGACAAGGACTACTGGCAAGTCGGCGCAGCCATTCCTGCCGATAAAGTGCTGTACCTTAACGAACATCAAGAAAACTTGCGCCCAACGCGTGTTTTACTAGATGACGACCGCGCGGTGATGTTGGTCCTTGAGGTACCTCGCGAGCAATCCTTGGATAAGCCTTGGGTTCAGGCCAAAGGCCGCTGGAAAGCATCACCTACGACTAAGTTCGAGCGCTTACTACGCGAGACAAGTGTCGAGATTGGCCTGCTAACGAATGGCGAAGCTTGGCGTCTGGTAGTGGCCTCGCCGTCAGAAACCACGTCATGGATGACCTGGACGGTTCAAACTTGGAACGACGATCCGATTACACTAGCAGCGTTCAAAGATCTGCTTGGGGAGTCCCGTTTCTTTGCGGGACCACGAGATCAAGTGATCCTCGAGCTCATTAAGCAAAGCCGCCAGCGACAACTAGATGTGGCAGATCAACTGGGCAATCAAGTACGCGAAGCTCTACAAGCTTTGGTACATGAGCTGGACAGAATCGATGCAGAATTCGGTGGCCGGTATCTGCATGACTATAGCGAAGCAGAAGTATTTGAATCCTGCGTCGCCTTTATCATGCGTTTGTTGTTTACACTCTATGCCGAAGAAAACGGCATGCTACCGCACGGTAACGTTACTTACGACCGAGCTTATGGCGTATTGCACTTGCTGACCGAGCTGGAAGAAACCCGTCGCTTAGCGCCTGAAAAACTGATGCATTCCTACGCTGCATATGCACGACTATTGGCCAGTGCTCGTCTTTTACACGACGGCAGTGTCGACCCAGATATTCCCATCGCTGCCCATGGCGGCCACTTGTTCGACCCGGAGCGATACCCACTACTGGATGGACGGGCAAGGAATGGTGAATGGCCAAGCGAAGCGCCGGAACCACCTAAGGTCAAAGATTCGGTAATTCGCGATATTCTGCGCAGCCTCAAATATGCCAAAGCCGATGGCGTACGCTTGCTGGTTAGCTATCGTACCCTTGCCGTAGAACAAATTGGTCATATGTACGAAGGTTTGCTGGATCGCCGAGTTGCTAGAGCCCCCATCAACCAAACGCTGCTACTTTTACAGGGAGGATCGAAGATAACAGAGCCTGAACCGGTAAATGCCAGCAAGTTTTCAAGCCTAACTGAATCCGCGTTGATTAAAGCGATTGCCGAGCACACTAGCAAGACTACTGGCACTATCAAGAAGGTATTAGAGCGCAACGAAGAGCAACATGCCCTAGCAAACCTAGGGACGGATGATGCCGAGCTACTGGCGTACGCAAAACCGGTTGAACGCTTTTTGAGACCATTGGGCGTGGTGCGCCCCGGCGGTCTTTACGTAACTCATGGTCAAGACCGACGCTCGAGTGGCGCTCACTATACGCCACCGATACTGACCGAGCCAGTTGTGCGGCGGACGCTGGAACACCAAGTTTATGTAAATGTGGAGGATAAACCTGGTTTATTGGTCGAGCCAAGGCTGATCAAAACACCACGGGAAATCTTGGCCCTTAAAGTCTGCGACCCTGCAATGGGTTCTGGTGCGTTTTTGGTACAGGCCACACGCTATCTGTCCGAACGTTTGGTCGACGCGTGGGAAAGGGTGACCGCCGATCACCCCAACACTATTCTAACTATGCCATTTGGCGCACCTTCGCAGGGTGAAGCCAGCGAAAACCTGATGCCGGAATCTCGTGAGGAGCGAGTTGTATTTGCTCGTCGTTATATAGCTGAGCGCTGCGTTTACGGTGTGGATATGAACCGACTTGCGGTGGAGATGGCCAAGCTCTCTCTTTGGCTGAGTACACTCTCGACCAACCGCCCCTTTACTTTTGTGGACCATGCGCTTAAGCATGGCAACTCTCTAGTTGGTCTCACGCCAGAGCAAATCCGAAAATTTACTTGGAAGCCGGCCTGCGACGCCCTCGGCCCGCTATTTGCAAATCAACCTGATCAGGAAGTGGAAGAAGCAGAAAAGCACCGCGAGGCGATTCATAATATTGCCGATCATGATTTCGTAAATAAAGAAAAGGAAAATTGCATAGCAGAACAGGCCCTTGCTAATATCCGGAAGAAGGCAACCCTAGCGATTGCAGCTTTTTTTGACGGCACCAATACAAAACAGCGCGAAGCCAAACTCATCGAGTACCGATATTGGCTTGAGCGTTTGGATCATGATGAAAAAGCAAAAGTAGAAGTAGAGAAAGTAATTCACAGACTTAGCAATGGCGAAAAACCAATTATTCCTTTCTGCTGGGAGCTGGAGTTCCCGGAGGTTTTTCATCGAGAGAATGGTGGCTTTGATGCGTTTGTTGGAAACCCTCCATTTGCTGGCAAAAATACTACCATCGAAGGAACTCGCGAATATTTCGCTGACTGGATAAAAATGGTGCATAGAGAGTCTCATGGAAACTCCGATCTAGTTGCCCATTTTTTCCGACGAGCATTCAACCTACTTCGAAAGGAAGGAAGCTTTGGGTTGATCGCAACAAAAACTATTCGCCAGGGTGACACTCGCAGTACCGGACTACGATGGATAGTAAATAACGGCGGGGTCATTTACAATGCTCAGCGTCGAGTGCCATGGCCGGGAAAAGCAGCCGTGATCGTGAGCTTAATATTCATCAAGAAAGGCGAAGCACCTCAGTCAGTCTACTTAGACAATCGGCAGGTTGGCATAATTACAGCCTACTTATTTAACAAAGGTGACAGCGAGAATCCTTACGTACTGCCTGCCAATGCTGGAAAAAGTTTCCAAGGAAGCATCCCACTCGGAATGGGATTTACATTTGATGACACCGACAAAAAAGGAATTACTAGCTCTATCGCCGAAATGCGGAAACTGCTAGAAAGCAACCCTAAAAACAAAGAGCGGATATTCCCCTACATTGGTGGTTCAGAGGTAAATGACTCACCTACCCATCAGCATCATCGATATATAATCGACTTTTGTGATATGGATGAGGACCAAGCCAAAAAGTGGAATGACTTATACGAAATTGTAAAAGAGAAAGTAAAACCAGACAGAGACAAGCAAAAGCGTCCTGCTGTCCGAAATCGTTGGTGGCAATATTGTGAAAAGCGCCCTGGTTTATACAAGACCATAAAACCGCTAAGTAGAGTTATGGTTGCCGGACAAACTAGCAAGTACCGCACATTTACTTTTCTACCCAACGGCTTAGTCTACGATCAAAAACTAATCGTCTTTGCAGTTGATTCAATGGCAGAGTTTTGCGTGATGCACTCTCGAGTTCACGAAGAGTGGGCGCTATTTTTCGGCTCCACTATGAAAGACGATCCTGTATATACTCCATCTGACTGCTTTGAGACTTTCCCTTTCCCGGACTTGATCGGAAACGAGGAAAAGCTTCAGACCGCGGCAGAAAATTATTTCAATTTTCGCAAAGAGTTAATGATCTCTAGCAATTTAGGGCTAACGAAAACTTATAATCGCTTTAACAACCCTCACGAAAACTCGCCTGAAATTTTCGAGCTTCGCCGACTTCATCAAAAGCTTGATGAGGCTACTCTCGAAGCTTATGGATGGAATGATCTCGAGCTGAGTTACGTATTCGCACCAGATTACGAGGTAGAGGAAGGCAAAAGCATTCGTTGGCGATATCGCTGGCCAGATGAACTACGAGACGAAGTATTAGGAAGATTGCTGACTCTCAACAAAGAGAGCCAGCAACAGAAACCTCATTAAGCACCGTACGGCACAAGCACTTCCTTGTGCCGTAATAAATCGAAGTGCACGGCTATCTGCTCACTGGGTTTCCCTTGCGCTCTAACACCCATCTCTATATTTCGATCCAGTGCATACATGGTAAGGTTCGCCGAAGTCGCCAGGGCATCATGTCGGTCGGCGACCAATACCTTAGCGTGCAATTTAAGGTGTTTATCGCCCGCAGGTATTTTCCAGGTGAGCAATTTGGGTAACGCAATATCCTTGGGCCAAAGGGCGACTAAGGTATCTCGGTTGTTTTTACCATAACCTTTTTCGCCTTCATCCAGCACCATAGTGACCTTTACGCCCCGCGTGACAGCATGGGCCATAAGCTCTACGATGTCCTTAATGATACCTTCATGATCCTTTTTGCCAGCCAACCAATAACCAACGACCAAGAGTTCTGACTGCGCGGCAGAAATAATATCCTGAACCACCTGGCGTGTAGCACGTAGATAGGAGCCTTCCACTTTGGGCCCGGTCCAGACTACTTCGGCCTGAGTGGCATCGCCCTCCGTTAATAACACGGCCTCTTTCAGCGCGGCCAGCTGCAAAGCTAAAGCCATATTATCTAGCGCTGTAAATTCATCGACCCAGACTCTAAATAGATTGCTGAGCGCGTTTTGTACCGCACCGCGTCCGGCTGCAAGTTTGGCAATACTCGCAGAGCCCGACTGCACAGTTAACACTCCGGCATCCAAAGCCGTAAGCAACTCAACGAAAGCGCCTGCATTGATCAGTTCGCGTACTGCCTGTGCCAGAGCATAGGCAGATTTATCCCTGTTGTTAGACAAGGCTACTCCTTATCTATTTGAAATAGGCCATATCACCATATGCCATGGTCGGCACCAGGAAATTGCGATCGAGAAACCGGTTGAAAGCTTCGCAAGAGGTCTCCGGCGCCAATACACAGGCGTGACAAGCAGCGCCGTTGATGGTTGCATGTATATCCGGTTGATGGTCGGCACACAATGGATCTGATGAGCAACGCTTGGCGTTCTCCAGGGCACTGTATATCAAATTAGGGAAGCGCTCTTTGGTAGCCAGATCGACCAGACCACCTAAACTACCCTCAGAATCTGCGCTGGCGGTGTATATTAATATTCCGGCCATTTTACGTTCAGGATCCAAGCTGCTGTATATACGCTCGCGCACCGAAGACTCGGAATAACCACAGTCCAGCGCTATTTGGCGCATTAACACATGGGCCAAACTGTGCAAAAGTACGTAGCGGGCACCGGGAAAATCATCGGCATCCACACCGCGCTCAGTGGCCCACTCTTTATATTTTTTCTCTATCGCCGCTGCTCGCCTTCCTACAGCTGGCTCTGACTCCCAAGCAAACAGGGCCTCTTCCTTCAACTCAATAAAGATACCTTCACCGCGCACCTCGACGGCTGGCAGCCAGTCCTGACGTTCCTTATAAATAGGGGCACGCGATGCTCCCAAACCATCGTCATCCATTCCGGAAGCGTAATCGATACGGGTAAAGCTCGTTAACGCGCGCACTTCAAGAAGTTTACGGGCGAGAACAATACGCTCGATTTTATCATCGAGAAAATCAGGAACATCCCCAGCCTCAAGAAAAAAGTCCGAGTGATCGCCTTGATTACTACCATTGATATCGCGAAAAGCGTTCCACTCTGGTAGGCGCAAATCAATCTCATCGATTTCTATTTCACCACGCTCTTTCAGCAAGGTCTGCCAAATATCTTCAGCCTTGAACACTGCCAGAGCGGGGAACATTTCCATATCCAGCAGCGCTTGTAATTTTTCCTGAGAGTCAATTTTTTCCACCTGGTGTTGAGGACACTTTTTCAGTGCCTGACCAATTGGACTAGCCGCATCTCTTATGGATAACGCGCTACGCACCAAGGGGAACCAACCGTTAGTAGCGCCGCGCTGAATTGCCCGCACCTGAGTGGAATGTTTACATTCATGTGGATCTTTATTTTTTATCCCTAACCAAGGGCGCTTTCGGGTGCATTCACCCAGAGCAAGGCTACGGCTTTCGCCAAAAGCACCACTGACGCTTCTTTTGCTGTCGCAAGCGCAGTAAATCCAAATATCAGCTACCGACCCGGTTGTGCCGGTATAGACCAAGCGCATGCGCTTTTTGCAGTTGGTATCGGTATTACGGTGTACATAGGCGCGCCAAGGGAACTCGTCAATATGTCCACTCGGGCAGGCAACGACAAAGGGCGCCGGAATCGTCGGAGCACGAAACTTTCCTCGACCCTTGCAGTTAGGGGCTTTGCACTCCATCTCTCGCGTTCTTTCATTGTATTCAACCAGTTCTTCGCTGGGCTCAGATATAGTTGCACATTCGGAATGTGTACACACCTGATAACGCGGAAACAGAAATGTCGGGACAGTCCCTAATTTTGTGAAATAGTTACCACCGGCAGGTTTTGCAGAGAAAAACCTCTTCACCTTTAGAGCTCGCTGCAAGCGCGGCTCGTGAATAACTAAATCATCATCTAGAGGCCAGCCATCAATACCTGCAACGATCACAGACAGCGTTTGTAGATCGACAATCGCACCGGGACCAAATGTGGTAATTACCTGGCTTGGGCGAACGTCGCCAATAGCTCGATTCCTCGACATCCGTTTACTCCTCATCACTCAGATAAAATGCCGCTGTTGGCTCAACTTCCCGCAAAGATCCGGGGGTAGACCATTGGCCTTCGTTATCCGTGCCTGAGGTTTTCAACAAAACTCTGGAATTGTTCGGTGGTCGCTCACCGCTTTTCAACCAAGAGTAACGCAACAATTCTTCAGCATAGTGAGCCCAATCATCTCGGCTAGACATCAGACGCTCATTAACCAACTTGGCATTTTTCTTACCCACCAGGTCAGCGGCGCGCAGAGTAATGTCCGTGATCATCAAGTCCGTGCTGGCTAGTGCAGCGTCAAAATTTTGAGCTTGCCCCTCCCTTGCCATATTATCCCCACCCAAACGCTGCATAGCCGCAAACGCACCACGCAAACCACGATCCAATGCTCGAGAAGAAAAAGGCGTGACGCTTATGGCTTCTACATACCTATAGAGCGCCGCATGATAACCCCTAAAATGTTCATAGTGGGAAAGATCACGCGCGCCGAGCCAGTTATACATAGTAATGACTAAGCCAGGATGCTTACGACCTACACGACTGGTAGCCTGAATGTATTCAGAGGTACTTTTCGGTTGACCGGTCACAACCATTAGCCCTAAGCGGTCAATATCCACACCCACGGATATCATATTGGTAGCAAGTAAAACATCAACCGGGTATTGTTTTCCCTGCTCGCGCGGAAACTTGTTGTCCAAGCGTTTCAGAAGGCCAGGAATGCGCCAGGAATCCAAACGGCTAGTCAATTCATCGGGATCATTTATATATCGTTGAGGCAACCCTCGCTGCTGTGCCAAATAGCGCAAGCGCTTCTTAATGTCATCTTCCACCAGACGACGAGCCCCCCCAAGTGCGCGCATGCTATTGAAGTAGCCTACAACCGTTGCATAGGGATCTGCGGCTTCGTTATCCCGAGTTATTTCAGCTCCACCTGCTGCCAACAATGCAGAGTAAACGCGCACCAATAAAGTTTTGGTGCTGGAACCTGGGGCATTCAAACCCAAATAAAGTCGACCAGCGGTATTATCATCGTCCTCTTTAATCTCCTGCTCTTTAGCAAAGAATGAGTCCTTGGATGATAAGCCGCTGGGGGGAAATATTGCTAAATCTCGATTGTAGAGCTGGCGAATTTGCTCACGAGCTCTGCGGATGGTTGCGGTGGAGGCAATTATTTTGGCCGGTATCGTAACGCCAGCTTCAACCTCAACTCTTGTAAGAAAATCCACCGCAGTCTCATACAATCCAACCATAGTCCCTAACGGGCCTGAAATCAGATGCAATTCGTCTTGAATAATCAATTCAGGGGGTACTAATCGGCGTGCAGGTTGATCGTCTTTGACAACTCGTTGATTTGGTTTTTCACCATGCCCTGAAGTTAAATGCCCATAGACTGGGCTAATTCTATCTCTAAAGCCAAAGAGCGCTTGAATTTCACCTTTAAATGGCATACGAGCAAACTTATCCACGGTGGCGATGACCATCGAAGGACACTCGCGATAAATCTCGTCATCTACAACTACAACAGGCAGGCCGTGATTATTCGATTTTCGAGCACAAAATTCGCACTTAGGATTAGGACAACGAACAAGCGTTCTCAGTCGTGCATTATCAAAGTCATATGTCTGGTTTTCTGGTTTTCCTTGCGGCGTTACCAATGAGGTACCGCAGCGAGGGCAAGATACTAACTGAACCGGACTGCCATCTCGCGGCTTTTTACCCTCATCCAAGTCTTCCAGGGCCTTACCCGATGCCTTTGCATCATTAGGTGTCGTTGCCTTACCCACCCAGAGACCAATTTTAAATGGCTCATTTCCCCATTTTTCAGGTTTGCTCCTGCGCACCAACTCGCATGCGCAGATAAGCGCTGTGGCACGCTGGAATTGCTGTACCGTGAGAAGGCGCAACGTATAGCGCATGATAATTGCTACACCGGCACTGGAATCCAACCCGTTGACATCTCCGCGCAAGCGTCGGTGAGCCAGGGTAAATGCGGCCAGGCCAAGATAGGCCTCTGTCTTACCACCACCAGTTGGAAACCAAAGCAAGTCTACGAGTTGTCGGTCGGCTACAAATTTTTCCCCCACCTTTGGTTTGTTCACCATGCTAGCGATGTTGAGCAAAATAAAGCCCATCTGGAAGGGGCGCCAGGTACGGTTGTTTGCGTGATCGAAGTCAGCAGGGGAACCAATGACTTCACCCTTTTCACGGTTTCGTCCCGCCCAAATTGCGTGTATACGTTGATCCCACATAACATGGTTAGCAAAAAGAAATGCCTCATAGGCATTTTTCTCGTCTCGTATTAGCTCCAACCCTTCGCGCATCCTCCGGGCTGTATCTTCGCATGCCCCTATAAGTACCTTAGCGGTATCTTTACTTTCTGAGGTAGAATTAAACGGGGTGCCGTTCGCCTCCACTGCTCTGTCTGCCACCCACTGCTCATAGGCTAAAACCAGTGGTTCGATAGCATGAAATAAATCATCGGGCGCCTTACATTTACTTATTTCCAACATATCCAAGTTCAAACCAGGAATAGCACCGCTTTTAGCTATCAGGCTTGGCACTTCGAAATCTGGGGTAAAATCAGTGAACAAGAAGCTCGCACGGTCACGCTGGGTATTCAGACCATCCCACCCAGCAGCCACACCATGCCCTGTCGCAAATTCTTTAGCATCTCGGTACAGAAGATTAGCTGCCGAAACTTCTGGATCTTTGGATATATCATTTTCAATCGCCTTAGCGATGAATACGTGACTCTTATCCGACGCAAACAACTCAAGTCTTGGCTGCATTAACCATTGTTGATCTTTTGTCTTGTCTGCATCTTCGCCTTTGGGGCGACGATTCACCAGAAAGAGGCTGACCGCCTTAGTACCATTGATATGATGAACCACGCCTTCCAGATAGACCAGACAATCTCCATCACCATTGTCACCTGGCAGCCTAAATCCATCCGGAGTGATGATGACGGATGCGGGGGAATTAGATTTTGATAACGGAATCGGACGGATCTTACCAATAGCATCAACCGGGATGCCTTCTACCAAAACAGATCTTTGGTAACGCTGCCAATACTTACCTCCATCGGCCTCATCCTTCTCCAGTCGATAGTCACCCCAGGAGGCTCTGCCATTAAGCGTTTTAGTGTCCTGGGAAAGGAGGAATGAGAGCCCCATGGATGAGGGGCTAAAGCCGACAATGATTGGAGGCTGAGGCTCGTAATCACCGCTCTCAGCATCATCATTACCTGACGCTAATTCATCATTTTCATAATCGGGAATTTCCGATTCGAGAGGTGCCAAACGACCTATGATATACCGAGTAGTTGGATATTCAGAGATCGTTTCATCAACTGAAGTAGGCCCCATCAGCTCTCGCTTCAGGGTTTCAAGAATTCTTGAGCGCGACTCTCTTTTACTACTATTAGCCATTGATTTGTCCCTTCGGTTCGCGTTTCTGTGCTCCTGGACCTTTCCCTGTTCCCGGATGGGCATCGTGAGCACCGCTTAATGACAAATATTTTTTCGGTACCGCTTTAGGCTTTTCTGGTGATGGGCAATCGGTACGCTTTTTAGGTATCAGTTTAAGCTTGCTTCGAACACGGTCATCAAAAAATTGACGTAGAATTTCTAGCCCCAAAAACTCTCCAATCGCGGGAGGAACTGCGTTGCCAATTTGCACGTGCGCTGCACGTCGATCTCCTGCAAACTGATAGTAATCAGGGAATGTTTGCAAGCGAGCGAGTTCACGAACAGAAAGCAACCTTCCCTTCCAGTGAAAGGGCCCTGTCGCCGGGCCAGGCTGAGCTTGGATTGTCCAGCTTGGTTTATCTTTGGCCAGCTTTAGAAGAAATGACCAGAACCTGGTTCTCCAACCAAATAACGGTACCCCCCCCATTTTTTCAGTGTGCCACAGATAGTTTTGACCTTCGGGAATTGTAGGTAGTAAATCAGCCCATTTACCTGTTGGCTTAACTTCATCTAGCCAAATATCAACATCTAAATCCCCGATGGCATCCCACGCCGTCAAATATGGCAGACCTTTACCAGGTATCTTTTCTTGGTCAAAGTGCGTAGGCTCGGGTAATTTAAATTCTTTCCCATCTCTACTCGCGACAATGAAAACACGCTCTCTTGATTGAGGCACACCATAGTCAGCAGCATTTATGGCAATCACATGTGGATGGTAGCTGGTTTTTCTAGCGCGATTGATACTTTCCAACTCACTAACAAAAAGCTTTAGACCTTCATCCTTTGCAGAATAGGCAATACCCTTGACATTTTCAAGCAATATCACTTCCGGCAGGGCTTCTCGGACTATATCCAAATAGGCCCTCAAGGTCTTTGCACGAGGATCTGTTAGACGATCTGTATCTCCTGTAGCCCAGTATCCTGATTTGGAGAATGGCTGACATGGTGGTCCGCCTGCAAGCAGAGTTAGCTCTCTCGGTTTAAGCCCTGACTGCCTCAATAATTCGCTCGGTGCTAATGCATGGATATCCCCTGAAGAAGCAAGCTTCAACTTTGGATAATTTAGAGCGAGAGTCTTCTGAGCATTCAAATCAATTTCTACGCAGAGTTTATTCATGAATCCCGCCGCGCTCAGTCCGAGGTCCAACCCTCCAGCGCCGCTAAAAAGGGAAATCATTGTTTTAGTCTGCTTACTACTCATGCGCTCTTCTCACATCTCTGGTATTCGAGCAGCTCATCTAAAGATACAGCCAGATACTCGCAGAGGGTATTAATTGTGTCTAAATCTATTCTCACCAGGGTCTCGTAGTACATTCTCGTCAAGGTGCCCCTATTTATTCCAGTGTCCCTCGAGACATCTGAAATTTTTAGCTTCTGCTCACCCATCACCCTTGAGAGGTGGCACTTGATCATAGAAATCACCCAATTTGCTCTACAGAAGATCATTTTGAACCGCTGAAGAATCATACCACGCCTTTGTCCCATTAAAAATGTCGACGCAGAGCAAGCGTACACCTAACTCACCTTGCGTAAGCCAGGCCGGCACACACTGATGCGGCAGCAACTGCGCGATCTTACTGGCCGGTTGTGTCGGCAATCGCCTCAGCACATCTTTGAGATAGGTATACGGATCATGCCCCTTCATGCACGCTGACTGTATCAGGCTCATGATTGCAGCCGCCCGCTTACCGCTGCGCAGCGACCCGGCAGACAAAAAGTTCGAGCGAAGGAATGCCCATGGCCGTATCTGGTTCTCCACCAAGCTGTTGTCGATACGCACAGCCCCATCGTCCAGGTACCTG
Organism: Pseudomonas sp. BNK-44-b; assembly: GCF_047456245.1. Lineage (NCBI taxonomy): Bacteria > Pseudomonadati > Pseudomonadota > Gammaproteobacteria > Pseudomonadales > Pseudomonadaceae > Pseudomonas > Pseudomonas sp. BNK-44-b. The sequence goes on from NZ_CP179908.1 coordinate 4,386,206, forward strand.
GCTCATTCCGCCTGGAATAGAGACTGCTCATCCTATATCTTCCAGGAGGGCGCCCTGTGTGTTGGGGGCATAAAGTCCCGCAAGCACCGAGCCCCCCTGCGCCTTTTCATCGCAACGCGATGCTCTTGGGGAATCTGGGTTTTCAAAGCGTCATTGATCATGAGTGAGGATTGACCATGGATGGGCAGGAAAGGCCGGTTATTAAGGCTTATGGCTTTGTTGAAGCAGTGACTTACCCTGACCCTAAGGAGAGTAACCGAGGGCGCGTGAATTTAGTTTTGGATAGCCTTCGAGTAGAGGCACTCCAGAAGGGTGTGAGCGTCAGGGACACGGCTCATGATCTTTTGATAGTTCGGATCCTTTCAACCATCAATCGTTTGGAAGCGCGCTTCCCAGGGAGCCATTGGGAAGAGGGAAGCTGGATCGAGTTTAAGCTCCAAGACAGTCCAGGAGATCCTCCAGCTTGGTACCTCTCCGCTGATGGTGACTACGGCGGAAGGGTCGTTCGCACGAACATTACCGACGCTGTCCGCATAGGAGGAGGGCCGTTTGCGGCGAGTAGAATTGAACAAAAGCTGGTCAAGTTTTGCCAAGCTCCTGATGCGAAACACGTCCAACAGCTTTCAAGTTGGCGTCCTCAACGAAACGCGAGCGGTCCGTTTGTGAGGGTAGTTGACGTCGGTCAAGCTAGCTTTTCAGCCATCCATTCCAGCAAAAACATCACATCTCCAATCATGGGGTACTTTGACGTAGGAGGGCCGCTGTTTTTTCATCACAATACATTCCCCAGCGTGTTTCTGGAACAGAAAAGGGTGCCTCAATCGGGATTTGTCGTACTGTCTCACTGGGACTTTGACCACTATTCGTTAGCCGTCAGCAAAATTCCGGAGCTTCGGAATCTCGCGTGGTATGCGCCTGATCAACCAGTCGGGCCAAATGCGGCCCGGCTCCAGGCTCTTCTGGGTACCAACCTGACTCTGCTTTCTGCTCCGTTCCTTAGCATCAGGAGTGGAATAGAGCTATGGAAAGGTACAGGCGCTCGCAGCAATCGAAATGACAGTGGATATGCGATGAGGATAATCAGGGCTGGAGGACCCGTTCTACTCTCGGGTGATCTGCCTTACTCCCTATTGCCCCTTGGCATTGGGACTCAGTTTTCTGCAATTGCGATAACTCATCACGGAGGTGCCTTCACTGGGCCACCTCCCATCCCTATGTCTCAAGGAGCCCTGGCAGCCGTTTCTTACGGTATACCAAATCGCTATCACCATCCCAACACGGCGGCCATTGGGCTACATCAAAGCGCAGGCTGGTCGATCCAGCCGACCAACACCTCAGCAAGGAAGCGTGGAGACATCTGGCTCTGACATTGCCCATGCGAAAGCATCTGTTTAGCGCCACGCATTTACGCGCTCGTACCTACTATTCTTGTCGGGCGTGTATGCTCATGAGTCCAGCTTTCTAAATATTCCATCGACTAATCAAAAGTTGCGCAGCATCGATCTAGAAACTGAACTCAGCTGTCCTCTGGTAGTTTAGCGGAAAATTCCAAGCCTAACTCTTTAATTCTGTCCAACACTTCTGTTGGTATTTCCTCGAGAGGAGGAGATGTCCATTCTTGAAACGTCTGCATATAGGCGTTATTTTTATTTCTTTTTGATGTTTTCTCAGTTAGATCCAAAACCTCCGTTTGTGCCTTACCCTTTTGTCCTGGTAGCATTCCCTCAAAAAACGGAAAACTTAGTAGCTTTGATTTTTTCCAGTCAACAATTTTGTCTTTTGACCCGAAGGGCACTGTGAAATTAAATACGAAATTATCGAACGCAATATTGCAAATCATGTGCGGGTATTTTTTCTTATCACCTGTTCTTTTGAAAAGCTGAAGCCATATTCTGGGAAATGGCTTGTGCCCGGGCACAAAGGTCTTGTATATTTTTAATGCGCCGGGATCAAACTTTGCAGGCTTCTTGTTGAATCGTATCCATTCGATACATTGTGAGTATCCTTTCAGCTCTGATTCAGGCATGATAGACATTGCCATTTTTACAAAGCATTTATATACTTGCTCAGGAATATACGGGTTGGTTTCTGTTTTTATAGTAAACACCCCCGAATCGTCGTTAAGTTCGGTTAATCCCGAACCCTCAACTTCTAGAATAACAAGGCTATTTCCGATCATCTCCACTCGCTCGCCGGAGCGGGATTTAAATTTTGGCGTACCTTTTTTTCCGTCAACTCTAGTAGTAGTTCTTGATATTCCTAAAAAATTGGCGAGATGGTTTTCGAGATGTTTATCAAAGTACTCATTGCATGTGTTGCACTCATCTCTAGAGAAAAGCAGCTTATTTCCTATAAGCTCTGGCAAAGAATGTGCTTCCTTGCTGAATTTTACTTCCGGGACCTGCTTCCCGCAATATCGGCATGGCCCGAGCCGCCCAACAAAAGTCCTTTCTTTTAACATATAAATTTCGGACGGCTTGTAATTTTCTGCAAACTCAATCACTTAATGACCCCTGCCTTTTATCGAAATTCTGCAAATTTATCCTGCGCAACCCGACCGCCATGAATATATATCTGAAGGGTCAAATATTCCGAGTGGGAATATTCTATAAAATTACTGGTGCTGTTTTTAATTCCTTTCGAGGCGCCCTGTTTAGAGGCACGGCAACCCATATGCATAAAGGACCGACGCAATTGCCCAGACTCTTAGCGCCACCCGACTATCTAGTGGGTATTCGCGCCCAGCTCTGATTCAGTCTTTGTACCTAGGCAACATCTCTTTCAGGCCTGCAGAAACTTTGTGGCGCATCCGGACACCAGTTATGTAATTATCAATCTCCCAGGTCAACAGCTGTTCAGCTATGTCTTGATGACCAGCCAGGATTGCCAGATTTCGCGGCGTGTTACCGTCATTGTTCTTGGCATCAATATCGATTCCAAAAATAAAATGCTTTTCGGAAAAGTGCTTGGCCGCTTTGAAGTGGCCGTTAGCAGCAAGCCAATGAATAGGCGTGTTCAACTCTCCATCTCGACTGTTGAGGCATCCCCCTTCTGCATGCCGTTTTTCCAGCGTTTTTAGCTTTCCTTGCTTGGCGGGCAGGTGCACGTACCTGTCATTCTCTATAAATACGCCGACGCCCTTGTATTCAAGAATCGCCTTGTTTCCTTCAGCACCAAGCTCTTGCAACGGCCCAATAAGCGCTTTACGGTTCAACTGATATGCAATGTCCAGCGGGGTATGCCCAGCGTAATCCCTGTCATTCAGCGCCTGCGGGTTTAGCTGAGACAGAGGAAAAATGCAATCGAGCAGCACGCAAACGTGCCAGTCCCCCATGCCGTGGGCTTGCATATCGCGGCTGCAATATCCCGTGGGAGCCAATACTTGCTCAAGAAGTGTGATTACAGTGGTGGGGTACGTCATGGTTCGTCCCTGAATGAATTGAGCCGAAAGAATGAATGTCGTAGGTAGCTCGGTCAACGCAGCTTCCGAGCCTGGTGTAAGAGGTAACGTAGCATCCGCCACCTTATGCTGTCTGAACGAGGCACAAAAGGAGATCATCGAAGCCGACTGTGGCATGCTAAGTGGGCAGCTTGTGGTACCAAGCCGCAAGGCCTTAATGAAATACGTACTGCAGCGCTACCACATCGACCCTCGCAACCAGACCCGAAGCCCAGCATATCGTGGTCAAAAAACTCTGGGAACTGCACCCTTAGCTGATGAACGACTGGCCCTGCCAGGCCAAGGGCGCCCCGGGCGGCCGAAATTTTTATAGATTCGATGCCGTTTCGTTTATGGCGCGTAGCTCCAACAGCACCGTCCATCGGAATCCAGACCACGCAGCGTTCCAACTGGTATTCCAAGCAAGTTGAGCAAAAAATTATTTACCAGCAAAAACAGATAGATATCGACCGGTTTCAAATTACCCCGGCTCGACAAAAACGCCCAACCTCCCCAAGCTTCCCCTATCCCGCTTCGCCATCAGCCCCAAATTCTGAAAAGGACTTCCCCCATGCCCATCCCAGACTTCCAAACCCTCATGCGCCCGATCCTGGCTATCGTTGCCGAACGCGCTCCGCTCACGCTCAGTGACCTACGCGAGCACGTAGCCAACGAGTTCAACCTAACCGAGAACGAACGCACCGAACGCCTCCCCTCCGGTAAACAAACAGTCATCAACAACCGAGTCGGCTGGGCGCGCACCTATCTAAACAAAGCCGGCCTGCTCGTGATCCCGGCCAAAGGCCTGGTCCAGATCACTCCACGCGGCCTTGAGGCCCTTAACAACGGCCCTGCCCGCATCACTGTCAGTTGGCTCAAGCAATTTCCAGAGTTCGCCGCGTTCCACACCACGCCCCCTGCCACCAACTCAATACTGGCAGCCCAACCTGACCCCACCGAGCAATCCACTCCTGATGAACAACTGTCCACAGCCCACCAGGCACTGATGCAATCGCTGGCAGACGACCTCCTCGCCCAAGTCCGTGCCGCTTCGCCGACATTCTTCGAGCAATTAGTAGTCGATCTCATGATCGCCATGGGCTACGGGGGTTCACGCAAAGAGGCCGGCAGCGCAACCCAGCAAACCAACGACGATGGTATCGACGGCATCATCAAGGAAGACAAGCTCGGGCTGGATGTCATCTACCTGCAAGCCAAGCGCTGGGGTAACACGGTGCATCGGCCGGAGATCGATAAGTTCATCGGGGCGCTGACCCGTAAACGCGCCCGTAAAGGCGTCTTCATCACGACATCCGACTTCTCCGCCGGAGCCCGCGAAGCTGCCCTGAGCCTGGACATTAAAGTAGTGCTTATCGATGGTGCCGAACTCGCCGGCCTGATGGTCGATTACAACCTGGGCTGCAGCGTTAAACAGGTCTACGAAGTGAAGCATCTGGATAGCGACTACTTCACCGAGGACTAACTGCGCCGTGGCGTTGACCTCCTGCCGATGCGCCTGCGCCGATCTCCGCAGCGAATCTGCGTCGTTCCTGCCCCAGGCATGGCAATATGCCACCTAAACGAGGTAAATTCCCTTCCAGGCATCCACACAAAACCCGGTTCACGATCACAAGGAAGTTGCAGCTATGGACCAAGCCAAGGACTCCCTCCTCAGCCGCCAGACCTCATCGCATCTGTGTCTGGAGTACTCAGACTCCCCCTCTCGGCCAATACCGCCCCGCAAGCAGCACGCCTGCAGATAGGGAGCCGCCGATGTCCCTGCCATTCCTGTTCCAGTCGTCGCCGTCCTCCAGCACCAACACGACCGAAGCCAACATCTTCATCCATGGCTACAGCGCCGGGCACAACGACGAAGATAAGCAACTCCTGCTTGAAAGAATTCCCGCGCAACTCGGTAACTTCATCAATATCTTTGCGTTCTGGCCATCAAACCATTATCTGCACTTCGACATCGCTTCATTCTGGTCGCTGGGTGCGGGCAGCCTTAACTTCGTACCGGTCGGCGCTACCGGGGGCTTCGGTCCTTCCTTGGGATTGGTGGGGGCCGTGGTCAAAGACCGTCTGAAGAACTTCAGCGATGCCCGCGCTCGTGCAGAGAGCATGGGTGTTGTGCTGCTCGATCAACTGAAAGAGTACCTGCGCACCAAACACCCTCAGGTAGAAACCATCAATCTGATCGGCCACTCTCTTGGCGGTCGGGTGGTCGTCAGCAGTCTGAAAAGCTTCTCCAAAAGGCACCAGTTGGCAATCAACGATGTACTGCTGATGGCTGCGGCAGTCGAGGTCTCAGCCATTGAAGCGAGTCAGATGCGCAAGCTCCTGCAAGGCAGGATGATCAACGCGTATTCCAAGACAGACCGGACGTTGCTGCTCAATTGGGGCGAAACCTGCCTGGGACGCAACGTGGTCGAGCATTTCGAAAGCGTCGAAATGAACGATTTTGGTCACACAGATTACTGGGAGCGACTCCCCGAGGTGTTGACCGAAACACGCTTCAAAGCAATTACGCCGAACGCTCCTGAGCCCACCCTGGTTCATGCCGATGCTTTCCCGCCGACCCAGGCGCCCGAAAAATCCACCGAAGAACCCTACATGACTCTCGAACTGAACAGCCCCCGCGAGGTTTACCAGCAAATCAACGATGAGTTGGCCCTCATCATCGGTGAGCTGAGGCACTCTTCGGACGACGAAGCCTTGAACCTGGCCAGGAAGGAAGCGCTGCGGCGGCTCACCGAACATCGTACTGCGCTGTTCGATCGGTTGGCGGAACTGGAGAAGAACGCCGAGTGGAACACCTTCACCATCGCCTTCTATGGTGAAACCGGGGCAGGCAAGTCGACACTCATCGAGACGTTGCGGATTCTGTTGCAGGAGCCAGGCAAGCGCGCGAGCCAGGAGGCCTTCCGCAAGCTGCACGAACAGTACGAACTGACTGAAGAAAACCTCCAGCGCTTGCAACAAAGCATTGAGGAGACCGAAGCGCGACTTGATGAACTCACGCGGCAGTTGACCGCCGCAGTGCAGCAGTACGAACAACCCTACCAGCAGGCTCGCGAAGCGTTGGATCAGGCCAATGCCCAGTCCAGCGAGCTGACACAGAGATTGGACAACACGCTCCAGCAACACGAGCACGCACACAAAGATGCTCTAGCTGCCGTTACCCGTTTGCACAGCCTTCTCGCCGAACGTAAAAGCACGGCTTCGCTCTGGCAGACGCTGCTGAACCTGTTCAGAAAAATGCCGGAAGAACTACAGCTCAACGATGCCACTGCCCGGTTGGCCACCGCCACGGCAGCACGCGACAGCGCTGCAGTGACACTGGACACCGAACGGCAGAAAGCCGAGCACGCCCGCACTGAACTCGAGCAGAAGTTAGCCGAAGTCACCCGTGCACGCGACGATGCTTGTACGGCGCTTACCGCTCAACAGGCAGCGACTACTGAGCAGCAACGGACGCTCGTACAACAGCGCCTGGAAGTTGAAACTCAGTTGGTGCAACTGGTGACCGAGCTGAAGGTCCATGCCGACGGGCAGATCATCGGTGACGGTAGTGCCGACTTCACGCGCAAAACACAGCGTTATGACCTCGAACTGGACGGCCACCCCTTCGCCTTGCTGGATGTACCGGGTATCGAAGGCAAGGAAGGGTTGGTACTGGAGGAAATCGAGCGCGCCGTACAAATTGCTCACGCCGTATTCTACGTCACCAACCAGGCAGCACCTCCGCAGACGGGCGATGGGCAGAACTTGGGCACACTGGAGAAGATCAAGAAGCATCTCTCTGCACAAACCGAAGTCTGGACAATCTTCAACAAGAAGATCACCAGCCCCAAGAACTCCCTGAACGGCCGACCACTGGTTTCCGAAGACGAAACCACGAGTCTTGCTGGCCTAGATCAGAAGATGGCCGACCAGCTTGGCAAACACTACCGGGAGGTGTTCGCGCTGACCGCATTGCCAGCATTCCTTGCCTCGACCCATCACTTCGCGCCGGGTTCATCGAACGCCAATCGTCGGGCCAAGGTGCTCGCGGACTTTGGTGCCGACGAACTCCTGGAGAAGTCTCGCCTGCGAGGCTTCCTGCAGTTGCTCGACGAGAAATTGATCCGTGACGGCCAGTCCAAGATCATTCGGGCCAACTTCAATAAGGCTAATGAAGCACTCACCGACACCACCGGCACGCTCTCAGGTGTTCAACAAACGCTTTCGGCGCTGGCGGCCAAGCTCAACGAAGAAGAGCAAAGCGCCAAGAGTCAGTTGAACAGCAGCTTCAGTGCGCTGAAGAAGCGCCTTGAATCATCAGGCGAGACCTTGATCCACAGCTTCGCCAGCAAGGTGCGAAACAGCGTCTATGCGAAGATCGAAGGAGACATCAGCAACGATGCCTTCAAGGCAGCCCTGAGCGAACAGCTTGAGGAACAGCAACACGCGTTGGGCAAGCAGTTGCCCAAGGTCATCAACGTTGAAGTGGGCACCTTCCAGAAGGCTGCCGACGATATTCTCAAACGATTCGAAAAGCATGCTCAGGAACTGACCGCGAGCTATGGAAAGCTCGGCAGCATGAAGTTCAATCAGCCGTTCAAACTCAATATCAAAATCGACAATGGCATCAAGGTTGCGGGACTGATCGCCAGCCTTCTGGGAATCGCAGCAGCTCCCTTCACCGGCGGTGCCAGCCTGTGGTTCGTGGGGGCTTCGGTACTGACCGCTTTGATCTCGGTTGGCAAAGCGATCTGGGGCGCATTCGATTCCGACTTCAAGAAATCTCAGCAACGCCAGGCAACCGATAAAAACCTGCTCAGCGCTACCGAACAACTGCGCAGTGCATTACGTGAAAATCTGGAAAGCGCACTGAGCGAAATGCAGAAGACGATCGAGCAACTTGATCGGGCGCTGGAAGCACCTGCCAAGCAAGCTTCCAGCCAGGTTGAAACGCTGGCGCGCTCCACCAAACGCCTGAAAGTGCTCTCCCGCCAAATCGAAATCGCAGGAAAACTGTAATGAAAAATACCCTCAAGACATTCAAGGCCCAACAGGCCGACGCACTGTCGCTGCTCGAACGGTTGCAAGGTTTTCTCGATCAGGGTGCACAGGCCGGTGTGCCAATCGACGGGGCCCTGAGCAGCAAGTTGAGGAACGCCATCAACAGCGTATCCGGTGAAAAACTCAAGGTCGCACTGATCGGCGGCTTCTCCGAGGGCAAGACATCGATTGCAGCAGCCTGGATGGAGAAGCTGGATAAATCCAGTATGAAGATCAGTCATGCAGAGTCCTCTAACGAGGTGAAAATCTACGAGGTCGATGATGATTTCGTACTGATCGACACCCCGGGCCTGTTCGGTTTCAAAGAGCAGGAAAACGCCGAAACCCATGCCATCGAGAAGTACAAGGACATCACCAAGAAGTACGTGAGCGAATCTCACCTGGTGCTGTACGTGATGAACTCGACCAACCCGATCAAGGAAAGCCATAAGGAAGACCTGACCTGGTTGTTCCGCACCTTGGGTCTGCTGCCGCGCACGGTGTTCGTGCTCAGTCGCTTCGATGAGGTGGCTGATGTTGAAGACGAACAGGACTATCAGTCCAATCTGCAGATCAAGCGCGATAACGTCACGGGCAGGCTTCGCGAACAGATTGGTCTGAGCGATCAGGAAGCAGCCGATCTTTCGATAGTTGCAGTGGCTGCCAATCCCTTTGACCTGGGGGCCGAGCACTGGCTGTCCAACCTTGAAGAATTCAAGGCGCTGTCGCATATCGCAACGCTGCAGACGGCGACCACAGCGAAGATCGAGCACAATGGTGGCAGCGCTGCGCTGGCCAATGAAATGCGCACCAGCGTAATTCGCGATGTGCTCAACAACCAACTGCCGATCGCTGTCGAGAACGAGCACAAGGTTTCCCTCGAAGTCAGCAAGCTCGACGAGCTCAATGGTCGGTTAGGTAAGCAATTGGCAAGCACCGGTCAGCAGATCGAAGAAGCACGTATCAGCCTGCGCGAGTTTGCCACGCGCTACTTCGCCGATCTGATCCTGCAGGCCAAAGGCTGTAGCCTTGAAACGTTCACCGATTTCTTCGAACGAGAGGTCGGTGCCGAAGGCATCATCCTCGCTACACGGCTGCAAAACGAGTTCAGCCGCCAGACCCAGTCGATCACGCTTGAGGTCGAGAAGATGCAGGTTGGCTTCGACAGTGAGGTCAATCACTTCAATACGACGGTCAAAGCCCTGGGAAAACAAGGCATCAACCACGTGCTCAAGGGCAATCTCATCAACAACACCACGGTACTGGCCGCTCGAGATGGCATCTCGACGATCGCCAAGACGGTTGGCATGGATATCGGCAAGTACCTGAAGTTCAAACCCTGGGGCGCAGTGAAATTCGCCAAGGGCGCTAATGGTGCCCTGGCTTTGCTGGGTGTGGCACTCGAAGCGTGGGACAGCTGGGAGCAATACAAACGCGAAGAAGCCTTCAAGAAAACCATTGCAACGATGGTCGACAACTTCGAAAAACAGCGCCAGGACTTCATCGCTCTGGTGAACGCTGAACGTTTCAAGGAAGAGTTCTTCCCCGATTACCTTCAGCTCAATACTCGCCGACAAGAGCTGCAAAGCAATCTGGATGAAAGCCGGGTGCGTCAACAGCTCTTCCAAGCATGGCGGGTTGAAGCTGAAACCATCGATGCTGAGTTCAGAACGTTGAACTAACCGCCCCAATACTCGCACAGGGCAGACAGAAGCCTGGGGCTGCAACACCGGGCTTCGTCGGCTCATGCCCTATCGTCGATATGTAGTGGTCAACTCATCCCGGACACTGTTTTGAGTTTTTCTTCAGCTTTCGCCGGAGCCAGTCCATCGTTGAACTGATGAGGTCGGATCCAGTTGTAGTGGCTCATCAGGTATTGGCCAATGTCTGGTTGAACTTGTTGCACGATCAGGTAGCCGTGGTCGGTATCCACTCTGATTTCAAACTGCGAAATACACGCTCCATCGGTGCATTATCCCACCCGTCCCCTCGAAAGCTGCGTATCAGCAGAACCCTTACAACACCGCTCGACTGCCCATCAAAAGGTCCGCCCCCCGCTCCCCAATCACCACACAAGCCGCCATCGTATTCCCCACCGTGATCCGCGGCATCACCGAAGCATCCACCACTCGCAAGCCGCTCACCCCATAAACCCTCAACGCGCGATCCACCACCGCCATCTCATCCCGGCCCATCTTCGCCGTCCCGCACTGATGCCAAAAACTCACCGCCGAGTTGCGCAAGAATCGCTCCATTCCCTGCTTATCCCGCGGTCCAGGTACGACCTCTCCGCTCACCAACCCGGCAAACGCGCGATGGTTCCCCAACTCCCTGCACAACTCGACCGAAGCCAACGCGGCGGCCATGTCCTCCGGTGCACTCAAGGTGTTCGGCTCGATCAGCATCCTGTCCAGCACGCCAGCGCCTGACAGCCGCAACTGTCCGCGGCTGACGGGCCTGGCCAAGCCGGCGAACATCGTCCACCCATGCGGCGGCGAGGCAATGCCGACCTCGGGGGGTGAAGGTACGGCGAATTCCAGTTGGCAGTGCAGCAAGTCCGGCGCGTCGAGGCGGGCGTCGCTCTTCCAGTACAAGGTGGCCTCGCAACCTCCGCCGCCGACCGCCTGCGGCTGCGAGTACGCCCAGGTGCAGCCGAAGGCGACGTGGTCCTGATGGTTCTGTCCCACGCCTGGCAATACATTGAGCAACGGGATGCCGTGCGCGCGCAACTCGGCCTCCGGGCCGATGCCGGACTGCATCAAGACCTTGGGGGTGTTCACCGCACCCATCGACAGGATCACTTCACCCGTCACGTAGAAACGCTGCAGTTGGCCTTCGACCACGACCTCGACACCTCTCGCCTTACGGCCATCGAACAACACGCGAGCCACCAGCGCCTGCGTGAGGATGTGCAGGTTCGGGTTGTGCAGCCGCGGCACGATATAAGCGTCGTACACCGAGTCACGCTTGCCTTGCTTGATGCGCAGGTCAGCGATGGCGACGCCGCCGGTGCCTTCCATCATCTCGCCGTTGGGGCTGTCGAAACGGGTGATGCCCAGTTGGCCGGCGGCCTCCAGGGTGGCCAAGGCGAGGGGCTGGGGCGCGCTAGGTTGGGCGACGTGCACGGGGCCATTCGAGCCGCGACGCAGGGGGTCGGGGCGGCCTTGCCAGTTTTCGATGCGGCGGTAGTAGCCGAGCGCCGATTCGTAGCCCCAGCCGGGGTCGCCGCTTTCCTCGGCGAAGTGGTCCCAGTCGGTGCGGTGCCCGCGAGCCCACACCATCACGTTGATGCAGGAACCGCCACCGAGGCTCTTGCCCATGTTCAACGCCATGCGGCGGCCGTTCAAAGCGGGGTTGGGTTGCGCCTCGAAACCCCAGTCGCGCTCGGAACCGAGGTTCGCCGGCCATTGCGCGGGGTCGGTGACCTCCTGGCCGGTGTAGGCACTGCCGGCTTCGATCAGCAGGACACGGGCGCCGGGCTGGTCGGCAAGGCGGGCGGCGACCACGCACCCCGAGGTGCCGGCGCCACAGACGATGAAATCGTAAGTGTGATCAGTCAGTTGCTGCATGCGTTCAGTGCCTGAGTGTCAGTAGGGACCGAAGATTCTGCTGCGCAGCATGCCGCACCGGTATCGGTCGATTATCCGACCCGGCGCAGGGCGCGCCGGCAAAAAGAAAGGCACGTAGGTCATCAGCAACAGCAGCAGCAGCAGCAGCAGCAGCAGCAGCAGGATGACAGCCACGGAGTGAATTGGTACAGCAGGTGGTCATCAGCAACCTGGCCGAGCTCAAGCCGTGGCTGTATGACTGAATGCTGCTCCCCTGCCGACACAGGGTGCTGGCTTTGTGAATGCTCGTAGCCGACTCAATCCAAATGCAAACAAAAGCGCTGAATATAGAAGCCCTACAGGCCACCAGCAACTGACAAGTCTGCCAGTTGCCGGCCCTGTTATTCCTCACCCAACATGGACCCCAAGCCTGTAGGGCGGGTAGGTCTCCTTCTTGTTTGGCCTGGCATACAACCGGCCCTCATGCGTTCGTCGTTATCCAAACCGAAACTCAGAGGTTCGCCCCTCAGGAGCACAAGATGACCAAGATGAATGAGCTTTATGAGAGCCGCAAGATCTCCTACATCACTGATTCTTTTAAAGACCTGAAACCCGGCAGTACACTCGAAGGTGAAGTGCAAAGGCCGGGATACACGCTCACGCTGAATCCCAATACCAGCGATGCCACGTTCATGGTGATCGACCGCGACGGTAATAACAGCCTTGTGGTCTTCGGAAATAACGGGCATTGGCCGGTTGAGGCGTCCTTTGAACTGACCTTCGACAATCCCACAAACTATGTAGCGCTGGAATGCTTCTCTTCTTCCTGGGGCTATAGCCGTGTGGTCATCTATGACAAAGACGGCAACCCGCTGCACGATGCCCCTGTCAATGTCGGAACCGTTGTGAAGTATTCCGGCCCCGGTATCTATCGAGCAGTCTACGAAGGCACCGTGGAAGAGTTCGGACTGACGATGCGTTTGATCTCCGTCACCCATGGACTCGCCAAGATCAAGGGCTCCTGAGTGCTGCGGCCCGAAGGCGCTGACATCGCCAGCGCCTTCGGGCCGAGAAGCCACCTCCCCCTACGGCATCCCCAACCACTCCGGCAACGCCAGCGAAATAAACGGCACATACGTCACCAACACCAGGAACAACAACAGAATCGACAGCCACGGCAACGCCGCACGAATCGTCTGCCCCAGCGTCAACCCAGTCACCGCACTGGTCACGAACAGGTTCAACCCCACCGGCGGATGCACCAGGCCGATCTCCATGTTCACCACCATCACGATCCCCAGGTGAATCGGGTCGATGCCCAGCTTCATCGCGATCGGGAAGAAGATCGGCGCCAGGATCAGGATGATCGCCGAGGGCTCCATGAAGCTCCCCGCCACCAACAGCACCACGTTGACCATGATCAGGAAGCCGATCGGCGTCAGGCCTTCGGAGAGCACCCACTGGGTGATCTGTTGGGGAATCTGCTCGGTAGTCAGCACGTGAGCGAAGAGCATGGCGTTGGCGATGATGAACAGCAGCATGATGGTCAGGCGGCCGGACTCGAGCAGCACCTTGGGGCAATCACTCAGGCGCATGTCCTTGTAGACGAACAGCGCGATGAACGCCGAGTACACCGCCGCCACGGCCGCGGCTTCGGTGGGGGTGAACATGCCGCTGTAGATGCCGCCGAGGATGATCACCAGCAGCAACAGGCCCCAGAACGCGCGGCGGGCAGTGCGCTGCCATTCGGCGAAGCTGGCGCGGGGCTGGGCGGGGAGTTTCTTGATGCGGGCGACGATGTAGATGGTCACCATCAGGAAGACGCCCAGCAGGATCCCGGGTATCACACCGGCCATGAACAGCTTGCCGACCGAGGTTTCGGTGGCGGCCGAGTACACCACCATGACGATCGATGGCGGAATGAGGATGCCGAGGGTGCCGGCGTTGCAGATGATCCCGGCGCCGAACTCCTTCGGATAGCCCGAGCGCACCATGCCGGCCACGGCGATGGAGCCGACTGCGGCGACGGTGGCGGGCGAGGAGCCGGACAGCGCGGCGAACAGCATGCATGCCAGCACTGCGGCAATGGCCAGGCCGCCGCGGATGTGGCCGACGCAGGCGTTGGCGAAGTCGATCAGGCGCTGGGCGACGCCGCCGGTGGTCATGAACGCGCCCGACAGCAGGAAGAACGGGATCGCCAGGAAGGTGTAGCTGTCGGAGGTTTCGAACAGCTTGATCGCCAGCGAGCTGAGCGAGTCCTGGCTGAACAGCAGGATCGACACCGCACCCGACAGGCCAAGGGAAATGGCGATCGGCACGCCGAGGAACATGAACACGAACAGCAGCAGGAACAGGCAGATAACGGTCATCAGTGTGACTCCTCGCCCGGGTTGGCCAGTTTGCTCGCTTCCGCTGCTTCATCCGCGAGGCCCAGACTGGTCTGGCGGTGGGTGAAGATGCGGTAGAGGATTTCCAGGTAGCGCACGATGATCAGGGCGAAGCCGAACGGCACGATCAGCGCGATGTGGCCGATCTTGATGCCGTAGCGGTCGAGGTCTTCGGCACCGATACCGGCGACGAACACCGCGTTCACCCACTTGATGCTGGCAACCAGGAACAACCCGGCGTAGGCCAGGCAGCAGGCGCAGGCGATCATCGCCAGGATGCGTTGCACCGGCTTGCGCGCACGCCGCACCAGCACATCGACGCCAAGGTGGCCGGCGGTGCGTACGCCGTAGGCGATACCGAAGAAGATCAGCCAGCCGAACAGCGCCTTGGTCAGGGCGATGCTCCAGGTCATTTCCTGGGCGTAGCCCATGAGGTGGTCGCCGATGCCGAGCATCAGCTCGCTGGCGAAGCTCCAGTGGTCGCTGAGGGTGTAGAACAGGGTGTAGAGGTTGTTCAGCGCCACGTAGATGAAGGTGATCAAGGTCATGGCTGCCAGGAGGAAGGCGATCATGCCCTCCTCGAAGTGCTCCCAGACGCGTCTGATCCTGTGCATGGGCATTCTCCGGACAGAAGGAAGCCGGGCCACCTGCGCTGCAGGTGGCCATGGGTGATGGGGGCGACGATCAGGACGGCTTGTTGGCGTCGTCGGCAGCCTTGATGAGGTCGGCGCCGATCTGGTCGGAGAACTTGTCCCACACCGGGCGCATGGCTTCACGCCACTGGGCGCGCTGCTCTGGCGTCAGCGGGTCGATCTCACTGGTCTTGGCGTCGATGATCTTCTGCCGGGAAGCCTGGTTGAGTTCCTCGGCCTGCTTGTTCACCTCGACGGTGACCTTGTCCATGATCGTCTGCAGCTCGCCGCGCACGTCTTCAGGCAGGCTGTTCCAGAACTTGGCGTTGGTGATCACCATGTAGTCGATCAGGCCGTGGTTGGTCTCGGTGAAGAACGGCTGGACTTCGTTGACCTTCTGGCTCTCGTAGTTCGACCAGGTGTTCTCGGTGCCGTTGACGGTACCGGTCTGCAGGCCCTGGTAGACCTCGGCGAAGCTCATCTTGCGCGGGTTGGCGCGGATGGCCTTGAACTGCTCCTCGAGCACACTGGAGGCCTGCACACGGAACTTCAGGCCGCGCGCGTCCTTGGGCAGGATCACCTTCTTGTTCGCCGACAGCTGCTTGAGGCCGTTGTGCCAGTAGGCCAGGCCACGGATGCCCTTGTCTTCCATCGAGGTCAGCAGCGCCTTGCCCTGCGGGCCTTGCTGGAAGCGGTCGACGGCGGCGAGGTCGTTGAACAGGAACGGCAGGTCGAACAGCTGCACCTGCTTGTTGTAGTGCTCGAACTTGGCCAGCGACGGCGCGAGCATCTGCACATCGCCCAGCAGCAGGGCTTCCATCTCCTTGCCATCGCCGAACAGCGAGGAGTTGGGGTAGACCTCGACCTTGACCTTACCCTTGAGCTGCGGGTCGGCCTCGACCAGTTTCTGGAACATCAGCGCGCCCTGGCCCTTGGGCGTGCTGTCGGCCACGACGTGGGCGAACTTGATGATCACAGGATCGGCAGCCTGGGCGAGCCCGGCCATGGACACGGCGGCGGCGCACAACAGCGCCTGGGTCAGCTTCAACATCGGTGTCACCTTTTATTGTTGTTGGAAGGGGTCAGCAGGGAAGCGTTGCCAAGGGTACGATGGCCCAATCGGGCGTGTTTCGAGAATCAGCTTTTGTGTAAGCCCGCGTTTGGCTGGGGTGAACGCTCCTGGATGGGTGGGGGATGGCACCGGCTATGCCGGTGATCGCGGGACGAGCCCGCTCCCACAGATACATCAGTGGGTATGGCACCGGCTTTGCCGGTATTCGCGGGCAAGCCCGCTCCTACAGATGCATCAGTGGGGATGGCACCGGCTTGGCCGGTGTTCGCGGGCAAGCCCGCTCCTACAGATACATCAGTGGGTATGGCACCGGCTTTGCCGGTATTCGCGGGCAAGCCCGCTCCTACAGGTACAGCGTTGAGCCCAGAGTCAGCGCTGTAGCTGCCACTGTCTTGTTCAAAGTCTTAAACCAGCCCAGCTCCTGTGGGAGCGGGCTTGCCCGCGAAAAGGACACCGCGGTGTCGGGCACCGGCTTTGTCGGTGTTTGCGGGACGAGCCCGCTCCTACAGGGATTGGGCTGGCCTTTAGATTTTGATCAAGACAGTTGCACCCACAAATGCATCGGTGGGGATGCCGCCGGTTTGCCCCGCGAAAGGCCTAGGTGCTTTCGGCCAATGCCAACAGCCGCTGCGCCCGCAACAGCACCGGCGCATCGATCATCTGCCCATCGAGCTGGAACGCCCCGGCACCCTTGGCCGCCACACTGGCGTCCACCACCCGCCGTGCCCAGGCCAGCTCTTCGCTGCTCGGCGCCAGTACGCCATGAATCAACGGCACCTGGCTGGGATGGATGCACAGCGCCCCGCCATAGCCCATGTCATAGGCATGGCGCATGGCCCGCTGCTGCCCTTGCGGGTCGCCAATCGCCGGAAACACGCCGTCCAGCGGCGGCGCCAGGTCGGCGCCGCGTGAATGCAGTTGCACTGCCATGCGCGCCTGGTCAAGAAAGCGCTGGGCCGAGGCGCTGTCAGTGTTGAGGTTCAAGTCCAGCGCCAGGTCCAGGCTGCCGAACGACAAACGCTCGACCCCCTCGGCACCGGCAATGCGCTCCAGTGCCAGCAAGCCCTTGGCCGTCTCGATGATCGGCAGCACCGGTTTGCCAGTGCGCGCAGCGACTGCGACCTGGGCGGCATTTTCCACCTTAGGCAGTAGCACAGCGCTGACGCCGGACTGCTGCGCACAGAACGCCAGGTCATCGGCATGCCCGGCATGCTCCGGGGCGTTGACCCTGACCCACACCCGCGCCTGCGGATGGGCTGCAAGAAAGGCCGCGAGATTGTCACGCGCCTGAAGCTTGAGCGGCTCCTCGACGGCATCCTCGAAATCGACGATAACGGCATCGGCGCCCGCAGCCAGGGCCTTGCCAAAACGCTCGGGACGGCTGCCCGGCACGAACAGCGCCGAACGGACGATGGTTTGCGGCATCAGCAATCACTCCTTGTCATCAAACGACACCGGCAGCCGCCAGTCGGGCCTGGTCGTCGGCCGAGAAACCCAGCTCCTCGAGGATCGCCGCGCTGTGCTGCCCCAACCCCGGCACCGGGTCCATGCGCGGGGTAAAGGCGGCATTGCGCCCTGGCGGCAGCAACGACGGCAGCTTGCCAGCCGGGCTGTCGACCTCGCGCCAGCAGTCGCGAGCCTTGAGCTGCGGGTGCTGCCAGACGCCCTGCATGTCGTTGACCCGGGCGTTGGCGATCTGCGCGTCTTCGAGACGTGCCACCACCTCATCCAGCGACAGTTCGGCGAAGCCGTCGATGATGATCTGGCGCAGCACCTCACGGTTCTCCGAGCGACGGAAGTTCGCGGAAAAACGCGCATCGCTGGCCAGCGCCGGGTCGAGCAGGACCTTTTCACAGAACAACTGCCATTCCCGCTCATTCTGCAAACCGAGCATGATGGTGCCGCCACCGCCGGTGGGGAACGGCCCGTACGGATAGATCGTCGAGTGCGAAGCGCCGGCCCGCGGTGGTGGCGGCGCGCCGTTGTAGGCGTAGTACATCGGGTAGCCCATCCATTCCACCAGGCTCTCCAGCATCGATACGTCGATGCGGCTGCCGATACCAGTCTTGTCACGCAGCAGCAGCGCCGACAGCACGCCGGTGTAGGCATACATACCGGCAGCGATATCGGCGACCGAGCACCCGGCCTTGGCCATCTGCTCGTCGCCCGGCCCGCCGGTCACCGAGAGAAAGCCGCCCTCGCTCTGGATCAACAGGTCGTAGGCCTTCTTCTTCTCGTACGGGCCACCTTCGCCGTAGCCGGAAATATCACAGACGATCAGCCGCGGAAAACGCGCGTGCAGGGCCTCGAACGACAACCCCATGCGCGCCGCCGCACCCGGAGCGAGGTTCTGCACCAGCACGTCGGCCTTGGCCAGCAGCGCCTGGAGGATGTCGTCGGCCTCGTCCTGCTTGAGGTCCAGGGTCAGGCTCTGCTTGGAGCGGTTGGTCCAGACGAAGTGCGAGGCCAGACCATCGACACGCTGGTCGTAGCCACGGGCGAAGTCGCCGCTGCCGGGGCGCTCGATCTTGATCACGCGCGCGCCCAGGTCCGCGAGTTGGCGGGTGCAGAACGGCGCGGCGATGGCATGTTCCAGGCTGACGACAGTGATGCCGTCCAGCGGGCGGGGAGCGGATTGGGTCATGGCAAATTCCTGTTCGGTGTTCAATGCAGGTCCGCCAGCGACTGCGCGTCACGCAGTTGCCAGACGCGCTCGATCAGCGCACGGCCCTCGGTCTCGCTGCGCTGCCCGGCATAGGCCAGCAGGCGCTGGAACTTGGCTTCCAGCTCCGGGCGCGACAGGGTATTGCCGGGGTCGCCCTTGGGTTCGTCGATGGCCGCGCTGAACTGCCGGCCATCGACGCAACGCACCTCGACCCGGCCCAGCCAGCGCGCCGGGTAGGCGCCGTCCACTTCGGGGTCCAGTTGCATACGCACCTTGTCGCGGAACGCGGCGATGCGCGGGTCCGTCAGTGCCAGGTCGCGGAACTCCAGCAACTGCGCGCTGCCGTGCACGGCGATCAGGCCGAGCACCGTGCCCATGGAGAACTTGGCCTGGTGCACGGTGCTCGGCGTGGTCACCCGCCCCAGCACATCGATGGCGCCCTGGTGCACGCGGGTGATGACTTCAGCGATCTGCTCATGGCCCAGCCCCTCGCGCTGCATCAGGTGCAGCAGCGCATCAGCCGCCGGGTGGGTGTGGCGGCACGAGGCGTGGAACTTGAACGAGGTTTCCGCCAGCGCCCAGCGCGTGCCGAGCCGGTCGGAGAGCCGCGCAGGGTCGGCGTCGCTGGACATGCCCGCAGCCATGCCCTGGTCACCCTCGAGAATGTTGCGCGCACCGCTCAGGCCATCGGCGGTGAGGTAGGCGGCAAGCAGGCCGTCGGCGGCGGCCTTGGCAGTGTGCAGCTGCTTGGAATCGGCGGCGTCGCGCAGAAACTCCCACAGCCCTGCAGCCTGTGTACCGGCGCTGCCGAGCAGGTTGATGAACTGCTCCTGGTTGAAGTCCAGCAGCTTGCCCACGCCCACAGCGGCAGCCAGAGTGCCGACGGTGGCGGTGGTGTGGAAGATCCGATAGTGCGAACGGCCAAGGAATTCGCCGATGCGAATGCCGGCCTCGTAGCCAGCCACCGAGGCCAGCAGCAGGTCCTGGCCGGACTTGCCCAGGTCTTGCGCGGCCGCCAGCACGGCGGAGAACACCACGGTGGCCGGGTGCAGCACGGAGCTGTTGTGCAGATCGTCCTGCTCGACCAGGTGCGAGGCGGCGCCGTTGACCAGCGCGGCGAAATAGGCCGAGGTGCGCCGGCCATTGGTCAGCACCCGCGCACGGCCTGACGAGGGCCCCATGCGCTCGGCGTAACGCTCGAACAGCGGGATCGGATGCGATCCCTGGCTGGCCAGGGCCGAGCCGAGCCAGTCGAGGAACAGGTCTTCGGTGCGGTCCAGCACGCTGCTGGGGATGGCCTCGTAGCGCAGGTCGGCCAGGAAGCTGGCCAGGGCTTGGGTATCACGCATGGTCGGCTCCTCAGAAGCTGCGCGGCAGCTCGAGCAGGTGCTCGGCCACGTACGACAGGATCAGGTTGGTGGAGATCGGCGCCACCTGGTACAGGCGGGTCTCGCGGAACTTGCGCTCGACGTCGTATTCGTTGGCAAAGCCGAAGCCGCCGTGGGTCTGCAGGCAAGCGTTGGCCGCCTCCCACGAGGCCTTGGCCGCCAGGTACTTGGCCATGTTCGCCGCCGCCCCGGCGTTGGCGCCGCTGTCGTATTCGGCGCAGGCGCGCCAGCGCATCAGGTCGGCGGCCTCGATCTCGATATGGGCCTCGGCGATGGGGAACTGCACCCCCTGGTTCTGCCCGATCGGGCGACCGAACACCACGCGGTCGCGGGCGTACTGGCTGGCCTTTTCGACGAACCAGCGACCATCGCCGATGCACTCGGCGGCAATCAGCGTGCGCTCGGCGTTCAGGCCGTCGAGGATGTAGCGGAAGCCTTTGCCTTCCTCGCCAATCAGGCTGCTGGCCGAGATTTCCAGGTTGTCGAAGAACAGCTCGTTGGTCTCGTGGTTGACCATGTTGGCGATCGGCTGCACGGTCAGGCCGTTGCCGATCGCTGCACGCAGGTCGACCAGGAAAATCGACATGCCTTCGGATTTCTTCTTCACCTCCGGCAGCGGCGTGGTGCGCGCCAGCAGGATCATCAGGTCCGAATGCTGCACGCGCGAGATCCACACTTTCTGCCCATTGATCACGTACTTGTCGCCCTGGCGCACGGCGGTGGTCTTGATCTTGGTGGTGTCGGTGCCGGTGGTCGGCTCGGTCACGCCCATCGACTGCAAGCGCAGCTCGCCACTGGCAAGCTTGGGCAGGTAGAAGCGCTTCTGCTCGTCGCTGCCGTTTCGCAGCAAGGTGAACATGTTGTACATCTGCCCGTGGATGGTGCCCGAGTTGCCGCCACAGCGGTTGACCTCCTCGAGAATCACCGACGCCTCGGCCAGGCCCAGGCCCGATCCGCCGTATTCCTCGGGGATCATCGCCGACAGCCAGCCGGCATCGGTCATGGCCTTGACGAAGGCTTCCGGAAAACCTTTTTCTTCATCGATCCGGCGCCAGTATTCGGCGGGGAATTCGGCGCACAGGGCGCGCACGCCCTCGCGGATGGCATTGAGGTCATCGCTGTCGTAGCTGTGCATGTGTGGACTCTCTGCGAAGGCTTGAGGAAGTCAGTCGAAGGTCACTTCGGCGCTCTGTGCAGTGCCGTCGGCGTTGCCGGCCCACAGCCGCGCCTTGCCCGGTGCTTCGATGCAGCCACTGACCTGGAACGCTGCAGGCAGGGTGAGCGGCCGCACACCGCGGTAGGCGAAGTGGCGCACGGGCTTGTCGGGGTGGGCCCGCACGAAGGCGCGCAGGTTGAGGGTGGCGATCATCGGGCCATGCACCACCAGGCCGGGGTAGCCTTCGGTCTCGGTGACGTAGGGGTGGTCGTAGTGGATGCGGTGGCCGTTGAAGGTGATGGCCGAGTAGCGGAACAGCAACGTCGGCGTCGGGGTGATGGTTTCGCTCCACTCACCCACCTCGCTCGGCGTGCCGCTGCCGCGCTTGGGCGGGTTGGGCTCGCGGTAGACGATGTCCTGCTCCTCGCGGATGCACAGGCGGCCGTCCTGGGAGTAGTCGTGGCGCACGGTGACGAACAGCAGTGCGCCGGTGCGTCCGTGCTTTTCCTCGATGTGCAGGATGGTCGACAGGCGGTGGGCTTCACCGCCGACTTTCAGCGGCGCGATGAACTCGACCCGCCCACCAGCCCACATGCGGTTGCGGTTGTCGGCCGGTGGCAGGAAGCCGCCACGGGCAGGATGACCGTCGCTGCCCAGTTGCGACTCTGGCAGCGGCTCCTGGAAGAAGCACCAGGTCCACAGGTGCGGCAGCGCGTCGCCATGGCCTGGCGCGGCCTCGCCGAAGGTCGCGGCAATGCGCTTGACCAGGTTGCGGCTGAGCACATCCCAGGCCTCTTCGGTGCGGCCGATCCAGGCGCTGAAGTCGGTGGGCGAAGTCGAAGCAGTCATGAGCATGGGCCTCTGCATTTGTTGTTATGGGCCGATCATGCGAGGCGCCCGGCATTCTGTGAATTTGCATTTGCGTAAACCAGCGTTCATAAATGCCGAACGCCTCTGCTACGACAGGACTCCCCCATGCACTTCGACCTGGCTGACTTGCGGCTCTTCATCCACATCGGCGAATCGCCGAGCCTCACCCAAGGTGCGCGCCGTGCGTTTCTCTCCCCCGCCGCAGCCAGCGCGCGGATCAAGGCCCTAGAGGCGCAGCTCGACACCCGCCTGCTGTACCGCGACAGCCGTGGCGTGGAGCTGACGCCCGCCGGTCAGAAACTGCTGACCCATGCGCGCCTGATCATGCGTCAGGTGGAGTACCTCAAGGCCGAGTTCACCCAGTTCGGCACCGATTCGGCCGGGCACATCCGCATCTTCGCCAACACCACTGCGGTGACCGAGTTCCTGCCCGAAGTGCTGGCCGGGTTTCTCGCCCAGCGGCCGGGAGTGACGGTCGACCTGCAGGAGCGGCTGTCACGCGATATCGTGCGCGGGGTGCTCGATGGCAGCAGCGACATGGGCATCATCGCCGGGCCCGTGGAGGCGGCCGGGCTTCAGGTGATGCGCTTCAGTACCGACCGGCTGGTGCTGATCGTGCCGGCCGGTCACGAGCTGGCGGGCCGCAAGCAGGTGACGCTCAAGCAGACCCTGGCCTACCAGCACATCGGCCTGCATGACGGCAGCACCTTGCTGACCTTCCTGCGCGATCACGTCGAGCGTATTGGCCAGAGCCTGGCGCTGCGGATCCAGATGTCGAGCTTCGAGGCGATCTGCCGGATGGTCGAGGCCGGCGTGGGGATCGGGATCATCCCCGAGTCTTCGGCGATGCGGCACAGCCACACCATGAACCTGGTGACCATCGAGCTGGACGAGCCGTGGGCGGTGCGTGAGCGCAGCATCCTGGTGCGCGAGCTGGATGCGTTACCGGGCACGGTACGGGCGTTGATCGCGACCTTGATGCCGCAAGCGGATGGCACCGACGCTGACGGTGTTCGCGGGTGATCCTGTGCGATTGGACTGACCTTTGGATTTTGAACAAGACAGTTGCGTTCACAGCTGCGGGGGGCTTTTGTGGGAGCGGGCTTGCCCGCGAAAAGGACACCGCGCTGCCTGGCACGGGCTACGCCCGTGTTCGCGGGCAAGCCCGCTCCTACAGGGATTGGGCAGGCGCTGGGGTCTTGAACAAGACAGTTGTTCCCCCAAAGCTCCCTCAAGATCACATCCCCAACTGCCCCAGCGTGCGCCGCGCCTGAGCTGCTTCCATGCAGACATACAGCCGGTCGGTCAGCGCCTGCAGATCGACGCGCCGCCCGTTCACCACCGGCGTGCACACCCACAACTTCACCCGCAAGCCACCGGCCACTGGCCACGCATCCGGCGCCACCAGTGACTTGAAGCAGGCCGGTGCGAGCTGCGGCGCACGGCTGATGGCTGCCAGCGAAAACACCAGCGTCATGCTCAGATGACGCTGGTAGATTTCGAACCCATCGAAACAATACAAGGGCGTCGGCGCGTGCGAGTTGGCGAACAGCACAGAGTCGTCAGTCACACTCAACACACACTTGCCATGTCTTCGGCGCAGCCCCTCGGCAAGCGCCAGCCCAGCCACGCCGGCAACCAGCAGCAGCACGCCAGGTCCCCACAGCAACCAGTGCCCAGATTGCATCTGCCACTGCGTAGGCAAACTGGCCAGCCAGCCGCCGACCAACACCAGCGAAAACGCCAGCAACGCACAGGCCAGCGCCTTGCCACGCGAGGATTCGTGCAGCGCCCATGGCTTGCAGGACTCCTCCGCGTGAGCCCTGAGCCAGGCCAGCAAGGTTTCCCGGTCGGTGTCAGCCATGAACCTGCAGGGCATCCAGTTGCTGCTGTGCACAGGCGGCGTCGCGGTAGGCACCCAGCAGCGCGGCGATTTCATCGCAGTCCAGCTTGCGCCCACCGGTCATCAGCCCGGCAGAGTGGATGCGTACATGCGGCTCGGGTTTGTTCAGCGCCATGGCCTGGTTGCCGAATACCTGCAACCTCGCCACATGGTGCGTGGGCAGATGGGCGTGAGAGTCGAGCGTGAGTTTCTGCAGGGTCAGCAGCCCTTCGTCCTTGACCAGGATGTCCTGCACCTCGGCCATTTCGATCGGCGCATCGAGCGTATCGACGAACAGCTGGCGACGGGTCAGGCGCATGAACACCTGCTTGCCCGCGTCCCGGTGCTGCCAGGTGACGAGCAGGGAAAACACGACCAGGAAGCCAGCGCATACCGTCAGCCCGGTTCGCCCCATGTTGATGGCCATCGCCAGCATGCCCAGCGATACCAGCAACATGATCGGGCCCCACAGCTTGTAGCGTCGGGAGTTGGTGAATTCGGTCTGCTCAGGAACTCGCTCGATCATCAGACGCAGTTCGGCGATCACGCGGTCGCGCTGGGCCGCTCGGGACTGGCCGTACTCATCGGGAGAAAGGGAGGGATCAGGGTGTTGTGGCGTGTTCATGGCTTACTCGTTACGGGCATTGAGGTAATCGGTCAGGAACGCCTGGGCGTTGCCCTGTTCGGACAGGGCCTGGGAGTAGCCGATCTTCAGCGCCTGGGCTTCGCCCGGCAGGTACAGTTCGCTGGCGCTCCAGCTGTCCGAACCCTGGATCACCAGTGCAGCGAACTTCTGGCCGTCGACCGTGGTGTAGTAGCGGGTCAGCTTGTCGGTCTTCTCGACTTTCATCTTCTGGATGCGCATGTTCCAGTCATGGTCGACGCCCTCGACCTGCACCAGCGCCTCGTTGGCGCTGCGCTCACCGATACGCAGGGTCCAGACCTTCACGCCCTGCTCGCCGGCATAGGCCACGACCTTTTCGGCCACCGATGGACGCTCCTCGGCCTGGGCCATGGCGCCCACAAGCGCCAGCGCTGCGACCATGCCGGCCGCCCATCTGCGATGAATCGACATACTGCTTGCTCCTCGAAATTCTGGGGCCTTGTATTGAAAGGGGCATGGGCCAGCCTGCCAACCGGCCTGGCCGCTGCGCACAACAAACAGGCCGTCGCGCACAATGGCTGACGCCCGAGGCGTGTTCGCGTTAACATTCCGCCACCCGCCACGACACCCTATGGACAGGCTTGGCAGATGGAACACTGGACCCCTTACCTGGACATGCAGTTCAGCTTCGACCGCCCAGGCTCGCTGGCCCAGGCGGGCGTCCTCGACAGCGCCGCCAGCCACGTCATGGGCAGTGCGATCGGTCATTACCGCGCCCACACCGTGCGTGCGCACCTGCAGTACTTCGACTGCGACCTGCAATTTCCCGAGCCGCTGCGCATCCACAAGGTGTTGCCCGACAGCCTGTGCCTGGTGCACATGCTCAGCGGCCAATGGCAGCACCGGGTCGACGGCCAGCTCAACCACTACCTCACCGGCAAGACCTATGCGCTGGGCCTGAGCGAGCACATGGAAGCCTTCGACCAGTTGCCCGCCGACAGCCACGCGCGCATGGCCGGGTTGCGCGTCGGTGCCGACTATCTGCGCGAACTGGCCGAGGAAGATCCGCACCTGCAATCCTTGATCGGGTTGCTCGACGACGGCATGAAATTCACCGATTTCGAACGCTGCCCGGCGCTGGGTCGCCTGCTGCAGCAGCTCTACCATTCGCCCTACCACGGCACGCTCAAGCGCCTGCACCAGGAAAGCCTGAGCCTGGCCGTGCTGGTGGAACTGGCCACGCACCTCGGCAACCGCCCGCTGGCGCCTGCGCCGACGGTTCGCGGCCAGCGCGACCTGGCCCATGAGGCGCGGCGCCTGCTCGACCTGAACCTGGTCGACCCGCCCGGCAGCCTGGCGCTGGCCCGACAGCTAGGGGTGGGCGAAACCACCCTGCGCCGCGCCTTCGCCAAGGTGTTCGGCCAGTCGATGCTGCAGTACCTGCGCCAGCAGCGCATGGAGCTGGCCCGCACGTTGTTGCTGCAACGCAAATGGCAGGTGGCACAGATCGCCTATCGCCTGGGCTATGCCAACCCGGCCAATTTCAGCAACGCCTACAAGGCCTACCACGGGCATCCGCCGGGCATGGAGTGATCGCCTGCGCTGTGAAAGCTGTGAGCTGTTGTGAATCGTTGTGAAGACTCACAGTACTAGCCAATTGCCCATGCTACCGTCCGGAGCCGTCATCAAGACGACCCTTTCATTTCCGTTTCGGGAGCAGCGCCAATGTCTACCATCACCCCCGCTGGTAGCGGGTCCAATACTCCAAAAGCCTCGAGCTCGGCCTTCGACAACCGCCTGGACACCGCCAAGTCGAGCCAGGTGATCGCCGACTACATGCGCCAGACCGGCAAGTCGGCCATCACCAAGGACGAACTCGACAAGCTGGCCGACAACAAGTCAGGCAACGTGCCGGCCAATGTGTCGGATGCGGCGAAATACATGCAGCGCCACCCGGATGTGTTCACTGCCATCGAAACCCATGACGTACCCGGCGCCGACAACCTGTCCGGGGTGTGGAACTTCGATTGGGCGGCCAAGGGCGGCCTGGCCGGCACCCCGACCGACGCCATCGCCAAGATGCAGGACACCTTCGACCTGGCGATCGAGAAGTCGGCGAAGATCACTGAAGTGACCACAGGCAAGAAAGCCGAGCTGGATGCGACCAAGCAGCGGCCGAGCAACTGATTCAAGGCGGTATGCGGGTTATCCCCTGCTGCCGCTCAGTACCTTGTGGGGACAACTGTGTTGTTCAAACTCTAAAGGCCAGCCCCGTGGGAGCGGGCTTGCCCGCGAAGCAGACTCCGCGGTGGACGGCCAGGGCTTCGCCCTGGTTCGCGGGCCAGCCCCGCCCCCACAAGGTCAGCACTGTCACCGCTGCGCACGGGTCATGTGCATTACCAGCTTGAAACGGTCGCGCGGGTAGACCGTCTCCGACACCGAGATAATCTCGCCATCCTGGTCACGGTACTGGCGAATGATGTTCAGCCCCAGATCTCCGCTGGGCGCTTTCAGGCTCGCACTGAGCTCGGCAGTGAGCTGCACCGGGCTCACTTCCTGATCCACCGCCTCGATGCTCTTGGCAAACGCCTTGCCGATCAGGGCGGCGATCAGCTCGCCCGGATGGGCCTCGGCCTCGGCCACCACGTCGGCGAAGCGCTGCTCGGCATATACATCCGTCCAGCACAGCGGATAACGATGCTCGCCACTCTCGACCTTGATGCTCGACACGCAGAAATAATGCTCCCCTGGCGTCAGCCCAAGCCGTCTGGCCAGCGCGATGTCCGCCACGAAATGGCGCACCCCCTGGATCTCCCGCACATGCGATTCCGCCACCTGGACCAGGTCGGTGATCGAATCGATGGCCTGTGAATAACCGCTGCGCGGCGCTGCCGCCTCGACCCGGGTGCCGACCTTCCGTCGCCTCGACACCATCCCCTGCCCCTGCAACTGATCGATCGCCGCACGCACGGTATGCCGCCCCACGCCATACAGGTCGCACAGCTCAAGCTCGGTGGGCAGCAGCGAGCCGACCGGGTGATCGCCCCGGGCAATCTTGTCGGTGAGGTCTCTGGCGATATCGGTGTAGCGGCCGCGGGTGCTCATTCAAGGCTCATGTTCACGGAAGGCGAAGGGTTGACAGTGTATCAAATGTGGCAGACCATTTTGTTCGGATGTATTAATTAGGTTCGATTTAAAACGAACAAATACCGAACAAAAAGGATCCGCCATGTCCACCACCGTCTTCGACTCCTCCCTGTTCCGCGACATGTTCGGCACCGCCGAGATGCGCGGAGTGTTCTCCGACCAGGCGCTGATCGAGCGCTACATCGAAGTCGAGGTCGCCCTGGCCCGCGCCGAGGCGCGCTGTGGCGTGATCCCCGCCGCCGCTGCCGAGCAGATCGCCGCCAAGGCCACCTACGCCTCGCTCGACCTGGCGCTGATGCAGCACGAGACCGAGATCGTCGGCTACCCGATCCTGCCGCTGGTCGAACAACTGTCGAAGACCTGCGGCGAAGCCGGGCGCTACCTGCACTGGGGCGCCACCACCCAGGACATCATGGACACCGCGGTGGTGCTGCAGGTACGCGCCGCGCTGGCCATCGTCGAGCGCGACATCCTCGCCGTGCGCGGATTGCTCGCCGGGCTCGCGCAGCGCTATCGCGACACCCCCATGGCCGGCCGCACCCACCTGCAGCATGCCTTGCCAATCACCTTCGGCTACAAGTGCGCGGTCTGGCTGAGCATGTTCGACCGGCATGCCGAACGCCTGGTCGAGCTGCGTCCACGGGTTGAAGTGGGTCAGTTCGCCGGCGCCGCAGGCACCCTCGCCTCCCTCGGCGACAAAGGCCTGGAAGTGCAGGAGGCGCTGATGGCCGAGCTTGGACTGAACGTGCCGCAGGCCACCTGGCACGTGGCCCGCGATGGCCTGGCCGAGGCTCTTAACTTCCTGGGGTTGGTCACCGGTTCGCTGGGCAAGGTCGCGCTGGACGTGATGATGATGATGACCAGCGAGCTGGGCGAGGCCTACGAGCCCTTCGTCAAAGGGCGTGGCGCCAGCAGCACCATGCCGCAGAAGCGCAACCCGATCTCCTGCGAACTGATGTACGCCGCCGCCAAGGGTGTACGCCAGCAAGCCGGACTGATGCTCGACGCGATGATCCAGGACTTCGAACGCTCCACCGGTCCCTGGCAGGCCGAGTGGATCGCCATTCCCGAAGCCTTCGCCCTCACCGCCGCCTCGCTGGGCCAGGCGAAATTCATGCTTGCCGGCCTTGAAGTGCGCACCGAACGCATGCGCCAGAACCTCGACATGACTCGCGGCCTGATCGTTGCCGAGGCGGTGATGATGGGACTCGCGCCGGAGCTGGGCCGCCAGGCGGCCCACGATGTGGTGTACGCCGCCTGCCGCGTGGCCAACGACGAGAACGTCAGCCTGCTCGATGCGCTGCTGCACGATGCCGAGGTCAGCGCCCGCCTGCCGCGTGCCGAACTCGAGCGCCTGACCGATCCGGCCAACTACCTGGGCCTGGCACCGCAGATGGTCGACCGCGCCCTGGAACGCCCCGGCCGCGTGCCACGTTGATGCAAGACGCGGGCT
Source organism: Pseudomonas sp. BNK-44-b (assembly GCF_047456245.1). Taxonomy (NCBI): domain Bacteria; kingdom Pseudomonadati; phylum Pseudomonadota; class Gammaproteobacteria; order Pseudomonadales; family Pseudomonadaceae; genus Pseudomonas; species Pseudomonas sp. BNK-44-b. The sequence goes on from NZ_CP179908.1 coordinate 4,415,492, forward strand.
CACCCGAGCCCGCGGGGTTTTCTCGACAACGACAACAATGAGAATTCGACCATGTCATCTGCACCCGCAAAACCGTTCTACCGCGACCTGACTTTCCAGGTCGTCGCTGCCATGCTGATCGGCATCGCCTTCGGCTTCATCGCCCCGGAGCTTGCGGCCAAGTTCAAGATCCTCGGCGACATCTTTCTCAAGCTGATCAAGACCGCCGTGGCGCCACTGGTGTTCTTCACCGTGGTCCACGGCATCGCCTCGGCCGGTGATATCCGCCGGGTCGGCAAGGTCGGCATCCGCGCGCTGATCTACTTCGAGGTGGTCTCTACCCTCGCCCTGGCCATCGGCCTTGGCTGGGGCAACCTGATCGACATCGGCTCGGGAATGCACGATGCCCACCCCAACAGCGCCACCTCGGCGGCCGCAGCGGCAGCCGTTGCCAAGGGCCACGCGCCGCAATCGACCCTGGACTTCATCTACGGCATCTTTCCTGACAACTTCGTCGCGGCCTTCGCCGGTGGCCAACTGCTGCAAGTGCTGGTGATCTCGGTGCTGTTCGGCTTCGCCCTGCTGGCCCTCAAGGCCGAGCGCCGGGCAGTGGTCGAGGACGGGCTGAACCGCGTCTCGGAGTGTTTCTTCGAGTTCATCAACCTGATCATGAAACTCGCCCCGCTGGGCGCCTTCGGCTCGGTCGCCTACGCCGTGGGCAGCAATGGCACCGCGGTGCTGATTTCGCTGGCCAACCTGGTGCTGATGTTCTACGTCGCGGTGCTGTTCTTCATCTTCGTGGTGCTGGGCGCGGTGTGCCGGATCAGCGGGTTCAGCCTGTGGCGCTTCCTCACCTACATCAAGGATGAAGTGTTCATCGTGCTGGGCACCGCCTCGTCGGAAAGCGCCCTGCCGCGCCTGCTGCAGAAGCTCGAGAAGTTCGGCTGCTCCAAGCAGAGCGTGGGGCTGGTGCTGCCCACCGGCTATGCCTTCAACCTCGATGGCACCTCGATCTACATGTCGCTGTGCGTGCTGTTCATCGCCAACGCCTATGGCGTGCCGCTGAGCTGGGAGCAGCAACTGGGCATCATCGCCATCATGCTGGTGACCTCCAAGGGCGCGGCGGCCGTGTCCGGCGGCAGCTTCGTGGTGTTCGCCGCCACCGTGACCGCCATCGGCCACCTGCCGGTCGAGGGCCTGGCGTTGCTGTTCGGCGTGTATCGCTTCATGTCCATGGCCATCGCCACCTGCAACACCATCGGCAACAGCATCGCTACCGTGGTGGTCGCCAAATGGTCGGGCGAATTCTCCGAGCAGCAGGCCCAGGGCGAGTACCAGCGAGTGCTCGGGCGCAGCGCTGCGGCGCCGCTCTGAGCCATGGAGAACGACATGCAGAACGTTCGTATCGAACACGACGCCTTCGGCCCGGTGCAGATCCCCGAGGACAAGTACTGGGGTGCCCAGACCCAACGCGCCATCGGCGTGTTCGGTGCCGGCCGCGAGCAGTTCCCGCCGGTCCTGCTGCACGCTTTCGGCCAGCAAAAACTGGCCAGCGCCCGTGCCAACCGGCGCCTGGGCATGCTGGATGCAGGGCTGGCCGAGGTGATCGAGCAGGCCGCGCAAGAACTCGCCGACGGTCACTTCGACCGCCATTTCCCGCTGACGCTGTGGCAGACCGGCTCTGGCACCCAGACCAACATGAACGCCAACGAGGTGATCGCCAACCGTGCCAACCAGTTGCTCGGGCAGCCGCTGGGCACCAAGGCGCCGGTGCACCCGAACGATCACGTCAATGCTTCGCAGTCGTCCAACGACACCTTCCCGACGGTGATGCACTTGGCCACCCGCCTTGCCCTCGGTCGCGACCTGCTGCCGGCGCTTGCCCACCTGCACGCCGAGCTGCAGGCCAAGGCCCGACAGTGGCATGACGTGCTGAAGATCGGCCGAACCCACCTGATGGACGCGGTACCGATGACGATGGGCCAGGCCTTCGCCAGCTTCGCCGCGCAGATCGTCCACGGCATCGAGCGCGTGCAAGGCTGCCTGCCACGGCTCGATAGCCTGCCCCAGGGCGGCACGGCGGTAGGGACCGGGCTCAACACGCCGCCAGGCTTTGCCGAGGCCTTTTGCGAAGAGCTGTCGCTGATCACCCAGACCCGCTTCACCCCCAACCCGTGCAAGTTCGAGGGCATGGGCACTCACGATGTGTTCGTCGAGGTGTCGGGGGTGCTGAACGTGCTGGCAGTGTCGTTGACCAAGCTGGCCAATGACATCCGCCTGCTCAGCTCCGGTCCGCGCTGCGGGCTGGGTGAGCTGGTGGTGCCTGATGATGGGCTGACGTCTTCGATCATGCCCGGCAAGCGCAATCCGACCATCGCCGAGGTCCTGGCCCAGGCCTGCATGCAGGTGATGGGCAACCACACCACGGTGTCGGTGGCCGGGGCCTCGAGCCTGTTCGAGTTGAACGTCGCCAAACCGGTGATCATCCACAACGTGCTGCAGTCGATCAGCGTGCTGGCCGAGAGCATGACGATCTTCACCGACAAGCTGTTGGCGGGGCTGGAGGTGAATCACGCGGTGCTCGCGCGCAATGTGGAAGGCTCGCTGCTGCTGGCCACGGCCTTGAACCCGGTGCTGGGTTACGACCAGGTGGCGCGCATTACCCGCAAGGCGGCGGACGAGGGGCTGACGCCCAAGGAAGCGGCGGTGGCGCTGGGGCTGTTGACGGCGCAGGAGTACGACGCGTACGTCAGGCCGCAGGAGATGGTGGGAGGCTGAGGTGCGGGGCAAGCCCGCACCCTGTAGGAGCGGGCTTGCCCCGCGATGAATTCACCACGGTGTATCGGCCAGGGCTTCGCCCTGGTTCGCGGGTGAACCCGCTCCCACAGGTTCATCACTGCTTTCGACAACGGCGCGTTGCCACACCCACAGTAAACCGCAGGCTTTGAGAACAGCGATGAACCCAACGCCGATCAGTGCTTGATCATCACATGCCGAATGGCCGTGTAATCCTCCAGCCCATATATCGACATGTCCTTGCCATACCCGGACAACTTCACCCCGCCATGGGGCATCTCGCTGACCAGCATGAAATGGGTGTTCACCCAGGTGCAGCCATACTGCAAGCGCGCCGCCAGCCGGTGCGCGCGGCCAACGTCCTGGGTCCACACCGACGACGCCAGCCCATAGTCCGAGTCGTTGGCCCACTCCAGCGCCTGGGCCTCGTCGCTGAACTCGGTCACCGACACCACCGGCCCGAAGATCTCGCGCCGCACCACTTCATCGTCCTGTTGCGCGCCGGCCAATACCGTCGGCTCGAAGAAGAACCCCGCCCGGTCGGCGCGCCTGCCGCCAGTGGTGACCTGGATATGCGGCACCTGCCGCGCCCGCTCGACGAAACCGCTGACGCGCTCCAGGTGCTGCTGGGTGATCAACGGCCCCAGTTCGGTCTCGGGATCGTCCTGCTCGCCAAGGCGGATGCTCGCCACCGCCGCCGTGAGCTTGTCGACGAAGGCCTGGTACACACCCTTCTGCACATACAACCGGCAGGCCGCCGTGCAGTCCTGCCCGGCGTTGTAGAAGCCGAACGCACGGATACCTTCGACTGCGGCATCGATGTCGGCATCGTCGAAGATGATCACCGGCGCCTTGCCGCCCAACTCCATGTGCATGCGCTTCACGGTATCGGCAGTGCCGGCGATGATGCGGCTGCCGGTCGCCACGGAGCCTGTCAGCGAGACCATGCGCACCTTGGGATGGGTCGTCAGCGGCTCGCCCACGCTCGGGCCTCGGCCGAACACCAGGTTGACCACGCCCGCCGGGAAGATGCCCGCCATCAGTTCGCCCAGGCGCAGGGCCGTCAGCGGCGTCTGCTCGGACGGCTTGAGCACCACGGTATTGCCCGCCGCCAAGGCCGGGCCAAGCTTCCAGGCGGCCATCATCAACGGGTAGTTCCACGGCGCGATCGACGCCACCACACCCACCGGGTCGCGGCGGATCATCGAGGTGTGCCCCGGCAGGTACTCACCCGCCGCCGAGCCCTGCAGCACACGGCTGGCGCCGGCGAAGAAGCGGAACACATCGGCCACTGCCGGCAGTTCGTCGTTCAGCGCAGCCTGGTAGGGTTTGCCACAGTTGTTCGACTCCAGCCGCGCCAGCTCCTCGGCATGCGCATCGATGGCATCGGCCAGCTTGAGCAACAGCAGCGAGCGATCCTTGGGGGCGGTCTGGGACCAGCCTTCGAACGCCGCGTCGGCTGCGCGCACGGCGATGTCGACCTGGGCCGGTGTGGCTTCGGCAATTTCCACCAGGGTGGTGCCGAGCGCCGGGTTGAGCACGGCGAGCGACTCGCCTTCACCGGCGACCAGTTGGCCGTTGATCAGCAGTTTGGTTTGCATGAAGCGCTCCTTTTCTCAGGTTCTTGTTCGCGTGTTCACTTGCCGCTGCCGGCAACGCCTTCGCCACCTTTGGTCAGGTAGTAGGCGCCCAGGATCGGTAGCATCGTCACCAGCATGACCAGCATCGCCACCACATTGGTCACCGGCACATCGCGCGGGCGACCGAGCTGGTTGAGCAGCCAGATCGGCAAGGTGCGTTCATGACCGGCGGTGAAGGTGGTGACGATGATTTCGTCGAACGATAGGGCGAACGCCAGCATGCAGCCAGCCAGCAGCGCCGAGCCGAGGTTGGGCAGGATCACGTAGCGGAAGGTCTGCCAGCCGTCGGCGCCCAGGTCCATCGAGGCTTCGATCAGGCTGTGCGAGGTGCGCCTGAAGCGGGCGATGACGTTGTTGTAGACGATCACCACGCAAAAGGTCGCGTGCCCGACGACGATGGTCATGAAGCCGGGCTCGATGCCCAGGGTCTTGAATGCCGACAGCAACGCAATGCCGGTGATGATGCCGGGCAAGGCGATCGGCAGGATCAGCATCAGCGAGATGCTTTCCTTGCCGAAGAAATCACGCCGGTACAACGCAGCCGCCGCCAGCGTGCCCAGCACCATGGCGATCAGCGTGGCCAGGGCGGCGATCTTCACCGACAGGGTCACGGCATCGAGCACGTCCTGGCGTGCGAAGGCCACACTGAACCAGTGCAAGGTGAAGCCCTGCGGTGGAAAGCTGAACGCGGCCTCTTCGGTGTTGAAGGCGTACAGGAAGATGATCAGGATCGGGAAGTGCAGGAACACCAGCCCTCCCCAGGCCGCAAGCTTCAGCCCCCAGGACGCTTTTTCAGAGTGCATCGAAGGCCCCCAGGCGTTTGACGATGGACAGGTAGACGGCGATCAGCACGATCGGCACCAGGGTGAAGGCCGCAGCCATGGGCATGTTGCCGATGGCGCCCTGCTGGGCGTAGACCATGCCGCCGATGAAGTAGCCCGGCGGCCCGACCAGCGACGGCACGATGAAGTCGCCGAGGGTGAGGCTGAAGGTGAAGATCGAGCCCGCGGCGATGCCTGGCACCGACAGCGGCAGGATCACCTGCATGAAGGTCTGGCGCGGTTGCGCCCCGAGGTCGGCCGAGGCCTGCAGCAGCGACGGCGGCAGGCGCTCCAGCGAGGCCTGGATCGGCAGGATCATGAACGGCAGCCAGATGTAGACGAACACCAGGAAGCGCCCCAGGTTCGAGGTCGACAAGGTGTTGCCGCCCACACCGGGCACGCCCAGCAGCAGGTTCAGCAACGGCTCCAGGCCCAGGTGCTGGACGAACCACATGGCCACCCCGCCCTTGGCCAGCAGCAGGGTCCAGGCATAGGCCTTGACGATGTAGCTGGCCCACATCGGCAGCATCACCGCGATGTAGAAGAACGCTTTGGTCTTGCTGCTGGTGTAGCGCGCCATGTAGTAGGCAATGGGAAACGCCAGCGCAGCACTGGCGATGGACACCGCCACGGCCATCAGCACGGTGCGCTGGATGATGTCGAAGTTGGCCGGGGTGAACAGCGCGGCGAAGTTGGCCCAGGTCAGGCTCGGCGTCACCGTCATGGTGAAATCGTCGAAGGTGTAGAAGCCCTGCCACAACAACGTCAGCAACGAGCCCAGGTAGATCGCGCCGAACCACAGCAGCGGCGGCACCAGCAGCAGCGACAGGTACAGCGCCGGCTTGCGGTACAGCAGGTTGGACAGCCCGCGCAGGGCGCCGTGGCGGACTACCGGCGCCGTGGCATCGAGGGTCAGGCTCATCTCACACGCCCTCGCTCAGCGCCACCATGGCCTCGCGCGCCCAGCGGGCGGTGACGCGCTGACCCGGCTGGTGGCTGGCCGGGCCGTCGCCCCACTGGCTGTTGGCCTGGCTCAGGCTCAGGTGCTGGCCATTGTCCAGGCGGATCTCATAGCGCGTTGCGGCGCCCTGGTACTGGATATCGTGCAGCAGGCCGCTGACCTCCACGTCGCTGGCTCCCCGTTCGCCCAAGGCGAAGCGAATGTGCTCGGGGCGAATGGAGAACGGCCGGGCATCACCGACCAGTTGGCTGGCGAGTTCGCCACGCAACACGTTGGAGGTGCCGACGAATTCGGCGACAAAGGCGGTGGCCGGTTTCATGTACAGGTTGCGTGGGGTGTCGACCTGTTCGATGCGCCCTTTGTTGAATACCGCGACGCGGTCGGACATCGACAGCGCTTCGCTCTGGTCGTGGGTGACGAAGATGAAGGTAATGCCCAGTTGGCGTTGCAGGCGCTTGAGTTCGCCCTGCATCTGCTCGCGCAGCTTGAGGTCGAGCGCCCCCAGCGGCTCGTCGAGCAGCAGCACCCGCGGACGGTTGACCAGCGCGCGGGCCAGGGCCACGCGCTGGCGCTGGCCGCCGGAAAGCTGTACCGGCTTGCGCGTGCCATAACCGCCGAGGGCGACCATCTCCAGCGCCTCCTCGGCACGCTGCAAGCGCTCGGTGCGGGCCACGCCTTTGACCTTCAGGCCATAGGCGACGTTGTCCAGCACGTTCATGTGCGGGAACAGCGCATAGTCCTGGAACACCGTGTTGACGTCACGCTGGTAGGGCGGCAGGCCGGCGGCTTCGAGGCCATGGATGCGGATGGAGCCTGCGCTGGGCTGCTCGAAACCTGCGATCAGGCGCAGGCAGGTGGTCTTGCCCGAGCCCGAGGGGCCGAGCATGGAAAAGAATTCGCCGTCCTGGATGTCGATCGACACCTGGTCGACGGCCTTCACCTCGCCGAACTGACGGGAGACCTGGGTGAACTGGACGGCTGGGGGCATGGTGGAGGCTCCGGGGTGAAGGGTGGTTTTGTGGTGTCGCTGCCGGCCTCATCGCGGGACAAGCCCGCTCCCACAGGGCTGCAAAGTATCCTGTGGGAGCGGGCTTGCCCCGCGATGAGGCCGGCCCAGGCAAGCGCCCGGCCTAGCGCCCGCCCATGATCGCGATGTAGTCCTGGGTCCAGCGGCTATAGGGCACGAACTTGCCACCCTCGGCCTGCGGGGTCTTCCAGAAGGCGATCTTGTCGAACTGGTCGAAACCGTTGGTCTTGCAGCCCTCGGCGCCCAGCAATTCGCTGGCCTTGCAGCCCTGCGGCACCGCTGGCAACGAACCGAACCAGGCCGCCACGTCACCCTGCACCTTGTCCTGCAGCGACCAGTCCATCCACTTGTAGGCGCAGTTGGGATGCTTGGCCTCGACATGCAGCATGGTGGTGTCGGCCCACCCGGTGACGCCCTCCTTCGGGAACACCGTGGCGATCGGCTGGCCCTCGGCCTTGAGCGCGTTGGCCTGGTAAGGCCAGGCACTGGAAGCGGCGACGCCTTCGTTCTTGAAGTCGCTCATCTGCACCGTGGTGTCGTGCCAGTAACGGTGGATCAAGGCGTGCTGCTTGCGCAGCAGGTCGAGCACGGCGGCGTACTGCTTTTCATCGAGCTGGTACGGATCGCTGATGCCAAGCGTCGGCTGGGTCGCCTTGAGGTAGAGCGCGGCGTCGGCAATGTAGATCGGGCCGTCGTAGGCTTGCACACGGCCCTTGTTCGGCTTGCCATCGGGCAGGTTCTCGGCCTCGAATACGGCTTTCCAGCTATCCGGTGCGGCGGGGAACACCTTGGTGTTGTACATCAGCAGGTTCGGGCCCCACTGGTAGGGCGTGCCGTAGGTCTTGCCATCGACGGTGTACCAGGGCGCGTCGTGCAGGCGCGGGTCGAGGTTCTTCCAGTTGGGGATCAGTTTCGGGTCGATCGGCTGTACACGCTTGCCATAGATCAACCGCAGCGAGGCATCGCCCGAAGCGGTGACCAGGTCGTAGCCACCCTTGGCCATCAGGCTGACCATCTCGTCGGAGGTGGCAGCGGTCTTGACGTTGACCTTGCAACCCGTGTCCTGCTCGAACTTGCTGACCCAGTCATAGGCCTTGTCCGACTCGCCACGTTCGATATAACCCGGCCAGGCGACGATATCGAGCTGGCCCTCGCCCTTGCCGACTTCCTTCAGGGCTTCGGCGGCCTGGAGGCTGCCACTGGCCAGGAGCGCGGTGGCGAGCCCGCTGAGAAACGCTGTCTTGTACATCGTTCATCTCCCAAATTGTTCTTTCTATTGTCGGGGCAGTATCAAGCGAACAACGTCCCTGGCGGCGCCAGCGGATTCTTGTGTCAGTCGAGCAGCTCGCCGTGACGCGCCATGATGTGGCGCACCACGCTGTAGTCCTGCAGCGAGTCGCTGGACAGGTCCTTGCCGTAGCCGGAGCGCTTGAGCCCACCATGGGGCATCTCGCTGGCCAGCATGAAATGGGTGTTGATCCAGGTGCAGCCGTATTGCAGGCGGTTGGCGATCTGGAAGGCCTTGTCGAGGTTCTGCGTCCACACCGAGGAGGCCAGGCCGTATTCGGAGTCGTTGGCCCAGTCCAGCGCCTGGGACAGGTGTTCGAAGCGGGTCACGGTGACCACCGGCCCGAACACCTCGCGCTGGACGATCTCGTCCTGCTGGCGGCAGCCGGCCAGCAGCGTCGGCTGGTAGTAGAAGCCGGGGCCCGAATGCACTGCGGCACCGGTCACCCGCTCGATGTGCGGCTGGCCCAGGGCGCGCTCGACGAAGCTGGCCACGCGGTCGCGCTGGCGGGCGCTGATCAGCGGGCCGATCTCGTTGTCGGCGTCTTTCTTGCGGGCGAAGCGGATATTGCCCACCGCGTCGCCCAGTGCGGCCACCAGCCGGTCGTGGATGCCAGCCTGGGCGTAGATGCGGCAGGCGGCGGTGCAGTCTTGCCCGGCGTTGTAGTAACCATGGGTGCGAATGCCCTGCACCACGGCCTCCAGGTCGGCATCGTCGCAGACGATCACCGGGGCCTTGCCGCCGAGTTCCAGGTGGGTGCGCTTGAGCGTGCGCGAAGCGGCCTGGAGGATCTTCTGGCCGGTGACGATATCGCCGGTCAGCGACACCATGCGCACCTTGGGATGGCCGACCAGATGGCTGCCGACCGCCTCGCCGCCACCGCAAACAATGTTCAATACGCCAGGCGGCAGGATATCGACCAGCAGCGGCGCCAGAGCCAGGATCGACAGCGGCGTGTGTTCGGAGGGCTTGAACACCACGGTGTTGCCTGCGGCCAGGGCGGGGGCGATCTTCCACGCCGCCATCATCAGTGGGTAGTTCCACGGCGCGATCGACGCCACCACGCCAACCGGGTCGCGGCGCACCATGCTGGTGTGCCCGGCGACGTACTCGCCAGTGAGCTGGCCCTGCTGACAGCGCACCGCCCCGGCAAAGAAGCGGAACACGTCGGCAGTGGCGGGAATATCATCCTGGCGCGCCAGGTGCAGGGGCTTGCCGCAGTTCAGCGCCTCGAGACGGGCGAGCTGGTCGGCATTGGCGTCGATGGCGTCGGCGATGGCGAGCAAGGTGGCAGCGCGTTGCGCAGGGGTCGTGCGCGACCAGCCGGCAAAGGCGCGCTGGGCCGCCTGCACTGCGCGCTCAAGCTGTTCGAGGGAGGCTTCGCCGACATTCAGCAGCAACTCGCCGGTCGCCGGGTTGACGATGGGCTCGACCAGCCCTTCCCCGGCAACCAGGTGGCCATCGATCAACTGCGCGCTGTACAGCGGAAGACTGGTGGGCATTTTCGGACTTCTTCTTTTTTTCGTGTCGTCGTGCATGGCGCCTCCGCTGTGGGTCGGGCGCGTCCACTAGAAACGAGACTAGGGCCCGACAGGCAGCTTCACAAATTCTAAATATAGAAAGTCTCGTTCGATTAAAGCGATACCTTGCGCTGGCTGCCCTGCCCCCTGGCCAATGTCAGGAATGGGTCCACCAGCGGCGTGCGCGCCGTGCCCCGGCGCCAGGCCAGGCCCACGTCGAGCGTCTCGTTGAGGTCGGCCAGCGGGCGGGCTTCGATGATGTCGCCTTCCAGCGACCACGGGCGGTAGGTCATGTCGGCCTGGATCGACAGCCCAAGCCCCGCCGCCACCAGGCTACGCACCGCTTCCACCGACGCGGTGCGCAAGGTGACCTTGGGCGTAAGCCCGGCACGGCTCCAGATGCGCTGGGTGTGCAGGCCCATTTCATCGGCGTTGAGCTGGATCAGCGGCTCGCCCGCGACATCGGCCAGGCTGATGCTGTCGCGCTCGAGCAGCGGATGGCGCGGCGGCAGCCACAGGCGGTGTGGCGAGTGGGTGAGCACTTCGGTCTGCAGGGCGTGGCGATCTTCGAGATTGGACAGGATCAGCACGCCGACATCGATCTCGCCGGCCACCAGCAAATGCTCGATGTAGGGACGCTCGTCCTCCACCACGCGGGTTTGGACGTTGGGATAGGCGTGCTGGAAGCGGGTGATCAGGTCGGCCAGGTAATAGCCGGCGACCAGGCTGGTGACGCCGATGGTGAGCAGGCCATCAACCTGGTCGGTGCTCTGCTGCAGGCTGCGCTTGGCGTTTTCCACGGTGGCCAGGATCAGGTGCGCCTGGCGCAGGAACTGGTGGCCCTGGTGGGTCAGGCTCATGCCTTTGGCGTGGCGGGTGAACAGGGTCACGCCGATCTCGTCTTCCAGTTGCTGGATCGCCTGGGTGAGGGTCGACTGGGAGATGAACACCGCCTGCGCGGCGGCGGAGATCGAGCCGGTTTCGGCGACGGCGATGAAGTGGCGAATCTGGCGCAGGGTCATCATGCGGAAAAACACCTGTTGTTTTTTCCGCAGTATGGTTTATCGAATGGGTGATTGAGCGTTCTTTTTTATCGAACAGGGTTGAGGGCAGTGTTGGCCTTTTCGCGAGTAAATCCGCTCCCACAGCAATCCCTGCAGGAGCGGGTTTACCCGCGAAAAGGTCGGGCCTGGGGGAACTACCCGGCAGTCTTGAAGAAGCCCATCCGGCTGCCCAGTGCATCCGCCAGCTCCAGCAATTCCTGGCTGTCTCCGGCCAGGCGCGTGGAACCTGCGTGGGCATCACGCGAGGAGGCGTGGATGCGATTGATGTCCTGGCTGAGCATGCTCGCCGCCACATCCTGCTGCGACGAAGCCGCGGCGATCTGGTTGTTCATCTGGCTGATCGCTGCCACCTCGCGACGGATCTCGTTCAGCGAACGCTGTGCGACCTGGGTACGCTCCACCGTGCCCTGCGCCAGCTCGCGGCTGTCGCCGACGATCTGCGCAGTCTTGCCGGCCCCCTCCTGCAGCTTGCCGATCATGCCGCGGATCTCTCGAGTCGACTCCTGGGTGCGGTTGGCCAGCGAGCGCACCTCGTCGGCGACCACCGCGAAGCCCCGGCCGAACTCGCCGGCACGCGCCGCCTCGATCGCGGCATTGAGCGCCAGCAGGTTGGTGCGCTCGGCGATGGAGTTGATGACCTCGATGATGCTCTCGATGGCCTGGCTGTCAGCGGCGACCTGCAACACCGCCTCGGTGGCCGACTCCAGCACCTGGGCCAGTTCGTGCATGGAGCTGGCGGTACCTTCGACCACGGTCTTGCCAGCGTCCACTTCCTGGTCGGCCGCCTCGGAGGCCCGCGCTGCCGCGGCGGCGTAACCGGCAATCTCGTTGATCGCGGCCACCAGTTGCGACACGGCGCTGGCCATGTGCTGAGTGTCGTCGCTCTGCTGCTGCATGCGCCCCTGGTTGGCGGCGGCGCCCTGACTCATGCGGCTGGACGAGGCGACCAGGTCGGTCGCCACCTGGTTGACCTGGGCGATGATCTCGGTGAGGTGACGGTTGGTGGTGCCCAGCGCGCCCATCACGCTGTCCGGGTGCTGGCTGCGTACGCTCTGGTCGATCTCGCCACGGGCCAGGCCACGCAGCAGTTGCGCCACCTCCTCGGGCTCGGCGCCCAGGGTCGAGCGAATGCTGCGGATGATCAGCAGCGAGGCGGCGACGCTGAGCAGCGCAGCCAGGGCCGCGGCCCAGAGCATCAAACCGGCAAAGCCCGAAGCGCTGTCACGCACGATGCCGATGTCGCGCACTACATCCTTTTCCTGCAGGTCGATGAAGGCGTTGATACTGCGCAGCCATTCCTTGTACGCCGGCGCGACCTGGGCCAGTAGCAGCGCCTGGGCCTGCTCGAAGTCGCCCTTGTGGCGCAGCTCCAGCAACTGTGCGGTGGCGGCCTGGGCGGTACGCTCGATACCCCGGATCTGCTGCTGCAGGCGTTGCTCGTCGGCACCGGCCTTGGGCTCGCCGAGCATCTTGGCCAGCGGCACCGCGGAGGTCTGGTAGAAGTCGTCCAGGCGCTTGATGTCCTGGAGGAAGCCAGAAAGCTGGCCGTCATCGTGGGTCAGAACGGCATCGCGGATGGCGATGGCGCGGTCATGCACGCTGCCGCGCAGGTTGATCGCATAGCGCTGCTTGACCGTGGTGTTGCCGCTGACCTCGGTGAGCAGCGCGTCGATCCCGCCCACCCGGTGCACGCCGATGGCGGTGATGACCAGCATCAACCCAACGACCAATGCAAACCCCAGCGCCAACCTCATGGTGATGCTGATTCCTCTGAACATGGTGTCCTCCCCCGAGTGCATAAAAGCTTTTTGCCATCATTTTTTGCATGCTTTATACCCAGAGAATGTGAAGCCTTCTAATCGCGTTGATTGATAACGACCATGAAATTAAATCATCAGGTCGGCTGCGTGACTGGCACGGGGAGTGGTCGGTTCAGCAGAAGCCCCACCACCACGGCGAACACCAGCGCCGCCACCCCGGCGCTCGTCAGCACCGCTTCGAAACCGCCGACGAAGGCTTGGCGTGCCAGCGGCGCGAGGGTGTCGCGCAGACTCGGATCGACCACCGCCAGCGCCGCCGGCAGATCGCCCGCCGCGACCCGGGTCGCCATGTCGCCGACCTTGTCCAGTTGCGCCGGCGCCACGCCCGCCACCGCCTCACGCAACAACTGCCCGCTGCGGCTGGCCAGAATCCCGCCCAGCACACCGATGGCCAGCACGATCGCGCCGAAGCGTGTGGTGGTGCTCAAGCCCGAGGCCATGCCGGTGCGCTCACGCGGTACGCAGGCCATGATGTTCTTCTGCGTATCGCCGTTGAGCAGCCCGGCCCCGGCACCAAGCACCAGGCTGGCCAGGGCGAAGCGGGTATAACCGCCGTACGCGGCTGCGGCCGAACACAAGAGGTTGCCCAGCCCCACCAGCAGCAACCCCAGGGCGAACACGCGCGCCGAGCCGAGCCGTGCCGACAGGCGCATGCCCAGGCGGGGTGTCAGCAGCATCGCCAGGGCGAACGGCAGCATGCCTGCACCTGCGGCCAGCGCTGGCAGTTGCAGGCCGTTCTGCAGGTACAGCGGCAGCAGGGTCATCATCACCTGGGCGCAGGCGGCATAGGCGAACATGCCGAGCAGAGCGCCGATGAAGCGCCCGCTGCGCATCAGTTGCAGGTCGATCATTGGCCGCGACTGGTTGCGCTCGACCAACACGAAGAGGAAGAACAGGAACGCCGCGATCACTAGCCGCCCGAGGGTGGGGGCGCTGTCCCAGCCGACGCGGTTGGCATCGATCAGCGCCCAGATCAGGTAGCCCAGCGCACCCGCGAAGGTCAGGCTGCCGAACGGATCCAGGCGCGCAGCAGCGCTGTCGCGCGATTCCTCGATGCTGCGCCGGACCATGATCGACAGCACCCCCACCAGCGGCAGGTTGATGTAGAAGATCCAGCGCCAGCCCAAGGTGCTGGCGATCAGGCCGCCAAGCAGCGGTGCGAAGGTGATGGTCGCGCCCATGCACGCGCCCCAGAACGCCCAGGCGCGCAGGCGCTCCTCGGGTTCGTGGAAGCGGTGACCGATGGCCGCCAGCGCGGCGGTGAGCAGCAGCGCCGCACCAAGGCCCTTGGCGGCCCGGGCCAGGTCGAGGAACATCAGTGTCGGCGCGGCGCCGCAGGCCAGCGAGGCCAGGCCGAACAGGCCCAGCCCCAGTTGCAGCATGCGCCGTCGGCCGAAACGATCGGCCAGGCTGCCGGCCGGTAGCAGGGCTGCGGCGAAGGCCAGCAGGTAGGCACTGACCACCCATTCGATGTCGGCGAACGAGCCGGACAGGTCACGGGCGATGCTGGGCAGGCTGACCGCGACGATGTTGGTGTCGAGGATGATCAGGGCGCACACCGCCGAGGCGGTGAACAGGGTGAAGCGGGCGGATGACATGGTGAGGCTCCCGAAGGGGGGGTGATCTTCAGGGCCTCATCGCGGGACAAGCCCGCTCCCACAGAGGTAGTACAACATGTAGGAGCAACTGTCTTGTTCAAAATCTAAAGGCCAGCCCAATACCTGTGGGAGCGGGCTTGTCCCGCGATGAGGCCGGAACAGCCACCACAAGCCTGTCGGCCAAAATCGTTTCGCCGCAGGCTTTGCAGTGTTGCGACCACCCTACCCTTCCAACGCCCAGCCCTTGTTAGCCAGGCGCCGCGTTGTCATTAGCCTGTAGCTAACGCAGCACCACCGGCCTCCCGTCGTTCACGGCGCAACTCGCTGCCCAGCTCCCGCGCCAACGCCACAAAATTCACCGCCTGCGGCGACGGGTTGTCCTGCCGGCACAGCAGGGTAATCGGCGCCGCCAGCCGGGGCCGGGCATCGCGAATCGGCCGGTAGGCCACGCTGTGCTCATGAAACCCGCGCATCGAGGTCGGCACCACCGACACCCCAGCCCCTGCGGCCACCAGGCTGACGTTGGTCAGCATGCGCTCGACCTCGAACGCCACCTTCGGCTCGAACCCGGCATTGCGACACGCCTGCAGCAAATTGGCGTACATCCCCGGCGCCCCCGGGCGACGCACCAGGATGAACGGCTCGTCGGCCAGGTCCTTGAGCGCAATGGCCGCACCGCTGTCGAGCAGGCGATGGCCAACCGGCAGGGTCAGCACCAGTTCTTCGTTGAGCAACCGGTGATAGGCGATGCCGCGTGGACGGTCGACCGGCGCGCGAAGGATGCCGATATCGACGCTGTCGTCGCTCACCTCGTCGGTCAGTTCGCGGGCGTTGCCTTCGTGCAAGGCGATATCGACGTCCGGGTACAGGTCGCGGTAGCGCCGGATGATGCGGGGGATCAATGGATGGGACGCCGCCGAGCTGGTGAAGCCGACCTTGAGGTTGCCTTCGATGCCCTTGGCCGTGCGCGCCGCCTTCTGCGCACCGTTCTCGACCCGTTGCAGGATGTCCAGTGCCTCTTGAAGGAAGACCTCGCCGCCAGCGGTAAGGTCGACACCCTTGGCATGGCGGATGAACAGGTCGAAGCCCAGCTCCTGTTCCAGTGCGCGGATCTGCTGGCTGAGTGGCGGTTGCTGCATGTTCAGCCGCGCGGCGGCACGGGTGAAGTGCTTTTCCTGGGCGACCATGACGAAGTAACGAAGGTGACGAAGTTCCATGCAGGCTCCGGGGACGGGTGGCGAGGAGCATTGTGGCGCATGCGCAGTCCTCGCACCATTCACGCTAGAATCGGCAAACCGGAAAACAACAAAAAATCCCGATGATCCGTAATCGCTCTCGCTCAGACCTTGCCCTGCTCCTGCTCGCCCTGCTGGCCGGTGCGCTGCTGGGCGTCTGGCAGCCAGACCTGGCGGTGCAGATGAAGCCGCTCAGCGACCTGTTCATTTCCATCATCGGCGTCTGTGCCCCGGTGGTGATGTTCATCCTGGTCTGCTCCAGCACGGCTGCCCTGAGCGACTACCGCGCCACCGCCTGCCTCGGCCTCAAGGCCATGGCCTACTGGCAACTGATGTCGTTGCTTTCGCTGCTGATTGGCCTGGTGGTGGCTTTGCTGCTGCGCCCTGGCGCAGGGTTGGAAAGCTCCAGCCATGTGTGGTCGGTGCCGCTGCTGGCCGGCGACGGTCCGATGCTCTCGCGCCTGCCGACCCTGCTGCTCGACTCGCTGGAAGAAAGCCCGATCCTCAAGGTGCTGCTGGCCGCGTTGGTATGTGGCCTGCTGCTGGGGCGCAGCGGCGAAACCGGCCGGCGCCTGGCCCGCCAGCTCGACCGGACCATGGCCTGGATGTTCCGCATCATGCGCCTGATCGTCAGCTTCGCGCCGCTGGCCGCGTTTGGTGCCATCGCCTTCATCATCGGCAAGTACGGCCTGGACGCCGCCATTCCCCTGGCCAAGTTCGTCGTTGCTGCCTACGCCGCGTGCCTGGCCTACCTGCTGCTGGTGCCGCTGCTGGTGATGCGTCTGCTCGGCTGTCGCCTGGCGCGGCTGGTGGGCTACATCAAGGAAGAATTGCTGCTGGTGATCTCGACCGGCTCGTCGGTGGCCGCACTGCCGCGCCTGGTGGAAAAGCTCGAAGCGGCGGGTTGCGACAGCCAGACCCTGCGCCTGACCCTCACTGCCGGCTACAGCTTCAACCTCAATGGCTCGAGCCTGTACCTGATCGTCGCGGTGCTGTTTCTCGCACAGCTTGGGCATATCGACCTGACTCCCTCGCTGCTGGCGACCATCGTGCTGGTCAGCCTGTTCACCTCGCTCGGCTCGACCAGCGTGGCCGGCTCGGCCTTCGTCACCCTGGCGGCGACCTTGAGCGTGCTGGACATCGTGCCGCTGGAGAGCATCGGTTTGCTGATTGGCGTGGAGCGGCTGATGAAATGCCGGTCGGTGACCAATGTGGTGGGCAATTGCGTGGCGTGCCTGGCGATTGCCTGGTGGCACGGGAAAGTGGATCGGGCACGATTGCGCGAGGTGTTGGGTTAGGGCAACTGTGGGAGCAGGCTTGTCGGGCGCCGAACCGCCGCGAACACCGGCACAGCCGGTGCCATGCATCGCGGTGTACTTTCGCGGGCAAGCCCGCTCCCACAGGTCTGGATTGCCCCAAGAAGTTGGCCTGCAGTCAGACCTGCTGGTTTCTGGCCACCTCAAGGTCGTTCAGCAAGGCCTTGGCCATTGCGCTGAGATACCTCAATGCCGTCAGGGCAGCAGGAGCGATATCCTCGTCACTGCCCTGGCTCAGGTCGCGCACGCAACCGAGCAGCAACGACACTTCGTCGAATGCCTGATCCACGGGAATACCGGGTTGTACGCGGAACATCCCAAGGGCCGTGGCGATGCCTGGCGTGGTGTTTTCATTCATGGACAAACCTCCATCACATCCGTTTGAGGGCGTGTTCGATCAAGGCCCGCGCTGTTTCGGCGGCATGCGCGGCGTTGGTGAGCATGTTCAGACCGGGAGTACCGGCCACGGAGCGACAGTGTTCGTCGAGGGTCTCGCTGACGCCGCGCAACAGCTCGCTGGCGTGAGCCAGGGCGTCCGGGGGAATCAGGTCGGCGTGGATGGAGAAGTAGGGAGTATTGATGAGCTTGAGGCGGGGTGGATCGGGGACGATCTTTTTCATCACTGTGATCTCAATGGCGTTTCAGGAAGCCAACCCCACCATCCCTCTCACAGGATGGGTGGCAGCTGTTACGTGGGGTGAGAGACCGGTCCATAGAGATCAATCAGCCGGCCAGGCGCAAGCCTGCCCACGCACAGCTGCCATGACAGCCGTTGATCTGCAAAATGGATAGCGGGCTCTCACACCCGGTCGCCATATGGGCGACCCGGGGAAGTTAGTCCCGATGCTTATCTTCAACAACAGAGAAACGGCTGCGTGGCGCGTAGGATAATTCCCAAGCAACTTTGAACTGAAGGGGTGCTGGCGAGATTCGGAATTTTCTGAGGCATGGGGACATCATATTTCCCCCGGGTGGCAGCTGTGGTGGGGTGAGAGACCGGACCAACACAGAGCAAAAGCCGGCCAGGCATAAAGCCTGCCCACACACAGCTGCCATGACAGCGTTGAACTGCAACTAGATAGCGGGTTCTCACACCCTTCTCTTTCAAGGTGTGCGCATGTGATTGCGTGAGGGCTGACAGGTGCTTGCCTGAAGCTTTTCAGCGCCTGTGAGATCGAGCGCCGCCCGCGCGGCGCTTCGCGGGCAAGCCCGCTCCTACAGTTTGTTTCGGGCCAGTTATGCCTGTGCCATAGGCGCTCGACGCCTGGTGTGTACGACTCGGTAACGCGCCGTGCGCCAAAGGGGTCACGCGAAAATGCCACAGGATTCATTGGCCCGAAACAAACTGTAGGAGCGGGCTTGCCCGCGAAGCGCCGCGCGGGCGGCGCTCGATCTCATAGGCGCTGAAAAACTTTCGGCAAGCACCTGCCAGCCTCTACACAAACACCTTGAAAGGCATAGCTCTCAAACCCGGCTCACCCTATGGCGACCAGGGAAGTTAGTCCCGATGCTTATCTTCAACAACAGAGAAACGGCTGTGTGACGCGCAGGATAATTCCCAAGCAACCTTGAACTGAAGGGATGCCGGCGAGATTCGGAGTTTTCTGAAGTATGAAGACACCGCCGCTCCACAGGCATCCACCACATCTGTAGGAGCAACAGTCTTGCTCAAAATCTTAGAGCAAGCCCAATCCCTGTGGGATTGGGCACGCCTTAGATTTTTGAGATTGCGATGCCGTTATTGCCCGGCGAGCTTGTCGAACGCCTTGTCCAGCGCCGCATCGGCATCCACCAGCTTCTGCCGGTGCAGCTTCATCCAGTCCTGGTCCGCCGCCAGGCGCTTGCCCGCTTCCATCAGCATGCGCCGCACTTCGTTCGGCTGTGGCCCACCAGTGCCCTGGCGACTCTCGACCATCGCCCGTGGCGACAGGCTGGCGCGGAAGGCGGCCTCGCTCAGCGGCAGCTGGTCGTCCTGCCATTTGTACTTCTTCGCTGCCTGGGTGTAGAGCGCCTGGGCATCGGCGTAGGCGAAGTCCTTGGGCAGCGTGCCCTCGGCGCGGGCCTTCTCGACGATCAGCGAGGCGAAGCTGTGGCCGATGCGGAACGGCACGTGGTGCTGGCGCTCCAGGGTGTCGGCCAGCTCCATCGACGTGGTCCAGTCTGCGTCCAGTTCCTCTTCGGCCCGAGCAGCGTTGATCTGCAGGGCATCGAGCACCAGGTCCATGCGCTCGAACATTTCGTTGGCCGACTTGAACAGCCCCAGGTCGTCGAACGCGGCCTTGTAGTCGGTCATACCGGTAGTGACGTTATGCGCTCGCACGGTGGTGGCGTTGGCCAGCCCGACCACATCGGAGGCCGACTCGCGGGTGCGCATCAGCAAGCCCGGGTTGCGCTTCTGCGGCATGGCGCTGCTGGTGTAGGTCGAACCCTCGTCGAGCAGCAGCCACGGGCGGGTCTGGTGGTACTGGGTGTGGATATCGCCAATGATCGCGCCCACGCGAATGGCCGACGACGAGGCAATGCTCGCAGCCTCCAGCGGAATGTCGTAGGTCGACACCTGGCTGGCATCCAGCGAGTTCTCACGCAGGCCATCGAAGCCCAAGAGCGTTGCCAGGCGCTCGCGGTTGAGCGGGTAACCGGAGTTGGCCAGCACCGCGGTGCCCATCGGGCTCAGGTTCAGGCGCGCATAGAGGTCATGGATGCGCTGGGCATCGCGCTGGAACGACGCCTCGTAGGCCAGCAGGTAGTGGGCGTAGCTGATCGGCATGGCCTGCACGCCGTTGGTGTAGGCCGGCACCAGAGTGTCGACGTTGACCGAGGCCAGCTTGAGCAGACGCTGGCGGGTGGCGTTCAGGGCGTCGCTGTAGTCCAGCACTTCGGCGCGCAGCGAGGCCAGGCGATAGGTGGCGTACATGTCCTGGCGGCTGCGCCCGGAGTGGATCAACGAGGCCTGCGGGCCAATCTTGTCGATCATCACCTGCTCGAGCTGCAACACATCGCTGGGGCGCTTGCCGTCGGGCTGCTTGGCCTGGTCGATGGCATAGCGCACGCCGCCGGCAATCACCTTGCCCTGGTCGGCCGGCACGATGCCCTGCTCGGTGAGCATGACGATGGAGGCCTTGTTGATGCGGTTGAGCCAGTCGAACTGGCTTTCCTGCTGGCCACCCTTGAGCGCGGACTTGTCGACGGTGGCGCCGATCTTGCGCGCCTGCTCGGCGCATTCAGCGGTGGTCTTGCACGGCAGGTCGGCAGTGTTGGCGGCCTGGGCCGTGGCAGCGGCGAACAGGGCGTAGGCAATGGCCAGGTAGAGCGGGGTCTTTCTTGTTGTCATGGTTTCGGTTCCGCGAGTGTGTCGCTCAGGAGGGGCGAACTTGGCGGGATGCTAGCGGCGGGTTTGGAAGATTAAAAATATATTAAAAATATCCAACCAATATTTTTCTAGTATGGAGAGCAGCAATGGCAACTTGATACTTTCAAGATATCAAGACACTCGATTCAAGATATTTTATCTCGGCAAAAACCGCTGCTAGGATCGGCGCCATAACTCCAATCAAACCGGCCGATCCCCACACACTGCCACGGGATACGACCGGACCGCACGCTTACGAGGTGGTTACATGCCGCATCACGTCCTGCGCACATTCGCCCGCTCCCTGCTGCTCTTGGCCGCCAGCCTGCTGGCCGTCCAGGCCGTCGCCGCCCCCCAGACCCTGCGCCTGGGCGACACTGCCCCCTACAACTTCCTTGCCTTCGCCAACAACGACCTGCAGCGTGCCAGCCTGCCCGTGCAGCGCGCCGTGGTGCTGCTGCATGGTGTGCGCCGCAACGCCGACGACTATTACGACAGCGGCGAAAAGCTGCTGGAAAACGCGGGTTTCAGCGCCAGCGACACCTTGCTGCTGGCGCCCAACTTCCTCACCCCCAGCGACCGCCGTGCCGGCGACGACATGCCGCTGTGGCCCAAGGACAAGTGGATGCACGGCACCGAGTCGCAGAGCGGGCGCGCCGGTATCGCCGGTTTCACCGTGCTCGACGACCTGCTCGCCTACCTCGGCAACCGCCAGCATTTCCCGGCACTGAAGGAAATCGTGCTCATCGGTCACTCCGCCGGTGGTCAGTTGATGCAGCGCTACACCCTGCTCGGCGACGGCGACCAACGCCTGCGCGCCAGCGGCATCCAGGTGCGCTACGTGGTGTCGAGCCCCTCGTCCTACCTCTACCTGGACGACAACCGCGTGCAGGACGGCGCCTTCAAGCCGGTCCTCACGGTCATGTGCCCAAGCTACAACCAATACCGCTATGGCCTGGAGCGGGCACCGGCGTACTTCACCCGCCAGGGCCTGAACGCCACCCAGGTGTTCCAGCGCTATGCCGCACGCAACCTGACCTACATGGTCGGCGAGCTCGACAACAAACCGGACGACCGGGTCATGGACCGCGCCTGTGGCGCTGCCATGCAGGGCGCTACCCGTGTCGAGCGTCAGCTCAACTACCTGCGCTACGAAGCCTTCCTCGCGCAGAAATGGCACATCCCCATCGACCACCTGCAATTCCAGGTCAGTAAGGTCGGCCATAACGCCGCCCGCCTGTTTGCCGCGAAAAGCGTTGCCAGGACCCTGTTCCCGACCCGCTGACGCCGTTCGCACTTCCTACAAAAACAACAAAAGCATCTGCCATGACCCGGACTTATCTCGCCGCCTCCGTGCGCCGGGCGTTGCACCCGCGCGCCCTGACGTTCCTCACCGCCGCCGTGCTCGCCGGCCAGGCCCAGGGTGAAACCCTGCCCAGCGCCGGCTCACTGTTCGACACCAACCGCGACAGCTTGCGCCCGGCGCAGCGCAGCCAGCAGCCCCAAGGCAACGTGCGCATCGAGGCCGAGGACGACCAGCGCCAGGCCCAGGGCAATCATCCGGCGGCCCCCTCGTTCAGCTTCAAGGTCACGGCCTTCAAGCTCACCGGCAACCGCGAGATCAGCGAATCGCGCCTGCAACAGGAATTGCAGAACGACCTCGGCCGCGAACTCGACCTCAACGGCTTGCGCGCCGCCGCCGACCGAGTCACCGCGCTGTACCGCAGCCGCGGTTACCTGGTGGCCCGCGCCTACCTGCCGCCGCAGGAAATCGAAGGCGGCGTGGTCACCCTTGAGGTGCGTGAGGGCAAGGTCGGCACGGTGCGCACCGAGCCGGGCCCGGGTGTGCGCCTGAATGCCGGCATGCAGCAGCGTTTCGTCGACGCACTGCCCAGCGGCAGCGTGATTCGCGAGCAGGACATGGAGCGCGTACTGCTGCGCCTCTCCGATATCGCCGGGGTTTCCGTGCGCGCGGTTCTGCAACCCTCGCGCCAGCCGGGCGCCGCCGACATCGTACTGAAGTTGAGCGAGATGACTGCCTGGACCGGCCGGGTCAGTTTCGACAACTACGGCAACTACTACACCGGCAGCAACCGGATGAGCACCAACGTCAGCCTCAACGACGCCTTCGGCTTCGGCGAAAGCCTGTACTTCAACAACCAGGCCAGCTTCGAGGGCCTGGATATCAAGGGCGTGGGCATGCGCTTGCCGCTGGGTGCCAGCGGCGTCAGCGTCGGCGCCAGCTACGCCGAGATGGACTACAGCATCGGCAAGGGCCTGAAGACCGCCAACGCCAGCGGCAGCGCCGAGGTTTCGGCACTGTTCGTCGATGCCTCGCTGCTGCGCAGCCGCGACGCCAACATCGGCCTGAACCTGGCCCAGGAACACCGTTACTTCGACGACGCCGCTGGCGCCTTCGAGGTGCGCAAGAGCGCCGTGTTCCGCGGCCTGACCCTTTACGGCGACTGGCGTGACGGCTGGGCCGGCAGCAACCGCTGGAGCCTGGGCTATGGCATCGGCCACCTGGACAAGAACACCCCGCTCGACGCAGCCCTCGACGCGCTGACCGCCGAGGCCGCCGGCACCTACCACAAGGGCACCCTGTCGTTCAGCCGCCTGCAGGCGCTCGGCGGCGGTTACTCGCTGTATGCCGCCATCAGCGGCCAGTGGGCCGACAAGAACCTCGACAGCTCGGAGAAATTCACACTCGGCGGCCCCAACGGTGTGCGCGCCTATGGGGTCGGCGAAGCGGCCGGTGACGAAGGCCTGCTCGGCCGGGTCGAGCTGCGCAAGTACCTGGGCAACATCCACGGCGCCATCGCCGAAGGCGCGCTGTTCGCCGATGCGGGGCGGGTGAAGGTCAACAAGAAGCCCTGGGACGACAGCGAGAACAGCCTCAGCCGCCACGGCTACGGAGTGGGCCTGAACATCTATCACCGCGACCTGGTGATGAACGCCAGCCTGGCCTTCTCCAACGGCGACGATCCGACCAGCGACGAGCGCGACGCCAAGCGTTTCTGGCTCTCGGTCAGTGGCTCGCCGCAGGCCTTCGCGGGCCTGGCCAAAGACCTCGGCACCCGCGAGGACTTTCGTGACAAGAGCACCGAGCTGACCCTCTACGGCTCGCTGGGCCTGGTGCCCGAGTACGTCGATCGGCGCGACTCGACCCGCGCCGCCCCCGCCGACCAGAGCAAACTGGCCACGCCCAACGGGCGCAACATGAACAGCTACCTGCGTGCCCGCGACAACGTTTCTTATGTCGGTGCCCGTGCCGGTATCCCGATCAGCGACACCTCGCGCTTCCTCTGGCAGCTCGAATACGGCATCTCGGTCAACTACACGCTGTCGGGCGACGAAACCGCGCCCAAGTCGATTTCGCCCAACACCCGCCTGCGCAACTCCGCCGTGGCCTTCGACGACGACCGCTACGGCACCCTGCTCTACGGGGTCTGGGACATGCCGCTCAAGGAGAGCACCACCAGCCTCGATCCGTTCAACGGCAAGACCGCTGGCGCCTACTACAACATCATCGGCTCGCCGGGCTTCAACGTCAGCATGGCCAGCAACGTCAACGGCCCGGCCAGCAGGGCCGACAGCAGCGAAAGCTCCGATGCCGCGTTCAACCGGCGCCAGTCCGGCATGGTCGCCTGGTGGTCGCCGGAGTGGAACGGCCTGACGCTCAAGCTGGCCTACTCCAACAACGGCACCCGCGCCGCGGAAGACGTCGACAACGGCTACCTCTATGGCGGCAGCCTGACTTACCAGAACGGTGGCTTCACCGCGGTGGCTGCGGCCGAGCGCCATGTCGACTACTTCGGCATCGCCAGCCTGGGCCGCAACTCGCGTGGGGTCGGCAGCAACACCCACGTCACCTACGGCACCTCGTCCAACGACTACAGCTACCGCCTGGGCCTGGGCTACCAGATCGGCAATACCCAGCTGTCGCTGGTGGCCGACGAACTGCACTACTCCGAGGATGGCGTGGTGAACAACAGCCTCAACGTCAGCGACCTGTCCGACTACAAGCGCCGCGCCTACATGCTCGGCGTCAGCCACCGCCTCGGCGCCTGGCGCCTGCGTGCCAGCTACGCCCGCGCCCTGGCCGGCGATTGCAAGATGATCTCGGCGGCCGGTTATCAGTGCGACACCAGTGGCATGGGTGCACGCCAGTACGCCCTGGGCGTGGGTTATCGCCTGAGCCGCAACAGCGAGATCTTCGCCCACTACGTGCTGCTGCAGAACGAGTCGCTGGCCAACTACAACTTCGCCGTGGTCGGCGCCTTTGCCGCCAGCGGTTACTCGCCGGGCGTGGGCACCACGATCAACGCCATCGGCACCGGCTTCAACTATTCGTTCTGAGGAGACGACCATGCACGCCACCCTTTCCCGTCGTCGCCAACGACCGACACTCAAACCCCTGGCCCTCGCGGTACTTTGCGCCGTGCACGGCCTGATGCCGCAGCACGCCATGGCGCTGGACGCAGGCGCCCTGCCAACGAACGGCCAGATCACCTCCGGCAGCGGCGGCATCAGCCAGGCCGGCAACGTGCTGGACGTGACCCAGAACAGCCAGCAGTTGATCGCCACCTGGGAGCGTTTCAACATCGGCAAGGACGCCCAGGTCAACTTCCACCAGCCCAACGCCTCGGCGGTGGCGCTGAACCGGGTGACCGCCAGCGACGCCTCGCAGATCCTCGGCCAGCTCAACGCCAACGGCCAGGTGTACCTGATCAACCCCAGCGGCGTGCTGTTCGGCAACGGTGCATCGGTCGACGTCGGCGGCCTGGTCGCCAGTACCCTGGATATCAACGACGACGACTTCAAGGCCGGTCGCCTGCGCTTCCAGGGTGACGGCCAGCGCGGCGCGGTGATCAACCAGGGCACCCTGCGCGCCGCCGACGGTGGCAGCGTTGCCCTGCTCGGCGGCGAGGTGCGCAACGAAGGCGCGGTGATCGCGCGGATGGGCTCGGTGGTACTCGGCGGGGGCGAGAAGATTACCCTCGACTACAACGGCGACGGCCTGATCAACCTGCAGGTCGATGAAGCGGCAGTCGGTGCCAGCGTCGCCAACCGCGGCCTGCTGCAGGCCGACGGCGGCACCGTGCTGATGAGCGCGCGCACCAGCGATGCAATGGTCGGCAGCGTGGTCAACAACGAAGGCGTGATCGAGGCGCGCAGCCTGCAACAGCGCAACGGCCGAATCGTCCTGGACGGCGGCGACAATGGCGTAGTCGCCAACAGCGGGGTGATCGACGCCTCCGGTCGTGGCGCAGGCGAGCATGGCGGCAACGTGACCCTGACCGGCGAATACGTCGGCCTGTTCGAGCAAGGCCGCATCGACACCTCCGGCAGCACCGGCGGCGGCACCGTATTGCTGGGCGGCGACTATCAGGGCAGCGGCCCGCTGCACCAGGCCACGGCGACCTACATGGGCGAGGATGCGCGCATTGAGGCCAACGCACTGGGCGACGGCGACGGTGGCAAGGTCATCCTCTGGTCGCGTGACAGCACCCGCTTCGAAGGGGGGATCAGCGCCACGGGCGCCGGTGCCGGCAAGGGCGGCCTGGTCGAGACCTCCGGCAACGCGCTGGACGTCACCGGCCTGGTCAACCTGGCGGCAGCGTCCGGCCAGGGCGGCACCTGGCTGCTCGATCCGTTCAACATCAACATCACCAGCGGTGCCAGCAATGGCACCTCCAGCAGCAGCCCGTTCACCCCCAACGCCGGGCGCAGCTCCAACCTCAGCTCGGCGACGCTCAACGCTTCGCTCAGCGAAGGTGCCAATATCATCGTGCAGACCTCTTCCGGGGCGGGCACCTCCGGCGACATCAACGTCCTGGACAACGTCAAGGCCCGAGGCAATGCCAGTCTGACGCTGATCGCCCACCGCAACGTCAACATGAACGGCACCAGCATCAGCAACGCAGACGGCAAGTCGCTGAACGTCTCGATGCTGTCGAACTTCAACAACAGCGGCAACGGCTCCATCGCCCTGAACAACGCCACCATCAACACCAACGGCGGCAAGCTCACCCTCGGCAGCGCGGCCGACCCGGTCAATGGCTACGCCAGCACCAACGTCAGCAACGGCACGGGCGTGGCCATCAGCAACGGCACGCGGATCACCACCAACGGCGGCGACATCAGCCTCCGTGGCGCGACCTCGAGCACCCTGGCATCAGGCTCCAGCGCCACGGCGGTGAACATCTCCGGCAGTACCCTGGATGCCGGTGGCGGCAACATAAACATCATTGCCCGCCAGGCCAGCACCAGCGGCACAGGCGATGCCTTCATCCTCACCGGCGGCAGCAACCTGCTCACCGACGGCGCAGGCTCGATCGCCATCAGCGCCGACAACCTCGGCGGCGGCAACGGCGCGCGGGTGTTCAGCACCAGCAACAACATCGCCGCCCGCGGCGCGGGCAATGTCACCCTCAGCGGCAATGCCGTCTTAGGTTTCGGCGTGCTGGTCTGCTCCACCGCCGCAGGCTCCACGCAGAATCTTTCGGTGGGCAGCGGTACGCTTACGCTCAAGGGCAGCAGCGCCAGCAACCGCGGCCTGTATGTGGCCGCCTCCGGCACCGGCGCGGTCAACCTGCGCGGCGACAACGGCGGGCGCATCGTGCTCGGTGGCGACAGCGGCGGCAGCTATGGCACCGCGCTCAACGTCACCGGCGCCAGCGCCTCGATCAACCTGACCAGCGCCGGCGACATCACCGTCGAAGGCAATACCACTGGCGGCAGCACCCCGGCCCTGGCGCTGATCGCAGCGGGCAACGGCAACGCCAACACACCGGGCTCACGCATCAACATCGCCAGCAGCGCCGGCGACGTGCGGCTCAGGGCCGACAACGCGGTGATCAACACCGGCTCCGGCTCGTTCCGTGCGCTCTACCTGGATGCCAGCGGCGACTACTCGAACATCCGCGTCAACAGCGCCAGCGGCAACCTGGTGCTGGAAGGCACCAGCGCCTCGGGGCGCGGCGTCGACATCGCGCCATCCGGCCGTGGCGCCGCCATCGACCTGGGCAGCGATAGCGGCGATGTGCTGATCAGCGGCACCAGCAGCAACAGCTGGGGCGGCTACGGCATCTTCCTCAACTCCACGGGCAGCTCGCGCGGCGTAGCCATCACCACAGGGACTGGCAACATCACCCTGCGTGGCGACTCGGTCGGCACCTCCGATGCCATCGCCCTGGGCGGCAGCGGCACCGCCTCGACCAACCGCATCAGTTCCAACGGCGGCAACATCCTGCTCGACGGCCACTTCCACTCGCCCAACAACGACGAACTGGACCACGGTATCGCCCTGCTCAGCGTCACCAACATCATCCAGACCACCGGCTCCGGCAATGTCAGCCTGGTCGGCCGCGCTACCGCCGCAGGTGATGCCATCGACTTCTACAGCAGTGGCATCAACCGCCTGAGCGTCGAAAACGGCACCCTCAGCCTCGACGGCAGCGCGGTCGCTGCCCATGGCATCAGCATGCTCACCGGGCAGACCGACCTGCGCGCCACCGGCAGCGGCTCGATCAGCCTCCAGGGCTATTCGCAGCAGGCCAACGGCATCCACTTCTACCCTTCGAGCGCCAGCAGCTCGGTCACCATCGCCACCCAGGATGGCGCCATCAGCCTGAACGGGCGCAGCGACGGCGGCGCCAACGGCAACGGCGTGTTCCTGCGCACCGGGCCCAATGGCGTGATGATCCAGTCGGCAGGTGGCGATATCAGCCTGAGCGGCACCGGCAGCAACGGCGCCACCGGCATCACCTTCAACGGCTCGGGCAGCGGTGCCAACAGCCTGATCGCCGCTGGCCACGGCAACCTGACCCTCACCGCCCGCAGCGACAGTGGCACGGCGCTGAACTTCGCCAGCGGCAGCAACCTGCTGCAGGTCGACGACGGTGTGCTGCTGATCGATGCCGACAGCGACAGCGGCGCCTATATCGTCCACGGCAGCGACAGCACCACCCTCACCGCCAACGGCGGCGCGGTGCTGCAGCGCCTGGGCGGGCTGGTCAACGCCACGCTGCTCGAGCGCAGCAGCGCCGATGTGCGTGGCTACCAGCAAAAACAGATGGCCAACGCCAACTGGAGCCAGGTGCTCTACCCTGACTACCGGCAAACGCCGTTGCAGCCGCAGCTCGACCAGATCCACCTGGACCTGGCCCTGCTCGGCGACGCCACGCTCGCGCAAGACTGAGGCCCGCCATGAACCAGACCCCGTTCGCGCTGGAACACTTCGAACAGCTCTGCTACACGCGCCAGCACGAGGAGGCGGCGCGCGAGCTGGTGCGCCTGCTGCTGATCATCGACCGCCACTACGGCAAGCTGTCCGGGGAGTTCAGGCTGTCGGTGTCGCCGGCAGTGCCCGAGGACGAACTCGAAGCCCACGTGCTGACGCGCCTGACCTGCGCGATCAGCGCACTGTTCAGCGATCCGCAGTTCCAGATCAGCCCCGGTGGCTTCGACCAGCTGATCAACTTCCAGCGCTGGCTGTCGGCGCTGTTCGCCGCCAGCGCCTTCATCAACGCCGACCACATCCTGCGCACCCTCAACCTGCACGGCCAGGACAGCCAGCGCTTCGAAGTGGCGCCGGAACAACGGGTGAAGTTCTGCATCCTCTACTCGCCGGAGTCGCAGTTGCCGCTGGATGTGGAGCTGTTGTGGACGCAGAACCCGCAACTGGCGATGGCGCTGTTCATGGCCCTGCTGTCGCCGCGCTTTCTCGGCACGCCTGCGGCGCACTCCAAGCGCGAGGCGCTGCTGGCCTGGCTGCCCGAACGGCTGGACAGCCTCGACAGCCTCGATCAGTTGCCGCTGGCGATCATCCACGACGTGTACATGCACTGCAGCTACGCCGACCTGCCGCAGCGCCACCGCATCAAGCGTTCGATCTGCCGCCTGATCGAGCGCAAGCTGGACGCCGAAGGCATCGCCTCGCTGTCTGCGCCAGCCAGCACGCGCCAAGGCAAGCCGCGCATGCTGGTGGTGCTGGAATGGTTTTCCGGTGCTCATTCGATCTACCGCACCCACTCGCGCACCCTGGAAGCGGCCCGTGAGCATTTCGAGCTGTGGGCAGTCGGCTATGCCAACAATGTCGACGAACTGGGGCGCAAGGTGTTCGACCGCTTCATCGAACTCAAGGCCCCGGACGACCTGCTCGCCTGCGTGCGCCAGGTGCGCAGTCTCGCCGAACAAGCGCGCCCGCAGGTGCTGTACATGCCCAGTGTCGGCATGTTCCCGCTCACCCTGTTCGTCGCCAACCTGCGCCTGGCGCCGTTGCAGGTGGCCGCGCTCGGGCACCCGGCGACCACCGGCTCGCGGCATGTGGACTACATCAGTGTCGAGGAGGACTTCGTCGGCGACCCTGCGTGCTTCAGCGAGCGCCTTCTGCTCTTGCCCAGCGACGGCCAGCCGTACCGCCCCTCGGCGATCGAAGTCAGGCTCGGTGCCCGCGAACGCCTCGACAGCCCCGAGGTGGCCATTGCCGTGGCGGCCACCACCATGAAGCTCAACCCGAAGTTTCTCCAGGCCTGCCAGCAGATCGTCGAGCTCAGCCGCGAGCGCCATGGCCGCCGCGTGCGCCTGCACTTTCTCATCGGCCAGGCGCAGGGGTTGCTCTATCCGCAGCTACAGCGCCTGATCCGCCGCTATGTCCCGGATGCCGTAGTGCACCCACACCAGCCTTATGCGCAGTACCTGGACACCTTCGACCGTTGCGACCTGTTCCTCAGTCCGTTTCCGTTCGGCAACACCAACGGCATCATCGACGCCTTCACCTTGGGGTTGCCGGGGGTGTGCAAGACCGGGCCGGAGGTGTTCGAGCATATCGACGAGGGGTTGTTCAGGCGGGCGGGGTTGCCTGGGTGGACCATTGCCGCGACGGTGGAGCAGTACATCGAGGCGGCAGTGCGCATGGTGAGCGAGCCGACGCAGCGTGGCGCGCTGTATGCGCATCTGGGGAGTGGAAAGCCGTTACAGCGGTTGTTCGAGGGCAGGCCGGAGATTTTTGCCGAGCATTTGTTGGCGTTGCTGGCGTGCCGTAGCTGAGTGTTGTGGTGGCCTGACCGGCGCTTTCGCGGGCAAGCCCGCTCCCACATGAGCTGCCCCCCAAAAGCGGACGGGTGTCCAACATTTGAGAGGCTGCTCATAAACCTGCAGGAGCGGGCTTGCCCGCGAAAGCGCCAGTCAGATCATCCTCAAAGACTAGGGAACGCGAACTGCGACGCCTCGTGGCTCTTGCGCTGCGGCCAGCGCTGGGTAATCGCCTTGCGTCGGGTATAGAAGCGCACGCCATCCGGCCCGTAGGCATGCAGGTCGCCAAACAGCGAGCGCTTCCAGCCACCAAAGCTGTGGTAGCTCACCGGCACCGGCAGCGGCACGTTCACACCCACCATGCCTACCTCGATCTCGTCGCAGAACAGCCGCGCAGCTTCGCCGTCGCGGGTGAAGATGCAGGTGCCATTGCCGTATTCGTGATCGTTGATCAGTTGCATGGCCTGCTCCAGGCTCTGCACGCGCACCACGCACAGCACCGGCCCGAAGATCTCCTCCTGGTAGATGCGCATCTGCGGCGTCACCCGGTCGAACAAGGTACCGCCAACGAAGTAGCCGTTCTCGTTGCCCGCCACCGAGAAACCGCGACCATCGACCACCAGCTCGGCCCCTGCCGCGACACCATCGTCGATATAGCCCAGCACCTTGTCGCGTGCAGCCGCCGTCACCAGAGGGCCCATGTCCAGGCCGCACTGGGTGCCGACACCGATCTTCAGCGCCTTGATCTGCGGCTGCAGTTTAGCGATCAGCGCATCGGCAACCTGGTCGCCCACGCACACCGCCACCGAGATCGCCATGCAGCGCTCGCCGCACGAGCCGTAGGCGGCGCCCATCAACGCGTTGACCGCATTGTCCAGCTCGGCATCGGGCATCAGCACCGCATGGTTCTTCGCCCCGCCCAACGCCTGCACGCGTTTGCCGCGCTTGGTGCCTTCGGCATAGATGTATTCGGCGATTGGCGTCGAACCGACGAAGCTCAGGGCCTTGACTTCCGGTGCTTCGATCAGCGCATCCACCGCTTCCTTGTCACCGTGCACCACATTGAGGATGCCCTTGGGCAGGCCGGCCTCATGCAGCAGTTGGGCGATGTACAGGGTCGAGCTCGGATCGCGCTCCGAGGGTTTGAGGATGAAGGCGTTGCCGCAGACGATGGCCAGCGGATACATCCACAGCGGCACCATCGCCGGGAAGTTGAACGGCGTGATACCGGCCACCACACCCAGCGGCTGGAAGTCGGACCAGGCGTCGATGTTCGGCCCGACATTGCGGCTGTACTCGCCCTTTAGAATCTCGGGCGCAGCACAGGCGAACTCGACGTTCTCGATACCGCGCTTCAACTCGCCAGCAGCATCCTCGATCGTCTTGCCGTGCTCTTCGCTGATCATCTGCGCGATGCGCGCCTCGTTCTGCTCCAGCAATTGCTTGAAGCGAAACATCACCTGGGCACGCTTGGCCGGTGGCGTGTTACGCCAGGCCGGGAACGCGGCCTTGGCCGAATCGATGGCCGCCTGCACGGTGGCACGGTTGGCCAGTTCGAGTTGATGGATGACCTGGCCGGTGGCGGGGTTGAACACCTCGGCAGTGCGCCCGCCGCTGGCGACCGATTCGCCGTGGATCAGATGCTTGATCGTCGCCATGACCTTACTCCTTGAGTGCGGCCTGAACGGCGATTTCAACGAGGATATTCTCGGCGGCAAGGTTGGCCTCGACGGTAGCGCGGGCTGGCAGTGCATCCTTCGGTACCCAGGCGTCCCAGGCGGCGTTCATTTCGGCGAAGTCCTGCACCGCGTGCTTGAGCCACACCTGGGCGAAGAGGATGTGCGACTTGTCGGAGCCGGCCTCGGCGAGCAGCTCGTCGATGCGCGCCAGCACCTGGGCGGTCTGGCCACGCACGTCCTGGGTACGGTCGGCCGGGACTTGGCCGGTGACATAGACGATGCCGTTGTGCACGAGGGCGTGGCTGAGGCGGTTGTTGTTGGGCTGGAAACGTTGGATGGACATGGTTGGCTCCTGGGGTTGGGCTGGTTTTTGGGCAAAGCGGTGCCGTGCAGGAGCGGATTCACCGCTCCCACAGGGCTTCACAGGTTTTTTCAGGTCAAAGGGCGCAGGCTGCGCACGGCACTGGCAATCGAACGCGCGGTGTTGATCACCTTCGGCGCCAGGTCCTTCCTGGCCTCCTCCAGGCTCCAACGCCCCAGCGGCACGGCGACGTTGACCGCGCCCAGCGGGTAGCCATCGGCATTGACCACCGCCGCCGCCACGCTGATGTCACCGACGTAGTACTGCTCGCTGGCGAAGGCATGGCCGTCCTTGCGCGCATTGGCGATGATCTCGCGCAGGCGCTCGCGGTCGGTCACAGTGCTGGAGGTGTGCGCGATCAGCTGCGAGGCATCGAGGATGGCCTCGCTCTCGCGCTCCGGCAGCGCCGCCAGGTAGGCACGGCCGGCGGCGGTGCAGTACATCGGCAGGTGACGGCCCAGTGGCACGTGGATCGGGATCTGCTTGTGGCTGGGGAAGCGCGCCACATAGAGCATGTCCATGCCGCAGGGCTCGAGCAGGTTGCAGCTCTCGCCGGTGTCGCGGTTGAGCTCGTGCAGGTAGGGGTTGGCGCGCTCGACCAGCTCGCTGGTCTGCAGGTAGCCCGAGCCCAGGTCGAGCGAGCGCGGGGTCAGGCGATAGCGCTTGGTCACGGCATCCTTGGCCAGGTAGCCGAGGGTTTCGAGGGTGTACACCGAGCGCTGCACCGTGCTCTTGTTCAGGCCCGTGGCTTCGGCCAGCTCGACCAGGTTCATGCTCGGCCGGCCACTGCGAAACGCAGTGACGACCGCCAGCCCCTTGGACAGGGCGGTGACGAACAGGGGCGATTCTTCAGCGGCGCTCATGGCGTTCGATCCTTTTTTGACAGCTCTGAGGGAGGCAACCCGGACGGCCGGCTCGGCCGCCGCGAAAGGATGCTCCCATTCACGGTTGTTCATTCGAAATGACTCAGCACGATGCCCGGCTCGACCACCGGACGCCCTTGTACGAAGCGCTCGACAGCGAAGGGTTTCATGCGTTCGTCCACCGTCCCTTCGACGATGGCCCTGGCCAGCAGCTCGCCGGCCGCTGGCGCCCCGGCATGGCCGTAGCACCAGCCGGCACTAACGAACAGCCCCGGCAAGGCGGGATGCGCCCCCAGCAATGGCCCGAAATCGGGCGAAATGTGGACCAGCCCGGCCCACTGGCGAAGGATACGCGCCTGGCCCAGTTGCGGGAACATCTCCATGTAGGCCTTCGCGGTCGCCGCCATCACCGGGACGTCGGCATTGAGGGTGTCCTGCGGGCGCTCGGCCACCTCGGCGCCGCCCACCACCTCGCCACGGGCGGTCTGGTGCATGTAGCAGAGCCGGTCGAGCAGGGCCACGGCCGGGCCGATCAGCGGGCGGGTCGGCTCCAGGGCCATGGCTTCGAGGCGCATCGGGTAACCCTCCAGCGGCACGCCGGCCATCTGCGCCAGGGCATTGCTGTTGGCGCCACCGGCCAGCACCACGACGTCGGCATCGATGCGGTGCTCCCCTACCCGCACGCCGCTGACGCGGCCCGCGCTGCGGTCGATGGCCGCGACCGGCGTGCGATAGCGCAGGGTCACGCCCAGGCGCTCGCAGGCCTTGTGATAGGCATGCATCGCCGCATGGTGCGGTGCCACGCCACTGCCCGGCAGGTGCAGGGCGGCGCTGACCCGTTCGTGGGCCAGGGCCGGCAGCACCCTGCGCAACTGTGCCGGGTCGAGCAGCTGCGAATCGATGCCGCATTCGCGGTGCACTTCGCGGGTACGGTGCAGCAGTTCGGCGGTGGCCGTGCGCTCGCCGATCATGCTGTAGCCGCGCATCGAGTACATGACGTTCTCGCCCAGGCGCCGCGACAGGCCATGCCAGAGCTGGTTGGAGTAGGCAAAGAAGCGCGTCCACTCCACCGAGCTGAAGGCACCGCGGATCAGGGTGCCGTTGCGCCCCGACGCACCGCCCTGCCAGTAGCCGGCATCCAGCACGAGAATGTCACGCACGCCGCGCTCGGCCAGGTTGAACGCCAGCGACAGGCCTTGGATGCCGGCGCCGACGATTAGGATGCTGCAGCGCTTGGGCAGCGGGGCATTCAGGTTCATTGCAGAGGCTCCACGACGTCGCAAAGACCGGCGGCCTGGGCCACGGTCAGGGCCCGGCGCGGCGGGCGCAGGGTCGGTCGGGCCAGTTGCAGCACGGGCACGCCGAGGCGTCCGGCGACGTAGGCTCGCAGCGAGTCCCAGCACGGTTGGCCCTGGCACGGGCCCATGCCGCAGGAGGTCAGGCGCTTGATCACCTCCAGGTCGTCGATGCCTTGCTCCAGCAGTTCATCGACCTCGCGTCCGGATACGTCGAAGCAGGGACACAGCAACACGGCAGCATCCTGCGCGGGGGCCAGCGCCGGGTCCGGTTCGGCGGCGCTGCCTGCGCGGCGTAGCGAAGAACGCGAACCGACCAGTTGCAGACGCCCACTGGCCGAGGCCTGGAAGCTCAGGCTGTCGTCGAACAGCCCGGGGCCGGCCAGCACCAGCGCATCGCAGGGCTGCAGGCGCTCGAGTTGTACAGCCCTGACCCGGTTGTGCCCCACGACCCGCTGCAGCTCACTGACCTCGGCCACGGCCACCACCTGCACCCCCAACTGGCGCAGGCGGTTGGCCAAGGCCTGCTGTTGCCCGTCGCCAAGCACGACTACCGATTTGCCCGGCGCAATGCGGCGGTCGCTGGCCAGCGCCAGGGCCGTGCGCGCATCCATCACCCCGGGCAGCCAGGCACCGGCGACCAAGGTCGGCACCACCCTGCGCCCGGTGGCCAGGATCACCTCGCCGGCCTCAAGCGCCACGGCGCCGCGAGCAGAATCGATCGGTGCGCCGAGCAGCAGGCGACCTTCACGGTAGGCACCGAACACCTCCACCCCGAACAGGCAGCGCACCCGCGGATCAAGCGTCGGCAGCGCAGCACCGGCTTGCCGGGCATAGCGCGCGGGCGACTCGCCACGGGACACCAGCAGCACCTCGCGCCCTTCCTGCACAGCGCGGTTGGCCGCTGCGCAGCCAGCAGGCCCGGCACCGATCACCAACACCTCGGCTTGCAGCCGCTGGCCTGACGGAGGTGGGCCGGCGAAGCCCTGGTCGGCGGGCTCGGCCACCCCGGCCAGGAACGCCAGCAACACCTCCCAGTGCTGGAACAGTCGACCACCGCTGGGCACCAGGTTGCTCTGTTCGAAACCGCCCTTGATCCAGCCGGACGGCACCAGCCGCGCCAGGCGCAGCAGGTCGAAGCGTGGGCTCGGCCAGCTGTTCTGCCGGCTGACCTGCATGCCCTCGCGCACCAGGCACTGGTCCAGGCGCACGTTGGGTACACCATCGACACGCGCCAGCACGCCCGTGGTGTAGAGCCCCGACAGGCCCATGGGCCGGTGCGCCTTGCGCGTCCAGGCCAGGCCGCGAATGCCGTTGGCCAGCAGTGCCTGGGCGACGCTGTCGCCAGCCAGGGCCTGCAGGCGGCGGCCATTCCAGCTGAAGCTCAGCGGCGCGCCACTGGCGCCTGGCAGGCGCAGGCTCATGACTCGCTCCGGCGCTGGGCGCGACGCTGCGCAGTGAGGCTGACCGCCAGCATGATGATCGACAACAGCGTCATCAAGGTGGCGACCACGGCGATCAGCGGATCGATCTCCGAACGCAGCGAGCTGAACATGCGCTTGGTCAGCGTGGCGCTGTCCCCGCCGCTGATGAACAGCGAGATCACCGCCTCATCCAGCGACACGGCGAACGCCAGCATGGCCGCAGACACCACCGAGAAGCGGATCTGCGGCAGGGTCACGTCGAAGAATGCACGCAGGCGGCTGGCGCCAAGAATGCAGGCGGCGTGCTCCTGGGTCATGTCGTAGCTCTTGAGCCCGGCGCCGACGTTGATGATCACGTAGGGCAGCGCCAACAACGTATGCGCCAGCACCAGCCCCGGAATGCTGTTGTTCAGGTCGAGCCGCGCATAGACGAAGAACAGGCCGATGGCGATGAAGATCGACGGTACGATCATCGGCGCCATCATCAACCCGCGCAGCACACCCAGGTAGCGTTGCTGGCTGTTGTGCAAGGCGTAGGCCGCCGCGGTGCCCAGGGTGGTGGCCAGGATCATGGTCAGGGTCGCGGTGATCAGCGAGATGCGTGTTGCGCTCTGCCACTCGATCGAGGCGAAATAGCTGAAGAACGGCTGCAGGCTCAGCGACTTGGGCGGAAAGCTCAGGTAGCGCGCATCCGACAGCGACATCGGCAGCACGATCAGGGTTGGCGTCAGCAGGAACACCATGATCGCCAGCACCAGCAAGTACAGCCAGGCGCGGCGGGCGGCCAGGCCCAGCCAGTGGTTCAGGGGTCGGTTCATGGCTTCACTCGCTGCGCCGGCCAAGGCCGGCGATCTTCTTGACGATGAACAGGATCAGCAGGGTGGCCACCAGCAGCACCACGCCCAGCGACGAGGCAGCGCCCCAGTTGGCGTACATCGACACATCGCTCTCGATGCGCATCGACAGCATCTGCACCTTGCCGCCACCGAGCAGCGCCGGGGTCACGTAGAAGCCCAGGCTGAGCACGAACACCAAGGTCGCGCCCGCAGCCAGGCCTGGCAGCGACAGCGGCAGGAACACATCGCGAAACGCCCGCACCGGCGATGCGCCGAAGGTCGAGGCGGCCTGCAGGTACAGCGGGTTGATGCTCTTCATCGCCGCATACAGCGGCAGCACCATGTACGGCAGCATGATGTGGGTCATGCCGATCACCGTGCCGGTGAGGTTGTGCACCAGCGCCAGCGGCGTGTCGACGATGCCCAGCGAGGTCAGCACGTCGTTGACCAGGCCGCGCCGCTGCAGCAGCACCAGCCAGGCGTAGGTGCGCACCAGCAGCGAGGTCCACAGCGAGATCAGCAGCAGCGCCATCGCCAGGCCCGCCAGGCGGCGCGGTGCGTGGACCATGAAGTAGGCGTAGGGATAGCCGAGCAACACGCAGACCACGGTGACGATCAGGGCGATCTTGAAGGTCTGGGTGAACGCCAGCACGTAGATCGGTTGCAGCAGGCGCGTGTAGTTCTCGGCGCTGAGGTTGCCGTCGGCATCGAACAGCGACAGGCCGAACAGCCAGCCGATCGGCAGCACGAAGGTCACCAGCACCAGCAGCAGTGCCGGCAGCATCGGCGAGAGCAGGAACCAGCCGTGGCGCTTGCCCGCGCGTTGCAGGGCCTGGCCATGCAGCGCGCCTTGCAGGTTGAGCACAGTCATGCCGAGTCCCCCACGATCAGGCTGTCCTGCGGGTGCAGGCCGAGCACCACGCGATCGCCACGCGTTGGCAGGCGGTCACCGGAGGAGCTGCGCGAGGGGCGGCGGATCGACACCTGCGTGCCTTCGCCCAGGTCCACTTGCAGCAACTGGCTTTCGCCCTGGTAGATGACGTCGTGGACCTGCCCACGGAACAGGTTCAGGCCCTGCTGGCCGTCATCGACGAAGCGCAGTTTCTCGGGGCGCAGGAGGATGCTCGGGTTGTTCAGGCAGCCTTCGCTGAACACCGCCTGCAACGGCTGGTCGCGGAACCACGCCCTGCCCTCGCGCATGGCCACCGGCAGGAACGACGACTCGCCGACGAACTCGGCGATGAAGCGGTTGGCCGGGCGTTCATAGAGGCTTTCGGGGGTATCGATCTGCTGGATCCGGCCTTGGCTCATCACCGCGATGCGGTCGGACATGGTCAGTGCCTCGCGCTGGTCGTGGGTGACGTAGACCACGGTCATGCCCAGGCGCTCGTGCAGGCGGCGGATCTCCAGCTGCATGGTTTCGCGCAGGCGTTTGTCCAGCGCCGACAGCGGCTCGTCCATCAGCAGGATCTTCGGCTCGAAGACGATCGCCCGGGCCAGGGCGATACGCTGGCGCTGGCCGCCGGACATCTCGTCGATGCGCCGCCCGACCAGCTTGTCCAGCTCGACCATTTCCAGCGCCTCGCCGACCCGCTTGCGGATCTCGTCACGGCTGTAGCCGCGCAACTTCAGTGGGTAGGCGACGTTCTGGAACACGTTCATGTGCGGGAACAGTGCGTAGTTCTGGAACATCATGCCCAGGTCGCGTTTGTGCGGCGGCTCGAACACCATTTCCCGCCCGCCGAAGCGAATGCTGCCGGCGTCCGGGCGCACGAAGCCGGCCAGGGCCATCAGCAAGGTGGTCTTGCCCGAACCGGACGAGCCCAGCAGCGACAGGAACTCGCCACTGCGGATGTTCAGGGAGACGTCATCGAGCGCGGCAAAACTGCCGTAGGTCTTGGTGACATGCTCGATGTCGATGGAGGTCGAGAGCTTCGTATCTTCAGACATGGTCAGACTCGGGGCCGCAAGCGGCACGGAACACGGGTTATGACGCGGGCCAACACGGCCCGCCTCGTCCTAGTGGGCGATGAACAACTCGAAACGCTGCTGCACCGCCTGCTGGTTCTGCACCCACCAATGCGGGTCGATCTTCGCCACCTTGGCAATGTTCTGCGGCGAGGTCGGCAGACGACTGGCCTGCTCGGCGCTGATCAGGCCGACCTCGTAGGCGCGGCTGTTGACCGGCGCGTAGGGGATCAAGGTCGCCAGCGTCGCCTGGCTGGTCGGCTGCATGATCTGGTTGATCACACGCATGGCCAGGTCCTTGTTCTGCGCACCGCGCGGCACGATCAGGCAGTCGTAGCTGAGGATGGCGCCATCGAAACTGTAGTCGACCGCATCGTCGGACTTGGCCACCTCGGCCACGCGCCCGTTCCAGATTGCCAGGAAGTCCACCTCGCGGCTGCGCAGCAATTGCGCCGAATCGGCACCGGCGCTCCACCAGTTGACGACCTGCGGCTTGATCCGCTCCAGGGCCTTGAACGCGCGGTCGATGTCCAGGGGATACAGCTGCGCCGGGGCCACGCCATCGCCGATCAGCGCGGCCTCCAACGTTTGCCAGGGCTTGGTGTACATGGCCCGTGCGCCTTTGACGTTGGGGTCGAAGAACGCCTGCCAGGTCTGGGCCACCGGCTTGCCGGTGTCTTTGGCCCAGGCCACCACCGAGGCGTAGGCATGGCTGGCGATCCAGTTGTTGCCGACCACGGCCGGGTCGATGTCACGGGTATCGATCACGCTTTTGTCCAGCGGCTCGGACAGCCCTTCTTTCTCGGCCTGCACGCAGTCGGTGATGCCCAGCTCGACCAGGTCCCACTTCGGCTTGCCCGACATCACCTGGGCGCGCACGGCGGCCAGGCCGTTCATGTTGTCTTCGCGGATGGCAATGTTCAGCGCCTTGGCGGCAGGTTCCAGGTACGCCTTGCGCTCGGCGTCCTGCAGGGCGCCACCCCAGCCGGCGAAGGTGATACCGCCGTCGGCATGTGCCGTGGCAGCGAACAGCGCGCTGGCCAGCAGGCTGAACGCAGCGCCTTTGATCATGTGTTTGTGCATGTGCTTTTCTCCAGGTGCGCGCCCGTTCGCAGCGGGCGCGGAAAGGTCGATCAGTTCTGGATGAACAGGTCGAAACGTTGCTGGAGTTCGGCCTGGCGACCTTGCCACCAGGCCGGGTCGAAGAAGGCCACCTTGTCGACGTTGGCAGGTGCCGTGGGCAGCTTGCTGGCCAGCTCCGCCGGGATGATGCCGGTGTCGAAGGCCTTGCTGTTGACCGGCGGATTGGGGATCAGCGTGGCAAGCATGGCCTGGCTTTGCGGCGACATGATCTGCGCGATCAGCTTCATGGCCTGGGCCTTGTTCGGCGCGCCCTTGGGCACTACCACGCAGTCATAGTCGAGCAGCGCCTTGTCGTAGGTGTAGTCCACAGGCTGGCCGGCCTTCTTCAGGTCTTCGACACGCGAGGCCCAGATAGCCAGGAAATCCACCTCATGGCTGCGCAGCAGCTGCGCCGAGTCGGTGCCGCTGCTCCACCAGTTGACCACCTGCGGCTTGATCCGCTCGAGCACCTTGAAGGCGCGCTCGACGTCCAGCGGGTAAAGATCCTTGGGCGCCACGCCGTCGGCCAGCAGGGCCACTTCGAGCGTGGTGAACGGGTTGCGGTACAGGGCGCGCGGCCCTTTCACGGACGGATCGAAGAAGTCTTTCCAGGTCTGGGCCTTGGCGGCACCGCCTTCGGTGCTCCAGGCCAGGACCGTCGAATAGGCGTGGCTGGCGATCCAGTTCTTGCCGTAGAACCTGGGATCGACGCCCTCGGTCTTGATGACCGAGAAGTCCAGCGGCTCGGTCAGGCCTTCCTTCTCGGCCACCATGCAGTCGTTGGAGGCCAGCTCAACCACATCCCACTTGGGCTTGCCGGACATCACCTGGGCGCGTACCGCCGCCAGGCCGTCCATGTTGTCTTCCTTGACGGCGATGCCCAGGTTCTTCGCCGCGGGCTCCAGGTAGGCCTTGCGTTCGGCGTCCTGCAAGGCGCCACCCCAGCCGGCGAAGGTCACGCTTTCGGCCGCGTGGGCCTGCCAGGTGCACAGCCCCAGCAATACCGCCACGGTGCCTGCACGCCATTCGAATCGTTTCATGTTCAACCCCTGCATTTGTTGTAGTTAGACAGTTGGCGAAACGTCTGGACATCCAGTCCTGCAGTCATCCCTGCTTGTTGTTGTGTTCTTGTGTTCTTGTGTAGTTGCTCGGCCTCAGCCGATGTCGATCATGATGTGCCGCACGCTGGTGTAATCCTCCAGACCGTACAGGCTCAGGTCCTTGCCGTAGCCCGACTGGCGCAGCCCGCCATGGGGCATCTCGGTGGCCAGGGTCATGTGCTGGTTGACCCAGACACAACCGTACTGCAGTTGGCTGGCGGTGCGCATGGCCTTCTTCACATCGCGCGTCCATACCGAGGCCGACAGGCCGTATTCGCTTTCGTTGACCCAGGTGAGCACCTGCTCTTCATCGTCGAACGCCGTGACCGACACCACCGGCCCGAACACTTCCTTCTGCACGATCTCGTCGTCCTGGCGCACACCGGCGATGACGGTCGGCTGGAAGAAGAAGCCCGGGCCATCGACCACCTTGCCGCCGACCAGCACTTCGCTGTGCGCCAGCGCCGCGGCACGCTCGACGAAGCCCTGCACGCGCTCTTGCTGGCGACGGCTGATCAGCGGGCCGAAGTCGCTGGCCGGATCTTCCGGGTGCCCGGTACGCAGGGTCGAGACCTCGGCAGCCAGCTGTTCGAGGAATTGCTCGCGCACCGACTCGGCGACATACACGCGGCAGGCTGCGGTGCAGTCCTGCCCGGCGTTGTAGTAACCCCCAGTACGCATCATGCGCACTGCAGCCGGAATGTCGGCATCGGCGAACACCAGCACCGGCGCCTTGCCGCCCAGCTCCAGGTGGGTGCGCTTGAGGTTGCCTGCAGCGGCGCGGACCACAGCCTGCCCGGTGGCGATGTCACCGGTGACCGAGACCATGCGCACCTTGGGATGGGCGCTGAGCTGCGCGCCGAGGGTGGCACCGCGCCCGGAGAGAATGTTGACCACCCCGCGCGGGAAGATCTCGGCACACAGCCGCGCCAGGTACAGGGCGCTCAGTGGCGTCAGCTCGGACGGCTTGAACACTACGGTGTTGCCTGCGGCCAGGGCCGGGGCCAGCTTCCAGGCGGCCATCAGCAGCGGGTAGTTCCACGGCGCGATCAGCCCGACCACGCCGAGCGGGTCGCGACGGATCATGCTGGTGCTACCGGCGACGTATTCACCGGCGGCGCTGCCCGGCAGGCAACGCGCAGCCCCGGCGAAGAAGCGGAACACATCGGCGACCGCCGGCACTTCGTGGCCAATCGCCTTTTGCAGCGGCTTGCCGCAGTTCTGGCTTTCCAGGGTGCCGAGCGCCTGGGCGTCGGCTTCGATGCGCTCGGCCAGCTTGAGCAGCAGGTAGCCACGCTGGCGCGGTGGTGTGCGCGCCCAACCGGTGAAGGCACGCTCGGCGGCATCGACGGCGGCATCCAGCTGGGCCGGGGAGGCATCGGCCAGCACATGCAGCACACGCTCGTCGGCTGGGGCCAGGATCGGCGACTCGTCGCCCTGCCCGCGCACCAGCTCACCGTCGATAAGGTACTCGCTATAGATCATGACGCTCTCCAGTTAGACGGACGCGCGCTCGGCGTCCTTGAAGCGATACCAGGCGTAGGCCATGCGCTGGCCGACACGCAGGAAGGATTGGAACGGGAACGGCTTGGGCGCCTGGTGCAGGAACGGCACCGGTGTGGGCCGGGCTTCACCGCAGGCCATCTGCGCCAGGCGTTTGCCGGTCTGCAGCGAGAACGACACGCCACTGCCGGCATAACCGCCGCCGGTGTAGGCATTGGCCACGCCCTGGATCGGGTAGCAGTGCGGTAGCGAGTTGTTGGTCACCGCGACCCAGCCGCCCCAGTTGTAATCCACGTCGATGCCCTGCAGCGCGGGGAACTTGCGACACAGCGCCGCCAGCAGGCGCTCGCGGTGCAGTGGGTTTTCCGCGTCGCGGCCGTTCACCGCGCTGCGACCGCCGAAGAGAATGCGATCGTCCGGCAGGCGGCGGTAATAGAACAGCAGGTTGCGGGTGTCGAACATGCAGTCGGCACCCGGCAGGCTGGCCTGCTTCTCGGCGGCGCTCATCGGCCGGGTGACGATGATCTGCGAATGCACCGGCAGGATCCGCCCGGTCAGTGCAGGGTGCAGTTGGCGCGAGGTGTAGCCGTTGGTGGCGACCACCACCTTGCGCGCGGTGATCACTCCGCCTGGCGTAACCAGGCGATGGCCCAGCGCGCTGCTGGTCCAGGCGGTCACCGGCGAGCCGGTGTGCACCCGCGCGCCAGCCTCGCGGGCCATGCGCTGTACGCCCCAGGCCAGTTTCAGCGGATGCATGCTGAAACCGTCGGGCATGTGCAGTGCACCGA
This sequence comes from Pseudomonas sp. BNK-44-b, assembly GCF_047456245.1. Taxonomy (NCBI): domain Bacteria; kingdom Pseudomonadati; phylum Pseudomonadota; class Gammaproteobacteria; order Pseudomonadales; family Pseudomonadaceae; genus Pseudomonas; species Pseudomonas sp. BNK-44-b. Next base: position 4,458,883 of record NZ_CP179908.1, read on the forward strand.
ACGACTCGGCACCCGCGTGTACCGCCTGCAGGTCGGCGGCTTCGACGAAGCGGGCCGGGTAGTCGAGCAGGTCGTTGTACAGGCCCATTTCGCGCTTGAGCGACTCGACGTGAATGGCCTTGCTGGCGACCTTGTACACGCCATCCGGCTGCGCGTCGCAGTCGATGTGGCCGTCGCGGATCAGCCCGCGGGTGGTGTCCAGCGCCTGGCGCATCTCGTTGAAGTACTGGCGCGCGGTGTCGGCGCCGTAGCGCTCGATCAGCGCAGCCAGCGGCACGCGGCCACCGGAAATGCGTGCGAAGCTGCCATTGCGTCCGCTGCAACCCCAGGCAGTCTGGTTCGCCTCCAGCACCACCGCCCGCACCCCGTGCTCGCGAGCCAGGTGCAGCGCGCAGCTGAGGCCGGTGTAGCCGGCACCGATGATCGCCACTTCCACGTCTTCGTTGCCACGCACCGGGCCATCGTCGGCGACCGGCAAACCTGCAGTATCGGCCCAGTAGGACGGCGCATGGGGCTGGGCCCGGCCTGGGTTCGCATCAACCAATGGATCGTACAATTCAAGCCTCACGTATCGCTGTGCGATATTTATTGTTCGATTTAATGGTTAAGCTAATAGTGAATTTGATATTCGTCAATTGATTATTTGACGAGTGGTGATAGCTCCGGCGCACTTGCAGGAGCGGGCTGCCCGAGAAAAAGACATCCCGCTGCCTGGCGCGGGCTACGCCCGTGTTCGCGGGCAAGCCCGTTCCTACAACGGTTGGGCTGGCGTTCAGATAGGGATCGAGCCGGTTTCGGGGGAGGGTCAGCGTGCGTCGAGGGCGTAGAACTCTTGCAGCTTGGCCTGCAACAGCGCCTTGTCCGGCAGGCAGGTCTGGTACTCGGCGACGAGGGCCGGTGACAGGCTGCGGTTGAGCGCGTACTCGACCACCTCGTCATGCTTGCTGACGCACAGCAGTACGCCGATGGCGGGGTTTTCATGCGCCTTGCGCTCGTTGCGATCCAGCGCCTCGAGATAGAAATCCAGCTTGCCCATGTACTCGGGCTCGAAGCGCCCGACCTTCAGCTCCACCGCGACCAGGCAGTTCAGCCCGCGATGGAACAGCACCAGATCCACGGCAAAGTCACGCCCACCGACCTGCAGTGGATACTCCGAGCCAACGAAGCAGAAGTCGCGGCCAAGCTCCACGAGAAAGTCCTTCAAACGCTGCAGCAGGCCCTTGTGCAGATCGGCTTCGGCATGCCCCTGGGGAAGGTCGAGAAAGTCCAGCAGGTAGGCGTCACGGAACACCGAGAGGGCTTGCGGGTGGGCCTGGGCAAGAGAGGCTGATGCCTTGAGCGGGTCGGCAACGCTGCGCTCGAACAGGGCGGCTTTCATCTGGCGCTCCAGTTCGCGCTTGGACCATCCCTCCTTGATGGCCATCCGTAGATAGAACTCTCGCTCCTCCACGCGTCGGCTCTGCCCGAGAATGATCATGTTGTGGGTCCACGGCAGTTGTCTCACCAGCGGTGAGACAACCTCGTCGTGACGATAGGCCTCGAAGAACTGGCGCATACGGAACAGGTTCGGTCGCGTGAAACCACGCAAACCCGGCTGCGTGCGCGCCAGGTGGGCGGCCAGTTGGCTGACCACGGCGTCGCCCCATTCGGCATTCTCGATCTTGCGACTGATGTAGGCACCGACCTGCCAATACAGCTCGATGAGCTGCGTATTTACGGCTTGCATGCAGCGTTGTCGTGCCGAGTGGATGAGGCTCACGACCTCGTCGAAGCGCTCCTCCCTGGCGGGAGCGGCGGTGGTTGCGTGGTCATGTTGTTGTGGGTCTTTCATCGAAGGGTTCCTGGCATGGTTCGAAGCCAGGAAGCCTATCCAGGGGTGCATCCTAAAGATGTCGGACCGCTCCGAGGTCGCTGTGGTAAACGACAGAGGGGCGCCTGGTAAAAGCGCCCCTCGTCATAAACCGTTACATGCGCCCTGCCTAGCCCATCGACCGCACCGCTACCTTGCGGTCATGCCCGCGCGTGGTGACGATGCCGAGGAACGAGATCAGGATCGCCAGGCTCAGCGTGGCGCTGACCTCTGCGCGGTGCTCCTCGGTATACATCATCACTGCCAGCGCGCAGCTGATGAACACGATCACTCCCCAGGTCAGCCAGGGGAACAGCCACATGCGGAACTTCAGTTCCGTGCTCTCGCGCTCCAGGCGCCGGCGCATGCGCAGTTGCGAGATGGCGATCACCAGGTACACCAATAGGGCGATAGCGCCAGAACTGGCGAGCAGGAATTCGAACACGCCCTTGGGGGCGAAGTAGTTGAGGATGGCGATGGCCGCCCCGATCAGTGTGCTGCCGAACACCGCCGCACGCGGCACGCCAACCTTCGAGGTGCGCTTGAGCATGGCCGGGGCGTCGCCGCGCTTGGCCAGCGAGAACATCATGCGCGAGGCGATGTAGATCGACGAGTTCATGCAACTGGTCACGGCGATCAGCACCACCAGGTCGACCATGAACGATGCGTTGGGGATGTTCATGATCTCCAGCGCCCGCTGGTACGAGCCCACCACCGCAAGCTGCGGATCGTTCCACGGCACCACGGAGATGATCACGAAGATCGACAGGATGTAGAAGGTGCTGATCCTCCAGATCACCGAGCGGGTGGCCTTGGCGATGTTGCGCGCCGGGTCGTTGGATTCGGAGGCGGCGATGGTCACCGCTTCCGTACCGATGAAGCTGAACATCACGGTGATGAAGGCGCCGATCACCGCCGACCAGCCCTTGGGCGCGAAGCCGCCGTGCTCGCTCATCAGTGTGCTCAGGCCACTGACTTCACGGTTGGGCAACCAGCCCATCAGCGCGGCAAAGCCCAGGCCGATGAAGCCCAGGATCGCCGTGACTTTGAGGATCGCGAACCAGAACTCGAACTCGCCGTACTTGGCCACGCTGAACAGGTTGGTGCAGGCCAGCAGCAATACCGATGCGAGGGCAAAGATCCAGCTATCGACCTGCGGGAACCAGGCGTTGAGCACATGGCCTGCGGCCAACGCTTCGATGGGAATGACCAGCACCCAGAACCACCAGTACAACCAGCCGATGGTGTAGCCGGCCCAACGGCCGATGGCCTGGTCGGCGTAGGTGGAAAACGATCCGGTGTCGGGATGGGCGACGGCCATTTCGCCGAGCATGCGCATGACCAGCACGACCAGCGTGCCGGCGACGAAATAGGAGAGGATGGTGGCGGGCCCGGCAGCCGCGATGGCGTGTCCGGAGCCGACGAAAAGTCCTGCACCGATGATGCCGGCGATGGACAGCATCGTTACATGACGTGGCTTGAAACCTTGTGCAAGGTTGCCATCAGTTCCCACGGTGTTCATTGATCTTGTTCTCTTTTTGCTGACACAAGGAAGGACGGGCAGGCGTAGGCGAAAACTATCTCCTTTCTGGACAATGAGTTGCACGCGGCTCAAGTGATTTTATTGACGTTGTTCACGGGTTGGGCGAGCGGCGGCGTCGAGATCGGCTTCATTCAAACAGCGCGGGTGCAGGGCAAATTGTTCCAGCGCGCCATGAAGCTGTTCGATCACGACACCGGGACTTGCGAAGGCGGGTCAAATCGATGCTATCCACCGCGAAAGTTTTTTCGCGGGCAAGCCCGCTCCCAAAGGAATTGGGCTGGACCTTCAGATTTTGAGCAAGACAGTTGCTACTGGTCGCGACGGTGATCCCAGTAGTAGTTCACCACCGCGAAGATCACGATCACCGACACCACGCACAGCCCTATCTGCAGATTGCTCATGCCATCCTCCGCGCCATGCGCTTGAGCCCCAGTACCATTCCCGCCCCCAGCAGCATCATCGCCAGCACCAGCAACGAATAGGACGCCCACCACGGCACCCCGGCCGTCATCATGCTGAACTCGGACATCCCGCCGATGCTGGCGATCAGGTTCAGCGGCAGGAACACCACGTTGATCAGGGTGAGCTTGCGCAAGGTTTCGTTCATCGCGTTGTTGGCCAGGTTGCCGCGCGCGTCCATCAGCCCGGCGAACACCATCGAGTAGATCTCGGCCTGTTTGTGGCACTGGGTGTTCTCGATGACCAGGTCGTCGATCAGCGCCAGCGCAGCGGCGTCGAAATGCTGCTTCTCGCCGTGGCTGCGCAGGCGGGCAAGCACTGCGCCGTTGCTGTGGATGGCGTTGATGTAGTGGATCAGGCTCTCGCTGAGGTTGAACATCTGCATCAGGTGACGGTTTTCCAGCGACTGCTCGAAGCGCTGCTGCAACTCGCGCCCAACCAGCTTGATCACCTTCAGGTGGCCAAGGTAGTGGTGCAGGTTGTCGAGCAGGATGCCCAGCAGCACATCCAGCGGGCGCTCGAGCGCATGGCGATTGCCCAGGCCGTCCAGGGGCGAGCTGTCCGGGGCGATCAGTACCAGGCGACGTTCATCCAGCAACAGGCCGAAGGAGGACACCTGAAAGGCGAAGCTGTCACCACCGGAGTAGTTCTGTGGGCGCTTCCAGATCAGGAACAGGCCGTCGCGATGCGCCTCGATGCGCGACACCTCGTCCGGGTCCAGCGCCGAGGCCAGGGCGTGGGCATCCAGGTGGAACCATGCCTGCAGCAGTTCGCGCTCGGCGCTGTCGGGGTCGACGAACAGCAGCACCTCGCTGTCCAGCCCGTCACCTTCGCGCAACTGGCCGTGGGCCAGGGTATAGCAGGTGATCATGCTCAATCCTCCTTACCAGGCCTGGCCGCGGCGCTTCTGCTCCAGGCGGCGGATGAACTCTTCGAGTACCAAGGTGTAGAGATCTTCGTGCAGGTAGGCGTCTTCGATGCCGGCATCCAGGTTGGGGTTGTCGTTGACCTCGATGACCACCACGCGCTCGCCCACCTGCTTGAGGTCCACCCCGTACAGCCCGTCACCGATCAGGTTGGCGGCCTTGACCGCCAACTCCACCACCGCCCGTGGCGCTTCGTGCACGGCCAGGGTGCGGCATTCGCCGTTGACCTCGTCGCGCTTGGCCTGGTGGTTGAAGATCTGCCAGTGGCCCTTGGACATGAAGTACTGGCAGGCAAAGATCGGCTTGCGGTTGAGCACGCCGATACGCCAGTCGTATTCGGTGTAGAGGTACTCCTGAGCCAGCAGCAGCACCGAGTGCTCGAACAGCTCGCTGGTCGCCTCGAGCAGCTCGGCCTGGTCCTTGACCTTGATCACCCCCCGGGAAAAACAACCGTCAGGAATCTTCAGCACCAATGGGAAACCGAGGCGCTCGCCGACCCGCTCCAGGTCCTGCGGGTTGTCGCGGTAGAGAATCTCGCTGGCCGGCATGGCCAGGCGGTTGCTGCGCAGCAGGTCGGTCAGGTAGACCTTGTTGGTGCAACGCAGGATCGACGCCGGATCGTCCATCACCACCAGCCCTTCGCTTTCGGCCTTCTTGGCGAAACGGTAGGTGTGGTTGTCGACGCTGGTGGTCTCACGGATCAGCAAGGCGTCGTATTCAGCCAGGCGGGCGTAGTCCTTGCGCTCGATCAGCTCGACATCGATACCCAAGCGGTGGCCGGCCTTGACGAACTGCTCCAGCGCCTTGGCATTGGACGGTGGCAGGGCCTCGTCGGGGTCATGCAGGATGGCGAGGTCGTAGCGCGCCATCCGCCGTGAGCGTGGCTGGCGCCAGATCCTGCGGCTGAAACCGTCCAGGGCGTTGGCGAACTGGTCCTGCTGGTTTTCCCGCAACTTGTGCAACGCCCCGGCCTTGACCCCGGCGATGTGCCAGGAGGTGGTCTTGCGAAACTCCACCAGCAGGATCGGGCAGGGAAACGCCTCGAACAACTGCCGAGCGATGTCCTGCAGCGGTTCCAGATCGGTTCGACCGAAATACAGGCTCAAGGTGAAACCTTCGGTTTCGCCATAAGGGTGATTGACCAACGCACTTTCCAGGCGGCCTGCCATCTCATCCAGCGCCAACCCATATAACGACTTGCGCGTCAGTTCGCTGATACTTTTTACAGACGGAATGACATGATGACCCCGGGCCTCGGCTAATAAAGAACAATAATAACCGTGACCCAGATACTTATAGTTTCGGCACAAGTTTATAACTTGCACACGTTGACCTGGCGAAGGATCTGGCGATTGTTCGAGGTATTCCTGAGCGGTCATCATATCTTCGCTTGGAAGGTACGAAGCCCAGTCCTCACGGCGCTCCACGATAATCATCAATTGACTTGACTTGGGGGTGCCCGTCGGCGGATAACTCGCAGCGTGCACGCCGGATAACGCACTTTCCTCGGAGCCGGTCGATAAGGTTTCTTGAAACGAAGACATTGCCTGAAGCCCTGTGTTTGGGACACACGCTTCTATTAAGCACGATGTTTTTCGAATGTCTCGTTTCATTACGCAACTTTTACGGCGGCCCCATGCAAATCGAATTTCGCCTGGCAACACTTGAAGACCTGCCGGCCTTGCTGGCCCTCGAGAACCAGTGCTTCGTCTCGGACCGGCTCAACGCCCGCAGCCTGCGCTGGATGATTGCCCACGCCAACGCCAGCTTGCTGGTGGCACAGCGCGATGGGCAATTGATGGGCTACGCGCTGCTGCTGCTCCATCGCAACACCTCGCTGGCGCGGCTGTACTCCATCGCCATCGCCCCAGCGGCGCGCGGTGAAGGGCTTGGTGCGCGACTGCTGGAACGTGCCGAGCGCTGCGCACTGGAGCACGATCGCGCCTACCTGCGCCTGGAGGTGCGCGTCGACAACCCGCGCGCCATCGCACTGTACGAACGCCACGGCTACCGACGCTTCGCCCAGGTCGAGGACTACTATGAGGACCACGTCAGCGCCCTGCGTTACGAGAAGCGCATCCTCCAGCGCCCGACCAGCGAGGCACGCGCGGTGCCCTATTACCCGCAGACCACCGACTTCACCTGTGGCCCGGCGTGCCTGTTGATGGCCATGGCCGCGCTGCGCCCGCAGTTGCAACCGACACGCCAGGAAGAGGTGCGCCTGTGGCGCGAGGCAACCACCGTGTTCATGACCTCAGGACACGGCGGTTGCAGCCCGCACGGTCTGGCCCTGGCCGCTTGGCGCCGCGGTTTTCGCGTGCGCCTGCAACTGAGCAACGACGGCCCGCTGTTTCTCGATGGCGTGCGCCAGGCCAACAAGAAAGAGGTGATGCGCCTGGTACACGAGGATTTCTGCACGCAACTGCAGGGCACCGACGTGCAACTCGGCTACGGCCCGCTCGACCTGCCGTCACTGCTGGCCGAGGGCGGATTGGCACTGGTGCTGATCAGCAACTACCGCCTGACCGGCAGCAAGGCGCCGCACTGGGTGCTGGTGACTGGCTGCAATGCCGACTTCGTCTACCTGCACGATCCGGACACCGACCACGGCCGGCACCGGTTGGCGCTGGACTGCCAGCACCTGCCGGTGAGCCATGGCGAGTTCCAGCGCATGAGCCTGTTCGGTGGGCGCAAGGTGCGGGCGGCGGTGGTGCTGTTCGAGCGGGGGATAACGTCTGCGTAAAGGGCGCTGGGGCGCGGTGATTGGCAGCGGTTTGCTGGCCCCAATCACTGCGCGATCCTTTTCACGGGCAAGCCTGCACACAGGCGGGTCAATCGCCTCAACGCACCAGGCAAGGCCGTTTGTTGTCGAAGGTCCACCCCGGCACCAGGAACTGCATCGCCACGCTGTCATCCCGGGCGCCCAGGCCCATGTTTCGGTAGCACTCATGGGCCTTCATCAGTTGGTCTTCATCCAATTCGACGCCCAACCCCGGCCGCGTCGGCACCCGTACATGGCCGTCGACGATACGCAGCGGCTCGCGGGTCAGACGCTGGCCGTCCTGCCAGATCCAGTGGGTGTCGATGGCGGTGATCTCGCCCGGCGCGGCAGCCGCCGCCTGGGTGAACATGGCCAGCGAAATATCGAAGTGGTTGTTGGAGTGCGAACCCCAGGTCAGGCCCCAGTCATGGCACATCTGCGCCACCCGCACCGAGCCCTGCAAGGTCCAGAAATGCGGGTCGGCCAACGGGATGTCCACCGACTGCGACTGGATGGCGTGGCCCATCTGCCGCCAGTCGGTGGCGATCATATTGGTGGCGGTGGGCAGGCCGGTGGCGCGGCGGAACTCAGCCATCACTTCGCGGCCGGAATAACCATTCTCCGCGCCGCACGGATCCTCGGCGTAGGCCAGCACATCGTGCTTGTCGCGGCACAGGGCAATGGCCTCCTTCAACGACCAGGCACCGTTGGGGTCGAGGGTGATGCGCGCTTCGGGGAAACGCTCGGCCAGCGCAGTGACAGCCTCCATCTCTTCCTCGCCACGCAGCACGCCCCCCTTGAGCTTGAAGTCGTTGAAGCCGTAGCGGGCCTTGGCGGCCTCGGCCAGGCGCACCACCGCCTCGGGCGTCAGGGCTTGCTCGTGGCGCAAGCGTAGCCAGTCGTCATCGGCCTCGGCTTCGTTGCGGTAGGCCAGATCGGTGCGGGTACGGTCGCCGATGTAGAACAGGTAGCCGAGCATCTTCACCGACTCGCGCTGCTGGCCTTCACCCAGCAGCGCTGCCATCGGCACGTTCAGGTGCTGGCCGAGCAGGTCGAGCAGGGCCGACTCGATGGCGGTCACTGCATGCACGGTGATACGCAGGTCGAAGGTCTGCAGCCCGCGCCCGCCTGCATCGCGGTTGGCGAAGGTCTGGCGCATGGCATTGAGCACGCGCTGGTAATGGCCGATCGGCTGGCCGACCACCAGGCTGCGGCTGTCTTCGAGGGTCTGGCGGATGTTCTCGCCGCCAGGCACTTCGCCCAGGCCCGTGTTGCCCGCGCTGTCGCGCAGTACCACGATGTTGCGGGTGAAGAACGGGCCGTGGGCGCCGCTCAGGTTGAGCAGCATGCTGTCGTGGCCGGCCACCGGGATCACGCGCAGGTCGGTGACGACCGGGGTCGAGGAGTGAGGCGTCGTCTGCATGGTCATTGTCCTTGTCTGGCAGGCGTTCAATGGGATTGGCCCAGGGCCGATGGGGCCTTGAGGTCAGGGACAGGGGCACCCTTGGCACGGGTGCGGACGAAGAACACGGCGATGGCGGCCAGCACCGAGGTCACCGCCAGGCCATACAGCCCGCCCTGGATCGAGCCGGTCTGCTGCTCGAGCAGGCCGAAGGTGGTGGGCGCAACGAAGCCGCCGAGGTTGCCCACCGAGTTGATCAGTGCGATCACCGCCGCAGCGATGCGCGCATCCAGGTACCCCTGCGGAATCGGCCAGAACAGCGACGAGGCGGCCTTGAAGCCGATGGCGGCGAAGCACACCGAAACGAAGGCGAACACCGGCCCGCCCGTGGTCGACATGAACATGCCGATGGCGGCCACCACCAGCGCGGCGGCGACCCAGGCCTGCTGGAATCTCCAGCGTGCGGCCCCGGCGGCGAACGCGTACATCGCCAGGATCGAGATCAGCCAGGGGATCGAGTTGAAGAAGCCGACCTGCAGGTCGCTCAGCTCGCCCATGCGCTTGATGATGCTCGGCAGCCAGAAGGTCGCGGCGTAGATGGTCAACTGGATGCAGAAGTAGATCAGGCAGAACAGCAGGATCTGGCGGTCCTTGAGCAGGCGCCAGGCCGAGGTCTTGATCACCCCGCCCGCCTCTCGCTCGCGCTGCTCGCGGTCGATGGCCTCGACCAGCGCATGCTGCTCGGCCTGGCTCAGCCACTTGGCATCCTGCGGGCGGGAGTCGAGCCAGAAGAACACGAAGAAGCACAGGATCACCGAGGCCATGCCCTCGATGAACAGCATCCATTGCCAGCCGTGCAGGCCCATGCCCTGGATCTGCATCAGCGCACCGGCCAGTGGCCCGGAGATCAGCGAGGCCAGGGCCGAGCCGCTGAGAAAGATGGCGATCGCCTTGCCACGTTCAGCGGCGGGCAGCCAGCGGGTGAAGTAGTAGATCACCCCGGGGAAGAAGCCGGCTTCGGCGACCCCGAGCAGAAAACGCAGCACGTAGAACTGGGTTTCGTTCTGCACGAAGGCCATGGCGGTGGCGACCAGGCCCCAGGTGAACATGATGCGGGTCAGCCACAGACGCGCACCGACCCGTTGCAGCAGCATGTTCGACGGCACCTCGAACAACGCATAGCCGATGAAGAACAGACCGGCACCGAAACCATAGGCGGCGGCGCTGATGCCCAGGTCGCTTTCAAGGTGTGGGCGGACGAAGCCGATATTGACGCGGTCCAGGTAGTTGACCACGAACATGATGACGAACAGCGGCAGGACATGGCGCTTGACCTTGGTCACGGCGCTGGCCAGCGCATCGTCGCCGGGCAGGGCAGACGCAGGGGGGGTGTCGTTCACGGGATATCTCCCAGTCATTGTTTTTATTGAGGGTGCTGGCGGTAGACGAGGCAGTTGTCTGACATCCAGGTGGAAATGAGCATATTCCCGGCTGAGTTGTACGACAAGTTGAAAATTGAGCGAAAAAAGCAAAATACAAGCGGTTAACTGGGTAAAAATCGGCGAAATGCTTTTATCACGTCGATTAACCAAGGCAATGGGAGGGTGAATATCAGGATGAAAAAAATCTTTGTGGATAACTTGTCATACAAGTAATGTGAGGGCGTTCAGCCGAGTCCTTTCGCTGAACACGTCGCAGCGGCGAGCCGCCGCTTCCACAGGTATTACTTAGAGCCCACGCCATGCCCCGCACCCACAGCCGCGCCCACGACCTGGTCTCGAGCCTCACCCAGCAATTGCTGCTGGGCACGTTCAAGCCGGGCGACAAGCTGCCCTCGGAAAACACCTTGGTGCGCGACTACGGCGTCAGCCGCACCGTGGTCCGCGAGGCGCTGTCGAAGCTGCAGGCTGCGGGCCTGGTGCAGGCACGTCACGGGATCGGTACGTTCGTCATCGAACGCCAGGCCCGTTCCGGCCTGCGCGTAGGCCCCGAGAACGCGGCCAGCGTGCGCGACCTGCTGGAGCTGCGCATCAGCCTGGAGGGCCAGGCCGCCGCGCTGGCGGCCCTGCGCCGCAACGACCGGCAACTGGCGCAGATGCGCCAGGCCCTGGACGACTACCAGGACCTGGCCGCCGCCGGTGACAGCTGCATCGAAGCCGACCGGCGCTTCCACCTGCTGATCGCCGAGGCCACCGGCAACCTGTATTTCAGCGAGATGATGGCACAACTGGGTGACGGCCTGATCCCGCGCAAGCGCATGGCCCAGGCCGAGCGCGCCGGGGCCAACCTGGCGGGGCATGCTTATCTGGCCAACCTGGAACACGAGGCGATTCTCAACGCCATCCGCCGCCAGGACCCGGACGCGGCCAGGGCAGCGATCTGCCTGCACTTGTCCAACAGCCGTGATCGCCTGCTACCCGACTGAGCTGCGTGCAGCGGGCAAAAAAAATCGCGGAACCGGCGCCCTCCCCCTGGTGCGCAGTTACAGGGGAAAGGCCATCCAGCCCGCGATCAAGCCCACTCGCGTATCAATCCTTCTTGCGATACCCCTCGACGATCGCCGAGAAATCCTTGCCGCCCTCGCCTCGCAGGCTCATGGCCTGGTACAGCTGCTGCGCCACAGCGCCGAGGATCACCGGCTGGTGCGCCTGGCGCGCGGCCTCGGTCGCCAGGCCCAGGTCCTTGAGCATCAGCTCCGCACCGAAACCACCGGTGTAACCGCGCGATGCAGGGGCGGTCTCGATCACGCCCGGCCAGGGGTTGTAGGTATCCGAACTCCAGCAACGGCCCGTCGAGCTGTTGATGATGCCGGCCAGCACCTGGGTGTCGATCCCCAGCGCGTTGCCCAGGGCCATCGCCTCGGACACGCCGATCATCGAGATGCCCAGCAGCAGGTTGTTGCAGATCTTGGCGATCTGGCCAGTGCCGACCTCACCGCAGTGCACGATGTTGCGCCCCATCTGTTCGAGCACCGGCTTGAGCGTGGCGAACAGTTCGGCGCTGGCGCCGACCATGAAGGTCAGGGTGCCGGCCGCCGCGCCGCCGGTGCCACCGGACACCGGCGCATCACCCAGGTCGATGCCCTTGGCCGCCGCGGCCTTGGACACGTCGCGGGCGGTCTGCGGGTCGATGGTGCTGCAGTCCAACGCCGGCGTGCCGGGGCGGATGCCGGCAAGCACGCCGTCCTCGTTCAGGTACACGCCGCGCACATGGGCCGCGGCCGGCAGCATGGTGATCACCAGCTCGCTGTTGGCGGCGGCATCCTTGGGCGAGGTGCTGATCTGCCCACCCAGTTCGGCAAGCTCGGCCAGCACGGTCTTGTTCAGGTCGAACAGGTTGAGCTGATGCCCGGCCTTGATCAGGTTGCGGGCCATGGGCGCGCCCATGTTGCCCAGACCGATGAATGCAATGCGCATGGCAGTCTCCTTAGCGCAGGCTGATGGTGGTGTTCACACCGTCATTGACGCTGTCGTCGTCGAACCAGCGGGCGGTGACGGTCTTGGTCTGAGTGTAGAACTGCACCACCTGCTTGCCGTACGGGCCGAGGTCGCCGAGCTTGGAGCCGCGCGAACCGGTGAAGCTGAAGAACGGCACCGGCACCGGAATCGGGATGTTGATGCCGACCTGACCGATGTCGATCTCGCTCTGGAACTTGCGCGCTGCCGCGCCGCTCTGGGTGAACAGGCCGGTGCCATTGCCGAACGGGTTGGCATTGACCAGGGCGATGGCCTCGTCGAGGGTATCGACCTCGAGGGTGACCAGCACCGGGCCGAAGATTTCCTGGGTATAGATCTGCATGTCGGTCTTCACCCCGGAGAACAGGGTCGGGCCGACGAAATTGCCCTGCTCGTACCCCGGCACCTTCACGTCGCGGCCGTCCAGCTCGAGCTTGGCGCCTTCCTTGATGCCGCTTTCGATCAGCCCCAGCACACGCTCCTTGGCGCGCTTGGAAACCACCGGCCCGACATCGGTGCCCGGCTCGCTGCCGGCATTGACCTTGAGCTTGCTTGCCGCCGCCTTGATATCCGGCAGCCATTCACGCGCCTTGCCCACCAGCACCGCCACCGACGTGGCCATGCAACGCTGGCCTGCCGCACCGAAGGCCGCGCCGACCAACGCGTTGATGGTCTGGGTGCGGTTGGCGTCAGGCAGCACTACGGCGTGGTTCTTGGCGCCCATCATCGACTGCACGCGCTTCCCGTGCTGGCTGCCCAGGTTGTAGACATGGGTGCCCACCTCGGTGGAGCCGACGAAGGAGATCGCCTTGATGTCCGGGTGGGTGCAGAGCGCATCGACCACCTGCTTGCCGCCGTGCACCACGTTGAGCACACCGGCCGGCACGCCGGCTTCGAGCGCCAGCTCGACCAGCATCATGGTCGACAGCGGGTCCTGCTCGGAGGGCTTGAGCACGAAGGTGTTGCCACAGACGATGGCCATCGGGAACATCCACAGCGGGATCATCGCCGGGAAGTTGAACGGGGTGATGCCGGCGCACACGCCGATGGGCTGGCGCAGGGTGTAGGTGTCGACGCCCCCGGCGACGTTCTCGGCGAACTCGCCCATCTGCAGGGTGCCGATGGACGCCGCATGCTCGACCACTTCCAGGCCACGGAAGATATCGCCTTCTGCATCGGCCAGGGTCTTGCCTTGCTCGGCGCTCAGGGTCGCGGCGATGCGCTTGCTGTGCTCGCGGATCAACGCCTGCAACTTGAGCATGATGCGCATGCGCGCGCCGATCGGCGTGTCACGCCAGGTCTTGAAGGCTCGTTCGCCAGCAGCGACAGCCGCGGCGACTTCCTCGGGGGTGGCGAAGGGAACGCGCGCCAGTACCTTCTGGGTGGCCGGGTTGACGATGTCGCGCCATTCGGTGGTCTTGGACTCGACCCATTGGCCGTCGATCAGCAGCTTGACCTGCTCGACCTGGGTGTGGGGCGTGTGGGGTGCGTTCATCTGCGCTCTCCTTGGAATTATTGTCGGAACGAAGACGCCTACGCCGCAGCGAACGGGGTGGCGTGCAGGGGCTGAGTTCGAGTATAGATGTGCAAACATCCAACAAGAATGCACAAAAAAACCGGATCAACATGCAAAAAGACCTGACCTCCCTCAGCGCGCTGAACTGGGACGACCTCAAGTTCTTTCTTGAGGTAGCGCGCACCCGCAAGGCCAGCAGTGCAGCCAAACGCCTGGCCGTGGACTACACCACGGTGTCGCGGCGCATCAGCTCGCTGGAAGGGGCGATGGGTACCTTGCTGTTCGAGAAATCGCGAACCAACGGTTTCGTGCTCACCGCCGAAGGCCAGCGCCTGCTGGGCTATGCCGAGTCGATCGAAAGCACCCTGCACATGGCCTGCGAGCAGGTGTCGGGCTCGGGCGTTGCGCTGTCGGGGCACATACGCATGGGGTGCACCGAGGGCTTCGGCAGCTTCTTCGTCACCCCTCAGTTGAGCCGCTTCGTCGACACCTGGCCGGCGATCTCGGTAGACATTCTGCCGCTGCCGCACTTCATCAGCCTGTCCAAGCGCGAAGCTGACATCGTCATCGCCCTGGAGCGCCCCGAGCATGGGCCCTACGTGTGCTGCAAGCTGTGCGACTACCGCCTGCGCCTCTATGCGACCCGTGAGTACCTCGACCACCACGAACCGATCCGCCAGGTCGCCGACCTGGTGCGCCATCCGTTCATCAGCTACGTGGACGACCTGGCATTCAGTTCCGAGCTGCTGTACCTGGCCAACCTCATCCCCAACGCCAGCGCCCACCTGCGCAGCACCAGCGTGATCGCGCAATACACCGCTGCCCTGCAGGGACGCGGGCTGGCGATCCTACCGTGCTTCCTGGCGGCGCAGGACGAACGGCTGGTGACGGTGCTACCGCAGGAGGTGGAGGTGACGCGGCAGTTCTGGATGTACTGCCGGGAGGACCTGCGCAAGTTGAAGCGGATCACCCTGCTGTGGGATTACATCCGCGATGTGACCGAGGCGAATGCGCCGCTGTTGATGGGGCAGACACGGGAAATGGTGTTTGCGCAGGATTGAGACGGATGGCACCGGTGCCATTCCCCGATTCCTCAGTTCGACGCCACCACGATCGACACCCGCCGATTCTCGGTACGTCCGGCACTGGTGCGGTTGTCCGCCACCGGCTGACTGCTGCCCAACCCGCGCGTCTCGATATTGCGCGGCTGCATGCCGACGCCGATCAGCGCCTCGGCCACACTCTGGGCCCGACGTTCTGAGAGCTGCTGGTTATAGGCCGCCTTGCCCGAGGCATCGGCATGGCCGTCGACGCGCACACGCACGATGCCCACCGACAGCAACGCCTTGCCGATCCGCTCGACAATCGCCTGGCTCTGGCCGTTGAGCCCGTCCAGGTCACTGCCGAACAGCACCTTGCCCGACAGGTCGAACGCCCAGCCCTCGTCGCTTGGGGTAAACCCTTCGCGTTTGAGCACGGCAATCTGTTCAGGGGTCAGCCCGCTGGGCGGTACGGTCTGGCAACCGGTCAAGGCCAATACCGCCAGCAACATGGCCAGCATGGAAAAACGCAGTAGGGAAACGGGGTGTTTCACGGTTCAGCTCCTGTTGTTCATATCCTTGGCTCAGCGTTCCGTCTGGGCCACTTGCCAATGGCCGCGCCGATTGCGCTTGGCCTGGTACATCGCCGCATCGGCGGCATTGAGCAGACTGGCCGAATCCTGGCCATCGTCCGGGTAATAGGCGATGCCGACACTCAGCGAGGTGCTGACGCGCTGGCCATCGTCCAGCAGGATCGGCAGCCTCATGCTGGCGACGATCTTCTCGGCGATGCGCTGGGCATCCTCGCGCGAATGAAGGGGGGTCAGCAGTACCGCGAATTCGTCACCGCCAAGGCGCGCCACCAGGTCGTGCTCGCGCAACTGCGCACGCACGCGGCTGGCGATATTGATCAGCACCTCGTCGCCAACGGCATGGCCAAGGTTGTCGTTGATTTGCTTGAAGTGGTCACTGTCGAGGAATAGCAGCGCCAAATGGTCCTGCTGCCGGGCGGCGTTGCGCAGGCAACGGTTGAGGCGCCCTTCGAAGAAGGCGCGATTGGGCAGGCCGGTGAGGCTGTCATGGCTGGCCTGGTGCGCGAGGGTCTCATTCTCGCTCTGCAAGTGGCTCTGCCAGACCTCCAGCTCGTCGAGCAGCGCGTTGAAGTCGTTGCCCAGCTCATTGAGCTCGGCAATCCGAGCCTCGGGCACGCGCCGGTCGAAGCTGCGCTCGCGCCGCGCCGCATGGGCGACGCTGGCCAGGCCCCGCAGAGGACGGACGATATCGCCGAACAGCCGGCGCGACAGGTGGATGGCGACTGCGGCGCTGAGCAAGCTGCAAAAGAGGATGCCCGCCAGGCCGCTGAGCAGGAAACGCAGCAGGCTGCCGCCCTGGCCCAGCAGCTCGATGTGCCCGACCGTGCGCTGCTGACGGACGATCGGCAGGTGGATGGCCTCGCCCAACAAGGCCTTGGCCACCTGGCGCTGCAGGGGTGCCAGCAAGCCCGTGTCATCGCGTTGCCAGTGCGCCAGCAGCTCCCCCTGGCTGTCGAAGACCTTGGCATCTGCCACTTCTTCGGTGGCGGCAATCACCGCCAGGGCTTCACTGGCCGCCCCGCTGTCGTCGAACACCACCGCCGCCTCCACGGTATAACTGATCGAGCGGGCGATCAGGTGCAGGTTGTGATTGGCATAGACGCGCAATGCCGCTACCCCGAGCACGGTCAGGGACACGCCCACGAGTCCGACGGCGATCAGCGCGACACCCAGGTGCCCTCGCCCCAGCACTGACCGCAAGGTCGGCCGCGTCCTGCGGCTGCCGGTAAGTTTCATGGTTGCGCCGCCCTGCGCCGCGACAATTGCAGCACGCTGGGGTGGATGCGCACGCCACTGCGCGCCACCGAGTCGAGGTTCACATCGAAGCTGACCTGTTCGTCATCGACGTGCAGGCAGAACAGGCTGCCGACGGTGCACGGGTCATCGGCCTCGCTGATGCTCAGGACCGGATGCCCGACCAGGGCCTGGAACAGGCGGTCACGCTGTCCGGCGTCGAGCTTGCCGATGTACACCGCGTCGCAGGCACCGGAAACGCCCGAATCGTCGACCAGCAGGCGACGCACCTGCAGGGGCTGGCCGGCATTCTGCACATTGCCCTTGATCAGGTCGTCGGCATATTCGGTGGGGCCGACCAGGCACAGGCGCAGCGGCGAAGGATCAGCAGGCCAGCGGGCATAGCTGAAGATACCCAGCACGACCTGGGTCACCGCTTTGGCGCGTTGCTGCACCTGGGCTGCAGTGGCAGGGAGGTCCGCCCAGGCCGGTGAGGCGAACAGCGACAGGGCGGCAATCACTAGCGAAAGCACACAGCCCGTCACTCGCCCCCTGGGCGAGACAACCACTGTCATGTGGGAAATCTCTCAAATTAGATTCAGATAACCCGCACGATAGCATAAGGCCGCAGTGCCAAGGTATTGACGAATGTCACCCTTGGTCGAGCATTAGGCCAGAAATCCGACGCACCTTGCGCTCGACAGCCTCCTCAAAGACCCCCGCCCGTGGTTCCACCAGGCTGAAGCAGTGCTTGGCACGGGTGATGCCGGTGTACACCAGTTCCTTGGTCAGCACAGGATTTAGCGCATCAGGCAACACCAGCGCGGTATGGCTGAACTCCGAGCCCTGGGACTTGTGTACGGTCATGGCGAACACCGTTTCCACTTCATTGAGGCGACTGGGCAACACGAAGCGCACCCCGCCCGAGCCGTCGTTGCGCGGGAAGGCGACCCTCAGCAATGGCTCGCCATTCTCGTCGGGCAGGCGCAGGGCGATGCCGATATCACCGTTCATCAGGCCGAGGCCGTAGTCATTGCGGGTGACCAGCACCGGACGGCCCTCGTACCAGGACTGGCGGGTGTCGATCAGCCCAGCGTTGTGCAGCACCCGCGCCACACGCTCGTTCAGCCCGTCCACCCCCCAGGGCCCTTTGCGCACCGCGCACAGCAGCTGGAAGCTTTCGAAGCTGTTGAGCACCTGGGCAGCCCATTGCTCCCATGCCGGGGCATCGGCGGGGGTGCCGGGCGCCGGCCGATGGCGACCGATACTGCGCAGATAGTGGCGATACCCCTGCGGGCCGTCTTCACCGCGACCCAGGCCGTCCAGCAGCAGGCGATCGAAGGCGCGGTCATGCTCACCACGCAGGGACAGGCCGAACACATCCTCAGGCGGCATGCTCAGCAGATCCCGCGCCTGGCGGGCTTGCTGCAGGTTGACCAGGCGCGCCAACTGGCCAATGCCACTGCCTTCGCCGAAACGCCGGGAGTAACGCAACATCACCACCTGCTGGGCCAGCGCATGCTGGTGCGCATCACCTGGCTGCAGACCGCTGCCCTGCAGCGATTGGCCGCCGACCTGCTCGAGCCAGGCCTGGGTGGCGGGCGTGTAACGCCCTTCTTCGGCATACCGACACAGGTCGCCGAGCACCGCGCCGGCCTCCACCGAGGCCAATTGGTCCTTGTCGCCCAGCAGCACCAGGCGAGCCTGCGCTGGCAAGGCATCAAGCAGGTTGGCCATCATTTCCAGATCGATCATCGACGCTTCATCGACCACCAGCACGTCCAGCGGCAGTGGGTTACCGGCGTGATGCCGAAAATGCCGCGAACCGGGGCGACTGCCCAGCAGGCGGTGTACCGTGCTCACTTCGGTAGGAATCTGGGCCCGCACCTCGGCGCTGACCCGCAAACGCTCGACCTGTTGGCCGATGGATTCGGTCAGGCGCGCAGCAGCCTTGCCGGTGGGTGCGGCCAGGCGGATGCGCAAGGGCCTGCCCTGCTCCACCGCCGGCCCTTGGAGCAAGGCCAGCAAGCGTACGACCGTGGTGGTCTTGCCGGTGCCCGGGCCACCGGTGATGATGCTGAACGCGGCACGCGTCGCCAGGGCACAGGCGAGCTTCTGCCAGTCCACCTGACCGGCCGGGGCGCCGTCCTCGAACAACTGCTCCAGGCGCGCGGGCAGGTCGGCGGGAATCGACTCATCTGCCACGATGCGTTGCTGCAGCGACCGGTCGATACGCCGTTCATAGCTCCAGTAACGGCGCAGGTACAGACGCTGGCCGCTGAGTACCAGGGGCCGCGCGTCCTGGCCCTCGGCATCGCCCAACGCCACCAGCCGACTGGCCGCGATGCGCTGGCGCCAGGTGCTCGGTTCAAGCGTGGCGAGCAACTGCGACGGCAACAGCAACGGCCCCGCCAGTGCATCGCCCTCTGGCGGCAGCGACAAGGCGAAATCGGGCTCGGCCAGGGTCTGCTCGAGGTCGAGGCAGACATGCCCATGCCCCAACTGGTGACTGGCCAGCGCCGCAGCCAGCAACAGCAAGGGATCGCTGCCCGCCTCACGCTCCTCGAGGAAGCTGACGAATGCCCGGTCCAGCGCACGCAACCAACCGCGCTCGACCCAACGGTCGAGCAGGGCCAGCAGGTCCTGGCTGTGTTTCAACGGCGCAAGGGCCGCCAGGTGCTCGGCCTGCAACGGTGTCGGCAACAGGTCATCGAGGGTGCGGCTCATGGTGCGGCTCCGGCAAACAGGTCCTGCTGCTCGGGCGCACAGGCGCCCCGAAACAACGCATCGAGCTGCTCGATCAGCTCACGGGGCGGCCGGGCGAAATACAGGCCATGACCGGCGCTGCCGATACCGCGCAGGAAGATGAACAGGGCACCGCCCACATGGCGGTCGTAGTCGTAGTCGGGCAGCCGTGCGCGCAACTGGCGATGCAGGGCCAGCAGGTAGAGCACGTACTGCAAGTCGTAGCGGTGGTCGAGGATCGCCTGTTCCATGGCCAGGGTACTGTAGGCGCTGCCATCGGGGCCGAGCCAGTTGGACTTGTAGTCGGCCACGTAGTAGCGCCCGTCCAGCTCGAACGCCAGGTCGATGAAGCCCTTGAACATGCCATTGAGCTGGGTCGCCAGCGCTGCCGGTCGCGCGGCGCCACCGTGGGTGTGGCGGACGACGAGCTGATCGAGGCGCAGCACGTCGACCTGATGGCTGGCGAACCAGAACTCCATCTCGATCTGGTACTGCTGAAGCTGCGCCAGGGTCAGGACCGGGCCATCCGACGACAGCGGCATGGCCTGCGTCAGCAACTGCTGCAGCCAGGGCACCAGGGTCGGGATCCATCCGGTCCAGTCGCGGCGGTTGCAGCGTTGGCCGACAGTGCGTTCGATCAACGCAGGCTGGCTGACCACGTCGGCAAACCCTTCACGCCCGGCCCACTCGAGCAGGCCGTGAAGGAAGGTGCCGGGGTTCGGCCCGCGAGGGAAGCGGTGGATATCGCCGTTTTCCGCCGGGACTTCACGCAGCCGCTGTGCGTCGACGCTCTCATCGTCGAGCAATTGCTGGGCCTGGGAGCTGTCGGCGCCGAGACTCTGGTCGCCGACGCGCAAGGCACTGTAGGAGGCGATCCACCACTGCTCTGCCGCGGCGCGGCGCGGCTTGCGAGCAGGCAGGCGTTCGGCGCCGTCCTGCGGTGCGCGATAGCACTGTTCGTCAGCGTCGGGCACCGGTGCGCAGGCAATAGGTGCATCCTCGGCGCACAGCGCCTGCAGCCAATCGGCCAACTGCACGGAAGCCGCCAGAGGGACACCGCCGCCCAGCAGGTAACCCAGGCCCGAGCGGTGCAATTGCGAGGTTTTCTGACTGCCACGCTTGAGGTCGGCAACACCCAG
The DNA here is from genome assembly GCF_047456245.1 of Pseudomonas sp. BNK-44-b. Taxonomy (NCBI): domain Bacteria; kingdom Pseudomonadati; phylum Pseudomonadota; class Gammaproteobacteria; order Pseudomonadales; family Pseudomonadaceae; genus Pseudomonas; species Pseudomonas sp. BNK-44-b. The sequence continues at coordinate 4,479,544 of NZ_CP179908.1, forward strand.
CCAGCAGGCATGTTGGGCACGAGTCAGAGCCACGTAGAGCAGGCGCAGGTCTTCGGCCAGACGCTCATCATCGGCCAGGGCAATCTGCTCGTCGGTGGGGGTAAGCGTCAGCAGCACCTGGCCATTCTCGTCGTGCCAGGCCAATGGCAGGCGCTGCCCATCCACCGGTTTGCTGGTGCAGATGAACGGCAGATAGACCAGCGGGTACTCCAGGCCCTTGGATTTGTGGATGGTCACGACCTTGACCAGTTGCTCGTCGCTCTCCAGGCGCAGGATCTGCTCTTCACCGGCCTGCCCGGCGTTGGCCAGGTGCTCGGCCAGGTGACGGATCAGGGCCTGCTCGCCATCCAGCTCGCCGGCCGCCTGTTGCAGCAGTTCGGCCAGGTGCAGCAGGTTGGTCAGCACACGTTCGCCATCGGTGCGAGCGATCAACGTGCGTGGCAGCTGGAAGTCATGCAGCAGGCGGCGCAGCATGGGTAGCACGCCCTGGCGCTGCCAGGTGTCGCGGTACAGACGAAAACGCATCACCCAGTCTTCCCAGACCCGCTCGTCCTGGTTAAGCCGCTCCAGTTCGAGCAACGGCAGGTCCAGCGTCAGGCTGGCCAGGGCGGCCTTGAGCAGGCGCTCGGCGTCGGGCTCGGCGCAGGCCTTGAGCCAGGCCAGCAGGTCGTGGGCTTCCTGGGCGGCAAAGACCGAATCCTTGTCCGACAGATAGACACTGCGTACTCCACGGGCAGCCAGCTCGGCACGGACCAACTGCGCCTCGCGGCCATCGCGCACCAGGATGGCGATGTCCGAAGGCAGACAGCCGCGCACTTCGCCCTGCGCATTGGCAAACCCCGTCACACCTCGTTGGCCGCCGTTGAGCAGGGCAACGATATGGCTGGCGCAGCTGGCGGCCAGTTGCTGACGGTACAGTGTGTTGGCAACCGGCTCGTCACTGTGCAACTGCCAGCAATGCAGGGCGGCGCAGGGCTGGCCGTCGATCAGCAGGCGCTCGCTGCGGCCCTTGGCATGAACCTCGATGAACGGCAGCGGGTTGTCGTTGGCCTCGCGGAACAGGAACGCCCCCTTGCCTTCGGGGCGTTGCTCGGCCAGCAGGAACACGCGGTTGACCGCCTCAACCATGGCCTGGCTGGAGCGGTAGTTGGTGTCCAGGCTGTGCAGGCGCCCAGCCGTGGCACGGCGGGCACCGAGGTAGGTGAAGATATCGGCGCCGCGGAAGGCGTAGATCGCCTGCTTGGGGTCGCCGATCATGAACAGGCCGGTTTCCGGGCGGTTTTCGGCGATCCGGTAGATGCGCTCGAAGATGCCGTACTGCACCGGATCGGTGTCCTGGAACTCGTCGATCAAGGCCACGGGGAACTGCTCGCGGATCAGCGCGGCAAGGCGCTCGCCGGCCTCGCTACGCAGCGCTTGCTCGAGGCGCAACAGCATATCGTCAAAACCCATTTCGGCGCGCCGGCGCTTCTCCACTTCGAAACGCGCCGCCACCCACGCGGCAGCATGTTCCAGCACCGCCGAATCGGGGCCAGGCAGCCCCTGCAAGGTTTCGCGCAGTGTCTCCATGGCGTGCAATGCCGGATGCTCAGGTGGCTCGCCCGATTTCCAGGCCTCGGCCATGCCTGCAGGCGTCAGGCGGGTGAAGCCGGTGCCCAGGTCGAGCTCCATGGCCTGCTCGTCACCCGCCCAGGCGCGCAGTTTGTCGAACCAGGGGTCGAAGTAACGCGCCTGCAACTTGCGGCCATCGGCCTGCTTGGCGGCCACCGCCGCGCGGCAGATTTCGTGCAGCTCGTCGGCCCACTGGACCCAGGGAGCCTTCAGCGCGCCCAGTTGCGCCTGGCGTCGCTGCAGAGCGGATTCGATCAGCGCCTGTGGATCGGCACCGTCGTCTTCCCTGCTGACGCGGCCGAACAACGGACGGATGCGCGGCAGCAACGCGTCCGGGCTCACCCAATGGCTGCGCACCCAGGCCAGCGCTTCGCCCTGCATGCCGTAGCAGAAGCGCCGCCAGTAATCGCGCATGACCTGGCCGAGCAGCTCGCTGTGATCGGTCTCCAGGCTCTGGGTGAACAGGCTGCCGCTGTCGAAGGCATGCTCGCGCAGCATGCGCTGGCACCAGCCGTGAATGGTCGAGACCGCCGCTTCGTCCATCCACTGCACTGCGACCTCCAGGCGACTGGCGCAACGGCCCCAGAGCTCCTGTGGATAATCGTCGCGCAGCAGGTGCAGCAAGGGGTCGGCGTCGTCCAGCTCGCCCCTGAAGAAACGTGCAGCCTCGGCCAGGCGCGCGCGAATCCGCTCGCGCAGCTCCTTGGTCGCAGCGTCGGTGAAGGTCACGACGAGAATCTGCGGCGGCAGCAGCTCGCGGGCGAAGCCTTGCTCGCCGCCATGGCCGAGGATCAGACGCAGGTAGAGCGCCGAGATGGTGAAGGTCTTGCCGGTGCCGGCACTGGCTTCGATCAGCTGGCTGCCGTGCAGGGGAAAGCTCAGGGCCAGGGGACGGGCCTGGGTCATGCGACGGTCTCCGGATTGCCTTGGGTCTGCCAGGCGGCGGCAAACAGGGGTCGGTAGAGGGATTCGCACCAGCCTTCGAAGGTCTCGTCGGCCGTGAGCGCAGCAAAGTCGCGGAACTGACGCATCAGTGCAAGGCTCTCGCTGCGCTCGCCGAAGCTGTTCTGGCCGTCGCCTTCATAGGCGCGCTCGGCGGCAGCCTGGGCTTTGTCCGGGTCTGGCTGGGCCAGCCAGGCGAAAGCAGTCTTGGGCGCCACCGGCAGGGGCGCATTCATTGCAGCCTGACGCGCCACCAGAAGATCGGCAAGCAGATCCCCCGCCTGTGCCGCGGCCATCGGTGCGAGCAGCAAGGTGCGGTCACTGGCGACCAGGGCCGTGTGCAATGGATAACCGGCAGCGCAGGCCGCCAGGTGCATGACCCACGCTGGAATCAGCCGATGCCATTTGAGACTGTTGCGCCCGGCACCCAGGCTGTTGGGCACGGTGGTGATGCTCAGAAGGCTCTGTTCATCATCCTGATAGACGCGCCCAAGCCAACCTTCCAGGCGCTGCGGGCCACGCTCGAAGTGCAGCGGCAGAGCGCCCTCTACCACGGTATGCCAGCGCTGCAACAGCTGGCGATGGCGTTGCAGTAGGTCTGGCAGGGGCTGGATCAGTTCCGCCTGCAGCGACTCGCCGAAACCCGCCAATGGCAGCAGCCCACATGCCTGCAGGCGTCGGGCCTGGGTACGCAGCGCTTGTTCGGCGTCGTCGGGTGTGGCCAATGCAGCGCCAAGCAGCCGCTCGCTGAGGCTGTAGCGTTGCAGGGCATCGAGCACGAAAGGCTCCTCGTCCGGCGTTGGCGCCTCCAGCGCTTCGAAGAACACCTTGAGGCGCTGGCTGAAGAAATGCCGGACCGGATGGCGGAGAAAATCCTGCAGTTGCGTCAGGTTCAGTGGCTCATCGCTGTCGTAGGGCGGCAGCGCCTGATCGACCTCCGAGACCGGCTCGACGGGCTGATGCAAGACCTGCCATTCGTGGGCGTAGCTGAACAGTGCGCTGCCCTTCTGGAAGTAGCGCTGGCTGAAGGGTTGCAGGGGATGCTCCTGGGTCAGGGCATGCAACAACTGCTGGCCGGGGTCATCACGCTGGCCTTGCTGGGCACCGGCCAGTAGCCAACCGGCGGCAAGATGGTCGCGCAACTGGCCAACCAGCACCGAGGCTGGGCGTTCGCTGTTGTCGCGAATACTGCGCCCCACCCAACTCACATAGAGTTGGTCGCGGGCAGACAGCAGCGCCTCGAGCAGCAGGTAGCGGTCATCTTCGCGGCGCGAACGATCGCCAGGACGGTAATCGCTGGCCATCAGATCGAAGTCCAACGGCGGCTGGGCGCGAGGATAGTCGCCGTCGTTCATGCCCAGCAGGCAGACTACGCGGAATGGGATGGCGCGCATGGGCATCAAGGTGCAGAAGTTCACCGAGCCGGCCAGGAAACGCTGGGACAGCTTGCCCTGGTCCAACCCCGACAGCCAGGCCTCGCGCACGACCGTGAGCGGCAGTGGATCGTGCAGGCCGACGGTCTCGCAGGTTTCCAGCCAGGTATCACGCAGGTCCTGCAATTGCACCAGCAGCAGCTCGTCGTGCTCCTCCTCGGCGAGGAAGAACACCTGCAACAGCGCATGCAGGCGCGCCCCCCACGCCACGGGGCTGGCCGGCTCGGCGAGTGTCTGGAACGCCACGTCCAGGGCATCGAGCAGGGCCACCAGCGGGCCGATAAGGGCCGCGTCGAGGCCACCGATCTCGTCATAGGGCTCAATGCCGTCACAGGCCTCGCCGACACCTACGGCGTAACCCAGCAGCATCCGGCGCAGGCCGAACCGCCAACTGTTCTGCTCCAGGCCTTCGGGCAACCCGAGGCGGGCACGTTGTTCACCGCTCAGGCCCCAACGGATGCCGGCCCCCTCGATCCAGCGGTGCAGGGTCGGCAGGTCACTCTCCTTGATCCCGAAGCGGGCGCGCACGGCGGGGACATCGAGCAGGTCGAGGATCTCGCTCACGGCGAAACGGCTGTCGGGGAGCTTGAGCAGATGCTCCAGGGCGATCAGCAATGGATCGCGGCCGCGCTGGCCCTGGTCGGTGAGGGTGAAGGGGATGTAGCGCGGATCATGGCGGTCGAGTTGGCCGAAGACAGCGCGGATATGCGGGGCGTAGTCATCGATGGCCGGAAGCATGACGATGACGTCGCGCGGACGCAGGGTCGGATCGCTGCTGAAGCGCGCAAGCAACTGGTCGTGGAGGATCTCCACTTCGCGCTGCGGACTATGGGCGATGTGGAAACGTACCGAACGGTCGCGGCTGGGATCGATGGCAGGCCAGGTGTCGCGGGTTTCAGCCAGGGGACGCAGTTCGAGGATGTCGTCCTGCAACTGGTTGAGCAACGTGGTGGGCTGGGCGTCGCTGAACAGGTCGATACGCCCGTCGCTGAAGACACCACGGTAACTGTTGGGATCATCGTAGCTATCGAGCAGGTTGATGTAGTCACGGCCCTGCTTACCCCAGGCGGCCAGCAGCGGATGAGCGTGCTGGTGCATCGATTCGTCGTCCAGTTGCAGGGGCATGCCGTGCTTGCGCTGTTGGCGCTTGTACTGGTGCCGGAGCAGGTCTTTGTCCGCGACGATATCCCCCCAATGATGGCGGCAAGGGTTGTGCACGCACAGCAATACCTGGCTGAAGCGGGCCAGCCCGGCCAGGGCTTCAAGGGCCTGGGCCGGCAGCGACGAGATACCAAAGACGATTACCCGCGACGGTAGGCCCGCGGGAGCTTGCTCAAGGGTATCCATGCGCGCGATGAAACGCTGATGGACGCCGGCACGGCTCTGCGCCATCCCCTCTGCACCGACATCGTCGAGCAATGCACGCCACAACTCGGCCTGCCAGCGGTTGCCATCCGCCAGCGGCTTGCGCTCGCCGCGGGCGGTGTTGAGCACGTGCTCTCCAGCGGCCCAGTCCTTGAGCCAGTCGGCGCGGTAGACCTGGTATTGGTCGAACAAGTCAGCCAGACGTTCGGCGAGCTGGTAGCGCTTGCGCAGGTCGTTGTCGTCGGTGAGAAAACGCTTGAGTGGCTCGAAGTGCGGTCGCTCGATCAGTGCTGGCAGCAAGCGCACCAGGCGCCAGGTCAGCGGTGCCTTGTCGAGCAGCGACACCTCGGGAATCTCGTCGCGGCCCAGCACGAGGCGATAGAGCTGCCACATGAAAGTGCCGGGCAACTGGACGTCGATGGCCGCCGCGATACCGCAGCCGCCTTGATCATCGTCCTGCGGATCTTCGGCCAGTGCGAGCTTGAGCCATTGGGCAATACCGTTGCTCTGCACCAGGGCGATTTCGTTCTCCAGAGGCGCCAGAGGATAGTTGCGCATCACGCTCACGACCAGGTTGCGCAAATCGTCCAGGCGGTTGCCCTGGACGATCATGAAACCTGGGTGCAGTGACGTGCTGTTGGCCATTGGGTGCTCTCTGGAAGACGGGGTGCGCTGACGGAACCATACCCTGTAGAGGCAGGCTTGTCCCGTGGCGTGCGTGGTGTCGGCGCGGGGGAGCGATGAGATCTGGCGAACGCCAGAAAGACAAAACCCCTACCTGCTCGCGCAGATAGGGGTTTTGCGAAATGAATCTTGACGATGACCTACTCTCACATGGGGAAACCCCACACTACCATCGGCGATGCATCGTTTCACTGCTGAGTTCGGGATGGGATCAGGTGGTTCCAATGCTCTATGGTCGTCAAGAAATTCGGTTGCCAGTGCGTCTTTGCAGACACGCCAGCCAATTCGGATATGTGATCTTTGTGAGTCGCTTCGAACTTTCGGTTCGTTTCGTCTTCACCACCACAATCTGCAAAGCAGATTGCTTGGGTGTTATATGGTCAAGCCTCACGGGCAATTAGTATTGGTTAGCTCAACGCCTCACAGCGCTTACACACCCAACCTATCAACGTCGTAGTCTTCGACGGCCCTTTAGGGGATTCAAGATCCCAGTGAGATCTCATCTTGAGGCAAGTTTCCCGCTTAGATGCTTTCAGCGGTTATCTCTTCCGAACATAGCTACCCGGCAATGCCACTGGCGTGACAACCGGAACACCAGAGGTTCGTCCACTCCGGTCCTCTCGTACTAGGAGCAGCCCCTCTCAAATCTCAAACGTCCACGGCAGATAGGGACCGAACTGTCTCACGACGTTCTAAACCCAGCTCGCGTACCACTTTAAATGGCGAACAGCCATACCCTTGGGACCGGCTTCAGCCCCAGGATGTGATGAGCCGACATCGAGGTGCCAAACACCGCCGTCGATATGAACTCTTGGGCGGTATCAGCCTGTTATCCCCGGAGTACCTTTTATCCGTTGAGCGATGGCCCTTCCATACAGAACCACCGGATCACTAAGACCTACTTTCGTACCTGCTCGACGTGTGTGTCTCGCAGTCAAGCGCGCTTTTGCCTTTATACTCTACGACCGATTTCCGACCGGTCTGAGCGCACCTTCGTACTCCTCCGTTACTCTTTGGGAGGAGACCGCCCCAGTCAAACTACCCACCATACACTGTCCTCGATCCGGATCACGGACCTGAGTTAGAACCTCAAGGTTGCCAGGGTGGTATTTCAAGGATGGCTCCATGAGAACTGGCGTCCCCACTTCAAAGCCTCCCACCTATCCTACACAAGCAAGCTCAAAGTCCAGTGCAAAGCTATAGTAAAGGTTCACGGGGTCTTTCCGTCTAGCCGCGGATACACTGCATCTTCACAGCGATTTCAATTTCACTGAGTCTCGGGTGGAGACAGCGCCGCCATCGTTACGCCATTCGTGCAGGTCGGAACTTACCCGACAAGGAATTTCGCTACCTTAGGACCGTTATAGTTACGGCCGCCGTTTACCGGGGCTTCGATCAAGAGCTTCGCTTGCGCTAACCCCATCAATTAACCTTCCGGCACCGGGCAGGCGTCACACCCTATACGTCCACTTTCGTGTTTGCAGAGTGCTGTGTTTTTAATAAACAGTCGCAGCGGCCTGGTATCTTCGACCGGCATGGGCTTACGGAGCAAGTCCTTCACCCTCGCCGGCGCACCTTCTCCCGAAGTTACGGTGCCATTTTGCCTAGTTCCTTCACCCGAGTTCTCTCAAGCGCCTTGGTATTCTCTACCTAACCACCTGTGTCGGTTTGGGGTACGGTTCCCAGTTATCTGAAGCTTAGGAGCTTTTCTTGGAAGCATGGTATCAACCACTTCGCACTCTAAAGAGCGCTCGTCATCAGCTCTCGGCCTTGAAATCCCGGATTTGCCTAAGATTTCAGCCTACCACCTTAAACCTGGACAACCAACGCCAGGCTGGCCTAACCTTCTCCGTCCCTCCATCGCAATAACTGGAAGTACAGGAATATTAACCTGTTTTCCATCGACTACGCTTTTCAGCCTCGCCTTAGGGACCGACTAACCCTGCGTCGATTAACGTTGCGCAGGAAACCTTGGTCTTTCGGCGTGCGAGTTTTTCACTCGCATTGTCGTTACTCATGTCAGCATTCGCACTTCTGATACCTCCAGCAAGCTTCTCAACTCACCTTCACAGGCTTACAGAACGCTCCTCTACCGCATCACCAAAGGTGATACCCGTAGCTTCGGTGCATGGTTTGAGCCCCGTTACATCTTCCGCGCAGGCCGACTCGACTAGTGAGCTATTACGCTTTCTTTAAAGGGTGGCTGCTTCTAAGCCAACCTCCTAGCTGTCTAAGCCTTCCCACATCGTTTCCCACTTAACCATGACTTTGGGACCTTAGCTGACGGTCTGGGTTGTTTCCCTTTTCACGACGGACGTTAGCACCCGCCGTGTGTCTCCCATGCTCGGCACTTGCTGGTATTCGGAGTTTGCATCGGTTTGGTAAGTCGGGATGACCCCCTAGCCGAAACAGTGCTCTACCCCCAGCAGTGATACATGAGGCGCTACCTAAATAGCTTTCGAGGAGAACCAGCTATCTCCGAGCTTGATTAGCCTTTCACTCCGATCCACAGGTCATCCGCTAACTTTTCAACGGTAGTCGGTTCGGTCCTCCAGTCAGTGTTACCTAACCTTCAACCTGCCCATGGATAGATCGCCCGGTTTCGGGTCTATACCCAGCGACTAAAGCGCCCTATTAAGACTCGCTTTCGCTACGCCTCCCCTATTCGGTTAAGCTCGCCACTGAATATAAGTCGCTGACCCATTATACAAAAGGTACGCAGTCACCTAACATAGTAGGCTCCCACTGCTTGTACGCATACGGTTTCAGGTTCTATTTCACTCCCCTCTCCGGGGTTCTTTTCGCCTTTCCCTCACGGTACTGGTTCACTATCGGTCAGTCAGTAGTATTTAGCCTTGGAGGATGGTCCCCCCATGTTCAGACAAAGTTTCTCGTGCTCCGTCCTACTCGATTTCATTGAAAAGAGACTTTCGTGTACGGGGCTATCACCCACTATGGCCGCACTTTCCAGAGCGTTCCACTAATCTCAAATCAACTTAAGGGCTGGTCCCCGTTCGCTCGCCACTACTAAGGGAATCTCGGTTGATTTCTTTTCCTCAGGGTACTTAGATGTTTCAGTTCCCCTGGTTCGCCTCTTGCACCTATGTATTCAGTACAAGATACTCAGCTTATGCTGAGTGGGTTCCCCCATTCAGAGATCTCTGGATCACAGTCTGTTTGCCGACTCCCCAAAGCTTATCGCAGGCTACCACGTCTTTCATCGCCTCTGACTGCCAAGGCATCCACCGTATGCGCTTCTTCACTTGACCATATAACCCCAAGCAATCTGGTTATACTGTGAAGACGACATTCGCCGAAAATTCGTGAGAACTCACAAATTTTACCTTAGCCTGAATTACCAGCAGTGAAACTGGCATTCAGTCTATTTCTATCACATATCCGAATTTTTAAAGAACGATCTGACAAAAGCCAGAAATCAACATTCATCGACGAATGTTCATTTCTAGGTTCTGATCAAGGTACAGCGTAAGTGGTGGAGCCAAGCGGGATCGAACCGCTGACCTCCTGCGTGCAAGGCAGGCGCTCTCCCAGCTGAGCTATGGCCCCGCATATTGGTAGGTCTGGGCAGATTTGAACTGCCGACCTCACCCTTATCAGGGGTGCGCTCTAACCAACTGAGCTACAGACCTATATAGGGTCTTGATCGTCTTCACAATGAATCAAGCAATTCGTGTGGGAGCTCATCAGCAGGCTGATGTCTTCGATTAAGGAGGTGATCCAGCCGCAGGTTCCCCTACGGCTACCTTGTTACGACTTCACCCCAGTCATGAATCACACCGTGGTAACCGTCCTCCCGAAGGTTAGACTAGCTACTTCTGGTGCAACCCACTCCCATGGTGTGACGGGCGGTGTGTACAAGGCCCGGGAACGTATTCACCGCGACATTCTGATTCGCGATTACTAGCGATTCCGACTTCACGCAGTCGAGTTGCAGACTGCGATCCGGACTACGATCGGTTTTGTGAGATTAGCTCCACCTCGCGGCTTGGCAACCCTCTGTACCGACCATTGTAGCACGTGTGTAGCCCAGGCCGTAAGGGCCATGATGACTTGACGTCATCCCCACCTTCCTCCGGTTTGTCACCGGCAGTCTCCTTAGAGTGCCCACCATAACGTGCTGGTAACTAAGGACAAGGGTTGCGCTCGTTACGGGACTTAACCCAACATCTCACGACACGAGCTGACGACAGCCATGCAGCACCTGTGTCAGAGTTCCCGAAGGCACCCATCCATCTCTGGAAAGTTCTCTGCATGTCAAGGCCTGGTAAGGTTCTTCGCGTTGCTTCGAATTAAACCACATGCTCCACCGCTTGTGCGGGCCCCCGTCAATTCATTTGAGTTTTAACCTTGCGGCCGTACTCCCCAGGCGGTCAACTTAATGCGTTAGCTGCGCCACTAAAATCTCAAGGATTCCAACGGCTAGTTGACATCGTTTACGGCGTGGACTACCAGGGTATCTAATCCTGTTTGCTCCCCACGCTTTCGCACCTCAGTGTCAGTATCAGTCCAGGTGGTCGCCTTCGCCACTGGTGTTCCTTCCTATATCTACGCATTTCACCGCTACACAGGAAATTCCACCACCCTCTACCATACTCTAGCTCGCCAGTTTTGGATGCAGTTCCCAGGTTGAGCCCGGGGCTTTCACATCCAACTTAACGAACCACCTACGCGCGCTTTACGCCCAGTAATTCCGATTAACGCTTGCACCCTCTGTATTACCGCGGCTGCTGGCACAGAGTTAGCCGGTGCTTATTCTGTCGGTAACGTCAAAACAGCAAGGTATTAACTTACTGCCCTTCCTCCCAACTTAAAGTGCTTTACAATCCGAAGACCTTCTTCACACACGCGGCATGGCTGGATCAGGCTTTCGCCCATTGTCCAATATTCCCCACTGCTGCCTCCCGTAGGAGTCTGGACCGTGTCTCAGTTCCAGTGTGACTGATCATCCTCTCAGACCAGTTACGGATCGTCGCCTTGGTGAGCCATTACCTCACCAACTAGCTAATCCGACCTAGGCTCATCTGATAGCGCAAGGCCCGAAGGTCCCCTGCTTTCTCCCGTAGGACGTATGCGGTATTAGCGTTCCTTTCGAAACGTTGCCCCCCACTACCAGGCAGATTCCTAGGCATTACTCACCCGTCCGCCGCTGAATCAAGGAGCAAGCTCCCGTCATCCGCTCGACTTGCATGTGTTAGGCCTGCCGCCAGCGTTCAATCTGAGCCATGATCAAACTCTTCAGTTCAATACTGCTTGGGTTTTTAAGAAACCCTAAACTTGGCTCAGCAATCTCAAATGACTATGTGATTTCTCGCATGGTCACTTGTGATGCTGATAATCTTGGCGACTATCAGTCCGTACTCACAAGCACCCACACGAATTGCTTGATTCGATTTGTTAAAGAGCGTTTGGTTAAGAGCCTTTCGTCTCAACCGAGGCGCGCATTCTACGCTTTCCTCATTGGCTGTCAAGCGTTTATTTTGAAGTTTTTCGCGAGAAACTCGTTTAGCTTCAAACACTTGACTCGCTGCGATCTCTCGTAGCGGGAGGCGAATCATACAGCACTCGAAGATGCTGTCAACTGCCTTTTTCACCGCTGCCGATCAGGTGATCGAAGCGCTTCACGCCTCACCGAAATCGCTTAACTCGTTGATTAACAAAGAGTTTTGCGTTCCGTTTGCTGCGGAAGTGGGGCGCATTATAAGGGGATCTGAGAGGGCGTCAACCTTTTATTTCAGTTATTTGAAAGATCCTCGGCGCAGACCTTATATAGGCCACCAAGTGCCTGCCTCAAACTCTGCTGCGCCTACAAGATCGAGCGCCGCCCGCGCGGCGCTTCGCGGGCAAGCCCGCTCCCACAGTTTGTTTCTGGCCAGTGAGTCCTGTGGCATTTTCGCGCGCCCCCTTTGGCGCACGGCGCGGTACCGAGTCGTACACACCAGGCGGTCGCGCGCCTGTGGCACAGGCATAACTGGCCCGAAACAAATGTAGGGGCGGCGGTTCGGCGCTCCGACTTGCCCGCGAAGCGCCGCGCGGGCGGCGCTCGATTTTAACGGTGCCAGAAACCCCAAGGCAGGCACCTTGCAGTCACCCATTAATCCAAACCAGGCCTCACCCACCCCACAAACCAAAACGGGGAGGCCTGTCGGCCTCCCCGCTTCTCACATCACCACAACCTTACAAGCTCGGGAACGCAAACTGCGACGCTTCATGGCTCTTGCGCTGCGGCCAACGCTGGGTAATCGCCTTACGACGGGTATAGAAGCGCACCCCATCCGGCCCATAGGCGTGCAGGTCACCAAACAGCGAACGCTTCCAGCCGCCAAAGCTGTGATAGCTCACCGGCACTGGCAGCGGCACGTTCACCCCTACCATGCCCACTTCAATCTCATCACAGAACAAACGCGCCGCTTCACCGTCACGGGTGAAGATGCAAGTGCCGTTGCCGTATTCGTGATCGTTGATGAGCTGCATCGCCTCTTCCAGGCTCTGCACTCGTACCACACACAGCACCGGCCCGAAGATCTCCTCTTTATAGATGCGCATCTCCGGAGTGACGTTGTCGAACAGCGTCCCCCCAACGAAGTAACCGTCTTCATTGCCCGCAACGCGGAAACCACGGCCATCCACCACCAGCTTGGCACCCGCAGCCACGCCATCGTCGATATAGCCTACGACCTTGTCACGTGCAGCGGCAGTGACCAACGGCCCCATGTCCAGCCCGCAAGAAGTGCCGGCACCAATCTTCAGCGCCTTGATCTGTGGCTCCAGCTTGGCGATCAGCGCATCGGCGACCTGGTCGCCCACGCACACCGCCACCGAAATTGCCATGCAGCGCTCGCCACACGATCCATAGGCCGCACCCATCAGGGCGCTCACCGCATTGTCCAGCTCGGCATCGGGCATCAGCACCGCATGGTTCTTCGCACCACCCAACGCCTGCACACGCTTGCCGCGCTTGGTGCCTTCGGCATAGATGTATTCTGCGATCGGTGTCGAACCCACGAAGCTCAGAGCCTTGACTTCCGGTGCTTCGATCAGCGCATCCACCGCTTCCTTGTCGCCGTGCACCACATTGAGGATGCCCTTGGGCAGGCCGGCCTCCAGCAGCAGTTGGGCAATGAACAGGGTCGAGCTCGGGTCACGCTCCGACGGCTTGAGGATGAACGCGTTGCCGCAGACGATCGCCAGTGGGTACATCCACAGCGGCACCATCGCCGGGAAGTTGAACGGGGTAATGCCAGCCACCACGCCCAGCGGCTGGAAGTCGGACCAGGCGTCGATATTCGGGCCGACGTTGCGGCTGTATTCACCCTTGAGAATCTCGGGCGCAGCACAGGCGAACTCGACGTTCTCGATACCACGCTTCAGTTCGCCGGCGGCATCCTCGAGGGTCTTGCCGTGCTCTTCGCTGATCATCTGCGAAATGCGCGCCTCGTTCTGCTCCAGCAATTGCTTGAAGCGGAACATCACCTGGGCGCGCTTGGCCGGGGGCGTGTTGCGCCAGGCCGGGAATGCGGCCTTGGCCGAGTCGATGGCTTCCTGGATGGTGGCGCGGCTGGCGAGTTCGACCTTGCGCGTAGCCTGGCCGGTCGACGGGTTGAAGACATCGGCGGTGCGACCGCCCTTGGAAACCAGCTCACCATTGATCAGGTGCTGAACGATGCTCATGCAGAACTCCAGATAAAGAAGGTTGGAACAGGCGCGCTCAGGCGCCTGTCGTCAGCGTCGGAAAGATCAGTCGATCTGGTTCAGGGCTTCGCCTACCGCGTCGAACAGGCGATCCAGTTCCTGCGGCTTGGTATTGAAGGTTGGGCCGAACTGCAGGGTGTCCCCCCCGAAGCGGACATAGAAGCCGGCCTTCCACAGTTTCATGGCCGCCTCGTATGGACGCACGATCGCATCGCCATCGCGCGCTGCGATCTGGATCGCGCCAGCCAGGCCGTAGTTACGGATGTCGATGACATTCTTGGTGCCCTTGACGCCGTGCAGCAGGTTCTCGAAGTGCGGCGCCAGTTCGGCGGCGGATTGCACCAGGTTTTCCTTCTGCAGCAGGTCCAGCGCAGCGATACCGGCAGCGCAGGCCACAGGGTGAGCCGAATAGGTGTAGCCATGGGGGAATTCCACGGCGTACTCCGGCGTCGGTTGGTTCATGAAGGTCTGGTAGATTTCGCTGCTGGCGATCACCGCCCCCATCGGGATGGCTCCGTTGGTCACCTGCTTGGCGATGCACATCAGATCCGGAGTGACACCGAAGGCTTCGGAGCCGGTCATCGCACCCATACGACCGAAGCCAGTGATCACTTCATCGAAGATCAGCAGGATGTTGTGCTGGGTGCAGATTTCACGCAGACGTTTCAGATAACCCTTCGGCGGAGGCAGCACGCCAGCGGAGCCGGCCAGCGGCTCGACGATCACAGCGGCGATGTTCGAAGCGTCATGCAATTCGATCAGCTTGAGCATCTCCTCGGCCAGGGCGATACCGCCCTCCTCCGGCATGCCGCGGGAGAAAGCGTTCACCGGAAGCACGGTGTGAGGCAGATGGTCGACATCCAGCAGTTGGCCGAACATCTTGCGGTTGCCATTGACCCCACCCAGGCTGGTGCCAGCGATGTTCACGCCGTGGTAACCACGGGCACGACCAATGATCTTGGTCTTGGTTGCCTGGCCTTTCAGGCGCCAGTAGGCACGCACCATCTTCAGCGCGGTGTCGGCGCACTCGGAGCCGGAGTTGGTATAGAAGACATGGTTGAGGTCGCCCGGCGTCAGCTCGGCGATCTTCTCGGCCAGCTGGAACGACAGCGGATGGCCGAACTGGAAGGCCGGCGAATAATCCAGTGTGCTCAGCTGGCGCGTCACCGCGTCGGTGATTTCCTTGCGGGTATGCCCGGCGCCGCAGGTCCACAGGCCCGACAGTGCGTCGAAGATCTTGCGCCCCTTGTCGTCAACCAGGTGATTGCCTTCGGCGGCCACGATCAGGCGTGGATCACGCTGGAAGTTGCGGTTGGCGGTGTAGGGCATCCAGTGAGCATCCAGCTTGAGCTGGCTGGCCAGGCCGGACGGGGCGGTTTCGGGCATGTTCATCGGCGGTTCCTCGGAAGACGACTAGGCAACGATGGCTGTTGTTGCAGCTAAATTGTCACGGGGATAAAGTCTGAAAAAGCCAACATTTCTAATCTTCAGTTAGCAGCGGACTAAACTTATGAGTCGTCGCCCCAATCCTCTCGCGCAAGTCAGCGATTTCGATATTCGTCTGCTGAAGATTTACCGCAGTGTCGTCGAGTGC
Organism: Pseudomonas sp. BNK-44-b; assembly: GCF_047456245.1. NCBI lineage: Bacteria > Pseudomonadati > Pseudomonadota > Gammaproteobacteria > Pseudomonadales > Pseudomonadaceae > Pseudomonas > Pseudomonas sp. BNK-44-b. The sequence continues at coordinate 4,494,883 of NZ_CP179908.1, forward strand.
GGCGGCTTTTCGGCGGCGGAAAACGTACTGGGTATTGGACGCTCGGCCATCAGCCAGCAGATGAACGACCTGGAACAGCGCCTGGGCTTGCGCTTGTGCCAGCGTGGCCGGGCAGGCTTTTCGCTCACCGAAGAAGGCCGCGAGGTCTACCAATCGGCGCTGCAACTGCTCAGCGCCCTTGAGAGCTTTCGCACCGAGGTCAACGGACTGCACCAGCACCTGCGTGGCGAACTCAATATCGGCCTGACCGACAACCTGGTTACCTTGCCTCACATGCGCATCACCCACGCGCTCGCTGAGCTCAAGGATCGTGGGCCGGATGTACGCATCCAGATTCGCATGATCGCCCCGAGCCAGGTCGAACAAGGGGTGCTGGACGGCAGCCTGCATGTCGGCGTGGTGCCGCAGACCAGTCCGCTCTCGGGCCTGGAATACCAGCCCCTGTACAGCGAACGTTCATTGCTCTACTGCGCAGTCGGCCACCCCCTGTTCTATGCCGAGGATCAGAAAATCGACGATCAGCGCCTCAACAGCCAGGAAGCCATCGCTCCGACCTTCCGTTTGCCAGCCGATATCCAGGCGCACTACCAGGCACTGAACTGCACTGCCAGTGCCTCGGACCGCGAGGGCATGGCCTTTCTCATCCTCACCGGGCGCTACATCGGCTACCTGCCCGATCACTACGCCATGTTCTGGGTCCAGCAGGGCCGCCTGCGGGCACTGAAACCGACGCAACGCTTCTATGACCTGAGCCTGAGCTGGGTGACGCGCAAGGGACGCCGTCCGAATCTGGTGCTGGAAAGTTTTCTCGAAAGCCTCGCGGCAACGCGCTAATGCTTGTCACTTCGGCACAGGCAGGTAATCTGTCCGACATCCGTTGCCCACAGACCCCGTACGGAAACGTCCATGACCTTTGAAGTCCCTGCGCATCGCCTCTCCGCCTCGGGCAAGCCCGCCGGCCGCATTCGCCAAAAGAACGAACAGGCCATCATCCAGGCCGCCGAGGACGAATTCGCCCGCCATGGCTTCAAGGGCACCAGCATGAACACCATCGCGCTGAAGGCCAACCTGCCCAAAGCCAACCTGCACTACTACTTCACCAACAAGCTCGGCCTTTATATTGCCGTGCTCAGCAACATCATCGAATTGTGGGACAGCACCTTCAACGCCTTGAGCGTCGAGGACGACCCAGCCGTGGCGTTGAGCCAGTACATTCGCACCAAGATGGAGTTCTCCCGGCGCAACCCGCAGGCATCTCGGATCTTCGCCATGGAAGTGATCAGCGGCGGCCAGTGCCTGAGCGAATACTTCAGCGCCGACTACCGCGAGTGGTTCCGCGGGCGCGCCGCAGTGTTCCAGGCCTGGATCGAGGCCGGCAAGATGGACCGGGTAGACCCTGTGCACCTGATCTTCCTGCTCTGGGGCAGTACTCAGCACTACGCCGACTTCGCCACCCAGATCTGCCAGGTCACCGGCCGCAGCCGCCTGACCAAGCAGGACATGGAAGACGCCAGCAACAACCTTATCCACATCATTCTCAAAGGCTGCGGCATCAACCCGCCCGCGTGACCCGGACCTATGCCCTCTACCCTGCTTGAGCTCTGCGAGTTCCGCGAAGACATCCGCAAGAGCCGCTTCATCACCCTCGCCGGCCCTGTCAGCAGTGCCGCCGAGGCGATGAGTTTCATCGAACGTCACAGCGACCTGGCCGCCACCCACAATTGCTGGGCCTGGAAAATCGGCGCGCAATACCGCAGCAGCGATGATGGCGAGCCGGGCGGCACCGCCGGACGTCCAATTCTTGCGGCGATCGAAGCCCAGGACTGCGATCAGGTGGTGGTGCTGGTCATCCGCTGGTATGGCGGTATCCAGCTCGGCACCGGAGGCCTGGCCCGTGCCTATGGCGGGGGCGCCAACAAGTGCTTGCAACAGGCGCCGAAACGGCTGCTGGTACAGCGCAGCGAATTCACCTGCAGTTGCACGTTCAGCGAACTGACCTTGCTCAAGCTGCGCCTGGCCGAGGCCGACGGGCTGGTGCTGGACGAACAGTTCACGGCAAACGGCGTCGATCTACTCCTGGCGCTGGGCGAAGAGCACGTACAGACCTTCCAGCAGCAATTGTCCGACCTCAGCCGTGGCCGGATTCGTCTCGAACCTCGCTGAAAGGTGCCCACAACTACTGTGGGCCTGCCTGTGGATAAGCTTGGGGCATTCTTTGGCAAGCCTTGCCACGTATGGCTTTCAGCCGATTGAGCATATTTTGATCACTGTTTGATGACACCCGCAAACGACTGAAACCCGGAGAGTTATCCCCATCGCCCGGTTTTCACGAGCTTTCCCGCCGCCCACGTGCTTGCACACAATAACTGTGGAACAGCCTGTGGATAACCCGTGCGCCAACAGGCAGGGCGCCCACCAGCACACGGCGCGGAGCGTCTGATCATTTTTTGTACAAACGCAACGCAGGCGAGTCGCCCCCGCCTGGAGTATCCTCGATACCCTTCTTCAAGCGACCTCGGAGCATCCACATGTCCACAAGCAAAAACGCCCTCATCATCGGCGCCTCCCGCGGATTGGGACTGGGCTTGGTACAACGTCTGCGTGAAGACGGCTGGAACGTGACAGCCACCGTGCGCGATGCAAGCAAGCCGGGTGCCTTGAAAGATGTCGCAGGTGTGCGCATCGAATCCCTGGAAATGAACGATACCGCCTTGCTCGACGACCTCAAGCAGCGTGTGCAAGACGAGATTTTCGACCTGGTCTTCGTCAATGCCGGAGTCATGGGACCGTTGCCACAAGACCTGGAAACCGTGCAAGACACGCAGATCGGCGACCTGTTCATGACCAATGCCGTTGCGCCCATCCGTGTGGCGCGTCGCCTGGTCGGGCAGATCCGCGAAAACACCGGGGTGCTGGCGTTCATGAGCTCGGGCCTGGGTAGCGTGACCAGCCCTGATGGCAACGAGATCTGCCTGTACAAGGCCAGCAAGGCCGCGCTCAACTCGATGATCAACAGCTTCGTGGTTGAGTTGCAGCATTCCGACCTGAGCGTGCTGGCCATGCACCCAGGCTGGGTGAAGACCGACATGGGCGGCGAGAACGCGGAAATCGACGTGTTCACCAGCACACGCGGCATGCTCGACCGGATCAACGAGCAAAGCGGCCAGGGCGGCCTGCGCTTTATCAACTACAAGGGTGACGCCCTGACCTGGTGAATTGAAAGCCACGTGGCGAGGCAGTAGACTCGATGCCTCGCCTCGCGGCGGACCTGGATCAGCAGACAGGGCAACACTGAGCTGGCTAACCCTGAACCCACTTTCAGAGGAGCCGGCACCATGCCTGCGACCCGTATCTGGTTGAAATCCCCCCTTGCCATCTTCACTGCCAACGGTACCGATGCCCGCGGTGGCCTGGTCATTGAAAACGGCCGCATCAGCCAACTGCTCGCCCTCGGCGAACAGCCCGACACCGCCTGTGACCAAGTGTTCGATGCCCGTGAGCACGTTGTGCTGCCAGGTCTGATCAACACTCACCACCACTTCTACCAGACCCTCACCCGCGCATGGGCTCCTGTGGTCAACCAACCACTGTTTCCCTGGCTCAAGACCCTCTACCCGGTGTGGGCACGGCTAACCCCGGCCAAACTGGCGCTCGCCAGCGAGGTTGCACTGGCCGAACTGCTGCTGTCGGGTTGCACCACCGCCGCCGATCACCATTACCTGTTCCCGGAAGGTCTGGACCACGCCATCGACGTACAGGTAGAGGTCGTACGCAAGCTCGGCATGCGCGCCATGCTGACCCGCGGCTCGATGAGCCTGGGTGAAGCGGACGGCGGCTTGCCCCCGCAGCAGACAGTGCAACAAGGCGAAGTGATCCTGGCCGACAGTCAGCGACTTATCCACAGTTATCATGAGCGTGGCGAAGGTGCGCGCATCCAGATCGCCTTGGCGCCCTGCTCACCCTTCTCGGTCACGCCAGAGATCATGCGCGCCAGCGCCAGCCTGGCCGAAGAGCTGGACGTGCGCCTGCACACCCACCTGGCCGAAACACTCGATGAGGAAGACTTCTGCCTGCAGCGCTTCGGCCTACGCACCGTGGCCTATCTGGACAGTGTCGGCTGGCTCGGACCACGCACCTGGCTGGCCCATGGTATCCATTTCAACCCGGACGAAATCACGCGCCTGGGCGCTGCCGGCACCGGTATCTGCCATTGCCCGAGCTCGAACATGCGCCTGGCCTCGGGAATCTGCCCGACCATCGAGCTCGAAGCGGCCGGGGCCGCAGTCGGCCTGGGTGTAGACGGCTCGGCGTCCAACGATGCCTCGAACATGATCCTCGAAGCGCGCCAGGCCCTCTACCTGCAACGCCTGCGCTACGGCGCCGAGCAGATCACGCCCGAGCGCGCGCTGGGCTGGGCAACCCGTGGCTCGGCGCAACTGCTGGGCCGCAGCGATATTGGGGAGCTGGCGGTGGGCAAGCAGGCGGACCTGGCGTTGTTCAAGCTCGACGAACTGCGTTTCTCCGGAAGCCACGATCCGCTGTCGGCGCTGCTGCTGTGCGCGGCGGACCGGGCTGACCGAGTCATGGTCGGCGGACACTGGCGCGTGATTGATGGCCAGATCGAGGGACTCGATGTCCAGGGCCTGATCGCCGACCATCGTCAGGCGGCAGCCGCACTGATCGCCGGTTGAAGCACAGCGGGGCTGTCGGTCAGCCCCGCCCTACCGAATAGCGCATAGCCCTGTAGAATGTCGGCCAACCGTACCTGATTCGAGATCACACCCTATGTATGACTGGCTCAATGCCTTGCCCAAGGCCGAACTGCATATGCACCTGGAAGGTTCGCTGGAGCCGGAACTGCTGTTCGCCCTGGCCGAACGCAACAAGGTCGCCCTGCCCTGGGCCGACGTGGAGACGCTGCGCAGCGCCTACGCGTTCAACAACCTGCAGGAGTTTCTCGACCTCTACTACCAGGGCGCTGATGTACTGCGCACCGAGCAGGACTTCTACGACCTGACCTGGGCCTACCTGCAACGCTGCAAGGCGCAGAACGTCATTCACACCGAACCCTTTTTCGACCCACAGACCCATACCGACAGGGGTATCCCCTTCGAGGTGGTGCTCGGCGGCATCAACCAGGCGCTCAAGGATGGTCGCGAGCAGTTGGGTATCAGCAGCGGCCTGATCCTGAGCTTCCTGCGCCACCTCAGCGAGGCGGAGGCCGAGAAGACCCTCGACCAGGCCCTGCCATTCCGCGATGCCTTCATTGCCGTGGGCCTGGACAGCTCGGAGAAAGGCCATCCACCAAGCAAGTTCCAGCGCGTCTTCGACCGAGCCCGCAACGAAGGCCTGGTCGCCGTTGCCCACGCCGGCGAGGAAGGGCCGCCCGAGTACATCTGGGAAGCCCTCGACCTGCTGAAAATCAAGCGCATTGACCACGGCGTGCGAGCTATCGAAGATGAGCGGCTGATGCAACGCATCATCGACGAGCAGATTCCGCTGACCGTCTGCCCGCTGTCGAACACCAAGCTCTGCGTGTTCGATCATATGAGCCAGCACAACATCCTCGACATGCTCGAGCGTGGGGTCAAAGTCACGGTGAACTCCGATGATCCGGCCTACTTCGGCGGATATGTCACGGAAAACTTCCACGCCTTGTACCAGCATCTGGGCATGTCCCAAGAGCAGGCAATGCGCCTGGCACAGAACAGCCTGGATGCACGTCTGGTTTGAGTGGACGAGCACAGCCGGCATTAAAGGGGCACTTCAACCCACCTGCAATGCCGGCACCCGCGCGATACGGTTGATCTCTTGAATACCCAGGGAAGAAATCTGCATCACGCGGGACCCCTCCTGCTCGCGTATCCAGCCAGACTGCATGAACAACCTGAGCATCGCTTGCCCAACACCACCGCCCAGGTGGGGGCCGTTGTCACTCCACTCGCTGCTGTGGCAGACCACACAGGCACCGCGTTGGCGCGGCGCCAGCGCATCGATGTAGACGCCAATCGCGGCCAGTTGCACACGCCCTTCCAGGCTCACGGTAGGGTGCAGGTCATTGCCCTCCAACCAACCAGCGGACACCATGCGCCGATACAGGTCTACCGCAATTTCGCCACCCAGGTGATCGCCACAACGTCGCGCCCTGCGCAACGACAGCGGCACCTGCAACGGCCTGACCGATCCCTGGCATTCGCCACGACCGCCAAGCTGCACGCTGGCCAGTGCCTCGACCGCGGCGATCACCTCGGGGGTGGCCAGTCGAAAATAGCGCTTGCGCCCACGTGCCTCGAGGCGCAGCAGGCCGGCAGCAGACAACAAGGACAAGTGCGCGCAGGCCGATGACGGCGTAACGCCAATCATGAGTGCCAACTCGTCAGCGTGCCGAGAAGATCCATCGATCAGGGCCCAGAGCATGGCACTGCGCTTGGGCTCGGCCATCAGACCGGCGATCTGACTGATACTGCTGACTGCTTTCATACTCTATCAACTCCATTGCGAGATCCGTTTTTTATCCAATGGCCATCATGGCAGTGGGACTGGCCAGAGGTTGCAGCAGATAGTGTGGGTTGCAGCCTGTCAGGCAGTGTGGGAAACACCGCCTGGTGGGGAAACCGCTCTTGGGGGCAAGTATAAGCCGCCGAAAGCCCTGTACTAGCTGGGTTTGGCCAACGTTTCGCGACACAAGACCGAGGGTAGTAGCACCCTTCGCGAAATCGAAAAAAGCCGGTAAATGACAAGCGCTATCAGCATCCCCTCTAACATCCCGGACCTGGCCAGATTCCTTGCCAGATAAAGGCCACAACAGAGGAACAATGCCGACAGTCGAGTTCCACAAGTAGGGCAAGAAAAAGCGAAGGTTCGCATCTTGGTTGAATAAGCCTTTCGTCCCTCGGGTGACCGTCAGTCAGGACGTCACCCCGGCATGTGGCGGGCAATAGGGACGGCGCTACACTGATTTCGCTCTCACCCCGACTGGAGGATGCCGCGATGAAGATTGTCGTCAGTACATCGAACCGCCACCCCAACTGCCCCTGGCAGGTACAGCTCGATCAACATGTGGTGAGTTTTCGCAGCGAGGCGGAGGCCCGGGCATTCGTCGCCGTTCTGGAGACACGCCTGAAGGCCCCTCACCCCCTCATGCAGCCTGCCTGGACTGGAGGCGTCGAGTCAGCATCGCGACATTGACCACCAGCACACCGCACAAGCTGATCACCAAGGCCATCGGCACTGCGCTGCCATCGTGCAGAACCCCCACCAACGCTGCCGCGCCTGCAGCGACGCTGAACTGCAGGCTGCCCATCAATGCCGATGCGCTGCCGGCCCTGGCCCCCTGCCCGTTCATGGCACAGGCCGAGGCGTTGGGAATGATGCAGCCCAGGCTGGCGATGCAAACGAACAGCGGCACCAGCAATGGCCACAACTGCGTCGGACGCAGCAGCGCCACCCCCAGCAGTACCAACCCGGCAGCCAGGTAGAGCCATACCGCTCGGGCCAGCAGGAAGGCAGGGCCGCGCTTGGCCAGCAGTCGGGCGTTGACCTGGGCGCAGAGGATGAAACCGGCAGCATTGGTGCCAAACAGCCAGCCGTAATGCTCGGCCGGTACACCATAGAGCTTGATGAACACGAACGGGGAACCGGCGATATAGGCGAACATGCCGGCGATGGCGATGCCGCCCGTCAGCGCATGCCCCAGGAACACACGATCGCCCAGCAGCCGCAGGTACTGACGCAAGGCACCCGACAGCGGCTGGCGGGGCACATGGGCTGGCAGGCTTTCCGGCAGCCCCAGGCTCACCGCCAGCAGGCAAGCAGCGCTGAACAGGCTGAGCACCAGGAAGATCGACTGCCAGCCAGACACATTGATCAGCACGCCACCGAGCATCGGCGCGAGAATCGGCGCGAGCCCCATCACCAGCATCAATTGCGAGAACGCTTTGGCTGCCCCCACCGCGTCACATTTGTCGACGACGATGGCACGCGACAGCACCATGCCCGCACACCCACCCAATGCCTGGATGAACCGCGCCACCACAAGAGTGTCGAGGTCCGGGGCGTAGGCGCAGGCGAGCGACGCCAGGGTGAAAAGGCTGATACCGAACAACAGTGGCTTGCGTCGGCCGAAACGGTCGGCGATCGGACCATAGGCCAGTTGGCCAAGCGACAAACCAAGGAAATAGGCAGCCAGGGTCGTCTGGACGTGCTGTTCATCGGTGCCGAAGGCCTGGGCCATGGCAGGGAACGCGGGGAGATAGAAATCGATCGCCAATGGCGCGAAGGCCGAGAGAGCGCCGAGGATCAACAGGATGCGCAGGTTCATCGGAAATCCATAGCAGGCTAAGCAACGGGCTAGTCTAACTGCACTGGGGTCGGCCTGGTATGAAAAGCTTTGTAACAGTTACGCCCGAAAACGGTGATACCCGCAGCAGGTACCACCGTTCATCGCCGTCAGGCCGGCTCGACCTGATAACCCTCTTCACGGATCGCTTCCAGGATCTGCTGCACCCCGAGTTGGCTCTGCACCCGCACCTGTTTGGCGCCCAGGTCGACTTCCACCTGCGCCGTCGCATCCTGCTCCTGAACCGCACGGGTCACTGCCTTGACGCAATGACCGCAGCTCATGCCCTGCACATTGAAGACTTGCATTGGAACTACCTCCATCTGGGTTTTGCGGAGAGTTTCAAGCTTGCCATCATGGAAAGGTCAAGTTCTGCACAAAACGGCCGGGCTGGAAATCCGCGAGCGGCTCAGCCAAGCTGCGCTTTTGACGACTCGCCAACCAGGAGAAGTTTCATGATCAGGGCAGCATTGGGCCTCGTCGGGCTGCTGAGTGCCGTGGCCGTCGTGCCACCGGTCAGCGCCGAGGGCAATTCGGACTACAGCGTGCTGATCATTTCCCGGGAACGCCTGGAAGTGGCCACCAGCTGCGAAATCGGTGTGTATCTCAACGACCAGCTTTCCGGCCGTGTGTTCCAGGAACAATCGACCTCGTTCAACCTGCCGCCTGGACCGGTGGACGTGCGCCTGCGCCTGCTGCCCGGGCAGGTGCCCGGTTGTGCACCCGGCGTCGAAGACCAGCGCAGCACCCGCCTCAACCTGCAAGCGGGGCAGATCAACAAATACCGGATCGCCGTGGGCCAGAATGGACTGGAATTGAAGCGAGCCGGCCTGGGGTATTGACCTTACCAACATGGCAAGCTTGATGCTGCAGGCTCGATCACGGAGGAAAGCCCATGTCCGCATCAACTACCTTCGACCTGCCGATCAGCGGCATGACCTGCGCCAGTTGCGTCGGCCGCGTCGAGCGCGCGCTGCGTAAGGTCAACGGCGCCGAACAGGTCAGTGTCAACCTTGCCACCGAACAGGCCAGGGTCCAGGCTCCGGCCGAAAGCCTGCCGGACCTGCTCGAGGCCGTGCGCAAGGCCGGCTACAGCGTGCCGAGCCGCACCCTTGAACTTCAGGTGGGCGGCATGACCTGCGCTAGCTGTGTCGGCCGCGTCGAGCGCGCCCTGGGCAAGGTGTCCGGCGTCGAGCAGGTCAGCGTGAACCTGGCCAGCGAACGCGCCCACCTCAGGGTACTCAAGGGCGTCAGCGACGACGCCTTGATCGGCGCCGTGGAAAAGGCCGGCTACAGCGCCAGCCTGCCACGTACCGCCCACGACGATCGCCATGACGCGCAGCGACGCCTGCGCAACGAACGCCTCGCGGTGATCGCCGCCCTGCTGCTGGCCTTGCCCCTGGTACTGCCAATGCTGGTGCAGCCGTTCGGCTTGCATTGGATGCTGCCGGCCTGGGCTCAGTTCGTACTGGCGACACCGGTGCAGTTCATCCTCGGCGCACGCTTCTACAAGGCCGCCTGGAAAGCCGTGCGTGCCGGCGCAGGCAACATGGACCTGCTGGTGGCGCTCGGCACCAGCGCTGGCTATGGCCTGAGCCTGTATGAATGGTCGCAGGCCCACGTGGGCATGGAGCCTCACCTCTATTTCGAAGCCTCGGCCGTGGTAATCGCCCTGGTATTGCTGGGCAAACACCTGGAAAGCCGTGCCAAGCGCCAGACCGCCAGTGCCATTCGCGCCCTGGAAGCCCTGCGCCCCGAACGCGCATTGCGCGTGGTCGAAGGCCGCGAGGAAGACGTAGCGATCAGCCAGTTGCGCCTGGACGATCTGGTGCTGGTCAAGCCCGGCGAGCGCTTCCCGGTCGACGGCGAGGTGATCGAAGGCAGCAGTCACGCCGACGAAGCGCTGATCAGCGGCGAAAGCTTGCCAGTGCCCAAACAGCCCGGCGACAAGGTCACAGGCGGTGCGATCAACGGTGAAGGACGCCTGCTGGTGCGCACCCTGGCCCTGGGCACCGAAACCGTACTTGCGCGGATCATTCGCCTGGTCGAAGACGCCCAGGCCGCCAAGGCACCGATCCAGAAGCTGGTCGACCGGGTCAGCCAAGTGTTCGTCCCGGCAGTGCTGGTGCTGGCTTTGATCACCCTGGTCGGCTGGTGGCTGGCCGACGCACCGCTGGAAAGCGCACTGATCAACGCCGTGGCCGTGCTGGTGATCGCCTGCCCTTGCGCTCTGGGCCTGGCCACACCAGCGGCGATCATGGCCGGCACCGGTGTGGCAGCCAGCCATGGCATCCTGATCAAGGACGCCGATGCATTGGAGCGAGCCCATGCGGTCAATCGCGTGGTCTTCGACAAGACCGGCACCCTGACCTCCGGCAGCCCCCGCATCGTCCACAGCGAAGCCGCCGTCGGCGATGCACACGACCTGCTGCGCCTGGCCGGAGCCTTGCAACGCGGCAGCGAGCATCCGCTGGCCAAGGCCGTGCTGGATGGTGGCGCTGAGCAAGGGCTGGAGATTCCCCTGGTAAGCGATAGCCAGTCGCTCACCGGGCGCGGCATCGCCGGTACGGTCGAAGGCCGGGTATTGGCCCTGGGCAACCGACGCCTGCTCGACGAAAGCGGCCTCGAGCCCGGCGCCCTGCTCGATAAGGCCCAGGCCTGGGAAGCCGAAGGTCGCACGTTGTCGTGGTTGATCGAGCGCGCACCGCATGCCCGCGTGCTCGGGTTGTTCGCCTTTGGTGACAGCCTCAAGCCCGGCGCCGAGCAGGCGATCGCGGCACTGCGCTCACAGGGCATCAGCAGTCACCTGTTGACCGGCGACAACCGCGGCAGCGCCAAGGTGGTCGCCGAGGCGCTGGGCATCGATGATGTGCACGCCGAAGTCTTGCCAGCCGACAAAGCGGCCACCGTCAACGCACTCAAGCAGAACGCCGTGGTGGCCATGGTCGGCGACGGCATCAACGATGCCCCGGCCCTGGCCGCCGCCGATATCGGCATCGCCATGGGAGGCGGCACGGACGTAGCAATGCAGGCCGCCGGCATCACCCTGATGCGCGGCGACCCTCGCCTGGTACCTGCGGCCCTGGAAATCAGCAACAAGACCTACGCCAAGATCCGTCAGAATCTGTTCTGGGCGTTCATCTACAACCTGATCGGTATCCCGCTTGCCGCCTTTGGCTTCCTCAACCCGGTTCTGGCTGGCGCGGCCATGGCGCTCTCCAGCGTCAGCGTGGTGAGCAACGCCTTGTGGCTCAAGACCTGGAAGCCCACCGGCATCGCTTCGAAGGAGACGCCATGAACATCGGCCAAGCCGCCCGGCGCAGCGGGCTCAGCGCCAAGATGATCCGCTACTACGAGTCCATCGGACTGCTCAAGCCGGCGCTGCGCAGCGACAGCGGCTATCGGCTGTACCAGCAGGAAGACCTGCACAGCCTGGCGTTCATCAAGCGCTCGCGCGACCTGGGGTTTTCCCTGGAAGAAGTGTCCCGGCTGCTGACACTCTGGCAGGACCGCCAGCGCGCCAGCGCCGACGTCAAGGCGCTGGCGACACAGCATATCGACGAACTGAACCGGCGGATCGAGGAGATGGTGAGCCTGCGCGATACCTTGAGCGAACTGGTCGCCCACTGCCAGGGCGATGATCGCCCCGACTGCCCGATTCTCAGGGACCTGGCGAACGAAGGTGAATGCTCCCACTGAGCGCTGCCGGGGGCTGCCTGACGGCCCGTGGCAGTATTTTGGTATGCCATATTAGCCATCCCTGGCCGAACCGACCTCAATTTCAAGTTTCATCCAATAAATACGGGAGTTTCACTCAGAAATTCCTGCGCCCTGCCGATGCCCTGTATACCAGTTTCATGCGTCGACAAGAAAAATTCCGGGAGCGTGGATGAACATCAAGCAAAAATTGACCTGGGCCTTCGCCGTCATTGCCGGCCTGCCCATCGTTCTGGTCGCCACCGTAGTGGTACTGAACCTGCGTGAAGAAGCGCAGGACGACTTCCTGGATGGCAGCAGCCGGGAGATCCGCCAGGTCGGCAACGCGATGAACATCTTCTTCCAGGGCATTGCACAGAACGTCGAGTACCTCGCCAGCCAGCACTTGGTCACCGCCAGCGCCGACAATCTCAAGAAGTACATTGCCGCCGACGCCGCGCAGATTCCCTTGGGCGAGCAGGACAAGGCGCTGTACGACCAGTTCACCCGCCTGGCCCAGAGCCACCCCGACTACGCGTACGTGTCCTACGGCGTGAAAGACGGCGGCTATGCGTTCTGGCCGGGCGATCCGAAGATGGCCAGCTACGACCCACGCACCCGCCCCTGGTACCAGGCCGCCATGGCCAGCCCCGGCAAGACCCTGCGCACCGCGCCCTACTACTGGGCCGGCGACGACGCCGTGCTGGTCAGCACCGTGCGCACCGTGGCCAACCAGCTCGGTAGCCCGGGCGGCGTGGTCAACATCGACGTCTCGCTCAAGGGGCTGACCGAGATCGTCAAGCAGATCAAGCTGGGTGACAGCGGCTACCTGATCCTGATGGAGAACAACGGCAACGTCATGGTCGACCCGCGAGACGCCAGCCACAACTTCAAGCAGCTGGACAGCTTCGGCGGCGGCTACGCCGAGCTGGCCAAGGCCGGCAAGGGCCTGGCCGAAGTGACACTCGACGGCGAGCGCTACATGGCCAACATCTACCCCGACGAGCGCCTGGGCTGGACTTTCATCGGCCTGATCCGCCAGGACGAGGTGATGCAGACCACCACCCGCCTGACCTGGCTGATCGGCACCCTCGCACTGGTGCTGGCGGCAGTCTTCGCCGTGGCTGGCGCTGCCTTCGCCAAGCTCATCGTCCGGCCGATCAACAGCGTCACCAGCGGCCTGGAAGACATCGCCCAGGGCGAAGGCGACCTGACCCGTAATCTCGAAGTGCGAGGCAGCGACGAAACCGCGCAACTGGCCAACTGGTTCAACCAGTTCCTGGGGGCGATTCGCAGCCTGATCCAGCATATCGGCGGCGCCGCCGGCAAGATCCTCAGCACCTCGGCCAGCTCCACCCGGGTGTCCGGCGACATGGCCGAAGCCGCCGGCCGTCAGCGCGAGGCGGTGGACATGGTGTCCACCGCCTTCCATGAAATGGTCGCCACCGCCAACGAAGTGGCGCGCTCCTGCAGCCAGGCTGCGCAGTCGGCCGACAGCGGTCAGCAACAGGCACGCGAAGGGCAACAGCAGATAGATGCGGCCGTACAGAGCGTCGACCGCCTGAGCCAGGAGATCGAGCAATCGGCGCAGTCGATCCAGCAACTGGAGCGCGACAGCAACGCGATCCAGTCGATTCTCGGCACCATCCGCTCGATCGCCGAGCAGACCAACCTTCTGGCCCTCAACGCCGCCATCGAAGCGGCCCGCGCCGGAGAGCAGGGCCGTGGCTTTGCCGTGGTAGCCGACGAAGTCCGCGCCCTGGCCAAGCGCACCGCCGACTCCACCTCCGAGATCGACGGGCTGCTGGGCAACCTCGCCAACCGTACCGCCGAAGTGGCCGAGCAGATGCATGCCAGCCTTGAGGTGTCGCAGCAGTCGGTCAACCGCATCGGCCTGGCGCGCGACAGCTTCGGGCAGATCCGCGAGTCGGTAGACATCATCCGTGACATGAACACCCAGATCGCCACCGCCGCCGAAGAGCAGCACCAGGTGGCCGAGGACATCAATCGGCATATCAGCCAGATTCACGGCGATGCGCAGTTGGTGGCCGAGCTTGCGCAAGCAGCGCGGCAGGACTCCCAGAGCCTGGAAGGGTTGTCCAACGAGCTGGATGCGTTGGTGCGGCGGTTCAGGACCTGACGTTCACGCGCCACACCGCAACCCTCGGTGTGGCGCGCCTCACTCAGAACGAGTGGCTCAGGCCGAGGTTGATCCCATAACGCTGATCAACATTGCGCCCGCGGGCCGCCTCAACCTCCGTGCTGATTGTCCAGCCTGACAGCACCTCGGACGATACGCCCAATGCCATCTCGGTGCGCCCGCTGCTGAACCTGTTGTCGAGTTCATGACCGTTGAGGCTGACCCTGCGCGTGCCACCCAGGTTGTCCATCACCGCGATGCGGCCATGAGTCGACAGTTCCAGACCATTGTTCAAGACGATGACGCGCCCCCCCTTGATACCGAGCGCCCCCATGTTCAGGTGTTGGTTGGATGACTCGACCTCAAGCCCATTACTCAAGCTGCTGCGCTGCCCCTGCACGATCGCGGCACTCAGTTGTACAAAAGGCTGCACATACCAACCTTGATCAAGGCTCAAGCGACGACCAGTCTCCAGCGTGAGCCCATACCCCCCCTGACGGCGATTGCCGGACACCTTGCGTCCATCGTGGGCCCGGGCATCGAGGGTGCCATCGAACAGGTTGAGCTTGAGCGCAGCATCGCCGTAGTAACCGGAGTTGTCGCCCCAACCGGCATACAACGCGGAGAAGTAGCTGTTCAGTGTTGCAGATGAGCCGCGCTGCAGGCCAATCGCCGAATGACTGAGTCCCACTGCCGCACCGACCCGCCAAGTATCATCGAGCAAAGTATCAGCGCCCAGGGCAAAGCCACCAACGCGCTGGGTATAGCGGGTGCCGACGGCACTGTCGACATCAAAGCCGGTCGTGCCGGTATGCATCCACAACCCGGCTGAACCACCATTGGTCCGCAGTTTTTCGAGGCGTCCGACAACCCATCGGGACTCGACCTGCGACGCGGCTTCAAGCGAACTGTCGAACGCCATCGCCGTCTCACCGGCATTGCTCAGTCTCGCCTTGCCCCGCATGTCGACCTGTGGCCGCAAACTCCACTGGTCGCCTTCGCGGACCAACTCGTGAGCAAAGGCCCCTGCATCGACCGGGCCGGATGCCAGATCGAACGTCGCATCACCACTGCCGATTCCGACCACCGGCCCCTGTGGCTCATGGCCAGAACTTGCCAGGTGCAAAGCAAAGCTGCCGCTGGCATGACTGTCTATCTGCAAGCGGCCATGGTCGAGCCAGAACGTGCCTTCTCCTTGCAAGGTCTCGGCTCGCAAAATACTGCCTGACTGCACGACTACCGAACCCTGGCGCAAGTCGAGAGCGCCGACCTGAGCGTCCGCTACCGTCTCCCACCTGGACTGCGCGCCAATCTGCAACTGCTGGACATTATGTAGCTGACCGCGTAACTGCGCCGCATTGTCCAGGGTGATATCAGCACTGGCACCCTGCTCGACGCGGATGTCGCCTTCCAGGCGACTGTTGCTCACGTGAAGCGAGGCCTCGCCCCCCTCGATGACCTCAAGCAGCACGCCGTTGGCGCCTTTGAGTTGGCCTCCGTCGGCCACCCGGATGTCCACCTGTGCGTCACGAACCACTACCGCACTACCCTGCAGACCCTCGATCAGACTTGCTTGAACAACGACCTGATTGGACAGATCCTTTTGCCAGAACTCCGGTGTACCAACTTCCAGGCCGACGCCCCCCGACACCACGGTCCCTTCATGCAACGCAAGTGTTCCGCCCTTGAGTACAACACCTGCTCTGTCACCGTGGATGCGCGAACTGCGCGCGTGCAGATCAGCCGAGTCCAACTCCACCCCAGTGGTGGCACCGCGCACACTGCTGCCGCTCAAGATTGCCGTAGACGTCAAAGTGTCATCGCCCAGCGTTCCAAGGGCCATACCGATGGAGCCGGTGCTGACTACCGTGGCATTGGTCAGGTTGACCGCACCATCCACGATGCTGATTGCAGCCCTGTCGGTCGAACTCACCTTGGCTCCCTCGACGTTGACCTGACCGCCGTCGAATCCAGTGATACGCCCGGTCTCGGCGCCCGGGCGCACGTCAAGACGCGCTCCGCTGCCCAGGTGCCAATCCTCGACAGGGTCTCCAGGGGAGACCTGCGCAAACTCGCCAGGCCCCAAGTCCGCGGCATTGGCAGCCAGACTTGCGCCCAAGGTGAACGTCAGGGTTGCCGCCAGCGGATGGCGCCGCAGTAAAATCAGTGATCCAGTCATGGAAATGCCTCTCAGGATATTGGCTCGAGAGGCGGACGTTACGTTGGAGCAAAAGGAAGATCGGTCAGACAGTTCCGTATTGAACGTGAGAAGCGAGTTGTTCGCATTAACCGTTCGAAGTAACGCCGGGTAAGACTTGGTCGGTCGTCGCTAGAAACGAAGCTCCCCAGGCGTCGCACCGAACAGTTGCTTGAACGCCGCGATATAGGCCGATGTCGAGTCATACCCGCAGCCTAGTGCTGCATCGGTCACGCTCTCCCCCGCCTCCAGCAACGCCAGCGATGACAACAGCCGCATGCGCTGACGCCAGTTACGGAAGCTCAGCCCCGTTTCGCGCTGAAACAGGCGCATCAGGGTCTTCTCCGAGCAGCCCAACTGCAGCGCCCATTGCTGCAGGGTCTGTGCCTGGTCTGGCGCGGCGATCAACTGATTGCACAGTGCGAGCAACCCGGCATGGCGTGGCAGCGGCAGCGAAAACCCCACCTGCGGCAACGCCTGCAACTGGTCGAGCAAGACGGCTACCAGGCGCGCCTCGGCGCTGTCGCCTTCGGGATACGACGCGGGCATCTGGCAGAACTGCTTGATCAGCTCCCGCGCCAGCGGAGTCACTTCGAGTACCCGGCATTCGTCGGCAGCCCAGGTACAGGCATCGCGACGCACATACAGGCTGCGCATCTCGGCCTGCATCGAGGTCACCACTTCGTGTTCGAGACCGGCCGGGATCCATACCCCCCACTGCGGTGGCGCGAAGTAGCTGCCACCGCTGGTGTAGACCCCCAGCACACCGCTGATCGCGTAGGAAAACTGCACCCAATCGTGCCGGTGGCGGGTGGTCCAGGAACCCGCGCCGAGGCTTTCGGCACGGGCGTAGAGTGGCCTGGGCAGTTGCTCGAGGTCGGGGATGGCGCGGGGGGCGGAAATCTGTCCGAGGGTCTGCATGGCACTGTTTATTGTCGTGGGTCCGACAAGGTTAACACCTCAACGCTCGACGATCGCGGTCACCCCCTGCCCGCTCGCCGCGCAGATCGAGATCAAACCGCGCCCCTTGCCCGCCGTGGCCAGCAGCTTGGCCATGTTGGCCAGAATGCGCCCGCCGGTGGCGGCGAACGGGTGCCCTGCCGCAAGCGAGCTACCCTTGACGTTGAGTTTGCTGCGATCAATCGAGCCTAGCGCGCCCTCCAGCCCCAGTGTCTCGCGACAGTAGCGCTCGTCCTCCCAGGCCTTGAGCGTGCACAGCACCTGGGCCGCGAAGGCCTCGTGGATTTCGTAGTAGTCGAAGTCCTGCAGGCTCAGGCCATTGCGCGCCAGCAGCCGCGGCACGGCATGAACCGGCGCCATCAGCAGCCCCTCCTGGCCTTTGACGAAGTCCACCGCCGCGGTCTCGCCATCGACCAGATAGGCGAGTACAGGCAACCCGCGCGCCTCGGCCCATGCCTCGCTGCCCAGCAACACCAGCGAGGCGCCATCGGTCAGCGGTGTGGAGTTGCCGGCAGTCAGGGTGCCTTGAGCGTCCTTGTCGAACACCGGTCTGAGCTTGGTCAACTGCTCAGGGGTGAGGTCCGGGCGCAGGTTATTGTCGCGGGTCAGGCCGAGGTAGGGCGTGAGCAGGTCGTCGTGCCAGCCTTCGGTGTAGGACGCAGCCAGATGGCGATGACTGAGCAGTGCCAGTTCGTCCTGTTCGGCACGGCCGATCTGCCAGGTCTGCGCCATGCGCTCGCAGTGCTCGCCCATCGACAGCCCAGTGCGTGGCTCGCCGTTGCGTGGAAACTCAGGTTTCAGGAAGCTCGGACGCACCTTCAGGAAGGGCTTCAGGCGCTCGCTCAACTGCTTGCCCCGGTTCGCCTGCAGCAAGACTCGGCGCAGCCCTTCATTGATGGCAATCGGCGCGTCCGAGGTGGTATCCACGCCGCCAGCAATACCACTGTCGATCTGCCCTAGAGCGATCTTGTTGGCCACCAGCAGCGCCGCCTCAAGGCCCGTGCCACAGGCTTGCTGGATATCGTAGGCAGGGGTTTGCGGCGACAGGCGTGAACCGAGCACACACTCGCGGGTCAGGTTCATGTCCCGCGAATGCTTGAGCACCGCCCCCGCCACCACCTCGCCCAGGCGCTGGCCATGCAGGCGGTAACGCTCCACCAGGCCTTCGAGAGTGGCAGTGAGCATCGCCTGGTTGCTGGCGGTGGCGTAGGCGCCATTGGAGCGGGCGAAGGGAATACGGTTGCCTCCCAGGATCGCGACCCGTCGAGGTGAATGCATGCGCTGATTCCTCCTGAAACAATTTGATCCGATTGGATGACGAGCTCAAGGCCTGTCACTTCGGCTAGGTTGGCTACAGCCTAGGCGTTTTTGCCGCATTCGAACGACCTTGCCACAAACATGGTCCACACTTGCATGCTTGCCTTCAGGGAGACCCGCACCATGAGTGACCGCTATCTCGGCTTTGCCAACTCCAACCTCGGCCGCCGCCTGGTCGATGCCCTCGGCCTGCCGCGCCCGGCGCCGCTGGAGCGCTGGCAGGCCGGACGCCTGCGCCCGATCGAAGGCGCGCTGGTGCTGGGCGGCGGGCCGCTGGTACGCAAGGTCGAAGCCATCGCCCCGGCACTCACCGACGAGCGCTACAGCTTTGCCGGCGAAGACCTCGAGGCTCCCGCCTGGGTCGCCGGGCTCGGCCCGAAACTCAAGGCGGTGGTGTTCGATGCCAGTCATCTGTCCGACAGCGACGAGCTTCGGCAGTTGCGCGAATTCTTCCAGCCGCTGCTGCGCAGCCTGGCACCCTGTGCCCACGTAGTGATCCTCGGGCGCCCCCCTGAGCAGGTCGAAGCGCCCCAGGCCAGCGTCGCCCAGCGCGCCCTTGAAGGCTTCAGCCGCTCGCTGGCCAAGGAGCTGCGCAACGGCGCAACGGCGCAACTGCTGTATGTCGCGTCCGGCGCGGAGGATCAGCTCGAAGGCGCGCTGCGGTTCTTCCTTTCACCCAAGAGCGCGTTCATTTCCGGCCAGGTGCTACGTCTTGAAGCCTGTGCAAGCCAGGTGCAGGACTGGACGCGACCGCTGGCAGGCAAACGCGCATTGGTCACCGGGGCTGCCCGCGGCATTGGTGCATCCATCGCCGAAACCCTCGCCCGTGACGGCGCCGAGGTGATCCTGCTGGACGTGCCGCCCGCGCAGAAGGACCTCGATGCCCTCGCCGCACGTATCGGCGGCCACGCCCTGGCCCTGGACATTTGCGCCAGCGATGCCTCGGCCAAACTGCTCGAAGGGTTACCTGAGGGCATCGACATCGTGGTGCACAACGCCGGCATTACCCGCGACAAGACCCTCGTCAACATGACCCCGGAATACTGGGACGCGGTCATGGCAGTGAACCTCAAGGCTCCCCAGGTACTGACCCAGGCCCTGCTCGACGCCGGCCAGTTGCACGACAACGCGCGCATCGTGTTGCTCGCCTCGGTCAGTGGCATCGCCGGTAACCGGGGCCAGGCCAACTACGCCGCGAGCAAGGCCGGCCTGATCGGTTTCGCCCAGGCATGGGCGCCTAAACTCGGTGCGCACGGCATCAGCATCAACGCAGTGGCACCCGGCTTCATCGAAACCCACATGACCGCCGCCATGCCCATGGGTCTGCGCGAGGCTGGCCGTCGCCTGAGTTCGCTGGGCCAGGGCGGACGCCCACAAGACGTCGCCGAGGCTGTCGCCTGGCTCGCCCAGCCCGGCACTGGTGCGGTCAGCGGCCAGTACCTGCGCGTCTGCGGGCAAGCACTGATGGGGGCATGAACATGAACCGGACATGGCAGGACCTGCACACCCCCGATACTCGCACCCGGCTTTACCTGCGAGCGCTCGGCAAGCGCAAGATCAGTGGCGACCGCCTGCCCACAGGTGGCCTGCGTTGTTTCCTGCGGGTCGACCCGACAAACCTTGCGGCTTATCGTCGCCTGTGCCACTTCAGCGACGATGGTCGCCTGCCGCCCACCTATCCGCACGTGATCGCGTTCAACCTGCAGTTGCAACTGCTGACCGCCAGCGACTTTCCCTTCCCCCTGCTCGGGCTGGTGCACCTGCACAACGAGATCCAGGTGCTGCGCCCGTTGGGCGCCATCGAAGGCCTACGTTTTGCCGTGCATGCCGACAACCTGCAGGCACATCCCAAGGGTGGCACCTTCGACCTGGTCACCGAGGCCCAGGACGGGCTGGGTCTGCTCTGGCGCGAAACCAGCCGCATGCTGGTGCGGGGGCTGAAGCTCGAAGGCGAAACGCACGAGGACGACGACGAGCCAGCCATCGAAACGCCGGAAGTGACGCGCTGGTATGCCGACAGCGATATCGGCCGCCGCTACGCCAAGGTGTGCGGCGACTACAACCCCATCCACCTGAGCGCGGCGAGTGCCCGGCTGTTCGGCTTCCCCAAGGCCATCGCCCACGGCATGTGGAACAAGGCCATGGCGCTGGCGGCACTGCGCGGGCACCTGCCGGTGGCGGGCTATGAGTTCGCGGTGGACTTCCACAAGCCGGTGCGCCTGCCCTCGGAGGTGGTACTCGGCGCGACTGCCGCTGGGCAGCAAGGGCAACTGAATCTGACCGGGCACGGGGGCCTGCTGCACATGACCGGCAAATGGAGCGCCCTGTAACCAAATCAAGCACGCGCCAGGGCCTCTGCCTCGGCTTCAACAATGGCCGCCAATTCACTTGATTTGCTCCCTGGCGCCCCCGAAGCTATGCGCCAGAAGGAGAGCCCTCGATGAACCTGCAAGAACTGACCGACCGCCTGCACCGGATCCGCGACAACAACGACTGGCGCGGCTTCCACAGCCCGAAGAACCTGGCCATGGCCGCCAGCGTCGAGATGGCCGAGCTGGTGGAAATCTTCCAGTGGCTGAGTGAAGACCAGTCACGCCAGCTCGCTCCCGAGCAGCTCGCCCATGCCGGCCAGGAAGTCGGCGACGTGGTGCTCTATCTGTTGCTGCTGTGCAGCGAGCTGGGGCTGGACATGGAAACCGTGGTGCGGGCCAAGCTCGCCGACAGCGAGAGGCGCTTCGCCCGATGAACGACCGTCATTTCGATGAGCTGGCCAGCCGCTTCGCCGAGAAGATCTACGGCGGTGCCAAAGGCGCGATCCGCCTGGCGGTGCTGCAGGCGGACCTCGCCGAAAGCCTGCCCGACCGCCCCCTGCGCATCCTCGATATCGGCGCGGGTCTGGGCCACATGGCGCTGTGGCTGGCACAGCGCGGGCACCAGGTAACCCTGGCCGAGCCCGCCGCGCCGATGCTCGACGGCGCCCGCGCGCGCTTCGCCGAGGCCAACCAACCCGCCACCTTCATCCAGGCGCCCTGGCAGGACCTGCTCGGTCAGCTCACCGAGCCCTTCGATGTGGTGCTGTGCCACGCCGTGCTCGAATGGCTGGCCGAACCACACAGCATCCTGCCGGTGCTGCACCAGCTGACCACACCGGGCGGCTGGCTGTCGCTGGCGTTCTACAACCGCGATGCGCTGGTCTACCGCAACTTGCTCAAGGGTCACTTCCGCAAGCTGCGCAGCGACCGCCTGGCCGGCGAAAAACAGAGTCTCACCCCGCAAAAACCTCTTGATCCGCGAGAACTGCGCACGCAACTTGAACCCATGTGGCAGGTCGAAAGCGAGAGTGGGGTCAGGGTTTTCCACGATTACATGCCCAAGGAATTCCAGGACAAGGCCGAGCTGCTCGACCTGCTGGAAATGGAATTGGCCCACCGCCGTCATCCGAGCTTCGCCGGGCTCGGCCGTTACCTGCACTGGACCTGTCGCCCACGCTGATCTCGCCTGCCGGGAGGAATACATGCCGTACCGTCTGTTGTGCCTGGCCTTGCTTTCCTTCGCCCTGGCGGCGTGCCAGAGCAGCAATCCCTATGTCGCCAGTTCCCGGCCACTGCCACCGGCACCGCCCCAGGCTGCGACCACCTTCGATGCCAGCGCCTACCCGGCCGCGCCACGCGACTATGGGCGCTATCGCAGCTGGAGCTGGCGCAACGGCCAGTTACCCAGCGGCAGTGCCAATGCCGATCCCGCGCAACTGGCCGATGCCATCAGCGGTGCGCTCGACCAGCATGGCCTGCGCCCGGCACGCGGCGCCAGCGGCGATCTGCTGGTCAGCGCGAACCTGCGTCTGGAACGTCGCCTGCGCCAGGTCCGCGATTACGACTACGATCCCTACTACGGCCCCGCCCCCTACGGCGGCATCGGCTATGGCGGCTACCGCAACGGCTATGGTGCCTACGGCAGCGTACCGATCGTGCGCACCTACGAAGTCGAGGTGATGGTGGTGCGCATCGACCTGTTCGATGCCCGCAACGGCCAGCCGGTGTGGAGTGCCAGCGCCGAAAGCGGCAGCGAAAAAGGTTCGCCGCGCGACCGTGAAAACGCCTTGCGCGAGTCGGTACGCAAGGCCCTCAGTGGGTACCCTCCCAGTTAACGCGTCAGGAGAATCATCATGTTGCGCCGCCTCGTTCTGCTGTCCTTCGCGCTGCTGGTCGCCGCCTGCTCCAGCAACAACGTCACCCAGGATTTCGATGCCAGCCGTGACTTCGCCGCCTACCGCAGCTGGGCCTGGCAGGAGCCGGCCCTGCAATACCGCCCGGACGATCCGCGGATCAAGAGCGATCTCACCGAGCAGCGCATCCGCCAGGCCGTGGCCGACCAGCTCGACCAGCGCGGCCTGCGTCCGGCACAAGGCAGCGCCCGGCCCGATGTGAAAGTGCGCGCCTACCTGATCGTCGAAGACCGCCAGCAGCAGGTCACCACCAACTATGGCGGGGCCTGGGGTGGCTACTGGGGCGGTTACTGGGGGGGGCCGATGTACAACGAGACCCGTAGCGTCGACTACAAGGTGGCGACCATCCAGGTCGACCTGTTCGATGGCCGTGACGGCAAGTTGGTCTGGCGCGGCAGTGCCGAGCAGATCATGAACAGTTACCCGCCAAGCCCGCAGGAGCGCAATGCCGCGATCCAGAAGACAGTGACCCAGGTGATGAGCAACTACCCACCGCGTTGAGACCCGACGCCCTATCTGTAGGAGCAACTGTCTTGCTCAAAATCTAAAGACCAGCCCAATCCCTGTGGGAGCGGGCTGGTCCCGCGAACACGGGCGTAGCCCGTGCCAGGCAGCGCGGTGTTTTTTTCGCGGGCAAGCCCGCTCCTACAACCGGGCGGCGTGAAGGCAGAGAAAAGGCAAGATGCCATCACCCTGACTACACTCCTGTAATCGCAATCGCGATGCCTGGCCTTCGGCCTGCAAAGGAGTGCCCGTGGTTTCCTCTTCCGCTGCGCGCCAACGCGGCGCGATCGGCCTGATGGCCGTGATCACCCTCGGTATGGCCCTGCTGTTCCTGTTGCTGGCAATCGACAGTGGGCGGCTCTACCTCGAACAACGCAAGCTGCAGCGCATCGCCGACATGGCTGCGCTGGAAGCCGCCGGGCAGTTCGCCGTGTGCATCGGCACCGGCCCACAGGCCAATGCCATCGCCCGCAATGCAGCCACCCGCAACGGGCACGCCCCCGGCAACCCGCTGCAGGCCAGTTGCGGCTACGTGCAGACCGGCGCCAACAGCCTGCGCAGCTTTACCCGCGACGACAACCGCAACGAAGCGATCCGGGTCGATGTCAGCAACACCGTCACCACCAGTGTCGCGGCGGGGGTGTATGCCCTGGTCCAGGGCAACGGCGTGCCGCTGACCACCACCCTGCAGGCCCACGCTGTCGCCTCGGCGCCACTGCCGCCGCAGGCGATGCTCAGCATCCGCACCACCCTGGCCACGGTCGATTCGCGCCAGTCGGTACTGCTCAACGCCCTGCTCGGCGCCCTCGGTGGTGGTGTGCAGCTGGACCTCGCCGGCTGGAAAGGCATCGCCGCCACAGACATCAAGTTGCTCAGCTATCTCGATCAACTGGCAGTCGACCTCAACCTCACGGTCGGCGACTACAAGCAGTTGCTCAACGCCAACGCCACCGCCACCCAACTGCTGCAGGCAGCGGTCAAGGTGTTGCAACAAAGCGGTGCGGCGCTGGAGGTGGTGACCAACCTGGGCAAGGTCGCCCTGGGGGCCGGCAACGGCACGCTGGTGCGCCTGGGCGATATCCTCGACATCCAGAACGGCACCGCCCAGGCCGGCCTGGATGCCAGCATCCAGTTGCTGCAACTGGTGCAAGGGGTGATCCAGCTGGCCGCCAGCGAAAGCGCCGCCAACGTCGACCTGCCGCTCAACGTGCTCGGCCTGGTCAACGGGCGGGTTCGCCTGAAGGTCATCGAGCCGCAGCAGATCTCCTCGGTCGGCGACCCGCGTACCGACGAACTGCGTGTGCACACTGCCCAGGTGCGGGCGATGATCTCCCTCGACCTGCCCTTGCTCGATGGCATCTTCGGCCTGGTCAACGCCGTGCTCGACCTCGCCGCGCCGCTGACCAACGTGATCAACAACCTGCTCAGCCTGAACCTCGCCGCCACCGTGCAATCGGTGCTCTGCCTGCTCGGCGTGCCCTGTACGGTCAGCGATATCGTCCTGGTGCCCGGCAAGCTGCACCTGGACATCGGCCTGGAAGTCGCCGAAGCCAGCACCCGCCTCAATCCTGCAGCCCCCGATACCTTCAGTTGCTCACCCAAGCGCCTGACCACCCGCAACCAGAGCTCGGCGGTCAAGATCGCGGTGGGCCAGTTCGCCTCACCGGATGAGTTCTTCACCAACGGCACCACTGCGGTGAAGGCGCTGCCCCTGATCGACATCGGCACCAAGCGCTGCACCCGGCTTTTGATCCTGCCGCTCGGCCAGTGCGAGGAGCGCATCCCCTTCGTCGGCGGCGGCATCGGCCTGCGGGTGGACAGCAAGGTGCTGGGCAGCGGCGCCCAGGAGCGCGCGCTGACCTTCCAGGCCCCCGACAGCGTACCGCCGAACATCGGTCTCCAACCTGCCTATCTACCCATGAGAAGCGCCAACGACAACGTGGTCGGCAGCCTCAGCGACACCCTGCTGGGCATTCAGTTGGAGGCCTACCGGCCGACCGCCAATAACAGCGGTCTGGGCCAGGTGCTGGTGCTCGTGGGTGGGGTGCTCGATGGCGTCAAGGCGATACTCGAGCCGCTGATCAAAGGCCTGCTCAGCCCGCTGCTCGACCCCTTGCTGAACGTGCTGCTGAAAGTGCTGGGCGTCGACCTGGTCAACGCCGAAGTCGGCGCCAACCTCAGTTGCTCGACAGGCCGCGCTCAACTGGCACTGTAGAGCGGCAGCAGTATCCAGAAGCACGCGCCGTCCGGGCCGTTGCGCACCTCGAGGCTGCCGCCCATGGCCTCGACGATGCCATGACTCACCGAAAGCCCGAGCCCCGTGCCGACACCCGCGGGCTTGGTGGTGAAGAAGGGCTCGAAGATGCGCCCGAGCAGGCGCGGGTCGATGCCGCCCGCGTTGTCCTCGACCTGCAGGCAGACGCGCCCCTCGACCCGCTGTTGGCTGACCCGTATGGCCGGCGCCAGGGCTTGGCGTTCGAGCAACGCGTCGCGGGCATTGATCATCAGGTTGATCAACACCTGCTCGAGCTGGTCCTGATGCCCCAGCACCGTCAACGCCGACTCGGGCGCCACGATATGCAAGGCCACACCCTTGCCCCGAAGCCCCTCGGCCAGCAACGCGGCCGCACCTTCCACCGCGTCCCAGGCCACGAATGCCTGACGCTCCAGTTCAGAGCGACGGCCATAAACGCGCATGTGCTCCACCAGCCGCGCCGCCCGCTCCACCTGCGCCTCGATGCGGTGCAGCTTGTCGGTCAGGTAATCGGTATCCGCCGCGCCGTTCTCCAGACGCTTCAAGGTATTGGCCACGGCCATGCGCATCACGTTCAGCGGCTGATTGATCTCATGCACCAGCCCGGTCGCCAGCTCACCGAGCGTCGCCATCTTCGCGCCCTGCAGCAACTGGCGCTGGCTGCGTCGTACCTCGGTGTTGTCACGCCCCACCGCCTGGATCTCCTGGAGCCGCCCCTGCGCGTCGAACAGGCCGCGGTCAGCCCACACCCACCAGGCGTTTTCCCGCCCCGGCAGTTGCAGACAGATCTCCGCGCTGCTCAAGGGCTGCTCAGGAGTCAACGTTGCCAGGCGCTGCTGGAACGCACTGCGTTGCGCGTCGGACATCCACTGGCCAAGGTTCATGCCGGCAAGTTGCTCCGGCGCACACTCCAGGTGGTCAGCCAGCGGACGATTACCGAACAGGAGTTCGAGATCTGGACGATAGCGGCAGATCATCGCCGGCGAATCCTCCACCAGCACTCGATAACGCTCCTCGCTGTGGCGCACGCGCTCGGCAGCCTCGGTCGCCTCGCTGACGTCCAGCCACAGCCCGACCACCTCCACGGGCTGGCCGAGGTCGTCGCGCAGCAGACGGGCTTCATCGAGTACCCAGTGATAGCCACCCGACTGGTCGCGCAGGCGGTAGCGGCAGCGCGCCTGGCCATCGCGCAGCAGTGTGCGCGTGCGCTCCAGCCACAGGCTGCGGTCGTCAGGGTGCACTGCCAGCCCCGGCTGACGAGCCTGTTCGCTGTCGCTGTGCCAGCCCAGCATCGGGGCCAGGCTGGCGCTGAAGAACTCGCTGTGCAGCGCGCCCTCGGCATAGCGCTGGATATAGATCACGGCCGGCGAGCTGGCGATCAGGTTCTCCAGCCGTGCACGGGCGGCGCCAGCCTGCAGCTCCTGAGCCTTGAGCGCACTGATGTCGAGTAAAAAACCGCGGACCTGGCGACCCTGCATCTGCCCCACCCAGTGCAGCCAACGCGGACTGATCTGCGGGGCGTGCTCCTGCAGGCGCAGGCTGAGACTCAGGGCACGACCTTCACGCAGTTGCTCGAGCGCCAGCTGCGCGGCCTCGCGATCCGCCGGGTGCACTCGCGCCAGCCATTGCTCGACGGTGATTTCACGCGGCAGGTCGAAACTCGCCGCCAACGCTGGGTCCAACTGCAGCGGCCCCTGCAATGGCCACTCCCACCAACCGGCGCCCAACTGCCGCTGCAGCGCGTCGAGGTGCTGGTCGCTGCGCTGCAACTGGCGCTGTCGAAGACGCGCCAGCAACGGGTCCAGCAACGCCTGCAAGAGCCGCTCTCCCGCCTCGTGTACAGGCGGCGCCCCGCTCGCCACGCACAGCAGGCAGGCCTGGATGTCCGGCCCCAGCCGATAGGGCAGCAGCGACACCGGCAAGCCGCCGCACAAGACCTGCAATTCGTAGCGCTCGGACGCATCGAGCTCGCCCCGTAGCGCATACTTTTCAAGCCACGGCCGCAGTTGCCCGTCATCGGCCCAGGGCCAGTCATCGCCACTGTCGGCATGGCTGCGCCAGACGCCGGCCTCCAGCAGCATCAGCCGCACCGAATCGGCCTGCCAGTACTCGACCAGGCGCTGCAACTGCTCGCCGGTCACCTGCGCCAGGCGCTCCTCGCCGCAGTCGCGTACCGCTCGGCCGATGTCGCCAGCCAGGCGCTGCAGGCTCAAGCGCTGCCCCTCGTAGTCGTGCGCGCGCACCAGGTCGCCGATATCGAACAACTGCAGCAGCCAGCCCTCGGCCTGTCGTTGCAGCCAGCCACGGGTGTGCAGTGCATGGCCGTACACGGTACGAAAATCCAGATCCAGCGGCTGTCCCTGCCAATCGGCGGGATCACCTTCGAGCACCAGCCAGCTATGGTGCTGCAGGTAATCCTGCACCCGTCTGGCATGCTGGGGCGGCATGGCCAACAGGGTACGCAGCGGGCCAGACAAGCGCAGCACCTCACCCTGCTCGTCGAGCCACACCTGCAGACCGACCGCCAACGGCGCCTCGGCCACCGATGTCTGGCCACCCAACCAGCGATCGAAAACGCCGCTCACAGTTGCAGGCTCGCTTGGGCCTGCAAGCGCTGGGGCAGCCGCGGCACTTCGCCGATCAACGGCAGCACCAGCACCGGCATGACATTGGTCAGTTTGTTTTTCGGGTAGTCGATGGTCACGGTCAGCAGGTTGCCGGGGGCCAGTACGATCCGTGCATCGGTGGCGGGCTGAAAGTCCAGCGCAGCGGGCATCCAGCTCAGTTGCTGGGCGATCACCTGGCGCGCCAGGTTCTGCACATCGCTGGCATAGGTCGCGCTGTTCGGGTCCAGCGCCACGCAGCGCCGTACCGCCTCGCTGCTGGCCTGATTGAACGACTGCAGCATGAGCATCGGCAGGCTGTAGCTGACCAATCCGTAGAACACCGCGAAAAAGATCATGAAGACTGCGACAAACTCGATGGCTGCCGCGCCTTTTTGCCGTACTGCCAAGCTTGCTCGCATGTTCACGTCTACCCTGACTAGAAGTCCTGAGTGACAGCATAGAACCCGTTCAACGAATAGGGATGGCCAATTGCCAATGCAAAGCATTGTTCTCCTGATGTGGCTTGCCTTGTGCACCGAACAAGATGTCCGTGAACGGCAGATCTCCAACACCCTGACCCTGGGTGTCGCCGCCTGCGCCCTGGCCTGGCTGTTCGCCACCGGACACAGCTGGATAGGTGCCGATGCCAGCGATGCGGGCTGGGCCTTGGCCATCGTCATGCTGTTGACCCTTCCCGGCTACATGCTCGGCCGCTTCGGCGCCGGCGATGTGAAACTGCTCGGCGCCCTGGCCCTGGCCACCAGCCACCAGTACGTGCTCGGCACCTTCATCGGTGCAGGCGTGACAGTGCTGGTGTGGATGCTTGGCCGACGCCGCCTGTGGACCCTGGCCAACCCCAAGGTGAAGAAGCGCCTGCAGCGCCTGGCCGAACAGGTGGGCGACAAGCAACCGTTCGCGCCCTATGTGCTGGCCGGGTTTCTCCTGACCGCCGTCTGGATCCAATGAATGACCAGTGGGTCGATTCGGCGTGTATAGACCTTGTACATAATTGCAAAGTGCGACTACTTTTCTTAAGGGCCAGGCTGTCTGGCCAACGGAGCGGGGCACGTACGAACAGGGAGTTGAACGTGAACAAGTCTGCTAGTGAGGTGAAAGTACTGGTTGTGGACGATCAGCCGTTGATCGTCGAAGAGCTTTGCGAATATCTCGAAAGCGCGGGCTACCACTGTGTGCCAGCGCACTCCACTGCGCAGGCCATCGAGCGCTACGGCGCGGACGAGTCCATTGGCCTGGTGCTGTGCGACCTGCACATGCCCGAACAGGACGGCATCGCGCTGATGCGCGCGCTGAAGGACATCGCCGGGCAGCAACGGCTGTTCGAGGCGATCATGCTGACCGGCCGCGCCGACAAGCAGGATGTCATTCGCGCGCTGCGCGAAGGGTTTTCCGATTACTACCAGAAGCCCATGGACCTGGCAGAACTGCTCGAAGGCCTGCGCCGCCAGGAAGCAGCGCTGATGGAGCGGCGCCGCAACTTCCGCGAGCTGGGTAGCCTGAACCAGCGCCTGCAGGAGCTGGCCGAATCCATCGACGACCTCTACCACGACCTGGAAAAGGCCCGTGGCCAGGGTGCCCATCGCCGGGCCGGTGACGGGGAAGAGCTCGAGAGCGAACTGCCACCGGTGTTCGAAAAGCTCTCGCCGCGCCAACTCGAAGTGGCCAAGCTGGTCAGCAAGGGCAAGACCAACTACCAGATTGCCTGTGAGCTGGGGATCACCGAGAACACGGTAAAACTCTATGTGTCGCAGGTGCTGCGCCTGACCCATATGCACAACCGCACCCAGTTGGCCCTGGCTCTGACGCCGCGCTCCTCGCCTGTGCATCAGCGGTTCACTACCCACTAGGTGCAGGAGCGGCGGTTCGGCGCCCCGACTTGCCCGCGAAAAAGACACCGCGCTGCCTGGCACGGGCTACGCCCGTGCTCGCGGGACATGTCGGAGCGCCGAACCGCCGCTCCAGCAGCTATCGCACTCAGTCGTTCGAAGACGTCATCTTGGTCCAACGATAGAAATCCGGGATCACATACTTGTAGGTGTCCAGCCAGCGCTGCATCGACTGGTCGCGCTCCTGCGCCGTTTGCACCTGCAACCGGTTCGACGCCTGCTCACCACTGGACTGCACCCGCAGCAACGCCTCGGTGGCCGTCTGCGCCTCTGCCTGGCGAGGTGGCTCCTGGGCCATCGCCATTGACACGCAAGCACACCCGGCAAGCACCATCAGATACCTGAACATGACCACCCTCCTCCTGCTCAATTGACCACCGCCTCGGCACCATTGGCCAACGCAATGGGACCACGCCCGGTGGATTTCACCTGCCTGGCCCGGGCCTGGGCATCGGCGAACTGCTCAGGGCGCAAGTGCAGGCGACCGACCAGATCGGTCGCCTGTTGCCAGTTGTCCTGTACCAGCGACAGGGTCACCAGGTTTACCGCCGCCAAAGCGTTGTCGTCCTTCAGCTCGATGGCCGTGAGGAACTCGAAGCGTGCCTGCTCGTAACGCCCCAGGTTCATCAGCACCACGCCCAGGTCGTTGCGCACGCGCTCGTCAGTGGGCGCCAGGCGCACCGCGCGCTGCAGGCTCTGCAAGGCCTGGGCATCGTCCCCACGCGCCGAGGCGAGCTGGCCCAGACCATGCTCGCCCTCGGCCGCCAGGCAGCCCCCCAGCAGGCTACGGTACAGGGGCTCGGCCTCGCTGCGCCCCAGCAGGCGCGAAACCCTGGCCTTGCGCAGGCGCACCTGGTCGAGGGTGTTCGGCAACTGCTCAAGGTGCGCCAGGCTGGCATGCGGGCGCCCCTCATTGAGCATCTCGTCCGCCAGGTTCAACGCCAGTTGCTGATCGGCATCCGGCTTGCCACAGCCCGGGCCGCCGAACAATGCACCCAGCCCCTGCGCCGACTGCCCGGCACAACCGCCCAGCAGCAGCATGCCGGTGAACAACAGGATCGTTTTCATCCATCTCTCCCTAGACGCCCAAGGCCCGTGCCAACGCAGAAAAACCTGGCCCGGCCAGGACGATGAGCAAGGCCGGGAACAGGAATACCATCATCACCGCCGACATCTTTGCCGACATCTTCGACACTCGCTCCTGCAGGTGCGTGAGGCGTCGATCGTCGAGCAGCGCCTTGAGCGCCAGCAGCGACTTCATCCCGCCACTGCCCTGCACCAGCAGTTGCTGAAGGATCACGCAGGTGTCGACGAACTCATCCACTGCCAGCACCCGCGCAGTCTTCTCCAGCTCCGGGCCAAGCGACAGCCCCGAATCCACCCGTTGCAACACCTGCCGCAGCTCTTCGCTGATCTCCGGCACCAGTGTCCGTCCCTCCTGGCTGAGCACACGCAACGCCTGCTCCACGGCCAGCCCCGTCTCGAAGAGAATACGCAGCAGCGGAATCATCAGGCTGACCTCCTGGGCGATACGCTGTTGCCGGCGCGTGGCAGCCAGCGCCAACAGGCGCTTGGGCAACAGGTAGCCGATCACCAGCGCGCACACTGGCAGCACCAGCCAATGCAGGGCATCGACGCCGATGAAGGCATGCTGCAGCAGCAACGCCAGCCCCATGGCCAGCAACGGCAATCCCAGTTGCACGGCGGCGAACAGCGCGCGCTGGCGACTGCGACGCCAGCCGATCCGTTCGAGCAGGCCCTGGGTTTCCCCATCGAGCGTCTGCAAGCGCTGCCCCAGCGGGCTGCTGCCCAGCCAGTGGAGCATGTCGCCTAGGCGTTCATCGCGGGCCAGGCGCCCTTGCAGGCGCCGTGTAACCAGGTAGCGCGCACGCAACTGGCGCGAGGCCTGCAGCCCCAGCAACAGGGCGACGACGAGCAGGCACAAGGCGCAGATCAACAGGGCCATGTCAAAGACTCCTCATCATGCGCCACAGCACCAGGCAGCCGATCGCCTGCAGGGCAAAGGCCAGGAACAGTAGCCACTGCCCACTGCTGTCGCGCCACAGGCTCATCAGGTAGTTGGGGTTGACCGTCAGGAAGTAGCCGACCATGAACAGCGGCAAGGCCCCCAGCACCCACGCAGTAACGCGAGTTTCGCCGGTCATGGCCTTGAGCTGGCGCGCGCCTTGCTCACGTTCGCGGATCAGCTTGATCAGGTTTTCCATCAGTTCGCTGGCATTGCCGCCATAGCGCTGATTGATGCGCAGGCCCAGGGCGAACAGGCGCAATTCGTCCTGGTCGTACAGCTCGGCCAGCTCGCTCAGCGCATCCTCCAATGGCACGCCCATCTGCACATTGCGGCGCACACGGCCCATGGTCGAATGCAACGGTTCGCGGGTGCCGTCGATGCCGCCGAGCACCGCATCGCTCAGGGTCCGACCGGCCTTGAGGCTGCGCACGCTGTAGTCGAGCAGACCGGGCAGTTGCTCGACGAGCTGACGCATGCGCCGACGGCATCGCCAACTCAAGTACAGATAGCCCGACAGCGGCGCACCGAGCAGCACCATCAGGCCGGCCAGCCAACCGGCCAGCAGCACCGCCACCAGCACCAGCCCGCACCACGCCAGCAGCCAGCGTTGCGGACGCACATCAGCGCTGATCAGGCCGGCCCGTTGCAGCAGCGGGTCGAGCCAGTCGCGCCGGGCGCTGCCCGTTCGAATCGTCTGGTAGGCGCGCCCCAGACGCTGCAGGACGCGCTCCTCGCCGCGCTTGTACAAGCCCAGGCGAAACAGCAGCATGGCGGCCCCCAGCAGCAGCGGCGCCAGCGCCAGCAGCAAAGGCCCGATCACGACACACCGTCCTGACGCAGTTTGCTGCCTGCCGGGTTCGGCGCCTCGCGCTGGAAGGTCTCGCCGCCGCGCCGGTCGAGGCGGAACAGGGTATTGGTCACATACACATCCTCACGTACGCCGACCACCTCCAGCACTTCACTGACGCAACGCCTGCCATCAGGCAAACGCGTCAACTGGATCACCACATCCAGCGCCGCGCAGATCATCTGGCGCAAGGTCTTCTCGGCGATCTGTCGGCCGCTGAGGCCGACCAGGGTCTCCAGGCGCAGCAGGGCGTCCTGTGCAGTGTTGGCGTGTACGGTGCTCATCGAGCCGTCGTGGCCGGTGTTCATCGCGGTGAGCACATCGAGCACCTCGGCGCCGCGAATCTCGCCAAGAATGATGCGGTCAGGGCGCATGCGCAGGGCGTTGCGGATCAGCTCGCTGGGCTTGATCTCGCCATGGCCCTCGGCGTTCGGTGGCCGGGTTTCCAGACGCACCACGTGGGGGTGGTGAAGCTGCAGCTCGGCAACATCCTCGATAGTCACCAGGCGCTCGCGCGGCGCGATCATCTGGCTGAGGATATTGAGCAGCGTGGTCTTGCCAGTACCAGTGCCGCCGCTGACCAGGATGTTGCAACGACGGCCCACGGCGCGCTCGAAGAAATCGAAGATGGGTTGATCGATGGCGCGGGTGGCCAGCAAGTCGGCACTCTTGAGCATGTCCTGGCGGAACTTGCGGATTGACAGGCACGGCCCGTCCAGCGCCACTGGCGGGATGATCGCGTTGACCCGGCTGCCATCGGGCAGACGTGCATCGACCATCGGCGAAGACTCGTCCAGGCGTCGCCCCAGGGGCGCAAGGATGCGTTGCATGACCCGTTCGACATGGTGCGCATCGATGAAGCGCAGGTCGGTCTGCTGCAACAACCCGGCCCGCTCGACGAACACCCGGTGCGGGCCATTGACCAGGATCTCGGTGACGCTGGCATCGCGCAGCAGCACTTCCAGCGGGCCGAAGCCGGTGAGTTCATCGACCAGTTCCTCGGCCAGGCGCTCCATCTCGTAGCGCGACAACGCCAGACGCAAGCGCCCGACATAGTCACCCACCTGTTCGAGGACGAACTGGGTCAACGCCGGGCGTGCGCCTTCGAGCAGGTTGCGCCCGCTGTCTTCGATGGCGTCGATCGCGAAGCGATGCAGCGCACGCTTGAGCGCGTGCGGGTCGCCCGAGGCGTGGCGCTGACCGCCGAAGGGTTCGTCGCCGCTCATTTGCTACCCCACAGCCGACGCAGCCAGGGGAAGCTCGGTGGGGCGAGGTTTTCCGAGCGCCGGGCCAGGCGCTCGCCGAGGGCACGCAGGGCTTGGGTCAGGCCTTCGCGTGGGGCCAGTTCGAACAGGCTCAGGCCTTGGTTCTTCACGTTCAGGCGCACCTCGGGGCAGTCCGGCATCACCTTGAGCAGCGGCAGGCCATAGCGCTTGGCGAGCGCCTCGGCATCCGGGGCGACGTTGCGCAGGTAGCGGTCCACCAGCAAGCTGGCATGCTCGAGCTTGATGCCGCGGTCGCGCCACTGTTCGAGCACTTCCAGGTTGCGCCGGCAGTCGAGGATGTTCTGGTCGGTGTAGACGATCAGCTTGTCGCAATGGCTGACGATGGTACGCAGCGCTTCGCTGTCGGCATGCCCGGTCAGGTTCACGACGATGTGCTGGAAGTGTTGGCGCAATGCACTGAGCAGCATGTACAGCTCGGCGGCGCTGGTCTGGCGCAGCGGATCGTCGTTCTCGGCATAGCTCAGCAAGCGCAGGCCGCCTTTGTCGCGGGTGAAGGCGCTGTCGATCAGCGTGGTGTCGAGCCGGCGCAGGTGGCGCAAGGCATCGCCGAAATAGAATGACGCCTCCAGCCCGAGCAGGGCCAGGCTGTCGCCGCGCGGCAGACCCAGGTCGAGCAGCAGGGTCTGCTGGCCGCTCTCCTGCACCACCCGCGCCAGGTGGGTGGTCAGCAGCGCGCCATCGGCGCCGCGCTGGGCACCATAGAGCACGGTCAGGCCACCCAGTTTGGGGTTGTTGGTCACCGTCGGCAGGCGCTTGCCGAGCCTGCGCACCAGCCCGGCCACCTCGCTGGCACGCGAGCCGTAGGCGACGAAATCGCGCGCACCGGCACGCATGGCATGCAGCACCAATTGATTGTCCATGCCATCGCCCAGCGCGACGATGGCCAGCATCGGCTTTGCTTCCAGCACGCCTTCGATCAGCGCGCACTGGCTGACCAACTGCTCGCGGTCGAGGCCGATGAACACCAGGTTGCTGAACGTCACATCCAGCAGCGCCAGCAATTCGTCGAGGGTGCCTGCGCTGGCGCCGATCACCTGCCCCTGCGGCGCCAGGGCGTCCTGCAGCCACTGCAGGTCGTCTTCGTTGCGGGTGATGGCCAGGTAAGTCTGGTTGAGGCTGTCGTTCATCGTGATAACCCCCCCTGACCTTCGAAGTTGCCGTTTTCCATGAAGAACAGCTGGCCCCAGCTCGGGTCGTAGGTGCGCAGCGCTTCGCCCGGCAACTGCGGCAGGCGCGCATTGGCCGCCAGCGGCTGGACCAGGTGCGGGGTGACGATCATCAACAGTTCGGTCTCTTCGCGCACCAGCGCCGACTGGCGGAAGAACGCGCCGAGGATCGGCAGGTTGCCCAGGCCGGGGAGCTTGTCCACCGAGGAGCGGGTGTTGTTGCTGACCAGGCCGCTGATGATGAAGCTCTCGCCATCGGCCAGGGAAATGCTGGTGTCGGTGCGCCGCACGCTGAGCCCCGGCACCAGGGTGCCGGCGATGTTCACCGCGTTGTTGTAGTCCAGCTCGCTGACCTCGGGGGCGACCTTGAGCGTGATACGGTCGCGGCTGACCACGGTCGGGGTCAGCGCCAGGCGTACGCCGAACTCCTTGTATTCGATCGACACGTTGTCGCTGCCAGAGCTGGGCACCGGAACCGGGATCTCGCCACCGGCCAGGAAACTGGCAGTCAGGCCGCTGAGCACAGTGAGGCTGGGGCGCGCCAGGGTGTAGGCGAAGCCGCTGTTTTCCAGGGCGTTGATCGCCGCCAGGAACTTGCTGCTGCCACCGCCCCAGACGATGTTGAAGACGGTGTCGTCGAGCGGGATCGCGGGGCGGGTGATCGGCACCGAGCCTGGAGTGACAGCAGTATTCGGCACCGTTCCC
This sequence comes from Pseudomonas sp. BNK-44-b, assembly GCF_047456245.1. Lineage (NCBI taxonomy): Bacteria > Pseudomonadati > Pseudomonadota > Gammaproteobacteria > Pseudomonadales > Pseudomonadaceae > Pseudomonas > Pseudomonas sp. BNK-44-b. The sequence continues at coordinate 4,531,057 of NZ_CP179908.1, forward strand.
GGCGAGCCGATCAGGCTGTTGTTCGAGCCTTTGAAGAACAGCCGCGCACCTGCCTCCTTGTACTTGCTGCGGCGCACTTCGACGAAGCGGATATCGGCCTGCACCTGGCTTGGCAACTGCGCATCCTGGGACGGTAGCAGGCTGCCTTCTGCCATGTCGGCACTGGCGCGCCCCTTGACGAACAGCATGGTCCGATGCGGCGCTGGCGCGCAGGCGGTCCACAGCATCAACGTGGTATTGCCCGGCCCCACGGCGGTCAGCAACACCGCGTGATCGCCGCTGGCCTGCACGTCGGCGACCTTGGGCTCGCCCACCGCCGCCCGGCTGATCGCCAGCGGCAGGCGCAGTTCCTGCTGCAGGCCCTGGTCCATCTCGATCACCGAGGGCAACTGGCCGAAAGCCTCGCACCCCTTCACCGCCGCCTGGGCGTGGGGCACCAGTGCCGTCAGGAGCAGTGCACGGCACGCATGTCGGAAACTACGCTCGGAACGTCGCATCGCTGCATCCTTGCCTGGTCAGGGAGTCTTGTCGGTGTCGGCAGCCTTGGCGCCACGAATGATCTGCATGCTGGGCGCAGCGTTGGCGGGAGCAGCGCTGGCCACGGGAGACTGGGACAACTGGCTGAAGCGATAGAGCTCGCGTCCGGCACTCTCGACCTGCGGTCGCGCCTCAGGTTCGGCCCAGTAACGCGCCAAGCGCTGTTCATCGGCGCTGCGTACGGCCAGGCGCAGGGTACCGGCCTGGGCAGCGAGCATCAGTCGGCTGGCCAGAGCTTCGGGTACGGCCAAGGTGACGGTGCGGGTAGCGCCGACGCTGCCTTGGCTCCCGTGCTGTTCGCGCCGGGCCTGTTCCTCCTCGACGGTTTGCGCCGGCCGGCCATCGTTGGCCAGCCCCATCTGCTCGCCAACACTCAGCACGCGCAGGGCCGGCAGCACCACCTGGGCTGAAGACTGCGGGTTGTTGTTCTCCTCGCGCAGAAACAGCAACACATCCACGTAGTCGCCTGGGCGCAGCAGTCCGGCCGCCCCCACCACATCGTCGACGCCCACGGCCACCGCGCGCTCGTGGGCACGAATCATCCGCGACAGTGGCCCGCCCGCCTGAAAGCTCGCCTCGTCCAGCCAACTGCCCGCCGACAGCGCACGCGCGCTGGAGCGACCGAGCACCTGGTCGATGTGCTGGAACGCCCCGGCAGGCACCACTTGCAGGCGCTCGAGCAGCACATCGTCCTCGGTCAGGGGCGTGTTCGCCGGGAGCGCCCTGCGCAACACAACGATGGATGTACGTGCCGGTTCGGGCGGTTGGGAAGGTGGCGCAATCACTTCGGCAGGCGCTTCGGCGACTGTGGGAGCAGGACTGACGGGGGGTGTGGACGGGCGGCTGAGCACCAGCCCCCAGTAACCTGCGAGTACTGCGCCGAGAAGAAACAGGACAGCCAGGACCATGGTCAAGCGACTGCTCATCTCCGCCCCCCTGCGCCATTAGATTGCTGGCAAAACGAAACTATTTCGCTATTGAACGGTAGCGCAGACCTCACCGTTCGCCATGAGCGGAAACGGGATTTTTTCGTCTGGCACGCGCACATGCAGGGAAAACAGGTACTTAGAAAAAGCCTTGGCTTCCAATACTTTAGGGTTAATGCCTTTTTACATTTGCAGGCTTCGCCAGCTTGGCAATTCTATGATGGCAAATGGACGTTACTTAGCCACGTCCTTACCCCGCGCCGTCGGCGCAAGGAGATGTGCCATGCAACTGCAACGGATCCTTCAGCACTGCAAGAACTTCATCACCCGCAAGGACGGCGCGTCCGGTATCGAATACGCGCTGATCGCCGCAATGGTCGCGGTGGTGCTGGTGCCATTCGTACCGACGATCTCCGGCAAGATCACCACGATGTTCACCGCCATCTCCGGGGCGCTATGACCTTGAGCAGCACGCCGCAGCATAACGCCAGGCCAACAGGAGCCAAGCATGCCGAACTCTTCCTCGCGCCAGCAGATTCTTTTGGTGGACGACGAGGAAGAGGCACTGCAAGAGCTGGCTGAACTGCTGGAAAACGAAGGTTTCAAGTGCCACACCGCCAACTCGGTGAAGACCGCCCTGCAACAGCTCACCCGCTACCCTGATGTGGCCCTGGTGATCACCGATCTGCGCATGCCCGAAGAAAGCGGCATCGGCCTGATCAAGCGCCTGCGCGACCACACCGCCCGCCAGCATCTGCCGGTGATCGTCATGTCCGGCCATGCCGATATGGACGACGTCAGCGACCTGCTGCGCCTGCACGTACTTGACCTGTTTCGCAAACCGATCTACCACGCCCGCTTGCTGGAGACACTCGACAATCTGTTTCCCAAGTCGGTGATGCAGGTGGTGGGGCGGTAGGCCAATGCGTTCAGATCAACAAGGCGAAGTCGCGCAAAACTCCTGCCGTCTGCGGTAGGCCTTGCCTCGAATAGCACTCCAGCAGGGCTTCGGCGGTGTAAGGCATACGAACCAAGCTGCGCCGCATTTCAGCCACAGCCTCCAGAACAGCAGCCTGATCGAGGTCCCACAAGTCCATGATGAATTCGTCAGGGTGCTGTGCCTCTACACCGAAACAGCGCAATGCGGATGGGGGAAAGACTTTCAGGTTGAACGTCACGATGACTTCCGCGTTGCTTCTGATCGCGGCGGCAAGAACATGTACGTCATCGGGGTCGGGCAGATTCAGAGCCGGGTACAAGGATTCATGACCGACAACCAGTGCATCGGGAATCGCCGCTTCCATCAGTGTGGAAATACGGTCCAATTGCCCCCGGGTAAGATCCCGCCGTTTCAGCAATAGATTCCTTTTCCATTCATCATCGATCTGGGCGCTCCATCTGGCTCTGTAAAGGCCCTTGCCAGCGAGCCTGACCAACAAGTCGCGCAAAGGGGCGGGATAAAGAACGCATGCGTCGTAAATCGTGGTGAACGGTGAGTGACGCATCAATACCCCAGGTCAAGCTCTTCCGATAGCGCGGTCAAGTCGTCCATCGCCTTGCGGCTGGCCTGATCCCGCTGCTGTTTGTAGGTCATCAGGTCAGAGAAGAGAACACGACGATGTCGACCGGCCTTGTGATGGGGCAATGCTCCTTCCTCGAGCAGTTTCACCAGATGAGGGCGCGAAACGCTCAGCAGATCCGCGGCCTCCTGCGTGGTCAGCTCCGCGTGGACCGGCACTACCCGCACAGAGTTGCCCTGTGCCAACTCTCCCAGTATGTCCAGGAGCAACCGCAGCGCACTGGTTGGCAGTTCGACGGCATGCGCCTTGTTATCGGCGTCGTAGATCTCGATGCGCTGCATGTCAGCCTGGGTGCATAGCACGGCTGCCAGGTCTCGTTGCCCCTGCACAGCGGCTGCTACTTCACGGGCCTCGGGAAACTCGGTACGGATAGGCACAGTCATGAACTTTCTCGCTGAAGACTTCTGTTCACTTCAACATATTCGAAATAAACGAAAAATCAAGTATCACCAACTTCCCTTCCCTGACGTCCTCGCAAAGACTAGACAGGCCCCCCATGAGCGGCAATCAGACGCTATTCGACAGATCAGGTCAGACAGTTCCTAGGAAGATCCATCCCCCCTACAGTTGATAACTGAAGCTCACCGTGAACCGCGGCCGCCGGTTCAGGCTGTCGAGGGCGATGTCCGACATGGGCTTGGCTACCTCCAGCGCGATGTTGTAATAGCGCGCATCGCCAAACCGCAGCCCTACCGCCGCCGACGACATCTTCGCCTTCTGCACCTCCAGTTCGTTGAACCAAGCCCGCGCGGTATCGAGCACCACATAGGGCTGCAGCACCTTCAGCCACTGGCCCTCACGCTGGATGCTGTAGTTCAGCTCATAGGCCAGGCCCCAGCCCTTGTCGCCGGATGCCTGGTCGCTGGGGTAGCCACGGCCGAAATTCTGCCCGCCGAACACCGCCCGTTCGCTGTCGGGCAAACTGTCGTTGCTCCAGTAACCGGCAGCGGACACGACCCCTTGCCAGTGTTCGAGGAAATTGTCGCTCTGCACCCCGGACAGGCGCAGGCGCAGGAAGTCCAGGTCGTAGCCTGCATTGGTGCGTGCGCCAAAATGGTCGAGGCCCTGGTAAACCCCGGCGCTGAGGATGCGCAGGCGCTTGGCCTCGGCCTTGCGCCAATCACCCTCGAACGACAGCGCGCGAATGTCGGTGTGGCTGTCGAGCTTCAGCGGGAAGCCCACGACCTGGTAGTCGATCTGGTCATTGACCGCATAGAAGCGCCCGACCACATCCAGCCATTCGGTCGGCGAGGCGATCAACGCCTGGCTGAGCCCGATCGAGTAACGCTCGTTCTCGCGGTGCTGGGTCAGGTCGATACCGTTGTCCAGGCGAATGCGCGCCTTCGGGTCGCTGCGATAGCGCGATGCCGACAACAGCAGTTGCGTACCCTCGTCATCCAGGAACTGGCTGTAGTCGACGCGGTAATAGTGTTCCTTGTCCTCGCCCGGTGGCACCAGCACGCTGGCGCTCAACTGCTCGGCGAAGCGAGTCTGGGCATTGCTGCTGGCGCCCAGCAGCGCTTGCAGGTCGTCACGGTTGCCGTCGCTGAGGTTGAGCGTGGTGGTGAAGGGCTTGCGCGAAGCCTGGGCAATCAGGCGCGTGGCACCGTCGGTGGTGCCTGGTGGCGGCACCTGGGCCTGGAAGGTGACACCGGGGATACGGCTGATCAGGCTGGTGTAGCGCTCGAAGGTCTTGCGCGTCAGCGGCCGTTCGGCCTTGAGCTTGTTCACCAGACGCTCGACATAGCCCGATGCGGAGCCGATATCGCCCTGAACCTCGTAGTCGCGGATATAACCTTCCACCAGCACCACCCGCACGCGGCCATCGGCGAAGTCTTGCGGCGGAAGATAGGCGTACGACAACAGATAGCCGTCCTGCTGATAGCGCTGGGTCAGGCGTCGGGTGACCTCGATCAGTTCAGCGAGGGTCACGCTGCGATTGAGTATCGGTTGGTAATGCTCGCGCAGATCTGCCAAGGGGTAGACGGTCCCGCCCTCGAAGCGCACCTTGCGCACCAGGACCTGGGTGTTCATCTGCAATGGCGTTTGTTGGGGTGCCGCTGGTGCCGGTACATTCAGCCCAGGCTTGCCCGGACGGTAGGCGTCCACCGGTAGATTCGGCGTGGGCAGGCGGCGTTCGGTTTCGTTGCTGTTGAGAAAACTCGGGAGGGGTTCGGCGCGGGCCACGCAGGCCCAGGACAGCGCCAGCATCGTCACCAGCAGTGGACGCATTCGGACACTCCATGATCCTGTGGAACCAGGGGCGCCCGGCAGGGACGCCCTTGTCAATGCAAGCGTAGGTGCTGAGCGCGCCGTCGTCTAACCGAGCGCCCGGCGGATCAGCGAAAAAGATCCGCCGGGCACTTTATCAGCGCTGCGCGCCGCCCAAGGCACCGGTCACACCGCCCAGTACGCCGCCGAGCCCGCCACCCTGGCTACCGCTGGCATTGACCAGCGTGCCGGCCTGGCCAACGGTGCCACCGACTGCGCTGACCGTCGTGCCCACCTGGCTGACTACCGGGTTGCCGGTGGCCGCGCCAAGCTGGCTGCCTGCACTGGCCACCGCACCGCCCACCTGATTGAGCAAACCGGCGACCGGCGCACCGACGCCCGTCGCAGCACCAACCTGCTGGGTGACACTGGCCACGCCACTGACGACCGGCGTCACACCGGCGCTCACCTGTTGCGTCACCGCGGCCACCGGAGCACCTGCTGCCGTATTGGTGACGCCATTGCCACCGAGCACCGTGCCGAGCGCAGCGACGGTGTTGCCAACCTGACCCGTGCTGCCACCTACCGACGCTACCGCCGGATTACCAGTGCCCGCCGCCAGCCCGCTGCCAGCGCCAGCAACCACGCCGCCAACGGTTTCCAGCAGGCCAGTGCGTGCGCCGCCGGTTGTCGGGGCCAGGCCGCTGGTGGTGCTGACGGTGCTACCCACATTGCTCACCACTTGCCCGAGCGTACTGGTCAATGGATTGCCGTTGCCGGTACCTGCAACCTGTTGCCCGGCCTGGTCGAGGGCCCCGCCGACCTGGTTGAGGGTCTGGTTCAGGGGGCCCGCGAGCCCGGTTTGCCGGGTGACGTTGGCTGTGGTGTTTTCCACCAGCGACACCACCGGTACCAGGGCATCGCTCACACCTTGCGTGGCACCGGAAAGCGGCCCACTGGTGCCGACCGGTGTCAGGGTATTGCCCAGCATGGTGACCGCCTGACCGACACGGTCCACGCCTTGCCCGGCGCCTGCCACCACTTGGTTGACCAACGGAACCTGCTCGACCGGTGAGCTCGTTGCCAACGCCCCTATGCCCTGTCCCAGGCCGGATACGCCGGTCCCGAGGTCGGAGGTAGCTGCCCCCACCACGCCGAGTGTCGTACCAACGGCATTGTTTCCGGTGCCCAGTTGCCCAAGCCCCTCGCTCAAGCCGGAGCCGACACTACTGACGGCATCACCCGTGGACGACACCAACGAACCTACGCCGCCGGTCAGCGAAGTGTTCCCCGCCACCGGCAGCGAGCCGATCATCTCACCCAGGTTGCTGACACCATCGCCCAAGCCGGAAACAGTATTGCCGACCTGGCCGACGACCTGACCGGTGACCAGCGGGGTCGGCGTATTACCGCCACCCGTACCACCATCACCACCGCCTGGCGTTCCGCCACCGTTACCAGGATTGGTACCGCCGCCTCCCGTACCATCTCCTCCACCACCGGTGCCACCACCAGTGCCACCGTTGCCTGCGCCGTTGCCACCACCCGCCATACCGCCGCCATCACCACCGCTGCCGCCCGATCCGTCGGAGCCGCCGCCTGCACCTGCACCAGCGCCACCATCGGTGGACGAGCCATCAACCTCGCTGTGATGACCACCACCACCGCTGCTGCACCCGGCAAGCCCAAGGGCCATGACCAGCGCCAATGCCGTACTCGCTTTCATCCAAACCTGAGTTTTCATGGGCGACTCCCGCACTGCTTTGTTGTTGGATAGGCGCGCTGGCCAGGCTGGCCAGCGTTATGCCTTCAGTCAGCAGTGAAGCTCTGGCGGTTCGCCGGCGGTAGGTCGTAAGTTGGTATTAATACGGGGGAATAAGGCGCTGACGGCGCTGGAAAGCCTATGAAATTCAGTGAGTTGTGAGGGCAGCCCGAATGGCTGACCGAAAGGTTTAATACCATGTCATTAGTACAAGGAAGCGCTGGCTGAGAGCGGCTACTCCGCCACCTGGAACTCGACCCGTGCCGTCTCGCCGCTCTCATCCAACGCACTCAACTCGATGCGTCCTGACTGCTCGAAACGCACCAGCAGGCTGTCCTGCCCTTCGGTCTCGCCCAGCGGCCGGCCATTGAGGAACCACCAGCGCCGCCCAGCCCCACCCAGTGCCGATACGTGCAGTTGCAGTGGCTCGTGACTGGTGAGCGGCCGGCGCAAGTTGTCGCCTGCGCGCACACCGACGATCGACAGCGGCGGCGCGCTGGGCGGCACCTGCGGTGGACAGGCAGGATCGACCATCGGCAGCCGCGCACTACGGCGCTCTACCCGTGGCAGCCAAGGTTCCAGAGGCGCAGGCCAGAGGGCAATTTCCAGTGCTTTCGCCCCAGGACAGCTGGCATCGACCCGCAAGCCGCGCTCATTGACCCATACCGTTTCCCGCAGGCCCAACCCCAGCGGCTGGTCGGCAGCCTGCAAGGTCGGTGGCGTGGTGCCGTCGAGGGTCCAGGCAAAACGCTGGCGGCGGCATTGCGGGTCCTGACGATTCATCGGCTGCCCCAGCGGCCAGCAGATCGCTGCGACGCCGACACTGCCCGGCACGTTCTCCACGGGCACGGCAACACCGCGCTGGCTGTCGCGGTTGCTCAGCAGGTCGTGCACCTGCAGCATCAGCGGCGCTGCCGAAGCCAGGCCGAACTGGCCCGGTACCGGCGTGCCATCGGGCCTGCCTATCCAAACGCCAATGATGTACCGCGGGCCGACCCCGACCGACCAGGCATCGCGAAAGCCATAGCTGGTGCCAGTCTTCCAGGCCAGTTGCGGGCGCTGCACCAGCTCGGCGTGCGGATCGCGGTCCGGACGTGCCTGGCCGCTGAGAATACGCCGCACGATCCACGCCGAACCCGGCGACAACAGGCGCCGCTCCAGCAGCGGGTCCTGGGGCTGCAGGCGGATCCTCGCGCTCTTGCCTTCACGCGCCAGCGCGGCATAGCCACCCACCAGGTCCTCCAGGCGGCTGCCCGCGCCGCCGAGGATCAGCGACAGGTTCGGCTCGGCCAGTGGCGGCAGTATCAGCGGCACCCCACCGATACGCATCTGCGCGGCAAAGCGTTTGGGCCCATAGGCCTCGAGCAACTGAACCGCAGGCAAGTTGAGCGACAACGCCAGCGCCGAACTGGCCGACACCGGCCCAGTGAAGCCCATCGAGAAGTTGCCCGGACGATAGTCGCCATAGCGACGCGGCACATCCTGCAACAACGATTCGGAGTGGATCAGCCCATCGTCCAGGGCCATGCCATAGAGAAACGGCTTGAGGGTCGAGCCTGGCGAGCGCAGGGCATGCACCATGTCGACATGGCCGAAGCGGCGCTCATCGCCCAGGTCGATGGAACCCAGGTAGGCACGCACGGCCATGGTCTGCGCCTCGACCACCAGGATTGCCGCCGAGGTGCGCTCGGGCAAGCGTGCACGCCACCCGAGCAGCAGGTCTTCGAGACGACGCTGCAACGATGCATCGAGCGTGGTGCGGATCAGCGTCGGGCTGTCCGCCGTGTTCAGGCGCCGAGCCAGCAGTGGCGCCAGCGCTGGCTCCTGGCGTGGGGCGAGCAGCAAAGGCTCCTCGCGCGCCTCGGCAATCCGCTGCTCAGGCCACACCTGGTAATCGGCCAGGCGTTGCAGCACCTTGTCGCGGGCACGCTGCGCACGCTCGGGATGGCGATCCGGGCGCAGGCGGCTGGGCGCCTGGGGCAGTACGGCGAGCAATGCCGCCTCGGCAGGCGTGAGGTGCTTGGGCGACTTGCCCAGGTAGGCCCAACTGGCGGCAGCGACGCCCTGCAGGGTGCCGCCGAAGGGCGCGCGATCGAGGTAGATCTGCAGGATCTCGCGCTTGGACAGGTGCCACTCCAGCTGCGCCGTACGCCACAGCTGACGCAGCTTGCCGGCCAGGGTGCGATCATGGGGGTCGAGCAAACGTGCCACCTGCATCGACAGCGTGCTGCCGCCGGACACCACGCGCCCGCCACGCAGGTTCAGCCAGGCCGCGCGCGCCAGGGCCAGCGGGTTGACCCCGGGATGGTCGTAGAACCAGCGATCTTCGTAGGTGAGCAGCGCCTCCAGATACAAAGGCGATACTTCCTCGGGGCTGACCGGATAGCGCCACACGCCATCGGCATCGGCGAAGCGCCACAGCGGCGTGCCGTCCTCGGCGAGCACCACCCGCGCCAGGTCGTCACCCGGCATCGGCAACGGCCACAGGCGATCCGCCAGCCACAGCAAGACGACGCTCGACAACACAGTAATGCCGATACCACGCAAGATCCTTGCGCTGCGCGTACGCGGGCGAACTATGCTTGCGCCTGGCATCGGGAACCGACCCCATCGAACGATGGCCAAAGGCTTGGGATGATCATCAGGAAGCAGCTATGCATGTAGAAGGGTTTTTCGAGTGGTTGGGCCAGGCGCTGGGCGCGGTGATCAAGTTCATCGTCGATGTCATGAGCGGGCTGTTCAATCTGCTGGCCAATGCCGGCGGCAATTTCATCGACGGGCTGGCGCGCACCTTGGGCATGGACACCTCGCTGGTCAGCATCCTTGCGCTGATCGTCGGGCTGATGCTGTTGTACTCGGCGATCCGGGCGTTCATGCGGGCGTCGATCGTGATGGGCATCATCTGGCTGGTGCTGGGCTTGTGGGTGTTGAGCTGGATCATTCACTGACCCAAGGCCCGCCATCCATGAACCTGTGGGAGCGGATTCACCCGCTCCCACAGTCGCATCAACGGCTACGCACCACCATCTCGCCCTGGCTATCCCCCACTGCCTGCAGGTTCGGCCGGTACATCGACTCCACCTGCGGCGGCGGAATGCGATAGCTGCCCGGCGTTACCGCACGCGCCAGGTACAACAGGTGCGTGGTGCCATAGCTGTCGAGCTTGAGGGCGGCCACATAACGGTCGTCGCGGTACTCCTGGTGAACCACGCTGGCGTTCTGCATCGATTCGCGCCATTGCTTGACCGCACTGCTGGCGTTGTCGAGGCTGGCCGCGCTCTGCGCCAGGTTCTGGTTTTCCAGCTCCAGGCCCGCCGGCAGCAGGTCGACCACCAGCGCATCTGGCACCTGGCTCTGGGCCTTGAGCGCCAGGTGCACCAGCACCAGGTCGCCACTGCGCAGGTTGCGCAGGTCCAGGGCCTGGCCGTTCATGCCCAGGTATTCGCGACGGATCTCCATGCCATTGCTGCTGGCCGCAGGTGCCTGGCGCGGATAACCGGACAGGGTCAGTTGCTGGTAGAGGGTCTCGCTGCCCTGGTTCTGGATGCTCAGCGGCGATGCCAGCAACGGGCCTTCGAGCTTCATGCCCGATTCGGCGTTGTTGAACTCGCGAACCTCGCCGGCGCTGTCCAGGCGCGCCTGCCAGTTGCCTTCGGGCTTGCCCAGCAGGCCACGACCGGCGAGGAACAGCGCGTTGCGCTCCTGGGTCGACAGCCAGCGGTTGGAGGCCAGTTCGTCGGACAGCGCAAACAGCCGCTGATCGACCTGGTTGCTGGCCAGGTTGTTCTCCTGCAGCAGGGCCAGGATCAGTGCCTGGTCACGCACGGCGCTGCCGTAGTCGGCCAGCCAACCCTTGCCGCGGCCGATGGAAAGACCTGCCTGCAACGCCTGCTGCGAACGCGGCTTGTCGCCCATCTTGTCCAGTGCCACCGCCAGTTGCACGAGCGGCAGGCCGGAGCGGGCGTCGCTGCGGCGCTCGAACAGGCTGCGCAGCGCACCCAGCGGCGCCTGCTGGCTGCGGGCGAGCACCAGGGCGGCGTAGGCCTGCACGGCGAAGCGGGTGTGCTCGGCGTCCTGGCTGTAGTCGACCTCGATCAGGTTGCGTTCCTGCAGGTAGCGCAGCAGCCGCTCGTTGGCCTTCTTCAAGGCATCGGCAGGCACGCCGTAGCCTTGCTCACGCGCACGCAGGAGGAAGTCGGTGACGTAGGCGGTCAGCCAGTACTCTTCCTCGCTGTCCGAACTCCACAGGCCGAAGCTGCCGTTGTAGCGCTGCATGCCCAGCAGGTGCTCGATGCCCATTTCGATCTTGCGCTTGCGCACATCGGCCGGTTCGCCCTTGATACCCAGACGCTTGAGACTGTCGGCATCGGCATAGAGCGAGGGGTACAGGCCGCTGGTGGTCTGCTCCAGGCATCCGTAAGGGTAGGCTTCCAGAGCGCGGATCTGTTCGGCCAGGTTCAGCGGCGGGCGACTCGACAGCGCCAGGCTGGCTTCAAGGCCTGCCGATTCGAACTCGGCCAGCTCGTTCTCTGGCAGGGTCCAAGGCTGGTCCTTCAGCGCCACGCGGTAGTGCTTGAGCATGGCCGGATACGCCGGGCGCACACCCAGGGTCCATTCGCGCTCGAAGCCGGTGGCCGTCTCGCCCGGCAACTGCAGGCCATCGACACGCACGTGTACCTTGCCCTGCCCCAGGCCACCACGGGCCTGGACAGGGATCATCAACGTGCTGCGCTGGCCCTCGGCGAGGTTGATGTTCTGTTGGGCAGCCCCAGCGAGGTCGAGCTGCCCGTCGGTGGTCACCTGCACGTTGAGCTGCTGGGCGCGGCCAGATAGGTTGGCCAGGTCCAGGGCCAGGCGGGTCTGGTCGCCACCGGCAAGGAAGCGCGGCGCCGACAGCTCGGCAATCAGCGGTGCCGCTACGACCGTCTTGCCTTCGGCCATGCCGAAGTGCTCGTCGGTCCAGGCTTGCGCCATCAGGCGCAGTTCGCCGTTGAAGTCAGGAATATCGACCGTGGCCTGGCCTTCGCCTTTCTCATCGAGCGTTACCGGCAGGCTCTGCTGGGCGACGATGGTGACCGTGGTGTTCGGGCGCTTGCCGCCCTTGGCCATGGCGGCGTCGCCACCAAAGGCCAGGCTCGCCAGACGCCCCTGGCCGGCTTCGATCAGTTGGCCGTAGATGTCCAACTGGTCGGCGCCGTAGGCCTTGCGGCCGAACAGGCTGGCGAAGGGGTCGGGGGTCTTGAAGTCGGTGATGTTGAGGATGCCCACATCCACCGCAGACAACAGCACATGCACCTGTTTCGGCACGCTGCCATCGGCATTGACGGCCTTGAGCTTGACGGTCAGGGGCTGCTTGGGACGCATCTTCTCCGGCGCCTGCAGGCTGACCGCCAGCTTGCGCTCGGCACGGTCCAGCGGCAGGTGAAGCACACCGACGGCGCGCTTGGGCGTCGCATTGACCTTGCGCTCACCCGGACGAATCACCAGGGCGCTGATATAGAGGTCGTGACGGGCCCATTTCTTGTCCAGCTCGATCTCGAAGGTCTTGCCCTCGGCAGGTACGTCGATCTCCTGCCACCACAGCGGGCCGTCGCTGGACTCGATCATCAGGTAGCCGCTGCCTGCGGCAGGCGGGGTGACGGTGACCTTGGCGGTAGCACCGTCGGCGTAGGACGGTTTGTCCAGTGCCAGCTTGACCTGGTCCGGGCGTACCGCGCCGCCTTCGGCGTTGTCCTGGGCGCGGTAGCCAGCCCAGAAGCGCTCGCTGGATACCAGCCCAGTCTCGGGGTCCTCGACCTCGACGCGGTATGGACCCCATTCCACCGGGAAGGTCAGCTTGGCGGTGGAACCGGCCTTGATGCTGACGGTTTCTTCGCTCTGGGTGAGGAATTTCTCGTTGTAGTTGTAGCTCCAGCCATCGCTCTGCGAGTAGTTCCAGTAGTAGTCGCGCCGCTCACGGATCAACCGCACCTTGAGGTCGTCGGCGGCGAGCTTGTTGCCGTCGCGGTCGGCGACCAGCACCTCGAACTGCACCGGGGCATCGCTGTCGGTCTCTTCGCCATCGAACAGGCCGCGCAGGCCCGGCAAGCGATCGGCCGGCCAGATCGGCTGCTCCAGGCGACGGGTGATCGGGCGACCGCCAGACTCCTGCAGGCTGGCCTGCACAGTCAGTTGCAGCGGCGAGCGGGCCTCGGCCCAGCGGCTCTCGATATCGACAGTGGCCTTGCCGGCCTGGTCGAGGGTGACTTCATCGAGTTCCAGGTCCTGGGTCAGCTCGCTCTCGGTGACCGAGCCGAACTGATAACCCGGCAGCGCCGGCACGGCTTCACGCAGCGGGCGGATGTAGGACTGGCCGCTCAGGCGATTGCCGGCGGCAGGCGCGCCATAGAGGTAGCGACCATTGACCTGGATGCGCGCGGTTTCCTCGGGACTGAGCGGTGTCTTGCTGCCCTTGAGCTCCAGCGCCAGGCGCTCGGGCAGGAAATCTTCGACGAGGAACTCGTAAACCTGCTTGCGGCCGCCGCCCAGGTCGAGCAGCAGTTGCCAACGCCCGGTCGGCGCTTCGCTGGCCAGTTGCAACTGGTACTGGAACAAGCCGTTCTGGTCAGCCTCCCAAACGAACTTGCGGCTGACCTGCTCATCGGGGCGACGCACTTCGACCGTCACTGGCTGGGCCTTGACCGGCTTGCCGTCCTGGTCGCGCAGCAAGCCGTTGAGCAGCACGGTTTCGCCGGGGCGATACAGGTCGCGCGGGCCAAAGATGAAGAACTGCAGCGGGTTGGCCTGGGGGCCGGTGATGTCGAACTCGGCCAGGTCCAGTGCGGCGGTGTTCAGGCGCAGCAGCGTGGTGTGCACGCCCTGGGTGGCGATCAGGGTGTCGGCCTTGGCCGTGATCGGCAACTCGGCATGGCCCTTGCCATCGGTCTTGGCCTGGGCCAGCAGCTTGCCCTTGTCGTCGTGCAGTTCAAGGGTTACGTCACTCAGGGCCTTGCCGCCCTCGAGGGCCTGGGCGAACACGTCGAGGCGGTCGCGGTAGCGGTGGGCGGACACGCCGATATCACTGAGGGTGAACAGCGTCGCCGGTTGCGAATAGTCGTAGGTACCGGAGGCGCGCATCACCGCCAGGTATACGCCCGGTTCCTGCAACGGCTTGATCCCGGCGATCGGCAGCAGCACGGTTTCCCGGGTGTTGCGTGCAGGGTTCAGGTCGAAGCGGCCGCTGTAGACCAGCTCGGCCATGTCCAGGGTTTCCTTGGACTGGTAGTAGTACAGGCTGCTGTTACGGCCCCAGTTGACCAGGAAGGTCGAGAGCATTTCCGGTTTGACCCGGAAGAACTCGACATCGACCTTGTCGACGTTCAGGGCGATCACCGGCAAACCTTCGGCCAGGCGGGTAGGCAACAAAGAGCCACGGCTGGCAAAGCCGATGGTCGGCTGCATGTCGCGGGTTTCCAGGCGGCTGACCGACTCGCCTTGAAGCGCCTTGCCGTTGACCGCGAGCAGGCCCTTGTCGACGGTCAGCACCAGCTTGCGCTGCGGCTCGAGGTGGCGCAGGCGCAGTTCCATCTGGTTGTCGGACAGTTCCCAGGCGCCGTCGAGCTTGCCCTTGACGGTATCGACCAGGTGCACCTTGGCGGCGAAGTCCTGATTGGCATCGAGCGGTACCGAGAAGCTGATCGACAGGGTACTGGCACCGTCGAGCTGGACCTCCGAGACGTCCAGCACGTTGAGCTCACGGTCGGCGTAGCGCTTGGCGAGCGCTGCCGGGTCCTCGCGCTTGGCGGGCTTGGCTTCGGCTGGCGCGCTGGCCGCGGGCTTTTCCGCCGGCGCGGGGGCGTCCTTGGAGGAGGAATCACAGGCACTGAGCAGGGCCAGCGCGCAGGCCAGCAACAATCCTTTGTTGAACATGGGAGAGAGGACTCTTCGGCAGCAGGGTGGTGAGGGCAGGAACTATAGCGCAACGTAAGGCAGGCTACCTGCGCTGCAGTGGCAAATGAGACCGCGTTCGCACGGATTGGTTGCCTGGCCGGTACAATGGCCACCAGCCGAAAACCGGGGCCGCCGTGCGCCCCTTCGCGGGCAAGCCCGCTCCCACAGGATAAGCGCTCCCGCATGCCCTCACTGCTCACCGACTGGCAGCACCGCCTCACCCACCGCAAGGTCTGGGCCCTGGCCGCGCCGATGATCCTTTCGAACATCTCGGTGCCGCTGGTGGCACTGGTCGACAGCACGGTCATCGGTCACCTGCCCCACGCCCACCAGCTCGGTGCCGTCGCCGTCGGCGCCACACTGTTCACCTTCATGGTCGGCCTGATGGGGTTCCTGCGCATGGGTTCGACCGGC
Organism: Pseudomonas sp. BNK-44-b; assembly: GCF_047456245.1. Lineage (NCBI taxonomy): Bacteria > Pseudomonadati > Pseudomonadota > Gammaproteobacteria > Pseudomonadales > Pseudomonadaceae > Pseudomonas > Pseudomonas sp. BNK-44-b. The sequence goes on from NZ_CP179908.1 coordinate 4,546,416, forward strand.
TTTGCCGCCCAGGCCGCCGGTCGCGCCGACGGCGCCGCGCTGCGCCAGGTGCTGGTACAGGGGTTGCTGCTGGCGCTGGCGTTCGCCGTGCTGATCGGCCTGCTTGCCCTGCCGTTCAGCCAGTTCGCGCTGCACATGATGCAACCCGGCGAAGCATTGCACAGCGCCACCGAAGACTTCTTCCATACCCGCCTGCTCGGCCTGCCAGCGGCACTGGCCAGCTATGCCCTGGTCGGCTGGTTCCTCGGCACCCAGAACGCCCGCGCACCGCTGGCGATCCTGCTGACCACCAACCTGCTGAACATCGTCCTCAACCTGTGGTTCGTGCTCGGACTGGACTGGGGCGTACTCGGTTCGGCGCGGGCCTCGGTGATCGCCGAATGGAGCGGGGCGCTGCTGGGCCTTGCCCTGACCCGCCCGGCGCTGCGCGCCTATCCTGGGCGCATCGCCTGGGCCGCGCTGAAACGCTGGCAGGCCTGGCGCCCGCTACTGGCGGTCAACCGCGATATCTTTCTGCGCAGCCTGGCCTTGCAGTTGGTGTTCCTTCTGATCACCGTGCAGGGCGCGCGCCTGGGCGAGGCGACGGTCGCGGCCAACGCGCTGCTGCTCAATGGCCTGCTGCTGACTGCCTATGCCCTGGACGGCCTGGCGCATGCGGTCGAGGCCCTGTGCGGCCACGCCATCGGCGCACGTGAGCGCGACCTCCTGCGCCGCTCGCTGGTGGTCGCCTGTGGCTGGTCGCTGATCGTCAGCCTGGTCTTTGCCGGGCTGTTTCTGCTGGGTGGGCACCTGTTCATCGACTTGCAGACCGATATCCAAAGCGTGCGTGACGCGGCCTACCCCTACCTGCCTTACCTGGCGCTGCTGCCATTGGTAGCGGTGTGGAGCTATCTGCTGGATGGCCTGTTCATCGGTGCGACGCGTGCCCGCGAAATGCGCAACGCGATGCTGGTATCGGTGGCGATCGCGTTGCCGCTGGCATTCGCCCTCAGAGGATTCGGCAACCATGGACTGTGGCTGGCGTTTCTCGGATTCATGGGATTGCGCGCGGTGACGCTGGGGTGGGTGGGGTGGCGGTTGCAACAGCGGGCAGCATGGATCGGTTGAAGCAGGGCCGCTCCTGCAAACCTTGCAGGAGCGGCCCGCCGATCAGGACGACAGATACGAAGAACGGGTCAGGCCCAGACGCAGCGCATCCAGGAACTGGGTCCGCTCCCGGGCGGTGATCTTGGCGCTGGCGACTTTATCGCGGTAGTGAGTCATCAACTCCTCCGGCGACAGGTGCACGTAGCGCAGCATGTCCTCGATGGTGTCGTGGGTCTCGATGCCGGCGTGGTACACGCTACCGTCAGCGTTCTGGTAGATGTTCACCGAGTCGGTGTCACCGAACAGGTTGTGCATGTCGCCGAGAATCTCCTGGTAGGCGCCGACCAGGAACACACCCAGCAGGTAGTCCTCGCCTTCGCGCACCGCATGCACCGGCATGCTGGTTTCGATGCTCTGCTCGTCGACGTACTGGTTGATCTTGCCATCGGAGTCGCAGGTCAGGTCCTGCAGCACCGCGCGGCGCATGGGCTCTTCGTCCAGGCGGTGCAACGGGATGATCGGCAGTACCTGGCCGATGGCCCAGGTGTCCGGCAGGCTCTGGAACACCGAGAAGTTGCAGATGTACTTGTCTGCCAGCTTGTCGTTGAGCTCGTCCAGCACCTGACGGTGCGAACGCTGGCGAGCCTTGAGCGAGTTGTGCAGGCGACGGCATACAGCGAAATAGCATTGCTCGGCCAGGGCTTTTTCGGAGAGGCTGATCTTGCCGTCGGCATACTGCGCGGCCACGTCACCCATGTAGTGGGTGGCGCGCCAGTAGGTCTCGGTGACCATCTCGATGTCGGTCGGGCCGAGCAAGTCGGCCAGCCACTGCACGGTCTCGGGCAGCGCCTCCTTGTTCTCGATGGTCGGCACTTCGTCGTTGTGGCTTTCGACGTCGGTGACCTGGATCACCAGCATGGCGTGATGCGCAGTCAGCGAGCGACCGCTCTCCGAGAAGATGTGCGGGTGCGGCAAGCCTTGGGCGTCGCAGAACTCCTTGAGCATCCCCACCACCACGCCGGCATAGTCATCCATGTCGTAGTTGATCGAGCTGGCGTTGCGCGAGTGGGTGCCATCGTAGTCGACGCCCAGCCCGCCACCGACGTCGATGTGATCGACCGGCAGGCCCAGGCCGCGCAGCTCGCCGTAATAGCGGATGGCTTCCTTGAAGCCGTGCTGGTAGTCGGCGAGGTTGGCGATCTGCGAGCCCATGTGGAAGTGCAGCAGGCGAATACCCTGGTCGAGCCCGGCATCACGGAAGCGGCTGACCACCGACAGCAATTGCGCAGCCGACAGCCCGAACTTGGATTTCTCGCCCCCGGTGTCGGCCCACTTGCTCGACGCCAGCGACGACAGGCGCACGCGCAGGCCGACCTGTGGCTTGACCTTGAGCTCGGCGGCCTCCTCGATCACCAAAGCGACCTCGGATTCCTTCTCGATGACGATGAACACGTTGTGGCCGAGCTTCTGGCCCATCAGCGCCAGGCGGATGAACTCGCGGTCCTTGTAGCCGTTGCAAACGATGGTGCCGCCCTTGGGCGCCAGCGCCAGCACGGCCAGCAGCTCGGGCTTGGAGCCGGCTTCGAGGCCAATGGAGACGTTTTGCGTGGCGATGATGTTCTCGACCACCGCTTCCTGCTGGTTGACCTTGATCGGATAAAGGGCCGTGTACTGGCTCTGGTACTCCAGGCGCGCGATGTTGGCGTCGAAGGCACCGGTCAGTTGGCGTACGCGGTCCTGCAGGATGTCCGGGAAGCGGACCAGCAGTGGCAGCGACAGGCCGCTCTGGCGCAGCTCGTCGACCTGCTCGAAGAGATCGATCGGCGCGCTGTCGGGGCCGTTGGGGCGTACTTCGACACGCCCGGCTTCATTGATGGCGAAATAACCAGCGCCCCAATGGCGGATACCATAAACACTGCGGCTGTCGGCCACGGTCCATTGGCTGCCATCGTCCTTGCGTGTGCGTCGTACGGACATTCAAGTCCCCTATAGATAAGTCAAGACACTGCCCCGCGATGGGTGCGGGCGCAGTGTAGAAGCTGAAAATGACGATTCGTCCGTCTTCGGGGGTAGACCCCGGCAACGGAAACGAGTTTAGAAAGCACTGGGCAAAAAATCCTGCGGGCTGGCTCAGCCGCCGGACTTCTTCGCCTTGAAGCCCTGCTTGATCAGTTCGGCGAGCAACAGCTCGACGTGATCACCCTGGATCTCGATGACGCCGTCTTTGAGGGCGCCACCGGTACCGCATCGACGCTTGAGCGTGCTGGCGAGATCCTTGAGCTGCTCGAGCGGCAGCGGGACGCCGGTAATGGTAGTGACGGTCTTGCCGCCACGCCCTTTGCTTTCACGGCGTACCCGGGCGATGCCATCGCCTTCGGGGATGAGTTGCTGCTTGCAGACACACGCGTCCACCGGCTTGCTGCAGTCGGGGCAGTGCCGACCAGCGTCGGTGGAAAACACGAGACCGCCGAGGGCGGAGAAGGAAGAAGCTTTCTTGGCCACTTTTGTTCCTCTTGCTGAGGACAAAAACTGGTCGGACCACAGGGGGACTGGACCGACCGCGAAGCCCCACTCTGGCAGGGGCGGCGCTACTGTCGCAGGTGTTGCGACAGCCCGAAAAGGGCGCGCAGTGTAACGATAAATCCTTGGCTTGCTAAGTACTGGATTGCGGCATTTTGCGAATGTTTTGCGACGTGAGGGAGCGCTGGCTGCTACAGGCTCGCCTTGTAGCGCTGCAACGCCGCCAGCGAGTCCGGACAGAAGTCCTTCTCCCGGCTCTCGGCCTCTGCCTGCTCCACAGTGACGAAGCGCGCCTCGATGACCTCTTCAGGCTGCAACCGCAGCGGCGCATCGGACACCGCCGAGAACACCGCGCACCACAGCCGATTACCCGGCTGGTCGAAGTAGAACTTCTCGTGAAAGCGCAACGTCACGCCGGCAATGCCCAGTTCCTCTTCCAGCTCGCGGGCCGCAGACTCGGCGTACTCCTCATGTGCTCCGACCATGCCACCGGCCGCCACATCCCAGTACCCGGGATACAACGCCTTGCTCAAGGTGCGTCGGTGAACGCACAGCTCGCCCTGGCTATTGAACAGCAGAATGAAAGTGCAGCGCCCGATCAGCCCACGCTCGCGCAACTCGGCCCGCGCCAGTGCACCCAGGTACTGGTCGTGCTCGTCCACCCAGGCCACCAGCTCGGCATCGGAGGCCGCGCGGTGCGCGACCTCGGCGGGATTGATGGTCATCCTTGCGAGAGCAACTGACGCAGGTCGATGACTGCGGCGTTGGCCCGGGAGATGTAGTTGGCCATTACCAGCGAGTGGTTGGCCCACATGCCGAAGCCACTGCCGTTGAGTACCATCGGGCTCCACAGCGGCTCCTGCGAAGCTTCCAGCTCACGAATGATCTGACGCACGCTGACGGTGGCGTTCTTCTTGGCCAGTACGTCGGCGAAGTCGACCTCGATGGCGCGCAGCAGATGCGACAGCGCCCAGGCCTGGCCGCGGGCTTCGTAGAAGACGTTGTCGATCTGCAGCCATGGCGTCTCGACGATTTCCTCGTCGACCTGCGGTGCCTGGCCGGCCTGGACGGTTTCGGTCTTCAGGTTGCTGTTGAGCTTGACCCGTCCCACGCTCGCCGACAGACGCTGGGACAACGAGCCCAGACGCGTGGCAACGTCGCCCAGCCAGTTGTTCAAGTTGTCGGCGCGGGTGTAGAAGATCGCGCCCTGGTCGCCAGCGGCCAGGCGCACCTGGTAGCGGTTGAGCGACTTGATACCTTCCTCGAACTCCGACTCGCTGGACGGCAGGATCCAGCTCTTGTTGTCGAAGTTGAAGCGCGGCTCGGCCTTGGCCAGGTCGGCGTCTTCGGTCGATTGCGACTGCGAGCGAGCGAAGTCCTTGCGCAGCGCACGCGACAGGTCGCGCACCTGGACCAACACGCCATATTCCCAGCTCGGCATGTTGTCCATCCACAAACCCGGCGGGAAGCGGTCGTTGGAGATATAACCGCCCGGCTTGTCGAGCAGGGTGCCGGCAACGTTCTTGAGGGTTTCGATGGTGGTATAGCCCACCACCATCTGCTGGCCGTTACGCTCGGCCGCAGCCTGGGCGTTCTGTTGCACCGGGAACAGGTCGGGCTCTTCGCTCCAGTACCAGCCAAGGCCGATGCACACCAGCAGGTACAGGCCGATCAGAGTGCCCAGGGCGCGGCTCCAGAGGCCGCCGAGGTAGCTACGGGTGGCGGCGCCACGGCCATCGGCGCGCTCAGGGCGCTCGGCCTTGGCCTCACGGTTTTTCCAGTCCAGCATGGCGTTGTCCTTAATCAATCATGACGGTTCAGGGGCTTGGACCACAGGCCTCGGCCAGGGTGCCACGGCAAGCCCGCGTCCCGGCACTATAAAGCAGACGCCGCCATACGCATAAGCGACCAATGGGTCGGAAACTGAATAATCGGGCCTGAACGCTTTGTTGATTCACAGCACTCGCGAGCAGGAAAAGACCTGCTAGCATAGAGCCATCATTGAACCTGCACCCTAACCTCCAACAAGCAGTCAGGACATGACCCAGCCAGCCGAGCCCAGCCACGAGCGCTTGAAGCAGCATTTCGCCCAGCGGGTCATCCATCAGGCCCGACAGATCCTCGAGATCTGGCAGCGCTTGCAGCGTGGCGAGTGGTCGAGCGCAGGGCTGGGCGAGCTGAGCGACGCCAATCTGCGCCTGCAACGCTACGCCGATCGTTTCGAACAGCCCGAACACGGCAGCCTGTCGACTGCCATCGAGCAGACGCTGAGGGCCATCGAAGCGAACAGCACGCGGCTCAATTCAGAACTGATCGGCGAGCTCAATCGCCTGATGCAACGCTTGTCGCGCACCGGCCTGCGCAAGGGCGACCAGCTCGATCATGTGCCCCTGCCGCCCTTGCGCAAGCCGGTGTACATCCTGCTGCAGGACCATGACCGCGCCGAACGCCTGGCGCAACAGCTGGAGTTCTTCGGATTGGGCGTGCAGGCATTGGGCAACGCCGATGCCTTTCGTGCCTCGATGAGCGAACGCCTGCCTTCGGCCATCGTCATGGATGTCGATTTCAGTGGCCCCGGCCAGGGCCTCAAACTGGCCGCCGAAGCCCAGCAAAGGCTGGAGCTGCACATTCCGCTGCTGTTCTTCAGCCTCCACGAGACCGACACCCCGACCCGCCTGGCCGCCGTGCGCGCCGGCGGCCAGGAGTTCCTCACCGGCACCCTGGAAGCCTCCAGCCTGCTGGAGAAGGTCGAACTGCTGACCAGCGCCGCCCAATACGACCCGTTCCGGGTGCTGATCATCGATGACTCGCGCGCCCAGGCCATGCACACCGAGCGCCTGCTCAACGGCGCCGGCATCATCACCCGCACGCTCACCGAGCCGATCCGCACCATGGCCGAGCTCGCTGACTTCCAGCCCGACCTGATCATCCTCGACATGTACATGCCCGACTGCACCGGTACCGAACTGGCCAAGGTGATCCGCCACAACGACCGTTATGTCAGCGTACCGATCATCTACCTGTCGGCCGAGGACGACCTGGACAAGCAGCTCGACGCCATGAGCGAAGGTGGCGACGACTTCCTCACCAAGCCGATCCGCGCCCGCCATCTGGTGACCACCGTGCGCAACCGCGCCGCCCGCGCCCGTCATCTCAAGGCACGCATGGTGCGCGACAGCCTGACGGGGCTGTACAACCATACCCACATCCTGCAACTGCTCGAAGACTGCAGTTTCCGCGCACGCCGCGAGGAACATCCATTGAGCTTCGCCATGCTCGACATCGACCATTTCAAGAAGATCAACGACCGGCATGGCCATCCCATGGGCGACCGGGTGATCAAGAGCCTGGCGCTGTTCCTCAAGCAGCGCCTGCGCAAGACCGATTTCATCGGCCGCTATGGCGGTGAAGAATTCGCCATCGTCATGCCCAACACCGGGCTGGAAGCTGCGTACAAGGTGCTCGACGAGATCCGCCAGCGCTTTGCCGAAATCCACTATCCCGCCCAGCCGAACGACCTGCAGTGCACCTTCAGCGCCGGGGTGGTGCAACTCGATGACACGCTGGACGCGCTGACCATGGCCAGCGCGGCGGATGAGGCGCTGTACCGGGCCAAGCACGCGGGGCGTAATTGCGTGGTGAGGGTCGAGCCCTAGACTGGCACTCTGCCACTTTTTTATGGCGCCACCCCGTCGTCGTCATCACCCGGTCACAAAATCGCAATAACTTCAGGCACCTACCTCTCCATTCCCGCAGGAAGTTCGCGGCTATGCGCCTGAAGTGGCTGACCAATTTCAACACCCTCTTGCTGGTGACCGTGTGCTTCGCGCTGGGCGCAACCCTGTGGTGGTCGCAACGTGCACTCGAGCGTCCCTACCAGATGATGGAGCGCTACCTGGGGCTGTCCCAGCAGTTCCAGAACGAGGCCGCCGGCAATATCCAGGCCTACCTGGCCAGCGGCGACGCCCTGCGCCATGCCTCGGCCATGGAGGCCAACAAGCAGCTGCACAGCGCCCTTGAAGAATGGCCAGACGCACTGGCCGCCAAGCTGCGCCCGAGCCTGGACAGCCTGCAGGGCTTCACCGCCAACGAATTGCTGGCCGCCGGCAAGCTGGCCGGTGATCCGCAGGCACTGCTGCTGCAAGCCGAGCGCGAGCTGGGCGCCAACCTTGAGCAACTGGCCGGTTATGCCCGCGACAGCGGCAGCGCCGAGGCTGGTCGCTACCTGGCCCCGCTGATGGACGCCTCGCTGCACCTGGGCCGCCTGGCACTGGCCCGCGACAAGCTGGTCAGCAGCGGTCGCGCGGAACTGGCCGACGAAGTGGAGCGTGAACTGCAACAGATCCGCGCCCAGGCGCAAATCATCGACAGCCTGCCGTTGCTGGGGGTGACCCGCGCGGCCGAATCCAACGCCGACGACTTCGCCGCGATGATGGGCCTGCAAAGCCAGGGCAGCGAGCAGAAGGAGGACGTTGCCGTGAGCCTCAAGCGTGAATTGCAGAGCTTGCTCGGTCGCTATCCGGCCGAACTGCAGCGCACCCGTGAACAGATCGAGCGTCGTGCCGCACTGGCCGCCAGCACCAGCGAGCGCCTCGAAGCTGTGCGAAAGGCCATCGCCGGACTGGAACCAGAGGTGCGTGGTCAGCACGCGAAGATCGCTGGCGAGGTCCGGGTCATCCAGGGCCTGATGATCGGCCTGATCCTGCTGATCGCCCTGCTCATCGACACCTTGCAGCGCCGCCTGACACGCACCCTCACCAGCCTCGCGCCGGCCCTGTCGCGCTGGGCCGAGGGCGATTTTGCCCAGCCGGTCGCCCTTGGCAAGACCAACCTCGAACTGCTCGACATCCAGGAGTCGCTCAATCGCTTGCGCCAGTACCTGGTGACGCTGGTCGGCACCATCCGCCACAACGCCGAGCAGGTCGCGGGCAGCAGCCATGCCCTGGCCGGCATGAGCAGCGCGCTGCATGACGGTGCCCAACGCCAGGCAGGCGATACCGCACAGATCCGCGATGCCCTGGGCGAGCTCGAAGCGACCATCCAGCAGGTGGCCGGCGATGCCAGTTCGGCCGCCGATGCCAGCCGCGACGCCGGGCGCGCCGTGGAGCACGGCCAGGCGGTGATCGGCCACAGCCTCTCCGGCCTGCGAGCGTTGGTCGATGAGGTGCAGGGCAATGCGCAGTTGATCGAACAACTGGCCGAGGAGTCGGCAACCATCGGTGGCGTGCTGACGGTGATCCGCTCGATCGCCGAGCAGACCAATCTGCTGGCCCTCAACGCAGCGATCGAAGCGGCCCGTGCCGGGGAAATGGGCCGCGGCTTTGCCGTGGTGGCCGACGAAGTACGTTCGCTGGCCCAGCGCACCACCGGCGCCACCGGCGAGATCCAGACGCTGATAGACCGCCTGCAGCAGGCAGCGCGCGAATCGGTGAATGGCATGCGCACCCAGCTCGAACACGCCGAAGCGACCGCCAGCCAGGCCCAGGCGGCGGATGGGGCGCTGGATGAGATCGTCAGCGCGATTCGCACCATCTCCGATACAGCGGTGAGGATTGCCGACGTCACCGCACAGCAGAGCGGTGCAGTGAGCGAAATCCGCGACCACAGCGAGCGGATTCATGCGCTCGGTGAAGACAACCTGCAACGCATCGGCGAAGGGCGCGAGCAGGGTGAGCAGTTGCTGCAACTGGGTGGTGAGCTGAATACCGCTGTGGGGGCCTTCAGGGTGTGATCGGCAGGCCTGGCCCCTTCGCGGGCAAGCCCGCTCCCACAGGAACCGCGCCAGCAGGAGGTTTCCTCGCCGCTACCCAGTGGGAGCGGGCTTGCCCGCGAAGGGGCCAGGCCTGCAAGCAGCCGAACCTGCGACCACCTGTCATCCCCGCCTCCAGCCAACTCCGTTATCATGCCGGGCACGTTCCGCCTCGCGAGTCCGCCATGCGCCGCCTGTTCCTCCTGCTGTTCCTGCTGCTGGCCAGCCCCACCTTCGCCTCGGGCCTGCTCGACAACCGTCCCAGCGCCACCCTCGGCGCCGCCTCGCTGTCCAACAGCGCAGACTTTCTGCCGGTCCACGAAGCCTTCAAGCTCGACCTGATCAGCGCAGATGCCCAGTCGATCAAGCTGCGCTTCGTCGCCACCGAGGGCTACTACCTCTATCGCCATCGCTTCCAGTTTCGCAGCGAGCCGCCCGACATCGCCCTCGGCAGCGCACGGATTCCCCAAGGCGAAGCCAAGCACGACGAGTTCTTCGGCGATGTCGAGGTCTACCATGGCATCGTCGACATAGAGGTACCGCGCACCGACTCGCGCGCCTTCACCTTGCTGGTCGGCTACCAGGGCTGCGCCGACAAGGGATTATGCTATCCGCCGGAAACCGCACGACTGTCGATTCCCGGCGAAGGCAGCACCTTGTCCACCACCACGGCCGAGGGCTGGAGCTGGCAGACCTTGCTGCTGTTCTTCCTCGCCGGTCTGGGCCTGACCTTCACCCCCTGCGTGCTGCCGATGCTGCCGATTCTCTCGGGTGTGGTGCTGCGCGGCCAGGTGGGTGGCTGGCGCGGCTTTAGCCTGTCGCTGGCCTACGTGCTGCCAATGGCTGCCAGCTTTGCCGCGCTCGGTGCGCTGATGGGCCTGTTCGGTGCCAGCCTCAACCTGCAGGCACGTCTGCAGTCGGCCTGGGTACTGGTGCCCTTCGCCCTGTTCTTCGTGGTGTTCGCCCTGGCGATGTTCGGCCTGTTCGAACTCAAGTTGCCGCACGCCCTGAGCCAACGCCTGGACCGTGTCGCGAGCAATACCCGCGGCGGTTCGCTACTGGGTGCTGCGGTGCTGGGCGTGCTTTCCAGCCTGCTGGTCTCGCCCTGCGTGTCGGCACCACTGGCCGGTGCCCTGCTCTATATCAGCGCCAGCGGCGATGCTCTGGGCGGGGCACTTAAGCTGTTCGCGCTCGGATTGGGCATGGGCGCGCCACTGCTGCTGGTGGCGACAGGCGGTGCCGCCTGGCTGCCCAAGAGCGGGGCGTGGATGAACACGGTGAAGAACGTGATCGGGGTCCTGCTGCTGGGCGTGGCGCTTGGCCTGCTCAGCCGCGTGTTGCCGGGGCCGGTGACCTTGCTGCTGATCGGCCTGTTGTCGGCAGGCGTGGCGCTGTTCCTCGGCGCGCTGGAGTTCGTGGTCAAGACTCCACGTCAACGCCTGGCCCAGCTGCTGGGGCTGCTCTGCCTGGTCTATGCACTGGCGTGCTGGTACGGCGCACTCGCGGGTCAGGGCGATCCTCTGCGTCCATTGCCCGGCCCCGGCGTCAGCACCTCGCCCCCCGCCACCCCCCAGGCAGATGCATGGCAAACCCTCACCACCCCTGCCGCCCTGGACGCCGCATTGGCCCAGGCCAAGGCCGCAGGCCAGCCGCTGCTGCTGGACTGGTACGCCGACTGGTGCATCAGTTGCAAGGTGATCGAACATGAAGTACTCAACGCGCCACAGGTGCAGGCCCAGCTGAACGGCTTCAAGCTGCTGCGGTTCGACCTGACCGAGAGCAACGCCGAACAACGCGCCCTGCTCGACCGCTACACGCTGTTCGGCCCACCCGCCTTGTTGTTTTTTGCCGCAAACGGCAGCGAAATGACCACTGACCGGGTGGTAGGCGAGGTGAACGCCGACGAATTTGCGAAAATTCTCACCGGCATGCGCAGCAAACTCGGTCTATAACTTCCCGCGCACCGGTAACTTTCTCCAACGAAGTGACCAGAGCTGATCATCTGGTCACATACTTTGCGCGAATCTCGGTCATCGTGCTGGCTATTGCAGGGAACTGGACACTCGCTAGTCTCTTGCGGCATAGTCGCCGCGCTATGTCGAATTGCCCTACAAAACCAAGGAAACCGCAGATGGCCACCCTACTGGTGCTGCACGGCCCCAACCTCAACCTGCTCGGTACCCGCGAGCCGGGAGTCTACGGCGCCGTCACCCTCGCCCAGATCAACCAGGACCTCGAGCAGCGCGCACGCGCCGCCGGCCACCACCTGCAGTACCTGCAGAGCAATGCCGAGTACGAACTGATCGACCGTATCCATGCCGCGCGCAACGAAGGCGTGGACTTCATCCTGATCAACCCGGCCGCTTTCACCCACACCAGCGTCGCATTACGTGACGCATTGCTCGCTGTGAGCATCCCATTCATCGAAGTGCACCTCTCCAACGTGCACAAGCGTGAACCGTTCCGTCATCACTCCTACTTCTCCGATGTGGCAGTGGGCGTGATCTGCGGCCTGGGCGCCAGCGGTTACCGGCTAGCCCTGGAGTCTGCTCTGGAACACCTGGCTGCCAACGCACAGCCCTGATGACGCAAAGCCCAGGCCTACATGCCTGGGCTTCGAAACACTACGAAGAAACGTTTTCGACACGTTTTGATAATTAAGTCCCCGACCGAACCTTGGGAGTTGCTGATTAATGGATATCCGTAAAGTCAAAAAGCTGATCGAACTGCTGGAAGAGTCCGGCATCGACGAACTGGAGATCAAGGAAGGCGAAGAGTCCGTTCGCATCAGCCGTAACAGCAAACAACCTGCCGGCGCCCAGTACTTCGCACCCCCAGCGCAATTTGCTGCTCCAGCCCCTGCCGCCGCAGCCCCCGTGGCCGCCGCCCCGGCTGCCGAAGCCGCTGCAGCACCTGCCCTCAAAGGCACCGTGATCCGCTCGCCGATGGTCGGTACCTTCTACCGCAAGCCTTCGCCAACCTCGCCGAACTTCGCTGAAGTCGGTCAGTCGGTGAAGAAAGGCGACACCCTGTGCATCGTCGAAGCCATGAAGATGATGAACCACATCGAAGCCGATATCGGCGGTGTCATCGACGCCATCCTGGTAGAAGACGGTCAGCCGGTTGAGTTCGACCAGCCGCTGTTCACCATCGTTTGAATCGCGGAGAGCCAACGATGTCTGGGAAGCTCGAAAAAGTCCTGATCGCCAACCGCGGGGAAATTGCCCTGCGGATCCTGCGTGCCTGCAAAGAGCTGGGCATCAAGACCGTCGCGGTCCACTCCACCGCTGACCGCGAACTGATGCACCTGGGCCTGGCAGACGAATCGGTCTGCATCGGCCCTGCATCGTCGAAAGAATCCTACCTGCACATCCCGGCGATCATCGCTGCCGCCGAAGTGACTGGCGCCACCGCCATCCACCCGGGCTACGGCTTCCTCGCCGAGAACGCCGACTTCGCCGAGCAGGTGGAGAAATCCGGTTTCGCCTTCATCGGCCCCAAAGCCGACACCATCCGCCTGATGGGCGACAAGGTTTCGGCCAAGGATGCGATGATCAAGTCGGGCGTCCCAACCGTGCCGGGCTCTGACGGCCCACTGCCGGAAGACGAAGAAACTGCACTGGCCATCGCCCGTGAAGTCGGCTATCCGGTGATCATCAAGGCCGCCGGTGGCGGTGGTGGTCGCGGCATGCGCGTGGTGCACAAGGAAGAAGACCTGATCGCGTCGGCCAAGCTGACCCGTACCGAAGCCGGTGCGGCGTTCGGCAACCCGATGGTCTACCTGGAAAAGTTCCTGACCAACCCACGTCACGTGGAAGTTCAGGTACTGTCCGATGGCCAGGGCAACGCCGTGCACCTGGGCGACCGCGACTGCTCGCTGCAGCGCCGTCACCAGAAGGTACTGGAAGAAGCCCCGGCCCCCGGTATCGACGAGAAGGCCCGCCAGGAAGTCTTCAAGCGTTGCGTCGATGCGTGCATCGAGATCGGCTACCGCGGTGCAGGTACTTTCGAGTTCCTGTACGAGAACGGTCGCTTCTACTTCATCGAGATGAACACCCGCGTCCAGGTCGAGCACCCGGTTTCGGAGATGGTCACCGGCATCGATATCGTCAAGGAGATGCTCAGCATCGCCGCTGGCAACAAGCTGTCGTTCCGCCAGGAAGACGTGGTGATCCGCGGTCACTCGCTGGAGTGCCGGATCAACGCCGAAGACCCGAAGAAGTTCATTCCGAGCCCAGGCACCGTCAAGCACTTCCATGCCCCGGGTGGCAATGGCGTGCGGGTCGATTCGCACCTGTACAGCGGCTATTCGGTTCCGCCGAACTACGACTCGCTGATCGGCAAGCTGATCACCTACGGCAAGGACCGCGACGAAGCCATGGCGCGCATGCGCAATGCCCTGGACGAGATCGTTGTCGACGGTATCAAGACCAACATCCCGCTGCACCGCGACCTGGTGCGTGATGAAGGTTTCTGCAAAGGCGGCGTCAACATCCACTACCTCGAGCACAAACTGGCCAACCAGGAGTGATCGCTTGTTGAGGTAGCACGCCCGGCAACCGCTGCGATGCCAGCCATTGGCCTTTCAGAAAAGCCGGGGATGCCACAAAAAAAACCGATGCCAGAATCTGGCATCGGTTTTTTTGCTATCTACCCAGGACAGAGCAGGTCACCTAGGCTCGCATGAGCGCGATATCCGCTTGTCAGAGGCTCACCACTGAGATCGCCTGCAAGGCTAGTTCGTCCGGGGCCGGCGCCAATCCGGCAGCATCTTCCACAACTCCGCTTGGCCGCTCATACAGCGGGCGGGCCCGGAAACGGCTTTGGAATCTGTGGGCGCGAGCGGGCACCCCCTTCAACCGGAAATTAGCCTGCTTCATGATCGGCGTCAGCACTTGCTCGACCACGCTCATAGGCGTTCGGTAAACACGCGTAACGCCGCTCCCCAGGTTCAGCGTCATGCCATAGCTTCCGCCAAAACACGACGAGAACGACCAGTGCTGCCAACTTGCCTGGATTCCCTGGCGCCTGAGCAACGCCCGCACGACGCCGCCGATATCCGTACCGCCCAGCCAGTCGCCACCGGCCATGACTGCCCTGACGCCCGCGCCATCCTGCGCAGCGCCGATTTGCGTCAGCACTTGCCGCAGTGCAGGCTCGATCAGGCTACGGACATTGTGATCGATATGCAGCACCGCACCTGCACGTGTTGCTGGGTTGTACAAGGATACCGCCACACAGGACTGCGCATTGACGGTATACAGGTAGTCATCCGCCGCCCCCACGTATCGCGCCACCACGGCTTCTCCCTGCAGAGCGCCACGTATTTCCGATGGCGCTCCCTCGCCATTGGTAATCTGCCTTGCCTGCGTCAGGGTTCCAGCATCCTGCACATGATTGCCGCCGCGAAGGCCGGTGCTGTTGGCAATCCATCGGCCATCTTCATGCAATCGCACTGCCGGGCGATGGTAGCTCTGCGGGCGATTGGCCTTGAACACCCGTAATGTAGCGTGCTCAGCGTCGTGTACGACCTTGTAGTAACGACCGCCCGAGCGGATGAAATGCTCTGCGTTGGTAGCGTCCTTGGCGCCGCTACGGTAGGTGCCTTTCCAGATACCGTCCTCCGTCACCTTGTGCAGATCGCCAGGCTTGCTCTTGACTGCCCAGGACTTGTCGAACTGCAGGGAGGGGGTTCGTGTCGCACCCGTCACCTGAGGGCGGCGGACAACTGCCTGGCGCAAGGGCGCAAGCGCTGACTTGAGCATTCCCAGGCTCACTCCTGGCACACTCAACACCGCCCCCAACAAACCCCACGACGCTTCCAGCCAGTTCTGCAGGGCCACTGCGGTTTCCCATCGAGTATGGGCGACAATGGCCTTTTTCAAAGCAGAGGCGGTCATGAAGGCCCCAAACGCTATGGCGAACGGCGGATACACCAGCAACGGCAGTGCGCTGAACAGAACGCCTTTGAACACCTGGGCGCGAATGACCTCGGCTTTGCCAAGGGTCGCATCCTCGACATCGGCGAGCGCATGCTCGATGAACACGTTGTACTCCCCGACCACCGTCACCACCTGGTTGAGCCCACGCAGGGAATCACGATGACTGTCGCCACTGGCCAACCTCTTCAGGCGCGTGCTGACCTTGGATCTGGAGGCCAACGTAACCCGGTTGAGCAGATAATCGTAAAGCACGCCCGTACCTGTGGCGTTCAAGGACTGATAGGGGCGCAGCAGAACACCATCCGGGGCATCCGGGGTATACAGCCAGTCAGTCGCCACTTTGTCTGCCACATCGCGCAGGACATAGGCGCCCAGTACGAAACAGCCGTCGATCGACAAACGAAACACCCCCGAACTCTCGACCACCGTTTCCGATTCACTGAAGATGTCGGGCTGGCTCAACGTCCGCCCCAGCGCCGTCACCAGTGCAATCAGTTTCGTATAGGTCGCTTGATCGAGTTCAGCCTTGATACTGGCCAGGCGCAAATCGCGGTCCATCGCCGAGATCAGCGCACGACCGAACATCTTCCGGCGAGCCTCATAATCCGCCGAGGACTCGTTCAGATAGTGTTCGCGTATGTGTGTGATGTACGTCTCGCCAACGTAAGCGCGACGTGCATAGCGCGTAAAATCGTGGCTGCGTAGAGCGCTCAGGTCCTGGCCAACCAGGGAGCGCACGCCCTTTTTCGGGTTGTCCAGGCCGGAATTGTCGTCATATCCATAGCAGACCAGATCGACCAGGTTCATCGTCAGCGGCGTATCCGTGTCTGTGGACGGCAGATCGAACAGAATAGACTCCGGGTCGACCTGTTCGGTGATGCCCTTGTCGTCCAGGTAAGGCTTGATGGCAGTCTCGACGGTACGCCGGGCGAACGCGTGAAAACCTTCATAATCCTGCATCGACGCGGCAAACACGTGCTCAGCTTGCAACGCCACCTGCTTTTCCAGGTTGATCACGCGCTTTTGGCCAATGTTCAGGTTAAGTGCGTAATACGGCGCAATAGAGGCCTCGATCTCATCCTCGGCCTTTTTATTGCTCAAGCGCACCCGCTCGGCCAAGCATGCCTCGTACCCCGTCAGGGCTCTCCTACGATCCAGACTCAGGGACCATTCGGAAGGTTTTTCCACGATGCTCAGGATGGATGCACTGACCGTGGCTCGTTGATCGAAGGGAACCTGGCTCAACAGATAATGACGACCCGTTTCCTCCGCCAACCAACCACCGATTTCACTGTTGAGCGCGCGCTGTGATACCAGCTCTATCCACTCCTGGCCATCTGGTTTACCAGGGGCATACAGCACAAAGGCGTCATCTGCTACGGCGAACAACAACAAGTCACTGCAATCTGCGCCCGCCCACAATTGCAGAGGACAGATCTCATCGCCTGGCGGCTCCTGGGCGAGCAATGCCAAGACCTGATCATGACGCGCATCCGACAGGTGCCCTTTCTTGCTGGCAATCAGCAGGCTATAGCGCAATTGCGAGTCATAGAGCTCTAGCTGCGCCAACTCGACTTCAGCGTCCTGATGGCGCTGCTTGAGGGTCGCGATGAAGCTGTGCGGGACATCGAGTTCGCTCAACAGACCCTGTAGTTGCTCAGCGGAAGGTGGCTTGCAATGCAGTAACGGCATGCTCACCTGCAGCGGCTTGTACACCTGTGTCACGTCAATTGCGCCTTCCATCACCAGCTCGGTAAGGGTCAGCGTCCTGACGCTCACATTTTCCGTAGCTGACGGTTCACATTTGACGGTGATGAGGTCGGCAGATAATGGCAGGTCGAAATGCTCATGCAGATAGGCGGACGCCAGGCTGCCCGCATGCTCACGCAACGAGCGCGCACTACCAAGCAAACTTTCGAGTGTTGACTGCGCTCCCTCGCAAACGCCCTGAGCGGCAGTCAGCGCCGCGACGTCCTCGGCATTCAAATTGCGATACCACTCCGGCAGGTGCTTGCGGACAAGCCTGTCGAGCACTTGCCTCTCATCGTCATCGGCGAGAAACAACAGCGCAGGCTGCGCATGCCAGTCCCGCTCCTGCTCCCGAATCAGCGCCCGCACCTGGGCACTGGTCATCGCGGCAACCTGTGGCGCGCCCAGCGCGGCTTCAAGATCAATGCAGTGCTGCTCGCAACGTTGGCTGATTCGCTTCTGGTACTCGAGCACATCACTCAAGCCCTGGGGCTTCGCCTCCCAGTGGCGGGTGAGGTAATCCCGGTAGGTTTCAACCATGCGCCCACCGATGCCCTCCACCAGTTGTTCGACCTGCTGGCGCCGTTCCAGCGGCACTTCACGCGGCTCCCCGTCGCTGATGCGATAGATGGCATGTTCTGCTTCGTCATAGAGCACCGGCTGCTGGGTGACCATGCGCTGCAGAGCAGCATCCAGCAGGTCCTGGATGAAATTCGGGTCGATATCTTCGGTGTAGTAGGTGCGCAGTTGCACAAGCGCGTCGCTTTCGATTGCCTCGATAAAGCTCAGCTGGGAGTTGCGTCGTTGCTCGAAGGCCGCACTCCAGCGCCCGAGTCGCTCGATGATGGAGTGGGCCGACGAATCGTCAATGGGGGAATGGGTAGCGGGCTGATCGTTCATGACGCTATACCTCGTAGGCTTGGGGGCCCGAATTCTAGGTAGCGCCGCGGCACGACCAGCGGTAGTTATTTGTTCGACGGATCATCCTGCGGCCTGTCCGTATGGGATGCGCTCGCGTAAAATGCCCGATTTGGCAGTCGCAGACTGCCTCTTCGATCACACCGAATCACATTTAAGGTGCCCGCCATGCCCTGGCTGCAAGTACGTCTGGCCATCAGCCCGGAACAAGCCGAAACCTACGAAGACGCCCTGCTCGAAGTCGGCGCCGTCTCGGTCACGTTCATGGATGCCGAAGACCAGCCGATCTTCGAACCGGACCTCAACACCACCCCACTGTGGTCGCACACGCATCTACTGGCCTTGTTCGAAGCCGATGCCGAGCCCGAAGCGGTGTTCGCCCACCTGCAGCTGCTGACCGGCGCCGATCTGCCCGAGCACCAGGCCGAAGTCATCGAGGATCAGGACTGGGAACGCAGCTGGATGGACGGTTTCCAGCCGATGCGTTTCGGCCAACGCCTGTGGATCGTGCCGAGCTGGCATGAGGCCCCGGAGAAAGACGCCGTCAACCTGCTGCTCGACCCGGGCCTGGCCTTCGGCACCGGCACCCATCCGACCACCGCCCTGTGCCTGGAATGGCTCGACGGCCAGTCGCTCGCAGGCACCCAGGTGCTCGACTTTGGCTGCGGCTCGGGCATCCTGGCCATTGCCGCCCTGCTGCTGGGCGCCCGCGAAGCGGTGGGGACCGACATCGACGTGCAGGCCATCGAAGCCTCGCGTGACAACGCCCAGCGCAACGGCATCGCCGACGAGAAGCTGGCGCTGTACCTGCCCGAGCACATGCCGGCGATGCAGGCCGATGTGCTGGTCGCCAACATCCTGGCCGGCCCGCTGGTCTCACTGGCCCCGCAGTTGTCCGGCCTGGTACGCCCTGGTGGCCTGCTGGCGCTGTCGGGCATTCTCGCCGAGCAGGGCGAGGAAGTGGCTGCTGCCTACGCCGCCGACTTCGACCTCGACCCGATCGTCGTGCGCGATGGCTGGGTGCGTATCAGCGGCCGTCGTCGCTAGGCTACAGTTCGTAAAGCACCAGACTCCAACCCTGCACAACCCCCGGATCGCCGCATGACCGACAGTTTCGTCACCCAGTGCCCGCATTGCCAGACGCGTTTTCGCGTCACGTATCACCAGTTGAGCGTGGCCCGTGGGGTGGTGCGCTGTGGCCAGTGCCTGCAGGTGTTCAATGCCGCGCGGCAGTTGCTCGAACAGAGCCAGGGGGCTGCGCCAACGCCGGTTGCCACGACACCGGTAGCGCCAACGGTGCCAGCAACGCCTGCGGTCGAGCCACCCGCGCCGAGCCAGGACGACTGGGCTGCCACGCTGGATGCCATGGATCTGGACCAGGAGCTTGCGCGCCTGGAGCGACGAGGCCCTCGCCCCGAGCGCCAAAACGCCGAGCGCGACGAGTCCTTGCAGGCGCGGCGTGACGATCAGCACCCGGAGCAACATGGTGACGAGCCCTTCGGCACCGCAACCGATGACCGCCTCGAGCCCGACTCGCAACCCACACCGGCACCTGCACCGGTTCTGGTCGAGCAGGAGCCACTCGACCTGGAACCGATAGCACAGGAGCGTACCGAGCCAACCCTCGGACAGACGCTTGAGCTCGACGACGAAGACACCCCCGCACACTTGCCCGCCGAACGCGACGAACCAGCCACCGAGCGGCTCTCGTCCCTCGACGAGCCTCGTCCGGAAAAAGGCCTCTCGGCCCTGGACGACGATGTCGCGAATCTGCGCCTGTCGGCACGTGACGACCACGATGATGCCGAAGACGACGAACGGCTGGAGCCGGTCCTGGCCAGCAAACCCTCGCGCGCGCGCAAGGAACCATTGGTCGATGTGGTCGACGACCCGCTGCAACTGGACTGGCAAAAGCCCGCACCGAACTGGGGCAAGCGCCTGCTTTGGGGCTTCCTGGCGCTGCTAGCCGCTGGCCTGCTGGCCTTCCAGTACGTCTACTACCACTTCGATGAGATGGCCCGGCACGATCGTTACCGGCCGCTGTTCCAGCAACTGTGCCCGATCGTCGGCTGCCAGGTACCCACCCGAGTCGACATCGCTCGTATCAAGAGCAGCAACCTGGTGGTGCGCAGCCATCCGGACTTCAAGGGCGCGCTGATCGTCGACGCGATCATCTACAACCGCGCCTCCTTCAGCCAACCCTTCCCCTTGCTGGAGCTGCGTTTCGCCGACCTCAACGGGCAGTTGATCGCCAGTCGTCGGTTCAAACCCAGCGAGTACCTGTCGGGCGAGCTGGCCGGGCGGGGCGAGATGCCTAGCCAGACACCGATCCACATCGCTCTGGACATCCTCGATCCAGGCCCCAAGGCGGTGAACTACAGCTTGAGTTTCCGCTCCCCCGAGTAGCACGCCATACCTGAGGGAGCGCGGTGGGCGACATCACCAACCTAAATGTCATAAGCCCACAACTGTTCAGATTTTATCCAGTTCCATCTTTATCCGGTCACCGAGAGCGGGTATCATGCCATCCCTTTTTCGAACTCCAATGATCCGGCCCCACAACAGGGAACACCTATGTCGGCGGTACGCATCGGCCCATATACACTGCAGAACAACCTGATCCTCGCGCCTATGGCCGGGGTGACGGACCAGCCTTTCCGCACGCTTTGCAAACGTCTGGGAGCGGGCATGGTGGTGTCGGAGATGGTCACCAGCGACATGAACCTGTGGAACAGCCGCAAATCGCGCCTGCGCCGCATCCACGAAGGCGATCCCGAACCGCGTTCGGTACAGATTGCCGGTGGCGATGCACAGATGCTGGCCGCGGCAGCGCGAGCCAACGTCGAGTCCGGTGCCCAGATCATCGATATCAACATGGGCTGTCCGGCAAAAAAAGTCTGCAACAAAGCGGCAGGCTCTGCTTTATTGAGAGATGAAGCGCTGGTCGCTGAAATCCTCGACGCGGTGGTCGGTGCGGTCGATGTGCCGGTCACCCTGAAGATTCGCACCGGCTGGGATCGCTCGAACAAGAACGGCCTGAACGTGGCGAAGATCGCTGAACAGGCTGGAATCCAGGCGCTGGCGGTGCATGGCCGCACACGCGCCGACCTGTACACCGGTGAAGCCGAGTACGACACCATCGCCGCAATCAAGCAGGCGGTGTCGATCCCGGTTTTCGCCAACGGCGACATCACGTCGCCAGAAAAGGCCCGGGCGGTGCTGGATGCCACAGGGGCCGACGGCCTGCTGATCGGCCGTGCCGCCCAAGGGCGGCCATGGATCTTCCGCGAGATCGAGCATTACCTGCGGACAGGCGAGCATCTTCCGGCTCCCGGGCTGGATGAAGTGGAACGCATTCTGCTGGAGCACCTTGCCGCGCTGCATGCCTTCTATGGGGATGTGATGGGCGTACGTATCGCCCGCAAGCACGTGGGCTGGTACCTGGCAACACGCACGGGCGGCAGGGAGTTTCGCGCCCGCTTCAATGCCTTGGAAGATACCCAAGCGCAGTGCGCCAACGTTCGGGCGTTTTTCGCCGAACGTCGACAGAGCCTTGAGACAGAGGACGGACAAGGGGTGGCCGCATGACGATGATGACCGAGACATTAGTGAGTGGAACAACGCCCGTGAGCGACAACGCCAACCTGAAGCAGCACCTGAACACGCCGAGCGAAGAGGGCCAGACCCTGCGCGACAGCGTCGAAAAGGCACTGCACAACTACTTCGCCCACCTGGAAGGCGCCACCGTCACGGACGTGTACAACCTGGTGCTCTCGGAAGTCGAGGCACCGCTGCTCGAGAGCGTGATGAACCACGTCAAGGGCAACCAGACCAAGGCCAGCGAGATGCTCGGGCTCAACCGAGGCACCCTGCGCAAGAAGCTCAAACAGTACGACCTGTTGTAAGCCAGAATCCCAATCAGAAAAGGCGGCTCCGTTGAAAGAGGCGCCTTTTTTGCTGACTCCACCGCGTTATGGAATCCGAAATGACCGACCAGACTACCCGCCTGCCGATCCGCCGCGCCCTGATCAGCGTCTCCGACAAGACCGGTATCCTCGAGTTCGCCCGTGAGCTGCAACAGCTCGGTGTCGAGATCCTGTCCACCGGCGGCACCTACAAGCTGCTCAAGGATAACGGCGTGAACGCGGTGGAAGTGGCCGACTACACCGGCTTCGCCGAAATGATGGACGGCCGGGTCAAGACCCTGCATCCGAAGATCCACGGCGGCATCCTCGGCCGTCGCGGCACCGACGACGCCATCATGAACGAGCACGGCATCAAGCCGATCGACCTGGTCGCGGTCAACCTGTATCCGTTCGAAGCCACCATCAGCAAGCCAGGTTGCGACCTGCCGACCGCCATCGAGAACATCGATATCGGCGGCCCGACCATGGTGCGTTCCGCGGCGAAGAACCACAAGGACGTCGCCATCGTGGTCAACGCCAGCGACTACGCCGGCATCGTCGAAGGCCTCAAGGCCGGCGGCCTGACCTACGCCCAGCGCTTCGACCTGATGCTCAAGGCCTTCGAGCACACCGCCGCCTACGACGGCATGATCGCCAACTACATGGGCAGCATCGACCAGTCCAAGGACACCCTGTCGACCGAAGGCCGCAGCGAGTTCCCGCGCACCTTCAACAGCCAGTTCGTCAAGGCCCAGGAAATGCGCTACGGCGAGAACCCGCACCAGAGCGCGGCGTTCTATGTCGAAGAAAAGAAAGGCGAGGCCAGCATTTCCACCGCCGTCCAGTTGCAGGGCAAGGAATTGTCGTTCAACAACGTGGCCGACACCGACGCCGCGCTGGAGTGCGTGAAGAGCTTCCTCAAGCCGGCCTGCGTCATCGTCAAACACGCCAACCCGTGCGGCGTGGCGGTGGTCCCGGAAAACGAAGGTGGCATTCGCAAGGCCTATGACCTGGCCTACGCCACCGACACCGAGTCGGCGTTCGGCGGCATCATCGCCTTCAACCGCGAACTCCACGGCGAAACCGCCAAGGCCATCGTCGAGCGTCAGTTCGTCGAAGTGATCATCGCACCGAAAATCTCCCAGGCCGCCCGCGACGTGGTCGCCGCCAAGCAGAACGTACGCCTGCTCGAGTGTGGCGAATGGCCTGCCGAGCGCGCTGCTGGCTGGGACTTCAAGCGCGTCAACGGTGGCCTGCTGGTGCAGAGCCGCGATATCGGCATGATCAGCGCCGAGGACCTGAAGGTCGTCACCAAACGCGCGCCGACCGAGCAAGAGATCCACGACCTGGTGTTCGCCTGGAAAGTCGCCAAGTTCGTCAAGTCCAACGCTATCGTCTACGCCAAGAACCGCCAGACCATCGGTGTCGGTGCCGGCCAGATGAGCCGCGTCAACTCCGCTCGCATCGCTGCAATCAAGGCCGAGCATGCTGGTCTGCAGGTACAGGGTGCGGTCATGGCTTCGGACGCGTTCTTCCCATTCCGCGACGGCATCGACAACGCCGCCAAGGTGGGTATCAGCGCTGTGATCCAGCCGGGTGGCTCGATGCGTGATGCCGAGGTGATTGCTGCTGCTGATGAAGCCGGTATCGCGATGGTGTTTACCGGTATGCGCCATTTCCGCCACTGATTTATGGCAATCGGCCGCACTGAAGCAGGCATCTGCTGCGTTGGGGCCGGTTCCGCTGATGCTCATTGCCAGAAGGCAACTCCGCTCATCGGAACCGTCCCCGCCTTGCATCTACCTGCTTCAGTGCGACCTCGTACAGCGAGAAGCATTGTCTCTCGTTCGACAGATTTCGAGGTTTTGACATGAAAGTTTTGATCATCGGCAGCGGCGGCCGTGAACACGCCCTGGCCTGGAAAGTCGCCCAGGATCCACGCGTCGAGAAAGTCTTCGTGGCCCCGGGCAACGCCGGCACTGCCATCGAAGCCAAATGCGAGAACGTCGCCATCGACGTCTGCGCCCTGGAGCAACTGGCCGATTTCGCCGAGAAGAACGTCGACCTGACCATCGTCGGCCCTGAAGCGCCACTGGTCATTGGCGTGGTCGACCTGTTCCGCAGCCGCGGTCTGGACTGCTTCGGTCCGACCAAGGGCGCAGCGCAGCTCGAAGGCTCCAAGGCCTTTACCAAGGATTTCCTGGCTCGCCACAAGATCCCGACCGCCGACTACCAGAACTTCACCGAGATCGAGCCGGCGCTGGCCTACCTGCGCGAGAAAGGCGCACCGATCGTGATCAAGGCCGACGGCCTGGCCGCAGGCAAGGGCGTGATCGTCGCCATGACCCTGCAGGAAGCCGAAGACGCCGTGCGCGACATGCTCGCCGGCAACGCTTTCGGTGAAGCCGGTTCGCGTGTGGTGATCGAGGAGTTTCTCGACGGCGAGGAAGCCAGCTTCATCGTCATGGTCGATGGCCACAACGTGCTGCCAATGGCCACCAGCCAGGACCACAAACGTGTCGGCGACAAAGACACCGGCCCCAACACCGGCGGCATGGGCGCCTACTCGCCGGCCCCGGTAGTCACGGCCGACGTGCACCAGCGCGTGATGGACCAGGTGATCTGGCCGACCGTGCGCGGCATGGCCGAGGAAGGTAACGTCTACACCGGTTTCCTCTATGCCGGCCTGATGATCGACAAGGCAGGCAACCCCAAGGTCATCGAGTTCAACTGCCGCTTCGGCGACCCCGAGACACAACCGGTCATGCTGCGCCTGGAGTCGAGCCTGGTGCTGTTGGTCGAGGCCGCATTCGCCAAGGCTCTGGACAAGGTCGAAGCACAGTGGGACCCACGCCCGAGCCTGGGCGTAGTGCTGGCCGCTGGCGGTTACCCGGGCGACTACGCCAAGGGTGACGTGATCCACGGCCTGGACGCTGCTGCCAAGATCGAAGGCAAGGTGTTCCACGCCGGTACTGCACTCAAGGATGGCCAGGTGACCACCAATGGCGGACGCGTCCTGTGTGCCACCGCCATGGGCAGCACCGTTGCCGATGCACAGCAGCAGGCCTACCGCCTGGCCAAGGAAGTCAGCTGGAACGGTAGTTTCTACCGTACCGACATCGGCTACCGAGCCATCGCCCGCGAGCGCGGTGAACACCAGCAGTAAATTGCGGCCCGCAGGTCGTAGCGCCTTGGCGCACGGCCTGCGGCTCGTCGACAGGGCCCCATCGGGGCCTTGCCTTCGGCGCGGCACGCCGCGCATAGTTGTTATCCGGCTTATCAGCCAAGAAAGGATCTCGTCGTGCGTCGGCTTCGGATTGCCACTGCCCTGATCGTCAGCATGCTGACCCTGCTCTGCCTGCTTCCGGCTGCGGCCGAACAAGGCGGCGGGTGGTCTGTGCTGCTCGATGAACAGGCAAGCCTGCAGCTCTCCGACGTACGCTCCGACCGCTATCGCAACCAGTTCAGCCCGCTGCAACTGGATGAGCTGGATGCCGCCCTGCCCGACCAGGCCCTGTGGCTGCACTACCGTCTGGAGCCCGCCGACCAGGAGCGCCTGCTGCGCATCTTCGCCCCCGACCTGTCACGCCTGGACCTCTACGCCCTCGACGGCAGCACGCTGCTGCGCCAGTTGCACCATGGTCGACAGTTGGGCAACGCCAGCCCCACCCTGCGCGGCAGCGACCACGTTCTGCCACTGCCCAACGCCACACAACCGCTGGACATCTACCTGCGCCTGGTCTCCGAGCACCAGTTGCGCCCGGCGATCTCTCTGGAACCGGCGGCCAGCGCGGCCATCGACCAGCGCCAGCCGCTGCTGTTCGGCCTGCTGTTCGGCGGCCTGGTGATGCTGATCCTGCACAACCTGATTCGCTTCTTCTACACCCGTTCCAGCACGACCCTGGTGCTGGCGCTCTACCACGCGTTGATGCTGCTCAGTGCCTTGATCCTGCTCAACCTCAGCGGCCCGTGGTGGCACCTGTGGCACAGCGCGCAAACGCCTGCTGCCTACCTCACGCTGGTCCTGGCAGGGCTTTGCGGGTTGTACTTCACCCAGCGCTTCTTCTCGCCCTGCGGTTCCGCGCGGCTCACCCGCATCCTGCAGGCAGAAATGCTGATCGCCGCGATCAGCGGCTTGCTCCTGCTGTTCATCGACACCCTGCCGCTGAACCTGACCACCTACACCCTGCTTGCCCTCGGCAGCCTGAGCATGCTCCTGGCCAGCGCCTACTACTGGTACAAGGGCTACAACCCCGCCCGCCTGTTCACCTTGGCCATGCTGGTGTTCAACCTCGGTGGCCTGGTCCTGCTGCCGGCGCTGCTCGGCCTGACCCGCACCCCCACCCCCTGGCTGCTGGTCATCCTGATGGGGCTGACCGTGGTCAGCGGCCTGTTGCTGAACCTTGCCGTCAGCGAGCGCCTGCGCAAGATCAACGAGGAGCGCGTGCGCGCCAGCCGAGCCCTCGCCGCCAGCGACGCCGAGATCAACGCCAAGGCCGAATTCCTGGCCAAGATCAGCCACGAGATCCGCACGCCGATGAACGGCGTGCTGGGCATGACCGAGCTGCTGCTGGGCACACCGCTGTCGGTCAAGCAGCGCGACTATGTGCAGACCATCCACAGCGCCGGCAACGAGTTGCTCACGCTGATCAACGAGATCCTCGACATCTCCAAGCTCGAATCACGACAGATCGAGCTGGATGATGTGCAGTTCGATCTCAACGCACTGATCGAAGACTGCCTGAACATCTTCCGGGCCAAGGCCGAACAGCAGAACATCGAGCTGATCAGCTTCACCCAGCCACAGGTGCCACGCGTGATCAGCGGCGACCCGACGCGGTTGCGTCAGGCGCTGTCGAGTCTGCTGGACAATGCCCTGAAGAACACCGACCAAGGCGAAATCCTGCTGGTGGTGGCCCTCGACCAGCGCGGTGACGCTCCGCGCCTGCGTATCGCCGTGCAGGACAGCGGCGAGCCGATGGCTAGCGCCGAGCGCGAGGCTTTGCTGCAGGCCGAGCTGCACAGCCACCACTTCCTCTCCAGCAACAAGCTCGGCGGCCACCTGGGGCTGGTGATCGCCAAGCAACTGATCGGCCTGATGCACGGCGAATTCGGCATCAAGACCAGCACCAGCCTGGGCAATACGCTATGGCTGACACTGCCGCTCGATCCACTGCGCCTGGAACAGCCGCCCGCCGACCTTGACGGTCCGCTGCGCGATGCTCGGGTGCTGGTAGTGGACGATAACGACACCTGTCGCAAGGTGCTGGTGCAGCAGTGCAGCGCCTGGGGCATGAACGTCAGCGCCGTGCCTTCCGGCAAGGAGGCACTGGCGCTGCTGCGCACCAAGGCACACCTGCGCGACTACTTCGATGCCGTGCTGCTGGACCAGAACATGCCCGGCATGACAGGCATGCAACTGGCAGCCAAGATCAAGGAAGATCCGAGCCTGAACCACGACATCCTGGTGATCATGCTGACCGGCATCAGCAACGCGCCCAGCAAGATCATCGCCCGCAATGCCGGGGTCAAACGCATCCTCGCCAAGCCGGTAGCCGGCTACACGCTCAAGACCACCCTGGCCGAAGAGCTGGCCCAGCGCGGCCGCGAGCCGGCGATAATTGCCGCCCTCGGTGGCACGCCAACGCCGCTGAACCTGCCTGCCGACTTCCGTATCCTGGTCGCCGAAGACAACAGCATCTCGACCAAGGTGATCCGCGGCATGCTCGGCAAGCTCAACCTCGAGCCCGACACTGCCAGCAACGGCGAAGAGGCGCTGGAGGCGATGCAGGCCACGCGCTACGACCTGGTCCTGATGGATTGCGAGATGCCGATACTCGATGGTTTCTCCGCGACCCAACGCCTGCGTGACTGGGAGGCGGCCAACCAGCGCCAGCGCACTCCAGTGGTGGCGCTGACCGCGCATATTCTCAGCGAACACAAGGAACGCGCGCGCCTGGCCGGCATGGACGGGCACATGGCCAAACCTGTAGAGCTGTCGCAACTGCGCGAACTGATCCAGTTCTGGGCGAACCAGCGCGAGGCCGTGACAGATCACCTGCACGCCCCCTGACAAATCCAGCGACCCTGGTCCGCAGGCCGCCGGATACAAAGGTTTCAGCTTTTCGCGAGCTTAACGTTGCGCAGGAAGTCCCCCCCTTCCCATACACCCGTTGACGCACGAGCGCTTTGTACTTGTCACGGAACAGCCTCAGGTTGAATCGCACCAACTCCACCCGCACCTTCGAGAAGTCCAGCCCAGGATTCTGATTCATGAACAGCGTTCCGATGTTCCAGCGGGCAGTCACTCCTCCCTCCATGTGATAGATCACCATGTCGAAGTAATCTCCCGAATGCCTTACACAGGGCAGCAACTGGAAATGGATCTTTTCCGTCTGGCGCAACGAATACGAAAAAATCTCCAGCGCCTCGGCATCCTGCGCCAGACCCTCCAGCGCCTGCCGGGTCGCATCTGCCATCGCTGCGCTGCCGTACTGGCTGATCAAGGCCAGCGCATCCTTCTTGAGGCTGTCCCTGTCCGGTCCTGGCAAGATCACACCTGGGGCAGGCGTGGCATCCCATCCGAGAAATTTCAGCTTGCGTCTGTAGCAATCGAACCAGTCCGTGACCAGACCTGCACCAAACTCCTCGCGGGTGGTGAGCTGGGCATACAGGTTACCCAGCAAGATGTCCTCGCGCTCGTCAGGACTCACTCCCGGCAAGAACACGGCCAGACTACCCGGAGCCGCGCTGGCGCGAACTGCTTTGTCGTTATCCACACTCATGGTGCTCTCCTTTGTGCCAAGGCTGCGCCTGGTGCAGTCGCGTGACACCCGCGCCAGGCGCGAGCAGGTGGGATCAGGCCTTCAGTTTCATGTTCAACAGCGACTTGCGGCTGTTCGAGGAGACACGAGAAGTCAGCACATCACGCACCGACTCGTACAGACCGTGATGGAAGACCAACGCAGCACTGTTGGTCACGGTGAGATTGGTATGAGACGTCCAGTTGAACAGCAAGCCTTTGTAGTTGGTCACAGGGTCGCCGTCACTCTGGATCGACACGATGAACATCACCACCTCACCGCCAGGCGACTGTTCGCACTGGGCCAGCGTCAGCGCAGTGTTATCGATCTCCTTGGCCTCGATATCGAAGACCGTGACGGCATCCGGCGAATTGGCAATCGCATCCATCGCAGCTGTGCCGACTTTCTGCACGGTATCTTTCACACCGCCAGAGAGATAACTGGCAGCCAGCTTCAAACCCTTGCCTACAAGGTTGCTGGCGGACATCGACTTGCCGCCATCAGTGACGGTTTCGGTCTTGTAGTTGACCGGCAGCCAGCCGGCCTGCTGCATGACCGACGTATAGTTCTGGAACCATTCTGCCGCTTGAGTGACCGGATTGAACTCTGCCGACGCCGCGCTCATGGCGAATACGTGACACTCCTTGGCAGCATCCCGGTTGCGCATGTCCATGGTATCGGAGAACACGAATACGTTACGTTTGGGCAAGATCTCTATATCGTGGTTTTCAGCAGTCATGACCGTTGTTCCTCTCTTGGTTCAATTGATGTCCGAGGCCTTCTGGCCTCGGCTACCAACCTAATGAGAAGAACAGGATGCGGGCGCTGCGTAACCCTTCCCCGGCGGGCAAGCGCTCCCTCAGGAGTCGCGGTCGTACCAGCGAGGGGTGTAGACCCAGCGCCCCCCTCCGACCTTGTCGATACAGCAAGTGGTCGAGGATCCAACCAGCACCATCGTGCGCATATCGACCATCTCCGGCAGCAGCTCTGCCAGCGTGACGACCTTCAGCGTCTGCCCCGGCCTACCGATATCGCGACCAAGGACTACGGGCGTGTTGCCCTGTCGATGTCGGCGTACCACCTCCAGCGCCACACCGAGCTGGTGCGGTCTGGACTTTGAAATCGGGTTGTAGAAGGCCAGTACCAGGTCGGCTTGCGCCGCGAGGTCCAGGCGCTTCTCGATGATCGACCAAGGTTTGAGATTGTCCGACAGTGACATGACGCAGAAGTCATGCCCCAGCGGAGCTCCGGCCTGGGCAGCGGTGGCCAGGGATGCCGAGACGCCCGGCAGTATCTGCAGATCGACCCGGTGCCAGGCCGGATCGCTGGACTCGTGCAGCGCCTCTAACACGGCGGCTGCCATGGCGAACACCCCCGGATCGCCCGACGACACCACCACCACCGAACGCCCTTGTGCGGCAAGTTCGAAGGCATGGCGCGCGCGCTGCATCTCTTCGCGATTATCGGTGCAGTGCAGCACCTGATCGGCACGGAAAGGGCCGGCCATGCGCACGTAGGTTTCGTAACCCAGCACATCCTCGGCGCGAGCCAGTTCGGCCTTGACCGCCGGCACCATGAGGTCGGCGGCGCCAGGGCCCAGTCCGATCACCGCCAGGCGGCCGCGTAGACGGCCGACCTGTTGTGGAACGATCGGCGACGGCGTCACGGCGATGGCCAGTCCGCACTGTTCGATGACCTGTGCTCCATCCAGTGCCTGCGTGGCCATCTCGGCCAGGCTTGAACGTGACGACGCAAACCGCAGCGGCACACCAAGTTCTCGCGCCGCCTCATACAAGGCTGGCTCGGCCATGTCATCCTCACCCGCCAGCAAACACGCCAACGAGGCTTCAGCGATATTCGCCGCAGCCAGGGCAGCACGCACACGGGCGGGGAGGTCTGGCTGGACGACATCCACCGCCACCAACACCGAACGCACATGGATCAGCAGTTCGTCGCGGCTAGCCGGACGTGCCTGCCAGCCGACATGAATACTGCGTCGGGCTGCTGCGTCTTCGGGCAGTTGCGCCTGGGCCAGCCAGGGCGCCGCGCCTTCGATGCGCACGCTCTCGCCGGCCAGCAGGTCAGAGACGAAGCGCTTGCCCTGCTCCAGGTCCGCCAAGGCGTAGCCTGTCGGCGGATTGAGCAGGCAGGTGCCGAAACGCAGCTCACCGCTGGTGGTGATGGCCGCCGCCACCCCCAGCACCTCGCCGATCTCCCGCGCCATGACATTGACGCCGCTCAGGCCGCCCAGCAGCGGTACCACGGCGCTGCCGTCCTCCGCCACCGCCAGCACCGGCGGCTCGGCGCCCTTCTCGCCAAGCAGGGGCGCCAGGGTGCGAATGACGATCCCGGCCGCGCACAGGGCGATGATCGGCGCACCCTCGCGGTACAGGCCGCGCAGGGTGTCGCCGAAGGATTCGTAGCAGTGCTCGACACCTTCGACCCGGCCGCTCAGGCCGTAAACCCGCGCCTGTGGATAACGCTGCTGGATCCGCTGGGCGGTGGCCAGGCTGCCAGGGCCGAGAATGACGATGGCCGGTGCCTTGTCGCTGTTCATCCCTGCCATTTTTCACCCGGTACCACGATCAGCGAGAAATACGGCGAAGACTGCGGATCAACCGCGTCCAGCGCGACGATCTTCTGGTTGGCCATGGTTGCGCGCTCCACGTACAACGCGCGACCGTCCAGGCCCAGCTCGGCAAGCACCTCGCGCACCTTGGGGAAGTTGCGCCCAAGCTTCATGATCACTGCGGCGTCGGCATCGGCCAGACGGCGCTTGAGTTCTTCGTGGGGCAATACACCGGAGAGCACGGTCAGGGTCTGGTTGCGGTAGACCAGCGGCGCACCGAGTACGGACGCCCCGCCGAGCATCGAGCACACGCCCGGGATCACCTCGGCCTCGTAGCGCTGGGCCAGGCGATCGTGCAGGTACATGTAGGAGCCGTAGAAGAACGGATCGCCTTCGCAGATCACCGCCACATCACGACCGGCGTCCAGGTGTTCGGCCACCTGCACGCTGGCTTCGTCGTAGAAGTCGCTGATCACCTGCTCGTACGACAGCGGTGCCGGCAGCACCTCGGTGGTGACCGGATACACCAGCGGCAGCAGGGTCTGCTGCGCCTGCAGGTGCGCCTCGATGATACCGAAGGCATTGCCGCGCTTGCCCTTGGCCACGAAATACGCCACCACCGGCGCCTCGCGCAGCAGGCGCAGGGCCTTGACCGTGATCAGTTCCGGGTCGCCAGGGCCAACCCCCAGGCCGAGCAGACGTCCACGGGGCTGCATCATTCCACCTCCGTGGCGAGCGCATTGACAGCGGCGGCGGCCATGGCGCTACCACCCAGACGCCCCTGCATGATGACGAACGGCACACCACGGCTGTCGGCGGCCAGCATCGCCTTGGACTCGGCAGCGCCGACGAAGCCTACCGGGAAGCCCAGGATCAACGCAGGCTTGGGTGCACCGGCGTCAAGCATTTCCAGCAAGTAGAACAGCGCGGTAGGGGCATTGCCGATCACCACCACGCTGCCCTCCAGATGCGGGCGCCACAGCTCGAGGGCCACCGCCGAGCGGGTGTTGCCGGCGTCCTTGGCCAGGCCCGGCACGCTGGGATCACGCAGGGTGCAGATGACCGGGTTGTCGGCCGGCAGACGCGCGCGGGTGATACCTTCGGCAACCATGTGCGCGTCGCAGAGAATCGGTGCGCCCTTGGCCAGGGCCTGGCGCCCCGCCGTTCCGGCACCTTCGGAAAACTGTAGGCCGTCGATGGCCTCGACCATGCCGCAGGCGTGGATCACCCGCACCGCGAGCTTTTCCAGATCGGCCGGAATCCGCTCCAGGCGGGCCTCCTCGCGAATGATGCGGAAGGAATTGCGATAGATCTCCTGACCATCGCGGATGTAGTCAATCATCAAGGTGCTCCGTCGGCAGGTCGAGCATGGCGCCTGCTTCTTCTGGGGTAAGGTCGGATGCGCGCAGTCGGCCGAAACCCGGCAGGCGTGCATCGCGAAAATAAAGGTCATAACGGCCCGGGGCGCGGGCCAGCAGGGTGGCCGGGGCGACATGGGCCACGGCACAGGAACGCGGGCAGCCCGACAGGTGCACACTGGCCGGGGCGCCATGGTGCAGCAGGCCGGCGATCACCTGCGCATCGGCCTTGGTGTCGGACTGGCCCTTGGCGCAACCACTGGAGCCGGTGCAAGCGCTGATGCGTGCAAGTGGCTGCAAGACGTCGTTGATCATGCCCAGCGCCTTTGTCTCAGCTTGGGCCTGCCCGAGCAGCGATGGATCGAAGTTCGGCAGCACCAGGCTCTGCCAGGGTGTGAGCCGCAGGCTGCCATCACCGGCCTCGCGCGCAAGCCTGGCCAGGCCGCGAAGCATGGCGGGCGTCAAGCGCCCCAGCGGCGGCGCCACGCCGAATGCACTGCCCTCACGCTGGGCCAACACACCGAGCCAGCGCGGTGTGGCAGGCACACGCCGCCATTGACGCACAGCGCTGTCGCGACGAATCGGCAGGCCCAGCCCTTCGACGAAATCCTGCACGGGGCAGGTCTGCAGCAACTGGCGCATCCGTGTCTGCTCGGGCGTGGCCAGGTCGAGGAAGCGCTCCAGCACCGCCTGCACCAATGCCACCCCCTGCTCCAGCGGGACGGCGCCAAGGGTTGCGCCATCGCCCGGGCAGCCCGCCAGCCCGAAGGCCAGCCACACCTGCCGGTCAAGCAACAGCGCCGACAGCCACAGGTCATGGGGGTGCGCGAGCATCGCCAGGGACTCCCCCGCGTCGAGCTGCACGGCGAACTTGGCCGACAGTTCATGCAGACGCGGGGTGGTTTCCAGCAGGTGCAGGATCTGCCCGGCCAGGGGCCGAATGTCGATCAGCATCGCCGGATCGACACCGGCCAACGGACTGAGCATCAGGTTGCGGACATCGTCACCGGCCGCCTCGCGCGGGCCGAGGCCGGCATCGAGCAGGTGCCCGACCAGCGCCAGGTGGTGGTCGCCGATACCGCGTATCTGCAAGTTGGCGCGGTTGGTTGCCTCGATCACCCCGCCGGCGAAGCGCTCGGCAGCCTCGGCCACCGCCTCGGCCTGCTCGGCCAGCAGCAGGCCGCCGGGCAGTTTGATCCGGCAAATGCCGCCATCACGCGCCGCGACGATGCGCCACAACCCCGGGCAAGCCGAGGGGCGGGGCGAAACGGCGGGTGTGTGGGGTGGCTTCAAGGGGGATTCCGGCAATCGTGAAGACGCGCTTCAGTGTAGAAGGCGCGGTATTATGCCTGCTTTGTCCGGCGGCATGAAAAGCCGATGGTCGAGCAATGCATCAGGACCGTGTCGTCCTTTTCGCGGGCAAGCCCGCTCCCACAGGTATCCTGCAGGTCCGGATAGCTATGGGAACGGCGGTTCGCCGCTGCGGCTTGCCTGCGAAAAGGGCGACACGACTCCCAACACGACGGAAATGATCAGATGACCCCCTGGCTGACAGTAGTAGGCATCGGCGAAGACGGCTTCAGCGGCCTGGGCAAG
Source organism: Pseudomonas sp. BNK-44-b (assembly GCF_047456245.1). Lineage (NCBI taxonomy): Bacteria > Pseudomonadati > Pseudomonadota > Gammaproteobacteria > Pseudomonadales > Pseudomonadaceae > Pseudomonas > Pseudomonas sp. BNK-44-b. The sequence goes on from NZ_CP179908.1 coordinate 4,580,611, forward strand.
CAGGCCCGGCGCGCGCTGCTGTCTGCTGCACGTATCTTCGGCAGCCCGCGCCAACTGGCCCTGTTGCCGCGCTGCGTGGTCGGTGAGCGCCTGGCTTGGCCCAGCCCGTTCTCCCTCGGCCCTGTGCTGGCCCTGCACGGCGAGCCCGTGTGCGTGCTGGCCAGCGGCGACCCGATGTTCTACGGCGTTGGCGCAAGCCTCGCGCGCCAGGTCCCGGCCGAACAGATGCAGGTGCTGTCGATGCCCTCCTCCTGCGCCCTGGCCGCCGCCCGTCTGGGCTGGCCGTTGCAGGAGGTGCAGGTGGTGTCGGTGGTCGCGCGGCCGCTGGCGGCGCTCAATGCCCAACTCTACAGCGGTGTGCGCCTGCTGGTGCTGAGCAATGACGGCGACAGCCCTGCGGCCATTGCGCAGTTGTTGCGTGAACGCGGCTTCGGGCCGAGCCGGATGCAGGTGTTCGAACACTTGGGCGGCCCCGATGAGAAGCGCCTGAGCGGCAGTGCAGAGGACTGGCCACACGCCCAGGTCGCAGCACTGAACCTGGTCGCCATCGAATGCCAGGCCGCGCCGGACAGCCCGCGCCTGTCGCCCATCAGCGGCCTGCCCGACAGCGCCTTTCGCCACGACGGCCAGTTGACCAAACGCGACGTGCGCGCCATCACCCTGGCACGCCTGGCACCACAGCCAGGCGAACTGCTGTGGGATGTCGGCGCCGGCTGCGGCTCGATCGGTATCGAATGGATGCGCGCCCACCCCAGCTGCCGCGCACTGGCCATCGAGGCCGACGAAGGTCGCCAGGCGTTCATCGAATTCAACCGCGACCAGCTCGGCGTTCCTGGCCTGCAGTTGATTCGCGGCAAGGCGCCACAAGCCCTGGCCGATCTCGAACGCCCCGACGCCATTTTCATCGGCGGCGGCGTCACCGGCGAAGGCGTACTGCCCTTGTGCTGGGAGCGTCTGCGCCCTGGAGGGCGGCTGGTAGCCAATGCCGTGACCCTGCAAAGCGAACTGGCCCTGGCGCATTTTCGTGAGCAGCATGGCGGCGAACTGACCCGCATCCATGTGGCCCAGGCCCAGGCCCTGGGCAGTTTCGATACCTGGCGCCAGGCCTTGCCGATCACGCTGCTCGAGGTGGTGAAACCCCTCGATGCGTGAAGAAACCCGCGAACAGCCCGCGCCACTTCGCAGCGGCCTGACCACCGGCAGCTGTGCCACCGCCACCAGCCTGGCGGCAGCACAGTTGCTGCTCACCGGCCAGTCCACCGACGCCGTGCAGATCACCCTGCCCAAGGGCAAGCAGGTGCAGATGCGCCTGGAATTCTGCCGCCGAGACGGCGAGCGCGCCGAGGCCGGCACCGTGAAAGACGCAGGCGACGATCCCGACGTGACCCACGGTGCTCTGCTCTACAGCCAGGTGCGCCTGATCGACGAGCCCGGCGTGCGCTTCGTCGCCGGCCAAGGCGTGGGCACGGTGACACGTCCCGGCCTGGTCCTGGCGGTCGGGGAACCTGCCATCAACCCGGTGCCGCGGCGGATGATCAGCGAGCACCTGCAGCGACTGGCAGGCGAGTGCGCCTACGCGGGCGGATTCGAGGTGACGGTGAACGTGCAGGGCGGCGCGGAGCTTGCGCTCAAGACCATGAACCCGCGGCTGGGCATTCTCGGCGGGCTGTCGATCCTCGGCACCAGCGGCATCGTCCGGCCGTTTTCCTGCTCTGCCTACATCGCCTCGATCCACCAGGGCATCGACGTTGCCCACAGCAACGGCTACACCCACATCGCCGCCTGCACCGGCAATGCCAGCGAAGACACCATGCGCCGGGTCTATGGGCTGCCGGAAATCGCCCTGATCGAAATGGGCGACTTCGTCGGCGCGGTGCTCAAGCACCTGCGCAAGGTACCGGTGCCACGCCTGACGCTGTGCGGCGGTTTCGGCAAGATCAGCAAGCTTGCCGCGGGCCACATGGACCTGCACAGCCGTCATTCGAGCATCGACCTGCCGCAACTTGCAGGTTGGGCAGCCGATATCGGCGCAGACGCCGTCCTGCAGGCGGCGATCATCGGCGCCAACACCAGCCAGCAGGCGCTGGCTCTCGCCCATGCCGCCGGTATCGACCTGGGCGATGCCGTCTGTGCCCATGCCCTGGCCTTCGCCCGCAGCGTGGTGCCTGCACAGGTGCAGGTCGAGGTTTTCGCCATCGACCGCCAGGGCGGTGTCGTCGGCAAGGCGGGTGTGCAATGAGCGGCCGTATCTTGTTGCTGGGCGGCGTCACCGAGGCGCTGGCCATCGCCCGGTTGCTGGGGCCGGAGCATGTCTACAGCCTCGCCGGTATCGGCCGTATCCCACAGGACCTGGCCTGCCAGGTGCGGGTGGGCGGTTACGGCGGGGCCGACGGCCTGGCCGACTACCTGCAGCGCGAACGGATCGAGCTGCTGATCGACGCCACCCACCCCTATGCCGCACAGATCAGCGCCAATGCCGCACAGGCGGCGAAGGCGGCGAGGATTCCCTGCTGGGCCTTGCGCCGCCCCGCCTGGCAGCCACAGCCAGGTGACGACTGGCGCGAAGTCGAGGGCTGGGATGCGTTGATCGACGCATTGGCGCCTTTCAAGCGCCCGTTATTCACCCTGGGGCGCGAGCCGCTGCAACATCTCGAAGACATTCCGGCCCACCAGTTCTGGACCTTGCGTGCCCTGGAAGCCTGCGCGGGCAATGAACGTTGCGAGGTGATCGGCGCACGGGGGCCGTTCCACCTCGAGGATGAACGAGCACTATTCGAGCGGCGCCAGATCGATGTACTGGTCAGCAAGAACAGTGGCAGCGCCGCGACCGAGCCAAAGCTTGAAGTGGCGCGCGAGCGTGGGGTACCGGTGCTGGTGTTGAAGCGACCGGAGTTGCCGGAGGTGGATCGGCTGTTCGGATCGGTGGCGCAGTTGCGCGAAGCCTTGTCGATATGAGCAGGGCAGTCCACTCTGCCGGTGCGGTTCGCCGCTGCGACTCGTCCCGCGATGGGCTGCGCAGCAGCCCCGGCCGTTTCCGAAGCCACCATCCTCCACTGCCAATAGTCTTCCCGCGTCCCCTGCCGTAAACTTCAAGCCCCCTCACCGCAAGGCCCTGCCCATATGGAAATGCAATGGTGGATCTGGCTCGTCTTCGGCATCGCCCTGGTCCTGCTCGAACTGGTCCTGCCTACGTTCTTCATTCTCTGGTTCGGCATCGGCGCCATCCTGGTGTCGCTGATCGCCCTGGCCGCCCCGGCCCTGCAACTGGACATGCAGGTGCTGCTGTGGGTGGCATTCTCCTCCCTTACCACCCTGCTGTGGTTCAAGCTGTTCCGGCGCAAGAAGCCGGACGTGCGCTGGACCGCCGACAGCGTGATCGGTGAAGTCGGCCTGCTGACCGCCAGCGTGTCGCAGTTCCAGAAAGGCCGGGTGCGCTTCCAGAAGCCCATCCTCGGCAACGAGGAATGGACCTGCGTCGCCGACAGCGACATCCCTGCTGGCGAGCGCGTTCGCCTGGCCGCCATCGAAGGCAACACCGCGCGGGTTACCCGCCCCTGAATCCGTACTGAAAGGAAGCTTGCAATGACCAGCCTCATCGTCGTCGGCGCCATCGCCCTGTTCGTTCTGATCACCCTGTTCAAGGGGGTGCGCATCGTGCCCCAGGGCGAGGAATGGATCGTCGAGCGTCTGGGCCGCTACCACAGCACCCTCAAGCCCGGCCTGAACATCCTGGTGCCGTACATGGACGTGGTCGCCTACCGCCTGCCGACCAAGGACATCATCCTCGACGTGCAGCAACAGGAAATCATCACCCGCGACAACGCGGTGATCGTCGCCAACGCCCTGTGCTTCGCCAAGGTGGTCGACCCGCAGAAGGCCTCCTACGGCGTGCAGAACTTCTCCTTCGCCGTCACCAGCCTGACCATGACCTCGCTGCGTGCCATCGTCGGCGCCATGGACCTCGACGAGGCGCTGTCGAGCCGCGAGCAGATCAAGGCGCGCCTGCGCGAGGCGATGTCCGAACAGACCGAAGACTGGGGCGTGACCGTACGCTCGGTGGAGATCCAGGACATCAAGCCTTCGGAAAACATGCAGAAGGCCATGGAGCGCCAGGCCGCAGCCGAACGTGAACGAAAGGCCGACGTGACCCGCGCCGAGGGCGCCAAGCAGGCCGCCATTCTCGAAGCCGAAGCTCGCCTGCAGGCCGCCAGGCTGGACGCCGAGGCGCAGATCAGCCTCGCCGAAGCCTCGGCCCGGGCGATCACCCTGGTGCGTGAAGCGGTGGGCAACGAGACCACCCCGGCCATGTACCTGCTGGGTGAGCGCTACATCGGCGCGATGGAGAACCTGGCCGGCAGCGACAACTCCAAGGTGGTGGTGTTGCCAGCGGACCTGCAGGAGACCGTGCGCGGGTTGCTGGGGCGCGGCAAGGCCTGAAGACCGGCGGTGACTGCTTCGCGGGCAAGCCCGCTCCCACAAATGCCCCGTCGAGGTGAACATTGCGGGGCTCCTGTAGGAGCGGGCTTGCCCGCGAAGAACACAACGCCGCTTTTACCGGTTTTGCAACAGCAACTGCGGCACTTCACCGCACCCCCGCATTTTTACCTATACTCCGCCGTACAATAGCCACCTGATTCCTGACCGGATCTCTCCATGCCCCCACGTCGGCACATCGCCTGGATAGCCTGCCTTGCAGTGCTGTTCAACCTGCTGGCCATGCCGCTGTCTTCTGCCGCGCCCAAGGGCCCGGCCGAACAGCTGCTGTGGGGTGCCTTCTGCTCGACTGGCGCGGGCAAGGCCAAGCTCGATGTCCAGGCCCTGGCCAAGATCGACCTGGGCCAACAGGACGACCACTCCAACATGCAGCACTGCTGGTGCTGCTCGGGTGCCTCGCCTGTGCTCGCCCTGGCCAGCCACGCACCGCAACTGCACAGCCCGCTGCAACTGCGCTTCGGCCAGGCACCACCACTCGCCACGCACCAGCCCACGCCGCGCCAGCTCTGGCCGGCACTCAATCCGCGAGCCTCTCCGTTGGCCTGAGTTCAAGACGCTGTTCCTGAACCTGTACAGACCGGAGACTCACCATGCTCAAGCAAGCCCTCATCCTGGCCACCCTGCTGCTGCCCAGCGCCTTCGCCAACGCCCACGAATACAGTGTCGGCGACCTGCATATCGCCCACCCCTGGTCGCTGGAGCTGCCACCGAACGCGCCCAATGTCGCGGCGTATTTCATCGTTCACAACAACGGCAAGGTCGATGACCGCCTGTTGAGTGTCGAAAGCCCCGTCAGCGATGACGCCCAGTTGCATGAACACGCCAAGACCGCGGCCGGCGCCATGAAGATGCAGCAGGTGCAGAGTGTGGTCGTACCTGCAGGCAAGGACCTGACCTTCGCCCCCAGCGCCTATCACGTGATGCTGATGCAGCCCAAGGACCGCAGCCTGCTCACTGACGGCAAGCGCTTCCCGCTCACCCTGCACTTCGAGAAAGCCGGCGACATCACCGTCGACGTCGCCGTGCAGAAGCAGCCGCCCGCCGACCAGGCTGGACACGAACACGCGCACTGACCGTTGACAGGCGCTCGTCATGAGCTTGCCGCGCAACAGCACAGCCCGCAGCACCCGCCCTGATCGCAGGCGCGTCGGTGGCGGCTGGCTGAGCCTGTTCGCCATGTGGATGATTTTCATCGGCCCGCTGGTTTCCCAGTCGATGCCGATGGATCACCACGCCGGCATGAACATGAGCATGGCCATGGACATGCCCATGGCCGCGGGGCACCCGCATGCCGGGCAAGACCACCACGGTCACGGCAACGACGGCCAGCTACACACCGATTGGGAGAAATGCGGCTACTGCAGTTTGCTGTTCAACTGCCCCGCCCTGCCCCAGACCCTCAGCCCACTCAGCCTCGCCAGCACCATCCCGACCACCCTCGCCACCTACCCGACCCGCCAGGGCCATGCCCTGCAAGCGGTGTTTCCCGGTGCCCGCAGCCGCGCCCCACCTCCATCGATCAACGTCTGACCACCCCGTTTCACGCCCGAAGCCAGGAGGCTTCGCGCTTACTCATGACTGATCGACTGGAATCATTATGTCCGGCTGCACCCCTGTTTCTGCCCTGTCCCGCCATGGGACCCTCGCCATGCTCTGCGGCTCGCTGCTGAGCCCGCTGGCGCTAGCCGTCGAGCCTGGCCACGAAGGCCATGACGCCCCGGAGCTGAGCCCGACGGTAATCACCGCCATCGCGCCCAGCTCGCCGCTGACCGTGGTCACCAACCCCAAGGATCCACGTCAGCCGGTGCCAGCCAGTGACGGCGCCGACTACCTCAAGACCATCCCCGGCTTTTCCGCCATCCGCTCCGGCGGCACCAACGGCGACCCCGTGCTGCGCGGCATGTTCGGCTCGCGCCTGAACATCCTCACCAACGGCGGTGTGATGCTCGGCGCGTGCCCCAACCGCATGGACGCCCCGACCTCGTACATCTCGCCGGAAACCTACGACCGCCTGACCGTGATCAAAGGCCCGCAAAGCGTGATCTGGGGCCCCGGCGGCTCGGCTGGCACCATCCTCTTCGAGCGCGAGCCGGAGAAATTCGGCACCCTCGGCAGCCGGGTCAACGCCAGCCTGCTCGCGGGCTCCAACGGCCGCTTCGACAAGGTGCTCGACGCCGCCGCCGGCAACAGCCAGGCCTATGCGCGCTTCGTCGGCAACCAGTCGCGCTCGGACGACTACAAGGACGGCAATGGCGATACCGTGCCTTCGCGCTGGGACAAATGGAACGGCGACGTGACCCTCGGCTGGACCCCGGACACCGACACCCTGCTCGAACTCACCGCCGGCAAGGGCGATGGCGAAGCGCGCTACGCCGGACGCGGCATGGACGGCTCGCAGTTCAAGCGCGAAAGCCTGGGCCTGCGCTTCGAAAAGTCCAACCTCGGCGAGGTGCTCGACAAGGTCGAGGCGCAGGTCTACTACAACTATGCCGACCACGTGATGGACAACTACAGCCTGCGCACACCCTCGGGCAGCGGCATGATGGGCATGCCCATGGTCAGCAACGTCGATCGGCGCACCCTCGGCGCACGCATCAAGGCGACCTGGCGCTGGGCCGACGTGCAGTTGATCAGCGGCATCGACGCGCAGACCAACGAACACCGCAAACGCGGCGGCATGGGCGTCGATGCGCACAAGGGCAAGCCCTGGACCAAGGACGCCGACTTCCATAACTACGGCGTGTTCAGCGAGCTGACCTGGTACGCCACCGGCGAGGATCGGCTGATCAGCGGCGCGCGCCTGGACCGTGCCTCGGCCCGCGACTTCCGCCAGGCCAGTGCCACCCATGGCGATACCCGCGCCGATACCCTGCCCAGCGGCTTCATCCGCTACGAGCATGACTTGGCGGCGATTTCCGCTACCAGCTATATCGGCTTGGGCCACGCCCAGCGCTTCCCCGACTACTGGGAGCTGTTCTCGCCAACCAACGGCCCGCGGGGCTCGGTCAACGCCTTCGACAGCATCAAGCCGGAGAAGACCACCCAGCTCGACTTCGGCATCCAGTACCAGGACGAACGCCTGCAAGCCTGGGCCTCCGGCTACGTCGGACAGATCCGCGACTACATCCTGTTCGACTACCGCAGCATGATGGGCATGAGCAGCACCCAGGCGCAGAACATCGACGCCCGCATCATGGGCGGCGAGTTGGGCGCGGCGTACAAGCTCGACGAAAACTGGAAAGCCGACGCGACGCTGGCCTACGCCTGGGGCAAGAACAGCAGCGACGGCAAGGCCCTGCCGCAGATGCCTCCGCTGGAAAGCCGCCTCGGCCTGACCTACAGCCGCGATGCCTGGAGCGTCGGTGCGCTGTGGCGCCTGGTCGCGGCGCAGAACCGCATCGCCCAGAACCAGGGCAACGTGGTGGGCAAGGACTACGAGAAGAGCGGCGGTTTCGGCGTGTTCTCGCTCAACGGTGCCTACAAGGTCAACAACAACCTCAAGCTCAGCGCGGGCGTCGACAACCTGTTCGACAAGGCCTACGCCGAGCACTTGAACCTGGCCGGGAACGCCGGGTTCGGCTACCCGGCGGCAGACCCGCAGCCGGTCAACGAGCCGGGCAGGACCTTCTGGACCAAGGTCGATTTCAGCTTCTGACAATAACAACCGGGGCGCGGGCCTGACCGCGCCCCACCTGGTCGAACGGGAGGCTCCATGAGCAAACCAAAGCAATCCTTCTACAACCTGGCCTGGCGCTGGCATTTCTATGCCGGGCTGTTCGTCGCACCCTTCATGATCCTGCTGGCGATCACCGGGATCATCTACCTGTTCAAGCCGCAGCTCGACCCGTGGATGTACCGCGACCTGATGGTGGTCGAGGCCGGCCCGCAGCGCCAGAGCGCCGACACGCTGCTGGCCCAGGTGCGCCAGGCTTATCCACAGGGCCATGTCGGCCAGTACCTGCCACCGCTGGACGCCGAGCGCAGCGCGCAGTTCGTGGTGCATGACGGCGGCCGCGAACTGAACGTGTTCGTCGACCCGTACAACGCCAAGGTGCTGGGCGCGCAGGACGGCAAGCAGAACCTGCAGGCCATCGCCCGCGCCCTGCATGGCGAGCTGATGGTCGGCACTGTCGGCGATCGGCTGGTGGAGCTCGCCGCAGGCTGGGGCGTCGTGCTGGTGGTGTCCGGGCTTTATCTGTGGTGGCCACGTGGCCGCAACCGCCGTGGCGTACTGTGGCCACGCCTGTCGGCACGCGGGCGCGTGCTCTGGCGCGACCTGCATGCGGTCAGCGGCTTCTGGGGTTCGGCACTGCTGTTGCTGATGCTGCTCAGCGGCATGACCTGGACCGGGCTGTGGGGCAAGCAGTACGCCGACCTGTGGAACCGTTTCCCGGCGGCGATGTGGAACGACGTACCGAAATCCGACCAGCAGGCAGGCGCGCTGAACAGCGCTCATCGCCAGACCGTGCCCTGGGCCCTGGAGAACACGCCGATGCCGGTGTCCGGCGCGCATGCCGAGCACATGGGCCATCACGACATGCACAGCGCCCCGGCCGCGCCGCAGATCACCCTGCAGCAGGTCGAGGATCTGGCCAACGCCCGCGGCGTGGCGCCGGGCTACAGCATCACCTCGCCGAGCACCGCTGAAGGCGTGTTCACCATCGCGGTGTTCGCCGACGATCCACGCAACGACGCCACCCTGCATGTCGACCAGTACACCGGCAAGGTCCTGGCCGACGTGCGCTGGCACGACTACAGCCCGGTAGCCCGCGCCACCGAGCTTGGGGTGATGCTGCACGAGGGCAAGATGTTCGGGCCGCTCAACCAGATCGTCATCCTGCTGGTGTGCCTGATGATCCTGCTGGGCTCGGTGAGCGGGTTGGTGATGTGGTGGAAGCGCCGCCCGTCCGGTGGGCTTGGCGTACCGCCGCTGCGGCATGACCTGCCGCGCTGGAAGACAGCGGTGACGGTGATGCTGGTACTGGGTATCGTGTTCCCGCTGGTGGGGGTGTCGATGGTAGTGATGTGGGTGGTCGATAGCCTGGTGGTGCGGCGCGGGCGGGTCGCGGTACAGGCCTGAATCGCGTCGACCTTTTCGCGGGCAAGCCCGCTCCCACGGTACGGCGCAGACTCGGGTTCAGCGCTGTACCGTGGGAGCCGGCTTGCCCGCGAAAAGGCCAACCCTTGACTGCGGTCAGTCAAAAATCCCCACTGCACCGCCAAGATCGTGGCGATCTGTCACGCCCGCACCTTTGCAGTGCGTGTTAGCCTAACCGGCTTTCGCTCACAAGAAGACTGACCCTCAATGGAATGCAGCCTATGACCCGGACCTCATCCCCCCAGGCAGATGACCAGCATCTGCAGCGCAACCTGACCAACCGCCACATCCAGCTCATCGCCATCGGTGGCGCCATCGGCACCGGCCTGTTCATGGGCTCGGGCAAGACCATCAGCCTCGCCGGCCCGTCGATCATCTTCGTCTACATGATCATCGGCTTCATGCTGTTCTTCGTCATGCGTGCCATGGGCGAACTGTTGCTTTCGAATCTCAACTACAAGTCGTTCATCGATTTCTCCGCCGACCTGCTCGGCCCCTGGGCCGGCTACTTCACTGGCTGGACCTACTGGTTCTGCTGGGTCGTCACCGGCATCGCCGACGTGGTGGCGATCGCCGCCTATACACAGTTCTGGTTCCCCGACCTGCCGCAGTGGATACCGGCGCTGACCTGCGTGGCGGTCCTGCTGTCGCTGAACCTGGTCACGGTGAAACTGTTCGGCGAGATGGAATTCTGGTTCGCCCTGATCAAGATCGTCGCCATCCTCGGCCTGGTCGCCACCGGCCTGTACATGGTCATCACCGGCTTCCAGTCGCCGAGCGGCCACACGGCCAGCCTGGCCAACCTGTGGAATGACGGCGGCATGTTCCCCAATGGCCTGTTCGGCTTCTTCGCCGGTTTCCAGATCGCGGTATTCGCATTCGTCGGCATCGAGCTGGTAGGCACCACCGCCGCCGAAGCGAAGAACCCCGAGCGCACCCTGCCACGGGCGATCAACTCGATCCCGATCCGCATCATCGTGTTCTATGTGCTGGCGTTGATCGCGATCATGGCGGTTACACCATGGCGCGACGTGGTCCCGGGCAAGAGCCCGTTCGTCGAACTGTTCGTGCTGGCCGGCCTGCCGGCAGCGGCAAGCATCATCAACTTCGTGGTGCTGACCTCGGCCGCTTCGTCGGCCAACAGCGGCGTGTTCTCCACCAGCCGCATGCTCTACGGCCTGGCCCAGGAAGGCGATGCACCGAAGGCCTTCGAAAAGCTCTCGCGGCGCGCCGTACCGGCCAACGGCCTGTACTTCTCCTGCCTGTGCCTGCTGCTCGGCGCGGTGCTGATCTACCTGGTGCCGAACGTGATCGAAGCCTTCACCCTGGTGACCACGGTGTCGGCGGTGCTGTTCATGTTCGTCTGGACGCTGATCCTGCTGTCGTACCTGAGCTACCGCAAGCAGCGCGCGGCGCTGCACGAGAAGTCGATCTACAAGATGCCTGGCGGGCGTTTCATGTGCTACGTGTGCCTGGTGTTCTTCGCCGGCATCCTGGTGCTGTTGAGCCTTGAGGCCGACACCCGTTCGGCGCTGGTGGTCACGCCGATCTGGTTCCTGCTGCTGGCCGTTACCTACCAGTTCGTACGCAGCAAGCGCCAGCCACGGGCGGTGGTGCGCGACAACTGATCTGCACAGGGCTGCTCTGCAGCCCTTTCGCGGGCAAACCCCGCTCTCGCAATCATGGTGTGTAGTTTCACGTCGCCCCCAGCGCGCTGCGCAGAAACTGCTCACCCTCTGGCCCCAATCCTGTGCAGGCTCGCCGAGCAAGCACCAACCTGGCCCTCCTCAAGGCCCCGCATCGAAGCACAACCCTTCTAATCCGCAGCCTCGCGCACCACGGCACAGCCTTTGCAATCTCCCCTCTGCCAACACCACAACAACTCAGCGGAGAGAGCACATGAAGCGACGCAGTCTGATCAAGGCCTTCACCCTCAGCGCATCGATCGCGGCGATGGGTCTGAGCTGGAGCATCCAGGCGGCCGAGACCATCAAGGTCGGCATCCTGCATTCGCTGTCCGGGACCATGGCCATTTCCGAAACGTCGCTCAAGGACATGGCGCTGATGACCATCGACGAGATCAACGCCAAGGGCGGGGTCAATGGCAAGCTGCTCGAACCGGTGGTGGTCGACCCGGCTTCGAACTGGCCGCTGTTCGCCGAGAAGAGCCGCCAACTGCTGACTCAGGACAAGGTCGCGGTGGTGTTCGGCTGCTGGACCTCGGTGTCGCGCAAGTCGGTGCTGCCGGTGTTCGAGGAGCTCAACGGGCTGTTGTTCTACCCGGTGCAATATGAAGGCGAGGAGATGTCGCCGAACGTGTTCTACACCGGCGCTGCGCCCAACCAGCAGGCGATCCCGGCAGTGGAATACCTGATGAGCGAAGACGGCGGTGGTGCCAAGCGCTTCTTCCTGCTGGGCACCGACTACGTCTACCCGCGCACCACCAACAAGATCCTGCGCGCTTTCCTGCACAGCAAGGGCGTGGCCGACAAGGACATCGAAGAGGTCTACACGCCGTTCGGCCACAGCGACTACCAGACCATCGTCGCCAACATCAAGAAGTTCTCCGCGGGCGGCAAGACGGCGGTGATCTCCACCGTCAATGGCGACTCCAATGTGCCCTTCTACAAAGAGCTGGCCAACCAGGGCCTGAAAGCCACCGACGTGCCGGTGGTGGCCTTCTCGGTGGGTGAAGAGGAACTGCGTGGCATCGACACCAAGCCGCTGGTCGGCCATTTGGCGGCGTGGAACTACTTCGAGTCGGTGGAAAACCCGGTCAACCAGAAGTTCGTCGCCGACTGGAAAGCCTACGCCAAGGCCAAGGGCCTGCCGGGTGCCGACAAGGCGGTGACCAACGACCCGATGGAGGCCACTTACGTCGGCATCCACATGTGGGCGCAGGCGGTCGAGAAAGCCAAGTCCACCGATGTCGACAAAGTGCGTGAGGCCTTGGCCGGGCAGAGCTTCCAGGCACCGTCCGGCTTCACCCTGACCATGGACAAGACCAACCACCACCTGCACAAGCCGGTGATGATCGGCGAGATCCAGGAAGACGGGCAGTTCAGTGTGGTCTGGCAGACCGAGCAGCCGCTGCGTGCGCAGCCGTGGAGCCCGTTCATACCAGGCAATGACAAACGGCCTGACTATGCAGTGAAAGGTAACTGAGTGCATGGGGCCGCTTTGCGGCCCTTTCGCGGGCAAGCCCGCTCCCACAGATCCCGGGAACACCGCTGAACCTGTGGGAGCGGGCTTGCCCGCGAAGAATCCACCTCCGATTTCCAGGATTGCTCGCATGCTCAGACTCCTGCTCACCCTCCTCCTCCTGCTACCCCTAGCCACTCAGGCCAGCGAGGGCGAATTCTTCCTCGGCGCCAAGCCCGCCGAACAGGCCAGCCTGCTCGAAGGCTGGGCCGCACAGCCCGAACCGGCCCGCCTGGCGCTGCTGCAAAACCTGCGCGAAGGGCGCATAGCCGAAGACGACACGCGCAAGGTGCGCCTGAACAATCGCCTGCGCGGCCTGATCGACAACGCCCTGGCCAGCCATCAACTGCTCAGCGCCGACAGCAACCTGCGTCTGGCCGCTGCACGGCAACTGCAAAAAAGCGCGCAACCGGCGCAGATGGCGCTGCTCGACCGCGCCTTCGCCAGTGAGCCGGACGCCGCCGTGCACGCGGCCCTGGGCCTTGCCCTGGCCAACCTGCAACTGGGCGCCAGCGAACCTCGGGTACGCCTGGCCGCAGTGCGCCTGCTCGGGGAAACCGGCGACCCGCTGGCACGTACCCGTCTGGAAGCTCTGTTGCAGCCTGGCGCAGAACCCGACGCCGGGGTGCGCACCGCCGCCGAGACCAGCCTGGCCCAGGTCCAACGCAAGCTGCTGTTCGGTGAGATCCTCGGCCAGGCGTTCAGCGGTCTGTCGCTGGGTTCGATCCTGCTGCTGGCGGCCTTGGGCCTGGCGATCACCTTCGGCCTGCTCGGGGTGATCAACATGGCCCACGGCGAAATGCTGATGCTCGGCGCCTACAGCACCTACCTGGTGCAGGTGCTGCTGCAGCGCTATGCCCCCGGCGCCATCGAGTTCTACCCGCTGATCGCTCTGCCGGTGGCCTTCGCCGTCAGTGCCGGAGTCGGCATGGCACTGGAGCGAACGGTGATCCGCCATCTCTACGGCCGCCCACTGGAAACCCTACTGGCGACCTGGGGCATCAGCCTGATCCTGATCCAGGCGGTGCGCCTGCTGTTCGGCGCGCAAAACGTCGAAGTGAGCAACCCGGCGTGGTTGTCTGGCGGCATCCAGGTGCTGCCCAACCTGGTGCTGCCTTACAACCGCCTGGTGATCATCGGCTTCGCCCTGGCGGTGGTTCTGCTCACCTGGCTGCTGCTCAACCGCACACGGTTGGGGCTGAACGTGCGCGCGGTCACGCAGAACCGCAACATGGCGGCCTGCTGCGGTGTGTCCACCGGGCGCGTCGACATGCTCGCCTTCGGCCTGGGCTCGGGCATCGCCGGGCTGGGCGGGGTGGCCCTGAGCCAGGTCGGCAACGTTGGCCCTGACCTGGGCCAGAGCTACATCATCGACTCCTTCCTGGTGGTGGTGCTCGGCGGCGTCGGGCAACTGGCCGGCAGCCTCTGGGCGGCCTTCGGGCTGGGCATCGCCAACAAGCTGCTGGAACCGCAGATCGGTGCGGTACTCGGCAAGATCCTCATCCTTGCGCTGATCATTCTGTTCATCCAGAAACGCCCGCAAGGCCTGTTCGCCCTCAAGGGACGGGTAATCGACTGATGAACCAGCCACTGCTTGTCACTGCCACGCAAAAGGTCGGGCCACGCCTGTCACTGGCCATCGGCGCCATCGTCATCCTGGTGCTGGTGGCCCTGCCGCTGCTGTCGCTGCTGCCTGACGGCCATGCGCTGCAGGTCTCGGCCTACACCCTGACCCTGGTCGGCAAGATCCTTTGCTACGCCATCGTCGCCCTGGCCCTGGACCTGGTCTGGGGCTACGCCGGGTTGCTGTCGCTGGGCCACGGCCTGTTCTTCGCCCTCGGCGGCTATGCCATGGGCATGTACCTTATGCGCCAGGCGGCCGGCGACGGCCTGCCAGGCTTCATGACCTTCCTGTCGTGGAGCGAGCTGCCCTGGTACTGGGCCGGCACCCAGCACTTCGCCTGGGCGCTGTGCCTGGCGGTACTGGCGCCGGGGATGCTGGCACTGGTGTTCGGCTGGTTCGCCTTCCGCTCGCGGATCAAGGGCGTGTACTTCTCGATCATGACCCAGGCCCTGACCTTTGCCGGGATGCTGCTGTTCTTTCGCAACGAAACCGGGTTCGGCGGCAACAACGGCTTCACCAGCTTCCGCACCATCCTGGGCTTCGAGATCACCGCACCGGGCACCCGCGCGGTGCTGTTCCTGCTCACTGTCGCACTGCTGCTGGGCAGCCTTTACCTGTGCTGGTGGCTGACGCGCAGCAAGTTCGGGCGCTTGCTCACCGCGCTGCGCGACGCCGAGAACCGCCTGATGTTCTGCGGATACGATCCACGCGGCTTCAAGCTGCTGGTGTGGGTGCTCAGCGCCGTGCTGTGCGGCCTGGCCGGGGCGCTTTACGTGCCGCAGGTGGGCATCATCAACCCCAGCGAAATGTCGCCGACCAATTCCATCGAAGCCGCTGTCTGGGTTGCCCTGGGCGGACGCGGCACGCTGATCGGCCCGCTGCTTGGCGCAGGCCTGGTCAATGGCATGAAGAGCTGGTTCACCGTGGCCTTCCCGGAGTTCTGGCTGTTCTTCCTCGGCGCACTGTTCATCCTGGTCACCCTGTACCTGCCCAAGGGCGTGGTCGGGCTGCTGAAGAAAAGGAGCCAGCCATGAGAGGCATCCCTGCGGTTCATCCGGAATTCATGCTGGAGCCGGTCTTCGATCAGGTGGGCACCGGCCGCGACGCCATCGGCCTGGGCCAGCCGCGCAAGGCCGGGCTCGACACCCGCCATGGCACGGTACTGAGCCTTGAAGACATCAGCGTCAGCTTCGACGGATTCAAGGCGCTCAACGCGCTCAACCTGTACATCGGCGTCGGCGAGCTGCGTTGCATCATCGGCCCCAACGGCGCCGGCAAGACCACGATGATGGACGTGATCACCGGCAAGACCCGCCCCGACACCGGCAGTGCGTTCTTTGGCGATACCCTGGACCTGACCCGCATGAGCGAGTACCAGATCGCCCAGGCGGGCATCGGCCGCAAATTCCAGAAGCCCACGGTGTTCGAGGCGCTGAGCGTGCATGAAAACCTCGAGTTGGCGCTCAAGACCGACAAGTCGGTCTGGGCCAGCCTGGCGGCGCGCTTGAGCGGCGAGCAGCGTGAACGAATAGAGCACGTACTGACGACCGTGCGCCTGAACAGCCTGGCCTCGCGCCAGGCCGGGCTGTTGTCACACGGCCAGAAGCAGTTCCTGGAGATCGCCATGCTGCTGGTGCAGGAGCCGCAGTTGCTGCTGCTCGACGAGCCGGTGGCGGGCATGACCGACGCCGAGACCGAGTTCACCGCCGAGCTGTTCAAGGGCCTGGCGGGCACGCATTCGCTGATGGTGGTGGAGCACGACATGGGCTTCGTGGGCAGCATTGCCGACCATGTGACGGTGCTGCACCAGGGCTCGGTGCTGGCCGAGGGGTCGCTGGCACAGGTGCAGGCGGACGAGCGGGTGGTCGAGGTTTATCTCGGTCGTTGAACAGTGGGAATTGTGTCGGCCTTTTCGCGGGCAAGTCGGAGCGCCGAACCGCCGCTCCCACAAGACAGCGTGAACCCGTAGGAGCGGGCTTGCCCGCGAAAAGGCCGGCACAGACAAAACAGTTTTACTAGGAACCCAACATGCTCAAGATCGACACCCTGCACCAGTACTATGGCGGCAGCCACATCCTCCGAGGCCTGTCGTTCGAAGCCAGGATCGGCGAAGTCACCTGCCTGCTGGGCCGCAACGGCGTGGGCAAGACCACCCTGCTGCGCTGCCTGATGGGCCTGGTGCCAGCCCGCGAAGGCAGCATCGAGTGGGAGGGCAAGCCGATCACTGCGCTCAAGCCCCAGCAGCGGGTGCATGCCGGCATCGCCTACGTGCCCCAGGGCCGCGAGATATTCCCGCGCCTGACCGTGGAGGAAAACCTGCTGATGGGCCTGTCGCGCTTCAGCGCCCGCGAGGCGCGGGAGGTGCCGGCATTCATCTACGAGCTGTTCCCGGTGCTCGAACAGATGAAGCAACGCCGTGGCGGCGACCTCTCCGGCGGCCAGCAGCAACAGCTGGCGATCGGTCGCGCCCTGGCCAGCCGCCCGCGCCTGCTGATCCTCGACGAACCTACCGAAGGCATCCAGCCGTCGGTGATCAAGGAAATCGGCGCGGTCATCCGCAGCCTGGCCCAGCGCGGCGACATGGCCATCCTGCTGGTCGAGCAGTTCTACGATTTTGCCGAAGAGCTGGCCGACCAGTACCTGGTCATGGCCCGCGGTGAAATCGTCCAGCGCGGCCGCGGCGAAAACATGCAGGCAGAAGGTGTACGCGGGCTGGTAACCATTTAATCTGCAGCATCGACTTCGCGAAGACACTGCCATGAGCTACCTGATCCGTGATGCCCTACCCGACGACGTGGCGGGCATCCTCGACATCTACAACGACGCCGTGCGCAACACCACGGCGATCTGGAACGAAACCCCGGTCGACCTGGCCAACCGCCAGGCCTGGTTCGCCGCCCGCGCCGAGCAGGGTTACCCGATCCTGGTCGCGGCCGACGCAACCGGCGTACTGGGCTACGCCTCGTTCGGCGACTGGCGGCCGTTCGAGGGTTTTCGCCTCACGGTCGAACACTCGGTGTACATCCGCAGCGACCAGCGCGGCAAGGGCCTGGGTCCGCTGCTGATGCAGGCGCTGGTCGAACGCGCCCGACAGTGCGGCAAGCACATGATGGTCGCGGCCATCGAGAGCGGCAACGCGGCCTCGATCCGTCTGCACGAGCGACTGGGTTTCATTACGACCGGGCAAATGGCCCAGGTCGGGGTGAAGTTCGGTCGCTGGCTCGACCTGACGTTCATGCAACTGGCGTTGGACGACAACCGCGAACCACCTCGAAAGGACTGATTCATGAACGCCGCACAGCTACAGCGCGTCACCCACGAGAGCCTGACCTACTACCGCGACAGCCTCGTGGCGCTGTTGCTCGATGCGGTACGCAATGGGGCTTCGGTGGGGTTTCTGGCGGACATCGACGAGGCCCAGGCGCTTGCGTATTTCGCTGAAGTTCGCAGCCGGCTTGTCAGCGGTGAGCAGTTGCTCTGGGTGATCGCCCAGGGGCAGGAGGTGCTGGCCAGCGTGCAGTTGGGGCTGTGCCTGAAACCCAACGGCCTGAACCGCGCCGAAGTGCAGAAGCTGCTGGTGCACAGCCGTGCCCGGCGGCGTGGGCTGGGGCAACAGTTGATAGCGGCGCTGGAGGCCGATGCCCGACGTCTGAAACGCGGGATGCTGTACCTGGACACCGAGGCAGGGTCGGGTGCCGAGGGATTCTACCAGGCACTGGGGTATGACAAGGCCGGTGAGATCCCGGACTATGCCTGCGGCCCGGATGGTGTGTATCGGGCGACCGCGCTGTACTACAAGGTGCTGGCTGGCGCTTGAGAACACCGCAGTTCTACATCTGGGTGAATCGCCCCAAACGCTGCCTCAACATGCTGTTCTCACTGCGCAACTGCTGCACTTCCTGCAGCAACTCCAGCGCCAGCGCCACCCCTTCCCACTCCAGTTCCAACTCCTGGTGCAGCTTTGCCGCACGCTTGGCCAGCAGCGGCGCCTGATCGTCGAATAACCAGTCCTCCGGGGTGCGCCCGGTGGGTTCGACAATGCCGTGCTCGACGATTTCGATCACGCAGTCGGCCGTGACATCGGCCTCCTGACACAAGGTTCGCATGTCCAGTTGAACGATCAGGGTGCTGCTCATGATCACTTACTCCATTGTGTCCTCGGGTTGAACGCGGCCTTCTCGGAGAGTTTGGTCCAGAGTTCGCGAGTGGTCGCATCGGAGGTGCTCGGCATGACCACCTTGAGCTGGGCGTAGAGATCGCCACGCTCGCCCTGCTTGTTCGCAAGGCCCATGCCCTTGACCCGCAGGCGCTGGCCGCTCTGGCTGTCGGGGCGGATGGTCAGGTTGATCTTGCCGGTCAGGGTCGGTACCGCCACCTTGGTGCCCAGCGCTGCCTCCCAGGGAGCCAGCGGCACGGTGATGATCAGGTCGTGGCCTTCGACATCGAACAGCGGGTGCGGCGCCATGCGGATGGTCAGGAACAGGTCGCCGTTGGCACCACCGCCGACACCCGGAGCGCCCTGGCCCTTGAGGCGAATACGCTCGCCGTCGGTCACTCCGGCCGGGATCTTCACGTTCAGCGTCTTGGTGGTGAAACCGGTGCGCTGCCCGGCAGCGTTGGTCTGCGGCACCTGGAAGCTGATCTGTTTGGACTCCTTGCTCAGGGTCTCTTCGAGAAACACCGCCAGTTCCAGTTCCACGTCCTGCCCTCGCCTGCCGGCACTGCGCTGCTGGCCGCGTGCGCCGCCAAAGGGATTGCCGCCACGGGCACCGAAGATCGAGCTGAAGAAGTCGGAGAAGTCACCGCTCTCGAAGCCGCCGCCACCGCCGCGGCTTTCCCAGCCTGGCGGCGCCTGGAACGGCCGGCCATGCTGGCCGCCGTACTTGCGGATCTCGTCGAATTCAGCGCGTTTCTGCGCATCGCCCAGCACTTCGTAGGCCTCGTTGGCCTCTTTGAATTTCTCCTCGGCGTCACGCTCCTTGCTGACGTCGGGGTGATACTTGCGCGCCAGCTTGCGGTACGCGGCCTTGATCGCCTTCTCGTCCGCGCTGGGCTCGACGCCGAGTATCTTGTAATAGTCTTTGAAGTCCATCTAAGGATCACCAGTAGGAATTTTCGTGTTGCATCTGAAGATTGGGGTCAAGCATAGCCTTTCAAGGTTCGCTTGGGTTTGTCATATGGCAGACGATCGGTCTTGATTCTGTCGGCCACTGGCATAAACTGCGCGGCCGTTTGGCCTCCGGAAGCCCCTCCCCATGTCTGACCTATCCCCGGCTCGCGCCCTTGGCATCGACTTCGGCACCTCCAACTCCACGGTGGGTTGGCACCGCCCTGGCGTCGAATCGCTGATCGCCCTGGAAGAGGGCAAGATCACCCTGCCGTCGGTGGTGTTCTTCAACATCGAGGAGCGGCGCCCGGTGTATGGCCGTCTGGCCCTGCACGAGTACCTGGAAGGCTACGAAGGCCGCCTGATGCGCTCGCTCAAGAGCCTGCTGGGCTCCAAGCTGATCAAGCATGACACCAGCGTGCTCGGCAGCGCGCTGCCATTCAAGGACCTGCTGGGCATGTTCATCGGCGAACTGAAGAAGCGCGCCGAGGCCAATGCCGGGCGCAGCTTCGACCAGGTCGTGCTGGGCCGCCCGGTGTTCTTCGTCGACGAGGACCCGGCGGCCGACCAGGAGGCCGAGGATACCCTCGCCGAGGTGGCACGCAAGATCGGCTTCAAGGACGTGTCGTTCCAGTACGAACCGATCGCCGCAGCCTTCGACTACGAGTCGGGCATCAGCCGCGAAGAGCTGGTGCTCATCGTCGATATCGGCGGTGGTACTTCGGACTTTACCCTGATCCGCCTGTCGCCCGAACGGCACCTGGTCGATGAGCGCCAGGATGACATCCTCGCCACCGGCGGCGTGCACATCGGCGGTACCGACTTCGACAAGCAACTGAGCCTGCAAGGCGTGATGCCGCTGTTCGGCTATGGCAGCCGCATGAAGAGCGGCGCGCTGATGCCGACCAGCTACCACCTGAACCTGGCGACCTGGCACACCATCAACGCCCTGTACTCGCAGAAGTCGCAACTGGCCCTGGGCAGCATGCGCTACGACATCGAGGATGCGCTGGGCATCGACCGCCTGTTCAACCTGATCGAACAGCGCGCCGGACACTGGCTGGCGATGGAAGTGGAGGCCAGCAAGATCGAGCTGACCGACCAGGTCAGCCGGCGCATCGACCTGGGCCGGGTCGAGCCGGGCCTGGCTGCGGACCTGACCCGCGGCCTGTTCGAGGACGCCATCGACGGCCTGTTGCAGCGGGTCCGTGGCAGTGTCAGCGAACTGCTGGCCAAGGCCGGGGTCAGTGAAGCGCAGGTGGATACGGTGTTCTTCACCGGGGGCTCAAGCGGCATTCCGGCGCTGCGCAACAGCGTTGCGGCGATGCTGCCCAATGCGCGGCATGTGGAAGGCAATGTCTTTGGCAGCATTGGCAGCGGTCTGGCCATTGAGGCGCGCAAGCGGTACGGGACAATCTGAGCCTTTGCCTGTACTGGCCTCTTCGCGGGTAAACCCGCTCCCACAGGTCCACGGCTGCCTTCAAGGCATAGCTAATCCTGTGGGAGCGGGTTTACCCGCGAAGAGGCCGGTACACGTTCAAGCAACCCCTCAGACCAGCTCCATCCGCCTCAGCTCACTCTTCAGGTAGGCATAGTAGATCGGCCCCGCCACCACCCCCGGCAAGCCGAACGCCGCTTCGAACACCAGCATCGCCAGCAACAGCTCCCACGACTTGGCACGGATCTGCCCACCGACGATCCGCGCGTTGAGGAAATACTCGACCTTGTGGATGACGATCAGGTAGCCCAGCGCCGCCGCCGCAACCCAGATCGACAACGACAGCCCGACGATGGTGATCAGGGTGTTGGACATCAGGTTGCCGATCACTGGCAGCAGCCCGAGCAGGAAGGTCAGTACGATCAGGGTCTTGGTCAGCGGCAGGTGCACGTCGAACAGCGGCAGCACCACGGCGAGGAAGATGCCGGTGAACGCGGTGTTGAGCAGCGAGATCTTGATCTGCGCAAAGACGATATTGCGAAACGCCTGCACCAGCAGGCTCAGACGCTCGAACAGCGCGGCGGCCAGCGGCTTGCGTCGGGACAGGTCGGGCAGCCGTTGCAAGGCGATGATGGCGCCGAGGATCATGCCGATCAGCAGGGTCACGAACATGTGTGCCATGCCCTTGCCCACCAGTTGCAGGTCGCTCAGGTGGCTGCGGATCCAGTCGCCGATGGCCACCTTGAACTCTGCCGCGCTGGCCGGCAGGTAACCCTCGATGAACGGCGGCAACTGCCCCCGGGCGCGCTCCACCAGGCCCATGAACTTGTCCAGCGAAGCGCCGGGGTTTTCGGCTTCGTGCAGCAGGAAGCTGAAAGCGCCGGCGATCAACAGCGTCAGCGTGCTCACCACCAGGGTGCCGAGCAGCGCCACCGCCAGCCAGCGCGCCCGTTGTCCGGCGATCAGTGGCTGCAAGCGTGGGGTGAGCATGTTCACCAGCTCGAACACCAGCAGGCCCGCGAGCAGGCTCGGCAGCAGCTTGAGGGGCAACGCAAGGAGCAGGCCGGCAACGACGATGATGCAGCTGGCCAGGGTGATCTGGCGGGGAGTGAAAGTCATACAGCCTCGGCGGCAGACAGCGGAAAGACCCGCAGTCTGCCAGCCTTCAGGCGCAAGGCATAGGCGCAGGTCACTTCTTCTTCAGGCATTCGCTCATGAAGGCCTTGCGCTCGTCGCCCTTGAGCGCCGTGGCCTTCGGGTCGGCGTTACAGGCCTTCATGCGCTCCTGCGGCGTGGTCGGCTTGGCAGGCTCGGCTTTTTTGAGGCAGTTGCTCATGAACGCCTTGCGCTCGTCGCCCTTGAGGGCCTGGGTGGTGGCGTCGGCGTTACAGGTCTTCATCTTTTCCTGTTGCGGCGTAGCGGCGAATCCTTGCCCGGCGATCGACATCCCCAGTACCAGCAATGACACGTGCAGCATCTTCATGGAGTGGTCTCCTTGTCCCGCGCAGGATGCACGGTCGTCGAGCTGAGTGTAGACAACAATTCCTATATCCCTGATCGCACGCGGCGCCGGTATTGCTCAGGCGTGCACCGAGCCTGGCGCTGGAACATGGCGATGAACGCCGAGGCACTGCTGTAGCCCAGGTCGAAGGCGATGCTCTGGATCGGCGCGCCGCTTTCCAGCGCTTCGATGGCGCGCAGAAAGCGCAGGCGCAAGCGCCACTCGCCAAAGCTCATGCCCAGCTCGCGGATGAACTGGCGGGCCAGGGTACGCTCGCTGACATGCACCTGCGCGGCCCAGTCACCGAGCGGTCGGTTATCGCCGGGCTCGGCGTGCAGGGCCTCGAGCACCTGACGCAGGCCGTCGCTGCGGGCGAAAGGCAGGTAGCAGGTTTGCGCGGGTGCCAGCCGAAGTTGGTCGAGCAGCACCTGGACCAGGCGCTGGTCCCGTTCGTCCTGGGCGATCTTGAGGTCGCGACGGGCAAAGTCGCCGAGGATCGCCTTGAGGATGTCGCTTATCGCCAGGCTGCAAGGCTGGGCCGGCAGATCGACGCATAGGCTGCGGTCGAGGTAGACCGAGCGGAAGACGACGGCCTGCGGGTTGTAGCAACCGTGCTCATGATCAGGAGGAACCCAGACCGCGTGGTTTGGCGGCGAGATGAAACGCTGGCCGTCGACATCCAGGTGCATGACGCCGTGAGCGGCATAGTTGAGCTGGCCCCACGGATGAAAGTGCGGGGCGCTGACCGTGTCGGCGCCGAACTCGTCGTAGCGAAAGTACACCGGCGCCGGGAGTTCGGGGAAACGAGGATGGTCGAGGTATTTGGCGGACATGCTGTCTGCTTCACGGGGCGAGTTGTCTGGATGGGAGTATAGCCTTGTGGACAGACAGAGGATAATGGCGGGCATCTGCGGTGTTCTTTTCGCGGGCAAGTCGGAGCGCCGAACCGCCCCCCAGAAGCGTCACACCGAAACAGCAATTCCCACGAGTCAAAGCCTCATGAACTACAGCTTCCCCGTCCTGGCGATTCTTATCTGGGCCGGCAACACCGTCGTCACCAAGATGTCCGCCGGGGCGATCTTTCCCGCCGAGATCGGCTTCTACCGCTGGCTGCTCGCAGGCCTGCTGTTCACCCCCTTCCTGCTGCCGCAGGTGTGGCGCAATCGCACAGCGATCCGCCCGCTCTTGGGCAAGCTGTTCGTCCTGGGGGTACTGGGCATGGTCATGTACCAGAGCATGGCGTACTTCGCGGCCGGCATCACCAGCGCCACCAACATGGGCATCATCCTTTCGCTGATGCCACTGATGTCGCTGGCCCTGTCGATCGCCTGGCTCGGCCAGCGCCTGACCTACGGCGCCTCCCTCGGCGCCCTGGTGTCGTTCTTCGGCGTGCTGGAGGTGGTGTCCGCCGGCAATCCCGGCGCGCTGCTGCACCAAGGGCTCAATGGCGGTGACCTGCTGATGCTGGTCGCCACCTTCGCGTATGCCCTGTACAGCGTGCTGTTGAAGAAATGGCAATTGCGCCTGCCACAGATGCAACTGCTGTATCTGCAGATCTGGATGGCGATCCTGGTACTGCTGCCGATGTACCTGCTGTCGGAGAAGACCGGGCTGACCGCGAACAACATCGGCCTGGTGCTGTATGCCTGTGTGCTGGCGTCGATGATCGCGCCGCAGTTCTGGATGCAGGCCGTGCACAGGCTCGGGCCGACCCGCACGACCCTGTTCTTCAACCTGTTGCCGGTGGTGACTGCCGTGATCGCTGCTGGCGTCCTGAACGAACAGTTGGCCAGCTATCACTTGTATGGCGGCCTGCTGACACTGGCCGGGGTCATCCTCGCCGAACGCTGGACCACTCCCGTGCGCCGCGCGCTTACAGCCCGGCAGCCTTGAGCCGGGCAGCGTGCTCGGTGAACAGGCGCACCGGGTCGGCGCCCTTGCCCACGGCACCGAACTGCTGGTTGACGATGTCCAGGTGATCGAGCGGGTAATCATCGCCGATCACCTGGCCCAGGTGCGAGCTGTAACGCCCGACCATGCCATCGCATTGGCCTTTTTCCCGAATGAAACTGCGGGCGAACAGCCGGCAGAAGCGGTTGCTGCCATCGAAGCGATTCCAACCCTTGTCGGTGCGCCCAGGCTGCAGGATGCCGGACCAGGAGTAGTAGCGCACGCCGTCGACCTCGGCAGCACCCTCGCCTCCCCAGTGCTGCGGCAAGCCCTGTGGATAAGCCTGGTTGAACAGCGCCACGCCCGAACAGGTGAGCGACTGGTGCGAGGCGTGCACATCGATCGGCAACGGATCACGGCGCCAGCCGGTTTCCAGCCACACCAGCAGCAGCGCCAGGCCATGCAGTGCAGCCTTGAGCAGGCGCCCCCGTGGCGAATCGCCGGGGGCGCTGCGTTCAAGATGATCAGCCAGTTCCGAGCCGTGGTTGGGACCGGCAACAGAGGTGACCGACGCCACTCGCCCAGGCCTGCGCGCTGCGGCATAACGCGCGCTCAAAGCGCCCTGGCTGTGGCCGATGAGGTTGACCTTGTCTGCCCCGGTGCGCTGGCAGATGTCTTCGATGATCACCAGTAACTGCTCGCCACGCACCTCGCTGGAGTGCAGCGGCGAGACCTGCACCGCGAACACCTGTGCCCCACCCCGGCGCAACGCCGGCACGATGCCAAACCAGTAGGGGTAGAGCAGCAAGCGCACGAAGCCGAGCATGCCCGGTACCAGCACCAGTGGGTAGCGTGTGGCCAGTTCGTTTGTCATCTGCCGTTCCTCTCCCTGAACCCTGCCCTTCTCAGGGTAGTCGCCGCTTCGCCTGATGAATCGAACTCTTGACGCGCCGTGCGGTTCCAACCTTGACAGCCACCCGCAACGGACCTTTCTGCAAGGAGCGGAACCATGAACAAAGCGATCCTGGCCATTCTTGTCGCAAGCACGACCCTCGCGGCCTGCGGCAGCCGTCCGGAAAACCCGGCGGACTACGTCACCTACCGCGACGAGCCGCTGGTCAAGCAGGTCGAGCACGGCATGACCACGCAAAAGGTCATCGCCATCGGCGGCAGCCCATCGAACATGAGCGACCTGCCCAACGGCGGGATCTGCAACGACTACATCCTCTACAAGGATGGCAAGCAACAGCCCTACTACGTGCGCTTCGACGCCAGCGGGCATGTCGACGCCAAGGGATTCAAGACCTGCAAACAGCGAGAAGAGGACCGCAAGGGCTTACCCGGCCAGTAAGCCCTCCCGCCCACTTACCCCCTGATCTGTATGGAGAGAATCATGAGCAACGTTGAACTGACCGATATCGACACTTTGCGCCAGCGCGCACGCCAGCATGTAGAGCAAGGCGCCGTCACCGAAGGCTACAACGCCGACCGCGAGACCATCATCCGCCTGCTCAACGAGTCGCTGGCCACCGAGCTGGTCTGCACCCTGCGCTACAAGCGCCACTACTTCATGGCCAGTGGTATCAAGGCCAGCGTCGCTGCCGAGGAGTTCCTCGAGCACGCGAACCAGGAGTCCGAACACGCCGACAAGCTGGCCGAGCGTATCGTCCAGCTGGGCGGCGAGCCGGACTTCAACCCGGACAACCTGAGCAAGAACTCCCACGCGCAGTACGTGGCCGGCAGCAATCTCAAGGAGATGGTGCTCGAAGACCTGGTTGCCGAGCGTATCGCCATCGACAGCTACCGCGAGATCATCCAGTACATCGGTGACAAGGACCCGACCACCCGTCGCATCTTCGAAGACATCCTGGCCCAGGAAGAAGAGCACGCGGACGATATGTCGGACCTGCTGCAAGGGCTGTAGGAGCGGGCTTGCCCGCGAAGAGGCCGTCGCGGTGCCCGGCACCGCGACAAGCCCGCTCACCCCTCTCAGCGGAACCGCGCAAAGGCCCGCCACATCTCCCGGGCAAAGATCTGCGGCTGCTCGAACGCCGCGAAGTGCCCGCCGTGCTCGGCTTCATTCCAGTAGAACAGTTCAGCGTAGGCTTGCTCGGCCCACTTGCGCGGCGGCTGGAAGGTCTCGGCGGGAAACACCGTGGCCCCCATCGGCAACTGGATGCGCTCTGAAGACGCACGCACCGCCGAGAAGAAACTGCGGTCGCGAATGGTGCTGCCCACACCCTCCCAGTACAAGCGGGCGCTGGACGTACCGGTGCCGGTGAACCAGTACAGCGAGATGTCGTCGAGCATCTGGTCGCGGCTCAGGGCATCTTCCGGGCGCCCCTTGTTATCGGTCCACTCCCAGAATTTCTCGTACATCCACATGGCCAGCGCCAGCGGCGAGTCGTTCAGTGCATAGCCGATGGTCTGCGGCCGGGTGTTCATCTGGTCGGCATAGCCGGACATCTGGTCCAGATAATGATCCACGTCACTCAGCGCCCGCAGCTCGGCCTCGGTGGGATGCTGCGGTGCGTGCTCGGGCACCACCAGCAACAGGTTCACATGGGCGGCGAGCAAGCCCGCCGGCTGCTGACTGGCCAGTGCGTGGGTGATCGCCGAACCCCAATCACCACCCTGGGCGACCCAGCGCGGGTACCCAAGCCTCTCGGTCATCAGCACGGCCCAGGCGCGGGCAATTCGCTGTGGATTCCAGCCCCGCTCGGTGGGCTTTTCCGAGAAGCCATAGCCGGGAATCGACGGCACCACGACGTGAAAGGCGTCTTCGGCACGGCCGCCGAAGCGGGTCGGGTCGGTAAGGCGCTCGATGACGTCGAGAAACTCCACCACCGAACCCGGCCAGCCATGGGTGAGCAGGATCGGCATCGCCTGGGGATGCGGCGAGCGCGCATGGATGAAGTGAACAGCGACGCCGTCGATCTGTGTGTGGAACTGCTCGAAGCGGTTGATGCGAGCCTCGAACTGGCGCCAGTCGTAGTGGTTGAGCCAATGGTCGATCAAGCCCTTGGCAGCCTCCAGGGGCACGCCCTGGGACCAGTCGGCGACCAGTTCCGGGTCGGGCCAGCGGATGGCGCGCAGGCGCTGGTGCAGGTCGTCGATTGCAGCCTGCGGGATATCGACCTTGAATGGCTCAAGGGTGGAAAGCGTGGACATGTTCAACTCCGGATGAAAACGAACCTGTAGCGGTCACTACAAACACTAAGTCGCGCCTCCGAACACTGTCAACGAAAAACTTTAACGACTGCTACAAATGCGATAGAGTGCCGCCCATGACACGAAAAATCTCATTCGACTATCAGCAAGCCCTGGCCAGCGCCACGGACTTGTTCTGGAAAAACGGCTACGCCGCCACCGGCCTGCGCGATCTGCTCAAGGTCATGGGCATCGGCGAGGGCTCGTTCTACAACACCCTCAAGAGCAAGAAGCAGCTCTACCTGGCCTGCGTCGAGCGCTACAACGAAGAGGTGGTCGGCAAGCGCGAACAGGCCCTGTTGGCCGCACCGACTGCGGCCCTGGGCATCCGTGCATTCTTCGCCGATGTGCTCGACAGCCTCGACAACCCACAAACGCCCTCGCGCCTGTGCCTGCTGGCGGCGATGGAGACCGAGGAAGTGCTGGTCGACGACGAGCTGAGGTTACGCGCCGAGCAGGCGCTGGCGGACTTGAAAGCGATGTTCGCCTTGCGCCTGGCCGAGGACCGCGAGCGTGGGGAGTTGCCGGCGAGCCTGGACCCGCAATTGAATGCAGCGATCATCGCCACCTACCTCAAGGGGCTGTGGCGCATGGCGTTGGTGGAGTATGAGCGGCCGGCGTTCGAGCGGCAGATCGATGCCTTCCTGACGGCGCTCGGGCTGTAGCCGATTATTTGGCTGGGCCGGCCCTACCGCGGGACCAGTCGGGGCGCCGAACCGCCGTGCCGCTCCCTCTACTTCTTCGGCTTCACCGCCGCAGGCGCCTTGCCGGCCTTCATCCGCTCCAGCAGCGGCGTGCACTGGTTGGGCACATCACCACTCGGAGCGATCAGCGCCAGCAACCCGGCGGCCGGCCCGATCGCCACACCCAGCGCTACCATCCCTGCGCCACGCAAGGCCAGCGGCACCGCTTGCACGCCAGCACTGGGCTTGGCGAACGGCCCACGCACATACAGCGGTGAGCGCAGCGAGAACAGGCGCAGCCCCTTGGATTCCGGAGTGACCTTCAGGTCCAGTTGCTCGCTGGCGAAATTCGCCGTGCCATCGATGTAGATGATCGCGTTCTCGGTGTCGAACACGAACAGCCGCGTGGTCGCCAGGCCATCCTTGATACCGACGTCGGCCGCCGCGCAGTTGATCTTCACATCCTCGTCGCCAAACAGCTTGTCGACCACGTAGTTGCCGACGTTGAGCCCGGCGATCTCCATCAGGCTGCGGCTGATCGCACCATCATTGATCAGCAGGCGCAGGTCGCCGTTGGAGGTGCCCAGCAACGCCGCCACAGAGTTGCCGCGACCGCTCAGGTCGGCGTCGCCGTTCAGCTCGCCGAAGCTGGTCTGCATCGGGGCAAAGGTCGGGAACAGCTCCTTGAGCTTGAAGCCGCGGGCAGTCAGGCGGGCCCGGCCCTGCATCGGCACCGAGCGGCCATCGAGGCGAATATTGGCATCGAGGTTGCCGCCGGCCACGCCAAAGCGCAGCGGGACCATACGCAGCAGACCGTCCTCGAGCACCACATGGGCAGACAGATCCTTGAACGGCAACTGCTCGCTATGCACGATGCGCTTGCCAGCGAACGTCACGTCGGCATCCATCGCCCGCCAGCGGTCGGTGCGGAACTCCTCTACCGGCAGCACCTTGCCGGTCGGCTGCTTGCTGGCGCCACCACGGGCTTTTTGCTCGGCATTGGAATCGGCGCCGATCAGTGGCGCCAGGTCCTTGAACAGCAACTGATTGGAGACCAGGTTGCCGGAGAGCTTGGGGCGTGGCTGGCTGGCGACGAAGGCCAGGTCGCCATGGATGTCGCTGTCACCGATCTTGCCGTTGAAGCCTTCGTAGCGGAAACGCGCGCCCTGCGGATCATGCAGGTTGGCGCTGAGGTGGCCGTCGGTGGAATACGCCGGGGTATCGGGCAGGGTCACACCGGTCAGCGGGTAGAGGTTGCCCAGGCTGCTGCCGGAAAGCTTCAAGCGCAGGTCCAGAGCGCCGAGATTGCGTGGGTCGGTCAGGGTGCCGGCGACGGCTGCGCGGGTGTCGCCTACGCGCGCATCGACCTGCAGCGGGAATGGCTGCCTGGCGTCCTGCAGCGCCAGCAAGCCGCCGATCTTGCCGGTCGCGGACACTGGCTGGCCCTTGTAGCGGCCTTCGGCCTTGAGCCCGAACGCGTAATCCTGCGCGCCACCGGCTTTTTCCGCGCTGGCCTTGCCGACGATCTCGCTGAACGGGATCGGCTTGCCCAGCGGGTCGATCTGCACCTTCATGTCGGTTTTCAGGGTCTGGTCGTCGAAGCGCACATTACCCTGGTCGAATCCGATCGCCCCGATATCGAGCACCCACCTGGAAGGTTCGGCGTTCTCGTCCTTGGGCCCGAAATCGAAAGTCCAGTTAGCGCGGCCGTCAGCCAGGCGCGTGAGGCTGGCGGTGGGATGAGTAAGGTCGATTCGGGGGATCGAGATCTGCTGGAACAACAGCGGCAGCGGCGACAGGCGAAACTCGACACGTTCCAGGCCGACCATCTGCGGCTCCTTGAGCCAGTCGGGATTGCCCAGGGTCAGGTCTTCGGCCACGAAGCGCGGCCAAGGCACCCAGGCGCGCCAGCCGCCCTCATCGGGCTCGCGCTGCCAGTGCACGGCGAGGTTGCCATTGATGGCGAACGGGCGGTGCAGCGCTTCGGAGACCTTCTCGTTGAGCAGCGGCTTGATACGGTTCCAGTCGAAGGTGGCAATCACCACCACCAGTATCACCAGCAAGGCCGCGAGGCTGGCGAGGATCCAGGTGAAGATTCTGGCGGGGCGCGTCATTGCGGGGCTCTCCTGACTGCAAGACTTGAAGCGGTGCGGCAAAGGCATTCATTACTTCGGACTGATGAAAGCCCGAGGGGTTTTATCGACGACGGCAATGATAGCGAAGTTTTTTCTGACCCATTTCTCAGCTTTGTGGGTGGAATCGACCTGGATGTTACCGGTAAAACGCGGTAGCACGTAGCCACCAACCACCCCGAAATCACTGATCCAGAGCCTTCCCGACCAACCATCATTTGCGTCGATTGTTACCATTAGCCATATGAACTTTTTTCTTGAGTTACCAAGCGTAGCATTGCCCTCGTACCCACTTTCCAGCGTCCCACGAGGAGCACCGAATCATGAAACGCCAACTGCTGCTGAGTCTGAGTCTTTCCATCCTCGCCGCCAACGCCTTCGCCTTGCCGGCTGCCGACCAACACCTGAGTGCCGAAGCCCGTTCCAGCTCGGCAGTGATTTCCCAGCCCCTGAAGACGGTTGCCGAAGGTGGTTCTGATCGTCTGATCGAACGCAACAACCGCGTTGCCGAAGGTGGCTCGGACCGTCTGATCGAACGCAACAACCGCGTTGCCGAAGGTGGCTCGGACCGTCTGATCGAACGTAACAACCGCGTCGCCGAAGGTGGCTCGGACCGTCTGATCGAACGCAACAACCGCGTCGCCGAAGGTGGCTCGGATCGTCTGATCGAACGCAACAACCGCGTTGCCGAAGGTGGCTCGGATCGCCTGATCGAACGCAACAACCGCGTTGCCGAAGGTGGCTCGGATCGTCTGATCGAACGCAACAACCGCGTAGCCGAAGGTGGCTCTGATCGTCTGGTCGAAATCCGCCGCGTGAGCTGATGCCCATGGCTGATAACGACAACTCGACATACAGCGCTTGCTCCCCTCCAAAGCCCGGTCCATTGACCGGGCTTCGTTTTTTTATCTAGAGTGCCAAGCCGTACAGTCACAGAATCCAGAGCCCCATGCTGCCGCGTGCCGAACAGAAGCAACAGACCCGCCAGGCCTTGCTCGACGCCGCCTGCCAGCTCATGGAGAGTGGCCGGGGCTTCGGCAGCATCAGTCTGCGCGAAGTGGCCAAGGCGGCCGGCATCGTCCCCACCGGTTTCTACCGGCATTTCCCCGATATGGATGCCCTGGGCCTGGCGCTGGTCGCCGAGGTCGATGCCACCTTCCGCCAGACCATTCGCCTGGTGCGCCACAACGAATTCGAACTCGGTGGCATCACCGACGCCTCGGTACGTATCTTCCTCGATGTGGTAGCGGCACACCGCGCCCAGTTCCTGTTCCTCGCCCGTGAACAGTACGGCGGCTCGCAGCCCGTGCGCCAGGCCATCGCCCGACTGCGCCGGGATATCAGCTCTGACCTGGCCACCGACCTTGCACGCATGACCCGCTGGCAGCATCTGGACAGCGCCGCCCTCGGGGTGATGGCCGACCTGGTGGTCAAGACCGTGTTCGCCACCCTGCCAGAGCTGATCGACAGCCCTGATCCGGCTTGCCCGCAGGCGCTGACCGCACAGGACAAGATCACCCAGCAACTGCGCTTCATTTTCGTCGGGGCGCGGCATTGGCAGGGGTTGGGGAATCCGGGCTGAAGCCCGCGAAGCGGCCGCCACAATCAACCCCTTCCCCAGTTCTGCTACCATGGCGCCCTGCCCGATTGCGACGAGCGCCTTCATGTCCAACCCCCGCCCTACCCCGTCCGAGCTGAGTACCTGCCTGGCTTCTGTGCGCGAACATTTCGCCAAGCGCATCGTGCCCTTGTGGCAAGGTCCCGGTTGGAACGCCGACATGGCC
This sequence comes from Pseudomonas sp. BNK-44-b, assembly GCF_047456245.1. Lineage (NCBI taxonomy): Bacteria > Pseudomonadati > Pseudomonadota > Gammaproteobacteria > Pseudomonadales > Pseudomonadaceae > Pseudomonas > Pseudomonas sp. BNK-44-b. Next base: position 4,612,773 of record NZ_CP179908.1, read on the forward strand.
CTGCCCTTCGAAGCCCTCGACGCCGAACACCACCCCCTGCCGGTGCAGCGATACCGCGCCATGGCCTGCGCACGCCAGCTGTACCTGTTCAGCAGCCGCATCGAGCAACCCGGTGCCGCCGAGCGCGCCGCCGCCCTGTTCCGCTCGCTGCAACGGCATTTTCACGATGCCGAGCACGGCGGCTGGTTCTACAGCATCGATGCCGACGGCAAGCCACTGGACCGACGCAAGGACCTCTACACCCACGCCTTCATCGTCTTCGCCTGCGCCCACTACTGGGGCAAGGTCCGCGAAGGGCTGGTCGAGTCGGCGCTGAACGCCGCCCTGGAAATCATCGAGGAACAGTTCGCCCGGGATGATGGCCTGTACGAAGCCGTACTCGGCGAAGACTGGTCCGATCTTGGCAGCGGCCCGCTGCAGAACCCGCAGATGCACCTGGCCGAAGCCTTCCTGCAGACCCTGGCCGTACGCGAGGACGATGCCGCGCAAGCGGCCCTGGTGCAGTTATGCACAGCCCTGCAGGCGCAGTTCATCGATCCGGCCCACGGCGTGATGCTGGAGAAACCCCGCGGTGCTGTGGATAACTGGTTCGAGCCTGGGCATCAGTTCGAATGGTTCTACCTGCTCGACACCTCGCCACTGCTGCGCGGCACACCGCTGCATGCGTCGATCAGCCGGGCATTCGGGTACGCCGAGCGCTGCGGCGTGAAGGACGCGGCGGTGATCGCTTCGCTGGATGTCGAAGGCAAGGTGATCGATGCGACCCAGCGGATCTGGGCCCAGGCCGAATATCTGCGGGCGCTGGCATTGAAGCCAGACAACGAGGCGAAGCTGATGACCCAGCTCAAAGCCCTCGAAGACAACTTCCTGCATGCCGGCGGCTGGCACGAATGCCGCGACGGCCAGGGCGCAGTCAGCCGACACGACATGCCGTCCACCACGCCCTACCACCTGGCCACCTGCCTCGAAGGCCTGCAACGCCTGCTCTGATTGACGTAGGGGCAACTGTCCTGCTCAAAATCTAAAGACCAGCCCAATCCCTGTGGGAGCGGGCTGGTCCCGCGAACACGGGCGTAGCCCGTGCCAGGCAGCGCGGTGTCTCTTTCGCGGGCAAGCCCGCTCCTACAAGGGCTGGCGTGGAACCGTTCTCAGCCCTTGGCCGAACGGTCGATCGAGAACCCAGCCCAGTCCTGACTTACCGGCATCAGCTCAAGGTTGTTGATGTTGATGTGCGCCGGCTGGTTGAGCACCCAGAAGATAGTGTCAGCGATGTCCTGCGGCTGGATCGGCTCGGCGCCCGCGTAGGTAGCGTCGTAGCGCGACTGGTCGCCACCAAAGCGCACCAGCGAGAACTCGCTTTCGCACAGGCCCGGCTCGATGTTGGTCACCCGTACGCCGGTGCCGCGCAGGTCGCAGCGCAGGCTCAGGGAGAACTGCCCGACAAAGGCCTTTGTGCCGCCATACACATGGCTGCCCGGATAGGGGTAGTTACCCGCCACCGAACCCACATTGAGGATGCTTGCGCCACGGCCATGGGCGATCAGGCGTGGCAACAGCAGGCGGGTGGTGTACATCAGGCCCTTGATGTTGGTATCGACCATGGTTTCCCAGTCGTCCAGGTCGCACTGCGGTGCAGGGTCGGCGCCCAGGGCCAGCCCTGCGTTGTTGACCAGGCCCTGCAGCTTGTCGAAGGCCGGCGGCAGGCTGACAATGGCCGCCTCCATCGCCTTGCGGTCGCGTACATCGACCACCAGGCCGAGCACCTCGGTCTTGGCCGACAGCTCGGCGCACAGGGCATCCAGGCGCTCCTTGCGGCGACCAGTAAGCACCAGCTTCCAGCCAGCGTCGGCGAAACGACGGGCAGTGGCTTCACCGAAACCGGAAGTGGCACCTGTGATGAATACGGTGGACGTCATGCTGTTCTCCTTCGCTGTAGGGGTCGTCGCAGGCCTTGCAGCATGCCCGCGGCGCACGCTGGCAGCAAGCCGTTTTCGGTACTGGTCAAAAAACAGGCAACACTTCGAAAGCCTTGCAGCACAAGGGCTGGTGCAGGCTATACGCATCTTATCCACAAGGCTTTCCCCATGGATTGGGGGCAACTCGTCGGTCAAAGGGAACCCTTTGACCTGGATAAACTCATTTAGAACGCTCAGGTGATGGCGCAACGCTTTCAACCATGCCGTGTCCAGCAGTCTGTCCAAGGGTTGCGCACAGACTTATCCACAGAAAGGCAACAGCGATTTCGAGCCGCGATTCATGGGCAAAAGCGCGACGCAATAGTGCACAAAGCGTGACTGATCAAATATTGACCAATGCCATGCAGGCCTTAGGATACGTGGGGTCCAGCGACATGCCACCATGTTTTCCACAGGCGGTTCCACATTAATCGTGGAAAACATCGTGCCTGTGGAAACAAGGGGTTATGCAGGGAATCTACGGTGGTTCAAGCGGGATGTGCGACAAGTTGTCCACATTGGCGACCGGGGCCGCAAAGCAGCCCCTGCCACACCTCAATGCCCGCCCAGATAGGCGCTACGCACCTCTTCGTTGACCAGCAACTCCTGCCCGGTCCCTGTCATGCGGATCTGCCCGTTGACCATCACATAGGCCCGGTCCGACAGTTTCAGCGCATGGTTGGCGTTCTGCTCGACCAGGAAAATGGTCATGCCGGTCTTGGCCAGTTCGCGCAGGGTCGAGAAGATCTGCTTGACCACGATCGGCGCCAACCCCAGCGACGGCTCGTCCAGCAACAGCAGCTTGGGCCGGCTCATCAAGGCGCGGGCGATGGCCAGCATCTGCTGCTCGCCGCCAGACATGGTCATGGCCCGCTGGTTGCGTCGCTCCTTGAGTCGCGGGAACAGCTCGTACATGCGCTGCATGTCTTCGTCGGCATGCTTGTCGCCGATGGGGATGGTGCCCATCATCAGGTTCTCCTCGACGGTCATGTCGGGGAACACCCGCCGCCCTTCCGGTGACTGGGCGATGCCGTTGGAGGCGATGTAGTGCGACGACTTGCGGGTAATGTCGGTGCCACGGTAGAGGATCTGCCCGGAAGCTGCGCGCGGTTGGCCGAAGATCGACATCAGCAGCGTGGACTTGCCCGCGCCGTTGGCACCGATCAGGCTGACCGTCTCGCCCTCCTCGATATGCATCGAGACCTTCTTCAGCGCCTGGATCGGCCCGTAGAACACATCCAGGTCCTTGAGCTCGAGAATGGGTGCACTCATATCAGTTCCTCTTCGTCGGCACCCAGGTAGGCGGCGATTACCGTCGGGTTGTTGCGGATGTCCTGCGGAGCGCCTTCGGCGATCACATTGCCGTGGTCGAGCACGACGATGTGATCGGAAATGCTCATGACCATGCCCATGTCGTGCTCGATCAGCACCACGGTGATGTCGTGTTCGTCGCGCAGCACACGGATCATGCGGCTCAGCGCCTCGGTCTCCTGCGGGTTGAGACCGGCGGCCGGCTCGTCCAGGCAGATGATCTTTGGCCGCGTGCACATGGCCCGGGCGATCTCCAGCCGACGCTGCTGACCGTACGACAACTCGCCAGCCAGGCGGTTGGCGCAATCGACCAGATCGACTACCTCCAACCAGTAGAACGCGTGATCCAGCGCGTCGCTTTCGGCCTGGCGATACCCCTTGGTGTTGAGCACCCCGGCCAGCAGGTTGCGGTTGACCCACATGTGCTGGGCCACCAGCAGGTTTTCCACCACCGACATTTCCTTGAACAGACGAATGTTCTGGAAGGTGCGCGCAAGGCCCGCGCGGTTCACCAGATGGGTACCACCGAACATCTTGTAGTACAGACGATTGGCGAAGCGTGCCGGCGAAACGAAATCCGTCGCCTCGAAGCGTTCGCCCAGCAGTTGGATGACGTTGGTGTGGCTGCCACGCACGTTCAGCTCGATACGCCCACCGCTGGCCTTGTAGAAGCCGGTCAGGCAGTTGAACACCGTGGTCTTGCCGGCGCCGTTGGGGCCGATCAGGGCGAAGATCTGGTTGCGCTTGACCTTCAGGCTGACGTCGCTGAGCGCCTTGATGCCGCCGAACTGCATCATCAGGTTGTCGACCGAGAGAATGATTTCGTCGCTCATGGCGCCACTCCTTTACTTGGGACCACGCCAGTGCGGCTGATGCGAATCAGCCCTCGCGGTCGCCAGATCATCATCAGCACCATCAGCACACCGAACAGCAGCACGCGGTACTCGGAGAAGCTGCGCAGCAGCTCCGGCGCCACGGTCAGCACGAAGGCGGCGATCACCACACCCACGGTCGAGCCCATCCCACCCAGCACGACGATGGCCAGGATCAACGCCGATTCGAAGAAGGTGAACGAGGACGGGTTGACGAAGCCTTGGTAAGTGGCGAAGAACACCCCGGCAAGACCGGCAGTAGACGCGCCAAGGGTGAAGGCCGAGAGCTTGACCAGCACGTGGTTCAGGCCCATCGAACGGCAGGCGATCTCGTCTTCGCGCAGCGCCTCCCAAGCGCGGCCGACCGGCATGCGCGTCAGCCGGTGCTTGATGTAGAGCACCGCCAATACCACCAGGAACAGCACGATGTAGATGAACAGGAACTTGTAGTTGGCGTTGTATTCGATACCGAAGAACTCGTGGAACGGCACCCCGCCATCCTTCGCCCGACGGCCGAACTCCAGCCCGAAGAAGGTCGGCGACGGCGCCGGCATGCCGTTCGGGCCACCGGTGAACGACAGCCAGTTGTTCAGCACCAGGCGGATGATCTCACCGAAGCCCAGGGTCACGATCGCCAGGTAGTCGCCATGCATGCGCAACACCGGGAAGCCCAGTATGCATCCGGCCAGTGCCGCAGCGATGGCCGCCAGCGGTAGCACGCTCCAGAAGCCCAGCCCCAGGTACTGGTAGCCCAGCGCCAGGCCATAGGCGCCAATGGCGTAGAACGCCACGTAACCCAGGTCGAGCAACCCGGCCAGGCCGACCACGATGTTCAGGCCCAGGCCCAGCAGCACATAGATCAGCCCGAGGATGACCACGGTCAGCAAGTACTTGTTGGCAAAGATCGGGAAGACGATGGCGATGACGATCAGCGCCGGGATGATGTAGCGCAGGCGCGACTTGTAGTCGGGTGCCAGCACGTGCACGCCTGAGCCGCCGCTGTCGAAACCTTGCAGCAGGCGTTGGCCGGTGGTTGTCTGCAGGAACAGGCTGAGCACGAAGCGACCGATCATCACCCCGCCGACCAGCCAGGCCACGCGCCGGGGTTCTGCATTGAAGCTGTAGCCGTCGAGCACCACGCCGACGACAGGTCCGAAAACGATGAGCGCCAGCAAGCCGGCGACGAGGGTCTCGATCAGACTGCGCTTGATGTCGAAACCTTTGCTTGAAGAAGTGGAGGCAGTATTGGCAACGGACATGATCACACCTTAGCCACGAGCGGGCGACCGAGCAGGCCTTGTGGACGGAAGATGAGGATTATCACCAACAGCGAGAAGCTGAAGACGTCCTTGTAGTCGGAGTTGACCAGCCCAGAGAACAGCGACTCGGAAATGCCCAGGATGATCCCGCCGAGCATGGCGCCCGGTAGCGAGCCGATGCCCCCGAGTACCGCGGCAGTGAACGCCTTGATGCCGATGATGAAGCCCGCATAGAAGTCGAAGGTGCCGTAGTTCATGGTGATCAGCACACCCGCCAGCGCAGCCATCACTGCACCGATGACGAACACATAGGAGATCACCCGGTCGGTGTTGATCCCGAGGATCGACGCCATCTTGCGGTCCTGCTGGGTGGCGCGGCACATGCGCCCGAGCTTGGTGTACTTGATGACATAGGTGAGCAGGCCCATGCCGACGAAAGCGGCCACCAGGATGAAGATCTTGGTGTAGGTGAGCTGGACGAAGCCGGTGCCGATATCGACGCGCCAGGCACCTTCGAGCAGGGTCGGTACGCCTTGCTGGCGCGCCCCCTGGCTGAGTTGCGCGTAGTTCTGCAGGATCAGCGAGATACCGATGGCGCTGATCAGCGGCGCCAGGCGGGTGGAGTTGCGCAGTGGCTTGTAGGCGATGCGCTCGATGGTGAAGCCATAGACACCGGTGACGACAATGGTGAACAACAGCGTGCCAAGCATCAGCAGCGGGAAGGATTCGATACCGAAGTAGGCCAGCAATGCCAGGCTGATCGCCGCGAGATACGCGGAGATCATATACACCTCGCCGTGCGCGAAGTTGATCATGCCGATGATGCCATAGACCATTGTGTAGCCGATGGCGATCAGACCATAGACAGACCCGAGGGTCAGCCCATTGATCAGTTGCTGCAGGAAAATACCATCCATAACGCAATCTCACCTGTTGAGATTGCACGAGCGCCGACCACGGCGAGGGCAAGGGCAGAGCGTCCCTCGCCGCGCAGGACTGTGCAGATCTACGGATAAAGTACAAATACCGCGGGGCTGGGCCCGGTGCGCCAACGCGCCCGGGCCGCGAGCCGTTGTTATTTTTGTTTTTCCAGCTGGTGGTACTTGCCGTTGGCATCCCACTGGTAGACCACGTAGTCGGAGACGGTCAGGTCGCCCTTGCTGTCCCACTTCTTCTCGCCCATGACGGTCTTGACCGGATTGGCCTTGAGCCACTTGGCGGCGTCTTCGCCCTTGTTCGACTTGGCGCCGTTGAACGCGGCGGCCAGCGCCTGGATCGAGGCGTAGGCGTACAGGGTGTAGCCTTCAGGCTCGGTGCCGGCCTTGCGGAACTCCTCGACCACCGCCTTGCTGTCCGGCAGCAGGCGCGGGTCGGCACCAAAGGTCATGTACACGCCGTCGGTGTATTGCGCACCGCCTGCGGTGGCCACCAGTTCGTCGGTGACGATACCGTCGTCGGACATGAACTTGACGTCCTTCAGGCCCTGCTCGCGCAGTTGGCGCACCAGCGGACCGGCTTCCGGGTGCAGGCCGCCGAAGTAGACGACGTCGGCACCGGTGGAGCGGATCTTGGTGACCACGGCGCTGAAGTCCTTCTCGCCACGGGTCAGGCCTTCGTACAGCACAGGCTTGACGCCGCGCTTCTCGAGCTGCGCCTTGGTCGCATCGGCCAGGCCCTGGCCATAGGTGTCCTTGTCGTGCAGGACCGCGACCTTCTTGCCCTTGAGCACATCGACGATGTAGTCGCCGGCAACGATGCCCTGCTGGTCGTCACGTCCGCACATGCGGAACATGGCCGACAGGCCACGCTCGGTGACCTGCGGGTTGGTCGACCCGGGGGTGATCGCGATGACGCCCGCTTCGTCGTACACCTCGGAGGCGGGAATGGTGTTGGAGGAGCAGAAGTGTCCGACCACGCCGATCACCTTGTCCTGATCGACCAGGCGGTTGGCAACGGCCACGGCCTGCTTCGGCTCGCAGGCGTCATCGCCCTTGACCAGGACGATCTTCTCGCCGTTGATGCCGCCGGCCTTGTTGACCACATCGGCTGCCGCCTGGGCGCCCTTCATGTATTGCTCGCCAAACGCTGCGTTGGCGCCGGTCATCGGGCCCGCTACGCCGATCTTTACGTCGGCCTGTACATACGAAGAAACACCCAGTGCCGTAGCCACGGCCAGTGCCAGGAAACCTTTCTTGTAAAACGTCTGCGACATGAGGTGGTGCTCCTAGAGTTTTTTTAGTTGGCACTACAACTTCATCAACCCTGTGCTCTGAGCAAGGGCCGTGCCATCGGTTTTGTCTTCCGGGAAAACACACTCCGCTGGGCCACTGCAGACCTCCGGCGGTCGTTTCTTTATTGAGCGTGCAACCGTCTGCCACAGGGCAGGCGCCACTGAACGCAAAACAAAGGAGCAACCGCAAGGTGCCATCATTGCAACCCTCGCAAGTGTTTACGTGCAACCATCCTGTAACAGCATGACGTCACCGAAGTGCACACCGCTGGTGCGCGACTGCTACAGGCAGGCACTGTTTCAAGGCTAGACGCTGTGACGGGGAATGGTGGTTTATCGATGATGGCCTTTCGCAGTCAGGCGGCGTTTCCCCGCAAAGGGGCCACCACAAATCCCTGCCCCCCTCTCGAAGCTGGCACAATAGGCACCAATCGCCGCCCTGGAGCCATTCAATGAGCGAGAGCGCATTCGCCGAGCGCATCGTGCATAACCTGCTCGACACCGACTTCTACAAGCTCACCATGATGCAGGGCGTCCTGCACAACTACCCGGACGCCGACGTGGAATGGGAATTCCGCTGCCGCAATGGCGAAGACCTGCGCCCCTATCTGGGCGAAATCCGCCGGCAGATCGAACGGCTGGCCGACCTCACCCTCGACGACGGCCAACTGACCTTCCTCGAGCGTATCAGCTTCCTCAAGCCCGACTTCCTGCGCTTTCTCGGCCTGTTCCGCTTCAACCTGCGCTACCTGCGCATCGGCATCGAGCACGACCAGCTGTTCCTGCGCCTGCGCGGCCCGTGGCTGCACGTAATCCTGTTCGAGGTGCCGCTGCTGGCGATCATCAGTGAAGTGCGCAACCGCCACCTGCATCCGCAGATGCGCCTGAACGCTGCGCGCGACCAGCTCCATCGCAAGTTCGACTGGTTGCGCGCCAATGCCAGCGAAGAGGAGCTGCGCGCCCTGCAGGTCGCCGACTTCGGCACCCGCCGACGCTTCTCGAGCCGCGTGCAGGAAGAAGTGGTGCGGGTGATGCGCGATGACTTCCCGGCACGCTTCGTCGGCACCAGTAACGTCGACCTGGCATGGAAACTGGATATCAAGCCACTTGGCACCATGGCCCACGAATGGATCATGGCCCACCAGCAACTCGGCCCACGGTTGATCGACAGCCAGATCGCCGCACTGGACTGCTGGGTGCGCGAGTACCGCGGGCTGCTCGGCATCGCCTTGACCGACTGCATCACCATGGATGCATTCCTCGGCGACTTCGACCTGTACTTCGCCAAGCTCTTCGACGGCCTGCGCCACGATTCGGGCGAGCCGGTGGCCTGGGCGGAAAAGGCCATCGCGCACTACCGCAAGCTGGGGATCGATCCGATGACCAAGACCCTGGTGTTCTCCGATGGCCTGGACCTGCCGCGCACCCTGCAGATCTTCCGCGCACTGCGCGGTCGCATCAATGTCAGCTTCGGCATCGGCACCAACCTGACCTGTGACATTCCGGGTGTGGCGCCGATGAGCATCGTGCTTAAAATGACCGACTGCAACGGCTCGCCAGTGGCGAAGATTTCCGACGAAGCCGCCAAGACCCAATGCCGCGACGAGAACTTCGTCGCCTACCTGCGTCACGTATTCAAAGTCCCTAGCAAGGAGTAACCCATGCAAGCCGTTCAGCAAGAGATTGCCCAGGCGCTCAAGGTACAGCCGCCCTTCGCCGACGCCGCCGCGCTCGAGAAGGAAGTGGCCCGGCGCGTGGCCTTCATCAAGGACTGCCTGGCCAACGCCCGGCTCAAGACCCTGGTGCTAGGCATCAGCGGCGGCGTCGATTCGCTGACCGCTGCCCTGCTCGCCCAACGCGCTGTCAATGAACTGCGCGCCGAGACCGGCGACCAGGCCTATACCTTCATCGCCGTACGCCTGCCCTACCAGGTACAGCACGACGAGCACGACGCTCAGGCCTGCCTGGAGGTGATCAAGGCAGACGAAGTGCACACCGTCGATATCGCCCCGGCTGTCAGGGCCCTGGCCGCCGAAGTGGTGGAACTGAAGAACGGTTCGCCGACCCTGGTCGACTTCGTCGTCGGCAACGTCAAGGCGCGCACCCGCATGGTCGCCCAGTACACCATCGCTGGCGCGCGCGCAGGCCTGGTGATCGGCACCGACCACGCCGCCGAGGCGGTGATGGGCTTCTTTACCAAGTTCGGTGATGGTGCCTGTGACCTGGCGCCGCTGAGCGGGCTGGTGAAGAACCAGGTGCGGGCGATCGCGCGCAGCTTCGGTGCGCCGGAATCGCTGGTGGAGAAGGTGCCGACTGCAGATCTGGAAGACCTGGAACCAGGCAAGCCGGACGAGGCATCGCACGGGGTGACCTACAAGGAGATCGACGCCTTCCTGCACGGTGAGTCGGTGCGCCAGGAAGCCTTCGACATTATCGTCGCCACCTACCGCAAGACCCAGCACAAGCGCGAACTGCCGTTCGCCCCTTGAAAAGCTTCGCGGGCAAGCGCGCTCCCACAAGTTGTTCACTGTTCTCAAGGGCAGTGAACAACTTGTGGGAGCGGGCTTGCCCGCGAATTGGGCCTTAAGGCCCTACACAACAGCCATTACTTGACGACAACCTTGCCCTTCATCATCGAGATGTGGCCCGGGAAGGTGCAGAAGAAGCTGTAGTCGCCACCGGCTTCGAGCTTGGAGGTGTCCAGCTTGATGGTGTCTTTCTCGCCAGCGCCGATCATCTTGGTGTGGGCGATGATCGCAGCGTTGTCAGCCTTGATGTAGTCCTTGTCCAGACCCTGGGTCATGCCCTCGGTGGCAATGGCCTGCATGTCGGCAGTCTTGCTGATCACCAGGTTATGGCCCATGACGTTCTTCGGCAGGCTGCCACCATGAGTCAGTTCGATCTCGACGGTCTTGCAGCTCTTGTCGACGGTGAACTCCTTGGTGTTGAACGACATCTGGTCGGTAGAGTCGACAGTCACCTTGCAGTCGGCGGCAAAGACAGAAGCGCTGGCGAGGGTCAGCAGGGATACCGCTACAGCTTTCGCAAACATCGTGAATCTCCTTGGCAGGGTTTTATCAATTGCGAGACTGCCTGAAACCGGCCAGGCCCTTGCTGATTTGAATCAAGGGCCATCAATGAGCCAGCCAGTAGTATTGTTCAATGGATTGTATACAAACAATCTAAGAGCACATCATGCCTGCTTGATAGACGATGGGACAACCTCTCATTTAGGAGCAAGTACCATGAATCTCGGAAATTTCATGCGCGGCCTCTTGGCTGCCTATGCGTGCGGCGCAACCGGTGCTGCGGTCTGCGAGTTCGCCCGACCGGAGTGAACTCGACGCTTGGAGCACGCGGCATTGCGCCTTACCCTGTGTGCCCCGCTGCCTGCGCAGCGGGTGAACTGCACTGGAGATAAGCAATGCCCGTACGTTCCGTCTGTGTCTTCTGCGGCGCCAGCATCGGCGCCAACCCGGCCTATCGTGAGGCCGCCATCGCCCTCGGCCAGGCCATCGCCCACCGCGGCCTGACTCTGGTCTACGGCGGTGGCGCCGTCGGCCTCATGGGCATCGTCGCCGATGCTGCCATGGCCGCTGGCGGCGAAGTCATCGGCATCATCCCGCAGAGCCTGATGGACGCCGAAGTTGGCCACAAAGGGCTGACGCGCCTGGAGGTGGTCGACGGCATGCATGCCCGCAAGGCGCGCATGGCCGAGCTCAGCGATGCCTTCATCGCCCTACCGGGTGGGCTGGGTACGCTGGAAGAGTTGTTCGAGGTCTGGACCTGGGGTCAACTGGGCTATCACGCCAAGCCGCTGGGGCTGCTGGATGTGAATGGCTTCTATGAAAAGCTTGGCGGCTTCCTCGACCATATCGTCGAGGAAGGTTTCGTGCGGCCGCAGCACCGGGCGATGCTGTTGCTCGGTCAGCAGGCGGATGAGCTGCTCGATGGCATGGACAGCTTCATCGCCCCGGTGGCGCCGAAGTGGGTCGATCACAAGCCCGATTGATCGTTTTACAGAACCCGTGGGGGCGGCGCTTCGCCCCCACCATGTTCCTTGCGGGCCTGGAGGTCAGCGCGGAATCACTGGCTGGCGCGGCCTCTTGTTGCCCTTGCCGCCTTTGGCCGCTTCCTTGCGCTCCTTGGCCGCCTGCTGGTTGCGGGCGAATGCCTCGGCCTTGGCCTTCTCGCGCTTGTCCCACGGCTTGCTGCCATCGCTGGCACGCGGCGGCAGGCCGTTGTGCTGGGTGAGGATCTTCTGCTCCTTGGCCACCTTGTGGCTGCCAGCCGGCGTCGAGTTCTTGCGACGGGCGCTCTGGTAGCTGTCGGTCTGCGGCTGGTGCAGCGGGATCAACTGATGCTTGCCCGGGCCGATCAGGTCGGCGCGCCCCATGCGGGTCAGCGCTTCACGCAGCATCGGCCAGCCCTTCGGGTCGTGGTAGCGCAGGAACGCCTTGTGCAGGCGGCGCTGCTCGTCGCTCTTGACGATCTCCACACCCTCACTCTTGTAGGTAACCTTGCGCAGCGGGTTCTTGCCCGAGTGGTACATGGCCGTGGCCGACGCCATGGGCGAAGGGTAGAACGCCTGCACCTGGTCGGCGCGGAAACCGTTGCCCTTGAGCCAGAGGGCCAGGTTCATCATGTCTTCGTCGGTGGTGCCAGGATGCGCAGCGATGAAGTACGGGATCAGGTACTGCTCCTTGCCCGCTTCCTTCGAGTACTTCTCGAACATGCGCTTGAAGCGGTCGTAGCTGCCGATACCCGGCTTCATCATCTTGTCCAGCGGACCACGCTCGGTGTGCTCCGGGGCGATCTTGAGGTAGCCACCGACGTGGTGGGTGACCAGCTCCTTCACGTACTCCGGCGACTCGACCGCCAGGTCGTAACGCAGGCCCGAGGCGATGAGGATCTTCTTCACCCCCGGCAGCGCACGCGCCTTGCGATACAGCGAGATCAGCGAGCTGTGGTCGGTATTGAGGTTCTCGCAGATGCCCGGGAACACACATGACGGCTTGCGGCAGTGCTTCTCGATCTCGTGGCTCTTGCAGGCGATGCGATACATGTTGGCGGTCGGCCCGCCCAGGTCAGAGACCACGCCAGTGAAGCCCGGTACCTTGTCGCGCATCTCCTCGATCTCGTGCAGGATCGATTCGTGGGAGCGGTTCTGGATGATCCGGCCTTCGTGCTCGGTGATCGAGCAGAAGGTACAGCCGCCGAAGCAGCCGCGCATGATGTTCACCGAGAAGCGGATCATCTCGTAGGCCGGGATGCGCTCCTTGCCATAGGCCGGGTGCGGGACGCGCGCGTAGGGCATGCCGAACACGTAGTCCATTTCCTCGGTGCTCATCGGAATGGGTGGTGGGTTGAACCACACGTCCACTTCACCGTGCTTCTGCACCAGGGCGCGGGCGTTGCCTGGGTTGGTTTCCAGGTGCAGCACGCGGTTGGCGTGGGCATAGAGCACCGGGTCGTTGCGTACCTTCTCGAACGATGGCAGACGGATCACCGACTTCTCGCGGGTCATGCGCGGGCTGTCGAGAATCTGTACGACCTTGGCTTCGTTCGGGTCTTCCACCTCGCCCTTGGCCTGCTCGATGGCGCAGGCCTGGGTGTCCTGGGTGTTGACGTAGGGGTTGATGATCTTGTCGACACGGCCCGGACGGTCGATGCGGGTGGAGTCGATCTCGTACCAGCCCTCGGGGGTGTCCCGGCGGATGAACGCGGTGCCGCGCACGTCGGTGATCGACTCGATCTTCTCGCCGTTGGACAAGCGCTGGGCAACCTCGACCACCGCCCGCTCGGCGTTGCCGAACAGCAGGATATCGGCGCTGGCATCGACCAGGATCGAGTGGCGGACCTTGTCCTGCCAGTAGTCGTAGTGGGCGATGCGGCGCAGCGAGGCCTCGATGCCACCGAGCACGATCGGCACGTGCTTGTAGGCTTCCTTGCAGCGCTGGCTGTACACCAGGCTGGCGCGGTCCGGACGGCTGCCGGCCAGGCCACCAGGCGTGTAGGCGTCGTCGGAACGCACCTTCTTGTCGGCGGTGTAACGGTTGATCATCGAATCCATGTTGCCGGCCGCGACACCGAAGAACAGGTTCGGCTCGCCGAGCTTCATGAAGTCGTCTTTGGACTGCCAGTTCGGCTGGGCAATGATACCGACGCGAAAGCCCTGGGCTTCCAGCAGGCGGCCGATGATGGCCATGCCGAACGATGGGTGGTCGACGTAGGCGTCACCGGTCACGATGATGATGTCGCAGGAATCCCAGCCGAGCTGATCCATCTCCTCCCTGCTCATCGGCAGGAAAGGCGCTGGCCCGAAGCATTCGGCCCAGTACTTGGGATAGTCGTAGAGTGGTTTGGCTGCTTGCATGTCAGTGACCGGTTCTGGTGTGCAGGGAAATCGCGGGCGCGGAATATAGCACAAATTTTGACCAAATCCGACGGTGGTGGTCGGAATCATAGTGATCGCCCAGAAAAACATCGCCCCCCCTGTGGTAGCGGGTTTACCCGCGAATGCGATGGCGGGTTCAACATCGCATTCGCGGGTAAACCCGCTCCCACAGGGGGGCCGATTCAGTTCTGGGGGGTTATTCGTCGTCGTCGAAGTTGTACATGCCCGGCGCCAGGTTCTCGAAGCGGGTGTACTTGCCAATGAACGCCAGGCGTACAAAACCGATCGGACCGTTACGCTGCTTGCCGATGATGATTTCCGCCACGCCCTTGTGCTCGGTCTCGGGGTGATACACCTCGTCACGGTAGACGAACATGATCACGTCGGCGTCCTGCTCGATCGCTCCGGATTCACGAAGGTCGGAGTTGACCGGGCGCTTGTTCGGGCGCTGCTCCAGGGAGCGGTTGAGCTGCGACAGCGCGATGACCGGGCAGTTGAACTCCTTGGCCAGGGCCTTGAGCGAGCGCGAGATCTCGGAAATCTCGTTGGTCCGGTTGTCGCCGGCCGAGCCCGGAATCTGCATCAGCTGCAGGTAGTCGACCATGATCAGCGCGATCTCGCCATGCTCACGCGCCAGGCGGCGGGTACGTGCACGCATCTCCGAGGGGCTGATACCGGCGGTGTCGTCGATGAACAGCTTGCGGTCATTGAGCAGATTGACCGCCGAGGTCAGGCGCGGCCAGTCATCGTCGTCGAGCTGGCCGGAGCGGACCTTGGTCTGATCGATGCGACCCAACGACGAGAGCATACGCATGATCAGCGATTCGCCAGGCATCTCGAGGGAGAACACCAGCACAGCCTTGTCGCTGCGCAACACGGCGTTCTCGACCAGGTTCATGGCGAAGGTGGTCTTGCCCATCGACGGACGGCCGGCGACGATGACCAGGTCGGCGGGCTGCAGGCCGCTGGTCTTCTCGTCCAGGTCGGTAAAGCCGGTGGAAACACCGGTGATGTCGCTGTCGGAGTTGAACAAGGTGTCGATACGGTCGATCGCCATGGTCAACAGCTCGTTGACCCCCACCGGGCCACCGGTCTTGGGCCGCGCCTCGGCGATCTGGAAGATCTGCCGCTCGGCGTCGTCGAGAATCTCTTCGGCGTTGCGCCCTTGCGGGTTGAAGGCGTTGTCGGCGATGTCGGTACTGATGCTGATCAATTGGCGCAGCGTCGCCCGCTCACGGATGATCGCGGCGTAGGCCTTGATGTTGGCCACCGACGGAGTGTTCTTGGCCAGCTCGGCCAGGTACGCCAGGCCACCGACCTGGGTCGATAGGCCTTCCTTGTCCAACTGCTCGTGCAGGGTGACCACGTCGAACGGCTGGTTGGCATCGGCCAGCTTGTGCACGGCACGGAAAATCAGACGGTGGTCATGCCGGTAGAAATCGCCATCGGACACCTGGTCCAGCACTCGCTCCCAGGCGTTGTTATCCAGCATCAAACCACCGAGCACAGCCTGTTCGGCCTCGATGGAATGCGGCGGCACCTTCAGGGCAGCGGTTTGCAGGTCGAGCTGTTCGGGATTGGTAATCTCGTTCATGGCCACGCAAGAATTCTGGGGGGTTCAAAAAGACAAAGGGCACGGCCTGAAAAACAGGACCGTGCCCGATGTTAACCGGCTGGCCCGCAAGGGGCCAGTCAGTCAGCGCAGCTTAGGCAGCTACGACGACCACGCGTACGGTGGCTTCAACGTCGCTGTGCAGGTGCACAGCTACGTCGTATTCGCCAACCTGACGGATGGTGCCGTTCGGCAGACGAACTTCAGCCTTGGCCACTTCAACGCCGGAGGCGGTCAGGGCATCAGCGATGTCGTGGGTGCCGATCGAACCGAACAGCTTGCCTTCGTCGCCAGCGGTGGCAGTGATGGTCACTTCCAGCTCGGCCAGTTGGGCAGCGCGGCTTTCAGCCGAAGCTTTCTTGTCGGCAGCGGCTTTTTCCAGCTCTGCACGACGCTCTTCGAATGCAGCCAGGTTAGCGGCGTTGGCAACGGTGGCCTTGCCGAATGGCAGCAGGAAGTTACGGCCGTAACCAGCCTTAACTTTTACTTTGTCGCCCAGGTTGCCCAGGTTGGCGACTTTTTCCAGCAGGATCAGTTCCATTTGGTAAAACCTCTTAACTTTTAACCTTCACCGTTCGCGGAATCATTCCCCTTGGGGGAGTGGCGACCGCGAAAATCAATCAGGCTGTCGACAATGGCCAAGACCACGAGCAACGGATAGGTCAGCTGCATGAACAGCACCAGCGTCACGTACAACCCCACCAGCCAGAACCTGGCCAAGCGTTTCTGGGCCACCAGCCCATGCAGCAGGGCAATGCCCGCGAACATGAGCGGCACACTGCACAGCGGCGTAAGCAAGGCGACGGCGGAACCGAAGTTCGGCCCGAACACCATGCACGCCAGCAGCACCAGTGCCGGCACCAGGGGAATCCGCACCGCTTGAAACTCGCGGCCAAAACCTCCCGGGTTGTACAACGCGGCCTGCCAGTACCGGCCCAACATCAGGGCCAGAACGCTGACGACCTGCAGCAAAGCTGCAATCAGGCCGTTGAGCACCGGTACGATGAGTGCCCCCAGGTGTGCCTGCTCCTCCACCGACAACTGCTGGTAGAGACCGTCGAGCATCTGCGGCAGGGCTTTTTCAAGCGCTCGCGCCAGAGCTTCGATCGGTTCGCGGAACACTGAACCGAGGATGACACCGTACAACAGGCCCAAGGCGATGCTGGACAACAGCACCCGGTTCCAGGAGTGCCCGGCGCGCAACAGCGCAGCCAGCCCCAGCGTCCCCAGCAGCACCATCAAGGTGCGCGGCTCACCGAAGATCCACCAGGCCAGCGCGGGCAAGATGCCCCACACGATGACCGAGGATGCGTCCTTGAAACCACGCCGCAGGAACACCAGGCTCCCGGCGGCGGCACTCAACCAGAACAACAGCGGCAATGCCGCACAACCAGCCACCACGACAGTGGCCTGCACACGACCGCGCATGATGAAATCAGCCAACGCTCGCATGCCTATCCCTTACTACTTGTCGACGACCCGGTCTCAGCGGCCGTGGCTGTCGGTGTAGGGCAGCAGGGCCAGGAAGCGGGCGCGCTTGATAGCGGTAGCCAGCTGACGCTGATAACGAGCTTTGGTACCAGTGATACGGCTTGGAACGATCTTGCCGGTTTCGGATACGTAAGCTTTCAGGGTGTTGAGATCTTTGAAGTCGATCTCTTTCACGTCTTCAGCAGTGAAGCGGCAGAATTTACGACGACGGAAGAAACGTGCCATTTAATAGGCTCCTCTAAAGGTCCGTGGATTACTCGTCAGCGTTATCGCTGGAGTCGCTGTCATTGCTGTCGTCGCCATCGGCGGAGTCAGCATGCTCAGGACGCTCGCGACGCTCACGGCGCTCGCTGCGGTTCTCTTCAGCCTTCAGCATCTCGGACTGACCGGTAACGGCTTCGTCGCGACGGATGACCAGGTTACGGATAACGGCATCGTTGTAGCGGAAGTTGTCTTCCAGCTCGGCCAGGGCCTTGCCGGTGCACTCAACGTTCAGCATCACGTAGTGAGCCTTGTGCACATTGTTGATTGCGTAGGCCAGTTGACGACGGCCCCAGTCTTCCAGGCGGTGGATCTTGCCACCATCTTCTTCGATCAGCTTGGTGTAACGCTCGACCATGCCGCCGACTTGCTCGCTCTGGTCCGGGTGAACCAGGAAGATGATTTCGTAATGACGCATGAATGCTCCTTACGGGTTAGTAGTCTGCCAGCGAATCTGGTCAGACAAGGAGTGAATGACACTGTATGTCTTGCTTGAGAAGAGGCACATGCGCGCCTGCCAGCTCGGCAAGGGGCGCAATTGTAGAGAAGGCGGGTTGGACAAGCAAGGTGATTGGCGATTATTTGAACAGTCGGAAACATATTGGCGGGATATGTGAACGCGGCGGTGATGCTTTCGCGGGCTTGCCCGCGAAAGGAACGCCGCCGCTTCAGGCTCTCAACGCTTGGCCTGACGCTGCCTCACCGCCTCAAACAGACACACCCCGGTCGCCACCGAGACGTTCAGACTGCTGACACTACCAGCCATCGGCAGCTTCACCAGGAAGTCGCAATGCTCACGGGTCAGGCGGCGCATGCCCTTGCCTTCTGCGCCCATGATCATCACCAGCGGACCGGTGAGGTCCTGCTGGTAGATCTCCTGCTCCGCTTCGCCAGCAGTGCCGACCACCCACAGGCCGCGCTGCTGGAGTTTCTCCAGGGTGCGCGCCAGGTTGGTCACGGCCACCAGCGGGATCACCTCGGCAGCGCCACAGGCGACCTTGCGCACCACGCCTGTCAGCGTGGCCGACTTGTCCTTGGGAATCACCACGGCAGTTGCGCCCGCAGCATCGGCGGTGCGCAGGCAGGCGCCGAGGTTGTGCGGGTCGGTGACACCGTCGAGCACCAGGATCAGCGGCGGCGTCTCGGTGCGCTCGAGCAACTCCTCGAGCATCGCTTCGCCCCACACCTGGCTTGGGCTCACCTCGGCGACCACACCCTGGTGCACGCCCTCGACCCAGGCGTCCAGCTCACGGCGCTCGGCCTGGCCGACCGCAACGCGGTTTTCTGCAGCCAGTGCCAGCAGCGCCTGAAGACGCGGCTCGCTACGCCCTTCCGACAACCAGATCTGCTTGACCCGCTTGGGATGGTGCTGCAGCAACGCCTGCACGGCATGTACGCCGTAGATTTTTTCCAGCTGACTCATGACTTGCCGCTCTTGCCCTTACGCGGCGCGCCGGACTTCGACGGGCCTTTGCGATGCTTGGTCTTGCCCGCAGCCTTGCTGCCCTTCTCGGCCTTGCTGCTGGTGTGCTGCCGCGCATCCCCCATCAGCGCCTTCTTCATCTCGCGGCTCTTGCGCACTTCGGCGTTACGCTGCACGGCGTCTTTCGGGAAGTAGGCTTCAGAAGCTTCGCTCTTGCGGCTGCGCGGCTTGGGCGAGATCCTCGCCTCGGTGGCCGGTGCCGGTTCAGACTTGGCCGCACCCTTGATGGTCGCAGGCTTGCCGGCGTCAGCCGATTCGCTACGCGGCTTGCGGCCGCCCGGCGCCTTGATCGCGGCTTCGGAAAGTTCGAAGTCGATCTTGCGCTGCTCGAGGTCGACGCGCATCACCTTCACTTCGATGGTGTCGCCCAGGCGGAAGCTGCGACCGGTGCGCTCACCGGCGAGGCGGTGATGCACAGGATCGAAGTGGTAGTAGTCGCCCGGCAGCGCACTGACGTGCACCAGACCCTCGACATAGATGTCGGTCAGCTCGATGAACAGGCCGAAACCGGTCACCGCGGTGATCACGCCTGGGAAGGTTTCGCCCACGCGATCACGCATGTATTCGCACTTGAGCCAGTTGACCACGTCGCGGGTGGCTTCATCGGCACGGCGCTCGGTCATCGAGCACTGCTCGCCCATCTGCTCGAGGCTGTTCTCGTCGTACGGGTAGATCCGCGCCTTGGGAATGCTCATCGCACCGGCGCGCTTGACGTGCGGGGTGTCGATCTTCGAGCGGATCACGCTACGGATGGCGCGGTGCACCAACAGGTCCGGGTAACGGCGGATCGGTGAGGTGAAGTGGGTGTACGCCTCGTAGTTCAGGCCGAAGTGGCCATTGTTCTCGGTGCTGTACACCGCCTGACTCAGCGAGCGCAGCATGACGGTCTGGATCAGGTGGAAGTCCGGGCGCCCGGCGATGCTTGCCAGCAGGGCCTGGTAGTCCTTCGGCGAGGGGTCCTTGCCCTTGTGCAGCGACAGACCCAGCTCACCGAGGAAGGCGCGCAGTTTTTCCAGGCGCTCCGGTGGCGGCCCATCGTGCACGCGGTACAGAGACGGCACGTTGTGCTTCTGCAGGAACTCGGCAGTGGCGACGTTGGCCGCCAGCATGCATTCCTCGATCAACTTGTGGGCGTCGTTGCGCACGGTCGGACGAATTTCGTCGATCTTGCGGTCTTCGCCGAAGATGATCCGGGTTTCCTGGGTTTCGAAGTCGATCGCACCACGGGTATGACGGGCATCGACCAGCACCTTGTACAGCGCGTAGAGGTGCTTGAGGTCCGGTAGTACCGCGCTGTACTCCTCGCGCAGGGCCTTGCCCTCGCGGGTGCGGGAGTGCTCGAGCATGCAGCTGACCTTGTTGTAGGTCAGACGCGCATGGGAGTGGATCACGCCTTCGTAGAACTGGTAGTCGACCATCTGGCCGGCCTTGTTGATGGTCATCTCGCAGACCATGGCCAGGCGATCGACATGCGGATTCAGCGAGCACAGACCGTTGGAGAGTTCCTCGGGCAGCATCGGAATCACACGCTCGGGGAAGTACACCGAGTTGCCACGCTGCTGGGCCTCGACGTCCAGGGCCGAGCCCAGGCGCACGTAGCTGGAAACGTCGGCGATCGCCACGTACAGGCGCCAGCCGCCGGAGAACAGGCGCAGCTTGCCCAGCGGCTCGCAATAGACGGCGTCGTCGAAGTCGCGGGCGTCCTCGCCGTCGATGGTGACGAACGGCAGGTGGCGCAGGTCGATGCGCTTTTCCTTGTCCTTCTCTTCGACTTCGGAGCGGAACTTGCGCGCTTCCTTGATCACGTCCTTGGGCCAGACGTGGGGGATGTCGTAGCTGCGCAGGGCGACATCGATCTCCATGCCCGGCGCCATGTAGTTACCGATCACCTCGACCACATCACCTTGCGGCTGGAACCGCGGGGTCGGCCAGTGGGTGATCTTGATCTCGACGAACTGGCCGATCTTGGCGCCGCCGTTGCGCCCCGCAGTCACCAGCACTTCCTGCTGGATCTTCGGGTTGTCGGGGGTCACATAGCCGATGCCGCCTTCTTCGAAGTAGCGGCCAACCACGCTTTCATGGGCGCGGGAGATGATCTCGACCAGCACGCCTTCGCGGCGGCCACGGCGATCGACACCGGACACGCGGGCAAGGCCGCGGTCGCCGTCGAACACCAGGCGCATCTGCGCAGGGCTGAGGAACAGGTCTTCGCTGCCGTCGTCGGGGATCAGGAAGCCGAAGCCATCGCGGTGGCCGGAGACGCGGCCGCAGATCAGGTCAAGCTTGTCTACCGGGGCATAGGTGCCGCGCCGGGTATAGATAAGCTGACCATCACGCTCCATCGCGCGCAGACGGCGGCGCAGGGCCTCGATCTGGTCTTCTTCGTACAGACCGAACTCTGCCGCCAGCTCCTCGCGCGCGGCGGGTTCGCCACGGTCGGCAAGGCGCTGCAGGATCAGCTCACGGCTGGGGATGGGATTCTCGTATTTTTCCGCTTCGCGAGCGGCCTCGGGATCGAGGGATTGCCAATCGGCCATCAGAAGGGGTTCACCTTGGGGTATATAGATAGGAATTCTGGCATAGGCGTATTGAAACCGGAAATCTTTGCCTTGGACAGCCCCTGCGGGGCACCCCGGCAGCGGCATTAGGTCACTGGAATCAACAACTTGAATTTTTTGAAATTTTTTTCGATCCGGGGCTTTACAGCCCTCAGGGGCATCCGTATAGTGCGCACCACAACGACGGACAGCCGACG
Organism: Pseudomonas sp. BNK-44-b; assembly: GCF_047456245.1. NCBI lineage: Bacteria > Pseudomonadati > Pseudomonadota > Gammaproteobacteria > Pseudomonadales > Pseudomonadaceae > Pseudomonas > Pseudomonas sp. BNK-44-b. The sequence continues at coordinate 4,634,399 of NZ_CP179908.1, forward strand.
TTGTAGTTGAGATGAAACCTGATGTAAAGCATCATGTGACCTCGACAAAATGTGTGCCCAGGTGGCGGAATTGGTAGACGCGCTGGTTTCAGGTATCAGTGACTTAACGGTCGTGGAAGTTCGAGTCTTCTCCTGGGCACCAAATATTTCGAGTGATAGATAGCAGATTTTTCTGTCATTCAGCAACACGATTCAAGTTTCATGCAGTAGATGTAAAAGCTTTGCCCAGGTGGCGGAATTGGTAGACGCGCTGGTTTCAGGTATCAGTGACTTAACGGTCGTGGAAGTTCGAGTCTTCTCCTGGGCACCATATAAAAACCCACTAGCTTGCTAGTGGGTTTTTTCTTGCCTGCGATTTTTGCCCCCCACTGCCCCCGCATCCACCTCCCCTCGACTATTTGCCTTCATACGGCCACATGAGAAACGATTTCGTTTACCATTGTTTCGAAATATGTAGCCGTAAGCGAGGAAGTACCCGCATGACGATCCGCCCGAAACCGCTGATGCGCACCCTGGCCGCCGCTGTCCTGGGCCTGGTGATTGGCGCGCCGGCCGCCCTGGCAGACGAACCGGTCACGCTGACCATGTACAACGGCCAGCACAAGGAAATCGGCGAAGCCATCGCCAAGGCCTACGAGGCCAAGACCGGTATCCACATCAATATCCGCAAGGGCAGCAGCAATCAGCTGGCCAGCCAGATCATCGAGGAAGGCGCGCGCTCGCCTGCCGACATCATCTACACCGAAGAATCCCCGCCACTGAACAACCTGGGCGAACTGGGCCTGCTGGCGAAGATCGACGACGCCACGCTGGACATGCTGCCCAAGGAATACGTGGGCGCCAACGGCACCTGGATGGGCGTGACCGCGCGCACCCGCGTGGTGGTCTACAACCCGAAGAAGATCGACGAGAAAGACCTCCCCACCACCGTGATGGACTTTGCCGATCCCGAGTGGGATGGCCGCGTCGGTTACGTGCCGACCAGTGGCGCCTTCCAGGAGCAGGCCGTCGCCATCCTCAAGATGCACGGCCGCGAAGCCACTGAAGAATGGCTGACCGGCCTGAAGGCGTTCGGCAAGACCTACACCAACAACATGGTTGCACTGAAAGCAGTGGAAAAAGGCGAAGTCGCTGCCGTGCTGGTGAACAACTATTACTGGTACGCCCTGGAGCGCGAGCGCGGCAAGCTCGACTCCAAGCTCTACTACCTGGCCGACGGTGACGCCGGCAACCTGGTGACGATCTCCGGCGCTGCGGCCGTCAAGGCCAGCAAGCATCCCAAGGAAGCCCAGGCACTGCTCAACTGGATGGCCAGCGAAGAAGGCCAGCGCGTGATCACCCAGACCACCGCCGAATATCCCCTGCACAAAGGCATGGTCTCCGACCGCGGCCTGAAGCCGTTCGAAGAGCTGCGTCCACCGAAGATCAGCCCGGCCGACCTTGGCAATGCCGAAGAAGCCATCGAGCTCGAACGTGAGGTCGGTCTGCTCTGATGACTGCCGCCGCGCCCGATCCGGTCCTGGTACGCTTCGTGCCACGCCGCAAGCGCCCCTCCGTGTGGGTGGTGCTGCCTGTGCTGTTCCTGGTGGCGATGAGCCTGCTGCCACTGCTGTATGTCGCCATCAAGGCCTGGGAAGCCGGCTTGCATGAAGCCCTGCGCCTGCTCTGGCGCTCCTTCGTGTGGGGGTTGCTGCGCAACACCTTGCTGCTGATGGTGGGGGTCACCCTGGTGTGCATGGTGGTCGGCCTGGCGCTGGCCTGGCTGCTCGAACGCAGCGACCTGCGCGGGCGCCGCCTGTGGGGCGTGGTGCTGTGCCTGCCGTTTGCCGTACCTTCGTTCGTCAGCAGCTTTACCTGGGTGTCGCTGAGCTCGGACTTCGAAGGGCTCGGCGGGGCGATCCTGGTCATGGCGCTGTCGAAGTATCCGCTGGTGTTCCTGCCGGTGGCGGCAACCTTGCGCAACCTCGACACCTCGCTGGAGGAGTCGGCGCGCACCCTCGGTTGCAGCCGCTGGGGCGTGTTCCTCAAGGTCACCCTGCCATTGCTGTGGCCCGCCATGCTCGGCGGCGCGCTGCTGATCGCCCTGCACATGCTGGTGGAGTTCGGCGCACTGTCGATCCTCGGCCTGCAGACCTTCACCACGGCGATCTACCAGCAGTTCGAACTGGAGTTCAGCAACGCCAACGCCGCAATGCTCTCGGCTGTGCTGCTCGCACTGTGTCTGGTGATGCTCTGGCTGGAGCTGCGCGTGCGCGGCAAGGCCCGCCACGTGCGCATCGGCCAGGGCGTGGCGCGTCGGGCACAGCCCTTGCGGCTCAAAGGCTGGAGCCTGCCAGCACAGCTGTTCTGTCTCGGGCTGGCGGTGCTGGGCAGCGGCATTCCGCTGGCCATGCTTGGCTATTGGCTGAGTGTCGGCTCGTCGGCAGCCTTCCCGGCGGCGGCAATCGGCAAGGCCTTGCTGACCTCCCTGTCGGTATCGCTGGGCGGTGCTGGCTTCTGCGTAGTGCTGGCATTGCCGATCAGCTTCCTGGTGGTGCGCTATAAAGGCCGCCTGGCGATCTGGGCCGAACGCCTGCCCTACCTGCTGCATGCGCTTCCCGGCCTGGTGATCGCTCTGACCCTGGTGTTCTTCGCCCTGCACTACGTGCCAGCGCTCTACCAGACCACTGCGCTGCTGATCCTGGCCTACGCCCTGCTCTTCCTGCCGCTGGCCCAGGCGCCAGTGCGCACAGCGCTGAACAAGGCCTCGCCAACGCTCGAGGAAGCCGCCCGCACCCTGGGCGCCAGCAGCTTCGCGGCATTCTGCCGGGTCACGCTACCGATCATCTTCCCGGCCCTGGCTGCGGCCTTCGCCCTGGTGTTCCTGGATGCCATGAAGGAGCTGACCGCGACCTTGCTGCTCAGCCCGACTGGCATGACTACCCTGGCCACGGAAGTCTGGGCGCACACTGCCAATGTCGAGTTCGCCGCCGCCGCGCCCTACGCGGCGCTGCTGATCCTGGTATCGGGATTGCCGGTATACCTGCTGACGACACGGATGTACCTGAACAAGGCGTAGCATCGAGGCCCGGGCGCAGGCAGCCCGGGCCCAGCCATTCAATAGCCCAGCGCGCGTTTTTCCGGTCCGGCACTGACGACATGGCTCGGTCTGCGCAACTGCAATACCGCGAAAACCGAAAGAACCACCGCCAGCCCCCAAAGGATCGGCGTCGCTCCCTGGCTCAGAGCCACCATCTGCAGACCGACGACCAACAGACGCAACAGCGCATCGAGCCGACCATTGGCCACCGAAGGTTCGCGCAGGCGCGCCACACCCCAGATGACATAAGCCAGGGCGCCTAGATTGATGAAGAACATCGAGGTTGGGTCGAGCACACTGAAGGACGTCCCCAGGCCAAGCCAGGCATCGAGCCCGGCAAAAAGCTGGAATGCCCAGGCACTCAGCAGTGGAACGGCAAATGGCAGGGTGGCGACGATGTCATATACAGCGCCGATCCGGACGATGTTGGCGTAACGGGATTGATTCATTGGCAAACCTCCATGTGCATGCGTTCGAGAAGCGCTCTGACTTCGTAGAATTGTCCTGATTGCAGCGCGATCGCGTGACGTCGACCAAGCAGTTCGACGATTTGCGCGGCGCGTTGTTGCGCACTGACGATGTACCCCGGCTGCGTCGAGCGCTCTCGCAAGGCCACCAGTTCGGGAAAGCGCTCGTCGGCCTGCAGGATGGTTTGCGCCACGGTGGTGGCGACATTGCATAACCCCAGCACCGCAAAGAACACCTGCGGATTCTCCAGCTGGTAGACCTTGGCCAGGGCGTTGAGGGCGGCTTTGGAGACACTGTAGGAAAGCATGCCTGCGCGCTGACGAATGCCTGAAACCGAGGCCGAGAACACCACCTGGCTAACCTTGGCCTGTCGGCACAGCAGCAGGTCAAGTACCCATTTCACCGCTACCAGGTTGAGCTCCAGCACCGAGCGGAAGGACTCCACTGGCGTATTGCTCGCAAGCTCCGGGGCGCTGCCGAATGTTCCGGCATTAAGGTAGGCCGTTTCGAATGTCGTCTCACCGATGAAGGCCTGCAGAACAGGCTGGACAGCCTCGCCCGCACAAAGATCCAGCGCCCGGAAATGCATGCGTGGATGCTCCAGCAGCGCCGTTGGTACCCGTCGCGAAATACCCCAGACCTCATCGCCCCGCTCCAGGTGTAACCTGGCCAGTGCCAGCCCGATGCCCGAACTGACGCCCGTAATGAATATGTGAGCCATCAGTGCCTCACTCGAACTTGCCGATGTGATAGCCGCCATCGACGCTCAACACGCTGCCAGTCATGTAGCTGGCGCCGTCGCCAAGCAGGAACAACACTGCAGCAGCCACCTCGCCTGCCTCGCCGAAGCGCTTCATGACCGTAGCGTTGATCTTGCGCTCGGTGCCCGCAGGATTGGCCGCCAGCCGCTGCGGAGAGTTCATCCCGCCAAGAATCGGCCCTGGCGCTACCGCATTGACACGCACTGCATGGCGCCCATCGCGGTCGCAGGCATTCTCCATCGCCACCACTTGGGTCAGGGCGTTGAGCCCTGCCTTGCTCGCCACATAAGCAGCCTGGTTGGGCATGGCCATCACCCCCGCGCAGGAGGACAGATTGACGATCGAGCCGCCTGCCTTCCTGGCGATCAACCGCAACTCATGTTGCAGGCAATACAACGGGCCGTTCAGATTGATACGCACGACCCGCTCCCAGTCGTGTACCTGAAGGTCGGCGACCTGCGCATACGGTGCAGTGATACCCGCTGCATTGACGGCATGGTCGAGTCCGCCGAAACGCGCCTCTATCTCGGCGAAGGCATCGCGCACCGCGCCAGGCTCAGCTACATCGCACGGGATGAAACTGGCCTGCGCGCCCAGTTGCTCAAGCGCCGAACGCCCCTTCTCCAGGCTGCGGCCGAGCACAACGACGCGCGCCCCCTCCTCGCTCAGCCGCCGGGCAATGCTCAGGCCGATACCACTGCTGCCACCGGTGACAACGATGGTCTTTCCCTGAAACTGCATCTGGACTCTCCTTAGTCATATCGAATAGAGGCTGGCCGCTTGTACCGGTCATTGACGCAGCAGTACACGCGATCCAGCTGGGGATTGCTCTTGTCACGGAAACAGTTGCCCTCGAATCGACAGGCATGGACACTTCCCGGCTTGCCCTGCAACGACTTGTTCACCAGGTCGTTGTCAGCGAACAGGGCACGACTCATGCCCACCAGGTCAGTGACACCCAGCTCGAGCAAGGCCTCGGCCTGGGCCAGCGAGCCAGTGAAGCCGGCAAAGCCCACCGGGAGCGACGTCAGTTCGCGGATGTGCTTCACGCCATGCACCAGCATGGCGTGGACACGCGGATCGGCGCGCAGCATGTAATGGAACGTCTCCTTGATTGCCGCCGAACACATCAAGGCCGCCACGCCTGCACGCTCCAGCGCAGGCACCACCTGCTCGAGCAGGGCCGGTTGCTGCCCCTTGTCACCCAGGCAATCATCGATACCCAGACGCACGGAGATGTCGATGCCGCCCTGGGTTGCCTCCACGATCGCGTCCATGACCTCCAGCAGCAGGCGGGCCCGGCGCAATGGCGAGCCGCCGTAGCGATCCGTTCGCCGGTTGCTGTAGGGCGAGAGAAAGCTGCTCAACAGGTAGCCATTGGAGGCCTGCAATTGCACCATGCGGGCGCCGGCTTGCTGCGCCAGACGTGCTGCATTGGCGAACTGGGCACAGACGCTGCGGGCATCCTCGTGAGTCATGACCCTCGTGCCGCGACGACTTCGACTACCCACTGCCCGGCTGGGCGCCAGTAGAACTCCGCCACTGCGAGCCAGATCGCCCTGGCTGCCGTAGTGCTGCAATTGCACGACCACAGGGCAGGCATTTTCCCGCCCGTAGTCGATCAGCGGCGCCAAGTGGTGGACGTGACGCTGCTCGTACAGGCACAACCCTCCCTCGTGCAGCCGTGTGGATGCATCGACTGCGGAGTTGGCCAATACCACCATGGCGCAGCCTCCATCGATGATGCCCTTGTAGAAGGTCAGCATCTGCGGCGTCAGGCAACCTTCACGACCCAGATCGATACCCATGGGTGCGAAGTACACACGGTTCTTCAGGTTCAGGTGTCGTCCGAGGGTGATGGACTGGCGCGTCAGCGGGTATCCCGAGGCCACGCCGGTTACCCGCTCTGCCGATCATTGCAAGGCGCGCCCTGGGCATCATTGCTTGCCAGCGCAGCCACCGACAGTTCCTGCAAGGGCTCGTGGAAGCAGTGGCACTTGATGACTTCCTTGAGCGTCGACAGCGTGGCGCGATCAAGCTTGGCGAATACGGCCAGTTGCACCGCAGGCTGTTGTGAAGGTCGGCACTCGACGATCGGAAAGCTCAGAAAACCCATGTCCCGCACATAGATGGACAGTTGCACCACCTCATGGGCCTGCGCGTTTTCCTCCACGCGAAACCTCACCGCCCGCAGTGAAACATGCTCGAGCAACCCCTCGACTGCCGTGCCGCGCGCCGTGTGCAACAAAACCTGCGGCAACACGCGGTTGGAGGGGGCGAACCAGTGGCTCTCCGGAAAGTTGACCGTGCGCATGCGCTTGAAAAGCGGCATCTTGATCGCACTGCCACGCAGGCGCAGCGTGGTGACCAGATTACCGTTCTGGAAGAACATCGCGGTCTTGTCCACCGTCCGGGGCAGGGCGCGCTTCTCGCCAGCGCTGTGCTGGACTACAACCTCCACCGCATAGGTGGACTCGGTGTAGTTATTGAAGGAGACGGACAAGTCTTCGATCGAGATCGAGATTTCACCGCGCCGGTAACCCGAATGGCTATAGAAATAGTGGTACATCGCCTGACGAGCCACTTCGATCAGCATCAGGCCAGGCACGTGCTCATGGGGCTTGTTGTAGAAAAAGTAGTTGTTGGTGTCGTTCATCAGGCCGTACGACGACAGGTTGGCACGTGTCCAACCCGGCAGCGCGTGCAGCGTGTCGGCCAATTGAGTGACCAACGCCGGATCTGCTGCCGGCAACCCGAAACGCCTCTGCAGGTAGCACTCGACCTGACGCGGTAGCCACGCAGCGGACAGTCGGTAGCCCCCCTCGTGCAAGGCATAGTAGGCCTGGGCATTCATTTCGAAACTGTCGAGGGAGTCGAAATCTTCCTGCCCGAGTGTGGTGGGAATGCTGGCAAGCACCCGGCCACCTTGAGCGTCGTCGCGATACAGGACGCCCAACGCAGCACACCCGCGCTCATCGAGATGTTCGAGCAGGAAGTTGGTCTCTTCGACGGTCAGACGAGCCGGCAGAAGATCCTGAAATCCGCAGAGCAGTACGTCGTCCACAGTCCCTTTGTGCAAGACCTGTGGAGTCAGGGGTAACTGACGTTCCATGTTGATTACCTAATAGGGTTCGACGGGGAAGGCGAGCACAGCGTTCTTCAGCATGCGCTTGACGATGGGGCCGTGAGCAGGGCCGACCGGGATCATGTAAAGCCTTCCGAAGGCGTTGTACCGCTGGACGGAGGTCGTCACGCTCAAGCGCTGCACGCCCTCGCCTGCGGGCGTGAGATCGAGGCAGACCATGACCGCCAAGTGCGTATCGCGCGAAGTGAGCACCAGCCGATGCGCATCGATCGCCTCCACCGTGAAGAAGTCGAGGCGCTCGCCCACCGCAGGTTCCCGCTCGGCCGTTCGGGGTGTGAAACCATGGATGTCGGCCACACGGAACCGGCGGGAAACGAAGTCACGAAGGCGAAAAGCCGCAGAGAGCCACGCCGGGATATGCGCAGTCATCGCGCAGTATGCCTGCAGGGCCGTGACGCGCCCGCCGATGCGCACCGCAGCGCAGTGCAGGAAATCCAGCTGCGCAAGCTCGGCGACCAGGCGAACATCCTTGGGGGCGCAAATCAGGGCCGCGGGCATCATCTGCATGCCCCTGTCATTGCTGGAGCAGGGCGATGGCAGCCAATTCGGCCTTGAGCAGGAGCTTCTCGTAGGCCTCGTCGGGTGACTCCTGGCGGCTGGTGATCAAGCCCGCGATTTCACGCGCCGACTCGTCCAGCGGCTCATCGGCGATGAACACCGACTCGAACAACGGAATCGGCGGCAGGTAATGACCTTTCACGTAGGCAACGGTCTGCTGCAGCGGTCGCAGAAGCTCATCCAGCGTGAAACGGTTGAACCCGCCCGCACGGTAGCCGGACGCTGGCGCCCCGACGGTGGTGACGATCAGAAACTCCTTGTCCTGCAGCTTGTCACCACCGCGCGCATAGGCAAAACCGGGCGTGAAGACATCGTCGATCCAGCGCTTCATCAACGCCGGGCACGAGTACCAGTACAGCGGGAACAGCAGCACGATGCGTTCGTGGGCACACAGCAGCTTCTGCTCGGCGGCGATGTCGAAGCCATTGCTGCCCAGTGCGGCCGACAGGGGGTGCAGCGTGACATTGCTACCTTGCAGGGCTTCGACGATGGCGGCATTGGCCCGCGAGCTGCTCAAGTCAGGATGACCGATTACGACCAGAATGTTATCCATGGAGAAGTCCTTTCAAGTGATGGTGTCCAGGCCGCAGCCAGGGGGGTTCATGCGGCGCGGTGGATTGAACGATAGTCCGCGGCATCTGTAACCTCCCCAATTGTGCAGGCCTGGGTCGGGACGTCGATCCAGCAAGCGAATAGCCAATGGTCGCCCACGCGCACCGGCGCCGCGGCTCGACGGGCGCGATAGCCTGCACGGCGCAGCAATCGCTCGATGCCTAGTGGCGACACGGTGATCAACTGCCGCACGCCCCGAGCGGCCGCACAGCGCAACACGGCATCCAGCAACTGCGTGGCGACGACGGAAGAAAATTGGCCGCCAGAGGTCCGCCCGGCCAGACCAAAATCCATGGCGGAGAAACGCGACAGCTCCCAGATCCGCGAATCACACGGCAGTGTCTGATCGCCCATCAACTGCGGGAATACTTCTGCAAGCAGGTAGCGTTGGTTGGTAGGCAGCACACGCGCCGTGCCTATGACCTGCTCCTGATCATTGCAGGCAAGCACATAGAGCGTCTCGTCATGGTCGAACTGATCACGCTCGCGACCTGGATCACACGCTAACTCCCACCCCAGGGTGTCGACGAATACCCGATAACGGTAACGGTCCATCTGCAGCAAGCGCGCCTGCCCCAGCTCCTGCTGTGTTCCAACGACGATTTCCATCTCGCGTCCTCCGGCCAATGTGGAAAGGACGCGTATTCGACTCGAAGTAGGGTGATAGCAAAACTGCACTATTTGGCAGGGTACTTCTGCACATAAGCGCAGGGCGTTCGCGCTAGGCCAGCAACCCCAGAAGCGCCGCCCGCGCTACCGCTGCCGTACGATTTGCAGCGCCCAGTTTGGCGCCGGCATTGCGGGTATGGAATTTCACCGTTTCAATCGACAAGGTGAGGATGTCGGCAACCTCGTTGAGCGTCTTGCCATCGGCAGCCCAACGCAGCACTTCGCGCTCACGTTCGGAGAGCGGGGACTGCGGCTGCGGTTGCCAGGAGTCCGAGAGCAGCCGCGAGAAGCCTTGGTGGGCGACATTCGCCAGCCAGCGCATCCGCGTCTCATGGGCACGCAACTCACATGCGCCGATCCCTTCGCCGGAGCGCGCCAGGGTCAGCATCCCCCCGCCCTTGCTCCCCTCCAGACACGATTGCGCCCAACCGTGGCGAAGACCGGCCTGCCGTGCCTCATCCCACAACTGCGGAGCGTCGGCGAATATTTCGTCGCCCCAGACCACTGGCTGCATCGAGCGCTGACAGTGGCGGACCGTCGGGTCAAGGAGCAGGTACCCATTGGCATGGTAATGATCACACCATGACCGGCTGTAGTTGCTGAGCATGACGATCCGCGGCTTGGTGACAGGCAGCGGCGTGCGCAGGCCATAAGCACAGTAATCGAAGCCCAGACGGCGCGCGGCTGCCTTGACCTCTTCCAACAACGTTTGCGTATCGCGCGCGTCATAAACCGCCGCCAGCATGTCGCCCATCCATTGCATTTATTATTCTCTCCATGAATGTGAAGCTGCTGCAGCCGCCCCCTGAAGGTGCGAGCCTAGCGGAGCTGCAACAGCCGGACATTGAGCGATATCAATTCGCCACAACGTTAACGAATACTACCGCGCGGTATTTATCCCGTGGCCGGCCTGGTCGGTTCGGCACCTTGGCGCTGACGATACAAGCACAGCGTTACAAAAATGCTGGCGCCCCCGGGCGATTCACCGATATCTCCTGCCTATCTGGATTGACGCCTGCTCAAGCCCTGAACTGCCCCAGACTCGCCCTCAACTGCGCCGCCAGATCATCCAGCACCTTGCTGCTGGCCGTGGTCTGCATCACCACTTCGGCCGAGCGCTCTGCCTGCGCGTGGATATTCTCGACCCGCCCCCGCACCGCCTGGGCGCCGTTGGCTTGCTGCTCGGCGGCACGAGTCGCCAGGCCGATGGCGGCATGCACCTGCTCCACCGCCGCCTGCACCGACTGCTGGCGGCGTTCGTTATCACGCAACACCAGCAGCCCTTCGCTGGCCTGGCGCCCCGCCTGGCCGATGGTGGCCACAGCCTCTTTCGCCCCCTGTTGCAAGGCAACGATATGCGCCTGGATATCGCCGGTGGAGCTTTGCGTCTTGCTTGCCAGAGCCCGCACTTCATCGGCTACCACTGCAAAACCGCGCCCTGTCTCACCGGCACGCGCCGCCTCGATCGCCGCATTGAGCGCAAGCAGGTTGGTCTGCTCGGCGATGCCGTGGATCACGGTCAGCACCACTTCGATCTGCTCGCTCTGCTTGGCGAGGCGCTCGATGACCTGCGAGCCGCTTTCCACTTCCCCCGCCAGCTTCTCGATCAGCTTGGCCAGCTGGGTCGAAGCGCGACTGTTCTCGTCGGTAGCCTGGCGGATATCCACGACCTGCTGCAACGCCGCCTGCATGGCGTGGCTCTCGGCCTGAGCCTCGTCGGCCATGCTCGACAGGTCGCGCAGACTCGCCGCCACCTCGTCGCGCTGCAACGCTGCCGCTGCATCGGCCCCCGCATTGCGCTGGGCCATGGTGCCGATTTCCACCCCGGTACGCTGGGCCACTTCACCGGCTTCGCGAACGATCGGCTGAAGCTTGTCGACGAAGCGGTTGACCGCCGACGCCATGTCGCCGATCTCGTCACGGCTGTCGAGCGCCACACGCTTGGTCAGGTCGCCCTCCCCGGCGGCCAGGTCGTCGAGGGCAGCAATGAGCAGGCGCAGCTTGCTGACCACCCGCCGCCCCAGCACCACGGCAACCACCAACAGCACGCCAAGCCCGACCAGCACCAGGCCGACGCCGATGCGCCAACGCAGCTCGCCGGCCGCGTCGCGAACCGTCTGCGCGGTATTGGCCTGCATGGCAGTGGCGCTGTTCTGCGCGGTCTCAAGACGAGCCTGCAGGGTCTTGCCGCTATCGGCCGCGGCAGCGCCGAGGCTCTCGCCGACCAGTTGCTCGCCACTGGCGATCAGGGCGGCAAAGCGCTGGTCGAGCGCCTTGAGCTCTTGATCGACGGCGGCGGTCGAGACCCCCATGAGTACCTTGCCGATCTGGGCGCCATTGGGGCTGATCGAAGCCTCGACGAAGTACACCGATGGATCCCGGCGCGCAGCGTCGAGCACCTTGTCCAGCGCCCGCTCGCCCTGACCCTTTTCCATCAGCGCCTGATTGATCGGGTTCTGGCGGTTGAGGTAACGGGTGAGGTGCTCGCCCTCGGCGTTGTCGTAGATCACGAACAACACGTTGGGATTGCGCTGCGCGCGACGAGCGAAGTCAGATAGCGTGGGGACGTCATTGTCCCAGATCGCCCTCGGTGCCACCGAGGCCAGCAACTCGGCCATATCGTTGGCCGACTCCTTGAGGCTTTGCTCCAGCGTGGTGCGTAGCTGTTGCTGTTCGCTCTGTAATCGCGTGGAAAGCCCTGCGCTCAGGCGTTGCCGGGTACTGGCCGAGAGGCTGTCGAGACCGGAGCGCACATCTTGCCCGGCCTGCTCCAGCTCACCTGCCAGCTTGCGACTGTCAGCGCCCAGGCGTTCGCCCAGGTCGGCCTCCAGCGCAGTGACGGTGCTGCGGGTCAGCACCACGGCGACCACGACTTGCACCAGAAGAGCGATACCAAGTGCAACAAAAACAGGCCGCAGGAGGCGGCTTCGTAACAGAGAGAGGATGGCAGACACGTTTGAACCCCCGTGTTTCTGGCGCCATTACTTTGATGGCATCTACAGAATCTTCTTACAGCAAGGGTCATGCCTGAAGCAGGAGGGAAATACGCCAAGGTCTAGCAGCCCGATGAACCGTGGTAGCGGGCTTACCCGCGAAAGACCACTGCAGCCAGGAACAAAAAAGCCGCAACCCCTTGCAGGGCTGCGGCGCAGGATCAGCCAGAAGGCAGATCAGGCGAACGGATGACGCAGCACGATGGTCTCGTTGCGGTCCGGGCCGGTGGAGATGATGTCGATCGGGGCACCGACCAGCTCCTCGATGCGCTTGATGTAGTTGCGCGCGGCCTGCGGCAGCTCTTCCAGGGCTTTCACGCCCAGGGTCGACTCGCTCCAGCCTGGCATCTCTTCGTACACCGGCTCCAGGCCGATGTAGCTGTCGGCATCGGAAGGCGCGTCGATCACCGCACCGTTCTCGTTCTTGTAGCCGACGCAGATGTTGATGGTTTCCAGACCGTCCAGCACGTCCAGCTTGGTCAGGCAGATACCCGAGATGCTGTTGACGTCGATGGCACGACGCAGGATCACGGCATCGAACCAGCCGCAGCGACGGGCACGACCGGTGGTGGAGCCGAACTCATGGCCACGCTTGGCCAGGGTAGCACCGGTTTCGTCGAACAGTTCGGTCGGGAACGGACCGGAACCCACGCGGGTGGTGTAGGCCTTGGTGATACCGAGGATGTAGTCCAGGTACATCGGGCCAACGCCGGAACCGGTGGAGATGCCGCCAGCGGTGGTGTTCGAGCTGGTGACGTACGGGTAGGTGCCGTGGTCGATGTCCAGCAGCGAGCCCTGGGCGCCTTCGAACATGATGTCCTTGCCGGCACGGCGCAGGTTGTGCAGTTCGGCGGTGACGTCGAGCATCATCGGCTTGAGCTGCTCGGCATAGGCCATGCACTCGTCGAGGGTCTGCTGGAAGTCGATGGCCGGCTCTTTGTAGTAATTGACCAGCTGGAAGTTGTGGTAGTCCAGCAGCTCACCAAGCTTGGCGGCGAAACGCTCGCGGTGGAACAGGTCACCCACGCGCAGGCCGCGACGGGCGACCTTGTCTTCGTAGGCTGGGCCGATACCACGGCCGGTGGTGCCGATCTTGGCTTCGCCACGGGCCTTTTCGCGGGCCTGGTCCAGCGCCACGTGGTACGACAGGATCAGCGGAGCAGCCGGGCTGATGCGCAGGCGCTCGCGAACCGGTACGCCCTTCTCTTCGAGCTTGGTGATTTCGCGCATCAGGGCGTCCGGCGCGACGACGACGCCGTTGCCGATCAGGCACTGTACGCCTTCTCGCAGGATACCCGACGGGATCAGGTGCAGAACGGTCTTCTCACCGTTGATCACCAGGGTGTGGCCCGCGTTGTGGCCGCCCTGGTAACGCACGACGGCGGCAGCATGTTCGGTCAGCAGATCGACGATCTTGCCTTTGCCCTCATCACCCCACTGGGTGCCCAGGACGACGACATTCTTACCCATAACACTTGTCCTCATTCACGCAACTTGGTTGCCGGCCCATTGCCGGCGAAGAATCTCAATGGGTCAGCGGCAGAACCTGCCAGCGCCCGTCTTGCTGAATCAATTGCCGATCACAATCCGCCTCGAGAGCAGCACTCAGCGGCTGGCCAGGCAGTGCCTGGACCACACGCTGGCCCTCGTTGCGCAACTGGCAGACCTGCTGCCAGAGGGCCGCGTCGCCACTGTCCGGCATCCAGATGCCGCCAGAAGGCAATACGACCTCCGCTCGCCCCAGTGTGACCAGGGTCTTCAAATCCGTGGAGAAACCGGTGGCCGGACGTGCCCGGCCGAAGTCGGCGCCGATGTCATCGTAGCGTCCACCCTGGGCGATCGACTGGCCGACACCGGGTACGAACACCGCGAACACCACGCCGGTGTGATAGTTGTAGCCGCGCAGCTCGCCCAGGTCGAAGTACAGCGGCAGGTCCGGGTAACGCGCCGCCAGGCGATCGGCGATCGCCAGCAGGTCGTCCAGGGCCGCCAGCACGCTGGCCGGAGCTCGGCCCAGGCGCACGCGGGCGTCGGCCAGCACTTCACGACCACCGCACAGTTCGACCAGGGCACGCAGCATGTTGCCCAGGTCTTTCGGCAGGTCGGCGGTCAGCTCGTGAACTTCATCGACAGCCTTGCGCTGCAGCGCATCGAACAACTGCTGCTCGACCGCGCCCGACAGGCCGGCGGCACGAGCCAGGCCACGGTAGATACCGACGTGCCCCAGATCCATGTGCACATCGGCAACGTCGGTCAGTTGCAAGGTGGTCAGCATCAGGCTGATCACTTCGACGTCGCTGGTCGGACTGGCGTCGCCATACAACTCGGCACCCAACTGGATCGGGCTGCGCGAAGTCGACAACGCACGCGGCTCGGCGTGCAGCACACTGCCGGCGTAGCACAGGCGGCTCGGGCCTTCGCGGCGCAGGGTGTGGGCATCGATGCGCGCCACCTGCGGCGTGAAATCGGCACGGAAACCCATCAGGCGACCGGACTGCGGGTCGACCACCTTGAAGGTACGCTGATCCAGGTCCTGGCCGGCGCCGGTAAGCAGCGACTCCAGGTACTCGATATGTGGGGTGACGACCAGTTCATAACCCCAACTCTGGAACAGGTCCAACACCTGGCGACGCGCAATCTCGATGCGCGCCGCTTCAGGTGGCAGTACTTCCTCGATGCCATCTGGCAGAAGCCAGCGGTCTACCGTTGCCATTACGCCATTTCCCCTCTGGTCCGGGCGGCCGCCCAACAGGTTAGCCGTCTGTGAAGCAGGCATTGGCGCACAACAGCAGGCAGCACCGATCCCAGCGCCGCCGCCGTGCCAACACCCTCGAAAAACTGCGCGTCCTGTCCAAGTCGTCAAAAAGCCGGGGGCCAATCAACCTTGCAGACGCAAAAAAGCCGGGAATTTCCCGGCTGACTCATCATACACCCCTTTTGATTCGGGATGCACCCCACCGGGCGTTTTAGCTGCCCGGCGGGGGTCTTTCCTGTTACGGCTTGCTCTTGTCCAGGAAGCGGAAGAACTCGTTCTTCGGATCCAGGACCAGCACGTCGCTCTTGCTGGCAAAGCTCTCGCGATAAGCCTGCAGGCTGCGGTAGAACACATAGAAATCAGCGTCCTGGCCGTAGGCCTTGGCATAGATGGCAGCCGATTGGGCATCGCCATCACCACGGGTTTCTTCAGCTTCACGGTAGGCTTCAGCCAGCAGCACACGGCGCTGACGGTCGGCATCTGCACGAATACCTTCAGCCAGCTCGTTACCCTTGGCACGGTGCTCGCGCGCTTCACGCTCACGCTCGGTGCTCATACGGTCGAACACGCTGCGGTTGACTTCCTTCGGCAGGTCGATGGCCTTGACGCGGACGTCGATGACCTCGATCCCCAGCTCCTTGTTGGCCATGCGGTTCAACGAAGCGGTGATGTCGGCCATCAGCGCGTCACGTTCACCGGATACCACCTCATGCAGGGTGCGCTTACCGAACTGGTCACGCAGGCCGCTTTCCAGACGACGCGACAGACGCTCGTCGGCGATCTGCTTCATGCCCGAGGTCGCGGTGTAGAAACGCTCGGCGTCCTTCACCCGCCACTTGGCGTAGGCATCGACCATCACGGCTTTCTTCTCCAGCGTCAGGAAACGCTGGGTCGGGGCGTCGAGGGTCATCAGACGGGCGTCGAACTTGCGCACCTGGTTGACGTACGGAACCTTCACATGCAGGCCCGGCTGGACATCCGCCTGGACCACACGGCCGAACTGCAGCAATACCGCCCGCTCGGTCTGCGACACGATGTAGAAGCAGTTCCAGGCGACGATCGCCAGCACCACGGCGGCAATCAGGGCGAACAGCGATTTATTGCTCATCAGCGGCTCTCCCTAGTGCGCAGCGGCTGTTGTTGCTGTTGCAGGTCCTGTACAGCGCGAGTGGCGGCGTCGTTGACCGACGGCGACACGCTGCTGGACGGCGCTGCAGTGTTGCGGCTGCCTTCGACCATCTTGTCCAGTGGCAGGTAGAGCAGGTTGTTCTGCCCGTCCTTGGTGGCCACCATGACCTTGCTGGTGTTGCTGTACACCTCCTGCATGGTCTCCAGGTACAGACGCTGACGGGTGACGTCCGGCGCCTTGCGGTACTCGGCGACCAGCTTGGTAAAGCGATCGGCCTCACCCTTGGCGCGGGCGATCACTTCATCGCGGTAACCGTTGGCGTCCTCGATGATGCGCTGCGCCTGACCACGGGCCTCAGGCACCACGCCATTGGCGTAGGACTCGGCCTGGTTGCGCGCACGCTGCTCGTCCTCACGGGCGCGGATCACGTCGTCGAAGGCTTCCTGCACTTCACGCGGGGCTGCCGCGCTCTGTACGTTGACCTGGGTGACGGTGATACCGGTGCGGTAGGTGTCGAGGAAGCGCTGCAGGCGTTCGCGGATATCCACGGCCATCTGCTCACGACCTTCGGTCAGCACCTGGTCCATCGAGGTGGAGCCCACGACATGGCGCAGGGCACTGTCGGTTGCGTGCTGCAAGCTTACTTCCGGCTGGTCGACGTTGAGAACGAAGTCCTGCAGGTTGCTGATCTTGTACTGCACGGTCAGCGGCACCTCGACGATGTTCTCGTCCTCGGTGAGCATCTGGCCCTGCTTGGTGTACGCACGCTCACGCGTGACGTTTTCCATGTACTTGCGGTCGATCGGCGGGAAGTAGATGTTCAGACCCGGCCCCACGGTCTCGTAGTACTTGCCGAAGCGCAGCACCACGGCCTGCTCCTGCTCGTCGACCACGTAGACGGCGCTGTACAGCCAGATTGCCGCCAGAACTGCCAGGCCAATGCCCAGCAAGCCGTAGCCGCCACCCTTGCCGATGTTGCGGTCACCACCGCCACCGCGTTTCTTGCTGCCGCCGAACATGCCGTTCAGGCTGTCCTGCAGCTTGCGGAAGGCCTCGTCGAGATCCGGTGGTCCCTTCTTGTCGCCACCACCACCGCCACCACGGCGGCCGCCCCAGGGATCCTGATTGTTCGAGTTGCCACCCGGCTCGTTCCAAGCCATAGCGCTCTCCATCTGATAAAGCAAAGACGCGCCCACGGCGCGCCGTCCAATGCTACAGAATGCCTGTCACGGCTGCCCGGCGACCTCGACGGGCATTTATTGCAAAGTGTGTTGCTCGATGAACACTTCAGGCTCAAGGCCTGCGCGGCTGATCAGGCGATTGAGCTCGACCCGGGGCAGACGCACGCTCAGCAAGCTGCTGCCCTGTTCATCGTGTTCTTCGCCTTGCACTGCCCCCAGTTCGAAGAATTGCGCGCGCAAGCGTGCAAGTCGCTGTTCCAGGCGCAGGGTTCCGACAAACAGATCATCCCCCAGCAATTCGGCTATCGCCTGCCCCACAAGCTCAAGGCCACGCCCGTCGCGGGCCGAAACCCAGACCCGCTCCGGCTTGCCGTCGGCATCGCGCTGGATCTGCGGCTCGACATCTTCGAGCAGGTCGAGTTTGTTATAGACCTCGAGGATCGGCAAGCCTTCGGCACCGATCTCGCCCAGCACCGCGAGCACCTGTTCGATCTGCTCCATGCGCTCGGGCTCGTGCGCATCGATTACATGCAGCAGCAGATCGGAGTTGCTCGACTCTTCGAGCGTAGCCCGAAAAGCCTCGACCAGCTTGTGCGGCAGGTGGCGAATGAAGCCCACGGTGTCGGCCAGCACGATCGGCCCCAGGTCGTCCAGCTCGAGCCTGCGCAATGTCGGGTCGAGTGTGGCGAACAACTGGTCGGCCGCGTACACCTCCGATTGCGTCAGGGCGTTGAACAGCGTGGACTTGCCGGCGTTGGTATAGCCCACCAGCGACACCGAGGGGATGTCCGCGCGCTTGCGCCCGCGTCGGGCCTGCTCGCGTTGGCTGCGCACCTTCTCCAGACGCGCCTTGATCTGACGCAGGCGCACCCGCAGCAGGCGGCGGTCGGTTTCAAGCTGGGTTTCACCCGGGCCGCGCAGACCGATACCACCTTTCTGTCGCTCAAGGTGGGTCCAGCCGCGCACCAGCCGCGTGCTCATGTGTTCGAGCTGGGCCAGTTCGACCTGCAGCTTGCCTTCGTGAGTTCGCGCCCGTTGGGCGAAGATATCGAGAATCAGACCGGTACGGTCAAGCACGCGGCACTCGAAGACGCGCTCGAGGTTGCGCTCCTGACTGGGCGTGAGGGTGTGATTGAAAATCACCAGGTCGGCTTCTTCGGCCTTGACCAGGTCGCGCAGTTCCTCGACCTTGCCGCTGCCGATCAGAAACTTGGCTGTGGGCTGGTGCCGGGCAACCGTGGCCAGGTGGACGATGTCCGCTCCGGCCGACAGTGCCAGCTCCTGAAACTCCTGCGGGTCTTCGCGCGCCTCAGGGTTCTGACCTTCCAAGTGAACGAGCAGCGCCCGCTCACCACCACCGTGGCGCTCAAAGAACAATGCAGGCTCCTATCAGGCGTTGCCTGGCTCGCTGTCGCCGTGCTCGGAATCGGACGGGCTTGGCAGACGAACCGGACGGGCAGGTACGACAGTGGAAATCGCGTGCTTGTAGACCATCTGGCTGACGGTGTTCTTCAGCAGCACGACGAACTGGTCGAAAGATTCGATCTGGCCTTGCAGCTTGATGCCGTTGACCAGGTAGATCGAGACCGGGACCTTTTCTTTTCTCAAGGTGTTCAAGTAAGGGTCTTGTAGCGAATGCCCTTTTGACATATGCCGCACTCCTGTAAGGATCAATAGTAAAAAACTGAAAAAATTCGTTCATTAAGGCCGTCAGTCGCAAGAATAGACGGCAATTGCAGGGACTCAGCTCAATATGGAGACCGATTCCAGGTATTTCAAGGTGCGGGACAGATTGTCGCAGGCCAGGCTGTCCAGCCAGTGTACGTCGGACCAGCTACGCAACCAGGTGAACTGCCGCTTGGCCAGCTGGCGGGTGGCGATGATACCGCGTTCGCGCATCTGCTCGGCTGTCAGTTTGCTGTCCAGATAGTCCCATACCTGCCTGTACCCCACTGCCCGTATAGACGGCAGCCCGACATGCAAGTCACTTCTGGCCCGCAGCTCTCGGACCTCGTCGATGAAGCCCTGTTCCAGCATCTGCGAAAATCGTAGCGCAATTCGCTCATGCAAAATGTGACGATCTGTAGGCGCAATCGCCAGACTGGCGACAGTATAGGGCAAATGTCCGCCCGCGCCTGCGTCTGAACCGCGGGTTTCGGCTGATTGACGCTCGCGGTGGGCGGTCATGCTCTGGCCGCTCACCCGGTATACCTCCAGCGCACGGATCAACCGCTGCGGATCGTTCGGATGAATGCGCGCCGCCGATACCGGGTCGATCTCGGCCAACTGCCGGTGCAGCTCCCCCAGGCCCAGCTCGCGGGCCTGGGCCTCGAGTTCGGCGCGAACCTCGGCATCAGCGGGCGGCATGTCGGCCAGGCCGTCCACCAGCGCCTTGTAGTACAGCATGGTGCCGCCGACCAGCAGCGGGATCTTGCCACGCGCAGTGATCTCGGCCATGGCCTGCAGCGCATCGCCACAGAATTGCGCCGCCGAATAGCTCTCGGCCGGGTCGCGGATGTCTACCAGCCGGTGCGGATGGGCAGCCAACACCTCTGGCGAAGGCTTGGCGGTGCCGATGTCCATACCGCGGTAGACCATGGCCGAGTCGACGCTGATCAGCTCGCAAGGCAGGGACGGTGTAAGGGCAATGGCCAGGTCGGTCTTGCCGGCAGCCGTCGGGCCCATGAGAAAAATCGCTGGGGGCTTGCCACTCATGTCATCGACCGCGCAGGAAAAGTTTGTCCAGATCATCCAGGCCCATCTGGGTCCAGGTCGGTCGGCCGTGGTTGCACTGGCCGCTGCGCTCGGTGTTCTCCATGTCACGCAGCAAGGCGTTCATCTCCGGGATCGCCAGGCGTCGGTTGGCACGCACCGCACCGTGGCAGGCCATGGTGCCGAGCAGCTCGTTGATGTGCGCCTGAATGCGGTCGCTGGTGCCGTACTCCATGAGATCGGCGAGTACATCCTGCACCAGGCGGTTGGCCTCGGCCTGCTTGAGCAACGCGGGGATCTGGCGGATCGCCAGGGTTTCCGGGCCCAGGCGCTGCAGCTCGAAGCCCAGGCGCTGGAAGGTCTGGGCATGTTCCTCGGCGCAGTCGGCCTCACGCTGGCTGACCGCCAGTGACTCGGGCACCAGCAGCGGCTGGCCACTGAGCCCTTCGCTGGCCATCGCCAGCTTCAGGCGCTCGTACATGATCCGCTCGTGGGCGGCGTGCATGTCTACCAGCACCAGGCCCACGGCGTTCTCGGCGAGGATGTAGATGCCCTTGAGCTGAGCCAGGGCATAGCCCAGCGGTGGAATGTCACCCTGGCTTTCCGGCAGCGCCACAGGCGGCTGGACGCTGGTCTCCAGCGGGGCGAAGTACTCGCGGTAGACTGCTTGCGCCTCTGCTGCCGGCACCGGCTGTGACGGCCGCGGCGTGTACTGGTACTGGTAGCCTGCGCCCGCGCCGCCATTGGAGAACGACGGCTGCTGCTGCGCCTGGGGCTGTTCGAGCACCGAGGCGGCCAGGCGCATCTCGCCCTGAGGGCCGAACTCACCGGCCTGCAAGCCGCTGGGACGCACGATTTCAGTGGTTGCCGCCGGCGCCGCGAGCTGATCCTCGGGGCGCACATCGGCCAGCGCACGGTGCAAGGTGCCGTACAGGAAGTCGTGGACCATCCGCCCTTCACGAAAGCGCACTTCGTGCTTGGTCGGGTGCACGTTGACATCGACACCGGTGGGATCGAGCTCCAGGAACAGCACGAATGTCGGATGCCGGCCGTTGAACAGCACGTCGCGGTACGCCTGGCGCACCGCGTGGGCGACCAGTTTGTCGCGCACCGCGCGGCCATTGACGAAGAAGTACTGCAGGTCTGCCTGGCTGCGCGAGAAGGTCGGCAAGCCGACCCAGCCCCACAGGCGCAGGCCATTGCGCTCTACCTCGATCGGCAGCGCCTGCTCGAGGAAGCCAGGCCCGCAGATCGCCCCGACCCGCCGCGCGCGCGACAGCTCGTCGGGCGCCTCATGCAGGCTGAGGATGCTCTTGCCGTTGTGGCGCAGGTGAAAGCCCACATCAAAGCGCGCCAGCGCCAGGCGCCGGATCACTTCCTGCAGATGATCGAATTCGGTTTTCTCGGCCTTGAGGAACTTGCGCCGGGCCGGGGTGTTGAAGAACAGGTCGCGTACTTCGACCGACGTACCGATGGGGTGCGCCGCCGGCTGAACCCGCGGGAGCATGTCTCGGCCCTCGGTCTCGACCTGCCAGGCTTCGCTGGCATTGGCGGTACGCGAGGTCAGGGTCAGGCGCGCTACCGAACTGATCGACGCAAGTGCCTCGCCACGAAAGCCCAGGCTGAGCACGCCCTCAAGGTCTTCCAGCTCGCGGATCTTGCTGGTCGCGTGGCGCGCCAGCGCCAGAGGCAGGTCGTCCGGGGCGATGCCACTGCCATCGTCACGCACGCGCAGCAGCTTCACGCCGCCCTGTTCGACATCCACGTCGATGCGCCGGGCACCGGAATCCAGGCTGTTCTCCAGCAGCTCCTTGGCCACCGACGCCGGGCGTTCGACCACCTCGCCGGCGGCGATCTGGTTGGCCAGCCGCGGGCTGAGCAGCTGGATTCGCGAACCACCACTCATTGCTGGGACGCCAGGGTAGTGGCCGGGATATCGAGGTGCTGACCGACCTTGAGCTCATCGCTCTTGAGGTTGTTGGTGCTGCGCAGGCTGGCAACGCTGACCTGATAACGCACGGCGATCATCGCCAGCGTCTCGCCCGGGCGCACGCTGTGTTCACGTGGACCCTGGGCGATCTTGCCGGAATCGCGCAACCAGGCGATGTAGGTGCCTGGCGGCGGGTTCTGCTGGAAGAACTGGCGCACACCGCTATGAATCGAGCGGGCCAGCGCCTGCTGGTGACTCTTGGTTGCCAGCTTGTTGGCTTCGTTGGCGTTTGAGATGAAACCGGTCTCGACCAGGATCGAGGGAATGTCCGGCGACTTCAGCACCATGAATCCCGCCTGTTCCACGCGCTGCTTGTGCAGCGGCGTGATGCGGCCCATGTTGCCCAGCACTTTCTGGCCCACGTTGAGGCTGGAACTGAGCGTGGCCGTCATCGAGAGGTCGAGCAGCACACCGGCAAGCATGCGGTCCTTGTCATCGAGGCTGACGTTACCGGCACCGCCGATAAGGTCGGAGCGGTTCTCGCTGTCGGCCAGCCAGCGCGCGGTCTCGGAGGTAGCGCCACGGTCGGACAGGGCAAATACCGAGGCGCCGAAGGCCGCTTTCGACGGCGCGGCGTCGGCGTGGATGGAGATAAACAGGTCAGCGCCCTTCTTGCGGGCAATCTCGGTGCGCTTGCGCAACGGAATGAAGTAATCGCCGGTACGGGTCAGTTCGGCGCGATAACCTTTCTCGGTGTTGATCTGGCGCTGAAGCTCGCGCGCGATATCGAGCACGATGTCTTTCTCGTGCTGGCCACGCGAGCCGGAGGCGCCAGGGTCTTCCCCGCCATGGCCGGCGTCGATGGCGACCACGATGTCACGCTTGCCGTTGGGCACCGGCGGCAGCTTGATCGCCGGTTGCGCCGGCGTCACCGGTACTGCGGGCGTGGTGGCTGGCGCCTGGGTGACCGGCGGCGGCGTGGGGTTGCTGGCGGCAACCGCATCGGCTTCCTGGTCGTACAGGTCGACCACCAGGCGATTGCCGTACTGGGCGTTGGGTGCAAGGGTGAAGCTTTTGGGCGTGACAGCCTTTTTCAGGTCGACCACCACGCGCAGGTCGGTGGCGGTGCGCTGGGCCGAGCGCACGCTGGTGATAGGCGTGTTCGAGGTGGAGACGTTCAATGGCGAGGCGAGCGTCGCACCATTGATGTCGATGACCAGGCGATCAGGCGCGCTGAGCGTGAAGACGCTGTGCTGCACCGGGCCCGACAGGTCGAAGACCAGGCGAGTGTTGTCCGGCGCGCGCCACAGGCGCATGCTCTTGACTTGTGTGACGGCCAGAGCGTCAACGGTCACCGCTGTCAGCAGCAGTCCAACGACGGCGACCAGTGCGCGAATGCGCAGCATACCTTTCCCCACTTACGATTTGTTTTCGGCAGCCAGAGCGGCACACCAGGCTTCGCCGCGAGCCCCCTGCGGCGACAGGTTCAGCGAGCGGCCGCCCGCCTGGGGGCTTATGGTAATGGTCAGGTCGGGCTTTGGCAAAACGCCCGCGCCCTTCTGCGGCCATTCGAAAAGACACAGCGGATCGCCTTCGAAATAATCGCGAATTCCCATGAACTCTAGCTCTTCTGGATCGACCAGGCGGTAAAGGTCGAAATGGAAGGCGCGGATATCGCCTATTTCATAAGGTTCGACCACCGTGAAGGTCGGGCTTTTTACTGCGCCAGTGTGACCCAATCCACGGATCAGGCCTCGCGACAAGGTGGTCTTGCCGGCGCCCAGGTCGCCTTCCAGAAAGATCACACCATGGCCGCCGGTGACCTTGGCGAGTGTCGCACCGAACTCGACGGTGGCCGGCTCGTCGGCCAGAAACAGGGTTATGCCTGACACGCTGAATGCTCCTCCAACAATTCTCGAATGACCGGAGCCAGATCGCTGGCCGCCAGACCTCTGCCCTGCGCGCCCAGGCGTTCGCCAGCGCAGGCGTGTAACCAGACGCCCAGGCCCGCCGCCTGCCAGGCGTCCAGGCCCTGGGCGAGCAACGCGGCCAGCACGCCGGTCAGCACATCACCCAGGCCGGCGCTGGCCATGGCCGGGTGGCCTCGCTCGCACAGCCGCAACTGGCCGCTCGGGTCGGCGACCAGGGTTCCGGCGCCCTTGAGCACGCAGACACTGTCATAGCGACGCGCCAGTTTACGCGCAGCCCCGGGCCGGTCGGCCTGCACGGCCTCGGTGGAAACGCCCAGCAAACGCGCAGCCTCCCCAGGATGCGGGGTCAGGATGCTGCCGCCCGGCAAGGCCAGGGGCGTACGCGCCAGCAAGTTGAGCGCATCGGCGTCCCAGACCTGCGGCAGGTGTGCATTGGCGACTGCCGACAGCAGGCTGCGGCCCCAGGCCGCCTGGCCAAGACCAGGCCCGACCACCAGCACCGAAGCGCGCTCCAGCACGGCCATCAACTGGTTGGCCGAACTGACCCCCAGGCACATGGTTTCCGGCAGACGGCTGAGGCTCGCGCCCACATGCTCGGGGCGTGTCGCCACGCTGACCAGCCCGGCACCACAGCGCAGCGCAGCCTCGGCACTGAGCAGCACGGCGCCGCCGGTACCCAAGTCGCCGCCAACCACCAGCACATGGCCAAAATCGCCCTTGTGGGCAGTTGCTGGCCGCGCAGGCAGGTGCGCGACGGTCACGCTGCTGAGCGTTTGCGCGGTATTGGCGTGGTGTTTGGTCTGAGGCATGGGGTCAAAGGCTCCGATGTCTGGCAGAATTATACGCACCTGAGCCTGCAATGCCTTGTCCATCCATGTCCGCCTCCTCTCTAGACCTCCCAGCACTGGCCCAATCGATCAAGGATTGGGGCCGCGAACTCGGTTTTGCCCACGTGGGCATCGCCGATGTCGAGCTTGGCGAGCATGAACAGCACTTGCAGCGCTGGCTTGAAGCCGGCCATCACGGCGAGATGGACTATATGGCAGCGCACGGCACGAAACGTTCGCGCCCTGCCGAACTGATCCCCGGCACCTTGCGGGTGGTTTCGCTGCGCATGGACTATCTGCCCGGCGATACGCAGATGGCCCAGCGCCTGGCTCAACCGGAAAAAGCCTATATCTCTCGCTACGCACTGGGCCGCGACTACCACAAGCTGGTGCGCAAGCGCGTGCAGCACCTGGCCGACCGCATCCAGGAAACCATCGGCCCCTTCGGCTACCGCGCTTTCGTCGACAGCGCTCCGGTACTGGAAAAGGCCATCGCCCAACAGGCCGGGCTCGGCTGGATCGGCAAGAACACCCTGCTGCTCAACCGTAAGGCGGGCAGCTACTTCTTCCTCGCCGAGCTGTTTGTCGATCTGCCACTGCCCGCCGACGAAGCCCAGACCAGCGAGCATTGCGGGCGCTGCCAGGCGTGCCTGGACATCTGCCCCACCGCGGCCTTCGTCGGGCCCTACCAGCTCGATGCGCGGCGCTGCATCTCGTACCTCACCATCGAGCTCAAGGGCGCGATCCCGCTGGAGCTGCGACCTCTGATCGGCAACCGGGTGTTCGGTTGCGACGACTGCCAGATCGTCTGCCCCTGGAACCGCTTCGCCAAATCGACCGGCGAGGACGACTTCAAGCCGCGCCACGGGCTGGACAACGCCGAGCTGGCGGCACTGTTTCTGTGGGACGAAAAGACCTTTCTCAGCCGCACCGAAGGCTCGCCGCTACGTCGCGCCGGTTACGAGCGCTGGCTGCGCAACCTGGCGGTCGGGCTGGGCAATGCACCTTCGACGATCGCCGTGCTCGAGGCCCTGAAAGCGCGGCGCGAGCATCCTTCGGCATTGGTCAGGGACCACGTGGAGTGGGCGTTGGCGCGGCACGAGGCGGCGGGCTGACAGGAACAGTACGACCTTTTCGCGCTCCGAGTTGCCCGCGAAAAGGCCGCATTCGATCCCGAAGACTCAATGCTCGTCGTTGTAGTGGAACTTGGGCATTTCCCAGTGAAAGCGGATGGCCAGCAAACGCAAGAGGAAGCCGCCAAACAGCGTCAGCAGCATCGCCTGCTCGGCCGGCACCTTGAAGTACACGCAACCCAGATAGAACCAGGCCGCAGCGAACGACACGCTGGCATACAGCTCCCGACGAAACACCAGCGGAATGTCGTTGCAGAAGATATCGCGCAAGATCCCGCCGAACACACCGGTGATCACACCGCTGATCGACGCCACCAGCATCCCCTGGCCCATTTCCAGTGCAGTCATGCAGCCGATCAAGGTGAAGGCCACCAATCCGAGGGCGTCGAGGACCAGGAACAGCGAGCGCAGGTGACGCATCAGCGGCGCGATGAAGATCGTCAGCAATGCGGCGAAACTGGTCAGCACCAGGTATTCGGGGTGCTTCACCCAGGTCAGCGGGTAGTGCCCAAGCAGTACGTCGCGCACCGAGCCGCCACCCAGGGCGGTGATGCAGGCGATCAGTACCACGCCGAACCAGTCCATGCCTCGCCGGCCAGCAGACAAGGCGCCAGTCATGGCTTCGGCAGTGATGGCGATGAGGTAGAGCATCAACAGCATGGCGCAGATCCGTGCGAGAAAAGGCGCGCAGTCTACTCAGTCGCGCGTGGCACCAAAAGGGGGCGTATGCACGCCCCCTGATTCATCAGACCTTGATGAAATGCTCGCGGTAGTGACGCAGCTCGGCGATCGACTCGCGGATGTCATCCAGTGCCAGGTGGGTGCTGCCTTTCTTGAAGCTGTCGCGCACGTCCGGCGCCCAGCGCGCAGCGAGCTCCTTGAGTGTGGAGACATCGAGGTTGCGGTAGTGGAAGTAGCCTTCCAGCGCGCGCATGTGACGATAGAGGAAGCGGCGGTCCTGACAGATGCTGTTGCCGCAGATGGGTGACTTGCCCTTTGGTACCCACTGCTCGAGAAAGGCGATGGTCTGGGCTTCAGCTTCGGCCATGTCGATACGGCTTTCGCGCACGCGCTGGGTCAGGCCCGAGGCGCCATGGGTGCGGGTGTTCCACTCGTCCATGCGCGCCAGGACTTCGTCGCTGTGATGAATGGCGATCACCGGGCCTTCGGCCAGGGTGTTCAGCTCGCTGTCGGTGACGATAGTGGCCATCTCGATGATGACGTCGTTGTCCGGATCCAGGCCGGTCATCTCCAGATCGATCCAGATCAGGTTCTGTGGGTTGTGCATGAATGAGCTCCTCGAATAGGCCAACATATTAGCCTAGTGGAGCGTGCTAAACTGCCTGCCGTTTTCTTTTGCCCCGCCAACACGGAACCTCCATGGCCAAACGCCAGCTCAACCGCCGCCAGAACTGGCGCATCGAAAAGATCCAGGGTGAACGCGCCGCCCGCGCCGCCAAACGCGAGCAGCACGCCCTGCAAGAGCTCGAAGGCGGCGACCTGGGGCCCGAACAACTGGGCCTGGTGATCGCCCACTTCGGCGTCACGGTCGAGGTCGAGGCCCAGGACGGCGACGTCGCAGGCCAGGTGTTCCGCTGCCACTTGCGCGCCAACCTGCCTGCCTTGGTCACAGGCGACAAGGTGGTCTGGCGGGCCGGCAACCAGGGCAACGGTGTGATCGTCGCGCAGATGCCGCGCAGCACCGAGCTGTGTCGGCCGAACAACCACGGCCAGCTCAAGCCGGTCGCGGCCAACGTCGACCTGATCGTGATCGTCTTCGCCCCGGCACCCGAGCCCCAGGCCAATCTCATCGACCGCTACCTGGTTGCTGCCGAGCACGCTGGCATCCGCCCGCTGCTGTTGCTGAACAAGGCCGACCTGATCAACGACGACAACGCAGCGACGCTCAATGCGCTGCTAGCGGTGTACCGCGATCTCGGTTACCCGCTGCTCGAAGTGTCCGCACACCACGGCGATGGCATGCAGCGCCTGCAGCAGACACTGGACGAGCACATCAGCGTGTTCGTCGGGCAGTCGGGCGTGGGCAAGTCGTCGCTGGTCAATAGCCTGCTGCCGCAGGCGCAAACGCGGGTGGGCGATCTGTCGGAGTGGTCGGGCCAGGGTACCCACACCACCACCACTGCACGGCTCTACCACTTCCCCAACGGCGGCGACCTGATCGACTCCCCCGGTATCCGCGAGTTTGGCTTGGCGCATGTCAGCCGTGACGATGTGGAAGCGGGCTTCATCGAGTTCCGCGACCTGCTCGGCAACTGTCGCTTCCGCGACTGCAAGCATGACCGCGAGCCCGGCTGCGCGTTGCTCAAAGGTCTGGAGGAAGGGCGTATCTCGGCGCAGCGGATGCACAGCTACCGCTCGATCGTGGCAAGCCTGACGCAAGACACCTACTGAAGATGCAGGAGCGGCGTTGCGCCGCTCCTGCAGATTACGAACTCAGTTTTCCTTGGGCTCGTCCATCTTCAGCACGCCATCCTCAAAGATGTTCAGCTTCTGGCGCAGCTCACGCGGCTGCATCGGTGCCGAGCCATCGGCCGGCGCGGCGGAGGCACCAGGGGCTCCTGGCGCCGCATTGGCAGGCGGGGTTGGGTTGGCCGGTGCCTCAGGTGCACCCTGCTCGCCCTCGATATCCCGCTGCGCTTTTTTGGTCAGCACGATGATGTCGATCCGGCGGTTGACCGGGTTGAACGGGTTTTCGCGGTCGAACAGCGACGACGAGGCGTAACCCACCACTCGCGCCACCTGGCCATCCGGATAACCACCCGCCACCAGCGCACGTCGCGCGGCGTTGGCACGGTTGGCCGACAGCTCCCAGTTGCCGAAATCACCGGTACCGGCATAAGGCTTGGCATCGGTGTGGCCGCTGACGCTGATCTTGTTCGGCACGGCCTTGATGGTGTCGGCCATCGCCAGCAGGATGTCTTCGAAGTAGGGCTTCAGGCGCGCACTGCCGAGGTCGAACATCGGCCGGTTCTCGGCATCCATGATCTGGATGCGCAGGCCGTCCTGGGTGATCTCGAACAGGATCTGGTCCTTGAACTTCTGCAGTTGCGGATTTTCCTCGACCTTGTTCTGCAGCTCCTGCAGCAGCAGTTGCAGCCGCTCCTGCTCGACCTGGTCGGCCATGGTCTCGATCCGGTCCTTGTCCATCTGCACGCTGGTGTCAGGCGTCGGCTCGGACTTCTCCTCCGGGTTGATGGTCTTTTCCGGGGCCAGCTGCGGCGAGCCGCCCAGGTCGATGACGTAGGGCGTACCGCTCTCGGAGAAGCCGATCGGATCCTTGAAGTAGCCGGCGATGGCGATCTTCTGCTCCGGGGTGGCCGTGGACAGCAACCACAGCACCAGGAAGAACGCCATCATCGCCGTGGCGAAGTCGGCGAAGGCGATCTTCCAGGAGCCGCCATGGTGGCCGTCGCCGTAGCGCTTGACGCGCTTGACGATGATGGGCTGATTGTTCTCCATGGCTTAGCGACCGCGAACCGCTTGTTCCAGTTCGGCAAAGCTCGGACGGTGCGCCGGGTACAGCACCTTGCGCCCGAACTCGACGGCCAGCGACGGCGGCATGCCGGACGCCGAGGCCACCAGCGAAGCCTTGATCGCCTCGTAGACGTTCAGTTCTTCCTTGGCGTCGTGGCGCAGGCAGTTGGCCAGCGGACCGAAGAAACCATAGGCCGCGAGAATACCGAAGAAGGTCCCGACCAGCGCAGCACCGACGTGCAGGCCGATGGATTTCTGGTCGCCATCGCCCAGCGAGGCCATGGTCACCACGATGCCGAGTACCGCCGCCACGATACCGAAGCCGGGCATGGCGTCGGCAACGCTGGTCACCGCATGGGACGGGTGCTCGAGGTCTTCCTTCAGGCTCAGCAGCTCCATGTCGAACAGGCCTTCGAGCTCATGGGGTGCCATGTTGCCGGTCGACATGATGCGCAGGTAGTCGCAGACGAACGCGGTCATCCGCGCATCGCCCATGACCGCAGGGTACTTGGCGAAGATCGGGCTGGCCGCGGGATCCTCGATGTCACCCTCGATGGCCATCATGCCCTCGCGGCGACTCTTGTTGAGAATCTCGTAGATCAGGCCCAACACTTCCAGATAGAACGTATGGGTGAAGCGGCTGCCGAACATCTTCAGCGACTTCTTCATGACGTGCATGGTCATGTAGCCAGGGTTGGCCTGGAGAAACGCGCCAAAGGCCGCACCGCCGATGATCAGCACTTCGAACGGCTGGATCAGCGCCGCGATCTTGCCGTGGGAGAGGACGTATCCGCCGAGGACACTCGCGAATACGACGATGATGCCGATAATTTTAGCCATAGATTGGAAGCACTTGCTGTCGTGGTCAGGGTCAGGGGCGGAAGCTTGGAAACTCTTCTTCTCCTTATCGGCAGAACTGCGCCAGACTATAGCCACTCAATGCGAAAAGCCAGTTTGGACTGATGTCAAAATGCCAATCGAAACCAAGGTGCCAGCGCAGATCCCCTCCTCTCTAGACGCCTGGGTAAGGCTGCTCGACGGCATCCGCGTGCCGGTGCCCAAAGAGAGTCATGACCGGGTTCTGGCGGCCATCAACGACAATCGCCGCTCGCTGCGCGACATCGCCGAACTGATGCAGGACAGCCCGTCGCTGGTGCTGTGCGTGATGCGCGAAGCCAATCACCCGAACCACGCCAGCCAGGCCGAGCCCGCCGAAAGCCTGGAAATCGCCCTGAACCGTCTGGGCCTGAGCCGCATCCTGCAACTGATGGGACGCCTGCCATCGATACCGGGAGACGACATTCCGCCGGTGCTGCGCCAATTCCTGCTGATCAGCCAGCACGCCACCCAGCAAGCCAACGGCCTGTTCGCCAGCCGCCTGGCGCGCCTGTGGCAGGAAATCCACTGGGGCAGCCTGCTGTTCCTCTCGCCACTGTGGGCACTGGCCCTGGCTTACCCCAAGCTGCTCGACACCTGGGAACTGCGGGTCATTCACAAGGGTGAAGAGGCTTCAGAGGTGGAGCATGCACTGTTCGGCGTGCGCATCATGGAGTTGTGCCGCGCCGTCGCCACGCACTGGCGCCTGCCGGAATGGGTCACCCAGGGTTATCGCCTGCTGCTCGAAGAACGCGAACAACTGGCCCAGGTACTGAACATCGCCCGCGAGCCTGACGAGTTGAGCAAGCAGCATCGACTGGACGAAGAGCCCGGGCTGCGCCGCTGGTTCAACCAGCCGGCCAATACCGTGCTGCTGGCCAACGGCCTGGCGCTGTCGGCGCAGGTCGGCTGGGACAACCCGCACTTGCTGCGCTGGCAACTGCTCACCGCCATGTACCTGCAAACCACGCTGGATGATGTGCAACAGCAAGTGCACCAGCAAGCAGCGGCCAGCGCGCGCCACCATGCCCGGCATGCACTGTTCCACCCGGCCGAGGCGCTGATCTGGCCCTGGCAGCAGCGGCGCCCGCACCCAGACATGCTCACCCCGCCACCGCCACCTGCCCAGGACCTGCAACGCTGGCGCACGCTGTGCGGCGACCTGCTGGCCCAGCCCAGCCCGTTCACCAACACCGTGCACCTGGCCACCCAGGCGCGCGAGGCACTGCTGGCTTGCGGCATGCAGCGGGTGCTGTTGCTGCTGCTCGACAAACCCAATGACTGCCTGCGCGTACAGCAGAGCGCCGGGTTGCCGCGCGAAGCCTCAGCGCTGACATTGGCAGCAGGCCAGAGCAAGCTGCTGCAAAAACTGCTGAGCAAAGCCTCGCAACTGCGTCTGACGCCCGACAATCATGCCCAGTTTTCCGCCCTGCTGCCCGCACCGCTACGTGCGTTGTTCCCCAGCGAGCACTTGCTGTTGCGCTCGCTGGCCGTGAACGACCAGGTATTGATGCTGGCGATCGCCGACCAGGGCGGCAGGCCGCTTGCGGACGTGAGCGTGCAGGCCTTCGGAAAAACCGCACAATGTATCGAGCGCGCGCTGGCCAGCTTCGCCAACCGCAATGCCTGAACCTTGCGCTACAATCGCACCTCCCTTGCTCCCCGGAGACCGTGGATGACTGATTTTTCCGGCTTGCCACTGGTGATCGAAGCCGCCGACCTGCTGCCACGCCTGGATTCGCCCGAGCTGATCCTGGTCGACCTGAGCAGCGCCAACCGCTATGTCAGCGGCCACATCCCAGGCGCGCGGTTCGTCGAGGGCAAACGCACCCAGCTGGGACAGCCTCCGGCTCCCGGCCTGCTGCCGGCCCAGGCCGACCTGGAAAAGCTGTTCAGCGAGCTCGGCCACCGAGACGACGCGGTGTACGTGGTATACGACGACGAAGGCGGCGGCTGGGCCGGGCGCTTCATCTGGCTGCTCGACGTGATCGGCCAAGCGCGCTACCACTACCTCAACGGCGGCATCCAGGCCTGGCCTGCGGACAAGCTCGTCACTGAAGTGCCAGCAGCCGCCAGCACGCCTGTGCGCCTGCGCCTGCGCGCCGAACCCACCGCCACCCGCGAATACCTGCAAAGCCGCCTGGGCGCCGACGACCTGGTGGTCTGGGACGCCCGCGGCCCGCAGGAATTCAACGGCGAGAAGGTCCTGGCAGCCAAGGCCGGCCACATCCCCGGCGCGGTCAACTTCGAGTGGACTGCAGGCATGGACCTCAACGACCACCTGCGCATTCGCAAGGACATCGCCGAAGTACTGCAGCAATTGGGCATCACCCCTGACAAGGAAGTGATCACCCACTGCCAGACCCACCGTCGCTCCGGATTCACCTACCTGGTGGCCAAGTCACTCGGCTATCCACGGGTCAAGGCCTACGCCGGCTCGTGGAGCGAGTGGGGCAATCACCCGGACACGCCTGTAGAAGTTTAAGGAAACTGCATGAAATCCCGTCTGTTCATCATCAGCCAGCACCTGCTGCCGCACCACCTGCTGTCGCGCCTGGCCGGCTGCGTCGCCGAGTGCCGCGCACGCTGGTTCAAGAATGCCTTCACCGCCTGGTTCGCCAAACGCTACCAGGTGAACATGTCCGAGGCGCTGGTCGAGGACCTCACCGCCTACGAGCACTTCAACGCCTTCTTCACCCGCGCCCTCAAGCCGGGGGCGCGCCCCCTGGATGAAACCCCGGGCGCGATCCTGTGTCCGGCCGACGGTGCGGTCAGCCAGCTCGGTCCGATCGAGCACGGCCGTATTTTCCAGGCCAAGGGCCACAGCTTCAGCGCCCTCGAGCTGCTCGGCGGCGACCCGGCGCTGGCCGCGCCGTTCATGGGCGGCGAGTTCGCCACCATCTACCTGTCGCCGAAGGACTACCACCGCGTGCACATGCCGCTGGCCGGCACCCTGCGTGAGATGGTCTACGTGCCGGGCCGCCTGTTCTCGGTCAACCAGACCACGGCTGAGAACGTCCCCGAGCTGTTCGCCCGCAACGAGCGCGTGGTTTGCCTGTTCGATACCGAACGCGGGCCGATGGCGGTGGTGCTGGTGGGTGCGATGATCGTTGCCTCGATCGAGACGGTCTGGGCCGGGCTGGTCACACCGCCCAAGCGCGAGCTGAAGACCTTCCGCTACGACGAAGCCAGCCGCGCGCCGATCCATCTGGAAAAAGGCGCGGAACTGGGGCGTTTCAAGCTGGGTTCGACCGCGATCGTGCTGTTCGGGCCAGAACAGGTGAAGTGGGCCGAAGCCCTCGGCGCCGGGTCTGCCGTGCGCATGGGTGAGCAACTGGCGCTGCCGGTACAGGGCTGACCCGGGATCGCTGGGGCTGCTTTGCAGCCCCGCTGTTTCAACGGTTCACACGCGCCCGTCGCGGTCACGCCAGCCCAGCAGATACAGCACGCCATCCAGCCCCAGCGTGGAAATCGCCTGTTTGGCAGACTGACGCACCAGCGGCTTGGCGCGGAAAGCCACGCCCAGGCCGGCCAGCGACAGCATCGGCAGGTCGTTGGCGCCGTCGCCCACGGCGATGGTCTGCTCCAGTTGCAACCCTTCCTTGTGCGCCAGCTCCTGCAGCAGGTCAGCCTTGCGCTGGGCATCGACGATCGGCTCGATCGCCACGCCCGTCACCTTGCCATCCACCACTTCCAGCTCATTGGCGAACACGTAGTCGATGCCAAGGCGTGCCTGCACCTGCTTGGCGAAGTAGGAAAAACCGCCGGAGAGGATTGCAGTCTTGTAGCCCAGGCGCTTGAGTTCGGCGAACAGGTGTTCGGCACCTTCGGTCAGGCGCAGCGAAGCGCCGATTTCGTCCAGCACGCCGACGTCCAGGCCCTTGAGCAATGCCATGCGCTCCTTGAAGCTGGCACGGAAATCCAGCTCGCCACGCATGGCGCGCTCGGTAATCGCCGAAACCTGTTCGCCGACACCTGCAGCCTTGGCCAACTCATCGATCACCT
This sequence comes from Pseudomonas sp. BNK-44-b, assembly GCF_047456245.1. Lineage (NCBI taxonomy): Bacteria > Pseudomonadati > Pseudomonadota > Gammaproteobacteria > Pseudomonadales > Pseudomonadaceae > Pseudomonas > Pseudomonas sp. BNK-44-b. The sequence continues at coordinate 4,668,658 of NZ_CP179908.1, forward strand.
CGGCTTCGATCAGCGTCGAATCCATGTCGAACACCGCCAGGCGGCGATTGCGACGGAACAGGTCATCCTGCTGGAAGGCGATGTCGATACCCTGCTCGGCCGACAATGCGAAGAAATCGGCGCGCAGGGACTGGGCGTCGGTCGGTTCACCGCGCACGGAGATTTCCAGGCAGGCGCGACTCTTGTCGGTGCTGGCGTCGAGCGCCACACGTGCCGAGAGGCGCTCGATCCGCTCGATGGTCAGGCCATACTGGCTGATGACTGCACTGACCCGTTGCAACTGTTCGGGCGTGACCTTGCGGCTGAGCAGCGTGACGATGTGGCGATTGTCGCCATGGCCGTCCACCCATTGCTGGTAGTCTGCCTCGGAGATTGGCGTGTAGCGCGCCTGCAGGTTCAGCTCATGGGCCTTGGACTGCACCCCTTGCAGCAGGCCGGTAGCGACTTCATTGTCGGGAATATCGACCAGAATGCCGAACGACAACGTGCCATGCATGACCGCAAGACCGATGTCGAGGATGTTCACACCGCCCTGGAGCAGGACGCCGGTGATGGCCGCAGTGAGACCCGGACGGTCTTCACCAGTGATGTTGATCAGGACGATTTCGCGCAAGACCGGGCTCCAACTCGATGAAAAATGCGCATTCTACCCACTTTCCATGACCATCGGGCGCCATCGATACTTTGCCGACAAAACGCGGGTCGCTATACTGCCCAGCATCTTTTCCGCCATAAAGAGCCGCGCTCTGTGAACCGGCCCACGCCTGTCAAAACCGACAACTTCTTTCTGATGATCTTCCGAGCCCTGCGCCAGCGTCGTATTCCCCTGGCATTGCGCATCGCCAGCCACAACATTTTCCTGGTGGCGCTGGCCTTGGTGATCTATGCCTGCGTGATGGGCCTGCAGTTCAAGCAGGCCATGCACGAGCAGGCCGATGCCGTCGGCCAGAGCCTGACCGTGCAGACCGCGACCTCGGCTACCGAGCTGCTGGTGTCCAACGACATCCTCAGCCTCAACGTGCTGCTGGGCAATCTGGTGAAGAACCCGCTGGTGGCCCACGCGGCGATCTACAGCGTCGACAACCGCATCCTCGCCGAGGCCGGGCAACGGCCAAAAAACAGCCTGCTGGGCGAGGCCGAAGGGGTCTACCAGACCAAGATCACCTTCCAGGACGTGACCGCCGGGCAACTGCGCATCAGCCTGGACATGAGCCAGTTCCAGCAACCGATGCTGATCAGCCTGCAGAGCATGGGCATTCTCGCGGCCATCCTGCTGGCGCTGGCGCTTACCCTCAGCCTGCGCCTGGGCCGCTTCATCTCGACGCCGCTGCTGCAATTGCGTGTCTGGCTGCGTGACCCGCACCCCTATACCCCGGCCATCGAGCGCCAGGACGAAATCGGCGATCTCGCTCGTCAGCTTCATGCCCGCCTGGCCCCGCCGCCACCGCCGGAGCCGGAAGAACAGGAAGACGACGAAGATGATTTTGCCGACCTGCATGTGGAGGAGCCGCCACGCAAGGCCGCACCCAAGCCTGTAGCGGCCAGGGTGGCCGCCCAGGACGACGACGCAGACGACGACGCCTTTGCCGACCTGATCGACGACACCGTGCACAGCCCCAAGGCACTGGCCATCCCAGAGTCTGACGAACCGAACACCAGCGCCGTGCTCGCCGTGCAACTCGGCTCCCAGGAGCAACTGCGCCGTCTGCCGCGCACGCGCCTGACCGAGTTGCTGGAGCGCTACCGCGACTGCCTCGACCAGGCCGCGTCGCTGTACGAGGGTGAAGTGCACACCCTTGACGACGGCAGCACGCTGTTGCTGTTCCACAGCCGTGACAGCGGCGAGGACTACCTCACCAATGCCATCTGCTGTGGCGAATTGCTGCGCGCCCTGGGCCACGCCCTGCAGATCGAGGTCGCCGACAGCGGTATCACCCTGCAGTTGCAACTGGGCCTGGCGCTGGGTGAAGACCTGCTGGGCATGGATCAGGTCGACCTGCTGATGACCGAGAAGGCCCAGGATGCCCTGGCGCTGTCGCAACACAGCCGCAACCTGCTGCTGGTCGAGCGCCAGGTCAGCGACGACGCCCTGATCCGCCAGCGCGCGCGCATTCGGCCGATCGCCAGCCCTGAAGGCGCCTGCTGTGTCGAGCGACTGATGGAGCCCTACCCGTCGATGCTCGAGCGCCAGTTGGCGCGGATGCATGAGCGTCGGGCCTGAATGGCCTGATCCGCGGTGCAGTTGTAGAAGCGGCCTTGCGTCGCGAAAGGCCTGCCATCCGGCACCCACAAAAAGCCCGCATCGCTGCGGGCTTTTTCATGTCTGTCGAATCAGAATCGATAGACTTCCATATCGGTGCGGATCGGCGAAGCCATCGGAATCCTCGACTTCTCCGGTTCCTTCTTGACCTGGACCGGAGCCGCTGGCTTTTTCGGCGCCTCTTCAGCGACCGTTGGCTGGTTCGCCAGCGGCTTGACGGCGACGCTCAGTTGCTCGACCAGCTTCTGCAGCAACTGCCCCTGGGCCTGGACCTGCGAGGCCTCGCTGCCCTCATGCTGTTGCTCGAGGTGGACGATACGGTTGTCGCGCACATGGCCACGACGATCCAGTACGCGCCACTGGGCATCGAGGATCGCCGGCTGGTTGGCGCCCGAGTCCAGGCGGGTGATCGACAGCAGTACCTGCACATCCGGCGTGAAGCCGGTGCTGGCAGGTGCAAGCACGACGCGCTGGCTGTCCAGGCGCCAGGCGAGCTGGCGCACCAGCAACTGGTCGATATCCGACGAAAGGCTGCCGGCCCAGCGACCGTCGGTCGCCGCGGTCAGGCTGCCATCAGGCTGACGTTGCAGAAAGGTTTCACGTTGCAGGTAGTCGGCTACCGATACCGGACCGAGCACGACCGCCATGCCGGCAGCCTGCGAAGGCTGGCCGGGGTCGCCGCTGTCGAGTTGGTACAGGGCCACCGGCTGGTGCATGCTGCACCCGCTCAGCCCCAGCAGACCCGTCATCAGCAGCGCAAATGGAAGGCGCAGAAATTTCATCATCCCATCCAAGCGGCCGCCGCCCGGCAACCGCAGTGATACTCGTGTGGATTCCCGCGGGCACACGGCCACGCCGGCCCCGCAAGGGGTGTATCATCCGCGAAATAGTCGCCGGACTCCAGCATTTCCGCCCGGAACGACGCTGAAAACGCCGTTCCAGACGAACAACCGGTTTACTCCGGGCGCTCCACCACCATGCCGTCGACGCGCTGGAATCCACGTGGCAATTTGCTACCACGACGTCCGCGTTCGCCTTTGTAATGTTCGAGGTCATCCGGCTTCAGTGACAGGGTACGCTTGCCAGCCTGCAATACAAGCGTCGATCCCTCGGCAATCACCGCCAGATCGGTGACGAATTCTTCACGACTGGCCACACGATCACCCGGTACGCCAATGATCTTGTTGCCCTTGCCCTTGCCCAGTTGTGGCAGGTCGGCAACCTTGAACACCAGCAGGCGGCCTTCGGTGGTGACCGCTGCCAGCCAGTCCTGTTCGCGGTCGGCGACCGGCCGTGGCGTCATCACCTTGGCGCCATTGGGCAGGCTCAGCAGCCCTTTACCCGCCTTGTTCTTGGCCTGCAGGTCCTCGCCCTTGACCACGAAACCGTAGCCGGCATCGGACGCCACCACATACAGCGCATCATCGTCAGGCAACAGCACGCACTCGAAGGTGGCGCCCGGCGGAGGCGTCAGACGCCCGGTCAGCGGCTCGCCCTGGCCACGGGCCGATGGCAGGCTGTGGGCTGCCAGCGAATAGCTGCGCCCGGTCGAGTCGATAAGCACCGCGAACTGGTTCGAACGCCCCGCCGCTGCGGCCTTGAAGCCATCGCCAGCCTTGTACGAAAGGCCCGTGGCATCGATGTCATGACCCTTGGCGCAACGTACCCAACCTTTTTCCGACAGCACCACGGTGACCGGCTCGGTCGGCATCAGCTCGTTTTCCGACAGAGCCTTGGCCTCGGCGCGCTCGACGATTGGCGAGCGGCGATCGTCGCCATAGGTTTCGGCGTCCTTGATCAGTTCGCTGCGTACCAGCTTGCGCAGCTTCGTCTCGCTGCCCAGCAAGGCCTGCAGCTTGGCCTGCTCCTTGAGCAACTCGTCCTGCTCGCCACGGATCTTCATCTCTTCCAGGCGCGCCAGCTGACGCAGGCGGGTTTCGAGGATGTAGTCGGCCTGGATCTCGGTCAGCTCGAAACGCTCGATCAGCGCCTGTTTGGGATGATCCTCGGTGCGGATGATGTGAATCACTTCATCCAGGTTGAGGAAGGCGGTGAGCAAGCCGTCCAGCAGGTGCAGGCGCTTCTCGACCTTGTCCAGGCGGAACTGCAGGCGCCGGCGCACGGTGCCGATGCGGAACTGCAGCCACTCCTGCAACAGCGCGCGCAGGTTCTTCAACTGAGGACGGCCATCGAGACCGATGATGTTGACGTTGACCCGGTAGCTGTTTTCAAGATCGGTGGTGGCGAACAGGTGCTGCATCAGCTCGTCGGCATCCACACGATTGGAGCGCGGGATGATGACGATGCGGCACGGGTTCTCGTGGTCCGACTCGTCACGCAGGTCGGCGACCATCGGCAGCTTCTTGTTCTGCATCTGCGCGGCGATCTGCTCCAGCACCTTGGCGCCGGAAACCTGATGCGGCAGCGCGGTGACAACGATGTCGCCGTCTTCGACTCGGTACACCGCGCGCATGCGAATCGAGCCCTTGCCGGTTTCGTAGATCTTCTGGATCTCGGACCGTGGCGTGACGATCTCCGCTTCGGTTGGGTAGTCAGGGCCCTGGATGTGCTCGCACAGTTGCTCGATGGTCGCCTTGGGCTCGTCGAGCAGGCGCACGCAGGCGCTGGCGACTTCGCGCAGGTTGTGCGGCGGCACATCGGTGGCCATGCCCACGGCGATGCCGGTGGTGCCATTGAGCAGGATGTTCGGCAAACGTGCCGGCAATACCTGCGGCTCCTGCAGGGTGCCGTCGAAGTTCGGCACCCAGTCGACGGTGCCCTGGCCCAGCTCGCTGAGCAGCACTTCCGAGTAGCGCGACAGCCGCGCCTCGGTGTAACGCATGGCGGCGAACGATTTCGGATCGTCCGGCGCACCCCAGTTGCCCTGACCGTCGACCAGCGTGTAGCGGTAGCTGAACGGCTGCGCCATCAGCACCATGGCTTCATAGCACGCCGAGTCGCCGTGGGGGTGGAACTTGCCGAGCACGTCGCCGACGGTACGCGCCGACTTCTTGTGCTTGGAATCGGCATCCAGCCCCAACTCACTCATGGCATAGACGATGCGCCGCTGCACCGGCTTGAGGCCGTCGCCGACGTGCGGCAAGGCGCGGTCCATGATCACGTACATGGAATAGTTGAGGTAGGCCTGTTCGGTGAAGTCGGCCAGGGAACGGCGTTCGACGCCTTCGAGACTGTCCAGTAAGTCGCTCATGCGAGCCTCGTCATTTCAGGTTCTGGCGCAGCAGCATGGTGCCGCCGCGCTGAGTAAATTCAAGTTGTTTCAAAGCGCTCATGCCGAGCAGCACCGTCTGTCCGTCCAGCCCCGGCACCACCAGGGCACGCACATCACGCAGGCGGATATCCCCCAGTTGCAGGCTATCGAGCCGCGTGCGATAGCCCTCGGTGCGGCCATTGGCGGTACTGAGCATCACCGGCGCGCCGCGCTGTAGCGCCAGATCGCGCGCCAATGCCTCGGGGATCGCCACATCGGTGGCACCGGTATCGAGCATGAAGTGCACGACCTTGCCGTTGATCGCGCCATCGGCGACGAAGTGGCCCTGGCCATTGCTCAGCAGCCGCACCTCGATAAAGTCTTCGCCGCGTTCGGACTGCACGACACTGTTGGGGTTCTGCTGGCGATCCTCCCACTGCCCGAAAAAGCGCGTGGCGAGAAACATCGCCGCCGCCCAGGCGAGGACCATCAGGACCCGCCCCGCCCGCTTGCCCGCTGGCTGGCTCAAGGCTTGGCGCTCCAGCCGCCCGCTGGCGCGGCAAAGCGCCAGACGATAGGGCGGTTTTCACCATCGGCACGGGTGCCGTTGTTGTTGTCCAGGCCGATCCAGGCACCGTCCTTGTCGATCACCAGGGCTTCGGCCAAGCCGAACGGCTGGTCGTAGCGACGTGTGTCGACCAGGGCATCGGCGGCGAACGACCAGCAGCGCTCGACCGCACCGGTGTCGGCGTCACGCCTGGCAAATGCGGAAGGCATTGCGTTCCAGGGTGAACATTTTGCCGTCGAACAGTGCAAGGTCCGCGAAATCTCGCGACAGCGCCCGCGAGCCTGGCATCTGTGACGGTTGCATCTCCACCCCTGCCTCGCTGAGCAGCACACAGCTGCGTCCGCAGGTCCATACCGCTTGCTGACGCTGCACGGCGATCAGCCCACGACGCTCGCGCTCGGCAGCCAACCACAGGCGGTCACCGGCCGGATTGATGGCCAGGCCCTCGAACAAGGCATTGAAGTGCAACAGCATGCCGCTGGCACGGGCCTGGCGAACCATGGCCGGATCGATCCTCAGCCAGTTCGGCTCGCCCTCGACCGGCAATTGCAGCACCGCCGCATGCGCCTCGCTGACCACATAGAAGTTGCCCGCGCTGTCACAGGTGATGCCTTCGAAATCCAGCTCGCCGCCACGGATGAACGACACTGCCCAATTTCGCGACTTCAGCCCCCAGGGCAGCCCGCTCTCCGGTACCGGCGGCGGGGTGAACACCAGGGCCTCGGCACGCCACACGCCATCCTGCTGTTCAAGCCGGTAGATTCGATCGTCGTCGCGGTCCGAGACGCCCCACAGGGCGCCACGGCACTGGGCCAGGCCCGACAGGTTACCGCCGCGCATGCCCTCGATCGGGTGCTCGGCGGTGAGCTTGAACTCTGGCCAGTCGCTGGCGAAACTCGTCAGGCTGGCCAGCGCGAGCAAGGCTGCGACAAGCAGACGAATCAAACCAGGACCTCGGCCAGGTTGCCTTTGGTCTCCAGCCAGTTCTTGCGATCGCCCGCACGCTTCTTGGCGAGCAGCATGTCCATGATCTCGGTGGTACCGGCGAGGTCATCCAGGGTGAGCTGCACCAGGCGCCGGGTGTTCGGGTCCATGGTCGTTTCGCGCAATTGTGGCGGGTTCATTTCGCCCAGCCCCTTGAATCGGGTGACCTGGGGCTTGCCGCGCTTCTTCTCGGCGACCAGACGGTCGAGAATGCCGTCTCGCTCGGCCTCGTCGAGGGCGTAGTAGATCTCCTTGCCCAGGTCGATACGGTACAGCGGCGGCATGGCAACATAGACGTGCCCGGCCTCGACCAGCGGGCGGAAATGCTGGACGAACAGCGCGCACAGCAGCGTGGCGATGTGCAAGCCGTCGGAGTCGGCGTCGGCGAGGATGCAGATCTTGCCGTAGCGCAGTTGCGACAGGTCGGTGGCACCCGGATCGACCCCGATGGCCACGGCAATGTTGTGCACCTCCTGGCTGGCAAGCACTTCGCCGCCATCGACTTCCCAGGTGTTGAGGATCTTGCCGCGCAGGGGCAGGATCGCCTGGAACTCCTTGTCACGCGCCTGCTTCGCCGAACCACCTGCAGAGTCGCCCTCGACCAGGAACAGTTCGGCGCGCATTGGATCCTGTCCGGCGCAGTCGGCCAGTTTGCCGGGCAATGCCGGCCCTTGGGTGATGCGCTTGCGCTCGACCTTCTTGCTCGCCTTGAGGCGTCGGCCGGCGTTGCTGATCGCCAGCTCAGCCAGTTGCATGCCCAGCTCCGGGTGGGCGTTGAGCCACAGGCTGAAGGCATCCTTGACCACACCGGAAACGAACGCCGCGGCCTCGCGGGACGACAGGCGCTCCTTGGTCTGGCCGGAGAACTGCGGTTCCTGCATCTTCATCGAGAGCACGAAGGTGATGCGTTCCCACACGTCCTCGGGCGCCAGCTTGACGCCACGCGGCAGCAGGTTGCGGAATTCGCAGAACTCGCGCATGGCATCGAGCAGGCCTTGGCGCAGGCCGTTGACGTGGGTGCCACCCTGGGCGGTAGGGATCAGGTTGACGTAGCTTTCCTGGACGCTGTCGCCACCCTCGGGCAGCCACAGCAGCGCCCAGTCCACAGCTTCTTTATGACCGGCCAGGCTGCCGCAGAACGGCTCGTCGGGCAGGCGCTGGAATTCACTGACCGAGTCGACCAGGTACGAGCGCAGACCATCCTCGTAGTGCCACTCGACCTTCTCGCCAGTGCCCTTGTCCTCGAAGCTGATCGACAGCCCCGGGCACAGCACGGCCTTGGCCTTGAGCACGTGCTTGAGGCGGCTGATGGAGAACTTGGCCGAATCGAAATACTTGGGATCGGGCGCGAAGTAGACACTGGTGCCGGTGTTGCGCTTGCCGACCGTGCCGATCACCTCAAGCTCAGTGGCTTTGAAGCCATCGGCGAAGGTCATCTGGTACTCGTTGCCGTCACGCTTGACCCGCACGCGGACCTGGGTCGACAGGGCGTTGACCACCGAAATGCCCACGCCGTGGAGGCCGCCGGAGAACTGGTAGTTCTTGTTGGAGAACTTGCCACCGGCGTGCAGCTTGGTAAGGATCAGCTCGACACCCGATACGCCTTCTTCAGGGTGGATATCCACCGGCATGCCGCGACCATCGTCGCTGACTTCCAGCGAGTGGTCGGCGTGCAGCACGACCTGGATCGACCGGGCATGACCGGCGAGGGCTTCGTCGACGCTGTTGTCGATGACTTCCTGGGCCAGGTGGTTGGGCCGGCTGGTGTCGGTATACATGCCCGGCCGCTTGCGGACCGGGTCAAGGCCGGAGAGGACTTCGATGGCGTCTGCGTTATAGGCGCTAGCGCTGGGATTGGCCATGGGTTCTCGTCGTCAGTCTGGTGAATGCAAAAAGGTCAAAATACAGAAAAATCAAGCGCGTCATACTGCGCCCTGGCAATGCCGGCGAAGGCCAGCAAGGCCGGCAGACGCTGGGCGAAGCCTTGGAAGCTGTGGTCGCCGCCGGCCTCGATACGCAGGGCACAGGCCCGGTAATAACGCTCGGCATGGCGATAGTCCAGCGTTTCATCGGCGGTCTGCAACCACACTTGATAGCGTGAGGCATCTTCGGGGGGTGGCACTTCCAGTTCGGCCAGGGCCTGAACATGGTCGTGGGTCAGCTCCCAGGTTTCACCGCTGTAGTGGTTGCGCTGAGTACCGAGGTAGCCGTCGAAATGCTTGTGTGGGGTCACTGCCGGATTGACCAGCAGGGCCTTGAGGCCATGGCGCTCAGCCAGGTGCGTGGCATAGTAGCCGCCGAGGGAGCTGCCGACCAGCAGCGGCGTGCCGAGTTCGGCGATGCACGCTTCGAGCTGAGCCATCGCCTGGCGCGGATGATGGTGCAGTTCGGGGACGCGCAGCTGCGCGCTCAAGCCGAGCTGTTGCATCACCGCCGCGAGCTGGCGCGCCTTGGTGGACAGCGGCGAGCTGTTGAAGCCATGGATATAGAGGATGGAACCCGACATGCTGCCCCCGGAATCTGTGGCTTCGCGCCCGACGATGCGGGCACAGGGACGCGCAGTGTAGCGCGTTCGCCGGGTTTTGGCGCAAGGGTGGGATTTTCGCAACACAATCTTCAAATCCCACGACGGGCGCGACCTTCGCAGGAGCAGTAAATCTGTCAGTAACCCGGGCTGTTGAAATCCAGGGTCACCACGAAATCCCTCGCCCGCTCGACACCGGTCTCCAGCCGTCCGTCTGCATGCAGCCGCAGCCAGCGATACCCTGGCTGCTCTTCACTGACCTTGAAGTCCTCGCTGCGCGCGGCGAACTGGATGCAGGTCGAGGGCGTGGCCAGCAAGCGAATACCGTCGCGGACCTCGTCCCACTCCTGATGGATGTGCCCCCACAGCAACGCCTTCACCTGTGGATATGCCCGCAGACGCTGCAGCAGCTCATCGGCATTGCGCAAGCCAATCGGTGCAATCCAGGCGCAGCCGATATCCACCGGCTGGTGGTGGCAGCACACCAGGCAGTGACGCTCCCCCACCGACGCCAGCGCGTTATCGAGGGTCGAGAGCTGGTCTTGTTCAAGAAGCCCATGGGTAGCACCCAGCACCGCCGAGTTGAGCATCACCACGCGCCAGGCGCCAATGTCGGTAACGGCATGGACCAGATCTGGCGCCACACGCGCCATGACCCTGGCCTCGTCATGGTTGCCCGGCAACCAACGGGTCGGCACGGCAAAACCATCCGTCAGCTCTCGGAACGCAGCGTAGGACGCCACGCTGGCGTCCTGGGACAGGTCCCCAGTGCACAGCAACAGGTCGATGCGTGGTTGCTCGCGACGCACCTGGCTCACCACGTGGCGCAGACTGTCACGGGTGTTGAGGCCCAGCAGGGTGCCAGCCGGATCAGCGAACAGGTGGGCGTCGGTGAGCTGCACCACATGCACCGGAGCCTGTACGGAAGGAATGGGTGAATGCGACAAAGGCCGTCTCCTTGATCGGATTCGGCACGATTATGGCCGTAGAAAGCGTTGGAGCAAATACTCGAAACCAACCGACGTCACATTTCAACGCACGGTTTCGTACTCGTGGCCGCAGGCCAGGCAATGGCTCAGCCATTCACCGAGAAACAGGTTGAGCTGGGCCTTCTCGTCGGGTTGGTGCATGGCCGCGTTGGGGTACGGATAGATGCTGCGCAGGCGCCGAGCGTGCTCGGCACTCACCACTTCGGCCATGCGCGCATCGTGATAGACCTGGACCTCGAGTTGCGGCACCGGCAGCCACGGCAGGCTGTGCTCCTGGCATATCCGCAGCGTGGTGGTGTAGGGGCAGGCCAGCACTACGTCGAGCACCAGCACGCCAAGCATCTGGTCGCCCTGGGTCATGCCGATGCGTCGCGAGCTTTGCGTGGTGCGCATGTCCGGCAGCAGTCGCATCAGCCGTGCGTAGTTCGCCTCGCAGGCAGCCTGCAGGCCGACGAGGTCGACCCGGTAGCGTTCGCGCAGCAGGTTCACTTCCACATCCCCCGGACTTCGTCACGATTCAGCGCCAGCCACTGCAAGGCGATGATGCTTGCCGCGTTGGCGATGCGCCCATCGCGAACCGCCTGCAAGGCATCCTCGAACGACCAGACGCGCACGCGGATATCCTCGCCCTCTTCTTCCAGCCCGTGCAGGCCACCGGCACCCTCGCTGCTGCATCGCCCGAGGAACAGATGGACATACTCGTCACTGCCGCCAGGCGACGGGAAGTATCGGGTCATCGGCCACAGTGCGGAGAAGCTCAGGCCTGCCTCTTCTTCGGCTTCACGGTGGGCAACCTCCTCAGGTTGCTCATCCTTGTCGATCAGCCCGGCGACCAGCTCGATCAGCCAGGGGTTATCGGTCTTGTCCAGCGCACCGACGCGAAACTGTTCGATCAGCACCACTTCGTCACGCAGCGGATCGTAGGGCAGCACGCAGACGGCATCATGGCGCACGAACAGCTCACGGCTGATCTCGCGCCCCATGCCACCGGCGAACAGCTCGTGGCGCAGGCGCACCTTGTCGAGCTTGTAGAAGCCCTGGAAGCAATTGGCCCGTTCGACGATCTCGACCGCCTTGGGCACCGAATTCAAGGTGTCTGACATGGAATTCCTCATTACATCAACGACTGCGTCGCGCCATCCTACTCTGCGTGCCGCCACCTTTCATCCCTTTCCGGCGACCGGGACAGGCTGTCCTCACTCTGTTAGCTTAGTGGCGAACCGAAGGCCCTGCCGACGGTCCAAGGCCGATCATCCATGTTCTGCAAGGATCACCATGACGCTCGTCAAACTGACTGCCGTCGCCCTGCTGGCGTTGACCCTCGGCGCCTGCCAGAGCTTGTTCACGCCCAACTATCGTGCACCGCTCGAGGTCAAGCGCGACGCCTGGGAACACGTCAAACCCGGTTGCAGCGAGCGTGATTGCCCGCTGGTGAACATCGACACCGTGCACTTCCCGGCGCTGCCCAAGCTTGATGCCATCGTCGAGCGTCGCTTGCTGCAACTGACCGAAGACAACCAGCGCGGTACCACACCCACCACATTGCAGCAGTATGAGCAGCAATACTTGGCCAGCGCACAAGCGCGCAACAGCAGCTACCTGCAGGCCAAGGTACGCGAGCAGCATGACGGACTGGTGATCGTCGAGCTGTCCAGTTACCTGGACAGCGGCGGTGCCCACGGTATGCCGGGGCGGGCCTTCATCAACTATTCACGCAAGCAGGACAAGGTGCTCACGCTCCAGGACATGCTGGTGCCTGGCCAGGAAGAGACGTTCTGGAAGACCGTCGAGGAGTCGCACCGCGCCTGGCTGATCAGCACCGGCATGGACAAGGACGCCGAGTTCGTGAAGACCTGGCCATTCAAGCGCTCGCCGCACATCGCCCTGACGTACGGCGCGGTGCTGGTGAAGTATGAGGTCTACGCGATCGCGCCCTATTCCATGGGCCACGTCGAACTGAAGATCCCTTATCCGCGCCTGAACGGCGTCATCAAGCCCGAGCTGTTTCCCGGCCGCGGATAGCACCCAGTACCCCATATAGGCCACCTGCCAGCAGCAAGGCTGGGAGGGTCGCCCCAAGCTCTGGCGCCTCGTGCGCCAGCAGGTGGTAGACCACCACCCCCGCCAGCCAGGCCAGCAGCGCCGGCCAATGCAGCCCCGGCACCTGCTGCGGCAGGCGGCGACGGCGGATCACGAAGTGATCCACCAGCACCACACCGAACAGCGGCGCGAACACCGAACCGATCAACAGCAGGAAGTTCTGGTACTGGGCCAGCGGTGCCAACAGTGCGATCAGGGTGCACAGCAGACCGATCGCCAGCGCCAGGTGCTCGACCTTCAGCCTCACCAGCAGCCCTGTGGACACTGCCGCCGAATGGATGTCGGCAAAGGCGTTTTCCGACTCGTCCAGCAGGATAAGCAACAGCGGGATCCCCAGCCCTGCACCGGCCAGCGCCAGCAGCAAGGCATTCACCTCGCCGCTCGGAGCGAACGCCAGGGTATAGGAGACGCCCAGGCTCATCAGCCAGGCGTTGCCGATGAAAAAGCCCAGCGCGGTGCCGCCGAAGACGCGGCTGGCACGCTTGCCGAAGCGCGAGTAGTCGGCGATCAGTGGCAGCCACGATAGCGGCATGGCGATGACGATATCGAAGCCCACCGCCAGCGACAGCGAGCCATCGCCTGGGCGCCGCCAGAGGTCGGCAAGATCGGCCTTGGCGAACAGATTCCATGTCAGCCACAGGCAGGCGCCGAGCAGCAGCCAGATCCCCCACTTGCGCAACACCTTGCGCACGAAGGCCAACGGGCCACTGACGGCCAGCAGGGTTGCCAGCGCGCCGAAGCACAGGGTCCAGAGCAGCGGGCTGTTCCAGGCGCTGCCTTCGCCGAAGGTGCGTGCGCCCAGCAGGCTGGCGGCGTCACGCATGACAATGATCTCGAACGATCCCCAGCCGACCAGTTGCAGCAGGTTGAGCAACGCCGGCAGACGCGCGCCATGGCGCCCCAGCGACAGGCGCAGACCGGCCATCGCAGAAAGGCCGGTATCGCTGCCGGTCACCCCCACTGCCGCAAGCAACAGCACCCCGACCGCCGTACCGAGCACGATCGCCAGCACCGAGCCCGCCAAGCCCAGGCCCGGTGCGAGCAAGGCACCAACCTGCAGGACCATCAGGCCGATGCCGAGGGAGAACCACAACGAGAACAGATCGCGGGCGCCGAACAGGCGCTGGCTGGAGGGGACCGGGTGATCGGGCGAGAAATGGCTGGGGGTGGTCATTGGAAGGGTCGCCAAAGGGGTTGGGATGTGTGGTGAAGCCTCCGGTCCTTTCGCGGGCAAGCCCGCTCGTGGGAGCGGGCTTGCCCGCGAAAGGGCCGGAGGCCTCGATACAAATGCAACGGCAGAGTGGCTCACCACCACCCTGCCGGCATCACTTACACCTTGTGATAAAGCTGGCTGCCTTCCTGGCGGAACCGCTCGGCCTGCTCGCGCATGCCCTGCTCGGCGGTCACATCCACGGCTTCGATCTTGGCCGCGTACTCGCGCACTTCCTGGGTGATCTTCATCGAACAGAACTTCGGCCCGCACATCGAGCAGAAGTGGGCAACCTTGGCCGATTCCTTGGGCAGGGTCTCGTCGTGGAACGAGCGTGCGGTGTCCGGATCCAGGCCGAGGTTGAACTGGTCTTCCCAGCGGAACTCGAAGCGCGCCTTGGACAGTGCGTTGTCGCGGATCTGCGCGCCCGGGTGGCCCTTGGCAAGGTCGGCGGCATGCGCGGCGATCTTGTAGGTGATGATGCCGGTCTTGACGTCATCCTTGTTCGGCAGGCCCAGGTGCTCCTTGGGCGTGACGTAGCAGAGCATGGCGCAGCCGAACCAGCCGATCATCGCCGCACCGATACCGGAGGTGATGTGGTCGTAGCCCGGTGCGATGTCGGTGGTCAGCGGGCCAAGGGTGTAGAACGGCGCCTCGTCGCAGCACTCCAGCTGCTTGTCCATGTTCTCCTTGATCAACTGCATCGGCACATGGCCTGGGCCTTCGATCATGCACTGCACGTCGTGCTTCCAGGCGATCTTGGTCAGCTCGCCGAGGGTTTCCAGCTCACCGAACTGGGCGGCATCGTTGGCGTCGGCGATCGAGCCCGGACGCAGGCCATCGCCCAGCGAGAAGCTGACGTCGTAGGCCTTCATGATTTCGCAGATCTCGTCGAAATGCGTGTAGAGGAAGTTCTCCTTGTGATGCGCCAGGCACCACTTGGCCATGATCGAACCGCCACGGCTGACGATGCCGGTGACGCGCTTGGCGGTCAGCGGCACATAGCGCAGCAATACGCCGGCATGGATGGTGAAGTAGTCCACGCCCTGCTCGGCCTGCTCGATCAGGGTGTCGCGGAACAGCTCCCAGGTCAGGTCTTCGGCAACGCCGTTGACTTTTTCCAGGGCCTGGTAGATCGGCACAGTGCCGATCGGGACCGGCGAGTTGCGAATGATCCACTCGCGAGTCTCGTGGATGTGCTTGCCGGTGGACAGGTCCATGACCGTGTCCGAGCCCCAACGGATACCCCAGGTCAGCTTGGCCACTTCTTCCTCGATCGAGGAACCCAGGGCGCTGTTGCCGATGTTGCCGTTGATCTTCACCAGGAAGTTGCGGCCGATGATCATCGGCTCGAGTTCGGTGTGGTTGATGTTGGCAGGGATGATCGCGCGACCGCGGGCGATCTCTTCACGTACGAATTCGGGGGTGATCTCCTTCGGGATGCTGGCCCCGAAGCTGTGACCGGCGTGCTGCTGGTCGAGCAGGCCGGCAGCGCGGGCCTCCTGCAGTTTCATGTTCTCGCGGATGGCGACGTATTCCATCTCGGCGGTGATGATGCCCCGGCGTGCGTAGTGCATCTGCGAGACGTTGGCACCGGCCTTGGCGCGGCGTGGGTTGCGGACGTGGGCGAAGCGCAGCTTGGCGAGTTCGGCGTCGTTCAGGCGCTGCTGGCCGAAATTCGAGCTCAGGCCTTCCAGGCGCTCGGTATCGCCACGCGCGTCGATCCAGGCCGAACGCACATCGCCCAGGCCCTTGCGCACATCGATGATGACGTTGGGATCGGTGTAGGGGCCGGAAGTGTCATAGACCAGCACCGGCGCGTTCTTCTCGCCGCCGAAGTCGGTGGGGGTGTCGTGCAGGCTGATCTCGCGCATGGGCACGCGGATGTCCGGGCGCGAGCCTTGGACGTAGACCTTGCGCGAATTGGGCAAGGGTTGCACGGACTGCTGGTCGACTTTGGCCGACTCGCTCAGGCTGATCGCTTTTTCTTGTTTACTCATCACAGGCTCTCCAGACAGCTTCCTAGCGGGCGGAATGTCGGGGAGAACCTGAAAGGCGCGGACGCACCCCTTGGATGGAGTGCAGTGCCGGATACATGGGGTGCCTTGGCTGCACGACAGCCTGACATTCCCGGACCTGGCACAAGAGGCTCCCCGGGAAGGCGAGCAATCTTGTTCCCTACGCAGGCGCTAACCTGATCAGGTTCAACGGGATCCGGAAACTCTCCGATCTCAGCCTTCGATTCAAGGCACCCCGACAAGAACGTGCGCAGTCTAGACTGGAGTGGTCGGCAAAGCCAAGCGCGTAAATGCACGAGAGACGAAAGGTGCAACAGGCGGATTGTTGCCGACAGCCAGCGGCACTACACTGGCGCATCGCACGAAACTCAACAGTTCAGAAATTCAATTTCGTACAAGGATTGCCCTATGCTGCGCAAACTTTCACTGGCGATTGCCGTGTCTTGTGCGTCCAACGGAGTGGTCTGGGCAGCGGATGTGCCCACGACGGTGAAGACCGACCTGGTCAGCGTCTACCAGGAAGCGGTGAACAACAACGCCGATCTCGCCGCCGCCCGCGCCGACTACGGCGCCCGCCGTGAAGTGGTGCCGCAGGCCAGGGCAGGCCTGCTGCCCAATCTGTCCGCCGGTGCGGAAATGATGAACACCCGCACCAAGCTGGACGAACCCTCGATCACCTCCAACCGCAGCGGTAACTCCTGGAGTGCCACACTGTCGCAGCCGATCTTCCGTGCCGACCGCTGGTTCCAACTGCAGGCCGCCGAGGCGGTCAACGAGCAAGCGGCGCTGGAGCTGTCGGCCACCGAGCAGAACCTGATCCTGCAAACGGCCGAAAACTATTTCGCCGTCTTGCGCGCGCAGGACAACCTGGCTTCGACCAAGGCCGAGGAAGCAGCGTTCAAGCGCCAGCTCGACCAGTCCAACGAGCGTTTCGACGTCGGGCTCTCCGACAAGACCGACGTGCTGCAATCCCAGGCCAGCTACGACACCGCCCGTGCCAATCGGATCATCGCCGAGCGCCAGGTGCAGGACGCCTTCGAGGCGCTGGTGACCTTGACCAACCGCGAGTACGGGTCGCTGCAGGGTGTGGTCCACAGCTTGCCGGTGCAGGTACCGGCGCCCAACGACGCCAAGGCCTGGGTGGAGACTGCCGCACGGCAGAACCTCAACCTGCTGGCGACCAACCACGCCGTCGATGCCGCCGAGGAAACCTTGCGCCAGCGCAAGGCCGGCCATGCCCCGACCCTCGATGCCGTGGCGCGTTACCAGAAGGGCGACAACGACAACCTCGGCTTCACCAACCCCGCGCCGCAACCCGGCGTGCGCTACGGCGGTGACGTGGAGCAGACCAGCATTGGCTTGCAACTGAACATTCCGATCTATAGCGGCGGGCTGACCAGCTCGCAGGTGCGTGAAGCCTATGCCCGCCTGAGCCAAAGCGAACAGCAGCGCGAAAGCCTGCGCCGCCAGGTGGTGGAGAACACTCGCAACCTGCACCGCGCGGTGAATACCGATGTGGAGCAGGTGCAGGCCCGCAAACAGTCGATCATCTCCAACCAAAGCGCCCTGGAAGCCACCGAGATCGGCTACCAGGTCGGCACCCGCAACATCGTCGACGTGCTCGATGCGCAGCGCCAGCTCTACACTTCGGTGCGCGACTACAACAACAGCCGCTACGACTACATCCTCGACAACCTTCGCCTCAAGCAGGCCGCCGGCACGCTGAGCCCGCAAGACCTTCAAGACCTGGGGCGCTACCTGAAAGCCGACTACAACCCGGACAAGGACTTCCTGCCGCCGGATCTTGCGGCCGCAGCCGCGAAGAACTTCGAGCGGCGGCCCTGAAGAACATGACAAGGGGCGAGCTGGCGGCTCGCCCGTTGTGCAGTTCAGTCCATGACAAATTTCACGGTATTTCGATTACCATCCTGCGTCAGCTCATGCGTGCAGGAGGCCAATTCGGGGCCCGTCGAGCTTGCAGAGGGCTGCAGACTCGCTGTTTCGGCCGTGTACTTGATAGTGTAGATGCAGGTGCGGTCACCGCTAGCCAGCGAGAACGACTCATGGAAGTCGTTACTCCCTAGCTCCCGTTCAACGAAATACAACCCTCCTCGACTTACATCGTCCACGTTGAACGAAGCTTGGTCGTCCACAACGAAGGTGTCGCCATACACATCGACGTTTGCGTTAGGATCCGCATGATCCACGAGCATCTCAATCCAGGGACCGTCGAATCCTCCGGTCTCGACAGGCCGAGGTGCAAGGTATGCGAATGCGGGAAGCGACGCCATGAGCAAAGCGAAAGACAGGGCAAGAGAGCGCATGTGGTAGTTCTCCAATAGGGATGCCCCAGCGGCATCCTCATGTCGAGCCTACTGACATCCCACTCAGCCACATCGCCACATAATTACCACCCTGATCTCATGCCGAACACATCCATGCAGACGGTCGAAAGAGGACATCATGAACGCGTCTGGATGAGCTTCCCAAGGGCCTCGAGCAATCGTTGCAGGGCACCCTGGTTGGCCTGCATCACCGCCCTGCCTGCCTCGCCCATGCGCCGACAATCCTGGGGAAGCTCAATCAGGCGTCGGACCGCAGCGGCCAGTCCTTCGGCGTCGTCCACCTGTTGTAACGCACCAGCTTCACGCAACATCGCGCTGATCTCGAGGAAGTTGAACACGTGCGGGCCGGTAATTACCGGCAATGCGAGCGCTGCCGGCTCCAGCGGATTGTGCCCGCCAGTGGGCACCAGGCTGCCGCCCACGAAGGTGATATCAGCCAAGGCGTAGAGGAACATCAACTCGCCCATGGTATCGCCAAGCAGGACCTGGACCTGCCCGTCTACCGCCGCACCCGAAGAACGTCGCACCGTGGTGAAACGTTCGCGACACAGTTCATGCACCGCATCGAAACGCTCCGGGTGACGTGGCACCAGGATCAGGAGTGCATCGCCATGCACCTGCAGCAGGCGCTGGTGGGCTTCGAGAATGAGCGCATCCTCGCCCTCATGAGTGCTGGCGGCAATCCACACTGGCCGCTGCAGGGCCGACCACTGCTCGCGCAACTGGCGGGCATGTGGCAGTAGTTGATCGTGCACCTTCAGGTCGAACTTGATCGAACCGGTCACCTGCACGCACTGCGCACGGGCGCCCAGACTGCGGAAACGCTCGGCCTCGGTCTCGGTCTGTACCGCAATCAGGCTCATCTCTTCGAGCATCGGCCGGGTCAGGCCGGCGAAACGAGCATAACCGCGTGCCGAACGCTCCGACAACCGCGCATTGGCCAGGGCCACGGGAATACCGCGCCTAGCGCACTGGTGGATATGGTTGGGCCACAGTTCGGTTTCCATGATGATGCCCAGCTTCGGACGCACATGATCGAGGAAGCGCGCCGCTGCCCAGGGCAGATCGTAGGGCAGATAACAATGCTGGACCCGCGGCTCGCTGGCGAACATCGCGCGGATACGCTCCGAGCCGGTCGGGGTCATGCAGGTCAGCGTAATGGGCAGGTCCGGGTAAGCCGCGAGCAGTGCCTTGACCATCGGCGCCGCAGCGATGCTCTCGCCCACCGATACCGCATGCACCCAGATACCGCCCTGGCGCATGGCCGGAAGCTTGCAGGCAAAGCGCTCGGCGATGCGCTGGCGATACGCTGGCGCCTTGCGCCCACGCAAGAACAGGCGCAGCGCGACCAGCGGCAGGCCCAGGTGAAACAGCAGGGTGTAGAGGGTTCTGTTCATGGCGCCGCAGTTTACTAGGGTCTGTCTGAAATGTGTCTGCACTCGCCCATACTACGTTGAAGACAGCCACCTCAGATTCACGGGAAAAAGGTCTGTCAGACTAGCCGATTGCCCGCAGGTGCATGGCAAAGCGCTCAGCCAGCCATTGGGCTGCCGGCCCAAGCGGCTCGTCGCGCCGCCAGGCCAGCTCGGCAACCAGCGCCGGCGGGCGCCATTCGCTATCGAGCTCGACCATGTGCGCCTGGTACGTCGGGTACTGCACCACGTGCCGTGGCAGCCAGGCCCAGCCCAGACCGCGCATCAGCAACTCGGCCATGACGTAGAAGCTGTCGGCACGCCAGACCTGAGCGCTGACCGGCTCGCCGCCCGGATAGTCGCTGTCCTGTGGGGCGATGAGCAACTGCCGGTGACGCGCCAGCTGCTGACAGGTTACCCGTCCGGCATGGGCAAGCGGATGATGCGCAGCACAGACCGTGACCATCTCGACACTGCCCAGGGTACGGCGCTCCAGCGAGTCCGGGATGCTTTCGTGATGAAAAAACAAGCCGAGATCTGCCCGCCGCCCGACCAGCTTGCGCGCCACGTCGCCCTGTGCGCCACTGGCCAGTTGCACCTGGAGAAAGGGGAACTGGCTGGCCAGCTCATCAAGGCTGTCGATCACCGGCTGGTAGGGCATGGCTTCGTCCTGAGCCACCCGCAGCAGCGGTTCCTGGCCGCGCATCAAGGCCTGGGCGCGACCATCGAGCCGCTCGCACTGGCGCAACAACTCCTGAGCGTCACGTAGCAAGGCTTCGCCACTTTCGGTCAGACGCGGCTGACGACCACTGCTGCGTTCGAAAAGGATCACGCCAAGGTCTGCTTCAAGCAGCGCAATGGCGTTGCTCACGGCCGACTGCGCCTTGCGCTGGGCACGGGCCACGGCAGAAAACGAGCGTAGCTCGGCGACCTGGACGAAAAGCCGCAACTGTTCAAGGTTCCACTGTTCGGCCATTACCTATCCCCAGAATCGATAGGTAATGACTTTACCGCAATCAGGAACAACCTAGAATGCCCGACCAGTAACCAGAGGAAACCGATCATGAATGCCTACACCTATCTCGCCATCGCCATCTGCGCCGAGGTCATCGCCACCGCTTCGATGAAAGCGGTCAAGGGCCTGAGTACGCCGTTGCCGTTGCTGCTGATGGTGTGTGGCTATGCCGTGGCCTTCTGGATGCTCACGCTGGTGGTGCGCAGCATTCCAGTGGGTATCGCCTACGCGGTGTGGTCCGGCATGGGGATCGTGCTGATCAGCATCGCAGCGCTGGTGATCTATGGGCAGAAGCTGGATGTACCGGCCATGCTGGGGATGGCGATGATCGTAGGGGGTGTGGTGGTGATCCAGGTCTTCTCCAAGACAGCTGGGCATTGATCGATAGGCAACATTGCCGGGCACGGGCTGTATACTGGGCAATCGTTCCAGTTTTCGAGGTGCCCGCATGCCATCCGCCATTTCCACTGACGTCCTCATCGTCGGCGCCGGGGTCGCAGGCCTCTGGCTCAATGCCCGGCTGCGTCGCCAGGGCTATTCGACGGTGCTGGTGGAGCGCGCCAGCCTTGGCGGCGAGCAGACCATCAAGTCCCAGGGCATCATCCATGGCGGCACCAAGTACGCCCTGCACGGCGCGCTGACCGGCGCTTCGGAGGCCATCGCCGACATGCCGCGGCGCTGGCGCGAGGCCCTGGCCGGTAGCGGCGAGCTGGACCTGCGCGACACCCGCCTGCTCTCCGATGCCCACTATCTATGGTCGCCCGGCACCTTGGCCGGCAACCTCACCAGCTTCTTCGCCAGCAAGGCCGTGCGCGGCCGGGTCGATCAGGTCAAGGGCGAGCAGTTGCCACCGGCCCTGCAGGACCGCGCCTTCAAAGGCAAGGTCTACCGTCTGGCCGAGCTGGTCATCGATGTACCCAGCCTGATCGGCAACCTCGCGCAACTGGCCGGCGACAGCTTGCTCGCTGGCGAGCGGATCGAGCCACTGCACGAAGGCCAGGCGCTGGTCGGCCTGAAGGTCGATGGTCGCGAGATCCGCGCCCAACGCATCGTGCTCAGTGCCGGCGGCGGCACCGAGGACCTGCTGCATGCCCTCGGCCTGAGCCAACCCGCGCAGCAGCGCCGCCCCTTGCATATGGTCCTGGCCAAAGGCCCCAACCTCAAGCCGCTGTACGCCCACTGCCTGGGCGGTGGCACCAAGCCACGGGTCACCGTGACCACCCACCCGGCGGCCGATGGCCAGTGGGTCTGGTACCTGGGCGGCGACCTCGCCGAAGCCGATGGCGTGGCACGCGAGCCGGCCGCGCAGATTGCCGCAGCGCAAAAAGAGATCGCCGGCCTGCTGCCCTGGGTCGATCAAAGCCAAGTGCGCTGGGCCACCTTGCGCGTCGATCGCGCCGAGCCCGCACAGTCGGGCCTGGTACGCCCCGACAACGCCTTCCTCAGCGAGCAGGAACGCCTGCTGGTTGGCTGGCCGACCAAGCTGGCGCTGGCGCCAGACTTCTCCGACCGCGTCCTGGCCGCCTTCGAGCGCGATGGTATTCGCCCGAGCGCCCAGGCCGACCTGACAGACTTGCCGCGTCCCCCACTCGGCATGCCGGCCTGGGAGCAACTGCTGCCATGAGCCTGCCGACCCTGCACGATTTCCACCGTCCCTTGGGCGGCACCGGCCTGAAGGTATCGCCACTGGGGCTGGGCACGGTCAAGCTTGGCCGCGACCAGGGCGTGAAGTATCCCAACGGCTTCACCATCCCCGGCGACGACGAGGCCCGCCTGCTGCTGTCGCAGGCGCGCGAGCTGGGCATCAACCTGATCGACACCGCGCCGGCCTATGGTCGCAGCGAAGAGCGTCTCGGCCCGTTGCTGCGTGGCCAGCGTAACGACTGGATCATCGTCAGCAAGGTCGGCGAAGAGTTCGAAAACGGCCTGTCGCACTTCGACTTCAGCGCCGTCCATACCCGACGCTCGGTCGAGCGCAGCCTCAAGCGCCTGGAAACCGACCGTATCGAACTGGTACTGGTGCACTCCGACGGCAATGACCTGGCCATCCTTGAGCAGCAAGAGGTCTACCAGACACTCGCCGCGCTCAAGCAGGAGGGTAAGATCCTCGGCTATGGCTTTTCCGGCAAGACCGCCGTCGGCGGCCTGAAAGCACTGGAACAGGGCGACTGCGCGATGATCACCTACAACCTCAACGAGCAGGCGGAGCGCCCGGTACTGGACTACGCTGCCGAACACGGCAAGGCCATCCTGGTGAAGAAGGCCCTGGCCAGCGGCCATATCTGCCTGTCTCCAGGAGTCGACCCGGTCCAGGCCAGCTTCGAGCTGCTGTTCGCCCATCCGGGGGTCAGCAGTGCTATTGTCGGCACCATCAATCCGTTGCACCTGGCCCACAACGTGGCCACCGTCGCCCGTATTCTGGGCCAGGCCTGAGCCGCTCACGCGGCCGCCGAATGCAAGGAGGAGCCTCGTGGCGCGTACGCTTATCCGCAAGAACCCGAGCAACTTCAAGACCCTGCCGCTGCATGTCGAAGCCACCCCGGAACGCCTGAGCTACCAGAGCATCGGTATGCCGCTGAACTTCGCCCAGACTCTGCAACGGCGCAAGGCGATCCAGCTGGATGACAGCGAACGCTTCGTCATCGAACTGGCCAACCTGGGCGTTTCGGTACGCCTGACCCTCAACTGGCAGAACCGCGACTACTGGGTGCTGGTACGTCAGCACCGCCAGGACCGCGGCGATGTCGTACTCAAGCTGATCTCCGGTTACGTACCTGCCCAGGAGCTCAACCTCCCGCTGCACACGGCCATCCAGGAAGTGGCAGAAGAATGCCTGCTGGAAACCCCGGAAGGCTGGCTGGGCGGACGTTTCAACGACACCTGGCTACCCGCCCCTTATGCCGCGGCCCTGCACTACCGCGAAGCCCTGCCCTTCACCCTGAGCCCGGCCTCGGGCGCGGCGCGGCCGGTACACTGCGGCAACCTGATGCTGCTCGAGCGACCACGGGCCTATGTGCACCTGCCCACCGCCTCGCTGCAACTGATTTACGATCTGCGCCTGCAGGTCCCCAAGGAGGCCAAGTCGCTCAGCCTGTTCCACGTCGACGAGCGCCTGGAAGGCGACCAACTGGTGGCCCGGCTCAACCGCAAGCGCCCCGACCTGTATCTGATGCCCCTGAAGGACGGCAAGCCACTGGCGGAGCTGTTCACCCTGAAGAAGGACCAGCTGATACCCGCGAGCACGCGCGGGCTGTACCTGGCCGAAAGCTTCGCCCTGCAGGATGGGTGGGTGGTGAGGGAAGAGCGCGTGCGCTGGCGGGAATGGGTGCGTCAGCAAGGGTTGGTGGAGAGCCGGCCCGAGAAGCCTTCGCACCTGCAGCGGTTCAGCGACAAGGCGCGGGCGTTGCTGCAGCGGGCAAAGACCACACTGCATAAATAGCAGCAGCGGCGCCTGGCCGCTGCAACCTGCCCCGCGATCACCGGTGGTACGCGATGCAGCACCTGCTTAGTTCTTGCGGATCTTCTCGACGATCGCGGTGGTCGAGCTGTTCTCGACCAAACCCAGCACTTTCACCGTACCGCCATAGGCCTTGACGATATCCGCCCCGACCACCTGGTCGATCCCGTAATCGCCGCCTTTGACCAGCACATCCGGCTTGACCTGGCGCAGCAGGTTTTCAGGTGTTCCCTCAGGGAAACTGATGACCCAGTCCACCGCCCCCAGGCCGGCGAGCACCGCCATGCGGCGATCGACGCTGTTGATCGGACGCCCAGGCCCCTTGAGACGGCTGACCGAAGCATCGTCGTTGATCGCAACGATGAGGCGATCCCCTTGGGAACGGGCCTGCTCCAGATACGTCACATGCCCGGCATGGAGAATGTCGAAGCAACCGTTGGTGAAGACGATCTTCTCGTTGTGCGCACGCGCGTCGTCGATAGCCAGCAACAACTGCTCGAGCCCCAGCACACCGCGCTCGGAGCCTTCTTCGCGCTGGATCGCCCGGCGCAACTCCGGGGCGCTGATGGCCGCCGTACCCAGCTTGCCGACGACGATGCCCGCAGCCAGGTTGGCCAGGGCCACCGCATGCGGGAGGTCCTCGCCTGCGGCAATGGCAGCCGCCAGCGTCGAGATGACGGTATCGCCAGCACCGGTGACGTCGAACACCTCGCGGGCGCGGGCCGGCAGGTGCAAGGCCGGATGGCCGGTGCGCAGCAGGGTCATGCCATGCTCCCCACGGGTCACCAGCAACGCGCCGAGGTCAAGATCTTCGAGCAATTGCAAACCCTTGGCGACCAGCTCGGCTTCATCGGCGCAACGCCCGACGATGGTCTCGAACTCGCTGAGGTTGGGGGTGATCAGGCTGGCACCGCGATAGATGGAAAAATCCTTGCCCTTGGGGTCGGCCAGTACCGGGATGCCCTTGCTGCGAGCAGCCTGGATCAGCGACTGGTGGTTCTTCAGCGCGCCCTTGCCGTAATCCGACAGCACCAGCACCTTGACGCCTTCGAGCAGCGCATCGACCTCAGCCCCCAGCGACAGCGGATCGGTGGCGAAGGGCTCTTCGAAATCGATGCGCAGCAATTGCTGGTGGCGGCTCATGACCCGCAGCTTGACGATGGTGGGCTGGTGCGCAATGCGCTGGAACACCGAGCGCACACCAGCGGCCTGCAGGCTGTTGGCCAGGCTGTCGGCCGCTTCGTCCTGGCCGGTGACGCCCACCAGCGAAGCCGGGGCGCCAAGTGCCGCGATATTCAAGGCAACGTTGGCCGCACCGCCGGGCCGATCCTCGATCTGGTCGACCTTGACCACCGGTACCGGCGCTTCCGGCGAGATACGCGATGTACCGCCATGCCAGTAGCGGTCGAGCATCACATCGCCGACCACCAGTACCGGGGCTTGATCGAAACGCGGCATGGACAACTTCATGGGCAACCCATATGGAAAAATGAACAGGGGCAGGATATTAGCACACGGCAGCCGGCGGCTTTAACGCCAACTGCGGCGGGGACAATTCCAGTGACAATCGGGGCGCACACGCCCCGATTCATGAGGGTTTCAGGTGATATCGGCCTTGTCCGGCTCATCGAGCCCCATGGCGTGCAGGCGGGCATAATGGCCATTAGCCTCAAGCAGTTCGGCATGGGTACCACGCTCGACCAGGCGCCCCTGATCCATGACCAGGATCAGGTCGGCCTTCTCGATGGTCGACAGACGGTGCGCGATCACCAGGGTGGTGCGCCCTTCCATCACATGGTCGAGCGCCGCCTGAATATGACGCTCGGACTCGGTATCCAGTGCCGAGGTCGCCTCGTCGAGGATCAGCAAGGGAGCGTTCTTCAACAGCGCCCGGGCGATTGCCAGGCGCTGGCGCTGGCCACCGGACAGCAGCACACCATTCTCGCCGACCTCGGTGTCGAAGCCCTTGGGCAGTTGGTCGACGAACTCCTTGGCGTAAGCGTCGGCCGCGGCAGCCTCGATGGCCTCGCGCGGCGCACCGGCCAGGTCGCCATAGGCGATATTGTTGGCCACGGTGTCGTTGAACAGGGTGACATGCTGGGTCACCTGGGCCACATGCCGGCGCAGGTTACGTAGGCGATAATCCTCGATTTCCACACCATCGAGCAGGATCTCGCCCTTGTTGTGGTGGTAGAAACGCGGGATCAGCGCCGCCAGCGTCGACTTGCCGCTGCCAGAACGCCCCACCAGGGCGATCATCTGCCCGGGCTCGGCGACGAAGCTGATGTCGGTCAGCACCTGACGCTCGGTGCCTGGATAGGTGAAGCTCAGGTTGCGCACCTCCAGACGGCCCTCGACACGCTCCTTCTCCACGGTACCGCCGTCCACCTCGGGCTTCTCGTCGAGCTGCTCGAAGATGCTCTCGGCGCCGGCCAGGCCCTTCTGAATGGTCGAGCTGACCTCCGAAAGCTGGCGAATCGGCTTGGGCAACAAGCCAGCCGCCGTGATGTAGGCGACCAGGTCGCCAGCCGAGGCATCACCACGCAGGAACAGCACCAGGAACATCAGCGCGGCCATGGCGCTGTAGATCACCAGTTGCAGGGCCGGGGTGTAGAGGGCGCCGGTCTTGTTCATGCGCAGCTGCTTGTCGGTGTTGCTCTGGCTGGCATTTCGGAATCGACGCTCTTCGTAGGCTTCGCCGCCGAAGCTGCGCACCACACGGTAGCCCTGGATGGTTTCGGAGGCCACGTGGGTGACGTCACCCATGGCCACCTGGATCTTCTTGCTCTGCTTGCGGAATTTCTTGCTGGCAGTACTCACCATCACTGCAATGACCGGCAGGATGGCAACCATCACCAGGGTGAGCTTCCAGTTCATCCACATCAGGTAGATGAACAGGAACACCACGGTCAGGCCTTCACGGATCACCACCTTGATCGCGTCGGTGGCGGCACCGGTGACCATGGTGACGTTGAAGGTGATGCGCGAGATCAGGTGCCCGGAGTTATGGCTGTCGAAGTAGCGGTTGGGCAGCACCAACAACTTGTTGAACAGCTCCAGGCGCAGGTCGTGGACCAGGCAGAGGGAGACCTTGGCCAGATAGTAGTTACCGAGGAACGACCCGAGCCCTTGCCAGGCAGCGATCAGGATGATCAGCAACGGCACCGCCTGCAGCAATTGCAGGTCGCGCAGGTAGGGGACGTCGGGGAACAACACCGCTTGCGGATTGCTCAGGCCATCGACGAAGTACTTGAGGATCCCCGCCAGCATCGGCTGGGTCGAGGCAAAGATCACGAAACCGATAATGCTCAGCAGGAAAATGCCGATGTAGGGTTTCACATAGCCCAGCAGCCTGAAATAGATCTTCAGGCTTGTGGGGTTGTCCGCCGGTCGCGGTGTTTCGGCCATCATCGAGCTCGCTGTTCAGGTTGAACCGGAAATTTTACCACAGGCTTTTCGCTCGGCATGCACCCACGGCAACATCATCGCCAGACCGACCGGCAACCAGCTGATGAACCACTCCGCGCGGGGGGTACCGGTGAGGCTTGCGGCATCGAGTTGCATGGCCACGGTTGAAAACACCCAAACTGCCAGCGCCAGCTTGCCCAACATCGTCTCGCGGGCACGCAGGATCTCGCGCAGCGCGAACAGCCATACTGCTATCCACAACAGCATACCGGGCAGCCCCAGTTCGACGGCAACGTGAGTGAGCATATTGTGGGTATGGTCGAACTGGATCCCCAGTGCCTCCACGCGGTAGAACGCACCAAGCCCCAGGCCGGTCCATGGGTGCTGTTCGATCATCTGCACGGAGGACTGGAATATTTCAGGCCTGTAGGAGGAACCCCGCTGCATGATCAGGTCCTGGAACAGGAATACCGCAACAACTGTGATCAGCAGCGACGACACGAAGATCAGCTTGCTGAGCCGATCACGCATCCAGAATGGCGCCAACAGCACAGTGAGCAGCAAGGCCACGCCCGCCCCGCGGCTCTGGCAAAAGGCAATGAAGGCACCCAGACAGGCAAGGGCCAGCAGCCAACCCGACTGCACGAGGCGATTGCGCGGGCAGTCGTAGAGCATCGCTACGGCCATGACACCGACGACGTAGGCACCCAGGATCGGATGGCTGATTTCACCGATTCCCTCAAGACGAGAAACCAGTACGTTACCGGCCACATGATAGAAGCGGTAGATCGAAATCAGTGCAGCAATCGCCATCAAGATGCCACCGATGCGCAACAACATACGCACACGGCAGGCGCCAAGCTGCGCCAGCAACGGGAAAGCCATAAGGAACAGCAGGATATAGACCAGACGCTTACCCTCGCGCCCGCCCTCTTCGGTGGATGACCACACCAAGCTCAACGCTCCCCAGACCAACAAAAGTGCGATCGCCGACCAGAGCGCCGGCTGACGGCGCCACCCGCTCACTAAAAGATGTCGGGCGGACCAGGCGAATACCAGGGTCGGTAGCCAGAGGAACAGGATAAGGCCTTGCTGATAGAGCTTGTTGCTCGGTGCCATGGCGATCGCCGCCAGGAACCAGACGAAACCGAATCCGAGCCAGGCCTGAGCCCAGCGTTTTTCATACAGCATTCCTTCCCCCGATCAGTCCAATGACACCGTCATGGTGCAACCGCATTATTTTCGGCATTATTGCCAGTCATTTTGCTTGCAGAAGACAAGGCACCCATCCATGCAATGCTCCCGACTCTCCCAGCCCGACTTCGATCAGCTGACACTCGGCGCCAGGGTTCTGGAGGCCGACAGTTACGGCGCCAAAGTCTACCTGCTCGAGGATGGCAATATCCTCAAGGTTTTTCGTCGTAAACGTCTGATTTCATCTGCGCTGCTGCGCCCCTACTCCCAGCGGTTCATCGACAACGCAGCGCGCCTGGTGCAACTGGGCATCCCTACTCTGGAAGTGATCAGCCATCACAAACTGGATCTGCCGGGGCGCACCGCAGTGCTCTATCGCCCGCTGCCGGGTGAAACCCTGCTGCAGCGTTCGCGCCTGCCGGGGTTCAGCTGGAATGACTACCTGCCTGCACTGATCGCACTGATCCGACACCTTCATCGTTCAGGGATCTACTTCCGCTCATTGCACCTGGGCAACGTCGTGGTTACCCCCGAGCAACAGCTGGGCCTCATTGATGTCGCCGACATGCGCTTTCTGCGCCCTCCGCTGTCGGCACGCATGGTTCGACGCAACGTGCAGCATCTGGCGAACTACATCGAGCGGGAGCGACTGGGCGATCACTTCCCGCTCACCGAACTGAAGTCAGCGCTGCTGGAGCGCTGAACATCAGCCCCGCAACAAAGCCCGCGAGCCCTGGCTGAATGCCTGCCAGGCCTGCTCCGGGTCCAACGCATCACGCTGCCTGGCAGCCGTCTCCTTTGCGCTGAGTGTGTTGCACTCCCCGATCGCACGCGCCCAGGCGGCCTGGTCTCCTACCGGCAGGTAGCGCCCGGCCTGTCCCAATTGCTCGCGAAACACCGGCAGGTCGCTGCATAGCACCGGCACATCGGCCAGCACGGCTTCCTGCAGTACCATCCCCAACCCCTCCGAGCGCGAAGGCACCAACAGCCAGTCGAAGGCACGGTAGAGTTGCGACAAATCGGGACGGTAACCACATAGCTGCACACTATCGCCCAGACCGAGCGACTGGATGCGGGCGTTGAGGCGCGCTCGCAGCTCGCCGTCGCCGAGGATCACCATGCGGGCGTCCGGTTGCTGCCGGTGCACCTGAGCAAAGGCCTCGATCAGCATCTCGAAACCTTTGCTCTCCACCAGCCGACCGACCGCGCCGAATACAGGCCCTGGACGCTGAACAATGGCAAGCAACCGCCTGGCGTGGTCACGCTCGAAGAGCGCCGCGCCGAATACCTGGGGATCCAGTGCGACACGCAGGCTATCGACCGATCGACCAAGGGCCTGCTCCAGCGCCTGGGCAAGGGTGCGGGAAACCGCAGCAATGCTCAGGCGGTGCGCCTCGACCGCGCGCAGCAAGCGAATGTCGCTGCCGCGCATGCGGGTCGAGCCATGAAAGAGCACGGTCACTCGTGTCTCAGGGAAATGTCGCATCAACGGCAGCACAAGGCGCGCAACACCCATGCCGTCGAGCAGCAAGACGTCGGGTCGGGTCTGCTGCAGTGCCTTGTACAAGCGGTGCCGCAGCACAGGTGTCAACCAGCGCCAGAAGCTGCGGCCTTTGAGCGTGCGAGGCGGCATGTGCCACTCTCGGATCGCGCCCTCGCCGCAGCACAGGCCATCGCCCAGCAGCAGCCAATTGGTGATCTCGGCCCCTTCTGCTACATGGCACAGCATCTGACGGTGCACCTTGTGAACTGACATGTACGGGGCACCTCCCGACCACATCACATTGACAACATTCATCGGCATAGCTCCCTCATACCCGACAGGCCAACCGCCAGGTCAACCGATTCAATGAGCAAGAAAGCCGATTCCAATACCGACCAATGTTCCTGCAACGAGCGTGGCAACCAGCTTGATCCGGTCACGCTGGCGACGCTTGACCTTGCGCTGGACTTCCTCGGGCAAGGTCACATGGCTACCGAAACCAGTATGCAGCACCGCATCGCCCTCGAGCGTGACGGCGGTCAGGCCCAGCTCGGCATAACGGCGCGACAGCGCCTTCTCTCCAGAATAGGCAGCAAATGGTGCACAAGTCTGGTAATCGCTCAGCCGACGCAATCCTGGATTCAGAGAGAAAGCCTGCCAATCGGCTTTTTCTGAAAGCAAGGGGTAGCAGGGCACATTGGCGATAACCTGACGGTCTCCCAGGCGGATGTACGGGCTGTGGATCGCCAGGTCGTGAGCATGGCTGCGCAGCCATACCTGCAGGATCTGCGGGCTGGCCTCGAGGATCAGCCGGGAGTCCTCGACAAAGTGCTGGCGATAGAAGCTCCAGTCATCCTCGCAATGGAAGATGTAGGGCGTCTTGACGTGGCTGTAGGCCAGGTCGATCGACGCCAGTTGCCCCAGCTTGGGCCGGTTGACGAACACCTTGCAGTGGGCCTTCCAATGCTCGGGGACGGCAGCGTGAACCGCATCGTCTCCCGAGTCTTCGGTGATGAACACCTCACGGATCGACGCGGTGTTGTAGCGGTCGAAGCTTTCCAGCGTTGTCTTGAGCAGGTCGAAACGCCCGCAGCTGGTTACCACCAGCGTGATGTCACTGTTTTCCGAGAAGCGCACTGGGCTCCCTCCGCCTTGGGGCCATTTCCAATCCGTCCGATGGACAGGTTGATGTGGTTCAAAGCCCCAGTTTCAGACGCAGACGCTGCCACGCACTGAGCGGCGCTCGTGGTCTGAGGGGGGGCATCATGTGGTCGACGATGCTACGCCCGACCTGGGCAAAACTAAAGCCAGAAACCGCCAGTTCGCGGCCATTGGCGGCGATGCGTTCGGCGAGTGCCGGATCGGCGCGTAATGTCCGCAACTTCTCCTGCAGCACCGGGATGCTGTCGTACAGCACCACGTTGTGCATGTCCTCGAGACCCAGCGCACGGTTTTCCGCCTCGCCCTGGTCGTAGGCCAGCAGCACGCAGCCACAGGCCATGGCCTCGAAGTTCTTGATCATGTACTCGCCCATGCCAACGTCGGCGCTGACGAAGAAGCGGATACGGTTGAGCGTGTTGCAGTAGTCTTCACCGGACTTGGTACGAGTCACGACCAGGTTTTCCACCTGCCCCAGTTCATCGAGCAACGCCTTGCGGCCGCTATAGGCGACGCTCTTGGTGCTGCCGACAAAGGCCAGTTCGATATCACGCTCACGCCCCTGGTCGGTCAGCAATTGCTCGTCATAGCCCTTGGGCACGAACACCGCATCGAAACCTTCCTGGCGCAGGCGCTCGCTGACCATGTAGCCAGAGCTGATCACTCGCGCCCAAGGCAGTTTGCGGTAGTGCGCGCTGAACTTGCCGGTGTATTTGCAGGGAATGTAGTTCTGGTAGGCGTCGTGCTCGAGTATCACCAGATTAGGGATCGTGCGAATGAAGCCGACCTGGCGGATCTCCTGCTTGAAGCGCAGGAAAAAGACGATACGGTCATAGCGCTCGACGTCCACTTCACGCTTGAAGTAGCGCCGCAGGTTGCGCTGGTCGTCGCTCGACAACCAGCGCAAGTCGCACTCGCAGTTGGCCGCAACGCCGTCGTACAGGCGATCGAGGATGGCCCGTTGTTCCTTCTGCACCAGAAATAGGACTTTCATTGCATTCCTTGGGGGCGTGACGCCATCGCGGTCAATCATCGGGCACTCACTGCTCGCGGCGCCAGAACAGTTCATGTCGACGCACCGCCTTGCGGAAGAATTCGTTCTCCCCGTAAGGCGACGGTCGACGCCCGGCCAGCCAGCGCTGCAACAGACGCCGCAGGCGACGCTTGAACGGCGCCGGAGGCTGCAGGTCGTGCATCATGCCCAGCGCCATGGCCTTGTCGCGCTGGGTCGGCACGTCCAGCACCAGGCTGCAGGGCGCCCAGGGCTGGCCAGCTTCGAGTTGTGGCGGCAGGGCAATGCCATCACCGCTGTCACCCATGGGCCAGCGGTCGTTGTCGTGCAGGTGGTTGGCGTAGCACAACAAGGTCTGCGGCTGCCAGTCCAACCCCTGCAGGGCTTCGAGCACAGCCGCTTGGGCACAGAGATGATCCGGGTGTGGATCGAGCTGCGGGTGCGGCATGACCAGAATCTCTGGGCGGGCCATCTGCAGCAGCACACGCAAGTCGGCCAGCAGGTTGTTCCAGGTCGGCGCACCATCGGCATCGCCCGGCAGTGGAAACGGATTGAAACGACGGAACGGCCGGATATCGGTCATCTCCGCCTCACGCGAGGCCGCAGGCTGATCGGGCGCAGCCTGCATGGCAGGCAATTGCAGACAGAAATAGCCCAACTGCACGCAACGGGCCTCCGGCACCCCGGCCCAACGTGGCACGGCAATACTGTCCCAGGCGCGCAGGCGCCCTTTGAGCTGCGCCGCCTCGGCCTTGGCCAGACCCATCTGTTGGTAGTGCTCGGCCTCGATCTCGCCAGCGGTCAGTGTGACCACCCAGGCCTCGTCGGCCTGGCTGTAGAGCCCATAAGCCGCCAGCTCTGCATCGTCAGCATGGGGCGCGATCACCATGACCCGACGGCGGCGCAACTCCACAGCCGGGGTTATCCACAGGCGCGGCTCGCCCAGCAGTCGGCAGTGGCGCCCGAGCAGGCGCAGTCGCCCATCGCGCAGTGCCGCGCCAAGGCCGGTCAGGTTGAGAAAACGCACACCATCGACGCCGCGCTCGAAGGTCTGGCTGTCACGCATGGCGTCCGCGACCAGCTCGACCCGAGGATCGAGAAAGCGACCAAGCCACCCAGACTTCACACGAACCTCGAGGATCAGCGTGTCATCATCGCTGAACGATGCAGCGCTCTTCAGCACGCCGTCTTGAATGCCGACGGCCTCGACACGGCTGTGCTCGCCGAAGTCGAAGGCATAATCTTCGCCGGGCGCGTAGAACAGATGGTCGGCGAACCAGGCTTCGTGGGCGGCCCAGACCAGCGGCAGCAGCAACAGTGGCAGCCACCACCAGCTCAGCGCGCCCAATGCGATCAGCAGCAACAACCCGATCACCAGCCCGAGGCGCTTGTTACGCCGGTGGCGCTTGAGCAATTGCTGCTTGCGACTCATGCCTGGTACACCGGGACCGGGTTGCACCAACGGTCCTTGTATTCACGGTCGGCACGGCCGAATGAGAAACGCAGGGCCTTGCCACGGGCGTTGGCGTCTTCCCAGGCGGCCTGGGTATTGAGGAAGCTCAGCACGCTGCCGGGGCTGAACGCCTTGGTCTCAGGGTCAACACCACCGTTGACGTACTCGACGCTGATCCATTCAGGCGACTCGACCCGGTAAATCAGCTGGATGGCAATCGGCTTGTCCTCGAGAAACAGCACCGAGCCGATCAGCAGCTCGCGCAAGCGCTCGACCACCTCATCCATACGCGCGGCGCCGGTCGCAGGGAAGCTCCAGCGGCGCTGGAACAGGTCGCAGTACATCGCGGCGATCTCGGCACCACTGAAGTCGGTGATCGGACGCACCACGCCACCGGCCTCCTCCAGCAGGCGCAGTTCGCGGCGCTGGTTGTAGCGAAACTTCTTCGACAGATCTTCATGCGGGCGCGCCATGGCCAATTGCTCGGCCTGGGGTTTCAAGCCCTCGAAGCGCCCGTGATTGAGCTCCGACAGGTAGCGCCCGGCGTGGCGCAAGGGCGCAGCAGCATCAACCGCTGCAGGCAGGATGAGCTCGGCATTGCCCAGGTCGAACAGCCCCTTCTTGCCATGACGCTTGAGAACATCCTTGGACAACGCCAGGTGACGCCCCCAGGTAGGGACTGCCGCCACGAGCTCGCCGCCTTGGCGCCAGCCCAGGTAGCGCACCGGAATCTGTGCAAGTTCGGCCAGTTGCTCGACCACCAACGGATGAGTGGCGACACTGCCGCCGAAACGCTGCCAGGTGTGCGCATACTCGTTCGCATCGATAACGGCCCAGCCGCGTTCTCGCCAGGCCTTCAGATGATTGAGCATCAGCTGCGAGCCTCCAGTGCACGCACCTGTGGTAATTGCCAGAACGCCTGGCGCACGGCTGCGTCGGAAAATCGCTCGCGCAGACGCCGCAGCATCAGTTGCGCGCATTCGCGACGCTGATCGACGCTCAGCCCGGCCATGTGCTTCAGCCCCTGCGCCAGTTGCCCGGCGTCGCCCAGCGGGAACAGCACACCTACCCCTTCGACTACCTCGCGCGCACCGCCACAGGCCGTGGCCAACAACGGCACGCCAGCGACCATCGCCTCCAGCAGGACCATGCCGAAGGGTTCGTGGTCAGAGCTCAGGGCAAACACATCGAACGCCTGGAAATAGCGGCGGGCATCCGGCACCTGGCCAAGAAAGTCGACACGGTCGGCAATCCCCAGTTCGGCTGCCTGGGCCTTGAGCGTGTCTTCCAGCCGCCCCTTGCCCAGCACCACCAGACGCGCATTGGCCGGCAGGCCAGGCAACGCCTCGGCGAAACCGCGCAGCAGGGTCGCCTGGTCCTTGTCCGGGTGCAGACGGCCGACGTTGCCGACGATCCACGCCTGTGCATCGAGCCCCAGAGCACGCCGCGCCTCGTCGCGCGGCACGAGACTGGCCTGCAGCGCCTCGACGTCGATACGGTTGTACAGCGTCTGGATGCGTTCGTGCGGCCATTGCGCCAGACAGCGGCGCATGTCGTCACGCACCGCGTCGGACACACCCAGCAGGCTCAAGCGTTTGCGAAACAGGTTGGCGAACAGACGTCGCCCCTTGCGCTGGTAATCGCCGAAGGCATGATGCACGCCGATCACCGGCAAGCCGGTACCCAGCAGCGCGACGTAGATCGGCTTGAAGCGGTGGGCGATGCAGAAGCTGAAACGGCGCTCGGCCGCGATCTTGCGCAGCGCGCGGATCGCGCCCAGCTTCAGGCCGCGTACGGCCTTGGAGCTGAACTCGAGAAACAGCACTTCGTCGGATGCACAGCCTGCAGCCACCTGCGCGTTGGCCTTGCCGGTAAGGAAAACCGTGGTGACCTTGTAGCCACGCCCCTCGAACAGGCTGGCGTACTGACGGGCGCAGTCGAGGAACGGCCCGTCGTAGCCATGGCAGAACTGCAGGACACGCAGGTCAGAGCGGCTGGTCATACGCGGCCGCGCCGTCCTTGACCACCAGGATGTCTTCCATGATCAGGTATTGCAGATCCGAACCGTAGAACATGTTCAGCGCGTCGGTAGGCGAGCAGATCATCGGCTCGCCACGGCGATTGAGCGAAGTGTTCAGCGACACGCCGTTGCCGGTCAGCTCCTCGAGCGCCTTCATCATGTCGTAGTAGCGCGGGTTGTACTCACGCTTGAGCACCTGGGCACGCGAGGTGCCATCCTCGTGCACCACTTCCGGCACACGGGTCTTCCACTCTTCGGCCACTTCGAAAGTGAAGGTCATGAACGGCGCGGGATGGTCGATCTTGATCATCTGCGGTGCAACGGTGTCGAGCATCGACGGGCAGAATGGTCTCCAGCGCTCGCGGAACTTGATCTGCTCGTTGATACGATCGGCGACGTTCGGCACGCTCGGGCAGCCGATGATCGAACGACCACCCAGTGCACGCGGGCCGAACTCCATGCGGCCCTGGAACCAGGCCACCGGATTGCCGTCGACCATGATCTTGGCGATGCGCTGCGGCATGTCGTTGAGCTTGCGCCACTTCGGCGCATTCGGATGGCGGGCACAGGCAGCGATAACGTCCTCGTTGGAGTACGCAGGGCCGAGGTAGACGTGCTCCATCTTCTCGACCGGCACGCCACGGGCGTGGGACACGTAGGCCGCTGCACCGACCGCGGTACCGGCGTCGCCGGAGGCCGGCTGGACGAACAGCTCCTTGAGGTCGGGGCGGGCGATGATCTTCTGGTTCAGCTTGACGTTCAGCGCACAGCCACCGGCGAAGGCCAGCTTGCCGGTCTCTTTGAGGATGTCGCCCAGGTAATGGTCGATCATCTGCAAGGCGAGCTTTTCGAACAGCGCCTGCATGCTGGCCGCGTAATGGATGTACGGCTCGTCGGCGATATCGCCTTCGCGCTTGGGGCCCAGCCATTCGATCAGCTTGGGTGAGAAGTAGAAGCCCTTGCCCTTCTCTTTATAGCGACGCAGGCCGATAACGTTGGCGTACTCGGTGTTGATCACCAGTTCGCCGTTCTCGAAGCTGGCCAGACGGGAGAAATCGTACTTGCTGGCGTCGCCATACGGGGCCATGCCCATGACCTTGAACTCGCCATCGAGCATCTCGAAGCCCAGGAACTCGGTGATCGCGCCGTACAGGCCGCCCAGCGAATCCGGGTCGAAGAACTCCTTGATCTTGTGGATCTTGCCGTTTTCGCCGTAGCCGAAGAAGGTGGTGGCGTACTCGCCCTTGCCGTCGATACCCAGGATCGCGGTCTTTTCCTTGAAGCCCGAGCAGTGATAAGCGCTGGAGGCGTGGGCCAGGTGGTGCTCGACCGGTTCGATCTTGACCTTTTTCGGGTCGAAGCCCAGTTGCTCCAGGCACCAGACGATCTTCTTGCGGTAGCGCTTGTAGCGACGGTTGCCCATCAGGATCGCATCGAGGGCGCGGTCCGGGGCGTACCAGTAGCGCTTGGCGTAGTGCCAGCGGGCCTTGCCGAACAGGCTGATGGGGGCGAACGGAATGGCCACCACATCAACGTCGGACGGTTTGATACCGGCCTGCTCCAGGCAGAACTTCGCCGATTCGTAGGGCATGCGGTTCTTCGCATGCTTGTCACGCACGAAGCGCTCTTCTTCTGCAGCGGCAACCAGCTTGCCGTCGATGTACAAGGCCGCGGAAGGGTCATGGCTAAGGGCGCCGGACAGGCCAAGAATCGTCAATGCCAAGGGACTAGCCTCTTCATTCGGTAGAGATGCGCCAGCGGCCTCGTGGGCGGCTGGCGGCTAAAGGGCGGGATTATAACGCAAAGATCAGGGACACAC
Source organism: Pseudomonas sp. BNK-44-b (assembly GCF_047456245.1). Taxonomy (NCBI): domain Bacteria; kingdom Pseudomonadati; phylum Pseudomonadota; class Gammaproteobacteria; order Pseudomonadales; family Pseudomonadaceae; genus Pseudomonas; species Pseudomonas sp. BNK-44-b. The sequence goes on from NZ_CP179908.1 coordinate 4,706,298, forward strand.
TGCCCCTTGTGGGAGCGGGGTTATTCGGCGATCAGCCAGTCCATGCGGAAGCTGCCCGCCGTCTGTGCCAGCTCCCTGGCCAGCCAGGGCAGCAGCTCCTTGAGCTCCTCCTCCAGCCCCCATGGCGGGTTGGCGATGGCGAGGCCCGAGCCGTTCAGCCCCTGCGGGCTGTCCTGGTGATGCACATAGAGTTCGACGCGCAGCAGCTTGGGCGCGCCGGTGCTGGTCAGGTCCTGGTAGAAACGGGTCAGCGAGCGCTGGTCCTTGATCGGATACCAGATGGCCGCGACGGTCTGGCGCATGCGACCGATCGCCTCCTTCATCGCCACGGTGCAGCGCTTGAGTTCGTCGGCCTGCTCGAAGGGCGGGTCGATCAGCATGATCGCGCGCTTTTCCTGCACCGGCAGCAGCCCGCGCGGCACATGCCAGCCCTCGCCCAGGTGCACGGTGACCCGCGGATCCTTCTTCATGTTTTCCTTGAGCAAAGGCCCGTCTTCGGGGTGTTTCTCGTTGAGCAGTGCGCGATCCTGCTGGCGCATCAGGCGCCGTGCCAACTCCGGCGAGCCGGGGTAGTAGCGCAACTCGCCATCGGCGTTGAGGCGCTTGATGATGCGCAGGTAGTCAGCGGTGGCAGCCGGCAGGTCTTCACGGTTCCACAGGCGGGCAACGCCTTCGAGATATTCACCTGTACGCGTGGCCTGGTCGCCTTGCAGGTCGTACAGACCCAGGCCGGCGTGGGTGTCGATATAGGCGAACGGCTGTTCCTTGCGCGACATCAAGGCGATGAGGCGGGTCAGCACGATGTGCTTGAGGACGTCGGCATGATTGCCGGCGTGGAAGGCGTGACGATAGTTCATGGCAACTCCTGCGGGGGCGGCAAGTTTACCTTGCCTTGCGGGCGGAGTCAGGCCTGGCCGTCGATCGGCACGAGGGCCATTCGCGGGCAGGCCCGCCCCCACAGGAGCGGGCCCGCCCGCGAAGCAGCCGTCGCCGGATCAGCAGGTGTTACTTGTCTGCGTGATATGCAGCATCAGCCGTTTCAAACCGCGAAACCATGCTGCCGCTCGGACGCCCCAGCTTGCTCACCACGATGATGGCGATGGTGGCGAACAGGAAGCCCGGGATGATTTCGTACAGGCCAAGCCCGACGTAGTTCTTCCACAGGATCACGGTCAGTGCACCCACCACGATCCCCGCCAGGGCACCGTTGCGGGTCATGCCCTTCCACAATACCGACAGCAGCACCACCGGCCCGAACGCAGCACCGAAGCCCGCCCATGCGTAAGCCACCAGGCCCAGCACACGGTTGTCAGGGTTCGCCGCCAGGGCGATGGCGATCAATGCCACGGCCAGCACCATCATTCGACCGACCCAGACCAGCTCGGTCTGCGAAGCACCCTTGCGCAGGAAAGCCTTGTAGAAGTCCTCGGTCAGTGCACTCGAGCACACCAGCAACTGGCAGCTCAGGGTGCTCATGACTGCCGCCAGGATGGCCGACAGCAGCACACCGGCGACCCACGGATTGAACAGGATCTTCGCCAGCTCGATGAACACACGCTCGTGGTTCTCGGTGACCGGGCCGGCCAGATCAGGGTTGGCCGAGAAGTAGGCGATGCCGAAGAAGCCCACGGCGCAAGTGCCGGCCAGGCACAGGATCATCCAGGTCATGGAGATGCGGCGTGCGTTGGCGATCGACTTCACCGAGTCGGCTGCCATGAAACGCGCCAGAATGTGCGGCTGACCGAAGTAGCCCAGGCCCCAACCCATCAGCGAGATGATGCCGATGAAGGTAGCGCCGCGGAACATGTCGAAGTTCGCCGCGTTCTGCGCTTCGATCGCCAGCATCGTGGTGTCGAAGCCGCCGGTGGAGATCAGCACGATGATCGGGGTGAGGATCAACGCGAAGATCATCAGCGACGCCTGCACGGTGTCGGTCCAGCTCACCGCCAGGAAACCACCGACGAAGGTGTAGGCGATGGTCGCCGCAGCACCTGCCCACAGCGCCGTCTCGTAGGACATGCCGAAGGTGCTTTCGAACAGACGCGCGCCGGCAACGATGCCCGAGGCGCAGTAGATGGTGAAGAACACCAGGATCACGATGGCCGAGATCACCCGCAGCAGGCAGCTGTTGTCTTCGAAACGGCTGGCGAAGTAGTCGGGCAGCGTCAGCGCATCGCCGTTGTGCTCGGTCTGCACCCGCAGACGGCCGGCGACGAACAGCCAGTTCAGGTAGGCACCGACAGTCAGGCCGATGGCGATCCAGGCCTCCGACAGGCCCGACATGTAGATGGCGCCCGGCAGGCCCATCAGCAGCCAGCCGCTCATGTCGGAAGCGCCAGCAGAAAGCGCGGTGACCACGCTGCCGAGGCTGCGACCGCCGAGGATGTAGTCGGAGAGGTTCTTGGTGGAGCGATAAGCCGCGAAGCCGATCAGCACCATTGCCGCGATATAGATCACAAAGGTGATCGTGATTGGATTGCCCATGGTTGTGCCCTGGCGTTGTTGTTATCTCTTGCACCCGACCTTCGTGAGACGGTTGCACCCAGGCGGCGAATCCTATGCAACAACATGAATCGGGTGCAACCATTTTTCATTTGCAAGTTGCACCTGGAAATGTCTTTTCAGTTAAAACCCCTTTTTTGCTCCTTTTTGAAGCAAAAGCGACGCTTTTAATAAGCAAAGGCAGCAAAAACGACCCTTTCCGCTGTTTAGCGTCTTGCGCCAGACGAGTTGCACCTTTTTCATGAAAAATTCGGGTTGCACCCGGTTGCACCCGAGAGGTGCCTGGCGCTAATCTTGCCGCCAGCTTAGCCACGCCCGTGGCAATAACGAGGATAAGAAATGGCGACGACCACCCTTGGGGTCAAACTCGACGACCCGACCCGTGAGCGACTCAAAGCGGCTGCGCAGTCCATCGACCGCACCCCGCACTGGTTGATCAAGCAAGCGATCTTCAATTACCTGGAGAAGCTCGAGGGTGGTGCAACCCTGAACGAAATCAACGGCCACGCCGCACAGCTCGGTGACGACGCCGGCGAACTTCCGGCCGACCACGCCCACCAGTGCTTCCTCGAATTCGCCGAAAGCATTCTGCCGCAGTCCGTGCTGCGCGCAGCGATCACCGCAGCCTACCGTCGCCCCGAGCAGGAAGTGGTGCCGATGCTGCTGGAGCAGGCACGCCTGCCGGCCCCGCTGGCCGAAGCGACCAACAAGATGGCCGCAGGCCTGGCCGACAAGCTGCGCAACCAGAAGAGCGCCAGCGGCCGCGCCGGCATCGTCCAGGGCCTGCTGCAGGAGTTCTCGCTGTCGTCCCAGGAAGGCGTGGCGTTGATGTGCCTGGCCGAAGCCCTGCTGCGCATCCCCGACAAAGGTACCCGCGACGCGCTGATCCGCGACAAGATCAGCACGGGCAACTGGCAGCCACACCTGGGCAACAGCCCATCGCTGTTCGTCAATGCCGCCACCTGGGGCCTGCTGCTGACTGGCAAGCTCGTCTCCACCCACAACGAATCCGGCCTGACCTCCTCGCTCACCCGCATCATCGGCAAGAGTGGCGAGCCGATGATCCGCAAGGGTGTCGACATGGCCATGCGCCTGATGGGCGAGCAATTCGTCACCGGCGAGACCATCGCCGAAGCCCTGGCCAACGCCAGCCGCTTCGAATCCAAGGGCTTCCGCTACAGCTACGACATGCTCGGCGAAGCCGCGCTGACCGAGCACGACGCCCAGAAGTACCTGGCCTCCTACGAGCAGGCGATCCACTCGATCGGCAAGGCATCGCACGGGCGCGGCATCTATGAAGGCCCGGGCATCTCGATCAAGCTCTCGGCGCTGCACCCGCGCTACAGCCGCGCGCAATACGAGCGCGTGATGGAAGAACTGTACCCGCGCCTGCTGTCGCTGACCCAACTGGCCAAGCACTACGACATCGGCCTGAACATCGACGCGGAGGAAGCCGACCGCCTGGAGCTGTCGCTGGACCTGCTCGAACGCCTGTGCTTCGAGCCGTCACTGGCGGGCTGGAACGGTATCGGTTTCGTCATCCAGGCCTACCAGAAGCGCTGCCCGTACGTGATCGACTCGGTCATCGACCTGGCCAAGCGCAGCCGTCACCGCCTGATGATCCGCCTGGTCAAGGGCGCCTACTGGGACAGCGAGATCAAGCGCGCCCAGGTCGAAGGCCTGGAGGGGTACCCGGTCTACACCCGCAAGGTCTATACCGACGTGTCCTACATCGCCTGCGCCCGCAAGCTGTTGTCGGTGCCGGAAGCCATCTACCCGCAGTTCGCCACACACAACGCCCACACCTTGTCGGCCATCTACCATATTGCCGGCCAGAACTATTATCCAGGCCAGTACGAGTTCCAGTGCCTGCACGGCATGGGCGAGCCCTTGTACGAGCAGGTCGTCGGCAAGATCGCCGATGGCAAGCTGAACCGTCCGTGCCGCGTCTATGCGCCGGTCGGCACCCACGAAACCCTGCTGGCCTACCTGGTGCGCCGCTTGCTGGAAAACGGCGCCAACACCTCGTTCGTCAACCGTATCGCCGATCACTCGATCTCCATCCAGGAACTGGTCGCCGACCCGGTCGCGAGCATCGAGCGCATGGCCACCCAGGAAGGCAGCATCGGCCTGCCGCATCCGCGCATTCCGCTGCCGCGCGACCTCTATGGCAGCGAGCGCGCCAACTCGGCCGGCATCGACATGGCCAACGAACACCGCCTGGCGTCGCTGTCCTGCGCCATGCTGGCAACCGCACACAACGACTGGAAGGCTGCCCCGCTGCTGGCCTGCGCCACCAGCCAGGAAGCCGCTGCGCCAGTGCTCAACCCAGCCGATCACCGCGATGTGGTGGGCCATGTGCAAGAGGCGAGCGTCACCGACGTCGACAACGCCATCCAGTGTGCCCTCAATGCCGCGCCAATCTGGCAAGCCACCCCGCCGGCCGAGCGCGCCGCGATCCTGGAGCGCACCGCCGACCTGATGGAAGCCGAGATCCAGCCGCTGATGGGCCTGCTCATCCGCGAGGCTGGCAAGACCTTCGCCAACGCCATCGCCGAAGTGCGCGAAGCCGTGGACTTCCTGCGCTACTACGCAGTGCAGGCGCGCAACGACTTCAGCAACGACGCCTGCCGCCCGCTCGGCCCGGTCGTGTGCATCAGCCCATGGAACTTCCCTCTGGCGATCTTCACCGGCCAGGTGGCCGCCGCACTGGCCGCCGGTAACCCGGTGCTGGCCAAGCCGGCCGAACAGACCCCGCTGGTCGCGGCCCAGGCCGTGCGCCTGTTGCTCGAAGCCGGTATCCCTGAAGGCGTGCTGCAACTGCTGCCGGGGCGCGGCGAAACCGTCGGCGCCGGCCTGGTCGGCGACGAGCGGGTCAAGGGCGTGATGTTCACCGGCTCCACCGAAGTCGCGCGCCTGCTGCAACGCAACGTCGCCGGTCGCCTGGATGCCCAGGGTCGTCCGATCCCGCTGATCGCCGAAACCGGCGGGCAGAACGCGATGATCGTCGACTCTTCGGCGCTGACCGAACAGGTGGTGATCGATGTAGTGTCGTCGGCCTTCGACAGCGCCGGCCAGCGCTGCTCGGCGCTGCGCGTGCTGTGCCTGCAGGAAGATTCCGCCGACCGCGTGATCGAGATGCTCAAGGGCGCCATGGCGCAGAACCGCATGGGCAACCCCGAGCGCCTGTCGGTGGACATCGGCCCGGTGATCGACGCAGAAGCCAAGGCTGGTATCGAGAAGCACATCCAGGCCATGCGTGAGAAAGGTCGCAGCGTCTACCAGGTGGCCATCGCCGAATCCGAGGAGTGCAAGCGCGGCACCTTCGTCATGCCTACCCTGATCGAGCTGGAAAGCTTCGACGAACTCAAGCGCGAGATCTTCGGCCCGGTGCTGCACGTGGTGCGCTACAACCGCAAGCACCTCGACCAGCTGATCGCGCAGATCAACGCCTCCGGCTACGGCCTGACGCTGGGCGTGCACACCCGCATCGACGAGACCATCGCCAAGGTGGTGGACAACGTCAACGCCGGCAACATGTACGTCAACCGCAACATCGTCGGTGCCGTGGTCGGCGTGCAGCCATTCGGTGGTGAGGGGCTGTCCGGCACCGGCCCGAAAGCCGGTGGCCCGCTGTACCTGTACCGCCTGCTGTCGACCCGTCCGGCTGACGCCATCACCCGCCACTTCCAGCGCGCCGACGGTGAGACCAAGGCCGACACCACCCTGCGCGACCAACTGCTCAAGCCGCTGCAGGTGCTCAAGGCCTGGGCTTCGAGCAACCAGCCCGAGCTGGTGGAACTGTGCGAGCAGTTCGCCGAACAGTCGCAAAGTGGCATCACCCGTGTCCTGCCTGGCCCGACCGGCGAGCGCAACACCTACACCGTATTGCCTCGCGAGCATGTGCTGTGCCTGGCCGACAACGAGGCTGACCTGCTCGCGCAGTTCGCCGCGGTGCTGGCAGTGGGCAGCTCGGCGGTGTGGGCCGACGGCGAGCCGGCCAAGGGCCTGCGCGGACGCCTGCCGAAAGACCTGCAAGGCAAGATCAAGCTGGTGGCCGACTGGAGCAAGGATGAAGTGGCGTTCGACGCGGTCATCCACCACGGCGACTCCGACCAGTTGCGTGCGGTGTGCCAGCAGGTCGCCAAGCGTGCCGGTGCCATCGTGGGTGTGCATGGGCTGTCCAGCGGTGATCAGCAGATCGCGCTGGAGCGGTTGGTGATCGAGCGTGCGGTGAGCGTGAATACCGCGGCTGCGGGGGGTAACGCCAGCCTGATGACCATCGGCTGACCGTACTGACGCCATCGCGGGCAAGCCCGCTCCCACCGGTTCAGCAGCGAAACGGTGGTCGCGGGCAACCCACCTATTGTTTTTTTTTCGATTTCCAGAACTTGAATCTGGATAAAACGGGTGACTTTTTGGTCACCGGTTGCTCCGGCAAAACATGCAAAAGCGTTATCTTTTGCAGGCTGGGCACATGCTTCTGGAGGTTATAATTTACCGCTCCACTCTCGGTAGATGTGGCCAGCAATACAGTCTGCTGGGTAATCGCATCAACCTTAGCTATAAAGTCCCCTGTCGCCACATCCTTCAGGCTGAAGACCTGTCTCGAGCTGATCGATACCTCGTCCGGTTCGCCTCTTGTGCCCCTGTGAATCTGGTATTCAGAGGCCGCGCCCGGGGCCGCTGACCATATGCCGCGCACCTGGCCTTCCTCGGTGAACGCCCCGCCGGCAGGCTCGATGGAGTAGAGTAAGCTGGTTATCTCGGCAGCAAGTGCTTGATGCGCAAGCATCGAAATAACCTCTAGCTGCTGCGGGCTGAAGTACTTCTCGACGTTGTGTACAAACAAGGGCGTTTCCTCGCCGTTTTCTATCAGAGTGTACGTGCTACGCATAAAGTCCTTGGCAAACTGTTCAGTCACCCCTAGATCCTCCGCGAGCTGCGCAGCCGGACCAAGAGCTTCTTGCTCGCTGTTGCCCGACGGACCTATGACCCTTTCCAGTTCAGTGGGTTGATACGCTTCACTCTCACGCATCCAATACACCGTTAATTTCTTTCGATGTTGCGTGTCGTGACTGACATTGCCCTTTAGTACAACCCCAGGCTTCAGATTTTTAAAAATCTCCGGAAACTCGATCAACTTGTCCAACGCAGCGAAGTCAGCCCCGAACTCCGACTCAAAACTGTGTAATCCGTTGGCATCCCTGCGCGTCACCGGATTGTTGCGCACCATGCAATACAAGTTAAGGCCATCCACCGCACCCGCCGGGTCTGCACTCAGCCACCGCCCGACCCACGGCTGGTAGTAGCGATAACCGTAGTAGTACAACCCAGTCGCATCTCGTTCCTTGCCTGAATAACGCAAGGTCTTGTAACTCCCTTCAAGCTCGCTACGGGCTGCCCACAACGCGGTTCCCCCAAAAGGGTAATACGCTTCATGGCTGATCAGTCTGCCCGCGCCGTCGACCTCCAGGATGCCGTTGCCCAGTGGCGTGTCGTAGCTGTAGCGCAGTTGATCGTTCTCCAACCCGTCAGGCGCCTCGCTGCACCAGTGCAACATTCGCACCTGTGCATGACCGGGCTCACCGACCGAAATAACCTGCAACTCCTCCTCAAGGGAGGCATCGCGGGTAGTGCAGCGCAATTCAAGCCCGGGTAAATAGGTGACTCGAAGCGTGTGCCGGCTTGCAGCGCTCCACTGCGTGTTGACTTTCAGGACTCGCATGCTGGCATTGTCATAACGGTAGTGCTCATGGTCATCCTGCCCCTCCTCGCGTTGCTGGGAGATGACCTGATGCAACTCCCCTTGAGGCGTCCAGCACAAGGGATTGCCGGGTAACAGCGAGATCTGCTGACCCTTTGCCGTGAACAACGCCTCAACCTCGGCAGGTGTCTTCGCCATCATGCCCAGCACCGCCCGATTGCTGCGGTCACTGACTGCGATCTCGACGACACGACAGTGATTGCTAGCAGGCACCCGGTGCACCATGCGCGTCAGGTTGCCAGCAGTGTCATAGATAAAGTTGCGGGTATAACAGGTAAAGAGCGTCTCATCATGGGGAGAAGGAGACGGCGTGTTGTACTCTCCCGACCGCGATGACGCATTGACCTGCTCCCTTCCGCAGGCGCTGACCAATTGATAAAGGCTGTCGTAATGGTAGGTTGTCTGCGGTTCCGCCACCTGGTTGCGCCAGAACCGCCTATTGTCGGCCTCGTCACGTTCGCTCACCACATTGCCCACAGGGTCGAACGTACACTGCAAATCCTGCAGGAGCCTCGCACCCAGGGCATGACTCGCAGGCCGCTCGATCCGTAGCCGCGCCTGGCGTTGCGTTCGTGGCTCAAAGAAATAGGTGCTCAACACACCATTACCATGCAGTTCACGGGCCTTATGTCCACCTGCCAGGTAACTCGTCGACCGGACGATCTCGCACTCTTGAGCGCCTTTGCGCCTCAGCCAGCTTGCCTGGAGCCGACCCGCGATGTCATAGGTGACACGCCGCAGGTGCCCTGCTGCATCGACAATGCTCGATACTGTTCCGGTTGCGTCCACGACCGAACACGTAGTGCGCGCCTGTGCAATCGGCTCAAGTGCGCGATCCCATTCATCGACGCTTTCACCTTGCCAATCGACCACTGTCTGTACTTCATCTCCCTGCCCCAGAAGACGTCGGGTGACAGACAGCGTGGTCCCCGTCATGGCGATGGCGTCGTGCAGGGCAAGGCCAGCAGTGTCGTAAAGACGTATACAGCGACCCGCCAGGTTTCGCCCCCGCTCCGGTGCACTGCTATCCCCATAGACAAAGCGCTGGGTCATGCGGGGAACACCACCGCCAACTGTATCGCTGATGCTCGACAAACGGCCCGCCAGACCGTGAGCCTCGTACACCGATCGACGTACCACCGCCTGGCTGTAATCGTCACGCCCTTCTGCACCTGTCGCGATTGCAGTGATACGCACCAAAGGCCGACTATCGATATCAGCCAAGGCAACTTCAATACCCGCGTCGACACTCTGAACACGCAGCACTTTGCCAGCGAAATCGTTGGCCAACGCGAAGTTCACCAGACCGCGCCCAGCCATACGCGGGTCGCTGCTACGATCCAGGAAACCACGAGGATCGTGCCTGTGCCGCGTGATGAGCAGGGTGGTCTGCCCAAGCGCAAGCCCATCACGATGGCAGGTGATTTCCCGTACCTTCAGCTTGCGAGCAAACACCGATACCGATGGGGTTTGGCAATGGACTAATGGCGCGTTGCTGGTCATTGGGCAATGCTCCGGTGCGGGTCTAAATGGCAAGCAGCCCCCCAATCAGAGCTCAACGGGGATCCGACAAAGGCCTAGGCTCTGTCCTGAATGTGTCTGCACGAAGGCCAGACAAGGCGAAACAGGGGAAGGACCCCCGGGGGCCTCGCCCGACGGTACTGCAGTACATGAGCATTCCGAGCCCCGTCTCAACGCAGTATGGGCGAGTGCAGGTGCATTTCAGCCAGAGTCTAGGCTACCCCAGTGATGCACAAGCCACACCTGACAGAAATACCAGTGGAGCAGCGCAAGGTATTTCGACAAGCGAGCGCCACTGATGGCACACCTGCGCTCAGCCTTCTGGAGTGTCATCACGCACACCCATGAGCCTGTGCAGCCACTATCCCTGGCTCTAGACTCGCAGCATCTCGAACCCAGGAATCCCGCCATGTCCGAGCAACTCCTCAGCAGCCGCAACCTCGCCTTCGAACTCTACGAAGTCCTCGACGCCGAGGGCCTGACCCAGCGCCCGCGTTTCGCCGAGCACAACCGCGAGACCTTCGACGCAGCGCTCGGTACGGCCCGCACGATTGCCGAGAAGTACTTCGCCCCGCACAACCGCAAGGGCGACGAGCACGAGCCGCGCTATGTCGACGGCCGCGCCGAGCTGATTCCCGAGGTCAAGCCTGCGGTAGAGGCCTTCCTCGAGGCGGGCTTCCTCAACGCCAACCGCGACTTCGACGTCGGCGGCATGCAGTTGCCAAGCCTGGTTTCGCAAGCCTGCTTCGCCCACTTTCAGGCCGCCAACGCTGGCACCACGGCCTACCCCTTCCTGACCATGGGCGCAGCCAACCTGATCGAGAGTTTTGGCAGCGACGAGCAGAAGCGCCTTTTCCTGCAGCCGATGATCGAAGGTCGCTACTTCGGCACCATGGCCCTGACCGAGCCCCACGCCGGCTCGTCGCTGGCCGATATCCGCACCCGTGCAGAAGCCGCAGGCGATGGCAGCTATCGGCTCAAGGGCAACAAGATCTTCATCTCCGGCGGCGACCACGAGCTGTCGCAGAACATCGTGCACATGGTCCTGGCCAAGCTGCCGGATGCACCGCCCGGGGTGAAAGGCATTTCGCTGTTCATCGTGCCCAAGTACCTGGTCAACGACGACGGCAGCCTCGGCGCCCGCAACGACGTGCTGCTGGCCGGGCTGTTCCACAAGATGGGCTGGCGTGGCACGACCTCCACGGCGTTGAACTTCGGTGACAACGGCCAGTGCGTCGGCTATCTGGTCGGCAAGCCGCACCAGGGCCTGGCGTGCATGTTCCAGATGATGAACGAGGCGCGCATCGGCGTCGGCATGGGCGCGGTGATGCTCGGCTACGCCGGCTACCTGTACTCGCTGGACTACGCCCGCCAACGCCCGCAAGGCCGCCAGGTGGACAACAAGGATCCCGGCAGCCCAGCAGTGCCGATCATCGAACACGCCGATGTAAGACGCATGCTGCTGGCGCAGAAGGCCTATGTGGAAGGTGCCTTCGACCTGGGCCTGTATGCCGCCCGGTTGTTCGACGACACCCACAGCGCACCCGACGAGGCGGCACGCGCCCAGGCCCAGGAACTGCTCGACCTGCTCACCCCGATCGTCAAGTCCTGGCCTTCGACGTTCTGCCTCAAGGCCAACGAACTGGCGATCCAGATTCTTGGTGGCCACGGCTACACCCGCGAATACCCGGTAGAGCAGTACTACCGCGACAACCGCTTGAACCCGATCCACGAAGGCACCGAAGGCATCCAGTCGCTCGACCTGCTCGGGCGCAAGCTGGCGCAGAACGGCGGCGCCGGGCTCAAGCAGCTGATTCGCCTGATCGCCAGCACTGCCGAGCGCGCCAGCCATCACCCCAACCTGGACGCACTGCGCCAGCCGCTGGAGCAACTGGTCAACCGCCTGCAAGCCGTGACCCTGGCACTGCTCGGCGACCTGGCCCAGGGCAAGGTCGCCGGCGCGCTGGCAAACTCGGCGCTGTACCTCAAGGTGTTCGGCCACTGCGTGATCGGCTGGCGCTGGCTGGAGCAGGCCATCCATGCCGAACTCGGGCTGATGAAGGGAGTCGATGTCGATCGCGATTTTTACTGTGGCAAGTTGCAGGCCGCACGTTATTTCCTGACTTGGGAAGTGCCAGGCTGCCATACTGAGCTCGCACTGCTCGAGGCACGCGACGACACCTGCCTGGGCATGCAAGAGGGGTGGTTCTAGGGGGAGCCACCGCGAACCGGAGGTTCCCGCATGTTCGATTCCAGCGCCCTGCTGCGCCAGCGCTTCGCAGCGCTGCGCAGCACGGCCGAACTGTTCTCGCTTCGCCACGTGAAGCAATCGCATCAATCGCTGTCGGTGCGGCGCAACGTCGCCGAACCGCCATTCTTCAGCCAGGACGAAGGTGCCATGCTCACCGTGCGCCTGAACGGCGTCGAGGCCTACGCCGCCACCGCCGACCTGTCGCAGAGCGGCCTGCAACGCGCCCTGGAACACGCCGAGGCCCTGGCCCGGCAGATCACCGGCCACCACCTGCTCGACCTGCGCGACCAACCGGTGCCGAGCACGCGCCACGACCATATCTCGCCCAACTTCGACCAATCGCTGCCAAACCTTGCTGATTGCCTCGAGCTGCTCGCCACTGAATCGGCCAGTGTGCCCAAGGACGAACGTCTGGTGGACTGGCAGGCGAGCCTGGGCATCACCCTGGTCGAGCAGACTTACCTGAACTCAGCCGGCGCTGAGCTGCGCAACGCGCAGCGCTTCATCTTTCCGGGCCTTGGCGTCACCGCCAGCGATGGGCGCGACAGCCAGAGCCGCAGCCTGGGCCGAGAGAACTTTGGTCAGCAGGGTGGCTTCGAAGTCGTCCAGCGCTGCGGCCTGGTCGGCGCCGCCCGACGTATCGCCGACGAAGCCCTGCAACTGCTGCTGGCGCCCAACACCCCGAGCGGTACGCGCGACCTGCTGCTGATGCCCGACCAGATGATGCTGCAGATCCACGAGTCCATCGGCCATCCGCTGGAGATGGACCGTATTCTCGGCGACGAGCGCAATTACGCGGGCACCAGCTTCGTCAAGCCCAGCGATTTCGGGCAGTTGCAATACGGCTCGCCCCTGCTGAACGTGACCTTCGACCCTACCATCGACGAGGAGCTGGCCAGCTACAGCTTCGACGACGACGGCACCGCGGCCAGCAAGCAGTTCCTGATCCGCGAGGGCAAGCTACTGCGCCCGCTGGGCGGCGCTCTGTCGCAGTTGCGCTCAGGGCTCGACGGCGTGGCCAACAGCCGCGCCTGTGGCTGGAACCGCGCCCCGATCGACCGCATGGCCAACCTCAACATCGAGCCGGGCGACCAGTCGCTCGAACAACTCATCGGTGGGATCGAGCACGGCATCCTGATGCGCACCAATCGCTCCTGGTCCATCGACGATGCGCGCAACAAGTTCCAGTTCGGCTGCGAATGGGGCCAACTGATCGAACTCGGCGAGCTCAAGGGTGTCGTCAAGAACCCCAATTATCGCGGCATCTCCGCGCAGTTCTGGCGCAACCTGTCGGCAGTGGGCGATAGCAGCACCTTCCAGGTGCTTGGCACACCCAACTGCGGCAAGGGCGAGCCCAACCAGGTCATCCCGGTCGGCCATGCCTCGCCGGCCTGCGTGTTCCGCCAGATCGACGTATTCGGAGGAGACGCCTGATGAGCACCCCCTATCAAGAACGCTTCGAGGCATTGGTCAGTGCCCTGCGCGAGGCGCTGCACCCCGGCGAGCAGTTCACCCTCGGCTACAGCGCCGAGCAGTCGCGCTTCGTGCGTTTCAACCATGCCAAGGTGCGCCAGGCCGGCGAAGTGGCCCAGGCCAGCGCACTGTTGCGTCTGGTGCGTGACGGGCGTCAGGCCGAACACCAGTTCACTCTCGGTGACGATGCGCAACTGGATCGCCAGCGCCTGCAAGATGCCCTGGCGCAACTGCGCCAGACCTTGCCACTGCTGCCGCTCGACCCCTACCTGAAACTCGACGAAAGCGCTTGGCACAGCCACAGCGTGCAAGAACCGGCGCTGCCCGACTTCACTGAAGTACTGGCACTGGTCGAGCAGCAGGCAGGCAACCTCGATCTGGTCGGCATCTACGCCGCCGGCCCGATCTGCCGGGGTTTCGCCAGCTCGTTCGGGGCCTTCGGCTGGCACCAGGCCAACAGCTTCAATTTCGACTGGAGCCTGTTCCACAGCAACGGCCAGGCGGTGAAGGCCAACTATGCGGGCCAGGTCTGGAGCGGCGAGGCCTTCAGTGCACGCCTGCAACTGGCCCGCGAACAGCTTGAGTACCTGGGGCGCCCGACGATCACCCTCAAGCCTGGCCGCTACCGCGCCTACCTGGCGCCAGCGGCAATGGACGAGATCGCGGGCATGCTCGGCTGGGGAGGCTTCTCGGCCCAGGCCCTGGCCACCGGCAACAGCCCACTGCAACGTCTGTACACCGGTGATGCCCAGCTCGATCCACGGGTTGGCTTCTCGGAGCAGGTCAGCGGTTCGCTGAGCCCGTCGTTCTCCAGCGAGGGCTCGCCCCGCGAGGACGTAGCGCTGATCGTCGAAGGCCGGGGCAGCGCGCGCCTGGTCAGCCCTCGCAGCGCGGCAGAGTTCGCCCTGCAGGGCAACGGCGCCGACAGCTATGAGGCACCGTGCGCCCTGAGCCTGGCACCTGGGGAGCTGGCGTCGGCGGATATCCTGGCACGCCTGGGCACCGGGCTGTACATCAGCAACCTCTGGTACCTGAACTATTCAGACCTGCCGGCAGCGCGCATGACCGGCCTGACCCGCTTCGCCACGTTCTGGGTGGAAGACGGCCAGATCCAGGGCCCGGTCAGCACCATGCGCTTCGACGACAGTCTCTACAATCTGCTGGGCCCTCAGCTGGAAGACCTGACGCGCGAACGCGAGCTGATCCTGTCGACCAGCACCTATGGGCAGCGGCAAACCGGATCGAGTCATCTGCCCGGGGCGTTGGTCAGAGGATTGACGCTGACACTGTAACGCCACGCCCCTGTGGGAGCGCCGTTTAGACGCTTCCACAGGGAACTGCGCACTTTTCAGGATAGAGGCCATGCCCGAACGCGCCCCGCTCGACCCTACCACCGCCCGCTGGATCCCCTGGGTGGTGGCCATCGCCTTCTTCATGCAGTCGCTCGACGGCACCATCCTCAACACCGCGCTGCCGGCCATGGCCCGCTCGCTGGCAGAAGACCCGCTGCGCATGCAGGGCGTGATCATCGCCTACATGCTCACCGTGGCCCTGCTGATTCCGGCTTCGGGCTGGATCGCCGACCGCTTCGGCACCAAGCACATCTTCTTCGGCGCCATCCTGCTGTTCAGCCTGGGTTCGCTGCTGTGCGCGGCGGCCAACAGCCTGGGCTTTCTGATCATCGCCCGCGTCATCCAGGGCCTGGGCGGTGCCCTGATGCTGCCGGTCGGGCGATTGGTGGTGCTGCGCGCCTACCCACGCTCGGAGCTGGTGCGGATCATGAGCTTCATCACCATCCCCGGCCTGCTGGGCCCGCTGCTGGGCCCAACCGTCGGCGGCTGGCTGGTGGAAATCCTCAGTTGGCACTGGATCTTCCTGCTCAACCTGCCGGTCGGCGCGCTGGGGTGCTACGCGGTATGGAAGTTCATCCCCGACCTGCGCGGCAGCGAACGCACCACCTTCGATGGACCCGGATTCATCCTGTTCGGCGCCGCGATGGTGCTGATCACCATCGCCATGGAGGGCCTGGGCGAGTTGCACCTGCCACACCTGCGGGTGATGTTGCTGCTGTTCGCCGGCATGGCCTGCCTTGCCGCCTACTGGCTGCGCGCCGGGCGTGACCCGGAGCCGCTGTTCTCGCCCAGCCTGTTCCGCGTGCGTACCTTTGCCATCGGCATCCTCGGCAACCTGTTCGCCCGCCTGGGCAGCGGCGCCCTGCCCTTCCTGGTGCCGCTGCTGCTGCAGGTGGCGCTGGGCTATTCGCCGGCCCAGGCCGGCATGAGCATGATCCCGCTGGCCGCCGCGGCGATGATCGCCAAGTCGGTGGCGCGGCCACTGATCGAGCGCCTCGGCTATCGCATCATCCTCACCGGCAACACGCTGTTGCTGGGGGTACTGCTGGCCAGCCTGGGACTGGTCGACGAGCAGACGCCGTATTGGCTGCTGCTGATGCAGTTAGGCTTGCTGGGCGCGGTGAACTCGCTGCAGTTCACCGCGATGAACACGGTGACGCTGATCGACCTCGACGACGCCAGCGCCAGCAGCGGCAACAGCCTGCTGTCGGTGGTCGCGCAACTGTCCCTGAGCCTGGGCGTGGCCTGCGCCGGTGCGCTGCTCGGCGGCTTTACCGCCTCGGGGAGCGCAGAGGGAGTGGAAACCACGCTGGGCGCGTTCCAGTTGACCTTCCTGACCATCGGCCTGATGGCGATGCTGGCCGCGGCGATCTTCCTGCAACTGTCGCCGACGGACGGAAGGCGTGCCCGTCGTCCGGAAGAACACGTGGAAACGTAGGGCGAATGGCCATGAGGCTGGTAGACTGTGCGGCATTTTTCGCTTCGCACCGCAGGCCCGCCTCGTGACCACCGAATCCACCGCTTTCGCCTCCCTGCCGCTGTCCGCCGCCATGCTGGCCAACCTGGACGCCCTGGGCTATGCCTCGATGACCCCGATCCAGGCCCAGAGCCTGCCGGTCATCCTCAAGGGCCAGGACCTGATCGCCCAGGCCAAGACCGGCAGCGGCAAGACCGCCGCCTTCGGCATCGGCCTGCTCAATCCGATCAACCCGCGCTTCTTCGGCTGCCAGGCGCTGGTGCTGTGCCCGACGCGGGAACTGGCCGACCAGGTCGCCAAGGAACTGCGCCGCCTGGCCCGCGCCGAGGACAACATCAAGATCCTCACCCTCTGCGGCGGCGTCTCGCTGGGCCCGCAGATCGCCTCGCTGGAGCACGGTGCGCACATCATCGTCGGCACCCCGGGCCGCATCCAGCAGCACCTGGACAAGGGCACCCTGGACCTGAAGGGGCTCAACACCCTGGTACTCGACGAAGCCGACCGCATGCTCGACATGGGCTTCTTCGACGCCATCGCCGCAATCATCGGCAAGACCCCATCGCGCCGCCAGACCCTGCTTTTCTCGGCCACCTACCCGGCCGGCATCGCGCAACTGGCCGCCGACTTCATGCGCAAGCCGCAGCAGGTCACGGTCGAGAGCCAGCACAGCGACAACCAGATCGAGCAGCGTTTCATCGAGATCGACCCGCAGCAGCGCCTGGAGGCGGTTACCCGCGTACTGGGCCACTACCGCCCGCAGTCGTGCGTGGCGTTCTGCTTCACCAAGCAGCAGTGCGAGGACCTGGTCACCCACCTCACCGCCAAGGGCATCGTTGCCCAGGCCCTGCACGGTGACCTGGAACAGCGTGACCGCGACCAGGTGCTGACGATGTTCGCCAACCGCAGCAGCTCGGTGCTGGTGGCCACCGATGTCGCCGCCCGCGGCCTGGATATCGACGGCCTGGACCTTGTGATCAACGTGGAACTGGCGCGCGATGCCGAGATCCATGTGCACCGCGTCGGGCGTACTGGCCGCGCCGGCGAGAAAGGCGTGGCGATCAGCCTGGTGGCCCCGGCCGAAGGCCACCGCGCCCAGGCCATCGAAGACCTGCAGAAGCGCCCGCTGCGCTGGGAGCAGTTGGACAGCCTGAAGAGCAAGGGCGGTGAACCACTGCTGCCGACCATGACCACCCTGTGCATCGCCGCCGGGCGCAAGGACAAGCTGCGTCCGGGCGATATCCTCGGCGCCCTGACCGGCGATGCCGGGCTGCCGGGCAAGCAGGTGGGCAAGATCGCGATTTTCGATTTCGTGGCCTTCGTGGCGGTCGAGCGGGCCGTGGCCAAGCAGGCGATGCAGCGACTGAACAGCGGCAAGATCAAAGGGCGTGCCCTGAAGGTCCGTATCGTCTGAACCATTTTGCGGCTGCTGTGCAGCCCATCGCAGGCAAGCCAGCTCCCACAGGGAATGCACCCGGCCTAGGCTCTGGGGATCCTGTGGGAGCTGGCTTGCCTGCGATGGACCGCGAAGCGGCCCCGGCAATCCATGAGGTAACACCGTGCACTCCACCGACGTGATCATCCTCGGCGCCGGCGCCGCCGGCCTGATGTGCGCCCAGCTCAGCGCGCGCCGCGGCCGCCGCGTGCTGCTGCTCGACCATGCCAACAAACCGGGCAAGAAAATCCTCATGTCCGGCGGCGGGCGCTGCAACTTCACCAACATGTACACCGAGCCCGCCAATTTCCTCTCGCAGAACCCGCACTTCTGCAAGTCGGCGCTGGCGCGCTACACCCAATGGGACTTCATCGCGCTGGTCGCCAAGCACGGCGTGCCGTACCACGAGAAGAAGCTCGGCCAGCTGTTCTGCGACAACAAGTCCAGCGACATCCTCGACATGCTCCTGGCCGAATGCGACGACGCCGGCGCCGAGCTGCGGATGAATACCAGCATCGAGCAGATCGAGAAGACCGACAGCGGTTATCGCCTGCAGACCAGTGCCGGAGCATTTGCCTGCCAGTCGCTGGTGATCGCGACCGGCGGTCTGTCGATCCCGACGCTGGGCGCAACCGGCTTCGGCTACCAGGTCGCCCGCCAGTTCGGCCACGCCCTGCTGCCGACCCGCGCCGCGCTGGTGCCGTTCACCATTACCGAGCCCCAGCTCAAGGCATTGTGCACGGAGCTCTCCGGCACGTCGCTGGACTGCATCGCCAGTTGCAACGGCACCAGTTTTCGCGAAAACCTGCTGTTCACCCATCGCGGCCTGAGCGGCCCGGCGATCCTGCAGATTTCCTCGTACTGGGAAGCGGGCGACACGCTGGAGATCAACCTGTTGCCCGACCGCGATGCGCTGGAATGGCTGCAAGCCGTGCAGGCCGAACGCCCCAACAGCGAGCTGAAGACCGTGCTGGGCGAGGTGTTCACCCGTAAGCTGGCGACCCTGCTGGCCGAGCAGTGGTTCGTTTCGAAACCCCTGAAGCAGTACACCCCGGCAGAATTGACCCAGATCGCCGGGCAGCTCGCGGCTTGGCAACTGGTGCCGGCAGGTACCGAGGGCTACCGCACCGCGGAAGTGACCTTGGGCGGCGTCGACACCCGCGAGGTGTCGTCCAAGACCATGGAATCGCTCAAGAGCCCGGGATTGTTCTTCATCGGCGAGGTGCTGGACGTCAGCGGCCACCTGGGCGGGTTCAATTTCCAGTGGGCGTGGGCCTCTGCCAACGCAGCGGCGCAGTTCGTTTAGAGTAGAATCCTTTCAGCACGGAACGCTTCTTGCTGGTCTGTGCCGAGTGCCGGTTTTTTTGGGGCTGCTGCGCAGCCCATCGCGGGACGAGCCCGCTCCTACAGGCCCCCGCTGTTTTCCTGGACAGCGGGGTGCCTGTAGGAGCGGGCTCGCCCCGCGATGGGCGCGCCGCCGCTCCACGGCCATGTAAGGACACCCATTCGCTCACAGCCCAAGGCCACTATGTCATCGAGCTCGTTCCGCCATTCATTGCGTCGCTTGTGGGGCCAAGACAAGTTCAGCTATGCCATCCGGGTGACCATCGCCCTGACCGGCACCATGGCCTGGTGCTGGTACCAGAACGAGATGAGCCTGCTCATCCCGTTGTTCCTCGGCATCATCGCCAGCGCCCTGGCCGAGACCGACGACGGCTGGCAGGGCCGTCTCAGTGCGCTGGCCGTCACGCTGGTGTGTTTCGCCATCGCCGCGTTGTCGGTCGAGCTGCTCTTCCCCTACCCCTGGATCTTCGCCGGCTCACTGGCCCTGGCAGCCTTTGGCCTGACCATGCTCGGTGCCCTTGGCGAACGCTATGGCGCCATCGCCTCGGCGACGCTGATCCTGTCGGTGTACACCATGATCGGCGTTGACCAGCGCGGCGGCGTGGTCACTGATTTCTGGCACGAGCCGCTGCTGCTGGTGGCTGGTGCCGCGTGGTACGGGGCGCTCTCGGTACTCTGGCAGGCGCTGTTCTCCAACCAGCCGGTGCAGCAGAGCCTGGCCAAGCTGTTCTACGAGCTGGGCAGCTACCTCAAGCTCAAGGCCAGCCTGTTCGAACCGGTGCGCACCCTCGACGTGGAGGCCACGCGCCTGGAGCTGGCCAAGCAGAACGGCAAGGTGGTGGCCGCGCTCAATGCCGCCAAGGAAATCATCCTGCACAGGGTCGGCAACAGCCAGCCCAGCTCCAAGGTCAGTCGCTACCTGAAGCTGTACTTCCTGGCCCAGGACATCCACGAGCGCGTCAGCGCCTCGCACTACCCCTACAACGCCCTGAGCGAGGCGTTCTTCCACAGCGATGTGATGTTCCGCTGCCAGCGCCTGCTGCGCAAACAGGGTTCGTCCTGCCAGGAACTGGCCCGTTCGATCCGCCTGCGCCAGCCGTTCGTGCTCGCCAGCGGCTACCCCGAGGCGCTGGAAGACCTGAACGCCTCGCTGGAGCATCTGCGCACCCAGAACAACCCGGCCTGGCGCAGCCTGCTGCGCTCGCTGCGGGCACTGGCGGTGAACCTGGCCACGCTGGACCGCTTGCTCGGCGCGGCCAGCAACCCCGACAGCCTCGCCGACGCCAGCGACAGCAGCCTGCTCGACCGTTCGCCGCGCACGTTCAAGGAGGTATGGAAACGCCTGCGCACCCAGCTCACGCCCACTTCGCTGCTGTTCCGCCATGCCCTGCGCCTGCCGCTGGCGCTGTCGATCGGCTATGGCATGGTGCACCTGATCCATCCCACGCAAGGCTACTGGATCATCCTCACCACCCTGTTCGTCTGCCAGCCCAACTATGGCGCGACGCGGCGCAAGCTGGTGCAGCGGATCTTCGGTACCGCCATCGGCCTGACGGTTGGCTGGGCGCTGTTCGACCTGTTCCCCAACCCGATCGTCCAGTCGCTGTTCGCGGTGGTCGCTGGCGTGGTGTTCTTCGTCAACCGCACCACACGCTACACCCTGGCCACGGCGGCGATCACGCTGATGGTGCTGTTCTGCTTCAACCAGATCGGCGATGGCTACGGGCTGTTCCTGCCGCGCCTGTTCGACACCCTGGTGGGCGCCCTGATCGCGATCCTCGCGGTATTCCTGTTCCTGCCCGACTGGCAGGGGCGGCGCCTGAACAAGGTGCTGGCCAACACCCTGACCTGCGCCAGCCTGTACCTGCGCCAGATCATGCAGCAGTACGCCAACGGCAAGCGCGACGACCTCGCCTACCGCCTGGCTCGACGCAACGCCCACAATGCCGATGCGGCGTTGTCTACCACGCTGTCGAACATGCTCATGGAGCCGGGGCACTTCCGCAAGGAGGCCGATGTCGGCTTCCGCTTCCTGGTGCTGTCGCACACCTTGCTCAGCTACCTGTCAGGGCTGGGTGCACACAGGGACACGGCGTTGCCTGCCGAAGTACACGAGCAGTTGATCGATGGCGTCGGCAGCAGCCTGGCGCGCAGTCTCGACGAGATCGCCAATGGCCTGGCGGCGCGGTTGCCAGTGGCCATTCACAGCGATGAAGAAGAAGCGCTGGCCAACCAGCTGGAGCAGATGCCCGAGGAGCTGGATGAGCATCAGCGACTGGTACAGACCCAGTTGGCGTTGATCTGCCGGCAACTGGGGCCGTTGCGTACATTGGCGGCGCATCTGATCAAGGAAGGGGAGCCGGCTTGAGTCGGCTGTCCGCACCAGCCCTACCGCGGGACGAGTCGGGGCGTGACAGGGCCGCTCCCACAGGAATTGGGCTGAACTTTAAATTTTGAGCAAGACAGTTGCTCCCAGATGTTCAGGCCTGCACTGTACCTGTGGGAGCGGGCTCGTCCCGCGATAGGGCCTGCACCGACACCCCAGGTCACAAGCCATACTGCTTCAACAACCGCGCATAGCTGCCATCGGCCTTCATCGCTGCAATCGCCCGCTCGAAACGCTCGACGATCTGCCGATGCTCAGGATGCTGAAGGCTGACCAGGATATGCAGGCTGTTCTCCCCCAGCGGCCGCTCGACGAAATCCACAGCCTCGCGCACCTCCTGCGGCTCCCGCTGCAGGTTGTAGCGCGCAACGTACTCGTCCTCCACCGCCAGGTCTACGCGCCCTGCCGCCAGCATGCGGATCGCCGACGGGAAGTTGCGCACCGCCACCTTGTTCAGCCGGCTGTCGCCATCGAACGCTTGTGAGTAGGCGTAGTCACGCACCACGGCGATGCTATACGGATAAAGATCGGCCAGTCGCTTGAAGCCAAGTACCTCGCGCTGGCGCTTGAGCAGGCGAATACGGTTGGTCAGATAGGCCCCCGAGAACTGGCCCAGGCGAGTACGCGATTCGTTGTACCAGGCATTGATGAGCACGTCGTAGCGCCCCTCGCCAATCCCCAGCAGCGCCCGCGCCCAGGGCACTTCCTCGAACTCGCTGGCGTACCCGGCGCGGGTGAGTGCCGTAGTGACGATGCTGGTGGCCAGGCCTCCGCCCGGCATGGCACTGTCGGAGAACGGCGGCCATTTATCCGCCACCAGGCGCAGCGGTGGCTGCGCCGCCGCGAGCGCCGTGAACATCATTGCGGTCAATCCCAGAACGCAAAGCAGTGGCCGCATGCTCAGTTCCTTTCGCAGTTGAGAGCCCCACACTTACGGGAGAGTACACAAAGGCGACAGGCAACGGCAGCGGACGATGATGTCATTTAGCCTCTATTTTGGCCGAACTGTGCGAGCAGGTCTCCTTGGCGGCTTGCCCCAAGGGACATCAATGCACACCGCGCGATCTGCGCGTCTTGCACCGCCACGCCGGTCAGGTCAGCCAACGTGATCGCGTCATCCTGCGTCCGACCACTTGCCTGCCCAGCCAGCAACGCGCCGATCTCGATCAGGTCGCCAGGTGCAATGAGCCCGGCCTCCAAGGCGTGGGACACCTCGCCGTAGCGGCTGCATTGCCCGACGGCGTCCACCACGATGCAATCGGCGGCAGCTACCAGCGCCGGGTCGAGCTCCTGCTTGCCCGGCCCATCGGCTCCCACCGCGGTGATATGGGTGCCGGGCTGTATCCATTCACGCTGCAGCAGCGGCTCGCGCGAAGGCGTGGTGCAGACGATCAGGTTGGCGGACTCGGCAAGCTCGCGGGCCTCATGAGTGGTGCGTACCTCGAAGCCCAGCCCTTCGGCGAACCGTCGATAGTCCGCAAGCCGCCCGGCATCGCGGCCCCAGGCGATCAGACGGCGGCAGTCGGTGACCGGCAGCAGTTGTTCGAGCTGCATCCGCGCCTGCACTCCGCTGCCCAGTACACCGATTGCCCGTACCTTGCGCGGCGCCAACAGGTGGGCGACGACACGCCCGGCCAGTGCAGTGCGCAGGCAGGTCAGCCAGCCTTGGTCCTGGAGCAGCGCCAGCGGTTGGCCGGTTCTGGCCGAAAACACCAGCATCAAGCCATCGTTGCTTTCCAGGCCCTTGGACGGGTTGTCGTAGAAACCGGTGGAGACTTTCACCGTGAAGGTATCGCTGCCCTGCAGCCAGGCGGACTTCACGCAGCAGTCGCCGTTTTGTTCGGTGAAGGCGAAATTCTGCACCGGTGGCACATGGACCTTGCCCGCGGAGAAGGCGATAAAACCCTCTTCGATGAGGCGTACCGCCAAATCCCGGTCGAGGATTTCGACCAGTTGCGCCTTGTCGATGATCCTCATTGGATCGCCTCCAGGAACTTCTCCAGCACGATGTTGCGCCCGCACAGCACCACCGCGACCTTCTTGCCCTGGAACTCACCAGCCAGTTTCTGCATGCCTGCGACGGCAACCCCTGCCGCCCCTTCGATGATCCAGCGGTCGTGGGCTGCGACGTCGCGCATGGCTGCGCTGATCTCAGCCTCGCTGACCAGCACGGTGCGATGCAGCAACTGCTGGCACAGGGGGAAGGTGATGGCGCCGGGCTCGACGCCGCCGGCCGTGCCGTCCGACAGGGTATCGAGTTCTTGCATCTCGATGATCCGCCCCTCCTCCAACGAGCGCTGCAGGGTGGGTGCGTTGGCCGGCCAGCAGCCGATGACCTGCACCGAGGGTGCAAGCGCGCGCAATGCAGCGCCAATGCCCGAGATCAAGCCACCACCACCGACAGCGACGAACACCGCGTCCAGGTCCGGCGCCTGCTCGAACAGCTCCATGCCGATGGTGCCCTGGCCAGCGATGATCTGCGCGTCGTTGTAGGGGGAGACGAAAGGCTTGCCCTGCAGCTTGGCCTGGCGAGCCGCCTCAAGCTCGACCGACAGCGGGTCACTGTCGAGTTCGATAACCTCGGCCCCCAGGCCGCGCATGGCCCGGATCTTCAGCGGCGAGGCGCTGCTGCTGACGTACACGGTGACCGGCACACCCAGCAACTGCCCGGCCAGTGCAAGGCCCTGCCCGTGATTGCCGGAAGAGGCGGTGATCACGCCAGCCTGACGCTGCGTAGGGTCGAGCAGGCGCAGCTTGTTGCTGGCCCCGCGGAATTTGAAGGAGCCGGTGTGCTGCAGATGTTCGAACTTGAGATGAACATTGCAGCCGCTCTGGCGGGAGAGCCCCGGACTGTGGCTGAGCGGCGTGACCGCCACCTGGGGACGAAGGGCTTCATGGGCTTCGCGGATGGCGTGGGGCAGGGTGTCCAGGATGGTCATGGGGGCTCCTTGGGCGATGCGCAGGGGCAAACGCTACGATGTAGAATTAAATTCTACCGTAGACTATTTTTCCAGGCATTGAAAGCCTGTCGTTTGCCAGCGGTGGCCTCAGCCTTCGCGCAACGCCTTCACATACTTGTATACCGTCGCCCGCCCCATCCCCAGCACGTTGGCCACGTAGTCATGGGCGCTCTTGCCGCGGAACGCGCCCTCCCCGTGCAGCGCCTCGACCAACTGCCGCTTCTGCTCGCGGTCCAGCCCGCCCAGGCTCAATCCACGCGCCTGCAACCAGGCATGCAGGAAGGTGTTGATGCGCTCCTGCCAGTCGTCGCGGAACAATGCCTGCGGTTGCGGCAACAGGCGGCTGGCCTGGAAGAACGCCTCCAGCGCATCGCGCGCCTGCTCGAGAATCGAAACGTTGAGGTTGATGCAGATCAGCGCCTCGGGCTGGCCGCTGGCGTCGCGCATCACGCTGCTGATCGAACGGATTTTCTGCCCGTTCCAGTTGAGCTTTTCATACGGCCCCAGGCGGGTGCTGTCATCGAGCTGGCTGGGCAGGTCGTCGAGCCCGGAATCATCGCCGAGCTGGCGCTTGGAAATGTTGTTGGCGATATGCACCACCGTCTGGCTGGCCAGGTCGTGCACCACCACTTCGGCATGCGGGAACAACAGGGCTGCGATGCCCTCGGCCATGGCGGCGTAGTTGCTGAAGCGGCTGGACGACATGAACGGGTCCTGGAGGGTGGTCATGGATAGCCGAGCACTTCGCGAATAGTGCGCAGGTGCTGGATGATCCACTGCTTGTCGATCGCACCCCATTCACGGATGCGGTAGTGGCCAGCGTGGTTGCGCGCGCCGCTCTGCTGCTCGAATTCGCAGACGATATCCAGGTCGGCGAGCGCGGCGATGGTGTCCTGGGCAGTACGCCGCGGCATGCCGGTGGCTTCCATCAGCGCGGGCACGCTGGTGGCGGTCTGGCTATCGATCAGCCAGGCCACGTAGAGACGGCGATAGAAGCTGCTCTTGGTCTTGCTCACGTCCATGCTGATGGGATCCTCATGCATTGCCTGGCAATTCGCGCCAGGTCAGGTAGACACGCAAGTCGAACTCCAGTTGATGGTAGTCCGGCTCCATGTGCTGGCACAGCTGGTAGAACGCCTTGTTGTGGTCGCGCTCACGCAGGTGTGCCAGCTCGTGCACCACGATCATGCGCAGAAACTGCGGCGCCGCGTCCTTGAACAACGAGGCGATGCGGATTTCCTTCTTGGCCTTGAGGTTGCCACCCTGCACCCGCGACACCGCCGTGTTCAGGCCCAGGGCCCGGTGGGTGAGGTCGAGGCGATTGTCGTAGAGCACCTTGTCCAGCGGCGGCGCGCTGCGCAGGTATTGCTGACGCAGGTCTTGGGCATAGAGGTACAGCGCCTTGTCGCTCTGCACCTCGTGGCGCGCGGGGTAGCGCTGCTGCAGGTAACCGCCCAGGCGATCGCTGGCGATCATCTGGCGGACCTGTTCCTGCAGGTGCGGGGGGTAGGCTTGCAAGTAGCGTAGGGTGGTCATGGGGTGGGAGTTTACCGAATTGGTGAGGGCCTGTGGTTGGCAGGTCTGGCCCTTTCGCGGGCAAGCCCGCTCCTACAGGACGCAAAATTTGGCTAGGATGCTGTATTCGCCCCTGCTCGAAGCACTCACCATGCCCAAAGCCAGCAAGATCACCGACCCGTCCTATGAACTGATGGACGACCACGAAGGCCATTCGCTGATCTACCGCCAGCACGGTTTCCCGAGCCCGCTGGTGCGTTGGCACTTCCACAAGGAATACGAGCTGCACCTGATCGTCGCCAGCTCCGGCAAGGTGTTCATCGGCGACTACATCGGCAACTTCGCCCCGGGCACGCTGTTTCTCACAGGGCCGAACCTGCCACACAACTGGATCAGCCAGGTGGCCGCCGACGAGGTGGTCGACACCCGGGACATGCTGGTCAACTTTACCGACGAAGTGCTCGAGCAAGGCAGCCAGGTGTTCTCCGAGCTCAACCAGCTGACGCCACTGCTGGCCCGTGCCAGCTATGGCATCGAATTCCGCGACCCGCGCCTGATCGCCGAGAGCCAGCAACTGATGCAACGCATCTCGCAAAGTGCCGGCATGACGCGCCTGGGATACTTTTTTATCCTCATGGAACAGCTGGCTGCCTGCGAGGACTACCAGCTGCTGTCCACCGTCACCTCCTCGCAGCTGGCCGATGAACACAACGTCGACCGCATCAACCGCGCGGTGGACTACATCTTCCAGCACTACGCCCAGGACCTCACCCAGAACGAGGTTGCCGAGCACCTGGGCATGACCCCCACCTACTTTTCGCGCTTCTTCAAGCAGGCCGCCGGGCGTGGCTTCGTCGAATTCGTCAATCGCCTGCGGATCAGCAAGTCCTGCGAGCTGCTGGCGCGCAGCGACCTGCCGGTGACCGAGGTGTGCTTCGAATCCGGCTTCAGCAACCTGTCCAACTTCAACCGGCGTTTCCAGCAGCTCAAGGGCATGACACCGTCGGGCTACCGCAGCCTGGTCACCCAGCGCCTGACCGAGCAGAACCTTTCCTGAAACGTTTGAGCAGTGCATCACACTGCAAATACCCCAGTGCAAAAAAGTATCGGCCCGCGTGCAGTCGAGGCTTTGTTGCGCTGGCGATGCAGGAGTGTAATCGGCAACCAGCGACACAAAAAAAACAATAGTGACTTCCGCGCCGCCCTGCGGTCCGGAAGAGGAGTTCAACGATGAACGACTCGATCAAGGCCTGCGTGGCCGTTGCCTGTCTGAGCCTGCCGGTGTTTGCCCAGGCTGCCGAAACCCTGACCATTGCCACCGTCAACAACAACGACATGATCCGCATGCAGCGGCTGTCCAAGGTGTTCGAGGAACAGCATCCGGACATCAAGCTCAAGTGGGTGGTGCTCGAAGAGAACGTCCTGCGCCAACGCCTGACCACCGATATCGCCACCCAAGGCGGGCAATTCGACGTGCTCACCATCGGCATGTACGAAGCCGCGCTGTGGGGCGCCAAGGGTTGGCTGGAGCCCATGAAGGACCTGCCTGCCGACTATCAGCTCGACGATGTCTTCCCTTCGGTGCGCGACGGCCTGTCGGTCAAGGGCACGCTCTACGCCCTGCCCTTCTATGCCGAAGCCTCGATCACCTACTACCGCAAGGACCTGTTCCAGCAGGCCGGGCTGCAGATGCCCGAGCAACCGACCTGGACCCAACTGGGCGAATTTGCCGCCAAGCTCAACAAACCCGAAGCCGGCCAGTACGGCATCTGCCTGCGCGGCAAGGCCGGCTGGGGTGAGAACATGGCGCTCATCGGCACCCTGGCAAATGCCTTCGGCGCCCGCTGGTTCAACGAGCAGTGGCAGCCGGAGTTCACCGGCAGCGAGTGGACCAAGGCGCTGAACTTCTACGTCGACACCATGAAGCAGTACGGCCCGCCCGGCGCCTCCAGCAATGGCTTCAACGAGAACCTGGCGCTGTTCAACAGCGGCAAGTGCGCGATGTGGGTCGACGCCAGCGTCGCCGGCTCGTTCGTCACCGACAAGAGCCAGAGCAAGGTCGTGGACGATGTGGGCTTCACCTTCGCGCCGAAGGAAGTCACCGACAAGGGCGCGACCTGGCTGTATTCCTGGGCGCTGGCGATCCCCACCAGTTCCAAGTCCAAGGACGCGGCCAGGACCTTCAGCACCTGGGCCACCTCCCAGGCCTATGGCCAGCTGGTCGCCGACAAGGAAGGCGTGGCCAACGTGCCGCCAGGCACCCGTGCCTCCACCTACAGCGAGGCCTACCTGCAGGCCGCACCGTTCGCCAAGGTCACGCTGGAGTCACTGAAGAAGGTCGACCCCAACCATCCGACCCTCAAGCCTGTGCCCTACGTGGGTATCCAGCTGGTGACCATTCCTGAGTTCCAGGCCATCGGTACCCAGGTTGGCAAGCTGTTCTCCGCCGCCCTGACCGGCCAGATGAAGCCTGAACAGGCGTTGGCTGCCGCCCAGTCGTCCACCGAACGCGAGATGAAACGCGCCGGCTACTCCAAGTAGACCGCCACTGACCGCCAGCACGCCGCCCTCGGTGTGCCAGCGGCCGGCTGCTCGCCTCTTTCTGCCGTACACGGAGTCGTCATGAACACCTCGGCCCTCGACACCCCGACCCACGCCCCCGCCCGCCCCGGCAAACGCCGCGTCGGCCCCGGCTGGTTCCTGGTCAGCCCTTCGGTGGCGCTGCTGCTGTTATGGATGATCGTGCCCCTGGGCATGACCCTGTATTTCTCGCTGATCCGCTACAACCTGCTGTACCCCGGCGAGAACGACTTCGTCGGCCTGGAGAACTTCAGCTTCTTCGTCACCGATGCCGGCTTCCTGCCCGGCGCCCTGAATACCCTGACCCTGGTCGGCAGCGTGCTGGCGATCAGCGTGGTGTTCGGCGTGCTCATCGCCGCGCTGCTGGAGGCTGGTGAGTTCTGGGGCCGCGGCGTGGTGCGCGTGCTGCTGATCTCGCCGTTCTTCATCATGCCCACGGTCAGCGCGCTGCTGTGGAAGAACCTGATATTCCACCCGGTGTCCGGGATCCTCGCGGCGGTCTGGCGCCTGTTCGGCGCGCAGCCGGTGGACTGGCTGGCGCACTATCCGCTGTTGTCGATCATCCTGATCGTGTCGTGGCAATGGCTGCCGTTCGCCATCCTGATCCTGATGACCGCCATGCAGTCGCTGGACCAGGAACAGAAGGAGGCCGCACGCCTGGACGGCGCCGGCCCGCTGGCGATCTTCTGGCACCTCACCCTGCCGCACCTGGCGCGGCCGATCGCCGTGGTGGTGATGATCGAGACCATCTTCCTGCTGTCGGTGTTCGCCGAGATCTTCACCACCACCAGCGGCGGGCCGGGCTACGAGTCCACCAACCTCGCCTACCTGATCTACAACCAGGCATTGCTGCAGTTCGACGTCGGCATGGCGTCGGCCGGTGGCCTGATCGCCGTGCTGATCGCCAACATCGCCGCCATCGTGCTGGTGCGCATGATCGGCAAGAACCTCACCGAGCGCAGCTGAGGAGCCCGCCATGCTGACACTCAAGCAAACCCGCCGCCTGCGCGATGCGCTGATCGGCCTGCTGTGCTGGGGCATTGCCCTGGCGATCTTCTTCCCGATCTTCTGG
The DNA here is from genome assembly GCF_047456245.1 of Pseudomonas sp. BNK-44-b. NCBI lineage: Bacteria > Pseudomonadati > Pseudomonadota > Gammaproteobacteria > Pseudomonadales > Pseudomonadaceae > Pseudomonas > Pseudomonas sp. BNK-44-b. Next base: position 4,735,930 of record NZ_CP179908.1, read on the forward strand.
ATGCTGCTGACCAGCTTCAAGACCGAGCTCGACGCCTTCGCCACGCCGCCGCAGTTCATCTTCCACCCGACGCTGGAGAACTACCTGCACATCAACGAGCGCAGCGACTACTTCGCCTACGCCTGGAACTCGGTGCTGATCTCGTTCTCCGCAACCCTGCTGTGCATGCTGATCGCAGTGCCTGCGGCCTACTCGATGGCGTTCTTCGAAACCCGCCACACCAAACGCACGCTGCTGTGGATGCTGTCGACCAAGATGCTGCCACCGGTGGGCGTGCTGATGCCGATCTACCTGCTGGCCAAGCAGTTCGGCCTGCTCGATTCACGGCTGTCGCTGATCATCGTCTACACCCTGATCAACCTGCCGATCGTGGTGTGGATGGTGTACACCTACTTCAAGGACATCCCCGTCGACATCCTCGAAGCGGCGCGCCTGGACGGCGCCGGCACCTGGCAGGAAATCTTGCGCGTGCTGCTGCCGATCGCCCGTGGCGGCCTCGCCTCGACCGTGCTGCTGTCGCTGATCCTGTGTTGGAACGAGGCGTTCTGGTCGCTCAACCTGACTTCTTCGGCCGCCGCACCGCTGACCGCGCTGGTGGCCTCCTACTCAAGTCCCGAAGGCCTGTTCTGGGCCAAGCTCTCGGCCGTCTCGACCCTGGCCTGCGCACCGATCCTGATCTTTGGCTGGATCAGCCAGAAGCAGCTGGTGCGCGGGCTGTCGTTCGGAGCGGTGAAATGAATACCCCCAACTACACCATTTCTATAGGAGCGGGCTTGCCCGCGAAGCAAACACTGCGATGCATGGCACCGGCTATGCCGGTGTTCGCGGGCGAGCCCGCTCCTACAGGATTCTGCAAAACCTCATTTTTTCCTGGCCACTGCACAGGTAACTCGACATGGCTGACCTGAAGATCCGCAACCTGCAAAAAGGCTTTGATGGCCACGCCATCATCAAGGGCATCGACCTGGACGTGCACGACCGTGAATTCGTGGTGTTCGTCGGGCCATCCGGCTGTGGCAAGTCGACCTTGCTGCGCCTGATCGCCGGCCTCGAAGAAGTCAGCAGCGGCAGCATCACCCTCGATGGCGTCGACATCACCGACACCGCTCCGGCCAAGCGCAACCTGGCCATGGTGTTCCAGACCTACGCCCTGTATCCGCACATGACCGTGCGCAAGAACCTGTCGTTCGCCCTGGACCTGGCGGGCGTGGCCAAGGCCGAGGTCGCCAGCAAGGTCGACAACGCCGCGCGCATTCTCGAGCTGCAACCGATGCTCGAGCGCAAGCCGCGCCAGCTCTCTGGCGGCCAGCGCCAGCGGGTGGCCATCGGCCGGGCGATCGTGCGTAACCCGAAGATCTTCCTGTTCGACGAGCCGCTGTCCAACCTCGACGCCGCCCTGCGCGTGCAGATGCGCCTGGAGCTCTCGCGCCTGCACAAGGAACTGGCGGCGACCATGATCTACGTCACCCACGACCAGGTCGAGGCGATGACCCTGGCCGACAAGGTGGTGGTGCTCAACGCCGGTCGCATCGAGCAGGTCGGCTCGCCGCTGGAGCTGTACCACCATCCGGCAAACCTGTTCGTCGCAGGTTTTCTCGGCACACCGAAGATGGGCTTCCTGCGCGGGCACCTGAGCCGCAGCCAGGGCAACCAGTGCGAGGTCGCCCTCGAGTGCGGCGCCCGTATCGCCCTGCCGCTATGCGCAGGCGAACTGGCCACCGGCAGCCAGATCACCCTGGGCATTCGCCCGGAGCACCTGAGCATCAGCCGCAGCGGTCACGGCGAGCATGGCTCGCTGCAGGTCACCGCCGATGTCAGCGAACGCCTGGGCAGCGACAGCTACTGCCACGTGCGTAGCGCCTCCGGCGAGATGCTCACCGTGCGGGTCCGCGGCGACTTCGCGCCCGAGTACGGCGAGCAACTGGAACTGAGCTTCGATCCGGCGCACTGCCATCTGTTCGACAGCACCGGCAAGGCCCTGGACAAACGACTGCAACAGGCGGCCTGAGCCGTCTTCAAGGATTTTTCGATGAAACTCAACCAGCGCAATCTCGACAAGCTGGCGACCGCGGTCGCACGCCCCGCCTATGACCCGGCGCAACTGCGCCAGGGCATCGTGCACATTGGTGTCGGCGGCTTCCATCGTGCCCACCAGGCCGCCTATACCGACGCCCTGATGAACCGCGGCGAAGCCCTCGACTGGGCGATCTGCGGCGCCGGCCTGCGCAGCGAAGACCGCGCCATGCGCGACGCCCTGGCTGGCCAGGACCACCTCTACACCCTGTTCGAGCTGGGCGAAAACCCCGACACCGAGGTGCGTGTAATCGGTGCCATCAGCGGCATGCTGCTGGCAGAAAGCGACAGCCAGGCATTGCTCGACAAACTTGCCGACCCGGCCATCCGCATCGTCTCGCTGACCATCACCGAGGGCGGCTACTGCATCGACGACAGCACGGGCGAGTTCCTCGAGAACCTGCCGCTGATCCAGCACGACCTGGCCAGACCTGACCAGCCGCACAGCGTATTCGGCTTTCTCTGCGAGGCCCTGCGCCGTCGCCGCGAGGCCGGCACCCCGGCGTTCACGGTGATGTCCTGCGACAACCTTCCCCACAACGGCGACGTGGCGCGCAAGGCACTGCTGGCCTTCGCCCACCTGCTCAACCACGACCTGGCCCAGTGGATCGCCCAGCACGTCAGCTTCCCCAATGCCATGGTCGACCGCATCACCCCCATGACCAGCGACGAACACCGCCGCCAACTGGCCGAGCGCCATGGCGTCGAGGACGCCTGGCCGGTGGTCTGCGAGCCGTTCCTGCAGTGGGTGCTGGAAGACAAGTTCGTCAGCGGTCGCCCGGCCTGGGAGAAGGTCGGCGTGCAGTTCACCGACGACGTCACGCCCTATGAAGAGATGAAGATCAAGCTGCTCAACGGCAGCCACCTGGCGTTGACCTACCTGGGCTTCCTGCAGGGTTATCGCTTCGTCCACGAGACCCTCGCCGACGACCTGCTGCGCCGCTACATGCGCACCTTCATGGACCAGGACGTCACCCCGCAACTGGCTCCGGTACCGGGCATCGACCTGACGCACTACAAGGACAGCCTCACCGAGCGCTTCTCCAACCGTGCCATCGCCGACCAGCTGGAGCGGGTGTGCTCGGACGGCTCGTCAAAATTCCCCAAGTTCATCGTGCCCACCGCCAACCGCCTGATCGCCGACGGCAAGCCACTGGAGCGCGTGGCGCTGGTAGTCGCAGCCTGGGCGCTGTACCTGGGCGGCAAGGATGAAAAGGGCAATGTCTACAGCATTCCCGATCCGCGCGCGGCACAGTGCCAGGCCCGTGTCGTCCAGCGCGAAGGGCTGGCCGCCCGGGTGCTGGGCGACGAGGCGATCTTCGGCACGGCGATCCCCAACTCGCGGGCCTTCGTCGAGGCCTTCGAGCGCCTGTACGACAGCTTGCGTGAAGTCGGCGTGAGTGAAACCCTGCGCCGGGTACTGGGCGACTGAGACGGAGCACGGCGATATGGACGGACTGTTCCTCGGCATCGACTGCGGCACCCAGGGCACCAAGGCCCTAGTGCTCGACGCAGGCAGCGGCCGTGTACTGGGGCTGGGGAGCGCGGCACATGCGGCGCCGCAGGGCGACCACGGGCGCCGCGAACAGGATCCGGCAGACTGGCTGCAGGCGCTGCGCACGGCGGTAGCCAATGCCCTGGCCGACGCAGGGGTCGGCGGCCATGCCATCCGCGCACTGGCCGTGTCTGGCCAGCAACACGGCCTGGTGATGCTCGACGACCAGGGCCGAGTGCTGCGCCCGGCCAAGCTCTGGTGCGACACCGAGACCACCGCGGAAAACGACGAATTGCTGGCCGCCCTCGGCGGCGCCGCAGGCTCGCTGGAGCGCCTAGGGCTGGTGGTCGCGCCGGGCTATACGCTGTCAAAGCTGCTGTGGAGCCAGCGCCATCACCCCGCGCTGTTCGCCCGCGCCGCACACCTGCTGCTGCCTCACGACTACCTCAACCATTGGCTCACCGGCCGTGCCTGCAGCGAACCTGGCGACGCCTCGGGCACCGGCTACTACGATGTGCGCAATCGCACCTGGGCCGCCGATGTGCTGGCGCTGATCGAGCCCGGCAAGCGCCTGCTGGCGGCACTGCCCGAGCTGGTCGAACCTGGCGACTGCATCGCCACCCTGCAGCCCTCGGCAGCCCGGGCGCTGGGCCTGGACACTGGCGCCTGGGTGGCCAGCGGTGGCGGCGACAACATGCTCGGCGCCATCGGCACCGGCAACATCCATCCCGGCATGATCACCCTCAGCCTGGGCACCTCCGGCACCCTTGCCGCACACCTCGACGAGCCACACGTCAGCCCCCACGGTGAAGTCGCGACCTTCTGCGGCTCATCCGGCGGCTGGCTGCCGCTGATCTGCACCATGAACCTCACCAGCGCCTGCGCCCTGGTGCAAGACCTGTTGCAGCTTGACCTGTCGGCGTTCAGCGAGCTCGCCGCACAAGCCCCGGTCGGCGCCGACGGCCTGTTGCTGCTGCCATTCTTCAATGGTGAACGCGTGCCGGCACTGCCCGAGGCCAGCGCCAGTCTGCACGGCATGACCAGCAGCAACCTGACCCGCGCCAACCTCTGCCGGGCGGTGCTCGAAGGCACCTGCTTCAGCCTGCGCTACGGGCTCGACCTGTTGCGCGCCAGTGGCCTGCAGGGGCAGGAGATCCGCCTGGTCGGCGGCGCGGCGAAAAGCCCACTGTGGCGCCAGACGCTCGCCGACCTGCTCGGCCTGCCGGTGGTGTGCCCGCGCCAGACCGAAGCCGCCGCCCTGGGCGCTGCCATCCAGGCCGCCTGGAGCCTGGGCCGAAAGCTCGGCGAAGGAGATAGCCTGCAGGCCCTGTGCCAGCGCTGCGTCGAACTCGACGAAAGCACCCGCACCACGCCCCGGCCCGCACAGCAGGCGGCCTACGAAACAGCCTATCAACGTTATCTTTCGCATCTGCCTGCGCACTGATCGCAGGTATCCTGCCCGCTTACTTCGTTTCGGAGAATTTCATGTACCTGGTCTGTGGCGAAGCCCTGTTCGATGTGTTCAGCCTGGATGACAGCCCGCGCAGCAGCGAGCTGGGCTTCAAGGCGATTGCCGGCGGTTCGCCGTTCAACGTCGCGGTCGGCCTGCGCCGGCTAGGCGTGGATTCGGCGTTGTTCGGCGGGCTGTCCAGCGACTACCTGGGCACACGCCTGCGTCGGGTGCTGGAAGAGGAAAAGGTCGATTGCAGTTACCTGGTGACCAGCGATGCACCGACCACCCTGGCCATGGTCGGGCTGGATGCCAACGGCTCGGCGCAGTACCAGTTCCGCGGCGAAGGCTGCGCCGACCGGCAGGTGCGCCTCGAACACCTACCGGCGCTCGATGACCAGGTGCGCGGCCTGCACGTGGGCTCCTACACCCTGGTGGTCACGCCGGTGGCGGATACATTACTGGCGCTGGTGCAGCGCGAAAGCGCACACCGGCTGATCAGCCTCGACCCCAACGTCCGCCTCAACCCGCAGCCCGACGTGGCGTTGTGGCGACGCCAGGTGCAAGCCTTCGCGGCCCACGCCCACCTGATCAAGGCCAGCGAGGAAGACCTCGCGCTGCTCTATCCGGATCGCACGCCGTCCGAGGTGGCCCGTGGCTGGCTGAACGACCGCTGCCGACTGGTGTTCGTCACCCACGGTGCAGACGGCGCCAGCGTACATTGCGCGCACGGCTCATGGACACAACCTGCGGATGCCTCGCTGGCAGTGAAAGACACGGTAGGCGCTGGCGATACCTTCCAGGCGGCAGTGCTGAGCTACCTCGCCCGCCTGGGTGCAGACAGCCCCGCAGGGCTGGCGGCGCTGGAGCGGGAAACGATCGATGGCATGCTGGGCTTTGCCATTCGTGCGGCGGCGATCACCTGCTCACGAGTTGGACCGGATTTGCCGTTTGCGGATGAGTTGTAGCCAAGCCGCACATCATCCGAGCATCGTCTTAACCGGAACTATGCGTTGCGCAGTCGACGCGACTCTCGTCGCAGCGCCTGCCATCGCGAAAAACGGTCGCGATGCTCAGATTTAGATTTGTATGCGCTCCACTTCCACGGTGATGTCTGCCAAGGTGCCGAGACTTCCCACCCGCCTTTGTAAAAGTGAATTTTTCCACGCAACGCATGCCTGTTTCGAAAGGCATAACGCAACTCGCTCGCACTAACAGAATGTCCAAACTCACCCTTTTTCGTGACGACCGCCGACGTGTTCAAGTCATCCAGGACAAAATGAATTTTTTGCCCAGCGTTATGGGCTGCCATATATAAACCCAGTTTCGACCCTCGCTTCCATAGTAACTGCGGCCCGGTGTCATCCACCCACCAATCATGAAAGGGACTTTCTCCCCACTGCCGTGAAACGTCGCCATAAATAGTAGAAATGTTAAATTTTTCATTTTCCCGGCCTGCTGAAAAATAGCTATCCCAGAGCACATAATTGCCAAAGGCCAATTTCATTACATCTAAAAGCCTGGCATCCGTACGAACAGCGTTTAAAACCTGTCTTGGAGAAGCATCATCCGGCAGTTCAAAGTCCGCCAGTGCTTTCAATCGGATGGCTTTCGCGATCGCTAGATTATAGTGATCGATCGTCAAAGCGGATTTGTCATCGATGCCCTTGTAACCATCGACAACAACCCTTAGATAATTGTGACGCGGGTCGCTCAGGCCATAGATGAGATCCCCTCGGCTCTCGTCGAGATTAAAGCTCATGGTCCTCAGACCTGAGGCGTCGAAATTCCCTACGGGATTGTTGTTCAACATTTGATATAGATTAGGACCATCAATAGTCCCTGCAGGATCGGGGTTTAACCATCGCCCCACCCATGGCTGGTAATAGCGATACCCGTAGTAATAAAGCCCTGTCGCATCTCGCTCCCGCCCCGAATAGCGAACCGTCTTGTACTCCACGTCGATACGATGACGCCCCGCCAGAATCGCCGTCCCGCCAAAGGGGTAGTACTCCTCGAAGCTGATGACACTGCCTTCGCCATCGAGCTCCAGCCCGACGCTGCCGATCAGGCTGTCATAGCCAAAACGCACCTGGTCGTTATCGACCCCCTCCGGTTTACCCGCCTCCCAACGCAACGCCCGCACCTGGGCACGCCCAGCCTCGCCCATCACCACCGTGTGCAGACTCTCCTGCACGGCGCCGTCAACCAGGGTGATACGCAGCTCAAGCCCCGGCAGATACAGCGTGCGCAGCGCCTTCAGTGATCCACCTTGCTGCTGATGACTCACCTTGAGCACACGCTGCCTGCCAGCGTCGTAGCGATAGCTTTCCTGAGTACCGCCTGCGACCCGGCGCAACTCGCCGCGTGCCGTCCACTCAAGCGGCTGTCCCGGCAGCAGCACACGCTGCTCGCCCCCTGCGGTGAACAGCGCTTCGACCTCGTCCGGATTGCTGGCCAACGTACTCGACACGCCGCGATTACTGCACTGGCTGACGGTGATTGCAGTGACGTAGTTGTTGTTCGTAGCCGGTGCACTATGACGGACATGCGTGAGATTGCCCGCGCTGTCGTAGGTATAACTCCGGGTGTAGAGGGTATAGGCCGAATCATCCACCGGCAGCGGTACCAGCACGCCTGGCAGATGATTGCCCTGCTGCCCGGCATTGGCCATCTCACGACCGCTGGCGAAGACCAGTTGATACAGGCTGTCGTAGCGGTACTCGCTTTGCGCGCTGATCTTCTGGTTGCGCCAGAAGCGCGTCGGCTCGGCGTCGTTGGCCAGCCCGACGACGTTGCCGACAGGGTCATAGCGATAGTGCAGGTCCTGCAATCGCTGGCCTTCGCTGGTCTGGCGAGTGGTCCGCACGGCCGCCAGGCGCAGGGTCGTCGGTTCGTAGGTGTACACAGTGACGATGCCGTTGCCATGCACCTCGTGCTGCTTGCGTCCACCCGCCGAGTAACTCACCGACCTGACGATCTCACGCTCTGGCGCGCCTTTGAGCATCAGCCAGTTGGCCGCCAGGGCGCCTGCCACATTGTAGGCGCTGCGCTGCCGATGGCCTGCGCAGTCCAGCGCGGTGAGGCCCTTGCCTGTGGCGTCTACCTGAGTGCGAGTCGTGTAGCGTTGATTCTCCAACAGTGCATCCCAGGCCTCCGTGGCCTCACCTTGCCAGTCGACATGCACAGTACCGTCGTCGCCACCCTTCAACAGCTTGCGCTGTACACAGAGGGCTGCGCCGCCGAGTGCGCTGGCGAGGATGGAAACGCGCCCGGCTGGATCGTAATGGGCAATCCGAGTGCCGGCCAGGTTGCGGGCTTTCTCTTGCGCCTCATTGCCGCCGTACAACACACGCTCACTGGTACGAGGGATATCGCCAGCAACCTGCTCGCCCACTGCCAGCAGACGCCCGGGCATATTGACCGGTTCGTAGCGCAGGGTCCGGGTCACGGCTTCGGCGAAACTGTCCTGGCCATCCAACGTCCTGCCAATACGGCTCACCGAGAACAAGTCGCGCCTGGCCGCGTCTTTCAAATCGAGGCTCACCCCCGCATCGACGCTTTGCGTGCGTATGACCTGGCCTGTCAGGTCGTGCCCATGTACGAAGTTGGCAACACCTGCGTCATGCAACCGTGGATCAGTGATCTGTGCCAATCGCCCTGCCGGACTGAAAACCTGTCGCGTGATACGCGTATCGGCGTCCAATGGCGACGCACGGTGATACTCGACCTCACGCACCGCTTGGCGCCGATTGTCGAGTACCTTGATCGAGGGGGTCTGCTGGAACAGTGCGCTGCTCACCACCTTTTTACCTGCCATTCATGGCTGGAGAGGCAACAGTCGCCCACAACGACCGGAACAGACAACTGGCAGATTTATCAGGTCAGGGAGGCAGGCGATCCAGCCTGCGCCCACGGATACACCGCCGGAAAACCACGCGCATCCCCTGCCGTCATTGGCCGCGCAACCAGGAAGCCCTGCACGTAGGCGCAGCCGCTGTCGCGCAGCCACTGCGCCTGGGCGTCTGTTTCCACGCCCTCGGCGATCACCGTGATGCCGTAGTCGGCGCACAGCGCGATGACACTGCGCACCAGCGCCGTATCGACCTTCGAATCGGGCAGGCGGGCGACCAGGTTACGGTCGAGTTTCAGGGTGTCGATCGGCAGGTCGCGCAGCATGCGCAGCGAGCAATCCCCTGCGCCGAAGTCATCCAGCGCCACGCGCACGCCCAGCTCGCGCAAACGCGTCACCTGCTTGGCCGCCGCGTCGATGTCGTACATCAACGAGGTTTCCGCCACCTCCACTTCCAGTTGCGCAGGCTCCAGGCCATGCTCCTGGATCGCCCGCCGCAATTCATCGACCAGGTTCGGCTGGGTGAACTGCGCGCGGCTCAGGCTGATACCCAGCACTACATCGTCGGCGAACACCTGACGCCACTCGTGACGCTGGGCCGCGCCCTTGCTGTAGATCCAGCTCGCCAGCCGATGGATAAGACGCGCCTCCTCCAGCAACGGAATGAACAGCCCCGGCGGTACATCGCCGACACTGGGGTGCTGCCAGCGCAGCAGCGCCTCGAAGCCACGCAGGCGTCCGTCGGCGAACCCCACCTGTGGCTGGTAGACCAAGGTGAAGTCCTTGTGCTCAATGGCGGTGCGCACACTATCCTCGAGCATCAGCCGCGAACGCGCGCGGCCGTTGAGCTCCTGATCATAGAAGCGATACTGCTGGCGCCCGGCGCGCTTGGCGGCATACATCGCCGCATCGCCAGCGCGCAGCAGGCCTTCGACGGTGGCGCCGCAATCGGGATAGGTGGCGATGCCGATACTGACACCAAGAATGACATCCTGGCCGTCCACCTGCGGACAGCTGGACATGCGCTCGATCAGGGTCTCGGCGTACCGGCCTGCGTGCTCCGCATAGGGCAAGCCATCGAACAACGCCGTGAACTCATCGCCGCCCATGCGCCCGAGCAGCGCCTGGCTGCCCAGGCACTCCTTGAGTTGTTCGGCGACCCAGCGCAAGACCCGGTCGCCCGCCTCGTGGCCCAGCGAATCGTTGATTCGCTTGAAACCATCCAGATCCATGTACATCAAGGCCTGGACCTTGCCGGATCGTTCGTTGCGCAGCAATGCACCTTCTGCCGTCTGGTAGAAACCGCGACGGTTGAGCAGGCCGGTCAGCGGGTCGGTCACCGCCTGGTGTTCCAGTTGCTGGTGCAGGCTGCGCACCACCGACATGTCCAGTACGGTCACCACCATGGCCTTCTGTTCAGCGGGCAACGGCGCGCACGACAGCGCCACCGGAACCAGCGGCCCCTCGGGCGGACGCAACTGGGCATCGTGCACGCGGAAGATCTGCCGCCCAAGGTAAGCCTGGTAGAAGTCCGAGTCGCGCCACAACGCGGCGCTGGGCAGTTGGATCAGGTCCAGGAGATGGGCGCCCTGCAGTTTGTCCACCGGCACCTGCAGCAGACGCGAGATGGCGGGGTTGGCAAAGCTGATATCGCCCGCCTCGTCAACCACCAGGATACCCTCGGCGGCGTTCTCCAGAATCGAGGCATTGAATGCGCGGGCCGACTCCAGTTCACGGCTCAGTCGCTGCAGCATGCGGCGGTTGCGCTGCTGTTCGAGCAAGGCCTGCACCTTGGGCTTGAGGATCTGCGGATCGAAGGGCTTGAACAGGTAGTCCACTGCACCACTGGCATAGCCCTTGAGCACGGCAGCTTCGGACTGTTCATTGGCGGTAAGGAAGATGATCGGGGTCAGGCGCGTGCGTTGGCTGCCACGCATCAGGCGGGCGACCTCGAAGCCATCCATCTCGGGCATCTGTACATCGAGCAGGACCAGGTCCACTTCGTGTTCCAGCAACGTGCTCAGGGCTTCCATTCCTGAGCTTGCGGTGAGTACTTGCCAATCCTGACGGGCTAGCAAAGCCCGCATGCTGATCAGGTTTTCCGGGTAGTCATCGACCACCAGCAGTACTGAGCTGCCTTCCGGTGCCGCGGGTTGAGCTCCATCCATGCCGCTTCTCTTGTCCGACCGACTTCGTCTTGTAATTGGATCCGATTCTCTACTCTAGACGCGACTTTGCAGGACGCAATGCAATCAGTTCGCTATCAATGGATAAAGTGAAAATAGCCGACTAATGGTCAGAGCGCCTTGGCTTTTGCATATGTCCCACCGTCCGGCCATAAAAAAACCCGCATTTCTGCGGGTTTCTGCCAGGCCATCAGCGGATCAGTTGACCTTTGCGGCCAGCTCGCCCTTGGCGTAACGCAGGTACATCTCATCCAGCGAAACCGGCTTGATCTTCGACGCGTTGCCAGCGGTACCGAAGGCTTCGTAACGCGCGATGCAGATGTCACGCATGGCTTCGACGGTCTTGGCGAAGTACTTGCGCGGGTCGAACTCGGACTTGTTCTGCTCCAGGAAGCGACGAATCGCGCCCGTGGACGCCAGACGCAGGTCGGTGTCGATGTTGACCTTGCGCACGCCGTGCTTGATGCCTTCGACGATCTCTTCGACCGGCACGCCGTAGGTCTCTTTGATGTCGCCGCCGAACTCGTTGATGATCGCCAGCCAGTCCTGCGGAACCGACGAGGAACCGTGCATCACCAGGTGAGTGTTGGGGATACGCTGGTGGATCGCCTTGATGCGGTCGATCGCCAGGATGTCGCCGGTAGGCGGCTTGGTGAACTTGTAGGCGCCGTGGCTGGTGCCGATGGCGATGGCCAGGGCATCGACCTGGGTCTTCTTGACGAAGTCGGCAGCCTCTTCCGGGTCGGTCAGCATCTGGCTGTGGTCCAGGATGCCTTCGGCGCCGACGCCGTCTTCTTCACCGGCCTGGCCGGTTTCCAGGCTGCCCAGGCAACCCAGCTCGCCTTCCACCGATACACCGCAGGCGTGGGCGAATGCCACGGTCTGCTGGGTGACGCGCACGTTGTATTCGTAGTCGGACGGGGTCTTGCCGTCCTCGCGCAGCGAGCCGTCCATCATTACCGAGCTGAAGCCCAGCTGGATCGAACGTTGGCACACGTCAGGGCTGGTGCCGTGGTCCTGGTGCATGCACACCGGGATGTGCGGGAATTCTTCGATCGCCGCCAGGATCAGGTGACGCAGGAAGGGAGCACCGGCGTACTTGCGAGCACCGGCGGAGGCCTGGACGATGACCGGAGAGTCGGTCTTGTCGGCGGCTTCCATGATGGCGCGCATCTGCTCGAGGTTGTTGACGTTGAAAGCTGGAACGCCGTAGCCGAACTCGGCGGCGTGGTCCAGCATCTGGCGCATGCTAATGAGTGCCATTGTGTATCTCTCTCCCGACAAGCGTCGTTGTTTCGTGCAAGCCTGCCGCAGGGGCGGTTGCTGTTCAAGTAGTTGTGGACCACCGTCGCGGTCCGGCCAATCACGGTGCCTTGCAGCCCCGCCCAATCAGATCGTTGGTCGCTTCCCAGTACACCAGGCCTTCATTACCCTTGGTGTGGAAGGCAAGCACGCCATCGCTGTACAGCGCGCCCGAGGCGCCGGGCTCGGCCTTGAGCCGGTAGACCTGGTCAGCGCCGCCGAGGCGGACATCGACCGACTGCTGCGCGGCATCGGCGAAGCGCCACAGCACTTCGGCCTGGCTGTCGCAGACCCAGCGGGTCCAGTTGTCCGTCGCGGCAGGTTGCGACGGTTGCAGCAGGGAGCAGCCTGCCAGGGTCGCCAGGGCCAGTACGGCCAGCAGCGCTTTCATTGAGTATCCTCGCTTCGAAGTCGGTGGTGCGGCTTGCCCGCGAAGGCCGCACCGCCGCTCCTCTGTTCAAGACCACAAAACAGCCCATCGGTTGCCCGCTGTCCGATCAAGGGCAGCCGGGCGCCTTGCGCTGGTGTTCTTCGTCGTACTTCTCCAACCCGTCCGGCCCCAGGCGCTTGTTGATCACCGGCACCGTCTCCGCCTGCCACTGCGACTGGTAACAGCCGCCCTTTGGCTCGCCGGCGGGCTCGCTTTGCGGGGCGCCGCCACTGGAGCAGGCACCCAGCAACAAGGCCACGATCATCACAGGCAATTGCTTGACCATCAGGTCGCTCCCTTTGCCAGGCGCCGTCACTATCAGGCCTTGGCCCGTTCTTCCAGGATTGCCACGGCAGGCAGGACCTTGCCCTCGACGAATTCGAGGAACGCACCGCCACCGGTAGAAATGTAGGAGATATCAGCCCCAACGCCATACTTGTCGATGGCCGCCAGGGTGTCGCCACCACCCGCGATGGAGAACGCGGCGCTTTCGGCGATGGCCTTGGCCAGCACTTTAGTGCCGTTGCCGAACTGGTCGAACTCGAATACACCGACCGGACCGTTCCACAGGATGGTCTTCGACGACTTCAGCAGCTCGGCGAAGTTGGCGGCGGTCTGCGGGCCGATATCCAGGATCATGTCGTCGGCGGCCACGTCAGCAATAGCCTTGACGGTGGCTTCGGCGCTCTCGGCGAACTCCTTGGCAACGACCACATCGACCGGCAGCGGTACGCTGACCTTGGCGGCGATGGCCTTGGCGGTCTCGACCAGGTCAGGCTCGTACAGCGACTTGCCGACCGGGTGACCGGCCGCGGCGAGGAAGGTATTGGCGATGCCGCCGCCGACGATCAGCTGGTCGCAGACGGTCGACAGGCTGTTGAGCACGTCGAGCTTGGTCGAGACCTTGGAACCGGCAACAATGGCCGCCATGGGTTTGGCCGGCGCCTTCAGGGCCTTGCCCAGGGCGTCCAGCTCGGCCGCCAGCAGCGGGCCAGCAGCGGCGACCTTGGCGAACTTGGCTACACCGTGGGTGGAACCCTCGGCGCGGTGGGCGGTGCCGAAGGCGTCCATGACGAAAACGTCGCACAGGGCGGCGTACTTCTGCGCCAGCTCGTCGGCGTTCTTCTTCTCGCCCTTGTTGAAGCGTACGTTTTCGAACAGCACCACCTCACCGGCCTTGACCTCGACGCCGTCGAGATAGTCGGCGACCAACGGCACCGCACGGCCCAGGGCCTTGCTCAGGTAGTCGGCGACCGGCTTGAGGCTGTTTTCCTGGGAGAACTCGCCCTCGGTCGGGCGGCCCAGGTGCGAGCAGACCATCAACGCAGCACCCTTTTCCAGGGCCAGCTTGATGGTCGGCAGCGCAGCCAGGATACGCGCATCGCTCGTTACCACACCGTCCTTCACAGGCACGTTGAGGTCTTCGCGGATCAGTACGCGCTTACCTTGCAAGTCGAGGTCGGTCATCTTCAACACGGTCATGAATGCAGTCCTTCAGGGCTGTTTGCTGCGGGTTTGGTGGACGACGTGCAGATAATGTTCGGCAACGTCGAGCATACGGTTGGCGAACCCCCATTCGTTGTCGAACCAGGCCAGCAGGTTCACCAGGCGGGGGCCTGAGACGCGGGTCTGGCTGGCATCGACGATGGCCGAATGCGGGTCATGGTTGAAATCACAGCTGGCATGGGGCAGTTCGGTGTAGGCCAGCAGGCCTTTGAGCGGGCCGTCCAGCGCCGCCTCGCGCAGCACCCGGTTGACCTCGGCAGCCGTAGTGTCACGGGCAGTCTGCAGGGTGATGTCCAGGCACGAGACGTTGACGGTCGGCACGCGTACCGCTTTGGCCTGGATTCGCCCGGCAAGTTCCGGCAACAGGCGCTCGATGCCGCGCGCCAGACCAGTGGACACCGGGATCACCGACTGGAACGCCGAACGGGTACGGCGCAGGTCTTCGTGGTGGTAGGCGTCGATCACCGGCTGGTCGTTCATCGCCGAGTGGATGGTGGTGATCTGCACGTACTCGATGCCGAAAGCCTGGTCCAGCACGCGCAGCAGCGGCACACCGCAGTTGGTGGTGCAGGAGGCGTTCGAGACCAGCAGTTCGTCGCCGGTCAGGCGATGCTGGTTGATACCGTAGACCACCGTCGCATCGATATCTGCCTCGCTGGCCATCGGCTGCGAGAACAGCACGCGCGGCGCACCGGCGTCGAGAAAACGCTGGCCATCGGCGCGGGTGTTGTAGGCACCGGAGCATTCCAGCACCAGGTCGATGCCCAGCGCGGCCCAGTCGATGCCTTCAGGGGTGGCACTGCGCATGACTTTCACGCAGTCGCCATTGATATGCAGACAGTCGCCGTCAACGCTCACCTCGCCGGGGAACCGCCCGTGGGTGGAGTCGAAGCGCGTCAGGTACTCCAGGCTGGCCTGGTCGGCCAGGTCATTCAACGCAACGATCTCGAAACCGGCCTTCGCCCCCCGCTCGAACAGTGCGCGCAGGACACAGCGGCCGATGCGGCCGTAACCGTTGAGTGCAACTTTGTAGGGACGAGGGTGGGACATTCAGCGCTCACGAAACAGATCGATTGTCGTCAGTCTGCAGGATTTGCGGTGCGGCATTCGCGGGCAAGCCCGCTCCCACAAGGTCAATTGCAACCTCTGTGGGAGCGGGCTTGCCCGCGAACAAGGGCGACACCGCCCGCAGATCGTTACATCAGTCTTCCAGCAGCTCTTCGGCGGTACCCAGGATGTTCTCCAGAGTGAAGCCGAACTCCTCGAACAGCGCGGCGGCCGGGGCCGATTCGCCGTAGGTGGTCATGCCGATGACGCGGCCTTCGAGGCCGACGTACTTGTACCAGAAGTCGGCATGGGCAGCTTCGATGGCGATACGCGCACCCACTTCCAACGGCAGTACCGACTGCTTGTAGGCAGCGTCCTGGGCGTCGAACACGCTGGTGCTTGGCATCGACACGACGCGGACCTTGCGGCCCTGCTCGCTGAGCTTTTCGAATGCCTGGACCGCCAGGCCCACTTCGGAACCGGTGGCAATCAGGATCAGCTCAGGCTCGCCGGCGCAGTCCTTGAGCACGTAGCCGCCACGGGCGATGTCGGCGATCTGCTGGGCGCTGCGCTCCTGGTGCTGCAGGTTCTGACGCGAGAAGATCAGCGCCGAAGGGCCGTCCTTGCGCTCCAGGGCGGCTTTCCAGGAAACGGCCGACTCGACCGCGTCACCCGGACGCCAGGTGTCCAGGTTCGGCGTGCTGCGCAGGCTGGTCAGTTGCTCGATCGGCTGGTGAGTCGGGCCGTCTTCGCCCAGACCGATGGAGTCGTGGGTGTAGACGTGGATGACGCGCTGCTTCATCAGGGCCGACATGCGCACCGCGTTGCGGGCATATTCCATGAACATCAGGAAGGTGGCGCCATAAGGCACCAGGCCGCCGTGCAGCGCCACGCCGTTCATGATGGCGGTCATGCCGAACTCGCGCACGCCGTAGAACACGTAGTTGCCGCTGGCGTCATTGGCCTCGACGCCCTTGCACCCTTTCCACAGGGTCAGGTTGGAACCGGCCAGGTCCGCCGAACCACCGAGGAACTCGGGCAGCAGCGGGCCGAAAGCGTTGAGGGTGTTCTGGCTGGCCTTGCGGCTGGCGATGGTCTCGCCCTTGGCGGCGACTTCATTGATGTAGGCCTGGGCCTTCTCGGCGAAGTCGGCCGGCAGGTCGCCAGCAGCGCGGCGCTTGAACTCGGCGGCGAGTTCAGGGAAAGCCTTGGCGTAGGCGTCGAAACGCTGGTTCCACTCGGCTTCGGCCTTGGCACCGGCTTCCTTGGCGTCCCACTCGGCGTAGATGTCGGCCGGAATTTCGAACGGGCCGTGGTTCCAGTTCAGTTCCTTGCGGGCCAGGGCGATTTCGTCGTTGCCCAGCGGCGCGCCGTGGCAGTCTTCCTTGCCCTGCTTGTTCGGCGAGCCGAAACCGATGATGGTCTTGCAGCAGATGAGGGTCGGACGGTCGCTCTTGCGCGCGGTCTCGATCGCCATCTTGATTTCTTCGGCGTCGTGGCCGTTGACGTTGCGAATGACCTGCCAGTTGTAGGCTTCGAAACGCGCCGGGGTGTTGTCGGTGAACCAGCCGTGGACTTCGCCGTCGATGGAGATGCCGTTGTCGTCGTAGAAGGCGACCAGCTTGTTCAAGCCCAGGGTGCCGGCCAGCGAGGCGACTTCGTGGGAAATACCTTCCATCATGCAGCCATCGCCCAGGAACACGTAGGTGTTGTGGTCGACGATCTGGTGGCCTTCACGGTTGAACTGCGCTGCCAGCACTTTCTCGGCGAGGGCGAAACCGACCGCGTTGGCGATGCCCTGGCCGAGCGGGCCAGTGGTGGTCTCGACGCCTGGGGTGTAGCCATATTCCGGGTGGCCCGGGGTACGGCTGTGCAGTTGGCGGAACGCCTTCAGGTCATCGATGGACAGGTCGTAGCCGGTCAGGTGCAGCAGCGAATAGATGAGCATCGAGCCATGGCCGTTGGACAGCACGAAGCGGTCACGGTCGGCGAAATTCGGGTTGCTCGGGTTGTGCTTGAGGTAGTCGCGCCAAAGCACTTCGGCGATATCCGCCATGCCCATGGGGGCACCTGGATGGCCGCTGTTGGCCTTTTGCACGGCATCCATGCTGAGGGCACGAATGGCGTTGGCACGATCACGACGGCTGGGCATCGCTTATCTCCTGAGGCTTGAATAAGTGGTGAAACGAAAAAAGGCGGCCATTTTCGCCCACTGGGGGCCTTGGGGGCAATGACGGATGGTCGCAGTCGGGGATTTTTCCTGTGATTGGCTGGCACTTCGGGTAAAAAACGTGGGACCAGCCTCATGCTTTGCGCGAGTGAACCCGCCCACACAGCCCCCGGAGCCAGGCATCAGCCACCCATCAGGCAATATCAAAACTTTTTGATATTGCCTTGCCAGGGCAACGATGCCTGTCTAGACTGCCGCCCCATGAACCTGCGTGCGCAAGCGATACCCCAGCAAAGCGACGCACTGGCTGCCCTGTGCAAGGCCAGTGGCGATGCGCTGCGCCTGAATGTCCTGCGCGCCCTGGCCAGCGACTCGTTCGGCGTACTGGAGCTGGCGCAGATCTTCGATATCGGCCAGTCCGGCATGAGCCACCACCTTAAGGTGCTGGCCCAGGCCGAACTGGTGGCCACGCGTCGCGAAGGCAATGCGATCTTCTATCGCCGCGCCCTGCCCGACAGCCTGCGCCAGGGCGGACGCCTGCACGCGGCCCTGCTCGAAGAAGTCGACGAACTGGCCCTGCCGGACGATGTGCAGGCGCGTATTGCCCAGGTGCAGCAGCGCCGCGCGGCCACCAGCCAAGACTTTTTCCAGCGCGTCGAAGAAAAATTCCGTGCCCAGCAGGACCTGATCGCCGGCGTGCCGCAATACCGCGAAAGCCTGCTGTCCCTGCTCGACAAGCTGAGCTTTGGCAGCGACGCCAGCGCCCTGGAGGTTGGCCCCGGCGATGGCGGCTTCCTGCCCGACCTGGCGCAGCGCTTCGCCCAGGTCACGGCGATGGACAACAGCCCGACCATGCTCGAGCTGGCGCGCCAGGTCTGCGAACGTGAAGGCCTGGATAATGTAATCCTGCAGTTGGCCGATGCACTGGGTGCAACGGATGTGGAAGCCGACTGCGTTGTGCTGAACATGGTCCTGCACCATTTCAGCGACCCGGCCCTGGCCTTGCGCCTGCTGGCCAAACGGGTGAAGGCGGGCGGCAGCCTGCTGGTCACCGAGCTGTGCAGCCATGACCAGGGGTGGGCGCGGGACGCCTGCGGCGACCTCTGGCTTGGCTTCGAGCAGGACGACCTGGCCCGTTGGGCCAATGCTGCGGGGCTGATCCCCGGGGACAGCCTCTATGTTGGCTTGCGTAACGGTTTCCAGATTCAGGTCCGCCATTTCCAGCGGGCCGCTGGCGACACACACATCGGTAAATTTTAGGAACCCCTCGAGATGAGCGAATACTCCCTTTTCACTTCCGAGTCCGTGTCCGAAGGGCATCCGGACAAGATCGCCGACCAGATTTCCGACGCGGTCCTGGACGCCATCATCGCCCAGGACAAATACGCCCGCGTAGCCTGTGAAACCCTGGTCAAGACCGGTGTCGCCATCATCGCCGGCGAAGTCACCACCTCGGCCTGGGTCGATCTGGAAGACCTGGTGCGCAAGGTCATCATCGACATCGGCTACAACAGCTCCGACGTCGGCTTCGATGGCGCCACCTGCGCCGTGATGAACATCATCGGCAAGCAGTCGGTGGACATCGCCCAGGGCGTCGACCGCTCCAAGCCGGAAGACCAGGGCGCAGGCGACCAGGGCCTGATGTTCGGCTACGCCAGCAACGAAACCGAAGTGCTGATGCCTGCGCCGATCTGCTTCTCGCACCGTCTGGTCGAGCGTCAGGCCGAAGCGCGCAAGTCCAAGTTGCTGCCGTGGCTGCGCCCGGACGCCAAGTCCCAGGTCACCTGCCGCTACGAGAACGGCAAGGTGGTCGGCATCGACGCGGTGGTCCTGTCGACCCAGCACAACCCTGAAGTGTCGCAGAAAGACCTGCAGGAAGCGGTGATGGAGCTGATCGTCAAGCACACCCTGCCGGCCGAACTGCTGCACAAGGGCACCCAGTACCACATCAACCCGACCGGCAACTTCATCATCGGCGGCCCGGTGGGCGACTGCGGCCTGACCGGCCGCAAGATCATCGTCGACTCCTACGGCGGCATGGCCCGTCACGGTGGTGGCGCGTTCTCCGGCAAGGACCCGTCCAAGGTCGACCGCTCCGCCGCCTACGCCGGTCGCTACGTGGCCAAGAACATCGTCGCTGCAGGCCTGGCCGAACGTTGCGAGATCCAGGTCTCCTACGCTATCGGCGTAGCCCAGCCGACCTCCATCTCGATCAACACCTTCGGTACCGGCAAGGTGTCCGACGACAAGATCATCCAGCTGGTGCGCGAGTGCTTCGACCTGCGCCCCTACGCGATCACCACCATGCTCGACCTGCTGCACCCGATGTACCAGGAGACTGCCGCCTACGGTCACTTCGGCCGTGAGCCGCAGCAGAAGACCGTGGGTGACGACACCTTCACCACCTTCACCTGGGAGCGCACCGACCGCGCCGCCACCCTGCGCGACGCTGCCGGCCTGTAAACACCCGGCCTGACAAAAGCCCCTGGCGAGTGATCGACAGGGGCTTTTTCGTTTCCAGAAATTACTGCAAGTCCGTGTAATGCACTGATTACGTAGGTACTTTCCTCTTCTTGCCAGCGATCAGTCCATTGCGGTTTCCAAATGGGCAAAATCAGGGCAGGATTTCCCTTTTTGCCGCCCTGCCCTGAAAAGAGGCTCTAGTTCATGAAATCAGTTTCCACGCTCGTTCTGCTGGCTGCCGTCGGCCTGGCCGCCGGCCCCTTGCAGGCCGCCCAGCCCGAGCCCGGTCTCACCGGCTGCGCCGCCAAGCGCAGCGCCATCGAAAACCAGTTGAGCGAAGCCCGCGCGCACAACAACAGTGCCCAGGTCGCAGGCCTGGAAAAAGCCCTGAGCGAAGTCACGGCCAACTGCACCGATAGCAGCCTGCGCAAGGAGCGCGAGCAGAAGGTGCTCGACGCCCGGCATGAAGTGAACCAGCGCACCAAGGACCTGGACAAGGCCATGAAGAAGGGCGACTCGGAGAAGATCAACAAGCGCAAGGAAAAGCTCGCCGACGCCAAGAAGGAACTGCAGGAAGCGGTCGACGAACTCGAGCGCTGAGGCCAACGGCAAACGCGGTCGCTCCCACACAGGGCACCGCAGACCATCAATGATTGCGAAACTCGGTATGACAGGCCTTGCACGCAGCCTCGACGCGGTCCATCGGTGCCTTCAGCCCAGCAGCATCCAATGGCTGGCTGCGGGTCACACCGACCAGGTCGCCGGTAACGCTCTCGAGCTGGCGGGCCAGGTCATGAAAACGCGCCTGGCGCTCCCAGACCTCAGGCCGGGCGCTGCTATCTCCCCCGTCACGAGCCTGCGGGAAGTGCTGCCAGGGTTCGTGGGCCAGGGTATCGAGCTTTACCGCCCCTTCGGCGAACCTCCCCCCATCGAACGGCAAGCGGCCGCGCAACATGCCGCCCAGGTCTTCGCTGGTCTTGAGCATGTCCTTGAAGATTGCCTTGCGCTGGCCCAATGGCGAGTTCGGATCGACACGCTCGCAAGCGGTCAGCGTCAGGGTGGCGAGCAGTACTACGGTCAATCGCTTGAACATCACGGTCTCTTCGGCCTGCATGAACGGGCCGCCAGTATCGCCGCCCGTCGGGCAAAGACCAATAGCCACACAAAAGACAAGGGCGAATGTTCATCTCCGCCCATAACAGGACCCCGCTTATGAAATCTGCTTTGCGCCCTCTGGCCTGGGTGCTCCCGGCCTTGGCCCTGCTGGCCGGCTGCAACGGCGGCGAGGGCACCAAGCCCGAGCCCCACGCCATCGCCACCTATGCCGGTGCCACCTGGCAAGATTTGCCGAGCGTCACTGACAGCGACCTGGTCGCAGGCTTCCAGGCCTGGCGCAACGGCTGCGAGAAACTCAAGCGCGACCCGGTCTGGGCTGCGACGTGCAGCGCGGCGGCTGCGGTGCCGGGCGATCCGGCCCAGGTACGTGCCTTCCTGCAACAGAACCTGCAGGTCTACGGCCTGCGCTCCGCCGAGAACAACGCCAACGGCCTGATCACCGGTTACTACGAACCGGTCTACCCAGGCAGCCTGACGCGCACGGCACAAGCCCAGGTCCCCGTCTATGGCACTCCCGACGACATGATCGTGGTCGACCTGGCCAGCGTATACCCGGAGCTCAAGGGCAAACGCCTTCGCGGTCGTATCGAAGGTCGTGTGCTCAAGCCCTACGACACCGCCGAAGTGATCAACCGCCAGGGTGTGAAGGCGCCGGTGCTGGCCTGGCTGACCGACCCGATGGACCTGCAGTTCCTGCAGATCCAGGGCTCCGGTCGCGTGCAACTGGAGAGCGGCCGCCAGCTGCGCCTGGGCTACGCCGACCAGAACGGCCACCCTTACCGACCGATCGGCCGCTGGCTGGTGGACCAGGGCCAGTTGAAGAAAGAAGACGTGACCATGGGCAGCATCCACGCCTGGGCCCAGGCCAACCCACAGCGGGTGCCGGAGCTTCTGGCAAGCAACCCGAGCTATGTGTTCTTCGCAGCAGGCCCCGACAGCGACGAAGGCCCGCGCGGCTCGCTCAACGTGCCATTGACCGCGGGCTACAGCGTGGCCATCGACCGCAAGGTGATTCCGCTGGGCAGCCTGCTGTGGCTGTCCACCACCCGGCCGGATGGCTCGCCGGTGGTGCGCCCGGTAGGTGCGCAGGACACCGGCGGCGCGATCACCGGCGAGGTGCGCGCCGACCTGTTCTGGGGGACCGGCCCCGAGGCCGGCGAGCTGGCTGGGAACATGAAGCAACAGGGGCAGATCTGGATGCTGTGGCCCAAGGGGGCTGCGCTGCCTGAAGTGCCGAAGGTGCCGTGATCGGGGGTTGAGCTATCGCGGGGCAAGCCCGCGATGGCTTCACGCCGATACGACGAACAACGACACGATCAACGCCAACCCGGCGAACCACACCAGCGAGCGCAACGCCGCCCAGTCCGCCAGGTAGCAGATGATGTACAGCAGGCGGCTGGTGATATACAGCACCGCCAGCACATCCTGGGTCACCTGCTCGGCGTTGCCGACGATATCCGCCACCAGCACCGCTGCGGCAAAGGCTGGAAACGCCTCGTAGCCGTTCTGCTGCGCCGCATTGGCGCGCCGAGGCAGGCCCGAGAGCGTGTCGAGAAAGGCTCGCGGATCATGGTTGTCGCTCAAGCCAAAACGGCCACTGGCGACTTTGGCAATCAATGCGCACAAAGGCGGCAGGACCAGGGCGATCAGGATGCACCACAGGGCAACGGTCATGGACAGGCTCCTCGTTCAGAAAGGTCAGAGCTTCATCACCAGCATGCCTGCCAGGACCAGCCCGCAAGCTAGGAGTCTCGGGCCGCCAAAAGGTTCTTTGAGATAGCGCATGCCCAACAGCACCACCAGGATCACACTGACCTCCCGCAGCGCCGCCGCCTCCGCCACCGACCCCAGATGCATGGCCCACAACACCAGGGCATAACTCAGCAATACACACAGCCCGACCGCCAACCCGAGTCGCCATTGGCTGCGCCAGAACAGCACGAAGGGTGCACGTCGGGCCACGCCCGCCAGCACCGGGAACGGCCAGGCACTCAGCAGAGTGAGCCAGACCAGGTAGTCCCACGGTTTACCCCACAGGCGCACCGCCTGGCCGTCGAACCAGGTGTAACAGCCGATGCACAGGCCGATCAGCGCCACCACCGGCAGCATCGACCAGGGCAACCGATCACCGCCACCGCCCTGCCAGAGCAGACAAGCCATGCCGCAGGGGATCAGCAGGATGCCAATGATCTGCTGGCCGCTCAGCGACTCACCGGCGAAAGCCAGGGTCAGCCCCAGTACCACCAGCGGCGACAATCCACGCATCAGAGGATAGACCAGGCCCAGGTCACCGACCCGGTAGGCCTTGATCAGCAGGACACGATAGACCTGCTCGGCCAGCGCCGAGGCCAGCAGCCACGGCCAGATCGCGGCCGGAGGGGGCTCGACGAACGCCACCGCGAGCACCGCGAAGACCAGCGCCACCGCGTCCATGCTGGCGATCACCAGCAGGCGTTCTGCGCTGAACTTGATGAGGGTGTTCCAGGTGGCATGCAGCAGGGCAGCGATCAGGACGAGGGAAGTTGCCAGCACGCGGAAGGTTCCTTGAACAAGACTCGCGTCACTATATACGCGATCCGGGCAGCGCCTGTAGGCGCGGCTTCAGCCGTGAATTGAGGAACGATCCTGATAATTCCGGTCATAAGGTGTGTCCCGAGTGCTCCGTCAGGCCATCAAAGAACTGCCCGAGCTGTTCGGGTTACGACTTGGAAGCCATTGTCACAGGATTCAGGATGCTTGAATTAGTTGCCGCGTTCATCTGCCTTACCACCCTCCTCACCTATGTGAACTACCGTTTCATCGGCCTGCCGCCCGCCATCGGCGTGATGGTCACCGCCCTGCTGTTCTCACTGATCCTGCAAGGCCTGAGCCTGATCGGCTTTCCCGGCCTGGAGGAACGCGTCGAAGGCTTGATGAACCAGATCGACTTCAATGACCTGCTGATGCACTGGATGCTGTCGTTCCTGCTGTTCGCGGGCGCGTTGCACGTCAACCTCGGCGACCTGCGCAGCTACCGCTGGCCAATCGGCCTGCTCGCCACCATCGGCGTTCTGATCGCTACCGTGGTAATCGGCTATCTCGCCCACTGGGTGTTCGCGATGTTCGGCTGGGACGTACCGCTGATCTACTGCCTGCTCTTCGGCGCGCTGATCTCGCCGACCGACCCCATCGCGGTGCTCGGTGCACTGCGTACCGCCAACGCCTCCAAACCGCTGAAGACCACCATCGTCGGTGAGTCGCTGTTCAACGACGGCACCGCGGTGGTGGTGTTCACCGTGCTGCTGGGCATCATTCAGCTCGGCGAGACGCCAAGCGTTTCCGACACCGCCATCCTGTTCGCCCGCGAAGCCGTAGGCGGCGTGGTGTTCGGTGGGCTGATCGGCTACGCCACCTACCGCATGATCAAGAGCATCGAGCAGTATCAGGTGGAGGTGATGCTGACCTTGGCACTGGTGATCGGTGGCTCGGCCATGTGCTACGAACTGCACGTGTCGGCGCCGATCGCCATGGTGGTAGCCGGCCTGATCATCGGCAACCTGGGGCGTAACCTGGCGATGAACGACATGACCCGTCGTTACATGGACGGTTTCTGGGAGCTGATCGACGACATGCTCAACGCCCTGCTCTTCGCCCTGATCGGCCTGGAGCTGTTGCTGCTGCCGTTCAACTGGCTGCACCTGGCAGCGGGTGGCGTGCTTGCGGTCGCGGTGCTGGCATCGCGCCTGTTGACCGTGGCACCAGCCATCGTCTTGCTGCGGCGCTGGCGCGAGGTGCCGCGTGGCACGGTGCGGGTACTGACCTGGGGAGGCTTGCGCGGGGGTGTATCGGTGGCCCTGGCGCTGTCGCTGCCGGTGGGTGACGAACGCGACCTGTTGCTGTCGATCACCTACATCGTGGTGCTGTCGTCGATCCTGGTGCAGGGGCTGACAATCGGCAAGGTGGTGCGACGGGTAAGCGCCCAGCCGTGATTACGATGGCGCGCACTTGGCGGGCAAGCGCGCGAAGTGCGCCGCACGGTTTCCAGCTCTACTCCACCGCCGAATCCGGGAACTGATCCTGGATGTACTTGATCTCGGTGCGCCCGTGCGGTGCCGGCAGGCCATCCTCGCCCAGATTGACGAAGACCATCTTGTCGACGGTGAGGATACTCTTGCGGGTGATCTTGTTGCGCACTTCGCACTGCAGGGTGATCGAGGTGCGACCGAACTCGGTGGCGGTGATACCCAGCTCGATGATCTCGCCCTGGCGCGAGGCGCTGACGAAGTTGATCTCGGAAATATACTTGGTCACCACCCGCTGGTTGCCCAACTGGACGATGGCGTAGATCGCCGCTTCCTCGTCGATCCAGCGCAACAGGCTGCCACCGAACAAGGTGCCGTTGGGATTGAGGTCTTCGGGTTTTACCCATTTGCGCGTGTGGAAATTCATTACAACTCCTGACGTGCCTGACTGACGTGGGGTAATGATGGCAGACCCGCCGGTCAGCCTCCATTGAACATCGACTATCGTCGCGATAAATCGACAGAAAGTCTTGGGTGTGTCACACGGGCGCGGCTATAATCTCGCCGTTTTCCAATGGCCACCCGCTGCGGTGGTCATCCCGCCACCTGTCCGAGGGGCGCTGCAGCAGGTTCACCTGTCAGGCTCGGATGGGGCGTTGTCCGCTGCTGCGGACGCTCAACGCACAACGGCGCCCATTCGCACACTACGAATGGAGGCTCTTCATGAGCGCTGTAAACACGCCCGCTGGTTTTTCCGACTTCAAGGTCGCCGACATCTCCCTGGCCGACTGGGGCCGCAAGGAAGTCATCATCGCCGAATCGGAAATGCCCGCACTGATGGGCCTGCGCCGCAAGTATCAAGCCGAGCAACCGCTCAAGGGCGCGAAGATCATCGGCTGCATCCACATGACCATCCAGACCGCCGTGCTGATCGAGACCCTGATCGCCCTGGGCGCCGAAGTGCGCTGGTCGTCCTGCAACATCTTCTCCACCCAGGACCAGGCTGCTGCCGCCATCGCCGCTGCCGGTATCCCGGTGTTCGCCTGGAAAGGCGAAACCGAGCAGGAGTACGAGTGGTGCATCGAGCAGACCATCCTGAAAGATGGCCAGCCCTGGGACGCCAACATGGTTCTGGACGACGGCGGTGACCTGACCGAAATCCTGCACAAGAAATACCCGGCCATGCTGGACAAGATCCACGGCGTGACCGAAGAGACCACCACTGGCGTGCACCGCCTGCTGGACATGCTGGCCAAAGGCGAGCTGAAAGTCCCGGCGATCAACGTCAACGACTCGGTCACCAAGAGCAAGAACGACAACAAGTACGGCTGCCGTCACAGCCTGAACGACGCCATCAAGCGCGGCACCGACCACCTGCTGTCGGGCAAGCAGGCCCTGGTGATCGGCTACGGCGACGTGGGCAAGGGCTCGGCCCAGTCCCTGCGTCAGGAAGGCATGATCGTCAAGGTCACCGAAGTCGACCCGATCTGCGCCATGCAGGCCTGCATGGACGGCTTCGAAGTGGTTTCGCCGTTCAAGGACGGTATCAACACCGGCACCGAAGCCGGCATCAACAAGGACCTGCTGGGCCGCATCGACCTGATCGTCACCACCACCGGTAACGTCAACGTCTGCGACGCCAACATGCTCAAGGCCCTGAAAAAGCGCGCAGTGGTCTGCAACATCGGTCACTTCGACAACGAGATCGACACCGCCTTCATGCGCAAGAACTGGGCATGGGAAGAGGTCAAGCCACAGGTGCACAAGATCCACCGCACCGGCGCCGGCACCTTCGATCCGCAGAATGACGACTACCTGATCCTGCTGGCCGAAGGCCGTCTGGTGAACCTGGGCAATGCCACCGGCCACCCGAGCCGCATCATGGACGGCTCGTTCGCCAACCAGGTACTGGCGCAGATCTTCCTGTTCGAGCAGAAGTTCGCCGAGCTGCCAGTTGCGAAGAAGGCCGAGCGCCTGACCGTCGAAGTGCTGCCCAAGAAGCTCGACGAAGAAGTGGCCCTGGAAATGGTCCGCGGCTTCGGCGGTGTAGTCACCCAGCTGACCCCACAGCAGGCCGAGTACATCGGCGTGACTGTCGAAGGCCCGTTCAAGCCCGACGCGTACCGCTACTAAGCGGCGTGCGGCGCGCACTGCGCGCCGCAGCAGCGCAAGGATCTGAACGACGC
Source organism: Pseudomonas sp. BNK-44-b (assembly GCF_047456245.1). Classification (NCBI taxonomy): domain Bacteria; kingdom Pseudomonadati; phylum Pseudomonadota; class Gammaproteobacteria; order Pseudomonadales; family Pseudomonadaceae; genus Pseudomonas; species Pseudomonas sp. BNK-44-b. Next base: position 4,763,208 of record NZ_CP179908.1, read on the forward strand.
CCAAGCCAGATCGGCCATCACCGATCTGGCTTTTATTTGCAGCTTGGCGCTTGAAGCACGCTGCCAGAGGAACGACCGATGTCCCAGGAACGCCGCTACAGTTTCGAGTTCTTCCCGACCAAGACCGATGCCGGTCACGAAAAACTCATGGCCGTTGCCCGTCAGCTGGCCACCTATAACCCCGACTTCTTCTCCTGCACCTACGGCGCTGGCGGCTCGACTCGCGACCGCACGCTGAACACCGTGCTGCAACTGGAAAACGAAGTGAAGGTCCCGGCAGCCCCGCACCTGTCGTGCGTCGGCGACAGCAAGGACGACCTGCGCGCCCTGATCGCCGAATACAAGGCGGCCGGAATCAAGCGCATCGTCGCCCTGCGCGGTGACCTGCCATCCGGCATGGGCATGGCCAGTGGCGAATTGCGCCATGCCAGCGACCTGGTCGAGTTCATCCGCCAGGAAACCGGTGACCACTTCCACCTGGAAGTTGCCGCCTACCCCGAAATGCACCCGCAGGCGCACAACTTCGAGGACGACCTGGCCAACTTCGTACACAAGGTCAAGGCCGGTGCCGACAGCGCCATCACCCAGTACTTCTTCAACGCCGACAGCTACTTCTACTTCGTCGAGCGCGTACAGAAGCTGGGCGTGGATATTCCGGTAGTGCCCGGCATCATGCCGATCACCAACTACAGCAAGCTGGCGCGCTTCTCCGACGCCTGTGGTGCCGAGATTCCGCGCTGGATCCGCAAGCAGCTGGAAGCCTACGGCGACGATGCCGCCAGCATCCAGGCATTCGGTGAGGAAGTGATCAGCAAGATGTGCGAAGAGCTGCTGCAAGGCGGTGCGCCGGGCCTGCACTTCTACACGCTGAACCAGGCCGAGCCGAGCTTGGCGATCTGGAACAACCTCAAGCTGCCGCGCTGAAACCTTTTGGTAACAATAGCTTAAGCAATGATTAAGGCTCCGAACGTAGATTGGAGCCTTGATCATTCAAGCTGATGCCAGGTTTCCCTCGATGCAGCCAAGCAACCGTGACACCCCGCAACTCGTCTACCTCGCCTTCGGCCCGGCTACCTATCACCAGGAAGCGTGCTTCAGCATCGTCAGCGCCCTGGCCAACCTGCGCAAGACGCCAGGTGAAGCCATAGACATCCAGGTCTACACCGACAACCCCGAACCCTACGCCAAGCTGCCCGTCACCGTGCACCTGCTCGATGAGCACACGCGTGCAGCCTGGAACCAGCCGCACGGGTATCACTTTCGCAGCAAGCATGTGCTGCTGCGCCATGTCCTCGAACAGCACCCGCTGGCAGTGCTGATCGATACCGATACCTTTTTCCGCCAATCGCCCATAGAGCTGTTCCGCCGGGTAAAGCCCGGCAGCCTGCTGTGCAATGCCATTGGCGGTCGCTACGGCGAAAACCAGAAGTGCCTGCTGTACAAGAACCTGCTGACGCTCCTGCAACAGCGTGGCCTGGCCGACTGCCAGATGCCGCTGGTCAACTCCGGTGTCATGGGCCTGACTGCACAGGATGCAACGATCCTGGACCACTCCATCGCGCTGATGGACGAGCTTTATCCCCTGGCACGCGAGGCCTATACGCTCGAGGAGTTCTGCCTGGCGGTCGCCGCCTACCGCACGTTGCAACTGGCCACCTGCACCGACGTCATCCATCACTATTGGAGCCGCAAGGCCCAGTTCCGCGCCAAGATCCAGGCGTGGTTGCGCAAGCACGGCAACGATCCATTCGGCGAGGCCGCGATGGCCGACATCACGCTGGTCAACGATCAACTGCCTCGCCCACCCACCCTGCACCGCCTCGGCTACAAGGCAATGAGCCTCACGCTACCCAGTCGCCACCGCCAGTTCGCCCGTGAACTGCTCTATGGCTGCTACCCCTACGACAACGAATTCGACCGCGCCTGCGCCACGGCGTGGTGGGACAAGGCCCTGGAAAACTTCAATCAGCGCCAGGGCGGCATGAGCCCCGAGCAACTGCGCGAATGCTTGCGCCAACCCGGCCTTCGTCTGTCGCTGGGCACGCGTCACAAAGATATCGAACGGCATCTGATCGACGCACAGCAAGCCTGAGTACAGCCCTGCTGGCGATCGCGGAGCGCCCCTGTACTGCCCAGCATGCGCGCAACGCAAACTCCGCCGAACATTTTCTCGACGCCGTTGAGCAGCAGGATCGCAGCACATCGCGATAGCTCTGTTATACTCGGGCCTTCCCGCCCGGCTCACGCCCGGACGCTCGGCCTCGCAAAAGGCATCTCGACCAGCAGCGACGCACCCTCAAGTGCCCGCCCGCGGCCTCCAGGATGCGCAGTGTAAGCCCAGCTGGACCGGACGCGATCGCATCCCACCGATGCCCGTCGCGCCAGGCAGAACATCCCACAGGGCCCAGCCCAAACGAGAACAGGATTGCCCATGTCCTTTGCTTCCCTCGGTCTCTCCGAGGCACTTGTCCGCGCTATCGAGGCTGCGGGCTACACCCAGCCTACCCCGGTGCAACAGCGGGCCATTCCCGCCGTGTTGCAAGGCCGCGACCTGATGGTCGCCGCGCAGACTGGCACTGGTAAAACCGGTGGCTTCGCCCTGCCGATCCTCGAGCGCCTGTTCCCAGGTGGTCACCCCGACAAATCGCAGCGTCACGGCCCGCGCCAACCGCGCGTCCTGGTCCTGACCCCGACCCGCGAACTGGCCGCACAGGTCCACGACAGCTTCAAGATCTATGCCCGCGACCTGAACTTCATCAGCGCCTGCATCTTCGGCGGCGTCGGCATGAACCCACAGATCCAGGCGATGGCCAAGGGTGTCGACGTTCTGGTCGCCTGCCCGGGCCGTCTGCTCGACCTGGCCGGCCAAGGCAGCGTCGACCTGTCCAAGGTGGAAATTCTCGTTCTGGACGAAGCCGACCGCATGCTCGACATGGGCTTCATCCATGACGTGAAGAAAGTCCTCGCACGCCTGCCGGCCAAGCGCCAGAACCTGCTGTTCTCGGCGACCTTCTCCAAGGACATCACCGACCTCGCCGACAAGTTGCTGCACAACCCCGAGCGCATCGAGGTCACGCCGCCCAATACCACCGTCGAGCGTATCGAGCAGCGCGTCTACCGCCTGCCTGCCAGCCACAAGCGTGCGCTGCTGGCCCACTTGATCACCCTCGGCGCCTGGGAACAGGTGCTGGTCTTCACCCGTACCAAGCACGGCGCCAACCGCCTTGCCGAGTACCTCGAAAAGCACGGTCTGACCGCTGCCGCGATCCACGGCAACAAGAGCCAGAATGCGCGCACCAAGGCTCTGGCCGACTTCAAGGCCAACAGCGTGCGAGTGCTGGTCGCCACTGACATCGCCGCCCGTGGCCTGGACATCGACCAGTTGCCGCACGTGGTCAACTTCGAACTGCCCAACGTCGAGGAAGACTACGTTCACCGCATCGGTCGTACTGGCCGTGCTGGCCGCTCCGGTGAAGCCATTTCGCTGGTGGCACCTGACGAAGAGAAACTGCTCAAGAGCATCGAGCGGGTGACCAAGCAGAAGATCCCGGATGGCGACCTGATGGGCTTCGATGCCTCGCAGGTCGAGGCTGAGAAACCCGAGGTGCGCGAGCGCCAGCAGAACAACGGCCGTGGCGGGCGCAACCAGCAGCAACGTGCCGAAGGCAGCAAGGAAGGCAGCGGCGGACGCAAGGACAAGGGCAAGGACAAAGGCAAGGCCAAGCAACAGGCCGCCGACAAGCCTGCCGACAAGGGCACTGCGGGCGACAAGCCGCAGCAGAAGAAGCAGGAGCCACGCAAGCAGCGCGACAACAGGAAGCCGCGTCAGCAGCAGGCCGGCCAGGCCCAGGGCAATGCCCCCAAAGTACCCGCCGATCGCGACCCGGAAGAGTTCCTGGACGACGATATCGACAACTTCGGTAACCGCGCCGACTACGTCAGCCCTTACCAGAACGGCAAGAACCAGGGCCGCAACCGTCGCCCGGGCGGCAACGGCGGCCAGGCTCAAGGCCAGGGACAGCGTTCGGGTTCGGGCCAGCCTCGCAACAACAACGGTAGCGGCGGCCAGCGCCAGGGCGGCCAGGGTTCTGGCGAGAAGCGCCCCCGCAACAACAATGGTGGTGGTGCACGCCGCGATGGCAACCCGGGCCGTGCGCGCCGGGACGACAGCAACCGCCAGGAACCTGCCGTACGCAATCCGCGCGAGTCGCAGAGCACGCCTGTGATCATCCGCAAGGAATCCAAGCTCGACCGCTACCCGACGCCCGAGCAACTGGACGACCTGCCGAGCCGCCCCCGTGGCGAGCGTCCGGCGCTGTTGACCCGCAAGGGCTGACAGAAACGACAAGGGGCCGCATAGCGGCCCCTTGTCGTTTCAGATGACGCGAATCACTTCTGCTTCACGCCTTCCAGGCTGATGTCCAGATCCAGGGTCTGGGAAGTCGGGCCTGGGCCCTTGATGCCAAAGTCGTTCAGGTTCAGCGTGGTCTTGGCGTTGAAGCCAGCGCGCTCGCCACCCCACGGGTCCTTGCCCTCGCCGTTGAACACGGCCTTGAAGGTGACCGGCTTGGTCACGCCATGCAGGGTCAGGTCGCCGGTTACGTCGGCAGTCTTGTCACCGGTGGACTTGACGGCCGTGGAGACGAACTTGGCGTCCGGATATTTCTTCACGTCCAGGAAGTCGGCGCTGGCGATGTGCTTGTCGCGCTCGGCATGGTTGGACCACAGGCTGGCAGTCTTCAGGTCGACGCTGATCTTGCTGGCTTCAGGCTTGGCGCTGTCCCAGGAGAACGAACCGTCGAAGTCCTTGAATGTGCCGTGGATGAAGCTGTAGCCCAAGTGGCTGATCTTCCAGTCGACGAAAGCATGCTGGCCTTCCTTGTCGATCTTGTAGTCAGCGGCCATGGCCTGACCAGCGCCAATCAGAGCGGTACCGAGCGCCAGGGCGGCAAAAGTCTTTTTCAACATCCTTACTTCCTTCCTTTGCAATTGAGGTTGAGAGTCAAGCTTTGCGGCCCAGCATACGAGCCAGGGTCGCGTCACGGTCAATGAAATGGTGTTTCAAGGCTGCCAGGGCATGCAGGATGGCGAAAATCACCAACCCCCAGGCCAGATACAGGTGAATCACACCGGCAGTGTCCGCCTGATCGGGCAGGTTGCTGACCAGTGCCGGTACTTCGAACAGGCCGAAGACCGGAATGCCGACACCGTCGGCGGTGGAGATCAGGTAGCCGGCGGCCATGACCGCGAACAACCCCAGATACAGCGCCAGGTGCCCCAGCTTGGCGGCCATGCGGGTGAGTGCCCCGTGGCTGGCCGGAGCCGGTGGAGGTGGGCTGATCAAACGCCAGAGTACCCGCAGCAGCATGACAGCCAGTAATACCAGGCCAATGCTCTTGTGCAGGTCGGGCCCGGCTTTGCGCCAAGGATCGTAGTAGTCGAGACCGACCATCCACAGGCCCAGACCGAACAACCCGAATACGACAAGAGCTACGCCCCAGTGCAGGAAGATGCTGACCGCACCATAGCGAGAAGCAGAATTGCGCAGTTGCATGTTGGCGTATTCCCCGTGAAAGCTGTGCACAAGATAACGCGATAAGTATCGAAATAAAGCGGAAAAGTCCGCTTCTTATAATCGAAAAAATCGATAGCTTATTTTGAATTCATCTAATTAAGAAAACATTAACAGTAGGCGAACGCGGGGGACTTGCCAGGGCAGGCAACAGCGCGGGCACATCGCGGCAATGCCACGAGTGCCCGCAATGACCAATCAGTTGGCCTTGGCCTGAGTGTCGGTCGAAGGTTTCTTCTTGACGGACTCGGCTTTTGCGGCGGCCTTCTTCACCGGCTCCGTCTTGCTGGCCTGCTTGGCCGGCGGCTTGTGCGCTGGTGCGTGCTTGGCAGGTGCCGCCTTGGTCGGTGCAGCCTTGGCGGGTTGGGCCTTGACCGGTTCTTCCTTGGCCACAGGCGCAACGACCGGCGCCGCTGGTGCGGCTGCAGGAGCAGGAGCTGGCGGCGCGGGTGTCGGCTCGGCGGCCTTGGTCACCGGCTCGGTCTTGGCCACCGGTTTGTCGTCGCCACCGAACAGACGGGAGAAGAAGCCAGGCTTGTTGTCCTTGGCGGCTGCCGCGCCGACTGCCGCAGCGGCAGCGACCGGCGCCGCCTTGACCACTGGATCGAAGGATTTGCCAGCGGCCAGGTCCTCGACCTGGCCCGCGGCACGCTGGCCACTGCGCAGCGCGCCTTCCAGGGTGCCCGGGTAAAGTGCATCGGTGTGTTCGCCAGCAAAGGCGACACGTTGCACCGGGCGCTCCCACAGACGCCAGTACTTGCTGATCTGCCCCGGCCCGTAGGCCAGGTAGGCGCCGCCGGTGCCGGCGTCGGTGCTGTAGCGCTTGACCTCGTAACCGGTAAAGGCGCCACGAGCCTGAGGGTAGAAGGCATGCAGGCGAATCAGCACCTGGTCGACCATCTGCTTGTCACCGAAGGCCTGCAGCAGGCGGGCGTTGTCGCCGGACAGGTTGATCACCACATTGGCACCGCCCTTGAGCGCCGGTTCGATCCACAGCATGCCCAGGCCTGCGTTGCTGAAGATCTCGCCCGACATACGCGAGCGGCTCTCCCACACCGGGTTCTTGAACTTGAGCAGCAACTGGTCGCGCCAGCCGTAGTTGGTGCCTTTGAGTGCCGCCAGATGCTGGTTGTCCAGCCCCGGCGTCATCTGGATCTTGGCCAGCGCGCGCAGCGGCACGGCAAGAACCAGATAGTCAGCCTGGTAGCCCACGGCCCCCACCTTGACGGTGACGCCGTCCTTGTCCTGGACGATGGCGGTGACCGGCGAGCTGGTCTTGATGGTCTTGAGTTGCTTGACGAAGGCCTGTGCCAGTACCGGGCTGCCGCCGGGCAGGCGTGCGGCGCGCAGGTCACGATCGCCAACCCCACGATAGACCCGGCTCTGCTGGGCGAAATAGAGCAACGACAGGCGCGAGGGCTCGTCATAGCGAGTACGGATCTGCTGGTTGATCAACTGACGGGCGGTCGCTGGCAGTTGCAGCTTGTCCAGCCAGGTGGAGACGTTGATCTGATCGAGGGCGAACAACGTGCTGTTGGCAGCCGGGTTCAGCGGGTCATCGATCGAACGGGCCAGGTCATCGAGGGTCTTCTCGTAGCGCTTGATCGCCTCGGCGGTCGCGGGCTGCTTGGTGGCGAGGTCGGCCGCGCTGAAGTACTCGCCGTCGATCAGGTAGCCTGGGGTACGCACGAACTCGGGCGCAGGCAAGGTTTCCAGCTTGAAGCGGTCCAGGTACTGATTGAGTACCGGTTGCGCCTTGTTGTTGCCGATCCACTCGCTGGTCGCCAGCCCCGAACGGCCACCCATGCCGCCCTTGGCTTCGAGCAGGGTCACCTGCCAGCCCTTGGACTGCAGCTCATAGGCCGCCGTCAGGCCGGCCAGGCCACCGCCGACGACAATGGCCGTGGGGGTCTTGTCCTTCGCCAGCGCACCAGCGCTGGATGCACCAATCAATACCAACGCGCACAGGCGCACCCAAGCAGCAGCCATGTCGGCGAACTCCGGATCAGAAGCGAAATGTAAGTGGGGAGGATCTCCCCAGGAGAGAAGCGCTAAGAATACGTCAGGTCCCAGGAGCCTGCCAGCACAGCGCTATCAAGTGCTTCGAATGGTTCAGGTTTCTGTGGTGGGTCCTTCGCGGCGATTCGTCGTCCCGACATGCCCACTCCCACACAAGCCTGCACAAAATCCAAGGTTGTTCCTGGGGGTGCCTTTGCTTAGGCTTACGCCGTCCTACTTGCCACCCCAGCCAGGAGATCCGCCCATGGGCCTGAATCAACAGTGGATGCAGCGCGACCTCAAGGTCCTGTGGCACCCCTGCACCCAGATGAAAGACCACGAGAGCCTGCCGCTGATCCCGATCCGCCGCGGCGAGGGTGTCTGGCTCGAGGACTTCGAGGGCAAGCGCTATCTGGACGCGGTCAGCTCCTGGTGGGTCAACGTCTTCGGCCATGCCAATCCGCGCATCAACCAGCGCATCAAGGATCAGGTCGACCAGCTCGAACATGTCATCCTTGCAGGCTTCAGCCATCAGCCGGTGATCGAGCTGTCCGAGCGCCTGGTGGCCATGACCCCGGCCGGGCTGGATCGGGTGTTCTACGCCGACAACGGCTCGTCATGCATCGAAGTGGCGCTGAAGATGAGCTTCCACTACTGGCAGAACAAGGGCCAAGGCGCCAAGAAGCGCTTCGTCACCCTGACCAACAGCTACCACGGCGAAACCATCGCCGCGATGTCGGTCGGCGATGTACCGCTGTTCACCGAAACCTACAAGGCCCTGCTGCTCGACACCATCAAGGTGCCCAGCCCCGATTGCTACCTGCGCCCTGAAGGCATGGGTTGGGAGGAACACTCGCGCAACATGTTCGCAGCCATGGAGCAGACCCTGGCCGAACACCACGCCACGATCGCCGCGGTCATCGTCGAGCCGCTGATCCAGGGCGCTGGCGGCATGCGCATGTATCATCCGGTTTACCTCAAGCTGCTGCGCGAAGCCTGCGACCGTTACGGTGTGCACCTGATCCATGACGAAATCGCCGTCGGTTTCGGCCGCACCGGCACGATGTTCGCCTGCGAGCAGGCCGGTATCCGCCCAGACTTCCTTTGCCTGTCCAAAGCCCTGACCGGTGGCTACCTGCCGCTCGCCGCCTGCCTGACCACCGATGACGTGTACCAGGCCTTCTACGACGACTACCCGACCCTGCGCGCCTTCCTCCATTCGCACAGCTACACCGGCAACCCGCTGGCCTGCGCCGCCGCGCTGGCGACCCTGGACATCTTCGAGCAGGACCAGGTGATCGATGCCAACAAAGCGCTGTCGGCGCGCATGGCCAGCGCCACCGCGCACCTGGTCGATCACCCGAACGTGGCCGAAGTGCGCCAGACCGGCATGGCCCTGGCCATCGAGATGGTCAAGGACAAGGCCGGCAAGGTCGCCTATCCGTGGCAGGAACGCCGCGGCCTGAAGGTCTTCGAGCATGCCCTGACCCGCGGCGCGCTGTTGCGTCCGCTGGGCAGCGTGGTGTATTTCTTGCCGCCCTACGTGATCACCCCGGAGCAGATCGACTTCCTGGCCGAAGTGGCCAGCGAAGGCATCGATATCGCCACCCGTGACAGTGTCAGCGTGACGGTGCCTGCCGATTTCCATCCCGACTTCCGCGATCCGGGCTGACTACCACCTAACCCTGTAGGAGCGGGCTTGCCCGCGAATGCTGCAGTGCTGCCACTGGCGCATTCGCGGGCAAGCCCGCTCCCACAGAGGATGATGTCCTCACCCCTATTCCGAGCCGAACCATGAGACTGTCCCGTTTCTTCATCGACGCCCCCCTGAGCCTTGGCGAACACGAGTTGCCCGAGGCCCAGGCCCACTACATCGGCCGCGTGCTGCGCATGAGCGCCGGCGCCGCCGTGCAACTGTTCGACGGCAGTGGCCAGGAATACCTCGGCCAGTTGCTCGACGTGGGCAAGAAATCCGTGCGGGTCAGCCTCGACCAGGCCCTGCCCGGCCAACCCGATTCGCCGCTGCACATCCACCTCGGCCAGGGGCTGTCACGCGGCGAGCGCATGGACTGGGCGATCCAGAAAGCCACCGAGCTGGGCGTCAGCCAAATCACCCCGATCGTCAGCGAGCGCTGCGAAGTGCGTCTGAAGGACGAGCGCGCCGACAAGCGCCTGGCTCACTGGCGCCAGGTGGCGATCAGCGCCTGCGAACAATGCGGGCGCTCTACCCTGCCAGTGATCCACCCACCGGTGCCCCTGGCCGAATGGCTGAAAGACAGCGAGGCCGATCTCAAGCTGGTCCTGCACCCGGTGGCCGAGCCGCTGACCAGCCATGACAAACCGACACGCCTGGCCTTCCTGATCGGACCTGAGGGTGGCTTGAGCGATGCCGAAGTAGATCAGGCCAAGGGCGCCGGCTTCCACGCCGCCCGCCTCGGCCCTCGCGTACTGCGCACCGAGACGGCGCCGGTGGTGGCGCTATCGGTGGCGCAGCAGCTGTGGGGCGACTTCTAAACTCAGGCCTCTATAGCACGTAGAAGTACACCGCGACGAAGTGCATCAGGCTGCCAGCGATGACGAACAGGTGCCAGATGCCGTGCCAGTGGCGAAAGCGGCTGTCGAAGGCGAAAAAGATGATGCCGACGGTGTACAGCACACCGCCGGCCGCCAGCCAGGCAAAGCCGGCGCCACCGAGGCTGTGGAGCAGCGGCTTGACCGCCACCAGCACGATCCAGCCCATCACCGCGTAGATGATGATCGAGAGGATCCGTGCCTCGGAGCGCGGTTTGATCTCCTGGAGCATGCCGATCACCGCCAGGCCCCAGACGATGCCGAACAGGCTCCAGCCCCAGGGCCCGCGCAGACTGACCAGGCAGAACGGTGTATAGCTGCCGGCGATGAGCAGGTAGATCGACAGGTGATCGAGCTTGCGCATGACCACCTTCGCCCGGCCGCGCGTGCTGTGATAGAGCGTGGAAATGCTGTAGAGCAACAGCAGCGTAAAGCCGTAGATGGAGAAGCTGACGATCTTCCAGGGGTCGCCCTGCAAGCCCGCGACGACGATCAGCCAGATGGCACCGATACAGGCCAGGACAGCACCGACCAGGTGGGTCCAGGCGTTGAAGCGTTCACCGTAGTACATGCAGGCTCAGACCTCCACAAGGCCAATGGGTTCCTGGCGGGCAGTGGCGCGACAGGGCCCGCACGAGCATCATGCTACTGCGCCGAAGGTTGCAGATCCGCGTCACGCACCAGGCGCTCGAGCGCCGCCAGGTCCGGCACCCGCGCCACCTGCTCGCCCACCTGCACCGCCGCCAGCTCCAGCGCCCCCAGCGGCACGTCTACATAGTTCAACTGGCTGTCGAGCTTGCACGAGCGCGGGATCCCCTGCAGCAGCAGCGCCAGGTAGCGCAGCCCGGTATCGCCCAAGGCGTTGAGCACGACGATCCGCGCCCGCTCGCCACAGGGCGTTTCACCGCCACAGGCGGCCTCGAAGCCTATCAGCGGCAGACACTGCTGGCGCCAGTCGATCCAGCCCATGTGCCAGGCCGGCGCATGCAGTTCGCAGACGAACGCACGCTCGCCGATCAGCTCGGCCACCGCAACGTTGGGCAGCACCAGGGTACGGTCGCCCAGGGGCAGCAACAGCCCGGTGAGGCTGCTGCGCTGACCGGCGATATGTTCAAGCATGAGGCTGGCTCCAGTGGGCGATGCTCTGCAACAGGAGCGACTCCTGGTAAGGCTTGCCGAGGTATTCGTTGACGCCGATGGCCATGGCCCGGTCGCGGTGTTTCTGCCCGGTACGCGAGGTGATCATGATGATCGGCAAGTCGTGCAGGCGGTTGTCACGCCGCACCCGCGTCGCCACTTCGAAGCCGTCCATGCGCGGCATCTCGATGTCCAGCAGCAGCACGTCAGGGCGGTGCTCCTCCAGCAGGGCCATGGCATCGACCCCATCCTTGGCGGTCAACACGCTCATGCCGTGACGTTCCAGCAGACGGCTGGTGACCTTGCGCACGGTGACCGAGTCGTCGACCACCATCACCAGCAACGGACGCCGCGCCGCCGGGCCGAACAGCTGGCGCCGCTCGCCGTCACCCACCGGCAACCGCGCCAGGCGCCGCTGCTGGCCGCGCAGCTGACCGAGCAGGTCGAGAATCAGCACCACCCGCCCATCACCGAGCAAGGTCGCACCAGACAACCCCGGCACCGCAGCGAATTGTGGCCCCAGGCTTTTCACCACGATTTCGCGGCTCGGCGACAGGCCATCGGCCTGGATCGCAAACGACTGCTCCTGGGCATGCACCAGCAGCACCGGCAAGGGCAGGCTTTGCCCCAGCAGGCGCGGACGGCCGACATCCTGCAACAGCTCGCCCAGGTAGCGCAGGTCGTAGGCGTGCCCTGCATAGCGATAGCGCGGCGGATCCAGCTGGTAGCAGGCCTCGAGCTCGGCGGGCGGCACGCGGACGATGCCCTCGATGGTGTTGAGCGGGATGGCGTACTGCTCCTCGCCCAGGTGCACCATCAGCGCCCGGTTCAGCGATACCGTGAACGGCAAGCGGATCTGGAAGCGTGCCCCCTTGCCTGGGCTGGACTCGATGCTCATCGAGCCGCCCAACTGCTTGACCTCTTCATGGACCACATCCATGCCCAGCCCGCGCCCGGAAATCTGGGTGATCTTCTCGGCCGTGGAGAACCCCGGACGCAGGATGAACTGCAAGATCTCGTGATCGCTGAGCTGCGCCTGCGGCGCCAGCAAGCCGCGCTTGATGGCCTTCTTGCGAACCGCCTCCAGCGGCACCCCGGCGCCGTCGTCGCTCATCTCGATGACGATGTCGGCGCCCTCGTGGAGCAGGTTGAGGTGGATGGTGCCCTGCTCCGGCTTGCCTGCCGCCAGGCGCACCTCGCGCGGCTCGAGGCCATGGTCGACGGCGTTGCGCAGCATGTGCTCCAGGGGCGCGACCATGCGCTCGAGCACGCTGCGGTCCAGCTCGCCCTCGGCGTTGCCGACCACCAGTTCGACCTGTTTGCCCAGCTCGCTCGCCACCTGTCGCACCACGCGCTGCAGGCGTGGCACCAGGCGCTCGAAAGGCACCATCAGGGTGGCGGTCAGGCCTTCCTGCAACTGACTGTTGACCCGCGCCTGCTGCTGCAGCAGGCCATGCGCCTCCTGGGCCCGCAGGGTCAGGGTTTCCTTGAGGTCGAGCAAGTCGGAAGCCGATTCGAACAAGGCCCGCGACAGCTGCTGCAACTGCGAATGGCGGTCCATTTCCAGCGGGTCGAAATCGTCGTAGGCGTCGCCCTCGGCCTGCCAGCGGCTGGACATGCGGCCCTGGGTTTCGTTGTCCAGGCGCAGCAACTGGTCGCGCATGCGCTCCAGGGTGGTTTCCATTTCGCTCAAGGCGAACTGTGCATCGTTGACCTGCTGCTCGATACGACCACGAATGATCGCGTGCTCGCTGGCCAGGTTGCCCAGGTCATCGAGCAGTTCGGCATCGACCTTGACCATGTCCCCCGGCGCTCGCTCGGGTGCAGCGCTCGGCACATCGAGCGGCGCGGCCTCCACCGGCGGCTGGCCGGCGGCGCTGTCGGTCAGCGCCGCACTGGAAAAGTTGCGAATGTAGTCGATCAGCGCCGTTGCCGCGTGCAGCGGCTGCCCCAGACGTACGGCGTCGAGCATGTGCGCAAGGCGGTCGTGGCAGTTCTGCAGCAGGCTGAACAGCGCGGGCGTCGGCGGCAGGCGGCCAGCAGCGAGCAGTTCGTAGAGAAACTCCAGCTCATGGGCCAGGTCGCCAATGGCGGCGATTTCCACCATGCGCGCGCCGCCCTTGAGGGTGTGCAGGTCGCGCAGCAGGTTTTCCACCTCGACACTGCTGCGCGGGTCGGCCTGCCAGCGCGCCAACGCAGCCGCAGCGCTTTCGACGATGTCCGAGCTTTCTTCGAGGAAGACTTCCAGCAGCTCCTTGTCGCCAGGTGTTTCTGCCACCTCCGGCTCGCTGACCGGCGCATGGCGGAACTCACGCAACTCGCCGAGCAGTGCCACCGCCGAAGACGGCAGCTCGCCCTGGCGCAGGCTGTCGAGCATCTGGCCCAGCGCCGCATGGCTGCGCTGCAGCAGCTCGAACAGCGCACTGCTGGCGGCCAACCGCCGATCGACCAGCCCTTCGTAGAGCAACGCCAGCTCCTGAGCGAGCACCTCGATGGCGCCAATCGCGGCCATCTGCGCACCGCCACGCAAGGTCTGCACATCGTGCTGCAACGCCGACACCGCTGAGCTGCCTTCCGGCTCCTGTCGCCAGCGCTGCAAAGCCTGATCGGCGCTGTCGAGGATGTCGCTGGCCTCGTCGAGGAACAACTGCACCACTGCCGGCTCCGGCAGGTCCATGGCCGTGGCCAGCGGGGTCACGCCCTGCTCGCCCACCCGCCCGGTTGCCGCCGGGTCGAGCGCCCCGTCCAGCAACGCGCGCAAGCCATCCAGGCACTCGCTGCGCGGGGTGACCTCCTGCCCGGCAGCAATCTCATCGAGCATGTCGATCAGGGCTTCGTGGGCCTGCCGCGCCTGGGCGAAGAAATGCCCGTTGGCGACCAGGCTGCCCTCCTCAACCGCCCCATACAGATCGAGCAGCGCTTCGCAGAGCTCATCCACCTGCCAGAAATCGGCCAGGTGCGCACCATGGGCCAGGGTCGTCAGCTCATCAAGCAGCGTGTCCAGCTCCTGGCGTTCGCGCGGGTGCTCCTGCCAGCGCGACAACAGCGACTCGGCATCGAGCAGGATATCCATGCCCTGAGCCAGGAAGCTGGCGATCAGTTGTGGATCACGACGGTTGCGGCGGGTGTGCGGCGCTGCGTCCTGCAGCACCGCCAGGCGTGCATCCACCGCTTCGCCGACCTGCTCGATCAGTTGCGCAGCGCCAGGAATCGGTGCCAGCGGTGTGCGCTCAAGCTGGGCCAGGCCCAGCTGGAACAGGCTGCGCGACGCTTCCAGCCATTCGATATCCGCCACTTCCAAAGCCAGTTGGTGCGCCTTGTATTCACGCGCCAGGCGGTCGAAGGCGGTGGCAAGCTCTGCGATCGGCATCACCCCGGCCATGGCCGCGCTGCCCTTGAGGGTATGCAGCGCGCGTTGCAGGCTGTCGCTGACCGGGGTGTCCTGGCCTTTGGCAGCCATGAGGAAACTGTCGAGGCTGGCCAGATGGCCCTGGGCCTCGTTGCGAAAGATCTCCAGCAGTTGCGGATCGAGCCCGTCACTGTCGCTGGCAGACGCGGTGTCGTTGACCGCCAGGGCGTGCAGGTGGCTGCTGAGCTGCTCGACATCGGCCAGCCGGGGTATCTGACCAACCGCAAAGTCGGCGAGCAGGTCAGGCAGGTGCACGAAGGCCTGTTGCAGCGCCACGGCGCCCTCGCCGCTGAGCACGATGCGTCCTTCCAGCACACGGTTGAGCAGATGCTCGGCGCCCCAGGCCAGCTCGGCCACGGCGCCTGCGTGCACCATCCGCCCGCTGCCCTTGAGCGTATGCAAGGCACGGCGCAGTTCGACAAGCGCGTCGCGTTGCTGGTTGTCGGCACGCCAGCGCAACCATAGGCGTTCGATCTCCGGCAGCAGCTCAGCGGTTTCCTCCAGGAACACTTCGCGCAGCTCATCGTCGATGCCGTCATCGACACGCTGCGGCTCAGCCATGACCGGCGCTTGGCTGCAGCGCAGGCCAAGGGCGGCCAGACTGGCGCAGGCCATGTCGAGAAAACGCTGGGCATCGGCCAGCGGATCGGCGACACGCCATTGCAGGTAGCACTCCACCGCACTCAAGGCCTCGGCCAGGTGGGCCAGCTCCTGCTCCGGTGGCTCCTGCTCAAGATGCGACAACCAGCCTTGCACATAGTCGGCCGACACCCCGAACACCTCGGAGGCGGCCGGCAGCATCAGCATCGCCAACGCGCCACGCACCTGCTGCAGCAGGCCCGGCAGGGGCTGCAGACGCTGGCGCGGCCAACCGGATTCCAGACAGTCGCCGATCAGGTCCTTGGCCTGCTGCAACACCGAGAGCGACTCCTCGAACACCCGCTGGCGGATCTCGGTCACGTCCGAGCCGGGCATACCGCCTTCCAGGCCCTCGGCAAGGCCGCCCACCATGCCGTTGAGCGTCGCCTCCACGTACAACAGGGCACCGGCCACATCCATCAGCACCGCATCGTCCACGGCACGTTCGCCCTGGGCCAGGGCCTGCAAGGCGAGCACCTGGTCGATGATGACCCGGCGCGGCTGCTGGAAGCCCAGCACTGCGAGGGTATCGGCAACATGGCGCAGCGGCGCGATCAGCACATCGAGTGGGTCGCGCTGCTCGTTATCCCCCCGTACGAAGGGGTCGAGCCGCTCCTTGATCCGCACCAGGTCGTCGCACAGGGCAGTGATCACCGAGCGCAGGGCATCGCGGCCCTGGCCGGCCTGCAACTGGTCGCGCCAGTTGCCCAGCGACAGGTCGAGGTTGGCCAGATCGTTGGCCCCCGCCAGGCGCTGCGCCGCCTCTCCCATCAGGCTGTCCTGGGCCAGCGGCTCGGCGCCGCGGCACAGGCGCAACTGATTGAGCAACGGCAGCACCACCAACGGCAGGTCGTGGCGCGCCCCCCGCAGGCGCTCGAGGTAGGGCGGTAATTGCTCAAGGCCGCGGAACAGCGCACCCAGGCAATCGCCACGCGGGCTGACCTGGCCCTCGAAGAGGGCACGCCCGAGCAACTCCAATTCCTCGGCCAGGCGCGCCGCGCCATTGAGCTCGAGCATCGTCAGGCACCCTTGCACCTGATGCAGGTTGTCGACGAAGAACCCCAGCAAGGCGGGGTCGCCCGGCTCGCTGGAAAAACGCTCCAGCGCCTGCCGCGCCTGGCCCAGACAATCGGCGATGGCCGCCTTGGTCCAGCTCAGGGCGACCGTGTCGTGACGCTCGGGGCTCATTGCCGTAACGGCCATAGAACTCTCCTCAGCGCCGCTCGGCCGGGGCCTGGCAAGGTGAAACCAGACACCGAACGGCGCATCTCGCTGGCCATTCTGGCCAGGTGACGGATGCTGTCGGCGGTAGCGCCGGAACCGGCGGAGGTCTGCGCAGTGATCTGCTGGATCACCGCCATGGTGTGGGAAATCTGCCCGGCCGAGGACGTCTGCAATTGCGCCGCGTCGGAAATGCTGTGGATCAGTTCGGCCAGGTTCTGCGACACGCCCTCGATTTCAGCGAGGGCCACGCCTGCGTCCTGGGCAAGACGCGCACCACGCACCACTTCGGCGGTGGTCTGCTCCATGGAGATCACCGCTTCGTTGGTATCGGCCTGGATGGTTCGCACCAGCGCTTCGATCTGTCGGGTGGCCGACGACGAACGCTCAGCCAGGCGCTGCACTTCGTCAGCGACCACGGCGAAGCCGCGCCCCGCTTCACCCGCCAGCGAAGCCTGGATCGCCGCATTGAGGGCCAGGATGTTGGTTTGTTCGGCAATGTCGTCGATCAGGCTGACGATGTCGCCGATTTCCTGGGAAGACTCCCCCAGACGCTTGATGCGCTTGGCGGTGTCCTGAATCTGCTCGCGAATGTTATCCATGCCATGGATGGTGTTGTGCACCACCTCGTTGCCCTTGTTGGCGATGGCTACCGAACGCTCGGCGACCTTGGCCGACTCGTAGGCGTGGGCGGAAACCCGGTCGATCGACTCGACCATGTCGCCCACCGCCAGCGACGCCTCGCTGATCTGGTCGGCCTGGTGTTCCGAAGCCTTGGCCAGCTGGCGTGCGGTGTTCTGGGTGTCCTGCACCGCAGCGGCGACCTGCTCGGCGCTGTGGTTGATGGTCGCCACCAGGTCGCGCAACTGGTCCACCGAGAAGTTGATCGAGTCGGCGATGGCGCCGGTGAAGTCTTCGGTGACCGACACCGTCACCGTCAGGTCGCCATCGGCCAGCTCTTCGATTTCATCGAGCAGGCGCATGATCGCCTGCTGGTTGCGCTCGTTCTTCTCTGCCGTGTCGCGTAGTTGCCGGTTGGTGGCGCGAACCATCACCAGGCCGATGAGGATGATCGAGGCCAGCGCCAGCAGGCCGAGCACGTAGCCGCCGACGGTGTCGAGGGTGCGCCCGGCCAGGTTCTCGAAACCATTGGCCAGGTGCGAGGCTTCGTCGAGCAGGGTCTGCGACAGGCTGAAGATGTTGCTCGCGGCCTCGCGCACCCGCAGCAGCTCCGGTGAAGTCTCGAGGATTTCGTCGACCGAGCCGGAAACGAACTGGAACAGCTCGGCGATCTCGGCCAGGCGCGCACGCGCGTCCGGGTCTTCGACACGGGTCACCTGGATCGCCGGATTGCCACCGAGCATGCCCTCGAGCACCTGGCCGAAGCGGCTGGCATCACGGCCGAAGGTGTCGGCGGCCTGCACCGAGGTATCGTCACCGGCCAGCACGGTATTGACCGAACCGAGAATCCGCTCGGCCAGCAGCAACTGGCGCTGGGCCACGGCCACCTGGCTGGCCGGTGCACCGCTCTGCAGCAGGATTTCCACGACCTTTTCATACTCGACCTGCAACTGTGGCACGGTTTCGGCCAGGGTCGCCGCCACCTGGTGCAAGGACAGCACGGTCTGCTCGCTGGCCAGGATGGTGTCGGTGTTGCGCCGCAGGTTTTCCCAGTCCTGGCGCACCGCGTCCATCTCGTCGCGCACCGTGGCCGGCGCTGGCGGCAGGCCAGTGGCCTTGTCACCCTCGCGCAGGTATTTCCAGCGGCGCTCGAAATCGTTACGTGCATCGGACAGCAGCCGGAACGCCAGGGCCTTGCCCGCCGCCGCCTCGGTGGCGTTCTTGGCGATGCGCTGGGACAGCACGCGCAACTCGCCGGCATGGCCGATGTACTGCTTGTCGTGGTTGGACTGGGTGTTGAGGTAGGCGAAGTTGGCGAACAGCAGCACGATCGACAGGATCAGCACCACGAACAGCACAGTGATCTGCGCGGTGCTGCGCGGGCGCTGGGCCACGGCCTCGGGAACGACGGTTGGAGCGGGCTTGTTCACTGTCGCAGGGTCCTCTACAACGCCACATCGAGAAAGCCTGGCGCCTGGGCCAGGGCGAAGGGGCTGAAGATCGCCCAGTTGCGCTCACGCGGGAAATGCCCCTGGACGAAACGCGCCGCGGCGCGGATCAGTGGCTGCGGGGGCGACAGCTCCAGGCTGCTCAGGTCGAAATGTTGCAAGCCGACCACTTCATCCACCAACAGGCCGACGAACAGGTCGTCATGGTCCAGCACCAGCACGCGGCGCTGCTTGCCCGAGGCCGCCGGCCCAAGGCCGAAGAACGCCGACAGGTCCATCACCGGCAGCAGGCGACCGCGCAGGTTGGCGACGCCGCGCACCCAAGGCTGCACCCCGGGCACCCGACTGCTGCGCGGCTCGCGCAATACTTCAGCCACCTCACCCATGGGGGCGACGAACCACTGCCCGGCGATGCGAAAGCCGATACCGCTCCACTGCTGCAGGCGCGTGTCCTGCAGCGGCTGGTCGGCCACCAGCAGGCGGCAGCGGCGGTCGATGTCCAGCAACAGCTCGAAGGCGGTCAGCGACGCACCCTGGGGGCGTGTGGTCAAGCGCCCAGCACCTCTTTGAGCTTGGCGATCAGCGCGTCCTCTTCCACCGGCTTGGTCAGGAAATCGCGAGCGCCCTGGCGCGTGGCCCAGATGCGGTCGGTTTCCTGGTCCTTGGTGGTGACCACGATCACCGGGATGGCGCTGGTTTCAGGGTCCTTGCTGAGCTGGCGGGTGGCCTGGAAGCCGTTCATGCCGGGCATGACGATGTCCATCAGCACCGCATCCGGCTTGTCCTGGCGGGCCAGGGCCACGCCATCGGCACCGTTGCTGGCCTTGAGCACCTGGTAGCCATGCTTCTCGAGCCATTCGGTCAATCTGTACATCTCTGTCGGCGAGTCGTCGACAATCAGCACTCGGGCCATACGGTTTCCCCATCAGGAAAATGAAGACCGCGCCAGGGCGGGCGCGGTCAGGGTGCGTGTTGTGCCTGCGCGGCGAATTCGGGCACGTGGGCACGGATCGCGTCGAGCAGTTCTTCCTTGCTGAACGGTTTGGTGAGGAACTGATCGGAGCCGACCACCCGGCCGCGGGCCTTGTCGAACAGGCCGTCACGCGACGACAGCAGGATCACCGGGATATCCTTGAACGCACTGTTGTGCTTGATCACCGCACAGGTCTGGTAACCGTCCAGACGCGGCATCAGTACATCGACGAAGATGATCCGCGGCTTGTGATCGACGATCTTGGCCAGGGCATCGAAACCGTCGCTGGCGGTGATCACCTCGCAACCCACCTCGCCCAGCAGCATCTGGGCGGTGCGGCGGATGGTGCGGGAATCGTCGATCACCATCACCTTCAGGGGCTGTTCCATGAAATGCGTCACCCATCGCCAAGCCAGGAATGAAACCTCAAGGGCTGCCATGCAGCGCTCTGACTGGCATTTTTAACACAGTCCGGGTAGGCATTCCATCTGCCTCCCCCCTTGACCGGCCGCGTTCCCGGCGCCACCCTGAGCCACTTTTCTTTCGTGCCATCGCGGCCACCTGCCGCCAAGAGGAATTACCCCATGAGCGTTCGTCTCGGGATTGTCATGGACCCCATCGCGTCCATTTCCTACAAGAAGGACAGCTCGCTGGCCATGCTGCTGGCGGCGCAGGAGCGTGGCTGGAGCCTGTTCTACATGGAGCAGCGCGACCTCTACCTGGGTGCCGGCCAGGCCCGTGCGCAGATGCGACCGCTGAAGGTGTTCGCCGATCCGGCCCGCTGGTTCGAGCTGGGCGATGAGCAGGACAGCGCGCTGAACGAGCTGGACGTGATCCTGATGCGCAAGGATCCCCCCTTCGACATGGAGTTCGTCTACAGCACCTACCTGCTGGAGCAGGCCGAGCGCGAAGGCGTGCTGATCGTCAACAAACCGCAGAGCCTGCGTGACTGCAACGAAAAGCTGTTCGCCACGCAGTTCCCGCAGTGCATGGCGCCAACCCTGGTCAGCCGCCGCGCCGACATCCTGCGCGCCTTCGCCGCCACCCATGGCGATGTGATCCTCAAGCCGCTCGACGGCATGGGCGGCGCATCGGTGTTCCGTCACCGCCAGGGCGACCCGAACCTCTCGGTGATCCTCGAAACCCTGACCCAGCATGGCCACCAGCAGATCATGGCACAGGCCTACCTGCCGCAGATCGTCGATGGCGACAAGCGCATCCTGATGATCGACGGCGAGCCGGTGCCCTACTGCCTGGCACGCATCCCGGCCAGCGGCGAGACCCGTGGCAACCTGGCCGCTGGTGGCCGTGGCGAAGCCCGTCCGCTGACCGAGCGCGACCGCTGGATCGCCGCCCAGGTCGGCCCGACCCTGCGCGAAAAGGGCCTGCTGTTCGTCGGCCTGGACGTGATTGGCGACTCGCTGACCGAGATCAACGTCACCAGCCCGACCTGCATCCGCGAGATCGATGCTGCCTACAACACCCATATCGGCGGCCAGCTGATGGACGCCATTGATCGCAAGCTCAAGGCGCGCTGACCACCGACGCGGAGCAAAACCCTGGAGTGGGGTATGATGCCGGTCCATTTCACTCGACCTGCTGCCCCACTGCGGTTGCTGGATACCCGATGACGCTGCCTGCCGACATCCCATCCGACCTGCTGCCACCGCGCGTTCGCCCGGTGGACCGGCTCGGTTTCACGCTGTTTCTTGCCGCCCTGGTGCACCTTGCGCTGATCCTCGGGGTGGGTTTCAGCGTGGTCAAGCCCGCCGAAGTCCGCCAGACCATGGACATCACCCTGGCCACCTTCAAGAGCGAGAAAGCGCCGGAGAAAGCCGACTACCAGGCCCAGGACAACCAGCAAGGCAGTGGCACCCTGGACAAGAAAGCCGTGCCCACCACCACCGAAGTGGCGCCATTCCAGGACAGCAAGGTCAACAAGATCACCCCGCCTCCGGCAGCCCGGCCGGAAACGCCAGCGGCGCCGGCGAAATCCGTGGTGACGACCAAGGCAGCGAAACCGCAGAAAGCCGAAACCGCGCCAAAGGAAAGCAAGCCTCAACCCAAGCCCCCCGCACCGGTGCCGGACTTCGACAGCTCGCAGTTGTCGAGCCAGATCGCCAGCCTCGAGGCCGAGCTGTCCAACGAACAGCAGTTGTATGCCAAGCGCCCCCGCATCCATCGTCTCAACGCGGCCTCGACCATGCGCGACAAGGGGGCCTGGTACAAAGAGGAATGGCGCAAGAAAGTCGAGCGGATCGGCAACCTCAATTACCCGGAAGAAGCCCGACGCCAGCAGATGTACGGCAGCCTGCGGATGATGGTGTCGATCAACCGCGACGGTTCGTTGTATGAAGTGCTGGTGCTTGAATCCTCCGGGCAACCGGTGCTGGACCAGGCTGCCCAGCGCATCGTTCGCCTTGCGGCACCGTTCGCGCCGTTCACCGGCGACCTGGCGGAGTTCGACCGCCTGGAGATCATCCGCACCTGGCGCTTCGCGCGTGGGGACCGGCTGTCGAGCAATTGACTGGTACGGGCTGCGACTTGCCCCGCGAGGGGACCGGTACATACACCGCACAGCCAGCTTGTCAGCCTCGCCACCTGACGCCACACTACCCCTCATGAAAACCCTCACGCCGAGCTACCTCAAGCACCAGTTCCTGATTGCCATGCCGCACATGGCCGATCCGAACTTTGCCCAGACCCTCACCTACATCGTCGAGCACAACGCCAACGGCGCCATGGGCCTGGTGGTCAATCGCCCGCAGGAGCTGAACCTGGCCGATATCCTCGAGCAGTTGCGCCCGGATGAGGAACCGCCTGCCAGCACCCTGCAGATCCCGATCTACCAGGGTGGCCCGGTGCAGACCGACCGCGGCTTCGTGCTGCACAGCGCCGAATGCACCTACCAGGCCACCATCGAGCTGCAAGGCCTGTCGCTGTCGACATCACAGGATGTGCTGTTCGCCATCGCCGAGGGCGTCGGCCCGAAGCAGAGCCTGATCACCCTGGGCTACGCCGGCTGGGAAGCCGGGCAGCTCGAGGCGGAGCTGGCCGATAACGCCTGGCTCAACTGCCCGTTCGACCCCGAGATCCTCTTCGGCATGGCCTGCGAGCAGCGCCTGCAGGCCGCCGCGCAAAGCCTGGGCATCAACCTCAGTCTGCTGACCAGCCAGGCAGGGCACGCCTGATGGCCGAGCTGCGCCTGCTGCTGGGCTTCGACTACGGCACCCGCCAGATCGGCGTCGCCGTCGGCCAGGTCATCACCGGCCAGGCCCGTGAACTGTGTACGCTCAAGGCACAGAACGGCGTGCCGGACTGGAACCAGGTCGAGAAACTGATCAAGGAATGGAAACCCGACGCCATCGTCGTCGGCCTGCCGCTGAACATGGATGGCACGCCCAGCGAGATGAGCGAACGCGCGGAGAAGTTCGCCCGCCGCCTGCATGGACGCTACAACCTGCCGGTACATACCCACGACGAACGCCTGACCACCTTCGAGGCCAAGGGCGAACAGATGGCCCGTGGCGGCCAGCGTGGCAGCTACCGCGACAACCCGGTCGACGCCATCGCCGCTGCACTGCTGCTGCAGGGCTGGCTGGAGGCCAATACCTGACCATCCGCTTTGCTGCCGGCGATGCCGGCGCCCCAAGGAGCACGCAATGAGCCTACCCAATCCCGCCGACCTGATCCGGCAGATGGCCGTCGACCTTCGCGCCCACCTGGCGCGCCGCGCCATCGCAGAGCCACGCTTCATCGGTATCCGCACCGGTGGCGTGTGGGTTGCCCAGGCCCTGCAGCAAGCGCTTGGCGACCAGAGCCCGCTGGGCACCCTCGACGTGTCGTTCTACCGCGACGACTTCAGCCAGAACGGCCTGCACCCGCAGGTGCGCCCGTCCGAGCTGCCGTTCGAGATCGAAGGCCAGCACCTGGTGCTGGTGGATGACGTGCTGATGAGCGGTCGAACCATCCGCGCTGCGCTCAACGAGCTGTTCGACTATGGGCGCCCGGCCAGCGTGACCCTGGTCTGCCTGCTCGACCTGGACGCAGGCGAATTGCCGATCCGCCCGAATGTGCTCGGCGCGACGCTGTCCTTGGCGGCCCATGAACGGGTAAAATTGACCGGACCCGCCCCGCTCGCCCTCGAGCGCCAGGACCTCGCCCCCGCATCCGCCCTTTAAGAGTCCCCCGCGATGACGCCATTCGACGCCAAGCGCCCGCTGCAGCTCAACGATCAGGGCCAGCTACGCCATTTCCTCTCGCTCGACGGTTTGCCCCGCGAACTGCTCACCGAGATCCTCGACACCGCCGACTCCTTCCTCGAAGTTGGCGCCCGGGCCGTCAAGAAGGTTCCGTTGCTGCGCGGCAAGACCGTGTGCAACGTGTTCTTCGAGAACTCCACCCGCACCCGCACCACCTTCGAACTGGCCGCCCAGCGCCTGTCGGCCGACGTGATCAGCCTGAACGTGTCGACCTCCTCGACCAGCAAGGGCGAGACCCTGTTCGATACCCTGCGCAACCTGGAAGCCATGGCTGCCGACATGTTCGTCGTGCGTCACTCCGACTCCGGCGCCGCGCACTTCATCGCCGAGCACGTGTGCCCGGAGGTCGCGGTGATCAACGGCGGCGATGGCCGCCATGCCCACCCGACCCAGGGCATGCTCGACATGCTGACCATCCGTCGGCACAAGGGCAGCTTCGAGAACCTTTCGGTGGCGATCGTCGGCGATATCCTGCACTCGCGCGTAGCCCGCTCCGACATGCTCGCGCTCAAGGCCCTGGGTTGCCCGGACATCCGTGTGATCGGCCCGAAGACGCTGATCCCGATCGGTATCGAGCAGTACGGGGTCAAGGTCTACACCGACCTGGCCGAGGGCCTGAAAGACGTCGACGTGGTGATCATGCTGCGCCTTCAGCGTGAGCGCATGGCCGGTGGCCTGCTGCCCAGCGAGGGCGAGTTCTACCGCCTGTTCGGTCTGACCACCGCACGCCTGGCCGGCGCCAAGCCGGACGCCATCGTCATGCACCCGGGCCCGATCAATCGGGGCGTGGAAATCGAATCGGCGGTGGCCGACGGCAAGCACTCGGTGATCCTCAACCAGGTGACCTACGGCATCGCCGTGCGCATGGCCGTACTGTCGATGGCCATGAGCGGCCAGAACGCGCAACGTCAACTCGACCAGGAGAACGCCCTGTGACCATCAGCATCATCGGCGCACGGGTCATCGATCCCAGCAGCGGCCTGGACCAGATCACCGACCTGCACCTGGAGAACGGTCGTATCCTTGCCCTCGGCGCAGCGCCAGCAGGCTTCAGCGCCAGACGCACGATCCAGGCCGACGGCCTGGTGGCCGCACCTGGCCTGGTCGACCTCGACGTCGCCCTGCGCGAGCCGGGCTACAGCCGCAAGGGCAACATTGCCAGCGAAACCCGCGCAGCCGTGGCTGGCGGCGTCACCAGCCTGTGCTGCCCGCCGCAGACCAAACCGGTGCTCGACACCTCGGCCGTCGCGGAACTGATCCTCGACCGCGCCCGCGAGGCAGCCAACAGCAAGGTCTACCCGATTGGCGCCCTGACCAAGGGCCTGGAAGGCGAGCAACTGGCCGAGCTGGTGGCCCTGCGCGACACCGGCTGCGTGGCCTTCGGCAACGGCCTCAAGGAGATCCCCAACAACCGGACCCTGGCCCGCGCCCTGGAATATGCCGCCACCTTCGACCTGACCGTGGTGTTCCACTCCCAGGACCGCGACCTGTCAGCCGGAGGCCTGGCCCACGAAGGCGCCATGGCCAGCTTCCTTGGCTTGCCGGGCATACCGGAAACCGCCGAGACCGTGGCGCTGGCGCGCAACCTGCTGCTGGTCGAACAGACCGGCGTGCGAGCGCACTTCACCCAGATCACCAGCGCCCGCGGCGCACGGCTGATCGCCCAGGCCCAGCAACTGGGGCTGCCGGTCACGGCCGACGTGGCGCTGTACCAGCTGATCCTCACCGACGAGGCGCTGCGCGATTTCTCCAGCCTGTACCACGTACAGCCACCGCTGCGCACCCCGGCCGACCGCGATGGCCTGCGCGAGGCAGTGAAGTCGGGCGTCATCCAGGCGATCTCCAGCCACCACCAGCCCCACGAGCGCGATGCCAAGCTGGCACCGTTCGGCGCCACCGAAGCGGGGATCAGCAGTGTCGAACTGCTGCTGCCGCTGGCCATGACCCTGGTCGAGGACGGCCTGCTCGACCTGCCGACCCTGCTGGCACGGCTGTCCAGCGGCCCGGCCCAGGCGCTGCGCCTGCCGGCGGGCGAGCTGAAGGTCGGTGGTGCGGCAGACCTGGTGCTGTTCGACCCGAGCGCCTCCACCTTGGCCGGCGAGCAGTGGTTCTCCCGTGGCGAAAACTGCCCGTTCATCGGGCATTGCCTGCCGGGCGCAGTGCGCTACACCCTGGTCGATGGGCATGTCTGCCACGAAGCCTGAGTAGGCCTCTTCGCGGGCAAGTCGCAGCGGCGAACCGCCGCTGCGACTTGCCCGCGAAGGCCCCACTTCAACGCCACTGCCAATCCGACCATTCATCCCCCCCGGTTGAAATCCTTCCCCCTCCCCCCATATGAGTCTGCAACAGGCATTTTCGCCCCGCTGCGTGGAGACTCTCTCTTGACCACCATCGTTTCTGTCCGCCGTAACGGCAAAGTCGTCATGGGCGGCGACGGCCAGGTATCCCTCGGCAACACCGTCATGAAAGGCAACGCCAAGAAGGTCCGTCGCCTTTACAACGGCGAGGTCATTGCAGGCTTTGCCGGCGCCACCGCCGACGCCTTCACCCTGTTCGAGCGCTTCGAATCGCAACTGCAGAAGCACTCCGGGCACTTGGTGCGTGCCGCCGTCGAACTGGCCAAGGAGTGGCGCACGGACCGCTCGTTGAGCCGCCTGGAAGCCATGCTCGCCGTGGCCAACAAGGACGCCTCGCTGATCATCACCGGCAACGGTGACGTGGTCGAACCCGAAGACGGCCTGATCGCCATGGGTTCCGGTGGTGCCTACGCCCAGGCCGCAGCCCGCGCCCTGCTGAACAAGACCGACCTCTCGGCCCGCGAAATCGCCGAGACCGCACTGAATATCGCCGGTGACATCTGTGTGTTCACCAACCACAACCTGACCATCGAGGAGCAGGACCTGGCCGAGTGATCAGCTGATCTGGTGTCCCGCTCACTGCGGGACTTTTTCCCACGCTGACTCACCACGCCCCAGGACCCAATTCACCATGTCCATGACCCCCCGCGAGATCGTCCACGAACTCAACCGCCACATCATCGGCCAGGACGACGCCAAGCGTGCCGTCGCCATCGCCCTGCGCAACCGCTGGCGGCGCATGCAGTTGCCTGCCGAGCTGCGTGCTGAAGTCACCCCCAAGAACATCCTGATGATCGGCCCTACCGGCGTCGGCAAGACCGAAATCGCCCGACGCCTGGCCAAGCTCGCCAATGCTCCGTTCATCAAGGTCGAAGCGACCAAGTTCACCGAAGTCGGCTACGTTGGCCGTGATGTCGAGTCGATCATCCGCGACCTCGCCGATGCTGCGCTGAAGATGCTGCGCGAGCAGGAAATCGTCCGTGTGCGCCACCGCGCCGAAGACGCCGCCGAAGACCGCATCCTCGACGCCCTGCTGCCGCAGGCGCGGGTCAGCAGCTTCAACGAGGAAGCCCAGCAGTCCAGCAGCGACTCCAACACGCGCCAGCTGTTCCGCAAACGCCTGCGTGAAGGCCAGTTGGACGACAAGGAAATCGAGATCGAAGTCGCCGATGCGGTGGGCGTCGAAATCGCCGCGCCGCCCGGCATGGAAGAGATGACCAACCAGCTGCAGAGCCTGTTCGCCAACATGGGCAAAGGCAAGCGCAAGGCACGCAAGCTGAAGGTCAAGGAAGCGCTGAAGATGGTCCGTGACGAGGAGGCGAGCCGCCTGGTCAACGAGGAAGAGCTCAAGGCCAAGGCCCTGGAAGCCGTCGAGCAGCACGGCATCGTGTTCATCGACGAGATCGACAAGGTGGCCAAGCGCGGCAACGTCGGCGGCGCCGATGTGTCCCGTGAAGGCGTGCAGCGCGACCTGTTGCCGCTGATCGAAGGCTGCACGGTCAACACCAAGCTGGGCATGGTCAAGACCGACCACATCCTGTTCATCGCCTCCGGTGCGTTCCACCTGAGCAAGCCGAGCGACCTGGTACCGGAGCTGCAGGGCCGCCTGCCGATCCGCGTCGAGCTCAAGGCCCTGACGCCACAGGACTTCGAGCGCATCCTCAAGGAGCCGCACGCCTCGCTCACCGAACAGTACCGCGAGCTGCTCAAGACCGAAGGCCTGAACATCGCCTTCGCCGACGAAGGCATCAAGCGCCTGGCCGAGATCGCCTTCCAGGTCAACGAAAAGACCGAGAACATCGGTGCCCGCCGCCTGCATACCCTGCTCGAGCGCCTGCTCGAAGAGGTGTCGTTCAGTGCCGGCGACCTGGCCAGCGCCCATGACGAGACGCCGATCAACATCGACGCCGCCTATGTGAACAGCCACCTCGGTGAGCTGGCGCAGAACGAAGACCTGTCGCGTTACATCCTGTAATACCACCACCGCGGGCGAGCCCGCTCTCCAGGGGTCACCACAATGCTGAAGTATGTGGTGCCCCTGGGGAGCGGGCTTGCCCGCGAATGGGCCCTTGAATCCCTCCATCAGAAGCTGGAAGCTTGTTCCATCAGCTCCCGAGAGATTTCCCCCCATGGCCCGTCTCCCCACCGCCATCAACCTGCACAAAGCCTCGAAGACCCTCACTCTCACCTACGCCCCCGGCGAGGTCTATCACCTGCCCGCCGAGTTCCTGCGCGTGCACTCCCCCTCCGCCGAGGTCCAGGGCCACGGCAACCCCATCCTGCAATTCGGCAAGATCAACGTCGGCCTCAGCGGCCTGGAACCTGCCGGCCAATATGCCTTGAAACTGACGTTCGACGACGGCCACGACAGCGGCCTGTTCACCTGGGAATACCTCGAGCAACTGTGCCTGCGCCAGGAACAGCTGTGGGCCGAGTACCTCGACGAACTGCACAAAGCCGGCAAATCCCGCGACCCGGTCGAGTCAGTGGTCAAGCTAATGCTCTAGGTCAAGCTTCCCAGGCGTTAGAGCGCATTTTCTAATGCGTTCTGTTTGAATGACTTACAGACAGCCAATGACTGGCTGTCTTGCGCATTGCATGAAAGTCGGGTAACCAATGGGGCTGGCAAGTTCCTGCATCTGTTCGTTATCACTGGTCACCCGAGCAGCAGTACCGGGCGGTCGTCTGTGTACCCGCCACAGCCAGCCGGTACTCGTCTCAGGACAACGGAGCGTCGTAGATGAGTAACAAGAACAACGATGAGTTGCAGAAACAGGCCTCGGAAAACACCCTCGGCCTGAATCCGGTCATCGGCATTCGTCGCAAGGACCTGCTGAGCTCCGCGCGCACCGTACTGCGCCAGGCGGTGCGTCAGCCGTTGCACAGCGCCAAGCATGTGGCCCATTTCGGCCTGGAACTGAAAAACGTGCTGCTGGGCAAGTCCAACCTGCATCCCGAGAGCGATGACCGTCGCTTCAGCGATCCGGCCTGGAGCCAGAATCCGCTCTATCGCCGTTACCTGCAGACCTACCTGGCCTGGCGCAAGGAGCTCAACGACTGGATCGCCGAGAGTGACCTGTCGCCCCAGGATGTCAGCCGCGGCCAGTTCGTCATCAACCTGATGACCGAGGCCATGGCGCCGACCAATACGCTGGCCAACCCGCAGGCGGTCAAGCGCTTCTTCGAGACGGGCGGCAAGAGCCTGCTCGATGGCCTGTCCAACCTCGCCAAGGACATGGTCAACAATGGCGGCATGCCCAGCCAGGTGAACATGGAAGCCTTCGAGGTTGGCAAGAACCTCGGCACCAGCGAAGGTGCGGTGGTGTTTCGCAACGACGTGCTGGAACTGATCCAGTATCGGCCGATCACCGAGCAGGTGCACAGCCGCCCGCTGCTGGTGGTGCCGCCACAGATCAACAAGTTCTACGTTTTCGACCTCAGCCCGGAAAAGAGCCTGGCGCGCTTCTGCCTGCGCTCCAACCAGCAGACCTTCATCATCAGTTGGCGCAACCCGACCAAGGCCCAGCGTGAGTGGGGTCTGTCGACCTACATCGACGCCCTGAAGGAAGCAGTGGACGCGGTGCTGGCCATAACCGGCAGCAAGGACCTGAACATGCTCGGTGCCTGCTCCGGCGGCATCACCTGCACCGCGCTGCTGGGCCACTACGCCGCGCTGGGCGAAACCAAGGTCAATTCGCTGACCTTGCTGGTGAGCGTGCTCGACACCACGGTCGATACCCAAGTGGCACTGTTCGTCGACGAACAGACCCTCGAAGCCGCCAAGCGCCACTCCTACCAGGCCGGCGTGCTCGAAGGCAGCGACATGGCCAAGGTGTTCGCCTGGATGCGCCCCAACGACCTGATCTGGAACTACTGGGTCAACAACTACCTGCTCGGCAACGAGCCGCCGATCTTCGACATCCTGTTCTGGAACAACGACACCACACGCCTGCCGGCCGCCTTCCACGGCGACCTGATCGAGATGTTCAAGACCAACCCGCTGACCCGCGCCGACGCGCTGGAAGTCTCCGGCACCGCCATCGACCTGAAGAAAGTGCAGTGCGATATCTACAGCGTCGCCGGCACCGCCGACCACATCACCCCCTGGCAGTCGTGCTACCGCTCGGCGCACCTGTTCGGCGGCAAGATCGAGTTCGTGCTCTCCAACAGCGGCCATATCCAGAGCATCCTCAACCCGCCAGGCAACCCCAAGGCGCGCTTCCTGACCGGTGAAGACCGCCCGGACGACCCGTTGGCCTGGCAGGAGAACGCGATCAAGCACGCCGACTCCTGGTGGCTGCACTGGCAGGCCTGGCTGGGTGAACGCGCCGGTGAGCTGAAGAAAGCACCGACGCGCCTGGGCAATCGCGCCTACAGCGCGGGCGAAGCGGCCCCGGGGACCTACGTGCACGAGCGTTGAGTCGCACCGCCGCGACCACCCGGCGGGCCGCGGCGCTTCATCCATCACAGAGTCAGGCGCATGTCGCAACCCTACGTATTCAGGACCGTCGAGCTGGACAACCAGTCCATCCGCACCGCCGTCCGCCCCGGCAAGCCACACCTGACGCCGCTGCTGATCTTCAACGGCATTGGCGCCAACCTCGAGCTGGTATTCCCATTCATCGAGGCGCTGGACCCGGACCTTGAGGTCATCGCCTTCGACGTACCCGGTGTCGGCGGCTCGTCCACGCCCCGCCACCCCTATCGTTTCCCGGGCCTGGCCAAGCTCACCGCGCGCATGCTCGACTACCTGGACTACGGCCAGGTCAATGTCATCGGCGTGTCCTGGGGCGGGGCGCTGGCCCAGCAGTTTGCCCACGACTATCCCGAGCGCTGCAAGAAACTGGTGCTCGCCGCCACCGCTGCGGGGGCCTTCATGGTGCCCGGCAAGCCCAAGGTGTTGTGGATGATGGCCAGCCCGCGGCGCTATGTGCAACCGTCGCACGTGATCCGCATTGCGCCGATGATTTATGGCGGCGCCTTCCGCCGCGACCCGGACCTGGCGTTGCACCACGCCTCCAAGGTGCGCTCCGGGGGCAAGACCGGCTACTACTGGCAACTGTTCGCGGGGCTTGGCTGGACGAGCATCCACTGGCTGCACAAGATCCACCAGCCGACCCTGGTGCTGGCCGGTGACGATGACCCGCTGATTCCGCTGATCAACATGCGCCTGCTGGCCTGGCGAATTCCCAATGCCCAGCTACACATAATCGATGATGGCCACCTGTTCCTGATCACCCGCGCCGAGGCCGTCGCCCCGATCATCATGAAATTCCTCCAGGAAGAGCGTCAGCGAGCGGTCATGCATCCGCGGCCGGTGGCGCGCAGGTAAGCGGGCGCCAGTACATTCAGTTACTCGGCGGTGCTGCCTTCGCGGGCAAGCCCGCTCCCACGGATCCGGTGCAGGTGGGAGCGGGCTTGCCCGCGAAGGCCGCACCGCAGACAAGGATCGACGAGGGATTGTTGCCATGAAGGACAAACCGGCGAAGGGGACGACACCGATCCCGGCCACCAGCATGAACGTGCAGAACGCCATTGCCGGCCTGCGCGGTCGCGACCTGATCTCGACCCTGCGTCAGGTCGGACGCATCGGCCTGCGCAATCCGCTGCACACCGCCCACCATCTGCTGAGCCTCGGCGGTCAGCTGGGCCGCGTGCTGCTCGGCGACACACCCCACCAGCCGCACCCTCGGGACGCGCGCTTCACCGATCCGACGTGGAGCCAGAACCCCTTCTACCGGCGCGGCCTGCAGGCCTACCTGGCCTGGCAGAAGCAGACCCGCCAGTGGATCGAGGAAAGCTCGCTGGACGATGACGACAGAGCCCGCGCGCACTTTCTGTTCAACCTGCTCACCGACGCCGTTTCACCAAGCAACTCGCTGCTCAACCCCCTGGCGGTCAAGGAAATGCTCAACACCGGTGGCCAGAGCGTAGTGCGCGGCCTCGCCCACTTGCTCGACGACCTGCGCCACAACGACGGCCTGCCGCGCCAGGTCGACGATCGCGCCTTCGAAGTCGGCAGCAATCTGGCCGCCACCCCCGGCGCGGTGGTATTTCGCAACGAGCTGCTGGAGCTGATCCAGTACAAGCCGATGAGCGAAAAACAGTACACCCGCCCGCTGCTGGTGGTGCCGCCGCAGATCAACAAGTTCTATGTATTCGACCTGGGGCCGACCAACAGCTTCGTGCAATACATGCTCAAGAACGGCCTGCAGGTATTCATGGTCAGTTGGCGCAACCCCGACCCGTGCCACCGCGAATGGGGCCTTTCGAGCTACGTACAGGCACTGGAGGAAGCGCTGGACGCCTGTCGCAGCATCAGCGGCAACCGCGACCCCAACCTCATGGGCGCCTGTGCCGGCGGGCTGACCATGGCCGCGCTGCAGGGGCATCTGCAGGTCAAGGGGCGCTTGCGCAAGGTGCGCAGCGCCACCTACCTGGTGAGCCTGCTCGACAGCCAGTTCGACAGCCCTGCCAGCCTGTTCGCCGACGAACAGACCCTCGAGGCCTCCAAGCGACGCTCCTACCAGCGCGGCGTGCTCGATGGCGGCGAGGTGGCGCGGATCTTCGCCTGGATGCGCCCCAACGACCTGATCTGGAACTACTGGGTCAACAACTACCTGCTCGGCAAGACGCCACCCGCCTTCGACATTCTCTACTGGAACGCCGACAACACTCGCCTGCCTGCTGCCCTGCACGGCGAGCTGCTGGACTTCTTCAAGCTCAACCCACTGGTGCAGCCGGGTGGCCTGGAGGTGTGCGGCACACCGATCGACCTCGGGCAGGTCACGGTCGACAGCTTTACCGTGGCTGGCAGCAACGATCACATCACCCCCTGGGACGCGGTGTATCGCTCGGCCCTGCTGCTGGGCGGCGAGCGACGCTTCGTGCTGTCGCACAGCGGGCACATCCAGAGCATCATCAACCCTCCCGGCAACCCCAAGGCCTATTACCTGGAAAACCCTCGGCTCTCCAGCGACCCTCGCGCCTGGTTCCACGATGCCACCCGTAGCGACGGCACCTGGTGGCCGCAGTGGCTGGAGTGGATCTCACGCCGCTCAGGCAGCCTCAGACCGCCGAAGACCGAACTGGGCAGCCCCTCCTACCCACCGCTCGGGCCGGCGCCTGGCACCTACGTGATGGCACGCTGAGCCCATGAAGACCCGCGACCGCATCCTGGCCTGCGCCCTTGAGCTGTTCAACCGCCAGGGCGAGCCGAACGTCTCGACCCTGGAGATCGCCAACGAGCTGGGCATCAGCCCGGGCAATCTCTACTACCACTTCCACGGCAAGGAGCCGCTGGTTCTGGGCCTGTTCGAGCGGTTCGAAGACGAGTTGATGCCGCTGCTCGATCCACCGCTGGAGGTGCGCCTGGATGCCGAGGACTACTGGCTGTTCCTGCACCTGATCGTCGAGCGCATGGCGCAGTACAGCTTCCTGTTCCAGGACCTGTCCAATCTCACCGGCCGCCTGCCCAAGCTGGCACGCGGCATGCGTGGGCTGATCAATGCGATCAAGCGCACCCTGGCGGCGCTGCTGGCCAGCCTCAAGAGCCAGGGATTGGTGGTGAGCGAGACCCAGGCGCTGGGGCAACTGGTTGAGCAGATCACGCTGACACTGCTGTTCTCGCTGGATTACCAGCGGGTACTGGGGCCCGAGGGCGATGTGGGGATCGTGGTGTACCAGGTGATGATGCTGGTGGCACCGCATCTGCAGGAACCGGCGCGCAGGGCGGCGGAGCAGTTGGCGGGGAAATATCTGGACGTGTAGGGCTGAACTTGCGGTGTTGCCACTGACGCATTCGCGGGCAAGTCGCAGCGGCGGTTCACCGCTGCGACTTGCCCGCGAAACGCGCGCGGCGATATCAGCTTTGGCTAGCTGGGCTCACCGGTGCCGACGGCGTATTGCCAGTTGCTGCTGCGCTTGCTGCCGGTGCCGTGGTTGCGGCCGGAGCGGCGGGCTTCGCGGCAGCCGGCTTGGCTGCAGTCGGCTTGGCCGGGGCTTTCTTCACGGCAGGTTTCTTCGCTGCCGCTGGCTTGGCGGCTACCGGCTTGGCTGCTGGTTTCGCCGCAGGCTTGGCGGCCGGCTTGGCAGCTGCAGCTTTGGCAGCGGGCTTGGCCGCAGGTTTAGCCGCGGCGGTCTTGGCAGCGGGTTTTGCCGCAGCAGTCTTGGCAGTTGGCTTGGCAGCGGGTTTCGCCGCAGCCTTGGCCAATGGCTTGGCAGCGGTCTTGCTCGCTGCGGACTTCGATGCCGAGGCCTTGGACACCGGTGCCACCGAGGCGCCTGTCAACTTCTCGATCTGCTTGGTCAGGCTGTCGACCTGCTGGTGCAGCGCCTTGATCTCGTTACGGCTGGGGACGCCCAGACGCGAGATTGCACTGTTCAGACGCTTGTCGAAGGCCTCTTCCAGCTCGCTCCACTTGCCCAGCGCGCGATCCTTCACATCGGAGACTCGCGAGGTAGTCGCCGACTTGGCCGCATCGGCATCCTTCTTCGCCTGCTTTTCAGCCTTCTCGCCATCCTTCACCAGCGAATCGAAAAGCTTGGGGCCATCCTGGTCGACCTTGGAGTAGATCCCCAGACCTGCCAGCCAGATCTTGCGGGAGTACTTCTCGATCCCGCCGATCCAGGAGCTGCCTTCTTTTTCGGTGTTCTTCTTGCCAGCCATCCTGCTCTCCTTATGGTTTGCGCGCGACACGCTCGAGCAACTCGGTCAGCTGTTCGAGTTTGATGGACAACGCCTCAACGTCATGTTTAGACGGAATGCCGATGCGATTCAAGGCGCGGGCCACCCGTGCGTCGAAAGCCTTTTCGATTTTGTCGAGCTGGACCTCGACCTTGCCACGTACCCGGCTCACTTCCTCGGCCGCTTCATCGAGCTGGCCGTTGGCCGCGTCGAGCTTCTTGTCGAGGGTTTTCTTGCCGCGTTTCTCGACGCCTTCACCGGCCTTGACCAGCTCCTTGAAGTACTCCGAGCCTTCCTGGCCGACCCGGGCGTATGCGCCGATGCCTGCCAGCCAGATCTTGCGCGCGTAGCCGCGCACTTCGCTCAGGGTGCTGTCCTGGGCGTCTTCTTTCTTTTTCAGGGTCAACTTGGCCATGCTCTGCACCTCACGTTCGATGTGGATGGAGGAACTGCCCTTGAAATGCGGGCTTGAGCATGAAGATAGGGTGGGAAATTAGAATTCTCACCCTAAGGTGAGGGGTCAGGGCCGCCATGCAGCCCCGGTTCTCAGGCCAGCGCCTTGTCCAGCGCGCGCTCGATCTCGCCCTTGATGGTCCCGCTCATCATCGACAGCATCATGCCCAGTTTCAGCTCGACACGGATGCTGTCCTCGCCGATGTGCACGCTGCCGTTGGCGCCGCTGCGCGCGACATCGACGCGGTCGCCGTTCCAGGTGGCCTTGAGGTCGTACTCGCGCGACAGCTTGTCGACCAGGCTTTCAGCCTTGGCCCGGGCAGCTTCGCGACCGAGGGAATGTTTGCGTTCGACGCTGATCTGAGTCATGCGGGGTATCCAGGCAATGAAGACATAATCGGCATTATGCCCGCGCCCGCGAGACGGCACACCCCGCCAAGACAAATCCGCCCGTTCGCCCTAGAATGGCGGTAATTTTTTTCGGTGAAGCGATATGAACGACCAGCGCAAAGGCGACCACGCCGAACCCACCACCCACTTTGGCTACCAGGACGTCCCCGAGAGCCAGAAGGCGAAGAAGGTCGCCGAGGTTTTCCACTCCGTGGCCGCCAAGTACGACCTGATGAACGATGTGCTCTCCGGCGGCATGCACCGCCTGTGGAAGCGCTTCACCATCGAGCTGTCCGGTGTGCGCCCCGGCAACCGCGTGCTCGACATCGCCGGCGGCACCGGTGACCTGGCTGCCAAGTTCTCGCGACTGGTCGGCCCGACCGGCCAGGTGGTACTGGCCGACATCAACGAATCGATGCTCAAGGTTGGCCGCGATCGCCTGCTCGACCGCGGCGTGGCCGGCAATATCGAGTTCGTCCAGGCCGATGCTGAAAAGCTGCCCTTCCCCGACAACCACTTCGACTGCGTGACCATCGCTTTCGGCCTGCGCAACGTGACGCACAAGGATGAAGCCATCCGCTCGATGCTGCGTGTGCTCAAGCCCGGTGGCCGCCTGCTGGTGCTGGAGTTCTCCAAGCCCACCAACAAACTGATGTCGCGCGCCTACGACGCCTACTCCTTCGCCTTCATGCCCCTGGCCGGCAAGCTGATCACCAACGACTCGGAAAGCTA
Source organism: Pseudomonas sp. BNK-44-b (assembly GCF_047456245.1). Taxonomy (NCBI): domain Bacteria; kingdom Pseudomonadati; phylum Pseudomonadota; class Gammaproteobacteria; order Pseudomonadales; family Pseudomonadaceae; genus Pseudomonas; species Pseudomonas sp. BNK-44-b. Next base: position 4,799,677 of record NZ_CP179908.1, read on the forward strand.
TCGCTACCTGGCCGAATCGATCCGCATGCACCCTGACCAGGAAACGCTGAAAAGCATGATGGTCGATGCCGGTTTCGACCGCGTCACCTACCACAACATGACCAGCGGCATCGTCGCCGTGCACCGGGGAATCAAACCCTGATGCTCCTGGCCGGGCTGCTCGCCAGCGTCGAGCACGGGCTCAACCGTGTGCTGCGCATGGACAGCACGGCGCTGCCGCGCCTGGGTGCACTGGAAGGCAAGGTGATCGCCATCGACTGCCGCCAGCCCGCCCTGCAGTTGTTCATCCTGCCCGATGACGAAGGCCTGATGCTCGCTGCGCATTGGGAGGGCGAGGTCGACTGCACCCTGCGTGCGCCGGCCGGCAGCCTGGCCCAGTTGGCCTTCGCCACGGACAAGAACGCCGTGCTGCACAGCCCGCAGGTCGAACTGCATGGCGACAGCGCGGTGTTGCTCGACCTGGTCGGCGTGCTCCAGGACCTGGAGCTCGACTGGGAGTACGAGCTGTCGCGCTGGCTGGGGCCGGTCCCCACCGCGCTGATCGCCGGCCACTTGCGCCTGCGCGCACGCTGGACCCGGCAGGGCCTGTCGCGGTTCAGCCAGAATCTGTCCGAGTACCTGGCCGAGGAATCGCGTACCCTGGTCGGGCAGCGCGAAGCCGAAGCGGCATTCAGCGAGCTCGATGCGCTGAAGGTCGATATCGAACGTCTCGAGGCGCGCATCCGTCGCCTTTCCCACACTCTTGATTCCAGCGATAACGCATGAAGCTGCTCGCCGTCCGCCGTCTGTTGCGCATCCAGCGCGTCGTGATCCGCTACCGCCTCGATGACCTGCTGTTCGACCTCCCCCTGCCCTGGTGGCTGCTGAGCATCCGCCTGCTGCTGCCCTGGCGCTGGCTACCGCGCAAGCCCAGCGAGCTCAGCCGCGGCGCGCGCCTGCGCCTGGCCCTGCAGGACCTGGGGCCGATCTTCATCAAGTTCGGCCAACTGCTCTCCACCCGCCGCGACCTGCTGCCAACCGACGTCGCCGACGAGCTGATGCTGCTGCAGGACCGCGTGCCGCCATTCGACCCTCAGAAAGCCGTGGCGCTGATCGAAGCGCAGCTCGGTGCGAAAGTCGGCGAGGTGTTCAGCCGCTTCGACGTCGAGCCGCTGGCCTCGGCCTCGGTCGCCCAGGTACATGCGGCACGTCTCAAGAGCGGCGAAGAGGTGGTCGTCAAGGTGGTTCGCCCGGGGCTCAAGCCTGTTATCGCCCAGGACCTGGCGTGGTTGTTCCTGATCGCCAAGGTGGCCGAACGGGCCTCCGCCGATGCGCGCCGCCTGCACCCGGTGGAAGTGGTCAGCGACTACGAAAAGACTATCTACGACGAGCTCGACCTGCTGCGCGAAGCGGCCAACGCCAGCCAGCTGCGGCGCAACTTCGAAGGCTCGGATCTGATGTACGTGCCGCAGGTGTACTGGGACCTGTGCCGCCCGAAAGTGCTGGTGATGGAGCGCATCTACGGCGTGCCGGTCACCGACATGGCGACCTTGGCCGACCAGCGCACCGACATGAAGCTTCTGGCCGAACGCGGTGTCGAGGTGTTCTTCACCCAAGTGTTCCGTGACAGCTTCTTCCACGCCGACATGCACCCGGGCAACATCTTCGTCAGCACGGTCAAGCCGTGGAGCCCGCAGTACATCGCCATCGACTGCGGCATCGTCGGCAGCCTGACCGCCGAAGACCAGGACTACCTGGCACGCAACCTGATCGCTTTCTTCAAGCGCGACTACCGTCGCGTGGCGCAGTTGCACATCGATTCGGGCTGGGTGCCGGCACACACCAAGGTCAACGAATTCGAAGCGGCGATCCGCACCGTATGCGAGCCGATCTTCGAAAAACCGTTAAAGGATATTTCCTTCGGCCAGGTGCTGATGCGCCTGTTCCAGACGGCCCGTCGTTTCAATATGGAAGTTCAGCCGCAGTTGGTGCTGCTGCAGAAAACCCTGCTCAACATCGAAGGCCTGGGGCGCCAGCTGTACCCTGACCTGGACCTGTGGAGCACCGCCAAGCCCTATCTGGAACGCTGGATGCGCGAGCGCATGAGCCCCAAGGCGGTGTTCGGCAACCTCTATAGCCAAGCCGAGCAGTTGCCGCACCTGGCCGACATGACCCGCGACCTGCTCGAACGCTTGTCGCAACCGCACCTGCACGACCCGCAACTGCCAGAGCGCCGCCGGGCGGGCGACAACTGGGCGCTGCGCCTGCTCGGTGCCGGCCTGCTCGGTGGCGGCGCGACCCTGGCCGCCGGTGCAGCGAGCCTCAGCGCCCCGGCCGCCTGGCCGGCGTGGCTGATGCTGGCTGCCGGGCTCTACCTGATCGTGCGCCGATAGCCAGCCGCGCTGCTGGCTGGCACACTAGGCGCAAAGGGTCCGGTACGGGAGCGGGCCTGTTTTGGAGTCGACGATGAAAGACTGGCTGGACGAGATCAAGTGGAACAGCGATGGCCTGGTACCGGCGATCGCCCAGGACCACAAGACCGGGCGTGTGCTGATGATGGCCTGGATGAACCGTGAATCGCTCGCCCTGACTGCCGCCGAGAACCGCGCCATCTATTGGTCGCGCTCGCGAGGCAAGCTGTGGCGCAAGGGCGAAGAGTCCGGCCATGTGCAGAAACTGCATGAGCTGCGCCTGGATTGTGACGCCGACGTGGTCATCCTGATGGTCGAGCAACTGGGTCATATCGCCTGCCATACCGGCCGTGAAAGCTGCTTCTATCGTGTCTTCGAAAACGGTGAATGGAAGATCGTCGACCCAGTCCTGAAAGATCCTGACACTATCTACCACGCGGGGCACTGAACATGAGCGACACACTCGATCGCCTGGCTGAAGTGCTCGAACAACGCAAGCAGGCGGCCCCCGACAGCTCCTACGTGGCGAGCCTCTACCACAAGGGCCTGAACAAGATTCTGGAGAAGCTTGGCGAAGAGTCGATCGAGACGATCATCGCCGCCAAGGACGCCGCCGTGAGCAAGGATTACAGTGATGTCATCTATGAAACCGCCGACCTGTGGTTTCATAGCCTGGTGATGCTCAGCGCACTGGGGCAGCATCCACAGGCGGTACTGGACGAACTCGACCGCCGCTTCGGGCTTTCCGGCCATGACGAGAAGGCCGCGCGCCAACCGACCTGATCGACATGCCCCTGCAGGAGCGGGCTCGCCCTGCGATAACGCCCGCTCAGGCTACACATCATTCAAGGGAGTACACCATGGGTATCTTTGACTGGAAACACTGGATCGTCCTGCTGGTCGTCGTAGTGCTGGTGTTCGGCACCAAAAAGCTGAAGAACTTCGGCAGCGACCTGGGCGAATCGATCAAGGGCTTTCGCAAGGCCATGAACGAGGAAGAAAGCAAGCCTGCCGAGCAGACTCCGCCGCCTGTACAGCCGTCCGTGCAACCCACCCAGCAGCCGCACAACACCGCGCCGCTGAGCCAGCCGCACACCATCGAGGGCCAGGCTCAGCCGGTCCAAGAGCCACAACGGAAAGACTGACCCATGTTCGGCATCAGCTTCAGCGAGCTGTTGCTCGTCGGCCTGGTTGCCCTGCTGGTGCTCGGCCCCGAGCGCCTGCCTGGCGCAGCGCGTACCGCGGGGTTGTGGATCGGCCGGCTCAAGCGCAGCTTCAACAGCATCAAGATGGAAGTCGAGCGCGAGATCGGTGCCGATGACATCCGCCGTCAGTTGCACAACGAGCACATCCTGCAGATGGAACAGGAAGCCAAGCGCATCCTCAACCCGCAGACACCGCCCGCGCAGCCCGTGAACACGCCGGCCGCGAGCGAGACTCCGGCACCTGCCGCCGACGCCAATGCCGCCCCTGCGGCGCCCACGACCACCCCTGAGCCGCACCAGCCGCCCCGAGCCCCATGAGCGAAACTCCGGAACACGACCAGCCCATGCCGCTGGTCTCGCACCTGACCGAACTGCGCACCCGCCTGCTGCGTTGCGTAGCCGTTATCTTCCTGATCTTCGCCGGGCTGTTCTCCTTCGCCCAGCAGATCTACACCCTGGTCTCGGCACCCTTGCGTGCGCACCTGCCGGCCAATGCGACGATGATCGCCACCGACGTGGCATCCCCGTTCCTCACGCCGTTCAAGCTGACCATGATCGTCTCGCTGTTCCTGGCCATCCCGTTCATCCTCCAGCAGATCTGGGGCTTCATCGCACCGGGGCTGTATCGCCATGAAAAGCGCATCGCCATCCCGCTGCTGATTTCCAGCATCATCCTGTTCTACGCCGGCATGGCCTTCGCCTACTTCCTGGTGTTTCCGCTGATCTTCGGCTTCTTCGCCAGCGCCACACCTGAAGGCGTGTCGATGATGACCGACATCGCCAGCTACCTCGACTTCGTCATGACCCTGTTCTTCGCCTTCGGCGTCGCCTTCGAGATTCCGGTGGCGGTGGTGCTGCTGGTGTGGATCGGCGTTGTCGATGTGAAGTACCTGAAGAAGATCCGTCCCTACGTGATCATCGGCTGCTTCGTGGTCGGCATGATCCTCACCCCGCCGGACATCTTCTCGCAAACGCTGCTGGCCGTGCCCATGTGGCTGCTGTTCGAGATCGGCGTGCTGTTCGGCGGCCTGATCCGCAAGCGCAGCCATCCGCAGGATGAAGCCGCGGACGACCACAACGACCAGCCACCAGCGACCCAGGCGTGAACCTGCTGCTGCTCGAGGAGGCCGACTTCGTCGCGGCCGACCGTGTCGTACTGGCCGACCGCCGCTTCACGCACATGCAGGACATCCACCGCGTGGCGGTGGGCGACACCCTGCGCGTAGGCCGCATCGGCGGCCTGATGGGCCAGGCCGAGGTAGTCCGCCTGGAGGGCCACGAAGCCGAGCTGCGGGTCAGCTTCGACCAGCAACCACCGGCAAAGCTGCCGCTCACCCTGGTGCTGGCCGTCCCCCGCCCCAAGATGCTGCGCCGTCTTTTCCAGACCATCGCCACCCTCGGCGTGCCACGGTTGATCCTGATCAACAGCTACAAGGTCGAGAAAAGCTTCTGGCAGACGCCGTTCCTGCAGCCGGACAGCATCCGCGAGAACCTGATCCTGGGCCTTGAGCAGGCACGTGACACCGTGCTGCCGGAAGTCATCATCGAAAAACGCTTCAAACCCTTCGTCGAAGACCGGCTGCCCACCATCGCCGACGGCACGCTCGGCCTGGTTGGCCATCCCGGCCCCTACCCGGCCTGCCCACGCGCGGTGCAAGGGCCGGTCACCCTGGCGATCGGCCCGGAAGGCGGTTGGATTCCCTACGAAGTGGAACTGCTGGGCAAGGCCGGCCTGACCCCCGTACAACTGGGCGAGCGCATCCTGCGTGTGGAAACGGCGGTCACGGCTCTGCTTTCCCGAATATTCTGACCATTTGGTCAGCATCCTGGCATCAAGTTTCTCCCCAGCAGGCCGATGGCCTTGCAACACAAGAAAATTCTGGCTTTTCAAGTCGCCGGGGAGATCGTCATGTACGGAAAGGTTGTCCAGTCGCTGGGAAACGTGAGCGTCAGTCGCAAACTGGGGGCCGGCTTCGGCCTGGTACTGTTGTTGACCATGGCGATCACCGCCACAGGTTGGCGCGGCATGGACTCGATCATCGACCGCGGTGACAAGCTGGGCAACATCTCCTTGATCCTCGGCTACAGCCAGGACCTGCGCATCGCCCGCCAGCAGTACGAACGCAACCGCGACGACGCATCGGCGGGCGAGCTGGAAAAAGCGCTCGGCAAGCTCGAGCAGCAGGTCGAGATGATGCTCGGGCAGATCGAGCATCCGCAGGATCGCCAGCGCCTGGAGCAGCAGCGTCAAGCCGTGCGCCAATACCGCCAGGCCTTCGTCGAGCTCAAGCAGGCCAGCCAGCGCCGTGAAGCCGCACGCAGTGTGCTGGGTGACAGCGCCGACAAGGCCGCTGCGCTGATCGGCCAGGTGCAGCAACGCCTTGCGCAAGGTGGCGACATCAGCCTCTATCAACAGATCGTGCAGGCCAGCGCCTTGCTCCAGCAGGCGCGCTTCCAGGTCCGTGGCTACACCTATAGCGGCAAGGCCGAATTCCAGCAGACCGCGCTGGATGCCATCGACCAGGCGCTCGCTGTGCTCAAGGCCCTGCCGGCCAGGGTGCCCGCCGAATACGCCGCCAGTCTCGATGATGCCGCCAATGCCATGGGCGCCTATCGCGATGCGGTGAACCAGTTCGGCGCAGCGCAGACCAGCGCCGAGCAGACCTTGCAACGCATGGTTGTACAGGGCCAGGTGTTGATGGATGCCGGTACGCAGATGACCGCATCGCAGACCGCCGTGCGCAACAGCGGTGCCCTGCAGGCCAAGACCCTACTGGGCGGAGCCAGTGCCCTGGCCCTGCTGCTAGGCATCATTGCCGCCTGGGCCATTACCCGGCAGATCGTCGCGCCCCTGCGCCAGACCCTCAGCGCCGCCGAACGCGTGGCCAGCGGCGACTTGAGCCAGGACCTGCAGGTGCAACGTCGCGACGAGCTTGGCCAACTGCAAGCCAGCATGCAACGCATGACCCAGGGCCTGCGCGAACTGATCAGCGGTATCGGCGACGGCGTCACCCAGATCGCCAGTGCTGCCGAAGAGTTGTCGGCCGTCACCGAGCAGACCAGCGCAGGGGTCAACAACCAGAAAGTCGAGACCGACCAGGTCGCGACCGCCATGAACGAAATGGCAGCCACCGTGCAGGAAGTAGCGCGCAACGCCGAGCAGGCGTCGGAAGCGGCGCTGATGGCCGATCAGCAGGCTCGCGAGGGTGATCGGGTGGTCGGCGAGGCCATCGCCCAGATCGAGCGCCTGGCCAACGAAGTGGGTAACTCCAGCGAAGCGATGAACCAGCTCAAGACCGAGAGCGACAAGATCGGCAGCGTGCTCGACGTGATCAAGTCGGTCGCCCAGCAGACCAATCTGCTGGCCCTCAACGCCGCCATCGAAGCTGCACGTGCAGGCGAGGCTGGTCGCGGATTCGCCGTGGTCGCCGATGAAGTGCGCAGCCTGGCACAGCGCACCCAGCAGTCGACCGAGGAGATCGAGGAGCTGATCGCCAACCTGCAGAGCGGCACCCAGCGGGTATCCAGTGTGATGGACAGCAGCCGCGAACTCACCGACAGCAGCGTCGAACTGACCCGTCGCGCCGGCAGCTCGCTGGATACCATTACCCGCACCGTGTCGTCGATCCAATCGATGAACCAGCAGATCGCTACGGCGGCAGAGCAGCAGAGTGCAGTGGCCGAAGAGATCAACCGCAGCGTGATGAATGTACGGGATATTTCCGACCAGACCTCGGCGGCCAGTGAAGAGACTGCCAGCTCCAGCGTCGAGCTGGCGCGGCTCGGCACCCACCTGCAGGGCCTGGTAGCCCGCTTCCGTCTCTGAGCGCCGCCAGGCAAGGAATAATCACTACCTGCCAGTGGAACTTTCCCACAGGATTTACAGGTCGAGTCCCACGCGCGCTCTGCCGATGAGCAGAAGGACCATGCTGGCAACCTACCAGCATGGTCCTTCTCTCATATGGATGGAGACTCGCCATGTTCGGATATCTCAATCGCCGCCTCGCCAACCTCAGCGTGCGACTCAAACTCACCCTCGGCTTCGCCGTGGTCCTGTTGCTCACACTCGCAACCACCGTCAGCGGCTGGCGCGCCCTGGACGGTGCCATCGAACGCTCGCAGCAACTCAGCGAAATCGTCCGTATCAATGACCTGACCAAGGACCTGCGCGCCGAACGTATCACGTTCCGCGTACTGTCCGACGACACTAGCAAGGCGCGCATCGGTACTACCCTGGATCAACTCGACAGCATGCTGACCCTGCTCCAGCAGCGCAGTGGTGTCGACGAGTCGCGCCGCTTGCTCACGGAAAAACTGCAGCAACTGCAGCGCCTGCGCGAGAGCTTCAGCGAGCTGCTGCAGGCGGTCGACAATCGCAGCCGTTTGCGCAACATCATGCAGGATCGCGACCGGGTTCTCGGCGAAGTCATTGACAACCTGCAGACCCAGGCTCTGCTCAAGCTCCCAGCCGATGGACAACAGAACGGTCTGCTCGGACTAATGGACACACTCACCCGCCAGGTCGACAGCGCCAACCAGCAAAGCCTGGTCCCCGCCTACACCTTCTCGCCGGTCGAGGATTTCGCCAAGGTTGGCGAGGCTTCGCTCGATGCTGCGCAGGCCAGCCTGCAACAAATGCTCACCGCCCTCACCCCGCTCGCGCTGCCAAGCGAGCTCATGGCGCGTCCACAGCAAGCCCTGACCGAGTACCGCGCCAGTCTTGAGCAATACCGTCAGGCGGCAATCCGCGCCGAACAGTTGCAGAACAGCATGGAAACTGCGGGCAACGACCTCAGGGCTGCGAGCCTGACACTGGCCGAACAAAAAATCGCCCAACGCGACCATGAAGCCGTAGCCGCTCGCTCACTGCTGACCAGCGTGGCACTGCTGGCCTTGGCTGTCGGCGTGATGGCCGGCTGGCTGATCACCCGGCAGATCACCGAGCCACTGCGCCAGACCCTGGCCCAGGCCGCCCGCATCGCTCGCGGCGACCTCAGCCAAGTGGAAACGGTGGCGCGTCGCGACGAAATGGGCCAGTTGCAGCGCAGCATGTGCGAGATGACGCTGAGCCTGCGCCAGCTGATCGGCGGCATCGACCAGAGCGTCGAGCACTTGTCACAAGCGGCCTCGCAACTGGCCGGGGCCAGCGCAGACACGCTCGAGCGCATCACTCAGCAGCGCGAGGAAACCGACCAGGTGGCCACGGCCATGAACCAGATGAGCGCGACCGTGCAGGAAGTGGCGCAGAACGCCGAACATGCCTCATTGGCCGCAACCGACGCTGACCAGCAGGCACAAATGGGCGATCAGGTGGTGGCCGAAGCCATCGCGCGTATCGAACAGCTGGCAACGCAGATGGACCGCTGCCTCACTTCGATGCAACACCTGGCGGGGGAAAGCCAACGGATCGGCAGTATCCTCGACGTGATCAAGTCGGTTTCCGAACAGACCAACCTGCTGGCCCTCAATGCGGCCATCGAAGCGGCACGTGCCGGCGAAGCCGGTCGCGGGTTCGCGGTGGTGGCGGACGAAGTACGGGGCCTGGCCCAGCGCACCCAGCAGTCGACCGAGGAGATCGAGCACCTGATCGAAAGCCTGCACCAGGGCACCGATGAAGTCACTTCTCTGCTCGACAGCAGCAGGACCCTGACCGAGCAAAGTGTCGAGCTGAGTCGCCGCGCGGGCGATGCATTGGGGCAGATCACCCGGACCGTATCGAACATCCAGGGGATGAACCAGCAAATCGCCACCGCCAGCGAAGAGCAGAGCGTGGTGGCCGAACAGATCAACCGCAGCGTGATCAGTGTGCGCGAGGCTTCCGATCACACCAGTTCGGCGAGCGAACAGACGGCCACTTCCAGTGGTGAACTACAGCAGCTGGGGCAGCAGTTGCGGGGGATGGTGGGGCGATTCAGCCTGTAGGAACGGTGATGTGCCTTGCGCGCGCAAGCTCGCGCCTACAGGAGGCCGGGCTTGCCCACGCAAAGAGCGATCCGATCAAAGCACCTGGCGCAAGAACGCCTGGGCCCGCGGGTCCCTCGGCGCCGCGAAGAACGCAGCGGGTGCCGAATCTTCCAGCAACTTGCCATGATCGAAGAACAGCACCCGGTCAGCCACCTCTCGGGCAAAGCCCATCTCATGGGTCACGCAGACCATGGTCATGCCTTCCTGGGCCAGGGTCTTCATGACATCCAGCACCTCGCCGACCATCTCGGGGTCGAGCGCCGAGGTCGGTTCGTCGAACAGCATCACCTTCGGGTCCATCGCCAGGGCGCGGGCAATGGCCACCCGTTGCTGCTGGCCCCCAGAGAGGCGAGAGGGGTATTCATTGACCTTCTGGCCAATGCCGACCTTCTCCAGCAGTGCACGGGCCTTGGCTTCGCGGTCGGCCTTGCTACGTTTGCGCACTACCTTCTGCGCCAGGCACAGGTTCTCCAGCACGGTCATGTGCGGGAACAGGTTGAAGTGCTGGAACACCATGCCGACTTCACGGCGGTAGGCATTGATGTCGGTCTTGGGGTCTTCCAGGCGCAGCCCATCGATGGCCACATGGCCTTCGTCGAAATGCTCCAGGCCGTTCAGGCAGCGCAGGAAGGTCGACTTGCCGGAACCCGAGGGGCCCAGCACCACCACCACCTCGCCCTTGGCAACCTGGGTGGAGACGTTGTCCACCGCACGCACCACCTGGCCGCGGGTGTCGAAGACTTTCAGCAGGTCACGGACTTCAATCACTTTGCGCAAGCCTCCGCTCGAGCCGGCTGGCAATGTGCGACAGCGGCAGGTTGATCAGCAGGTACAGGCCTGCCACGCAGAACCAGATTTCGAAGGTCGAGAACGACGTGGTGATCGCCTCGCGACCGCTCTTGGTCAGCTCGGTAATGGCGATCACCGACACCAGCGAGGTGTCCTTGACCAGGCTGATGAACTGCCCCGCCAGTGGCGGTAGCACACGCTTGAACGCCTGGGGCAGGATCACATGGCGCATCGACTGGCTGGCATTCAGGCCCAGCGAGCGCGCCGCTTCGTTCTGCCCCTTGGTGATCGACTGCACACCGGCACGGACGATCTCGGCCACATAGGCGCCGGTGAACAGCGCCAGCGCCGCCACCCCGGCGAACTCGCGGGACAGGTTGAGCACAGTGCCGATGAAGAAATAGAAGATGAAGATCTGCACCAGCAGCGGCGTACCGCGCACCAGTTCGACATAAACCGTGGACAGGTCGCGCAGGGTCGGGTTGCTCGACAACCGGCACAACCCGGCGAACAGGCCGACCACCAGGCCGAACGCACCGGAAAGCACCGAGATCCACAAAGTAGTCCACAGGCCCCAGGCCAGCGGGCCGGCCGCCCAGTGGCGGGTGACGCCGATCTGGTCGCCCTCGGCGACATCGTCACCACGGCTCAGTTGCAGACTGTCCTTGACCACCTCCAGCACTTGTACCTCGCCGTCCTCGCTCTTGAGCGTGACGCGGGCGTCGTTGCCGGACACGACGATCTCCTCGACGGTGCCGTAGGCCGCGGCGCGCTGCACGTCTTCGGCCTGGAAGGCGAAGTACTGCGGCACACGGTTCCAGCGCCACTCGTAAGAGATCATCGAGGTGGCCATGTACAGACTGAACGCCAGGCCCACCAGCACCAGCGCGGTGAGCGCGTGCCAGGGCCACTGGGCTTTCTTGTGTTTGATCACGTGGGTGCTTCCGTAAATGCGAACGCGCAGGGGTTGCCTGCGCGTCAGGGTCATCGCCAGGGCTTGTGGTCCGGGCTCTTATTCCATGTCCTTCAGCCAGTCGGTCTTCTTGAACCACTTGTCGTGAATACGATCGTAGGTCCCGTCGTGCTTGATCTGGTGCAGGAAGTTGTTGATGAAGTTGATGCTGTCGTAGTCGCCCTTCTTCAGGCCGAATGCCAGCGGCTCGTAGGTGAAGGGTTCTTCCAGGTAGACCAGCTTGCCGGCGCTGGCCTTGTTCACCGCGACCACGTTGTACGGCGCGTCGTAGACGAAGGCATCGGCCTTGCCGTTGACCACGTCCATCACCGCTTCCTGCTCGTTGTCGTAGCCGTGGTACTTGGCCTTGCTGATCAGCTTCTTGGCGACCATCTCGCCGGTGGTGCCGAGCTTGGAGGTCAGGCGGTACTTCTCGTTGTTCAGGTCCTTGTACGACTTGATCTCGCCTGCCAGCTCCTTGCGGATCAGCAGGGTCTGGCCAACCACGATGAAGGGTTCGCTGAAGTTCAGGCGCAGGTTGCGTTCCTGAGTCAGGGTCATGCCGCTGCCGATCATGTCGAACTTGTCGGTCAGCAGGGCCGGGATGATGCCGTCATAGGCGGTGGAGACGGTTTCGAGCTTGACGCCCATGGACTTGGCCATCGCCTTGAGGATGTCGACCTCGAAGCCGACGATCTCGCCGCGCTTGTTGGTCATCTGGAACGGCATGTAGGTCGGGTCCATACCCACGCGCAGGGTGCCGCGCTTGACCGCATCATCGATGGCGCCCGCCTGGGCGGTTGTGACCGCGATCAGCGCGGTGACGCCGAGCAGCATGCGCGACAGGTATTTCTTCATCATCACCAGGTCCCCTAGCAAGAAGTACGCAGAATTTTATTGTGTGCACGATCGTTCCGACCGGTGCGTTGTGTCGGGACGGATGCTAACGCATGCAGGCCCTGGGACCTAGAGCCGGTGGGGACTTTGTTGGCCAAAAATCATGGTGGTAGAAAAAGCTTCGCGGGCAAGCCCCCTCCTACAAAGCCTGTAGGAGCGGACTTGCCCGCGAATGCGATGGATCAGGCGCCGACGAGTGCCGGCTGACCTTCACCTTCAGGATGCAGCGGCAGCAGCGGCGAGTGCGGATCGTTGGCGATGGAGTTGCGCCACACCTTGATCCACGCCTCGTTCTGCTCGGTCCACACCCGCTCGTGCAGGCGCGACAGCGCCACCGGGTCGCTCAGCAGGGCAAGGCGAGTGTTGCCGTCGATCCCCTTGGGGCCGGCTTCCAGCGCCTTGGCGATGCGCTCGGCGCGCAGCGTCTCGATCGCGGCAGACTGACCGTGACGGGCCGTACCCATGGCGCAGGCCAGGGCGTTCTGACGCGGATCGACCACGGCGCGAACGAAGCCATCCTTCAGGGCGTGCCAGCGGTTCTCGTGGGTGTACTGGTCGGTTGCCAGCAGCTCGTGCGGCGTGGCGTATTCCTCGGGAATCAGGAACAAGCGCTCGTCCTTGGCCGCCAGGCCCAGGCGCACACGGCTGGAGATCACCGAAACCGGGATCGACAGCACCAGCGAGCCGACGATCGGCGCCAGCCACCACAGGAAGCTCGGATTCAGCCAAGCCACCAGCGCAGCCCAGGCGATACCCAGCAAGGTCTGCGGGCCATGACGCCGCACCGCTTCGCTCCACGGGGTGGAATCGTCGTCACGCTGCGGCGAATTCCAGGTCGCTGCCCAGCCGAGGAACGCAGCCAACACGAAGCGGGTGTGGAAGATCATCCGCACCGGCGCCAGCAACATGGAGAACAGCATCTCCATCAGCATCGACAGGGTCACCCTGATTCGCCCGCCGAACTCGGTCGCGCCCTTGGCCCAGATCAGGATGATGCTGAGCAGCTTGGGCAGGAACAGCAGCACGATGGTGGTGGAGAACAGCGCGATGGCTTTTTCCGGGTGCCACTGCGGCCACAGCGGATACAGCTGGAACGGCTCGATGAAGTACTGCGGCTCCATCAGCGTGTTGGTTGCCAGCAACGCGGTCGACAGCACCAGGAACAGGAACCACAGCGGTGCCGACAGGTACGACATCACTCCGGTGAGGAACACCGCGCGGTGCACCGGGTGCATGCCCTTGACCAGGAACAGGCGGAAGTTCATCAGGTTGCCGTGGCACCAGCGCCGGTCGCGCTTGAGCTCATCGAGCAGGTTCGGGGGCAGCTCTTCATAGCTGCCCGGCAGGTCGTAGGCGATCCACACGCCCCAGCCGGCACGGCGCATCAGCGCGGCTTCGACGAAGTCGTGGGACAGGATCGCGCCGGCGAAGGCGCCCTTGCCCGGCAATGGCGCCAAGGCGCAGTGCTCGATGAAGGGCTTCATGCGGATGATCGCGTTGTGCCCCCAGTAATGCGATTCGCCCAGCTGCCAGAAGTGCAGGCCTGCGGTGAACAGCGGGCCGTACACACGGGTGGCGAACTGCTGCATGCGCGCATACAGCGTGTCCATGCCAGAAGCCTTCGGCCCGGTCTGGATGATACCGGCGTCCGGGTTGGCCTCCATCAGGCGCACCAGGCTGCTCAGGCACTCACCGCTCATCACGCTGTCGGCGTCGAGCACGACCATGTACTTGTATTCGCCCCCCCAGCGACGGCAGAAGTCGTCGAGGTTGCCGCTCTTGCGTTTCACGCGGCGGCGGCGGCGGCGATAGAAGATACGACCGAAGCCTTTCGCCTCACGGCATACCTCGAGCCACGCCTGTTGCTCGGCAACGGCGATGTCGGTGTCGTTGGTGTCGCTGAGCACGAAGAAGTCGAAGCGGTCCAGGTTGCCGGTGGCGGCCACCGACTCGAAGGTCGCGCGCAGGCCAGCGAAGACCCGTGGCACATCTTCGTTGCAGATCGGCATGACGATCGCGGTGCGGGCATCGGCCGGGATCGGCTCGTTGCCGGCACTGCTGCCGGAAATCTTGTACTTGTCGCGGCCGGTGAGCAGCTCGAGGAAGCCCATCAGCGCAGTCCAGAAGCCCGCCGACACCCAGCAGAACAGGATGCCGAAGAGAATCAGGATGGAGGTCTGCAAGGCATAGGGCCAGACTTGCACGACGGTGTCCCAGATCGGCTGGTTGACCACTTCGTCCAGGTCGACGAACGACCAGCCCTGGTACGGCAGGATGCCCTTCATGTACCAGCCGGCGACGATGGTCTGGCCGATCATCAGCGCCAGCAGGATGTAGCGGCGCAACGAACCGACCCGGCGCCAGCGTGCCGGCGGCAACTCGCGCTTGGGCGGTTGCGGAGCGTTGGTGCGGCCAGTCATGCGCCGCCACATGCGCACCAGGATATTGGTGCGCCAGGGCTCGGGCAGGACCTTGGTACGCTTGATCGGTGGGGCGATCTTCAGGCACAGGCGGCCACCGCCGTCGACGCCGAGCATCTCGGCCTCTTCGAGCTCGGCGGCACTGCCAACCGTCAGACGGGAACCCACCGAAGCCTGGACGGCCTCGGTGGCGCTGGCGGCCGGATCGGCCGCCAAGCGTTGGTGCAGCTCGCTGAAGGAAGAGCAGCTGGCGAGTTCCGCTCGCTGCTCGTCGCTCAGAGGGAGGTGGGCCAGGTACTCGCCAAGCGATTCCGGCCTTGCGCTTGAGTTACTCATCGGCAGGCAACTGATAGCTCCAGGTTTCGGTCAGCACCTTCTCGGTGGTGGCCGGGGCCCCGTTGGTGGACGCCGCGTCGGCGGCTGGTTGCTCGGCAGGCGTCTCGGCCTTCTCGGCCTTGGCATGCTGAGCCTTGGCGTGCTTGGCGGCCGCCTTGTCCTGCTTGGTTTCGGCAGGTTTGGTTTCCTTCGGCGCCTCGACCGGAACATCGCGTACCAGCGCGGCACGCATCTCGGTGGACTTCTTCGGATCCTTGACCTTCAACCGCAGGGTCAGACGCCAGCCCTTGATCTCAGGGTTGTAGCGTAGATTGTTCTCGACCAGCTCGGCATTGTCGCCCACGCTGACCTGGCTGCGCACCGCGGTGTCTTCCGGCAATGCCGCCAGCACCGGGCCGTTGAAGTCGACCAGGAAAGCCACGCTGCCATCGGCCTGACGGATCAGGTTGGCTTGCTTGACGTCACCGGTGGAACGCAGGGTCTGCTTGACCCAGCCGAGGTCCTGGGCCTGGAACTTGGGCTCGCTGATGGTCCAGTGCAGGCGGTAGTTGTACTCGAACGGCTTGCCTGGCTCAGGCAGGGTTTCCGGGCTCCAGAAAGCAACGATGTTGTCGTTGGTCTCGTCGGCAGTCGGAATCTCGACCAGGTCGACGGTGCCCTTGCCCCAGTCGCCCTTGGGCTCGATCCAGGTGCTTGGACGCTTCTGGTAGTTGTCGTCGAGGTCTTCGAAGTCGCTGAAGGCGCGCTGGCGCTGCATCAGGCCGAAACCACGCGGGTTCTCGACGCTGAAGTTGCTGACTGCCAGGTGTTTCGGATTGTTCAGCGGACGCCACAGCCATTCGCCGTTGCCGGCGTGAATCGACAGGCCTTCGGAGTCATGCAGCGCCGGACGGTAGTTCTGTACCTTCGACGGCTGGTTCGGGCCGAACAGGAACATGCTGGTCAGCGGGGCGATGCCCAGGCGGCTGACGTGATCGCGCAGGAACACCTTGGACTTGACGTCGACGATGGTGTCGTCGCCTGGACGCACGGTCAGCTTGTAGGCGCCGGTGGAACGTGGCGAATCGAGCAGCGCGTAGATCACCAGGTGCTTGTCGGCGGGCTTGGGCTTCTCGATCCAGAACTCGCGAAAGCGCGGGAACTCTTCGCCGGACGGCAGCGCGGTGTCGATGGCCAGGCCACGGGCAGACAGGCCATAGGCGTGCCCCTTGCCGACCACGCGGAAGTAGCTGGCGCCCAGCAGGGTCATGATCTCATCCTGCTTGTCAGGCTTGTTGATCGGGTAGAGCACGCGGAAACCGGCGTAGCCGAGGTTCTTGGTGGCATCGGCGTCATGCGGTACGTCGCCGAACTCGAAGCGGCTCGGGTCGTACTTGATCTCTTCGACCTTCTTGGCGGTGATCTCGTTGATGGTCACCGGCGTGTCGAAGTGCATGCCCTGATGATAGAAGGAGAGCTTGAACGGGGTCTTGTCATTCGCCCATTCGGCCTTTTCCTGGATGAAGCGGATTTTCTGATAGTCCGCGTACTTCATGTCGCGGAACACCGGAGGCAGGTTGCTCTTCGGTGCTTCGTACTTCTGGCCGGCCAGATCCTTTGCCTTGGCTGCAACATCGTCAAGATTGAATGCCCACAGCTGGCCAGCGCTCATCAGGCCAACCAGCGCTGCGCCTGCCAACAAGGCCGTGCGCAGCCGATTGCCGGGGATTCTTGGTGCATTACAGGGACTTACAATCACGAGCAACCCTCGCCGTAAACAGATCATGAAACCAACGGCCAGCGACCAATGCCGGGTTGGCGAGCACTGTTCGGACCCCGCAAGGGCGCAATGATTCCCCAAACGGATCCAGACAATGCTCGAGTCAGAGTGAAACGAACCTGCGAACGCAGGCTCACGCAGCGCGCGATTATCCAGCAGGCTGCGTTACAACGCATCAGGCTGGACAAACTATTTATCGTACAAAACCCCTTGTTTTCCTACAAACAAGGGGTTTTTGCGGCTCATATTTGTAACATAAATGTTACGGGGCCATCATTGACCAAGTGAACCTGCATGTCTGCACCAAAACGGCCACTCTCGACGTCCGAGTGCTGAAGCTTAGCCTGCTGCAAAAGATAGTCGAAAAGCTCGGCCCCCAGTGCAGGCGGCGCCGCCGTCGAAAAACCCGGCCGCATGCCACTACGGGTGTCGGCGGCCAGGGTGAACTGCGACACCAGCAGCAGCCCGCCGCCGATATCCTTGAGCGACAGGTTCATCTTGCCTTGCGGGTCGCTGAACACCCGGTAGTTCAGCAGCTTGTGCAAAAGCTTATCGGCATGTTCGCGGGTATCTTCAGGCTCGACCGCCACCAGCACCAGCAAACCCTGGTCTACGGCGCCGACGATCTCGCCCTCGACTTCCACCCGTGCTGCGCGTACACGCTGCAGCAGGCCCTTCATGCTTCTTCCAGGGGCAGGTCGAGCAGGCGACGCGCCATCTGGTCTGCCGCGCGTACCAGGGCATCGGTGATGCCTGGCTCGGACGCGGCGTGGCCAGCATCTCGGATCACCTTGAGTTCGCTGTTCGGCCAGGCCTGGTGCAGCTCCCAAGCGTTGTCCAGCGGGCAGATCACGTCATAGCGTCCATGCACGATAACCGCCGGCAGGTGGGCGATCTTCGGCAAATCGCGGATCAGCTGGTCCGGCTCGAGGAAGGCATTGTTCATGAAGTAGTGGCATTCGATACGGGCGATCGACAGCGCACGCTGAGGCTCGGAGAAGCGATCGACCACCAGCGGGTTGGGACGCAGCGTGGCAGTACGGCCTTCCCAGGTCGACCAGGCCTTGGCGGCTTGCATCTGGGCGATCTGGTCGTGGCCGGTCAGGCGCTTGTGGAAAGCCTTGACCAGGTCGCCGCGCTCCTCGGCCGGGATCGGCGCGATGTAGTCCTGCCAGTAGTCGGGGAACAGACGGCTGGCGCCCGCCTGATAGAACCATTCTATTTCCTGGGGACGGCACAGGAAGATCCCACGCAGGATCAGGCCATGCACGCGCTCGGGGTGGGTCTGGGCGTAGGCCAGCGCCAGCGTCGAGCCCCAGGAGCCACCGAACAGTACCCATTTGTCGATGCCCAGGTGCTCGCGGATGCGCTCCAGGTCTTCGATCAGGTGCCAGGTGGTGTTGTTCTCCAGGCTCGCGTGTGGCGTGGAGCGCCCACAGCCGCGCTGGTCGAAGGTGATGATGCGGTAGAGGTTGGGGTCGAAGTAGCAACGACTCTGGGCGTCGCAGCCCGAGCCCGGACCTCCGTGGATGAACACCACCGGCAAACCTTCAGGCGAACCACTTTCATCGACATACAACACGTGCGGCGCTTCCACGGCCAGATCGTGCCGGGCGTAGGGTTTGATCTGCGGGTAGAGGGTCTGCATTGCGCACTCCGTGTGAGGATTGTTCGGCCGAGGGCCATCATAAACCTGAATTGCGCTTTGAGCATGTACCCGTGTGATGGGCCTGCCAGATGATTGCCTCACGGCCTCTATAAACTGTTATGTCAGCCTGGCCTGCGCGGCTCACTAGCATCGGCGATTTCCCCACGAGACACCGCCATGAAGCCGTCAGCCCCCCTCGCTCCCCACGCCTTGATCGAACACAAGATGCCGCCGTGGATGCACACGACCCCTGCCCCTGCGCACACCATCATGCGCGAAACCCTCAAAACCCCGCCGACCTGGTTCGCGCAGGCCAACGCGACTACCCGTGACCTCGCCCAGGCCTATACCGACTACCAGGCCCACAGCACCGAGCTCAATGCGCAACTGGGCGTGCTCCCGGCGCTGACAGCGTTCGCCACCCAGCACTTGCGCCAGGCGATTGAAAAGCGGTTCGCGTTGTCCCTCGACGTATCCACCCACTACCTGATCAATGCCAGCAAGGCAGAAGCTTACAAACTGCAGCTGGAAGGCGATCCCGTCGTCAATGGGCAGCGTGCGTTGAAACTGGCCACTCAATCGCTGCTGCACTGTGCGCTGCAGAATTTCGAGGAGGCCGAAGCCGAGCCCAATGGGCTAGATGGACAATGGCTCAGCGCAGCCGTTGTCGACAGCAACACGTTTACGTTCCTTACGCCGGACGGAAAACAACTCTCCATCGTTCCCCACGAGTTCGCGGCCCTGAGCCGTGAGCTGGACATCGGCGGCCAGTACCAGACGCTGATCGGCGACGTGTTGAACTCCGCGGCGCCAGCGCTGCGCGCGACCGAACATGCGGCCTTGCGCGTGGAGGTGCATAAAGCCTTACTCAGCCAAGCGATCGACGCCGAATTGCACTCGATACTGCTCGCCCTCGTCGAGGACAAGCCAGCCGAGTACCAGGGCAGCCCGGTGCGTTGCGCCGGGCTGGCCCTGTTCGGGGTGCCGTTGACCGGGGCCATGGTCATCGGCGCCGTCGCCTCTCCCGAGCAGCTACTGGCCTACGATCCGCTGCTATTGCCGCACAAAGGCCTGCTCGTCACCTACCTGCCCGGCAGCGACACCCCCTTGCAGCAGCACCATTCGGTGCACGAGGCACAGGCCCACTTGCGCGAACAGCTGTGGATGATGCCGGTCGATCAGCTCAAGCGCGCAGTGCCGGCGCGTGACAGCGCCACCTTCTTCGAAAAGCTGCGCGACTGCCTGCAACCGGTCGACTGGAGCACCGTACAACCTAGCTCCGACGGCCAAGGCAGCCAGGTCGAGCGGGTCCGCGACCCAGAGGCCTGGGTTCCGGTGACCCTGGAGCCCTTGCGCCAGCCGCTGCTCAGCCATCAGGTCGAGCACAAGCAGCAGCGGCTCAAGGACGACGCGGCATTCCACGCGGTGCCCACCGCCGTCGAGGACGAAAAGACCGCCGAAAAGCGTCGAGCCTACTTCACCCAGCTGGCATTCGACGCGCTCAACATCAGCGCCTTCTTCATACCCGTGCTGGGCCAGGTGATGATGGGCGTGGCCGCTATCCAACTGAGCTACGAGGTGTTCGAGGGCCTGGACAGCTGGGCCAGCGGCGACCAGCAACAGGCCTTCGAGTACCTGATGGATGTGGTCGAGAACGTGGCGCTCACCGCCGCACTGGGGGCCGCCGGCGGCACAGGCGAGGTACCGGCGCTCGAGCGTATTGCGGTCGAAACGCCCTCGTTCATCGAAGAACTCACCCCCGTCGAACTGCCCGATGGCCAGACCCGCCTGTGGGCGCCCGACCTGCGGCCGTTCGCGCACGACATTCTGCTGCCAGCCGACCTGCAGCCAGATGAATTCGGCCTGTACCATCACCAAGGCAAGACCTGGCTCGCGCTGGACGGCACCCACTATTCGCTGAGCCAGGCGACGCCTACTGGTGAATACCGGCTCGAACACCCGCACAACCCGCAGAGCTACCAACCGAGCCTGCGCCACAATGGTGCCGGTGCCTGGCTGCACGAACTGGACCAGCCGCTGACCTGGCAGGCGCTTACCCTCATGCGTCGCGCAAGCCCGCTGGCCGCGGCGTTCGACGATGAAACCATCATCCACATCCTGGAGACCAGCGACACCCAGGAAGACGTGCTGCGCCGGATCGTCGCCGATAACCAGCGGCTTCCCGCACTGCTGGAAGACACCCTGGCGCGCTTCACGCTGGACCAGCAGATCAGCCAGACGCCCGCCTACGCCGAGCCACACATGGCCCAGGCAGAATTCGCCAAGCGCTACAGCGCCTTGTCGAGCAGCGTGACGCCATCCGCAGAGCTCATCCAGCAGCGCTACCCGCAACTGCCGAATGCAATCGTCGAGGAACTGCTGCGCCACGCCACGCCCGAGGAGCTGCAAAGCCTGGCACAAGCCAAGGTGCCCTACCGCCTGGCCCAGGAAATACGCCTCTATCAGCAACAGGTGCGCCTGGCGCGTGCCTACGAGGGGCTATTCCTGGACTCGGTGCGCAATGCCGATAGCGAGCGGCTGGCGCTGTACACGCTGGAGCAGTTGTCCGACTGGCCAACCGGCACCCGCCTGACACTGGAGCAGTTGCCTGGCGGAACCTTCGAGATCGGCACCACCGACACGCAAGGCCAGACCCTCGTCAGCACCGCCTCAGGCTACCTTGCGGAATCGGCCACCTCCTTGTCCTCGCATACTTCGTTGTACAGCGCACTGCTCGAGGTGATGCCCGCCGCCCTGCGCGAAACACTGGCGGGCGACGGTGCCGAACAGACCCTTGCCTTGCAACGCCTGATCCAGGCCAACCTCCTGCCACGCGCTACGTTCAGGCGCCTGCTGGGCATGCAACCGCTGAACCCAGGCTACCGCTCACCGATGCGCCTGGCCGACGGGCGCATCGGCTACCCACTGGGCGGTCGAGGTGCGGTTGGGGGTTCGTTCACCCGCCATACACTGCTGCGCATCATCCGCACCCTCGAACTGCCCGAACACCTCTCCCGCTCGGCCGAACAGATCCTGACCCGCCTTGAAACCAGCGGCATGAACCGTTCGGACATCCATAACCGCCTGCGCGAGCTGCAAGAACAGCGCACCGCCCTCCAGCGCTGGCTGGACGATTGGCGCACGGCGGTCCACCCCGACATCCTTGTCCCGCCACAAACGTTCTCCGAGCTTCAGGCACGCTTCATGAATCACTGGCACCGCAACGCATTGCCCGCCCTCGGAGACACCCAAGCCCCCCTGCACCTGGAGCGCATCGACCTCAGCAGCTTCCCTTCGGACCTGCCCGACTTCCTCAGCGCGACCATCACGCACGTGCGACTGACCGAGCCGTCATTTGGCAGTAGCGTGGGTTGGACCGCATACGAGCGGCACCTGAACAACCTGTTCCGACAGCTGCCAGGCGTGCGCTCACTCGAAATCAGCCGCCCCTACTCGCAAACCGCCGCCCCATCGCAAATGCTGTTCAGCGTTGGGTTGATGGCAACGCACTTCCCCGAGCTCGAATCGCTCAGCCTGCTGAACCAGAACCTGCAACTGTCCGAGAGCGACATCAACAGCCTCGCCGGCCTGCCTCGCCTGCGTCGCCTGGACTTCAGCGGCAACCGCCTTTCCGAACGCTACCGCCCGGATTTTCGCGAGCTCACGCTGGACTACCTTGGTCTCGACCGTATGACCCTCGACCACTGGCCGCAGGGTCTGGGCCTAGGGGCACTGGCGAACATCGGCGAACTTTCGCTACGCGACAACAACCTGCGGGTACTGCCTGGCATGCTGCTCAGCAGCCACGCCGACGCACGCCCACACACCGTCATCACACTGGAAGGCAACCGCATCAGCGATGACCAATTGCTGCGCCTGCTGTTGGCCCACGAAGCGTCGAGCCCCAACGTCACGGTCGATATCTCGCCCGGCCTGCGTACCCGTCTCGACCAGCACCTCCAGCAACGCCAGGCGTTGCACGAGGCCATCGACCAGTGGGCCAACGCCTCCAGTTCGAGCGCCCCGCCAAGCCAGGCCGCGACACTTGCCCGCCGCCGTATCGGCTCCGCGTTGAGCACCTTCTGGCAGAGCCAGGAACAAGGCCTGACCCAGACGACCTTGCGCTTGGAAGACATGGACCTGGGGCATTTCCCGCCACAGTTGCCGGCCTTCTTCAACGAGCGGGTGCGCAACCTGTCCCTATCCCGAGCGAGTGGAAGCACAGAGCAGTTGGATGCGTTTCTCGCCCGACTCCCGAACGTCGAGAGCCTGAACCTGGTGGAATACATCGGCGCCACCCAGACCCTGCCCACGGCACTGCTCCGCCTGCCACGCCTGACCTACCTCTCGATGCGCGACATGAACCTGGAGGTGGACGACAGCATGCTTGCAACCCTCGCTCACTTGAGCAACCTGACAGTGCTGGACCTGGGCGGCAACCGCATGGGCACCATCACCCAAGTGCCCGAAGCGCTACGCAACCTGCGCCGCCTCGACTTGAACAACATGGGCCTGCAGCATTGGCCGGCATGGATCGACAGCCTGCTGCCGATGGACATGCTGGATCTCAGTGAAAACCAGCTCACCGAACTTCCCGAACACATCCTCAGCAACATCGATAACGGTTTCCCGATCTCATCGATCGCATTGTTCGGCAACCCGTTGAGCATGGACACCATGACGCGCGCGCGCACCTCATCGGACAGCCAGCACAGCTATACCTTCGCCATGGACGTGCCCGAAGACCTGCTCTTTCTCACCTCGTCAGATGATGAAATGGCTGGCGGACACCTGCACAACCCGATGCTCTCTGCCGATAACGACCTGCCCAACGTCGACGACTGGTCGCTCGGCGCCCAGGCGCAGAACGAGGCCCTGAGAAGCGCCTGGGAAACCCTCGAAGAAAGCGGTGACGCTGCCAACCTGCTGGCGCTGGTCGGTCGGTTGCGCCAGGCTGCCCCCTATCGCAACGGCCAGACCCGCCAATCGTTCTGCGAGCGCGTGCGTCTGATGCTGGTCAAGGCCGCGGTCAATACCGAGGAGCGTCTGCTGTTCAACGCCGTGGCCGAAGAGGCCCTGGTGCAGCCCGACACCGGCAACCAGACCTGCCATGACGGCGCCCTGCTGGTGTTCCAGAACATCGAACTGCTGATCGACGGCCGGCGCTTGCTGACCGAGGCGGCAGAGTCGGAGCACACGCTCTACCGGGAGCTGCGTCGTCTCTTCCGCCTGCACCGGCTGGACGAGATCGCCCGGGACAAAGCCAGGGGGCGCGACGAGGCAGAGGTGCGCCTGGCCTATCGACGCGGGTTGAATGCGGAACTCAAGCTTGGCGTACCGGACGACAACATGCTGTACGAGGCTTTCGCCGATGTCAGCCGTAACGAGCTGGCGCTGGCCGTGGACCAGGTGCACCGCGAAGAACAGGGCGAGTCGTTCCTGAACTACGCCACCAGCAACGAAGAATGGATTCGCTACCTGCGCCACACCCACCAGGCGCGCTTCGAAGCGATCGAACAGCAGTACCAGGCGCAGGTACTGGAGTTGCCCGAGCAGTTCCCCGACAGCACCCTGGAGCAACTCGCGCCGGAGTTCGACAGCTTGAAGCGTGAAAAGCAGGCAAAGGAAGCTCGCCTGATACAGGAGCTGACCCTCCAGGCCAACCCCGAGCGCGAATGACCCACTGGCGACACCGCACTACCCCGGGCCGGCTTTGTCCCGGCCCGGGGTTGCCCTCACTTGCCGTAACGCCCCTTGCCCCATTCGAGCACGCTGGCGAGCAGACGCCGCAGCACCTCCTGCGTGGGCCGCGCCAGATCCTCGCGGTAGGCGAACGGCTCAACCTCTTCCATGTAGGTGCTCTGCGCCAGTTCCAACTGCACCGCGTGGACGTGGTTGGCCGGATCGCCGTAGTGACGGGTGATATGCCCGCCCTTGAAACGCCCGTTGAGTACATGGCTGTAGGCAGGTGCGTCGGCGCACACCGCCTCGAGCCGCTCGGCCAGCGCCGGGTCGCAGCTCGCGCCGTTGAAGGTACCGAGATTGAAGTCCGGCAGCTTGCCCTCGAACAGGTGCGGAATCAGCGAACGGATCGAGTGGGCGTCCCACAGCAGCGCGTAACCGAACTCGGCCCGCAGGCGATCCAGCTCCTGGCGAAGAGTGCCGTGGTACGGGCGCCAGATCTTCTCCAGGTAGGTGGCACGCTCGTCGGCCGACGGCACCTGCCCTTCCTTGAACAACGGCTCGCCGTCGAACAGCGTCGCCGGGTACAGCCCGGTGGTGGCGCCGACGTACAACGGCTTGTCGTCGTCCGGCCGGTTCAGGTCGATGACGAAGCGCGAGTACTCGGCCGCCACCACGCTGGCCCCCAGCTCACGGGCAAAATCGTACAGCTGCGGAATATGCCAGTCGGTGTCCGGCAGGCTCCTGGCCTCGTCCACCAGCCCGGCTTCGACCGCCGGGGTCAACGTGAGACCGGCATGGGGCATGCTGATCAGCAGCGGCAGGCGACCTTGATGAAAACTCAATACCTTGTCCATGACGCCTCGCTCAGTGGGAAATTTCGTGGCCCAGGCGCACCACGCGCTTGGGCAGGTCGCCACCCAGCCAGTAGGCCAGGTCGGCAGGACGATCGATCTGCCAGGCGACGAAGTCAGCGACCTTGCCAGCCTCCAGCGAACCATGGCTGTCGCCCAGGCCCAGGGCCGTGGCGGCGTGCACGGTGACACCGGCCAAGGCCTCTTCCGGGGTCATGCGGAACAGGGTGCAGCCCATGTTCAGCATCAGGCGCAGCGACAGCACCGGCGAGGTGCCGGGGTTGAGGTCGCTGGACAGGGCGATCTTCACGCCATGCCGACGCAGGGCGTCCATCGGCGGCAACTGGGTTTCACGCAGGAAATAGAACGCCCCCGGCAGCAGCACGGCGACGGTGCCCGCCTGGGCCATGGCGATGGCATCTTCCTCGGTCATGAATTCCAGGTGATCGGCCGACAGCGCCTGGTAACGTGCCGCGAGGCTCGAACCATGCAGCGACGACAACTGCTCGGCGTGCAGCTTGACCGGCAACCCCAGTTCACGCGCCTTGATGAACACCCGCTCGACCTGCGCCGGCGAGAACGCCAGGTGTTCGCAGAACGCATCCACCGCATCCACCAACCCTTCGGCGGCCAGGGCCGGGAGCATCTCGTCGCAGATATGGGTGATGTAGTCATCGGCCCGGCCGGCGTACTCCGGCGGCAATGCGTGAGCGGCAAGGCAGGTGGCGCGCACGGTCACTGGCAGCTCTTCGGCGATGCGCCGGGCAACGCGCAGCATCTTGCGCTCATTGGCCAGGTCAAGGCCGTAGCCGGACTTGATCTCCAGTGTGGTGACACCATCGCGCAGCAACGCCTGAACACGCTGACGGGCGCTGGCCAGCAGTGCGTCCTCGCTGGCCGCACGCGTGG
Source organism: Pseudomonas sp. BNK-44-b (assembly GCF_047456245.1). Taxonomy (NCBI): domain Bacteria; kingdom Pseudomonadati; phylum Pseudomonadota; class Gammaproteobacteria; order Pseudomonadales; family Pseudomonadaceae; genus Pseudomonas; species Pseudomonas sp. BNK-44-b. The sequence goes on from NZ_CP179908.1 coordinate 4,825,482, forward strand.
CACGCACGGTGCTGGCGATGCCACCGCCCTGGGCGGCGATCTCGGCATAGCTGACGCCCTGCAGGCGCTGTTCGAACTCACCACTGCGGTTGCCGCCGAACACTGTGTGGGTATGGCAGTCGATCAAGCCAGGAGTGACCCAGGCGCCGCCCAGGTCGACCACACGCTCGGCATCGACGCCCGGCAGTTCGGCCTTGGGGCCGATCCATTCGATCAGCCCGGCATTGGTGACGATCGCCGCATCCTCGATGATCGAGTAGCTGCCGTTGGCCATGGTGGCCACGTGGCAGTGCTGCCAAAGGGTTCTCATAAAGCTCTCCACAAGTCAGCGGTGCAGTTCGACCTGCTCCCGGGCGACCTGGCCCTGCCCCGAGCGCGGCTTGCACCACAGCAGGTAGGACAGCACCAGGAACACCACCCACGCCACGCCCACCAGCAGCGCCGCCTGAGTGTTCGGGAAGTAGCCGAGCACACCGAAAATGAACAACATGAACACAATCGCCAGCGCCGGGCCCCAGGGCCAGAACGGCACAGGGAACTCCAGTGCGGCCGCTTGCTCGCGGCTCATGCGCCGGCGCATGGCCACCTGGGTGACCAGAATCATCAGCCACACCCACACGGTGGCGAAGGTGGCGATCGAGGCGATCAGCAGGAAGACGTCTTCCGGAATCAGGTAGTTGAGCAGCACCCCCAACAGCAGCGCAGCGCCCATCACCAGCACCGTCAGCCACGGCACGCCGTGCCTGGACAACTGTGCGAACCCTCGCGGCGCCTGGCCTTGCTCGGCCAGGCCGTACATCATGCGACCCGCACCGAAGATGTCGCTGTTGATCGCCGAGACCGCCGCGGAAATCACCACCACGTTCAGCACCGCAGCGGCCGAGCTGATGCCCAGGTTGCTGAAGATCTGCACGAAGGGGCTGCCCTGGGTGCCGATCTGTGGCCAGGGGTACAGGCACATCAGCACGAACAGCGTCAGCACGTAGAACAGCAGGATGCGCAGCGGCACGGCGTTGATCGCCTTGGGGATGACGCGCTTGGGATCCTGCGCCTCACCGGCGGTAATACCAATGATCTCGATACCGCCGAAGGCGAACATCACCACCGCGAACGAGGCGATCAGGCCACCGATACCATTGGGCAGGAAGCCGCCATGCTCGAACAGGTTGGCGACCCCGACACCGGTTTCGGCACCGGCCTGGCCCAGACCGAACGCCATGATGCCGAAGCCGGCCACGATCATCGCAACGATGGCGCCGACCTTGAGCAGCGACAGCCAGAACTCCATCTCGCCGAACACCTTGACGTTGCACAGGTTCAGCCCGCCGATCAGGAACACGATGCCCAGTACCCAGATCCAGCGCGGCACCTCGGGGAACCAGAAGCCCATGTAGATCCCGAACGCGGTGACGTCGGCGATGCACACGATGATCATCTCGAAGGCATAGGTCCAGCCGAGCACGAACCCGGCCATCGGTCCGAGATAGGTGCTGGCGTACTGCCCGAAAGAACCGGCCACGGGGTTGTGCACCGCCATTTCGCCAAGCGCGCGCATGACCATGAACACCGCCGCGCCGCCGATCAGGTAGGCCAGCAGCACCGCTGGCCCGGCCATCTGGATCGCCGACGCCGAGCCGTAGAACAGGCCGGTACCGATGGCCGATCCCAAGGCCATGAATCGAATGTGTCGGGCTGTCAGCCCGCGTTTGAGTCCTTGTGCTGGTTGCATGGTTCGTCCTTATTGTTGTTCTCAAGAGCCTCATCGCGGGGCCAGCCCGCTCCTGCAGGTTCGACTGCGGGAGCGGGTTCGCCCCGCGAAGGCATGGACACCGATCACAGGCTCGGCAGCACTCCAGCCGGCAACAAGCCGGTCAGGCGCCCGTCGGCCAGCAGCTCCACAGCCACCTCGATATCCGGCGCGAAGAAGCGGTCACGGTCATAGTGCGGTACCTCGCGGCGCAGGGTCTGGCGCGCCTGCTCCAGCTTCGCCGAGGTCTTCAGGCCCTCTCGCAGGTCCAGGCCCTGGCAAGCGCCCAGCCATTCGATGGCCAGCACGCCACGGGTGTTCTCGGCCATCTCCCACAGACGCTTGCCCGCGGCGGGGGCCATCGACACGTGGTCTTCCTGGTTGGCCGAGGTCGGCAGGCTGTCGACGCTGTGCGGGTGCGACAGCGCCTTGTTCTCGCTGGCCAGCGCGGCGGCGGTGACCTGGGCGATCATGAAGCCGGAGTTGACCCCGCCGTTTTCCACCAGGAACGGCGGCAACTGCGACATGTGCTTGTCCATCATCAGCGAGATGCGGCGTTCGCTCAGCGAGCCGATCTCGGCAATGGCCAGGGCGATGTTGTCGGCTGCCATGGCCACCGGCTCGGCGTGGAAGTTGCCGCCCGAAATCACTTCGTCCTCGGCGGCGAACACCAGCGGGTTGTCAGAGACGGCGTTGGATTCCACCGCCAGCACCTCGGCAGCCTGGCGCAACTGGGTCAGGCAGGCGCCCATGACTTGCGGCTGGCAGCGCAGCGAGTACGGGTCCTGGACCTTGCCGCAATTCTTGTGCGATTGCGAAACCTCGCTGGAGTCGCCCAGCAGGTCGCGGTAGCAGGCGGCAGCGTCGATCTGGCCACGTTGGCCGCGCACCTCATGGACACGCGCATCGAACGGCGAGCGCGAGCCCAGTGCCGCTTCCACAGTCAGCGCACCACAGGCAATGGCCCCGGCGAAGAGGTCTTCGGCCTGGAACAGGCCACGCAGCGCATAGGCGGTGGACGCCTGGGTGCCGTTGAGCAGGGCCAGGCCTTCCTTGGCAGCCAGGGTCAGCGGCTCGAGGCCGGCCACCGCGAGGGCTTCGTTGGCATTCAGCCATTGCCCCTGGTAACGCGCCTTGCCCTCGCCCAGCAACACCAGCGACATGTGCGCCAGCGGCGCGAGGTCGCCAGAGGCACCAACCGAGCCCTTCAGCGGAATGTGCGGATAGACCTCGGCGTTGACCAGGCTGATCAGCGCATCGATGACCTTGCGGCGGATGCCGGAGAAACCCCGGCTGAGGCTGTTGATCTTCAGCACCATGATCAGGCGCACCAGCGCGTCGTCCAGCGGCGCGCCGATCCCGGCAGCGTGGGACAGCACCAGCGAGCGCTGGAGGTTTTCCAGGTCGTGGCTGGCGATGCGGGTCGAGGCCAGCAGGCCGAAACCGGTGTTGATGCCGTAGGCCGTGCGGTCTTCGGCAAGAATGCGCTCGACGCAGGCAACGCTGGCGTCGATGGCGGCACCCGCGTCGGCATCCAGGCTCAGGCGCACCGGCGCCTGGTGGATGCGGCGCAACTGGGCCAGGGTCAACTGGCCGGGGGTCAGGGTCAAAGCTTCCATGTTCATGCTCCTTTTTATTTTGTCTAGTGCAGCGCAGCCAGCACCGGCTGCGGCAACCGTGGATCCTTGAGCAGGGCCGCGGTGCTGGCGATGTCCGGCGCCAGCCAGCGGTCCTGCAGGTAGGCCGGCACGCTCTCGCGCAGCAAGCGCCAGGCCGCGTCGGTGCCCGCGCCGAAACGCTGTTCCTTGAGGAATTCGAATGCCTGGGCGGCCAGCAGGTACTCGATGGCGAGGATCTGCGTGCAGTTCTCCAATACCTGGTGCAGCTTGAGGGCGGCATTGGTGCCCATGCTCAGGTGATCTTCCTGCAGCCCCGAGGTGACGAAATTGTCGAGCACCGCGGGCTGCGCCAGCTGGCGGTTCTGCCCGCACAGCGAGGCGGCGACGTACTGGGCGATCATCATCCCCGAGTTGACGCCGGGGTTGCTGACCAGAAACGCCGGCAGGCCACTGACATGCGGGTTGACCAGGCGGTCCAGGCGGCGCTCGGCAATCGCGCCGATCTCCGCCATGGCGATCGCCAGCAGGTCGGCAGCCAGGGCCACCGACTGGCCATGGGGGTTGGCCTGCGAGACCACACGGAAATCGTCCGGTGTACCGAGCAGCAGCGGGTTGTCGTTGGCGCCGTTGAGCTCGGCCTCGACCTGGCGCACCACATGGGCCATCTGGTCGCGGGCCGCGCCGTGCACCTGCGGAATCGAGCGAATGCTCAGGGCGTCCTGGGTCCGGATGCCTTTGCTCGAGGCGATCACTTCACTGCCATCGAGCAGCGCGCGCAGGTTCTCGCCCACCAGCTGCATGCCTGGGTGTGGCTTGAGGGCGATGATCTCGGGGTCGAACGCAGCGATCTGGCCGCGCAGGGCCTCGAAGCTCATGGCGCCGATCACATCGGCCCATTGCAGCAGGCGGCTGGCGTCATCCAGCGCAAGGCTGGCGAGGCCGGTCATGCACGGCGTGCCGTTGACCAGGCATAGCCCGTCCTTGGCTCCGAGCTGCACCGGCGCAAGCCCGGCATCGGCCAAGGCCTCGGCGGCCTCGACGAGGCGCCCGCGATAACTGACCTTGCCCACACCCAGCAGGCTCACGCCGATGTGGGCCATGTGCGTGAGATAGCCCACCGAGCCCTGGGACGGGACCTGCGGGGTAATGCCCTGTTCGAGCAACGCCAGCAGCGCCTCGACCACCGAACGCTGCAGGCCCGACTTGCCGTGGCTGTAGTTGACGATGGCGGCGCAGATGATCGCCCGCGTCTGCTCGTCCGGCAGCGCCGGACCGACGCCGCACGCGTGGCTGAGCAAGGTGTTGCGCGACAGCGCGCTGAGCTGCTCGCCCTGCAGCGAGACGTTGCACAGTGCGCCCAGGCCGGTGTTCACGCCATAGGCGCGCTCGCCGCTGTCGACGATACGCCGGACGATGGCCTGGGCATTGTCGATACGCGCCCACACCTGCGGCGCCAGCTCCAGGCGCGCGCCGTGGCGGGCCACGGCGGCAATGTCCTGCCAGCGCACCGGCCCGTTGCCGATCACCACGACTTCAGGTTTCGACATGATGCTCCTCATACCGCGACGGCGCGGCGCTGAACGAAACGGTCAACGTATTCGTCGGCCGGCGAGTGCAGGATTTCCTGCGGCGTACCAACCTGGATCAAGCGGCCATCCTTGAGAATGGCGATGCGGTTGCCGATGCGTACCGCCTCGTCCAGGTCGTGGGTGATGAAGACGATGGTCTTGTGCAGGGTTTTCTGCAGTTCCAGCAACTGGTCCTGCATCTCTGCGCGGATCAGTGGGTCGAGGGCGCTGAAAGCCTCGTCCATGAGAATGATGTCGGTATCGGCGGCCAGCGCCCGGGCCAGGCCCACACGCTGACGCATGCCACCGGAGAGTTGGTGCGGATACTTCTTCTCGTAGCCCTTCAGGCCCACGGTCTCGATCCACTGCAGCGCACGTTCCTGGCACAGCTGCTTGCTCTCGCCACGCACCTTCAGGCCGTAGGCGACGTTGTCCAGCACATTGCGGTGCGGCAGCAGCCCGAAGCTCTGGAACACCATGCTGATCTTGCGTCGGCGGAATTCGCGAAGGGCTTCCATGTCGTACTGCAGGATGTCCTCGCCATCGACCAGGATCTGCCCGCTGGTGGGGTCGATCAGGCGGTTGAAGTGGCGCACCAACGTGGACTTGCCCGAGCCGGACAGGCCCATGATGACGAAGATCTCGCCGCTGCCGATCGACAGCGACAGGTCGTTGACCCCGACCACACAGCCAGTCTGCGACAGTACCTGTTCCTTGCTGCGCGCCTCGCGGATCAGTTGCAGGGCTTCCCCGGCGCGCTCGCCGAAGATCTTGAAGACGTTCTTCACTTCGATCTTGCTGATCGGCTGCGTGCTCATTTGCTCACCTCATGACGTGGCCGACCATAGGCCTGGGTAATGCGGTCGATCACCACCGCGAGAATCACGATGGCCAGGCCCGCTTCGAGGCCGCGGCCAACGTTGAGGGTCTGGATACCGACCAGCACATCCTCGCCCAGGCCACGGGCGCCGATCATCGAGGCGATCACTACCATCGACAGGGCCATCATGGTGGTCTGGTTGATCCCGGCCATGATGCTTGGCAGTGCCAGCGGCAACTGCACGCCGAACAGTTGCTGCCAACGGTTGGCGCCGAAGGCGTTGATCGCTTCCATCACCTCGCCGTCGACCTGGCGAATGCCCAGGTCGGTCAGGCGAATCAGCGGTGGTGCGGCGTAGATGACGGTGGCGAAGATCGCCGGCACCTTGCCCAGGCCGAACAGCATCAGTACCGGAATCAGGTACACGAAGCTGGGCATGGTCTGCATGATGTCCAGCAGCGGCATCAACACCGCCCGCAGGCGGTTGCTGCGCGCCGACAGGATGCCCAACGGAATGCCCACCAACACCGAGATCAGCGTGGCCACCAGCATCAGCGCCAGCGTCTGCATCAGCTTGTCCCACAGGCCGACGGCGCCGACCAGGAACAGCAGGCCGGCGATCACCAAGGTCGGCAGGATGCGGCGGGTGGCGTGCCAGGCGATGACCGCGACGATACCCAGCATCAGCCACCAGGGCGTTGCACGCAGCAGGCCTTCGAGGTTGACGATGGCCCACAGCAGGGTGTCGGAAATGTGCCGGAACACATCGCCGTAGTTGGTCACCAGCGCATCGACCCAACCATTGACCCAGTCGGCGATGGAGAATGTGAGATTGTCAGGGAACATAGGTACCACTCATCAGGTGAGGACGCTCAGAGCGCCGCATTGATCTTCTTGGCAGCGTCTTCACTGACCCACGCCTGCCAGACTTCAGGATGTTCCTTCAGGAAGATCTTGGCCAGCTTCGGCGATTCGATGCGTTCCTTGCTCATGCGCCCCAGGTTCTGGTTGAGAATGTCGATCGGGATATTGACCTTCTCCAGCACGCCGACCAGCTCCGGCGCTTGTTCGTGGAAGGTTTTCGACAGGCCGACCTTGATCGACACGGTCTTGTCGACGCCCGGTTTTTCCTCGAGCTTGACCAGGTCGATCTGGCCCATCAGCGGGGTTGGCGTCCAGTAGTAGAAGAGAATCGGCTCGCCGCGCTTGTAGCTCGACAGCGCCGCCGCATCCAACGCAGGGCCGGTGCCCGGGCGGAAGTTGGTGAATTTGTCTTCCAGGCCGTAGTCCTTGAGCATCTGGGTGTTGTCCAGCTCACAGGTCCAGCCGGCCGGACAGTTGTAGAAACGGCCTTTGCTCGGTTCTTCAGGGTCCTTGAAGAGGCTGGCGTACTGGGCCAGGTCGGCCACGTTCTTCAGGCCTGGCGCCTTGGCTTCGAGCTTGCGCTTGGCATCGCCCTCGATCACGTAGCGCGGCACGTACCAGCCTTCGACCGCACCGACCACCGGTGCGCCGACACCGACCACCTTGCCGGCTGCCTCAGCCTTTTTCCACACTTCGCTGCGACCCACCCACTCCTCGGCAAACACCTGGATATCGTTGGTGCCCAGGGCGTTCTCCATGGTGATGGAGTTGCCCGGCAGGCTGTCGGTCTTGCAGCCGTAGCCCTTCTCGAGCACGAACTGCATCACATCGGTCAGCAGCATGCCGCTTTCCCAGTTCAGCCCGGCGAATTTCACCGGTTTGCCGGATTCGCACCAGGTAGCGGCCTGAGTGGCACCGGCGCTGCCGAGCAGGCCAAGGGCGAACAGCGAAGCAAGCAAGGTCTTGTTGGTTTTCATTGCGTGACGCTCCCAAACTTAAGAAGTGGAAATCGGCAGTCCTTGCAAAGAAGGTGGATCACCTGGGGCCACTGCGTGCCCCTTCGCGGCAAGCCCGCTCCTACAGTAGGAGCGGGCTTGTCCCGCGATGGGGCTGCGCAGCAACCCCTGGGACGCGGATCAACCCGTGATCATCGGCAGGTTCAGACCCTGCTCTTTGGCGCAATCGATCGCAATCTGGTAACCGGCGTCGGCATGGCGCATCACACCGGTGGCCGGGTCGTTGGTCAGGACGCGGGCAATACGCGCCGCCGCTTCGTCGGTACCATCACAGACGATCACCACACCCGAGTGCTGGGAGAAGCCCATGCCCACGCCACCGCCGTGGTGCAGGGAAACCCAGGTGGCGCCACCCGCAGTGTTGAGCAGGGCGTTGAGCAGCGGCCAGTCGGACACGGCATCGGAGCCATCCTGCATGGATTCGGTTTCACGGTTCGGGCTCGATACGGAGCCGGAGTCCAGGTGGTCACGGCCGATCACCACCGGGGCAGACAGCTCGCCGCTGCGCACCATTTCGTTGAACGCCAGGCCCAGCTTGGCGCGCAGGCCCAGGCCAACCCAGCAGATACGTGCCGGCAGGCCCTGGAAGCTGATGCGCTCGCGGGCCATGTCCAGCCAGCGGTGCAGGTGCTCATCGTCCGGGATCAGTTCCTTGACCTTGGCGTCGGTCTTGTAGATGTCCTGCGGGTCGCCCGACAGGGCTGCCCAGCGGAACGGGCCGATACCGCGGCAGAACAGCGGACGGATGTAGGCCGGCACGAAGCCAGGGAAGTCGAAGGCATTCTTCACGCCTTCTTCCTGGGCCATCTGGCGGATGTTGTTGCCATAGTCGAAGGTCGGCACGCCGGCTTTCTGGAAGTCGAGCATGGCTTGCACGTGCACCGCCATCGATTGCTTGGCGGCCTTGACCACGCCAGCCGGGTCGGTCTTGGCGCGGTCGCGGTACTGCTCCCAGGTCCAGCCGATCGGCAGGTAGCCGTTGAGCGGGTCGTGGGCGCTGGTCTGGTCGGTGACCATGTCCGGACGCACGCCACGCTTGACCAGTTCCGGGAGAATTTCAGCGGCGTTGCCATGCAGGGCGATGGAAACCGCCTTGCCTTCGGCGGTGTACTTGGCGATGCGCGCCAGGGCGTCATCGAGGTCGGTGGCCTGCTCATCGACGTAACGGGTGCGCAGGCGGAAGTCGATGCTGACCTGCTGGCATTCGATGTTCAGCGAGCAGGCGCCAGCCAGGGTCGCGGCCAGAGGCTGGGCGCCGCCCATGCCGCCGAGGCCTGCGGTCAGAACCCAGCGGCCCTTGAGGCTGCCGCCGTAGTGCTGGCGACCGGCTTCGACGAAGGTTTCGTAGGTGCCCTGGACGATGCCCTGGCTACCGATGTAGATCCAGCTGCCGGCGGTCATCTGGCCGTACATGGCCAGGCCCTTGGCATCCAGTTCGTTGAAGTGCTCCCAGTTGGCCCAGTGCGGCACCAGGTTGGAGTTGGCGATCAGCACGCGCGGGGCGTTGCTGTGGGTCTTGAACACCCCAACCGGCTTGCCCGACTGCACCAGCAAGGTTTCGTCGTCGTTCAACTCCTTGAGGGTGGAGACGATCTTGTCGTAGCACTCCCAGTTGCGCGCAGCACGGCCGATGCCGCCGTACACCACCAGCTCCTTGGGGTTTTCGGCCACTTCCGGATCAAGGTTGTTCATCAGCATGCGCAGCGGGGCCTCGGTCAGCCAGCTCTTGGCGTTCAGCTGGGTGCCACGTGGGGCGCGGATCTCGACGTCACGGAAAGTGGTGGGCTTTTTGTCAGTCACGAAAGGTGCTCCTTGAGCGATCTATTCAAACCCGACGAGATCGGCGGGCCGGGGCTGTTCGGTACCGTGCGGATGGGACGGCCTATCCACTATCGCGCACTTATCTTTACTTGTACATACAAGCATATGCAATTGAATTGCCAAGTCATCGAAACGGGTGGTTCGAGAGGCTCGGGCGATGGACTGGAGGCCTCGTGGTTCAAGGCCTTGAGACGTGAAGAAAAATCGCGGGAAGGATTTGTCGGGGAGTTCAGACAGAAATGGCTTTGCGCCACTTTGGGGCATTCGGTAACAGGGTGCGCTGTTTGCGGGCGTTACCGGGTAACTGTTTTTTCAGGGTTTTTGAGGGCGCTATCGCGGGACGAGCCCGCTCCTACAGGTTCAGCGCCGTCCTGAATGACGCACTGAACCTGTAGGAGCGGGCTCGTCCCGCGATAGCGCCCTGAAGACTTACAACAGCTGAGGACTCAACTCGATAACGCAGCAGCGCCCCGATACCTCGACCTCCAGCAAACCCGCGTTACCACTGAGCTGCAGGCAGTCATACAACCCAAGCACCGACGCCTGCCCCTGGATCCCGACGCTCAGGTCCGCCTCGGCACTGAACACCAGCACGGTCTCGGCCGAACTGAACAGGCGAGTACCCCCCATGAACCACTGCAACCGCGCGCGGTAACGGTTCGGCGCATAGATCAGGTTGAAGTCGCGGATCGGGCCACCCTGCAGTGTGCAGGCAACCTGGCTCTCGCCACTGAACGCAAAGGCATCGAACGGCAGCAGCGGCCGGCTTTCGTGGCCGTCCACCGACAAGCGCATGCCATCGCCCTGCAGCACGGTGATGATCCGCTGATAACCGGTGAAACTGGAAAAGCCGCCGGAAGCCTCGATATCGGCGATCGACAGGCGCCAGCCGAACCCGTCCAGGCCAACGCCCGCATCGCGGGTGATTTCTTCGGTAGACCCACCACCGTTCTTCCAGGGCATGCGCGGATAATCGCGGGCACGCAACAACTGCAGCTGGCTCATTTGCTGAAACGTCCTTCCAGGCGATGACGGGAACCGGGATGAATCAAGCGCGCGGCGGTGACCGGCTGGCGGCCTGACCAGGTACGCCGACGGATGAGCAGGCAGGGCTCGCCACGCTCGATCTGCAACAGCTTGCATTCGTCTGGGTCAGCCAGGATCGCTTCGACCACGTGCTCGCCTTCGGTCAGCGGCGCGACCTGGGACAAGTACGCATAAGGCGTCTGCCGGGTGAAATCCTGGCGCAGGTAATCCGGGGCGATCGCCGCGTTCACATAGCGATCCTCGATCTGCACCGGCACATCGTTCTCGTAGTGCACGATCAGCGAATGGAACACCCGCTGCCCCTCGCGCATGTCCAGGGCCATGGCGCGCTCGGAACCTGCGGCCTCCTCGGTGAGGATGATCACCTGGCAGCGGTGCTGATGCCCGCGGCTGGCGATCTCGTCGGCAATGTTGTTGACTTCGAACAGCGCCGAGCGCGTCTTGGGTTCGGCGACGAAGGTCCCGACGCCCTGCATGCGGACCAGCAGGCCCTCGGCGGTCAGCTCGCGCAGGGCGCGGTTGATGGTCATGCGGCTGAAGCCCAGCTGGCTGACCAGCTCGCTTTCCGACGGGACGCGATGATGAGGCGGCCAGCTGCCGTTTTCGATCTGCTGGACGATCATCTGCTTGACCCGCGCATACAGCAGCGCCGGCCCTTCGCCCATCTGGGCCACCAGCGCGGAGACGGAAGGTGTCGGCACGGCTATGCATCCTTGTGCAATTTGATTGACGGTAGCTTGCCGCAGTTTACCCGGCAGGCAAACGTCTGTATATGTATATACAAATAACGATACAGGATGACCGAGTGATGTCCGCCTACTTCGCCGAACGCGCCCTGCTCCCTTCAGGCTGGGCCAGCAATGTCCGCCTCGGGGTGTCCACCGACGGGCGCCTCGAAAAAATAGACGTGAACGCCAGCGCCGAAGGCGCCGAACGCTTGGCCGGCCCGCTGCTGCCGGGCATGCCCAACCTGCATTCCCACGCCTTCCAGCGCGCCATGGCAGGCCTGGCGGAGGTGGTCGGCAACCCCAATGACAGTTTCTGGACCTGGCGCGACCTGATGTACCGCCTGGTCCGCCTGATCACTCCCGAGCAATTGCAGGTCATCGCCCGCCAGCTGTACATCGAGATGCTCAAGGCCGGCTACACCTCGGTGGCCGAATTCCACTACGTTCACCACGACAATGCCGGCACGCCCTACGCCGACCCCACCGAGCTGTCGCGCCAGATCAGCGCGGCAGCGAGCGCCAGCGGCATCGGCCTGACGCTGCTGCCGGTGCTGTACTCCCATTCCGGCTTCGGCGGCCAGGCGCCGAACGAGGGCCAGCGCCGCTTCATCAACTCCACCGAGCAGTACCTGCGCCTGCAGGAGCAGCTCAAGCCGCTGCTGGCCGCGCAACCCGCGCAGCACCTGGGCCTGTGTTTCCACTCGCTGCGCGCGGTAACGCCACACCAGATCGCCGAAGTGCTGGGCGCCAGCGACAAGGCGTGCCCGGTGCACATCCACATTGCCGAGCAGCAGAAGGAAGTCAACGACTGCCTGGGCTGGAGCGGCCGTCGCCCGGTGCAATGGCTGTACGAGCACGTCGAGGTGGATGCGCGCTGGTGCCTGGTGCATGCAACCCACGTCGAGGCCGACGAAGTCAGCGCCATGGCCCGCAGCGGCGCGGTGGCAGGGCTGTGCCTGACCACCGAGGCCAACCTGGGCGATGGCATCTTCCCGGCCGTCGACTTCATGGCCCAGGGCGGGCGCATGGGCATCGGCTCGGACAGCCATGTCTCGCTGAGCGTCGTCGAAGAGCTGCGCTGGCTGGAGTACGGCCAGCGCCTGCGCGACCAGCGGCGCAACCGGCTGTACCGCAGCGACCAGCCGATGGTCGGCCGCACACTCTACGACGCGGCGCTGGCAGGCGGCGCGCAGGCCCTGGGGCAAGGCATTGGCGAGTTGGCGGTGGGCAAGCGTGCCGACTGGCTGGTGCTCGATGGCCAGGATCCGTACCTGGCAACTTCAAGCGGCGACGGCATCCTCAACCGCTGGCTGTTCGCCGGCAGCGACCGTCAGGTACGTGATGTGATGGTCAACGGCCAGTGGGTGGTACGCCAGGGGCGACATGCGCTGGAAGAGCAAAGCGGGCAGGCATTCGCCGCGGTACTGCGCACGCTGCTGGGCTGAAAGCCGGCGCGATCAGCTGCGGATCGCGCCAGGCCTGACCTGGAGCCCGGCAGACTCAATGCCGGGCAACGATCGCCTTGTCCGACACCCGCCAGATCAGCCGACTGGTGTCATACCCCTGCTGGCGAGCCTTCGACAGCAGGTTCTCGCGCTCCCACGCCGGCAGGCTCGGAGTTCGCGACAGGATCCACAGGTACTTGCGATTCGGGCTGCCGACAATCGCAGTACGATAATGATCGTCCACGTACAGGATCCAGTAGTCCGCCTTGGTCAGCCCCGGTACCAGGCGCGTGAACCAGTTGTCGAACTCCACCCACAACTTGTCGGTGTGCCCCGGCGCCTCGATGCCCGCACGACCTTCGGCGCGCAACCATTCATCACCTTCGGTACGGCAACGGTTGAGCACACCCAGGCTGCCATCGGGCTTGAGGTTGTAATGGGCTTCGGACTGCGCGCAGCCTTCCTGGAAGCGCATCGGCAGGCGGGCCAGTTCGAACCACTTGCCCTGGTAGCGCTTGAGGTCGACGTTGCCGGCCGTCTTGGGCGCCAACGAATCCACCGACGAGCTGGCACACCCGCCCAATACCAACGCCAGACCCAGCGCCAGCAGCAGATGCGCGGCCCTCATTTGAGGCCCTGCCCGGAGTACATCAACACCTTGTCAGCGGCGTACTGAACACTGATGAAGCTCTTCTCGTCCCCCCAGGTACAGCTGCTCATGCCGAGCGCGCCCGAGCACTCCTTCGGCGACCCGAGCAGTTGCTCGACCTCGGCCTTGCTCATGCCGGCCTTGAGCTTGGAATAGTTTTCCTGGTTGATCTTGCTGCAGGCGGTCAGGACGACCAACAAGGACAACAGGGCGAGGGAACGCAACGACATGAAGGGCTCTCCTGGAGATGGATGCAACAGGCGAGACGGCCTGCAGAGACCTTAGAAGCGAAAATGCCTCCCCGGTTCCCTGCTACCCCTGCTTTCGTACCATGCCGTTGGTCGGGTCCCGTCACAAATCTCTCATGGCTAATTCATCACGGGCGACATAGCATTCAGCGATGTGGCCCTTTGCCGCACCCTCCTCCCGAAATGCCTGCGCAGACCTTGCACATGACAAAAAATCTCAAGTTCAGCCACAAGATCCTGGTGGCCGCCGCACTCGTGGTGGCCGTCGCCTTCGCCTGCTTCGTGCTGTTCAACGACTATCGCCAGCGCCAGTCGCTGCGCAGCGATACCGAAACCAACCTGCAGGAACTGGGTAACCTCACCGCGGGCAATATCCGCACCTGGCTCGACAGCCGCATCCAGTTGCTACAGTCGTTGGGCCAGCAGGTCGCCGTGGACGGCCCGGAAAAGGCCAGCCTTGACCGCAGCCTGGCGCTGCCGGTCTACGCCAGCAACTTCCAGCTCACCTACTTCGGCGGCAAGGACGGCCGTATGCAATCGGTGCCGGCCGGCAATCGCGCCCCCGACTACGACCCGCGCGCCCGCGGCTGGTACAAGGCCGCCAGCGCCGCCAACCAGACCATCATCACCGAACCCTACATCTCGGCGTCGGCCGGCAAGCTGGTGATCACCCTTGCCACGCCCGTGCAGCAGGCCGGCCAATTGATTGGCGTCAGCGGCGTCGACACCGACCTGCAGACCATCAGCAACCTGGTCAACGCCCTGGACTTCGGCGGCAAGGGCCACGCCTTCATCGTCAACGGCGAAGGCAAGATCCTCATCCATCCCAAGGCCGAGCTGGCACTCAAGACCCTGGCAGACGTCTACCCCAACAACACCCCGCGCATCGGCAAGGGGCTGGCCGAAGTCGAGGCAGACGGTCGCAGCCAGTTCATCAGCTTCACCCACGTCGATGGCGTGCCGGCGGACTGGTACGTCGCACTGGTCCTGGACCAGGATGCTGCCTTCGCCATGCTCGGCGAACTGCGCACCTCGGCGGTGGTGGCCACGCTGATTGCCGTGGTGGTGATCATCGCCCTGCTGGGCCTGCTGATTCGTGTGCTGATGGAGCCGCTGCACGTGATGGGCCGAGCCATGCGCGATATCGCCGAGGGCGAAGGCGACCTGACCCGGCGCCTGACCATCCACGGCCAGGACGAATTCGGCAGCCTGGGGCAGTCGTTCAACCGCTTCGTCGAGCGTATCCACGAGTCGATCCGCGAAGTGGCTTCGGCCACTGGCCAGGTCAACGCCGTGGCCAAGCAGGTGGTGAGTGCATCCAACGCCTCCATCGACAACGCCGACCAGCAGTCCAGCCGCACCAGCAGCGTGGCGGCGGCGATCAACCAGCTGGGCGCCGCAGCCCAGGAGATCGCCCAGAACGCCGCCCTCGCCTCGCAGCACTCCAGCGACGCCCGCGACCTCGCCGCGGAAGGCCAGCAGGTGGTTGGCCAGACCATCGATGTGATGAACAAGCTGTCGGCGCGAATCAGCGATTCGTGCGGCAATATCGAGACGCTCAACGCCCATACCGCGAACATCGGCCAGATTCTCGACGTGATCAGCGGCATCTCCCAACAGACCAACCTGCTGGCGCTCAACGCCGCCATCGAAGCAGCGCGGGCCGGCGAGGCCGGACGTGGTTTTGCCGTGGTGGCCGATGAGGTGCGCAACCTGGCGCACCGCACCCAGGAGTCGGCGCAGCAGGTACAGGGGCTGATCGAGGAATTGCAGGCCGGCGCGCAAGTGGCGGTGAGCACCATGAACCAGAGCCAGCAGCACAGTGATCACAGCGTCGAGATCGCCAACCGCGCAGGCGACCGCCTGGGCAGCGTGACCCAGCGCATCGGCGAGATCGACGGCATGAACCAGTCGGTAGCCACGGCGACCGAAGAGCAGACGTCAGTGGTCGAGTCGATCAATGTCGACATCACCGAGATCAATACGCTGAACCAGCAAGGAGTGCAGAACCTGCAGAGCACCTTGCGTGCCTGCAACGACCTGGAGCATCAGGTCGATCGGTTGAAGCAGTTGGTGGGGAGTTTCAGGATATAAGGTTCGGCGGCGCCTTCTTCGCAGATATACCCGCGAAGAAGGCGCCGCTGATTCAGAACCGGGAACCCGGCTCCAGCAGGAAGTCCATCTCTTCACTGGTACTCGGCCGCCCCAGCAACAGGTTGCGATGCGGGAAACGCCCAAACCGCGCGATCACCCGCTGGTGCTGCTCGGCATAGTCCAGAAAGCCTTCGAACAGCCGGCGATTGGCCTCGGGTTGCTCGTCCAGCAAGACCTGGTAGCGCTCCACGCACAGGTTCTGCCAATCCAGCACCTCGGCGTGCTCCAGCACCAGCAGCACGAACACGCGCTGGATCGGCAGCAGCTGATAGTCCCAACCCTTCTGCAAACCCTGCATGGCCACCACCTGGGCACGCCGGTCGCCGTCGAAGGCGCGCGGCGTGTCGCGGTAGATCATGCGCGGCAACTGGTCGAGCAAGATCAACAACCCCAACCAGCCCTGCGGGCTCTGCTGCCACTCATCGAGCCCACCCGCCAGGGCCTGCTCGACCAGATCGCCGAACAGTGCCTGGGCCTCGGCATCGTCATGCTTGCCGAACCAGCGGGTGTTTTTCTCGTCAGCCACGGCCTGGGCATTGGTGCCCCAACCGAACCACCATTCCAGCAACGGCTGCCAAGGTGCGAGCATGACTTACTCCTTGTGATAGGCGGTGACGCGCTCGACCTCTTCCTTCGAGCCCAGGATCACCGACACGCGCTGGTGCAGGCTCTCAGGCTTGATGTCGAGGATGCGCTCGTAACCGTTGGTCGATGCGCCGCCGGCCTGCTCGATGATGAACGACATCGGGTTGGCTTCGTACATCAGGCGCAGCTTGCCCGGCTTGCTCGGCTCGCGAGCGTCGCGCGGGTACATGAACAGGCCGCCACGGGTCAGGATGCGGTGCACGTCGGCCACCATCGAGGCGATCCAGCGCATGTTGTAGTTCTTTTTCAGCGGCCCGGTCTCACCGGCCAGCAGCTCGCCCACGTAGCGCTGCACTGGGGCTTCCCAGTGGCGCTGGTTGGACATGTTGATGGCGAATTCTGCGGTGGTTTCCGGAACGCGGATGTTTTCGTGGGTCAGGACGAAGCTGCCCAGTTCGCGGTCCAGGGTGAAGCCCTTGACGCCATTGCCCAGGGTGAGGATCAGCATGGTCTGCGGGCCGTAGATCGCATAACCGGCGGCGACCTGCTGGGTGCCTGGTTGCAGGAAGGCGTTTTCGTTGAGGGTTTCGTTCTGGCTCAGGTACTCGTTCGGGCAACGCAGCACGGAGAAGATGGTACCGACCGAGACGTTGACGTCGATGTTCGACGAGCCGTCCAGCGGGTCGAAGACCAGCAGGTAGGCGCCTTTGGGATATTTGCCCGGGATCTGGTAGGCGTTGTCCATTTCTTCGGACGCCATGCCGGCCAGGTGGCCGCCCCACTCGTTGGCCTCGAGCAGGATGTCGTTGGAGATGACGTCGAGCTTCTTCTGCACTTCGCCTTGCACGTTTTCGGTGCCCATGCTGCCCAGCACGCCGCCCAGGGCGCCCTTGGACACGTGGTGGCTGATTTCCTTGCACGCGCGCGCCACCACTTCGATCAGGAAGCGCAGATCGGCAGGAGTGTTGTTGCTGCGGGTCTGCTCAATCAGATAGCGACTCAGGGTAACGCGGGACATGTATGGCTCCGAAGTGGAAAGGGGTAGAAAAACCCCCGCAGTTTACAGGGAGAGTGGCAGCCTAGCGAGCGAAGAGACTCGCCTGGCGGATCAGACGGTGGTTCGGGCAATGAGTTCAGGCAGTTGGTCGGCGGCGGCCCCATCGCGGGGCAAGCCCGCTCCTACAGGGCCAGCGCCGTCCTTTACAGGAGCGGGCTGGCCCCGCGATCGGGCCGGAACTGACACCCTGCTAATCCAATGCCTTCCATATCTCAGTGGCATATTCGCGAATGGTCCGGTCCGACGAGAACCAGCCCATCCGTGCGGTATTGAGCACCGCCATGCGCCACCACTCCTGCGGCGTATGCCACAGTTCCTCGACCCGCAGTTGGGCATCCCAGTACGCATCGAAATCGGCACACAGCAGGAAGCGATCGTAGGCCACCAGGCCGTCGATCAGTCCGGCATAGCGCCCTGGATCATCCGGCGAGAACACCCCGCTGCGGATCGCCTGCAGGACATCGCCAAGGCGCCCCGACGCTGCCACGGCAGCCGCCGCACCGAAATCGCCCGCGCGCTTGCGCGCCTCGACCTGCTGGGCGGTCAGGCCGAAGATGAACATGTTTTCCGCGCCGACCTGCTCGCACATCTCGACGTTGGCGCCGTCGAGGGTGCCGATGGTCAGCGCGCCGTTGAGGGCGAACTTCATGTTGCTGGTACCGGACGCTTCGTACCCGGCAGTGGAGATCTGCTCGGAAAGGTCGGCCGCCGGGATGATGCTCTCGGCCAGGCTGACGTTGTAGTTGGGCAGGAACACCACCTTGAGCAGCCCGCGCACGGTGGGGTCGTTGTTGACCACCCGAGCGATGTCGTTGGTCAGCTTGATGATCAGCTTGGCCTGGTGATAGCTGGCTGCCGCCTTGCCGGCGAAGATCTTCACCCGCGGCGCCCACTGGGTGGTCGGGTCGTTGCGGATGGCCTGGTACAGCGCGACGGTATGCAACAGGTTGAGCAACTGGCGCTTGTACTCGTGGATACGCTTGACCTGCACGTCGAACAACGCTTCGGGATTGACCGTCACGCCGATGCGGTCCTGGATGATGCTCGCCAGTGCGCGCTTGCTGTGCAGGCGCTGGGCTGCGAACTGCTTGCGGAAGTTGGCTTTCTCGGCATGAGGCGCCAGCGCCTTGAGCTTGCCCTCCGGATCGTCCAGCACCTCGGCGCCCAGGGCGTCGACCAGCATGCCGGTCAACTGCGGATTGGCCTGGTACAGCCAGCGGCGGAAGGTGATGCCGTTGGTCTTGTTGTTGATCCGTTGCGGATACAGCTTGTGCAACTCGGCGAACACCGTGCTCTTCATCAACTTGCTGTGCAGCGCCGACACGCCGTTGACGCTGTGCGAACCGAGAAACGCCAGGTTGCCCATGCGCACACGGCGGCCGTTGTCCTCCTCGATCAGCGACACCGCGCGCAGCACGTCGAAGTCGTGCAAGCCTTTGGCCCGCAGCGCGTCGATGTGGTACGCGTTGATCAGGTAGATGATCTGCATGTGCCGCGGCAGCATGCGCTCCATCAACGCCACAGGCCAGGTTTCCAGGGCCTCGGGCAGCAGGGTGTGATTGGTGTAGGCCAGGGTGCCGACCGTCAGCTCCCAGGCCTTTTCCCAGGGAATCCCGTGCTGGTCGACCAGCAGGCGCATCAGCTCCGCGACGGCGATCGAGGGGTGAGTGTCGTTGAGCTGGATCGCCGCCGAGTCCGGCAGGTTGAGCAGGTCATCGTGCATGTTCAGGTGACGTCGCAGCAGATCCTGCAGCGACGCGGAAACGAAGAAGTACTCCTGGCGCAGGCGCAATTCCTGCCCCGCTTCGGTGCTGTCCGCCGGGTAAAGCACTCGCGAGATGCTTTCGGCCCGCGCCACTTCGGCCACCGCCCCCAGGTGATCGCCGGCATTGAAGCGCTCCAGGTGCAACTCTTCGAGCGCCCGGGCACGCCACAGGCGCAAGGTATTGACGCTGGAGCCGCGCCAGCCGACCACCGGCGTATCGTAGGCCACTGCACGAACGGTTTCGCCCGGCGTCCAGACCTGCCGCGCAGCGCCATGGGCATCGTGCAGCGTTTCGACACTGCCGCCAAAACTGATCGGATAGATCACCTCGGCGCGCTCGAACTCCCAAGGGTTGCCGAAGTCCAGCCAGTTCTCGGTCTGCTCCTGCTGCCAGCCATCGACGATGGCCTGGCGGAACAACCCATGCTCGTAGCGGATACCGTAGCCATGGGCGGCAATGCCGAGGGTCGACATGCTTTCCATGAAGCACGCCGCAAGCCGTCCCAGGCCACCATTACCCAGCGCCGCATCGGGCTCGAGCAGGCGGATGCGCTCAAGGTCCACGTCCAGCCCCTCGAGCGCTTCACGGGCGATTTCCAGATAGCCCAGGTTGCTCAGGCTGTCGTACAGCAGTCGGCCGATGAGGAATTCCAGGGAGAGGTAGTAGACCCGCTTCTGGCTGCGCCGGTAGGCCCGGCGGGTGTGGTCCATCCAGTGGTCGACCATGTGATCGCGGGCGGCCAGGGCGATGGCTTCGAACCAGTCATGGTCGAAGGCATGTTCCGGGTCCTTGCCGACCGCGTAGGTCAGTTTGTCCAGTACAGCGGCGCGAAACGCGGCCACCTCGGCGTCACGAGCTTTGGGTTCCTGGGACATGCGGCATCCTCGGGCAAGTTGACGAATACGGAGGGAGATTGAAGAGACTAGACCCTTCGACAGGGAGTGACAGGCTCGGTTCGCAGTTTTCATGCCGGCTTGGCGATTCCGGCAAAAGGTTGTTCACAAATTGAACAACTCCGGTATGATCGCGCGCCCCAAGACCGTGATCCGCCCACTATTAAAATGAAACCGACCCTGATCGCCGCCGCCGAAGTCGACCGCCTGGAAACCTGGCAGCGCTATACCAGCAGCATGTGCCATGGCTGCCATTCGACCTGCTGTACCCTGCCTGTGGAGGTGAAGATCAAGGATCTGATCCGCATCGGCGTGGTGGACGAGTTCGAGAAGGACGAGCCGCCGAAGAACGTCGCCAAGCGCCTGCAGAAAGAAGGCATCATCGAACGCTTCAACCAGAAGTCGGGCATCTTCACCCTGACCCGGATGAGCAACGACGATTGCATGTATCTGGACCGCAAGAGCCGGCTGTGCACCATTTATGACAAGCGCCCGGACACCTGCCGCAACCACCCCAAGGTCGGACCGCGGCCAGGGTACTGCGCGTACAAGCCCAAAGTGGTTGGGCGATAGGCCTGTAGCGCCGGTACGGGCCTCTTCGCGGGCAAGTCCGCTCCCACAGGGGCCCCGTCGGCCTCTGGGGCAGCGGGGCCCCTGTGGGAGCGGCGGTTCGGCGCCCCGACTTGCCCGCGAAGAGGCCGGCATGAACACAACCCAGTCTGCAGACAAACAAAAACGCCCCCGGCCTTTCGACCGGGGGCGTTTTCATTCAGCCTGAGCTAACTCAGTTCTTGGCTTTCTTGGCAGCGCGGGTACGCTCGCCTTCGTCCAGGATCTTCTTGCGCAGACGGATCGACTTCGGCGTCACTTCGCACAGCTCGTCGTCCTGGATGAATTCCAGGGCCTGCTCGAGGGTGTGGCGAACCGGCGGAACCAGGGCGATGACTTCGTCTTTGCCCGAAGCACGCATGTTGTCGAGCTTCTTGCCTTTGGTCGGGTTCACGCCCAGGTCGTTGTCACGGCTATTCAGACCGATGATCTGGCCGTTGTAGATCTCCTGGCCGTGCTCGACGAACAGCTTGCCGCGCGCCTGCAGGGTTTCCAGCGAGTAGGTCAGGGCCTTGCCGGTCTCGACCGAAACCAGAACACCGTTCAGACGGCCGGACATCTGGCCCGACTTCATGGTGTCGTAGCGATCGAAGATCGAGGTCAGGATGCCTGCACCGTTGGTCAGGGTCAGGAACTGGTTACGGAAACCGATCAGACCACGGGCCGGGATGTTGTATTCCAGGCGCACACGGCCCTTGCCATCCGGGACCATGTTGGTCAGGTCGCCCTTACGCAGGCCCATCTCTTCCATGACCTTGCCCTGGGATTCCTCAGGGATGTCGATGGTGACGTTCTCGAACGGTTCCTGCTTCACGCCATCCACTTCACGGATGATCACTTCAGGACGGCCTACAGCCATCTCGAAGCCTTCGCGGCGCATGGTTTCGATCAGAACCGACAGGTGCAGCTCACCACGGCCCGATACCTTGAACTTGTCAGGGGAGTCGGTTTCCTGAACGCGCAGGGCTACGTTGTACAGCAGCTCCTTGTCCAGACGGTCCTTGATGTTGCGGCTGGTGACGAACTTGCCTTCTTTACCGCAGAACGGCGAGTCGTTGACCTGGAAGGTCATCGAAACGGTTGGTTCGTCGACGGTCAGCGGCTTCATCGCCTCTACCGCGTCCGGGGCGCACAGGGTGTCGGAGATGAACAGCTCGTCGAAACCGCTGATGCAGACGATGTCGCCAGCCTGGGCTTCTTCGACGTCGACGCGGTGCAGGCCGTGGTGGCCCATCAGCTTGAGGATACGACCGTTGCGCTTCTTGCCGTCGGTGTCGATGGCGACAACCGGAGTGTTCGGCTTGACGCGACCACGGGCGATACGGCCAACGCCGATAACACCGAGGAAGCTGTTGTAGTCCAGAGCGGAGATCTGCATCTGGAACGGACCTTCACGGTCAACGTTCGGCGCAGGTACGTTGTCGACGATCGACTGGTACAGCGCGGTCATGTCCTCACCCATTTCGGTGTGGTCCAGACCGGCGATGCCGTTCAGGGCCGAAGCGTAGACGACTTTGAAGTCCAGCTGTTCGTCGGTGGCACCGAGATTGTCGAACAGGTCGAAGATCTGGTCCAGAACCCAGTCAGGACGCGCGCCCGGACGGTCGACCTTGTTGATCACGACGATTGGCTTGAGGCCGGCTTCGAAGGCTTTCTTGGTTACGAAGCGGGTTTGCGGCATCGGGCCGTCCTGGGCGTCGACCAGCAGCAGCACCGAGTCGACCATCGACATTACACGCTCAACCTCGCCACCGAAGTCGGCGTGGCCGGGGGTGTCGACGATGTTGATGTGGTAGCCGTTCCAGTTGATGGCGGTGTTCTTCGCCAGAATGGTAATGCCGCGCTCTTTTTCCTGGTCGTTGGAGTCCATGACGCGCTCGTCGTTGAGCTCGTTACGCTCCAGGGTGCCGGACTGGCGCAGGAGTTTGTCGACCAGGGTGGTTTTACCATGGTCAACGTGGGCGATGATGGCGATGTTACGCAGATTTTCGATCACAACTGTATCTCGTGCAGAGGATTCGGTTTGCCGCCAGTCTAGGCGGCCAATATGAAGGTAAAAGGCTCAGCGGGCCCGCAGGTCGGGAGGGCGATGGCGGATGCTGCCGCCATACAGCCCTGGCGTCTTATGCCGGACGATAAACACGCACATTGGCATGTCCCTCACTGAGCAGGTGGTGTGCGTGCAGACGGCTCATCACACCCTTGTCGCAATAAAGCAGGTACTGCCGGTTGGCATCGAGCTGCTTGAACTTGCTGTTGATCGCGTAGAACGGCAGTGCCTGGACCTCGACGCCGTCGATCTGCAGCGGTTCGTCTTCCTGGGCGTCAGGGTGACGGATGTCGATGACGATCTGACCTGGCAGCGCCTCGGCCACTTCCTCGATATCGATATCCTTGCCCAACTCGTCGATCACGTGGTCGATGGAGATCAGCTTGGCGCGTTCCAGGGCGCGCTCGAGCACCGCCATGTCGAACTGCTTCTCTTCATGCTCCATGCGGTGGCGCTTGGCATGGGTGGTCGGGTTCACCGAGATCACGCCGCAGTACTCGGGCATGTGCTTGGCGAAATCGGCGGTGCCGATCTGGTAGGCGGTATCGATGATGTCCTGCTTGTGGCTGGCCAGCAGCGGACGCAGCACCAGCTTGTCGGTGGCCGAGTCGATGATCGCAAGGTTGGGCAGGGTCTGGCTGGAAACCTGGGAGATCGCCTCGCCGGTGACCAGGGCGTCGATTTCCAGGCGATCGGCCATGCGCGCCGCGGCACGCAGCATCATGCGCTTGAGCGTCACGCCCATATAGCTGTTGTCGACCTTGCCGAGAATCTCGCCGACCACTTCTTCGAACGGCACGCTGATGAACAGCACGCGCTGGCTGCTGCCGTATTTCTTCCACAGGTAGTGCGCGACTTCCATCACGCCCAGCTCGTGGGCACGGCCACCGAGGTTGAAGAAGCAGAAGTGGGTCATCAGGCCGCGGCGCATCATCTGGTAGGCCGCCACGGTGGAGTCGAAGCCACCGGACATCAGCACCAGCGTCTGCTCCAGCGCACCCAGCGGATAACCGCCGATGCCGTTGTGCTGGTTGTGGATGACGTACAGGCGCTGGTCCCGGATTTCGATGCGCACCATCACTTCGGGGGTCTTCAGGTCGATGCCGGCGGCGCCGCACTGCTGGCGCAGCTGGCTGCCGACGTAGCGGTCGACGTCCATCGAGGTGAAGTCGTGGTGGCCGCCGCGCTTGCAGCGTACGGCGAAGCGCTTGCCGGCCAGCAGGTGGCCGAAGTGCTGCCTGCACTTGTCGACGATGTCGTCGAAGTCGCCCAGCGGATACTCCTGCACCTGCAGGAAGTGGGTGATCCCTGGGGTGCAGGTCAGGCGTTCGATCATCTCGCGCTGGACTTTCTCGTCGTCGATGCGGGTGACCACCTCGAGATTATCCCAGACACCATCGACCACGAGCTCCGGATCCAGATCCTTGAGCACGTTGCGGATGTTCTTGCCGAGCTGGCGGATGAAGCGCTTGCGCACCGGCCGGCTCTTGATGGTGATCTCTGGGAAGACTTTGACGATAAGTTTCATTGGGTTAACAGCGCGCCCGGGGCCTGCCGAAAATGAGGGGCGCGAATTATAGCGGAAATGGCTCGAGGTTTGAGCAACTTTTGATCAGAGGTTTGTTCGAGGGGCTTTCAGGTGGGATTGATAGCGCTTGCAAAGGCCATTTCGCGGGCAAGCCCGCTCCCACAGGATCTGCGCCACCGGCAACCCCGTGGGAGCGGGCTTGCCCGCGAAGAGGCCCTCAAAGAACGCATCACGCATAAATAAGCGCACCAAAATGAAGCATTGGCGCGAGGGAATGCCTTTTATGAGTGCACTACCCCACTCACTTCCCTCGCCAAACACCCGCAAACGCCTATTTTCATGGCGCCCTCGCCATTTTCGGGCACTGGCATGCAATTTGCTCCCTTGTGATGCAGGTAAGCTTGGCCGACTATCCGCGCCCGGCGACACCCTTTTTCCAGGGCAGCGGCCAAGCGCACCCTAGACCATCCGGAGGACAACATGTCGAAGTCGGTTCAACTCATCAAAGATCATGACGTCAAGTGGATTGATCTGCGTTTCACGGACACCAAAGGCAAACAGCACCACGTCACCATGCCGGCTCGCGATGCGCTGGATGAAGACTTCTTCGAAGCTGGCAAGATGTTCGACGGCTCCTCCATCGAGGGCTGGAAAGGCATCGAAGCTTCCGACATGATCCTGCTGCCGGACGACTCGTCCGCCGTGCTCGACCCGTTCACCGAAGAGCCGACCCTGATCCTGGTCTGCGACGTGATCGAGCCGTCCACCATGCAAGGCTACGACCGCGACCCACGCGCCATCGCCAAGCGTGCCGAAGAGTTCCTGAAGAGCACCGGCATCGGCGACACCGTATTCGTCGGCCCAGAGCCTGAGTTCTTCATCTTCGACCAGGTGAAGTTCAAGTCGGACATCTCCGGCTCGATGTTCAAGATCTACTCCGAGCAAGGCTCCTGGATGACCGACCAGGACGTCGAAGGCGGCAACAAGGGCCACCGCCCTGCCGTCAAAGGCGGCTACTTCCCGGTTCCGCCGTGCGACCACGACCACGAAATCCGTACCGCCATGTGCAACGCCATGGAAGAAATGGGCCTGGTCATCGAAGTTCACCACCACGAAGTGGCGACTGCCGGCCAGAACGAGATCGGTGTGAAGTTCAACACCCTGGTCACCAAGGCTGACGAAGTCCAGACCCTGAAGTACTGCGTGCACAACGTTGCCGACGCCTATGGCAAGACCGCAACCTTCATGCCGAAGCCACTGTACGGCGACAACGGCTCGGGCATGCACGTTCACATGTCGATCTCCAAGGACGGCAAGAACACCTTCTCCGGCGAAGGCTATGCCGGCCTGTCCGACACCGCCCTGTACTTCATCGGCGGTATCATCAAGCACGGTAAGGCCCTGAACGGCTTCACCAACCCGGCTACCAACTCCTACAAGCGTCTGGTACCAGGCTTCGAAGCTCCGGTCATGCTGGCCTACTCGGCTCGTAACCGCTCGGCCTCGATCCGTATCCCTTACGTTTCCAGCCCGAAAGCCCGCCGCATCGAAGCGCGCTTCCCGGACCCGGCTGCCAACCCGTACCTGTGCTTCGCTGCACTGCTGATGGCCGGCCTGGATGGTATCCAGAACAAGATCCACCCAGGCGATGCCGCCGACAAGAACCTGTACGACCTGCCGCCTGAAGAGGCCAAAGAGATCCCACAGGTTTGCGGTAGCCTGAAAGAAGCCCTGGAAGAGCTGGACAAGGGCCGTGCGTTCCTGACCAAGGGCGGCGTGTTCTCCGACGACTTCATCGATGCCTACATCGAGCTGAAGTCCGAAGAAGAGATCAAGGTCCGTACCTTCGTTCACCCGCTGGAATACGACCTGTACTACAGCGTTTGATGTGCGCGGCGCCTGCGCCGTGACCGTCTAGAGAACGGCCTCCTTCGGGAGGCCGTTTGCGTTTTCACATCCAGGATTTACAGAACCTTCCTACTAGAAGGTTAGTTGAATTACTGCGAGACTCAGAGGCTCCAACCCCATGGAGACTCCCATGCGTCGTTCATTTATCACCTTCTCCTGCATCGCAGGACTGTCCGCTTGCGTGAATGCCAACGAGCCCCGCTCCCCCTTCGATCCCCTGCTCGACAGCATCGAACAGCGACTGGAAATCGCCCAGGCTGTAGCACTGCATAAATGGGATCGCCACCAACCGGTTCAAGACAGCCCACGTGAGCAACAGGTACTGGCCAAGGTCGGCCAGGCAGCCAGTGCACATCGATTGAGCGCCGACCGTGCCGAACAGTTCTTTGCCGATCAGATAGAAGCCAACAAGCTCAGGCAGTACCACCTGCTCAACCAGTGGCACCTGCAACATCAAGCGCCTGATATTGCGCGCCAGGACCTCGCCAGCGAAATACGCCCCATACTGGATCAGCTCCAAGACCGATTGCTCGATGCACTGGCCGAGTTCGACCAACAACGTCCGCAGCGCTGCAGCGAAGCCTTGGCTGAAGCGCTTGCATCGAGGACTACAGATGCCCCACGTCGCCTGTTCCTGATCAGGGCGACCGCCAACCTGTGCCAACGCCCCTGACGCTCTATGCTCTATATTGGTGCACAAAACCGCTGAACGCCCCGCAATGCACCCCAAATTAGGTCAGGAGAAACGGTAAACCAGGCTTTTCTGAGCCGATTTTGCGCATATCCAGCGCTTTATCGGGCAATTCCGCTTCTTTTCGGAGCCTTGGTTTGTTTCTTGCATTTTCAGGCTATCAGCGGATTACCAGCGTGCCCGCCCCTGGTCGAGCCAGGGGCGCCATGTGCCAGAACAGCGCCAAAAGAGGTCAACCACGCACCATGACCATCAGCGATGCACAGCACCGTCTGCTCCTGGACAACCTGACCACTGCCACCTTGCTGCTCAACAGCGACCTGCGCCTTGAGTACATGAACCCGGCAGCGGAAATGCTCCTGGCCGTCAGCGGCCAGCGCAGCCATGGCCAGTTCATCAGTGAGCTGTTCACCGAATCGACCGAGGCGCTCAATTCCCTGCGCCAGGCCGTGGAACAGGCGCACCCGTTCACCAAGCGCGAAGCCCAACTGACTTCGTTGACCGGCCAGAGCATCACCGTCGACTACGCCGTGACGCCGATCCTGCACCAGGGCAACACCCTGCTGCTGCTCGAAGTCCACCCGCGCGACCGCCTGCTGCGCATCACCAAGGAAGAGGCGCAACTGAGCAAGCAGGAAACCACCAAGATGCTGGTGCGCGGCCTCGCCCACGAGATCAAGAACCCGCTCGGCGGCATCCGTGGCGCAGCGCAGTTGCTGGCCCGCGAGCTGCCCGAAGACGGTCTGCGCGACTACACCAACGTCATCATCGAAGAAGCCGACCGCCTGCGAAACCTGGTCGACCGCATGCTTGGCTCGAACAAGCTGCCGTCGCTGTCGATGACCAACGTGCACGAAGTGCTCGAACGTGTCTGCAGCCTGGTGGAGGCCGAAAGCCAGGGCGGCATCACCCTGGTGCGCGATTACGACCCGAGCCTGCCGGACGTGCTGATCGACCGCGAGCAGATGATCCAGGCCGTACTCAATATCGTGCGCAACGCCATGCAGGCGATCAGTGGGCAGAACGAACTGCGCCTGGGCCGCATCACCCTGCGCACCCGCGCGGTGCGCCAGTTCACCATCGGCCATGTGCGCCACAGGCTGGTGGCACGGGTCGAAATCATCGACAACGGCCCCGGCATTCCCGCGGAACTGCAGGACACCCTCTTCTATCCCATGGTCAGCGGGCGCCCGGACGGTACCGGGCTCGGGCTGGCCATTACCCAGAACATCATCAGCCAGCATCAGGGCCTGATCGAGTGTGAAAGCCATGCCGGCCATACCACCTTCTCGATCTTCCTGCCCCTGGAACAAGGAGCCACAGCCCCATGAGCCGTAGTGAAACCGTGTGGATCGTCGACGATGATCGTTCCATCCGCTGGGTCCTGGAAAAAGCCCTGCAACAAGAGGGCATGACCACCCAGAGCTTCGACAGTGCCGACGGGGTCATGGGTCGCCTGGCCCGGCAGCAGCCGGACGTGATCATCTCCGACATCCGCATGCCTGGCGCCAGCGGCCTGGACCTGCTCGCGCAGATTCGCGAACAGCACCCGCGCCTGCCGGTGATCATCATGACCGCCCACTCGGACCTGGACAGTGCGGTGGCGTCCTACCAAGGGGGCGCCTTCGAGTACCTGCCCAAGCCGTTCGACGTCGATGAGGCGGTGTCGCTGGTCAAGCGCGCCAACCAGCACGCCCAGGAACAGCAGGCGCTCGAAGCGCCGCCCGTACTCGCCCGCACGCCCGAGATCATCGGCGAGGCACCGGCGATGCAGGAGGTGTTTCGCGCCATCGGCCGGCTGAGCCATTCCAACATCACCGTGCTGATCAACGGCGAGTCCGGCACCGGCAAGGAACTGGTCGCCCACGCCCTGCACCGCCACAGCCCGCGTGCGGCTTCGCCGTTCATCGCGCTGAACATGGCGGCGATCCCCAAGGACCTGATGGAGTCCGAGCTGTTCGGCCACGAGAAAGGCGCCTTCACCGGTGCGGCCAACCAGCGGCGCGGACGCTTCGAGCAGGCTGACGGCGGCACCTTGTTCCTCGACGAGATCGGCGACATGCCTGCCGACACCCAGACCCGCCTGCTGCGCGTGCTGGCCGATGGCGAGTTCTATCGGGTCGGTGGCCATGTACCGGTGAAGGTGGACGTACGCATCATCGCCGCGACCCACCAGAACCTGGAATCGCTGGTACAGGCCGGCAAGTTCCGTGAAGACCTGTTCCATCGCCTCAACGTGATCCGCATCCACATCCCGCGCCTGGCTGACCGGCGCGAGGACATCCCGGCCCTCGCCCGCCACTTCCTGGGCCGTGCGGCGCGGGAGCTGGCGGTCGAGCCCAAGCTGCTGAAGCCGGAAACCGAGGAGTTCATGCGCAACCTGCCTTGGCCTGGCAACGTACGTCAGCTGGAGAACACCTGCCGCTGGATCACGGTGATGGCCTCGAGCCGCGAAGTGCTGATCGGCGACCTGCCGCCAGAGCTGCTCAACCTGCCGCACGATGCCGCACCGGTCACCAACTGGGAGCAGGCACTGCGCCAGTGGGCCGACCAGGCCCTGGCGCGCGGGCAGTCGAACCTGCTCGACAGCGCCGTGCCGAGCTTCGAACGGATCATGATCGAGACCGCGCTCAAGCACACCGCCGGACGCCGCCGCGATGCCGCAGTGCTGCTGGGATGGGGGCGCAACACCCTGACGCGCAAGATCAAGGAGCTGGGGATGAAGGTCGATGGCGGGGATGACGATGAGGGTGAGGATCACTGACGACTGACGCGTCGCGCTGCGCTCAACCGATCAAAAGCAAGCCCCGCTCCTGTAGGAGCGGGGCTTGCCCGCGAACACGGGCGTAGCCCGTGCCATGCACCGCGGTGTCTTTTTCGCGGGCAAGCCCGCTCCCACATTACCCTTCCAGCCCTCCCCTGCACCGATCCTGTGCCACTTGCACCTCGGCAAGGCACAAATCCCTTGAATCCTCGCAAAACCGCCCTGAAAACCCAGTATTTCCGGGCCTTTCAAAACTGGCACGCCCCCTGCAATAGGTACTGTATCTCCAGTTTCGGGGGCCTCGGTACAGGCAGGCCGGGATATCCCCTCTTTTATTCGCAACACCGCCCGTTTCGGGGACCTCGGTACAGGCAGGCCGGGACTCCCTCTTTTATTCGCAACATCGCCCGTTTTGGGGACCTTGGTACAGGCAGGCCGAGACATCCCCTCTTTTATTCGTGCAGCCTCACCTGCACCCGCCAGCGCCCAGCGTCCTCTGCAGCGGCCCACGTACCGCTCAGGGGACGCGCGGCCACCACCGTCAGCACCAGCCCTTCCTCGCTCTGCTGCAAACGCCAGCCCACCGGCTTGCCCTGCAGGCTCAACTGTCCACGCTGGGCCTTGCCCTCGGCCTGGAACACCACGGCCACCGTACCCTCGACGTTCTCGCCATGCAGCCTGGGCTCTGCGTTGAACCACAGGTCGAGGCCGTCCTGAACCGCCTCAACGCGCTCGAGCACACGTTCTTCGGGGGTAGTCAGGCGACCGATCATCAGCCCTACCATCACGCCGACGATCGCCATCGACAGCAACACCCGTGGCCAAGCCTTCGAACGCGGGTCCGGTTCGAGGGTAGAATGCTCGTCATCTTCGTGCCTGGAGCCGTGCATGTTTCACGTCATCCTCTTTCAACCAGAAATTCCGCCGAACACCGGCAATATCATCCGCCTCTGCGCCAACAGCGGCTGCGACCTGCACTTGATCGAGCCGATCGGCTTCGAGCTGGACGACAAGCGCCTGCGTCGTGCGGGGCTGGATTATCACGAGTATGCCACGCTCAAGCGCCACGAGAGCCTCGAAGCATGCCTGCAAAGCCTGGGGCAACCGCGCTTGTTCGCCTTCACCACCAAGGCCTCGCACCCCTTCCATGAAGTGGCCTACCAGCCAGGCGATGCCTTCCTGTTCGGCCCTGAGAGCCGCGGCCTGCCCGCCGAGGTGCTGGACAGCCTGCCCGCCGAGCAACGCCTGCGCCTACCGATGCGCCCCGGATGCCGCAGCCTGAACCTGTCCAATACCGTGGCCGTCACGGTATACGAGGCCTGGCGCCAGCAAGGCTTCGCCTGAGCAGGACCGCGATTCGCCGCCCATGAAAAAGGCCGCGTCCCTCACAGGACGCGGCCTTTTCATTTACGCGGTGCGGATCAGTTATCCAGCGCCACCTGCCCGGCAGCACCGCGCTTGCGGTGCAGCAGGAGGCCCGCCGCCACCACGGCGATGCTCAGCAAGGCCGTCGCGATGATCTCGATCCGGTGATCTTCACGCAGCGCCATCACCACCAGCACAGCGACGATGAAGGCGATGGTCGCCCAGGTCAGCCCCGGGAACAGCCACATCTTGAACGAGATCTTCTCGCCGCGCGCTTCACGCTGGGCACGCATGCGCAGCTGGGAAACGGCGATCACCAGGTACACCAGCAGCGCAATGGCGCCGGAGCTGGCCAGCAGGAACTCGAACACCTGGGCCGGGGCGACGAAGTTGGCGAACACGCACAGGAAGGCCGCAGCGGTCGACAGCATGACCGCCCAGTGCGGGGTGCCCGCCTTGGTGGTGCGCTGGGCCACGGCGGGTGCGTCGCCACGCTTGCTGAGGGAGAACAGCATGCGCGAAGAGGTGTACAGCGCCGAGTTCAGGCAGCTGGTCACCGCGATCAGCACGACGATGTCGACGATCAGCTTGGCATTGGGCACGCCGATCAGGCTCAGCACGGTCTGGTAGGAGCCTTTTTCCGCAAGGGTCGGATCGTTCCACGGCACCATGGCCACGACCAGGAAGATCGACACCAGGTAGAACAGGCAGATGCGCCAGATCACCGAGTTGGTCGCACGGCTGATCTGCTTGCCCGGGTCCTTCGACTCGGCGGCCGCGATGGTGACGATTTCAGTGCCCATGAACGAGAACATGGTGGTCAGCATGGCTGCCAGCACTGCCCCCAGGCCATTGGGCATGAAGCCCTGGGTATCGAACAGGTGGCTGACACCGCTGACCTGACTGCCCGGCACCATGCCGAACATGGCCGCGCAGCCGACGACGATGAAGGCGATGATCGCCAGCACTTTAAGCAGGGCGAACCAGAACTCGAACTCGCCGTAGTTCTTCACGCTGAACAGGTTGGTGATGGTCAGTGCCAGGGTGATGACCAGCGAGAACGCCCACAGGTCGACGGCCGGGAACCAGGCATGCAGGATCGCTGCAGCGGCGTTGGCCTCCAGTGGGATCACCAGCACCCAGAACCACCAGTACAGCCAGCCGATGGTGAAACCGGCCCAGCGCCCGATGGCGCGGTCGGCGTAGGTCGAGAACGAACCGGTGTCGGGCGAGGCGACGGCCATTTCGCCGAGCATGCGCATCACCAGCACCACGAGGGTACCGGCAGCGGCATAGGCGAGCAGGACCGCCGGGCCGGCTGCGGCGATGGCGTGGCCGGAGCCGACGAACAGACCGGCGCCGATGACGCCAGCAATGGATAGCATGGTGACATGCCGTTGTTTGAGCCCCTGAGCGAGGTCATTGGAATTGTGCTTACCGCTCATAAAACTACCTTTGTAAGGAGTGGACCACCCGATTGCTGATAACGAAGCGCGCCAGGGGTTGATTTAGACGCCTTGGCAATCGGCGCTTTCCAGCTGGCAATAAGTGCGCCAGCGCGGAAAATCATTCGTCTGAATAATGTCTCAGTCCCGAATGGCGGGGCCTTGCGGGCATTTGGCCAGGGTTTGACCGAATGCCCATCCAGGCCTGCGGGCCAAGTGTGCATTACTGAAATACCCACTTACAAATGCACCAAAGGTAGTCCTTGGTAACACCTTTGCACCGATCAGAGGCACAAAAGGTGCAACCTTGGCGTGCAACCTTGAGTCGGTGGTGTGGCCTTCGCGGGCAAGCCCGCTCCTACGGTTTGGGCGGGGGCGCACCACCGAACAAAAGCAAAACTCCTTCCCTCCCCCGCCCAAAACTGGCACCATCGCGCCTTTTTTCATCAAGGCTCCGGTGCCAAGCGCAACGCATTGCGGACATCCGCGCGACGTTGCACTGCAGCGATGCGACAAACTGTCCCGCCAACGACCCGAGCCCGCTGCGACCCGGTTGGCCGCCATTACGCCGCTATGCTAGCGTTGCGCTCGCCAGGAAGGCCGCCAACAGCTGGGAACGCACCCGAACACATGAGGACCGCACATGGCCCAGGCCACGCCCGCGCTGGAAATCCGCAATCTGCACAAACGCTACGGCGATCAGGAAATTCTCAAGGGCATTTCGCTGACCGCGCGCGACGGTGACGTGATCTCGATCCTCGGTTCGTCCGGTTCCGGCAAGTCCACCCTGCTGCGCTGCATCAACCTGCTCGAAAACCCGCACCAGGGTGAAATCCTCGTCGCCGGCGAAGCGCTCAAGCTCAAGCCCACCAAGACCGGCGACCTGATCGCCGCCGACAACCGCCAGATCAACCGTCTGCGCAGCGAAATCGGCTTCGTCTTCCAGAATTTCAACCTGTGGCCGCACATGTCGATCCTCGACAACATCATCGAGGCGCCGCGCCGCGTGCTCGGCCAGAGCAAGGCCGAGGCCATCGAAGCGGCCGAGGCGCTGCTCAACAAGGTCGGCATCTACGACAAGCGTCACAGCTATCCCGCCCAGCTTTCCGGTGGCCAGCAGCAGCGCGCCGCCATCGCCCGCACCCTGGCCATGAAGCCCAAGGTCATCCTGTTCGACGAGCCGACTTCGGCGCTCGATCCGGAAATGGTCCAGGAAGTGCTTAACGTTATCCGCGCACTGGCCGACGAAGGCCGTACCATGCTGCTGGTAACGCACGAGATGAACTTTGCCCGCCAGGTGTCCAGTGAAGTGGTCTTCCTGCACCAGGGCCTCGTGGAAGAGCAAGGATCGCCGCAACAGGTCTTCGAAAACCCGACCTCGGCGCGTTGCAAGCAATTCATGTCCAGCCACCGCTAAACGGAGCAACACATGCAGACCTACAAGAAATTCCTCCTGGCCGCTGCCGCCACGCTGGTGATGTCGGCCAACGCCCTGGCCGCGGAAAAACTGCGCATGGGTATCGAGGCGGCCTACCCGCCGTTCAACAACAAGGATGCCAGCGGTAACGTGGTCGGCTTCGACAAGGACATCGGCGACGCCCTGTGCGCCAAGATGAAAGTCGAGTGCTCGGTCGTGACCTCCGACTGGGACGGCATCATCCCCGCCCTGAACGCCAAGAAGTTCGACTTCCTGGTGTCGTCGCTGTCGATCACCGATGAGCGCAAGCAGGCCGTGGACTTCACCGACCCCTACTACTCCAACAAGCTGCAGTTCATCGCGCCGAAGAACGCTGACTTCAAGACCGACAAGGCTTCGCTCAAGGGCAAGACCATCGGCACCCAGCGCGCCACCCTGGCCGGCACCTGGCTGGAAGACCACTACGGCAGCGATGTCGACGTGAAGCTCTACGACACCCAGGAAAACGCCTACCTGGACCTGATCGCCGGCCGCATCGACGGCATCCTGGCCGACAAGTACGTGCAGTACGAGTGGCTCAAGAGCAAGGACGGCCAGAACTACGAGTTCAAGGGCGACCCGGTGGAAGAGAGCGACAAGATCGGTATCGCCGTGCGTAAAGGCGACCCTCTGCGTGAGAAGCTGAACGCTGCTCTGAAGGAAATCATCGCCGACGGCACGTACAAGAAGATCAACGACAAGTACTTCCCGTTCAGCATCTACTGATACGCCCCGACTGGCACCGCCGCTGCGCGGTGCCGGTCCCTTGAACGCACCCTGCCCATGAATATCGACCTGCACGGATTCGGTCCGGCCATGTTGGCTGGCACCCTGATGACCGTAAAACTGGCGCTCTGTGCCTTGCTGCTGGGGCTGGTCCTTGGACTGCTCGGCGCGCTGGCCAAGACCTCGCCCATCAAGCCACTGCAATGGCTTGGCGGCACCTACTCGACCCTGGTTCGCGGCGTGCCCGAACTGCTGTGGGTCCTGCTGATCTATTTCGGCACCGTCGGGCTGATGAGCAGCCTCGGCGATGCCCTGAACATGCCCGGCCTCGAGCTCAGCGCCTTCGCCGCCGGCGTGATCGCCCTGGGCCTGTGCTTCGGTGCCTACGCCACGGAAGTGTTCCGCGGCGCGATCCTGGCGATCCCCAAGGGCCACCGTGAAGCGGGCCTGGCACTGGGGCTGTCGAAGGGGCGCATCCTCTCGCGGATCATCCTGCCGCAGATGTGGCGCGTGGCCCTGCCGGGCCTGGGCAACCTGTTCATGATCCTGATGAAGGACACGGCGCTGGTGTCGGTGATCGGCCTCGAAGAAATCATGCGCCACGCGCAGATCGGCGTGACCGTGACCAAGGAACCGTTCACCTTCTACGCCGTCGCCGCGTGCATCTACCTGTGCCTGACCATCGTCGCCATGACCGGCATGCACTTCCTTGAAAAACGCGCCGCTCGCGGCTTCATGAGGGCCGCGCAATGAACTGGGAAGTCATCATCAAGTGGCTGCCACGCCTGGCCCAGGGCGCGACCCTGACCCTGGAGCTGGTGGCCATCGCGGTGATCGCCGGGCTGATCCTGGCCATCCCGCTGGGCATCGCCCGCTCCTCGCGCCACTGGTACGTACGCGCCCTGCCCTACGGCTACATCTTCTTCTTCCGCGGCACGCCGCTGCTGGTGCAATTGTTCTTGGTGTACTACGGCCTGGCGCAGTTCGACCTGGTGCGCAGCAGCTCGCTGTGGCCGTACCTGCGCGATCCGTTCTGGTGCACCGTACTGACCATGACTCTGCACACCGCCGCCTACATCGCCGAGATCCTGCGCGGTGCGCTGCAGGCGATACCCAAGGGCGAGATCGAGGCGGCGCGCGCGCTGGGCATGTCGCGGGGCAAGGCGCTGTTCTACATCATGCTGCCGCGCGCCGCGCGCATCGGCCTGCCGGCCTACAGCAACGAAGTGATCCTGATGCTCAAGGCCAGCGCCCTGGCCAGCACCGTGACCCTGCTGGAACTGACCGGCATGGCGCGCACGATCATCGCCCGCACCTACCTGCCGGTGGAGATCTTCTTTGCCGCGGGCGTGTTCTACCTGTTGATTTCGTTCGTCCTGGTGCAGGGCTTCAAGCTGCTCGAGCGCTGGTTGCGCGTCGACGCCTGCCAGGGGCGGTGAGCTGAAACCGAGCTGACCTTTTCGCGGGCAAGTCCGCTACCACAGCTGCCCTGCATGATTGGAGGGTTGTTGTAGGAGCGGGCTTGCCCGCGAAGGCCTCACCACCGACCACCCTCCATGCCCCCGACCCCATTCCTCCACCCCGACCAGCTGAGCGCCCGCTTCCAGGCCCTGGACCAGTTCCTGCTCCAGCACGAATCCCTGTGGAAACCCCGGCCCTTTACCGCCCTGCACCTGGAATGGGAATCCCGCTATCCCGAGCTCGCCCACTGGTTGCGCAACCGCACCCTGGAACAGGCCGAAGCCGCCGAGCATCACCTCGAACACTTGCCGGCCCCCGCGCCCTTCCCGCAGCTCGCGCAGCAAGCCCTGCAACTGTCGAACGTCGGCGAACTGCCCCAGGCGCCACTGCCGCCGGGCGGCCACCGCCTGAACGTCCACGTCCCCGGCCGCAAGTGGCAGCAGATCGAAGCCTTTGGCAGCCACCTGAGCTTCAGCCAGCCCACCCACCACTGGCTGGACTGGTGCTCCGGCAAGGGCCACCTGGGCCGTCGCCTGCTGCAACCCGGCCAGCAGCTCACCTGCCTGGAATATGACGCCGCACTGGTCAGCGCCGGCCAAACCCTCAGCGACCATCACCACCTGCGCGCCAGCCACGTGCAGCAGGACGTGATGGCCAGCGACAGCGCCCATCACCTGGACGGCAACAAGAGCGTGGTCGCCCTGCACGCCTGCGGCGACCTGCACGTGCGCCTGCTGCAACTGGCCAGCGCCCGAGGCTGCCGGCAGATCGCCGTCGCCCCATGCTGTTACAACCGCATCCAGGCCGAGCACTACCAGGCCCTGTCGGGCCCCGCGCAAGCCTCGCAGTTGCACCTGAGCATCACCGACCTGGGCCTGCCGCTGAGCGAAGCCGTCACCTCCAGCGCCCGCACCCGTCGCCAGCGCGACACCTCGATGGCCCGCCGCCTGGGCTTCGACCTGCTGCAACGCCAGCAACGACAGACCGACGAGTACCTGCCCACGCCCTCGTTGCCCACGGCCTGGCTGGAAAAATCCTTCGAAGACTACTGCCGCGACCTTGCCGCATTGCGCGAAGTACCCCTGAGCGGCAACCCCGACTGGGCCGCCCTGGAGGCCGCTGGCTGGCAACGACTGGCGCAAGTGCGCAACCTCGAACTGCTGCGCAACCTGTTCCGTCGCCCGCTGGAGCTGTGGTTGGTACTCGATCGTGCGCTGTTTCTTCAGGAAAACGGCTACAACGTGCGCCTGGGTGTGTTCTGCGACTACCCACTGACACCCCGCAACCTGCTGCTGCTGGGCGAGCGAAACTAGCCGGACAACCTGTGGATAAGTCTGTGAACAAGCTTGTGATGAAATTCACGGTTTATTGGATCCACTGGCTATTTCACACGCTTCGCTTATTTCCTTCAGTAAGCGAACACCAGCAAAAACAGGCCTTTGCGCAAAGACCAACGGCGCAGCGCTTCGGCATGCCTTTCGCGCAGCGCTTGCATGCCGGTTGTGCATAAGCCAAATCCCGGATCCGACGCAAGCCCCTGGTAGCAACTCTTTTTGTTCAGAATCTAAAGGCCTGCCTAAACCCTGTAGGAGCAACTGTCTTGCTCAAAATCTAAAGGTCAGCCCAATCCCCTGTGGGAGTAACTGTCTTGCTCAAAATCTAAAGACCAGCCCATCTCTGTGGGAGCGGGCTTGTCCCGCGAACACGGGCGTAGCCCGTGCCAGGCAGCGCGGTGTCTTTTTCGCGGACAAACCCGCTCCCACACCAGGTTCAAGTTCCCACTGCGGCAAAGCGTCGCAAAAGTCATTACAGCAAAATAAATTATTGTATTACGATAATTTATCAAGAATAATCCGCCCCGTTCATCACTGTACGGAGGCACCCCATGAACAGTAGATCCGTCGCCTATGCGCGCTCCCGATTGCGCACCATCGGCGCCCTGGCCGCCCTTCTGGCCTGGACCACCGCTGCCGTCGAGTTCGGCGGCACGCCGCTGCTCTGGCTGCTCGACTACCCCACCATGGTTTCCGCCTACCTGCAGGCCTACGGCGACCAGATGCCGCTGCTCCTGGCCGAAGGCTACCAACCGTCCCACCTGGCGATCGGCCTGGTGTTCTTCCTCGACCTGATTCCCACCGCCATCTCGGCATTCGCCCTGCTGCTGACCGGCATCTTCTTCATGCGCCTGTCCAAGGGCCAGACCTGGACCCTGCCCAACATCCGCCTGCTCTGGTGGGTCGGCCTGCTGTGCATCGGCTCGCCGCTGCTCTGGTCGCTGATCGGCACCTTCGAGGGCCTGGCACTGGCCATCGACCTGCCTGCTGGCGAAAGGAGCTTCAGCGTGTCGATCGGTGTATCATCCGAGGCTGTCTACGAGATCATGAAAGGCATTCTGCTCTGCGCCTTCTCGCTGCTCATGCGTGACGCCAAGACCATCAGCGATGAACACAACTGTTATGTCTAGCCGCCCCTTATGCCGATAATCATCCGCCTCGACGTCGTCATGGCCCGGAACAAGATCCGTTCCAAGGACCTGGCGGAAATCATCGGCATAACGGAAGCGAACCTGTCGCTGCTGAAGAACGGCAAGATCAAGGGCTTCAAGATCGAGACCCTCGAGAAGCTGTGTCGCGCGCTGAACTGCCAACCCGGCGACCTGCTGGAGTTCAGCGAGGAATGATCAAGGACTGCAACACCCATGTATTTGCCCCACAAAGGTTTACTCGCCGTACTGCTGGCCACCTGGCTGATCAGCGGCTGCGGCCCGAGTTACACGTATAGGTATTCGCCACCGCCCAGCGCGCATGGCATGAACTGCATCAACAGCTGCTCGAGCGAGCGCAGGCATTGCCAGCAACTGGAGCGTCTGGAACAAAACAGCCAGCGCGCCCTGTACCAAGCCGAAATGCGTGCCTACCAGTACTGCAAGACCGGCAAGAGCAAGAAGGAAGCGCGTCACAACTGCTACCAGCCGAGCTACCCATTCGGCAGCTCATCCGGCTACAGTTGCGGCCGCGATTACGACAGCTGCTACATGGCCTGCGGTGGCACCATCCAGCGCATTCGCAACCCAGATTGATAGATGAACGGATTTCGACACGTGAAATACACCACGCCTTTCACCCTTCTGGCCCTTGGCCTGGCCCTGAGCGGCTGCTCCAGCAGTAGCAGCAGCTACACCCCAAGGACTTCGAACCTGGACTGGGAAACCCCCGGGATGCAGCTCGGCGGCGACCGCGGCCTGCCCCTGCGAGTGGACGACCGCTGCCGCAAGCGCGGTTGCGACAACCACAAGCTGTTTTTCAACCCCGCAGAGCCTGAACCGAGCGTCAACACCATCCACCGCGGCTGGTAGGATTTTCTCCTTTTGGGGCGGTGACTTAGGCGATTTCGCGTTGAATGCAAGGAAGTGGTTTACAGCAGCCAACCGATCGCTATAATGACGCCCCTGTGCCGGTATAGCTCAGATGGTAGAGCAACTGACTTGTAATCAGTAGGTCCCGGGTTCGATTCCTGGTGCCGGCACCATTCAAGGTTCCATAGAAAGCTTTCAAAATCTCTGGAACTCCCGAAAAACCCGCCTTTTGGCGGGTTTTTTCGTTTTGGCGTTTCGTTGATATTCGGTCTCTGTCTGTCCAACCCAATGGCTGCAAAGGCCTGACCTTCCACGGTAGTCCACAGGCGTAGACCGGGAGTCGCAAGAGCTGTCGAGGACAGCACCCCAGGTGGCCCGAACCTTAAAGGTCACGCCGCTCCCGCGGTGGTTCACCCGCAAGTACGATCCGCGTCCGGCAGCTCGTACGGCCACTACCCATGTGATGGATGCCAACTCAATTTCGTTGCCCCTGCGGCAACCACCCTACCCATCTGCTCAGCAGCAATCTATCCGCTTGGCCATTTCGTGTGCGCCAACCTACGCCCGTCTCTTTCACCGGAAAGAGACGGGCGCTTCTAACACTGCTGCAGCCCTGATCGCACATGGCTCAGCCGCAGTTCCCCTCGTGACAATTGGCGTGACAAACGCCGATGTCACCAGCAACAGCCATGCAGATGATGGTGCCGCAGACCAAGGAATGGACTGCACCTGACTGACAGTCAGGCATGCCCCGGTCATCGCATTGCTGCGTTCACCCGACTCAGGATCTCGCGGCACTGGTCTCGTCAACCAATGCAGGCTCCACCCGCCCACCGGTAACGGTGCTCAGGAGTCCAGATAATGAGATGCCCTTGCTCCCGGACGTAAGGAGCCGCTAGTCCCGCGTTAGAGGACATCCCCACAGGTCGCAGGGGCCTTGATCCCTGATAACACTCAGCATTCTTGGCGGGATGACGTGGGGCGAGGATAGGAGAACGGTAGATGAGGTGACTGACATGGCATTGGTAGGCAGACGCGATGGTCGTAATTTCGGTTATGGCAGGCAATTGAGCTACGCAGGGCCGCAGGCGCTTAAGGACATGTTCGGCGGTGGCCATTACGGCACGGTCAAGGCGCACTGTGATCGGTGGCAGGCATTCGTGAAATGGTGCCGCTCAGAACAGGGGCCGGGTATCAATGATGCGCGGCAGATTGATCGGAAGGTGTTGGCAAACTATGCGGCGTATCTAAGCGACGTGGTTAGGCGCGGTGACCTTGCTGTCAGCACCGCACAAAACCGCCTATCCAGCGTTAACAGGACCATGGCGGCTCTTCGCGGTGATC
Source organism: Pseudomonas sp. BNK-44-b (assembly GCF_047456245.1). Taxonomy (NCBI): domain Bacteria; kingdom Pseudomonadati; phylum Pseudomonadota; class Gammaproteobacteria; order Pseudomonadales; family Pseudomonadaceae; genus Pseudomonas; species Pseudomonas sp. BNK-44-b. The sequence continues at coordinate 4,866,211 of NZ_CP179908.1, forward strand.
AGCATGTGAAACTGCCAAGTCCGAGCAAGGCGTTGGGTATGCTGCGCACCAGGGTTCGCCAGTCTGTGCCACAGGGCCAGGACCGCGAACAGGTGAAGCAGATCGTCGATGCGCTTTGCAGCCAAAATCTGCTCCGAGCCGCCGCGATCGTTCTGTTGGCGCGAACCACCGGCATGCGCTTGCGTGAAGCCATATTGGCTGACCTGCCACGGCTAAGCCGTGAGGCTAACGACCTAGGCAGGATCAACATCCAGGATGGCACCAAAGGCGGCCGCGCCGGCGCCTCAGCACCACGATGGATTACGGTGGACCACCATGTTCAAGACGCACTTGGGTTTGCACGGCGGATGTCGCCTGCGAGTAGCCGCAACCTGATTGCGCCAGACGAAAGCTATCTGAATGTTCTGCAGGAAATCATCCGCCCAGCGCGGGACGTCCTGGATGCACACAAGCTCAAAGGCTTCCATGAGCTACGAGCGGCGTATGCATGTGAACGCTTTCAGCAAGTCACGAAACACCCTGCGCCTATCAACGGCGGCCAACGTTGCCTGGCAGACAGGAACCTTGATCGTGAGACCCGGAGGCAAATCAGCTATGAACTGGGGCACGGTCGGATCGATGTGGTCGCCGCGTATATTGGTGGGCGGTGATGAGCAAGCCATTCGATATGGAGTTGTTCTTAGCTGGAGCCCTTACGGGATCGCAAGCGACACAGCAACGTCATCTGCGGCAGGCGAAAATCATCCAGGCTAAGATTGCAGATCGCTGGCAGCGAGCATCCCCTTGGGCATGGCAGCGAAAGCATTTGGTATGGTTTCTTGAACATAATCTCGCCGACCGCAATGAATCGACAAGGTATTACTATCTGCTTACTGTACGCTTGCTTGTTAGGCGCCTAAAAAAACCTGGAGTTTCGGTACTTGAGTGGCACCAGCTCGTCATATTTAAGACCGACCGTCATCAAACAAGCATGAAAAGGCTTGAAAGATAGGCTAGCTAGACATTGTGTATTGCGCCAACTATGGCTATTCTTACATAGTCTGAGAACCGATCGGCTAAGTAAATTGAAGCATAGTTAAGGCAATAATCACTTTACAACACATTGCCAATTACCACGCCCTCTGACAGCCTGAACTCACCATATAACAATCCATATTGTACGCGCCAACGCAGTACACCATATCTATTTAGAGCTGGAATCTATGAGTTTCGATATTGACCTAACATCTTTGCTGGCCGGCGTTTCACTTACCGCTGTTGGCGGCTGGATTGCATCATTCATCGCCTTTCGAAAAGACGAGCGTGCAGTTCAGCTTGAGCAAATCACAAAAGAGCGGACGAAATGGCGGGACAGTATGCGCGAACTATGCGAAGAAATCGCCAAAACTTATATTGAAAACCGGTTGAATGCAATTCCCGCAAAGGTGGCTTCGCTGAGGGCACGTCTTGCAACGTCCATAAATCCTAGGGACGAAAGCCGCGACGGAGCAATATTGGCCTACTATGACCGCTTGTTTTCTGGCGAGTCCGATGACTTCAATGGGTTCTCCCATCGTATTGCACTACTCCTCAAGCATGATTGGGAGAGGGTCAAGTGGGAGTGTACTCCACTTTACGTAAAGCCGTTCAAACGCTTCACTAGAAAGCAACGCAAGTGGCGCCAAGTAAATTATCGCGAAACCAAGCCTACGCCAAGCACTGACAGCCACAAGGTCAACAAGCCAGAAGAAGAAAGCACATCTCAAGGCGAGCACTTCTTGCACCGTCTAATCGACGTGCAACCAAAAGATGTAACGCTAAAGTTTGTATTTGACAACATCAAAAATTACGGCATTGCTGCAAGCATCATGGTTGCCGGTTTTTATTTGATTGAACATGGATCACAACTAAATAGATTTCCCGGCGCGGGAATTACGTTCGGCACTCTCTTGCTATTAACAGGTTTAAGTTTGCAGGCACTGAATTTATGCCAAGCCATCTGGGCACTTGTGAAAATGAAGATGCGTATCATCCCGTACTTTATCTTGAGTGCCATCATGTTTCTGGGCACATCGGAATTACTATGGGTGTTAATCCAACAGTACATGCACAAAGTCTAGCCCATCACTCCACCTGATTGATCAAAGCCCACACAAGGCGACTAAATCAAATGTGGAATTGGCTCTATACCTACAGCGGCTAGCAATTAGTTATTGCCATTGCATGTGATGTTATTAGTCTATTGTAGGCCCGAACAGGTGAATCAATCCGACTTTATAGCTTTTGGCAGTTTCCTAGCCATGAATTTATTAAATTTATCACTCAAAACAAAAACGTACTCGCAGATTGCCTCAGCAAAATCCAGTAAATCTTTAGCATCTTCTTTCGATATTTTTTCGGCTGAAGCGTGCGCTCCAATATTTCTGTGCTTTCGAAGTTCGTCACTCCACTTATAGAGCCTCTCATCAATTACACCTTTTGCTTTAAGTTCGTCCAGCCCTTTTGCAAGTGTCCTGCCAGATGTATTGTGATGCTTACACACTGCCTCTAACGTTCGCCCGCTCATCACTACCGATGCGCTGTAGGCTCTTGCTTTATAGCAGAGCCTCGCTTCAACTAGCGAGTTACGTGCGATATCGGGAATGCTCCAGTCAATATGACTATCCTGCTGAGGCCACAATCTTACTACATCTGACCACTCATGCTTTTCCCAACTTACTTGTATGAGATCTGCGCCTCCAAGCAGTGAGTTATTACAAACTGGACACTGAAGGAGAACAACTTTGAATGGAAACGGATCTTCAGTAGGGTCATAAGATTCATGCTCGCCTTTATGAACCCCATCGACCTTTGACTCGCAATATGAGCATTCAATAATCATAAATTATACCTAACAATTTCGCCAATATAGAGCCAACAAATTCGTGAGCACTTAAAGAGCGCAGCAAATCAGTGCTGCGCCCAGTCATCAATTTTTACCTAGTTTCGGCAAAAACAATTCATTGATTGCTGACTCAGCAGAGTCTTTCACTTCTTTAGACGGCTCCGGATCCAACTGACTTTCGACTAGATCAATGACATCCATCCAGTACATATATTCTTCCTCTGAAAACTCAACAGCTTTTTTCCCAGCGCTGCCTTCAATAAATTCAATTAGTGAAAAAGTTAATGACTTCGCCACTTCCGACGGGGCACTTTGAAAATCATCCTCGAAATAATCTTTCTCATATATCTCAAAATAATCTGCCTGCTTCAAATATCGACTCAGATAATAAAATGCAGCTCTTGCATCAGATATCTCATAGCCAGCAATGACGTCTTCTAGTTTTTTCATATTAGCCAATCCTAATAATATCAAATGCTGACTGAGGTAAGTCAGACAAGATGTATTCGTGAGACAGAGGGTTTGCGCGGTCTTTGACATTTACTTTCTGATAAAAAGGCACAGCTTCAATGCGCGCAATTACACACAGCAGGGGCCTAAAATGCTGATCCTTTGCAGTTTTTGAAATGTATACAATCTCATCATGCGCCTCTTTCGTGATCTTACCGAGCTTCAGCATGATCGAAGCTCCCTTCCTAATACCCCTTCGATTTAAATCTATCTTCGTATTATGATGATCCGCAGCGTCAACTTCTTTTTTCAGCGTATTATAAATTTCCACAGGCGACGAACTAGGTGGCACCGTAAAATGCGGCGACTCAAAATCAGATCCAAAATATGGAGTGCACCACATATAGTGTTTATCTCCATAATATTTTTTATTTATATTGTAGGCCAGGGTCGTCATGGCGGAGTACAAAATCGGATGAGTTATTTCTGCTAGCGACATCAAATTCCCTCTTTGACAGTAGTTTATTATTTGACCCAACCACAATCAGCCGACAATTTATTTTCCGACCGTAGCGTCTGATAAGGCTTCTTGTACACCTCTGACTCCATGATCTGCTCAGACGCCCCTCAGCAAAGATGGCATACGTCAGGGGAAAAGCATGGACCTCCAGCACACATTAATCTGTGATACACATTATGTCTATCATCCACTCTTGGACAATGGTCGCAGCTTCGCGTCATTCAATGTCCCTGCCTTGTAAGTACAAGACCCTGCTATACCTTGAAGGCAATCGTTCATCGTTAATCTTTATATCTAGGAAGGAGTGAGTGAGTGAGTGAGTGAGTGAGTGAGTGAGTGAGTGAGTGAAGGATACTCTTGGAGATAGAGAGTCGTCACCCAGCCAATAAATTCATTATTAATCATATACTTAGATTATTTTTCGACTCCTGGTGCCGCATCCAGACCCGCTGCATACCAACGAATACCCTCAACGCCACCACAACCCGCCCTTTGGCAATTTGTTCGTTATGACGTTTTACCTACCACTCGCTCTGCCGCCTTGCGATAAGCCTGTTCTCGCTCGCGCTTATCCACAGCTACCACAAAAACAACAACCTTCCTGATCGATCACCTGGTAGACCAATCGGTAGCGCTGCTGCGCAGCTTGACCTTGTAGCAGTCCGGCAAGCTATGCAGCCGGTTCGCTTCGATCCTCGGATTCAGTAAAACCGAGACGAGTTTTTCTTGAGTTGCTGCCGGACCGTATCCCCCAGCGTTTGCCATTCCTTTAGCGCTCGCGCATCGAACTCAAGGCTATAGGTCATCCAGAGCAACCTTCACTCGCTGAGGGTCGGCAAGGCGCTCGCGAACGGTCGCTAGCAGCGCCTCATCCTCATCGGTCATGAGGACAGGTTTAAAAGGCAGCTGCCCGCGCTCGGCGACGTACTGCAATGCTTGGCGCATAAGCTCGGAGGGCGTAACACCCAATCGCTCAAGCTCACGATAGGCTCGGATTTTGAGATCGTCGTCGATACGAACATTGATGGAGGCCATGGTGGCTTGCTCACTGTAATGACAATGGTCTTTACAGTGACGTAATTCCGGGCACCAGAGAAGTGGCTTAGGAGCACAAGCCGACGAAGGAAAAAGCCCAGAGAGCGCGAGTACAAGCTCTTCGACGGCGACGGTCTCTACCTTCTTGTGCAACCCAACGGCCGCAAAGGCTGGCGGCTCAGGTACGTGAAACCCCAACGGCCGCGAAGGCCTGACCGCCCTTGGCAGCTATGCGGTGGTCGGTATGGGGACGGCACGCCGCAAGCGCTTCGAGATCAAACAGCGGCTCGCCAACGGCATGGATCCCATCCCCCTCCGGTCAGAAATCCAAACGCAACACAGTGCGCCAGAAGTTCTTCAACGGTGAACGCCAGTGCTTGCGCCAGTTACGCTCCCACCAGTCGTCTTCGTTCTTCACCACGTCCTCAAGGTCGCTCCCCGTAACAGCGGCGGCATGCTGGCGGAACATCATCGGGAACACGCAGTGTTGCCGAATCCGTCGCTTGAACATCACGTCCACGGGCGTGCCGTCGTACGGCGTCTGGGCCAGGATCGCACAGCCTTTACGTGACAGCACGTACGCATGAAGCGCCACCACGCGGCCCCGGGCAATGAACGGGAACCAGGTCAACCAGGTTCGGCCCATGCTGTAGCCGAGGTGCAAGGCCTCGAATCGATGGCGACGCATGAAGCGGTTTACCCAGGCGATCCGCGAGGCTTTCAGCTCGTAGGGCATCACGTCATCTTCAAAAATCAGAATCCGCTCCAGGCCCTCCTCGAGCGCGCGCTGGGCGAGTTGCTGGTGCGACTCGTAGCAGCCGCGTTTGGGGTCGCCGTGCTTCTGCACGACATGAAATATCACTTGGTTGTCGAGCACCTTGCCAATGCTCTTCCTGAACAACTCACGCCTGTCACTCCGTGCATCGAGCGAGATGCAATAGACGGCGTCAACATCAAAATGAATCCTGCCCACCAATCAATCCCTTTAACTAATGCCTGTCATATGGTGGTGCTGAATAGAGCGGCAATAATATCGGGAGAATCTGATATCACAAAGCCATGCTTTGCGTTGTCTACCTGGGCGCATCCGGTGGCTGTCCGGGCAGGTCGTCGAACAGCGACAGGTCGAGGTTGGGCAGGATGTCTGACGTGGTCCCTCCTCAGAGCGTGCCGATGCGGTCCAGCTCGCGCTTGAGCTGATCACGGTAGAGGGTATCCGGACGCAGCGCAAAGAACGCCTCGAAACGCCGTTGAATATGCGCGAGGGTCGCCCGGAACGCGGCGTCGATCGTGGCGTCGTCGCCCACCACGTCGGAAGGGTCTTCCAACCCCCAGTGGGCCTTGAGCGCCGGGCCGAAGTACACGGGGCACGCTTCGCCAGCGGCCTTGTCGCAGACGGTGATGACGATGTCTGGCGGGTTGCCTTCGAAGGCTTCGTTGCCTTTGCTGCTCAGGCCATCGATGGCGATGCCGGCTTGCTGCAGGGTCTGCAGGCTGCGCGGCAGCACCTGGCCTCGTGGGAAGCTGCCGGCGCTGATGGCTTCGTAGCCTTGCGGGGCGAGGTGGTTGAACAGGGCTTCGCACAAAATGCTGCGACAGCTGTTGGCCGTGCACATGAACAGGATTCGCATCGTTCGCTCCCCGCCGCGTGGCGGTTTTCAAAGGCCCAGGCGCAGTGCCAGGGCGGAAAGGGTGATCAGCAGCACCGGCAGGGTCAGCAGGATGCCGACCTTGAAGTAGTACCCCCAGGTGATGCGCATGCCTTTTCGTGCCAGTACGTGCAGCCAGAGCAACGTGGCGAGGCTGCCGATGGGGGTGATCTTCGGGCCGAGGTCGCAGCCGATGACGTTGGCGTAGATCATCGCGTCGCGCACCAGCCCTTCGGCGCCGCTGGCCTGGATCGACAAGGCGCCGACCAGCACGCTGGGCAGGTTGTTCATCACCGACGACAGCAACGCCGCGATCAGGCCGGTGCCGAGGGTGGCTGTCCACAGGCCGTGGGCAGCGAGGCGGTCGAGTACTGTGGCGAGGGCGTCGGTCATGCCGGCGTTGCGCAGGCCGTACACCACCAGGTACATGCCCAGCGAGAACACCACGATCTGCCAGGGCGCTTCGCGCAGCACGCGGCGGGTGGAGATCACATGGCCACGGGCGGCGACGGCGAACAGCACGGCGGCGCAGGCGGCGGCCACAGCGCTGACTGGGATGCCCAGCGGCTCGAGCACGAACAGGCCCACCAGCAGCGCCAGCAATACCACCCAGCCGACGCGGAAGGTCGCGCGGTCGCGGATTGCCAGGGCGGGGGCCTTGAGGTCATCCAGGGCATAGCGCGCCGGGATGTCGCGCCGGAAGTACAGGAACAGCACCAGCAGCGTGGCAGCCACGGCCACCAGGTTGACTGGCAGCATCACCGAGGCATAGGCGCTGAAGCCCAGCCCGAAGTAGTCGGCCGAGACGATGTTCACCAGGTTCGACACCACCAGCGGCAGGCTGGCGGTGTCGGCGATGAAGCCTGCGGCCATGACGAAGGCCAGGGTCGCGCCGGGCGAGAAGCGCAGCGCCAGCAGCATCGACATGACGATGGGGGTGAGGATCAGCGCGGCGCCGTCATTGGCGAACAGAGCAGACACTGCGGCGCCCAGCAGCACGATGAAGGCGAACAAGCGGCGTCCGCTGCCGCGGGCCCAGCGCGCCACATGCAGGGCGGACCACTCGAAGAAGCCGGCCTCGTCGAGCAGCAGGCTGACGATGATGATGGCGATGAAGGTGGCCGTGGCATTCCAGATGATCGCCCAGACGGCGGGTATGTCGTGCAACGACACCGCGCCGAACAGCAGCGCCAGCAGTGCGCCGAAACTGGCGCTCCAGCCGACGCCAAGCCCCTTGGGCTGCCAGATGACCAGGATGAGGGTGAAGACGAAGACGCAGGCGGCGATCAGCATCGGCAGGTCCTCGTCCACTCAGCAGCCAGCAGCGGTACGGACGGGGCGATCGTTCATGTGCTGCAGGCGGGCGATGTTGTCCTGGAGCCAGGCGGCATTGGCCTGGACGGTGACTTGCAACAGCTCGCTGACCCAGGCGGGCAGTTCAGGGTTGAGGCGGTAGTACACCCACTGCCCCTGGCGGCGGTCCAACAACAGGCCGGCGCTGCGCAACTGGGCGAGGTGGCGGCTGATTTTCGGCTGGCTGTCGTCTAGGGCGCACATCAGTTCGCACACACACAGTTCGCCAAGGCGGGCGATCAGCAAGGTGGCGCGAACGCGGGTCTCGTCAGCGAGGGACTTGAAGACCTGGGTGGGGGTGATCATGGGAGGCACCTGAACATATGGAAATCCGAATATACGAATTTCCATATGTAGAATGCAACAGGTGCTGTCGTTTGATCAGAACGCCGTGCTGACGGTCAGCGACAGGTTGCGCGGATCGCCATAGATCGCTCCGGCGTAGAAGCCGTAGCGGGTGTAGTAGTGCTTGTCGAACAGGTTGTTGGCGTTGAGGCTGACGCTGGTGTCGTCGGTCAGTTGGTACTTGGCCATGGCATTCCAGATCGCATAGCCCGACCAGTTCACGTCGCTGGAGCTACGGCTGACACCGTTGGTCGGCTGGCCGGCCGGGGTGGACAGGGCGCGGATGTTGGTCTGCGCGGTGACGCCGGTGCCGAGGGTCAGGCGGTCGAGCGGGCCGGACAGGCGGTAGGTGGTCGAGGCCTTGAACAGGTGCGACGGATCGCTGCGCCCGTCGCTGTCGAGGCGGCGGAAGTGCAGGTAGGTGTAGCCGGCGTAGACGTTCCAGTTCTCGGTCAGGGCGCCTGCGAGTTCCAGGTCGATACCGTCGGTTTCCTGGCCGGAACCTGCCTTGTAGGCGGTGGCGCCGGTCGGGGTCAGCAGGTCGCCGTCGGTGACTGCCTTGTTCTCCTGCTTGGTGCGGAAGTACGCGGCGGATGCGTTCAGGCGGCCGTCGAACCAGGCGGCCTTGATGCCGGTCTCGTAGCTCTGGCCGCGGATCGGCTCGACCTTGGTGCCGCTGGCGGTCTCTTCGGTCTGCGGGTTGAAGATGTCGGTGTAGCTGGCGTACACCGAGTAGGTGTCGTTGAGGTCATACACCGCGCCCAGGTAGGGGGTGACGATGCCGTTGTTCTGCTGGTTGCTGCGCACGCCGCTGACGTTGCGGGTGGTGGCCGAGTAGTCGGTGCTGCGCACGCCGAGGATCACCGACAGCGGGTCGGTGATGCTCAGGCGGGTAGCGGCGTACATGCCTTGCAGGCGGGTGGTGGTCTTGCTGTGGCGGCCGGTCTGGGAGGCGAGCATGTCGTAGTCGCTGTCCACGCCGTTGAGCCAGTTGCTCAGGGGCAGGCCGTTGTTGGCGCGGAACTGGCAGCCCAGGGCCGGAGCGCTGACGCTGTTGGCGCTGACCATGGTGCAGGTGTATTCCGGCGACCAGGCCACGGTGCGGCTGTCGTTGTAGCCGACCATCGCCTGGTGGGTGCGGCCGAACATCTGGAACGGGCCGGATAGGTCGATCTGCGCCGATTGCTGGGTGGTGTCGCTGGAGCTGTGCAGGCCGTTGAGCACCGCGCCGCTGCCATCCTGGTCCCAGTAGCCGCCGTAGACGCCGCGCCCGGACGAGTTGACCTTGGCCAGGCCGCGGTGGTTGAGGGCATCGCTGGTACTCTGCGAGCCTTTCAGGTCCAGGGTCCAGTCGTTGTCGAAGCGGTGCTGCAGCGAGCCGAAGGTGGTGCGGGTGATGTACTCACCGAAGCTCCAGCTGGGCACCACGTTGGTGCTGCGTGGCAGATCGGTCTTGCTGCCGTCGCCATACCAGATCGGGATGTTGGCGCCCCAGCCGCCGCCGACCACCTTGTTGTATTCGTACTGGTAACCGGCGCCGAGGGTGGTGGCGTCGTCCAGGTCGAACTCGAAGTTGGCCAGCGCTGCGCGGGCGCGCTCGGACTGGTTGTCGCGGAACGAGTTGGCATCCTGCTGGGTGACCACGAAGCGCGAGCGCAGGCGGCCGTCTTCGGAGAGCGGCAGGTTGAGGTCAGCGCCCAGGCGGCGTTTGTCCCAGCTGCCGTAAGTGGCATAGGCGCTGCCGCCGAAGGTGCGGGTCGGCGCCTTGCGGATGAGGTTGACCGTCGCCGACGGGTCACCGGTGCCGCCGAGCAGGCCGTTGGCACCACGGACGATGTCGATGCGCTCGTACAGGTCGAGGTTCAGCGCGTTGCCGCTGCCGCTGAAGTCAGAGCCGCCGGGGAACTGCAGGCCATCGATCTTCCAGTTGCTGATCGAATAGCCCCGGGCGCGGAAATCGGTACGCCCGCCCACTTCCATCTTGCTGACACTGATCCCCGGCGCGGTGTCCAGCGCCTGCTCGATGCTGTGCACATCGCGGTCGTCCATCTGCTGGCGGGTGATGCTGGTCACCGACTGCGGGGTCTGGCGCGGGGTCAGGTTCAGGCCGGTGGAACTGCGCGTGCTCTCGACGGTGTAGCCGAGCTGGCCGGCGTCGTCGGCACTGGGCAGCGCGCTGTCTTCGATGTTGGTGGCGCCCAGTTCCAGGGGCTGGGGGTCAGCCGCAAAGGCCCCTGCGGACAGGCCGAAGGCGATACACAAGGCAAGCGGCGAGAGGCGGCTGCCACCGCGGGTGAAGCGGGCGCAGGCGCCAGGGATGCTCTGAGGTTTCATTTGGGAAGGCTTCGTATTCGCAGATGGTTTTTGCTACGATTCTAGGGATGTGCCCTCTGGGCTCCATCCCCGGCTTGTACGGGGATGTAATGGAACGTAACGGGCGCCTTTCAAGCGCCCCTGACAGGTGTCCCCCGCAATGAGCACAACCTTGCTGGTTGTCGACGATGACGACGAGATTCGCGAACTTCTCTGCGATTACCTGACCGATACCGGCTACCACGTGCTGGCTGCCGCCGATGGCGAACAGATGCGCCAGCAAATGGCGCGGCACAAGGTCGAGCTGGTGGTGCTCGACCTGATGCTGCCCGGCGAAGACGGCCTCAGCCTGTGTCGCCAACTGCAGGCGCAGCCGGGCCTGGCGGTGATCATGCTGTCGGCCAAAGGCAGCACGCTGGACCGTATCATCGGCCTGGAAGTGGGCGCCGACGACTACCTGTCCAAGCCCTTCGAGCCCCGTGAACTCATTGCCCGCATCAAGGCTGTCCTGCGCCGCCCGCAACGCCTCGACACACCCAGCGAAGAGCCCGCCAGCCAGGCACAGCAGTTCGCAGGATTCAGCCTCGACCACATCAAGCGCCTGCTCACTCACCCTGACGGCCAGGCCCTCACCCTGCCCCGCTCCGATTACCGCGTGCTGCGCGAGCTGCTCGAGGCCAACAACCGCGTGGTATCGCGCGATCACCTGACGCGCAGCGCCTTTGGCCGCGACCACCTGCCCGACGACCGCTCGGTGGACATGTGCATCAGCCGCCTGCGCCAGCACCTGCGCCGCGCCGTCAACGGCAGCGCGCAGATCCTCACCATTCGCAACGAAGGCTACCTGCTCAGCATCGCCCGCGAGCCAGGCGCCTGACGTGCGCCTGTTGCGCCGGCTATGGCCAAGGACGCTGTTCGGCCAACTGCTGCTGATCATGATCAGTGGCACCCTGCTGATCCAGTTGATGTCCAGCAGCATCTGGTTCGACGTGCGTTTCGCCCAGGTGTTCGAGGCTCCGGTGCGGCTGATCGCTGCGCGCAGTGCCCCGCTGATCGCCCAGGCGGACTGTCACGCCGGCCAGTTGCAGGTGCCGCCGCGCTACCACCTGCGCTGCGCCGAATCGCTGCCCAACGCCCAGCGTGATGATCGACGCGGGCGGCACCGCATCGAACTGCTGCTGCACCAGGCGCTGGCCTACGAACTCGGCCACGACCAGCCGGCGCGCCTGCTGAAGGTGCAATTGACCGATGAGCTTGGTCAGCCGATCGTCTGGCGCAGCCTGTTCGGCCTGCGTACCGCTCAGGCACATCTGCAGTTCGCCGTGCCGATGGAGGACGGCCACTGGCTGGTGATCGACGGCGAAGAGTTGCAGGGCTGGAGTGGCGAGTCGGCCTGGGTGCTGATCAGCGACTACCTGCTGCGGGTATACGCTTTGCGCATCGTCGCCGTGCTGCTGGTGTGCCTGGTGGCCGTGCGCCTGTGCCTGCGCCCACTGCGCCGTCTGGCCGATGCTGCCCGCGGCCTGGGCCGCAACCTGGAGCAACCCGCCCTGCCGCTGGAAGGCCCCGAGGAAGTGCGCCAGGCGGCGCAGGCGTTCAACGCCATGCAGCAGCGGTTGATCGCCATGGTCAACGACAAGGCCTACTTTCTCGCTGCGGTCTCCCACGACCTGCGCACGCCGCTGACCCGCATGCGCCTGCGCCTGGAGCGGCTGGAGGATGGCGAACACAAAGAGCGCCTGCGGCAGAACATCGTGCAGATGGACGGCATGATTGGCCAGGTGCTGGACTACTTGCGGGCCGGCGAGCAACAGAACCTGCAGGAGGTGGACCTGGACCGACTGGTGGCGCGCCTGTGCGCCGACCTGGCCAGCGCCGAAGAGCCGCTGCCGATCCAGGGTGAAGTGGGCAAGGTGAAGGTCGATGCCTTGCTGATGCAGCGGTGCCTGCAGAACCTGCTGGTCAATGCCCTGCGTTATGGCAAGGCGGTTTCGCTGCGGCTCGAGGCGGATGCGGCGCAGGTGCGGATTCATGTCGAGGATCGCGGGCCGGGTATTGCCGTGGGCCTGCTGGACACCGTGACCGATCCGTTCGTGCGCGGAGAGGGTTCGCGCAACCAGGCGTCTGGTGGGTATGGCCTGGGGCTGAGCATTGCCCAGCGGATTGCGGCCAGCCATGGCGGTGAGTTGCGCCTTTCCAATCGCGATGGCGGTGGGCTGGAAGCGACTGTGGTGTTGCCACGCTAGCACCAGCCCGCCCACAGCGCACACCTCAAGCCCCCCATTGCCAAACCCTGCCCAAAAGAGTTCAAATCGCACTAATTCCCATTAACAACTCCCCTCCCCCATGCCCCCCACCGATTCTGCCCTGCGCTCCGCCACCGAGGCTCTCTACCTCACCCACAGCGCCTGGCTGCGTGGCTGGCTGCGCAAGCGTCTGGACTCCACCAGCGATGCCGCCGACCTGGTACAAGACACCTTCGTGCGGGTCATCAAGGCGCGTCGTGCCCTGGATATCCGCGAGCCGCGCCAGTATCTGAGCACCGTCGCCAAAGGTCTGGTCATCGACCTGTTCCGCCGCCGGGCGCTGGAGCAGAGCTATCTCGAGGCGCTGGCCTCCCTGCCCGCCTGCGACCACCCATCCGAGGAAGACCAGGCGATCGTTCTGGAAACCTTGATGGAAATCGATCGCATGCTAGACAGCCTGGGCGACAAGGTGCGTCAGACGTTCATCCTGTCGCAGTTCGAGGGGCTGACGTATCCGCAGATCGCCGAGCGCCTGGGCGTCTCGGTACGCACGGTGAACAACCACATGGCCAAGGCGATGGAGCAGTGCTGCCTGATGCGCCTGGGGCTGCTGTGAGCGCCGTGTCATCGCCGTTGAGCACAGCGCAGCGCGAGGCGTTGCGCTGTGCGGCGCAGTGGTATGCGCGGCTGTCGTCGGGGCTCGAGGATGCGGGCGAGCAGCAGCGCTGGCAGCGCTGGCACGATGCAGATCCTCTGCACCAGCAGGCCTGGCAACAGGTTGAGGCGGTTCGGCGGATGGTCGAGGGGGTGCCACGGCAGATTGCAGCGCCGGCCCTGCGTCAGGCGCGGGAGTCGCGCAGGCGGGTGCTGCGTCAGTTGCTGGTGCTGGCGGGCGTCGGTGTGGTGGGTGTGGGCGGCTGGAGAAGCGAGCTGCGAACAACGCTGATGGCCAGCGTGCACACCGGGGTCGGCGAGCAGCGTGAGGTGGTGCTGGAGGATGGCAGCCAGATCCTGCTGGACAGCCGTTCGGCCCTGGATGTGCGCTTTGACGCAGAACAGCGTGTACTGCGTCTGCTGAGCGGGCGGGTGCTGGTGCAAACGGCCGCTGATGCCCTGGCGCGTCCGTTTCTGGTAGAGGTGTCGCAGGGGCAAGTGCAGGCTTTGGGCACCCGCTTCACGGTCGACGTCGACAAGCGCTTCTGCGAGGTGACGGTGCTGGAAAAGGCCGTACAGGTGCGTCCGCTGAACAGCGCACAAACCCTGCGTCTGGAAGCGGGTCAGCAGGTGCGGTTTGATCGCTCTCGGCTTGGAGAGCCGTGGCGCAGCGACGCTTCGGTGGCGTCGTGGCAAACGGGTAGCCTGATAGCCATCAACCGGCCGCTGGGCGACTTGCTGGAAGAACTGTCGCGCTACCGGCGTGGCTGGCTGCGCTGTGATCCATCGATTGCCGGGCTGCGGATTTCCGGGGCCTTTCCGCTACACGACATCGACCTCGCCCTCGCCGCATTGGCCAGCGGTTTCGAGCTGCGCATCGTGCGGCGTACCGATTACTGGGTCAGTGTCATGCCTCGGGTCAGTTGAGGCGTCGCGAAAAAAAAACACATCTGCGTTGCACTTTTTTCTCACGTCCTTCGGCCATTGCTCAGACATCTGCCGTTTGAGCGGATCAATTGGGGGAGGACCATCATGACGTACCCGTATGCGCGCCGACTGAAACCGGTGGCCGCAGCCATTCACCTGGGGTTTTGCAGTGTGGCCCTGACCACGCTGGCGGCGTTCGCCCATGCAGCCGAAGTCAGTGAGCTGCGCCAGTACCAGATTCCTGCCGGCAGCCTGACGGAGGCACTCAGCGCCTTTGCATCGGCCTCGGGCAGTGCCTTTTCCTTCGATGCCGCCTTGACCGACGGCCATCGCTCGCCGGGGCTGCAAGGCCGCTACAGCGTTGCCCAGGGCTTCGCGCTGCTGCTGCAAGGCACAGGGTTGCAGGTGGTCGCGCAGAGCAATGGCAGTTATGTGCTGCGCCCGTCGCCGCGCAATGACGGCTCGCTGGAGCTGGACGCCACGACCATCTCCAGCCAGCGCCTGGACGCCACCTCCGAAGGCACCGGGGCCTACGCCGCGCGGGCGGTGACCATCGGCAAGGGCACACACACGCTGCGCGAGACACCCCAGGCGGTGACCGTGCTGACCCGCAAGTACATGGACGACCAGAACATCAACACCATCGACCAGGCGATGGAGAAAACCCCGGGTATCGCGGTGTACGAATCGCCCATGGGCGGCAAGTACTTCTATTCGCGTGGTTTCATGATGCAGGGCCAGTACCAGTACGACGGCGTGCCGCTGGATGTGGGCGGCGAGTATGTACAGGCCAACAGCTTCTCGGGCGACATGGCCTACTACGACCGGGTCGAAGTGCTCAAGGGCGCGGCGGGCATGATGAAGGGCTCGGGCAGCTCGGCGGGCGGGGTCAATTTCGTGCGCAAACGCGGCCAGAGCACGCCCACCACCAGCCTGAGCCTGTCGGCGGGCTCCTGGGACAACTACCGCAGCCAGATCGATACCGGTGGCCCGCTCAACGCCTCGGGCACGCTGCGTGGCCGGGCGGTGGTAGCGTTGCAGGATCGCCAGTACTTCTACGACCTGGGTAAACGCAAGGACCAGATCCTCTACGGCGCCCTGGACTACGACCTGACGCCGGATACCACCCTGGGCTTAGGCGTCGCCTACGAGCGGCTCGACGCCCGGCCCTGCTGGCACGGCCTGCCAAGGGGGAGCGATGGCAAGGACCTGAAGCTGAGTCGCTCGACCTGCCTGGGCGCTTCGTGGAACACCTGGGACAGCCAGCGCACCACGGTGTTCGCCGACCTCAAGCACCAGTTGAACGATGAGTGGGCGTTCAAGTTCGCCGGGGCCTGGACCCACAACGACCAGGACATCAAGTACGCCCTTTCCGAGACCCCTGGCGGGGTGCCTGCAGGGGCGACATCGGCGCCATCCTCGGTGTACTCGGGCCTGTTCGACTATGACCAGACCGACTACGGTTTCGACGCGTATCTGGATGGCAAATTCGATGCCTTCGGCCTGCAGCATGAATTGGTCGTAGGCGCCAACGCCAGCCGCGCCCAGACCCGCGACCACTGGGCGCTGATCAACATGACCGGCCTACTCGGCGCGTCGCAGGATCCGTTCAATCCCAACCCGCACATCCCCGAGCCCAGCGATGGCTTCTACGCGCCCAACGCTTACCGTGGCGGCCCCTTCCCGACCGAGACCGACACCCGGCAATTCGGCACCTACGCCACGCTTCGCCTGAAGCTGGCCGAGCCGTTGACCCTGGTGCTGGGTTCGCGCGTCAGTTGGTACCGCAACAGTCGAGACTCCTACACCCAAGCATGGGATTACTGGCAGCACGACCGCAGCCAGGAGAACGGTGAAGTGACGCCATTCGGCGCGCTCATCTACGACCTGAACGACAACTGGTCGGTCTACACCAGCTATGCCGCGATCTTCCAGCCGCAGAGCACTTACACCGACCAGGCAGGCAGCCCCTTGCAGCCCAAGACCGGCGCGAGCTACGAGCTGGGGATCAAGGGCGAACTGCTGGATGGGCGCGTGAACACCTCGTTCAACCTGTTCCGCACCGTCGAGGAACATCGCGCGGAGGCCAACTACGACAGCAGCTGCCCAGGGTCTTCGGACGGCTTCTGCTACAGCGATGTGGGCAAGGTCCGGGCACAGGGTTTCGAGGCCGAAATCAGTGGCGAGGTGATCGAGCGCTTGCAGGTGCTGGCGGGCTATACCTACACCCAGACCAAGTACCTGGACAGCACCAGTGCCAATCCGCAGGAGCCGGCGTTTTCCACCACCTACTTCCCGCGTCACCTGTTCCGGGCCTCGGCGGACTACCAACTGACGGGAGCACTGGAGCGCTGGAGCGTGGGTGCTGGGGTAACGGCGCAGAGTGATGTCGCGTTCCGGGATGGCAATATCAGGCCCGTGGCAGTGAAATCCGTCCAGCCGGGGTATGGTATCTGGAGTGGACGGATCGGCTATCGGATCGACGAGAACTGGTCGCTGGCGCTCAATGGCAACAACCTCTTCGACAAGAAGTACTACCAGAGTGTGGGGGCGGTTTCGTGGGGTAACTTCTATGGTGAGCCGCGCAACTTCACAGTGACGCTCAGAGGCAACTTCTGATGTAGGGCTTCATTGCCAAGGGCCGTGGACTAAGTGTGGGAGCGCACTTGCCCGGAACTGTCAGTTTTTTGCGTTCGGGCCGGCAGTGGCCTGCCGCCAGGCAGGCCCTGATTTTCACCAGGACAAAATTTCTGACACCGTGGCCGCTACAATCCCAAACCTTGAACCGCTTCCCCCAATGCGTTATAGCTAAAAAGGTACCCATAACGAAAAGAGGCAAACCACGCCCCCATGCACGAGATCACACGTATCCGTCGGCCGCATGGCCCGCTTGCCAATCTGATCGGCAAGTCTACCGGGCCCTTCCCTGCCGCCGTCTCCAGCCTCGGCTGTTCCCCGCTCTCGACACTCTTCCACACCCTGTCGATCCCGCCCCGCGATGTCCTGCTGGCGCACAAGCGCAAGCGCCCCGTGCCTCCGCCTGCCTGCTGACCCTGAAGTTTCCGCGCTTCCACCGCCCTCGGCCCGTTGCCGTTCGGGGCTGGGGAAGTCTTGCCTTTCTTCCGTGATCACAGGACTTTTTCATGACTACTCGCGTCGCCATCATCGGCGCCGGCCCTTCCGGCCTGGCGCAACTGCGTGCCTTCCAATCCGCCCACGCCAAGGGCGCGGCCATGCCCGAAATCGTCTGCTTCGAAAAGCAGGCCGACTGGGGCGGCATGTGGAACTACACCTGGCGCACCGGCCTGGACCAGCACGGCGAACCGGTACACGGCAGCATGTACCGCTACCTCTGGTCCAACGGCCCGAAGGAATGCCTGGAGTTCGCCGACTACAGCTTCGATGAACATTTCGGCCGCCCGATTTCCTCCTATCCGCCGCGCGAAGTGCTGTGGGACTACATTCAGGGCCGGGTGAAAAAAGCCGACGTACGCCAGTACATCCGCTTCGACACCGTGGTCAAGGACGTACGCTTCGACAGCGCCAGCCGCACCTTCACCCTCACCGCCCACGACTACGCCAATGGCCAGCGCTACGAACAGGTATTCGACTACGTGGTGGTCGCCAGCGGGCATTTCTCCACACCCCAGGTGCCGTCATTCCCAGGCTTCGAGCGCTTCTCCGGACGCATCCTGCACGCCCATGATTTCCGTGATGCACTCGAGTTCGCCGGCAAGGACGTGCTGATCATCGGCAGCAGCTACTCCGCCGAAGACATCGGCTCGCAGTGCTACAAGTACGGCGCGCGCTCGATCACCAGTGCCTACCGCACCCAGCCTATGGGCTACAAGTGGCCCAAGGGCTGGGAAGAGCGGCCGCAGTTGCAGCGGGTCGACGGCGACCGCGCGCACTTTGCCGACGGCTCGAGCAAGCGCGTCGATGCGATCATCCTGTGCACCGGCTACCAGCACCACTTCCCGTTCCTGCCCGACGACCTGACCCTGCGCACCGGCAACCGCCTGTGGCCGCTAGGCCTGTACCAGGGCGTGGTGTGGGAGGCCAACCCGCAGCTGATGTACCTGGGGATGCAGGACCTGTGGTACAGCTTCAACCTGTTCGACGCCCAGGCCTGGTTCGTGCGCGACGTGATACTCGGCCGCATCGCCCTGCCCGACCCGGCCGCCATGCGCGCCGACAGCGAGCACTGGCGCGCCGAGGAAGAGGCCTTGCAAACCACGGCCTCGATGTACGAATTCCAGGGCAGCTACATCGCCCGCCTCATCGAGCAGACCGACTACCCACGCTTCGACATCGACGCGGTGAACCGCATCTTCCTCAAATGGAAGAACGACAAGAAGCACGACATCATGGGCTACCGCGACCGCTCGTACCGCTCGGTGATGACAGGCACCGCCTCGGTGCCGCACCACACCCGCTGGATCAAGGCGCTGGACGATTCGCTGGAAGAGTACCTGCGGGAAACCGCGGAGCCTGGGGATGTGAAGGTGCTGCGACCGGAGCGTTGAGGCTGGAGTCTGGCGTTTACGGGCCCGGCGCTTTAGCGCCGGGTTCGCATCCCTCACTTGGCCGAACGCCCCTTGGGATTACGATTCAGCCGCTCCAGCCTTCTCTTCTCTCGATACCCTGCCAGCAGTACGCGCATTTCCCGATAGCGCTTGCTGTTGAGTACCAGCAATGCCAGCAGCGCGACGACTATGATGCTCAGGAAGATCCCCATGTGCGGCCTGAAACCGTAGGTCGGCAACAGGAAAATCACGGAGCCGATACAAAGGGCGGCGACCATCCATACCCCCCAGTCACGACCTCGTACTACGGCGGCATGCGCCGTGACCAGCGTTACCACCAGCACACCAAGGCTGAGCGGATAGTTGATCTCCCGGCTGCAGTCACGGCAATAGGTACTCCACACCAAAGAGAACGTCCCGGCCATGGCGTACAGCGAGAGAAAATACCCCGCCAGGAACACCATGAAGTAGCGATCGAGAAACTTTTGAAGGTCAGGGTGCCGACTCATTACTCGAACTCCTCATAGAGCCCCAGAGCGATGCTCTTGGTCTTGTCCTGCACCGTCCCGCTGCCGACAAAACCGATGGAAGCGCCAAGCGAATCCTTGATCAGTGTTTGAGTGGCGTGCTTTATCTGCGTGGGCGTGTGACGCTTGATCAGCTCGCCCGTGCTCTGTTGCAGCTTGAGTTGCTTCGCGGTGAGCGAAGGATGCTTGATCGACAGCAACTCGCGGGTGAGAGCGCTACGCTGCTGACGGCTCAATGAACGGGTCAGGTCGAGCCAGTTAGCGCCCGTGGCCGCCTTGCGCACCTGCAGGAAGCGTACAGTCGTGAGGGCCGAGCTACCGACGCCGAGCAGCGATATACCGTCGAGCAACGGTGTGGCCGCCCTGTACCAGGCCTCCTGATCCATCGCATCATTGGCTGACGGGTCGTTGACCTCGTTGATCGTTCTGACAACACCGATAACGCACTGTGCGGTACTGGCGGTTGCTGCTGCGTATCCGGCAGCGGTAAGCGCGAGGCTCACACCGCCGGAGAAGGGGACGGCGATAGTGCCGCTGAACATGACGACCCAACCCAGGATCGCACCAGCGCAGGAGAGCGTGGTGCCTACCGCCTCCTTGACCACGCGCGACTCACGCGGGTTGGTCTGCAACTGGTTCATGAATTGCTGGGGCGCAATGTAGCGAGGCGCCTCGCGCAGGATGATGCGCTTGGGCTTGATACTGCAGATCGGCTGAAACTCGCGCAGCACGATCACGTTGTAGTCGGCATCGATATACACGACACCCGCACCGACGATGCCAGGGTCGGCATCGATCGCCTTGAACAGCTTCTGCTGGTCGATACGCCCCTGCAGGCGCTGCTGCGCCAGAAACTGCGAGGTGTTGGCCAATTCGTTGACCAGAAGGTCTTTCATGAATACGTGTCCTTACTCAGCTACAGGCTGGCCTGTCCACAGCACAAAGCCGCTCCCTACCGAAGCGGCCTTGCGTCGCGAAAGGGGCGCGATGCACCCCTGCAATCCCATCAAACGTTCGGGCAAGGCACCGGTGCCCAGTCACCCATGTCCGGGTTGCGGCACATGCTGTTGACCTGATCCACGCCCGCCTTGGCCACCTGCTGGGCTTCGGCTTTCTTGCCGGTGGCGTTCTGCAGGGTCTTCTCGGTGGCGACTGCTTCGGCCTGCACTTTGGTGTTGGTCTTGCCCGCAGCCTGGCCCTTCTTGGTGCCAGACTTGCTGGTCGCTTTCGGTGGCTGGACCACGGCCACCACTTCCGAACGTTGCACACCCACCTGCTTGAGGTCCTGCTCGTAGGCCTGGGTGTAGTTGTTCAGGTTCTCACCCAGACGACCGTTGACGGTGCCGAGCAGCTGGTTCGACTCGTTCAGGCCTGCAACGATCTCGGCCAGGCGCTTGCGGCCTTCGGTATCGTTGATGCGGTTGGCCTTGCGGTTCTGGATCAGGCTGGCGAATTCGCGCTGGTAGCAGGCCTGGGACGCCTTGGCGTACTGGGTGGTGCGGTCCAGGTCGGCGGCACTCTTGTCGATGTCGGCAGCGTAGGAAGCGATGCGCTGCTTGTCGTCGCTGATCTGCTTCTGGCGCTCGGTGTAGTAGCCCGCCGCACCACCGACCAGGGCACCACCGGCGGCGCCGATGGCAGCGTTGCGACCACGGTTGTCACCGTCCACCAGGGCGCCGGTCAGGGCACCGCCTACCGCGCCGAGCAGTGCGCCGGTGGCGACCGAGCGAGTCATGTCGCCGTCAGTGGAGCGCAGGTGCTGCACCGGCTCGTAGCAGTTGGGGTAGTACTCCACCTTGGTCGTTGCACCGATCTTGGAAACCGGCGAGCCGGCGCAGCCGGTCAGCAGGACGCTGCTGAAACCGGCAGCCAGCAGCAGAGCGGCACGGGCCTTGGAAGCGGTGATCAGGGAGGTGCGATTCAAGCGCATGGTCGGGTTCTCTCTCGGGTTGTGCTGATCCGGCCTGCTTCATGCGGGCCGGGGTCTTTTTTCAGGGTTTCTTCAAGGTCGCGGAGCAGCCGATGCCAGCAGCTCCTTGAGGATCGTCGCCGGGTCGGCCCGCCGGTTCTGGCGGTACTCCCCGACGTGGCGGACGAACAGGGTGGCGCGGGTCTCCAGGCTCTTGCCCAGCACCGGCTTGCGCTCGAGCTCTTGCTTGACCCGCTGGAACTGCGCCTGGATCACCGCGTCGGTGTAGCGCGTGCCGCTGGCCAGGTTGTCGATGTAGATCGCCAGCGCGCCGTCCAGCGCGCTGCGGCCGTTGGCGATGGCGGCGCCATACATGCTGGCGCTGGCCTGGTCGCCCGAGGCCTGGGCCTTGGCCTGGGTGTTCTGCAGGTTGGTCAGGCGGATGTTGTAGTTGTTGATGGTCTCGGCCACGAGGGCCGCCGACTGGATCAGGTTGCCAGCCGCTTCCTCGCGCTGGCGGGCGATCAGCGAAACATTGCGCTTGAGCTCTTCGTTGACCAGACCCAGCTCGGCCTGCAGGCGCGGGTCGCTGGCGCCGGCGATGATGCCGTCCAGGCGCGTGGTCGGGTCGTCGGCGGCATTGATGTCGTCGGTGAGGCCAGCCAGGCGCCCCTCTTTCTGCCACTGCTCGAACAGCTCCTGGTAGCGCGAACGCGGCGCCGACAAGGCACCGATGGCGACCCGGAAACCGGTGGTCTCGTTACGCTGCTCAGTGCCGTCGGCACCGAACAGCGGATACTCGCGGCGCATGCCGGTGAACAGCGTGGTCTCGCCTTCCAGGTAATTGCCACCCTTGACCACGAAGCCGCCGTAGGCGCCCTGACGGCGACCAGCGTGCACCAGCTGGAACGACTCCTGGACCATTTCGGCGGCATTGCCGATCACATCGAACAACCCGAGCGGGTTGGGTTGCTTGGTTCCGATCGGCATCAGTCGCGCAGCCTGTCCGGTGCCACCAGCAACCTGGTTGAACACCGCCCAGTCGGCCAACGGCCCGTCACTGTCGCTGCCTTCGACCTTGCGCGGGAACAGCCGGCCATCGAGCTCCTGGCGGCTGACCGCCGAACCGCCGCGGGCGGCGAACTCCCATTCCACTTCAGTGGGCAAGCGCACGAAACCGGTCCCGCCATCTTCGGCCTTGCTGCCCCGGCCACTGACCGGCAGCAACTCGCGGTGGTGCTTCATCAACCAGGCGCTGTACACCGCAGCGAAGCGCTCAGCCTCGAAGCGCGACAGCTTGACCTTGGGCAGGCGACCGGCGGCCTCGGTGACCGGTTCGCAGGCAGGCTCGGCCTCGCCGCTGGCCAGCGACTGAGCCAGGGCCATGACCTGGGCATACTGGCGCGCAGTCACCTCATACTTGCCGATGAAATACATCATCGGTTTGAGCGGGCTGCCTGCCTCGACCTTGGGCAGGCTGGCGCCGACCTGCTTCTGCCAGGCGGGGGACAGGTCCTGCAGGCTGAACTGGCCATTGATGAAGTCGCGGCGATATCCGGAAATGAACGACTGCTTGTAACCCGCCTCGCCTTCGCTGAAGGGGTAACCCAGGTTGACCTCGCGGTCATCGAGGCTGCCTTGCGCCAGCACGTAGACATGCCGGAAGACAATCTCGCCGCCACAGGGCAGCGGCAAGCTGACGTCGTCGGCCAGGGGCTTGGGGTTGTCCAGCTTGCTGGTGGCGGCGGGGTCGGGCGTGGCGGTGTTGACCGCGGAGGCCTGGGGCTTGTCTTCGCCGTCGGCGGGGGAGCAGGCCACAAGGCCGAGTGTGGTGACGATCAAGGCCGCTACCTTGAGGCGAAGTTCAGACATCACGAATTCCTTGCGAGGCGTCGATCCGCGCCACCCGCCAGCCACCCAGGGCGGCGGCAGCGGTGCTGGCCGCCAGCACGGCGAGCAGCGCGACGAGATAGTGCATGGGCAGCAGATGAGCGGCGTATTCGCCGGGCACCTGCATGAAGAGTCGGTTCAGGCCGTGCTCGGCCAGGGCATACAACAGGGCCGCCAGCCCGGCGGCGAGCAGGCCGCTGTACAGCGCCTGCAACACCACGAACAACAGCAGCGCGGCAGTGCCGAAGCCCAGCAGGCGCAACACCGCCAGCTCGCGCTGCTTGCGCTCGACCGCCGCCACCGCACCTGCGGCAACCGCCGCAACCGCCCCGGCCACGGCCAACGCGGCGATGATCCAGAACACCAGGTCGAGGTTGCGCCCGAGCGACTGCACCTGGGCGATCTGCGCCGCCTGGGTCGAGACCAGCAACTGGCGCTCGGCGAAGAACTGGCGCAGCGGCTCGACGTCCTCGAGCGTGCGGGCATACAGGCGAAACGCCGGGTAGACCCGCGTCGCGTTACCGGCCTGCAGCTCGCCCGCCCACTCCAGCGCCGGTACCGCACGCCCGTCGCGGTAGTCCTCGGCGGCCTCCAGCAAGGCCAACGGTGCAAACAAGGCGTCGCGCTCGAACGCTGCCAGCGGCAGCACGGCACGCACGTGCAACGAGGTCTGGCGCCACTGCACCTCGCCCGCACGCTGGCGATTGAAACTGGCCTGCAGGTGATCGCCAGGACGGGCACCGAGCTTTTCCGCCGCGGTGAAACTCAGCACCACGTCGCGCAGGTCGGTTGCATCGGGGGCCACGGCGCCGTCGAGCAACGGATCACCGGGCGCGGTCGGCAACATCTCGACCGTCACCCCACGCCCTTGTGCAGGCAGCAACAGCTCGGCGGTGGCGGCGATCTGGCGGGTGCGCGGGATGGCGAAGGCGACATCCGGACGCGCCGCGAGCCCGGCGATGAAATCGGCAGTGAAACGTCCCCCACCCAAGGGAATGACCTCACGCACACTCGGGTCGCGCTGCAGACGCTCGGTCAGGCTGCCGATCAGGCCGAACTTCAGGCCGAACAGCACCAGCAGTGGCGCAATCACCGCCACCAGTGCCAGCACCGCGCAGGCCGACAGCCGCGCGTCGGTGCGGTAGTCCTGCCAGGCCAACCCGGCGATCAGCAACGGGCGCATCAGGCAGCCTGCCCCAGGGTCGCGATGACACCGCCTTCGGCATCGCGTCGACAGTGCATGCGCAGCACCCGCAGCCCGGCGTCACGGGCCAGGGTCTCGTCGTGGGTGGCGATGATGCAGGTCACCCGATGCGCCTCGGCCTGGCGCAGCAGCAGCTGCATCACCCGCTCGGCATTGATCGGATCGAGCGCTGCGGTCGGCTCGTCCGCCAGCAACAGCGAAGGCGCATGGGCCAGGGCGCGGGCACAACTGACCCGCTGGCGCTGGCCCAGCGAAAGCGCCGCCGGACGCTTGTCCAACTGGTCGCTCACATCCAGCGCGGCCGCCAGGCGTTCGACGCCACCGTCGTCGGCCAGCCCCAGTAACTGGCGCGGCAGGCGGATGTTGCCGCGTACGTCGAGAAAGCCCAGCAGCCCGCCCGCTTGCAGCACATAGCCCAGGTGTCGGCTGCGCAAGGCGGCCAGCCGGTCTAGACGACGACCACGCCACAGCCCGGCGACATCCTGCACGCTGCCCTCAAGTTCCAGGGTGAAGGCGTCCGCCGCATCCGGCGCCAGCACCAATGCCAGCAGGTCGAGCAGCGTGCTCTTGCCGCAGCCGCTGGGCCCAACCAGCGCCACCCGCTCACCGGCGCCCAGACGCAGATCGCCGATCTCCAGGCGGTAGCGCCCGCGCGTCTTGTGCACCCCTTGCAGGCTGATCATCACGGCAGCGTCGACAGCGGGACACGGTACAGGGCGTCGCCCGGTTCGGCGTTGCCGAAGCGCACCCAGTTGGCCATGTCGTTGTGGAAGGTTTCGTAGAGGCGAATCTTCGAGTCGAGCTCGTCGATGAAGTCCTCCTGCTCGGCGACCGACAGCGACAACCACAGGTCCTGGGTCATGCTCAGCGACTTGCTGCGATACGGCAGGCCTTCGAGGTACTCACCGAGCACGCCGCCCTGGGCAAGGTTGGCGCCCTTGCTCAGCGCGCCGGGGTCGCGACTCATGTAGGCACTGGCGCTGGCGATTTCATTGAAGAAGTCGCCCGGCGAGCTGCGCGTCTTGCGCGCCGCATCGACGATCAGTTTGAGCGACTGCTGCAGGTCGTTGAGCTGCAGCTTGGTCAGCATCACGCACACCTGCAAGGTCGGCAGCGCCGGGTTGGTCAGGTCACGGTCGGCGGTCCAGGCACTCACCAGTTGCGGCGCCTGGCTGGCGCTGCGGCGGCCGAGGAAGTCCATGTGCATGGCATAGCCCACGGCCTGGGTCTTGGCGGCGAGGCTGGAGCCGCTAGCGAGCAGCGGCACGGCCTGCGGCTGCTGGTTGCGGACCTGGTGAACCAGCTCGGCGAAGGTAGAACCGATCTCCTGCACGCGCGCGCCAAAGGCGTTCACATCGCCGCCCGGCACCCCCACGTAGAGGTCGCCGATACGCGGGTTGCTGTCGGCGGTGAGCACGCGGTACTGCTGCTCGGCCGAGCCGTGGTTCTTCACCCCGGCGGGGGTGCGCAGGTGCAGGGCGTAAATCTTGATCTGTTTGCTCAACGCCGCCTGACGCACCTCGGCTTCGTTCATCCGCGTACTGCTCTCGGGATCGCTCTTGCGCAAGGCGCCAGCATCGCTGACCAGCAACACGATGCGCCCGCCGTAGCCGGACCAGTCCATGCCCTCGACCGCCTGCATGACCCCGGCGAAGGCATCCTCGTTGAACGAATGGCTGGACACGGTGGTGGCCTTGACCTGCGACGCGGCCTTGAGAAAGCGCGCAGGGTCGCGGCCTTCATCGAGGGTGACCAGGGTCTTGCTCAGGTAGTCCAGGCCCGGCGTGCGCTTGACGCTGTTTCGAAAGCCCACCAGGCCAAAGCTGACGCTGTCCAGCTCACCGCGTGCCGCCAGTTGCTGCTGCAACTCGCTGACCACCTGGCGCACCCGGTCGATGTAGGGTTGCATCGACACCGAGGTGTCCACCACCAGCACGATACCGGTGCGGAAGCTGTTGTCGCCAGCGCCGGCAACACCTGCGGCCTGCGGCGTGCTGCCGGCCGCACTGCTGCCGGGATCGATCGATGCGATGTTGAGCAGTTGCACCGGCTGGCCGTCGGCGTCGAAGCTCTCGCGGTAATCGAAGATCGGCATCAGGTAGAACTGATCCTGCGGCACCGCGTTGGCCGCAGGCTCCAGCGCCAGCACACGCGGTACCTGTGCTGGGTCGTTCTGTGCCTTGAGCAATTGCGCGCGGGCCTGGGAACTGTCGTCGAGCAACTGCTGCACATCGTCGGGCTGACGCATGAACATCACCGGCGCACGACCAGAGCGTTCGGTGAACTTGAGTACCAGGCTCTGCTTCCAGTCGCTGGTCTGCTCTGCAGGCAGCCAGCCCTCGCGCGCACCATCGCTGGCAGCACCGACCTGGACCCAGGCTTTGCCGTCGATATCCTTGCGCTGATAAACGTAGAGCACCGAGAAGGCCGGCAGGCTGTCACCGGCAGCGCCACCGGGGGTGTCGGCCAGGCGTGCGCCGGGCTTGGTCAGCACGCGCTGGAACAGGGTCTTCTTGCCCGCCATGAGCAGCGGGCGCTGATCGTCCTGCGAGGTGCTGGCGACAGGAGGTGGCGCGCTGGGTGGGGCCGGTGTCTGTGCCACAGGTGTGGCGACGGCGGGTTCGTCGTGACCGGCGAACAACCAGTAGCCACCCGCCGCCAGGCCCAGTGCCGCTGCGATGGCCACCGCGAGCAGCGCCACCGCGGGCTTTTTCTTCGGCGCAACGACAGGCGCCGGGCGGCTTTGCTCTGGCTCACGCTGGACTAGCTCGGGTTGCGCATGTGCCTGGGGAATCTCGATGGACACTGGCGTCAACCCTGCGAGCTCGGGGGCCGGCGGGGGCACGACCAGTGGCCGGATCACCGTGCTCTGGTTGTCGTCGGCCGGCAGGCGATCCAGTGCCGCCAACAAGGCAGCGGCATCGGCGAAGCGTTCGTTGGGGTCCTTGGCCAGCAAGCCGCGCAGGATTTCCTGGTAGCGCCCATGCTCGATGGGCAACTCCGGCAGCGGCTCGGTCAGGTGCGCCAGCGCCGTGGACAGTGCATCGGTGCCGCTGTAGGGCAGCTTGCCGACGAGGATTTCGTAGAGCACCACCCCCAGCGCATACAGGTCGGCGCGCCCGTCGATCTCAAGCCCGCGCGCCTGCTCCGGGCTCATGTAACTGGGCGTCCCCACCGCGAAACCGGCCTGGGTGAACTGGGTGTGATCGTCCAGGGACTTGGCGATGCCGAAGTCCGACAGCACGGCGTTGCCATCGGCACGGAACAGGATGTTGGCCGGTTTCACGTCGCGGTGCACCAGGCCCTGGGCATGGGCATAACCCAGCGCCTGGGCCATCTGGCGCACATAGACCAACCCTTGCTCCGGCGTCAGCCCGGCGGCGATGCGCTCCTTGAGCGTGCCGCTGGGCAGGTACTCCATGGCCATGTAGTACAGCTCGCCGACATTGCCGATATCGTGGATGGTGGCGATGTGCGGATGGGCCAGGCGCGCAAGGGTGCGGCCTTCGCGCAGGAACCGCTCGCAGAAGGTCGGATCGGCCGCCAGGCTCGCGGCCATCACCTTGAGCGCGACCTTGCGCTGCAATGAGCGCTGGGTGGCCAGGTAGACGCTGGCCATGGCGCCTTGGCCAATCTCGCCGTCGATGTCGAATCCGGGGATCTGCATGTCCATGATGTTCTTCAATTGGCCTTCACCACCACGGCGGTGATGTTGTCGGGCGCGCCTCGGGTCAGGCCCAGGTGGACCAGGCTGCGTACTATTTGATAGGGGTCGGCATGGTTGAGCACCTCGCCGATCTCGAGGTCTTCGGCGGTCTTGGTCAGGCCATCGCTGCACAGCAGGTAGGTGTCGCCAGGGCGCACCTGCAAGGCCACGGCCTGCAGTTCCAGATGGTCCTCGACGCCGATGGCACGGGTCACGATGTTGCCGCGCGGATGCACCCGCGCCTCGGCTTCGCTGAGCAGGCCGCTGTCCTGCAGTTCCTGGACGTAGCTGTGATCGTGGGACAGGCGCTCGATGCGCCCGCCGCGCAGGCGGTACAGACGGCTGTCACCGGCCCACAGGCCGATGGCCTGGTCGCCGCGTGCGGCCAGCACCACCACGGTACTGCCCATCATCGCCACGCCACGGCGCGCGGTTTCCTCGCGGACCGTGAGGTTGACCCACGCCAGGCCGTCACGCACTTCGTCGGCGAACCCCGCCAGCGAGTCGAGCTTCGGCAGGCGGCGCAGGCTGTCCACTGCCAGGCTGCTGACATAGTCGCCCGCCGCATGGCCACCCATGCCGTCGGCCACCGCCCACAGGCCCGCCCAGGTCAGGTCCAGGCAAGCGTCCTCGTTGATCTTGCGTACCATGCCGACATGGCTGTAGCTGGCCGCGGTGTACTGCAGGTCGGTCATGCGCGTGCCGCCTCGCTACCCAGAAGAAACCCGGCGAAATCCTCACTGCGCGGCAGGCCCGGATAGCGCATCAGGCCCGGCGCAATCCGCTCCGAGCCCCTGCCCCACCACAGGCTCATGCCTTCGCAGGCGCACTCGGCCAGTGCTCGCTCCCGCCCTTCAGGCGTGGTCGCGGCCAGACGTTGCAACCCACCCACCGCAGGCGCGCTCGCTATCCCCTGTGGCAGCGGGGTGGTGCCGCGATAGGGCCGCACCGCATCCTCGAATGCCTCGAGCTGCGCACCTTCCTCCAGCGTGCCGAGCAAAGCCGCTTCGACCTGCTCGAACCACTCATCCGCCCCCACCACCGCAACCGCCACCGAAACCTGCGGCTCCAGCGCCTGCGCCACGGTCAGCGGAAAATACCGCCCGACGCGATCGATGCTCGGCATCACCACCCCGATCATCGCCTGCGGCCCGCACACGCCCGCGGCCAGGGCAAAGCGCCACAGCGGGCTGACCAGGTACGCCTGCAGCCACTGCTCGCCCAGTTGTCGCTGGCTGGCCTGGATACCTGCGGCCAGCCACTGGTCCCAGGGCTGGATGAAACTCTGTGGCAGGTCGCGGCTAACGAAGTCGCCGCGGCAGGCCATCTTTCCGTAGAAACCGACGTCGTTCACAGGCGCTCCGGCAGGCTGAAACCGCTGACCACTCGGCTGCGGAACGGGTTGAAGGCGCTGCTGGCACGCAGCTCATAGGACACGCTGGCACCGTCGACCCGCAGGCGCAGGCTGAAGCGCTCGGGCGAGGTGCCGGCGATCAGGTCGGACTGGTCGAGCAGGCGGAACCACGCCCACGGGCCTTCCAGCGTGAGCCCCGAGCGGCCACTGGCCGAAGGAGGCGAGATCGACAGGCGCACCACGCCGATGCTGTTCGGGTTCGGCCACTGCAACGACACCGGACGGCTCGGGCCGTGGTCATAGCTGACCTGTTGGCCATCGAGGTCGAGCATGAACTGGGTGATCGACGCATCCATCGCCACCGGTTTGAGCTCGAAACGCACGCCTGGCGTCAGGCCGCTGCTGTTACGGAAGAAGGCATCGCGGATGGTCGCTGCGCGCTGGAAGGTGTTGAGCACACCGGCATTGATCCCCAGCTTCTGCGCCGCCCCTGGCTGCCAGCTCCACGGAGACGTGGAGGTGTTGACGTAAGGCTGCAGGTATTTGCGGAAGTAGTTGTCCATCACCCCGCCAACACCGAAGAACTGGCCGAAGTCTTCCAGGGTCGCATCACGCGGGCTGCCGGCCGTCAGCGGGTAGCGACCGCTGAGGGACTGGCGGTAGACGTTGACCACCTCGCTGGTCCAGGCGGCATTGAGCTGGTTGCGTACGCCACCCATGACGATGGCGTTGGTCGAGCCAACCACCGAGCCGACCAGGTTCTGCACCACTTTCGGCTGCCGCGCGGCGCCAAGCGAAACCCTCTGCGAGGCAGCCTGAGCCTGGTTCTTGGCCTCGCCCAGCAGGGCTTCGCCACTGGCGCCGACCATCGCACTGACCTGTACGTACAGGGCGTTGAGATCGGCGAGCAGACCGTCGATCGAGCTTGGCTGGCCTTCGCCACCTTCGACCAGCTCGGCCAGTTCGGCGAAGTGTGCGGTCACAGGGTCCACCTCACGCGCACCTTGCTCAGTGCCCGGGATCGGCGTGTCGCCGAGCAGACCACCCAGGCGCTGGCGCAGTTGATCGACACCGGCCTGTTCGACCTTGGCCTGGGCCTTGTCGAGGGTGGTGGGCTGCTGCAGGTCGGTTTCCTTGGCCACCGCCTGCAACAGTTTCTTCATCGGCGAGGTAGGGCCGGACAATACCCGCAGCACGTCGGCGGCCTGCCCGACACTGGTGATCGGGACGAAGTCCAGGTCGGCCAACAGCGCGTCCCAGTGGCGGATGTAGTCCTGGTAGTAGAGCTGGCGCACATCGTCGGCCAGGCGCTTGGCATCGCTGGCCTCGCTCAGCTCGCGACCAAGCACCCAGCGCTCTTCGGCGAGGGTTTCGCTGTGGGCGACGCTGGCAGCGAGAAACGCCTTGCGATAACCCTCGACAGTGAAGATCCCCGGCAGCGGCTCGGTCAGCGGCTTGCCACTCTTGCGCTGGAATACCAGCGCGGCATCGCGTCCAGCGGCGTCGCTGATGCGAAAATCACTGACGCCGGCCGGCAGCTTCTGTCGCTTGACCCGGTCATACACACGTTGCGCCACCGGCAACTGCTGCAACTGGCGGCGGGTGTCGTCGATCAGGCGTTGGTCGAGGCGCGCATTCGGCGGGCGCTTGTCGAACAGCGCCGCCAGGTGCTGTTCAAGTGCCTGGCGCTGCTCGGGAGCCAGATCGCGCGGCAAATGGCGCTCCCAGTCGAGACTGATCCAGGCCTTGAGGAAGTCAGCGTCGTAATGCTCGCCGTCCGCCAGCATCAGATAGGCCTTCAGGCCCTCGTACAGATAGTCGGAGGGACCGCCGGCGTACAGTTGCTCCTCGATGCGGGTGACCAGCCGCGGGGCGAAGATCGCGATCAACAGCTTGCGATAGACGCTGGTGGATTCGGTCTCCAGCATGTCGCCCTGGTACAACCCGAGCCCCTCGGCCCAGGCCGGCGGATCGTCTGCCAGACGGCGCACGGCGTTGAGCAGCGGCAGCACTTCGATCACCTCGCGCTGCGCCGGGCTCAGTTCCTGCACGCTTTTGCCCAGTGGTTTGAGGCGGCTGTCGACTTCGGCGATGTACTGCTGGTTGGCGCGGTAGCTCAGGGTCCACAGGGTGCCGACCACCAGCACCAGAGCCACGCTCAGCGCCAGGGCACCTCGGGTGATCCACTTGCGGCGCTGCTCGACCTTGGGGTTGCTGCCCACCAGCCCACGCTCGGCGAAGGCCACGGCGCTGAACAGCTTCTCGATGAAGTAGCTGCGTCCGGTGCCGGTCTGGCGCGCCAGGTGCGCGCGGTCCAGGCCCATGCTCTGCGCCATGCTGCCGATCAGGCGATCGATGGGGCTGCCTTCCTGGGTGCCGCTGGTGAAGTACACACCGCGCAGCAGCGCCCGCGCCTCGAAGGCGTTGGGTTTGAATACGCCGTCGAGGAAGGTCTTGAGATTGCCGCGCAGTGCCGCGAACTGCTGGACGAAGCCATAGAT
The DNA here is from genome assembly GCF_047456245.1 of Pseudomonas sp. BNK-44-b. Taxonomy (NCBI): domain Bacteria; kingdom Pseudomonadati; phylum Pseudomonadota; class Gammaproteobacteria; order Pseudomonadales; family Pseudomonadaceae; genus Pseudomonas; species Pseudomonas sp. BNK-44-b. The sequence goes on from NZ_CP179908.1 coordinate 4,898,183, forward strand.
CAGGTCGCGCCGCGCCGGGTCGCGCTCCTGCTGCAGGCGCTCGACCAGACGCTGATTGAGGCGTTGTTCGAGCAGGCCGAACTCCTGGTCGAAGCCGGCCAGTGGGCCGTCGCCCTGCTGCCCGTCATCCAGCGCGAAGGTCATGCCCCACACCTGGGCGCGCTCGTCCTTGCTCAGGTTGTCGAAGTACTCCATGAAGCCCGGCACCAGGTCGAGCTTGGTGAGCATCAGGTAGATCGGGAAACGCACACCGAGCTGGCTGTACAACTCCTGGATTCGGGTGCGGATCGCCGCGGCATGGGCGGCGCGTTCAGCGTCGCTGCCCAGCAGCAGATCGGACAGGCTGATCGCGATGAACGCCCCGTCGATAGGGCGACGCGAGCGCTGGGTCTTGAGCAGGTCGAGAAAGCCCAGCCAGGCGGCCTTGTCCACCTGCGCATGGCTGTCCTGGGTGGTGTAGCGCCCAGCGGTGTCGAGCAGCACCGCCTGGTCGGTGAACCACCAGTCGCAGTTGCGCGTGCCACCGACACCACGGATGGCGCCCTCGCCCAATTGTGCCGCCAGCGGGAAATGCAGCCCCGAGTTGACCAGCGCGGTGGTCTTGCCGGAGCCCGGCGGGCCAATGATCACGTACCACGGCAGCTCGTAGAGGTTGCGGCGCTCGTCACCACCCAGGCGCGCTTTCTTCAGCAGCACCAGGGCCTCGTCCATGCGTTGGCGCAGGGTCGCCAGCTCTTCGGCGGTGGCCAGGCTCGCAGGATCCGGCGCGGTTTCGGCGGCCAGGCTCTCCATCACCTTGGCGGCCTGGCGACGCGCCTGGACGATGCGCCAGGTACGGTAGGCAATCCACACCGCGAACAGCAGGACGATCAGAATCCAGCGCGGCGCGGGCGGCGCCAGCACGTCCAGCAGTGGCCCGACGAACCAGATGATCAGGCTGAGGGCGATCAGCCCCAGCACCGGGATCACCCAGCGAATGACAAAACTGAAAAACGCCTTCACTCGACGCCCTCCGCCAGTACGGTGATTTCGACCCGCCGATTCTTCGCCCGGCCCTGTGCGGTGTCGTTGGAGGCCAGCGGCTCGGTGTCGCTCAGGCCTTGCGCGCTGAAGCGCTGCGGCTGCCCGGTGCGCGCGGCAAGCATTGCCTTGACCTCTTCGGCACGAGCCTGGGACAGCGCCCAGTTGGAGGGGAAGCGGATCGTGGCGATGCGCTGGTTATCGCTGTGGCCAGTGACGCGCACGTTGCCCTTCACCTTGGAAACCGCCTCGGCGATACGCAGCATCAGCGGCTCGAAATCGCCTTTGATACTGGCGCTGGCAGACGCGAACAGCTCGTCGCCACGAATGGTCACAACAGAGCGGTCGACCGCATCTTCCACCGAGACCCGACCGGCCTTGATGTCATCGGCAAGGAAACCTGCCAGGCGCGGGCGCTCGACCGGCTTGGGCTGCACCACCGGGCGGTCCATGGCCTGTACCGGGATCTCACCCAGGGCATGGATGCCGCGAAATACGGGTTCTGCATCGGAGGCCAGCTTCAGGCGCAGACCGAACAGCAACAGCAGCAGCAAGGCCAGGGCCACCGCGAGCCCTACCCAGGGCGGCACGAACTGGGTCAGACGATCGCGGCTGACCGAGACGCCGCGCCAGTGCGGGGATAATTCGCGCTCGATCTCCCCGCGCGCACTGCGCAGGGTCGCAGCGGTACGCTCACGCAGCGCCTCGAGCTGCGCACGCCCCCCGTTCATCACCCGGTAGCGGCCCTCGAAACCGAGGCTGATGCACAGGTACAGCAACTCCAGCAGGTTCAGACGCTCGCGCGGGCTCTGCAGGCAATGCTCGAGCAACTGGAAGACTTTTTCACCACCCCAGGCTTCGTTGTGCACGGTGATCAAGAGGCTCTGCTTGCCCCAGTCGCTGCTGCTGCCCCAGGGGGTGCTGAGCACGGCTTCATCGAGGGCGGTGCACAGGGCATAGCGCGCCAGCAGCACTTCGTTGCGCGGTACACCGCCAGCCTCGGCGCGCTCCTCGAACTGGCGCAGGTAGGCGAGCAGCTGCGCGCGCAGGCTCGCCGGGGCTGGATGGGCGATGGTATTGCGCAGTCGTGTAAGCATTGCCAGCAGCGGACCGGCCGCCTGCTCCAGCGGATTGAGGCCCTTGCCCTGGCCCGGCGCCAGCGGCTCGGCCGGTACGCTCAGCGGCGGTGGTGCGGCCTGGGGTGCCGCCGTCGGCTGCGGGCCTCGTCCGCCCGGGCGAGGCATGAACTGGGTGCGGTCGTTGGCCTGCGGATCGTCGTGCTGCATCGCGGCTTATCCTCGAATGGCCCAGAAGGCCAGGTTCAGGCCAGGGAACTCGCCAGCGACGTAGAAGGCGAAGCCTCCCGAATGTTGCAACTGCTTCCAGTGCTCGCTGCCGCGGTCGAGTTCGAAATAGGTGGAACCTGCATGGAACGGAATCTGCCGCGGCGCCACCGGCAACGGCAGCAGGCCGATGCCAGGCAACTGCAGATTGACCAGGTCGCGGATGTGCTCCACCGAACCGATCTTGCTCTGCTGGCCGAAGCGGCTGCGCAAGGTCTCGCCCGGCACATCGGCGCGCACCACGAGGATGAAACTGGCGCTGTCCAGCAGGCTGCGATCGGCGAGCATGGCCACGTGCACGCCGTAGGCTTTCTCGACGATCGGAATAGCCACCGCCTTGCTGTCGATCAGCATCGACAGCGCTTCACGCAGCGATGCCATCAGCGGCTGGAAGGTCGCCGCAAGGTCATCGTGCTGGTACACCGGGAAGCTCTCGGGGCGACGCCCCTCGCGGGTGAAGGTGGCGAACTCGCCTGCCAGCGCCACCAGTTCGCTGTACAGCCGCTCGGGGTGCAGCGGGCTGAGCTGGCCGAGGTGCTCGATCAACGGCTGTGCGCGGTTGACCAGTTGCAGCAGCATGAAGTCGGCAATTTCCGAGGCGCCGCCATTGGCCGAGGCCACCACCCGCCCGGCCAGTGCCTCGCCACGCTGGTGCAGCAGCCCCAGCAGCTCGCTCCGAAAATTCGACAGCGGGTTGCTGGCCGCCACATCCAGCAGCGGCGGGATGTAGCTGTCGTCCAGCACCAAGGCCCGGTCGGCACGCTTTTCCCGGATGCGCACCACACCCAGCGCGGCAAAATCGCCCAGGCCATCTTCCTCACGCAGCAAGCGCAGCGCGCGGCCTCCCAGGGCCAGGGGTGCGCGATTCTCGAACGGCGCATTGTCGTCGCGCACTTCGCTGACCCGCGCCACATAGCGCGCGCCGTCCAGCGCCTCGCCTTCGTCGACGGTGTCGCGGGCACCGGCACGCTTGAGCGGCAGGCCCAGGTGAATCACCCCGTCGCGCAGGTCGTCGGGAATTTCCAGAGGCGCCGGTGGCAGGTCATCACGAGGGATATCGAAGGGTGTGCCGTCCGGCAACAGGCCACGGGCACTGAGGATCGCCAGCTTGCCCTGGGCCAGCAGGCCCTGGTCGACCAGCAGCTCGGAAAAGCCCCAGGCCGCGCTCGACAGAGGGCGGCTGCGGGCATCGATGAAGTTTTCCAGATAGCGGTCGTGCTGCTGGAAGTGCTGGGTCGTGATGAACATGCCTTCCGACCAGACCACACGATTGTTCCAGGACATGGGTTCTCCGTTTGCCTAGCGGGCAGGCACAGGTTGTGGGGTGGCCACGGCGCTGCGCACGGCGCGCACATCGAGGCTGATCTGGTAATCGCGAGGCGGTACGGCCAGCACGCTGCGCCACTGCGCACGGTCGATCTCGCGGTAGCCGACCACCAGGCCGACCTGGCGCGTCGCCGGGTTCAGTGGGCGATCCAGCTGCAGTTGACGACCTGGCTGCAGCAGTACTTCGTCCTGGTCGATCAGGTCGGCGCCCAGCGTGGCCTGCGCCCGTTCGGCCAGGGCAAAGTAATCGGCGCGCTCGAAGGCGGCGGCGTTCTTCAGCTCGAAGATGCGCACCCGCACAGGTGCCGGCGTGCCATCGGCACCGGGGTTGAGCCCGGCGGCGGCGCTGAAGTACAGGGTGACGCCTGGCTCTGCCGGCTCAGCGTCGGAGCTCGGCACCACCGACGCATCCTTGCTGCAGGCACTGAGCAGCACGAAGGCCAGGGCTGCCATCAGTCTTGTTGCACTCATCCTCGTCCTCATGACGTATTGGTGTTCTTCCTGCCTTGAGAATCAGCCTCAAGAGCGTTGCAGTCTGGCGTTGTGGGCCTCGTAGGCACGGCTGAACTCGCGGCCGAACAAGTCCTGGAAATCGTCCTGGGCTTCAGCTGATATCTGCCCGTACAGTTCGGTGAACTGCTGCCAGCAATGGGCCTGGCGCGAGCCGCCGAATACCTTCGACAGGCCTGTGGCCGGCGCCAGGCGAGCCTCCAGCCGGGCGGGCTCGAAACGCGTCAGCACGTGCTTGATCGCCGCCTCGACGCCGGCCATGACCGCCAACTGGTGGGCGCGCAGGTCATCGAAACTGTCGCGTACCGCCTGGTCGGCGGGCATGAACGCCTGGTTGCCCTGGCGCAGTAGCAGCAACAGCGCCTCATCGGCGTTGGGGGCGAACTTCAGCGGGTTGTTCTGCACCGGCGCGATGGTGGTCTGCTGCATGCGGAACTCGCCCTTGAGGCTGCTGCGCGCGCGCAGCACGTCGATCAGGCCCTCGACCATCAGGCGGTAGCTGCGGCCCACCGCCTCCATCTGCGCTGCGGCATCGCCAGCGTCAATGCGCAGGTGCTCGATGCCCGCACCGCGCAGGAACGCCTGCAGCAGCGCCTGGTCGGGCGTGGCCTGGGTGGGGGGCGGGACGGGTGCGGGTGCGAGTGCCGGTGCCGGTGCCGGTGCCGGTGCCGGTGCCGGTGCAGCGACAGGTGCAGGCGGTGGAGGCACTGGGGCAACAGGCGCGATCGGCTCTTGCGCAGGCAGGGGGCTGGAGGCCGGGGCCTCGTCGAACAGGTTCCAGTCCGCCGGAATCACCCCCGGGGTGGGTGCGGCAGGCGACACGACGGGCGTTACCGGCGCGGGCGGACGAAAGTCGTGCTGCTGGGCCGGCACATGGTCAGGTTGGCTCGCCGCCGGCACGTTGGCGGGTCCAAGGAAATCGAAGATGTCGGGCAGCGTGTCGTGGCTCGACGCCCCCTGCAGGAAAGCAGCCGGGGCGGGTGCAAGGGGGAGCTCGGAGGGCGTCGCCTGCCCGGCCATCAGCGCCTCGAAGCTCTGTGCGCCAGGCTGGCGACTCTCCTCCAGCGAGAATCCCGAATCGATGCGCGCCTGGATCTCGTACTCGCCAATCCGGATAACTTCGCCATCCATCAAGGGCTCGCTGTTTCCGCGGCGCAAACGCACGCCAGCGTGTACCAACTCCACGCCATTGGTGCTGCTATCGGTCAGGTAATAACGGCCATCTCGAAACTGGATGACACAATGATTCGACGATACCAATCGCTCAGGATCCGGCAATACCCAATCATTGTCCGGACTTCGCCCGATGGTGACGGCACCAGTCTCCACAAGCATCTCCGCACGCTGGCCCGGAGTAATCTTGTGATAACTAGTGATAGTAAGGCAAAGTGCCATCACGCCTCCTGCATATAATGTGTATCGTGATTCCATTCAAATGAGTGGATAGCGAAAACCGCCAATAAATCCTTCAAAAACAACGAGTTAGACAGCTCATATAGCCGCTTTATCGCGACATATCGGCGAATTTAACCACAGCAGCAAGGCACATTAATGGCATCCGACAGATGGGCCTTCAAAGCTGCAAACTCGGTCACACCTCCACTCGGGGGCGGGTAGCTTACCTTGACAGCATTTTGGAAATAAACCATAAATGCGCAACTTTGGAGCCTGCCACTGATATCACACTGACATCAACCGCCCGTTCCTCTACAAGTTTTTGTGCGCCAGTTCACATTTGCAACTTCGCGCAACTAAAGCCCCGCCACGGGCCGATATGGAGATCGATTCCTGGTGAACTCGCCGCTGCTGCTCGCCGCTATTTCCGATGACTTCCCATGCGGTGAAGATCTCGAATACGACGCGGACTTCCTGCAACTCGAACGCGATGCCCAAGGGCGTCCGGAGCGGGTCATGGGCGATGCGGTACAACCTGCCGAACCGCCGCAGTGGCGCACCATCGAGCAGACCTGCACCGACCTTCTGCAACGCAGCAAGGACCTGCGCATCACCCACTTCCTGGTGCAGTCCAAACTCGCATTGCAAGGCTTCGTCGGCCTGGCCGCCAGCCTGGAACTGATCCGCGACCTGCTCGGCGAATACTGGCTGCACCTGCATCCGCAACTCGACGCCTCCGACGACAACGACCCGACAGTGCGTGTCAACGCCCTGTCCGGCCTGACCTGCGACGCCAACATCGCCCTGCTGCGCGAAGCCGTGCTGGCACGCTCGCGCGCCTTCGGCCCGGTCACCTTGCGCGCGGCCCTGCACGCCGCCGGCCTGCAGCACTTCGCCAGCGAAGACCTGAGCGTCGAAGCGCTGGCCGCTGCGCTGCGTGATGCCGACCCCGATGAGCTCGAACAGACTCGCCAAGCCCTGAGCCTGGCTCGCGAGGCCTGCGAAGCGATCGAGCGCCGGGTCAGCGACCAGGTCGGTTCGGCCAGCGGCGTCGACCTGTCGGCACTCAAGCAACCGCTGCGCCTGGCACAGCAGGTACTGGCCGACTACGCCCCCGGCGGCTCGCCGCCAGCCGCCGAGAACAGCGAAGCGCCGCAGGAAGATTTCCAGAACGACCATTCGACGTCCGCCGCCGCAGTGCCAGCCGCTCGTGCCGCTGCACGCCCCGGCGAGATCAACAACCGCGACGACGTTCAGCAAAGCCTCGAGCGCCTGCTCCAGTACTACGCCCGCCACGAGCCTTCCAGCCCGTTGCCGGTGCTGTTGCGCCGGGCCAAGAACCTGGTCAACGCCGATTTCGCGACCATCGTGCGCGACCTGATTCCCGAGGGCCTTTCGCAGTTCGAGAACCTGCGCGGGCCCCAGGACGACTGATACCACCGACAGCCGCAACGAACGACAGCGCCCCCAGCGGCGACCAGGAGGAACCACGTGGCCAAAGACAGCTCCCAGAAATTCATCGCGCGCAACCGCGCGCCGCGAGTGCAGATCGAGTACGACGTCGAACTGTATGGTGCCGAGAAGAAGGTACAGCTGCCCTTCGTCATGGGCGTGCTCTCCGACCTCGCCGGCAAGCCGGCCGAACCACTGCCCGCCGTGGCCGACCGCAAGTTCCTGGAAGTCGATGTCGACAATTTCGACTCCCGCCTCAAGGCCATGAAGCCACGGGTGGCATTCAACGTCCCCAACGAGCTGACCGGCGAAGGCAACCTGAGCCTGGACATCACCTTCGAGAGCATGGACGACTTCAGCCCGGCCGCCGTGGCGCGCAAGGTCGATGCCCTGAACCAGCTGCTCGAGGCGCGCACCCAACTGGCCAACCTGCTGACCTACATGGACGGCAAGACCGGTGCCGAGGACATCATCCTCAAGGCCATCAAGGACCCTGCCCTGCTGCAGGCCCTGGCCAGCGCCCCGAAACCTTCCGATAACGAGCCGAGCGCCTGAGGAGCCCGCTATGACCGATCCGTTGCGCGATACCCAGGCCCAGCCGGCCACCACCGAGCAGGCCAGCGAATTCGCCAACCTGCTGCTGCAGGAATTCAAACCCAAGACCGAGCGCGCCAAGGAAGCCGTCGAAAGCGCCGTGCGCACCCTGGCCGAACAGGCCCTGGCGCAGACCAACCTGGTCTCCAACGATGCCATCGGTTCGATCGAACAGATCATCGCCGCCATCGACGCCAAGCTCACCGCACAGGTCAACCAGATCATCCACCACGATGACTTCCAGCAGCTGGAAAGCGCCTGGCGCGGCCTGCACTACCTGGTCAACAACACCGAGAGCGACGAGCAGCTGAAGATCCGCGTGCTCAACATCTCCAAGACCGACCTGCACAAGACCCTGAAGAAATTCAAGGGCACCGCCTGGGACCAGAGCCCGGTGTTCAAGAAGCTCTACGAAGAGGAATACGGTCAGTTCGGCGGCGAGCCCTATGGCTGCCTGGTGGGCGACTACTACTTCGATCAGTCGCCGCCCGATGTCGAGTTGCTGGGCGAGATGTCCAAGGTCTGTGCGTCGATGCATGCGCCGTTCATTGCCGCTGCATCGCCAACGGTGATGGGCATGGGCTCGTGGCAGGAGCTGTCCAACCCGCGTGACCTGACCAAGATCTTCACCACTCCGGAGTACGCCGGCTGGCGTTCGCTGCGCGAATCGGAAGACTCGCGCTACATCGGCCTGACCATGCCACGCTTCCTGGCCCGCCTGCCCTATGGCGCCAAGACCGACCCGGTCGAGGCCTTCGCCTTCGAGGAAGATACCGACGGCGCCGACAGCAGCAAGTACACCTGGGCCAACGCTGCCTACGCCATGGCGGTCAACATCAACCGCTCGTTCAAGCACTACGGCTGGTGCTCGCGCATCCGCGGCGTCGAATCGGGCGGTGAAGTGCAGGATCTGCCAGGCGCACACCTTCCCCACCGACGACGGTGGCGTGGACATGAAGTGCCCGACCGAAATCGCCATTTCCGACCGCCGCGAGGCGGAGCTGGCGAAGAACGGCTTCATGCCACTGCTGCACAAGAAGAACACCGACTTCGCTGCCTTCATCGGCGCGCAGTCCTTGCAGAAGCCGGCCGAGTACGACGACCCGGACGCCACCGCCAACGCCAACCTGGCTGCCCGCCTGCCGTACCTGTTCGCCACCTGCCGCTTCGCCCATTACCTGAAGTGCATCGTTCGCGACAAGATCGGCTCGTTCAAGGAAAAGGACGAGATGCAGCGCTGGCTGCAGGACTGGATCCTGAACTACGTCGATGGCGACCCGGCGCACTCCAGCGAAACCACCAAGGCACAGCACCCGTTGGCGGCGGCTGAAGTGGTGGTGGAAGAAGTCGAGGGCAACCCTGGCTACTACAACTCGCGCTTCTACCTGCGCCCGCACTACCAGCTCGAAGGGCTGACCGTGTCATTGCGTCTGGTCTCGAAGCTGCCTTCGGCCAAAGGCGCCTGAGCCTGAACCGGGGCTGCTGCGCGCCCCATCGCGGGGCAAGCCCGCTCCTACAAGGACCGCGCCGCCCCTCAGAGCGGTGCGATCCCTGCAGGAGCGGGCTCACCCCGCGATGGGGCGCGCAGCAGCCCCGATAGAACTGCCAACCGACGCGAAATACCGAGGACATCATGGCTGTAGATATTTTCATCAAGATCGGCGACATCAAGGGCGAGTCCGCAGACAAGACCCACAAGGAAGAAATCGACGTGCTGAACTGGAGCTGGGGCATGTCCCAGTCCGGCAACATGCACATGGGCGGAGGCGGCGGTGCCGGCAAGGTCAACATCCAGGACCTGTCGATCACCAAGTACGTCGACAAGTCCAGCCCCAACCTGATGGCCCACTGCTCCAGCGGCAAGCACATCGACAAGGTCAAGCTGACCGTGCGCAAGGCCGGTGGCGAGAGCCAGGTTGAGTACCTGATCATCAACCTCGAAGAAGTGATCATCAGCTCGCTGAGCACCGGCGGCTCGGGCAGCGATGACCGCCTGACCGAAAACGTCACCCTGAACTTCGCCAAGGTCACCGTGGACTACCAGCCACAGAAAGCCGACGGTACCAAGGATGGCGGCGCCATCAAGTACGGCTGGAACGTGCGTCAGAACGTCAAGATCTGATAGCGCTGGCGACTGTTTCGCGGGCAAGTCGCAGCTGCGGCTTGCCCGCGAAGCAGTCGCCACGACCCCGAACCCTTGAAGGAACCCGACCGTGGTAGCCGACATCGCCGCCCGTGACCGCCTGCAACCCTCGCTGCTGGATCGTCTGACCGACGATGATCCCGGCAACCCGCAGGAAGCCCCGGACAAGCGCGTGCTGTCGCTGCAGCAGCTCAAGGCATCGGTACTGCGCGACCTGGCCTGGCTGCTCAACACCACGTCGCTGCTCGACAGCACCAGCACCTTGAACACTCCCGCAGGCAACTCGGTGGTCAACTACGGCCTGCCCGCCCTGGCCGGCAACTGCGCCTCGAACATCGACCTGCTGGCCCTGGAGCGCATCATCCACCAGGCCATTTCCACCTACGAACCGCGCATCCTGGCCCACACCCTCAAGGTGCGCGCCATGGTCGCCCCCGGCGAGATGAACGCCAACGCCCTGAGCTTCGAGATCGAAGGTGATCTCTGGGCCCAGCCTGCGGCGCTGCCACTACTGCTGCAGACCGACCTGGACCTGGAGTCCGGACAAGTGCACGTAGCCCCCGCCGAACGCAGGAGACGCGCATGAACCCGCGCCTGCTCGACCTGTACAACCAGGAACTGCGGCACATCCGCGAAAGCGCGGCGGAGTTCTCCCGCGAGTACCCGAAGATCGCTGGGCGCCTGACCTTGTCCGGCATCGACTGTGCCGACCCGTACGTCGAGCGCCTGCTCGAAGGTTTCGCCTATCTCACCGCGCGCGTGCAGCTCAAGCTCGACGCCGAGTACCCGACCTTCACCCACAACCTGCTGGAAATCGCCTACCCGCACTACCTGGCGCCGACGCCCTCGATGACCGTGGTGCAGCTGCAGACCGATCCTGACGAAGGTTCGCTCAGCGCCGGTTTCCCGCTGCCACGCGGCAGCGTATTGCGCGCCAACCTTGGCCGCGACTCGCAGACCCCGTGCGAGTTTCGCAGCACCCAGGACGTCACCCTGTGGCCGCTGCAGGTGGCCCGCGCCGAATATTTCGGCAACCCTGGCACCGTGCTCGGCCGCCTCGCCGCCAGCGAACCCAAGGCCCGCGCCGCATTGCGGCTGACACTGCGCAGCGGTGCCGAGATCCCGTTCTCGAGCCTGCCGCTGACGCACCTGCCGCTGTACCTCAACGGCGCCGACGAAACGCCCTACCGTCTCTACGAACAACTGCTGGGCAGCGCCTGTGCAGTGTTCGCCCGCCAGCCCGGCGCTGATTGGGTCGAGCGCATCCCGCTGGAGCACGCCCTGCGCCCCTGCGGTTTCGATGACAGCGAAGCGGCATTGCCGGTGGTGCCGCAGGCGTTCCAGGGCTACCGACTGCTGCAGGAATACTTTGCCCTGCCACAACGTTTTCTGTTCGTCGATTTCGCGGGCCTGGAACGGGCAGTCAAGCGCTGCAACGGCCAGGAGCTGGAGCTGCTGGTGCTGTTCGAGCGTTTCGACTCGGCGCTGGAAAGCAGCGTCGGCGCCGAGCGCCTGGTGCCCTTCTGTACCCCGGCGATCAACCTGTTCCCCCGCCGCGTCGACCGCATCCACCTGACCGATAAGGTCAACGAACACCATGTGATCGCCGACCGTACCCGCCCCACCGACTTCGAGATCCACTCGCTGCAGCGCGTCACCGGCCACGGCACCGGTGCAGACCAGGAGTTCCTGCCCTTCTACGCCGTGCGTGACTCCGCGCGCTATGGCCGCGATCAGGCCTACTACATCGTACGCCGCGAGCAGCGTGTGCTGTCGAGCGAACAGCGGCGCAACGGCACGCGCTCAAGCTACATGGGCAGCGAAACCTTCATCAGCCTGGTCGATGGCCAACAGGCGCCACACCGCCACGACCTGCGCCAGCTGGGCATCAGCGCGCTGTGCAGCAACCGCGACCTGCCGCTGTTCATGAGCGTCGGCGATGGGCGCAGCGACTTCAGCCTCGCCGACAGCGCACCCGTGTCTGCAGTGCGCTGCCTGGCCGGGCCCAGCCGACCCAAAGCCAGCCATGCCCATGACAACCGCGCCTGGCGCCTGATCAGCCAACTGTCGCTGAACTACCTGTCGCTGGCCGAGCAAGGCCAGGGGGCTGCCGCCCTGCGCGAGCTGCTGCGCCTGTACGGCGACAGCCAGGACAGTGCACTGCACCTGCAGATCGACGGCCTGCGCGAGGTCAGCAGCAAGCCCTGCACCCGACGCCTGCCGATGCCCGGCCCGATCGTTTTTGGCCGTGGCCTGGAAATTACCCTGGAATTCGACGAGAACGCCTTCCGCGGCACCGGCGTATTCCTGCTCGGCGCGGTGTTCGAACGCTTCCTGACCCGCTACGTGTCCATCAACAGCTTCACCGAAACCGTGCTGCGCACCAGCGAGCGCGGCGAGATCATGCGATGGAAAGCCAAGCCCGGACGCAGGCCGACCCTGTGAACATACTCGAGGCCATGCAGGCCGAACCCTGGGAGTTCGACTTCTTCCAGGCGCTGCGTCGCCTCGAGGCCGAGCACCCCGAGCTGCCTCGCTTCGGTCACGCCCAGCGCCTGGCCGATGAGCCGGTGCGCCTGGGCCAGCGCCTGGATTGCAGCTTCGCCCCGGCCACCCTGGCCTCGGTAACGCAAGACGGCGAAGGGCCGGCGCGCCTGGAACAGTTCTTCTTCGGCCTCGGCGGCCCCAACGGACCGCTGCCGTTGCATCTGACCGAGTACATGCGCGAACGCCAGCGCAACCACGCCGACCACACCAGCAAGCGCTTCCTCGACATCTTCCATCACCGCCTGCTGAGCCTGTTCTACCGTGCCTGGGCCGAAGCGCGGCCAACCGTCAGCCACGACCGCCCCGGCGATGACTACTGGGCCGCGCGTCTGGCGGCCCTGAGCGGGCGCGGCCAGCCCGAGCTGCAAGACCAGGGTCCGCTGCCGCATACCGCCAAGCTGCACTACTCCGGCCACCTCGCCGCACAGACGCGCTATCCCGACGGGCTGGCCAGCATCCTGGCGAGCTATTTCGGCGTGCCAGTGCGCATCGAGGAGTACGTCGGCCAATGGCTGGAACTGCCCGAGCGCAGCCGCCTCGGCGTGCACGCCAACCGCCTGGGCATGGACCTGTGCCTGGGCCGCTACGTCTGGGATCGCCAGCACAAGTTCCGCCTGTGCCTCGGCCCGCTGACGCTGGAGCAATACCACGCGCTGCTGCCGGGCGGGCAGGCGTTCATCGAACTGGCGGCCTGGGTCGCCGAGTACCAGGGCCACGAACTGGACTGGGACCTGAACCTCATTCTCGCGCGCGAGCACGTGCCCGCGCTGGAACTCGATGCCGGCAGGCGCCTGGGTTTCGACACCTGGCTCGGCCGTCCACAACACGATGCCAACGACCTCAAGCTCGCTCGCTACTACGCCGCGCAGCCGGTCCAACCGTCTTGCACAAGGAGTCAGGAACATGGGTGAAATCAGCCGCGCCGCGCTGTTCGGCAAACTCAACAGCGTCGCCTACAAGGCCATCGAAGCCGCCACGGTGTTCTGCAAGCTGCGCGGCAACCCCTACGTGGAGCTGGTGCACTGGTTGCACCAGTTGCTGCAATTGCAGGACAGCGACCTGCACCGTATCGTGCGCCAGTTCAACGTCGAGCCGGCGCGCCTGGCCCGCGACCTGACCGACGCCCTCGACCGCCTGCCGCGGGGCTCCACCTCGATCACCGACCTGTCCTCGCAGGTCGAAGAGGCAGTGGAACGCGGTTGGGTCTACGGCAGCCTGATGTTTGGCGAGAGCCAGGTGCGCACCGGCTACCTGCTGGTCGGCATCCTCAAGACCCCGAGCCTGCGCAATGCCCTGCTGGGTCTGTCGAGCGAGTTCGCCAAGCTCAAGGTCGAGGCCCTGAGTGAACGTTTCGACGAGTACGTCGGCGACTCCCCCGAGAACAATCTGGCCGCCAGCGACGGCTTCACCGCGGCAGCGCCGGGCGAAGCCAGCGGCGCCGTGGCCCCCGCGGCGATGGGCAAGCAGGAAGCACTCAAGCGCTTCACCGTCGACCTGACCGAACAGGCGCGCAGTGGCAAGCTCGACCCGATCGTGGGCCGCGACGAAGAGATCCGCCAACTGGTCGACATCCTCATGCGTCGCCGCCAGAACAACCCGATCCTCACCGGCGAAGCGGGCGTCGGCAAAACCGCTGTCGTCGAGGGCTTCGCCTTGCGCATCGTTGCCGGCGACGTACCGCCTGCGCTCAAGGACGTCGAGTTGCGCAGCCTGGATGTCGGCCTGCTGCAAGCCGGCGCCAGCATGAAGGGTGAGTTCGAGCAGCGTCTGCGCCAGGTCATCGAGGACGTCCAGGCCTCGCCCAAGCCCATCATCCTGTTCATCGACGAAGCCCACACCCTGGTCGGTGCCGGTGGCGCTGCCGGGACCGGCGATGCCGCCAACCTGCTCAAGCCGGCACTGGCCCGCGGCAGCCTGCGCACCGTGGCCGCGACCACCTGGGCCGAGTACAAGAAACACATCGAGAAGGACCCGGCACTGACCCGCCGCTTCCAGGTGGTGCAGGTCGATGAGCCGAGCGAGCCAAAGGCGCTGCTGATGATGCGCGGCGTGGCCTCGACCATGGAGAAGCACCATCAGGTGCAGATCCTCGACGAAGCGCTGGAAGCCGCGGTCAAGCTGTCGCACCGCTACATCCCTGCACGCCAACTACCGGACAAGTCGGTGAGCTTGCTCGATACCGCCTGCGCACGCGTGGCCATCAGCCTGCATGCAGTGCCGGCAGAGGTCGATGACAGCCGTCGGCGTATCGAGGCGCTGGAAGTCGAGCTGCAGATCATCGCCCGCGAAGCCGCCATTGGCGTCGCCACCGAGCAACGCCAGACACAGGCCGACACGCTGTTGACCGAAGAGCGTCAGCGCCTGCTCGAGCTGGAAGGCCGCTGGGCCGAAGAAAAGACCCTGGTCGACGAACTGCTGGCCACCCGCGCCCAGTTGCGTGAGCAGGTCGGGGTGGTCGATCAGGAGGTCGATGCCCAAGGCAGCCATGAGCTGCGCGAGCGACTCGTCGACTTGCAGCAGCGCCTGAGCGCCCTGCAAGGCGAAAGCCCGCTGATCCTCCCGACCGTCGACTACCAGGCCGTGGCCTCTGTGGTTGCCGACTGGACCGGCATTCCGGTGGGGCGCATGGCACGCAACGAGATCGAGACGGTGCTCAACCTCGACAGTCACTTGGGCAAGCGCATCATCGGCCAGGACCACGCCCTGAAGATGATCGCCAAGCGTATCCAGACCTCCCGCGCCGGCCTCGACAACCCCAACAAACCCATTGGCGTGTTCATGCTTGCCGGCACCTCGGGTGTGGGCAAGACCGAGACCGCCCTGGCGCTGGCCGAGGCCATGTATGGCGGCGAGCAGAACCTGATCACCATCAACATGAGCGAGTTCCAAGAAGCGCACACCGTCTCCACCCTCAAGGGCGCACCGCCCGGCTATGTCGGCTACGGCGAAGGTGGCGTGCTGACCGAGGCCGTGCGCCGTCGCCCCTACAGCGTGGTGCTGCTCGACGAGGTGGAAAAGGCCCACCCTGACGTACACGAGATCTTCTTCCAGGTGTTCGACAAGGGCGTGATGGAAGATGGCGAGGGGCGCCAGATCGATTTTCGCAACACCCTGATCCTGCTCACCACCAATGCCGGCACCGAGCTGATCGCCGACATCTGCAAGGACCCGCAGACCTTGCCCGAACCGGATGCGGTCGCCACCTTGCTGCGCAAGCCGCTGCTGGAAATCTTCCCGCCCGCGCTGCTCGGTCGCCTGGTGACCATCCCCTACTACCCGCTCAGCGACGCCATGCTCAAGGCCATCACCCGCCTGCAACTGGAGCGCATCCGCAAGCGCGTGGAGGCTACGCACAAGGTCGGCTTCGCCTACGACGACGCGGTGGTGGACCTGATCGTCTCGCGCTGCACCGAGACCGAGAGCGGCGGGCGGATGATCGATGCGATCCTGACCAACGGCCTGCTGCCGGACATGAGCCGCGAGTTCCTCACCCGTCTGCTCGAAGGCAAGCCGCTGGCCAGCGTCAGCATCGGCGCGCGCGACAACGAACTGCACTATGACTTCAGCGCGGCCTGAGTCTCGCGCATACAGGAACATCCATGCTGTTCACGCAACTGACGCGCCTGGCGCAGATCAACAGCCCCCTGGGGCCGAACGTGCTGATCCTCAGCGAGATGGGCGGCAGCGAGGAACTCGGCCGCCTGTTCGACTATGAGCTGCAGCTGACCAGCGACGATCCGGCCATCGACCTCAACCAGCTGCTGGGCAAACCCATGAGCCTGTCGCTGCAATTGAGCGGCATGGCTTCGCGTCACTTCCACGGCATCGTCGCGCGCTGCAGCCAGTCGGTCGATCGCGGGCAGTTCGCCAGCTACCGCGTCACCCTGCGGCCTTGGCTGTGGCTGCTGACGCGCACCAGCGATTGCCGGATCTTCCAGCACCTGAGTGCACCGCAGATCATCAAGCAGGTATTCCGCGACCTGGGCTTTTCGGACTTCGAGGATGCCCTGAGCCGCAGCTATCGCGAGCGCGAGTACTGCGTGCAATACCGCGAGACCAGCTTCGACTTCGTCAGCCGGCTGATGGAAGAAGAAGGCATCTACTACTTCTTCCGCCATGAGGAGGCGCGTCACGTCCTGGTGCTGGCCGACGCCTATGGCGCACACCAGAAGGCGCCGGGCTACGAGTCGGTGCCGTTCTATCCGCCCGATGGCCAGCACCGCGAGCGCGACCACATCAACGACTGGCACCTCGCGCAAGAGGTGCAGTCCGGCTCGATGGAACTCAACGACTACGACTTCCAGCGGCCCAGCGCGCGCATCGATGTGCGCTCGGCCATGCCACGCCCGCACCAGGCCGGCGACTACCCGCTGTACGACTACCCCGGCGCCTATGAGCAGACCCAGGATGGCGAGCACTATGCGCGCACCCGTCTCGAGTCGCTGCAGAGCCTGCATGAACGCGTGGAGCTGCGCGGCAACGCCCGTGGTCTTGGCAGTGGTCACCTGTTCAGCCTCAGCGGCTTCTCCCGCCAGGATCAGAACCGCGAGTACCTGATCGTCGCCGCCCGCTACTACGTGGTGCAGGAGCGCCTGGAAACCGGCGGCGGCAGCGGCTCGGCGCAGTTCGAGAGCAACCTGAGCTGCATCGACGCCCAGCAGAGCTACCGGCCGGTATCGAGCACCCTGCGCCCGCTGGTCAAGGGCCCGCAGACTGCCGTGGTGGTTGGCCCGGCCGGCGAGGAGATCTGGACCGACCAGTACGGTCGGGTGAAGGTGCACTTCCACTGGGACCGCCACGACCAGTCCAACGAGAACAGCTCGTGCTGGATCCGCGTATCCCAGGCCTGGGCCGGGAAGAACTGGGGCTCGATGCAGATCCCGCGGATCGGCCAGGAAGTGATCGTCAGCTTCCTCGAAGGCGACCCCGACCGGCCGATCATCACTGGCCGGGTGTACAACGCCGAGCAGGCCGTGCCCTACGATCTGCCCGGCAACGCCACCCAGAGCGGCATGAAGAGCCGCTCGAGCAAAGGCGGCAGCCCGGCCAACTTCAACGAGATCCGTATGGAAGACAAGCGCGGGCAGGAGCAGTTGTATGTGCATGCCGAGCGCAACATGGACACGGTGGTGGAGCAGAATGAGACGTTGTCGGTGGGCGCCAGTCGAGTGCAGACCGTCGGCATGCTGGAAACCATCACCATCGGCCAAGACCGCATCCGGGCGGTGCGCCGTGACGACATGCTGATGGTCGGGGCGAGCAAGACCGACAGCGTCAGCACCAGCTACCTGATCGAAGTCGGCGAGAACCTGCGCCTGGTCTGCGGCAAGAGCGTGATCGAGCTCAACGCCAGCGGCCAGATCAACATCAGTTGCGAGCAGTTCAGCTTTCACGCCAGCAAGGATGGGGAAATCAACACGGACGGCACCCTCGACCTGAACGTCGGAAGCGGCGCACAGACTGCGCCGGACAAACAAGGGGTGAAGAAGACCATCGATGACGCGGTGAAAGCGCTTTTCCCGAATACAGGCAAGTAACGAGAACGACCATGAGCTACCGCCTCAACGAATTCCGTCTGGTCCTGCCCGACGCCGACGTACGCGATACCAGCATCAATATCCTGCGCTTCGAAGCCCTGGGCACTTCGCTGATCGTCAGCCGCAGCCTACTCGCCGAAGGCGAGACCCTGCAGAGCAACTTCGATGGCCAGTTGCAGCGCCTGCAACAACAGGTCAAGGACCTGCAATTTCAGCCGGCCCAGGCGCTTCGGGTAGGCACAGCGCAGGACATCGACGCTATCGAGTTGAGCAGTCAGTTCAGCAAGGGCCAGGAGAAGGTCTACCAGTATCAGCTCGCCCTGGTATTGCCCGGCACACGCAAGATGTTCGCGCTGAGCTACGTCAAGCCCACGCCGCTGGGGGCAGCGGAAGCGGCGCACTGGGCACGTCTGAAGCAGTCACTCGAATTCGACAACCTCGGTTGACCTGACCTATGTCCGACGCACTCTGGGCCGCACGCGAAGGCGACGCGCTGATGCATACCTCGATGATGGCCGATATCGTCGGAGGTGTGCTGGAGGTTGCCGCGAACATCGCCATCGGCGCCCTGGCCACGGCAGCGGTGGCAGCAGCGCTGGGCCTGACGGTGGCCACCGGCGGCCTGGGCTGCTTCGTGCTTGGCGCGGTGGTGGGGCTGGTGGTGGGCGTGGTGATGGCCAAGACCGGAGCGGACACCGGGCTCAGTCGATTATGCGAGGGCATCGGCAATGCCCTGTTCCCGCCAAGCGTACAAGCCAACATCCTTACCGGCTCCTCCGACACCAAGACCAACGGCAAGCGTGCAGCACGCGCTGCCGGAATCGTCACCGGCCCTGCGCAAGCCTTGGCAGCGGGTGGCGAAGGCGCGCCGGGAGCGGAGAAGGAAGAAAGCTTCCTCGACATGGCCAAGGGCTTCTTCTCCCAGATGTGGCGACCGACCGTCGCCAGCCCTGCCGCCAACACAGAGCAGGCCGAAGACGACAAGATCCTCTGCAGCAAGCATCCACCAATGCCCCCGCAATACCTGGCGGAGGGCTCGAGCAAGGTGCTGATCAACGGTCATCCCGCCTGTCGCAGCGGTGATCGCAGCACCTGCGAGGCGGTCATCGTCGATGCCGGGGAAATTTCCGAAAACGTGCGCATCGGTGGCGAGCCGATCGTCGTGCGTGAGATCCGTAGCGGCAAGACCCCGGGCATCGGCCTGGCCATCACCGCCCTGCTGATGCTGCGCGGGCGCGGTGGCAAGTTCTACAGCCGCTTCGGCTGCATGCTGGTAGGGGGTGTGACCACGCTGATCACCAGCGAAGTGACCGGTGCCCTGACCTCGGCAATTGCCGGCTCGCCGAATCCGGTCCACGCTCCGACCGGCGCCAAGGTGCTCGCTGACGACCTGGATTTGGACTTCAGCCTGCAGAGCCTGCTGCCGCTGGACTGGCAGCGCTCCTACAACAGCCGCGACGAGCGTCGCGACGGCCTGTTCGGCGCCAGCTGGAGCGTACCTTACGAAGTCTTCGTGACTGTCCAGGCCGATCGCCTGCTGTACAACGATGAACAGATGCGGGTCATCGACATGGGCCAGATCCCGCCAGGTGATGCCGTGTTCAGTGCTGCCGAGGGCCTGAGCGTACGTCATGCCCTCAATGGCGAGCTGCTGATCGAGGACATCGAGACTGGCCTCTATCGCCTGTTCGAGCCTGCACCGACGAACCCTTCACACCTGCGCCTGAGCAAACTGGGCGACCGCAACGACAACCGCATTCATCTCGACTACGACGATCTGGGGCGCCTTTCAGGTCTGCGCGACACCTTTGATCGCGTCTGCGTCCAGCTCATTGCTCACGAGCGCTGGCCGCAACGCCTGGGTCGGATCGAACAAGTATTCGAAGACGGCAACCGCCAGACGCTCGTCAGCTACGGCTACGACCATCGCGGCGATCTGAACGAGGTGCGCGACGCGCTCGGCCAACTGCAGCGCCGATTCGCCTATGACGACGGCCAGCGCCTTATCGAACACCAGACTCCCGCAGGCCTGCGCTGCTTCTACGAGTGGATGCACAGCGAGGATGGCTGGCGGGTGTCACTGCACACCACCAGCGAGGGCGAGCGATACCAGTTTCGCTACGACATTGCCCAGGGTGTGACCGAGGTCACCGACAATCTTGGGCGTACCAGCATCCGTCACTGGAACCGCCAGTACCAGGTCGAACGTTATCTCGATGCGCTGGGCAACTGCTGGCAGTTCCAGTGGAACGACGAGCGCCAGTTGCTGGGTGCGACCGATCCGCTTGGCGGCCAGTGGCAGTATTTCTATGATGAGTCCGGCAACCTGGCCCAGACCATCGATCCACTGGGGCGAAGTGAATCGACCTTGTGGCTGGAACACTGGAGCCTGCCACGAGAGGAATGTGACAGCGCCGGGAATCGCTGGCGCTACCGTTATGACCAGCGTGGCAATTGCATCAGCGAAACCGATCCCTTGCACCAGGTGACCCGTTACCAGTACGACGAACGCGGGCAGGTCATCGTCATCACCGATGCCGCGGGGCGCCAGCGCCACCAGCGCTGGAACACCCGCGGCCTGCTGGTCGAGGATATCGATTGCTCCGGCTATCGCACCCGCTACGAGTACGATCGCCACGACTTTCCCTGCCGGATCACCGATGCCGATGGCGAAAGCACCACTTACACCTATGACGTGCTGGGGCGGATGATCGAACAGGTCGAGCCCGATGGTCGGACCCACCGCTACAGCTACACCATTGCCGGCCTGCTGTCGGCCTATGTCGACCCGCTGGGGCACCAGACCCTCTACCACTACGATCGGCACGGCCAATTGACCGAGCAGCGCGATCCGCTGGGCCGCAGTGTACGCCTGGGTTACGACCTGTTCGCCCGCCTGGTGACGCTGACCAACGAGAACGGCGAACACTACCGGTTCGAATGGGATGCTGCTGATCGCCTGCAGCGCCAGCACAACCTGGACCTGAGCAGCAAAGGCTATCGCTATGACGCGCTCGGCGAGCTGCTGGAAATCGACTGGCACCCCATACCTGGCAGCCCAGAGCCGGTGCTGCGGCACACCTATGTGCGTGATGCTGGCAGTCGGCTGCTGTCATTCACCACCGACGATGGCTGTACCGAGTATTGCTACGACGGCGTGGATCAGTTGCTATCGGTCACCTTCACCGACACTCAGGGGCAGTCGACCAGTGTCGCTTTCGAATACGACGGCCTTGGCCAACGCCTGGCCGAAATCACCGACGCCGGCAAGCTGCTGCATCGCTACGATGAACTGGGCAACCTTATCCAGACACAGCTGCCCGATGGCCGTACGGTGAACCGCCTGTATTACGGCAGCGGTCACCTGCATCAGGTCAACATTGATGGCACTGTGGTCTGCGACTTCGAGCGCGATCGCCTGCATCGAGAAGTCAGCCGGACTCAGGGACGCATGAGTTTGACCCGCGAGTACGATCGCTGCGGCCGCCTGCGCACCCAATTACGCCGCAACGCGCAGCAGCCGGCTCACGGTCCGGCGCCCTGGCAGCAGCGTTTCGTGTTCGATGATCTGGACAATCTGGTCCAGCGCTACATCCAGCAACCCGGCAAGCAGCACCAGGTGCTGTTGCCGCACGATGCCAGCGGCCGGGTGATGGCCTGCCAGAGTGCCCTGGCCGGGCAGAACGAAAGCTTCCACTACGATCCCGCGGCCAACCTCACCGAGACGCCTGGCGTTGCAGTTCGCCACAACCAGTTGCAGCGCTATCGCGACAACCGCTATCGCTACGATGGCTTCGCTCGCCTCCTAGAGCGACGCAGCAGCCAGTATGGATTGCAGACCTTTACCTACGATGCGCAAGAGCGCCTGGTTCAGGTAGCGACCGTCCTTCACGGCAGGGAACGCAAGGTCAGCATGCACTACGACCCGCTGGGGCGACGCATTGGCAAGGACGAGCACGATGATCGCGGCAACCTGCTTGGCAGCACCCGGTTTCTCTGGGACGGCCTGCAACTGCTGGGCGAAACCCGCAACGGTCACAGCACCCTGTACCTGTATGGCGATGAGTACGAGCCCATGGCGCGGGTCGACGGGCTGGGTGAACACCAGCAGATCCGCTACTACCAGACCGACCTCAACGGCCAGCCTGTCGAGTTGAACGATACCGACGGCCAAACCTTGTGGGAATGCGAGTATCGAACTTGGGGGGCCACCTTGAACGAGCGCAATACCGCTCCGTTCAGCGAACAGCAGAACCTGCGTTTCCAGGGCCAATACCTGGACCGCGAAACCGGGCTTCACTACAACCTGTTCCGCTATTACGACCCGCAGGTTGGGCGATTCACCCAGCCTGACCCCATCGGCCTGGAAGGCGGCATCAACCTGTACCAGTACTCGCCGAACCCATTCACCTGGATCGACCCTCACGGGCTGGACTGGAACTACATCCTGACCGACCGTAACGGCAAGGCTTACTATCACGGCCGGGCTTCCGACAAGACTTCGCTGGAAGATGTGATGCGTCGCCATGGCAAGACCAAAGGCACCGACGGCTATCGTTTCAGGTATGGCGACCGTATCAACCAGGTCACGCCCCATGGCACGCCCAAGGACGTGGCACGCGGTATCGAGAACGCCGGCATCCGCGAACGCAAGCAGGTGCTCGGACGCAAGAATCCCAGGGTCCGCGGCAACAAGATCCACGGTATTTCCGATGCCAAGGCCAAGACGGTGCGCGGCAGACGCAGGATCAAGGCTGCCAAGACCTATCTGCGCAATTCGGGCGTCAGCAAGGTCAGTTCACTGCCGGTCCTGGCCAGCAAGGCGGCACCGAGAAAGGTCAACACGAGGACATGTGGCAAATGACGACAAGCAAGCAACTGGCGGCGATTCGCGAGGCGCTGGAAGATTACGAAGAAGGCGAAGCGATCGACCCGGTGCTGAAAAAGGCCGGGCTGGCACCTGCAAGCCAGAAGATGTCCCACGACCAGGTGGTGCAGTGGCTGCTGCAGGAGCGTGACAAGGCTGACAAGGCAAATATCGTCGCCCAGTTCCTGCACGGTGTGGAAACGAACCAGGCGCACCTGCGCGCCGGCCTTTCCTCACTCGCCAGCGCAACTCACTTCATGCAGCACCCGTTCAGCGTCGACAAGCAGCTCAACTGCCAGGTGTGCGGGGCCTTCGAGCATCTGGACATCGATTTCGTCCTGCTGAACCAGACACGCTACCTGTGCGGCAGCGTGCTGAGCGGCGATATCGCCGAGATGGCGTTCTTCCTGCAACAGGCCAACGCCATCGACAGTCCCCGCCCTGAGGCACTGCCGCTCACGACTCGCATCTTCGAGATGATCCGGGCCTTGCCGGACAGCGCCAGGCCCAAGGATATGCTCAAGCAACTGCGCAAGCTCAAGGGCGTGAAGATGAGCGAAGAGGAAGCGCGCAGCTTTATCGATCTGCTGGGGCATTGCGCCATCCTGCAGACGCCCGAACACCCTGGGCTTTTACAGCGTTTCACCAATCAGGGTCTGGCGCCGAGCAGCTCGCGCTCGTCGGACTGGAGCTATCCGGTGGATTTCTGGACCGGAGCAAACGGCGTGGACGCCGACGCGATGAAATATTGGTTCGGCGACTATCCGCAACTGTTGGCGCGCTAGCCTTGAAACGAAACAGCCCCGGCAAATGCCGGGGCTGTTTCGTTACGCCAGATCAGTATCAGAAGATGCTGATCGGGTATTCGACGAATACGCGAACTTCGTTGCCGTCGTCGTTGTAGCCGTTTTGGCGCACAGCGTTGTTGGTACGCAAGAACGAACTACGCAGCTTGATCGAGAGGTCCTTCGCCGGGCCGTCCTGCACCACGTAGCGAACCTGGTTGAAGATCTCGCGCTCCTTACCCTCGCCGAAACCTTCCGGGTTCTTGAGGTTGCGGGTGTTGATGTTGTCACCCACCACGTAAGCCAGCTTGTAGGTCAGACCAGGGATGCCGAAGGCACCGAAATCCAGGCCGTAGCCCAACTGCCAGGAGCGCTCGTCTTCGGCGTTGAAGTCGGACCAGTACGAGTTGGCCAGGTAGATGGTCGAACCACCGTCGCCGACACCGCCTTCGTTCTGGTACCAGCCATAGTTGTAGCCGGTGCTGCCGGTGCTGCGCTGGTGGGCCAGCGTGAAGGAGTGCGGGCCATAGGCGTAGGTAGCCGCCAGGCTCCAGATGGTGTTGCGGTCGCCATTCAAGCCAGCTTCACGCACATACTTGTTGTCGATGTCCGACTTGTAGCCGTTGAAGTCCAGGGTCAGGGACTGGTCGGCCGCGATCGGGAAGACGTAGTTCAGGCCCAGGTAGTGCTTCTTCATGACATCTTCGTTGTCCGCGGTGTACAGCGACGCGGTGAAGTTGTCGGTGAACTTGTAGCTGCCGCCGAGCACGTTGATCGACTTCAGGCCACCGCCATCACGGCGCTCGGCACTCTTGCGGGCTTCCTGGGTGAAGCGGCCTGCATTCAGCTCCAGGCCTTTGATCTCCTTGGAGGTGATCATGGTGCCAGTGAAGCTCTCTGGCAGCAGACGAGCGTCGTCGTACTGCAGGACCGGCAGAGCCGGCATCTGGTCACCGTACTTGAGCACAGTGTTGGAGATGCGGAACTTCACCGCTGCACCACCACGAGCCAGGTTGTGAGGGGCGTTGGTTTTCTCACCGTCGAAGGTGGGGTCGGAGCGTTTGAAGAAGTCGACACCGCCACCCTGATTACGACCCTTGCCACCATCCAGACGCACGGCGTACAGGCCGAAGGCGTCGACACCGACACCCACGGTGCCTTGAGTGAAGCCGGACGAGAAGTTGGCGATCACACCCTGGCCCCACTGGGACTGGTCGTTGGTGTGGTGCTTCTTGTCACGGTTGATGAAGGCGTTGCGCAGGAGGACGTTGGCGTGGCTGTCCTCGATGAAGCCCTTGCTTTCGGCCTGGTCGTTGGCCTGGGCCTGAGTGGCGGCGATGAGTGCCAGCGCTACCAGGCTGATCCTTGTATTCAACATGTTGTTTTCCTTATTACCGAATCAGAACGCTCTGCTACCTAAAACGCCAGGAACCAACGCCCCTTCGTAGGTTCGACGCTTGTATCCAAACTGAAAACCTCGCTCCTTTTGCAGGTAGCGGGCTTCGTCCGGCGCTCGGCCAACTGATGGCCGGCAGGCGTAGAGGCCGAATCCTAGCCGCGTGCGCTTCGCAATGTCAAAAAAACGTGAAATGAAGGTTGATATAACCAAATTAAAGGCCAGAGCTGGTGCAAATCTGTGCTGAATCGCAGAGCAGACAGTTATTCCCTCTCTTTTCTGTACTTTCGTACAGGCAACTCACTTCTGGTTGGCTTGACAAAAACAGCTCGATAAAAGCGAATAATTATTAGTTACAATTTGATACATTCGTAATTAGGCGCCTTTACAAATAGCCAAGCAAGAGCAAATAGCAAGCATTACCATTCGCATCCTTTCCATAACAATCTCTGCTGGATGCCTGCCGATGCTTGTCCCCTGCCGCTTGTCTCCCCTGTCTCTGGGCCTCTCACTGATGTTCAGCGCGGGCCTTGCCAGCGCTGCCACCACTACCCTGCCTGAGCTCTCGGTCACTGCTGAAAGTGAACGCGAGCGCGATAATCCGCGGGTCAAGGACGTCAGCACCGCCACCCGCACCTCGACGCCTGTGCGCTACGTCCCGCAGGCGATCGACACGGTCAAGACCGCCAACGTGCTGGACTACGGCAACAACAGCCTGGGCAAGGCACTGGAAGGCATCCCCAACGTCAGCAGCAGCGCCGACACACGCTTCGACAGCCTGCGTATCCGCGGCTTCGACGCCAGCAACGACTTCTATCTGGACGGCGTACGTGATGACAGCCAGTACGTACGCGACCTGCACAACATCGAGCGCATCGAGGTGCTCAAGGGCCCGGCAGCCGTGCTCTATGGCCGTGGCAGCCAGGGCGGCATCGTCAATCGGGTGAGCAAGGCGCCCGAGCATGGCCGGCGCTCGACCATCGAAGCCCAGGGCGGCAGCGAGGACCTGCGCAGCCTGTACGCCGATCTCAGTGCCGATCTGAGCGACGACATCAGCGTGCGCCTGAACATGGGCAACCAGGACAACAACAGTTTCCGCGATGGGGTCGATGGCAACCGCCAACTGTTCGCCCCGTCGCTGAGCTGGCAACTGAACCCCGACCTGAACTGGCTGGTGCAGTACGAATACAGCCGCTACAACCGCACCCCGGATCGCGGCATTCCTGGCGTCGGCGGTCGTCCGGCGGATGTCGGGCGCAGCACTACGTACGGCGACACGCAGCGCGATTTCATCGACGACAAGTCGCAGTCGCTACGCTCGCGCCTGAACTACCAGCTCAGCGACAACTGGCAAGTGCGCCATACCCTGAGCCTGTTCAAGCTCGACAGCGACTTCGACAACACCTACCTCACCGGCTACACCCCCAGCACCAATCTGGTGACCCGCCAGCGCTGGCAGCAGGACCTGAACACCCGCAACCTTTTCAACAACCTCGAGGCCGAGGGCGATGTCAGCACCTGGGGCCTGGAGCACAAGCTGCTGCTGGGACTGGAATTCGGCAATCAGCGCCGCGATCCGCGCCTGTACACCGCGCGGGCGGTAAGTGCCGGTGGCCAGGCGGTGCCGTCGCTGAACCTGAACAACCCCAACCGGCGCCTGCAACACAACGGTCCCATGGTGCCGTCGAGCTACAACCACACGGTGGTCGATAGCCGTGGCGTCTACCTGCAGGACCAGATCCGCCTCAACGACCAATGGCAGATCCTGGCGGGCGTGCGCTTCGACCAGTTCGAGGTGGAAACCACCAACAAGCTGCGCGGCATCTCGGAAAAACAGGACGACAACAGCACCAGCCCGCGCCTGGGAGTGGTCTATTCGCCATGGCAGGAACATTCGTTCTATGCCTCCTGGAGCAAGACCTATTCCCCGGTCGGCGGCGGCCTGATCGGTATCACCCCCGGCGCTGCCGGCAACACCAACGAAACGGCTCCGGAGAACACCCGGCAGAAGGAAATCGGGGTCAAGAGCGACTGGTTCGACGAGCGCCTGAGCACCACCCTCGCCATCTACGAGCTGGAGCTCTACAACCGTCGCACCACTGACCCGGACAACCCTGGCATCACCATCCTCACCGGCCTGCAACGCTCGCGTGGCGTGGAGCTGACCGCCCAGGGCAATGTGGTCGGCAACTGGTACGTACGCGGCGGCATCGGCCTGCAGGATGCCATCATCGCCAAGGACAACAGCGGCCTGGAGGGTAACCGGGTCAACAACGTGGCGCGGCGCAACGCCAGCCTGTTCGTGACCTGGAAGCCGGAGCTGGGCTGGTACGCCGAAACCGGCCTGGTACTGGTCGGCGAACGCTACGCCGACAACCAGAACACCACGGTGCTGCCAGGCTATGGGCACTGGGATGCACTGGCCGGCTACCGCACCCACGACTGGGACGTTCGCGCTGCGCTGAACAACATCACCGACAAGACCTACTACAGCTCGGCGACCAGCGCCGCGCAGATCCAGTTCGGCGATCCGCGCAGCCTGGTGGTGACAGGCACCTACAGCTTCTGACCGATGGGCCCTATCCAGAACTGCGGCAACTAGGCTTCAATACGCGTTTTTTCCGGACACACCCAAGGATTCACCCATGGCTTCCAACACCAAGCAACAGAAACGCGCCAAGCGCGCCGCCTCCAAGGCCAAGCAGAACCGCATGGTCCGCGGCGGCCAGGCGGTCAAGGCCAGCGCTGGCGACAGCGCCAGTGTCGAGCAGGTGTACAACAAGGCCATGGAGTCCGGGAGCTATGACGCCCTGTTCGACAAGATGAAGGAGGCCCAGGAAACCAGCCTGGTGTCGATGATCTCGGTGTTCCTGGTCGATCCATTGCTGGCGCTGGTACTCAAGGGGCACAAGGAAGAGCACGCCACCGACTACATCGTCCTGGTGTTCACCGCTTACCGCGCCTGGCTCGATGGCGCCGATGAAGCGGCGACCATGGCCTGGCTGGAGAGCGACGAGTTCCAGGAAGCCTACGTGGCAGCGTCGGAGGCAGTGGCCAAGCAGCAGCAACAACAGAAGCAGTTCGGCTGAAGTTCGGCTTGCGCCCATAAAAAAACCCTCGGGTCGATCCCGAGGGTTTTTTATGCCGCGCGATAACGATTACTGCAGGGAAGGCGCTTCGCCGGCGTCCTGCATGCGCTGCAGCTCCTGAGCGTACAGGGCATCGAAGTTCACCGGCGACAGCATCAACGCCGGGAACGAGCCACGGGTCACCAGGCTGTCGAGGGTTTCACGCGCGTACGGGAACAGGATGTTCGGGCAGAACGCACCCAGGGTGTGGCTCATGGAAGCTGCGTCCAGACCCGAGATCAGGAAGATGCCCGCCTGCTGAACTTCAGCGATGAAGGCGACTTCTTCGCCGTTCTTGACGGTAACCGACAGGGTCAGCACGACCTCGTGGAAGTCACCTTCCAGGGCCTTCTGGCGCGTGTTCAGGTCCAGCGCGACGCTGGGTTCCCACTGCTGGCGGAAGATCTGCGGGCTTTTCGGGGCTTCGAACGACAGGTCACGCACGTAGATGCGCTGCAGGGAGAATTGTGGGCTGTTCTCTTCGGCGGCGCCGTTGTTCTGTTGGTCAGTCATGGCAGATCCTTTTCTGAAAATGGTTGAAAGAGGCGTGAATCAGGCCTCGAGCAGGGCGTCGAGCTTGCCCGAGCGCTCCAGCGCAAACAAGTCATCGCAACCGCCAACGTGGGTGCTGCCGATCCAGATCTGCGGCACCGAGGTACGCCCGGCCTTCTGCGCCATCTCGGCGCGCAGCTGCGGCTTGCCGTCGACACGGATTTCCTCGAACGCCACCTGCTTGCTCGCCAGCAGTTGCTTGGCGCGCATGCAGTAGGGGCAGTAGTCGCTGGAGTAGACGATGACGGGCTTCATATCACTTCACCAGGGGCAGGTTATCGGCTTTCCAGCTGGACACACCACCGCTGAGCTTGGCAGCGGTGAAGCCAGCCTTGAGCAGCTCGCGGCAGATGGTGCCGGACTGCTGGCCCATCGCATCGACGATGATCAGGGTCTTTTCTTTGTGTTTTTCCAGCTCGGCAATGCGGCCGATGACTTTGTCCTGCGGAATGTTCAGCGCCCCCACGATGTGGCCGGCGGAGTATTCCTTGCTTGGACGGATATCGATCACCACGCCCTTCTCGGCGTTGACCAGCGCGGTCAGTTGGCCGTTGCTCAGGCTCTGGCCGCCGCGGCGGATTTCATTGACCAGCAGCAGGATCAGCAGGACGAAGAAGATCGCAACCAGGATGAAGTGATCTGTCGCAAATTGAATCAGGTGAGCAACCATCAGGGGTGTTCCAGGCGATTGAAAATGCCGGCCAGTATACACAGCCACCCATGCCCGCCAAAGCCCGCCGGGCCGGCTCGGAAACAGCCTTCATCTGCAACCCGTCGGGACGCTGGTCGTACGAACCGACGAATATTCGCCGTCGCTGGCCGATTTGCCCTAAAATGCGTGTCTTTATCATCTTTGAACAACCGTGAGTTTGATTGATGACGAGCACGCCCAAGCCCCTGGTCCTGATCATCCTGGATGGTTTCGGTCACAGCGAAAGCCCCGAATACAACGCCATCTACGCCGCCAACACACCGGTCTATGACCGCCTGCGCGCCACCCAGCCGCATGGCCTGATCTCCGGTTCCGGCATGGATGTCGGCCTGCCGGACGGGCAGATGGGCAACTCCGAAGTCGGTCACATGAACCTCGGCGCCGGCCGTGTGGTGTACCAGGACTTCACCCGGGTCACCAAGGCCATCCGCGACGGCGAGTTCTTCGAAAACCCGGTACTCACCGGCGCCGTGGACAAGGCAGTTGCAGTCGGCAAGGCCGTGCACCTGCTGGGCCTGCTCTCCGACGGCGGCGTGCACAGCCACCAGGACCACATCGTCGCCATGGCCGAACTGGCCGCCCAGCGTGGCGCCGAGAAAATCTACCTGCACGCCTTCCTCGACGGTCGCGACACCCCTCCGCGCAGCGCCCAGTCGTCCATCGAACTGCTCGACGCGACCTTCGCCAAGCTGGGCAAGGGCCGCATCGCCAGCCTGATCGGCCGTTACTACGCGATGGACCGTGACAACCGCTGGGACCGCGTAAGCGCCGCCTACAACCTGATCGTCGACAGCACCGCCGAGTACAGCGCAGACAGCGCCGTGGCTGGGCTGAAAGCAGCCTATGCACGCGATGAGAGCGACGAATTCGTCAAGGCCACGCGCATCGGCGAGGCGGTCAAGGTCGAAGACGGCGACGCGGTGATCTTCATGAACTTCCGCGCCGACCGCGCCCGTGAACTGTCGCGGGTATTCGTCGAAGCCGATTTCAACGAGTTCCCCCGTGCGCGCCTGCCGAAGCTCGCGGCCTACATCGGCCTGACCCAGTACTCGGCGAAGATCCCCGCCCCCGCGGCCTTTGCCCCAGCCAGCCTGAACAACGTGCTGGGCGAGTACCTGGCCAAGAACGGCAAGACCCAGCTGCGCATCGCCGAGACCGAAAAGTACGCTCACGTGACCTTCTTCTTCTCGGGCGGACGTGAAGAGCCGTTCGAAGGCGAAGAGCGCATCCTCATTCCGTCGCCGAAGGTCGCCACCTACGACCTGCAGCCTGAAATGAGCGCGCCGGAAGTGACCGACCGCATCGTCGAGGCCATCGAGCAACAGCGTTATGACGTGATCGTGGTCAACTACGCCAACGGCGACATGGTCGGCCACACCGGCGTATTCGACGCGGCGGTCAAGGCCGTCGAGGCGCTGGACGGCTGTGTCGGGCGCATCGTCGAGGCGCTGGACAAGGTCGGTGGCGAAGCGCTGATCACCGCCGACCACGGCAACGTCGAGCAGATGGAAGACGAGTCCACTGGCCAGGCGCACACCGCGCACACCACCGAGCCGGTACCGTTCATCTATGTCGGCAAGCGCAGCGTGAAGGTCCGTGACGGTGGCGTGCTGGCCGATGTGGCGCCGACCATGCTCAAGCTGCTGGGGCTGGAGAAGCCTGCCGAAATGACCGGAACATCGATCCTGATCGACGCTTGAGACTGCGCGTTGGGGCCGAGACGCAGCGCACCCTGACGTGATTTCCGGACAAACGCCCCGCCGCACCCGCAGCGGGGCGTTTTTTTTGCACGCTCAGGCGGGCATACTAGGCCAGTCTCCATCCCTGGTACGCCCGATTCCATGCGCCGCGCCCTCATACTCCTAGCCCTGTCATGCCTGCTCAGTCCGGCGTTCGCCGACGAGCGCGCGCAGACCCAGCAACAACTGGACGCCACTCGCCAGGACATCGCCGAGCTCAAGAAAATGCTGGGCAAGCTCCAGGAAGAGAAAGCCGGCGTGCAGAAAGACCTCAAATCCACCGAGACCGATATCGGCAATCTCGAAAAGCAGGTGGAGGGTCTTCAGCAAGAACTAAAAAAGACCGAGGGCGAACTGGAGCGCCTTGACCACGAGAAAAAAAAACTCCAGAGCGCCCGCGTTGAACAGCAACGACTGATCGCGATCCAGGCCCGCTCCGCTTACCAGAACGGTCGCGAGGAATACCTCAAGCTGCTGCTCAACCAGCAGAATCCCGAGAAGTTCGCTCGCACCCTCACGTACTACGACTACCTGAGCAAGGCACGCCTGGAACAACTGCGCACCTTCAACGAAACCTTGCGCCAGCTGGCCAATGTCGAACTGGAAATTTCCGGCCAGCAGGAACAGCTGATGGCCCAGCGCGCCGACCTCGACAGCCGCCGCCAGGCACTGGAGGCCGAACGCAGCAAGCGCCAGCAGGTACTGGCCAAGCTCAACAGCGACGTCAAGGATCGCGACCAGAAGCTCCAGGCCCGCGAACAGGACCAGGCCGACCTCGCCAAGGTGCTCAAGACCATCGAGGAAACCCTCGCCCGCCAGGCCCGTGAAGCCGAAGAAGCGCGGCAGAAGGCGCTGCTGGCCAAGCAGGAAGAAGAGAAGCGGCGCAAGGAACAGGCGCTGGCCGACGCTCGCCGCGACGAGCCGCAAGAGCCACCGAAAAAGGCCCGCACCGTGCTCGGCCCGCTGGTGTCCAGCGATGGCGCCAACTACGGTGGTGCATTTTCCGCCGCCCGTGGAAAACTTCCATGGCCAGTCAATGGTCGATTGCTGGCACGCTTCGGCGACACGCGAGGCGGTGATGCGCGTGCCAAGTGGGACGGTGTGATGATCAGCGCCAGCGCCGGCACTCAGGTGCGCGCCGTACATGGCGGGCGCGTGGTGTTCGCCGACTGGTTGCGCGGCGCTGGACTTCTGGTCATTCTCGACCATGGTAATGGCTACCTGAGCCTGTACGGCCATAACCAGAGCCTGCTCAAGAGCGCCGGCGACATCGTCAAGGCCGGGGAAGCCATTTCTACCGTCGGCGACAGCGGCGGCCAGGACAGCGCAGGTTTGTACTTCGCGATTCGCCAGCAGGGCCGGCCCACCGACCCTGCGCAATGGTGCCGAGGCTAGGCACCGCAACATTTACGGTCAGGCCCGACGGTGGGCCGCACCGATGCTCCCGCGGGAGCACCTACAGGATCAGGAGTTCGTTCGACATGCTGCACTCGTCTCGCCTCACCCAGCTGGCCCTGACCATAGCTCTGGTCGTCGGCGCGCCCCTGGCCAGCGCCGCAGAGCCGGTCAAGCCCGCCAAGGCGGCTGCCGTGCCGGCCACCGAGGTGACGGCCAAGGCGCCGCTGCCGCTGGACGAACTGCGCACCTTCGCCGAGGTCATGGACCGCATCAAGGCAGCCTATGTCGAGCCGGTGGACGACAAGACCCTGCTGGAAAATGCCATCAAGGGCATGCTCAGCAACCTTGACCCGCACTCGGCCTACCTCGGCCCTGAAGACTTCCAGGAGCTGCAGGAAAGCACCAGCGGCGAATTCGGCGGCCTGGGCATCGAGGTTGGCATGGAGGACGGCTTCGTCAAGGTGGTCTCGCCCATCGACGACACTCCGGCCTCACGCGCCGGCATCGAGGCGGGCGACCTGATCGTCAAGATCAACGGCGCCCCGACCCGTGGCCAGACCATGACCGAGGCCGTCGACAAGATGCGCGGCAAGATCGGCCAGAAGATCACCCTGACCCTGGTACGCGACGGCGGCACGCCCTTCGACGTGACGCTGGCCCGCGCGGTCATCCAGGTCAAGAGCGTGAAGAGCCAGTTGCTCGAGAACGACTACGGCTATATCCGTATCACCCAGTTCCAGGTCAAGACCGGCGAAGAGGTCGGCAAGGCGCTGGCCAAGCTGCGCAAGGATAACGGCAAGAAGCTGCGCGGCCTGGTCCTGGACCTGCGCAACAACCCCGGCGGCGTCCTGCAGTCGGCAGTGGAAGTGGCCGACCACTTCCTCACCAAAGGCCTGATCGTCTACACCAAGGGCCGTATCGCCAACTCCGAGTTGCGCTTCTCCGCCGACCCGGCCGACGCCAGCGAAGGCGTACCGCTGGTGGTACTGATCAACGGCGGCAGCGCCTCGGCTTCGGAGATTGTCGCCGGTGCCCTGCAGGACCAGAAACGCGGCGTGCTGATGGGCACCGACAGCTTCGGCAAGGGCTCGGTACAGACCGTGCTGCCACTGGCCAACGACCGCGCACTGAAGCTCACTACCGCGCTGTACTTCACCCCCAACGGCCGCTCGATCCAGGCACAGGGTATCGTGCCGGACATTGAAGTACGCCAGGCCAAGCTCACTGCAGAAGCCGACACGGACAACTTCAAGGAAGCCGACCTGCAGGGTCACCTGGGCAACGGCAATGGCGGCGCTGACCGCCCGACCGGCAGCAGCAAGCGTACCGAGCGCCCGCAGGACAACGACTTCCAGCTGAGCCAGGCGCTCAGCCTGCTCAAGGGCCTGAACATCACCAAGGGTGATTGATAACCACCATGCGTTTTCTGCTGTTCACGCTGTTCTGCCTGCTGGCCGGTACCACACATGCGGCACCGGCCAAGGCCTACATGAGCATCATCATCGACGACCTGGGCCAGAACAACGAACGCGACAGCCGCACCCTCGCCCTGCCCGGGCCGGTCACCATGGCGATCATGCCCGACACCCCGCACGCCACCGACTTCGCCCGCCAGGCACACAAGGCCGGACGTACGGTGATCCTGCACATGCCCATGGACCCGGCCACCGGGCCCTATGCCTGGCATCCGGGGCTACCCCTCGAGGAGCTGGCACGACGCCTCGACGCCGCGCTGCTCAAGGTGCCCTTCGCCGCAGGCATCAACAACCACATGGGCAGCCGCATGACCGCACAGCGCGACGCCATGGCCTGGTTGATGGGTAACTTGCAGGGCCGTGAGCTGTTCTTCGTCGACAGCCGCACCAGCGCCGCCACGGTGGCGGCGGCCGAGGCCCAGGCAATCGGATTGGCGCACGTCTCGCGGGATGTATTTCTGGATGACGTACGCACAACCGAAGCCATCGCCGGCCAATTGCGCCAAGGCATCGAGCTTGCCCGCAAGCAAGGTTCAGCGGTGCTGATCGGCCACCCCTACCCGCAGACTCTCGAAGTGCTCGAACGAGAGATGCCCGGGCTCAAGCGCCAGGGCATCGAGTTGATCGAACTGCGCCAGATGATCGCCGAACGCAGCAACCAGGCCATGTCGGCGCACGGTCGCAACGGTCGCTACAGCAACCGTTGATCGCTTGGCCGTTCAGAGCGCCTACAGGCTGTTGAAGGGAATGATGTCCTTGGCCTGGGCGTAGGTCAGGTTGCCCCGGTAGATGCTCAGCACCTGCCCCTCGCTCGCAGCCCTCATCTGCTCCCTGTAGCCCATCTTGCGCTGGCTCCAGAGCTTCAGATGGCCTTTGCCGAATGCTGTGGGCGCCGCCTGTGAGTCGGCGAAGTGGAAGTGCGCGGCCCACAGGGGCCGGCCTTTACTGTCGCCAGGTGACTTGAGCAGATTGATGCGGTATTCATCCAGATAGCCATCTGAAACCTGCTTGCGCGGCCCCACGTACTCAACCGTGATCAAGCCTTGCTGATGGAGAAAGCTCAGACCCCGGGCAGCGGGATAGCGCGTCTTGGTATAAAGCTCGATCAGGCATTCGCGCTTCTGCTCGCGCAACCGGATAACAGCGTCATCCAGGCGCCCCAACAGGCTGTCGGTGCTATCCGCGTCCGCCAGCTGTTCGCGCAACTTCAGCACTTCAGCGATCTGCGCATCAAGCATCGAGATCAACCCGCTGTCCTGCGCGTCATTGCTTACCAATGCCTTGGCCTGCTCGATGACGCTCTCGTTTTGCGCCAATATGCCTTCGGCCAGTTCACGGCTTTTCCTCTCGAATTCCGGCGTCGAGGTCCGCGACTGCGACTCAGGCTCCGTGCTCTCGACCTCCTCTAACCAGGTCCCGCCTACCTTTTGAAACCGGTGCTGGATCTTGGTGCTGAACGCGCCCTTGACCTGCAATTGCGCCTGCCCATCGAGCATCACCTCTGTACCTAGCACTGTCTGACCTGCAAGGGTCCGCGCCACTTGCAGTACCCGCAGTGGATAAACCATTCGGCGCGAGGCCTGGGTTTGTCCGGAAGCTTGCTCACGCATGGCTTCTACCAGCGCATCGCCTGCCATCTTCTTCAGGCTCACCATCTGCTCTCTGTAGGCTGCCAGGCGCTGGGTATCGACCAGCCCGCTGCCCAGCTTGCTGATGCGGTCGCAGTTGAGAATCGCCGCCAGATACTCATCCCAGGCACCTTGCAGCACCTCGATGCGCTCGGCGATAGGCAGTTCGCAGAACATCGACAGATGGTGGGCATTTGCGGCTACACGCAAACGGTAGCTGGCAATCGCGTCGCGGAAGATCGTGTAATGCTGGCTGGCGGCACCCTCCTCGAAGCGAAGTGCCAGTTCGGCCAGGCTCATCGCCTGGAAGAAGCGAATCATGACCGTAGAAGTCTTGCGCGAGGCGATGACCTGAGCGACGGTGACCGAGCCCCTGCTCGATTGGATCTTCATATCGATATCGCTGACCGCCAGCACATGATCCATTTGGCTTGAGACCTCCATGATCCTTGGTTGGTCCAGGACCATGCCCTCGAGCAACTCTCGACACTTGGCGTAGAGAACCGCGCGGTTTTCTGGCGTAGCTCCGCTCAGGTTGCGGACGATCTGGTCATACTCGCGGAAACTACCCACAGCCACCGCTTCATCCAGAAGGAACAGGCCATAGCCAATCAAGTCGTGACGTGCATTCGAAAGGGCTTGTCGCAGGTCCCTGCCATGGGCGGTTGTGCGCGTATAGTTGGGGTTATCCAGCAGCTCGACAATGCTCTGCTGCGCGCTGGCTTGGTGCTCGAACATGGAGTAGACCAGCTCGACACGCTGCCGGCGCAGGTCCTGCATCGCGCGCAATAGCTCATCGCGCTTTGCTGTGTACAGTTCGGACAACGTCTTGAATCGGGAGAGGTCTTCCGGGTTCGTGGGAGGAGGTTGGTTCAATGTTTCCTCCAGCTTCACGATCTTGGCCCGCAGCTCCTGGATCTGGCTGTTCTGTCTCAGGTACTCAGGAATCGGCTTGTTTGCCTCAAGCAAATGATGCTCCACCTCTTCCAGCGACTTTTGGATCGTAGCGGCAATCTTCTGGCGCAGCCGTTCCTGCGCAGCGCTGCGTCCACGCCCACCGCCCCCCTGCAACCGTGTATCGATGCGCCAGCCACCGCCATCGTTGTGCAGGCAAGGTCCTGACGTCAGGTCAGGCCCCACGATTCTCACCACCCCTTCATGGAGAACGACCTGATAGACCTCTTGCCCCAGCTTGACGTAGTACCTGCCGTCGACGGCAGTCAAGCCCGCCGTTGCGCCTTGCGTGTCGGGCGCGTGTCCAGCCAGCGATACCTCGACCGCCAATTCGCGCACGCGACTGCGTTGAGAAGCCGAAAGTCCGTTGAGGCCGCCAGCCCCACGCCACGAAAAGTCCAGGTGTGTCTGCGCGGTGCCGTACAAGTCACGCACCAGCCCCGCAGGCTTGCGTTCAGGCTCCGGCAGCGGGTGAAGCGCTACGTCCTGCGCCGCGGGCAGTTCTTCGAGCGACGTAACATCGTACTGCGGCCCCAGCACAGTGTTCCTGGGGGTCTGCAGATGGATCAATGCCATCAAGGTATTGTTCAAAAGGTCGATCACGGCCTGAATGCGTTCCCCCGTGCTGTCACTGCCAAGCCCCTGTACATCGCTGGCCAGGCTGCGGATGCCCATGTACAGCCAGGCAATCGAAACCACCGGGCCTGGCAGCACAGGCAATACCGCATTGAGCAGCTCCCAGCCAAACGCGATCACTACCCCCCACCGCAACTCGCTGTTGCTCACCGCCGAACGGTCGGCCAGCTCGACCAACACCTGATGCCGCGCCTGGAACATCCGTGCGTCGATGTCCTGCTCCCAGAATTCCAGCGCCAGTTGAGCAGGATCAGGCTTGTCCAGTGGACTGAAGGGGTCGAACACCCAATGCGGCAGGTGAGGTTCGTTGAATCCCCCATTGTCGTAAACAGGGCGCTCGTTCTGATCCATCCACATCAGCGCGAGATTCTGTAGTTTGCCAGGCTTGCGGATGGCCCCCATCAAGGTATCGACGTCCTTGAAGACATGGACCGCGCCGTCTGTGTACATAGGGCAATACAGCACACCCTGGCCGGAGTCGACGATTTCAATGACATAGAAACCGTGCACTCGATCCACTTTCTTCGAGGTCGGAGAACGCCTGAAGGCCAAGGGTGCAATTCTCACCCCGGCTGCTTGCGCGTCTCCATCGCGACAGAAGCGGGCGACTGCACCATAGGCAAACGTATCCAGACGATTGACCACCACCGCCCGAGCGGTATCGAACATCAAAGTGATACGCCATTGGCGACCGAAACGGGCGATACGCTCGGCGTTGTCGGTGGCATCGGCGAGCAGGTCGTTGACGTAGGTCGGGTAGGTACCGCCGATATCGACGCGTGCGACCAGTTCACGGATGTAATCGACATTCATCCAGTCCATGATCAACTGTTCATTACGGTGGGCGATATGTGTCACCACGCCACCCTGCGACGCAGCCAGCCGACCGATGGCCAGCTCGGTCAGGGTCACGGTACGGCTGTCGATCTTTTGCCCAAAACCCAGGCCATGACCGTCGCTGACAAAAGTGTCGATGGTCAGGAGCAGATCATCGGCAAAGTAGTTGGCATCGACTGGATGATCGGCAAGCATCTCTTCGCGAAGACGACGGGCTGCATAGGTGTGCAGATCGTCCACGCCGTCCAGGGCGCGCTCACCACCGTCACTCCCCTGCAACAGCGTCAGATCGAGCATGGCCTGTAAGTAAGTGGCCTGCCCCTCAGACCCGGCCCTCCGAATCCCAGCAGGTAGCGACAGGGCCACCGGCTTGGCAGGCACATTGCTGCGCTGAGCAAAAAACTGCGAGGGGTCAAAGGCACCATCGACCCGGCGCTCCAGCTCGGCGACGCTATCAGCCGCCCCCCAGCGCACACGCGCCTGACGCTCGAGCAGGACCTCCAGCAGCAACCCGCTTTGCAGGGCGAACGCATCGCCCTCCGACGTGAAACCACTCCAGCTCATACGATCGAACTCGCAACGCCGCGCCATCTGCAGCTGCAGCCCTCGGCCGAAGGCACTCAGTGACTTGAAGCTACGCACCTCCCCATCCGGCTGGCACCACAAGACCAGCGGACGCGGTGTGTCGAGGGTCGTCACCAGTAAGCCGGGCAACAGTTCACTGCTTTGTCGATCGCCCAAGTGCATCTGCACGCGAACGGCCTGCACCTCGACGTTACGCGTGTTCCCCAACAGCAGTTGGCGCAGGCAGGCGCGCTCGGCCTCCTCAAGGTCAGCCTCGTCCAGGCCTTGCAGCAGGCTGGCACGCAGCACTTGCTGCAACCAGAGATCCCGGTTGCCCTGGCCGTCGCCATTCCAGTAGCCGATCTGCGCCTGCTGCAGATAGTGGGGCAACAGAGGCAGCATCTTGTCGAGCGGTTCGACCAGCTTCTCGGGCTTGATCAGGTCTCCATCACTGGTTTCGAAGGGCGACTTGATGGCGAAGAGGCGTTGGTACGGATTCAGGCTCAGCGCATAAGCGCCCATGCTGGCGAAATCCACGCGCTTGCCATCGAGCACCAACTGCAGCAGATGGTCGATCAGCAACTCAGTGCGGTAGGTGTCATCTGCGGTGGAGCAAAGCAGCGAGAGTGGCTGTGCAGAAGTCATCTCGGGGCGATGAATCGCGATCAGCGGATACTGCTCGACGATTATCTTCATGACCTGCTGGTCGAGCACTTCGCGCAAGGTCGGTCGATTGGCGAACTGCGCAGCGACTGCGCTGTACAGGTCGTAGGGTGGGTAACTCACGGAGGTAGTAGACATGCTCAAGGCTCGTTGTGAAATGAAGCCAAAGCCTCCGCGCCAGTCGATATCACTGGGAGGTACATAATGCTTTTGCGCACCGGTTGACCATGGGCAACGGCAATCGCCGGTCCGCCCCAACGTGACCGCCCGCTGGAAAAAAAAGGGCCCTGTCATTCGACAGAGCCCTTTTCACAACGATACGCCGCCTAAGCGATCAGCTGTAGACACGCCCCAGCAACTGGCGGTGGCTTTCGAACTGATCGAGCACATCGCGCACGATCTGCTCAGGCAGGAAGCCCATCAGGTCGTACTCCTGGCTGCCGTTGTGCAGGTACACCTCGGCGCGGTAGAAGCGCTGGCGCACTTCTGGTTCGCCCCCGGCAGACGCCTCGCTCGGTGCCGCCAGGTAGCCGTCCAGGCTGACTTCATAAACGAACGGGTTGCCCTCTTCCATCATCACCCGCACGCCCATCATGTTGCGCGACTGACCGACACGGGTCTCCACCTCGAAGCCCAGGGCGCGCAGTTGTTCCGCCGCCTCCTTGAGGGCCGGGCTGACCTGTTTGTCCATGAAGCGCTGCACCACCGCCTGGGTCGGCTCAAGCTCCAGTTGCGTGAGGCGCTCGCTGAAGCCGCGACGGCCACGGGCAGCCAGCTCCGCGCGCTCCTGCTCGACCGCGACATCCTGCTTCATCGCCTTGTACAGGCCGAACATGAACAGCACCAGCACCACCGAGAACGGCAGGCCGGCCAACACCACCATGGTCTGCATGGCTTCGAAGTTGCCGGCGAACAGCAGGCCGATGGTAACCAGGGTGATGATCACCGACCAGAACACCACCATCCAGTGCGGCGCATCCTCGTCGACCTGGCCGCCTTTGCACGAAAGGTTGGCCATCATCACCGCGCCCG
Source organism: Pseudomonas sp. BNK-44-b (assembly GCF_047456245.1). Lineage (NCBI taxonomy): Bacteria > Pseudomonadati > Pseudomonadota > Gammaproteobacteria > Pseudomonadales > Pseudomonadaceae > Pseudomonas > Pseudomonas sp. BNK-44-b. The sequence goes on from NZ_CP179908.1 coordinate 4,938,416, forward strand.
AGTCGGCCGGGGTGAGGAACAGCACGAAGCCGACGAACACCGCCACACCGATCACGATCTTGGCCGCCGGGAAGTACTCCAGCAACTGGTAGATCGACATCGAGGGCTGCTCCAGCGCTGTCTTGCCCAGCTCAACGGCGCCCTGGTTGATCACCAGGTCCAGCGCGGTGTTGCCGAAGATCGACAGCCACGCCAGGGTGAAGCCCAGCGGGATCAGCAGCACGCCGCTGACCAGCTGGCGCACGGTACGACCCTTGGAGATACGGGCGATGAACATGCCGACGAACGGGCCCCAGGAGATCCACCAGGCCCAGTAGAACACGGTCCACAGGCCCAGCCAGCGCTCGGACTTGCCGGCCTCGCCTTCATAGACATACAGGTCGAAGGTCTTGAGTACGATGCCGTTGAGGTAGTCGCCGACGTTCTGCACGAAGCCGTTGAGCAGGTGCAGGGTATTGCCGCCGAGCAGGACGAAGATCAACAGCCCGCTGAACAGCATGATGTTCAGGTTGGACAGGCGGCGAATGCCGTTTTCCACACCCGAGACCGCGGCTACGGTGGCCACACCGGCCATCACCAGAATGACCACCAGCAGATTGGTCTTGCTGTGATCCATGCCGAACAGGTACTCCAGGCCCGAGGAGACCTGCATCGAGCCAATACCGAGGTTGGTCACCAGGCCCAGCAGGGTGACGAACATGCCGAAGATGTCCACGGCATTGCCGGCCGCGCCCTTGACCCAACGCTCACCGACCAGCGGGTACAGCGCCGAACGCAGCGCCAGCGGCTGGTTGTGGCGGTAGGCGAAGTAGCCCACGGCCAGACCCACCAGGGCGTAGATCGCCCAACCGTGCAGGCCCCAGTGCAGAAAGGTCAGTTGCAGGCCCTGGCGCGCAGCCTCGAGGCTGGCAGGGGTGCCTTCCGGCGGATTGAAATAGTGGTCCAGCGGTTCGGATGCGCCGAAATACAGCAGCGAAATGCCAATACCGGAGGAGAACAGCATGCCGGCCCAGGCGCCGTAGCTGAAGTCGGGCTGGTCATCCTTGCCGCCCAGCTTGAGCTTGCCGTAGTCGGAGAAGGCCAGGTAGACGACGAACACGAGGTAACCGCAGATCACCAGCATGTAGTACCAGCCGAAAGTGCGCGTCAGCCATTTTTGGGCCACGCCCAGCACCTGGCCGGCGGTTTCGGGTACAGCGATAAGCAAGGCAGTCAACGCGAGGACCAGCAGCGCGGAGGTGAGGAACACCACGCGGTTGACCCGAACCCTCTCGGCGGGGGGCTTTGTCAGGGAGGCAGAACTCATTGCACGAATGCTCCGGGCAGTACGGCTGTGGAGGCTAATCAGTCATTTCCCGCGCAATTGGTGCAATAGCTCCACTGCGTCAGGTGTTATAAAAGCACCTTGGAAACCGTGATCCCGAATCGAAACGCTGCAAAAAAACAGACCGGCGGACTGCACCTGAGCGCCTTCATCCTCACCGGATGCGCGCATTGGTCACAGCTCGCCTGACCCGCTCCAAGGGTCGTCCGCGCGGTCATCGACCGCTCGGCAGAATCTGTCCATGCACCGTTCTTGCCCGTCAACGCCTTGTATTCCGGGGGTTACACGTTTTCCTGGGGTGTCAATCCGTGCCTTCTCGACCGCCTGAAAGACTGTCAATGGCACAAATTGTCGCAGAGCTTATTCTTTATTGATTGAACGTTCAATCAAAACAAAATAGACTGGCCCTCGCCGAGTCGGATGCGTGTTGTCCGCTCGCAGGCCTGAGGAGATAGCAAGATGCCCAAGGTCGGTATGCAACCCATCCGCCGCCAGCAGTTGATCGACGCCACATTGCAGGCTGTCGACCAGGTCGGCCTGGGAGATGCCAGCATTGCGCTGATTGCCCGTTTGGCCGGTGTGTCGAACGGCATCATCAGTCACTACTTTCAGGACAAGAACGGCCTGATCGCAGCGACCATGCGCTACCTCATGAATGCGTTGAGCGAAGGCACCGTCGCCCGCCGACAAGCCCTCACCGACGACAGCCCGCGGGCGCACCTGAGAGTGATCGTCGAAGGCAACTTCGACGCAAGCCAGGTCAGCGGCCCGGCAATGAAAACCTGGTTGGCCTTCTGGGCCGCCAGCATGCACCAGCCGTCCTTGCACAGGTTGCAGCGGATCAACGATCACCGCCTTTACTCCAACCTGTGCTGCCAGTTCCGTCGTGTCTTGCCGCTCTACCATGCACGCAAGGCTGCTCGCGGGCTGGCGGCCCTGATCGACGGCCTGTGGCTGCGTGGTGCGCTCTCGGGCGACGCGTTCGACACCGAGCAGGCAATACGGATCGCCTACGAATACATGGATCTACAACTGGCTAAGCAGCACGACCTGGCTACCAACCCCCAGGCGGCTGAACGATCGCACGCAGCGACTGCCCAACCGGCAGGAGCACGACGCGGCTAGCCAATCACACACTGCACTTGCGAGGACTCTATGGCCCGTTTCGGAACGCAAAAACTCTACATCGATGGTGGTTATGTCGACGCTGGCAGCGATGCCACTTTCGAAGCCATCAACCCGGCCACCGGCGAAGTCCTTGCCCACGTCCAGCGTGCGACCGAGGCTGACGTCGAGCGCGCCGTCGAGAGCGCCGAACGTGGCCAGAAAGTCTGGGCCGCGATGACCGCCATGCAGCGTTCGCGCATCCTGCGCCGCGCCGTCGACATCCTGCGCGAGCGCAACGACGAGCTGGCCATGCTGGAAACCCTGGATACCGGCAAGTCGTACTCCGAAACCCGCTACGTCGACATCGTCACCGGTGCCGATGTGCTGGAGTACTACGCAGGCCTGATCCCGGCCATCGAAGGCGAGCAGATCCCGCTGCGCGAATCGTCCTTCGTCTACACCCGCCGCGAGCCGCTGGGCGTGACTGCCGGTATCGGCGCGTGGAACTACCCGATCCAGATCGCCCTGTGGAAGTCTGCGCCAGCCCTGGCCGCCGGCAACGCGATGATCTTCAAGCCGTCGGAAGTCACCTCGCTGACCACCCTGAAGCTGGCCGAGATCTTCACCGAAGCCGGTCTGCCGGATGGCGTGTTCAACGTCCTGACCGGCAGCGGTCGTGAAGTCGGCACCCTGCTGACCGAGCACCCGCGCATCGAGAAAGTCTCCTTCACCGGCGGCACCACCACCGGCAAGAAAGTCATGGCCAGCGCTTCGAGCTCCTCGCTCAAGGAAGTGACCATGGAACTGGGTGGCAAGTCGCCGCTGATCATCTGCGACGACGCCGACCTGGACAAGGCCGCCGACATCGCGATGATGGCCAACTTCTACAGCTCCGGTCAGGTCTGCACCAATGGCACCCGCGTGTTCGTTCCGGCAGCGATGAAAGCCGCGTTCGAAGCCAAGATCGCCGAACGCGTCGCCCGCATCCGCATCGGCAACCCGGAAGACGAGAACACCAACTTCGGTCCGCTGGTCAGCTTCGCGCACATGGAAAGCGTCCTGGGCTACATCGCCAAGGGCAAGGAAGAAGGCGCCCGCGTGCTGTGCGGCGGTGAGCGTCTGACCGAAGGCGCGTTCGCCAAGGGCGCCTTCGTCGCCCCGACCGTGTTCACCGACTGCCGCGACGACATGACCATCGTCAAGGAAGAGATCTTCGGCCCGGTGATGAGCATCCTCACCTACGAAACCGAAGAAGAAGTCATCCGCCGCGCCAACGACACCGAGTACGGCCTGGCTGCGGGCGTATGCACCAACGACATCACCCGCGCACACCGCATCATCCACAAGCTCGAAGCCGGTATCTGCTGGATCAACGCCTGGGGTGAATCGCCAGCCGAGATGCCGGTTGGCGGCTACAAGCAGTCGGGCGTCGGCCGTGAAAACGGCGTCAGCTCGCTGGCTCAATACACTCGCATCAAGTCGGTGCAGGTCGAGCTGGGCGGCTACAACTCGGTCTTCTAAGACCGGTCTGGCCACGCCCGTGCCATTGCGTACGGGCGCTCCCGCTCCCTGAACACTGCCAACGAGGGTACTTTGCATGTCCCAAGAATTCGATTACATCATCGTCGGTGCCGGTTCGGCCGGTAACACCCTGGCCACCCGCCTGACCGAAGACGCCAACGTCTCGGTGCTGCTGCTGGAAGCAGGCGGCCCCGACTACCGCTTCGATTTCCGCACCCAGATGCCGGCGGCCCTGGCCTTCCCGCTGCAAGGCCGCCGCTACAACTGGGCCTACGAGACCGACCCTGAGCCACACATGGATGGCCGCCGCATGGAATGTGGCCGCGGCAAGGGCCTGGGTGGCTCCTCGCTGATCAACGGCATGTGCTACATCCGTGGTAACGCCATGGACTTCGACGGCTGGGCTGAACTGCCAGGCCTGGAAGACTGGACCTACCTCGACTGCCTTCCGTACTTCCGCAAGGCCGAAACCCGCGACATCGGCCCGAACGACTACCACGGCGGCGACGGCCCGGTCAGCGTTGCCACGCCAAAAGCTGGCAACAACCCACTGTTCCATGCCATGGTCGAAGCCGGTGTACAGGCCGGTTACCCACGCACTGAAGACCTCAACGGCTACCAGCAGGAAGGCTTCGGTCCGATGGACCGTTCGGTGACCAAGAACGGTCGTCGCTCCAGCACCGCCCGTGGCTACCTGGACCAGGCCAAGAAGCGCCCTAACCTGACCATCGTCACCCACGCCCTGAGCGACCGCGTACTCTTCGAAGGCAAGCGCGCCGTGGGTGTGACCTATCTGGTCGGTGACAGCGAAGAGCGCGTTGAAGCCCGTGCCCGCAAGGAAGTCATCGTCAGCTCCGGCGCCATCGCTTCGCCGCAGCTGCTGCAGCGCTCCGGTGTCGGCCCGCGCGCCCTGCTGGAGAGCCTCGACATTCCGGTGGTCCACGACCTGCCGGGCGTCGGCGAGAACCTGCAGGACCACCTGGAACTGTATCTGCAGTACGCCTGCACCCAGCCGGTGTCGCTGTACCCCTCGCTGCTGTGGTGGAACCAGCCGGCCATCGGTGCCGAGTGGCTGTTCAACGGCACCGGCATCGGCGCCAGCAATCAGTTCGAGGCCGGTGGTTTCATCCGCACCCGTCCTGAGTTCGAATGGCCGAACATCCAGTACCACTTCCTGCCGGTGGCGATCAATTACAACGGCTCCAACGGCGTGAAAGAACACGGCTTCCAGGCGCACATGGGTTCGATGCGTTCGCCAAGCCGTGGCCGTATCCAGGCCAAGTCCAAGGATCCGCGCCAGCACCCGAGCATCCTGTTCAACTACATGGCCACCGAACAGGACTGGCAAGAGTTCCGCGACGGCATCCGCCTGACCCGCGAGATCATGGCCCAGCCGGCGCTGGACCCGTATCGCGGTCGCGAAATCAGCCCAGGCGCGCACGTGCAGACCGATGAAGAGCTGGACAAATTCATCCGCGAGCACGCCGAAACCGCGTTCCACCCGTCCTGCTCGTGCAAGATGGGCACCGACGACATGGCGGTGGTCGATGGCGAAGGCCGCGTGCATGGCATGCAAGGCCTGCGCGTGGTCGATGCGTCGATCATGCCGATCATCATCACCGGCAACCTCAACGCCACCACGATCATGATCGCCGAGAAAATCTCCGACAAGATCCGTGGCCGCAAGCCATTGCCACGCAGCACGGCCAAGTACTACAAGGCCAACGGTGCGCCGGTGAAGGGCAAGCCGATGCGTGAGGTGAAGCAGGCGTAATCCTGCACCGGCCTCTTCGCGGGCAAGCCCGCTCCCACAGGTACTGCACAAGTCTTCATGCCTGTGGTGAATCTGTGGGGGCGGGCTTGCCCGCGAAAGGGCCCGCATAGTCAGCACAACAAAAGGCACCCACCGCGGTGCCTTTTGTACATCTGCAGAAACGCTTTACATGCTGGCAATTCATCAGGTTAGAATCGATTGGCACGCGACTTGCCAGTCAAGTCATCTTTCTGCGATATCCCGGAGTACCTGCCTTTGGATGCCAGCACCATCAACAGCCTGTTCCTGATCGGCGCACTGCTGGTGGGCGCAAGTATCCTGGTCAGCTCTCTGTCGTCGCGTCTGGGCATCCCTATCCTCGTCATCATCCTCGCGGTCGGCATGGTCGCCGGTGTCGATGGTGGCGGCATCATCTTCAACAACTACCCGACCGCCTACCTGGTGGGCAACCTCGCGCTGGCCGTGATTCTGCTCGACGGCGGCCTGCGCACGCGGGTGGCGAGTTTCCGCGTGGCCCTGTGGCCAGCCTTGTCGCTGGCCACGGTGGGCGTGCTCATCACCACCGGCCTTACCGGCATGGTCGCTGCCTGGCTGTTCGACCTGAGCCTGATCCAGGGCCTGCTGATCGGCGCCATCGTCGGCTCTACTGACGCCGCGGCGGTGTTCTCGCTGCTCGGTGGCAAAGGCCTGAACGAACGGGTCACGGCAACGCTCGAGATCGAGTCGGGCAGCAACGACCCGATGGCGGTATTTCTCACCGTCACCCTGATCGACATGATCGCCAGCGGCCAGACCGGCCTGCACTGGAGCCTGCTGACCCACCTGCTGCGCGAGTTCGGCATCGGCGGCCTGCTGGGTCTGGGCGGCGGCTGGCTGATGCTGCAACTGGTCAACCGCATCAACCTGGCCGGCGGCTTGTACCCGATCCTGGTGGTCGCCGGCGGCCTGGTGGTGTTCTCGCTGACCAACGCCCTGCACGGCAGCGGTTTCCTTGCCGTCTACCTGTGCGGCCTGGTGCTGGGCAACAAGCCGATCCGCAGCCGCCACGGCATCCTGCACATGCTCGACGGCATGGCCTGGCTGGCGCAGATCGGCATGTTCCTGGTGCTGGGGCTGCTGGTCACCCCGCACGACCTGCTGCCCATCGCCCTGCCCGCCCTGGGCCTGGCGCTGTGGATGATCCTCTTCGCCCGCCCGCTGTCGGTGCTGGCCGCACTGCTGCCGTTCAAGGCGTTCCACGGGCGCGAAAAGGGCTTCATTTCCTGGGTTGGCCTGCGCGGCGCGGTACCGATCATCCTTGCGGTGTTCCCGCTGATGGCGGGCCTGCCGGATGCGCAGTTGTTCTTCAACCTGGCGTTCTTCATCGTGCTGGTGTCGCTGCTGGTGCAAGGCACCAGCCTGCCGTGGATGGCCAAGCTGCTGAAGGTCACGGTGCCGCCAGATCCAGCGCCGATCTCGCGCTCGGCGCTCGAGGTGCATATCACCAGCGAATGGGAGCTCTTCGTCTACCGCCTGGGCGCGGAAAAATGGTGCATCGGCGCAGCCCTGCGCGAGCTGAAGATGCCCGAGGGCACGCGTATCGCCGCGCTGTTCCGTGGCGAGCAATTGCTGCACCCCTCGGGCAGTACCGTGCTGGAGGTCGGCGACATGCTTTGCGTAATCGGCCACGAGCACAACCTGCCCGCCCTGGGCAAACTGTTCAGCCAGGCGCCACAGCGCGGCCTGGACCTGCGCTTCTTCGGCGACTTCGTCCTCGAAGGCGATGCCGAACTCGGCGCGGTGGCAGCGCTTTATGGCCTGAAACTCGACGGCCTGGATGCGAAAATGCCGTTGGCGCAGTTCATCCGACAGAAGGTCGGAGGCGCTCCAGTCGTAGGCGACCAGGTCGAATGGCACAGCACGATCTGGACGGTCGCGACCATGGACGGGAACAAGATCCAGAAAGTGGGCGTCAGATTCCCCGAAGGAACCCGGCCCGGCCCGGGGCTGTTCCTCTAAACTCCGTTAGTGCCCTCTCGCAAGTAGTCTGCCTATGTCCCTGCGCGTGTATGCCCGCGCAGCCCTCCTCGGGCTGTGCCTTTCCCTGTCGTTCGCCGCTGTGGCGGCCGAGGTGCCGGCCGCTCCCGGTATTCAGAACAGCCTGGACAAGATTGCCGAGCGCAAGCTGCCGGAGCCCGAGCAGAAGGCGCTCCAGCAGGTCCTGGAACAGACCCTCACGCTGATCGCGAGCAAAGAGGATAGCGAGAAGAAACTCGCCGACCTCAAACAGCAGTTGGCCGGTGCCCCCCAGGAAACCCGCGACAGCCAGCGCGAACTGGCCAAGCTCAAGGACAGCAAGGTCACGCCCGTGGCCCAGCGCTATGCCAGCCTCAGCGTACCGCAGCTCGAGCAGATGCTCAGCGAGCGCAGCACCCAGCAGGGCGAGCTGCAAAAGGCGCTGTCCGAAGCCAACAGCCTGATCATCAACTCCCAGACCCGCCCCGAACGTGCCCAGGCCGAGATCAGCAACAATCAGACCCGCGCCCAGCAGATCAACAACGCGCTGAAGTCGGGCAAGGACAACGGCAAGGCAATTTCCGCCGACCAGCGCAACCAGCTCAACGCCGAACTGGCCTCGCTCAACGCCCTCACCCTGCTGCGCCGCCAGGAGCTGGCCGGCAATAGCCTGCTGCAGGACCTGGGCAACGCCCGCCACGACCTGCTGATCGAGCGTGCCGCACGCCTGGAGCAAGAGATCCAGGACCTGCAGACACTGATCAACGAGAAGCGCCTGGCACAGTCGCAACAGACCGTCACCCAGCAGTCGATCGAAGCGCAGAAAGCCGGCGGCAGCACCCTGCTGGCCAACGAGAGCGCCGCCAACCTCAAGCTCTCCGACTACCTGCTGCGCAGCACCGACCGCCTCAACGAACTCACCCAGCAGAACCTGCAGACCAAGCAGCAGCTCGACACCCTGACCCAGGCCGACCAGGCGCTGGACGAGCAGATCAACGTGCTCAAGGGCAGCCTGCTGCTGTCGAAGATCCTCTACAAGCAGAAGCAGGCGCTGCCGCACCTGAAGGTGGACCGCGACCTGGCCGACCAGATCGCCGATATTCGCCTGTACCAGTTCGAGGTCAACCAGCAGCGCGAGCAGATGAGCAGCCCGGTCAGCTACGTCGACAAGCTGCTGTCCACCCAGCCTGAGCAGGATGTCACCCCGCAACTGCGCAAGGCGCTGCTGGAAGTCGCCATCACCCGCAGCGACCTGCTCGAGCGCCTGAACCGCGAGCTTTCAGCATTGCTCAATGAGTCCATCACCCTGCAGCTCAACCAGAAGCAACTGCTGGGCACCGCGCAGAACCTGCGCACCACCCTCGATGAGCAGATGTTCTGGATCCCCAGCAACAAGCCGCTGGACTGGGACTGGCTGCGCTATGTGCCCGAGCGCTTCGCCGACCAGGTCGCCAGCCTGCCCTGGGGCTCGGGCATCAAGGAACTGGCCGACGGCCTGAGCCAGCGCCCGCTGCTGTTCCTGCCGCTGCTGCTGGTGATCGGCGCGCTGCTGTGGCGGCGCAAGTACCTGTACCAGCGCCTGGGCAAGGTGCACCAGGACATCGGCCACTTCCGTCGCGACAGCCAGTGGCACACGCCACAAGCGATCCTCATCAACATCCTCCTGGCCATGCCGGTAAGCCTGGGCCTGGCGCTGTGCAGCTATGCCTTGCAGATCGACGCCCGCGGCCAGAACGCCAACCTCGGCGCTGCGCTGTGGCAATTGGCCCAGGCCTGGCTGGTGTTCTACACCGCCTACCGCGTGCTGGCCCCCGGCGGCGTGGCCGAGGTGCACTTCCGCTGGCACAAGCCGCAGGTGGAGTTCCTGCGCGGTTGGGTACGCAGGCTCGGCACGGTGGTGCTGGCCCTGGTGGGTGTGGTCGCGGTGGCCGAGCACCAGCCTTCGGCGCTGGCCGACGACGTGCTGGGCATCGGCGTGGTGCTGGCGTGCTATGCGCTGATGGCCTGGCTGCTCAGCCGCCTGCTGCTGAGCAGCCCGGCGCACCGCGACACGTCGCTGTTCCGCAAGGCGGTCGGGGTAGCGTTCACCGCGCTGCCGATCGCACTGTTCGTCGCGGTGTGCTTCGGCTACTACTACACCGCACTGAAACTCACCGACCGCCTGATCTATACCCTCTACCTGCTGCTGTTCTGGCTGGTGATTGAGGCGGCGTTCGTCCGTGGCCTGTCGGTGGCGGCGCGACGCCTGGCCTACCAGCGCGCATTGAGCAAGCGCGCGGCTGCCAAGGAAGGTCTGGACGGCGAAGTCATCATCGAGGAACCGACCCTGGACATCGAGCAGGTCAACCAGCAGTCCCTGCGCCTGATCCGCCTGGCCCTGCTCGGTGGCTTCATCGGTGGCTTGTACTGGGTATGGTCGGACCTGATCACCGTGTTCTCCTACCTCAACAACGTCACCCTGTACGAATACGCCAGCGGCACCGGCGCGGCAGCCAGCATGGTGCCGATCAGCCTCGGCGACCTGCTCGGTGCGCTGGTCATCGCCGGCATCACCATCGCCCTGGCCAGCAACCTGCCAGGCCTGCTGGAAGTGCTGGTGCTGTCGCGCCTGAGCCTGGCCCAGGGCAGTGCCTACGCGATCACCACGCTGCTGTCCTACGTGATTGTCGGGGTGGGCATCGTCAGCACCCTGGCCACCCTTGGGGTGAGCTGGGACAAGCTGCAGTGGCTGGTCGCCGCCCTGTCTCTGGGCCTGGGCTTCGGCATGCAGGAGATCTTCGCCAACTTCATCTCCGGCATCATGATCCTGTTCGAGCGCCCGGTGCGGATCGGCGACACCATCACCATCGGCAATCTGTCCGGCACGGTGAGCAAGATCCGCATTCGCGCCACGACCATCACCGACTTCGACCGCAAGGACATCATCGTCCCCAACAAGACGTTCATCACTGGCCAGTTGATCAACTGGTCGTTGACCGACACGGTTACCCGAGTGACGCTCAAGCTGGGCATCGACTACGGCTCCGACCTGGACCTGGTGCGCGACCTGCTGCTCAAGGGTGCCCACGAAAACCCACGTGTGCTCAAGGACCCTGAGCCGATCGTGTATTTCCTGCAGTTCGGCGAGAGCTCGCTGGATCACGAGCTGCGCATGCACGTGCGCGACCTGGGCGACCGCAACCCGACGCTGGACGAGATCAACCGCTACATCAACCGTGAGTTCAAGGCCCACGACATCAAGATCTCGGTGCGCCAGGTGGAGGTGTTCCTGATGGACACCAAGGGCGGCAAGCAGCAGATGATCCCGCTGGAGAGCAAACCCGACAGCACGCCACCGAGCTGAGTGGACGCTGATGGGTGCAAGCGCCCAGAATGCCTGCGAGGGCTTCGCCCTCGATCGCGGGACAAGCCCGCTCCCACAGGAAACCGAGTTCTGTAGGTGCGGGCTTTGCCCCGCGCAGGGCCGCAAGGCGGCACCATGTCACCGATAGCCAGGAGCCGGCCACGTGAAAGCCCTCGACCAACTCACCTTCGATAACCGCTTCGCCCAACTCGGCGACACCTACTCCACCCAGGTGCTGCCCGAGCCGATTGCCGAGCCGCGCCTGGTGGTCGCCAGCGAATCGGCCATGGCCCTGCTCGACCTCGACCCAGCCCAGGCCGATGAGCCCGTGTTCGCCGAGCTGTTCAGCGGCCACAAGCTCTGGGAAGAAGCCGACCCACGGGCAATGGTCTATTCCGGCCATCAGTTCGGTTCGTACAACCCGCGCCTGGGTGACGGCCGCGGCCTGTTGCTGGGCGAGGTATTGAACGACGCGGGCGAGCACTGGGACCTGCACCTCAAGGGCGCCGGCCAGACACCGTACTCGCGCATGGGCGACGGCCGCGCGGTGCTGCGTTCGTCGATCCGTGAGTTCCTCGCCTCAGAAGCGCTGCACGCCCTGGGCATTCCCAGCAGCCGGGCACTATGCGTGGTCGGCTCGAGCACCCCGGTGTGGCGCGAGACCCGCGAAAGCGCGGCCATGCTGCTGCGACTGGCGCAGAGCCATGTGCGCTTCGGTCATTTCGAATATTTCTACTACACCCAGCAGCCCGAGCAACAACGCGTGCTGATCGATCACGTGCTCGATCAGCACTACCCCGAATGCCGCGACGCCGAGCAGCCGTACCTGGCGATGTTCCGCAACATCGTCGAGCGCAACGCCGAGCTGATCGCGCGCTGGCAGGCCTATGGCTTCTGCCACGGGGTGATGAACACCGACAACATGTCGATCCTGGGCATCACCTTCGATTTCGGTCCCTACGCTTTCCTCGACGACTTTGACGCCAACTTCATCTGCAACCACTCCGACGATCGCGGCCGCTACAGCTACGCCAACCAGGTACCGATCGCCCACTGGAACCTGAGCGCCCTGGCCCAGGCCCTGACCACGGTGATCGAAGTGGAGGCATTGAAGGAGACGCTCGGCCTGTTCCTGCCGCTGTACCAGGCCCATTACCTGGACCTGATGCGCCGCCGTCTCGGCCTGACCACCGCCGAAGACGACGACATGGCCCTGGTCGAACGCCTGCTGCAGCGCATGCAGAGTGGCGGCGTGGACTACACCCTGTTCTTCCGCCGCCTTGGCGAGCAGCCAGTGGAACAGGCACTGAAAGTGGTCCGCGACGACTTCATCGACCTCGCCGGCTTCGACGCCTGGAGCGCCGACTACCTCGCACGCTGCCAGCGCGAAGCGGGCAACGCCGAAGGTCGGCGTGAGCGCATGCATGCGGTCAACCCGCTGTACATCCTGCGTAACTATCTGGCGCAGCGCGCCATCGAGGCGGCCGAAGGTGGGGACTACAGTGAAGTGCGACGGCTGCACCAGGTACTGTGCAAGCCATTCGAGGAGCAATCTGGGATGCAAACCTATGCCGAGCGACCACCAGAGTGGGGCAAGCATCTGGAAATCAGCTGTTCTTCCTGAACAACACCTGATCCTGTGACAGCGGGCTTGCACGCTGTCACAGGTTATATGTGAAGCCTATTGCGGAGAAAACATGTCCGACCCACTGGTAATCCCCTGCCCGCACTGCAACGGCCTCAACCGCCTGCCCAGCGAACGCCTGGGCGACAGCCCGAAATGCGGGCGCTGCAAGCAGGCGGTATTGCTCGACAAGCCCTTCGAGCTCAGCGAAAGCACCTACGCCAGCCAGATAAAGGGCGACCTGCCTTTGCTGGTGGACGTCTGGGCCGACTGGTGCGGCCCGTGCAAGAGCTTTGCACCGACCTTCGAACAGGCGGCCCGCCAGCTCAGCGGCCGCTGCCGCCTGGCCAAGCTCGACAGCGAGGCCAACCGCAACCTCGCCGGGCAACTGGGCATCCGTTCGATCCCCAGCCTGATCCTGTTCAGGAACGGCCGCGAAGTCAGCCGCCAGGCGGGGGCGTTTCCACTCCAGTCGTTGCTGGAATGGGTGCGCAGCCAAGGGATCTAAGCGTTTTCTTCGAGCAGCGAGTGCAACTCGACGAACTGCTGCGTCAGCTTGTGCCGCGGCTCCAGGTGGATCAGCGGCAGGCTGGCGTGGTGGGATTCGCGCATCTTCACCGAGCTGCCCAGGTAGACCGGCAGCACCGGCAGGCCCTCGGCGAGCAGCTCGTCGAGCATCTGCTGAGGCAGGCTGGCACGTGACTGGAACTGGTTGACCACGATGCCCTCTACCTGGAGGTCTTCGTTGTGGTCGTCCTTGAGTTCCTCTATCTCGGCCAGCAGGCCGTACAGGGCCTGGCGCGAGAAGCTGTCGCAATCGAAGGGAATCAGCACACGATCTGCGGCGATCAACGCGGAAACCGCATAGAAATTCAATGCTGGCGGGGTATCGATGTAGATCCGCTCGTAGTCCTCGTCCAGCTCATCGAGCAATTTACGTAGCTTGTTGATCTTGTGCTTGGCCTCGAGCTTGGGCTGCAGGTCGGCCAGCTCGGCGGTGGCGGTGACCACGTGCAGATTGTCGAAGGGCGTTTCATAGATATCGACCTTGTTCTTCTTGCTGAACGGCCCGCTGGACAGGCTCTGCTTGAAGAAATCGGCAATACCCATGGGGATGTCGTCACCCGTCAACCCAGTCAGGTACTGGGTCGAGTTGGCCTGGGCATCCAGGTCGATCAACAGGGTCCGGTAGCCTTCGTTGGCACTGACCGCCGCCAGGTTGCAGGCGATGCTCGACTTGCCCACGCCACCTTTCTGATTGAACACCACGCGCCGCATGACTGACCTCCGTGTATCAGGGAATGCCCGAGTATGTGTCCGGCGCAGCGGTTTAGCCAGCACCTTCGGGCTTTTCCAGGCCCGCCAGCAGGTCGACGAACGCCCGGGCCATCGCCGAGCCCGCGCCCTCGCGACGCACCAGCCAGACCGCACTGGTCGCCTGCTCGTCGAGCAGCGTGCGGTACACCACGCCGTCGATGCGGATGCGCTGGAACGACGCGGGCAACACCGAAACCCCAAGGCCCGCCGAGACCAACCCGATGATGGTCAGCGCCTCACCGGCTTCCTGGGCAAAATGCGGGCTGAAGCCTGCCTGGCGTGCCAGGTCCATCAGTTGCGCATACAGACCGCTGCCGTAGCTGCGTGGGAAGAATACGAACGGCTCGTGAGCCAAGTCCCGCATTCGCAGGCCCTGCTCGCTGCCCAGCGCCAGCGCGTGAGAGGCATTGAGCACCACGACCAGCGGCTCGCGAAACAACTCGGTGACCGCCAACCCTTCCGGCACCGGCAGCGGACGCATCAGGCCGACCTCAATGGATTCGTCGAACACCGCATCGACCACCTCACGGCTGCTCATCTCCTTGAGGTGCAGGTGCACCGCCGGGAAGCGCTGGCGGAAGGCGTGGATCGCCTGAGGAATCCTCGAGGTGAAGGGTGCCGACGAGGTGAAACCGATCTTCATCTCGCCCAGCTCGCCCAACTGCGCGCGACGTGCCACGTCGGCCGCCTTGTCGACTTGCGCCAGCACCTGGCGCGCCTCCTCGAGGAACAGTCGTCCGGCCTCGCTCAGCTCGACCCGACGATTGGTGCGCTCGAACAGACGCGCCCCCAGTTCCTGTTCCAGCGCCTGGATCTGCTGGCTCAAGGGCGGCTGAGAGATGCCCAGTTGCTGGGCCGCACGGCCGAAGTGCAGTTCTTCGGCGACGGCGATGAAGTAACGCAGGTGGCGCAGTTCCATGATCGGCTCCAAACAAGTCGCTAAAGCTATCAAATAGGTCGAACAATATATTGGATCTAATCATTAGCCAGCTATATGCTTTTTTCATTGCGCCAGAGGTATCGCCCGTGAAAACTGCTGTAGCCCCCCTCCCCACCGAACCTGAAGTGCCTCCCCTGAACGACTTGTGGATCGAAAAAGGCACGCCAGCCTTCATGAAAACCGTACTGGCGCTGTTCAGCGGCGGTTTCGCCACGTTCGCGCTGCTCTACTGCGTGCAACCGATGATGCCGCTGCTGTCGCAAGAGTTTTCGATCAACGCTGCGCAGAGCAGCCTGGTGCTGTCAGTATCCACCGCCATGCTGGCGTTCGGGCTGCTGGTGACCGGGCCCATTTCCGATCGAATCGGGCGCAAACCGGTGATGGTCTCGGCCCTGGTGTGCGCTGCCCTGGCGACACTGGCCAGCGCAGTGATGCCAACCTGGGAAGGCGTGCTTGCCACCCGCGCACTGGTCGGCCTGTCGCTGAGCGGCCTGGCGGCGGTGGCCATGACCTACCTGAGCGAAGAAATCCACCCGCAGCACATCGGCCTGGCCATGGGCCTGTACATCGGTGGCAATGCGATCGGCGGGATGAGCGGGCGGCTGATCACCGGGGTGCTGATCGACTTCGTCAGTTGGCACACCGCGATGCTGGTGATCGGCGGCCTGGCGCTGCTGGCCGCGGTGGTGTTCTGGAAGGTGCTGCCGGAATCGCGCAATTTCCGCGCGCAGTCGCTGAAGCCGCGCAATCTGCTCGATGGCTTCCTCATGCACTTCAAGGATGCCGGCCTGCCCTGGCTGTTCCTCGAAGCCTTCCTGCTGATGGGCGCCTTCGTCACCCTGTTCAACTACATCGGCTATCGCCTGCTGGCCGAGCCCTATCACATGAACCAGGCACTGGTCGGCTTGCTGTCGGTGGTGTACCTGTCAGGCATCTACAGTTCGGCACAGGTCGGCGCGCTGGCTGACCGGCTGGGGCGTCGCAGGGTATTCTGGGCGAGCATCCTGGTGATGGCCGCTGGCATGCTGATGACCCTGTTCACCCCATTGCCAGTGGTGATCGTCGGGATGCTGGTGTTCACCTTCGGCTTCTTCGGTGCCCATTCGGTGGCCAGCAGCTGGATTGGTCGACGCGCGCTCAAGGCCAAGGGGCAGGCCTCTTCACTGTACCTGTTCTGCTACTACGCGGGATCGAGTGTCGCCGGGACGGCGGGCGGGGTGTTCTGGCATTACGCCGGTTGGAACGGCATCGGCCTGTTCATCGGCGGCCTGCTGGCGGTGGCGTTGCTGGTGGCGCTGCACCTGAGCAAGCTGGCACCTAAATCGGTGTGAGGCATTCGCGGCGGTTCGGGGCGCAGAACCGCCGCGAAACGGTGTTCGTCAGTTGACGATCTCGACGATATCCACATCCACTTCACGGCTCATCAGGTGTTTCTCCACCTCGCCGGTCAGCTTGACCTTGGTCTTGTCGTTGAACGGGGTTACCGGCAGGTCTTCGTTGTCGATCTCGACGGTGATGGTGCCGGTGTTGTCCTTGAACTCGTACTTGTCGTCGTTGTTGATCTTCTTGGTCACATAGCCTTGCAGCACTACCGGGGTATCATCGGCGGCCTCCTTGGCGGCAGCGACGGTGGTCACCGGCTGGGCGCCCGGGCCTGTGTAGCCGGCAGCGAGAGCGGCGGTGCTGAACAGTGGGGCGAGGATCAGGGGCAGGTAACGGGCTTTCATGATGATCGGGTCCTGTTTGCGTTTTGATGGCTCCAGATTACCGACGATCGCTGAATTGAAGCTTAATGAAGCAAAACGCCCGGCACAGGGCCGGGCGTTTTGCCGAGATAGCCGATTCTACTGGTGATATTGCGCCGAGAACTCGTGCACGGCGTTGATGAACACACCGGCATGCTCCGGGTCCACCTCCGGCGTGATGCCATGACCCAGGTTGAACACATGGCCGCTGCCCTTGCCGTAGCTGGCCAAGATCCGCTGCACTTCGTTGCGGATCGCCTCGGGCTTGGCGTACAGCA
Source organism: Pseudomonas sp. BNK-44-b (assembly GCF_047456245.1). Taxonomy (NCBI): domain Bacteria; kingdom Pseudomonadati; phylum Pseudomonadota; class Gammaproteobacteria; order Pseudomonadales; family Pseudomonadaceae; genus Pseudomonas; species Pseudomonas sp. BNK-44-b. The sequence goes on from NZ_CP179908.1 coordinate 4,955,384, forward strand.
CGGTCGGGTCCATGTTGCCCTGCAGCGCAACCTTGTCACCGACGCGACGACGGGCGTCGCCGATCTCGCACGTCCAGTCCAGGCCCAGTGCGTCGGCACCGGCCTCGGCGATGCTTTCCAGCCACAGGCCGCCATTCTTGGTGAACAGGATGACCGGCACCTTGCGCCCTTCATGCTCGCGAATCAGACCGCTGACAATCTTGCGCATGTAGGCCAGGGAGAATTCCTGATAGGCCGCTGCCGACAGTGCACCGCCCCAGGTGTCAAAGATCTGCACTGCCTGAGCGCCGGCCTTGATCTGGCCATTGAGGTAGCTGGTGACCGACTGTGCCAGCTTGTCGAGCAGCAGGTGCATGGCCTCGGGCTGGTCGTACAACATCGCCTTGGTCTTGCGGAAGTCTTTCGACGAGCCGCCTTCGACCATGTAGGTCGCCAGGGTCCAGGGGCTGCCGGAGAAGCCGATCAGTGGCACGCGCCCGTTGAGCTCACGGCGGATGGTGCTGACCGCATCCATCACGTAGCCCAGGTCCTTGTGCGGATCGGGAATCGGCAGCGCCTCGATATCGGCCAGGGTGCTGACGACCTTCTTGAAACGTGGGCCTTCGCCCGTCTCGAAGTACAGGCCCTGCCCCATGGCATCGGGGATGGTGAGGATGTCGGAGAAGAGGATTGCGGCGTCGAGCGGGTAGCGGTCCAGCGGCTGGAGCGTCACCTCACAGGCGAACTGCGGGTTCATGCACAGGCTCATGAAGTCGCCGGCATTGGCGCGGCTGGCGCGGTACTCCGGCAGGTAGCGGCCGGCCTGGCGCATCATCCAGACTGGGGTCACGTCTACGGGTTGCTTGAGCAGTGCACGCAGGAAACGATCGTTCTTCAGGGCAGTCATGTCGGCATCCAGCAAAAAAGTGCGGGCATTTTCTCAGACGCCAGCGCAAAAGGCACGGCCAGGGCCATGCGTTTTGTCTATCGGGTGCCATGGATCAAGGATTTCTGTATACAAAATGCATCGCGGGGCAAGTCGGAACGGCGGTTCGACGCTCCGACTTGCCCCGCGAATAACCAGGATCAGACTTCGAGGTAGTCCAGGATCCCTTCAGCAGCGGTACGCCCTTCGAAGATCGCCGTCACCACCAGGTCAGACCCGCGCACCATGTCGCCACCGGCGAAGACTTTCGGGTTGCTGGTCTGGTGCTTGAACTTGCCCTTCTCAGGAGCCACCACGCGGCCCTGGCTGTCCATCTGGATACCATGCTGTTCGAACCAAGGCGCCGGGCTCGGGCGGAAGCCGAAGGCGATCACCACGGCGTCGGCCGGAAGGATCTCTTCGGAGCCCGGGATCGGCTCGGGGCTGCGGCGGCCACGGGCGTCTGGCTCACCGAGACGGGTCTCGACCACCTTGACGCCTTCCACCTTGTCCTCGCCGACAATGGCGATGGGCTGGCGGTTGTAGAGGAACTTCACGCCTTCTTCCTTGGCGTTCTTCACCTCTTTGCGCGAGCCAGGCATGTTGGCTTCGTCGCGACGATAGGCGCAGGTCACGGCCTTGGCGCCCTGGCGGATGGAGGTGCGGTTGCAGTCCATCGCGGTGTCGCCACCGCCCAGCACCACGACCTTCTTGCCCTGCATGTCGATGAAGTCTTCCGGCGACTTCTCGAAGCCCAGGTTGCGATTGACGTTGGCGATCAGGAAGTCCAAAGCGTCGTGCACACCCGGCAGGTCTTCACCTGGGAAACCGCCCTTCATGTAGGTGTAGGTGCCCATGCCCATGAACACTGCATCGTACTCGGCGAGCAGTTGTTCCATGGTGATGTCCTTGCCCACCTCGGTGTTCAGGCGGAACTCGATGCCCATGCCGGTGAAGACTTCGCGGCGATTGCTCAGCACGGTCTTTTCCAGCTTGAACTCGGGGATGCCGAAGGTCAGCAGGCCACCGATCTCGGGGTTCTTGTCGAACACGACCGGCGTTACACCGGCACGCACCAGCACGTCGGCGCAGCCCAGGCCCGCAGGGCCGGCACCGATGATCGCAACGCGCTTGCCGGTTGGCTTGACCTTGGACATGTCCGGGCGCCAGCCCATGGCGAAGGCGGTGTCGGTGATGTACTTCTCCACCGAGCCGATGGTCACTGCGCCGAACCCGTCGTTCAGGGTACAGGCACCCTCGCACAGGCGGTCCTGCGGGCATACGCGGCCGCACACTTCCGGCAGGGTGTTGGTCTGGTGCGACAGCTCCGCCGCCGCCAGGATGTTGCCTTCGGACACCAGCTTCAGCCAGTTGGGGATGAAGTTGTGTACCGGGCACTTCCACTCGCAATAGGGGTTGCCGCAGCCCAGGCAGCGGTGTGCCTGCTCCACGGACTGCTGCGGCTTGAAGGGTTCGTAGATCTCGACGAACTCCTTCTTGCGCTGGCGCAGCAGCTTGTTCTTCGGGTCCTTGCGGCCCACTTCGATGAACTGGAAGTCGTTGCTCAGACGTTCAGCCATTTTTCAAAACCTCTCAACAGCAGCTGCAAGCTACACGCTGCAAGCCGCAAGACGATCACTTAAGCCGGGCGAACCGTACGCTGCCTCTACGTACAGCGTGCAGCTCGCCACTTGCAGCTGCTTTTACTGCGGGTTGGCACGGGTGCTGGACAACAGTTGCTTCAGATTGGCCGCCTTGGGCTTCACCAGCCAGAAGCGCCGCACATAGTCGTCCAGGTTCTCGGAGAGCTCACGCCCCCACTCGCTGCCGGTTTCTTCCACGTACTCGCCCAGGACGCGCGCCAGGTGGCTGCGGTAGGCCTCCATCGCCTCACCACTGATACGCTGGATTTCCACCAGCTCGTGGTTGAGTTTGTCGAAGAAGGTGTTGTCCATGTCGAGCACATAGGCGAAGCCGCCCGTCATGCCAGAACCGAAGTTGTAACCGGTCTTGCCCAGGACGCAGACAAAGCCGCCGGTCATGTATTCACAGCAGTGATCACCGGTGCCCTCGACCACAGCGTGGGCGCCGGAGTTACGCACAGCGAAACGCTCGCCCGCGGTACCGGCGGCGAACAGCTTGCCGCCAGTGGCGCCGTACAGGCAGGTGTTGCCGACGATGGCGCTGTGCTGGGTTTCGAACGGACTGCCGGCTGGCGGCACGATGGTGATCTTGCCACCGGTCATGCCCTTGCCGACGTAGTCGTTGGCGTCACCTTCCAGGTGCAGGTTCAGGCCACCGGCGTTCCATACGCCGAAGCTCTGACCCGCCGTCCCCTTGAAGCGGAAGGTGATCGGGTTAGCCGCCATGCCCTGGTTGCCATGCAGGCGGGCGATCTCGCCAGAGATACGCGCACCGATGGAACGATCGCAGTTGCAGATGTCGAGGGCGAACTCGCCACCGGCCTGGTCGCGGATCGCCGGCAAGGCCATCTCGACCATCTTCTCGGCCATCTCGCCCTTGTCGAACGGCGGGTTCTTGTCGACTTCGCAGAATTGCGGCTTGTCGGCCGGAATGTGCGAGCTGCCCAGCAGCGGCGTGAGGTCCAGGTGGTGCTGGCGCTCGGTGTCGCCCGGCAGCACTTCGAGCAGGTCGGTGCGACCGATCAGCTCGCCGAGGCTGCGTACGCCCAGCTTGGCCAGCCACTCGCGGGTTTCTTCAGCGACGAAGGTGAAGAAGTTGATCACCATGTCGACAGTGCCGATGTAGTGGTCCTTGCGCAGCTTGTCGTTCTGGGTGGCGACGCCCGTGGCGCAGTTGTTCAGGTGGCAGATGCGCAGGTACTTGCAGCCCAGGGCGATCATCGGCGCGGTACCGAAGCCGAAGCTCTCGGCGCCGAGGATCGCGGCCTTGATCACGTCCAGGCCGGTTTTCAGGCCACCGTCGGTCTGCACCCGCACCTTGCCGCGCAGGTCGTTGCCACGCAGGGTCTGGTGGGTTTCGGCCAGGCCCAGTTCCCACGGGGCGCCAGCGTACTTGATCGAGGTCAGCGGCGAGGCGCCGGTGCCACCGTCGTAGCCGGAGATGGTGATCAGGTCGGCATAGGCCTTGGCCACACCGGCAGCGATGGTGCCGACACCGGCTTCGGCCACCAGCTTGACCGACACCAGCGCCTGCGGGTTGACCTGCTTGAGGTCGTAGATCAGCTGCGCCAGGTCTTCGATCGAATAGATGTCGTGGTGCGGTGGCGGCGAGATCAGGGTCACGCCCGGCACCGCGTAGCGCAGCTTGGCGATCAGGCCGTTGACCTTGCCGCCTGGCAACTGGCCGCCCTCGCCGGGCTTGGCGCCTTGGGCCACCTTGATCTGCAGCACTTCGGCGTTGACCAGGTATTCCGGGGTCACACCAAAGCGGCCGGTGGCCACCTGCTTGATCTTCGAGCTCTTGAGGGTGCCATAGCGGGCCGGGTCTTCGCCGCCCTCACCGGAGTTGGAGCGCGCGCCCAGGCGGTTCATCGCCTCGGCCAACGCTTCGTGGGCCTCCGGCGACAGCGCGCCCAGGGAGATACCAGCGGAGTCGAAGCGCTTGAGGATCGCGTCCAGCGGCTCGACCTGATCCAGTGCCAGGGCCTGATCGGCCACCTTGACCTTGAGCAGGTCGCGGATCATCGACACCGGACGCTGATCGACCAGCGTGGTGTATTCCTTGAACTTGGCGTAGTCGCCCTGCTGCACTGCAGCCTGCAGGGTGTTGACCACGTCCGGGTTGTAAGCGTGGTATTCACCGCCGTGTACGAACTTGAGCAGGCCGCCCTGCTGGATCGGCTTGCGCGCGCTCCAGGCTTCGGCCGCAAGCAGCTTCTGGTCGCTCTCCAGGTCTTCGAAACGCGCACCCTTGATACGGCTGGACACGCCCTTGAAGCTCAGACCGACCACTTCGTCCGACAGGCCGATGGCCTCGAACAACTGCGCGCCACGGTAGGACGTGATGGTGGAGATACCCATCTTCGACAGGATCTTCAGCAGGCCCTTGGAGATGCCCTTGCGGTAGTACTTGAACACTTCATCCAGATCGCCCAGCACTTCGCCGGTGCGGATCAGGTCGGCCAGCACTTCGTACGCCAGGTACGGGTAGACCGCCGAGGCGCCGAAGCCCAGCAGCACGGCGAAGTGGTGCGGGTCGCGGGCGGTGGCGGTTTCCACCAGGATGTTGCTGTCGCAGCGCAGGCCCTGCTCGGTCAGGCGGTGATGCACCGCACCAACGGCCAGCGAAGCATGTACCGGCAGCTTGCCCGGGGCGATGAAGCGGTCGCTCAGCACCAACTGGGTCTTGCCGCTGCGCACCGCTTCTTCGGCCTGGTCGGCGATGTTGCGAATGGCCGCTTCAAGGCCGACATCCTGCTCGTAGTTGAGGTCGATCAGGTGACGGTCGAAGCCTTCGCGCTCCAGGGCCATCAACGAGCGCCACTTGGCTGGCGAGATCACCGGCGAGCTGAGGATCACTCGGGAGGCGTGTTCAGGGGATTCCTGGAAGATATTGCGCTCGGCGCCCAGGCAGATTTCCAGGGACATCACGATGGCTTCGCGCAGCGGGTCGATCGGTGGGTTGGTCACCTGGGCGAACTGCTGGCGGAAAAAGTCGTACGGCGAGCGCACACGCTGCGAAAGCACGGCCATCGGCGTGTCGTCGCCCATCGAGCCGACCGCCTCCTGGCCTTGTTCGCCGAGCGGGCGCAGCACCTGGTCACGCTCCTCGAAGGTGACCTGGAACATCTTCATGTATTGCTTGAGCTGGTCGGCATCGTAGCTGGCCACGCCCTGGTCGTCGGTCAGCGTCGCCTGGATGCGGGTGGCATGCTGACGCAGCCAGCGCTTGTAGGGGTGGCGCGACTTGAGACGGTTGTCGATGGCGTCGGTGTCGAGGATCTGACCGGTCTCGGTGTCCACGGCAAAGATCTGGCCCGGGCCAACACGGCCCTTGGCGATGACGTCCTCGGGCTTGTAGTTCCACACGCCGATTTCGGAAGCGAGGGTGATGTAGCCGTTCTTGGTGGTCACCCAGCGCGCCGGACGCAGGCCGTTGCGGTCGAGCAGGCACACGGCGTGGCGGCCTTCGGTCATGACGATACCGGCCGGGCCGTCCCACGGCTCCATGTGCATGGAGTTGTACTCGTAGAAGGCGCGCAGGTCGGCGTCCATGGTCTCGACGTTCTGCCAGGCTGGCGGCACGAGCATGCGCACGCCACGGAACAGGTCGATGCCGCCGGTGACCATCAACTCGAGCATGTTGTCCATGCTGGAGGAGTCGGAGCCGACACGGTTGACCAGCGGACCGAGTTCTTCCAGATCAGGGATCAGGTCGTTGGCGAACTTGGTGCGACGGGCCATGGCCCAGTTGCGGTTGCCGGTGATGGTGTTGATCTCGCCGTTGTGGGCGAGGAAGCGGAATGGCTGCGCCAGCGGCCATTTCGGCAGGGTGTTGGTGGAGAAGCGCTGGTGGAAGACACAGATGGCGGTCTGCAGGCGCTCATCGCCCAGGTCCGGATAGAAGGCGGTGAGATCCGCCGGCATCATCAGGCCTTTGTAGATGATGGTCTTGTGCGAGAAGCTGCAGATGTAGTGGTCGGCGTCGTGGGCGTTGGCCACGGACGAACGGCGACGGGCACTGAACAGCTTGATGGCGAATTCCTGGTCGGTGAGACCTTCACCACCGATGAACACCTGCTCGATCTGCGGCAGGCGCTCAAGGGCCAGGCGACCGAGCACGCTGGTGTCGATCGGCACTTTGCGCCAGCCGACCAGTTGCAGGCCAGCAGCGAGGATCTCGCGGTCCATGTTGGCGCGCGCAGCCTCGGCTTTTACCGGGTCTTGATTGAAGAACACCATGCCGACGGCGTACTGCTTGGGCAGCTCGGCGGCGAAGTGCTCCAGGGCCACGGCACGCAGGAACTGATCGGGCTTCTGCATCAGCAGGCCGCAACCGTCACCGGTCTTGCCATCTGCGTTGATCCCACCACGGTGGGTCATGCAGGTCAGGGCCTCGACGGCAGTTTGCAGAAGGTGGTGACTCGGCTCGCCCGTCATGTGGGCGATCAGGCCAAAACCACAGTTATCCTTGAACTCTTCGGGATGGTACAGACCTGTTTTCATAGACACTTTCTCACCAGGTTCGCCTCTCAACCAAGGCAAATCTCTTTTTAGTACAACCACTTACCATCCACGCCGATCGAATGCCAGCTTTTTTGCGGTGGGTATAGGGAAACCATTGTTGCACAGCGACAGGGAAGCTCACAAATTTTCACGACGAATCGTTGAAAGTTTATGTCGCATTTTTGAATGTTTTTGCGTCATGCGCCGTGATAGCGGCTTGAGCCGAGTCTGAAGCGTTTCAGCCGTGACTGCAACAGAAGGCTTGTGGCCGGCAGTCTGGGACAGAAAAGCCTGCCGCGCATCAGCACAGCAGGCTTTGTCGAGTCCGGGATTCGCTCAGCAACTGGGCGGCGGGGGTGGTGCCGCCCGGAAGGATCAGCGGGCCGTGGCCAGCTCTTGTTGAACGCTGCCGACGGTACGAGGCCAAGGTTTACCAGCCTGGACCTTCGCTGGCAAGTTCTTGATTGCCGCAGCTGCGGCATCGCGGCTGCTGAAGTTGCCGTAGGTCACCACATACAGCGGCTTGCCCTGCAGGGTTTTCTTGAAGTAGCGATAGTCGCCACCCTGTTCACTGACGAACGATTGGGCAGCGGATTCATTGCTCGTACCGAACACCTGAACCACATAGTTGCCCGGCTTCTGGCCGCTGTACCAGCCGCTGTTGCCTGCGCCACCGGCGGCGGGTTTTTCGGCAGGCTTGGCAGCGGGCTTGGCGGTCGCCACCTGGGTCGGGGCCGGCGCAGGTTTGGCGGCAGGCGCAACCGGCTTGACCGGCTGGGTTGCGACAGGTTTCTGCGCAGGCGCAACCGGCTGGGCCGGAGCGGGGGCAGGACCGGCGGCGACACCTTGCGGCGGCGCAGTCGTGGTGACGGTGGGAGGAACGGCAGCAGAGGGCGCTGAAGGCTGCAGTGCAGTATCACCAGCAGGGCCCGCCTCGTCGCCATCTCCCATGCCTGCAGCCTGGGCCAGCGGCTCACGCATGACCGGCTGCGACTGCCCTACCAGCGGCAGTGGCATGGGCTGCGAAGAACCGGAGAATTCGACGGTCGGTCCGCCATTGCCCGACTGTCCCAGTGGCAACTGGGCCTGGGCCGCAGGTGCTTCGGTCGGCGCCTTGTCCCCTTTCTTGGGCATCAGGACTGCGGCCGCGACAGCGACCACAACGACAGCGGACAACGCGAGCACATGTTTCTTAGGCATTTTGAACCCCATGGATGGTCGCTTTTCCGTACTGCGGGTAGCGATCATGGCTTCGATCAAGGTATCGCGGGCAACCTGGTTGATGTTTCCTGGCCAGCCGTCGGAGTTTTCGTGGATATCGGCGATCTGCTCGGCGCTGAATACTTCAAGGCCCCGGCCAGCTCCTTCCAGGCGCTGTTCCAGATACTCACGAGTCTCTTCTTCGCTGTAGGGGGCGAGCTCGATGATGTGGAAGCGCTCTTCCTCGACACTGAGTTCGTCCAACCCGGCAATCAGCGAAGGTTCACCGAACAGGAACACATGCGGGCGCCCTTCCGGAACGCCTGCCGCCAGCTCCAGCAACGCTTGGAGTGCCGACTCGTCGAGTTGTTCCGCATCGTCCACCAGCAGATAGACTTCCTGCCCGGTCAACGCCAGCTGGACGACCTGGGAAAGGATTGCCTGCACTTCCGGCTGGGCGACGTTCAGCGCCTGGGCCACTTGGCCCAGCACGCTGGCAGCATCGCTTGCGCCACGCGCGGAAACGACCACGCTCTGCACCGACTGCTTGTTGGTGCTGGCCACCAGGGCCTGGCGCAGCAGGGTCTTGCCGCTGCCAAGCGGGCCGGTTACCACCAGCATCAGGTGGCTGTAACGCGCCAGGTGATGCAGCTGGCCCAGCACCGGCTTGCGCTGGGCAGGGAAGAACTTGAATCCGGGCACCCGAGGTGCGAACGGATCGTGACTCAACTGGTAGTGATCGAGGAACGCCTCATCGGCATGCAAACTGGTCATTGCGCTGTCACAACCTCAAAGCTGCGCCACGATCGCGCGATAATCCGCTGCAAGCGTGGCCTGAAGAATCTCTTTCGGATAGTCGTCGGTGATCACGGCCTCGCCCATCTGGCGCAACAGCACCAGGCGCAGGCGTCCGTCGAGCACCTTCTTGTCGACCGCCATATGTTCCATGAAATGCGCCGGGGTCATTTCCTGTGGAGGCACCACCGGCAAGCCTGCATCCTGCAGCAGGCGAATTCCGCGATCACGCGCCGACTGGTCGATCCAGCCGAGACGCATGGACATCTCCAGGGCCATGACGGTCCCGGCAGCGACGGCCTCGCCATGCAACCATACCCCGTAACCCATGTGGGTTTCGATGGCATGACCGAAGGTGTGGCCGAGGTTCAGGGTGGCGCGCACGCCAGACTCACGCTCGTCGGCACCGACCACGGCCGCCTTCGCCGCGCAGGAGCGGCGGATGGCTTCGGTCAGGGCCACGGAATCGAGCCCGCGCAGGGCTGCCATGTTGTCTTCCAGCCAGCCGAGGAATGGCTCGTCGCAGATCAGGCCGTACTTGATCACTTCGGCGAGGCCCGCCGACAACTCGCGGGCTGGCAGGGTGCGCAGGCTGGTGGTGTCGATCAGCACCGCGTTGGGCTGATAGAAGGCACCGACCATGTTCTTGCCCAGTGGGTGATTGATGCCGGTCTTGCCACCAACGGACGAATCCACCTGGGACAGCAGCGTGGTCGGCACCTGGATGAAGTCGACGCCGCGCTGGTAGCAGGCCGCGGCAAAGCCGGCCATGTCGCCGATCACCCCGCCGCCCAGCGCGACCACAGTGGTGCGCCGATCATGGCGGGCCGTGAGCAGGGCATCGAAAATCAGCTGGAGGGTTTCCCAGTTCTTGTGGGCTTCGCCGTCAGGCAGCACAACTGGCAGCACCGACCAGGCGCCGAGTGTCTTGCTCAACCGCTCGAGATACAGGGGCGCGACGGTTTCGTTGGAGACGATGGCGACCTGCCGCCCGGCAATGTGCGGCGCCAGCAGCTCGGGCTGGTCCAGCAGGCCCTCGCCAATGTAGATCGGATAGCTACGTTCGCCCAGATCGACCTTCAATGTCTGCATGTATCCCCACAATATGCTTTGGCGCGGCCTTGCCTGAGCGGCCAGCGCGGTAACGTTCAACGTCGCCCCGGCGTTGGTCGCCGAGGATAGTCCCGGCTCAGCGGGGCGGCAACTGCTGCAAACGCTCGAGAATGTCGAGCACTACCATGCGCGGCGGCCGTTCGTCGGTTTCCACCACGAGGTCGGCGATTTCGCGATAGAGCGGGTCGCGCGCTTCCAGCAACGCACGCAGCGTGGCTTCCGGGTTGGCGGTCCGCAGCAGTGGACGGTTGCGATCACGTGCAGTACGGCCGACCTGCTGTTCCACCGAGGCATGCAGGTAGATGACACGCCCGCCCCTGTGCAACGCCTGGCGATTGGCCTCGCGCATCACTGCGCCGCCACCTGTTGCGACAACCACGCCGTCGAGCTCGCAGAGTTCTGCAATCATCGCCTGCTCACGATCACGAAAGCCCGGCTCGCCTTCCTTGTCGAAGATCCACGGGATGTTGGCGCCGGTTCGCAGCTCGATTTCCTTGTCGGAATCCTTGAACAGCAGGCGCAGCTCTTTGGCCAAAAGGCGCCCGATGGTGCTCTTACCGGCGCCCATGGGCCCTACAAGTATCAAATTTCGCACAGAATCAACGACTCACAGCAATCGCCCGGTCACTCATGATACGCGGAGTCAGGAAGACCAGCAGCTCAGATTTTTTCTCTTGTAATACATCGCGTCGAAACAGCCGTCCAACATACGGTAGATCGCCAAGAAATGGCACCTTGTCCACTACATTGTTATGCGACGTCGAGTACACGCCACCAATCACAATCGTCTCGCCATCGGCCACGCGCACCTTGGCATTGACCTCGTTCTTGCGGATCGGTGGCACGTCGTTGAGGGCATTGACGTAGTCCGGCTCGTCCTTGGTCACCCGCACCGCCATGATGACCTTGCCATCCGGGGTGATCTGCGGCGTGACCTCCAGTGACAGCGATGCCTCGCGGAAAGCCACCGAGGTGGCGCCGCTCTTGCTCGACTGCTGGTAAGGCACTTCGGTGCCCTTGAGAATACGCGCGGTTTCCTTGTCGGCAGTGACCACCTTGGGCTGGGAGATGACCTCGCCATTGCCGCTTTTCTCCATGGCACTGAGCTCCAGATCAAGCAGCACATCGCCGCGCACCACCCCTACGCCCACGCCAGAGGTCGCCCCCTGCGCGCCAAGATCGACAAACAGCTCACTGCCTGACCGCGCTGGCATACCGCCCAGCTTTGCACCCCAGCGAATGCCGAGCACATTCTCGTAATCGACGTTGGCCTCGACGATCCGGGCCTCGATCATCACCTGGCGCACCGGCACATCCAGATCCGCAACCAGTTGCCGCAACTCTGCCAGGCGCGCGGCCGACTGGGTGGCGATCAGGGTGTTGGTCCGCGAATCCACGCTCAAACTGCCGCGCCCTGCCGCAGGTTCATCATCCGCGAGACTCTCCAACAATAGTTTCGCCAGGTCGGACGCATCGGCATGATGAATCGGCAGCAACTCCCGATGCAGCGGCTGCAACTGCGCCTCGAGCGCCTGGTCGATGCGCGCCTCGCGCGACTGCTCGGCGAGCTCTGCGGCGGGGGCGACCAACAGCACATTGCCCTCCTCACGCTTGGCCAGCCCGCGGCTGCGCAACACCAGCTCCAATGCCTGATCCCAGGGCACTTCGTGCAGCCGCAGGGTGATATTGCCCTGAACCGTGTCACTGGCCACCAGGTTGATGCCGGTATAATCGGCGAGCACCTGCAGCACTGCACGAACCTCGACGTCCTGGAAATTCAGCGAAAGCGGCTCACCTTTGTACAGGGGCTCCGCCATTGCCCGTAGCGTCAGCAGCATCACCACGACGCCGATCAGCAGTCTTTTCACGTTCGCTCCTTGCGCCTGCGGGCCGGCTCAACGTCAGGTAGCTCGAGCGCTCTTGCCACTCGCCACCGTTGAACAGCCGCTCCCTGATCTCGACCTGATCCTGGTCGACCTTTATGACTTCACCCTCTTCACGCCCCAGGCGCTCCCCCTTGGCAACCCGGTAAACACGCCCGGCCCAGCGCACCAGCGCCTGGGATTGTCCCGCGCGGGACAGGCTGCCCACCATCTCCAACTGCTCCAGCGGCACCCCCGCCAACCCCTCCGTATGCCGACGCGACGACCAGGCTGCAAATGGGTCCAGCGCGGGCGTCCGACCGAGGGGCCGAGCGGGCTCATCGGCCAGCGAAGCCGGCATTGGCAGCGCCTCGCCGGCATGAAATGCCTGCACCCACACATGAAGCTGCAGCAACCCCGGCCGTTCTGTTATAGGCTCCAACTGCAAACGGGTCACCCGCAGCAGGCGCAACTGGCCCAGCCACTCGTCCAGCCAGGGTCGCAGGGCGGCATAGCGCCCACTCACCTGCATCTGCAAGGGCACCTGGCGGTAACCCGGCCCCTCGACGTCCTCCTCCACGTCGAGGCGCTCGAAGACCAGGCCGTAGGTGCGCCCCGACACGGCCAACTGGTCGAGCAGATCGCTCATGCCCTCGCCGCCCGACAATCGCCAACGCGCATCCCGCAGCCGCTTCGCCTCGCTCGCCAGCGCCACCTCGGCGTCATCCAGAGCCAGAAGCTGTTGCTCCCGCGCCTGCAACAGCTTCCGCTGCTCGACATCGCTCGCCACGCCTTGACGGTAGGCTGCGCGCACCTCCTGGAGACGGAACTGATAGCCGCAGGCAAGCACCAGCGACACACCAATGACTACGACCGCGCCCCTGTACATACGCGAGCGCCCCGCCATCTCGTGCCAGCCGAGCATCTCAGCGATACGCATGTTCAGGAGGCCACCACCCGGGCCACGAGTGAGAACGCATCGCCACCGGCCCGCGCCAAGACGTGCTTGAGTTCAAGGTCCAGGAGTATCGGCGAGCGCTGCAGATCGCGCATGAACTGGGCCAGCACCGCAGGAGAAACCGCTAGACCATTGATCTGCAGACGGTCGCCCTGCACGTCCAGGCGGGTCAGTTGCATCCCATGCGGCATCGCCAGTTCGATCTCGATCAACAGCTGCGGTACGCCTTGCTGCGAGGAGCGCAGCGCGCCGAGCGCATCGACTTGCCTGCGCAGGCCCGTGTGCGCCTCACGCAACTGTTCCAGGCGCGCCACTTGCCCATCCAGCGACTGCAGCTGTTGCTGACGCTGCAATCCGGCAGCTGCTTGCTGCTTCAGGCGCAGGTGGGCGAACCGATCGACCAGCATGACCACGACAAACGCTGCGAACAGACTGCCCAGAAACACCAGCCTGAAGTTGCGCAGCTCCACCAGACGCTGGCGCTCACGCCATGGCAGCAGGTTCAGGCGCAGGTTCATTGCGTACCTCCCAGGGCGAGGCCGAGGGGCAGGACCATGGCGCCGCAGCGGTCTGGCAGCGAAGCCGCATGGACCCGCTGCGGACAAACCCGCTCACAGGGGAATCCGAAATGCCGCGCCAGCGACCGCACGCAAGCGTCCGTCGCCGCCCCGCCGCCGACCATCAACCCTGCGCTCAGCTCGAACGGAGGATCCCCCTCCAGCAAGCTCTCGAGATGCGCCAGAAACTCGGTCGAACCCACGCCAGGCTCGATCCTCTGCGCCTTTCGCCAAGGCAGGGGTCCATCGGGCCAGCCATGCAGGGTCAGGCTGTCGGCCTCGACCTGCAACAGCGGCCGACAGCTGTCGCTGGCCTGCAAACGACGCAGCGCCAGACTGTCCACCTCGACGGCAACCACCTCCAGGCCTGCCGCCTCGAACGGCTGCAACAGCGGCGCCAGGACGCTCTGGCGAGCGGCCCCGACCAGCACATCGAGCATGTGGGGGGCCTGCTGGGAAATGCCCAGCACCTGAAAGTCCAGGGCCAGATCGTCAATCGGGAAAGGGAAAAGGCGCTCGGCATCGGCAAGCAGATGCGCTTCTCGTTCAGGCTCCGCCAGTGCGGCGGGCAACTGCCCCACCTTGCAAATCACCTGCGAGCCCGGCACCGCCAACGCAACCCGTCGAGACCGGCTGCCACAACGGCGCCACGCCTGACGCAGGGCCATGGCCTGCACCTCGGTATCGCCACCACCCCGCAAAGCCCCCCGGATTGGCTCGACCACCCAGGCAGCCACCTCATGGCGCCCTCGTCGCCGCTGCAACTCAAGAATCCTCACCGAATCGGAGGCAATTTCCACCCCCAATACTGAACCGGCATCCCTGCCAAAGCGTCCAAGCATCGCTGCTCCTTTTCATGAACGTGGCAAACCCTTGCCATCCGGGGCGATTGCGCCCATTGCCCCGACCGACCGATGACCCGGCGGGGCGAAAATGCTTATAATGCCCAGCGTTTTTTCCCGTCCGCCGGGCCTGCGTGCACTCCACTTCTCAACCTGGACACCCAAAAGCCTTGATACGCCTGCTGAAGTTCTTCTGGTGGTCTTTCGTCGCCGTCATCTGCGCGCTCGTGCTCGGTCTGAGTGGTGCGTTTCTGTATCTTAGTCCCAGCCTGCCTTCGGTCGACTCGCTCAGAAGCATCCAGTTGCAGATCCCCCTGAGGGTGTACAGCAGCGACGGCAAACTGATTGCCGAGTTTGGCGAAATGCGCCGCTCGCCAATCCGCTTTGCGGAAATTCCCCCACAGTTCATCCAGGCGCTTCTGTCAGCCGAGGACGACAATTTCCTCAATCACTACGGGGTCGACCCGAGCAGCCTGATGCGCGCTGCGACCCAACTTGTGAAGTCTGGTCATATCCAGACCGGCGGCAGCACCATCACCATGCAGGTGGCGAAGAACTTCTTCCTCACCAGCGAGCGCAGCTTCTCGCGCAAGACCAACGAGATCCTCCTGGCGCTGCAGATCGAACGTGAGCTGACCAAGGACGAGATCCTCGAGCTGTACGTCAACAAGATCTACCTGGGCAACCGCGCCTACGGCATCGATGCCGCAGCGCAGGTGTACTACGGCAAGTCGATCCGTGATGTCAGCCTGGCGCAGATGGCGATGATCGCCGGCCTGCCCAAAGCCCCTTCGCGCTTCAATCCGCTGGCCAACCCGGTGCGTGCCAAGGAGCGCCGCGACTGGATCCTCGGCCGCATGTACAAGCTCGGCAAGATCGACGAGGCAAGCTACCAGGCCGCCCTCGCCGAGCCGCTGAACGCCAGCTATCACGTACCGACACCTGAGGTGAATGCACCGTTCGTCGCCGAAATGGCGCGCGCCGAGATGGTCGGCCGCTACGGCAGCGATGCCTACACCGAAGGTTTCCGGGTCACCACGACCGTGCCCAGCGACACGCAGGAAATCGCCAACAAGGCAGTTCTCAACGGCCTCTCCCAATACGACGAGCGCCATGGCTACCGTGGGCCCGAAGCGCGCTTCCCGGGCAAGACCCGCGCCGCCTGGCAGCAGGAACTGGGCAAGCAACGCACCCTCGGCGGCCTGGAACCGGCCATCGTCACCCAGGTGGACAAGACCGGCCTGAAAGTCATGACGCGCGGCGGCCAGGACGAAGACGTCGCCTGGGACACCATGAAGTGGGCCCGTCCATTCATCAACAGCAATGCCCAGGGGCGCGCGCCTCAGTCGCCGGCCGACGTCGCGCAGATCGGCGACCTGGTGCGCCTGCAACGCCTGGACGACGGCAAGCTCAAGTTCAGCCAGGTGCCGGGCGCCCAGAGCGCACTGGTCACGCTTGACCCGAACAGCGGTGCAATCCGCGCCCTGGTCGGTGGCTTCTCGTTCGAGCAGAGCAACTACAACCGCGCCATGCAGGCCAAGCGCCAGCCAGGCTCCAGCTTTAAGCCCTTCGTCTATAGCGCCGCACTGGACAACGGCTATACCGCCGCCAGCCTGGTCAACGACGCACCGATCGTGTTCGTCGACGAATACCTCGACAAGGTCTGGCGTCCGAAAAACGACACCAACACCTTCCTCGGTCCGATCCGCATGCGCGAGGCGCTGTACAAGTCGCGTAACCTGGTCTCGATCCGCCTGCTCCAGGCGATGGGGGTCGACCGCACCATCGACTACATTGCCAAGTTCGGCTTCAACAAGCAGGATCTACCGCGCAACCTGTCGCTGGCACTGGGTACCGCAACGCTCACCCCGATGGAAATCGCCACCGGCTGGAGCACCTTTGCCAACGGCGGGTACAAGATCAACCCCTACCTGATCGAGCGCGTCGAAAGCCGCAACGGCGAAACACTGTTCACCGCCAACCCGGCGCGCGTTCCCCAGGGCAATCAGGACCAGGCCGGAATCGCCGCGCCCGAAGAGCCGATCACCACGCTCCCGCAGCCGGGCACCGCACCTTCGGCACTGGGCCAGATCGCCCCGCCGCCGCAGACGCCGGCCATTGCCGAGCGCATCGTCGATGGCCGTACCACCTACATCCTGACCAGCATGCTGCAGGATGTGATCAAGCGTGGCACTGGCCGTCGCGCCCTGGCCCTGGGCCGCAGCGACATCGCGGGCAAGACCGGTACCACCAACGAATCCAAGGATGCCTGGTTCTCCGGCTACAACGCCGACTACGTGACCACGGTCTGGGTCGGTTTCGACCAGCCTGAAACACTTGGTCGCCGAGAATATGGCGGCACCGTTGCACTGCCGATCTGGATGGACTTCATGGGCCCGGCACTCAAGGGCAAGCCTGAACACGCACCGGCAGAGCCGGAGGGCATCCTCAGCCTGCGCGTGGATCCGGTCAGCGGTCGCGCGGCGACGCCAAGCACGCCGAACGCCTACTTCGAGCTGTTCAAGGCCGAGGATTCACCACCATCGGTAGATGAGCTGGGCAACGGCTCAGCACCAGGCAGCCCGCTGCCGGCCGATGAGGCGGCGCCGATGGATCTGTTCTGAGTAGCGATCTGAATCTGTAGCAGCGGCCTTGTGTCGCTTCTACAGGTGGAGCGGTCATCTGTAGAACAGCGGCCAACAAAAAGCCCCGACTCTTGCGAGCCGGGGCTTTTTCATGTCGCTACAACAGGATCAGCCGTTGAACACGTCATCCACGCTCTTGAGCGGGTAGTGCTTCGGATACGGCAGGGTCGCCACACCGGATTCGATGGCGGCCTTGGCCACGGCATCGGAAACGACGGTGATCAGGCGAGCGTCCAGCGGCTTCGGAATGATGTACTCGCGGCCGAACTCCAGACCTTCAACGCCGTAGGCCTCGCACACTTCCTTCGGAACCGGCAGCTTGGCCAGGTCTTTCAGGGCGATAGCGGCGGCAATCTTCATCTCTTCGTTGATGCGCTTGGCGCGAACGTCCAGGGCACCACGGAAGATGAAGGGGAAGCCCAGAACGTTGTTGACCTGGTTCGGGTAGTCGGAACGACCGGTGGCCATGATCACATCGCTGCGGGTGGCGTGGGCCAGCTCTGGAGCGATTTCCGGATCCGGGTTCGAGCAGGCGAACACGATCGGGTTGGCAGCCATCGACTTCAGGCCTTCCGGGCTCAGCAGGTTCGGGCCGGAGAGACCAACGAACACGTCAGCGCCTTCCAGCGCGTCAGCCAGGGTGCGCTTGTCGGTGGCGTGAGCGAACTGCGCCTTGTACTGGTTCAGGTCGTCGCGGCCAGCGTGGATGACACCGCTGCGGTCGATCATATAGATGTTCTCGACCTTGGCGCCCATGCTGACCAACAGCTTCATGCAGGAGATGGCGGCAGCGCCAGCACCCAGGCAGACGATCTTGGCGTCTTCGAGCTTCTTGCCTGCGATTTCCAGGGCGTTGATCATGCCGGCGGCAGTCACGATGGCGGTGCCGTGCTGGTCATCGTGGAAGACCGGAATGTCGCACTGTTCGATCAGGGTACGCTCGATCTCGAAGCACTCAGGTGCCTTGATGTCTTCGAGGTTGATGCCACCGAAGGTGATGGAAATGCGGCGAACGGTGTCGATGAAGGCCTGTGGGCTTTCCGACTCGACTTCGATGTCGAACACGTCGATACCGGCGAAACGCTTGAACAGAACACCCTTGCCTTCCATGACTGGCTTGGAGGCCAGCGGGCCGAGGTCACCCAGGCCGAGGATGGCGGTACCGTCGGAGATCACAGCGACCAGGTTACCCTTGCCGGTGTATTTGTAGGCCAGCTCTGGATCACGGCCAATTTCGCGTACCGGCTCGGCGACGCCTGGGCTGTAGGCCAGGGCAAGGTCACGGGCGGTGGCGGTTGGCTTGGAGAGTTCGACGCTCAGTTTCCCCGGGCGAGGTTGAGCGTGATATTCGAGAGCGGCGGTTTTCAAGTCTGACATGGTGGGCATTCCGCTTGTTTACTGTTCTGACGGACCGCCGAGGATACGCAAAGAGCCGGGAGGCGACAAGACTGCCCGGTCACATGTGTCAAGGCCCTTGGCCTACGACTTTACGCTACAACCCGCGGGGCTTACGGCCTTGAGTGTGTACAATCCAAACCAATAATGTCTACAACTATTTTTTCACCGAAACCTGCTCCAACATGCTCGGATCGCTCAGCGGCAACAGCCAGCGTCGCTGCCCAGGCTTGAGCCCGCCCTTGCGGGAACGGTCCAGCACCCAGCCGCGCGCCTCGACCTGACGCCCCTTGAGATTATCGAAGAAACCGTCGGGGAAGGCGCGTTGCAGACGAGCGGGAACCTGCAGCACCACAGCCTCGTCAAGCTCCAGCCAGACGCCTCCTCGATTGCGATCGATCGCGCTCACCCTGCCGCCGATCACAGCGAACCCGGATTGCCTCAGGCGCCCCGCTGCGATGACCGGCGACTGCCGCCAGAGCCCGAGCCTACCTGTGCGTGCGGCCTGCTCGGCCTGTTGCTGGCAGCCGACCAGACGCACGTTGGGTGCCACCGCGACGCGATAGGCCAAGCCTTCACTGAGCAACTGCGCCTCAAGATTGTCGCCATTACGGCCATAGATGTGCGCCAAGGTGCGCCCATACTTATCCCTGGGCTCCACACCCGGCACCAGCCCCACCCGGCCATCACTGGCCTGCACCAGTGCCTCCAGCCGTCGCCTGGCCGCTTCGGCATAGGGTTCGCTGGTGCGACCTTTGCGCCCGATCTCAGGTGCATTGATGCCAATCAGCCGCACGCTGCGGCCATCCCCCAGACGCACGGTATCGCCATCGACGACCTGACGCACCGTCACTGGCTGCACGGCCTCGGGCACCGGGCAGAAGGCCTGCGCGGGAACATGCCAGATTGCGCCCACAAAAAAGGCGCCCACAAGGGGCGCCTTCTTTTGCAGCAATGCGAAACCCGAAGGGCTCGCCGTGCGCATGATTACTTCTTGGTACCGAACATACCGAAGCGATCGGCGAACTTCTGTACGCGACCACCGGTGTCCAGGACTTTCTGCTTACCGGTGTAGAACGGGTGGCAGAGGTTGCAAACGTCGATCGCCAGGGTGTTGCCCAGGGTCGAACGGGTTTCGAATTTGTTGCCGCAGCTGCAGGTGACAGCAACTGCTTCGTAGTTCGGATGAATATCGGCTTTCATGGTCACTTCCTCGAGCTGCGTGCCGCCACCCAACACCAATTGTTGAATACCGCACGTAATTAGGCGGCGAATAATACCAGACCGTCAGGCCAGCGCAAGTTGTCGCTTGCACCGGCCGTCGTCTGCTAGGCTCGTGCGATTCCCGACCAGCTACGAAGACCTGCCGCGTGTCCGACGTCATCCTGCGCCTTGCCCTGCCCTCGCCCCTGCGTCGCTTGTTCGACTACCGGGCCCCGGCCGCCATGGCACGCCAGCAACTGACACCCGGCATGCGCATCCGCGTACCGTTCGGCCGTCGCGAGATGATCGGCGTGCTGGTGGAGGTCTGCGAGCAGAGCGAAGTCCCCGCCGACAAGCTCAAGCCAGCGAGCATGCTGCTCGACCCGGTCTCGCCGCTGCCTCCGGCACTGTTCAAGCTGTGCCTGTGGACCGCCCACTACTATCAGCACAGCCTGGGCGACACCCTGAGCTGGGCATTGCCGGTGTTGCTGCGTCAGGGCGAAGCAGCCGAAGTGCGCCAGGAGCGTTTCTGGCATGCGACCCCCGGAGCGCGCCTGGACGACCCACGTATCGCCCGGGCACCGCGCCAGAAAGAGGCCTTGCAGACCCTCGCCCAGCACCCTCATGGCGTAGCCCACAGCGTGCTGGCCAAACTCGGGCTGAACAAAGATAGCCTCGACCTGCTGCTGGCCAAGGAACTGGTGCAGGTCGAGGTGCGCCGGCACCTGCCGGCGCCACGCCATGACCGCTGGCTGGCCCAGCCGGAACTGCCGCTCAACGAGGAGCAGAGCGCTGCCTTCCAGGCCGTGCGCGCAGGCTTCGGCAGCTTCCACGCCTTCCTGCTGGCCGGTGTCACCGGCAGCGGCAAGACCGAGGTCTACCTGCAGCTGATTCGCGAAACCCTGGAGGCCGGCAAGCAGGCACTGATCCTGATCCCCGAGATCAACCTCGGCCCGCAGACCCTGGCGCGCTTCGAGCAGCGCTTCAATGCCCGCATCGCCCTGCTGCACTCGGCCGTCAACGACCGCGAGCGCCTGGATGCCTGGCTCGCTGCCCGCGATGGCGAGGCCGACATCATCATCGGCACACGTTCGGCACTGTTCACGCCCATGAAGAACCCGGGCCTGATCATCATCGACGAAGAGCACGACGGCTCCTACAAACAACAGGAAGGGCTGCGCTATCACGCCCGCGACCTGGCCGTGGTCCGCGCGCACCAGGAGAACATCCCGATCCTGCTGGGCTCGGCGACACCTTCGCTGGAAAGCCTGCACAACGCCCACAGTGGGCGCTACGGCCTGCTGCGCATGAACCAGCGCGCCGGCGGCGCCCGCCCGCCACGCTTCATGCGCCTGGATGTGCGCAGCCTGCCGCTGGACAGCGGCATCAGTGGCCCACTGCAGCAGGCGATCGGCCAGACCCTGGCAGCCGGTCAGCAAGTGCTGGTGTTCCTCAACCGCCGCGGCTTCGCCCCGACGCTGCTGTGTCACGACTGCGGCTGGCTGTCGGAGTGTCCACGCTGCGATGCACGCATGACCGTGCATCAGCGCTCAGGCGTGTTGCGCTGTCACCACTGTGGTTACGACGAACGCCTGCCGCTGCAATGCCCGCAATGCGCCCACGTCGACCTGCGCCCGGTCGGCGCCGGAACCGAGCGCGCCGAAGAGCGCCTGAAGACCCTGTTCCCCGATTACCCCGTCCTGCGCGTGGACCGCGACAGCACGTCGCGCAAGGACGCCATGCACCACCTGTTCACCACCATCCAGCGCGGCCAGCCGAGCATTCTGGTCGGCACCCAGATGCTGGCCAAGGGGCATCACTTCCCGCGGGTAACCCTGGTGGCCATCCTCGATGCCGATGGCGGACTGTTCTCGGGTGATTTCCGCGCCAGCGAGCGAATGGCGCAGCTGATCGTCCAGGTCGCAGGCCGCGCCGGGCGGGCCGAGGAGCCTGGAAAGGTGATCGTGCAGACCCACCTGGCCGAGCATCCACTGCTGGTGCAACTGACCGAGCAAGGCTATTTCGCCTTCGCCGAGCAAGCCCTGAGCGAGCGGCGCGCCGCCGGCCTGCCGCCCTTCTCGCACCTGGCCCTGCTGCGCGCCGAAGCGCACAAGCCAGGGCAGGCGGAAGCCTTTCTCGACGAGGCCTGCGCCGCCGCCGAGGGTGTGCTGGCAGAGCAGGGCTTGAGCGGCATCGAGCTGCTCGGCCCGGTACCAGCCCCCATGGAGCGCCGTGCCGGCCGCTTCCGCGCGCAGCTGTTGATCCAGGCCAATGCCCGGGCGCCGCTGCATCGACTGATCAGTAGCTGGTTGCTAGTGTTGGAACAGATGCCGTCGGGACGGCAGGTGCGCTGGTCGCTGGATGTGGACCCGGTCGATCTCTACTGAATCCATGAAAGCCAGCGCAATCCTGCGCGAGCCGTAAAGGTTGGCAATCAAGCCCCGGCCACGGATAATGTTCCGTTTTTCCACCTGCGCATCGAAGCGCTGCACCGCGCTTGCGGTCGAAAAGAGAACCCGATGAAAGACACCATTCGCCAGCTGATCCAGCAAGCCCTCACCCAACTCGTCAACGAAGGTGTGTTGCCTGAAGGCCTGACGCCGGCGATCCAGGTGGAAAACGCCCGCGACAAGACCCACGGCGACTTCGCCAGCAACATCGCCATGATGCTGGCCAAGCCTGCAGGCATGAAGCCGCGCGACCTGGCCGACAAGCTGATCGCCGCCCTGCCTGCCAGCGCCGACATCAGCAAGGTCGAGATCGCCGGCCCCGGCTTCCTCAACTTCTTCCAGAACACCGACGCCCTGGCCAACCGCCTGGAGGCGGCACTTGCAGATGCCCACCTGGGCGTGCGCAAGGCCGGCGCAGCGGAAAAAGTGGTCATCGACATGTCGGCGCCAAACCTGGCCAAGGAGATGCACGTCGGCCACCTGCGGTCGACCATCATCGGCGACAGCGTCGCGCGCGTGCTGGAATTCCTCGGCGACGAGGTGATCCGCCAGAACCACGTGGGCGACTGGGGCACCCAGTTCGGTATGCTGCTGGCCTACCTGGAAGAAAACCCCATCACCAGCGACGAGCTGTCGGACCTGGAAAACTTCTACCGCGCGGCGAAGAAGCGCTTCGACGAATCGGAAGACTTCGCCAACCGCGCTCGTGGCCTGGTGGTCAAGCTGCAAGCCGGCGACCCCGAGTGCATGGCGCTGTGGACGCGCTTCAAGGATATCTCGCTGTCGCACTGCCAGAAGACCTACGAACTGCTCAACGTCAAGCTGACCATGGCCGACGTGATGGGCGAAAGCGCCTACAACGCCGACCTCGCCAACGTGGTCGCCGACCTCAAGGCCAAGGGTCTGCTGGTCGAAAGCCAGGGCGCGCAGTGCGTGTTCCTGGAAGAGTTCAAGAACACCGAAGGCGAGCCGCTGCCGGTGATCGTGCAAAAGGCCGACGGCGGCTACCTGTACGCCACCACCGACCTGGCTGCGGTGCGCTACCGCAGCAATGTGCTCAAGGCCGATCGCGCCTTGTACTTCGTCGACCAACGCCAGGCGCTGCACTTCAACCAGGTGTTCGAAGTGGCGCGTCGCGCCGGCTTCGTCGGGCACCCGATGAAAATGGAGCACATGGGCTTCGGCACCATGAACGGCGCCGATGGCCGTCCGTTCAAGACCCGCGACGGCGGCACCGTGAAGCTGATCGACCTGCTGAGCGAAGCCAAGGAGCGCGCCTATGCGCTGGTCAAGGAAAAGAACCCGAGCCTGGCCGAGGACGAGCTGCGCCACATCGGTGAAGTGGTCGGGATCGGCGCGGTGAAGTACGCCGACCTGTCCAAGCACCGTACCAGCGACTACAGCTTCAACTTCGAACTGATGCTCAACTTCGAAGGCAACACCGCGCCCTACCTGCTCTACGCCTACACCCGCGTGGCCAGTGTGTTCCGCAAGCTGGGCAAGGGCTTCGACGAGGTAGAGGGCGACATCGTGCTGCAGGCTGCCCACGAGCAGGACCTGGCGGCTCGCCTGGCACAGTTCGGCGAAACGCTGAACAACGTCGCCGAAAAAGGCACCCCACACGTGCTGTGCAGCTACCTCTACGACCTGGCCGGCCTGTTCTCCAGCTTCTACGAGAACTGCCCGATCCTCACCGCCGAAACCGTCGAACAGCAGCAGAGCCGCCTGCGTCTCGCCGCGCTGACCGGCCGTACTCTCAAGCAGGGCCTGGAGCTGCTCGGCCTGGAAACCCTGGAGCGCATGTAAGTTGGCTGCCAAGAAAAAACCCGCGCCCAAGCGCGGCGCCAGCCGTCACCAGCCACCCGCCAAACAGCCGATCCCGGGCTGGGTGTGGCTGGCGGTCGGCCTGACCGTAGGTGCATTCATCGTCTTCCTGATGAAGCTCGAGCCCGGCGGCGATGACATCAAGCGTGCCAAGCCTGAACAGCAGAAGCCCGCCAAGGTCGCCGAGGCGGCCAAAGGCACCACGCCGACCACGCCGCAGCCGATCAAGCCCAAGTACGACTTCTACACCCTGCTGCCAGAGTCGGAAGTGATCGTGCCGCCTGAAGCGGTGCCGGAGAAGACGCCGCCCGTGCCGGCCCAGCCGGTCACGCCGGTCACTCCTGCCGAAGCCGCGAAAATCGACACGGCCCGCGCCCAGGCTGCGCTGTCGGGGCAGACGCCGCCACCGGCTCCCCCAGTGATCAAGCCTGCAGCGACCACGCAGTTCTTCCTCCAGGCCGGTTCGTTCCGCAAGGAAGCCGATGCCGACAAGGTACGTGCGCAGATCATCCTGCTCGGCCAGGTGGTCAAGGTGGAATCGGGTACGGTGAAGGAAGAAACCTGGTACCGCGTACTGGTCGGTCCGTTCAGCAACCGTGAACAACTGACCGTGGCACAGAAGCAGCTGGCCGGAGCAGGTTTCAGCAACCTGCTGCTGCAGCAGCGACAGACCCGCCAGTAACGAAAAAGGCCTTGCCGCACTGCGACAAGGCCTTTTTTCTGACGGAGTCAGCGCTGCCTGCCATTGACCTCGGACACCTGGGTGTTGAGGGTCCAGAAGTCATACAGCACGCCAATCAGGAACAGGCCGCCGGTAAACAGGTAGATCAGTGCGCTGATCCACTTGCCCTGGTAAAGCCTGTGAATGCCGAAAATACCCAGGAACGTCAGCAGCACCCACGCCACGCTGTAGTTCACCGGCCCTGGCTGGAACCGCAGGTCAGCCTCGCGGTCCATGGACGGGATCAGGAACAGGTCGATCAGCCAGCCGATACCCAGCAAGCCCAGCGTGCAGAACCAGATCGTCCCGGTGATCGGCTTGCCGTAGTAGAAACGGTGCGAGCCGGTGAAGCCGAAGATCCACAGCAGGTACCCGATGACCTTGCTGTGCGTGTCATGAAGCGGCGCACCCTGTTGATACGTATTCATTCAAAACCCTCGTGGGATAGCCGAAAATTTTCTAACGAAAAATGTGACTTTTTCGTTTTGCCCCGACGTATGGTACCCAGCCACACGACCAACGGATCAGATTTTGATCAAAAAGCTGTTATAAAGTTGCGCGCCAACATCTATAAACATCCATAAAGAGCTTCAACTATGCCGCCTTTCTTCAAGACATGGCTGACCCTCTGCCTATTGTTACCCCTGGCCGCCCACGCCACCAACCGTGAGCAACGACTCCCCAACGGATTCACTGGCTACACCTCCAACGCCGATGTTTCCGTGAAACGCACCCCCGCCAAGCAGGTCAGCCTGCGTGCGCGTCCGGCAAATGCCGCGAAGAACCACGCGCTGAAAGTGGCGGCGATGTCGCCCAAGCAGAGCAGCGAAGTACTCAGCCGTGCCGTCAACGTGCTCGGCACGCCTTACCGCTGGGGCGGTAGCACGCCTGGCAAGGGCTTCGACTGCAGCGGCCTGGTCAAGTACGCCTTCAACGATGTCGCCGACGTCGATCTGCCACGCACCTCGAACGCCATGGCCCAAGGGCATGGCGTGAAAGTGGCGCGGGATGACCTCAAGCCCGGCGACCTGATCTTCTTCAACATCAAGAGCCGTCGGGTCAATCACGTTGCCATCTACCTGGGCAACGACCGCTTCATCCACGCGCCGCGCACCGGCAAGCGGGTGAGCATCGACAGCCTCGAGAAGCCGTACTGGCAGAAGCATTATGTGGTTGCCAAGCGCGTGCTGCCCAAGGAGCAGGAGGCGCTGCGGCTGGCCAAGCGTTGATGTAGGTTTCTCTCGCTGGCCTCTTCGCGGGCAAACCCACGAAGAGGTCAGCGGTTTCACCCTGCCCCGTCGATCACTCCGCGCTTCATCAAAGCCTGCATCGCCCCTTCCATCGTCACCATCCCCTGCGCCGTGCCGGTCTGCATCACCGACTGCAACTGCGCCATCCGCCCTTCGCGAATCAGGTTGCGCACCGCTGGCGTCGCCACCAATACCTCCCGCGCCGCCACACGACCGCCGCCTACTCGACGCACCAGCACCTGCGCCACCACCAGACGCAACGACTCGGCCAACATGGCGCGCACCAGCGGCTTCTCTTCGGCGGCGAACACGTCCACCAGGCGATCGATGCTGCTCGCCGCTGTTCGCGTATGCACCGTAGCCAGCACCAGATGCCCGGTCTGCGCCGCTCGCAGCGCCAGACGAATGGTCTCCAGGTCACGCAATTCCCCGATCATGATCACATCCGGATCCTGGCGCAGGGCACTGCGCAACCCTTGGGCAAAATCGCGACTGTGGCGACCGATCTCGCGCTGAGTGATCAGGCAGCGCTCGGCGCGGTGCACGAATTCGACCGGATCTTCCAAGGTGAGGATGTGGTTTGAGCGCTCACGATCAAGCTGCGCGATCAACGCAGCCAGTGTGCTGGACTTGCCACTGCCGGTCGGACCACCCACCAGCACCAGGCCATCACGGCACTGGGCAATGACTCGATACACTTCCATGAGGTCGAGTTCTTCGACCGTTGGCACCTGTGCAGGTATCAGTCGCAGGCTTGCGGCCAACCCCCGATACTGCCGGTACAGGTTCAGACGAAAACGGCCAAGCCCAGGCAGATCAAGGGCCAGATCGATTTCCTCAGCCGCCGGCCACAGGCGCCGCTGATCAGCTTCGAGCCAGGGCGCCAAGCCTTTCTCGATCATTTCGCTTTGCAAGGCAGGCAAAGCCAGGCGCTGCAATTCGCCATCCAGGCGCCACAGCGGCGCCTCGCCCGCAGCCAGGTGCAGGTCCGAAGCCCCCGCTGCCACGGCCCGGGCCAACAGGTCGGTCACATCCATGAGACTCCCCAAAGGCCATCAAGCAGGTAGAATGCCGCACACCACTGAGCTGCCGGCATCGATCCATGTCCACCCTAGCAGACAACCTTCGCGCTATCAGCGAACGCATCGACAACGCGGCCCGAGCCGCTGGACGCGACACCGCCAGCGTACACCTGCTGGCCGTGAGCAAGACCAAGCCCGCCACCGCCATTCGCGAAATCCACGCCGCTGGCGTACGCGACGTCGGCGAGAACTACCTGCAGGAAGCCCTGGCCAAGCAAGATGAATTGCGTGACCTGCCCTTGATCTGGCACTTCATCGGCCCCATCCAGTCGAACAAGACCAAGGCCATTGCCGAACACTTCGACTGGGTACACAGCGTGGATCGCCTGAAAATCGCCCAACGCCTGAGCGAGCAGCGCCCCAGCGGCCTGCCAGCGCTGAACGTCTGCCTGCAGGTGAACGTCAGCGGCGAAGACAGCAAATCGGGCTGCACCCCGGCCGATCTGCCGGCACTGGCCCAGGCCGTGGCCGAACTGCCCAACCTGCGTCTGCGCGGGCTCATGGCGATTCCCGAGCCCAGCGACGACCGCGCTACCCAGGAGGCCGCCTTCGCCCGCCTGCGCCAGTTACAGGAAAACCTGGGCCTTGGCCTGGAGACGCTGTCCATGGGCATGAGCCACGACCTGGAAGCGGCCATCGCCCAGGGTGCGACCTGGGTCCGTATCGGCACCGCCCTGTTCGGCGCCCGCGACTACGGCCAGCCCTGATTCCATGCTTTACTCACTCTCTCCTTCAAGGACCTGACATGAGCAAGACTCGTATTGCCTTCATCGGCGCCGGCAACATGGCCGCCAGCCTGATCGGCGGCCTGCGCGCCCAGGGCCTGGACGCCGCGCAGATCCGCGCCAGCGACCCGGGTGCCGAGACCCGCGCCCGGATCAAGGCCGAGCACGGCATCGAAACCTTCGAAAGCAACGCCCAGGCCATCGATGGCGTGGACGTGATCGTGCTGGCGGTCAAGCCACAGGTCATGAAAGTCGTGTGCGAGACCCTGAAACCAACCCTGGCGCCGGGCCAACTGGTGGTCTCCATCGCTGCCGGCATCACCTGCCAGAGCCTGCAGAGCTGGCTGGGCGAAATCCCGGTGGTGCGCTGCATGCCCAACACGCCATCGCTGCTGCGCCAAGGTGCCAGCGGCTTGTACGCCACCGCTCAGGTCTCCGGCGAACAACGCCAGCAGGCGGAGCAACTGCTGACTGCGGTCGGCACCGCCCTGTGGCTGGAACAGGAGCAGCAGCTGGACGCCGTGACCGCGGTCTCCGGCAGCGGCCCGGCGTATTTCTTCCTGCTGATCGAGGCCATGACCGCTGCCGGCGAGAAGCTCGGCCTGCCGCGTGAAACCGCCTCGCAACTGACCCTGCAGACTGCCCTGGGCGCCGCGCACATGGCGGTTGCCAGCGATGTCGATGCCGCCGAACTGCGCCGCCGCGTCACCTCGCCCGCCGGCACGACCGAAGCGGCGATCAAGTCGTTCCAGGCCAACGGTTTCGAGGCCATCGTCGAGCAGGCGCTGCAGGCTGCGGCCACGCGCTCCGCCGAGCTGGCCGAACAATTGGGCAAATAAGGAGCTGTCGATGAATGCACTGTCCGACGCCGCGATCTTCGTGGTGCAAACCCTGGTCAGCCTGTACCTGGTGATCGTCTTGCTGCGCTTCGTGCTGCAACTGGTCAAGGCCGACTTCTACAACCCGCTGAGCCAGTTCGCCGTGCGCGCCACCCAACCGCTGCTCAAGCCAATCCGCCGGGTCATTCCCAGCATCGCTGGCCTGGACACCTCTTCGCTGCTGCTGGCGATCGTGATCCAGGCGCTGCTGATGGCCTTCGTGCTGATGGTCACCTACGGCACCTTCGGCGACATCCTGCACCTGCTGATGTGGGCGATTCTCGGCATCACCTCGCTGTTCCTGAAGATTTTCTGGGTCGCGATGATCGTCATGGTGATCGTCTCGTGGGTCGCGCCGAACAGCCACAACCCCGCCGCCGAACTGGCCTACCAGATCAGCGAGCCAGTGCTGGCGCCGTTCCGCCGCCTGGTGCCCAACCTCGGCGGCATGGACATTTCGCCGATCTTCGCCTTCATCGCCATCCAGGTGATCCAGTCGTTCCTGATGCCACAACTGGCTGCCTATGCCGGCATGCCGGAACAGCTGTGGCGAATGATCTGAACCACCGCGTCATCCAGCGGCAGCCTTTGCTTGCCGCTGGGGGTAGCGCTCTTTAGACTTACGCTTCCGTCAAGCGTGAGCAGGGTCGATGTCCACTGTCTTTCCCGAAGATTCCGTCGGTCTGGTAACCCCCCAGATCGCCCGGTTCGATGAACCGCTGGCCCTGGCCTGTGGCCGCGCGCTGGCCTCGTACGAACTCATCTACGAAACCTATGGCCAGCTCAACGCCAGCGCCAGCAATGCCGTGCTGATCTGCCACGCACTGTCCGGTCACCACCACGCCGCCGGCTACCACGCTGCCACCGACCGCAAGCCGGGCTGGTGGGACAGCTGCATCGGCCCGGGCAAGCCGATCGACACCAACCGCTTCTTCGTGGTCAGCCTGAACAACCTCGGCGGCTGCAATGGCAGCACCGGCCCGAGCAGCCTCAACCCGGCTACCGGCAAGCCCTATGGCGCGGACTTCCCGGTCCTGACCGTGGAAGACTGGGTACACAGCCAGGCCCGCCTGGCCGATCGCCTCGGCATCCAGACCTGGGCCGCCATCGTCGGCGGTAGCCTGGGCGGCATGCAGGCGCTGCAGTGGACCATCACCTACCCCGATCGCGTGCGCCACTGCGTGGACATCGCCTCGGCGCCCAAGCTGTCGGCCCAGAACATCGCCTTCAACGAAGTGGCACGCCAGGCCATCCTCACCGACCCCGAGTTCCACGGCGGTTCGTTCCAGGACCAGGGCGTGATCCCCAAGCGCGGGCTGATGCTGGCGCGCATGGTCGGGCACATCACCTACCTGTCGGACGACTCGATGGGCGAGAAATTCGGCCGGGAGCTCAAGAGCGACAAGCTCAACTACGACTTCCACAGCGTCGAGTTCCAGGTCGAGAGCTACCTGCGCTACCAGGGCGAGGAGTTTTCGGGGCGCTTCGATGCCAACACCTACCTGCTGATGACCAAGGCGCTGGACTACTTCGACCCGGCTGCCGCCCACGATGGCGACCTGGCCGCCACGCTGGCGCATGTCACCGCGCATTACTGCATCATGTCGTTCACCACCGACTGGCGTTTCTCGCCAGCACGCTCGCGAGAGATCGTCGATGCCCTGATGGCTGCGCGCAAGAACGTCTGCTACCTGGACATCGACTCGCCCTACGGCCACGACGCCTTCCTCATCCCGACCCCGCGCTACATGCAGGGTTTCGCGAACTACATGAACCGCATCACCCTCTGAGGACCGCATGAGAGCCGACCTGGAAATCATCCACGACTGGATCCCCGCCGGCAGCCGGGTACTCGACCTGGGCTGCGGCAATGGCGAACTGCTGGCCTCGCTGCGTGATCGCAAGAACGTCACCGGCTATGGCCTGGAGATCGACGCCGACAACATCGCCGAGTGCGTAAACAAGGGCGTCAACGTCATCGAGCAAGACCTGGACAAGGGCCTGGGCAACTTTGCCAGCAACAGCTTCGACGTCGTGGTCATGACCCAGGCCCTGCAGGCCGTGGAATACCCCGACCGCATTCTCGACGAGATGCTGCGGGTAGGCCGCCAGTGCATCATCACCTTCCCCAATTTCGGCCACTGGCGCTGCCGTTGGTACCTGGCCACCAAAGGACGCATGCCGGTGTCGGACTTCATGCCCTACACCTGGTACAACACCCCGAACATCCACTTCTGCACCTTCGAAGACTTCGAGAACCTGTGCCA
This sequence comes from Pseudomonas sp. BNK-44-b, assembly GCF_047456245.1. Classification (NCBI taxonomy): domain Bacteria; kingdom Pseudomonadati; phylum Pseudomonadota; class Gammaproteobacteria; order Pseudomonadales; family Pseudomonadaceae; genus Pseudomonas; species Pseudomonas sp. BNK-44-b. Next base: position 4,986,204 of record NZ_CP179908.1, read on the forward strand.
CGAGCGCAATGCCAAGGTGCTCGATCGCCTGGCCGTCGACAACCGTCACCGCAACGGGTGGGGCGGTCGGCTTTGGCCTAATCTTCTGGGAGAGATCGGCATCTATCGGGTCAGCAGTCCTGGGCTGCAGGAGCACCAGGTCGCGGTCTGATCCACCTATCGGAGGAATGGCACCATGCGTCGTCTCGCTCTCTTGCTGATCAGCCTGTGCCTGGCCTGGCCAGTGCTGGCTGCCGACGCCGCCCGTCCCGAGCGCAAGCAGGACTTCGGCGACGTCACGGTGCACTACAGCGCCTTCACCTCGAGCATGCTGCAGCCGGACATCGCCGCAGCCACCGGCCTTGTCCGCAGCAAGAATCAGGGCGTGCTCAACATCGCTGTGCTCAAGGCCGGCAAGCCTGGCACGGCGGTGGTCAGCGGCACGGTCAAGGACCTCACCGGCCGCAGCAGCCCGCTGTCGTTCAGGCAGATCACCGACCAAGGTGCGGTGTACTACATCGCCCAGTTCAAGATCGCACAGGCTGAAACCCTGACCTTCGACCTCAATATCGAAACCGGCGGCCTCAGCCACACACTCAGCTTCAACCAGGAAGTGTTCCCAGGCGAATGATGAATTTCCAGCAACTCGTATTGGCCAGCCACAATGCCGGCAAACTGAAAGAGCTCCAGGCCATGCTTGGCGGCTCCGTGCAACTGCGCTCGATCGGCGAATTCAGCCAGGTCGAGCCGGAGGAGACCGGCCTGTCGTTCGTCGAGAACGCCATTCTCAAGGCCCGCAACGCCGCGCGCCTCTCCGGTCTGCCGGCACTGGCCGACGACTCGGGCCTGGCGGTGGACTTCCTGGGCGGCGCACCGGGCATCTACTCGGCTCGCTACGCCGACGGCAAGGGTGATGCGGCGAACAACGCCAAGCTGCTCGATGCCCTGAAGGACGTGCCCGAGGAGCAGCGCGGCGCGCAGTTCGTCTGCGTCCTGGCCCTGGTGCGCCATGCCGACGATCCTCTGCCGATCCTCTGCGAAGGCCTGTGGCACGGTCGCATCCTGTTCGAGGCCAGCGGCGACCATGGCTTCGGCTACGACCCACTGTTCTGGGTACCGGAGCGCAACTGCTCCAGCGCCGACCTCGCACCGCTCGAGAAGAACCAGCTCAGCCATCGCGCCCGCGCCATGGCCTTGCTGCGTCAGCGTCTGGGCCTGGCATGACCGAACAGCCGTCCCTTCAGCCGGCGGGCCTGATCCTTCCAGAGCGCCCGCCGCTGTCGCTGTACATCCACATCCCCTGGTGCGTGCGCAAGTGCCCTTATTGCGACTTCAACTCGCACCAGGCCGGCCCGACGCTGCCCGAAGACGACTACATCGACGCCCTGCTCGCCGACCTGGACCAGGAACTGCCTGCGGTGCAGGGCCGCCCGATCAGCACGATCTTCTTCGGCGGCGGCACGCCAAGCCTGTTCAGTGCCGCCTCGCTGGGGCGCCTGCTGCAAGGCATCGAGCAACGGATCCCGTTCGCCCCGGACATCGAGATCACCCTCGAAGCCAACCCCGGCACCTTCGAGCAGGACAAGTTCAAGGCCTACCGCCAGACCGGCATCAACCGCCTGTCCATCGGTGTGCAGAGCTTCCAGCCAGCCAAGCTGGAAAAGCTCGGGCGCATCCACAACGGCGATGAGGCCGTGCGCGCCGCAGACATGGCCCGCGCAGCAGGTTTCGACAACTTCAACCTGGACTTGATGCACGGCCTGCCGGACCAGTCGCTGGACGAGGCGCTGGGTGACCTGCGCCAGGCCATCGCACTCGCGCCTACGCACTTGTCGTGGTACCAGCTCACCCTGGAACCGAACACCGTATTCTGGAACCAGCCGCCCGAGCTGCCCGAGGACGACATCCTCTGGGACATCCAGGAAGCCGGCCAAGCGTTGATGGCCGAACATGGCTACCACCAGTACGAAGTTTCGGCCTACGCCCAGCCAGGACGCGCTGCACGGCATAATCTCAACTACTGGCGCTTTGGCGACTTCATCGGCATCGGCGCGGGGGCGCATGGCAAGCTGTCGTTCCCGGACGGGCGTATCCTGCGCACCTGGAAGACCCGCCTGCCCAAGGACTACCTCAACCCGGCGAAGCCCTTCAAAGCCGGCGAGAAGCTGCTGCCCGCCGATGAGCTGCCGTTCGAATTCCTGATGAATGCCCTGCGCCTGACCGATGGCGTGGAGGCCGAGCTGTTCACCCGACGCACCGGCCTGCCACTGGCACAATTGGCAGAAGCGCGCCGTGCAGCCGAACAAAAGGGCCTTCTGCAGGTCGAACCCGATCGACTGGCGGCGACACCGCGGGGCCAGTTGTTCCTCAACGACCTGCTGCAGTACTTCTTGAATTAAGGATGACCCATGGACCTGGTACTTGACCTGCTCTCGACCGTTTCCCGCTGGAGCCGCAGCAACCTGTCAGAAATTTCGCTGGCGCTCGTGGGGTGCTTGCTGGTGTTGTTCGGCACCGACCTCAAAGGTTGGGTCGACCAGCGCCTGGGTGGCCTAGCTGGCGCCCTGCGCGTGCCTTTCATGGCGCTGCTGGTGATGATCGGCAGTGGCGCGGCGCTGATCTATGCCACGCCCTGGGTGGTGAAGGCGCTGGCGCAATTCAACAACTATGCGCTGGCGCCGGTGCTGCTGGTGGTGCTGGTGCTCATCGGCGTGGTGGCGGATCGTCGCGGTTAACCCACGCGTACAGGCCAGCCAAATGAAAAACGCCCTTCTCAGGGCGTTTTTTCGATCAGTCCAGCTTCTCGAACTTCAAATCCCAGACGCCATGCCCGAGCCGCTCGCCGCGACGCTCGAACTTGGTGATCGGCCGCTCTTCAGGCCGCGGCACGTAAGCGCCGTCAGCCGCCTGGTTACGGTAGCCGGGCGCGACCTTCATCACGTCCAGCATGTGCTCGGCATAGGGCTCCCAGTCGGTGGCCATGTGGAACACACCGCCGACCTTGAGTTTGCGCCGTACCAGCTCGGCGAACTCGGGCTGGACGATGCGGCGCTTGTGATGGCGCGCCTTGTGCCAAGGATCGGGGAAGAACAGCATCAGGCGATCGAGGCTGTTGTCGGCCACGCAACGGTTGAGCACCTCGATGGCGTCGCAGTCGTACACCCGCAGGTTCTTCAGACCTTGGGTCAGCACGCCGTTGAGCAGCGCGCCAACACCCGGGCGGTGCACTTCCACGCCAATGAAGTCCAGCTCAGGCGAAGCAGCGGCCATCTCCAGCAGGGAGTGCCCCATGCCGAAGCCGATCTCCAGCGTGCGCGGCGCCGAGCGGCCGAACACCTGGTCATAATCCACCGGGCTGTCGGCCAGGGGCAGGATAAACTGCGGGCCACCCTGATCGAGGCCACGTTGCTGGCCTTCAGTCATGCGGCCTGCGCGCATCACGAAACTCTTGATGCGGCGGTGCGGGCGCTCTTCGCCTTCAGCGGTGATCGGCGTTTCTTGCGATTCAGTCATCAGGGGCTCTTACTTGATCAGACCATCCAGCGGCGACGAGGCGCTGGCATAGAGTTTCTTCGGCATACGCCCGGCCAGATAGGCCATGCGACCGGCGACGATGGCGTGCTTCATCGCTTCGGCCATCAGCACCGGCTGCTGGGCGTGCGCGATAGCGGAGTTCATCAGCACGGCTTCGCAACCCATTTCCATGGCAATGGTGGCGTCGGAGGCGGTGCCTACACCGGCGTCGACCAGTACCGGCACGTTGGACTCTTCCAGGATGATCTGCAGGTTGTAGGGGTTGCAGATCCCGAGCCCGGTACCGATCAGGCCCGCCAGCGGCATCACGGCGATACAGCCGGCTTCGGCCAGTTGACGGGCGATGATCGGATCGTCGCTGGTGTAGACCATCACGTCGAAACCGTCCTTGACCAGCACTTCGGCAGCCTTGAGGGTTTCGATCACGTTGGGGAACAGAGTCTTCTGGTCGGCCAGCACTTCCAGCTTCACCAGGTTGTGGCCATCGAGCAGCTCACGGGCCAGGCGGCAGGTGCGCACGGCTTCGACGGCGTCATAGCAACCGGCGGTGTTCGGCAGGATGGTGTAGCGGTCCGGCGGCAGCACATCGAGCAGGTTCGGCTCGCCCGGGTTCTGGCCGAGGTTGGTGCGGCGCACGGCGACGGTGACAATTTCGGCACCCGAGGCTTCGATGGCCAGGCGGGTTTCTTCCATGTCACGGTACTTGCCGGTGCCGACCAGCAGGCGCGACTGGAAAGTGCGTCCGGCCAGGGTGAAGGGCTTGTCGCTACGAACGTTGCTCATCGTTGTTCCTCTGGAAAGGTTGCGGGACTTGCGGGTGGGGCACGGCAGAAGCGTCAGCCGCCACCGATGGCGTGGACCACTTCGACCTGGTCACCCTCGTTCAACAGGGTGCTTTCGTGCTGGCTGCGCGGCACGATGTCCAGGTTCAGCTCCACCGCCACACGACGCCCGACCAGCTCCAGCCGGCCCAGCAGGGCCGCGACGCTCTCGCCCGCAGGCAGTTCGTAAGGTTCACCGTTCAGTTGAATGCGCATGCGCACGGCCACCATCGTTCATTGGGGCCCGCATTCTAGCCCCGATCAGCCTTGCAACCCAAGGGCGACACACGCCATTAGTCGCGATTCCCGACCGCCTGGTCAGCCCAGGCGCCAGGCTGCCAGCCCCAGGCACAGCCAGCCGGCGAGGAAGCACAGGCCGCCGATGGGGGTGATGATGCCAAGCTTGCCCAACCCGGTGAGGGTCAGCACGTAAAGGCTGCCGGAGAACAGCAGGATACCGACTGCGAACAGCCCGCCCGCCCAGCCGACCAGACGCCCCGGCAAGTGTACCGAAAGCAGCGCGACCGCCAGGATCGCCAGGGCGTGGACCAGTTGATAAGTGACGCCGGTGTGGAAGATCGCCAGGTAATCGGCGGTAAGACGGTTCTTCAGGCCGTGTGCGGCAAAGGCACCCAGGGCCACACCCGTAAAGCCAAAGAACGCGGCGAGCATCAGGAAGCTGCGAAGCATGGGACGACTCCTCGAGAGGGGTCTGTATAATGGCCGGTTCCATCGGTCCGGCCAAGCTATCGACATGCTGTCATCCCTGATCCGCCGTCTCGCCCGCGCACTGCTCTGGTTCGCCGCCGGCAGCATCGTGCTGGTGCTCGTGCTGCGCTGGGTGCCACCACCGGGCACTGCGTTGATGGTCGAACGCAAGGTGCAGTCCTGGTTAAGCGGCGAGCCGATCGACCTGCAGCGCGACTGGACGCCCTGGGACGAGATCTCCGACGAGCTCAAGGTGGCCGTTATCGCGGGCGAAGACCAGCACTTCGCCAACCACTGGGGTTTCGATATTCCCGCGATCCAAGCCGCACTGGCACATAACGAGCGCGGCGGCAGTATCCGCGGCGCCAGCACGCTCTCCCAGCAAGTGGCGAAGAACCTGTTCCTGTGGTCGGGGCGCAGCTGGTTTCGCAAAGGTCTCGAAGCCTGGTTCACTGGCCTGATGGAGCTGTTCTGGTCGAAGGAGCGGATCCTCGAGGTCTACCTCAACAGCGCCGAATGGGGTCCGGGCGTATTCGGCGCCCAGGCAGCGGCGCGCTATCACTTCGGCGTCGATGCCAGTCGCCTCACTCGCCAACAGGCCAGCCAGCTCGCTGCAGTGCTGCCCAGCCCGATCAAGTGGAGTGCCAGCCGCCCGAGCACCTATGTCGCCAGCCGAGCGGGATGGATTCGACGGCAGATGAGCCAGCTCGGGGGAACCAGTTACCTGATGCAGTTGGAGAGCGCACGCAAGCCTTGATGCGCTTGCAGTCCCATGCGACCAACAAAAAGCCGCCTGCCCCGCGAGGGACAGGCGGCTTTTCAGTCAGGGCGCCGATCAGATCGTGATCAGTGCCTTGACCTTGCTCATCGCGTTCTTCTCGAGCTGACGAATCCGCTCGGCCGATACACTGTACTTCTCTGCCAGCTCGTGCAGCGTGGCCTTTTCCTCGGCCAGCCAGCGCTGATAGAGAATGTCGCGGCTGCGCTCATCCAGGCCACTGAGTGCTTCGTGCAGGTTGCTGTTGGAGTTGTCGTTCCAATCGGCATCCTCGAGCTGCATGGCAGGATCGTAGCGGTGATCCTCAAGGTAGTGCGCAGGCGACTGGAAGGCGCTGTCGTCGTCGGCATCGGCTGCCGGATCGAAGGCCATGTCCTGACCGCTCAGGCGGCTTTCCATCTCGCGCACTTCCCGAGGCTCGACGCCCAGGCTTTCGGCGACACGGTGCACTTCATCGTTATTAAGCCAGGCCAGACGCTTCTTCTGGCTGCGCAGATTGAAGAACAGCTTGCGTTGCGCCTTGGTGGTGGCGACCTTGACGATACGCCAGTTACGCAGGATGAACTCGTGGATCTCTGCCTTGATCCAGTGCACGGCGAAGGACACCAGGCGCACGCCCATCTCGGGGTTGAAGCGCTTGACCGCCTTCATCAGGCCGACGTTGCCTTCCTGGATCAGGTCAGCCTGGGCCAACCCGTAGCCAGCATAGCTGCGGGCGATATGTACGACGAAACGCAGGTGGGCCATCACCATTTGCCGAGCGGCCTCAAGATCCTGCTCATAATAGAGACGCTCGGCCAGTTCACGCTCCTGCTCGACCGTCAGCAGCGGAATGCTGTTGACCGTGTGCACGTAGGCTTCCAGGTTCGCACCGGGCACCAGGGCATAGGCAGGTTGCAACGAAGTGGTCATTCAAGTACCTCCGACTCACTGGACTCGTGCCTTGTGGGCACTGCCATCATTGACTCCGGAACCATGAAAGAAGTTCCTGGATGAAAAAAAGTCAATGCTGGCAAGAAAGCATTATCGCGGTGCAAGCTCGTTCAGGTGGCGAGCGACCGCAATCCAAGCACCGATATACCCCAAGAGCACCGCACCAATCAAGAGTGACAGACCATCGGACCCCGGTACCCCGCCCAGGGCGAAGTCACTGTTGTACAGCCCGGAAAGCCCGACGACCGCGTCGTTCAGCCAGTTCAGGCCAAACGCCAGGATGCCCCACGCCAACACGCCCGCACCCAGGCCGTACAAGGCTCCCATGTAGAGGAAAGGGCGCCGCACGTAGCTGTCGGTACCGCCGACCAGCTTGATCACTTCGATCTCGACACGGCGGTTCTCGATGTGCAGCCGAATTGTGTTACCAATTACCAAAAGCAGCGCGGAAATCAGCATGACCGCCAGGCCGAAGACAAAACGGTCACCCAACTTGAGGATCGCCGCCAGGCGCTCGACCCAGACCAGATCCAACTGAGCCACTTCGACCCGCGGCAATTCCGACAGGCGCTGACGCAAGGCTTCGAGCGCCGGCTTGTCGACTTCGGTCGGCGTCACCACCACCACACCCGGCAGCGGGTTGTCCGGCAACTCGCGCAAGGCCTCGCCCAGGCCGGATTGCTGCTGGAACTCCTGCAGTGCCTGCTCGCGGCTGACGTAGGTCGCCTCGGCCACGCCGGGCATGCCCTTGATCTCATCGCGCAGCGCTTCTCCTTCCTTGCTACCCGCATCGAGCTTGAGATAAAGCGAAATCTGCGCTGCGCGCTGCCAGGAACCCCCAAGCTTCTCGACGTTCTTCAGCAGCAGCGACAGACCCATGGGCATGCTCAGTGCCACCGCCATCACCAGACAGGTGAAGAAGCTGCCGATTGGCTGCTTGCCCAGGCGGCGAAGGCTGTCGGCGAGGCTGGCGCGATGGCTTTCCAGCCAGGCGTTCAGCAGGGTGCGGAAATCCGGACCATCGTCATCATGGCCGCCGCGCTGTTTTTCCGGCTTCGGGTCGGCGGCCTTGGGCGCAACGCGCTCGGAGACCTTTGGCGTACGCGTAGTGCTCATTGTCCGGCCTCCCCATCGCCGATCAGTCGTCCGCGCTGAAGCGTCAGCATGCGGTGACGCATGCGCGCGATCAGCGCCAGGTCGTGGCTGGCGATCAGCACCGTGGTGCCCAGGCGGTTGATGTCTTCGAACACGCCCATGATCTCTGCGGCCAGCCGCGGGTCGAGGTTACCGGTGGGTTCGTCCGCCAGCAGCAGCGCCGGCTGGTGGACGATGGCACGGGCGATGCCCACGCGCTGCTGCTGCCCGGTCGACAGGTCAGCGGGGAACAGCTCGCCCTTGTCCGACAGCGACACGCGCTCCAGCGCCGAATCCACGCGCTTGGCGATCTCTGCCTTGGACAGCCCGAGGATCTGCAGCGGCAATGCGATGTTGTTGAACACGGTGCGATCGAACAGCAGTTGGTGGTTCTGGAACACCACGCCGATCTGGCGGCGCAGGAACGGGATCTGCGCATTGCTGATCTGACCCAGGTCCTGGCCGGCCAGCAGCAGCTTGCCGCTGGTCGGGCGCTCCATCGCCAGCAGCAGGCGCAGCAAGGTGCTCTTGCCCGCGCCGGAGTGGCCGGTGACGAACAGGAATTCGCCCCGACGTGCCCGGAAACTCAGCTCATGCAGGCCGACATGGCCATTGGGGTAGCGCTTGGCGACCTGCTCGAATCGGATCATGGGTGCTCACGCTCGGCAAACAGGGCTTTGACGAAGGGTTCGGCCTCGAAGGTGCGCAGATCGTCGATACCCTCGCCGACCCCGATGAAGCGGATCGGCAGGTTGAACTGCTTGGCCAGGGCGAAGATCACACCGCCCTTGGCAGTGCCGTCCAGCTTGGTCAGGGCCAGGCCGGTCAGCTCGACGCTCTGGTTGAAGTACTTGGCCTGGCTGATGGCGTTCTGTCCGGTGCCCGCGTCCAGCACCAGCAGGACCTCGTGCGGCGCGTCAGCGTCGAGCTTGCCGATGACCCGACGGACCTTCTTCAGCTCTTCCATCAGGTTGTCCTTGGTGTGCAGACGTCCGGCGGTGTCGGCGATCAGCACGTCGGCGCCACGGGCCTTGGCGGCCTGCACGGCATCGAAGATCACCGAGGCCGAATCGGCGCCGGTGTGCTGGGCGATCACCGGGATCTGGTTGCGCTCCCCCCAGACCTGCAACTGCTCTACCGCAGCCGCACGGAACGTATCGCCGGCAGCGAGCATGACCTTCTTGCCTTCGAGTTGCAGCTTCTTGGCCAGCTTGCCGATGGTAGTGGTCTTGCCTGCGCCGTTCACGCCGACGACAAGGATCACATAGGGCTTGCTCTGGGCTTCGATCTTCAGAGGCTGCTCGACCGGACGCAGCAGCGCGGCCAACTCTTCCTGCAGCGACTTGTACAGTGCATCGGCGTCTGCCAACTGCTTGCGGGCAACCTTCTGTGTGAGATTCTGGACGATCAGCGAAGTGGCCTCGACGCCTACGTCGGCAGTGAGCAGGCGAGTCTCGATCTCGTCGAGCAGGTCGTCGTCGATGACCTTCTTGCCCAGGAACAGGCTGGCCATGCCTTCGCCAATGCTGGCACTGGTCTTGGACAGGCCCTGCTTGAGGCGGGCGAAGAAGCCGGGCTTGGACTGCTCGGTAGCGGCAACCACGGGTTCTGGCTCGACAAGGGCAGGCTCGGGCTGGTGCTCCACCGGTGCAGGCGCAGGCGCCTCGGCCACGGGCGTGACAACTACCGGCTCAGGCTCGACGACAACCGCTGCCACAGGCTCAGGGCTCGCGACAGGGCGCTCGGGAATGACTGGCGGTTCGCTCGGTTCCAGGTCAGGGACCAGCGCCACGGGCTCCTCGGCGACAGGCAATACCAGATTGCTGACCGGCGCAGCCACCGGGGCCTCAGCCACCGGAGCCGGGATTTCGACCTCGACGGGCTGCGCAGGTATGGCCTGGGGTGCTTCTACCGACGGCGGCACTTCATCTGGCACAACCGGCGCATCGGCGGCAACCGGCTCGAGCGGAGCGACAACGGCCTGCTCGACGGGCGTGGCTGGCGCTACCGGCTCGTTAACGGGCTGCTCGGGGGCTTGCGGCTGTTCGGCGACAGGTTGCTGCGGCTTCTTGCGAAACCAGCCGAACAGGCCTTTCTTTTCACCGGCCTCGGCCGGCGCTTTCTTGTCGTCGTTGGAACCAAACATGGAAGACGGCTATCTCAGGGTAGCGATGCACCATCATTGGGCATCGGGAATTCTCTATACGCAGAACAGACTCTCTTAAAGCCGGCTGGTTCATGCGCAACGTTTTGTCGTAGTGTCCTGTGGGCCAGAACGGCGACAGGCATGGTCGCCAGGCAACCGGATCAGTATCCTAGCACCTCCTGGCCCGCCTACGCTAAACCCCGCGGGCCGTCGTACAGGTTATCCATCGTATGAATGCTCTAGCCCGCCGCGCCGCTGGCCTGTTGCTCGGCACGCTCTGCCTGCCGCTTGCGGCCCTGGCCGCCGATACGCAACCGACCCACGAATTCATCCTCGACAACGGCCTGAAGGTCGTAGTGCGCGAAGACCATCGCGCGCCAGTGGTGGTATCGCAGATCTGGTACAAGGTCGGCTCCAGCTACGAGACGCCAGGCCAGACCGGTCTGTCGCATGCGCTTGAGCACATGATGTTCAAGGGCAGCGCCAAGGTCGGTCCGGGCGAAGCCTCGCGCATCCTGCGCGACCTCGGCGCCGAGGAAAACGCCTTCACCAGCGATGACTACACCGCTTATTACCAGGTGCTGGCCCGCGACCGACTGCCGGTAGCCCTGGAGCTCGAGGCCGACCGCCTGGCCAGCCTGCGCCTGCCGGCCGACGAGTTCAGCCGTGAAATCGAAGTCATCAAGGAAGAGCGCCGCCTGCGCACCGACGACCAGCCCAACGCCAAGGCTTTCGAACTGTTCCGCGCCATGGCCTACCCGGCCAGCGGCTACCACACACCGACCATCGGCTGGATGGCCGACCTTGAGCGGATGAAGGTCGAGGAACTGCGCCACTGGTACGAATCCTGGTACGCACCGAACAACGCCACGCTGGTGGTGGTGGGCGATGTCACCGTCGATGAGGTCAAGGGCCTGGCGAACAAGTACTTCGCCGCCATCCCCAAACGCGCCATTCCTCCCGCCAAACTGCCACTGGAACTGGCCGAACCCGGCCAGCGCCAGCTCACTCTTCACGTACGCACCCAACTGCCCAGTCTGATCTACGGCTTCAACGTCCCAGGCCTGGCCACTGCCAAGGACCCACGCAGCGCCCAGGCCCTGCGCCTGATCTCGGCGCTGCTCGACGGCGGCTACAGTGCGCGCATGCCGGCACGCCTCGAGCGCGGCCAGGAGCTGGTGACCGGTGCCTCGAGTAGCTACAACGCCTTCACCCGGGGTGACAGCCTGTTCCTGATCTCCGCCACCCCCAACGTGCAGAAGCAGAAAACCCTCGCCGACGTCGAGAAGGGCGTCTGGCAGTTGCTGGACGAGCTCAAGAACACGCCACCCACTGCTGAAGAACTGGAGCGCGTGCGGGCCCAGGTCATCGCCGGCCTGGTCTACGACCGCGACTCGATCAGCAGCCAGGCCACCACCATCGGTCAGCTGGAAACCGTGGGCCTTTCATGGAAGCTGATCGACAGCGAGCTGGACGACCTCAAGCGCGTCACGCCACAGGACATTCAGGACGCCGCGCGCACCTATTTCACCCGCGAACGCCTGAGCGTTGCCCATGTTCTGCCCGAGGAGTCCGCTCATGAGTGATCGCAGCGCCCCCCGCTATACCCTGTTCGGCCTCGGCATCCTCGCTGCGATCGTGGCGCTGGCCCTGCTGCTGGCCCGCCCGGCGCAATCGGATAATGCCGCCGGTCAGCCCGACAGCAACGCCGCACGCCCGGCCAACACCCTGCAGTCGCTGGCCGAGCTCGATGGCAAATCCCCCAGTCGACGCCAGCTGAACATCCAGAACTGGACCACCGCCGAAGGCGCGCGGGTCCTGTTCGTCGAAGCCCGCGAGCTGCCGATGTTCGACCTGCGCGTGACCTTCGCCGCAGGCAGCAGCCAGGACGGCAACGTCTCCGGGCTGGCCACCCTGACCAACGCCATGCTCAACGAGGGTGTGGCCGGCAAGGACGTCACCGCGATCGCCCAAGGCTTCGAGGGGCTCGGTGCCGACTTTGGCAACGGCTCGTACCGCGACATGGCCATCGCCTCGTTACGCAGCCTGAGCGCCCCAGACAAACGCGACCCGGCGCTGAAACTGTTCGCCGACGTGGTCGGCAAGCCGACCTTCCCCGAAGACGCCCTCAAGCGTATCAAGAACCAACTACTGGCAGGCTTCGAGTACGAGAAGCAGAACCCTGGCAAGCTGGCCGGCAAGGCGCTGTTCGCCAACCTCTACGGCAGCCATCCCTACGCCCACCCCAGCGACGGCACCGCCGAAAGCATCCCGGGTATCAGCCAGGCACAACTGCGCGACTTTCACGCCAAGGCCTACGCTGCCGGTAATGCCGTGATCGCCCTGGTCGGCGACCTCAGCCGCAGTGAGGCCGAAGCCATCGCCGCGCAGCTCTCCGCCGCCCTGCCCAAGGGTCCGGCGCTGGCCAGCCCTGGCGAACCAGCAGAGCCCAAGCCGGGCGCGACTCATATCGATTTCCCGTCCAAGCAGACCCACCTGATGCTCGCCGAACTGGGCATCACTCGCCAGGACCCTGACTGGCCAGCACTGTCGCTGGGCAACCAGATCCTCGGCGGCGGCGCCTTCGGCACACGCCTGATGAGCGAAGTGCGGGAAAAACGCGGCCTCACCTACGGGGTTTACTCGGTATTCAGCCCGATGCAGGTGCGCGGCCCGTTCATGATCAACCTGCAGACGCGCGCCGAACTCAGCGAAGGCACGCTCAAGCTGGTTCAGGACATCCTCGCCGACTACCTGAAGAACGGCCCGACCCAGCAAGAGCTGGACGATGCCAAACGTGAGTTGGCCGGCAGCTTCCCGCTCTCCAATGCCAGCAACGCGAGCATCGTTGGCCAACTGGGCGCCATCGGCTTCTACAATCTGCCGCTGACCTGGCTCGAAGACTTCATGCAACAATCCCAGGCGCTGACCGTCGAGCAGGTCAAGGCGGCGATGAACAAGCACCTGGCGGTGGACAAGCTGGTGATCGTCACCGCAGGCCCGAGCGTGCCGCAAAAACCGCTGCCACCGCCCACAGACAAACCTTCCGAGCAACCGCTCGGCGTACCGGAGCACTGATGGCAAGACCCTCCAACCCCGCCCAGACCCAAAGCAAGGGTGCTGGGCACCTGCGCATCATCGCCGGCGAGTGGCGCAGCCGTCGCCTGGCGGTGCCCGAGGGCGAAGGCCTGCGCCCGACACCCGATCGCGTGCGTGAGACCCTGTTCAACTGGCTGGCCCCCTACATCGAAGGCGCTCGCGTGTTGGACGCCTTCACCGGCAGCGGCGCGCTGGTGCTCGAAGCCCTTTCGCGCGGCGCCGACGATGCGGTGGCACTGGACAGCAACCCTGCAGCCATCGCCAACCTCAAGCACAATCTCGAATTGCTGCGCTGCCCCCGTGGGCAGATCCTGCAGACCGACGCCCTGCGCTATCTCGGCGGCCCGGCCAAGCAGCAGTTCGATGTGGTGTTCCTCGACCCGCCTTTCCACAAGGACCTGCTGGCAGACGCCTGCAACCTGCTGGAGGAACACCAGTGGCTGCGAGAACAGGCCTGGATCTATACCGAAAGCGAAGCCTCGCCCTCCAGCTTGCCGATGCCCGGCAACTGGCGCTTGCACCGGGAAAAGAAAACGGGTCAGGTGAACTACGCCCTGTGGCAACGTGGCTGAAACCATGAGCGCCAAGATTTAAATAGCACCTCTCAACAAGCCCTCTGATTGAAGCTGCTCCGCTCTCAAACCCGCCGGAGCAGCTCGACGATGCCAGCATCCACTGTCAAACCCACCAACCTGATCGCCCCACCAAGCACGCCGTTACAGCACGTGCGCCTGGAAAATGGCCTGAAGGTCTACCTCCAGCGTGATCAACGTAGCCCGCTTGTTTGTGCACAGCTTCATTATCACGTGGGCTCCAGCCACGAACCGCCAGGCCATAGCAATCTGTCCCATGTGCTCGAGCACATGGTGTTCGAGGGCAGCGGCAAACTCGCAGCCGGCCAGTACCTGCGGATAATCAATTGGCTGGGCGGCACCGGCGGCGCCTCTACATTCGACGATGCAACGGTCTACAGGATGACCCTGCCCGCCTCGCGCCTGGAGGTAGGCCTGGAGATCATGGCCGACGCCATGATCAATGCTCGCCTTGGTGGCGAAGCCTTTGAAAAGGCCAGGACCGCAGTACGCGATGAGCGTCGTCTGAAAATCGACAATCAGCCGGTACAACAGGCCCTCGAAAGCCATAGACAGCTTGCTCACCAAACCAGCCCCTACGCCACTCCCAACTACGGCGACCCGCAAGACCTCGAAGACATGAACCTGATCACGATTCGCACGTGGTACAGGAATTATTACGCCCCCAACAACGCCACCCTGGTAGTCGTTGGCGACATCGAGCTGTCTCGCCTCGAAGAATGGGTGCAACGTCACTTCGCAGGTTGTGAGGCCATCCCCCTGCAACCGACCCAGACGCCTCGCCATCCTGAGCAATTGGCGTACCGCCAACAGGCACTGACACTGCCTAACCTGCGCGACGGCCTGCTGATGTCCTTCAATGTGCCGAGCCTGGCAACGGCAGAGTCGCCCCGCAGCGTGCACGCCTTGAGAATCGTCGCGGAATTGCTGGGCAGAGGCGCGTCGTCTCTCCTGCATGACAAACTGGTGCGCAAGCAACAGGTCCTGATAGGCATCGGCCCGTCCTATGACTACCAGGTGCGCGGCGATACTCTGCTGTCATTCTCCGGCTATGTCGCACTCGGCAATACACCGGCCAGCGCCGAAAAGGCAGTTATGGACATCATCGAAAGCGTCCAGTTGACCTCTTTCACCGCACAGCAGATCGAAGATGCCAAGTTGCACCTGCTGGCGCAGCACGCAGAGGCCCTGGCCAACCTCACCGGCCAGGCAGATGCGCTCAGTTGGAGAGTGATCGGCGGCCTGGACCCAACGCAGCTGCATGATGAATTTCAGACACTGGCATCGCTCACCGAGCAGGACATCCAGCTCGCGATCAAAACCTACCTCACCCGTGAACGCCTTGCCGTCACTCATATGTGCGCGCCCGAGGCAACGGTAATAGAGACTCCCGTACTGGCTTGCGGCGACCTGGCCGCTGGTAGCTCTGCGCTAGACCTGTCCGGCCTGACCTCGGCGCAAGGCCTTACAGAGGCCGCCCTGGACACCCCGAAACAGGAGATACAGCAGTGGCATACCGAGCTGGGCAGCAAGGTGTGTTTCGCTCCGGTACGCGGTGCTCCTGCAGTCGACCTGCAACTACGCTTCAAGGCGGGTGCCTACCATGACGACGACACGCCCGGTTTGGCCGCAATGACGCTGTACATGCTCGACCAGAGTTGTGACCAGCTGGACGCCGCGCAGCTAGCCAGCCAACTCAAATCGCTTGGCGCCACACTCAAACGCAACGTGACACACGACGACGCCATCTTGCGTCTGCGCAGTCCATTCACCAACGGCCTGTACAAGGAAGCCGTGGCGCTGCTGGTTGCAGTGAGTGCGCGGCCGAACTTCGAGCCCACGGCGCTGGAAGGCATACGCAACCGCGTCATCAACTATCTGCGCCGTCGCGAAGCCAAACCTGAGCACCGGCTCGATGTGGAAAGGCTTCGTAACGTGTATGACAGCCACCCTTACACGCGGGACAGTCATGGCACTGCGAGCAGTGTCATGACGATCAGCCGACAGCAGATAGTGGACTTTCACCAACGAGCCTACTGCGCCGGAAACCTGGAAATCACCTTGGCCGGGGACCTGTCTCGAGAGGATGCCGAAACATTGGTCAACGACCTTTGCCAGGCCCTGCCGGTTACCCAGCTTGCGCTTCCCGCACTGGAAAAAGCCCGGCCATCCAACCAGGCCAGGACTTTGCACATCGAACAGCCAAGCAATAATCCAGACACCGACAACGTAAAGGTCAGCCTGGCGTTTGCGGTAGAAATTCACCCCGGCGATACACAGTTTCCTGCGCTGATCATGGCCAACCAGATTCTGGGCGCCAGCTTCGAGTCGCGCCTGGTATCCGAACTGCGCGAACGGCGATCCCTCACCTACGCCATTCGCAGTTACTTCGACGGCTACCGTGGCGCCCTGGTGCTGCTCGTCGAATGGGATATCAAGCCCCACTATCTGCAAGCATCCATCGATCTCGTCAAACTCGTGCTGCGCTGCTTCATCGAGCAAGGCCCAAGCGAGTTCGAGATGAAGTTGGCACGCAGCCAACTGTGCGGTGACCTCTTGCGCACCCTCGCCGACGACCAGAAGCTTGCAGACCTGCTGGCACAGATCAATGCATCCGGATTGCCGGCGGATCATTTCCAGCGTTACCAGGAACAACTCGCGCAAACCACGGCAACACAAATCCAGACGGTCGCTCGGCAGGTCTTCGACAGCAATCGTTGTGTCGTGACCTGCGTCGGACCCAAGGTGGCTCAGCAGCCCCTGCCTGCACTGCCAATAGCCGACTGATAACACGACCACAGGTGCGGTGTTTCGTGGCACTCTAGGCAGGCACACCAAGAGCCGCCGAGCATGTCCAGTCTCACCGCAACCTTCAGCCCAGCCACCGGCCTGTCAAACCCTCACCTGCAGACACTGTGGGGCCCGCTCTGGCGCAGGCTTCCAAGCCTTGAGCGCAGCCGCGAGCGTCTGTGGCTGGCCGACGGCGACTTCCTAGACATGGACTGGCATGGTCCGCATCAGGCTGACACGCCGCTGGTGCTGGTATTGCACGGACTGACCGGCTCCTCCGACTCCCCGTACGTAAAAGGTCTGCAGCAAGCGCTGCAGGCGTTTGGCTGGGCCAGCGTTGCACTGAACTGGCGGGGCTGCTCCGGCGAGCCGAACCTGCTTGCTCGCAGCTACCACTCCGGCGCCAGCGAAGATCTTGCCGAAACCATCCGCCATCTGCGCGCGCTACGACCGCTGGCGCCGCTGTATGCCGTGGGCTACTCGTTGGGCGGCAACGTGCTGTTGAAGTACCTGGGCGAAAGCGGTTCGGCCAGCCAGCTTGAAGCAGCGGTGGCGGTGTCGGTGCCGTTTCGTCTGGATCAGTGCGCCGATCGCATCGCCATGGGCTTCAGCAAGGTCTACCAGGCGCACTTCATGCGCGAGATGCTGGCTTACGTGCAGGACAAGCAGCGGCACTTCCAGGCCCGGGGCCACAGCGAAGGGCTGGCCGCGCTGGAGCGCCTCGGGCCGCTACGCAACCTGAGGACCTTCTGGGATTTCGATGGCCGAGTGACCGCACCGCTCAACGGCTTCAGCGATGCCCACGACTACTACCGCCACGCCTCGAGCCGCTATTACCTGGGGGAAAACCGCACACCGACACTGATCATCCACGCGCAGGACGATCCGTTCGTGTTCGACCACAGCCTGCCAGCACCGCAGGAGCTGGCGCCGCAGACGCACTTCGAGTTGCACCGCCGCGGCGGACATGTGGGCTTTGTAGAGGGCAGCCTGCGCAATCCGGGTTACTACCTTGAGCGCCGGATTCCGCAGTGGCTGCTGGAGGGCCGCTAGCGCTTCGCTGCCTCAATCGCCAGTGGCGACACCGTGCCTGGAATCGTTGATCCACTCGCTCCAGGACCCGGCATACAGGCGCCCCAACGGGTATCCCGCCAGCGCCAGCGCAAACAGGTTGTGACAGGCAGTCACACCGGATCCGCAATAGGCGACCAACTGCTCCGGCGCACGCCCTGCCAGCTTCTCGGCGAAGCGCTGCTTCAGCTGCTCGGCTGGCAGAAAGCGCCCATCCGCACCCAGGTTGTCAGTGAACGCTGCACACTGCGCACCAGGAATATGCCCAGCGACAGGATCAATCGGCTCGACTTCGCCGCGAAAACGCGGCAAGGCGCGGGCATCGATCAACGTCAGGTCGGCGCTGCCCAGACGCTTGTTCAGGTGCTCGGCATCGATCAGCAGCTTCGCATCGGCCTCGCCCGTGAAGTTGCCCTCGCGCTGCACCGGCGGATCCAGGCTCAGCGGCAGATGCGCCGCGTGCCAAGCCTTGAGGCCGCCGTCGAGGATGAACACCGCGTTGCGCTTGCCCAGCCAGGCCAGCAACCACCAGGCGCGGGCAGCGAAGGCACCGGGACCGTCGTCGTACAGCACCACCTGGCTGTCATTGTCCAGGCCCCACTCGCGCAGGCGCTCGACCAGACGGCGCGGCTCAGGCAATGGATGACGCCCAGTCTGCCCCTTGACCACAGGCCCGCTCAGGTCGCGCTCCAGGTCCGCGAAATGCGCACCGGCGATATGCCCCCCGGCATAGCTGCGCTGGCCGTAATCCACGTCTTCCAGGGCAAAGCGACAGTCGAGGATCACCAGCCCCGGCGAGTCCAGACGCTCGGCCAGCTGCTGCGGGGTGATCAGTTGCGCAAGGGGCATGACAATCTCCTATCGATGGCACGAAAGGCCCGGATCAGTGTTCCAGGGCCTGATTGAACGGAACATGAAATTCATCGCATAGCGCATCCACGGCAGCGCGGGAGCCAGCGGTGACGAACCCCAGCTCCAGCACCAATACCTGATAGACGCCACGCTTGAAGGCTTCTTCACCCATATGCGCAGAGTGCTCGCGGGTGGTGCTGAGAAAACGCACCCAGGAGGTGAGCACGATCCAGGCATTGATGGTCAGCGACTCGATCTGGGTCGGCAGCATGTCCAGGATGCCCGCTTCGACGAAGCCACGATAGATCGCCTGGCCCTGCTGCAGGCACCGCTGGGAGAAACGCCGATAACGTGCGGCCAGCTCCGGATCACTCTCCAGCAGATGCTCGAGATCGCGGTGCAGGAAGCGGTAGTTCCACATCGCTGCAAGCAGTGCCTTGAGGTAGAAGCGTTTGTCCTCGACCGTGGCTGCTCGGCCTTGGGGCGGGCGCAGGAAGCTGTCCACCAGCTCTTCGTACTGGCTGAACAGCAACGCGATGATCGCCTGCTTGTTGGGGAAGTGGTAGTACAGGTTTCCGGGAGAGATTTCCATGAACGCGGCAATGTGATTGGTGCTGACGCTGCGCTCGCCTTGCTGGTTGAACAGTTCGAGGCTGCTTTGCACGATGCGCTCACGGGTCTTCATGCGCGGGGCCATGCGGGTATCCAGGTCTGCGGGCTTCGGATGACGAGCCATCTTACGGTTTATTCCACGGGCGGTGCACCCCGCCAACGTTCACAGAGCAAGGCCGATTAGAGTATAAGCTCGACAACTCGCCCCTCTGCGCGGAGCTGCCATGCGTTCGTCCACAGCCAAGCCTCTTGAGCCATCCGACCTTGTTCTCGAGCGGTTGTTCACCGCGCAACGTCAGGCCTTCGCAGCCAATCCCATGCCACCCGCCGCGCAGCGCATCCAGTGGCTGAAGAGCCTGCGTGAAGCCCTGGTTGCACAGCAACAGGCGCTGATCGAGGCCATCGATGCGGACTTCGGCGGGCGCAGCGCCGATGAAACCCTGCTGGCCGAGCTGCTGCCGTCAGTGCAGGGCCTGCGCCATGCCGAGCGCCATGTGCGGCACTGGATGAAACCTGCCCGGCGCCGCGTCGGCCTGGCCTTCCAGCCGGCCAGCGCGCGAGTGCTGGCGCAGCCACTGGGGGTGGTAGGCATCATCGTGCCGTGGAACTACCCGCTGTTTCTGGCTATCGGCCCGTTGACCGGTGCCCTGGCGGCGGGTAACCGAGTCATGCTCAAGCTCAGCGAAGCCACGCCGCGCGCCGGCGAAGCCCTCAAGCGGTTACTCGAGCAGGTATTCCCCGCCGATCTCGTCTGCGTTGTGCTGGGCGAGGTCGAAGTCGGCCAGGCCTTTGCCCGCCTGCCCTTCGACCACTTGCTGTTCACCGGCGCCACCAGCATCGGCCGCCAGGTCATGCTGGCCGCTGCACACAACCTCACGCCGGTCACGCTCGAGCTGGGCGGAAAGTCGCCAGCCATCGTCTCCAACGACGTGCCACTGGCCACTGCCGCCGAGCGCATCGCCTTCGGCAAGACCCTCAATGCCGGGCAGACCTGCGTGGCTCCCGATTACGTGCTGGTCCCGCGTCAGCGTCTGGACGACTTCGCCCAGGCCTATCGACGGGCGGTGCAGCGCCTCTTCCCACGCATCGCAGACAACGCCGACTACAGCGCGATCATCAATTCGCGCCAGTTGCAGCGCCTCGAACGCCTGCTCGCCGACGCCCGTGACAAAGGCGCCCAAGTGCTCGACCTGTACCCCGACGAGCCGCGCCAGGGCCGCAGGCTGCCCCCCATCTACTGCTCGATGTAAACGACGACATGCAGGTGATGCAGGACGAGATCTTCGGCCCAGTGCTGCCGCTGGTTGCCTATGACGAGCTGGATGAGGCGCTGGCCTACATCAATCAGCGCCCACGCCCGCTGGCGCTGTACTACTTCGGTTACGACCGCAGCCAACAGGCGCGGGTGCTGCAGCACACCCACTCCGGCGGCGTATGCCTGAACGACACCCTGCTGCACGTCGCCCAGGACGACTTGCCCTTCGGCGGCATCGGCCCCTCTGGCATGGGCCACTACCATGGTCGCGAAGGTTTCCAGACCTTCAGCAAGGCCAGGGCGGTACTGGCCAAACAGCGCATCAACGCCGCCCGGCTGATCTACCCGCCTTACGGAAAAGCCCTGCAGCGCCTGGTATACAAGCTTTTCATCCGCTGAGCGCAGAGGGTGCATGACAGCCAATAGCCGCACTGTCTATAGTGCCATCTTCCGGTCGCATGACTTGGCCGGGCAGCAGTCGCTGCGCTACCATCCGACTCCCCAACGCACTCCAGCCAGGATGACGCGATGAACCGAGTGTTGTACCCGGGTACTTTCGACCCGATTACCAAAGGCCATGGTGACCTGGTCGAGCGCGCCTCGCGGTTGTTCGATCACGTGATCATCGCCGTGGCGGCCAGCCCCAAGAAGAACCCCCTGTTCCCGCTGGAACAACGGGTCGAGCTGGCCCGCGAGGTCACCAAACACCTGCCCAATGTCGAAGTCATCGGCTTCTCCTCTCTGCTGGCACACTTCGCCAAGGAGCAGGGCGCCAATGTGTTCCTGCGGGGCCTGCGCGCGGTGTCCGACTTCGAGTACGAGTTTCAGCTGGCGAACATGAACCGCCAACTGGCGCCGGACGTCGAGAGCCTGTTCCTCACGCCGTCGGAGCGCTACTCGTTCATTTCCTCGACGCTGGTCCGCGAGATTGCGGCGCTGGGCGGTGATATCACCAAGTTCGTCCACCCGGCGGTGGCCGAGGCGCTGACCGTACGCTTCAAGAAGTGATCGCAGCGGCCTGAGTTCGGCTTTGTACGCCACGTCGCCAAGCGGCACTTGCGCGACAAAGCCTCGCGCCCGCGTGCACTGCGGGCGTTAATGCGGCACAATTGTGCCCATTGCTTTGATACATGCCCGGGCGCCGAGCCCCGGCCGGAGTCCCAATGTCCCTGATCATCACCGACGATTGCATCAACTGCGACGTCTGCGAACCCGAGTGCCCGAACGCCGCCATCTCGCAAGGCGAAGAGATCTACGTGATCGACCCGAACCTCTGCACCCAGTGCGTGGGCCATTATGACGAACCCCAGTGCCAGCAGGTTTGCCCGGTCGACTGCATCCCGCTGGATGAAGCCCATCCGGAAACCGAAGACGAGCTGATGGCCAAATACCGCCGGATCACCGGCAAGGCCTGATGCCGTTCGTCGCCGCGATTCGCCGCGCATTGCTCGGCGCCGCACTGGCGCTGCTCGCTACCGCCGCCCTGGCGGACGGGCCCGGGCGCGCTGCCATTGCCAGCCCCCATGCCGAGGCCACGGCAGCGGCGCGACAAGTTCTGGAACAGGGCGGCAACGCCTTCGATGCCACCATCGCCATCAGCGCCACGCTGGCGGTGGTCGAGCCCTATGGTTCGGGGTTGGGCGGCGGCGGTTTCTTCCTGCTGCGCGAACAGTCCGATACTGCGCACTACCGCTTCCTGGATGCCCGCGAGCGCGCGCCAGGTGCCGCCACCCCGGACATGTACCTGGAAGACGGCAAGGTCCGGCAGGGGCTTTCGATCAACGGTGCGCTGGCGGCCGCCATCCCGGGTCTGCCCCAGGCCCTGGCAGACCTCGCTGCAACCCACGGCAAATTGCCGCTCAGGGACAGCCTCGCGCCAGCCATCCGCCTCGCCAACCAAGGCTTTGCCGTCGACCGCATCTACCGCGATCGCGCGACCATGCGCCTGAACGCGCTGCGTGACGACCCGGAAAGCGCCCGGCTGTTCCTGCGCGAGAACCAGGTCCCTGCCCTGGGTACCCTGATCCGCCAGCCGGAACTGGCCGCAACGCTGCAGGCGATGGCGGATCAGGGGCGGGACGGCTTCTACCGCGGGGCGGTTGGCCGCAAGCTCGTCGAGGGTGTGCGCCGCGCTGGCGGTGTCTGGACCCTCGACGATCTCGCAGGCTACCGCACGGCCTGGCGCCAGCCACTGCGCTATCCGCTGGCAGGCCAGCGCGAACTGATCAGCAGCCCACCGCCGTCTGCCGGCGGCGTGGCCTTGGCCCAGAGCCTGGCGATGCTCCAGCGCCTGCCGTGGCAGGGCGCAGAGCCCGTGCAACGCACTCACTACGTGGTAGAAGTCCTACGCCGCGCCTACCGCGATCGCGGCTTGCTCGGCGACCCGGACTACGTCACCAACCCCATCAACCGCCTCCTGGCGCGCCAGTACCTGAGCGGGCTCGCCGACAGCATCGACGTGCACGATGCCACGCCCAGCAGCGCCCTGCCCCCCGCACCCACGTGGCGCGAGGGCGACCACACCACCCACTTCAGCGTGATCGACGCTGCGGGCAATGCCGTATCGGCCACACTGTCGGTCAACCTGCCCTTTGGCGCAGCCTTTACCGTACCCGGCAGCGGCGTGGTGCTGAACAACGAGATGGACGATTTCGCCGCCGACCCCACTGGCAGCAACAGCTACGGCCTGGCCGGCAGCCAGGCCAATGCGGTGGCCGCGGGCAAGCGCCCGCTGTCGAGCATGAGCCCAAGCTTCATCGAGAGCCCGTCACAGTTCGCCAGCTTCGGCACGCCCGGCGGTAGCCGGATCCCGAGCATGGTGCTGCTGTCGATGCTCGGCTTTCTCGAAGGGCGACCAGTGAGCGAATGGCCAGCGATCCCGCGCTATCACCATCAGTACCTGCCAGATGTGATCGAGCACGAGCCCAACACCTTCGACGATGAGCAGAAAGCCGCGCTGCGTGCACGCGGGTACGCGCTCAAGGACGTGCAGCGCAGCTATGGGAACCAGCAGGTGTTGTACTGGGACAAACGGGCCGGGACGCTCGAGGCAGCCAGCGACCCGCGTGGTGTCGGTGAGGCCGCAGTGCTGGAGTGACCATCAAAGCTGGCGGCAAATGGGTGTTCGCAGAACGACTATCAGCGCTGACAGCGCGGGCAGAACACGCTTGCGCGCTGCCCCAGCTTCACGTCCCGCAGCTCCGTCCCGCACACCTTGCAAGCCTCGCCACCCCGTCCATAGACGAACAACTCCTGCTGGAAGTACCCCGGCTGCCCATCGCCGCCGATAAAGTCGCGCAACGTGGTGCCACCACGTTCGATGGCCGCCGCCAGCACGCGCTTGATCTCGATCGCCAGCTTCAGATAACGCGCCCGGCTGATCCCGCCCGCTTCACGGCGTGGATCGATACCCGCAGCAAACAGCGCCTCGGTAGCGTAGATGTTGCCCACCCCCACCACCACGGCGTTGTCCATGATGAACGGCTTGACCGCCATCGACCGCCCGCGTGACAGCTGGAACAACCGCTCGCCGTCGAACAGGTCGGTCAACGGCTCAGGCCCAAGGCGCACCAGCAGTTCGTGACCGAGCGGATCCTGGCTCCAGAGCATGGCGCCGAATCGACGCGGGTCGGTGTAGCGCAGCATCAACCCCGACTCCAGCTCGATGTCCACATGCTCATGCTTGGCCGCCGGCAGCCCGAGCTCGACCAGCCGCAGGTTGCCAGACATCCCCAGGTGGCTGATCAAGGTGCCCACCTCGGCGTTGATCAGCAGGTACTTGGCCCGCCGCTCGACGCTGACGATGCGCTGCCCCGACAGGCGCACATCCAGATCCTCGGGGATCGGCCAGCGCAGGCGCCGGTCACGCACCACCACGCGGCTGACGCGCTGGCCTTCCAGGTACGGCGCGATCCCGCGCCGTGTGGTCTCGACTTCTGGCAACTCAGGCATGGATCAGTGGCCACTCATTTCACGGATGTTCTGCTTGAGGCTCTCGAAGTCGTACTCCGACAGCCCGATGTAGTCCAGCACCAGCGGCCCGACGACGTTCCACTCGTGGTCGACGCTCTGGTTGCCCAGCACGCGGTACGAGGCACAGATGTGTTCGGCCATTTTCAGCACCGCCAGCAGATTCTTGAGCTGGGTCTGGGTGTTGCGCGAAGACTCGTCGCGGAACACCGCCAGGGCGTTGTGGTGGTTGGCGATGGCTGCACTGATGTGCTCCGGCAGGCGCCACGACTTGGCGGTGAAGTAGCCGACCACCGAATGGTTGGTGTTGAAGGCACGATTCTCGGTATCGACCACCCGTACCTCTTCGCCGGCCTTGGCGTAGGCGTCTTCCAGCACCTCCATGTAAGTGGGGAAGCGCTTGAGCATCAGCGGCACGCCGCAGTCATGGAACAGGCCGAGGGTGTAGGCCTCGTCCGCCGCCTGGATGCCGGTGCGCTTGGCCAGGGTCAGGCAGGTCATCGCGACGTCCTGGGCGGTGTCCCAGAAGCGATTGAGGGTAACGATGGTCTCGTCGCTCATCTCGCCCTTGATCGACTGGGCGTTGATCAGGTTGATGATCGAGCGGCTGCCCAACAGGTTCACGGCGCGCTGGATCGAGCCGATCTTGTTGGCCAACCCGAAATGCGGGGAGTTCACCAGCTTGAGCAGCGCACCGGCCAGGCCAGGATCCTGCGCTATCAGCTTGGCGATCGTCTCCAGGTCCGGGTCGGGCATGTATTGCTCGAACTGCAGGTCCACCATGATCTGCGGCTGCGGCGGGATGGTGATGCCTTGCAAGGCTTGCTGGATCTGTTCGGCGGAAAGTTCCTGGGACATGGGTACACACTCGGAAATGACGAGAGATTCTAACCCTGTACTCCTGCAGGGCACCAACCACTGGATCGTTCCCTGGACGGTTAACTTTAGCCGCGAGGGGGCCGACACTTCATCCACCCCACCAGCGAACCCCGGGCCAACGCGGTATACTCCCGCTCTTTTTTCCGGAGCGACGTCATGTCCCTGCCCAGCCTTCGCCTCAAAGCCAATGCCGACCGCCGCCTGCGCGCCGGCCACCTGTGGGTCTACAGCAACGAGGTCGACGTTGCCGCCACTCCGCTGCAAGGCCTGAAGGCGGGTCAACAGGCGATCCTCGAGGCCGCCAACGGCAAGCCACTGGGCGTGGTGGCGGTGAGCCCGAACAACCTGATCTGCGCGCGCCTGCTGTCGCGCGACGCCAAGCTGCCGCTGGACAAGTCGCTGCTGGTGCACCGCCTGAACGTCGCCCTGTCGCTGCGCGAACGCCTGTTCGACAAGCCCTGCTACCGCCTGGTCTACGGCGACTCCGACCTGCTGCCGGGCCTGGTGGTCGACCGCTTCTTCGACATTCTCGTGGTGCAACTGGCCTCGGCCACCATGGAAGCGCACAAGGATGATGTGATCGCAGCCCTGGTGCAGGTACTCAAGCCCAGCGGCATCCTGTTCAAGAATGACTCCGCCGCGCGCGACGCCGAAGGCCTGGAGCGCTATGTCGAGGCCGTCTACGGCGAAGTACCCGACTGGGTCGCGCTGGAAGAGAACGGCGTGAAGTTCGAAGCGCCGGTGCGTGAAGGCCAGAAGACCGGCTGGTTCTACGACCACCGCATGAACCGTGCGCGCCTGGCGCCCTACGTCAAGGGCAAGCGCGTGCTCGACCTGTTCAGCTACATCGGTGGCTGGGGCGTGCAGGCCGGGGCCTTCGGCGCCAGCGAAGTGTTCTGCGTCGATGCCTCGGGCTTCGCTCTGGATGGCGTCGAGCGCAATGCCGCGCTCAACGGCATCGCCGAGAAGCTGACCTGCATCGAGGGCGACGTGTTCGAGGCGCTGCGCGAGCTCAAGGCCGCCGAAGAGCGCTTCGACGTGATCATTGCCGACCCACCCGCCTTCATCAAGCGCAAGAAAGACCTGAAGAACGGCGAGGCTGCCTACCGTCGCCTCAACGAACAGGCCATGCGCATGCTCAACAAGGACGGCATCCTGGTCAGCGCTTCGTGCTCGATGCACCTGCCCGAAGATGACCTGAACAACATCCTGCTGACCAGCGCCCGTCACCTGGACCGCAACCTGCAACTGCTCGAGCGCGGCGGCCAGGGGCCGGATCACCCGGTGCACCCGGCGATCGCCGAGACCCGCTATATCAAGAGCATCACCTGCCGGTTGCTGCCCAACAGCTGACCCACCCAACCGGGGCTGGTCTACAGCCCCAAGTCATACGGCTTGCGATGATTGCTGACACTTGTACCGGCAATCAGCAAGCCCCCGGTGAAGTCGGCAATGCTGCTGCCCTCGTAGCGTCTCCTCAGATATCCAGCACCATCGACGCGATGCCAAAGTAGATCAACACCCCCACGGCATCGGCAATCGAGGTCACCAGCGGCCCGCTGGCCGTCGCCGGGTCAAGCTTCAGGCGACTGAGCATGAATGGCAGGCTCATGCCGATGAGGCTGCCGATCAGCACGATCACCAACATGCTGCTGGCCACGATCAGTGCGATTTCCGGGCCGCCGCGCAATACCCCCAACGAAGCGACAGCCACTGCCATGGTCCCGCCCAGGGCAAGCGCAACACCGCATTCGCGCGTGAGCATGCGCAACCAGTCACGCAGCACCACGTCGCCCGTGGCCAGGCCGCGCACCATCAGGGTTGCCGACTGGGCGCCGGCATTGCCGCCGCTGTCTACCAGCAACGGCAGGAAGAACACCAGGGCGATATGGGCGGCAATGGTGTCCTCGAACGCGGCGATTCCCGCACCTGAAAACAGGTTGCCGAATACCAGCAGCACCAGCCACAGCACGCGTTTGCGGTACATCAGGCTGACGGTTGCATCCTTGAGATTGCCGATGTGATTGGTGATCGATGCGCCCTTGTGAAAGTCTTCGGTAGCCTCCTCCACCATCACATCCAGCGCTTCGTCGCAGGTGACGATCCCCACCAGCCGCCCCAGCTCGTCGAGCACCGGTACCGCCAGCAGGTCGTGGTCGCCAATCAGCCGAGCAACCTCTTCCTGACGGGTCGCCGTGGTCACGCAGATCACCTGGCGCACCATGATGGCCTCGATCGGCTGGTCGGGCGGCGCCAGGATCAGTTCACGCAGCGACAGCGTGCCAAGCAGGTTGCGCTGGGCATCGAGGACGTAGGATTGATAGATGGTTTCGGCGTCGGCGGCTTCGCGCCGCAGCATGTCGATGGCCTGGCGCGCGCTCAGGCCACTGTCCAGGCTGGAGTACTCGCTGATCATCAGCGCGCCGGCGCTGCCGTCTTCGTACAGTGCGTGCTGCAGGAGTCGATCGCGTCGGGCCTGGGCCGCCTGGCGCAGGTCGAGGGATTCGGCGAGGGTGTCGGTCGGTTGTTGCATGGTAGGTTCTCCAGGCGCCGAAGCAGGCGCCCGCAGACCTCAGCCACGCGGGCTCAAGTCTCCGGATGCCCTGGCGACGGTGCGCTCAGTGCCAGATTGCAGGTTCGCGATGAACTGAAACTGGGAAGGTCCATTGAGGGGCTTGGCTCGTGAAGCCGCACATGCGGCGCGGGGATGATAGGTGCAGCGAGATCCGGAAAATACCGCCAGGACGGCATTTGGGAGATGTCCTACATCACCCTGCCCAAATGACGAAAAGCACCGTCCAGACACATCGTCATTCCCTCGTCGCGCCAGCGGTGTAGAATCGGCCTATTCATCGCCAGACATCCCCAGGCGGGTTTATGAGCTCTGGCCAAGCACGCGGCGATCCCGCGCTGTCTTCGGCCCCATCCGTGCCAGCGGCAACCGGCCTTCGGCGCAAAGGACAAGAGAAGCTCACTCCCTTTTCCAGAGACCTGATCAAGCCGCCAGGAGTGCTTCATGCCTGATTATCGTTCCAAGACTTCCACCCAGGGCCGCAACATGGCGGGTGCCCGCGCACTGTGGCGCGCCACCGGGATGAAGGACGAAGACTTCAAGAAACCGATCATTGCCATCGCCAACTCGTTCACCCAGTTCGTTCCGGGCCACGTGCACCTGAAAGACCTGGGCCAGCTGGTCGCCCGCGAGATCGAGCGCGCCGGTGGCGTGGCCAAGGAATTCAACACCATCGCCGTCGACGACGGCATCGCCATGGGCCACGACGGCATGCTGTACTCGCTGCCGAGCCGCGAGATCATCGCCGACGCCGTCGAGTACATGGTCAACGCCCACTGCGCCGACGCCATCGTCTGCATCTCCAACTGCGACAAGATCACCCCCGGCATGCTGATGGCTGCCCTGCGCCTGAACATTCCAGTGATCTTCGTCTCCGGCGGCCCGATGGAAGCCGGCAAGACCAAGCTGGCCAGCCACGGCCTGGACCTGGTCGACGCCATGGTCATCGCCGCCGACTCGACCGCCAGTGACGAAAAGGTCGCCGAGTACGAGCGCAGCGCCTGCCCGACCTGCGGTTCGTGCTCCGGCATGTTCACCGCCAACTCGATGAACTGCCTGACCGAAGCCCTGGGGCTCGCCCTGCCGGGCAACGGCTCCACCCTGGCCACCCACGCCGACCGCGAGCAGCTGTTCCTTACCGCCGGACGCACCATCGTCGAGCTGTGCAAACGCTACTACGGCGAGAACGACGAGTCGGTACTGCCGCGCAACATCGCCAACTTCAAGGCGTTCGAGAACGCCATGATGCTCGACATCGCCATGGGCGGTTCGACCAACACCATCCTGCACCTGCTGGCTGCCGCCCAGGAAGCGGAGGTCGACTTCGACCTGCGCGACATCGATCGCCTGTCGCGCAAGGTGCCGCAGCTGTGCAAGGTGGCGCCGAACATCCAGAAGTACCACATGGAGGACGTCCACCGCGCCGGCGGCATCTTCAGCATCCTCGGCTCGCTGGCCCGTGGCGGCCTGTTGCACACCGACCTGCCGACCGTGCACAGCCGCAGCATGGAAGAAGCCATCGCCAAGTGGGACATCACCCAGACCGATGACGAAGCCGTGCACACCTTCTTCAAGGCAGGCCCGGCCGGTATCCCGACCCAGACCGCGTTCAGCCAGTCGACCCGCTGGGAAACCCTCGACGACGACCGCGAGAACGGCTGCATCCGCAGCTTCGAACACGCTTACTCGCAAGAAGGCGGCCTGGCCGTGCTGTACGGCAACATCGCCCTGGACGGTTGCGTGGTCAAGACCGCAGGCGTCGACGAGTCGATCCACGTGTTCGAAGGCACCGCGAAGATCTTCGAAAGCCAGGACAGCGCCGTGCGCGGCATCCTCGCCGACGAAGTGAAGGCCGGCGACATCGTGATCATCCGCTACGAAGGCCCGAAAGGCGGCCCTGGCATGCAAGAAATGCTCTATCCGACCTCGTACCTGAAGTCCAAGGGCCTGGGCAAGGCCTGCGCCCTGCTCACCGACGGCCGCTTCTCCGGCGGCACTTCGGGCCTGTCGATCGGCCACGCTTCGCCGGAAGCGGCCTCGGGCGGTGCCATCGGCCTGGTCAAGGACGGTGACAAAGTGCTGATCGACATTCCGAACCGCTCGATCAACCTGCTGGTCAGCGACGAAGAGTTGGCTGCACGCCGTGTCGAGCAGGACAAGAAGGGCTGGAAACCTGCCGAAGTGCGCCCACGCAAGGTGACCACTGCACTGAAGGCCTACGCCCTGCTGGCGACCAGCGCCGACAAGGGTGCTGTGCGGAACAAGGCGATGCTCGACGGGCTGTGAGGTTTCTAGGGCATGAATGAAAAACCGGCGCCTTGAGCGCCGGTTTTTTTATGCCTGTGAAAAAGTATCGGCCTCTTCGCGGGCAAGCCCGCTCCCACAGATACAGCGCAGCCTTGAAGACTATGAGACCCCTGTGGGAGCGGGCTTGCCCGCGAAAAGGCCGGCATAGGCGCTACAACGCTTACTGAATCTGCTCCGGCGTCACGATCACCCAGTTCTTGTCCGCCGTCACCGGCAGCCCTTCCTTCGCTTGCGCCGCCGCATGCTTGGCGATCATTCCGTTCAGCTGGTCCATGTACTTGGACTTGCGGTTTATCCACAGGTGGATGCCGCCCTTGCCCACGTCGACACCATGGAACTGCATGTAGCCGTCGCTGGTTGGCGTATCGCCGCCTACCAGCACTGGCCGCTTCCACTCATCGATGTAAGTCAGGATGGCCGCCTGCTTGCCGGCCATCCAGGTGGCCGGGGTCCACAGGTAGGGCGTCAACTCCAGGCCCTCGTTAGCCTTGGCATCATAGTGGCCTTCGCTGATCTGCTTGCGCGCCGTGGTCAGCTTGCCGCTGGCGCGGTCCTTGAGCAGCAGGCTGACGCCGATCACGTTCTGCGGCTTGACGTTGTAGCCGTACTTGGGATCGGACGCGACCATGCGCACCAGCTCCTCGGACGCGGCCGAGATCACATAGACCTCGATGCCGTTCTCCATCAGCTTGTTGTACAGCTCGGCCTGGCCGGTGAAGACCTTCGGCGGCTGCACCTCGATGGTCTTGACCTGATCGCCTTCGAAGTAGGTGCTGGGGACCGGCTTGTTCGAGGCCATCAGCTCATCGACCTGAACCTTCAGTTCCTTGAGCGTGAAGCCGGAGAACACCTGCGCCACCCAGGGGTAGCAGACCATGTCATCGATTTCGCACAGGCGATAGTAATAGCTGAACAGGCTCTCCTTGTGCTCAGCGGTATCCTTGAACGGGATCAGCTTCAACGAAGGGTCGAGCTTGTCGCGAGTCAGCAGGCCTTTGTTCTCCATGAACGGCAGCAGCGCTTCCTCGAGATCGTAGCGATAGCTGGTGTTGTCCATGTCGAAGACCGCGTAGTTACCCTTGTGGGCATTGGCAGCGATCATCGTGTCGAGCTGTTTGGCGGCCTCGGCGGGCCAGTGCTTGAGTTCGGTTGCCGCCCAGGTGCTGGCGCTGAGCAGCAGGGCGAGACCGCCCGCGAGAAGTTTCGGAGCAGACATCATGTGCGTTCTCCAGAGACATGGCCGCTGAAGCCTAGACCGCCTGCATGACAGGCAGACGTCTGGCACCGACCTCGAGAGAGCCCGAAACGGCATGTTCATTGCCAACTGCGACAGCGCGTTATTCCATTAGCGACTATCTAAATTACCTTTAGATATAAATTCGTTTCTTTTCAGACTGTTAGCATTTCCGTTCGCAATCGCTCACAGAGGCGATCCCTATTTTTGCTTCACGGAGCTTCAATGAACCTGCCGCTTTCCCTCAACCTGCTGGCGTTCCTGGCCCTGCTGCTGGGCCTGGCGCAAACCCGCCGTACCGACTGGAGCCTGGCGAAAAAAGTGCTGCTTGGCCTGGTGCTGGGCGTTCTGTTCGGGCTGGTGTTGCACAGCCTGTACGGCGCTGGCCATCCGGTGCTCAAGGCAACCATCGCCTGGCTCGACCTGGTCGGCAACGGCTATGTCGGCTTACTGCAGATGATCGTCATGCCGCTGATCTTCGCCTCGATCCTCAGCGCTGTGGCACGCCTGCACAATGCCTCGGCCCTTGGCCGGATCAGCGCGCTGAGCATCGGTACCCTGCTGCTGACCACAGCCATCGCCGCACTGATCGGCATCACCCTGACCAACCTGTTCGGCCTCAGTGCCGAGGGCCTGGTCGCCGGCGTCCAGGAAACAGCACGCCTGCAAGCCATCAACAGCGACTACGCAGGCAAGGTCGCCGACCTCAACATCCCGCAACTGCTGCTGTCGTTCATCCCTAGCAACCCGGTGGGCGACCTGGCCCGGGCCAAGCCGACCTCGATCATCAGCGTGGTGATCTTCGCCGTGTTCCTGGGCCTTGCCGCCTTGCAATTGATCAGGGACGACAAGGACAAGGGCGAGCGCGCCCTGTCGGCCATCGACGTGCTGCAGGCCTGGGTCATGCGCCTGGTGCGCCTGGTGATGAAGCTCACGCCTTATGGCGTCCTGGCGCTGATGACCAAGGTGGTGGCCAGCTCGAACCTCGATGACATCCTCAAGCTGGGCAGCTTCGTCGTGGTGTCGTACATCGGCCTGGGGCTGATGTTCGTGGTACACGGGGTGATCCTGGCGATCACTGGCGTCAGCCCGCTGCGCTTCTTCCGCAAAGTCTGGCCGGTGCTGACCTTTGCCTTCACCAGCCGCTCCAGCGCCGCCAGCATCCCGCTGAATATCGAGGCGCAGACTCGCCGCCTGGGCGTACCGCAGTCGATCGCCAGCTTCAGTGCATCGTTCGGCGCAACCATCGGCCAGAACGGCTGCGCCGGCCTGTATCCGGCAATGCTGGCGGTCATGGTGGCGCCGGCCGTGGGCATCGACACGTTCGATCCGCTGTGGATCGCAACCCTGGTGGCCGTCGTCACCCTGAGCTCGGCGGGGGTTGCCGGGGTCGGTGGCGGCGCGACCTTCGCCGCGCTGATCGTGCTGCCGGCCATGGGCCTGCCGGTCGAGCTGGTGGCGCTGCTGATCTCGGTCGAGCCGCTGATCGACATGGGCCGTACTGCATTGAACGTGAACGGCTCGATGACTGCCGGCGTGGTGACCAGCCAACTGCTCAAGCAGACCGACCAGCAAGTGCTGGCCGGAGACGAGCATGCCGAGCTGAGTCACTCCTGAGCAACACTTGCCCTGTGGGAGCGGACGAAGCCGCTTCCACAGAAAAAGCTCTAGGGTCTGTCTGAAATGTGTCTGCGCGAAGGCCAGACAAGGCGAAACGGGGCTCGGAAGCGCAGTGTACTGGAGTACATGAGCATTCCGAGCCTCGTTTCAACGCAGTATGGGCGAGTGCAGATACATTTCAGACAGAGCCTAACGCTTGTCCCACACCTCGAAGTGATAGACCGGCTTGCCTTCCTCGACCTGCCGCTCGGTCGATGCCAGCGTCCACTGCGCCGCGTCGAACGCCGGGAACCAGGCATCCCCTTCAGGCGCAAGCTCCACACGCGTCAGGTACATGCGGCTCACCAGCCCCTTCTCCAGTGCCTGCCCGTAGAGCTGCGCGCCGCCGATCAGCATCAGCTCACCAACCCCCTGCTCGCGCGCCCACTGCTCGGCACGCACCAGCGCTGCCTCCAGCGAGTCGAACACCTCGGCGCCCGCCAGCGTCAACCCGGGCTGGCGGCTGACGACGATGTTCAAGCGCCCCGGCAGTGGTCGCCCGAGCGAATCCCAGGTCTTGCGCCCCATGATGATCGGCTTGCCCAGGGTGGTGGCCTTGAAGTACTTGAAGTCCCCCGGCAGGTGCCAGGGCATGGAGTTGTCGATGCCGATCACGCGGTTCTCGGCGAGTGCCGCGATCAGGCTGAGGGGAAGTGATGTGTTCATGACGGCGAGGATAGCACTCGGCACGTGGGTTATGCTTGGGCCTCGACCCGTGCAATGGAAGACCTTGTGACTGCACCGACCGAACTGGACAAACGCTGGCTCACCGAAGCGGTGCGCCTGCGTGAAGAACACGCCGGCCCCCTGGAAGACCAGGAAGCCAACCGTCGCGCGCGCCAGCAGGGCGGCGACCTGGCGGCACGCATCGAGCACCGCGCCCTGTGGCTGGCCGAGCGCGACGGCATGACCCAGGCCCTGCGTCATTGGAAGCAGGGTGCACGCCTGGCCCTGCTGGCCCTGATGATCGTCGCCGTGCTCAGCGGCGCCGGCCTCGGCCTTGCGGCGCTGGGTGACGGCCAACGCCCGGTGAATGTGTTCTGGGCGCTGGGCAGCCTGCTGGGCCTGAACCTGGTGTTGCTGGTCGGCTGGGCCCTGGGCTTCTTCTTCGCAGGTGAGCAGGGCGCAACCCTGGGCCGGCTCTGGCTGTGGCTCAGCGAACGCTTCGCCCGTGATGCCAAGGCCGTGCACCTGGCCCCCGCCCTGCTGGTGCTGCTGCAGCGCAAGCGCCTCAATCGCTGGCTGCTCGGCCTGCTGGTGCATGGCCTGTGGCTGCTGGCGATGAGCGCGGCGCTGGGCATGCTGTTGGCGCTGCTAGCGACCCGGCGCTACGGCTTCGTCTGGGAGACCACCCTGCTCGCGGCCGAACCCTTCATCGCCCTGACCAACGCCCTCGGCGCCCTGCCCTCGCTGCTGGGCTTCAGCATTCCCGACGAGAGCATGATCCGCGCCAGCGGCGCGACCCTGCCGAGCCTGGACATCGCCCGCCAGGCCTGGGCAAGTTGGCTGCTCGGCGTAGTGCTGGTGTACGGCCTGCTGCCCCGCCTGTTGCTGGCGACCCTGTGCCTGTGGCGCTGGCGCCAGGGCCGCAGGCAACTGGCCCTGGATCTCAGCCTGCCAGGCCATGCACAACTGCGTGACGCGCTGATGCCGCGCAGCGAACGCATCGGTGTACAGGACGCCGCCCCCGAGCACCTGCCGCAGTTCGAGGCGGGCCAACTGGAAACTGGCAGCAGCGGCGCTCTGCTGGTGGGCCTGGAGCTGGATGACCAGCGCGCCTGGCCGCCCACGCTGCCAAGCACGGTGACCAACGCAGGCGTGCTCGACAGCCGCGAATCACGCAACAAACTGCTCGAACAACTCAGCCGTTTCCCACCGGCGCGCCTGGCCATCGCCTGTGACCCGCGCCGCTCGCCTGACCGTGGCAGCCTGGCGTTGCTCGCCGAGCTCGCGCGCAACGCAGGCGCCACGCGCATCTGGTTGCTCCAGGCCCTGCCTGGCCAGGCAATGGACGCCGCTCGCCTGGGCGACTGGCACGAAGCCCTCGACCGCCTTGGCCTGCACCACGCCGACACCTCGCCCCTGACCTGGCTGGAGCATGGCCATGACTGATCCGCTCAAGCTGGCCGTGGTCGGCCACACCAACGTCGGCAAGACCTCGCTGCTGCGCACCCTCACCCGCGATGTCGGATTTGGTGAGGTCTCCCATCGCCCCAGCACCACCCGTCATGTCGAAGGCGCGCGGCTGTCGGTGGACGGCGAGCCCTTGCTCGAGCTCTACGACACCCCCGGCCTGGAAGACGCCATTGCCCTGCTCGACTATCTGGAGCGCCTGGAACGCCCCGGTGAACGCCTTGACGGCCCGGCCCGCCTGGAGCGCTTTCTCCAGGGTAGCGAGGCGCGCCAGCGCTTCGAGCAGGAAGCCAAGGTGCTGCGTCAGTTACAGGCGAGCAATGCCGGCCTCTATGTGATCGATGCACGCGAGCCGGTACTGGCCAAGTACCGCGACGAGCTGGAGGTACTCGCCGGCTGCGGCAAGCCGCTGCTGCCCGTGCTCAACTTCGTCGCCAGCAGCCAGCACCGCGAGCCAGAATGGCGCG
Organism: Pseudomonas sp. BNK-44-b; assembly: GCF_047456245.1. Classification (NCBI taxonomy): domain Bacteria; kingdom Pseudomonadati; phylum Pseudomonadota; class Gammaproteobacteria; order Pseudomonadales; family Pseudomonadaceae; genus Pseudomonas; species Pseudomonas sp. BNK-44-b. The sequence continues at coordinate 5,021,729 of NZ_CP179908.1, forward strand.
AAGCCCTGGCCCGCCTGGGCCTGCACGCGCTGGTGCGGTTCGACAGCGTGGCCCCGCCCGAGGACGGCGAGCGACGCCTCTACGAGAGCCTCGCCCTGCTGCTGGAGACATCGCGCCCCGCCTTGCAGCGCTTGATCGACGACCAGCAGGCCCAGCGCCTGGCCCGCCAGCACAGCGGCAAGCGCCTGATCGCTGAGCTCCTGCTCGACTGCGCCGCCTGTCGGCGCAGCGTCGAGGCGGAGCCTGCCGCTGAAGCCAAGGCCATCGAGGCGCTGCGTCAGGATGTTCGCCAACGTGAGCAGCGCTGTGTCGAGGCGTTGCTCAAGCTCTATGCCTTCCGTCGTGAAGACGCCAATGCCGGCGACCTGCCGTTGCTGGACGGTCGCTGGGGCGATGACCTGTTCAACCCCGAGACCCTGAAGCTGCTGGGCGTACGCCTGGGCAGCGGTGTCGCCGCCGGAGCGGCGGCCGGTGCGGGTGTCGATCTGCTGGTCGGTGGCCTGACCCTCGGCGCTGCCGCGCTGGCGGGCGCCATTGCCGGAGGCGCACTGCAAACCGCGCGTAATTATGGATCGCGGTTGCTGGGCAAGCTCAAGGGACAGCGTGAACTGACCGTGGATGACAGCGTGCTGCGTCTGCTGGCGCTGCGGCAACAGCAGCTGATGCTCGCCTTGGACAGCCGTGGCCATGCCGCACAGGACAGGGTGCGGCTGGGCGAGCTGGATGAAAAGGCCTGGCGCGAGGGCAAATTGCCGGAGGCGTTGACCAAGGCGCGGGCGCATCCACAATGGTCGACGCTCAATCCGGGCGCACGGGTGAACCAGGCCGAGCGCCAGGAGCAGCTCGAGGCGTTGGTGTCACAGATCTGAAGCGCTCCCCTGTGAGAGCAACTGTCTTGCTCAAAAATCTGAGGCCTGCCCAATCCCGGTGGGAGAGGCGGTTCGCCGCTGCGACTTGTCCCGCGATCACCGGCGTAGCCGGTGCCATGCATCGCGGTGTTCCTTTCGCGGGACAAGCCCGCTCCCACAGGGATTGGGCAGGCCTCAGATTTTGAGCAAGACAGGTGCTCCTAAGCGCTAACGAGTGCACCCAATCTCAGATCAAGGCCAACGCCTTCTCTTTCAACACCGTCATGTCCAGCACAGGCACCCCGACTTCCTTGGCCATCTCGTCCCACTCACGCATGCGCAGGCTCACCGCAAACAGCGGATCACGCTCGAAGGCATCGGCTTCGGCATCGCTCATCACGCCCCCCTGGTAACCCAAGGTGCGCCGACTCGCCTCGCTCAGCCGTTCGTAGTATCCCGGCTTGCGTAAGGTCAGGTAGCGCTTGGCCTCGACGTGGAACTCCACCAATCGCGCCATGCGCTCACCGAAGCCGCAACGGCGCAGGTACTCGGCGCCGATACGCTCATGGCTGACCACACCATAACCGCCCATGCTGGCGTCGCCACCGCACAGGTGGCCGATATCGTGGAAGAACGCAGCGAGCACCACCTCGTCGTCGAAGCCCTCGGCCATGGCCCGTTGCGCAGCCTGGGACATGTGCTCGATCTGGGTGATGGCCTCGCCGATGTAGTCGTCAGCGCCGTGGCGCTCATACAAGGCGAAGGTGTTGTCGATGATCTGGGCTGGAGTCGGCATGGCGATAGGGTCCTGGCGTGGTGAGGATAGACCTGCTGAATATCGTTCGACTTACTGCGCCGCCTTCTCCGACTTGCCGTCGTAGCGCTTGCGCCACTCGGCCAGGATCTGGTCGCGATGCTTCGACGCCCACGCAAAATCGTTCTTGATCAGGCGTTGCTCGTAGTCGGCAGGCAGCTCCGTCTGCAGCTTGGCAATCCCAGGTGCGGCGAGTACGGCGAAGTTCTCCTTGTACAGCTCCATGGCCGCAGGGCTCGCCGAGAAATCGGCCAGGCGTCGCGCGGCATCGGCCTTAGGCGTGCCCTTGATCACCGCGGTGGCCTCGATTTCCCAGCCGAGCCCTTCCTTGGGCAGCACGATGTCCAGCGGCGCGCCCTGGCGCTTGAGCTGTACGGCCGGGTACTCGAACGAGATGCCGATCGGGAACTCGCCCGCCGCCGCCAACTTGCAGGGCTTGGAGCCGGAATGAACGTACTGGCCGATGTTCTGGTGCAGGGCATCCATGTAGGCCCAGCCCTGCGGTTCGCCGAAAGTCTGCAGCCAGGCGCTGACATCGAGGAAGCCGGTGCCGGAGGAGGCCGGGTTGGGCATGACGATCTTGCCCTTGTACTCAGGCTTGGTCAGGTCCTGCCAACTCACGGGCTTGCTCAGGCCCTGCTTCTCGGCCTCGATGGTGTTGAAGCAGATCGTCGCGGCCCACACGTCCATCCCCACCCAGGCTGGCGGGTTGGCGGCGTCGCGGTAATTGGGTGCGATCTTGCCCAGGTCTTTCGGCGCGTAGGCATCAAGCATGCCGTTCTGATCGAGAATGGCCAGGCTCGAGGCCGCCAGGCCCCACACCGCGTCAGCCTGCGGACGATCCTTCTCGGCCAGCAGCTTGGCGGTGATGATGCCGGTGGAGTCACGCACCCATTTGATCTCGATATCCGGGTTGGCCTTCTCGAAGGCCTGCTTGTAGCTCTTGAGCTGCTCGGCTTCCAGGGCGGTGTAGACGGTCAGCTGGGTGGCGGCCGAGGCCTGCAGGCTGAACACGGCAGATACGGCAGCAACAAGGGCAAGTGGCTTGAACATGAAGCAGCTCCTTTAGGTGGACAGTCGAATCAGGGTTTGGGCGCGCGCTGGCGCCAGGCCTGGGAGCGGCGCAACAGGCCGCGTGAAGCCCCCGCCAGCAGCAGCGAGGCCGTGGCACTGGTGAGCAGGATCAGGGTGGACATCGCCGCAGCACCGCCAACGTTGCCGGCATCGTCCATGTTCAGCACGGCGACGGCGGCCAGGATCGTGTCGGGGCTGTAGAGGAAGATCGCTGCCGACACCGTGGTCATCCCGGAAACGAACAGGTAGCGCACGATATCCAGCAGTGCAGGCAGGCAGATCGGTACGGTGACGCGCAGGTAATGCCGGTACAGGGGCGCCTTGAGCGACAGCGCAGCCGCCTCGAACTCACCATCGAGCTGGCGCAGCGCAGTGCTAGCGGTCATCTGGGCGGTGGTCAGGTAGTGGGCGATGGTGCAGACCACCAGCAGCGCCATGCTGCCGTAGAAGACATGCAGCGGGTTACCGGCGAGGTTGAAGAAGAACACGTAGCCCAGGCCCAGGACGAGTCCTGGCACCGCCATCGGTACGAAGCTGAGCAGGCGCAAGGCTTGGTTGAGCAGGCGCTGGCCTTGGGTTTTCTCCATCAGGTAGGTGCCGGTGAAGATCACCACGCTGCCGATCACGGCGCAGCACAGGGCCATGGTCACGCTGTTGCGGTAGGCCAGCCAGCCGCCACCGGCGGTCTCGTCGAACAGGTAGTGCTTGAACGAAAGCGTCAGGTTATAGGGCCAGAAGGTCACCAGCGACGAATACACCGCCATGCCGATCACCCCCAGCAGCGCTGCGCAGACCAGCACCACGATGGCCAGGAAGCAGGCATCGCGACGACACGAAGGCTGGGGCTCGAATACCTGCGCGCGCCCGCTCATCGCCTCGCCCTGGCGGCGGCGCAGCCAGGCATCGACGCTGAAGCTGAGCAGCGCCGGCACCAGCAGGACCATGCCGATCAGGGCGCCACGGCCGAACTGCTGCTGGCCGACCACCGCCTTGTAGGCCTCCAGCGCCAGTACCTGATAGTCGCCACCGACCACCACCGGCACGCCAAAGTCAGTAATGGTCAAGGTGAACACCAGGCAGAACGCGGCGAACACCGCCTGGCGCGTGGTCGGCCAGGTGATGCTGCGAAACGCCCGCCATGGTCCGGCGCCCATGCTCGAGGCTGCGTCGAACAGCCGTGCATCGGCCAGCGACAGCGCTGACAGCAGGATCATCAAGGCATGCGGGAAGGTGTAGATCGCTTCGCCAAGCACGATCCCCCAGAACCCGTAGATGTTGTCGCTCAGCAGCCCGCGCAGCAGGCCCTGGTTACCGAACAGGTAGACCAGCGCAATGGCCGGCAGCATCGACGGCGCCAGTAGCGGCAGCAGTGAAATCCCGCGCCATAGGCCCTTGGCCGGAATCAGCGTGCGTTGCAGGGCATAGGCGAACAAGTAGGCCAGTGGCACGACGATCAGCGCTACGCTGAAGGCCACCACCAGGCTGTTACCGAGCAGCCAGCGAAAGTTGTCGCTGGCAAACAGCTCGGCGGCCGCCTGCAGGCCACCGCCCTGGCCCGCCTCGCCGCTGAAACCACGCCAGAAGATGGCCAGCAGCGGCATCAGCACGGCCAGCAACAGCAGGAGCAACAGCAGGCTCTTGCCGCCGACGACAAACAATCGATCACCCAGGGCGACGCCACTGCGTGGTACGGCCTTGGCGGCGCTCACCGATACGCTCATGGACGCGGCCATCTCAGGCGAACACCTGCAGGCTCTGCGGTGGCAGGGCCACCCAGATATCCTGCGAGCCCAGGCGCGGCATGGCTTCGGGCGCCAGCTCCGCGAGCAACGCGTGCCCCGGCAAGGCCTTGAGTTCGAAGCTCATGCGGCAGCGGTTGCCAAGAAAGGTGAGCTCACGCACCTTGGCCGGGAACAGGTTCTCCTCGTGCACCACCGGGTTGACCGTGATCGCCTCCGGACGGCAGAACAGCCGGCCACTGCGCGCACTCACCGCCCCCGGCGCCAGGCGCATGCTCATGCTGCCCACCTGGGCGTGGCTGTCGTCATGGCGCTGGAACGGCAGCCAGTTGCCCTGGCCAACGAACTCGGCAACGAACGGTGTGGCAGGCCGGTCGTAGATATCCTGCGGGGAGGCGTACTGCTCGACCTGCCCGTTGTTCATCACCGCGATGCGGTCGGCCATCAGCATGGCCTCGTCCTGGTTGTGGGTAACCATCAAGGTGGTAATGCCCAGCTTGCGCTGCAGTTGGCGCAGCTCGGTGCACAAGTGCTCGCGCACCCGCGCATCCAGTGCCGACATCGGCTCGTCGAGCAACAGCACCGATGGCGATGGCGCCAAGGCACGAGCCAGGGCCACACGCTGTTGCTGGCCACCGGAGAGCTGGCTGGGGTATTTCTTTTCGCTGCCGGCCAGGCCAACCAACTCGAGCATTTCGGCGACCCGCTGACGCGAATGCTCGCGGCTGCCGCCCGTCAGGCCATAGGCGATATTGGCCTCGACGGTGAGGTTGGGGAACAGGGCATAGGACTGGAACAGAATGCCGTAATCACGGGCCTGGGGCGGCAGCTCGGAGATATCCCGATCGCCGATGTACAGCGAGCCCCGGTCCTGGCGTTCGAGGCCGGCGATACAGCGCAGCAGGGTGGTCTTGCCGCAGCCGGAGGGGCCGAGCAGGCAGACCAGCTCGCCAGCGGCGATGTCCAGGGACACGTCGTTCAGCGCGGTGAACGCGCCAAAACGCTTGTGGATACCGCGCACGTTCATGTGTGCGCCCGGGGTTGCGTGGTTCATGGCTGGGCCTCATCGAAGAGATGAGGGCCATGCTAGGAAGGCTGTGCGAAGGTTCTGTGGCGATCAGGGCAAAGTGGGTGATAGTGGCATTGGCGGATTTTGGTTGAGCGCCTGCGAACACGGGCTTGTCCGCGAACAAGCTACAGGAAATCTAGAACCGAGCCCCCGCCACCTCCTGCGCCACCCCGAGAAACGCCGCCGGCAAGCGCGCCTGGCGCCGCTCCTTCAGGCAATACAGGTACTCGTGCATCAGCGGCGCACCCTCCAGCGCCAGCACCCGCAGCTCCGGGGTCAGCGGCACTTCATGGCGAGCAATGACACTGATGCCGATATTGCGCAGCACCGCTTCGCGGATCGACTCGCGGCTGCCGATTTCCAGCAGCGCACCAGCCTTCACCCCGGCGTCCTGCATCATCTGCTCGGTCAGCTTGCGCGTGGTCGAACCCGGCTCGCGCATCAACAGGCAATGCCCGCAGAGGGCTTCGATGCCCACCGCCTGGCGCTGCGCCAGGGGATGGCTACGGTGCACGGCCACGACCAGCGGATCGCTGCCCAGCACCCGGCGCACAAGGCGCGCATCCTCGACCAACTGCGACGAGCCGGCGATATCCACCCGGTACTCCTCGAGCATCTCCAGCACCTGTTGCGAGTTGCCGATCTCCACCGCCACCTCGACCTGAGGCAGGCGTTCACGGAACACCTTCACCAGGTCGAGAATGTAATACGGCGCGGTAGCGGCGACACGCAGGCTGCCCTGGGCCTGGCCACTGTTGCGCAGTTCGAACTCGATGTCCGCTTCCTGCTGCAACAAGGCCTTGACCCGCGGCAGTAGCCTGGCGCCCTCCTCGCTCAGCACCAGGCGTCGGCCGCCCCGATAGAACAGCTCGACCGCGTACTGGCTCTCCAGGTTGCGGATCTGCGTGGTCACAGTGGGCTGGCTGAGCCCAAGCTTCTTCGCCGCCAGCGTGATGCTGCCCAGGCGGGCGACCATGTAGAAGGCTTTGAGCTCCGAACCGAGCATGGCACCTCGTTATTTGCGCAACAGGCGCAAGCCGTTGAACACCACCAGCAGGCTCACGCCCATGTCGGCGAACACCGCCATCCACAGGGTGGCCATGCCGGCAAAGGTGATTGCCAGGAATATCGCCTTGACCCCCAGTGCCAGGACAATGTTCTGGATGAGAATCGCAGCGCTCTGGCGCGACAGCCTGACGAACGCCGAGATTTTGCGCAAGTCGTCGTCCATCAGCGCCACATCGGCAGTTTCGATGGCAGTATCGGTGCCGGCCGCCGCCATGGCGAAGCCAATCTCGGCGCGGGCCAGGGCCGGCGCGTCGTTGATGCCGTCACCGACCATGCCCACGCGGTGGCCTTGAGCGTAAAGATCTTCGATGGTCTTGAGCTTGTCGGCAGGCAGCAGGTTGCCCTCGGCGCGATCGATACCCACCTGAGCGGCGATGGCCTGGGCGGTGTGCGGGTTGTCGCCGGTCAGCATGACCGTCTTGATCCCCAGCTCATGCAGCTCGGCGATGGCCTGGCGACTGCTGTCCTTCACGGTATCGGCCACGGCGAACAGCGCCAGCGGGCCGGAGCGATCGAGCAGCAACACCACGGTCTTGCCCTGGCGCTCAAGCACATCGAGCTCGGCCTCGAGTTCCGGCGAGCACAGGCCCAGCTCCTCGACCAGACGATGGTTGCCCAGGTGATAGGCCTGGCCGTCGATCTCGCCGCGCACCCCGCGCCCGGCCAGTGCTGCAAACTCCGCTACCTCTGCGAGGGCAATGCCCTGCTCCCGGGCATGTTGGGCGATTGCACGCGATACCGGGTGGTCGGAACGCTCGCCGAGGCTTGCAGCCAGCGCCTGGGCCCGACCTTCGAACAACGGCTCGAGCACCTTGAAGTCGGTCTGCACCGGCTTGCCGTGGGTGATGGTGCCGGTCTTGTCCAGGGCCAGGAAGTCCAGCTTGCGCCCGCCCTCGAGATAGACACCACCCTTGATCAGGATGCCCTTGCGCGCCGCGGCGGCAAGGCCGCTGACGATGGTCACCGGAGTCGAGATCACCAGCGCACATGGGCAGGCCACCACCAGCAGCACCAGGGCGCGGTAGACCCAGTCGAACCAGGCACCGGCCATGAACAGCGGCGGGATGATCGCCACGGCCAGGGCCACGGCGAACACGGCGGGGGTGTAGATGCGCGAGAACTGGTCGACGAAGCGCTGGGTCGGTGCTCGTGCGCCTTGCGCTTCTTCCACTGCCTTGATGATGCGCGCCAGGGTCGATTGCCCGGCTGCGGCGGTGACGCGGTACTCAAGCGCGCCGGCCTGGTTGATGGTGCCTGCGAAGAGCTTGTCGCCCAGCGCCTTCTCGACAGGCAGGCTTTCGCCGGTGATCGGCGCCTGATCGACGCTCGATTGCCCGCTGACGACCTCGCCATCCAGGCCGATACGCTCGCCTGGGCGCACCCGCACCCGCGCACCGATGGCCACCTCGCGCACCTCGACCTCGCGCCACTGGCCATCCACCTGCTGCACGGTGGCCATGTCTGGCGTCAGCTGCATCAGGCCGCTGATGGCGTTGCGCGCCCGATCCAGCGAACGCGCCTCGATCAGTTCGGCGATGGTGAACAGCACCATGACCATAGCCGCTTCCGGCCACTGGCCGATCAGCACGGCACCGGTCACGGCGATGCTCATCAGTGCGTTGATGTTGAGGTTACGGTTCTTGAGCGCAATCCAGCCCTTCTTGTAGGTGCCCAGACCGCAGCCAAGGATGGCGGCCAGTGCCAGCAGGGCCACCACCCACTCCGGCGCCAGCGCGGAGAAGTGCACGATTTCGGCGCCAATCGCCGCAAGTCCCGACAACGCCAAGGGCCACCACCGGGTCTTGTGGGCGGCAGGGGCATTGGCACTGCCATCATCGTCTGCAGCCAGCGGCTCGGCCTTCATGCCAAGGCTGTCGATGGCGCGCTCGATCTGCGCGGTGCCGTCGAGGGTATGGCGCACGCCGAGGATGCGGTTGATCAGGTTGAATTCCAGCTGCTCGATGCCAGCAAGCTTGCCCAGCTTGTCCTGGATCAGGGTCTGCTCGGTCGGGCAGTCCATCGCTTCGATGCGAAAACGGCTGAGACGCGCCTGGTCACTGGCCTTTTCGGTCAGTTGCACGAAGGCCGGCGCCGCTTTGCTGGCACAGCAGCTATGGGCCTGGGTGTCGTGGCAGGAAGACTTGGCGCCATGATCATGGCCATGATCATGATCGTGCTTGTGGTCGTGACTGACAGGCTGGTTCATAGGTTCGCCCTGATGGAGAGTGCCCACTGACGGGGGGTTGTTGCCAAGTGAACACCCTGTAGCCACTATAGGGTCAAGCGATCCCAGGAGATTTCGTCATGAAGATCGGAGAACTGGCCAAGGCCACTGACTGCGCCGTGGAAACCATCCGCTACTACGAGCGCGAGCAATTGCTGCCCGAACCCGCCCGCACCGACGGCAACTACCGCCTGTACACCCAGGCCCATGTGGAGCGTCTGACCTTCATTCGCAACTGCCGAACCCTGGACATGACACTCGACGAAATCCGCAGCCTGCTGCGTCTGCGCGATACCCCCGAAGGTGCGTGCGGCAGCGTCAATGCGCTGATCGACGAGCATATCGAGCATGTACAGGCGAGGATCGACGGCTTGATGGCGCTGCAGACGCAGCTGGTGGAGTTACGCAGGCAGTGCAATGCACAGGGGGATGAGTGCGCGATTTTGCAGCAGTTGGAGGTCAATGGCGCGGTGTCGGTGCCGGAGACCGAGCATTCGCATGTGGGGCGTAGCCACGGGCATTGAGGCCGGTAAAGAGCTTCGCGGGCAAGTCGGAGCATCGGTTCGGCGCTCCAATTTGCCCGCGAAAAGAACGACGCGGTTCTGAATCAGACCGCCATCGGTGCCGTCATCGGCGCATGATGTTCGTACCCTTCCAGCCAGAAATCGCTCGGCTCGATCTTTTCCAGCCACTCAGGCTCATACACACCGGTCTCGGCAAACGCCGGCACACGGTCGCTGATCACCAGCTTCGGCGCCTCCAGCGGCTCGCGCTTGAGCTGCTCGTTGAGCATGTCCAGGTGGTTCTCGTACACATGGGCATCGCCGATGAAATACGTGAACCAACGCGGGGTGTAGCCGGTCAGGCGCCCGAACAGCGACAGCAGCGCCGCACCTTCGGTGAGGTTGAACGGCGTGCCCAGGCCCAGGTCATTGGAGCGAATGTAGAGCGTGAGGGAGATTTCCTTCGTCTCGACATTGGGGTGGAACTGGTACAGCAGGTGGCAGGGCGGCAGCGCCATCTCGTCGAGCTGGGCGCAATTCCAGCCGTGGAACAGGATGCGTCGGCTGCCCGGGTCGTTGGCGATGGTGTCCAGGCACTGGCGCACCTGGTCGATGGCCTTGTAGAGGATGACGAATGCCTGGCCGGCTTCCTCGTCCTTGGCGATCTGGCGGAAACCGGCTTTTTCCGCCATTTCAATGGCGGCCGGGTTGCTCAGCGGGATGCGCTTGTAGCCTGGCCACTGGCGCCATTGCACGCCGTAGATCTCGCCGAGGTCGTCATGGCCCTGGCGGAAGGGGTTGGCCAGCCATTGGGCGTTCTCGTTGGCGTTCTGATCCCAGACCTTGCAGCCAAGGTCGCGAAACTCGCCGGCATTCTTCACGCCGCGCAAGAAACCGACCATCTCGCCGATCGCCGACTTGAACGCCAGCTTGCGCGTGGTGATGGCCGGAAAACCCTTCTGCAGGTCGAAGCGCAACATGGCGCCCGGCAGGCTGATGGTGCGGATACCGGTGCGGTTGCCCTGCAGCGTGCCGTTCTCGATGACGTCGCGAACCAGGTCTAGATACTGTTTCATGGCCTACCTGTGGCAAGCACGGCAGGGGGATCGCCCCTGCCGTGGAATTATCAGTGGGCGGGTGTCGCCGTGGGTTTGCGATTATAAGCCCACCAGATCAAGGCGAGGCCAGCGACGATCATCGGTATGCAGAGAATCTGACCCATGGTCAGCCAGCCCCACGCCAGGTAACCCAGCTGTGCGTCCGGCACGCGGACGAACTCGACGATGAAGCGGAAGATCCCGTAGAACAGCGCGAACATGCCGGAAACCGCCATGGTCGGGCGTGGTTTGCGCGAGAACAGCCAGAGGATCAGGAACAGCGCCACACCCTCCAGTGCGAACTGGTACAGCTGCGAAGGGTGACGCGGCAACTGCGCCGGATCGCTGAACGGCGGGAAGATCATCGCCCATGGCACGTCGGTCGGCTTGCCCCAGAGCTCGGCGTTGATGAAGTTGCCGATACGCCCGGCACCCAGGCCGATCGGCACCAGCGGTGCGACGAAGTCCATCAGCTCGAAGAACGACTTGTTGTTGCGCTTGCCGAACCACAGTGCCGCCAGCATCACGCCGATGAAACCGCCGTGGAACGACATGCCGCCTTTCCACACTTCGAAGATCAGCGTCGGGTTGGCCAGGTACTGGTGCAGGTCGTAGAACAGCACGTAACCCAAGCGCCCGCCGACGATCACGCCCATCGACAGCCAGAACACCAGGTCGGAGAGCTTCTCGCGGTTCCAGGTCGGGTCGAAGCGATTCAACCGGCGCGAGGCGAGCAGCCAGGCACCGCCGATGCCGATCAGGTACATCAAGCCGTACCAGTGGATTTTCAGCGGCCCGAGGGCCACGGCCACGGGGTCGATCTGCGGGTAAGGCAGCATGGTGGTTCCTCTAGATCAAAAAGCTGAGGCCGACGCAGAACAGCAGCGCGGCAAACAGGCGCTTGAGCAGGCGCGGCGACAGCTTGTGCGCCAGCCGCGCGCCGAAGCGGGCGAAAAACATGCTGGTGACGGCAATGCCGACCAGCGCGGGGAGATAGACATAGCCCAGACTGTGCGCGGGCAGATGAGTTTCGTTCCAGCCCAGGATCATGAAACTCAGGGCACTGGCCAGGGCGATAGGCAAGCCGCAGGCCGACGAGGTGGCCACGGCCTTCTGCATGGGCAGGCTGCGCCAGGTGAGAAAAGGTACCGTGAGCGAGCCGCCGCCAATACCGAAGATCGCCGAGGCCCAGCCGATCACCCCACCGGCAGCGATCAACCCAGGCTTGCCGGGGATGCCACGGCTGGCCTTGGGCCTGAGGTCAAGGGCCATCTGCAGCGATACCAGCAGGGCGAACACGCCGATGATCTTCTGCAGCATCGGCCCCTGGATCAACGAAGCGGTCTTGGCGCCAATACCCGCGCCGATGAGGATGCCGACGGTCATCCACAGGAACACCGGCCACTGTACGGCCCCCTTGCGGTGATGTTCCAGCACGGCGTTGATCGAGGTGAAGACGATGGTCGCCAGCGAAGTCCCGACCGCCAGGTGCGTGAGGATCGAGGCATCGAAGCCCTGCAGGGTGAAGCTGAATACCAGCACCGGCACGATGATGATGCCACCGCCCACGCCAAAGAGCCCGGCCAGTACGCCGGCGCAGGCGCCCAACAGCAGATAGAGCACGAATTCCATTCGCAGACCCTGTGAATACGATCCGGCATGGTAACGGAAGCCGGGGCTGCGCCTCTAGTGAACTCTGTGTCAGGTGATGGCAGTGCAGCCAGGCTGTGGGTAGAGTGGCACAAAACACTGAGGCCAACCCATGTGCCTGATCGTATTCGCCTGGCGGCCGGGGCACGCCCTGCCGCTGATCGTCGCGGCCAACCGCGACGAGTTCTACGCCCGCCCCACCCAGGCGCTGGCCACCTGGGAGGATGCCCCGGGCGTGCATGCCGGGCGCGACCTCGAAGCCGGTGGCAGCTGGCTCGGCATAGGCCCCGGCGGGCGCTTCGCGGCGCTGACCAATATCCGCGACCCTCGCCAGCCGCTCGGGCCACGTTCGCGCGGGGAACTGGTGGCCGCATTCCTGCAGGGCGAACTGGGCGTGGAAGCGTATCTGGACCAGGTCGCCAGCCGCAGTGCGCAGTACTCGGGGTTCAACCTGCTGGTGGGCGATGGCGAGCGGCTGGGCTACCTGCACGCCCGAGACCCGGCGCCACGACTGCTATCACCTGGTATTTACGGGCTATCCAACGCCGGGCTGGACACGCCGTGGCCGAAACTGCTGAAAGCGCGCTCGGCGCTGGGCGAGGTGCTCGAATCGGCAGACCCGCAGCAGCTACTGGCGCTGCTGGCCGATGCTGCGCCAGCACAGGACCCAGAGTTGCCGGAGACCGGCGTAGGGTTGGCGACCGAGCGGTTGCTGTCGAGTGTGTTCATTGCCAGCCAGAATTACGGAACGCGGGCGAGTACCGTGCTGATCGTGGATGATCAGGGCAGAAGGCGGATGATCGAGCGCAGTTTCGGGCCCTTTGGGGGGCATCTGGGGGAAGTGGAACTGAACCTCGTATGACTTTTCAGGCCTCTTCGCGAGCAAGTCCGCGAAGAGGCCTGTGAACGATCAAAGGCTCTTGTTCGGCCCGATCATCCGCGCCAGCCCAAGGTTCTTCAGCGCCAGTTGCAGCGAGCTGTGGATAACCTGCGGGTTGTCATGGGTCATGGCTTCGGTCAGCAGCTCACGGGCCTTGCTCATGTTGATCTGACGCAGCATCCACTTCACCTTCGGCAGGTTGGTGGCGTTCATCGACAGGCTGTCGAAGCCCATGGCCATGAGCAGGATCGCCGCTGCCGGGTCACCGGCCATCTCGCCGCAGATACTCACCGGCTTGCCTTCGGCGTGGGCGTCGCGCACCACGGTCTGCAAGGCTTGCAGCACCGCGGGATGGAGGTAGTCGTACAGATCGGCCACCCGCGGGTTGTTGCGATCGACCGCCAGCAGGTACTGCGTGAGGTCGTTGGAGCCGACCGAGAGGAAGTCGACCTGACGCGCCAGTTCCTTGGTCTGGTAAACGGCCGCCGGAATCTCCACCATCACGCCAACCGGGGGCATCGGCACGTCGGTGCCTTCGTCACGCACTTCGCCCCAGGCGCGGTGGATCAGGTGCAACGCCTCTTCCAGTTCGTGGATGCCGGAGATCATCGGCAGCAGGATACGCAGGTTGTTCAGCCCCTCGCTGGCCTTGAGCATGGCGCGGGTCTGCACCAGGAAGATTTCCGGGTGGTCGAGGGTGACGCGAATACCGCGCCAGCCAAGGAAGGGGTTTTCTTCCTTGATCGGGAAGTAGGACAGCGCCTTGTCGCCGCCGATGTCCAGCGTGCGCATGGTCACCGGCAGCGGATGGAAGGCCGCCAACTGCTCGCGGTAGATCGCCAGTTGTTCCTTTTCGCTAGGGAAGCGCTGGTTGATCATGAACGGCACTTCGGTGCGGTACAGGCCCACGCCCTCGGCGCCACGCTGCTGGGCCCGGGCCACGTCGGCGAGCAGGCCGGTGTTGACCCACAGCGGCATGCGGTGGCCATCGGGGGTGACGCACGGCAGCTCGCGCAGGGCATCGAGCCCCTGGGCCAACTGGCGCTCTTCCTCGACCACGTCGCTGTACTGCTTGCGCAGTACATCGCTGGGGTTGGTATAGGCCTCGCCCTTGTAGCCGTCGAGAATCATCTCGATGCCATCGACCTTCGAATACGGCAGGTCGACCAGACCCATCACCGTCGGGATACCCATGGCTCGCGCCAGGATCGCCACGTGGGAGTTGCCCGAGCCCAATACCGACACCAGGCCGACCAGCTTGCCTTCCGGCACTTCGCCGAGCATCGCCGGAGTCAGCTCCTCGCTGACCAGAATGGTGTTGTCGGGGTAGACCAGCGTCTGCGAGCGGGCCTCCTGCAGGTAGGCCAGCAGGCGGCGACCGAGGTCCTTGACGTCCGAGGCGCGCTCGCGCAGGTAATCGTCATCCATCAGCTCGAAGCGGCTGACGTGCTCGCCGACCACCTGGCGCAGCGCGCCCTGGGCCCACTGGCCGGTCTTGATGACCTCGGCCACTTCGCCACCCAGGGCGGCATCCTCGAGCATCATCAGGTACACATCGAACAGCGCACGCTCTTCGGGACGCAACTGGGTCGCAAGCTTCGCCGACAGCTTGCGCATGTCGGCGCGCACCCCTTCGAGGGCGTTGTTGAAGAGCTTGAGTTCGCCGTCGATGTCTTCGACGGTCTTGTCCGGAACCACTTCGAGGTCAGCGGGGGGCAGCATGACCACCGCGCGGCCGACGGCAGCGCCTGGTGAGCCCGGCACGCCAACGAAGCGTGCTTCCTGGATACCCTTGCCCTGGCGGCCCAGGCCGCGTATCGAGCCGGTAGCCTCGGCGTGGGCGATAACCCCGGCGAGCTGGGCGCTCATGGTCACGAGGAAGGCTTCTTCGCCTTCATCGAACTGGCGCCGCTCCTTCTGCTGGATGACCAGTACCCCGACCACGCGACGGTGGTGGATGATGGGGGCACCAAGGAAGGAGGCGAAGCGTTCCTCGCCGGTTTCGGCGAAGTAGCGATAGCGCGGGTGATCCGCAGCGTTCTCGAGGTTCAGCGGCTCTTCACGGGTGCCGACCAGGCCGACCAGACCTTCGTTCGGGGCCATGCTGACCTTGCCGATCGAGCGCTTGTTCAGGCCTTCGGTGGCCATCAGCACGAAACGGTTGGTTTCCGGGTCGAGCAGGTAGACCGAGCATACCTGGCTGCCCATGGCCTCCTTGACGCGCAAGACAATGATACCCAACGCCGTCTTGAGATCTTTGGCGGAGTTCACTTCCTGGACGATCTTGCGCAGCGTATTGAGCATGGCTCGGGGTCGGACTCCGTCGTCAGTCGCGCGTCAACAGGCGCGGGGCTAGCTCTTTCAGGGCGCGGCGATACACCTCGCGCTTGAATGTCACCACCTGACCCAGCGGATACCAGTAGCTGACCCAGCGCCAGCCATCGAATTCCGGTTTTCCGGTCAGGTCCATCCGCACCCGCTGTTCGTTGCTCACCAGCCGCAGCAGGAACCACTTCTGCTTCTGGCCGATGCACAGCGGCTGGCTGTGCGTGCGGACCAGGCGCTGGGGTAAACGATAACGCAACCAGCCTCGAGTGCAGGCAAGAATTTCCACATCCTCGCGTTCCAGGCCAACTTCTTCGTTCAGCTCGCGGTACAGGGCATCCTCTGGGGTCTCGTCAGGGTTGATACCACCCTGTGGAAACTGCCAGGCATCCTGGTTGATCCGCCGAGCCCATAGCACCTGCCCGGCATCATTCGTGAGAATGATCCCGACATTGGGGCGAAAACCATCCGGGTCGATCACGGCAGCAACCTCGAAAACGCATGTCACCGCATTGTTCCACAAAGCTTGCGAGCGCAGCAACGCACCCGCCATAGCTTATGTGCAGCGAGGTGAAAACTCCGTATTCTGCGGGACTTCTTCCCGGAGGCTTCTGCGAGAAAACCCATGCGCCTAGCTTTATTCGACCTGGACAATACCCTCCTCGGCGGCGACAGCGATCACGCCTGGGGTGACTACCTGTGTGAACGGGGCATCCTCGACCCCATCGCCTACAAGCAACGCAACGACGCCTTCTATCAGGATTACCTCAATGGCACCCTGGACCTGCAGGCCTACCTGGCGTTCTCGATGGAGATCTTCGCCGCCACCGAACCTGCCCAGCTCGACCAATGGCACCGCGAATTCATGCGCGACTGCATCGAGCCGATCATCCTGCCCAAGGCACTCGCCCTGCTGCAGCAGCACCGCGAGGCTGGCGACAAGCTGGTGATCATCACCGCCACCAACCGCTTCGTCACTGCGCCCATCGCCCGCCGCCTGGGCGTGCGCACCCTGCTGGCCACCGAATGCGAGCGTGATGGCGAGCGCTATACCGGGCGTAGCACCGATATACCGTGTTTCCGTGAAGGCAAGGTGACGCGCCTGAAGCGCTGGATGCTGGAGAACGGCTACGATCTGCAAGACAGCTACTTCTACAGCGATTCGCTGAATGATCTGCCGTTGCTGGAGCAGGTGACGCACCCGGTGGCGGTGGACCCGGATCCGAAACTACGTGAAGAGGCCGAGCGGCGAGGTTGGCCGGTGATTTCGTTACGCGATTGAGATCGCGGGGCTCTCTTCGTGGGTTTACCCGTGTAAAAGGCCCCGCAGACGCATCAGACCGGCTTGGCCCCCATCAATCCTGCAATCGACAGGAAGCACACCCCGCTGAACACCGCCAGCGCCAGGGTCAGGCGCAGCCCGGCAGGCTCGGCCTTGCGCAGGCGGTTCAGCCGCACCAGCAGCCACCACACGGCGAAAGCGCCCAGGGTATAGAGGATGCTGGAGGCCAGCACCCAGGTCTGGCCCAACGGCCAGCCGACCAGGTGCACCAGCCACCAGCCGGTGAACGGCATGCTCAGCAGGCACAGCCCCATCACCAGCCAGACGAACACCAGCGGCCGACGCAGCAGTTTGGCGTAGGCCTCGGCATCACCCTGCCGGCGGGCACGCAAGGTCCAGATCGCCAGACCCAGCGCACCGAGGATCAACAGTACGGTGGCGAGGATGTGCAGGGTCTTGAGGGTGGTCAGGTGTTCCATCGCGTGCGGGTCCTCGAAAGACTTTTTTCGGCCTCACCGCGGGACAAGCCCGCTTCTGCAAGTTCGGTGTTGCCATTCATGCCAAGCGTAGCCGCTCAACCCAGGAACAGCTTGTACGCCGGGTTGTCGGTTTCATCCCAGTATGGATAACCGATCTTGGCCAGCGCCTCGGGCACCAGGTGGCGCTCGTCTTCCGGCACCTGCAACCCGGCCACCACACGACCATCGGCGGCACCGTGGTTGCGGTAGTGGAACATCGAGATGTTCCAGCGCCCGCCCAGCTTGTTGAGGAAGTTGAACAGCGCCCCCGGACGCTCAGGGAACTCGAAACGCAACACCAGCTCATCGCTGGCCGCCGCCGAGTGGCCGCCGACCATGTGACGGATATGCAGCTTGGCCAGTTCGTTGTCGGTCAGGTCGGTTACCGGGAAGCCCTGTTCGGTCAGGTGCTGAACCAGGGCGGCGCGCGGGTCGGTCTCTGGATGGGTCTGCACGCCGACGAAGATGTGCGCCTCTTTGTCGGCGTGGTACCGGTAGTTGAACTCAGTGATCTGACGCTTGCCGATAGCCTCGCAGAACGCCTTGAAGCTGCCCGGCCGCTCCGGGATGGTCACGGCGATGATCGCCTCGCGCTTCTCGCCCAGTTCGGCGCGCTCGGCAACGTGACGCAGACGATCGAAATTGACGTTGGCTCCGGAGTCGATGGCCACCAGCGTTTGCCCCGAGACGCCAGTCAACTCGACGTACTTCTTGATGCCCGCCACGCCAAGGGCGCCAGCAGGTTCGGTGATCGAGCGGGTATCGTCGTAGATATCCTTGATCGCTGCGCAGATCTCATCGGTACTGACGGTGATCACCTCATCGACATGATCATTGCAGATATCGAAGGTGTGCTGACCGATCTGCGCCACCGCGACACCGTCGGCGAACAACCCCACCTGCGGCAGCACCACACGCTCGCCCGCAGCCATCGCGGCCTGCAGGCAATTGGAATCGTCAGGCTCGACGCCGATCACCTTGATCTCGGGGCGCAGGTACTTCACATAGGCCGCAATGCCGGCAATCAGCCCGCCGCCGCCGACCGGCACGAAGATCGCGTCCAGACGGCCCGGGTGCTGGCGCAGGATCTCCATCGCCACGGTGCCCTGCCCGGCGATGGTGTGGGGATCGTCGTAGGGGTGGATGTAGACGAAGCCCTTCTCTTCGACCAGCTTCAGCGAATAGGCCAGGGCCTCGGGGAAGGAGTCGCCGTGCAGCACCACCTTGCCGCCACGCGAGCGCACCCCCTCGACCTTGATCTCCGGCGTGGTCTTGGGCATCACGATGGTAGCCTTGATGCCCAGCTCCCGCGCAGCCAGGGCCACGCCCTGGGCGTGGTTGCCGGCAGAGGCGGTGACCACGCCACGCGCCAGCTCTTCGGCGCTCAGTTGCGCCAGCTTGTTGTACGCCCCGCGGATCTTGAAGGAGAACACCGGCTGCAGGTCCTCGCGCTTGAGCAGGATCTGGTTGCCCAGGCGCTTGCTCAGTTGGCCGGCGTTGTGCAGCGGGGTTTCGACGGCGACGTCGTAGACGCGCGAGGTGAGGATCTTCTTGACGTACTGTTCGAGCATCTTGGAAACATCACTGGGCCGCGGGACAAGGGCTGGAAGTCTACCCCAGCGCCCTGTCGGGCGACCACAGCAAAGCCGCCGGACTCGTTATACTAGGCGACTTCAGAAAACCTCCCGCCCCTCTCGGAGCCCGCATGACCCAGGACCAACTCAAACAGGCCGTCGCCCAGGCCGCTGTCGACTTCATTCTGCCCAAGCTGGATGAAAAGAGCGTCGTCGGCGTCGGCACCGGTTCGACCGCCAACTTCTTCATCGACGCCCTGGCCCAGCACAAGACCGCCTTCGACGGCGCCGTCGCCAGCTCCGAGGCCACCGCGCAGCGTCTGAAGGGTCATGGCATCCCGGTCTATGAGCTGAACAGCGTCAGCGAGCTGGAGTTCTACGTCGACGGTGCCGACGAGAGCGACGCGCACTTGAACCTGATCAAGGGCGGCGGTGCGGCCCTGACCCGCGAGAAGATCGTCGCAGCAGTGGCCAAGACCTTCATCTGCATCGCCGACGCCAGCAAGCTGGTGCCGGTGCTCGGCGCCTTCCCGCTGCCGGTCGAGGTGATCCCGATGGCCCGCAGCCACGTGGCGCGCCAGCTGGTCAAGCTGGGTGGCGATCCGGTGTACCGCGAAGGGGTGGTGACCGACAACGGTAACGTCATCCTCGACGTGTACAACCTGCAGATCACCAACCCGGTGGAGCTGGAAAGCCAGATCAATGCGATCGTTGGCGTGGTCACCAACGGCCTGTTCGCGGCGCGTCCGGCAGACTTGCTGCTGCTGGGGACTTCCGAAGGCGTGAAGAGCCTGAAGGCTGAATAAGCAAGCCCGCTCCTACAAGTACCCCGCTGTTCTGAAGGACACCGGGAAACCTGTAGGAGCGGGTTTACCCGCGAATAGGCCAGCACTGACACAACAAAGACCACTGCCCCCACAGAGCCCTGAACTACACCTACTCAGCCGACTGCCTGAACACATAGAACAGGTTCGGCTCACTCACCAGGTAGATGGTCCCGGCATCGTCCATGGCGATCCCTTCAGCCTGCGGCACTGTCTTCTTCAGGCCCTGATACCCCTTGCGCAACGACAGGGTGCTCAGCGGCCGCCCCTTCACATCCAGCTCCAGCACCAGCCGTGATTCGTCCGACAGCGCCAGCAGATGCCCGCTGCGTTCATCGAACTGCAGGCTCGACAGGTCGCGCACGAACAACCGCGAATCACGCTTGCGGTCCTGCACCACATGCACCGCATAGGGCTGCTCCGGATTGGCATGGGGGAAACCGTGCACCTCGTAGATCAGCATCGGGTCACGCTCCTTGGCGACGAACAGGCGCTTGCCAGCCGAATCGTAAGCCAGCCCTTCGAAGCCCTTGTTGCCGTTCAGGCCGATGCCCAGGGTGAGCTGCTCGGCGTCGTTGGCGTCGAGAAACGGCGTGTCGTCGTCCAATCGCACGCGAATCAGCCGCTGCTGGCGCTCGTCGGTGATGACGTAGCTGTTCGGCCCGACATACTCCACCGCCTCGGGATCGCCGAAGCCGGTCAGCGGCACGCGGCGCAGGATACGCCCGTCCAGCGAAAGCTCGATGAGCTCCGAGCGGGCGTTGGTGACGGTAAACAGAGTCTTGCGATCGGGGTCGTAGGTCAGCGCCGAAACATCGTCGTCCAGGCCCTCGATGGGCTGCGCCTCGATCACCACCTGGTAGCGATCCAGGCCGATGCCTTGCTCGGTCGGCTGCCACCAGCTCTTGAGGTTGAACCAGCCGCGCTCGAACAGACGGAACTCGTGCCCCGCCACGCCAAGCACCGCCAGCACGGAGAAAGCCAGAAGAAAGAGAAACGAACGAAGATGACGGCGCATGAAGAGGACTCGACGGAGGATGCCGAATCTAATCATTCATAGCTGAAATAAAGCTTAAGGCCATCATCGGAAAATTCCGATAATCCTGTCAGTGCTTCTTGAAGCGATAGAACAGCGCGGGCTCGCTGACCATGTACAGGTTGCCCTGATCGTCCATGGTCACACCTTCGGCCCGAGGCACACGGCTACCCAGACCGTTGAACGCCCCGAGCAAGGTCATGAAGCTCACCTGCTCACCCTTCTCGTCCAGTTCCAGCAGCATGTTCGAGTCAGCCGACAGCACCAGCAAGTGGCCCGTGCGTGGATCAACCGCCAGCGCCGACAGGTTGCGCAGGTCGAGCTCGTCACTGGGCAGTAGCTGCTTGCCGCCCTTGAGCGGCCCGCGACCATCGGCGCTCCAGGTAAACAGACGCGGCGGACGCTCTTCGCCGATGATCAGGCGCTGGCGCATCGGGTCCCAGGCAATGGCCTCGAAACCCTTGTTGCTCTTGACCGACTTGCCCAGGTCATAGCTGGGGAAGTCATCGTGATTGAGGGTCGAGGTGCTCGCGTCCACCTTTACCAGCGTCAGGTCATGGTTGCGCTCATCAACGATCGCGATCAGCCCGTTTTCCAGCACGGCAAGGCCTTCAGGGTTTTCCCATCCCACCAGCGGAATCTTGCGCAGCACGTCGCCATCGAGCGTGAGCTCGACCAGGAAGGGGTTCTTGCCCATCACCGCGAACAGCGTGCGGGTCTGCGGATTGAACGACAGGTCCGAGGCTTCGTCTTCGTCCATGCCCGGCAACGGCTTGGCGTCGATGTCTACCAGGTAGTCCGGCAGCCAGACGCTTTCAATTCGCTCGGCACTGCTCTCGAAACGCTCCTTGACCCACAGCAGGCCACGGTCGTCCCAGTGCATGGCGATGGCCACCCCATAGCCGATCACCGCTGCCACAGCCAGGGCGAACGGCCAGCGCAGGTAGAAACGACGCTTGGTGGAAGCTGGGGCGCTGGAAGGTGCTGGCATGCAGGGGGTCCTGGGTAAATGGGCGAAGATTCGCGCATTATCCAGATGGGGTGTGAAAAAAACGGTAAATCGCTCGCGGGTAAAACCGCTCTCACAAGGCTGTGCAAATCCCTGTAGGAGCGGGTTTACCCGCGAAAAGGCGACGCGTAGTCAGATCAAAGCACGCGGCTCTCGAAGCGGCTGACACCCGGCAGCTCAAGCACCAGCTCATCACCGACATTGAACGGCCCGACACCGGCCGGGGTGCCGGTGAGGATCACATCGCCCGCCTGCAGAGAGAAGTGCGCGGCGATGTGCTGGATGATCGGCACGATGGGGTTGAGCATCATTGCGCTGCTGCCATCCTGGCGCACTTCGCCGTTGATGGTCAGGCGTACCGGAATGTCGGTCACGTCCTCGAAACTGGATGCGGCGACGAACGGCGGCAATACACAGGCGCCGTCGAAGCTCTTGGCCAGTTCCCACGGCAGGCCCTTCTCCTTGAGCTTGGCCTGCACGTCGCGCAGGGTCAGGTCCAGGGCCGGGGCGTAGCCGGAGATGGCATCCAGCACTTCTTCGACTGTCGGCTTGGTCGACAGCGGCTTGCCCAGCAGCACGGCGATTTCGGCTTCGTAGTGCACCGAACCACGGTCGGTCGGGATCTTGAAGCCGCCTTCCAGTGGCACCACGCAGCTGCCAGGCTTGATGAACAGCAGCGGCTCGCTGGGGATGGGGTTGTCCAGTTCCTTGGCATGCTCGGCGTAGTTACGGCCGATGCACACCACCTTGCCCAGCGGGAAGTGGATGCGCGTGCCGTCTACGTACTGGTGCTGGTAACTCATGGGGCCGACTCCTCTGGATACTGCCTTCTTATTCAGGTGCGAAGATCTTACCCGGATTCATGATGCCGTTCGGGTCGAACACCGCCTTTATCGCTTTCATGCAGGCAATTTCATCTGCCGAGCGGCTGTAGCCCAGGTAGTCCCGCTTGGTCATGCCCACGCCGTGTTCGGCGGAGATCGAACCGTTGTAGCGCTCGACGATCTCGAACACCCACTTGTTGACCTTGGTGCAAGAAGCGAAGAAATCATCCTTGATCATGTGGTCAGGCTTGAGGATGTTCAGGTGCAGGTTGCCGTCGCCGATATGCCCGTACCAGACGACTTCGTAGTCGGGGTAGTGTTCGCCGACCACTGCATCGATATCGCGCAGGAACGCCGGCACCTTGGAGACGGTGACGGAAATATCGTTCTTGTAGGGCGTCCAGTGGGAGATGGTCTCTGACAGGTACTCGCGCAGCTTCCACAGGTTCTTCAGCTGCGTCTCGCTCTGGCTCATCACCCCGTCGAGCACCCAACCCTGCTCGACGCAGTGCTCGAAGGTGGCCAGGGCTTCGTTGGCAACCTCCTCGGTGCTGGCCTCGAATTCCAGCAGCGCATAGAAAGGGCACTGGGTGTCGAACAGCGCCGGCACGTCGCCGCGCCCCATGATCTTGGCCAGACCCTTGTCGGAGAAGAATTCGAAGGCGGTCAGGTCGAGCTTGCCCTGAAAGGCGTGCAATACCGGCATGATCGAGTCGAAGTCCGGCGTGCCGAGCACCATCGCCGTAAGGTTGCGCGGCGCACGGTCCAGGCGCATGGTCGCTTCGACCACGAAGCCCAGGGTGCCCTCGGCGCCGATGAACAACTGGCGCAAGTCGTAGCCGGTGGCGTTTTTAATCAGGTCGCGATTGAGCTCCAGCAGTTCGCCCTTGCCGGTGACAACCTTCAGGCCTGCCACCCAGTTGCGGGTCATGCCGTAGCGAATGACCTTGATTCCGCCGGCATTGGTGCCGATATTGCCGCCAATCTGGCTGGATCCGCTCGAGGCGAAATCTACCGGATAGTACAACCCCTGGTCTTCGGCGAACTGCTGCAACTGGCGGGTGATCACGCCCGGCTGGCAGACCACGGTGCGGTCGAACGCGTTGAAGTCGAGAATCTGGTTCATCTGGTCGAAGGCCACCACGACTTCGCCATTGGCAGCGACTGCGGCGCCCGACAGGCCGGTGCGTCCGCCGGACGGCACCAGCGCGACCTTGTAGCGGTTGGCCCAGGCGACGATGGCCTGGACCTGATCGATGGTTTTGGGCAGCACGATGGCCGAAGGAGCCGGTGGATAGTGCTTGGTCCAGTCCTTGCCATATGCCTCGAGCGAGGCGGGGTCGACAAGGACCTTGCCAGGGTCGACCAGGGTCTTCAGCTCATCAATTACCGCAACGTCGATCATCGGCAGAACTCTCGAATGATTCATGGTCACCCTGAGCACTCTTCACCTGTCGGGATAAGCTCAGACGGTGTCGCGTATGCTAGCATAGCCCTCCCGTCGATCGTGCTAAGGCCCGTCGCCGCGCCGCTTTGCCCCCCTCGCCATTTTTTCTCCGGGATACAGGTTTACGCAGATGAGCAAGACTTCTCTCGACAAGAGCAAGATCAGGTTCCTTCTTCTCGAAGGCGTCCACCAGAATGCTGTGGACACCCTCAAGGCTGCCGGGTACACCAACATCGAGTACCTCACCGGCTCACTGCCGGATGCGCAACTGAAGGAAAAGATCGCGGACGCCCACTTCATCGGCATCCGCTCGCGCACTCAACTGACTGAAGAAGTCTTTGATTGTGCGAAGAAACTGGTCGCAGTCGGCTGCTTCTGCATCGGCACCAACCAGGTTGACCTGAACGCGGCCCGCGAGCGCGGCATCGCGGTGTTCAACGCGCCGTACTCCAACACCCGTTCGGTTGCCGAACTGGTGCTGGCCGAAGCCATCCTGCTGCTGCGCGGCATCCCCGAGAAAAACGCCTCCTGCCACCGCGGTGGCTGGATCAAGAGCGCGGCCAACTCCTTCGAGATCCGCGGCAAGAAGCTCGGCATCGTCGGCTACGGCTCGATCGGCACCCAGCTGTCGGTACTGGCCGAAAGCGTCGGCATGCAGGTCTACTTCTTCGACCCGCTGACCAAGCTGCCACTGGGCAACGCCACCCAGGTCACCAGCCTCAACGAACTGCTGGGCCTGGCCGACATCGTCTCGCTGCACGTGCCTGAGCTGCCATCCACCCAGTGGATGATCGGCGAAAAGGAAATCCGTGCGATGAAGAAGGGTTCGATCCTGATCAACGCCGCACGCGGCACCGTGGTCGAGCTGGATCACCTGGCTGCCGCGATCAAGGACAAGCACCTGATCGGCGCCGCCATCGACGTGTTCCCGGTCGAGCCGCGCTCGAACGACGAAGAGTTCGAAAGCCCGCTGCGTGGCCTGGACAACGTGATCCTGACCCCGCACATCGGCGGTTCGACCGCCGAAGCCCAGGCCAACATCGGTTTGGAAGTGGCCGAGAAGCTGGTCAAGTACAGCGACAACGGTACCTCCGTGTCGTCGGTCAACTTCCCTGAAGTGGCCCTGCCGGCGCACCCAGGCAAGCACCGCCTGCTGCACATCCACGAAAACATCCCGGGCGTGCTCAGCGAGATCAACAAGGTCTTCGCCGAGAACGGCATCAACATCTCCGGTCAGTTCCTGCAGACCGACGAGAAAGTGGGTTACGTGGTCATCGACGTCGACGCCGAATACTCGGACCTGGCGCAAGAGAAGCTGCAGCACGTCAAGGGCACCATCCGCTCGCGCGTACTGTTCTGAGCCTGATGGTTGCATGAAGAAGGGAGGCCCTGGTGGCCTCCCTTTTTTTGCCTGCCCGATCCGTGTCTTGGCTTCGCGGGCGGGTCGGGGCGCCGTGAAGCATTCCCCGCGTTACTTCACATTGACGGTGATCTTCTTCGACTCGACGCTTGGCTTGAACGGCACGTGGTACTGGTCGCCCAGCACCAGTTGCAGGGTGTGCTTGCCCGGGGTCAGGGTGATGGTCGCCTCGGTCTGCGCCTTGCCGAAATGCAGCACCTGCGGCCCGGCTGGCAGGGGTTGGTTGCCCTCAGGCATCAGGCTGGTCGGCAATGGCTGGTCAGCTACAGGCGCTTTGTCGACATCCACCAGCAGGTGATGGTGCCCGGAATGCGGAGTCTGGTCGCCGGCCGGCTTGAGCGCCATCCCTTCAATGCCGAACTTGACGGTGAAGGTCTTGTCGACCGTAGCGCCATCGGCAGGGGAAACGATGAAGACCTTCGCATCTTTCGGCGGCTCCTGGCTTTTCAGGGCATCCGCAGCCGTGGCAAGCAAAGAGGCTCCCATCAGCAAACCGGCGAGGGCAGCACGCGAAACTGGGCTTTTCATTCACATCTCCTGTCATTCACTTCAATTGACCGCTATCACTTAAAAGAAGCGAGGCGGTACTTCACCATAGTCCACCTGCCACGCCGCAGGTTCAAAAATGCCGGCATGAAAATTTCAATGCCGGCTCAAACATACGCGCGATGTAGGGGTCATAGGCTGCGTTCGATCGCGGCAAACACAGAAAGCCACGGCGAATGACATTCATCTGCCGAGAAATAAAAGGGATATTCATGCGTTTGACCATTGGCCTACTGCTGGCAGTACTCATCAGCCCCCTGGCCCAGGCAGAGCTGACCGACGAAATCAACGACCGGGGTGAACTGCGCATCGCCGTCCAAGCCGACAATGCACCCTACGCCTTCAAGGAAAACGAGCACCTGACCGGGTTCGACATCGAATTCGGCCAGGACCTGGCCCGGGAGATGGACCTGCGTGCCGAATTCATCGAAGCGCCTGCCGACGAAGTGTTAGCAGGCGTGGAGAGCGGCAAGTACGACATCGCGCTGACCCCGACAGGCCAACAATCTGCGACCGAAAGCGCGCTCGATGCCAGCCAGCCGTTTGGCGAGAAGAAGCTGGTGATTCCGTTCCAGAAAGATAACCCGGCATTCGAAAGCACGCTGAACAATGCCCTGCAGCGGCTCAAGGACAGTGGGCGGATGGCGGAGCTCGAGCAGAAGTGGTTCGAGAAGACTGCGGTGCAGCAGTGATATCGCGTCGTCCTCTTCGCGGGCAAGCCCGCTCCCACAGGGTTGGACTCACCATAGGCCTTGTGGGAGCGGGCTTGCCCGCGAAAAGAACGACACCGAACTACCCGAGTGCCCGTTGCGCCTCATCCAGCTCCAGCTCGCTGAACACCAGCACCCCTTCCCGACGCAACAGCGCAGCAACGACGCCCTCCCCCGGCACCTTCACCCCGCTGAAACTGCCATCGTAGGTCAGTCGGTTGCCGCACGACGGGCTACCGGACTTGAGCACCGCAACCCGAATCCCATGCCGCCTCACCAGCGCCAAGGCCTGCCGAGCGCCGCTCAAAAATGCCGCGCTGACATCCTCACCAGCCACGGTCAGGACCTGAACCTGCCCATCGAGCACCTGGCCACCCTGTCCGCCCTGGATCTCCGCGGCCGGTCGCGGCGTCGGCAAGCCACCCGCCACCTCCGGGCACAAGGGCACTACACGGCCCTCGGCCTGCCATTGTTTGAGCAGATCGGGGTGGCCACTGTCGCGCCCGTCATAGCGCACCGGTTGCCCCAGCAGGCAGGCGCTGACCAGGACCTTGGACGACTCAGAAGGGATCATTGCCACGGCGCCGGAACCAGCCCGTCAGCGACAGACGTTCGCGATTGGCCGGCAGGACTTCATGCGGGACTTCACCCGAAAGGAACACCACCAGGCTGCCAGCCTCGGGCTGGACGTCATGCTCGACATCGTCGGCGAGAAACATCCGCAGTTGCCCGCCGTCTTCGGGTTGCCAGCGCTCATTGAGATAGAGCACCACCGACACCATGCGCCGGTCGTCGTCGCGGAAGCGGTCAAGATGCCTGCGGTAGAAGGCGCCCGGCGGATACAGGGCGAAATGACACTCGAAGTCTTCCAGCCCCAGGAACAGCCCTTGGTTGATCGCCTGGCGCAAGTTGTCCATGAGCTCTAGGTAACGGTCGCAGGCCTCGGCCTGGCCGGGGTCGATCCACTGGATCTGGTCGCCACGGATCGCCTCGCGTACCTCCTGGGCCGCACCCCTGCCGACACCTGCGGGGTTCAGTTCGCCCTCGGCATGGCGCCTGCGACACTCGGCAGCCAGTGCGCCGGCCAGCCCAAGCGGCAGGAAAAGTGCCTGCTGCGACCAGCCACGGGTGGCCAGGTCGTCGACGATGGTCGACAGCAGCGGATGTTCAGGAGAGGTATGCATGGCGCGCATCATATCCATTAGCCATGTACACGGACAGCGCCACTTGGCCGAGAAGCGCGCTGATATCTCGACAAAGGCGTACCACCCCACGGACAATAGCGGCCTGCCGACAGGAGTCCTGAATGCGCCGTTTGTTTTCCCTGCTTGTGCTGATGATCTGCACCATGCCTGTCTGGGCAGACAGCCTCGACCAGCTGTACAAGGCCGCCGGCTGGCCCGACCAGCGCGCCCACTTCAATGACGCCATCGGTGCCGCCCAGCAGCGCTACCGCAACAGCCTGCCGCCCGCGGTTTACCAGGCGCTCGTCAACAACAGCAACCAACGCTTCCAGGCCCAGGCGATGGATCAGCGTGCCCAGGCCCAACTGCGCGCCAACCTGAAGAACCCGGCGCCGGCGCTGGCGTTCTTCCAATCGCCGCTGGGACGCAAGGTGGTTGCCGCCGAACTGCTGGCCACGCGCAAGGACCAATTGGCCAAGAACGCCAAGGGCCTGCCAAGGATCCAGGCCAGCGACAACCGCCTGCTGGCCATCGGTCACCTGGCCCAGGCCCTGCCGGCCCGCGAAGCTGGGGCCGAGGTCAGCCTGGCGATCGCCGGGGTTGCCGCCGACAGCCTCAGCTCGATGATTCCCGGCCTGTTCGGCAGCGGCCAGGCCCAGGGCCTGCTCGATGGTCAGCGCCAACGTTTGATGAACGAGATTGGCGAAGACCTGAACAACACGTTGTTGTACGTCTACCGCGAGCTGTCCGACGACGAACTGGAAGCGTTCGCCACTTTCGCCGAATCCGCAGAGGGCAAGGCCTACTACAATGCCGCGCTGGCCGCGGTGCGTGCGGGGCTGGCCGTCGGCCAGAGCAGCGCCAACCTCAAGTAAGCAGGCGCTGGTCGAGAAAGGTGAAGTAGCGCTGGCGGATATCCGGCAGCTCGTTGGCCAGGTGATGCCGCGCCTCGGGCAGCAGGAGAATCTGCGGCTCGGCGAACTTCTCCTTCAGCACCCTGAGGTTGTAAGGCCAGTCCACCGTGCCGTCTGCCTCGCCCTGAACGATCAGCGGCCGACGCCGACTGTGCGGCGCCGCCTCGATGCGCTTGATCCAGGCCATCAGCGCCCCCACCCATGCCGTCGGCAGGCGCCGCGGCTGCAACGGATCGGCCTCGAGAAACGCAAGAAATGCCGGGTCGTTGGTATTGGCACTGAAGCGTCGCTCGATACCATCGACGAAATGGCGCAGCACCCGATAACTCAGCTTCGACCAGTGCCAGGCCCGCGGTCGCACCAACGGCGCCAGCAGGATCACCTGGCCGTCCGCCGGGCTCTGCTCGCCGCAGTGCAGCAGATGATCGACAACGATGGCTCCACCCGTGCTCTGCCCACATAGATGCCAAGGCCGTGGCAAGTCGAGCCTGCGCGCCTGTTCGAAGAGGGCATCGAGCACCTGCTGGTAGATCGCGAAGTCGGCGATGCTGGCCCGCTCGCCACTGGACAGCCCGTGACCGGGCAGATCGCAGCCAATCACCGCGAAGCCCTGCTGCAAGGCCCAGGCGATCACATGGCGGTACAGGCCCATGTGGTCGTAGTAGCCATGCAGCAGGAACAGCGTTGCCACCGGTTCTTGCGGCAGCCACACCTGCCCGACCAGGTCGAAACCTGCAACGCTGAAGCCACCCAACCAGCTGTGTGCGGTCAGGTCGAGACCGTAGAAGCGCTGGTAGTCGAGGGCCTGGGCCGACAGTGGCTGGCGCACCGCAAGAGCATCAAGGCTGGTGCGCAGCAGGTCAGGGTGGAAGGGTGAAGGCATCGGTACATCCAGAGTGCGCGAGTATTGATCTGCGATATTCAGCTCTGTGCCCGGCCATGGCAAGCTGGCGTCTTCTTGTCTTTGTCATGCACCCAGACGCGCTCTCGGCGGGCAAGCCCGCGAAAAAGCCCGGTGCAACGTTGCGGACTACCGATGAAAACCCTCACCACGCTGCTCGCCACCCTGCTCTGCGCCGCCTTGCTGTGGTGGGCCTACGACAGCTTCCAGTCGCGCTACCTGCGCCAGTTCGACGACCAGGCCACGCTGTTCGACGGCAGCCAGTTGCAACTGCCCGCCGAACTCGCAGGCCCTGGCCCGATCCGCATCGTGCACTTCTGGGACCCCACCTGCCCTTGCAACGTCGGCAACCAGCAACATCTGGCCGAGCTCATCGAGCAGTTCGCCGCGCAGGGTGTAACCTTCCACGTGTTGCAAAAGCCCGGCAGCCACGGCCAGCTTCCCGCCAACCTTGGAGCCCTGCAGCCGATCCGCGAGCTGCCGGGCAGCGAACACCTGCCAGCCTCTCCGGCAGTGGCGATCTGGGATCGACAGGGGCAGCTCGCCTACTTCGGCCCCTACAGCGAAGGCGCGGTGTGCAACTCGAGCAACAGCTTCATCGAACCCGTCATCCGGGCGCTGCTGCAAGGGCGCCGGGTACAGGCCTCCAATGCCCTGGCCAGCGGGTGCTATTGCCCATGGCGGAAAGATCAGCAGCGGTAGATATTTATGACGTCGCGTACATACCAGCCCCTTAGCGTATTGGCCTACCGCTTAAGGAAAACGCCATGGGACCTGTCTTCGCTCGCTCTTCTCCTCCCCTGACGAACGAAGATCAGGACCACATCGAGATGCTCTGGGGCCAGCATCAGATATCCCTGAACTACCCGGTGACAAGGCTCAGCCTGCGCGAACATATCGTCAGCCCACCTTCCTCCAGCGACAGCAGCTATGCCGTCGTCGCCTTCCAGCGCTCCCCCGAGCACCTGGAGGAACAGCTGGAGCGCGCCATCAGCGAACTAGCGGGCCCTTCGAGCGGCATGAACACCTTGCAGCGCCTGCAACAGCAGATCGATGCCGTTGACACGTTGTTGGTCAACTATCAGCGCGACCTGCAGGCTTGCCTCTTCTCCACGGTTGCTGTCACGCATGAGCGGGCCCATCGCCTCGAACGAGCCTGCCGCGAGCTGTCCAGCCGCCGAGCAAAGCTCAAGCAGCTGCAAACCCGCACCTGGGAGCGCAACCGCCGACAGGAACAGCTCGAACGACAGATCAGCCAGGTCGAAGAGATGCTCGGCCGGCTGATCGCCAACCGTCGCACCCTTGCCAGGGAAGCCATGCGCGACGCGGAGATTTTCCGGTAGGCCTGACCTCAGGCTCGAGATTGACGATCACCGGCTCGAGCAAGCTATTCTCAGTGCGCTTTCAGCTCATCGCCGCCTCCCCAATGGCATAAGGAATTCTATGAAGCGCAGCCTGACTCTGCTTGCCGTCGTCGTGGCCATGGCCGCCGCCGGCGCGTACTGGTACGTGCACGGCAAACTGCCGCAGCGCGAAGGCGAAGTGGCTATCACCGGCTTGAGCGCACCGGTCAGCGTGCGCTATGACGAGCGCGGTGTACCGCATCTGCAGGCGCAGAACGAGCCCGACCTGTACCGTGCCCTGGGATACGTGCACGCCCAGGACCGGCTGTTCCAGATGGAACTGGTGCGCCGCCTGGCACGGGGTGAGCTGGCCGAAGTGCTGGGCAGCAAGCTAGTGTCCACCGACACGCTGTTTCGCAGCCTGCGCATCCGCGAGCAGGCGGCGCGGATGGTCGAGCGCCTGGATCACCAGTCACCGTCATGGATTGCATTGCAAGCCTACCTGGACGGCGTGAACAGCTGGCAGGCCAGCCATCCCAAGCCGGTGGAGTTCGACGTCCTCGGCATCCCTGAACGGCCCTTCACTGCCGAAGACACCTTGAGCATCGCCGGCTACCTGGCCTACAGCTTTGCCGCAGCCTTCCGTACCGAACCTGCGCTGACCTACATTCGTGACCAGCTCGGCCCCGAGTATCTGAAGATCTTCGACCTCGACTGGCAGCCTGATGGCGCTCTGCGCCCGGCCCTTGCCGCCAGTGACTGGCGCACCCTCGAAGGCCTGGCCCAGCTCAGCCACCAGGCGCTCGGCGACGCCGGCATCCCGCAGTTCGAAGGCAGCAACGCCTGGGCCGTCGCGGGCAGCCATACCCGCAGTGGTAGCCCCCTGCTGGCGGGCGACCCGCATATCGGCTTCGCAGTACCGGCGGTGTGGTATGAGGCCGAGCTATCGGCCCCGGGCTTCAACCTCTACGGCTATTTCCAGGCGCTGAACCCCTTCGCCCTGCTCGGTCACAATCGTGATTTCGGCTGGAGCCTGACCATGTTCCAGAACGACGACGTCGACCTGATCGCCGAGAAGACCAATCCCGCCGACGCCAACCAGGTCATGGTCGATGGCCAGTGGCGTGCGCTGGAGACGACCGAGCAACAGATCGCAGTCAAGGGCGAAGCGCCGGTGACCATCAACCTGCGCCGCTCACCCCATGGGCCGATCGTCAACGATGTACTCGGCGAAACCGCAGGGCAAACCCCCATTGCCATGTGGTGGGCGTTCCTGGAAACCGAAAACCCTATTCTCGACGCCTTCTACCAGGTCAACCGCGCCGACACCCTGGGCAAGATGCGCGAGGCCGCGGCGAAGATCCAGGCACCGGGGCTGAACCTGGTCTGGGCCAACGCTCGCGGTGACATCGGCTGGTGGGCCTCGGCGCAGTTACCCATTCGTCCGGACGGGGTCAACCCGGCGTTCATTCTCGACGGCAGCACCCACCAGGCCGACAAGCTCGGCTTCTACCCCTTCAGCGCCAATCCCCAGCAGGAGAACCCGCCCAGCGGCTACATTGTCTCGGCCAACTACCAGCCCCCGGCCGCCATCCCGATTCCCGGCTATTACAACCTGCCCGACCGTGGCCGCCAGCTGGATCGTCGACTGGCCGACCCGCAGGTCAAATGGGATGTGCAGAACAGCCAGGCGCTGCAGCTGGACACCAGCACCGACTATGGCCCTCGTACCTTGGCGCCGCTGCTGAATACCCTGCGTGCGATCGCCGAGGGTGACGAGCAGAAGGAGCTGGTCGAACAACTGGCCGCATGGCGCGGCGACTACCCGCTGGATTCGACCAGCGCCACGCTGTTCAACCAGTTCCTCTACGAACTGGCGTTCGCCGCCCTGCATGACGAGCTGGGCGACACCTGGTTCCAGGTGCTGATCAGCACCCGCGCCATCGACGCCGCGCTACCGCGCCTGGCGGCCGATGCCGACTCACCCTGGTGGAACCTGCGCGGCGGCCACGACCGCACCGACCGCACCGCCATCGTCCGTCAGGCCTGGCAACGCAGCCTGGCGCATCTGCGCGAGCTGTACGGCAACGACCCGGCGGACTGGCAATGGGGCAAAGCCCACACCCTCACCCACAACCACCCGCTGGGCCAGCAGAAACCGTTGAACCTGCTGTTCAATGTCGGCCCCTTTGCCGCACCGGGCACCCACGAGGTGCCGAACAACCTGTCGGCGAAGATCGGCACAGCGCCCTGGCCGGTGAACTACGGGCCTTCGACCCGACGCCTGATCGACTTCGCCGATGCCGGGCAAGCGCTGACCATCAACCCTGTAGGCCAGAGTGGCGTACCGTTCGACCGGCACTACTCGGACCAGGCCGAGGATTATGTACAGGGGCGGTATCACAAGGCGCAGATGGGGGTGATTCCGGCGCGCAGCACCTTGCGCTTGGTGCCGCAGGGGTAGTGAGCACTGCACATCGGCGGTGCACGTCTGCGCGAGCGGCGATTCGGCGCGCCGACGTGCCCGCGAGAAGATCACCACAGGCGCAGCCCGAACATGACCGGTTTCACAACGTTTCACACTGCGAACAGGTAACCTGAGCGCCCCTTTTTTCCAAGAGCCTTCCTCATGCAAAAGCACTTCATCGAAATCGACGGCGCCCGCATGAGCTACGTCGACCAGGGCCAGGGCTTCCCGGTGCTGCTGGGCCATAGCTATCTGTGGTCTGCCGCGATGTGGCAACCGCAGATCGATGCGCTGTCGAAACACTTCCGCGTGCTGGTGCCCGAGCTCTGGGGCCATGGCGACTCCGAGGCACCACCAGCCACCACCACCGACATGAGCGCGCTGGCACGCCAGCACCTGGCGTTTCTCGACGCACTGGGCATCGACAAATGCCATCTGGTCGGCCTGTCGGTCGGCGGCATGTGGGGTGCTGAGCTGGCGATCGAGCACCCGGAACGGGTTGACCGCATCGTGCTGATGGATACCTACCTCGGCGCCGAACCTGAAGCAACGCGCCTGAAGTACTTCGGCCTGCTGGATGCTGCCAGCGGCGCAGGGTTCTTCCCTGACCCAC
This sequence comes from Pseudomonas sp. BNK-44-b, assembly GCF_047456245.1. Taxonomy (NCBI): domain Bacteria; kingdom Pseudomonadati; phylum Pseudomonadota; class Gammaproteobacteria; order Pseudomonadales; family Pseudomonadaceae; genus Pseudomonas; species Pseudomonas sp. BNK-44-b. The sequence goes on from NZ_CP179908.1 coordinate 5,055,632, forward strand.
TGCTCGACATCGTGGTGCCGATCTTCTTCCATGCCGGCGGCCAGACGGTGCCGGAGGTTCGCGAGCAGTTCCGCGCCGACCTCAAGGCCAGCAGTGCCGAGGCCATTCGCCAGAGCCTCGACCCGATGGGGCGGGTGATTTTCGGACGCCCTGACCTGCTGGGCCGCCTGGGCGAGTTGCCGGCAGAGCGGACCATCGTGGTCTGCGGCGACCAGGACATCCCGCGGCCGCCTGCCGAAAGCAACGAAATGGCACGGATCATCGGCTGCCTGGCAGCGCAGATTCCATTCGCAGGGCATATCTCCAGCCTGGAGAACCCGAAGGTGGTGAATGAGTTCCTGTTGAACTGGTTGCCGCGTAACCGCTGATATCGCCGGGGCTGCAGTGCAGCCCCGCGATTGGGCCCTGACTCACCCCTGCCACTTGCCGCCTTCGACGATCACGCTCTCAGGCTTGGTGTCATCGCTCAGTTCCTTGCGCACGTACTGGTCATACAGCTTGAGCAGGAACTTCTCCTCACCCAGTTTGGCCAGCTCGGCATTGACCCAGTCACGCAGCTCGGTGTTGCCCTTCTTCACCGCCGGGGCGATCGGAGCTTCGTCGCCCAGCAATTCTGGCAACACGCGGTAGCCTGGGTTCTGCTTGGCCCAGCTGAACAGGATCAGATTGTCCTGGGCATAGGCATCGCCACGACCATTGGCCAGGGCCTGCAGCGATTCGCTGTTCTTCTCGAACTTGAGCAGCTTCCAATCCGGGTGGTTCTTGGTCAGCCAGATATCGGCGGTGGTGCCGGTGGTGACGATGATGGTCTTGTCGGCCAGGTCATCGAGGGCTTTCACCGGGCTGCCATCGGCCACGATGGCCTGCACCGCCACGCGCAGGTTGGGGTTGGTGAAATCGACCGCTTCCTTGCGCTCCGGGGTGACGGTCATGTTGGCGAGGATCAGGTCGACCTTGTCGCTCTGCAGGAACGGAATGCGGCTGGCCGGTTCCACGGCCACGAACTCGACCTTGTTCTCGTCGCCGAGCAGGTCCTTGGCGAAGCGACGACCGATATCGGTGTCGAAGCCCACGTAGCGACCGCTCTTGTCGACGAAGCCGAACGGCGGCTTGTCGGTGAAGACGCCGACGATCAGCTTATCGCGGGCCTTGATGGTTTCCAGGTAGCTGGTGGACGGTGCAGACGTCGCCGCAGCCGACTTGCCCGGCTCCGCGGGTTTGTCGCAACCGGCCAGCAAGGCCAGGCCGAACAGCGGCGCCAGCAGTTTGGTGAAGTGGGCAGTTTTCATGACAGTTCCTTGTGTAGTGTCTTCGGCAGGCTTTCGACGAAGGAGAATTTGTCCAGGAACTGCTGCGCGCGTGCGGTCCGCGGTTGGCTGAAGAAGCTCTCGGGGTCGCTCTGTTCAAGGATCCTGCCGGCCTCCATGAACACGATACGGTCGGCCACCGCACGGGCGAAGGCCATTTCGTGGGTGACGATGAGCAGGGTCATGCCGTCCCGGGCCAGGCCCTGGATCACCTGCAGCACCTCCTTGACCATCTCTGGGTCCAGGGCTGCGGTGACCTCGTCGAACAGCATCACCTGCGGGTTCATGCACAGCGAACGAACGATGGCGATGCGCTGCTGCTGGCCACCCGACAACTGCCGGGGGAAGGCGTCCCGCTTGTCCAGCAACCCCACCCGCGCCAGCAACGCCTCGGCCTGCGCCTGGGCTTCGGCGCGCTCGCGCTTCTGCACCTTGAGCGGGCCGAGCAGCAGGTTGTCGATCACGCTCATGTGGCCGAACAGGTGATAGCTCTGGAACACCATGCCCACCCGTTGGCGGACCTGGCGCCAGTCGGTGCCGGAGCCAAGCAGTTCCTGGCCATCGAGGCGCAGGCTACCGCCATGGGCCTCCTCCAGACCGTTCAGGCAACGCAGCAAGGTGCTCTTGCCGCAGCCACTGGGGCCGAGAATCACCACCACTTCACCGGCCTGAACCTGCAGGTCGACATCCTTGAGCACCTGGTGCTCGCCGAAGAACTTGTTGAAACCCTGGAATTCGATCAATGCGCTCATGAGTGGGCCCAGCGGCGTTCCAGCGCGCGCGAGGCGGCGGAAAGCGGGTAGCAGATGAAAAAGAAGAACAGGAACAGCACGCCGTAGATCAGCACCGACTCGTAGGTGCGCTCGATGATCTGCTGGCCGGCCTTGATGACGTCGACGACGCCGATCAGCACGGCAAGCGAGCTGGTCTTGACGATCCGTGTGTAGATATTGATGGTGGGTGGCGTCATGCGCTTGAGCGCCTGCGGCAACAGCACGTGCCCATACAACTGCAGGCCCGAAAGACCGATCGACAGCCCCGCCTCGCGCTGGCCGCGCGGCAGCGAAGCCAGAGCCCCGCGCACCACCTCGCCCACCTCGCTGGCGCCCCACAGCCCCAGCACCAGCACCGCGCACCAGAAGCTGGGGATGCTCAGCGAAAAGAAGATCGGCAACCCGAAGAACACCAGGTACAGCCAGACCAGCACCGGTATTGCACGAAACAGCTCCAGGTAGACCTGCAAGGCGATGTTCACCGCACGCTTGCCCAACGTGGCCAGCACGCCATAGAGCACACCGCCCAGGGTGGCGCAAACGATGCCCAGGGCCGAGATCGCCAGGGTCTGTCCGGCGCCCTTGGCCAGTTGCGGCAAGGACACCAGCAGCAGCTCAATTGCCGAGCTGGCCATGTTGCAGCCTCCTTTCGAGGTGGCGCAGCAGGAGCGACAACGGCAGGAACAGCAGCACGCAGAGCAACGTCAGCACTGCGAGCATTTCGTAGGTCTTGTAGTACAGGGCGATGTAGTTCTTGGTGGTGTAGAGGATTTCCGGCACCGCCACCGCCGAGACCACGGTGGTTTCCTTGAGCAGGAAGATGAAGTTGGCGAACAGCGCCGGCAAGCTGAGGATGCCGGCCTGGGGCAGGATCACGTGGCGCAGCAGCTGGCCCTCGGACAAGCCGATGGAGCGCCCGGACTCCAGCTGCGCCCGTGGCACCGCTTCGACACCCGCCCGCAGCACCTCGGTGAGGTAGGCGCCGCCCATGAAGGTCATGGTGATGATCGCCGCAGCGAAGCCGGATACTTTCAAACCCAGTGTCGGCAGTGCGAAATAGACGAAGAACAACTGGATCAGCAGCGGCGTGTTGCGCGCCAGCTCCACATAGCCTTTGACCAGCCGCCACAGGTAGGGGGTACGAAACACCAGGACGGTGGCATTGAACACGGCGACCAGCAGCGAGGTGGCGATGGCGATCAGCCCGACCTGCAGGGTGACGCCAACGGCCTTGAGGAATGCGGGGAGTGTGCTAAGCATGAAGGCAGTGTCGAAGGTCATGGATAACGCCTCGGCACAGGGTCACGGAGGTACGACATGGGCAAGTTTCCGGGCTCGACGCGAGGTTGGCTCAGCGTCGTGGACGATGAAAAGGTGTGTGCGGGTAAGCACGATGGGTAGACTCTAAAGGCATAAAAATCTTTCTCTAAATACCTTTATTGCATATTGATATCACCTGACGGGCTAACCGGAAATTTCATACATCTGCCACGGATCTTTCCTTCGAAATACCTCTCAAAAGGACTTCAGACTGATCGGCCAACCAGGCCCACACGGACGACAACAATGAACAGCCCAAGCACGCCCGTTTCGAATGAACAGCTTCAGTGGTTGCTGGCCCTGCGCAAGGCGCTTTCCGGGCAGCGTTGAAGGTTTCGGTTTCCAAACGAAAACGCCGACACAGCAGTGTCGGCGTTTTCATGTGAAGCACTAACCGGGCAAATCAGAACGCCGGCAGCACCGCACCTTGGTACTTCTTCTCGATGAAGGCTTTCACTTCAGGGCTGGTCAGGGCCTTGGCCAGCTTCTGGATGGCTTCGCTGTCCTTGTTGTCAGGACGCGCAACCAGGAAGTTCACGTAAGGCGAGTCGCTGCCCTCGATCACCAGCGCATCCTTGGCCGGGTTCAGGCCCGCCTCCAGCGCGTAATTGGTGTTGATCATGTCCAGGTCGACCTGATCCAGCACACGCGGCAGCATGGCCGACTCGAGCTCGCGGAACTTCAGTTTCTTCGGGTTCTCGGCGATGTCTTTCGGCGTCGCCAGGGCGTTCTTCGGATCCTTCAGGGTGATCAGGCCGGCCTTCTGCAGCAGCAGCAGGGCGCGACCACTGTTGCTGCCCTCGTTCGGAATAGCCACGGTGGCGCCTTCCTTGAGCTCCGACAGGCTCTTGACCTTCTTGGAGTAGCCACCGAACGGCTCGACGTGAACGCCGATCACGGTTTCCAGGTGGGTACCCTTGCCTTCGTTGAAGTTCTTCAGGTACGGCAGCGTCTGGAAGTAGTTGGCGTCCAGGCGCTTCTGGTCGACCTGCACGTTCGGCTGCACGTAGTCGGTGAAGACCTTGATCTGCAGGTCAACGCCTTCCTTGGCCAGGGTCGGCTTGATCAGCTCGAGGATTTCGGCGTGTGGCACCGGCGTGGCGGCTACCACCAGTTTTTCGGCGGCGTGAGCCAGGCCGGACAGCGACAGGGCAGCGGCGAGGGCAGTCGTCAGCAGGGTCTTTTTCATGGTGATCCTTGTTATCAAGCTGGGGCCATCGAGGATGGCGAAGTCAGGTGCCGCACCGTCTCGACAGTGGGCGTGGAGCGGACGATACCGGGATTTTTTATGCCCTAACAATATCTTTTGATTCGCTGCTTATTCCAAAAACAAAAAGCCATCACCCACTTTGCTTATGAGCCGTCGGCAACCGCTCTAGCGCGCGGATGTGTTCAGTTCGACCAGGCTTCGCTCCAGCAATTCGCGCAAGGCGGCAAGCGTACCTGGCTCACGGCTGCGCCCCAGTTGCGCGAGTTGGCTGGCCAGACGGGTCAGGGGCGCGCGCTCGGGCAGGTCCAGATGCTGCGGGAGTATTTCATCGCCCTCGGCCACCAGCAGGGCAAAGTGGATGACGTTCTCCAGCTCGCGGGTGTTGCCGGGCCAGGCATGGGCTTCCAGCGCTTGCTGCGCCGCTTCGCTGATCAGCGGCACGCTGCGTTCCAGGCGCACGCTGTAGATGCCGACGAAGTATTCAGCCAGCGGCAGGATGTCCCCGACCCTCTGGCGCAGCGCTGGCAGCTCCAGTTCGCCCTCGCGCAGATAGAGGTACAGCCGCTCGTTGAAGCGCCCGGCACGCACTGCCTGGGCCAGGTCGATGCTGGAGGCGGCCACCAGGCGCACATCCACGGCCTGTGGCTGCTGGGCGCCGACCCGGGTGACCTCGCGGTTTTCCAGTGCCGCCAGCAGCTTGCCCTGGATGGCCAACGGCAGGTCGGCGATCTCGTCCAGGTACAAGGTGCCGCCATTGGCCGAACCGAACCAGCCCGCGCGACTGCTGGCCGTGCCGCCATGGGTACCGGCGCTGTAGCCGAACAGCTCGGCATCGGCGTAGGTGTGGCTGATGCCCGCGCAGTTGACCGAGACGAACAGCCCCGCGCGATCGCTGGCGCGGTGGATCTGCCTGGCCAGCAGCTCCTTGCCGGTGCCGGTCTCACCACGGATCAGCACCGGCAGCGGTTGCGGCGCCAGGCGTTCGAGCGCTTCGCGCAGTTGCTGCGAACGTGCATCGACGAATACCAGCGCCTTGGCACGGATACTCAGCGGGCTCTTGTCCAGCTCGGGGAACGTCAGCAGCGGCTGGCCGAAGGGATTGTTGAAACTCATGGAAAACTCCCGCCCCGGCCGCAGGCGACCGGGGAGTCAGCGAAATCGGTTGAGACCAGGTCAGGCGCGGCGCAGGGAGCGCTGCTCGATCCGGCCTTGCAGGCGATACAGATAAGCGAAGCCCTGTTCCCAGCGCTCGTGACCGGATTTGACGTTGATGTGCCCGGCATTGCTCAACAGCCCCGCTTCCGCACCCCAGGCCTTGGCCAGGTACAGTGCACGCGGCACGCTGACGGCCGGATCGTTGTCCGAGCTGACCACCTGGCTGGGGAACGGCAGCGTGTGCAGCGGGATGGGCGCAAAGTTGCGCAAGGCCGGCGCGCAGGTCGGCCGTTCGACGTCCGCTGGCGCCACCAGCAGCGCCCCTCGCACCCGGCGCAGCAGCGCAGGGCTGGCCTGCCCGGCCCAGTGGGCGACGGTGATGCAGCCCAGGCTGTGGGCGATGAGGATCACCGGCGAGCGTTCGGCGGCAATCGCCTGCTCAAGCGCCTGCACCCAGTCGCGCCGCTGCGGGGTGAGCCAATCTTGCTGCTCGACCCGAGCGCTGTTGGGCAGGCTGCGCTGCCAGTGGCTTTGCCAATGATTGTCTGGCGATCCTTGCCAGCCCGGCACAATCAGGTAACGAATCGACTCATTGCGCATGGGGACGCCTCCTTGGAAGTTTGCGTGCTTGGGAACCAAGTATAGGGAGGCAGTTATATTCGTAAAGGAATAAGAAGCTATTTATTAATAACCATAATCAAGGTAATTGCACGCCCCTTTGCAGGAGCGGGCTTGCCCCGCGATGACGTCCGCCTGGGCAACATCGTCGCCTGCGCGGACGCCATCGCGGGACAAGCCCGCTCCTAGAGGGAGGTGAATAAAAAAAGGGCCATCCCCTGCCAAGAGAAATGGCCCTGAAGCACTTGCCTGAAGAGGGTATTGCCGATCAACGCGCGGTGATCACCGCCAGCTTGCTGATCCCGGCACGTTCGATGGCTGCCATCGCTCGCGCCACTTCGCCGTAGTTGACGCCATCGTCAGCCTGCAGCTGTACACGCACATCCGCGTCCTTTTCCCTGGCCGCCTTGAGGTTGGTTTCCAGCAGGTCCGGCTGGATCTCATCCTTGTTGATGAACAGCTTGCCGCCGCCATCGATGCTCACCACCAGCGGGTCTTTCTGCTCCACCGGCGCGACGGCCTCGGTCTTGGGCAAGTTGATCGGGATGGCGTTGGTCAGCAGCGGCGCGGTGACGATGAACACCACCAGCAGCACCAGCATGACGTCCACCAGCGGTGTGACGTTGATTTCACTGAGGACTTCGTCGCTGTCCTGGGTCGAGAACGCCATGTCAGGAAGCCTCCTTCACCGGCTGGCCGAAACCGGCCTGGGCTTTTTGCAGGGTCGGGTGAACCAGGACGCGGAAGGCACTCTTCTGCGCCAGGCTGTAGAAGTCGTGGGCGAAGTCGTCGAGGTCGGCAGCGGTCAGCTTGAGGCGACGCAGGAAGTAGTTGTAGACCAGCACCGCCGGCACCGCGACGGCGATACCCACGCCCGTGGCGACCAGCGCCGCGCCGATCGGGCCGGCCACGGTTTCCAGGCTGGCGGAACCGGCAGCGCTGATGCCCTTGAGCGCTTCCATGATGCCCCACACGGTACCGAACAGGCCGATGAACGGCGAGGTGCTGCCAATACTGGCGACCACGGCCAGGCCGGTTTCCAGCGAGCGACGCTCACGCACGATCTGCTGGCGCAGGGCGCGCTCGAGGCGGTCCTGATGATTGATCGCATGGCTCAGGTCGGCCGCCTGGCCCGGCTCGCCGACGGCGATGGCGGCATAACCGGCCTGGGCGACGCGGGCCGCAGGGCCTGGCTGCTCGTGGCTGATCTCGGCTGCCGAGTCGAGGCTTGAAGCGGCCCAGAACTGGGCATGGAAGCGCTTGTCCTGGTTCTTCAGCCGCACGAACTGCACGACCTTGACCAGGGCCAACGCCCAGGTGACCACGGAAAAACCAACCAGCAGCCAGATGACGGCGCTTTCAACAGATTCGAGAGGGGATGCCAACAGGCTCATGATGAAGTCTTCCTATGTTCGGTTCGATGGCGCGAGTTAACGAAGCTTGAAATCGATCGGGACGCTGACCCAGCCCACCTGGGCCACGTCACCCTGCTTGGCCGGCACGAAGCTCCAGCGCTTCACCGCAGCGAGCGCGGCAGCATCCAGGGCATCGCGGCCGCTGGTCTTCTGGATCTGGATCTGCCCCGGCTTGCCGCTAGGCAGTACCTCCACCCGCAACAACACGGTGCCTTCCCAGCCACGGCGCTGGGCCAGTTGCGGGTATTCCGGCGCCGGGTTCTTCAGGTACGCGGCGTTGGCTGAAGCGGGCGTGACCGGTGCCGGTGCTGGTGGTGCAGGTGCCGGAGCAGGCGGTGCAGGCGCTGGGGTCGGTGCCGGTGGTGGCGCCTCGACCGGTTTGGGCTGCGGCTTGGGTACGGGCTTTGGCACCGGTTTTGGTTTAGGTACCGGCTTCGGTGCAGGCTTGGCGGCCAGCTCATCGACCACCGGCGGTGGTGGCGGTGGCGGCTCGACCACAGGCACAGGGGGTGGCGGCTCGACGACCGGCGGCGCCGGGGCGGCGAACTCGATGGTCATCGGCGGAATCTCTGGCGGAATCACCGGCAGCTCGGGGGTTGGTCGCTGACTGACCCAGTAGGCCGCAGCGCCATGCAGGACCAGCACCAGCAACCCCAGCGCCAGCTTGTCACGACGCTTGAGACCACTGACCGGCGTGCGCTGCAGGCGCAGCTGCGCCAGCGGCAGGCGAAGCGTGCGTCCAAGCTCGACCAGGTCGCCCGGGGCCGGGCGCCATGGCTGGTCGTAGGCCCTCGCGGCCGTCTGGACATTACCCATTGAATCGACTCCTGGAAACGTGATGCAGGTCTTCGGACCTTGGCCGGTCCTCGTGGCTGAATCATCCATTCCAGAGGCTTATCTCTGAAAGTAATGTTTAAAATTAAAGCTATGCCTTTATCGAATATAAGATTTTAAGGGTTCCCGCAAAGCCGCGTGGCACAAGGGCTGTAACGATGATCGGGAAAAATCATGCACGTGCGGCATGCAAAATATTCGTGGAAGGTATCGAAATCCGGCGAGGGCTGCGCGGCCCTTCGCTGGCAAGTCCGCTCCTACAGGCACAGCGCTGTCCTTGAAGCCGAGGGGGAGCCTGTGGGAGCGGATTTACTCGCGAAGGGCTGCGCAGGAGCCCCGACCTTCGCCCAGGCAATAAAAAACCCGGACTGCAAACCCGGGTTTTTCATGCACTCGGCAGCTTAGATATCCGCCACCTTCTGCCAGACCTTCGGCCGGAAGAACAGGGTCTCGCCGCGCGCAAGCCCGGTCAGGCTGTCGTGGTCCTTGACCACTTCAGCCTCGATCAGCTCGCTCTGCCCCTCGACCTTCAGCGTCACTCGGGTGGTCGCGCCCAGCGGGCGAATGTCGCGGACTTCGGCAGCGTGGTGGCCCTCGGTCTCATGGCGCGACAGCGACACCTCGTGAGGACGGAACAGCACATGGTTGCCCTCGCTCAAGGCCAGGCGGTTGGAATCGCCGAGGAAGTGGTAGACGAAGTCGTTGGCCGGTTTCTCGTACACCTCGCCCGGCGAGCCGATCTGTTCGATCACGCCCTTGTTCATCACCACGATGCGGTCGGCCACTTCCATGGCCTCTTCCTGATCGTGGGTGACGAACACCGAGGTCAGGTTGATATCCTCGTGCAACCGCGCCAGCCAGCGGCGCAGCTCCTTGCGCACCTTGGCATCGAGGGCGCCGAACGGCTCGTCGAGCAGCAGCACCTTCGGCTCCACCGCCAGGGCACGGGCCAAGGCGATACGTTGGCGCTGGCCCCCCGACAACTGCTCGGGATAGCGGTCGGCGAGCCAGTCGAGCTGGACCATGTTCAGCAACTCATGGACCTTCTCGGCGATCTTGCTCTCGCTCGGACGTTCGCCCTTGGGTTTCATGCGCAAGCCGAAGGCGACGTTGTCGAACACGCTCATGTGGCGGAACAGCGCATAGTGCTGGAACACGAACCCGACGTTGCGATCGCGCACATCGTGGCCCGAGACGTCCTCGCCGTGGAACACGATGCTGCCGTCATCCGGCGTCTCCAGGCCGGCGATGATGCGCAGCAGGGTGGTCTTGCCGCAGCCGGAGGGGCCGAGCAGCGCGACCAGCTCACCGCTGTGGATATCCAGGTTGATGTTGTTCAGGGCCTGGAAACTGTTGAAGCGCTTGCTGACGTTACGAACTTCGATCGACATGACTTATTCCTCCGCTGCGCTGTGGCGCAGGCGGTTAATACGGTTCTCGCTCCACTGCTTGAGCAGCAGGATGAAGAGCGCCAGGATCAGCAACAGGCTGGCCACGCTGAAGGCCGCGACATGGTTGTACTCGTTGTAGAGGATCTCCACGTGCAGCGGCAAGGTGTTGGTGACGCCGCGGATATGGCCGGAGACCACCGACACCGCACCGAACTCGCCCATGGCCCGCGCGGTACACAGCACCACGCCGTAGATCAGGCCCCATTTGATGTTCGGCAGAGTGACATGCCAGAACATCTGCCAGCCGTTGGCGCCCAGCAGGCGCGCGGCCTCTTCCTCTTGCGTGCCCTGCTCCTGCATCAGCGGGATCAGTTCACGGGCGACGAAGGGCACGGTGACGAAAATGGTCGCCAGCACGATACCCGGCAGGGCGAAGACGATCTGGATATCGTGGTCCTGCAGCCAGGGGCCGAGCAGGCCCTGGGCGCCGAACATCAGCACGTAGACCAGGCCAGCGATCACCGGCGAGACCGAGAACGGCAGGTCGATCAGGGTGACCAGCACGCTCTTGCCGCGGAAGCTGTACTTGCTCACGCACCAAGCGGCGCTGACCCCGAACACAAGGTTCAGCGGCACCGAGATGACCACCGCGAGCAGCGTCAACTTGAGCGCCGAAAGCGCGTCAGGCTCGAAGATCGCCTCGAAGAAGGTGCCGAAGCCATTCTTCAGCGCCTGGGACACCACGATCACCAGCGGCAGCAGCAGGAACAGCGCGAACACCAGCCAGCCAAGGCCGATCAGTACACGGCGCGAGGTGGCGCTGCCACGGCGGGCGGCATTGGCGGCGGAGCTTGCAGTTATGGATGACGAAGACATGACCGGGCCTCCTTCAAGGGGTTTCGATGCGCCGCTGAAGCAAGTTGATCAGCAGCAGCAGGATGAAGGAAACCACCAGCATCAGCACGCCGATGGCCGTGGCGCCGGTGTAGTCGTACTGGTCGAGCTTGACCATGATCAGCAGCGGCAGGATCTCGGTCTTCATCGGCATGTTGCCGGCGATGAAGATCACCGAACCGTACTCGCCAACACCCCGGGCAAATGCCAGGGCGAAGCCGGTCAGCCAGGCCGGCAGCAGTGCCGGCGCCAGCACATGGCGGAACACCTGCAACGGCTTGGCGCCCAGGCAGGCAGCGGCCTCCTCGACCTCACGCGGGATGTCCGCCAGCACCGGCTGCACCGTACGCACCACGAACGGCAGCGTGACGAAGGTCAGGGCCAGGGTGATGCCCAGCGGGGTGTAGGCGATCTTGAAGCCCAGGTCAGTGGCGAACTGGCCGACCCAGCCCGCAGGTGCGTACAGGGCAGTCAGGGCGATACCGGCGACGGCGGTGGGCAGGGCGAACGGCAGGTCGATCATCGCTTCGATGATCTTGCGCCCGGGGAAGGTGTAGCGCACCAGCACCCAGGCCAGCAGGGTGCCGATCACGCCATTGATGATGGCGGCGAACAGGGCGGTACCGAAACTCAGCTTGAGCGCCGCGATGACCCGCGGTGCACTGATGATGTTCCAGAACTGCTCCCAGGTAAGCTGCGAGGCATGAATGAACATGGCCGCCAGCGGTATCAGCACGATCAGGCTGAGGTACACCAAGGTGTAGCCCAGCGTCAGCCCGAAGCCGGGTATGACGGGGGAGATGCGACGTGACATAAATATCCCTGGTTGAACGCACTTGGCCCGGAAGAATCCCGGGCCGGTGCAAACTTTTGAATCCTGGGGCTGCTGCGCAGCCCATTCGCGGCACAAGGCCGCTCCGGCAAGGGTCGCGTTCCCCTGCAGGAGCGGCCCCGCTGTCCTCGGGCCCTACTGCGCCTGGTAGATCTGGTCGAACACACCGCCGTCGTTGAAGAACTTCGGCTGAGCAGTTTTCCAGCCACCGAAGTCCTTGTCGATAGTCACCAGGTCAAGTTTCGGGAACTGCTTGGCGAATTCGGCGGCGACTTTCTCGTCACGCGGACGGTAGAAGTTTTCCGCAGCGATCTTCTGCCCAGCAGGGCTGTACAGGTGTTTCAGGTATTCGGTGGCGATCGCGGTGTTGCCCTTCTTCTCGGCGTTCTTGTCGACCACCGCCACTGGCGGTTCGGCGAGGATCGACAGCGACGGCACGACGATCTCGAACTTGTCGCTGCCACCGTCTTCCTTCAGTGCCAGGAAGGCTTCGTTTTCCCAGGCCAGCAGGACATCGCCCTGGCCGTTGTTGACGAAGGTGATGGTCGAGCCGCGGGCGCCGGTATCCAGCACCGGTACGTGCTTGAACAGCTCCTGCACGTACTCTTTGGCCTTGGCTTCGCTACCACCGGATTTCAGGCCATAGGCCCAGGCGGCGAGGAAGTTCCAGCGCGCGCCGCCGGAGGTTTTCGGGTTCGGAGTGATGACCGAGACGTCTTTCTTGATCAGGTCACCCCAGTCCTTGATGCCTTTCGGGTTGCCCTTGCGCACCAGGAACACGATGGTCGAGGTGTAGGGGGTGCTGGCATCCGGCAGACGGGTCTGCCAGTTCTCCGGCAGGGTCTTGCCGAGCTTGGCGACTTCGTCGATGTCGCCAGCCAGGGCCAGGGTCACCACGTCGGCGCGCAGGCCGTCGATTACCGCGCGGGCCTGCTTGCCCGAGCCGCCGTGCGATTGCTGGATCTTCACCTTGTCGTCCGGATGCGTCTGCTGCCAGTGCTTGATGAATTCGGCGTTGTACTGCTGGTACAGCTCACGGGTCGGGTCATAGGACACGTTGAGCAGTTCGTAATCCTTGGCGATGGCAGAACCGGCAAAAACGGCACTGGCCAGAGCGGCGAGCGCATAACGGCGGATGGACATGGTGAAGCTCCCGATTGGCATTTTTTCTAGTTGGATGTGTCGGAGTCAGCCGGACTTGTTGCCGGGCTGCTGCAGGCGGAATTTCTCCTTGCGCTCGATCTGCACGACCTGAGCGTTGTGCACGGTGATCTCCACTGCACCGAAGCGCAGGTCGCGCAGCGCGCTCTGGATTTCACGCAGAATGGTGGCTTCGTCCTGACCGTCGATGCTACGCAGAGATGCACTCATGCTCGTTCTCCATTGAGTAAGGGTGCCGGGCAGAGGAAGGGGATTGCGCCTGGCTTGAGGGCAATCTTAGTGACGGCGGGATATTCTTAAAAATACTGTTTAAGAATGTTTATATAACTGAATTACTGAACAGCCCAGTAGGTGGCTGTGGGAGCGGGCTTGCCCGCGAATGCCGTGGTGCAGCCACTGTTGCATTCGCGGGCAAGCCCGCTCCTACAGGGGGCGAGGCTTCAATTCTGCGCCTGCGGCTCTCGGATCTTGTACCAGGCCACGTAGAGCGCCGGCAGGAACAGCAAGGTCAGCAGCGTTGCGCTGATGATCCCGCCGATCATGGCGTAGGCCATCGGGCCCCAGAACACCTCGCGGGCGATGGGGATCATCCCCAGGCTGGCCGCGGCGGCCGTGAGCAGGATCGGCCGGCGCCGATGGTTGGTCGCCTCGACCACCGCGTCCCAAGGTGAGTAGCCCTGGGCCTCGAATTCGTCGATCTGGGTCACCAGGATCACCGAGTTGCGGATGATGATGCCGATCAGCGCAAGAATCCCGAGGATCGCAACGAAGCCCATCGGCGTTCCCGTCGGCACCAGCGCCAGGACCACGCCGATCAGCCCCAGCGGCGCCACGCTGACCACCAGGAACAGCTTCTGCACACTGTGCAACTGGATCATCAGGAAGGTCGCCATCAGGAACAGCATCAGCGGAATCACCTGAGCGATCGGCCCCTGCGCCTTGCCGCTCTCCTCCACGGTGCCGCCGGTGGCTACTTCGTAACCGGCCGGCAGCGAAGCGGCGAACTCTTCGATCTTCGGCTTGAGCTGGGCCACCAGATCGGTGGGCTGGATCTCGCCGTTGACCGACGCCTTTATGGTGATCGTCGGCTTGCGGTCACGCCGCCAAACCAATGGCTGTTCGAGCTCGTAGCGCACCGTGGCGAACGACAGCAAGGGGATCGAGGTGCCGCTGGGGCTGACGATCTGCAGGTTCTGCAGGGTATCGGGCGAGCCGCGCTCACTGTCCTTGGCGCGCGCGACCACGTCCACCAGGTAGATCTGGTCGTTGACCTGGGTCACCGGTGCACCGGTGACGATGCTGTTCATCACGTTGGCGACGTCTTCGGACGACAGGCCCAGTTGGCGCGCCTTATCCTGGGCGATCTCGACCCGCAGGACTTTGCCGGGCTCGTTCCAGTCGTACATCATCTCGCCAATGTTGGGGTTCTGGTCGAGCAGGGTCGCAAGGTCGATGGCGTGCTTGCGCACCTGGTCGATATCCTTGCCGCTGACCCGGTACTGGATCGGACGCCCCACTGGAGGGCCCATCTCCAGCGATTGCACATTGGTGCCGATGCCGACGAAATCATTGCGCAGCCGCTCCTGCAGCTTGGGAATCAACGTGTTGCGCTGCTCCAGCCCCTTGCTGACGATGACCAGTTGCGCGTAGTACGGGTTCTGCAACTGCTGGTCGAGCGGCAGGTAGAAACGCACCGCGCCCTGGCCGATATAGGTACTCCAGTGGTCGATGTCCGGATCGTCCTTGAGGGTGGCCTCCAGGCGATCGACCGCACGACGGGTTTCCTGGATCGACGCGTTCTGCGGCAGGTTCAGTTCCAGCAGGATCTCCGGGCGATCCGAAGACGGGAAGAACTGGTTCTGCACGAACCGCATGCTAAACACCGCCAGGGCGAACAGCACCACGGTGCCAACGATGGTCAGCCAGCGGTTGCGCATGCACCACAGCAAGCCGCTTTCGAAGGCGCGGCCGATGCGGCCGGGTTCCTCATCATGGGGTTTGACCTTGCTGCTGAGGATATGCACGCCCAGCACCGGCGCGAAGAACACCGCCACCACCCACGACACCAGCAGCGCCACCGCGATCACCGCGAACAGGGTGAAGGTGTATTCGCCCGCAGAGCTGGCGTTCAGGCCGATGGGCACGAAGCCGGCAACGGTGACCAAAGTGCCGGTGAGCATCGGGAATGCCGTCGAGGTATAGGCATAGGTCGCCGCGTCGTTCTTGCTCTCGCCCATCTCCAGGCGCGTGACCATCATCTCTACGGTGATCATTGCATCGTCGACCAGCAGGCCCAGGGCGATGATCAATGCACCCAGCGAGATGCGCTGCATGGTGATGCCGCTGTACTCCATGAACACGAAAACCATCGCCAGCACCAGCGGGATCGAACAGGCCACCACCAGGCCTGCGCGTATGCCCAGGCTGATGAAACTGACCACCAGCACGATGATCACCGCCTCGAACAGCGCACTGGTGAAGCCGCCCACGGCGTCCTCGACTACCACGGCCTGGTTCGACACGGTATGCACGCCCACACCCACCGGCAGCTCAGCGGTGATGCTGTCCATCTTGTCGCGCAGTGCCTTGCCGAACGCCTGGATGTTGCCACCCTTCTTCATGCCGATCGCCAGGCCGATGGCCGACTGGCCGTTGTAGCGGAACATGGGGGCGGGCGGATCCTGGAAACCGCGCTCGATATCGGCGATGTCGGCCAGGCGGAAGAAGCGGTCGTTGATTCTCAGGTTGACCACCTGCAGGTCCTTCTCCGAGGCGAACTGGCCGGTGGTGCGCACCGAGATGCGCTCTGGTCCGGCTTCGATCACCCCGGCCGGAGTCACCGCATTCTGCGATTGCAGCGCCTGCATCACCTGGCGCTGGTCGATGCCCAGCGCCGCCAGCTTGCGGGTGGAGAAGTTCAGGTACAGCACTTCATCCTGCACGCCGATGGTTTCGACCTTGCCGATATTCGGCACCTCGCGCACTTCGGCGCGCACCTGCTCGACGTAATCGCGCAACTGGCGCAGGTCCAGGCCATCGGTGGTGAAGGCGTAGATCGAGCCGAACACATCACCGAACTCGTCGTTGAAACCCGGCCCTTGCAGGCCCTGGGGGAATTCACCGCGGATGTCCTGGATCTTCTTGCGCACCTGGTACCAGATCTGCGGGATATCCTCGGCCTGGGTGGTATCGCGCAGGTAGACGAAAACCGTCGACTCGCCGGGCCGAGTGTAGCTCTTGACGTAGTCGAGCGAGTCCAGCTCCTCGAGCTTCTTCTCGATCCGGTCGGTCACCTGGTAAAGGGTTTCGTCCTGGGTCGCACCGGGCCAGCGGGTCTGGATCACCATGGTCTTGATGGTGAAGGACGGGTCTTCTTCCCGGCCCAGGTTCATGTAGGAGAACACGCCCATCAGCAAGGCGACGAACATCAGGTACCACACGAAGGACTGGTGCTTCAGGGCCCAGTCCGACAGGTTGAAGCTTCCTTTCATCGTGCGTCCTCGTCGAATTTGACCTGCTGGCCCGGCTTCAAGCTGTTCACACCCGCCGTCACCACCCGTTCGCCCGGCTGCACACCGGCGCCCAGCACAACGCGCCGTTCGCTGCGCTCCACGAGTGTGACCTCACGGGTGGACACGGTCTTGTGCTGCGGATCGACCACCCAGACCTGGGTCTTGCCGTCTCGCTCCAGCAGGGCGGTGGCCGGCAGCTCGGTGCGCGGCGCGATCGCCGAGCTGAGCGTGACGCTGATAGCGGTGCCGAGGTGGAACGCCTGCGGCGTACTGGCCAGGCTTAGCCGCGCACGTCGGGTGCGGGTAGTGGCATCGGCCTGCGGCTCAAGCTCGCGCAGCGTGGCGGTGGTGGTGATGGCCGGCTCCAGTTGCGATGCCACGGTGAACACCAGCGACGGGGTCAACTGCTCGGCGACTGAGATCGGCAGGTCAATCACCGCCTCCTTGACGTCCGGGCGCGCCAGCGTGACCACTTCCTGGCCGGCACTGACCGTCTGCCCGGCTTCGGCGCGCCAGGCCGTGACCACGGCGCCATGGTCGGCCTTGAGCGTGCTGTAGCCGAGCTGGTCGCGTGCCTGGCTGACCGCCGAACGGGCCTGCTCGAGCGAGGCGCCGGTGGTCTTCAGGTCGGTCTGGGCGATGTCCAGCTGGGCCTGGGCGCCGACGCCGCGGTCATACAGCTGCTGCTGGCGGCGGGCATTGGCCTGGGCGTTGATCCATTGCGCCTGGACGCGCGCCAGGTCGCCTTCGGCGGCACGCAGCTGGTTCTGCTGGTCGGTGGGATCGAGAGTGGCCAGGGTGTCGCCCGGTTTTACCTGCGCACCCACGTCCACCCAGCGCCGCGCAATGCGCCCGGACACTCGGAAGCCCAGGGTGCTTTCGAAGCGTGCCTGGATGGTGCCCGCAAAACGACCGAGCTGCGACTGCATCTGTGGCTCGACCAGAGTCGAGAGCACCGGCCGTACGGGCTCGGGCGCCGGCTCATCGCCCTTGCAACCGGGCAGCAGGGTGGCTGCGGCAAGCAACACCAGCAAGGGTTTCATGGCTCACCTCCGGGGCTCTTGGCGTCGACTTTCTGCACCTGCATACCCGGATGCAGCAACTGGCCGCCACTGACCACCACGGTTTCGCCGCTTTTCACGCCGTCGCTGATGACGATGCGCCCGGTGAGATAACGCGCCACCTGGACCTTGCGCAGTTCGACCTTGTCGCCCTCGCCCACCACCCACACCGCCGGCTCATGCAGCGCCTTGGTCAGCGCCGACCAGGGCAATTCGACGCTTGGGCGCCCCTGGGCATGAGCCGTGGCGGTTACCGGCGAGCCCAACTGCATGGCAGCCGGCACGTTACGCAGCGCCACCTTGACCTGCACCGTACCGCTCTCGGCAGACACCGTCGGGGTGATCTCGCGCACCCGTCCTTCGGCCTGCACCTTGGGGTTATCCACAAGCCGGACGATCACCCCCTCGTCGCTGGGTGGCGACACCAGCAGCGACTCATAGACGTTGAAGACGGCATCACGATCGCCGTCGGTGGCCAGGCTGAAGATCGGCATGGTCGCCTGCACTACCTGGCCAACCTCGGCCTGGCGCGCGGTGATCACCCCATCCGCCTCGGACACCAGGTCGGTGTAGCTCAATTGCTCGCGGGCATTGGCCAGTTGTGCCTGGGCCGCCTTGAGCGCGCTCTGGCTGCTGCGCAGGGCAGCTTCAGCCGAGTCGTATTCACTCTGGCTGGTGTAGCCCTTGGGCAACAGTTTCTGCTGACGCACGAAGGCGGCGCGGGTCTGGGTGACCCTCGCCTGCTCGGCGAATACCTCGGCCTTGGCTGAGTCGACATTGTTCTGCAGGTCTTTCGGGTCCAGGCGCGCCAGCACCTGGTTGGCCTTGACGTGGTCGCCCACGTCGACGCTACGGGCGATGATCTTGCCGCCCACGCGAAACGAAAGGTCGGTCTGAACGCGCGCCTGCACATCACCGGTGAGGGTGACGTTGGCGGCGAAATCGGTAGGTTCGACCCGTGCCACGCCGACGCGTGGCAGTTCAGGGCTGGACGCCTGTTCCTTGCAGCCTGACAGCACTGACAACAACCCCAGGCAAACGACCAACAGCGCACGCGTAAACGTCATGCAGGCTCCTTGCTTGCGCGCAAATGATTCGTGGGATGCGACTGTCAGCGTAGTCCAGGGTTCAATAAACGGCACTGGGGGGTTCGGCTTTGGATCGGCGGGGAAGCTTTCGCGGGCAAGCCCGCTCCTACAGGGGGGTGGGCCTGTGGAAGCGGCGGTTCGGCGCTCCGACTTGCCCGCGAAAAGGCCAGCGCAAAATCCGGAAACCATGATTGGCACCCAGCCCGGAACAGCAGCGCTAACCTCCAGAAGCCAATTTCATGGAGGAAATTCGATGCCCCTGGCCCATTCCCACCGCCTGCGCCGCGGCCGCTGCTCAGAGCCTGGCAGGTGTTACCTGCTGACTGCCGTCACCCACGAACGACAACCACTGTTCCACGATCTGCGCAGCGCCCGGTTGGTGGTGAAACAGCTACGCCAGTCCGATCAGGAAAACGCCAGCCGCACGCTGGCCTGGGTGCTGATGCCGGACCATCTGCACTGGTTGATCGAATTGAGGGGGGTGACGCTTGGGAGTTTGATGCGCAGGTTCAAGTCGCGCAGCGCCATCACCCTGCGCAAGGCCGGAGTGCGGCATGTGCCGATCTGGCAGCCGGGGTATCACGACGCGGCTTTGCGCAAGGAGGAGGATGTACTGCAGGCAGCCAGATACATCATCGCTAATCCGCTGAGAGCAGGGCTGGTCAGCAGTGTGCGTGAATATTCGCATTGGGATGCGGTCTGGCTTTGAGTCGGTGGTGAAGCCTTCGCGGGCAAGCCCGCTCCCACAAGAGCAACACAAGTCTGAAGAGTTGTGGCGATCCTGTGGGAGCGGGCTTGCCCGCGAAAGGGCCGGTCAGGCCGACGCAGCAACCTGTGCCGGACGCCGTACCTGCGGTTGGCCGACGTTCGCTGCAGCACCTTCCTCGATGGCTTGCTGGATCGCCCGGCGGCGGCGTTCTTCGGCGCGACGGCTGAAGTACCAGACCAGGAAGGTCACCAACGACACCGACAGCAGGATCAGGCTGGCCACGGCGTTGATCTCGGGCTTCACACCCAGACGCACGGCCGAGAACACTTCCATCGGCAAGGTGGTCGAGCCCGGGCCGGACACGAAGCTGGCCAGCACCAGGTCATCCAGCGACAGGGCGAACGACATCATGCCGCCTGCTGCCAGAGAAGGCGCGATCATCGGGATGGTGATCAGGAAGAACACCTTCCACGGCTTGGCACCCAGGTCCATCGCCGCTTCCTCGATCGACAGGTCCAGCTCACGCAGGCGAGCCGACACCACCACCGCCACATACGCGGCACAGAAGGTGGTGTGGGCGATCCAGATGGTGACGACGCCACGCTCCTGCGGCCAGCCAATCATCTGCGCCATGGCCACGAACAGCAGCAACAGGGACAGACCGGTGATCACCTCGGGCATGACCAGCGGCGCGGTGACCAGGCCACCGAACAGCGTGCGGCCCTTGAAGCGAGTGACCCGGGTCAGCACGAAGGCCGCCAGGGTGCCCAGCGCCACCGCAGCCACCGCCGTGTAGCAGGCGATCTCCAGCGAGCGCATCACCGAACCCATCAACTGGGTGTTGTCGAGCAGACCGACGTACCACTTCACCGACCAGCCGCCCCACACCGTCACCAGCTTCGAGGCGTTGAACGAGTAGATCACCAGGATCAGCATCGGCAGGTAGATGAACAGCAAGCCGAGCACCAGCATCAGCTTGGAGAAACTGAAGCGCTTCATGCCCGACCCTCCATCTCTTTGGCCTGGCTGCGGTTGAACAGCAGGATCGGCACGATCAGGATCGCCAGCATCACCACTGCCAGCGCGGATGCCACCGGCCAGTCACGGTTGTTGAAGAATTCCTGCCACAGCACTTTACCGATCATCAGGGTTTCCGGACCGCCGAGCAGTTCAGGGATCACGAACTCGCCCACCACCGGGATGAACACCAGCATGCAACCGGCGATGATGCCGTTCTTCGACAGCGGCACGGTGATCTTCCAGAAGCTGTTGAAGGTGCTCGAGCCCAGGTCGCTCGCCGCTTCCAGCAGGCTCTGGTCATGCTTCACCAGGTTCGCGTACAGCGGCAGGATCATGAATGGCAGGTACGAATAGACCACGCCGATATACACCGCCAGGTTGGTGTTGAGGATCTGCAGCGGCTGATCGATCAGCCCGGTCCACAGCAGGAAGCTGTTGAGCAACCCGTTGTTGCTGAGGATGCCCATCCAGGCATAGACGCGGATCAGGATCGCGGTCCAGGTCGGCATCATGATCAGCAGCAGCAAGACCGTCTGCATCTCCTTCTCGGCCTTGGAGATGGCATAGGCCATCGGGTAGCCGATCAGCAGGCACAGCAAAGTGCTGAAGAAGGCGACCTTGAGCGAGCCAAGGTAGGCCGAGATGTACAGGTCATCCTCGGTGAGCAGGCCATAGTTGGCCAGGTTCAGCACCAGCTGGATCTTGTCCTCGACGTAGGTGTAGATCTCCGTGTACGGCGGGATCGCCACGTCGGCTTCGGCGAAGCTGATCTTCAGCACGATGAAGAACGGCAGCATGAAGAACAGGAACAGCCAGATGAACGGCACGCCGATCACCAGATGGCGTCCCTCGGGGATGATGCGCTGGAGGGCTCGTTTGAGCTTTCGCGGTTTCATGAGCGCAGTACCACGCCGCTGTCGTCTTCCCACCACACGTAGACTTCATCGCCCCAGGTCGGGCGGGCGCCCTGGCGTTCGGCGTTGGCGACGAACGACTGGACGATCTTGCCGCTCGGCAGCTCGACGTAAAACACCGAGTGACCGCCCAGGTAGGCGATGTCGTGGACCTTGCCGCGCGACCAGTTGTGCTCGAAATCGGGCTGCGTCGTCGTCACCAGCAGCTTCTCTGGGCGCAGCGCATAAGTGATGTGCTTGTCTTCGACCGAGGTGGTGACACCGTGGCCGACGTAGATCTTGCGCTCGAGCTCCGGCGAGGCGATCAGCGCGTGGCCTTCGGCGTCGTCGATCACTTCACCTTCGAACAGGTTGACGTTGCCGATGAACTCGCACACCAGGCGACTGGTTGGCGTCTCGTAGATATCCACAGGCGAGCCGATCTGGGCGATCCAGCCCAGGTGCATGATGGCGATGCGCTGGGCCATGGTCATGGCCTCTTCCTGGTCGTGGGTCACCATCACGCAGGTCACACCGACCCGCTCGATGATCTCGACCAGCTCCAGCTGCATCTGCGAACGCAGCTTCTTGTCCAGCGCCCCCATCGGCTCGTCGAGCAGCAGCAGTTTCGGACGCTTGGCCAGCGAGCGGGCCAAGGCCACGCGCTGACGCTGGCCGCCGGAGAGCTGGTGCGGCTTGCGCTTGGCGTACTGGGTCATGTGCACCAGCTTGAGCATCTCGGCCACGCGGGCTTCGATGTCGGCCTTGGGCATCTTGTCCTGCTGCAGGCCGAAGGCGATGTTCTGCGCCACGGTCATGTGCGGGAACAGCGCATAGGACTGGAACATCATGTTGATCGGCCGCTCGTAGGGCGGCATGTCGGTGATGTCGACACCGTCGAGGAAGATCCGACCTTCGGTCGGGCGCTCGAAGCCTGCAAGCATCCGCAGCAAGGTGGACTTGCCGGAACCGGAGCCGCCCAGCAGGGCGAAGATCTCGCCTTTGCGGATTTCCAGGGACACATCGTCCACGGCGATGGTTTCGTCGAACTTCTTCGTGACCCGGTCGATCTTGACCAGCACCTGCTTGGGCTGCTGGTCACCCTCGAGGGCTTTCTTATAGGCACCGGAGGCAACTGCCATGAGTGAAACTCCCAACAAGATTTTTGTGCCCGAACGGCCTGTGTGCAGGGCCGCGTCGGGTCTGGATTTTTACTTGCCCGACTTGACCTTGGTCCAGCTGCGGGTCATCAGACGTTGCACCTTGGGGGGCAACTCCGCGTTGACGAACATCTTGTCCAGCACTTCCTGCGATGGGTAAACCGCAGCGTCAGTTCTCACAGCCTGGTCCATCAGGTCGCCAGCCTTGGGGTTGGGGTTGGCATAACCGACGTAATCACTGACCTGGGCGATAACCTCAGGTTTCAGCAAATAGTTGATGAAGGCGTGGGCCTCTTTCACGTTCTTGGCGTCCTTGGGAATCGCCAGCACGTCGAACCAGAGGTTGCCGCCTTCCTTGGGAATGGCGTAGGCCAGGTTCACGCCCTTCTTGGCTTCTTCAGCACGGGCCTTGGCCTGGAATACATCGCCGGAGAAGCCTGCCGCGACGCAGATGTCGCCGTTGGCCAGGTCGGTGATGTACTTGGACGAGTGGAAGTAGGTCACGTACGGGCGTACCGCCAGCAGCTTCTTCTCGGCCTTGGCGTAATCCTTTGGATCGGTGCTGTTGGGGTTGAGCCCCATGTAGTTGAGCACCGCCGGGAGCATCTCGTCCGCCGAGTCGAGGAAGGCCACACCGCACTTGGAGAGCTTCTTCATGTTCTCGGGTTCGAACAGCACCGCCCAGGAGTCGATCTTGTCCACGCCCAGCGTGGCCTTGACCTTGTCGACGTTGTAGCCGATGCCGTTGGTGCCCCACAGGTAAGGCACGGCGTACTGGTTGCCCGGATCGTTCTTTTCCAGGCGCTTCATCAGCGCCGGGTCCAGGTTGGAATAATTGGGCAGCAGATGCTTGTCGAGCTTCTGGAACGCGCCCGCCTTGATCTGCTTGCCGAGGAAATGGTTGGACGGCACCACTACGTCATAGCCGGTGTTACCGGCCAGCAGCTTGCCTTCCAGGGTTTCGTTGGAGTCGAAGACATCCTGCACGGGCTTGATGCCCGTCTCTTTCTCGAAGTCCGCGAGCGTGGTCGGGCCGACATAGTCGGACCAGTTGTAGAAGTGCACCGTGGGCGCCGCTTGAACGCTGCAGGCCAGCGTCAGACCTGCTCCAGCCATCATGGCCTTGCGCAATACAGAAATAGACAAGTGGTTGGTCCTCACAATCAGAGCCTTCGGTGGCGGCTGGGAGCAGCCGTACACGCAAAACCGGCGCGCAACTTACCTGCGTGGCTGGGATGTCGCAATCGACAATCGAGGTTTATGCCCCCTGGGCCGGAAAACCCCGGCCCAGAGAGCCCCGCATCGGGCTTACTTGCCCGACTTGATCTTGGTCCAGCTACGGGTGATCAAACGCTGGGCGGCCGCTTCAGGAGCAGCGATCGCGTACAGCTGTTTCTTCACATCAGCCGGCGGATAGATGCTCGGGTCGCTGGTGATGTCCTTGTCGACGAACTGGGTCGCAGCCTTGTTGCCGTTCGGGAAGCGCACGGCGTTGGTGATCTCGGCCATGACTTCCGGTTGCAGCAGGAAGTTCATGAACTGGTAGGCGGCATCTTTATGCTCGGCATCTTTCGGGATGGCGACCATGTCGTAGAAGGTACCAGCGCCTTCTTTCGGAATGATGTAGTCCAGCTTGACCTTGTCGCCGGCTTCGTGGGCGCGGGCCTTGGACTGCTCCAGGTCGCCCGAGTAGCCGACGGCCACGCAGATGTTGCCGTTGGCCAGGTCGCCGATGTACTTGGAGGAGTGGAAGTAGGTGATCGAAGGACGGATCTTCAGGAACAGGTCCTCGGCCGCCTTCAGGTCTTCCTTGGTGGTGCTGTCGGTCGGCTTGCCCAGGTAATGCAGCGCGGCCGGAAGCATTTCGGTCGGCGCATCGAGGAAGCTCACGCCGCAGCTCTTGAGCTTGGCGATGTTCTCCGGCTTGAACACGGCGTCCCACGAATCGATCTTGTCCACGCCCAGCGCGGCCTTGACCTTGGCCGGGTTGTAGCCGATGCCGATGGAGCCCCACATGTACGGGAAGGCGTACTTGTTGCCTTTGTCGCTGGCGTCGCCAACGGCCTTGAGCAGGTCTTCGTCGAGGTTCTTCCAGTTCGGCAGCTTGGAGCGGTCGAGCTCCTCGTAAACGCCGGCCTTGATCTGCTTGGCCAGGAAGTTGTTGGACGGCACGACGATGTCGTAGCCCGACTTGCCTGCCAGCAGCTTGGCTTCCAGGGTTTCGTTGCTGTCGAAGACGTCGTACTTGACCTTGATGCCGGTCTGCTTCTCGAACTTGGCGATGGTGTCCGGAGCGATGTAGTCCGACCAGTTGTAGACGTTCAGCACCTTGTCTTCAGCGTGAACAGCAGTGGCCATGGCACCCATCAGGGCGGCGGCCAGCAACGTCTTGCCCATTTTCTTCATGCGTTATGCTCCAGAATTTTTTTAGTAGCCATCTGTTCAGCTGCCAGGTCCCGTGGTGCAAGCGCTGGACGACTGAAACAACCGCTAGTCTGGCAAGTTACAAGGCGCTGTTTCAAGGAAAGCAGGGCCTTGTAACGACTTAATGTCACATCGCTAGCCTAGCAAACGCCTATCGAATCGCTTCCAGGGTCAGATCCAGGCACTTGCGCGCCTTTTCCACCAGTTCGTCCACTTCTTCGCGGCTTATTACCAGCGGCGGCGCGATGATCATGGTGTCGCCCACTGCGCGCATGATCAGGCCGTTGTCGAAACAGAAGTTGCGGCAAACCATGCCCACGCCCTTGCCTTCGTAACGGCTGCGGGTCGCCTTGTCCTTGACCAGCTCGATTGCGCCGAGCAGGCCCAGGCCGCGTACCTCGCCCACCAGCGGGTGGTCTTGCAGTTCGCGAAGACGTTTTTGCAAGTACGGTGCCACTTCCGTGCGTGCGCGCTCGACGATCTTCTCGTCACGCAGGATGCGCAGGTTTTCCAACCCCACCGCCGCTGCCACCGGGTGGCCGGAGTAGGTGAAGCCGTGGTTGAAATCGCCACCTTCGCTGAGCACCTTGGCCACCTTGTCACGCACGATCACACCGCCCATGGGGATGTAACCGGAGGTCAGGCCCTTGGCGATGGTCATCAGGTCAGGCTTGAGGTCGTAATAATCGGAGCCGAACCACTCGCCGGTACGGCCAAAGCCGCAGATCACTTCGTCGGCGACGAACAGGATGTCGTAGCGGGCGAGGATCTCCTTGATCTTCGGCCAGTAAGTCTCGGGTGGAATGATCACCCCGCCGGCGCCCTGGATCGGCTCGGCGATGAACGCAGCGACGTTGTCTTCGCCGACCTCCAGAATTTTCTTCTCCAACTGCTCGGCAGCCCACACCCCGAACTCATCCGGGGTCATGTCGCCGCCCTCGCCGAACCAGTACGGCTGCGGGATGTGCACGATACCCGGGATCGGCAAGCCGCCCTGCTCGTGCATGCCGCTCATACCGCCAAGGCTGGCGCCAGCGACGGTGGAGCCGTGGTAGCCATTGACCCGGCCGATGAGCGTCTGCTTGTTCGGCTTGCCCTTGAGCGCCCAGTAGTGGCGAACCATGCGCAGCACGGTGTCGTTGCCCTCGGAGCCGGAGCCGGTGAAGAACACATGGCTCATGCCTTCGGGTGCCACGTCGGTAATGGCCTTGGCCAGTTCCAGTGCCGGCGGATGCGCGGTCTGGAAGAACAGGTTGTAGTAAGGCAGCTCGCGCATCTGCTTCTCTGCCGCCTGGACCAGTTCTTCGCGACCATAGCCGACCGCCACGCACCACAGGCCGGCCATGCCATCGAGGATCTTGTGCCCCTCGCTGTCCCACAAATGCACACCCTGGGCCTTGGTGATGATGCGCGGCCCCTTCGCCTTCAGTTGCTTATAGTCGCTGAAGGGTGCCAGGTGGTGCTCGCCGCTCAGGTTTTGCCATTCACGGGTTTGCGGGTTGTTGACGCTCATCTGCTTCTCCACTATCCGATGGCCGCGGTGGGGCGGCCCCAGGGTTGATCACACGGCAAACAGCAGGAACTCACGCTCCCAGGAACTGATGACGCGCTTGAAGTTTTCATGCTCTGCGCGCTTGGTGGCGACGTAGCCGGTAATGAACTTCTTGCCCAGGTACTGCACAAGCGACCGGCTGTTCTCCATACGCTCCAGGGCGTCCTCGATGGTCAGCGGCAGGCGCAGGTTGCGCCGCTCATAGCCACGGCCCTGGACTGGCGCGCTGGCCTCGATGCCCTCGACCATGCCGATGAAGCCACACAGCAGGCTCGCGGCGATGGCCAGGTAGGGGTTGGCGTCGGCGCCCGGCAGGCGGTTTTCCACGCGGCGGTTCTGCGGGCCGGCATCCGGTACGCGCAGGCCGACGGTACGGTTCTCTTCGCCCCACTCCACGTTTACGGGTGCCGAGGTGTCCGGCAGGAAGCGGCGGAACGAGTTGACGTTCGGTGCGAACAGCGGCAACGCCTCGGGAATGAGTTTCTGCAGGCCGCCGATGTGATGCAGGAACAGCGTGCTCATGCTGCCGTCTTCATTGGAGAAGATGTTCTTGCCGGTGGCGATGTCGATCACGCTCTGGTGCAGGTGCATGGCGCTGCCGGGCTCGCCGGTCATGGGCTTGGCCATGAAGGTCGCGGCCACGTTGTGCTTGAGCGCGGCCTCGCGCATGGTGCGTTTGAACACCAGGATCTGGTCGGCCAAGTGCAGCGCGTCGCCGTGACGGAAGTTGATCTCCATCTGCGCCGTGCCGTCTTCGTGGATCAAGGTGTCGAGGTCCAACTGCTGCAGTTCGCACCAGTCATAGACGTCTTCGAACAGCGGGTCGAATTCGTTGGCGGCCTCGATGGAGAACGACTGGCGTCCGGTTTCCGGACGACCAGAGCGACCCACCGGTGGTTGCAGCGGGAAGTCCGGGTCTTCGCTGCGCTTGGTCAGGTAGAACTCCATTTCTGGCGCGACGATCGGCTGCCAGCCCTTGTCGGCATAGAGCTTGAGTACCTTCTTGAGGACGTTGCGCGGCGACAGTTCGACCGGATTGCCCTTCTTGTCATAGGTGTCGTGGATCACCTGGGCGGTCGGCTCGATGGCCCAGGGCACCAGGAACACCGCGTCCTGGTCGGGGCGGCAGATCATGTCGATGTCGGCCGGATCGAGCAGGTCGTAATAGATGTCGTCGTCGACGTAGTCGCCAGTCACAGTTTGCAACAAAACGCTTTCGGGCAGGCGCATGCCCTTTTCGGCGATGAATTTGTTGGTCGGCGAGATCTTGCCACGGGTGATGCCGGTCAGGTCGCTGATCAGGCATTCGACTTCGGTGATCTTGTGCTCTTTCAACCAATCGGTGAGCTGGTCGAGGTTGTTACTCATAAATACCTCAGGAGGTCATTTGACCCAGCCCCAGCGGGGCGGGCGCTACTGACGCCTGGCGTCGGTCAATGTCGGCGCATTCGGCGCGGCAGGGCCTGGCAAGGCCCACGCATTGATTCTGGATGGAGTACGTTGCCAAAGCAAAAACCCATGCGCAGGACGGCAGCCGATCCACGCGCAAAACGCGTGTCGATCTCGAAAGCAAAGGGCAGGAAGGAAGAAAAGCGTGCAGTAAACTGCTACGGGGCGAGGGCTGACTGTGCCGGTCGTCAATTATTGCGGCCAGTCTGCTCCTGGGATGGGCCAGGCGCGCGAGGGCCTTTCGGCAAGCGGTGAAAATACCTGACTGCACAGCGCAGGCGGCGCTTTCAGGTCGCGACTGGCGGACCATGTGACCCTCGTATTATTACTGTTATGGGTTGCGACCGAGCTTAGCCTCGTTCATTTTTTTTCACAACACCTCCGTAAAAAATAAAATACGCCACTATCGCCGTAGCCCTTTCCTACAGATTTAGCGGATAATGGCATGCCCTTATATGCAGCAAATCCGCCGTTGATGTGCCATTTCAGGGCATCAGGAGGTTGGCTTGACATCAGTTTGTCTTTTCGATTGACTGGGTCTGCAAGCCCCCCTTGATTGATATTTTTAACAACAAAGGTGTTGCATCATGTCGGTACCCCCGCGTGCCGTTCAGCTTAACGAAGCGAACGCGTTCCTTAAGGAACATCCTGAGGTTCTCTACGTTGACCTTCTGATTGCAGATATGAATGGTGTGGTTCGTGGCAAGCGTATCGAACGCACGAGCCTTCACAAGGTTTACGAGAAAGGCATCAACCTGCCCGCCTCCCTCTTCGCCCTGGATATCAACGGTTCGACCGTCGAAAGCACGGGCCTTGGCCTGGACATCGGCGACGCCGACCGCATCTGCTACCCGATCCCTGGCACCCTCTCCAACGAACCTTGGCAGAAGCGCCCGACCGCGCAGCTGCTGATGACCATGCACGAAATCGAAGGCGAGCCGTTCTTCGCCGACCCGCGTGAAGTGTTGCGCCAGGTGGTGAGCAAGTTCACCGACATGGGCCTGACCATTTGCGCCGCATTCGAGCTGGAGTTCTACCTCATCGACCAGGAGAACGTGAACGGCCGTCCGCAGCCGCCGCGCTCGCCGATCTCGGGCAAGCGTCCACAGTCGACCCAGGTCTACCTGATCGACGACCTGGACGAGTATGCCGACTGCCTGCAGGACATCCTCGAAGGCGCGAAGGAGCAGGGCATCCCGGCCGACGCGATCGTCAAGGAAAGCGCCCCGGCGCAGTTCGAGGTCAACCTGCACCACGTGCCTGATCCGCTGAAAGCCTGTGACTACGCAGTGCTGCTCAAGCGCCTGATCAAGAACATCGCCTACGACCATGAAATGGACACCACCTTCATGGCCAAGCCCTACCCGGGCCAGGCTGGCAATGGCCTGCATGTACACATCTCCGTGCTGGACAAAGATGGCAACAACATCTTCACCAGCGAGGATCCCGAGCAGAACGCCGCGCTTCGTCACGCTGTCGGCGGTGTGCTCGAGACCCTGCCCGCATCGATGGCGTTCCTCTGCCCGAACGTCAATTCGTACCGCCGTTTCGGCGCGCAGTTCTACGTACCGAACGCGCCGAGCTGGGGCCTGGACAACCGCACCGTGGCCCTGCGCGTGCCAACCGGCTCGCCGGACGCCGTGCGCATCGAGCACCGCGTGGCCGGTGCCGACGCCAACCCGTACCTGATGATGGCGGCGGTCCTGGCTGGTGTGCACCACGGCCTGACCAACAAGATCGAGCCGGGTGAGCCGATCGAAGGCAATTCCTACGAGCAGTTGGAACAGAGCCTGCCGAACAACCTGCGCGATGCCCTGCGCGAGCTGGACGACAGCGAGATCCTGAACAAGTACATCGATCCGAAGTACATCGACATTTTCGTCGCGTGCAAGGAGAGCGAGCTGGAGGAGTTCGAACACTCGATCTCCGACCTCGAGTACAACTGGTATCTGCATACCGTGTAAACGAAAACGCCGCCCTCAAGGGCGGCGTTTTTCATTGAGGTTCGCGGTGTCTGCTTCGCGGGTAAACCCGCTCCCACAGGCATCCGCTGGTCTCACAGTCGGAGGGGTGCCTGTGGAAGCGGGCTTGTCCCGCGATAGGGCCGGTACTGACCTACAACGATTTCTCGAAAATCTTCGAATTGCGCTGGTAGTTGTACAGCGAAGCCCGCGCCGCCGGCAGCCGTTCCACGCCACTGGGCTGGAATCCGCGCTCGCGGAACCAGTGCGCCGTACGCGTCGTCAGCACGAACAGGGTATTGAGGCCCAACTGCCGTGCACGGGTCTCGATACGCTCGAGCAGGTCATCACCCCGGCCCCCATGCCGGTATTCCGGATTCACCGCCAGGCACGCCAGCTCGCCCGCCTCGGACTCGGCAATCGGATACAACGCCGCACAGGCGATGATCATGCCGTCACGCTCCACCACACTGAACTGCTCGATTTCCCGCTCCAGCACCTCGCGCGAACGGCGCACGAGAATGCCCTGCTCTTCCAGTGGGCTGATCAGCTCGAGCAGGCCGCCGACATCCTCGATGGTCGCCTCGCGGACGATCTCGAACTGCTCCTGGGCTACCAGCGTGCCACCGCCGTCGCGGGTGAACAGCTCGGTGAGCAGCGCACCATCCTCGGCGTAGCTGACGATATGGCTGCGCGCTACCCCACCCTTGCAGGCCTCGGCGGCGGCATCGAGCAGCTCGCCCTGATAGTCGCTGCCCAGGCGTTGCAGGTGCGCCGGAACCTGCTGCGGCCGCAGCTCACGCACCAGCTTGCCTTTGTCGTCCAGCAGGCCCGGCTCGGCGCC
The DNA here is from genome assembly GCF_047456245.1 of Pseudomonas sp. BNK-44-b. Taxonomy (NCBI): domain Bacteria; kingdom Pseudomonadati; phylum Pseudomonadota; class Gammaproteobacteria; order Pseudomonadales; family Pseudomonadaceae; genus Pseudomonas; species Pseudomonas sp. BNK-44-b. The sequence continues at coordinate 5,086,215 of NZ_CP179908.1, forward strand.
GAACAACAGCAATTTGTCAGCGCCCAGTTCGATGGCGGCACGGGTGGCGACGTCTTCGCAGGCCAGGTTGAAGATCTCGCCGGTCGGCGAATAGCCCAGAGGCGACAACAGCACGATGGAGCGCTCGTCGAGCAGGCGGCTGATGCCCTTGCGATCGATGCGTCGTACCTCGCCGGTGTGGTGGTAGTCGACCCCCTCCAGCACGCCGATCGGCCGTGCAGTCACCAGGTTGCCGCAGGCCACACGCAGGCGCGAGCCCTGCATGGGCGATGCGGCGATATCCATCGACAGGCGCGCTTCGATGGCCAGGCGCAGGGCGCCGACGGCGTCGATCACGCACTCCAGGGTCGCGGCGTCGGTGATGCGCAGGCCGTGATGGTAATGCGGGGTCAGGCCGCGGGCAGCCAGCCGGCTTTCGATCTGCGGGCGCGAGCCGTGGACCAGTACCAGACGCACGCCCAGGCTGTGCAGCAGCACCAGGTCGTGGACGATATTGCCGAAGTTGGGGTGATCGACACCATCGCCGGGGAGCATGACCACGAAGGTGCAGTCGCGATGGGCATTGATGTACGGGGAGGCATGACGCAGCCAGTTGACGTATTCGGGCATGACAGGGCCTGTGGATAAGTGAACGAGACGGGTGAAGGCGCACAACGTTCGAAAGTCATCGTCGGAACAGGCTTGCGGTCACGCGCGGTCTCCTCTAGGCAGGAACGATTCAGGTCAGTGGACGTTTAGGCTCTGCACGAAAAGCCTTGATACTCGGTGATGCTGCGTTGAAAACAGCCTCGGAATGCTCATTTACAACCCGTAAACTCCGCTTCCTCGGCTGTTTTCGCCTTGCCTGACCTTCGTCTCAAGACTTTTCATACAGACCCTAGCTCAGGCAATAGTGCCGGACAAGATCACGCAATAGACGCACGGTAGGCTCGATTCGTGACATTTCAAGGTACTCGCCCGGCTGATGGGCGCAAGCGATGTCGCCGGGGCCGAGCACGATGGTCTGGCAACCCAGCTGTTGAAGATAAGGCGCTTCGGTGCCAAAGGCCACCGCTTCGGCACGATGGCCGGTCAGACGTTCGGCCAATTGCACCAGCTCGGCGTCGGCGTCCTGCTCGAACGGTGGCACCTCGGGGAACAGCGGCGCATAGTCGATGCGCACTTCATGGCGCTCGGCCACAGGTTTGAGCTTGGCCCGGATAGCCGCACGCAGTTGCTCCACGTCCATCCCTGGCAACGGGCGCAGGTCGAACTCCAGGGCGCACTGGCCACAGATGCGATTGGGGTTGTCGCCGCCGTGGATGCAGCCGAAGTTCATCGTCGGCGTGGGCACGGTGAATTGCGGATTGCGGTAGGTCTGCTGCCACTGCTGGCGCAGGCCCATGAGTTCGCCCATCACCGCGTGCATGGCCTCCAGGGCACTGTGGCCCAGGCTTGGATCCGACGAATGGCCGCTGCGCCCGAGAATATCGATGCGGTCCATGAGGATGCCCTTGTGCATGCGGATAGGCTTCAGCCCAGTGGGTTCGCCGATCACCGCCGCCCGGCCCAGCGGCTGTCCCGCTTCGGCCAGGGCGCGAGCGCCCGACATCGAGCTTTCTTCATCGCAGGTGGCGAGGATCAGCAGCGGTTGCTTGAAGTCGTGCTCCAGCAGCGGGATCACCGCCTCGATCACCAAGGCGAAGAAGCCCTTCATGTCGCAACTGCCCAGCCCTACCCAGCGGCCATCCACTTCGGTGAGCTTCAACGGGTCGCTGCTCCACAACTGTGGATCGAACGGCACCGTATCGCTGTGGCCGGCCAGCACCAGGCCGCCCGGGCCGGTACCGCGGCTGGCGAGCAGGTTGAACTTGCCTGGAGTGACCTCCTGGACCTCGCAACGGAAACCCAGATCGCCCAGCCAGTTGGCGAGCAGGTCGATGACCTGGCGGTTGGACTGGTCCAGTGCGGCCTGGGTGCAGCTGACCGAGGGGGCGGCGATCAGGGCGGCGAACTGGTCTTTGAGCGATGGCAACGGCATGCACGGACTCCTCGTAAAGCATGGCGGTCATCATAGCAATGCCGTCCCTTGGCAGGGCAACTCCTGTAGACTCTCCGGCAACCACGCCTTCCTTCGAGCCAGCGATGCACAAAGAAACCGAACTCAAGCTCCGCGCCAGCCGCGAGACCCTTGCCGCCCTGCGCGAGCACCCCTTGCTGAAGAAGCGCAACAAGTCCGGCTGGCAGACCCGCGAACTGCTCAACCAGTACTTCGACACCCCCGACCGCGAGCTCTCTGCAGCCCGCGTCGCCCTGCGCCTGCGCCGCGACGGCGAGGTCATCATCCAGACCCTCAAGTGCCGTGGGCAGAGCGTTGCCGGCCTGTCCGAGCGCAACGAGTACGAGTGGTACCTGGACAAGGTCAAGCTGGACCTGAAGAAACTCGACGCCAGCTGCTGGCCCGAGCAATTGGCCGAGCTGGACAAGAAGACCATCAAGCCATTGTTCACCACCGATTTCACCCGCGAATACGCCGAGATCTCCTGGGGTCGCGGCAAGGCCAAGGTGGTGATCGAAGCCGCGCTCGACCAAGGCTTCGTCATTGCCGGCAAACGCAAGGAAGAAATCTGCGAGCTCGAGCTGGAGCTGCGTGAAGGCGCCCCTGAAGCCCTGCTGGAGCTGGCTGCCGAGCTCTCCGCCACGCTGGCCCTGATGCCCTGCGACATCAGCAAGGCCGAGCGCGGTTACCGCCTGCTCGAGCCAGATAGCTACGAGTTGAGCCTGCCACACACCGAGCTGGACGCCGAAATGGCCGTGGATGACGCCTACGCCGCGCTCGCCTGGCAACTGCTGGGCAGCAGCCAGCGCCTGGCAGAACAGTACCGTCATAACGGCCACTGGCGCCTGCTGCAGGAATGGGTGCAGTGCCTGGCAGAGCTGCGCGCCCTCACCAGCAGCCTGGGCCAGGCCGCGCCACGAGCTACCACCCGTGACCTGCGTGCCCGCCTCGACGCCCTGCTCGAAGACTGGCGCCCGCTGGTACAGGCCGGCAACGATGACGAAGACATCCGCCGCGCCGCGCCCGAGCAGTTCGCCGAAGAGCTGGAAGACACCCGCTGGGGCCAGTTCTCCCTGGAAACCTCGCGCTGGCTGCTGGCGCGCGCCTGGACCGTGGAGCGCAAGGGCCGCGGCGAGCGCCAGGGCAAGGCGCAACTGGCCAGCTGGCTGCACCACCAACTGGGTGAAGAAGGCCGCGCGCTGAAACTGCCGCTGTACACCCAGCGCCCAGAGGATCTGGGTGAGCAGTTGCCGCGCATCGAGCAGTTGCTGACCTGGCTGCACCACGCCCGCCAGGTGCTGGAAGTGCCGCAACTGGACCGCCTGTACGGCGATCTGAAGAAGCTGCACGAACTGGCCGAGCAGCCGCTGGCCGAAGAGCAGTCGGACGCGCTGTTCGAAGCCCGCATCGAGCAGGCTCGCGCCATCGACCAGAGCCGCGCCTGGAAACACCTACTCAAGGTGTAATCGCGCGTCGGCTTCTTCGCCGGTAAATCGGGGCACCGACCCGGTTTACCTGCGAAGGCCTCACCTCGATAGCGGCAGGCAGGTAGTGGACTTGATCTCCGAGAGCGCCACGATCGAATTCACTTCCTGTATCCCCGGTACGTTCGACAGCTTCTCGAAGAAGAACCGCTCGTAGGCCTCGATGTCCGAGGTGACGATACGCAGCAGGAAGTCGACCGCCCCCATCAGCACATAACATTCCAGTACTTCCGGAAAGCCGCGGATCGCCTCGGTGAACTCGGTAAAGTTCGAACGTCCGTGGGCGTTGAGTTTCACCTCGGCGAATATCTGCGTGTTCAGACCGACCTTCTTACGGTCCAGCAAGGTGACCTGGGCGCGAATCACCCCTTCATCCTTCAGGCGCTGTATCCGACGCCAGCACGGCGACTGCGACAGCCCGACACGTTCGGCGATCTGCGCGCTGGACAGCGACGCATCCTCCTGCAGCAGTTCAAGGATGCGCCTGTCGTAGGCATCCAGCTCGCTTTGCATGATCAATTCTCCAAACGCCACAGATACGACGATTATTATTCGCCTAACTACCAAAAAAGGGGAATCATAGCGAAGAAATGCCGGTTTCGACCTGCGACAATTTCTCCACATCGAAGGAGACGCTCCATGAATGCACTCGAACGGCACACCCCCCAGCCCCGTAGCGACGCCTGGGCCGCCAGCGCCCTGCATGGCGAGGTCCGCTACCGCCTCGACATCGAGGCCGAGCCGGACAGCTTGTGCCGGGTACTCAATCTCTTCGCCCTGCAATTCCTCACGCCACACAGCGTGCAGGTGTGCCAGCGCGACGACCTGCTGGAGCTGGAGATCGGTATCGACGGCCTCAGCTGGCACCGCGCCGGGGTGATTGCGCAGAAGATGCGTAACCTGGTGTGTGTCGGCGAGGTCTTTCTGGAAAGCGTGCCGAAACTGTCTGAGGTAGCGGCGGGCTGACGTCTGCCCCGCAAGATTCGGAAACGCCTTCGCCAAGGCACTGCCCCGCTCTGCAGCTACCCTTGCCTGGGCCTCTCAGCAGCCTCGGCAAGGACGCCGCCATGCACAACCCTCACGATCACAGCCTCGACCTCAAACGCCTCCTCGACACGCTGCTCGCCGAACATCGCCTGGCCCCCGGCGATGCCCTGCGTGCACTCGAACACGCCGCCAGCCAGCCCGGCCACCCGCTCGAAGTCCTCGCCAGCCTGGCCCTGAGCGACTGCCTGCGCCCCGGTCATACCCTGGACCTCGACACCCTGTGCCAATGGCTCGCAGAAAGGGTCGGCCAACCCTTTCTGCGCCTGGACCCGTTGCAGGTCGATCTGGCTCGCGTCGCCGGCCTGATCTCGCCCGCTTTCGCCCAGCGCCACGGCATCCTCGCCGTGGCGCTGGATGCGACCGGCATTACCGTGGCCAGCGCACAGCCCTACCAACGCGAGTGGGAAGCCGACCTGAGCCGCAGCCTAGGCCAGCCGATTCGCCGGGTGCTGGCCAGCCCTGTGCAACTGCGCCAGCTCGGCGACACGTTCCAGCGCCTGTCGCGATCCGTGCAGGGCGCCCACCAGCAACAGCGCGCAAGCCTGGGCGAACTTGAGCAGCTCCTGGAGCTTGGTGGGCGCAGCACCGCCATCAGCGCCGATGATGCGCACATCGTGCATATCGTCGATTGGCTGCTGCAGTACGCCATCGAGCAGCGTGCCAGCGATATCCATCTCGAACCACACCACGACGAAGGTCGCTTGCGCTACCGCATCGACGGCCTGCTGCATACGGTCTACCAGTTTCCCGCGGGCGTGGTCCTGGCGCTGGTCAGCCGCCTCAAGCACCTCGGGCGAATGGATGTCGCCGAGAAGCGCCGTCCACAGGATGGACGCCTGAAAAGCCGCCTGCCCGGCAGCGCGCAGGTCGAGCTGCGTCTGTCGACCCTGCCGACACCGTTCGGCGAAAAGCTGGTATTGCGCCTCTTCGATCCCGAACAACTGCACGAAGACCTGGAGCGCCTGGGGCTCGAAGGTGCCTTGCTGGAGCAGTGGCACGCGCTGTTGGCAAAGCGCCAGGGCATCATCCTGCTCACCGGCCCCACCGGCTCGGGCAAGACCAGCATGCTCTACGCCAGCCTGAAGCACCTGGCCACGCCAGAGGTCAACCTGTGCACCATCGAAGATCCGATCGAGCGCCTGGAGCCCGGCTTCAATCAGTTGCAAGTCCAGCCCGGCCTCGACCTCGGCTTTGCCAACGGCGTGCGCGCGCTGCTGCGCCAGGACCCGGACATCATCATGATCGGCGAGATACGCGACCGCGAAACCGCCCAGGTGGCGGTCCAGGCGGCGTTGACCGGACACCTGGTGCTATCGACCCTGCACACCAACGACGCTTGCAGCGCCATTACTCGCCTGCAGGAGCTGGGTGTGGCCGATTACCTGATAAAGGCCACGTTGATCGGCGTGATGGCCCAGCGTCTGGCACGCACCTTCTGCAGCGCCTGCAAGGGACGTCCCGGCACTCGTGAAACGGCATGTCGCCAGTGTCGCGGTACTGGTTACCAAGGGCGCACGGGGCTATTCGAACTGCTCGTGCTGGACAACGCCCTGCGAACTCGGATCGGCCCGGACAGCGACCTTGCCAGCCTGCGCCAGCAGGCTCTGGCCCAGGGCATGCGCGACCTGCGCCACTGCGGTGAAGACAGGGTGGCTCGGGGCATGACCAGCCTCGCGGAAGTCCTTCGGGTATGTGCCTGAGCGCCCGGCATACGCAGCGTGCAAAGGAACTTGCGGCCCGCGCGACGATCCAAACTCGCATCCCCCGCCCTCATCGTTCGAGGTAATTCACATGCGTTTCAAAACCGCCATTGCGGCTGCTGCCCTGCTGTCCCTGCCGATCGGCTCCGCCATGGCCGACGGCTTCTGGCGCAACGTCATTTCGTCCGGTGCGACCACCGGTTCGACCTACCTGACGTTCAAAGACCACAAACTGGTCGCGGCCGCTCAGGACGATGCCGGCAGCTTCGTGGCAAGCGAAGGTTCGATCCGCGGCCCGTACCTGGAGGCGGCGATGCGTCAGGTGCGCGCCGACAACCCTGGCGTCCAGGCCAGCGACATGGAACTGGCCAACGCGATCCTGGCCCATAATCTCACCGCTCAGTAACCTGCATTCGACGCCCGCTGCGGGAGCGGGCTGCGCGAGCAGACCCGCGCAGCACCGCCTCCACAGCAGGCCCGGATTCAGCGATACGCGTCCACCGGCACGCAAGCACAGAACAGATTGCGATCGCCGTACACGTTGTCCACCCGATTCACCGCCGGCCAGTACTTGTGCAAGCGCACATGCGCACTGGGCGCGACCGCCTGCTCCAGGCTATAAGGCCGACTCCAGGGTGCCAGCACATCGGCCAGCGTGTGCGGCGCATGCTTGAGCGGATTGTCCTCCGCTGGCCAATTCCCCTCCTGCACCTGGGCAATCTCGTCACGGATCGCCAACATCGCCTCGACAAAGCGATCCAGTTCCGCCTTCGACTCACTCTCGGTCGGCTCGACCATCAGCGTGCCCGGCACCGGGAACGACATGGTCGGCGCGTGGAAGCCATAGTCCATCAGACGCTTTGCCACGTCCTCCTCGGTGATCCCGGTCTGCGCCTTGAGCGGACGCAGGTCGAGGATGCATTCATGGGCTACGCGCTGGTTACGCCCGCGATAGAGCACCGGAAAGGCCCCCGCCAGGCGGTTGGCGAGGTAGTTGGCGCTGAGGATCGCCACCTCGCTGGCATCGGCGAGCTGTGGCCCCATCAGGGCGATGTACATCCAGCTGATCGGCAAGATACTGGCACTGCCCCAGGGCGCTGCGCTGATGGCGCTATTGTTCGGGTCCAGGCCCGGTACCGGCACCACCGGGTGGCTGGCGACGAAGGGCTTCAGGTGTGCCCGCACCCCGATCGGCCCCATGCCCGGCCCACCACCGCCATGGGGGATGCAGAAGGTCTTGTGCAGGTTCATGTGCGAGACGTCGGCACCGATATCCGCCGGACGCGCCAGGCCCACCTGGGCGTTGAGGTTGGCGCCGTCCATGTACACCTGCCCGCCCTGTTGATGGACCACCTCGCAGATTTCGCGAATGCCCTCCTCGTACACCCCATGGGTCGAGGGGTAGGTGATCATCAGGCACGACAATCGATCCCCGGCTTGGCGCGCCTTGGCCTTGAGATCATCGAGGTCGACGTTGCCCGCCTCGTCGCAGTCGACGATCACTACCTCCATTCCCGCCATCTGCGCCGAGGCCGGGTTGGTGCCATGGGCCGACGACGGAATCAGGCACAGGGTGCGCTGGGGTTGATGGCGGCTGCGGTGATAGCGGGTGATGGCCATCAGCCCGGCATATTCACCCTGGGCGCCGGAGTTGGGCTGCATGCAGATCGCATCGAAACCGGTGATCGCGCACAGCCAGCCCTCCAGCTCGTCGATCATCGCCTTGTAGCCCTGCACCTGTGCAGCCGGTGCAAAGGGATGCAGCAGGGCAAAGCCAGGCCAGGTGATGGGAATCATCTCGCTGGTGGCGTTGAGTTTCATGGTGCACGAGCCCAGCGGGATCATCGACTGGTTCAGCGCCAGGTCCTTGTTCTCCAGCTGCTTGAGGTAACGCAGCATCTCGGTTTCGCTGTGGTGCAGGTTGAACACCGGATGTTCGAGCAGCGGCGTGCTGCGTAGCAGAGTGTCCGGCACTGCCGGGGGCAGGGGCTGCTGATCGAGGGTGGCGACATCCAGCCCGTGGTCGACACCGAGGAAGATGTCGAACAGTTTGAGCACCGTCGCTTCGTCACAGGTCTCGTCCAGGCTCACGCCCAGATGCCCGCGCCCTAGAATGCGCAGGTTGATGCGTGCTTCTTCGGCACTTTCGATGATCGCGGCCTGGGTGCCGCCGACGTCGAGGGTGAGGGTGTCGAAGAAGTGCTGATTGAGGCGCTTGATGCCCTTGGACTGCAGCCCGGCCGCCAGGATCTGGGTCAGGCGCTGCACACGCTGGGCAATGCGCCGCAGGCCTTCGGGGCCATGGTAGACGGCGTAGAAACCGGCGATATTGGCCAGCAGTACCTGGGCGGTACAGATGTTGGAATTGGCCTTCTCGCGGCGGATGTGTTGCTCGCGGGTCTGCAGGGCCATGCGCAGGGCGGTGTTGCCGCGGGCATCGCGGGACACGCCGATGATGCGTCCGGGCATCGCCCGCTTGTAGTCGTCACGGCAGGCGAAATACGCCGCATGAGGTCCGCCATAGCCCATCGGCACACCGAAGCGCTGGCTCGAGCCGAGCACTACGTCGGCCCCGGTTTCGCCAGGCGGCGTCAGCACCACCAGGCTCAACAGGTCGGCGGCAACGCAGGCCAGCGCCTGCTGGCCATGCAACTGCTCGATCAACGGCCGCAGGTCGCGGACCTCGCCATGGGTGTCGGGGTACTGCAGCAGCGCACCGAATACTTGATGCTTGCCCAGGTTCTCCAGCGAATCGACGATCAGCTCGAAGCCGAAACCTTCGGCACGGGTTCGCAAGACCGAGAGCGTCTGGGGGTGGCAGTGTTCGTCGGCGAAGAACGCATTGCTCTTGCTGCGTGCGACCCGCTTGGCCAAGGCCATGGCCTCGGCGGCGGCCGTCGCCTCATCGAGCAGCGAGGCGTTGGCCAGCGGCAGGCCGCTGAGGTCGATGATCATCTGCTGGAAATTGAGCAGCGCCTCGAGGCGGCCTTGGGCTATCTCCGGCTGATACGGTGTGTAGGCGGTGTACCAGCCGGGGTTTTCCAGCACGTTGCGCAGGATGACGGTTGGCGTGACGGTACCGTGATAGCCCATGCCGATCAGGCTGGTCCACACCTGGTTCTGCCCGGCGTATCCGGCCAGTCTGGCCAGGGCTGCCTGCTCGTCGAGGGCCGGGGGCAGGTCAAGCGGGCGACCGAAACGGATACCTGGCGGGACGGTCTGCTCGATCAGGGCATCGCGACTGGCGACCCCCAGGGCCGCGAGCATGGCGCTCTGTTCGCGGGCATCCGGGCCCAGATGACGCTGCAGAAAAGGGTTGGGTACTTGCAGTTGCAGCAGGGATGGCGACTGGGACATGGCGATCTTCTCTTCCTGGACCAGTTCTCGTGGAGACTTACAAGTCTAGGAAGGGATCGACGACAGTGCGGAAAAACTTGCGTACAGGGCTGCATTGCAGCCCTGTTCAGATCAGATCACCCCCCTACCCGGAAGCGATCCACTTCCTGGCGCAACTGCCCGGCCAGGCCCTCGAGCTCCTTGGCCGTGGCCGCCAGCTCATTGGCCACGTCGTGCTGCTCGCTGTTGGCCTGGGCGATGCTCTGCAGGTTACGGCTGAGCAGGTTCGCGGTGCTGCTCTGCTCCTGGGTCGCAGTGCTGATGGCGGTGAACTGCTCGCCCGCCGCGCGGCTCTGCTCGTCGATGCGCGCCAGTGCCTCGGCGACCTTTTCGTTGCGTTCCAGGCCTTCCTGCATCAGGCGATTGCCCTGCTCCAGGGTGCTGATCGCATGCCCGGTCTGCTGCTGGATACTGGCGATCATTCCGGAAATTTCATCGGTGGCCTGGCGGGTTCTCGCCGCCAGGCCACGTACTTCGTCGGCAACCACGGCGAAGCCACGGCCCTGCTCGCCAGCGCGGGCCGCCTCGATGGCGGCGTTGAGCGCCAGCAGGTTGGTCTGCTCGGCAATCGCGGTGATGACCCCGACGATGCCGCCGATTTCCTGCGAACGCGCGCCCAGGCTGTCCATCACTGTGGCGGTGCCACCCAGCGCTTCGGCGATCTGCTTGAGCGAGACGGACGCCTGGTCCATGGCGCTGCGGCCGATGCGCGTCTGCTGGGCATTGTCCTGGGCCATGCGCTCGGTGCCGGCCATGTTCTCGGCGATGTTCATCGAGGTGGCGCTGAACTCCTCGACGGCGCCAGCCATGCTGGTGATCTCGCCTGACTGCTGCTCCATGCCCTCGCAGGCACCGGACGAAAGCCCGGCCAGGGAGCGCGAGCGCGCGCTGACCTGCTCGGAAGCACTGCGAATGTGCTCGACCATGGTCGCCAGGGCATCCCCCATCTGGTTGAAGCTGCGCGCCAACTGGCCGATCTCGTCTTCGCTGGTCACCGCCAGGCGTGCACTGAGGTCACCCGCGCCCAGGGCTTCGGCCTGGCGCACCAGGTCGTCCAGTGGGCGAAGCTTGCGCCGCAGCAGCCAGAGCGTGGCGAGCACGGCCAGGACCATCGCCAGCAGGCTGCCGATCGCCAGGCGTAGGCCGACACTCCAGGTCACGTCGCGAATTTCCGCCTCGGGCATGCTCGCCACCACGGTCCACGGCCCCTCGGCAAAGGGCTCGACCACGCTGAACAGTTGCTGCTGGCCGTTGGTCCAGAAGCGGCCTTTGTCGCCCAGGCCGGCCACAGCGGTAACCGCAGCCTGCGCATCGGCCACGCCGGCAGGCGGCACCAGCCACTGCCCCTGGTTGTCGAGCAGCGCCAGCGAGCCGGTCTGGCCGATGCGGAAGCGCTTGAGATTGGCGAACTGAGCGTTCTGCGCATCGGTGTAGTCGAAACCGACGAACAGCACGGCGATCACCCGGCCGCTGGCATCGCTCACCGGCACGTAACGGGTCATGTAGTTACGGTCGAACAGCACCGCACGCCCTACATACATCTGCCCGGCGAGCAGCTTGCTGTAGGCCGGGTGCTGGCGGTCCAGCTGGGTGCCAATGGCCCGGCTGCCGTCCTGTTTCTTGAGGTTGGTGGTGATGCGCACGAAGTCGTCGCCGCTGCGCACGAACAGCGTCGCGATGCCGGCGGTCATCTGCTGGAATTCATCGACTACCCGAAAGTCGTTGTTCATCAGCTGATCGCCCAGGTACAGGGCAGGCGTGGCCTGGCCGGCCACCTGCACGGTCTCGCCGGCATGCAGCGACAGGCCCGAGGCGAAGCGGCGCTCGAACAGGCCACTCAGGCGCTGGGTGTTGTCCTTGAGCGAGCCGTGGAAGGTGTCGAGCTGGTCGGCCAGCAGCCGCGCTTCACTGGCCAGGTGTTGCTGGCGGGTGGCGAGGTTGGCGTCGTCCAGCGAGCGCAGGGCGAACAGGGTACTGCCGGTGATCACCAGCGCCAGCACGATGGCGAGGGCGACGCCGAGTTGCGAGGCAATCCGGGCACGGGGTCGAGACATGGCGAAGCTCCTGGCAAGAGGCCGGGATCATCCTGATCACGCTGACCACCCGCTTTATTATTGAACGGGAAATCGCGCCCTCTTCCGGGACGCTGGTGCTAGTAGATCGGCGTCGCGGAGGAATACTTGAGTGTCGGACCGGGAAATACGCAAACGTTTTCCACGCGATGTGATCGTGGCGTCTGCTTCGCGGGCAAGCCCGCTCCAGAGATAGCGCAGACCTTGTGGGGCGGCGGTTCGGCGCTCCGATTTACCCGCGAAAAAGACACCGCGCTGCCTGGCACGGGCTACGCCCGTGTTCGCGGGACAAGCCCGCTCCTACAGGCCCACGAATACCACGACGCGGTGCCACTCACTGCACCGCTGTCGCCTTCCAGCCGCCACCCAAGGCCAGGAACACACCAATCTGCCCCATCGCCACCTGGGTATTGGCGGCCGCCAATTGCGCACGCACGTCGGTATAGGCGCGGGTCGCCTGCAGGTCGGCAAGGAATGACTCACGCCCGGCCTCATAGCGGCGATGGGTCTGGTCGGCCGCTTCCTGCGCCGAGCGCTCGGCATCGGCCAGTGCATCGCGACGGTCCAGCAAGGCGCTGTACTGCGCCAGGCGGGTCTGGGTTTCGCGGATGGCGTTGAGCACCACGCCATCGAAATGCGCCAGCGCGGCCTGGGTCGAGGCTTCGGCTTCGCGAATCCGGGCACGGGTGCCGTTGGTGGGGATGGCCCAGCTGATCTGCGGGCCAATGCCCCAGCGGTTGGTCGAAGGCTCGCCGAGGTTTTCAAGAATGCCGATGGTGCCGACCTGGGCGCCAATGCTGATGTTCGGATACAGGGCGCCGGTGGCCACGCCAATGGTCGCAGTGGCAGCCGCCAGTTGGCGCTCGGCCTGACGCACGTCGGGACGGCGCTTGAGCAGCGCCGCGCCATCGCCCACCGGAATCAGTTGGGCCAGATGCGGCAGCTCGGCGCACTCGGCGGTGCCCGGCGGCAACTGGTCGACCGGTTTGGCCAGCAATGCGGCGAGGGTATAGAGCCCGGCCTCGCGCTCGGCCTTGAAGCGCGGCAACTCGGCGCGCAACGACTTGAACTGGGTTTGCGAGCGGGTAACGAGGGTCTCGTCGCCACGGCCAGCATCACGCAGGCGCTGGTTCAACTGCACGCTTTGCTGCTGCAGGTCGAGCGATTCGCGGGCGATGTGGTATTCCTCATTGGCCGAGCACACCTGGGTGTAGGCCTTGACCACATCGGCCACCAGGGTGATGCGCGCGGTGTCGGCGGCGGCCTGCACCGCGTCGGCATTGGCCTTGGCAGCTTCGGTGCCGCGCTTGAAGGTACCCCACAGGTCGAACTGGTACGAGGCGCTGAGAATCGCCTCGCCGATGTTGGCCACCGGGACTTTTTCCGGCAGCAGGAAAGCTTCGCCAGACTCCTGCAGGCGCTGGGCGCCGGCCTTAGCGCCGCCGCTGAAGCCCCCCTGCGACTCGGCGACGTCGACCTGCGCGCGAGCCTTGGCGATGTTCGCCGCCGCCACGCGCAGCTCGGTATTGGCGCTCAACGCCTGGCGCACCAGCGCATTGAGACGCGGGTCCTGGTACAACTGCCACCAGTCATCCGGCACCGGCGCCGACACCACGCTCGCGGCATCCTGGCGCAACGGGCCGTTCAGGTCGCTGCGCTGCACCGCGGCATCCTCGGGTACCTGGTAATCGGGACCGACCATGGCGCAGGCCCCCAGCGACAGCGCCAGCCCTGCAAGCATCAGGCGTTTCATGGCCGCTGGCCCTCGATGATCGACACCGTGGCAGTACGCCCGGCGATCATGCGGAAATCTGCCGGCACCTCATCGAAGGCGATACGCACCGGGATCCGCTGGGCCAGGCGCACCCAGCTGAACGCCGGGTTGACGTTAGGCAGCAGGTTGGCGCCACTGACGCGGTCACGGTCCTCGATCCCTGCCGACAGGCTTTCGACATGGCCGCGCAGGCGTGTGTCATCGCCCATCACGCGGATGTCCACGGCATCACCAACATGGATGCCACTGAGCTTGGTTTCCTCGAAGTAGCCATCGACATGGTACGAGGCGCTGTCGACCACAGACAGCACCGGTCGGCCCGCAGTGACGAACTCATGGGCCCGCGGAGCGCGGTCGTTGAGGTAGCCGTCCACCGGGCTGCGCACCACCGAACGGTCGAGGTTGAGCTGGGCGGTATCGACCGCCACCTGCGCCTCGCTCACCGCCGAGCGGGCACGAGCCTCGCGCGACTGGCTCTCTTCGAGCTGCTCGGCCGCCACCAGGTTGCCCAGCTTGCGATTGCGCCGGGTTTCGCGGGCGGCCTGGGCCAGGGTTTCCTCGCGCTCGGCCAGGGTCGCCCGGGCCTGGCGCAAGGCCAGGCCAAAGCGGTCCTGATCGATGGTGAACAGCACGTCACCACGCTTGACCACCTGGTTGTCGCGCACCTCGACCTTCTGGATCAGCCCGGACACATCCGGGGCGATCTGGATCACGTCGGCGCGGATATGGCCGTCGCGGGTCCAGGGCGCGAACATGTAATACACGACCATCTGCCAGACCAGCACGGCCGCGAAGGTCACCACCAGCAATGTCAGGACCACACGGCCCAAGGTCAACAACGGTTTTTTCATGGCAGCATCAGGCTTCGGCAAAAGTGATCCACCGCACCCAGCAGTACGGCGTAGAGAGCAACGTTGAACAACGCCCGGTGCCAGACCAGGCGGTAGAAATGCAGGCGCACCAGCACAGCGTGCACGCCCAGGAACAGCAGGTAGGTGGCAAACATCATCACCAGCAGCGTGGGCAGGAACACCCCGCTGATATCCAGTTCACCGATCACAGCGGCGCTCCGTCGATTCCAGGTGGCAGTTGCGGTTGTTCGACCGGCTCGAGCATCACCTCGACGCCCGGCAACAGCGCCAGACGCAAGCCGGCCAGGGCATGCAGCAGGTGAACGCGGGGCTCGCCGCGCTCGTTCAGCTCGTCCAGTGCCAACGCCAGGCGTGCCCGCTCCATGTTGCGCAGCAGCGCTGCAGGTGCGTGCAGGCGCTCGCCGGCGCGCAGGCAGCTCGAGTAGTGACCGCCGACTTCCTCGATGACCGTCTGCAAGCGCTGGCGGGCCTGCTGGCTGACACGCGGCATGTAGGCCAGCAGGTCGAGCAGGTTCAGGCCCACACGCAGGTCGCGCAGGGCAACGCCGCTGTCCTGACCGGTCTGCGACAGGCGCGGCAGATGCTGCATCAGGCGGTCGAGCATCTGCACGCCGACCTTGCGCTGTTCAGCCAAGGTCGCAGGCTCGGTCATCTCGACGATGTCGCGCCAGGCGAAGCGGGTCATGCGCTTGGCGGCCAGCTCCACACCGAACGGGCGCACCACCAGGGTCCAGATGAAGGCGAACAGCAGCCCCACCGGGCCTGCCAGGTTGGCGTTGAGGAAGGTGAAGAAGTCGGCGTCGTAGGCGCCCTGGATGCTGATGAAGGTCGAGGTGTTGACGATGGTCAGCAGGGTGCCGAGGTAGAAACGCGGCTGCACGGTGAGGGTGCCGACCACGATGAAGGGTACGGCGAATGCCAGCACCAGCATCGGGAAGTCGTGCAGGTTCGGCAGCACCAGGAACAGGTAGACGCTGGAGAAGATCACCGACATCAGCGTCCAGAAGAAAAAGCGGTAGATCTGCGGCGCCGGATCATCCATCGCCGCAAAGAAGCTGCAGGCCACGGCGGCGAGGATCACGGCACTGGCGCCGTCGTTCCATCCCAGGCCGATCCACAGGCCACAGGCGACGACGATCGCGGTGACGGTGGAGAACACCGAATACAGCATCAGGCCGCGATCGAAGAATGGCGTCAGGCGGCCCAGCCGCCAATGACGGTAGACCGCACGCCAGGGCTTGGTGTCGTCCAGGCGCAGGGCATGCTGTAGGGTGCAGCAATCCTGCCAGAGATCGAGCCATTCGCTGAGGCGGTAGAGGGCGTTGGACAGCAGCAGGGCATGGCGCTGATCGAGCGCATCGGCGTGCGGTTGCAGGCGAGCGATCTGCTCGTGCAGCGCGGTCCAGCGCGCGACCGAAGCGCTGTCGGCGGTGCCCTTGAGCCACTCTCGGGCCGATGCCAGCAGCGGCTGGACTTGTGCGAACTGCTCCGGCGCGCGACCTTCGAGCGCGACCAGCGCATCATCAAGGGCATCGGTCACCGGCAGCAGGTGGATCATGCGGCCGCGCAGTTCCCGGGCGTTCTTCACGGTGTGCGGGCCGGCGCCTTCGTGGCCGAGCTGGCCGATCATCAGCTCCAGGCTGTTGAAAGTGGCAACCATCGAGCCGCGCAGGCCCGCGACCTTTCCGGCGTCAGTGTCTCGGCTCAGGTACAGATCGCTGTAGCGGATCGCCTCGCCAAACCAGGTGCCCGTGGCGCCCACCACCACCGGCGCCAGGCGACGCGGCCAGAAGATCGCACCCACCACCGCGGCGCAGACGATGCCAAGGCAGATTTCCTGCGCCCGCGACGAGGCGACATCGAACACCGCGAGCGGGTTGTCGACCACGGCCAGGGCGATCATCGGCAAGGTGTAGCCGGCCAGCATCAGCATGTAATTGTTGGCCGTGCGCAGGTTCAGCGAGAGGAACAGCAAGGTGCCGGTCCACAGGGCGATGGCGATGCTCAGCAACAACGGTGACTGCACCAGCGGCGGCACCAGCAGCACCGCGCCGGCAGCACCGAGCAGCGTGCCGACTGCGCGGTACAAGGCCTTGGAACTGGTGGGGCCGACGAAGGGGCTGGACACGATATAGACCGTGGCCATCGCCCAGTAAGGGCGCGGCAGTTGCATCAGCAAGGCGATGTACAGGGCAAGCATAGACGCGGCGAAGGTACGCACGCCGTAGAACCAGTCGCGCGCCGGCGGTACCGAACTGAAGAAGCCGTTCACACCGGCGCCCCCTGTGCAGCGACTTCGAAGGCGTGGATGACCCGCAGGGTGGCTTCCAGGTCGGCGGCCGAGATACCGTGCAGCACCTCGCGGCGCAGACGTACCAGCTCGCGCTCGATGGATTCGGCCAGGGTGCGGCCTTCGGCGGTCAGGCTCAGCGCCTTGGCACGTCGGTCGAGCGGATCCTCGGTGCGGCACACCAGCCCGGCCTTGCACAGTTGGTCGAGCAGACGCACCAGCGACGGGCTTTCCAGGCCCGCGGCCTGGGCCACGGCCACCTGGTGCACACCATCGCCCAGGCGCACGATCATCAGCAACGGCACCGCACAGGCTTCGGAGATGCCATAGCCGGTCAGTGCCGCATGGCAGATGCGCCGCCAGTGGCGACCGGCAACGACCATGCCGCTGCTGACTTTCAGGTGCAGTGCGTCGAGTGTCATGTGGAAGAACCGAGGATATTCATAGTTTGCTAACTATCAATATACGCCCAGCCCTCCCCCCTTCGTCAACCGGGGGCGATGAACAGTGTGTTCGTGGGAGCGGGCTTGCCCGCGAAGGCCTCACCACCATCCCACCGGACTCAAGGCTGAACCTGGTCCTCCAGCTTCATGGTCAAGGCCAGGGTGCTGCCCAGCGCGATCGCCTGGTCGCGCCACTCCAGGTAGCGTCCTTCATCGCTGCGACTGAAATGCACCGCCAGCTCCTCGGCCGCCTGCATCACCCCCGCCCCCGCGGCAAGCTCCAGCCAGTACAGCGCCGCCCGCGTATCCGACTCGACATGCAGTCCATGCAACAGCCGGTAGCCCACCTCGAACCGGCAACGTGCCTCGCCACGCTGGGCCCCGCGCAGGAACCACTGGTATGCCTCGGCCGGGTTTACCTCCCAGTCCTGATCGGCGTCGCAGACTTCTTCCTCGTACAGGTCGCCCAGGGCCGCAGCAGCGTGCGACAGGCCACGTTCGAAAGCATGCCGGTAATGCTCC
Source organism: Pseudomonas sp. BNK-44-b (assembly GCF_047456245.1). NCBI lineage: Bacteria > Pseudomonadati > Pseudomonadota > Gammaproteobacteria > Pseudomonadales > Pseudomonadaceae > Pseudomonas > Pseudomonas sp. BNK-44-b. Next base: position 5,103,853 of record NZ_CP179908.1, read on the forward strand.
GCGGCGGTGGCATAGCACACCGTCACACCCTTGCCGAAATAGTGCTGTTGCCCCAGGTTGAACCAGGCCGCGGCGTTGCCCTGCAGCGCGGCCATGCGCAGCAGATGGCTGGCCAGCGCCGTGTCGGCGCGCCAGTAGCGGCCATTGAGCCAGATCCAGCCCAGGTCGTTGAGCACCGCGGCATTGCCCTCCAGTGCCTGGTGCCGCAGGTCGGCGTAGATAGCCTGCACATCCACTGCCTCGTCCAGACGGCTCACCAGCGCAGAGCGCTCACCCAGCACCGCCCACTGGGTGGGCATGCCGACGCCAGCGAACAGGCGCAGGTGTCGCCGGGGAATGGCTGGCGCAGGCACGATGCGCTCGGGCAGGAGACGGGCGAGCAGCGAATGGATATTGCTGGCAGCAGACATGTTCATCCTCATTGAACGTCCCACAGTTCCGACCTCGACTGTGATGAGGCGATTCTGCGCGACGACACGACGAAACCTGTCGCGAACGATTCACCTCGACGCAACCAAATCGCAGTTCCGCGATCTCAGCGCAAAGTAGCGAATTGCCATCTGCCGCGGTGCCCGCCATGCTAATGCCGCAAGCCTAGACAAGGACGTTACCCTTTGCCGTTCGCCACTACCCGCGCCACCCTCAGCCGCCAGTGGGCGCTGCTGCGTCAATTGCCCAGCCGCTCACCGGGAGTCACCAGCGCCGAACTGGTCTGGCGCCTGCGCGATGTCGGCTTCAATGTCAGCAAGCGTACGGTCGAGCGCGACCTCAACGAGCTGTCGCTGATCTTTCCGCTGGAGCGCAATGACAAGAGCATTCCATTCGGCTGGCATTGGTCGGCCAGCGCCATGGGCGAGCCGCGTGGCAATTTCGACTTGCTCGACTACCTGCGTGGCGACCCGCAGCAGCCCCGTCAGGGCACGGGGCTGGAACTGCAGGCGTGGGTCAGCGATCAGCTGGCGCGACAGCTGCGAGAAGTGCCGTTGAGCGCGAACATGCAGTTGACGGCGCTGCACCATGGCCATCGACTGCGGGCGACAGTAGAAGACGGCTGGACGTTACGCTGGTGGGTATTGGGGCAGGGTGAGGCCGTGGTGGTCGAGCAGCCGGAGGCGCTGAGAGATGAGATTCACAAGACGCTGAGTAATGCGGCCGCCCGATACCTGACCTGATAACGCGGAACAGGCACCCAACCTGCTTGCGCGCGGAACTACCTCTGCATCCCCCAACGCCGTACGGTCAACCGCTCGAGGGTATTGAACACCAGGCCCTCCACCAGCAAGCCGATCAGAATCACCACCGCCAACCCGGCAAACACCTTGTCGGTATACAGCTCGTTGCGGTTCTGGAAGATGTACCAGCCCAGCCCGCCCTTGCCGCTGCTGGCGCCGAACACCAGCTCGGCGGCGATCAGGGTGCGCCAGGCGAAGGCCCAGCCGATCTTCAGCCCCGAGAGAATCGACGGCAGTGCCGCCGGCACCAGGATGTGCAGCACCAGGCGCAACCCACGCAGGCCATAGTTGCGCCCGGCCATGCGCAGGGTCTCGGACACGCCGAGAAAGCCCGCGTAGGTGTTGAGCGCCAGTGCCCAGAGCACCGAGTGCACCAGCACGAAGATCAGGCTGTTGTCGCCCAGGCCAAACCACAAGAGAGCTAGCGGCAACAGTGCGATGGCCGGCAGTGGGTTGAACATGGAGGTCAGGGTACCCAGCAGGTCGCGGCCGAACTGGGTCGAGACCGCCAGGCTGGTCAAACCGAAGGCCAGTACGATCCCCAGCACATAGCCCTTGAGCAGCACCACCAGCGAGACCCCGACTTTCGCCGGCAGCTCGCCACTGGCCATCCCGTCCCAGAACGCCACCGCCGTTTGCAGAAAGGTCGGCAGCAGCAGGTCGTTGGCGGTGTAGCGCGCCACCGCCTCCCAGATCAAGGCGAGCAGCACGAGAATCACGGTCTTGCGCAACCAGGCATGTTGCCACAGACGTTGGGCAAGCGGCAGATCACGCTCCAGCGAAAGCCCTGGCAGGGGCTGCAGCGGCACTTCGTATTCCTGGCGTGCAGGTGTGGTCGTCATGCGCAGGCTCCTCCTGTCAGTAAGCGATGCGGATATCGTTGAAGCCCAGGTCCGAGGCCTGCTCCGGCTCACCGGCCTCGTCGAACAGCAGGCGATGGATACGCCGGGCGCTGGCCTGGAAATCGCTGCCACCCAGGCTGCCCAGATCGTATTGGTGGCTGTGCACCTCGGCCCGTACCCGTCCCGGATGCGGCGACAGCAAGAGGATGCGGTTGCCCACCACCAGCGCCTCCTCGATAGAGTGGGTGACGAACAGCAGCGTGAAGCGCACCTCTTCCCACAACAGCAGCAATTCTTCCTGCATCTTGCGCCGGGTCAGGGCGTCGAGCGCGGCGAAGGGCTCGTCCATCAGCAGCACCTTCGGCTGCGTGGCCAACGCGCGGGCAATCGCCACGCGCGCCTTCATGCCGCCAGACAAGGTGTGCGGGTAGGCATCGGCAAAGGCGGCCAGGCCGACCTTCTCCAGATAGTGCAGCGCCCGCGCCTCGGCCTCGGCGCGCTTGAGTTGGCCAGAGACCAGCAGCGGAAACATGACGTTCTGCTTGACCGTCTTCCATGGCGGCAACTGGTCGAACTCCTGGAACACGACGATGCGGTCAGGACCTGGGCCTTTGACCGGGTGGCCCTGCAACAGGATCTGCCCTTCGCGCGGCTCGATGAAACCGGCCACGGCCTTGAGCAAGGTCGACTTGCCGCACCCGGATGGGCCCAGCAGTACGAAGCGGTCGGCGCGATCGACTTCGAAGCTGACCTGGTGAGTAGCCCGCACCACGCGCTGCGCGGTGCGGTATTCGAGGCTGAGATTGTCCACCTTGAGCAGCGGTGGGGTGTCGACACGGCTCAGGTTGCTGGCCGTGTGGCCTGGCAATGGGGCGGTCATGGTCGATCAGCTCCCTTGCAATGGGCGCTCATCCTGGAAGAAGTAGTCCTTCCACGACTCGGGCTTGTGCTTGATGGCGCCGACCCGGTAGAGGAATTCGGCCAGTGGGTAAGTGTTCTTCGGCGTGATGGTGAACTCGTACTGCGGGTTGTCGATCAGCTTGATCAACGCGTTGCGATCGATCTTGGCCTTGGTCACGCGGATGTAGGTATCGGCGGCTGCGGCCTTGTCTTTCTGGGCGAAGTCGGCGGCTTCGGCGAGCGCATCGACGAACGCCTTGTAGGTCTTGGGGTTGTCCTTGCGGAACTTCTCGGTGGCGAACAGCAGGGTTGGCGAGTTGGGGCCGAGCAGGTCGTAGCTGTTGAGCACGATGTGCACGTTCTTGTTGGCCAGCGCCTGGTCTTGGAACGGTGGGTTGGAGAAATGCCCGTTGAGTTCGGTGCCGCCGGCCAGCAGCGCGGCTGTGGCATCTGGATGCGGCACGGCCAGGGTGTACTTGTCGAGGCGGTTGTACTCCTTGTCGCCCCACTGCTTGGCCGCCGCGTATTGCAGGAAGCGCGACTGTACCGAAACACCCACCGCCGGCACGGCGATACGGTCCTTCTCGGAAATGTCGGCGATGGTCTTCACATTGGGGTTGCTGCTGACCAGGTAGTACGGGAAGTTGCCCAGCGAGGCCACGGCCTTGACGTTCTGCCGGCCGTAGGTGCGATCCCAGACGGTGAGCAACGGCCCGACGCCAGCGCCGGCAATGTCCACAGAGCCCGACAGCAACGCATCGTTGATCGCCGCGCCCCCGGAAAGCTGCGCCCAGTCGACCTGAATGTCGATGCCCTGCTCCTTGCCGTGCTTCTCGATCAGTTGCTGGTCACGAACGACGTTGAGCAACAGGTACACGATGCCGAACTGCTCGGCGATACGGATCTTGCCTTCGGCCTGGGCCACCGCCGGCGCCGCGAGGCCGCCTACGATCAGGCTGGCGCCCAGGCCGATGCTGGCCGCCAGGCGGCTGATGGATTTACGCATGATGAGGGTCCTCAGTCGTCAGAACGGGGCATCGCCCTGGATGGTGGTACGGTAGAGCTTGCGGCGCAGGTGCGCGGGGCAGCCGGCAGCCAGGTGGATCAGCGAACGGTTGTCCCAGAACACCATGTCGTGGGGCTGCCAGGCGTGGCGATAGATGTTCTGCTCAAGCACGCTCAGGGCGTAGAGCTGCTGCAGTACATCGCGGCTCTCGTCATCGGGCAGGCCGACGATGCGAGTGGTGAAGCCCTCACTGACGAACAGCGCCTTGCGGCCGTTCTCCGGGTGAGTGCGTACCACCGGGTGGATGACTTCGTTGACCTGGGCCAGTTGCTCGGCGGTCAGGGTCGGGCGCCAGTTGCCCTCGAACTTGGTTTCCGAATAACGAGCGGTATAGGAATGCGCAGCGCTGCGTCCCTCGACCACCTTGCGCAGCGCATCGGGCACCGCGTCCCAGGCCTTGTGCATGTCGGCGAACAGGGTGTCGCCACCCTCGCTGGGCAGTTCCTGGGCGTGCAGCATCGAGCCGAGGCTCGGCAGCTCTTTGTAGGAGAGGTCCGAATGCCAGAACTTGCCGGCATCACCCAGGCCAATGTTGCGACCGTCTTCGATGATGTTGGAAACGATCAGAATCTCGGGATGGTTTTCTAGCAGGAACTGCTTGAGCACATGGATCTGCAGTACGCCGAAACGGCGGCTGAAGGCGATCTGCTGTTCGGGGGTGATGCGCTGGTCGCGGAACACCAGGACGTGATGGTCCAGATGGGCGCGATGAATGCGGTTGAAATCTTCGGCGTTGACCGGCCGGGACAGGTCCAGCCCAATGATCTCGGCACCCACGGCACCGGAGAACGGGCGGATTTCGAAGCGTTGCGGCTGTGCGCTGTCGATGGACGACAAGGCGTTCGAGGCGGCTGACATTGTTCACTCCCACGCAGTGCGCGACTTTCAGGGGCGCGCATCGATTCAGAAACGCACGGGGATTTCCCGTGTGGGTTCGAGTCGTGCGGCGCGCCGATTGGTCGGCAGGTACGCAGTGGGAGCGACTATAAAGTCATAAGAATGGAAATTTAAATATCTTTAGCGAATATGCATATACAGGAGCGGGCTTATAGGAGCGCCGCTCCCACACAGGATCACCGCTCGCGCAACGCCTCGGAACGCGCCTTGATGATCGGCTTGAGCAGGTAGCTCATGATGGTCTTCTTGCCGGTGAGGATATCCACCGTGGCGACCATGCCGGGGATGATCAGCAGCGGCTTCTCGTCAGAGCCCAGGTGGCTTCTGTCGGTGCGCAGCTTGATCAGGTAGTAGGTGGTCTTCTTGTCTTCATCGGTGATGGTATCGGCACCGATCTGCTCGAGTTTGGCCTTCATGCCGCCATAGATGGTGTAGTCGTAGGCGGTGAATTTCACCGTGGCCTCCTGGCCGGGGTGCAGGAAGGCGATATCCTTGGGCAGGATCTTCGCCTCTACCACCAGCGTATCGTCCAGCGGCACGATCTCGATGATGTCGCTGCCCGGCTGGATCACGCCGCCGATGGTGTTCACCAGCAGTTGCTTGACGATACCGCGCACGGGCGATGTGACCATGGTGCGGTTGACCCGGTCATCCAGCGCCTTGCTGGTGGCCGTCGCCTTGTTCAGCTCAGTGCGAGCCTCGTTGAGCTGGGTGAGGGCCTCGCTGCGGAACTTGCCGCGGGTCTCCTCGATCTTGCTCTGCACTTCCTTGATCGCCGCTTCGGCACGGGGAATGGCCAGGGCGGTAGAGTCCATCTGGCCACGGTTCTCGACTTCCGCACGGCGCAGGCGCAGCACCTCGACCTGCGAGATCGCCCCCTGGGCCACCAGCGGCTCGGACATGGCGATTTCCTGGCGCAGCAACTGCAGGCTGTTGGCGTACTGGGCGCGCTTGGAGTTGAACTCGCGCAGTTCCTGCTGCTTCTGCACCAGTTGCTGCTCCAGGCCACTGATCTCGTCATGCAACTGCTGGCGTCGGCTCTGGTACAGCGACTGCTCGCTGGCAGCCTGGCTCGGCGCGGCCTTGCGCAGTTCTTCATCGATCTGCAGCGGCGTGTCGTCGACCTCAGCGCTCAGGCGCTGCACGCGCAGGGCCATGGCCAGGCGCGAGGCCTCGGTCTCGTCGACGTTGGAGGCGAAGCGGGTTTCGTCCAGACGCAGCAGCGGTTGGCCGACTTCGACGATCTCGCCTTCCTTCGCGTAGATCTGCGCGACGATGCCGCCCTCGAGGTTCTGCACCTTCTGTACCTTGGACGAAGGAATAGCCTTGCCTTCGCCGCGCGTCACTTCATCGATGGGCGCAACGCTGGCCCATACGATCAGGAACACGAAAAAGGCAATCACGCCCCAGATGGTCAGGCGCACGATGCGCGGCGCATCCTCGATCAGCGCCTTGTTGACCTCTGGCAGCGGCTGGCCTGCCAGCGATTCGGAGCCTTTGAAATAGCGGCGCAGGTTGTCCTTGAAACGCCCGAAATCCAGCTTATGCAACACTGATCTGCCCCTTCTTCAGCGCTTCCATGACGGCGGCTTTCGGGCCATCCGCGACGATCTGTCCACGATCGATGACGATCAACCGGTCCACCAGCGACAACAACGAAGCCCGGTGCGTGACCAGCAACACGGTCTTGCCTTCGATCACCGCACCCAGGCGCTGCTTGAGGCGTTCTTCGCCGGTGTTGTCCATGGCGCTGGTGGGTTCGTCGAGCAGCAGGATCTGCGGATTGAGCAGCAACGCACGGGCCAGGGCGACGTTCTGGCGCTGGCCGCCGGAGAGATTCTGGCCGCGCTCGCCAACCTGCAGCTCATAGCCATCGGGGTGAAGGCGGGCGAATTCATGCACGCCAGCCAGCTCTGCGGCCTGCAGGATCAGCTCATCCTCGATGTAGCGGGCACCGCTGACCAGGTTGTCGCGCAGGGTCCCGGCCAGCAACTGGATATCCTGGGGCACATAGCCGATATTGTGGCGCAACTCGCTGACGTCGATCTGGCGGATATCGACGCCATCGACCAGCAGCGAGCCGCCGTCGGCTTCATACAGGCCGACGATCAACTTGGCCAGCGAGCTCTTGCCCGAACCACTGCGGCCGATGATGCCGACCTTCTCGCCAGGTCGAATGACCAGGTTGATGCCCTTGAGCGCCTGGTTCTGCTGGTTCGGATAGGTGAACTCGACGCCGCGGAACTCAACCGCACCCTGCAGCACCTGGCGGCTCAGCGGACGCTCTTCGAAATTGCGCTCCTGGGGCAGCTCCATCATCTGGTCGGTGGCGACCATGGTCACCTTGGCCTGCTGGTAGCGGGCCAGCAGACCATTGAGCTGGCCCAGCGGGCCAAGCGCGCGACCACTGAGCATGTAGCAGGCCACCAGGCCGCCCATGCTGAGGTTGCCGTCGATGATCAGGTACACGCCAACGCAGATCATCGCCACACCGGCGAGCTGCTGGATCAGCATGGTGATGTTCATCGCCAGGCCCGATAGTACCTTGACCCGCAGTTCGAGGCGGCTGAGGGTGCCGAGGGTCTGCTCCCACATGTACTGGCGCTCGCTCTCGGCGTTGTTGACCTTGACCGCATCCAGCCCGGCAAGGGTCTCGATGAGGCTGGACTGGCGCTCGGACGCCAGCGCCATGGTGCGCTCCATCGTCGCCATCAATGGTTTCTGCAGGGCATAGCCGATGCCCAGGGCCAGCGGGAAGGCCAATATCGGGATCCATACCAGGTGCCCACCGATGATGGCGATCACCGTCAGGATCAGCAGGGTAAACGGCAGGTCGATCAGGCTGGTGAGGGTGAGCGAAGCGAGGAAGTCGCGCAGCCCCTGGAACTCGTGGATGTTCTGCGCAAAGCTGCCGACCCGCGCGGGGCGGTATTTCATCGACATGCCGACGATACGCTCGAACAGCGTCGCGGAAATGATCAGGTCGGTCTTCTTGCCGGCAAGGTCCAGACAGAGGCTGCGCAGCCCCTTGAGGATGAGGTCGAAGACGTAGGCACCGGCGATGCCCACTGCCAGCACCCACAGCGTCGAGGTGGCTTGGTTGGGCACCACGCGGTCATAGACGTTCATCACGAACAGCGGCGCCGCCAGGGCAATCAGGTTGATCACCAGGCTGGCGGCGATGGCGTCGATGTACAGCCATTTGCTGCGCATCAGGGTGTCGCGGAACCAGGAGCGCGCGCGCGGGATCAGGTTGCCGTGGTTGACGTCGAACTTGTGCTGCGGCTGAGCGAAGAACACCTTGCCGCTGTAGTCGCTGAGCAGCGCCTCGCGGGTGACCAGCACTTCCCCGCCGTCGCTCTCGCTGAGCAACAGGCGTGCGGTGTCTTCATTTTCCCAGCCGAGCAGGACAGCACTGCGCCCTTCCTTCAGAAGCAGCATCGCCGGCATGGCGATGCCGGGGATCTGCTCGAGCTTGCGCTGCAGCAGGCGCCCCTGCAGACCCGCGCGAGCTGCGGCACGCGGCAGCAGCTCGACGCTCAGGCGCTGCGCCGGCAGCGGCAGGCCGGTGGTGAGCATGGCCCGGCTGGCGGGTTTCTGGTGCAGGACACACAGGGTCAGCAGGCTGTCCAGTAGCGGATCGTCATGCTGACTGCGTGGATCATGGTTGAGTTGTACTCGACTGACTTCAGATTCCACGCGGCGCTCTCTTCATCCTTGCGGTTGGATAGGACAGGTGCGCCTTCAGTTCATGCCTGGCAGGTTCACCTTTGGCTTCAGGTCGTTCTGTACGACGGTCGCCATGGGGGCTACGACACCCTGGCTCTTCAGCAGTTGACCAATGGTCGCCTTGATTCGGTACTGAGTAAACAACTGAGTGTTCTTCACTTCTACCAGACGACGTTGCGCGGTGAAGGTTTCATTCTCGCTGTCGAGCAGGTCCAGCAGGGTTCGCTCGCCCAGGCCGAACTGCTGCTGGTAGGCGCTGCGCACCCGGGTGCTGTGATCGACATACTGCTGGGCGATCGGCAACTGGGCGTTGGCGTTGTCCAGAGCATTCCATGCCAAGCCTAACTCCTCATTGAGCTGACGCAAGGCGTTGTTGCGAATATCCAGCGCCTGGTTGGCCAGATACGACTTCGATTCCAGGTCGGCCTTGTTGCTGCCACCGGCGTAAAGGTTGAAGTTCATGCGCAGCATGGCCTGCCACTCATTGTTGTGGCCGACCGAACCGTCGAGGTTGTTGTCTGCCGTCCGTCCGAGCTCTGCATCAAAACGCGGATAGAAACTAGACTTTGCCGCTTCGTATTGCTTCTCGGCGGCAGCGATGTCGGATTCTGCCGAGCGCAGGATCGGGCTGCTCTCGACCATCTGGTGACGAGCCTCGTCCAGGGTGGCCGGCAGCAGGTCGATGAACGGCGCAGGCGCGCTCAGTTCGTCAGGCATTTGCCCGATCACGCTCAGGTAGTTGGTGTTGGCATCGGCCAGGTTGGTCTGCTCGGTGATCAGGTTGTTACGCGCCTGCGCCAGGCGCGCTTCGGCCTGGTCGAGGTCGGCCAGGCGGCCGACGCCACGGCTGGTGCGCAGCTTGATCTGGTCGAGGATGCGTTCGTGGTTGCGCAGGTTGTCTTCGGCCAGGCGCACCATCTCGCGGCGCGACAGGACATCGAGATAGACCTGGGCAACGGTCAGCGCGGTGCGCTCGGAGGTGCCCATCAGGGAGTAGGCACGAGCGTTGACCGTGGCTTGCTGACGGCCCACTTCGCTGGAGGTGGCAAAACCGTCAAAAACCATTTGGCGGAGACGGATACTTGACTCACCCCGGTTCAAGGTCTCCCAGCGATGCGACGTACTCGGCGAATCGCTGCCCTCGCGGCCGTAGCCGGCGGTCATGTCGACGCGCGGCAGGTAGCCACCCTGCGCGGCGCGCAGTTGATAGTCCGCGGCGGTGCGGGCGTTGACCCCGGCCTGGATTTCCGGGTGCACGTCCAAGGCCTGTTGCATGGCTTGCGGCAGGGTTTGTGCTTGGGCAATGGAGGCTGCAAGGGCGAGAGGAAGAACGGTGAAAAGTGACGCACGCATTTTTACTGATTCCCAAGTGGCGCTGTTGTCCCAAATCACGGCCGAAGCGGGTCTGGCCCCTGAAAATGGCGGCCTGAACTGAACGATTGGCGAGCTTGCGAGACTGTACGTAATTAATACGAAAGGAAGAGGTTTTTACTCAAATATCAATGTGACATTAGTTTGCCAATTGTTTAGGATGGCGAGACGAAGGTCAATACTTTGGCATAAACTTAATAGCCGAAAATTATTGACAGAAATTTGACGAATAAAAGCGTCAAATCATTTCTGTAACATTCCAGCGGAAGCAGGTTCGCACGCCGACCGGAAGCCAATTGAGACACATCCCGGAGAGTTCCATGAGCACTGTCGTTGCCATCGTCAAAAGCATTGTTGGCCAAGTCATCGCAGTATCCCCGGAAGGCATCAAGCGCGTGCTGATCGAAGGCGATCGCCTGTTCGCAGGCGAGGAAGTCCTTACCGGCCCGGGCGGCGCCGTGACCCTGGAATTGGCCGACGGTCGCATGCTCGACCTGGGCCGCGACACTCAATGGAGCGCCGATGCGCCCGACAGCAGCACCGACCTGGCCCAGGCCACCGCGCAGGCCGCGCCCTCGGTCGAAGAGCTGCAACAGGCCATTGCCTCCGGTGTCGACCCGACCACCGAGCTGGAAGCGCCTGCTGCCGGCCCTGCTGCCGCAGGCGGCGGTTCGGTCGGTGGTGGTCACAGCTTCGTGCTGCTGGAAGAAACCGCAGGCGTGGTCGACCCGAGCATCGGGTTCCCCACCGGCCCCCTGGGCTTCGCCGCAGGCCTGGCAAACGAAGAAGTCGGTGGGCTGGATAGCAACAACGACACCACCACCAACAACAATCCCATTCCAACCGGCCTGAGCCTGAGCGCCACCCCTTCGATCAGCGAAGCGGGTGGCGTCATCGTCTATACCGCCACCGTCGGCCAGGCGCCGCAGAGCAACCTGACCGTCACCCTGTCCAACGGCGCGGTGATCGTGATCCCGGCTGGCCAGACCAGCGGCTCGGTCAACGTCAACATTCCGGCCAACGACACGCCTTACATCGATGGCGGCCAGATCTCCACCACCATTACCGGCACCACCGGCGGCAACGGCTTGGTCATTACCCCGAACCCGACCCCGGCGGTGACCCAGATCACCGACACCATCGACACCACCACCGCCACCTTGACCGCGACGCCAAGCGTCACCGAAGGCGGCGTGATCACCTACACCGTGACCCTGACCAACCCGGCACAGACGCCGGTCACCGTCACCCTGTCCAACGGCCAGACAATCACCGTCGAGGCTGGCAAGTCCAGCGGCTCGGTCGACTTCCAGACCCCGCCCAACGACGTCTACAACAACGGCAGCACGGTCAGCACCACCATCACCGGCGCCACCGGTGGCAACTTCGAGAACCTGGTGCCGAACCCGGCCCCGGCGCAGACCGTGATCAACGACTCGTTCGACACCACCACCGCCACCCTGACTGCTTCGCCAAGCGTCACCGAAGGCGGCGTGATCACCTATACCGTGACCTTGACCAACCCGGCACAGACGCCAGTCACCGTCACCCTGTCCAACGGCCAGACCGTCACCGTCGAAGCCGGCAAGACCAGTGGCTCGGTCGACTTCCAGACCCCGGCCAATGATGTCTTCGTCAATGGCAGCACGGTCAGCACCACTATTACCGGCACCACCGGCGGCAACTTCGAGAATCTGGTGCCGAACCCGACCCCGGCTCAGACCGTGGTCAGCGACAGCATCGACACTGTGACTGTCAGCATTGCCAGCAACGGTAACGTGACGGAAGCTCAGCAGCCGACCTTCACCGTTTCAGTCAGCCAGAAGCTCGACCACGACCTGACCGTGACCCTGAGCAATGGCGACAAGGTCACCATTGCTGCTGGCCAGACCCAGGCTACCTACAGCCTGCCGGCGCAGGGTGACGACGTATTCAAGGACGCAGGCTCCGTGACCTTGGGCGTGACCGACGCCAGCGTTCCGGGCAAGACTTTCGAGGATCTGAAGCTTGGCGGTCCGGCCACCGTCCAGATCAGCGATACCGAGAGCGAAGTCGTCGCGACCCTGACTGCCGACAAGACCACCGTGTCCGAAGGCGGCCAGATCACCTACACCGTCACCCTGACCAATGGTCAGGGCCTGGATGTCACTGGCCATGGCGGCCTGACCTTCACCCTTTCGGATGGCACCAAGGTCACCATTCCGGCGGGCAGTGCTACCGGTACGGTCACTATCACTGCTCCAGACGACGTTTATGTTGGCGGCCAGCCGTCGATCGTGAACAAGCTGGAAGGTGTTACTGGTGCGGATAACTTCGAGAAACTGACGCTGGGTGACGGCACCGTCACCACGACGGTGACTGACGAGCCGGGTACCGGTACTCCGGCCACCGGCAACGAAGGCGACAAGGTCTCCGTCACCATCGTCAGCAACGGCAACGTCACCGAAGACCAGCAGCCAAGCTTCACTGTCAAAGTGAACCAGCCGCTGGATCGTCCGCTGACTGTCACCTTGAGCAACGGCGACAAGGTAACCATCGCGGCGGGCCAGACTCAGGTCGAGTACAAGGCGCCAGCCCAGGGCGATGACGTCTTCAAGGATTCTGGCTCGCTCACCATTGGCGTGACCGATGCCAGTGTTCCGGGCAAAACCTTCGAAAACCTTGAGCTGGGAAGCTCCGCCACTGTTCAGATTGCTGACACCGAAAGTGAGGTTGTCGCCACACTGACTGCTGACAAAACCACTGTCAGCGAAGGCGGCGAGATCACTTACACCGTGACTCTGACCAACGCCCAGGGCCTGGACGTCAAAGGTCATGGCGGCCTGGTATTTACCCTTTCGGACGGCACAAAAGTCACCGTTCCGGCGGGCAGTGCTACCGGTACGGTCACTATCACTGCTCCAGACGACGTCTACGTTGGCGGCCAGCCGTCGATCGTGAACAAGCTGGAAGGTGTTACTGGCGCGGATAACTTCGAGAAACTGACGCTGGGTGACGGCACCGTCACCACGACGGTGACTGACGAGCCGGGTACCGGTACTCCGGGCACCGGCAACGAAGGCGACAAGGTTTCCGTCACCATCGTCAGCAATGGCAACGTCACCGAAGACCAGCAACCATCGTTCACTGTCAAAGTGAACCAGCCGCTGGATCGTCCGCTGACTGTCACCCTGAGCAATGGCGACAAAGTCACCATCGCTGCGGGTCAAACCCAAGTTGAGTACAAAGCCCCAGCTCAAGGCGATGACGTCTTCAAAGACTCGGGCTCCCTGACCGTTGGTATTGCCGACGCTTCCGTACCAGGCAAGACTTTCGAGAACCTGGAGCTCGGTGGTTCGGCAACCGTGCAGATCGCTGACACCGAAAGTGAGGTTGTCGCAACCCTGACTGCCGACAAGACCACTGTGTCCGAAGGCGGCGAGATCACCTATACCGTCACGCTGACCAACGCTCAGGGCTTGGACGTCAAAGGCCACAATGGGTTGGTCTTTACGCTTAGCGACGGCACCAAAGTTACCGTTCCAGCAGGCAGCGCCACTGGCACCATCACCATTCACGCTCCTGACGATGTCTACGTTGGCGGCCAACCTTCGATCGTCAACAAACTCGAAGGCGTTACGGGTGCAGATAACTTCGAGAAACTGACCCTCGGTGACGGTACCGTCACCACTACCGTGACCGACGAGCCGGGTACTGGCACTCCAGGCACCGGCAACGAAGGCGACAAGATTTCCGTCACCATCGTCAGCAACGGCAACGTCACCGAAGACCAGCAGCCAAGCTTCACTGTCAAAGTGAACCAGCCGCTGGATCGTCCGCTGACAGTCACTCTGAGCAACGGCGACAAAGTCACCATCGCCGCGGGCCAGACCCAAGTCGAGTACAAGGCTCCTGCTCAGGGCGACGACGTCTTCAAAGACTCGGGCTCTCTGACTGTCGGCATCACCGATGCCAGTGTTCCGGGCAAAACCTTCGAAAACCTCGAGCTCGGTGGTTCGGCCACTGTTCAGATTGCTGACACCGAAAGCGAAGTGATCGCGACCCTCACCGCCGACAAAACCACCGTCTCCGAAGGCGGTGAGATCACTTACACCGTTACTCTGACCAATGCCCAAGGCCTTGACGTCAAAGGCCACGGCGGTCTGACCTTCACTCTTTCGGATGGCACGAAAGTGACTGTTCCGGCTGGCAGCGCCACCGGGACCATCACCATCCACGCCCCTGATGACGTGTACGTCGGCGGCCAGCCAGCAATCGTCAACAAGCTGGAAGGTGTCACTGGCGCCGATAACTTCGAAAAACTGACTCTGGGTCAGGGCGAAGTGAAAACCGATGTCACCGATGAGCCAGGCACTGGCACTCCGGGTACTGGCAACGAGGGTGACAAGGTTTCCGTCACCATCGTCAGCAATGGCAATGTCACTGAAGATCAGCAGCCGTCGTTCACCGTGAAAGTGAACCAGCCGCTGGATCGTCCGCTGACTGTCACCTTGAGCAATGGCGACAAAGTCACCATCGCTGCGGGCCAGACTCAGGTCGAGTACAAGGCGCCAGCCCAGGGCGATGACGTCTTCAAAGACTCGGGCTCTCTGACTGTCGGCATCACCGATGCCAGTGTTCCGGGCAAAACCTTCGAAAATCTCGAGCTGGGAAGCTCCGCCACTGTTGAGATTGCTGACACCGAAAGTGAGGTTGTCGCCACCCTGACTGCTGACAAAACCACTGTCAGCGAAGGCGGCGAGATCACTTACACCGTTACCCTGACCAATGCTCAGGGCTTGGACGTCAAAGGCCACAATGGGTTGGTCTTTACGCTTAGCGACGGCACCAAAGTCACAGTTCCAGCAGGCAGCGCCACTGGCACCATCACCATTAACGCTCCTGACGACGTCTACGTTGGCGGTCAGCCAAGCATCGTGAACAAGCTGGAAGGTGTAACTGGCGCCGATAACTTCGAGAAGCTGACGCTGGGTGACGGCACCGTCACCACGACGGTGACTGACGAGCCGGGTACCGGTACTCCGGGCACCGGCAACGAAGGCGACAAGGTTTCCGTCACCATCGTCAGCAACGGCAATGTCACCGAAGATCAACAGCCGTCGTTCACCGTGAAGGTGAATCAGATTCTGGATCGTCCGCTGACTGTCACCCTGAGCAATGGCGACAAGGTCACCATCGCTGCGGGTCAGACTCAGGTCGAGTACAAAGCTCCAGCTCAGGGCGATGACGTCTTCAAAGACTCGGGCTCCCTGACCGTTGGTATTTCCGACGCTTCCGTACCAGGCAAGACTTTCGAAAACCTGGAGCTCGGCGGCTCGGCTACCGTTCAGATCGCTGACACTGAAAGTGAAGTCGTCGCGACCCTGACGGCTGATAAAACTACCGTGTCCGAAGGCGGCGAGATCACTTACACCGTCACCCTGACCAATGCCCAGGGCCTGGATGTCAAAGGCCACGGCGGCCTGACCTTCACTCTTTCGGATGGCACCAAGGTGACCGTTCCGGCTGGCAGCGCCACCGGTACCATCACCATCCATGCGCCGGACGACGTATATGTTGGCGGTCAGCCAAGCATCGTGAACAAGCTGGAAGGTGTTACCGGCGCCGATAACTTCGAGAAGCTGACCCTCGGCGACAACACCGTCACCACCACCGTGACTGACGAGCCAGGCACTGGTACTCCAGGCACCGGTAACGAAGGCGACAAGGTCTCCGTCACCATCGTCAGCAACGGCAATGTCACCGAAGATCAGCAACCGTCGTTCACCGTCAAAGTGAACCAACCGCTGGATCGTCCGCTGACCGTGACCTTGAGCAATGGCGACAAAGTCACCATCGCTGCGGGTCAGACCCAAGTTGAGTACAAAGCCCCAGCTCAAGGCGATGACGTCTTCAAAGACTCGGGCTCTCTGACTGTCGGCATCACCGATGCCAGTGTTCCGGGCAAAACCTTCGAAAACCTCGAGCTCGGTGGTTCGGCCACTGTTCAGATTGCTGACACCGAAAGCGAAGTGATCGCGACCCTCACCGCCGACAAGACCACCGTCTCCGAAGGCGGTGAGATCACTTACACCGTTACTCTGACCAATGCCCAAGGCCTGGACGTCAAAGGCCACGGCGGTCTGACCTTCACTCTGTCGGATGGCACGAAAGTGACTGTTCCGGCTGGCAGCGCCACCGGCACCATCACCATCCATGCGCCGGACGACGTCTACGTTGGCGGTCAGCCATCGATCGTCAACAAGCTGGAGTCCGTCACTGGCGCCGATAACTTCGAGAAGCTGACCCTCGGCGACAACTCCGTCACCACCACAGTGACAGACGAACCAGGTACTGGCACTCCGGGCACCGGCAACGAAGGCGACAAGGTTTCCGTCACCATCGTCAGCAATGGCAACGTCACCGAAGACCAGCAGCCAAGCTTCACCGTCAAAGTGAATCAGCCACTGGATCGTCCGCTGACCGTTACCCTGAGCAATGGCGACAAGGTCACCATCGCTGCGGGTCAGACTCAGGTCGAGTACAAAGCTCCAGCTCAGGGCGATGACGTCTTCAAAGACTCGGGCTCCCTGACCGTTGGTATTTCCGACGCTTCCGTACCAGGCAAGACCTTCGAGAACCTGGAGCTCGGCAGCTCGGCCACCGTGCAGATCGCTGACACCGAAAGTGAGGTTGTCGCAACCCTGACCGCCGACAAGACCACCGTGTCCGAAGGTGGCGAGATTACCTATACCGTTACGCTGACCAATGGTCAGGGCCTGGATGTTACGGGCCATGGCGGCCTGACCTTCACCCTTTCGGATGGCACCAAGGTCACCATTCCGGCGGGCAGTGCTACCGGTACGGTCACTATCACTGCTCCAGACGACGTTTATGTTGGCGGCCAGCCGTCGATCGTGAACAAGCTGGAAGGTGTTACTGGCGCGGATAACTTCGAGAAACTGACGCTGGGTGACGGCACCGTCACCACGACGGTTACTGACGAGCCGGGTACCGGTACTCCGGGCACCGGCAACGAAGGCGACAAGGTTTCCGTCACCATCGTCAGCAACGGCAATGTCACCGAAGATCAGCAGCCGTCGTTCACCGTGAAGGTGAACCAGATTCTGGATCGCCCGCTAACCGTTACCCTGAGCAATGGCGACAAGGTCACCATCGCTGCAGGCCAGACCCAGGTCGAGTACAAGGCGCCAGCCCAAGGTGATGACGTCTTCAAAGATTCCGGTTCTCTGACTGTTGGCATCACCGATGCCACCGTTCCGGGCAAGACCTTCGAGAACCTGGAACTGGGTGGCTCGGCGACCGTTCAAATCGCCGATACCGAAAGCGAAGTCATCGCGACCCTGACTGCCGACAAGACCACCGTGTCCGAAGGTGGCGAGATTACTTATACCGTTACTCTGACCAACGCCCAGGGCCTGGACGTCAAAGGTCATAGCGGTCTGACCTTCACTCTTTCGGATGGCACCAAGGTGACCGTTCCGGCTGGCAGCGCCACCGGTACAATCACCATCCACGCCCCTGATGACGTGTACGTCGGCGGCCAGCCTTCGATCGTCAACAAACTCGAAGGCGTGACTGGCGCAGATAACTTCGAGAAGCTGACCCTCGGCGACAACACCGTCACCACCACAGTGACAGACGAGCCAGGCACTGGTACTCCGGGCACCGGCAACGAAGGCGACAAGGTCTCCGTCACCATCGTCAGCAATGGCAACGTCACCGAAGACCAGCAGCCGTCGTTCACTGTCAAAGTGAACCAGCCGCTGGATCGTCCGCTGACTGTCACCTTGAGCAACGGCGACAAGGTCACCATCGCGGCGGGCCAGACCCAGGTCGATTACAAGGCGCCAGCGCAGGGCGATGACGTCTTCAAGGATTCTGGTTCGCTCACCGTTGGTATCAGCGACGCCAGTGTTCCAGGTAAGACCTTCGAGAACCTGGAGCTCGGCGGCTCGGCCACTGTTCAAATCGCTGACACCGAAAGTGAAGTCATCGCGACCCTGACTGCCGACAAGACTACTGTCAGCGAAGGCGGCGAGATCACTTACACCGTGACCCTGACCAACGCCCAAGGCCTGGACGTCAAAGGTCATGGCGGCCTGGTATTTACCCTGTCGGACGGCACCAAAGTCACCGTTCCGGCTGGCAGCGCCACCGGTACCATCACCATCCATGCGCCGGACGACGTATATGTTGGCGGTCAGCCAAGCATCGTGAACAAGCTGGAAGGTGTTACCGGCGCAGATAACTTCGAGAAGCTGACCCTCGGCGACAACACCGTCACCACCACAGTGACAGACGAGCCAGGCACTGGTACTCCGGGCACCGGCAACGAAGGCGACAAGGTCTCCGTCACCATCGTCAGCAATGGCAACGTCACCGAAGACCAGCAGCCGTCGTTCACTGTCAAAGTGAACCAGCCGCTGGATCGTCCGCTGACTGTCACCTTGAGCAACGGCGACAAGGTCACCATCGCGGCGGGCCAGACCCAGGTCGAGTACAAGGCGCCAGCGCAGGGCGATGACGTCTTCAAGGATTCTGGTTCGCTCACCGTTGGTATCAGCGACGCCAGTGTTCCAGGTAAGACCTTCGAGAACCTGGAGCTCGGCGGCTCGGCCACTGTTCAAATCGCTGACACCGAAAGTGAAGTCATCGCGACCCTGACTGCCGACAAGACTACTGTCAGCGAAGGCGGCGAGATCACTTACACCGTGACCCTGACCAACGCCCAAGGCCTGGACGTCAAAGGTCATGGCGGCCTGGTATTTACCCTTTCGGACGGCACCAAAGTCACCGTTCCAGCAGGCAGCGCCACTGGCACCATCACCATTCATGCTCCAGACGATGTGTACGTTGGCGGCCAGCCTTCGATCGTCAACAAACTCGAAGGCGTGACTGGCGCAGATAACTTCGAGAAGCTGACCCTCGGCGACAACACCGTCACCACCACCGTGACGGACGAGCCAGGCACTGGTACCCCTGGCACCGGCAACGAAGGCGACAAGGTCTCCGTCACCATCGTCAGCAATGGCAACGTCACCGAAGATCAGCAGCCGTCGTTCACCGTGAAGGTGAACCAGATTCTGGATCGCCCGCTGACCGTCACCCTGAGCAATGGTGACAAAGTCACCATCGCTGCGGGTCAGACCCAGGTCGAGTACAAGGCGCCAGCCCAGGGCGATGACGTGTTCAAAGACTCGGGCTCGCTCACCGTTGGGATCAGCGACGCCAGTGTTCCAGGCAAGACCTTCGAAAACCTGGAACTGGGTGGTTCGGCCACCGTGCAGATCGCTGACACCATCAGCGAAGTAGTCGCTACCCTCAGCGCCGACAAGACCACCGTCAGCGAAGGCGGCCAGGTCACTTACACCGTCACCCTGACGAACGCACAGGGCCTGTCGGTCACCGGCCACAACGGCCTGGTGTTCACCCTGAGCGATGGCACCAAAGTCACCGTGCCTGCCGGCAGCGCCACTGGCACCTTCACCATCACCGCCAAGGACGACGTCTATGTCGGCGGCCAGCCGAACATCGTCAACAAGATCGAATCGGTTACCGGTGGTGATAACTTCGAGAAGCTGACCCTCGGCGACAACACCGTCACCACCACAGTGACGGACGAGCCAGGCACTGGTACTCCTGGCACCGGCAACGAAGGCGACAAGGTCTCCGTCACCATCGTCAGTAATGGCAACGTCACCGAAGACCAGCAGCCGTCGTTCACTGTCAAAGTGAACCAGCCGCTGGATCGTCCGCTGACCGTTACCCTGAGCAATGGCGACAAGGTCACCATCGCTGCAGGCCAGACCCAGGTCGAGTACAAGGCGCCAGCCCAAGGCGATGACGTCTTCAAAGACTCAGGCTCTCTGACTGTCGGCATCACCGATGCCAGCGTTCCGGGCAAGACCTTCGAGAATCTGGAACTGGGTGGCTCGGCCACCGTTCAGATTGCTGACACCGAAAGCGAAGTGATCGCGACCCTCACCGCCGACAAGTCCACCGTCAGCGAGGGCGGCGAGATCACCTATACCGTCACCCTGACTAACGCCCAAGGCCTGGACGTCAAAGGCCACGGCGGTCTGACCTTCACTCTGTCGGATGGCACGAAAGTGACTGTTCCGGCTGGCAGCGCCACCGGCACCATCACCATCCATGCGCCGGACGACGTCTACGTTGGCGGTCAGCCAGCGATCGTGAACAAGCTGGAGTCCGTCACTGGCGCCGATAACTTCGAAAAACTGACTCTGGGTCAGGGCGAAGTGAAAACCGACGTCACCGATGAGCCAGGCACTGGTACTCCGGGCACTGGCAACGAGGGTGACAAGGTTTCCGTCACCATCGTCAGCAATGGCAACGTCACCGAAGACCAGCAGCCGTCGTTCACCGTGAAAGTGAACCAGCCGCTGGATCGTCCGCTGACTGTCACCTTGAGCAACGGCGACAAGGTCACCATCGCGGCAGGTCAGACTCAGGTCGAGTACAAGGCACCAGCCCAGGGCGATGACGTCTTCAAGGATTCTGGTTCGCTCACCGTTGGCATCAGCGACGCTACCGTTC
Source organism: Pseudomonas sp. BNK-44-b (assembly GCF_047456245.1). Lineage (NCBI taxonomy): Bacteria > Pseudomonadati > Pseudomonadota > Gammaproteobacteria > Pseudomonadales > Pseudomonadaceae > Pseudomonas > Pseudomonas sp. BNK-44-b. The sequence goes on from NZ_CP179908.1 coordinate 5,124,450, forward strand.
CAGGTAAAACCTTCGAAAACCTCGAGCTCGGTGGTTCGGCCACTGTTCAGATCGCTGATACCGAAAGTGAAGTCATCGCGACCCTCACCGCCGACAAGACCACCGTGTCCGAAGGTGGCGAGATTACCTATACCGTTACTCTGACCAACGCCCAGGGCCTGGACGTCAAAGGTCATGGCGGTTTGGTCTTCACGCTCAGCGACGGCACAAAAGTCACCGTTCCGGCTGGCAGCGCCACCGGGACTATCACCATCCATGCGCCGGACGACGTCTACGTTGGCGGTCAGCCATCGATCGTGAACAAGCTGGAATCCGTCACTGGCGCAGATAACTTCGAGAAACTGACGTTGGGTCAGGGCGAAGTGAAAACCGATGTCACCGATGAACCGGGCACCGGCACTCCTGGCAACGGCAACGAAGGCGACAAGGTCTCCGTCACCATCGTCAGTAATGGCAACGTCACCGAAGACCAGCAGCCGTCGTTCACCGTGAAAGTGAACCAGCCGCTGGATCGTCCGCTGACCGTTACCCTGAGCAATGGCGACAAGGTCACCATCGCTGCAGGCCAGACCCAGGTCGAGTACAAGGCACCGGCACAAGGCGATGACGTCTTCAAGGATTCCGGTTCGCTCACCGTTGGCATCAGCGACGCCACCGTACCGGGCAAGACTTTCGAGAACCTCGAACTGGGTGGTTCGGCCACCGTGCAGATCGCCGACACCATCAGCGAAGTAGTCGCTACTCTCAGCGCCGACAAGACCACCGTCAGCGAAGGCGGCCAGGTCACCTACACCGTCACCCTGACGAACGCCCAAGGTCTGTCTGTCACCGGCCATGGCGGTCTGGTATTCACCCTGAGCGATGGCACCAAGGTTACCGTTCCGGCGGGTAGTGCTACTGGCACCTTCACCATCACCGCCAAGGACGACGTCTATGTCGGCGGCCAGCCGAACATCGTCAACAAGATCGAGTCCGTCACCGGCGGCGACAACTTCGAGAAGCTGACCCTCGGCGACAACACCGTCACTACTACGGTGACAGACGAGCCAGGCACTGGCACTCCGGGTACTGGCAACGAGGGCGACAAGGTTTCCGTCACCATCGTCAGCAACGGCAATGTCACTGAAGATCAGCAGCCGTCGTTCACCGTGAAGGTGAACCAGATTCTGGATCGCCCGCTGACCGTCACTCTGAGTAATGGCGACAAGGTCACCATCGCTGCAGGCCAGACCCAGGTCGAGTACAAGGCGCCAGCCCAGGGCGATGACGTCTTCAAGGATTCTGGTTCGCTCACCGTTGGGATCAGCGACGCCAGTGTTCCAGGCAAGACCTTCGAAAACCTGGAACTGGGTGGTTCGGCCACCGTACAGATCGCCGATACCGAAAGCGAAGTCATCGCGACCCTGAGTGCCGACAAAACTACTGTCAGCGAAGGCGGCGAGATCACCTATACCGTTACGCTGACCAACGCCCAGGGCCTGGACGTCAAAGGCCACAATGGTCTGGTCTTTACGCTCTCGGACGGCACCAAAGTCACCGTTCCAGCGGGCAGCGCCACCGGAACCATCACCATCCATGCGCCGGATGACGTATACGTTGGCGGCCAGCCAGCGATCGTCAACAAGCTGGAAGGCGTCACTGGCGCTGACAACTTCGAGAAGCTGACCTTGGGTCAGAACGAAGTGAAGACGAGCGTCACCGACGAACCAGGTACCGGCACCCCAGGCACCGGCAACGAAGGCGACAAGGTTTCGGTCACCATCGTCAGCAATGGCAATGTCACTGAGGATCAGCAACCGTCGTTCACCGTCAAAGTGAATCAGCCGCTGGATCGTCCGCTCACCGTCACCCTGAGCAATGGCGACAAGGTCACCATCGCCGCGGGTCAGACCCAGGTGGAATACAAGGCACCAGCTCAGGGCGATGACGTCTTCAAAGACTCGGGCTCCCTGACTGTGGGCATCACCGATGCCACCGTACCGGGCAAAACCTTCGAGAACCTGGAACTGGGTGGCTCGGCCACCGTACAGATCGCCGACACCATCAGCGAAGTCGTCGCGACCCTGTCCGCAGACAAGGCCACCGTCAGTGAAGGTGGCCAAGTCACCTACACCGTCACGCTGACCAACGCCCAGGGCCTGTCGGTCACCGGCCACAATGGCCTGGTGTTCACCCTCAGCGACGGCACGAAAGTGACCGTTCCGGCTGGCAGCGCCACCGGCACCTTCACCATCACCGCCAAGGACGACGTCTATGTCGGCGGCCAGCCGAACATCGTCAACAAGATCGAGTCCGTCACCGGCGGCGACAACTTCGAGAAGCTGACCCTCGGCAGCAATACCGTCACCACCTCTGTCACCGACGAACCCGGCACCGGCACGCCGGGCTCCGGCAACCAGGGCGACAAGGTCTCGGTCACCATCGTCAGCAACGGCGATGTGAACGAAGCACAACAGCCAAGCTTCACCGTGAAAGTCAGCCAGATCCTGGATCGCCCGCTGACCGTCACCCTGAGCAACGGCGACAAAGTCACCATTGCTGCAGGCCAGACCCAGGTCGAGTACAAGGCGCCAGCTCAGGGCGATGACGTCTTCAAGGACGCAGGCTCGCTCACCGTCGGCATCACCGATGCCACCGTTCCAGGCAAGACCTTCGAGAACCTGGAGCTCGGCGGTTCGGCCACCGTGCAGATCAGCGACACCATCACCGAGGTGTTCGCCAACCTGTCCGTGGACAAGAGCACCGTCGCCGAAGGCGGCCAGGTCACCTATACCGTGACCTTGGTCAGCCCGCCGGCCTTCCCGGTCATTGCCCACGGAGGTCTGGTATTCACCCTGAGCGACGGCACCACGATCACCGTGGCAGCCGGCCAGAAGACCGGCTCGATTACCGTCACCGCCAAGGATGACGTGTACGTTGGCGGCCAGCCTTCGCTGGTCAACAAGCTGGAGTCGGTCACCGGCGCAGACAACTTCGAGAAACTGACCCTCGGCAGCAATACCGTCACCACCACCGTTACCGACGAACCTGGCGTGGGCACGCCGGGCTCGGGTAACCAGGGCGACAAGGTCTCGGTCACCATCGTCAGCAATGGCAATGTCACTGAAGATCAGCAACCGTCGTTCACCGTCAAAGTGAACCAGCCGCTGGATCGTCCGCTCACCGTCACCTTGAGCAATGGCGACAAGGTCACCATCGCTGCGGGTCAGACCCAGGTGGAATACAAGGCACCAGCTCAGGGCGATGACGTCTTCAAAGACTCGGGCTCCCTGACTGTGGGCATCACCGATGCCACCGTTCCGGGCAAGACCTTCGAGAACCTCGAGCTGGGTGGCTCGGCCACCGTGCAGATCACCGACACCATCAGCGAAGTCGTCGCGACGCTGTCCGCCGACAAAACCACCGTCACCGAAGGCGGCCAGGTGACCTACACCGTCACGCTGACCAACGCCCAGGGCCTGTCGGTCACTGGCCATAGCGGCCTGGTATTCACCCTCAGCGACGGCACCAAGGTCACCGTGCCGGCGGGCAGCGCCACTGGCACCTTCACCATCACCGCGAAGGACGACGTCTACGTCGGCGGCCAGCCGAACATCGTCAACAAGATCGAGTCCGTCACCGGTGGCGACAACTTCGAGAAGCTGACCCTCGGCAGCAACACCGTCACTACCACCGTTACCGACGAACCTGGCGTGGGCACGCCGGGCTCGGGTAACCAAGGCGACAAGGTCTCGGTCACCATCGTCAGCAATGGCAACGTCACCGAAGACCAGCAACCGTCGTTCACCGTCAAAGTGAACCAGCCGCTGGATCGTCCGCTCACCGTCACTCTGAGCAATGGCGACAAGGTCACCATTGCCGCGGGCCAGACTCAGGTCGAGTACAAGGCGCCAGCGCAAGGCGACGATGTCTTCAAGGATTCCGGTTCGCTCACCGTTGGCATCAGCGACGCAACCGTTCCAGGCAAGACATTCGAGAATCTTGAGCTCGGTGGCTCCGCCACCGTGCAGATCACGGACACCATCAGCGAAGTCATTGCAACGCTGTCCGCTGACAAGACCACCGTCACCGAAGGCGGCCAGGTGACCTACACCGTCACCCTGACCAACGCCCAGGGCCTTTCGGTTACCGGCCATGGCGGCCTGGTGTTCACCCTGAGCGATGGCACCAAGGTCACCGTGCCGGCGGGCAGCGCCACTGGCACCTTCACCATCACCGCCAAGGACGACGTCTACGTCGGCGGCCAGCCGAACATCGTCAACAAGATCGAATCGGTTACCGGTGGTGATAACTTCGAGAAGCTGACCCTCGGCAGCAACACCGTCACTACCACCGTTACCGACGAACCTGGCGTGGGCACGCCGGGCTCGGGTAACCAAGGCGACAAGGTCTCGGTCACCATCGTCAGCAATGGCAACGTCACCGAAGACCAGCAACCGTCGTTCACCGTCAAAGTGAACCAGCCGCTTGATCGTCCGCTCACCGTCACCTTGAGCAATGGCGACAAAGTCACCATCGCCGCGGGCCAGACCCAGGTCGAGTATAAGGCTCCAGCTCAGGGCGATGACGTCTTCAAGGACTCGGGCTCCCTGACCGTCGGCATTTCCGATGCCACCGTACCAGGCAAAACCTTCGAGAACCTGGAACTGGGTGGCTCGGCCACCGTACATATCGCCGACACCATCAGTGAAGTAGTCGCTACCCTGTCCGCCGACAAAACCACAGTCAGTGAAGGTGGCCAAGTCACCTACACCGTCACGCTGACCAACGCCCAGGGCCTGTCGGTCACCGGCCACAACGGCCTGGTCTTCACCCTGAGCGATGGCACCAAGGTCACCGTGCCTGCTGGCAGCGCTACTGGCACCTTCACCATCACCGCCAAGGACGACGTCTATGTCGGCGGCCAGCCGAACATCGTCAACAAGATCGAATCGGTTACCGGTGGTGATAACTTCGAGAAGCTGACCCTCGGCAGCAATACTGTCACCACCTCTGTCACCGACGAACCTGGCGTGGGCACGCCGGGCTCCGGCAACCAGGGCGACAAGGTCTCGGTCACCATCGTCAGCAATGGCAACGTCACCGAAGACCAGCAACCGTCGTTCACCGTCAAAGTGAACCAGCCGCTGGACCGTCCGCTCACCGTCACCCTGAGCAATGGCGACAAGGTCACCATCGCCGCGGGTCAGACCCAGGTGGAATACAAGGCACCAGCCCAGGGCGATGATGTCTTCAAAGACTCGGGCTCCCTGACCGTGGGCATCAGCGACGCCACCGTTCCGGGCAAGACCTTCGAGAACCTGGAACTGGGTGGCTCGGCCACCGTACAGATCGCCGACACCATCAGCGAAGTCGTCGCGACCCTGTCCGCCGACAAGACCACCGTCACCGAAGGCGGCCAGGTGACCTACACCGTCACCCTGACCAATACCCAGGGCCTGTCGGTTACCGGCCACAACGGCCTGGTGTTCACCCTCAGCGACGGCACAAAAGTGACCGTTCCGGCTGGCAGCGCCACCGGTACCTTCACCATCACCGCCAAGGATGACGTCTATGTCGGCGGCCAGGCACCGATCGTCAACAAGATCGAATCGGTCACCGGCGGCGACAACTTCGAGAAGCTGACCCTCGGCAGCAACACCGTCACCACCACCGTCACCGACGAGCCGAGCGGCCAGGGCGACCTGACCACCGTGGGCATCAGCGGCGACACTTCGGTGACCGAAGGCGACACCGCGCACTACATCCTGACCCTGACCAATCCGTCCAAGACCGAGGTCACCGTCACCCTGAGCTACAGTGGCACCGCCACCAACGGCCAGGACTACACCGGTGTGGTCACCGTGAAGATTCCGGCCGGCGCCAGCACCGCCAACTTCGACATCAAGACCATTGACGACCAGCTCGTCGAAGGCTCGGAAAACTTCACCATCCAGATCAGCGGTGTCAGCGGCGGCGGCTTCGAAAACCTGCAGGTCAACCCGAGCAAGTCGAGCGTCACCACCACGATCATCGACAATGACCACATGCCGGTATCGCCAGGCGGCGCCGTCACCGGCACCGAAGACACCGACTACGTGTTCCAGTGGGGCGATTTCAAGGTCACCGACGCCGATGGCGACACTGGCCTCGGCGTGACGATCAGCAAGCTGCCGGATCTGGGCAACCTGAAGTTCTTCAACGGCACTTCGTGGGTCGACGTGTCGCTCAACCAGACCATCAGCCAGGCCGACATCGCCGCCGGCAAGCTCAAGTTCGTTCCGCTGGCCAACCAGTCGGGCGTCGACGGTTACGGTGGCAGCGGCGTGGGCAACAAGCAGGCCGACTACGCGCAGATCAAGTACAAGCCCAACGACGGCACCAACACCGGCAGCGAAGTGACCATGAAGGTCGACATCGCGCCGGTCGCCGACAGGCCTGACCTGTCGATCGGCAACAACAACGTCAACTCGATCGGCCTGACCAAGGAAACCTGGAACAGCCTCAACGGCCTGGGCAACAACGGTAACGGCATCACCGGCGACCAACTCAAGAGCGTGTTCGCCAACTCCGGCAACGCGAACAAGAGCGAGCAGGTCACGACCGTCGACACCACCGCCACCGTGACCCCGGGCACCGGCTCGAAGACCTCCGGCCTGATCTATCTGGAAGCCGGCAAAACCTACACCTTCAGCGGCACGGCCGACGACAGCCTGCAAATCGTCATTGGTGGCAAGAACGTCGCCAGCGGCACCTGGGGCAACGCCAGCGGCGCGATCACCGGCAGCTACACCCCGACCACCAGCGGCTATTACACCCTGGAGATCTACAACGCCAACCAGGCCGGCCCTGGCAGCCTGGACATCAACATCAAGGTGGGCAACGGCGCGGTCACCGACCTGAACAGCTCGACCATCCCGATGTACCCGAACCTAGGCTCCATGACCAATGCAGGCCTGACGGTCTCCGACCTGCACGGCAGCAACGGCCAAGGCTACTACGAAGGCTACAAGCTCAACGAAGGCCGCGAGAATGGCGCGCCGGTCAAGCTGGTGGGCATCAGCACCAACCTGACCGATACCGACGGCTCGGAAACCCTGAGCGTCAAGCTCAGCGGCATCCCGGCAGGTTCGGTGATCAGCGACAACGCAGGCCACAGCTTCACCGTCGGCAGCAGCGCGGTGGATGTCACCGGCTGGAACCTGGGCAGCCTGGCAATCAAGCCACCGGCCTACTACAGTGGCCAGTTCGACGTGAAGGTCAGCTCGACCTCCAGCGAAAGCGTTGGCGGCAGCACCGCGACCAACGAGGGCACCATCAAGGTCACGGTGTACCCGCAGACCTACAACACCAGCAACCTGACCTCCGAAGGCGACAACTTTGCCGGTACCGATGGCAACGATATCGTCGTCGCCGACGTGGTCGGCCTGCACGTGGTGCCAGGTCAGAACTACAACATCGCCTTCATCGTCGACACCTCGGGCAGCATGGGCTCGTCTGGCGTGGATGCGGCGAAGAAGTCGCTGGAGTCGGTATTCAAGACCCTGGCCGCCAGCGTCAAGGGCGACCAGTCCGGTACCGTGAACATCCTGCTCGTAGACTTCGCCAGCCAAGTGAAATCCACGGTCTCGGTGACCCTCAACGATGCCGGCCTGCAGACCCTGCTCAACGCCCTGAAGACGCTGAACGCCAACGGCGGCACCAACTACGAGGACGCCTTCAAGACCACCGCCAACTGGTTCCAGAACCTCCAGAATGCTGGCAACACCGGCAGCAACCAGACGTTCTTCGTCACCGACGGCAAGCCGACCTACTACCAGACCAGCGAGCGCGGCAACCCGACCCTGGGCAGCACCAGCACCACGCTGGACAGCTTCCTGACTGCGAACAACTGGAAGCCAGGCAATACGATTTCCACGTACCTGAACAACACCAACTACATAACCATCGACAGCACCGGCAAGCTGACCGTCCAGACCTACTCCTGGGGCGGCTGGACCGTGACCACCAGCGGCGATGTACGTGCTGAAGGTAACGGTGGCTATGAGCTGTCCTCCCGCGCCGGTAACGGCTCCGATACCACGACCGCGACCCTGAACGACTCGACCGCCGCCTTCAAGCTGCTGTCGGGGCTGTCGCAGGTCGAGGCCATCGGCCTGAACAGCGATATCAACGCCAATGACCTCAAGCCGTTCGACACCGATGGCAAGCCACAGACCAACATCGACCCGAGCAAGCTGGCCGAGGCCATCCTTGGTCACACCGAGGTCACCCAGCCAGGTAACGACACGGTCAACGGCGGTGATGGCAACGACATCATCTTCGGTGACCTGGTCACCTTCGACTCGGTCGCAGGTACCGGTGTCGATGCGATTCGCGGCTATGTCGCCAACAAGCTGGGCCTCGATGCGGGCGATGTAGATGGGCGGGCGATGCACAAGTACATCACCGAGCACTACACCGAGTTCGATGTATCGCGCAGCAACGATGGCAACGACACGCTGATGGGCGGCGATGGTGACGACATCATCTTCGGCCAGGGTGGCGACGACTACATCGACGGTGGTCGTGGCAACGACATCCTGCTCGGCGGCACCGGCAACGACACCCTGCTGGGCGGTGAAGGCAACGACATCCTCATCGGTGGTGCCGGCAACGACGTGCTGATCGGTGGCAAGGGCGATGACATCCTCATCGGTGGCACCGGTGCCGACACCTTCGTGTGGAAGGCCGGCGACCTGGGCAACGATGTGATCAAGGACTTCAAGGCCAGTGAGGGCGACCGCCTCGATCTGCGCGACCTGCTGCAGGGCGAGAAGGCCAGCACCATCGACAACTTCCTGAAGATCACCACCGTGAACGGTGAGTCGACCTTGCAGGTCAGCACCGAGGGCAAGCTCAATGCCGCCGGTGGCCTGGCCAACGCGGATGTGTCGATCAAGCTCGAGGGTGTGAACTGGTCGAACACCACGATCAACTCGTTGATCAGTGGCGCCGACCCGACCATCAAGATCGACAACTCCAACAGCTGATGCCCACGCCCCTGACGGCCCTCACTGGCCGCCAGGGGCTCGGCGCTTTCCTGCCGTCGCCTCACGGCGCATACTCGCTTGCCGGGCCCGGCAGGCCTGTTGAACTTTGCCTATGCTGCTGACAACCAAGAAGGAATCATCGTGACGAGGGTCGATGCCATGTTCTACGTGCAACGCGACGCCAACGGCCAGTTGCTGCGGGTAGAAGCAGCTGCCTTTGCCGAGTACACCGAAGCGCTGCCGGCCGACCATGCCGAAATTCAGGAATGGTTCGCCGATGACGTCGTGGAGAACAGTCTCAAGCAGCTCAAACAGAGCGATCTGGACATGATCCGTGTGCTCGAGGACCTGATCGAGGTGTTGACCGCCAAGGGCGTGTTCAGCATCACCGACCTGCCTCCCGGCGCCCAAGCAAAACTGCTCAACCGCTCCACCGCGCGCAAGGCGCTGGGAAGCCTGAACAACCTGATCGAAGAAGATGAAGAAGGCGGGTTGATCTGAAGAGTTGCTTACACCGCGCTGCTCGTTTCGCGGGTGAGTCGGGGTGCCGATCTACCCGCGAAAGAGCGGCACACCTTTTCGGATCGCAACACCGTCCTTATTTCCAGGGCGCAGGCTCGCCCACCAACTGCCCCTGAATCCCCTGCACACCCATCTCGCGCAACACCTGCAGCTCGCCTTCGGTCTCGACGCGCTCAGCAATCAACGGCAGGTCGATGCTGTGCGCCGCCCCCTGGATCGCTTCGATGAACAGCCGCTTGTGCCGCTCCTGGTCGATGCTGCGGATATAACCGCCATCGATCTTCAGGTACGCCAAGCCCAGGTGAGCCAGGTTGCCGATCATGCTGAAGCGCCCGCCGAAGCGCTGCAGCGCCAGGCCGAAGCCGAGCTTGTGCAAATGGCGGGTCAGTTTTTCCAGCTGTGCCTGTTCTGGCAGTTGCTCCTCGCCGATCTCGAAGGTCAACCTCGGCCCCAATGCCGCATGCTGCCCCAGCAGTTCGTAGACTCGCTGCAATGCCTTGGCATCGGCCAGGGTGGCGGCAGACAGGTTCAGCGCCAGCGACTCACCATGCTGCTGCAGATGCCGCAACACCTTCTCCAGCACCAGCAGGTCGAGCCGTGGCATCCAGCCGAAACGCTCGAGCCACGGCAGGAAGCGCCCTGCGACAAGCGCCTCGTCCTGTCCGTCGTACAGGCGCGAAATCACTTTGTAGTGCAGGACTCGCTCTGGCGCATGGCAGTCCACCACGGGCTGGAAGAACAGTTGGAACTGCCCCTTGTCCAGAGCCTGGTCAAGACGTGAATGCCAGGCGTGATGGCTGTCGGCAGCCTGGGCAGCAGCGCCCTGCTCCAGGCAGACCCAGCCTGGCTCCGGTTGGCTCTCGGCCCGTGCCAGCGCCTCGTCAGCCAGCTTCAACAGGGCTTGCGGTGCGTCCCCAGGGCTGAACGGCGCCAATCCGATACACGCCACCGGGTCGACATCGCTGGCACCTGTCACATGCAGGCTCTGCAAGGTCGCCTCGAGGGCCTGTGCCAGTTGCACCGCCTCTTCATGCACCATGCCCGGTGCCAGAACAGCAAACTCGCCACCGCGGCTGCGGGTGATCAGGTCCTTGGTTTCCGGGTAGCTGGCACATGTGCGCCGCAGCTGCTCGCCCACCGCCTGCAACAACTGGTCGGTGCGCTGACCACCCAGGCGGGCGTTGAGGCCGGCCAGGTCCTGCACCCGCAGCAACAGCAGATAACCGGCTCGAGCCTCTTCGAGGTTGCTGACACGCGTGTTCAACTGCATTTCGAAGTAGCGCCGGTTGGCCAGCCCGGTGAGGCTGTCCTGGTACGACTCGCTGCGCAGCTTTTCACTGCGCTCGGCCTGTTCGGTGAACAGTGCCTTGAGCTTCTCGACCATCTGGTTCATCGCCTGCACCACCCGACGCAGCTCTGGCGTGCGCGGCAGCTCAGGCAGGCTGAGGAACTCACGGCGGGCGATCGCGTGGGACTGCGCCACCATGTAGTCCAGCGGCCGCAGTTGGCGGCGCAGCAGCAGTGCACCCAGCACCGCACTCACCACGCCGCACAGCAGCAACCAGCCCAGGCTGCCCAGGGCACTCTGCCAGAGCTTGGCCAGGGCGAACATCGGGTGGCTGATGACCTCGACCCGCGCGGCCTGCTGCCATCCCCGGCTGACAATGGCATCGCCGCCGGCCGGCTCAAGCCCGATCAGGCCGATGAACCACCCTGGTACCCCGTTGCTGTCCGGCTCGGCATGACGCTCGACCAGGACGGCGTTGGAGTCCAGGTCGATGACCTTGATGCTCGAGTAATAACCACTGTCGAAGATCGAGCTGACCATCAGCTCGACCATTGCCGGATCATCGATGTTGGGTGTGAGCGACAAGGCCAGCGCCGTCGCCGCGTCCTGGGCGTGGGAGCGCAGCTGGTTGACGTACTGGCTGCGCGAACTCTCCAGGCTGACCATGAAGCTGCCACTGAAGGCGATGGCCAGGAGCAGGCATATGGCAAGCAACAATTGTTTGAACAGTGACATCTGTGCTCCTCAATAAACCGGTTCGGCCGGGAACCCTTCGGCCTGCATTTTCTTCAGCACGTCCTGCCAGCGTGACAGGCGCTTGGTGTCGCCGACCTTCTTGTTGCCGCCGGCGCCGGTCAGCCACAAACCCTCGCCATTGAAGGCATAGACCGGCAGCAGGTCGTTGCGCTGGCTGGCCGGCTTGATCGCGTCCATCAGGCTGTCCAGCACCAGCGGCTGGGCCTGTGGGCTTGAATAATAGGTCAGGACCATGTGCGCCCGGTTCAGGCGCAACGCCTTGACGTAGGTGATGCGCAGTTTTTCGGCGGGCACCCCCATGCGGCGCAAGCTGAAATACTTGGCGATGGCGTAGTCCTCGCAGTCGCCGGCGCCCTTGATCAGCGACTGGACCGGCGTGGCCCAGTAATCGACTTCATGCCACAGGTCGATGTCCTCGACATAACGCAGCTGCTTGTTGAAGAACAGATTGACGACCTGCAGTTTGTCCAGCTCGCTGCCTTGGTTCTGCGTGGCCATCAGGTTCTGCCAGGCGTCGATACGCCCCTGCCCTGGGCCAAGCGGACCGTACAGCTGTTGCGCGCGACGGCTGATCTGGGCGAAATCCCAATCCGCATGCAGGCCGCCCAGCAGCAGGCAGCCAAGCAGTACGGCAAGGCCGAGGCGACGCACGGCCAAATTGAGCATTCCAGGTATCGCCACTGCGAACACCCATCCAGACCAGTCGAAAGCAGCGATGGTGCGGCTTGCCGGGGGAAAAGACAATGGCACCTTACAATCACGGTGCACTTGAAAAAGCGTAGGAGGTTACGATCATCGAGCCAGGAAAAGTCCGACTTCCTTTGCTCGATGACTTCATTCACGATAGCCGCACTCCATCGGCCGCAGGCGTCCGTCACCGCGGTTTGACAAGCCATCACCCCGCTGGCTAGGGTTATTGGATCCAATCATCGCAATCATCGAGGCAGACTCCGCGTGGCCGAGAAAACCAGATTCCTCAGCTCCGTGCTGGGTAACGAGCAGGTGCCAGCACACCTGGCCCGCAGCGTGATCGAAGAGCGTCTGCGCAGCGCCATTGTCGATGGCCGGCTGCCTCCTGGCACTGCCTTGCGCCAGCAGGAGCTCGCTGGCCTGTTCGGGGTCAGCCGCATGCCGGTACGCGAGGCGCTGCGCCAGCTCGAGGCGCAATCACTGCTCAAGGTGGTGATGCACAAGGGCGCCGTGGTCGCACCGCTGATCGACGAGGATGCCGTCGACACCTACGGCCTGCGCGTTCTGCTCGAGACAGAAGCGCTGCGCCAGTCGATTCCCCACCTGGACGCAAGCGACATCGCCCTCGCCCGCAGCTATATCCAGCAACTGGAAAACGAGACGCGCCACGCCGAGATCGGACGCCTCAACCGCCTGTTCCACATGACGCTGTACAGCAAGGCGCACAACCACAAGTTGCTGCGCATGATCGAGATCGAACTCAACGAAGAGGAGCGTTTCCTGCGCTTCCACCTGTCGTCGATGGGCCTGGGAAAGCTGACTCAGGACGACCATATCGCACTGGTGGACGCGGCCAGCGACAAGTTGGTCGACCAGGCCATCGACGTGCTGGAAAGGCACCTCAATACGGCATCCCGCACCATCAGGAACTACCTGAACAGCCAAGCCGCCAGGTGAATCACCCGCTGACACAGCCACAAGCCGTGTCAGCCATGAAGCTCCGTTACCGAACGGAGCGAAGGACAGACAGTGCACGTCCAGAAACCATCGGTAACCGAGCACTCCGGGCAACCCCCGAGAACCCGTCTCATCTGCCTTGCCTGCAGCCAGGAGCACCTGGGGCAATACCGCGCCTGGTCCCATGCCCTGAGCGACCATATCGAACTGGTAGCGGTGGATGTCAGACGCCATGCCGAATGCAGCCCGTGTAATCCGCTGCAAGGCCCCTCCGCCCTCGCCCGAACCGTGGCCAAGTACCTGCATCCGTACCTTGAAGGGCCCCATGCCCTTTTTGGTCAGCGCCTGGGCGCCCACATGGCGTTCGAGCTTGCCCAACTCGCGGAACGCGAATACCCCGAGCAGACCCGCCATTTGTTTGTTTCCAGCTGTGACAGCCCAAGGGTCGCCGAGCCTGCTGCCAGCGCGAATGCCATACGGATACCGGTGACGGTGCTCTACCCACCTGGAACACTCCCCGAAATGCTTGGCTGGCACGCCTTCATCCGGCGCGAACTGGAGCTCATCGAGCTGCCCGAGCACAGCGTCGACAAGTCATATCAAGACCAAAGACTCGTCAGAATCTTCAACACGCATCTTGGCTTGCTGGGCTTCTAAGCACGCAACTCCCCCTCTTGAGGTCCTTGTTTCCCCCGATACGCTGCCGATGACCATGGCAGCGCGAGTCGTTTGAGCCCACTCTAGTCGCGCTGCGACTGCTGATCGTCCATCCCGGGCCCGGTCGTATGCCTTCCATTTACCCGCAGAAGGAGCCCGACACCGGGGCAAGGGCCGCGTGGCGATCAGCCGCCCCTCAACAGTGGAATATCCTCGCACTCCCATTCACCAGTGCTTCGAGTGAGGCATTCACTCAACTTCGTTTTCTGATGATTAATTATCGGAAGGGGCCTGTCTTGCCAAAATAAAACATTCAAAAATGTTTTATTCGGATCACTATTAATGAAATTTTTTAAATATTAAAAATATTTCAAAAACCATTTGCGACAAACTTTAATGTTGTTCTAACTTTTATATCGCCGGCACCCACCACGGCTTGACTCCACACAAGCCAGATGAATCAAGGGGCGGCCATTATCCCTGAGACTGTTCAGCCATCGAGTATATGTCGAGGCCCGCGTTCGCCCGATGTATTTCAGAGGCTGCAACTTATCGGGAAAACATGCCAACTTTCGCACAATGGATATTACTCATGAGCACATTGAAGCGCACACTTGCCAGTCATAAAGCCACGCTCGCACGACATCCACTCTTTTCAGAAATCGACACCGTTGAAACCTTGCAACGCTTCATGGAAACCCATGTTTTCGCGGTGTGGGACTTCATGTCGCTGACCAAGCGCCTGCAACGGGAACTGACCTGCGTAAGCCTGCCCTGGCTTCCACCTGCAGACCCCGCCGCTGCCCGGCTGATCAACGAGATCGTGCTCGGCGAAGAGTCTGATGACTGCCCGCAGCACGGCCACTACAGCCACTTCGAACTGTACCTGGACGCCATGCGCGAGGTCGGTGCCAGCACCCAGGCCATCGAACGCTTCGTCCACCTGCAACAACAGGGGCTCGACTACGCCACCGCCCTGCAGCGATGTGGCGCCAGCGAGGCAGCCAGGCACTTCGTCGTCGACACACTGGACGTGGCACTCAACGCGCCTGCCCATCGCGTGGCAGCCGCCTTCCTGCATGGCCGCGAAAGTGTCATTCCGGCGATGTTCCAGCAGATCCTCGACGAGTGGGGCATCGGCCAGGCGCAGGCCCCGACCTTCCGCTATTACCTGCAGCGCCACATCGAGGTCGACGCCGAAGATCACGGCCCGGCCGCCGAAGCGCTGCTGGCGCGCCTGGTGAACGATGACCCGCAACGTCAGCACGAGGTGTACGAAGCCGCCATCGCCGCTGTCCAGAGCCGCACCGCGTTGTGGGACCGTCTGCGCGCCTCGCTGCAGGTAGCCGCCAGCGAGGTCACGCCATGAATGCGCTCGAATACCGCTCCTTCGCCGACGCATGGGAGGAGCGTGCCACCATCCGCACCCGCCCGCGGCGTCGGATCGAGGACGACCAGCGGCTGATCTACCCGCTCAGCCGCCAACCATTGGTGCAAAGCGCTACCTTCCAACGGGCTTGCCCACACCTGCGTGATTTCGTGCTGGTGCAGAGCCTCTACAAGTTCATCAACGACGTGGTGATCTTCGAGACCGAGATCGTCGACCGCACGGCCCGGCGGATTGCCAAGGACCGCTTCACCGTGCGTTTTCCCTTCGCCTGTCGCTACGACGCAATGACCGTGGTGGTCGACGAGGACTACCACGCGCTGGTGGCCATGGACTTCCTGCAGCAGACCATCGCCCTGACCGGCCTTGAGCCGATCGCCCTGCCTGCCGAGATCGAACTCAGCCGTGCGATCCCCTCTGCACTGGCACAGGTGCCAGAAGCGCTGCGGGACGCCCTTGAGCTGATCTGCGTCGGCATCGCCGAAAACACCCTGACCGACGATGTCGCCGCCTTTGCCCGCGATGACACGGTCAAGCCTTCGGTGAAGGGGCTGATGGCCGATCACCTGCTCGACGAGGGTCGGCATTCGAGCTTCTGGGCGCGTCTGACGCGGATCTATTGGCAAGGCGCGCCGGAGGTCGATCGCCAGATGATCGCCCAGGTGCTGCCCGTGTTCCTGGGCCAGTACCTGACCAACGACATCCAGCAGGCCTTCGACTTCAACCTGATCGAGGCGTTGCCAGTCAACGAAACACTGCGCCAGTCGCTGCGCGAAGAAGTGCTCGGCCTGGCCTATCCGATCAACCACCAGCATCCGTTGCTGGGCAACATCCTGCGCTTCTTCCGCAGCAGCTCGATGCTCGAGTCGCCTTGCGTGCAGGAAGCCCTGCGCGGCTACCTGCCCTGAGGAGATCCGCATGCGACGTCTCGACATACTATTGGTCGGCCACAGCCTCGCGCTGCGCAACCTGGCCCGGATACTCGACGAGCAGGGCCACGGCACCCTGCTGGCCGGTACACCCTCGGCGCTACGCCAGGCCCTGGCTAGCCATCACTCTCTGGTTCTGGAAGACGGCAGCCTGGTGCTGTGCACCAGTGACTGGGCCCTCCTGGGGGAAACGCCGTTGCTCAGGATCCGCCTGGGCACCAGCCACGGCGACACCCTGCCACACCTGGAACTGCTGTGCTGGTGCGCCAGTGCCACGGCTGCGCGCCTGATCAGCCGGGTATCATTGGTCGCACCCTCCTCGGGCAATGGCCAGCAACTGCGTGAAGATGCCGTGCGAGCTTTGGAGGAGCAGGTCACCCATCAGGTCGCCTGCCTCGCCCGCGATCCGCAACACCTGAGCGAAACGTGCACCGTCGAGCCTGGCCTACAGATGCGTGAGCACGGCCTGGATTGGCTGCAAACGCTGGCCTACCGTCATCCGTTCAACCGCTCCCAGCGCGCAGACCTGCTGGTATCGAGTGAAGTCGGCTTGATGGAGGGCCTGGAGCAGCCTCTGCGCCAGTACGCGCAGAAACCGGCGCTGAACCGCGATGGCCAGCGCAGCAGCTATCACGACCTGCACGCTCTCGCCGTAACCTTGCAACGGGCACTGATGCCATTACTGCCTGATCAGGACGATCAGCCTGTGGTGGTGGGCGTGTGTCTGGCCAAGTCGCCGGCACTCTATGCCAGCGTGCTGGCGATATTGGGTTGCGGCGCAATCTACCTGCCACTGGACCCGACGACGCCCACAGAGCGTCGCCAACGTATCCTGCAGGACTCCGGGGCGCGGGTACTGCTGCATGACGGCCAGCCACATGCCGGACTGGCCCTGCTGGATGTGCGCACGCTGCAGGCGGCCACTGACAGTTGCCTGCCCTCGCTGGTCCTGCGGCAAGGGACAGCAGAGCGGGCCTGCGTGGCGACCTACACCTCTGGCACCACCGGCCAACCGAAAGGCGTGTTGCTCAGCCAGCGCAACCTCACCCACTTCATCGCCTGGTATCGCGAGCATGTCGCGCTGGATGCGCACAGCCGGGTGCTGCAGTTCTCAACCATCGGCTTCGATGCCTCGCTGCTGGATATCCTGCCGACCTTCGCCTGCGGCGCGGAACTGGTCATTCCCAGCGATGACCAGCGCCGTGATCCGCAGCTACTGGTGCAACTTATCCACAGCCAGGCCGTGAGCCATGCGTTTCTGCCGCCAGCACTGCTGAGCATCCTCCCGCCTGATGAACCGCTTGGCCTGCGCCACCTGATCACCGGAGGCGATGTCTGCGAGCCCCAGGTCATCGCTCGGTACAGCGAACAATGCCGGATGCACAACATCTATGGCCCAACCGAAACCACGGTATTGGCGACTACTCGCATCTGCGCTGCCGGTGACAGTAATCGCAACCTGGGGGTGCCGATCGCCAATACTCAGGTGCTGATCCTGGACGACGATTTGCAGCCGGTCACTCAGCAGACGCCCGGAGAACTGTACATCTGCGGCCCGGGGGTCGGGCTGGGGTATCTCAACAATCCAGAACTGACCGCCGAGCGTTTCATCGCACTCGACTTGCCCGATGGCCGTTCGCTGCGTACCTACCGTACAGGTGACATTGGCAAATGGACCGCACAGGGCATCGAGCTGTGCGGGCGACGCGACAATCAGGTGAAAATCCGTGGATTTCGCGTAGAGCCGGAAGAAATCGAACACTGCCTGCGCAACAGCGGCCTGTATGCACAGATCGCGGTGGTGATCGATGCCCAGCGCCGCGTGCTGGCTTTCGCTGCGCAGCCGACAAGCCATCAGGCCGACACTGCACTGCGTCAGCATGCTGAGCGGCATCTGCCCGACTACATGCGTCCGGGGTTCTACCAGGTGTTGGAGCAGATGCCCTACACCGCTAATGGCAAGGTCGACCGCCTGGCGTTGCGGACGCTGCCACTGACGTTGCCAGCGGCACAGCGAGTAGCACCCAGCACACCAACCGAACAGCGTCTGCTGGGGCTCTGGAGTGAGCTGCTGGAACTGGACCAGGCGGATATTTCCGCCGACGACAGCTTCTTCAGCCTGGGCGGACATTCGATCCTGCTGTCGAGGCTGCTGCTGGAGGTGCGTCACGCCTTCGGTCGCGGCGTGGCGATCAATCGCTTCATCGAACAGCCGACGCTACAGCGCCTGGGTGCGTTGCTCGACGGTGACGCTGCCGCACTGGACAGTTCACTCGAACGCCTGGAGCAGGACGCCAACCGTGACTTGAACCTTCAGGTACTGCCCCTGCAGGCCATGGGAGATGTGCACAAGGTCATCGTCACGGGCGCCAACAGCTTTCTCGGCGTGCATCTGGTCGAAGCACTGCTCGGCTGGGGGGCCACGGAGGTGGCGTGCCTGGTACGTAGCAACGCAACCCAGACGGCCAGAGAACGCTTCAGGCAGGCGCTGACAGACAATCAGCTGAGCCTCGATGATGAGCGCGTGCGGGTATTCGACGCGGACCTGCGCCGGCCTCGGCTGGGGTTGAGCGACGCGGACTACGACGATCTCGACCTGAACTACGGTGCACTGGTGCACAACGCCGCCCAGGTCAATCACGTACTCGACTACCAGGCCCTGGCCAGCGACAACATCGAACCGCTGTTCGAGTGCCTTCGCCTGTGCGAAGGGCGGCGCAAGAAGGTCTTCAACTTCGTCTCGACGCTCTCTGCGTGTAGCGCAATGGACAGCGACGGCCGCGTGCTGGAGCAAGGCCCCGTGTCGACTCCGCCGATCTACATCCGCAACGGCTACAACCTGAGCAAATGGGTCGGCGAACGTATTCTCCAGCGGGCGCGTGAAGCAGGGGTACGGGTAAATCTGTTCCGCCCCGGGAATATCAGCTTCGACAGCCGCAATGGCGTATGCCAGCCCCAGCGCAATCGCTTGATGCTGATGCTCAAGGGCTCACTGCAGCTGGGCCAGGTACCACGACTGGAGATCGATTTCGACCTCATGCCGGTGGACTTCCTCGCCCGCTTCATCGCCTTCCACAGCAGCAGGCACCACCCCGCGCAATGCGTCTTCAACCTGCACAACCCCGAACCGCTGCGTTGGCAAGACTACCTGGCCGCGTTCCGCGAGCAGGGCCACCACTTCGAGCTGGTCGAGGTGGAGCAGTGGCAAGGCCAGTTGAGTCGGGTAGATCGCGACAACGCGCTGTTCGATGTCCTGGGCTTTTACCTCGACGGCTTCGAGGAAGACATCGGCGATATCTCCAGCATCGAGCACGGTAATGCCCGCGAGGGCGTTCGGCGCATGGGTGTCTGCTACCCGGCCAAGGACGCGCAGTTGCTGCGTCGCGGCTGCCGCTACCTGAGCGCTATCGGCTTTCTCTGATTCCTTCGATTCATCCACAACAGGAGCAACATCGCATGCAAACACTCAAACCCGACACGCTGATCCGTAATCCACAAGGCTGCCTGGTGGTATCCAGCGTGGACATTGCAGCCTCGGCGGAGGCGGTATGGAATATCGTTGGCAACTTCGCCGGCTTCCCGGTGTTCATCCCCGCTTTGGCCCACATCGACATGACCGGAAGCGGCGTACGTTCGGTGCGCAAGAAACTGTTCAAGGACGGCAATGTGGTCATCGAGCAGTTGAACTCGCGAGACGAGCAGACAATGCAGATGACTTGGAGCCTGATCTACACCAGCCTGAATATCGGCAACCTGTGGGCTGCGATGCAGGTCGAGGCGCTGGATGCGCATCGCAGCCGTGCGGTCTGGACTATCCAGGCCGAACCTTGGGAGGGCGGCCCGGAGGCATTGCCAGGCTTCCAGGCATTTCTCCAGGGCTTTGCCGATGAGGCGATGGCGAACGTGCGCAATCTGCTGAGCTGAAGGCGATAACCCAGGCCGCTGTTGTGGGAAGTGCACTGACCACAGCAGCGGTTTTTCTTGGACGCCAGAAAGACAAAACCCCTACCTGCTCACGCAGATAGGGGTTTTGCGAAATGAATCTTGACGATGACCTACTCTCACATGGGGAAACCCCACACTACCATCGGCGATGCATCGTTTCACTGCTGAGTTCGGGATGGGATCAGGTGGTTCCAATGCTCTATGGTCGTCAAGAAATTCTGTGTGCTGGACCGTCTCAAGGACGTGCCTGCGAATCTCTGTACTCTCTACTTAAAGACAAAACCCCTACCTGCTCGCGCAGATAGGGGTTTTGCGAAATGAATCTTGACGATGACCTACTCTCACATGGGGAAACCCCACACTACCATCGGCGATGCATCGTTTCACTGCTGAGTTCGGGATGGGATCAGGTGGTTCCAATGCTCTATGGTCGTCAAGAAATTCGGTTGCCAGTGCGTCCTTGCAGACACGCCAGCCAATTCGGATATGTGATCTTTGTGAGTCGCTTCGAACTTTCGGTTCGTTTCGTCTTCACCACCGCAATCTGCAAGGCAGATTGCTTGGGTGTTATATGGTCAAGCCTCACGGGCAATTAGTATTGGTTAGCTCAACGCCTCACAGCGCTTACACACCCAACCTATCAACGTCGTAGTCTTCGACGGCCCTTCAGGGGATTCAAGATCCCAGTGAGATCTCATCTTGAGGCAAGTTTCCCGCTTAGATGCTTTCAGCGGTTATCTCTTCCGAACATAGCTACCCGGCAATGCCACTGGCGTGACAACCGGAACACCAGAGGTTCGTCCACTCCGGTCCTCTCGTACTAGGAGCAGCCCCTCTCAAATCTCAAACGTCCACGGCAGATAGGGACCGAACTGTCTCACGACGTTCTAAACCCAGCTCGCGTACCACTTTAAATGGCGAACAGCCATACCCTTGGGACCGGCTTCAGCCCCAGGATGTGATGAGCCGACATCGAGGTGCCAAACACCGCCGTCGATATGAACTCTTGGGCGGTATCAGCCTGTTATCCCCGGAGTACCTTTTATCCGTTGAGCGATGGCCCTTCCATACAGAACCACCGGATCACTAAGACCTACTTTCGTACCTGCTCGACGTGTGTGTCTCGCAGTCAAGCGCGCTTTTGCCTTTATACTCTACGACCGATTTCCGACCGGTCTGAGCGCACCTTCGTACTCCTCCGTTACTCTTTGGGAGGAGACCGCCCCAGTCAAACTACCCACCATACACTGTCCTCGATCCGGATTACGGACCTGAGTTAGAACCTCAAGGTTGCCAGGGTGGTATTTCAAGGATGGCTCCATGAGAACTGGCGTCCCCACTTCAAAGCCTCCCACCTATCCTACACAAGCAAGCTCAAAGTCCAGTGCAAAGCTATAGTAAAGGTTCACGGGGTCTTTCCGTCTAGCCGCGGATACACTGCATCTTCACAGCGATTTCAATTTCACTGAGTCTCGGGTGGAGACAGCGCCGCCATCGTTACGCCATTCGTGCAGGTCGGAACTTACCCGACAAGGAATTTCGCTACCTTAGGACCGTTATAGTTACGGCCGCCGTTTACCGGGGCTTCGATCAAGAGCTTCGCTTGCGCTAACCCCATCAATTAACCTTCCGGCACCGGGCAGGCGTCACACCCTATACGTCCACTTTCGTGTTTGCAGAGTGCTGTGTTTTTAATAAACAGTCGCAGCGGCCTGGTATCTTCGACCGGCATGGGCTTACGGAGCAAGTCCTTCACCCTCGCCGGCGCACCTTCTCCCGAAGTTACGGTGCCATTTTGCCTAGTTCCTTCACCCGAGTTCTCTCAAGCGCCTTGGTATTCTCTACCTAACCACCTGTGTCGGTTTGGGGTACGGTTCCCAGTTATCTGAAGCTTAGGAGCTTTTCTTGGAAGCATGGTATCAACCACTTCGCACTCTAAAGAGCGCTCGTCATCAGCTCTCGGCCTTGAAATCCCGGATTTGCCTAAGATTTCAGCCTACCACCTTAAACCTGGACAACCAACGCCAGGCTGGCCTAACCTTCTCCGTCCCTCCATCGCAATAACTGGAAGTACAGGAATATTAACCTGTTTTCCATCGACTACGCTTTTCAGCCTCGCCTTAGGGACCGACTAACCCTGCGTCGATTAACGTTGCGCAGGAAACCTTGGTCTTTCGGCGTGCGAGTTTTTCACTCGCATTGTCGTTACTCATGTCAGCATTCGCACTTCTGATACCTCCAGCAAGCTTCTCAACTCACCTTCACAGGCTTACAGAACGCTCCTCTACCGCATCACCAAAGGTGATACCCGTAGCTTCGGTGCATGGTTTGAGCCCCGTTACATCTTCCGCGCAGGCCGACTCGACTAGTGAGCTATTACGCTTTCTTTAAAGGGTGGCTGCTTCTAAGCCAACCTCCTAGCTGTCTAAGCCTTCCCACATCGTTTCCCACTTAACCATGACTTTGGGACCTTAGCTGACGGTCTGGGTTGTTTCCCTTTTCACGACGGACGTTAGCACCCGCCGTGTGTCTCCCATGCTCGGCACTTGCTGGTATTCGGAGTTTGCATCGGTTTGGTAAGTCGGGATGACCCCCTAGCCGAAACAGTGCTCTACCCCCAGCAGTGATACATGAGGCGCTACCTAAATAGCTTTCGAGGAGAACCAGCTATCTCCGAGCTTGATTAGCCTTTCACTCCGATCCACAGGTCATCCGCTAACTTTTCAACGGTAGTCGGTTCGGTCCTCCAGTCAGTGTTACCTAACCTTCAACCTGCCCATGGATAGATCGCCCGGTTTCGGGTCTATACCCAGCGACTAAAGCGCCCTATTAAGACTCGCTTTCGCTACGCCTCCCCTATTCGGTTAAGCTCGCCACTGAATATAAGTCGCTGACCCATTATACAAAAGGTACGCAGTCACCTAACATAGTAGGCTCCCACTGCTTGTACGCATACGGTTTCAGGTTCTATTTCACTCCCCTCTCCGGGGTTCTTTTCGCCTTTCCCTCACGGTACTGGTTCACTATCGGTCAGTCAGTAGTATTTAGCCTTGGAGGATGGTCCCCCCATGTTCAGACAAAGTTTCTCGTGCTCCGTCCTACTCGATTTCATTGAAAAGAGACTTTCGTGTACGGGGCTATCACCCACTATGGCCGCACTTTCCAGAGCGTTCCACTAATCTCAAATCAACTTAAGGGCTGGTCCCCGTTCGCTCGCCACTACTAAGGGAATCTCGGTTGATTTCTTTTCCTCAGGGTACTTAGATGTTTCAGTTCCCCTGGTTCGCCTCTTGCACCTATGTATTCAGTACAAGATACTCAGCTTATGCTGAGTGGGTTCCCCCATTCAGAGATCTCTGGATCACAGTCTGTTTGCCGACTCCCCAAAGCTTATCGCAGGCTACCACGTCTTTCATCGCCTCTGACTGCCAAGGCATCCACCGTATGCGCTTCTTCACTTGACCATATAACCCCAAGCAATCTGGTTATACTGTGAAGACGACATTCGCCGAAAATTCGTGAGAACTCACAAATTTTACCTTAGCCTGAATTACCAGCAGTGAAACTGGCATTCAGTCTATTTCTATCACATATCCGAATTTTTAAAGAACGATCTGACAAAAGCCAGAAATCAACATTCATCGACGAATGTTCATTTCTAGGTTCTGATCAAGGTACAGCGTAAGTGGTGGAGCCAAGCGGGATCGAACCGCTGACCTCCTGCGTGCAAGGCAGGCGCTCTCCCAGCTGAGCTATGGCCCCGCATATTGGTAGGTCTGGGCAGATTTGAACTGCCGACCTCACCCTTATCAGGGGTGCGCTCTAACCAACTGAGCTACAGACCTATATAGGGTCTTGATCGTCTTCACAATGAATCAAGCAATTCGTGTGGGAGCTCATCAGCAGGCTGATGTCTTCGATTAAGGAGGTGATCCAGCCGCAGGTTCCCCTACGGCTACCTTGTTACGACTTCACCCCAGTCATGAATCACACCGTGGTAACCGTCCTCCCGAAGGTTAGACTAGCTACTTCTGGTGCAACCCACTCCCATGGTGTGACGGGCGGTGTGTACAAGGCCCGGGAACGTATTCACCGCGACATTCTGATTCGCGATTACTAGCGATTCCGACTTCACGCAGTCGAGTTGCAGACTGCGATCCGGACTACGATCGGTTTTGTGAGATTAGCTCCACCTCGCGGCTTGGCAACCCTCTGTACCGACCATTGTAGCACGTGTGTAGCCCAGGCCGTAAGGGCCATGATGACTTGACGTCATCCCCACCTTCCTCCGGTTTGTCACCGGCAGTCTCCTTAGAGTGCCCACCATAACGTGCTGGTAACTAAGGACAAGGGTTGCGCTCGTTACGGGACTTAACCCAACATCTCACGACACGAGCTGACGACAGCCATGCAGCACCTGTGTCAGAGTTCCCGAAGGCACCCATCCATCTCTGGAAAGTTCTCTGCATGTCAAGGCCTGGTAAGGTTCTTCGCGTTGCTTCGAATTAAACCACATGCTCCACCGCTTGTGCGGGCCCCCGTCAATTCATTTGAGTTTTAACCTTGCGGCCGTACTCCCCAGGCGGTCAACTTAATGCGTTAGCTGCGCCACTAAAATCTCAAGGATTCCAACGGCTAGTTGACATCGTTTACGGCGTGGACTACCAGGGTATCTAATCCTGTTTGCTCCCCACGCTTTCGCACCTCAGTGTCAGTATCAGTCCAGGTGGTCGCCTTCGCCACTGGTGTTCCTTCCTATATCTACGCATTTCACCGCTACACAGGAAATTCCACCACCCTCTACCATACTCTAGCTCGCCAGTTTTGGATGCAGTTCCCAGGTTGAGCCCGGGGCTTTCACATCCAACTTAACGAACCACCTACGCGCGCTTTACGCCCAGTAATTCCGATTAACGCTTGCACCCTCTGTATTACCGCGGCTGCTGGCACAGAGTTAGCCGGTGCTTATTCTGTCGGTAACGTCAAAACAGCAAGGTATTAACTTACTGCCCTTCCTCCCAACTTAAAGTGCTTTACAATCCGAAGACCTTCTTCACACACGCGGCATGGCTGGATCAGGCTTTCGCCCATTGTCCAATATTCCCCACTGCTGCCTCCCGTAGGAGTCTGGACCGTGTCTCAGTTCCAGTGTGACTGATCATCCTCTCAGACCAGTTACGGATCGTCGCCTTGGTGAGCCATTACCTCACCAACTAGCTAATCCGACCTAGGCTCATCTGATAGCGCAAGGCCCGAAGGTCCCCTGCTTTCTCCCGTAGGACGTATGCGGTATTAGCGTTCCTTTCGAAACGTTGTCCCCCACTACCAGGCAGATTCCTAGGCATTACTCACCCGTCCGCCGCTGAATCAAGGAGCAAGCTCCCGTCATCCGCTCGACTTGCATGTGTTAGGCCTGCCGCCAGCGTTCAATCTGAGCCATGATCAAACTCTTCAGTTCAATACTGCTTGGGTTTTTAAGAAACCCTAAACTTGGCTCAGCAATCTCAAATGACTATGTGATTTCTCGCATGGTCACTTGTGATGCTGATAATCTTGGCGACTATCAGTCCGTACTCACAAGCACCCACACGAATTGCTTGATTCGATTTGTTAAAGAGCGTTTGGTTAAGAGCCTTTCGTCTCAACCGAGGCGCGCATTCTACGCTTTCCTCATTGGCTGTCAAGCGTTTATTTTGAAGTTTTTCGCGAGAAACTCGTTTAGCTTCAAACACTTGACTCGCTGCGATCTCTCGTAGCGGGAGGCGAATCATACAGCACTCGAAGATGCTGTCAACTGCCTTTTTCACCGCTGCCGATCAGGTGATCGAAGCGCTTCACGCCTCACCGAAATCGCTTAACTCGTTGATTAACAAAGAGTTTTGCGTTCCGTTTGCTGCGGAAGTGGGGCGCATTATAAGGGGATCTGAGAGGGCGTCAACCTTTTATTTCAAGAATCTTTCAGATCGCTGAAAACACAGCGGGGAGGCCTGCCGGCCTCCCCGCTTCTCTATATAGCTGAGACGCTGTCACAGCACCCCTGCAGAACGCAGCACCTGAACAGCCGCTGCATCCAATCCCAAGACATCCATCAGCACCGCCTCGGTATGCTCCCCCAGCAAAGGTGGGGCCCGACGATACTCCACGGGCGTCTCCGACAACCTGATCGGGCTCGCCACCTGAGGCACACTGCCCGCCAGCGGATGAGGAACATCCACCTTCAAGCCGCGCGCCACGACCTGCGGATCCTGGAACATCTGCGCCAGGTCGTTGATCGGCCCGCACGGCACTCCAGCCCTTTCCAGCTCCGCCACCCACTCGGCAGTGGTCTTGAACACCGTCGCCTGTCGAATCAGAGGAATCAGCTCCGCCCGATGCGCAACCCGCTGCTTGTTGGTGGCAAAGCGCGGATCATCTGCCCACTGCGGCTGACCGGCCACTTCCGCGAACTTGCGGAACTGCCCGTCGTTACCCACCGTAAGGATGAAGTCACCATCGGCCGTCGGGAAGTCCTGGTAAGGCACGATGTTGGGATGCGCATTACCCAGGCGCTTGGGCGGTGTGCCCGTGGTCAGGTAGTTCATTGCCTGGTTGGCAAGGCACGCCACCTGCACATCCAGCAGAGCCATATCGATATGCTGGCCCTCCCCCGACTGATCGCGATGCGCCAGCGCTGCAAGGATCGCCACCGTAGAATAAAGCCCGGTGAGAATGTCAGTCAGCGCCACTCCCACCTTCATGGGCCCGGCACCCTGCTCACCCTCAGGCCGTCCGGTCAGACTCATCAATCCGCCCAGCCCCTGGATCATGAAATCGTAGCCCGCGCGCTTGGCATAGGGCCCAGTCTGACCAAAGCCAGTGATCGAACAATAGATAAGCCTTGGATTGACCGCCTTCAGGCGTTCGTAGTCCAGCCCATAGCTCGCCAGCCCGCCCACCTTGAAGTTCTCGATGACGATATCCGACTTTGCCGCCAGTTCACGCACCAGGCGCTGACCTTCGGGCTGGGTGAAGTCGATAGTCACCGAACGCTTGTTCCGGTTGGCCGACAGATAGTAGGCCGCCTCGCTGGTGTTCTCGCCTCGGGCGTCCCGCAGGAAGGGCGGGCCCCACGCCCGGGTGTCATCGCCGCTATCCGGGCGCTCGACCTTGATCACGTCAGCCCCGAGGTCGGCGAGAATCTGGCCGGACCACGGCCCGGCCAACACACGCGACAGGTCCAGCACCCGCAGATGTGACAGTGCTCCCATGGCCGCGCCCTCTATTAATAGAACGCCTGGATGCCGGTCTGTGCGCGGCCGAGGATCAACGCATGGATGTCATGCGTCCCTTCATAGGTGTTGACCACCTCGAGGTTGACCAGGTGACGCGCCACCCCGAACTCGTCGGAGATCCCGTTACCGCCGAGCATGTCGCGCGCCAGACGGGCGATATCCAGCGCCTTGCCGCAGGAGTTGCGCTTCATGATCGAGGTGATCTCCACCGCCGCAGTGCCCTCGTCCTTCATCCGCCCCAGCCGCAGGCAGCCTTGCAGCCCCAAGGTGATCTCGGTCTGCATGTCGGCGAGTTTCTTCTGGATCAGTTGGTTGGCGGCCAGAGGGCGACCGAACTGCTTGCGGTCCAGGGTGTACTGGCGTGCAGTGTGCCAGCAAGCCTCCGCCGCCCCCAGCGCGCCCCAGGAAATGCCATAGCGCGCCGAGTTCAAACAGGTGAACGGGCCTTTCAAACCACGGACCTCGGGGAAGATGTTCTCTTCCGGCACGAACACGCCGTCCATGACGATCTCACCGGTGATCGACGCACGCAGGCCAACCTTGCCATGAATGGCTGGAGCGCTCAGACCCTTCCATCCCTGTTCCAGAATGAAGCCACGAATATCGCCGGCATCGTCCTTCGCCCAGACCACGAACACATCGGCGATCGGGCTGTTGGTGATCCACATTTTGCTGCCCGTCAGGCTGTAGCCACCCTCGACCTTGCGAGCACGGGTGATCATCGCGCCAGGGTCGGAGCCGTGGTTGGGTTCGGTCAAACCGAAGCAACCGATCCATTCCCCACTGGCGAGTTTGGGCAGGTACTTCTGCTTCTGCGCCTCACTGCCGAACTCGTTGATCGGCACCATGACCAGCGAAGACTGCACACTCATCATCGAGCGGTAGCCCGAGTCGATCCGCTCCACTTCACGGGCGATCAACCCATAGCACACATAGTTGAGACCACTGCCACCATACTCCGCCGGAATGGTCGCCCCCAGCAGGCCGACCTCGCCCATCTCACGGAAGATCGCCGGATCGGTCTGTTCGTGACGGAACGCCTCGATCACCCGCGGAGCAAGCTTGTCCTGGGCGAACTGATAAGCGCTGTCACGCACCATGCGCTCTTCTTCAGTGAGCTGCTGATCCAGCAGCAGCGGATCGATCCAGTTGAAGCTTGCTTTACCGGCCATGGGCAGAGTCCTCGAAAGGTATGTGACGAAATTTCTTGTTGCCTTGATCCTAGGCCGGAACCTGTCGGCGGACAAACGAGGATTGCGCACCTATTAGTGCTATTTTCTCACTCCGTAATAAGCGAAATCCCTATCCAACGCCTCTTATAAGTGAGAATGACGTACATGCGGCGCAAGATCCCCAGCACCACCGCCCTGGTCTGCTTCGAGGCGGCCGCCCGCCACGAGAGCTTTACCAAGGCCGCCCAGGAACTGGCGCTGACTCAAGGTGCCGTCTGTCGGCAAATCGGTGGCCTGGAGGGCTTTCTCAATGTGGAGCTTTTCCGACGCTCGCGCCGGGGGGTGAAGCTGACCGAAGCTGGTCTGTCGTATAGCCGCCAGGTCTCGGCGCAATTGGACGCGGTGGAACGGGATACCCTGTCGGTGATGCGCCAGCAGGGCGCCAACGTCCTCGAACTGGCCGTAGTGCCGACCTTCGGCACCCAGTGGCTGCTCCCTCGTCTGAAGGACTTCCAGCAACGCCACCCGGAGGTAACGGTCAACCTCACCAACCGCACGCGGCCTTTCCTGTTCGCCGACACCACCTTCGATGCCGCCATCTACTTCGGCGACGCCGACTGGTCTGGCACCCAGTCACATCGCCTGATGGGTGAAAATCCGGTGCCGGTGTGCAGCCCGCAATGGCTCGACGGACGAGACGCACTAGACGCCAGATACATCGCGGAGCTGCCATTGCTGCAGCAGACCACCCGCCCCTACGCCTGGCGGCAGTGGTTCGACAGCCTGGGCATGAGCGTGGAACGCGACATGAACGGCCCGCGCTACGAGCTGTTTTCCATGCTGGGCCAGGCGGCAATGCACGAAATGGGCATAGCCTTGATCCCGCCGTTCCTCATCCAGCGCGAGCTGGCGGAGGGCCGACTGGTGGTCGCAAACAAGCATGCCCTGTCGAGCGACAAGGCCTACTATCTGATGATTCCCGAGCGCAAGGTGGAGTCAGCTTCGCTGCGCGCCTTCCGCGACTGGCTGGTGATTCAGGCGCGCGACTACGCCGCAAGCACATGAAACCCAAAAGCTGACTTCGTAGTCAATTATTTTAAACACCTACAGATATATGGATTTGTCGCAAATCCATAAACTGTTCCATTAGCGAAAAAAATCGTATCAACCCTAGTAACCGCGAGGGTTTGCCGCTGTTTTTACGACATCCAGCAAACTACGGACGAAAACCGCCAAAAATTTTCGATTTTTTCTCCTAAGCTCCCAATACCGCGTTCTTGACGGCCTGGATGC
This sequence comes from Pseudomonas sp. BNK-44-b, assembly GCF_047456245.1. Lineage (NCBI taxonomy): Bacteria > Pseudomonadati > Pseudomonadota > Gammaproteobacteria > Pseudomonadales > Pseudomonadaceae > Pseudomonas > Pseudomonas sp. BNK-44-b. The sequence goes on from NZ_CP179908.1 coordinate 5,154,328, forward strand.
GGACGGTTGCGACAAGTGGTCACAGGGTGACTTGTAGTTTTAACTTCGTTTCGCTCCAGAACCGGTTGAAGCACCTGCGGTTCGTCTGCAAAATGCCTCGCCCGCCCCGGAACCGGCGGTATGCATTGCTCAACGACCGCTCCAGCAGCACCACCCGAAGTGCGCTGGAATCAACAATGACAAGGTCACCGCAGGAGACAAAGTCGTGCACATTGGTGTTCCTCTAGAGACGCAGACGGGTGAGGCGAGGGTTGCCGCGACCCCGGAAACCATCAAGAAACTGGTCGGCCAGGGCCATCAGGTCACTGTCGAACGGGGCGCCGGACTCAAAGCCAGCATCCCGGACAGCGCCTATGAGGCCGCAGGTGCTTCCTTGGGTGACGCTGGCGATGCCTTGGGCGCGCAGTTGGTGCTCAAGGTGGTGGCGCCCAGCGACCAGGAACTGGCCCGGATCAATCCCGGCAGTATCCTGGTGGGCATGCTCAACCCCTTCAACAGCGAGCTCATCGCCAGGATGGCCGAACACGGCATCACCGCCTTCGCCCTTGAAGCCGCTCCGCGCACCTCGCGCGCGCAAAGCCTGGACGTGTTGTCATCGCAGGCCAACATCGCCGGCTACAAGGCCGTGCTGCTTGCGGCGCATCACTATCCGCGCTTCATGCCCATGCTGATGACCGCTGCGGGCACCGTGAAAGCCGCTCGCGTGCTGATTCTCGGTGCCGGTGTCGCCGGCCTGCAGGCCATCGCCACGGCCAAGCGCCTCGGGGCAGTGATCGAGGCGTCGGACGTACGGCCCGCAGTGAAAGAACAGATCGAATCCCTTGGCGCCAAGTTCATCGACGTCCCCTATGAGACCGACGAAGAACGCGAGTGCGCCGAAGGCGTAGGCGGTTACGCCCGCCCGATGCCGGCCAGCTGGATGCAACGCCAGGCCCAGGCGGTGCACGAACGCGCGAAGCAGGCCGACATCGTCATCACCACCGCACTGATCCCCGGCCGCAAGGCACCGACGCTGCTCAGCGCCGAGACCGTGGCGCAGATGAAACCCGGCTCGGTCGTCATCGACCTCGCGGCGGCCCAAGGCGGCAACTGCCCGCTCACGGTGGCCGATCAGGTAGTGCTGGCACACGGCGTGACCATCGTCGGCCCGACCAACCTGCCCGCCCAGCTGGCTGCCGACGCCTCTGCGCTGTACGCACGCAACCTGCTGGACTTCATGAAGCTGCTGTTCGACAAGGACGGCGCGCTGGTGATCAACCTGGAAGACGACATCGTCGCCGCGTGCCTGATGTGCCGCGACGGCCAGGTCGTGCGCAAGAACGGCTGAGGAGCACGACAATGGAAGACATGCTGATTTCCCACGGAATCTACAACCTGATCATCTTTGTGCTGGCCATCTACGTTGGCTACCACGTGGTCTGGAACGTTACCCCGGCGCTGCACACCCCACTGATGGCGGTGACCAACGCGATTTCCGCGATCGTCATCGTCGGCGCGATGCTCGCCGCAGCGCTGACGGTCACCCCGGCCGGCAAGCTGATGGGCACCCTTGCCGTGGCCCTGGCCGCGGTCAATGTGTTCGGGGGCTTCCTGGTCACCCGCCGCATGCTGGAAATGTTCAAGAAGAAAACCAAGAACGAGGGGCAGAAGTAAGCATGAGCATGAATCTGGTCACCCTTCTCTACCTGGTCGCCTCGGTCTGCTTCATCCAGGCTCTCAAAGGCCTGTCGCACCCGACCACCTCCCGGCGCGGCAACCTGTTCGGCATGATCGGCATGGGCATCGCCATGCTCACCACCATCGGCCTCATCTATAAGCTCGCTGCACTCTCGGTCGGTAGCGGCGGCGCCACCGCGGGTATCGGCTATGTCCTCGTCGGCCTGCTGATCGGCGGCAGCGCCGGGTCGATCATGGCCAAGCGCGTCGAGATGACCAAGATGCCAGAGCTGGTCGCTTTCATGCACAGCATGATCGGCCTGGCAGCGGTGTTCATCGCCATCGCCGCGGTGCTCGAGCCCCAATCACTGGGCATCGTTGCCAGCATCAGCGACCCGATCCCCACCGGCAATCGCCTGGAGCTGTTCCTCGGCGCAGCCATTGGCGCGATCACCTTCTCCGGCTCCGTGATCGCCTTCGGCAAGCTGTCGGGCAAGTACAAGTTTCGCCTGTTCCAGGGCGCACCCGTACAGTTCGCCGGCCAGCACAAGCTGAACCTGATCCTTGGCATCACCACCCTCGCCCTGGGCTTGCTGTTCACCTTCACCGGACACTACAGCGCCTTCACCCTGATGCTGGTCCTCGCCTTCGTCATGGGTGTGCTGATCATCATCCCGATCGGCGGCGCCGACATGCCGGTGGTGGTGTCGATGCTCAACAGCTACTCGGGCTGGGCCGCGGCAGGCATTGGCTTCTCGCTGAACAACTCGATGCTGATCATCGCCGGCTCCCTGGTCGGCTCCAGCGGTGCAATCCTCTCGTACATCATGTGCAAGGCGATGAACCGCTCGTTCTTCAACGTCATCCTCGGCGGCTTCGGTGGCGACACCGATAGCGGCGCGGCGGCCGGCACGAAAGAACAACGCCCGGTGAAATCCGGTTCGGCCGACGATGCAACCTTCCTGCTGAGCAATGCCGACAGCGTGATCATCGTTCCCGGCTACGGCCTCGCGGTGGCCCGCGCCCAGCACGCCCTGAAAGAGCTGACCGAGAAGCTGACCCACAACGGTGTAACCGTGAAGTATGCGATTCACCCGGTGGCGGGGCGCATGCCCGGGCACATGAACGTACTGCTGGCCGAAGCAGAGGTCCCGTACGATCAGGTGTTCGAAATGGAGGACATCAACGCCGAGTTCGGCCAGGCCGACGTTGTGCTGGTGCTGGGCGCCAACGATGTGGTCAACCCCGCAGCGAAGAACGATCCCAAGTCGCCGATTGCCGGCATGCCGATCCTCGAAGCCTTCAAGGCCAAGACCATCATCGTCAACAAGCGCTCCATGGCCAGCGGTTATGCGGGCCTGGACAATGAACTGTTCTATCTGGACAAGACCATGATGGTGTTCGGTGACGCCAAGAAAGTCATCGAGGACATGGTCAAGGCCGTGGAGTAGTCCTTTTCCGAGCTGGACGACACTGTTTTAGAAGGCCCCGGGAAGATTCTTCCTGGGGCCTTGTCGTTTTGCTGATCCAGATCAACGGCTCTATTTCCAGGCTCCTCATACGACCATGGTCGCGGGACGGCATCGGGCTAAATCTCTAGACTGCGCTGCAGTAGCCCAAGTAGCCCGAGATAACAATCCATGTACCGTGATCGTATCCGCTTGTCCTCCCTGCACAGCAAGGTAATGAGTGCGGCCGACGCCGCTGGCCTGATCGAGGATGGCATGACCGTCGGCATGAGCGGCTTCACCCGCGCCGGCGAAGCCAAGGCAGTGCCACACGCCCTGGCCGAACGTGCCAAGCAGTCGCCACTGAAGATCAGCCTGATGACCGGCGCCAGCCTGGGCAACGACCTGGACAAGCAACTGACCGAGGCCGGTGTACTCGCCCGGCGCATGCCCTTCCAGGTGGACAGCACCCTGCGCAAGGCCATCAATGACGGGCAGGTGATGTTCATCGACCAGCACCTGTCGGAAACCGTCGAGCAGTTGCGTAACAAGCAGCTGACCTTGCCGGACATCGCAGTCATCGAAGCGGTTGCGATCACCGAACAGGGCCACATCGTGCCAACCACCTCGGTGGGCAACTCGGCCAGCTTCGCGATCTTCGCCAAGCAGGTCATCGTCGAGATCAACCTGTCGCACAACCCCAACCTCGAAGGGCTGCACGACATCTATATCCCGACCTACCGCCCGACCCGCACGCCGATTCCACTGGTGAAGGTCGATGACCGCATCGGCAGCACCGCGATCCCGATCGATCCAGCGAAGATCGTCGGCATCGTCATCAGCGACCAGCCAGACTCGCCATCCACCGTCCTGCCACCGGATCACGAGACCCAGGCCATCGCCAACCACCTGATCGGCTTCCTCAAGCAGGAAGTTGATGCCGGACGCATGAGCAACAGCCTTGGCCCGCTGCAGGCCGGCATCGGCAGCATCGCCAATGCCGTGATGTGCGGCCTGATCGAATCGCCGTTCGAAGACCTGACCATGTACTCCGAAGTGCTGCAGGACTCGACGTTCGACCTGATCGATGCCGGCAAGCTGCGCTTCGCCTCGGGCAGCTCGATCACCCTGTCGACCCGCCGCAATGCCGACGTATTCGGCAACCTCGAGCGTTACAAGGACAAACTGGTGCTGCGCCCGCAGGAGATTTCCAACCACCCCGAAGTAGTGCGTCGCCTGGGCATCATAGGGATCAACACCGCGCTGGAGTTCGACATCTACGGCAACGTCAACTCCACCCACGTGTGCGGCACGCGGATGATGAACGGTATCGGTGGCTCCGGCGACTTCGCCCGCAACGCCCACCTCGCGGTGTTCGTGACCAAGTCGATTGCCAAGGGTGGTGCGATTTCCAGCGTGGTGCCGATGGTCAGCCATGTCGATCACACCGAGCATGATGTGGACATCCTGGTCACCGAACAGGGCCTGGCCGACCTGCGCGGCCTTGCACCGCGCGAACGTGCCCGGGCGATCATCGACAACTGCGTGCATCCGGACTACCGCGCCGCACTGAACGACTACTTCGACCGCGCCTGCCAGCGAGGCGGGCACACCCCGCATATCCTGCGCGAAGCGCTGAGCTGGCACGAAAACCTGGAAGAAAGCGGGCGGATGCTGGCTGGCTGATCGGCCAGCTGTATCGGTCTTCTGAGCCCATCGCGGGACAAGCCCGCTCCTACAAAAGCAGCTCAGGCCTCTGTGGGAGCGGGCTTGCCCGCGAAAGGAACACCGCGATGCATGGCACCGGCTGCGCCGGTGTTCGCGGAACACCCCCGATCATGTCTGCCTTGAAAAAACAGTTAAACGGTTAAATCTATAAAACTGTACTACTGTACCGCTAAAATCCCCGCCTCAATCCCGCCGATATTTTAAAACTCAGCGAAAATGCACGAAAACAGTGCAGACCAGTACAGTTATGCCAATTCGGAGTGCAACAGTAGCGTTTAACAGTTAACTGGCCCATCGCAATACTGGTGAACTGTATCTACTGTTATGGACGACAGAGGAGGATCATTGGCATCAGTTAAATCACTACCTAATCCCGCCACAAGCGGAAGGATGACACATCATGGAACGTACCCTCAGTTCCGGTCTGGTTTTCGAAAACAACGTTGAATCCAAAGCCTCGGCTCCTCTGCGCGCCCTGTCGACCCTGCTGCTGTGGCAGCGTCGCATCGCCAGCCGCCGTCAATTGGCTCGCCTGGATGCCCGCCTGCTGGCCGACGCCGGTATCAGCGAGTCCCAGCGCTACCAAGAGCTGAGCAAGCCTTTCTGGCGCTAAGCTCCGGCTTGCCGGCACCACGCCGGCACCGCGAATTCTCAAAACCCGTCGCAGGGAACTGCGACGGGTTTTTTTGTTTCAAACCCGCGCAGTTGAGCAGCTCGACACAGAAGCAGTACAATTTCTGATAATTAAAAAAAGACCGTAACAGTTCTATCTGATCTCGTCCTTCACATCTGGAAACAGAGCCACGTGATACGCTTGCGACAACGGCCTGTTAGCTTGGTCAAACGCGCTGCCTATTATCTAAAGTACCGTGACGAGCAGTGCGAGCGTCCGAATAATCAGAACTACCCCCCGCAGGAGTCCCCCATGTCCCGTAAATACCTGTTTGGCGCTGCCATGCTGCTGAGCTTGGCGGGCACCGCCCACGCCACCAGCTTCGTCGTCACCACCGATGCCGTGGTTGGCGCAGTGGCCGCGTCCACCGACGCCACTTCCGACGTCTCCTCTTCGTTCCGTGACGACAAGATCGTCCAGGCTGCCCGTGACGACGCTGCCAGCTTCGTTGGCAGCCAAGGTGATATTCGCGGCGCGAAGCTGGAAAGTGCCTTCATCCATATCCGCCAGCAGATGCCCGCACTGCAAGCCAGCGACGCGCAACTGGCACAGGCCATCCTGGCCCTCTGACGCCAACCATCGTACCCGCAGGCCACGGCGCCCCCGTCGCCTGCGGGAATAGCATTCACCCTGCCGACAGAGCGTTGTCCAAGCCCATGCGTTACCTTGTGCCCTTGCTGCTCGCCATTGCCAGTATGGGAAGCGCCCATGCCATGGATGTCACGACCCAGTTTCCGGTCATGACCGGCTATGTCACCAGCCAGGTGACCACTGCGCCGTTCGACCGCAAGATCGTCGGCATGGCCCATGATGATGCGGCCGCATTCGTCGCCAGTGACGGCCGGATTCGCGGCGCGCGGCTGCAAGCCGCACTGACGGAACTGCGTCATATCTATTCGCATCAGTCTGTCGGCGACCTTGAACTGGCAGAAGCAATTCTCGTCCAATGATCACACCTGACTCCCTGTATTTTTCGGAGATGCTCCATGCGTAAACCGCTGATCGCCGCTACCCTCGGCATGTTGCTGCTGGCCGAGCTGGCCCAGGCGCAAACCCTGGTGGCCACCAGCAATATCATCGTTCGCGCCTTTGGCCGCTCGATCGATTTCACATCCGACACCACCACCTCGATCCGCGACTCCAAGGTCGTGCGCGAAGCCCGCGACGACGCCGCCAGCTTCGTCGCCAGCAATGGCGATATCCGTGGCGCCCAGCTCGAAGCTGCATTCGACACCCTGCGCGAGCGTGTGCCTGAAGCGCGCGACGCCAGCGACCAGGTACTGGCCGAAGCCATCCTGTCGCTGTGAAGCGCGTGCGTGCCTGGCTGCTCGGCTGCGCCCTGACGCTGCTCGGCACGCCCGCCCTGGCCGACCTGCAGCTCGAGCTGCAGACTGTCGGCCTGGACGCTCGACAGCAGCAGGCCTCCCAGCAGCTGTTGGATGAGGCACTGGCGAAGCTGCCCCCCTCCTTCAAACAGCGCCTGGATCGCCGTATCCAGGTCGGCTGGACCGACAAGATGCCTGCCGATGCCTACGGCCAGGCCTCGCCAGTCTCGACCCTAGATCTCAACAGCCGCCTGCTGCCAGCGCTAGCCGATGGCAGTGCCGCCGCGAAAAAAACCCATCGCCCCCACGGGACGGTGCGGGAAGAACTGCTGGCCACCGTGCTGCACGAGCTCACCCACATTTATGATCGCGCGCGCCTGTGGCCCAGTGCCGAGCGCTCGCTGATCGCCCGCTGCAACCGCCAGCAGGGCACCCTCGGCCAGATCGGCCTGCCCCAGCAATGCCGTGGCCAGACTGCTCGCCGCTTCACCCTGAGTGACGATCCGCGCCTGCTTGACCTTGCCGGCTGGCCGCAGTACGTCGGCCGCCGTGGCGAGCGTGAACAGCACAACGGTCAACTGGTACGCACCCCGGACAGCTATGAGCTGAGCAGCCCCAAGGAGTTTGTCGCGGTCAACATGGAGTACTTCCTCCTCGACCCGAGCTATGGCTGCCGGCGCCCGGCCCTGAACCAGTACCTGCACGATCATTTCGGCTGGGCACCCCAGCAGGACACCTGCGCCAAGGGCCTGCCGTTCCTTAACGCCGGCAGTGACTTCGCCCGCGAGCCGCTGGGCGAAATCGACCCAGAGCGCGTCTACGAAGTCGACTACCTGCTTGCCGAGGCCAACCAGAACTGGGTCAGCCGCTGGGGACACAGCATGCTGCGCCTGGTGATCTGCGCACCGGGCCGCCCACGCGGGCCAGACTGCCGCCTGGACCTGGACCGTCATCTGGTGTTGTCGTACCGCGCGTTCGTCAATGATGTGCAACTGTCCAGCTGGGACGGCCTGACCGGCGCCTATCCGTCGCGCCTGTTCGTCCTGCCGTTGGGCCAGGTGATCGACGAGTACACCAAGACCGAACTGCGCAGCCTGGCCTCCGTGCCGCTCAAGCTCGATCGCCAGCAGATCGAGGACCTGGTGCGCCAGGCTGCCGAAATGCACTGGAGCTACGACGGCAATTACTATTTCCTGTCCAACAATTGCGCGGTGGAAACCCTCAAGCTGATGCGCAGCGGCACCGCCGACCAGCGCTTCAGCGATCTCGACGCGATCATGCCCAACGGCTTGCTCGAAGTCCTCAAGGGAAGGGGTCTGGCCGACACCAGCGTACTCGACGATCCGCGCGAAGCGCTGCGCCTGGGCTATCGCTTCGACTCTTATCGCGACCGCTACCAGGCCATGTTCGAAGTGTTGAAGAAGCAGTTGCCGATCAAACAGAGCGCCGTGGAAGACTGGTTGGCCCAGGATGCCGAGCAACGCCGCCCCTGGTTCGCCCAGGCCGACTTGCGCACCAGTGCGGCCTTGCTGCTGCTTGAGCAGGCCAGCCTGCGCCGCCAGTTGCTGCTGGCCCAGGACGAAGTCAAGCAACGCTACCTCAATGCCACCGCGCTCAAGGACGGCAGCATCGACAAGGCCAATGCCACGCTGCAGCAGATGCTTGCCAACAGTGGATTCCTCAGCCGACCGGCCGAGCTGCTCGAAGCGGATGGCTACGGCTTGCCGCAACCCCAGGAGCGGGTGCATCTGGAAAAGGTCAGCAGTGAACGGCAGGCGCAGTTGCTACGCCTGAGTACCGACCTGGACAAGGAAGTCAGAGCGCTGCTGGAGCCAGCCCGCGCGAAGGAAATTGCGGCCATCGAGGCCAACGTGAAGCAGATAGGAGAACACCTGCGCGCCCTGCACAAGGCAGCTGGCGGTTTGCAGCTACCGTGAGCGCACAGGGCTACTTGATCGGCCGCCAGATCAGCGGGTAGCGGTACGGCTTGCCTTCATTGGCCCGAACCCCTGCCAGGATGATCAGAATCAGCACTGCCACCGCCAGGATGGCGAACAGTACGATGCCGATCACCACGAACATCAGCAGGAAGCAGATGAATCCGGCAATGGTGACGCTGATCTGGAAGTTCAGCGCTTCCTTGCCCTGGGCATCGACGAACGGATCGACCTCACGCTTCCAGATCCACATCACCAGTGGCCCGAGCAGATGCCCGAGCGGCATCACCAGCCCGAGCAAGGCGCTGAAGTGGCAGAACATCGCCCATTGCCGAACTTCGGCGCTCGGCGTTTCGATCGGCAGATTCGTCTCACTCATGGGTCCATCGCCTCCTTGGCGCAGCTTCAGTCGGCCAATGCAGCCTTCTGCAGGTCGAAGATCTCGGTCATGCCCTTCTGCGCCAGCGCCAGCATGGCGTTGAAGTCTTCAGGCTGGAACGGCGCGCCTTCGGCAGTGCCCTGCACTTCGATGAAGCCACCGGCGCTGGTCATGACCACGTTGAGGTCGGTTTCGGCAGCCGAGTCTTCGAGGTAGTCGAGGTCCAGCACTGCCTCGCCCTGGTACATGCCCACCGACACCGCGGCGATCATGTGCTTGAGCGGGTTGCCGCCCTTGAGACCGCCACGCTTCTTGATCACCGCCAGGGCGTCGCACAGGGCCACCATTGCGCCGGTGATCGAAGCGGTGCGGGTGCCGCCGTCGGCCTGGATCACATCGCAGTCGACGTACAGCGTGATGTCGCCCAGCTTGCTCATGTCCAGGGCTGCGCGCAACGAACGGCCGATCAGGCGCTGGATCTCGAGGGTGCGGCCGCCCTGCTTGCCACGACTGGCCTCACGCTGGTTACGCTCGCCAGTGGAGCGCGGCAGCATGCCGTACTCGGCCGTCAACCAGCCCTGCCCCTGGCCTTTGAGGAAGCGTGGTACACCGTTCTCGACGCTGACCGTGCAGATGACCTTGGTGTCACCGAACTCGACCAGTACCGACCCCTCGGCGTGCTTGGTGTAGTTGCGGGTGATGCGGATCGAGCGAAGCTGATCGGCAGCGCGACCACTTGGACGTTTCATCTGGGATACCTGTACTGGAATTCGAATCAGGCGGCCATTATAGAGCCGTGCGTCCTGCGAGGACATGCCTATTGTCGCGGCCTCGCAACCCGTCGACTTTTTCCACCTATCCCTGCGACGCCCTGTAGCATGGTCCGATTGGGCGCCATCGCCGCACTGCGCTACAATCCTGCGCCTTGCAGCCGAAAGGCTTCCCCGTACAAACCGAATTCGCGAGGTACTCCCCATGGTGCACAGCATGACCGCCTTTGCCCGCGTCGAGCGCGCCGGCAGCCAGGGCACCCTGGCCTGGGAGCTGCGCTCGGTCAACCACCGCTATCTCGAACCGCACCTGCGCCTGCCCGAAGCCCTGCGCGATCTTGAGGGCGCGGTACGCGAAGGCCTGCGCCAGGGGCTGTCGCGCGGCAAGGTCGAATGCACCTTGCGCCTGTCCGAAGACAGCACCGGCAAGCCGTTGCAGGTCGATCGCGAGCGCGCCGCGCAACTGGTCGCTGCCGCCGAGACCGTGGCCGGGCTGATCAATCAGCCAGCCCCGCTCAATCCCCTCGAAGTGTTGGCCTGGCCCGGCGTGCTGGTAGCCGATGCCGCCGACCCACAGGCGCTGAACACCGAGGCGATGGCACTGTTCGACGAGGCGCTCGCCGAGCTCAAGGCCGGCCGCCTGCGCGAGGGCCAGGAGCTGGCCCGACTGATCAACGAGCGCCTGGACGCCATGACCACCGAAGTCGCCACCCTGCGCGCCCTGGTGCCACAAATGCTGGCCGCCCAGCGCCAGCGCATCGTCGACCGTTTCAACGACCTGCAGGCCGAGCTCGACCCGCAGCGCCTGGAGCAGGAGATGGTGCTGCTGGCACAAAAGAGCGACGTCGCCGAAGAGCTCGACCGTCTCAGCACCCATGTCACCGAGGTGCGCCGCGTGCTCAAGTCGGGCGGCGCCGCCGGGCGACGCCTGGACTTTCTGATGCAGGAACTCAATCGCGAGGCGAACACGCTCGGCTCAAAGGCCTTCGACCCGCGCAGCACCCAAGCAGCGGTCAACCTGAAGGTGCTGATCGAACAGATGCGTGAACAAGTACAGAACATCGAGTAAGGCCACCCCACCATGAAGCACAGCAGCGGCACCCTCTACATCGTTTCGGCGCCTTCCGGCGCTGGCAAGACCAGCCTGGTCACTGCTCTGACCCAGCAAGACCAGCAGATCCGCGTCTCTGTCTCCCACACCACCCGTGCCATGCGCCCAGGCGAGATCCACGGAGTGAACTATCACTTCGTGGTTCACGAGGAGTTCAAGGCATTGATTGCCCAAGGCGACTTCCTCGAGCACGCCGAGGTGTTCGGCAACTTCTACGGGACCTCCCGCAGCGCGCTGCAGGAAACCCTCGACCAAGGCTTCGACCTGATCCTGGAAATCGACTGGCAGGGTGCGCAGCAAGTGCGCAAGCTGATGCCCGAGGCCCTGTCGATCTTCATCCTGCCACCGAGCCAGGAAGCCCTGCGCCAGCGTCTGGACGGGCGCGGCCAGGACAGTGAAGAGATCATCGCCGGGCGCATGAAGGAAGCGGTCAGCGAGATGGTGCATTACAACGAATTCGACTACGTCATCGTCAACGATGACTTCGAAGACGCGCTCGAAGACCTGAAGTCGGTGTTCCGTTCGAACCGGTTGCTGCTCAAGAAGCAGCAGCAGCGCCATGGTGAGCTGTTGAAGCAGTTGGTCGGCTGAACCACGCGCTGAAACCAGCGCGGGGCAAGTCGCAACGACTTGCCCCGCGATTGGACTGCGCAGCAGCCACCCCTTGCGCCTTATTCCTGCAACTGCAACCTCGCCTGCTGCTGCAAGGTCGCCCCGAGGAAGTACGCCGGTGCACGCAGCCGCGACAGCATCATCAGCACGATCCCCAGCACCGAGATGATCGCCGCGATCACGAACACCAGCCCCAGCCCACCGACATGCGAGCCGCTGCCAAAGTCGGGCGAGGCGCTGTCGATCGCGGTACGCACGAAGATCACCGACAGGATCACCCCACCCACCAGCGGGCACAGGCCGCGCATGAAGAAGTGGCGCAGGCTGTCGAACAGGCTGTCGCGGAAGTACCAGACACAGGCGAACGCGGTCAGCGAATAGTAGAAGCAGATCATCATCCCCAGCGCGGTGATGGTGTCTGCCAGCACGTTCTCGCTCAGGGTACGCATGGTCACGTAAAACAAGGCAGCAGCCACGCCCGCACAAATGGTCGCGTAACGCGGCGTCTGCGAGCGTGGGCAGACACTGGCGAAGCGCTGCGGCACCGCACCGTAGTAGCCCATGGCGAGCAGGGTGCGCGCCGGCGACACGAAGGTCGACTGCAGCGACGCCGCTGTGCTGGCCAGCACCGCAATCGACATCAGGATCGCCAGCGGCCCCATCACCGGACCTGCCAGGTGGGCGAAGACGTTCTCCTGGATACGCGGATTGCCCAGGCCCAGGCCAGTGTCGCTGATGCCGGCGAACTGAAGGGTGGCAATGGCGGTGAACAGGTACAGGCCGAGGATCAGCAGTACCGTCCAGGTGGCAGCCTTGCCAGGCACTTCGTCGCTGCCGATGGACTCTTCGCTGACGGTGAGGCACACGTCCCAGCCCCAGAAGATGAAGATCGACAGCGACAGCCCGGCCGCGAAGGCCGAGAACGATTCGACCCCGAAGGGATTGAACCAGGCGAAATCGAATTCCAGCGGCGGTGGCGCGGTGGTCTCGCCGAACGCAGCAAAACCAAAGCCCACCAACACCAGCAATTGCAGGGCAACCAGGCCGTACTGCACGGTCATGGTGGTCCCCATGCCCCGACAGCAGATCCACACCGCCAGGGCGATGAACGCACAACAGGTAGTGACGTTGATCAACAGGTTGTCCGCTAGCGCGGCATACTCGTGATGCCCGGTGATCTGCCCGAAGAACAGGTAGAAGAAATCGACCGCCACACCGGCCAGGTTCGACAGCACGATGGTGGTGGCGACGACCAGCCCCCAGCCACCGATCCAGCCGATCATGGGACCGAAGGCACGTGCCGACCAGGTGAAAGAGGTGCCGCTGTCGGGCTCCGCGGCGTTCAGCTCACGGTAGCCGAGGGCAACCAGCAGCATCGGCAGGAAGCCGACAATGAAGACCGCTGGAAGATGGGCGCCGACCTCACGCACGGTCGGGCCAAGGGCGCCGGTCAGGGTGTAGACCGGGGCAATGGTGGAGATGCCCAGCACCACGCTGGCCAGCAGGCCCAGGCGACCTTTGGCCAGGCCTTTGCTGGCGCGCTGGGTGTTGCTGCCCGCGTCGGCCGCCACATCGGGAGGGCGGCCGGCTTCTGTGTATTCGCTCATGAGTTATTTGCCGTTGCTATTGGTATTGTTTTCACAGACCTTGCGAACAAGGCCCGCTTTCACTCATTGAAAGCTTGCTGCAGGGGATGGGTCATCCGAGACCTTCGGGTAACGTCAGAATGCCTTCTGGCGCGAGCCCTCCCGAGCAGCATGGGCAATGCAGGCCTCACGAAACGCCTGAAACAGACGTAGGGAGACCGGGTTTTCGGCGAAACGCCACTCCGGGTGCCATTGCACGCCAAGCACGAAGCCCGACGCATCACTCATCGACACCGCTTCAATCAGGCCATCCGGGGCCCGTGCCTCGACACGCAGGCCCGGGGCCAGACGGTCGATGCCCTGGCTGTGCAGCGAGTTGACCTCGAACTGCTCCGCCAGGCCCAGGCGCTCGAACAGCCCGCCCGGCGCAATGCCGACCGTGTGTCGAGGCCCGTATTGCACCTCCAGGGGTGCGTCCTCAGGTTCGCGGTGGTCCAGGTAGCCGGGCAGTTCCTGCACCCGCTGGTGCAAAGTGCCGCCCAAGGCCACGTTGAGTTCCTGGAATCCACGGCAGATGCACAACACCGGCACGCCGGCGGCTATGGCGGCCTGCAGCAACGGCAGGGTCAGGCGGTCACGCGCAACGTCGTGCCGGGTACCGTCCACGCTGGGGGCGCCATTGTAATGATGCGGCTCGACATTTGAAGGCGAGCCGGTAAAAAGAATGCCATTCAGACGCGCCAGCAGCGCCTGCGGGTCGCTGGCCGTGTCGCGCGCCGGCAGGATCACAGGCAGCCCGGCAAAACCTGCCGCCTCGACATACTTGTCGCCCACCGTGTGCGACGAGTTCTTCCCGACCTGCTGGCGGCAGGCGCTGACACCGATCAAGGGAACCGCGATTGCGCTCATGGGCTTACACCGTGTGCAGGTACCAGTTGTATTCGAGGTCGGAGATCGACACTTCGAACTCCGCCAGCTCACTTTCCTTGCAGGCCACGAAGATGTCGATGTATTCCGGGCTGATGTATTGGTTGAGGACCTCGCTGTCATCCAGCGCTCGCAAGGCATCACGCAGGTTGTTCGGCAGGCTCTGCTCAAGCTGCTCGTACGAATTGCCCTCGATCGGCGCGCCGGGTTCGACCTTGTTGGTCAGGCCGTGGTGGATACCAGCGAGAATCGCGGCAAGCATCAGGTAAGGGTTGGCATCGGCACCTGCGACGCGGTGCTCGATACGCAAGTTATCGCTGCTGTCGGTGGGCACGCGCAGGGCGACGGTGCGGTTGTCCAGGCCCCAACTCGGGGCGTTCGGCACATAGAACTGAGCACCAAAGCGGCGGTAAGAGTTGATGTTCGGACACAGGAAGGCCATCGACGCCGGCATGGTTTCCAGCACACCGCCAATGGCGTGACGCAGGGTTTCGCTCTGCAGCGCATCGTCGTTGGCGAAGATGTTCTTGCCGGTTTTCTTGTCCAGCAGCGAGATGTGCACGTGCAGGCCGTTGCCCGCCTGGCCCGGGTAGGGCTTGGCCATGAAGGTCGAGTCCATCTCGTGGTCGTAGGCGATGTTCTTGATCAGGCGCTTGAGCAGGATCGCGTAGTCGCAAGCCTTGAGCGGATCGGCGACGTGATGCAGGTTGACCTCGAACTGCGCCGGCGCACTTTCCTTGACGATCGCATCCGTCGGCAGACCCTGCTCCTTGGCGGCTTCGAGCATGTCCTGCAGGCAGTCGGCGTACTCGTCCAGGTCGTCGATCAGGTAGACCTGGGTGGACTGCGGGCGCTTGCCCGAGATCGGCGAGCGTGGCGGCTGCGGCCGACCGTTCAGATTGTCCTGGTCGATCAGGTAGAACTCCAGCTCGAACGCTGCGCAAATATCCAGGCCAAGCGCATCGAACTTGCTCACCACCTGGCGCAGCACTTCACGCGGGTCGGCGAAGAACGGCTCGCCTTCGATTTCGTGCATGGTCATCAGCAACTGCGCCGTCGGCCGCTTCTGCCAGGGCTCGTTGGAGAGCGAGCCTGGGATCGGATAGCAGATGCGGTCGGCATCGCCGATATCCAGGCCGAGGCCCGTGCTTTCGACGGTCGAGCCGTTGATATCCAGGGCGAACAGCGAAGCCGGCAGGTTGATGCCCTTCTCGTACACCTTGTGCAGGCTGGCCCGCTCGATGCGCTTGCCACGCACCACGCCGTTCATGTCGGAGATCAACAGGTCGACGTACTGTGTGTCCGGGTGGGCTTCCAGGAATTCATTCATCTCGCGGGAAGAACGGGCGCACGGGGAGACCGACGTCATGGCTGTACATCCTTTGATTCGGAGCGGCGATGTGGGGATATGGCTGGCGCCTCGAGGGCGACGATGGTTGCTGCTGTTGTTCTTTTCACTGCCCCATCGTGGGGAAATTCTGTGGCTCGCCCGGTGCATTGATTCCCGGGGGCCGTTCCACTATAAAGTGGGCTCCAGTGCAACAGACATTGGCAAATCGGCAAGCAGAGCGTGCACAAATGCAATATCAGATCAATCACGCGGACCTCGCCCTGGTCCTGGCGCTGGAACGTGGTCGCTCACTGGCCAAGGCCGCCGAGCTGCTCAAGGTCGATGTTTCGACGGTGTTTCGCTCGATCCGGCGACTGGAGTCGGCGCTGGGCACCGCCCTGTTCGTCAAGAGCCGCAAGGGCTACCTGCCAACCGACACCGCACAGGCCCTGGCCGAACAGGCTGAACGGGCCGAGCAGGCGCTGGACGCCGCGCGCATCGCTCTGACCAGCGGCGAGCAGGTGGTCAGCGGTACGGTACGCCTGACCTGCACCGAAGCCGTGCTGCACAGCCTGTTGCTGCCCGCACTGGCCGAATTCATGCCCAACTACCCCGCGCTGTCGCTGGAAATGGGCACCTCCAACACCTTCGCCAACCTGAGCCGACGCGACGCCGACATCGCCCTGCGCCTGACCAACACACCCCCGGAGCATCTGGTCGGACGCTGCCTGGGCTCGACCTCCTACGTAATCTGCGGACGCCCGGAGTTTCGCGAGCGCCTGGCCGAGTCGCCAAACAGCGTGCCGTGGATCGCCCCTGACGACGCCATGCAGGACCACCCCACGGTAGTCTGGCGCAACCAGCAGCACCCCGACCTGATCCCGCGGTACCAGTGCAGTGGCATGTCGACCATTGCTCAGTTGGTCAGCACCGGCATGGGGGTGGCGGCGCTGGCCGACTACATGGTCGACACCCTGCCCGGCGTCGAGGCCTTGAGCGGCGCGCTGCCAGGTTGTGACACCCAACTGTGGCTGCTGACCCGCCCCGATTGTCGAGCGCTGCGTTCGGTACAGACTTTGTTCGAGGAGCTGACCCCACGCTTGCGCGACGCGATGCGCTGAAGCTGTTGTGTTCGCGGGACGGGAAGCGTTATCGTCATGTTCAAGCGAGAGGCTGTCTGTTACGGCCCTTTCGCGGGCAAGCCCGCCCCCACGAGCAGGTGACACGGATCACCAGACAAAACAGCCCTTCCCTATTGGCTGGTGATTTTTTAAACTATCGAGTCCGCCTGCCCATTCTGGGCTGCACGCTAATCGCATCTGCTACTGAGGAAGACCATGGCCCGCGTAACTGTTGAAGACTGCCTGGAACACGTGGATAACCGCTTCGAGCTGGTCATGCTCTCGACCAAGCGCGCCCGCCAACTGGCCACCGGCGGCAAGGAGCCACGCGTGGCGTGGGAAAACGACAAGCCAACCGTCGTCGCCCTGCGCGAAATTGCCGAAGGCATCGTGACCAATGAATTCATCGCCGCCGAAGAGATCGTCACCGAGGATCCGGTGTTCGCTGCGTTCGAGGACGAGAACAACGAGGCCGTCTGATTCATGCCCGGTCGACGTCGCGCGGCACACGATCCTCTTCCTCTGCAAGAGGTGAAACCATGCCGGGTATAGAAGCCCTCGCCGAGCGGCTGTCGACCTATCTGGGCCCCGAACAGGTCAATCTTGTTCGCCGGGCCTATTTCTATGCCGAACAGGCACACGACGGGCAACGCCGCCGCAGTGGCGAGCCCTACGTGACCCATCCGCTGGCAGTCGCCAGCATTCTCGCCGACATGCACATGGACCATCAGAGCCTGATGGCCGCCATGCTGCACGACGTGATCGAAGATACCGGCATCGCCAAGGAAGCCCTCAGCCAGCAGTTCGGCGAAACCGTCGCCGAGCTGGTCGACGGGGTCAGCAAGCTGACCCAGATGAATTTCGAGACCAAGGCCGAGGCGCAAGCCGAGAACTTCCAGAAAATGGCCATGGCCATGGCCCGCGATATCCGCGTGATCCTGGTCAAGCTGGCCGATCGCCTGCACAACATGCGCACCCTGGAAGTGCTGTCCGGTGAAAAGCGCCGGCGCATCGCCAAGGAAACCCTCGAGATCTACGCCCCCATCGCCAATCGGCTGGGCATGCACACCGTGCGCGTGGAGTTCGAGGATCTTGGTTTCAAGGCCATGCATCCCATGCGCTCCTCGCTCATTCACCGGGCGGTGAAGAGCGCGCGCGGCAACCGCAAGGAAATCGTCGCCAAGATCGAGACCTCGCTGGCCAACTGCCTGGCGGCGGACGGCATCGAGGGCGAGGTCAGCGGCCGGCAGAAACACCTCTATGGCATCTACAAGAAGATGCGCGGCAAGCGCCGCGCCTTCAACGAGATCATGGACGTGTACGCCTTCCGCATCATCGTCGACAAGGTCGACACCTGCTACCGCGTGCTGGGTGCCGTGCACAACCTGTACAAGCCGCTGCCGGGGCGCTTCAAGGACTACATCGCGATTCCCAAGGCCAACGGCTACCAGTCGCTGCACACCACGCTGTTCGGCATGCACGGTGTGCCCATCGAAATCCAGATCCGCACCCGCGAAATGGAAGAGATGGCCAACAACGGCATCGCCGCGCACTGGCTGTACAAGTCGAACGAGGAAGAACAGCCCAAGGGCAGCCACGCCCGCGCCCGTCAATGGGTCAAGGGCATCCTCGAGCTGCAGCAGCGGGCCGGCAACTCGCTGGAGTTCATCGAGAGTGTGAAGATCGACCTGTTCCCGGACGAGGTCTATGTCTTCACGCCCAAAGGCCGGATCATGGAGCTGCCCAAAGGCTCCACTGCCGTCGACTTCGCCTACGCGGTGCACACCGACGTCGGCAACAGCTGCATCGCCTGCCGCATCAACCGTCGCCTGGCACCGCTCTCCGAGCCGTTGCAAAGTGGCTCGACGGTCGAGATCGTCAGTGCACCGGGCGCACGCCCAAACCCGGCCTGGCTCAACTTCGTGGTTACCGGCAAGGCACGCACGCACATTCGCCATGCGCTCAAACAGCAGCGCCGCTCCGAATCCATCAGCCTCGGCGAACGCCTGCTGAACAAAGTGCTGACAGGCTTCGACAGCAGCCTGGACAAGATCGCCGCCGAGCGCGTCCAGGCCATCCTCACCGAATACCGCCTGGAGCTCGTCGAAGACCTGCTCGAAGACATCGGCCTGGGCAACCGCATGGCCTACGTGGTCGCCCGCCGCCTGCTGTCCGCCGAAGGCGAGCAACTACCATCGCCAGAGGGTCCGCTGGCGATCCGCGGCACAGAAGGCCTGGTGCTCAGCTACGCCAAGTGCTGTACGCCGATCCCGGGTGACCCCATCGTCGGCCACCTGTCGGCGGGCAAGGGCATGGTCGTGCACCTGGAAGACTGCCGCAACATCAGTGAAATCCGACACAACCCGGAGAAGTGCCTGCAGCTCTCCTGGGCCAAGGACGTCACCGGCGAGTTCAATGTCGAACTGCGTGTCGAACTGGAACACCAGCGCGGCCTGATCGCCCTGCTGGCCAGCAGCGTCAACGCCGCCGACGGCAACATCGAGAAGATCAGCATGGATGAGCGCGACGGTCGCGTCAGCGTGGTCCAACTGGTGGTCAGCGTGCGCGACCGCGTGCACCTGGCTCGCGTGATCAAGAAGCTGCGCACCCTGACCGGCGTGGTCCGCATCACCCGAACGCGTGCGTAATCCGTCAACCGCAAGGAGTCAACATGACCAAGACCGTCATCAACAGCGACAAGGCCCCTGCCGCCATCGGCACCTACTCCCAGGCGATCAAGGCTGGCAACACCGTCTACATGTCGGGCCAGATTCCTCTGGATCCCAAGACCATGGAGCTGGTTGAAGGCTTCGAGGCACAGACCGTGCAGGTCTTCGAAAACCTCAAGGCTGTTGCCGAGGCCGCTGGCGGTTCGTTCAAGGATATCGTCAAGCTGAACATCTTCCTCACCGACCTGAGCCACTTCGCCAAGGTCAATGAGGTCATGGGTCGCTACTTCGAGCAGCCCTACCCAGCCCGCGCCGCGATTGGCGTAGCTGCCCTGCCAAAGGGCTCGCAAGTCGAGATGGACGCCATCCTCGTCATCGAGTGATGCCCCAGGCGGCGGGCGCCCGGCCTGCCGCCTTTCCTTCCTGAAGGTTCCCACCATGCGTCATGCCCTGCCTCTCGCGCTGGCAGCCCTGCTTCTGGGCGGCTGCGCCAGCCACAAACCTGAAGATTTCAACGGTACCTGGATCAACCAGGATGCCATCGACGCCGCCGTCAAGGGCGACAGCTTGCGCAAGGCGCTGTCCAGCCATGGTCCGGTGTTCGAATGGAAGATTGACGTCGCCAGCCAGCAAGCCCGGTACAGCAATGGCTTCGAAGCCGCTGAGGGCAGCCTCGTCGCGGCCGACAAGCAATGGCAAGCCAATTTCGAAGGCGGCCAGAGCGAGCAATTGAGCCTCGATGGCGACGAATTGCAAACGACCGACACCTCCGGCGCCAAGCAGACTTTCGTGCGCAGCAAGCCCCCGGCACCCGCCGACGCACCGCTGGGTGGCAGCTTCGAGAAGGCCCTGTACAAGGCGTACCTGGGTGGCGAATGGAAAATCGTCGAAGGCCCAGGCCAGGGCGCCAAGGTCCGCTTCGCCGACGACGGCGGCGTGACCGGCTTGCCCGATCTGGACCGTTACGCCCTTTGCCTGGCCGGCGATTGCGCGACCATGGGCGGCGACAACGACAGCCTCTGGCTGGAGCGCGACCAACGCGGCGCCCCCTGGGTGTTCAAGCGTGATGACGACAAGCTGGAGATCTTCCGTGCAGTGAACCGTGCGCAGCCCGACGAAATGCCAGAACTCGCGGCTGGCGCGCGGCAGTGGGTGCTTGAGCGCGACTGATCCACTACCTGCAGGAGCAATTGTCTCGTCCAAAATTTAAAGACCAGCCCAATCCCTGTGGGAGCGGGCTTGTCCCGCGATCACCGGCGAAGCCGGTGCCATGCAGCGCGGTATCCGATTCGCGGGCAAGCCCGCTCCTACGGGTACCCGGCCAGCCTCGACACCGGTGGTCGAGGCTTGGCTTCAGCCTTTCAGGATCGCCGCGTACCCTTCCTTGTAGCTCGCATACTGCGGCACCCAGCCCAGCGCCCGTGCCCGCGCGTTGCTGCAGCGCTTGCTGCCGGTGCGGCGCACGCGCTGCTCGTCAGACCACTCGGTAACGCCCATGTACTGGCGCAGCCAGGCCACCACCTCGGCCAGCGGGGCCGGATCGTCGTCGACACCGATGTAACAGTCCTGCAGCGCCACCCCGTCCGCGTCTGCCTGCAGCAGGAACGCCAGCAAACCGGCCGCGTCCTCGGCATGAATGCGATTGCCGTACAGCGGCGGCTCCTCGGTCACCCGATATCCCTGGCGCACCTGGCTAAGCAGCCACTCGCGGCCGGGGCCATAGATCCCCGTCAGGCGCACCAGGCTGGCGGCAATCCCGCTCTCGAGCGCCAAGCGCTCGGCCTCCAGCATGATCCGCCCCGAATATCCCTCGGGCTCGGTAGCCGCACCTTCCTCGACCCACTCGCCGCCCTGCTGCGCATAGACGCTGCTGCTGGACACGAACAGCAAGCGGCGCGGGTGCTGCCCCTTGTCCGCCAACCAAGTCAGCACGTGGCGCAAACCCTCCACGTAGGCGGCTCGATAACCGGCTTCATCGTGCTGGCTGGCCGCCACGCAATACACCAGATAATCCGGGGAACGCTCGGGCCAACCTGCAGGAATGCTGGGGTCGGACAGATCGGCCGCCACCGGCAGAACGCCTGCAGGCAGTTGCCCCACCGTGCGACGCAGCCCATGTACCTGCCAGCCGCGGGCGAGCAGTTGCCGGGCCAGGCGGCTGCCTACATCGCCACAACCTACGATCATCGCGGACAGATCCGACATCACTTCACTCCAGAACGAAAGGCCCAGGCTAGCCGTATTAGACGATCAGCGGCTATCCAAAGCGTAAAAAAAGATACTCTATTACTTTTGTTAACAAGAATTACTTGCAATAATGGCGCCCTGATCAGTTCTCGGCCCGCCTCGAGGCCATGGAGAACACCACCTCATTTTTCTTCATCAGGTCCGGCCAGCATGACTCGTACTCAACCTTCCGCTTCGCCAACCACGTCGCGCGCCTGGCGCGCCATCGCCGCGCTGCTGTTCAGCCTGGTGCTGGCCCCGGCCGCCATGGCTGAAGAGCCTGCCGCCAACGGCGCCACCCCTCCTGCTGCAGTCGCACCGGCTGACCCGGCCGCCAATGGCCAGGCATCCGCGAACGCCGCTGAGCCCGCCGAGGCCCAGGCGCCAGCAAACGAGAACGTCGAAGCACCGGTCGAAGACACCTCGCTGGGCATGGCCCACGACCTGTCCCCATGGGGCATGTACAAGAACGCCGATATCGTCGTGAAGGCGGTAATGATCGGCCTGGCCATCGCCTCCATCATCACCTGGACCATCTGGATCGCCAAGGGCTTCGAGCTGATGGGCGCCAAGCGCCGCCTGCGCGGTGAAATCGCCCTGCTGAAGAAATCTGCCAGCCTGAAAGAAGCCAGCAGCGTCGCCGACAAGGAGGGCACCCTGGCCCATACCCTGATCCACGACGCCCTCGAGGAAATGCGCCTGTCGGCCAACACCCGCGAGAAGGAAGGCATCAAGGAACGCGTCAGTTTCCGTCTGGAGCGCCTGGTCGCCGCCAGCGGTCGCAATATGAGCAGCGGCACCGGCGTGCTGGCCACCATCGGCTCCACCGCGCCATTCGTCGGCCTGTTCGGCACCGTGTGGGGCATCATGAACAGCTTCATCGGCATCGCCAAGACCCAGACCACCAACCTCGCCGTCGTTGCCCCAGGCATCGCCGAAGCCCTGCTGGCCACCGCCCTGGGCCTGGTCGCCGCGATCCCGGCCGTCGTCATCTATAACGTCTTCGCCCGTTCCATCGCCGGCTACAAGGCGCAGGTCTCCGACGCCTCGGCGCAGGTCCTGCTGCTGGTCAGCCGTGACCTGGACCATCAGGCTGGCGAGCGCGCCGCCCCGCACATGGTGAAAGTGGGGTAAGCCATGGGCCTGCATCTCAACGAAGGTGGCGACGACCTCGCCGAAAACCACGAAATCAACGTCACGCCGTTCATCGACGTGATGCTGGTACTGCTGATCATCTTCATGGTTGCCGCACCACTGGCGACGGTCGACATCAAGGTCGACCTGCCAGCCTCGACCGCAAAACCTGCACCGAGGCCCGAGAAACCGGTGTTCGTCAGCGTCAAGGCCGACAAGAAGCTGTACGTCGGCGATGACGCGGTGGCCCTGCCCGAACAGCTTGGCGCGATGCTCGACGCCAAGACCAAGGGCGACAAGGAAACCACCATCTTCTTCCAGGCCGACAAGGGTGTTGACTACGGCGACCTGATGGAAGTGATGAACACCATGCGCGCGGCCGGCTACCTCAAGGTCGGTCTGGTCGGACTCGAGACGGCAGCCAAGAAATGACGAACAAGCGCTCCAACCTGGTGCGCTACGGTGCCAGCCTGGCAGCCGTGCTCGGTGTGCACGTGATCGCCGTAGTGCTGACGCTCAACTGGTCGGTGCCCCAGGCCATCGAGCTGCCGCCGGCAGCGATGATGGTCGAGCTGGCACCGGTCCCCGAGCCTGCGCCACCGCCGCCACCGAAAGCTGCTCCACAGCCGCCTGCGCCGGTCGAAGAGCCACCGCTGCCCAAGCTGGTGGAGGCTCCGAAACCGAAGATCGCGATCCCGAAGCCGCCCAAGCCGAAGGCCAAGCCCCAGCCGCCCAAGCCCGAGAAAAAGCCTGAGCCGCCGAAGGACGAACCACCGGCCAAGGAACAAGTGGCCGATACCGCGCCAAGCAACGCTCCACCGCAGAAGTCGGCAGCGCCGCAGCCGAGTATCGCCTCCAACAGCAACGCCCTGCCGACATGGCAAAGCGACCTGCTGCGTCACCTGGCGAAGTACAAGAAGTACCCGGAAGACGCACGTCGCCGTGGCCTGCAAGGGATCAACCGGCTGCGCTTCGTGGTCGATGCCGAGGGCAAGGTGCTGTCGTATTCACTGGCAGGAGGCTCAGGCAGTGCTGCACTGGACCGCGCGACGATGGACATGATCCGCCGCGCCGGCACGGTACCCAAACCGCCTGCGGAGTTGTTGAACAATGGCACGATCGAGGTAGTGGCGCCCTTCGTCTACTCGTTGGACAAGCGCTGATACATTGCATCTGTCACAAAACCGCAAGTCTGATAACGTGCGTCTATCGATTGCACCCGCTATGCTGGGGCCGCAACTTCATGGACGCACGTTATGACCCTCACTGAACTCCGCTACATCGTCACACTCGCTCAGGAGCAGCACTTCGGCCATGCCGCCGAGCGTTGCCACGTCAGCCAGCCGACCCTGTCGGTCGGGGTGAAGAAGCTTGAGGACGAGCTGGGCGTGCTGATCTTCGAACGCAGCAAGAGCGCCGTACGCCTGACACCGGTCGGCGAAAGCATCGTCGCCCAGGCGCAGAAGGTGCTCGAGCAGGCCCAAGGCATCCGCGAACTGGCCCAGGCCTGGCAAGAACCAGCTCACTGCTCCACTGAAAGTCGGCGCCATCTATACCGTCGGCCCCTACCTGTTCCCGCACCTGATTCCACAGCTGCACCGGGTTGCCCCGCAGATGCCGCTGTACATCGAAGAGAACTTCACCCACGTGCTGCGCGAGAAACTGCGCAACGGCGAACTGGACGCGGTGATCATCGCGCTGCCGTTCAACGAGGCCGACGTGCTGACGCTACCGCTGTACGATGAGCCATTCTGCGCGCTGATGCCGGCCGATCACCCCTGGACCGCCAAGAAGACTATCGACACCGCCCTGCTCAACGACAAGAGCCTGCTGCTGCTCGGCGAAGGTCACTGCTTCCGCGACCAGGTGCTCGAAGCCTGCCCGACCCTGAACAAGGGTAACGATGCCTCGAAGCACACCACGGTCGAATCCAGCTCGCTGGAGACCATCCGTCATATGGTCGCCTCGGGCCTGGGTGTTTCGATCCTGCCGTTGTCGGCGGTGCACAGTCATCACTACGCCCCTGGCGTCATCGAAGTACGCCCACTGACAGCGCCTGCGCCGTTCCGAACCGTTGCCATCGCCTGGCGCGCCAGCTTCCCGCGGCCAAAGGCAATCGAGATCCTCGCCGATTCGATCCGCCTCTGTTCGGTCGCCAAGACGCCTGCGCCACAGCCGGCCTGATGCCATGACGGAGTTGTCGAAAGTCCCGGTCACCGAGCTCAAGGGCGTCGGCGAGGCGATGGCGGAAAAACTCGCCAAGGTCGGCCTGGAAAGCCTGCAGGACTTGCTGTTCCACCTGCCACTGCGCTATCAGGACCGCACCCGCGTCGTACCGATCGGCGCCCTGCGTCCGGGTCAGGACGCCGTGATCGAGGGCGTGGTCAGCGGTGCTGACGTGACCATGGGCAAACGCCGCAGCCTGGTGGTACGCCTGGGTGACGGCACGGGCGTACTGAGCCTGCGCTTCTATCACTTCAGCAATGCGCAGAAAGAAGGCCTCAAGCGTGGCACCCACCTGCGCTGCTACGGTGAGGCACGCCCCGGAGCCTCTGGCCTTGAGATCTATCATCCGGAATACCGCGCGCTCAACGGCGACGAACCGCCACCCCCCGTCGAGCAGACCCTGACCCCGATCTACCCGACCACCGAAGGCCTCACCCAGCAGCGTCTGCGCCTGCTCTGCCAGCTCAGCCTGAGCAAGCTCGGCCCGCGCAGCCTGCCCGACTGGCTGCCGGATGAGCTGGCCCGCGACTATCACCTGGCGCCACTGGACGACGCTATCCGCTACCTGCACAACCCACCCGCCGACGCCGACCTCGACGAGCTTGCCGAAGGCCAGCACTGGGCCCAGCACCGCCTCGCATTCGAGGAACTGCTCACGCACCAGCTCTCCCAGCAGCGTCTGCGTGAGAGCCTGCGGGCCCTGCGAGCCCCGGTGCTGCCCAAGGCCAGCCGCCTGCCCGGGCAGTACCTGGCCAACCTCGGATTCACTCCCACCGGTGCCCAGCAGCGGGTAGGCAACGAGATCGCCTATGACCTCAGCCAGCCAGAGCCGATGATGCGCCTGGTACAAGGTGACGTGGGTGCCGGCAAGACCGTGGTTGCTGCGCTGGCAGCGCTGCAGGCGCTGGAGGCCGGTTACCAGGTCGCGCTGATGGCGCCCACCGAGATCCTCGCCGAACAGCACTACATCACCTTCAAGCGCTGGCTCGAACCCTTGGGGATAGAAGTCGCCTGGCTGGCTGGCAAGCTCAAAGGCAAGGCCCGCGCCAGTGCGCTGGAGCAAATCGCCGGCGGCGCCCCCATGGTGGTCGGCACCCATGCGCTGTTCCAGGAAGAAGTGAAGTTTCGCCACCTCGCCCTGGCGATCATCGACGAGCAGCACCGTTTCGGCGTGCAGCAACGGCTGGCCCTGCGCAAGAAGGGCGTGAACGGCACGCTGTGTCCGCACCAGTTGATCATGACCGCCACCCCCATCCCGCGTACGCTCGCCATGAGCGCCTACGCCGACCTCGACACCTCCATTCTTGATGAGCTGCCGCCCGGCCGAACGCCAGTCAATACCGTGCTGGTGGCCGACAGTCGCCGCTTCGAGGTGGTAGAGCGGGTCCGCGCTGCCTGCGCCGAAGGGCGCCAGGCCTACTGGGTGTGCACCCTGATCGAGGAATCCGAGGAGCTGACCTGCCAGGCCGCCGAAAGTACGTTCGAAGAGCTGGGCAGCGCGCTCGGCGAGCTGCGTGTGGGCCTGATCCACGGGCGCATGAAGCCTGCGGAAAAAGCCGCGGTGATGGCCGAGTTCAAGGCCGGCCATCTGCAATTGCTGGTGGCCACCACGGTGATCGAGGTGGGGGTGGACGTGCCCAACGCCAGCCTGATGATCATCGAAAACCCTGAACGCCTGGGCCTGGCCCAGCTTCACCAGCTGCGTGGCCGGGTCGGTCGGGGTAGCGCCGTCAGCCATTGCGTGCTGCTCTATCACCCGCCACTGTCACAGATCGGCCGCGAACGCTTAGGGATCATGCGCGAGACCAACGATGGCTTCGTCATCGCCGAGAAGGATCTTGAGCTGCGCGGCCCCGGCGAAATGCTCGGCACCCGCCAGACCGGCCTGCTGCAATTCAAGGTCGCCGACCTGATGCGTGACGCCGACCTGCTGCCCGCAGTACGCGACGCCGCACAGGCATTGCTGGCACGCTGGCCCGATCATGTCAGCCCGCTACTGGATCGGTGGCTGCGTCACGGCCAACAATACGGCCAAGTGTGACACCGGTCCCATTCGTGCCCCAGCTCGGGGCTCAGGATGGTTATACTTCGCGTTTAAAAAGACACCTTTGGAAACAGCCCATGACTGAAGTGGCCTTGGACACCGCAACCCCGCACGCTCCGTCGGTCATCCGACTGCTGCTGGAAAAGCTCGGCGTAGCCTATCGCGAGGTGTCCGAACACCCGCGGCTGCCCGCGAAATCGCGCGTCCAGGCCGTTCTGCTGGACGATGAAGTCGGCGCGCTCATGGTGCTGTTTCCTCAAAGCCATCTGCTGGACCTGCAGCGCCTGGAAGAGCTGACCGGTCGCAAACTCAAGGCCGTGCCGCTGGAGCGTCTGAAGAAGATGCTCGACAAGCATCAGCTCAAGGCCTTGCCGGCAATCCCGGCCCTGACCAGCTCACCGTGCCTGTACGACGAGCGGCTGCTCAACGCCGATAGCCTGTTGATCCAGTCCGGTGAGGCTGGGCTGCTATTGGAAGTGGCCCGCGACAACTTCAAGCGCATGCTGAGCAAGGCCAGCGCCGGCAGCTTTGGTCTTGAAGTCGAAAGCATCCAGCGCAACCTCGACCGCCCCCACGACGACACCAAGGAAATCTCCAACGCGGTCCAGGCCTTCACTGCCCGCCGCATCCAGCAGCGCCTGGAGCAGACCATCGAGATCCCGCCACTGGCCGACACCGCGCAGAAGATCATCAAACTGCGCGTCGACCCCAACGCCAGCGTTGACGACATCACCGGCGTGGTCGAAACCGACCCGGCACTGGCCGCACAGGTGGTGAGCTGGGCCGCATCGCCCTACTACGCGTCACCCGGCAAGATCCGCTCGGTGGAAGATGCCATCGTTCGCGTGCTGGGCTTCGACCTGGTGATCAATCTTGCGCTGGGCCTGGCCCTGGGCAAGACCCTGAGCCTGCCGAAAGACCATCCGCAGCAGGCCACGCCTTACTGGCAGCAGTCGATCTACACAGCCGCAGTGATCGAAGGCCTGACCCGCGCCATGCCGCGCGCCGAACGCCCCGAAGCCGGTCTCACCTACCTGGCGGGGCTGCTGCACAACTTCGGCTATCTGCTGCTGGCCCACGTGTTCCCGCCGCATTTCTCGTTGATCTGTCGTCATCTTGAGGTCAACCCGCACCTGTACCACAGCTATGTCGAGCAGCACCTGCTGGGCATCAGCCGCGAGCAGATCGGCGCCTGGCTGATGAAGCTGTGGGACATGCCGGATGAGCTGTCCGCGGCGCTGCGCTTCCAGCACGACCCAAGCTATGAAGGCGAGTATTCGGCCTACCCGAACCTCGTGTGCCTGGCCACGTCGCTGTTGCGTTCGCGGGGCATTGGCTCAGGACCGCAGGAAGAGATTCCGGAGGCGCTGCTCGAACGCCTTGGGCTGACCCGCGACAAGGCGGAGGACGTAGTGAGCAAGGTGCTGGAAGCCGAAGCGCTGCTGCGCGAACTGGCCTCGCAGTTCCAGGCCCCACACTGACTGGCACGAGCGGGTTTGCCCGCTCGTACACAGGCGGATTCAGGCCTTTTTCTTGCGAGGCTTGAGGTATTTCATCAGCCCCTGAAACCAGATCACCAATGCCGGGTTGCCCTTGATCTGGATGTTCTTGTCCTGAATCCCCTGCATGAACGCCAACTGCTTGTTGCCAGCCTGCAAGGTGGCAAAGCCGAACGCGGCATCCTTGAAGGCGATGGCAAAGGCCGGTTGAGGGTGCAGGCCACCCTTGCTGCTGATGCGCTCACCACTCACCGTGAAATGCCGGGCCACTTTGCCATCCAAGGTCTGCATCTGGAACACCAGGTCCTTGTCGCGCAGTTGCTGCTGGAACGCCGGGTTGTTACGGCTGGCCCTGGCCATCAGCAGCCCCATGGCCCAGAGAAGAAAGCGAAACTTCATCAGCGCGCCTCGATTGAAATATGACTGAAGCGCGCAGTTTATCCCTTTCTTAAACTTTTTACGCCAGCTCGCCGCATTGTTTCTGCATGCCAGAAAGCACAACGGGCGCCCTGGGGCGCCCGTTCGGATCACACTGGAGTGTCAGGAATCGATCACTTGCCTTTCTTGGCTGGCTTGGCGGGAACGTTGACGCTGTCACGCAGGTTCTTGCCAGGTTTGAAGGCAACAGTGTTGCTGGCCTTGATCTTCACCGGTTGACCAGTCTGTGGGTTCTTGCCGGTGCGCGCGCCGCGGTGACGCTTCTCGAAGGTGCCGAAACCGACCAGGGTGACGGTATCCTTGTCGAGCGCGCCAGTGATGCTGTCGAGAATCGCGTTCAGCACCTGATTGGCCTTTTCCTTGGTCAGATCGGCCTTTTCGGCGATGACGGCGGCGAGTTCTGGTTTACGCATAGTGAAGCCTCTTTGACGGGATTTTTGTTGTTATGCCGTGCTACCTGCGAAAGCAGCGCCCAAGGCGCCGCAGGCTCTAATCTGCGGCAGACGGAAGTGAGAATGGCACGCTCACCGTGGCCGCGCCAGTGTCTGAGCGGTCATTGTCGCGCCAAGAACAGGCCAAATACGACAGTTCGAACGGCATTCAGGCCATTAGAGGCGGAAGCTGCCGATTCAGCGCCAGCTTTTCCAACACCGCCGACCCCGTGAGGGCATAGCCCAGCAACTGGCCATCGGCGCTATAGCACAGCACTTTCAGGTCGCTGCCCTGCCCTTCAACCTGCCAGGTTCCCTCTCGGCCCATCGGTGCTGGCGAAACAACCAGCGGGCACGCGGGCGTCTTTACCGTGACAGGCATCGGGCCATAGTTCACACCCGTGGGGTTGCCGGCGAGCGTCTGCGCCAGCGCGCGGGCGCAAGCCATCAGCGGCATGACGTAGAGCAGGTTGATGCCATCGACTTCGGCGCAATCGCCCAGGGCGAAGATGTTCGCGTGGGAGGTCCGCAGTTGGCGATCCACCACCACCCCCCGGTTCACCTGCAGCCCGGCAGCGGCGGCAAGGTCTGTACGCGGTCGCAGGCCGATGGCCGAGACCACCAGATCACAGGCAATCACGCTGCCGTCGGACAAGTGAGCCTCGAGTCCGCCGCCGGTGCGTTGCAGGCGGGTCAGCACCGGGCCCAGATGGAAGCGCACGCCCAGCCCTTCCAGGCCAGCCTGCACCGCACTGGCGGCAGCAGGATGCAACAAGGTCGGCATCACCTGCTCACAGGGCGCCACCACGTCGCACTGGTAGCCGCCGAAGGTCAGATCGTTGGCGAACTCGCAGCCGATCAGCCCGGCACCCAGCAGCAACACGCGCTGCTTGCCCGCGGCGGCGGCACGAAAGCGCGCGTAGTCTTCCAGGTCGTTGATCGGAAAGACCAGCTCGGTGCCGTCGCCCTCGATCGGCACCTGTACCGTCTGCGCACCCAAGGCCAACACCAGGTCGCGGTATTGCACCGCCTCCTCGCCGATCCACAAGCGCTTGTGACCAGGGTCGATGCCGCTGATACGGGTATGGGTACGAATCTCGGCCTTGAGCTGCTCGGCCATGGCGCCCGGCTCGGCCATGCACAGGCCGTCGGCGTCCTTGTGCTTGGCAAAGCCGGTGGAGAGCATCGGCTTGGAATAGGAGCGACCGTCGTCGGCGGTGATCAGCAACAGCGGCGTGTCAGCGTCGAGCTTGCGAAATTCCCGGGCCAGGTTATAGCCCGCAAGGCCAGTGCCGATGATCACCACAGGGGACGTCATGTCGTGCTTCCTCTTGCAGGGGGTCGTCGATCAGCCGATGGCGATCATTTCGAAGTCGCTCTTGCCTACACCACAATCGGGGCACAGCCAATCTTCCGGCACGTCTTCCCAGCGGGTGCCTGGAGCGATCCCGTCGTCCGGCCAGCCCTCGGCCTCGTCGTAGATCAGGCCACAGACAATGCATTGCCACTTCTTCATCAGGGTTCCTCGGTCAGGCGTTGTGTTGCCGCTGATGGCCCTCTCACGGTTGAACCCGCCCCTGCTTAGGAGCGGGCTGCCCCGCGAAGCACTCACCGCGCAATTCATGACGGGCTTTGTACTGGCCCGGCCGGCAGTATGCAAGCAAACCCGGCAATCATGCTAAGCTCGCCGCCTCTCTGGATGTAACAAGCATACCGACGTGTCGTACGAATCCCCGCAAGCAGCCGCTGTCGCGTGGCTGGCGTATTCACAGCTGGCGAGCGACCTCGACCAGCGCACCCTCGACTGGCTGTTCGACGAAGGCTCCCTGACCCGTCGCCTGACCCGCCTCTCCCACGACCACTTCTGCGTGACGCCGCTGTTCGAAGGCTGGCAACCACTGCGTGACGACGAATGCCTCGCCCTGAATCTTGCGCCAGGCGCGCAGGGCTGGGTGCGTGAAGTCTATCTGCGCGGCCATGACCAGCCTTGGGTATTCGCCCGCAGCGTCGCCAGCCGCGAAGCCTTGGAGCGCGGCGGTCTTGATCTGGAGACCCTGGGCAGCCGCTCGCTCGGCGAATTGCTGTTCTGCGACCAGGCGTTCATTCGCCACCCCATCGAGGTGTGCACGTACCCACAGGCGTGGATGCCGACGGAGGTTGCCAGCGCCAACCTCTGGGGCCGCCGTTCGCGCTTCGAACGCGATGGCCTGGACCTGCTGGTCGCCGAGGTATTCCTGCCAGCGATGTGGCAGGCGGACAAGGAGGTATCGCCCTGATGTACCTGCAGCTGCTCAAGTCGCTCAACCGCCTGCACCCCAGAGCCTGGGACTTCGTCCAGCTCAGCCGCCTGGACCGTCCCATCGGCATCTACCTGTTGCTGTGGCCTACGCTCGCGGCCGTGTGGATCGCCGCCAAGGGTGCACCAACCCTGGCCAACGTGCTGATCTTCGGCCTCGGAGTTGCGCTGATGCGCGCGGCGGGGTGCGCGATCAATGACTTCGCCGACCGCAAGGTCGACGGCCACGTCAAGCGCACCGCCGATCGCCCCCTGGCCAGCGGCCGGATAAAGCCGCGCGAAGCGGTGATGCTGTTCGTGGTGCTGACAGGGATCAGTTTCCTGCTGGTGCTGTGCACCAACGCCAGCACTGTGTGGCTGTCGTTTGGCGGCGTTGCCCTGGCATTCTGCTACCCGTTCATGAAGCGCTACACCTACTACCCGCAGGTGGTGCTGGGCGCCGCTTATTCGTGGGGCATCCCGATGGCCTTCACCGCTGCCGGGGGTGAATTGCCAGCGGCGGCCTGGCTGCTGTACATCGCCAACCTGCTGTGGACGGTAGCCTTCGATACCTACTATGCGATGGTCGATCGCGACGACGACCTGAAGATCGGCGTGAAATCCACGGCGATCCTCTTCGGCGAGGCCGATCGGGTGATCATCCTGACCTTGCAGGTGCTGTCGCTTGGCTGCCTGTTGCTGGCCGGCAACCACTTCGAACTGGGTGGTTGGTTCCACCTGGGCCTGTTGGGCGCCCTGGCATGCTTCGCCTGGGAGTTCTGGTCGACCCGCACGCTGGATCGCGATGCCTGCTTCAAAGCGTTCCTGCACAACCACTGGGCGGGCCTGCTGATCTTCATCGGCGTGGTGCTGGACTACGCGCTGCGCTGAAGGGAGCGCAGCGGTTCGCCGCTGCGACTTGCCGCGCGATTACACTGGTGAATTCACTGACGCAATCGCGGGGCAAGCCCGCTCCCACAAAGACCGAACACGCGTCAGGGTTTGGCGATATGCCAGACATCCTTCACGCCATCACCGGTCTTGTCCCCGGCTTTCTTGTCCTTGATGAAGGTGTACAGCGGCTTGCCATCATAGGCCCACTGCTTCTTGCCATCATCGCGCTCGATCACCGTCCACTTGTCCTTGGCCGCTTCATCCTCGGCCTTGACCAGCAGCGGCGGCCAGTTGGTTGCGCAATCACCGTTGCACATCGACTTGCCTCCGGCATCCTTGTCGAAGGTGTACAGGGTCATGCCGGCATGGTCGACCCACATGCCGTCCTTCTCCATCGCGTGGTGCGCCGACGCCACCCCCGGCAATGCCAGCGCAGCGAAAAGGGCCATCCAGCTCAGCGTATGTCGTGTCATTGGAATCACCATCGTGTCGGGGGAAGAAGGAGAAACACCGCCGCAGCGGCCCTGTGAAGCCTAGCGCAGTCATGCAATGTCGCCAGAACGGCCAACGCCCTGTCACACAGCTGCAATAATTCCGTTATCTAATGCGGGCCAAGACATCATAGATGGGAGAGTTTTGAGCATGGTTGGCAGGAACATTCTGATCGTCGACGACGAAGCGCCTATTCGCGAGATGATCGCCGTTGCATTGGAAATGGCCGGCTACGACTGCCTCGAGGCAGAGAACTCCCAGCAGGCCCACGCCATCATCGTCGACCGCAAGCCGGACCTGATCCTGCTGGACTGGATGCTGCCCGGCACCTCCGGCATCGAACTGGCACGCCGTCTCAAGCGCGACGAGCTGACCGGGGACATCCCGATCATCATGCTCACCGCCAAGGGCGAAGAGGACAACAAGATCCAGGGCCTGGAAGTCGGTGCCGACGACTACATCACCAAGCCGTTCTCGCCCCGCGAGCTGGTGGCCCGCCTCAAGGCCGTGCTGCGCCGCACCGGCCCGAGCGACAGCGAGGCACCGATCGAAGTCGGCGGCCTGCTGCTCGACCCGATCAGCCACCGCGTCACCATCGACGGCAAACCCGCCGAGATGGGCCCGACCGAATACCGCCTGCTGCAGTTCTTCATGACCCACCAGGAGCGCGCCTACACCCGTGGCCAGCTGCTCGACCAGGTCTGGGGCGGCAACGTCTATGTCGAGGAGCGCACCGTCGACGTGCACATCCGCCGCCTGCGCAAGGCACTGGGTGAAGCCTACGAAAATCTGGTACAAACCGTCCGCGGCACCGGCTACCGTTTCTCGACCAAGAGCTGACGCGCCCGCACGCTTCACTGCAAGCCGCTGTACAAGGACTGTGAATTGAACCCGAACTGGCACGCGACCCTGATTCGCCACCTGCTCCTGCTGATCAGCGTCTGCCTGCTCGGCGGGCTGATCAGCGGGCAATACGGCTGGAGCCTGGCGGTTGGCCTGGCGCTCTACCTGGGCTGGACCCTGAAGCAGTTGCTGCGCCTGCACGAATGGCTGCGCAACCACCAGCCCGACGAGGCGCCGCCGGACGGCTACGGGCTGTGGGGCGAAGTATTCGACAGCATCTACCACCTGCAGCGCCGCGACCAGCGTGTCCGCGGGCGCCTGCAAGCGGTGATCGACCGAGTCCAGGAGTCCACCGCGGCCCTGCGCGATGCGGTGATCATGCTCGACAGCGATGGCAACCTGGAGTGGTGGAACCGCGCCGCCGAGACCCTGCTGGGCTTCAAGACGCCCCAGGATGGCGGACAACCGGTCACCAACCTGGTCCGTCATCCGCGCTTCAAGGAATACTTCGAAGCGGAAAACTACGTCGAACCGCTGGAAATCCCCTCACCGATCAACGACCGCCTGCGCGTGCAACTGCACATCACCCGCTACGGCAACAACGAGCACCTGATGCTGGTGCGCGATGTAACCCGCATCCACCAGCTCGAACAGATGCGCAAGGACTTCGTCGCCAACGTCTCCCACGAACTGCGCACGCCGCTGACGGTGATCGCCGGCTACCTCGAGACGCTGCTGGACAACGTCGAGGACGTGAACCCGCGCTGGGCTCGCGCGCTGCAGCAGATGAGCCAGCAAGGCTCGCGCATGCAGACCCTGCTCAACGACCTGTTGTTGCTGGCCAAGCTGGAAGCGACCGACTATCCCTCGGACAACCAGCCGGTGGCGGTGGATACCTTGCTGCAGTCAATCAAGGGAGACGCCCAGGCGCTGTCCGGGCCCAAGCGCCAGAACATCTCCCTGGAGGCCGCGCCGGGCCTGCGCCTGAAAGGCAGCGAATCGGAACTGCGCAGCGCCTTCTCCAACCTGGTGTTCAATGCGGTCAAGTACACCCAGGAGGAAGGCACCATTCGCATCCGCTGGTGGGCCGACGAGCAGGGGGCACACCTGAGCGTGCAGGACTCGGGGGTGGGCATCGACGCCAAGCACCTGCCGCGCCTGACCGAACGCTTCTACCGCGTCGACTCCAGCCGTGCCTCCAACACAGGCGGCACCGGGCTGGGCCTGGCGATCGTCAAGCATGTGCTGATGCGCCATCGCGGCAAGCTGGAAATCAGTAGCGTGCCGGGTCATGGCAGCACGTTCACCTGTCATTTTGCGCCGGCACAATTGGCGGCAAATCGCAGCTGAGAATCGGCGAGCAAAAACCATCCCCTTTGCTTTTGCAGCTTCAGCCGCTACATTGGATCCCCTGTGCCAGCGAGAGCTGGCACTTTTTTTCTCTTTCTTTCAAAGACGGACCCCGTAAAAACTCCATCATGGACCCTTCCCCTGGTATCAGCCTCGCTTCTCTATTCGCCGATTTCGGCATGATTCTCTTTGCCCTGTTCCTGGTAGTGCTCAATGGCTTCTTCGTTGCCGCCGAGTTCGCCATGGTCAAGCTGCGCTCAACCCGCGTCGAATCCATCGCCGAGCTGCACGGCTGGCGCGGCAGCATCCTGCGCAAGGTACACAACCAGCTCGACGCCTACCTGTCGGCCTGCCAATTGGGCATCACCCTGGCCTCGCTGGGCCTGGGCTGGGTCGGAGAGCCGGCCTTCGCCCACCTGCTCGAACCGCTGCTGGCCTATCTAGGCGTCGACAGCCCGGAACTGATCAAGGCCGTGTCGTTCTTCGTCGCCTTCTTCGTGATCTCGTACCTGCACATCGTGGTCGGCGAACTGGCGCCCAAATCCTGGGCGATCCGCAAGCCCGAGCTGCTGTCGCTGTGGACGGCAGTGCCGCTGTACCTGTTCTACTGGCTGATGTACCCGGCGATCTACCTGCTCAACGCCAGCGCCAACACCATCCTGCGCATCGCCGGCCAGGGCGAGCCCGGGCCGCACCATGAACACCACTACAGCCGTGAAGAGCTCAAGCTGATCCTGCACTCCAGCCGCGGCCAGGACCCGAGCGACCAGGGCATGCGCGTGCTGGCCTCGGCGGTGGAAATGGGTGAGCTGGAGGTGGTCGACTGGGCCAACTCCCGTGAAGACATGGTGGTGCTCGACGCCAAGGCGCCGCTGAAAAACATCCTGGCGATGTTCCGTCGCCACAAGTTCAGCCGCTACCCGGTGTACGACGCCGAGCGCGAAGAGTTCACCGGCCTGCTGCACATCAAGGACCTGCTGCTGGAGCTGGCCGAGCTGGACCACCTTCCTGAAAGCATCGACCTGGAAGACCTGGCGCGGCCGTTGGAACGCGTATCGCGACACATGCCGCTGTCGCAGCTGCTCGAGCAGTTCCGCAAGGGCGGTGCGCATTTCGTGCTGGTCGAGGAAGCCGATGGCAAGGTGATCGGTTACCTGACCATGGAAGACGTGCTGGAAGTGCTGGTCGGCGATATCCAGGACGAACACCGCAAAGCCGAACGCGGCATCCTTGCCTACCAGCCGGGCAAGCTGCTGGTGCGGGGCGACACGCCGCTGTTCAAGGTCGAACGCCTGCTGGGCGTCGACCTTGACCACATCGAGGCCGAGACCCTCGCAGGCCTGGTCTACGAGTCGCTCAAGCGCGTGCCCGAGGAAGAGGAAGTGCTGGAAGTCGAAGGCCTGCGCATCATCATCAAGAAGATGAAAGGGCCGAAGATTGTCCTGGCCAAGGTGCTGAAGCTCGACTGACGACGCTGTTCATGGATTCCCTGCCGTGAAGTCCGGTAGTCCGCCAATCGGACGGTCGAAACGGTAGGGAATCGACTCCAGCGCCAGCCCCACGTTGCGCTGCACCACGAAATGCAGGTGTGGCCCGCTGCTGTTGCCGGTGTTGCCAGACTTGCCCAGCATCTCACCCTGCCCCACCCGCTGACCCTCGCTCACCACCACGGAACCCCGCATCAAGTGCAGGTACACCCCCATGGTGCCGTCTGCGTGCAGGATCCGCACGAAGTTGCCCGAAGGGTTGTTGCCACGACCGCTCTGGCGGTTCTCCACTTTGACCACCACGCCGCCCCGAGCGGCAATGATCGGCGTGCCCTCTGGCATGGCGATGTCCATGGCATAGCGGCCCTTCGCGCCAAAATGGCTGAAGCGGCCGTTGGGCCCTTGGCTCAGCCGGAACGGACCGCCGCGCCACGGAAAGGGATAGCGGTAGGCCTGCGGGCGCTGCGCGGGATCGCCGAGGGCGTGACGCAGCTTGGCGCGGTATTTCAGTTGGCCGCCGGAACGCGCTAGCAACACGCTCAGCACCTGTGTGGAGCGCGGCGCCAGCACCCGTCGCACGATACGCGGCGCGTTACCGTCGCGGGCGTTGCCAAGGCCTTCCAGACGCAGTTCGACTTCCACTGGGGCGAACAGATCATTGCGCGCCAGGAAACGCACGCCCCCGGCAAAGGTTTCGGGCTGCAGACGGACCTGATCGTCGAGACGCTCGACCATCGGCTCGCGCAAGGCCATTGCCCGTGCCCCGGGGCTGGGCTGGTAGGAATAGGACGCCACGCCGAAGGTGTCGGTGGTGCTGTAGAGGGTCATGGCCATGCCCGGTGCCGAAGCCAAGAGCAGGGACAGCAACAGGCAGGCGCGCATGATAGTGGCTTTTTGACAGTTGTTATGTCTTGAGCCTAGCAGCGAGTTATCCCGGGGGTATGACAGTTGGTCGGGTGACTGCTTCGAATCTGACGCGGTAAGAGCGGCCTTGTGCCGCTCTTACCGGAGGGTGGAACAGCGGATCAACCGCCCGGCGTGAAGTGCTTCTGCGCAGTACCGCGGGCGATCAATCGCGACAGGTAATCGAGCTTCTGTGCATCCTGATCGACGAACTTGAACGTCAGTTGCAGCCAGTCGCTCTCAGGCTTGGGCTCGAGCGCGGCGATGGCATGCAGGTAACCGTTCAACCGTGCGACCTCGGCGTTCTCACCCTGCTCCAGATCGAGCACCGCACCTTCGAGCACCTGCGGCAGGGCAGCACTGCGGCGCACCACCAACAGCGCTTCCTTGAGGCTGAGGGCCTTGATCACGCAGGGCTGAGTACCGCTGGAAAGGCGCAGCTGCCCCTGACCTCGCCCGGACTGGGCTGCGGCGGCAGCGCTCTGCGGTGGCGGTGCGCTGATCAGCGGTTTGCTAGCGGCAGCCGGCGCAGGCGTTGGCGCGACCTTCACGGCTTCGGGCTTGCCGCCGGTCAGGGCACTCAGCGAATCGTTGGCAAAGGCCGAATTGACTCGCGCCGGCGCTCCCGCCACGAGGGCCTCGAGCTTGCCGATCTTGGCCAGGGACTTCTTCACCTTGGTCAGCAACTGTTCGTTGGTGAACGGCTTGCCAACGAAGTCGGAGACGCCAGCCTGAATGGCCTGAATCACGTTTTCCTTGTCACCACGGCTGGTCACCATGATGAACTGCAGGGCTTTCATTTCCTCCTGCTGGCGACACCAGGTCAGCAGTTCGAGGCCGGACATCTCCGGCATCTCCCAGTCGCACAGGACCAGGTCGAAACGTTCCTTGCTCAGCATGGCCATGGCCTTGCGGCCATTGACCGCGTCTTCGATGACCATGCCCGGGAAGGCATTTCGCAGGCACTTCCTCACCAGGTCGCGGATGAACGGCGCATCGTCCACGACCAGCACATTGACTTTACTCATCGATACTCCTCTTGAATCCCGACTAGCATACCGCCGACTGATGGCAATTTGCCAAACCACTGGTCACGCCGGGACGTTTCAAGACTGTTCGCGGGTGCCTGCTGTATCTGCCACAAACGAAAACGCCCGGACGAGGCCGGGCGTTGATGCTCGGGAGCAATATTACTTATCGTCCGATTCGCCCGGAACATTAGCCTTTTCGGCAGCGCCGGAACTGTCGCCCTCGACCTCGGCCTTCATGCGCTTGAGGCCCATGTGGCGTACATCGGTGCCACGCACCAGGTAGATCACCAGCTCCGAGATATTGCGGGCGTGGTCGCCGATACGCTCCAGCGAGCGCAGGGCCCAGATGACGCTCAACACCCGCGAGATCGAACGGGGGTCTTCCATCATGTAGGTGACCAGCTCGCGCAGCGCGGTCTTGTATTCGCGGTCGATGGTCTTGTCGTACTGGGCCACCGACAGTGCCAGCTCGGCGTCGAAACGGGCGAAGGCGTCCAGTGCATCGCGAACCATGTTGCGCACCTGGTCGCCGATATGACGCACTTCGACGTAGCCACGGGGCGACTCGCCTTCCTCGCACAGTTGAATGGCGCGGCGGGCGATCTTGGTCGACTCGTCACCGATGCGCTCCAGGTCGATCACCGACTTGGAGATGCTGATGATCAGACGCAGGTCGGACGCCGCAGGCTGGCGACGGGCGAGGATGCGTACGCATTCCTCGTCGATGTTGCGCTCCATCTGGTTGATCTGTTCATCGACCTCACGCACCTGCTGGGCCAGGCCCGAATCGGCTTCGATCAGCGCAGTCACGGCGTCGTTAACCTGCTTCTCGACCAGGCCCCCCATCGCCAGCAGGTGGCTGCGCACTTCCTCGAGCTCGGCGTTGAACTGCTGGGAGATGTGATGGGTAAGGCTTTCTTTGTTGATCATCGTTCTCTAGTCCCTGAATCCTGTAGGAGCGGGCTTGTCGGGGCGCCGAATCGCCGCGCTGCTAGCCGTAACGCCCGGTAATGTAGTCTTCGGTCTGCTTCTTCGCCGGATTGGTGAAGAGCGTGTCGGTATCACCGAATTCGATCAGCTTGCCCATGTACATGAAGGCGGTGTAGTCGGAGACGCGCGCCGCCTGCTGCATGTTGTGGGTCACGATGACGATGGTGTACTTGGACTTCAGCTCGTAGATCAGCTCTTCGACCTTCAGCGTGGAAATCGGGTCCAGTGCCGAGCAAGGCTCGTCGAGCAGCAGGACCTCGGGCTCCACGGCGATGGTACGGGCGATCACCAGACGCTGCTGCTGACCACCGGACAGCCCCAGCGCCGAGTCGTGCAGGCGGTCCTTGACCTCATCCCACAGCGCTGCGCCCTTGAGCGCCCACTCGACCGCTTCGTCGAGCACGCGCTTCTTGTTGATACCCTGGATACGCAGGCCGTAGACCACGTTCTCGTAGATGGTCTTGGGGAACGGGTTGGGCTTCTGGAACACCATGCCCACCCGGCGACGCAACTCGGCCACATCTTCGCCCTTGCGGTAGATGTTGTTGCCGTACAGGTTGATGGCGCCTTCCACGCGGCAACCATCGACCAGGTCGTTCATGCGGTTGAAGGTGCGCAGCAGCGTGGACTTGCCGCAGCCGGACGGGCCAATGAAGGCGGTCACGCGCTGTTTGGGGATGTTCATCTGTACATCGAACAGCGCCTGCTTGTCGCCGTAGAACAGCGACAGGCCCGGGACTTCGATGGCCACGGTCTCTTCGGCCAGGCGCAGGCTCTGCTTGTCGCGGCCCAGGGCCGACATGTCGATGCCGTGGGAGTGGGATTCTTGCTGCATGGTCAACTCCATACGCTATCAATTCGTTTCAAAGGGCCGCCCATACCGTGGGCGGCTCACTTGCAATCAGGATCAGCTGTCGAGCGCCTTGTACTTCTCGCGCAGGTGGTTACGGATCCACACCGCCGAGAGGTTGAGGGTCGCGATCACCAGTACCAGCAGCAGCGCCGTGGCGTAGACCAGCGGTCGCGCGGCCTCGACGTTGGGGCTCTGGAAGCCGACGTCGTAGATGTGGAAGCCCAGGTGCATGATCTTCTGGTCGAGGTGCAGGTAAGGGTAGTTGCCGTCCACCGGCAGCGATGGCGCCAGTTTCACTACACCCACCAGCATCAGCGGCGCCACCTCGCCTGCGGCGCGCGCCACGGCGAGAATCATGCCGGTCATCATCGCCGGGCTGGCCATCGGCAGTACGATTTTCCACAGCGTCTCGGCCTTGGTCGCACCCAGGGCCAACGAGCCCTCGCGCACGGTACGCGGAATCCGCGCCAGGCCTTCTTCAGTGGCGACGATCACCACAGGAACCGCCAGCAGCGCCAGGGTCAGCGAGGCCCACAACAAGCCTGGCGTGCCCAGCGTAGGTGCCGGTAGCGATTCGGGGAAGAACAGCCGGTCGATCGAGCCACCCAGCACGTACACGAAGAAGCCCAGGCCGAATACGCCGTAGACGATCGCCGGCACGCCGG
The DNA here is from genome assembly GCF_047456245.1 of Pseudomonas sp. BNK-44-b. Taxonomy (NCBI): domain Bacteria; kingdom Pseudomonadati; phylum Pseudomonadota; class Gammaproteobacteria; order Pseudomonadales; family Pseudomonadaceae; genus Pseudomonas; species Pseudomonas sp. BNK-44-b. The sequence goes on from NZ_CP179908.1 coordinate 5,195,381, forward strand.
CCAGGTTGTTCACCGCGATGCGGATCAGACGCGTAACCGGGCCTTGCCTGGCGTATTCGCGCAGGTAGACCGCCGCCAGCACGCCAAAGGGGGTGACGATCACGGCCATGATCAGGGTCATCATCACCGTGCCGAAGATGGCCGGGAAGATCCCGCCTTCAGTGTTGGCTTCACGCGGGTCGTCGCTGAGGAACTCCCAGACCTTGCTGAAGTAGGCGCCCATCTTGGTCATCGCCGACATGCCGTTCGGCTGGATGGCATGCACCACCTTGCTCAGGTTGATCTCCACCTGGCGGCCGTTGGCGTCGCGGGCCACCAGGCTGTCGCGGGCGAAGGCCTGGTGCAGGCCGGTCAGACGCTCCTCGATGGTCTTGTAGCGGCTGTTCAGCTCTGCGCGTTCAGACTCGATATCGGCCTGGGCGGCCGCATCCAGCTTGCCCTGCAGTTCCAGCTTGCGGCTGTGCAGGCGCAGGCGTTCGAGGCCGTGGTTGATAGAGCCGATGTCTTTCTTCTCGAGCGACACCAGTTGGTCGTTCAGGTCGCTGGCGCGCTTGAGGCGGCTCTGCAGTTCGTTCCAGGCGCTCGGGCCTTCGGCGACCACACGGCCTTCTTCCTTGACGCTGACCAGGTAACCATAGAAGTTGCCCCACTCGCGGCGCTCCAAGGCAATCAGGTCGGCAGGCTTGCTCTGGTCCACCAGCCATTCGCCGACCAGCCAGGTGAAGTCGCTGCCGTTGAGGTCGCGGTTTCCGACCTTGACCAGCTCGCGGGTCATGAACTCCGGCCCCTGGTCAGGTACCGGCAGGCCAGCGCTCTTGAGGCGCTCGCGCGGGACTTCTTCCTTCTGCACCACTTCGCCGACGATCACATGATCGGCCTGGCCGGGCACCTTGTAGGTGGCCTGGACCAGGTCGGCCGGCCAGAAGTGGCCCAGGCCGCGAACAGCGATCACGGCGAGCAGGCCGACGGTCATGATCACCGCCATGGCGACCGCGCCACCGCTGATCCACACGCCCGGCGCACCGCTCTTGAACCAGCCTTTGAGGGAATCCTTTTTCACGGATCTCTACCTTTCTATCAAAGCGACGAGTATTTCTTGCGCAGACGCTGGCGAATCAGCTCGGCCAAGGTGTTCATGATGAAGGTGAACATCAGCAGCACGAGGGCGGCGAGGAACAGCACACGATAGTGGCTGCCGCCGACTTCCGACTCGGGCATTTCCACGGCCACGTTGGCGGCCAGGGTGCGCATGCCCTCGAACAGGTTCAGCTCCATCACCGGGGTGTTGCCGGTGGCCATGAGCACGATCATGGTCTCGCCCACCGCCCGGCCCATGCCGATCATCAGCGCCGAGAAGATGCCCGGGCTTGCGGTGAGGATGACCACGCGGGTCAGGGTCTGCCAAGGCGTCGCGCCCAGCGCCAGCGAGCCGAGGGTGAGGCTGCGCGGCACACTGAACACGGCGTCTTCGGCGATCGAGTAGATATTCGGAATCACTGCGAAGCCCATGGCGATACCGACCACCAGGGCGTTGCGCTGGTCGTAGGTAATGCCCATGTCGTGGCTGATCCACAGGCGCATGTCGCCGCCGAAGAACCAGCTCTCCAGGAACGGGCTCATGGACAGCGCGAACCAGCCGATCGCCAGGATCACCGGGATCAGGATCGCCGCCTCCCAGCCATCCGGGACGCGCTGACGGATCGACTCTGGCAAGCGGCTCCAGGAGAAGCCCGCCACCAGGATGCCGATCGGCAAGATCAGCAACAGGCTGAACACGCCCGGCAGGTGGCCTTCGAGATAAGGCGCCAGGAACAGGCCGGCGAAGAAGCCGAGGATCACCGTCGGCATCGCTTCCATCAGCTCGATCACCGGCTTGACCTTGCGGCGCATGCCCGGAGCCATGAAGTAGGCGGTGTAGATGGCCGCGGCAATGGCCAGGGGTGCCGCCAGGATCATCGCGTAGAATGCGGCCTTGAGCGTACCGAAGGTCAGCGGCGACAGGCTCAGCTTGGGTTCGAAATCGGTGTTGGAGGCGGTCGACTGCCAGACGTACTTCGGCTCGTCGTAGTTCTCGTACCAGACCTTGCCCCACAGCGCGCTGAAGGACACTTCAGGGTGCGGGTTGCGCAGACTCAGTGGCAGCAGCTTGCCGCCTTCTTCGATCATGATGCGGTTGGCGCGTGGCGACAGCGCCAGCACACCGGCGCCATCGGCGACCGGCTCGACCAGCAGGGTACGGTGCGCGGTGCTGTGGAACACACCGAGCTTGCCGTCGTTGTCCAGGGCGATGAAGCCCTTGCGACGCTCCTCGGCGTCGATCTGGGCGATCGGTGCCTTGCCCAACTGGAAGCTGCGGATCAGCTTGAAGCGCGACTCGCCATCCGGGTCGCGGGCCATGAACCACTGGCTCAGGCCACCCTTGGAGTCGCCGAAGATCAGCGAGATACCACCGACCAACTGGCCACTGGCGGTGATTTCGGCGTTGCCATCTTCGAGCAGCTTGTAGCGACCGTTGAGGCTCTTGTCCCGCAGGCTGAAGACATCGGCGGTGGCGCGACCGTTGACCACGTACAACCACTGCTGGCGCGGGTCGATGAAGATGTTCTTCACCGTCTGGGTCATCTGCGGCAGCGCGATGCGGTTCTGTTCGGTGGTGGTCTCGCCGGTCATCATGTTTTCGGTGCGCGACAGCTCGATCACCTGCAGTTGCGCGCCGGTGGAGCCGGCCAGCAGCAGGGTATCGCCATTGAGGTTGACGCTCACGTGCTCCAGCGCACGACCCTGTTCGTCGAGGGCGAAAGGATCCTGACCATAGGGGTAGTCGATACCCGCATTGATGGTCTTCTTGTTGTCCGGATAGGTGATCTTGTAGGTGTGGTGGAACACCAGCGCCTGGCCATTGGACAACCCCAGTACCACCAGCGGACTGCCCGGCTGGTCGGTACCGATCGAACTGACCGTGGTGCCCGCCGGCAGAGGCAGGTCGACGCGCTTGATCTCGGCACCGGTCTTGGTATCGAAGAACAGCGCCTGACCCTTGTCGGAAACACGCATGCCCACGAGGTTCTGCTCCTCGAGGGCGATCATCAGCGGCTTGCCGGCATCCTGCTGCAACCAGGTCGGTTCAAGGGCTTTCTTGCTGGTCAGCTCCGCGCCCTGGAACAGCGGCAGCACCACGTAGGCCAGATAGAAGAAGATCAAGGTAATGGCTGCCAATACGGCAAGCCCGCCCACCAGGACATACCAGCGGGTCAGGCGGTCCTTCAACGCGCGCATGCGGCGCTTGCGTTGCAGCTCGGGCGTATTGAAATCAATGCGCACGGGAGGGGAATTTGGGGTCATTGTGGAATTGGCCAGATCATTCATGCGCACACCCTAGCGGTCCCGTATGACAGAAACATGACAGTGTAGTGACGCAAAAAAGCCCGCCGCTCAGGAGACCTGGCTTCGGACTGGGGAAAGTCATGGAAGGGGCCGACCCACTGGCCCACCCCTTCCGGGCAACACGTCTTACTTGTGGGACAGACCCAGGTCACCCAGGGTCTTCTCGACCACTTTGGCTGGCAGCGGGATGTAGCCATCCTTCACCACGACCTGCTGGCCTGCCTGCGACAGGACCAGCTTCACGAACTCGGCTTCCAGCGGTGCCAGAGGCTTGTTCGGTGCCTTGTTGACGTACACGTACAGGAAGCGCGACAGCGGGTAGGTACCGTTCAGGGCGTTGGCTTCGTTATCTTCGATGAACTCGCCGCCTTCCTTCTTGGCCAGGGCTACGGTCTTGACGCTGGCGGTCTTGTAACCGATACCCGAGTAGCCGATGCCGTTCAGCGAGGAGCTGATCGACTGCACGACCGAAGCCGAGCCAGGTTGTTCGTTGACGTTAGGCTTGAAGTCGCCTTTGCACAGGGCTTCTTCCTTGAAGTAGCCGTAGGTGCCCGATACCGAGTTGCGGCCGAACAGCTGGATTGGCTTGTTGGCCAGGTCGCCGGTCACACCGACGTCACCCCAGGTCTTGATCTCGGCCTTGCCACCGCACAGGCGGGTGGAGGAGAAGATCGCGTCGACCTGAGCCATGGTCAGGCCCTTGATCGGGTTGTCCTTGTGCACGAACACGGCCAGGGCGTCGACAGCGACCGGGATGGCGGTCGGCTTGTAGCCGTACTTCTGCTCGAAGGCCTGCAGCTCCACGTCCTTCATCTTGCGGCTCATCGGGCCCAGGTTGGCGGTGCCTTCGGTCAGCGCGGGTGGCGCGGTGGACGAGCCGGCAGCCTGGATCTGGATGTTTACGTTCGGATATTCCTTCTTGTAGGCCTCGGCCCACAGAGTCATCAGGTTCGCGAGGGTGTCGGAACCGACGCTGGAGAGGTTGCCCGATACGCCAGTGGTCTTGGTGTAGGTCGGGATAGCAGGGTCGACAGCGGCGACCGCGTTGGCGGCAGCGACGCCAGCGGCGGCAAAGGTCAGGGCCGCCATCAAACGCTTCAGTTTCATGCCTTGCTCCTAGCAGGAATATTGGGTGTGTTGGATGGAACGGGGCCCAGTATCGGCAGGCCGCATGAACACGATATGACCTAATTGTGACAAATGGATGAAAGGCCATCATCGCTGCCGAGGATGGCCTTTCGGGTGCCGCAGGAAACCGACTCAGCGCTTGTTGATCAGCAGGTACACCCCGACCAGCAGCCCTACAGCGCACAGGCCAGCCACATAGTAGGCCGGTGCCATCGGGCTGAACTTGAGCAGGGCGGTCACCACCATCGGGGTCAGGCCGCCGAAAATGGCGTAGGCGACGTTGTAGGAGAACGACAGCCCGCTGAAGCGCACCACCGCCGGGAAGGCCTTGACCATCACATAAGGCACCGCGCCGACCAGACCGACGAACAGTCCGGTAAGGGCATACAGCGGGAACAGCAGATCAGGCCGGGTCGGCAAGCTGTGGTAGAACGCCCACGACGAAGCCAGCAGCGCCAGGCTGCCGATCACGAACACCCGCCCTGCGCCGAAGCGGTCGGCCAGGCTGCCGGCGCCGATGCAGCCCAGGCTGAGCAGGACGATGGCCAGGCTGTTGGCCTTGAGCGAATCGGTGGGGCTGACGTGATAGAGGCTCTGCAGCAGCGCCGGGGTCATCAGGATCACCACCACGATGCCCGCCGACAGCAACCAGGTCAGCAGCATCGACAGGATGATCGCGCCACGGTGGTCGCGCAGTACCGCACGCAGCGGCAGCTCTTCGGCCAGCGCCTTGCGCTGCTGCATCTCGGCGAACACCGGGGTCTCGTGCAGCCAACGACGCAGATACACGGCGAACAGGCCGAACACACCGCCGAGCAGGAAGGGGATCCGCCAGGCGTAGTCGGCCACCTCTTCAGGGCTGTAGACGGTGTTGATCAGGGTTGCCACCAGCGACCCCAGCAGGATGCCGGCAGTCAGGCCGGCAGTCAGGGTGCCGCAGGCATAGCCGGTATTGCGCTCCGGTACGTGCTCGGAGACGAACACCCAGGCGCCCGGCACCTCGCCACCGATGGCGGCGCCCTGCACCACCCGCATCAACAGCAGCAGGATCGGCGCCCACAGGCCGACCTGTGCATAAGTCGGCAGCAGGCCCATGATCAGGGTGGGCAAGGCCATCATGAAGATGCTCAGGGTGAACATCTTCTTGCGCCCGAGCAGGTCACCGAAGTGCGCCATGATGATGCCACCCAGCGGGCGCGCCAGATAACCTGCGGCAAAGATGCCGAAGGTCTGCATCAGGCGCAGCCATTCGGGCATGTCGGCGGGGAAGAACAGCTTGCCCACCACGGTGGCGAAGAACACGAAGATGATGAAGTCGTAGAACTCCAGAAGCCCGCCCAAGGCGGACAGTGAGAGGGTCTTGTAGTCACTGCGGGTCAGCGGCCGCGAGGGCTGCTCGATACTGCTCGGCACGGAGGTCATGGATGTTCTCTTATAAGGCAGGCCGCTTGTGCTGCGGCTTGTGGCGCGGGAGTGGGCAAGATAACAAATTGCCGCGCATGGCTCATAGAGGTACAAAAACTCTACAGATATTCACCAATGTGCGGTCGTCGCTGGCCGATACCGTCTATATACTGCGCTCTTCGTAGGAAAAGGTTGTTTACGATGTGGGATGTTGTGCGAAAACGCCGGTCATTATGTTCAGGCGGTTTCGCAGAGTTTCCCTTTGGCCGCCAACCGGAGCGAAATCAGCGTAGTATGTTTCTGGCTGAATCGTTTTTCAGGGCGTCCGTCACCGCGCCAACCAACGAAGCGTCACGGGTCAGAGGCCCCACGGCATGATTGAGCTCGAACAAGAAGATCCTATCCCGCAGGGCGACCTGGCCCTTCAGATCACCGCGCTACCGCGCGAAACCAATGGCTTCGGCGATATCTTCGGCGGCTGGCTGGTCGCCCAGATGGACCTGGCCGGTACTGCCATGGCCAGCCGCGTGGCTGGCGGCCGTGTGGCCACCGTGGCGATCGATCGCATGGCATTCCTGGTGCCGGTGGCCGTGGGCGCGCAACTGTCCTTCTATACGCAGACCCTGGAGATCGGCCGCAGCTCGATCCAGATGATGGTCGAGGTCTGGAGCGACGACCCGCTGTCCAGCGAATGGCGCAAAGTCACCGAAGCGGTGTTCGTTTTCGTGGCCATCGACGGCAGTGGCCGCACCCGCTCCGTACCTCGTCGCTGAGCCCGGCGCGCGGTAAACTCGTTGCAGGCTTCGAGGTCCAACGGCCTCACCTGCAATCAACGAGACGAGCGCATGGCAACCTTCAAGGTCGACACCGAGCAACACGGCGAACTCAACTGCTGGCGCATCACCAGCCGGCATGCCGAACTCCTCATCGCCCAGCAGGGCGCGCAGATTCTCAGCTACCAGCCCATCGGTGACGAGCCCCTGCTGTGGCTCAGTGACCAGGCGATCTTCCGCCAGGGCAAGTCGGTACGCGCCGGTGTGCCGGTATGCTGGCCATGGTTCAGCAACTTCCAGCGCAATCCCGATTCGGTCAAGGCCATGTACCACGGCAGCGAGGCACCGGCCCACGGCCTGGCGCGCGGACGCGACTGGGAGTTGCTTGGCGTCGAGGAAGTCGGTGAAAACCTGCGTATCGAGTTCGACCTGCCCGAGGCTCAAGGCCAACTGCCAGACTGGCCACACAAAGTCGAGCTGCGCCTGCTGATCGAGCTCGGCGAACAACTGCACGTTTCGCTTTGCAGCCGCAACCTGGGCGATGCCAGCGTCACGCTCAGCCAGGCACTGCACAGCTACTTTGCCGTCAGCGATGTACGCCAGGTGCACGTGGAAGGCGTCGAGGGGCTGCCCTATATCGAGACCCTGGAGGGCTGGGAGCAGCGCACCCAGCAAGGCAAGCTGTGCTTTGCCGGCGAGACCGACCGCATCTACCTGAACGCTCCCGAGCGCCTGGCGATCGTCGACCCACAATGGAAGCGGCGCATCACCTTGCACGCCACCGGCTCACGCGGTGCAGTGATCTGGAACCCCTGGACCGACCGCGCCCGCGAGCTGCCCGACATGGCCGACGACGGCTGGCAGCGGATGCTGTGCGTGGAGACGGCGAATGTGTGGGATGACGTGGTGGAGCTCAAGCCTGGAGCCAGCCATGTGCTGGGGGTGGTGATTGGCCGCGAAGCGCTCTGATTCGACAGGACACCGCGCTGTCCGTAGGAGCGGGTCGGGCTCAAAGATCGGCGTCCTCGACCACCCTCACCTTCCCCGCGTCCAGCGCATAGGCCGCATCGGCCAGGTCATTGCTGACCTTCTCGATCTTCAGCGTACCGGTCACCCACAGCGGCGTGTAGATATCGGCGATCTTCAGCCCTTTCGGGTAGCGCACCAGCACCAGCTGGTTCGGCGGAGGCGGCGGCACGTGGATGCAGGCCCCCGGATAAGGCACGAGGAAGAACAAGGTGCTGTTGCCCTTGGCATCGCTCTCCAGCGGCACAGGATAGCCACCCAGGCGGATCTGCTTGCCGTTCATGGCCGCCACGGTCTTGGTCGAATACATCACCGCCGGCAGGCCCTGGCTTTGCTTCAGGCCGCCCTTGGCGGTGAAGGTGCCCATGGCTTCGGGGGAGTTGTGATCGATCTCGGGCATCTGTTCGAGAGCCTTCTGGTCCGACTTGGGCATCAACTCCAGCCAGTCGGTTTCGGGCAGCTCGGCATGGGCCAGGGTGCTGGCCAGCAACAAGGGAAGAAGGAATAACGCACGCATGGCAATGCTCGGCAACTCTAGTGAATTGCCGCGCATTCTAGCCTGTGTTCAGCGCTTCTTGATGAATCCGTAGATCACCAGCAGCACGATGGCGCCAACCAGGGCACCGAAGAAGCCCGCCGCCTGTCCGGCCTGGTAGATACCCAGGGCCTGCCCGCCATAGGTGGCCACCAGGGAGCCGGCGATGCCGAGCAGAATGGTCATGATCCAGCCCATGCTGTCGTCCCCGGGTTTCAGGAAACGCGCCAGCAAGCCGACGATCAGGCCGATGAAGATGGTTCCGATGATGCCCATGGCAATCCCTCTACAGTGAAGATGGAACACGCCAAAGCCTAGACAGCGCTTTGGCGTGTTGCCATCTCAGAGGGCCTGCTGCAGGCAGAAGTTCGATCAGCCGACGATCAACGCCTCTACTTCGGCGATCTTGGCCTTGAGCGTGACCATGTCCTTGCAGCGCAGGGTGGCGTGACCGACCTTGCGCCCCGCCTTGAACGCCTTGCCATAGTGATGCAGGTGGCAGTCGTCGATGGCCACGACCTGGTCGACCGCAGGCACTTCGCCGATGAAGTTGAGCATGGCGCTCTCGCCGACCTTGGCCGTCGAGCCCAGCGGCAGGCCGGCGACGGCCCGCAGGTGGTTCTCGAACTGGCTGCACTCGGCGCCTTCGATGGTCCAGTGCCCGGAGTTGTGCACGCGCGGGGCGATCTCGTTGGCCTTGAGGCCACCGTCGACCTCGAAGAACTCGAACGCCATTACGCCAACATAGTCGAGCTTGTGCAGCACACGGCCGACGTAATCCTCAGCCAGCGCCTGCAGTGGATGCGCATCGCTTGCCACCGACAGGCGCAGGATGCCGCTGTCATGAGTGTTGTGCACCAGCGGATAGAAGCGCGTCTCGCCATCGCGGGCTCGCACGGCAACCAGCGAGACTTCGCCGGTGAACGGCACGAAGCCTTCCAGCAGGCAAGGGACGCTGCCCAGCTCCGCGAAGGTGCCGACCACGTCTTCTGGCTTGCGCAGGACCTTCTGGCCCTTGCCGTCATAACCCAGGGTGCGGGTCTTGAGCACGGCCGGCAGGCCGATGCTGGCCACTGCCGCGTCGAGGTCATCCTGCGAAAGGATGTCGGCGAAGGCCGGGGTCGGAATGCCCAGGTCGCGGAACATGCTCTTCTCGAACAGGCGATCGCGCGCGATGCGCAGGGCTTCGGCGCTTGGGTAGACCGGCACGAACTGCGACAGGAAGGCCACGGTTTCCGCGGGGACGCTCTCGAACTCGAAGGTCACCAGGTCGACTTCGTCGGCCAGTTGGCGCAGGTGGTCCTGGTCGCCGTAGTCGGCACGCAGGTGCTCGCCCAGGGGGGCGGCGCAGGCGTCCGGTGCCGGGTCGAGGAAGGCGAAGTTCATGCCCAGCGGAGTGCCCGCCAGGGCCAGCATGCGACCCAGTTGGCCGCCACCGATTACACCGATCTTCATGTCGTCAGCCTCAAGCCTGGCGGGGGTCCGGGTTGTCCAGGACGGTTTCGGTCTGCTCCGCGCGGAACTGCTTGAGCGCCGCGTGGTACTGCGGGTGCTTGGCACCCAGGATGCTTGCCGACAGCAGCGCGGCGTTGATCGCGCCAGCCTTGCCGATGGCCAGGGTGGCAACCGGGATGCCGGCTGGCATCTGCACGATCGACAGCAGTGAATCGACACCCGACAGCATCGAGGACTGCACAGGTACGCCCAGCACCGGCAGGTGCGTCTTGGCGGCGCACATGCCCGGCAGGTGCGCTGCACCACCGGCGCCGGCGATGATCACCTCGATGCCGCGGCCTTCGGCCTCTTCGGCGTACTGGAACAGCAGGTCCGGGGTCCGGTGGGCGGACACCACCTTCACCTCGTAGGGAATGCCGAGTTTTTCCAGCATATCGGCGGTGTGGCTAAGGGTGGACCAATCGGACTTGGAGCCCATGATCACGCCAACCAGTGCACTCATCGTCGAGCCTCTTCGCTTGTGCGCCCTTGGGCGCCGTCAAAAAACAACAAGCCACGCGGGACGACCGGCGTGGCTTGTTTGCTGATCATGACCGGATCGATCCAGTCGAGGGGCCGCGCAGTATACCGTAACGTTAGGCATTCGAGGCACCCCTGGCGACCAACTGTCGGCCTTATTTTTCGGGGCTTTGACTGACTTTCGAGTCAACTGCGCCCGCCAGCGCTCCACCTTCGAGCTTGCGCCACAGCAGGCGCACGTTCGCCTTGCGCACCAGGGCGCAGCGGTAGAGGCGAATCTCCAGCGGCACGTGCCACTGGCTGGAGCCGCAGATCGCCAGTTCGCCACGCTCCAGCTCGCCGCGCATCGACAGGCGCGGCACCCAGGCGATACCCATGCCTTCGAGCGCCATGCTCTTGAGACTGTCGGCCATCGCCGTTTCGTACACCGTGGTGTAGCGCAGGTTGCGCTGGCGCAGCAGCAGGCTGACGGATCGCCCGAGGAATGCCCCGGCGCTGTAGGCCAGGAGCGGCACGCTGCCCTCGCCTTCCAGGTCGAACAGCGGCTTGCCATCGGCCCCGACGGCACAGACTGGCAGCATTTCGGTGGTGCCCATGTGCAACGATGGGAAGATCTCGGCATCCATCTGCAAGGCGGCGTCAGGGTCGTAAAAGGCCAGCATCAGGTCACAGCCACCTTCCCTCAAGGCATGCACTGCATCGCCCACGTTGGTGGCCACCAGGCGGGTGGCGATGTTCATGCCGTCGTTGCGCAACTGGGCCACCCAGCGCGGGAAGAAGCCGGACGCCAGCGAGTGCGCCGCCGCGACCTGGACCACCTCGCCCTGACCACCTTCCAGATGATGTAAATGGCGGAGAACTTCGCTCAACTGGTCGACAACGGTACGCGCGGTAACGAGAAACAGCTGACCCGCCTCAGTCAGCTCTATCGGCGTGCGGGAACGATTCACCAAGGTCAGCCCCAATGCCGCTTCCAGGCTGCGGATGCGTCGACTGAAGGCCGGCTGCGTCACGAAGCGGCGCTCCGCCGCCTGGGAAAAACTGCGTGTGGAGGCCAGAGCACTGAAGTCTTCCAGCCACTTGCTTTCAAGGTTCATCGAGAAGCTCCGCAGGCGTGCACCAAAATGGAACACGCTCGATTGTCAATCGGCGTCACATCAAACCGTATGCCGTTTGTGCATAGGTTAGCGTCTAACAGCATTGGCCGCAAAATCTGCCGAGGCCTAGGATTGGCGGCATTCCGGCAGGTGCCGGGTTTAAATCGAGATGATATCCGTCATGTCCTCCGCTGCATCGTTCCGCGTCGAAAAAGACCTGCTTGGTACCCTTGAAGTCCCTGCCGATGCCTACTACGGCATCCAGACTCTGCGCGCTGCCAACAACTTCCACCTCTCCGGCGTTCCGCTGTCGCACTACCCGAAACTGGTAGTCGGCCTGGCGATGGTCAAGCAGGCCGCTGCTGACGCCAACCGTGAGCTGGGGCACCTGAGCGATGCCAAGCACGCCGCCATCAGCGAGGCCTGTGCCCGCCTGATCCGTGGCGACTTCCACGAGCAGTTCGTGGTGGACATGATCCAGGGCGGTGCTGGTACTTCTACCAACATGAACGCCAACGAGGTCATCGCCAACATCGCACTGGAGGCCATGGGTCACCAGAAGGGTGAGTACCAGTACCTGCACCCGAACAACGATGTGAACATGGCGCAGTCGACCAACGACGCCTACCCGACCGCCATCCGCCTCGGCCTGCTGCTGGGCCACGACGCCCTGCTGGCCAGCCTCGATAGTCTGATCCAGGCTTTCGCTGCCAAAGGTGAAGAGTTCAGCCACGTACTGAAGATGGGCCGTACCCAGCTGCAGGACGCCGTGCCGATGACCCTGGGCCAGGAATTCCGTGCCTTCGCCACCACCATGACCGAAGACCTCAACCGTCTGCGTTCGCTGGCGCCGGAACTGCTCACCGAAATCAACCTGGGCGGCACCGCCATCGGCACCGGCATCAACGCCGACCCGGGCTACCAGGCCCTGGCGGTACAACGCCTGGCAGCCATCAGCGGCCAGCCGCTGGTTCCGGCGGCCGACCTGATCGAAGCCACCTCCGACATGGGCGCCTTCGTGCTGTTCTCCGGCATGCTCAAGCGCACCGCGGTCAAGCTGTCGAAGATCTGCAACGACCTGCGCCTGCTGTCCAGCGGCCCGCGTACCGGCATCAACGAGATCAACCTGCCAGGCGCGCCAGCCAGGCAGCTCGATCATGCCAGGCAAGGTCAACCCGGTGATCCCGGAAGCGGTCAACCAAGTCGCCTTCGCCATCATGGGCAACGACCTGGCCCTGACCGTCGCCGCCGAAGGTGGCCAGCTGCAGCTGAACGTGATGGAACCGCTGATCGCCTACAAGATCTTCGACTCGATCCGCCTGCTGCAACGCGCCATGGACATGCTGCGCGAACACTGCATCGTCGGTATCACTGCCAACGAACAGCGCTGCCGTGAACTGGTCGAGCACTCGATCGGCCTGGTCACCGCCCTGAACCCGTACATCGGCTACGAAAACGCCACCCGTATCGCCCGCGTCGCCCTGGAAACCGGCCGCGGCGTGCTGGAACTGGTGCGCGAAGAGAAGCTGCTGGACGAAGCGATGCTCAACGACATCCTGCGTCCGGAAAACATGATCGCTCCACGTCTGGTTCCGCTGAAGGCGTAACCCGAACGCTGCAACCTGTCTCACCAGGTCGAGGGACTAGACACCTCTCAACCTTTCAAGGGCCCGAGCGCACGCTCCGGGCCCTTTTTTTATACCCAGCACCGGCAAACGGTTCCCGGCACACTCCTTGCTCGATAATGCCCCTCACCCCCACGGGATGCCGAGCATGCTGCACAGCCACCTCACCACCCTCAACGCAGTTTCGTTGATTCTCAACGTCTTCCAGGAAGAGGGCTGTACCGCCTCGCAACTGCTCGCCGGCAGCGGCATAGGCCCGGCCGACCTGGGCCACCCCGATGCGCGCATCACTACCCAGCAGGAGCTGCAGGTGTGTGCCAATGCGGTCGCCCGACGCGAGGAGATCGGCCTGGAGCTGGGGCGGCGGATGCATGTGTCGTGCTACGGCATGCTCGGTTACGCCTTGCTCTCGAGTGCCACTTTGGGTGACGCCCTGCGTCTGGCGCTGCGTTATCCGGCACTGCTGGGAACAATCTTCCAGTTGCGCCTGGTCGACGATGGCCAGCGTGTCTGGCTGAGCGCCAGCGATTATCGCGAGGGGCCAGCACTGGCAGCGTTCAATGCCGAATTCTGCCTGGTCTCGCTGAAAGTCATCTGCGATGACCTGCTCGGCCGGCCGCTACCCTTGCTGGCGGCACGCTTCGAACACGCACGCCCTGCCTACCATCTGCTCTACGCCGGTGCATTCCCCTGCCCGACAGGCTTCGAATCGCGAGATAACGCCTTTGCCTTCGAACGGCGCTGGCTCGATATGCCACTGCCCCTGGCCGACCCCATCACCCACAAAGCCATGGCCGAACGCTGCAGGCGCCTGAACCTGGAGTTCACTGGCCGCCAAGCCTGGCTGGGGCGCATTCGCCAGTTGCTGATGCAGCAGCTCGATGCGGCACCTGGGCTCGAGGGCCTGGCGCGGCAGATGAACTGCTCGTCGCGCACCTTGCGGCGACACTTGCAGGCGTTGGGCAGCAGTTATCAACAGCTGCTCGATGAGCTGCGCTTCGAACGGGCCAAACAGTTGCTCGCCGAAGACCAGATGCCGATCTACCGGATCGCCGAAACCCTGGGATTCAGCGAGACGGCAAGCTTCCGACACGCGTTCCAGCGCTGGAGTGGCGTGGCGCCTAGCCATTTTCGGGGGTAGTCGGCACCCGTCCAGCCGCGGGGCAATAGGCCGGAAATATCCCCAAACCACCCGATCCGGCCATCGCCAGTGGCCATATCGATCCCCTTTTGGCCGTTTGCAACGTTCTCTCCACCTGGCCCGCCCACCACAATGGACCCACGCCAGTCACCTTCGGAGAACAACAAATGCTGACGATCTATTCCGATGACCATCGCCTGCACCACGGCCGCTGCGAGCTGATCGACGGCAAGCTGATGCCGTGTTTCGAGATGCCCTCGCGCGCTGACCATGTGCTCGCCCGCGTCCAGCACCGCGACATCGGCCCGATCCAGGGCCCGACCGACTTCGGCCGCGCGCCGCTGCTGCGCATCCACAGCGCCGCCTACCTGGACTTCTTCGAAGGCGCCTGGGCGCGCTGGGCGGCCATGAACCAGGAGGGCGACCTGCTGCCCTTCACCTGGCCAGCACGCACCCTGCGCCAGATCAAACCCACCGGCCTGCACGGCGAACTGGGCTACTACAGCTTCGACGGCGGCGCGCCGATCACCGCCGGCACCTGGCAGGCCGCCTACAGCGCAGCGCAAGTCGCACTGACCGGGCAGGCCGCGATCCAGAACGGCGCCCATGCCGCCTTTGCCCTGTGCCGTCCGCCAGGGCACCACGCTGCCGCCGAAGTGATGGGCGGCTACTGCTACCTGAACAACGCCGCCATCGCTGCCCAGGCCTTCCTCGACCAGGGCCGGCGCAAGGTTGCGATCCTCGATGTCGACTACCACCACGGCAACGGCACCCAGGACATCTTCTACGACCGTAACGACGTGTTCTTCGCCTCGATTCACGGCGACCCGACCGACGAGTTCCCGTTCTTCCTCGGCTATGCCGACGAAACCGGCGAAGGCGCGGGCGAGGGCTGCAACGTCAACTATCCTCTGCCGGCAGGTAGCGACTGGGCCACCTGGAGTGCCGCCCTCGAAGATGCCTGCCAACGCATTGCCGCCTTCGACGCCGATGTGCTGGTGGTCTCGCTCGGCGTGGACACCTTCAAGGACGATCCGATCTCCCAGTTCAAGCTCGACAGTCCGGACTATCTGGAGATGGGCAAGCGCATCGCCCAACTCGGCAAGCCGACCCTGTTCGTGATGGAAGGTGGCTATGCCGTCGAGGAAATCGGCATCAATGCGGTCAATGTGCTGGAAGGGTTCCAGCGCGCCCAGCCAGGAGCCTGATCATGCGTCCATTCAAGCGTCTGTTAGCCCCGCTCGTTGCTGCCGGCCTGCTGGCTGGTGGCCTTCAGGTCCATGCCGAACAACGCACCCTGCGGGTGTACAACTGGTTCGACTACATCACTCCGCAGACCCTGGTCGACTTCCAGAAGGATGCCCAGGTCAAACTGATCTACGACATCTTCGACACCAACGAAGCACTGGAAGCCAAGCTGCTGACCGGCAACTCCGGCTATGACGTGGTAGTGCCCTCCAACGTGTTCCTCGCCAAGCAGATCGAGGCTGGGGTCTTCCAACCCCTGGACCGCAGCAAGCTGCCGAACTGGCAGCACCTGGACCCAACGCTGATGAAGCTGATCGAGGCCAACGACCCAGGCAACAAGTTCGCCGTGCCCTACATGTACGGCACCATCCTGATCGGCTTCAACCCAGCCAAGGTGAAGGCCGTGCTGGGTGACAACGCCCCAGTGGACAGCTGGGACCTGATCTTCAAGGAAGAGAACATCGCCAAACTCAAGCAGTGCGGCGTGGCGCTGCTTGATTCGCCGTCGGAAATCCTGCCGCTGGCCCTGCAGTACCTGGGCCTGTCACCCAACAGCGACAAGCCCGAGGACTACAAGAAGGCCGAGGCGCTGCTGATGAAGATCCGCCCGCACGTCACCTACTTCCATTCCTCGAAATACATGGCCGATATCGCCAACGGCGACATCTGCGTGGCAGTGGGCTACTCGGGTAGCTTCTCGCAGGCTGCCAACCGTGCGCGCGAAGCCAAGAATGGTGTAGTGGTGGACATGCGCCTGCCCAAGGAAGGCGCGCCGATCTGGTTCGACATGCTGGCCATTCCGAAAAATGCAGCGAACCCGGACGACGCCCACACCTTCATCAACTACCTGCTGCGCCCCGAGGTGATCGCGCCGATCAGCGACTTCGTCGGCTACCCCAACCCGAACAAGGACGCGACCGAAAAGGTCAGCCCACAGATTCGCAACAACCCGAACCTGTACCCGACGGCTGAGGCGATGACCACGCTGTATACCCTCAAGCCGCTGAGCAAAGAAGCCGAACGGGCAAGGACCCGGGCCTGGACGCGGATCAAGTCCGGCACCTGAGCCGCCTGCTTCGCGGGCAAGCCCGCTCCTACAGATTCTTTGTAGGAGCGGGCTTGCCCGCGAAGCAGACAGCGCGGTCTAACGCCTTACCGCCAAGCCCTGCGCAATCGCATCAACGCCTCGGCAATCTCCTCCTCGGGCACCGCCGCAAACCCCAGCACCAGCCCTGCCCGCTTATCCACAGGCACCTCGCTGTCTTCCAGCCAGTAAGCACTCAGCGGGTGCACTTCCACTCCCACCGCCTCTGCCTTGGCCACCAGCGCTTGCTCCCGCGCAAAGTTATCCACATCCACTTTCACATGCAGCCCCGCCGCCACTTCCGGCATTGCGCCCAGCCCCGGCACATCCAGCGGCCAGCCTGCCTTGAGCACATTGCGCCGCGCCAGCGCCGCCCGACGCATGCGGCGTATATGCCGCTGGAAGTGCCCCTGAGCCATGAATTGCGCCATCACGCACTGCGTCCCGACTTCGGAATGCCGCACCGCCAGTGCACGCGCCTGGCTGAAGGCCTGCACCAGTCGCGGCGGCAGTACCAGGTAACCCAGGCGCAACGCGGGGAAGGCGATCTTGCCGAAGGTGCCGACGTAGATCACCCGCTGCTGGCGATCCAGCGCTGCAAGGGGCGCCAGCGGTGCGCCGCTGTAGCGGTATTCGCCGTCGTAATCGTCCTCGATGATCCAGCCATCCTGGCGTTCGGCCCAGGCCAGCAACGACAAGCGTCGCGCCAAGCTCATGGTGACGCCGGTCGGGTATTGGTGCGCAGGCGTCACGTAGGCCAGGCGACAGTCGCGCAACTGGGCGAGCTGCTCGCACACCAGCCCTTCCTCGTCTATCGCCACACCGCGCACCTTCGCTCCGGCCAGGGCAAAGGCATGCCCCGCGGCGCGATAGCCCGGGTTTTCCACAGCCACCTCCTCGCCCGGTTGCAGCAGCAGCTGTGCACAAAGGCTGATGGCCTGCTGTGCACCACTGGTGATCACAATTTGTTCAGCGGTGCACGAAAGCCCTCGCGAGCGACGCATGTAGGCCGCAATCAGTTCGCGCAGCACAGGCTCCCCGGCCGGGTCGCCGTAACCGAGCAGCGCAGGATCGGGATCACGCCAGAAACCCGCTTGCAGCTTGGCCCAGACGTCGAACGGGAACAGATCGAACGCCGGAATACCGACCCGAAAAGCCCTCGGAGCCCCGGCTCTGGGCGGTGAAAGATGGTGTGATTTCAAGCGCTCCAAGGGTGCGCTGGAGCGCGTTGAACTGGATAAATCCTCAGTGTAACCGGGTAGAAATGTGGATAACTCTGTTGATAACCCCTGGGATAACCTTGTTGATAACTCTGTGGACAGTTTTGCCAGCCGACTCACGTAGGTGCCATCCCCGACTCGGCTTTCGATGAAGCCTTCGGCGTACAACTGGTCATAGGCACGCACCACGCTGTTGCGCGACAGCTTCAGCACCGAAGCCAGGTCACGAGTGGCCGGCAGCCGCGTGCCACTGCTCAGCCGGCCGTCCAAAACCCGCGCGCGCAGTGCCTGGTAAAGCTGCTGGCTGAGGCCGCGGCGGCGGTCCAGCACGATGCCGGAGGGGTCGAAAGGCAAAACGAGAGGACGCTCACTCATGACATTGGACCTGTCAAATCAGCGGTAAATGGCTCTTACACAGAACCAATAGCCTGCCTAGGATGATGTCATCAAACAAGGACTTCGCCATGTACAACGCCAAGCCTCATCAGGAACACGATCTTCAACGCCTGCACCAGCAGATGTTGCAGACGCGCCTGGCCACGCTGATCAGCCACGCAGAGCAAGGCCTGCTGGCGACCCACCTGCCAGTGCTGGTGGACACCCGCGAAGGCGAGTTCGGTACGGTATACGGCCACCTGGCCCGCGCCAACCGCCAGTGGCAGGACCTGGAGCGAGGCGGTGAAGCCCTGCTGGTTTTCCAGGGCGCCGATGCCTACGTGAGCCCCGGCTACTACCCGAGCAAGCTGGAGAATCCAAAGGTGGTGCCCACGTGGAACTATGTGGCGGTGCATGCCCACGGGCCGGTCGAGGTCATCCATGACCCGGCGCCCCTGCTGGAGATCGTCAGCCGCCTGACCGACCTGCATGAACAAGGCCGCGCCACCCCCTGGAAGGTCGCCGACGCCCCCGCCGACTACATCGACGGCATGCTCCGCGCCATCGTCGGCATCCGCCTGCCCATCACCCGCATCCAGGGCGCCCGCAAGCTCAGCCAGAACCGCAGCGCCGAAGATGTCCAAGGCGTGCGCGAAGGCCTGGCCAACAGCCCCGACCCACTCGACAACCAACTCGCGGCGCAGATGCGTTCGCTCTGAAGGAAACCACCATGTCCAACGTCACCTTGCGCCCGGTCACTCTCGAAGACCACGCCGCCTGGCTGCCCCTGTGGCAGGCCTACTTGCGCTTCTACCAGACCACCCTCGCCGACGAGGTCACGGCCAATACCTGGCAGCGCCTGCTCGACCCCAGCGAACCCACCCACTCGGCCCTTGCCTGGGTCGATGGCAAGGCGGTGGGGATGGTCAACTACATCTATCATCGTTCCAACTGGAGCATCGAGAACTCCTGCTACCTGCAAGACCTCTACGTCGACGGCGAGCAGCGCGGCCTGGGTATCGGCCGCCAGCTGATCGAACACGTCTACGCCACCGCCAAGACCGCTGGCTGCATCAAGGTGCACTGGCTGACCCACGAGACCAACGCCACGGCCATCAGTCTGTACGAGCGGGTCGCCGAGCGCCCGGGCTTCATTCAATTTCGCAAAGCACTGTAGGCCGACCATGACCCTGAACTGGAAACCCTCTGCGACACCGGACGCCTCCCCCCTCGATGGCCGCTTCATCCGCCTGGAGAAACTCGACCCGGCGCGCCATGGCGACGACCTGTGGGAAGTCCTGCAAGGCCCGGGATCGGACCCGGTGCTGTGGAACTACCTGCCCTATGGCCCGTTCGCCGAACGCGCCGACTTCGACCGCTGGCTGCAAGGCAACGCAGCGGGCCGCGATCCGCTGTTCTATAGCGTCATCGACAAACACAACGGGCAGGTGCAGGGCATCCTCAGCTACATGTCGATCGTCCCCGAGCAGGGGCGCTTCGAGATCGGCCACATCGCCTTTGGCGCGGCCATGCAGCGCACGCCCAAGGGTACCGAGGCGGTCTACCTGTTGAGCAAGCTCGGTTTCGAGCTGGGCAATCGACGCCTGGAGTGGAAATGCAACGATGCCAACGCCCGCTCCAAGCGCGCGGCGCTGCGCTTCGGTTTTGTCTTCGAAGGCGTGTTCCGCCAGCACATGGTGGTGAAGGACCAGAACCGCGACACCGCCTGGTATTCGATCACCGACGGGGAGTGGCCAGCGGTGGCGGCGGGGTTCGAGCGCTGGTTGAGCGTGGAGAACCAGCGGCCTGAAGGTCAGGTGAAAACCCTGGAAGCGTGTCGCCTGGCCTGACGCAATCGCGGGGCAAGCCCGCTCCCACCGGTACCCCGCCAGTTTCAGAACCAGCGGGGTGCCCCGCGATCGGGCCTTGAACCCAACATAAAAAAAGGGGAGCAACCGCTCCCCATGAGGTAAACCGCTTGTATTCGAAGGCTGTCGATCAGCCTTCGATCTCGATCAGGATCTCGCCCGGGGTCACCCGGTCGCCCTTGGCTACGTGGATGGCAACGACCTTGCCGGCGATGGCCGCCTGCACCTCGGTCTCCATCTTCATGGCTTCGGTAATCAGCACTGCCTGCCCGGCCTTGACCACATCGCCCTCCTTGACCAGCACATCGACGATGTTGCCCGGCATGGTGGTGCTGACGTGACCCGGCGCGCTGGCCTGCTTGCGCTTGCTGCTGCCGCCGCCGACGAAATCGTTGAGCGGCTCGAACACCACTTCTTCCGGCATGCCGTCGATGGACAGGTAGAAGTGACGCTTGCCTTCGGCCTTGACGCCCACGCCGGTGATGTCGACGCGGTAGGTCTCGCCGTGCACGTCGATGACGAACTCGGTCGGTACACCCTCACCGCCCACGGAGGCTGCAGCACCGGCTTCCGGGATCGGCAGCAGGGCTTCGGGCTTGAGGGTTCCGGCTTCACGCTCTTCGAGGAACTTGCGCCCGATGTCCGGGAACATGGCGAAGGTCAGCACGTCTTCCTCGCTGTGCGCCAGGCTGCCGATTTCGGCGCGCAGCTTGGCCATTTCCGGCTTGAGCAGGTCGGCCGGGCGCACATCGATGACGTCTTCGCTGCCGATCGCCTGGCGGCGCAGCTTCTCGTCAACCACACCTGGCGCCTTGCCGTAGCCACCTTGCAGGTACAGCTTCACTTCGTTGGTGATGGTCTTGTAGCGCTCACCGGCCAGCACGTTGAAGAACGCCTGGGTGCCGACGATCTGCGAGGTCGGGGTGACCAGCGGCGGGAAGCCGAGGTCTTCGCGCACGCGCGGGATCTCCGCCAGCACTTCGTTCATACGGTTGAGGGCGCCCTGCTCCTTGAGCTGGTTGGCCAGGTTGGAAATCATCCCGCCGGGTACCTGGTTGACCTGCACGCGGGTATCCACGGCGGTGAACTCGCTCTCGAACTGGTGGTACTTCTTGCGCACGGCGTAGAAGTACAGGCCGATTTCCTGCAGCAGCTCCAGGTCCAGCCCGGTGTCGAACTCGCTGCCCTTGAGCGCGGCGACCATCGACTCGGTGCCCGGGTGGCTGGTGCCCCAGGCGAAGCTGGAGATGGCGGTGTCGATATGGTCGGCGCCGTTCTCCACAGCCTTGAGCTGGCACATGGCGGCCAGGCCGGCGGTGTCATGGGAGTGGATGAACACCGGCAGCGACTGCTCGGCTTTCAGCGCCTTGACCAGCTCGCCGGTGGCGTACGGCGTCAACAGGCCGGCCATGTCCTTGATCGCGACCGAGTCGCAACCCATGGATTCCATCTGCTTGGCCTGGTTCACGAAGGCCTCGATGGTGTGCACGGGGCTGGTGGTGTAGGCGATGGTGCCCTGGGCGTGCTTACCGGCGGCCTTCACCGCTTCGATGGCCACGCGCAGGTTACGCACATCGTTCATGGCGTCGAAGATACGGAATACGTCGATACCATTGACTGCAGCCTTGGCCACGAACGCCTTGACCACATCATCGCTGTAATGGCGGTAGCCCAGCAGGTTCTGACCGCGCAGCAGCATTTGCAGGCGCGTGTTGGGCAGCGCGGCGCGCAGTTGGCGCAGGCGCTCCCACGGATCTTCCTTGAGGAAGCGCACACAGGCATCGAAGGTCGCGCCGCCCCAGACTTCGAGCGACCAGTAGCCAACCTTGTCGAGCTTTTCGCAGATCGGCAGCATGTCTTCGGTGCGCATGCGGGTGGCCAGCAAGGACTGGTGGGCGTCGCGCAGGATTGTGTCGGTTACATGGATTTTCTTGGACATTGTTGAATTCCTCACAGGCCTGCGTGGGCGGCGATGGCGGCGGCGATGGCCAGGGCCAGCTCTTCGGGTTTGCGCTTGATCGAGTAGTTGGTCAGTTCCGGATGGCTTTCCACGAAGCTGGTATTGAACTGGCCGCTACGGAATTCCGGGTTGCGCAGGATTTCCTGGTAATACGCGGCGGTGGTCTTGACCCCCTGCAGGCGCATGTCATCCAGGGCCCGCAGGCCACGGTCCATGGCTTCTTCCCAGGTCAGCGCCCAGACCACCAGTTTCAGGCACATGGAGTCGTAGAACGGTGGAATGGTGTAGCCGGTATAGATTGCCGTGTCGGTACGTACGCCCGGACCGCCGGGGGCGTAGTAACGGGTGATCTTGCCGAAGCTGGGCAGGAAATTGTTCTTCGGGTCTTCGGCGTTGATCCGGAACTGCAACGCGTAGCCGCGATGCTGGATGTCTTCCTGTTTGACCGACAGCGGCAGGCCCGAGGCGATGCGGATCTGCTCACGCACGATATCGATGCCGGTGATTTCCTCGGTGATGGTGTGTTCCACCTGCACTCGGGTGTTCATCTCCATGAAGTACACCTCGCCATCGGCGAGCAGGAACTCCACGGTACCGGCGTTCTCGTAGTTGACCGCCTTGGCGGCGCGTACGGCCAGGTCGCCGATGTAGGCGCGCTGTTCCGGCGTCAGCTGCGGGCTCGGGGCGATTTCGATGAGCTTCTGATTGCGGCGCTGGATCGAGCAGTCGCGCTCGAACAGATGCACCACGTTGCCGAAGCTGTCACCGAGAATCTGCGCCTCGATGTGTTTGGGATTGACGATGCATTTCTCGAGAAACACCTCGGCGGAACCGAACGCCTTGGTGGCTTCGGAAATCACCCGCGGGAAGTTCTGTTCCAGCTCTTCGCGGCTGTTGCAGCGGCGAATACCACGCCCGCCGCCACCGGAGGTGGCCTTGAGCATCACCGGATAACCGATGCGCTCGCCTTCGCTCAGGGCTTCGTGGATGTCGGCCACGTTGCCTTCGGTACCTGGGGTCACCGGGACACCGGCCTGGATCATCGTGCGGCGCGCTTCGGTCTTGTCGCCCATGCGACGGATGACCTCGGCGGCAGGGCCGATGAACTTGATGCCACGCTCGGCGCAGATTTCCGCAAGTTCGGCGTTTTCCGATAGAAAACCGTAGCCCGGATGCAAGGCGTCACAGCCGGTTTCCACAGCAAGGTTCACCAGCTTGCGCGGGTTCAGGTAACCGGCCAGAGGCTCGGCACCGATGCTGTAGGCCTCGTCGGCGCGCTTGACGTGCAACGCGTGACGGTCGGCGTCGGAAAAGATCGCGACAGAGCGAATGCCCATCTCGGCGCAGGCACGCACGATCCGAACTGCGATTTCACCCCGGTTGGCGATCAGGATTTTTTTTATCACTGGAGTCTTCCCAAAGCCGTAGGAACAGACGATCCGGTTACACCGGTCGGCGCGTGACCAGACGTCGCTGGCCAGTCGCACCTTCAAACTAGCGCCACCGGTGAATAAACAAAAATCAATATTTGTTAGGGGCTGTATTAGCAAAAGCTTATAGTGGGGTAACAAGGTTTTGCCGGAGCCTGGGGATAAATGCGTAAGTCCTTGATGCGTATGACTTTGCGTCAGCTGCAGATCTTTAACGAAGTGTGTGATTTGCGCTCGTACAGCCGCGCGGCAGAAGAGATGGCGCTTACGCAACCCGCCGTAAGTCTACAGATCCGCCAGCTCGAAGAGCTGGTCGGCCAGCCGCTGTTCGAGTACGTCGGCAAAAAGCTCTACCTGACCGAAGCCGCCGAGGCACTGCAACGTGCCAGCCGCGACATCTTCGGGCGCCTGGAAAACCTCGACATGCAGCTGTCGGACATGCAGGGCTCACTGCAGGGGCAATTGAAACTGGCGATCGAATCCAGTGCGAAGTACTTCGTGCCACACCTGTTCGCCGCCTTCAAGCAACGACACCCGGAGGTCAACCTCACCCTCACGGTGGTCAATCGCGCCCAGGCCATCCGACGCCTGTCCGACAACCGCGACGACCTGATCATCATGTCGATGGTGCCGCAGGACATGGGTCTGGAGTTCCTGCCGTTTCTCAACAACCCGATCATCGCGGTGGCGCCACCGGAACACCCGTTGTGCAAGCTCGACCGCTTGCGCCTGCAGGACCTGGAGCCTCATACCCTGCTCATCCGCGAACAAGGCTCGGGCACGCGCAAAGCCTGCGAGGAGTACTTCAAGGACAAGCGCGTGCACTTCACCCAGACCCTGGAAGTGGCCTCGGCCGACGCCCAGCGCGAATGCGTGATCGCCGGTTTGGGCATCGCCCTGCTGACTCGCCATGCAGTGAACATGGAGCTGGCCACCGGGATGCTCAGGGAGTTGCCTGTGGAGGAACTGCCGCTGTACCGCAGCTGGTGCGTGGTGCAGTCCAAGGCCAAGCGGCAATCGCCGGTGGCCTTGGCATTTCTTGCATTCATTCGTAGCGAACGCGCGAAAATCAGTGGGCTTGTGGAGCGATTTTCTGGGAAGCTACCGACGCCACCTGCCATACCGTGATGTCTTGCAGCTCAGGGTAGTCGGCGATATCACGCAACAGTTGACGCTGGTCGCAGTAGCTTTCGATCGCACGTCGATATTCCATGCGACGTTGATCCTTCTCAGCCTGCTTGCGAGCCTTGGCGTTGGGTTGGTACGAACCGAAATGATCGTTTGCCATTGCCTGTCTCCCAGATCGGGTGCGGGAGTTTCAGGGTGGCCCCGAGGGTTTACGGTTTGGCTGAGAAATGGTGACAGAATCGTGAATTTTAATTGCCCGTACCGGCCCTTTCGCGGGTAAACCCGCTCCCACAGCGGCCGGTGCGGTGGCAGCGCGATCAGTCGTCGGTAGCCTTGATCGACTTGGGCGACAAGCGCAGGCTGCGCAAGCTGCGCTTGACGCTCTTGAGGTGGTTGACCAGGCTCGGGCCGCGGGCCATGGCCACGCCCATCGCCAGCACATCGATCACCACCAGGTGGGCAATGCGCGAAGTCAGCGGGGTGTAGATCTCGGTGTCCTCGTGCACATCAATCGCCAGGTTGACGGTCGACAGCTCCGCCAGCGGCGTCTGGCTCGGGCACAGGGTGATGAGATTGGCGCCGCTTTCACGCACCAGGTTGGCGGTGATCAGCAAGTCCTTCGAACGCCCCGACTGCGAGATGCACACGGCGACATCACCCGGCTTGAGGGTCACCGCCGACATCGCCTGCATGTGCGGGTCGGAATAGGCTGCGGCGCTGAGCAGCAGGCGGAAGAATTTGTGCTGGGCATCGGCGGCGACCGCACCGGAAGCCCCGAAGCCATAGAACTCCACGCGCTGCGCCTGGGCCATGGCACTTACCGCCTGCTGCAGCGCCTGCGGGTCGAGGTGCTCGCGCACTTCCATCAGCGTGTGCAAGGTGGTGTCGAAAATCTTCAGGCTGTAGTCGGCGACCGAATCGTCTTCATGGATGGCGAACTGGCCGAAGCTGGCGCCTGCCGCCAGGCTTTGCGCCAGCTTGAGCTTGAGGTCCTGGAAGCCCGAACAGCCGATGGCGCGGCAGAAACGCACGATGGTCGGCTCGCTGATACCAACACTGTGGGCAAGATCGGCCATCGAGCTGTGCATGACGGCAGCCGGATCCAGCAGCACGTGGTCGGCCACTTTCAGTTCCGATTTGCGCAGCAGGTGGCGCGATTGAGCGATATGTTGCAACAGATTCACAGGCTGGACTCGGTTATGATCGGCTGGCCGGGATGTAGCTATCTTGTAGTTATACTACATGACCGGCTGACCGCCCAGCTAAACGAACGTGGGAGAGTGGTGGCTTGAGTATCCCTTGCGACATTCTGGTTTTCGGCGGCACGGGCGACCTGGCCC
Source organism: Pseudomonas sp. BNK-44-b (assembly GCF_047456245.1). Taxonomy (NCBI): domain Bacteria; kingdom Pseudomonadati; phylum Pseudomonadota; class Gammaproteobacteria; order Pseudomonadales; family Pseudomonadaceae; genus Pseudomonas; species Pseudomonas sp. BNK-44-b. The sequence goes on from NZ_CP179908.1 coordinate 5,221,121, forward strand.
TGCACAAGCTGCTGCCGGCGCTTTATCAGCTCTACCGCGAGGGTCGCCTGCACAACGCCGTGCGGATCATCGCCCTGGCCCGCCGCCCCCTGCCGCGCAACGACTACCTCAAGCTCACCGAGCGTCATTGCCGGGCACAGATCGCCCGCAACGACTTCGACGAGGAGGTCTGGCAGCGCTTCTCGGCACGCCTTGACTACTTCGCCATGGACGCCTCCCAAGGCGCCGATTTCGGGCGCCTGGCCCGTTACCTCGGCGAGCCCGGTGGCCTGACCCGGATCTTCTATCTCGCCACCGCCCCCAACCTGTTCGTGCCCATCGCCAACAACCTGCGCCTGGCCGGGCTTGCCGACAGCGAAGCGCGCATCGTGCTGGAAAAGCCCATCGGCCATTCACTGGAATCGGCCACGGCGATCAACGAAGCCATCGGCGCGGTATTCGACGAATCTCAGGTGTTTCGCATCGATCACTACCTGGGCAAGGAGACGGTGCAGAACCTCATGGCCCTGCGCTTCGCCAATGCCCTGCTGGAGCCTGTATGGCGCAACAGCCAGGTCGATCATGTGCAGATCAGCGTCTGCGAAACCCTCGGGGTCGAGAACCGCGGCGCCTACTATGATCGCGCCGGCGCTACCCGCGACATGCTGCAGAACCATCTGCTGCAACTGCTCTGCCTGGTGGCGATGGAGCCACCGGCACAATTCGAGGCCGAGGCGGTGCGCGACGAGAAGGTGAAGATCCTTCGTGCGCTGCGCCCCATCACCGGCCAGGACGTGCAGGACAAGACCGTACGCGGCCAGTACAGCGCCGGCAAGATCGGCGGCCAGGAGGTCCCGGCCTATTACTTCGAGAAAGATGTCGACAACGACAGCGATACCGAAACCTTCGTCGCCGTGCAGGCTCATATCGAGAACTGGCGCTGGGCCGGGGTGCCGTTCTACCTGCGCACCGGCAAGCGCATGGCTCGGCGCTCGTCGCAGATCGTCATCCAGTTCAAACCGGTGCCCCATGAGCTGTTCGCCGGCGGCCAGGTCAACCAGTTGCTGATCCAGTTGCAACCCGACGAGCACATCAGCCTGCGCATGATGACCAAGAGCCCCGGCCGCGGCATGCGCCTGGCGCCGGTCGAGCTGGACCTGAACCTGGCCCAGGCCTTCGCCCAGACACGCCGCTGGGAGGCTTACGAGCGCCTGCTGCTGGATGTACTGGATGGTGACTCGACGCTGTTCATGCGCCGCGATGAAGTGGAGGCAGCCTGGGCCTGGATCGACCCGATCCTCAAAGGCTGGGAGGACCACTTCCAGGCACCGCGGACCTATCCGGCAGGCAGCAATGGGCCGGAGCAGGCCAATAGCCTCCTGGCGCATCAGGGCCGACACTGGCACCTCTGACCATTTCCCGCCCCGGCACTTGCCGCCGGGGCGCAGGTCATCTTCGCGAGCGCTCCAGCAATGCCTTGAACGCTGCGGCATCGATCGGTCGACTGATCAGGTAACCCTGCGCCTCGTCGCACCCCTGCTCACGCAGGAATGCCAGCTGCTCCTGGGTTTCCACCCCCTCGGCCACCACCTCCAGCCCCAGGCTCTTGGCCATGGCGATGATCGCCCGGATGATCGCGGCATCCTGGCTGCCCTCCTGCAGGCCCCGAATGAACGCCTGGTCGATCTTCACGTAGTCCACCGGAAAGCGCTTGAGGTAACTCAGCGATGAATAGCCGGTACCAAAATCGTCGATCGCCAGCTTCACGCCCAATGCGTGCAGTTGCTGGAAGGTGGCGATGATGTGCTCGACATTGTCGAGCAACTGGCTTTCGGTCAGCTCCAGCTCCAGCAGGTGCGGCGCCAGTCCGGTCTCCTGCAGTACCTGACGCACCAGGCTGACCACCTTGCCCTGGCGCAACTGGTAGACCGACAGGTTGACCGACACACGGATCTCACAGCCCTGGCGCAACCATTCACATGCCTGCCAACACGCCTGACGCAGGACGAACTCACCCATCGGCGCAATCAACCCGGTTTCTTCGGCCAGCCCGATGAACTCGCCCGGCGGCACCATGCCCCACTGCGGATGCTGCCAGCGCACCAGCGCCTCGGCGGCATGCAGACGGCCGGAACGCAGGCACAGCTTGGGCTGGAAGTAGACCCGCAGCTGGTTTTCGTCGAGAGCCTTGCGCAGATCGTTTTCCAGTTGCAGGCGTTCCAGGGTGCTGGCACGCAGGCTTTCGGTATAGAACTGGAAGCTGTCGCCCCCCAGGTGCTTGGCGTGTTGCTTGGCCATGTCGGCCTGACTGACCAAAGCGTTGAGGTCGAAAGTGGCCTCCGACAACACACTGATGCCCACCGATGCACTGATCACCACCTCATGACCGCCCACTCGCTGCGGCACCCGCAGCTTGTCGAGCAGGCGTGTGGTGACCCGCACCAGGCTGGAAAGATTGCTGTAGCCATCGAACAGCACGGCGAACTCGTCGCCGGAAATACGCGCCACGGTGTCGGCCTCCGGCACCGCATTGGCCAGGCGCTGGGCCATTTTCTTCAGCAACTGGTCGGCCAGTTCGTGCCCAAGGCTTTCATTGAGCAGCTTGAAGCGGTCCAGATCGACATGCAGCAGCGCCAGGCTGCGGCCGTTCAAGCGCACACGCTGCACCGCCTCATGCAGGCGCAGACGGAACAGCGCTCGGTTGGCAAGGCCTGTGAGGTCATCGTAGTGGGCGAGATAGCGCAGGCGCTCCTCCGACTCACGGCGCGCCGACAGGTCCGTGAAGAACGCCACGATATTGCTGATGTTGCCCCGTCCATCGCTCACGCCATTGAGCTGCAACCATTGCGGGTAGAGCTCGCCATTGCTGCGCGCCTCGACCAGCTCGCCCTCCCAGCGCCCTTGCTGCTCGAGGGCCTGGTGAATCGATTGGCTGTGCCGACGGGCGTCGCGGCTGCAGGGCAGCTCCAGCAGGTCACGCAGGATCAGGTCTTCGCGCCCATAGCCGGTGAGATCGCAGAATCGCTGGTTGACCGCCAGCAACTGGTAGTGCGCATCGAGGATGGCGATGCCTTCACTCGCCGCTTCGAACACGGTGGCAGCCAGCCGCTGCTGTTCTTCCTGTTCCTTCTGTGCGGTGATGTCACGACGGGTACCCAGCATGCGCAGGACCTTGCCGTCGGCATCACGCTCGACCGCCCGTCCCCGGTCCTCGATCCAGCACCAGCGACCTTGCGTGTGGCGCACCCGGTATTCGACACGATAGTCGTCGCTGCGGCCCTTGAGGTGCTCGACCAGCGTGCGACGCAGCAGCGGCAGATCGTCGGGATGCAAGCGCGGCTTGAGGTCGGCACGCACCGAGCGCACCTGCCCAGGCTCCAGGCCGAACAAGGCATGCAACTGGGTGTGATGGACTTCGTCGGTTTGCAGGTCCCAGTCCCACAGTCCCAGTTCGCTAGCCTCCAGCGCCAGGCTCAGGCGCTGCTCGCTCGCACCCAGGGCCTGGGTGGCAAGCGCCAGCTCACGGCCTCGCTCGCTCACCCGCAGCTCGAGGCCGGCCTGCGCCTGGCGCAATTGCTCTTCGGCGTGACGACGGTGGCGGATCTCTGCACTCAAGGCCTGGTTCAATTGCTCGCCATGGCGTTGCGCACCCTGCAGATGCTCGATCAATGCCTGGTTCTGGAAGCGCCGAAGCAGACCGCGCTCGATCAGACGATTGACCTGCCAGGCCACCACCATCAGGGCGCCGAGCAGGATCAGGCCAAGCCAGCCCCAGCCGCGCTGCAACCCGTCCTGATAAAAGAACAGAAATCCGATCGGCGGCAACAGGCCGGGTAACACGAAGCTGAGAAAGGCCGGCAGGCTGACCGCGTAGGCGACGCTCGCCGACAGCGCCGCTGCGCCCAGCAGGCCGAATACCCAGGCCTGCTGGACGAAACTGTCCACCGGTACCAGCGCGAGGGCGGCACAGCCAAGCGTCAGGCCACTGAAGGCCGAACCACCCAGAAACATCCGCCACCAGGTCGGCTTGGCCTGACGCTCCGGCGAGGCCGCATCGAAGGCCGCCACCTGGATCACCCGCAAGGCCACCAGCGCCAGCAACCAGACCATCCACACGCCGACCAGCAGATAGCGGGCAGGGCTCCACAGCAGCCAGGCGCAAAGCAGGCCGTTGAGCAACATGAACAGGGTGGGCAGCAAGGAGCCCTGGTAAAGCAGGCGGGTCCGCTCGATGGAGAGCTGGGTTGCGAATTGCCTGCGAACGCTCCTTGTCGATTCGGGTGATGCGTCGATCACCACGCAATTCTGGGTCATATGGCAGTGTTCTTATAATGGTCAGCCGCGAACGTGCACGGAGCATACACAAGCGCGAGGCCGGGCCAAACTGCTGTGTGTCATGATTTCACAAATGCCCGACCATTTGCCCGCAGCCCCCGCGCCAACCTAGAATGGCCGGATGCACACTGATGACCTCTCCCTACTGCTCAATTCCCTCAACGATGCCCAACGCCAGGCCGTAGCAGCCCCGCGTGGGCGTCAACTGGTGCTCGCGGGCGCCGGCTCGGGCAAGACCCGCGTGCTGGTGCATCGCATCGCCTGGCTGATCCAGGTCGAACAGGCCTCGCCGCATTCGATTCTGTCGGTGACCTTCACCAACAAGGCCGCCGCGGAGATGCGTCACCGTATCGAGCAGTTGCTGGGCATCAACCCGGCTGGCATGTGGGTCGGCACCTTCCACGGCCTGGCCCACCGCCTGCTGCGTGCCCACTGGCAGGAAGCGCGCCTGGCGCAGAATTTCCAGATCCTCGACGGCGACGATCAGCAGCGGCTGATCAAGCGAGTGATCCGCGAGATGGGCCTGGATGAGCAGCGCTGGCCGGCACGCCAGGCCCAGTGGTTCATCAACGGCCAGAAGGACGAAGGCCTGCGCCCGCAGCACATCCAGGCCAGCGGCGACCTGTTCCTGGCGACCATGCGCGGCATCTACGAAGCCTATGAGCAGGCCTGCGAGCGCGCCGGGGTCATCGACTTCTCCGAGCTGCTGCTGCGCGCCCTCGACCTGTGGCGCGACAACCCCGGCCTGCTCGAGCACTACCAGCGCCGTTTCCGCCACCTGCTGGTGGACGAATTCCAGGACACCAACGCCGTGCAGTATGCTTGGCTGCGCCTGCTGGCCGGCGGTGGCGAAAGCCTGATGGCTGTGGGCGACGACGACCAGTCGATCTATGGCTGGCGCGGTGCGAAGATCGAGAACATCCATCAATACACCGCCGACTTCCCCGACGCCGAACTGATCCGCCTGGAGCAGAACTACCGCTCCACCAGTGGCATCCTCAAGGCCGCCAACGCCCTGATCGCCAATAACAGCGGGCGCCTGGGCAAGGAGCTGTGGACCGATCTGGGCGAAGGCGAACCCCTCACCCTGTACGCGGCATACAACGAGCACGACGAAGCACGCTACGTGGTCGAAAGCATCGAGCGCATCATCAAGGACGGCAATTCGCGCAGCGACATCGCCATCCTCTATCGCTCCAACGCCCAGTCGCGGGTGCTCGAAGAAGCCCTGCTGCGTGAGCGCATCCCCTACCGCATCTATGGTGGCCAGCGCTTCTTCGAGCGCGCCGAGATCAAGAACGCCATGGCCTACCTTCGTCTGCTCGAAGGCCGCGGCAACGATGCAGCACTCGAGCGGGTGATCAACGTACCGCCCCGCGGCATCGGCGAGAAGACGGTCGAAGCCATCCGCGAACATGCCCGCCACAGCCAGCTGTCGATGTGGGATGCCATGTGCCAGCTGCTCGCTGCCAAAGCACTCAAAGGCCGTGCGGCCAGTGCCCTGGGCGGCTTCATCGAGTTGATGGAAAACCTTGCGAACAAGGTCATGGAGATGCCACTGCACACCATGACCCAGACCGTCATCGAGCAGTCCGGGCTGATCATCTACCACCAGGAAGAAAAGGGTGAAAAGGGCCAGGCTCGGGTAGAAAACCTTGAGGAACTGGTCAGCGCTGCGCGCAACTTCGAATCCACTGAGGAAGATGCCGATCTTTCGCCGCTGTCGGCATTCCTCGGTCACGCCTCGTTGGAGGCCGGCGACGCCCAGGCAGACGAGCACGAAGACAGTGTGCAGTTGATGACCCTGCACAGCGCCAAGGGCCTGGAGTTCCCCTACGTGTTCCTGGTCGGCCTGGAAGAAGGCCTGTTCCCGCACAAGATGAGCCTGGAAGAACCTGGCCGCCTTGAGGAGGAGCGCCGCCTGGCCTACGTCGGGATCACCCGCGCGATGCGCCAGCTGATCATGACCTACGCCGAGACCCGGCGCCTGTATGGCAGCGAGACGTACAACAAGGTGTCGCGTTTCGTACGGGAAATTCCGGCAGGTCTGGTTCAGGAAGTACGCTTGTCCAATTCGGTCAGCCGTCCTTTCGGCGGTGCGCAGACCCAGGCCAGCAGCCTGTTCGCCAACGCCAACATCCCGCAGACGGCGTTCAGCCTTGGCCAGCGCGTGCAGCACTCGGTGTTTGGTGAAGGCGTCATCCTCAACTTTGAAGGGTCCGGGGCACAGGCTCGCGTGCAAGTGAACTTCGACGAAGGCAGCAAGTGGTTGATGCTTGGGTATGCCAAGCTGGAAGCGATCTGAGGACGAGTCGCGCTGACTCGTCCTGCAACGCTCTTTCAGACGCCAGATTCAGACGCGGATTACAGGATCAGGCAAAAGCTCGAAACATTCTTACGCTAGCCATGTCTCCTAGATCATGTGCACCATGACGCGCGTGCAATCCACAAAACGGGAAATCCCATCTTATGCAACGTTTTCTTAGCATCGCACTGGCGCTCTGCGTCGGCCTGACGCTGAGCCTCGACGCCAACGCCAAGCGCTTCGGCGGTGGCAAGAGCTCGGGCGCTGCGCCTATGCACCAGACCCGCCAGGCCTCCCCAACCACGCCTGCCGCCGCGCCGACCGCTCCAGGCCGTGCACCGGCCGCTGCCAGCGGTGCTTCGCGCTGGCTGGGCCCTCTGGCCGGCCTCGCCGCCGGTGGCCTGCTCGCCTCCATGTTCATGGGAGACGGCTTCCAGGGCATGCAGATCCTCGACTTCCTGATCATGGGCCTGATCGCCTTCCTGGTCTTCCGCTTCATCGCTGCGCGCCGTCGCCAGCAGCAGCCGCAAGCTGCCGCAGCCGCCGGCCACGCTCCCTACCAGCGTGAAGTGCAACAACAGCCTGCGCAATCGATCTTCGGTGGTTCGGCCGCCCCTGTCGCCGCCGCGCCGGTCATCAACGCCCCGGCCTGGTTCAACGAGCAGAGCTTCCTGGCCGCTGCCCGCAACCACTTCCAGACGCTTCAGCAGCACTGGGATGCGAACGAGATGGACAAGATCGCCGAGTTCGTTACCCCGCAAATGCTCGAGTTCCTCAAGCGTGAGCGTGCCGAGCAAGGTGATGGCTTCCAGTCCACCTACATCGACGACCTCGATGTGCAACTGGAAGGCGTCGACGACCGCGCCGACAAGACCATCGCTACCCTGACCTTCCGTGGCGTATCGAAGAACTCGCGCTTCGATCAGGGCGAGGCCTTCAGCGAAAGCTGGCACATGGAGCGTGCACAGGGCGAGAACCAGCCCTGGATGCTCGCCGGTATCCGCCAGAACGGCTGATTCTGACGCGCTTCACAGAAAAACCCCGGGCCTGTCCCGGGGTTTTTGCTTTTGCCACACTGGGCTACTAGGGTATAACGCGCAGCGTTGTCATCAAGGTAAGAGGAAGTGAACTGTGGAAGAAGTGATCGAACAACTCCGTGAAGCCAATGAGCCAGTACCCGTGCCCCTGGAGCTTCCCGACGAAGACCAACTGGTCGAAATCGAAGAACAACTGTTCATCAACATTCCCTTCGTCTTCAAGGAATTCCTGCTGACCGTCAGCGACGTGGTCTACGGCTCCCTCGAGCCGGTCACTGTCACCGACCCGCAGTCGCACACCTACTTGCCTGATGTTGCCGCCAATGCCTGGGATGCCGGCGTACCACGCGACCTGATCCCCCTTTGCCAGGACGGCGACAGTTACTACTGCGTCGAGGAAGACGGCACGGTGGTGCTGTGGGATGGCGACGAAGAAATCGTTGGCGAGGAAAGCTGGGAGTCGGTGTGGCACTGGGCGCGGGATGTCTGGCTGGAAAGCTGAACCCGAACACGCAAAATAATGGCATACCGCCATTAACTACTCGTAGAATCGCCAGGCTTTCTGCGCCTGGCGACATCGTTACCGCCTGATCCCCTCGGACTACCATGAAGTCTTGCGCAGGGAGCGATCACCCCTCAATGCGAGTGATCGCGGCTGTTCTCCAACGTTTCCAGCAGGGCGATCTGCATGCGCGTATGCACGCGCACGAACCAACGCCACAGCAGCGCGACCACCACGGCCGCGACTACGGCGATGACCAGCAAAAGCTCGTTGGTCGGCAGGATGCTCGCCGACAGTGCCGACAGCAGCAGGAAGATCACCAGCAGCGACAACAGCGGAATCACTTCGGCAATCACGCGGCGCACGCGCTGAGTGTGTCGCCCGGCCATCTCCGGCTTGACCCCCATCTCCGCCAACAGCATCGACAGCGCCTTGAGCTTGCGATAAGCGGCGATCAGGAATGGCAGTGACAACAACAATGCCGCACCCCAGATCACCGCCTTCTGCTGCCCGACATCACCGATCCATTCGCTCAACCAGGTGCCGATGCGTACCGCGAAGTAACCACCGCTGAAGAAGATGGCGATCACCAGTGCCAGGTTCACCCCCACTTGCAGCAGGATGCGCCGGATCATCGCCGCCAGCATGGCGCCCTCGCCTTGAGGCTGAATGTTGCGCAACCACTCGCCATACAGCGACAGCACCCGCGACAAGCGCTGCGGTACCACCTTGCCCAGGCGAATCGACAGGGGATCCGCAGCACGAATCAGGTAAGGCGTGAGCAAGGTGGTGATGGCCGAGACGGCCACTGCGACTGGATAGAGGAAGTCGCTGGTGACCTGCAAGGTCATGCCCAGGGCAGCGATGATGAAGGAGAATTCGCCAATCTGTGAAAGCCCCATCCCCACACGCAATGAGGTACGTCCATCGTTGCCCGCAATGAAGGCGCCCATGCCGCAAGACAGCATCTTGCCCAACACCACAGCCAGGGTGATCACCACGATCGGCCAAGCGTAGTCGATCAACACCTGCGGATCGATCATCAGGCCAATGGCGACGAAGAAGATGGCGCTGAACAGGTCGCGTACCGGCTCGATCAGGCGCTCGATCTTCAGCAACTGGCGTGATTCGGCCATGATCGCACCGATCAGGAAGGCGCCCAGCACCATGCTGTACTCCAGCTTGACCACCAGCAGGCAGAAGCCGAAGCACAGCCCCAGTACGGTAATCAGCAACATCTCGTTGCTCTCGAACTTCGCCACGTAGGCCAGCAGCCGTGGCACCAGCAGGATGCCGATGACCAACGCCACGATCATGAACAGCGACAGCTTGCCGACGGTGGAGAACACCTCGCCGGAACTGACCGTACCGCTGACCGCAATGCCTGAGAGCAGGGCGATGATGCCGATGCCGAGGATGTCCTCGACGATCAGCACGCCGAAGATCAACTGCGCGAACCGCTCGTTCTTCATCTTCAGGTCGTTGAGCGCCTTGACGATGATCGTCGTCGAGGAGATCGCCAGGATGGCGCCGAGGAACAACGAGTCCATGGTGCTCCAGCCGAACCAGCGGCCGATCTCGAAGCCGATCCAGATCATCAGCACGATTTCGAGGAAGGCAGCGATGAAGGCAGTCGCCCCCACCTTGAACAGCTTGCGCAGGCTGAACTCCAGGCCCAGGCAGAACATCAGGAAGATCACCCCGAGCTCGGCCAGGGTCTTGATCGTGTCTTCGTCGTGGATGAGGCCGAACGGCGGCGTGTGAGGGCCGATGATGAAACCGGCGACGATGTAGCCCAGCACCACCGGTTGGCGCAGCCTGTGGAAAAGAATGGTTACCACCCCTGCGACCAGCATGATCACGGCCAGATCCTGGATGAAGCTTATGGCATGCATGGCGTGGCACTCCTTTTCTCTACGCACGGGGGCAGACCGCTCCTCTGCCAGGCCATCCCCGATCGAGCAGCTAGTACAAATTGTGTTGAAAGGTGGAACACCCATGTTGCATGGGCGTACTCAGGGTAACATCGCGTCCGCTCGTCAAACGCCCGTGCAATATGTAGAAACAGATCGGCAAAAGCGCGCGAGGTAATGGCATGATCGGCGTGACGACGGACCGTCGAGCGACGTCCGTTTCCAGGATGGGAAACCTCAACAGAGGGGAACAGAAGTGTCTGCAGATACCCGCCCCGTTTCAGCGCAACCTCACCGTGAGCACACTATGGAACCTGGAAACGCCCAGCTGAGCATGACCGTCCTGATGACGCCGGACATGGCCAACTTCTCGGGCAACGTACATGGCGGCACCCTGCTGAAATACCTCGACGAAGTGGCCTATGCCTGCGCCAGCCGCTATGCCGGTACTTATGTCGTGACCCTGTCGGTGGACCAGGTGATCTTCCGCGAGCCGGTGCACGTCGGCGAACTGGTGACCTTCCTCGCCTCGGTCAACTACACCGGCAATACCTCCATGGAAGTGGGCATCAAGGTGGTGACCGAGAACATCCGCGAGCGCTCCGTTCGCCACTCCAACAGCTGCTTCTTCACCATGGTCGCGGTCGACGACAATCGCCGCCCGGTCGCGGTGCCGCCACGTCAGCCACAGAACAGCGAAGAGAAGCGCCGCTTCCTGCAGGGCCAGCAGCGCCGCCAGATCCGCCAGGAGCTGGAGAAGCGCTACCAGGACCTGAAGACCGAGTGATCTAGAACGCCAGCACCTGTGCTTCGAAGCGCACCCGCGGATGGGCGATACGGTCCTGCGCCCGCACCAGCTGCAACTCGTAGCTGGCGCAGGCCTGGGTTTCCAGCAGCACTTCGTGCACCGCCGCCGCGGTGAACTCGAAGGCCTGCAGCCACGAATCGCCCAGCAATACCCGCGCCAGGAACAGCCCCGAGGTCAGGTCACCAACTCCAACCGGCTGACGCGGAAACGCCAGCAGCGGGCGGCGCAGGTGCCAGCTCTGCTCGCGGGTCACCAGCAGCATCTCGAAAGCATCCTCGCCGCGCCCCGGGTAGGCCAGGTGCTTGACCAGTACCGCCTGCGGCCCACGTGCCAGCAGGCTGCGCGCCATGGCCACGCAATCTTCCAGCGACTGCGCATGCCGACCACAGAAACTGTCGAGCTCGAGCTGGTTCGGGCAGAGGATGTCGGCCACGGACGCCGCCTGCTCAAGCAGGAAGTCGCTGACCTCCTGGGGCACGATGCAGCCCTTCTCGGCGTGTCCCATCACCGGGTCGCACAGGTACAGCGCACGCGGGTTGACCGCCTTGATCCGTTCGACGCCGGCCAGGATCGCCCGCCCCTGCTCGGCACTGCCCAGGTAACCCGACAGCACTGCATCGCAATGGCCCAGCTCGCCGATATTGGAAATGCCTTCCACCAACGCAGGAATTTGCTCCGGAGCAAGCACTTCGCCAGCCCACTGGCCATACTGAGTGTGGTTGGAGAACTGCACAGTGTTGAGCGGCCAGACATTGACGCCGATGCGCTGCATGGGAAACACCGCGGCGCTGTTTCCGGCATGGCCAAAGACCACATGGGACTGGATCGCGAGCAAGTGCGGTGTACGTTTCATGCAGGAGACTTCCGAAGCTGTGTGGATAAGTGAAAGTCGATCAGTATGAACCCGAAAGCCACCTGTACGACAGGCCAGGCACGCAGTTAAGCTGAAGCCACCTGTCTGGAGCATATGCAAATGTTGACCCTGGAGAACCTGTTCGTCCTGATGCTGTTGGCGACGGCTGGCGCCTGGCTGTGGCACAACCATGGCTTGCGAGAGAAGGCGCTGGAACGGGTCAAGCAGCATTGTGCGAAGCTCGACCTGGAGCTGCTAGACGACGCCGTGGCCCTCAAGCGCATCGCCTTCGTACGCGATGCCAATGGCCGCAAGCGTCTGGCACGGGTCTATGCCTTCGAGTTCACCGTTACCGGCGAACAGCGTCACCCCGGCACCGTGACCCAGTTCGGCGCCCATACCGTACAGATCGAACTGGCACCCTACCCGTTCGAGATCAAGACCCCGCCGCGCACCGATAACGTCATCGAAATGCAGCAATGGCGCCAGGAGCACAACCGCTGGCGCAACTGATCAGCCGTTTACGCGGCAGTGCTCGAAGGCTGCTTGAAGGGGCTGCAACGGCTGGGGCTGATCGAAGATCAGCTCGATACGCGAGTCCCTGCGCCATTCGCTTGAACGCCACTCAGGCACACCGCGCTCCAGGCCATTGAATGATTGCCAACCCTGGGTGCTGTGGATAACCCCTTTGGCTCGCCGCCACGCCCATTGCGCGAGCACGCCACGCAATGCAGCCTCATCGAAGCGCTGGCTCGGATGCCAGCGCCAGCCAACACTCCACCCGCCCTCACCTTGCTGCGCCTGGCCGATGGGTTGGCGCAGATCTGTCCACAGGGCAGCCAAGTTGACGGGTGCACTGTCCACAGGCAGGGTGGAAAGATCCCCTGGGGGTAAAGGCTCTGTGGACAGAATGGGCAGGTTATCCAGGGCAAGCGCAGCATGATCCGTCCACACCGCCCTGATTTCGCCAAACGGCGCAGTTATCAACAGACGCTGTGCATCATCCACATCTTCTGACTTGTTGAAAATCAACAACCCCGCCTGCGCCACTGCGCGCTGTTGCGCATCGGGCAGCGGTTCACCCCGCGCCAGGGCAGCAGCATCCAGCACCATCAGCAGGGGCTGGACATCCAGCACACCAATCCAGGGCGCGTGCCTCAACTGTTCCAACAATTGCACGGGATGACCGAGGCCGGAAGGCTCGATGAACAGCCTGTCGGGCTTGGCCTTGCGCAGCAGACGCCCCAGGCCGACCTGGAATGGCGCCCCGTTGACACAACACAAGCAACCGCCTGCCACCTCGCCAATGGCAACGCCGGCCACGTCGGTGCTGAGCAGCGCAGCGTCGAGGCCGATCTGGCCGAACTCATTGACCAGCACCGCCCAGCGCTCGTTTTCCGGACGCTGACCGAGCAGGTGACGAATCAGGCTGGTCTTGCCTGCGCCCAGTGGGCCGGCGATGACGTAGGTGGGAATGTGCTGCAACATGGCTCAGAATCTAGGTGGACGTGATGCCAGTCTATCGTGGATGCAGGTTCGTTGCCTTTACGGACCTCTTCGCGGGCAGAACCCTCACCCCAACCAATCAAGACTCAACAACAGCCGCTTCTCTCCCGGCGGCGTCGGCGGCGAGCGGTGCACCAGCCCCGCCCCCTCGTTACCCAACCACTTCTCGCCCTTGAGCAAGGCCACGTCCCCTGCCTGCAAGCGCCGAATGTTATCCACAGGTGCTTCGGCCAGCTGCAAGCGGCTGCGGTCGATGTCGCCTTCTTCCAACCACTCACTGCCGGCGCCCGCATAGGTGGTCAGCAGACGCAGTGGGACATGATCCACATGAAAGCGCGGGCACATCGCCCCGTCGAGCAGCCTCAGCCGCAAGCCCACGCGGCGCGCGCCCAGCAGGCAGGTATAGGCCGCCACCAACCACGACACGTCAGCCACAAAACCTTCGTAACCGTGCAGATCGGCCGCCTCGGGCAGCAAGCGATGCAACACCGGTGGCTGACGCTCATCCACCTCCATCACACGCTCATCCGACATCGGCTGGCCAAGATTGAGCAGCAGGGCCGCGAAGTCCTCGACCTGCGCCGGTAAGCGTCGCTGCCACACGGCCAGGTTGACGCCATCCTGCAGGATTTCTGTCATCACCTGCGGCGACTCGCCGAACGCCTGGCGGATATCCACAAGCCGAGGTGCCGCCTTCATGCTGCCGCCTCTTCATACCAGGGGCCGAACGGATCATTCAGGCGCAACCAGGCCATCGGCCCCAGTTCCATCTCCTCGTCCGTCAGCAGACACGCTTCAAGCTCTGTGGTTAACCGTGCGAAGTCGATGTTCTGACCGATGAACACCAGCTCCTGGCGACAGTCGCCCGAATCGACCGTCCACTGCTTGAGGATCGCTTCGAGGTTCTCTTCATCTTGCGGCCACTGCTCACGCGGCACGAAACGCCACCAGCGACCCGCCAGCCCATGACGCATCATGCCGCCTGCCTGCGACCAACTGCCCGCTTCCTGGTACTTGCTGGCCAACCAGAAAAATCCTTTCGAACGCAGCAGCCGACCATTGCTCCAGCTGTTGTGGATAAAGTCGAAAAAGCGCTGTGGATGAAACGGCCTGCGTGCCTGCCAGGTGGTCGAGGCGATGCCGTACTCCTCGGTTTCCGGCACATGCTCGCCGCGCAGTTCCTGCAACCATCCCGGCGCCTGGGACGCTTGCTCGAAGTCGAACAGCCCGGTATCGAGAATACGCTCCAGCGGCACTTGGCCCATCACCATTGGCACGATCTGGGCAAGGGCGTTGAGGCTGCGCAGGATCGCGGTCAGTTCCTCGCGTTCGTGCTGACTGATGAGGTCGATCTTGCTCAGCAGCAACACGTCGGCGAATTCGATCTGCTCGATCAGCAAGTCGCTGATGGAGCGTTCGTCCTGCTCACCCAGGGTTTCGCCACGACTGGCCAGGCTGTCCGCCGCCTGGTAATCCCGCAGGAAGTTAAGGCCGTCGACCACCGTGACCATGGTATCCAGGCGCGCCATGTCGGAGAGACTGCGGCCCTGTTCGTCGCGGAAGGTGAAGGTTTCGGCCACCGGCAGTGGTTCGGAAATACCGGTGGATTCGATCAGCAGGTAATCGAAGCGGCCTTCGTCGGCGAGCCGGGCCACTTCCTCGAGCAGGTCTTCGCGCAGGGTGCAGCAGATGCAGCCATTGCTCATCTCGACCAGCTTTTCTTCGGCGCGATTGAGGCTCACATTACGCTGTACCTCGCTGGCATCGATATTGATTTCGCTCATGTCGTTGACGATCACCGCAACCCGCAGGTTTTCACGGTTGCGCAGGACATGGTTGAGCAGCGTGCTCTTGCCGGCCCCGAGGAAGCCGGACAGCACGGTAACGGGAAGACGGTTGGTCATGGTGAACCTCATCGGGCAAAGCGCATTCGAAACGATGCATTGCACAACGTTATAATATAACAATACAATTTCGCCAAGCCGCGTCTGTCGAACGGCTGCTCGAGAGGATGGACATGAAGCACTCGACCCTCGCCCTATTGCTGCTGGCACTTGCCGTGCCCATCCCGCTCTACGCTGCGATCCCACAGCCCGGCCTGGCGTTGTGCACCCGCAGCGCCACGCTGTTGGCGTGCGAAGACGGCAAAGGCAGTTACTACAGTGTGCGAACCGAAGGCCGAGACTTTCATCTGCGCGGGTATGACAGCAACAGTCGACGACTCTGGGCGCAGACCAACAGCCGCTATGGACAGATGACCTTTTTCACCGGCCTGGCCAGCGACGGCGAAGCCTGGGTGGGCTACAGCCGGCGCGTCGGCTGGACCACCCTGAACCGCGTATCCAGCTCAAGCGGCCAACGTTTCAACCTGCATTGCAGCTTGATCGGAGGTTGCCGCTGAAGCCCCTTCTTCATGGACTCTATCGATGACCAGCCTGATGCTTCCCGACATCGCCGCACAAACCAGCCACAAGCTCCAACCCCTGGATTGGGTCGGTATGCGCGGTATCGCCCTGCCTGTGCAACTGAACGGGTACCGCCTGAGCGCCTGGGCTGATGCCGGCGTGAGCCTGGATGATGGTGAATCGCGCGGCATCCATATGTCGCGCCTTTACCTTGCGCTGGAGGCACTGGAGCACACCGAACTGACGCCCTTGGCATTGCGCCAGCTCCTGGCCCGCTTTCTCGACAGCCATGAAGGGCTTTCGTCCAGCGCCTACCTGCGCCTGAAATTCGACTATCTGATTAAGCGTCCAGCGCTTGTCAGCCCGTTGGAGGGCTGGAAGCGCTACCCGATCACCCTTGATGCACGCATCGAAAACGAAATGTTCCACGTGGAACAACACGTGGAAATCCCCTATTCATCCACCTGCCCATGCTCCGCTGCGCTGGCGCGCCAGCTCATCCAGCAGCAGTTTCTCACGGACTTCGCCAACCAGACGCTCGATCCACAGGCCATCCTGCAATGGCTGGGCAGCAGTGCAGGTATCGTTGCGACGCCCCACAGCCAGCGCAGCCAGGCCTTCATCAAGGTGCGTCTGCGGGACAACCTGCAAACGCTTCCGCTCAACGCGCTGATCGATACCGTGGAAAACGCATTGGGTACCGCCGTGCAGACGGCCGTGAAAAGAGCCGACGAACAGGCGTTCGCCCTGGCCAATGGTCAGAACCTGATGTTCTGTGAAGATGCTGCGCGTCGCGTGCACCTGGCGCTGCGCGAATTGGAATGGGCCACCGGCTTCGATCTGCGCGTGGAACATGCGGAAAGCCTGCATGCCCACGACGCAGTGGCTGCCAGCCAGTGGCAATGGTGAGGCGCTAGCTGCGTGGACGTACGTTCCCGCAATCATTACCCAGCCACACCGCTCGGGTGTTCATGCTGCCCTGCTGCTGAACGCCCGAGGCATTGAAGGTGCCGCTGACCTGGGTGGTGAATTCGCGATCACTGAGGAAGGTTGCCTGACCGGTGCCTTGGGCTTTGGGGCAACTGAACTGGAACTTCCAGACGTTGCCTTGACGGTCGGTGATCTTCTGCGTGCAACCCGACTGCGGATCCTGCAGCGGAATATCATTGGTAGCCACCTGCTCTGGCGTCAGGCACGAGCGCACTCCATTGCCCCCCACGGTAATGCCTTGCTTGGCCAAGGCACCCTCCATCATGGCGCGCTGCTCCGGCGGCAGGTTCTTCAGTTGGCCGAGCATGAATGCCATGTCGGGCAATGGCTTGCCGTCGACCTGCATGTTGCTGGTGGTCAACTCCCACAGACCGGGTTGCAGCATCTGCGCTTGCGCCAGCAGCGGGCTGCCCAGGCCCAGTGCCAGGGCAATCAGTGGCAGACGAATCTTCATGGATCAGTGCTCCTCGAAATACCGGCTACAGGCCGGACAGAGCCTTAGACGTCTTTTTCGCCCGCGGGTTGCAAGTGGCCCCGGGAACATGCTCTGTTAGGCGGCAGTGCTCTTGGAATGCAGGATGCGTATGGATTACCACAGCCCCTACTTCTTCGGTTACCTGCTCGGACTGATTCACTTCCTGGGCATCATCGCTGCGCTGCATGCGGTGTTCACTGTGCGTACCGCTCAAGGCGCAATCGCCTGGGCAATGTCACTGTTCTTCATTCCCTACCTGACCCTGGTGCCCTATCTGGTCTTTGGCGCCCGCTCCTTTTACGCCTACATCCAGGCACGGCGCCAGGCCAACCAGGAGATGCACGTGGCGATGGCCGACCTCAACTGGCGCCCCTGGGTGGAGGAAGCCCTGACCGCCCGGGAGTCGGAAAGCTACGCGGCACTGCGTGCCATGCCCAAGCTTGGCCGCATGCCCTGCCTGGCCAACAACCAGGTGAAATTGCTGATCGATGGCACTGCGACCTTTGACGCGATCTTCGCGGCCATCGGCGAGGCGCGGGACACGGTGCTGGTGCAGTTCTTCATCATCCACGACGACGCCATCGGCCAGGAGCTGCAACAACTGCTCCTGCGCAAGGCCGCCGAAGGTGTAAGGGTTTACGTATTGTTCGATCAGGTCGGCAGCCATGCCCTGCCGACGCGCTACAGCCAGGTGCTGCGCGAGGGCGGTGTACAGATCCAGGCCTTCTCCTCGCGCCGTGGGTGGTTCAACCGCTTCCAGGTCAACTTCCGCAACCACCGCAAGATTGTCGTGGTTGACGGACTCCAGGGTTTCGTCGGTGGGCACAACGTCGGTGATGAGTACCTGGGCGGCAATCCACGCCTGTCACCCTGGCGCGATACCCACGTGCAGGTCAGCGGACCGGTGCTGGCCTGTCTGCAGGAGTCGTTCGCCGAAGACTGGTATTGGGCCACCCGTGAGCTGCCACCGCTGATCCTGCCCGATGCCTATCCAGAAGATGGCGTACTGTGTCAGGTGCTTGCCAGCGGCCCGGCGGATCCACAGGAGACCTGCCAACTGTTCTTCGTCGAAGCGATTCAGTCGGCAACACGGCGTATCTGGATCACCAGCCCCTACTTCATTCCAGACGAAGCCGTCTTCGCGGCACTGCGCCTAGCAGTGCTGCGCGGCGTCGATGTGCGGATACTGATTCCGTCACGGCCCGACCACAAGATCGTCTATGCCGCCTCCAGCCTGTTCGCCTTCGAAGCTGTGCGGGCCGGGGTGCGCATATTCCGTTATCAGCCGGGCTTCGTGCATCAGAAGGTGATCCTGGTGGACGATGATGTCAGCGCTATCGGCAGCGCCAACATGGACAATCGCTCGTTCCGGCTGAATTTCGAGATCACCTTGCTGACCATCGACCGCGCCTTTGCCGACCAGGTCGAGGCCATGCTGCTGTGCGACTTCGAGCAATCGCGGGAGATAACCGCCGAAGACAGCCGCGACACTCATCGGCTGCAGCAGCTGGGGATGCGCATCGCGCGCTTGATTTCACCGATTCTGTAGCCAGAAAAGAAGCGGGGCCGCAAAGGCGGCCCCGTCTTGATCAACGATAGAGATCCTCTCGCGTCCACGGCAGGTCGTGGTGGCCATCCGCATACGGCTTCACTGCAAGAATCTGATGCAGATTGATCCAGCCCTTGGTGAAGGCATAGGCGCATCCGGCCAGGTACAGCCGCCAGATCCGCAGCGTCTTCTCCGGCACCAGCGCCGCAGCGCGATGCAGCTGGTTCTCGAGGTTTTCGCTCCAGTGATTGAGGGTCTTGGCGTAGTGCAGACGCAGGCTTTCCACGTCTACCACCTCCAGCCCTGCCTCGCAGATACGCGCGGTAATCATCGAAATGTGCGGCAGCTCGCCGTGCGGGAATACATAACGATCGATGAAATCCCCAGCACCTCGCCCAACCGGCCGACCATCCACATGCTTGGCGGTGATGCCATGGTTCATCACCAGGCCGCCTTCACGTACGGCGCCGAACAGTCGCTGGCAGTACAGTTCGAGGTTGGCATGGCCGACGTGCTCGAACATGCCGACGCTGACCGCCTTGTCGAAACGGCCATCCTGGGGCAGGTCGCGGTAGTCGAGAATCTGCAGGTCGACCTTGTCGGCCAGCCCCTCATCCTTGACCCGCTGGCGCCCCAGCGTCAATTGCTCCTTGCTCAGGGTGATGCCGAACACCTTGGCGCCATATTCGCGTGCGGCAAAACGCGCCAGGCCGCCCCAACCGCAGCCGACGTCCAGCAAGTAATCGCCGGCCTGCAGCCGCAGCTTGCGACACAGATGGTCGAACTTGTCTTGCTGGGCCTGGGCGAGGGTGTTGTCCGGCTCCTTGAAGTAGGCGCAGGAATAAGCCATGTCCGGATCGAGCCACAGTTGGTAGAACTCGTTGGACAGGTCGTAATGGTAGGAAATGGCTTCGGCGTCGGTTTTCTTGTCGTGCGAGGTGCGCACCGGGACTACATCTTCATCGTCTTTGAGCAAAGCCTCGCTGAGCTCGTCGCAAACGCGGATGACTTCGCCAATGTTCCCCTCGAGTTCAAGCTTGCCCTCGACAAAGGCTGTGCCCAGTTCATCCATGCTCGGGTGCGTCAGCTGACTGATCAACTGAGGCTCCTTGACCAGGATGGTGACCTGCGGGCTAGGCCCTAGATCGAACTGGTTGCCGTCCCACAGCTTAAGACGTAAAGGCAAGTGCAGGCTCTGCAACGCAGGTGGAAGTTGCGCAAGCATGAAAGACCCCCTTTCAATTACGGACGCCGTACAAGAATTCGAGCGTCACCGGATCAGGGTAGTTCATTCATTGGAAGTTTCCTTTAATAGCGACCATAGTCCAACGCTATCGGCCATGCCGCGATCGACAGATTGTATACAATCCTCCATTCAGCGACTAACCTTGTGCCCCTCTCGCGCATTCTTCTTCCCTGGAGTGAATCCCATGAAATCCTATGATGTGGTGATCATCGGTGGCGGCCCTGGCGGCTATAACGCGGCCATCCGTGCCGGTCAGTTGGGCCTGAGCGTGGCCTGCGTCGAAGGACGTTCGACTCTCGGCGGCACCTGCCTGAACGTCGGCTGCATGCCCTCCAAGGCGCTGCTGCACGCCTCCGAGCTGTACGAAGCGGCCAGCGGCAGCGAGTTCGCGCACCTGGGCATCGAGGTCAAGCCGACGCTGAACCTAGCGCAGATGATGAAGCAGAAAGACGAAAGCGTGAGCGGCTTGACCAAGGGTATCGAGTACCTGTTCCGCAAGAACAAGGTCGACTGGGTCAAGGGCTGGGGCCGCCTCGACGGCGTCGGCAAGGTCATCGTCAAGGCCGAGGATGGCAGCGAAACCACTCTTCAGGCCAAAGATATCGTGATCGCCACCGGCTCCGAGCCAACCCCGCTGCCAGGGGTGAATATCGATAACCAACGTATCATCGACTCCACTGGCGCCTTGGCGCTGCCGCAGGTCCCCAAGCATCTGGTGGTCATCGGCGCAGGCGTGATCGGCCTTGAACTGGGCTCGGTCTGGCGTCGCCTGGGGGCCGAGGTGACCGTGATCGAATACCTCGACCGCATCTGCCCCGGCACCGACGAGGAAACCGCCAGGACCCTGCAAAAAGCCCTGGCCAAGCAGGGCATGAGCTTCAAGCTCGGCAGCAAGGTGACCCAGGCCACGCCTTCGGCGAGCAGCGTCAGCCTGACGCTTGAGCCTGCCGCCGGCGGCGATGCGCAAACCCTGGAGGCCGACTATGTGCTGGTCGCCATCGGCCGCCGCCCGTACACCCAGGGCCTGAACCTGGAGAGCGTCGGCCTGCAGACCGACAAACGCGGCATGCTCGCCAATGACCACCACCGCTCCCAAGTGCCCGGCATCTGGGTGATCGGCGACGTCACCTCCGGCCCGATGCTCGCGCACAAGGCCGAAGACGAAGCGGTGTCGTGCATCGAGCGTATTGCCGGTAAGGCCCATGAGGTCAACTACAACCTGATCCCCGGCGTCATCTATACACGACCGGAACTGGCCAGCGTTGGCAAGACCGAAGAGCAGCTCAAGGCAGAGGGCCGTGCCTACAAGGTCGGCAAGTTCCCCTTCACCGCCAACAGCCGCGCCAAGATCAACCATGAGACCGAAGGCTTCGCCAAGGTGCTGGCCGATGCCGAGACCGATGAGGTGCTAGGTGTGCATCTGGTCGGGCCGAGCGTCAGCGAGATGATCGGCGAGTTTTGCGTGGCCATGGAGTTCAGCGCGTCGGCCGAGGATATCGCCCTGACCTGCCACCCACACCCGACTCGCTCCGAAGCCTTACGCCAGGCAGCGATGAACGTGGAAGGGATGGCGATGCAGATCTAAGTCCAACAAAAGCAGCGCAGGCCCCTGTGGGAGCGGGTTTACCCGCGAAAAGGACACCGCGCTGCCTGGCACGGGCTACGCCCGTGTTCGCGGGACAAGTCGGGGCGCCGAAACGCCGCTCTCGCAGGGATTGGGCTGACCTTTAGATTTTGGACAAGACAGTTGCTCCTGCAGCGGCTACCAAGCCTGCAGGAGCGGCCCCCCATGCCCTACCCCACCGCCCAGTTCTTATCCACAGCCCGCCCGAAACGTCTCGCCAGGAAAGGTGTGATATCCAGCGGCAGTGGCTCGTTGTGGATAACCTTGTCCAGCATCACGCCGGTGATTGCCGAGGTGAGAATCCCGGTACGGAAATGTCCACAGGCGTTGAAGTAACCCGTCACCTCGTCCACAGGGCCAAGAATAGGCAGTTCGTCCGGCGACCCGGGACGCAACCCCGCCCAGGTACGCTTCAGGCTCACCTGCGCCAGCTCCGGTACACACCGCACCGCCCCCTGAACCAACCCGGCAATTTCGGGGAAGGTATTGCTGACATCGAAGCCCTTGTCTTCCGTAGTGCTGCCAATCAGTACCTCGCCATTATCCTTTTGCGCCATGTAGCAATCACTGGTGGTCAGGCAGCCCTCGAGCAGCTTGGGCAAACGTTCGGTGAGAACGATCTGACCTTTCACCGGCTTGACCGGAATCGAAGTACCGGTGGCCCACTCACTGAGCTCGCCCGCCCAAGCCCCAGCGGCATTGAGCAAGGTGTGACAATGGAAAACCCCCGCCTCGGCAGTGCGCACACCCTTGATCTGCGAGTTCACCTGCAGCACATCGGTGATGTTGGTGTTCAGATACAGATCGACGCCGTTCTGGCGCGCAGCTTCCAGGTAGGCGTCGCCCAGACGGAACGGGCTGACCTGGTGATCGCAGAGGAACTCCAGCGCCCCCTTGGCCTGCAGGG
Source organism: Pseudomonas sp. BNK-44-b (assembly GCF_047456245.1). NCBI lineage: Bacteria > Pseudomonadati > Pseudomonadota > Gammaproteobacteria > Pseudomonadales > Pseudomonadaceae > Pseudomonas > Pseudomonas sp. BNK-44-b. Next base: position 5,243,555 of record NZ_CP179908.1, read on the forward strand.
TCACCGCGGGCTCGCGCTCACGCAGTGCCTGGCGATCCAGCCAGCGCACCTGGTCCGCCAGGTGCGGGATCTGCGCGACGATGTGCTCGGCGTACAGCTGGTCCTCATCGTCCTGGATGATGTACTTCAATCCGGTGCGCTCGAACTTGAAGTCCATGCCATGGCGCTCGATCAATTCCTGGTGCAGCTGTGGATAAAGCGCGTTGGATTGCAGTGCCAGATCGAAGAAGCACTGCGGCAGGATATGCGGCGTGCTCGAATCCACCGCCACTGCTGCGCCATGGGCCTCGCGTTTGTTGCGCGAGGACATCATGCGAAAGAAGATCACGCCGCACCCCAGGCCTACCGACTCGCCGATGGCCCACAGGCCGCCAGCCGAGGCACGTGTCGCATTGCCCGGGCGCTTGCTGTCGATCAGGGCGATTTTCAGCCCCTTGCGCTTGGACAACTGATAGGCACAGGAGGCGCCGATCACCCCACCGCCGGCGATGACGATGTCATAGGTCTTGTTCATGCTCAGGCCTCCGTGGCCAGGTGCTGGAATGCGGAAAATGGGATGGGATCGATCGGGAAACGCGGTCGCAGCCAGCCGACATCCGCTCGCCCGGTGCTGGCGCGCAGGCGATCGCTGCAGTAGCCCACACACATGCGCCCCTGGCAGTCGCCCATGCTCACCCGCGTGCGCATCTTCAGGCTGGCCATGTCCTGCACGCCTTGCTCAAGCGCCAGGTCGATATCGCTACGGGTGACGTGCTCGCAGCGGCAGATCACCGTGTCGGCCTGCGGCAGCTCGATTTGCGCTGCGCCACGTTGGGTATAGCGCTCGACACCCGCCCTGAACCGCGTGATCGCGGCCAGCTTGCCCAAGTACTGCTCGCGCCGCTCGATGGCCTGGGCGGCGTCGAGCACGCCACGTTGCTGCAGGATCGACACCGCAGCGATGCGCCCGGTCAGCATCGCTGCCTCGCCACCACGGATACCGCCCATGTCGCCGGCCAGGTGGATATGGGCCTGGCTGCTCTGCTGCCAGACATTGCATGTCGCGCGCAGGTAGCCGTCGTCGCTGAACCCATGCGCCAGCCCCAACTGTTGACTGAGCTGGGTGCGCGGGATAAATCCATAACCGACCGCCAAGGTGTCCACCGGCTCGCGCCGCACCCGACTCATGTCGGCTTTCCAATCCTGGCCATAGGGCGCAAGGCTGACTTCGCGCAGTTCACCCTCTCCACTGGCGCTGACCACACCCCAGCCATAGTGCATCGCAATACCGTTGAGCTTCATGTACGCCAGCATGCTGAGGCCGTCGAGAAACAGCTGCGGTTTGTTCAGCAGCGCCAGGCTTTCCTTGGCGATACGGTTGAAGGCGCAGGCCTCGTAAACGCCGGCAACCTTGGCGCCAGCCGCATGCAGTTGGCAGGCCACCAGTGGCAGCAGCGGGCCAGTACCTGCGATCAAGGTGCTGCCCAGCGGCTTGACCACACCGCTCTTGATCTGCAACTGCAGCCCGCCCAGCAGCATCACGCCAGGCAGTGTCCAGCCGGGGAATGGCACATTGCGCTCGTGGCAGCCGGCCGACAGCAGCAGATGGGAATAGTCGATCTCATGCAGTTGCTCGTCGGCATCCAGCACCATCAGGCGCTCATGATCGCCGCCAACCACACGGTTGTTCAGGCGCAAGTCGATGTGTTCGGCGCTGCTGGCGAAGTCTTCGTGCAGCGTGTGCAGGGCCTTGCTGTAGCGTGCGCCGAGGTAACCGAGGTCGACACCGGCACGCAGCGGCCCGCGATAGACCACGCCACCCGGCCGCGAGGCTTCGTCGAACAGCAGGCAGTCGACGCCATGCTCGGCCAACTCGATGGCCGCGGCCATGCCCGCCGAGCCGCCTCCCACTATCACCGGCCGCAGACTCATGACTGCACCTCCAGGGCCAGGCGATTGACCTCGGTCTCCACCCGCATCCCCTGCCGAACCACGGTCTGGCAGGCTCGGCGCTTGGGCCGCCCGTCTATCGCCACCAGGCAGCAATGGCAAACGCCCATACCGCAGAAGGCGCCAGCTGGCTGACCGTGGTCGTTGCGCGCCAGCTGACGCAGGCCAACGGCATTGAGCACGCTGAGTACCGTCTCGCCTTGTGCGGCCTGCACCGTCTGGCCATTGATCTGAAAGGTGATGTCAGCCTGCACGACAGGCTGTATGTCGAGCACTCGCTCCAGTGATTGCATGGGCTTCGTCCTTGTTTGAAGAGGACTCGACGGTACGCCAAAGCACTGTGAGGAGATATTGACCTAAGCCGTAGGAATTGAAGGAAGCTTCCTAGGATTTTGTCAGCGTATGACCTGGTTTTTTCTGATGCAGTACCCGTCGAGGTAGGGAAATCCATACTGCGCATCGCCCAGGTTAGCCACCCATCCCTTTGAGGAACATGCTATGCCCCCCCTCGCCACGACGCTTCCGGGTAGCTCAAGTTATTCATCGATGGTCTCAAGCGCATCGGCGTCGGAACTGACCTCAGGAAAAATCCGCAGGATGTTGTGCGCAGAATTCGTTTGAGATGACGCGCCGCTTTGCCCAAGGTGTCGGCTCGGATAGGCATTGCCTGAAGCAAGACCTCGATTGATGGCGCCGCCCGTGCAGGTAGATCCGCGAGCACTTGCCGCTCGCAGGACGCGCCGGTTTCTTCCAATAATAAGAGAAGTCTGGACATGCAAGACAACGGATTGAAGCAAAGCCTCAAGCAGCGGCATATCACCATGATCGCGCTTGGCGGTGTGATCGGCGCTGGGTTGTTCGTCGGCTCCGGCAGCCTGATCGCCTCGGCCGGCCCGGCCGCGATTCTGTCCTACGTGATCGGCGGCATCATCGTCACCCTGGTGATGTTCATGCTCGGCGAGATGGCCTCGCGCAATCCTGACGCCGGCTCCTTCTCGACCTACGCCAACACCTACCTCGGCAACTGGGCGGGCTTCACCGTGGGCTGGCTGTACTGGCTCAAGTCGATGATGACCATCACCCTCGAAGCCGTGTTGCTGGGCGCGATCCTCAACGATTTCATGCCCTGGCTGCCGATCTGGATCGGCGCCTTCATCATGCTGGTGACGCTGATCGCCAGCAACGCCTACTCGGTGCGTTCGTTCGCCGAAGTGGAGTACTGGCTGGCGGCGCTGAAGGTGGTCACCATCCTTATCTTCATGCTGCTCGGCGCCTCCATCCTGCTGGGCTGGCAGGAAAACATCCCCGCTCCCGGCCTGGTCAACCTCACCGACCATGGCGGCTTCATGCCCAACGGCCTGTCGCCAGTGATGGCCGGGGTGATCGTGGCGATCTTCTCGCTGGGCGGCAGCGAAATTGCCGCTGTAGCTGCCGGTGAATCGGAGAACCCGCGCCGGAACGTGATCCGCGCGATCAAGAGCGTGATCGTGCGGGTGATGCTGTTCTATGTCGGTTCCGTGTCGATCCTGGTGCTCTGCCTGTCTTGGACCGACAAGGCCAACCTCGCCTCGCCCTACGTCGCGCTGTTCACCCTCGCCGGTTTCAAGGGCGCGGCGGTGGCAATGAAACTGGTGTTGTTCGTGTCGTTCATGTCGGTGATGAACTCGTTCATGTTCTCCAACTCGCGCATGCTGTTCTCGCTCAGCCAGCGCGGACATGCCCCGGCGCTGTTCGCCCGTACCAACGCCAAGGGCGTTCCGATCAATGCGCTGGCACTGGCGTTCTGCATTTGCGTGACGATTCTGACCTTGCACTTCATCAGCGGCGGCGATCTCTTCCTGACCCTGGCCAGGAGCACCGGCGCGTTCATCATCTTCGTCTGGATCTTCATCATTTTCGCCCACGTCGGCATGCGCCTGAAAACCCGGCATGAGGTGGTGGACCCAACGTCATTCAGGGCCTGGGGCTTCCCGCTGACCAACGTCATTGCGCTGCTGGCGCTGGTGTCGGTGCTGGCAACACAGGCGATCGACCCCGCGACGCGTTTTCAATTCTGGCTGGTGCTGGTGACCTTGCTGGTGATCGTGGCGGCGTACTTCATGGTGCGCAAGCGCCGGGGTGGCGAAGTGCGGGAGCTGGCGCGGACTTGAATCGAACACTTAACTTTTAAATAAATAGAAATCGGAGGCAACCAAACTTGCCTCCGACATTCTATAGTTCACATCAGGCTCAAATTTCAGAAGATGTTACTTCTTCTTGCCTTCCTGAGCTTTGAACATGGACTTGGCATAGAAGATACCCAGGCCATGTGCACCACCGTGTTTTTGTGCAATGTTGGTCACCGCTTCGTAAGTGCCCTGACGCGACCAATCGCGCTGGTATTCATACAACACTTGCATCCACGTCACAGGCTGAGCCCCTGCCTGCACCATACGCTGAACAGCGGCGTCATGTGCCTGCTTGCTCGAGCCCCCCGAAGCATCTACCACGATGTACACTTCGTAACCTTCTTCCAGCGCACTCAGCACCGGCAGGGTCAGGCATACTTCAGTCCAAAGGCCGGCCATTACCAGCTTTTTACGGCCCGTTTTCTTCACCGCATTCACCAGGTCCTGGTCTTCCCATGCGTTCATGATGGTGCGGTCAATGATAGGGGTATTCGGGAAGACAGCAGTGATGTTCGGATCAAGAGGCCCCGCAAACGTCGAGGCCGAGATCGACGTCAGTACAGTGGGCACCTTGAAAGCACTGGCTGTTTCAGCCAGAGCAGCGACACTATTCATTACTTCATTTCGGCTTTCACTCTCAACGCCGAAATACATCTGCGGTTGATGGTCGATCAGAATGATGGCCGAGTTTTCCGGCGTCAGCAGTTTCGAACCAGGTCCAGACGCCAACGCAGAAACCGAAGCCGCCCCCATCACCAGGGCAGCCAATAATTGCCGTAACTTCATTTTAATCTCCAATAAGAAATCAATAGCGCATCGCGCGTATTTTGAGCCGTCGAAAGACGGTCTATCAAAAGTTCACGAAACCGCAAGAAGATGGCACTGAACTCTGATGCCGGAAGTTTAAAATCGCTCTATTGGATTTAAAATAGAAGTTATGGAATCTCATCCTTTCTGATTTTGATATCTCAAACACCTCCTGTGTGCCAGGAGGTCATCGACTGCTCGCCTTTGCTCGAACCCTCAACTGTCGAGAGACGGCTCCACCCCCCCGGCACCATGCACCCAGGGTTCCCTTGCCATGCGCTCGGCGAAGTAGCTGATCAGCGCCTGCACGCGCGCCGGCCGCCTGCGCCCTGGGGGTGTCATGATGTGCAATTCAATGGGATCGACCCGCCATTCCGGCATCGCCACCTCAAGCTGACCTGACTGCAACTCATTCCACACCAGAAACTCCGCCTGCAATGCCAAGCCCTGGCCTGCCAACAATGCGGGCGACAATGCCTCTGCGTTATTGGCGTGGAGTTGAGCACGCACCTGCTGGGTGTATTCACCCTGTTGATCGTGTCGGAAACGCCAGCTCTCACCGTTTCTCGAATTGCTGTACTGCAACGCTCGATGATTTGCCAGGTCATGGGGATGCTGGGGGCGACCATAACGCTCAAAATAGCTCGGGGCCCCCACGAGCAGGACCCGTACCTGGCAGATGCGACGCGCCAGCAGGCTTGAACTCTCCATGCTCGAGATACGGATCGCCAGGTCAAAGCGCCCTTCAATCAAATCAACCTTCTGATCATCGAACTGCACATCCAGCGTGACGTCAGGGTGAGCCGCCATAAACTCAGGCAACATCGGCGCCAAGCGCGGAATCCCGAAAGACATCGGCGCCGCCACTCGGATGCGCCCTTGCAGGGTGGTGGACTTCTCCATCACCAATGCTTCGAGCGCTTTCCCCTCCTCCAGAATGCGAGCGGCAGCTTCCAGGGCGGATGAGCCGCTCTCCGTCAGAGAGATGCGTCGCGAGGTGCGATGGAACAGAGTAGTTTTGGTGCGCGCTTCCAGCCGAGAAACAGCTTTCGATACCGTTGCCTGCGACAACGACAGGTCAAGCGCCGCACGGGCAAACGAGCCAGTTTCCGCGACCTTTGCAAATATTGCCCACGCTTCTAAATCAGGAAGTCGATTCATAGTTGCCTTAGGTTTTGTACGAAAAGTACGATCATCCACCGTTGTGGGAGCGGGCTTGCATCGCGATCTACCGCACGCAGCAGCAAAGCCTGAATTCGCGACGTCTGTGACAATATTTGAAGCCTCTCGAAGGCCCCATGTTACTCGCAAGCCTTTGGAGGTTCAGGTTATGCCTGAGGTACGAGGCGAGCGACTCATCAGGTTGGATTTGGGGAGGCATGGATGAGTATCGACACAGGGTTGCTGTGGGCGCACAGCTGAAAGGAAAAGTGCAACGAAAAAGGGAGCCGGTTAAGGCTCCCTTCATCAGCGACAGTTTTAAGTCGCGAAACCGCTCCTCTGCTCGGCGCAGTCGTTTACTCTACCGTCACCGACTTCGCCAGGTTACGCGGCTGGTCAACGTCAGTGCCCTTGAGCACGGCCACGTAGTACGACAGCAGCTGCAGCGGAATGGTGTACAGGATCGGCGCCAGGGCATCGATGATGTGCGGCACCTTGATCACGTGGGTGCCTTCACCATTGCTCATGCCGGCGTTTTCGTCGGCGAACACCACCAGCTCGCCACCACGGGCGCGGACTTCCTGCAGGTTCGACTTGAGCTTTTCCAGCAGCTCGTTGTTCGGCGCGACAGTGACTACCGGCATGTCGGCATCGACCAGCGCCAGCGGGCCGTGCTTGAGCTCACCTGCCGGGTAAGCCTCGGCGTGGATGTAGGAGATCTCCTTGAGCTTGAGCGCACCTTCCATCGCCACCGGGTACTGGGCACCACGGCCGAGGAACAGGGTGTGGTGTTTGTCGGCGAACAATTCGGCGGTCTTCTCGACCACGCTGTCCATCGCCAGGGCTTCGCCCAGACGCGCGGGCAGACGGCGCAGTTCTTCGACCAGCTCGGCTTCGACGCCAGCTTCGAGGCTGCCGCGTACCTGGCCCAGGGCCAGGGTCAGCAGCATCAGCGAGACCAGCTGGGTGGTGAAGGCCTTGGTCGAAGCAACGCCGATTTCCGGGCCGGCCAGGGTCAGCAGGGTCAGGTCGGATTCACGTACCAGCGAGCTGATACCGACGTTGCAGATCGCCAGGCTGCCGAGGAAGCCCAGCTCCTTGGCGTTGCGCAGGGCAGCCAGGGTGTCGGCGGTTTCGCCGGACTGGGAGATGGACACGAACAGGGTGTCTGGCTGCACCACCACCTTGCGGTAGCGGAATTCGCTGGCGACTTCGACCTGGCAGGGGATGCCGGCCAGGCTTTCCAGCCAGTAACGCGCGACCATGCCGGCGTGATAGCTGGTGCCGCAGGCGACGATCTGTACATTTCGCACCTTGGCGAACAGCTCGGCAGCTTGCGGGCCGAAGGCTTGGACCATGACGTGGTCGCTGCCCAGGCGGCCTTCGAGGGTGCGCTGTACCACGGAAGGCTGCTCGTGAATTTCCTTGAGCATGAAGTGGCGATAGGTGCCCTTGTCGGCAGCCTCGGCGCCTTCGTGGTACTGCACGGTTTCACGCTGGACCTTGCTGCCGGCCTGATCCCAGATGTTCACCTGGTCGCGGCGGATTTCGGCGATATCGCCTTCCTCGAGGTATATGAAGCGGTCGGTGACCTGACGCAACGCGAGCTGGTCGGAGGCCAGGAAGTTCTCGCCATGACCCAGGCCGATCACCAGCGGGCTGCCGCTGCGCGCAGCAACCAGACGGTCCGGCTGCTTGACGCTGATCACCGACAGACCGTAGGCACCATGCAGACGCTTGACCACGGTCTTGAAGGCGTCGGTCAGGTCGGGAATGCTCTTGAGGGTGTGGTGGATCAGGTGGACGATCACCTCGGTGTCGGTCTGCGAGGTGAACACGTAGCCAAGGCCCTTGAGTTCTTCACGCAGTTCTTCGTGGTTCTCGATGATGCCGTTGTGCACCACGGCCACTTCCTGACCAGAGAAGTGCGGGTGGGCATTGTGCTCGGTCGGCGCACCGTGGGTGGCCCAACGGGTGTGAGCGATGCCCAGGTGGCCGTTGAGCGGCTCGGCAGCCACCGCGGCTTCCAGCTCACTCACCTTGCCGATGCGGCGACGACGATCGAGCTCGCCCTGCTGGGTGACTACCGCCAGGCCCGCGCTGTCGTAGCCACGGTATTCCAGGCGCTTGAGGCCTTCGATAAGGATGGAGGTGATGTTGCGCTCGGCGACTGCACCGACGATTCCACACATGGTCATTGCTCCTGGCTGATCGCGGCGCAGATCAGGTTGATGCCGCGGGCTTGAATCTGTTCGCGTGCCGCTGCGGGCAGGCGATCATCTGTAATAAGGGTGTTAACGCTGCTCCAGGGCAGCTCGAGGTTGGGGATCTTGCGCCCGACCTTGTCCGACTCGACCATCACGATCACTTCCCGGGCCACTTCCGCCATCACCCGGCTCAGGCCGAGCAGTTCGTTGAAGGTGGTGGTGCCGCGGTTCAGGTCGATGCCGTCGGCACCGATGAACAACTGGTCGAAATCGTATGAGCGTAGTACCTGCTCGGCGACCTGACCCTGGAACGACTCGGAGTGCGGGTCCCAGGTACCACCGGTCATCAGCAGCACCGGCTCGTGCTCGAGTTCGCTGATGGCTCGGGCCACGTTCAAGGAGTTTGTCATCACGACCAAGCCGGGCTGGCGCCCGAGTTCAGGGATCATTGCTGCAGTGGTACTGCCACTGTCGATGATGATACGTGCATGTTCGCGAATGCGCCCGACAGCTGCGCGGGCGATGGCTTTCTTGTAGCTGGAAACGGGCTGAGCTGCCTCGCCCAGCATCTCCTGCGGCACCGGTACCGCACCGCCGTAACGACGCAATAACAAGCCATTGGCTTCAAGCGCGGCGAGATCCTTGCGAATGGTCACTTCCGAGGTTTCGAAACGCTTGGCCAGGGCGTCCACGCTTACCTCACCCTGCTCGGCGAGCAAGGCCAGGATATTGTGGCGACGTTGGGGGGTGTTTCGTTTCGACATGTGAGGTTAAGTTTCGATTCGAAAGATAATGGTAGCAATCAAAACCTAAGATGAAGGATTCGTCAAGCAGCGGATAGATTCACTGACAACGCTGTTCCCTGTGTAGCGGGCTGGTTCGGCAATAAAAAAGCCGACTTATTCACATAAGTCGGCTTTCGATCGAAACATCTGTGGATAACTCAGCTCTTCTTGATCTTCTCCGGCCGTTTCCAGCCATCGATATTGCGTTGGCGTGCGCGAGCAACGGCCAACTGGCCAGCTTCGACAGACTGATTGATGGTCGAGCCGGCAGCCGTGGTAGCGCCATCCTTGATTTCCACAGGTGCGACCAGCGAGTTGTTCGAACCGATGAACACATCTTCGCCCAGCACGGTCTTGAACTTGTTCGCGCCATCGTAGTTGCAGGTGATGGTACCCGCGCCGATGTTGGTACGCGCACCGATCTCGGCGTCGCCCAGATACGTCAGGTGACCGGCCTTGGCGCCCTCGCCCAGATGAGCGTTCTTCAGCTCGACGAAGTTACCCACATGGGCCTTGGCCTCCAATACGCTGCCTGGACGCAGGCGAGCGAACGGGCCGGCATCGCTGCCCTCGCCCATCACCGCACCTTCGAGATGGCTGTTGGCCTTGACCACAGCGCCCTTACGCAGGGTGCTGTTCTTGATCACGCAGTTCGGGCCGATCTGTACGCCATCTTCGATGACCACCTTGCCTTCGAGGATGACGTTGATGTCGATCAGCACATCGCGCCCTACGATCACCTCGCCACGCACATCGAAACGCGCGGGATCACGCAGAGTCACGCCCTGGGCCATCAGTCGGCGTCCCTCGCGCAACTGGTAGTGACGCTCGAGCTCGGACAATTGCAGGCGGTCGTTGGCGCCCTGCACTTCCATGGTGTCATGCGGCTGCTCGGTGGCAACCACCAGGCCATCGGCCACGGCCATGGCAATCACGTCGGTGAGGTAGTACTCGCCCTGGGCGTTGTTGTTGGACAGACGCCCCATCCAGTCAGCCAGCCGCGCGGCCGGCATCGCGAGGATGCCCGTGTTGCCTTCCTTGATCGCCCGCTGTGCTTCACTGGCGTCCTTGTGCTCGACGATGGCCGCTACCTGGCCTTGGGCATCACGCACGATGCGGCCGTAACCGGTTGGATCCTGCAGGGTGACGGTCAGCAGGCCGAGTTGCTGTTCATTGACCTTGGCCAGAAGCCGCTTGAGCGTGCCCACCTCGATCAACGGCACGTCGCCATAGAGCACCAGCACAGTATCGGCAGTGATCGCCGGCAGTGCCTGGGCGACGGCATGGCCGGTGCCAAGCTGCTTGTCCTGCATGACGAAATTCAGATCGTCAGCCGCCAGGCGTTCACGCACCAGCTCTGCACCATGACCGATGACCACATGGATACCCTTCGGCTGCAACTGACGCGCGCTGTGGATAACGTGGCCAAGCATGGAGTTACCGGCAACCGGGTGCAGCACCTTGGGCAGCGAAGAGCGCATGCGGGTGCCTTGGCCTGCGGCGAGAATAACGATATCGAGTGACATTGACTGGCTACCAATCCTGGGCGGTCAGGGATGTGACCGAAGGGGAAAAATCGGAAAAAGAAAAAGGGTAGCCGAGGCTACCCTTTAACTCAATCGCAACGCAGGTTACCGGTAGGACCGGATCACTTGCCCTTGCGCAATTGCTGGACAGTACGCAGCTGAGCTGCAGCCTCGGCCAGACGTGCGGCAGCAGCGCCGTAGTCGAAGTCCGAGCCCTTAGTGTTCAGCGCGTTCTCGGCAGCCTTGAGGGCTTCCTGAGCCTGAGCTTCGTCCAGGTCGGCAGCACGTTGCACGGTGTCGGCAAGAACCTTGACCATGTTCGGCTGCACTTCGAGGAAGCCACCGGAGATGTAGAACACCTCTTGAGTGCCACCCTGCTTGGTCAGCGTGATCGGACCCGGCTTGAGATTGGTGATCAGCGGCGCGTGGCCTGGAGCGATACCCAGATCGCCCAGGTTGCCGTGCGCTACTACCATCTCGACCAGGCCGGAGAAGATCTCTCCCTCTGCGCTGACGATGTCGCAATGGACTGTCATAGCCATCTGCTTGCCTCAACCTGATTAGCGCCCCTTTCGGGGCGCCGGGATTACAGTTTCTTGGCTTTCTCGATCGCTTCGTCGATGCTGCCGACCATGTAGAACGCTTGTTCTGGCAGGTGGTCGTAGTCACCTTTGAGGATGCCGCTGAAGCCAGCGATGGTGTCCTTGAGCGAAACGTACTTGCCTGGCGAGCCGGTGAAGACTTCGGCCACGAAGAACGGCTGCGACAGGAAGCGCTGGATCTTACGAGCGCGGGCAACCAGTTGCTTGTCGGCTTCGGACAGTTCGTCCATACCCAGGATCGCGATGATGTCCTTCAGCTCTTTGTAGCGCTGCAGAACATACTGAACGCCACGAGCGGTCTCGTAGTGCTCGGTGCCGATCACGTTCGGGTCCAGCTGGCGCGAAGTCGAGTCCAGTGGGTCGACCGCTGGGTAGATACCCAGGGAGGCGATGTCACGGGACAGAACGACGGTGGCGTCCAAGTGGGCGAAGGTGGTCGCTGGCGACGGGTCGGTCAGGTCGTCCGCAGGTACGTATACGGCCTGAACGGAGGTGATCGAACCTTCTTTGGTCGAAGTGATGCGCTCTTGCAGAACGCCCATCTCTTCGGCCAGGGTCGGCTGGTAACCTACTGCCGAAGGCATACGGCCCAGCAGTGCGGATACTTCGGTACCGGCCAGGGTGTAACGATAGATGTTGTCGACGAACAGCAGAACGTCGTTACCTTCGTCACGGAACTTCTCAGCCATGGTCAGGCCGGTCAGCGCAACGCGCAGACGGTTTCCTGGTGGCTCGTTCATCTGACCGTAGACCAGCGCTACCTTGTCGAGAACGTTGGAGTCCTTCATCTCGTGGTAGAAGTCGTTACCCTCACGAGTACGCTCACCCACACCAGCGAACACGGAGTAACCGCTGTGTTCCATGGCGATGTTACGGATCAGTTCCATCATGTTTACGGTCTTGCCGACACCGGCACCACCGAACAGACCAACCTTACCACCCTTGGCGAACGGGCAAACCAGGTCGATAACCTTGATGCCGGTTTCCAGCAGGTCGTTGCCGCCTGCCTGGTCAGCGAACGAAGGCGCTGGCTGGTGGATACCGCGACGCTCTTCTTCGCCGATCGGGCCGGCTTCGTCGATCGGGTTGCCGAGGACGTCCATGATACGGCCCAGAGTGGCCTTACCCACTGGAACGGAGATGGCCGCGCCGGTATCGACGACGTCCAGACCGCGCTTCAGGCCTTCGGTCGAGCCCATCGCAATGGTACGAACCACGCCGTCGCCCAGCTGCTGCTGAACTTCCAGGGTGGTTTCCGCGCCTTGTACTTTCAGCGCGTTGTAAACACTCGGCACGACGTCACGTGGGAATTCCACGTCGATGACGGCGCCGATGATTTGAACGATACGTCCGCTACTCATAGCTGGATCCTCTGAATTTTTGAACCGTTAAACCGCGGCAGCGCCGCCGACGATTTCCGAGATCTCCTGGGTGATCGCAGCCTGACGCGCCTTGTTGTAGATCAATTGCAGCTCTTTGATCAAATCACCGGCGTTGTCTGTGGCGTTCTTCATGGCGATCATCCGGGCCGCTTGTTCAGCAGCGTTGTTCTCGACCACCGCCTGGTATACCTGCGACTCCACGTAACGCACCATCAAGCCGTCCAGCAGCTCTTTTGCGTCGGGTTCGTACAGGTAATCCCAGTGATGCTTGAGATCCTGATCCGGGGTTGCCACCAACGGTACCAATTGCTCGACCGTCGGTTTTTGGGTCATGGTGTTGATGAACTTGTTCGAAACCACCGAGAGGCGATCGATACGGCCATCGAGGTAGGCGTCCAGCATCACTTTGACGGAGCCGATCAGATCGTTGATCGATGGCTCTTCGCCCAGGTGGCTGATCGCGGCTACGACGTTGCCGCCAAAGATGCGGAAGAAAGTCGCACCCTTGCTGCCGATCACGCACAGGTCGATTTCCACGCCCTGTTCGCGGTTTGCGCTCATGTCCTTGACCAGGGCCTTGAACAGGTTGGTATTCAAGCCACCGCACAGACCACGGTCACTGCTCACCACGATATAACCGGCGCGCTTTACAGGGCGCTCGATCATGAACGGGTGGCGGTATTCCGGGTTGGCGTTGGCCAGATGACCGATCACCTGGCGGATACGCTCCGCGTAAGGACGGCTAGCAGCCATGCGCATTTGTGCTTTGCGCATTTTGCTGACCGCCACTTTCTCCATGGCGCTGGTAATTTTTTGCGTGCTTTTGATGCTCGCAATCTTACTGCGAATCTCTTTTGCGCCTGCCATGTATCACCTATCAGGTTAGCAAGCGGGGGCCGGAGCCCCCGCTGCGGCTTACCAGGTCTGGGTGGCCTTGAACTTCTCGATACCGGCTTTCATGCCAGCGTCGATTTCGTCGTTGAAGTCACCTTTCACGTTGATCTCGGCCAACAGCTCGGCGTGATCGCGGTGGAAGTAGGCGATCAGCGCTTGCTCGAAGCTGCCGACCTTGGAGACTTCTACGTCAGTCAGGAAACCACGCTCAGCGGCGTACAGCGACAGGGCCATGTCGGCGATCGACATTGGCGCGTACTGCTTCTGCTTCATCAGCTCGGTAACGCGCTGACCATGCTCCAGCTGCTTGCGGGTAGCCTCGTCCAGATCCGAAGCGAACTGGGCGAATGCAGCCAGTTCACGGTACTGAGCCAGTGCGGTACGGATACCGCCGGACAGTTTCTTGATGATCTTGGTCTGAGCGGCACCACCTACACGGGATACCGAAACACCGGCGTTCACTGCTGGGCGGATGCCCGAGTTGAACATGGCCGATTCCAGGAAGATCTGACCGTCGGTGATCGAGATCACGTTGGTCGGAACGAACGCGGAAACGTCGCCAGCCTGGGTTTCGATGATCGGCAGGGCGGTCAGGGAACCGGTCTTGCCAGTCACTGCGCCGTTGGTGAACTTCTCGACGTACTCTTCCGAAACGCGCGATGCACGCTCCAGCAGACGGGAGTGGAGATAGAACACGTCGCCTGGGTACGCTTCACGTCCTGGTGGACGGCGCAGCAGCAGGGAGATCTGACGGTAGGCAACAGCCTGCTTGGACAGGTCATCGTAGACGATCAGGGCGTCTTCACCGCGGTCACGGAAGAACTCGCCCATGGTGCAGCCGGCGTATGGCGCCAGGAACTGCAGTGCGGCGGATTCCGAAGCACTGGCAACGACCACGATGGTGTTGGCCAGGGCGCCGGCTTCTTCGAGCTTGCGAACGATGTTGGCAACGGTCGAACGCTTTTGGCCGACAGCCACATAAACACAGAAAATACCGGAGTCTTTCTGGTTGATGATGGCGTCGATGGCCATGGCGGTCTTGCCGATCTGGCGGTCACCGATGATCAGCTCGCGCTGGCCACGGCCGACTGGGATCATGGCGTCGACGGACTTGTAGCCAGTCTGTACAGGCTGGTCTACCGACTTACGCCAGATCACGCCTGGGGCCACTTTCTCGACCGCGTCGGTCTGGGTGTTGCCCAGAGGACCTTTGCCGTCGATCGGGTTGCCCAGTGCGTCAACGACGCGACCCAGCAGTTCCTTACCAACCGGAACTTCCAGGATGCGGCCGGTGCACTTGGCGCTCATGCCTTCGGCGAGGGTGTCATAGGCACCCAGGATCACTGCACCTACGGAGTCTTGCTCCAGGTTCAGTGCCATGCCGAACACGCTGCCAGGGAACTCGATCATTTCGCCGTACATGACGTCGGCCAGACCGTGGATCCGCACGATACCGTCGGATACCGAAACAACGGTACCTTCGTTACGGGCTTGGGAGCCGACATCGAGTTTCTCGATGCGACCCTTGATGATTTCACTAATTTCGGAAGGATTGAGTTGCTGCATTGCTCTGCTGCCCCTTCAAACTCAAGATTTCAATGCTTCGGCCAGTTTCGCGATCTTGCCGCGAACCGAGCCATCGATTACCAGGTCGCCGGCGCGGATGACGACGCCGCCGATCAGGCTGGCATCCTCCGACGCGTGCAGGCGCACTTCCCGGCTGAGCCGTGCACTGAGAACCTTGGCGAGTTTGTCTTGCTGTTCTTGGTTCAACGCAAAAGCACTGGTGACTTCCACGTCCACGGATTTCTCTTGCTCGGCCTTGTACAGGTCGAACAGAGCGGCAATCTCCGGCAGAAGCAGGAGACGGTCGTTTTCCGCGGCAACATGAATGAAATTCTGTGCCTGTACATCGAACTTGTCACCGCACACTTCAATGAATGCGGCGGCCTTTTCTGCGCTAGTCAGTTGCGGGGCCTTGAGCAGGCGCTGCATGGTGCCGTCTTCCGACACCGCAGCAGCCAGGCCGAGCATGGCTGACCAATTGGCCAGTTGCTGCTGGGCCTGGGCGTGCTCGAAAGCTGCCTTAGCGTAAGGTCGGGCCAACGTGGTCAGTTCTGCCATGATCGCCCTCGCTTAAATTTCAGCGGCCAGTTTGTTAACCAGCTCCGCATGCGCGTTTTGATCGATTGTGGCGCCAAGGATCTTTTCAGCGCCGCCAACGGCCAGGGCACCCACTTGGGCACGCAGGGCGTCTTTGATGCTGTTCAGTTCCTGTTCGATCTCGGCTTGAGCCTGAGCCTTCACACGGTCAGCTTCGACGCGAGCCTGATCACGGGCTTCCTCGACAAGCTGAGCAGCGCGTTTCTTGCTTTGCTCAATGATTTCGGCTGCCTGTGCTTTTGCTTCACGCAGTTGCTGACCCGCTTTCTCTTGGGCCAGCTCCAGGTCGCGAGCTGCGCGGTTGGCAGCGTCCAAGCCGTCGGCAATCTTCTTTTGGCGCTCGTGCAGAGCAGTGATGACCGGAGGCCATACATACTTCATGCAGAACAGCACAAAAATCAGAAAAGCAACGGATTGGCCAATCAGGGTTGCATTAATGTTCACGCCAACACCTCGCTCGGTCTTTGTCCATCACACCAATCAACTCGTAGGAACGAGTGATTAGCCGGCGATCTGACCAACGAAGGGATTCGCGAAGGTGAAGAACAGAGCGATACCAACACCGATCATGGTTACGGCGTCGAGCAGACCGGCAACGATGAACATTTTGACCTGCAGCATCGGAACCATCTCAGGCTGACGAGCAGCGCCTTCCAGGAACTTGCCGCCCAGCAGGCCGAAACCAATGGCGGTACCCAGAGCACCCAGGCCGATCAGCAGAGCAACAGCGATAGCGGTCAGACCAACTACAGTTTCCATCTTTCCTCCCGACTTTTACGTCGTATTGGTTAGGTTTTTTAATTGAAGCGGTAAAACAAATCGTTTGAAACAACTGCCCTTGCGGACTTTTTCAGTCTTCCCCCCGAACAGGCTGGGAAGACTATCAGACACGCCAGGCGGTCTTAATGGTTATCTTCGTGCGCCATCGACAGGTAGACGATGGTGAGCATCATGAAGATGAATGCTTGCAGCGTGATGATCAGGATGTGGAACACTGCCCACGCCCACTGCAGTACCACACCCAGGCCGCTGAGCCAGAGGATGCCGGTGCCGAACATCACGGCGATCAGGATGAACACCAGCTCGCCGGCATACATGTTGCCGAACAGACGCAGTGCCAGGGAGATCGGTTTGGCGATCAGGGTGACGAATTCCAGCAGGAAGTTCACCGGGATCAGCAGGATCTGCACGAAGATGTTCTTGCTACCGAACGGGTGGAGCGTGAGCTCACCGATGAAGCCGCCGATGCCCTTGACCTTGATGCTGTAGAAGATGATCAGCGCGAACACACTCAGGGCCATGCCCAGGGTGGCGTTCGGGTCGGTGGTCGATACGGCACGGAACGGAATGTGCGGATCGCCCGAGATCCAGATCGCCAGCTGCGGAATCCAGTCGACCGGTACCAGGTCGATGGCGTTCATCAGGAACACCCAGACGAAGATGGTCAGGGCCAGCGGTGCGATGACCGGGCTACGACCGTGGAACGAGTCCTTCACGCTGCCGTGAACGAAGTCGACCAGTACTTCGACGAAGTTCTGCAGGGCGCCAGGCTGACCGGAGGTCGCCTTCTTGGCCGCCATGCGGAAGATGAACAGGAAGATCAGACCCAGTGCAACGGACCAGCCCAGGGTGTCCAGGTGGAATGCCCAGAAGCCCATTGCCTTGGCTTCGGCAGCCGAATGGGCCAGGCCCCAACTGCCGTCTGGTAGTTGACCGTAGGTCAGGTTCTGCAAGTGGTGCTGGATATAGCCCGAAGCGGTTTCTGCTGCCATGGTTGCCTCAAACGCCCTAAGGTCTCGAAAGTCTTTTATTCATCAGCAGTGGCGCGAACCAGCTGACCGTGAGAGTCAGCAGGAAGACGCCGAATACTGCTAACGGCGCCAGTGGCTTCACTCCTGCAAAGGTCAGTGCGAACAGCACTGCCGTCAAAATCAATTTGCCTGCCTCGCCTGCGTAGAACGACTTGACGATGGCCTGCGCCGCCCGGGCTCCGCTGAAGCGAAAAGCCTTCCAGGCGAAATACACGTTGGGCAGCCAGCCGATCAAACCTCCACAGAGGCCCGAATAACCGCTGACCTTGCCCTGCCACTGCCACAACACCAACGTTGCCAGCAATAACACCCCAAATTGAGCCAGCAGTACCGGGAAAACCGCCCAGCGATGGAAAGGCAGGCAGTTTGGCGTGCGGATTTCCATCAAAACTGCTCCTCGAAAGTCGACTGCCCAGTCAGCTATGACTTGGCATAATTTGTGCCGACAAAATGCGCGCAGAGTATAGGGGTGGATTAACCCCTATTCAACTCTTGGGTAGTGATTTCCGACTGCGCGCTACAACGGGAATTGTTTCAGCGGATGTGAGCAAGTACACCCTGAAGCTCGTCGAGGGAGTTGTAGCGAATGACCAACTGGCCCTTGCCCTTGTCGCCATGGCGAATCTGCACCGAAGAGCCCAGGCGCTCTGCCAGCCGCTGTTCCAGCCGGGCAATATCCGGATCAGGTTTGCTCGATTCCACCGGCTCAGGCTTGCCGTTGAGCCACTGACGCACCAGTGCCTCGGTTTGGCGCACGGTGAGGCCTCGTGCGACAACATGTCGCGCCCCTTCTTCCTGCCTGCTTTCCTCAAGCCCCAGCAATGCGCGCGCATGGCCCATTTCCAGGTCGCCGTGGGCGAGCATGGTCTTGATCGCCTCAGGGAGGCTGATCAGGCGCAGCAGGTTGGCTACGGTGACGCGCGACTTGCCCACGGCATCGGCCACCTGTTGCTGGGTCAGCTCGAACTCCTGCTGCAACCGCTGCAGGGCAAGGGCTTCTTCCAGCGGGTTGAGATCCTCGCGCTGGATGTTCTCGATCAGCGCCATCGCGATGGCTGCTTCGTCAGGCACTTCACGGACCATGGCCGGAATAGTGTCCAGACCAGCCTGCTGGGTGGCGCGCCAGCGACGCTCACCGGCGATGATCTCGTAGCGGCCTTCGCCAATCGGGCGAACCACGATCGGCTGCATCACACCATGATTGCGGATCGAATGCGCCAGCTCTTCCAGCGCCTCCGGGTCCATGTCACGGCGAGGTTGGTACTTGCCACGCTGGATCAGTTCGACCGGCAGGCGCTGCAGTTCCTTCTGGTCGACCGTGACAGCCTGCTCTTCGAGCGCGCTGACGGAAGGACCACTGAGCAGTGCATCCAACCCACGTCCGAGACCGCGTTTCTTGATGGCCATGCGGATTCCTTAAGTTGTTTGTGCAGTGCGGGATTGACGGCGCTGACGGCGCACCAGTTCACCAGCCAGGGCCAGGTAGGCGAGCGCACCACGTGATTGCTTGTCGTAGGCCAGCGCCGGCATACCGAAGCTCGGAGCCTCGGCCAGGCGAATGTTGCGCGGAATCACTGTGTCGTAGAGCTGATCGCCGAAATGCTCCTTGAGCTGGGCCGAAACATCGTTGTTCAGACTCAGGCGCGGGTCGTACATGGTCCTCAGCAGGCCTTCGATCTTCAGCTCCGGGTTCAACCGGGCAGCGATGCGCTTGATGTTATCCACAAGGTCGCTCAGGCCTTCCAGCGCGTAGTACTCGCACTGCATGGGGATGATCACGCCATCGGAAGCGACCAGGGCGTTCAGCGTCAGCATCGACAACGACGGCGGGCAGTCGATGAGGATGTAGTCGTAGTTGTCGCGGATAGGCGCCAGCGCGTTGCGCAGACGGCTCTCCTTCATCTGCATTTCCAGCAGCACCACCTCTGCCGCGGTGAGGTCACGGTTGGCGGGCAACAGCTGGAAGCCGCCGTGCTCGGAGTACTGCATGGCCTGGGCCAGGTCGCATTCCCCGATCAACAGGTCGTACACCGAGTGTTCGAGCTCGTGTTTATCCACACCGCTGCCCATGGTGGCGTTGCCCTGTGGATCGAGGTCGATCAGCAGCACGCGACGCTTGGTCGCGGCCAGCGATGCGGCGAGATTGATGCAGGTAGTGGTCTTGCCGACACCACCTTTCTGGTTCGCGATTGCGAATACCTTAGCCATTGTTGCGTGTGTTCCCAGTCAAGCCTTGCGGCGCAGTATCAGCAGATGGCGCTGGCCCTGGCAACCTGGAACGGTCAGGGCCTGCTCGCTTTCCACTGTGAAGTCTGCGGGCAATGCTACCAGTTCATCGGCAGGATGCAGCCCCTTCATTGCAAGCCATTGCGTTCGGGCGTCACCCAGGTGGCGGGTCCAGTTGGTGAAATTCTCCATGCTGCTGAAGGCGCGAGAGATGATGCCGCAGAACGGCTGCTCGGGCTGGACCTCTTCCACGCGGCTGTGGATAACCGTCAGGTTGTCGAGTTTCAGCTCCATCTTCACCTGCGTCAGGAAGCGGGTCTTCTTGCCGTTGCTGTCCAGCACCGTCACTTGCTTGTGCGGATGCAGGATAGCCAGCGGGATACCAGGCATGCCGCCGCCGCTGCCGACATCCAGCCAGCGCTGGGTGTCATTGTGGATAAACGGCATGACGCTGAGGCTGTCGAGCAGATGGCGCGACACCATCTCGTCCGGATCGCGCACTGCGGTCAGGTTGTAGGCCTTGTTCCATTTGATCAACAGGGCCAGGTACCCCAGCAGCAGTTCGTGCTGCTGCGCACTCAGCTCGACTCCAAGCTGGCGCGCACCTGTGGACAACTCTTCGGCATGTTGCGGGGTGACCAGGGAACTCAAGCGCTTTGCTCCAATTCGCGGCCAGCGCCGCGTTTTTTCAGGTGAATCAGCAACAGGGAAATTGCCGCCGGGGTAACGCCGGGAATACGCGAAGCCTGACCGAGAGTTTCCGGACGGGTCTGGCCGAGCTTGCTCTGGATTTCCTTGGACAACCCGGAAATGCCAGCGTAGTCGATATCCACAGGCAGGCGAGTGTCTTCGCTGGCGCGCAGCCTGGCGATCTCGTCCTGCTGGCGATCGATGTAGCCAGCGTACTTGGTCTTGATCTCGACCTGTTCGGCCACCTGTGGATCGATTACATCGCCGCCTGTGGCTTCGATCAGCCCGGCGTAGTCGATCTCGGGGCGCGCCAGCAAGTTGAGCAGGTTGTACTCGTGGGCCAACGGAGTACCGAACTTATCCACAACGGCCTGGCCTTGCGGCGTACCCGGGCGGATCCAGGTGCTCTTCATGCGCTGTTCTTCACGCTCGATGCCTTCGCGCTTGGCGGTGAAGGCGGCCCAGCGCTCATCGTCGACCAACCCCAGTTCGCGGCCTTTCTCGGTCAGACGCAGGTCAGCGTTGTCTTCGCGCAGGATCAGCCGGTATTCGGCACGCGAAGTGAACATGCGGTACGGCTCCTGGGTACCCAGGGTGATCAGGTCATCGACCAGCACGCCGATGTACGCCTCGTCACGGCGTGGGCACCAGCTTTCGCGCCCCTGCGCACGCAGCGCGGCGTTGGTGCCGGCCAGCAGGCCCTGCGCGCCGGCTTCTTCGTAGCCGGTGGTGCCGTTGATCTGACCTGCGAAGAACAAGCCGCCGATGACCTTGGTCTCGAGGCTGTACTTGAGATCACGCGGATCGAAGTAGTCGTACTCGATGGCATAACCCGGACGCACGATGTGCGCGTTCTCCATGCCACGGATCGAACGAACGATCTGCAGTTGCACATCGAACGGCAGCGAGGTCGAGATGCCGTTGGGATACAGCTCATGGGTGTTCAAGCCTTCCGGCTCGATGAATACCTGATGGCTTTCCTTGTCGGCGAAGCGATGGATCTTGTCCTCGATCGACGGGCAGTAGCGCGGGCCAATGCCTTCGATCACACCGGAATACATCGGTGAACGGTCGAGGTTCGAGGCGATGATCTCGTGGGTACGGGCGTTGGTGTGGGTGATCCAGCAACTGACCTGCCGCGGATGCATCTGGGCACTGCCCATGAACGACATCACCGGGATCGGGGTATCGCCTGGCTGTTCGCCCATCACCGAGAAATCTACCGAGCGGCCATCGATACGCGGCGGTGTGCCAGTTTTCAAACGGCCGACACGCAGCGGCAGCTCACGCAGACGATGAGCCAGGGCAATGGCGGGAGGATCACCTGCGCGGCCACCGGAGTAATTCTGCAGGCCGATGTGGATAAGTCCACCGAGGAAGGTGCCGGTAGTCAGCACCACAGAGTCGGCGAAGAAGCGCAGGCCCATCTGTGTCACCACACCCTTGACCTGGTCCTGCTCGACGATCAGGTCATCGCAGGACTGCTGGAATATCCACAGGTTCGGCTGGTTTTCCAGGATCTCGCGGACTACGGCCTTGTAGATGGCGCGGTCGGCCTGTGCACGGGTGGCGCGTACCGCCGGCCCCTTGCGGTTGTTCAGGATGCGGAACTGGATGCCGCTCTTGTCGGTAGCCAGCGCCATGGCGCCGCCGAGCGCATCGATTTCCTTGACCAGGTGGCTCTTGCCGATGCCACCGATGGCCGGGTTGCAACTCATGTGACCGAGGGTTTCCACGTTATGGGTCAGCAGCAGGGTTTTCACACCCATGCGTGCGGACGCAAGCGCAGCCTCGGTACCGGCATGGCCGCCGCCGATGACGATCACTTCAAAACGGGAAGGGAAATCCACCACGCACCTCGTGCCTGTTTTTGCGAATAGAGAAGGTAAGCCGACAAGTATAGGGACATCACCCGCTCTAGTGAAACCGTCTGAGCAAATTTTGACCAATCTGTGGATGAATGGCGGCAATAGAAATCAAAAAGGAAAAATTTATAAAAGCTTTGTTTTTATGTTTATTCTTAGGCGGCTATCCACATGTGGATAAGTGATTTGAGGCCAGTATTCATGATGCCTGTAGAGAATCATAACCCTGTGTCGAAGGTAGGCTGAGGGCTCTGGATAACAGCGTTTAACCTGTGGATTAAAGTTCGTGTTACCCACAGGTGGGTTTGTCCTCAGAAAAAAAGCCTGGTTATCAACGGACCTGAAGGGCAGTTTTCCACAGGGATCCTGATGATCGTTTTAGCCTGTGGATGAGATTTACATGCGGGTGATCGAATCAAGAGAAGCCCGCTTCCGGGTTTCCGGCAGGCAAAAAAAAGCCGCTCCTCACTGGAGCGGCCTTGGTGTTGCCGGGCTGCGCGTTACTTACCGATGCAGAAGCTCGAGAAGATCCTTCCGAGCAGGTCATCCGAGCTGAAGGCACCGGTGATCTCTCCCAGGGCGTGCTGAGCCTGGCGCAAGTCCTCTGCCAGCAACTCACCGGCGCCAGCGAGTGTCAGTTGGGCATGACCGTGATCAAGGTGTGCACTGGCCTGGCGCAGCGCATCCAGATGCCGCCTTCGTGCGCTGAAGCTGCTTTCCGCAGTCTGTTCATAACCCATGCAGGCCTTGAGGTGGTCACGCAGCAGATCCAGCCCCGTGGCATCGCCCTTTGCGCTGAGGGTGATCGTCACGTGGCCATCGTCACTCTGCTCGATGCCTGCACGCTCGCCACTCAGGTCGGCCTTGTTGCGAATCAGCGTGACCTTGGCCGGATCCGGCCGTTGATCGAGGAACTCGGGCCACAGTGCGAACGGATCGTTGGCCTCAGGCGCTGTGGAATCCACCACCAGCAGCACCCGGTCAGCTTCGCCAATGGCCTTGAGAGCACGCTCCACACCGATCTTTTCCACGTGATCGTCGGTAGCGCGCAGTCCTGCGGTATCCACCACGTGCAGCGGCATGCCATCGATGTGGATATGTTCGCGCAGAATGTCCCGGGTGGTGCCGGCGATGTCTGTGACGATTGCCGCTTCGCGACCAGCCAACTGGTTGAGCAGGCTGGACTTGCCGGCATTCGGACGGCCGGCGATCACGACGGTCATGCCATCGCGCAGCAGCGCGCCTTGACCAGCCTCGCGCTGCACTGTGGATAACTCGCTCCTGACTGCTTCAAGCATCTTCAGCACGTGACCGTCGGCCAGGAAGTCGATTTCTTCTTCGGGAAAATCGATAGCCGCCTCGACATAGATCCGCAGTGCGATCAATGCCTCGGTCAATGCATGGACACGCTTGGAGAAGGCACCTTGCAGCGAACGCAGGGCATTGCGTGCGGCTTGGGTGGAACTGGCTTCGATCAGATCGGCGATCGCTTCAGCCTGGGCCAGGTCGAGCTTGTCGTTGAGGAACGCTCGCTCGCTGAACTCGCCAGGACGGGCAAGGCGGCAGCCCAATTCGACACAGCGCTGCAGCAGCATGTCGAGCACAACCGGCCCTCCATGCCCCTGCAGTTCCAGAACGTCTTCACCGGTGAACGAGTTGGGGCCAGGGAAGAACAGCGCGATGCCTTCATCCAGGACCAGGCCATCGTCGCCACGGAAGGGCCCGTAGTGAGCATGGCGCGGGGTCAGTGTACGTCCGGTGATGGCCTGACCGGCCTGGCTCGCCAATGGCCCGGACAAACGGACGATACCGACGCCACCACGGCCTTGGGCGGTGGCGATGGCGGCAATGGTTTCACGCACGGTATTCATGCTCGAAAGCCTCTACGACAAAACGACGGATAGCAAAAACGCCCCACGAGGGGGCGTTTTTATTCACAGGCTAATGGATCGGCCTGTCAAGCAGCAGCTTTTTTGGTTGCTGCTTCGATGCGACGGGTGATGTACCACTGCTGAGTGATCGACAGGCAGTTGTTCACAACCCAGTACAGCACCAGACCAGCCGGGAACCACAGGAAGAAGAAGGTGAAGATGATTGGCATCATTTTCATGACCTTCGCCTGCATCGGATCCGGTGGCGTCGGGTTCAGACGCTGCTGGATGAACATGGTGGCGCCCATGATGATCGGCAGGATGAAGAACGGATCCTTGATCGACAGGTCGGTAATCCACAGCATCCAAGGGGCCTGGCGCATCTCGACGCTTTCCAGCAGTACCCAGTACAAGGCCAGGAACACTGGCATCTGTACCAGGATCGGCAGGCAGCCACCCAGCGGGTTGATCTTCTCTTTCTTGTACAGCTCCATCATCGCCTGGGACATCTTCTGGCGATCATCGCCGAAGCGTTCCTTGAGCTGGGCCAGTTTCGGCGCCACGGCACGCATGCGCGCCATCGAACGGTAGCTGGCAGCCGACAGCGGGAAGAACAGGCCCTTGATGAGCATGGTCAGGACGATGATCGACCAGCCCCAGTTACCCAGCAGGCTGTGGATATGTTGCAGCAGCCAGAAGATCGGCTGGGCAATGAACCACAGGAAGCCGTAGTCGACGGTCAATTCCAGGCCTGGGGACAATTCCTTGAGCTTGGACTGGATCTTCGGACCGGCATACAACATGGCGCTGGTCTCGACCTTGCCGCCGGCAGGCACGTTCAGCGCGGGGCCGGTGTAGCCGATGATGTAGTTGCCCTGGCTGTCCTTGCGGGTCTGTACCACGTTGTTGTCCGACTTGGCCGGAATCCACGCGGTCACGAAGTAGTGCTGCAGCCATGCTACCCAGCCGCCAGACACATTTTCTTTCAAACTTCCTTTGTCGATGTCCTTCATCGACACCTTCTTGTACGGCTCCGCACTTGTCCACAGGGCGGCGCCCAGGTAAGTCGCGGTACCGGTCGCGGTGCTCGAGGAAGGATCGGAGCTTGCGTCACGCTTGAGCTGGGCAAACATGTTGCCGGTCCAGGCCGCGCCGCTCTGGTTGTCGATCAGGTAGCTGACGGTCAGGTCGTACTCACCGCGCTTGAAGCTGAAGCGCTTGATGTAGTTGACGCCGTTCTCGCTGAACTTGAGGTCGACCACCAGTTGGTCCTGACCGTCGGTCAGTTGGAAGCTCTTCTGCTCGGCAGCGTACAGCGGACGACCGCTCGAACGGGCATCCGGGCCATTCGCGCCGGTCAGGCCGCTCTGTGCCAGATAGACACGCTCGCCACCGTTGTCGAACAACTGGAAGGCGATGTCCGGATGATCCTGACGGCGTGGGTACTTGGGCAGGGTCAGCTGGACGATGTCACCGCCGACCGGGTCGATAGCCAGGTCCAGGACATCGGTCTTGACCCGGATCAGGTCCTTGCTGAGCGCGACTGGCGCGATTTCAGCGGGGCTGGCTTCGGCATTGGCGCTCGGCACATCGGCGCTGGCGCCGTTATTGCTTGCCGGCACGGTGTCCGGCAGTGCCGGTGCAGCGTTGCTGGCAGCAGTATGCTGAGTCGGCAGGGCTGCCTGACCATAGTCCTGGTTCCACTTGAGGACCAGAACGTAGGACACGATTGCCAGGGCGACGATCAGGATCGTGCGTTTAATATCCATGATTACTCGGCTATCGAAGAAGTTCGGGAGGAAGGAGCAGGCGGGACGGGATCGAAACCGCCATCATTCCACGGATGACAACGACCCAGGCGACGAACGGCAAGCCACCCGCCACGCAAGAGGCCATGGTTTTCTATGGCTTCGTACGCGTAACAGGAGCAACTGGGGTAGAAACGACAGTGACTGGCCATCAGAGGACTGATGGCGTAACGGTAGAACTGGATCGGAACGAGGGCCAGTTTACGCATCGTGACTGTCTACCCGTGCGGAATCGGCAGGTACCGCTGGAGAGGTCCGACTGCGTGCCAGGCGCTTCCAGAGTTTGCCAAAGTGTTGGTGCAATTCTGGGTTTTCTATCTCACCCAACCCCTTGCGCGCGACGATCACGATATCCAGTCCAGCCAGGCTTTGCTGGTTCAGACGGAAAGAGTCGCGCATCAGGCGTTTGAGGCGGTTGCGTTGAACGGCGAGCTTGACGCTCTTCTTGCCGATCACCAGGCCGAGGCGTGGATGATCGAGGCCGTTCTCGCGGGCAAGGATGAGCAGGCTTTTCCCTGGAACCTTGCCGGTTGGGGAGTCGAAGACTGCTTTGAAATGCCGGGGTGTAAGCAGTCGCTTATCCCGACTGAAGTCCTGACTCACCACCTGTGCCGAAAAATCAAATTGCCAGACGCTTACGGCCTTTGGCACGACGACGCGACAGAACAGCGCGGCCGTTCTTGGTGGCCATACGGGCACGGAAACCGTGGGTGCGCGCGCGCTTGATGGTGCTTGGTTGGAAAGTACGTTTCATGGCGTGTTACCTGGGTTGTCGACAACGGGCCGGGATGGCCCCCTTTTTAAGAGACCGGCGATTCTAGAGAAAGCAAGACGATAGGTCAATTTCCAACCAGCATTCCTTATAGGCGGCCTTTCCTTCTGGCTGGTCGAGAGAGCAGTTGATTCACACCGAACAGATGCTCAACATGAAAAAAAAGAGAGACATATAGAAAGCTTTTCTGAAGAACTTATAGATCTTAAGTGGATAAGTATCTGTGGATAACCTTCTGCAGGCCACAAGCTATCGACTGTACAGAGAATCATAAGTATGTCGGTAACAGGTGCTTTGGCTGTGCCGGAACCGCGGAAAAGCTGTGGATGGAAGTGGTGTTTATCCACAGATGAATTATCCACAGGGTTGAGCCCTGGGTTGTGCATAGGCCTCACGCGCCGTTATCCACAGGGCTTATTTTCGACTTGCAGGGTCGTTTTTGCCGCTAAATGACTGATTTGGCACAGCTCAACACGCCACGACATGTGGATAAGTGAATGCTCGCCCGGTACAATGGCGGTTTGTTTTTGCCTCATCCGGCTTTCAACTCAGGGGATATCCGTGTCAGTGGAACTTTGGCAGCAGTGCGTGGAGCTTCTGCGCGACGAACTGCCTGCCCAGCAATTCAACACCTGGATCCGTCCGCTACAGGTCGAAGCCGAAGGCGACGAGTTGCGCGTCTATGCGCCTAACCGTTTCGTTCTCGATTGGGTCAATGAAAAGTACCTCGGCCGCCTGCTCGAACTGCTGGGTGAACAAGGCAACGGCCTTGCACCTGCCCTCTCCTTATTAATAGGCAGTCGCCGTAGCTCCGCACCGAGGGCGGCACCTAACGCGCCGGTCAGTGCCGCGGTCGCTGCATCGCTGGCTCAGAGTCAGGCCAAGCCCCCCGTCCAGTCACCGGCGGTTGCCAGCGCACCGGTCACGGCGCCCGAACCTGCGTTGGTCAGTGAGGTGGAGGAATCTGCAGCCTCCCAGGATGGTTTCGACGGGATGGGCGATTCGACGCCTGCGCCTGCGGCGACCGCGCGCACCGAGCAACGGACCGTCCAGGTCGAAGGGGCGCTCAAGCACACCAGCTACCTGAACCGAACCTTCACCTTCGAGACCTTCGTGGAGGGTAAGTCCAACCAGCTGGCACGCGCTGCGGCCTGGCAGGTTGCCGACAACCCCAAGCACGGCTACAACCCACTCTTCCTTTATGGAGGCGTGGGCTTGGGTAAGACGCACTTGATGCATGCTGTGGGTAACCACCTGCTGAAGAAGAACCCGAATGCCAAGGTCGTCTACTTGCACTCGGAGCGTTTCGTCGCCGACATGGTCAAGGCGTTGCAGCTGAACGCCATCAACGAATTCAAGCGCTTCTACCGTTCGGTGGACGCGCTGTTGATCGACGATATCCAGTTCTTCGCCCGCAAGGAGCGTTCCCAGGAAGAGTTCTTCCACACCTTCAATGCCCTGCTCGAGGGTGGACAGCAGGTCATTCTCACCAGTGACCGCTACCCTAAAGAGATCGAAGGCCTGGAAGAGCGCCTGAAGTCGCGCTTTGGTTGGGGCCTGACCGTGGCTGTCGAGCCACCGGAACTGGAAACCCGTGTAGCGATCCTGATGAAGAAGGCCGACCAGGCCAAGGTCGAACTGCCGCACGATGCTGCGTTCTTCATCGCCCAGCGCATCCGCTCCAACGTGCGCGAACTGGAAGGCGCATTGAAGCGGGTGATCGCTCACTCGCACTTCATGGGGCGAGACATCACCATCGAGTTGATTCGCGAATCGCTCAAGGATCTGCTGGCACTGCAAGACAAGCTGGTCAGTGTGGATAACATCCAGCGCACGGTCGCCGAGTACTACAAGATCAAGATCTCCGATCTGTTGTCCAAGCGCCGCTCGCGCTCTGTCGCGCGCCCACGGCAGGTGGCCATGGCGTTATCCAAGGAGCTGACCAACCACAGTCTGCCGGAGATCGGCGACATGTTCGGCGGTCGGGATCACACCACCGTGCTGCACGCATGCCGCAAGATCAACGAATTGAAGGAATCCGACGCGGACATCCGCGAGGACTACAAGAACCTGCTGCGCACGCTGACCACCTGATGGGTGTCGGCGCAGCTCTTTGAAGGCAAGGGACTAGACCATGCATTTCACCATTCAACGCGAAGCCCTGTTGAAACCCCTGCAACTGGTCGCAGGCGTCGTCGAGCGCCGCCAGACCTTGCCGGTCCTGTCCAACGTGCTGCTGGTCGTGCAAGGCCAGCAGTTGTCGTTGACCGGTACCGACCTGGAAGTCGAACTGGTTGGCCGCGTGCAGCTGGAAGAGCCGGCTGAGCCCGGCGAGATCACCGTCCCGGCGCGTAAGCTGATGGATATCTGCAAGAGCCTGCCCAGCGATGCGCTGATCGATATCAAGGTCGATGAGCAGAAGCTGCTGGTCAAGGCTGGCCGTAGCCGTTTCACCCTGTCGACCCTGCCGGCCAACGACTTCCCCACCGTGGAAGAAGGCCCGGGTTCGCTCACCTGCAACCTGGAGCAGAGCAAACTGCGTCGCCTGATCGAGCGCACCAGCTTCGCCATGGCCCAGCAGGACGTTCGCTACTACCTCAACGGCATGCTGCTGGAAGTTTCCACCGACACCCTGCGCGCTGTCGCCACTGACGGTCACCGTCTGGCACTGTGCGCCATGCAGGCACCCATCGGCCAGGCCGAGCGTCACCAGGTCATCGTGCCGCGCAAAGGTATTCTGGAGCTGGCGCGTCTGCTGACCGATCCGGAGGGCATGGTCAGTATTGTCCTGGGCCAGCACCACATTCGTGCGACCACCGGTGAGTTCACCTTTACCTCGAAACTGGTGGACGGCAAGTTCCCGGATTACGAGCGTGTACTGCCCAAGGGCGGTGACAAGCTAGTGATCGGTGATCGCCAGGCGCTGCGTGAAGCCTTCAGCCGTACTGCGATCCTGTCCAACGAGAAGTACCGCGGCATCCGCCTGCAACTGGCCTCCGGCCAGCTGAAGATTCAGGCCAACAACCCCGAGCAGGAAGAAGCTGAAGAAGAGATCAGCGTCGACTACGAAGGCGGTTCGCTGGAGATCGGCTTCAACGTCAGCTATCTGCTGGACGTCCTGGGAGTCATGACCACTGAGCAGGTTCGTCTGATTCTCGCCGACTCCAACAGCAGCGCCCTGCTGCAGGAAGCCGGTAATGACGACTCGTCCTACGTTGTCATGCCGATGCGTCTGTAACCTGTAGCAGGCCAAATGTCCCTTCGACGTCTTTCGGTCACCGCGGTGCGCAATCTGCACCCGGTGACCCTCTCCCCCTCTCCTCGCATCAACATCCTCTACGGCGCCAATGGCAGCGGAAAGACCAGTGTGCTCGAGGCCGTGCACCTTTTGGGGCTGGCACGCTCATTTCGTAGTACCCGATTGAACCCTGTCATCCAGTACGAACAGCCGACCTGTACTGTGTTCGGCCAGGTTGAAATCACCGATGGTGCGACGAGCAATCTTGGCGTTTCGCGCGAGCGACAAGGGGACTTCACTATTCGCATCGACGGCCAGAATGCGCGCAGTGCAGCACAACTGGCTGAAATGCTGCCGCTGCAGTTGATCAACCCGGACAGCTTCCGCCTGCTCGAAGGTGCTCCCAAGGTGCGCCGTCAGTTCCTGGATTGGGGAGTGTTCCACGTGGAACCTCGATTCATGGCGACCTGGCAGCGCTTGCAGAAGGCCCTGCGGCAGCGGAACTCATGGCTGCGACATGGTACACTTGACGCTGCTTCGCAAGCCGCCTGGGACCGAGAACTGTGTCTCGCCAGCGCGGAAATAGATGAATACCGTCGCAACTATATCAAGGCCTTGAAGCCTGTCTTCGAGCGGACCCTGAGCGAACTGGTCGAGCTGGACGGATTGACCCTTAGCTACTATCGGGGCTGGGACAAGGATCGGGACCTCAGTGAAGTCCTCGCAACCTCTCTCCTTCGCGATCAGCAGATGGGCCATACCCAGGCCGGTCCGCAGCGTGCTGACCTACGCCTGAGATTGGGCGCTAACAACGCGGCCGATATCCTGTCTCGTGGTCAGCAAAAGCTGGTCGTTTGTGCCCTGCGGATTGCCCAAGGGCATCTCGTCAGCCAAGTTCGTCGCGGTCAGTGTATTTATCTGGTGGATGACTTGCCGTCCGAATTGGACGATCAGCATCGCCGCGCGCTGTGTCGCTTGCTTGAAGAATTACACTGCCAGGTTTTTATCACCTGTGTAGATCACGAATTACTGAGGGAAGGCTGGCAGACGGATACGCCAGTTGCTTTGTTCCACGTGGAACAAGGCCGTATCACCCAGACCCACGACCATCGGGAGTGAAGGCATGAGCGAAAATCAAACGTACGACTCCTCCAGCATCAAGGTGCTGAAAGGGCTGGATGCCGTGCGCAAGCGTCCCGGCATGTACATTGGCGACACCGATGATGGTAGCGGCCTGCACCACATGGTCTTCGAAGTGGTCGACAACTCGATCGACGAAGCGCTCGCCGGTCATTGCGATGACATTACGGTCATCATCCATCCGGACGAATCCATCAGTGTTCGCGACAACGGTCGTGGCATTCCCGTCGACGTGCATAAAGAGGAAGGCGTTTCCGCCGCCGAGGTCATCATGACCGTACTGCACGCCGGCGGTAAGTTCGATGACAACTCCTACAAGGTTTCCGGCGGTCTGCACGGTGTAGGTGTTTCGGTGGTGAACGCCCTCTCCGAGAAGCTGGTCCTGACCGTTCGCCGTAGCGGAAAGATCTGGGAACAGACCTACGTCCACGGTGTGCCGCAAGCTCCGATGGCAGTGGTCGGCGAAAGCGAAACCACCGGTACCCACATCCACTTCAAGCCTTCGGCGGAGACCTTCAAGAATATTCACTTCAGCTGGGACATCCTGGCCAAGCGAATTCGTGAGCTGTCTTTCCTCAACTCGGGCGTTGGTATCCTGCTGAAGGACGAGCGCTCCGGCAAGGAAGAGTTCTTCAAGTACGAAGGTGGTTTGCGCGCATTCGTCGAGTACCTGAACACCAACAAGACCCCGGTGAACTCCCAGGTCTTCCACTTCAACGTCCAACGTGACGATGGCGTGGGTGTCGAAGTTGCCCTGCAATGGAACGACAGCTTCAACGAAAACCTGCTGTGCTTCACCAACAACATTCCGCAGCGCGACGGCGGTACTCACTTGGTGGGCTTCCGTTCCTCGCTGACCCGCAGCCTGAACAGCTACATCGAGCAGGAAGGCCTGGCCAAGAAGAACAAGGTCGCGACCACAGGTGACGATGCCCGTGAAGGCCTGACCGCGATCATCTCGGTGAAGGTGCCGGATCCGAAGTTCAGCTCGCAGACCAAGGACAAGCTGGTTTCCTCGGAGGTGAAGACCGCCGTGGAGCAGGAGATGAACAAGTACTTCGCCGACTTCCTGTTGGAAAACCCCAACGAAGCCAAGGCGGTCGTTGGCAAGATGATTGACGCGGCGCGTGCCCGTGAAGCAGCGCGCAAGGCGCGGGAAATGACCCGCCGCAAAGGTGCGCTGGATATCGCTGGTCTGCCGGGCAAGCTTGCCGACTGCCAGGAAAAGGACCCTGCCCTGTCCGAACTGTACCTGGTGGAGGGTGACTCCGCAGGTGGTTCGGCCAAGCAAGGTCGTAACCGCCGCACCCAGGCAATCCTGCCGTTGAAGGGCAAGATCCTCAACGTCGAGAAGGCCCGCTTCGACAAGATGATCTCGTCTCAGGAAGTTGGCACGCTGATTACCGCCTTGGGCTGCGGCATTGGCCGTGAAGAGTACAACATCGACAAGCTGCGCTATCACAACATCATCATCATGACCGATGCTGACGTTGACGGTTCGCACATCCGTACCCTGCTGTTGACCTTCTTCTTCCGTCAGTTGCCGGAGCTGGTCGAGCGCGGTTACATCTACATTGCCCAGCCACCGCTGTACAAGGTGAAGAAAGGCAAGCAGGAGCAGTACATCAAGGACGACGAGGCCATGGAAGAATACATGACCCAGTCGGCCCTGGAAGATGCCAGCCTGCACCTGGACGAATCGGCGCCAGCCGTTTCGGGTGTTCAACTCGAGGCACTGGTCAATGAGTTCCGCGGAGTGATGAAGACGCTCAAGCGTCTGTCGCGCCTGTACCCGGAAGAGCTGACCGAGCACTTCATCTACCTGCCGGAAGTCACTCAGGCGCAGTTGGCCGATCACGCGACCATGCAAGCCTGGTTGGGCAAATTCCAGGAGCGCCTGAACAACAGCCAGAAGTCCGGTCTGACCTACCAGGCCAGCCTGCGCGAAGACAAGGAACGCAACATCTGGCTGCCGGAAGTCGAAGTTACTTCCCACGGCCTGGCCAGCTACGTGACCTTCAACCGCGAGTTCTTCGGCAGCAACGACTATCGTTCGGTAGTCGTGCTGGGCGCCAGGTTGGCGACTTTGCTTGGCGAGGGTGCCTATGTTCAGCGTGGTGAGCGTCGCAAGGCAGTCACCGAGTTCAAAGAGGCCCTCGATTGGCTGATGAACGAAACCACCAAGCGCCACTCCATCCAGCGATACAAAGGGCTGGGTGAGATGAACCCGGATCAGCTGTGGGAAACCACCATGGACCCGACCGTGCGCCGCATGCTCAAGGTCACCATCGAGGATGCGATCGCAGCCGACCAGCTGTTCAACACCTTGATGGGTGACGCGGTGGAACCTCGTCGTGACTTCATCGAAAGCAACGCGTTGTCGGTGTCCAACCTGGACTTCTGATTACGCGCTTCAGCTACGAAAAAGCCAAGGCCTGTCGCCTTGGCTTTTTCGTTTTCAGAGGCGCGAAACACAAATGTTCCACGTGAAACACTGTTAAAACGGCGTCAGGCTTCAAGGTCCTTGAGCCTTCGGTACAAGGTGCGTTCACTCATCCCCAGCTGTTTGGCCAGCTCGCGGCGCGACCCCTGAAAGCTGTCCAGCGCTTGTGCCAGCGTCCTCAATTCATGCAACTCGCGTGACTGATGTCTTGCCGGTGAATCAGCCCCAGTGTCTTCGAGCAGATGCTCACTGCGAATCAAACCATCATCGGTGAACAACCAGGCCCGCTCCAGCATGTTACGCAGCTCACGAATATTTCCCGGAAACGGATGCAGGTTGAGGCGCTCGAGTGCTTCATGGCTGATTCGAGGTGCGCCGTTGCCCGCGATGCGCTGCAACAGACTCTCAATCAGCAGCGGCAAGTCTTCGACACGCTCACGCAGTGCCGGCAGACGAATCGGAAATCCGCTGATGCGGTAATACAGGTCTTCACGGAAGGCGCCCTGCGCGACCATTGCCTTGAGCGGCTTGTGTGTCGCCGACACCAGGCGGAAATCCGAGTGTACGGTGCGCAGGCTGCCCACCGGGCGAAAACTACCGGTCTCGATCAAGCGCAGCAGTTTGACCTGCATGGCCAGCGGCACTTCACCGATCTCGTCCAGGAACAGGGTGCCGCCATGCGCCGCCTCGGCCAGACCGACCTTGCGCTGGGTCGCGCCGGTGAACGCGCCTTTCTCGTAACCAAACAGCTCACTCTCGAACAGTGACTCGGTGAGACCGGTGCAATCGACGACCACCAGCGGGCCGTTGGCGCGTGGGCTACCCAGGTGCAGAGCGCGGGCGAACAGCTCCTTGCCCGTTCCTGACTCACCTTGGAGCAGCACCGGAATTTGAGCCGGAGCAGCCCGTCGAAGGCTGGCGAGTGCTGACTTGAACGCCGGAGACTGCCCGACCAGGCCCTGCTGCTGAGGTTGTGCGGAGGCCAGGGTGATGCTGGTCAGCCGTTCGACGAATGCCACCACCCTGCCCTGTTCGTCGAGGATCGGGCGCAGTTCGACGTCCACATGCTCCGGCCCGCGCGGGGTGTGATGAATGTGCAGCACGCGCTCCGGAACCTTGCTGTCCCATGCCTTGCGCAATGGACAATGCTCCCCCGCCTGATCGCAGGGCACGGCGTAATGGTGCGAAACCCTGTGGCACTTCTCCCCCAGGGGGGCGCGATCCTGTGTGGCGAACTGGCGTCGATACGCCGCGTTGGCTGCAAGAATGTTGTAGTCGGTATCGAGCACGATGGCGGGCAGCGCATCGTGTTCGAGGTAGGACACCAGCGCGAGGATGGCAGGATGGTTTGCAGCGGAAAGCTCGGACATGGGGGCACCGGCAAAAACTACCCGGCGAGGTTAACAAGGACTGCCAATCACTGCCAGCAGCTGTCAGATGACTGCCAATCTTCCTGGCAGTCTTTAACTATTGTGTTGGTACAACGCCCGCAAATGCGGGACTTATCCGCCAGAAATGGCCTGGCATGCATCTTGATAAAGCGTATGTTCCTGCCGATGCCTCTGTTCAAGCTGCGGCAGCGTTATGGAGACTGTGATGATCATTGGCAACAACCTTCATGTGGAAGCCCTGTTCGACCCGGCGACTTCGACCATCAGCTACCTGCTCATGGACCGTGAAACACGGCACTGCGCATTGATCGACAGCGTGCTGGATTACGATCCGAAGTCAGGCCGTACCAGCCACGCATCTGCCGACAGGTTGATCTCACAGGTCGAGGCGTTGGGCGCCAAGGTGCAGTGGATTCTTGAAACCCACGTGCATGCGGACCACCTTTCGGCAGCGGCCTACCTCAAGCAACGGCTGGGCGGCCAGATTGCCATTGGCGCCCACATCACCCAGGTACAGAAAACCTTCGGTTCGCTGTTCAACGCCGAGCCTGGTTTTGCCCGTGACGGTAGCCAGTTCGACGTGTTGTTCGAGGATGAGGAAGGGTTTCGCATCGGCAACCTGCATGCCCGAGCCCTGCACACGCCGGGGCACACGCCCGCGTGCATGAGCTACATGATCGAGGATGCGGGCGAGACTGCCGTTTTTGTCGGCGACACACTGTTCATGCCTGACTACGGCACTGCCCGTTGCGATTTCCCCGGCGCCAGCGCTCGCACACTGTATCGCTCGATCCGTCGCTTGCTGGCCTTCCCTGACCAGACCCATTTGTTCATGTGCCATGACTACCTCCCCGGTGGCCGCGAACTGCGTTACGTGACCACGGTTGCAGAGCAGCGCGCCAGCAACATCCACATTCACCAGGGCATCAGTGAAGACAGCTTTGTCGAGATGCGCGAAGCCCGAGACAAGACCCTCGACATGCCCGTGCTGATCCTGCCGTCGGTGCAGGTCAACATGCGCAGCGGTCAGTTGCCAGAGCCGGAAGACAACGGCGTGCGCTACCTGAAGATCCCGCTGAACCTGTTCTGAGCCATTCGGCTCTCTGTGACCAATATTCAAAGGAAATACCATGTCTGCCTTGCTGTCCCCTGCCGTTGCGCCCGGTACCGAACACCACAAGGTGTTGATCGTGGGCGCCGGAGCCGCCGGTATCGCAACGGCGTCGAGCCTGATCAAACGCGATCCGTCGCTGGACATCGCCCTGATCGATCCTTCAGAGGTTCATTACTACCAGCCTGGCTGGACCATGGTGGGGGCCGGTGTGTTCGCTGCGTCGTCCACCGCTCGAACCACGGCGGCAACCCTGCCACGGGGTGTGCAGTGGATAAAGGCACGCGTGGTGGGCTTCGATCCACAGGCGCAAACGGTCATGCTGGAGGATGGGCGAGCCGTCAGTTACGAACAATTGGTGGTCTGCCCTGGCCTCAAACTCGACTGGGCGGCCATCGACGGCCTGGAGGAGACCCTTGGGCGCAACGGTGTGACTTCCAACTACCGCTATGACCTGGCCCCCTACACCTGGGAGCTGGTGCAGACGCTCAAGCAGGGCCGCGCACTGTTCAGCCAACCGCCGATGCCGATCAAGTGTGCCGGTGCCCCACAGAAGGCCTTGTACCTGTCCTGTGATCACTGGCTGCGCGCGGGCCGGCTGGGCGCCATCAAGCCCGCGTTCTTCAACGCCGGAGCCGTGCTGTTCGGTGTTGCCGACTACGTGCCGGCACTGATGAGCTACATCGACAAGTACGGTGTCGACCTCAACTACGGCCAGCGCCTGGTGGCGGTCGATGGCCCGAATCAACTGGCGACCTTC
The DNA here is from genome assembly GCF_047456245.1 of Pseudomonas sp. BNK-44-b. Lineage (NCBI taxonomy): Bacteria > Pseudomonadati > Pseudomonadota > Gammaproteobacteria > Pseudomonadales > Pseudomonadaceae > Pseudomonas > Pseudomonas sp. BNK-44-b. Next base: position 5,280,305 of record NZ_CP179908.1, read on the forward strand.
GTGCGAACCCTCGCCGACGGCAGCAGCGAAACGTGTACCGAAGCGTTCGACATGCTGCACGTGGTGCCGCCTCAGGTCGCCCCGGATTTCATCCGGCAAAGCCCATTGGCTGATGCTTCCGGATGGGTGGATGTCGATCCGCACAGCTTGCGTCACCGCCAGTTCGCCAACATTCATGCCCTGGGTGACGTGATCAACACCAGCAATGCAAAGACCGCAGCGGCCGCACGCAAGCAGGCACCGGTGGTGGCCAATAATGTGCTGGTGGCGCTTGGGCGCTTGCCGACACCGGTCGCCTACGACGGCTATGGCTCCTGCCCGTTGACCGTGGAACGCGGCAAGATCGTGCTGGCCGAGTTCACCTATGGCGGCAAGCTGGCACCGAGTTTTCCACGTTGGTTGCTCGATGGACGCAAGCCTACACGCTTGGCCTGGCTGCTCAAGGCACGGGTGCTCCCGCCGCTTTACTGGCAGGCGATGCTCAAGGGCCGGGAATGGTTGGCCCGGCCTCAGCCGTTAGCCGCTGAGACGTCGAAGTGATCGAGCATCAGTTTCTCGGCGCCGGGTTGGGCGCGATCATTGGTGCTGTGCTGGCACTGACCGGTGCAGGAGGCGGGATTCTCGCGGTGCCGCTTCTGGTCTTCGGCCTGGGGCTGTCGATGGTCGAGGCGGCGCCGATCGGTTTGCTGGCGGTCGGCCTGGCGGCTGCCGTGGGCGCCGGGTTGGGCCTGCGGCAAGGGCTGGTGCGTTATCGCGCAGCGTTGTTCATTGCGGCAATCGGTATCGTCTGTGCGCCTTTCGGCCTGATGCTGGCGCACCGTTTACCGAATACACCGCTGGCGTTGGTCTTCGCCTGCGTGCTGATGTATGCCTGCCTGCGCATCTGGCGCAAGGCGGCGCGTGAGCTGCGCGGCGAATCGCCATGCGGTGAGCGACAGATCATGCCTTGCGTGCTCAACCCCTTGCAGGGTCGCCTGCGCTGGACCCTCCCCTGTGCCCGCGCCCTGGCGTTCACCGGCATGTTGTCCGGGCTGCTGTCCGGCCTACTGGGCGTCGGTGGCGGATTCGTCATCATCCCGGCCTTGAACCGCTATACCAATCTGGACATGAAAAGCATCGTTGCCACTTCGCTGGCGGTGATCGCGTTGGTGTCCACCGGCAGTGTGGTGAGTGCGAGCCTGGGCGGGGTGATGCACTGGCAGGTTGGTGCGCCGTTCGCCTTCGGCGCGGTGCTCGGGTTGCTGGCAACTCGCCCGCTGGCCGGCAAGTTGGCAGGGCCGCGTCTGCAGCAACTGTTCGTGGTGGTGGGGATCGGGGCTGCGCTCTCGCTGGCGGTCAAGGCGCTACTCGGCTAGCAACTCGTGCTGCTGTTCGGCACAGAGCTTGAGCAGGTAGTCCCAGACCACCCGCAGGCGTACCGACTTGTGCAGCTCGCGACGTGTGCAGATCCAGTAGCTGCGCTGGATGGTCTCGCTAGGCAGCACGCGCACCAGGCCTGGGTCGTGGCGACCCATGTAGTTGGGCAGCACGGCGATGCCCAGGCCGGCGCGCGCGGCCTGCTGCTGGGCGATCACGCTGGTGCTGCGGAATATCACGTTTGGCGCGCGGCAGAAGCTGTTGAGGAACAACAGCTCCTGGCTGAAGATCAGGTCGTCCACGTAACCGATCCAATTGTGCCGGGCCAGGTCGTCACGGTTGCGCAGCGGCGGTGCTCGGTCGAGATAGTCCTGGCTGGCGTAGAGGGCCAGGCGGTAGTCGGTGAGCTTGCGGGTGATCAGCAGGTCGGCATTGGGGCGTTCCAGGTGAATGCTGATTTCGGCTTCGCGGTTGAGAATGCTGACGAAGCGCGGCACCGCCACCAGTTCGACTTCAAGCCCCGGATAGCGCTCGAACAGAGCCCGCAGGCGCGGGGTGAAGAACATGATGCCGATGCCTTCGGTAACGCCCAGGCGTATCTTGCCCAGCGGCGTGATGGCCTGGGTGATTTCCTCCTGCGCCAGCAGGGCGACGTTTTCCATGGCCTCGGCGTGCTTGAGCAGTGCCTGGCCCGAGGGGGTGAGCTCGTACCCTTGGGCATGCTGGACGAACAGCGCGGTGCCCAGGCTTTTTTCGATATTCTCGATATGGCGGGCAACGGTGCTGTGGGTGGTATTGAGGCGCTTGGCCGCTGTGAGCAGGCGGCCGCTGCGCTGCAACTCGAGGAAAAACCGCAGATCGTTCCAGTCGAACATGCTGATCCTTTCGGTTGTTCTGGCGGCCTGTTCGCGGGCAAGCCCGTTCCCACAGGCGGCGGATAAAGACTTATCGTTGTGAAAAAACGCACAACGGCTGCGCAAAATCTCGTGTTTCCACCGCGAAATTAATCAATAAGATGGGTAGGGACAAGAATAATAATCAGGCGCGAGGTTGCACATGCCATCTGCCGATTCTGTCTTCGACTACGTGATCGTAGGGGCCGGTCCCGCCGGATGCCTGCTGGCCAATCGATTGTCTGCAGACCCTGCCTGCCGCGTCCTGCTGCTCGAGGCAGGCGGACGCGACAACTACCCGTGGATTCACGTCCCCGTCGGTTACCTCTACTGCATTGGCAATCCCCGCACCGACTGGTGCTTCAAGACCGAAGCCCAGCCTGGGCTGGACGGTCGCAGCCTCGGCTATCCGCGAGGGAAGGTGCTGGGCGGTTGTTCCTCCATCAACGGCATGATCTACATGCGTGGCCAGGCTGCGGACTATGACCGCTGGGCCGAGCAAGGCAACGACGGCTGGAGCTGGAACGATGTACTGCCGTTGTTCAAGGCCAGTGAAAGCCACTTCGCTGGCGCCAGCGAGAGCCATGGTGCCGACGGCGAATGGCGGGTCGAGCAGCAGCGCTACAGCTGGCCGATCCTCGACGCCTTCCGCGATGCCGCCGAACAGAGCGGTATCGGCAAGGTCGGTGACTTCAATACCGGCGACAACCAAGGCTGTGGATACTTTCAGGTCAACCAGCGCAGTGGTGTGCGCTGGAATGCCTCGAAGGCTTTCTTGCGGCCCGTCCAGTCTCGCCCGAACCTCACTGTGCTCACCGATGTTCAGGTTGACCAGGTCGTGCTCGACCACGCCCGCGCCACTGCTGTGAAGGCACGCTGGCAAGGGGCCTGGCATGAGTTTCGTGCCCGGCGCGAGATCGTCCTGTGCGCAGGCTCCGTCGGTTCGCCTGGCATCCTGCAGCGTTCGGGCATCGGCCCGCGCAAGCTGCTCGAAGACCTGGGGATAACGGTGCGTCACGAATTGCCAGGCGTGGGCGGAAACTTGCAGGACCACCTGCAATTGCGCCTGATTTACCAGATCCAGAACACCCGCACGCTCAACCAGATGGCCAACAGTCTGTGGGGCAAGCTGGGCATGGGCCTGCGCTATCTCTACGACCGCAGCGGGCCGCTGGCCATGGCGCCGAGCCAGTTGGGCGCATTCGTGCGCTCAAGCCCGGAGCAGGCCACCGCCAACCTGCAGTATCACGTGCAGCCGTTGTCGCTCGAGCGTTTCGGCGAGCCGTTGCACCGCTTCCCTGCCTTCACGGCTTCGGTGTGCAACCTGCGCCCAGCCAGCCGCGGGCGTATCGACATCCGCTCGGCAGACATGAATGCAGCGCCGCTGATCGACCCCAACTACCTCAGCGACCCACAGGACCTGCAGGTCGCCGCCGATGCGATTCGCATCACCCGACGCATCGTCCAGGCCCCTGCCCTGGCCGCGTTCGAACCCAAGGAATACCTGCCGGGTCCTTCGCTGCAGACCGAGCAACAACTGCACGAGGCCGCCGGCAAGATCGGCACCACCATCTTCCACCCGGTCGGCACTTGCCGCATGGGCAATGGGCCGCTGGACGTTGTGGATAACCAGCTGCGCGTCCATGGCATACCTGGCCTGCGCATCGCCGATGCCTCGATCATGCCGCAGATCGTCTCCGGCAATACCTGTTCACCCACATTGATGATCGCCGAGAAGGCGGCACTACTGATTCTCAAGGGGGCCCCAAGCCACAGCAACCTCAGCGACACCAGCGCGATACCGACGCCCTGACCGGGTGCGTGCAACACCGGCAGCTTGCGGTCGATGGCTGCCGACAGTGGAACAAGAAAAATAATCACTGTGGCCTGCGGGCCGAGGACAGCAACGATGTCGGATTACATCCAAGAGCAGGGCGCGGCAGCCACCAGCGGCAGCCGGCGTGAGGAACGCAAGATCATTTTCGCGTCATCCCTCGGGACGGTGTTCGAGTGGTATGACTTCTTTCTCTATGGCGCGCTGGCGGCGGTGATCAGCAAGCAGTTCTTTGCCGGGGTCAACGACACCACCGCTTTCATCTTTGCCTTGATGGCCTTTGCCGCAGGCTTCCTCGTGCGGCCTTTCGGTGCCTTGGTATTCGGGCGCCTGGGCGACATGATCGGGCGCAAGTACACCTTCCTGGTGACCATCGTGCTGATGGGCCTGTCGACCTTCGCGGTCGGCCTGTTGCCTACCTACGCCAGCATCGGCATCGCCGCACCGATCATCCTGGTGATCCTGCGCATGCTCCAGGGCCTGGCCCTGGGCGGCGAATACGGTGGTGCGGCCACTTACGTGGCCGAGCATGCCCCGCCTGGCAAGCGCGGGTTCCACACCGGCTTCATCCAGTCCACTGCCACCCTCGGCTTGCTGCTGTCACTGATTGTTGTGCTGGGCAGCCGTTACATTAGTGGCGACCAGTTCGAGACCTGGGGCTGGCGCCTGCCGTTCCTGCTGTCGATCGTGCTGCTGGGTATCTCCACCTGGATTCGCATGAGCATGCACGAGTCGCCAGCCTTCGTGAAAATGAAGGCCCAGGGCAAGATCAGCAAGTCGCCGATCCGCGAGTCGTTCACCTCCTGGCCCAACCTCAAGGTGGTGCTCACCGCCCTGTTCAGCATCAACGCCGGCCAGGCCGTGACCTTCTACACCGCACAGTTCTACGTGCTGTTCTTCATGACCCAGATGCTCAAGATGGACCCGGCCCAGGCCAATACCCTGCTGATCATCAGCGTGGTGATCGGTGCGCCGTTCTTCGTGTTCTTTGGTTGGCTGTCGGATCGTGTGGGACGCAAGCCGATCCTGATGATCGGCCTGCTGCTGGCGACCGTGTGCTACTTCCCGATGTTCAAGGCGCTCAGCCACTACGCCAATCCGCAGATCGACGCCGCCAGCCGGCAGTCGCCGATCGTGGTCAGTGCCGACCCGCAAGGCTGCACCTTCCAGTTCGACCCGGTGGGCAAGGCACGCTTCGACAGCCCCTGCGACAAGGTCAAGACGTTCCTGGTCAAGCAGGGCCTGCCCTACAGCTCGGTTGCTGCAACGGGCAGCGATGTTTCGGTGAGCATTGGCGACAAGACCATCAACGGCTTCGATGAAGTCGCGATGCGCACGGCTATCGAGCAGGCGGGCTATCCAGCCAAGGCAGACCCTGCCCATGTGAACCAGGTGATGGTGGTGGTGCTGATCGTGGCGATGATCCTGATCGCGACCATGACCTACGGACCACTGGCAGCGGTAATGGTCGAGCTGTTCCCCACACGCATCCGCTACACCTCGATGTCGCTGCCCTATCACATCGGCAACGGCTGGTTCGGTGGCTTCCTGCCGACGGTGTCGTTCGCGCTGGTGGTGTACACCGGGGATATCTTCTATGGGCTGTGGTACCCGGTATTTATCACCGGCATCAGCCTGGTGGTGGGGATCTTCTGCCTTAAAGAGACCAAGGATGTGGACATCGACAAGGTGTAGCAGCGGGTTGACCCGCGACGCAGACACCTCCGTTGCCCAGGCATGAAAAAACCGGCGTAAAAGCCGGTTTTTTTATGCCTCGAAAAAACTTATGCACGATTTTCGAAAAAACGTCATACAGAGAAATAAATAGCTAATTCAATAGCTTATCTACGATCCGAAAGCATTAATCCAAAAATTGCTAACACCTTATCCACAGATCGTCAGGCGATTGGCTCGGTGACGTTTTCTTCTGCTGGTGGCAAAGATCCCATGGCCCGCTGCGTCGCTTCGTTCCACGCCTGAGCGCGATCGTTGAGTTCGGCGATGGCACGTGGCCCGGTGCCGTTGGCATACATCGGCTCGCCAATCACCACCTCGATGGTGCCCGAACGCTTGCCCCAGCCCGCTTTTGGCCAGAACTTGCCTGCGTTGTGGGCGATCGGCAGCACCGGCAGGCCGGCGTTCACCGCCAGGGCGGTACCGCCGCGGGAGAACTTGCCGACCTGACCATAGGGCACGCGGGTACCCTCGGGGAAAATCAGCACCCAGACGCCCTGCTTGAGCAGTTCGTCGCCCTTGCTCGCCACGTGGCGCAGGGCTTCCTTGGGGTTGTTGCGGTCGATGGCAATCGGCCGCAGCATCGCCATTGCCCAGCCGAAGAACGGCACGTACAACAGCTCACGCTTGAGCACCTGGCTCAGTGGCGAGAAGTACGCCGAGAGGAAGAAAGTCTCCCAGGTGCTCTGGTGGTTGGACAGGATCACGCAGGGCTCTTTGGGCACGTTCTCGGCGCCGGTGATCTTGTAGTCAATGCCCAGGATGGTGCGGCTCAGGAACACCGCGCAGCGGCACCAGTACACGTTGATGAATTTGTAGCGCTTGGGAAATGGCAGGAAAGGCGCGACAAAGAAGCTCAGTGAGCACCACAGCAGCGAACTGGTGCCCAACAGCAGGTAAAAAAGAAAGATTCTGATCGCCTGCAGGATCGACATAGTGGCATGTACCGTTGCGGGGCGCGCCCGCCTGAGGAAGTGCGCCAAACAGGCGCACTCTTTAAATAAGTTCTCTGGCGATGGCTGCCAGATCGTCGAAAATCAAGGTTTTTTCAGGGATGCCCGTTTTAAGGGTCTTCTCCCCCTTACCGGTTTTCACCAGCACGGGTTGTGCTCCGACGGCCAGGGCGGCCTCCAGGTCACCTGTGCTGTCGCCGACGAACCATACACCGCGCAGGTCGACTTGGTAATACTCGGCGATTGCCCGCAGCATACCGGGCTTGGGCTTGCGGCACTCGCAGCCTTCGTCCGGGCCATGCGGGCAATAGACGATATGCCCGACCTCGCCACCCTGCTCGGCGACCAGCTCGCGCAGACGCGCGTGCATGGCTTCGAGCGTGGACAGGGGGTAGTAGCCGCGGGCAATGCCGGACTGGTTGGTGGCCACGGCCACCGTCCAGCCCGCCTTGCTCAACTGCGCAATGGCCTCGATCGAGCCGGGAATGGGGATCCACTCTTCCAGCGACTTGATGTAGGCGTCGGAGTCGTGATTGATCACTCCGTCTCGATCGAGAATCAGCAGTTTCAAGGCTTACCCCAGCAGCGAGATGTCGGCCACGCCCAGGAACAGACCGCGCAGGCGGCTGAGCAGGGCATAACGGTTGGCGCGTACCTTGGCGTCTTCGGCGTTCACCATGACTGCCTCGAAGAAGGCGTCGACCGGATCGCGCAGGGCTGCCAGGCGTGCCAGCGATTCGCTGTATTGGCGTGCGGCAGCCATTGGCTGCACGGCCTGGTCGGCCTGCTGGATCGCCGAGTACAGGGAGAACTCGTTGGCATTGTCGAAGTACTTCGGCTCGACCTGGTCGGCGATGGCGCCTTCGGCCTTGCTCAGCAGGTTCGAAACACGCTTGTTCACCGCCGCCAGGGCCTCGGCTTCCGGCAGCTTGCGGAAGGCCTGCACGGCCTGCACGCGCTGATCGAAGTCCAGGGCCGAAGCCGGCTTCAGGGCACGTACCGACAGGTAGGTGGCCACATCGACGCCTTCGTCTTCATAGCGTGCACGCAGGCGATCGAAGATGAACTCCAGCACCTGGTCAGCCAGGCCTGCAGCCTTGACCTTGGCGCCGTACTGCTTGACCGCGAACTCGACCGCAGAGGTCAGGTCCAGGTCCAGCTGCTTCTCGATCAGGATGCGCAGCACGCCGAGGGCGGCGCGGCGCAGTGCGTACGGGTCCTTGCTACCGGTCGGCAGCATGCCGATGCCGAAGATGCCGACCAGGGTGTCGAGCTTGTCGGCGATGGCCACGGCGGCGCCGGTGAGGGTTTCCGGCAACTCAGCGCCAGCACCGCGCGGCATGTACTGCTCGTTCAGTGCCAGGGCGACGTCTTGTGGCTCGCCATCGTTGACGGCGTAGTAGTAGCCAGCGATGCCCTGCATTTCAGGGAATTCGCCGACCATTTCGGTGGCCAGGTCGCATTTGGACAGCAGGCCGGCGCGGCCGGCGTTGGCTGCACTGCCGCCGATGAACGGGGCAATGTAGGCGGCCAGCCTGGAGACACGCTCGGCCTTGTCGAACACCGTACCCAGCTGGGCCTGGAACACCACGTTCTTCAGGCGTTCGTTGAAGGTTTCCAGAGGCTGCTTCTTGTCTTGCTTGAAGAAGAACTCGGCGTCGGTCAGGCGCGGACGCACGACCTTCTCGTTACCCTCGACGATCTGCTTCGGATCGAGGCTCTCGACGTTGGCCACGGTGATGAAGCGCGGCAGCAACTTGCCTTCGCTGTCGAGCAGGCAGAAGTACTTCTGGTTGTCCTGCATGGTGGTGATCAGGGCTTCCTGCGGCACTTCCAGGAAGCGCTCCTCGAACGAGCACACCAGCGGCACCGGCCATTCGACCAGCGCGGTCACTTCATCCAGCAGCGCCGGCGGCACGATGGCGCTGCCTTCCTGCTGCAGGGCCAGCTCTGCGGTGCGCTTGGCGATCAGCTCGCGGCGCTCGGCGAAGTCGGCCAGTACATGGGCCTTGCGCAGGTCTTCGACATAGTTGGCCGGGGTGGTGATCAGCACGTTTTCCGGGTGGTGGAAGCGGTGGCCGCGCGATTCGCGGCCGGCTTTCTGCGAGAGGATGGTGCAGTCGACGACCTGGTCGCCCAGCAACATCACCAGCCACTGGGTGGGGCGCACGAACTCTTCACGGCTCGCGGCCCAGCGCATGCGCTTGGGGATCGGCAGGTCGTTGAGCGAGTCCTCGACGATGGTTGGCAGCAGGCTGATGGTGGCCTTGCCCGGAATGTGCTGTGAGAAGCGCAGCTTGGCGCCGCTCTGGTCGATGTCCGACAGCTCCACGCCACACTTCTTGGCGAAGCCCAGTGCAGCCTGGGTCGGGTTGCCATCGGCGTCGAAGGCAGCCTGGCGGGGCGGGCCGTCGATGTTGATGCTGCGATCAGGCTGTTGCACGTCCAGTTGGCGGATCAGCACGGCCAGGCGACGCGGCGCGGCATAGACCGACTTGCCGGTGTAGTTCAGGCCAGCGGCCTGCAGGCCTTTCTCGATGCCGGCCAGGAATGCATCGCCCAGCGAGGCCAGGGCTTTGGGGGGCAGCTCTTCGGTGCCCAGTTCAACCAGGAAATCTTGCGCACTCATTGTGCAGCCTCCAGCTTGGCCAGTACTTCATCACGCAGTTCGGGGGTGGCCATCGGGAAGCCCAGGCGTGCGCGGGCTTGCAGATAGCTTTGCGCCACGTCGCGGGCCAGGGTGCGCACGCGCAGGATGTAGCGCTGGCGCTCGGTCACCGAGATGGCGCGGCGGGCGTCGAGCAGGTTGAAGGTGTGCGAAGCCTTCAGGACCATTTCGTAGGTCGGCAGCGGCAGGTCCAGCTTGATCAGGCGGTTGGCTTCGCTTTCGTAGAAGTCGAACAGCTCGAACAGTTTCTCGACGTTGGCGTGCTCGAAGTTGTAGGTCGACTGCTCCACTTCGTTCTGGTGGAACACATCGCCATAGGTGACCTTGCCGAACGGGCCGTCGGCCCAGACCAGGTCGTACACCGAATCGACACCCTGGATATACATGGCCAGACGCTCCAGGCCATAGGTGATCTCGCCGGTGACCGGGTAGCACTCGATACCGCCAACCTGCTGGAAGTAGGTGAACTGGGTCACTTCCATCCCGTTCAGCCAGATTTCCCAACCCAGGCCCCAGGCACCCAGGGTCGGCGATTCCCAGTTGTCTTCGACGAAGCGGATGTCGTGGACCAGCGGGTCCAGGCCGATGGCTTTCAGCGAGCCCAGGTACAGCTCCTGGAAGTTGGCCGGGTTCGGCTTGAGCACCACCTGGAACTGGTAGTAGTGCTGCAGGCGGTTGGGGTTTTCGCCATACCGTCCGTCGGCAGGGCGACGGCTAGGCTGCACGTAGGCAGCGTTCCAGGTCTCCGGGCCGACGGCGCGCAGGAAGGTGGCGGTGTGGAAAGTGCCGGCGCCTACTTCCATATCGTAGGGCTGAAGTACCACACAACCTTGCTCGGCCCAGTAGTTCTGCAGGGCGAGGATCAGGTCTTGGAAGGTACGCACGGCTGGCGTAGGCTGGCTCACGAAATTCACCTGTATCTGGGGATGCGGATGTAAAGAGCGGGAGTATAACCCGATTCGCCTCGCCCTCTACGTAATTGGAGCCTTATGCCACGCTGCTTTTGGTGTACCGACGATCCTTTGTATCAGGCCTACCATGACCAGGAATGGGGAACCCCACAGCGCGACCCGGCGTTGCTCTTCGAGATGCTTTTGCTCGAAGGGTTCCAGGCGGGCCTTTCGTGGATCACCGTGCTGAAGAAACGCGAGCGCTATCGCCAGGTGCTGCAAGGCTTCGACCCGGTGCAACTGGCCGAGATGAGCGACGAGCGCATAGAAGAGCTGATGCTCGATCCCGGCATCATCCGCAACCGCCTCAAGCTCAATGCCGTGCGCCGCAACGCGCGCGCCTGGCTGGCGCTGGAAAACCCCGGCGAGTGGCTGTGGTCGTTCGTCGGCGGCGAGCCGAAGATCAACCATTACCAGGGGCGCGCCGACATCCCGGCGATCACCGACGAAGCCAAGGCGATGAGCAAGGCCCTGCAGAAAAAGGGCTTCACCTTTGTCGGTCCGACCATTTGCTACGCCTTCATGCAGGCGACCGGCATGGTCATGGACCACACCACCGATTGCGATCGCTACGCCGCGCTGGTGCGTTGAGGCGTTACAATGCGCGCCTTGCAGAAATAAGGAATTGGCCTGTGGAAAAGTTCAAGGGCGCCCTAATGGTCGGGGTGCTGCGCCTGTTCGCCAAACTGCCCTGGGGCGCGGTGCAGCGCGTCGGTGCCGGTATCGGCTGGCTGATGTGGAAAATCCCCAACGGGTCGCGCAACGTGGTGCGGATCAACCTCGCCAAGTGCTTCCCCGAGATGAACCCTGCCGAGCGTGAGCAGTTGGTGGGGCGTGCGTTGAAGGATATCGGCAAGTCTTTCGTCGAAAGCGCCTGGGCCTGGATCCGCCCGCCTCAGCAGTCGCTGGAGCTGGTCAAGGAAGTGCACGGCCTGGAAGTGCTCGAGCAAGCCCTGGCCACTGGCAAAGGGGTGGTCGGCATCACCAGCCACCTGGGCAACTGGGAGGTGCTCAACCACTTCTATTGCAACCAGTGCAAGCCGATCATCTTCTACCGTCCGCCCAAGCTGAAGGCGGTGGATGACCTGCTGCGCGAGCAGCGCGTGCAGATGGGCAACCGCGTGGCGCCTTCGACCAAGGAAGGCATTCTCAGCGTGATCAAGGAAGTGCGTCGCGGCGGGCAGGTGGGCATTCCTGCCGACCCTGAGCCGGCCGAGTCGGCGGGAGTGTTCGTGCCCTTCCTCGGCACCCAGGCGCTGACCAGCAAGTTCGTGCCCAACATGCTCGCTGGCGGCAAGGCGGTGGGTGTGTTCCTGCATGCCCTGCGTCTGCCGGATGGCTCCGGCTTCAAGGTGTTCCTTGAGGCGGCGCCCGAAGAGATGTACAGCGCGGATGTGGCTGTGGCTGCGGCGGCCATGAGCCGTGTGGTCGAGCGCTATGTGCGCGAGTACCCGAGCCAGTACATGTGGAGCATGAAGCGCTTCAAGAAGCGCCCGGCCGGCGAGCCGCGCTGGTACTGAGTTATCCACACTCTGTAGGAGCGGGCTTGTCCCGCGATCGGGCGCGAAGCGGCCGCAACCTCGGCAACCGAGATTTTCCTGATAGATCTCGGCGTCTGGTTTTACGGCCGCTTCGCGCCCGATCGCGGGACAAGTCGCAGCGGCGAACCGCCGCTCCTACAAGGACCGCGGCGTCTGTCAGGCCTTGTTGAGTTTCTTCAGGAACACGGTCATTTCTTTCTCGGCCTGCTTGTCGCCATGCGTCTGCGCCGCGGCGATCCCCTCTTCCCAGGCCCTACGCGCCGCAGCGATGTCGCCTTCGAGCTGATACGCCTTGCCCAGCAGCTTCCACGCCGCCGAGTATTTCGGGTCCTGCTCGACACAGCAGGCCAGGTGCACCGCCGCTTCGGCGCCCTTGCCTTCATCCAGCCAGGCCTTGCCCAGGCCGAACCTCAGCAGCGGGTTATCCACACCCTTGGCCAGCATCTTTTCCAGCGATTCGCGCATGCCTTCTTCCCCTAGAAGAAACTCAAGCCGACGTGGAACAGCTTCTCCACATCGCGAATGTGCTTTTTATCCACAACGAACAGGATCACATGGTCACCTGCCTCGATCACGGTGTCGTCGTGGGCGATCAGCACCCCCTCGTCGCGGATGATCGCGCCGATGGTGGTGCCAGGTGGCAAGGCGATGTCTTCGATGGCCTTGCCGATCACCTTGCTCGATTTCGAATCGCCATGGGCGACTGCCTCGATGGCTTCCGCTGCACCGCGCCGCAGCGAGTGCACGCTGACGATATCGCCACGGCGCACATGGGCCAGCAGCGTGCCGATGGTCGCCAGCTGCGGGCTGATGGCGATGTCGATATCGCCGCCCTGCACCAGGTCGACGTAGGCCGGGTTGTTGATCAGCGTCATCACCTTGCGTGCGCCCAGGCGCTTGGCCAGCAGCGACGACATGATGTTGGCCTCGTCGTCGTTGGTCAGGGCCAGGAAGATATCGGCTTCGGCGATGTTTTCTTCGAGCATCAGGTCTTTGTCCGACGCGCTGCCCTGCAGCACCACGGTGCTTTCGAGGTTGTCCGAAAGATGCCGGCAGCGTGCCGGGCTCATCTCGATGATCTTCACCTGATAGCGGCTTTCGATGGCTTCGGCCAGACGCTCGCCGATCTGCCCGCCGCCGGCGATGACCACCCGCTTGTTGGTCTCGTCGATACGCCGCAGCTCGCCCATCACCGCACGGATATCCTTCTTCGCGGCGATGAAGAACACTTCGTCGTCAGCCTCGATCACTGTGTCGCCGTGGGGCTTGATCGGCCGGTCGCGGCGGAAGATCGCGGCCACGCGGGTATCGACATTGGGCATGTGCGCGCGGATCTGGCGCAGTTGCTGACCCACCAGCGGGCCGCCGTAGTAGGCCTTGACCGCCACCAATTGGGCTTTGCCCTCGGCGAAGTCGATCACCTGCAGGGCGCCGGGGTGTTCGATCAGGCGCTTGATGTAGTTGGTCACCACCTGCTCGGGGCTGATCAGCACGTCCACCGGAATGTGGTCGTTGTCGAACAGTTCCTCGCGGCTGAGGTAGGACGACTCGCGCACCCGGGCGATCTTGGTCGGGGTGTGGAACAGCGAATAGGCCACCTGGCAGGCGACCATGTTGGTCTCGTCGCTGTTGGTCACCGCCACCAGCATGTCGGCGTCATCGGCGCCGGCCTGGCGCAGTACCGTGGGCAGCGAGGCGCGGCCCTGCACGGTGCGGATGTCGAGGCGGTCGCCCAGGTCACGCAAGCGCTCGCCATCGGTGTCGACCACCGTGATGTCGTTGGCTTCGCTCGCCAGGTGTTCGGCCAGCGTACCGCCTACCTGGCCTGCGCCGAGGATGATGATCTTCATCCGCTACTCCCTACCTTTCGTTCTTATCCGCGCGAGGCGGCGATCTTGATCAGCTTGGCATAGTAGAAGCCGTCGTGGCCGCCTTCCTGGGCCAGTAGCTGGCGGCCGTGGGGCTGGCGCAGACCGGCCTCGGTTGCCAGGTCGAGCTCACGGGCACCGGGGGTGCGGGCGAGGAAGGCGTCGATCACGTCGGTGTTCTCGGTCGGCAGGCTCGAGCAGGTGGCATAGAGCAGCATGCCGCCGACTTCGAGTGTCGGCCACAGCGCATCGAGCAGCTCACCCTGCAGTGCGGCCAGGGCCGGGATGTCCTCGGCCTGACGGGTCAGCTTGATGTCCGGGTGGCGGCGGATCACGCCGGTCGCCGAGCATGGGGCGTCGAGCAGGATGCGCTGGAACGGCTTGCCGTCCCACCAACTGGCGGTATCGCGAGCATCACAGGCGATCAGCTCGGCATCGAGCTTCAGCCGGTCGAGGTTCTCGCGCACCCGCGCCAGGCGCTTGGCCTCCAGGTCGATGGCGACCATCTGCGCCAGGCCCGGCTCGGCTTCGAGCAGATGGCAGGTCTTGCCGCCAGGGGCGCAGCAGGCATCGAGCACGCGTTGGCCGGGGGCCAGTTCCAGCAGGTCGGCCGACAGCTGTGCGGCTTCGTCCTGCACGCTGATCCAGCCGTCGGCGAAGCCCGGCAGGCCGCGCACGTCGCAGGCCTCGGCCAGCACGATGCCGTCACGGCTGAACGGACAGGCGCTGGCGCCGATGCCAGCCTCGGCCAGCAGCGCCAGATACGCATCACGGCTGTGATGACGGCGGTTGACCCGCAGGATCATTGGCGGGTGGGCGTTGTTGGCGGCGCAGATGGCTTCCCATTGCTCCGGCCAGAACGCCTTGAGCGACTTCTGCAGCCAGCGCGGGTGGGCGGTGCGGACCACGGGGTCGCGCTCCATGCCGGTGAGCAGTTCCTCGCCCTCGCGTTGGGCGCGGCGCAGCACGGCGTTGAGCAGGCCCTTGGCCCAGGGCTTCTTGAGCTTGTCGGCGCAGCCGACGGTTTCGCCGATGGCGGCGTGTGCCGGAATACGTGTGTAGAACAGCTGGTACAGGCCGACCAGCAGCAGCGCCTGTACATCGGCGTCAGCGGCCTTGAACGGCTTTTGCAGCAGTTGTGCAGCAAGCAGGTCCAGGCGCGGCTGCCAGCGGGCGGTGCCAAAGGCCAGGTCCTGAGTCAGGCCGCGGTCGCGCTCCTCGACCTTGTCCAGTTGCGCGGGCAGCGAGCTGTTCAGCGAGGCCTTGCCGCTGAGGACGGCGGCCAGGGCGCGGGCGGCGGCCAGGCGTGGGTTCATTGGCCGAGCACCTTGCCGCTTGCGAACTTCTCGCGGCGGCTGTTGAACAGGTCGCTGAAGGCCAGGGCCTTGCCACCGGGCAGTTGCAGGCGGGTCAGGCTCAGGGCGCCGTCAGCGCAGGCGACCACCAGGCCGTCCTTGCTGGCACTGAGGATCTCGCCTGGCTCACCTTTGCCTGTGGACAAGTTCGCGCCCAGCACCTTCACGGTTTCGCCGTCGAGGGTGCTGTGGCATACCGGCCACGGGTTGAAGGCGCGGATCAGGCGTTCCAGCTCCACGGCCGGGCGGCTCCAGTCCAGACGCGCCTCATCCTTGTTCAGCTTGTGTGCATAGGTGGCCAGGGCGTCGTCCTGCACCTCGCCCTGCAGGCTGCCGTCGGCAAGGCCGGCGATGGCTTGCACCACGGCGCCAGGGCCCAGCTGGGCGAGGCGGTCGTGCAGGCTGCCGCCGGTGTCGTCGGCGCTGATCGGTGTGGTGACCTTGAGCAGCATGGGGCCGGTGTCCAGGCCCGCTTCCATGCGCATCACGGTTACGCCGCTCTCGGCATCACCGGCCTCGACGGCGCGCTGGATCGGCGCCGCACCGCGCCACCGTGGCAGCAGGGAGGCGTGGCTGTTGATGCAGCCAAGGCGCGGGATATCCAGCACCGCCTGCGGCAGGATCAGGCCGTAGGCGACCACCACCATCAGGTCCGGTTTCAGTGCGGCGAGTTCAGCCTGCGCGTCGGCATTGCGCAGGGTCTGTGGCTGGTACACCGGTATGTCATGGGCCAATGCGAGGGCTTTGACCGCGCTCGGCATGAGCTTCTGGCCCCGGCCGGCGGGACGGTCGGGCTGGGTGAAGACAGCCACGATTTCGTAAGGGCTGTCGAGCAGGGCCTTGAGGTGTTCGGCGGCAAACTCTGGGGTGCCTGCGAAGACGATGCGCATGGAGTTCTCGCTTCAAAAAAGAAAAAGGCTTGCCGGAGCAAGCCTTCTGGAAGGTGGGGATCAGGCTTGCTGGCGGTGCTGCTTTTCCAGCTTCTTCTTGATCCGGTCGCGTTTGAGCTGAGACAGGTAGTCGACGAACAGCTTGCCGTTGAGGTGATCGAACTCGTGCTGCACGCACACCGCCAGCAGGCCCTCGGCCTCGAGCTCGTAGGGCTTGCCGTCGCGATCCTGGGCCTTGACCCGCACGCGCAGCGGGCGGTCGACGTTCTCATAGAAGCCTGGCACCGACAGGCAGCCTTCCTGGTACTGCCCCATGTCGTGGGTCAGCTCTTCGACGCTGGGGTTGATGAACACTCGCGGTTCGCTGCGATCTTCGGAAAGATCCATCACCACGACCTGCTTGTGCACGTTGACCTGGGTCGCGGCCAGGCCGATGCCGGGCGCTTCGTACATGGTTTCAAACATGTCGTCGATCAGCTGCTGCAGGGCGTCGTCGAACTCCGTTACCGGTTTGGCGAGGGTGCGCAGGCGCGGGTCGGGGAATTCGAGGATGTTCAAGATGGCCATAGGGTCAGGCAGTCACTGTGCGTTTGGTTGAAAACTGAGCACACATAATAAAGGGAAATGGAGCGTTCGGCACCTGTGAAGCTTGGCTAGGGTCTCTATGGGCTTGATAGCTGCCGTTTTGATCGACAGCTTTTCAAAGTGTTACTCACAAAGTTATCCACAGGATGTGCCGCTTCATTGGCCTCCTGCCGATCAAGGACGATCCACCATGAACCCATCCCGCTCGTCGCCTTGCACTCCGGCGGAACTGGAGGCGCGGCTGCGTCTGCATCGCCTTCCCGATATTGGCTTGCGTCGTTTCCATACCCTCATCGAAGCATTCGGCAGCGCCTCTTCGGCACTCAGTGCCCCGGCCAGCGCGTGGCGTGCTCTAGGCCTGAAGGCTTCCAGTATAGACGCCCGGCGCAGTGCGCAAGTACGCGATGGCGCATTGGCTGCAATGGCCTGGCTAGAGCGTCCGGGCCAGTGTTTATTGATGTGGGACGGCCCTGGATACCCGGCATTGCTGGCCGAGATAGACGATCCGCCGCCTTTGCTTTTCGTGTCCGGTGACCCTGCCCTGCTCGAACGGCCGCAGTTGGCGATCGTGGGCAGCAGGCGTGCTTCACCCCCGGCGCTGGATACGGCCGGTGCGTTTTCCCGTTGCCTGGCTCAGGCCGGGTTCACTATCACCAGCGGCTTGGCACTGGGTATCGACGGCGCCGCTCATCGGGCTGCGTTGAACGTTGGCGGCCACACGATCGGGGTGCTCGGCACAGGGTTGCAAAAACTTTATCCACAGCGCCATCGCGACTTGGCACGGGCCATGATCGACAGCGGCAGCGCGCTGGTTTCGGAGTACCCGCTGGACGCCGGACCACTGGCCGGTAACTTCCCGCGCCGCAACCGGATCATCAGCGGCCTGTCCCTCGGCGTGCTGGTCGTGGAGGCCAGCCTGGCCAGCGGCTCGTTGATCACCGCCCGGCTGGCTGCCGAACAGGGACGGGAGGTGTACGCGATTCCCGGCTCCATTCACCACCCGGGCGCCAAGGGCTGCCATCAACTGATTCGCGATGGTGCGCTGCTGGTGGAGAGTGTCGGGCAGATCCTCGACAGCCTGCGCGGTTGGCAGAACCTGCCTCCTGCGTCTGTGGAGAAACCGGGCCATCCACTGCTGGCGTTGCTGCATGCCGCTCCGCAGACCAGCGAGGGCCTGGCCCACAGCAGCGGGCTGCCATTGGCCCAGGTACTGGCCAGTCTGACCGAGCTCGAACTCGAAGGACGGGTCAGCAGTGAAGCCGGACGTTGGTTTGCCCGTTCCGCCTAAGTACACTGCGCATCAGGCTTAAAGCGGAGAGACAGCAATGGTGAGCAGTTGGCGTGTGCAACAAGCCGCGCGTGAGGTGAAGGCGGGTGCGGTGATCGCCTATCCAACGGAAGCGGTCTGGGGCCTGGGCTGCGACCCGTGGAACGAAGATGCGGTGTACCGCCTGTTGGCGCTCAAGTCACGCCCTGTGGATAAAGGCCTGATTCTGGTCGCCGACAACATCCGCCAGTTCGACTTCCTGTTCGAGGATTTCCCCGAAGACTGGATCGATCGCATGGGCAGCACCTGGCCGGGCCCGAACACCTGGCTGGTGCCGCACCAGGACCTGTTGCCCGAATGGGTGACCGGCCAGCACGATACGGTGGCGCTGCGGGTCAGCGATCATCCGCAGGTGCGTGAGCTGTGCGCGCTGGTCGG
The DNA here is from genome assembly GCF_047456245.1 of Pseudomonas sp. BNK-44-b. Classification (NCBI taxonomy): domain Bacteria; kingdom Pseudomonadati; phylum Pseudomonadota; class Gammaproteobacteria; order Pseudomonadales; family Pseudomonadaceae; genus Pseudomonas; species Pseudomonas sp. BNK-44-b. Next base: position 5,298,637 of record NZ_CP179908.1, read on the forward strand.
GCCGCTGATCTCCACCTCCGCCAACCCGGCCGGGCGGCCGGCGGCCAAGAGCCGGTTGCGTGTGGAACAGTATTTCCACAACGAACTCGATCTGGTGCTCGGCGGCGCGTTGGGCGGACGCAGAAATCCGAGTGTGATTCGCGATCTGGTCACGGGCGAAGTAGTGCGGCCGGGTTGATTGTTCGACACTTGTAGGAGCGGGCTTGCCCGCGAAAAGGCCACCGCGGTGCATGGCACCGGCTCTGCCGGTGTTCGCGGGACAAGCCCGCTCCCACAGGGGATTGGGCTGACCTTTAGATTTTGAGCAAGACAGTTGCTCCTCAAGGGAGAGAGGCACCGCTCATCAGGGTTTTCTGATTCTGATCCTCAAGACTGCACATTTCTGACTTAGGGAAATATCCTACGCAGCCTGTCGACCGCCATTACCTTCTCAGTGGGAACGTCTACCTCTAGGCTCCAGACCGTCGCCGAACAACTTGGCGATCGGGTGTGGTAACCCGGTGTTTCTGGGGCAATGCCGCTTATGGCGGCTGTGCGCGGGAGGCTTTTGCCTGCCGGAAATGCCTCCAGTCCGGTTTACCACTCCGCGTACAGCTGCCACCCAACCGTGTGGTAACGAAAGGGTGTCAGCTCCATCACTGGAGCAATTATGAAGAAGCTAGTCCCCGATCCACCCCTCCCCAAAACCACCGCCCACCCCTTCGGCCGCTGCGACGCCGGCCATCCCCCGCTCTTCACCGTCAACCCCGACATCGAACCCCACGACGCCTTGGTCCACGTCGCCCTCTACCTGCGCTGTGCCTACGACACTGGCATCAAAGCCGTTGACCACCTGAGCGACGGCGGTCGGGGCATGTTCTGGTCGAGCCTGCATGCCATCGAGCTGGCAGAGGGCCTGGTCGAAGCGATGCTGGATGGAATCGAGTCTGCGGGTAGCCCCCAAGCCTGATGACTTGAGCAGAGCCCTCGGTGGGAGCGGGCTTGTCGGGGCGACGAACCGCGGTGTGCTTTTCGCGGGCAAGCCCGCTCCTACAGGAACCGCGCGGCACGCATGAACGGCGCTGAACCTGTAGGAGCGGGCTTGTCCCGCGATGGGGCCCTCAGGGCAACAGCACCGTCGACCCCACCGTCTGGCGCGCCGACAAGGCCTCCTGCGCTTTCGCCGCCTCGCTCAGCGGATAGCGCTGCTGGATATCCACCACCAGCTTGCCACTGGCAATCATCGCGAACAGGTCATCGGCCATGGCCTGGGTGTTCTCGGCGTTATTGGCGTAGCTGGCCAGGGTCGGTCGGGTCACGTACAGCGAGCCCTTCTGCGACAGAATTCCCAGATTCACGCCACTCACCGCGCCGGAGGCATTGCCGAAGCTCACCATCAAGCCACGCGGGCGCAGGCAGTCGAGCGAAGTCAGCCAGGTGTCGGCACCTACGCCGTCATACACCACCGCGCACTTCTTGCCTTCGGTCAGCTCCAGCACACGCTTGGCCACGTCTTCATGGCTGTAGTCGATGGTCGCCCAGGCCCCCAGCGCCTTGGCGCGTTCGGCTTTTTCGGGCGAGCTGACAGTGCCGATCAGCTTGGCGCCCAAGGCCTTGGCCCATTGGCAAGCCAGCGAGCCGACGCCACCTGCTGCGGCGTGGAACAGAATGAAGTCGCCGGGCTGCACCGCGTAGGTCTGCTTGAGCAGGTACTGGGTGGTCAGGCCCTTGAGCATCACGGCCGCAGCCTGCTCGAAGCTGATGCTGTCAGGCAGCTTCACCAGGTTCGCTTCCGGCAGGGTGTGGTATTCGCCATAGGCGCCCAGCGGCCCGCCGCCGTAGCCGACGCGGTCGCCGACCTTCAAGCGGGTGACGCCCTCGCCCACCGCATCGACCACACCCGCACCTTCGGTGCCCAGGCCTGAAGGCAGTGATGGCGGCGCGTAGAGCCCGCCACGGAAATAGGTATCGATGAAATTCAGACCGATCGCATGGTTGCGCACGCGCACCTGCTGCGGGCCGGGCGGTGTCGGTTCGAAGTCCACGAGCTGCAGGACTTCCGGGCCGCCATGCTGGCTGAACTGAATACGCTTGGCCATCACACACTCCTGTTGTCGTCATCGCAAAGGCCCTCTATCGGACGCCTTTGCTTGACTGCCGTCAACTGCGGCGCGGCGCTGGCCGGTGGTATGCTACGCGGCGAATTCCTCCCTGCCCCTCCCAGGTGACCCGATGACCAGCCGTACCGAGGCCGTGAAGGCCTATCTGCTCGACCTGCAAGACCGCATCTGCGCCGCCCTCGAAACCGAGGACGGCGGCGCCCGCTTCGTCGAGGACGCCTGGGTTCGTGATGCTGGCGGCGGTGGTCGCACCCGGGTGATCGGCGAGGGCAAGCTGATCGAGAAAGGCGGGGTCAACTTCTCCCACGTGTTCGGCGCAGGCCTGCCGCCGTCGGCCAGCGCGCACCGTCCGGAGCTGGCCGGGCGTGGCTTCGAGGCGCTGGGCGTGTCGCTGGTGATTCACCCGTACAACCCGCATGTGCCGACGTCCCACGCCAACGTGCGGTTCTTCATCGCCGAGAAAGAGGGCGAAGAGGCAGTGTGGTGGTTCGGTGGCGGCTTCGACCTGACCCCGTACTACGGCAACGAGGAAGACTGCATCCACTGGCACCGCGTCGCCGAACAGGCCTGTGCCCCCTTCGGCGCCGACGTGTACCCGCGCTACAAGGCCTGGTGCGACCGCTACTTCCACCTCAAGCACCGCGGCGAACCCCGTGGCATTGGCGGGCTGTTCTTCGATGACCTGAACGAGTGGGATTTCGACACCTGCTTCGCCTTCATCCGTGCCATCGGCGATGCCTACATCGAGGCGTACCTGCCGATCGTGCAGCGGCGCAAGAACACCCCCTACACCGCGCAGCAGCGTGAATTCCAGGAATATCGCCGTGGGCGCTATGTCGAGTTCAACCTGGTCTACGACCGCGGTACGCTGTTCGGCCTGCAATCCGGCGGACGTACCGAATCCATCCTCATGTCGTTGCCGCCGCAGGTTCGCTGGGACTACGACTGGAAGGCCACCCCTGGCAGCGAGGAAGCGCGCCTGACCGAGTATTTCCTGCAGGATCGCGACTGGCTCGGCCAGTGAATCTGTGGATAACCGAGGATTTCCCATGGACCAGTACGTCGTTTTCGGTAACCCCATCGGCCACAGCAAGTCGCCGCTGATCCACCGCCTGTTCGCCGAGCAGACCGGCCAGGATCTGGAATACAGCACCCTGCTGGCGCCGCTGGACGAGTTCAGCGACTGCGCCCGCGGCTTCTTCAAGCAGGGCAGCGGCGCCAACGTGACCGTGCCGTTCAAGGAAGAGGCGTACCGCCTGTGCGACAGCCTCACGCCACGGGCGCAACGCGCGGGCGCGGTCAACACGCTGACCTTGTTGGCCGATGGCACGCTGCAGGGCGACAACACCGATGGCGCAGGCCTGGTGCGCGACCTGACGGTGAATGCCGGGGTCACGCTGGCGGGCAAGCGCATCCTGATTCTCGGCGCCGGTGGTGCGGTGCGTGGCGTGCTGGAGCCGATCCTGGCGCATAAGCCGCAATCGCTGGTGATCGCCAATCGTACGGTGGAAAAGGCCGAGCAGCTGGCGCGCGAGTTCGATGAACTCGGGCCGGTGGTCGCCAGCGGTTTTGCCTGGCTGCAGGAGCCGGTGGACGTGATCATCAACGCCACCTCGGCGAGCCTTTCGGGGGAGTTGCCGCCGATCGCCGAGAGTCTGGTCGAGGCCGGTCGCACCGTGTGCTACGACATGATGTATGGCAAGGAGCCGACGCCGTTCTGCCAGTGGGCGACGAAGCTTGGGGCGGCGAAAGTGCTGGATGGGCTGGGAATGCTCGCCGAGCAGGCGGCCGAGGCGTTTTACGTCTGGCGCGGGGTTCGGCCTGAGACCGGGCCGGTGCTGGATGAATTGCGGAGGCAGTTGGCGCGGGGGTAGAGATTACTCCTCGAACCTGATCGGACACCCGTCGATCCCCTCCAGCTTCTGCAACTCCTCCACCACCTGGGGCCTGGCCCGATGCAGGGTCAGGCTGCCGCCATTGCGCACCAGCCGGCGCGCCTCGCGGTGCAACATATCCACACCCGAATAGTCGATGAAGTTGATCTGCCGCGCGTCGATCACCACATGCGGCCCTTGGCAGCGCTGCAGGCGTACCTGCAGATAATGCGCGGCACCGAAGAAGATCGAGCCACCGACCCGCAGCACATCCGCCTCCCCTTCACGGCTCTGCTGCACCCGTGGCCGCGAGGTGCGCTTGAGGTAGAAGAACAGCGACGCCAGTACTCCTGCGTAGATCGCCGTCTGCAGCTCCAGCAATAGAGTCGCCGCAGCGGTCAGCGCCATCACCAGGAACTCCGAACGACTGACGCGGAACAGTGCGCGAATCGCCCGGTGATCCACCAGCCCCCAACAAATCAGCAGGATGCTGCCGGCCATCGCCGGGATCGGCAGGTGAGCGATGAGCCCGGCACCGGCCACGGCGAACAGCGCCACCCACAGTGCCGAGAACACCCCGGCCATAGGGGAGCGGGCGCCCGCCTCGAAGCTCAGTCCGGAGCGGGTGAACGAACCAGACGACAGGTAACCCGAGAAAAACGCCCCGACCATGTTGGAAACACCCTGGGCGCGAATCTCCTGGTCGGCGTCGATCAGTTGTTCGGAACGTGCAGACAACGAACGGGCGATCGACAGGCTGGTGACCAGCCCGAGCATGCCCACCGCCACGGCGCTGGGCAGCAGCCGTAGGATCAGGTCCAGGTCGAGCAACGGCAGCGGGCTCAGGGGCGGCAGATGGCCGCTGAACGCGGGAACGCGGGGCACGTGAGCGAAGTATCCGGGCAGCAGCCACGCCACCAGGCTTACCAGTACCAGGCTTATCAACAGCGCCGGCCAGCGCGGACGCAGGAGCTTGATGGCGATACCTATCAATAAGGTGGCCAGGCCCAGCCCCAGCGAGGGCAGGTCCACTTCGCGGGCATGGGCGAACAGGTCCTGGGCCGTCTTGAGTGCCGTGGCCTGGCTGGGCAAGTCGATGCCCATCAGGTTCGGCAACTGGCCAAGGGCAATGACGATGGCGGCGCCCAGGGTGAAGCCGAGCACCACTGAATGGGAGACGAAGTTGACCAGCGTGCCGAAGCGCAGCAGCCCGAGCAGCAGCTGGAACACCCCGCCAAGAAAGGTCAGCAGCAGGACGAGGGTCACGTAGTCGCTGCTGCCGGCCACGGCCAGCGGGCTGACACTGGCGTAGAGGACGATGGAGATAGCGGCGGTGGGACCGCAGATCAGGTGCCACGACGACCCCCACAGGCAGGCGATCAGTACCGGCACGATGGCCGCATACAGGCCGTACTCGGCGGGCAGGCCGGCAATCAACGCATAGGCGATGGACTGCGGCAGGGCGAGGATCGCGCCGCTCAGACCCACCAGCAGGTCCTGGCGCAGGCTGCGGCGCGATTGCCGGGGAAGCCAGGTCAGGAAGGGCAGCAGCTGGGTCAGGCGGGGCATGGGTTATTCACAGTCCTGAGTTTTGCCCCTTTCTGGAGCGGATTCATACCCACCGCGGCAGCGGGCAATCAGAGTTTGGCCTTGACGGCCTCCAGTGCATCACCGCCAGCCTTGCTGCTCACGCCGGCGAGCCACGCCTCCAGGACTTGTAGATGCGCCTTCACCCACGCCTTGGCTGCCTGGTCGAAACTGACCTTCTTGTCCACGACCTCGGCCATGATGGCGTTCTCCATATCCAGGGTAAATGCCAGGTTGCCCAGCAGTTTCGCGGCATTCGGGCAGGCCTGTGGATAACCGTTGCGCACCAGGGTGAACACCTCGCCCTTGCTGCCGAACCATTTCTCGCCACCGGTGAGGTAGTGCATCTTCAGCTTCACGTTCATCGGGTGCGGTGTCCAGCCGAGGAAGGTGATGAACTGGTTCTTCTTCACGGCGCGGTCGACCTGCGCCAGCATCGCCTGCTCGCTGGACTCGATCAGCTTCCACTGCCCGAGGTTGAACTCATTCTTGTCGATGATTTCCTTGAGCGACAGGTTGGCCGGCGCGCCGGAGCCGATGCCGTAGAGCTTCTTGTCGAACTGCTCGGCGTGTTTCTGCAGGTCGGCGAAGTCCTTGATACCGGCATTCCACACGTAGTCGGGCACTGCCAGGGTGAACTCGGTGCCTTCGAGGTTGCGCGACAATTGTTTCACGTCGCCGGTGGCGATGAACTTGTCATGAAAGCCCTGCTGCGCTGGCATCCAGTTGCCGAGGAAGGCGTCCACGCGGCCGTCTTTCAGGCCGCCGTAGATGATCGGTACAGCAAGGCTGTCGATCTTCACCTGGTAACCCAGGCTTTCGAGCAACAGGCGGGTGATGGCGTTGGTGGAGGCGATATCGCTCCAGCCGGGGTCAGCCAGTTTGACGGTACTGCATTGCGTGTCGCTGTCGGCCGCTTGGGCGGTCAAGATGCTCAGGCCCAGGGCCAGGGCGATCACGGCGGTGGAGAACTTCTGCATGGCGGCCTCTCTTCTCAATCCATGGGTGCGGGCTGTGGATAACGTGCCTTGCGCTCGAGGTCATCGAGATCGATATGGTTGCGCATGTACTGTTGGCTGGCGTCGACCAAGGGTTGGTGATCCCAGCTTTTCAGTTTGCCGATGGCCAGGGCCTCGGCCACCAGACGGCGGCGGCGTTGGCTGGCCAGCACCTGCTGGCGCAGGCTGGGAACGTCCCAGCGTTGCCTGGCTTCATCGACAAATGCCTGCAGCAAGCCCTGGTGATCCGGGCTGCCGGTGAGGTTCTCCCGCTCGTGCGGGTCGCGGCTCAGGTCGTAGAGTAGGCACGGGTCGTCTTCGCTGTACACGAACTTGTACGCGCCACGCCGAATCATCATCAGCGGCCCGACCGTACCCTCGGCCATGTATTCGCCAATCACCTCGTCGTGCCCGCCCTGCCCTTGCAGGTGGCCGAGCAGCGAGCGGCCGTCCAGGTGCAGGCTGTTATCCACAGCCCCGCCTGCCAGCTCGACCAGGGTCGGCAGCAGGTCACAGGTGGACACGCTGGCACTGACCCGCGCCGCGGCGAAACGCTTGGGCGCATGGACCAGCAATGGCACCCGCGCCGACATCTCGAACCAGTGCATCTTGTACCAGAGCCCGCGCTCGCCAAGCATGTCGCCATGGTCGCCGGAGAACACGATCAGCGTATCGTCGACCAGGCCGCAATCCTCGAGGGTCTGCAGCAGCTTGCCGATGTTGTCGTCGATGTAGCTGCAGGCGCCGAAGTAGGCGCGGCGCGCGTCGCGGATCTTGTCCACAGGCAGCGGCTTGTTCCACAGGTCGTAGACCTTTAGCAGGCGCTGCGAGTGAGGGTCTTGCTGGTCCTGGGCGATTTCGTCGCGTGGCAGGGGGATATCCACAGACTCGTAGAGATCCCAGTAGCGCCGAGGGATGGTGTAGGGGTCGTGCGGGTGGGTCATCGAGACGGTCAGGCAGAACGGGCGACCGTCATCCTCGCGAACGTGGTCGTACAGGTACTGCTGCGCCTTGAACACCACTTCCTCGTCGAAATCCAGCTGGTTGGTGCGCACGCACGGCCCGGCCTGCAGCACCGAGGACATGTTGTGGTACCAGCTCGGGCGCACGTCGGGGGCGTCCCAGTTCACCGCCCAGCCGTAATCGGCGGGATAGATGTCGCTGGTCAGGCGCTCTTCATAGCCGTGCAACTGGTCAGGGCCGCAGAAGTGCATCTTGCCCGACAGCGCGGTGCGGTAGCCGAGGCGGCGCAGGTAGTGGGCGTACGTGGGGATGTCGGCGGGAAAGTCGGCGGCGTTGTCGTAGGCGCCGATGCGGCTGGGCAACTGGCCGCTGACCAGTGTGAAGCGCGACGGCGCGCACAGCGGGCTGTTGCAGTAGGCCGAATCGAAGACCACTGCCTTTTCGGCGAGGCGGGCGAGGTTGGGCATCCTGATCGGCGAGGGGTTGTAGATCGGCAGCATGGGCGCGGCCATCTGGTCGGCCATGATGAACAGGATATTGGGTTGCTTCATGAGGTGCCCTTCCATCGTCGAACGTTATGTGAATTGCTTGCGATCGAGGATGCGACTGTGGATAACATGGGTAAAGCCCATGGCGGGCAATGACTGGGATTAGCTGAGCTTATGTTTGAGCACCTTGCGGGCATGTCACTGGAAAGCTTGCGCGTGTTCGAGGCGGCGGCGCGTCTGCGCGGTTTTACGGCGGCGGCACTGGAGCTGGGCACCACTCAGCCGGCTGTGAGCCAGCAGGTCAAGCGGCTTGAGGCGCAGCTGGGCACGCGCCTGTTCGACCGGATCTACCGGGGTATCGCGCTGACGGATGCGGGCCAGTCGCTGTTCGAGCAGGTCCACCAGGGTTTGCAGGCGATGGATGAAGGCATTGCCGAGGCCAGCGGTCGCGGGCAGCGCGAGGTGTTGCAGGTGGCCACCGACTTCGCCTTTGCCGCCTTCTGGCTGATGCCACGGCTGCAGCGTTTTCACGAGGCTTATCCACAGGTGGATGTGAGCCTGGTGACCGGCGAGCGCAGCCAGGGGATGCTGCGCCCCGATATCGATGTGGCCGTATTGTTTGGCGACGGGCGCTTTCATCAGGGCGAAAGCCGCTGGTTGTTCGATGAAGAGGTCTTTCCGGTCTGCAGCCCTCGGCTGACTGATGGCAAACCCTTGTCAGCCGTGGCTTTGCAACGATTGCCCTTGTTGCATCTACGCGGTGAACAGGCCAGTGGCTGGTTCGACTGGGCGGGGGTGTTTCGCGGTTTCGGCGTGGTCAGCCCGCCACCACCAGGGCAGTTGCGCTTCGATAACTACACCTTGCTGATCCAGGCCGCGATTGCCGGGCAAGGGGTCGGGATTGGTTGGGGGCATCTGGTCGATGGGTTGGTCGAGCAGGGATTGCTGTGCCGGCCGGTGGAAGGGAGTCTGCGTTCGTCGCGTGGGTATTATGTGGTGTTGCCCCCGCGCAAGCGGCGTGGGGCGTTGATCGAACGGTTCGTGGAGTGGCTGGAGCGCGAGCGAGGGACTCAGTGATGCCGTCACGGAGCAAGCCCGCGACGAGGCCCTCCGGCGTATAGTCCTACCCGCAACCACCCGTATTTCAGGAGCTATCGTGCAAAGGATAAAGGGCTACCATGCCCACGTGTACTACGACGCCTCGACCCAGGAACAAGCCCGGCAACTGTGCGAAGAGGCGGCTCGGCTGTTCCCCGTGACCATGGGCCGCATGCACCAGAAACCGGTCGGCCCGCACCCGGACTGGAGTTGCCAACTGGCCTTCGGGCCGGAGGTGGTGGGTGTGGTGTTGCCGTGGCTGGCGCTGTATCGCAGGGGCTTGGTGGTGTTTTTGCATCCACTGACCGGCGATGAGCTGGCGGACCATCGCGATCATGCGATCTGGATGGGGGCGATCAGGCCATTGGACCTGTCGATCTTCAAGCAATAGCGGTGGTCGATTCGCCGGTGAACCCGCTCCCACAGGGGTCGGTGTCATTCCTGTGGGAGCGGGTTCACCGGCGAAGAAAGCGCTACCGGATCAGCGGCGAGCGCCGCGCACCCCTTCAGCCAGCGCCGAGCACAGGCTCAGTACATCGCTCACAGCCTGCTCGGGTGACTTGGCCTGGGCGATCTTGTCGACCAGTGCCGAGCCCACCACCACGCCATCGGACAGCTTGGCGATCGCTGCAGCTTGCTCCGGCGTGCGGATGCCGAAACCGACGCTGATCGGCAGGTCGGTATGGCGACGCAGGCGGGTGATGGCCTCCTTGACGTGCTCGGTGGTCGCCGAGCCCGCACCGGTTACACCCGCCACCGACACGTAGTAGACGAAGCCCGAGCTGCGCTCGAGCACACGTGGCAGACGCACGTCGTCGGTAGTCGGGGTGGTCAGGCGGATGAAGTCGATGCCCGCGGCCTGGGCCGGGGTTGCCAGCTCGGCGTCGTGCTCTGGTGGCAGGTCGACGATGATCAGGCCATCGACGCCAACGGCCTTCGCCTCGGCGACGAACTGTTCCACGCCAAAGCGATGGATCGGGTTGTAGTAGCCCATCAGCACGATCGGCGTGGTCTGGTTGCCGACGCGGAATTCGCGGACCATCTCCAGGGTTTTCGCCAGGGTCTGGCCGGCTTCCAGGGCGCGCAGGGTGGCGAGCTGGATCGCCACGCCGTCGGCCATCGGGTCGGTGAAGGGCATGCCCAGCTCGATCACGTCGGCGCCGGCGTCGGGCAGGCCCTTGAGGATTTCCAGCGAGGCCTGGTAGCCAGGGTCGCCTGCGGTGATGAAGGTGACCAGCGCCGAGCGCCCTTCGGCCTTCAGGTCGGCGAAACGTTGTTCAAGACGGCTCATGCCTGTTTCTCCTGGGCAGCCATGTGGTTCATCACGGTTTGCATGTCTTTGTCGCCGCGGCCGGACAGGCACACGACCATCAGGTGATCCTTGGGCAGGCTCGGGGCGCGCTTGATCGCCTCGGCCAGGGCGTGGGAGCTCTCCAGCGCCGGGATGATGCCTTCGAGGCGGCAGGTGGCGTGGAAGGCGTCCAGGGCCTCGTCGTCGGTGATGCTGACGTATTCGACCCGCTTCACTTCGTGCAGGTAGGCGTGCTCGGGGCCGATGCCGGGGTAGTCCAGGCCGGCGGAGATCGAGTGGGCATCGGTGATCTGGCCATCGTCGTCCTGCAGCAGGTAGGTGCGGTTGCCGTGCAGTACGCCAGGGACGCCACCATTGAGGCTGGCGGCGTGCTTGTCGGTGTGCACGCCATGGCCACCGGCTTCGACGCCGATGATCTGCACGCTTTCGTCTTCGAGGAAGTTGTGGAACAGGCCCATGGCGTTGGAGCCGCCGCCGACGCAGGCGACCAGGCTGTCCGGCAGGCGGCCTTCCTTCTCGTGCAACTGGGCGCGGGTTTCCTTGCCGATGATCGACTGGAAGTCGCGAACCATCGCCGGGTAAGGGTGCGGGCCGGCCACGGTGCCGATCAGGTAGAAGGTGTCTTCGACGTTGGTGACCCAGTCGCGCAGGGCCTCGTTCATGGCGTCTTTCAGGGTGCCGGTGTCGGCGGTGACCGGAACGATCTCGGCGCCCAGCAGCTTCATGCGGAACACGTTGGCCTGCTGGCGCTCGATGTCGGTGGCGCCCATGTAGATCACGCAAGGCAGGCCGAAGCGCGCAGCGACGGTGGCGGTGGCCACGCCGTGCATGCCGGCGCCGGTCTCGGCGATCAGGCGCTTCTTGCCCATGCGCTTGGCCAGCAACACTTGGCCGATGCAGTTGTTCACCTTGTGCGCGCCGGTGTGGTTGAGTTCTTCACGCTTGAAGAAGATCTTTGCGCCGCCACAGTGCTCGGTCAGGCGCTCGGCGAAGTACAGCGGGTTGGGGCGGCCGATGTAGTCGCGCTGGAAGTAGGCGAGTTGCTCGAGGAACTCGGGGTCGGCCTTGGCCGCTTCATATTCGCGGGCCAGGTCCAGGACCAGGGGCATCAGGGTTTCGGCTACGTAGCGGCCGCCAAACGAGCCGAACAGGCCATTGGCGTCGGGGCCGGGGCGGTATTGGGACTGGGACATGGGGCGCTCCATAGGGGTCTGGATTGGATATCGTGTTGCCTTCTTCGCGAGCAAGCCCGCTCCCACAGAAACGGTGTGATGCTCAATACGGCACTGCACTCGTGGGAGCGGGCTTGCCCGCGAAGAGGCCACCACTTATCGATGGGCCTACTCTACCCAGCGCAACGTCCCCTGAAAACCGATAAGATTGCGACAACTCGTCAGGAAAACTCACAAGTCAAATGCCCCAGGACCTCCCACCCCTCAATGCCCTGCGCGCCTTCGAGGCCACTGCCCGGGTGAACAGCGTCAGCCAGGCCGCCGAACAGCTTCACGTGACGCACGGCGCGGTGAGCCGGCAGATCAAGGTGCTCGAGGAGCATCTGGGCGTTGCCCTGTTCGTCAAGGATGGGCGTGGCGTCAAACTCACAGATGCCGGGGCTCGCCTGCGTGATGCCAGCTTCGATGCCTTCGATCGCCTGCGCAGTGTGTGCGCCGAACTTAGCCGCGATGTCAGCGATGCGCCCTTCGTACTGGGGTGTTCCGGCAGCCTGTTGGCGCGGTGGTTCATTCCTCGCCTCGGGCGTTTGAAGGCCGATCTGCCTGAGCTGCGCCTGCACTTGTCGGCCGGAGAGGGGGATCTCGATCCGCGCCGGCCAGGGTTGGATGCATTGCTGGTGTATGCCGAGCCGCCGTGGCCCGCGGACATGCAGGTGCATGTGCTGGCCGAGGAACGTATCGGGCCGGTGCTCAGCCCGCACTTTCCCGGCTTCGAGCGCCTGCACCAGGCCCCTGCGGGTGCCCTGTTAGGTGAGGCCTTGCTGCACACCACCTCGCGCCCTCAGGCGTGGCCGACCTGGGCTGCACAGCAAGGACTGGATGCCAGTGCGCTGACCTTCGGCCAGGCATTCGAGCACCTGTACTACCTGCTGGAGGCAGCGGTGGCCGGTTTGGGGGTGGCGATCGCGCCGCAACCGCTGGTGGCGGACGACCTGCGAGCGGGACGCCTGGCGGCGCCGTGGGGGTTTTCGCCGACGCCGGCGGCGTTGGCGCTATGGGTGCCGCGGCGCGCCGCAGATGGGCGCGCCGAGCAGTTGGCGCAGTGGTTGCGCCGGGAGTTGCAGGCGCAGGGTTAGTTGCGACGGCACAGCAGGTAGGCGGCGAGCAGGCCCAACGCGCCAACGGCCACGCCAGCCGTGGTCCAGGGGTGTTCCTGGGCGTAGTCACGGGTTGCGATGCCGGTTTCCCGGGTGCGGGTCTTCACTTCTTCGTAGGCGTCGGTCAGCAGGCTGCGCGAATGCTTGAGAGCGTTCTGGGCGTTGCCGCGCAGCGCCTTCATGGTTTTCTGCGTTTCTTCCGAGGCATCGCCTTTGAGGTCTTCCAGCGTCTTGAGCAGGCTTTCGATCTCAGCTTCCATGCTTTCCAGTGAGGTCTTGCGCAGTGCGTTACGGGCCATGTGGACTCTCCTTCGCTGAGTAGGGTGTAAAGAGTGCGACTGCGCGATGTGGCGAAAGTGCGATCGAACTTTCACCCGAGGCGATGGCTCGCAGGTAAACCGGGCCTGCGCTGCTAGGCTCAATCCAGCACATCATTCAAGGAGAGCGCTCATGTCCGATCATCACACCTACAAGAAGATCGAACTCGTCGGTTCCTCGCCCACGAGTATCGAAGATGCGATCAACAATGCCCTCGCCGAAGCCGGCAAGAGCATCAAGCACCTGGAGTGGTTCGAGGTGGTCGAAACACGTGGTCACATCCGTGACAACAAGGCCGCGCATTTCCAGGTCACGCTCAAGGTCGGGTTCCGCATCGCCAACAGTTGAAACAGTGCGGGGATAGCCTGTTCCTGCTTTATGGCGTATGACTTCCAGGGGGCACCGGTACATGCCGGCGCCCTATTCTGCTTTTTTGATCCGCATAAGGAACGGTAACGATGAAGAAAGTGTTTCTGGCAGTGGGCCTGATGATGCTGGCCGGTGGTGCCATGGCGGCAGGCAAGCCGTGCGAGGAGCTCAAGAGCGAAATTGCAGCCAAGCTCGATGCCAAGGGCGTTCAGGGGTATACGCTGGAGATCGTCGACAAGGGCACGCCGGCCGGCAAGGTGATTGGCAGTTGCGAGGCCGGGACCAAGGAAATCGTCTATCGCCGGGGTTGAGGCGACGCTGAGCTCAACCGAACGCTGTAAGTGTGGGAGCGGGTTTACCCGCGAAAAAGACACCGCGTTGCCTTGTACAGGCCACACGTTTTTTTCGCGGCGCACGCCCTCCCACAGGTGGCATTTACTCGCCCTTCAACGCCTGCGCCAGCAGCTCGTACGAGCGTAGCCGGTCCGCATGTTCATACAGGTCGCAGGTAAAGATCAGCTCATCTGCGCCGGTCTGCTCCAGCAGCACCTCCACCTTCGCCCGCACCTTCTGCGGGCTACCGATCATCGCCAGCCCGAGGAAGCTCCCCACCGCATCACGCTCATGGGGCAGCCACAGCCCGTCCATGCTTTGCACGGGTGGGCGCTGCATCAGGCTCTGGCCGCGGATCAGCGCGAGGATGCGCTGGTAGACCGAGGTCGCCAGGTATTCGGCCTTCTCGTCGCTGTCCGCCACCACCATCGGGATACCCAGCATCACGTAGGGTTTGTCCAGCGTCGTCGATGGCTTGAAATGGTCGCGGTAGATGCGGATCGCCTCGTGCATGTAGCGCGGCGCAAAATGCGAGGCGAAGGCGTAGGGCATGCCGCGGATGCCGGCCAGTTGCGCGCTGAACAGGCTCGAACCCAGCAGCCACATCGGTACTTCGGTGTCGTGGCCGGGCACGGCGATGACTTTCTGATCGTCGGTGCGCGGGCCGAGGTAGCGCGACAGCTCCTCGACATCATCGGGGAAGTCGTCGGCGCTGCCAGAGCGCTCGCGGCGCAGGGCGCGGGCGGTCATCTGGTCGGAGCCGGGCGCGCGGCCCAGGCCCAGGTCGATGCGACCGGGGTAGAGGCTGGCCAGGGTGCCGAACTGCTCGGCGATCACCAGCGGCGCATGGTTGGGCAGCATCACCCCGCCCGAGCCGATGCGGATGCGCGAGGTCCCGCCGGCGAGATAGCCCATCAGCACCGAGGTTGCCGAGCTGGCGATGCCGTCCATGTTGTGATGCTCGGCCACCCAGAATCGGTTGTAGCCCAAACGCTCCACGTGCTGCGCCAGGTCCAGCGAGTTGCGTAGCGACTGGGCCGGGCCGGCATCGGCGCGCACGGGCACCAGGTCGAGGGTGGATATCTTCAGGTCGCGCAGCTGCGTCATCGGAGCCTCCGCATGAAAGTGATTGGCCAAGGGCCTTTGTGACTCTGTATGGGCACCCGGCGATGGATTCAATGGTTGGCTATGGATTGATCTGAACTTGCTGTAGGCAGTGTCCTCAGAATCCGTAGTGACACCCACTGAACATCCAGGAGGCATCATGAAAAAGACAGCATCGGCGATCTGGCAGGGAGGGCTCAAGGATGGCAAGGGCCTGCTGTCCACCGAGAGTGGCGCCCTCAAGCAGAACCCCTATGGCTTCAATACCCGCTTCGAAGGATCGCCTGGGACCAACCCCGAAGAGCTGATCGGCGCGGCTCATGCGGGCTGCTTCTCAATGGCGCTATCGATGATGCTGGGTGAGGCCGGGCTGACGCCCGAGCGCATCGACACCATCGCTGAAGTCACCCTCGACAAGCAGGCCGATGGCTTTGCCATCACCGCCGTGCACCTCACCCTCAAGGCCAAGGTGCCTGGTGCCAGTGAGGCGCAGTTCCAGGAGATCGCCAACAAGGCCAAGGCGGGATGTCCGGTGTCCAAAGTGCTCAACGCGACGATCAGACTGGATGCGACGCTGCTCTCGTAGGTGAGGCGTTGCTTGCTGTAGTCTGGAAGGGTCGGCAGCTTGCCTGCCCTTTGAGGAGCCGTTCCATGATCCGCGTAGCATTCGCCGTGCTGGCTTCGTTGCTGGCCACCTCCGCGCTGGCGGCAGTCAAGCCGTGCGAGGAGCTCAAGACCGAGATCGAGGCGAAGATCCAGGCGGCTGGGGTGCCTTCCTACACCCTGGAAATCGTACCGAACAGCGAAGTCAGTGATCAGAACATGGTCGTTGGCACCTGCGATGGCGGGACCAAGAAGATCATCTACCAGAAGAACGACCAATAGCGGTCGTTGCAGCGGGGTCGCAGTGCGACCCCGTTGTTCATGGAATGCAGAAGATGTTGCTTGGCTCGTCTACCAGCACCTGGCGATTAGCGTCGTACAGGTATACCTGCGGCTGCATCGCCGGGGCCCGGGCTTCGAGGCGATAGCGTTCGCCGGCCTTGAAGTTGTCGAAGCGCACGGTCAGGTAGCAGGTGCGCTCGGTCGGGCTGGTGGTGAAGAGCCCGGCAGTCAGCTCGTAGTCGAAGCGCACCACCAGTTCGTGGCGGCCCGGCGTGATTTGGAAGTAGCGGCCGTCGTCGAGGCGTTTGCCATCGAGCTTGTCGGCCATGATGGTGCGGCCGGGGGTGACGGTGTAGAGATCAACCCAGGCCTGGGCCGGGTCTTTGGGTGGCAAGGGGCTGGCGCAAGCCCCCAGTGCACTGAGGGCGATCAGCATCATGGGCTGGCGCATGAGGAAACTCCGCTTGCGGGTCACAGGTTACAAGCATAGCGCTGATCAGGTGCGCTGACAGCCCGCTGGCAGGCCCTGGCCGATCAGTTTCTGCTGTCCGTCATAGAGTTTCACCCAAGGGCGCAAGCCAATGCTGCCGGCTTGCAGGCTGTAGCGCTGACCGGCGCTGAAGTCCTTGAAGGTCAGGTTCAGTTGGCAGTCGCGCCACAGTGGCTCGTCGACCGGGCCGATATTGCTCGGGGAGACTGGAAACTGGTAACGCACCGTCAGCTCATGGCTACCTGGCGGCACTTCGAAATAGCGGTTGTCGGCCCAGTCGCGCTCGTCCAGCTGTACGGCGTGCAGCGAGGTGTCGTCGTCGCGGGCGAGGTCGATCCAGGCCTGGTTGGGATCGGGGTCGGGCAAGGTGGAGCAGGCGCTCAGCAGCCCGAAGGTGCCGACGGCAAACAGTGTACGCATGGCGAAAGGGTCCCCTGGCGAGATAGTCTTGGAACGCACAGGCCTTGAGCGGGATGAACAGCCCTGATGTTTCGACTTTTTCTGCTACAGCGCTCAGGCCACCGGGCTCTCGACCGCGTTTTCAGCCCTTTTGTTCCGCTGCTGGCCGCGCTCCTGCTGAGCGGTTGCGGCAGCCTCGGCTACTACGGCCAACTGGCCGAAGGGCAATGGCAACTGCTGCGTGCACGCCAGCCGGTGGAGCGCATGCTGGCCGATCCTGCGACTGACGAACGGCTGCGCCAGCGTCTGCTGCATGCCGAACAGGCCCGCACCTTCGCCAGCGAGCACCTGAAGCTGCCGGACAACCGTAGCTACCGGGTGTACGCCGATCTTGGCCGGCCTTATGTAGTGTGGAATGTGTTCGCCACGCCGGAGTTGTCGCTGCAGCCGGTCACTCACTGCTTCCCCATCGCCGGTTGCGTCGCCTACCGCGGCTACTACCGCCAGGGTGCGGCGCGCGGCGCGGCAGCGCTGATGCGCGAGGAGGGGCTGGATGTGTACGTCGGGGGTGTCGAGGCTTACTCGACCCTGGGCTGGTTCGACGATCCGATCCTCTCGTCGATGGTGGGCTGGGGCGAGGAGCGCCTGGCCACGCTGATCTTTCACGAGCTGGCGCACCAGCGCTTCTACGTGAAGGACGACACCGAATTCAACGAGTCCTTCGCCACCTTCGTCGAACAGGAGGGCACGCGGCAATGGCGCATGGCGCGCGGGCTTGCGGCGGCTCACGAGGATGGGGCGCGGCAGCGTGAACAGTTCATCCGCCTGGTGCTGGCGAGTCGCGAGCGCCTGCAGGCGATCTATGCCGGGACGCTTGCTGATGCCGACAAGCGGGTGGCCAAGCAGGCCGAGTTCGCGCGATTGCGACGTGAATACCGCGAGCTGCGCGATCGGGACTGGGCCGGTGATCGCCGTTATGACGCCTGGGTGTATGGGCCGATGAGCAACGCCAAGCTGCTGCCGTTCGGCCTGTATGACCAGTGGGTGCCGGCGTTTGCGGCGTTGTTTCGTGAGGCAGGCGGGGACTGGTCGATGTTCTATCAGCGGGTCGAGCACTTGGGGCAGCAGCCGATCGATCAGCGAAAAGCGGCCTTGCAGCGGTTGATGGCACAGCCTTGATATGCCGGGGCCGCGCGCGGCCCCGTGGCCATCAAGCCTTGATGAACGCCCGGTGCAAATCTGCCACCGTGTCGAAATGAAACTCCGGCGCCTCGGCCACCAGCTCTTCGCGGCTGCCGAACCCGTAGCCCACCGCTACAGCCTGCAGGCCATTGCTGCGGGCGCCGATCAGGTCGTGCTTGCGGTCGCCGATCATCAGGGTCTGCGCCGGGTCCAGGCGTTCTTCGTCCAGCAGATGGCGGATCAGCTCGACCTTGTTGGTGCGGGTGCCATCCAGCTCACTGCCGTAGATCACCTTGAAATGCCGGTCGAAGGCGAAATGGCGGGCGATCTCGCGGGCGAACTCCCAAGGCTTGGAGGTTGCGACGTAGAGGGTGCGGCCCTGGCCATTGAGCGCTTGCAGCAGTTCCGGCACACCGTCGAATACCAGGTTCTCGTACAGACCGGTGACCCGGAAACGCTCGCGGTAGAAGTTGACCGCCTCCCAGGCCTTGGCCTCGTCGAAGCCGTAGAACTGCATGAAGGCCTGCAGCAAGGGTGGGCCGATGAAGTGCTCGAGGCGGGTCAGGTCGGGCTCGTCGATACCCAGCTTGGCCAGGGCGTACTGGATCGAGCGGGTGATGCCCAGGCGTGGGTCGGTAAGGGTGCCGTCAAGGTCGAAGAGAATGTTTTGCTGGTGCATGTATGCGGTTCCACTCAAGTCTTGCGTCGACTGCTTCGCGGGCAAGCCCGCTCCTACAGGATAATCACAGAGCCTGTAGGAGCGGGCTTGCCCGCGAATGCGTCATTCCGGTTGATCGTAGCCTTCGGCCAGGTGCTGGTCCTTGAGCTTCACGTAGTTGCTGGCGCTGTAGGGGAAGAACGCGCGTTCTTTTTCGTTCAGCGGCCGGGCCTGCCTTACCGGGCTGCCGACATACAGGTAGCCGCTCTCCAGGCGCTTGCCGGGCGGTACCAGGCTGCCGGCGCCGATGATCACCTCGTCCTCGACGATGGCGCCATCCATGATAGTGCTGCCCATGCCGACCAGGATCCGGTTGCCCAGTGTGCAGCCGTGCAGCATCACCTTGTGACCGATGGTCACTTCGTCGCCGATGATCAGCGGGAAGCCGTCCGGGTTGAAGGGGCCGGCGTGGGTGATGTGCAGCACGCTGCCATCCTGCACGCTGGTGCGCGCGCCGATGCGGATGCGGTGCATATCGCCGCGCACCACGGTCAGCGGCCAGACCGAGCTGTCTTCACCGATCTGCACGTCGCCGATCACCACCGCCGAACGGTCGACGAAGGCGCGTGGGCCGACTTTCGGCGTGTGTTCCCGGAAGGTCCGGATGGCCATGATAGTGTCCCTCTGCAATGCCGATAGGCAGGCTGCCTGCTGCGGTCGGCGTCGATTGTAATTAAGATGGTCCCGTGTTTCTCCTGCCAAGGTATCCAAACCGTGAGTGCGAACAACCCGCTTCTGCAGTCCCACGACCTGCCACCCTTCTCCGCAATCCGCGCCGAACACGTGCTGCCGGCGATCGAGCAGATCCTGGCCGACAACCGCAAGGCCATCGCCGATATCCTCGCGCAGCAGGGCAAGAATCCCTCCTGGGCCGGCCTGGTGCTGGCGATGGACGAACTCAACGACCGCCTGGGCGCGGCCTGGAGCCCGGTCAGCCACCTCAATGCGGTGTGCAACAGCAAGGAACTGCGCGAGGCCTACGAGTCGTGCCTGCCGGCGCTGAGCGCCTATTCCACCGAGATGGGGCAGAACCGCGCCCTGTTCGATGCCTACCAGGCGCTGGCCAACAGCGCCGAGGCCGCCAGTTTCGACGTGGCGCAGAAGACTATTCTCGAGCACGCCCTGCGTGACTTCCGTCTGTCGGGCATCGACCTGCCGGCCGACAAGCAGCAGCGCTACGCCGAAGTGCAGAGCAAGCTCAGCGAACTGGGCAGCCGCTTCTCCAACCAGTTGCTCGACGCCACCCAGGCCTGGACCAAGCACGTCACCGACGAAGCCGCGCTGGACGGCCTGACCGAATCGGCCAAGGCGCAGATGGCCGCCGCTGCCCAGGCCAAAGGCCTCGATGGCTGGCTGATCACGCTGGAATTCCCCAGCTACTACGCGGTGATGACCTACGCCAGCGACCGCGCCCTGCGCGAAGAACTGTACGCCGCCTACTGCACCCGCGCGTCCGACCAGGGCCCGAACGCTGGGCAGTTCGACAACGGCCCGGTGATGGCGGAGATCCTCGACCTGCGTCAGGAACTGGCCGCGCTGCTGGGCTACGCCAACTACGCCGAGCTGAGCCTGGCCACCAAGATGGCCGAATCCAGCGACCAGGTGCTGAGCTTCCTGCGTGACCTGGCCAAGCGCTCCAAGCCGTTCGCGGCCCAGGACCTGGAGCAGCTCAAGGCCTACGCCGCCGAGCAGGGCACCCCGGAGCTGGCCAGTTGGGACGCCGGCTATTACGGCGAGAAGCTGCGTGAGCAGCGCTACAGCGTGTCGCAGGAAACCCTGCGTGCCTACTTCCCGATCGACAAGGTGCTGAGCGGCCTGTTCAGCATCGTCCAACGCCTCTACGGCATCGAAATCGCTGAACTCAAGGGCTTCGACGCCTGGCACCCGGATGTGCGCCTGTTCGAGATCAAGGAGAACGGCCAGCACGTCGGGCGCTTCTTCTTCGACCTCTACGCCCGTGCCAACAAGCGCGGCGGCGCCTGGATGGACGGTGCCCGCGATCGTCGCCGCACCGCGGCAGGCGCCTTGCAGAGCCCGGTGGCCAACCTGGTGTGCAACTTCACCCCGGCTGCACCGGGCAAGCCGGCGCTGCTCACCCACGACGAAGTCACCACGCTGTTCCACGAGTTCGGCCACGGTCTGCACCACCTGCTCACCCGCATCGAGCATGCCGGTGTGTCGGGCATCAACGGTGTGGCCTGGGACGCGGTCGAGCTGCCGAGCCAGTTCATGGAGAACTGGTGCTGGGAGCCTGAAGGTCTGGCGCTGATTTCTGGCCACTACGAGACCGGCGAGCCGCTGCCCCAGGACCTGCTGGACAAGATGCTGGCGGCGAAGAACTTCCAGTCCGGGATGATGATGGTGCGCCAGCTGGAGTTCTCGCTGTTCGACTTCGAGCTGCACGCCACACATGGCGACGGCCGCAGTGTGCTGCAGGTGCTCGAGGGCGTGCGCGATGAGGTCACGGTGATGCGTCCGCCGGCCTACAACCGCTTCCCCAACAGCTTTGCGCACATCTTCGCCGGCGGTTATGCGGCGGGCTACTACAGCTACAAGTGGGCCGAAGTGCTGTCGGCCGACGCCTTCTCGCGCTTCGAGGAAGAAGGCGTGCTCAATGCCGAGACCGGCCGCGCGTTCCGCGAGGCGATCCTGGCCCGGGGCGGTTCGCGCGAGCCAATGGTACTGTTCGTCGATTTCCGTGGTCGTGAGCCTTCCATCGATGCGCTGCTGCGTCATAGTGGCCTGACCGAGGATGCGGCGGCATGAGTGAGGGCGGTGTGATCAAGACCAAGAAACGCTTTATCGCCGGGGCGGTATGCCCGGCGTGCAGCGAGCCCGACAAGCTGATGATGTGGAACGAAGACGGCGTGCCACACCGCGAGTGTGTGGCCTGCGGCTTCACCGACACCCTCAACGAGCAGGGCTTGTCGGTGCCCAAGGAGCTCGGTACCCGGGTAAACCAGCAGGCGGTCAAGGCCGAGCCGGTAAAGGTGCAGACGGTTCAGTTCTTCCCGAACCCGAAGCTCAAGAAGCCGGATTGACCCTGTCCGCCTGACGGCACTGGTCTTCTGAGCAAACCCGGATTACTGTATGCATATACAGCAATCCGGGTTTTCCACCATGAAACCAACCCCAGTCCGTGGTCGCGGTACTGCCACCAACCCCCACAACCGCTTCGCCCCCAGCCATTCGGTGGTCGAGGACGACGGCTGGCACCAGGAAGTCCCACTCACCCAGGGCACCGAGGTGCGGATCGAAACCGCCAAGACCATCATCGCCCGCAACACCTCGCCCGACCTGCCCTTCGACCGTTCGATCAACCCCTACCGCGGTTGTGAACACGGCTGCATCTATTGCTACGCCCGGCCCAGCCACGCCTATTGGGACCTCTCCCCCGGCCTCGACTTCGAGACCAAGCTCATCGCCAAGACCAATGCCGCCGAGGTGCTCGAACAGCAGTTGAGCAAGCCGGGCTATGTCTGCGCCCCGATCAACCTCGGCGCCAACACCGACCCTTACCAGCCCATAGAGCGCGAGCATCAGTTGACCCGTCGCCTGCTCGAGGTGCTGCTGCGCTACCGGCACCCGGTGACCATCGTCACCAAGGGCTCGCTGGTGCTACGAGATCTGGACATCTTGAGCGAACTGGCCAGCCAGCGCCTGGCGCGGGTGATGATCAGCCTGACCACCCTCGACGACGAACTCAAACGCACCCTCGAGCCCCGCGCGGCGGCACCCAAGGCGCGCCTGCGGGCGATCCGCGTGTTGCGCGAGGCGGGTGTGCCGGTGGGGGTGCTGTGTTCGCCGATGATCCCGATGATCAACGACAGCGAACTGGAGCACCTGCTTCAGGCCGCCAAGGAAGCTGGCGCGCAGAGCGCCGCCTACATGATGCTGCGCCTGCCGCTGGAGGTGGCTCCGTTGTTCGAACAGTGGTTGCAGGACCATTATCCGCAGCGCGCGGCCCACGTGCTCAGCCTGATTCGTCAGAGCCGGGGTGGTGAGCTGTATGACAGCCGCTTTGGCGCGCGGATGCGGGGTGAAGGCGTGTTCGCCGAGCTGCTGGCGCAGCGTTTTCGCAAGGCTTCGCGGCAGTTGGGGTTTGAAGGGCGGGAGGGGCTGGCTCTGGATTGCACGTTGTTCTGCCCACCTGGGGAGCAGATGGCGTTGTTTTGAGAGGCTGAAGGTTTTGTGGAAACGGGTTCACCCACGAAGAACCCCCACCGTACAGTTCCACTACCCTGTAACCTGACTCATACCTACCAATAATTTCATTGGAGGGTATTGGCGGCTGATGCTTTTTTGCTATTATCCAAGCCTCCCCTCGAAAACCTGGAACGCCCGTTCTAGAGCCTCCGAATTCAGTTTCAGTTAAGTTTTCTCCGCTAGCGTAGGAAGTCAGTCCACAGCGACTGTGATTTATTACCTGTGCGCGTCATCTAATTCTCCGCATAGCCAGAATCTTTCCCCGGTAAAATGGAACTTACCTACAAACCGTCAAGAGGATGAATCATGCCCGTCAAGGACCCATCCAAGCCCGTTCCGGCCGCTCCCGCCGAGAGCGCCGATGCCGCCCTGAAGCACATCGTCGACGGCTTCCTGAAGTTTCACCATGACGTTTTCCCCGAGCAGCAGGAGCTGTTCAAGAAGCTCGCCACCGCGCAGAAGCCGCGCGCGATGTTCATCACCTGCGCCGACTCGCGCATCGTGCCTGAACTGATCACCCAGAGCTCGCCGGGCGATCTGTTCGTGACCCGTAACGTCGGCAACGTGGTACCGCCCTACGGGCAGATGAACGGCGGTGTTTCCAGCGCCATCGAATACGCTGTGTTGGCCTTGGGCGTTCACCACATCATCGTCTGCGGCCACTCCGACTGCGGTGCGATGCGCGCGGTGCTCAACCCGCAGTCGCTGACCAAGATGCCGACCGTTTCCGCCTGGCTGCGCCACGCCGAAGTGGCCCGTACCGTGGTCGAGAGCAACTGCTCGTGCGAAACGGAACACGAGAGCATGCAGGTGCTGACCAAGGAAAACGTCATCGCTCAGTTGCATCACCTGCGTACCCACCCTTCGGTCGCCTCGCGCCTGGCGGCCGGACAGCTCTACATCCACGGCTGGATCTACGATATCGAAACCAGCCGCATCGAAGCCTACGATGCCGCGAGCGACAGCTTCCTGCCCCTGGCTGCTGGCGAGCCAGTGCCGTGCGCAACTCCGAGAGGCCGCTACTAAGCGACCCCAACACCTGAAGAAACCTTGATAGCCGGCTGCGCCCACCAGGCGCGGCAGGGCTTTCTGCTGCCTTGAATTTCCCTGACCTACTTGCCGGCAATCCTGCTGGCGGCCCGCGCCTGCGCGCGATTCAGGGATCCCCGTGCCGTCGGCCAGTGGAATGGCCGTGAATCAGAAAAGGAGCGTTATGGTGAACATGACACAGATAAAAGCGGCCTTGCCGCGAGAGTTGCTGGCTTCGGTCGTGGTGTTCCTGGTGGCCCTGCCGCTGTGCATGGGCATCGCGATCGCCTCGGGCATGCCGCCCGCCAAGGGGCTGATCACCGGGATCATCGGTGGCATCGTCGTGGGCTTCCTGGCCGGCTCGCCCCTACAGGTGAGCGGCCCGGCCGCGGGCCTGGCGGTGTTGGTGTTCGAGCTGGTGCGCCAGCATGGCGTGGCCATGCTCGGGCCGATCCTGCTGCTGGCAGGCCTGTTGCAGTTACTGGCCGGGCGGCTGCGCCTGGGCTGCTGGTTTCGCGTCACTGCACCGGCGGTGGTGTACGGCATGCTGGCCGGTATCGGCGTGCTGATCGTGCTGTCGCAGGTGCATGTCATGTTCGACAGTGCGCCACAGCCCTCGGGGGTCGAGAACCTGCTGGGCTTCCCCGCGACCCTGGCCTCGGCATTGCCGTTCGAAGCCGCCGGCAATGGCTGGCAGGCCGGCGCTCTGGGCCTGGGCACCATCGCGATGATGTGGGGCTGGGAACGCTGGCGCCCGCAGCGCCTGCGCTTCATCCCCGGTGCCTTGCTGGGCGTGGCGACGATGACCGCGATCAGCATCTGGCTGGCGCTGCCGGTCAACCGTGTGCAGGTGCCTGCGGACCTGTCGGAGGCGATCGACTGGATCCGTCCGGACGACCTGCTCAAACTGGCCGATCCAACCTTGCTGGTGGCCGCCTTCGCCCTGGCCTTCATCGCCAGCGCCGAGACGCTGCTGTCGGCTGCGGCGGTGGACCGCATGCACAACGGCCAGCGTTCGGATTTCGACCGGGAGCTGTCGGCGCAAGGTATCGGCAACATGCTGTGCGGTGTGCTGGGGGCATTGCCGATGACCGGCGTGATCGTGCGCAGTTCGGCCAACGTTCAGGCCGGTGCAAAGACTCGCGCCTCGGCGATCCTGCATGGCCTGTGGTTGCTGGCGTTCGTGGTGGTGCTGAGCAGCGTGCTGCAGCAGATTCCGGTGGCAAGCCTGGCGGGCGTGCTGGTGTACACCGGTATCAAGCTGGTCGATTTCAAGGCCTTCCGCGGCCTCGGGCGCTATGGCCGGATGCCGATGTTCACCTACGCCGCCACGGCGCTGGCGATCATCTTCACCGACCTGCTGACCGGCGTGCTGCTGGGCTTTGCCCTGACCTTGCTCAAGCTGGCGTTCAAGGCGGCGCGACTCAAGATCAACCTGGTCGAGCTACCGCGTCATGGGCACATGGAGCTGCGCCTGAGCGGTGCGGCCACCTTTCTCAAGGTGCCTGCCCTGACCCAGGTGCTGGAAAGCGTGCCTGCCGGGACGCATCTGCATGTACCGCTGGCGAACCTGAGCTACATCGACCACTCGGTGCTGGAGCTGCTCGAGGACTGGGGGCGCGCGAGCCGCGCCGCCGGCTCACGTCTGTCCATCGAGCAGCGCGGGCTCAAGCGGCGCATCGAGGGCCGCTTGCGACGCAGCGTGCAAGTCTGAGGCGTCGTGTGTCCAAGTCTCAGGCCGACTTGGGCACCAGTTTGCGGCAGCCTTCTTTACGGCTGGGGTACTGCTCGCATTTGCGCAGTACCTGCTTTACCTGGTCATCGGCCTGGAGTTGACGATTGGCCAGCAGCTTCTCGGTGATGAACAACTCCTCTGAGCCCAGGTTCTGTTCGGCCTTGTCGATCATCCCCAACGCTGCCTGGGGATCGCGGTTGCGCAGGTGATGACCGATGATCAAGTCATAGACCATCGGGCTTGCCAGCGACCAGTCCTGGATGCCCTGCAGGTCGGCGAGGGCCGCGCGGCCGTTGCCCTGCGCCGAATGCACGGCGAAAGCCGCACGTCGGATGCCTGGCTGGTTACCGACAGGAGACGCCAGCGCACGGCTGACGAAGGCCTCGGCTTCGCGGGTCTTCTTCTGCTCCAGTGCAGCGGTGGCTGCGTAGGCGTCCCGGTAAGCCTGCAGCGAACGCTGCACCGTCGCCGAATCGCGCACCTGCGGCCAGGTGCGACGGTTTACCCGCGCCTGGGTCTGTTGCTGGTATTCGCGGTCCAGATACTGGCGCAGCTCTTCGTCTCGCTGGATCGGCGACATGTGCGAGCGGGTCAGGTACTGGCCGGTGGCGTTCAATGCCGTGCCCAAGCCCTGGTTGAGCAGGGTCTGAAGTTCCTGGGTGGTGCGGTTGAGGTCGAGTTTTTTCAGCGAGTCGGTCATCGCCGTCTGGCGCTCTTGCAGGAAGCTTGCGAGCAAAGGCTTCTGCTTGCCCTGGAAGTCTTCCAGGCGTTGCAGGCTGACACTCGAGGCCCGCGGCGCGTAGCCGGCGCGGATCATCAGGTCGGCGCCGAGCAGGTCAGCCTGGTCTTCCTGGGTGCGGCCCCAGGCGGTGCTCCAGACATTGTCCGAGAAGCTGTTGGCCAGCGAGGTGTAGAGCACGGTATTGCCGATGGCCTTCTGCGTACCCACCGGGTCCTTGCTGAACAGCGCGCCGGTCTGCTTGTTGCGTCCGGTATTCTTTGCCACGGTTGCGATCACCACCGTGGTGGTGATGTTGGTGAGCAACTGTTTCTGCTCCTGGAACGCTGCGCGACGATCATGATGGCGCAGCAGCACATGGCTCATCTCGTGGCCGAGCATGGCCGCGATTTCATCCTCGCTCTCGACGTTGTCGAGCATGCCCAGCGGCACGAACAGGTTGCCGTAGGGGTCGGCCGATGGGCCGAAGGCGTAGCTGTCGACGATGCGTACCTGCAGGTTCGGTGCCTGCCCCGGCCAGCCTTTGGCCAGGCGGTTGACGATACCTTGCAGGTAGCTTTCCAGGGCCGGGATGCGCACCAGGTTCTGCTGGCGGATCTCGTCGGCGGGAATCGCCCGGCCGTCGAAGCTCAAGCGCAGTTGCTGGGTTTTCTGTGGGTCGAGCCGATAATACGAACGCACGTCCTGATGATCGACATAACGCCCGTCCAGCCGCGACTGGGTCGAGGGGCCGACCAGGTTCTGCAAGGCGTCGTTGGCCCCGTTGAGCGTGTTGCAGCCGCCGAGCATTGCCAGCGACAGGGCGGCAGCGACGCCCTTGAGCTTGCCCGTACTCATTTCTTGCACCCGGCGCCGTAGCCGATGGTCGAGTTGTTCTGGTGGTCGTCGGAATAGCCGCTTTGCAGGGTCTGGCAGGGGAACTTGACGATGTTCAACGGCGGGTTTACCCGCACCGCCATGGTGTCCATCCAGACGTTACCCTCGGGCAGGCCTACCTGGATGATGTCCAGCTCCTTGTTGTACTGCAGCACCTTGGGCGCTTTTGGCAGGCTGCTGCTGTCGACCTGGCGCAGCGATTTGCCCTGGTCGTCCAACACTGCCACCGACTTGCGCAGCCAGGCTTCGACCACCGGCTCGGGGGTGGCCATCACGCTCTGGCTGACCAGCAGCGACAGCAGCAATAGGGAGCTCTTGATCATCTCTGGGGTCCTTTGATAGAGAAATTCCGGGTGTCAGGCCCTGTTGGCGAACAGGGCCTGGATCCTTGCGCTGAACAACGTGAGCGACAACAGCAACAGGCCGAGCACGTTGGCCGGCGTGTAGTTGTAGTGCCAAAGCCCGCAACTGAGCAGGACGATGGCGGCGAGTACCAAGGCCCAGGCAGCCAGTGGCCGCAGCCTTGGGCGACGCCGTTGGATGAACAGCGCGCGGGTGAACAGCGGGGCGTCCAGGCTGCCCTTGAGCAGGGTGATGCCGCCCAGCAGGAGCAGTTCGAGGATATCCAGTACATCGACGGAGCCTGCCGGAATGCCGAGGTCGGCGAGGCTGGGCGTGGCCCGGTAGTAGTTCATGCCCCAGTTGATCAGGTTGTCCAGGGCCATGGCATGCCAGTAGACGCCGGGAATCTTGCCGTGCAGCGCAGATTGGGTGAGGTCGCCGGTGCCAGCGATCTGCGCGCCGACCAGGACCAGCTTCCCGCGCAGCAGTGATTCGAGCAGCTTGCGGTCGCCCGGGTCGGTGACCTCAAGGTCGGTAGGCGACAGCGTCAGGGTGTACGCGCAGGTCGCCCGTGCCTGTTTGCCCAGCTTCCAGAACACCGCCTGCTTCAGTTGCTCGAACAATCCCGGAATATCGCAGGTGCTGACATCGGCGACCTTTTCCTGCTCGGGCGAGCGGTACACGCCCCATTGCACGGTCATCGGAGCAAGCTCGGCAGCGCTGGCGGGGTTTGCGGGCAGGTCTGTGCATGCCTGGTGGCGGCAATAGTCGCGGTAGAGCCGCAGGGCCGGAGTTTCCAGCGTGCCCAAGGGCGTCTTCACGGCGAGCGGGTACTGGTTGCCGAAGTCGCTCCAGCTCACCAGCGCTGGTGTGCTGACCTCGGCCAGGCGCGGCAGGGTGTTGACCGCGCCTTCGCTTGCCCGCGGCAGGCCGGTATCGGCCAGGTACAGCGGGATATCCTGCTGGCGATAGCGTTCGAACACATTGGCCAGCAGCTGGCTTTCCATGCGCGGGGGCTGCCCGGGGATTTCACGCGAGTGGTCGTGGCTGTAGAGCAGGTCGACGAACACTGCCGCCGGCTCATAGGCCAGCAGGCGCTTGAACAGCTTGCTCTGCTCGTTGTACGGCAGCGGCCAGTAGGTGTCGTTGCGCAGCAGATAGTCATCGTCGATCAAGACCACCACGACCTGTTGCTGGCCCTTGTCGGCGTAGGTAGCTGCCAACAGGCGGTTGAGCCAGCGCGACGAGGCATCGTCGGTCGAGCTGGCGATACCGAAGGGGTCGAGCAACGCGATCAGTACGACTGACAGGCCGAACAGCGCCTGGCGCAGGGAAAAAAGGGAGGGCTTCAGCATCCATGCCTCAAACAAGGGGGTTGAGGCATTTTGCCACTATTGGCGATCGATCCGAAAGCGCCCGCAACCATCAAGGGGCGCATTGCGCCCCGTCAATGATCGAATCGTCGTGTTACAGCGCCAGCTCCACGCTCAATTGGCGCGACAGGCACGGCCAGCGCTTCCAGGCTGCGCCGGTCTCGGGGCTGCTGAGGGTGTTGCGATAGGCTTCGACCGACTCCACGGCAAAGCTTTCGTCATCGAGCATTTCTTCGACCGAGTGATGCACCACTTCATCCAGCTGGTTGGCGAAGTCCTCGCCGATCAACTGGTGGGCGATGAGGTTGGCCACGGTGGTGTCCACCGGAATCAGCGGCTGCTGGAAGTGGCGGATATACAGGTCGTTGACCTCCTCGACCAGACGATGGGCCAGATAGGCTTCATCGAGCAGGCAATCCAGGCCGACGTGTCCCTGCATCACCTCCGGGGGCTGCAGGAAATAGGCTTCGGCGATTTTCAGCACTGGCTTGATCTGCGACTCGATGCCGGCCTCGCGGGCGACGGCGTTGGCCGCTTCGAGCAACTCCGGAACCTGGTCGATGTAGGCGCGGACGAAACGCGTCAAGGTACCCTGGGCGTCCTGCGGGGGCAGTTGGATCGAAGGATGCAGGTGAGGCAGTTGTTGTTCGAGGCGTTGCTTCAGTTGGCCTGTGCGGCTCTCATGTTGATGGGCGTGTTCGATCTGCTCGCGTACAGCTGCGATGTTCATGACAACTCCAGGGACAAGGCGTTACAAACGGAAGACACTAAGTTAGCTCGGCTGCGTAGATTGCTAAGACGCATTTGTTATAACAACAAGGCACTTGTTCCGCTGGGTTATATCAATGTGCCACTATTATGCCCCGAACGCTCTGGAATAATCCTTTCAGCAATTTCAGCCAGTGCGTGAAGTTGTTTTCACATCACGCGTTGCGTGCCATTGGCCGCTGTCTATACTCCGCTTGAACGTGATTCGTTGATGAGGCCCGACTGCCGTTTGCAGGGGGCTCGGTCGTCGAAGCCAAGCAGTCTTGACCCCCGTTCCCCCCCTTATGTCGTAGAAAACGTCGTCCATGCCTCCGGGACTACAAGAACGATAAGGGGAACCCGCAATGATGCGACATCCACATGTCTGGATGGGCCTCCTGTTGTGGACGGTGTTCGGTCAGGCACACGCTGCCTGGACCGTGAACATGTCTCCGGGGGCGACGGAAGTCTCCCACGCCGTGTTCGACCTGCACATGACCATCTTCTGGATCTGCGTGGTCATCGGCGTCGTGGTGTTCGGCGCGATGTTCTGGTCGATGGTCATCCATCGCCGTTCCACCGGGCAGCAGCCTGCGCATTTCCACGAGCACACCTGGGTCGAGATCATGTGGACGGTCGTCCCGTTCCTCATCCTCGTCGCCATGGCCATCCCGGCCACCAAGACCCTGATCGACATCTACGACGCCAGCGAGTCGGACATCGATATCCAGGTCACCGGCTACCAGTGGAAATGGCACTACAAGTACCTGGGCCAGGACGTCGAATTCTTCAGCAACCTCGCCACCCCGTCCGAGCAGATCCGCAACCAGGCGCCCAAGGACGAGCATTACCTGCTCGAGGTCGATCAGCCGCTGGTGTTGCCGGTCGGGGCCAAGGTGCGTTTCCTGGTGACCGCCGCCGACGTGATCCATTCCTGGTGGGTGCCGGCCTTTGCGGTCAAGCGTGATGCGATTCCCGGTTTTGTCAACGAAGCCTGGACGCGCATCGAGAAGCCGGGCATCTACCGCGGCCAGTGCACCGAGCTGTGCGGCAAGGACCACGGCTTCATGCCCGTGGTGGTCGAGGTGAAGTCCAAGGCCGACTACGACACCTGGCTCGGCGAGCGCAAGGCCGAAGCGGCCAAGCTCAAGGAGCTGACCAGCAAGGAGTGGACGCTCGAAGAGCTGGTCGAGCGCGGCGACAAGGTCTACCACACCACCTGCGTGGCCTGTCACCAGGCCGAAGGCCAGGGCTTGCCGCCGATGTTCCCGGCGCTCAAGGGCTCGAAGATCGCCACCGGGCCAAAGGAAGCGCACCTGGGCATCGTCTTCCATGGCAAGCCCGGCACCGCCATGGCGGCGTTCGGCAAGCAACTGTCGGAGGTCGATATCGCCGCGGTGGTCACCTACGAACGCAACGCCTGGGGCAACAACAAGGGCGACATGGTCACGCCGAAGGACGTGCTGGCGCTCAAGCAGGCGGACGCGCAATGAACCGGGTTAGCCGTGGCAATCAGCGGATTGCAGGAGACAGGACATGAGTGCAGTGATCGACGAGCACGGCCATGACCATGCGCATGGTCCGGCCAAGGGCCTGATGCGCTGGGTACTGACCACCAACCACAAGGACATCGGCACGATGTACCTGTGGTTCAGCTTCGCCATGTTCCTGCTTGGCGGCTCGTTCGCCATGGTGATCCGCGCCGAGCTGTTCCAGCCGGGCCTGCAGATCGTGGAGCCGGCATTCTTCAACCAGATGACCACCATGCACGGGCTGATCATGGTGTTCGGCGCGGTGATGCCGGCGTTCGTCGGCCTGGCCAACTGGATGATTCCGCTGATGATCGGCGCTCCGGACATGGCCCTGCCACGGATGAACAACTTCAGCTTCTGGCTGCTGCCGGCGGCCTTCCTGCTGCTGGTCTCGACCCTGTTCAGCCCCGGCGGCGGGCCGAACTTCGGCTGGACCTTCTATGCGCCGCTGTCGACCACCTATGCGCCGGCCAGCGTGACCTTCTTCATCTTCGCCATCCACCTGATGGGTATCAGTTCGATCATGGGCGCGATCAACGTCATCGCCACCATCCTCAACCTGCGCGCCCCGGGCATGACCCTGATGAAGATGCCGCTGTTCGTCTGGACCTGGCTGATCACCGCCTTCCTGCTGATCGCGGTGATGCCGGTGCTGGCCGGCGTGGTGACCATGATGCTGATGGACATCCACTTCGGCACCAGCTTCTTCAGCGCGGCGGGTGGCGGCGACCCGGTGCTGTTCCAGCACGTGTTCTGGTTCTTCGGCCATCCGGAGGTGTACATCATGATCCTGCCGGCCTTCGGCGCGGTCAGCTCGATCATCCCGGCGTTCTCGCGCAAACCGCTGTTCGGCTACACCTCGATGGTTTATGCCACCGGCGCGATCGCCTTCCTGTCGTTCATCGTCTGGGCACACCACATGTTCGTGGTCGGCATCCCGGTGGTGGGCGAACTGTTCTTCATGTATGCCACCATGCTGATCGCCGTGCCCACCGGGGTGAAGGTGTTCAACTGGGTCAGCACCATGTGGCAGGGCGCGATGACCTTCGAGGCGCCGATGCTGTTCGCCATCGCCTTCGTCATCCTGTTCACCATCGGCGGCTTCTCGGGGTTGATGCTGGCTATCGCCCCGGCGGACTTCCAGTACCACGACACCTATTTCGTGGTCGCCCACTTCCACTACGTGCTGGTGCCCGGCGCGATCTTCGGGATCTTCGCTTCGGCCTACTACTGGCTGCCGAAATGGACCGGGCACATGTACGACGAAACCCTGGCCAAGCTGCATTTCTGGCTGTCGTTCGTGGGCATGAACCTGGCCTTCTTCCCCATGCATTTCGTCGGGCTGGCCGGGATGCCGCGACGGATTCCGGACTACAACCTGCAGTTCGCCGACTTCAACATGATCTCCTCCATCGGTGCGTTCATGTTCGGCGCCACGCAGATCTTTTTCCTGTTCATCGTCATCAAGTGCATCCGCGGCGGCGAGCCGGCTCCGGCCAAGCCCTGGGATGGCGCCGACGGGCTGGAGTGGTCGGTGCCCTCGCCTGCGCCCTACCACACCTTCCAGACCCCGCCGGAAGTGAAATAGGAGACTGACGCGATGACCGGCCTGTCGCTCAAACGCCTGGTGCTGCGCCTGTTGATGCTGACGGTGGTGATGTTCGCCTTCGGCTTTGCCCTGGTGCCGATCTACGACGTGATGTGCAAGGCCTTTGGTATCAACGGCAAGACGGGCGGGCAGTACGAGGGCAGCCAGGTCAGCGACCCCTCGCGCACGGTGCGGGTGCAGTTCATGTCGACCAACGCGAGCGACATGGTCTGGGACTTCTACTCCACCGCTGACCAGCTCGAAGTGAATCCGGGTGCGGTGAACCAGATGGTGTTCGTCGCGCACAACCCGACCGACCGGCCGATGAGTGCGCAGGCCGTTCCTAGCATCACCCCGGCCGAAGCGGCCACGTATTTCCACAAGACCGAGTGCTTCTGTTTCACCCAGCAGGTGCTGCAGCCCGGCGAGCGCATCGAGATGCCGGTGCGCTTCATCGTCGACCGCGACCTGCCGGGCAATGTGAAGCACCTGACCCTGGCCTACACCTTGTTCGACATCACTGCGCGTCACCCGCCGGTCGCCCATGCCGCGGTACAGGACGTTCAGGGCGCCCGCTGAGGGAAGGAGAACAGCAATGGCAAGTCATGAGCACTATTACGTTCCGGCGCAGAGCAAGTGGCCGATCATCGCCACTATCGGGCTGTTCATCACGGTGTTCGGCCTGGGTACCTGGTTCAACGACCTCAAGGCCGGACACCCGGAATCCCACGGGCCGCTGATCTTCTTCGTCGGTGCGCTGTTTCTGGCCTACATGCTGTTCGGCTGGTTCGGTGCGGTGGTCAAGGAGAGCCACGCCGGCCTGTACAGCGCGCAGATGGACCGCTCGTTCCGCTGGGGCATGAGCTGGTTCATCTTCTCGGAGGTGATGTTCTTCATGGCCTTCTTCGGGGCGCTGTTCTATGTACGGGTGCTGGCCGGACCCTGGATCGGCGGCGAAGGTGCCAAGGGCGTGACGCACATGCTCTGGCCCAGCTTCGAGTTCGTCTGGCCGTTGCTGCACACACCCGATCCGAAGCTGTTCCCGCCGCCCAAGGACATCATCAACCCCTGGCACCTGCCGCTGATCAACACCCTCCTGCTGGTCAGCTCCAGCGTCACCATCACCATCGCCCACCATGCTCTGCGCAAGGGCCATCGCGGCGCGCTGAAACTGTGGCTGGGGCTGACCATCCTGCTGGGGCTATCGTTCCTGGCGCTGCAGGCTTACGAATACTACGAGGCCTACGTGCACCTTGGCCTGACCCTGGGCTCGGGAATCTACGGTGCGACCTTCTTCATGCTCACCGGTTTTCATGGTGCGCACGTCACGCTCGGCACCTTGATCCTGATCGTGATGTTCGTGCGCGTGCTGCGCGGGCATTTCAACCCGGACAAGCATTTCGGGTTCGAGGCGGCCAGCTGGTACTGGCACTTCGTGGATGTGGTGTGGGTGGGGTTGTTCATCTTTGTGTATGTGCTTTAGCCGCAAGGTGGACCCTGTGGGTGGGGTGATTCAGAACGGCGCGTGCGAAACCAGCTGCCCGCTGATGAAACCCCAGGCCACCAGGCCGACAGTCAGGGCGGCCAGGATCACGCGCACGGTCAGGGCCTTGAGCAAGCGGGTCGACTGGTCATCGTCCTTGACCAGGAACACCAGGCCACTGAACAGGCTGGCGATGGTGGCCAACAGCATCAGGACAATCGCGGCCTTGAGCATGGCGAAACTCCGGGGGGATGCAGTGATGGGGACAAGTATAGCGATCGACAGGGCGAGGCCGCGGTGAGGCCATTTCGCCCAGGGCTGGTCCCGACCCTGGTGGTGTTCGCACTGCTGCCGGGGCTGATCGCGCTTGGCTGCTGGCAACTGCGTCGGGCCGAAGAAAAGCGCCAACTGCTCGACAGCTACGCCGAACGGCGCATCGAGGCGCCGGTGGCCGTGGCGCAGCTTGTGCAACTGCCTGACCCGGCCTTCTACCGCGTGCGCCTGTTCGGTCAGTTCGACCCCGAGCACAGCCTGCTGCTGGACAACCGCCTGCGCGACGGCCAGGCCGGTGTCGAGCTGCTGCAACCCTTCCACGACCAGGCCAGCGGCCAGTGGTTGCTGGTCAATCGCGGCTGGTTGCCCTGGCCGGACCGCCGCGTGCCTGTGCGTTTCGACACCCCGGCCCAGCCCCTGGCGTTGCAGGCCACGGTCTATGTGCCGCCAGGCAGCACCTTTCAGCTGCACCCCGACCCGCCCGGCGGCCAGTGGCCGCACCTGCTGACCGCTGTCGATCCCGCGCAGCTCTGGCAGCAGCTGGCGCGCGAAGGCTTCGCCCATGAACTGCGCCTGGAACCAGGCCCTGCCAGCTATCGGCTGGATTGGCCGGTCGTTGCCATGGGCCCGGAAAAACACCTCGGCTATGCCGTGCAGTGGTTCGCCCTGAGCACGGCGCTGGTGCTGCTGTACCTGTATTTCGGCTGGCACAACGACAACAAGGAGAAACGCCATGGCCGCCGCCACGAGTCCACTGGACGTGCCTGAAGGGCGCAAGTCCCGCACCCGCGGGCGCTTGCAACTGATCCTGATCCTGCTGGTGACCCTCGGACCGATGATCCTCGCCACCAGCATGTACAAGCTCAAGTTCTGGGTGCCGGAGGGGCGCAGCTACCACGGCGTGATGATCGGCAATGGCCAAAGCCGCGCCGATATCGGCATCCAGGCTCAGGACGAGCGCTGGCAACTGCTGGTCAGCACGCCCGATGCCTGCACCGAGGACTGCCAGCAACTGGTCTACCTCGCCCGACAGATCCAGGTCGGCCTTGGCCGCGATGCCAGCCGCGCCAGCCATGCGCTGGCAACCGCGACGCCCTTGAGTGGCGACTACCAGGCGCTGCTCGAGCGCGAGTATCCGCAACTGCAGCGCTATCCGCTGGATGCCGACCGCTATCGCACAAAGGTCGTCGAGCCCGGCGCGCAACTGTGGATCGTCGATCCCCACGGCAACCTGGTGCTGCGCTACGACGCCAAGGTCAAGGGCAAGCATGTGCTCGACGACCTGCGCCACCTGCTCAAGCTGTCCAACATCGGCTAGGAGGCCAGCATGGCCAGACCCGGTTACCGACTCGCTGTGTTCGCCACCCTGCTGGCACTGGTCGTCGTGCTGCTCGGCGCCTACACGCGCCTGACTCACGCCGGCCTCGGCTGCCCCGACTGGCCCGGCTGCTATGGCTTCATCGGCGTGCCCAAGACCGATGCGCAACTGGCCCATGCCGAGTTGCACTTCCCCGAGCATCCAGTGGAAGAAGCCAAGGGCTGGGCGGAAATGGTGCATCGTTATTTTGCCGGCACCCTGGCGCTGGTCATCGCTTGGCTGGCGATAGGTGCGGTACGTCGTCATGGCCGCGACGGCGGGCCCTACCGGTTGCCGGTGCTGCTGCTGGCCGTGGTGCTGGCACAGGCAGCGTTCGGCATGTGGACGGTGACCCTCAAACTCTGGCCGCAGGTGGTCACGGCGCATCTACTCGGAGGCTTCACCACCCTGAGCTTGCTGTTCCTGTTATCCCTGCGTCTATCCCGGGCCTTTGCGCCACCGCCCAAGCTGCCGTTGAGCCTGCGTCGGGTGGCTGCGCTGGCACTGCTGGTGGTGATTGGGCAGATCGCCCTGGGCGGGTGGGTGAGTGCCAACTACGCGGCGGTCGCCTGCATCGACTTGCCGACCTGCCATGGTCAATGGTGGCCTGCGGCAGACTTCAGCAACGGTTTCCATCTCACCCAGCACGTCGGCCCCAACTACCTGGGCGGGCAGCTCGACAGTGATGCGCGTACGGCCATCCACATCAGCCATCGTTTGGGTGCATTGATGGTCGTGGCAGTGCTGTTGATGCTGAGCTGGAAGCTGCACCGCAATGGCCTGCCCGGCCTGGCCCGGCTGGTGCTTGCTGCCTTGGCGCTGCAGGTGGGGTTGGGGATCAGCAACGTGCTGCTGCACCTGCCGCTGGGGGTTGCCGTGGCGCACAACGCCGGAGGCGCCCTGTTGCTGCTGACCATGGTGCTGGTGAACTACCGCATTCGGGTGGTCGACAAGGTGCGTGTCGGCCTGGGCTGGCGCCTGCGGCCGGTCACGCCTGGCGGCGTTTCCCATCATCTGAGGAACGACACGTGGCGACGGTTCTGAGCCAAGGGCGGCAGCGCGCCGGCTGGCGCGACTACCTGGAGCTGACCAAGCCCAAGGTGGTGGTGCTGATGCTGATCACCTCGCTGGTAGGCATGTTCCTCGCCACCCGCGCGGGTGTGCCGTGGACGGTGCTGCTGTTTGGCAATTTGGGCATCGCCCTGTGCGCCGGTGGCGCGGCGGTGGTCAACCATGTGCTGGACCGGCGCATCGACGCCTTGATGGCCCGCACCTGCAAGCGGCCGGTGGCCAAGGGACGGGTTGCGCCCCTGCCGGCGCTGGCGTTCGCCCTGGCCTTGGCAATCGCCGGGATGGCGTTGCTGCTGGCCTTCACCAATCCGCTCACAGCCTGGCTCACGCTCGCCTCCCTGTTGGGCTATGCGGTCGTCTACACCGGCTTTCTCAAGCGCGCCACGCCGCAGAACATCGTGATCGGCGGCCTGGCGGGCGCCGCCCCGCCGTTGCTGGGTTGGGTCGCGGTCAGCGGCCACCTGAGCGCGGAGCCGCTGTTGCTGGTGCTGATCATCTTTGCCTGGACGCCACCGCACTTCTGGGCCCTGGCCATCCACCGCAAGGAGGAATACGCCAAGGCCGAGATACCCATGCTGCCGGTGACCCACGGCGAGCACTACACCAAGCTGCACATCCTGCTCTACAGCCTGGTGCTGCTGGCGGTGAGCCTGCTGCCCTACGCCATCCACATGAGCGGCCCGCTCTACCTGGCCTGCGCCCTGTTGCTGGGGCTGCGCTTTGTCCAGTGGGCCTGGGTGTTGTACCGTGGCACCCGGCCGCACGCGGCGATCGGCACCTTCAAGTACTCTATCGCGTACCTGTTCCTGCTGTTCATCGCCCTGCTCGTTGACCACTACCTGTTGCTGAACCTATGACACGAACCCAGAAAACCGTCTTCATCCTCGTTGCCCTGGTCGCGCTGATCATGGGCTTGACCGTCAACAAGGTGCTCAATGGCCGTAGCGAGGCCAACCCGGCCGAGCTGATCGATGCCGGCATCATCCTCCTGCCGCAGAGCCGCAGCGTGCCGGATGTGACCATGAACGACCAGAACGGCCAGCCAGTGGCGCTGGATCAGTTGAAGGGCAAGTGGTCGTTGCTGTTCTTCGGCTACACCTACTGCCCGGACATCTGCCCAACCACGTTGGCGCAGTTGCGCCAGGTGAAGAGCGAGTTGCCCAAGGAGGCAATCGACCGTTTGCAGGTGGTACTGGTAAGCGTCGACCCGAACCGCGACACGGCTCAGCAGCTCAAGCAGTACCTGGGCTATTTCGACAAGGATTTCGTGGGGCTGGCAGGTTCCATCGAGGATACCCAGAAGCTGGCCAATGCCCTGAGCATACCGTTCATCCCGGCGGACACCAGCAAGCCAGGGTACACCGTCGATCACAGTGGCAACCTGGCGGTGGTCGGGCCGGACGGGCGTCAGCGCGGGTTCATTCGTGCGCCGTTCAACAACCAGAAGCTGGTGGCGCAGTTGCCGGGGCTGGTCAAGCGGGATTGATGGCCCCCAAAAGCTTCGCGGGCAAGTCGGCGTTCCGGCTTGCCCGCGAAAAATCCAGCGCGATCGTTCGGCTTAGAACGCCGGCACCACGGCGCCCTTGTACTTCTCGTTGATGAACTGCTTCACCTCAGGCGAGTGCAGAGCCTGCACCAGCTTCTTCACCGCGTCCGCGTCCTTGTTGTCCTCACGGGTCACCAGGATGTTCACGTACGGCGAGTCGCTGCCTTCGATGGCCAGGGCGTCCTTCTCTGGATTGAGCTTGGCTTCCAGGGCGTAGTTGGTGTTGATCAGCGCTGCATCGACCTGGGTCAGCACGCGCGGGATGGTGGCCGCTTCCAGTTCGCGGAATTTCACACCCTTCGGATTTTCAGCCACATCCTTCACGGTGGACAGGATGTTGGTGTTGTCCTTGAGCTTGATCACGCCAGCCTTGTCCAGCAGCAGCAGAGCGCGGCCGCCGTTGGTGGCGTCATTGGGGATGACCACGGTGGCGCCCGATGGCAGTTCATCGAGCTTCTTGATCTTGGCCGAGTAGATGCCCAGTGGCTCGATGTGCACGCCGGCAACGCTGACCAGCTTGGTGCCCTTGGCCTTGTTGAATTCATCCAGGTAAGGCTGGTGCTGGAAGAAGTTGGCGTCCAGGCGTTTTTCCGCGACCTGCACGTTCGGTTGAATGTAGTCGGTGAACTCCTTGACCTTCAGCTCCACGCCTTCCTTCGCCAGCTGTGGTTTGACGAAGTTGAGGATCTCGGCGTGCGGCACCGGGGTGGCGGCGACGGTCAGGGTTTCGGCGGCATTGGCCGAGAAGGCCGCGACGGCGGCGACGACAGCGAACAGCTTTTTCATCGATCACTCCTTGTGAGGGCCGCGACGGCCCCCGAACGGGACGGCCGGGCCGACCCTGTTAGGCTTACTTACGGGAAAAATGTACGACCAGCTTGTCGCCGACGCTCTGCAGAATCTGCACCAGTACCAACAGCAGTACCACCGTGACAATCATCACGTCGGTCTGGAAACGCTGGTAGCCGAAGCGGATGGCCAGGTCACCGAGGCCGCCCGCGCCGACCACACCGGCCATCGCGGTGTAGGACACCAGGGTGATGGCGGTGACGGTGATGGCGGCGAAGATGCCCGGACGGGCCTCCGGCAGCAAGGCGTTGGTGATGATCTGGCGGGTGGTGGCGCCCATCGACTGGGTGGCTTCGATGATGCCGCGGTCCACCTCGCGCAGTGCGGTCTCGACCAGGCGCGCGAAGAATGGCGTGGCGCCCACGACCAGTGGCGGAATGGCACCGGCCACGCCCAGCGAGGTACCGGTGATCAGCACGGTGATCGGAATCATCACGATCAACAGGATGATGAACGGCAGCGAACGCAGGATGTTGACGATCAGCGACAGCAGCGCGTAGACGCCCTTCTGCTCGAACATCTGCCGGGGCCCGCAGAGGAACAGCAGCACGCCCAGTGGCAGGCCGAGCAGCACCGTGAACAGCAGCGAGCCGAACAGCATGATCAGGGTGTCGCCGGTGGCGAGGGAAATCTCGGCCCAGTCGACGTTGGCGAAGAAATTCAGGGCGTCCATCAGCGCAGGACCTCCATGTGTACGTCAGCCGCCTTGAAGCGGTCAAACGCTGCGTCGATGTTGCCGCCGGTGACGGCGAGGGTCAGTTGGCCGTAGGGGACATCCTTGATGCGGTCGATACGGCCGGCCAGGATGCTGTAGTCCACCCCGGTCTCTCGGGCCACGGTACCCAGCAGCGGCGCGTAGGTAGCGTCGCCCTGGAACGTCAGGCGCACGATGCGGCCCGGCACGTGGGCGAAGTCGTCGCGCTGCTCGCCTTCATCGACCTGCTCGTCTTCCTGGACGAAGCGCTTGGTGGTCGGGTGTTGCGGGTGTAGGAACACGTCCGCCACCGGCCCCTGCTCGACGATCACCCCGGCGTCCATCACCGCCACGCGGTCGCAGACTCGGCGGATCACATCCATCTCGTGGGTGATCAGCACGATGGTGAGCTTCAGCTCGCGGTTGATCTCGGCCAGCAGTTGCAGCACCGAGGCGGTGGTCTGCGGGTCGAGGGCGCTGGTGGCCTCGTCACACAGCAGGATCTTCGGGTTGGTCGACAGCGCCCGGGCGATGCCCACGCGTTGTTTCTGGCCGCCCGACAGTTGTGCCGGGTATTTTTTCGCGTGGTCCGACAATCCGACGCGGGCCAGCAACTGGCTGACGCGCTTGTCGATCTCTGCGCGCGACAGCTCGCCGGCCAGCACCAGTGGCAGAGCGACGTTGTCTGCGACGGTTTTCGAGGCGAGCAGGTTGAAGTGCTGGAAGATCATGCCGACCTGCTGGCGGAAGCGGCGCAGCTGGTTGGCGTCGAAGGCGGTGACGTCTTCGCCATCGACGATGATCTTGCCGCCGGACGGCGCTTCGAGGCGGTTGATCAGGCGCAGCATGGTGCTCTTGCCAGCGCCGGAGTGGCCGATCAGGCCGAACACCTGGCCATTCTCGATGGTCAGGCTGGTCGGATTCAGGGCGGGGATGTCCCTACCGGCGACGCGGTAGGTCTTGTGCACATGTTGGAACTCGATCACGTAGCGAACCTTGTGGGGCGCATGGAAATTGGGGTCAGCGGTGAGCTGGGGTGGCGCATTTTAGCCTTTTCCCATAGTTGTTCTTAGCATTTATTTCGTAATCGACCAATCGATCCGGCATAACGCGACAACCGGTAATCCCGATGGAACGCTTGGCGAAACGGTCCAGTCATTACTTGAACAAGCCCGAACGGGCAGCCTGAAGACTGATGAGGAGAGCCAAGATGTCGAGCAACAGGACGGATGCGCCCAAGCAGAGCGAACTGGCCGGTACCCAGACGCCCGACCGCGCCAACACCAATGCCAAGCTGCAGAGCCTCGAACAGGACCGTAACGACGCCACTGGCCAGGCGCTGCGTACCAACCAGGGCGTACGTATCGCCGACAATCAGAACACCCTCAAGGCGGGCGCGCGCGGGCCTTCGCTGCTCGAAGACTTCATCATGCGCGAGAAGATCACCCACTTCGACCACGAGCGCATCCCGGAGCGCATCGTGCACGCCCGAGGTACCGGTGCCCATGGTTATTTCCAGAGTTATGGCGATCACAGCGCCCTGACCAAAGCCGGCTTCCTGCAGGATGCCGAGAAGATCACCCCGGTGTTCGTGCGTTTCTCCACGGTGCAGGGGCCGCGTGGCTCAGGTGATACAGTGCGTGATGTCCGTGGATTTGCCGTCAAGTTCTATACCGATGAAGGCAACTTTGACCTGGTTGGCAACAATATGCCGGTGTTTTTCATCCAGGATGCGATCAAGTTTCCCGATTTCGTCCACGCGGTGAAGCCTGAGCCGCACAACGAAATACCTACCGGCGGCTCGGCCCACGACACGTTCTGGGACTTCGTTTCGCTGGTGCCCGAGTCGGCGCACATGGTGATGTGGGCCATGTCCGACCGCGCCATTCCGCGTAGCCTGCGGATGATGGAAGGCTTCGGTGTGCATACCTTCCGGCTGATCAACGCCGAGGGCGTAGCCAATTTCGTCAAGTTCCACTGGAAGCCGCGTCAGGGCGTGCATTCGGTATTGTGGGACGAAGCGCAGAAGCTGGCGGGCAAGGACACCGACTACCATCGCCGCGATCTGTGGGAGGCCATCGAGACCGGTGACTATCCCGAGTGGGAACTGGGCGTGCAGATCGTGCCGGAGGAAGACGAGCACAAGTTCGACTTCGACCTGCTCGACCCGACCAAGATAATTCCCGAAGAACTGGTGCCGGTGACGCCGCTGGGCAAGATGGTGCTCAACCGCAATCCGGACAACTTCTTCGCCGAAATCGAACAGATCGCCTTTTGCCCGGGGCATATCGTGCCGGGCATCGACTTCACCAATGACCCGCTGCTGCAAGGCCGGCTGTTCTCTTACACCGACACGCAGATCAGCCGCCTGGGTGGGCCGAACTTCCACGAGATCCCGATCAACCGGCCGGTGGTGCGCAATGACAACAATCAGCGCGATGCCATGCACCGTCACACCATTCACAAGGGCCGCGCCGCCTACGAGCCCAACTCGATCGATGCTGGCTGGCCGAAAGAAACCCCAGCAG
Source organism: Pseudomonas sp. BNK-44-b (assembly GCF_047456245.1). Classification (NCBI taxonomy): domain Bacteria; kingdom Pseudomonadati; phylum Pseudomonadota; class Gammaproteobacteria; order Pseudomonadales; family Pseudomonadaceae; genus Pseudomonas; species Pseudomonas sp. BNK-44-b. The sequence goes on from NZ_CP179908.1 coordinate 5,341,151, forward strand.
CGCCGCAGGACGGTGGCTTCGAGAGCTACCAGGAGCGCGTCGACGCGCACAAGATCCGCCAGCGCAGCGAGTCGTTCGGCGATCATTTCTCGCAAGCCCGGCTGTTCTTCCACAGCATGAGCGACACCGAACAACAGCACATCATCAAGGCCTACAGCTTCGAACTGGGCAAGGTCGAGCGCGAGCATATTCGTGCGCGAGAGGTTAATGAGATTCTGGCCAATATCGACCTGAAGCTTGCGGCGGCGGTCGCGCAGAATCTTGGTTTGCCGGCGCCGAAGAGCGGGACGGTCAAGGGTAAGGAGTCGAAACTCAAGGCGTCGCCGGCCCTGAGCCAAATGAATCATCCGGGCGATGTGGGCATCAAGGGGCGCAAGATCGCGTTGCTGGTGGCCAATGGCGTGGATGACGAAAGCGTCGACAGGCTGGTCAAGGCGCTGGAGGCCCACAGCGCACGTCCCATGCTGCTGGGGCCAACCTCGGCGCCGGTGAAGACCTCTGGCGGCAAGGCGCTGGCGGTGGATGCGTCGATGGAAGGCATGCCTTCGGTCATGTTCGACGGCATCCTGGTGCCCGCTGGCAAGGCCTCGCTGGATGCACTGGCGGCCAGCGGGGTGGCCAAGCACTTCCTGCTCGAGGGCTACAAGCACCTCAAGGCGATCGCTCTGGCCAATGATGGCAAGGCGCTCCTGGGGGCGCTGGGGCTCAAGGAGGACAAGGGGTTGCTGCTTGGGGATGACCAGAAGACCGTGGAAGCCTTCGTAAAGGCGGTCGAAGGGCACCGGGTATGGGAACGGGAGGCGGCTGCAGAAGCGATTCCGGCTTGATGCCGTAGCATCTGTTCGCGGGTAAACCCGCTCCCACAGGTTATGTACGCATCTGTGGGGGCGGGTTTACCCGCGAAGATGTCGACGCTGTCTCAGCGCTGATGCGGCACCAGCACCACCTGTGCTGGCAATGCCCGCTGGATCTCGTGCTTCTGCTTCAGCACAAAGTCTGCATCGATCCGCTTCACCCGCTTCTGCAGCAGCGTCTTGAGCCACGGTGCATCCTGTGTACGTGGCACCTGGAACACCACTTCGCACTGGTAACTCACCACATCGGCGGCGATGTTATCCAGTTGCTTGCGCATGGCTGCAATGTCCGTAGTTTTCAGTGCAATCACCGTGCTCGGTGCCGCCGGGTCGATGACCCGTGCCTGTGGCTTGGATTCTGCAGCCTTCAGCGCGGCTTCAGCCTTGTCCAGCTCGGCCTGGCGAGCATGGGCGACGGCATCACCGCCGGTCAGCGCGGGTGCCTGGGGCATCAGTGCACGGGCGCGGGCCAGCGCAGTGGCGGCCGCATTGACGTCGCCTTTCTGCAGGACGATCTGGCTGCGTTGCAGGTAGGCTTCGGCGATCTGGCGCTGGTATTGCTCGATACGCGCATCGTTCGGCGACTGTGCCTGCAGGCTGGCGAGCTGGTCTTCGGCAGTGGCCAGCTCGTTGCTGGCGATGTTCTGTTGCAACTGCTGCCAGGCGTCTGGCTGCGCAGGCGCGACCGGCTGCTCGACCGGGGCACTGGAACAGGCGGCCAGTAACAGGGAAAACGCGGCAACAAGCAGATAACGGGAGGCGAACGGCTTCATTCCTGCGACTCTCTATTTGCGCAAAAAGCGAGCAAGTCTACACCCAGGTGCGCACGCTCGAAAACAAGTCTTACAGACCCTTTACGGGCGCAAAGGTTGCAGGGTGCGTCAATGCGCACCCTGAAATTTCAGCGCTTGGGCAATGCCAGGCTCAGCAAGAATAGCACTGCGGCACAGACCACGATCGATGGACCAGCAGGCGTATCCTTGAACCAGGACATCGCCAGCCCCCCGCAAACCGCTGCCACGCCCAGCAAACTGGCGCCCAGGGCCATCTGCTCCGGCGAGCGCGCGTGACGCTGTGCCGCAGCGGCCGGGATGATCAGCAGCGAGGTGATCAGCAGCACGCCGACGATCTTCATCGCCACTGCGATCACCACCGCGATCAGCAGCATCAGCGCCATACGCAGGGCCGCCACTGGCAGGCCCTCGACCATCGCCAGCTCCTCGTGCACGGTGATTGCCAGCAGCGGGCGCCAGAGCACCGCGAGCAAGCCCAGCACCAACACGCTGCCGCCGAGAATCCATGAAAGGTCGGTGGTACTGATCGCCAGCAGATCACCGAACAGGTAGGCCATCAGGTCGATGCGCACATCGTGCATGAAGCTCAGCACCACCAGTCCAAGCGACAGGGTGCTGGGTGCGAGGATGCCGAGCAGGGTGTCGGAGGCCAGCGGCTGACGCTGTTGCAGGGTCACTAGCAGGATCGCCAGCAGCAGGCAGCCGACCGTTACCGCGAGCGTAGGGCTGACGTCCAGCACGAAGCCCAGCGCCACGCCCAGCAGCGCGGCATGGGACAAGGTGTCGCCGAAATAGGCCATGCGCCGCCAGACCACGAAGGAGCCCAGTGGGCCGGCCACCAGCGCCAGGGAAAGACCGGCAAGCAAGGCGTACAGAAGAAAATCAGCCATGCTTGCAGTGCTCTCCGTGAACATGGGCGCCAGGGGCGATCACCGCGCCGTGCAGATCGTGGCTGTGATCATGATGGTGGTGGTAGACCGCAAGGCTGGGAGCGTTCTGGCCGAACAGCTCGACGAAGGCCGGGTCGTTGCTGACCTGCTCCGGGTGCCCGGAGCAGCACACGTGGCGGTTCAGGCAGACCACCTGGTCGGTGGCGCTCATCACCAGGTGCAGGTCGTGGGAGACCATCAGCACACCGCAGCCATGGCGGTCGCGCAGGCGGGTGATGAGGTTGTATAGCTCGGTCTGGCCAACCACGTCGACGCCCTGTACCGGTTCGTCGAGCACCAGCAGTTCAGGCTCGCGCAGCAGCGCCCGCGCCAGCAATACCCGTTGCATCTCGCCCCCGGAGACCGTCTGGATCGGGCTGTCGATGACGTGTTCGGCGCCCACCTCCTGCAATGCCGACAAGGCCGCGGCGCGATCCACGCCCGGCACCAGGCGCAGGAAACGCAGTACCGAAAGCGGCAGGGTGGCGTCTACCTGGATCTTCTGCGGCATGTAGCCGATGCGCAGGCGCGGCTTGCGCCAGACCTTGCCACTGTTCGGCTTGAGCAGACCGAGTACGGCGCGCACCAGCGTGGTCTTGCCAGCACCGTTGGGGCCGATCAGGGTGACGATCTGGCGTGGTGCGACCGACAGATCGATGCTGTCGAGCACCGCTTCGCCGCCAAAGGTGACGCCGACCTGCTCCAGGCGGATCAGCGCGTCGCTCATGCGGCGCCCCGGCAGTTACTGCAAAGGCCGACCACTTCGACGGTCTGGGTGTCGACGGCAAAGCCCACGGCCTTGGCACTGGCGACGATGGCGCCGCTGATGCTCTCCTGCTCCAGTTCGATGGCCACGTGGCATTCGCGGCAGATCAGGAACTGGCCTTGGTGCTTGTGTTCAGGGTGGCTGCAGCCGATGAAGGCGTTGAGCGAGGCGATGCGGTGCACCAGGCCGTTCTCGAGCAGGAAGTCCAGGGCGCGGTACACGGTCGGTGGTGCGGCGCGGCGGCCGTCCTGTTCGCTGAGCACGGCGAGGATGTCGTAGGCGCCCAGCGGTTTGTGGCTTTGCCACACCAGCTCCAGCACACGGCGGCGCAGCGCGGTCAGGCGCAGACCGTGGCGGACGCACAGGGCGTCGGCTTCGGCCAAGGCGCTGTGGACGCAATGGGAATGATCGTGGGGACGGTGAGCCAGCGGCGTGATTGACATGGGCGGCGACGGTTATCGATGGAGACGTTATTATGTTACCTGTTTCTGACGAGCCGAGTATCCACTGTGTCCCGATTCCTTGCTCTCTTTGTCGCTTTCATCACCTTCTCGGCCCAGGCCGACGTGCGTGTGCTGACCAGCATCAAGCCCCTGCAGCAGATCGCTGCCGCGGTTCAGGACGGTGTCGGCAGCACCGAAGTGCTGCTGCCGCCCGGCGCCTCGCCGCACAACTACGCCTTGCGCCCGTCCGACGTACGGAAGGTGGGCGATGCCGACCTGCTGTACTGGATCGGACCGGACATGGAGAGCTTCCTGCCGCGCGTGCTGAAAAACCGCAGCAAGCCGACCATCGCCGTGCAGACGTTGGCGGACATGAAGCTGCGTCGTTTTGGCGAGGACAGCCACTCGCATGAAGAAGACCACGACGATCACGACCATGACCACCAGCCGGGGTCGCTCGATGCGCACCTGTGGCTGTCATCGGTCAATGCCCGGGTGATTTCGGCGAAAATGGCCAGCGACCTGGCGGCGGCGGATCCGGCCAATGCGGCGCGCTATCAGGCCAACCAGAAGGCCTTCGTCGAGCGTCTGGACGCGCTCGACCAGCGGATCAAGGCCCGTGTGGCTGGCATTGCCGGCAAGCCTTACTTCGTGTTCCACGAAGCGTTCGACTATTTCGAAGCCGAGTACGGGCTGCGTCATACCGGCGTGTTCAGCGTCGCCGCCGAAGTGCAGCCGGGTGCCCAGCATGTCGCGGCCATGCGCAAGCGTCTGCAGGAAGTTGGCCCGACCTGCGTGTTCAGCGAGCCGCCGATCCGCCCGCGCCTGGCCGAAACACTGGTGGCCGGGCTGCCGGTGACCTTGGCGGAGCTGGATGCACTGGGTGGGAACGATCCGGTGGATGGCAAGGGCTACGAGCGTTTGCTGGAGAAGCTGGGCAACGACCTGGTGGGTTGCCTGGAGCATCTCTAGCGGCTGACCCGGCCCTATCGCGGGGCAAGTCGCAGCGGCGAACCGCCGCTGCGACTTGTCCCGCGATAGGGCCGCCGCGCTTACAGCGCAAACGGCAACTTCAAAGCCACCTGCTGACGCTGCACCAAACGCACCTCGAACTCGCTCGGATCATGGATCGTCACGTCCATGCCGGCGAAGTCCCGCGCCGCGATCAGGCGCGACAGCCAGAAGCGTACGCAACCCACGCGCAGCATCACCTGCCACAGCTCTGCCTCGGCTGCAGTGAACGGCCGCAGCGCCGCGTACGCCCCCAGCAGCGCCTGGGCGCGCGGCAGATCGATGCCGCCGTCGGCGTCCAGGCACCAGTCGTTTATGGTGATGGCGATGTCATACAGCATCGGCCCGGAGCAGGCGTTGTAGAAGTCGATCAGCCCGGTCAGGTGGGTGCCTTCGAACATCACGTTGTCGCGGAACAGGTCGGCGTGCAGGTTGGCCCTGGGCAGTGCCAGGATCTGCGCCTTGTGCGCGGCGATTTCGTCCAGTGCGGGTTGCAGCAGCTGCGCCTGTTCGGTGCTCAGGCCCGGCAGCAGGTCGGCGCCTGAGGCCAGCATCCAGTCCAGGCCCCGATCGGTGCGGCGCTCGATGATGCGCTCGCGGGTCGCCAGGTGGATATGCGCCAACAGCTCGCCAACCTGGGCGCAGTGCTGGTTGTTCGGCGCCTTGACGTGCTTGCCCGACAGCCGTGGCTGCAGCAGTGCCGGCTTGCCGCACAGTTCGCGCAGGCCCTTGCCGTCGCGATCGCGCACAGCGTAGGGAACGGGCATGTCGGCGTCATGCAGGACGTCGAGCAGTTCGATGAAGAACGGCATGTCTTCGGCCGGCCCCCGCTCGATCAGCGTCAGGACGAATTCCCCTTTTTCCAGGCTTACGAAGAAATTGCTGTTTTCGGTTCCGGCGGCAATGCCCTGGAAGTCGAGCAGACGGCCCAGCTCGTACGGCGCCAGAAAGGTTTCCAGCTCAGGCCGGGACACAGGGGTGAAGACTGACATGTTGAAAAGTTGCCCATACGGGCACCTCCTGGAGGAGGTGCCTGGTTGATAAGAACGATACGCGTTACTAGCTTACCATTCGAAGATTTTCCAGGACGGAATCAGCATGTCCGGCTGGTCGGATCGAATGAAATTGCCATCGGAGCCATCGGCGCGTACCAGGAAATAAGGCTTGCCGTTTTTCGGCGTGATCTTGATCGCATACAGGAAACCGTTCTGACGGTACTCCTGGATGGTTCTGTCGCCTTCCGTGCGAATGGTCACATCGGGATCTGCCGATGGGGCGTCGTCCGCCGCCAGCGTAACGACCGGCATGGTGGCCAGCAGGCTGAGCAGTAACAGGCGAATGGGTGTACGCATGATAACCTAAGTCCTTTTGTCGTCACTGATCCGGCTATTCTAGCTCCGGACCCGTCGAAAAGGTTGATTCTCCTCATGAGCCAAGCGCCTCTCGTCCTGGTGGACGGTTCGTCCTACCTCTACCGCGCCTTTCACGCCCTGCCGCCGCTGACCACCTCCAAAGGCATGCCCACCGGCGCGGTCAAGGGCGTGCTGAACATGCTCAAGAGCCTGCGCAAGCAGTACCCGGACAGCCTGTTCGCGGTGGTCTTCGACGCCAAGGGCGGCACTTTCCGCGATGCCATGTTCGCCGAGTACAAGGCCAACCGCCCGAGCATGCCCGACGATCTGCGTGTGCAGGTCGAACCGTTGCACGCCAGCGTCAGGGCCCTGGGCTACCCGCTGCTGTGCGTCGAGGGTGTCGAGGCCGACGACGTGATCGGTACCCTGGCCCGCAGCAGTGCGGCAGCCGGGCGTCCGGTCATCATCTCGACCGGCGACAAGGACATGGCGCAACTGGTAGACGGCCACATCACCCTGGTCAACACCATGACCGGCACGGTGCTCGACGTGGCAGGCGTGCACGAGAAGTTCGGCGTGGGCCCTGAGCACATCATCGACTTCCTGGCCCTGATGGGTGACAAGGTCGACAACATCCCCGGTGTTCCGGGGGTCGGCGAGAAGACCGCAGTGGGCCTGCTGACCGGTATCGGAGGCGGTCTGCGTGACCTGTACCAGAACCTCGACAAGGTTCCGGGCCTGGCCATTCGCGGCGCCAAGACCCTGCCGGCCAAGCTCGAGGAGCACCGCGACGCGGCCTTTCTGTCGTATGAGCTGGCGACCATCAAGGTCGATGTCGAGCTGGATGTCCAAGTCGATGCCCTGATATGCGGCGAGCCGGACCGCGAAGCATTGCTGGCGCTGTACACCGAAATGGAGTTCAAGAGCTGGATCGCCGAGGTACAGCGCGACGCCGCCCGGGAGGGTGACACCATTGCTCCGGTCGAGGAGCCTGCTGCCCAGGTCGAGGCGAAATACGAAACCATCCTCGACCAGGCGCGTTTTGATGTCTGGCTTGAGAAGCTGCGCCAGGCGCCGCTGTTCGCCTTCGACACCGAGACCACCGGCCTGGATGCCCAGCGTGCGGAGCTGGTCGGCCTGTCGTTCGCGGTCGAGCCCCATGAAGCGGCCTATGTGCCGCTGGCCCACGACTACGAAGGTGCTCCGACGCAGCTGGACCGCGACGCGGTGCTAACGGCGCTCAAGCCGCTGCTGGAAGACCCGGCCAAGGCCAAGGTCGGGCAGAACGCCAAGTACGACATCAATATCCTGGCCAACGCTTCGCTGCCGATCCAGATGCGCGGCGTGGCCTATGACACCATGCTCGAGTCCTATGTGCTCGACTCCACTGCTACGCGCCACGACATGGACAGCCTTGCGCAGAAATACCTCGACCACAGCACCATTGCGTTCGAGGATATTGCTGGCAAGGGCGCCAAGCAGCTGACCTTCAACCAGATCCATCTGGACAAGGCTGGCCCGTACGCCGCCGAAGATGCCGACATCACCCTGCGCCTGCACCACGCACTGCAGGCACGCCTGGCGAAAACCCCCAGCGTGCAGCCGGTGCTGATGGATATCGAGATGCCGCTGGTGCCGGTGCTGGCCAGAATCGAGCGCCAGGGCGCGCTGGTCGACGCTGCGCTGCTCAAGGTGCAGAGTGGTGAGCTGGGCGTGAAGATGGCCGAGCTCGAACGTCGGGCGTTCGAGCTGGCGGGCGAGGAGTTCAATCTGGGCTCACCCAAGCAGCTGGGAGTGATCCTCTATGACAAGCTGGGCATGCCGGTATTGAGCAAGACCGCCAAGGGCCAGGCTTCCACGGCCGAAGCCGTGCTAGCAGACCTGGCCGCCGAAGGCTATCCGCTGCCAACGGTGCTGATGGAATACCGCTCGCTCAGCAAGCTCAAGAGTACCTACACCGACAAGCTGCCGGAGCAGATCAACCCGCGTACCGGGCGTATCCACACCTCCTACCAGCAGGCGGTGGCCGCCACCGGGCGCTTGTCGTCCAGCGACCCGAACCTGCAGAACATTCCGGTACGCACTCCCGAAGGCCGACGCATCCGCCAGGCCTTCGTCGCCAGCCCCGGCTACAAGCTGCTGGCCGCGGACTACTCGCAGATCGAGCTGCGCATCATGGCCCACCTGGCCAAGGATGAAGGCCTGCTGCATGCCTTCCGCAATGACCTCGATGTGCACCGCGCAACGGCCGCGGAGGTATTCGGCGTGGCGCTGGAGGCCGTCACCAATGACCAGCGCCGCAGCGCCAAGGCCATCAACTTCGGCTTGATCTACGGCATGAGCGCCTTCGGTCTGGCCAAGCAGATCGGCGTCGACCGCAAGCAGTCGCAGGACTACATCGACCGTTACTTTGCCCGCTATCCCGGCGTGCTGGCCTACATGGAGCGCACTCGCACCCAGGCCGCCGAGCAAGGCTTCGTCGAGACGCTGTTCGGGCGGCGCCTGTATCTGCCGGACATCAATGCGAAGAACCCGGCCCTGCGCAAAGGCGCCGAACGCACCGCGATCAACGCGCCGATGCAGGGCACCGCGGCCGATATCGTCAAGCGCGCCATGGTCGCGGTAGACAACTGGCTGAACGACAGTGGCCTGGATGCACGGGTGATCCTGCAGGTGCACGACGAACTGGTGCTGGAGGTGCGTGAAGACCTGGTCGAGCAGGTGAAGGCTGAAATTCGCCCCTACATGAGCAACGCCGCGCAGCTCGATGTGCCGCTGCTAGTCGAAGTCGGCGTTGGTTCGAATTGGGACGAAGCTCACTAAACGGCGTGGCGAAGAGGAGTAGGATCTGTGGCGTAGTGTCGCGGATCCGCAGGGTGGGCTCCTCGCCCCCGGTTCTGAAGTTTCATGAAACTATCGCAAATAGTTTTCAAGGCTTCGGAACTAAACCGGTGAACCGGAACTCAGAGTAACTGAATGGCTGGTGAAGCCTTTCGATGCTCCTATGTTGTGTTAAGTGTTGGCAGATATCTGGACCCCGCCCTAGCGGTCCGGACTTGGACCCCGAACTTCCCCCTCCCCATATGAAGTCCGGGGTTTTTTTTGCCCGGAATTTGCCTCATGGCTGCTGGAGAAGCCTGCGGCAGCGGATCAGCCCGCCGCCACAGCGTGCAGGTGGATCTTCAAGCCACCGGCTTGTCTTCCAGCTCCATCCAGTCCGCCAAGACCCGATAGGCCTCTTCCAGCCCCTGGCGCTTGGGTGCCGAAAACAGCTGGATGGACGCCGCGTCGCCCCAGCCCTTGCGAATTTCCGACTGCACCTTGAGCAGGGTGTTCTTGCCTGCGCCGTGAGTGAGCTTGTCGGCCTTGGTCAGCAGGATGTGCATGGGCATGCCGCTGGCCTTGGCCCAGTCGAGCATCATCTTGTCGAAGTCGGTCATCGGGTGGCGCACGTCCATCAGCAGGATCACGCCGCGCAGGCATTCGCGCCCGCCCAGGTAGGCCTCCAGGTGTTTCTGCCAGTGCTGCTTGAGCGGAATCGGCACTTTCGCATAACCGTAACCTGGCAGGTCGACCAAACGCCGTTCATCGTCCAGACTGAAGAAATTCAACAGCTGGGTGCGCCCCGGGGTCTTGGAGGTACGCGCCAGGCTGGCATGGGTCAGGGTATTGAGGGCGCTGGACTTACCGGCGTTGGAGCGGCCGGCGAAAGCCACCTCGTAGCCCTGGTCTTCCGGGCATTGTTCGACCTTGGCAGCGCTGAGGGCGAATTTGGCTTTCTGGCAGAGGCCGAGGATGGGGTTCTTGACTTGCATGGGATATCCGATGTGGGTGTTGCCTGATCCAGGCCGCGTTTCCGTTTGGAGGGCGGAAGTATATAATGCCCCAGTTTTTGTGTGCTCATTCTCCCAGCGAAGGAGGACGAGCATGGGGTGTCGATCACTAGCTCGCGCATCAGAACGCAGCGCGGCCCCCAACCCTGTCAGGTCGTTCCGCATGGCGAAATGGCTGCTGGCGGTCGGTATGTTCCAGCCGTTTTTCAGCGCACAGGCTACACAGGATCCCGAGGCGTTGTACAACCGCACATGTGCGGCCTGTCACGCCGGTCAGCTGCCACAGGCCCCCAGGAAGGGCGATGCGGCGGCCTGGGAACCGAGGCTGGCGCGAGGTGTGGATGTACTGGTGGCGCATGTTACCCAGGGTTTCAAGGCTATGCCGCCGCGTGGATTGTGCATGGACTGCAGTGCCGAGGACTACCGATTGGTCATCCTTTGGATGAGTGGCAGTCCCGATACATAACATTTCACCCTTAGCCGTGTTGGATTAGCTGATGAACAAACTATTCGTGAGTCTGCTGTTGACCATGGGTGTCGCAGGTGCGGCCACTGCTGCCGACCCCATCAAAGGCGATGCCGCTGCCGGCCAGGCGAAGACTGCGGTCTGTGGTGCCTGCCATAACCCTGACGGCAACAGCCTGGCGCCGAACTTCCCGAAACTGGCCGGCCAGGGCCAGCGCTACCTTGAGAAGCAATTGCACGACATCAAGTCGGGCAAGCGCACGGTGCTGGAAATGACCGGCATGCTGGCCGCCTTCAATGACCAGGACCTGGCCGATATCGCCGCTTACTTCGCCAGCCAGAAAGGCAGTGTCGGCGCGGCAGATCCCAAGCTGGTCGAGCGTGGACGTGCGCTGTTCAACGGCGGTGACCTGGAGAAAGGCATGCCCGCCTGCACCGGTTGCCACTCACCTAACGGCGCAGGCATTGCCCTTGCCGGCTTCCCTCACCTGAGCGGCCAGCACTCGCAGTATGTCAGCAAGCAGCTCACCGACTTCCGTGAAGGTAATCGCACCAACGATGGCGATGCCATGACCATGCGCACCATCGCCGGCAAGCTGAGCAACAAGGATATCGAGGCGTTGGCCAGCTATATCCAGGGGCTGCATTGAGACGAGCGTTAACACTCGGTTAATGCAACATCGCTAAACATGAAAAGGGTGGCGTAGGCCGCCCTTTTTTATGGTCCCAGCCGTTACACTACAGAACTCGAGCCCTTCATGGCCTGTCACAGCATAGGTCGTGTCGAGGCGACCATTGATTGCTCAGGAGTAAAGCATGCGTAAACTGATTCTCAGCGCTGCGCTGGTCGCCGCCAGCGTATTCGGTATGGCCGCGGTGCAGGCCGCCGAGCCTGTGGCGGGCAAGGAATATATCGAGCTGAGCAACCCGGTCCCGGTCTCGCAGCCAGGCAAGATCGAAGTCGTCGAGCTGTTCTGGTACGGCTGCCCGCACTGCTACCACTTCGAACCCACCATCAATCCCTGGATCGACAAGCTGCCGGCCGACGTCAACTTCAAGCGCGTCCCGGCCATGTTCGGCGGCCCTTGGGATGCCCACGGCCAGATGTTCCTCACCCTCGAAGCCATGGGCGTCGAGCACAAGGTTCACGCCGCGGTCTTCGACGCCATCCAGAACCAGCGCAAGCGTCTGACCGACCCGCAGGACATGGCCGACTTCCTCGCCACCCAAGGCGTGGACAAGGACAAGTTCCTCGCTACCTTCAACTCGTTCGCCATCAAGGGCCAGGTCAATCAGGCCAAGGAACTGGCGAAGAAGTACGAAATCACCGGCGTACCGAGCATGGTGGTCAACGGCAAGTATCGCTTCGACCTGGGTACCGCTGGCGGGCCGGAAGGCGTCCTGAACGTAGCCGACCAACTGATCGCCAAGGAGCGTGCCGCTAAGTAAGCGGCGCAGCCATGGCCCGCTTGCGTACCACGCGAAGTGTTGGCCTGCACCAGCCGCGGGTCAACGAACATCATCTGCAGGCGCCAGGCCTGCCGGAGGATGGTCGCCTGCGGCTGCTCAGCTTCAATATCCAGGTCGGTATCAGCACCGAGCGCTACCGCCACTACCTGACCCGCAGCTGGCAGCACCTGCTGCCCCATACCGGGCGGGTCGGCAACCTGCAGAAGATCGGCGACCTGCTCGCTGATTTCGACCTGGTTGCCCTGCAGGAAGCCGACGGCGGCAGCCTGCGTTCGGGCTACGTCAACCAGGTCGAACACCTGGCCCAGCTCGGTGCCTTCCCCTACTGGTATCAGCAGCTCAACCGCAATCTCGGGCGTTTCGCCCAGCACAGCAACGGCGTGCTCAGCCGGCTCAAGCCCCAGCACCTTGAAGACCATCCCCTGCCCGGTCCGGCCGGTCGTGGGGCGATCCTGGTGCGTTTCGGCGAAGGCGAGGACGCGCTGATCGTGGTGATGATGCACCTGGCGCTCGGCGCCAAGACCCGTGCCCTGCAACTCGGGTATATCCGTGAGCTGATCGGCGGCTACCGCCATCAGATCCTCATGGGCGACATGAACACCCACGCCAACGACCTGCTCGAGCGCTCGCCCCTGCGCGACCTCGGACTGATCGCCCCACAGGTCGAGGCGACCTTCCCCAGCTGGCGTCCGCAACGCTGCCTGGATCACATCCTGCTCAGCCCGAGCCTGACGCTTGAACGAGTCGAGGTGCTGTCGCAGCCGATTTCCGACCACCTGCCTGTGGCGGTCGAGATCCGATTGCCGGATGCCTTGACTGTGGATACCCTGCCGGTCGTGCGCTGACACACTCAAGAGTTCGCGCTTCGCGCCGAAATCCAGTAATCACATACCCTCTGATGCTATTACCGTTGCGGATCCAGGCATGACCGACGAAGCCGAGCGCTGGAAAGAAAAATATCTGAAAAGCATCGAACGGCAGGAAAAGCTCGAGCGTCGCTGGGAAGCTCGCCTCGACTTGCTGCGCCGTGGCTTGGTCCGCAGCACGCTGGCCGCCGAGGGTAGCGACAAGGTCGTCGACCAGTGCATGAAGGAAATGCGCGAGGTCATCCGCAGTGACAGCATGGACGCGGGGCTCGCCGGGCTTATCCCACGACTGGAAAAGGCCGTGCTCGAGTCGGAGCAGCGTCGCGAAACGCGGATGAACCAGGTCAGCGATGCGCTGACCTCGCTGGTTTCCCAGTTGCAGGGGCTTGAGCTGCCCGGCGACGTTTCCCGTCCGCTCAAGAAGTTGGCCAAGAAGCTCGACGGCGGTGTCAGCCAGTCGCGTGAGTTGCCGCCGCTGCTTGGCGAGCTCAGCGGTCTGCAGGGGCGCGCGCTGTCGTCGCTGCGCAAGGCGACCGAAGAGGCCCGGCCAGGCTTCCTGCAACGCTTGTTTGGCGGTCGCGAAGAGGGTGCTCAGGCCGAAGCGCCGGAGCCGGAGCACGAACCGGCACCCTCGCGCGCAACGTCACAGAGCCAGACCGTCGAGCCAACGGGCGAACCGTTGCCTGCGCGCGAACCTGAGCCACGATCCCCAGCCCCAGCCCCGAGCCCAGCCTCTGCGGCACACAGCACGATCGATGCTGATGAACTGGAGCCTCTGCCTGCGGCGCCCCGCTCTGTCGAGCCCGCCCCCGAGGCCCCGGCGCCGGTTGCGCAATTGGCCGGTGCTGCCGAGACGGTGGAGCCAGTTGACGACGCCCGCGAGCCGGCGAGCATTGTCGAACCCGAGCCAGTCGCTCCTCCCGCCGAGTCCGAGCCTGTCGAGCCGGAGACCGCCGCCGACAGCACGCCAGCGGACGAAGCCCCCGCCACCGAGCCCCCGGAAGAACAACCAGTCGGTGAAGACGGCCCTTACGCCCTGCCTGATGCCGTCGAGCCGCCCTACAGCCAGGTTGCCGCGCACATCGAAGAAACCCTGATCGGCCTGCTCGACGACCTGAGCCTGCCGGAGCGCCACAAGGCCCAGGCCCTGGAAATGCGCGAGCGGGTGGCGCGCGGGCTGAACTGGTACGAGCTGATCCCGGTACTGGACGACCTGGCGGTGTTGATGCTGGCAATCAACGACAGCGGCCAGCATGAGTTCGAAGCCTACCTGCAGCAGATCAACGAGCGCCTGGAGACCTTCCAGAGCCACCTGCAGGAGGCCAGCGAGGGCCACGCCGACAACAGCACTGCCGCTCGCGAGTTGGACAGTCAGTTGCGTGAACAGGTCGATGGCCTGCAAACCAGCGTCCAGGGCGCAGTGGACATCGACAGCCTCAAGCACCTGCTGGACCACCGGCTCGAGGGCCTGCTGGTCACCATGGATGACCACCAGCACGAACGCGACCGCCGTGAGCAGGAACTGGCCGGACGCCTGCAAGGCCTGGCCGAGCGAGTGGCGAGCATGGAGCAGGAGGCGCTTGGCTACCGTGAGCACCTGGAAGAACAGCGGCAGAAAGCACTGGTCGATCCACTGACCGGGCTGCCCAATCGCGCCGCCTGGAGCGAACGGGTCGAGCGCGAGCTTGCCGACTGGCAGGAGAATGGCGGCCACCTGGCCATGGCCATCCTCGACCTCGATCATTTCAAACGCATCAACGACGGCTATGGCCACCTGGCCGGCGACAAGGTGCTGAAGATCGTTGCCGACCAGTTGCGCAAGCGCTTGCGCGGGCGCGACTTCATCGCCCGCTTTGGTGGCGAGGAGTTCGTCCTGCTGCTGCCCCAGACATCCCCTCCCGCAGCGCTGCAGGTCGCCGAAGCGCTGCGTGCGGCGATCGAGGCCTGCCCGTTTCACTTCAAGGGCGAGCGCGTGGTGATCACCACGTCCATCGGCGTCAGCGCCTTCCGCTCCGGCGAGCGTGGCGACCAGGTGCTCAAGCGTGCGGATGAAGCGCTGTACCGCGCCAAGGACCAGGGGCGCAATCGCGTCGAGCAAGGGTAACGAGTACCGCTACGCCAGCCCTGTTGCTTTCGACACGGGTCGTGCGCTCAGTCCGCTGAGCGGGCATCGTTGGGAATGGGTAATCGGCGATAGCACGTTATACTGTAGCGCTTATACCGACACATGACGTGCCTCCATCCGATGAAAACGTTCGCTACTGCCCTTCTCCTCATCCTGCTCGCCGGCTGCTCCAGCGGTCTGCGCATCGACCGCAGCCACACCTCGGCGAACCAGGACAGCCGCATCCAGTTCGTCGTCCTGCACTACACCAACGCTTCGCTGGAGCGCTCGCTGGCGCTGCTGACCCATGGCGAGGTCAGCAGCCATTACCTGGTTGGCGACGGCAATGCCACGGTCTACCAGCTGGTGGATGAAAGCCGCCGCTCCTGGCATGCCGGCGAAAGTCAGTGGCAGGGCCGCACCTGGCTCAACTCGAGCTCGATCGGTATCGAGATCGTCAATCCCGGCTATACCGATACCCCCAGCGGACGTGTCTGGCACCCCTACAGCGAAGCGCAGATCGAGGCAGTGATCGCCTTGGTCAAGGATATCGTCCAGCGCTACAACATCCAGCCGCGCAACATCATTGGCCATAGCGACATCGCACCTTTGCGCAAGCTCGACCCGGGGCCGCTGTTCCCCTGGAAGCGGCTGGCTGACGCAGGCCTGGGGATCTGGCCGAACGCTGCCTCCGTGGCGCGCCAGCAGGTGTATTTCGAGGCCAATCCACCGAGCCCGCTCTGGTATCAGCAACAACTGGCCCGCTTCGGCTATGCCATCGAGCAGACTGGCGAGCTGGATGTCTCGACCCGCCATGTGATCGCCGCTTTCCAGATGCATTTCCGCGCGCAGCGCTTCGACGGCATGCCCGATGCGCAGACCGCGGCAATACTGCAGGTGCTCAACAGCATGCGGTGAATCAGGACCGCCTATCGCACCGCGCCAACTGTTCATCCAGTTGCTATACCTTTGGTATTCAACTGGATGCCGCGCATGTCTTCGCTGATCGCCTCTGTGCGCCAAATTTTCTACCGCCCCTGGCTGTTGGCCTCTCTGGTCGCGTTGGCCAGTGCTGCGCTGCTGCTGGCCGCCAGTGTCGGTGTCACCCTGCAGCAGATGAAACAGAGCGAAAGCGCGCAGATGAATGCCCGCGGCGAGCGTTTTCTCGAGCGCCTGGAGCAAGTGTTCGGCCAGTTGCGCGAGGGGGTCGACCAACTGCAGGCGCTGCCGATGCGCGGCTGTGATGCAGCGATGTTGTCTGCGCTGCGTCAGGTGGGCCTGAGCTACCGTTTTGTCTACGAGGCGGTCTATGTCGACGGAGACATCGCCTGCTCCAGCCGGGGTGGGGAGCAGGTCATGCGGCCCATGCGCTCACCCGACATCCAGGGGCCGACCTACAGTTACTGGCTGAACACCACCACCGAGCCGAACGAAAATCTTGCGGCGTTGATGCTGGGGCGTGGCCATTTCCTGGTGTCCACCTCACGCGGCCACCTGACCGACGTGGTCGATCTCCCGCCCGGTGGCAGCCTGCTGGTAGTGCTCGACCGCGGCAGCCGGGCGATCCCGGTGCTGGGCCCTCCCCAGCCCTGGCCACCTGCGCCGGACTGGCCGCCACCGTCACGCAAGGCGCTGATCGAGCTCAGCGACCGCCTCGTCTACCGGATGCCGACCAAGTCACCGGACTACCAACTCGTCCTCATCGCCCCCCGTGCAAGCCTGCCGCTGAAGCTCAACGGCATGCTCTGGTTGTTGTTCCCCGGTAGCCTGCTGCTCGCCTGCTGCATCGGCTGGCTGGTGCTGCAACTGATCCTGCAGCGGCGCTCGATGAGCTCGGAGTTGCAGCAGGCGCTGCGCCGTGGCGAGCTGCAGGTGCTCTACCAACCGATCTTCGAACTGGACAGCCGCCGTTGTGTCGGCGCCGAAGCACTGGTGCGCTGGCGCCGACCGGATGGCAGCCTGACCAGCCCGGAGCTGTTCATCCCGCTTGCCGAGAACACCGGGCAGATCCGTCCGATCACCGACTTCGTCCTGCAGCGGGTACTGGAGCAACTGGGCCAGTTGTTGCGGGCCAATCGGCACTTGTACATCTCGGTGAACCTGGCAGCGTGCGATGTGATGGTGCCGCGTATCGGCCGGGTCGCAGCGCGGTTGCTGGCCCAGCATCGGGTGTCCGCAACGCAGATCGCATTCGAAGTGACCGAGCGCGGCCTGATCGATGTGGTGGTGGCCCGCGACAACCTGCAGGCCCTGCGCTCGGTCGGGCATCAGGTACTGATCGACGATTTCGGCACCGGCTACTGCAGCCTGGCCTACCTGCAGACCCTGCCGGTCGATTGCCTGAAGATCGACAAGGCGTTCATCGACGCCCTGGGCCACGACGCCGCCAGCAGCGGCGTCGCCCCGCATATCATCCGCATGGCCCATGACCTGCACCTGCGGGTGATCGCCGAGGGGATCGAGTGCGAGGACCAGGCCGTATTGCTCAACAGCGAAGGGGTCAACTATGGGCAGGGTTGGCTGTTCGCCCATCCGCTCAACGCCCGACAGTTCGCCGAGCTGATCACGCGCGGACGACGGATGGGCGGGCGGCGAATCGATGATGAGCCTTGAACAGGCGCCTCACACCGGCAGGGCCATGTAGAACTGCGTCCCCTGCCCCGGCCGAGAGAACACGCCCATGCGCCCGCCATGCAGTTGCACGATTTCCTTGCACAGGGCCAGGCCCAACCCTGCGCCGCCCTTCTTGCGCCCGACCTGCACGAACGGCTCGAAGATTCGCCCTTGCTGGCCATAGGCAATGCCTTCGCCGTCGTCCTCGACGCTGATGATCACCCGCTCGGCATGCCGCCGTGCGTGCAGGCGAATGTGCCCGCCACTGGCAGTGTGGCGGATGGCGTTGTGCAGCAGGTTGTCCAGCACCCGGTCGATCTGCGCAAGGTCGACCTGGATGTGCGGCAAGGGAGGTTCCAGCTCGCTGACCAGTTCGATCTGCTTGTGCGCCGCCGATTCGGCGAAGCGTGCCCGGGCACGCTCCAGCAGGTCATCGAGTGTACAGGGCGCCAGTTCCAGTTTCTGCAGTCCGCTCTGGTAACGAGAGAAATTGAGCAGGTCGTTGATCAGTTGGGTCAGACGCTGCATTTCTTCGCCGATGGTGTCGAGCAGATCGTTTTCCCGCGCTTCGGGCGGGAACGAGACCCGCTCGCGCAGCAGGCCGAAAGCCATATGCATGCCGGTGACCGGGGTGCGCAGTTCATGGGAGGCACGCAGGACGAACTCGCTGCGTACGCGCTCGAATGCACGCTGTTCGGTCACGTCATGCAACACCATCACCGCGCCGAGAATCGGCCCTTGCGGGTGGCTGACGGGTGTCAGACTGAAGGTCAGCAGACGGGTCTCTTCGTCCACCTCGATGCTCAGGTCATCCGGTGGCCGGTCCAGGCTGCCGCCGCGCAGCACCTGGCGCATCTGTTGCTCCAGCTCCGGGCGGTTCAGGGCTTCGGCCAGATTGCTGCCGAGCCGCGAGGCGTTCCAGCCCAACTGCCGTTGGGCCACGGGGTTGAGGTGTTCCAGGCGACCTTGGCGATCGATGATCAGCAGGCCATCGTCGATGCTGTCGAGCACGGCCTGCAGGCGCTGCTGGCCGGCCAGCAGCTCATCGACATTGGTGGCCTGGTGCTTGCGCAGGGCGTCGGCCATCAGGCCGAAACGGCGGGTCAATTGGTTGAGTTCGGTGGCTTGGGTCACAGGTAGGGTAACGTCGAAGTTGCCTTGGCCAACCTGGTCGGCTGCCTTGGCCAAGGCCTCGATCGGCTGGCCGAAGCGACGCGCGATGTTATGCGCGGTGATGAAGCCCAGCACCACCACCGCCAGGCCCATCAGGCCCAATGCACCACTGACCAGCAGGGCATGATCGCGAGCATGTTCTTCGCTGCGGGAAATGTGCTCCAGCGCCTGCTTGTGCGAGTCGATCAGGTCGGTACGGACCTGGTTGAACGCGGCGCCCAAAGGGTCGTCGACGCCCATGCTGCGCGACGGTGAGGTGCTGTCGCGATAGGCCTGGAGGAAGGTCTGGTAGTTGCTGCTGGCCTTGCTGAATCCGGTGCGTTCACCGCCCTGTTCGAGGCCTGCCACCAATAGCGCCTGGAAGTTTTCCTGCAGGCTTGCCAAGCTTTTCGGATCGGTATCTGGATCGAGTATCAGGTTCAACTGCTCGCCCAGGTTCTGCCGCAGCTTGAGCCCGACTTCCAGGGTATGGGTGGTGTCACGCACCAGCTTTTGCTGCACCGCTGCCATCTGCAGCACGCTGATCAGCCCCAGCAGCAACCCCAGCAACGCAACCGTCACCAGTGCCGAGATGCTCAGGAACAGCCGCGTGCGCAGCTTCATGGGCCACTTCACAGGTTGTACTGCTTGCGCTTGCGGTACAGGGTGGAGGCATCGATACCGAGGGTCTTGGCGGCCTGGTCGAGGGTATCGCTGGCTGCCAGGACGGCACCGATGTGGGCGCGCTCCAGCTCATCGAGACTCAACGCTGCGCCAACCTTCGGGGCGTTGCCGGTGGGCTGCTCGCCCATCCCCAGGTGGCTGATTTCCACGCGCTCCTGCGGGCAGATGATGCTGGCGCGCTCCACCACGTTGCGCAGTTCGCGGATGTTGCCCGGCCAGCGGTAGTTGAGCAGTGCCGCACGGGCCTCGTCGCTGAATCCCCGCGCCGGGCGCGAATACTCCTTCACGAAACGGGCGAGGAAGCGATCGGCGAGCGTGAGGATGTCCTCGCTGCGCTCGCGCAGTGGCGGCAGGTGCAGGGTGATGACGTTGAGGCGGTACAGCAGGTCTTCACGGAAGCGGCTCTCGCGCACCATCTCCTCAAGGTTGAGGTTGGTTGCGGCGAGGATGCGAACGTCCGCCCGACGGGTGACCGGATCGCCGACCCTTTCGTATTCCTTGTCCTGGATGAAACGCAGCAGTTTTGGCTGCAGGGTCAGTGGGAAATCACCGATTTCGTCGAGGAACAGCGTGCCGCCGTCCGCCTGGCTGACCCGCCCGAGCGTGCTCTCGCTGGCGCCGGTGAAGGCGCCGCGGGTATGACCAAACAGTTCGCTTTCCATCAGCTCGGCGTTCAGCGAGGGGCAGTTGATGGTCACGCAGGCCTTGCGTGCGCGTTTGCTCCAGCCGTGAATGGCGCGGGCCAGTTCGCCCTTGCCGGTGCCGGACTCGCCCAGGATCAGGATATTGGCATCGGTGGTCGCCACCTGCCGCGCGGTTTCCAGCACCGCCATCATTTGCGGGCTGTGCGAGTCGAGACCGTCCTTGGGCTTGCGCACTTCGCCTTCCAGCGCTTCCAGGCGCGCCGACAGTTGGCGCACCTCCAGTTGCTTGGCGGTGGCCAGGCGCAACTGGTCGGGGCTGCAGGGTTTGACCAGATAGTCGGCAGCGCCGGCCTGGATGGCATCCACTGCGGTATCGATCGCCGAGTGTGCAGTGACGATCACCACGCGCATCCAGGGCGCCTGGATGCGCATCTGGGCCAGCACGTCTAGGCCGTTGTCCTCTCCCAGGCGCAGGTCGAGGAAGCACAGATCGAACACCTGGCGTTGCAACAGGGTCTCTGCCTGAACGGCACTGTTGGCCGTGGCGACGCTGTAGCCCTCGTCTTCGAGGCAGTAACGGAAGGTGCGCAGGATCGCGGACTCGTCGTCCACCAGCAGAATGCGGCCTTGCTTGTCCTGGGCTGGTTCCATTTTTCCTGCGCTCCTATGGGATTGATCTCAGTTAGTGTCGGAAAAATCGGGCAAGTTGCATGGTCGATTCTGAAGGATTCCGTCCTGTGCATGCTAGCTGTTGCTCTGTTTATTGGCTAACAGATTGAAATAAATAGATTTTCCAGCATTTGTGACGCTGGCATGCAGGTTGCGAGGTTGGTTGGATTTGTTACGAAAAAGGAGAAGTGCCATGCCTTTGTTCCCACGTCATTGCGCCCTGGCTGCCGGCCTGCTGCTGGCAGTCGGTCCCGTTGTCGCCGACCCGTTGCAGGATGCACGGCTGGAGGGGGCCGTGCAGACTGCGGTTTCCCTCAACAAGGTACTCAATCCGTTCCGCATAGAGGTGCAGGTGGAGGGGCAGCAGGCCCGCCTCAGCGGTGAGGTGGAAAATCCTGTCGAGCGCGACCTGGCCGAGCGTGTCGCCTTGGCCACCCGCGGTATCGAGCGGGTGGATAACCGTCTGCAGGTCAATGCCGAGCTGGCGGAGCAGCCGCTTGAGCGGCGTGCCTACGCCCAACGCCTTGAGGACGCCACCTTGACCGCGATCATCCGCGCGCGCCTGCTCTGGAGCCGGGTGACGGAAAAGGCGCCAATCGAGGTCGAGAGCCGCGAGGGCGTGGTGACCATGCGCGGTCGCGTCGACAACGTCGAGGCCAAGGAGCTGGCCGGGGTCATCGCCCGTACCAGCGAGGGCGTGTACCTGGTCAACAACCTGATCAGCCTGGATTCCGCAGCCATGGCCCAGGCCCGTGAAAATCCGCCGACTGTTCCGACAGGGCCGCAGCCCAGCGATGCCTGGATCATCGACAAGGTACAAAGCAGCTTGCGCTACAGCCGGAATCTCGACGGGCCGAACATCAAGGTCGCGAGCCAGGAAGGCCTGGTGCGACTGTCTGGCGAGGTGGTCAGCCAGGAGCAGAAGACCATCGCCGTGCAGATTGCGGGGCAGATCCTCGGAGTACGGGGCGTGGATGCGGACTTGCTGAAGGTGGCGAGCAAAGTGGAAGGTTGAATCGTGCAAAACGCACGGCGTGCAGCAAGGCATCGTGCAGGATACGTCCTTGCTGCATTTTCCATTTGCGCATAACTGACTGATTTATAAAGATTTTTTTGAGATTAAAAAGCTGGCATGCAGGCTGCAATAACTCCCTCAAGGTTTGGATAACAAATACAGCAGGAGGAGCCGGCATGAATCGCCAATCAGTCAACCGTTCGCAGGACGCAGCGCTGCCCGTGCATCAGTTTCTGTACCTGGCGATGGCACTGGTACTGACCCTCGCCGGCGGCCTGTTCTATCACAGCTGGCAGACCGCTCGCCTGGCCGATCAGGTAGCTGCTCAGACTGCGTTGTTGACGCAATTGAAGACGAATCACGCCACCACCCTGGTCAAGGCGGCACAGCCGCTGCCTTCGGCCAATGCTTCGCCGGCCACCCTGGAAAACATCGTTCCTCAGGAACGCTGGGTGTTCTAGTGCCACACCGACCCTATCCCGAAAAGAAAGGAGAAACACCATGCTGAGCTGGGCTATCACATTCCTGATCATCGCCATTGTCGCCGCAGTGCTGGGCTTCGGTGGTATCGCCGGCGCCGCAACGGGTATCGCGAAGATCCTGTTCATTGTCTTCCTGGTCCTGTTCGTCGCTTCCTTCTTCTTCGGACGCGGTAGAGGACGCCCATGAGCAGGATGCTCTTTAACGCCCTGGTCACCGCCCTGCTCGTGGGCGGTGGCTCGGCGGCGATGGCAGCCAATGACGGTCAGGTGCGGGCTAACCAGTTGCTGGGGTCGGACCCGGAATACCGCCAGACCTGGCAGAAGACCATAAAGAATGAAGAACGCCTGCCCGAGTGGGTGATCAACCTCAGCGGCAGCTCTGCGCAGCAGATGTCGGCGGTGACCGAGGACGGCGACAAGTATTTGGTCGGCCCTCTCTGCGAGTCGGACGACAACTGCACGTACAAGCGCCTGATCGTTGCGTTCAGCTGGGACAAGGATGAAGCCTACGGGATGCTCGTGGAGGTTCCCGAAGGTCTGCCCTCAGACAAGTCGCCGACCCGCCATGCGGATTATCGCTGGCTGGGCGAGCCGGATGACGGCATGAAGAAGCTGCTGCAGGAGCAGCTCAAGCGCGATCCGAACTGGTACTGACCAACGGTCGCGCACCGTAATCGGATGGACGTTGAACGTATTTACCGTTGCGTCGTCCATGATGCGCCGCCTCGAGGAGAGGCAGCACATGACCAGGGGGCCGGGCTGTTCTGATCGCGTCAGGATCGGAGTGGCCTAGGGGTACAGGGAGTACCTCCGACGAGGGCCGGGTCAGGAGAGACAGCATCGGAAGATCCAGGTCAGTGGTGTCGGAAAAGGCACTAACACTCGACCTGGCTTCCGAAGCGTCCTTACAGAAATCTCCCTTCCAAAACGTACTTGTACGATTTTTCTCTCAAGACACATTTTGTCGTAACCGTATATCGAATTTTTTTCCCCTCGATTGCGCTGTGCGCAGGGTGTGTTTTCTTCCATTCGGATTGTCGAACAACCCCCCACCACCCTCCAACTGATCCTGTCGTTTCTGCCTAAAAATGGCGGTTTGGTCTTGTTCGGAAAACCGAACGCCTGGATTTTTTGGCCGCTGAATTGGCCGATTTGCGGTCTTTTCCTATGCCGATTCGGCATGGGGTAGTCGTTTCCGGCATTAGACTGACCCTGTCCACGTCGCAATAGTTGCCGCCTTTTTAGCTGGCCCGAGCGCTCGTTCGCTCGCTGGCGTTGACCTGAGAACAGGGTCGCCAGACGGAAGCCAATCGCTGCCCGTGACGTTGCCAAAGGCTCTGGGACGCGCTTTTCCGATCTGCTGGCCATGACCACTACAACAAAGGTAACGACATGAAGAAGGCAAAACTGAGCCTCGCCTGGCAGATCGTGATCGGTCTCGTCCTCGGCGTTGCAGTCGGCGCGCTACTGAATCATTTCAGTGCAGAAAAGGCATGGTGGATCAGCAACGTCCTCCAGCCCGCCGGCGACATCTTCATTCGCCTGATCAAGATGATCGTCGTCCCGATCGTGATTTCGTCGCTGATCGTGGGCATCGCCGGGGTTGGCGACGCGAAGAAACTGGGCAGCATCGGCCTGAAGACCATTCTCTACTTCGAAGTGGTGACCACCATCGCCATCGTCGTCGGTCTGGTACTGGCCAATGTGTTCCACCCAGGTGCCGGCATCGACATGAGCACCCTGGGCACCGTCGACATCTCCAAGTACCAGGCCACGGCGGCCGAGGTACAGCATGAGCATGCGTTCATCGAGACCCTGCTCAACCTGATCCCATCGAACATCTTCGCAGCGCTGATGCGTGGCGAGATGCTGCCGATCATCTTCTTCTCGGTCATGTTCGGCATGGGCCTCTCGAGCCTCAACGCCGACCTGCGCGAGCCGCTGGTGCGTACCTTCCAGGGTGTGTCGGAGACCATGTTCAAGGTCACCCACATGATCATGAACTACGCCCCGATCGGCGTATTCGCCCTGATCGCCGCGACCGTCGCCAACTTCGGCTTCGCCTCGCTGCTGCCGCTGGCCAAGCTGGTGCTGCTGGTGTACTTCGCCATCGCCTTCTTCGCCTTCATGGTGCTGGGCCTGGTGGCACGCGTGTTCGGCTTCTCGATCATCAAGATCATGCGCATCATGAAGGACGAGCTGATCCTCGCCTACTCCACCTCCAGCTCCGAGACCGTGCTGCCGCGCGTGATCGAGAAGATGGAGAAGTACGGTGCGCCGAAGTCGATCTGCTCCTTCGTGGTACCGACCGGCTACTCGTTCAACCTCGACGGTTCGACCCTGTACCAGAGCATCGCGGCGATCTTCATCGCCCAGCTGTACGGCATCGACCTGTCGATCAGCCAACAGCTGCTGCTGGTGCTGACCCTGATGGTCACCTCCAAGGGTATTGCCGGTGTGCCGGGCGTCTCCTTCGTGGTGCTGCTGGCGACCCTGGGCAGCGTGGGCATTCCGCTGGAAGGCCTGGCCTTCATCGCCGGTGTCGACCGCATCATGGACATGGCCCGTACCGCACTGAACGTGGTGGGCAACGCCCTGGCCGCCGTGGTGATCGCCAAGTGGCAAGGCATGTACGACAGCGCCAAGGGCGAGGCGTACTACAACTCGCTGTTCCAGGCCAACGGCAAGAAAAAAGAAGCTGTGGTGGCGGGCAAGACCGTCAACCAGTAAGCCTCTGGTTGCAAGCAAGAGCCCCGACCCGTCGGGGCTTTTTGCATTGTGGCGTCCGACACCACCCCTGTCGGCCGCTCTTGCAGGGATCGGATTCAGGGCGCCTTATGCGCTATCATTCGGGCATTTTTCAGGGGGATTGCAGATGCTCAACGGCCTCTGGCTCGGCTTTTTCGTGGTAGCGGCCATCTCCGCCCTGGCCCAGTGGCTGGTCGGTGGCAACGCGGGAATCTTCGCCGCGATGGTCGAGAGCATCTTCGCCATGGCCAAGCTGTCGGTCGAGGTCATGATCCTGCTGTTCGGCACCCTCACCCTGTGGCTGGGCTTTCTCAAGATTGCCGAAAAGGCCGGTATCGTCGAATGGCTGGCCAAGGTTCTCGGCCCGCTGTTCGCGCGTCTGATGCCGGAAGTGCCGCCTGGCCACCCTGCCCTGGGCCTGATCACCATGAACTTCGCTGCCAACGGCCTGGGCCTGGACAACGCCGCCACGCCCATCGGCCTGAAGGCCATGCGTGCGCTGCAGGAGCTCAACCCCAGCAGCACCACGGCGAGTAACGCGCAGATCCTGTTCCTGGTGCTCAACGCCTCGTCGCTGACCCTGCTGCCGGTCACCATCTTCATGTACCGCGCCCAGCAAGGCGCTCCCGACCCGACGCTGGTGTTCCTGCCCATCCTGCTGGCGACCAGCGTCTCGACCCTGGTCGGCCTGCTGTCGGTTGCCGTGATGCAGCGCCTGCGCCTGTGGGATCCGGTGGTGCTGGCCTACTTCATCCCCGGCGCCCTGCTGCTCGGTGGCTTCATGGCGTTTCTCGGCACGTTGTCGGCGGCTGCGTTGGCGAGCCTGTCGTCGATCCTCGGCAACCTGACGCTGTTCGGCGTGATCATGCTGTTTCTGGTGATCGGTGCGTTGCGCAAGGTGAAGGTCTACGAGGCCTTCGTCGAGGGCGCCAAAGAAGGCTTCGACGTGGCCAAGAGCCTGTTGCCCTATCTGGTCGCGATGCTGGTCGCAGTGGGTGTGCTGCGTGCCTCCGGGGCGCTCGAGCTGGCGCTGGGCGGCATCCGCCATGCGGTCGAGTGGATGGGTGTGGACAGCCGCTTCGTGGAAGGCCTGCCCACGGCACTGGTCAAGCCGTTCTCCGGCAGCGCGGCGCGGGCGATGCTGATCGAGACCATGCAGACCCACGGTGTCGACAGCTTCCCGGCGCTCGTGGCCGCGACCATTCAGGGCAGTACCGAAACCACCTTCTACGTGTTGGCGGTGTACTTCGGCGCCGTGGGCATCCAGCGCGTGCGCCACGCAGTGGGCTGCGCGCTGCTGGCCGAGCTGTCCGGGATGATCGCGGCGATCTTCGTCTGCTACTGGTTCTTCGCCTGAGCCTGCATCCGTGAGGCCTGGGCGACTGTCCAGTCCACCACCTGGCGCGCGAGCTGGTCACTGGCAGCGCCGAAGCCACTGACCACCGCCGGCACCTGCTTGTCGGCCAGTGGCTGGAGCACCTCGAAGCGTTGGCTGGCAAGGATGCGCTGGCTGCGCCCTTGCACCAGCCGCGCGTCGTAGCGGATCAGTACCTGCACCCCGTTTTCGCGGTATTCGCTCTGGAACGCTTGCAGCTCACCCGCCAGCTCGTAGTCGGCCTGCAGGTTGCTGTCATCGGCGCTCAGGCGCTGCACCCGGCCGTCCCGCTGGAAGGCATCGAGCAGGCGATTGCGCACCAGCAGTGGCACCGGATCGCTCCAGCGCGCGCCCTTGTAGCTGCTGATCACGTCGCCTTGCGCAATCACGGCGATACGCGGCCCGGCCAGGACTTCGCTGGCCAGCGGCTTGTTCAGGCGCAGCGACCAATCCACGGGTGTCGCCGGGCGGCTCTGCTGGTTCACCGGCAGGCGATAGATATCGGTGGGCTCGGCCTGTGGCAGGATCGAGCAGGCGCTGGCCAGGCTCAGCAGGCTGCCTGCGGCGAGCAGGCGAAGGGACGGCCTCATGGCTGGAACTCCTTGGTTGGGTCGCGGCCCAGCAGGTAGCCGCTGGGGTCGGCCTCCAGGCGCCGGGAGATGCCCTTGAGGGCATTGAGGGTTTCGCGCAGCTCGCGGATTGCCGGGGCCAGCTGATTCAGGCCTTGGGCGCCGTCGTCGAGCGCCTCGCGGTTGTTCTTGAGCAGGTCATTGATGGTCGCGGTGCTCTGAGCCAGCGACTGCATGGCCTGCTCCGCGCTGCCGAAGGCTTGCTTGCCCTCGCTGCCGAGCAGGCCATTGGCGTTGCGCATCAGCGCCTGTGTCTCGGCCAGGGTGGCGCTGGCCTGTTTGCCGACCTGGCCGAGTTGCTCGATGGCCTGGGCGATGCCGCCCTTCTGGCTGGCGAAGGCACCGGTAGTCTGTTCGAGGTTGGCCAGGGTGTTGCTCAGGCGTTCGATGTTGTTTTCCGAGAACATCTGGTTGGCGTTGTGCAGCAGCAGGTTGATGTTGGTCACCAGGTCGCTGCTGTCGTTGAGCAGGCGTGAGATCGGCGACGGCGAGGCGACGATCACCGGCAGCTGTCCGTCCTTGCCCTTGAGCGATGGGCTCTGCGGCGTGCCGCCGCTGAGCTGGATGAACGAGTTGCCGGTCACCCCGGCGAGCGTGAGCTTGGCCTGGGTGTCTTCCTTGACCGGTGTGTCGGCGCTCAGGCGGATGCGCGCCAGTACCCGGCGCGGGTCCTGCGGGTCGAGGCGCAAGGTGCTGACATCGCCGACCTTGATGCCGTTGTACTGCACCGCGCTTCCCCGGGACAGGCCCGAAACGGCCTCGTTGAACACCACTTCATAATCTTTGAAGGCATCGTCGACGCTGGACTTGGTCAGCCACAGGCCGAACAGCATGGCGCCGGCCACGACCAGCACGGTGACCAGTCCGATGAGGACGTGATGAGCTCGGGTTTCCATCGTCAGTGCTCCTGTCCCGCGCTTGCGGCTGCCTGTTCGGCTGCACGTCCGCGCGGGCCGTGAAAGTATTCGTGAATCCAGGGATCGTCGGTGCGTTCGACCTCGGCCAGCGGGCCTGCGACCAGTACCCTCTTCTGCGACAGCACCGCCACCCGGTCGGTGATGGTGTAGAGGGTGTCCAGGTCGTGGGTGATGAGGAACACCGAAAGCCCGAGGGCGTCGCGCAGGGTCAGGATCAGTTGGTCGAATGCCGCTGCGCCGATCGGGTCCAGGCCTGCGGTGGGTTCGTCGAGGAACAGGATGTCCGGGTCCAGTGCCAGCGCGCGGGCCAGGGCCGCGCGCTTGATCATGCCGCCGGACAGCGAGGCCGGGTACTTGTCGGCGGCGCTGATCGGCAGCCCCGCCAGCGCCAGCTTGACCCCGGCCAGGTGTTCGGCGTCGGCGCGTGACAGCCCGGCATGCTCGATCAACGGCAGCGCGACGTTCTCGGTGACGGTCAGTGACGAGAACAACGCGCCCTTCTGGAACAGCACACCGAAGCGCCGTTCCACCTGCGAGCGCTGGTCGTCGTTCAGCGTGGCCAGGTCCTGGCCGAACACCTTCACCCTGCCCTCGTTGGGCCGACGCAGGCCGACGATGCTGCGCAGCAGCACCGACTTGCCGCTGCCCGAACCGCCGACCACGGCGAGGATCTCGCCGCGGTACAGGTCCAGGTCGAGCTGCTCGTGCACGCTCTGACTACCGAAACGGTTGCACAGGCCACGGGCTTCGATCACCGCTTCACGTGTGCCACTCACCAGCCCATCTCCATGAAGAACAACGCAGCCACGGCATCCAGCACGATGACCACGAAGATCGACTGCACCACCGCCGAAGTGGTGTGGGCCCCGACCGACTCGGCGCTGCCACTGACCTTGAAACCTTCCAGGCAGCCGATGGCGGCGATCAGGAAGGCGAAGAACGGCGCCTTGAGCAGGCCGACCAGGAAGTGCTGCACGCCAATGTCGCTCTGCAGCAGCGAGAGGAACATGGCCGGCGGGATGTCCAGCGACAGCGCACAGACCACCGCGCCGCCGACGATGCCGCAGACCATGGCGACGAAGGTCAGTAGCGGCAAGGCGATCAGCAGCGCCAGAACCCGCGGCACCACCAGCAGTTCGATGGGGTTCAGGCCCAGGGTGCGGATGGCGTCGATCTCCTCGTTGGCCTTCATCGAGCCGAGCTGCGCGGTGAAGGCGCTGGCCGTGCGCCCGGCCATCAGGATCGCGGTGAGCAGCACGGCGAATTCGCGCAGGAAGGAGAAGGCCACCAGGTCGACGGTAAAGACCGTCGCACCGAAGTCGGCCAGCACCGTGGCCCCGAGAAAGGCCACTACGGCGCCGACCAGGAAGGTCAGCAAGGCGACGATGGGCGCGGCGTCCAGGCCTGTCTGCTCGATGTGCGCGACCACCGGGGTGACCCGCCACTTGTGTGGTTGCAGGAGCCGGGTGGCGAGGGTGGCGAGGATCAGGCCGACGAAACCGAGCAGTTGCCGGGTGTCCTGCCAGAGCGTGTCGACGGCGCAGCCGATGCGTGCGAGCAATTGCAGCAGGACCGGTTGTTCGGCTTCCTTGATCGGGATGCAGTAGTCCTGCACCGAGCCATACACCGTCCTGAGCAAGGCTCGGCTGGCCTCGGGGAGCTCGTCGGTGCAGTGCGACAGGCGCTCGGCGCCCAGCAACTCGGCCAGCAGCGAGGCACCGGCGGTGTCCAGGCGCCCAAGCTGGCTGAGGTCGGCGATCGTGTCAGCACCGTACTGGTCGCGCAGGCGCTCGCTGTCGCGCTTGAGGCTGGTGTAGTGGGCCAGGGTCCAGTCGCCGGCGATCAGCAGGCGCGCGGGGTGCTGGCGGGTGTCGAGGGTGGCGCTGGGCTCCATGCTTCTGACTCTGCACGACGGCGGTGGGTCAGATCATAGCCTGTTGCAGCGGCGGTGGCTTCAATCGCGGGGCAAGTCGCAACGGCGATGGAGGCGACGCGATGATGAAGCTTCACCCCGCCGGTACATCCTCGACCACCTTGAAGCGCAGTACGCCGATCACCTGGCCATCCTCGGTCAGCACCCGCACCTGCCACTTGCCCACGGGGTTGGGCGGGAAGTTCTGCTTGTGGGTCCAGGCCCGGTAGCCTTCCTTGCGCCCACCGTGGATGTCCAGGGCGATGCGGTCGACCTCTTTACCGTCCTGCTGCCACACGTGATAGATCCGCTCGTTCAGCCCGCGCGGGGCGTTGATTGCGGTATAGGCGTACAGCCCCGCGCTGCGAATGCGGCTGGCGGCGATCTCGTCCAGCGATTCGCCGGGCTGGCGGTCCTGCAGCTCGGTGGTCACCGCCACTTCGGTCATCCACAGGGTCGCCGGTGGCACCCATGAGCGCAGCAGCCACCCGCCGCCGCCCACGGTCAGGGTCACCAGTACCAGCGCCACGGCGCGGCGCCAGTTGTTGATCGGGAAACTGCTGGCCAGGCTCGGGAATGACAGCGCCATGGCCGCGATCAGCGCCAGCTTGAAGCTCTGTGCGGTGGTCAGGTGCAGGATGATCGGCAGCGCCGTAAGCAACGCGGCGAACAGGGTCAGGGTGTGCAGCGCCATGAACAGCCAGCGCCGCGGTGCGAGCCATTTGTAGTACAGCGGATCGACGATGGAGATCAGCCCGGCTGCGCCGAGCAAGCCGGTGAACACCAGCTGGCCGCTGTTCCAGGTGGTGGTGATGAAGAAGAACGGCAGGACGAAGAACAGACTTTCCTGGTGGATCATCTGTGTGGCGTAACGCAAAAGTGGCTGCGGGATTTCGCGCTTGAACGTGCGTGCGAACAGTCCCGTCAGGGTGTTCTCGAGCATCAGCCAGACCCAGCTGATCAGCATCAGCACGGCGATCCAACTGGCGAGGCCGGCCTGGCGGTCGACCAGGATGAAACTGCCAATGCCGGACAGGAAGCCGCCAAGGGCGATGACCCCGGGGTAGCGTTTGAGCAGTTCGATGATGCGTTGGACGATGTGGGGTATGGGAGGCATGGGGATGGGCAGCGATAAGGGGTGACTGTTCTGGCCTCTTCGCGGGCAAGTCGCAATGGCGAAGAGGCCGAAACAGGATACCGCCGAATCAGCTGTCCCGTGTAGCGCCGCTGGGGCGATCCGCCGGCTGGCGCCTTTTGCGGATCAGCCCGATGGCGAGTATCAACCCCAACCCCAGCGCCACCAACCCGTACAGCTCGTCATAGCCCAGCAGTGGCTTCTCGATGCGCAGGTAGCCAGGTTCCTTGAGCAACAACCGCAGCGCCTCGTTGGCCTCCTTCAGGCTGACCTTGCGCAGTTTGCCGATCGGATCTGCGAAACGGCCGTCATCGTAGTCGTTCAGCGCGCCCCAGTAGTAGTCGGCCAGTGCGCTGTTGCCCTGGGTGGTCCAGCTTTCGCGGGCAATCGCGGCCTCCTTGAGGCGGGCAAAGGTGTCTGCATCCAGGCCGTGCTTGCGCAGGTGCTCGAACAGGTCCTGCAGCACTTTCACCGCTTCGTCGATGTCCTGGCGTTCGAGATCGGCGTTGAAGCTGAGCATGCCGCTGTCGCCGAAACTTTCACGCCGCACGGAGGGGCCGTAGGCCAGGCCGTGGCGCAATCGCAGTTGATCGTACGCAGCCCAGTCGAGGTAGCGCGAGAGCAGCTCGAGGGTCTGGTCGTGATTGCTGTCGAGTACCGGCTCGATGAACAGCCAGTGCAGCCTGGCAGTGTCGCCCAGCCAGCCACGGGTCAGGTCGCGGCGTTGCTCGGCCTGCTGGCTGATGCTGTCGAGGTTGCGCCGCTCGCCTGGCTCGGTGGCTGGCAGCTCGCCATAGGTGCGCTCCAGATAGGCCGGCAGCAGGCGGTCGAGGCCACCGACGACGATCAGGCTCATGTTGTTGGCGGCGTACCAATGCTCGCGCATGGCCTGCACCTGTTTGAGGGTCATGCCGTCGATATCCGAGCGCTCCGGGCATTTGAGCTCCAGTTCCACGGCAAGCTGGTCGCTGGCCGGGTGGCCGATGTCCTGGCGGTCCAGCCAGCGCTGCAGGTGGCCGTAATGGCCGCCGTCCTCGCGCTCGATGATTTTCTTGGCGGTGGCCAGGGCCTTGGCATCGATCTTCGTGTCCCGCACCGCCGCCAACAGCAGGTCGAGCACCTTGCGCTGGTTGCGTGCCGGCGCCTCGATGACGAAGGTGGTATCGGCGGCGCTGGTGAAGGCGTTCCACTCCCCGCCCAGCGCCTGCAGGCGCTCTTCCAGGCCGCCTTCGCCGGTCTCGTCGATGCCGCTGAACAGCAGGTGTTCGAGCAGGTGCGGCAATTCGCGCTGGTTGCACTCGAAGTCGTCGAGGCCCACGCCGACCACAAGGCGGATCGACACATGGTCGCGTTCGTACCCAGACTTGAGAATCACCTGCAGGCCGTTGGGCAACAGATAGCCTTCGACCCGCGAGCGGTCGAGGGCGAACGAGGGCAGGCTGCAGAGGATCAGGCAAACGAAGGTCAGGCAACGCATGGGCGGGCTTCCGGGCCGGTCTCCAGGTGTGCGGGGGTCAGGACAGGCGGGCGTCGTCCGGCACGCTGTCGAGCAGAAGCCCGCCGGTGTCCGCGCCGCCCAGTACCACATAGGCACTGCTGCAGAACAAAGAGTTCAACCGCTTCATGTCGGCGATCAGCTCCAAGTGTAGCGAACTGGTCTCGATACTCTGCACCACCTTGCGTTGCAGGCGACTGACATGGGCGTGGGCCAGGCGCCGTTCCTGGGCGCGGAAGCGGCGTTTCTCGCGCAACAGCAGGCGTGCGCTCTCAGGGTCGGCGCTGAGGAACACCGACAGGCCCAGGCGCAGGTTGGCCAGCAGTTGCTCCTGAAGGCCCGTCAGTTCTTCCAGGCCGACCTGGGAGAACTCCCGGCGCTGTGAGGTCTTCTGCTGCTGCACCTTGCGCAGCATGCGCTCGATCAGGTCGCTGGCCAGCTTGAGGTTGATCGACAGTTCGATGATCTCGGCCCAGCGCCGGTTGTCCTGCTCGCTCAGGTCCTCGCGTGACATCTGCGCCAGGTACAGCTTGATGGCGCTGTACAGGGCCTCGGCGTCCTCGCCCAGGGCGCGGGTCTGTTGTGGCAGTGCGGTCTGGCTGCCGCGCAGGGCGCCGAGCATGGCCTCGAGCAGGCTGTCGACGATGTCGCCCAGGCGCAGGGTCTCGCGGGCTGCGTTGGCCAATGCCAGGCTGGGGGTTTCCAGCGCCGAGGCGTCGAGGTGCCGGGGCTTGACCTGGCCGTTGGCGACTTCGCGTTCGGGTAGCAGGGTGGTGCACAGGCGCCCCATAGGTTTGACCGTGGGCAGCATGACCAGGCAACGCAGGGTGTTGTAGAGCAAATGGAAGCCGATCACCAGCTCTTGCGGGCTGAAACTCAGCGAGTCCATCCAGTCCACCAGCGGGTGCAGCACCGGAATGATCAGCAGCAGGCCGATCAGCTTGTACAGCAGGCTGCCCAGGGCCACGCGACGCCCAGCAGCGTTCTGCATGCGGGCGCTGATGAAGGCCAGCATTCCACTGCCGATGTTGGCGCCGACCACCAGGCCGATGGCCACCGGCAGGCTGATCACCTCGGCACCGGCCAGGGTCGCGGTGAGCAGCACGGCAGCGAGGCTGGAGTAGGTGATCATGGCGAACAGGGCGCCGACCAGGGCGTCGAGCAGGATATCGCCGGTCAGCGAGGCGAACAGCACTTTCACACCCTGTGCATGGGTGATCGGCGCAGCAGCCTGCACGATCAGTTCAAGTGCCAGGATGATCAGGCCCAGGCCAATGGCCACCCGGCCCATCTGGCCGAGGCGCGTCTGCTTGCGCGACAGGAAGAAGATCACCCCGACGAACACCAGCAACGGCGACAGCCACGACAGGTCGAAGGTCAGCACCCGCGCCATCAGCGCAGTACCCACGTCGGCACCGAGCATGATCGCCAGGGCTGGGGTCATGGCCATCAGGCCCTGGCCGACGAAGGAAGTGACCAACATGGCGGTGGCGTTGCTGCTCTGCACCACGGCGGTGACGACGATGCCAGCAATGAAGGCCAGCGCACGACGGTCCATGTTCTGGCTGAGCACGCGGCGCAGGTTCGAGCCGTAAACCCGAAGAATGCCGGTGCGCACGATATGCGTGCCCCAGACGAGCAGCGCCACGGCGGAAAGCAGGTTGAGCAGGGTGAGCATGTTCGAGGCCCCCTTATTACCGACGCCCCAGTGCGGGGCCAATGGGTGAAGCCGTGAGCCTGGCCCGGGGGTGGGCGTTGTATTCAGTGCTCACTGAAGCTTTAGTTGTTTTGCGCGGTTGTCGCCAGCTTGGCATGGCGGGCATTTATTTGAAACATTTCTGTCACAAGCATGTTGGGTGGTTCAGGGCCAGTCCAGACAAACGAAAAAGGCCCCGAAGGGCCTTTTCAGTGACGTCCGGTACTTACTGACCCGGAATGTCCTTGCGCAGTTTCACCGGATCATGCTCCTTGCCTTCCTTGCGCGCCATTGCAGTACGCATGCGGATGTTGATCGCTTCCACCGCCAGCGAGAACGCCATGGCGAAGTACACATAGCCCTTCGGCACGTGCACGTCGAAGGACTCGGCAATCAGCACGGTACCGACCACGATCAGGAACGACAGCGCGAGCATCTTCAGCGACGGGTGCTTGTCGATGAAGTCGCTGATGGTACCGGCGCAAAGCATCATCACCAGCACGGCGACGATGATCGCGGCGATCATCACCGGAACGTGCGAGACCATGCCCACCGCGGTGATCACCGAGTCCAGCGAGAACACGATGTCGATGATGGCGATCTGGATGATGGTGTAGAAGAACTTGCCGCCAGCGCCTTTGGGTTCGTCGCTGCTTTCCTCCTCACCCTCGAGGCCGTGGTAGATCTCCTGGGAGCTTTTCCACAACAGGAACAGGCCGCCGAAGAACAGGATCAGGTCGCGCCCCGAAATGCCCTCGCCGAAGACCACGAACAGGTCGTCGGTCAGGCGCATTACCCAGGTGATCGAGAGCAGCAGCATGATCCGGGTGACCATCGCCAGCGCCAGGCCGAAGATCCGCGTGCGCGGCTGCATGTGCTTGGGCATGCGGCTGACCAGGATCGAGATCATGATGATGTTGTCGATCCCGAGCACGATCTCGAGTGCGGTCAGGGTGAAAAAGGCAACCCAGATTTCCGGGCTGGTCAGCCATTCCATGTGTATTCCTTCGAACGATGAAGGCGACGCGCCCGGGAGAGCGGGCGTGTCGCGGTGGGGTGGTGCTCTTGTCTTACAGACTACTGATCAGTGGGAAAACTCCCATGAGCAAGGCGGCGAGCATTATGCACAGGCACACCAGAACTGCCCACTTGAGGGTGAAGCGCTGGTGATCGCCGAATTCGATCCCCGCCAGGGCTACCAGCAGGTAGGTGGAGGGTACCAGTGGGCTGAGCAGGTGTACCGGTTGTCCGACGATCGACGCACGGGCCATTTCCACCGGGGTGATGCCGTAGTGGCTGGCGGCTTCGGCCAGTACCGGCAGCACGCCGTAGTAGAAGGCGTCATTGGACATGAAGAAGGTGAACGGCATGCTGACGATCGCGGTGATGGCCGCCAGGTACGGGCCGAGCGCATCCGGGATCACCGCCAGCAGGCTCTTGGACATGGCCTCGACCATGCCAGTGCCGGACAGAATGCCGGTGAAGATACCGGCGGCGAAGATCAGCCCGGTCACGGCCAGCACGCTGCCGGCGTGGGCTGCGATGCGGTCCTTCTGCTGTTGCAGGCAGGGGTAGTTGACGATCATGGCGATACTGAAGGCGATCATGAACAGCACC
The DNA here is from genome assembly GCF_047456245.1 of Pseudomonas sp. BNK-44-b. NCBI lineage: Bacteria > Pseudomonadati > Pseudomonadota > Gammaproteobacteria > Pseudomonadales > Pseudomonadaceae > Pseudomonas > Pseudomonas sp. BNK-44-b. The sequence continues at coordinate 5,376,821 of NZ_CP179908.1, forward strand.
GGCAGCGGCAGCACGCCGGAGATCAGCGCGACCATCAGGGCAGCGGTCAGGGCGCCGTTGAACCAGATCAGCTTGGGGCGGCGCGCTTCGGGGAACTGCGACACGCTGATTTCGCTGTGATCGATGTCGTCGGTCGGCAGGTGCAGCTCACCCAGGCGGGCACGCTCGCGCTTGCCGTACATGTAGGCGATGGCGAGGATCGCCAGCACACCGAAGGCCATGGCCGGGATCATCGGCACGAAGATGTCCGACGGGTCTACATGCAGCGCGCTGGCGGCGCGAGCGGTCGGACCACCCCAGGGGGTCATGTTCATCACGCCACCGGCGAGGATGATCAAACCGGCCATGATTCGCGGGCTCATGCCCAGGCGGCTGTACAGCGGCAGCATGGCGGCGCAGCAGATCATGTAGGTGGTGGCGCCGTCACCGTCGAGCGAGACCACCAAAGCCAGCACGGCAGTGCCGACCGAGACTTTCAGCGGGTCGCCCTTGACCAGCTTGAGGATCTTGCGCACGGCTGGGTCGAACAGGCCGGAGTCGATCATCAGGGCGAAGTAGAGGATGGCGAACATCAGCATCACGCCGGTGGGCGCGAGCTTGCTGATGCCTTCGAGCATCATGGGGCCGATCTTGGCGGAGAAGCCGCCGAACAGGGCGAAAATGATCGGTACCAGGATCAGGGCGATCAAGGCCGACAGGCGCTTGGTCATGATCAGGTACATGAAGGTGATGACCATGGCAAAGCCAAGGAAGGTCAGCATGGCGGTACTCCAGGCGTGGCGCGGCGAAAGGACGGACGATTCGGGCGGATCAGCGCGTCAGGCGCTGTGCATGGAATAGCGGGCGGGGTACTGCAGGAAGGCGGGCACAGGAAAACATCGGTATCACCATTGTTGTTGTTGATTGGGCCGGGTTCGTACGTAATGCCGACACCCTGGCTGGCCGGTCTGTCGCCGGTGGTGGCGCTATCCTAGGGGGGTAAGCTTTCAGCCAGCTTTCGCCTCGATGAAGGCGACAGGAGGTGGTTTCATGAATGACGTACAGGAAGGCGGGTGCCATTGCGGTGCCTTGCGCTACCGGCTGGAGGGCGATCTGACGGATGTCGCCCACTGCCACTGCTCGATGTCGACGGGTCAGCGGCGGGCTGGTGGTGACCTGGCTTACCCTGCCGCGCAAGGGTTTCCAGTGGATGGCGGGCGAGCCGAAGCGCTATGTGGCGCCGGCCAGTTGTACACGGTTCTTCTGCGGCGACTGCGGCGCGCATGTGGCGCTGGAGACGACGCATAGCCCGCTGAGCATCGATGTGACGGTGGCGACGCTGGACCGGCCAGAACAGGTGAGGGCCAGTCGGCATATCTGGACGGGCAGCCGGCTACCCTGGCTGCACCTGGATGAGGAGCTGCCTGGCGAGGTGGAGGAGAGTCCGTAACGAAATGCGGGGGCCTGATCAAAGGCCCCCGCAGGTCTTCAGATGGTCAGCGTCCAGTCGTAGTCGACGATCAGCGGCGCGTGCTGCGAGAAGCGTGGCTGGCGCGGCAGGCGAGCACTGCGCACGAAGCGGCGCAGACCCTGGGTGAGGATCTGATAGTCGAAGCGATAGCCCAGGTTGAGCATCTCGGCCTGTTCGTTGTCCGGCCACCAGCTGTACTGGTCACCTTCGCGGCTGACTTCGCGCAGGGCGTCGACATAGCCCATCTCGCCGATGATCGCGTCCATCCAGGCGCGTTCGGGCGGCAGGAAGCCCGGCGATTGCTGGCTGTCGCGCCAGTTCTTGATGTCGAGCTTCTGCTGCGCCACGTAGAACGAGCCGCAATAGATGTATTCGCGACGCTTGCGACGCTGCTTGTCCAGGTACTTGGCGAAGTCGTCCATCAACTTGAACTTTTGGTTCAAGTCTTCGTCGCCGTTCATTCCCGAAGGCAGCAGCAGGCTGGCGATGCTTACCTTGTCGAAATCTGCTTGCAGGTAGCGCCCGTAACGGTCGGCCGTCTCGAAGCCCAGGCCGGTGATGACTGCCTTGGGCTGCATCCGCGAGTAGAGCGCCACGCCACCTTGGGCAGGCACCTCCGCTTCGCAGGCATAAAGGAAATAGCCATCGAGCTGGAAAGCTGGGTCGTCGAGTTCAAAGGCCGAGGCGCGGGTATCCTGAAGGCAGATGACGTCGGCATTCTGGGCTTGCAGCCAGCTGAGCAGTCCACGCTCGGCCGCAGCCTGAATGCCATTCACGTTCACACTGATGATCCGCATAAATGGCCCCAAAAATCTCGTGCGTGTATGATACCCGAGCTCAACTCATTTAGCTAAATCCGTGGTGTCCGGGACTTTTCATGCAGCCGTATCAGCGCGACTTCATTCGTTTTGCCATCGATCGCGGCGTTCTGCGCTTCGGTGAATTCACCCTGAAATCGGGGCGTACCAGCCCGTACTTCTTCAACGCCGGGCTGTTCAACAGCGGATCGGCCCTGGCCCAGCTGGGGCGCTGCTATGCAGCCGCGATCGTCGACAGCAAGATCCCCTTCGACGTGCTGTTCGGTCCCGCGTACAAGGGCATCCCGCTGGCAGCGGCCACGGCGGTGTCCCTGGCCGAGCAGCATCAGCTCGACGTGCCATGGTGCTTCAACCGCAAGGAGGCCAAGGACCACGGCGAGGGCGGCAGCCTGGTCGGCGCCCCGTTGGCCGGTGACGTGCTGATCATCGACGACGTGATCACTGCCGGTACCGCCATCCGAGAGGTCATGCAGATCATCAAGGGCCAGCAGGCCAAGGCCGCAGGCGTACTGATCGCACTGAACCGCGAAGAGCGCGGCAATGGCGAGCTCTCGGCGATCCAGGAAGTGGAGCGTGATTTCGGCATTCCGGTGGTCAGTATCGTTTCGCTGACCCAGGTACTGGAGTTCCTGGCCGACGATCCTCAGCTCAAGCAGCACCTGCCGGCGGTCGAGGCCTATCGGGCGCAGTACGGGATCTGATCTCGGACCGGTAATGAAAAAGGCGACCCATGAGGGTCGCCTTTTTCATTGGATCGGCGGTGGATCGTTCGCGGGCAATCCCACTCCCACAACGGCGGTAAACCTCTGTGGGAGCGGGCTTGCCCGCGAAGCGGTCGCCGCTTAGTCCGTGCCGTACTTCGGCGAACGCGGCCCATACAGGATCCCGCCGTTCGGGTTCGGCGACAGCAGGCGGGCACTGGTGATACCGGCGATCGGGTAACCTGCGTCTTCCTGCACGCTGCTGATGACCTGGTTCACTGCCGCAGTGATCAGCATGCCGATCAGGCCGCCCTGGTTCTGCCGGCCTTCTTCGCTGGAGGCGGATGCAGTACCGGTCCACAGCGTGGTGCCGGACTTCAGGTCGACCAGCTTGGCACTGGCGGTCACGATGGTTGCGCTGCTCAGCACCATGTAGCGGGTGCCGTAGTCGCTGACGGTCACGTACAGCGCCGCATCGGCGCCGAAGATCTCGTGCAGCTTGGCCATCGGCAGCTCATGGATGTCAGCCGGGGTGGTCATGCCGTTCTGGCGGAAGGTCTCGGCGACCAGCGCCACCGGCATCACGTAGTAGCCGGCTTCGGCCAGCGGGTAGGTGACCTGCGCGAGCATGCTGTAGCTGGCCTTGACGTCCGGCGAGTTGTTCAGCGGCGGCACGATCAGGATCGACTTCGGGCGGCTCTGCTTGAAGGCCGCGTAGTCGGTGGTCTTGCGCTCGGCACAGCCGGCGAACAGGGCCAGCACGCAGGCGCCGACGATCAGTTGGGTAAGGCGCTTGATCACTGCTTCGCTCCTTGCGTGGCGTTCTTCATCAGGAAGTCCATGTACGCCGCCGACTCAGGGAACAGCGCCTTCTCGGTGCGGAACTGCTGGATCATCTGGTCGTCCTTGCCCAGGCTCGAGTAGAGCAGGCCCAGTTGCGCGTGATACCCAGGAGGGACGGCGCCGTTCTTGGCCTTGATCTTTTCCAGGTCGCGCTCCAGGGCGATGACCTGTTCTTCCTTCGACTGGTCGTTGAAGTATTCGCGTACTTGCGGCTGGTAGCTTTCCCACTGGTACAGCGGCTTCTGCGAGTTGCAACCGACCAGCAGGGCGCTGGCCAGCAGGAGCCCGGCGCCAGTGCGCCAGGCCGAGCGGGTGATGCTCATCTACGTGCTTCCTTGTCGTTGTCGTCTTGCTGCAGGGTCTTACTGCGCTTGCGGCTTCCACTGGCCGCTTTCGACAGCGCCGACCAGCTTGTTCACCGCTTCGCGCATGGCCAGGTCGAGAACCTTGCCGTTGAGGGTCGAGTCGTAGCTGGCGGTACCGCCGAAGCCGATGACTTCACGGTTGGACAGGGCGTATTCGCCGGCGCCCTGGCTCGAATAGACCACTTCGGAGGTGCTGATGTTGACGATGTTCAGCGCGACCTTGGCGTAGGCAATCTGGGTCTTGCCGCGACCGAGGATGCCGAACAGCTGGTGGTCACCGACTTCCTTGCGGCCGAATTCGGTCACGTCGCCCGTCACCACGAAATCGGCGCCCTTCAGGCGCTGGACCTGGCCTTTGATTGCGGCTTCCTGCTGGATCTCACCCATGTTGTCGCGGTCCAGCACGTTGAAACGGCCGGTCTGCTGCAGGTGGGTGATCAGGATGGTCTTGGCCTGGCCGCCGAGGCGGTCGACGCCGTCGGAGAAGATGCCGCGCATGTAGCTCGAACGGTTGTCGAACTTGCCTACGGCGATCGGTGCACGCACGCCGCTGTACGGGCGGCTGACGCTCTCGACCTGTTGTACGGCCACGGCGGTGGAAGTTTCGGTAGCGCAGCCGGCGATGGACCCGAGCGCGACGGCAGCTGCCAGCACGAGTCCTTGTGATGCGTATTTCACGCGAGTTCTCCAGGTAAATAGCAACTATTTGCAACGGGCGTGCATTCTGCCACGTTGTGTCGGCAGCCTAGAGAGAAAGTTGAGGGCGGGACAGAGAAAAATAATGGCATTGCGCCATGTTTCATTGTTCTGGTTCGGCCAAGCCTGCGCGATCCTTGGAGGAGCAAGCTTGTCGGGGCGCAGAATCGCAGCGAACACCGGTATGGCCGGTGCCATTACCGCGGTGTACTTTTCGCGGGCAAGCCCGCTCCTACGGGTTATGCAGGAGCGGGCCGTCGCTCAAAGCATCAGTGGCGCTTGCGATTGGTGATCAGGGTACCCACGCCGCTGTCGGTGAAAATCTCCAGCAGCACCGCGTTCGGCACACGGCCATCAATGATGTGCGAGCTGTTCACGCCGCCCTGCACGGCTTCCAGTGCGCACTTGATCTTCGGCAGCATGCCACCGTAGATGGTGCCGTCGGCGATCAGCTCGTTGACCTGCTCGGTGGTCAGGCCGGTGAGCACCTGGCCCTGCTTGTCCATCAGGCCGGCAATGTTGGTCAGCAGCATCAGCTTCTCGGCTTTCAGGGCTTCGGCGACCTTGCCGGCGACCAGGTCAGCGTTGATGTTGTACGACTCGCCGTTGGCACCCACGCCGATCGGCGCGATCACCGGGATGAAGTCGCCCTTGACCAGCATGTTCAGCAGCTCGGTGTTCACGCCCACGACTTCGCCGACATGGCCGATGTCGATGATTTCCGGGGTGGTCATCTCGGGGGTCTGGCGGCTGACGGTGAGCTTCTTGGCGCGGATCAGCTCCGCATCCTTGCCGGTCAGGCCGATGGCGCTGCCGCCGTGGCGGTTGATCAGGTTGACGATATCCTTGTTGACCTGGCCGCCCAGGACCATCTCCACCACGTCCATGGTCGCCGAATCGGTGACGCGCATGCCGTCGATGAAGTGGCTCTCGATCGACAGGCGCTTGAGCAGGTCGCCGATCTGCGGGCCGCCGCCGTGCACGACCACCGGGTTGATGCCCACCGCTTTCATCAGCACGATGTCACGGGCAAAGCCGGTCTTGAGCTCTTCGCTCTCCATCGCGTTGCCGCCGTACTTGATCACCAGGGTCTTGCCGACAAAGCGGCGGATGTAGGGCAGTGCTTCGGACAAAACCTCGGCTACATGGGAAGCGGCATCGCGATCGAGGGTCATGCAGGGCTCCAGTGAGGAACAGATAGTCGGTCAGAACGGCAGTTGCAGGCCGGGATCGACCCGCAGCAACTGCGTGCGGAATACAGCCTTGATACGGTCGAGTTCTGCCTCGCTGTCGGCCTCGAATCGCAGTACCAGCACCGGTGTGGTGTTGGAGGCGCGGACCAGGCCCCAGCCGTGTGGGTAGTCGACCCGTACACCGTCGATGGTGGTCAGGTTGGCTTCGCCCCAGTCGGCGTCGCGTTGCAGTGCATCAATGATGCTGAATTTACTCTCGTCGGTCACATCGATGTTGATTTCCGGTGTGGAAATATCGTTCGGGAACGCGGCGAACAGGCTTTCGGCATCCTGGTCGGCCTTGCTGAGGATTTCCAGCAGGCGTGCGGCACTGTAGATGCCGTCGTCGAAACCGTACCAGCGTTCCTTGATGAAGATGTGTCCGCTCATCTCGCCGGCCAGCAGCGAGCCGGTCAGTTTCATCTTCTTCTTGATCAACGAATGACCGGTCTTCCACATCAGGGCGCGGCCGCCGTGCTGTTCGATCAGTGGAGTCAGGCGACGGGTGCATTTGACGTCGAAGATGATCTCGGCGCCGGGGTTGCGCGACAGCACGTCCTGGGCGAAGAGCATCAGCAGGCGGTCGGGGTAGACGATGCTGCCGGTGTTGGTGACCACGCCCACGCGGTCACCGTCGCCGTCGAAGGCCAGGCCGATGTCAGCGCCGGTTTCCCTGACCTTGGCGATCAGGTCTTCGAGGTTCTCCGGCTTGCCCGGATCCGGGTGGTGGTTGGGGAAGTTGCCGTCGACCTCGCAGAACAGCGGGATCACCTCGCAGCCGAGGGCCTCGATCAGTTGCGGGGCGATCACCCCGGCGGCGCCGTTGCCGCAGTCGACCACGACCTTGAGCTTTTTCGACAGCTTCACGTCGCCGGTGATCTGCTGGTAGTAGCGCTCGAGGATCTCGACCTTCTCCACGTGGCCTTCGCCGCGCGGTACGTTGTTGGTCTTGAGGCGGGTCAGCAGGGCCTGGATCTGCTCGTTGGCGAGGGTGTCGCCGGCGATGACGATCTTGAAGCCGTTGTAGTCCGACGGGTTGTGGCTGCCGGTGAGCATCACGCCTGACGTACCGGCCAGCACATTGGCGGCGTAGTACAGCGCGGGGGTGGGCACCAGGCCGACGTCGCTGACCTGGCAACCGGCATCGGCCAGGCCCTTGATCAGTTGCTCGACCAGCATCGGGCCGGACAGGCGGCCGTCGCGGCCCACGGAGATCTTCGGCTCGCCCTGAGCGAGGGTCTGGGCGCCGATGGCGCGGCCGATCCAGTAGGCGGTTTCGGCGTGCAGCGTCTTGCCGACGATGCCGCGGATGTCATAGGCACGGAAGATGCTGTCTGGCAATGCGGGTACCAGCTGGGCCATGTCGTTCATCTCTGGGGACTCCAAGGGGTCAAAGGCTTCTGGGTAAGCGCAAACTGAACGCTTGGACGGTAGATAGCCCCGAGAGTTCGCCGTCCATGGCCCCGACGGTCGGCTCAGCGGGTCCCGGAGTGACCGAAACCGCCGCTGCCGCGCTGGGTTTCGTCGAAGGCTTCGACGATGTCGAAATGCGCCTGCACCACCGGTACCAGGATCAGCTGGGCGATGCGCTCGCCGATGCTGATGGTGAACGGCGTGTTGCCGCGGTTCCAGCACGAGACCATGAGCTCGCCCTGGTAGTCCGAGTCGATCAGGCCGACCAGGTTGCCCAGCACGATGCCGTGTTTGTGGCCCAGGCCCGAGCGCGGCAGGATCATTGCCGCCAGGCCCGGGTCGCCGATGTAGATCGACAGGCCGGTCGGGATCAGCAGGGTCTGGCCCGGCTCGAGGACCGTGTCCTCTTGCAGCAGGGCGCGCAGGTCGAGGCCGGCGGAGCCGGGGGTGGCGTATTGCGGCAGGGGGAATTCGGTACCCAGGCGTGGGTCGAGGATCTTGGCTTGAAGAGCGTGCATGGAACTTATTGAACCTGATTGAGCCGTTCGGCGATGAAGGCGACCAGTTGCCGGGCGATCTTGCCCTTGCTGGTCTGCGCGAAGAGGGTCTGGTGCTGCTGGCGGTCGATTACGGTCAGGGCGTTTTCCTCGCTGTTGAAGCCGATGCTGGGGTTGGCCACATCATTGGCGACGATCAGGTCGAGGTTCTTGTCCTTGAGCTTGCGCGTTGCGTAATCGAGCAGGTGCTCGGTCTCGGCTGCGAAACCGACGCTGAACGGGCGGTCGGCACGGCCAGCGAGGGTGGCAAGGATATCCGGATTGCGCACCATCTGCAGCAGCATGCCGTCGCCGGTCGTAGGGTCTTTCTTGAGCTTTTGCGGGGCGACCACCTCGGGACGGTAGTCCGCGACTGCTGCCGAGGCGATGAACAGGTCGCACGGCATGGCTGCTTCACAGGCCGCGAGCATGTCCCGCGCGCTCACCACGTCGATGCGGTTGACCCGGTCGGGGGTCTGCAGGTGCACGGGGCCGGTGACGAGGGTCACCCGGGCCCCGGCTTCGGCGGCCGCTTCGGCCAGGGCAAAGCCCATCTTCCCGGAACTATGATTGGTGATGTAGCGCACCGGATCGATGTTTTCCTGGGTCGGGCCGGCGGTGATCAGCACGTGCTTGCCGGTCAGGGCCTGGCGCTTGAAGCTCTCGGCGGCGCACCAGGCAAGGTCGGTGGCTTCGAGCATGCGGCCCAGGCCGACGTCGCCACAGGCCTGGCTGCCGGAGGCCGGGCCGAATACCTGGATGCCACGGCGCTTGAGCAGCTCGAGGTTGTCCTGGGTGGCCGGGTCGCGCCACATGGCCTGGTTCATGGCCGGGGCGACGGCGACGGTGGCGTCGGTGGCCAGCACCAGTGTGGTCAGCAGGTCATCGGCCATGCCCTGGGCCATGCGCGCCATCAGGTCGGCGGTGGCCGGGGCGATCAGCACCAGGTCGGCCCACTTGGCCAGTTCGATATGACCCATGGCAGCCTCGGCGGCAGGGTCGAGCAGGTCCATGTGCACCGGGTGGCCGGAGAGCGCCTGCAGGGTCAGCGGAGTGATGAACTCGGCGCCGCCGCGGGTCATGACGACACGCACCTGCGCGCCGTGTTCCAGGAGTCGGCGAATCAGCTCGGCGCTCTTGTAGGCGGCAATGCCGCCACCCACGCCGAGAACGATGCGCTTGCGATACAGCCGCTGCATAGGCTTGCCTTTTTCCAGTGAAAGCGGGCGGCGACGTTTGAAATTGCCTGCGGCAGAACGTCGCATTTAACGAGGCGAAATAGATTAACACAGGGCTTGAAGGCGCCGCAGTACAACGCAAGGAGGGGTATGAACATCAGGGAATGGCCGCTGGACGAGCGGCCGAGGGAGAAGTTGCTGGCGCGTGGGGCGCAGGTGCTGTCGGATGGGGAGTTGTTGGCAGTGCTGTTGGGCTCGGGCGTTGCCGGGCGCAACGTGGTCGACCTGGCGCGCAGCCTGCTCAAGCGCTTTGGCGGGTTGCGGGTGTTTCTCGAGGCCGACCGCGCCGCGCTGCTGCGCGAGCCTGGCATCGGGCCGGTGAAGTACGCGCAATTGCAGGCACTGCTGGAGATCGGACGACGCTACCTGGACGAAACCATCGAACGCGCGCCGGCGCTGGAAAGCCCTGCTGCGGTGCGGCGCTACCTGAAGTCGATGCTGCGCCATGAGCGCTGCGAGGTGTTCGGCTGCCTGTTCCTGGACACCCGGCACCGGCCCGTGGCGTTCGAGATCCTGTTTCGCGGCACGATAGACCGGGCAAGCATCTATCCGCGTGAGGTTGTGCGCCGGTCGCTGCTGCATAACGCGGCGGCGTTGATCATCTGTCACAACCACCCGTCGGGCAACAGCGCGCCGAGCCAGGACGATGTCCACCTGACTCGCACGTTGAAGCAGGCGCTGGCGCTGATCGACGTGCGTGCGCTCGATCACGTGATCGTCGGCGATGGCGAGCCGTTGTCGATGGTGGAACAGGGTTGGATCGGGGCGTAGTGGAGGCAGTGCCGGCCTATTCGCGGGTAAGTCGCAGCGGCGAAAAGGCCGGCACCGAATGCCAGTCAGCGCTCCACCGACACCTTGCTGAAGTCCACCCGCCCGAACGGGCTCACCTGATAGCCCTCGACGCCCTTGCTCAGCAGGGACGAGGCGGTCGGGTGGGCCAGCGGCAGCCACAGCGCCTGTTGTTGGATCAGCGTCTGCGCCTGCTGGTACAGACGGCTGCGCACGCTCTGGTCGTTGGTGGTGCGTCCGGCGTTGATCAACTGGTCGAGACGGCTGTCGCAGAAACGCGCGAAGTTGGTCCCGGACTTGACCGCCGCGCACGAGAATTGCGGGCTGAGGAAGTTGTCCGGGTCGCCGTTGTCGCCCGCCCAGCCCATGAACAGCAGGTCATGTTCACCGGCCTTGGCCCGGCGGATCAGCTCGCCCCATTCGATCACACGGATCTCGGCTTTGATGCCGACTTTCGCCAGGTCGGCCTGGAGCATTTGTGCGCCGAGGCTAGGGTTGGGGTTGAGCAGGCTGCCCGACGGCCGGGTCCAGATCGTGGTGCTGAAGCCGTCGGCCAGGCCGGCCTTGGTCAGCAACGCCTTGGCCTTCTTCAGGTCCAGCGCGTAGCCGGGCAGGTCCTTGGCGTAACTCCAGGTATTGGGCGGGTAGGGGCCGTTGGCGGCGATGGCGGTGTCATCGAACACGGCCTTGAGGTAGGCCGGTTTGTCGAAGGCGAGGTTGATCGCCTGGCGCACTTCGGGTTTGTCCAGCGGCGGGTGCTCGCTGTTGATGGCCACGAAGGCGGTCATGAAGGCCGGGGTGGAGGCTACCTTCAGCTTGTCGTTCTTCGCGGCTTCGGCGATGTCCAGCGGCTTGGGCGACAGGGCTACCTGGCATTCGTTGCGCTTGAGCTTCTGCAGGCGCACGTTCGGGTCGGTGGTGATGGCGAACACCAGCGGGTCGACCGCAGGCTTGCCGCCGAAGTAGTCGGGGTTGGCGCGATAACGCACCAAGGCGTCCTTCTGGAAGCGCTGGAAGACGAACGGGCCGGTGCCGATGGGCTGGCTATTGAGCTTCTCGGGCGTGCCGGCCTTGAGCAGCTTGTCGGCATACTCGGCCGAGTAGATCGAGGCGAAGCCCATGCTCAGGGTGGCCAGGAAGGTCGCGTCCGGATGGGTGAGGGTAAAGCGCACGCTCTGTGGATCGGGCGCCTCGATCGACTTGATCAGGTTGCCCAACTGCAGCGACTGGGCGTGCGGATAACCGCCGGGTGCGGACTTGTGCCAGGCATGGGCGGGGTAGAGCATGCGCTGGAAGCTGAACAACACGTCGTCGGCGTCCAGTTCGCGGGTCGGCTTGAAGTAGTCGGTGCTGTGGAATTTCACGCCGCCGCGCAACGTGAAGTCATAGACCAGGCCGTCTTTGGAGACCGTCCAGCTTTGTGCAAGGCTCGGCACCACCTTGCCCTGGGCCGCGTCGAACTCGACCAGGCGGTTCATCAGCACGTCGGCCGAGGCGTTGGTAGTGGTCAGCGAGTTGTACTGAACCACGTCGAAACCTTCCGGGCTGGCCTCGGTGCACACCGACAGCGGAGCTGCCTGGGCGATGCCTGCGGCGAGCAGGGAAGTGAATAGAACGGAAAGGGCGGCGACGCGCATGGTGGATCCTCGGCTGGTCAGGGGCCCATCTGCCAGTGCAGTCTGGAGGCGGAAACGTCCTACCCTAGTGCGCCAGTCGGGAAATGACCACCTGATTTTTATGCTGCGCGGCGACGAGCGGTCGACAGTGCGCGGGCCTTGTCGCTATGCTGGCCGGGCGCGATCGGCCCGATCGGAATGTGCATCTTCTGTTGTTGTGGCCGACCCTTTCTGGTATAAAGCAGCGCTCTTTTCTAGGGGCTCGGCCTGTCGCTCATTTGAGCCGGTTCGATAAGACCCCCGGAAACACGGCGCCTTGGCGCCATAGACTGAGAGATTAAGCGGCCAACCCATGCCGGGTTGGGCATGTGGTTTTAGAGGGCTGAGGCATGTCGAGAGTCTGTCAAGTTACCGGTAAGGGTCCGGTAACCGGGAACAACATTTCCCACGCAAACAACAAAACCCGTCGTCGTTTCCTGCCGAACCTGCAGCACCACCGTTTCTGGGTTGAATCCGAGAATCGTTTCGTGCGTCTGCGCGTTTCCGCCAAAGGCATGCGTATCATCGACAAGCGCGGCATCGATGCCGTTCTGGTCGACATCCGTAAAGCTGGCGCCAAGGTTTAAGGGAGAACATCATGCGTGAATTGATCCGTCTGGTTTCGAGTGCCGGTACCGGCCACTTCTACACCACCGACAAGAACAAGCGCACCACTCCGGACAAGATCGAGATCAAGAAATACGATCCGGTCGTCCGCAAGCACGTGGTGTACAAGGAAGCCAAGATCAAGTAATTGATCCGGCAACCAAAAAAACCCGCAACCGAAAGGAAGCGGGTTTTTTTATTGCTGCCTTTTCAGGCGTAGCTTACGCGCCACAGGGTTCAGTAGTTGCGCAGGCCGCTTATGATGCCTTCGTCGTCTACATCGATCCTGACCTGGTCGGACCTGTAGTCCCGCAGGTCTGCGGCGCCGGTAACAATCCGAACTGCACTCAGGCCCGTCAGCTCGAGAATGTAGGCGCCCACGCTTTCAACGTAGCGCGAACCGATGACGTGGCGTGCAGGGGCGAGGATGTCGGTAGTCATATGCTGTTCCTTGTCGACTGTCCGGAAATGGACGCTGCCATCGTTGCAGCCTCCCGTTCGACGGATGCGGTACTTAATCCTCGCAAGCCCCGTTACTTCTGCTCGAACATCACGTAGATCTTGCGGCACGCTTCCAGAACCTCCCAGGTGCCCTTGAAGCCGGCCGGGATGACGAAGCGGTCACCGGCCCGCAGGGTCTTGGCGCCGCCGTCCTGGTCGCGCAGGACCGATACGCCCTGGACGATCTCGCAATACTCGTGCTCGGTGTAGTTCACGGTCCACTGGCCGACTTCACCCTCCCAGACGCCCGCGGCGAACTGCCCGCAGGGGCTCGAATAGTGGTTGTAAACCGCCTGGTCCGGCTCGCCCTTGAGAATTTTCTCGGCCGCCGGGCGATAGCGCTCGGCTTCGGTAAGGACCTGGGCGAAGTCGATGATGCTGTCGATGCTCATGCTGGATACCCTGTTGTTGTTTAATAAAATGCACATCAGTAGGCTTTTAAGCCATTCGTGTCAAATATATTGATAGTTTAACCGGCCTGGTTTAGGGTGTCGGATGCCCGTGTGCGCTTGTCGCCCGGCCAGAATTTCTGACAGTGCCCGTGAGTCCTCAATACGGGGCTGCACCTTAACAAGAGGAGGAGTTTCGTATGACCACCCTGACTCGTGCGGATTGGGAACAGCGTGCCCAGCAACTGAAGATCGAAGGCCGCGCCTTCATCAACGGCGAATACACCGACGCCGCCTCCGGCGAAACCTTCGAGTGCCTGAGCCCAGTCGACGGACGTTTCCTGGCCAAGGTTGCCAGTTGTGACCTGGCCGACGCCAACCGCGCCGTGGAAAACGCTCGCGCCACCTTCGACTCTGGCGTCTGGTCCCAACTGGCTCCTGCCAAGCGCAAGGCCAAGCTGATCCGCTTCGCCGACCTGCTGCGCAAGCATGTCGAGGAACTGGCGCTGCTGGAAACCCTGGACATGGGCAAGCCGATCGGCGACTCCTCCACCATCGATATTCCGGGCGCTGCCCAGGCCATCCACTGGACTGCCGAAGCCATCGACAAGGTCTACGACGAGGTCGCACCGACCCCGCACGACCAACTGGGCCTGGTGACCCGTGAGCCGGTAGGCGTCGTGGGTGCCATCGTCCCATGGAACTTCCCGCTGTTGATGGCCTGCTGGAAACTCGGCCCGGCGCTGGCCACCGGCAACTCGGTGGTGCTCAAGCCGTCCGAGAAGTCCCCGCTGACCGCCATCCGTATCGCCCAACTGGCCATCGAGGCCGGCATCCCGGCAGGCGTGCTGAACGTGCTGCCTGGCTATGGCCACACCGTCGGCAAGGCCCTGGCCCTGCACATGGATGTCGATACCCTGGTGTTCACCGGTTCTACCAAGATCGCCAAGCAACTGATGGTGTACGCGGGCGAATCGAACATGAAGCGCATCTGGCTGGAAGCCGGTGGCAAGAGCCCGAACATCGTCTTCGCCGACGCCCCTGACCTGAAGGCCGCCGCCGAAGCCGCTGCCAGCGCCATCGCCTTCAACCAGGGCGAGGTCTGCACCGCTGGCTCGCGTCTGCTGGTCGAGCGCTCGATCAAGGACAAGTTCCTGCCGCTGGTGGTCGAGGCCCTCAAGGCCTGGAAGCCAGGCAACCCATTGGATCCGGCCACCACGGTCGGTGCGCTGGTCGATACTCAGCAGATGAACACCGTGCTGTCGTACATCGACGCCGGTCATCAGGACGGCGCCAAACTGCTGGCCGGTGGCAAACGCATCCTCGAAGAGACCGGCGGCACCTACGTCGAGCCGACCATCTTCGACGGCGTGACCAACGCCATGAAGATCGCCCAGGAAGAAATCTTCGGCCCGGTGCTGTCGGTGATCGCCTTCGACACTGCCGAAGAGGCCATCGCCATCGCCAACGATACCCCGTATGGCCTGGCAGCTGGCATCTGGACCGCCGATATCTCCAAGGCGCACAAGACTGCCCGCGCCGTGCGTGCTGGCAGCGTGTGGGTCAACCAGTACGACGGTGGCGACATGACCGCACCGTTCGGCGGCTTCAAGCAGTCGGGCAACGGCCGTGACAAGTCGCTGCATGCACTGGAGAAGTACACCGAGCTGAAGGCGACCTGGATCAAGCTGTAATCCGGTAGTCTTCTTCGCGGGCAAGCCCGCTCCCACAGGCCCAGCGCCGTCCTTGCGAGCGGCGGCGTACCTGTGGGAGCGGGCTTGCCCGCGAATGGGCCTGAACAAATTTACCTGGGGGTCTGCAATGCGTTGGGGAACCTACTTTGCCGTGCTGGCGTCGGTGCTCAGTGTCGGGCTTGCGCTCGGCGTGAGCATGCCGCTGGTATCCCTGCGCCTGGAAGGCTGGGGCTACGGCGGGTTCGCCATTGGCGTGATGGCGGCGATGCCGGCAATCGGCGTACTGCTCGGCGCGAGCCTGGCCAGTCGCCTGGCGGGTTGGGTCGGCGTGCCATCGGCGATGCGCCTGTGCCTGTGGGGCGGT
This sequence comes from Pseudomonas sp. BNK-44-b, assembly GCF_047456245.1. NCBI lineage: Bacteria > Pseudomonadati > Pseudomonadota > Gammaproteobacteria > Pseudomonadales > Pseudomonadaceae > Pseudomonas > Pseudomonas sp. BNK-44-b. Next base: position 5,392,111 of record NZ_CP179908.1, read on the forward strand.
GCGTTGTCAATTGTGTTGGTGGCGGTGTTGCCCAGCTATCCGCTGTGGCTGGCGCTACGCCTGCTGATCGGCATGTCACTGACGGTGGTGTTCATCCTCGGCGAAAGCTGGATCAACCAGTTGGTGGTCGAGCAGTGGCGTGGGCGACTGGTGGCGCTGTATGGCAGCAGCTATGCCCTGAGCCAGCTGGCCGGGCCGCTGGTGCTGGGCTTTCTCGGCTCGGAAGATGATTTCGGTTTCTGGGCCGCCAGCGGCCTGCTGTTGCTCGCACCCTTGCTCCTGCTAGGCCGCGGTGGTGCGCCGTCGACCGAGGCGTGCAGCGTGACCTTCAGCGACTTGTTCGCCTTCTGTCGACGCTTGCCGGTCATTGCCTGGGCCATTGCGTTGTTCGCGGCATTCGAGGCGATGATTCTGACGCTTCTGCCGGTGTATGTGTTGCAGCAGGGCTTCACCGCCGAAGTGGCGTTGTTCATGGTCAGCACCGTGGTGGTCGGCGATGCCGTGCTGCAGTTGCCAATTGGCGCCCTGGCCGATCGCATGTCCCGGCAAGCCTTGTTCAGTGGCTGTGCGGTGAGTCTGCTGGGTTCGAGCCTGGCGATTCCGCTGCTGCTGCACACCCCGGCGGTGTGGCCGCTGTGGGTACTGTTCGGTGCGAGCGCGGGGGGCTTGTTCACCCTGTCGCTGATCCTGATCGGCGAGCGTTATCGCGATGACGCATTGGTGCGTGCCAACGCCCATGTGGCGCAACTGTGGGGGATCGGTTGTTTGCTCGGGCCGTTGCTGGCCGGGGCAGGGAGCCAGTGGGTCAGTGGACATGCCTTGCTGTTCCTGATGGCTGCAGGGGCTGCAGGGCTGGTGCTGCTGACCCGGCGTCCCGGTGCGTTCGAGCCCGCCTCCGCCTGAAATAGCCGGGCCGCACTCGCGCGGCCCGGCTGCTAGAGCATCTTCTCCAAACCCACCGCCTTGGCCACCCAGGCATTGAACCGGCGCCATATTCCGCCCGGCTCAGCGGTCAGGGTATGCACCTGGCCATTGTCCTCGGTCACCCAGACCATCTTCCCGTCCACCAGCTTCGGTTGATAGCTCAAGGCCGGCGCCATGCCCTGTTCGGCCAGCGCGCGGGTGTACTCGGCCAACTCCGGGCTGTCGACCATCACCCCGACCTCGGTGTTCCACAGCACCGAGCGGGGATCGAAGTTGAAGGAGCCAATGAAGGTCTTGCGCCGGTCGAAGACCATTGCCTTGCTGTGCAGGCTTGAGTCGGACTGGCCCTTGAAGCTGAGGACGCCGCGCGCGGCGCTCGGGTCACCGGGCTGGCGACGCAGCTCGAACAGCTCCACGCCATGTTCGAGCAGGGCTCGGCGATAGGGCGCATAGCCGCCGTGCACGGCCGGCACATCGGTGGCTTCGAGCGAGTTGGTCAGCAGCTTGACCGAGGTGCCGGCGTCGGCGCGGCTGGTGAGGTACAGCAGGCCTGGCTCGCCCGGCACGAAGTAGGCCGAGACGAGGATCAGCTCGCGGTGTACGTTCTTCAGGTCCGGCGCCAGTTGCTGGGTCATCAGCAATTGGGGGTCGGGCTCGCCGCGGGCCAGCACCTTGCTCGGCGCATCCCACAGCGCCTGGCTGTGTGCCCAGATCAGCTCATTGCGCCAGATATCCAGGCGTGGCGCGGTCTGATAGGCCATCAGTCGGTCGTACAGCGCCTTGCGCTGCACCCTGGCCTGCGCCAGCCAGGTTTCCAGGCGCTGGCGGCTAGCGCGCAGGTCGCTGGCGTCCGGCGTGCTCCACAGGAAGTCGCCGATCGGCCGACTCAGGGCGCTGTTCCAGTACTGGTCGAAGCTGTGGCCGAGTTGCTCGGCCACAGGCCCTACACCCAGCAGGTCGATGTCGGTGAAGTTCAGGTTGGGCTCGGCGTCGAAGTACTCGTCACCCAGGTTGCGGCCGCCGACGATGGCCATACTGTTGTCGACCAGGAACAGCTTGTTGTGCATGCGCCGGTGCTGCAGCGACAGGTTGAACAGCCGCCCCATGGCACGCGTCAGGCCAGTGCTGCGGCCCAGGTGCAGCGGGTTGAACACGCGGATCTGGATATGAGGGTGGGCGGCGAGGGTGCCGATCAGGCTGTCCAGGCCATCGCTGGTGGTGTCGTCGAGCAGGATGCGCACCCGCACGCCGCGGTCGGCGGCGCGCAGCAGCTCGTGCACCAGGGCGCGGGTGCTCAGGCCATCGTGGACGATGTAGTACTGCAGGTCGATGCTGGTCTGGGCGTTGCGAATCAGCTCGGCGCGGGCGCGGAAGGCTTCGTTGCTGTTCGGTAGCAGGCGAAAGCCGGAGCGCCCCTCATAGGGCGCGGCCTGACGCTGGACTGAGCGGCCGAACGCCGAGTCGTTGGCCGGCAGCGCCTGGCTCACGTCGCGAGGTGCATCGACGCTGGCGCAGCCGCTCAGGCCGAGCAGCAGCGCCAGCAGGAGGGGCAGAGCCCGCTGGAGTCTCAAAGGCGAATCGTCCTGTACGACAGGTCACTGGAAGGTTGGACCGTGCAAAGCGCTGCAAAGTTACCCGGCGTCACTGTCCTGCGCCAGTAGGCGATAGGCAGTTTCACCTACCTTGCGTACCGCCGCCTCGATTTCCGGGGTGGCGCGGGTGGCGAAATTCATGCGCAGGCAGTGCCGGTACTTGCCCGACGCCGAAAAAATGCTGCCGACGGCGATCTGTACGCCCTGTTCCAGTAGCGCACGGTTGAGCCGCAGCGTGTCGAAGCTCTCGGGCAGTTCCACCCACAGCATGAAGCCACCCTGGGGCCGGCTGGCGCGGGTGCCGGGCGGGAAGTAGCGGGTCACCCAGTCGCTCATCTGGTCGCGGGCGCGCTGGTACTGCGCCCGGACTCGGCGCAGGTGCGGCTGATAGTGGCCTTCGGCGATGAAGTCGGCGATCGCCAACTGGGGCTGGCAGGCCGTGCTGCCGGTACTGATGTACTTCATGTGCAGCACCCGCTCCAGATAGCGCCCGGGCGCCACCCAGCCGACCCGCAGGCCTGGGGCCAGAGTCTTGGAGAACGAGCTGCAGAGCAGTACGCGGCCATCCTCGTCGAACGATTTGATGGTGCGTGGGCGTGGGTAGGTGTAGGCCAGGTCGCCGTAAACATCGTCTTCGAGAATCGCCACGTCGTAGCGCTGGGCCAGGGTCAGCAGGGCCTTCTTGCGCGCCTCGGGCATGATGTAGCCCAGCGGGTTGTTGCAACTGGGGGTGATCTGGATGAGCTTGATCGGCCATTGCTCCAGCGCCAGTTCCAGCGCCTCCAGGCTGATGCCGGTGGTCGGGTCTGTGGGGATCTCCAGCGCCTTCATGCCCAGGCCCTTGAGCGTCTGCATGGCGCCGTGGAAGCTGGGCGAATCCACCGCGACGATGTCGCCCGGCTCGCACACTGCGCGGATGCTGGTCGACAGCGCTTCGTGACAACCAGTTGTCACCACCAGGTCGCCTGGCCCGAGGTTGCAACCTGAGTCGAGCGTCAGGCGGGCGATTTGTTCACGCAGGGCTTCGTTGCCGTGGATGTTGTCGTAGTACAGCCCTGGCATGTCCAGGCGCCGGCTGAGCTGGGCAAGGCTGCGCAGCAGGGGCTTGAGCGTCGGGCTCTCGATGTCGGGCATGCCGCGGCCGAGCTGGATCACGTCGGGGTGAGGGCTGGCACGTACCAATTCGAGCACTTGTTCCCACTGGGAAATATCCACAGGGCGTTGGGCGGGGCGGCTGATGGCGGGCAGGGCCGGCAGGCTGCGATTTTCCGTGACGAAGTAGCCGGACTTGGGGCGCGGAGCCACCAGGCCGTTGTCCTCCAGCTGGCGATAGGCCTGCTGTACGGTGCTCAGGCTGACGCCGTGTTCCAGGCTCAATGAGCGCACCGACGGCAGCCGTTCGCCGGGACGATACAGGCCTTGTTCGATCCGGGCACCGAGCAATTCGGCGAGGTTCATGTAGAGGGTCACGGCATACTCCTGCACACGTTGGGCAAGGTGAGCGATACAGATTGGCCAAAAATACGGCATTCAGCCGTCGTTGCGCCAATTCTGTATGGAAATAATAATCCTGTGTTGAATCTGTATCGTGCATGTCTGCCGAGCGCATGCTTTCTCCAGCTTTCGAGGCAATCAGGAGACATGGCAATGAACGGCTTGAGCGATGTACGGCTGCAACTGTTGGCGGAAGAACTGCGCGCAGGGCAGTGGCCCAAGGTTTCCAGTGCCCCTGTGGGCTTGGGTCGCCTGGGGCTGATGGTGCATCGCTGGCGCTCGCGCAGGGTGCTGCGCGAGTTGAGCGATCACCAGTTGCTGGATATCGGCATCAGCCGCCAGCAGGCTCGGGAGGAAGGGTGCAAGCCATTCTGGCGAGCGTGATCAGAGCAGCTCCTTGAGTCGGTACCAGAGCATCCCCAGCGCCAGCAGCGGCGAGCGCAGGTGCTTGCCGCCAGGGAAGGTCGCGTGCGGTACCTTGGCGAACAGGTCGAAGCGCCCCGCCTGCTGGCCGCTGATGGCCTCGCCCAGCAGGCGTCCGGCCAGGTGCGTGGCGTTCAGGCCGTGGCCGGAGTAGGCCTGGGCGTAATAGACGTTGGCATGGCTGGCCAGGCGCCCGACCTGCGGCAGGCGATTGGCGCCGATACCGATCATGCCGCCCCACTGGTAGTCGATGCGCACACCGGCCAGCTGCGGGAACACCTTGAGCATCTTCGGGCCCATGTAGGCGCCGATGTCCTTCGGGTCGCGCCCGGAGTAGTGGCAGGCGCCGCCGAACAGCAGGCGGTGGTCGGCGGACAGGCGGAAGTAATCCAGCGCCACGCGCTGGTCGCACACGGCCATGTTCTGTGGCAGCAACTGGCGGGCACGTGCTTCGCCCAGGGGTTCGGTGGCGATGATGTAGCTGCCGGCGGGCAGCACCTTGCCGCCCAGTTCGCGGTTGAGGTCGTTGTGGTAGGCGTTGGTGCACAGCACCAGCGTACTGGCGCGCACGCGGCCCCGCGCCGTGTGCACCTGGACTTGCGGGCCGTAGTCGATGCGGGTTACTGCCGAACCCTCGTGCAGCTTCACGCCCAGGCGCTCGGCGGCGGCCGCTTCGCCCAGGGCCAGGTTGAGTGGGTGCAGGTGGCCTGAGCCCATGTCGACCAGGCCGCCGACGAAGCTGTCGGATCCGACCACGCTGCGGATCTCGGACGCGGGCACCACGCGGACCTCGTGGCGGTAGCCCAGGCTGCGCAGCTCTTCGGCATTTTCAGCGAAGCCGTCCAGCTCGGCGGGCTTGTATGCCAGGTCGCAGTAACCCCAGGTCAGGTCGCAGGCGATGGCGTGGCGCTCGATACGTTGACGCGCGATCTCCACGGCTTCCAGGCCCATCAGCTTGAGGCTGCGTACGCCATCCTTGCCGAGCACCGGCAGGAACTGCTCGACATCGTGGCCAACGCCACGGATCAACTGCCCGCCATTGCGACCGCTGGCGCCCCAGCCGATCTTGCGGGCTTCGAGCAGGATCACCGAGAAGCCGCGCTCGGCCAGCTCGATGGCGGTATTCAGGCCCGAGTAACCGCCGCCGACGATGCACACATCGGCGCTGTGCTCGCCTTCGAGGCTGGGGTAGTCCGGTTGAGGCGCGCTGCTGGCGGCATAGTAGGAGGCGGCGTGCTGCGCGCTGTGGATCATCTGGGGAGGCCCTGGAGTCGGTGCGAAGGGGGCGAGGATAAGCTGGGGTTTCGCGGTTGGGCAACCGGGCGAGGGCTTGCTCGGCGAATGGCCCTATAATCCTCACAAACCTCGACGACACACCGCCCATGCCCTGCAACCACAAGATCCAGTTCCTGCGCGAACTCATCCCGTCCTTCGAATGCGAGCCCGGCTGCCACGAGTGCTGTGGCCCGGTCACCACGTCCAGTGAAGAGATGGCTCGCCTGCCGCGCAAGACCCAGGCCGAACAGGATGCGGCGCTGGAGCGCCTGGACTGTGTGCACCTCGGCCCGCAAGGCTGCACCGTCTATGAAGAGCGCCCGCTGATCTGCCGCCTGTTCGGCACCACGCCGCGCATGGCCTGCCCCCGTGGTCGTGGTCCGCAGCAGCCGATCGAACCCGAGGCCGAGCGGCTGATCCATGGTTATATCGCCAGCACCCGCCAGGTGCTGGTCTGACGGTTCAGTCCGGAATTGGCAGGCAGAGGCTCTCCTTGACCTCTTCCATCACGATGTAGCTTTTCGATTCGCGCACATGCGGCAGCTTGAGCAGGATGTCGCCCAACAGCTTGCGGTACGAGGCCATCTCGGAAATGCGCGCCTTCACCAGGTAGTCGAAGTCTCCCGACACCAGGTGGCACTCCAGCACATGCGGCAGCTTGAGGACGGCGCGGCGGAACTCTTCGAAGGTGTCGCCGGACTTGTAGTCCAGGCTGATCTCGACGAACACCAGCAGGCTGCCCTTGAGGTGTTGCGGATTGAGGCGGGCGTTGTAGCCCATGATGATGCCCTCACGTTCCAGGCGGCGGACACGTTCGGTGCAGGGGGTAGTGGACAACCCGACTTTCTCGCCCAGCTCGGTGAAGGAGATACGCCCGTCATTCTGCAGGATGCGCAGGATGTTGCGGTCGATCTTGTCCAGTTCACGTTTGCTCTGGTGTTGGGTTCTCATAGGGGATGCCCCTCCGTGAAAGGCGTTTTTGCCGAGAATTCTCGCCAAATATAGGTTTTTATATAGTGAAAAGCACTGGGCCGAGATTCTTATACTGCGCGCATCCATGCCATTTCAACAAAAGACTGCGGTGTACCGCGTGCGAGGGATAGACGATGCGAGTTCTGGTACTTGGTAGCGGTGTGATCGGAACCGCCAGTGCCTACTACCTGGCCCGGCAAGGTTTCGAAGTGACGGTGGTCGATCGCCAGCCGGCGGTGGCCATGGAAACCAGCTTCGCCAACGCTGGCCAGATCTCGCCCGGCTATGCCTCGCCCTGGGCCGCGCCAGGCGTGCCGCTCAAGGCCATCAAGTGGCTGCTCGAGCGCCACGCACCGCTTGCCATCAAGCTGACCGGTGACGTCGACCAGTACCTGTGGATGGCGCAGATGCTGCGTAACTGCACCGCCAATCGCTATGCGGTGAACAAGGAGCGCATGGTGCGCCTGTCCGAGTACAGCCGCGACTGCCTCGACGAGCTGCGCGCCGAAACCGGCATCGCCTACGAGAGCCGCACCCTGGGCACCACCCAACTGTTCCGTACCCAGGCCCAGGTCGATGCCGCAGCCAAGGATATCGCCGTGCTCGAGCAGTCTGGCGTGCCTTACGAATTGCTCGACCGCGACGGCATCGCCCGCGTGGAGCCTGCGCTGGCGGGCGTGAAGGACATCCTTGCTGGCGCCCTGCGCCTGCCCAACGACCAGACCGGCGACTGCCAGCTGTTCACCACCAAGCTGGCCGACATGGCCATCAAGCTGGGCGTCGAGTTCCGCTTCGGCCAGAACATCCAGCGCCTGGACCATGCCGGTGACCGTATCAATGGCGTGTGGATCGACGGCAAGCTGGAGACAGCCGATCGCTACGTGCTGGCGCTGGGCAGCTATTCGCCGCAACTGCTCAAGCCGCTGGGCATCAAGGCACCGGTGTATCCGCTCAAGGGCTACTCGCTGACCGTGCCGATCACCGATGCCGACATGGCGCCGACGTCGACCATTCTCGACGAAACCTACAAAGTCGCCATCACCCGTTTCGACAACCGTATCCGTGTCGGTGGCATGGCTGAAATCGCCGGTTTTGACTTGTCGCTGAACCCGCGTCGACGCGAAACGCTGGAGATGATCGTCAACGACCTTTATCCTCGCGGCGGCGACCTGAGCCAGGCCAGTTTCTGGACCGGCCTGCGCCCGGCCACTCCGGATGGCACCCCGATCGTCGGTGGCACCGCGTTCCGCAACCTGTTCCTCAATACAGGTCACGGCACCCTGGGCTGGACCATGGCTTGCGGTTCCGGTCGCCTGCTGGCCGACCTGATCGCGCGCAAGAAGCCGCAGATCAGTGCCGAAGGGCTGGATATCTCGCGCTACGGCAACAGCCGCGAGAGTGCTGGCCACGGTAGCCCGGTATCGGCTCACCAGTAATTGCAGCGCTGGCCTCTTCGCGGGAAAGCCCGCTCCCACGGCAGGATGAGGACTTGTGGGAGCGGGCTTGCCCGCGAAAAGGCCAGCACCGTTCCTCCGTCATAAACAGATCCACCAGAAGGCTGCCCTCCATGCGCCCCGCCCGTGCCCTGATCGACCTCCAAGCCCTCCGTCACAACTACCGCCTGGCCCGTGAATTGTCCGGCGCCAAGGCCCTTGCCGTGGTCAAGGCCGATGCCTACGGCCACGGTGCGGTACGTTGCGCCCTGGCGCTGGAGACCGAGGCTGACGGTTTCGCCGTTGCCTGCATCGAAGAGGCCCTGGAGCTGCGTGCCGCAGGGATCAAGGCTCCGGTGCTGCTGCTCGAAGGCTTCTTCGAGGCCAGCGAGCTGGCGCTGATCGCCGAGCACGACCTGTGGTGCGTGGTGCACTCGCTGTGGCAGCTCGAAGCGATCGAGCAGACCGCTGTGCGCAAGCCGCTGAACATCTGGCTCAAGCTCGACAGCGGCATGCACCGCGTGGGCCTGCACCCCAAGGACTACCACGAGGCCTACCAGCGCCTGCTGGCCAGCGGCAAGGTCGCGCGCATCGTGCTGATGACCCACTTCGCCCGTGCCGACGAGCTCGATGCCTCGACCACCGAGCAGCAGGTCGCCGTGTTCCAGGCCGCCCGCCAGGGGCTGGCCGCCGAGTGCAGCCTGCGCAACTCCCCCGGTGTGCTGGGCTGGCCGCAGGTGCCGAGTGATTGGGTGCGTCCGGGCATCATGCTGTACGGGGCCACGCCGTTCGAAGTCGAGCAGGCCGCAGCTGCGCGCCTGCAACCGGTAATGACCCTGCAATCGCGGATCATCAGCGTGCGCGAACTGCCGACCGGTGAGTCAGTCGGCTACGGTGCCAAGTTCACCAGCCCGCGCCCGACCCGGGTTGGCGTGGTCGCGATGGGTTACGCCGATGGCTACCCACGCCACGCGCCCACCGGCACCCCGGTGGTGGTCGCCGGCAAGCGTACTCAACTGATTGGTCGGGTCTCGATGGACATGCTCTGCGTCGACCTCACCGAAGTGCCCGAAGCGGGTATCGGCAGCCCGGTCGAGCTGTGGGGCAAGCAGGTCCTGGCCAGTGACGTGGCACAGCAGGCTGGCACCATTCCCTACCAGATCTTCTGCAACCTGCGGCGCGTGCCATTGGATTATTACGGCGAATGAGGCGCTGAAGCGGACAGGCTGGGGTCTTGCGTGTTGTAAATACTGAACGGCATTGCCATGATATCGTTCACATTTGACCCCATCTCGACCGTTTCTGGAGGCGCAAGCTTTGGACGTCGGCGAACGACTGCAAGCCATCCGCAAGCTCAAGGGCCTGTCCCAGCGCGAACTCGCCAAACGGGCGGGCGTAACCAACAGCACCATCTCGATGATCGAGAAGAACAGCGTGAGCCCGTCGATCAGCTCCCTGCGCAAGGTGCTGAGCGGCATTCCCATGTCGATGGTCGAGTTCTTTTCCGTCGAGCTTGCGCCGGAAAGCCCCACCCAGATCGTCTACAAGGCCCACGAGCTGATCGACATTTCCGACGGCGCGGTGACCATGAAGCTGGTCGGCAAATCGCACCCCAACCGTGCCATCGCCTTTCTCAACGAGGTTTATCCGCCGGGGGCCGACACGGGTGAAGAGATGCTCACACACGATGGCGAAGAGACCGGAATCCTCCTCGAAGGCCGTCTTGAACTGGTGGTCGGCGCCGAAACCTTCATCCTCGAAGCGGGCGACAGCTACTACTTCGAGAGCACCCGTCCGCACCGTTTCCGCAACCCTTTCGACGAACCTGCCCGCCTGATCAGTGCTGCCACGCCTTCGAACTTTTGATCCAGCGCAGCGTATTGTTTCGCCAATACCCCTTTCCTGTGTGGGGTCGTTTCACGCCTTCCGGGTAGCCGCTATACTTTTCAACGCTCGCCAGCCGTGGCGGCGGGCGTGATTAGCCACCATGAGGGTGTACGCGTGAACCAAATCAAGAAAATGCTGGCCGTACCAGCAGCCGTATTCGCCCTCTGGGCACTCAATGCAAGCGCTGCGACCAACGACGACATCGCCAAGCGCCTGGAGCCGGTGGGGCAGGTGTGCGTTCAGGGCCAGGAGTGCAAGGGCATGGAAGTGGCCGTATCGGCCGGTGGCGGTGGCGCCAAGACACCCGACGAAATCATCGCCAAGCACTGCAATGCCTGCCATGGCACGGGCCTGCTGAATGCGCCGAAGATCGGCGACACGGCGGCCTGGAAAGAGCGCGCCGATCACCAGGGCGGCCTCGACGGGATTCTGGCCAAGGCCATCACCGGCATCAACGCCATGCCGCCCAAGGGCACCTGCGCCGACTGCTCGGATGAAGAGCTCAAGGGTGCGATCAAGAAGATGTCCGGGCTGTAGACCGGACTGGATTTGCGTAAAGCCCGCCATTAATGGCGGGCTTTTGCATTTAGGGGTAGGTGCCGGCCCCGGGAAGAGGTCGGCCCGGTCAGCAAATCAGCTAGGGTAATGGTCACAACCTGTAGGAGCGGGCTTGCCCGCGAAAGGGCCGGCCTGTTCAGCAAATCAGCCAGGGCAATGGTCACAACCTGTAGGAGCGGGCTTGCCCGCGAAAGGGCCGGCCTGTTCAGCAAATCAACCAGGGTAATGATCACAACCTGTAGGAGCGGGCTTGCCCGCGAAAGGGCCGGTCTGGTCAGCAAATCAGCCAGGGTAATGGTCACAGCCTGCAAGCCCCCACAAAGCCACAGGAGCCCCCGATGCCCCATCGCTGCTCGATCGACCAGGCCGTCGACCAGGTCCTGGCCCGCCTCCCGGCCCATATCCACATGGGCCTGCCCCTGGGCCTGGGCAAACCCAATGCCTTCGTCAACGCCCTCTATGCCCGCATCCGCAGCCTGCCCGAGCGGCGCCTGACGATCTACACCGCCCTCAGCCTGGGCAGACCGCCGCTGGGTGACGGCCTGCAGCGGCGCTTCCTCGAACCCTTCGTCGAGCGCGTCTTCGCCGATTACGAAGAGCTCGACTACCTCGCCGACCTGCGCAACGACACCCTCCCGGCCAACATCCGTGTCGAGCAGTTCTTCATGCAGCCCGGTTCGCTGCTGCACAGCGAGACCGCCCAGCAGGACTACGTCAGTAGCAACTACAGCCACGCTGCGCGCGATATCAACGCCAAGGGCTTGAACCTCATCGCCCAGATCGTTGCCGCTACGCCCGAGCGTCCGGATCACCTGAGCCTGGCCTGCAATCCCGACATTACCCTCGACCTGCTGCCGATGATCGCCAAGCGCCGTGCCGCAGGCGAAACCATCCTCATGCTCGGCCAGGTGCATGCCGAACTGCCCTACATGCCGGGCGACGCCGAACTGCCTGCACAGGATTTCGACCTGCTGATCGATACCCCCGAGCAGCGTCGACTGTTCTGCACCCCGAACATGCCGGTCACCCTCCAGGACCACTGCATCGGCCTGTACGCCAGCACCCTGGTGCGTGATGGCGGCACCCTGCAGATCGGCATCGGCGCCATGGGCGATGCCGTGGCCGCAGCGCTGCTCGCGCGCCAGGACGACAACGACGCCTACCGCGCGTTGCTCGAAGACCTGGACCTGAACCCCTGGAAAACGCTGATCGAGCGTGAGGGTGGTATGGATGCCTTCGCCCAAGGGCTCTACGGCTGCAGCGAGATGTTCGTCAACGGCCTGCTGGCGCTGGCCGAAGCAGGCGTGGTGCGGCGCCCGGCCGACGAGCAGGGCGTGCTGGTGCATGGCGGGTTCTTTCTCGGCACCGCAGATTTCTACCAGCGCTTGCGGCAGATGCCTCTTGAGCAGCGCAAACGCTTCGCCATGACCGCCATCAGCTTCATTAACGAGCTGTATGGCGACGAAGCACTCAAGCGTCGCCAGCGCCGCGATGCGCGCTTCGTCAACACGGTGTTTGGCATGACCCTGCTCGGTGCCGGGGTGGCCGATCAGCTGGAAGATGGCCGGGTGCTCAGCGGTGTGGGCGGGCAGTACAACTTCGTCGCCCAGGGCCATGCACTGGAGGGCGGGCGCTCGATCCTGCTGCTGCGTAGCTGGCGCGAGGCGGGTGGCGAGGTGACGTCGAATGTGTTCTGGCAGTACGGACATTGCACCATTCCCCGGCACCTGCGTGACATCGTGATCACCGAATACGGCATCGCCGATCTGCGTGGGCAGACCGACAGCGAGGTGATCGCACGGTTGCTGGCAATCAGTGACTCACGTTTTCAGAAACCTTTGATGGAGCAGGCCAAGAAGGCCGGCAAGCTGGCGCGGGACTTCGAGCTATCGGCACGCTTCACCGACAACACGCCCGAGCGCCTGGAAGCGATCAGGGCGCGGTATGCGGGGTTGTTCCCCGAGTACCCGCTGGGCAGCGACTTCACGCCTGAGGAGCAGGACCTGCTGCGGGCGCTGAACTGGCTCAAGAGCAAGTTCAAGCTGAGCGAGGTGCTGGAGCTGGGCAAGGCGGCGCTGGATGCGCCAGAACCTCAGGCCTATACGGCGCATCTGGTGCGGATGGGGCTGAGTGAACCGCAGGGGCTGAAGGAGGAGCTGTACCAGCGGTTGCTGCTGGCGGGGTTGCAGGCTGCAAAATAAACGCTCGGACATGCTGGCCCCTGTGGGAGCGGGTAAACCCGCTCCCACAGAGCTCGCGTAGCGGCCTTATTCGATGAAGGTCACGACCCCACCTTCCAGCGACTTCACCCGAGCCAGCGATTCGACGCGATAGCCTTGGCTGTCCAGCTCGGCGCGACCGCCCTGGAACGATTTCTCGATGACGATCCCCAGGCCCGCCACGGTGGCGCCGGCCTGCTTGATGATCGAAATCAGCGCCTGGGAAGCCTTGCCGTTAGCCAGGAAGTCATCGATCACCAGCACGCGATCACTGCTGTTGAGGTGACGCGGCGAGATGGCCACGGTGTTCTCGGTCTGCTTGGTGAAGGAATACACCGAAGCGGTCAGCAAGTTCTCGGTCAGGGTCAGCGACTGATGCTTGCGGGCGAAGATCACCGGCACGCCCAGCTTCAGGCCGGTCATCACCGCCGGGGCGATGCCCGACGCCTCGATGGTGACGATCTTGGTCACGCCGGAGTCTGCGAACAGGCGGGCGAACTCGTCACCGATCAGTTGCATCAGCGCAGGGTCGATCTGGTGGTTGAGAAACGCGTCGACTTTGAGAACCTGATCGGAAAGCACGATGCCTTCTTCGCGAATCTTCTGCTGCAGTGCTTCCACTGTGTATTCCTCGATGTAGCAAAGGTGGCCGCATCCAGAAGGTCGCGGCTAAGGTTTAAAGAGTAAGGGTTGGTCAGCGTTTGAGCATGGCCCGGATGTCGGCCAGCGCGTTATTGCCCCGCGCCGCCTTCACCTCCACAGGCGCATCCTCCAGGCCTTCCCAGGCCAGGTCGTCCGGCGGCAGTTCATCCAGGAACCGGCTGGGCGTGCAGTCGATGATCTCGCCGTACTGCTTGCGCTTGGCGGCGAAGGTGAAGGCCAGAGTCTGACGGGCGCGGGTGATGCCCACGTAGGCCAGGCGGCGTTCTTCCTCGATGGTGTCGGCTTCGATGCTCGAGCGGTGGGGGAGGATTTCTTCCTCCATGCCCATGATGAATACGTAGGGGAATTCCAGGCCCTTGGAGGCGTGAAGGGTCATCATCTGCACACCCTCGGCGTTTTCTTCCTCTTCCTGCTGGCGCTCGAGCATGTCGCGCAGCACCAGCTTGCCGATGGCGTCCTCGATGGTCATGTCACCCTCTTCGTCCTTCTCGAGGGTGTTCTTCAGCGCATCGATCAGGAACCAGACGTTGCCGATGCGGAAATCCGCCGCCTTGTCGCTGGCGGTGTTCTGGCGGATCCAGTTCTCGTAGTCGATGTCCTTGACCATCTCGTGCAGCGCAGCGATCGGGTCTTCCAGGGCAACCTTGTGACGCACGCCGTCGAGCCAGTGCTTGAAGCGCTGCAGGCGCTCGGTGTAGCGCGCATCGAGGTGCTCGCCCAGGCCCAGCTCCTCGCTTGCCGCGTACATCGACACGCCGCGCTCGGTGGCGTAGTTGCCGAGCTTTTCGAGCGTGGTCGAGCCGATCTCGCGGCGCGGCACGTTGATCACCCGCAGGTAGGCGTTGTCGTCGTCCGGGTTGACCAGCAGGCGCAGGTAGGCCATGAGGTCCTTGACCTCCTGGCGACCGAAGAAGCTGTTGCCGCCGGACAGGCGATAGGGCACCTGGTGGTGCTGCAGCTTCAGCTCGATCAGCTTGGCCTGGTAGTTGCCGCGGTAGAGGATGGCGAAGTCGCTGTACGGGCGATTGGTGCGCAGGTGCAAGGTGAGGATTTCCATGGCCACGCGCTCGGCCTCGGCTTCCTCGTTCTTGCAGCGGATCACGCGGATTTCGTCGCCCACGCCCATCTCGCTCCACAGCTGCTTCTCGAAGTCGTGGGGGTTGTTGGCGATCAGCACGTTGGCGCAGCGCAGGATGCGGCTGGTGGAGCGGTAGTTCTGCTCGAGCATCACCACTTTCAGGGAGGGATAGTCCTCCTTGAGCAGCATCAGGTTCTCCGGGCGTGCGCCACGCCAGGCGTAGATCGACTGGTCGTCGTCGCCCACCACGGTGAACTGGTTGCGCATGCCGATGAGCATCTTGACCAGCAGGTACTGGCTGGCGTTGGTGTCCTGGTATTCGTCGACCAGCAGGTAGCGCACGCGGTTCTGCCAGCGTTCCAGCACGTCGGTGTGCTCCTGGAACAGCTTGACCGGCAGCAGGATCAGGTCGTCGAAGTCCACCGCGTTGTACGCCTTGAGCGTGCGCTGGTAGTGGGTGTAGACGATGGCGGCGGTCTGCTCGCGCGGGTTGCGCGCTTTCTCCAGGGCTTCGGCGGGCAGGATCAGGTCGTTCTTCCACGAGCCGATCATGTTCTTGATCTCGTCCAGCCCGTCGTCGCCGGAGTATTCCTTCTGCATGATGTCCGACAGCAGCGCCTTGATGTCGGACTCGTCGAAGATCGAGAAGCCCGGCTTGTAGCCCAGGCGCTGGTGTTCCCGGCGGATGATGTTCAGGCCCAGGTTGTGGAAGGTGCACACCGTCAGGCCCCGGCCTTCGCCTGGACGCAGCAGGGTGCCGACCCGCTCCTTCATCTCGCGCGCGGCCTTGTTGGTGAAGGTCATGGCGACGATGTACTGGGCACGGATGCCGCAGTTCTGGATGAGGTGGGCAATCTTGCGCGTGATCACGCTGGTCTTGCCGGAGCCTGCACCGGCGAGCACCAATAGAGGGCCGCCGACGTAGTCTCGGGCTTCCTGTTGCCGGGGATTGAGTCGGGACATGCTAGAAACCGGAAGTAACCAGAAAATAGCCGCGCATTCTAGCAGGCATGGGTCGGTTATGGCGCGACCGTCTGACAGTGTGATGCAGCGCACCATTCAGATTTGCGGGCGTTGCGACTTTCGCGCAGGATGCACGGCAAAATCCGTCGAGATGCGGGGCAGGGAACGCCACATATAAAAGTGAGAATCATTTCCACTTGTCGGTTAGGATACGGCACATCCTCGGTCACACTGTTCGAGCCCTAAGGAGCCCGCTTGTCCACGCCCGTCGAACCGTTGCGCTTGCTGCTGTTGGCCGATGAGCCGGAATGGGCTGCGTTGCTGCGCGAATGTGTCCAGCCGCTGGCTGGCAGCGCGGTACTGTTGACTGCGCCGAACTGGGAGGCGGTGGACAGCCTGTTCGTTCACGATCGCCAGGCCGTGGTACTGGCCACGCCCGACCTGCAGCCGACACCCGGACGCTGCGACCTGCCGACCATCCTGCTGCTGGAGCACGAGCCCGAGACGCCTCCGGTGGGCGTGAGTGACTGGCTGGTGCGTGAGCAACTGAGCAGTGACGCGCTGCGCCGCTCGTTGCGTCATGTGCGTGAACGCGGTGTGCTGGTCGCCACCTTGCAACGCCTGGCCGAGCAGGACCCGCTCACCGGCATCGCCAATCGCCAGGGCTTCCAGGCACTGCTCAGCGCACGCCTGGCGGAGAACGCAGGCCGCGGCCTGGCCCTCGGTCACCTGGACCTGGACAACTTCCGCCACGTCAACGACGCCCTGGGGCACCAGGGCGGTGATCGCCTGATCCTGCAGGTGGTCAACCGACTCAAGCAGCAGCTGGAGGCCGGTGATCAGTTGGCGCGCCTGGGCAGCGATGAGTTCGCGCTGCTGATCGACACCCGCCGCGACCCCAGCCGCGCCGAGCGCACCGCCGAGCGTATCGTCGAAGCCCTGGCCGAGCCGTACTGGATCGATGGCGAAAGCCTGCTGCTTGGCTGCAGCCTGGGCCTGGCCCATGCCCGTGCGCAAGCGGGCGCCGATCCGTTGATGTGGCATGCGCACATCGCCATGCGCCAGGCCAAGGGCAGCCAAGGCTGCACGTATCACGTGTTCAACGAGCGGATAAACAGCAACGCCCGCAGCCTCGCCGATCTGGAAAGCGAGCTGCGTCGGGCCCTGCGTCGTGACGAGCTTGAACTGCACTACCAGCCACGCTTGAACCTCAAGGACGGCACCATCGTCGGCCTCGAGGCACTGGTGCGCTGGCGGCATGCCGAGCGTGGCCTGCTGCCGCCGAGCGAGTTCGTGCCGCTGGCCGAGCAGAGCGGGCTGATCGTACCGCTGGGCTACTGGGTGATCTCCCGCGCCCTGCGTGACATGCAGGCCTTGGGCGAGCACGGCCTGGCGCCGCTGCACATGGCGGTGAACCTGAGCTTCCGCCAGTTCCAGGACAGCCAGCTGTTGGCGACCCTGAGCCGGCTGATCGTCGAACACGGCGTCGATGCGCGTTGGCTGGAGTTCGAGCTGACCGAGACCGCGGTGATGCGCCGCAACGAAGTGGTGCGCCAGACCATGGATGCACTGGGGCGCCTGGGTGTGCGTTTCTCGCTGGATGACTTTGGCACTGGTTTTTCGTCGTTCGTGCACCTGAACAGCCTGCCCATCACCTTGCTCAAGGTCGATCGCAGCTTCGTCGCCGGCATGGAACAGCGCGAAGAAAACCGCAAGCTGGTGCACGCGATGATCAACCTGGCGCACAACCTCAACCTGGAAGTGGTGGCCGAAGGGGTGGAAAGCGATGAGCAACTGGGTCTGCTGCGTGATTTCGGTTGCGACCAGGTGCAAGGGTTCCTGGTCAGCCGGCCGCTGCCGATCGATGAGCTGATCGTCTACCTGTTCCAGGCGGCCAAGCCGCAGTTGGTGAGTGTTTAGCCGGTAGCGGCCCGCGATAGGGCCGCCACTGATTTCAGGCCGAAACCGCCGCCCCCACGGCCGCCTTGCCCAGCAACCGCTTCATCCGCCATTCGAATGCCAGCGTCAGCGCCACTGCCGCACACGCCAGCCCCAGCGCCAAGCCCCACCAGATACCCACCGCACCCCCGCCGAGCGTGAAGGCGAACACCCAGGCGCATGGCGCGCCCACCAGCCAGTAGCACAGCAGACCGATCACGAATGTGGTCTTGGCGTCCTTCAGGCCGCGGATCGAGCCCATTGCGATGGTCTGCGTGCCGTCGAACAGCTCGAACCAGGCGGCCACCATCACCAGTTGCACGGCGAGCGCGAAGATGGCGGCGAACGCTGGGTCATTGCGGTCGACCAACAGCCCCACGAAGGTCTCCGGGAACAGCCAGAACAGCACCGCGAAGGTGAACATCACCACCGCGCCCAGGCCGATCCCGATGCGCCCGGCGCTGCGCGCGGCCAGCAGGTTGCCTGCGCCGTAGTACAGCCCGACTCGCATGGTCACCGCATAGGACAGCCCGGTCGGCACCATGAACGCTGCCGAAATGATCGGCAGGGCGATCTGGTGGGCGGCCAGCTCGGTATCGCCCAGTACACCCATGCACAGGGCGGCGAAGGCGAACAAGCCGACTTCCACGATGTAGGTACCGCCGATCGGCAGGCCCAGCCGCCACAACTCGCGAAGTGCATCGAGCGATGGGTGTGACAGGCCCTTGCGCAGCGGATAGGCGTCGTATGCACGGTGCCAGTGGATGTATAGAGCCAGGGCGATGGCCATGCCCAGCGACACCACGGCAGTGACCAGGCCGATGCCCATGAGGCCCAGCTTGGGCAGGCCGAACATGCCTTCGATCAACGCGTGGTTGAACAGGTAGTTGAGTACCGTGCCCACCAGGCTGATGACCATCACCGGGGTCGAATGGCCCAGGGCGCTGGTGAAGCCGCGCAGGGCCATGAAGGTCAGGTAGCCGGGCAGCGCCAGGGGTAGCAGGGTAAGGAACTGCATGGCCATGTCGACGTTGTCGGGACGCTGGCCGAACAGCAGCAGCAAAGGTTTGAGGTTCCACAACACCAGGGCCGCGCCCAGCGCCAGGCCCCAGGCCAACCACAGGCCGTTCTGCGCCAAGCGCGTAGCACCGGCAATGTCACCTGCGCCTTTGCGGAAGGCCACCAGGGTGCCGACCGCGGCGATCACGCCCAGGCAGAAGATCGACACGAACGAATAGCTCGCCGCGCCCAGGCCGCCCCCTGCCAGCGCCTGTGGGCTGATGCGCGCCATCATCAGGGTGTCGGTGAGCACCATCAGCATGTGCGCCAATTGCGAGGCGACCAGGGGGCCGGCCAGGCGCAGCAGAGCCTTGAGTTCGGTGGTGGGCGCGACATGCATGGGGCGAAGTCCTTGGGTATGGGTCCTACAGAAAGAGCTCACGATTCTGAGGCTTCGGTCAACATTGCACAAAAAGATAAAAGCGATCATTGGCATGAGTTCAACTCATGGATGTATGCTTCTGCCAAATTGCCTCATGCGCCCGTATGACAGGTGTCTCATGTCTCGTCAGCTACCACCGCTGTATGCCCTGCGCGCATTTGAAGCCGCCGCGCGGCTGAGCTCCTTCACCCGCGCCGGTGAGGAGCTGTCCATCACCCAGAGCGCGGTCAGCCGCCACATCCGCACGCTTGAAGATCACTTCGGCTGCCGCCTGTTCGTGCGCAACGGTCGTAATCTGCAGCCCACCGAGGCGGCGCGGATGCTGTTGCCCGGTGTGCGCGACGGGTTCTCGTCACTGGAGCGGGCCTGCAATACCTTGCGCGGCGAAGACGACATCCTGCGCATGAAAGCCCCCTCGACCTTGACCATGCGCTGGCTGCTGGCGCGCCTGAGCCGCTTTCGCCACCTGCAGCCGGGCAACGAGGTGCAACTGACGAGCGCCTGGATGGACGTCGACCATGTGGATTTCAATCAAGAGCCTTTCGATTGCGCCGTGCTGCTCAGCGACGGCAACTTTCCGGTGGACTGGGAGGTGCGTCGGCTGTTCGCCGAGCTGCTGATCCCGGTTGGCGCTCCGGCCCTGCAGGCCGAAGCGCCGTGGGATGCGCGCAGGCTGGCCAGTGTCGAGCTGCTGCACCCGACGCCCGATCGTCGCGACTGGCGCGGTTGGCTGGCGCGCATGGGCCTGAGCGAAACGGTGTCGCTCAAGGGCGGGCAGGTGTTCGATACCCTGGAGCTGGGCATGATCGCCGCAGCTCGGGGTTATGGGGTGTCGATGGGTGACCTGCTGATGGTCGCCGAAGACGTCGCCCAGGGGCGACTGAGTCTGCCATGGCCGACGGCGGTGGCCAGCGGCCTGGACTATTACCTAGTATGGCCGCGCACCCGCCCGGGCGGCGAGCGGTTGCGGCGTTTGAGTGCCTTCTTGCAGGAGGAGGCG
This sequence comes from Pseudomonas sp. BNK-44-b, assembly GCF_047456245.1. Lineage (NCBI taxonomy): Bacteria > Pseudomonadati > Pseudomonadota > Gammaproteobacteria > Pseudomonadales > Pseudomonadaceae > Pseudomonas > Pseudomonas sp. BNK-44-b. The sequence goes on from NZ_CP179908.1 coordinate 5,411,971, forward strand.
GCGGCGATGGACTTGCCTGAGGTGGAGATCCTGGGAGCGTCTTGAGCGGGCCGATCAGGACTTATTCGTTGCAAGATTTTTCATGAAATCCGCCCGCGAACCTTGAGCAAGTCGAAGTGGAAGTGAACAATGTTCGCTTTCGTATTCTCGCCGAGATCGCCCCATGATTCCCCGTTCCCGTCCGCTCGCGTGGTTGCCGGCCTTGTTGCTCGGTCCGGTGCTGGCGCTGTGCAGCACCCTGGCGCAGGCCGAAGCCCCCGCCGAGGCCATCAAGGCGTTGCACCTGCTGGACTATATCGGTGCCGACTACCCGCCGACCGTAGAGGGCGGCAAGGTGGTGGATGAAGGTGAATACCGCGAACAGCAGGAGTTCAGCGGGGTGCTGGCCGAGCTGGTCAATGGCTTGCCGGCCAACCCCGAACGCGACGCTCTCGAGCAGGGTGTGCAGGCGCTGCGCCAGGCCATCGAGCAACGCCAGGACGGCAGCGCCGTGGCGCACCAGGCTCGGCAGTTGGGCGCGCGGCTGGCGGTGGCCTATGAGGTCAGCCAGGCGCCGGTGATCACCCCGGATCCGGCACGCGGTGCTGCGTTGTACGCGCAGAACTGCTCGATCTGCCACGGTGACACCGGTGCCGGTGACGGCCCTGCGGGTGTCGGCCTGGAGCCTGCGCCGGCCAACCTGCGTGACGCCCAGCGCCTTGACCAGTTGAGCCTGTTCGACCTGTACAACACCCTCGGCCTGGGTATCGAGGGCACCGAGATGCCGTCGTTCGCCGACCAGCTCGACGAACGCCAGCGCTGGGACGTGGCCGCCTACATTGCCAGCTTCACCGCCGACCCGCAGGCGGCCAAGGGTGACAAAACCTGGAACATCGCCGATCTGGCCCGCCAGACTCCGGCCGAAGTCGCCGCCAACGAAGGCGCCGCGGCCGTTGCCGCATTCCGTGCCCAGCGCGCCCAGCCACCGCAGGTCAAGCGTGGCCCGGCACAGTTGCTCGAATACACCTCCAGCACCCTGGACAAGAGCCTGGCGGCCTACCGCGAGGGCGATCACGACCAGGCCTACGACCTGTCGGTGGCCGCATATCTCGAAGGCTTCGAGCTGGTGGAGAGCTCGCTCGACAACATCGACGCGCAGGTGCGCAAGGATACCGAGAAGTCGTTGATGGCCTACCGGCAGTCGCTGCAGGATGGCTTGCCCGCCGAGCAGGCTGCGCAGCGCCTGGCCGAGGCCAAGGTCAAGCTGGAGCAGGCGGCGAAACTGCTGGGCAGCGATGGTCTGAGTTGGTCGCTGAGCTACATCTCCGGGCTGCTGATCCTGCTGCGCGAGGGCCTGGAGGCGATCCTGGTGCTGGCCGCGATCCTCGCCTTCCTGCGCAATACCGGGCAGCAGTCGGCGGTACGCAGCGTCAACATTGGCTGGGGCCTGGCATTGGTGGCAGGTTTCGCCACCTGGGCCCTGGCGGCCTATGTGATCGATGTCGGCGGCGCCCAGCGCGAGTTGCTCGAGGGCTGCACGGCGCTGTTCGCTGCGGTCATGGTGCTGTGGCTGGGGGTGTGGATGCATGACCGGCGCCACGCCGCAGCCTGGCAGGACTACATCAAGAGCAGCCTGCTCAGTGGTGGCGGGCGCTTCGGCTTTGCCATGCTGGCGTTTTTCTCGGTGTACCGCGAGCTGTTCGAGGTGATCCTGTTCTACGAAACCCTGTGGCTGCAGGCCGGGCCTGCCGGGCACCAGGCGGTGCTGGCCGGTGGCGCTACCGCGCTGGTGTTGCTGGTGGGATTGGCCTGGGTGATTCTGCGTGGATCGGCGAAGCTGCCACTGTCGCTGTTCTTCAGCATCAACGCTGCGTTGTTGTGCGCGCTGTCGGTGGTGTTCGCCGGGCACGGCGTCAAGGCGCTGCAGGAGGCTGGGGTACTGGGCACGCGACCGGTGCCGTTCTTCGAGTTCGATTGGCTGGGGATTCATGCCGACGCTTATTCGTTGAGTGCGCAGGCGGTGGCATTGCTGGCTATCGTGGTGCTTTACGGACGCTCGCGCATTGCCGAAAAACGCAGGGCTGCAGCGAACTGAGGCCGGGGCTGGCACACTATTTCTTTTCGAATCACGGAAACATCGTCATGCGCATATGGATCGACGCCGACGCCTGCCCCAAGGCGGCCAAGGACCTGATCGTCAAGTTCGCCCTCAAGCGCAAGCTGGAAGTGGTGATGGTGGCCGGCCAGGCCGTGGCCAAACCGGCCTTCGCGATCGTGCGGCTGATCGTGGTGCCCAGCGGCATGGATGCCGCCGACGACTACCTGGTGGAGCATGCAGAGCCCGGCGAGCTGGTGATCTGCAGCGACGTACCGCTGGCCGATCGTCTGATCAAGAAGGGTGTGGCGGCGCTGGACCCGCGTGGTCGCGAGTTCGACGAGCGCAACATGGGGGATCGGCTGGCGGTGCGCAACCTGTTCACCGAGTTGCGAGAACAGGGGCAGGTCGGCGGTGGGCAGGCGCCCTATGGCGAGCGGGAGAAGCAGGCGTTTGCCAATTCGCTGGATCGGATCCTCACGCGGTTGACGCGTTGACCTTTTCGCGGCGGTTCGGCGCTCCGACTTGCCCGCGAAAAGGCCCGCCCTGATGCGCTTCAGTCCTTCTCGTGAGTCAGCTCCAGCACCCGGTCCACCAGTTTGTAGATCCCACCCGCCGCTTCGCTGATCGACTTGGCCAGCATATAGGCCGGGGTGGTCACCAGCTTGCGCTGGGTGTCTTCGACGATGTCATGCACATCGCATTCTTCATGGGTGCCGCCCATCTTCACCACGGCTGCGCTGGTGTCGGCATCGTTGCCGATGGTGCAGACCACGCCTGGGCCGTAGATCTTCGCGGCCAACGCCGGCGAGATGCAGATCAGGCCGACCGGCTTGCACGCCGCGGCGAAGGCCTCGGCCAGTGCCAGTACCTCGGGGTTCACGCTGCAACTGGTCCCTTCGACGGCGAAATTGGACAGGTTCTTCGCAGCGCCGAAACCGCCAGGCACGATCAGCGCGTCGAAGTCCTCGGCCCTGGCTTCGCGGATATCCTTCACTTCACCGCGGGCAATGCGCGCCGACTCCACCAGTACATTGCGCGACTCGGGCATTTCTTCGCCGGTCAGGTGGTTGATCACGTGCATCTGCGCGATGTTCGGCGCGAAACACTGCACCTGGGCGCCGCGCTGGTCGAGGCGCAGCAGGGTGATCACGCTTTCGTGGATTTCGGCGCCGTCATATACGCCACAGCCGGAAAGAATCACCGCTACCTTTTTCGTCATGCTCATTACTCCAGTGTCGAGGCGCTAAATGTCCTCTAGTTTGGCAGATGTGGCCATAAGGGTTGTGCCCGACGCAGCCTAATCTCTGTGGATAACGCTTGGGATCGTCACCATGGACCTGATTCTGCTGGCCGTGCCGTTCTTCTTCGTGCTGATTGCTGTGGAGCTGGTCGCCGACCGGCTGCGCGGGCAGCGCAACTATCGCCTGGCCGATTCGATCAACAGCCTGAGCACCGGGGCGCTGTCGACCAGCACGGGGCTGCTGACCAAGGGCGTGGGGCTTGTGAGCTACGCGCTGGCCTGGGAGCACCTGGCGCTGCTGCGCCTGCCGGACGGTGCGGTCTGGGTCTGGTTGCTGGCGTTCGTGCTCTACGACTTCTGCTACTACTGGCTGCACCGCCTCGGCCATGAACGCAACGTGTTGTGGGCGGCGCATTCGGTGCATCACCAGAGCGAGGAGTACAACCTCACCACCGCCCTGCGCCAGACCAGCAGCGGCTTTCTCTTCTCGTGGATCTTCTATCTGCCGCTGGCCCTGATCGGCGTGCCGCCGCTGGTATTCGTCACCGTGGCATCGCTGAACCTGCTGTACCAGTTCTGGGTGCATACCCGGCACGTGCCCAAGCTGGGCTGGCTCGAATGGGTACTGATCACGCCGTCCAACCATCGTGTCCACCATGCGCAGAATCCTTTGTACTTGGATCGCAACTACGGCGGCGTGTTCATTCTCTGGGACCGCCTGTTCGGCACTTTCCAGGAGGAGGACCCGCGCGAGCCCGTGGTGTTCGGCGTGACCACACCGCTGGCGAGCTGGAATCCGCTGTGGGCCAACCTGCAGTTCTATGCCCAGCTCTGGCGCGATGCGCGGCGCACTCGCAGTCTGTGGGACAAGCTGCGGATCTGGTTCATGCCCACCGGATGGCGACCGGCGGATGTGGAGGCGGGTTATCCACAGGCCAAGGTTGATCTGGCGCAGTTTCGCAAGTTCGAGATACCGCTGGGGCGAGCCCAGCAGTTGTACGTGGCGCTGCAGTTCGCCGTGTACGCAGGGTTGGGGAGTTACCTGATGGAGGTGGCCGAGCGCGTGCCGCCAGCGGCGCTGGTGCTGGGCTGGACACTGATGGCGTTTGGCTTGTTCGTGCTTGGGGTAGCGCTGGAGAACCGGCCTTGGGCCGCGCGCCTCGAGCTGCTGCGGCTGGCGTCCAACGGGCCGGCGCTTTATCTGGGTGGGGTGTTGGGCCTAGGGGCGGTTACGCCCTTGGCCTGGCTCCTGCTCGGGCTCTACAGCCTGTTCAGCCTGTGCGGCCTGGCTTTCTGCCGCCGCCTTGCGCTCGGCACGCAGGTTGCGGAAACGTCGGCGCAGCCAGAGCAGCCCGCCCAGCACCAGCAGGCCGCCGAGCACCCATAGCTCGTATTTCTTCACGTTGCCCAGCAGGCCTTCGAGGATGGCGCCGAAGTGATAGGCCGCCGCGCCCAGGGCCAGGGCCCAGATCGCCGCGCCAATACCGTTGAGCAGCAGGTAGCGCCGCGGGGGATAGCCCGACAGGCCGATGGCCACCGGCATCACGGTGCGCAGGCCATAGACGAAACGGAAGCTCAGCACCCAGATATCGGGGTGGCGGCGGATATGTTCCAGCGCGCGGTCGCCCATGGCCTGCCAGCGCGGTTTGCGCGCGAGGATCTTGCGCCCGTGGCGACGGCCCATGAAATACCAGAGTTGGTCACCGGCATAGCTGCCGAAGAACGCCACCACCACGACCAGGCTGATGTCCATGTATCCACGGAACGCGAGAAATCCTGCCAGTACCAGGATGGTCTCGCCTTCGAAGAAGGTGCCTAGAAAGAGGGCGAAATAGCCGAAATCCTGCAGGAATTGTTGAAGCATTTTCTGAGGTGCTGGCGAAATGAACGCGCAGCCTACCCCTTCGCGCGCCTGGGGGAAAGTGTCCAAATGTGTCTCGACGTGAACAATTCCTACAAGGACAATGCCTGCGGCCACAAGTCGCAGGGTTGCCCTTCCCTGTAACCTAGGCGTCATAATGGGCGCTTATAACTGTCGCGCTAGCCCGCCTGCGCGGGCTCAGGAGTCTGCCGTGAGCTTTACCCCCGCCAACCGCCTGTTTCCTGCTACCCGCCTGCGTCGCAACCGCCGGGACGAATTCTCCCGTCGCCTGGTTCGCGAGAACACCCTGACCGTCGATGACCTGATCCTGCCGGTATTCGTGCTGGACGGTGAAAATCGTCGCGAGGAAGTGCCGTCGATGCCGGGCGTCGAGCGTCTGTCGATTGACCTGCTGCTCGAAGCCGCACAGGGTTGGGTCGAGTTGGGGATTCCGGCGCTGGCGCTGTTCCCGGTGACCCCGGTGGAGAAGAAATCCCTCGATGGTGCCGAAGCCTGGAACCCGGACGGTATCGCCCAGCGTGCCACCCGCGCCCTGCGTGCGCGCTTCCCGGAACTGGGGGTGATCACCGACGTCGCACTCGATCCCTTCACCACTCACGGCCAGGACGGCATCCTCGACGAAGAGGGCTACGTACAGAACGACATCACCGTCGACGCCCTGGTGCGTCAGGCGCTGTCGCATGCCGAAGCCGGTGCCCAGGTGGTGGCGCCGTCCGACATGATGGACGGTCGTCTGCAGGCCATCCGCGAGGCCCTGGAGCTGGCCGGCCACGTGAACGTGCGCATCATGGCTTACTCCGCCAAGTACGCCAGCGCCTACTACGGCCCGTTCCGCGATGCGGTCGGCTCGGCGCTGAACCTGGGCAAGGCCAACAAGGCCTCCTACCAGATGGACCCGGCCAACAGTGACGAGGCCCTGCATGAAGTGGCCACCGACCTCGCCGAGGGCGCCGACATGGTCATGGTCAAGCCGGGCATGCCGTACCTGGACATCGTTCACCGCGTCAAAACCGAATTCCGCGTGCCGACCTTCGTGTATCAGGTCAGCGGCGAATACGCCATGCACATGGCGGCCATCCAGAACGGCTGGCTGAGCGAAGCCGTGATTCTCGAATCCCTCACCGCTTTCAAACGGGCCGGCGCCGATGGCATCCTCACCTATTTCGCCGTGCGTGCCGCTCAATTGTTGAGAGGGCAGTAACGCCCTCACAGGAACGTCAGATGAATAACGAAGTGCTCACTGCTGTCGAGATCAAGGAAGCCAAGGCCCTCCCGGAGGAACTGCTGCAGACCCCACCGGACCTGCCGGCGGCACCTGAGCCGGAGCCTGCGCCTGTCGTCGAGGCCGCCGCCCCGGCGCCGGCCCCGGCGATTCCGGTGCCCGGCCTGGACGACAGCAGCCTGTACATTCATCGTGAGCTCTCGCAGCTGCAGTTCAACATCCGCGTGCTGGAGCAGGCGCTGGATGAGTCCTACCCGCTGCTTGAGCGTCTGAAGTTCCTGCTGATCTTCTCCAGCAATCTCGATGAGTTCTTCGAGATCCGCGTCGCGGGGCTGAAGAAGCAGATCAATTTCGCCCGGGAACAGGCCGGTGCCGACGGCCTGCAGCCGCATCAGGCGCTGGCGCGGATCAGCGAGCTGGTGCACCTGGAGGTGGACCGCCAGTACGCGATCCTCAACGACGTGTTGCTGCCGGAGCTGGAGAAGCATGCGATTCGCTTCATCCGACGCCGCTACTGGACGCCCAAGCTCAAGACCTGGGTGCGTCGCTACTTCCGCGACGAGATCGCCCCGATCATCACCCCGATCGGCCTCGACCCGACCCACCCGTTCCCGCTGCTGGTGAACAAGAGCCTGAACTTCATCGTCGAGCTCGAGGGCGTCGATGCCTTCGGTCGCGACTCGGGCCTGGCGATCATCCCGGCGCCGCGTCTGCTGCCACGGGTGATCCGTGTGCCGGAAGAGGTTGGCGGCCCCGGCGACAACTATGTCTTCCTGTCGTCGATGATCCACGCCCATGCCGACGACCTGTTCCAGGGCATGAAGGTCAAGGGCTGCTACCAGTTCCGCCTGACCCGAAACGCCGACCTGGCGCTGGACTCCGAAGAGGTCGACGACCTTGCCCGTGCCCTGCGTGGCGAGCTGTTCTCGCGCCGCTACGGCGACGCCGTGCGCCTGGAGGTTGCCGACACCTGTCCGAAGCACCTCTCCGACTACCTGCTCAAGCAGTTCAGCCTGAGCGAGAGCGAGCTTTACCAGGTCAATGGCCCGGTCAACCTGACTCGTCTGTTCAGCATCACTAGCCTGGACAGCCACCCGGAGCTGCAGTACACGCCTTTCACCCCGGCGATCCCGAAGATCCTGCAGAACGCAGACAACATTTTCAGCGTCATCAGCAAGCAGGATGTGTTGCTGATGCACCCGTTCGAATCCTTCACTCCGGTGGTCGACCTGCTGCGCCAGGCCGCCAAGGACCCGCACGTGCTCGCCGTGCGCCAGACCCTGTACCGCTCCGGGGCCAACTCGGAGATCGTCGACGCGTTGGTCGATGCCGCGCGTAACGGCAAGGAGGTCACTGCGGTGATCGAGCTGCGCGCGCGTTTCGACGAAGAGTCCAACCTGCAGATGGCCAGCCGACTGCAGGCGGCCGGTGCGGTGGTGATCTATGGCGTGGTCGGCTTCAAGACCCACGCCAAGATGATGCTTATCCTGCGCCGCGAGCAGGGCGAGATCGTCCGCTACGCGCACCTGGGTACCGGCAACTACCACGCCGGCAACGCCCGCCTGTACACCGACTACAGCCTGCTGACCTCCGATGACGCGCTCACCGAGGACGTCGGCAAGCTGTTCAGCCAGTTGATCGGCATGGGCAAGACCCTGCGCATGAAGAAGCTGCTGCATGCGCCCTTCACCCTCAAGAAGGGCATGCTCGACATGATCGCCCGCGAGACGCAGTTCGCGCTCGACGGCAAGCCGGCGCACATCATCGCCAAGTTCAACTCGCTGACCGATGCCAAGGTCATCAAGGCCCTGTACAAGGCGAGCCAGTCGGGCGTGCGCATCGACCTGGTGGTGCGTGGCATGTGCTGCCTGCGTCCGGGCATCCCGGGGGTTTCGCACAATATCAATGTGCGCTCGATCATCGGCCGCTTCCTCGAGCACACGCGGGTGTTCTACTTCCTCAACGGGGGTGAAGAGCAGATCTACCTGTCCAGCGCCGACTGGATGGAGCGCAACCTCGACAAACGCGTCGAGACCTGCTTCCCGGTGGAGGGCAAGAAGTTGCTGCTGCGGGTGAAGAAGGAGCTTGAGGGCTACCTGACCGACAACACCCAGGCCTGGACCCTGCAGCCAGATGGTCGTTATGTGCGCAGTACCCCGACCGGCAACCAGAACCCGCGCAGCGCCCAGGCGACGCTGCTGGAGCGCCTGAGCAACCCGGTGCTGAACGTACGCTAGACACGCTGTAGGCGCGGCACAAGGCCGCGCCTACATAGGGTCAGCGTCGGGGTTCAGCGCACGCTCAGCACGAACCCGACCCGCGCCAGCCACTCCGCCTCGTTGGCGAAGTCGGCCTGGGTAAGCGGATGCTGCTCCAGCCAGCCCTCAGGGAACACCACTTCCAGACTGTCGTCGGCAGCCTTGAGCTCGACCTTGGGCATTTGCTGGGTGCCGCGGATGTGGTGGAAGAGGATGGCGAAGCGCAGCAGCACGCACAGGCGGATCAGCTTGACGCCTTCGTCGCCGAACTCGGCGAACTTGTCCTTGGGGATGTTGCGGCGATGGCCGCGTACCAGCAGGGCCAGCATCTGCTGGTCCTCGCGGGAGAAGCCCGACAAGTCGGAGTGTTCGATCAGGTAGGCGCCGTGCTTGTGGTAGTGATAGTGGGCGATGTCCAGCCCGACTTCATGCACCTTCGCCGCCCAGCCCAGCAGATCGCGCCAGTTGCCGTTTTCCAGATCCCACGCCTTGGCCACCTGGTCGAAGGCGTGCAACGCCTTGCGCTCCACGCGCGCGGCCTGGCCTTGATCGACGTGATAGCGCTCCATCAGCGAATTCAGTGTGCGCTCACGCACGTCCTCGTGATGATGGCGGCCGAGCAGGTCGAACAGTACGCCCTCACGCAGGGCGCCGTCACAGTGGTCCATGCGCTGCAGTTCGAGGGCGTCGAAGATCGCCTCGAGAATCGCCAACCCTGCAGGGAAAATGGTGCGCCGGTCCGGTTTGACGCCGTCGAAGTCGATCTTGTCGACTTCGCCCAGCTTGAACAGCTTGCGCTTGATCACGGCTAGGCCTTCGGCATTGACCTCGCCATTGCCATAACCGTTGGCCTTGATCGCGGCGCCGATGGCGCGGATGGTGCCCGACGAACCGATGGCCTCGTCCCAGGTCAGGCGGTGCAGGGCGTTCTCGATGCTCATCAGCTCAAGGCGCGCGGCGGTGTAGGCCTGGGCGTAGCGTGCCGGCGTGATCTTGCCGTCGCGGAAATAGCGCTGGGTGAAGCTTACGCAGCCCATCTGCAGGCTTTCGCGCAGCAGTGGCTCGAAACGTTGACCGATGATGAACTCGGTACTGCCGCCGCCGATGTCGGCGACCAGGCGTTTGCCGGGGGTGTCGGCGAGGGTGTGCGACACGCCCAGGTAGATGAGGCGCGCCTCTTCACGACCTGAAATGACCTCGACCGGATGGCCGAGAATGGCTTCGGCACGCAGGATGAAGTCATTGCGGTTGCGAGCTTCACGCAGGGCGTTGGTGCCGACGATGCGCACAGCGCCGGCCGGCATGCCATTGATCAGCTGGGCGAAACGCTTGAGGCATTCGAGGCCCCGCTGCATGGCTTCTTCGCTGAGCTGGCGATCTTCGCTGATGCCCGCAGCCAGCTGAACCTTCTCCCCCTGCCGTTCGAGAATGCGGATCTCGGTATGGTGGGCCTTGGCCACGACCATGTGGAAACTGTTGGAGCCAAGGTCGATGGCGGCGATCAGAGACAGGTTCTTCGCGGTGGTTTGCGGCATGATCTGGATGTTCTCGGTCGATAACCCGGCAATCCTGCCATGATCGCGGGCATACGCCAACGCGCGACATGGCGAGGATTGATGCAGGGCAATGTGCGGGTGGCCTGAATGACTGATCAACAAAGGCCTCGGACAAATCCTATGACGCTTGTATGACAGTTTCGATTCGTGGCGTCTTGCACAACTATAGTTACACTCAATCGGCCGTGGCTTCCTGTAGGGCGTGGGTGCGGCTATGATGGGCAACGTTTTTTATGCTTACGACCTGGAGAACTCCATGAGCAGCGATCTGATCAAACACGTCACCGACGCCACCTTCGATGCCGAAGTGCTGCAGGCTCAAGGCCCGGTGCTGGTCGACTACTGGGCTGAATGGTGCGGTCCATGCAAGATGATCGCTCCGGTCCTGGACGACATCGCCTCCACCTACGAAGGCAAGCTGACCGTCGCCAAGCTGAACATCGACGACAACCAGGAAACCCCGGCCAAGCACGGCGTGCGCGGTATCCCGACGCTGATGCTGTTCAAGAACGGCAACGTCGAGGCGACCAAGGTCGGCGCGCTGTCCAAGTCCCAGCTGGCTGCGTTCCTCGACGCCCACCTGTGATGTGAAAGAGCCCCGCAAATGCGGGGCTTTTTTTGTCCCCGAGGCTCGATTTCCCCTGTCAAAACCACTAGACGCCGAAAAAAGCAAGTGTTACATTCGGCCTCGCACTGCTTCTCCAGTGCCCTTCGCACGCCGTCGCCGACGCACTCCCAATTCGAATCAGTACGCGATCCTGTCGCCAATCTAGCGGCGCGGCCTCATTAAGCCAGAAGCTTAATTCTCCCCCCTTCTTACATGATTACGTCACTCCCCTTATGAACCTGACAGAACTCAAGCAAAAGCCGATTACCGATCTGCTGGAAATGGCCGAACAGATGGGCATCGAAAACATGGCCCGTTCGCGCAAGCAGGACGTGATTTTCGCCCTGTTGAAAAAACACGCGAAGAGCGGCGAAGAGATCTCGGGTGACGGCGTGCTGGAGATTCTCCAGGATGGATTCGGTTTCCTGCGTTCGGCAGATGCCTCGTATCTGGCCGGCCCTGACGATATCTACGTCTCGCCCAGCCAGATCCGCCGCTTCAACCTGCGCACCGGCGACACCATCGTCGGCAAGATCCGCCCGCCGAAGGAAGGGGAGCGTTACTTCGCCCTGCTGAAGGTCGACACCATCAACTTCGACCGTCCGGAAAACGCGAAGAACAAGATCCTGTTCGAGAACCTGACGCCGCTGTTCCCGAACCATCGCCTGAAGATGGAAGCCGGTAACGGTTCCACCGAAGACCTCACCGGTCGTGTCATCGACCTGTGCGCACCTATCGGCAAGGGCCAGCGCGGCCTGATCGTCGCTCCGCCGAAAGCGGGCAAGACCATCATGCTGCAGAACATCGCGGCCAACATCACTCGCAACAACCCCGAGTGCCACCTGATCGTCCTGCTGATCGACGAGCGTCCGGAAGAAGTGACCGAGATGCAGCGCACCGTGCGCGGCGAAGTGGTCGCCTCGACCTTCGACGAGCCACCGACCCGCCACGTGCAGGTTGCCGAAATGGTGATCGAGAAGGCCAAGCGCCTGGTCGAGCACAAGAAGGACGTGGTCATCCTGCTCGACTCCATCACCCGTCTGGCGCGTGCCTACAACACCGTGATCCCGAGCTCCGGCAAGGTCCTGACCGGTGGTGTCGACGCCCACGCCCTGGAAAAGCCCAAGCGTTTCTTCGGCGCTGCCCGTAACATCGAGGAAGGCGGCTCGCTGACCATCATCGCCACCGCGCTGGTCGAGACCGGCTCGAAGATGGACGAGGTCATCTACGAAGAGTTCAAGGGTACCGGCAACATGGAGCTGCCGCTGGACCGCCGCATCGCTGAAAAGCGCGTGTTCCCGGCCATCAACATCAACAAGTCCGGTACCCGCCGCGAAGAGCTGCTGACTGCCGACGACGAGCTGCAGCGCATGTGGATCCTGCGCAAGCTGCTGCACCCGATGGATGAGGTGGCGGCCATCGAGTTCCTCATCGACAAGCTCAAGCAGACCAAGACCAACGATGAGTTCTTCCTGTCGATGAAGCGCAAGTAAGCGTTTCAAGCTGGAAATGATTGGGGCCGCTTCGCGTCCCTTCGCGGGCAAGCCCGCTCCCACAGATATCGCACAGATCCTGTAGGAGCGGGCTTGCCCGCGAAGGGCGCGAACGGCCCCAAGTCATTGATGCGCCCTACGAACGAGCGCATTGCACTCTGCCATTTGGCTATCAAAGCCCGATCGGCGCTACACTCTGCACCCCCGACCGATACAGCCAACACGAGGCTCACGCATGCAGTATCGCGATTTGCGCGACTTTATCCGTGGCCTGGAGCAGCGCGGCGAACTCAAGCGCATCCAGGTTCCGATCTCGCCCGTCCTGGAAATGACCGAAGTCTGCGACCGCACCCTGCGGGCCAAGGGCCCGGCGCTGCTGTTCGAGAAGCCCACCGGCTTCGACATCCCGGTGTTGGGCAACCTGTTCGGTACCCCCGAGCGTGTGGCCATGGGCATGGGCGCCGAGTCGGTTGGCGAGCTGCGTGAAATCGGCAAGCTGCTGGCCTTCCTCAAGGAGCCCGAGCCGCCGAAGGGCCTGAAGGATGCCTGGTCGAAGCTACCGATCTTCAAGAAAGTCGTGTCCATGGCGCCCAAGGTGGTCAAGGACGCGGTGTGCCAGGAGGTGGTGGTCGAGGGTGAGGATGTCGACCTGTCTCAGTTGCCGATCCAGCACTGCTGGCCGGGTGACGTGGCGCCACTGATCACCTGGGGCCTGACGGTGACTCGCGGGCCGAACAAGGACCGCCAGAACCTCGGCATCTACCGCCAGCAGGTCATCGGTCGCAACAAGGTCATCATGCGCTGGCTGAGCCATCGTGGCGGCGCGCTGGATTACCGCGAATGGTGCGAGAAGCACCCCGGCCAGCCGTTCCCGGTGGCCGTCGCACTCGGCGCGGATCCGGCCACCATCCTGGGCGCCGTGACGCCGGTGCCCGACACCCTCTCCGAGTACGCTTTCGCAGGGCTGCTGCGCGGCAACCGCACCGAGCTGGTCAAGTGCCGCGGCAGCGACCTGCAGGTGCCGGCCACCGCCGAAATTATCCTCGAAGGTGTGATCCATCCGGGTGAAATGGCCCCGGAAGGCCCTTACGGCGACCACACCGGCTACTACAACGAAGTGGACAGCTTCCCGGTGTTCACCATCGAACGCATCACTCATCGGCAAAAGCCGATCTACCACAGCACCTACACCGGTCGGCCGCCCGATGAGCCGGCGATCCTGGGCGTTGCGCTGAACGAAGTGTTCGTGCCGATCCTGCAAAAGCAGTTCCCCGAGATCGTCGACTTCTACCTGCCGCCGGAAGGCTGTTCCTACCGCATGGCGGTAGTGACCATGAAAAAGCAATATCCGGGGCACGCCAAGCGCGTGATGCTAGGTGTGTGGTCGTTCCTGCGACAGTTCATGTACACCAAGTTCGTTATCGTCACCGACGACGACGTCAACGCCCGCGACTGGAACGACGTGATCTGGGCCATCACCACGCGCATGGATCCCAAGCGTGATACGGTGATGATCGACAACACGCCAATCGACTACCTCGACTTCGCGTCGCCGGTATCGGGCCTGGGGTCGAAGATGGGCCTGGACGCCACGCACAAGTGGCCGGGCGAGACTACACGCGAATGGGGCCGGGTCATCGTCAAGGACGAGGCCGTTACCCGCCGTATCGATGAGCTGTGGGACCAGTTGGGAATAGATTGATGCAGGTGACCTTGCAGCCGTCCGGCGCGGTGCTGTCCATCGAACCGGGCGAGAGGATTCTGGATGCAGCGCGGCGCCTGGGCTACGAGTGCCCGAGCAGCTGTCGCAACGGCAATTGCCATGTGTGTGCGGCGTTGCTGGTGGAAGGGCGGGTGCGGCAGGACGGTGAGGTCCGCGATCACGGTGAACTGTTCACCTGCATCGCCGAACCGCTGGAAGATTGCGTGCTGCTGTGGGATGGCGTGCTGGCCTTGGGCGAGTTGCCCGTGCGCAAGCTGGCCTGCACCGTGAGCGAGTGCGTCGAGGTAGGCGGGGATGTCTGGCGCGTGCGTCTGCGCGCGCCCGCCGGCAAGCCGCCGCGCTACCACGCTGGGCAATACCTGATGATCGAGCGGGAGGGGGCCGACAAGGCTGCCTTCTCGCTGGCGTCTGCCCCGCATGCAGGTCGCGATCTCGAGCTGCATGTGCTGGCCCGTGAAAGCAGTGCGGTAAAGCTGATCGAGCAGTTGCAACGCAACGGCATGGCCCGCATCGAACTGCCATTCGGTGACGCACACCTGGCCGAGCTGCCGGACGGACCGCTGGTGCTGATCGCTGCCGGGACCGGCATGGGCCAGATGCACAGCCTGGTCGAGCATTGCCGCGCCAACGGCTTCGAGCATCCGGTGCACCTGTACTGGGGTGTACGTCGGCCCGAGGAGTTCTACACCCTCGAGCACTGGGCCGAATGGGAGCGTCTGCCCAACCTGTTCCTGCACAAGGTGGTCAGCGACCTGTGTGGCTGGGAGGGGCGTTGCGGCCTTTTGCATGAGGCGGTGTGCGAGGATATCGCCGACCTGAACAGTGTGCATGTCTATGCCAGCGGTTCACCGAACATGGTCTATGGCACGCTCGATGCGCTGGTCGAGGCGGGCATGGATGCGCACCGCATGCGCGCCGACGTGTTTGCCTACGCTCCACGCGGCTGAGTAATTAGGTCTTCATGAGAGCCTACGGCGCGCTGCAATGGCGCGCCGTGATTAATAACCAAAGTTATCGTCGTCGATTATAAGCAGTGAATTATTACCCGCCGGGTTAATAACTTTTACTATGCTTATAACAACACTTTCCAGTCGTCGGTATCGCGCGTGAAACTTTGCCAAAAGGGGTTGAGGTTTCGCCGTCATATGTCTTACGGTAGGCACATCGTCATCAACCTCTTGCGGTACAGGCCCCGCAGCATTGGGGACGGGCTCGCATGCGAATGCGTCGATCGCAATACAGCACTCCGGTAGTTACACAGGAAATAATGGCGGCAGCCTATGTCGGCACTTGAAAGTTCTTCGTGGCAGGTTTCTTATCCTCCGTCGCTCGACTTCGGTCAACAACTGACCCCTGAGCAATTGCAGCACTCCATGACAACGACCATGTCCCGTCATGACGGTGGGCCTGTGTGGTTGTTCGCCTACGGTTCGTTGATCTGGCGCCCGGAGTGCAACTCGGTAGAGCGTCAGCGTGCGCGGGTGCACGGTTATCATCGTGGGCTTTACCTGTGGTCTCATGAGCACCGCGGTACACCAGAATGCCCAGGGCTGGTGTTCGGCCTGGATCGCGGTGGTTCGTGCAGCGGCTTTGCCTATCGCCTGGACGAGAGCTGCCTGGACGACTCGCTGATGGCCCTGTGGCAGCGGGAGATGCCTTATCCGGCCTATCGTCCGCATTGGCTGACCTGCCGACTCGATGACGGCAGCAAGGTGCAAGCCTTGGGTTTCGTGCTGGAGCGTCACTTGCCGTGCTATGCCGGCAACCTGCCGGACACCCTGTTCAGCCAGATTCTGGCCAGCGCCAAGGGGCGTTACGGCACCACGCGGGAGTACGTGGAGCAGACGCTGAATGCCCTGCGCAGCCACCAGATGCCTGATCGGGAGCTGGAAGCGCGGTTTCAGCGCTGCCACAACCTGCGCGAGGTTTGACTGCGCCGGCCTCTTCGCAGCAAGCCCGCTCCTGCAGAGACGGTACAGTTTGTAGGAGCGGGCTTGCCCGCGAAGAAGTCATCACCGAATCACCTGGCCAACACCACCAGC
This sequence comes from Pseudomonas sp. BNK-44-b, assembly GCF_047456245.1. NCBI lineage: Bacteria > Pseudomonadati > Pseudomonadota > Gammaproteobacteria > Pseudomonadales > Pseudomonadaceae > Pseudomonas > Pseudomonas sp. BNK-44-b. The sequence continues at coordinate 5,428,071 of NZ_CP179908.1, forward strand.
TTGCCCACTGCCTGCCGCTGCCCCAGCCGTTCGATAGCCGCACCCGCCTCGCCCAGCGCGTAGGTCTGCGACACCAGCGGTTTCAACTTGCCCTCGGAATGCCACGCAAACAGCTGGCGGAAGTTGGCAGCGTTGTCTTCGGGTTGGCGCTGGGCGAACGCCCCCCAGAACACCCCCAGCACCGCCGCGCCCTTGAGCAGCACCAGGTTGGCCGCCATCTGCGGGATGGTGCCGCTGGCGAATCCCACCACCAGCAGCCGGCCGTTCCAGGCCAGGCCTCGTACGGCCTGGTCGAACAACTCGCCGCCGACCGGGTCGTAGATCACATCCACACCCTGGCCGTTGGTCAGGCGCTTGATCTCTTCCTTGAGGCTGGCCTGGCTGTAGTCGATCAACTCATCCGCCCCGGCTGCCTTGGCCACGGCGAGCTTCTCGGTGCTGCTGGCCGCCGCGATGACCCGTGCACCCAGTGCCTTGCCGATCTCCACCGCTGCCAGACCCACGCCCCCTGACGCGCCGAGCACCAGCAGGGTTTCTCCTGCCTTGAGTTGGCCACGCTGGGTAAGTGCGTGCATCGAGGTGCCGTAGGTCATGCCGAAGGCGGCCGCCGTGGTGAAATCCATGCCTGCCGGGATGGGTAGCACATTGTAATAAGGCACCGCGACCTGCTCGGCGAAGGCGCCCCAGCCGGTGAGGGCCATGACCCGGTCGCCGACCTTGAAAGCCCCGGCCTTCTCGCCGACTGCCGCCACCACGCCAGCTGCTTCGCCGCCGGGCGAGAAGGGCAGAGGTGGTTGGAACTGGTACTTGCCCTCGATGATCAGGGTGTCGGGGAAGTTGACCCCGGCGGCATGCACCTCGAGGAGGATCTCGTTCTTTTTCGGCACGGGGCCTGCGACCTCTTCCAGCACCAGGTCCCGTGCCGGGCCCAGGGTTTTGCACAACACAGCTTTCATCGGGCTATTCCTTTGCGGGTGATGGCCGATAAGTGTAGGAGGACGAAGGGGTGGGTCAACGAGCATGGCCTGCTCTGATGAGTCGGCATAAGCCTGGGCTTGGGTTTGAGCGATGCGCTGGGTAAGCTGGCGTCAATTGTATTGAGGAGCGATTTCGTGAAAGCGTGGATCTTGATGGTGCTGGCCCTGATGCTGCCCGTGGCGGCCATGGCCGAAGAGAGCAAGGAAGGCCAGCCGAAGGTTGCCTACATCAACCTGAGCCCGCCTCTGGTCGGCAACTACGCCCTGGATGGCGGCCCCAAGCTGCGCGTCTACAAGGCCGACGTGGCCCTGCGCGTGACTGGCGATGCCGCTGCCGCGGCGGTCAAGCACCATGAGCCGCTGATTCGCAACCAACTGGTGGCGCTGTTCACCCAGCAAGGTGTGGATAACATGAGCAATGTCGAGGCCAAGGAAGCGTTGCGTCAGGAAGCCTTGAAGCAGGTCCAGCAGGTGATGGAAACCGAAGAAGGCAAGCCTATCGTCGAGGACCTGCTATTCAACAACCTGATCGTGCAGTGAGGTCCCTGACGGGCGCCCACACATCGGCTGCCTGGATCACCTCGCCAACGCACAGATCGCCTGCCATTGTTCCGGGGTCACCGGCATTACCGACAAGCGGCTGCCCTTCTGTACCAGTGCAAGCGCTTCCAGTGCCGTCTGCTGCTTGAGCAAGCCGAGGCCAAGCACCTGGCCGAACGTGCGCACATGCTCGACATCCACTGCGCTCCAGGGGTTCTTCTCGGCACTGGCCTTGGCGTCGAAGTAGTGGCTTTGCGGGTCCAGCGCCGTCGGGTCGGGGTAGGCGCCGGCCTTGATCCGGGCGATCCCGGCGATGCCCGGTTGCGGGCAACTGGAGTGGTAGAAGAAGAATTCGTCGCCTACGCTCATGTTCCGCAGGAAATTGCGTGCCTGGTAGTTGCGCACCCCGTCCCAGCGCGCCTCGCCGAGACGGGCCAAGCCTTCGATGGAAAGTTCGTCGGGCTCGGATTTCATCAGCCAGTAGGCCATGGGTGCTGCTCCTGACAAGGTTTGAAATAAGATGTTGCATCAAACCGACAGCCGGTTGGCGTCAACGTTTGCGTGCCGCGTCACGTTGTCGGAAAATGCGCCGATTTTAAAGCTATACGCTCCGGTAGCACCAAGAAGGCTGCCGAGCCTGAACAGTTTGCCTAGGGGGGCAACGATGAACAAACGCAAACCGGACCTGCTGTGGATCCTGGCCTTCATTTTCGGTCTGGGTGTCGTCACCACGGGTTATGCGCAGGGTCTGTGGGAGCGAAAGCTGGACGCCGCCTATCAGGCGCCGGCCGTATCCGCCCAACAGCAACGCTGAAGTGCTGCGGCGCGCGGCCTGACCTTCAGGCCGGCGCCAGGTACCAGTCACGGTCCGAGACCGTTCCGCGCAAGGGTACGTCCCAACTGGCCTGCGCCAGTCGTTCCACCTTCTGGCATTCATGTGCCAGCCCCAGCAGCAGCGGTTTCTTCCACGCCTTGCGCCGCCCCTGATAGGCCAGGCTGCGATCATAGAAGCCGCCGCCCATCCCCAGCCGTCCGCCCACTTCATCGAAACCCACCAGTGGCAGCAGGATCAGGTCGAGCGACCAGACCGGCCGCTGACGCTTGCGCTCGATGACCGGTTCAGGAATGCGGAAGCGATTACGTCGCAGTTTTTCGCCCTGTTCGAAGCGTTGGAACACCATGCGCGTGCGCGGCCAGGCATGCAGCACTGGCAGGTAGGTGCGCTTGCCGCGCCGCTGGGCTTCGCGCAGTAGCAGGCGTGGGTCGATCTCGCCGTCGTTGGGCAGGTACAGGGCGATATGCCGCGCGCGGCGAAACAGCGGGTGCTGGGCGAGTTGCCGGTACAGCCCGACGGCAGCCTGGCGTTGCTGGGCGGGCGTCAACGCGCGTCGTGCGTTGCGCAGCACGCGGCGAAGTTGTGGGCGGGTGAGCGGCACGGTGTCGGTCATGGCACAGGCGATCCCGGATGCTGGCCGCCGACGGCGGCACAAACGAAATGCCCGCCGGTAAAGGCGGGCATTGAGAATTCAGGCTCCCCGACAAGACCGCTATCGGTGTAGCCCTTGAACCCGAAAGTTCAAGGTGGAGATTGCAGGAGGCGTTAAGGCTTTCCGTCGAGCGGACATGCACACCTGCCCCACGTGCAACCCCCGTGGTTGTGCGTATCGGCTCAGGGACATAACCGACTGGCGCATCCCCCAGGGAGTGGCGCCAGTATACCAATCTCAATCGTTTTTGCTAACCGCGTCGTCGGACAGTGCCTGGTCGACACGCTCGAGCAGGTCGCGCACTTGCTCGCGGGTGGTGCCGCCGCTGGCGACGTCAGGGCGCTCCTGGCGGTGCAGCAGTTCATGGGTGATGTTCAGCGCTGCCATTACCGCGATGCGGTCGGCACCGATCACCTTGCCGCTGCTACGGATCTCGCGCATCTTGCCGTCCAGGTAGCGCGCGACACCGACCAGGTTATTGCGTTCTTCCGGCGGGCAGATGATCGAGTATTCCTTGTCGAGAATCTGGACGGTGACGCTATTGCTTGAACTCATGAGTCTTGCTCCAGGGCCTTCAGACGCAAGATCATCGACTCGATCTTGTGCCGGGCGATCTCGTTCTTTTCGATGAGGTGGGCGCGCTCTTCGCGCCAGGATTTTTCCTGAGCTACTAGGAGTGCATTTTGCCGTTTTAGTTGCTCGACGCGCTCGATCAGCAACTCGAATCGGCTCATCAGCGCTTGCAGGTCATTGTCTTGCATGGGTTGCACTCGATCCGCTCCTTCGTCGATCGCCTGGCGATCATGCCTCTGCCCGAGCCGCGACGGCCAGCGCAGATGGTCTTGGCGCGCCTGCCGGTGCTAGGATACAAGGTCTTCATTCTAGTCATATGCGCCGTCTGGCGCCTAGCCGCCCATGCCCAATACCCAATCGCCTTACACCGCCTTCGCCATGCTGCTCTCCAGCAATGGCCATCCCGCCACCCCTGCCGAGCTGCACGGCCTGCTGATCGGCCGCAGCTGCGCCGGTGCCGGCTTCGATGCCGACGCCTGGCTGGCCGACGCCGCCCAACTGCTTGAAACCGAGCCCGGTGACAACGTCCGCAACGCCCTGATCGGCCTGCAGGAGATGGTCAAGGCCGAGCTGACCGGCGAAGACGTCGCCATCGTGCTGCTGCTGCCGACCGATGATGCCGCCCTGAGCGATCGCGCCACCGCACTGGGCCAATGGTGCCAGGGCTTCATTACCGGTTTTGGCCTGAACGCCGGCGGCAAGGACCTGTCCACCGATGCCAAGGAAGTGCTCCAGGACCTGGTCGCCATCTCGCAAGTGCAAGAAGCGCTGGAAGAGTCCGAGGACGGCGAGAGCGACTACATGGAAGTCATGGAGTACCTGCGCGTCGCACCGCTGCTGCTGTACACGGAGCTGGCCGCGCCTGTTGCGCCGGCACCAAAACCATCGCTGCATTGATCGACCCGGGGGTCGTTTGCCCATGAGCCACATACCCAAGGCAGAGTACGCCCGTCGGCGCAAGGCGCTGATGGCGCAGATGGTCCCCGACAGCATCGCCATCCTGCCGGCGGCGGCCGTCGCGATCCGTAATCGCGACGTCGAGCACGTCTATCGCCAGGACAGCGACTTCCAGTACCTGAGCGGTTTCCCGGAACCCGAGGCGGTGATCGCCCTGATCCCCGGTCGCGAGCACGGCGAGTACGTGCTGTTCTGCCGGGAGCGCAACCCCGAGCGTGAGCTCTGGGACGGCCTGCGTGCCGGCCAGGAGGGCGCGATACGCGACTTCGGCGCCGACGATGCCTTCCCGATCACCGATATCGACGAGATCCTCCCTGGCCTGATCGAAGGTCGCGAGCGGGTCTACAGCGCCATGGGCAGCAACCCCGAGTTCGACCGCCGGCTGATGGACTGGATCAATGTGATCCGTTCCAAGGCACGCCTTGGCGCGCAGCCGCCGAACGAGTTCGTTGCCCTGGATCATCTGCTGCACGACATGCGCCTGTATAAATCGGCGGCGGAAGTGAAGGTGATGCGTGAGGCCGCGGCGATTTCCGCGCGCGCCCATGTACGAGCCATGCAGGCCTGCCGCGCCGGTCTGCACGAATACAGCCTGGAGGCCGAGCTGGACTACGAGTTCCGCAAGGGTGGCGCGAAGATGCCGGCCTACGGCTCGATCGTCGCCGCCGGGCGCAATGCCTGCATCCTGCACTATCAGCAGAACGATGCGCCGCTCAAGGACGGTGACCTCGTGCTGATCGACGCCGGTTGCGAGATCGACTGCTACGCCAGCGACATCACCCGTACCTTCCCGGTCAGCGGGCGGTTCTCGCCCGAGCAGAAGGCGATCTACGAACTGGTGCTCAAGGCCCAGGAAGCCGCCTTTGCCGAGATTGCGCCAGGCAAACACTGGAATCACGCCCATGAAGCGACGGTGCGGGTGATCACCCAGGGCCTGGTCGAACTGGGGCTGCTCAAGGGTGAGGTGCAGGCGCTGATCGACAGCGAAGCCTACCGCGCGTTCTACATGCACCGCGCCGGACACTGGCTCGGCATGGATGTGCACGATGTGGGTGAATACAAGGTCGGCGGTCAGTGGCGGGTGCTCGAACCGGGCATGGCGCTGACTGTCGAACCAGGTATCTACATCGCAGCCGACAACCAGAGCGTGGCGAAGAAGTGGCGCGGCATCGGGGTGCGGATCGAGGACGACGTGGTGGTCACCAGAAAGGGCTGTGAAATTCTTACTTCGGGTGTGCCGAAGACAGTCGAAGAAATCGAGGCACTGATGCTCGACGCGCGCAAGGACGTGGCATGAGCCGGGTCAACCTGGCGATCATCGGCGGCGGCCTGGTCGGCGCCAGCCTGGCGCTGGCGCTGCAGGCCGGGGCCAAGGCGCGTGGCTGGAAGATCCTGCTGATCGAGCCGTTCGCCCCCGGCGACAGCTTCCAGCCCAGCTACGACGCACGTTCCTCGGCGCTGTCCTTCGGCACTCGGCAGATCTACGACCAGCTTGGCCTGTGGCAGGGCATCGAGCGCCGCGCCGAGCCGATCCGGCAGATCCAGGTGTCCGACCGCGGCCGCTTTGGCGCCACCCGCCTGGATGCCCAGGAAGAAGGTGTGCCTGCGCTGGGTTATGTGGTGGAAAACGCCTGGCTTGGCCAGTGCCTGTGGCAGGGGCTGGACAGCGAGGTGGTGAGCTGGCGCTGCCCGGCCGAAGTCAGGGCCATGCAGCCTGTCGAGGGCGGTTATCGCCTGCAACTCGACGATGACACCAGCCTTGAATGCGACCTGGCGATTCTCGCCGACGGCGGCCGCTCAGGCCTGCGCGAGCAGTTGGGCATTCATGTGCGCCGCACGCCCTATGACCAGAGCGCGCTGATCGCCAACATCTCTCCAGGCGAGGCCCATCGTGGCCAGGCCTTCGAACGATTCACCGAGCAAGGCCCGATGGCCTTGCTGCCACTGCCGGAAAACCGCTGCGCGTTGGTCTGGACGCGGCAGGGCATGGACGCACGGCGTCTGGCCGATATCGACGAGCGCGCCTTCCTGCGCGAACTGCAGGACGCGTTCGGCTACCGCCTCGGCGCTCTGCGCCAGGTCGGCGCACGGCATCTCTACCCGCTGGCGCTGGTCGAAGCCGAGGAGCAGGTACGCCCGCACCTGGTGGTGCTGGGCAACGCGGCGCACAGCCTGCACCCGATCGCAGGTCAGGGGTTCAACCTGTCGCTGCGCGACGTGCAGGCACTGGCCGAGGCCCTGCTCGCAGGCCCGCAGCAGCCGGGCGACCTGGCAACACTGCAGGGGTATCGCCAGCGCCAACGTCTGGACCAGAGCCTGACCATCGGCTTTTCCGACCAGGTCACCCGCCTGTTCGGCAGCGCCCAACCGCTGCTCGCCGCCGGGCGCAATCTCGGCCTGCTGGGCCTGGACCTGCTGCCACCGGCCAAGAGCTGGTTCGCCCGCCAGGCCATGGGCCTGGGAACCCGCCCCGACCCGCGGGGCCGCGCATGAAGGACGCCCGCAAGCTCGCCCGTCGGGCCCGCATGTTGCGCTGGTTGCTGAATTTCTACCCGCCCTACCTGGGGGCGGGTATCCGCGTACAGCACATCAGCCCCGACATGCGCAGCGTCAAGGTGCGCATGAACCTGACCCGCTGGAACCGCAACTATGTCGGCACCCAGTTCGGTGGCAGCCTCTACTCGATGGTCGACCCGTTCTACATGCTGTTGCTGATCGAGCAACTGGGCCGCGAGTACATCGTCTGGGACAAGGCCGCCAGCATCGACTTCATCGCACCGGGCAAGGGCCCGGTGTTCGCCGAATTCCACATCGATGACGCACTGCTGGACGACATCCGCCAGCAGACGGCCGGTGGCAAGAAGTGCCTGCCGCGTCTGCAGGTCGATATCCGCGATGGCGCCGGCGAGCTGGTGGCGCGGGTCGACAAAACCCTATACGTGCGGCTCAAGCCGCAAGCGAGGCAGGCGTAAGGCATGGACATGCGCGCGGATCTGTTGATTGTCGGTGCCGGTATGGTCGGCAGCGCCCTGGCCCTGGCGTTGCGCCACAGTGGCCTGGAGGTGCTGCTGCTCGATGGCGGGCCGCTGTCGGTCAAGCCTTTCGATGACGCCGCGCCCTTCGAGCCGCGGGTCAGTGCCCTGTCGGCGGCCAGCCAGCGCATTCTCGAGCGTCTTGGCGCCTGGGAGGGCATTGTCGGGCGCCGTGTGACACCCTATTCGGACATGCAGGTCTGGGACGGCAGCGGTACCGGTCAGATTCATTTCTCGGCCGCCAGTGTGCATGCCCAGGTGCTCGGCCACATCGTCGAGAATCGTGTGGTTCAGGACGGCCTGCTGGACCGTCTGCACGACAGTGACGTCGGGCTGCTGCCCAATGCTCGCCTGGAGCAGTTGCGCCGCTCCGGCGATGAGTGGCTGGTGACCCTGTCCGATGGCCGTCGCCTGCGTGCGCCGCTGGTGGTCGCCGCCGACGGCGCCAATTCGGCCGTGCGGCGCCTGGCGGGCTGCGAGACGCGCGAGTGGGATTACCTGCATCACGCCATCGTCACCAGCGTGCGCTGCAGCGAGGCGCACCGCGCCACGGCCTGGCAACGCTTCACCGACGAAGGGCCGCTGGCTTTCCTGCCGTTGTCGCGCGATGACGGGCAGCACTGGTGCTCGATCGTCTGGTCCACTACCCCGGAGCAGGCCGAGCAGGCCATGGCGTTGGATGACGCGGCGTTCTGCCAGGCGCTGGAGCGCGCCTTCGAAGGCCGTCTGGGCCAGGTGCTGCACGCCGACCGCCGTGTCTGCGTACCGCTGCGCCAGCGCCATGCCAAGCGCTATGTGGACGAAGGCCTGGTGCTGATCGGCGATGCTGCCCACACCATCCACCCCCTGGCGGGGCAGGGCGTCAACCTGGGCTTTCTCGATGCGGCAGTGCTGGCCGAGGAGCTGATGCACGCGTGCGAGCGTGGCGAGCGCCTGGCGGATGTGAAGGTGCTGAGTCGCTACGAGCGTCGACGTATGCCGCACAACCTTGCCCTGATGGCGGCGATGGAGGGCTTCGAACGCCTGTTCCAGACCAATCCTCTGCCGCTGCGCTGGCTGCGCAACACGGGCTTGAAACTGGTGGAAGGGATGCCCGAGGCCAAGGCAGTGTTCGTGCGCCAGGCCTTGGGGTTGAGCGGCGACCTTCCAGACCTGGCCAAGGCTTGAGGGCCCTATCGCGGGGCAAGCCCGCTCCTACAGGTACGCCACCTGCCTGAAGAACGGGGTGGTTCTGTAGGCGCGGGCGTGCCCCGCGATTGCTTTGCAACATCCGGTAACTGCTTCCAGGGTGAGTGGGAAAATGGGATTCACTACCATTTGCATCTCTTTAACCCCGAGGAGCATCCACCATGTCGCCCCGCAAGCCCCTACTGGCCGCCCTGGCCCTGACCCTGTTCGCCGGTTCCGTCCAGGCGGCGGATGATGAAGTGGTGGTGTACTCCTCGCGCATCGACGAACTGATCAAACCGGTATTCGATGCCTACACCGCCAAGACCGGGGTGAAGATCAAGTTCATCACCGACAAGGAAGCGCCGCTGATGCAGCGCATCAAGGCCGAGGGCCAGAACGGCGTCGCCGACCTGCTGCTCACCGTTGATGCCGGCAACCTCTGGCAGGCCGAGCAGATGGGCATCCTGCAGCCGATCAAGTCGGACGTCATCGACAAGAACATTCCGCCGCAGTACCGCGCCTCTTCCCACGACTGGACAGGTCTGAGCCTGCGTGCGCGGACCATCATCTACTCCACCGAGCGGGTCAAACCCTCGGAACTGAGCACCTACGAAGCCCTGGCCGACAAACAGTGGGAAGGCCGCCTGTGCCTGCGCACCGCGAAGAAGGTCTACAACCAGTCGCTGACCGCCACCCTGATCGAGACCCATGGCGAGGCCGAGACCGAGAAGCTGGTCAAGGGCTGGGTCAACAACCTGTCCACCGACGTGTTCTCCGACGACAACGCAGTGATCCAGGCCGTTGCCGCGGGCCAGTGTGACGTGGGCGTGGTCAACACCTATTACTACGGGCGCCTGCACAAGGCCGACCCGAAGCTGCCGGTGAAGATCTTCTGGCCCAACCAGGGCGACCGTGGCGTGCACGTCAACCTCTCGGGTATCGGCCTGACCAAGCATGCCCCGCACCCGGAAGCGGCGAAGAAGCTGGTCGAGTGGATGACGGGCGAGGAAGCGCAGAAGCTGTTCGCCGACATCAACCAGGAATTCCCGGCCAACCCCAAGGTCAAGCCATCGGATGAAGTCGCGGCCTGGGGCAGTTTCAAGGCCGACAGCCTGCCGGTGGAAGTGGCCGGCAAGCGCCAGGCCGAAGCCATTCGCCTGATGGATCGGGCTGGCTGGAACTGAGTTTCACAGCTTATCCTCTCGGGGCCTTCCTGGGCCCCTTCGCCTGAAGCCGCTCCCACAGGTTGGAAGCGGCTTTAGCTGCGAACGACTGCACAGCGGTCGCAACCTGCAACCGAGATACCTGCCTTGCCCCACTCCCCCCAACGCTGTTGGTACCTTCCGGTCAGCCTTGTCGCCGCCCTGGTGCTCCTGCCCCTGAGCGTACTGGTGCTGTCATGGCAGTCGATCGACACGCAGATCTGGTCGCACCTGCTCGACACCCAGATGAGCCGCCTGCTGGGCAACACCTTGACCCTGGTGCTGGGCGTGGGTGTCGGCGTCACCGTGCTGGGCGTCAGCCTGGCCTGGCTCACCAGCCTCTGTGAGTTCCCCGGCCGGCGCTGGCTCGACTGGGCGCTGATGCTGCCCTTTGCCATCCCGGCCTACGTGCTGGCCTTCGTCTTCGTCGGCCTGCTGGATTTCTCCGGCCCGGTGCAGAGTGCCTTGCGCGAGCTGTTCGGGCCGATGCGCCTGCCCCGGGTACGTTCGACTGGCGGGGTCGTCATCGTGCTGGTGCTGGTGTTCTACCCCTATGTCTACCTGTTGGCGCGCACCGCCTTCCTGGCCCAGGGCAAGGGCCTGATGGAGGCTGCGAGGGTGCTGGGGCTGTCGCCGTTGCAGGCGTTCTGGCGGGTGGCGCTGCCGATGGCGCGGCCGGCCATCGGCGCGGGCATCGCCCTGGCGTTGATGGAGACGCTGGCGGACTTCGGTGCGGTCTCGGTGTTCAACTTCGACACCTTCACCACCGCCATCTACAAGACCTGGTACGGATTCTTCAGCCTGTCCGGTGCGGCGCAACTGGCCAGCCTGTTGCTGCTGGCCGTGATGCTGGTGCTCTATGGAGAACGCCGCGCCCGTGGCGCCAGCCGTAGCGGCAACGAGCGCCCGCGCGGGCAGGCGCTCTATCATCTGCGCGGGCTCAAGGCGCTGGCGGCCAGTGGTTGGTGCCTGCTGGTGTTCGCCTGCGCCTTCGTCATCCCGCTGCTGCAGTTGCTGGCGTGGTTCTGGCAGCGGGGCCGACATGATCTGGACGAGCGCTATGGCGCGTTGATCCTGCACACCCTGTACCTGGGCGCGATGGCGGCGTTGATCACCGTCAGCGTGGCGCTGCTGCTGGCCTTTGCCCGGCGTCAGGCGCCCACGCCATCGATTCGTGCCGGCGTCGGCTTGGCCAACCTGGGCTACGCCTTGCCTGGCTCGGTGCTCGCGGTGTCGATCATGCTGGCGTTCAGCTATCTGGACAATCAACTGGTGATTCCGCTTTCCACCTGGCTGGGCGGCGCCGGCAAGCCGCTGTTGCTGGGCAGTGTGTCTGCGCTGTTGCTGGCCTATCTGGTGCGCTTCATCGCGGTGGCCTACGGGCCGCTGGAAAGCAGCCTGGAGCGGATCCGCCCGTCGTTGCCGGAGGCTTCGCGCAGCCTCGGCGTGGCGGGGCCGAGATTGTTTTTCAAGGTGTATCTACCGCTGCTGGTGCCGGGTGCGCTCAGTGCCGCGCTATTGGTGTTTGTCGATGTGCTGAAGGAGATGCCGGCCACGCTTCTGATGCGGCCGTTCGGCTGGGACACCCTGGCCGTGCGGGTGTTCGAGATGACCAGCGAGGGCGAATGGGCGCGCGCTTCGCTGCCGGCCCTGACCCTGGTGCTGGTGGGGCTTTTGCCGGTCATCGGCCTGATCCGCCGCTCTGCCTCTCGTCCTGGGCATCCTCGCTGAGGGTGCCAGTCCCCGCCCTTGCGGCTACAATGCGCGGCATTCGTAGAGGTGGGTCCTACAAGATCAGGTGGTGATTCAACAGCACCGACCGCCTCTGCTTCGCCACGCCCGGAAGGAGAAACCCATGGGACAGCGCACGCCCCTGTACGACCTGCATCTGGCGCTTGGCGCCAAGACGGTCGATTTCGGCGGTTGGGACATGCCCCTGCATTACGGCTCTCAGGTCGAAGAACATCATCAGGTCCGCAGTGATTGCGGCGTCTTCGACGTTTCCCACATGACAGTCATCGACATCGACGGTGCCGACGCCACCCCCTGGCTACGGCGCCTGCTGGCCAACGACGTGGCCCGCCTCGAAAGCCCCGGCAAAGCCCTCTACAGCCCGTTGCTCAATGAGCAGGGCGGGGTCATCGACGACCTGATCGCCTACCGCACCGAAGACGGCTATCGACTGGTGGCCAATGCTGCCACCCGCGACAAGGTACTGGCCTGGCTGAAGGCCCGAAGCGAAGGCTTTGCCGTTTGCATCGAGGTACGCCCCGAGCTTGCGATCCTCGCCATCCAGGGGCCCCACGCCCGTGAGAAGGTCGCTGCGTTGCTCAGTGTTGCGCGTGCGGCGCTGATTCGCGAGCTGCGCCCGTTCGAGGGCGTCGCCGAAGGCGACTGGTTCATTGCCCGCACCGGTTACACCGGCGAGGACGGGCTGGAAATCATCCTGCCGGGCGATCAGGCCGCAAGCTTCTTCTACGACCTGGTCGGCGCCGGCATCGCCCCCAGCGGCCTCGGCGCTCGTGACACGCTGCGTCTGGAGGCCGGCATGAACCTGTACGGCCAGGATATCGACGAAGTCCACACACCGCTGACCTCCAACCTGGGTTGGAGCGTTGCCTGGGAGCCTGCTGACCGCGATTTCATCGGCCGCAGCGGCCTGCTGGCGGAAATCGAGCGTGGTGTGCAGGACAAACTGGTCGGCCTGGTACTGGAGGAGCGCGGCGTTCTGCGTGCCCACCAGACAGTTCGTGTTGCCGGTATTGGCGAAGGAGAGATCACCAGTGGTAGTTTCTCCCCTACGCTAAGCAAGTCCATTGCCTTGGCGCGCGTGCCCATCGCCACTGGCGACCGCGCCGAAGTAGAGATTCGTGGCAAGTGGTATCCGGTGCGGGTGGTCAAACCGACCTTCGTGCGCCACGGCAAGACCCTGATCTAAACACTCAATTACCGGCGGTAGACCGCTGAGCCAACCGAGGAATACGACACATGAGCAATATCCCCGCCGACCTGCGTTTTGCTGAAAGTCATGAATGGGCGCGCCTGGAAGCCGACGGCACCGTGACCGTGGGTATCAGCGATCACGCCCAGGAAGCTCTGGGTGATGTAGTGTTCGTCGAACTGGCCGAAGTCGGCAAGGTGTTCGCCGCGGGCGACGCTGCGGGGGTGGTCGAGTCGGTCAAGGCCGCATCCGACATCTACGCCCCGGTCGGCGGCGAAGTCATCGCCGTCAACGAGGAGCTGGCCGACAGCCCTGAGCTGCTCAATGAAGAGCCCTACGAATCGTGGATCTTCAAGCTCAAGCCGAGCGACAAGGCCGAGCTGGACAAACTGCTGGACGCGGCAGGCTACAAGGCTGCCATCGGCGAGTGATGGCGTGCGGCCGAGGCCGCACACAGGGGCTGCCTCGCAGCCCTATTCCAGCGTAACGCCCAAGGCCTGTGCACAGGCTTGCAGCGAACGTCGTTCGCTCTGGGCGTACAGCGCAAGTTCGTCCTGCACCTTGAGTCCCAGCGCTGCCTCGAAGGCATCGCGGTTGGCATTGCTGCCATAGTCGGCCTGGGCATCGTCGCCCAGATTCGACTGGAAGATCCCTGCGGCACTGACCGGCAGGAAATCCTCGTACACCAGCGCTTCGAAATGCACATGCCCGGCGTCGATCAGGCCTTGCAGCGTGGACGGTCGATCCTGGCGACCTCGTTCGGCCAGGCCTTTTTCGGTGGCGAAGTAACGGAAGTACGCCAGCCCCTGCTCGCGCATCTGCGTCAGATCATCCGGGAATTCGGCAAAGTGTTGCGCCAGCAGCGTCTTGTAGTGCTCGGCATTGGTTTCGGCCGGTACGCCGTTGAGGGCGGCCCGGGTCGCGTCGAGCAGGCGGTCGTAGAGCGCCCGGCCTTTCGGCGTCAGCGCCGCCCCGCGTTGCTCGATCTCGCCGAAGCGCGCGGTGTGGCTGCCCTGGGCATCGCTGAACGCGACCTTTTCCTGCAACGCCTTGAAGCTGGTCTGACGCAGCAGTATCGGGTGACGCCGAGTGGGCGGGCCTTCGACCACGGCCTTGGGCGGAATGCCCTTGGCCGGCATGCCGACCTGGATTGCATCGATGTCCAGCGTGCGCGGGGTCAGGTGATTGATATGCGGGCCCTTGAAGGCCACCACATCGGCGATCAGGCGGTGCTGATCGTGCAGTTGCTGGTACTGTTCGGCGGTGACCGTGGCTTGCTGGTGCCAGCGGAAAGTGTGCAGCGCCTCCTGTACGAAGGTTTCGGCATCGGCTGCGTTCAGGCCGCCGTCGCGTTCGCGCTGGGCGATCAGTTCGAGCACGCGCGGGGTGAAGATCTGGCGTTTGGCCAGGATGTCTTGGGCCAATGCGCGCAGGGGCGGGTTATCGATCAGTTCCAGGCGCAGCAGCGAGGTGAACACGCGGAACGGGCTGATGTGCAGCGCCTGTTCGTGCACCGCGCGAAAGGCGGTGGAGTGCACCGGGACGCCGGCCGAGCTCAGGTCGTAGTAGCCAACCGGCTCCATGCCCATAACGGCGAACAGGCGGGCGATGGTCGCCAGCTCTTCGGCGGTGCCGACGCGGATCGCGCCATGGCGCTCCTGATCCAGGCGTTCGACTTCACCGGTCCAGCGCAGGGCCTGGGCGACTTCAGGCTGCTGGGCCATGACCTGCTGGTTGATTTCGCTCACCAGCGCCAGCAGCGTGCCGTACAGCGGCACTTCCTGTTTGTACATGAGCGACATGGCGGCAGAGAACTGCGCGCGGATGTTGTCGGGGCTGACGAAATCGTGGGCGGGCATCGCTAGCTTCCTGAAGGTCAGTAGATACCCTTACATGAAAGCGGGGAATGGACTTTGTCCACAAGCGAAAAAAAGTGTGAGGGTCATTCCTTTTGCTATTGAATTTGTCGGCCCAATCGCGGGGCAAGCCCGCTCCCACAGGCCCCCGCGGACTCTGAGACCAGCGGGGTGCCTGTGGGAGCGGGCTTGTCCCGCGATAGGGCCGGCCGCTCCAGCGCATCACCCAGGCAACTGCGCCCGAATCCACTCCACCAACGCCCGCACCTTGGGCACCTCCGCGGCATGTTCGGCGAACGCCAGGTAGTGCTTGCCGTTGCTCGACATGGCATGGTTCCAGGCCACCACCAGGCTACCCTCGGCCAACTCCTTGGCCGCCAGGTAGCGCGGCACCAGGGCCACGCCGCAGCCGGACTGCGCGGCACTGAGGGCCATGTAGAAGGTGTCGAAGCGCGGGCCATGGTAGCTGTTGTCGGTGTGCAGCCCCTGTTCCAGGAACCATTCATGCCAGGCCTCCGGCCGCGAAGTGCTTTGCAGCAGCACCTGCCCGGCCAGCGCGCCGGGGCTGTCCAGCACTTGTCCGGCCAGTAGCTCCGGGGCGCATACCGGCACTACCTCTTCGCCGAACAGTTCCACGCAGGTCGCACCCGGCCAGGTGCCCTGGCCGAAGAAGAACACCACGTCGGCCGAGCCTTGCAGCAGGGCGAAGGGCTCCATTTCGTTACGGATGTCCAGGTGGATGTTCGGGTGGCGTTTGCCAAAGCCCTTGAGCCGAGGAATCAGCCAGCGCACACCAAAACTCGGTTGAGTGGCTACTTTCAATACTTCGGTCTGCTCGCCATAGGTGAGGACATAGCGGCTGGACATGTCCACCTGGGTGAGGATCTTGTTGACCTCGGCCAGGTACAGCGAGCCCGCCGGCGTGAGCTGCAGGCGCCGGCGGATGCGCAGGAACAGGTGGTGACGCAGCATCTCTTCGAGCTGTGCCACCTGCTTGCTGACAGCGCTCTGGGTCAGGTGCAGCTCTTCGGCGGCGCGGGTGAAGTTCAGGTGGCGGGCGGCAGCCTCGAAGCACTGCAAGGCCGTCATCGACGGAACCAGGCGTTTGGACATGGCACTCTCTACGGCAGCGATACCATTCCGCAGGGGAATGATAAGAGGAATAAAGGTCGTTTGTTGCAGCAATGTAATCGGATTAATACTGATCCCCATCACCTTTTCAACCCTTCAACCGATGTAGGAGAAGCACAATGGTTGCTGCATTGCTCGAGCGCCTCGGCGTCGCCGCCGCGGATCACACCCAGGGCGACTACCCTGTCCACACGCCGATCGACGGCAGCCAGATCGCCTCGGTGAAATTGCTCGGCAAAGCCGAGACCATCGCCCGCATCGACCAGGCGCAAACAGCCTTCGAAGCCTGGCGCAACGTACCGGCCCCGCGACGCGGCGAGCTGGTGCGTCTGTTTGGTGAAGTGCTGCGTGCGCACAAGGCTGACCTTGGCGAGCTGGTGTCCATCGAAGCCGGCAAGATCACCCAGGAAGGGCTGGGCGAAGTGCAGGAGATGATCGACATCTGCGACTTCGCTGTCGGCCTGTCACGTCAGCTCTACGGCCTGACCATCGCCTCCGAGCGTCCGGGCCACCACATGCGTGAATCCTGGCACCCGCTGGGCGTGGTTGGGGTGATCAGCGCCTTCAACTTCCCGGTTGCGGTATGGGCATGGAACACCACGCTGGCGCTGGTAGCTGGCAACTCGGTGGTGTGGAAACCTTCGGAAAAGACCCCGCTGACCGCACTGGCCTGCCAGGCGCTGTTCGAGAAGGCCCTGAAAGCCTTTGGTGAGGCGCCGCAGGGGCTCAGCCAACTGGTGATCGGCGGGCGTGAAGCCGGTGAAGCCTTGGTCGATGATCCGCGTGTACCGCTGGTCAGCGCCACCGGCAGCACCCGCATGGGCCGCGAAGTAGGCCCACGGGTTGCGGCGCGCTTCGGCCGCAGCATCCTCGAACTGGGCGGTAACAACGCCATGATCCTTGCCCCGAGCGCCGACCTCGACCTGGCCGTGCGCGGCATCCTGTTCTCGGCCGTGGGTACTGCTGGTCAACGCTGCACCACGCTGCGCCGCCTGATCGTCCACCGTTCGATCAAGGACGAAGTGGTCGCCCGCGTCAAAGCCGCCTACGGCAAGGTGCGCATCGGCGACCCGCGCAAGGACAACCTGGTCGGCCCGCTGATCGACAAGCTGTCGTTCGACGCCATGCAGGGCGCGCTGGCCAAGGCACGCGACGAGGGTGGGCAGGTCTTCGGTGGCGAGCGCCAATTGGCCGACCAGTACCCCAATGCCTATTACGTATCGCCTGCCATTGCCGAGATGCCGGCGCAGAGCGAGGTGGTGCGCCACGAAACCTTCGCGCCGATTCTCTACGTGCTGGCCTACGATGATTTCGAAGAGGCGCTGCGCCTGAACAACGAAGTGCCACAGGGCCTGTCGTCGTGCATCTTCACCACCGACATCCGCGAGGCCGAGCGCTTCCAGAGCGCCTCGGGCAGTGATTGCGGTATCGCCAACGTCAACATCGGCACCAGCGGCGCGGAAATCGGCGGCGCCTTCGGTGGTGAGAAAGAGACGGGTGGTGGCCGTGAGTCCGGTTCGGATGCGTGGAAGGGCTACATGCGCCGTCAGACCAATACCGTGAACTACTCGCGTGAGCTGCCGCTGGCGCAGGGTATCGTGTTCGACTGATGTAATGGCCGGGGGCCTTGGCCCCCGGTTCGCGGGACAAGCCGCCCCTACAGGGATCCCCATCGCCTGCGCGATCCCTGCGGGCTTGTCCCGCGATTGGGCGGTACGCCGCCCTAACCGCAACAAGAACAATATTGCTGGAGCCGGGCCATGTCCGAACTGCGTCAAGAATGTCTGTGGGAATCGATCACCCAACCGACCGTTGCTTCACAGGCCCTGGCCGGTGAATACAAGGCCGATGTCTGCGTGATCGGCGCAGGAATCACCGGGCTGTCGGCGGCGATCCACCTGCTCGAACAAGGCAAGTCGGTCATCCTGCTGGAGGCCTGGAAGGTTGGGCATGGCGGTTCCGGGCGCAATGTCGGGCTGGTCAATGCCGGGACCTGGATTCGCCCTGACGACGTCGAGGCAACCCTGGGCGTCGAGCAGGGCGGGCGCCTGAACAAGGTGCTGGGCGAGGCGCCCGGTGAAGTCTTCGCCATGATCGAACGCCTGGGCATCGACTGCCAGGCTCAGCACAAAGGCAACCTGCACATGGCACACAACGCCACGGGCCTCGCCGACCTCGAAGCACGCCACGAGCAATGGCGCCGCCGTGGTGCCGACGTGGAACTGCTGCGGGGGGCCGAGTGCCAGGAATACTGCGGTACCGACAAGATTTCCGCCGCGCTGCTCGACCGCCGCGCTGGCACCATCAACCCCATGGGCTACACCCAGGGTCTGGCCGCCGCGGTGCAGCGTCTGGGGGGTAAGCTGTTCCAGCAATCGCCGGTCGAAGGCCTGACACGTGATGGCGACGGCTGGCGAGTCGCCACCGACCGTGGCAGCGTGCGCGCCGACAAGGTGGTGATTTCCACGGGCGCCTACACCGAGGGCGACTGGAGCCATTTGCAGAAGCACTTCTTCCGCGGCTACTACTACCAGGTCGCCTCCAAGCCACTGCAGGGGGCGGCGGCCGACAGGATCCTGCCCCATGGCCAGGGCTCGTGGGATACCCGCACCGTACTCAGCAGCATCCGCCGTGATGATCAAGGTCGCCTGCTGCTCGGCAGCCTGGGTCGGGTCGACAACAAGCCGGCCTGGTTCGTGCGCAGTTGGGCCGATCGAATCCAGAGCCATTACTTCCCCGAGCTGGGCAAGGTCGAGTGGGAGGTGCACTGGACCGGTTGCATCGACTTCACCCCCGACCACCTGATGCGCCTGTTCGAGCCGGCGTCGGGGGTGGTGGCGGTGACGGGCTACAACGGTCGTGGCAATACCACGGGCACGGTGATTGGCCGGGCCCTTGCGGAGTTTCTGCTCAAGGATGATCCCGACCACCTGCCGATCCCGTTCTCGCCGATGAAACCGGTGAGTGCGCCTTCGTTGCGCACGGCCTTCTACGAGTCGGGCTTCTCGCTGTATCACGCTGGGCAGTGCTTGCGCGTGGTGTTGTGATTGCCCTGGCCCTTTCGCGGATAAGCCTGCGAAAGGGCCCGTTTATTTGTGCAGCCAGCTCAGGAAGCCACCCTTCTTCACCGCTGCCGGTTTCTGCAGCAGCAGTGACTCCCGGCTCTGCAGCCTGAAGCGCTGCAGCTTGTTCAACGCCTGCACCACTTCGCCGCGCTCGGCCAGGCAACTGCGCACCTGCTCCTTGTCGATCCGGTACAGCAGGCAGCCGGTCAGGGTGCGGAATTCAGCGAACGAACTGTCCTCGTCCATGATGCCCTCGATCCCTAGCACTTCCCCCGGCCCCATGCGCCCGGCCTCCACCCGCTTGTCGCCATTGCGGATTGAGGCCTGGACCACGCCGCTGCCGATCACCAGCAGGTGATCGGACTGTTCGCCGACATCCAGGATCACCTGGTCGGCCAGATACTCCACCGCCATCATGCGCTGGCTGAGGGCATCGCGCTCTTCGCTGCTCAGGGAGCGGAACACCCGCACTTCGTCGAGCAGCTCACGCTGTCGGCTGCGTGGGGTCACGGCGAGGTCGAGGTTCCACATCACGCCGCTGGCCTCGAGATGGCGGTGGGCGAGGTCGAACAGCTGGTTGCGTACTTCGGTCTTGTGCGCCGCGTCGGCGATAAAGCCGCTGGCCTCGTATTCCACCGATTCCAGTGTCGAGGCTTTCACCGACACCTTCGCTGCGGGTGACGGGAGCAGGGCGCTGGTGCCTTGCAGGGCTTTTTCCAGCGCATCGAACACCCGCTTGGGGCGGATCCTGGCGGGAACCACCACACTGATCGAAATTCCGTGGCGGTCGGCAGGCCGGCTGTGGTTGAGCAGGCGCGCCTTGGCTGCCACCGAGTTGGGAATCACCGCCAGGCTGCCGCTGCCGGTGATCAGCCGCGTGGCGCGCCAGTCGATATCCACCACCTTGCCCTCGGTGCCGTCGATGGAGATCGAGTCACCGATCTGGTAGGGCCGCGTGGTGTTGAGCACGATGCCGGAGAACACGTCGGCCAGGGTGCTCTGCAGCGCCAGGCCGATGACGATGGCCATCACGCCGGAGGTCGCCAGCAACCCCTTGACCGGCAGTTGCAGGACATAGGCCGCCGCTGCCACGGCCGCGGCGAGAAAGATCAGCGCCCCCACGACATCCTGCAGCAGGCGTCCGCCGTGACTGCCGCGGGCGATCATCAGCAGGCCGAACACCACCGTCACCGTGCGCGCGCCGAACAGCCACCAGCCGATGGTCAGCACCGTGGCGATCAGGTTGCGCGCGACATCGTCCGCCCATGGCGGCGGTTGCAGTGGGCTCATGCCGGCAGCCAGCAGAACCGCGCTGAAGATGACGAAGATGCTCAGGCGCGTGACGATACGCCAGGCGCGGCGCTCCAGCGGGATCAGTTGCCAGAGCAGCAGGTCGAGGAAGATCAGGCAGGTACCCAGCAGCAGGGGATAAGACTGGATGAAGGCCAGCATGGTGGTCTCGGGGGGCTAGAGGAGGGCTGAGGGGTAGTAAAGAGCAGGTTGGTTGCCCAGGCAATGGGGCATCTGTGGGAGAGGGTTTGCCCGCGAACAAGACTGCACCGATGTCATCGTTCCAAAAAAAGAACGCTAAGGCTGTTTTTCACTATCTACCGCAAGAAATGCAATGTTTTTAATCTGTGCCCATGCAGTCGAGACAACAACCCAACCCCATCCGAAGGAGCACGACCATGAGCCAATTCACCTACAACCGCCTGAACAAAGACGACGCCGCCGTACTGCTTGTAGACCACCAGGCAGGCCTGCTGTCGCTGGTCCGTGACATCGAGCCGGACAAGTTCAAGAACAACGTGCTGGCGCTGGCCGACCTGGCCAAGTTCTTCAACCTGCCGACCATCCTGACCACTAGCTTCGAACAAGGCCCGAACGGCCCGCTGGTGCCAGAGCTCAAGGCACTGTTCCCGGACGCCCCCTACATCGCCCGCCCTGGCCAGATCAACGCCTGGGACAACGAAGATTTCGTCAAGGCGGTGAAGGCCACCGGCAAGAAACAGCTGATCATCGCCGGTGTGGTAACTGAAGTGTGCGTGGCCTTCCCGGCACTGTCGGCCCTGGCCGAGGACTTCGAAGTGTTCGTGGTGGCCGATGCGTCCGGCACCTTCAACGAGATGACCCGCGATGCCGCCTGGCGCCGGATGGAAGCTGCCGGTGCGCAACTGATGACCTGGTTCGGCGTGGCCTGCGAGCTGCACCGCGACTGGCGCAACGACGTCGAAGGCCTGGCCGCGCTGTGCTCCAACCACATCCCCGACTACCGCAACCTGATCACCAGCTACAACGCCCTCACCGCGGGCAAGTGAGCCGCCCCGCCAGGCGCCCTCTGCGGCGCCTGGTCAACTTTTGCTCAGGTATTCAGCAATGAACAACAGCAGCGTGGTCACCCTGGTGATCCAGCACAAGGTCCGGGCCGATGCCCTGGCGCACTACGAGACCTGGTTGCGTCATACCGTCGGGGTTGCCCGCCGCCAACCGGGTCATCTGGACGTGAACGTGATCCGCCCGGACGCCAATGGCGGTCAGTTCACCACCGTGGTGCGTTTTGCCGATGCAGGACAACTGCGTGCCTGGGTCGATTCACCGGAGCGCCAGCGCCTGGTCGCCGAAGTGCTGCCGCTGCTGGAGGAGGGTGACCAGACCCGTATCCACGATGACCCGGAGTTCTGGTTCACCCCATCCAGCACGGCAGCTACACAGCCTGCGCGCTGGAAGCAGGCGGTGCTGACTTATCTGGTTATCTGCCCGATGACCTTGCTGGTGCCCCTGTTGCTGGCGCCGCTGTTCGCAAAGGTGCCGCCGCTGGGCGGGCCGTTGGCGAGCAACTTGCTGGTCAACCTGTGCGTCATCCTCCCGGTGGTGTTCTTCATCATGCCGTGGGTGACGCGCCGCTGCGCCGGATGGCTGCGCCGTTGAGCGCACGCCTGACGATCCACTGCTAGCGTTCAATCGCCCGATCACCCCACCGGACGGAGAGCATCATGAACCAGGACCCCACCGACAAGAGCCGCCGCCGTTTCCTCGCCAACAGCACCCTGCTCGGTGCGGCCGGCGCGCTCTGGTCCGCACTGCCCTTCACCGATTCCGCCCATGCCAACATTTCAGGAGATCCCATGACCGCCGACCTCATTCTGTTCAACGGCAAGCTGCACACCGTCGACCGTGAAAAACCGACCGCCACTGCCGTGGCCATCAAGGACGGGCGCTTCGTCGCCGTGGGCAGCGATGCCGAGGCCATGGCCCACAAGGGCAACAGCACGCAGATCATCGACCTGAAGCAGCGCACGGTGATCCCGGGTCTGAACGACTCGCACCTGCACCTGATCCGCGGCGGCCTTAACTACAACCTCGAACTGCGCTGGGAAGGTGTGCCATCGCTGGCCGATGCCCTGCGCATGCTCAAGGAGCAGGCCCTGCGTACACCAACGCCGCAATGGGTGCGAGTGGTGGGTGGCTGGAACGAATTCCAGTTCGCCGAAAAACGCATGCCTACCCTTGAAGAAATCAACCAGGCTGCGCCTGACACGCCGGTGTTCATCCTTCACCTGTATGATCGGGCGCTGCTCAACCGCGCGGCGTTGCGTGCTGTCGGCTACACCAAGGACACACCCAACCCGCCCGGTGGCGAAATCCAGCGCGACAAGTTCGGCAATCCGACCGGCATGCTCATCGCCCGTCCCAACGCGACCATCCTCTACGCCACCTTGGCCAAGGGGCCGAAGTTGCCGTTGGAGTACCAGGTCAACTCGACCCGTCAGTTCATGCGTGAGCTCAACCGCCTCGGCCTGACCAGCGCCATCGACGCAGGTGGCGGCTACCAGAACTTCCCGGACGACTATTCGGTGATCCAGCAACTGGCCGACAACGACCAGCTGACCGTGCGCATCGCCTACAACCTGTTCACCCAGAAACCCAAGGAAGAGCTGGACGACTTCAAGAAGTGGACCTCCAGCGTGAAAGTTCACAGCGGCACCGACTTCCTGCGCCACAACGGCGCTGGCGAGATGCTGGTGTTCTCCGCGGCCGACTTCGAGGACTTCCTCGAGCCGCGTCCGGACCTGCCGCAGACCATGGAAGAAGAGCTGGAGCCGGTGATCCGTCACCTGGTCGAGCAGCGCTGGCCGTTCCGCCTGCATGCCACCTACGACGAGTCCATCTCGCGCATGCTCGATGTGTTCGAGAAGGTCAACCGCGACATCCCGTTCAACAACCTGCCGTGGTTCTTCGACCACGCCGAAACCATCTCGCCGAAGAACATCGAGCGGGTGCGGGCGTTGAATGGCGGGATTGCCATCCAGGACCGCATGGCCTTCCAGGGTGAGTATTTCGTCGACCGCTACGGCGCCAAGGCCGCCGAGAAGACCCCGCCGATCCAGCGCATGCTCGCCGAGGGTGTGCCGGTCGGTGCCGGCACCGATGCCACCCGAGTATCGAGCTACAACCCGTGGACGTCGCTGTACTGGATGGTCAGCGGCAAGACCGTTGGCGGCCTGGAGCTGTATCCGGAAGGCCTGAGTCGCGCCACGGCGCTCGAGCTGTTCACCCATGGCAGCGCCTGGTTCTCCAGCGAGCAGGGCAAGAAGGGGCAGATCAAGGTCGGGCAGTTGGCTGACCTGGCGGCGCTGTCGCTGGACTTCTTCAGCGTCGAGGAAGAGGCGATCAAGAGCATCGAGTCGGTGCTGACGGTGGTGGATGGCAAGGTGGTGTACGGCGCGGCGGAGTTCGACAAGCTCGGCCCGGCGCAGATTCCGGTGGTGCCCGAGTGGTCGCCGGTGGCCAAGGTGCCGGGCCACTGGCGGGCCGGTGCGCCGCTGGCTGCGGCGGTACACCAGTGCGTCGGGCCGTGCGGGGTGCATGCGCACAGCCATGAGAAGGCACGCCATTCCAGCGTGCCGGTGAGCGACTATCAGGGCTTCTGGGGAGCGCTGGGCTGTTCCTGCTTCGCGTTCTGAAACTCAAGCCATATCACTGACCGCAAACTCCTCGGCCAGATGGTCGATCAGCGAGCGTACCGAAGGCAGCAGCCCGCGCCGCGACGGGAAGATCGCATGGACGATCCCGCAGCGCGGCTGCCACGCCGGCAACATCTCCACCAGGCGCCCCTGGGCCAGGTCCTCGCGCACCGCCACCCGCGGCAAGTGCGCGATGCCCACCCCCGCCACCACGAAATGCCGCAGCGCGAACAGATCATCGGTGACCATGCGCGGCGTGTGCGTGATCACCAGCTTGCGCGCCATGTCCTCCCCCTGGAACAACTCCCATTGATACTTCTGCTGCGCCGCGCCCCAGTGCAGGCTTGGCAGCGAGCTCAGTACCTGCGGTTCGAAACCTTCGGGCAGTTGGGCGAGAAACGATGGATGGCCCACCAGGCATTGGGTGCTGTTGCTCAGCACCTTCATCACCATGTCAGTGTTCTCCAGCGGCGGGAAGCGCACCCGTAGCGCCACATCGAAGCCTTCATGCAACAGGTCGACGCGACGGTTGGTGCTCTCGATGAACAGCTCCACCTGCGGGTACTTGAGCATGTAGCGCGTGAGCATCGGCCCGACCCACGAGTTGAGCAGGGTGGTGGGGCAACTGATTCGCACCAGACCACGTGGTTCGCTGCGGTTGCGCTCGATGATCTCTGCCGCGCCCTCGGCTTCCACACGCATGGCCAGGCAACGGTTGTAGTAGGCCTGGCCGATCTCGGTCAGCGAACAGTGGCGGCTGGTACGGTGCAGCAGGCGAACGCCAAGACGGTCTTCCAGGTCGGCGATGCGCCGACTGAGTTTCGACTTGGGCATGTCCAGCGCCCGGCCCGCCGGGGCGAAGCCGCCATGCTCGACGACCTGGGTAAAGAAATAGAGGGAATTCAGGTCTTCCAAGATCGTTCTCCAAACAGAACGCTACAGACAATTTTTGCAGTCTACCGCATCAAAGGTGATGTTTTTAATCTGTACTCATCAACGCGCAACACCCCACTTACCGCACATCGAAGACACATTGGGAGTACAGACCATGAGCCAATTCACCTACAACCGCCTGAACAAAGACGATGCCGCCGTACTGCTGGTCGACCACCAGGCAGGCCTGCTGTCGCTGGTCCGTGACATCGAGCCGGACAAGTTCAAGAACAACGTGCTGGCGCTGGCCGACCTGGCCAAGTTCTTCAACCTGCCGACCATCCTGACCACTAGCTTCGAACAAGGCCCGAACGGCCCGCTGGTGCCAGAGCTCAAGGCACTGTTCCCGGACGCCCCCTACATCGCCCGCCCTGGCCAGATCAACGCCTGGGACAACGAAGATTTCGTCAAGGCGGTGAAGGCCACCGGCAAGAAACAGCTGATCATCGCCGGTGTGGTAACTGAAGTGTGCGTGGCCTTCCCGGCGCTGTCGGCCCTGGCCGAGGACTTCGAAGTGTTCGTGGTGGCCGATGCGTCCGGCACCTTCAACGAGATGACCCGCGATGCCGCCTGGCGCCGGATGGAAGCTGCCGGTGCGCAACTGATGACCTGGTTCGGCGTGGCCTGCGAGCTGCACCGCGACTGGCGCAACGACGTCGAAGGGCTGGCCGCGCTGTGCTCCAACCACATCCCGGACTACCGCAACCTGATCACCAGCTACAACGCCCTCACCGCGGGCAAGTGACCCAACCAATGGCCGGTCGGTACGCCTCGTGAGCGACCGGCCAGCCGCGCGATGGAATGTTCCTCGCGCCCCGCACTCAAGATCCAGACCTACCCGACTTTCAGGAGATTCCGACATGAGCACACTAGTTACCCGCGATGGCACCGCGATCTATTACAAGGACTGGGGCAGCGGCAAGCCCGTGCTGTTCAGCCACGGCTGGCCGCTGGACGCCGACATGTGGGATGGCCAGATGGAGTTCCTGGCCAGCCGCGGCTATCGCACCATCGCCTTCGACCGCCGCGGCTTCGGGCGTTCCAGCCAGCCGTGGAACGGTTACGACTACGACACCTTTGCCGATGATATCGCCCAGTTGATCGAGCACCTGGACCTGCGTGACGTCACCCTGGTCGGCTTCTCCATGGGCGGTGGCGATGTCACCCGCTACATCGCCAAGCATGGTAGCGAGCGCGTGGCCGGGCTGGTGCTGCTGGGTGCGGTGACGCCCCTGTTCATCAAGACCGCCGACAACCCCGAGGGTGTCGACAAGTCGGTATTCGACGGTATTCGCGACGGCCTGCGTGCCGACCGTGCGCAGTTCATTTCCGACTTCGCCGCGCCGTTCTATGGCATCAACCATGGGCAGAAAGTCTCCCAGGGTGTGCAGGCCCAGACCCTGAACATTGCCCTGCTGGCCTCGCTCAAAGGCACCATCGACTGTGTGACGGCGTTCTCCGAAACGGACTTCCGCCCGGACATGGCCACGATCGATGTACCGACACTGGTGATCCACGGCGATGACGACCAGATCGTGCCGTTCGAGACCACCGGCAAGAAAGCCGCCGAGATGATCAAGGGGGCGCAGTTGAAGGTGTATCAGGGTGCACCACACGGCTTTGCCGTGACCCACGCGCAGCAATTGAACGACGACTTGCTGGCGTTTCTGGCGAAGTGACCGGCTGAGGCTGGGCCTGCGCAACTGCGGGATTAAGGGCGACTGGAGACAGTCGCCCTTTTTGCTGTTTGTGTGGTGGGTTTTCGCAGGTATCAGATCACGCCAGTGGATCGGAAGGCTCTCACGCCTTAGGCGGAAAGCTGAAACTCCCTCCCGGAACGCCTTCCCTCCAGAATTGTGCATTCTGTGTAGAGGAGCAACGTTCAAATGAGCTCGATGTGCTTGAGGTGTGTAAGGTATGGCCTTACACTTTGGCGACCATGATACGAAGCTTCAGGCACAAGGGCCTCAAGGCTTTGTACCAGCGTGACGACAGGTCGGGTGTTCGTGCCGATCATGTACCGCGCTTACGAAGACTCTTGGCCTCACTCGAGATCGCGAAGGGCCCGCGCGATATGGAGCGTCCGGGAAACCGTATTCATCCCCTGCGCGGACATTTGGAGGGGTATTGGGCTGTCAACGTATCGGGAAATTGGCGGCTGGTGTTTCGCTTTGTCGGCACTGATGCAGAGCTTGTGGACTATCTGGACTATCACTAGGAGGTACTGTCATGCCCATGCATAACCCCCCCCATCCGGGTGAAGCGTTGCGCGAGGATGTCCTGCCGGCGATTGGCCTGAGTGTCTCTGCGCTTGCTCGTCATCTCGGTTATTCCCGAGGTCAACTGTCCACTGTGTTGAACGGGCGCGCAGCTATCTCCGCCGATCTTGCGTACCGGCTTGAATTGGCTGGTCTGGGCAGTGCCCGCCAATATCTGGCAGAGCAGGCGGCGTATGATCTATGGCAGGCTGCTCATCGTGAGCACCCGCCTATCGCGCGGCTGGGATTTGCTTGAGCCGAAGCTGATTTTGACCCTTCCTGGCACGGCGTCGAGCAGGTGCCGTGTCGCCGCAGGGGCTGCATGGAGGCCCCTGCGGCATACAGCTCAGTCGCTATCCGATTCGAACAACCGCTCCAGCTCCACCCTGGCCTCCTTGGCCGTCTGCATCACCTTCGCCCGGTCATCGCGAACCCGCCCCTGTGCTTCCAGCACCTGCTGGTCATGCTCGGTGAAGCGCTGGATGCGGTCTGCCGCCTGGGCCTCGCTCAGGCCAAGGCCGATCAAGGTCAGGCGGGTCATCTCCAGGCTCGAGTAGAAGGTCTCGCGAATCGGCTCGGCGCCGACGTCGAGTAACTTGTGCACGTGCTGGCGGTTACGCGCCCGGGCGATCACCTTCAGGTGCGGATACTCATGCTTGACCCGCTCGGCGATGCGGATGGTCGCTTCCGGGTCGTCGGTGGTGATGACGAAGTACTCGGCCTCGCCGACCTTGGCCGCATGCAGCACCTCGGGGCGCATCGGGTCGCCGTAGAACACCGGGGCCTGTTCGAAGCTGCGGGTCATCTCGATGGCATCGACCGAGGTGTCCAGGGCGATGAAGGAGACTTTCTGGGCCCGCAGGATACGCGCCACGATCTGCCCCATGCGGCCCATGCCGATGATCACCACGCGCGGGGCGTCGGCCTGAATCGTGCGGTATTGCTCTGGCACTTCGCGGGCTGGCGCCGGGCGCTTGATCAGGCGCGAGCTGGCCAGCAGCAACATCGGCGTCAGGGCCATCGACAGGGTGATGGTCATCAGCAGCAGATCGTAGGTGTAGGTGTCGAACAGGTTCTGGTCCTTGCCCAGCTTGAACACCACGAAAGCGAACTCACCGCCCGCCGCCAGCACAAGCCCCAGGCGCAGCGCGCTCAGGTTGCTCAGGCCGCCCACCGCACGCCCGACCAGCATCAGCAGTGGCAGTTTCACCGCTACCAGCAGCAAGGTCAGGCCCAGCAACAGCGCGGGTGCCTCCAGCAGCAGGCCAAGGTTGGCGCCCATGCCAACGCTGATGAAGAACAGCCCCAGCAGCAGGCCCTTGAACGGCTCGATCTGCGACTCCAGCTCGTGCCGGTATTCCGAGTCGGCCAGCAGCAGGCCCGCGAGGAACGCGCCGAGTGCCATGGAAATGCCGGCTTCCTCCATCAGCCAGGCGGTGCCGATCACCACCAGCAGCGCGGTGGCCGTGGACACCTCCGGCAGGCCGGTACGGGCGACGATGCGGAACAGCGGGCGCAGCAGGTAGCGCCCACCGACGATGACGATGGCGATGCTGCCGAACACCCGCAGGCCATGTTCGATGCTGTCACCGTGGCTGGTGTCCGGGCCGCTGGCCGCCAGCAAGGGCACCAGCGCGATCAGCGGGATTGCCGCGATGTCCTGGAACAACAGGATGGCAAAGGCCAGGCGCCCATGGGGGGCGTTCAGTTGCTTGCTTTCGGCCAGGCTCTGCAGGCCCAGCGCGGTGGATGACAACGCCAGGCCCAGGCCGAGCACCACGGCTGCTGGCAGGGACTGGGCAAAGCCGAACAGGGCGATGGCACCGATGATCGCGCCAGTCAGCACCACTTGTGCCAGGCCTACGCCGAACACCGCCTTGCGCATCAGCCACAGGCGTCGTGGGGAAAGTTCGAGGCCGATGATGAACAGCAGCAGGACTACGCCCAGTTCAGAAATGTGCGCCACGCTCTCGGTGTCGCGGATCAGGCCCAGTGCTTGTGGTCCGATGGCCACGCCGGCGAGCAGGTAGCCGATGACGGCACCCAGTTGCAGGCGCTTGGCAAGGGGCACGGCGACGACGGCGGCAAGCAGGAAGATCACTGCGGTCTGCAGGATGCTGCCTTCATGTGGCATGGGTAGAACTCCAGGAGGCTTGGATGAAGCGCTGTGTGAGCAGGCGCCGGGGACGGTAGGCATTTTCGTCTCGGCGGGGGGAGGGGGCAACCGTCGGGGGTGGGAAGCAGCGTTCAGGATCTGGAGCCTTTGTAGCCCTCACGAGCCTCTTCGCGGGCAAGCCCGCTCCTACAAATGGGAGCGGGCTTGCCCACGAAGAGGCCCGTGAGGCCACCATCGTTATTGCAGATGTTCCTTCAGCGCCTGCGCCGCCTGGCCCATCGCGCTACGAGTTCCGGGCACCTGTCCCAGCACGTTCAGCAATCCGAAGTCATGGATCATGCCGTTGTAACGCACGGCAGTCACCGGCACACCGGCAGCATCGAGCTTGCGGGCGTAGGCTTCGCCTTCGTCACGCAGTACATCCATCTCGGCAGTCTGCACCAGTGCTGGTGGCAGGCCTTTGAGTTGATCCAGGCTGGCCCGCAGCGGCGAAGCATGGATGTCGTCACGCTGGCGCGGGTCGGTGGTGTAGCTGTCCCAGAACCACTGCATCATGTTGCGGGTCAGGAAGTGCCCTTCGGCAAACTGGTTGTACGACGCATTGTTGAAGTTGGCATCGGTGACCGGCCACAACAGCGCCTGGAACCGCAACTTGGGCGTACCTGCTTCCTTGGCCTTGATCGCCACCACCGCCGCCATGTTGCCGCCGACGCTGTTGCCGGCCACGGCCAGTCGGCTGCCATCCACACCGATTTCCTTGCCGTGCTCGGCTACCCAGCGGGTCGCGGCGTAGGCCTGGTTGATCGCGGTGGGGAACTTGGCTTCTGGCGATGGCGTGTAGTCGACATAGACCGCCGCGGCGCCGGAGCCGATCACCAGATCATGGATCAGCCGCTCGTGGGTCGGGTAGTCGCCCAGCACCCAGCCGCCGCCGTGGAAGAACATGAACACTGGCAGCTCACCCTTCGCGCCTTGCGGGCGCACCACGCGGATGTCCAGCGGCTTGCCGTCGATCTGCAGGGTGCGACGCTCGACCTCGATACCCGAGAGGTCGACCTTGACGCTGGCCTGCGCACCGCTGAGCACTGCCCGTGCGTCTTTGGGCGCCAAGGTTTCCAGCGGCTTGCCGCCACCGGCGGCCAGCGCGTCGAGGAAGCCCTGGGTGGTGTGCTCGACGCCGGGGCTACCGGCGGCGAAGGCGCTGTTGACGGCGAGGGCCAGCAGGCCGGTGGTCAGGGTGCGGGACAGTTTCATGGTTCAAGCTCCTCTGGTGTCGGGCCGTGGTGTTCAGTTCTGGTTGGCGGCGGTGGTGGGGTGGATGTAGCTGACCTTCTGCACCTGGCCGCTGCTGTCGCGGTAGGTGAGGGTGGCGGCCGAGGCATGGCTGCGGGTGCTGTTCGGGGCATCGACCGCGATGACCTGGGCGATGTCCAGGTCCATGCCGTAGTGGTACGGCGTGGCCTCGATGGACTGGGCGAAGGCGCCTGCAGTGGTGCCGAGGGTCAGGGTGGCGATGGCGAAGGCTTTGCGAAGAGTGGTCATGATCGTTCTCCAAGGGTTCGGTAAGGGGTCAGCGACTGCTTGCTGCTTGAAGTGAATATTGCGCGCAAATATTTAGCGCGCAAAATATATTTCCGCTATGGAGAAGATTGAGTGGGGTAATCGGTGGTTGTGCGGACGTCGGGTCAACTACCGGGGCGGTATTGCAGGGCCTCAGCCAGATGGGGGCGGGCGATGCGCTCGGCTTGTTCAAGGTCGGCCAGGGTGCGGGCGACCTTGAGCAGACGGTGAGCGGCGCGCAACGAAAGGTTGAGTCGCTCGCACGCGCCCTCCAGCCATGACTGGTCGGCGGCTTTCAGATCACAATGTTTGCGCAGGCCTGGCATATCGAGAAACGCGTTGGCACAACCCTGACGACGCTGTTGCCGCTCGCGGGTCTGGGCGACCTGGGCGGCGACGCTGGCGCTGGTCTCGCCACTGGGCTGGTGGCTGAGGGTGGTGCTTTCGCGTGCGACCGTCAGGTGCAGGTCGATGCGGTCGAGCAGCGGGCCCGAGAGCTTGTTGCGGTAGCGCTGGATCTGCTCAGGGCTGCACCGGCAGCGGGCTGCCGGGTCGCCCAGATAGCCGCAGGGGCAGGGGTTCATCGCCGCTACCAGTTGAAAGCGCGCAGGAAAGCGCACCCGGTCCCTGGCCCGTGAAATCACGATCTCGCCAGACTCCAGCGGCTCGCGCAGCACCTCCAGCACACGCCGTTCGAACTCGGGCAGTTCGTCAAGAAACAGCACCCCATGATGGGCCAGGGTGATTTCTCCAGGCTGTGGCCGACTGCCGCCACCGACCAGTGCCGGGCCCGACGCGCTGTGATGAGGGTGGCGAAACGGCCGCTGTGGCCAGCAGTCGATCGGTGCCTTGCCGCTGACCGACTGGATGGCCGCAACCTCCAGCGCCTCGTGCTCGTCCAGCGGCGGCAGCAAGCCTGGCAGGCGGCTGGCAAGCAAGGTCTTGCCAGTGCCGGGTGGCCCGGTAAACAGCAGATTGTGCGCCCCCGCCGCCGCGACCAGAAGGGCGCGCTTGGCCGCGATCTGCCCCTGTACTTCGCTCAGGTCCGGATAGGGGCGCGCGCGTAGCATCAAGCCATTGGCGGCATAGGCTGGCAGCGGTGCCTGGCCATTGAGATGTGCTACCAGCTCCTGCAGGTGCCCGACCGCATACACCACCAGCCCACTGGCCAAACTCGCCTCCTCGGCATTCTCCCGCGGCACCACCAGTGCCCGCCCGGCCTCCCGCGCCGCCAGCGCCGCTGGCAGCACGCCCTGCACCGGGCGCAATGCCCCGGATAGCGCCAACTCGCCCAGGCATTCGAAATCGACCAAGGTCGCCACCGGCACCTGGCCGTTGGCGGCGAGGATGCCCAAGGCGATGGCAAGGTCGTAGCGCCCGCCATCCTTGGGCAGGTCGGCGGGGGCGAGACTCTGGGTGATGCGTCGGGCCGGGTATTCGAGGCCGGAATTGACGATGGCACTGCGTACCCGGTCCTTGCTTTCCTTGACCGTGGCCTCGGGCAGGCCGACCAGGGTGAGGTTGGGCAGGCCGTTGGCCAGGTGGGTTTCGACGCTGACTGCCGGCGCCAGCACCCCGACCTGGGCGCGGCTGTGGACGAGGGCGAGAGACATGGACACTCCTTGGTCACTGGGGATGCCGCGTCCTGCGGCAGGGGCAAGGATAGCCAGGGGCGTGGGCAGTGGCGGGTGAAGAGTGCGACGGGATTTTGCCGAGGCATGGCGTTTTTTTGTTGAGTGGACACAGTCCGTCAGGCCCACCGTGGCGCAGCAGCGTGAAGATACTTTTTATGTCATATGGCAAGTATTCACTAAGAAAATTGATTTCTCAGCAATTTTAAAAAACATAACCCTGTTTCTGGGTAAACAGAACGCAATCCAGACTAAGCGCTTTCAGCATAAATTGGATCCAATATCAGATATACGCTCACCTCACCCAGCGCCAGCACGATCGCTTACAGGCCAAGGAGAACGCCACCATGATGTTGAAGAACCCTTCCACTAAATACCGCCATTTCAACGTGGTTGATCTGCCGGACCGCACCTGGCCTGGCCAGGTACAGAAAGCCGCACCGGTCTGGTGCAGCGTTGATATGCGCGACGGCAACCAAGCCCTG
Organism: Pseudomonas sp. BNK-44-b; assembly: GCF_047456245.1. NCBI lineage: Bacteria > Pseudomonadati > Pseudomonadota > Gammaproteobacteria > Pseudomonadales > Pseudomonadaceae > Pseudomonas > Pseudomonas sp. BNK-44-b. The sequence goes on from NZ_CP179908.1 coordinate 5,460,949, forward strand.
ATAGAACCGATGAACGCCGAGCGCAAGCGCCGCTTCTTCGATCTGCTGGTCAAGGTCGGGTTCAAGGAGATCGAGGTAGGTTTTCCGGCGGCTTCGCAGACTGATTTCGATTACGTCCGTGAGCTTATCGAAAGCGGCGCAATCCCTGACGATGTCACCATCCAGGTCATGACTCAGGCGCGTACCCACCTGATCGAGCGCACCTTCGAGGCGCTCAAGGGCGTGCCGCGGGCCATTGTGCATGTCTACAACGCCACGGCCCCTGTGTTCCGCGAAGTCGTGTTCGGTGTCGACCGCGCTGGCTGTATCGACATTGCCACCCAGGCCACCCGTGAGATCAAGGCGTTGATGCAGGCCAATCCGCAAACCCAGTGGACCTACCAGTATTCGCCGGAAACGTTCTGCTTCACCGAGTTGGACTTCGGCCTGGAAATCTGCGACGCGGTCATCGCCGAGTTCCAGCCAACGCCGTCCAACAAGATGATTCTCAATCTGCCCACAACCGTCGAGGTGTCGACGGCCAACGTGTTCGCCGACCAGATCGAATGGTTCTGCAGGCATGTGAGCCAGCGAGACAGCGTGATCATCAGCGTGCACCCACACAATGACCGCGGCACCGGGGTGTCAACTGCCGAGCAGGCGTGCCTGGCGGGTGCCGAACGGGTCGAGGGGACGCTGTTCGGCAATGGCGAGCGCACCGGCAACGTCGATATCCTGACCTTGGCCATGAATCTGTATACCAGCGGCATCAGCCCTGAGCTGGACTTCTCGGACATCACCCACGTTCAGCGTGAGGTCGAGTACTGCAACCAGTTACCTACCCATCCTCGTCATCCCTATGCCGGTGAGTTGGTGTTCACTGCGTTCTCCGGTTCTCATCAGGACGCGATCAAGAAAGGCTTCGCGCGCCGCCGCGCAAACCCTCACGGTTATTGGGAAATCCCCTACCTGCCGATCGACCCTGCCGACATGGGGCGCAGCTATGAGGCGGTGATCCGGGTCAACAGCCAGTCGGGCAAGGGAGGCGTGGCGTATCTGCTGGAGCAGCAGGGCATCGTGCTGCCGCGGCGTCTGCAAATGGAGTTCAGCGGCGTGGTGCAGCGGGTTGCCGATGCCGAAGGCCAGGAAGTGACCAGCGATATGATCCTGGCCTGCTTCACTGAAACCTATCTGCAGCAGGGCAGGCCCTACACCCTGACCCAGCCCATGCTCACCAGTGACCAAGCAAGCAACTACGTGAATGCTCAACTGCTCGTTGACGGTGGCCGCCTGCCATTGACCGGGAAGGGCAACGGGCCGCTCGCCGCGCTGGTCAACGCCTTTGCCGCACTTGGCCTGAATTTCGACATCGCCGACTACCATGAGCATGCGGTACGTGATGGCGCCCAGGCCGAGGCGATCGCCTATGTGGAAATTCGCGTCAACAACCAGCTGCTTTTCGGTGTTGGTAAAGACAGCAGCATTCTCCAGGCTTCGCTGCAGGCTTTGGTCAGTGCCGTGTGCAGGGCTACTCGCCAGGGCCTGCTCGAGCCCTTGGGCAATACCATCGTCACGGCCTGAGGCGATATCGGCATTGGAAGCCTTGGGCACAGACTGCGGGCATGGTGCGGTGGTGGCCAGCCACGAGGTCCGCATGGAAGGCGATGTATACATGCGGACCTTGCAGCTCAGTTCACGCATTGAACACTGTCAGATCATCCTGGTTTCCGGATTTTGGTCTTCGAACGTGGCAGTTCTTCAGTCAGGCGTGCGCTCCTGCACCTCCACCAGCCCAGCCTCCAGCCCCCGCACCATCACGCCCTCGGGCACCGCTGCACCGGTCGTCACCGGAATCTGCTCGACCGCAGCCTGTGGCGTCGCTCGATACACCACGTAGCGTCCCCCCTGGCCATCATCGCGCAATGCGTGCGGGGGAATGGCGATACCCTGTTCGTCACGCTGCAGAATGATCGACAGGCGTGCGCTCATCCCCGCGCGCATGGGGTGCTGCAAGGGCTGTGCTGGCAGGTCGATCGACACCTTCACTGGGTACTGGGCTCCGGCGCCTTGCGTATCAGCCGTCTCGCTCTGGATACCGATGGCGGTCAGGCGGCCGCTCAGTTCACCGGAAAAGCCGTCGCCACTGATCTGCACCGGCATGCCTTCGTGCAGTAGGCGCAGGTCGGTCTCTTCCACCCGGCTCAAGGCCTGGAAGCGCTCCTGGCCTATCACGCCGAGCAGCGGTACCCCCTGGGTAACGGCGACACCCGTTTGCAGGGGAACGGATTTTCCGCCCTCTTGAGGGGCCGGGCGAACCACATACCCGGCCAGCGGAGCGAGCAGTTCGCGTCGTGCATACAACTGCTCGAGGGCCTGATGGCGCGCTTGGGCGTTGGCCAGTTCCATTGCCGCGATGCTGAGCTCCTCGCCGTGGCCGTGCGCAAGTGTTGTAAGCAGATCCTCGTTGGCGGCGGTCAGGTCCTGGCGCTGGGTGTTCACCTGCTGAGCCAGGCTTTCGACCTCCATTCTCGCGACGATGCCGCGCTCGAACAGCGCCTGGGTATCGCGCAGGCTATTCTCGCTGCGGGATAGGTTCTGGTTCGCGGCCGCCACTGCGCGCCGTGCGCGGGCGACTTCCGGGCTGGAGCTCCAACGTTCCAGGCGTTGCGCCTCTCGACGGGCCTTGAGCAGCTCAGCCTGTGCCTGGCGCAATTGCACTTGCAGCTGCGCAGGGTCCAGCGTCACCAGCACCTGGCCTTTCTCGACGTGCTGGCCCTCCTGTACGCGCACGTCGGCGATCAGCCCATCGAAAGGTGCAGCGAGGGTGATGTGGTCCATTGACTGCAGGTGGCCTACCAGGCCCAGGCGATTTTCCAGCAGGCGCGGTGCTACCTGCACCCACTGCGCTTGCGGGGAAGCGCCCGGCTGCTCATCCGCATCGCCGTAGCAGCCCGGCAGATTGGCGAGGGCCAGCACCAGTAGCGCGCGGCCGCCAGTGATCGAGCAAAACCTAGTCATTCAGTGCAATGTCCCAACTGTCCAGCGTGGTGCCCAGGGTCTGGTCCAGTTCGGCCTGGGCGTTCATGTAGCTGATGAGCGCACCCAGGCGCGTATTCTGCGCCGTGCGCAGGTCGTTCTCGAAACTCAGAACCTGGAAGTTGCTTGATCGGCCGACGGTGAGTTTTTCTCGTTCGATCGCTAGTTTGCGTTGCGACAATTCCTGCGCGCGCAGGGCAATCTGGTACTGGCGCCAGCGCACGCCGATGTCACGCACGGCATTGGTCACGTCCCGCTGGAGTTGCTGACGTGCTTCCTGCAACCGGACTTCCTGGGTTTCCACCCCGACACGCGCATGTACTTCAGCCTGACGGGTACTCAGGTCACCGATCGGAATTTCCACTTGAACACCCACATAATTCTCCCAACTGCGCGCGCTGCCGTTGAGGTTGTTGCGTTCACGTACCTGGGCGCCACCACCGACCAGAGAGACGTCCCACAGGCGCTCGTTACGCGCCACCGTCAGGTTGATCGTTGCTTGCTCGCCGGCAATCAGTTCGATGAGGTAGGTCGGTTGCAGGGCCTGAGCCTGTTGAAGGGCCAAGGAGGTGTCGACATCGATCGCGTCTGCATGGACCGTGTCGCTGGCGACGATGGGGGTATCGAGATCCAGCGCCAGCATCTGCAACAGAGCCAGGCGCGCGGCTTGCTGTTGATTGCGGGCGTCTTCCAGTCCGAGCTCCTGGGTGGCGACTTCGGCTTCGGTCTGGACTATCTCGAAGGCTGCCATGCGACCGGCAGCGATCATTGCCTGGTTCACCTCGAGCAATTGATTGGCCCGCTGCAGCGCGTCGCGGGCAATCTGCAACTGCTCCTGGGTCTGCAGCAGAGTGTGATAACCGATGATGATTCGGGTGATGGTCTGCGCCACGGTGTCTTTCAACGCCAGCCGGTTGACCTGCTCGCCCAGGCGGGCCAGTTGCACCGGTGCCCTGGCGACATCCCTGCCGGCACCGCGCAGCAGCGGCTGGATGACCGTGATGTTGGCGCCGTCGTTACGGGTCAGCCCGGCCAGATCGGCCTCGGTGTGACGATAGGTCCAGCCCAGGCTCAGGCGGGTGCCGTAAGGAGTCAGCAGGGTCGTAGTGGGTGTGATATCCCCTTGGCGATAGCGGTCGGCCTGGTTGTGATTGGACAGGTAGTTGCCGCGGATGAGCAGCTTTGGGCTGAAACGATCCTCGGCCACCCGCAGGTCGAACTTCTGGGCAATTCGATCCAGATAAGCGCTGCGGATCCCGCGGTTGTCGCGCAGACCGAGGTAGATCGCGTCGCTTAGGCTCAAATCAATGCGCTGTGCCTTCAGCGAGAGGCTGGAAACGGCTGGCGAAGGTGCGCTCGACCGGGTCGCCTGGGAAGGCGCGAGCGCCACGCTGGCCAGGGCAGGCCCGGTGCTCATGATCAGCAGTAGCAAGGCCAGGCAGCGCTCAATCATCGCGCAACGCCTGTACCGGTTGCAGGCGGGCGGCAGACAGCGCCGGGCTCAAGCCGAAGAACAGCCCGGTGAGGACTGCGCCTCCGATGCCAAGTGGCAACGACAGGGGGGCGAGGCTGAAGTCGGCCCAGCCAGACAGCAAAGTAAACAGCCACCCCGCGCCCACGCCCAGCACTGCACCGCAAGCTGCGCCGGTCACGGCCAGTACCACCGCTTCGAGGAGAAACAGCCAGGCGATATCTTGCGGGCGGGCGCCTAGTGCCATGCGCACGCCGATCTCGCGGCGGCGTTCGGAGACGTTCATCAGCATCACGTTCATCACCCCGACACCGCCCACCAGCAGGGCAATGCCGCCCAGCCCTGCCAGCAGCCAGGAGAACAGCCGCGACTGCTGGGCGATACCGGCGAGCAACTGCTGGGGAGCCTGGACATCGATCGTGCGACCGGGCAGTGCGGTCTGCAACCGCGCCTGCAGGCGAGGGGCGACGGCAAGTGGGTCGGCACCGTCGGCAGTGCGCGCCAGAACGGTACCCACCTGAGGTGCGCTGACCAGCCGTCGCATACCTTCGAGCGGGATCAGCAAGCTGTCGTCGATCGACAGCGGCAGCAGTGGATTTTGTCCGATGCCGTGCAATACGCCGATCACCTGAAACACGTAGCCTGCGATCTGTAGCTGTGCGCCAGGCATGACCGGCATGCCCTGTGCGGCCAGATCGGCGGCAAGACGCTCGCCCAGTACCGCATGGGTGCTGCGGCTGTCGTAAGGGCTGATGAAACGCCCCTCTATCAATCTCAGGCCGAGTACTTCGGCCAGTTGCGGATCTACCCCGGCTAGCAGCGCGTCGTGTGTTCGTCCGTGCAGACTCACGCGTACCGACGACAGGCTCAGCGGACTGATTGCACGCAGTCCCGGCTCGGCTTCGCGCACGGCTTGGGCGTCGAAGGGCTGCGTTGCCTGTGCCGACAAGTGGGCGCCTGCAGGCCATTGCACGTCGGCGACCAGCAGGTCACTGCCCATGCCCTTGAACACCGCCATCGCCTGGCGCTGGGCGTTGTGCCCAATGTTCAGCAGCGCAACCACGGCTGCGCAGCCGACTGCGATACCGAGCAACGCCAGAATGGCCCGGCGTCCCAGGCGCTGGAGGCTATCGAATGGTTCAGAAAGGCGCTGAGCGAGGGATGGGCCGTAGGCTCGCGTGCTAACCATGCACGACCTCGCGTATGCAGCCCTCGACAACCTGCAGGCAGCGTTGCAGACGACGGGCAATCCCCAGGTCATGGGTGACGATGATCAGGGTGACGCCCTGCTCACGGTTGAGAGCCAGCAGCAGTTCGATGATGTCTTGTGCAGTCTGGCCATCGAGGTTGCCGGTGGGCTCGTCGGCGAGCAGCAGTTGTGGCTCACCGACGAGGGCGCGGGCAATGGCCACTCGCTGGCGTTGGCCCCCGGAGAGCTCTGCCGGGCGGTGGTGCAGCCGTTCGCCGAGGCCTACCCGCAGCAACTGCTGGCGCGCCGCCTCCCGTGCCGAGTTGCGTGGCTCGCCACGGTAAAGCAGCGGCAAGGCGACATTGTCGAGGGCATCCAGACGCGGCAGCAGGTTGAAGCCCTGAAAAACGAAGCCGATGTGCTGGTTGCGCATCACTGCGCGGGCGCCATCGGTTGCCAGGGTCATGTCGCGGCCTGCCAGGTGGAGGTGTCCTTGGGTGGGCTGGTCGAGCAGACCGATCAGGCTGAGCAAGGTGCTCTTGCCCGAGCCCGAGGCGCCAACGATGGCGCAACTTTGGCCGGCCTCGACCGACAACGAGACATCACGCAGCACGGGCCGCGCGGCGCTATGGGAGCTGTACGCATGCGTCACGCCTTGCAGGCGAATCAGCGTCTGGTTGGGTGACTCAGGCATCCATTGCCCACGATCCTTGGGAATCTGTTCAGGTATTCCCACTCAATACGATGGGCACCTGGTTGAATAAATTCAGGTGTCTTGCGTTGCTGTCTTGTCGGTGTATTCAAGGCGTTTTGCCAAGACCAGATCGAGCAGCGATTGCAGTTGATCCTTGCTGTGCGATTGTTCTTTTTCGGCGTACTGGATGAGTTTGTTCAAATCGTGTTCGTAGTTGTCGGGAAGCTGGGCTTCCATGATCGGCGGCAGGCCCTTGTAATAATCCAGGATGCCTTGAAGGGTTTTAGGTGACATGTGCCCGTCGCGGTTGTACTCGTCCATCAACTTCTGCGAAACCGCCCTGGACCAAGCCTCTTCTTGTGCACCGGTCTCCACCAGCGCTGCGCGCCGTTCGTTGACTGTAAATGCACCGCTGTCGTCATGCACGACTAGAGAGAGTTGTTCCATGGACATGCCCGCGAACGGGTTGGAACCTTTGTTGTTCAGGAAGGCGGTTGCCTGACGTGCTTGCTCGAGGCGCTGTGGGTCGTCCGAAGCGGGCGTTTCGGCATCGCGTTCGACCTTGGACTGCTCGAACGCCGGGCTGTGAATAGCGCGGGTTACCTGCTCGGCGATGGCTTTCAGGCCGCTACGGTCAGTGCTGGCGTCGCGCTTTGCCGCCCGTGCTGCTGCGTCGCTGAGCAACTGCGCCAGTGGCGAGATGCTGGCGTTATCCGAGCTGCCCGTTTTCTGGGGCGCCGCGACCGAGGCCGTGGCGTCAGGCTTTTCATCTGGCTTGCCAGTGCCTTGAGTTGCGTTGAGGGTTTTTACCTGTGACGCCGGCAGGCTGTTGACACCATCCATGATCGTCTCCGTATCTCTCTGGGCAGCGGGGATGCTGCGTCTACTTTGGACCCGTTCTGCCCCGGATCGCTCCGGGGCAGAACGTTCAGCGACTTACTTGATCGTGAATTCGACGTTCCACGAATAGTTCGACAGGCTGGTCGAGGTGATGGTTGCGGTGCAGCGAGCGCCGCCGCTGGCATCGGCATCCTTGGTCCATTTCGGGATCTTGGTGATGGTGCCACCCAGCCCGCCCGGGGCAATCGTGTTGACGAACGAGGTACGGAACACGCAGGACTTGCCGCCGATGGCGTAGCGCACGAAGGCGGTGGTGATGTCTGGGCTCAGGGGGCCGGTCACGACGAAGGTGAAGGCCTGGTTCGGCAGGATCGAATCCTTGGGCTTGGGCGTTGCGCTGGCGTTGGTCAGGGCTTCGTTGTTGCCGATCATCGAGTACTTGGCTTCGGCAGTGCCCAGATTCTTGACGGTGATCTGCACGGGAGGGCCTGCATGCGCTGCACCGGCAGCGAACAGGGAGGTAACGGCCAGGGCCGCGAAGATCCGTTTCTTGAATTGCATAGCGTATTTTCCATGTGTTGACATTTTCGTATGTCGCACGACGGACAACAGTCCGCCTTGCCCGGTCTGCAGCGTTACGGCAGCTGCATGTCCTTTCCGGTCACTTTGCATCGGTGCCTTCCATGGGTTAGCTCGACTTGCGCAAAGTCCAGCTAAATAAATCCTTCCAGTTGAGGCAGTTAACGGCACAGGGAGGGAATACTTTAGTGACGGATTCTCGCGCGGCCTGAGACTTTCAGCTCATTGAAGCGTGCTCGTGCAGCATTTGCCTGGGCCTCGATGCCGAGGCGGTATCGAGGCTTGCTCGTGAGGTTTCAGACGCCAGCGTTGCGGCTGACTTCAAGATCATTCAACAACGCCTTGGCCAGCGCGCTGAGGTAGTGCAGGGCGGTGATTGCCGCGGGGTTTGCCTCCCCTGTGAACTGATCGCTCAGATCACGTGTACAGCCCACCAGCACTGAGATTTCTTCGATGGCGCGCTCATAGGGGACACCGGGCTGTACGCGAAACATCTCGAGAAAGGTGGCAACACCTGCGGTGGTGCGGCCGGATTGGTTACCGCTCATGTTCATCACTCCTTGACGGGCTCAGGGTCACATCCGGTTCAGCGCATGTTCGATCAGCGCGCGAGCCGTTTCGGCGGAGTGCGCGGCGTTCGACAGCATGTGCAGGCCGGGTACACCGGCATAGGTGCGGCAGTGTTCGTCGATGGTTTCGGCGACACCGCGCAACAGCTCGCTGGCGTGTGCCAGGGCGTCGGGAGGGGTCATGTCGGTGTGGATGGAGAAGTAGGGGTTGTTGATGAGCTTGAGGCGGGGTGGGTCGGGGACGAGTTTCTTCATGGTTCAACTCCTGGACGACATCTGGAGCTGCCATCAGAACCCTTCTCACGGATTAGGGTGGCAGCCGTGCACGAGGTGAGAAGTCCGTGGTCCAGGGACACGGCCAGGTCGAAACCTGCTCGCGCACGGCTACCATGACGGGAAGCCATTCCTGAAACACTTGGGCTTCTCACACCCAGTCGCCAATGTGGGCGACCCAGCGAAGTTATCCCTGAGGTATTTCCCCGACAATTAAGAGGCTTCCGCAAAGCGCGTAGGATACTTCCTAGTCGCGCGCAATCGAAGGTTTTCGCAGCATGTTCGGACTTGTCGTACGATCAAAGCCAGCCGCAAAATTCAGCCATGCGTTGCACAGGCATGAGTTTCACCGGTAATGCGATGCTGAGCGGTGAGTGAGAAAGCAGGCAGTGTTAGGACCGGCAATGCATCATGACAAACGAGGAGATCTGGCCCTCGAAGACGCTTTCAGAACCTTGATGCAACAGGTCAGCGTAATGCAAGAAGCAGGTATACCGCTCAAACAGGTCAAGCATGCACCTGCCTTCAGCTTCCTGCTAACCCCAAAGCAATTGGATAGGGTAAAGAAAATATGCCAACTGAAAGGCTGGCCTGTACCCAACCAGCGCGGAATCCTCATCGATCTGGAGGCTGTAGCTCATCCTATGGCTTCGCGGGGGTCCAAGGATAATTGCAGCGCAGCAGAAGTCCTGGCCATTTTGGTAGCGGCCTACTCAGCTTACAGCCAGATTGGGTTGAACAAGCCCAAGCATTCCCAAGCCATAGTCTTCAATACAGGGCGTCAGGTAGTGGTGGGAGGAGGCAGATTTTACGCGGTGGCTGTAGTAGAAGTGCGCGTTGACGGCGCCAGAAAGTACTTGGCCCCGGTCACCGCGTATCACGCGACCGAGGCCAAGATTCGGAATATCAAGTGACTACGCGGAAGGACGGCCTCGAAAGCGAGTCTCCTGCACTGAAGCAGAACAACCCAGATGCTTGCGATTTCCCTTCATATGACCTTGGCATGCCAGGCCTACGCAGCTCCGCCGACAAATTTTCTGCTGTCGCCGTAGTCAGGTGCCATGTTAAGTCAGTTGGCGAAGCAAGAGCAAGGATGCGAGCGCTAGCCGGTTAGGCGCCGCTTCCACAGACGTCTCAACCTTCAGCCTCCCTCAACCTCCAGACAACCGCGCCTCGACCCCAAACAACACCACCAACACCCCACTCAACACCAAGGTCACGATCACAAACAGCACATTGCGCCGCGCCGCCCGGGCCTGGGCGGGTGGCAGGTCGTGGGTGAGCGAGAAACGGGCTCTCTCATCAGGCTTTTCAGGCGTCATGGCAATGCTCCTCTCGCTCGGGTTGTCGTGGTTGCCTGCCGCAGATCACCTGCACACCCGCGCCGCGGGCCCTGGCCAGCAGCTCCTCGGTATCGTCGCCCCCGGGCAGGGCGAGCAACAACTCGGGGCGGCTGTCGGTGAACATGAACAGGTTGCGCAGGCGTTCGGCCTGCTTGCCGTGCAACTGCCAGTTGGGCGGGTAGCGCACCAGGTCGGCGCCGTGCTCGCGTGCCCAGCTTTCGATCTCGCCGCCGAGGAACTGGCTGCCGCCGTGGATCAACACCCGGATCGGCCGCTGGCGCTGGACATCGTCCAGGGCCTGGCGGCAGCGCCGGGTGTCGGCGTAGTTGCGTCCCGCACAGATCAGTACGCGCATGGTCTGCTCTCCCTGCAGGCTCAGAACCACTGTCCGAAGCGGCGGATGTAGAGGGTCTTCATGGTCTGTGCGACCACGCAGTAGCCCAGCAGGGTGGCGACCAGCCAAGGGAAGTATTCCCACGGCAGCGGCACCAGACCGACCATCGCACCCACCGGCGAGAACGGGATGTAGATCCCCAGCGCCATCACCAGGCCCGTGGCCAGGATCACCGGCAGCGCTGCAGTGCTCTGGAAGAACGGCACCTTGCGCGTGCGCAGCATGTGCACCACCAGGGTTTGCGACAGCAGGCCTTCGATGAACCAGCCAGACTGGAACAGCGCCTGCATCTCGACACTGTTGGCGGCGAACACGTACCACATCAGGGCAAAGGTGGTGATGTCGAAGATCGAGGAGGTCGGGCCGATCCACAGCATGAAGCGGCCAATGTTGCGGGCATCCCACTTGCGCGGTTCGCTGAGGAACTCCTTGTCCATGCGGTCCCACGGCAGCGACAGCTGGGAGAAGTCGTACATCAGGTTCTGCAGCAGCAGGTGAATCGCCAGCATCGGCAGGAAGGGAATGAACGCACTGGCCACCAGCACCGAGAACACGTTGCCGAAGTTGGAGCTGGCGGTCATGCACAGGTACTTCATGATGTTGCCGAAGGTTTCGCGACCTTTGAGCACGCCCTCTTCGAGCACCATCAGGCTTTTTTCCAGCAGGATGATGTCTGCCGATTCCTTGGCGATATCGGTGCCGCTGTCTACCGAGATACCGACGTCGGCGTCGCGCAGGGCGGCGGCGTCGTTGATGCCGTCGCCGAGGAAGCCCACGGTGTGACCGTTGGCCTGCAGCGCCTTGAGCACGCGGGACTTTTGCAGCGGGGTGAGCTTGGCGAAAACGGTGCGTTCTTCGACCTGAATCTTCAGGGTGGTGTCGTCCATGCGCTCGATGTCCTGGCCGAGCAGCGGCAGGCCGGGCTCCAGGCCCACTTCACGGCACACTTTGCAGGTGACCACCGGGTTATCGCCGGTCAGCACCTTGACCCGCACGCCCATCTCACGCAGGGCGGCAATGGCCGGGCCAGCGGTTTCCTTGGGCGGGTCGAGGAAGGTCAGGAAGCCCTGGATCACCAGGTCACGCTCGTCGTCGGTGTGGTACTGCGCCTTGCCTTCGCTTGCCGGAATGTCGCGGGTGGCGACCACCAGCACGCGGAAGCCGTCGCGGTTGAAGGCATCGGCGCTGGCCAGCAGGCGCTGGCGCCGACGCTCATCGAGGGCCACGACGCTGTCGCCTTCCTGCACATGGGTGGCGATGGCGAGCATTTCCTCGACGGCGCCCTTGCTCACCATCAGGTGATCGCCCAGGGCGTTCTTCACTACTACCGACAGGCGACGGCGAATGAAGTCGAACGGCAACTCGTCGACCTTGGCGTAGGCGTAGGGCGCCTGGAACTCACGCTCCTGGCCTGCGAAGTGCAGCACAGCCTGGTCCATCAGGTTGCGCACGCCGCTCTGGTGGTGGCTGTTGAGCCAGGCCAGTTCCAGCACGCGTTTGTCGCGCTCACCGTCGATGCGCACATGGTGCTCGAGGATGATCCGGTCCTGGGTGAGGGTGCCGGTCTTGTCGGTGCACAGCACATCCATCGAGCCGAGGTTCTGGATGGCGTTCAGGCGCTTGACCACCACTTTGCGCCGGGCCATGGCCACGGCGCCCTTGGCCAGGTTGGCGCTGACGATCATCGGCAGCATTTCCGGGGTCAGGCCCACGGCCACGGCGAGGGCGAAGAGGAAGGCATCGCCCCAGTCGCCCTTGACCAGGCCGTTGATCATGAACACCACCGGTACCATCACCAGCATGAAGCGGATCAGCAGGCTGCTGACACTGTTCACGCCGCGGTCGAAGGCGGTCTGGCTGCGTGAACCGGCGATGGCTTTGGCCAGGGAGCCGAAGTAGGTGCGTCGACCGGTGGCGACCACCACGGCGCGGGCGCGGCCACTGACCACGTTGGTGCCCATGAAGCAGATGTTCGGCAACTCGAGCAGGTTGTCCTGGTTGCCGCTGTCATCGGTGGCGGACTTCTGCGCGACATTGCCCAGGGTGTCGTACTTCTCGACCGGCAGTGCCTCGCCGGTGAGCACCGCCTGGCTGATGAACAGGTCGCGTGATTCGAGCAGGCGGATGTCGGCGGGGATCATGTCGCCCGCCGAAAGCTGCACGATGTCGCCGGCCACCAGTTCGTCCATGGGCACTTCGCGCAGGCGCGGCGGCTGGCCGAACTGTTCGCGGCGCAGCACGGTGGCGGTGGTGCGCACCATCGCCTTGAGGGCGTCGGCGGCCTTGTTCGAGCGGTACTCCTGCCAGAAGCGCAGCAGGCTGCTGAGGCTGACCATGGTCATGATGATGATGACCTTGGTTAGGTCGGCGTCGTCCGCTTCACCTGCGCTGATCGGCATCCAGTAGTCGGTGACGAAACTGATCCCGGCCAGGGTCAGCAGGACGTAGATGAAGGGGTTGTGCAGGGCCTTGAGCAGTTGCACCAGGGCGTGTGGTTGCTGGTCGTGGGCCACCTGGTTGGCGCCGTCGCGTTGCAGGCGCTTGGCGGCTTCGTGTTCGGTCAGGCCATGCTCGCTGGCATCGAGGTTGGCGAGGGTGACGGACAGGCCATTGCGCGCTTCACGGGCGGCGCGGGTGGACAGGCGGGTTTCGCGTTCGGCCTTGGCCGGTGGGGTGTTGCGGTGTTTGACGGTCATGTTGCTGTGCTCCTGCCGCTGCGGCGGCACGACACACAGACGTTTCACTCAGGGGGTGAACGTAGGCATGTCGGGTCGCAGAAAAATGCTTGGTTTTTCCGACAGTTGTCTGTCCGCTGCCGAGAGTCGGAAGTTGTTTCGGCAGCGAACTTTCTACTCGCGCAGTCCATGTTTGTATTCCTCGTTGATAAACATTGGGCAATAACGGTCCGGCGAACTTTCAATGTTGAAAGTTCGATCAAAAGTTACTGTTGAATATCAGTTGTTCAGTGGAGCGTGTGGGGTCTCAGGCGAGCGCAAACGCGTGCCAGCGGCCCCCGTCTACCTGGAGGGTCTTGGCTGTCGTCATGGTGCCAGTGCAGGCGCAACTGGAGTTTTCCGTGGCAGGGGTGTGCCTGCCATACGGCACGCAACTGCGGGCCGCGCACGGCGGCCGGGGGCTGGGCTGGAGCGCACGGGCCATGGGGCGGCCAGGCGCGGGCCTGCAAACGCGCCAGGCAGGCGTGCAGGCGATGTGAAACGAATGACGTGAGGTTCATGAGCTTGCCTCCAACCGGCGGACACCGGCTGTGGCAAGTCACGGCGGAGCATCAGGCTCTGGCGCGGCTTGCCCGACCAGGGTGTCGGGACCGGTGTTCCGGTTCAAGTGCCTGACCGGGCCGTACGGCGGTGGTCAGGCAGCGACTAGATACTGTGTCCATTGAATTCTTCAGTGAATGGAAAAAAGGCCCCTTCTCTCAGGGCGAGCGAACTTTATTCAAGGGTAGTATCGAAGTCAACCAAGGAGGTGAACTTTAAATAAGTTTCATCTTGTTTGAATGCTCCCTGGTGTTTGTAGGAAGCGTTTGAAGTTTGCGGCCGACCTCTGCGCGGAGGCAGGCCGTATATCCCTCAGGGGGGCTAGTCCTGGGCCGGTGGCGCCAGGCGCGCTTCCAGCTCGGCCACTTGCTTCTCCAGGGCTTCGAGGCGCGCGCGGGTGCGCGCCAGGACCACCATCTGGCTGTCGAATTCTTCCCGGCTGACCAGGTCCAGCTTGCTGAACGCGCTCTGCATCAGGATCTTGAACTGGCTTTCGAGTTCGGCGCGCGGCTGCGCGGTGTCGCCGCTGAACAGGCGCGAGGCCTGGTCGCTCAGGGCGTCGAGAAGGGCTTTGGGCGCGAGCATGGGTCAGGCTGTTCCGTGGCGTGTGAAAGGTGGGCAGTGTAGCACGGCGCATTTCGGCGGTCGGACGCACACTTTTTGAGCAGCCGCTGGCGGCTCGATGCACCAGAATCGTGCAGCTTTCAGCGTACTGGCCATGGGCTAATCCCGAGCATTGTGTGCAACTACTTGTTTTCTGGCCCTTTGCCGGATCTGGCAAGGTTTCTGCAAAGGCCTCTGTGCGCCATGCACTGATGCAGTCCCTTGTGATCGGGCAGTGTGCAGGCGGAGCCGCAAGGCTCCCTCTCCACCCGCCGAAACGTGTGTCGGTGGGGGAATGGAGCCGACGACGCGTTACAAAGCCAGGCGCTGCGCTTAGACTTGAGACGGGTTTGTTTTCCTGGGGCAAGTCCACCAAATCGGGAGAAGAGTTTCATGAAGCTAGTCACTGCCATCATCAAGCCGTTCAAGCTGGACGACGTGCGCGAGTCGCTGTCGGAAATCGGCGTGCAAGGCATCACCGTGACCGAAGTCAAGGGCTTCGGCCGGCAGAAAGGCCACACCGAGCTGTACCGTGGCGCCGAATACGTGGTCGATTTCCTGCCCAAGGTCAAGATCGATGTCGCCATCGATGACAAGGACCTGGACCGGGTGATCGAAGCCATCACCAAGGCGGCCAACACCGGCAAGATCGGCGACGGCAAGATCTTCGTGGTGAATCTGGAGCAGGCGATCCGCATCCGTACCGGCGAAACCGATACCGACGCGATCTAAGCGACACAACAAGCCTCACCAAACCCAAACGCCCCAGGAGAAAACAAATGACTCTGCGCAAGATCGCAGGGCTAGGAGCCCTATTGTCCCTCGTAATGCCTGGCCTGGCCCTGGCAGAGGAAGCAGCCGCCCCGGTACTGAACTCCGGCGACACCGCCTGGATGCTCACGGCCACGGCGTTGGTACTGTTCATGACCATCCCGGGCCTGGCCCTGTTCTACGGTGGCATGGTGCGCTCCAAGAACCTGCTGTCGGTGATGATGCAGTGCTTCGCCATCACCGGTCTGATCAGCATCCTGTGGGTCATCTACGGCTACAGCATCGCCTTCGATACCACCGGTATGGAAAAGGGCGTGCTCAACTTCAACTCGTTCATCGGCGGCTTCTCCAAAGCCTTCCTCGCCGGTGTGACGCCGTCTGGCCTGACCTCGGCCACCGCGCTGTTCCCTGAGGCGGTGTTCATCACCTTCCAGATGACCTTCGCCATCATCACCCCGGCACTGATCGTCGGTGCCTTTGCCGAGCGCATGAAGTTCTCCGCCATGCTGGTGTTCATGGGCGTGTGGTTCACCCTGGTCTATGCGCCGATCGCGCACATGGTCTGGAGCGGTGACGGCGCACTGATGTGGGACTGGGGCGTACTGGACTTCGCGGGCGGCACCGTGGTGCACATCAACGCCGGTATCGCAGGCCTGGTGGCGTGCCTGGTACTGGGCAAGCGCAAAGGCTACCCGACCACGCCGATGGCTCCGCACAACCTCGGCTACACCCTGGTCGGCGCTGCCATGCTGTGGATCGGCTGGTTCGGCTTCAACGCAGGTTCCGCTGCAGCGGCCAACGGCACTGCCGGCATGGCCATGCTGGTGACCCAGATCGCCACCGCCGCCGCCGCGCTGGGCTGGATGTTCGCCGAGTGGATCGGCCACGGCAAACCTAGCGCCCTGGGCATCGCTTCGGGTGTGGTCGCCGGCCTGGTCGCCATCACTCCGGCTGCCGGCACCGTCGGCCCGATGGGCGCCCTGGTAATCGGCCTGGCGTCGGGTGTTATCTGCTACTTCTGCGCCACCAGCCTCAAGCGCAAGCTGGGTTACGACGACTCGCTGGATGCCTTCGGTGTGCATGGTATCGGCGGTATCGTCGGCGCGATTCTCACCGGTGTGTTCGCAGCACCGGCCCTGGGCGGCTTCGGCGCGGTCACCGATATCGGTGCGCAGGTCTGGGTCCAGGCCAAGGGCGTGATCTTCACCGTGGCCTACACCGCCATCGTCACCTACGTAATCCTCAAGGTGCTGGACGTGGTAATGGGCCTGCGGGTCAACGAAGAAGAAGAGTCGGTCGGCCTCGACCTGGCTCAGCACAACGAGCGCGGCTACAACCTGTAACCGCCCTGCAGTAAAAAACTTGCCCGGCTTGTCCGGGCATTTTTTTGCCTGATTTTTACCGTTTCGCCGGTAGGCAAACGGTTTATCCGGCACGTTCGTGACGCAGGCAGAAAACTTACAGAAAAGCGGGTACTGATGGAGCTTTGTTTTTTCTCCCGGCGCGCTAGAATGCGCGCCGGAAGGGTGTTTGCAGTGCCTTCCACACACTTCGCCACGCTTTGCTAGGCTTGCCAATAGCGCAAGGCCAGCAGCGGTGGCTCAAGGATTTCGTCAGATCCCGCCAGGAGCTGGGATCTGCTGGGTGAAACGCCCTCACCAGGGGCCGTACATCCAAGGCAGTGGCCAACCCACGGCCAGTTGAATTTTCACTGGTGGCTGCCGGTCTACGGCATCACTGGTCTATAACTAACCTGCTTTTCGCAAGTCATGAGGTAGAACATGAGCGACGACGATCTGGAAAATGATGACCTCGAAGTAGGCGACGAAGACGAGGGTGATGAGGCCCTTGAAGCCGCATCCGACGACGGCGCGGAAGACGCCGGCGACGACGACAGCAGCCCTGCACCTGCCGCCAAAGGCAAGTCCAAGGCGGCAGTCTCGGTAGACGAGATGCCGAGCATGGAAGCCAAGCAGAAGGAACGCGACGCGCTGGCGCGCGCCATGGAAGAGTTCCTGGCACGCGGTGGCAAGGTCCAGGAAGTCGAGGCCAACGTGGTCGCCGATCCGCCCAAGAAGCCGGACAACAAGTACGGCAGCCGCCCTATCTGAGTGGCTGGATACAAAAAAGCCCGCGGTCGCTGCGGGCTTTTTTGTGGGTGGAATTTGGGTGTTCGTGCGGGCTTAGCCCGCGATAGGGCCGTCAGCGCCAGCGTGCCAGCACCTCGGGCAACTGCGACAGGCGCTGGATCTCGGCATCGGGCGCCTGCTCGCCGGCCCAGGCCTTGCCCTGGGGGTTGAACCAGACTGCGCGTAAGCCGGCGCGTTGGGCCCCGGCGATGTCGTCACCCGGATGATCGCCGACATGCACTGCGGCACTGGCCTCCACTTCACCGCGCTTGAGGGCTTCGCGGAAGGGCGCAGGGTCGGGCTTGCCGATCCCCAGGTCCTCGGCGCACAGGGCGAAGCGGAAGTAGTCCGAAATCCCCAGCCGCCGCACATCGGCATTGCCGTTGGTCACGACGCCCAGCACATAGTGATGGCGCAGGATCTCCAGCACCGGCTGCACCTCGGGAAACACCTCGACCTGATGCCGGGCATGCAGGAACACCTCGAAGGCTTCATTGGCGAGCGCCTGGGCGTGTTGCTCGCTGTAGCCGACCTCGGACAGTGCGTGGAACAGCACGCGACGGCGCAGGGCGCTGATGCGGTGCTTGAGGCCCGGTTCGGCCTGCACCAGGCGTTCGCGGATGGCATACAGGTGCTCGACCGGCACACCGCCCAGGGTTGGGGCATTGGCGGCAAGCCAGTCGCGCAGGACGGTTTCGGCACTGGTGATCACCGGTGCGGTGTCCCACAGGGTGTCGTCCAGGTCGAAGGTGATCAGCTTGATACTCATGAGTCGCTGCCTTTGCTGCGTTTGGCTCGGGGATGGGCGCTGTCGTAGACGGCGGCCAGGTGCTGGAAGTCCAGGTGGGTGTAGATCTGCGTGGTGCTGATGTCGGCGTGACCGAGCATCTCCTGTACCGCGCGCAGGTCCTGGGACGATTCGAGCAGGTGGCTGGCGAAGGAGTGGCGGAGCATGTGCGGGTGCAGGTGCTGGCCCAGTTCGCGTTCTCCGGCGACCTTGACCCGCAACTGGATGGCCCGTGGCCCCAGGCGCTTGCCTTGGCGGGTGACGAACATCGCACCGTCGCGTGGCGCGCTGATCCCGCGCAGTTTCAGCCACGCCTGCAGCGCTTCGCGCGCCTTGCGCCCGACCGGCAGGACGCGGGCCTTGCCACCCTTGCCCTGCACCTGGACCAGTCCGCCGGCCAGGTCCAGTTGTTCGAGGTCGAGGTTGGTCAGCTCCGACAGGCGCAGGCCCGAGGAGTAGAACAGTTCGAGAATGGCCTGGTCGCGACGGGCGATGAAGTCGTCGTCGACGCCGCCGTCGAGCAATTGCAGGGCGCGGTCGGTGTCGAGGGTCTTGGGCAGGCGACGCTCACCCTTGGGCGGGGTCAGGCCGTTGGCCGGATCGTGCTGGCACAGCCCCTCACGGTTGAGGTAGCGATACAGGCCGCGCACCGCCGAGAGCAGGCGCGCCAGGCTGCGCGATGACTGGCCGTGGTGGTGCAGGCGTGCGATCAACTGGCGCAATTGCTGGATCTGCAGGGCTTGCCAGCTGGCGATGCCCTGGGTGTTGCAGAATTCGACCACTTTCTCCAGGTCGCGGCGGTAGGCCAGCTGGGTGTGCTCGGACACCTGGCGCTCGTTGCGCAGGTGCGCGCAATAAGCTTCCAGCTGGCGTTCCATCAGCGTACCGAGCGCAGCGTCTGGGTGAAGCGCGGAACCACGCGACCGAGGACTTCGGCGATGTAGGTGAGGAACAGGGTGCCGACGCTGCTCTTGTAGTGCTGCGGGTCGCGGCTGCCAATGGCCAGCACGCCGTGCAGGCCCTGATGCTCCAGCGAGGCGACGGCACTGGAGCCGACGTCCTTGCGCTGGTCTTCGCCGAACAGGAATGCCAGCTCATGCTCGCGCAGGTTGCCGCTGACCGTCTTGCCACTGCCCAGCAGGCCACCGATGGCTTGTTGCGCCTCGGCACTGCTGACCCAGCGGCCGACCGGCGCGGCGTTCTCACCGAACAGGATCAGGCTGACGAAGGGCACCTGGAACTCCTGGCGCAAGCTGTCTTCGACCGCCATCACCACTTCCTCCAGGCTGCTGGCGTCGAGCAGGTCGAGGATGAGGCGGCGGGTCTTGTCGAACAGTCGGTCGTTGTCGCGGGCCACATCCATCAACTGCGACAGGCGATGGCGCATCTCGATGTTGCGGTCACGCAGCAGCTTGAGCTGACGTTCCACCAGCGACACGCTGTCGCCGCGCTGGTGGGGGATGCGCTGCTCGATGAGCAGTTCGTCATGTTCGGAGAAGAAGGTTGGGTGGGCACGCAGGTAGGCGACCACCGCCTCGGCATCGAGGTCGGCGGCTTGCTCGGGTACAACCTGTGGCTGATCGGTCATGGCGGATACTCGCTTAGAGACGAACCTGTCCTTCGTAGACGCGTACGGCTGGGCCGGTCATCAATACCGGTTTGCCGGGGCCAGCCCATTCGATGCTCAGGCGCCCGCCCGGCAGGTCGATGGACACGGGAGAGTCCATCCAGCCCTGGGCGATGGCTGCCACGGCGGCGGCGCAGGCGCCGGTACCGCAGGCCTGTGTTTCGCCGGCACCGCGCTCCCAGACCCGC
The DNA here is from genome assembly GCF_047456245.1 of Pseudomonas sp. BNK-44-b. Lineage (NCBI taxonomy): Bacteria > Pseudomonadati > Pseudomonadota > Gammaproteobacteria > Pseudomonadales > Pseudomonadaceae > Pseudomonas > Pseudomonas sp. BNK-44-b. The sequence continues at coordinate 5,480,696 of NZ_CP179908.1, forward strand.
AGGTTGGCACGGTGGCGGTCGACGACCTGGATGAAGCCGGCGTTGACCCGCTGCGGGAAGCGCGGGTGGTGCTCGATTTTAGGGCCCAGCTCATGCACGGGGGCACTGCGCACGTCATCGACGCGCAGCACCGAATGCGGGTTGCCCATGGACACGGCGGCGATCGAGTGCACCTGTCCATCGACTTCCAGTGGATAGCTCAGCGCCTGCTGGTCGGCAACGAAGGGGATATCGGCCGGGTTGAAGCGCGGCGGGCCCATGTCGACACAGACCTGGCCGTCGTTCTGCACATCAAGCTCGATGACACCGCCTTTGGTTTCGACGCGGATACGCTTCTTCGCGGTCAGGCGCTTGTCCAGCACGAAACGGGCAAAGCAGCGCGCGCCGTTGCCGCACTGTTCGACTTCGGAGCCATCGGCATTGAAGATCCGGTAGCGGAAATCCACTTCCGGATTGCTCGGTGCCTCGACGATCAGCAGCTGGTCGAAGCCGATGCCGGTGTGGCGATCACCCCACTGCTTGGCATGCTTGGGCTGGATGTGCGCGTGCTGGCTGACCAGGTCCAGGACCATGAAGTCGTTGCCCAGCCCGTGCATCTTGGTGAAACGCAGCAGCATGGGTTCACTCCGGCAGCAGGCTTTCGCCGGCGAACAGTTCGGCAATGGTCTCGCGGCGGCGGACTTCGAAGGCCTGGTCGCCATCGACCAGGATTTCGGCGCAACGGCCACGGGTGTTGTAGTTCGAGCTCATGACGAAACCATAGGCGCCCGCGGACTGCACGGCCAGCAGATCGCCTTCGGCCAGGTTCAGCTGGCGGTCCTTGGCGAGGAAGTCACCGGTTTCGCAGATCGGGCCGACCAGGTCGTAGGCGCGGCCTTCGCCTTCACGTGGCTTGACCGCGCTGACGCCCATCCAGGCCTGGTACAGCGCCGGACGGATCAGGTCGTTCATCGCCGCATCGATGATGGCGAAGTCCTTGTGCTCGGTGTGCTTGAGGTATTCGACGCGGGTCAGCAGCACGCCGCCGTTGGCGACGATGTAGCGGCCCGGCTCGAACACCAGGGCCAGGTCGCGTGCGCCGACGCGTTCACGGATGGCCTTGATGTAGTCGGCCACCAGCGGTGGTTGTTCGTCGCGATAGCGCACGCCGACGCCGCCGCCCAGGTCGAGGTGACGCAGGTGAATACCGCAGTCGGCAAGGCGGTCGACCAGGTCGAGCAGGCGGTCGAGGGCGTCAAGGAACGGGTCGACGGTGGTCAGCTGCGAGCCGATGTGGCAGTCGACACCGACCACGTCCAGGTTGGGCAACTGTGCGGCGCGCACGTAGATGGCTTCGGCATCGGCGATGGCGACGCCGAACTTGTTCTCTTTGAGGCCGGTGGAGATGTACGGATGGGTGCCGGCATCGACGTCCGGATTGACCCGCAGCGAGACCGGGGCGACCTTGCCCATCTCGGCGGCTACCACTTGCAGGCGCTCGAGTTCGTCGGTGGATTCGACGTTGAAGCAGTGCACGCCGACTTCCAGCGCGCGGCGCATGTCTTCACGGGTCTTGCCGACGCCGGAGAACACCACGCGGTCGGCCCGGCCGCCGGCGGCCAGCACACGCTCCAGTTCGCCACCGGAAACGATGTCGAAGCCCGCGCCAAGGCGTGCAAGCAGGTTCAGCACGCCGAGGTTGGAGTTGGCCTTGACCGCGAAGCACACCAGGTGCTCGACACCTTGCAGGGCGTCGGTGTAGCTACGGTACTGGGCCTCGATGTGGGCGCGCGAGTAGACGTAGGTGGGGGTGCCGAAACGTTCGGCGATGGCCGACAGGGCCACGCCTTCCGCGAACAGTTCACCGTCGCGGTAGTTGAATGCGTCCATTGGATTTCCTTACTGCTCTGGCGACTGCTCGGGCAGCGATTCTTCGTCTTGCGGGGCGGCCTTGGCCGGCTGCGCGTGCTGGTGCGACGACTTGCGTGCGCTCTTGCCGTCCTTGCCGTCTTCAGGCAGGTACAGGGGGCCTTTCTGACCGCAGGCCGAAACGAGGCAGGCTACAGCGACCAGCGCCGCAATGGAGGAAATCAGGCGCTTCATGGGTGAAATCCTTTGAAATAAGCAGTATTGCGCCCGAGTATACCGAGCGACCGGCGGATTGCCTATGCAAGAGCCGGTCCGTCGGGCGGGCCAGGCTTGCTCGTTGTGAGGGTTGGGCTCGGTGCTGCCGGTCGCTAGTCTTTGCAATCAGCGCCCAGCGGTCGTATCGTGCCCGGCTTGCGTGTGTGCAGCCATTTTCGAGGTTCCTGCAATGAGTTTGAGCGAAGCGCGTTTCCACGACCTGGTCGACGCGACCCAACAGGCCCTGGAGGATCTGTTCGATGAGACCGACCTGGACCTGGACATGGAAAACTCCGCCGGTGTCCTGACGATCAAGTTCGACAACGGCAGCCAACTGATCTTCAGCCGCCAGGAGCCGCTGCGTCAGCTGTGGCTGGCCGACCGCTCGGGCGGTTTCCACTTCGACTATGACGAAGAGAGTGGCAAGTGGGTCTGCGAGAAGAGCGAAGAACTGCTCGGTGAGATGCTCGAGCGCATCGTCTGGGAGCGAGTCGGCGAGAAGCTGGACTTCGACGAGATCTGAGATGAGCGAGCAACCGCGGCCGCCCAAGCCGCTCTACAGCAACGTCAGCCCGGCCGTGCCTTCGCCGTGCATCAGCGTCTGCCGACTCGACGAGCGTCGGGTCTGCACCGGATGCATGCGGCATGTGGAGCATATCCGTGAATGGCGTTCGGCCGATGACGAACGGCGGCGGCAGATCTGCCGCGAGGCCGACGCGCTGAGGGCTTCGACGCCACAGGCTTGAGTATTTGCCCGGCTGTGGTAGTGTCAATCCGGTACTGGCCGCGCCAGAAGCATTCTCAAACCCCGCCCTTGGGCGGGGTTTTGCTTTATCTACAGCTTGAAATACTTCGTTGAAAGGAGTCTGACTGGACCATGAGCACCAAGCCTTCCCTCATCCTCACCCGACTGGACGTGCAGCGTCTTGAGCGTCTGCTCGACAGCCTCGACGAAAGCACGCCGGGTGTGCTCGCCCTGCAGGACGAGCTGGACCGCGCCGAACAGGTGGTCGGCCACGAGGAGGTCCCGGCGGGCGTGGTGACCATGAACTCGCGCGTGCACTGCCGCGAGGAAGCCACCGGCAAGGATTATCACCTGACCCTGGTCTACCCGAAGGATGCAGGGCCCGAAGGCAAAGTCTCGATCCTGGCGCCGATCGGCTGTGCGCTGCTGGGGTTGTCGGTGGGCGACCAGATCGACTGGCCGGCGCCGGGTGGCAAGATGCTCAAGCTCAAGCTGCTCGAGGTGGAATACCAGCCTGAAGCGGCGGGTGATTTCGACCTCTGAACGGCATCACCTACAAACCAGCCTGTAGCTGCTCCAGCCCATCATTGAGCGACTGCTCCAGTTCGCGCTTGTAGCGCAGGAACAGCACCGTCGAGCCCTGTTCGTCCTCAAGCAGTTCGGACAGATCCAGGTCGGTGATGTAGCAGCGGTAGTTCCCGGCGCTGCGGCGCTGGCGCAGAATCTGCCGGGCGACCACGGCATACAGCTGGTCGCCGTGATCGAGCTGGGAAAACTCCTGCTGGTCGCAATACAGCGTGACATGCACGTCATCCCCCGCGCCTGCCTGGAGAATCGCCTGCACTTCGTAGTACGGCTGGCCGCCCGCGACCTGTGGCGCGGGCCGAGGCTCCAGGGCACGGCATTTGCCTGGGCCGTTGGGCAGTAGCTGGTAGTAGAGGATGTCCAGCGCGGCCTGTTGCAGGCTGTCGAGCGGCAGTTGGGCATCGCGGCGTACCACGACCGACTGCAGAAAGCGTTGCAGGGGCAGCAGCAGGTGGCTTTCGTCCTGCAGTGGCAGCCGCTGCTGCCAGAGTGCGTTGTACTCGTCGAGTACGTAGAGTTCGGCCCAGCCTTCGTGCAGGCGATAGAACACCTGGATGCAACCCGGCTGGCCCTGCTCCAGCACCAGCGGCAAGTCGTGGTCCTGCAGGGCGTTGGCGTCGAGGTACAGCGGACTGTACTGGCTGCGCTCCTCGCCGAGGTGGGCGAGCACGGCATCCTGGTCGTCCAGGGTAGTCAGGCTGACCTGGCCGGGCACCAGGTCCAGCACATGGGTGTGCTGCGCCACCTGCAGCAGGTAGCGGTGGTTCAGGCCCTGATCCAGCAGCGACTGCACGGTCTCGAAGATGTCCTCGACGCGCTGGGCGATCGCTTGCGCGCGGTTGTGGCAGAAACAGCGCACCCGTAACCGCGGACGCTGCGTGCGTGGGCCTTGGCTGTTGAGAAAATCACGCAAGCAGCGCATCAGCGCGTGCTCGCCGTCGTAGCGCTGCACCAGCACTTCGTTCCAGCTGTTCAGAGTGATCTGGTCGAAGGTCAGCACCAGGTTTTCGCGCACCCCGGCATAGCTCAGCGAGTCGGTGCGCTCGGTGGTCATCAGGATGTTCAGGTCGCGGTGATGACGCAGCGGGTCGATGCCGACGTTGACCAGCAGCAGGATTTCGTCGGCCACGCTTGGTTGCAGCAGGCGGATTTCGCTGACGGTTTCCAGCGGTAGCGCGATGGTCTGCTGCAGGCTGCCAAGCAGGTTGAACAGCTCGAATTCGCTCAGGTCGCTGACACCAGGGTGCAGGGCCAGGCGGGTGCTGCTGTCGATGACGCCGTTGCGGTGCGCCCAGGTCAGCAGTTCGAGCAGTTCGCGGCAGCGTTTGATCGGGCTGAAATGTTCCCACTCGTGCACGCCCAGGTTGCCGTTGTACAGGCCCCAGTGGTGGGTGCCGGGCTCCTTGCGGTTGGGCGACTGGACGAGGGTGAGCGTGTCTTCGGCGACGTCCGGGGCGATGCCCGGGTTGATGACCTCGATCTTGCCGGCGCGGCGCTCGAAGGCTGCGTACAGGCGCCGACCCAGCACGTTGAGGTCGCGTTGATCGGCGCGGCTGCTGGCGTTCTGGTCGCGGGCGAACTGGCTGAGGAAGCGGTAGCTGTAGTTCAGCTCGGCAACCAGCTCGCGACGCTCGACCGCCACCTGGCGGACCTTCCACTGGCTGCGGCTGTCGAGCAGGGCCAGTTGGCGCTCGTCCCAGCCCCACTCCTCGGTCAGGCGCTCCAGGAGCTGGCGCTGCCAGCCGGTGCTGCGTGTGCGGGCCAGGGCGCTGAGCTTCTTGTTGACCTTCAGGTAGAGGCTGCGTCGCACCAGCTCCAGGCGCGCGTGCTCGCCGCGGCGCTGCAGGTACTGCTCGATCCGGCGGTAGACCATGACATAAGGGTCCAGCTCGTCGAGGTCCAGGCGGTTGGCGAACACCGCGCGTTTGTAGTCCAGGCTCAGGCAGCGCACTTCGGGGTGCTCGCTGGCGTAGACCTCGGTCAGCAGCAGCTTGAGCAGCGATTTGTAGGGCGAGTCGATGCCCTTGAACAGTTGCCACAGTCCGGCGCCGACGAACTCACCGGGCGGGATGTGCGCGAGGTGGCCGAGGTCGAGGTCGTCCTGGGCGCGAATGAAGCGCTTGGACAGCAGCGTCTGGGTGTAGGCCTGGTAGTTGTGCTCTTCGTAGACCGGCACCAGCCACCACAGCGGTGTGCGTCCGGCCAGCCAGATTGCCGTGCGATAGAACTCGTCGAGCAGCAGGTAGTGCTGGGTGGTGCCGCAATCGTCCGAGCTGAGCTGGCTGTCGCGTTCGCCCTGGACAAAGCCCTGGGGCTCGATCAGGAAGAAATGCGCCTCGGCGCCCTGGGTAGCGGCCCAGGCCTCGAGCAACTGGCATTTGCGCCGCAGCTCGGCCAGGGCGCCCTCGCCAATCCCCGGCGCATGGCAGACCCACAGGTCCATGTCGCTTTGCTCGGCCTGGGCCAGGGTGCCGAGGCTGCCCATGAGGAACAGGCCGTGAATCGGCCGTGGCGGGTTGCCGTGGCGGGCCTTGTAGGTGAAGGAGCGCGTCAGGCGCTGGGCCTCGGCCAACAGATCGGCGTCCGGCTCGAAGCCCGAGACGCCCGCTGGCGTGCTGCCCGACACATAGCCCGGCAGCAGCGGATGATTGACGTGGAAGAACAGCGGCAGCAGCGTCAGTACCTGCTGCTGGCGGCTGGACAGCCCTTCCATGGCCCGCTCGAGACGCCCCTGGTTCAGCTGGAGAAAGCGCCCGCGCAGGGTCGACAGCACCTTGCGGTCGATACCGTCGTGCAGATCGGGGCGAATTTCATGGGGGTGGTTCATGACGCACTCAGACAGGCCGGGGGAGCACCGGCGAGTTTAGCCTGAGTGGCGAGGTCGGATAAGAGGGTGAGTGGCATTTTGACGCCATTTTTCCAGCGCCCAAGAAAGTGCGGTGTCTTTATGGGCCTCATCGCGGGACAAGCCCGCTCCCACAGATCCAACCAGACCCTTGAAAACGGTGCTGCACCTGTGGGAGCGGGCTTGTCCCGCGATGAGGCCGGTGCAGTTATGCAGGCTGTGGGGTCTTCAGAACATTCAACAGCAACTGCACGCTCTCCACCGCATCGTGTCCCAGGCTGGTCAGGTAACCGCCGTCTGGCTGATCGGTCAGTTGCTTGTCATGCAGGCGTTTGGCCGCAGCGACCAGGGCTGGCGAGGCATTGGCGTGAATCTTGATCCCTTCCTGGCTGCTGTCGAGGTTGAACAGCGCAAGGACTTCCAGTTCGGCGACCAATTCGGGGGTAAAGGACATGGGGCGACTCCTGACTTCTCAGACGAGGATGGAAGTCAGGAGTGTAGTCAGGCTTCGTCGTCGTCGCCTTGATTTGCCTCAGGTGGCAATTCGGGCAGGGCACGCAGGGCATTTTCGTACCACTCGGTATCGAATGCGCGGTCCTCGGTGAGCAGCGCGTCGATCTCGATGGCCAGCACGTGGGCCATGAGGTTGAGGATGTCTTCGCGTTCGTAGCCGACCAGGGTCAGCTTGTTGAAGGTGGCCTTGGCCGCAGGCGGATTGCCGCTCTCGATCTGGTTCTCGATGGCCTGGGTCAGCGTCGCCTCGGCGAATTCTTCGTCGTCGTTTTCGATGTCGGTGGGTTCGCTCATGGCGCTACTCCTGTGATGAAAGCGACAGTGTGCCATGCCTGTGTCGGCAATGCCCGGTCATCGACGCGCGCCATGATGCTGGTCAGGGGGTGGCCAGGCGGCTATAACAGCCAGGCCAACCCCTTACGGCCTGGAGGCTGTCGTTCATGCTCAAGCTCTACGGATTCGCGGTCAGCAACTACTACAACATGGTCAAGCTGGCCCTGCTGGAAAAAGGCGTGCCCTTCGAGGAAGTGCCGTTCGTTTCCGGGCAGACGCCCGAGGTGCTGGCCATCAGCCCGCGTGGCAAGGTTCCGGTGCTGGGAACCGAACACGGCTTTCTCAGTGAGACAAACGTGATCCTCGATTACATCGAGCAGACCCACCCCGAGCATCCGCTGCTGCCCAGTGATGCATTCGGGCAGGCCAAGGTGCGTGAGCTGCTCAAGGAGATCGAGCTGTACATCGAACTGCCTGCACGTACCTGCTACGCCGAAGCGTTCTTCGGTACGGCGGTGGAGCCGCTGATCAAGGAGCGGGCGCGCAGCGAGCTGCTGGCAGGTTTTGCCACGCTCAAGCGCAATGGCAGGTTCGCGCCTTATGTCGCTGGCGAAAAGCTGACCCTGGCTGACCTGATGTTCTGCTTCTCGGTCGACCTGGCGTGTGCGGTGGGCAAGAAGGTGCTGGGGATCGATTTCCTGGCGGACTTCCCACAGGCAGCGGCGCTGTTGGGGAAGCTGCGCGAGCATCCGCACATGGCGCGGATCGTGGCGGACAAGGAGGCGGCGATGCCAAGGTTCATGGAGATGGTGCAGAACAAGCGGTGATGGGAAGAAGGGCCGCTGTGCGGCCCATCACGGCACAAGGCCGCTTCCACAGGGTTCGAGGTGTCCTGTGGCAGCGGCCTTGTGTGGTGATTCGAGGGCGCGGCCCTCGGTACGCGCCTAGCGGGAAGCCAGCAGCGCCTTGCCGCGCGCCACCGCTGCACGCACTTGTGCCGGCGCGGTGCCGCCGATGTGGTTGCGCGCGTTCACCGAGCCTTCCAGGGTGAGTACGGCAAACACATCCTGCTCGATCTGGTCGCTGAACTGACGCAGCTCGTCCAGGCTCATCTCGGCCAGGTCCTTGCCGGTGTCGACCCCGTACTTCACGGCGTGCCCGACAATCTCGTGGCAGTCGCGGAATGGCAGGCCGCGGCGCACCAGATAGTCGGCAAGGTCAGTGGCGGTGGAGAAACCACGCAGCGCCGCTTCACGCATGATTGCGTGCTTGGGCTTGATCGCCGGGATCATGTCGGCAAAGGCACGCAGCGAGTCGCGCAGGGTGTCGGCGGCGTCGAACAGCGGTTCCTTGTCTTCCTGGTTATCCTTGTTGTAGGCCAGCGGCTGGCCTTTCATCAGCGTGAGCAGGCCGGTCAGGGCGCCGAACACGCGGCCGGTCTTGCCACGCACCAGCTCCGGGACGTCCGGGTTCTTCTTCTGCGGCATGATCGAGCTACCGGTGCAGAAGCGATCAGGCAGGTCGATGAACTGGAACTGCGCACTGGTCCACAGCACCAGCTCTTCGGAGAAGCGCGACAGGTGCATCATCGCCACGCTGGCGGCCGCACAGAATTCGATGGCGAAGTCACGGTCCGAGACGCCGTCCAGCGAGTTGCCGGCCACGGCTTCGAAGCCCAGCAGCTTGCAGGTCAGCTCACGGTCGATCGGGTAGGTGGTGCCGGCCAGCGCCGCGCTGCCCAGCGGCATGCGGTTGGCGCGCTTGCGGCAGTCGACCAGGCGCTCGTAGTCGCGGCTGAGCATTTCGAACCAGGCCAGCAGATGGTGGCCGAAGGTCACCGGCTGGGCGGTCTGCAGGTGGGTGAAGCCGGGCATGACGGTTTCGGCTTCGCGCTCGGCCTGCTCCAGCAGACCCTGTTGCAGGCGGGTGATCTCGTCCAGGATCAGGTCGATCTCGTCACGCAGCCACAGGCGGATGTCGGTGGCGACCTGGTCGTTGCGGCTACGGCCGGTGTGCAGTTTCTTGCCAGTGATACCGATGCGGTCGGTCAGGCGCGCCTCGATGTTCATGTGCACGTCTTCGAGGTCGACACGCCAGTCGAACTGACCCGCTTCGATTTCACCCTGGATGGTCTTCAGGCCATCGATGATGGTGTCGCGCTCGGCGTCGGAGAGTACGCCGACCTGCGCCAGCATGGTGGCGTGGGCGATCGAACCCATGATGTCGTGACGGTACAGGCGCTTGTCGAAATCGACCGAGGCGGTGAAACGGGCGACGAAGGCGTCGACGGGCTCACTGAAGCGGCCGCCCCAGGACTGGTTGGTCTTGTCGGTGCTCATGGATCCACTCATAGAAGGCGTGAATGAAAAAGTGGCGCCGATCATAGCAGGGTTGGGCTTCGCTAAGCAGGGCGCCGGTCGCGAGAAAATTGCCGGTCTACGCCGGGTGGCGGGCGCCACAGGATATTCAACGATTGAACGGCAGTGTTCCACGGACCGTCTACAGTTGGACAGAGGACTGGCAGCGATTCTGCCAGACCAGTGAATCTTTGGCCTTCGCATGGGTCTGTAGCGTGACCGTTACAACGGTCACCGACTCCTGTCTACGCTTGTACCCACTGCGAGACTCACTCAGGAATCCAGCGCAATTATGAATGTCCTGATCGTTGATGATGAACCCCAGGCCCGCGAGCGCCTGAGCCGACTGCTTGGTGAGCTCGAGGGCTATACGGTGCTTGAGCCCAGTGCCACCAATGGCGAGGAGGCCCTGGCGCTGATCGATAGCCTCAAACCCGATGTCGTCCTGCTGGACACCCGCATGCCGGGCCTCGATGGCCTGCAGGTGGCGGCGCGTCTGTGCGAACGCGAGGCGCCACCGGCGCTGGTGTTCTGCCTCGATGACGACGAGCAGGAGGCATTCAGCCAGAGCGCCCTCAGCCATGTAGGTCGCACGACCCAGCCCCAGGCCCTGCGCGATGCCCTGCGCAAGGCGGAAAAACCCAACCGCACCCAGCTCGCCGCCCTGACCCGCCCGTCCACCGAAAGCGGAGGCGGCCCGCGCAGTCATATCAGTGCGCGAACGCGCAAGGGTATCGAGCTGATTCCCCTGCCCCAGGTGATTTACTTCATTGCCGACCACAAGTACGTGACCTTGCGCCACGAGTCTGGCGAAGTGCTGCTGGACGAGCCGCTGAAATCGCTGGAAGACGAATTCGGCGAGCGCTTCGTGCGTATCCATCGCAACGCCCTGGTGGCCCGCGAGCGTATCGAGCGCCTGCAGCGCACACCGCTGGGGCATTTCCAGCTGTTTCTCAAAGGCCTCGACGGCGATGCCCTGACTGTCAGCCGCCGGCATGTGGCCGGTGTGCGCAAGATGATGCAGACGCTCTGACCGAGGTGAATGCCGGCCGCTGCCAGGGATGGCGGGCCAGGTGATGACCTGGATCTGCTAGCGAGGCTGGCGGAGCTGTTATCATCGGCGGCATTTCTCTGCTTCGGGGCGTTACATGTCCACTCGCGAAATCCGCATTGCTACCCGTAAAAGTGCCCTGGCCCTGTGGCAGGCCGACTATGTCAAAGCTCGCCTTGAGCAGGCCCATCCGGGCCTGGTCGTGACCCTGGTGCCGATGGTCAGCCGCGGCGACAAGCTGATCGACTCGCCCCTGGCGAAAATCGGCGGCAAGGGCCTGTTCGTCAAGGAACTGGAAACCGCCCTGCTCGACAACGAAGCCGATATCGCCGTGCATTCGATGAAGGATGTGCCCATGGACTTCCCCGAAGGCCTGGGCCTGTATTGCATCTGCGAGCGCGAAGACCCGCGCGACGCCTTCGTTTCCAACACGTTCGACAGCCTTGAGGCGCTGCCGGCCGGCAGCGTCGTCGGCACCTCCAGCCTGCGCCGCCAGGCCCAGTTGCTGGCGCGCCGCCCTGATCTGGAAATCCGCTTTCTGCGCGGTAACGTCAATACCCGCCTGGCCAAGCTCGACGCCGGTGAGTACGACGCCATCATCCTGGCTGCCGCAGGCTTGATCCGCTTGGGCTTCGAAGACCGCATCACCTCCAGCATCAGTGTCGATGACAGCCTGCCGGCCGGTGGCCAGGGTGCTGTCGGTATCGAGTGTCGCAGCGCCGACAGCGAGATCCACGCCCTGCTGGCGCCGCTCAACCACCCCGATACCGCTGACCGCGTGAAGGCCGAGCGGGCGATGAACAAGCACCTCAACGGTGGCTGCCAGGTGCCGATCGCCTGCTATGCCGTGCTCGAAGGCGATCAATTGTGGCTGCGTGGCCTGGTCGGCCAGCCCAGTGGCGGGACGTTACTGATGGCAGATGCCCGCGCTCCGCGCGCCGACGCCGAAACCCTGGGCGTGCAGGTGGCCGAAGACCTGCTGGGGCAGGGCGCCGAGGCGATCCTCAAGGAAGTCTACGGCGAGGCCGGCCATCCGTGAGCGGCTGGCGCCTGCTGCTGACCCGCCCCGAAGAGGAGTGCGCGGCTTTGGCGCAGAGCCTGGCTGCTGTCGGAATCGCCAGCAGCCGCTTGCCCTTGCTGGCGATCGACCCGCTGACCCTGGATCAAATGGCCCAGGCGCGACTGGCCGACATCGGCCAGTACCAGGCGATCATCGTGGTGAGCAAGCCTGCAGCGCGCCTGCTGCTCGAGCGGCTTGCCGACGAGGGCATCGCGGCGCCGCTCCAGGGCTGGTTCACTGTGGGGGAGGCGACGGCACGCATTCTCCAGGCTGCCGATCTGCAGGTGACGTTCCCTACAGCGGGTGATGACAGCGAGGCCTTGCTCGGTCTATCTGTCCTGCGAGAGGCTGTCGCAGTTCCTACAGCACGCGTCCTGATTGTCCGTGGTGTCGGTGGTCGTGAATGGCTGGCCGAGCGTCTTGGTGAGCAAGGTGCTAGTGTCGATTATCTGGAACTGTATGAACGTCGCCTGCCGGATTATCCCCCAGGCAGCCTGATGCGCCGGATCCAAGCGGAACGCCTGAACGGGCTGGTGGTCAGCAGTGGGCAGGGTTTCGAACACCTGCTCCAGCTGGCCGGTGCGGATTGGCCGCGTCTGGCGGGGCTTGCGCTGTTCGTGCCAAGCCCGCGCGTGGCCGAACAGGCCAGGGCGGCAGGCGCCCAACAGGTTGTGGATTGCCGTGGCGCGAGCGCCGCGGCCTTGCTGGCAGCCGTGCAGCGCAGCGCTGCACCTGCCTCCTAAGGCGTCGAGCGGATTGCGGCGACGCCCCCATGCAAAGGATGGATACGTGAGCGAGACTGTCTTGTCCAACAACGAACAACCTTCGGCGATCGATGCGCCGCAGACTCCCGTCGAGCAGCCGGCCAAGCGCGCCGGCAATGGCCTGGCCCTGCTGGCGCTGTTGATCGGCGCCGCCGGTGTGGCCGTCGGTGGCTGGGGCGCATGGCAGGTGCGCCAACTGCAAGGCAGCGAGCAGGGTCAGGGCGAGCATATCGAGGCGCTGAACCAGCGCGCCGAAGCGCTGCAACAACGCCAGCAGCAATTCGGCTCGCAACTCGCGACCTTGCCCGCAGCCAGCGAACTCGAAGACCGCCGCCGCTTGGTGGCACAGTTGCAGAGTGACCAGCAAAGGCTCAGCCAGCGCCTGGAAACCGTGCTTGGCGAAAGCCGCAAGGAGTGGCGTCTGGCCGAGGCCGAGCATCTGTTGCGCCTGGCCACCCTGCGCCTGTCGGCGCTGCAGGATATCGCCAGTGCCAAGGCGTTGGTCGAAGGTGCCGACGAGATCCTGCGCGAGCAGAGCGACCCGGGCGCCTTCGCGGCGCGCGAGCAACTGGCGCGCAGCCTGGCGACGCTCAACAGCACCCAGCAACCCGACCGTACCGGATTGTTCCTCAAGCTCGCCGCCCAGCGCGAGCAGGTACAGCAACTGAGTGCCCAGTCGCCTGAATTCAACAGCGATGCCGACGCCCTGGGTGCGCTGACCGCCGACGGCGATGGTGCAAGCCGCCTGTCCCGGTGGTGGGCAGAGATTTCCAAGTACTTCCAGATCGATTTCGACGCTGACCAGAACGTACGCCCGTTGCTGGCCGGGCAATCGCTCAACCAGCTGCGCCTCGCATTGAGCCTCACCATCGAGCAGGCCCAGTGGGCGGCGCTCAATGGCCAGGCCAAGGTTTACAGCCAGGCGCTGGACGATGCGCGCAGCGTGCTGCTGGCCAACTTCAACCCGGACAACCCGCAAAGCAAGGCCATGCTCGACAGCCTCAATGCACTGGCTGAACAGCCCGTCTCGGTGGTCCTGCCTGACCTGAGCGAAAGCCTCGCCGCTGTGCAGGCCTATATCCAGCGGCGCCATCTGCCGGCCGAAGGCGAAGGGGGCAAGCCATGAAGCGTGTCTACCTGCTGGCGGTGGTGGCGATCGTCATCGCCGCGGCCTTGGGCGTTGCCATCGCCAAGCACAGTGGCTATGTGCTGATCGCCTATGGCGGCTTCCGTTACCAGTCAGGGCTGTGGGCGGCGCTCGCGGCACTGGTGGTGCTGGTGCTGGCGCTGCTGTTGCTGCGTTACCTGGTCGGCCTGGTGCTGGCCTCCAGCGGGGTGGTCAACCCTTGGTCGCGACGCAATCGCAGCCGACGTGTGCGTATCGCCATCGAGCAGGGCCAACTGGACCTCGCCGAAGGTCGTTGGGCCAGCGCTCAGCGCCACCTGCACCGCGCCGCCGAAGCCGAGCGTCAACCCTTGCTGTACTATCTCGGCGCCGCCCGCGCGGCCAACGAGCAGGGGCGCACCGAAGACAGCGACAACCTGCTCGAGCGCGCCTTGGAGCGTCAGCCCCAGGCGGAGCTGGGTATCGCCCTGACCCATGCGCAGTTGCAGATGGACCGCGGCGACGGTGACGGTGCCTTGGAAACCCTGCTGGCGATGCAGGCACGGCATCCGCACAACGCTCAGGTGCTGCGTTTGCTCCAGCGGTTGCACCGCGAGCGCGGTGATTGGCCGGCGTTGATCCGCCTGCTGCCGGACCTGCGCAAGGGCAAGGTGCTGCCGGGCAACGAGCTGGCCGAGCTGGAGCAGCGTGCCTGGGGCCAGAACCTGACGCTGGCCGCAACCCGGGGCGAGGACGCTCAAGCCGCCCGCCAGTCGCTGGAGCGCGCCTGGCAACAGCTCACCTCGGCCCAGCGCCAGGAGCCGCAACTGGTGCTGGCCTATGCCGAGCAACTGCGCCAGGTCGGCGCCCAGGGTGAAGCCGAGCAGGTGCTGCGTACTGCGCTGAAGCGTCAGTTCGAAAGCCACCTGGCGCGCCTTTATGGCCTGGTGCGCGGCGATGACCCGGCGCGCCAATTGCAGACCGCCGAAGGCTGGCTCAAGGATCATCCCCAAGACCCCAGCTTGCTGCTTACCCTGGGTCGCCTGAGCCTGCAGAACCGCCTATGGGGCAAGGCGCGCGACTACCTCGAAAGCAGCCTGCGCATGGAGCGCAACCCGGAAACCTGCGCCGAGCTTGCGCGGTTGTTGGCTGGGTTGGGCGAGACCGAGCGCAGCAACCAGCTGTTCCAGGAGGGCCTTGGCCTACTGGACGAGCGCTTGCTGGCCTTGCCGTTGCCTGAGGGTGTGCACGCTTCCTGAGCTCGCCTGGGCCAGTGCGTAGCCCGATCGCAACACCAGGCAGCACCTGCTGCCTGGTGTTGCGATCGGGCACATTCAATGGGCTATTTCCCGTGGCAGTGGTAGGACGGTATCTGCCCAGTGGCGAAGCTTCGGATATCTCCTACCAAGATCCGTAAACTTTCCCTTTGAATCAGCGACTTGTCCCAGCTGTAGTAACTTGAAACAGTGATCCTCTTTCCTCTACCGTTTCAAGCCCCTACTGCTCTTCCGGGATTTCCATCACTCATGTCGCTGGCTCGCTCGCGCTCCTTGTTCTTTGCAGCCTTCTTCGCCTCGCTCGCCACCTTGAGCGGGGCGAGTTTGCTTGAGAACTGGCTCGGCCTGGTTCCGTGCCCCCTGTGCCTGACCCAGCGCCTGTTGCTGGGGCTCTACGCCCTGGTCTGCCTGTGCGCCATGCTGCATGCCCCGGGCGCAGCCGGCATGCGTGTCTATGCGTGGCTGGCAGGTGGTTTTTCCTGTGCCGGTGTCGCCCTGGCGTCACGACAGGTGTGGCTGCAAGGTGAGTGGCTGGCGGTTACCCCCGAACCTTTCGCGCATACACTCCAGCGCTCCTGGCCAGAGGCGTTGGAGCGTCTGCTGATCGGCGGCTCCGAATGTGTTTCGATCAGCTGGAGCTTCCTCGACCTCACGCTCCCCGAATGGAGCCTGATGGCCTTCCTGCTGCTGACGGCGCTGCCCTTGTACTACCTGCTGGCGTATCGTTTCCGCAACCCTGGCGGCAGTTGACCCAGCGCAATTGCGCGACCAATGGTCCCGTGCATGGGCATCAAACGCTTGTATGAACTTAGTCCACTGCGTACCTTGATGGTCAGCACGCGCGGGAATAATCTCCCCTGCACGCACATTGAAAACATACGGTTCGATGCCGCTCTGCGGATGTCACCTTTGTGTCGCGCAGTTGTGACGCGAGGTGCAGCGGCATCTGCCCAGCTAGGGATGAGACTGCCATGCTCGATAGTTGCCAGAACGCCCAGGAACGATGGGGCGGGGTTCACAAGCTGATCGACCGTTGGCTGAAGGAGCGTCATGAACTGGTGCAGGCCTTCCGCGCACTGCGCGATGCCAAGCCAGCCTTCGCCGACAAGGACAAGAACCGCGACTTCTGCGCGGTCCTGGTCGACTACGTGTCGGCCTGGCATTTCGAGGTCAGCGAGCAGTTGGCCACTGAAGCAAAGGCTTTCGGCGACGAGCAGGCGCTCAAGCTGGCCGAGGAAATCAACCCCCGGATCAATGACATCACCCAGATCGCTCTGGCTTTCAATGACCATTGCGAGAAAGGCGAGTGCACGGATACCGAGCGTTTCGCCGATAAGCTCGGCAAGCTGGGCAGCCTGTTGCATGAACGCTTCGAGCTCGAAGACTGCCTGATCGAAGTGCTGCACAACGCGCACAAGGAAGAGGATGCGGTACAGGCCTGACGGCCTGTCTCAGTCGCCAACTGCCAGCAGTTCGATCTCGAATACCAGCGGGGTATAGGGCGCGATCAGGTCGCCCGCCCCATCGGCGCCATAAGCCTGCGCCGACGGAATCACCAGCCGCCACTTGGCGCCTGTCTTCATGTGTGGCAATGCCACCTGCCATCCTTCGATCACCGAGTCCAGGCTGAACCACTGCGGTTGCTGGCTCTGGTCGAACACCGAGCCGTCCGGCAGCTTGCCGACATACCGAACCTGCACTTTCCCACCCGCCTTGGGTTGCGCGCCGCTGCCGCTGGCCAGCTCGCTGTAGAGCACGCCCTCGGGCAGTTCGTGCACGCCGCTGCGGGCGCGCTCGTTGGCCATGAAGCGTTTTTCTGCGACCAGCAGCTTGTCGACCTGCGCCTGCTGTGCGGCAGCGTTGGCTTGCTCGTCATGCTGTTGGAGGATCGCCTGCATGCGCGTCTTGTCGATGCGCGGCGGCTGGCCTTGGTAGGCCTGGCGCAGACCCTCGACCAGAGCATCGAGCTGCAGGTCGGGCATCTCCTGGCGCAGGCGTTCTCCAAGGCTTGCGCCCAGGCTGTAGGCCAGGTCCTGGTCATTGGCGGGGGGCGTTTGAGGGGCGGCCAGGGCAGAGGCTGCCAACAGGCTCAAGCCGAGAATCAGATAACGAGGCACGGGCAACTCCTGCGGCGATGAAGGCGAAGTATGCCAGCCTTTGTTGTCGGCCAATGTGTAAATGTCAGCAATCATTTAATCGACTACTACACTTGCACCGAGCTGCAAGATAACAACTTTGCCCAGGCATGCAACGCGGCGCAAACAATACTGTCAACATGCCCTAGCGGCGGTAGCAGCAGAAGCATAGTATGAGCCGCAATCTCGTCAGCCAGGAGGTAAGCCATGTCGGCCAAAAAGAAGCCCGTCAGTACGCCGTTGCATCTGCTCCAGCAACTTTCCGGTAGCCTGCTCGAACATCTGGAAGAGGCTTGCTCGCAAGCGCTGGCGGATGCAGAGAAACTGCTCGCCAAGTTGGAAAAACAACGCGGCAAGGCGCAGGAGAAACTGCACAATGCCCGCCTGAAGTTGCAGGACTCTGCCAAGGCCGGCAAGGCCAAGGCACAAAGCAAGGCCCAAGGGGCAGTCGGTGAACTTGAAGCACTTCTCGATTCGCTGAAAGATCGCCAGACCCAGACGCGTACCTATATTCAGCAACTCAAGCGTGATGCCCAGGAGAGCCTGAAACTGGCCCAGGGTGTTGGCAAGGTGCGTGAAGCCGCTGGCAAGGCACTCGGCCTGCGTGCGGCAGCCAAGCCTGCGACCAAGGCTGCTGCAAAACCTGCTGCAAAACCTGCTGCAAAACCTGCCACCAAGGTCGCGGCCGCCAAGCCTGCCACCAAGGCTCCTGCTGCCAAGCCCGCCGCCAAGGCACCCGTGAAAACCGCCGCTGCCAAGCCTGCTGCTAAAGCCGCCGCCAAACCGGCCGCTGCCAAGGCTCCAGCCAAAGCGGTAGCCGCCAAGCCTGCTGCGAAAACCGCTGCGGCCAAACCTGCTGCTGCCAAATCCGCTGCCAAACCTGCGGCTGCCAAGGCCCCGGCCAAGCCAGCAGCCAAAGCAGCTGCGGCCAAACCTGCGACCAAGCCAGCTGCTGCCAAGCCGGTTGCCGCCAAACCAGCAGCCAAACCGGCAGCCGCTAAACCTGCTGCCAAGCCCGCTGCTGCCAAAGCTCCAGCCAAAGCCGCCGCCAAGCCGGTTGCAGCCAAGCCTGCAACGGCTGCCAAACCAGCAGCTAAACCAGCAGCCAAGCCAGCGGCAGCCAAACCTGCCGTGAAGCCAGCAGCGGCAAAACCGGCTGCGAAACCAGCAGCCAAACCTGCTGCGAAACCTGCCGCCAAGCCAGCTGCCACCAAGGCTCCTGCCAAGCCTGTCGAAGCCAAGCCCGCAGCTCCTGCTGCCAGCAGCACTCCGGCTTCTCCAGCGCCATCGGCTCCGGCCAGCACCCCGGCTCAGTCGCCGTCTTCGGCGTCCTGAAGCGCTCTGGCCGCGGCGCGCAGCTGATGCAGCGCGTCGTGGTCACGGGCCTGGTCCGGCGCTAGCCGCTCCAGCCAATCGTCGGCGTGTCCGTCCGGGCTCGCCGACCACTTTGCGGCGCACATCTGCAACCGCGCCAGCAAGGTTCGCTCCGCCTCCAGCTCCAGGCCTTTCACCTGCTCCCGTAATGCCGCCAGGTGCGGATCGCCTTGTGCCTGTGCACGCCACGCCTGACGCAGCGTGCGCAAGGGTGTAACCACCTCTTGCTGCCAGGGGCCGGCCAGTTGCCGTAGGGCTTCCACCCGCCGCGCATCGGGGGCTACCCGCCGTGCCTGCAGCCAGGTGCCGCACAGCAGGAGGCAGACATCGCCGCCCAAGGCCTGCAAGGTCAGGCAGGCATTCTCGACCCCTGGACGGCCGTAGAGGGCCAGGGCGTGGTTCCATAATTCGCTGTGCATGATTCGACTCGCGCCAATGATCGAGTGGCCTGTGTGGGCCACCCGGAAGCTGATAGACTCCGCGACCATCATGATCAGACTATCCAACCTCACTTTACAGCGTGGTCCTCAGCGCTTGCTAGAAGGCGCCGAGATGACCCTGCACACCGGTCACAAGGCCGGCCTCATCGGCGCCAACGGTGCCGGCAAATCCAGCCTGTTCGCCCTGCTGCGCGGTGAGTTGTCGCCCGACGCCGGCGATTGCCAGATCCCCGCCGATTGGCGCATCGCTCACATGCGCCAGGAGGTCGACACCCTCGATCGCCTGGCGGTGGACTATGTGCTCGACGGCGACCTGCGCCTGCGCAAGGTTCAGGCTGACCTGGCCGCTGCCGAGCAGGCCCATGACGGCACGGCGCTGGCGCGCCTGCACAGTGAGCTGGACAGCGCCGACGGTTACACCGCCGACGCCCGCGCCCGCAAACTGCTGGCCGGGCTGGGCTTCACCGCCGAGCAGATGGACCGCCGCGTCGGCGACTTCTCCGGTGGCTGGCGGATGCGTCTGAACCTGGCCCAGGCGCTGATGTGCCCGTCCGACCTGCTGTTGCTCGACGAGCCCACCAACCACCTGGACCTCGACGCGATCCTCTGGCTCGAAGACTGGCTCAAGGGTTATCCGGGCACGCTGCTGCTGATCTCCCACGACCGCGACTTCCTCGATGCCGTGGTCGACCATGTGCTGCATGTCGAACAGCGCAAGCTCAATCTCTACAACGGCGGCTACAGCGCCTTCGAGCGCACCCGCGCCGAGCGTCTGGCGCAGCAGCAACAGGCTTACGAGAAGCAGCAGGCGCAGCGCGCGCACATGGAAAAGTACATCGCCCGCTTCAAGGCCCAGGCCACCAAGGCCCGCCAGGCGCAGAGCCGGATCAAGGCCCTGGAACGCATGGAGGAGCTGTCGGCGGCGCATGTCGACTCGCCGTTCGACTTCGTCTTCCGCGAAGCCCACAAGATCTCCAGCCCCCTGCTCGACCTCGCCGAAGGACGCCTGGGTTATGGCGACAAGACCATTCTCGAGAAGGTCAAGCTGCAACTCACCCCCGGTGCGCGCATCGGCCTGCTCGGCCCGAATGGTGCCGGCAAGTCCACCTTGATCAAGAACCTGGCCGGCGAACTCGAACCGCTGTCCGGGCGCCTGGCGCGTGGCGAGAACCTCGCTGTCGGCTACTTCGCCCAGCATCAGCTCGACTCGCTGGACGACAAGGCCAGCCCGCTGCTGCATCTGCAGCGCCTCGCCCCGGCAGAGCGCGAGCAGACTCTGCGCGACTTCCTCGGCGGCTTCGACTTCCGTGGCGATCGCATCGACGAGCCGGTGGTCAACTTCTCCGGTGGCGAGAAGGCCCGCCTGGCCCTGGCACTGATCGCCTGGGAGCGGCCGAACCTGCTGCTGCTCGACGAACCGACCAACCACCTCGATCTGGAGATGCGCCTGGCCCTGACCATGGCGTTGCAGGAGTTCGCCGGTGCCGTGGTGGTCGTGTCCCACGACCGTCACCTGCTCAAGAGCACCACCAACGACTTCCTGCTGGTGGCCGATGGCAAGGTCGACACCTTCGATGGCGACCTGGACGACTACAGCCGCTGGCTGATCGACTACCGCCAGCGCACGGCCCCGGTCAGCAACACGCCGGTCAACCCGGACAAGACCGACAAGAAGGCCCAGCGCCAGGCCGCCGCCGCCCTGCGTCAGCAACTGGCACCGCACAAGAAGGCCGCCGACAAGCTGGAGACCGAACTGGGCCAGGTGCACGCGCAACTGGCCGAGATCGAGACCGCGCTGGGCGACAGTGGCCTCTACGACGCCGCCCGCAAGGATGAGCTGCGCGACCTGCTGGCTCGCCAGACCAAGCTCAAGCAGCGCGAAGGCGAGCTTGAAGAGGCCTGGATGGAGGCGCTGGAAACGCTGGAAAGCATGCAGGCCGAGCTGGAGACGCTGTCCTGATGGAGGCGCTGCGCTCGCTGTTGCCGGGGCAATGGATGGATGCGTTCTGGCTGGGCTTGCAGATCCTGCTGATCCTGGCGCTGGCCTTCGTGCTGCAGCGCGTTGTCGCCCGCACCTTGAGCCGTCTCGGCCAGCGCTACCCGCTGCCGCCGGAGCTGTTGGTGCCGGTGCGCGGCGGTTTACGCTGGCTGATCATGGGCAGTGCGCTGCTGTTCGTGCTGGAGCGCATGGGCGTGTCGGCCACGGTGTTGTGGACGGCGCTGTCGGGCTTCGTCGCGGTGGCGGCGGTGGCGTTCTTCGCGATCTGGAGCGTGCTGTCGAACCTGCTGTGCGCGGTGCTGATCTTCACCGTCGGGCCGTTTCGCATTGGCGACGTGGTCGAGCTGGTCGATACCCTCGACAAGCCGGGAGTGAAGGGGCGGGTGATCGCTATCAACCTGCTGTACACCACGCTGATGGAAACGCCGGAGGCGGGTGGGGCGCTGGTGCAGGTGCCCAACAGTCAGTTCTTCCAGAAGTCGGTGCGACGCTGGCGGGGGACTGAGGTGCAGGGCGCCAACAACGGTACATCGGCCGAGACTGATTGAACCTCTGCCAACCCTGTCGCGGGGCCGGCAAAGGCACAGAAAAAACCAGGGCCTCGCCACAAATTCCACTGGTTATTTTTTCACCAAAACCTTAGCTTAACGTTTTGCAACATTCGTTCGAGCGAGGTGTGTGATGTCGATGGAAACCTGGTTGGCCTTCTTTGCCGCGTGCTGGGTCATCAGCCTGTCGCCGGGGGCCGGGGCCATCGCCTCGATGTCCAGCGGCCTGCAATACGGTTTCTGGCGTGGCTACTGGAACGCCCTGGGCCTGCAACTGGGCCTGATCGTGCAGATCGCCATCATCGCCGCCGGTGTCGGCGCGATCCTCGCCGCATCGGCTACTGCCTTCCAGATCATCAAGTGGTTCGGTGTCGCCTACCTCGTGTACCTGGCGTACCGGCAATGGCGTGCGCTGCCGATGGACATGAGCGAAGAGTCTGCCGTGCGCCCCATCGGCAAGCCATTGAGCCTGGTGTTCCGGGGCTTTCTGGTCAACGTCAGCAACCCCAAGGCGCTGGTGTTCATGCTCGCGGTGTTGCCGCAGTTCATCGACCCGCACCAGCCACTGCTGGCGCAATACCTGGCGATCACCGCGACCATGATCAGCGTCGACATGCTGGTGATGGCAGGTTATACCGGCTTGGCCTCGCGGGTGCTGCGCCTGTTGCGCACGCCGAAACAGCAGAAGCGCCTGAACCGTACCTTCGCGGGGCTGTTCATCGGTGCGGCGACCTTCCTCGCCACCTTGCGTCGCGCGCCGATCTGATCGTCCGGTCATGCCATGAAGGGGCCCACAGCGGCCCCTTTTTTCATGGTGCAGCGCATTCGATCGAGTCAGGGTGGGGTCTACGCTGTCTAGTGGTAGGCAATTCAAACCAGGCCAAGCCGGAGGCATGCACCATGGACGCACCGATTCATCCGTTCTCTGAAATCTTCAAGCAACTGGGCCTTGATGACGACCCGGTCGAGATCGACCGTTTCATCACTACCCACTCGCCGCTGGACGATGGCGTGAAACTGGTGGATGCGCCGTTCTGGAACGATTCCCAGCGCGCGTTCCTCAAGGAAAACTACATCGCCGATTCCGATTGGATAGTCATGATCGATCAACTGAACGAGGCGCTGCACCCACGCAAGCAATAAAGCGCCGAGCGGCACCTGATGGTTGATTTCAGCGTTGCTATGCTCAGGAAAACAATAAGGGGATAGCGCGATGAAAGATCCCTACGCACCAGGCTTCTGGTGCACCGTGATGATCCTGGGCACCCTGACGGCTGGCTACTTCTACGGTATCCGGCACACCCATCAGATGAACCAGGCGGTGCAGTTCCTGTATGCCGCCGCTGCGGTCACCGCGGCGGTGGCCCTCTGCGGCCTGGCGTGGATCGCCTGGCAGCAGTTGCACCTGAACAAGCGTGAAGTGGCCCAGGGCCGAACGCTGGTGGCCATCTGGAACACCAAGGTCGCCCTGCGTCGGGTCGAGACGGTGTTCGACCGCTATTTCTGGGGCAGCTACTGGCATTCCGGACGCACCTTCGAGGAGGTCATGGGCGAGCTCAAGGGCACGCCGCTGGATCAGTGCCTTGACGCGCTCAAGCGCCAATGTCGAGCGCTGGACCGGGAGGTGCACGATCACCATCACCACTGGCTGGCCAATGCCCGCGACCTGTCGAGCGTGGCCACGGCCATGGCGCGCGAGCGGTATCAGCTCGACCTGTGCGACCCGCAGGGGCGTGACGGTGGTAATACCGCGGTGCTCAATCGTGACCTGGAGGTGTTGGTGTACACCTGGTCGGCGCGTCTGCGCAGCTTCGACCATCAGCTGGACGAGCTGGAGCGCGCCTACCACTGAACCGGCGGCTCATTCGCCGCGGATGTACTGTTCCAGTTGCAGGATCAGGTTGGCCTGTTCTGCAATGGTTTCCTTGACCAGGTCGCCGATCGACAGCAGGCCCAGCAGTTGGCCATTGTCGACCACCGGCAGGTGGCGCAGGTGACGGTTGGTCATCAGGTTCATGCAGTACTCGAGGTTCTGCTTGGGATCGACGGTGACCACCGGCGAACTCATGATCTCGCGTACGGGCGTGGCTGCCGACGAGCGGCCCTTGAGCACCAGCTTGCGCGCATAGTCGCGTTCGCTGACGATGCCCACCACTTGTTTGTTCTCCACCACGGGCAGCGCGCCGATGTTCTTTTCTGCCAGCAGCTTCAGCGCGTCGAGCACCGAGTCGTCAGGCCCGATGGTGTAGACGGTCTGGTGCTGGGACTTGGTCTTGAGTATCTGTTCGACGTTCTTCATGAGGGCCTCGTGGGTGGAAAAAGCGCTGTCCTGGATTAAATAAAGCATCCGGGACCGCGCTCTGCACGGCAATGCAGGAAACGGCATCGAGGCGATTGAAAAACGTCATTGGTCGCAGCGCACGAGGGCCGACGGGCGGCCCTCGCCGGGATTCGCTCAGAGCTTGGGCATTTGCCCGATCCGCGCGACCATCTCGCTGATCACCTGCAGGTCGAGCATGAACTGCTCCACGGTCTTGAACTCATTGTCGTTGTGGCCGGTGTACTTCACGCCGGGCATCGACAGGCCGAACTGTACGCCGTTGGGCAAGTCGTGCACCGAGGTGGCGCCAGCAGAGGTGCCGAACTCATGGGGCAGGCCGAGATTCTCGGTGGCCACATCCAGCAGCGCCTTCACCCACTCGCCTTCGGGGTTGCGGTACATCGGCTCGTCCAGGGTGTACTCGAAGGCCACCGAGGTGTGGCTGGTACGCGCCCAATCACCGAGCTTGTCAGCCAATTCGTCCTTGATCGTGTCGATCGGCTTGCCTTTCGGGATGCGCAGGTTCACCGCCAGCTTCAGGGCTTTCTGGTCCAGGCCGACGTAGGTCAGCGAGGCGGTCAGCGGCCCCATGAAATCGTCCTTGAAACCGACCCCCAGTTTGGTGCCCAGATAGTCCAGCCCCCAGTTGTCGGCGGCGTAGCGGGCGGCATCGGTGATGTGGTTGTGCTTGAGCGGCACGCGATCGCCCAGGCCGTTGAGGAAGTCGAGCATGCGTGCCACCGGGTTGACCCCTGACTGTGGCGAGGAGGAGTGCGCGGAGACGCCGGTCACGGTCAGGATCACCTGCTTGCCGGAGACCACGGTGTCGATCTTGAAGTCCTTGCCGTTGGCCTTGCGGTACTCGTTGCCAGCCTTTTTCAGACGCCGGGCCAGATCGGCCGGATGGTCACCGATCAGCGTCGCCACCGAGGTGGTGGGGATCTGGTTGGTGGCCAGGCCGCCTGTCAGGTTGATCACCTCTGCGCCCTTGCCTTCACCCGCGCGCTTGCTGAAGCTGGCCATGACGGTGCCATAGCCCTTCTCGGCGATCACCACCGGGTAGCCGCCATCCAGCGCCAGGTTGTAGTCCGGTGTGGCGTTGCGGGCGAAGTAGTAGGGAATGGCGTCGCCGGAGGTTTCTTCGGTGGTATCCACCAACAGCTTGAACTGACGCGCCAGTGGCAGCTTCTCGTCCTTGGCGACCTTCAGTGCGTAGAGCGCGACGACGATACCGTTCTTGTCATCCTCGGTGCCACGGCCGTACATGCGATCACCCACCAGGGTGACCTTGAACGGATCGAGGCGCGTGCCGTCCTCCAGCTTCCAGTTGTCCAGATTGACCGGCACCACGTCGGCGTGGGCATGGATGCCGATCACTTCCTTGCCTTCGCCGAGGGTGATCTCGTAGACGCGGTTGTCGATGTTGCGGAACTCAAGGCCGAAGCTTTCGGCCAGTGCCTTGATCTTGTCGGCGATCTTGTGGAACTCGGGGTTCTCATGCTGTGGCAGGCCCTCGACCTGGAAGGTCGGGATCTCTACCAGCTCGCGCAGGGTCTGGGTGGCGGCCTTGCCGTACTTGATGCGGGTGTACAGGCCCAGCAGGCGGTTGATTTCGTTCTGCTGCTCGGCGGCGAGCGGTTTGCCGGCGAGATAGGCCTTGAGGGTTTCGTCGAGCTTGTCGGCCTTGGCCAGTTCGCTGTTGGCCAGCTTGTCGATGAATTGCTTGAAGTCGGCCGGGTCGCTGCCATCGTAGGCCTTGAGGATGGCGGCAGACTGTTGCGGGTTGAGGTTGGCGTGGGCTGGGATGGCGAACAGCGCAAGGCTGGCGAGCATTACGGAGACGGCAGAAAGCTTGGGCAAGGGCATGGGTAAGCGCATTCCTTCGCGAAGGGTTTGAAAGGGATGTCCATTGGTAGGAAACATGCCCACGCTAACACCAATGGACGGTGTCGGGGGAGTGGCGGGACGCGACATGGCGCACAAACGAAAAAGCCCCGGGAGATTTCCCGGGGCTTTCGGAGATGGCGCACTCGGCGGGATTCGAACCCACGACCCCTGCCTTCGGAGGGCAGTACTCTATCCAGCTGAGCTACGAGTGCAACGCGGCGCAATGATACCCATCTGCGCCGGTGGCGTCCATCGCCTTGATCCGTGGGTGTTTTTCCCGGGGGACCGGCGCTGCCTGCTTCGCGGGCAAACCCGCGAAGAGGTCACCAGAGTACTGGATGGCTCAATGCACGCTGTTGCGCGCTATCTCCAGATCATTCATCAACCCCTTGGCCAGGGCGCTGAGGTAGTGCAGTGCCGTTACTGCGGCAGGGCGCGCGTCTTCCTGGTCGCTCAGGTCACGGATGCAGCCGAGCACGACCGAGACTTCCTCCAGCACCCGTTCCAGCGGTACGCCGGGCTGCACCCTGAACATGTCCAGGAATGTGGCGATGCCGGCAGTGGTGTAGTGATTCGATTGATCGTCCATGGACATTCCCTCAGATCCGGTTCAAGGCATGTTCAACCAGTGCCCGCGCGGTTTCGGCGCTTTGGGCAGCGTTGGCCAGCATGTTCAGGCCGGGCGCACCGGCGCAGGCGCGGCAATGCTCGTCGATGGTTTCGGCAACGCCGAGCAGCAGTGCGCTGGCGTGGGCCAGGGCGTCGGGGGCGATCATGTCGGTTTGGATGGAGAAGGCGGGATTGGTGATGGGGGTGAGGCGGGGTGGGTCGGGGACGCGTTTTTTCATGGCTACAGCTCCGTCTTGTTAGAGCTGCCGCAGATCCGTGGCTAAACGAATAGGTGGCAGCTGTACGCGGGTTAGCCAACCGGGAAGACGGCACCCGGCGCACCCGAAGGTGCCCCACGCACAGCCGCCATGAAGCACCAGAGCAATACTCTGGAATAGTGGAGGCGAGGTGCGACCGTCTTTGATCCGAGTGGCTAAACCCGATCGTTGATTTGGCAACGACCGGGCGAGCCTAGGGCGCGCCGTAGGCCTCTCGCAATGGCTTGAGTGCGGCAAAAGTGTCTTTGGGAAATGGACTACGCGCAATGGGGAAAATCTGATGTAGGACTTGCCCAGGGCCAGGCTTCATTGTCGAAAAATGCAAAAGAAAGCTCGAAATTCCTTCTCGGATGACCGATTATCGCAGTACTACTCAGCCTCGTACGCAGCGATTAAGTTCGCTGGCCGTTGAGGTGAAAAAACCGGCCTCGAGCCGGTTTTTTCGTTTCTGGGGTGGAAATTTTCGTGAGTCTTTCCAGCACATCACGATCCAAACTATCCATATGCCATATCGATATTTCCCCCAATCCCACTTATACCCCTATCCTCTGGTCACAACTTGTTATAACAAGTCAGCCGACTAGCGAAGAGACCCATGGCCGAACTGCTCCCCCTGTCCCCGGTACCGCTCTACACCCAGCTCAAGGAACTGCTGCGCGAGCGCATCCTTGATGGCACCTACCCGCCGCACAGCCGCATGCCGTCGGAAAGCGAGCTGGGCAAGGCGTTCGGGGTCAGTCGTATCACCGTGCGCCAGGCGCTGGGTGATCTGCAGAAAGAGGGGCTGATCTTCAAGATCCATGGCAAGGGCACCTTCGTCGCCAAGCCCAAGGCGTTCCAGAACGTCAGCACCCTGCAGGGCCTTGCCGAGTCGATGACGCAGATGGGCTATGAAGTGCTCAACCGCCTGCGCAGCTTTCGCCATGTGCCGGCCACTGCGCTGGTGGCGGCGCGCTTGCAGGTCGAGGAGGGCAGCCTGGTCACCGAGATTCGCCGGGTGCGGCTGATCAACCGCGAGCCGATCTCGCTGGAGCTGACCTGGCTGCCCAAGCATGTCGGCGAAAAGCTGGAAAAGGCCGACCTGGTCACCCGCGACATCTTCCTGCTGCTGGAAAACGACTGCGGCATCGCCCTGGGCCATGCCGACCTTGCCATCGACGCGGTACTCGCCGACAGCGACCTGACCCAGGCGCTGGAAGTGGAAGAGGGCTCGCCGATCATGCGCATCGAGCGCCTGACCCACGCCGCCGACGGCACGCCGCTGGACTTCGAACACCTCTATTACCGCGGCGATGCCTTCCAGTACCGCCTGCGCATCGACCGCCAGAAAGGGGGCAAGGCATGAGCATCCAGACCCAGGACTACGACATCATCGTCATCGGCGGCGGCACCGCCGGGCCGATGGCGGCGATCAAGGCCAAGGAGCACGACAAGTCCTTGCGCGTGCTGTTGCTCGACAAGGCCAACGTCAAGCGCAGTGGCGCCATCAGCATGGGCATGGATGGCCTGAACAACGCGATCATTCCCGGCCACGCCACCCCTGAGCAGTACACCAAGGAAATCACCGTCGCCAACGATGGCATCGTCAACCAGGCCACGGTGCACGCCTATGCCACCAAGAGCTTCGAGACCATCGAGCAGCTCGACCGCTGGGGCGTGAAGTTCGAGAAGGACGAGACCGGCGACTACGCGGTGAAGAAGGTCCACCACATGGGCGCCTACGTGCTGCCGATGCCCGAAGGCCACGACATCAAGAAGGTGCTGTACCGCCAGCTCAAGCGCGCACGTGTGGAGATCAGCAACCGCATGGTCTGCACCCGCGTGCTGCTTGACGCTGAAGGCGCTGCGGCTGGAGTGCTGGGCTTCGATTGCCGCAGCGGTGAATTCCGCGTGGTCCGTGCCAAGGCGGTGATCCTCGCCTGCGGCGCGGCCGGGCGCCTCGGGCTGCCCTCGTCGGGCTACCTGATGGGCACCTACGAGAACCCGACCAACGCCGGCGACGGCTATGCCATGGCCTATCACGCCGGTGCTGAGCTGGCGAATCTCGAGTGCTTCCAGATCAACCCGCTGATCAAGGACTACAACGGCCCTGCCTGCGCCTACGTCACCGGCCCCCTGGGCGGCTACACCGCCAACAGCAAGGGCGAGCGCTTCATCGAGTGCGACTACTGGAGCGGGCAGATGATGTGGGAGTTCCACCAGGAGCTCGAAGGCGGTAACGGCCCGGTGTTCCTCAAGCTCGATCACCTGGCCGAGGAAACCATCCAGAACATCGAAGAGATCCTGCACAGCAACGAGCGCCCCAGCCGTGGCCAGTTCCATGCCGGGCGCGGCACCGACTATCGCCAGCACATGGTCGAGATGCACATCTCCGAAATCGGTTTCTGCTCCGGGCATTCGGCCTCGGGGGTGTGGGTCAACGAGAAGGCCGAGACCAGCGTCAAGGGCCTGTATGCCGCCGGTGACATGGCAGCGGTGCCGCACAACTACATGCTCGGTGCCTTCACCTACGGCTGGTTCGCCGGGATCAATGCCGCGCGTTACGTCGCCGGGCGCGAGCTGGCCGAGGTCGATGTGGCCCAGGTCGAGCGCGAGCAGGCGCGGGTGTTCGCGCCGCTGCAGCGCGAGCACGGCCTGCCGCCGGCGCAGGTCGAGTACAAGCTGCGGCGCATGGTCAACGACTACCTGCAGCCGCCGAAAGTGACCAAGAAAATGGAGATCGGCCTGACCCGTTTCGCCGAGATCGAGCGCGACCTCGAGCAGATGAAGGCCAGCAACCCCCATGAACTGATGCGAGCCATGGAAGTGAGCGTGATCCGCGACTGCGCCGAGATGGCGGCGCGGGCCTCGTTGTTCCGCCAGGAGAGCCGCTGGGGGCTGTACCACCACCGGGTCGATTTCCCCGAGCGCAACGATGCCGAGTGGTTCTGCCACTGCCATCTGAAGAAGGGTGAGGACGGCGAGATGACCAGCTTCAAGAAGCCGGTGGAGCCGTACCTGATTGCCCTGGATGCCGAGGAGCAGAGTGCCTACGACCGACTGCGGGTGAAGGCCGACGCCGCTTAGAGCGCCGCAAACCCTGTGGGAGCGGGCTTGCCCGCGAACCAGGGCGAAGCCCTGGCCATACCCGCGGTGACTTCTTCGCGGGCAAGCCCGCTCCTACAGGGGGCCGTGGACACCGTTACAGAGATAGAGGGCCAAAGGCCCCGAGGACCCCGTGAAATGGCCTACCAACCCCAGGAAATCTTCTTTCGCAGCAGCGCCCCGGTCACCATCGACGAAGACAAGTGCATCGCCGAAAAAGGCTGCACCGTCTGCGTCGAGGTGTGCCCGATGGACCTCTTGGCCATCAACCCAGCCACGCAGAAGGCCTACATGGCCTTCGACGAGTGCTGGTACTGCATGCCCTGCGAAAAAGACTGCCCGACCGGCGCCGTGAAGGTGGATATCCCCTACCTGCTGCGCTGAAAACACCCCCGCCATCCGGCGAACCACCGGACGCCCCTTTGCAATGCCCCTCGTTTCCCACCACCCAAGCCTGGTGGCGGAGACGATTCCAATACCTAGACGATTCGAGGGGAAACACCCATGCGCCTTGCAGCAACCGTGGCCGGCCTCGCGCTGGCGATCACTGGCCTGAACGCCAGCGCCGAAACCATCCGTGTGGCCATCGGCACCCAGGACACCACCATCAACTGCGCCACTGGCGGCCTGCTGATCCGTGAGCTGGGCCTGTTGGAGAAGTACCTGCCCCACGACGGCAAGTACAAGGACGCGACCTACCAGGTCGAGTGGAAGAACTTCACCAGCGGCGCGCCGCTGACCAACGAGATGGTCGCCGGCAAGCTCGACTTCGGCGCCATGGCCGACTTCCCCGGCTCGTTCAACGGCGTCGCCCACCTCGATGCCGGCAAGCGCAGCCTGTTCATCAGCGTGCTGTCGGGCAGCGTGCATGGCAGCGGCAACGGCATCGTGGTACCCGCCGCCTCCAGCGTGCAGTCGCTGGCCGAACTCAAGGGCCAGACCATCTCCGTGCCCTTCGCCTCCACCGCCCACGGCATGCTGCTGCGCGCCATCGCCGCCCAGGGCTGGGACCCGCAGAAGGATGTGCGGATCATCGCCCAGGCCCCGGAAATTGCAGGTTCTGCCCTGCGCAGCAACCGCATTGAAGCCCACGCCGATTTCGTGCCCTTTGCCGAGCTGTTTCCCAACCGCGGCTTCGCTCGCAAGATCTACGACGGCTCCCAGGCCAACGCGCCGACCTTCCACGGCGCACTGGTCGATGCGGACTATGCGAAGAAATACCCGGAGGTGGTCACCGCCTACCTGCGCGCCAGCCTTGAAGCCGATCGCCTGATCGCGGCCGAACCTGAAAAATACAGCGAGCTGATCGAGAAGGTCACCGGCATCGAGGCCGAGGTCAATTACCTGTTCCACGGCCCCCTCGGCCTGCAGACCCGCGATCTGACCTGGAAGCCCGAGTATCGCCAGGCCGTCGCCACCTCGATCGACACCCTCAAGCTGCTGAAAAAGACCGATCGCGGCCTGGACACCGACCGCTTCATCGACGACCAGTACCTCCGCGCCGCTTTCAAGCAGGCTGGCCTGGACTACGACAAGGCACTCAAGAACTATGCCCCATCGCCGTTGAATGCCAATGACGCCTTGACCGGCAAGCCGATCACCGACTTCAGCCGCCTGGCGCAGATCTGGGTGCGCGGCGAGGACAAGGTCCGTCATTACGCCTCGCCGGAAGCCGCCCTTACCGCCCTCGCCCAGCTCGAGCAGGAGGGCAAGGATATCCGCGCGATTTACGCCCAGGCCGCCGACAGCGGCATCAAGCTGTTGGCCAACCAGGCGTGGTTCGTGCGCAACGCCAAGGGCGAGCTGTCAGCCTTCCTGCTCAAGGACCAGGCCGAGCAGTACGCCAAGGCCCACGGCGGCGAAGCGCTGGACTTCGGTGACGCCAACCGCAAGCTTATCGCTCAGCGCTGAGTGAATGGAGCCGGGAGAATCCACATGAGCCGTTCCCTCGCGCGCTGGCCGTTGCGCCTGGCTTCGTTGCTGGCCTGCCTGCTGTTCTGGCAGGTGGCGGCCAGCCACAAGCTGAACTTCGGCCTGTTCACCTTCACCTATGTGCCGACGCCCGGCGCGGTGCTCGATGCGGCCTGGCAGCTGCTGGCCTCCAATGCGCTGCTGGCGCACCTGGGTAGCAGCCTGTCGCGGGTATTCGCTGGCTATCTGGCCGCAGCAGTGCTGGGGGTGGTGTTGGGGCTGTTGATCGGTCGCTCGAAATGGGCCGAAGACACCCTGCTACCGCCGCTGGAAGTGCTGCGGCCGATCCCGGCGGTGGCGTGGATTCCCCTGGCGATCCTGATGTTTCCGTCCTCGGAGCTGTCGATGGTGTTCATCACCTTCACCGGCGCGTTGTTCCCGATCCTGCTCAACACCGTGCATGGCGTCGAGGCGGTCGACCCACGGCTGGTCGCCTCGGCGCGCAGCCTGGGAGCAGGGCGCTGGGCGATCCTGCGGGAAGTGGTGCTGCCTGGTGCATTGCCAAGCATCGTCACGGGCCTGGCCATCGGCATGGGCACCTCGTGGTTCTGCCTGGTGACCGCCGAGATGATCTCCGGGCAGTTCGGCATTGGTTACTACACCTGGGAGTCCTACACCTTGCAGAACTACCCGGACATCATCGTCGGGATGTTGCTGATCGGCCTGTTGGGCATGGGCAGTAGTGCCCTGGTCAAGCGCCTCGGTGCGCTGGCCACGCCCTGGTACCGCGCGCGGAGGAGTTCGTGATGGGCCGTTATCAACAGGCGCCAACGCCGGGGCGTATCGAGGCGCAGGGCGTGTCGATACGTCTGGGGCAGGGCCGCGAGGCGTTCGAGGCCGTGCAGGCGCTGGATTTTACCATCGCCCCGGGCGAATTCGTGTGCATCCTTGGCCCCTCCGGGTGTGGCAAGTCTACTCTGCTCGGTGCCCTGGCCGGCCACCTGATGCCGGCCGGCGGCCAGTTGCACGTCGATGGCCAGCCCATCGACGGCCCGTCGCCCGAGCGCGGCATGGTGTTCCAGCACCATACCCTGCTGCCCTGGCGCAGCGTGCTCGACAACGTCGCTTTCGGCCTGAAGATGCAGGGGGTGGCCAAGCCCGAACGCCAGCGCCGCGCCCATGAAATGCTTCAACTCGTGGGGCTTGCCGACTTCGCCGAGCGTTGGCCCAGCCAGTTGTCTGGCGGCATGCAGCAACGGGCCGAGATTGCCCGGGTGCTGATCAACCATCCGCGCCTGCTGTTGATGGACGAACCCTTCGGTGCCCTCGACGCACAGACCCGCTCGCGCATGCAGGAGTTGCTGCTGGATATCTGGACGCGCATCCGCACCACCGTGGTGTTCGTTACCCACGATATCGACGAAGCGCTGTTCCTGGCCGACCGCATCCTGGTGATGAGCCCGCGCCCTGGGCGCTTCATCGAAGACCTGCGGCTGGACTTCGCCCGCCCGCGTCGCGCGAGCCTGCTGACCAGCCCGGCGTTCACCCACCTCAAGCGTCACTGCCTGGCGCTGCTGCGCCATGAAGAAGGCCGCGAACTGCCGCGCCTGACACCGTTGGGCCTGCCCGACTCCGACCCTCCTGCGCTACGGATCGCCCTATGACTGATCGAATCACCGACAACCCCGACATCCTCGACCTGCTGCCACGCTTGGGCGATGGCGACGCTGGCGTACGGCGCATCGCGCTGATCGAGCTGGCCGATCTCGAAGACCCCGAAAGCCTGCCTTGGCTGACCGATGCGCTGCTGGTCGACACCCACGCCGAAGTGCGCGCCGAGGCCGCGCGCCTGCTGGAGGCCTGGGAGGAACCCGAAGTGGTGCAGGCCCTGTGTGCGGCGTTGGCCGATGCCGCCGAACCCGTGCGCCTGGCGGCGGCGCAGAGCTTGAGTGAGCTTAAGAGCTTGGAGGCAGGGCTGTTGATCTTGCCGTGGGTCAACCACGCCGAGCCTTTCGTGCGTGCCAGTGCCCTGCGCGCCCTGCGCGAGTTGCGCCTGGAAGAAGCTGCCGCACCTGCGTTGCTGGCGCTGGGCGATGGCGAGGCAGCGGTGCGCCGTGAGGCGGTGGGGATTCTTGGCTGGCTCAAGCATGAGCCAGCCTTGCCGGCCTTGGCGCGGCTGGCTGGTGAAGAGGTGGATACCGACGTGCGCCGCGCGGCCATCGGCGCGCTGGGCCTGGCCCGTGACGGCAGTGTATTGCCGGCGTTGATTGCCGCGCTGGGCGACCCCGCCTGGCAGGTGCGCGAAGAAGCTGCCACGACCTTGGGCAAGGTGGGCGAGGCGGAGGCGGGCAATGCACTGATTGCCGCGTTGAATGACAGCTATTGGCAAGTGCGTCTGCGGGCCGCCCGGGCGCTTGGCCGCCTGCGCCACCGCCCAGCGCTGGATGGCTTGGCCGTGCTGCTCGGCCATGGCATCGCCAACCTGCGCAAGGAGGCAGCCCTGGCCCTGGGCGAGCTGGGCGATGCGCGGGCTTTGGCGGTGCTGCGGGGGGGCGAAGACGACAGCGACCCCGAAGTGCGCAAGGCAATACGTATCGCCCTGGCGCAGTTGCAGGGTGTGGCGTGATGGATGTGCCCAGTGGCGTGTCGAACCAGCGCAGCGAGGGCGAGCTGGCGCTGCAATGGGGCGAGGTGCGCCAGGTGATCAGCCATGCTCGCCTGCGCGGTGCCTGCCCTTGCTCGCAGTGCCGTGCGGCGCGATTGCGCGGGGGTATCAGCCTGGTGGCGGAAGGTGTGCGGATAGAGCGCATCGAGCTGCAGGGATATGGCCTGCAACTGATGTTCAGCGATGGGCATGATCGAGGGATCTATCCCTGGGCGTATTTGCGCGAGCTGCAGTGACCGGGCAGGCTGCTTCGCGGGCAAGCCCGCTCCCACAGAAGCTGCACGCGAACCCAAGCCTCCAAGAGCAGGCTTACCCGCGAAGCACTCACAGCGCAATCAGCTCCGGCCGCAACCCCTCCACCCGGCTCGGCGCGGGCCTCAGGTGGTCACCCGCTCCGGTGATCTGCTGCAGCACCTTTTCCCGCAGGCCGTGCAAGGCCACGCCCGTGCGCAAGCGCGGATGCGGCAGCTCGATCTCGACCACCGCCTTGATCCGCCCTGGCCGTGGCTCCAGCACCACCACTCGGTCGGCCAGATACGTGGCTTCTTCGGCATCATGGGTGACCAGCAAGATGGTCACCCCCGACCGTTCGCGAATCGCCAGCAATTCGTCCTGCAACTGCTGCCGGGTCAAGGCATCCAGTGCGCCGAAGGGCTCGTCCAGCAGCAGGATGCGCGGGCTTGCCACCAGCCCGCGGGCGATCGCCACGCGCTGTGCCATGCCTCCGGATAGCTGGTGCGGATAGGCCGACTCGAACCCCGTCAGCCCCACCAGTTGCACGAACTCATGCACCTTGCGCGCGCGCTCGCCCTGGGTGAGCGGGTCGTTGACCAGGCCCAGGGCGATGTTCTGCTCGACCGTCAGCCAAGGGAACAGGCGATGCTCCTGGAACACGATGCCGCGTTCACCACCGATGCCGGTCACCGGCTGGCCGTCGATACGGATGCTGCCGTTGAAGTCGTTGTCCAGCCCCACCAGCAGGCGCAACAGGGTGGACTTGCCGCAGCCAGAGGCGCCCACGATGGCGATGAATTCACCTTCGTTGATCGACAGGTCGAAGCCGCGAATGGCTTCGAACGGTTGGCCGTCGACGCTGAAGGTCTTACCGACGTTTTCGAAGCTGACCAGCGGCGGGGTGGCGTCGGGTTGATTGGCGGCGTGCAGGGCCGAGGTGTTGAAGGCGTTCATGCGGTTCTCCAGCGCGTGGCGCGCGATTCGAGGCGTTGTCCGAGGTTGCCGAGCAGGGCACCGACCAGGCCGATCAGCACCATCGCGGCCATCACCTGGTCCATGCGAAACAGCTGTTGAGCGCCCAGCATCAGGCTGGCGATACCGCCGTCCGAAGGCATGAAGTATTCCGCGCCGATGGTGCCCAGCCAGGCGTAGATCAACGACAGGCGCAGGCCGGCGAAAATAGCCGGGGCGGCGCCGGGCAACACCAGCAGGCGCAGGCGATGGGGCAGGTCCAGGCGCAGTGTGCGTGCCGCTTCCCCAAGCTGCGGCGACAGGCTGGCGATGCCACGCTGGGTGGCGATCAGCAACGGGAAGAACGCTGCCAGCCCGACGAACACCAGCTTCGACCCTTCACCCAGGCCGAACCAGGCGGTCAGCAGCGGCACCCAGGCGAACAGCGCGACCTGGCGCAGCGCCGACAGGCTTGGCCCGAACAGGCGCTCGCCGGTGCGCGACAATCCCAGCACCAGGCCCACGGCAAAGCCTGCGCCCCCGCCGAGCAGCAGGCCGAGCAGGGTGCGCTGCAGGCTGCGCGCCATGGCGTCGGGGAGCGAGCCATCGAACAGGCCGCCAATCAGGCTGCGCAGCACCTCGAGCGGTGAGGTGAGGATATTGCCGTCGACCCAACCGAAACTGTTGCTGGCCTGCCACAACGCCAGCAACGCCAGCGGCAGCAGCCATCCCTGCCAGGCGCGCGAGGTATCACGCAGGCGTTGTTCGCCGGTCGCCGATTGCGGCCAGTACAGCAGCCGGCGCTCCAGGTGCGAGAAGCCGTGTTCCATGCCGGCCCCGACCACACCGATCAGCAGGATGCAGAGAAACACCAGGTCGAGCATGAACAACTGCCGGCCCCAGACCATCAGGTAACCGATGCCTTCACTGGAGGCCAGCAGTTCCACTGCCAGCAATGAGGTCCAGCCGGTTGCCAGGCCCAGGCGCACGCCGGCCAGGAACGCGGGCAGGGCGGCGGGCAGCAACAGCCGCAGGAACAACAGGTGTGGCGGCAGGCGCAGCACGGCGGCGGCCTCGCGCAGCCGGGGCTGGGCGTCGCGTATACCGACCAGTGTGTGCAGGGTGACCGGTACCACCACGGCCTTGACCAGCACCACCAGCTTGAGCCATTCACCGATGCCGAAGAACAGCATGAACAGCGGGATCCAGGCCAGTGTCGGGATCTGCGCGAGGGCGATGAAGGTTGGTAGCATCAAGGTTTGGGCGCGGCGGGAGCTGCCCAGCCAGGTGCCGAGCAACAGGCCGCTGACGATCCCGGCGAGCAGACCCCAGAGCAGGCGCTGCAGGCTTATCCACAGGTGGCCCCAGAGCTCGCCCGAGCCGTACTCCAGGGCCGTCTGCCAGACCAATGACGGAGCCGGCAGGATCTGCTCGCTCATCCAGTGCCGCTGGCTGGCCACCCACCACAAAAGCGCCACGGCGACCGGGATCACCCAAGGGATCGCCTTGTCTGCCCAGCCGCGCCTCGCGAAGGATATCCGCCAACCGCCCTGGCTCAACGCTGTCGTGCTCTCGCTCATCGATCCCTCTCTTGAAGCGTTTCAAGCTTATGCGCTAAAGGAATAAAAAATATTCAATGCCAATATCAAAGAAATAAGAGCATGCATCCTGTGCATCGGGAAGCCCCCGGACATTGCGTTTTGCTCATATTTGCGATGCGTCCTGCGCAAGCCGGGCGCAGAGCCGCGTCTTTGCTCATTTATAGCTTTCGGTTACTTGAGCATGAGTTTTCGGTCTTTGCCGGTTCTAAGCGAGGCGGCCTAGCGTTTGGCCAACGCGCCGGACATCGCCGGCGGCAGCCTGCCAAGGAGCCATGCCATGAAAACCCCGTTCCGCCACCTATTGCTCGCCGCGCTGTGCAGCGTCCTGCCGCTGGCCGCTCAGGCCGCTGACAGCACCAGGGCCGAGGTCATCCGTATCGCCGTGCCTGACCTGAGCGCTGGCAGCAAACCCAGCGCCGGGGGCGTGGTCGATGTGCTGCGTGATCAGCAATTGCTGGAAAAAGCCTTCGCCCAGGATGGCATTCGCATCGACTGGCGCTTCTTCAAGGGTGCCGGGCCTGCAGTCAACGAAGCTCTGGCCAACGGCCAGGCAGACTTCGCCTACCTGGGCGACCTGGCCGCGATCATCGGCAAGTCCAGCGGCCTGGACACCCATGTGCTGGCGGCCGGGGTGCGTGGGGTGAAGAGCTACCTGGGGGTGGTGCCGGGCTCCGGCATCCGCAGCCTGGCGGATCTGAAGGGCAAGCGCGTGGCGGTGTTCCGTGGCACCGCCAACCAGCTGTCGTTTGCCAGCGCCCTGGCCAGCCAGGGCCTCTCGGAGCGCGACCTGAAAGTCATCAACCTGGACTTCAACGCGTCCAACGCGGCGCTCGCCGCCAAGCAGATCGACGCCACCTGGGGCCTGTCGAACCTGCTGTCGCTGCGTGACCGCGGGCTGGTCGAGCTGCCGGTCAACTCGCGCGATCTCAAAGGCGCTGGCAGTACCCAGTCGGTACTGGTAGGCACGGGCGAGTTCATCCGCCAGCACCCGGACCTGGTCCAGCGCCTGGTCAGCACCCAGCAGCAGGCGGTGAACTGGCTGCGTGACGAGCGCAACCGCGAGGCGTACCTGGATCTGGTGTCGAGCACCGCCAACTGGCCGCGCAGCGTGCTCAGCGACGACCTGGCCCAGGAAAACCTCGCCCACTATTTCGATCCGCGCCTGGATGGCGAATTTGTCGGCCTGCTGCAGCAGGGCGTCGACCTTGCCGCCAAGGAGCGCCTGATTCGCCGCAGCTTCCAGGTATCCGACTGGATCGACCCCCGTTTCATCGATACCGCCCTGCAACAGGAACAGGCCGTCCAGGCCGCCCGCTGAATCCATCGTAAGGAGCACGACATGAGCAACGCCGCATTGGCCGCCGCGCCACAAGCCCTGGAACTCGATATCCATCCGGTCGCCGGCCGCATCGGTGCCGAAATCCGCAACCTGAAGCTGTCCGCTGATCTGGACACTGCCACCGTCGACGCCCTCCAGGCGGCGCTGGTGCGGTACAAGGTGATCTTCTTCCGTAACCAGACCCACCTCGACGACCAGGGCCAGGAAGCCTTCGCCAAGCGGCTCGGCGAGCCGATCGCCCACCCCACCGTGCCGGTGGTCGATGGCACCCGCTACCTGTTGCAGCTCGACGGTGCCGAGGGCCAGCGCGCCAACTCCTGGCACACCGACGTGACCTTCGTCGACGCCTACCCCAAGGCGTCGATCCTGCGCAGCGTGGTGGCGCCAGCCTCCGGTGGCGACACGGTCTGGGCCAACACCGCGAGCGCCTATCAAGAGCTGCCTGAACCACTGCGCGAGCTGGCCGACAAGCTCTGGGCCGTGCACAGCAACGAGTACGACTATGCCGGCGCCAAGCCGGATGTGGACCCCGAGCGGCTGGAGCGCTATCGCAAGGTGTTCACCTCGACCGTGTACGAGACCGAGCATCCGCTGGTGCGCGTGCACCCGATCAGCGGTGAACGGGTGTTGCAGCTGGGGCACTTCGTCAAGCGCATCAAGGGGTATTCACAGGCGGATTCGAACCACCTGTTCAACTTGCTGCAGGGGCATGTGACGCGTCTGGAGAACACCGTGCGCTGGCGCTGGCAGGCGGGGGACGTGGCGATCTGGGATAACCGCGCGACGCAGCACTATGCGGTGGACGATTACGGCACCCAGCCGCGGATCGTGCGGCGGGTGACCCTGGCCGGTGAGGTGCCGGTGGGGGTGGATGGGCAGTTGAGTCGGACCACGCGCAAGGGGTGATCCTGTAGCGGGTGTGTCGGCTTCTTCGCGGGCAAGTCCGCTCCCTGTGGGATCGCGCTTGCCCGCGAAAAGTCCACCACCGATCCCTAACCTTCCCCGTCACAAGCAATCAACTGCCGCACCAACCCCTGCGCCAATGGGGACAACCCATAGCCCACCCGGCTGACGATGCCGTAGCGGGTATGGCAAGCCTCTTCCTGTTCCGCCGTCAGATCCACCAGTTCCAGCGCCACCAGCCGCTCTTTGTCCTGATAAGGCCGCAAGTTGCCCCGGCAGGCGATGCCGATGGTGTCTGACTGCATCACCACGTTGAGCAGCGCATAGCCATGCTCGCACTCCACGTTGGGCAGGAAGTCCTGGCGGCCGCTCATCTCGCTGAGCACCTTGCGGATGTTCGGCGGGCGCAAGGTGGTGGCCATCGGGTAGTCGAACAGGTCACGCGCGCGCACCTCGTTGCGCTCGGTCAGCGGATGCCCGGCGCGGCAACAGAAGTACCAGCGTTGCGGCGTGAGTTTGTGCACCCGGTAGTCCGGGTCGGCTTCGAACTGACGGGTGTCGGCGACGAAGAACTCGATCTCCTCGGCCATCAGCCTGCGGTTCAACGCCTGCCAGTTATCCACCTGGAAGCAGGTGCGCGCCGCCGGAAACTCGGTCACGAAGCGCGCCACCGCGCGTGGCACCAGCCCACCGGCAGGCGCCGGCCCCGAACCGAAGCGCACCATGCCGGTCGTCGCGCCATTGAACTGGTTGATCTCGTTGACCAGGTTGTGCGCGCCATGCACCAGGCGCCGCGAATGCTCCAGTACCAACTGGCCCTGGCGGGTCGGTGCCAGCTCCTTGCTGGCGCGGTCGACCAGGCGACAGCCGACGTTGTGCTCCAGCGTCTGGATGCTGCGGCTGAAGGCCGATTGCGACAGGTTCACGGCCGCGGCGGCGGCGACGAAGCTGCGATGCTCGACCAGGGCGATGAAGTGGCGAAGCTGACGGAGATCGATATGCATTTTCTACATGAAAACTTTCGGTGAAATGCAATTGCTGACAAGGGTTGTGAACCTTATAAATGCAGTTACTTATTCCACAAAATATGAAATGCAAATATTTATATCTCTTAAAAGAATATAAGCCCCTCTGACTGCGATTCGGTTCCGTCAACGGAAATGCTCGCCAGGGCCCATGCCTCAAGGAGCATCTGCATGTCGCGAGTTTTCCGTTGGCCGACGCGTGCGTCGCTGTTCACCCTGCAACCCCTGGCCGCTGGTGTGCTGTTGGCGACCGCCGGTCATGTCCTCGCCGAGCCGGCGCCTGCCGACGCTGCGCCCACCGTCGAACAGGACGCCAAGCTTGGCACCGTCACGGTCAATGCCCGGCGCCGCGAGGAAACCTCGCAGAGCGTGCCCACGCCCATCAGCGTGCTGGGCAGCGAAACCCTGGAAACCCAGCGTATCTACCGAGTGCAGGACCTGCAGCAGCTGGTGCCCAGCACCAATGTCGCCTACGTCCATGCGCGCCAGTCGAGCATCTCGATCCGCGGCCTGGGCAACAACCCGGCCAGCGATGGCCTCGAAGGCAGCGTCGGGGTGTATCTGGACAACGTCTATCTTGGGCGCCCCGGCATGGCCGTGTTCGACCTGCTCGACGTGGAGCAGCTCGAAGTGCTGCGTGGCCCGCAGGGCACGCTGTTCGGCAAGAACACCACGGCCGGGGTACTCAACATCACCACACGCAAGCCAACCTTCCAGCGCGAGGGCAGCGTGCAGTCGTCGTTGGGCGAGGACGGCTACTGGCAAACGCAAGGCAGTTTCTCCGGCCCGATCACCGACACCCTCGCCGGGCGCATCAGCGCTTACCGCACCGAGGACGACGGCTATGTGAAGAACCTCTACAACGGCGACGATCTCAACGGTGGCAAGCGCCAGGGTTTTCGCACCCAGTTGCTGTTCAAGCCCAGCGATACCTTCAACCTGCGCTGGATCGGCGAGTACAACGAAGAGGACTCCAACAACGGCATCCTCAGTCTCTACAGCACCGGCCCGACCATCAACGGCGTCAACCGCTACGAAAGCCTGGCCAGCCAGGCTGGCGCCACTTTGGTGTCGGGCAAGAAGCGCAAGGTCAACTTCGATGCCGACCAGATGGTCAAGGTGTTCCAGGGCGGCACTTCGGTCGAGGCCAACTGGACGCTGCCCAACGACTTCACCCTGACCTCGATCACCGCCTACCGCTGGTGGGATTTCACGCCACGCAACGACGACGGCCTCAACGTGCCCGCCGCCTACAACGCGGGCGTGTCGGTGCGCGACAAGCAGTACTCGCAGGAACTGCGCCTGGCCTCGCCCACCGGCGGCTTCTTCGACTACGTGCTGGGGGCCTACTACTTCAAGCAGGACCTGGACAACAAGTCGTTCACCTATTACGGCCCCCAGGCAGACATCTGGAACGCCACCCCGGCCGGTGCCTTGGCCAACGTCACTAGCCTCGGCAACGGCCATATCGATACCGACAGCTATGCGTTGTTCGCCCAGGGCACCTGGCACCTGACCGAGCGCCTGGACTTCACCGCAGGCGTGCGCGGCACCTATGAAGAGAAGAATGCCTGGGTGACCCGCGACGATCCCTTTGGCGGTGCCGCGGTCACCGGTGCAGCAGCGACAGCACGTCAGGGCCGGGTGGGGGCCTACGATTCGGGCGACCTCAGCCAGTACAGTTTCGCGCCGTCGGGGCTGCTGAGCCTGAGTTACCGCTTCAACGACGAGGTGCTTGGCTACGCCAGCCTTTCGCACGGCGAAAAGTCGGGTGGCGTGAACCTGACCGTCGGCGCCGCCCCGCGCCTGGGCACCGACTCGCTGCAGGTCGGCACCGAGCGGATCAACAACGCCGAGCTCGGGGTCAAGAGCACGCTGCTCGACAACCGCCTGCAACTCAATGCCAACCTGTTCTGGGCGCAAGTACATGGCTACCAGGCCAACGTCTACGACCAGGTCAATCGCGTGCAGTACCTGGCCAACGCCGGCAGCGTGCGCTCGCGTGGTTTCGAATTCGAGGCCACGGCCGTGCCATTGCGCGGCCTGACCTTGAACTTCAACGGCTCGTGGAACGACGTGCGCTACACCGAGTACAAGGACGCCCCGTGCCCGCCGGAGGTCAGCCTGGTCAACGCCGCCGCGACTTGCGACTTGTCCGGCCACCAGGTGGTCGGTGCCTCCAAGTACATCGCCAACCTCAACGCCCAGTACAAGTGGCAACTGGCCGAGCGCATCGAGCCCTATGTCACCGCCAGCTACGCCTTCCGCTCTCGCGCAGTGGGCACCATCGACGACTCGGACTACGGCCAGATCCCCAGCTACGCCATCGTCAACCTCTCCACCGGCGTGCGCCTGGACCAGGGCGACGGCGTGCTCGACCTGTCGCTGTGGGTGAAGAACGCCGGCGACAAGACCTATTTCACCAGCCTGTGGAATTCCGCCAACGGCGGCTATGCCGGCGTGCTCGGCACGCCGCGCACCGTGGGCGCCACCGCCCGCTACGACTTCTGAGGACAAGGAGCTTTGCCATGAACGCCAAGACCGAAACCCCCGCACTGCCCGAGGGCGCCTGCATCACCGCCAAAGTGCCCACCGACGACCAGGCGCTGCTCGGGGACATCGTCGTCAACCCTTACCGCCTGGCGCCGCTGACCGCGATCATCCGCGACGGCGGGCGCACCATCGGTAACGCCCATGTGCGTGTGCTGGGCCGTGGTGAGCGGGGTGTGGACATTGCCTATGACGTCTCCGACCGCTCGCTGTGGACTTACGGCGGCATCCCGGTGTTCGGGCTCTACCCGGACCACGTCAACCAGGTCGAGGTCAGCTACAAGCTCGACGGTGAGCGCGTGCGTGAGCGTTATGAAATCTACGCCCCGGCCGTGCGCCTGCCGGTAGTGGCGAAACAGACGGCGGCGCTGCCGCTGGTCGAACCGATCAAGGTGGCGCCGGGCTTCGAGAAACGTCTCTACCTGTTCAACCACCTGCTGGGCGAGATCCCCGGTGGCCGTGCCTTCAAGTGGAACGGCCTGGGCGGTGCTGCCGAGTGGGATCAGGTCGGCAACAACTGGATCGCCGACAGCAATGGCGATGTGCGCTGGTACCTGGATATCGAGCAGATCCACGACTCCAACCGCCGCGATGGCCTGGGGGGGACCATGGGCTTCCAGCAGACCCGCGACGGCAAGCTGATCTGGGGCCAGGGCCAGACCTACTCCAAGTTCGACCTGCTGGGGCGGCGTATCTGGCAGCGCAACCTGCCGGACAAGTTCGCCGACTTCTCCCACGAGATCCGCGAAACGGCACAGGGCACCTACCTGCTGCGGGTGGGCACCAGCGACTACCGGCGACCGGACGGCAAGCGCGTGCGCTCGATCCGCGACCACATCATCGAGGTTGACGAGGCGGGGGATGTCCTGGACTTCTGGGACCTCAACCAGATCCTCGACCCCTACCGCGGCGACCTGCTGGAAACCCTCGGCAAGGCGGCGATCCAGTTGCCGGCGGGCGTGCACAAGCAGGACGAGCGCCTGGCCAACGAGCTGGCCGAAGGCGACCTGCCGTTCGGCGACACTCCCGGCGTCGGCACCGGGCGCAACTGGGCGCATGTCAATGCCATCGACTACGACGCCGATGACGACAGCATCATCGTTTCAGCGCGTCATCAAGGGGTGGTGAAGATCGGGCGTGACAAGCAGGTGAAGTGGATCCTCGCCTCGCCCCAGGGCTGGCCCGTGCGGCTGAAGGCAAAGGTGCTGACACCAGTTGGCGGCGATGGCTTCGACTGGTCGTGGACGCAGCACACCGCCTGGCTCACCGGCA
Organism: Pseudomonas sp. BNK-44-b; assembly: GCF_047456245.1. Classification (NCBI taxonomy): domain Bacteria; kingdom Pseudomonadati; phylum Pseudomonadota; class Gammaproteobacteria; order Pseudomonadales; family Pseudomonadaceae; genus Pseudomonas; species Pseudomonas sp. BNK-44-b. Next base: position 5,524,499 of record NZ_CP179908.1, read on the forward strand.
AGGGCACGCTGACCGTGTTCGACAACGGCTGGGGCCGCGATTTTGCGCCGACCAAGCTCAGCGGCAACTACAGTCGCGCGGTGGAATACCGGATCGATGAGGCCGAGGGCACGGTCGAGCAGGTGTGGGAGTACGGCAAGGAGCGAGGCGACGAGTGGTATAGCCCCATCACTTCGGTGGTGGCCTACCGTCCGGAGACCGATACCCAGTTCATCTATTCCGCCTCGGTGGGCTACCTGACGCCGGAGAAGCTCACCACTACGGTGCTCAATGAGGTGCGCCGGGGGACCCAGGAGGTGTTGGTGGAGTTGAAGGTGCACAGCCGTCAGCCGGGAAGTGTGGGGTATCGGGCTTTGGTGATCGAGCTGGACAAGGCCTTCTGATAGAGCGGCATCACATTTTCGTCAGCTCGATCGTCTAATCTTTGCTGGCCCTATCGCGGGACAAGCCCGCTCCCACAACCTGTGGGAGCGGGCTTGTCCCGCGATAGGGCCAGCGCTGTCTAAAGACCATTCGTTCTTTTTTTCGAACAGCCTATTGTCCAACACCCCAGCACCCGCTTAGCATTCGTTTGAGATTTCAAACGCTCGATGCCCAATATTGAACACTTGGCTCGTTTGGGTGCCAGAATTCCTGACGGCAGCCCCACCAGGGGCGCCTTTCAACAATCAACAAGACGTTCCGTGCCAGCGCGGCGCGGTCAAGGGAAGCCGACATGCAGCTCAAAGACGCTCAGTTGTTCCGCCAGCAAGCCTTCATCAACGGTGAATGGCTGGATGCGGACAGCGGTCAGACCATCAAGGTGACCAACCCGGCCACCGGCGAAGTCATCGGTACCGTGCCGAAGATGGGGGCTGCGGAAACCCGCCGCGCCATCGAAGCCGCCGACAAGGCCCTGCCGGCCTGGCGTGCCCTGACCGCCAAGGAGCGTTCGAACAAGCTGCGCCGCTGGTTCGAGCTGATGATCGAGAACCAGGACGACCTGGCTCGCCTGATGACCACCGAGCAGGGCAAGCCGCTGGCCGAAGCCAAGGGCGAAATCGCCTATGCCGCCTCGTTCATCGAGTGGTTCGCCGAGGAAGCCAAGCGCGTCTACGGCGACACCATCCCGGGTCACCAGCCAGACAAGCGCCTGATCGTCATCAAGCAGCCGATCGGTGTCACCGCGGCCATCACCCCGTGGAACTTCCCGGCGGCGATGATCACCCGTAAAGCCGGCCCGGCCCTGGCCGCTGGCTGCACCATGGTGCTCAAGCCTGCTTCGCAGACCCCTTACTCCGCCCTGGCCCTGGTCGAGCTGGCCACCCGCGCCGGTATCCCGGCTGGCGTGCTGAGCGTTGTTACCGGCAGCGCCGGCGAAGTCGGCGGCGAGCTGACTGGCAACTCCCTGGTACGCAAACTGTCCTTCACCGGCTCGACCGAAATCGGTCGCCAGCTGATGGAAGAGTGCGCCAAGGACATCAAGAAGGTTTCCCTGGAGCTGGGCGGCAACGCTCCGTTCATCGTGTTCGACGACGCCGACCTGGACAAGGCGGTCGAGGGCGCGATCATCTCCAAGTACCGCAACAACGGCCAGACCTGCGTCTGCGCCAACCGTATCTACGTGCAGGACGGCGTCTACGACGCGTTCGCCGAGAAGCTCAAGGCTGCCGTTGGCAAGCTGAAGATCGGTAACGGCCTGGAAGAAGGCACCACCACTGGCCCGCTGATCGACAACAAGGCGGTCGCCAAGGTCCAGGAGCACATCGAGGACGCCGTCTCCAAGGGCGCCAAGGTGCTGTCCGGTGGCAAGCTGATCGAAGGCAACTTCTTCGAGCCGACCATCCTGGTCGACGTACCGAAGACTGCCGCCGTCGCCAAGGAAGAGACCTTCGGCCCCCTCGCGCCGCTGTTCCGCTTCAAGGACGAGGCCGAAGTCATCGCCATGTCCAACGACACCGAGTTCGGCCTGGCCTCTTACTTCTATGCCCGCGACATGAGCCGCGTGTTCCGCGTCGCCGAGGCCCTGGAATACGGCATGGTCGGTATCAACACCGGCCTGATCTCCAACGAAGTCGCGCCGTTCGGCGGTATCAAAGCCTCGGGCCTGGGCCGCGAAGGTTCCAAGTACGGCATCGAGGACTACCTCGAAATCAAATACCTGTGCATCAGCGTTTGATGCGCTAAGGGCTTTACCTCTGCCAGCGGGGCGCGAGAGCGACGTCTCGCTGGTTTTTTTGACATGCAGTACCTGGTGGCCAGGGCGCCGGTGACAGTCGATCAACGAATACTGTTCGCAGGCACACCCAGCCACCCCCGAATAACAGCGCCGTCAGAGTCGGCGCGAATGAGGGCATTATGAGCAAGACCAACGAATCCTTGATGCAACGCCGTGTCGCCGCCGTCCCACGTGGCGTTGGCCAGATCCACCCGATCTTCGTCGAGTCGGCGAAGAACTCCACGGTGATCGACGTTGAAGGCCGCGAACTGATCGACTTCGCCGGCGGCATCGCAGTACTGAACACCGGCCACCTGCACCCGAAAGTGGTCGCTGCCGTTCAAGAGCAGCTGACCAAGGTCAGCCACACCTGCTTCCAGGTGCTGGCCTACGAGCCTTATGTCGAGCTGTGCGAGAAGATCAACAAGCTGGTTCCGGGTAACTTCGACAAGAAGACCCTGCTGGTTTCCACCGGCTCCGAAGCCGTTGAAAACGCCGTGAAGATCGCCCGTGCCGCCACTGGCCGTGCCGGTGTGATCGCCTTCACCGGTGGCTACCACGGCCGCACCATGATGACCCTGGGCCTGACCGGCAAGGTCGTGCCGTACTCCGCAGGCATGGGCCTGATGCCAGGCGGCGTGTTCCGTGCCCTGTTCCCGAGCGAGCTGCACGGCGTGAGCGTCGATGACGCCATCGCGTCGGTCGAGCGCATCTTCAAGAACGACGCCGAGCCACGCGACATCGCTGCGATCATCCTCGAGCCAGTACAAGGCGAAGGCGGTTTCCTGCCAGCGCCGAAAGAGCTGATGCAGCGCCTGCGCGCCCTGTGCGACCAGCACGGCATCCTGCTGATCGCCGACGAAGTGCAGACCGGCGCTGGCCGTACCGGCACCTTCTTCGCCATGGAGCAGATGGGCGTCGCGCCTGACCTGACCACCTTCGCCAAGTCCATCGCTGGCGGCTTCCCGCTGGCTGGTGTGTGCGGCAAGGCCGAATACATGGACGCCATCGCCCCAGGTGGTCTGGGCGGCACCTACGCCGGTTCGCCGATCGCCTGCGCCGCGGCCCTGGCCGTCATCCAGGTGTTCGAGGAAGAGAAACTGCTGGACCGCAGCAAGGCCGTTGGCGAGCGCCTGACCGCCGGCCTGCGTGAAATCCAGAAGAAGCACTCGATCATCGGTGACGTCCGTGGTCTGGGTTCGATGATCGCCGTGGAAGTGTTCGAGAAGGGCACCCACACCCCGAACGCTGCCGCCGTGGCCCAAGTGGTCGCCAAGGCCCGTGACAAGGGTCTGATCCTGCTGTCCTGCGGCACCTACGGCAACGTCCTGCGGATCCTGGTTCCGCTGACCGCCGAAGACGCCCTGCTGGACAAAGGCCTGGCCATCATCGAAGAGTGCTTTGCTGAACTGGCTTGATCGCCGATCCGCGTAGCCGATAAAAAACGCCCAGGCATTGCCTGGGCGTTTTTTTTCAACCTGAGGATCAGGTGCTCGAAGGGCTGGGAGGTGTCCAGTCGGCAGCAGGGAAGAAGCGTTCGACCAGGGCGTCGTTCTTGAGCATGGCGGCGTACTCGTCGCGCTTGAACGGGTTGCCAGTGCGCAGATCGTATACCGGGTGCACCACGGGCGCTGTGCTCGGGATCTCCTTGAGCTTCACATTGACGAAGCGGAAGTCGTCACCCACGACCTCGCCGATGTCTTCGATCTCGAAACGGCACCCTGGCGGGAACAGGGTTTCCGCCTCTGTTGCTGTCCATGACAGTGGGGCTATGGGCACCCCGCTCTGGTATTGGCCCGCGGGTATCTCGAAAACCACCGATGTGTCGTCGAACGTGCCCTTCACGATGTCCGGCGAGGACAGCTCATCGCTGGCGAAAGCGCGTATCACGTAGGGATTTTCGGTAAAGGACGTCAGGTCCGAGTTGACCAGTACGTCGCCCTTCTTGAGTTTTCCGCTGCGAAAGTGCGCGCCCGATGTGCTTCTCGTTCCGTTGCCTCCGCGGTAGAGAGCGACCGTGTTGCTCTTGGGCAGGGTTTCCAGCGAGTCCACCAGCTTGTCGACGAACGTGTCCGAGTCGCAGAACGGGAACTCATGCACCCCGCGGCGCAGGTAGCTGTTGATTTGCGAGCTTTCATCCGTGTAGTTGCCGATGAGGCGGTTTACGTAGTCTTCGTCTTCCTTGTAGGTGTAGGTAATCCCTTCGTCGGTTTGCAGGCACTCGAAGTCAAGTTCATCCATGTGCGCATCTTCGCCATCTTCCAGGCGGGCGATGTCTGTATCGTCCAGCAGCGCGCGATGGCGGGCCTGGGCCTGGTTCGAGAGCAGTTCGCTTTGTGCCGCGTCCTCTTTCATGTGGGTATCCCAGAAGCTCGAGCGATCGCTGGGCAGGCTCACGACGTTGTCGCCACCCGCCACAGGTGGGGTTACGGTTTCAGGCGGGGGTACCAGGTTGTTATCGCCAGGGTTCCCTCCCCGCAACCCACCACTGTCGACGCGCTTCCAGGTACCGTCCGCCTGGCGCGCCAATGGCTGGCGTCCGAAGAAGGCGAAGGGATTGTCCGGGTCGATTATCGACCATTGTGCGGTATGCGCATCGAATTGCACCTGGAACACCTGGTCGTCGATCTGCACGTAGGGGCGGCCATTGACCCGGGTGATGCCTTGCGCGTGTGTGCCACTGGCCGGTGTGCCACCTTCCAGCGAGATGGCGACGGCGTGCTTGTCGGGGGCTGGCTGAACTACAGCGTTTTCCGCGTGCTCCACCGGGGTCCAGTCGCCCAGTTTGTCCTGCCTGGCGTAACGTCCGGTGTCGAGCAGTTCACCGCCCCCGTTACGCCTGGCGATCCGCGCCAAACCCTGGGTAGAAGGGGGGCCGAGCAGTACCGACTGGCCCTTCAGCTCGACGGGCTTGAGCTCACGCTCGGTGAGGCCCAGCACTGCTGTTTTCGTGTCTGCCCAGCGCCGTGGTTGGCTGGGCAGCCGCTCGGCATTGCGCAGCAGGCTGCCAAAACCTTTCATGCCGTGCGCCAGGTCACCATAGGCGCCTGCGCCGTTGAGCAGCGAAGACAACAGGTACAGGCTCGCGGTGCCGGCATCGCGATTGATGAATGCGCTCAGTGCGCCGACATAGTCGCGCAGGGCAAGTGCGGCGCCCACTGTGAAGGCAGCGGGCGGGAAGGGCAGCGTCACGATCTGGGCCACCGTTTCCAGCGTGTTCCAGACGATGCTCGCGATCATATCGGCGCGACCCTTGGTGACATCGCGTACATCGACGATGCGCTGGCGCAGCCCATCGTCGTAGCACAGGATGCGCAGGTCGTCCGTGGGGGCTTCGGGCACGCTTGGCACCGGGCTCGCCCCGCCCTCGCGCAGGTCCTTGAACAGGAAGGCCAGCAGTTGCCCGGCTTGCCTGCGACTGCGGTCCTTGTAGTAGTCGATCATGCCTGGGGTGGCGAGCGACTGGACGAAGCTGCTGAAGGGCCGAAAGTCGATGCCGTCTGCAGCCGCGGGAGTGTAGAGCAACGTCTGCGAGGGTTGCCCTTCCGGCGACTTGAGCAGGTAGCAACCGTGGATGATTTCTTCGCGGTAGGGCGGGGTCTTGTCCATGATCCGGTAGAGCGCGTTGAACAACTTGCCGATTGCCGGCTCGTCGGCCAGGAACTCGTTGTCGATACGCACTACCAATCGGTAGAACGCATGACGCTTGCGCTGGGTGTCGGCAGTCTGGTGCATGCTCTGGATGCTCGCCAGCACCCAAGCGTACTGGTCGGCATCCAGATGCCCTTGCAGGAGGCTGCGCAGCGCCGCCAGTTGCATCTGCAGTTGTACGATCAACACGCTCTGCCGACGACGCCAGGCGTAGCCGGTGTGTCTGGGGGAGAGCAGGGTCTCCTCGATCAGGCTGACGTAGCGGTCGGATACCCACTGACCGCGTACGGAGCCTGTGACCGACTGCGGCGTCAACGCCGAAAGATCAACCCCGTCGGGGCCTTCGAGGGTTGCCGTGGTATCGGCTGTGGCCGTGAACAGGCCCAGGCTGTCGTCATAGCCGTTGCGCAGCAATTGGGTGTAGGTAAGGGTCTCCCTGGGTGACTTGATGATCACGCTGTCCGGATCGATGCTGTCGTCGTTGTTGCCGAGCAACTGCTTGAGTTTGTCCTGGGCCTGGGCGTGGACATACGCCTCGAAATCCGGCAGTTGCGCATGCTTGGCCTTGGCATACTGCTGCTCTGCAGCCTGGATCTGGTCTTCCAGGCGTGTCAGCTGGCCACGCTGGGAGGCACTGGCCGCCAGCAACCAGGCGGGCGCGCGCGCGGCTGTGTTGGCCTCGGCAACCTCGATGCGGTTCTGGGTCAGGGCTTTGACCCCCTCCTGGCCAGTGAAGCGCACCAGTGTCAAGAACTGCTCGTAGAGCTTTTCCGGAGTAGGGATCTGCTGAGACTGCCCGTAGATATCCAGGTACCAGGTGTCCCAGACCTGCGTCTCGGTGCTGGCTGGCTGTTGCTGTGTTTGCGGGAATGGCTTGTTGGCGATCTGAGTGATCAGGGCGGCGAACGAGGTGCGCTGCTGGGCTATCACGTTCTGCAGCAGGTAGGCCCGCGTGTCCGCTTCTGCGAACCAGCCCACCACCTCGACGAGCAACTGCCGTTCGCTGTCGAAACCCAGCACCGGCTTGTGCGGATGATGCGGGCAGCAGAGCAGCAGGCGTTGCAGGGCGCCCTCGGCGTCCTCCTGGCGCACCAGCAGCGCGTCGCTGAGCAGGTACTGGTCGGCCAGGAGCAGGTTGGCACTGGACAACCTGTCGTAGCCCGTGCCGCTTCCGGCCTCGAAGGTTGCCAGTGTTTGCTGGTCTTCTGGCTTGATCTGGCCTTGCAGGCGTGCGCACCAGGCTTGGGCCGCGATCTGCTGCAAGAGCGCGGCGTTCATCAGCGACCGGCTGCTGTCCTGCTTGTGTGCGGCTCTCTGAGCGGGGGCGAACTTGCCGTGCAGCGCCAGTGTTTCGATCAGCTTGCAGACATAAGCGGGCGTGAGTGTGGCGTACGCCTCAGGCAGTGGCCGGTCTTGTTGCTCGAAGCGCGTGGCGGTGATGAATTCCGACGCCGGTTGGTCGTCGCCGTCGTGCAGGCCCTGCAACGCCAGGTGTACAAGGCTGCGCCGGATCTCGTAGGGGGCGGCGGTTTCGGGCAGCGTACGCTTGGTCACCAGCATGATCTGCTCGGGGTCCAGATCCAGGCCCAGGTCGTTGGCGATACTGCTGCGCAGAGAGGTCGCGGCGAAGCTTTCGATACTGTCGCAGCCGCCCAGCGCACTGAGCATGGCGGCACGCGCGTGGTCGTATTCCTGGAGTGCCTTCAGGCATTGATTGGCCTGGTCCTCGGGCGCGTATCGCAGCCAGTCGGGTGCTTTGGGCGGTGTCTTGAGCGCTTCGTCGAGGGCGGCGTCGAGCGCGCTGCCTGGCCCGAGGGCAAGCGGCAGGCGCAGGGCATCCTCGACGCGCCCGGAACGGGATTCACCAGGCACCAGCCCCGCCTGCAGGGCGTGCTTGATATCGTGCAGTTGCAGGCTGCGCAGTTGTCGATGCAGCTCGGCAAAGGCCTTGCGCGGTGCGGGCCTGATCACCCAGTGGCGCTGTTCGTAGGTTTGCACTGCCGATGCCCGGGTCATTGCGAGGCGCTGCGTGCGGGGCAGGGTATCGGTGATGCTGGCCCTGGCCACCGGCTGGTTCATCAGCGCGGTCAGCGCTGCGAGTGCCAGGTCGCGCGTGGCGAAGGCGGCCCATTGCCGGCCTGCCAGCCACACGAGGGTCGGGCCGCTGTCCAGGTTGAACATCAGGCAGCCATGCAGTGTGGCTGTGCGGCTTGCCTCGAGCTTGAGGCTCAGGGTGCTGATGGTCAGGTCATTCTGATCGAGCGAAGCGGGCAGGCAGGTGGCATAGATCGGGTGGATCCTGCCGGCGGCGATCTGGACATCGAGCAATTGGCGCAGCGTGGCCTCGATATCTTCGATGTGACACTGGCGCCTCGTCATGGCGGGCTTTTCGAGCGACTCCCAGTAGTCGTGCAGGGTGCTCCTGATCGTCAGCTCGATGCTCGCAGCTTCTGCGTCTGTCAGTGCCTGGTCCAGATTGGCGAGCCCTATGCGCTCAAGCGAGGGGTGCTCCTCAAGGCGTTGGTCGATGCGGGTGCGCAGGGTCGAAAGGGCGTGTTGGGTGACGGATGAAAGGTTGAGCGTCATGAGCTCCTCGCTGGCCGTGCGTGTTGTACGGCTTTGTGATGGGGGCATCACTAGAGCCAGGCGGGCGCTGGGCGAGGTGGTAGTTAATGCATGCACGGATGCTGCGACGAAGATGAACAAACTGTGAACTGCATGCCATCGCGGGTTTTTTTATGCCAATTCGCGGCAGGTGGCGCTATGGTTAACCGATGGACGTGTTTGGAAGCCGCGATGGACTGCGTGTCAGGATTATTCAGGAGTTGCCCATGAGCGCTGCAGACCCCCTCCCACCCCGCGTGCTGATCGCCGAGAGCGATCCCTGGGTGCGCGACATGCTTCGCGAGATGCTGCTCAGCGTGCGCTGCGATGCCCGTCTGGAAGTCTGCGCCGATGGCTCCCAGGCCCTGACGGCGCTGTCGAGCAAGCCCGACCTGATCATCGCCGCCCGAGAGCTGTCCGGTGTCGATGGCCTCGACCTGTTGCGCAAGGTGCGCGCCAAGAGCGACAAGCCTGGGCTGCCGTTCATCCTCATGAGCGAACGCACCGACAGCGCCAGTGTGAAAGAAGCGCTGCCGCTGCATCCCACCGCCTACCTGAGCAAACCGCTGAACCTGGACAACCTGCGCAAACGCCTGGAAAACCTGTTGCTCGAAGTCGGCGAGCAGATCGCCTGCCCCGTGCCGCCCCTTCAGCCGGGTGCCAGCCTGCCGGCCTACCTCGAGCAGCGCCGCGCTACTGCCGATGGCGGCCCGCTGTTTGCCGATGTACAGGTGGCGATCAAGCGCGCCCTCAACCCGCAGGGCCTGAACCTGCGTGTGCTGGAAGAGGAAGTGCGCAATGACCCGCAGATTACCGGGGTACTCATCGCCGCGGCCAACAGTGCCGCCATGCATAGCGATGCGCCGGTGCAGACCCTGCTGCAGGCGCTGAACAAGCTGGGCAGCACCCAGAGCATGAACCTGATCCTGGGCCTCACGCTGAAGCGCAGCGCACGCTTGAGCGACCCGCTGCTGGCGCAGCATGCCGCGCGCTTCTGGAACATCTCGCTGCATACCGCTGAATTCGCGCGTACCTTGGCACGCATGCTCGAGCTGGACCAGGAGCGCTGCTACTGCGCGGGTCTGCTGCATTGCCTGGGTGACCTGGCCGTGTTGCGTACCCTGCAGGAGTGGCGTCTGGCCGGTGGCGAGCTGGACGAAGACCAGGTGCAGTTGTCGCTCAATGAGTTTGGCGCGCCATTCGGTTCGGCCCTGCGCACCCGCTGGCGCCTGCCGCTGAACCTGCGCGAGCTGATCGCTGCGATCTATCAGCTGGGTGGTGGCGTGTATTCGCGAGAGATTCTGGCGATGAACCTGGCCGGCCAGTTGTCGCGGGCGCTGCCGACCCAGGGCAACGAGAAGATCGCCAGCAGCAAGACCGCACGCCTGCTCAAGCTCGGCCTGCCTGAGCTCAACCGCCTGCGCGAGCCACCCGCGCCGCCGGCGGTGATCACAACGCCTGAGGTCGAAGCCGCGACCGTTGAAGCTGAGGTTGTGGAAGAGATGCCTCAGGCCCCGAACACCGACGAAGACAGCGCCACGGAAAAACCGTGAGCGCTACCGCTCATCCGCGCACGATCTGGTTTTTGCCCTGGCGCTTGGCCTGGTACATCGCCGCGTCGGCGCGACCGAACAGGTTGTCCAGGTCGGTGTCCTGATCGCTCAGCTCGGTCAGCCCCTGGCTCACGGTCACGCCGTAGGTCTGCTGGCCGTAGGTGAAGCTCAGGCGCTGGATTTCTCGCTGCAAGCGCTCGGCGATCTGCTCGGCGACCTGTGCCGTGCAGCCTGGGAATACCGCCGCGAATTCCTCGCCGCCAATACGGCCGAACAGATCGCCCCGACGCAGCACTGCCTTGCCGCTGTCGGCGATGCGCTGTAGCACCTGGTCGCCTTCCGGATGCCCGTAGCTGTCGTTGATGTGCTTGAAGTCGTCGATGTCCAGGAGCAGGAATGCCATTGGCGTGCCGTCTTCGCGGGCGCGGTCGAAGGCTTGCTGGGCGCATTCGAAGAAGTGCCGACGATTGCTGCTCTGGGTCAGGACGTCGGTGGTGGCAAGGCGCTGCAATTCGCCTTCGAGCTGTTTCTTCTCGGTGATGTCCTCGGCAATGCCGACGATGATCACCCGCTCGCCTTCGCGCTGCTGGTTGATGTAGCACTTGTCGCTGAGCCAGCGCACTTCGCCTGCGCCGTTGATGATGCGGTATTCGCGGTCCTCGACGGTGCCCTGGAGCAGTACCTGGGCCAGGCTGCGCTCGGCGTAGTCGAGGTCGTCGGGGTGGATTGCATCGCGCCACTCGTTGTAGTCGGCCATCACCAGGCTGGCCGGGCGGCCAAAAATACGCTCGTAGGCGGGGCTGACGTACAGCACCTGGCGGGTTTCCCAGTCGAAGGCCCAGAGCACGGCGTTGACGCTGTCGAGCAGCGAGCTGTAGAGCTGCTCGCGCTCGCTCAGGCGCGCCACTTCACCCTGGGCATGCAGCAGGGCGAGCAGGGTCTGGGCAGCTTCGGGGCGGGGCGGACCGGCCTGGATCGAGGGGTGACGTTCTTTGGCCATGTGCACGGATCGGATCTCGACGAATGTGCGTGCGGCCACGACTCGGCCCGCCACGCGGGCGATATGCCGATTTTGAGTCGAGCAGGGGGGTGAAGTTCCGGTCGGCATGCCCTTGGACGGGGCATGCCGATCAACGGCAGTCAGGCGCCGGTAGGGCGTAGGGAGTAGGTCTTGAGCTGTGCGGCGAAGTCACGCAGCGACTGGATACCGCTGGCTTCGGCCTCGTGTACCCAGTCTTTCATGGCCGCCAGCATGTCATGGCCGTTGGCGCTGGTGCGCGCCCAGATCTGTTGCAGCGCCAGGCGCTTCTCGTAGATGGTCTTGAGCGTCTGGCTGTGCGTCAGCATCGATTCGATGCGTACGTGGTGGCGATCCTGCAGCAGGCTGGTCTCGCGTGACAGCAGGCGCTTGGCACGGCGGAAGTGGTGGCGCACCGAGGTGTCGACCTTTTCCAGCTCCTGCTTGACCAGCGGGCCGATCACCAGTTTGCGGTACTGGGCCATGATCTGGAAGCGGTTGTTGAGGATCGCCATGGCGGTGTCCATGTCCAACGAGGCCTTGCCTTCGACTCGGTGGGCGATCGGCGCCACGCGCTGCACCTTGGCCAGGCGCAGCAGGCACAGCAGGCGAATCCACATCCAGCCCATGTCGAACTCCCAGCGGCGCACCGACAGCTTGGCCGAATTGGGGTAGGTGTGGTGGTTGTTGTGCAGCTCTTCGCCGCCGATGATGATGCCCCAGGGCACCAGGTTGGTGGCGGCGTCGCGGCATTCGAAGTTGCGATAGCCGACCGCATGGCCCAGGCCATTGACCACGCCGGCGGCCCAGAACGGAATCCACATCATCTGGATGGCCCAGATGGTGATGCCGATGGTGCCGAACAGCAGCAGGTCGAGCACGGCCATCAGGGCGATGCCGCCCATTTTGTAGCGCGAGTAGAGGTTGCGTTCGATCCAGTCATCCGGGCAGTTCTTGCCGTAGATGCGCAGGGTTTCCTCGTTGCGCGCCTCTTCCCGGTACAGCTCCGCGCCTTTGCGCAGGACCGTGCCCAGGCCCTTGTACACCGGGCTGTGCGGGTCGTCGGGGGTTTCGCACTTGGCGTGGTGCTTGCGATGGACCGCTGTCCATTCACGCGTGTTCTGCGCCGTGGTCAGCCACAGCCAGAAGCGGAAGAAATGCTTGAGCCCGGCATTGAGCTCCAGGGAGCGGTGCGCCGAGTAGCGATGCAGGTAAATCGTGACGCTGACGATGGTCACATGGGTCATCAGCAGGGTGACCGCGACCAGTTGCCAGGCCGACAGGTCGAGCAGACCGTTGTACCACATAGTTGGAAAGACCCTCGGGAAATCAGGGGAAACAACGGGCGCATTATCCCTTGACGGGGAAATAAAACCAGTCGTGCTTTCGCCGGGATCGTCACCGCCGGTCACCTTGCCGTCGGCGAGGGTGTCGCCAAGGCAGGCTGGACGGGCCAGGGCGGCGGGAACCGCGACTTATTTATGAGCCGGGATTTAAAGTCACGGCATGTTTCAACCTTTATACTGCGCCATTATTTTCCATGGACTGATGCACCCGACATGTCTGTTTCTGTTCGCGACGCCTTGCGCATGGCTGCGCTCTACGTTGTGTTGTCGTTCCTCTGGCTGGTGCTGTCGGAGTGGGTGCTGCGTGGCATGACCGACAACGACCTGGCGCTGACCGTCGGGCGGCAGATCAACGTGGTGGTCTGGGTGCTGCTCAGCGCCTTGCTGATCTTCGTGTCACGGGCCCGGCTGCTCAACTTCATCGGCGTGGGTGCGCGTCTGCGCAGCGAGGATCGCGAACGCCTGCGCATGGCGGCAGCGGTCTTCGACAGCACCTTGGAAGGCGTGCTGGTGACCGATCGCAACGGCCTGATCGTGCATGTGAACCGCGCCTTCATGCGCATCACCGGTTATCACCAGGACGAAGTGCTGGGCCAGCGCCCGAGCAAGTTCAAGTCGGGACGCCATGGGGCGCCTTTCTACCAGCAGATCTACGCGACCCTGGCCGAAAAAGGCGAGTGGAGCGGGGAAATCTGGAATCGCCGCAAGAGTGGCGAGATCTATCCGCAATGGCAGACGATCTGCGCGATTCGCGACGACAGCGGTGAGCTGAGCCACTACGTTGCGGTGTTCAGCGACATCAGTGCGATCAAGCATTCCGAGCAAGAGCTGGCCTACCTCGCCCATCACGACCCCTTGACCGGCCTGCCCAACCGACTGCTGTTCAGCGACCGTGCCGAGCAGGCGTTGGCGGCGGCGCAGGCGAACAAGCGTGGCTGCGCCTTGCTGCTGCTCGACCTCGACCACTTCCAGAGCATCAACGACAGCCTGGGGCACACCATTGGCGACCAGTTGCTCAAGCTGGTGGGCGAGCGTTTGCAGGAGCAGCTGGGTAGCGGCGTGACCCTGGCGCGCCTGGGCGGCGACGAATTCGCGGTACTGCTCGAGGGGTGCCAGCAGGTCGCCCAGGCGGCGACTACTGCACAGGGCATCCTCGAACGCCTTCGCCAGCCGTTCGCGTTCGAAGGGCAGCAGCTGTTCATCGGTGCGAGCATCGGTATCAGCCTGTTCCCCAGCGACGCGCTGAGCGCCGAGCAACTGTTGCGCAATGCCGACTCGGCGCTGTTCAAGGCCAAGAGCAATGGTCGCGCCTGCTATGCGCTGTACACCGAAGAACTTACCGCCCACGCCCAGCATCGCGTCGAGACCGCCGGTGAACTGCGCCGGGCCCTGGCCCAGGAAGAGTTGCGCGTCTTCTACCAGCCGGTGCACGACCTGTTCACCGGGAGCATGGTCGGGGTCGAGGCGCTGGTGCGCTGGCAGCATCCCGAGCGCGGCCTGGTGCCGCCGGGCGAGTTCATCCCGATCGCCGAGCGCACCGGGCTGATCGTCGATATCGATGCCTGGGTGCTGCGCCAGGCCTGTCGGCAGATGGTGCAGTGGCAAGCCGAGGGGCGAGTGCTGGACTTCGTCGCGGTGAACCTGTCGAGTCGCCTGTTCGGCCAGCGTGGCCTGTATCGACAAGTGGCCGAGGTGCTGGACGAGACCGGCCTGGACCCGGCGCTGCTGGAGCTGGAAGTGACCGAGAGTGCGGTGATGGAGGACCCGGAGGTGGCGCTGGAGCAGTTACACCGTCTGCGCGAACTGGGCTTGCGCCTGGCGATCGACGATTTTGGCACCGGCTATTCGTCACTGTTGCGGCTCAAGCGCCTGCCGGTGCAGAAGCTGAAGATCGACCAGGGCTTCGTCGCCGGATTGCCCAATGACGAAGACGACATCGCCATCGTGCGGGTGATCATCGCCCTGGCGCGGAGCATGGGGATGCAGGTGCATGCCGAGGGGATCGAGCAGGCCGAGCAGGCGCGGCTGCTGCTGGAGCAGCAGTGCGACCTGGGGCAGGGCTACTGGTTCGGACGGCCCGTCGCGGCCGAGAACCTGCGCTGGTCGTAGGAACTCGATTTCAGCTCAGCGCTTGTTCAAGCCTTTGGCCAACCGATCCCCGCCCAACTGGATCACCGCCACCAAGGCCACCAGCATGACGATCACCGTCAGCATGATCTGGCTGTCGAAGCGCTGGTACCCATAGCGGTAGGCGATGTCACCCAGACCACCGGCACCGATCGCGCCGGCCATGGCCGAGGAGTTGATCATGGTCACCAAGGTGATGGTGAAACCGCCGACGATCCCTGGCAGCGCTTCAGGCAGCAGCACATGCCAGATGATGTGCCAGCGTCGGCAGCCCATGGCCTGCGCCGCTTCGATCAGGCCGTGGTCGACCTCGCGCAGGCTGACTTCGGCGATTCGGGCGAAGAATGGCGTGGCAGCGATGGTCAACGGCACCACCGCCGCCCAGACGCCATAGGTGGTACCGACGATCAGCCGGGTAAAGGGGATCAGTGCCACCATCAGGATCAGGAAGGGGATCGAGCGGAACAGGTTGACGAAGGCGCCAAGCACGCGGTTGAGCAGCGGCGCTTCGTAGATGCCGCCCTTGCCGCTGGTGACCAGCAGCACCGCCATCGGAATCCCCACCAGCAGCGCGATCAACGAAGACACCCCCACCATCAGCAGGGTATCGATCAGGCCTTGCAGCAGGCGTTCAGTCCACATAACCCAGCACCTCCACATCGGCAGCCCAGCGCCGGGCGCGTTCGAGTAGTTGATGAGCCCCAAGCGCGGAGCCGCGCACGGCCAGGACCAGTTGGCCCAAGGCGTGCTCGCCAATGGTCTCGACACCCCCCTGGAGCAGACGCACACGCCCACCGAGATCGGTGAACAATGCCGACAGCTCCGGCTCGCCGACCAGTTGCAGGCGCAACACCACGGCAGCGTCCTGGCTGACCGGTTGAGCCCGCAAATTGGCCTGCAAGGCTGCGGGTAGCTTGGTCTGCAAGGGGGCGAGCAAGGTGCGGGTCACTTCGTGGCGCGGCGCGCCGAATACCTGCCAGACCTCGCCCTGCTCGACTACTTCGCCACGTTCGAGCACCACCACGCGCTGGCAGATGTCGCGGATCACCGCCATCTCGTGAGTGATCAGCACGATGGTCAGGCCAAGGCGCTGGTTGATATCGCGCAGCAGGTTGAGGATCGAGGCGGTGGTTTCAGGGTCCAGTGCCGAGGTCGCTTCGTCGCACAACAGGATCTGCGGATCGTGCACCAGCGCGCGGGCGATGCCGACACGCTGCTTCTGACCGCCGGACAACTGCGCCGGATAGACGTGATGCTTCTGTTCCAGGCCTACCAGTTCCAGCAACTCGCGCACTTTGCGCTGACGCTCGGCCTTGGCCACGCCGGCGACCTTCAAGGGGAGCTCGACGTTCTGCCACACGGTCTTGGCCGACATCAGGTTGAAGTGCTGGAAGATCATGCCGATGCGCCGGCGCAGCGACACCAGGCGATCCTCGTCGAACGGAGCGATGTCGACCTGGTCGATCAGCACGCGCCCTTCGCTGGGTTGCTCCAGGCGGTTGATGGTGCGCAGCAGTGACGACTTGCCGGCGCCGCTGCGGCCGATGATGCCGAAGATCTCGCCGCGGCGGATGTTCAGGTCGATGCCGTGCAGGGCAGGGTGAGCTTGCCCGGGGTAGGTCTTGCCCAACCCGATGAAGCGTACATGAGCCTCGTTCACCTCCGGGCGCAATACCTGCTCGCGCGCCGGGGCCGGCGTGGCGTGGGGGACGGGCGCCCTGAGGGCGCTGGCGCTACTCATCTCAGCCCTCCCAGCCAGCCTGGTACAGGCTGCCGTGGGCCTTGTTCAGGGCTTCACGCACGGCCGGCGAATGCTGGTAGATATCGACGAACTTGGCCAGGCGCGGGTCGTCCTTGCTTTGCGGGCGGATCACGAACTGGATCACGTACTCCTTGTTCTCCAGGCCGTCGAACAGCAACGCCGAGGTGGCATCGAAGCTGTTGGCCAGGCGAATGTAGGCCGGGTAGCCCTGCACCAGGTCGGCATCGTCGTAGGCCCGCACCAGTTGCACGGCCTCGACCTGAAGAATCTTGAGCTTCTTCGGGTTGGCGACGATGTCGTCTTCGGTGGCCTTGTAACCCACGCCAGGCTTGAGCGTGATCAGCCCGGCCTTGGCCAGCAACTGCAGGCCGCGCCCGCTGTTGATCGGGTCGTTGGCGATGGCCACGCTGGCGCCTTCGGGCAGTTCGGCGAAGCGCTTGTACTTCTTCGAATACAGGCCGACGTTGTTGATGATCCCCGGTGCATAGGGCACCAGGTTGAAGCCTGCTGCGGCCTTGGCGTTTTCCAGGAAAGGAATGTGCTGGAAGTAGTTCACGTCGATGTCGCCGCTGTTGAGGCTGACGTTGGGGGCGATCCAGTCGCTGAACTCGATCAGCTTTACCTCCAGGCCTTGCTTGTGCGCTTCTGCCACGGCCGCTTCGAGCGGAATGGCGAAGGCGGCCGTGGTACCGATCTTCAGGGGTTCGGCGGCCAGCGCGGCGCCGGCAAGGCCCAGGGACAGCAGGGCGGCCGCGACGGGCCGATAGAGTTTCTCAAGCATGATGCGCGGCTCCGGTGGGGGCGTTGGTCGGGGTGCGGTAGGTGCTGCCGGGATGGTCGGCGGGCAGATGTGCGCTAGGGCTGGCGAACAGCTTCTGGCGCAGGCTGCCCTCGGCGTAGGCGGTCTTGTAGCGGCCGCGGCGTTGCAGTTCGGGGACCACCAGGTCGATGAAGTCTTCGTAGCTTTCCGGGGTGACGGTGCGTGCCAGGTTGAAGCCGTCCAGGCCGGTCTCGTCGATCCAGCCGATCAGTTGCTCGGCGACCTGATCAGGCGCACCGACCAGGGTCACGTAGCGTCCGCCCAGGGCGTGTTGTTCCAGCAGGCGGCGGCGGGTCCAGGCGTTGTCCTGCAGGAGCTTGGTGGCGGACTGGATCGCATTGCCCTGACCTGCGTTGATCGGCTCGTCGAGGTCGAAGGCAGCGAAGTCGATGCCGGTGGAGGCGGCAAAGTGCGCCACACCGGCTTCGGCGCTGGCGTGACGCAAATACTCGGCGTGCTTGGCGCGGGCCTGCTCCTCGGTGGGTGCGACGATCACGGTGATGCCCATGAACACCTTGATTGCCTGAGGGTCTCGGCCTGCGGCGAGGGCGGCTGCGCGCACCTTGTCGACCTGGGCACGGGTGCCTGAGTGGGTCTGGCCGCCGATGAACACGCACTCGGCGTGGTTGCCGGCAAATGCCAGGCCGCGTGCCGAGCTGCCCGCCTGGAACAGCACCGGTGTACGCTGCGGCGAGGGTTCGCACAGGTGATAGCCCTCGACCTTGTAGAACTCGCCTCGGTGCTCGACCTTGCGCACTTTGTCGGGCCGGGCATAGACGCGCTGCTTGCGGTCTTCGACCACGGCATCGTCCGCCCAACTGCCTTCGAGCAGCTTGTACAGCACCTGCAGGTATTCGTCGGCCTGGTCGTAGCGCCGGTCGTGCTCGGGCTGTTGTTCCAGGCCCATGGCACGGGCCGCGCTGTCGAGGTAGCCGGTGACGATGTTCCAGCCGACCCTGCCCTTGCTCAGGTGGTCGAGGGTCGAGAGCCTGCGGGCGAACAGATACGGCGGCTCGTAGGTGAGGTTGGCGGTCAGCCCGAAGCCCAGGTTGCGTGTCACCGCGGCCATGGCCGAGACCAGCAGCAGCGGGTCGTTTACCGGCAGCTGGATCGATTCCTTGAGCGTGACGTCGACCGAGTCGCCGTAGATGTCGTAGGTGCCGACGATGTCGGCGATGAACAGCCCGTCGAACAGCCCGCGCTCCAGCAGACGCGCGAGGTCGGTCCAGTACTCGATGTCCTTGTAGCGGGTCGAGGTGTCGCGCGGATGGGTCCACAGGCCGTGGTTGATATGGCCAATGCAGTTCATGTTGAAAGCGTTGAGCAGGATCTGCTTGCTCATCAGATGGTCCCTCGCAGCGGTGGGTTTTCGCCGTTGAGGTAGTAGTTGCCGATGGCGTGGAACTTCCAGCGCACCGGGTCGTGCAGGGTGTGGACCCGGGCGTTGCGCCAGTGGCGGTCGAGGTTGTGTTCGGCCAGGGTGGCGCGGCTGCCGGCCAGCTCGAACAGGGTGCTGGCGGCGGACAGGGAAATCTCGGTGCTGATCGCGCGGGCCTCGGCGACGGCGATGGAGGCGGCGGCCACGCTGCTGGCGTTGCTGTCGCGCTGGGCCTGGTCGAGGATTTCGCCGGCCCGCTCGAGCAGTGCTTCGGCGGCGTGCAGGCGGATGCTCAGGCGACCGAAGCTGTTGAGTGTCAGTGGATCGGCCGAGGCCTGGTCGACACCTGCGTCGATCCATGGGCGGCTGTGGTTGCGCACGAAGTGCAGGGCGTCTTCGACGGCGGCGCGAGCGATGCCGGTGTCGATGGCAGCGTGGAGAATCTGGGCCAATGGGCCGACTGTTGTCGGGCGTTCGAACGCGGCCTGGAAGGGCACCAGGTCGGTAGCCTCGACACGGACATTGTCGAACAGCACCGAACCGCTGCCGGTGGTGCGCTGGCCGAAGCCGCTCCAGTCGTCGATCACTTGCACACCGGGGCTGTTGGCGGGCACGAACGCCAGTTGCTGCACGCCCTCGTCATCGACCACCGAGGTGGGGATACGCTGGGCGTAGATCGCGCCGGTGGCGTAGAACTTGCGGCCGTTGATGCGGTAGCCGTCGCCGTCGCGGGTCAGGCGGGTAGTACGGTCGCTGGAGGTCCTGGTGCCGAGTTCGGCCAGGGCGTTACCGAAGCGCTTGCCAGCCAGCACCTCGGCGTAGAGACGCTGTTGCTGTTCGAGGGTGCCGTTCACGCGCAGCACTTCGAGGGCGTAGAAGTGGTTCTGCGGAATCTGCCCGAGCGAGGCGTCGGCCTGGGCGATGCGGGCGATGACCTTGGCCAGGGTGACGTTCGATACTTCGGCGCCGCCGAAGGCCTTGGGTACGCTGATCGCCCACAGGCCGGAGCGGGTGAACAGTTCCAGTTCGGCGTGCGGCAGGCGGCGCTCGCGGTCGCGCAGGGCGCTGTCGCGCTGCAGTTGCCGGGCGATGTCTTCAGCGACGGCAATGGCCTGCGCGTCGCTGGTGATCACGGATGTTGTCATGTTGTTCTCCGGGGCCGTAGGGCCGCCATGCGGCCCAATCGTGGGACAGGTCGCAGCGGCGAACCGCCGGTCCCACAGACCTGTGCTGTCCCTGTAGGAGCGGCGGTTCGCCGCTGCGACTTGTCCCGCGATTGGGCTGCACAGCAGCCCCCGACAAAAATTCAGATCCAGGAATGCCGCGCAGGCAGCGTGCCGTTGAGGTAATAGGCGCCGACCGCGTGGTACTTCCAGCGCACCGGGTCGTGCAGCGTGTGCACCCGGGCGTTGCGCCAGTGGCGGTCGAGGTTGAATTCGGCGAGGGTGGCGCGGCTGCCGGCGAGTTCGAGCAGCTTCTCGCTGGCCTGCAGCGAAATCTCGGTGGTGAGCACCTTGGCCTCGGCCACGGCAATCGAGGCGCGCGCCGCCGCAGCGGCATCGATGGGCGCCGCATTGACTTCGTCCAGCACCTGCGCGGCCTTGCGCAGCAGCGCCTCGGCGGCGTGCAGCTCGAGCTTGAGACGGCCGATGTCGGCGATCACGTAGAGATCATCGCTGGCCCGTTCGACCTTGGCATCGATCCACGGCCGCGACTTGTCACGCACGAAGGCGATGGCGTCGTCGATGGCCGCTTCGGCGATTCCGGCGTCGATGGCAGCCTGGATCAGTTGCGAGACCGCGCCCTGGATATTGGGCTGGTCGGCCTGGCGCCAGTTGTCGATCACCAGGTCCACGTCCACCGGCACCTGGTCGAGCAGCACCGTGCCGCTGGCGGTGGTGCGCTGGCCGAAGCCGGACCAGTCGTCGACGATGCGCAGCCCAGGGCTGCCACGGCGTACGAAGGCCAGGCGCTGGCGACCTTCGTCGTCCAGGGCCTTGACCGCCACCCAGTGGGCGAACAGGGCGCCTGTGGAGTAGAACTTCTCGCCGCTGATGCGGTAGGTGTCGCCGTCGCGGGTGATGCGTGCCTTGAGGGTCAAGGTGTCTTTGGTGCTGCGTTCGGGGCCGGCATTGCCGATGCGCCAGCCGTCCAGCACCGAGCGGAAGATCAGCGCCTGCTGCGCCTCGCTGGCGGTCAGGCGCAGCAGTTGCAGCAGGCCGAACTGATTCTGTGGGATCTGCCCCAACGCCGGGTCGGCGGCGCTGATCAGGCGAAAGACTTCGGCGATGGTCGCGAACGATACATCCGGGCCGCCATGGGCCTTGGGCACGCTGATGCTGCCAAGCCCCGAGCGGGTGAACAGCTCGATCTCGGCCCACGGCAGCTTGCGTTGCTGGTCGCGGCGCGAAGCCTGCTGGCGCGCGACTTCGGCCAGTTCGCGGGCCGCTTGCAGGGCCTCGGCGTCATTGCGCAACACCTTGGCCGGCAGCAGCAGGGGCGAGCTGTCGATATCGCTGTGGAATTGGGTATTGGGTTGGCTGGACATCAGTGCCGCTCCTTGGCTGCACTCAATGCCCTGGCGTTACGCACTGGGGTGATTGTGTTCCTGACCATTCCTGAACCTCACGAAGTAGATGCGTCGCTACAGCTGGTCGCGACGGATGTATGCGGGTCCGGTGGTCCGGTCTATATACCTTATGTGCTTATAAAAAGTTTATGAACTAACTCTTTGGAATATGAATAGAAGAGAGGCATTTATCTGGCTGTGCCGGACTCTTCGCGGGCAAGGCCCGCTCCCACAGAGAACCGCACAGGCTTCATCACCGGTGCGGCTCCTGTGGAAGCGGGACTTGCCCGCGAAGATCCAGCCGAGCTTTTCAGTCTTGCGAAGCAGTGGTCCCGAGGAACTTGCGCAGGAACTGCCGGGTGCGTTCCTCCTTCGGATCGGCGAACAGCGCCTTCGCCTCGCCCTGCTCGACGATCACGCCCTTGTCGAAGAAGATCACCCGGTTCGCCACATCACGTGCAAAGCTCATCTCGTGGGTGACGATGATCATGGTGCGCTTCTCTTCGGCCAGGCCGCGGATGGTCGCCAGCACTTCGCCGACCAGCTCGGGGTCGAGCGCGGAGGTCGGTTCGTCGAAGAGGATCACTTCAGGCTCCATCGCCAGGGCACGGGCGATGGCCACGCGCTGCTGCTGGCCGCCGGAAAGGCGCCGTGGATAGGCGTCTTCCTTGCCGGCCAGGCCGACCTTGGCGAGCAGCTTGCGGCCCAGCTCCAGGGCCTGGTCGCGCGGGGTCTTCTTGACGATCACCGGCCCTTCGATGACGTTCTCCAGGGCGGTGCGGTGCGGGAACAGGTTGAAGTTCTGGAACACGAACCCGGCCTGCTGGCGCAGACGGCGGATCGCGCTCTGCTGGCCGCCGAGCGGGCGGTCGGCGTCGATGTCGATATCGCCGATGCGGATTTTCCCGGCATCGGGTGTTTCCAGCAGGTTCAGACAGCGCAGGAAGGTGGTCTTGCCCGAGCCGCTGGGGCCGATGATGGCGACGACTTCACCGGCCTCGACCGTCAGGTCGATGCCCTTGAGCACGGTCTGGCCCTTGAACTGCTTGGTCAGGCCTTCTACTACGATCATCTTCAGTGCTCCTGGTCATGCTGGTTGACCCGCGCTTCCATGCGGTTCTGGAAGTGCGCCAGGATACTGCAGAGAATCCAGTAGATGACGGCCACGGCCAGGTACATGGTGAAGACTTCGAAGGTCCGTGCGGTGATCAACTGTGCCTGGCGGAACAGCTCTGGCACCTGGATGGTCGCCGCCAGGGCGGTATCCTTGACCAGCGAGATGAAGCTGTTGCCCAGCGGCGGCAGAGCGGTGCGCATGGCCTGGGGCAGGATCGCCCGGCGCATGGCCTGGGTACGTGTCATGCCGATGCTGGCTGCGGCTTCCCACTGGCCGCGGTCGATCGAGGAGATCGCCGCGCGCAGGATTTCGCAGATGTACGCCGCCATGTTCAGTGACAGGCCGATCAACGAGGCGGGGATCGGATCGAGTTCGATGCCGATCTGTGGCATGCCGAAGTAGATCACGAACAGTTGCACCAGCAGCGGCGTGCCGCGGAAGAACGACACGTAGATCCGCGCCAGCCAGTCCAGCGGCAGGATCTTCGACAGGCGCATCAGTGCCAGGGCAAAGCCCAGCACCAGGCCGAAGAACATGCCGCCGACACTGAGCAGTACCGTGTAACCCGCGCCCTTGAGCAGGAAGGGCGTAGAGTCGATAACGAGTTGCAGGCTTTCAGAGATCATTTGGTGACGTCGGCACCGAAGTATTTCTCGGACAGCTTGGCCAGGGTGCCGTCAGCCTTGAGCTTGTCCAGCGCCTTGTTCACTGCTGCGAGCAGCTCAGGTTCGCCCTTGCGCAGGGCAACGCCGCTTTCCAGGCGCGAGAAGGCTTCGCCGGCAAGTTGAGTGTCCTTGGCCTTCTGGGCGTATTCAAGGGCGGCCAGGCGGTCGATCAGGATGGCGTCGATACGGCCGTTGCGCAGGTCAGCGAACTTGCTCGGATCGTCTTCATAGGTACGCACGTCGGCCTTGGGTACGTCCTGCTTGACCCACTGCTCGTAGTTGGTACCCAGGCCCACACCGACCTTCTTGCCCGCCAGGTCCTGCGCGGTCTTGATGTTCAGCTGCTCGGCCTTCTTCTTCAGGATCAGCGCCTGGATGCCGGAGATGGTGTAGGGCTCGGAGAAGTCATACTTCTTCTTGCGCTCTTCGGAGATGGTCACCTGGTTGATCAACACGTCCAGGCGCTTGGATTCCAGCGCGGCGAGGATGCCGTCCCACTTGGTTGGCTGGACCTTGGCCTTGACGCCCAGCTCCTTGGCCAGCAGTTCGGAGAGTTCCACTTCGAAACCGGTCAGCTTGCCGTTTTCGTCGACGAAGCTGAAGGGTGGGTAGGTGCCTTCCAGGCCGACGTTGATCACGCCTTTTTCCTGGATGGTCTTGAGCTGCTCACCCGCAAAGGCGTGGCTGAACAGGCCGGTGCCCAGCAGGATGGCCAGGCTGGCATTGAGAAGTGGCTTGGTGAATTTGGTCATGGCTGTCCCCGCGCTTTGTTTTAAGTAGTGGGTGGCGACTATAGGGTGGGCTGTATAGCTCAGGAAATAATAAAAAATTATCTATTATTCCTTTCTGTTATTTCATCCCTGAAGCGCAGTTTTGAGGGTAGCCGTGAACCGGGTCCCCGTCATCGCTGCTTATGCCCGACTTAGTGCAGGATGGAATAAAGCGTTGTTTTTTCCAAGGGAAGAATTTGCCGTAGAGTAATTCCTACAAGTGGCGGCTCTACCTACCGACACCGTCGCAAGCCAGGAGAACACCGTGAGCGAACATCCATCGACCGGCCATTGGCAATTGCCGGGCATCGTCAGTGAACTGCGCCAGGCCCGTGACCAGTGGCGCAGTCGCAATGGCCGTTGCAGCAACAAGCAGGGCGGGCGCGAACTGCCCTCGCGCGAGGCGATGCGCGAGATCCTCGAGCAATTATGTGGAGCGTTGTTTCCCATGCGCCTGGGGCCTGTGGATCTGCGTGAGGAGGGCGAGGATTTCTATGTCGGCCACACCCTGGATGCGGCGCTGACCGCACTGCTCGACCAGGCGCGCCTGGAACTGCGCTACGCCGCGCGGCACGGCAACACCGAGGTCGAGCCCAAGGACGTCGATGCCCACGCACTGGGTTTGATCCAAGGCTTTGCCAAAGCCTTGCCAGGGTTGCGCGTACTGCTCGACACCGACGTGCTGGCGGCCTACCACGGTGACCCCGCGGCGCGTAGCGTCGACGAGGTGTTGCTGTGCTATCCCGGCATCCTGGCGATCATCCACCACCGCCTGGCGCATCACCTCTACCAGGCCGGGCTGCCGCTGCTGGCGCGAATCAGCTCGGAGCTGGCGCATTCGGCCACCGGCATCGACATCCACCCCGGCGCACAGATCGGCCAGAGCTTCTTCATCGACCACGGCACAGGCGTGGTGATCGGCGAGACGGCGATCATCGGCGAGCGCGTGCGCATCTATCAAGCGGTGACCCTTGGCGCCAAGCGCTTCCCGTCGGACGAGTCGGGCACCTTGCACAAGGGCCTGGCGCGCCACCCGATCGTCGAGGATGACGTGGTCATCTATGCCGGTGCGACCATTCTGGGGCGCATCACCATCGGCAAGGGTTCGACCATTGGCGGCAATGTCTGGCTGACGCGCAGCGTGCCGGCCGAGAGCAACATCACCCAGGCGAACCTGCAACTCGATTGCCAGGACAAACAGTGAGGTAGGCCCGGCGGGTCCTATCGCAGCACAAGTCCGCTCCCACAGAGTGGAGCGGGCTTGTCCCGCGATAGGGCCGGAACTGCTGGCAAAGAGCAAAGGTCAACTGGTCGCCCGCCAGCGACCACAGGTCGCATTGAAATCCGATCCATGTTTAACTTGAACGCTTGTTCAAATTAAAACGCTGGTCCGCTGCCGGTGTTCAACAGGAGGATTCCCTTTGCTGAACCCGTTCAATCCGAGCCTTTTCACTGCTGTAGAGGTGCCCGTTTCATGAGTGCACCGACGCCTTCCCTTGCCAATGGCAAGATCCGCATGAACCCCCCGGTGTTCTACTTCGCGGCAAGTTTCATCCTCATCTTCGGCCTGGTGGTCATCGCCAACCCGCAAGCGGCGGGCGACTGGTTGCTGGCTGCACAGAACTGGGCGGCCAACACGGTCGGCTGGTACTACATGCTGGCCATGACCCTGTACCTGGTGTTCGTGGTGGTCACTGCGGTGTCCGGCTACGGCAAGATCAAGCTCGGCGCCGACCATGACGAGCCCGAGTTCAGCTACCTGTCCTGGGCCGGCATGCTGTTCGCTGCCGGCATCAGCATCACGTTGTTCTTCTTCTGCGTCTCCGAACCCCTGACCCATATGCTCCAGCCGCCCCAGGGCGAGGCGGGCACGGCCGAGGCCGGGCGCCAGGCGATGCAGATCCTGTTCCTGCACTGGGGCCTGCATGGTTGGGGCGTGTTCGCCTTCGTCGGCATGGCCCTGGCGTACTTCGCCTACCGCCACAACCTGCCATTGGCATTGCGCTCGGCGCTGTACCCGCTGATCGGCAAACGCATCAACGGGCCGATCGGCTACGCAGTGGACGGCTTCGGCATCATCGCCACGGTGTTCGGCCTGGGTGCGGACATGGGCTTTGGCGTGCTGCACCTCAACGCCGGCCTCGACTACCTGTTCGGCATCGATCACAGCCAGTGGGTGCAGGTGCTGCTGATCGCCCTGATGATGGGTGCAGCGGTGGCCGTTGCAGTTGCCGGGGTGGAGAAGGGCGTGCGGGTGATGAGCGACATCAACCTGTTCCTGGCCTGCGCGCTGCTGTTGTTCGTGCTCTTCGCCGGCCCCACGCAGCACCTGTTCAACACCCTGATCCAGAACCTTGGCGACTACCTCGGCGCCCTGCCGCGCAAGAGTTTCGACGTGTATGCCTATGGCGAGAATCGCGACTGGCTGGGCGGCTGGACGGTGTTCTACTGGGCCTGGTGGATCGCCTGGTCGCCCTTCGTCGGGCTGTTCATCGCGCGCATCTCGCGTGGCCGCACCATTCGCGAATTCGTCTTCGGCGTGCTGCTGATCCCGCTGGGCTTCACCCTCGCGTGGATGTCGATCTTCGGCAACAGTGCGCTGGACCAGGTGATCAACCACGGCATGACCGCGCTGGGGCAGTCGGCGTTGGACAACCCGTCGATGAGCCTGTACCTGCTGCTGGAGACCTATCCATGGAGCAAGACGGTGATTGCCGTCACCGTGTTCATCAGCTTCGTGTTCTTCGTCACCTCCGCCGACTCCGGCACCGTGGTGCTGTCGACGCTTTCTGCCAAAGGCGGCGACGCCGACGAGGACGGGCCGAACTGGCTGCGGATCTTCTGGGGCGCGATGACTGCGCTGGTCACCAGCGGCTTGCTGTTCGCTGGCAGCATTGATTCGCTGAAATCGGCGGTGGTGCTGACGTCGCTGCCATTCTCGCTGATCTTGCTGTGCATGATGTGGGGCTTGCACAAGGCGTTCTACCTGGAGAGCCAGCGGCAGATCGCGCAGATGCATTCGCTGGCACCGTTCGCCCAGTCCCGCCGCGGACGCGGTGGCTGGCGCCAGCGTTTGAGCCAGGCCGTGCACTTCCCATCACGCGACGAGGTGTATCGCTTCATGGATGACGTGGTGCGCCCGGCGATTGCCGACGTGACCGAGGTGTTCGAGCAGAAGGGCCTGGCGCTGATCACCCAGGACGACCCGAGCCACGACAACGTCAGCCTGAAGATCGGCCATGGCGAGGAGCAGCCGTTCATCTACCAGGTGCAGATGCGTGGCTACTTCACCCCGTCGTTCGCGTTGGGTGGGCTGGGTACGCAGGAGCTGAAGAACCGCCGCTACTACCGCGCCGAGGTGCACCTGGCCGAAGGCAGCCAGAACTATGATCTGGTCGGCTACAGCAAGGAGCAGATCATCAACGACATCCTCGACCAGTACGAGCGGCACATGCAGTTCCTGCACCTGGTCAGGTAACGCGCGGCGCTTTCATTCGCGGGCAAGTCGGAGCACCGAACCGCCGCTCCGACTTGCCCGCGAATGCTTTCAGAACGGCGCGTCGCCGAGAATCGTCGCCCGGTGCATCACGCGCCGCTGCGGCCGGTAGTCGTCCACCGCGTAATGCTGGGTCACGCGGTTGTCCCAGAACGCCACGTCATTCTCTTGCCAACGCCAGCGAATGCTGAATTCCGGTCGTGTGGCATGGGCGAACAGCAGCTTGAGCAGCGCCTCGCTCTCGTGGTCGGCAAGCTCGTTGATCCGCGTGGTGAACCCTTCGTTGACGAACAACGCCTTGCGCCCGCTCACCGGATGGGTGCGCACCACCGGGTGCGACAGCGGTGGGTTGTTGCGGCGGGTGGTTTCCCAGCGCTCCAGGTCCTGGGCAGTGGTGCCGAAGCGCTCGAGCGGGAACGACTTGGTGAAGTCGTGGGTGGCCGTGAGGCCGTCGAGCAGGGTGCGCAGGGGCGCCGACAAGGCTTCGAACGCAGCGATGCCGCTGGCCCACAAGGTGTCACCGCCGTAGGCGGGCAGTTGCTTGGCGCTGAGCACCGCGCCCAGTGCGGGGGTCGGCAGGAAGGTAACGTCGGTGTGCCAGATCGCGTTGTCGCGCACGTCGGTGACTGCGGTGTCGAGAATCAGCACCTGCGGGGTTTCCGGCACGTTGGGATAGATCGGATGGATGTGCAGGTCGCCGAAGCGCGCAGCGAAGCGAGCCTGCTGGGCGGGGTCGATCGATTGTTCGCGGAAAAACAGCACCTGGTGCTCGAGCAGCGCCTGCTCGATGGCGTCGCGCTGTGCATCGGTGATGTCGCGGGACAGGTCGACGCCGCTGATCTGCGCGCCGAGGGCCGGGCTGAGGGGGGTGATGGTCAGGCTCATGTCGGTCTCGAATGGGGGCGGTTGGCGGTGTCGTTGCGGGCCTCATCGCGGGGCAAGCCCGCTCCTACAGGTAGCTCTGTGAACTTGTAGGAGCGGGCTTGCCCGCGATGAGGCCGGAAAGGTCAGTGACTCTGTCCATGCCAAGGCACGAGACGGCGCTGCAGGGCACGCAGGCCCATCTCCAGGGCAAAGGCGATCAGCGCGATCAGCAAGATGCCCAGCACCACCACATCGGTGACCAGGAACTGCGCGGCTGACTGGACCATGAAGCCCAGGCCGCTGGTAGCGGCGATCAGTTCGGCGGCGACCAGGGTCGACCAGCCGACCCCGAGGCCGATGCGAATGCCGGTGAGGATGTCGGGCAAGGCGCTGGGCAGGATCACATGGCGAATCAGTTGTACCTTGCTCGCTCCCAGCGACTGCGCGGCGCGCAGCTTGGCCGGGTCGACGGTGCGCACGCCGGTGGCGGTGGCGATGGCGATCGGGGCGAAGATCGCCAGGTAGATCAGCAGCACCTTCGACAACTCGCCGATCCCGCACCAGATCACGATCAGCGGCAGGTAGGCCAGCGGTGGGATCGGCCGGTAGAACTCGATCAGTGGATCGAGGATGCCGCGGGCCACGCGGTTATAGCCGATGGCGATGCCGACCGGAATCGCGGTCAGGGTTGCCGCCAGCAACGCCACGCCAATACGGCCCAGGCTCGCGCCCAGGTGCTGCCAGAGGCTGGCGTCCATATAGCCTTGGGTCAGCAGCACCCAGGCCTTGGCCACGATGTCGCCGGGGGCGGGTAGAAACAGTGGCTCGACCCAGCCGGCAGCGGTCACCAGCCACCAGGCCAGCAGCAGGCTGCCCAGGGTCAGGGCGCTGATCCAGCGGGTCGGCAGCGGGCGGCGGGCCTTGATCGCCGACGCGGTGCGGGTGTCGGTTTTGCCGGCGACCGGCAAGTCCAGGCTGCTCATGCGGACTCCTCGCGGCGGGCGGCACGTTGGGAAAAGACTCGCGACAGCACATGCTCGCGGGTTTCGATGAAACGTGGATCGGACTTGATCGCCCGCGCCGGTTCGCCCGCGGCATAGCGCTGGCCGAAGTCCAGTTGCAGGCGCTCGACCACGCGCCCCGGATTCGGTGCCAGCAACACCAGTTCGCTGGCCAGGAATACGGCTTCCTCGATGTCGTGGGTGATCAGGAACACCGGCTTTGCGGTGCGCTGCCAGACCTGCAGCAGCAGCTCTTGCATCTGCTCGCGAGTGAAGGCATCGAGGGCGCCGAAGGGTTCGTCCATCAGCAGTACGCGGGGGTCGGCAGCCAGGGCGCGGGCCAGGCCCACGCGTTGCTTCTGTCCGCCTGAAAGCTGCCAGATGCGCCGGTCGCCGAACCCGGCCAGATCGACCAGTGCCAGCATCTCACGCGCCTTGGCTTCACGCTGTGAGCGAGGTACGCCGGCCAGCTCCAGGCCGAAAGCGACATTGCCGAGCACGTCCTGCCAGGGCAGGAGGGCGTCATCCTGGAACACCACGCCGCGGTCGGCGCCTGGGCCTTGCACGGGCGCGCCGTCAAGGGTGATGCGCCCGCCGCTGGGGGCGACGAAGCCGGCGATGAGATTGAGCAGCGAGGTCTTGCCGCTGCCGGAGGGCCCGAGGGCGACCAGCAGTTGGCGTGGCCCCAGCGTCAGGTTGATGTCATCCAGCACCGGGGTGGTGGCGCCGGGGTACTGTGCGCTGATGCGCTCCAGCTCGAGCAAGGCCATGATGGGCTCCGGTTCGGGGCGCAGGGCGCCCCTGGGTTCGATCGGTTGGGCGGGTGCTTCAGTTGGGCAGGAACTTGGCCGTTACGTACGGCGAGTAATCCGGCAGCACCGCCTCGACCTTGCCCTGCTCCTTGAGGAACGTCGCGGTGTCGGTCAGTGCCTGGGTGGTGGGCGCGCCCAGTGCCGCGGTCTGGTCGGAGGCCAACGGGTAGACGTTGCCCTCCAGCAGGCCCGGGATGTCGCCGGTCTTGGCGCCGGACAGCTTGGCGAGCTTGTTCACGTTGTCTGGATTGGCCAACCAGGCTTTCGGGTCCTTGCGGTAGTCGGCGTAGGCGTCAAGGGTGACCTTGGCGAACGATTTGACGATCTCCGGGTGCTTCTCGGCGAAGTCCTTGCGCACGATCCAGGCATCGAAAGTCGGGGCGCCTTTCTTTGCCAGTTCGCCAGAAGTGATCAGCACCTTGCCGTTTTCCTTGGCCACGCCCAGCGCTGGGTCCCAGACGTAGGTGGCGTCGATGTCGCCGCGTTTCCAGGCGGCGATGATCGCCGGTGGCGCGAGGTTGAGGATCTGCACCTTGGACGGGTCGATGTTCCAGCTCTTGAGCGCCGCCAGCAGGCTGTAATGCCCGGTGGAGACGAAGGGCACGGCGACTTTCTTGCCGATCAGGTCCTGTGGGCTCTTGATGCTGTCGCGCGCGACCAGCGCTTCACCGGCACCGATCTGGGTGGCGATGAGGAAGGTTTCCACCGGCACCTTGCGGGTGGTCGCGGCAGCCAGCGGGCTGGAGCCCAGGTAGCCGATCTGCACGTCGCCGGAGGCGACGGCGGCGATGATGTCGGCACCGTTGTCGAATTTGCGCCAGTCGATGCTGGCGTGGCTGGCTTTTTCGTAGCTGCCATCGGCCTGGGCCACCTTGGCCGGGTCCACGGTGGTCTGGTAGGCCACGGTCAGGTCGGCGGCCTGGGCGAACCAGCTGGCGCTGGCCAGGGTCAGCGCGGCGAACAGGCGCAGGGGGGCGTGGGGGATCATGATCGAACCTCTCGTCAGGCATCGGGTGATGAATGACGTGAAGACTAAATGATCTAAGAATTACAAAATAAATAACTTTTCAGAATTAGCTTAGGAGACAAAACGCTTAGAAATCGGCGCCGTCAGAGGAAGGGTTGTGAAATTTTTGTGAAAGGCTACGCTTTCACAACTTTTCACGGAGCGCCCTCTGGCAAAGGGGTGCAGATAACCGGAAGCTATGAGCGAAGGATGTGCATACACCAAATGACGCTTAAGGTTCCGTAGTTATTCCGGAAAAATCTGACGATTTCATAAAACGGTCATTTTGGATTTATAGGATTGTCATTATCCTGTAGCGCAGGTGCATTAGACCAAAGTCGTGAAATTTCTGGTAACGATTGACTTACCAGTCACACTTTGGTGCTAAATCGCTTACCCGTGGCGAGGGGGGCAGCAGATCCCTCCGCCTTGAGAGTACAAAAATTAGAACGTAGAGGAGCAAAGCATGTACAAGTCTAGCCTGGCCCTGGCCGTGGCACTGGGGGTTCTCGCCCAACAAGCGGGCGCCGCTGGCTTCATCGAAGACAGCAAGGTATCCATCAGCTCGCGCACCATGTACTTCAACAACGACGACCATGAAGTTCGCACGAACGCTCAGGGTCGTAACGGTGACCAGCGCGAAACCGCCCAAGGTTTCAAGCTCGACTACCTGTCCGGCTTCACCCAAGGCACCGTTGGTTTCGGTGTCGACGTTCAAGCTCTCTGGGGTATCCACCTCGATGGCGGCCGTGGCCGTCACCCGGATAACAACACCTTCTTCCCAAGCGACAGCGACGGCTCTGCCGTGAGCCAGTGGGCTCGCATCGGTGGTAACGCCAAGGCTCGCTTCTCCAAGACCGAAGTCCACTACGGTAGCGCCCTGGCGCCAAACCTGCCGATCCTGGTCTCCAACGATGGTCGTCTGCTGCCGCAAACCTTCGAGGGCGGTACCGTCCAGTCGAAGGAAATCGACAACGTTACCCTCAACGCGGGTCAGCTGACCCACGCCATGGGTCGTGCCTCGAGCAACCGCACCGGCCTGTCCGTTGGCGGCGCTTACCGCGACAGCAACAAGTTCCAGTTCGCCGGCGGCGACTGGAAGGTCACCAAAGACCTGACCCTGCAGTACTACTACTCGAACCTGGAAGACTTCTACAAGCAGCACTTCCTGGGTCTGACCCACGTCTACCAGATCGCCAACGATCAGTCGTTCAAGACCGACCTGCGCTGGTTCAAGAGCAGCAGCGACGGCAAGAACGGCGAAGCCGGCTACACCTTCAACAACAACGGTGGCTACGCCAAGAACGCAGGCGAGGTCGACAACAAGACCTGGTCCGCGATGTTCACCTACACCATCGGCGGCCACGCAATCATGCTGGGTCACCAACAGGTTGGCGACGACGGCGGTTTCGTCTGGCTGAACCAGGGTAACGTGCGCAAGGACGGCAGCACCTCGCCGCTGGAAGGCAACGGTGGCTCGAGCTTCTACCTGTTCACCGACAGCATGATCAACCAGTTCGCCCGTGCTGGCGAGAACACCACTTTCGGTCAGTACTCCTATGACTTCGCACGTCTGGGCGTACCGGGCCTGAAGGCATCCGTGGCCTACCTGCGCGGTGATGACATCAAGAACGCCCGCACCAGCGGCACCTACAGCGAGTGGGAACGCGACGCGCGTATCGACTACGTACTGCAGGAAGGCACCCTCAAGGGCCTGGGCGTCAGCCTGCGTCACGGCACCTACCGTGGCGGCGGCGAGAGCATCAACGATGCCGATCAGACTCGTCTGATCTTCAACTACACTTACAACTTCATGTAAGTCGTAGCTGCAACGAAAGAGCCTCGCCTGGTGCGAGGCTTTTTTGTGCCTGCGAATCCGTATTCCTTCCGGTTATAAATAAATCAGTATTTATTCTTTTTGTTTTTAATCGGAAGCAGGCACATTGAATCCCACAAGGCCAGACACAGCACAGGAGCCGCTTCCATGAGCCTCAAACTCGGCGACATCGCCCCCGACTTCGAACAGGATTCCAGCGCCGGCAAGATCCGTTTCCATGAGTGGCTGGGCAACAGCTGGGGCGTGCTGTTCTCCCACCCGGCCGACTTCACCCCGGTGTGCACCACCGAACTGGGCCTGACCGCCAAGCTCAAGGATGAGTTCGCCAAGCGCGGCGTCAAGGCTATCGCACTGTCGGTGGACCCGGTCGACTCGCACCACAAGTGGATCGATGACATCAACGAGACCCAGAACACCGTGGTCAACTTCCCGATCATCGCCGATGCCGATCGCAAGGTGTCCGACCTGTACGACCTGATCCACCCCAACGCCAACGACACGCTTACCGTACGCTCGCTGTTCGTGATCGACCCGAACAAGAAGGTACGCCTGACCATCACCTATCCAGCCAGCACCGGGCGCAACTTCAACGAGATCCTGCGGGTGATCGATTCGTTGCAGCTGACCGACAACTACAAGGTCGCCACCCCGGGTAACTGGCAGGACGGCGACGAGGTAGTGATCGTGCCTTCGCTGAAGGATGAGGACGAGATCAAGCAGCGCTTCCCGAAAGGTTATCGGGCAGTCAAACCCTATCTGCGCCTCACCCCGCAACCCAATCGTTGAATCCTCGTTGCATTGCTCTTAGCCATAGCAGGGATTTCGGGCCGTTTCGACGGCCCTTTTTTATGCCTGCTCTTCGTGCAGGCAGGCTTGCCCCGTGAAGCGAATGAGAGGGCGCGCTTCAGGGTGAAAAGCTATATCTCCATAACGAATAAACAAATGAAAAAATATGATTTCTAGATATATGTGGCGAGCTGCTAATGTCGGAGTCATTCACAGGGGCCACACCCCGGAACCGAATTGAAGGAAGCGCTGCAATGCTGGTTGTTTCGATAGGTGGTAGCCCCAGTACCCGTTCACGCTCCGGCGTGCTGCTCGAGCGTTCGCGCCAGTGGTTGCAGGATCGTGGTGTGGAGGTGGTGACCTTCCAGGTGCGCGAGTTTCCGGCAGAGGACCTGCTCCACGCACGTTTCGACAGCCCGCAGGTGCAGCACTTCCAGCAACTGGTAGCCCAGGCTGATGGGCTGGTGGTGTCGACCCCGGTGTACAAGGCATCGTTCGCCGGGGCCCTGAAGACGTTGCTCGACCTGCTGCCCGAGCGCGCGCTGGAACACAAGGTGGTCCTGCCGATCGCGACCGGCGGCAGCATCGCCCACATGCTGGCGGTCGATTACGCATTGAAGCCTGTGCTGTCGGCACTCAAGGCGCAGGAGACCCTTCAAGGGATCTTCGCCGACGACAGCCAGGTCGCTTACGCCGAAGGCAATCGCCCGGCACAGTTGGCCGAGGCCCTGGAGGCCCGCCTGCTGGACTCGCTGGAAACCTTCCACAGTGCCCTGGCGCGTCGGCCCAAGCCGGTCGCTCCAGGTGTACTCAACGAACGCCTGATCAGTGCTCGCTGGAGCATCTGAACGACCCCGCACATGCGTCACCGTTTTTCCACCTTACTCGCCCGACAACGAGGCAAGCAGGTGCAACCCGAACCTCATTCGCACAGGAGAGCGCCATGCGCACAGTCTTCTTGCGTCGTGGTCTGGTCGCCCTGTTTGCGGCGGCTGTGTCCTTCGGCGCCATCACCCAAGCCCAGGCCGAGAGCCTGCGCATCGGTTACCAGAAATACGGCACCCTGGTGCTGCTCAAGGCCAAGGGCTCGCTGGAAAAGCGCCTGAAGGAACAGGGCATCGACGTGCAGTGGACCGAGTTCCCCGGTGGCCCGCAGCTGCTCGAAGGGCTGAACGTCGGCTCGATCGATTTCGGTGTCACCGGCGAAACGCCACCCGTCTTCGCCCAGGCCGCCGGTGCCGACCTGCTCTACGTGGCCTATGAGCCGCCTGCGCCGCACAGCGAGGCGATCCTCGTGCCCAAGGGCTCGACGATCCAGTCGGTGAAGGAGCTCAAAGGCAAGAAAGTCGCGCTGAACAAAGGCTCCAACGTGCACTACCTGCTGGTCCGCGCCCTTGAGGACGCCGGCCTGAAATACAGCGACATCCAGCCCGTGTACCTGCCGCCTGCCGATGCCCGCGCCGCCTTCGAGCGTGGCAGCGTCGATGCCTGGGTGATCTGGGACCCGTACCAGGCTGCCGCCGAACAGCAGTTGCAGGCCCGTACCCTGCGTGATGGCAAGGACCTGGTCGACAACCACCAGTTCTACCTGGCCACCCGCAGCTACGCGACCCAGCACCCGGCGGTGATCAGCGCCCTGATCGACGAGGTGCGCGCCGTGGGTGAGTGGTCCCAGGCCAACCCGCAGCAAGTGACCGACCAGGTCGCGCCGCTGCTCGGCTTGCCGGCCGACATCACCCTGACCTCGGTCAAGCGCCAGGGCTACGGCGCTGCGCCGCTGACGCCCGAAGTGATCGCCGCGCAACAGAAGATCGCCGACACCTTCCAGGCTCTGAAGCTGATTCCCAAGCCCTTGAGCATCAAGGACGTGATCTGGACCCCACCGGCCAAGGTCGCCAGCGCACCTTGAACGATTCGCCTGCGCCGCAGCATCGCTGCGGCTTGAGCCACCCTTGAGGAGACAACTCCAATGAGCCTTAACATTTTCTGGTTCCTCCCCACCCACGGTGACGGCAAGTACCTGGGTACCACCGAAGGCGCACGCGCCGTCGATCACGGGTACCTGACCCAGGTCGCCCAGGCGGCCGATCGCCTGGGTTTCGGTGGCGTGCTGATCCCTACCGGTCGCTCCTGCGAGGATTCCTGGCTGGTTGCGGCATCACTGATTCCGGTGACCCAGAACCTGAAGTTCCTGGTTGCGCTGCGCCCGGGCATCATTTCGCCGACCGTGGCCGCTCGCCAGGCAGCGACCCTGGATCGCCTGTCCAATGGCCGTGCGCTGTTCAACCTGGTGACCGGTGGCGATCCGGACGAGCTGGCCGGTGATGGTCTGCACCTGAACCACCAGGAGCGCTACGAAGCCTCGGTCGAGTTCACTCGCATCTGGCGCAAGGTGCTGGAAGGCGAAGTGGTCGACTATGACGGCAAGCACATCCAGGTGAAGGGCGCCAAGCTGCTCTATCCGCCGATCCAGCAGCCGCGTCCGCCGCTGTATTTCGGCGGTTCGTCCGAGGCCGCACAGGATCTGGCCGCCGAGCAGGTCGAGCTGTACCTGACCTGGGGTGAGCCACCGGCTGCCGTAGCGGAGAAGATTGCCGCAGTGCGTGAGAAAGCCGCTGCGCAAGGCCGCGAGGTGCGCTTCGGTATCCGCCTGCACGTGATCGTGCGGGAAACCAACGAAGAAGCCTGGGCTGCCGCCGATCGCCTGATTTCGCACCTGGACGACGACACCATTGCCCGCGCCCAGGCCTCGCTGGCGCGCTTCGATTCGGTTGGCCAGCAACGCATGGCAGCGCTGCACAACGGCAACCGCGACAAGCTCGAAGTCAGCCCCAACCTGTGGGCGGGCGTCGGCCTGGTGCGAGGCGGCGCCGGTACCGCACTGGTGGGCGATGGCCCGACGGTCGCGGCACGCGTCAAGGAATACGCCGACCTGGGCATCGATACCTTCATCTTCTCCGGTTATCCGCACCTGGAAGAGTCCTATCGCGTCGCCGAGCTGCTGTTCCCGCACCTGGACGTGCAGCGCCCGGAGCAGGCCAAGACCGGGGGCTATGTGAGCCCGTTCGGTGAAATGGTCGCCAACGACATCCTGCCCAAGTCCGTGTCGCAGAGCTGAGGGTCAGGCCATGAGTCGTGCAACTTCTTCCACCCTGACACAGCGCCTGGCGCCATGGGCCTTGCCCGTGTTGCTGCTGGCGGTGTGGCAGCTGGCGGTCAGCGCTGGATGGTTGTCCACGCGCATCCTGCCGGCACCGAGCGCGGTGGTCAGCGCCGGTGTCGAGCTGGTGCGCAGCGGCGAGATCTGGACGCACCTGGCGATCAGCGGCTGGCGCGCCGGTGTGGGCTTTCTGATTGGCGGCAGCATCGGCCTGTTGCTGGGGTTCATCACCGGCCTTTCGAACTGGGGCGAACGCCTGCTCGACAGCTCGGTACAGATGGTCCGCAACGTGCCGCACCTGGCGCTGATCCCGCTGGTGATCCTGTGGTTCGGCATCGACGAGTCGGCGAAGATCTTCCTGGTCGCGCTGGGCACGCTGTTCCCGATCTACCTGAACACCTACCACGGCATCCGTAATGTAGACCCGGCCCTGGTGGAAATGGCGCGCAGCTATGGTCTGTCCGGTTTCTCGCTGTTCCGCCAGGTGATCCTGCCCGGTGCGTTGCCGTCGATCCTGGTCGGTGTGCGCTTCGCCCTGGGCTTCATGTGGCTGACCCTGATCGTTGCCGAGACCATCTCGGCCAATGCCGGCATCGGTTACCTGGCGATGAACGCCCGTGAATTCCTGCAAACCGACGTGGTGGTCCTGGCCATCGTCATGTACGCCGTGCTCGGCAAGCTCGCCGACCTCGCCGCCCGTGGCCTGGAGCGTGTCTGGCTGCGCTGGCACCCCGCCTACCAGGTGGCGAAGAAGGAGGGCGCATGACCGTGCTCAAGGAACAACCGCCGCGCCTGCTGCGTGGCATCCCGCTGGCCGCCAACGGCCTGCGCAAGACGTTCGGCAAGCGTGAAGTGCTGCGTGGTATCGACCTGCACATCCCGGCCGGTCAGTTCGTTGCCATCGTCGGCCGCTCCGGCTGCGGCAAGAGCACCTTGCTGCGCTTGCTGGCCGGTCTGGACCAACCCAGTGCCGGTGATTTGCTCGCCGGTGCTGCGCCGCTGGCCGATGCGCGCGAGGAAACCCGCCTGATGTTCCAGGACGCCCGTCTGCTGCCCTGGAAGAAGGTGATCGACAACGTCGGCCTGGGCTTGTCCGGTGACTGGCGGCCGCGCGCGGTGCAAGCGCTGGAGGAGGTCGGCCTGGCCGATCGAGCCAACGAATGGCCTGCTGCGCTGTCCGGCGGACAAAAGCAGCGCGTCGCCCTGGCCCGAGCGCTGATCCACCAACCGCGCCTGCTGCTGCTCGACGAGCCGCTGGGTGCGCTGGATGCCCTGACCCGGATCGAAATGCAGCAACTGATCGAGCGCCTGTGGCGCGAACACGGCTTCACCGTTCTGCTGGTCACCCACGACGTCAACGAAGCCGTCGCCGTGGCCGACCGGGTGATCCTGATCGAGGACGGCGAGGTCGGCCTGGACCTTACCGTCGACCTGGCAAGGCCGCGGGCGCGTGGTTCGCACCGCCTGGCTGCGCTGGAAAGCGAAGTGCTCAACCGTGTCCTGTCCGTCCCTGGCACCCCGCCCGAGCCGGAGCCTGTAGCCCCTTTGCCCACGCAACTGCGTTGGGCCCACTGAATCTGCGAAGCCAACCAAAGGAATCAAGCCATGACCATCAAAGCGATCAACGTCCGCAACCAGTTCAAAGGCACCGTCAAAGAAATCCTCGAAGGCCCGGTATTGTCGGAAATCGACGTGCAGACCGCCTCCGGCATCGTCACTTCGGTGATCACCACCCGTTCCGTGCGCGAGCTGGAACTGCAGGTTGGCAGTGAAGTGATTGCCTTCGTGAAATCGACCGAGGTGTCTATCGCCAAGCTGTGATGGCGTTCGACTCCCAGGCCCTTGTGAAGGCCTTCGCGGGCAAGCCCGCTCCCACGGTTCCCCGTAGGAGCGG
Source organism: Pseudomonas sp. BNK-44-b (assembly GCF_047456245.1). Lineage (NCBI taxonomy): Bacteria > Pseudomonadati > Pseudomonadota > Gammaproteobacteria > Pseudomonadales > Pseudomonadaceae > Pseudomonas > Pseudomonas sp. BNK-44-b. The sequence goes on from NZ_CP179908.1 coordinate 5,562,932, forward strand.
GCTTGCCCGCGAAGGTTTCAGTTTGGGCGTCTGGCCAGGAATGGCGGCAGGTAAAGCCCCAGATACGCTTCGAAGACCCGCATCCCTTCCTCCGCCATGCGCGGCGTGATCTGTTCGTGCAACTGCATCGACCGGGCATAGACCCGGTCGCTCAGTTCCATCGCCAGGGCAAACACATCCACGTCGGTGGGCATGCTGGGTAACTGGAAATGCCGGTCGAACAAGCTGTGCATCAGCTTGCCGAGTTCCAGGTCGTGCTGGCGGTCGGCTTGCGCCACTTCACTCAGCCCATGCTGGGCAAGGATCAACTGCCGGGCGGCGGTGTCCTGGCGGTAGATCTCCAGCGTGCGCTGCTCGATCAGACGTGACAAGCCCTGCCAGGTGCTGAAGGCGTGGGCGTCGATCGGCGCGCTCAGCGCCTCGCGAAAAGCGCGGTGCACATCTGCGGTCAGAGCTTCGAGCAACGCCGGAACGCTGGCGAAGAAGTGATAGACCGAGGACGGAGGGATCTGCGCCCGTTCGGCCACGCTGTAGATCGACAGCCCTGCCACACCTTCGCCTGCCAGCAGCTCGCGAGCGGCCGCCAGGATCGCTTCGATCCTGGCCTGGCTACTGGCGCGTGGCTTGCGCGGCGAGGGCGTGCGGCTCATCAGTTGCTGATCGCCAGGATGCTGGCCTGGTAGGCACCGACGAACAGGTCGAAGTCGCCGACTTCCTGCTGCTCCAGGCGCGACTGTTCGGCCAGAGAGTCGCGGGCGAGGGTTTCGAAGGCGTGCTGGCGCTCGCCAGGCAGCGCTTGCTCGCGGAAGGTTTCGGCGTGCAGCTTGCTCTGGCGCAGCGAGAATGCGACGAAGCTTTCGTCGTGCTCGGTCATGCGCGCCAGGACCTGTGCAGAAGGTGTCAGCTCAGGGTCGTCGACCTTGGCTTGCTGCGCCTCCAGGGCCTTGGCGTGGTCGTCGCCACCTTGCGCCTGGTCAAGCAGTCCGGCCAGCTGGCCGATGCGGGCGATCAGCTCGCTGGCCCATTCGCGCAGGGTGACCGGCTGGCCATCGCGCTGCAGCTCCAGGCCTGGGCGGCGCCCCTCCTTGACTACGGTGAGGAAGTTGCTGGTGCACTGGCCGCATTCGCCGTTGTCCAGCGACGGGCTCTCATCAAGCGCGCAGAACAGCAGGAAGGCGTCGAGGAAGCGCGCCTCGGTGAGGTCGATGCCCACCGGCAGGAACGGGTTGATGTCCAGGCAGCGCACCTCGACATACTGCACGCCGCGCGAGATCAAGGCCTGGATCGGACGTTCGCCGGTGTAGGTCACGCGCTTGGGGCGAATGTTCGAGTAGTACTCGTTCTCGATCTGCAGGATGTTGGTGTTCAACTGCACCCATTCGCCGTCCTTGTGCGTACCCACTTCGACATAGGGTGGGTAAGGCGTGCCAACGGCCTTGCGCAGGCTGTCGGTGTAGCTGGACAGATTGTTGTAGCAGGGCGTCAGGCCTGCCTGGGCGTTGCTCTGGTATCCCAGGTCGCTCATGCGCAGGCTGGTGGCGTAGGGCAGGTAGAGGGTGTCGGCGTCCAGCTCTTCGAGCTGGTGCGGGCGGCCGCGCAGGAAGCCTTTGTCCAGCGCTGGCGAGGCGCCGAACAGGTACATCAGCAGCCAGCTGTAGCGGCGGAAGTTGCGGATCAGCGCGATGTAGGCCGACGACTGATAGTCACGGTCGTCCTGTTCGCTGCCTTCGGCTTCACGCAGCAAGGGCCAGAGGGCCTCGGGCAACGAGAAGTTGTAGTGGATGCCGGCGATGCACTGCATGGTGCGGCCGTAGCGCAGGGCCAGGCCCTTGCGGTACACGTGCTTGAGCTTGCCGATGTTGGAGCTGCCGTACTCGGCGATCGGAATGTCTTCCTCGGCGGGCAGCGCGCACGGCATCGACGGGCTCCACAGGTATTCGTCGCCGAGCTTGGTGTAGACGAAGCGGTGGATCTCCTCGAGGTTCTCGAGCACCTTGGCCGGATCAGGCAGGGCCGGGGTGATGAACTCCAGCAGCGATTCGGAGTAATCGGTGGTGATCTGCTCGTTGGTCAGTGCCGAACCCAGGGCTTCGGGGTGTGGGGTCTGGGCCAGCCGACCTTCGTCGGTCACTCGCAGGCATTCGCGCTCAATGCCGTGCAGGCACTGCTTGAGCAGGGAGAGATTGGCGCCGAGCAAGCTCAGGCGGCGATTGAGGAGGTCGCTCAAGATGGATTCCTTCACGCGTCAGTCGCCCCAATATGGGGGTAGAAATGACGGTCTACAAGGGTAGGGACAAAGGAACTGGCGTTGTCGCCTGGTTTACGCGGTTCCGGTGCTGGTAGCGCAGATACTTCGGGGCCTTGCCGAACCCATCGCGTGACAAGCCCGCTCCCACAAAAGCACCGAGGCACCTGTGGGAGCGGGCTTGTCCCGCGATAGGGTCAGTGACAGCGCCCGACCAATACCGGCAAAAATACCGCAGTTATCACTCGGGCAGCTAGAGAACCGCGAAGGTTCCCTGTGCCTTGGCCACCAGCTTGTCGCCCTGGAGCACGTCGGCGTCGACCACCAGCGTGCGCCGCCCTGCGTGTATCACCCGGGCGGTGCACAGCACTTCGCCGTCGCTGACAGCGCGCATGTAGTTGATCTTGCATTCGATGGTCACGCTTTGCTGGTCGAAGCCATGGCTGGCCGAGCAGGCCAGGCCCATGGCGATGTCCACCAGGCTGAAGATCGCCCCGCCGTGCAGTTTCTGGCCACGGTTGCGCAGGTGTGGTTCCAGCGCCAGGGCCACCTCGGCAACGCCTGTGTCCAGGCGTTGCAGGCGGCAGCCCAGGAGCTGGCTGAAGGCGCTTTCGACGTATTCCTTCGGGACGTCCATCACTTCTTCTTCAACTGCTTGGCGTTGGCGAACAGCGCGGCCATGGCGTTGTTGGCCGGCACGGCGGTGGCGGTTTCGCGCGGGCGTGGTGCCTGTTGCGAACGGTTGCCGCCGTTGCCGCGTGGGCCGCCACGGTTGCCTTCGACCTTCTCGCCTGGGGTATCGCTCATGCGCATGGACAGGCCTACGCGCTTGCGCGGGATGTCCACTTCCATGACCTTGACCTTGACCACGTCGCCGGCCTTGACCGCTTCGCGCGGATCCTTGACGAACTTCTCCGACAGCGCCGAGATGTGCACCAGGCCATCCTGGTGCACGCCGATGTCGACGAAGGCGCCGAAGTTGGTGACGTTGGTCACCACGCCTTCGAGGATCATGCCGGGCTCCAGGTCCTTGAGGTCCTCGACGCCATCCTGGAAGGTCGCGGTCTTGAACTCAGGGCGCGGGTCGCGGCCGGGCTTGTCCAGCTCCTGGAGGATGTCGGTGACGGTCGGCAGGCCGAAGGATTCGTCGGTGAATTTCTTCGGGTCGAGGCGCTTGAGGAAGCTGCTGTCGCCGATCAGCGAGCGGATATCGCGGCCGGTGTCGGCGGCGATGCGTTGTACCAGCGGATAGGCTTCGGGGTGTACGGCAGAGGCGTCCAGCGGATTGTCACCGTTCATCACGCGCAGGAAGCCTGCGGCCTGCTCGAAGGTCTTCTCGCCGAGGCGGCTGACTTTCTTCAGTGCCGCCCGGGTGGCGAACGGGCCGTTGGCGTCGCGGTGGGCGACGATGTTCTGTGCCAGCGTCGCATTGAGGCCGGAGATGCGGGTCAGCAAGGCCACCGAGGCGGTGTTGACGTCCACGCCCACGGCGTTCACGCAGTCCTCGACCACAGCGTCCAGGCCGCGCGCCAATTTCACCTGCGACACATCGTGCTGGTACTGGCCTACCCCGATGGACTTCGGATCGATCTTCACCAGTTCGGCCAGCGGGTCCTGCAGGCGACGGGCAATCGACACCGCGCCGCGGATCGAGACGTCGAGATCGGGGAATTCGCGGGCAGCCAGTTCGGACGCTGAATACACCGAGGCGCCCGCTTCGGAGACCATGATCTTGGTGATCTGCAGTGCCGGGTATTTTTTCACCAGGTCAGCGATCAGTTTGTCGCTTTCGCGGCTGGCGGTGCCGTTGCCGATGGCGATCAGCTCCACCGAATGCTTGGCGCACAGGGCCGCCAGTACGGCGAGGGTGCGGTCCCAGTCGTTTTTCGGTGCGTGCGGGTAGACGGTGGTGTAGTCCAGCAGCTTGCCGGTGGCATCGACTACCGCGACCTTGCAGCCAGTGCGCAGGCCCGGGTCGAAGCCCAGGGTCGCACGCGGGCCGGCGGGGGCGGCCAACAGCAGGTCGTGCAGGTTATGGGCGAAGACGTTGATCGCCTCGCTTTCGGCGTTGTCGCGCAGCTCGCCGAACAGGTCGGTTTCCAGGTGGGTGTAGAGCTTGACCTTCCAGGTCCAGCGCACCACCTCGCCCAGCCATTTGTCGGCCGGGCGGCCGCGGTTTTCGATACCAACGTGGCTGGCGATCATCAGCTCGCACGGGTGCAGGGTGCCCGGTAGTTCCTCGCCGACCTTGAGCGAGGCGCTCAGCACGCCTTCGTTGCGACCGCGGAAGATCGCCAGGGCGCGGTGCGACGGGGCGTTGCGCAGCAGTTCGTCGTGGGCGAAGTAGTCGCGGAACTTGGCGCCTTCCTCTTCCTTACCCGGCACCACGCGCGCGGTGAGCACCGCCTCCTGCTTGAGGAAACCGCGCAGTTTGTCGAGCAGGGCGGCGTCTTCGGCGAAGCGCTCCATGAGGATGTACTTGGCGCCTTCGAGGGCGGCCTTGACGTCGGCGACGCCTTTATCGGCGTCGACGAAGCGCGCGGCTTCGCTGTCAGGGTCGCGCTGCGGGTCGTCGAACAGGCCGTCGGCCAGTTCACCCAGGCCGGCTTCCAGGGCGATCTGGCCCTTGGTGCGGCGCTTTTGCTTGTAAGGCAGGTAAAGGTCTTCGAGGCGGGTCTTGGTGTCGGCGAGCTTGATCTCGCGGGCCAGTTCCGGGGTCAGCTTGCCCTGCTCCTCGATGCTGGCCAGGATGCTGGCGCGGCGCTCGTCGAGTTCACGCAGGTAACGCAGGCGCTCTTCCAGGTGGCGCAGTTGCGTATCGTCCAGGCTGCCGGTCACTTCCTTGCGGTAACGGGCGATGAAGGGCACCGTCGAGCCTTCGTCCAACAGGCCCACGGCCGCCTCGACCTGTTGTGGGCGCACGCCCAGTTCCTCGGCGATACGGCTGTTGATGCTGTCCATGAGAACCACCTGACAAATAGTGAATACTAAGGCCGCAGTGGGGGTTCAGGCCCGGCGGCACTGGATGAAAGCCGCGCATTATACCCATCGAGTCCGGCTTGCGGTGATGGCGCTGAGCCATGTGTGTCGAGCGAGAAGTGGCACCCGGGGAAAAATCTGCTAACAATGCACACGGCACGCGTCGCAATGGCTACGCCATAATGCGCGGCGATATCAGAGGAGTTATTGATGACCAGCACCGCAAACATTGCTGAAGGCGAAAAGATTCTCATCGTTGACGACGATCCGGGGCTGAGCAGCCTGCTGGAGCGTTTCTTCACCAGCAAGGGCTTCCGTGCCCGCGCCGTGCCGAACGTCGAGCAGATGGACCGCCTGCTGGCCCGTGAAGTGTTCAACCTGGTGGTGCTCGATCTCATGCTGCCGGGTGAAGACGGCCTCTCCGCCTGCCGCCGCCTGCGCGCGGCGAACAACCAGATCCCGATCATCATGCTCACCGCCAAGGGCGACGAGCTTAGCCGCATCAAGGGCCTTGAACTGGGCGCTGACGATTATCTCGCCAAGCCGTTCAACCCCGACGAGCTGGTCGCGCGGGTCAAGGCCGTGCTGCGGCGCCAGGCTCCGAGCGTTCCTGGCGCCCCGGGCAGCGAGGAAGAAACCGTCACGTTCGGCGACTACGAGCTGTCGCTGGCGACCCGCGAACTCAAGCGCGGCGATGAAGTGCACATGCTCACGACCGGTGAATTCGCCGTGCTCAAGGCTCTGGTCATGCATGCTCGCGAACCGCTGACCCGCGACAAATTGATGAACCTGGCCCGCGGCCGTGAGTGGGACGCCCTGGAGCGCTCCATCGACGTGCAGATCTCACGTCTGCGCCGCATGATCGAGCCCGATCCATCGAAGCCTCGCTACATCCAGACGGTCTGGGGTGTGGGTTATGTCTTCGTGCCGGACGGAAATGCCGGGAAATGAACCGCTGCCATGACACGGCAGGGCGGCCCGCAAGGGTCGCCCTGTTTTCGTCTGTGGTCCCCGCCTTGCTTGTTCCCGCCGTGCAGTAATCGTCGCCAATGAAAACGCCTCTCTGGTTTCCGCAAAGCTTCTTCGCCCGCACCTTGTGGCTGGTACTGATCGTCGTCCTGTTTTCCAAGGCGCTGACGCTGGTGTACCTGCTGATGAACGAGGACGTTCTGGTCGACCGCCAGTACAGCCACGGTGTGGCGCTGACCTTGCGTGCCTATTGGGCGGCCGATGAAGAGAACCGCGACCAGATCGCCGAGGCGGCCGGTCTGATCCGCGTGACCGGCTCGGGTGTGCCGGAGGGTGAGCAGCACTGGCCGTACAGCGAGATCTACCAGCGCCAGATGCAGGCTGAGCTGGGCGAGGATACCGAGGTACGCCTGCGCATCCATGCGCCGCCGGCACTGTGGGTCAATGCGCCGAGCCTGGGGCCGGGTTGGCTGAAGGTGCCGTTGTATCCGCACCCGTTGCGCGGGCAGAAGATCTGGAACGTGCTCGGTTGGTTCCTGGCCATCGGCCTGCTGTCCACCGCGTCGGCCTGGATCTTCGTGCGCCAGCTCAACCAGCCGCTCAAACGCCTGGTGTTCGCTGCCCGCCAGCTCGGGCAGGGGCGCAGCGTGCGCCTGCCCATCAGCGATACACCCAGCGAGATGACCGAGGTGTACCGTGCGTTCAACCAGATGGCCGAGGATGTCGAGCAGGCCGGGCGCGAACGCGAGCTCATGCTGGCGGGTGTCTCCCACGACCTGCGTACGCCATTGACCCGGCTACGGCTGTCGCTGTCGCTGATGGGGAACGAAAGTGAGCTCAGCGACGACATGGTGCGCGACATCGAAGACATGGACGCCATTCTCGACCAGTTCCTGGCCTTCATTCGCGATGGCCGCGACGAGCCGGTGGAGGAGGTCGACCTGGGTGATCTGATTCGCGAGGTGGTGGCGCCGTATAACCAGCCCGAAGAGCGCGTGCGCCTGTGCCTGGAGCCTATTCCACCCTTCCCGCTACGGCGCGTGTCGCTCAAGCGCATGCTGGGCAACCTGATCGGCAATGCCCTGCACCATGCGGGCAAGGGCGTCGAGGTGGCGGCTTATGTGTCAGGTGAGCAGGGGGCGCCGTACGTGGTACTCAGCGTGCTGGACCGGGGCACGGGGATCGACGAATCGGAACTGGAGACCATCTTCAATCCGTTCATTCGGGGCGACCGTGCACGTGGGGGCAAGGGCACCGGGCTGGGCCTGGCGATCGTCAAGCGGATCGCCGCCCAGCATGGCGGCAATGTCGAGTTGCGCAACCGCTCCGGTGGCGGGATCGAGGCGCGCGTCCGCTTGCCTTTGGGGCTGTTGCTGCCGCGCGATGCCGTGTGAGGTTCTGTGGTCTCTTTATGGCTAAAGCCGCGAAGAGACCGACACGATTTCGAATCAACCCTTGCCTTTGGTCCGGGTCTGGTTCGGTCCGCCGTTCTTCTCCAGGTGTTCGATGATCATCCCGGCAACGTTCTTGCCGGTGGTGACTTCGATGCCCTCCAGCCCCGGCGACGAATTCACCTCCATCACCAGCGGGCCATGATTGGAGCGCAGGATATCCACACCAGCCACGCTGAGGCCCATGACCTTGGCCGCGCGAATGGCCGTCATGCGTTCCTCGGGGGTGATCTTGATCAGGCTGGCCACTCCACCGCGGTGCAGGTTGGAGCGGAACTCACCGGGCTTGGCCTGGCGCTTCATCGAGGCGATGACCTTGTCACCAACCACGAAGCAGCGGATGTCGGCGCCGCCAGCCTCCTTGATGTATTCCTGGACCATGATGTTCTGCTTCAGGCCCATGAACGCTTCGATGACCGACTCGGCAGCCTTGGTCGTTTCGCACAGCACCACGCCGATGCCCTGGGTGCCTTCGAGCACCTTGATCACCAGCGGTGCACCATTGACCATCTGGATCAGGTCGGGAATGTCATCCGGCGAGTGAGCGAAACCTGTGATCGGCAGACCGATGCCACGGCGTGACAGCAATTGCAAAGAGCGCAGCTTGTCGCGCGAGCGGGCGATGGCCACCGATTCATTGAGTGGGTAGACGCCCATCATCTCGAACTGGCGCAGCACTGCGCAGCCATAGAAGGTTACCGAGGCGCCGATACGCGGGATCACTGCATCGAAACCTTCCAGCGGTTTGCCGCGATAGTGGATCTGCGGCTTGTGGCTGGCGATGTTCATGTAGGCGCGCAGGGTGTCGATCACGACCATTTCATGGCCGCGCTGGGTGCCGGCTTCGACCAGGCGGCGGGTGGAATACAGACGCGGGTTGCGCGAAAGCACGGCGATCTTCATGCAGCACCTGTGACAGGGGAGAGAGTGGCCGGGAAGGCCGGTTTGTCCTGAACGTACTTGAGGCCGGGGTTGACGACCAGTTGACCGTGGACCAAGGCTTTCGATCCAAGTAACAACCGATAGCGCATGCTCTTGCGGCAAGCCAGGGTGAATTCCACTTCCCAGACCCGGTCGCCCAATGCCAGTGGCGTTCGGATCACATAGCGGGTCTGGGCATGGCCGTTGGAGCTCTTGATGGTTTTCATGGTCACCAGAGGCGCTTCGCAGCGGCGATGACGCAGTTGCACTACAGAACCCAGGTGCGCGGTGAAACGTACCCAGGACTGGCCGTCGCGCTCGAAGGGTTCGATGTCGGTGGCGTGCAGGCTGGAGGTGCTGGCGCCGGTGTCGATCTTGGCCCGAAGCCCGGCGAGACCGAGGTCGGGCAGGGCGATCCACTCGCGCAGGCCGATCACTGTCAGATGGTCAAATGTTTTCACGAAGCACACCCTGCGAATGAGGTGGTGAACTGTAAGCATGGCGCGGACTTTTTGCATCCGACAGTTACGGTAGTACAGTTCCGTTAAAGACAGAATTCGAGGTAGAGGGATGGCACAGAAAGCGGAAGACGACGACAAGGTCCGCCTGGACAAATGGCTGTGGGCGGCGCGCTTCTACAAGACGCGTGCGCTGGCCAAGGCGGCGATCGAGAGTGGCAAGGTGCATTGCCGTGGTGAGCGCTGCAAACCGGGCAAGGAACCGCGGGTAGGTGACGAGTTCGTGCTGCGCACCGGTTTCGACGAGAAGACCGTGGTGGTCAAGGCGCTGTCGGTGGTGCGTCGTGGGGCGCCCGAGGCGCAGACCCTCTACGAGGAAACCGCCGACAGCGTGAAGCGCCGCGAGCAGGCCGCCGAACTGCGCAAGGCCGGGGCGATGGGTGTGACCACCGACGGCCGGCCCAACAAGAAGCAACGGCGGCAGATCCACCAACTGCATGGCAGTTTCGAGTAGACCTGCGCCGTCAGTTGCGCTTAGAAGGCTGTACGCATCACGCTCATGCGCCCGATCAGCGGCAGCTTGCCGAGTACCCTGAACAGCGGTGAGGTCCAGCGCACCAGTGCCGCGCTGGCCTTGGCCGCCAGAGGTGTATGCACGGTCCAGCCCAGAGCCAGTAATGCCATCCCCAGACCACCGATGTAGTCATCCTGCCCCCAGTGCGCGCCAGCGACCAGACGCGGCAGCATGAACAGCACGGCCAGCCCCCAGATCACCAGGCTTTGCACCAGCCGGCGACTGAACAGACTCATGAACAGCGCCCAGAGGAGCAGTACCGAGGCGTGATCGCCCGGGAAGCTCTTGCTGGAACGGTCCTTCAGTTCCCAGTGGGCTTCAAGGTTCGGGTAGTAGTGGCTCAGGCGCACGGCGTCGTCGAATACGATCGACGGGCTGTCATGCTGCCATCCGGATGCATCCACCCACTTGGAAAACAGCGCGCGAACCACCACTAAGAGGAGCAGGCTGACGAAAAAGCCGAAGAATGCCTGCCGTACCTGCACGGCCTTGAACACCCAGTCGCCCTTGATCAGCAGCAGGAGCAGGATCAGACCGACGACGATGTCGAAGGGGCGCAGGCTGCCCAAGGTCCAGATGTAGCGCCAGGTGGTGCTGTCTGCCAGTGGGCCGTTGAGTGCACGGAATAGCCACTCGTCGAAAGTCAGGAACAGGATCTGGCCAAACGGCCACAACCAGAAACACAGTAGAGCGATCGGCAGTAAAGTGCAGGCTGCCAGAGGTCCCCAGGACCACTTTTCTTGGAACAGTGGCCGATTATCCATAAAATACCTCAATTGCCAGCTGAATTTCCGCGCGTCGTGCGCGCTTTAACACGGGCCTTTGTAGGCTCCTGTAATCATTTTGTCACTCTTTTCAGAATTTTCAGATAGCCAAAACCATGAGCGATTTACCGGATACCGATTTCACCCAACGCTTCCTGTTCGAAGAGCGCGATGTGCGCGGCGAATGGGTCGAGCTCGACAAGAGCTACAGCGAAGTGCTTGCCCGTCACCCTTATCCGCAGCCGGTTGCCGCTCTGCTGGGTGAGCTGATGGCTGCCACCTCGCTGCTGGTCGGCGCACTCAAGTTCGATGGCCTGCTGATCCTGCAAGCGCGCTCGCAAGGGCCAATCCCGCTGCTGATGGTGGAGTGCTCGGGCGAGCGCGACATCCGCGGCATGGCGCGTTACGAGGCCGAGCAGATCGCGGCTGACGCGACCCTGGCGGACCTGATGCCTGATGGCCACCTCACGCTGACCATCGACCCGGTCAAGGGTCAGCGCTACCAAGGCACCGTCGAGCTCGATGGCGCCAACCTGTCCGAATGCTTCACCAACTACTTCGTGCAATCCCAGCAGCTCAACACGCGCTTCTGGCTCGACACCTCGACGGGCAAAGCCCGTGGCCTGCTGCTGCAGCAGTTGCCGGTCGACCGCCAGCGTGATGAAGAAGAGCGCGAAGACAGCTGGCAACACGTCGTGGCCATGGCCAGCACGCTGAAGCCCGAAGAGTGGGCCGAAGGCAACGAAACCCTCCTGCACCGCCTCTATCACGAGGACGCCGTACGCCTCTTCGACATCGAGCCACTGCGCTTTCACTGCAGCTGCTCGCGTGAGCGTTCCGGCAACGCCCTGGTCAGCCTCGGCGAGTCGGATGCCAAGGCGCTGGTCGAGGAATGCGGTGGCCAGGTCGAGATCGATTGCCAGTTCTGCAACGAGCGGTATTTCTTCGATGCCAGCGATGTAGCGCAATTGTTTGCGGGTGGTGGCACGGACGAGGCGTCAGAAACTCGCCACTGAAACGCTTCACTACAGGAGATTCTCCTGTCTAATTGCGTAAAAGCGCAGTTACGACAGGAGGGGCCTACTTTTTTTGGGCGTTTCTGGCATAATCCGGCCACTTTTTTCGCTGTAGTAGTTTGAAACAGGCCACTACAAAACGTTTGGAGCACTCGGCCTCGGGCCGGATGGGGTATCTCATGACGCAAGCCAACAACACCGTGTACACCGACCTGACCGTCGACGAGCTGGTAAAACATGCGCTGCAACGCGGTGAAGGCGTGCTGGCCGATACTGGCGCACTGGTCGTGGAAACCGGTCACCGTACTGGCCGTTCGCCCGCTGACCGTTTCATCGTCGATGAACCGAGCACCTCTGCCGCCATCGCCTGGGGCCCGATCAACCGCAAGTTCCCGGCCGACAAGTTCGATGCCCTGTGGGACCGCGTCGAGGCGTTCAACAACGCCCAGGAACACTTCGTCTCCTACGTTCATGTCGGTGCCGCGGCCGAGCACTACCTGCCGGTCAAGATGACCACCCAGACCGCCTGGCAGAACCTGTTCGGCCGTTGCCTGTTCATCAATCCGGAAAAAGGCCAGTTCAACCCGGCCGGCCGCGACCAGTGGCAGATCCTCAACGTCGCCAACTTCGAGTGCGTTCCAGAGCGTGACGGCACCAACTCCGATGGTTGCGTGATCCTCAACTTCGCCCAGAAGAAAGTGCTGATCGCTGGCATGCGCTACGCCGGCGAAATGAAGAAGGCCATGTTCTCGGTACAGAACTTCCTGCTGCCGGAAGTCGACGTGCTGCCGATGCACTGCGCGGCCAACATCGGCGAAGAAGGCGATGTGACCCTGTTCTTCGGCCTGTCCGGCACCGGCAAGACCACCCTCTCCGCCGACGAAAGCCGTTACCTGATCGGTGACGACGAGCACGGTTGGGGCGAGGGCGTCGTCTTCAACATGGAAGGTGGTTGCTACGCCAAGTGCATCGACCTGTCCGAGAAGAACGAGCCGGTCATCTGGAAAGCCATCAAGCATGGCGCGGTGCTGGAAAACGTCGTCATCGACGAAGCTGGCCACGCCGACTACACCAATGTCAGCCTGACCCAGAACAGCCGTGCCGCCTACCCACTGGAGCACGTCGCCAAGCGTGCCGAAGCCAACCTGGGTGGCGAGCCTAACGCGGTCATCTTCCTGACCTGCGACCTGACCGGCGTTCTGCCTCCGGTGTCGATCCTGAACAACGAGCAGGCGGCCTACCACTTCCTGTCGGGCTACACCGCGCTGGTCGGCTCCACCGAAATGGGTTCGGGCGGCGGCATCAAGTCGACCTTCTCCACCTGCTTCGGCGCGCCGTTCTTCGCCCGTCCTGCAGGCGAGTACGCCGAGCTGCTGATCAAGCGTATCAACGGCTTCAACTCCAAGGTTTACCTGGTCAACACCGGCTGGACCGGCGGTGGCTACGGTGTTGGCAAGCGCTTCAGCATCCCGACCACCCGTGGCGTGATCGCCGCGATCCAGAGCGGTGCTCTGGTCGGTGCTGAAACCGAGCACCTGGACATCATCAACCTGGACGTACCGAAGTTCGTTCCAGGCGTCGATACCGAGCTGCTCAACCCGCGCGCCACCTGGGCTGACAAGGCCGCTTACGACGAGGCCGCCAAAGGCCTGGCCAAGCTGTTCATCGAAAACTTCAAGAAGTTCGAAGTTTCCGACGCCATCAAGGCCGCTGGCCCGCAGCTGTAAGCTGTACTGCCCGCAGTGAAAAGCCGCCCTTCGGGGCGGCTTTTTCATGTCTGGCGAGCGAGCACTGTGTTTGCGGCTATGGTTTTCCAGACCAGATGTGGGAAGCTCCCCTTTCCTGCCACCCGCCTTGGATACCCCATGACCGAGACCATCCAACGCAGCGCCTTTTCTCATTTCCACCCCATCCTCACACGTCCACAGGACAACGACCACAACGGCCACCTTGGCGGTTCCACGGTGCATGCCTTCTTCGAGACGGCCATCCAGGCATTTCTCGTCGAGCAGGCCGAGCTGGACCTGCGCGACGGTGAGCTGGCCGGGTTCGTGGTCAGTTCTGCCGCGGATTTCTATGCCTTACCCGGGTTTCCCGATGTGCTGGAGGTTGGCCTGGGAGTAACCCGGCTTGCTGGCAGCACAGTGGAGTTTCGCCTGGCGTTGTACCGGCCGGGCGAGGTCGAGCCCTGTGCGGCGGGCACCGTGGTACAGGTGTTCATCGAGCGCAGCACGGGGCAACCGGCAGGGCTGCCGGAAACCCTGCAACTGATCCTGGCGGGGCTGTCGCTCAATCGTTGAGGCGGATGATCCCCTCGCGCACGGCAAACAGCACCAACCCTGGAACATCGTGGATCTGCAGGCGGTGCATGATCTGCGAGCGATGGGCCTCGATGGTCTTGATGCTCAGCCCCAGCCCATCGGCGATGGAGCGGGTGCTCTCGCCGCGAGCGATCAGGCGCAGGACTTCCAGCTGACGCGTGGTCAGCGGCGCTTGTGCGGGGCTGGGCGGACGTTTGCGACTGTGCTTGAGGGCCTGCCCGATGACCATTGGCAGCACTGTCGAGGAAAGGTACTGTCCGCCGCTGCGTAAGGTCTGCAAGGCCTGCTCGAATTCTGCGACGGTGGCGCTCTTGAGCAGGAAGCCCTGGGCGCCGAGTTGCAGGCAACTCATCACATGCTCCAGTTCCGAGCGGGTCGAGAGCATCAGCACGCGTGTGGCCGGAACCCGGATGAACAGCTCCTGCAACACCTGCTGACAATCCAGCGCATCGCTGTTCATATCGAGCACGACGATCTCCGGCCGCAGCTTCTCCGCCAGCGCCACGGCGCTCATGCCGTCGTTGGTGTCTCCGACCACGGCATATTCCTTCTTCTGTTCGAGCAGGGCGCGCAGGCCGGCGCGGAAAAGTGGCGAGTCGTCGGCAAGCAGGATTCGGCAGGGCATGGGTCAAGGCCTGTTTCGCAAGGGATGGGGGGCGGCAGGCCTGCTCGATCCACAAGCGCACTGCCGCGCGGGGGCGCGACCAGTCCTTGTCTGCCGTTCGATGCGGCAGTGCTATTCATCATAGGCGTTCGAACACCGACGGCAGTAGTGGCCGCAGGGGCAGATCCAGGCCGTGGATGCTTTCGCTGTGGCCGATCATCAGCAGTCCGCCCGGACGCAGGTGAGGCATCAGGCGCAGCAGGACATCGGCCTTGCATCGCGCGTCGAAGCCCGCGAGCAGGTTGCGTAGCAGGATCACATCGAACTCGCCCAGATCGGTCGGCAATGGCTTGATCAGGTTGATTGTCTCGAAGCGTACCCGTTCGCGCAGGCCCGGTGCGATACGTAGACGACCGGCTGCTTCGTCGGCGCCACACAGGCAATGGCGGTCCAGCCAGCCATGGGGAAAGTAGCGGGCCTGGGCGATGTCGTAGACACCGGCCTCAGCCTGTCGCAGCAGTGCGCTGTCGTAGTCGCTGGCCAGCACCTGCCAGCCGGCGGATGTGCTTTGTTGCGCGACCATGGCCAGGCTCCAGGCTTCTTCGCCACTGGCACAGGCCGCACTCCACAGGCGCGCAGGATGAGCAAGTGTGGGAAGCCAGCGCAGCAACTGTTCGAAGTGGCGGTGTTCGCGAAAGAAGTAGGTGTCCCGGGCGATGAGCAGGTGCAGCAGGTGCGTCTGTTCGCTGGGGTGTGCATCGATCAGGTCGAGGTAGGCCTCGAAGCTCGCCAGCCGGTGTAACCGCAAGCGTGCATGCAGCCGATGGGCGACCACGTTCTGGCGATCGTCTGCCAGTTGCAGGCCGGTGGCCTGGGAAACCCGCTGGCGGATGCGCTGGAAGCAGGCGTGGTCGAGGCGTGGCGGGCGCGTATCGTCCGTCATCCTTCTGCTTCCCCGGCGTCGGGCTGGCGTATTGGATCGACGAGGCTCGTGCGCATTCCCTGCGTCCCCTGTTGTGATGGCGGTGGGAAATGATAGCTAGTGGCTAGTTGCCTCCATATCGGGGTGTCCCTTAAGCCCTCGACCTGCCAGAATGCAAAGGCCCCGCCGGGTGAGGGCGGGGCCTTAGGCATCAGGCGTAGGTGAATGGACGCCGATCAGTCACGCCAGTGGCGCTTGTGCTTGCGATGGCCATAGTGATGGCCGTTGTCCCAATGGCGACGGTCGTCGCCACGGCGGTAACGCCGGTCACGATCGCGGTCGTGACGGTCGTCTTCGTCGGCCTTGTTGCCCATGTAGTTGCCGAGCGCACCGCCGGCACCGCCACCTGCGGCTGCGCCGATCAGGCTACCGGTGCTGCCGCCAACCTGGCGGCCGACGACGTTACCGCCCGCCGCGCCCAGGGCACCACCAATGGCGGCTTCACCACGCTGGCGCTTGTCGGCACCGACGGCACTGCCCGCCGCACCACCCAGGCCCGCGCCAATGGCCGAGCCGGTGTTGCCGCCGATGGACTGGCCGACCACCGAGCCCAGTACCCCACCCAATGCGCCGCCAATGCCGGCCTCGGTGGTGCCGCCTGCCATGGCAACGCCGCTGAGCAGACCAAAAGACAACAACAGAATCGAGGAGTACTTCTTCATCAAGAGAGCCTCAGAGGGATGACGAGGCGAAATTTGAGGCTCGGCGAAGCGGCTGGCAATGGAAATCCGACGAGTAGCACGAGTTGTACACAATTTCCTAACTTGCTGATTTGGCTATGAAACTTTATTCGTTTTTGTCGGTCTCAGGTTACTTGAGACAACAAAAAGCCCCGGTTACTACGCCGGGGCTTTTTGTTTTCTGGTCGGCCGTCAGCGCGGGACGGCCCGCGCCTTTCAGATGATACGCCCGTTCCCGCGCGCCGCCTCGAGCTTGATGGCGATGAACTTCGAGGTTGGCGTGTGGCTGCCGTCGCCGATGCTCTCCAGCGGAACCAGCGGATTCACCTCGGGGTAGTAGGCGGCTGCCTGCCCCGCCGGAATGTCGAAAGCCAGCAGGGTGAAACCCTCCACCCGACGCACATGCTCATCGCCCCACAACGACACGATGTCGACCTTCTGCCCTGGCTGGAAGCCCAGGCGAATGATGTCCGCCTCGTTGGCGAACAGCACCTCGCGCTGGCCGCGCACGCCGCGGTAGCGGTCGTCCAGGCCATAGATGGTGGTGTTGTACTGATCGTGCGAACGCATCGACTGCATGATCAGGTCAGGCACCTGGCCGCTGGCGCGCACGCGTTCGTCGAGCAGGGTGTCGGGCAGCAGGTTGGGCTTGAAGTTGGCGCGGCCGCTCGCGGTCTTCCACTGGCGGCTGCCTGCGCTGTTGCCCAAGTAGAAACCACCCGGCAGGTTCAGGCGCTGGTTGAAGTCGGCAAAACCGGGGATGGTATCGGCGATCAGGTCGCGGATCCGATCGTAGTCGGCCACTACCCAGTTCCAGTCCACAGGATGGTTGCCCAGGGTGGCGGCGGCGATGCCTGCGACCACCGCAGGTTCCGAGCGCATCTGCTTGGACAGCGCGCGCAACTGGCCGTTGGAGGCGTGGACCATGCTGAACGAGTCTTCCACCGTGACCGCTTGCGGGCCTTCGGCCTGCAGGTCGATATCGGTGCGGCCCAGGCACGGCAGGATCAATGCCTGCTGGCCATGGATCAGGTGGCTGCGGTTGAGCTTGGTGCTGATGTGCACGGTCAGCGCACAGTTGCGCAGGGCCTGGGCGGTGCGCTCGGTATCCGGGGTGGCCTGGGCGAAGTTGCCGCCCAGCCCGATGAACACCTTGGCCCGGCCTTCGAGCATGGCGTGGATCGCCTCGACCGTGTTGTGACCGTTGCTGCGTGGCACCGGGAAGCCGAAGCGCTTCTCGATGGCATCGAGCAGCGCTACCGGCGGGCGCTCGTTGATGCCCATGGTGCGGTCGCCCTGTACGTTGCTGTGGCCGCGTACCGGGCACAGGCCGGCGCCAGGCACACCGATGTTGCCGCGCAGCAGCATCAGGTTGACGATTTCCTGGATGGTCGGCACCGAGTGGCGGTGCTGGGTGATCCCCATCGCCCAGCACATGATCACGCGTTTGCCTTTGCAGTACATGCGTGCCGACAACTCGATATCGTCGAGGGTCAGGCCTGACTGTTCGACGATCTGCTCCCACGGCGTGGCATCGACCACCGCCAGGTACTCGTTCACGCCTTGGCCGTGCTCGGCGATGAACACATGATCGAAGATCGCCGGCTCGCCATTGGCTTGAGCCTCACGCTCCCACTGCAGCAGGAACTTGGCCATGCCGCGCAGCAACGCCATGTCGCCACCCAGTGCCGGGCGGAAGAATGCGGTATTGGTCGGCCGGTCGCTGTTGAGCAACATCTCCAGTGGATGTTGTGGGTGCTGGAAGCGTTCCAGGCCGCGCTCCTTGAGCGGGTTGACGCAGACCACCTGGGCGCCGCGCTTCACGGCATCGCGCAGCGGGTCGAGCATGCGTGGATGGTTGGTGCCGGGGTTCTGGCCCAGGACGAAGATCGCGTCGGCATGTTCGAAGTCGTCGTAGGTGACGGTACCCTTGCCGACGCCGACGCTTTGCCCCAGGGCCACGCCGCTGGCCTCGTGGCACATGTTCGAGCAGTCAGGGAAGTTGTTGGTGCCGAAGGCGCGCACGAACAGTTGGTACAGGTACGCCGCCTCGTTGCTGGCCCGCCCGGAGGTATAGAACTCGGCCTGGTCTGGTGACTTCAGCGCCTTGAGGTGGCTGGCGATCAGCTCGAAGGCTGCATCCCAGGCAATCGGCTGGTAACGGTCGCTGGTCGGGTCATAGACCATCGGCTCGGTCAGGCGGCCCTGGTACTCGAGCCAGTAGTCGCTCTGCTCGAGCAGCGCACTGACGCTGTAGCGAGCGAAGAAGGCAGCGTCGACGCGACGCTTGGTGGCCTCCCAGTTGACGGCCTTGGCGCCGTTCTCGCAGAACTTGACCATGCCGCTCTCGGGCGAGTCGCCCCAGGCGCAGCCAGGGCAGTCGAAGCCGCCGTTCTGGTTGGTCTTGAGGAGTGCACGTAGGTTCTTCAGCGCGTTGTCGCTGCCGACCCAGGCCTTGGCCACGCTGCGCAGTGCGCCCCAGCCGCCGGCTGGGCCGTGGTAGGGCTTGTAGCGTGGGGTGGAAGCGGGGGCGTTGTCTGGAAGTTTCTCGAAGGAGGTCACGGCTTTTACGACTCCGCCGCTGGGCTGAATACCCGCGGTGCACTGTGTTTGGGCAGATGGATGAGGTTGAGGTTGTGCTTGCGTGCCCATTGCAGGGCAAGGCCGGTCGGTGCCGACAGGCTGACCAGGGTCTGGATGCCGGCACGCAGGACTTTCTGGATCAGCTCCAGGCTGCAGCGGCTGGTGACGATGGCCAGGCCGCCGTGAGTGTCGATGCGCTGGCGCAGCAGGGCACCGATCAGCTTGTCGAGGGCGTTGTGCCGGCCGATGTCTTCGCGGCCCAGCAGCAGTTCGCCGTGGCGGTCCATGAACAGCGCCGCATGAACAGCGCCGCAGTGCTGGCCCAGAGGCTGGAAGGCGTCGATGCGCTGGCGCAGGTCCTTGAGCCATTCCACCGGCGGCAGGGGCGCGCCGGGTAGAGCCTCGAGTTCGGGCAACGCCTGCTCCAGGGCCTCGACGCCACACAGGCCGCAGCCGCTGGTGCCGGCCAACTGGCGGCGCTGGTTCTTGAGGTTCCAGAACGCACGGCTGGAGATCTCGAGGTCGGCATACAGCGCCGAACCACTGCCGGAGAGCTTCAGGTCGTAGATGTCTTCAGTGCTGGAAACGATGCCGCTGCCAATGCTGAAGCCAACGGCGAAGTCTTCCAGATCGGTCGGGCTGACCAGCATCACCGCCTGGTTGAGGCCGTTGTAGACGATCGCCAGGGCGACTTCTTCGGCCAGGGGCGTGCTGTCGCTCGCCTGGTCGGAGAGCTGTACGTAGTCGTAGGTGTTGCTGGCGGCAGGCAGTGACAGGGGCGTTGATGCCGCGCAGACCGGAGGCTTGCTGTTCATCGGGGCGGATCACCGGCGGCTTTTACTTGCACAAGCCTAGGCTTGTGGACGCGCCGCGTCTAATCGCTAGGGTCGATGCCGTGATAGACCGCGTCGATTGGTCGCAGTGGAGCGTGGCGGGAATTCCTGGCCTAGACTCTCAGGTTCCGAGGAATCATCAACAAGGAGCGCGTCATGAGCCTGTTCAGTTTCGTGAAGGAAGCCGGCGAGAAGTTGATCGATCTGCTGACCCCCGGCAATGCCAATGCCGAGGAACAGTTGAAGAAGCACGTGGAGAGCGTGGGCCTGGGCAATCCGAACATTTCGGCCACCGTAGAGGGTGACAAGGTCATCCTCAAGGGCGAGGTGGCGAGTCAGGAGGAGAAGGAGAAGATCATCCTGGCGGCGGGCAACATTGCCGGGGTGGCATCGGTGGATGACCAGATCACCGTTACCGGGCCGGTGGCGCAGGCGGCCCGGTTCGTCACGGTGAAGAAGGGCGACACCCTGAGTGCGATCGCCAAGGCCGAGTATGGCGATGCCAGCAAATACCAGAAGATCTTCGAGGCCAACAAGCCGTTGTTGTCACATCCGGACAAGATCTATCCCGGGCAGGTGCTGCGCATTCCAGACTGAGGATCGGTGTTGCGCTCATCGCGGGCTTGTCCCGCGATGAGGCCCTCAAAGCCCCAGCAACAACTCCCGGTAATCCTCGACCGCCGCAAATTCCTGCGTATCGCGCACATCCGCCCGGCTATCGGGCTGGCGCACTGCCAGCAGATGCCTCACCCCGAACCGCTGCGCACTGCGCAGGATCGCCAGGGTGTCGTCGATGAACAGGCTGCGCGCGGGCTCGAAGCCGATATCGGCGCGCAGGGCATCCCAGAACTGCGGGCTCTCTTTCGGGTAGCCGTAGTCGTGCGAGCTGATCAGCCGTTCGAAATACGGCGCAAGCTGCACCTTCTCGAGCTTCAGCGACAGTGAGTCGCGGTGGGCGTTGGTGATCATCACCACGCGCTTGCCAGCCTTGCCGATGGCGGCAAGAAAGGTGTCGGCGTCCGGACGCAGGGCAATCAGGTCGGCGATCTCGCGCTTGAGTTCGCGGATCGGCAGGCGCAGTTCGCGGCTCCAGAAGTCCAGGCAATACCAGTTCAGGGTGCCAGCATGGCGCTCGAACAGCGGTCGCAGCTCCAGCTCGGCCATCGCGCGGCTTACGCCATGCAGCTCGGCGTAGCGCTGGGGCAGGTGTTCGAGCCAGAAGCGGTTGTCGTAGTGCAGGTCGAGCAGGGTGCCGTCCATGTCCAGCAGGACGGTATCGATGGTGGACCAGGGCAGAACAGGCATTGGAAATTCTCGATCGGTCGGCAAGCCACGGTATAGTAACCCGTTCACGCCAAGGAGCCGCACCCATGCGCCAGAAACCCACTGTCCTCAGTCGCGAGATCGTCGCCAGCAGCCGCCTGTTCCGGGTCGAAGCGGTGCAGTTGCGCTTCTCCAATGGCAACGAGCGCACCTACGAGCGTCTGGTCGGTCGAGGCAACGGTTATGGGGCGGTGATGATCGTGGCCATGCTCGACGCCGAGCATGCGGTGCTGGTCGAGGAGTACTGCGGCGGCACAGACGAATACGAGCTGTCGCTGCCCAAGGGCCTGATCGAGCCGGGCGAGGACGTGCTGGCCGCCGCCGATCGTGAGCTCAAGGAAGAAGCCGGTTTCGGTGCACGGCAACTGGAGCACCTCACCGAGCTGTCGCTGTCACCCGGCTACATGAGCCAGAAGATCCAGGTGGTGCTGGCCACTGACCTTTACGAAGAGCGCCTGGAAGGCGATGAGCCCGAGCCGATGCGCGTCGACAAGGTCAACCTGCGCGAACTCTCGGCCCTGGCCATGCACCCGCAATTCAGCGAAGGGCGAGCGCTGGCAGCGTTGTACCTGGCCCGTGACCTGCTGATCCAGCGGGGGCTGCTGAGCGCATGAACGACCTGCAACTGATGCACGAAGTGGTGAAACTGGCGCAACTGGCGGGCGAGGCGATCCTGCCGTTCTGGCGCTCTGGCGTCGCAGTCACCAACAAGGCCGATGAGTCGCCGGTGACGGCTGCCGACCTGGCCGCCCACCGGATCATCGCCGACGGCCTGCAGGTGCTGGCACCGCAGATTCCGGTGTTGTCCGAGGAAGACTGCAACATCCCGCTGGCCACCCGCGAGGGTTGGTCGCGTTGGTGGCTGGTCGATCCGCTGGATGGCACCAAGGAGTTCATCGCCGGCAGCGAGGAATTCACCGTCAACATTGCCCTGATAGAGCGCGGCGAGGTGGTGTTTGGCGTGGTGTCGATGCCGACCAGTGGCCGCTGTTACTTCGGTGGTCGTGATCTGGGGGCATGGCGTGCAGAGCTACAGGCAGAGCCTCAGCCGATTCACGTGCGCAACGCGCCACCTGCCGATGGCCGTTTCACCGTGGTTGCCAGCCGCCGCCATACCAGCCCCGAGCAGGAAGCCTTGCTGGCTGGGCTCGGTGCCGAGGTTGGCGCGTTGGAACTGGCCAATATCGGCAGCTCGCTGAAGTTCTGCCTGCTGGCCGAGGGCGCTGCCGATTTCTACCCGCGCCTGGCGCCGACCTCGCAGTGGGATACCGCGGCGGCGCAGGGGGTAGTCGAAGGGGCGGGGGGCGAGGTGATCGGGCTGGATGGCCAGGCGTTCCGCTACCCGGCGCGGGAGTCGCTGCTCAATCCGTTCTTCCTGGCGCTGCCGGCCAAGGCGCCCTGGCGGCAAAAAGTCATTGCAGCGGCTATCGGGCAGTAATTACCGAAGCCGCCTCGCTCCTCGCCTGATCAGCGGTGCAGCACATACTGGCCGCTGAATCTCACCGCCGCCTCTTCACTCCCCGCATTGCTCACCACCGTCTCCAGGGTCAGGCGCGCCCGGCCGCGGCGCTGGTACATCGTCAGGAAGCGCTCCCAGGCCTTTTCGTCCGGTGCCGGGCAGCGTGCTACCGCTACACCGGTCACGGGCAACGGGTAGCTGATCTGCCCCTCCTGAATGACGATATGCCCGTCATCGATCCCCAGCTCGCGCAGACGCAGGTGCAGCCAGCCCCAGCCGACCAGTACGGCGGCGCAGTAGAGGCTGCCGCCGAACATGGTGCTCTTGTGGTTGACGTTGGGCGCCAGCGGCAATTGCAGACGCAGGCACTGCTCGCGCCAGTCGATGACTTGCATGCCCATTTCCCGTGTCAGCGGTATATCGCTGTGCAGGACTGCCTGCAGGTACTGGCTGTCGGTGGTCATGGCCGCGGCTCCTCGTGATCGTCATGGCTGCTGCCGTCGGCGAAGCTCAGGCCGTGCTTGCGCAGCTTGTCGTGCAATGTTTTACGCGGGATGCCAAGGGCTTCGGCCAGGCTACGCATGGAACTGTGCGGCTGGTTCAGCTCGGCGGCGATCAGCGAACGCTCGAACTGCTCGACCTGCTCGCTGAGGTTGCCGACACGTGCCGGTTCGGCGCTGTCGGTGGCAGAGGGCGCCTGGCCGTCCAGGGCCAGCTCCAGGCCAAGGGCGAAGCGCTCTGCCGCGTTTTGCAGTTCGCGTACGTTGCCTGGCCATTCGTGACGCAACAGCATGGCCCGCTGCGCCGGTTGCAGGGTATGCGGTGCCAGGCCGTGACGTTGGCTGGCGGCATCGGCGAAGTGCTGGAACAGCACCAGGATGTCGTCACCGCGTTCGCGCAGCGCCGGGATGCGCAGCGGTGCGACGTTCAGGCGGTAGTAGAGGTCGGCGCGGAAACGCCCTTGATCGGCCGACTGACGCAGGTCTTCCTTGGTCGCGGCGATCACGCGGATGTCCAGCGGTATCAGTTGGTTGCCGCCCAGGCGCTCGACCACGCGCTCCTGCAGCAGACGCAGCAGCTTGACCTGCACGTCCAGGCTCATGCTCTCGATTTCGTCGAGGAACAGCGTGCCACCGTTGGCGAACTCGAACTTGCCGATACGGCGCTTCTGCGCGCCGGTGAAGGCGCCGGGCTCATGGCCGAACAGCTCGCTCTCGACCACTGACTCGGCCAGGGCGCCGGCGTTGATGGCCACGAACGGGCCGTCGCGACGGCTCGACAGGTCGTGCAGGGCACGCGCGACCACCTCCTTGCCAGCGCCGGTCTCGCCGAGGATCAGCACGTCGGCACGGGTGCCTGCCAAGGCGCCGATCTGTTCGCGCAGGCGCTGCATCAAGGGTGAATGGCCGACCAGCCGTGTCGACAACTGCTGGCGATCGCTCAGGGCCAGGCGCAGGCTGCGGTTGTCCAGCACCAGGCGACGCAGTGCCAGGGCCCGGCGCACGCTGTCGAGCAGGGCATCGCTGGCGAAGGGCTTTTCCAGGAAGTCATAGGCCCCGGCACGCATCGCCTGGACTGCCAGCGGCACATCGCCGTGGCCAGTGATCAGCAACACAGGCAGCTCGCTGTCCCGTGTGTGCAGTTGCTCCAGCAGTTGCAGGCCGTCGATACCGGGCATGCGGATATCGCTGACCACCACGCCAGGCCAGTCGGGCTCGATGCGCTCGGCCAGGCCCTGGGCGTCGGCCAGGGCGGCAACCTTGAGGCCTGCCAGGTCCAGGGTCTGGCTCAGGGCCTGGCGCAGGTGCGGATCGTCATCGACCAGGATGACCTGGGTTTGACTGTCGATCAGTGTCTCGGTCATGCCGAGGAATCCTCCGAAGGTTTCAGGTTGGCGCCGGGGGCTGCGATGCGCAGTTGCAGGGTGAGCAGGGCGCCCCCTTCCGGGTGGTTGCCCATCAGCAACTCGCCACCGAGCGCACGCATCAGGCTTTCGCAGATCGCCAGGCCCAGGCCAAGACCCTGGGTACGGGTCTTGGTGGTGAAGAAGGGTTCCTTGGCATGCTCCAGCGCTTGCCGGGTAAAGCCCGGGCCGTTGTCGCGAATGTACAGGTAGACGCAGTCGTCGCGCGTCTCAGCACTCAGCCAGAGGCGGCGTGGGTTGGCTTTTTCGGTGAGTGCGTCAAGGGCGTTGGCCAGCAGGTTGCCGAGCACTTGGCGCAGGCGGGTTTCACCGGCCTGGACCCACAGGGTGGCGTCCGGCAGATCGCGGATCAGTTCTACCGCCATCGCCCGACGGCGCTTGGCCAGCAATGCCAGGGCATCGTCCAGCGCCGGTTGCAGGGCCACGCTTTCCGGGGCATGCCGGTCGCGGCGGGCAAAGGCGCGCAGGTGGGCGATGATCGAGGCCATGCGTCCGGTCAGTTCGCCGATCAGCTTGAGGTTGCCACGGGCATCCTCGGTGCGCTGGTGATCGAGCAGGATCTCGGCGTTCTCGGCGTAGCTGCGGATCGCCGCCAGCGGTTGGTTGAGTTCGTGGCTGATGCTCGCCGACATGGTGCCAAGCACCGACAGCTTGCCGGCCTGGACCAGCTCGTCCTGGGCGCGTACCAGTTCCTGCTGTGCCTGCTCGCGCTCCAGCACTTCGTTCTTCAGGCGGTTGTTCAGCCATTCGAGGTCGGCGGTGCGCGCCACCACGCGGTTTTCCAGTTCCTGGCGGCCACGGGCCTCCAGTTCGATGCGGTCCATGTAGTGGCGGCGGCGCTGCATCACCAGCCCGGCCAGGAGCATGGTTACCAGCAACGCGCCGGCGCCGATGGCCATGACGGTCTGCACCGAGCGATCGACCAGGATACGCGGCGCAAGGATGCTCACCTGCCAGCCGGTCTCCTTGATATCGCGGGTCTGGGTCAGCCAGGCCTCGGGCTCCAGGCGCAGTGGTTGCGGGGCCTGGGTTGGGTAAGGCTGGATTGCGATCATCGCCTTGCGTTCTGCTTCGCTCAGTACACGGGTGGCGCGGAAACGCCACTCCGGGCGCGAGGTGAGCACCACCACGCCGTACTGGTCGGTCAGCAGCAATTGTTCCGGGGTGCGTCCCCAGAGGGTTTCGGTGTGGTCGAGGTCGACCTTGACCACCAGCACGCCGATCACACGTTCACCGTCACGCACCGCTGCTGCGAAGAAGTAGCCGCGCTTGGCCGAGGTGGTGCCCTGGCCGAAGAAGCGGCCCAGGCGCCCTTCCATCGCTTCGATGAAGTACGGGCGGAAGGCGAAGTTGCGGCCGACGAAGCTGTCGCGCTTGTCCCAGTTGGAGGCCGCCAGGGTGTTGCCGCTGACGTCCATCAGGTACATCACTTCGGCGCCGGTCTGCTGCGTGATCTCGCGCAACAGGCGATTGGCGTTGGTCACCGCCTCCAGCCTGAACGGGTCGGCCAGCACGCCACGCAGGGCCGGCAGGTCACCGAGGATCTGTGGCAGGGTCTCGTAGCGGTGCAGGGTGCCGAGCAGGTTGGCGACATAGAGGTCGAGGGTCTGGCGGTTCTGCGAGGCCAGTTGGTCCTGGTAGTAGCGCTCGGCAAGATGATGCAGCGGCCACAGCAGCGGAGCCAGGCACAGGGCCAGCAGGGCCAGGCTGCGCCAGCGGGGTCGTTGCGAAGTGATTGAAGTCGAGGTCATCGCCAAGTGCGCCAGAATGAACTGGCGCAATTATGCGCTACTTCAGGCAGTCGATCAGCGCTTGCTGCCAATGCGGCTGGCTGACCTGCCATTCACGTGCCAGGCGTGAGCAGTCCAGGCGAGAGTTGAGCGGGCGGCGGGCCGGGGTCGGATATTCGCTGCTGGGGATCGGCAGCAGTTCGGCGCAGGGCAGGTCGCGGGCCTTTAACTGCTCGGCGATGGCCTGGGCGAAGCCGAACCAGGAGGTTTCGCCCTGGGCCGTCAGGTGATAAGTGCCCCACGCACCCGCCTGGCCGGCCTGCCAGCGCTCGATCATGGCGCGGGTACTGGCGGCGATCGTCCCGGCCCAGGTCGGTGCGCCGATCTGGTCGTCGACCACCTTCAATTGCGGGCGCTCCTGCAACAGGCGCTGCATGGTCAGCAGGAAGTTGCGCCCATGCAGCGAGTACACCCAGCTGGTACGCAGAATCAGGTGCTCGGCGCCGACCGCGGCAATCGCCTGCTCGCCTGCGAGTTTGCTCTGGCCGTAGACGCCCAGCGGATGCACCGGGTCATCCTCGACATAGGGCGTTGTCTTGTTGCCGTCGAACACGTAGTCGGTGGAGTAGTGGATCAGCGGCGCACCCAGGCGTGCGGCTTCCTCGGCCAACACCCGCGGACCTTCGGCATTGATGGCGTGAGCCAGCGACGCTTCGCTTTCGGCCTGGTCCACCGCAGTGTGCGCCGCGGCGTTGATGATCAGGTCCGGGACGAGCTGGCGCAGAGGCTCACGCACGGCTTCGGGGTGAGCCAGGTCGAGCTGGTCGCGGCCTAGCAGGTGCAGCTCGCCAAGCCCGGCCAGTGCCTGCTGAAGGGCCTGGGCGACCTGGCCGTTGCGGCCGCAGACGAGGATCTTCATGGGAACAGCTCCGCGTCCTGAAGCAGCACCCCGGCCTGGTCCTTGGCTGACAGCAGCGGTTCCGACGTCAGTTGCCAGTCGATGGCCAACTGCGGATCGTCCCAGCGAATGCAGCGTTCGGCAGCGGGGTTGTAATAGTCGGTGGTCTTGTAAAGGAAATCGGCCGACTCGCTGAGCACCACGAAACCGTGGGCGAAGCCCGCAGGGATCCACATCTGGCGGTGGTTCTCGGCGGACAGTCGTGCGCTGACCCAGCGCCCGAAGGTCGGTGAGCCGCGGCGGATGTCCACGGCCACGTCCAGCACCTCGCCCAGGGTCACGCGGACCAGCTTGCCCTGCGGGTTCTGCACCTGGTAATGCAGACCCCGCAGTACGCCCTGCCCGGAGCGCGAATGATTGTCCTGAACGAACTCTGCATCGACGCCGGTGCGTTCGGCGAAGGTGCGGGCATTGAAGCTTTCGAAAAAGAAACCACGACTGTCACCGAATACCTTGGGTTCGATGATGAGGACTTCGGGGATTGCGGTATTGATGACGTTCATGGCATTTCTTCAGCCAGTTTGCTCAGGTATTGGCCGTAGCCGGTTTTTTTAAGTTCGTTGGCCTTGGCCAGCAGCCTTTCCCGGCAGATCCAGCCCTTCTGATAGGCGATTTCTTCCAGGCATGCCACTTTCAAACCCTGGCGGTGCTCGATGGTCTGCACATACTGGGAAGCCTCCAGGAGGCTGTCGTGGGTGCCGGTATCGAGCCAGGCGAACCCGCGACCGAAGCGTTCGACCCTCAAGTCGCCGCGCTTCAGGTAGGCGTTGGTGATGTCGGTGATTTCCAGCTCACCCCGAGGCGAGGGGCGCACACCCTTGGCGATCTCTACCACATCGTTATCGTAGAAATACAGGCCAGTCACCGCGTAGCTGGAGCGCGGCGCGACCGGCTTTTCCTCGATGGACAGGGCATTGCCTTGCGCGTCGAACTCGACCACGCCGAAGCGCTCCGGATCCTTGACCAGGTAGCCGAACACCGTCGCACCGGAGGGGCGGTTGACCGCACGCAGCAACTGTTCGCTGAAACCTTGGCCATGGAAGATGTTGTCGCCGAGGATCAGGCACACCGAATCGTCGCCGATGAAGTCTTCGCCAATCAGGAAGGCCTGGGCCAGGCCATCAGGCGAGGGCTGCTCGGCGTAGCTGAGGTTGATGCCGAACTGGCTGCCGTCGCCGAACAGCTGGCGGTACTGCGGCAAGTCCTGGGGGGTAGAGATGAGCAGGATGTCGCGGATGCCGGCGAGCATCAACACCGAGATCGGATAGTAGATCATCGGTTTGTCGTAGATCGGCAGCAGCTGTTTCGACACACCGAGGGTGATGGGGTGCAGGCGTGTACCGGAGCCTCCGGCGAGGACGATGCCCTTGGTCATGCGATCAGGTCCTTGAAGTCGGAATTGCCCAGGCGCTCACCCTGATAGCTGCCATCCTGGACGTGGCGGCACCACTCCAGGTTGTCGAGGTACCACTGCACGGTCTTGCGCAGACCGGACTCGAAGGTCTCCTCCGGCACCCAGCCCAGCTCGCGCTCGATCTTGCCCGCGTCGATGGCGTAGCGCAGGTCGTGGCCGGGGCGGTCCTGGACGAAGGTGATGAGATCACTGAAGTGGACGATGTTGGCGGGCCGCTGGGGCGCGAGTTCTTCGAGCAGATTGCAGAGCGCGTGTACCACATCGAGGTTCTTCTGTTCGTTGTGCCCGCCGATGTTGTAGGTCTCTCCGACCTTGCCTGCGGTCACCACCCTGAGCAGCGCGCGGGCATGGTCCTCGACGAACAGCCAGTCACGCACTTGCTGGCCGTTGCCGTACACCGGTAGTGGCTTGCCGGCGAGGGCGTTGAGGATCATCAACGGGATGAGTTTCTCGGGGAAGTGATACGGGCCGTAATTGTTCGAGCAGTTGGTGATCAGCACCGGCAGGCCGTAGGTACGATGCCAGGCGCGGACCAGATGGTCGGATGCTGCCTTGCTGGCCGAGTAGGGCGAGCTTGGGGCATAGGGCGTGGTTTCGCGGAACAGGTCGTCGGCACCGTGCAGATCGCCGTACACCTCGTCGGTGGAGATGTGGTGAAAGCGGAACGCGGCGCGTGCCTCTTCCGGCTGGCGACTCCACCAGGCGCGAGTGGCCTCCAGCAAGGTATAGGTGCCGGTGATGTTGGTCTGGATGAATGCTGCCGGCCCGTCGATGGAGCGATCGACGTGCGACTCGGCGGCCAGGTGCATGATCGCATCAGGCTGGAAACGTTCGAGGACAGCGCTGACGGTCTCCTGATCCACGATATCGGCCTGGACGAACTCATAGCGGCTGTTATCGGCGATGCCGCGCAGCGACTCGAGGTTGCCGGCGTAGGTCAACTTGTCGAGGTTCAGCACTTCGTTGTCGGTATGGCCGATCAAGTAGCGGATCAGCGCCGAACCGATGAAGCCGGCACCGCCGGTAATGAGAATACGCATGGAGTGTGACTATCCTGCTGGTGGTAGGTGGCATTGTGCTGCAGGCGCGCAACAGCCGTTGGTTCAACGGCGCGCGAGCGAAGTACTCAAGGCTGAAATCACCCGGTCCTGGCGTTCATCGCCCAGGCCGCACCACAGCGGCAGGCGTACCAGGCGGTCTGACAGTTCGTCGGTGAGCTGCATCGAGCCATGTGCACGTCCGTAGCGCTCGCCGGCGGGCGAGGAATGCAGTGGCACATAGTGGAACACGGCATACACCTCTTCGTCTCGCATCCTCTGCAACACGGCCTGACGGTCAATGCCCGGGGCGAGCAGCACATAGTACATATGGGCGTTGTGCTGGCAGTCCTGCGGGATGATCGGCCTGCGCAGCAGCCCGTCCGCCTCGAGGCCGGCAAGGGCGTGGTGATAGCGCGCCCAGGTAGCCAGGCGGCTGTTGGTGATCGCTTCAGCTTCCTGCAACTGTGCCCAGAGGAATGCGGCGGTCAGCTCGCCGGGCAGGAACGACGATCCGACCTCCTGCCAGGTGTACTTGTCGACCTGGCCGCGGAAGAAGCGACTGCGGTCGGTACCCTTCTCGCGGATGATTTCCGCGCGCATCACCAGCTCCGGATCGTTGGCCAGCAGGGCTCCGCCTTCGCCGCTGATGACGTTCTTGGTTTCATGGAAGCTGAACGCTCCCAGATCACCAATGCTGCCCAGCGCACGCCCCTTGTAGCTGGACATGACGCCTTGCGCGGCATCCTCCACCACCTTCAGGCCGTGCCTGTGGGCGATGGCCAGGATGCTGTCCATCTCGCAGGCGACGCCAGCGTAGTGGACCACGGCGATGGCCTTGGTGCGTGGGGTGATGGCAGCTTCGATCAGGCGTTCGTCGAGGTTGAGCGTGTCTTCGCGGATATCGACGAACACCGGCACCGCGCCGCGCAGGACGAAAGCATTGGCGGTGGATACGAAGGTGTAGGACGGCATGATCACTTCATCGCCGGGCTGGATGTCGAGCAGCAGCGCGCACATCTCCAGCGCTGCGGTGCAGGAATGGGTCAGCAGCGCCTTGCCGCTGCCGGTACGCTCCTCGAGCCAGGCATGGCAGCGCTTTGTGAACGGTCCGTCACCGGCAAGCATCTGGCCCAGGTTGGCCTCGGCAATGTGGTGGAACTCCTTGCCGGTCATGTAGGGGCGGTTGAAGGGGATCTTTTCCAGGCTCATGGGCGGTTTCCTGCAGAGTTCGCGGGCGGAAGGTCGCTGCGGATCGCGCTGACGCGCCCGCCGATCTGCGTGCCCTTGGCAAGGTTCTCGTAGAAATAGTCGGTGAAGCCTGCGTGTGCCATGGCACGTTGCGCGGCCTCGATGTCATAGGCGATGCGGTAGAGCGCGAAGCGTTGGCCGTCCCATGTGGCGAAGGCCGCTCGAGGGTCGCCGTCGCGGGGCTGGCCGACCGAGCCGGGGTTGCACCAGGTCTTGTCGCGGCCCTGCCAGAGGAACTGCACATGGCTGTGGCCGGAGGCGAAGAAGCGCCCCGGGTGTTCAGCGAAATAGGCTTCGCTGGGCTCGAGATATTCATCGAGTGGGTCGTTCCAGCCGCCGTGGATCAACTCCAGGCCGTGCAGGCTGGCACGCTCCGGCAGGCTTTCGAGCCAGCGGCGGTTGTCGGCGCTGAGCACCTCGCGCTGGTAGTCCAGGCAGGCATTGGCGCTGTTGGAGCGTGGGCAGGGCTGGTTGAGCGCGATATAGGCATCGTGGTTGCCCATCAGCGAGAAGATCCCGCGAGCGCGCAAGATATCGCAGCACTCGTTGACCTGGCTGTAGTAACCGGCGGTGTCGCCCAGGCAGATGATCTCGTCCACACCCATCCGATCGAGCTCGGCGAGCACGGTGGACAGTGCGGCGAAATTGCCGTGGATGTCAGAAATGATCCCGATCATGAACCACGTAGTCCTCGATGTAGCGCACAGCAAAACCTGCGCGCAGCGCTGGTTGCCGGGGCCTTTCGCCCTTGAGATACCAGGCCAGGCACATGGCGGCCTCGTTGTAGCCGAAAGCGGTGCGGATGGAACTGGTGGAAGAGATCCGTGGATTGATCTCCAGCAGCTTCCAGGTGCCGTCGTCTGCCCGGCGGAACTGCAGGTTGGTGGGCCCGACCGGTTTGAAGTGCTGGCACAGGCGCGTCACCACAGCATCCAGGCTGGCGTCGTGGCGCACTTTGGCCTTGGCTGTGGAGCCGTCAGAGGCCAGGCTGCGCTGGAAGGTGATCGCGGCGCAGATGCCGCCCTGGCCGTCACCGAACACCGCCACGGTGTACTCCTGGCTGGCGCTGCCGATGATCGGCTGGGCCATCAGCACCTCCCCGAGAAGGGGTGCCCAGGGTGTGAAATCGCGCGCTTCGCGGACCCACACCAGGCCCTTGGAGGCGTAGCTGCGCCGTGGCTTGAGCAGGAACGGCAGGCCGAGCTGCTGCGAAAGCGAGGCAAAGTCGCCGGTCAGATGGCTGGGGATACGGGCGTCGTCTTCATGTGCCAGCAGGGCCTGGTCCATGGCGTATTTGTCGCGCGACAGGCTGATCAGCCGGGCATCGTTGAGCACAATCCGGCAGCCGGTGGCAGCCAGTGCGTCACGGTGTTCGTCGAGCCAGTGCACATCCTGTTCGATACCGGGAATCAGCAGATCGACCCGGTACTGCTCGATCATCCGCAGCAGCCAGTCCTGATACCTGGGGTCGGCGGTCAACGGGGCCTGTTCGAAGTGGTCGCACCAGGCCTGGCCTACCGCATCGTCGTAGATGTCGGTGCCCAGCAGCCTGATCGTCGGGTCGGCGGCGCGCAGCGATTTTAGCAGGCCGTAGCCCATTATCGCGCCGACGCCGGTGACCATTGCCGTGGTCATTGCTGGGCCTCCTGATGAGCCTGCATCAGTTGCAGGCCGGTACGAATGTCGGTGGCTGGCCAATAGTCGATGGCCTGGTGCAGTTGCGCATCGGCCTGCATGGCCGGCATATCGGCGATGTCCGGCTTGTCGCGCAGGAAGTGGATGTCGGCGCTGCGGCCGCAGCCGGCAAAGGCCGCTTCGGCGATCTCCGACAGCCTGGGGCTGTGCGGGTGCACGCAGTCGAAGCGACCGATCACCGTGCGCTGCGCCACGCGTTTCACGATCTCGGCCAGGTCGTCCAGAAACAGGTAGTTGCGCTGCGCGTCGTTGTTGCCATACAGCTGCACCGTCTTGCCTGCGCGCGCCGTTTCGGCGATGAGGTACAGCAGTCCCTGGTGTTTGCGACAGGCACCGGCTGCATCGTAGACCTGGCTGGGACGCAGGATGGTCAGGGCGATTTCGCGTTGCTTGCAGAACAGTTGTGCAAGCTCCTCGGAATGGCGCTTCGACAGCGAATAGATGTTGTAGTGAGGGTCGTCGGAGGTAAAGCCTGCGAACACCGAAGACACCAGGATCAGGTGTCGGACGTCGCTTTGCGCAGCAAGCTCGCAAGCGCGCAGGGTACCGACCGCGTTGACCTGTTCGGCCTGGATCAGCGCTTCGCTGGAGGTCCCGCCGAACGCGGCGGCCACCACCACCACGGTATCGAAATGCCCGCCATCGAAGGGCGGGTTGTCTGACCGCTCCAGGTCGAACGGGAAGTCGGCTTCGCGACGCCCAGCGGTCCTGACTTCACCCAGCGTGGCAAGCCGGGCGGCGATGGCCTGGCCGATGACCGAGGTGCTGCCGATCAACAGGCTTCTCATGTCGGCTCGACCTGGGCCTCGAACATCAGGGCGCAGCAGAGCTCGGGGTAGTCGATGCCGACCGTGCACATCCCTTCGATGATTTCGTTGGACAGCCCCAGCGGCTGCAGTTGCGAGGTCATCAGCGGCTTGAGGAATACCCCTTCCTTGCGCACGATGCGATAGCCGGCCTGCTCCAGCTCATCGGTCAGGCGGCTGACCGAGTAGGTGCGCTGGTGGCCCAGTTCCAGGTCACCCTGGCCCAGCTTCATCATGTCGTCGAGCTTGCCTGCCGCGTGGCCGATACGCCGGTGCAGCGACTCGCCATTGGGCACCAGGGCGAACAGTCGGCCGCCAGGCGCGAGGAAGCGGCGAAAGTGCTCCAGGACCTGCTGCGGGTTGTCGACGTGTTCGAGGATGAAGCCCATCACGATCAGGTCGAAGGTCCGCTCGGTGTCGAAGTGCTCGAAATAGCTTTCGACGATCTCGACCGGGCTGTCGGGGTAGTTTTCGCGGAACTGGGCGATGACCGAGGGTGAGCCGTCGATCACCGTATGCGAGGCGAAGAAGCGCGAGAAGCGGTTGGTCGAGAAACCGTGGCCGACGCCCAATTCCAGAATCGAGTGATGTTCCTGGCATAGCTTCATGATCCGCTGGGGATACCAGTTGAGCATGATGTCGTTGTCGAAAGCGAAGCCGAAACGATCACTGTAGGCGCCGATGTAGCTGTCTAGTGCATTGCTCATGGGGAGACTCGCATGTCGGGTGCTGCGCCCGTCGGCGCGGTGGATTCAGGAGCCGATGACCGTATGTGCTTCATGAAGCGCGGTGCGTCCGGGCCACAGTTGAACAGCAGGTCGAGGATGGTCACGCCATGGGTGAAATCACCCCACTGCTGCGGGTATTGGGGGTAGCCGCTGTAGTCGAACCAACTGACGGTGATGCCCTGTGCGGCGAACAGGCTTTCATCCAGGTAGTCGCGCGCGGCCGGGCCGGAAAGGTATTCGCTCGCACCGGCTTGCAGACACAAGTCGACCAGGCGTTCGCTCTTGCCTTCACCCAGGCGATAGTCCCAGGAGTGGCTGATGCGTGTGCCGATGCCCAGATAGCGGCAGACGGCCTCGAGCAGCCTACGATTCAGCGGGCTGAGATGGTCGAACTGCTCTTCGAGATAGATCGGTCGCAGCCACTGTCTGATTTCGTCGAAATACGGCGCACGCTTGTAGTTCGCTTCCAGGGACCGCCAGTGACTGGCGGCCCAGTCGTGCCCGTCGATGCGTGTTTCGCGGATCGCCTGGTGGTAGCGCCCTCTGACCTGAACCGGCACGGTCAGCCATTGCACGCCTTGGGGAGTCTTGATCTGGTTGCGATTGCGCCAGTCACGTCGGGTGAATTGCATGTCGTCGTAAAGGATGAACTCGTCCACGGCGGCGATCAGGTCGAAATAACCTTTCCAGGGGATGTAGTTCGACTGCACGATGGCGACCTTCTTCATGCGTATGCCCCCGCGCGTTTGTGACGAACTTCTGACGCACGCAGCCTGCGCGACGATGCCCCGGCGTCAAGGAGCCGGTGCGGGAGGGGCGACAACAACAGTGGTGCAGCGGGCATCGACATCGAGCTCCTGGTGGACAGCGGACGAGGCCAGGCCTTCTGGGGCGCGGCTTTGGCAATGATCGTTGCAGATTGGCAACGACAGTCTGCGCCTCACCCCCTTGCTTCCGGGCAGTGGTAATGGCGATATAAGCAAAAAAGAGGCCGAGGTTCGCACCATGCCGTTGCACACCCTGATCCACCGCTCCAGCCTTCCACGTCCCGAGGTTTCCGAGGTGCAGGCCAGCCATGCCCTGCAGGCCTATTACGGCCTGCACGGCGCGCTGGTGCCCCTCGGTAGCCAGCAGGACGTGAACTTCCGGCTGGATAGCGAGCAGGGGCGCTTCGTCTTCAAGCTGTGCCATGGCAGCTATGCCCAGGTCGAGCTCGAGGCGCAGCATGCGGCACTCGCGTATCTGCAGGGGCAGGGTCTGCCGGTGCCGGCGGTGCGTGCAGCGCTGAGTGGCGAGGGCTTGCTGGCCCTGGAGATCGGCGGCCAGGCCCTGCGTTGCCGCGTGCTCGAATACATCGACGGCCAGCCGCTGACCCGTCTGAAGCACATGCCGGATAGGCTGATGGCCGAGCTGGGGACGCTGTGTGCACAACTCGGCAAGGCCCTGGCCGGTTTCGAGCACCCGGGGCTGGAGCGCACGCTGCAGTGGGACCCACGCCATGCCGAGGAGTTGATCGAGCACCTGCTGCCGGTCATCAAGGACGAGGCCCGACGCGAGCGCGTCGAGGGTGTGGCCAGTCAGGCGCGGGCGCGTCTGCAGCCGCTGGTCGGACAGCTTCCGACGCAGGCGGTGCATCTGGACATCACCGATGACAACGTGGTCTGGGCGCTCGACGAGCATCGTCAGTGGCAGGCGCAAGGCGTTATCGACTTCGGCGATCTGTCCCACACCTGGCGTATCGCCGACCTCTCTGTCACCTGCGCGGCCTTGCTGCATCATGCCGAAGGCGATCCGCTACGGATCCTGCCGGTGGTTGCGGCCTACCAGGCGGTCAATCCGCTGAGCGAAGCCGAATTGCGCGCCTTGTGGCCGCTGGTGCTCAACCGTTCCGCGGTGCTGGTGCTCAGCAGCGAGCAGCAACTCACCGTCGATCCGGACAACCAGTACACCCGCGACAACATCGCCCATGAGTGGGAAATCTTCGATACCGCCACTGCGGTACCTGCCGCCCTGATGGAAGCGGCGATCCTGCAGGCCGCGGGCTTTGCCCCGGACACCCTGGACCTCGGCGACTGCGCAGCACTGCTGCCGAGCCTGGCCGGCCAGACCGTGGGTCGGCTCGATCTGGGTGTGCTGAGCCCGCACTGCGAGGCTGGAAACTGGCAGCAGGCTGGATTCGACCAGCACCTGTTGCTTGCCCAGCCGGCTCCCGCCACCACGCTGCATGGGCAGTACCGTCTGTCGCAAACCCATTTTGACCGCCCTGACGAGCCTGCCACCTGTGCCTTGGGTGTGGAACTGAACCTGCCGGGCGGTACGGTGTTGCACGCGCCGCAAACCGGTATCTGGCTGAGCACGGGGGATGGCCGCGGGTGTCTGAGCACCGCCGGTTGGGGGCTGTGGCTGAGCGGCCTGGAGCAGGCGCCGGAGGATGGCGAATCGGTGCGCAAGGGCCAGCTGCTCGGTTCGACCTGTGGCTTCCTGAGCGTACAGCTGTGCCTGGATCCGAACATCGCGCCGCCGTTCTTCGCCAAACCGTCCCAGGCACAGGCCTGGCTGGCGCTTTGCCCGTCGCCGACGGCACTGCTCGGCTTCGACTGCGATGCCGAGCCGCTGGTCGATGCCCAGGCGCTGCTGGCGCGGCGCGATGCCAGCTTCGCCCGCTCGCAGAAGCACTACTACGCCCAGCCGCCGCATATCGAGCGCGGCTGGCGCAACTACCTGATCGACATGCAGGGGCGTTCCTACCTGGACATGCTCAACAACGTGGCGGTGCTCGGGCATGGGCATCCGCGCATGGTCGCTGAATCGGCGCGGCAGTGGTCGCTGGTCAATACCAACTCGCGCTTCCACTACGCGGCCGTCGCCGAGTTCTCCGAGCGTCTGCTCGAATTAGCGCCGGAAGGCTTCGACCGGGTGTTCCTGGTCAACAGCGGCACCGAGGCCAACGATCTGGCGATCCGTCTGGCCTGGGCCTACAGCGGCGGGCGTGACCTGCTCAGCGTGCTGGAGGCCTATCACGGCTGGTCGGTGGCCACCGATGCTATCTCCACCTCGATCGCCGACAATCCCCAGGCTCTGGAAACCCGACCGGACTGGGTGCATCCGGTAGAGGCGCCCAATACGTTCCGCGGCCGTTACCGCGGCGCTGACAGTGCCAGTGATTACCTGCGCGATGTCGACGCCAAGCTCGCCGACCTGGATGCCCGTGGCCGCCAGCTGGCAGGGATGATCTGCGAGCCTGTGTACGGCAATGCCGGCGGTATCTCGCTGCCCCAGGGCTACCTGCGCGAGGCCTATGCAAAGGTGCGGGCGCGCGGCGGCGTGTGCATCGCCGATGAAGTGCAGGTTGGCTACGGCCGCCTGGGCGAGTACTTCTGGGGGTTCGAGGAGCAGGGCGTGGTGCCGGACATCATCACCATGGCCAAGGGCATGGGCAATGGCCAGCCGCTGGGTGCGGTGATCACCCGGCGCGAGATTGCCGAAGCGCTCGAGGCCGAGGGTTATTTCTTCTCCTCGGCCGGCGGCAGCCCGGTGAGCTGCCGCATCGGCATGGCGGTGCTGGATGTGATGCGCGACGAAGGGCTGTGGGATAACGCCCGCGATGTTGGCCGCCACTTCAAGGCGCGCTTGCAAGCGTTGGTCGATAAACATCCGCTTGCGGGCGCTGCCCACGGCTCGGGCTTCTACCTGGGGCTGGAACTGGTGCGTGACCGCCAGACATTGGAACCGGCCACCGAGGAGACCATGGTCCTGTGCGATCGCCTGCGCGACCTGGGGATCTTCATGCAGCCCACGGGAGACTACCTGAACATCCTCAAGATCAAGCCGCCGATGTGCACCACGCGGCAGAGCGTGGACTACTTCGTCGATTGCGTGGACCGTGTGTTGGCGGAGCTGAGCTGATTTAAATCGATTTATATCGATTAAATTTCTTGAAATATCTATTTTGATTTTATTTCAGGCTTTAAAAGTCGATATCTATCGGTTAGATTGGTCGTATTCGCTGGCCCTTCGCGGGCAAGCCCGCTCCCACAGGTAACTGATGCTGCCCCTGTGGTAGCGGGCTTGCCCGCGAAGAGGCCCTGACAGACACCCGCACAATCAACCCTGGCACCAGCCTGCCGGGCCATCCAGAGGCTACTCATGAAGACCCTGAACTCGACTCCCCGCGCCGACGGTTTCCACATGCCCGCCGAGTGGGCCCCGCAAACCCAGGTATGGATGGTCTGGCCGGAGCGCCCGGACAACTGGCGCCTGGGCGGCAAGCCCGCGCAGGCGGCGCACGTCACCCTGGCCAAGGCCATTGCCCGCTTCGAGCCGGTCACCGTGGCGGTATCTGCGGGCCAGTACGAAAATGCCCGCCGCCAGCTCGACCTGCCCAATATTCGCGTGGTCGAGATCAGCAACGACGACGCCTGGGTCCGCGACACCGGCCCGACCTTCGTGATCAACGATCATGGCGAAGTGCGTGGCGTGGATTGGGGCTTCAATGCCTGGGGCGGTTTCGATGGCGGCCTGTATGCGCCCTGGAACCGTGACGAAGAACTGGCCGCCAAGGTCATGGAGATGGAGCGCTGCCAGCGCTACCACACTGAAGGTTTCGTACTCGAGGGCGGTTCGATCCACGTGGACGGCGAAGGCACCCTGATCACCACCGAAGAGTGCCTGCTCAATCGCAACCGCAACCCGCACCTCACGCGTGAGCAGATCGAAGACGTGCTGCGCGAACATCTGGCAGTCGAGACCATCGTCTGGCTGCCCGAAGGCCTGTACAACGATGAAACCGACGGCCACGTCGACAATTTCTGCTGTTACGTCAGCCCGGGCGAAGTGTTACTGGCCTGGACCGATGATTCCAACGACCCCAACTATGCGCGCTGCCAGGCTGCCTACGAGGTGCTGAAAAACACCCGCGATGCCAAGGGGCGCGAGTTCGTGGTGCACAAGATGCCCATTCCTGGGCCGCTGTTCGCCACCGAGGAAGAATGCGCCGGCGTTGACCAGGTCGCTGGCAGCCAGGAGCGTGACCCGTCGGTGCGCCTGGCCGGCTCCTACGTGAACTTCCTGATCGTCAACGGCGGCATCATCGCGCCGAGCTTCGACGACCCGGCAGATGCCCAGGCTAGAGCGATTCTGGCCAAGGTCTTCCCGGACCATGAAGTGGTGATGATCCCGGGTCGCGAGCTGTTGCTGGGCGGCGGCAACATCCACTGCCTCACCCAGCAGCAACCGGCACCGGTCAAGCGCTGATCGCCGAACACTGAAAGGGCCTGTCGAATGACAGGCCCTTTTGCTTCGCGCAAACGATTTATCCACGCGCTGGCACAGCTCTTGTATTGCATTTCCCTGGGGTGTTTCGGGGCGGCGGTCCACGCTGTTCTGTAACAATCTCACAGTAATTTAGCCGCTCACGGCCCCAGGGAGTACGTGTCGAATGAATGCAACAAGTGAGTCGGCTTTGTCTCCAATGGCGATCAATCACGAATCGCTCAAGGTGCTGGCGCAATGGTTGAAGCACCATGGAAACATCCGGGTCAGGAAGACCGATACGCGCCGCCTTCTGGATGGTCGTTATCCTCAAGGCCTGCTCAGTGAAGCGGAGCTCGAGGCTCTGGTTGCTGTCTGGCACTGAAGGCAAGGCATCGCATAACGAAAACGCCACCGTATCGACGGTGGCGTTTTTGTTTCAGCTGGCCAGCTCGGCAGCGTCCTCTTCCTCGAACCCGCGAGCGGCACGACCCACCAGCAGTGGATCTGGCGCGTGGGCGACGCTGTGGTCCTTGCCCGGGTAATCCAGCGAGTGAAGGAAGTGCCGGATGCAGTTGAGCCGGGCGCGCTTCTTGTCGTCGGACTTGATCACCGTCCAGGGCGCATCGGCGGTGTCGGTGTGGAAGAACATCGCCTCCTTGGCGGCGGTGTAGTCGTCCCACTTGTCCAGTGACTTGATGTCGATTGGCGACAGCTTCCAGTGCTTGAGTGGGTCGTCCCGCCGGGAGATGAAGCGGCGCAGCTGTTCTTCGCGATTCACCGAGAACCAGTACTTGAACAGCAGGATGCCGCTGTTGCACAGCATCCGCTCAAGGTCAGGTGCCTGGCGCATGAACTCCAGGTACTGCAGCGGTGAGCAGAAATCCATGACCCGCTCGACCCCGGCGCGGTTGTACCAGGAGCGGTCGAAGAACACCATTTCGCCCGCCGTAGGCAGGTGCTGGATGTAGCGCTGGAAGTACCACTGGCCCTTTTCCTGCTCGGACGGCTTCTCCAGCGCTACGATGCGAGCCCCTCGCGGATTCAGGTGCTCCATGAAGCGCTTGATGGTTCCGCCTTTGCCCGCTGCATCGCGTCCCTCGAACAGCACCACGATGCGCTGGCCGGTATCTTTCGCCCAGCTCTGCACCTTCAGCAGCTCGATCTGCAGCGCGTGCTTGGCCTTTTCGTACTCCTGGCGGCGCATGCGCGTGCGGTAGGGGTAGCTGGCCGGCAGGCGCGCGCT
Source organism: Pseudomonas sp. BNK-44-b (assembly GCF_047456245.1). Taxonomy (NCBI): domain Bacteria; kingdom Pseudomonadati; phylum Pseudomonadota; class Gammaproteobacteria; order Pseudomonadales; family Pseudomonadaceae; genus Pseudomonas; species Pseudomonas sp. BNK-44-b. Next base: position 5,603,133 of record NZ_CP179908.1, read on the forward strand.
GGTGCTGTCTTCGTTACTGCCTTTAGGGGCGGTGGCGACTTCCAGGGCGGTAGGCTGCTGGCTGATCCGGGTGATGGACGCTTGCGGTTTGCGCTTGCGAGGGCGCGGTGTGCGCAGTGGTGTAGCCGCGGCAGCTTCGATGGGGCTGGGAAGGGGGAGGGGGGAATCGTCGCTCATGGAGGTCCTTTCGGGGATCGGGGGTCCATGGCGCAGTGTAGGGCGGTGCGGCTGGTGGCTTTTTGATGCTGGTCAATGCTGGCCGGTGGAGAGAGGCCTTCGCCGCAGTACACCCTGTGGGAGCGGGCTCGCCCCGCGATTGGGCCGCGCAGCGGCCCGGTTCTGCAAAAAACAGAATTTGATCGCAGAGACGTCGATTTACGGGTTGGCTGGCGTGCGTTCACCTTGCTCCAGCGAATGCGCAATGGCAATTAGGTTGGTACAGGCGAGGGGCATGGATGGTTGCACTGACGAAGAAGCGTAATCGCAGGCAACAAAAAACCCGCACTAGGCGGGTTTCTTGTGTCGCTTCGGGTAACTTTGCAACCACCCGATGCTTAATGGTGGTGCCCAGAGACGGAGTCGAACCGCCGACACGAGGATTTTCAATCCTCTGCTCTACCGACTGAGCTATCTGGGCGACGGGGCGAATTAAAAAGGTTTTCAGACCTTGCGTCAACGACTTTTTGAAAATTTTTTAAATTAATTCCGTCGCTTACGAATGTTGGCTATTTTTTGTACAGCGAACCGTTCGGATCGGGTTCACGCGCTGGGTGGAACGTAGCCTTCAGCCTGGGCGTATTCCTCGCCGGCGAAGAACTTGTCCATTTCCACCTGGAGGAATTTGCGGTCCTCGCCATTCATCATGTTCAGGCGCTTCTCGTTGATCAGCATGGTCTGGTGCTTCTGCCACTCGTCCCAGGCCTTCTGCGAGATGTGCTCGTAGATGTCCTGGCCCTTGGCGCCAGGGTAGGGCGGGCGTGGCAGGCCTGGCAGTTCTTCGTTGTACTTGCGGCACTTCACGGTGCGGGTCATCGGGCTTCTCCTGCAATCAATTCGTCGGCCACGCGTGCGAGCAGCTTCTTGACCGGGGCTGCCAGGCCCAGGCGCGGCGGGGTGGCGAGGTTATACCAGAGCCAGTCAGGCTCGGCCACGTGCGATCCGAGCGGGTCGACACGCACCAGCCACGGCTCGATCGCCAGCTGAAAGTGGCTGAAGGTGTGGGTCAGGCCTTGCAGCGCCTGGCTTTCGGTCATGCGCAGGCCGTGCTGGTAGGCAAGGTCGTCAAGCTGCGCCAGGCTGTCGAGCTCTGGCAGGCTCCACAGGCCGCCCCACAGGCCGCTGGAGGGGCGGCGGTAGAGCAGGATGGCGCCTTCGTTGTTGGTCAGCAGCGGCATCAGCGTCTTGCGCTGGGGCAGGGCCTTGCGCGGCTTGGGTTCGGGGTAGCGTTTCTCGTCGCCGAGCAGGTGCGCCTCGCAACCCTGCTGCAGCGGGCAGATCAGGCAACTGGGCTTGCTGCGTGTACACAGCGTGGCGCCCAGGTCCATCATCGCCTGGGTGTAGTGGTTGACCCGGGTCATCGGGGTGAAACGCTCGGCTGCGGCCCACAGCGCATTGGCCACCTTCGGCTCGCCGGGGTAACCGGCCTGCGCGGTGAAGCGCGCCAGGACGCGCTTGACGTTGCCGTCGAGGATCGGTGCGCGGATGCCCATGCTGATACTGGCGATGGCGCCTGCGGTGGAGCGGCCAATACCGGGCAGCTCGGTCAGCGCCTCGACGCTGCGCGGGAACTCGCCGCCATGCTGGGCGACGACGATCTTCGCGGCCTTCTGCAGGTTGCGAGCGCGGGTGTAGTAGCCCAGGCCCGTCCACAGGTGCAGGACCTCGTCTTCCGGCGCCTCGGCCAGGGCCTGCACGGTGGGCAGGGCCTGCATGAAGCGGTCGAAGTAGTTGAGCACGGTACTGACCTGGGTCTGCTGCAACATGATTTCCGACACCCACACCCGGTAGGGGGTGATGCCCTGTTGCCAGGGCAGATCGTGACGGCCGTGCTGGTCGAACCACGCCAGCACGGCGCTGGAGAACTGCTGGGGGCTCATCGTTTGAACAGCCCCTTGAGCGCGTCTTTCAATTCAGGGCTCACCTTGTCGCCGAGTTTTTCATCGAGCTTTTCGTCGATCTTGTCTTTCAGGCGGTTGCCCGCAAGCTTCGCGGCAACCTTGCCCAGGCCGTCCTGGTCCAGGCGGCAGGCCTTGGCCCCCAGTTCGAGCGGGCCGCGGCAGCGCAGTGGCACTTCGACGCCGACATAGCGCTCATTGACCTGGCACGCCGGGTCCGGCATGGCGCGCTGGTCGCCCTCGACCACCACGCCGACGCCGTAGTCCATGCCCAGTACGCGCAGGTCCAGGTCGCCCTGGCCGTTCACGGTCAAGCCCGGGATGCGCACCTTGAGGTCTGGGTTGCTGGCCACGCCATTGCGTACCACCAGCGTGCCGCGCAGTTCCTGGAAGGGCGTGTCCTTGGCCCGTGGCTCGCCGCTGAGCTGCTTGCGGTTGAGCGTGGCGATGGCCTGGCACAGCTGCTGCTCGAGGTTGGCATTGACCAGCACACCGTCATTGATGGTGAAACTGGCGTTGCCGTTGAGCGTATCGATCAGCGCCTTCTGGCTGTTGCCGGTGGCGGTCAGGTCGCTCGACAAGGTCAGCAGGCCCTTGACCGGCGGTGCCTGATCCGGGCTTTCGCGCTTGATGAAGTGCTCGACCGGTACCCGGTTGATCCTGGTATTCACCCCGAGCTGCGGGACGGCAGGGCGTACGTCGACGGTGCCCTTGGCTTCGAAGGTGCCGTTGTACAGGCCACCGCGCAGGGTCTCCAGGGTGACCAGGCCGCCCTGGCCATTGGCCTTGAGCTGGGCGTCGGTGATCGGCAGCTTGTCGAGGGTCAGCGCGCCGAACGACAGATCGGCCTGCAGGTCGAGGGCGCGCAGGCGATCGACCGGCAACAGCTTGTCGTTGCTCCAGGCTACTTGAGTGGGGGCGTTGGGCAGCGGCGTGGTGCCGGCACCGGCGATCGCGCTGGCTTCCTGTTGCTTGACCTCGGCCTGGCGCGCGGCCTTGGCGCCCTTGGCCTCATCGCTCTTGGCAGGCAGGTAGCGGTCGGCATCGAAGGTGTCGCCCTTGAGCTGCACGCGAAGGGCCTGCCTGGCGAAGTCTTCGACGGCGACACGGCCAGTGAAGGTGCTCTGGTCGAGTTTCACCGCCAGGTCTTCCATGGCGATGGAGTTCTGTGTGCCCTGCAGGCGGCCGACCAGTTCCAGCTTGGCGAAGGCCGCCGGGTCGGCAGTGGCTGGCAGCGGATGACCGATGCCGTCGAGGAAGGTACGCAGGTCGAACTGGGCGATGGACAGCCCGCCGCTGATTTGCGGCGCCTTGTCCAGGTCGCGCAGGCTCAGCTCGCCGAGGGCGCGCAACTGGTTGGCCGAGACCTTCAGGCCGCTCCAGGACGCGACGTTGGCGCCCAGGTCGACCAGCACCTGGCCCTGGGCGGCGAAGGTCACGGTCTTGCCAGCGGTCGGCTCGCCCGAGGTTTCGCCGGACAGGCGCATGTCTTCGAGGCTGTAGCGCTTGAGCTTGCGGTCGAAGCGCAGGTCGCCGACCAGTTCGGTACGAGCCTTGATGTTCGGCTCGCTGGCGCTGAGGAAGGCGCTGGCCTTGATTGGGGTGTTGACCCCATCGTGAATGGGCCCGCTGCTCAACTGGATGCTTTCGGCGCCATAGCTTTTGCCGCTCTGCTCATCGGTGAACTGCACCCGCGCGTTGTTGACGGTCAGGCTGTCGATGTCCAGCTTCACCGCGCGTTCGCTGCTGGCCTGCGCCTGCGCCGATGGCTGCGCGGGCGCGCCTTCGGCAGGGGCCGGCTGGTTGCTGGCCGTGGCATTCGGGTCGGGGAGCGGCTTGCCGATATCCTCCCAGTTGCCATGGCCGTGTTCGTCGCGCAGCAACCTAAGGTTCAAGCCCTCGATGCGCACGTCGCTCATCTGCACCTCACGGCGCAGCAGCGGCAGCACGCGCACCGACAGGCCGAGCATCTGCAGGTCGGCGAACGGCTGCTTGGGGTTGTTCAGCGTGGCGATGCTCGCCTCGTGCAGTTCCAGGCCCAGCCAGGGGAACAGGCTCCAGCCGATGTCACCGTTGAGGGTGAGCTCGACGTGGGCCTTGTTGCGGGCCAGCTGGCGGATTTCGTCTTTGTAGTCGTTGGGATCGAAGAGGTGGGTCAGGGCGAAGCCCAGCGCCACGATGATCAGCAACAACCCGAGAAGTCCCAGCCCCAGGAATTTGCCGAACGCTTTCATGGGCGAGTCCTTGTAGTCCGATAGGTGAATTCGAGCGGCAGAGTATAGCGCCGCGACCATCGCTTCTGAGTATCTGACAAGAGATACAGGGCGTTTCCTGCGAATCGGATTCGACAGTTCTGGCTTGGGCAGTTCCACGTTCGAGTCGGCGTCGGTCTCGTTCGCGGGCACGCCTGCTCCCACGAAAGCCGCGTGGTACCGCCGTTGTAGGAGCGGGCTTGCCCGCGAAGAGGTCGCTGCACATCGCAAACGGTTGCGCGTCCGACCTGTACCGGTTCAGTTTTATGAAAAATAATGATGTCAGATTGATCTCGCCGTCATCTTATGCTGGTAACCTTGCGCAGCTTCCGGAGTGACCGCGACCTATTGTCGCGGGGCAACGACGCCGAAAACGGTGCCAATTTCGCCTTGTGTGCCGCGAAACAGCCAGGGAAACGATCCGAAAGCGCAACCATACATAAAAGGATCGAATCCATGAATAGCAGTATTACGGCAGGAGCGGCGACGAGCGCGCCGGGCTTCCTGTCGAAGGAGCGCATCATCGCCCGGCCAGGGTTCAATCGCTGGCTGGTTCCACCGGCCGCCCTGGCCATTCACCTGTGCATCGGCATGGCCTATGGCTTCTCGGTGTTCTGGCTGCCTCTGTCCCAGGCCATCGGCATCACCGCACCGGTCGCCTGCTCGCCTGACATGGGCTTCATCGCCCGTCTGTTCAGCGCCGACTGCGACTGGCAGATCTCGATGCTCAGCTGGATCTACACCCTGTTCTTCGTCTTCCTCGGCTGCTCGGCCGCCGTGCTGGGCGGTTGGCTGGAACACGCCGGCCCGCGCAAGGCTGGCCTGGTATCGGCGCTGTGCTGGTGCGGCGGCCTGGTGATCTCGGCAATCGGCATCAAGACCCATCAGCTCTGGCTGATGTGGCTGGGCTCGGGTGTCATCGGCGGTATCGGCCTGGGGTTGGGCTACATCTCGCCGGTTTCGACGCTGATCAAGTGGTTCCCGGACAAGCGCGGCATGGCGACCGGCATGGCGATCATGGGCTTTGGCGGCGGCGCGATGGTGGGGGCGCCACTGGCCACTGCACTGATGGGGCATTTCGCCAACGGCCAGGAAGTCGGCGTATGGCAGAGCTTCATCGCCATGGCGGCGATCTACTTCGTGTTCATGACTGCTGGCGCCCTGGCGTACCGCGTGCCGCCGACCGGCTGGAAGCCTGAGGGCTGGACGCCGCCGGTGAAAAAGGCCAACGCCATGGTCACCGACCGTCACGTGCACGTCAGCGTGGCCTGGAAGACCCCGCAGTTCGCGCTGGTGTGGCTGGTGCTGTGCCTGAACGTCTCGGCCGGCATCGGCATCCTGGGCATGGCCTCGCCACTGCTGCAGGAAGTGTTCGGCGGCAAGCTGCTGGGCAACGACCTGAGCTTCAGCGAGCTGAATGCCGCGCAGTTGGCACAGATCGCTGCGATCGCTGCCGGCTTCACCGGCCTGTTGAGCCTGTTCAACATCGGCGGGCGCTTCTTCTGGGCGTCGTTCTCCGACTACATCGGGCGCAAGAACACCTACTTCGCCTTCTTCGCCATCGGCGTGGGCCTGTACACCCTGGTGCCGAACATGGGCCACATCGGCAACGTCGCGCTGTTCGTGGCGGCGTTCTGCATCATCCTGTCGATGTACGGTGGTGGCTTCTCCACAGTGCCCGCCTACCTGGCCGACCTGTTCGGCACGCAGATGGTCGGTGCGATCCACGGTCGCCTGCTGACCGCCTGGGCAGCAGCCGGCGTGCTCGGCCCGGTGCTGATCACCTACCTGCGTGAAGCCCAGCTGGCTGCGGGCGTACCGCGTGCCGCCGCCTACGACATGACCCTGTACATCCTCGCCGGCCTGCTGGTGCTGGGTTTCATCTGCAACCTGCTGGTGCGCCCGGTGGCCGACAAGTACTTCATGACCGAGGCCGAACTTGCCGCCGAGCGCGCGCTGAGCCACGACAAGGGCGCCGATGGTGCGCAGTCGCTGGAGTGGCATGCAGCGCCTGGCAGCCTGCCGCTGGTGCTGCTGGCCTGGGCCGTGGTGGTGATTCCGCTGGCCTGGGGCGTGTGGATCACCCTGCAGAAGACGGCGGTGCTGTTCCACTGATGCACTGATTTGCCGGGCCTGAAAGGGCCCTTTCGCGGGCGAGCCCGCTCCTGCAAGGCGATGTTGCCCTTGTGGGAGCGGGCTCGCCCGCGAATGCTTTGTGCTGCCACACGTCATCCGCGTTTCAAGCCGGCGCATTCTGGGCCTATAATGGAGCCCTTTTCGCCCAATGATTTTGCGGAGCTGGTGATGGTCGAACGTAAGGCTTCCGTCGAGCGCAATACCCTGGAAACCCAGGTCAAGGCCTCGATCAACCTGGATGGCACCGGCAAGGCCCGATTCGATATCGGTGTGCCTTTCCTTGAACACATGCTCGACCAGATCGCCCGGCACGGGCTGATCGATCTGGACATCGAATGCAAGGGCGACCTGCATATCGACGATCACCATACCGTCGAAGACGTCGGTATCACCCTCGGCCAGGCTTTCGCCAAGGCCATTGGCGACAAGAAGGGCATCTTCCGCTACGGCCACGCCTACGTGCCGTTGGACGAAGCGCTGTCGCGCGTGGTCATCGACTTCTCCGGCCGTCCCGGTCTGCAGATGCATGTGCCGTTCACCCGCGCCTCGGTCGGCGGTTTCGACGTCGATCTGTTCCAGGAGTTCTTCCAGGGCTTCGTCAACCACGCCCTGGTGACCCTGCACATCGACACGATTCGTGGTCACAACACCCACCACCAGATCGAAACCGTGTTCAAGGCCTTCGGCCGCGCCCTGCGCATGGCCGTGACGCTCGATGAGCGCATGGCGGGGCAGATGCCGTCCACCAAAGGGTGCCTGTAGATGCAGACGGTAGCGGTAATCGACTATGGCATGGGCAACCTGCACTCGGTGGCCAAGGCCCTGGAGCACGTGGGCGCTGGCAAGGTGCTGGTCACCAGCGACGCGGCGGTGATCCGCGAGGCCGATCGCGTGGTGTTCCCAGGCGTCGGCGCGATCCGCGACTGCATGGCCGAGATTCGTCGCCTGGGCTTCGACAGCCTGGTGCGTGAAGTCAGCCAGGACCGCCCCTTCCTCGGCATCTGCGTCGGCATGCAGGCGCTGCTCGAGCACAGCGAGGAGAACGAAGGCGTCGACTGCATCGGCCTGTTCCCCGGCCAGGTACGTTTCTTCGGCAAGGGCCTGGAGGAAGACGGCGAGCACCTGAAGGTGCCGCACATGGGCTGGAACGAAGTCAGCCAGTGCATCGACCACCCGCTGTGGCACGACATCCCGGACCGCGCGCGTTTCTATTTCGTGCACAGCTACTACATCAATGCCGGCAAGCCGGGCCAGGTGGTCGGTCGCGGTCACTATGGCGTCGACTTCGCCGCTGCGCTGGCCGACGGCTCGCGCTTCGCCGTGCAATTCCACCCGGAAAAGAGCCACACGCACGGCCTGCAACTGCTGCAGAACTTCGTCGCCTGGGACGGGCGCTGGTAAATGAGCAGGTCGAAGACCAAGGCCCCGGTCATCACCCTGGCCCCCGAGCAGGAGCGCGAGGCACTCGATGTGCTCAAGCGCTTCCTTGAAGACCGCTTCGAGCTGACGCTCGGTTCGTTCGAGGTGGCCGAGGTCCTCGAATTGTTCAGCAAGGAAATTGCACCCCATTACTACAACAGGGCGATTGCCGATGTTCAACTGCACCTCAAGGAGCGGTTCGAAAGCATCGAAAGCGACTTGTGGGCGCTCGAGAAGCCCTGAACTCCACCGATTAGAACAGGTTTCCAAGATGCTGATTATCCCCGCTATCGATCTGAAGGACGGTGCCTGCGTGCGCCTGCGCCAGGGCCGCATGGAAGACTCGACGGTATTCTCCGACGACCCGGTGAGCATGGCTGCCAAGTGGGTCGAGGGTGGCTGCCGCCGCCTGCACCTGGTCGACCTCAACGGCGCCTTCGAGGGCCAGCCGGTCAACGGCGAAGTGGTCACTGCCATCGCCAAGCGCTACCCGACACTGCCGATCCAGATCGGCGGCGGCATCCGTTCGCTGGAAACCATCGAGCACTACGTCAAGGCTGGCGTCAGCTACGTGATCATCGGCACCAAGGCGGTCAAGCAGCCTGAGTTCGTCGCCGAGGCGTGCAAGGCGTTCCCGGGCAAGGTCATCGTCGGCCTGGACGCGAAGGACGGTTTTGTCGCCACCGACGGCTGGGCTGAAGTGAGCTCGGTGCAGGTCATCGACCTGGCCAAGCGATTCGAGGCCGATGGCGTCTCGGCGATCGTCTACACCGACATCGCCAAGGACGGCATGATGCAGGGCTGCAACGTGCCCTTCACCAAGGCCCTGGCCGAAGCCACCTCGATCCCGGTGATCGCCTCGGGCGGCATCCACAACCTGGGTGACATCAAGGCCCTGCTGGACGCCAAGACCCCAGGCATCATCGGCGCCATTACCGGGCGTGCCATCTACGAAGGCACCCTCGATGTCGCCGAGGCCCAGGCCTTCTGCGACAACTACCAAGGCTGAGGACTGAACCATGGCACTGGCCAAGCGCATCATCCCTTGCCTGGACGTGGACAACGGCCGGGTGGTCAAGGGCGTCAAGTTCGAGAACATCCGTGATGCGGGTGATCCGGTGGAAATCGCCCGTCGCTACAACGAGCAGGGCGCCGACGAGATCACCTTCCTGGACATCACCGCCAGTGTCGATGGCCGTGATACCACCTTGCATACCGTCGAGCGCATGGCCAGCCAGGTGTTCATCCCGCTGACCGTCGGGGGTGGCGTGCGTACCGTGCAGGACATCCGCAACCTGCTCAACGCCGGTGCCGACAAGGTTTCGATCAACACCGCCGCAGTGTTCAACCCTGAGTTCGTTGGCGAAGCTGCCGACCGTTTCGGTTCGCAGTGCATTGTCGTGGCCATCGACGCCAAGAAGGTTTCTGGCCCAGGCGAAACGCCGCGCTGGGAGATCTTCACCCATGGCGGGCGCAAGCCCACCGGTCTGGATGCGGTGGAGTGGGCGAAGAAGATGGAAGGGCTGGGCGCCGGTGAGATCCTGCTGACCAGCATGGACCAGGACGGCATGAAGAACGGCTTCGACCTTGGCGTGACCCGTGCCATCAGCGATGCGCTGGGGATTCCGGTGATCGCCTCCGGTGGTGTGGGCAACCTGCAGCATCTGGCCGATGGGATTCTGGAAGGGCATGCCAGCGCGGTGCTGGCGGCGAGCATCTTCCACTTCGGCGAGTACACGGTGCCCGAGGCCAAGGGCTACATGGCTTCGCGCGGGATCGTCGTACGCTGAATCAGTGATTGGGGCTGCTTTGCAGCCTTCGCGGGCAAGCCCGCTCCCACAGGTTGTGTAAATCCTGTGGGAGCGGGCTTGCCCGCGAAGGGCCGCGACGCGGCCCCAATTGCTTCAACCGTGATTCTTGCCGAGCAACGCGTGATACAGCTCGCTGTCGCCCAGAATACCGACCACCTTGTCGTTCTCCTGCAGCACCAGCTTGTTGCCGGTCTGATAACGAATCTGCAGTGCCTCGCGCATGCCGATGTCGGCGTGCACCAGCGTTGGCAGGCGACCCAGGCTTTCCACATCCTGCCCTGGCACCCAATTCTGCAGGTCCAACCCGTTCTGCCCCTGGCGCGCGCGCTTGATCGAGCCGCCCTCGCCCAGGTCCAGCCATGAATCACCACCCGGATCCAGGCACACCGAACCGTTGATCCGCTTGCAGTTGTCCAGGCTGCGCATCAGGCTGCGCCCGCACAGGACATTGAGCGGGTTGGTGTGGGCGACGAAGGTGCGCACGTATTCGTCGGCCGGGTTCAGCACGATCTCTTCCGGCTTGCTGTACTGGATGATCCGGCCGTCCTTCATGATCGCGATGCGGCTACCCAGCTTGAGCGCCTCGTCCAGGTCGTGGCTGACGAAGACGATGGTCTTGCTCAGTTTGCGCTGCAGTTCCAGCAGCTCGTCCTGCAGGCCCTGGCGGATCAGCGGGTCGAGTGCAGAGAAGGGCTCGTCCATCAGCAGGATGTCGGCGTCCATCGCCAGCGCACGGGCCAGGCCCACTCGCTGCTGCATGCCCCCGGACAGTTCGTCCGGTTTCTTGTTGCGCCACTGGGTCAGGCCCACCAGCTCGAGTTTTTCATCGACCAGCTTGCGCCGCTCTTTCTCGGGGCGACCCTGCATTTCCAGGCCGAAGCTGATGTTCTCGCGTACGGTCAGCCAGGGCATCAGGGCGAATTTCTGGAACACCATGGCAATGCGCTTGGTGCGCATCATCTTCAGCTCCGCCGGGGTGCAGTGGGCAATGTCGATGTGCTTGCCTTCGTGCTCGACGAACAGCTTGCCGCGGCTGACGGTGTTCAGGCCGTTGATGCAGCGCAGCAGGCTCGATTTGCCCGAGCCCGACAGGCCCATCAGCACGCAGATTTCGCCTTTCTCGATATCCAGGTTGGCCTTTTCGACGCCGACCACCAGCCCGGTCTGCTTGAGGATCTGCTCGCGGGTCTTGCCCTCGTCGAGCAGCGACAGCGCTTCGCGCGGCTTGCTGGAGAAGATGACGTCGACATCTTCGAAGCGAATGATGCTCATGCTTCACTCCTTGCCGGCAGTTCCGGTTGCTTGCAGATACGGTCGAGCATGATCGCCAGCAGCACGATCGCAAGGCCCGCTTCGAAGCCGAGCGAGATGTCGGCGGTGTTGAGAGCGTTGACCACCGGCTTGCCCAGGCCATCGGCGCCGACCAGGGCGGCGATCACCACCATCGACAGCGACAGCATGATGCACTGGGTCACGCCGGCAGCGATGCTCGGCATGGCGTGCGGCAGTTCGATACGGGTCAGCAGTTGGCGACGCGAGCAGCCGAAGGCCTTGCCGGCGTCCATCAACTCCTGCGGTACGTCGCAGATGCCCAGGTAGGTGAGGCGAATGGGGGCCGCGATGGCGAACACTACGGTGGAAATCAGCCCCGGTACTACTCCCAGGCCGAACAGGGTGAGGGTCGGGATCAGGTAGACGAAGGTGGGTACGGTCTGCATCAGGTCGAGTACCGGACGCATGGCGGTATAGAACATCGGCTTGTGCGCGGCAATGATGCCCAGCGGCACGCCGATGGCTACGCAGACCACCGTGGCGAAGCTCACTTGCGCCAGGGTTTCCATGGTTTCCTGCCAGTAACCGAGGTTGAGGATCAACAGGAACGACAGGGCGACGAAGACGGTCAGCGCCCACTTGCGCTGGATCAGGTGCGCGAGGGCGGCGAACAGGGCGATGAGGACGAAGGGGTTGAACCAGGTCAGGGCGCTGGTGACGCCATGGATCATGAACTCCAGGCCTTGGGCGATAGCGTCGAAGTAGTTGGCGCCGTTCTGGGTCAACCATTCGACAAATGAGGCGATGTACTGCCCCAGAGGTATTTTCTGATCGATAAGCATGATAGCGAGCTTCCACCTGCAATGATTGGAATCAGTCCGGGGTGAGCACGGTCCCACCCCGAGGTAGTGCCTAAAGCTACTGCGTCAACTTGGCCTTGGCTGCCTCCAGGCCTGGTTTGCCATCCACGGTGGTGACGCCGGCCAGCCAGGTATCCAGCTTGCCAGGGTTGTCCTTGAGCCACTTCTTGGCGGCCGCCTCGGGCTTCATCTTGTCGTCCAGGACATAGCCCATCATGGTGCTTTCATCCTTGAGCTCGAACACCAGGTTCTTCAGCAGCTGGCCGACGTTGCTGCATTCCTGCGCATAACCCTTGCGGGTGTTGGTCAGTACAGTGGCCTTGCCGAACTCGGGACCGAAGAACTCATCACCCCCGGTCAGGTACTGCATCTTGAAGCGGGTATTCATCGGGTGCGGTTCCCAGCCCAGGAACACTATGGCCTCACCGCGCTTCTGGGCTCGATCGACCTGCGACAGCATGCCGGCCTCGCTCGACTGCACGATCTTGAAGCCGGCGTCCTTCAGGCCGAAGGCGTTCTTGTCGATCATGCTCTGGATGGTGCGGTTGCCATCGTTGCCCGGTTCGATGCCGTAGATCTTGCCGTCGAGTTCCTTCTTGAACTTGGGAATATCGCTGAAATCCTTCAGACCCTTGTCATACAGAGCCTGGGGCACTGCCAGGGTGTACTTGGCGTTTTCCAGGTTGGCGCGGACCGTCTCGACGGTGCCAGCGTCGCGGTACTGCTTGATATCGTTTTCCATGGTCGGCATCCAGTTGCCGAGGAACACGTCGAGGTCCTTGCCGGTGGCCAGCGACTTGTAGGTCACCGGCACCGAGATCATGGTGGTGTGGGTCTTGTAGCCCAGCGCTTCGAGGACAACGCTGGTGGTTGCCGTGGTCACGGTGATGTCGGTCCAGCCGACATCGGAGAAGCGGACCGTCTGACACTGTTCCGGTTCGGCGGCTTGGGCGAACACGGGTGCTGCGAGCAACGCAACCAACAACAGCGAGGGTGAACCTTTCATGGGTGGACTCCTGTGATTTTTTCTTCGGGTTCGCGTAATCGTCGTCGCTTTCTGGGGCGTCGATCGATCTGGCCTGCAGAGGGCAGGTTGCGTGGCCGTGCAATACGAGTCGCTTTCGATAATCCCCCAGCGTTCGGCAATCGCCTACTGGTGGAGTCGTAACCAGTGCAGGACAGGTCGCATCCAGTACGGGCAATGTCGCTTACGGATTTTTCCCCGCCCCGGCCCGTGTCTTTGCGTCACCCGTTCGCCTGAAAGCGGCGCAATGATGGCTTTCGCAACAGGGCGCTGCCGGACAAAAGTACGTCGGTTGCAGACGGCGAGGGGAGGGGTAAAAGCCCGATGATGCGTGCATTCGCGGCAACTCGCCGCTATCAGCCTAGCAGCTGGCTGCGCCGCCACATGGCGCGCAGAGACAAGCCCATCAAGAGGTGATTCGACAATGGCCATCAGCGTGTTCGACCTGTTCAAGATCGGCGTCGGGCCTTCCAGCTCGCATACCGTCGGCCCCATGCGCGCCGCAGCACTGTTCGTCCAGGGCCTGCGCGAACGCGGCGATCTGGAGCGGGTTCGGCGCATCGAGGTACGGCTGTACGGCTCGTTGTCGGCCACCGGCATCGGTCACGGCACTGACAACGCCACGATCATGGGGCTGATGGGCGAGTGGCCCGACGCAATCGACCCCACGCAGATCACCCCACGCATCGCCGACTTGCGTGAAACCAACACCTTGCAGCTCGACAGCCGCCTGCCCATCGAATTCATCTGGGCCCGCGACATGCTGTTGCTCGACGAGAACCTGCCCTACCACCCCAACGCCATGACCCTGGTGGCCGAAGGTGCCGAGGGCGAGCTGCATCGCGACACTTACTACTCGGTGGGTGGCGGCTTCGTGGTCGATGCGGCGCAGGCCGCGAGCGGCGTACTGGACGCCGACCAGACGGTGTTGCCCTACGATTTCAACAGCGCCGCCGAACTGCTGCGCCTGTGCAAGCAAAACGACATGCGCGTGTCGCAATTGATGATGGAGAACGAGAAGGTCTGGCGCAGCGAAGCCGAGATTCGCGCCGGTCTGCTCAAGCTCTGGGGGGCCATGCAGGAATGCGTGAACAACGGCCTCAAGCACGAAGGCATCTTGCCCGGCGGGCTCAATGTACGGCGCCGCGCAGCCAAGCTGCACCGCAGCCTGCAGGAGATCGGCAAGCCGAATGTGATCGGCTCGACCATGAGTGCCATGGAGTGGGTGAACCTGTTCGCTCTGGCCGTCAACGAAGAAAACGCCGCGGGTGGGCGCATGGTCACCGCGCCTACCAACGGCGCGGCCGGCATCATCCCGGCAGTGTTGCACTACTACATGCGCTTCTCCGACGCGGTGGATGAGTCCAACGTGGTCGAGTTCTTCCTGGGCGCAGCGGCGGTAGGCATCCTGTGCAAGAAGAACGCCTCGATCTCCGGCGCCGAAGTGGGCTGCCAGGGCGAGGTCGGTTCGGCCTGCGCCATGGCTGCAGCGGGTCTGGCCGAAGTGCTCGGGGCTACCCCGGCACAACTGGAGAACGCTGCTGAAATCGCCCTGGAGCACAACCTCGGGCTGACCTGCGACCCGGTCGGTGGGCTGGTCCAGGTGCCTTGCATCGAACGTAACGCCATCGCTGCCGTAAAGGCGATCAACGCCGTGCAGATGGCCCTGCGTGGCGACGGCGAACACTTCATCTCCCTCGACCAGGTGATCCGCACCATGCGCGACACCGGTGCCGACATGCACGACAAGTACAAGGAGACCTCCCGCGGCGGGTTGGCAGTCAGCGTCATCGAATGCTGATGCGCTGATCTGGCCCTTTTGCGGCGGTTGTGCTGCTTTATTGTGCAACAGCCGGTGCCGACCGGCTGTCGGCTGTCGCGACCAGTGGTGTCATTGTCGGTGACACTTATGAATGTCGCTTCTGGGCAGCCTTCCCACAAGTGCTACCGAACTGCTCAGTCGTTACACGCAGAGGCGCTGGCACGCCTGTTTGCGGTGTTCATCCAGCGCCCCTTGAAAGGCCCTACAACTCGCACGGCAACGTCGTTTTTGGGTTTTTTTGGATAGCCGTTCAATTTCAGGCACGGCGATTGCGTTGAGATTGGCAAAGCCCCTGCATACGAATCGGGGCCATGACAAGAAACGGTGCCCGCCTGAGGCACACCCTGCATTGTGTGAGGAGAAACCGCGATGACGTCGTACACCTCCGGGAACCCAACCCAGAACCGCACAGCCCCCCAGTCCATCGGCTTTCTCCTGCTGGACAACTTCACCCTGATCTCGCTTGCCTCGGCCGTCGAGCCGCTGCGCATGGCCAACCAGCTGTCGGGGCGCGAGCTGTACCGCTGGCATACGCTGACCGTCGATGGCGGCCAGGTCTGGGCCAGCGATGGCTTGCAGATCACTCCGGACGCCGCAATGCACAGCGCACCGCCGGTAGACACCGTGATCGTCTGCGGTGGCGTCGGTATCCAGCGCACCGTGACCCGCGAACACGTCACCTGGCTGCAGGCCCAGGCGCGCCAGTCGCGCAGGCTTGGCGCGGTGTGCACTGGCAGCTGGGCATTGGCTTGTGCCGGCCTGCTCGACGGCTTCGACTGCAGCGTGCACTGGGAGTGTCTGGCGGCGATGCAGGAGGCCTTCCCACGGGTCAACATGAGCACGCGCCTGTTCACCCTCGACCGCAACCGCTTCACCAGCTCCGGCGGCACTGCGCCGCTGGACATGATGTTGCACCTGATCAGCCGCGATCATGGCCGTGAGCTGTCGGCGGCCATCTCCGAGATGTTCGTCTACGAGCGTATCCGCAACGAGCAGGATCACCAGCGCGTGCCGCTCAAGCACATGCTCGGCACCAACCAGCCGAAGCTGCAGGAAATCGTCGCGCTGATGGAGGCCAACCTCGAAGAGCCGATCGACCTGGACGAGCTGGCGGTGTACGTCAACGTGTCGCGGCGTCAGCTCGAGCGCCTGTTCCAGAAGTACCTGCACTGCTCGCCGTCGCGTTACTACCTCAAGCTGCGGCTCATCCGTGCACGGCAGCTGCTCAAGCAGACGCCGATGTCGATCATCGAGGTGGCGTCTGTGTGCGGGTTCGTGTCGACGCCGCACTTCTCCAAGTGCTACCGCGAATACTTCGGCATTCCGCCGCGTGACGAGCGTGTAGGTTCCAATACCGCGCAGCAGGTGGCGATGATGCCGATTCCGCAGGCCATGGCGCTGTCGCCGCACAGCGGGCCGATGGCGGCCCTGAGCCAGGCGCGTAACGAGTCGACCTTTGCCAGTGTGAGGCTCTGAGACGGCGTCGCCTTCTTCGCGGGTAAATCGGAGCGCCGAACCGCCGCTCCCACAGGGATCGCGTGACCCTGTGGGAGTAACTGTCTTGCTCAAAATCTGAAGGCCAGCCCAATCCCTGTGGGAGCGGGCTTGCCCGCGAAGAATTCAGTGAAGATCCAGAATCAGGCGCGCTGACTGAACTGCGCCAACGCCGGCAACAGCTGCTTGTCGATCGCCTGACGTACCGCCGGCAGGATGGTCGCGCTGCCGGTGTACATCTGCTCCACCATCCCCTTCAACGCTCGGGCATTGGGCTCGGTCAGCCCGCGCACCACCACTTCGCACGCCTGCTCGGCGCTGGCCCCGGCCGGAATGTCGAACCCGCGTGCGCGCAGGTGGCCCAGCAGGTCGTCCTGGTCGATCAAATCCGCATGCATCATGGTTGTAGTCCTTGTCTGGTGCCGTGATTTACGACTGATTCTGTGACCAGTACGACAACCTCGCAAGGGCAGAACGTCGCGATGGCCGCTTTGGCTAAGAACAGGTCGTTCCCGGCTAAATCAGGCAGAAGGGAAGTGAGCACACTGGAGTCATTCACGGCACCGAGGGTTTGGTCACCCTCATTCACGCACAGTGGATGTTGCTCGCTCTCGACCCCGGACGCTCACGGCTTCCGGGGTTTTTTTTGGCTGTCTGTGGGAGCGGGCTCGCCCGCGAAGAAGACAGCGCGCTGTCTTGCCCCGGCCGGGCCGGGGGTCGCGGGCGGCCTCGGGAGAGGCTTCAGGTTCGTGCAGGCAAACCGATCACCCGGCCCACGAACTCGGCAGGTGCCTGGTCACGCTGCTCATCCACCAGCCCTTGCAGCAACGCGGCACTGTGCTCGCTGAACGGCGCCGACTTCGGCCCCGCCAGGTCCACGTGCAGCAGCATCTGCTCGCTGGCCGACAGGGCTTCGTCGAAGCCTGCGCGGTGCAGCGTGTGGTACAGGTGCAAGCGCTTCTTGTCGAAGCCGATGATCTGCGTCTGCACCCAGACCTCGGTGCCGAGCTTCACCTCGTGCAGATAGTTGATGTGCGCCTCCAGGGTGAACAGCGAGTTGCCGCTCTGGCCGCGGCTGTCGGCGTCCAGGCCGATGCGCTCCATCAGCGCATCGGTGGCGTAGCTGAAGATCAGCAGGTAGAAGGCATCGCGCAGGTGCCCGTTGTAATCGACCCAGTCTTGCTGAACCGGGGTGCGGTAGGTGATCAGTGCGGGCATCGCAGTCTCCTCAGTCGCCAAAGGCCATGCCGTGCTTGGCCTTGCTGTTCTTCACCGCGTCCAGCACCGCCAGCAGGGTATCGTCACGATAGCGCTCCAGCGCCGCGATGCTGCGTTCACCCAGTTGTTCGGAGGTGCCGTCGACCACGTCGTCGATCAGCTTGTCGGTCAGCTCTGGCGCTGGCAGGTAGGTCCAGGGCAGCTTCAGCGCCGGGCCGAACTGCGACATGAAGTGGCGCATGCCCGCATCGCCACCGGCCAGCGTGTAGGTGAGGAAGGTGCCCATGAACGACCAGCGCAGACCCGCGCCAAAGCGAATCGCATCGTCGATCTCGCCAGTGCTGGCCACCCCGTCGTTGACCAGGTGCAGAGCCTCGCGCCATAGCGCTTCGAGCAGACGGTCGGCGATGAAGCCCGGGACCTCCTTGCGCACATGCAGCGGGCGCATGCCCAGCGCGGTGTAGATGCTCTTCGCAGCCTCGATGGCTTCAGGCGCGGTGTGCTTGCCGCCAACGATCTCCACCAGCGGCAACAGGTACACCGGGTTGAACGGGTGGCCGACCACGCAGCGCTCGGGGTGGGTGGCCGACTCGTAGAACTCGCTGGGCAACAGGCCCGAGGTGCTGGAGCCGATGATCGCATCGGGCTTGGCCGCGGCGCTGATCTTGGCATGCAGGTCGAGCTTGAGATCCAGGCGCTCGGGGGCACTTTCCTGGATGAAATCGGCGTCGCGTACGCATTCCTCGATGGTGGCGACGAACTTCAGCCGCTCTTGTGCGGCGCCCGGTGCCAGACCTTGTTTTTCCAGGGCCGGCCAGGCGTTGGCGATACGTTTGCGCAGGGCCTGCTCGGCGCCGGGTGCCGGGTCCCAGGCGATCACGTCCAGGCCATGGGCCAGGGCGCGGGCGACCCAGCCGCTGCCGATGACGCCGCTACCGAGTGCGGCGAAAGTTTTGATGTCGGTGATGAAGGACATGTTGGTCTCTCTATGTGCTTGAGGTTGGCGCGGGCCTTGTAGGAGCGGGCTTGCCCGCTCCCACAGGGATTGCGGCGGGGCTGTTTTATCCGCGACGCTTGAGATTCATTTTTTCGCGCCCTTCGGCCGGGGTCAGCACGCGGCCACCGAGGCGCGAGATGATCTCCACCGCGCGCTCGACCAGTTGACCGTTGCTGGCCAGCACGCCACGGTCGAGGTAGAGGTTGTCTTCCAGGCCCACGCGCACGTTGCCGCCCAGTAACACCGCTTGTGCGGCCATCGGCATCTGCATGCGGCCGATGCCGAAGCCTGCCCAGGTGACGTTGGCCGGCAGGTTGTCGACCATGGCCTTCATGGTGGTGGTATCGGCAGGCGCACCCCATGGGATGCCCAGGCACAGCTGGAACAGCGGGTCTTCGAGCAGGCCTTCCTTGATCATCTGCTTGGCGAACCACAGGTGGCCGGTATCGAAGATCTCCAGCTCCGCCTTCACGCCCAACTCGGTGATGCGCTTGGCACCCGCGCGCAGTTGCGCCGGGGTGGAAACATAGATCGAGTTGCCGTCGCCAAAGTTGAGCGTGCCGCAGTCCAGGGTGCAGATTTCCGGCAGCAGCGCCTCGACGTGGGCCAGGCGCTCCAGCGGGCCGATCAGGTCGGTGCCGGCGCCGAAGTCCATCGGTGCCTCGCCCGGGCCGATCTCCAGGTCGCCGCCCATGCCGGCAGTCAGGTTGACGATCACGTCCACGTCAGACTCGCGGATACGCTCCATCACTTCGCGGTACAGCGCGACGTCGCGGCTGAAGCGGCCAGTCTGTGGGTCACGGACGTGGCAGTGGACCACGGTAGCGCCGGCCTTGGCGGCCTCGACGGCGGCTTCGGCGATCTGCTTGGGGGTGACCGGGACCAGGTGGCTTTTGGCAACGGTGTCGCCGGCTCCGGTCAGGGCACAGGTGATGATGACGTCGTGGTTCATGGGGTAAATCCTTCAGGCTTTTCTGTTCTGTGAGTTCGGTGTTGGGCTTTTCGCGGGCAGCCCGCTCCTACATGCTCATGGCATGCGCATAACCTGCAGGAGCGGGCTTGCCCGCGAAGAGGCCGGATCAGTTGGCGGTGAGCTTGAGGTTGTCAGCCGCCGGCTTGCCGTCGAAGGTGGTCACGCCTTCAAGCCAGCGGGCCTTGTCTTGCGGGTGGTCCTTGAGCCACTGGCGTGCCGACTCCAGCGGGTCCTTGTGATCGAGCAGCGGCTGCATCATGCGGCTCTCGTCCTCGGCGCTGAATTTCAGGTTGGCCAGCAGGCGGTTGGCGTTGGGGCAGCGTTCGGCGTAGTCGGGCGCGGTGACGGTCCACACCGTGGCACGGCCTTCGTCCGGGCCCAGGGCGTCCTGGCTGTCGCCCAGGTAGACCATGTCGATGTTCACGTTCATCGGGTGCGGCGCCCAGCCGAAGAACACCACGGCTTCATTGCGGCGCACGGCGCGATCGACGGCGGCGAGCATGCCGGCCTCGCTCGACTCGACCAGTTGGAACTTGCCCAGGTCGAACTTGTTGCTGGCGATCATCGCCTTGATCTGGGTGTTGGCGCCCGAACCTGGCTCGATGCCGTAGATCTTGCCGCCCAGCTCCTTCTCGAACTTGTGGATGTCGGCAAAGCTCTTCAGGCCCTTGTCGGCCAGGTACTTGGGTACTGCGAGCGTGGCGCGGGCGTCTTCCAGGCTAGGCTGGTCGAGGACCTTGACCTGCTTGGCATCGACGAACGGGGTGATGGTCTGGGTCATGATCGGGTTCCAGTACCCGAGGAACATGTCCAGGCGCTTGTCGCGGATGCCCGCGAAGATGATCTGTTGCGAGGCGCTGGTCTGTTTGGTCTGGTAGCCCAGGCCGTCGAGCAGGACCTGGGCCATGGCGCTGGTGGCGATGACGTCGGTCCAGTTGACCACACCGAGGCGCACGTTCTTGCAGGCGGCGGGCTCGGCGGCGAACAGCGGGGTGACCACGGTGGTGCTGAGAGCGAGGGACAACAGGCTGCGGCGGATAAAGCGATGCATGGTGGCTCTCCATCGGCAGTGCGTATTGTTATGGGATCCGGCCTCTGCGGGCCGTGGGAAAAAAGTTACGCCCATGGCACAGTGGGCAATCGCACGCTGGCGACCAAGAGTTGCACTGCAGCGACCACCCACTTCCCAGGAGTAAGCGATGCCGGAAACGATCCAGTTTCTTCTCTTGCCGGGGTTTTCTGCGTTGGGCTTCATCAGTGCAGTGGAGCCCTTGCGGGTGGCCAATCGCTTTCGGGGAGCGCTGTATCGCTGGCAGGTGCTGAGCCTGGACGGCGGCCCGGTGCAGGCCAGCAACGGCATGTCGGTCAATGCCGACCAGGCGCTGTCTGACAGAGAGCGGGGAGGGATGCTGCTGGTTGTCGCCGGCTTCGAGCCGCTGGCCTGCTACGGCCCGGTGCTGCAACAGGCGCTGCGGCGCGTAGAGCATGACGGCGGCACGCTCGGCGGTATCGATACCGGTGCGCTGGTGCTGGCCGAAGCGGGCCTGCTCGATGGCTATCGCGCGACCTTGCACTGGGAGGCGCTGGAAGCGTTCAAGGAGCGTTATCCACGCCTGCAGGCGACCCAGGAGCTGTTCGAGATCGACCGTCGACGGATCACCTGCGCCGGGGGGACCGCCTCCATCGACCTGATGCTCGACCTGATCGCCCAGGCCCACGGCAGCGAACTGGCGATCCAGGTGTCGGAGCAGTTCGTGGTCAGCCGCATCCGGCCGCGCCAGGATCACCAGCGCATGGAGATCGCCACGCGCTACGGCATTCGCAACAAGAAGCTGGTGAAGGTGATCGGCGAAATGGAGCGCAACACCGAGCAGCCGCTCAACACCCAGGTACTGGCCGATGCCGTGCAGGTGACCCGTCGTCAGTTGGAGCGCCTGTTTCGCCTGCACCTGGACGACACGCCCAGTGGTTTCTACCTGCGACTGAGGCTGGACAAGGCTCGGCAACTGCTGCGCCAGACCGATATGAGCGTGCTTGAAGTGGGGGTAGCGTGCGGGTTCGAGTCGGCGTCGTATTTCACCCGCTGTTATCGGGCGCGGTTCGAGCGCTGCCCGCGGGAGGACAGGTTGGCCAGGGCGGTGTGATGGGGTCAGCGCTGGCCCTTTCGCGAGTTTGCCCGCGAAAGGGCCATTAGAGTCACTGCTGCCCCACCGACTGCAGATACTCCGAGCGCTCGTCGCTACGCTGCGCCACGCAGGTATTCCACGCCGCTTCAAAGGCCTTGCTGCCAGGTTTCTCGGCATAGGTCTCGACCTTGCAGTCGGCATCGCGCAACTGGGTCCAGAGCTTCTCGGCCGCCTCCATGCGTCCGCTGAGCGCAACGGCCTTGTCGTTTTCATCCGCGTACTGGTCACGGATGCGCTGGATCAGGTCGTCGTAGGCGGCCTTCAGTTCGCGTTCGGCGGTCTGCTTGTTGTACGCCGCGCACGCATAGGTCTGCTGGTCGGTCTCGACGTTGTCGCAGGGCGTGCTTTCTTCTTCGGCGGCCTGGGCGCCCAGCGCCACGAACAGCAGTACCAGCCATGCCTTTGATTTCATCCGTTTTCTCCTGAACAGGCTGACGAATCGTCGAGATTCTCGCTCAGCCTAGAGCCGGGTGGTAGAGGGCAGGGAAAATGTTCATGAACGGTTCTAGTCGAGACTTGCTCTCATTGCCAAGCGGCGTGCCAGAGCATGCCATGTCGCTCATTGACGCTTTCGGCAAACCCCCTGTCGTTTTTGCATCGGGGCGACAAGGGCCGCAGGCATATGCTGGCCCCAAAGCGCCGGCACACGATTCGGCGTCGCCCAACTCGACAAAAGGGGACAGCCTGATGAGCCCAGCCGAATTACACGCCGACAGCATCGTCATCGATGGCCTGATCATCGCCAAGTGGAACCGCGAGCTGTTCGAAGACATGCGTAAAGGCGGGCTGACCGCAGCCAACTGCACCGTGTCGGTCTGGGAAGGTTTCAAGGCCACGGTCGACCAGATCGCGGCCAGCCAGAAGCTGATCCGCGAGAACAGCGACCTGGTGATGCCGGTGCGCACCACTGCCGACATCCGCAAGGCCAAGGAGCTGGGCAAGACCGGCATCCTCTTCGGCTTCCAGAACGCCCATGCGTTCGAAGACCAGATTGCCTACGTCGACGTGTTCAAGCAGCTGGGCGTGGGCATCGTGCAGATGTGCTACAACACCCAGAACCTGGTCGGCACCGGTTGCTACGAGCGTGATGGCGGTCTGTCGGGCTTCGGCCGCGAGATCGTCGCCGAGATGAACCGTGTCGGCATCATGTGCGACCTCTCGCATGTGGGCTCCAAGACTTCCGAGGAAGTCATCCTCGAATCGAAAAAGCCGGTCTGCTACTCCCACTGCCTGCCGTCGGGCCTTAAAGAACACCCGCGCAACAAGTCCGATGAAGAGCTGAAGTTCATCGCCGACCATGGCGGCTTCGTCGGCGTGACCATGTTCGCGCCGTTCCTGGCCAAGGGCATCGACTCGACCATCGACGACTACGCCGAGGCCATCGAGTACACCATGAACATCGTTGGTGAAGACGCCATCGGTATCGGCACCGACTTCACCCAGGGCCATGGCCAGGACTTCTTCGAGTACCTGACCCACGACAAGGGCTACGCCCGTCGCCTGACCAACTTCGGCAAGATCATCAATCCGCTGGGCATCCGCACCGTGGGCGAATTCCCCAACCTCACCGAAACCCTGCTCAAGCGCGGCCATTCCGAGCGCGTGGTACGCAAGATCATGGGCGAGAACTGGGTGAACGTACTCAAGGATGTGTGGGGCGAATAAAGCCGCACTCCGAGCCTGAAAGCCCCTGCCAGCAACGCCGGGGCATCCAAACAAAAAATTTTATGGAGTTGAGTTTCCATGGCCAAGATCGCCCCGCAATTGCCAATCGAAGTCGACAGCGAGACCGGTGTCTGGACGTCCGATGCCCTGCCGATGCTGTATGTACCGCGGCATTTCTTCGTCAACAACCACATCGGCATCGAGGAGGTGCTGGGCGCCGACGCCTATGCCGAGATCCTCTACAAGGCTGGCTACAAATCCGCCTGGCACTGGTGCGAAAAAGAGGCCGAATGCCATGGCCTGGAAGGCGTGGCGGTGTTCGAGCACTACATGAAGCGCCTGAGCCAGCGTGGCTGGGGCCTGTTCGAGATCCAGGACATCGACCTCGACAAAGGCACATGCAGCGTCAAGCTCAAGCACTCGGCGTTCGTCTACGTGTATGGCAAATGCGGCCGCAAGGTCGACTACATGTTCACCGGTTGGTTCGCCGGTGCCATGGACCAGATCCTCGCTGCCCGTGGCAGCTCGATCCGCACTGTGGCGGAGCAGGTCTATGGCGGTTCTGAAGAAGGTCACGAAGATGGCCTGTTCGTTACAAAGCCGTTGTAAGCCGGAGAGAGCGTCATGGCATTCGAAGCAATGTTCCAGCCGATCCAGATCGGCAAGCTGACCATCCGCAACCGGGTGCTCAGCACCGCGCACGCCGAGGTCTACGCCACCGACGGCGGCATGACCACCGAGCGCTACGTGAAGTACTACGAAGAGAAGGCCAAGGGCGGCATCGGCCTGGCCATCTGTGGCGGCTCGTCGGTGGTGGCCATCGACAGCCCGCAGCAATGGTGGGCCTCGGTGAACCTGTCCACTGACCGCATCATTCCGCACTTCCAGAACTTGGCCGACGCCATGCACAAGCATGGCGCCAAGATCATGATCCAGATTACCCACATGGGCCGTCGCTCACGCTGGGACGGTTTCCACTGGCCTACGCTGATGTCGCCGTCCGGCATCCGCGAGCCGGTGCACCGCGCCACCTGCAAGACCATCGAGGTGGAAGAGATCTGGCGGGTGATCGGCAACTACGCCCAGGCCGCGCGCCGGGCGAAGGAAGGCGGACTGGACGGCGTGGAGCTGTCGGCGGTGCACCAGCACATGATCGACCAGTTCTGGAGCCCGCGGGTCAACAAGCGTACCGACGAATGGGGCGGCAGCTTCGAAGGCCGCATGAAGTTCGGCCTGGAAGTGCTCAAGGCGGTACGCGCCGAGGTCGGTGACGATTTCTGCGTGGGCATGCGTATCTGCGGTGACGAATTCCACCCCGATGGCCTGAGCCACGAGGACATGAAGCAGATCGCCGCGTACTACGACGCCACCGGCATGATCGACTTCATCGGCGTGGTCGGTTCGGGTTGTGACACCCACAACACCCTGGCCAACGTCATCCCCAACATGAGCTATCCGCCGGAGCCGTTCCTGCACCTGGCGGCCGGCATCAAGGAAGTGGTCAAGGTCCCGGTGCTGCACGCGCAGAACATCAAGGACCCGAACCAGGCCACGCGCATTCTCGAAGGCGGCTACGTCGACATGGTCGGCATGACCCGTGCGCACATGGCCGACCCGCACCTGATCGCCAAGATCAAGATGGGCCAGATCGACCAGATCAAGCAGTGCGTCGGTGCCAACTACTGCATCGACCGTCAGTACCAGGGCCTGGACGTGTTGTGCATCCAGAACGCCGCGACGTCCCGTGAATACATGGGTGTGCCGCACATCATCGAGAAGTCCACCGGGCCGAAACGCAAGGTGGTGGTGGTCGGCGCCGGCCCTGCCGGCATGGAGGCCGCACGAGTGGCTGCCGAGCGTGGCCATGACGTCACCGTGTTCGAGAAGAAGGAGCAGATCGGCGGGCAGATCACCATCGCCGCCAAGGCACCGCAGCGCGACCAGATCGCCGGCATCACCCGCTGGTACCAGCTGGAGTTCGCGCGCCTGAAGGTCGACCTGCGCCTGGGTACTGCGGCAGATATCGCGACCATCCAGGACCTGCGCCCGGACATCATCGTGCTGGCGGTGGGCGGTCATCCGTTCATCGAGCAGAACGAGCACTGGGGCGCCGCCGAAGGGCTGGTGGTCAGTAGCTGGGACGTGCTCGACGGCAAGGTCGCACCGGGCAAGAACGTGCTGGTTTACGACACCATCTGCGAATTCACCGGCATGTCCACCGCCGACTTCATCGCCGACAAGGGCAGCCAGGTCGAGATCGTCACCGACGACATCAAGCCGGGCGTAGCCATGGGCGGCACGACCTTCCCGACCTACTACCGCAGCATCTACCCCAAGGAAGTGATCATGACCGGGGACATGATGCTGGAGAAGGTCTACCGCGAGGGCGACAAGCTGGTGGCGGTGCTCGAGAACGAATACACCGGGGCCAAGGAAGAGCGTGTGGTCGACCAGGTGGTGATCGAGAACGGCGTGCGTCCGGACGAGGCGCTGTACTACGGGCTCAAGGAAGGTTCGCGCAACAAGGGCCAGATCGACATCGATGCCCTGTTCGCGATCCAGCCGCAGCCGATCCTCAGCCAGCCTGGCGAGGGCTACCTGCTGTACCGCATCGGCGACTGCGTGGCCCAGCGCAACGTGCATGCGGCGATCTATGACGCCTTGCGGCTGTGCAAGGATTTCTGATCGATCTGTCGGCACACACCGGCCCCCGTGGGAGCGGGCTTGCCCGCGAAAGCGTCAGCACCAACAACAGGGTTGTCTGACCTGGCGCATTCGCGGGCAAGCCCGCTCCCACAGGGCCGGTGCAGGATTCCAGGGGCCTGAACCCCTTGCAACCGCTGTTGTGGGAGCCTCCCATGTTGAACACCCTTCTACCCATCCTGCTGTTCGCCGCACTCGCCCTGGCGGTGCTCGGCGCCCTGCGCCGCGTGCGCATGTGGCGACGCGGGCGGCCAAGCAAGGTCGACCTGCTCGGTGGCCTGCTGGCCATGCCGCGGCGTTACCTGGTCGATCTGCACCATGTGGTCGAGCGCGACAAGTACATGTCCAAGACCCACGTCGCCACCGCAGGCGGCTTCGTGCTGTCGGCCCTGCTGGCGATCCTGGTGCACGGCTTCGGCCTGCAGAGCAAGATCCTTGGCTACGCACTGCTGGTGGCCACGGTGATCATGTTCAGCGGCGCGATTTTCGTCTTCAAGCGTCGTCTGAATCCGCCCGCGCGCCTGTCCAAGGGCCCGTGGATGCGCCTGCCGAAAAGCCTGCTGGTGTTCGCCGCGAGCTTTTTCATCGCCACCTTGCCGGTCGCGGGCATCCTGCCGGCCAATACCGGCGGCTGGGTGATGGTCGGCATTCTCGGCCTGGGCGTGCTGTGGGGTGTGTCGGAGCTGTTCTTCGGCATGACCTGGGGCGGGCCGATGAAGCACGCCTTCGCCGGTGCCCTGCACCTGGCCTGGCACCGCCGTGCCGAGCGTTTCGGTGGCGGCCGCTCCACTGGCCTCAAGCCGCTCGACCTGGAAGATCCGAACGCACCGTTGGGTGTGGAGAAACCGGTCGATTTCACCTGGAACCAACTGTTGGGCTTCGACGCCTGCGTGCAGTGCGGCAAGTGCGAGGCGATGTGTCCGGCATTCGCCGCCGGCCAGCCGCTGAACCCGAAAAAGCTCATCCAGGACATGGTCATCGGCCTGGCCGGTGGCACCGATGCGACCTTTGCCGGTAGCCCGTACCCCGGTAAACCGGTGGGTGAGCACGGCGGTCATCCGCACCAGCCGATCGTCAACGGCCTGGTCGATGCCGAGACGCTGTGGTCGTGCACTACCTGCCGCGCGTGCGTCGAGGAGTGCCCGATGATGATCGAGCACGTCGATGCCATCGTCGACATGCGCCGTCACCTCACGCTGGAAAAGGGCGCGACGCCGAACAAAGGCGCCGAGGTGCTGGACAATTTGATCGCCACCGACAATCCCGGCGGCTTCAACCCCGGTGGGCGGATGAACTGGGCCGCCGACCTGAACCTGAAACTGCTGTCGGACGTGAAGACCACCGAGGTGTTGTTCTGGGTCGGTGACGGCGCCTTCGACATGCGCAACCAGCGCACCCTGCGTGCCTTCGTCAAGGTGCTCAAGGCCTCGGGTGTGGACTTCGCCGTGCTGGGCCTGGAGGAGCGCGACAGCGGAGACGTAGCCCGCCGCCTGGGCGATGAAGCGACCTTCCAGCAACTGGCCAAGCGCAACATTCAGACCCTGGGCCAATACCGCTTCCAGCGCATCGTCACCTGCGATCCGCACAGTTTCCATGTACTGAAGAACGAATACGGCGCCCTGGGCGGCGAGTACCAGGTGCAGCACCACAGCACCTACATCGCCGAGTTGATCGCCGCCAACAAGCTCAACCTCGGCCAGCACAAGGGCGGTAGCGTGACCTACCACGACCCGTGCTACCTGGGGCGCTACAACGGCGAGTACCAAGCCCCGCGCGACGTGCTCAAGGCCTTGGGTATCGAGGTGCGCGAGATGCAGCGCTCGGGCTTCCGTTCGCGTTGCTGCGGCGGTGGCGGCGGTGCGCCGATCACCGACATCCCAGGCAAGCAGCGCATTCCCGACATGCGCATGGACGATATCCGCGAGACCGAGGCCGAACTGGTGGCGGTGGGTTGTCCACAGTGCACGGCAATGCTTGAAGGTGTGGTCGAACCGCGGCCACAGATCAAGGACCTGGCCGAGCTGGTCGCCGACGTGCTGATCGAGGACGACGCCCCCGCCGCCGCGAGCAAATCGAACCAGGTAAAACGTGAACCTGCGGAGGTGCACTGATGAGCGACATCATCCGCCGCGATCCTCGCGCCGAGTGGATTGCCCGTAACCGCCTGCATCCGCTGCACGCGGCGATGCAGACGCAACAGACCCGCTGGATGGGCCCCCATGGGCTCATCCGCAAGAATCCTCACGCCATCGCCGCCGGTTTCATCGGCCCCAGTGGCCTCAAGCGTATCGACCGCAGCGGCGCCCAGCAGGGCACGGCGATTGGTGGTCGGCGCACGGCAGCCGCCGAGGTGCAATTGCCCTTGCATCAAGTGGCGGATCCGGCGTTCTACATCGCCGTGGTGCCTGACATGGTCGGTGGCCGCCTCGGCAGCCACGACCGCGACCTGCTCGGCCTTGCCCGTAGCCTTGCCGGCACTGACGGTGCGGTGCTGGCGGTGGTGTTCGGTGAACACAAGGAAAGCAACTTTTCCACAGCCGGCGTCGACCGCCTGTTGGTCATTGAAGGCGAAGCGTTCGAAGGCTATGTGCCCGAACAGCTTGTCCAGGGCTTGCGGGCTGTGGATAACCAGTTCGCGCCACGACACTGGCTATTACCCGACAGCCGCACCGGTGGCGGCGAACTGGGTCGGCGTCTGGGCGCCGCCTTGGGCGAGCGCCCGGCGACGCGGGTCTGGCAGATCAAGGACGGCCAGTGCATCGGCCGCGCCGGTGCCGGTCAGCAGGACCTGCAGAGAGGTCTGCCGCGCCTGATCCTGGCCGCCGCCGAATGCGCCGAGCCGGTCAGCGAAACCCGTCACGAAGCGTTGCCGGTGGAGTTGTCCACAGGCGTGGCGCGCAGCCTGTCGCGTATCGAAGACCTGGGGCCAGTCGCGGTGGATCCAGCCTCGATCGCCATGGCCGAGGCGGAATTCATCGTCTCCGGTGGCAACGGCGTGAAAGACTGGGAGCTTTTCCACAGGGCGACCGTGGCGCTTGGCGCTACCGAAGGCGCTTCGCGGGTGGCGGTGGACGACGGCTTCATGCCGCGCAACCGCCAGGTCGGCGCTACCGGTACCTGGGTCACGGCGCGGGTCTACGTGGCTGTGGGTATCTCCGGGGCGATCCAGCACCTGCAGGGGATCGGTGCCTGCGACAAGGTGGTGGCGATCAACATGGACCCCGGTTGCGACATGATCAAACGGGCCGACCTGTCTGTGATTGGCGACAGCGCGGCGATTCTTCAGGCACTGATCGAGGCTGTGGACAACTACCGCAGCGGCGCTCAGCGCGACGCGGCATAAGGGCACGAGCATGAGTACGAAAGTCATCAGCCTGGTTTCCATCGGTGCCCACCCCAGCTCTGGCCGCGCCCGCCGCGCCGAGCAGGATGCACGCGCCGTCGAATTGGGCTTGCAGCTGGCTGGGGATAACTTGCAGGTGGTGCATGCCGGCGACCCGCGCGAAGAGGCCCTGCGCGCCTATCTGGGTATGGGCCTGGAGCATCTGGATGTCCTCGAGCAGCCTGCGGGGGCCGATGTGCTGGGGGTACTGGGGGATTACCTGCGCGATGCCGGTGCCCAGTTGGTGCTCACCGGCAGCCAGGCCGAGACGGGTGAAGGCTCGGGCATGTTGCCGTTTCTGCTGGCCGAGCGGCTGGGCTGGCCGTTGGTGGTGGGCCTGGCCGAGGTGGAATCGATCGAGAATGGCACCGCCCAGGTCCTGCAAGCCTTGCCGCGCGGTCAACGACGCCGGTTGAAGGTGCGCCTGCCGTTGCTGGCGACTGTGGATAACGCGGCGCCCAAGCCGCGCCAGAGCGCCTTTGGCCCTGCACGGCGGGGTGTGCTGGCGGCGCGTAACGTGGCGGTGGTGGAGGATCAGTTGCTCGAAGGCGACGCCTTGCAGCCTGCCCGCCCGCGGCCCAAGCGGCTCAAGGTGATCAAGGCCAAGAGCGGTGCCGACCGGATGAAGGCGGCCACGGCCAAGGCCAGCGGTGGCGGCGGCAAGGTGCTCAAGGATGTTTCTCCACAGGAGGGCGCCGAGGCGATCCTCAAGTTGTTGGTGGAGGAAGGCGTGTTGCGCTGACTGGTTGGGGCTTGTAGGAGCGGGCTTGCCCGCGAAAAGAACACCGCACTGCCTGGCACGGGCTACGCCCGTGTTCGCGGGACAAGTCGCAGCGGCGAACCGCCGCTTGTGTCTTGATAGGGGATTAGAATCTGGAGTGAGAGCGGTGAATGGCAAGCTGAATGCCGCGTGTGCCTTGAGCACGAGTGGGAGCACAAGCTGCCATTCACCGTTCCACTTTGGCGAGAGCCCGAACAGTTGGATGCGGCCTTGATCTCGAATCACAAGCGTGGGCCAAGCCAAAGTCCTCTCACTCTGTTGAGTCTAGGAGATTTTGGTGATGGTTTCCTTTGTGGGTATCGATGTTTCTAGTCGCACGCTGGACATAGCGGTCCGTCCCCAGAGCCTCAAGATCAATGTCACCAACGATCAGGCAGGGTTCGAGGTATTGGAGAAGAGCCTTCGAGGCCTCAAGGTCAAGCGTGTCCTGCTGGAGGCGACAGGCGGATACGAGCGTGAGGTTCTGAGCTTTCTGCAGAGCGCTGGCTACAAGGTCATTCGCGTCAACCCCAGGCGAGCCAGGTCGTTTGCCGAGTCCATGAATATCAAAGCCAAGACCGACGCCATCGATGCAGCGGTATTGGCGCATTTCGCCGAAGTTATCCCCGATAAACCTACTCTGCAGGTCAGTCCGCAGAGGGCGTTGCTGCGCGAGCTGCTGCAGCAGCGTGATCGTCTGGTCCAGCAGCGAGACGACGACCGGCGGCGCCTGAAACAGGCTCAGTCTGAGGTGGTCGCTCGCTTCCTGAAGTCCAACCTCCAGCACTTCAGGTCTCAGATCAGACAGATTGAGCATGAGCTCAAGCTGCATGCCGAAGGGCTGGGTGATGAACGAATTGCTCAACTAGTCCAGGTCAAAGGTATCGGGCTGGTGACGGCTGGGAAGCTTGTAACGCTGCTGCCGGAGTTGGGCCATGTGGAGGCCCGAGAAATAGCCTCGCTGGTTGGGGTGGCACCTTTCAATCACGACAGTGGAACATCCGTAGGCAAGCGCTCGATCTCGGGAGGCCGTTTCGGGATAAGGTGCGCGTTGTACATGTCGTGTTTGGTGGCCGTAAGGCAAAACCCCTCGCTTAAGGCGAAGTACCAAGCACTGCGTGAAAGGGGCAAGGCAGCCAAGGTCGCGATTGTGGCCTGCATGAGAGTTTTCATCGTACGACTCAATGCGATGCTAAGAACGGGTACCCCCTGGCAGGATGTGGAATTGCCTCAGTGCAAGAGCGCAACACCGGCGTAAATCCGAACGCCGTACGTGTGGGAGCGGGTTTACCCGCGAAAAAGACACCGCGCTGCCTGGCACGGGCTACGCCCGTGTTCGCGGGACAAGCCCGCTCCCACAGGGGATTGGGCTGGCTTCTAGATTTTGAGCAAGACAGTTGCTCCCACGGGGATTGGGCTGGCTTCTAGATTTTGAACAAGACATCTGCCCCCAGAGGTACCGCACCCGCCGTACGCCTGGTCTTCACCAAGACGAGAGTTGCCCACCAAATCTGTTCGCGACCCTGTGAATAAAGTGTTCGCGCTTCTCTACAGCCCTTTGAAATCAAAGCCTGTAGGGGGTTGATCAAAAAACATACAGCCCGCTTCGTGAATCGTCCGTGGCAATCACGGGTCATTCCCATGATGTTTCCCACAATCACTGTTGGCGGCTCTGTGGATAATATGTTGGGCAACCGCTAGATGCCTTGATTTCATTGGCCTGCAAGATAATGATCAATAATTGATCAAAACCCCGATGATCACTCTCAAGATCATGATTGATAAGGCTCCTGGGCCATTATCCACAGCACTTTTCCAACAACCCTGCATATGCCCACAAAATCTGTTGGCGTATCTGTGGACAAGGTGTTCCATATTGCCTGCAGGCCTTTGAATCAAAGGCTTGCAAGGATTTGATCAAATAATGATCAATCGGCTTTCGGCAGATATTCGATTCCTGTCCACAACCCATCTGAACAACTCTGTGGATAACATGTTCAGTTCCTCTGGATTGCAATGTAAAACGCCACGGCCGATCACTCGGTCGTGGCGTTTATCACCCTCCGTGAAGGCTTACTGAACCTTGACTTCCTTCAGGTATGGCGCGGGCTCTGCACCCAGGTTGGCCAGGACGCGGTTGCTGTACCAGTCGATGAAGTTGACCACACCGAACTCGTAGGTCTTGGAGTACGGGCCCGGCTGGTAGGCGGTGGAGTTGATCCCGCGCTGGTTCTCTTCGGCCAGGCGGCGGTCCTGGTCGTTGGTGGCGTCCCACACCTTGCGCATCTGCTCAGGGTCGTAATCGACGCCTTCGACGGCATCCTTGTGCACCAGCCACTTGGTGGTGACCATGGTTTCCTGGGCGCTGATCGGCCACACCGTGAAGACGATCATGTGGTCGCCCATGCAGTGGTTCCAGGAGTGCGGCAGGTGCAGGATGCGCATCGAACCCAGGTCGGGGTTCTTGATGCGGCCCATGAGCTTCTTGCACGCCTGCTTGCCGTCCATGGTCATCGATACGGTGCCCTTGAGCAGCGGCATGCGCACGATGCGGTTACGCAGGCCATGGCTCTTGTGCAGGTATGGAATCTTCTCGGCTTCCCAGGCAGCGGCGGACGCGGCGACGTGGTCCTTGAACGCCTGGTCGGCGCGCGGATCGTTGGTGTCGTCCCACTCCAGCAGGGTCTTGAGCAATTCGGGGTGCGAACCGTTGCAGTGGTAGCACTCGCGGTTGTTTTCCAGGACCAGCTTCCAGTTGGCCTTTTCCATCAAGGTGGTCTGCACGGCCACCTTGGCGTTCTCCATGTCGTACGGTTCCATGTAGTGGTCGAGCGTGGCGAGGAACTCGTCGATGGCCGGCGGATTTTCCGCCAGGCTGATGAAGATGTAGCCGCCAGCGGTCTTCACGTTGATCGGCTTGAGGCCGTACTGGTTCATGTCGAAGTCGGCGCCCATCTCGGTGCCGGCGAACAGCAGGCGGCCGTCGAGCTCGTAGGTCCACTGGTGGTATGGGCAGACCAGCTTGGCCACCTTGCCCTTGTCGCTGACGCACAGGCGCGAACCGCGGTGGCGGCAGACGTTGTGGAAGGCGTGCACCTTGCCTTCGGTGCCGCGAATCACGATCACCGGGTTCTTGCCGATCTGCAGGGTCAGGTAGTTGCCTTTCGCCGGAATCTCGCAGGTCATTCCCGCGATCAGCCACTCCTTGTGGAAGATCTCCTGCATGTCGATCTGGAACAGGCGCTCGTCGCAGTAGAACGGCTGCGGCAGCGAGTAGGTCCGCTCGCGGGTCTGCAGCATCTCGGCGGTGGCCTTGCGTGCAGGTTCCAGTGGATCGCCCAGGCTCAGGGTTGCGGTGACGTCCATCGTTATATCCTCAAGGCCGTTGTCGGCCGGCGAAAGGTGGCTAATCGTTGTTGTGGTTGGCGCAAGGCTGTCAGCGAAAGAACAGCGGTTCTATTTGCCGAGGAGTGTGCGTTCGCGCCGTTCGCGAACCATATCCATGGGCGACATGGCCGAATCGAATTCCGACGCGCCAGCCCTTGTACCTCGGGGCTGGTCGCGATAAGCACGCCGATGTCGCGGATGGGAATGTGCGACGTCTCGGCGTTGCGCATTATCGCAGCCATAAGAAGGCCGATAGTCGGCTGCTGGAGAAGAACATGTCCGAAACCTTCCTCAATCCGGTCACCACCCAGACCTGGGCCAACGGCCGCCACATCGTGCGCTGCGTCAAGGTCATCCAGGAGACCTGGGACGTGCGCACCTTCTGCTTCATGGCCGACCAGCCGATCATGTTCTTCTTCAAGCCGGGCCAGTTCGTGACGCTGGAGCTGGAGATCGAAGGCAAGCCGGTGATGCGTTCCTACACCATCTCCAGCTCGCCTTCAGTCCCCTACAGCTTCTCGATCACGGTCAAGCGTGTGCCTGGCGGGCTGGTTTCGAACTTCCTCCACGACACCTTGCACGAAGGCGCAGAGCTTCCCGTGCACGGCCCGGTGGGGTTGTTCAACGCCATCGACTTCCCGGCCAACAAGGCGCTGTACCTCTCCGGCGGCGTCGGCATCACCCCGGTGATGTCCATGGCGCGCTGGTTCTACGACACCAACGCCAACGTCGACATGGTGTTCGTGCACAGCGCCCGCTCACCCAAGGACATCATCTATCACCGCGAGCTGGAACACATGGCCTCGCGCATTCCCAACTTCAGCCTGCACATCATTTGCGAGAAGCACGGCCTGGGCGAGCCCTGGGCGGGCTATCGCGGCTACCTGAACCAACGGCTGATGGAGCTTATCGCGCCGGATTACCTCGAGCGGGTGATCTTCTGCTGTGGCCCGACGCCCTACATGAACGCGGTCAAGCGCATGCTCGAAGCGGTCGGCTTCGACATGAAGAACTACCACGAGGAATCGTTCGGTGCGACGCCGGCCGAGGCCAAGGCCGATGCGGTCGAGCACGCCGAAGCGGCCGCCGAGGCGCCGGAAGTGGATGTGGCCGACCTCAATCTGGTGGAGTTCGTCGGCAGCGAGAAGAGCATCCGCATCGCCCCGGGCGAGACGGTGCACGCGGCGGCGGCGAAGGTCGGGCTGATGATTCCCAAGGCCTGCGGCATGGGCATCTGCGGCACCTGCAAGGTGCTCAAGCTCGGCGGTGAGGTAGAGATGGACCACAACGGCGGGATCACCGAGGAAGACGAAGCCGAAGGGTACATCCTGTCATGCTGCAGCGTGCCCAAGGGGGATGTGCGGATCGAGTATTGATTCGTTGCACCGTACCTGCAGGAGCGGCGAACCGCCTCTCCTGCAGGATTTGCGTGTTCAGGTCCTGAACCGCGCCACCAACCCGTTCAGATCCACCGCCAGACGTGACAGCTCGGCGCTGGCCATGCTGGTCTGGTGTGCGCCGGTCGCGCTCTGCACCGACAGGTCATTGATGTTCACCAGGTTGCGGTCCACTTCGCGGGCCACCTGGGCCTGTTCCTCGGCGGCGCTGGCGATCACCAGATTGCGTTCGTTGATCTGCGCCACGGCGCTGGTGATGGTGTCCAATGCAAGGCCAGCGCCGCGAGCGATGTTCAGGGTCGATTCGGCTCGATCGGTACTGGTGCGCATCGACTCCACCGCATGCTCGGTGCCGCCCTGGATGCTGCCGATCATCCGCTCGATCTCGCTGGTCGACTGCTGAGTGCGGTGGGCCAATGCCCGCACCTCGTCGGCTACCACCGCGAAGCCCCGTCCAGCTTCACCGGCACGTGCCGCTTCGATGGCGGCGTTGAGTGCCAGCAGGTTGGTCTGGTCGGCCAGGCCGCGGATCACGTCCAGCACCTTGCCGATATCGCGGGACTGCCCGGCCAGGTCCTCGATCAGCCTGGCGGTGGTCTGCACGTCGCTGCTCATGCGCTCGATGGCGCCGACCGTCTCGATCACCAGGTCGCGGCCATCGCCAGCGGAGCGGCTGGCTTCACCCGAGGCCTCCGAGGTGCTGACGGCATTGCGTGCGACCTCTTCGACAGCGCTGGTCATCTCGGTAACCGCAGTCGCTGCCTGCTGGATCTCGTTGTTCTGCTGGGCAAGGCCGCGCGCGCTTTCGTCGGTGACGCTGTTGAGCTCCTCGGCGGCCGAGGCGAGCTGGGTGGCAGAGCCTGCGATCAGTTGCAGGGTGTCGCGCAGCTTGTCCTGCATCTTGGCCATGGCCTGCAGCAGACGAGCGGCTTCGTCGGTGCCGTCGGTGGTGACGCGTTGGGTGAGGTCGCCTTCGGCGATCTGCTCGGCGGCGCGCAGGGCGTCGTCGATCGGACCCACGATACTGCGAGTCAGGATCAGGGCGAACAGCAGTGTGAGCACCGTGGCAGCGACCAGCAGGCCGATCACCAGCATGAAG
Organism: Pseudomonas sp. BNK-44-b; assembly: GCF_047456245.1. Taxonomy (NCBI): domain Bacteria; kingdom Pseudomonadati; phylum Pseudomonadota; class Gammaproteobacteria; order Pseudomonadales; family Pseudomonadaceae; genus Pseudomonas; species Pseudomonas sp. BNK-44-b. Next base: position 5,639,104 of record NZ_CP179908.1, read on the forward strand.
GCACTGTCGTACTGGCGTGCGGCTTCCTCGTTGGTCTTGCGCGTCTGCGTGGTGTTGATCTGCAGCAGGTGTTCCATGGCCTTGTTGATCTGGTCCGAGTTGGCCAGCAGGTCGCGGTTGAGCATCTCGCGCATAGGGTCGAGCTGGCCGGCCTGGCTCAGGCTGCGCATGCGCGCTTCGAGCTGGCGGTACTGGGTCAGCAACTGGCCGAACTGGTCGAATGCGGCCTGTTCCTCAGGCTCGGCGATCAGTGGCGCGTAGGCGCTGCGGGCCTTGTCGATCTGGGCGTTGCGTTCGTCCATCAGGCGAATGGTATCGGCCTGGGATTCCCGGTTGACCAGCAGGCGATAGGACAGGGTGCGCAGGCGCAGGTTGAGCGCGGTCATTTCATCCAGCAGCTTGATACTCGGGACATTGACCTGCTCGATGATGATGCCCGCCTGCCGGATGTTGCCCATCTGGATGAGGGAAAAAATACCCAGGCTAAGCATCAGCACACCGATCAGGGAAAAGCCGAGCAGGGCGCGTGGGGCGATATTCAGATTGCGTAGGGACATGACGTCGAGATCCGGAGGGAAGGCTCGCGTCCATGCGAAGGAATTTGACCTACCTGCCTATCGGTCGGAACGCACGAGTCTTTAGGCAACGGGGGGCTAAACGAGGATTTACACTCGTTCTTCCTGACAGGCGGTTGATCCAGGCCGGAACAAGGTGCCCGCAAGCCTGTCAATCTGCCGGAACACACCCTCCCTTACCTGATTTTTAATGGCGGGGGCGCGAGCTTTTCTTTATCGTGTGCGCCCTTTGCAACAACCGAGATAGACGCATGTTGGAAGCATCCCTGAATCAACTGGAGCAACTGGTCGGCGACCTGATGCACAAGAACGCGCAACTGACCGAGCAGAACCAGAAGCTCGATCAGGAACTGGCCCAGGCCAAGGAAGAGAACGAGACCCTGCAGCTGTCGCTGATGGAGCAGGAAGAGAAGCACGGCGCTACCGCCGCACGTATCCAGGCGCTGGTCGAGCGTGCCAGTGCAGGTGTCGTAGGCGCATGAGACTGCAAGCGCAGCCGATCAATGTGGTGAACATTCTCGGCACCGACTACTCGCTGAAGGCGCCCGAGGGCCAGGAAGAGACGCTCTCGCAGGCCGTGCGCATGCTCAACGTCGCTCTGGCCGAGACCAAGCGCAACTACCCCACATTGATCGGCGACAAGTTGCTGGTGCTGGCGGCTTTGAACCTGTGCTCCAAGCAGATCGAGTTGCAGCGCGAGCACGCGCAGACGCTGGAGCGCACCCAGGCGAAGGTGGATGCTGCGGTGGACGCTATCGCCCGGACCATTGGCGAGGCCTGAACCAGGCTCTAGGCAGGGCGACTGTCCTGCTGATGATCTTGAACTGAGGCGTTTTGCGGGGAGTGGGACAGCCCGCTCCCGCCGCCAGCCTTCTCGCTTAGCCGTTGATGATCGCGTGGATATCCGCCGCCAGCTCTCGCACGCGTGCTTCCTGGGTATCCCATGAGCACATGAAGCGTGCGCCGCCGCTGCCAATGAAGGTATAGAAGCGCCAGCCCTTGTTACGCAGGGCTTCGATGGCGAACTCCGGCAGTTGCAGGAACACCCCGTTGGCCTCCACCGGGAACATCAGCTCGACACCCGGCAGGTCACTGACCAGCGACGCCAGCAACTGCGCGCAGTGGTTGGCATGTCGTGCGTGACGCAACCAGGCGCCATCCTCCAGCAGCCCGACCCAGGGCGCCGACAAGAAGCGCATCTTCGAGGCCAGTTGCCCGGCCTGCTTGCAGCGGTAGTCGAAGTCTTCGGCCAGTTCGCGGTTGAAGAACAGGATCGCCTCGCCCACCGCCATGCCGTTCTTGGTGCCCCCGAAGCACAGTACATCGACGCCCGCCTTCCAGGTCAGCTCCGCCGGCGAACAGCCGAGGAACGCACAGGCGTTGGAGAAGCGTGCGCCGTCCATGTGCAGGTTCAGGCCCAGTTCCTTGCAGGTGGCGCTGATCGCCTTGAGCTCGTCGGGGCGATACACGCTGCCGACTTCGGTGGCCTGGGTGATGGTGACCACGCGCGGCTTCGGATAGTGGATGTCCTGGCGTTTGAGCGCGACCTCGCGGATCGAGTCCGGGGTCAGCTTGCCGTTGACGCTGCGTGCGGTCAGCAGCTTGGAACCGTTGGAAAAGAACTCCGGCGCGCCACATTCGTCGGTCTCGACGTGGGCGGTCTCGGAGCAGATCACGCTGTGGTAGCTCTGGCACAGCGAGGCCAGGGCCAGGGAGTTGGCGGCGGTGCCGTTGAAGGCGAAGAACACCTCGCAGTCGGTCTCGAACAGCTTGCGGAAGTATTCCGAGGCGCGTTCGGTCCACTGATCGTCGCCGTAGGCGCGCTCATGGCCCTGGTTGGCCTTTTCCATCGCCGCCCAGGCTTCGGGGCAGATGCCGGAATAGTTGTCGCTGGCGAATTGTTGGTTGTTATCGGTCATGACGCCTGTCCTTTTTACGACGCAAGGCAGCACTCTAAACCATCGATTCAGCAGTTGCCTATACAAGCCGGGTGTGGGGTGTCAGTGCCGGCTTCTTGGCGGACAAGCCCGCTCCTGCAGGGGCACCACGGTCCCTGCACCACAATGTCGTAAACGCGCCATTGCAAGGCGCGCGCAGGCATCTGTGCCCCCCGGCCCAGTCATACCATCGCTGCAAAGGGTGAGAAGACCCTCATCAGACAAGAAGCGATCGCTGCCGGGAGAAACACGATGTTCAGCAAGCAAGACCAGATCCAGGGTTACGACGATGCACTGCTGGCGGCGATGAATGCCGAGGAACAGCGCCAGGAAGATCACATCGAGCTGATCGCCTCGGAGAACTACACCAGCAAGCGCGTGATGCAGGCCCAGGGCAGCGGCCTGACCAACAAGTACGCCGAAGGCTATCCGGGCAAGCGCTACTACGGTGGTTGCGAGCACGTCGACAAGGTCGAGGCGCTGGCCATCGAGCGCGCCAAGCAGCTGTTCGGCGCTGATTACGCCAACGTCCAGCCGCACTCCGGCTCCTCGGCCAACAGTGCGGTCTACCTCGCCCTGCTGCAGGCCGGTGACACCATCCTGGGCATGAGCCTGGCCCACGGCGGCCACCTAACCCACGGCGCCAAGGTGTCGTCCTCGGGTAAGCTTTACAACGCCGTTCAATACGGAATCGACACCAATACCGGCCTGATCGACTACGACGAAGTCGAGCGCCTCGCCGTCGAGCACAAGCCGAAGATGATCGTCGCAGGTTTCTCGGCCTACTCGAAAACCCTCGATTTCCCACGCTTCCGCCAGATCGCCGATAAAGTCGGTGCGCTGCTGTTCGTCGACATGGCCCACGTTGCCGGCCTGGTCGCTGCGGGCCTGTACCCGAACCCGATTCCTTTCGCCGACGTGGTCACCACCACTACCCACAAGACCCTGCGTGGCCCTCGTGGCGGCCTGATCCTGGCCAAGTCCAACGAAGAGATCGAGAAGAAGCTCAACGCCGCCGTGTTCCCCGGCGCCCAGGGCGGCCCGCTGATGCACGTGATCGCCGCCAAGGCGGTGTGCTTCAAGGAGGCGCTGGAGCCCGAGTTCAAGACCTACCAGAAGCAGGTCATCGAGAATGCCCAGGCCATGGCCCAGGTGTTCATCGAGCGTGGCTACGACGTGGTCTCCGGCGGTACCGACAACCACCTGTTCCTGGTCAGCCTGATTCGCCAGGGCCTGACCGGCAAGGATGCCGACGCCGCCCTCGGCCGCGCTCACATCACCGTCAACAAGAACGCCGTGCCCAACGATCCGCAGTCGCCGTTCGTCACCTCGGGCCTGCGCATCGGCACCCCGGCCGTCACCACCCGCGGCTTCAAGGTTGCCCAGTGCGTGGCGCTGGCTGGCTGGATCTGCGATGTGCTGGACAACCTGGGCGACGCCGACGTCGAAGCCGATGTCGCCAAGAACGTCGCCGCCCTGTGCGCCGACTTCCCGGTCTACCGCTGAGTGGAGTAGAACACCATGCAACGCTATTCGGGCTTCGGCCTCCTCAAGCACTCCCTCAGCCACCACGAGAACTGGCAGCGCATGTGGCGCACGCCAACTCCCAAGAAGGTCTACGACGTGGTCATCGTTGGCGGCGGCGGTCATGGCCTGGCCACGGCCTACTACCTGGCCAAGGAACATGGCATCACCAACGTCGCGGTGGTCGAGAAGGGTTACCTGGGTGGTGGCAACACCGCGCGCAACACCACCATCGTGCGTTCCAACTACCTGTGGGATGAGTCCGCGCACCTCTACGAGCATGCCATGAAGCTGTGGGAGGGCCTGTCGCAGGACATCAACTACAACGTGATGTTCTCCCAGCGCGGCGTCTACAACCTGTGCCACACCCTGCAGGACATCCGTGATTCCGAGCGACGGGTCAACGCCAACCGTCTCAATGGCGTTGACGGCGAGCTGATCCTCACCGACCAGGTCGCAGCCGAGATCCCGTACCTGGACTGCTCGAAGAACACCCGTTACCCCATTCTGGGCGCCACCGTGCAGCGTCGCGGCGGCGTGGCCCGTCACGATGCGGTCGCCTGGGGCTTCGCCCGGGCCGCCGACGCCCTGGGTGTGGACCTGATCCAGCAGACCGAAGTCATTGGTTTCCGCAAGGAGAACGGTGCAGTGATCGGTGTGGAAACCAACAAGGGTTTCATCGGTGCCAAGCGCGTCGGCGTGGTCACCGCCGGTAACTCCGGGCACATGGCCAAGCTGGCTGGCTTCCGCCTGCCGCTGGAGTCGCACCCCTTGCAGGCACTGGTGTCGGAGCCGATCAAGCCGATCATCGACTCGGTGATCATGTCCAACGCCGTGCACGGCTACATCAGCCAGTCCGACAAAGGCGACCTGGTGATCGGTGCCGGCATCGACGGCTGGGTCGGTTATGGCCAGCGTGGCTCGTACCCGATCATCGAACACACCCTGCAGGCGATCGTCGAGATGTTCCCGATCCTGTCGCGCGTGCGCATGAACCGTCAGTGGGGCGGCATCGTCGACACCACCCCGGATGCCTGCCCGATCATCTCCAAGACTCCGGTCAAGAACATGTTCTTCAACTGCGGTTGGGGCACGGGCGGCTTCAAGGCCACGCCAGGTTCGGGCAACGTCTTTGCGGCGAGCCTGGCCAAGGGCGAGATGCACCCGCTGGCCGCGCCTTTCTCCATCGACCGTTTCTACAACGGCGCGCTGATCGACGAACACGGCGCTGCTGCCGTCGCCCACTGACCCGGAGACAATCGTCATGTTGCAAATCTTCTGTCCCCACTGCGGCGAGCTGCGCTCCGAAGAAGAATTCCACGCTTCAGGCCAGGCGCACATCGCCCGCCCGCTGGACCCGAACGCCTGCTCCGACGAAGAGTGGGGCACCTACATGTTCTTCCGCGACAACCCGCGCGGTATCCACCATGAGCTGTGGGACCACGTCGCCGGTTGCCGCCAGTACTTCAACGTGACCCGCGACACGGTGACCTACGAGATTCTCGAAACCTACAAGATCGGTGAGAAACCTCAGGTGACCGCCGCATCCAGACAAAGCGCCGCACCGGCGACCGCCAAGGGCCAGGGAGAAAAAGTATGAGCCAGGTCTATCGCCTCGCCAGCGGCGGTCGCATCGACCGCAGCAAGGTTCTGAACTTTACCTTCAACGGCAAGACCTACCAGGGTTATGCCGGCGATACCCTGGCCGCCGCGCTGCTGGCCAACGGTGTCGAGATCGTTGGGCGCAGCTTCAAGTATTCGCGCCCACGCGGGATCATCGCCGCCGGTACTGAAGAGCCGAACGCCATCCTGCAGATCGGCTCCAGCGAAGCCACCCAGATCCCCAACGTGCGTGCCACCCAGCAGGCGCTGTATTCGGGCCTGGTGGCCAGCAGCACCAACGGCTGGCCGAACGTCAACAACGACGTCATGGGCATCATTGGCAAGGTCGGCGGCAACATGATGCCGCCGGGGTTCTACTACAAGACCTTCATGTATCCCAAGTCGTTCTGGATGACCTACGAAAAGTACATCCGCAAGGCGGCGGGCCTGGGCCGTGCACCGCTGCAGAACGACCCGGACAGCTACGACTACATGAACCAGCACTGCGACGTGCTGATCGTCGGCGCGGGCCCGGCAGGCCTGGCCGCCGCACTGGCGGCTGGCCGTAGCGGTGCACGGGTGATCCTGGCCGACGAACAGGAAGAGTTCGGCGGCAGCCTGCTCGACAGCCGCGAGACCCTCGACGGCAAGCCGGCCGCCGACTGGGTGGCTGCGACCCTTGCCGAGCTGCAGGGGCTGGCGGAAGTCACCCTGCTGCCGCGTAGCACGGTCAACGGTTATCACGACCATAACTTCCTGACCATCCACGAGCGCCTCACCGACCACCTCGGCGATCGCGCGCCGATCGGCCAGGTACGCCAGCGCGTGCACCGTGTGCGGGCCAAGCGTGTGGTGCTGGCCACCGGCGCCCACGAGCGTCCGCTGGTGTACGGCAACAACGACCTGCCGGGCAACATGCTGGCCGGAGCGGTTTCCACCTATGTGCGCCGTTATGGCGTGGCGCCGGGCCGCAAGCTGGTGCTGTCGACCAACAACGACCATGCCTACCGCACCGCCCTGGACTGGCACGATGCCGGCCTGCAGGTGATCGCCATCGCCGATGCGCGCCACAACCCACGCGGTTCGTTGGTCGAGGAGGCACGTGCCAAGGGCATCCGCATCCTCACCTCCAGTGCAGTGATCGAAGCCCGTGGCGGCAAGCACGTCACCGGTGCCCGTGTGGCGGCCATCGATGTGCCTGCGCACAAGGTCACCAGCCCTGGCGAATGGCTCGAATGCGACCTGGTGGCCACGTCCGGGGGCTACAGCCCGGTGGTGCACCTGGCTTCGCACCTGGGCGGACGCCCGGTCTGGCGTGACGATATCCTCGGCTTCGTGCCGGGCGACGCGCCGCAGAAGCGCGTGTGCGTCGGTGGCGTGAACGGCGTCTATGCGCTGGGCGACACCCTCGCCGATGGCTTCGAAGGTGGGGCTCGCGCCGCCACCGAGGCCGGCTTCAAGGCCAGCGTCGGCAGCCTGCCCAAGGCCCTGCAACGCAAGGAAGAGGCCACTGTGGCGCTGTTCCAGGTGCCGCACGACAAGGGCACTGCGCGCGCGCCGAAACAGTTCGTCGACCAGCAGAACGACGTCACTGCGGCCGCCATCGAGTTGGCCACCCGCGAAGGCTTCGAGTCGGTCGAGCACGTCAAGCGCTACACCGCGCTGGGCTTCGGTACCGACCAAGGCAAGCTGGGCAACATCAACGGCCTGGCCATCGCCGCCCGCTCGCTGGGTATCACCATTCCGGAAATGGGCACCACCATGTTCCGCCCCAACTACACGCCGGTCACGTTCGGCGCGGTGGCGGGCCGTCATTGTGGCCACCTGTTCGAGCCGGTGCGCTTCACCGCGCTGCACGCCTGGCACGTGAAGAACAACGCCGAGTTCGAGGATGTCGGCCAGTGGAAGCGCCCATGGTACTTCCCCAAGCCTGGCGAAGACATTCACGCCGCCGTGGCACGTGAGTGCAAGGCAGTGCGTGACAGCGTGGGCCTGCTCGATGCCTCCACGCTCGGCAAGATCGATATCCAGGGCCCGGATGCGCGCGAGTTCCTCAACCGCGTTTACACCAACGCCTGGACCAAGCTCGATGTGGGCAAGGCCCGTTACGGCCTGATGTGCAAGGAAGACGGCATGGTCTTCGACGACGGCGTGACCGCCTGCGTCGGCGACAACCACTTCATCATGACCACCACCACTGGCGGTGCCGCCCGTGTGCTTCAGTGGCTGGAGCTGTACCACCAGACCGAATGGCCGGAGCTGAAGGTGTATTTCACCTCGGTGACCGACCACTGGGCGACCATGACCCTGTCCGGCCCCAACAGCCGCAAGCTGCTGGAGCAGATCAGCGACATCGACCTGGACAAGGACGCCTTCCCGTTCATGAGCTGGAAGGAAGGCAACGTCGGTGGTGTACCGGCGCGGGTGTTCCGTATCTCGTTCACCGGCGAGCTTTCGTACGAGGTCAACGTCCAGGCCAACTACGCCATGGGCGTGCTGGAAAAGATCATCGAGGCGGGCAAGCAGTACAACCTCACGCCATACGGCACCGAGACCATGCACGTGCTGCGCGCCGAGAAGGGTTTCATCATCGTCGGCCAGGACACCGACGGCTCGATGACTCCGGACGACCTCAACATGAGCTGGTGCGTGGGGCGCAACAAGCCGTACTCGTGGATCGGCCTGCGCGGTATGAACCGCGAGGACACCACCCGCGAGAACCGCAAGCAACTGGTTGGCCTCAAGCCTGTCGACCCGAACGTGTGGCTGCCTGAAGGCGCCCAGCTGGTATTCGATCCCAAGCAGCCAATCCCGATGGACATGGTCGGTCACGTCACCTCCAGCTACAAGGCCAACTCCCTGGGCTATTCGTTTGCCATGGGCGTGGTCAAGGGTGGCCTCAAGCGCCTCGGCGAGCGGGTCTATTCGCCACAGGCCGATGGCAGCGTGATCGAGGCAGAGATCGTGTCTTCGGTGTTCTTCGATCCGAAGGGTGAGCGGCAGAACGTCTAAGGCATTGGAAGACCACGCCGGACCCTGTGGGAGCGGGCTTGCCCCGCGATTGCGATGGTGGCCTCTGCGCCCCAATCGCGGGACAAGCCCGCTCCTACAGGTCGGCGCCGTTCCTGGCACAAGAATTCAAGGCAGGTAAGAAATGAGCGCTATCAACGTCTTCCAGCAGAACCCCGGCAGTGATGCCAAGGCCCAATCGCCGCTGCACCATGCAGACCTGGCCAGCCTGGTCGGAAAGGGCCGCAACAACGCAGGCGTGACCCTGCGCGAGAAGAAATTCCTCGGTCACCTGACCCTTCGTGGCGACGGCCATGACCCGCAGTTCGCCGGTGCCGTGCACAAGGCCCTGGGCCTGGAGCTGCCGGTGGCGCTGACGGTGGTCGCCAACAGTGAAATGTCGTTGCAGTGGGTGGGCCCCGACGAATGGCTGCTGATCGTCCCGGGCGGCCAGGAGTTCAGCGTCGAGCAGAAGCTGCGCGATGCCCTCGAAGGCCAGCACGTCCAGGTGGTCAATGTCAGTGGCGGGCAGACCCTGCTCGAGCTGCGCGGCCCGAACGTGCGCGACGTGCTGATGAAATCCACCAGCTATGATGTACACCCGAACAACTTCCCGGTCGGCAAGGCCGTGGGTACCGTGTTCGCCAAGTCGCAACTGGTGATCCGTCGCACTGCCGAAGACACCTGGGAGCTGGTGATCCGCCGCAGCTTCTCCGACTACTGGTGGCTGTGGCTGCAGGACGCATCGGCCGAGTACGGCCTGGCCATCGAGGCATAAGGAGCGCAGATCATGAGTCGGGCACCGGACACCTGGATTCTCACCGCCGACTGCCCGAGCATGCTCGGCACGGTCGATGTGGTCACGCGTCATCTCTTCGAGCAGCGCTGCTACGTCACCGAGCACCATTCCTTCGATGATCGACTGTCGGGGCGTTTCTTCATCCGTGTCGAGTTCCGCGCACCTGACGGTTTCGATGAAGATGCCTTCCGTGCCGGATTCGCCGAGCGCAGCGAAGCGTTCGGCATGGCCTTCGAGCTGACCGCACCCAATCACCGCCCCAAGGTGGTGATCATGGTGTCCAAGGCCGACCATTGCCTGAACGACCTGCTGTATCGCCAGCGCATCGGCCAACTGGGCATGGAGGTGGTCGCAGTGATCTCCAACCACCCCGACCTGGAGCCGCTGGCGCACTGGCACAAGATCCCCTACTACCACTTCGCGCTCGACCCGAACGACAAGCCGGGCCAGGAGCGCAAGGTGCTCAAGGTGATCGAGGAAACCGGCGCCGAACTGGTGATTCTCGCCCGCTACATGCAGGTGCTGTCGCCAGAGCTGTGTCGGCGCCTGGATGGCTGGGCGATCAACATCCATCACTCGCTGCTGCCGGGGTTCAAGGGCGCCAAGCCCTATCACCAGGCGTACAACAAGGGCGTGAAGATGGTCGGCGCGACCGCGCACTACATCAACAACGACCTCGACGAAGGGCCGATCATCGCCCAGGGCGTCGAGGTGGTCGATCACAGCCACTATCCCGAAGATCTGATCGCCAAGGGGCGCGATATCGAATGCCTGACCCTGGCGCGGGCGGTGGGGTATCACATCGAGCGACGGGTGTTTTTGAACGCCAACAGGACAGTGGTGCTCTGATTGGCCCTATCGCGGGGCAAGCCCGCTCTTACGGGGGATCGCGTGTCTGAGAACGGCACTGTGCCTGTAGGAGCGGGCTTGCCCGCGAATGGCCTCACCAATTTCGACCTGCCGTAAACAGACAACCCCCTGTCGCATCCAGTCACTGCGACATCCCCCATCAAGCCCACAATTCCCCTCATTCCAGTAACACAGGCCGCCCAAGGATGGCGGCGCTTCAACCACCGCTGCATAAATACAAATCAAGCGAGGTAAGAGCATGTCTGGTAATCGTGGAGTGGTGTATCTCGGCGCAGGCAAGGTCGAGGTGCAGAAGATCGACTACCCCAAGATGCAGGATCCGCGCGGCAAGAAGATCGAGCACGGCGTGATCCTCAAGGTGGTCTCCACCAATATCTGCGGCTCCGACCAGCACATGGTCCGTGGCCGCACCACCGCTCAGGTCGGCCTGGTGCTCGGCCACGAAATCACCGGTGAAATCGTCGAGTTGGGCCGTGATGTCGAGCGCCTGAAGATCGGCGACCTGGTGTCGGTGCCGTTCAACGTTGCTTGCGGGCGCTGCCGTTCCTGCAAGGAGATGCATACCGGCGTCTGCCTGACCGTCAACCCGGCCCGTGCCGGCGGTGCCTACGGCTATGTCGACATGGGTGACTGGACCGGCGGCCAGGCTGAATACGTGCTGGTACCGTACGCCGACTTCAACCTGCTGAAATTGCCCGACCGCGACAAGGCCATGGAGAAGATCCGTGACCTGACCTGCTTGTCCGATATCCTGCCCACCGGCTACCACGGCGCTGTCACCGCGGGCGTCGGCCCGGGCAGCACCGTCTACGTGGCTGGCGCCGGCCCGGTCGGCCTGGCCGCTGCCGCTTCGGCACGCCTGCTGGGCGCCGCGTGCGTGATCGTGGGTGACCTCAATCCGCTGCGCCTGGCCCACGCCAAGTCCCAGGGCTTCGAGGTGGTCGATCTGTCCAAGGACACGCCGCTGCACGAGCAGATCATCGACATCCTCGGTGAGCCTGAAGTGGACTGCGCCGTCGATGCAGTAGGCTTCGAAGCCCGCGGCCACGGCCATGAAGGCGCCAAGCACGAGGCTCCGGCGACCGTGCTCAACTCGCTGATGCAGGTCACCCGTGTGGCCGGCAAGATCGGTATTCCGGGCCTGTACGTGACCGAAGATCCGGGTGCGGTAGACGCGGCGGCGAAGATCGGTGCGCTGAGCATCCGCTTCGGCCTGGGCTGGGCCAAGTCGCACAGCTTCCACACCGGCCAGACCCCGACCATGAAGTACAACCGCCAGCTGATGCAGGCGATCATGTGGGATCGGATCAATATTGCCGAAGTGGTCGGTGTTCAGGTGATCAGCCTGGACCAGGCGCCGGAAGGGTACGGCGAGTTCGATGCGGGCGTGCCGAAGAAATTCGTGATCGATCCGCACAGGACCTTCAGCGCTGCCTGAGGCCTTTGGCGTCGCTTTGCGGGCCAATCGCGGGACGAGCCCGCTCCCACAGGTGGGGTGACTGCCTGTGGGGGCGGGTTCGTCCCTTACCGACATCCGGCCCGGAACAAAGCTCCAGCCCCCCAGTCCAACGCCTCGTTTCCCAGGCCATCCCGGCCTACGAGGTCCTCCGATGAAAGCCTTCACCCTGGCAACCCTGATGACCCTGGCCGCAAGCCCGGTGTTCGCCTTCAACCTCAACGATGCCGCCAACGCTGTCTCGGCCATGCAGACCCCGAAAGGCCAGGTCCAGGCGCCGGCCGCCCAGGCCAATCTGCTCAATACCCTGGGCAGCGAACTGAAGATCACCCCCGAACAGGCTGTCGGCGGCGCTGGCGCCATGCTGGGCCTTGCGCGCAACAACCTGAGCAATGACGACTATGGCCAGTTGACCAAGGCGGTGCCCGGTCTTGACCTGTTGTCCGGTGCCAACGCCTTGGGCGGGCTCAACGGGCTGGGCGAGTTGCTGGGGCAGAACAGCCAGCGCTCGTCGGCGCTGAGCAATGCCCTGGGCAATGTCGAGAATCGCAACGACCTGGATAACGCCTTCAAGGCGCTGGGCATGGATACCGGCATGATTGGCCAGTTCGCGCCGTTGATCCTGCAATATCTGGGGCAGCAGGGCATTGCCGGCTCGTTGCTGCAGAATCTGGCCGGATTGTGGCAGGCTCCCGGCGCGATACCCTCGATCTAAGATCTGGAGGGGCCGGTAGCTTGAGGGTACTGAGTCCATCAGATAATCATCATGCGTGCCTTCTTGTTTGAAGGCATTTTATCTCCCCCCGTATTACCGCCGCTTCAAATAATAGAGCCTCGTGGTCATGAGTGACATCGTGATTGTGAGCGCGAATTAATCAACTATATTGCTCAGCAATTTCCTCGCTGTCACCTGGCATATTTACCAGTTTCGCGTGACTGTCAGTCTTGTTAGGTTCGGCTGGCAAACATCGACCATCTGATGTTTCGGTGGGATGGTTCAAGAGTCTAAAGCGGACACGGTGTGCCAGTCGATACGTGAGGTGTTCACATGCGGATAAGATACGTTGCCATTCCCGGAGTATTGTTGTTACTGGCGGCTTGCGCCAGAACTTCTGGAGTTCCGGACGCGCAGCCTTCGGGAACTATGATCACTCAAAGTCCAGCGCAAGCCCCAGCAGCACAGGATGTAGGCGTCAAAGGTGCAGACGCTGCGGCGCAATTGACGGGCTGGTATAACCAAGTGCGTCAGAATTGCGGTGGCGCGGCGCTACCAGCCTATTTATGTTCGGGCATCATGCTTCGCGGAACGTTGAGCCGGCAGAGCTATTTACCCTGGGATCCCAGCCCTCCCTCAATTACCAGTGGTGGCGTGTCGTTTGCGTGGATCAGGGCGGATATGAATTTCTCTACATTGCCGCTCAACTACAATAACGGTTATATATTATATCCAGCGCAGGAAGTGCCAGCGTCCAAGACAGCTGTCCAGGTGCTGTGTTCTTTTCCGTTCGACGGCTGGACGGACAATCGTCAACAACAGGGGTGCGGGATATCACCCGAGTACCCTGCTCAGAGCAAGCCTTGCAATGAGCAGGGGATCGATGCGGCTGCGCAGTGGCTGTCCCATTTCAACTCTGTCTCTGATAAGCATAAAGCTCAATGTGGCTGGGATCTGCGTCAGGGGCAAGCCAACACGGCCGATCGTTTCAATCAGACGATAGTTGCGAAAAATCTGCTCACGGGCTTCTATCGGACGGCCAACGATGAGTTGCGTGTCGCAACCTGGGCGACGGGGAGCGGGGCGAAGTTGCCTATCCAATCGTTCTTCTACCTCGCAGGCAGCGACGGTCTGATCAGTGCGCAAGATGACCAACGGCGTTATTTCCAGAGCTATCAGCAAACAGTGCCCGTTATTCAACTCACGTTGCCGTCGAATGTGAGCGAAAAAGCGGCTTTTGTCTATCGTGAGAGCGATCAAGTCGTAGGTGGCGGTGGCTCGTCGAGATTTATCGATTTTGAGAACGTTGCTTTTCAGGAAGGGGTAACGGAAATATCGCTTCCACAAGCGCGGTTTTATTTTTCCTCCAACGGCGGCAATAGTAAGTTGGCAATACGCAACGCTGGCGCCCCGTCAAATGGCATTGCGGGGCGTTTTCTGCACATGACAAATAATACTGATAATTTGCGCGCAGAGCTGATCATCATGCCTATTACGCCAGCGAGTCGTATAGTTTTGGATGTGGACAATCCTTCTAGGGATCGCCCCTATAATCACTCTTCGGTCCAATACACGGATGGAACAGGGCATGGGATCAACTCTCCATTCCCTGGGTTTGATTTCAGTGCACCTGCTGGAAAGAAAATAAGATACATCGAATTCCAAGACTTCGAACGACGTATCGATAATATCCGTTTCTACGATTAATCGTCCGGCTTGCCGAAAAGCCCCCTCCGCCTGGCTTTTCGGCAAGTTGTTTCATGCCAGTGTTCGCTCGCTTCACGTCAATTCCGCGCGTAATGCTTGGATTCGGGCGTCCTTGTCTTCCCACAGCTGGTTGACCCAGGCCTGCACGGTCTGGCGAAACGCCGGATCGCTCTCGTAGTCGCCTTCGCATAATGCCGGGTCCAGCTCGCGCACGCGGATGTCGATGATTACCCGGCTGATGCTGCCGTTGAGCAGGTCCCAGAACCCTGGGGCCTTGTTGCCGGGGTAGACGATGGTCACATCGAGCAGGGCGTCGAGTTGCTCGCCCAGTGCGGCGAGCACGAAGGCGACGCCGCCGGCCTTGGGCTTGAGCAGGTGGCGGTACGGCGATTGCTGCTGTTCGCGTTTGGCTTCGGTGAAGCGCGTGCCTTCGAGGTAGTTGACCACCGTCACCGGCTGGCGCTTGAACAGCTCGCAGGCGGCCTTGGTGATTTCCAGGTCCTTGCCCTTGAGCGCGGGGTGCTTGTCGAGGAAGGCCTTGCTGTAGCGCTTCATGAAGGGGTAGTCCAGCGCCCACCAGGCCAGGCCCAGCAGCGGTACCCAGATCAGCTCCTTCTTGAGGAAGAACTTGAAGAACGGCACACGACGGTTGAGGCTTTCGATCAGTGCTGGAATGTCGACCCAGCTCTGATGGTTGCTGACGCACAGGTAGGAGGTGTTCGCGTTCAGCGTCTCGATGCCGCGGATGTCCCATTGCGTGGGGATGCACAGGGCGAAGATGGCCTTGTCGATTTCCGACCAGGTCTCGGCGATCCACATCACCGCCCAGGAGGCATAGTCGCGACCACGGCCGGGCAGCACCAGCTTGAGCAGGGCGAAGACCATCAGCGGGCAGATCAACACGAGGGTGTTGAGCAGCAGCAGGACAGTTGTAAGGATGCCGGTCAGCAGGCGACGCATAAGGAGACTCTTGTTGTATGAAAGTGTTGTGTGAGATTTGCGGTTGGCAATGATAAGCAGGGTAACGTCCTACGCCAAACGTCCAGTGCCCAATGGAAGGTACAAATGTTTCACATTATGTTGGATAGGCTGTGACAACGAACCTATCCTCCCCGCGTAGTCTAAGCACTGTCTCATCTCAAGGAATGCTTCCCGTGAAACCACTGCTTGCCCTCCTGTCGCTGCTGGCGTTGCCGGTGATGGCCGCCGAGCCGACACTCTATGGCCGCTATGAGTACATCAAGCTCCCCGAGATCGGCCAGACCCTCAAGGCCAAGATGGATACTGGTGCGCTAACCGCGTCGCTGTCGGCCAAGGATATCGAGACCTTCACCCGCGACGGCGAGGACTGGGTGCGTTTCCGCCTGGCGACCAAGGATGCCGACGGCAAGGTCTATGAACACAAGGTG
The DNA here is from genome assembly GCF_047456245.1 of Pseudomonas sp. BNK-44-b. Classification (NCBI taxonomy): domain Bacteria; kingdom Pseudomonadati; phylum Pseudomonadota; class Gammaproteobacteria; order Pseudomonadales; family Pseudomonadaceae; genus Pseudomonas; species Pseudomonas sp. BNK-44-b. The sequence continues at coordinate 5,654,707 of NZ_CP179908.1, forward strand.
GCGCGCATCAGCAAGATCAAGGCCCGCTCAGGCGATGAGGAAGACGAGGACGAACCGGCCGAGGCTGCCCGCCGTCCGGTGGTGGACCTGGAGTTGTGCCTGGGCGACGTCAAGCGCACGGTGGAGGTCAACCTGACCGACCGCAGCAACTTCAACTACCCGCTGCTGATCGGCGCCAAGGCGTTGCGTGAGTTCAAGGCAGCGGTGAACCCGGCGCGGCGGTATACGGCGGACAAGCCGGACTGCTGACCGCCCGGGCTCGCCTCTCGCAGGCAAGCTCGCTCCCGCAGGTGCAGTGTCAATCTGCAATTGTGCGAGTGGGCTTGTCCCGCGACAGGGTCCGGTCAGACAATCGACGACCAGACCCTCAGAGCCTCACCCATGCCCCACATCCTCATCGTCGAAGACGAGTCCGCCATCGCCGACACCCTGGTCTACGCCCTCCAGGCCGACGGCCATAGCACCACCTGGGTGACCCTGGGCAGCGCCGCGCTCGAACAGATGCGCCAGCGCCCGGCCGACCTGGTCATCCTCGACATCGGCCTGCCAGATATCAGTGGTTTCGAAACCTGCCGCCAGCTGCGCCGCTTCAGCGAGGTGCCGGTGATGTTCCTCAGTGCCCGCGATGGTGAGATCGATCGGGTCGTAGGCTTGGAAATCGGTGCCGACGACTATGTAGTCAAGCCGTTCAGCCCGCGTGAGGTGGCTGCGCGGGTGCGGGCGATCCTCAAGCGCATGGCGCCCAGAGCCGAGACGGCAGGCGATGCGAAGCTGTTCGAGGTCGATACGCTGGGGATGCGCATCCTCTATCGTGGCCAGGCGCTGACGCTCACTCGCCATGAATTCCGCCTGCTGCAATGCCTGCTCGAGCAACCCCGTCGGGTGTTCAGCCGCGAGCAATTGCTCGACGGGCTGGGCGTGGCTTCAGATGCCGGTTACGAGCGAACCATCGACAGCCACATCAAGAGCCTGCGCGCGAAGTTGCGCCTGGTGTCTGGCGATGCCGAACCAATCCAGACCCATCGCGGCCTGGGCTATAGCTATAGCCCGGATCACGCCTGATGCGCCTGGGGATCCGGATCTTTCTGGTGTACTTCCTGTTCGTCGGGTTGTCGGGTTACTTCCTGCTCAATACCGTGCGCGAACAGATTCGCCCGGTGGTGCGCCAGTCTTCCGAGGAAACCCTGGTGGACACCGCCAACCTGTTGGCAGAAATCCTTCACGATGACGTAAAGGCCGGCACGCTTGGGCAAAGTCGTCTGCCTCAAGTACTCGAATCCTACGGGCAGCGCCGCCCAGGTGCGGATATCTGGGGGCTGGCGAAAAACCAGGTCAGCCACCGTATCTATGTCACCGACGCCAAGGGCATCGTCCTGCTCGACTCCAGTGGCCAGGCCCTGGGCAAGGATTACTCGCGCTGGAACGACGTCTACCTGACCCTGCGCGGCCAATATGGCGCGCGTTCGACCCGCAGCGACCCGGACGACGAAAGCACCTCGGTGATGCATGTGGCGGCACCGATCATGGACAACGGCCAGGTCATCGGTGTGGTGACGGTGGCCAAGCCCAACAGTTCGCTACAGCCCTATATCGACCGCTCCGAGCAACGTTTGCTGACGCTAGGCCTGGGGTTGATCGTGCTCGGGCTGTTGGTGGGCGCTGCGCTGTCCTGGTGGCTGGCGCGGTCGTTGCGCCGTCTCACCCGGTACGCCCAGGCGGTGAGTGAGGGCGAGCGCGCGGCGCTGCCGCACTACAAGGGCGGTGAACTGCTGCAACTGGCCACGGCGGTGGAGCGCATGCGCACCCAGTTGGAGGGCAAGGCGTATGTCGAGCGCTATGTGCATACCCTCACCCATGAGCTGAAAAGCCCGCTGGCGGCGATTCGTGGCGCTTCCGAGCTGTTGCAGGGGCCGATGCCGGATGAGCAGCGGGCGCGTTTTGCCAGCAATATCGAACGCGAGAGCGAGCGTTTGCAGCAGATGATCGAGCGCTTGCTCAACCTGGCGCGGGTCGAGCAGATGCAGGCGCTGGAAGACGAGCAGCAGGTGCCGCTCGCTGCGCTGGTCGACGAGTTGCTGCACGGGTATGCGGCGCGGATCGACAGTGCCGGGTTGCAGATCAGGCAACAGGTGACGGGCGGGGTGTTGTTGCTGTGCGACCCCTTCTTGCTGCGTCAGGCGCTGGCAAACCTGGTGGACAACGCACTCGACTTCACGCCGGCAGGCGGCACCTTGTCGTTCGAGCTGGTGCACGACGGTGATCGGGTCGCGTTGAGCCTGTTCAACCAGGGGGAGGCGATTCCGGATTACGCCATCGAGCGGGTCAGCGAGCGCTTCTATTCCCTGCCCCGGCCAGGCACCGGGCGCAAGAGCACCGGGCTTGGGCTCAACTTTGTCGAGGAAGTGATGCAACTGCATGGCGGAGCGCTGGCGGTGGATAACGTCGAGGGCGGGGTGCGGGTCAGGCTGTGGCTGCCTGCGCGGCGCGTGAGCTGATTCCTGCTGTCCGCCTCGTCATCTCCACACAATCTGCACAAACCCTCCCTATCGGCTCCATGTGCGCGGCGCAAGCTGCGCCCATCACAACTGGAGCCAAAGCCCCATGAACAAGCCCCTGAGTTTCAAGCTCGGCATGATCGTCCTGCTGATGCTGCTGTTATTGATCCCTCTGTTGATGATCAGTGGCCTGATCGATGAACGTCAGGCCGTGCGCGATGGTGTGCTGCAGGACATCGCCCAGAGTTCGAGCTTCGACCAGCAGATCAGCGGCCCGCTGCTGGTGGTGCCGTACCGCAAGTACCAGCGCCGCTGGATCGACAAGGACGGCAAGAGTGTGCAGGAAACCAGCACCGTCAGCGGCCACCTGTACTTCCTGCCGGAAACCTTCGAGGTCGACAGCCAGGTCGATACCGAACTGCGCGCCCGCGGCATTTACCAGGCGCGGTTGTTCCATGCCAGGAACCGTGTCAGTGGCCGCTTCAAGCTGCCTGAGCGCTGGGGCGTCGACAAGGACTACGAAGACTACCGGTTCGACAAGCCGTTCATGGTGGTGGGCATCAGCGATATCCGAGGCATCGAGAACGCCCTGGAACTGAGCCTCGACGATCAGCGCCTGCCGTTCGAAGCGGGAACCGGCCTGGACTGGATGGCCGGTGGAGTGCACGTCACCCTGCCTGGGCTGGATGGCCAGGCTGCCCGCGAGTTCGGCTATGCCTTCGACCTGGCGTTGCAGGGCACCGGACAACTCCATGTGCTGCCAGTGGGGCGCAGCAGCCGGGTCGAGATGCACGCCAACTGGCCCCATCCGAGCTTCATCGGCAGCTACTTGCCGGCCAGTCGTGAGATCGATGCCCAGGGTTTCACCGCGCGCTGGCAGACCTCGTTCTTTGCCACCAACCTGGAAGACGCGCTGCGCCAATGCGCCGGTGCGGACAAGTGCGCGGATTTCAGTGGGCGCACCTTCGGTGTGAGCTTTGTCGATCCGGTGGACCAGTACCTCAGGAGCGAGCGTGCGATCAAGTATGCGCTGCTGTTCATCGCACTGACCTTTGCAGGCTTCTTCCTGTTCGAGGTGTTGAAGAACCTCAGCGTGCACCCTATGCAATACGTGCTGGTGGGGGCGGCGCTGGCGCTGTTCTACCTGTTGCTGCTGTCACTGTCGGAACACCTGGGTTTTGGCCTGGCCTATGGCTTGTCGGCAGGGGCCTGCGTGCTGCTGATCGGCTTCTACTTGAGCCATGTGCTGCACAGCCCGGTACGCGGGGTGGGTTTTGCGGCGGGGTTGGCGGCGCTGTATGGGCTGCTCTCCGGGCTGCTGAGCGCGGAGGACTATGCGCTGTTGATGGGCTCGCTGCTGTGCTTTGGCTTGCTTGGCGTATTCATGGTGCTGACCCGGCGGCTGGACTGGTCGCGGGTGGGGAGGGCGGCATGAGAGAGGACAAGGCAATCGGGCGCTGGCTGGCGGTTCGGGTGGGGTCGTTGTTTCCTGCCAGGCCGGGGTGAAGCATTCGCGGGCAGGCTGGCTCCTACAGAGGGGATATGTCTGTAGGAGGGGCTTGCCCGCGAAGGGGTTTCAGGCGACCGGCACGGTAGCCAGCATCGACGCGCGCTGGCTCACTTGGGCATACCATTCAGCCAGCCCAGGCTGTTGTTCACGCCAGCCGAACTCCGGCTGGCGCAGGTCCAGGTAGCCCAGCGCGCAGGCCACGCCGATCGCGGCGATATCGAAGCCGGAGGCGATCTCTGCCAGGTGATGCTGCTCAAGATCCGCCAGGCCTCGGCGGATTTTCTGTGACTGCGCCTGCAGCCAGCCATCCCAGCGCTTGTCCTCAGGACGCAGGAAGCTTTCATAGCGGCTCGACACCGCCGCATCCATGATCGCATCGGCCTGGGAGGCCAGGGTCAGGCGCCGCCAGCGCGCCGAGCCCTCGTGGGGGATCAGCGGGTTGCCGACGTGCTGGCTGTCGAGGTACTCGCAGATCACCCGGCTGTCGTGCAGCACGCTACCGTCTTCCAGGCGCAGGGCCGGGATCTTGCCGATCGGATTGTCCTGGTTGAGCTGCTCGTCACCGCTCACCGGGCTGATGTTGACGGTTTGCAGGCGTACGCGGTCGAGCTGACCGGTCTCGTGCAGCACCAGCAAGACCTTGCGCACGAAAGGCGACAGCGGCGCATGGAACAGCACCATACCCATGTCAATTACCCTGCAGGCTGGGCGGCAGGCACACGCCAGTGCCACCGATGCCGCAATAGCCTTCGGGGTTCTTGGCCAGGTACTGCTGGTGGTAGGCCTCGGCGAAGTACACGGTCGGCGCCTGGTCGATCTCGGTGGTGATCTCACCGAAACCGGCCTTGTTCAACTCGACCTGGAAGGCATCGCGGCTGGCCTTGGCCAGTTCCAGTTGCTCGGGCGAGGTGCAATAGATGGCCGAGCGGTACTGGGTGCCGATGTCGTTGCCCTGGCGCATGCCCTGGGTCGGGTTGTGCAGTTCCCAGAACATCGCCAGCAGTTCGCGGTAGCTGACCTTGTCCTTGTCGAACACCACCAGTACCACCTCGGTGTGGCCGGTCAGCCCCGAGCAGACCTCTTCGTAGGTTGGGTTCGGGGTGAAACCGCCGGCGTAGCCGACCACGGTGCTGACCACGCCTTCACGCTGCCAGAAGCGTCGTTCGGCGCCCCAGAAGCAGCCCAGGCCGAAGATGGCGAAGTCGATGCTGCCCTCGAAGAATGGGCCGAGCAGCGGGGTGCCTTCGAACACGTAGTGGAATTCGGGCAGGGGCATGGGAGTTTCGCGGCCGGGCAGGGCCTGTTCGGCAGTGGGCATGACGTTTTTGTTCACGAGGATTTCCGAGCGCAGGACCATGATTGTTCCTCTGTCTGACAGTGGGAGCGGTTGTGGCTTGTTCGCGGGCAAGCCCACTCCTGCAGGGTTGCATTGCAGTCTGCCATTGTAGGAGCGGGCTTGCCCGCGAAGAGGCCCACATGGCCCCTATAGTGCCCGAGGTTTGCGCGCCTGTCAGGCCACCGGCCCGCGCGGGTAGCGCCTGAGCTTGTCGACCAGCTCGCGCCCGGGGATCGGCCGGTCGAACAGATAGCCCTGGCCGACGTCACAGCGGTGGCGACGCAGGAATGCCAGTTGTTCGGAGGTCTCGATGCCTTCGGCGACTACCTTGAGCTTGAGGTTGTGGGCCATGGCGACCACCGCCGAGGTGATCTCCATGTCGTCCTGGTTGGCGGGAATCTCGCTGATGAAGCTGCGATCGATCTTGATGATGTCGATGGGAAACTTCTTCAGGTAGCTCAGCGATGAATAGCCGGTACCGAAGTCATCCATGGCCAGGGTCAGACCCAGCTGCTTGAGCTCGTCGAGCTGGCGCCGGGTGTCTTCGGTAGCTTCAAGCAGCAGGCCCTCGGTCAGCTCCAGCTCCAGCAGGTGCGGGGGTAGCGCTTCTTCCTTGAGAATGGCGCCAATCGAGCTGACCAGCTCGGGGTCGGAAAACTGCTTGGGCGACAGGTTGATCGCCACATGCAGGTTGCCCATGCCGGCCTCGCGCAATTCCTGGCTCATGCGGCACGACTGGCGCACCACCCATTTGCCGATGGGGATGATCAGGCCGGTCTCCTCGGCCACGCTGATGAACTGGTCGGGGCGGATCATGCCGCGCTCGGGGTGGTTCCAGCGCAGCAGCGCCTCCAGGCCCAGCAGGCGACCACTGCGCAGGCACAGCTTGGGCTGGTAGAAGACCTCCAGCTCGTTCTGGGTCAGGGCCCGGCGCAGGTTGTTCTCGACGAACAGCTTGTAGCTGGCCTCGGCGTTGAGCACTTCGGTGAACACCTGGACCTGATGCTTGCCGTTGGCCTTGGCCTTGTGCAGGGCCAAGCCTGCGTTCTTCATCAGGGTCTGCGGGTCGGCGCCGTGCAGGGGCGCGCAGGCCAGGCCCACGGAGGCGGTGACGTTGATCAGCTGGTTGTCGACGAACATGGGTTTGTCGAGGGTGCGCAGCAACTGCTGGGCGATGTTCTGGCCGTCTTCGAGGCTGGTGTCGTCCAGCAGCACGGCGAACTCGTTGCTTGCAAAGCGCGCCAGGCTGCCACCGCTGCTGAGGCTGTTGCGCAGACGGCGGGCCAGGCTGATCAGCAGCTTGTCGCCGGTCTGGTGGCCGAGGCTGTCGTTGATCCGCTTGAAGTTATCGATGTCGACCAGCAGCAGGCAGATCGGGATGTCGCCGTCGCGAGCGAAGCGTTCGTCGAGGCTGCGGATGAACGCCGGGCGGTTGCCCAAGCTGGTGAGGTTGTCGGTGTAGGCCAGGCGCTCGATGCGTTGCTGGGCAAGCTTGCTCTGGGTGACGTCTTCGTAGATGCCGATGTAGTGGGTCAGCTCGCGGTTGTCGCCATACACCTTGGAAATCGATAACTGGCCCCAGTAGGGCTCCAGGCTCTTGCGCCGGCTCTTGAATTCACCTTGCCAGCTGTTGCCCATGGCCAGGCTCGACGGTGAGTCGAACAGGATCTGGCTGAGGTTTTCCAGTGCCGGCAGCTCGGCCAGGTGGTGGCCCTGCACTTCGTCGGTGCTGTACTGGGTAATGGCGGTGAAGCTTGGGTTGACGTACTCCACCACCCCGTCGCGGTTGACCAGCAGGAAGGCGCTGGCGCTTTGCTCTACCGCGCGCTGGAACAGGTGCAGGGCGCTGGTGGCGGTGCGGCGGTTGTGGTTGGTGATGACCTGGGCGAACTGGTCGGCCAGCTCACCGGCAAAGGCGATTTCGTCGGACTGCCAGGCCCGCGGCTGGCCGGTCTGCTCCAGACAGAGCACGCCGACTACCTGGCCGTCGACGCGGATACTGGCATCGAGCATGGCATTGTCGGCGGTGTTGAGCAGGCCCTGGACCATGTCCCGGGTGCGTGGGTCATGGCTGGCGTTGTGGGCGTCGATGGCGCGGCTGGCGTGCAGGGCGTCGAGGTAATCCGGGTAGTGGCTGGCGTCGATCGGCTGCGGCAGGCGGTGGGCCTGCTCGTGCTGGAACCAGGCGGTGATCGGTTCCAGGCGTTGCTCGTTGAGGTACCAGATGCTGGCGCAGTCGAGTTTGTAGATTTCGCAGGCGCTACGGGTGATCAGTTCGGCCGCTTCGAGCAAGGAGTTGCTGGCGCTGTAGCGCTGGCGTGCCAGGCGCAGGATCAGGTCCTGCTGGGCACGCACCCGCTCCAGGTGTTCGAGTTGCTCCTGCTGGGCGCGCTGGTTGAGTTGCAGGGCCAGCTGCAGGCGGCTGTTGCGTGACTCGAGATCGTTTGCGTCCTGGCCTGGGGTTTCCTCGGCCTGGTCGTCCAGCACCGTGAGGTAGCCGCGCAGCAGCTGGCGATTGTGCTGCTTGTAGGCCTCGCCGACTTCCAGCAAGCGCAGGGGCCCGGAGCCCGCGTGCAGGGTATAGCGCACGCGGTAGTGGTTGCGCCGCGCCAGTTGCAGTTGGATCTCGTCATGCAGCTTGTAGCGCGCTTCAGGCTCCATGAGGCTGGCATAGGGCGAGCCGATCAGGGCGCAGAGCTCGGCCGCGGGCAGGCCGAACTGGCGATCGCAGCCAGGGTCGAGGTAGAGCATCGCCCAACTGGCTTCGTTCAGCCGCTCGAAACGCAGCATCCCGAGCCGCGAGGGCACGGGTAACTGCGTCACGACCTCGGCCGCCACACGGCTGGCGGCATCGGGTTGGCTTTTCATCGAAGACTCGCTTGAACAAGGCGTTTGGCGCGGTATGCCGCAGGTAAGCGGCGGCGCGTTGAGCAAGGGTGCATCATGTCCCGTGGGCTGGCAAGCGGCCATATGGGGCAGCGTATGCAGGTTGTCGGCTGGGCGTGGGAAATCTGAAGCTTGTGCGCCTCGCGGCCCTTCATGGGGAGGGTGTTTCCAGGCAAAAAAAGCCCCGCCAGGGGCGGGGTTGAGGTACGAGCGTGGCAGCTCGAAATCGGTACCGCCTCCCCGGTTGGGGGAGGCGGGGTGCAGCATTACAGCAGCAGCGTGCGGATGTCCGTCAGCAGGTCGCCCAGGCGCTTGGTGAAGCGCGCAGCGGCAGCGCCGTTGATCACACGGTGATCGTAGGACAGCGACAGCGGCAGCATCAGCTTCGGCTGGAAGGCCTTGCCGTCCCAGACTGGCTGGATGGTCGCCTTGGAAACACCGAGGATCGCCACTTCCGGCGCGTTGACGATCGGCGTGAAGCCGGTGCCGCCAATGTGACCGAGGCTGGAGATGGTGAAGCAGGCTCCCTGCATGTCGTCGGCCGACAGCTTCTTGGTGCGGGCTTTTTCAGCCAGCGCAGCTGCTTCGCCAGCCAGTTGCAGCAAGCTCTTCTGGTCGACGTTCTTGATCACAGGGACCAGCAGGCCATCCGGGGTGTCCACGGCGAAGCCGACGTTGACGTACTTCTTGCGGATGATGGCCTTGCCGCTCGGCGCCAGCGAACTGTTGAAGTCCGGCAGCTCCTTGAGCAGGTGGGCACAGGCCTTGAGCAGCAGCGGCAGAACGGTCAGCTTGACGCCGGCCTTCTCCGCCACGGCCTTCTGCGCAACGCGGAAGGCTTCCAGCTCGGTGATGTCGGCAGAATCGAACTGGGTCACGTGCGGCACGTTCAGCCAGCTGCGGTGCAGGTTGGCAGCACCGACCTGCATCAGGCGTGTCAGGGCGACTTCCTCGACTTCACCGAACTTGCTGAAGTCCACGGCCGGGATCGGCGGAATGCCGGCACCACCGGTCGCGCCGGCGGCTGCCGGAGCTTCCTTGGCCTTCTGCATCATCGCCTTGACGTAGACCTGCACGTCTTCTTTCAGGATGCGGCCGTGCGGGCCAGTGGCGGCAACAGCGCCCAGGTCGACACCGAATTCACGCGCCAGCTGACGAACGGCAGGGCCTGCGTGAACCTTGGCGTTGCTGCCAGCAGCCGGTGCGGTAGCAACCGGTGCAGGGGCAGCAGCTGGGGCGGCAGCAGCGGGTGCGGCGGCCGGAGCAGCCTCGGCCTTGGCGGCTGCCGGGGCAGCAGCTGGTGCCGGAGCGGCAGCCGGAGCTGCGCCCGCGACTTTCAGCTTGAAGATCAGGTCGCCAGTGCCGACTTCATCTTCCAGCTTGCACAGGACTTCCTCGACCATGCCAGCGGCAGGCGATGGGATTTCCATGGAAGCCTTGTCGGACTCCAGGGTGATCAGCGACTGGTCGGCTTCGACGGTGTCGCCGACCTTGACCAGCACTTCGATGATCTTGGCCTTGCCCGACGAACCGATATCCGGCACGTGGATGTCCTGCACGCTGGCGGCAGCCGGTGCTGCGGCAGGCGCAGGAGCAGGGGCGGCTTCAGCGGCGGGTGCTGCGGCCGCAGGGGCGTCAGCAGCCGGAGCGGCGGCCGGAGCCTCAGGCGCCGCAGCGGCGCCCTCGGCTTCCAGGACCAGCAGTTCGTCGCCTTCTTTCAGGCGATCGCCCAGCTTGACCTTCAGCTCCTTGATGACGCCGGCCTTGGGGGCCGGGATCTCCATGGAGGCCTTGTCCGACTCCAGGGTCAGCAGGCTCTGGTCCGCTTCGATGCGGTCGCCGACCTTGACGAACAGTTCGATGATTTCACCTTCACCGCTGCCGATGTCAGGTACGCGAATGAGTTCGCTCACTTAAGTTACTCCTCAGCAGTCCAGTGGGTTGCGCTTGTCCGGGTCGATGCCGAACTTGACGATGGCGTCAGCGACAACCTTCGGTTCGATCTCGCCACGGTCAGCCAGGGCTTCCAGGGCAGCCAGCACCACGAAGTGACGGTCGACTTCGAAGAAGTGACGCAGCTTCTTACGGCTGTCGCTGCGACCGTAGCCATCGGTACCCAGGACCTTGAACTCTTTGCTTGGTACCCACTGGCGAATCTGCTCGGCGAACAGCTTCATGTAGTCGGTGGAGGCGATGACCGGACCCTTGCGACCGCTCAGGCACTGCTCGACGTAGGTCTGCTGTGGCTTCTGGCCAGGCTTGAGGCGGTTGGCGCGTTCCACGGCCAGGCCGTCGCGACGCAGTTCGTTGAAGCTGGTGACGCTCCACACATCGGCACCGATGTTGAACTCTTCACGCAGGATCTTCGCCGCTTCGCGGACTTCACGCAGGATGGTGCCGGAGCCCATCAGCTGAACGTGGTGCGCCGCTTCGCGGGTGTCTTCTTCCAGCAGGTACATGCCCTTGATGATGCCTTCCTCGGCACCGGCCGGGATGGCAGGCTGCTGGTAGGATTCGTTCATCACGGTGATGTAGTAGAAGATGTCCTGTTGCTCTTCGGTCATCTTCTTCATGCCGTCCTGGATGATCACCGCCAGCTCGTAGCCGTAGGTCGGATCGTAGGTGCGGCAGTTCGGGATGGTGCCCGCCATCATGTGGCTGTGACCGTCTTCGTGCTGCAGGCCTTCGCCGTTCAGCGTGGTACGGCCGGCGGTACCGCCGATCAGGAAGCCACGGGTGCGGCTGTCGCCAGCGGCCCAGGCGAGGTCGCCGATACGCTGGAAGCCGAACATCGAGTAGAAGATGTAGAACGGCAGCATCGGCTGGTTGTGGCAGCTGTACGAAGTACCGGCAGCGATGAAGGACGACATGGCGCCGGCTTCGTTGATGCCTTCTTCGAGGATCTGGCCCTTCTTGTCCTCGCGGTAGAACATCACCTGGTCTTTATCGACTGGCTCGTAGAGCTGGCCGACCGACGAGTAGATGCCCAGCTGGCGGAACATGCCTTCCATACCGAAGGTACGGGCTTCGTCCGGGATGATCGGGACGATGCGCTGGCCGATTTCCTTGTCCTTGACCAGTTGCGCCAGGATGCGCACGAAGGCCATGGTGGTGGAGATTTCGCGGTCGCCCGAGCCGTCGAGGATTGCTTTGAGCGTCTCCAGTGGCGGGGTCGGAACGCTGAAGCTCTTGGCGCGGCGTTGTGGCACGAAGCCACCCAGTGCGGCGCGACGCTCGGCCAGGTACTTGGCTTCGGCGGAACCTTCTTCAGGCTTGAAGAACGGCAGGTTCTCGAGGTCGGCGTCCTTGACCGGAATGTCGAAGCGGTCGCGGAAGTGACGCAGGCTGTCGACGTCGACTTTCTTGGTGTTGTGCGCGGTGTTCTTGGCTTCGCCAGCACCGGTACCGTAACCCTTGATGGTCTTGGCCAGGATGACGGTCGGCTGCTCTTTGTGGTTCACAGCCTGGTGGTACGCCGCATAGACCTTGTACGGGTCGTGGCCGCCACGGTTGAGCTTCCAGATCTCGTCGTCGGACAGGTCTTCGACCATGGCCTTGAGCTCTGGGGTGTTGAAGAAGTTCTCACGGACGTACGCGCCGTCCTTGGCCTTGTAGTTCTGGTACTCGCCGTCGATGACTTCGTCCATGCGGCGCTGCAGGGCACCGTTGGTGTCCTTGGCCAGCAGTGGGTCCCAGAAGCGGCCCCAGACGACCTTGTTGACGTTCCAGCCACCGCCACGGAACACGCCTTCGAGTTCCTGGATGATCTTGCCGTTGCCGCGAACCGGGCCGTCGAGGCGCTGCAGGTTGCAGTTGATGACGAAGATCAGGTTGTCCAGCTTCTCGCGGCCGGCCAGGGCGATCGCGCCCAGGGATTCCGGCTCGTCGCACTCGCCGTCGCCCATGAAGCACCAGACCTTCTGCTTGCCGGCCGGGATGAAGCCGCGGGCTTCCAGGTACTTCATGAAGCGTGCCTGGTAGATCGCCTGGATCGGACCCAGACCCATCGAAACGGTCGGGAACTGCCAGAAGTCAGGCATCAGCCATGGGTGCGGGTACGAAGACAGGCCATTGCCGTCCACTTCCTGGCGGAAGTTGTTCATCTGCTCTTCGCTGATGCGGCCTTCCATGAAGGCGCGGGCGTAGACGCCTGGCGAAGCGTGGCCCTGGAAGAAGATCAGGTCGCCGCCGTGTTCTTCGGTCGGGGCCTGGAAGAAGTAGTTGAAGCCGATGTCGTAGAGGGTGGCGCTGGAGGCGAAGCTCGAGATGTGTCCGCCCAGGTCCGAGTCCTTCAGGTTGGTGCGCATGACCATGGCCAAGGCGTTCCAACGCACCATCGAGCGAATGCGGCGTTCCATGAACAGGTCGCCAGGCATGCGTGCTTCGTGGGTGACAGGGATGGTGTTGCGGTATGGCGTGGTGATCGCGTAAGGCAGCTGGGAACCACTGCGGGTGGCCAGCTCGCCCATGCGGGTCATCAGGTAATGAGCGCGGTCTTCGCCTTCTTTGTCGAGGACCGACTCCAGGGCATCCAGCCATTCCTGGGTTTCGATAGGATCGAGGTCTTGCATGGCTTGCTCCAGGGCGGAAAGGCAACCAGAATCGGAAGCCTGAGTTTGCGACTGGCCTTTTGGGCAGACGTCGTGAATTCTTGGATTTGCCGGACAGTCATCCGGCGCCGTGTAGTTTTACTACAAATGCTTCGGCATTTCATGCTTTTGAGCAGTCGGGGGAGTAGTAATACTACAGAAAAACGGCTTTTGGCCGCCTTTCGGGTTGTGGAGAAAAACGTTCCTGTTGGTTGGTATCGCACTGGCACAAGAGGTTTCTTGATGTTTCGTACCAATGATTCGAGTTTTTCAGCTATTTACAACTTTTGTATGACAGTCCAACCGCGGTCCGTCCCTCTTTCGCCTGCACTCACCCCTCTCATTCACGCCGATCAAGGATAGACCATGCGCCTGCCTTTGCCGCTCGATCTGCCTGGCGCCCTGCAACCGCTGGTCGCCCGTAACCGACAATTCCTGCAGGAGGCGCTGGCGGCGCATCCGGATCTTGATCCAGACAGTTGGAACGCGGTGCATCGCCTGCAGTTCGATCAGGTGGCTGCAGCCAGTGATTTCGTCCTCGAGCAGGCGCAGCGCGAACCGGCAACGCTGTTCGAGCTGCTCGCCAGCGGCGAAATGGACCGCACCTATGGCCCCGGCCAGTTGCGTGCCCATATAAAAGCTGCCGCAGACGCGGCCCAGAGCGAAGACGAGCTGGCGCGCAACTTGCGCCGTGCGCGCAATCGCCAGCAGGTGCGGATCATCTGGCGCGACATTACCCGCCAGGCCGAACTGGGCGAGACCTGCCGCGACCTGTCCGAGCTAGCCGACGCCTCGATCGACGAAGCCTATCAATGGCTGTACCCGCGTCATTGCCAGCAGTTCGGCACGCCGATCGGCAACCGCACTGGCCAGCCGCAGCACATGGTGGTGCTGGGCATGGGCAAGCTGGGCGCGGTGGAGCTCAACCTGTCGTCGGACATCGACCTGATCTTCGCCTTCCCTGAAGGCGGCGAGACCGAAGGGGTCAAGCGCTCGCTGGATAACCAGGAGTTTTTCACCCGCCTCGGGCAACGCCTGATCAAGGCGCTGGACCCGGTGACCGTCGACGGTTTCGTGTTCCGCGTCGACATGCGCCTGCGCCCCTATGGCTCGGCAGGCGCGTTGGTGCTCTCGTTCAATGCCCTGGAGCAGTACTACCAGGATCAGGGGCGCGATTGGGAACGCTACGCCATGATCAAGGCCCGCGTGGTGGCGGGCGACCAGGTGGCCGGTGCGCAGTTGCAGGAGATGCTGCGACCGTTCGTCTATCGGCGCTACCTGGATTTCTCTGCCATCGAGGCGCTGCGCACCATGAAGCAGCTGATCCAGCAGGAAGTGCGGCGCAAGGGCATGGCAGAGAACATCAAGCTCGGTGCCGGCGGCATCCGCGAGGTCGAGTTCATCGCCCAGGCCTTCCAGCTGATCCACGGCGGGCGCGATCTGAGCCTGCAGCAGCGGCCGCTGCTCAAGGTCCTGGCAACGCTCGAGGGGCAGGGTTACCTGCCACCGGCAGTGGTAAGCGAACTGCGTGATGGGTACCAGTTCCTGCGTTACACCGAGCACGCGATCCAAGCCATCGCCGACCGCCAGACCCAGATGCTGCCGGACTCGGAGGTCGACCGCGAACGGGTCGCCTACATCCTTGGCTTTGCCGACTGGCAGGCGTTCCACGACCAACTGATGCAGTGGCGCGGACGGGTCGACTGGCACTTCCGCCAGGTGATCGCCGATCCAGATGAAGAGGAAGCCGAGGGCGAGCTGGTAGTGGGCGGCGAGTGGTCGCCGCTGTGGGAGCAGGCGCAGGACGAGGAGGCCGCCGGTCGCCAACTGGAAGAGGCCGGGTTCAAGCAGTCGGGTGAGGCCCTGCGTCGTTTGGCCTCCTTGCGTGCCAGCCCGTCGCTGCGTTCGATGCAGCGCATTGGCCGCGAGCGTCTGGACGCCTTCATTCCACGCCTGCTAGCGCAGACCGTGGAGCACCAGAACCCTGACCTGGTGCTGGAGCGAGTGCTCCCCTTGGTGGAAGCGGTGGCTCGGCGTTCGGCTTACCTGGTGCTGCTGACCGAAAACCCAGGCGCCTTGCGCCGTCTGTTGACCCTGTGCGCCGCCAGCCCCTGGATCGCCGAGCAGATCACGCGCTTCCCGCTGCTGCTCGACGAACTGCTCAACGAAGGCCGCCTGTTCAGCCCGCCGCTGGCGCCTGAGCTGGCGTCGGAGCTGCGCGAGAGATTGACGCGCATTCCCGAGGACGACCTGGAGCAGCAGATGGAGGCCCTGCGTCACTTCAAGCTGGCCCACAGCTTGCGGGTGGCGGCATCTGAAATCAGCGGCAACCTGCCCTTGATGAAGGTCAGCGACTACCTGACCTGGCTGGCCGAGGCCATCCTCGACCAGGTGCTGGCCTTGGCCTGGCGTCAGACCGTGGCCCGTCATGGCCAGCCCAAGCGCAGTGATGGCACCCTGTGCGACCCAAGTTTCATCATCGTCGGCTACGGCAAGGTCGGCGGCATCGAACTGGGACATGGCTCGGACCTGGACCTCGTATTCATCCACGACGGCGACCCGAACGCCGAGACCGATGGCGCCAAGCCCATCGACGGCGCGCAGTTCTTCACCCGCCTGGGTCAGCGCATCATCCACCTGCTGACTACCCAGACCAACTCCGGCCAGCTCTATGATGTGGACATGCGCCTGCGCCCCTCCGGTGCGTCGGGGCTGTTGGTCAGCTCGCTCGGGGCCTTCGAGCGCTACCAGCAGAACGAGGCCTGGACCTGGGAACACCAGGCCCTGGTGCGGGCGCGTGTGCTGGTGGGCTGCAAGCAGGTCGGCAGTGCCTTCGAAGCGGTACGTGCCGGCGTGCTGGGCAAGGCCCGCGATCTCGACGCGCTGCGTCAGGAGGTCAGCGAGATGCGCGCCAAGATGCGCGCCAGCCTGGGCAGCAAGAGCACCGTTGCCGGTACCGCCGACAACGCCTTCGAGCCCGGCCAGCCGTTCGATGTCAAGCAGGATGCCGGTGGTATCGTGGATATCGAATTTATGGTGCAATACGCCGCTTTGGCCTGGTCTCACGACCATCCGGCCCTGCTGCGCTGGACCGATAACATTCGCATCCTCGAAGAGTTGGAGCAGGCCGGGTTGATGCCCGCCGAAGACGCGATTTTGTTGCGCGAGGTGTACAAGACCTTCCGCTCCGCCTCCCACCGCCAGGCACTGCAGAAGCAGGCCGGGGTGATCGATGCCGGGCAGCTTGTCGATGAGCGCCGCGAGGTGCGGCGGATCTGGGGTGAGCTGGGTTTGAGCTGACTATCGTGCTGGCTTCATTCGCGGGCAAGCTCGCTCCTGCAGGTACTCCACAGCACTCAAGGTCTGTGTGGTACCTGTGGGACCGGGCTTGCCCGCGAATGAGGCATGTCAGTGGTACACTGTCCGCCACATAGCCTGAATATAAAGAGGGGAGGCCAGGTTGTAGAGCAGCCTGCAGCCTCCCCGAATGTTTCTGGATAAAGCATGAGAATACTGATCATTGGACCCAGCTGGGTCGGCGACATGGTGATGGCGCAGACCCTGTTCCAGTGCCTGAAACAGCGTCACCCCGACTGCGTGATCGACGTGCTGGCCCCCGAGTGGAGCCGGCCGATCCTCGAGCGCATGCCCGAGGTGCGCCAGGCCTTGAGCTTCCCGCTCGGCCACGGTGCCCTGGAGCTGGCCACGCGCCGGCGCATCGGCAAGTCACTGGCCGGCCAGTACGACCAGGCGATCCTCTTACCCAACTCGCTCAAGTCGGCACTCGTGCCTTATTTCGCCGGCATCCCCCAGCGCACCGGCTGGCGTGGCGAGATGCGCTACCTGCTGCTCAACGATGTGCGCAAGCTCGACAAGGCGCGCTACCCGTTGATGATCGAACGTTTCATGGCCCTGGCCTATGAGCCGGGCGCTCAACTGCCACAACCCTATCCCCGCCCAAGCCTGCGTATCGAAGACCAGAGCCGCGAGGCCGCCCTGGCCAAGTTCGGCCTGGAACTGGATCGCCCGGTGCTTGCGTTGTGCCCAGGTGCCGAGTTCGGCGAGGCCAAGCGCTGGCCGGCGGAGCATTATGCCGCCGTTGCCGACGCGATGATTCGCCAGGGTTGGCAGGTGTGGCTGTTCGGCTCGAAGAACGATCATCCGGTCGGCGAGCAGATCCGCGACCGCCTGATTCCGGGCTTGCGTGAAGAGTCCGTCAACCTGGCCGGCGAGACCTCGCTTGCCGAAGCCATCGACCTGATGTCCTGCGCCGATGCGGTGGTGTCCAACGATTCCGGCCTGATGCATGTGGCGGCGGCGCTGAACCGTCCGCTGGTGGCGGTCTATGGTTCGACCTCGCCGGGCTTCACTCCGCCACTGGCCGACCAGGTCGAGGTGGTGCGCACCGGTATCGAGTGCAGCCCGTGCTTCGAACGTACCTGCCGCTTCGGTCACTACAATTGCCTGCGCCTGCTCGAGCCCGAAAAAGTCATTGCCGCCCTGCACAGCCTGGGTGGTCCGAACCTGATCGATACCGTGGCCGAGGTCGACTAAGTGCGGGTACTGATCATCAAGACATCGTCGCTGGGCGATGTGATCCACACCCTGCCGGCGCTGACCGACGCAGCCCACGCCATCCCCGGCATTCGTTTCGACTGGGTGGTGGAGGAGGGCTTTGCCGAGATCCCGAGCTGGCACCCGGCAGTCGACCAGGTGATCCCGGTGGCTATCCGGCGCTGGCGCAAGAATCTCTGGCAAACGCTCAAGAGCGGCGAGTGGAAGGCGTTCAAGCAGCGCCTGCGCGAGCGCAAGTACGACCTGGTGATCGACGCCCAAGGGCTGGTCAAGTCGGCTTGGCTGACCCGTTACGTCAAGGCGCCGGTGGCCGGGCTCGACCGCTATTCGGCGCGCGAAGGCTGGGCCAGCCGCTTCTATGACCGACGCCTGTCGGTAGCGGTCGGCCAGCATGCGGTGGAACGGGTACGCCAGCTGTTCGCCTTGTCCCTGGCCTACGACCTGCCTGAAGGCATCGGCCAGTACGGCCTGGACCTGAACCGCCTGCAACTGCCCCCGACGGCCCCCTACGTGGTGTTCCTGCATGGCACCACCTGGGCCACCAAGCACTGGCCGGAAGCCTACTGGCGTGAGCTGGCCGAGCGCATGGGGCGGCGCAAGATGAAAGTCGTGCTGCCCTGGGGCAATCCTGCGGAGAAGGCTCGTGCCGATCGCATCGCCCAAGGCTTGGAAAACTGCCAGGTACTCCCCAAATTGAACCTCGCAGGGGTCGCTCGCATACTCGCGGCGGCCAAGGCCTGCGTGGCGGTGGACACCGGCCTCGGCCACCTGGCCGCAGCGCTGGACGTGCCGACCATCTCGCTGTTCGGCCCCACCAATCCTGGTCTGACCGGTGCCTACGGACGCGCCCAGATCCACCAGGCCAGCAACTTCCCCTGTGCGCCTTGCCTGCAGAAGAAGTGCACCTACAAACCGAGCGCCGAGGACCTGCGCCGGTTCGATCTCAAACGCGAGTGGCCGCTGTGCTTCACTCGCCTGAATCCCGAGCATGTGGCGGGCCGCTTGAGCGCGCTGCTGCTGGCTGAGGATGTTCGTTGATGCAACTGGCTTTCGTGCTTTACAAATATTTCCCCTTCGGCGGGTTGCAGCGCGATTTCATGCGCATCGCCCTGGAGTGCCAGAAGCGTGGGCATCAGATCCGCGTCTATACACTCATCTGGGAAGGTGACATCCCCCCTGGCTTCGAAGTGCTGGTGGCGCCGGTCAAGGCGCTGTTCAATCACCGCCGCAACGAAAAACTCAGCGCCTGGATGGCCGCCGACCTGGCCAAGCGCCCGGTCGACCGTCTGATTGGCTTCAACAAGATGCCGGGGCTGGACGTCTACTATGCTGCCGACGGCTGCTTCGAGGACAAGGCCCAGACCCTGCGCGGCGGCCTGTATCGTCGCTGGGGCCGCTACCGGCATTTTGCCGAATACGAGCGTGCCGTGTTCGCCAAGGATGCTGCCACCGAGATCCTGATGATCTCTGAAGTGCAACAGCCGCTGTTCATCAAGCACTACGACACCCCTGTGGAGCGTTTCCACCTGTTGCCACCGGGCATCTCCCAGGATCGTCGGGCGCCGGCCAATGCGGCCGAGATTCGCGCCGCGTTTCGCCAGGAGTTCGCGCTGGACGATGACGACCTGTTGCTGGTGCAGATCGGCTCGGGGTTCAAGACCAAGGGCGTCGATCGCAGCCTCAAGGCCCTGGCCGCATTGCCTTCGAGCCTGCGCAAGCGCACCCGGCTGATGGTCATCGGCCAGGACGACCCGAAGGTGTTCCAGTTGCAGAGCGCCACGCTCGGCCTGGGTGACCAGGTGCAGTTCCTCAAGGGGCGCAGCGACATCCCGCGCTTCCTGCTCGGCGCCGACCTGCTGATCCACCCGGCCTACAACGAAAATACCGGCACCGTGCTGCTCGAAGCGCTGGTCGCCGGTTTGCCGGTGCTGGTATCCAAGGTCTGTGGCTACGCCCATTACATCGCCGAGGCCGACAGCGGTCTGGTGCTCGACGAGCCGTTCGAGCAAGAGCAGCTCAACGCCTACCTGCAGCGCATGCTCGAAGACCCCCAGGCCCGCGCCGATTGGGCGCGCAACGGCCTGGCCTTTGCCGACAGCGCCGATCTCTACAGCATGCCGCAGCATGCCGCCGATGTGATTCTCGGCCAGGAGCACGCATGAAGCTGATGCTGGCCGAACCGTTCAAGCGCCTGTGGGCCGGGCGCGATCCCTTCGACGCCGTCGAAGCCCTGCAGGGCGAGGTATACCGTGAGCTCGAAGGGCGCCGAACCTTGCGCACCGAGGTCGAGGGCGAGGGCTATTTCGTCAAGATCCACCGCGGCATCGGCTGGGGCGAGATTTTCAAGAACCTGTTCAGCGCCAAGCTTCCGGTACTCGGTGCCGGCCAGGAATGGCTGGCGATCCAGCGCTTGCAGGAGGTCGGCGTGCCGACCATGACCGCCGTCGCCTATGGCGAGCGTGGCAGCAACCCGGCCACCCAGCATTCGTTCATCGTCACCGAGGAGCTGGCCCCCACCGTCAGCCTGGAAGACTTCAGCATCGACTGGCTCAGGCAGCCCCCCGAGCCGCGTCTCAAGCGTGCGCTGATCGATGAGGTGGCGAAGATGGTCGGCGGCATGCACCGTGCAGGCGTCAACCACCGTGATTGCTACATCTGCCATTTCCTGCTGCACACCGACCGGCCCGTGACGCCTGAAGACTTCAAACTGTCGGTGATCGACCTGCACCGCGCACAGACCCGTACGAAAATCACCCGTCGCTGGCGCGACAAGGACCTGGCCGCCTTGTATTTCTCGGCCCTGGACATCGGCCTGACGCGTCGCGACAAGCTGCGCTTCCTCAAGGGCTATTTCCAGCGCCCGCTGCGCCAGGTGCTCGCCGAGGAAGCCGCACTGCTCGCCTGGCTCGAACGCAAGGCGCAGAAACTCTACGATCGCAAGCAACGCTATGGGGATGCGCTCTGATGGCGGGTTGGACACTGGCGCCGGGCTACGAACACCTGGCGGCGGACTTCGGCAGTATCGACGCGGTGTTCGCCCTCGACGGCGAGCGCCTGACCCGTGACCCGCTCAGCGAGGTCATCCGCATCGAGCGCGATGGGGTCAACTACTACGTCAAACGCTACACCGGTGCCGGCAAGCACATGCGTCGCTTCCTCGGACGGCCACGGATCAAGGCTGAATGGCAGAACCTCAAGCAGTTCGCCAAGTGGGGCATTCCTACCGCCGAAGTGGTGGCCTGGGGGCTGGAGCGCAAGGGGCTGTCGTTCGGCCGTGGGGCGATGATCACCCGCGAGCTGCCGCGCACCGAAGACCTTTCGGCGCTGGCCGAGCGCAACGATCCGCGCCTGGCTGATCGCACATGGGTCGAGCATGTCAGTCGTCAACTGGCTCGCCATACCCGGGTCATGCACGATCATCACTTCGCCCACAATGACCTGAAGTGGCGCAACCTGCTGGTGGATGATCAGGCGACGCTGTTCTTCATCGATTGCCCGACGGGCGATTTCTGGCGTGGCTTCATGCTCCGCCACCGGCTTATCAAGGATCTGGCGTGCCTGGACAAGGTCGCCAAATATCACCTCTCGGCCACCCAGCGCCTGCGCTTCTACCTGCAATATCGCGGGCACGCGCGGCTCAATGCCCGTGACAAGCGACGGATTCGCCAGGTGGTGAGCTTCTTCGAGGGAAGGGAATGACCGATTACCTGGCCAGCGCCGATCATGCGCTGCTGCAACGCCATGGCCTGAACGACTTCGAGGCGCTGTGGGCGCTGCAACTGGATGCCGTCGACGAACCCAACACCGGGCGCGGCGGCTGGAGCAGCGTGTTCCGCCTGGAACTCGAGGGCAAGGGCTACTACCTCAAGCGCCAGAGCGACTACCTCACGCGTACCCTGCACCGGCCGTTCGGCGAGCCCACCTTCGCCCGCGAATTCCGCAATATCAGCCGCTACGAAAAGCTCAACATCCCGGCACTGCAGGCGGTGTTCTATGGCGAGCGCAAGCAGGGCGGCCAGCATCGGGCGATCCTGATGACCCGCGCGCTCGACGACTGGAACGACCTGGAGAGTTTCCTCGGCCAATGGCCGCAACTGCCCGAGCCTCGACGCCAGGGTATTCTCGCGGCCTGTGGCGAGCTCGCGCGTACCCTGCACGGCGCCGGCCAGGTGCATGGTTGTTTCTATCCCAAGCATATTTTCCTGCGCGAACGCCGCGAAGGCTGGCAGGCCCAGCTGATCGACCTGGAAAAGACCCGGCCACTGCTGTTCGGCATGCGTGACCGCCTCAAGGACCTCGAGCCCTTGCTGCGTCGTGCCCGTGCCTGGAGCGAGGCGGACGTGCGCAGCCTGCTCGCCGCCTACCTGGCGCAGCCGGCCGACAGCGCGCTGGTCGGCACCTGGCTGCAACGCCTGACGCAACGCCGTCGTGAAAAAGAGGCCCGCTGATGCGCTTGTCTGAACTGAAGGATGCCGGGCGCAGCCCGAGCCTGCCCTTGAGCGTGACGCTCGAAGATGCTGCCGGCAGTGCCGAGCTGCAGTTGCTCAGCCTGCTGCGCGTACTGCCAGGGCAGCGCTATGTCGGTGCCGGTATCTGGCGCGGCACGCCGGTGCTGGCCAAACTGCTGGTCGGCAGCAGCGCCGCCCGCCATTTCCAGCGTGAGCTGGAGGGCGCGCGCTTGATGGCTGCGCAGGGGTTGACCACGCCCCGACTGCTGGCCGATGGCCTGAAGGATGGCGAGGGTGGTTGGCTGCTGTTCGAGTTCCTTGAAAACGCCGAAAACCTGGGCGACGCCTGGGCCAAGGTCGAGCATCTGCCGATGCTGGCGGACGAGCAGCATGGGGTGCTCGGCGAGGCGCTGACCGCAGTGGCGCAGATGCACGCCAAAGGGCTGTGGCAGGAAGACCTGCACCTGGACAACCTGCTGCGCCACGAAGGCCACCTGTACCTGATCGATGGTGCCGGCATCAAGGCTGAAACGCCGGGCCAGCAACTGTCGCGCCAGCGCGTGCTGGAAAACCTCGGGGTATTGTTCGCCCAGTTGCCCAAGCGCCTGGAACCGTTCATCGAAGAGGCGCTGGTGCATTATCTGCTGGCCAATGGCGAGCATGCGCTGCCGCTCGAAGCCCTGCAGAAGCAGGTCGACAAGGTGCGCAGTTGGCGCTTGAAAGACTACCTGGACAAAGCCGGGCGCGACTGCACGCTGTTCAGCGTCGAGCGAAGCCTCTCGGGCCTGCGTGCGATCCGGCGCGAGGAGGTGTCTGCCCTGGTGCCGGTACTGGAGCAGGCCGATACGCTGATCGAGCAGGGCCACCTGTACAAGACCGGCGGTGCTGCCAGCGTGGCACGTATCGAGGCCGGTGGCCGCACGCTGGTGCTCAAGCGCTACAACATCAAGAACACCGCCCACTGGTTCAAGCGTTTCTGGCGCCCGAGTCGTGCCTGGCATTCCTGGATCGAAGGCCATCGCCTCGAGTTTCTCGACATCGCCACGCCGCGCCCGCTAGCGGTGCTCGAGCAACGGGTGCTGGGGTTGCGCAGCACCGCCTACCTGGTGACCGAATACGCCGACGGTCCTGATCTCACGGCCTGTTTTGCGCCCTACATCGAGAATGGCGAAGTGCCTGAAGAACAGGTTCAGGCGTTGGTCAAACTGATGCAGAGGCTGATTGCCGAACGCATCAGCCATGGTGACTTCAAGGGCCACAACCTGTTCTGGCAGAACGGCCAGTGGTCGCTGATCGACCTCGATGCCATGACCCAGCACGCCACTCAGCTCAGCTTCGCTCCTGCCTACGCACGTGACCGTGCGCGCTTGCTGCGCAACTGGCCAAGCAGCAGTGCCTTGCACCAACGCCTCGATCAGTTGCTGCCTCGGCTCACCGAATAAGCCTGCGGCAGCGTCAGCCAGTCGCTGCTGCGACCGGCTTGGCGCACGCGAAGGCTCCATTGTCTGTCTTGCCAGCGCAAGATGGCCGAGGCGGGGCTTTCGTGGTTTTGCCCGTCAAGCAGCAGCCGGTAGTGGTGCTTGAGCAGATGCGCGCGCAGCGGCAGGGCATGGCCACCGGCAAGCAGGTAAAGCCCTTGGTCGCTTTGGTACAACCCGTCGACATCTTCGTGTTTTTCCCCCGCAGGCACTTCGGCGAGCCGACAGGTGTCGAACAATGCTTTCAGGTCTGGCAGGCCGTCATACCACAGCACGGGGGAGTCGACGACCCATTCGCCGTCCTCGCGACGCTTGACCGGGACCTTGGTGTAAGCGTCCGGCTTGCGCGGATCGACCACTCGCCAGCGGTAACCGTCGAACGCGACCTGGTAACTCTGGCCGGCGCTGTCCTTGATGAAGTAGAAGGTCAATCCTGGATAGGGTGAGGGCTGTTCATAAATACCCTCCTTGTGGATGCCGTCGACTCGGTAGCGAAGCTTGCTGGTATTGACCGCACTGACCATGGCCGGGGGGAGTGACAGTGGCGGCGTCGGTGGCATGGCTCGAATTGCCCGGCGAACCACCGTTGAACCGGAGACGCTGTTGATGCCGTCGCTGGCATAGCTGAAGGCATCCACCAGCGAGCGCAGCATGCCGATGCGATCACTTTCGACGTACGCCTTGTGGGTGTCGAGCACCGAGATCGCGGCTCTGGCGAACGACAGTACTGCCAAGGCCCGGCTGGGCAGAACCAGGCTGAGCAGGTCGAGGATGACCCACAGCACATGCAGGCTGAAATCGCCCAGCAGCTCCAGTTTCGTATTGGTGGCCGCGTCCACCGCTGAGAGTGCTGCGTGGACCTCGGCCCGATAGCGTGCGTGCTGAAAGTCGCCGGTGATTTCCGGGCGCCTTACCCGTGAGCCCAACCCTCCCTTGGACAGCCAGCGCTCGACGTTATCCGGGTCGGCCAAGGGCATGCGTTCTTTGACATAGTCACGAAGGGCTGGCTTCTCGCGTAGCGTGCGCAGCATGTGCCGAGCGTTGCGATATTCACGCCAGGCGCGTCGATCCGGGGCATCCGGTGTATAGACCAGAAAGCGCTGCATGCCGGCGTTCTCGGGAGTGACGAGCATGACCCCCTGCACGGTGTGGCCGTCGATCAACAGTTGTTGCACGCTCAGGCGCGTAACCTTCAGTGCCTTGCGCTGCTCGCTGTCGGGATGGTCGAGCACGGTGCTGGTCCACAGATAGCCGCGTTCGAAAGGGTCTTCCAGGTAATGGCCGGCGTATCGCGCCTTGGCCGCCTCGGCGCGCATGCGCGCTCTGCTGATGGCGGCATAACTGTCGCGTCGCCACTTGGCCGTCGGTGACTCCAGCAGGTGCGTGCGCAGGTAGCGGCTGTAGCTCTCGCCAACGTTCAGGGCGCGAACCATCTGCTTGATCTGCGCCGGGGTGATCTCGGACACGGGGCTGCCGTCCGTACGGTGGACTCGTGCTGTCAGCCAGTAGTCGACGTCAAGCCAGCTGACGTTGAGCATGGCCAACTGATCCAGGCGATAGCTCTGCGACACCAACTCCACAGTGTCGCCGACCTGCGGGCGGCTGGCAGCGGGGATGTAGCCGGTAGTGAGGCCGGGATGGAAGACTGGCCCTCTCTGGCGTGCCATCGTCACGCTGACATGCAGATCAAGCGGGTCGGCATCGAATTGATACTGCTGGCGCATGGCTGAACGCAGTTGTTCGCAAATCCATGTACTCAGGCCTTCACGGTCGAGGAACTGATCGTGACTGAGAATGCCTGGCGCGGCAGCCTTGTCGATGGCGATCACCAGCTCCTGCATGGTTTGCATGATATGGATCAGGCCTTGTGTCGACGCGTTCTTGAGCCAGGCGGGGCTGTTTCTTTCCAGCAGCAGGGCATAGCGTGTCTGCAGGGCCGACCTGCTGTCGGCCAGCGGCAGCAGGTCGGCGGCCGTGTCCAGTTGGGCTGTCAGGTTCGGCCAGTCGATTGGCGATGTCTGGGCAGCGTTTTCCCAGACCTGGGTCAGGCGTGCATGTTGGCTATCTATCAGGGCCTGTACCTGCAACTGCAACGGATCATCGTTGAACCATTCGTAGCGCAGGCGTTCGGCATTGCGCGCAAGCTCCCGCTGTTCATCGCCGGCCATCAACTGCAACAGCGGCCTGCTCTGCTGCAGGTCGTCCATGCGCTCGCACAGCTCGGTGTGCAGTTCTGCCAGGTCGTCGAACGCCTCGATGCCATGGGACAGACTGCACAGCAAGGCGTAGTCGCTGGACTCGGCAGAGTCGGGCATGCTGCCCTCGGGGCCGCCTTCGACAATGACGAAGGCGCCGGGCAGGTACTCGCGCCAGTGAGGGGTGCCGATGTCCAGCAGTGGGCGGTAGATTTGTGGGCGCTCGGCAGGAGGCAGGTGCTGGCGTTGCCCGGGCAGCGGCATTTCTATGCTGGTTTTGAGCAGTTCGGCGTGGTTCGAACCGAGGGTGTGATCATCGACGCGCAGGGTGATCTGTGCGAGCAGTTGCGCGCGTAGCAAGCTGACCAGTCGTGCTTTACGACTTTCGCCGGTGACGCCGGTGTCGAGCCAATACTCGGCGAGGTCTGCGAAATACCGCTGGCGTGCCTTGAGCCAGGGCTGCGAGGCCTCAGGCCGGGGCGGCGACGCAAGCAGGTCGCTCAGCTGTTGATCGAAGGCTTGGAAATGTTGCAGGCTCATTGGCTGCGCTCCGTAGTGATGGAGCGGCCAGCTTGGCGTGCCAGGCCTCGGTGGGCGCGTTAGCCGATTACCTCATCGTCTCGACAGGCCGCGCACCCCAAGTAGTACCGGTATGCCCAGCCCCGCCCAGGACAGCACATCCCAGGCGCCATCCCCGAGCAGAGCCGCGAACAGCCCCGCAGCGCTCAGGAGGGCGATGGCGGTTGGCCAGGCGAAGATCCGGCGAGTGCTTTGCGAGCGGTGGCTCATGTCCGCACCTCGCGGGGCTTGCGCTGCTTGCCCCACCACAGGTACAGGCCACTGAGCAGGACGACGATGGTCAGCACATCCAGTACCGCCCAGAGGATCTGCATTGGCCGTCCGCCATAGTCGCCGAAGTGCAGCGGCTGTGACAGGCCCATGGCGTCCATGTACCAGGGGCGATCGCCAATGGCGGTGACTTCCAGGGTACGGGCATCGATCAGTACCGGCGTCAGCAAGTGCGAGGTCAGGTGTGTCGCGCCTTTCATGAACACCGCGTAGTGGTGTTCGCTGGAAAAGCGTGTACCGGGAAAGGCGATGAAGTCTGCACGCATGCCGGGCGCGGCCAGCTCGGCGATCTGCAGCAACTGCGTGGCAGGCGCGCGTTCGGTGAGTGGTGGGGCATCGCGATAGGGCGCAACCATCGCCGCCAGGCTGTCATTGCGCCAGGCCGCGATGACCAGGTCGGACAGCGCGCTGATCACCCCGGTGACACCGACCACCAGCGCCCAGGTCAGGGTGACAACGCCGATCAGGTTGTGCAGGTCGAGCCAGCGCAGGCGCCGCGATTTATCGGTGCGGACCGTGGCGAACTGCAGGCGGCGCATGAACGGAGCGTAGAGCACCGTGCCCGAGACGATGGCAACGACGAACAGCACGCCCATGGCGGCCAGCAGGAGTTTGCCGGGAAGGCCGGCGAACATGTCCACGTGCAGGCGCAGGATAGTCATCATCAAGCCGCCATTGGCGGCGGGCATGGCCACCGCCTCGCCGGTGCGGGCGTCGAGCATGAAGGTGTGCGAGGCGTTGGGTTCGGTGCCAGCGGTGGCTGCGGTGATCGCCACCACGCCGTTGCGCTCGTCATCCTCGAAACCGAAATACTGCATGACCTCGCCGGGGCGGTGTTGCTCGGCCTTGATTACCAGTTGCTGCAGGTCCAGATGCGGCGTGTCGGCAGGCATCTCGCGCAGTTCCGGGGCATCACCGAGCAGGTGTTCGAGTTCGTGGTGGAAGATCAGCGGCAGGCCAGTCAGGGCGAGCAGCAGCAGGAACAGCGTGCAGATCAGGCTGGTCCAGGTGTGGATCGCCGACCAGCGGCGGATGGTTTGGCTTTTCATCAGGGTTGCAGCCTTTGCAGCTTGTGCTGTCTTTCAGGACGCAATCGCGGGGCAAGCCCGCTCCCACAGGATTGTGGTGTACCTGTAGGAGCGGGCTTGCCCCGCGATGCGTCACTCAGAACTTGTAGTTGGCGCTGACCACAACGCTACGCTGGTCGCCGTAGTAGCAGTAGTACGAATCGCAGGTCGAAATGTAGTCCTTGTTCAGCAGGTTGGTGGCATTGACCGCCACCGAGGCGCCCTTGAGGCTGTTGTCCAGGCGGCCCAGGTCGTAGTGCACCGAAGCGTCGAACACGGTGTAGGCCTTGGCCTTGCCGAGGTAGGTGTTGCCCTGGTCGCCGTAGGTGTTGCCGGTGTAGCGCGCACCGCCGCCGATGCCGAAGCCGTCGAGCACACCGCTGTGCCAGGTGTAGTCGGCCCACAGCGAGGCTTGCTGGTTGGGCATCAGTTGCAGGCGGTTGCCTTTGTAGATGCCATCCTGTACCTCCGACTTGGCCAGGGTGTAGGCAGCGATCACCTTCAGGTTCTCGGTGACATCAGAGACGGCCTCGAGCTCCAGACCACGTACCTTCACTTCGCCGGTCTGGCTGGTGATCGATACGCCACCCACGTTGTTGGTGACCGAGACGTTTTTCTGGGTGAGGTCATACACAGCAGCCGTCAGCAGGGTATTCGAGCCCGGCGGCTGGTACTTGACGCCCAGCTCCCATTGCTGGCCTTCGGTAGGTTTGAACGAGTCGGTGGGCGACGCACTGGCATTACTGGAGGGTTGGAACGATTCTGCGTAGGAAAGGTAGGGCACAAAGCCCGAGTCGAAGACGTAGCTGATCGCCGCGTTACCGCTGAATTTCTTGTCGCGCTGGGTGTTGGTGGCATCGTTCTTGTTGAAGAACTTGGTACCGGTGTGCACCCAGTCTTCACGACCACCCAAGGTCAGGCGCCAGTTGCCAAGCGCCATCTGGTCCTGAACATACAGGCCGGTCTGGCGGGTTTTCTGGTTGTAGTCGTAGAACGCCGTGGAGCGATCCGGGCGAGTGATCGGCAGCCCGTAGACCGGGTTGAGGACGTTGCTGTCTGGCACGTTGAAGCCAAAGATCGACAGGTAGTTGCTGTTCATACGCTGGTGATCCAGGCCGATCAGCAGCGTATGGGTGATGTCCCCCGTGGCGAAGTCGCCCTGGAAGTTGTTGTCCACCGCGAACTGGCTGATGTCTTCATCGGTGTTGGTGGACATGCGGCTGACGGTGCCATCGTCCTTCACCGGGCCTCCGGGTTGATAGTAGCTACCGGGAGTGATGGTCTGGAACGCCAGGTCCGACTTGGTGTAGCGCAGATTCTGGCGGAACTGCCAGACGTCGTTGAAGCGATGCTCGAAGGCATAGCCCAGCGCGTAATAGGTGCGATCGTAGAACTCGTAGTCCGGGTCTCCGAGGTTCTTGTGGTGCGAGATCTTGCCAAACGGCATGTCGATCTTGGTGCCTTGTATCGGCCGGAACTGGCTGGTGGCACCGGTATCGTCACGGGTGAACTGGCTGAGGAAGGTCAGCGAGGTGTCCTCGTCGATGTTCCAGGTCAGGCTCGGAGCGATGTTGTAGCGCTTGTCGTCGATATGGTCGATCTGCGTGCCGCCATCGCGGATCACACCGCTGACGCCGTAGAGAAACCGGCCTTCATCGTCGATCTTGCCGGTGCTGGCGAAGTTGATCTGGCGATGGTTGTCGCTGCCGTACTGCACCTCGATCTCATGTGCGGCTTCGGCTTGCGGGCGACGGCTGACGATGTCCAGCAAACCACCGGGTGGGGTCTGGCCATAGATTGATGACGCCGGGCCGCGCAGCAGGGCCAGGCGGTCGAGGTTCCAGGTTTCCGGTTTTGGGTTGGCATAGACGCCGCGTGGCAGTGGCAGGCCGTCAAGGAACTGGGTCGGCTCGAAGCCCCGCACGCGCATCCAGTCGTAGCGAGTATCGCTGCCGAAGCTGGCGGAAACGATACCTGGCATGTACTTCACCGCGTCATCGAGGCTGTGCACGCCGCGGTCGCTCATCTGCTGGCGGGTGGCAACCGAGATCGAGCGCGGGGCCTCGACCAGTGCGGTGTCGGTCTTGGTGCCGGCAGCGGTGCGCTTGGCCAGGTAGCCATCGACCGGTCCCCAGGCGCTTTCGCTGTCGCTGGAGGCGTTCACGCTGGTTTCCGGTAGCGCCAGGCTGCCTTCCGGCACGGCGACCAGGCTGTAGCTGCCTGCACTGCCCTGCTGCAGTTGCAGGCCGGTGCCGCGCAGGGCTGCCTGCAGGGCGCCGATGCCATTGAAGGTGCCACGAACCGGTGCCGAGGTACGTCCGCTGGCCAGGCTCGGGTCCAGGGCCAGGGCGATGCCGGCCTCGCTGGCGATCCGGTTCAAGGTGCCGGCCAGCGGCGCGCTGGGCAGGTCGTAGGCCCGCACGCTGGACTGCTCGGCAGCCAGCAGCATGGGGCTGACCAGAGGGGTGGCAAGGCCGATGGCCAGGGCCATCAGGCTGGGACGCAGGTAAGACTCGACAGCACGGGACATGCAGTGGCTCCTAGACGGATAAGTGCTAACTGCTTCCTTGCCGAGCGAGATTTGGAAAGTGACAGGGGGGGTGGAGATTTTTTTGTCTGGGGTTATTGCAGGGATGTTCCGGGCTCGCCCCGCGATAGGACCGCTACTGATTCACCGCGCCCCGACGGTCACCCACCACGGCGTATGCCGCTCGACCTTCACCGGCAGTGCCGGCACCAGCGAGGCCAGCGCCAGGTCGATATCGGTCAGCGGGAAGCTGCCCGTGACACGCAGGTTGGCCACCTCGTCGGTCACGCCCAAGTGGCCGCGGCGGTAGCGGGCGAGTTCGGCCACCAGATCCGCCAGGCGCACGTTGTCGACCACCAGCATGCCCCGGGTCCAGGCGTCGGCACCGGCGCTGACCGGGCCGACCAGGCCGAGGCCGTTGCTGTGCATCAAGACTTGCTGGCCCTCGTTCAGCACTTCTTCGTTGCCCGTGTTGCTCGGTTGCGCAGCTACCTGGGCCTGCAGCACTTCAAGGCGTGTGCCGGCAGTTTCGCGTTTGACCAGAAAGCGCGTGCCCAGCGGACGCAGCCGTCCATCGTCGGTGCGCACCCACAACGGGCGAGGGTCGTCGTGGCCGGTTTCCACGGAGATCTCCCCTTGGTGCAGCACGATCACCCGTTGTTCGCCCTCGTAGTCGATATCGACTGCGGTGTGGGTGGCCAGGCTCAGCAGTGTGCCGTCCTCCAGGCGCAGGGTACGCAGCTCTCCGGTCCCGGTGCGTTGATCAGCCAGCCAGTAGCTGGGTGCCAGCGAAGGGGCGCCGATCCAGGCCAGCAGGCCACCGAGCAGGAGCATCCCGGCCAGCCCGCCACCGAGCTTGCCAACCCGCTGGCGCAGGCCGGCGCGTGACTGCAGCAGGGCGTGGCGGGCGGGGCCTGCAGCCGCGCCCACACGTTGGTCGAGCATGCCAAGCTGGAACCAGGCGCGCGCATGTTCCTCGCTGGCGGCGTGCCAGCGCGTGAATTCGTTGCGCTCATCGGCGGTGCCGTCGCCGCCCTCCAGGCAAAGTTTCCACGCAATGGCGGCTTCCAGGACCTTGGCCGAGACCGGCGTATTGCTCACGTCGGCTCCCCGTACAACGCCACGTAGCACTGGCGCATGCCTTGGGCAATGTACTGGCGCACTCGCGACACCGACACCCCCAGGCGTTCGGCGATCTCGGCATGGCCCATGCCGTCCAGACGGTTGTACAGGAACGCGGTGCGTGCCTTGCTCGACAGTTTGCCCAGCTGGCGGTCGATGGCCTTGAGGTCTTCGAGGATAAGGTGCTGGGTTTCTGGCGAAGGCTGCTCTGCTTCAGGCAGCAACGCCAGCTCGGCAAGGTAGGCCTGCTCCAGGGCGGCGCGGCGGAAATGGTCGAACAGCAGCCCCTTGGCCACGGCGACAAGAAACGCGCGGGGTTCGCGAGGCGCGATCAACTGTTCGCGGCCGAGCAGGCGCACGAAGGTGTCCTGGCTGAGGTCTTCGGCGCGCTGGCGGCAAGCTGTGCTGCGCTGCAGCCAGGCCAGCAGCCAGCTGCGGTGGTCGCGGTACAGGCTGCCGACCAGCTCGGCATGTGGGCTGTGCGCAGAGGACAATGGCGTTCCCCGGGGAAGAATGCGTTATATAACGATAATGATTCGCGATTGTGGCAGAGGAGGGCGGGGGGATGCAATTGACGCTGGTCAGAATGCCTGTGGGCGCGGGTTTATCCGCGAAAAGGCCAGCGCCTGCCTACAGGCCATGGCTGTGCACGGCGCGCCGCCGCCACTGCCTCAGCCGCTGTTCCAGTTGCAGCGGGCTGTCCAGTTGCTGGCGTCGTGCCTGGCTGAACAGGATCAAGGCCAGCTCTGCGGTGACCTGGGCGTCGGCGCTGGCATGATGGCGCGCCTGTACCTCAAGGCCGAAGCGTGCCACCCAGTCGTCCAGGCCTGCCTCACGTAGCACGGTGTCGGGGTTGAGCATCGGTGCCAGTTCCGCCACATCGATGAAGACATGTTGCAGTCGATAGCCGAGGGTTTCCTTCAAGGCGCGCCCGAGCATGCCCTGGTCGAACGGCGCGTGAAAGGCCAGTACCGGGCTGTCGCCGATGAACTCCAGCAAGTCCACCAGCGCTTCGGCCGGGTCGCTGCCTGCCGCCAGTGCGCTGGGCCCCAGGCCGTGGATCAGCACGCTGGCGTTGGTCTTCTGTTCGGGACGGTGCAGGGTGCGTTCGAACTGGCGGCCCAGGTCGATACCGCCGTCCTCGATGGCCACGGCTCCGATCGACAGCACCTGGTCACGGTTGAGGTTCAGACCGCTGGTTTCGAGGTCCAGTACTACCCAGCGCTGCTCGCGCAGAGGCTGCACGCTGTACGCTGCCGGGCCTGGCAGCGCGGCCAGGCGCTGGCGCAGTTCATCGTCGAGCGCCGGTGCGCTGGAGCGTAGCCAGGCGAACAGCTTCATAGCTGGTACCGCTGCGCCAGGCTGCTTTGCAGGCGCTGGGCCTGGCGCAGCGATTCACGCAGGATGCGGCGGTCCAGATGGTTGAGGCTGTCCGGGTCGACGCGGTTGGAGTAGGCCAGGTTATCGCGACTCTGGCGCTGGTGCTGTTGCATGCGGGTCTGCTGGATGAAGTGATAGGCCTCTTCGAAGGCGGCGCCATCGAGGGCATCGATGACGCCCTTGGCCACCAGCTGGCGCAACCGTTCCAGTGTGTTGTTGGCACCGATGCCGTTGGCCAGGGCGAGCAGGCGGGCGCCATCGACGAAGGGTGTCAGGCCCTGGACCTTGAGGTCGAGGGTGGCGGCCTTGTCGTTGCCCTGACGGGTCAGCACGAACTCGCGCAGGCGCCCGACCGGCGGGCGCTGGCGCAGGGCGTTGTCAGCCATCATGCGCTGGAAGATACGGTTGTCGGCAACCTGGGCGAGGATGCCTTGGCGAAGCACTTCGCAGCCTTGCTCATCGCCCCAGACCACGCGCAGGTCGAAGTAGATGCTCGAACCCAGCAGGTTTTCCGGGCTGGCTTCGCGGATGAAACCGGCAAAGCGCCGCGCCCATTCGGCACGCGACAGGCATAGCTCGGGGTTGCCGGCCATGACATTGCCCTTGCACAGGGTGAAGCCACACTGGGCGAGGTTGTGGTTGATGTATTGCGCCAGTGGCAGCAGGCGCGCGCGAATGGCGTCGGCTTCGGCGCTGTCGCGTGCCTCGAAGAGAATGCCATTGTCCTGGTCGGTGTGCAGGGTCTGCTCGCGGCGTCCCTCGCTGCCGAAGCACAGCCAACTGAAGGCCACGCCGGGGTCGCCGCGTTCGGCCAGCGCCAGCTCGATTACCCGGCAGACGGTATGGTCGTTGAGCAGGGTGATGATCTGGGTGATCTGCGTCGAGGAAGCACCATGGGCGAGCATGCGCTCGACCAGTTGGCCGATCTCGCCGCGCAATGCCACCAGCACTTCCAGGCGCGGCGCGTGACGGATGGTGCGCGCCAGATGCACCAGGTCGACCCGCTGCAGGGAGAACAGGTCGCGCTCGGACACCACCCCACACAGGCGACCGTTATCCACCAGGCAGACATGCGCGATATGCCGTTCGGTCATCGCCATGGCGGCATCGAAGGCGCTGGCCTGGGGGCTGAGGTAGAATGGTGCGACGGTCATGTGCCGGTCGATCGGTGCACTGAGCTCGGCGCTGGCGTCGGCGACCACCTGACGGAGGTCGCGCAGGGTGAAGATACCGATGGGGAAGCGCTGCTCATTGACGATGGCAATGCTCCCCACTTGTTGTTCGTGCATCGACCGTACCGCGTCGCGCAGTGGCGTGTCGGGCGTGCACACCACCGGATGACGCATGGCCAGCTCGCCCAGCGGTGTATTGAGCGAATACTGCGTGCCCAGGGTTTCCACGGCGCGCTGGCGCACCTGCTGGTTGACCTGATCGAGCAGGCTGCTGACGCCGCGCAGGGCGAAGTCGCGAAATACGCCGGACAACGAGAACACGCGGATGAACGCCGCCTTGTTCAGTTGCAGGCAGAAGGTGTCTTCGCCGGCCAGGTGTTCGGTGCGCGTGGCCCGTTCGCCAAGCAATGCGGCCAGGGGGAAGCATTCGCCGCTGGCGATCTCGAAGGTGGTTTCAACACCGGGGCCGATGACATGCTGGCGTTCGCCCACCACCCGGCCCTGCTTGACGATGTAGAAGTGTTCCACGGGCCCGTCGGCGGGCTTGATGATGCTTTCGCCGCTGGCATAGAAGCGCAGTTGGCACTGCTCCACCAGATAGGCGAGGTGGCCCTGTTCCATCTGATTGAACGGCGGGAAGCGCTGCAGAAACTGCAGCGTACCTTGGATGTTCTGCAGCACCGCTGTCCTGCCGGCCTGGGTGTAGGCGTCCTTTTTGCTCATGAAGCTGACCGTATCGCTACGCCGAACTATATATATCTATCTATAGGTATCGGCTTTGTTGTTTTCGGCCTCCATGGTCGGCTGGCTGCCCGTGGATGCCCATTGGACGTAAGTCTATCGGTGAGCGTCGCTGTCAAGGATCCGACGAAAGGTGGGTAGGCTACGCCGGTTTTCGCGGTCCTAAACCTAGCACGAGATTTTTTTGACGAGATGGCCATGGCTGAGCATGACGAAATACTGAGTGACGCCGAGCGCGAAGCGTTGGCCGTGGTGAGCGCGCCAGTTGCGCCCAGGCCGGTGGTGCTGGTGGTGGACGACAACCCGGTGAACAGCGAGGCCCTGAGCCTGTACCTGAAAAGCCGTGGCATCGACTGCATGATGGCCGATGGTGCGCAGGAGGCGATGTTCAAGCTGCACTACGAACCGCGCATCGCGCTGATGATCACCGATCTGCGCATGGAGCCCAAGGATGGCCTGGAACTGATTCGGCAGATTCGCGAGTCGGAGCGGGCGGCCTTGTCGATCATCGTGGTGTCGGGTGACACCGATGTGAAGGAGGCGGTGGACGTGATGCACCTGGGGGTGGTGGATTTTCTGCTTAAACCGGTGGATCTGGGGAAATTGCTGGGGCTGGTGAAAAGAGAATTGAAGATCGAGTAATGCAGGACTAGGGCTGCTTCGCAGCCCAATCGCGGCACAAGGCCGCCCCCACAGGTACGGCGCAAGCTTCGAACCGTGCACTGTACCTGTGGGAGCGGCCTTGTGCCGCGATTGGGCCGCAAAGCGACCCCCGTCGTAGATCTAACTTACAGCCCGTTACGCGCCTTGAACTCGCGACGGCGGCGATGCAGTACCGGCTCGGTATAGCCGTTCGGCTGCTTCGCACCCTCGACGACCAGCTCGACCGCGGCCTGGAACGCGATGTTGTCATCGAAGTTCGGCGCCATCGGGCGGTACTGGGCGTCGCCGGCGTTCTGCTTGTCGACCACCGCTGCCATGCGCTTGAGGCTTTCCAGCACCTGCTCCTGGGTGACGATGCCATGACGCAGCCAGTTGGCCAGCAACTGGGCGGAAATGCGCAGGGTGGCGCGGTCTTCCATCAGCCCGACGTTATTGATGTCCGGCACCTTCGAGCAGCCCACACCGTGGTCGATCCAGCGTACGACGTAGCCGAGGATGCCCTGGGCGTTGTTGTCCAGCTCGTTGCGGATCTCGTCGGCAGACCAGTTGGTGTTGGCCGCCAGCGGAATGGTCAGAATGTCGTCCACCGAGGCCGGGGTGCGCGAGGCCAGCTCGCGCTGGCGCGCCTGGACGTCGACCTTGTGGTAGTGCAGCGCGTGCAGGGTCGCGGCGGTCGGCGAAGGGACCCAGGCGGTGTTGGCGCCGGACAGCGGGTGGGCGATCTTCTGTTCGAGCATCGCCGCCATCAGGTCAGGCATGGCCCACATGCCCTTGCCGATCTGGGCACGGCCTTGCAGGCCAGTCGCCAGGCCGATGTCGACGTTGTTGTTTTCGTACGCGCCGATCCATTTCTCGCTCTTCATGGCGCCCTTGCGCACCATGGCGCCGGCTTCCATCGAGGTGTGGATCTCATCGCCAGTGCGGTCGAGGAAACCGGTGTTGATGAACACCACGCGCTCGGCTGCCGACTTGATACAGGCCTTGAGGTTGACCGTGGTGCGGCGCTCCTCGTCCATGATGCCCACTTTGACGGTGTTGCGCGGCATGCCCAGCAGGTCTTCGACGCGGCTGAAGATCTCGGCGGCGAACGCCACTTCCTCAGGGCCGTGCATCTTCGGCTTGACGATGTACACGCTGCCGCTACGGGTGTTCTTGCGGCTGGTGTTGCCGTTGAGGTTGTGCAGCGCGATGAGGTTGGTGAACAGGGCGTCCTGGATACCTTCGGGAATTTCGTTGCCCTGGGCATCGAGGATCGCCGGGTTGGTCATCAGGTGACCGACGTTACGCACGAACAGCAGCGAACGACCGTGCAGGGTAACGCTGCCGCCATTGGGCGCTGCGTACTCGCGGTCGGGGTTCATGGTGCGGGTGAAGGTCTTGCCACCCTTGGTCACGCTTTCGGCCAGGTCGCCCTTCATCAGGCCCAGCCAGTTGCGGTAGACGACGACCTTGTCGTCGGCATCGACGGCGGCGACAGAGTCTTCGCAGTCCATGATGGTGGTCAGTGCCGATTCCATCAGGATGTCTTTCACGCCGGCGGCGTCGGTGCTGCCGACCGGGGTGCTGGCGTCAACCTGGATCTCGAAGTGCAGGCCGTTGTGCTTGAGCAGCACGGCCGTCGGCGCTGCGGCGTCGCCACGGAAACCAATCAGTTGGGCGTCGTCGCGCAGGCCGCTGTTGCTGCCGCCCTTGAGCGCGACGACCAGCTTGCCGGCGTCGATGCGATAGCCGGTGGAATCGACGTGGGAGCCGGCAGCCAGGGGCGCGGCCTCATCGAGGAAGGCGCGGGCGAAGGCGATGACTTTGTCGCCGCGTACCTTGTTGTAGCCCTGGCCTTTTTCGGCGCCGCCTTCTTCGCTGATGGCGTCGGTGCCATACAGTGCGTCATACAGCGAACCCCAGCGGGCGTTGGCGGCGTTCAGGGCGAAGCGCGCGTTCATCACCGGCACCACCAGCTGCGGGCCGGCCATATGGGCGATTTCTTCGTCGACGTTTTGCGTGGTGGCCTGGAAATCGTCGGCTTGTGGCAGCAGGTAGCCGATTTCCTGGAGGAATGCTTTGTAGGTCGCGGCGTCGTGGGCCTGACCCTGGCGTGCCTGGTGCCAGGCATCGATCTTGGCTTGCAGCTCGTCGCGCTTGGCGAGCAGGGCTTTGTTCTTTGGAGCGAGGTCGTTGATGATCTTCTCTGCACCGGCCCAGAACTGCTCGGCGACGATGCCGGTCCCCGCAATGGCTTCGTCGTTGACGAAGTCGTACAGGACCTTGGCGACCTGAAGGCCACCGACTTGAACGTATCCAGTCATTGCTTGCCTCACTCTGCTCAGCTATTTCGCTCTTCTGTATTAAGCCTGTAGCGCTTCTCTAAACACGCGGCCAGTACATGCCCTCGTCATGCAGCCCGAGCGCGGCTGGGTGCGGCCTGCCAGACAGGCTGGCGGGCGATTCGCGTATTTTCACAGGCGCCTTGGCA
Organism: Pseudomonas sp. BNK-44-b; assembly: GCF_047456245.1. NCBI lineage: Bacteria > Pseudomonadati > Pseudomonadota > Gammaproteobacteria > Pseudomonadales > Pseudomonadaceae > Pseudomonas > Pseudomonas sp. BNK-44-b. The sequence continues at coordinate 5,692,210 of NZ_CP179908.1, forward strand.
GACATCCAAACGACGTTTTGTAGTCCGCGCTGGCGCATACTACATGATGCAGTAGGCGAGTGAACATCAGACTAAAAGCGTCGTTGTGCGACCCGTTGGTCGCATGGGGTCACGCTGGGAGACAGTATGTTCGCAAAAAACGTGTGGATTGTTCCAGATAAATCTCTAAACGGTACACGATTTGTTGCTCGGTCTGCCCTGCGGCAGGTTGCCGCGCCTTGCCTATACTGATTCGATGCCCTTGTAAGAGCAGGTAGAGGAGTGGCCCGTGGATCATCTTGTACTCACCGTGATCGCCCCTGACAAGGCCGGACAGGTCGAACGCATCGCCCAGTGCATCTCCGATCACAGCGGTAACTGGCTGGAAAGCCGCATGTCGCGCATGGCCGGGCAGTTCGCCGGGATCCTGCGGGTGGCGGTGCCGGCGGAAAACTATGACGAGCTGGTCGAGTCACTGCAGAAGCTGGGCGACCATGGGATCCGCGTGCTGATTGCCGAGAGCGGCATCGAACCGTCCTGCACCTGGAAACCGATCGCGATGGAGCTGGTGGGCAATGACCGCCCCGGGATCGTTCGCGATATCACCCGGTTGCTGGCGGAGCAGGGGGTCAACCTCGAGCGCTTGAGCACCGAAGTACGCCCGGCACCGATGAGCAGCGAGCCACTGTTCCACGCCGATGCCTTGCTGGCATTGCCGCTGACCTTGTCGCTGGATGACCTGCAGCAGAAGCTCGAAAGCCTCGCCGATGACCTGATGGTGGAGTTGAAGCTCAGGCCGGAGGAATAGCGGGTTATCCCGATTTAACGGGGAAGCCCCTGTGGATAACCTGAGGGTACTCCAGGCCAGCCCCGATAGATCGCGGGCTGCAGCGGATTGTGCAAAAAATGTCCATATTTCAGGGGCTTGTGCACAAAGCGCGGGGATCAGGGTGTGGATAACCTCTGGAGACCTTGCTGCAGACCACGTGATACGTGGCCTGTAGAAGTTTGACTGTTTTTCGATCAGGCGCGTTTGCGCAGGCTCAGCCAGGCATCGACGCTGTAGATCGCCAGGCCAGCCCAGATGAACATGAAGGCGATCAGGGTACTCGAGGACAGGTGCTCGTCGAACAGCAGCACCGCCTGCAACAGCACCAGGGTCGGCGCCAGGTATTGCAGGAAGCCCAGGGTGGTGTAGGGCAGGTGGCGCGCGGCGGCGTTGAAGCACACCAGCGGCACCAGCGTGACCGGCCCCGCAGCCATCAACCACAACGCTTCGCTGCTGCTGAAGAACGCGAGGTTGGCGCTGTTGGCTTGCGGGTGCAGCAGCAGCCAGCCCAGTGCCAACGGCACCAGCATCCAGGTCTCCACCACCAACCCCGGCAGCGCCGCCACCGGCGCCTGCTTGCGGATCAGGCCATAGAAACCGAACGACAGCGCCAGCCCCAGCGACACCCAGGGCAGGCCACCGACCTGCCACACCTGTTGCGCCACCCCCGCTGCGGCCAACCCGACCGCCAGCCATTGCAGGCGGCGCAGGCGTTCGCCCAGCAGGAGCATGCCCAGCAGCACGTTGACCAGTGGGTTGATGTAGTAGCCCAGGCTGGCCTCGAGCATGCGCCCGTTGTTCACGGCCCACACGTAGGTCAGCCAGTTGCCTGCGATCAGTGCGCCGCTCAGGGCCAGGATCGCCAGGCGCCGCGGGTTGTCGCGCAGCTCGCGCCACCAGCCTGGGTGTTTCCATACCAGCAGCAGGAGCGAACCGAACAGTGCCGACCACAGTACCCGGTGGACGATGATCTCCACCGCCGGGACGCTCTGGATGGCTTTGAAGTAGAGGGGGAACAGCCCCCAGATGATGTAGGCGCTGAGGCCGAGGATGTACCCGCGCTGCGGGTTTGCGGCGTGCATGCAGATTCCTTGCTTTGGCAGCTGATATCGCGGCGCCTATTGTAGACAGCTGGCGCCTTGCAACTAGAACAATTTGAGTGGCGCTTCATCCAGCGCCGCCATCTGCTCGCGCAGGGCCAGGATCTGGTCGCCCCAGTAGCGTGGCTGGCCGAACCAGGGGAAGCTGCGCGGGAACGCGGGGTCGTCCCAGCGCCGTGCCAGCCAGGCGCTGTGATGCAACTGGCGCAGGGCGCGCAGTGGCTCGATCAGCGCCAGTTGGCGCGGGTCGAAATCGTGGAACTCGTTGTATCCGTCGATCAGTTCGGCCAACTGCGTCAGGCGCTCTTCGCGGCTGCCGGCCAGCATCATCCACAGGTCCTGCACTGCCGGCCCCATGCGGCAGTCGTCGAGATCGACGACGTGGTAGACGTCGTCGCGGTGCATCAGGTTGCCAGCGTGACAGTCGCCATGCAGGCGGATCGTCTCGAAGGGCGTGCGTTGGTAGATATCCTCGACCCGCTTGAGCAGGTCGCGGGCCACGGATTCGAACGCCGGCAGCAACTCGCGCGGGACGAAATCGCCGTCGAGCAGGGTCTTGAGCGAGGCATGGCCAAAGTTGTCCACAGCCAGTGTTTCGCGATGCTCGAAGGGGCGCGTGGCGCCGACGGCATGCAGGCGTCCGAGCAATTGCCCGAGGCGATACAGCTGATCGAGGTTGCCAGGTTCGGGCGCATGGCCGCCGCGGCGAGGGAACAAGGTGAAGCGAAAGCCCTGGTGCTCGAACAGGCTGCGACCTTCATGCTGAAGCGGGGCGACAACCGGCACCTCGTGCTCGGCCAGTTCGAAGCTGAAGCTGTGTTCCTCGAGGATGGCTGCATCGCTCCAGCGCCCGGGGCGGTAGAACTTGGCGATCAGCGGTTGTTCACCTTCGATACCCACCTGGTAGACGCGGTTCTCATAACTGTTGAGCGCCAGCACCCTGGCATCGCTGAGAAAGCCCAGGCTTTCGACGGCGTCCAGGACCAGGTCGGGGGTGAGGGTATCGAAGGGGTGGGACATGGGAGCTCCGGCAGGGGAATGCATGCGCGGCATGGTAACGCATTCCATGGCGGCTTCAGGTGCCAAAGCTCCCAGCATTCCTGTGGGAGCGGGCTCGTCCCGCGATCGGGCGCGAAGCAGCCGTAAACCGGCCACTACAATGCTCCAGGCCCATCACGTCGCCTGCCAGGTAGCCGCTTCGGGTGATCGCGGTGCGAGCCCGCTCTAACGCATTGCGCTACACCGGCACCCCCAGCAGCACGAACGAAGGATGAAACTGCGCTCGCACCTTGCTGCCTGCTGCGACTGCCTGCTGCTGTAGCCATTGCGGTTCGGCAAAGGCGTACAGCGTCTGTCCGTTCTCCAGCGCCAGCCGCATTTCACTGCTGCCGCCTTCATTGGCCAGTACTTCTTCTACCTGGGCGTGCAGGCAATTGCTCTCGGCGTCCGGCTGATCACCGTCAGCCAGCACTTTCACCCATCCGGCCTTGAGCAGGGCCACCACCGTGCTTCCCAGGGCCAGCTCCAGCCGTTCGGTACTGTCCGGTGTGATCAGCGCATCGATTTCCAGCCCGCTGCCAAGTGCCAGGCTGACCCGGTCGTAACGCCCCTCGCGGCGCAGCCCGCTGATCTGCCCGCGCAACTGATTGCGAGCGCTGGTGCGCAGCATCAGGCGGCCGAGCAGGTCGAGGTCGCTGTGTTCTTCGGTGGATTCGAGGATTTCGCTCTGCAACGCCTGGATGCGCTGATACAGGCGCAATACTCGCGCGCCCTCCGTCGACAGCTTGGCACCGCCACCGCCACGCCCGCCGGCACTGCGCTCGACCAACGGCTGAGCGGCGAGGTTGTTGAGCTCGTCGATGGCATCCCAGGCGCTCTTGTAACTGATCCCGGCCGCCTTGGCGGCGCGGGTGATCGAGCCTTGTTCAGCGATGTGCTGCAGCAGGGCGATGCGCTGCGGGCGACGGAAGATGTGCTGGGCAAGCAAGGCGGGTAGAGACATTGGGCAGGTTACCGGCAGTGTGATGCGGCGAAAGTGCCTTCGAGACCGAGTCTAGTCAACCCTGCCCAGGCCTGGGCGTGCGTGCCAGGCAATACACATCGACCCGGCGCGCCCCGGCCTTGCGCAGCAGGCTCGCCAGCGCTCGGGCAGTGGCACCGGTGGTCAGCACGTCGTCGACCAGGGCCACATGGCGCCCGTCGAGCGTGGCGTGCGGTGCGACGGTGAAGGCCTGGCGCAAGTTGCGCCAGCGCGCCTTGGCGTCGAGAGTCTGCTGCGCCGCGGTGTCCCGTGGGCGCAGCAGCACGCGCTCGTCGCAGGGGATGTGCAACTGGCTCGACAGCCAGCGTGCGAGCATGGCGGCCTGGTTGAAGCCGCGTTGGCGCAGTCGACGTGCAGCCAGTGGCACGGGCAACAGCTGGTCGGGTTTTGTCAGGCCTTCGTCATAGCGGTGCTGCAGGGCCTGTGCCAGCAGATCTGCCAGCAACCGCCCCAGCGGCCACTGGCTGCGGTGCTTGAAGCGGCTGATCGCAGCGTCCAGCGGATACCCGTAATGCCACGGCGCAATGACCCGTTCGAACGGCGGTGGCCTGCGGCTGCACTGGCCACAGGTCAACGCCCGCATCGCCAAGGGCAGCGCACAGCGCGTGCACTGTTCGTCGAGCCACGGCAACTCATGCTCGCAGGCCGGACACAAGGGATATGCCTGTTGCGCAGGCTCATCGCAAAGCAAACAGATCTGTTTAATATTTAGCCAGTTGTAAACCAGTGTTTTTATGTTTGGTTGACAGTGCATGGGCCTTCCCTGACTATGCGAGCTATCCGTGAAGCGCTGCGGGCTTTCCTGTCCCGGCGCCTGTCAGAGCCTAGATAAGGAAACGCCGATGAGCGCCAGCACAAATGCAACAACACGTCACGACTGGTCCCTGGCCGAGGTCAGGGCGCTGTTCGAGCAGCCGTTCAACGACCTTTTGTTCCAGGCGCAGACCGTTCATCGCGCGCACTTCGACCCGAACCGCGTGCAGGTCTCGACGCTGCTGTCGATCAAGACCGGTGCCTGCCCCGAAGATTGCAAATATTGTCCGCAGTCCGGCCACTACAACACCGGGCTGGAAAAACAGAAGTTGATGGAAGTGCAGAAGGTGCTGGAAGAGGCTGCCCGGGCCAAGGCCATCGGCTCGACTCGCTTCTGCATGGGCGCCGCCTGGAAGCACCCCTCCGCCAAGGATATGCCCTACGTGCTGGAGATGGTCAAAGGGGTCAAGGCCATGGGCCTGGAAACCTGCATGACCCTCGGCAAGCTCGATCAGGACCAGACCCAGGCACTCGCCCAGGCGGGTCTGGACTACTACAACCACAACCTCGATACCTCGCCGGACTTCTACACCAGCATCATCACCACCCGCACCTACAGCGAGCGCCTGCAGACCCTTGCCTACGTACGCGATGCCGGGATGAAGATCTGCTCCGGCGGCATTCTCGGCATGGGCGAGTCGCTGGACGACCGCGCAGGCCTGCTGATTCAGCTCGCCAACCTGCCCGAGCACCCGGAGTCGGTGCCGATCAACATGCTGGTGAAGGTTGCCGGTACGCCGCTGGCCAACGCAGAAGACGTCGATCCGTTCGATTTCATCCGCATGCTCGCGGTCGCGCGGATCCTCATGCCCAAGTCGCACGTGCGCCTGTCTGCTGGTCGAGAACAGATGAACGAGCAGATGCAGGCCCTGGCCTTCATGGCTGGCGCCAACTCGATCTTCTACGGCGAGAAACTGCTGACCACCGCCAACCCGCAGGCGGACAAGGACATGCAGCTGTTCGCGCGTCTGGGCATCAAGCCCGAAGAGCGTGAGGAGCACGCCGACGAAGTGCACCAGGCGGCCATCGAGCAGGCGCTGGTCGAGCAGCGCAGCAGCGAGATGTTCTACGACGCCGCTTCGGCCTGATCATGGCCTTCGATCTGGCGGCGCGCCTGGCCGAACGGCGCGCTGCGGACCTGTATCGGCGCCGACCCCTGTTGCAGAGCCCGCAAGGCCCGGAGGTGGTGGTCGACGGGCAGCGTCTGCTGGCGTTCTGCAGCAACGACTATCTCGGGTTGGCCAATCACCCGGAAGTGATCGCCGCTTGGCGTGCCGGTGCCGAGCGCTGGGGTGTCGGTGGCGGTGCCTCGCACCTGGTGGTCGGCCACAGTACTCCGCACCACGAGGTCGAAGAGGCCATCGCCGAGTTGACCGGACGCCCGCGTGCGCTGCTGTTCACCACCGGCTACATGGCCAACCTCGGCGCCATCACCGCGCTGGTGGGGCAGGGCGATACGGTGTTGCAGGATCGTCTCAACCATGCCTCGTTGCTCGACGGTGGGCTGCTCAGCGGCGCCCGCTTCAGCCGCTACCTGCACAACGATCCGGCGAGCCTGGCGAGTCGCCTGGATAAAGTGGTCGGTGACACGCTGGTGGTCACCGATGGCGTGTTCAGCATGGACGGTGATCTTGCCGACATGCCCGCCCTGGCGACGGTGGCGCGTCCACATGGCGCCTGGCTGATGGTCGACGATGCCCATGGTTTCGGCACGCTGGGCGCCAATGGTGGCGGTATCGTCGAGCACTTCGGGTTGGGCATCGATCAGGTGCCGGTGCTGATCGGCACGCTCGGCAAGGCCTGCGGTACTGCCGGCGCCTTCGTCGCGGGCAGTGATGACCTGATCGAGGCGCTGGTGCAGTTCGCCCGTCCTTATATCTACACCACCAGTCAGCCGCCGGCACTGGCCTGTGCAACGCTGAAAAGCCTGCGACTGCTGCGTGATGAACGCTGGCGGCGCGAGCATCTTGGCGCGTTGATCCGCCAGTTCCGCCAGGGCGCGCAACAGATCGGCCTGGCGTTGATGGACAGCCCGACCGCGATCCAGCCGATCCTGGTCGGCGATGCGGCGCGGGCATTGACGCTGTCGAAGATGCTGCGCGAGCGCGGTCTGCTGGTGACCGCGATCCGCCCGCCAACCGTACCTGTCGGCAGTGCGCGCCTGCGCGTAACCTTGAGCGCCGCGCACAGCGAGGCGCAGGTCCAGCTATTGTTGAATGCATTGGCCGAGTGTCATGCACAGCTGGAGTCCGCCGATGCGTAACCGACTGATCCTCTTGCCCGGCTGGGGGCTGGGCACCGCTTCACTGGAACCCCTGGCTGCCAGCCTGCGGGCGCAGGATCCACGCCTGCAGGTCGACCTGGCAGCGTTGCCGGAGCTGCCTGATGCTGACATCCAGGCCTGGGTCGATCACCTCGACCGCAAGCTGCCGACGGATGTCTGGCTGGGTGGCTGGTCGTTGGGCGGCATGCTTGCCAGCGCCTTGGCGCACAAGCGTGGCGACCATTGCTGTGGCCTGCTGACGCTGGCCAGCAATCCGAGTTTCGTGGCCCGCCACGACTGGCCCCACGGCATGGCCGAAGACACTTTCGGCACCTTCCTCGATGGTTGTCGCAGCCACACGCAGGTCACCCTCAAGCGATTTCGCACGCTGTGCAGCGAGGGGGCGCAGCAACCCCGCACCTTGCTGCGCCAGCTCGGCGTGGGTGTGCCGGACACCGATCCCTTGTACCTGGCCACCGGCCTGCAAGTGTTGGCCAAGCTGGATACCCGCCAGGCGCTCGAGCAGTACGGCGGCCCACAGTTGCACCTGTTCGCAGGTAGCGATGCACTGGTGCCGGCGGATGCGGCCAAGGCGCTCAGCGAGCTGCTGCCGGATGTTGAAGTCGGCCTGGTCGAAGACAGTTCCCACGCGTTCCTGCTGGAGTACCCACAGGAGCTTGCAGCGGGTATCAAGAGTTTCTTGCATGAGAGTGGTGATGACTGATCTTTCCCGCCCGATCCTGCCCGGCGCCCTGCCGGACAAGCGCCAGGTGGCGGCCTCGTTCTCTCGCGCGGCGGCCAGCTATGACAGCGTCGCAGCCCTGCAGCGCGCGGTGGGTGACGCTTTGCTCGCGCGCTTGCCGGCGTCGATGGCGCCGACCCGCTGGCTCGACCTGGGCAGCGGCACAGGCCATTTCAGTCGCGCCCTGGCTGCGCGCTTCGAGGCTGCCCATGGCGTGGCAGTGGATATCGCCGAAGGCATGTTGAGCCATGCCCGCGAGCACGGTGGGGCGCATCATCATGTGGCCGGTGATGCCGAGCGCCTGCCGCTGCGCGATGGTGCCTTCGACCTGGTGTTCTCCAGCCTGGCAGTGCAGTGGTGCGACCAGTTCTCCAGCGTGCTGGCCGAAGCCCGGCGCGTGTTGCGACCGGGCGGAGTGCTGGCGTTCAGCAGCCTGTGTGTCGGCACGCTGGAGGAGTTGCGTGCCAGCTGGCAGGCAGTGGATGGGCTGGTGCATGTCAATCGTTTCCGGCACTTCGAGGATTACCAGCGCCTCTGCGCCGACAGCGGCCTGACCCTGCTCGGGCTGGAGCGCCTGCCCCACGTACTGCACTACCCGGATGTGCGCAGCCTGACCCACGAACTCAAGGCGCTGGGTGCGCACAACCTGAATCCCGGACGCCCGTCGGGCCTGACCGGGCGTGCACGCATGCAGGGGCTGCTGCAGGCCTATGAGCAGTTCCGTGACGACCAAGGTCTGCCTGCCACCTATCAGGTGGTCTATGGGGTGTTGCGCAAAGGCGAAGAGGAGTGACATGAGCCAGGCCTATTTCATCGCCGGTACCGACACCGATGTCGGCAAGACCACCATCGCCACCGGGCTGTTGCGTGCAGCACATAACCTTGGGCGCAGCACGCTGGCTGCCAAGCCTGTGGCGTCCGGATGCACGGTCAGCCCCAAGGGGCTGCGCAACAGTGATGCGCTGGCGCTGATCGACGAAAGCTCGATCAAGCTGCCCTATGAGCAGGTCAATCCCTTCGCCTTCGAACCGGCCATCGCCCCGCATGTGGCCGCGCGCGAAGCCGGCGTGGCACTGAGCGTGCCGACACTGCGTGACGCCATGCAGCAAATACTGGCGCACGGCGCCGACTTCACCCTGATCGAGGGGGCGGGTGGCTGGCGGGTGCCGTTGTCCGATCATGCCAACCTGTCCGACCTGGCGGTTGCCTTGAAGCTTCCGGTGATCCTGGTGGTGGGGGTGCGCCTGGGTTGCATCAACCATGCGCTGCTCAGTGCCGAGGCCATCGCCCGCGATGGGCTGCAACTGGCGGGCTGGGTGGCCAATATCGTCGATCCACGCACTGCGCGGCTTGAAGAAAACCTGGCAAGCCTCGCCGAGCGCCTGCCGGCACCATGCCTGGGGCGGGTGCCGTGGCTGAAGTCTGCCGGAGCCGAGGCGGTTGCCGGTTATCTGGACCTGGACTTGCTTGACTGACCGCTTGGTGAACATCCGGTTACGAAAAATGCCCTGATTCTATTAGCTGGCACTGGGCTATTAAGGATTTAAACGGGTAATTTTCCTTGCGGGCTGTTTTAATTGAGCCCTCTTCCCTCACCCAGTCTTGTGGAGTCCTGATATGGAAATCACCGGCAGCTCTGCTTTCTACGCAGGCCTCGGCGCCATCCAGAACGGGCAGAACCGCGTCGACCAGGCCGCCAGCCAGATCGCCAGCAATGGCGTCGAGCGCGCAGGCGCCAGCCAGTCCACCAGCTATCAGGCCGAGCGCCTGCGGGGTGTAGACCGCAGCCAACAGCAAGACTTGGCCACCAGTACCGTGCAGCTCGCCCTGGGCAAGCACGAAGTCGAACTGGGCGTGAAAGTCGCCAAGGCCTCCGACGAAATGCTCGGTCGGTTCATCGATACCTACGCCTGACTGCATAACCGTCGGCCAAGTACCTGTGGGAGCGGGTTTACCCGCGAATCAACCAAGCCACGCAAGTGTGCCTGGTTTGTTCGCGGGTAAACCCGCTCCCACAGGCGCGTTGGGCCGATGAATCAAGCGCTGGCAGAAACGCCATCGTTCGCGACCGAATTGGCACTATCGTCCCTTCTTGACATTGCCCTGAGCTAAACGTAAGTTTCAAACAACTGTTTGACCGAAAGCCGCCAAGAGCTGGTCGGTACCCGCGGTCTCCCCAACGAACTCAGCCCAGAGGTTCATCGCCATGCCTGAATACAAAGCCCCCTTGCGTGATATTCGCTTCGTCCGTGACGAGCTGCTCGGCTATGAAGCGCACTATCAGAGCCTGCCGGGTTGCCAGGATGCTACACCGGACATGGTCGATGCGATCCTCGAGGAAGGTGCCAAGTTCTGTGAGCAGGTGCTGGCCCCGCTGAACCGTGTCGGCGACCTGGAAGGCTGCACCTGGAGCGAGTCGGGCGTGAAGACCCCGACCGGCTTCAAGGAAGCCTACAAGCAGTTCGTCGAAGGCGGCTGGCCGAGCCTGGCCCATGACGTAGAGCACGGCGGCCAAGGCCTGCCAGAGTCGCTGGGCCTGACCCTGAGCGAGATGGTCGGCGAGTCGAACTGGTCCTGGGGCATGTACCCAGGCCTGTCCCACGGCGCGATGAACACCATCTCCGAGCACGGGACCCCCGAGCAACAGGAAACCTACCTGACCAAGCTGGTGTCCGGCGAATGGACCGGCACCATGTGCCTGACCGAGCCGCACTGCGGCACCGACCTGGGCATGCTGCGCACCAAGGCCGAGCCGCAGGCCGACGGCAGCTACAAGGTATCCGGCACCAAGATCTTCATCTCGGCCGGTGAGCACGACATGGCCGATAACATCGTCCACATCGTGCTGGCGCGCCTGCCCGATGCCCCGGCCGGCACCAAGGGCATCTCGCTGTTCATCGTGCCCAAGTTCCTGCCGAACGCCGAAGGCGGTGTAGGCGAGCGCAACGGCGTGAGCTGCGGCTCCCTCGAGCACAAGATGGGCATCCACGGTAATGCCACCTGCGTGATGAACTTCGACGCGGCCACCGGCTACCTGATCGGCCCGGCCAACAAGGGCCTGAACTGCATGTTCACCTTCATGAACACCGCGCGCCTGGGGACAGCACTGCAAGGCCTGGCTCACGCCGAAGTGGCCTTCCAGGGTGGCCTGAAATATGCCCGCGATCGTCTGCAGATGCGCTCCCTGACCGGCCCGAAAGCACCGGACAAGGCCGCTGACCCGATCATCGTCCACCCGGACGTGCGCCGCATGCTGCTGACCATGAAAGCCTTTGCCGAAGGCAACCGCGCAATGGTCTACTTCACCGCCAAGCAGGTGGACATCGTCAAGTACAGCCAGGACGAGGAAGAGCGCAAGAAGGCCGATGCACTGCTGGCCTTCCTGACCCCGATCGCCAAGGCATTCATGACCGAAGTCGGTTTCGAGGCCGCCAACCATGGCGTGCAGATCTACGGTGGCCACGGTTTCATTGCCGAGTGGGGCATGGAGCAGAACGTGCGCGACAGCCGCATCTCGATGCTGTACGAAGGCACCACCGGCATCCAGGCCCTCGACCTGTTGGGCCGCAAGGTGCTGATGACCCAGGGCGAGGCGCTCAAGGGCTTCACCAAGATCGTCCACAAGTTCTGCCAAGGACAGGAAGGCAACGAAGCCACCAAGGAATTCGTCGAGCCGCTGGCTGCGCTGAACAAGGAGTGGGGCGAGCTGACCATGAAGATCGGCATGGCCGCCATGAAAGACCGTGAGGAAGTCGGTGCCGCGTCCGTGGACTACCTGATGTACTCCGGCTACGCGTGCCTGGCCTACTTCTGGGCCGACATCGCCCGCCTGGCTGCCGAGAAGCTGGCGGCCGGCACCGCTGAAGAGGCGTTCTACACTGCCAAGCTGCAGACCGCGCGCTTCTACTTCCAGCGCATCCTGCCGCGTACTCGCACGCACGTGGCGGCCATCCTGTCGGGTGCCAACAACCTGATGGCGATGAAAGAAGAAGACTTCGGTCTGTCGATCTGACGCCCGACGCTGTACGGAAAAACGCCTGCCATTATCGGCAGGCGTTTTTTTTTGCCTGCTCTCGTTGCATCCGGTAACGAGAAAACCTCAAGACTCGCCCCCCGCGTGCCGTTAAACCCTTCGTTGTATTCATCTATTCATGTGCGCTGCCGATGAAGTAAGGGCACAATGCTATTATTGATCTGCCGGGTCGGAGATTACCCTTGTTTCGTCTATCCGCTGTTCGCGCCAGCCACTTTCTGCCTTCGATCCTGCTGCTGGTGTCGGGGCTTGCGGCGGCGTATGTCAGGGACCTGAGCGTGTTCTTCACGTCCCTGTTCAACGTATTACCTACCCTGGTGCTGCTGCTCGGCGGTGCCTACTGTGCGGTGTACCGCCGCCAGCGTGAACTGTTCCTGATGGTCACGGTGTACATCGCCTACTTCCTGCTCGATACCCAGACGGATTACTACCGCGATCATGGCAAGGTTCGCGAAGACGCTGCGGTGGTGTTCCACCTCGTGTGCCTGCTGCTGCCAGCACTGTTCGGCCTGTTCGGCGCCTGGCAGGAACGCACCCACCTGGCCCAGGACATGCTTGCCCGCTTCGCCGTGCTGTTCGCGGTTGGCAGCGTGACCCTGGCACTGGAGCAGAGTTATCCACAGACGTTGCTGACGTGGCTGGCAGAGATCCGCTGGCCGTCGCTGCATGGGCAGTGGATGAGCCTGATCCAGTTGGCCTACCCGTTGTTCCTGGGCGTATTCATCCTCCTGGTGGTGCAGTACCTGCGCGAGCCCCGGCCGTTGCACGCCGCGCAGGTCACCGGCCTGGTGGGGATCTTCTGGATGCTGCCGCAGACGTTCATCCTGCCCTTCACCCTGAACATCATGTGCAGCCAGGTGATGCTGATGATCGCCGCAGCGGTTTCCCACGAGGCCTACCAGATGGCGTTTCGCGACGAACTGACCGGCCTTCCTGGCCGCCGCGCACTGAACGAACGCATGCAGCGCCTGGGCCGCAATTATGTAATCGCTATGACCGACGTGGATCACTTCAAGAAATTCAATGACACCCATGGCCACGATGTCGGCGACCAAGTGTTGCGCCTGGTCGCCAGCCGCCTGTCGAAGGTGACCGGGGGCGGGCGCGCCTATCGCTATGGCGGTGAGGAGTTCGCCCTGGTATTCGCCGGGCAGACCGCCGAAGAATGCCTGCCGCACCTGGAAGCGGTGCGCGAGATGATCGCCAACTACGCCATCCAGCTACGCGATCAGAACAGCCGCCCACAGGATGATTCCACCGGGCGCCAGCGCCGTGCAGGTTCGGCGGGCAACACGGTGTCGGTGACTATCAGCATCGGCGTCGCCGAGCGCCTACCGGAGCACCGAAACCCGGAAGAAGTGCTCAAATCCGCTGACCAGGCGCTCTACAGCGCCAAGGCTGCGGGTCGTAACTGCGTCATGCAGCAGGGGCAAACTGCACGGCGCGGGGCAGTTCGCATGGCGTGACTATAGTCGACTATATGGTCGCGTGATGACCCTATGTCTCGTAAAAGTTGTTCGGTTACACTGCTTCCAACCCAGTGTGCGGCCCATGGCGGCCGCCCCCGACTCTGCTAGCGAGAGGTTGTCATGGCCGACTATAAAGCGCCCCTGCGCGATATGCGCTTCGTACTCAATGAAGTCTTCAAGGTTGCCGATCTCTGGTCCCAGTTGCCGGGGCTGGCTGAGGTTGTCGACGCCGAAACTGCCCTGGCCGTGCTGGAAGAGGCAGGCAAGGTCACCAGCAAGAGCATTGCGCCCCTGAGCCGCGCCGCTGATGAAGAAGGCTGCCACTGGGACAATGGCGCGGTCCGCACCCCGGCCGGGTTCATCGAGGCTTACCAGACCTACGCCGAAGGCGGCTGGGTCGGTGTTGGCGGGGATCCGCTGTTTGGTGGAATGGGCATGCCCAAGGCCATCTCGGCCCAGGTCGAGGAAATGGTCAACGCCTCGAGCCTGTCGTTCGGGCTGTATCCGATGCTCACCGCAGGTGCCTGCCTGTCGATCAACGCCCACGCCAGCGAAGCGTTGAAGGAAAAGTATCTGCCGAACATGTACGCCGGCGTCTGGGCCGGCTCCATGTGCCTGACCGAACCCCATGCCGGCACCGACCTGGGCATCATCCGCACCAAGGCCGAGCCGCAGGCCGACGGCAGCTACAAGGTCAGCGGCACCAAGATCTTCATCACCGGTGGCGAGCACGACCTGACCGAAAACATCATCCACCTCGTGCTGGCCAAGCTGCCGGACGCGCCGGCTGGTCCGAAAGGCATCTCGCTGTTCCTGGTGCCCAAGTTCCTGGTCAACGACGATGGCAGCCTGGGTGCGCGCAACCCGGCCACCTGTGGCTCGATCGAACACAAGATGGGCATCCAGGCTTCGGCCACCTGCGTGATGAACTTCGACGAGGCAATCGGCTATATCGTCGGTGAGCCGAACAAAGGCCTGGCGGCGATGTTCACCATGATGAACTACGAGCGCCTGGGTGTCGGTATCCAGGGCTTGGCGTCGGCCGAGCGCTCCTACCAGAATGCCGTCGAATACGCCCGCGACCGCTTGCAGAGCCGCGCACCGACGGGCCCGCAAGCCAAGGACAAGGTCGCCGACCCGATCATCGTCCACCCCGATGTGCGCCGCATGCTGCTCACCATGAAAGCGTTGATCGAAGGCGGTCGGGCGTTTTCCACCTATGTCGCCATGCAACTGGACAGCGCCAAGTTCAGCGAAGACGCCGCTACCCGCAAACGCAGCGAGGAACTGGTGGCCTTGCTGACGCCGGTGGCCAAGGCCTTCCTCACCGACCTCGGCCTGGAGTGCACCGTACATGGCCAGCAAGTGTTCGGTGGACACGGCTACATTCGCGAATGGGGCCAGGAGCAGTTGGTGCGCGATGTGCGCATCACGCAGATCTACGAGGGCACCAACGGCATCCAGGCCCTGGACCTGATGGGGCGCAAGGTGGTGGCCAGCGGCGGCGCGTACTACCGTCTGTTCGCTGACGAGATCCGTCAGTTCCTCGGCGCTGCCGACGACGAGTTCACGCGGCCGCTGGGTGCTGCGCTGGATCAGCTCGACGGCTTGACCGAGTGGGTGCTGGAGCAGGCGAAAGGCAACCCCAACGAAATTGGTGCCGCCTCGGTCGAGTACCTGCATGCGTTCGGCTACGTGGCCTATGGCTACATGTGGGCATTGATGGCCCGTGCTGCGCAGGTAGGCGAGGGCGACGAGGCCTTCTATGGTGCGAAGCTAGGGACGGCGCGCTTCTACTTCGCCCGCCTGCTGCCAAGGCTGGATTCGTTGGTGGCTTCGGTGAAGGCGGGCAGCGAGTCGTTGTACCTGCTGGACGCCGCGCAATTCTGATCGAGGAGTCGGGGTTTTCGAGTGCAAACGGGACGTTCTGAAAACCTCGGCCTTGTAAGCTTTTTCCTACATTACGTGGTGACTTTTCTCCTCTTTCCTAAGATTGGATCCACGGTTAATCTTTCTTACATGGACGGAGCGCAGGAAGCGCAAAGGACAGAACAGGGACACGTAGGATTTCCCGCCAGGATGGTGGGACGATAAGGATGTCAGGGAAACAGTCTGGAGAACCCCGCCTCGGCGGGGTTTTCTTTGTCTGGCGTTTTTATGCGCCGCGCCCATCCAGTGTCTGCACGCCAGCCTGGCGGGCATCGCTCTCCTCCTCAAGCAGGGTGCGCAGCAACTCCACCGATGCCTGCTGGCGCTGGGCATCGCGAAACACCAGGCCCACCTTGAGCGGGACCCGCGGCTCGCTCAGGGGTTTCCACAGCAGTGCCTGATCGTCTTCGGCCGCTTCCTTGGCCCGCCCCGGAAGGATGGTCGCCAGGGCGGTATTGGCCAGGCTGTCGAGAATCCCCCCCATGTTGTTCATCTCTGCCTGCACCTGCGGCCTGCGCCCGAGGTTGGCCAGTTGTGCCTTCCAGATCTGTCGGATCTGAAACTCCTCCCCCAGCATCAGCAGCGGCAGTTCGGCGGCTTGTCTGATCGATACCTTCTTGAAGTCTTTCAGTGGATGCGTATTGGGGATGACAAGCTGCAGTTCATCTTCGTACAACAACAGCCCGTGCAGCCCAGGCTGACGTGGCGGCAGGTAGCTGATGCCGATATCCAGGCTGCCGTTGAGTAGCCGCCGCTCGATTTCCAGCCCCGACAGTTCGTAGATCTGTACGACCAGGTGTGGCTGGGCCTTGCGCAGTTTCTCCAGCAGCCGCGGCACCAGGCTCGGGCGTACGGTCTGCAGCACACCGATGGCCAAGGTGCGCAAGGACTGGCCCTTGAACCCCTGCATGGCTTCCTGGGCGCGCTGCAGCCCGTCGAGCAGGGGCAATGCATGGTTGTAGAGGGTGTGCGCGGCGAGTGTCGGCAGCAGGCGTTTGTTGCTGCGCTCGAACAGGTTCAGGTCAAGGCTGTGCTCAAGCTGGCGGATCTGTTGCGACAGTGCCGGTTGCGACAGTGACAGACGCTCAGCAGCCCGCCCCACATGGCCTTCTTCATAGACCGCGACGAAATAACGCAGTTGGCGAAAATCCATAAGAAATACTTATCGAAAAAGCTGAAAAAACGAAATGGCCGCGAAGCGCCGGTACGCCTAGTCTATCGCCGTATTCCGGAGGGCTGAAGCGATCCGCCCGGTTCATTGTTGCCCCGGATGAGAAACACTTTTGATAGGCAAGGCAAAATATCCGTCCTCAGGCGAAGACCGGGGCGCCTTGCCGTCCCCGTGATTGCCTTGGAGTCATCATGAACCTGTTCAAGCTGCGTCGTTCGGCTGCGGCCGTTGCCGGGCCCGTGCAGAGCCCGACGCATGAGGCGCGGCCCTCGCCGTTGTCCCGCGAGTGGCTGATGCCTGGCCGCGAGCGCGCACCTCAGGTGTTCGTGCGGGGTCAGGGTTCTTGGTTGTGGGACGACCAGGGGCATGCGTACCTGGACTTCACCCAGGGCTGCGCGGTCAACAGCCTCGGGCACAGCCCTGAAGTGCTGGCCAGAGCCCTCGGCAGCCAGGCCCAGGCCCTGATCAATCCGGGCGCGGGCTTTCACAGCTCGGCGCTGCTGGCGTTGGCCGGGCGCTTGTGCCAAAGCACCGGCAGCGACCAGGCGTACCTGCTCAACAGTGGCGCCGAGGCTTGCGAGGGCGCAATCAAGCTTGCGCGCAAATGGGGCCAGCTGCATCGCGGCGGCGCCTATCACATCATCACGGCCAGCCAGGCCTGCCATGGCCGCAGCCTTGGCGCGCTGTCGGCGTCCGACCCGCTGCCGTGCAACCGCTGCGAACCGGGATTGCCAGGCTTCAGCAAGGTGCCGTTCAACGACCTGGCTGCGCTGCATGCCGAGGTCGACTCGCGCACCGTGGCGATCATGCTCGAGCCGATCCAGGGCGAAGCCGGCGTGATTCCGGCAACACGTGAATACCTGCAGGGGGTCGAAAAGCTCTGCCGCGAGCTGGGCATCCTGTTGATTCTCGACGAAGTGCAGACCGGTATCGGCCGTTGTGGCGCGCTGCTGGCCGAACAGACCTACGGCGTGCGTGCCGACATCCTCACCTTGGGCAAGGGCCTGGGTGGCGGAGTGCCGCTGGCGGCCCTGCTGGCCCGCGGTACGGCCTGCTGCGCCGCGCCGGGCGAGCTCGAGGGCAGCCACCACGGCAACGCCCTGATGAGCGCGGCGGGCCTGGCGGTGCTGGACACCGTGCTGGCCCCGGGTTTTCTCGAGAAGGTGCAGGACAGCGGCCGGCACCTGCGCGAGGGTCTTAGCCGTCTGGCGGGGCGCTACGGGCAGGGCGAGGTGCGGGGCCAGGGGTTGTTATGGGCGTTGCAGTTGCGTGAAGCGCTGGCCCAGGAACTGGTCGAGGCAGCACTGCACGAAGGCCTGCTGCTCAATGCTCCGCAAGCGGATGTGGTGCGCTTCTCGCCGGCGCTGACCGTTAGCCGGGGCAATATCGACGAAATGCTGCAGCGGTTATCCCGGGCCTTCGCCCGCTTGCATTCCCACCCACAGGTTCGCCGCGAAGCGACGGCCTGACCACCGAATTCAACGAACCGTCTCGCGTTCCTGCGCATCGCCCTTGGCCAGCTGTATTTGGCCCGGGGCGTTTTTTTTCAGACGTGATATCAGTGTGGAACCTCCAGCGAAGCGCACTAGTCTGTGTTGAGAACCATCCCAGGAGAGCTTCACATGGACTTCATTCGTATCATCATCGCTATTCTTCTGCCGCCTTTGGGCGTGTTCCTGCAAGTTGGCTTCGGCGGCGCGTTCTGGCTCAACATCCTGCTGACCCTGCTGGGCTACATTCCAGGGATCGTGCATGCGGTGTACATCATCGCCAAGCGCTAACGCATGACGGGGCCGGGCGCGGCCCCCTCAACCCGCCAGTGCCCGGCAATAAAAGCGCCATTCCTCCTCCAGCGCATGGGCAAGGTTCTGTGCCTTGCGAAAACCATGACGCTCCTCAGGGTAGAAGTGCCCAACCGCTTCGATGCCATTGGCTTTCAGCGCTTCAAGCATGCTGCGGGTCTGTTCCGGCACTACCACTGCATCCAGCTCACCCTGGAAGAAGATCACCGGCGCCTTGATCCGCTCAGCGTGCAGTAGCGGCGTGCGTTGCCGGTAGCGCTCGGCATCTTGCTGCGGGTCGCCGATCAGCCAGTCCAGGTAATCGCCTTCGAACTTGTGAGTCGCCTTGCCCAACGCGATGGGATCACTGACGCCATAGAGGCTGGCGCCCGCGCGGAATACGTCGTGGAAGGCCAGGGCGCACAGGGTGGTGTAGCCGCCGGCACTGCCGCCGCGAATGAACGCCTTGTCCGGGTCTATCAAGCCTTGCCCGGCGAGGAAGGCAACGGCGGCGCAGGCGTCCTGCACGTCGATTTCGCCCCAGCGCAGGTGCAATGCCTGGCGATAGGCGCGGCCATAGCCGCTGCTGCCGCGATAGTTGAGGTCGGCGACGGCGAAACCACGCTGGGTCCAGTACTGGATGCGTGCGTCGAGTACCGGGTAGCAGGCCGAGGTCGGGCCTCCGTGGATGAACACCACCAGCGGGGGTGTGTGCTGGCTGTCCATGGCTGGGTAGAAGAATCCATGGGCCAGGGCGTCGCCACTCGGGTAGCGGATGGGCTGTGGATAACTGATGCGCTCGGCTGGCAGTACCTCGCCGCCACCTGCCAGGACCCGGCTGCGCTGGCCGTCGCGTGCGATGGCGAGGATTGCCGGTGGGCGCGTGGGTGAGGCGGCGATGGCATAGAGGTGCTGTGCGTCCATCGCCAGGCTGCGAAACCGCGTGTACTCCTCGGCGAACACTTGCAGGTCTTGGTCTTCGCTGCGAACCGCCAGCTTGCCGAAGCCGTTGTCGAACCAGGTCGCGAGATAGCCTTGCGGGCCCAGGGGCAGCCAGGTGCAGGCGCCCAGTTGCCATGGCGCAGCAGCGTGGTCGGCAGCTTCGGCAGGGATAGCCTGCCAGCCCCCGTCGAACTCGCCCCAGGGCTGCCAGAAACCGTTGCGGTCGGACAGGCAATACAGCCTGCCGTCAGTGTCGAAGCGAGGCTGTTGCAGGGACTCGTCCTGGCCGGCCACGCAGTGCGTCGGCCCCCAGTGTCCGTCGGCTTGCCGCGCGCGACTCATCAGGCGGGTGAGGGTCCAAGGCTGCGCCGGGCGATCCCATTCGATCCACGCCAGGCGCTGACCGTCGTGGCTCAGAACAGGGGAGGCGTAGAAGTCGGCACCTTCGGCCAGTACCTGGCGCATGCCTGCGGCCAGCGTCACCAAGCGGTGCTCGACGCTTTCGCCATGCCGCTCCTCGACCGCCAGCACCTGGCCGTCATGCCATTGCAGGTCGCCATAGCGGCATTCTGAGGCTGCTGTCAGTGCTTGGGGGGGCGAGCCGTCCAGCGCCTGGCTGTAGACCTGCTGGTCCTTCTCGTTGACGAAGACCACCGCCTGCGGGGCCAGGCAGAAACTGCCGCCGCCGTATTCATACACTCGGCTGCGCGCGCTGAAACCGTCCGGTGTCAGGCAGTGGGCCTGCTGCTGGCGCCAGTGCCAGATGCGGCAGGCGCCATCGGCGGGGCGGAATTCGTTCCAGAACAGCCCCTGCTCGCCGACCTTGAGTTCGGCGAAGTCGGTGCCGGCGGCCACCGCCTGGGTGGCGCTGAACTCAGCCGCGGGCGATGACACGGGAGTTGCGCTCATTGCGAAAGGTCATCTGTTCGATGTTCATCTGAGCGGTCTGCGCCTCCTCGCGGGCCTTGAGAATGATGCCGTGATCCGGCGACTTGGCGCACACCGGGTCGGCCTTGCTGGCATCGCCAGTGAGCATGAAGGCCTGGCAGCGGCAACCGCCAAAGTCCTTTTCCTTTTCGTCGCACGAACGGCAGGGTTCGGGCATCCAGTCGTAACCGCGAAAGCGGTTGAAGCCGAACGAGTCGTACCAGATATGCCGCAGGTCGTGGTCGCGCACGTTGGGAAACTGCACCGGCAACTGACGCGCGCCATGACAGGGCAGGGCGGTGCCGTCGGGGGTGATGGTCAGGAACAGGCTGCCCCAGCCGTTCATGCAGGCCTTGGGGCGTTCTTCATAGTAGTCGGGGGTGACGAAGATCAGTTTGCACGGATTGCCGTCGGCTTTCAGCCGATCACGGTACTGGTTGGTGATGCGCTCGGCGCGTTCGAGCTGCTCTTTGGTCGGCAGCAAGCCCAGGCGATTGAGGTGCGCCCAGCCGTAGAACTGGCAGGTGGCAAGTTCGACGAAGTCGGCTTCGAGGGCGATGCACAGTTCGATGATGCGGTCGATCCGGTCGATGTTGTGCCGGTGGGTGACGAAGTTCAGCACCATCGGATAACCGTGGGCCTTCACCGCGCGCGCCATTTCCAGCTTCTGCGCAAAGGCCTTCTTCGAGCCGGCCAGCAGGTTGTTCACCTGTTCGTCGCTGGCCTGGAAGCTGATCTGGATATGGTCCAGACCGGCCTGCTTGAACGCGGCGATCTTCTGCTCGGTGAGGCCGATCCCGGAGGTGATCAGGTTGGTGTAGTAGCCCAGGCGCCGGGCCTCACCGATCAGCTCGGCGAGGTCCTGGCGCACCAGCGGCTCGCCGCCGGAAAAACCGATCTGCGCCGCGCCCATTTCACGGGCCTGAGCCATCACCTCGAACCACTGTTCGGTGCTCAGCTCCTTGCCCTGGGCGGCGAAGTCCAACGGGTTGGAGCAGTAAGGGCACTGCAGCGGGCAGCGGTAGGTCAGCTCGGCCAGCAGCCACAACGGCAGGCCGACCGGCACCTCAGGCGAGGGTGATCCAGTGTTCGGCACGGGCCACCTCCATGAACTGCTCGATGTCCTCGGCCACTTCCGGGATACCGGGGAATTGCTGTTCGAGCTCAGCGATGATCGCCGCGACATCGCGTTGGCCATCGACCAGCCCACCGATCAGACCGGCACTGTCGTTGAGCTTGATCATGCCTTCGGGGTACAGCAGCACGTGGCCCTTTTGCGCGGGTTCGTACTGGAAGCGGTAGCCGGTGCGCCAGTTCGGCACCAGTGTGCGGTCGAGACTCATAGTGCGATCCCCTTGTGCCAGACCCGTTCGCTTGTGACGCTGTGATAGGGCGGGCGGTTCAGTTCATAGGCCATGCTCATGGCATCGAGCATGCTCCAGAGGATATCCAGCTTGAACTGCAGGATTTCCAGCATACGCTCCTGCCCTTCGCGCGTGGTGTAGTGCTGCAGGGTAATCGCCAGGCCATGCTCTACATCGCGTCGGGCCTGGCCCAGGCGGGTGCGGAAGTACTCGTAGCCGGCCGGATCGATCCAGGGATAGTGCTGCGGCCAGCTGTCCAGGCGCGACTGGTGGATCTGCGGGGCGAACAGCTCGGTCAGCGAGCTGCTGGCCGCTTCTTGCCAGGATACACGGCGGGCGAAGTTGACATAGGCGTCGACGGCGAAGCGCACGCCGGGCAGCACCAGTTCCTGCGAACGCAGTTGCTCCGGGTCCAGGCCCACCGCCTGGCCGAGGCGCAGCCAGGCTTCGATGCCGCCGTCCTCGCCGGGGGCGCCGTCGTGGTCGAGCAGGCGCTGGATCCACTCGCGGCGTACTTCGCGGTCCGGGCAATTGGCCAGGATCGCGGCATCCTTCATGGGGATGTTCACCTGGTAGTAGAAGCGGTTGGCCACCCAGCCCTGGATCTGCTCGCGCGTGGCGCGGCCCTGGTACATCGCCACGTGGTAGGGGTGATGGATGTGGTAGTAGGCGCCCTTGGCGCGCAGGGCCTGCTCGAACTCGGCAGGGGACATCGGCAGTGCGTCGCTCATCAGGCCTCCTTACAACTCGATGCTCATGCCATCGTAGGCGACTTCCACGCCACGGCGCTGGACTTCGGCGCGCTCCGGAGAGTCCTCGTCGAGAATCGGGTTGGTGTTGTTGATGTGGATAAGCACCTTGCGCTGGCGTGGGAAGGCATCGAGCACCTCCAGCATGCCACCGGGGCCGTTCTGGGCCAGGTGGCCCATTTCGCGGCCGGTGCGGGTGCCGACGCCGCGGCGTTGCATTTCATCGTCTTCCCACAGGGTGCCGTCGACCAGCAGGCAGTCGGCGCCGTGCATCATCTGCAGCAGCTTGTCGTCGACCTGACCCAGCCCCGGCGCGTAGAACAGCTTGCCACCAGTGCGCAGGTCCTCGACCAGCAGGCCAAGGTTGTCGCCTGGGTGCGGGTCGAAACGGTGCGGCGAGTAGGGTGGCGCAGCGCTGCGCAACGGGAAGGGCGTGAATTGCAGATCAGGGCAGGCGGGGATGACGAAGCTGCCTTGCAGCTCGATGCGATTCCACTGCAGGCCACCGTTCCAGTGGCTGAGCATGGTGAACAGCGGGAAGCCGGTGCTCAGGTCCTGGTGGACCATGTCGGTGCACCAGACCTGGTGCGGGCAGCCTTCGCGCAGGCTGAGCAGGCCGGTGGTGTGGTCGATCTGGCTGTCGAGCAGGACGATCGCGTCGATACCGGTGTCGCGCAGGGCACGTGCCGGCTGCATCGGTGCAAAGGCCTGGAGCTGGGCGCGGATGTCGGGCGAAGCGTTGCACAGGATCCAGTGCTCACCGTCGTCGGACAGGGCAATGGACGACTGGGTGCGTGCCGTTGCGCGCAGGCTGCCATCGCGAAAGCCCTTGCAGTTGACGCAGTTGCAGTTCCACTGGGGGAAACCGCCACCGGCGGCGGAACCGAGAATCTGGATGTACATGGCTACTGTCTTGCCCCTGGTCCATGAAACGAAAACGCCCCGGCGGGCCGAGGCGTTGCACTGCAGCGCTGCTTAGCGGCTGGCGAAGTACATGGTGACTTCGAAGCCGATGCGCAGGTCGGTGTAAGCGGGTTTGGTCCAGGTGGTCATGGTCGAACTCCTTCCGGATGGTGTGGGTGGATGTCAGCTATCTACTTTGGTGCCGCCTGAGTCAGGAGGTTCCATTGGCTGAGATTGCGCTATCTTACAAGAAAAATTTGTACCGAAAGGTTAATTCTTCGAAAAGCGCCCTTGCAGTACAGGTAACAATCCTCGCCTCAGACAGAGGGAATTTGCGCAAAGCGCGCATCCGGTGCTTCGCTGGTGGCCAGACATAGCCAGCCGTGCTCGGCGTCCAGAAGGCGTTTCACCAGATCGTCCAGTATTGGCTGGTCTGTCCTGAGAATAGACCTGCGCAGATGGGAAAGGTCTGTCGGCTCTGTAGCCAGATATGTCTGCCAGGCCCATTCGGCGACTTCCGCATTGGCCATCGCCGGCTCCTCGAACTGCGCGGCCAGGGCCCGTACGGCGGCGGGGTCGAACGTGACGCCGTCGGCCAACAGGCTGAGCAGGTGTTCGAGAATCTGGCCGGGCGTTGCCTGTGGCGATTGCACACCGAACAGCAGGCCGCCTTGGCCTTCTATCTGACGAAAGGCGCTGAACACGGCATAGCCCAGTTGCAGTTCGACCCGCAGGCGCTGGTAAACCGGTCCTTGCAGCGCTTGCGCCAGTACCCGACCTGCGCCTTCATCGTGTGCGGGAACCGGGCAGAACAGCAGCAGCGCATGCTCGCTGCCGCCCGTGGGGTGATGCAGCCAGCGTCGGGCCGGCAATGACCGGGAGGCCGACGGTGGCGCCCCTGACAACCCCGGTGCATGTGCCAACACCGCGCCGAGCGCCGCTTGCGCTGCGCCATCGAAGCCGATGGCGAGGCCGTGTCGAGGCGCGCTGGCCCAGATCTGCCCAAGCATTGTCAGATCCAGCAGGCAGGCTGGCTGAGGCTGTATGGTTGCCTCGCGCAGGTGATCGGGCAGTGCCTTGAGCAGTGCCCTGATCGGGATGTGCGCTGGCTCGGCGGGCGCAGGTGTGTGCAGCAAGTGGGGGGCAGGGTGGCGCAGGTGTTCCAAGGCCAGGTCGAGGGTGCGGATTACCGCGCCAGACGTGCCCGCACAGCGCAGTTGCCAGTGTTCGCCAATGAGAGAGAAGTCCAGCTGCAGCGAGGCGCGGCGGGCGCGTTCGAGCAGTGGTTGCAGCGCTTGTGACAGCACTGCGTGAAAGCGCTCGCGCAGGGGCGAGGCGATACGCCAGCGTAGATACAGCGTTGCGAGGCCTCGCTCGACCGGCAGGATGTCGCTGACGGGCAGATCATCCGGCAGCGCTGCGTATCCAACCGGGAGGTCTGCGATCAGCAGGGGCTCATCGTGCGGTTGCTGCCATTGGCCCTGCTCACCGCTCGGCAGATCATCGAGCAATGCCTTGAAGGCTTTCAGTGCCTGGGCATCCAGCGCTTCGAACGGCCGCTGGGCACTGTCCCGACGGGCGAGTTCAAGTGCGCTGGCTGCTTGCTTGCGACTGTGTTGAAGGCGCTCGAACTCGTTGTTGAGCGCTGCGGCGTCCAGGCGCCGCAACGCGCCGAACCAGCCGTGCAGCAGTGCGCGAACCTCGGCTGGCGGGGCGTCCGGCTGCAGTTGCAGGCGGATGTGCCAGAGCAACTGGCCGGCAAAGGCATACAGCGAATCGCTGTGAACCTCCTGGAGCCAGCCGCGTTGGCGCAGGGCATCGAGCCAGCCGCCTGGGCGGCTGTCGCTCAGGCAGGCCTTCAGCAGGTCCAGGGCCTGCTCGGCACCTGGCGGAAGGTGCTCGTGGGCGAACAGCAAATCAAGGCCGCCTCTGGAGGCTTCGAGCTCGATCAAGGGGGTATCGAGCAAGGGGGCGGGAGGTGTTTGCGCTTGCATTTTGCCCGCCCTGAACAGGCTGCCGAACTGCCGGCCCAGTGCTTCGAGCTGCATCAGCGATTGCGGCCCGCACAGGCTCAGATGGATCTGCCCACCGCGATAGAAGCGAGCATGGAAGTCGCCCAGCGCGCGCTGGAAAGCCGGGTCCTGCAACGCCAGGCTGTACCGGTTGCCTGCGTGGAACCCGCTCAAGGGATGATGTGGCGATACGCATTGCAACAGCCTGAACTGGCGTTGCGCCTCGGCATTGCGCGACCAGGCGATGAACTCCGCATGGATCACTTCACGCTCGCGGTGCTGGCGTGCCAGGCTCAGGTCCGGTTCGGCGAGCATCTGGCACAGGCGCTCCAGCGCTGAGCCCAGGGCCGTGGGAGGCACTTCGAAGAAGAAATCGGTGGTGCGTTCGCGGGTACTGGCATTGACCTGGCCGCCGAATGCCTGCACATGCCGCATCAGGCCGTCTTCCAGCGGGAAGCGCGCGGTGCCGAGGAACAGCAGGTGCTCGAGAAAGTGCGCTATGCCCGGCCACCTCGCCGGAGCGTCATGACTGCCGGCATGGACCCTCAAGGCGGCGGCGGCGCGCTTGAGGCGCGGGGCGTGGCGCAGGGTCAGGCGCAGGCCGTTGGGCAGGGTGAGTGTGTTGATAGCGTCGGTCATGGAGCGATGCTAGCGCATTTACGGCGACCGGGCCGGTGCCATCTGCCACGGTGCCGATTTCGTCGGTGAACCCGCTCCTTTCCCGTCGGCTTCAATCCTGACCGCGGTGAAGATCCCGCCGCAGGTCCGCAAGATACGGAAACGCCTCACGCCCCTTCACCACCCGTTCGTGCTCAAGGTCGGCCAGCAATTGGCATTCCTCGCGTCCGGCCATGGCCAGCAGGCTGCCGTCCGGGCCGATGATGCTGCTCTGTCCGCAATACTGGATCTCAGCCTCAGCCCCGCAGTAGTTGGCGTATACCAGATAGCACTGGTTCTCCTGCGCCCGCGAGCGCACCGTCACCTGGCAGACGAAGTCGTAGGGTGTCATGTTCGCGGTCGGCACCAGGATCAGCTCGGCACCCTCAAGCGCCAGGCGCCGGGCGTTCTCGGGGAATTCGATGTCATAGCAGATCAGCAGCCCCAGCTTCCAGCCATCGAGCTCGACCACCGGAAAGTGGTTGGCGCCCGGGCTGAACATCGAGCGGTCCAGCTCGCCGTACAGGTGGGTCTTGCGGTAGTTGCACAGGCTGCGGCCGTGGGCGTCGATCAGTTGCACGCTGTTGTGAATCGAGCCGTCCTCGGCCCGCTCCGGGTAGCCATAGACGATGGCGATGCGCTGCGCCTGGGCAATCTCCACCACCGCCATGGCCGAGGGTCCGTCTTCGGGTTCGGCCAGGCGCTGTACCGCCTCGGCGCCGATGTTGTAGCCGCTGAGGTACATCTCCGGGCACACCAGCATTTGCGCACCACGTGCTGCGGCCAGTTGTGCCTGGTGCTGCAAGCGTTCTAGATTGCCGGGCACGTCCAGTGGCCTGGGCGCTCCCTGGAACAGGGCGATGCGCATGAGCGCCTCCTCGTCTCAGTCAGGCAGGGCGATAGGGCCGATCTCGTGGAACACGTCGCCCGGCCCGGGATTGTCCGCATGGGTCTTGCCGCCGAAGTGGTTCATGATACCCCACACCGCATTCAGCGACGTTTGCACCGCGCCTTCGACCCAGGCCGGGGTCCAGGACACGTCGTCGCCAGCAATGAAGATGCCGCGCTGCTCGGGGGGCAGGTCCTGTTGCATGAAGTGCGCGTACATGCGCTGGTTGTAGCGGTAGTGGCCTGGCAGCGCGCCTTTGAAGGCGCCGAGGAAGTAGGGGTCGGCTTCCCAGGAGATGGTGATCGGGTCGCCGATGATGTGCCCCGCGATGTCGGTTTTCGGGTAGATCTTCTTCAGCGCATCCAGGGCAAGCTGCACGCGTTTCTCGGTCGGATGCGGCAGCATTTTCAGCGCATCGCTCATCCATGCGTACGACAGGCAGATCACTCCCGGCTTGTCGTCGCCGTTGTCGAATAGATAGGTGCCACGGGTCAGGCGATCGGTGAGCGTCATGCTCAACAGGTCGCGGCCGGTCTGCGGATCCTTGTCCTTCCAGAACGGGCGATCGACCATGACGAAGGTCTTCGACGACTGCATGTAGCGGGTGCGGTCCAGGGCCATCCACATCTTCTGCGAGAACAGCGACTCTTCGCAGTCGATCTGGGTGGTCAGCAGCCAGCTCTGGCAGGTGGTGAGCACGGCGGCGTAGTGGCGGGTGTCGCCATAGTTGTCGGTAACCGCCAGGCGGCCATCGCTGGCGCGGGCGATGCGCTTGACCCCGGCCCGCGGCGCGCCGCCGTGCAGCGAGCGAAGACTGGTGCCGGCCGGCCAGTGCGCAGTGCTGTCCGGCACATGCCGCCAGATGCCCTGCGGCACTTGCTCCACACCTCCGACCACCAGGTGCTGGTGATCGTCGCAGTTGGTCATGACCACGCGGAAGATTTCCAGCATCGAGTTGGGGAAGTCCGAATCCCAGCCGCCGGTGCCGAAACCGACCTGGCCGAACACTTCCCGGTGTTGGAAGCTCAGCTTGGCGAAGGCTTTGGAGGTGGCGACGAAATCGTAGAAGGTGCGGTCGTCCCACAGCGGCACCAGGGTATCCCACAGGGCCTTCAGGCGCGGCACGTCGCGCTCGCGGATGGCCTGCTGAATCTCGCCGAAGCGTGCGCCGTCCTCCAGTGCATCGGCCCAGGCTTCGGCCACCTCGTGGAACAGGGCCGGCAGGTCGGCGGCTTTCTCGGCGTAGTAGGTCTGGCCTTCGAGGTCGATCACCGTGCTGCCCGACGCCGGGGTCAGCGGGTTGGGGAAGGGTTTCGTTTCCAGGCCGAGCTTGTCGACATAGTGGTAGAACGCGGTGGACGATACCGGGAAGCGCATGCCGCCCAGTTCGGCGACGATACCGTCGGTGCCGTTGAAGGCCTGCGAGCGCAGGCGCCCGCCGAGCTTCGAGGCTTCGTAGACGACCGGCTTGAGGCCCAGCTTCATCAGCTCGTAGGCCGCCACCAGCCCAGCGATGCCGGCACCGACGATCGCCACTTCTTCGCCATGCCTTTGCGCGGGAATGCTGCCAAGGCCTGCGGGATGCTCGAGCCAGTCATCGAAGGCGAAAGGAAAATCAGGGCCGAAGATGGTGACCGGCGGCTTGCCGTCGACGGGGTGGCGGTTTTTCTTGTTCATCTGATGACCTTGCCAGAGCGGCTGCGCTGAGAGCGGAGCCTGAGTATAGGAAATGCGTGGCGGTCATTTTATGAAGCGTGGCGTTCGTAATTAAGAGCAATAGTGGCGTCGATATGCAGGCTGATATGTCGATATGACGATCAGGGTTTGCATTATGACAAACGCCTATCCAGGCTGCCCGCGATCCACCTTGCTGCTCAGGATGATCGAGGTGGTGGTCTTTTCCACCCCTTCCAGGCTGCCAATCTGGTCGAGCAACTGGTCCAGCTGTTCCGGTGAGTCACTGAGCAGCCAGGCAACGTAGTCGAACTCGCCACTCACCGCGCACAGCTGCTGTACCTGCCCCATCGCCGACAGGCGGCGCACCACTTCGCGCCCTGATCGTGGTTGCACCGTGATGCCGACATAGGCCTGCAGACCACCCCCGACCAGGCGCTGGCCCAGGCGCACGCCGTAGCCGGTGATCACCTTGTGCTTCTCCAGGCGCGCCAGACGCGACGTGACGGTGGTGCGGGCGATGCCCAGCTGGCGTGCGAGGGTAGCGACGCTTTCGCGGGCGTTGATCTGCAGCAGCGCAATGAGCTGGCGATCGATTTCGTCGAGGGCGATGGCGCGGGAGTCCGGCATGACAAATCTCTGCAATGGGTGCGCTAGCCTAGCCAGACCTGGGCTCGGGCGGCAAGATGAGCCGTTCGCACGATGATGGCAAAATGATTAAATCGATTTCACTTCTGTCCTTGAGCGGGTGCGTATTATGATGCGGCACTTGGTATTTGATAATCATTCTCGCTAAAGAATTGACGCCAGAAATCCCCTCTGCCTAGCTGTAGGTGCCACGTGTCCAGCCTGTTCAAGTTCGACGTCGATGCGGCGTTCTGTGTTTCCTTGCGCGATCGGCAGGACAGCCGCGAGCGCTTCATGCGGGAAGTGGGCAGCAGGATTGGCAATCCACTGGTCTTCCACCTCAGGGACAAGGACATCAACCCGATTCGGGGCCACTACGAGTCCCATCGCGCCTTGGCGCTGATGGCCCTGGAGCACGGCTGGCAGCGCATCCTGATTTTCGAGGACGATGCCAAGCCCTACGACTGGCGTGCCACGTCGATCAACTGGATCAACCGCTTCATCGCCACCCGGCCGTTCGAGAGCCTGCACCTGGGCTATACCATGGGCCGCACCTGGCTGACCTGGTTTCCATTCATCGCCCGTGGGCGGGTCAGTGCACCGCATGCCTACATTCTTTCCCATGAAGGCTGCCGAGTGCTGGTTGCCGCGCCTTACGACGGTAGAACGCTGGACAGCCTGTTCAAGCGACGGATCAAGCAGCACTGCGCCTACCCGATGCTGTTCCGCCGCATCAGCACAGCCGCCTCCCAGGATGCGCGTGTCGCCCAGCATGAGGAGGCGCAGTGGCAGCAGAACTGGGGGCGCCACCTGCGCTCGCCGCTGAAGTATTTCTGGAAAACCTTGTTACGCTGGGGCTTTTGATAGCGCAGGGGAAACCGGCATTGACCTTCGAACATCTGCTGGAGTGCTGGCGACTGGAAGTCTCCAACAAAAAGAAGCCGGGGCGATTGGTCAGTTTGCTGAGTAACGTCCTGCGTCGGTCACGCAGGGATAACAAGCTGCGCTTCCTGTTTTCCTACCGTCTGGCTCAGTACCTGGACGGCAAAGGGGGGCTGGCCCGCCGGTATGCCCGCGGCATGCAGCAGCGACTCAATCTGAAGTATGCGCTGGACATCGACATCGGCGCGCAGATTGCGCCTGGGTTGCGCATCGCCCATCTGCCGGGCGTTGTCATCACTCGGCATGTACGGATCGGGCGCAATTTCTTCATTCGCCAGAACTGCACGATCGGTATCAAGACCTTGGGGCTGGAGCACTACGCGCTGGAGATCGGCGACAACGTCAGCCTGGGCGCCAACAGTTGCATCATCGCCGACCGCCTGCGCATCGGTGACAACGTGGTGATCGGTGCGATGTCACTGGTCACCCGCGACATTCCCGCCGACACGACGTTCTACAACCCACGGCAGGCGACGCTGCTGCAGCGCTGACGGTTGCCGTGAGGTTCAGCCGACCGACGCGGCAGGCGAACGATTGCCGCGACTGCCCGACAAAAGCACCATGACTGCCGCCAGCAGCAACACACAAGCATAGGCATTGGTGGTAACGACCAGCCCGACATGCTGGGTGGCGATGCCGGCGGCAACTGCCGGCAGGCTGAAGGCCAGGTAACTCAGCACATAGAACCCGGCCATCAGCCCGCCGCGTTCGTGAGCGTGGGCCAGCGGCACGACCGAGCGCAAGGCGCCGAGAAATCCGCCACCAAAGCCCAGGCCGGCGACTGCGGTACCGAGGAAGAACAGCCAGGCCAGGCCGCAGTCCACGCCGATCAGGGTCAGCAGCAGGCCGGTGACCAGTGCCAGGCTGCCGCGGCGCAGGATCACCTGGGCCTCGCTGTTGCGCAGGACGAAGATGCCCAGCGCGCCGCAACTGGTGAGGAGAAAGACCAGGGTGCCGCCGACCAGCGGTGCCTGCAGCCCTGTGACCTGGCGCGCGAGCGTCGGCCCCAGCGACAGGTAGAAGCCTCCTAATGCCCAGAGACTCGCATTCAGCGGTGCGATCCGCCAGAAGGCCCGCCGGGCCTGCGGCGGAATCCGCACCCGTGGCCGCAGCGAGGCCCATGCACCGGGCTGACGGCTGATGCTTTCCGGCAGGCGCGCCAGCACCAACGCGAACAACGCAAAGATCCCCAACAGAACCAGGAACACCCGGTGCAGCGGTTCGCCGGAAAACTGCATCAACGCACTACTGCCCAAGGCGCCAAGGGCCAGGCCCAGCATCGGTGTCACGCTGTTGAGCAGCGGCCCGCGCTCACGGTCGAAATCCAGCAACGCGGCGCCCAGCACACTGGTGGCAAGCCCTGTGGCGCAGCCCTGCAGCAAGCGGGCGACGATCAACGCCTCGACCGATTCTGCACGCAGGAATACCGCCATGGCCAACACCTCCAGTGCCAAGGCGGCTGCTATCACTGGGCGCCTGCCGATGTGATCGGACAGCGAGCCGCACACCAGCAACGTCAGCAGCAAACCGCCCGCGTAGATGCTGAAGACCACACTCAGCAAGGCCGCCGAGAAGCCCCAGGTTTCGCGGTAGAGGGCGTAGAGGGGTGTCGGCGCGCTGGCCGCAGCCGAAAAGGCGATCAGTATCGCCCCCAATAACCACAGGGAGGCAGCGCGAGACAGACCGTTGCGGCGTTCGCGCATGCTTTTGGGTAAGGTATCGCTCATGGTTGCTCTCGCAAAGGCTAAGAGTTAGCTTTTGCAGACGATGAACCTGTTTCGAGATAAAAGCAAATTCTTTGCGTTAAGGTGCATATGGCGATCAATCAGGGCGTGCGTCCAGGCGGGCGTAGTGCGAGGGTCCAGGCCTCGGTCCACAATGCGGTCAATCAGCTGCTGGAGGAGCGCGAGCGTGGCGAACTGACCGTGCCGCTGATCGCTGCCCGCGCCGGTGTGACACCTTCGACCATCTATCGACGCTGGGGCGACCTCAACGAACTGCTGGGTGACGTTGCG
This sequence comes from Pseudomonas sp. BNK-44-b, assembly GCF_047456245.1. NCBI lineage: Bacteria > Pseudomonadati > Pseudomonadota > Gammaproteobacteria > Pseudomonadales > Pseudomonadaceae > Pseudomonas > Pseudomonas sp. BNK-44-b. The sequence continues at coordinate 5,724,061 of NZ_CP179908.1, forward strand.
CTGCAGCGCATCCGCCCGGACAGCGGCCCGACCGACACCGGCAGCCTGGCTGGAGATTTGCTCGCCTGGGGCATCCAGTACATGGAAGAGACGTCATCGGTACCCGGCCGCGCCGCGGTGCTCGACTTGCTGGCGGCAGGCGGCGGCTGCTCCGGGCGCTGCCTGGAGATTGCCACTGCCCAGTTTGGCGCGATTCTCGAACGCGCAGTGGCACGCGGTGAACCGGTTCCGAGCAATGATCGCGTGGTCGATAGACTGATGGCCCCGCTGGTGTACCGGATTCTGTTTTCCGGTGAGCCGCTGGAGGTGGCGTATGTGGAGGCGTTGGTAGAGGTGACGCTGGAGGGGATTGGCGGCTGAGGGTGTTTGCCGCCAGATGCAAAAAAGCCGCGCTGATGCGCGGCTTTGTCGTATCTGGTGGGCCCACACGGACTCGAACCGTGGACCAAAGGATTATGAGTCCTCTGCTCTAACCAACTGAGCTATAGGCCCCAGAGGTCGGCCGGATTATAACGAGGGTTTGCTAAGGGTGCCATCTGAAAGATCCGATAGTGCTATACGAAGAAAGGTGGCGGCGAACTCGTCAGCGGGCAGGGGCAGGCTGACGATGTAGCCCTGGATCTGTTCGCACCCCTCAGCGGCCAGGAAGCGTTGCTGGGCCTGGTTCTCCACGCCTTCGGCGATGATGGTCAACTGCATGCTGCGGCCCAGGGCAATGATGGCGCGGGCGATGGCGGCGTCGTGGGGATCGTCGGGCAGGCCGCGGATGAACGACTGGTCGATCTTGAGGATGTCCAGCGGCAGGCGCTTCAGGTAGCTCAGCGAGGAGTAGCCGGTGCCGAAGTCGTCGATCGCCAGTTGCACACCGAGGTGCTTGAGCTGATGCAGGATGGCCAGGGCTTCCTCGGCCTGGCTCATGATGAAGTTCTCGGTGATTTCCAGCTGCAGGTCGCCGGCCTTGAGGTGGAAGGTCTTGAGCAGGTGTTCGATACGTCGGGTCAGGCTGGGCTGGCGTAATTGAGCGCCCGCGAGGTTGATCGACAGTGGGCCGAATGCTTGGTAGGTGCGCTTCCAGGTGTGCATCTGCCGGCAGGCCTGCTCCAGCACCCAGTCGCCGAGCTGGAGGATGCTGCCGTTCTCTTCGGCCAGGTGAATGAACTGCTCCGGTGGTACTTCGCCGAAGGTCGGGTGGTTCCAGCGGATCAGCGCCTCGGCACCGACCAGCCCCTGGGTCTTGAGGCTGAACTTGGGTTGGTAGTACAGGCTCAGTTCGTTGCGTTCGATGGCGCGGCGCAGCTCATGCTCGAGGAAAATTCGCTCGCTGGCCTGGGCAGTGAGGTCGAGGGTGTAGCTTTCGACGCGGTTGCGGCCCTTGGCCTTGGAGCGGTACATCGCGGCGTCGGCGTTGCGGATCAATGTGGCGACGTCGGTGCCGTCTTGCGGGTACAGGCTGATACCGATGCTGGCACTGGTGAAGAACTCGTGCTCGCCGGCCTGAACTGGGGCGTGGAAACACGTCAGCAGCTTGTTGGCGATGGCGCTGGCGTCGCTTGGGCGATGCAGGCCGGGCAAGAGGATGATGAATTCGTCGCCGCCCAGGCGGGCGACGGTGTCGACATCGCGCACCTGCTCTTTCAGGCGTTGGGCGATGCCTTTTAGCAAGAGGTCGCCGACCGGGTGGCCGAGGCTGTCGTTGATGTGCTTGAAGCGGTCGAGGTCGAGGAACAGCACGGCGCCCTGGCGGCTGGAAGCCTGGACGCAGGTGAGGGCAGCCTGCAGGCGGCTCTCGAACAGGGTGCGGTTGGGCAGGCCGGTGAGCGGGTCGTGGTGGGCCTGGTAGTCGAGCTTGGCCTGGGCGTGCTTGAGGCTGGAGATGTCGGCGAACACGGCGACGAAATGGGTGGTCTCGTGTTCGCTGTTGCGCACGGCGCTGATGGTCAGCCAACTGGGGTAGAACTCGCCGTTCTTCCGCCGGTTGCAGATCTCGCCCTGCCAATGGCCTTCGGCGGTGAGCTGATGCCACATGGCGACGTAGAAGGCGCTGTCGTGTTGGCCGGAGGCGAGCAGACGCGGGGTCTGGCCGAGGGCTTCGAGTTCGCTGTAGCCGGTGATCTCGCTGAAGGCGCGATTGACCGCACTGATGCGCTGCTCGGTGTCGGTGATCAGCACGCCCTCGGCGGTGTTCTCGAAGACCGTGGCGGCCAGTTGCAGTTTTTCCTGCATCATGTGGCGCTCGGTGATGTCGCGGGTGATGGTCAGCATGCAGTCGATGCCGCCGATTGGCAGCGGCCGAGCGGACATTTCGCACAGGCGGATCTGGCCGTCGCTACGGCGGATATGGCAACTCAAATCGCGCGCAAAACCATCGCGCTTGAGCAGTTCGATGAGCCGATCACGTTCGTTGAGGTCGGCCCAGATGCCCAGATCAAGGCTGTTGTGGCCAAGGCTTGGGTTGATGTCGTAGCCGGTCAGGCGGCAGAAACCTTCGTTGGCTTCCAGCAGCAGGCCATCGCTCTGGCGCGACAGCAGCAAGCCGTCGGGCGATGCGTGGAAGGCCTTGGCGAACTTCTCTTCGGAAGTCTGCAACTGTTGCTGGGTTTCCTTGAGCTGGCTGATGTCGCGCACGGCAACCACCAGCGCCGGTGTGCCATCCAGGTCGAAGCTTTCAGCGGAGGTGAGGCCTGTGAACAACTCGCCGTTGCTGCGCCGGAAGCTCATTTCCAGGTTGCGGATGCCGCCCAGTTGCATGCGCTCGAGGATCGTCGGGCCGGAGCCAGCAACGCCCCACAGGTCCAGTTCTGTGGCGGTGCGGCCTATGACCTGGGCCGGGCTCAGGCCGATCTGCTCCTCGAATGCTTTGTTGACTTCCAGCAGGCATCCGTCGCTGTGACGGGCGATGAGCAGGATGTCGGGGCATTGCTCAAACACCGAGGCGAACTTCTGTTCGGATAGGCGCAGGGCATCCTCGGTGCGTTTGGTTTCGCTGATGTCGATCATCAGGCCGCGCATCAGCGGCTTGTGGCCGTGCTCGATCATGCTGACGATATTGCGCACCCAGAGGATGTGCCCGTCGGCACGTATCACGCGATAGTCGAGGCTGTGGTCGCGCCCGGCAGCTGTTTCGGCGTCGCAGTAGGCCTGGGCCCAGAGGGCGTCCTCGGGGTGCAGGATACCGCGCCAGAAACCAGGTCTGAGCCATTCCCTCAGCGGGTAGCCAAGCAGGCCCTCGGCGTGTGGGGAGACGTAGCTGTAGGTGAAGTCGTTGGCGTCGGCTTCCCAGGCGATGGCCGAAAGGCTTTCGATCAGGCTGCGGTAGTGGTATTCGCTGCTGCGCAGCTCTTGCTCCAGGGCGATCCGCCGCGAAATCTCCGAGCTGAGACGGCGGTTGATGCGCAGCATGGCGGCGAGGATCAGCAACACCACGGCCAGTGTCGGCAGGCCGTAGACCAGCAGATCGCGCCATAGGCTCCGTTGATCGACGACGTTACCGACCCAGCGCTGCTGAATTTCGCTGATTTCGGCGCTGCTCAGGTCAGCCATGACTTTGTCGAGAATACCGATGAGGATTTTCTGTTCCCGTGGCGCGGCCATGGCCAGCTGATAGCGGTAGGGCGTCTCGCCGCTGACGTACAGGCCATCGAGCTTGAGCTGGCGCAGGCTCCAGATGCTCGATGCAAGGTCGCCAACCACGGCATCCACTTCGTCGGTAGCCAACGCCTGCAGGGCTGAACTCACATTGGGCAAGGCCACCAGATTGAGATCCGGGTGGTGGGTGCGCAGTAACTCATGGGGAGCGTAGTTTTCCACGACCGCGATTTTCAGGCCGTACAGGTCTTTGAGGGTGCGTGGCTGAGGGCCGCCTTCGTGGGCAAGGATGACGATGGGGAAGTCGAGGTAGGGGCGGGTGAAGGCCAGGTAGGACTGGCGTTCGGGCGTCGACATGATGCCTGGAAGCAGGTCGATGCGGTTCTGTCGTGCCTGCTCGAGTACCTGCGACCAATTGCTCGGCTCGATCGGCTGCAGCGAAACGCCCAGGCGTTGCTGGATCAGGGCAATGTAGTCGGCGGCCAATCCCTGATAGCGACCTTCCTGGTCGCGAAATTCGAATGGCGGCCAAGACGCATCCACGCCCAGGCGCAGTTGCGGATGGGCGTTGAGCCAGGCTTGTTCTTCGTCCGTCAGGGTCAGGGCGCCGGCCGCTGTGTTCCAGATCATCAAGAGCAGCAGCAGAAGTGCCGGCATCAAGGGCATGGCGACCTCTCTCTATCAGGGGGCTGATTCGAGTGTAGACGGAGGCGGATGAAGAGTGCCGGTGAATGCGGCAGATTGCCTGCAGCTTTTTGTCGCCCATGAAAAACCCCGGCCTGGGCCGGGGTTCGTCATCACTCGTCGAGGAAGGAGCGCAGATGCTCGCTTCGCGTCGGGTGGCGCAGCTTGCGCAACGCCTTGGCTTCGATCTGACGGATCCGCTCGCGGGTCACGTCGAACTGCTTGCCGACTTCTTCAAGTGTGTGGTCGGTGTTCATGTCGATACCGAAACGCATGCGCAGCACCTTGGCTTCGCGTGCGGTCAGGCCCGAGAGCACGTCGCGAGTGGCTTCCTTGAGGCTTTCGACCGTGGCCACGTCGATCGGGGACTGCATGGTGGAGTCCTCGATGAAGTCGCCCAGATGCGAATCCTCGTCGTCACCGATCGGGGTTTCCATGGAGATCGGCTCTTTGGCGATCTTCAATACCTTGCGGATCTTGTCCTCAGGCATTTCCATGCGCTCACCCAGCTCTTCCGGGGTCGGTTCACGACCCATTTCCTGCAGCATCTGCCGGGAAATACGGTTGAGCTTGTTGATCGTCTCGATCATGTGCACCGGAATCCGGATGGTGCGCGCCTGGTCGGCGATCGAACGGGTGATCGCCTGGCGAATCCACCAGGTGGCGTAGGTCGAGAACTTGTAGCCACGACGGTATTCGAACTTGTCCACCGCCTTCATCAGGCCGATGTTGCCTTCCTGGATCAGGTCGAGGAACTGCAGGCCGCGGTTGGTGTACTTCTTGGCGATGGAGATCACCAGACGCAAGTTCGCCTCGACCATTTCCTTCTTGGCGCGACGGGCTTTCGCCTCGCCGATCGACATGCGACGGTTGATCTCTTTGATTTCTGCGACGGTCAGGCCGGTCTCGGTCTCGAGGTCGATCAGCTTCTGCTGGCAGGCGACGATCGCGGCGTCCTTCTCACCCAGGGCAGCGGCCCACTTGGTGCTGCGCTTGGCGAGGTCACCGCTCCAGGTCTGGTCGGTCTCGTTGCTCGGGAACAGGCGCAGGAAGTCGGCACGCGGCATGCGGGCATCACGTACGCACAGTTGCATGATCGCACGCTCCTGCTGACGCAGGCGGTCAAGGGCACCGCGCACACGCTCGACGAGTACGTCGAACTGCTTGGGCACCAGCTTGATCGGCATGAACAGATCGGCCAGGGCCTGGAGCGCCGCAACGCTTTCCTTGCCACTGCGACCATGTTTCTTCAGGACCTTGTTGGTGGCCTGGAGCTGGTCGGAGACGGCACCGAAACGCTGACGCGCAACTTCTGGATCGGGGCCGCTTTCGCCCTCTTCCTCGCTGTCGTCGCTGTTTTCGTCACCTTCTTCTTCATCTTCCGACTCTTCCTTCGCCGCTGCAGTCTTGGCGCCTGGGATCGGTACTTCCTCGGTAGGCGCGGCGATGTTGTCGTCAGGGTCGATGTAACCGCTGAGAACATCCGACAGGCGGCCGCCTTCGGTCGTTACACGGTCGTACTCGCCGAGAATGTGATCGACGGTGCCCGGGAAGTGAGCGATGGCGCCCATGACTTCGCGGATACCTTCCTCGATACGCTTGGCGATTTCGATCTCGCCTTCGCGGGTCAGGAGCTCGACGGTACCCATTTCACGCATGTACATGCGTACCGGGTCGGTCGTGCGGCCGATATCGGTTTCAACGGCCGCCAACGCTGCGGCGGCTTCTTCGGCTGCGGCTTCGTCGGTGTCGGCTTCCGCCAACAACAGGGCATCCGCATCCGGAGCACTCTCGAATACGTTGATCCCCATGTCGTTGATCATGCGGATGATGTCTTCCACCTGTTCCGGATCTGAAATATCCTCAGGCAGGTGGTCGTTGACCTCCGCGTAAGTCAGGTAGCCCTGCTCACGACCGCGGGTGATCAACTCTTTGATACGAGATTGCTGTTGCGCTTTTCCGGACATAACACCCTATCCACTGAAGGTCTTGGCGGGCAAAAAACAAGCCGAGGATTATACCCGAGCATGGACCTCACGCGCCAGATGAGGTCGGGGTTTGTGCGGGAACATTCCTGCTGAGCAGGGCGAGCAACTGGGATTTTTCCTCAGTGCTCAACTCACTTTGACGTGCTTTCCTGAGCAGATGTTCCAAGCTTCGCTCGCGCTGGCGGGCTGACAAGCTAGTTATGGTGTCGAAAAACTGTTGTTCAAGGTTATCGGCATCGATCAGCCATTCCTTCTCCGCCAGCGCCCGCAACAGACGCCCCTGTTCGGTGCCGTGCCAGCGTGCGATCAGTTGCATGGAGCTTAGCCCAGGATTCTTCTGCACGGCTTCGATCAGGGCTACCAGCAACTGGCTGTAAAGATGTTCTTCGTCGGCGAAATGGCTCGCGTCCTCGACCTTGCCGGCCAGCAGCGGATGGTGCAGCAATGTGCGCAAGGCCGCGAGCGCCGGGGGTTCGACCGGTGCCGGCGTGCGTGGAGGCGCTTCGTCGCGCTGCCAGCCCTTGCCGCCCTTGCGGTTCTTGTCCCAGGGCTTGCCATTGCCATCCCAGGGCTTCTTGCCACCCCCTTTGTTCGGCGTCCAGGGGCGTTGCTCCTGCTGGGCGGGAGCGTAGTCGTGGTGCTGTTCGCTGAAGTCCGGCGTGTAGCTGGCCATGGCATCGTAGTCATAGCCTGGATCGTAGTCCGGTACGCTGGGCGCGGGCGCTTTCTGTGCCAACTGCTCCATTTGCTGGACATCAAGACCAGTAATTTCCTTCAAGCGATTGCGCATTAACTGACGCAGATTGGCGCCCGGAATCTTTTCGATCAACGGTGCAGCCAAGGTCGCCATGTGGGCCTTGCCTTCCAGCGAGCGAGGGTCGGCTTCGCTGCCCAGTTGCTCGAAGAAATAGTCGGCGAGCGGTTGGGCGTGCTGATGGATGCGGGCCTGGAAGGCGTCGGTGCCTTCGGCGCGGACCAGCGTATCCGGATCTTCCCCTTCGGGCAGGAACAGGAAGCGCGCACGCCTGCCATCCTGCAGGTTCGGCAGCGTGGCCTCCAGTGCACGCCAGGCCGCCTTGCGCCCGGCCTGGTCGCCGTCGAAGCAGAACAGCACATGGGGCACCACGCGGAACAGGCGCTTGAGGTGCTCTTCGCTGGTCGCGGTGCCAAGTGTGGCTACGGCGTTGCGCAGGCCTTGCTGGGCGAGGGCGATCACATCCATGTAGCCCTCGACCACGATGATTTCGTCGAGGTTGCGGTTGTGCTTGCGTGCCTCGAACAGCCCGTACAGCTCCTGGCCCTTGTGGAATACCGGGGTTTCCGGGGAGTTCAGGTACTTGGGCTTGTCATCGCCCAGCACGCGCCCGCCGAAGGCGATCACCCGGCCACGGCTGTCGCGGATCGGGAACATGACCCGGTCGCGGAAGCGATCGTAGCGCTTGCCGGTCTCGGCATTCTCGATCAGCAGGCCGGCGTCGATCATCACCTTCTGTTGCAGGGTGTCGGCGCCCAGGTGCTTGAACAGGTTGTCCCAGCCCGGCGGGGCGAAACCCAGACCGAAATCACGGGCAATTTCGCCGGACAGGCCGCGGCCCTTCAGGTATTCGACCGCTGCCTTGCGTGTCGGATGGTTGCGCAGCGCCTGGCGATAGAACTCGGCAGCTGCTTCGAGCAGCGGGTACAGCGGAGAGTCGGTGGGCTGGCGCGGCTTTTGTCCGCGTCGTCCCTCTTCGCGCGGCACTTCCATGCCTGCGGCGCGGGCCAGTTCCTCGACTGCCTGGGGGAAATCCAGGTTGTCGTGGTCCATGATGAAGCCCAGGGCGTTGCCCCCGGCGCCACAGCCGAAGCAGTAGTAGAACTGCTTGTCGGGGCTGACAGTGAAGGACGGCGTCTTTTCCTTGTGGAACGGGCAGCAGGCCGAATGGTTCTTGCCGGTCTTCTTCAGCTGGATGCGCGAACTCACCACGTCGACAATGTCGGTGCGGTTGAGGAGGTCGTCGATGAAACTCTGGGGAATCAGCCCGGCCATGGCAGTCTCGTTATCTGGCTACTGGCAAGTCTAATCGCTGGAGAGAGCAACAAGGGAGATGCGTGTCGGCCTATCACCTGCCGCATCGGGCATTCTGGTGAGGCGTATGAATTCTGCCCATGGGCGAGTGCCGGGGCCTCCAAGGCACATGGCCAAGGGTGTGAAGCGACAACTGCCATTAGCCCGGCACGAGGCCGGGCTGGGCAGAAGCTTTGCGTAGAACGTCTGTATTAGTACAGACGAACGGCGCGGCGCTGTTCGCGCTGAACTTTCTTGGCGTGACGCTTAACAGCGGCAGCAGCTTTGCGCTTACGCTCAGCGGTCGGCTTCTCGTAAAACTCGCGGCTACGAACTTCAGCCAGTACACCGGCTTTTTCGCAGGAGCGCTTGAAACGACGCAGAGCTACGTCGAAGGGTTCGTTCTCTTTAACTTTGACGGCTGGCATCCAGGGCTACCTTAATTCATTACCGGGGTAGACGTGCTCCTGGCAAAACAAAGGTGTGCTGGAGAACGTCGGTTTTCAAGGGTTGCGGATGTTAACCCTTAGCGGGGAGGAATGCAAAGCCTCTGATCGAAAACCGCTGGTCGGCACTCTGTACGGGGACTAGAATGCGCGGCTTCGAATTCAGCCTCCACAAGGCACGGACCCATGCTAGTACTGGGATTGGAAACATCCTGCGACGAAACCGGCGTCGCATTATACGACAGTGAGCGCGGCCTGCTGGCCGATGCGCTGTTCAGCCAGATCGACCTGCACCGCGTCTACGGCGGCGTCGTGCCCGAGCTCGCCTCGCGCGATCACGTCAAGCGCATGCTGCCGCTGATCCGCGAAGTGCTGGATGAAGCCGGCTGCGTCGCTGCCGACATCGATGCCATCGCCTATACCGCCGGCCCTGGTCTGGTCGGGGCGCTGCTGGTTGGCGCTTCCTGTGCACAGGCGCTGGCGTTCGCGTGGGATATTCCGGCGATCGGCGTTCACCACATGGAAGGCCACCTGCTGGCGCCGATGCTCGAGGAGCAACCGCCGCAGTTCCCGTTCGTCGCTTTGCTGGTATCCGGTGGTCACACTCAATTGGTGCAGGTCGATGGCATCGGCCAGTACGCGCTTCTGGGCGAGAGCCTGGATGACGCGGCGGGCGAGGCCTTCGACAAGACCGCCAAGCTGATTGGTCTGAATTATCCCGGCGGTCCCGAGATCGCGCGTCTGGCCGAACAGGGTACGCCCGGGCGCTTCGTGTTCCCGCGGCCGATGACCGACCGTCCGGGGCTCGAGTTCAGCTTCAGCGGTCTCAAGACCTTCGCCCTGAATACCTGGCAGCAGTGCCGCAATGCGGGTGACGACAGCGAGCAAACCCGTTGCGACCTGTCGCTGGCATTCCAGCAGGCGGTGGTGGAGACTCTGACCATCAAGTGCAAGCGTGCCCTCAAGCAGACCGGTCTCAAGCGCCTGGTCATCGCCGGAGGCGTGAGCGCCAACAAGGCGCTGCGGGCATCGCTCGAGGACATGCTCGCGAGCATCAAGGGCAATGTGTACTACGCACGTCCAAAGTTCTGCACCGACAACGGCGCGATGATCGCCTATGCCGGCTGCCAGCGCCTGTTGGCCGGACAGCAGCAGGATCTGGCGATCAGCGTGCAGGCGCGTTGGCCGATGGAACAATTGCCGCCGCTGTGAGGCGGCGTTTTCCCCGCGAGTGATTCAGAAATGTCGTTCGCGGCCGGCAAACAGGTCGCGCAGATTGCTGCGGTGTCGCCAGACTATAAGTACTGTCAGCACCGTCATTGGCAGCAGCGCGGCCGGCTCGCGCCAGGCCAGCAGCGGCAGGGTCAGAGGCGTGGCGATCAAGGCCGCCAGCGAGCTGGTACGGGTGAGGTAGAAGGTCAGCAACCAGGCGCCGATCGCCAGCAGCGCGGCGGGAAAGTACAGCCCCATGAGCATGCCCGCCGCAGTGGCTACGCCCTTGCCGCCCTGGAAACGGAAGTACAGCGGAAACAGGTGGCCGATCACCGCGCACAGGCCTATCCAGGCTTGGGCCTGCAGGCTCAGGCCAGCAAGTCCGGCCAGCAGCACTGGCAGCAAACCCTTGCACAGGTCGCCGAGCAGGGTGAGGATGGCCAGCTTGCGGCCTGCCAGGCGCAGCATGTTGGTCGCGCCGGCGTTGCCCGAACCACTGGAGCGAGGGTCGGGGTTGCCACTGAGGCGGCTCAGGACAATGGCGAAGGACAGCGAGCCGAGCAGGTAGGCGAGCAGCGCCAATAACCAAAACATGCTAACTATTCCGGGCGGGGACGCCCTGATTCTAACGGCGCCAGTCGCCCTTGTCGTCTGTGGAGAGAAGTGCTTGGACAGAGTGTTCATCGAGGGACTGGAAGTCGATACCGTCATCGGTGCCTATGACTGGGAGCGGGATATTCGCCAGTGCCTGCGCCTGGACCTGAGTTTCGCCTGGGACAACCGCCCGGCGGCGGCCGGTGACGACCTCGACCTGGCGTTGGACTACGCCAGTGTCTCGGCCCGTATCCAGGCCTTTGCCGAGCAGTCGCGCTTCGAGCTGGTAGAAACCTTCGCCGAGCGTCTGGCGGCGACCTTGATGGAAGAGTTCGGCATTGCGTGGATGCGGCTGAAGCTGACCAAGCCCGGTGCCGTTCCTGCGGCCCGGGGTGGCGTGGGCGTGGAGATCGAGCGCGGATGTCTCTGAGCACGGTTTACCTGGGACTGGGCAGCAATATCGACCGCGAGCGCCACCTGTGCGCCGGGCTTGATGCGCTGGCCGGCATCCTCCAGGACATGCGCTGTTCGGCGGTGTTCGAGAGCCAGGCGGTAGGGATCAAGAGCGGGCCTTTCTTCAACCTGGTGGTGAGCGGGCAGACCGCGCTGCCGCTACTGGAGCTGGATCGCCGGCTCAAGTTCATCGAGGCGGAAAACGGCCGCTATGCCCCGGATCGCAAGGGGTTGCCGCTGGATATCGATGTGCTGATGTTCGATGAGCTGCACGGTACTTTCGACGGGCTTGTACTGCCGCGCGCCGAAATCCTGAAAAACGCGTTCGTGCTCTGGCCGCTGTCGTTGCTCGCGCCCGATCTGGTGCATCCTGGAGCAGGTAAATCCATGGCCGAGTTGTGGCAGCAGGCGAATATCCAGCAGGAGCTGGCGCCCGTGCCGTTCGAGTGGCGTGGGTTGCAACTGACGCAGCCATTTTAGCCACGACTGCGTTATCCAGAATCTGAAGGCCGTTTCAATGTCGCGGCCTTTTCTCACCTGGCGGTGGCGGTTTGCCGCTGCGACTTGCGCCGCGATCGCCGGCAAAGCCGGTGCCATCCACCGCAGCTCCACAAGGATCGGGCTCGCTGCGCAAGGTCAGCCTTTGTAGCGTGTCAACGCCTGCAAGCGCTCTGCCTTCAGTGCCTCTCCCAATGCCTGTCCGGTCAAACCCTGTGCAACCAAGGGTTTCACATCGACGTCTCGTGCCGCCGACGCCGCGCCTCGCAGGTAGGCGGCCTGTGGATAACGCTCTGCTTGCCGCGCAAGTGCCTCCATCTCGCAGGCGGCGATGAAGTCTTCGAAACGCTGCGGCCTGCGATACACGTCGAACTTCTGCAGAAGCTCCAGCAATGCCGCTGCTTCCAGCTCCATTGCGCGATGCGCCAGAGGCAGGCACTCACCAACCAGCAGTGCCAATTCCTGGCATTCACGTGGCGCCTTGAAGCGCTGGTTTACAGCTTTCAGTTGTGAGGTGTCCCGAACGCCTTGCAGCAGGCAGGCCCAGCGCACGTGCAGTGGCTGCCGATGCTCTGCCGCCTGTTGCAGCGGGGCGAGTGCCTGCGGGCTGGGGTCGAGCTCCGGCATCAGTTGTTGCAGCGCGCCGCAGTCGCGCAGCACTTCGATGAACACCTGTGGCTGCGCTTCCATCAGCGCACGTTCGATCTCTTTCCAGCTCCGTTCGGCAGTCAGTGCCTGCAGTTCGCCGCTGGTGCTGATCTGGCGCATGAGTTCAAGGGTTTCATCGGCGACGTGAAAGCCCAGCGGCGCATAGCGCGCGGCAAAGCGGGCAACCCGCAGCACTCGCAAAGGATCTTCGGCGAATGCCGGGGAAACATGGCGAAGAATGCGTCTATCCAGATCGACTTTGCCATGGTAGGGGTCGTGCAGATTGCCTTGGTCGTCCTCGGCCATCGCATTGATGGTCAGATCGCGGCGTATCAGATCTTCCTCGAGTGTGACTTCGGGGCTGGCGTGAAAGGTGAATCCGCCATAGCCGCGACCGCTCTTGCGCTCGGTGCGCGCCAGGGCGTATTCCTCGCCGGTTTTCGGGTGGATGAAGACGGGGAAATCCGCGCCTACCGGGCGAAAGCCCAGGGCCTGCATTTCTTCGACCGTGGCGCCGACTACCAACCAGTCGATATCGCTGACCGGGCGCCCGAGCAGGCGGTCGCGAACCGCGCCGCCAACTTTATAGATGTGCATGTACAACCTCCGTGACTGCCGACAGCATACCTTGTCGGCAGTCACGAGGTCTCAGAGGTGGTGGATGACGGCGAGATCCATGCGGCCGTAGTCGCCTGGTTCCCCATGCTCGCCACGGGGCGGCATATGGTGGGTTTTCACCACCTGGTCACCCTGTACGGTCTCCAGGTGTATGTCGAAGCCCCACAGGCGGTGCAGATGCTTGAGCACTTCCTCGGTGGAGTCGCCCAGCGGTTTGCGGTTGTGCTGCTGGTGGCGCAGGGTGAGCGAGCGGTCGCCGCGGCGGTCGATGCTCCAGATCTGCACGTTGGGCTCGCGGTTCCCCAGGTTGTACTGCGCCGCCAGTTGTTCGCGGATGACGCGATACCCCGCCTCGTCGTGGATGGCCGGTACCAGCAGGTCGTCGCGCTGGTCGTCGTCGAGGATGCTGAACAGTTTGAGGTCGCGGATCACCTTGGGGGAAAGGTACTGAAGGATGAAGCTCTCGTCCTTGAAGCTGCTCATGGCGAACTTGATGGTCGACAGCCAGTCGCTGCCGGCGATTTCCGGGAACCAGCGGCGATCCTCTTCCGTTGGGTGCTCGCACATCCGGCGGATATCCGTGTACATGGCAAAGCCCAGGGCATAGGGGTTGATGCCGCTGTAGTAGGGGCTGTCGAAGCCGGGCTGGAACACCACGCTGGTGTGCGATTGCAGGAACTCCATCATGAAGCCGTCGGTGACCAGGCCTTCGTCGTACAGGTCGTTCATCAGGGTGTAGTGCCAGAAGGTTGCCCAGCCTTCGTTCATCACCTGGGTCTGGCGTTGCGGATAGAAGTACTGCGCGATCTTGCGCACTATCCTTACCACCTCACGCTGCCAGGGTTCGAGCAGCGGCGCGTGTTTTTCGATGAAGTACAGGATGTTTTCCTGGGGTTCGGCAGGGAAGCGCGCGTCGTCCTTGTCGCTGCCCTTGTCGGCGCCCTTCGGGATGGTGCGCCACAGGTCGTTGATCTGCCGCTGCAGGTGTTCCTCGCGCTCCTTCTGGCGCCGGCGCTCTTCCTCGGCGGAGATGGGGTATGGCCGCTTGTAGCGGTCGACGCCGTAGTTCATCAGGGCATGGCAGGAGTCGATGAGGTCCTCCACCGCATCGATGCCATGGCGTTCCTCGCACTGGGCGATGTACTGCTTGGCGAATACCAGGTAATCAATGATCGAGCTGGCGTCGGTCCAGGTGCGGAACAGGTAGTTGCCCTTGAAGAAGCTGTTGTGCCCGTAGCAGGCGTGGGCGATCACCAGCGCCTGCATGCAGATGGTGTTTTCTTCCATCAGGTAGGCGATGCAGGGGTCGGAGTTGATGACGATCTCGTAGGCCAGGCCCATCTGCCCGCGGCTGTAGGACTTCTCGGTGCTGAGGAATTGTTTGCCGTAGGACCAGTGGTGATAGCCCAGCGGCATGCCCACCGAGGCGTAGGCATCCATCATCTGCTCGGCAGTGATCACCTCGATCTGGTTGGGGTAGGTGTCCAGCGCATAGCGCGCGGCCAGGCGGCTGATTTCCCGGTCGTAGGTCTGGATCAGCTCGAAGGTCCATTCCGAGCCGGTGGAAATGGGTTGGCGTCTCTGTGCTCTGGCGGTCATGTGGCTAACCTGCGCTGGAAGAGTTCACGGAAGACCGGGTAGATGTCACCGGCCGAGACCAACTGTTGCTGGGCGAAGGTGTCGGGAAACGCCTCGCCGATACGTTCGTACTCGTACCACAGTGCCTGATGCTCGCGGGGGGTGATCTCGACGTAAGTGTAGTACTGTACGTGCGGCATGATCTGCTTGGTCAGGATATCGCGGCAGATAGGGGAGTCGTCGTTCCAGTTGTCGCCATCCGACGCCTGGGCCGCATAGATGTTCCAATCGCTGGCCGGATAACGCTCGGCCATGATCTCCTGCATCATTTTCAGGGCGCTGGAGACGATGGTGCCGCCGGTCTCGCGCGAGTAGAAGAACTCTTCTTCATCCACCTCGCGGGCGCTGGTGTGATGGCGGATGAATACCACCTCGATGCGTTCGTAGTTACGCTTGAGGAACAGGTACAGCAGGATGAAGAAGCGCTTAGCGATATCCTTGGTGGCCTGGGTCATGGAGCCGGAGACGTCCATCAGGCAGAACATCACCGCCTTGGAGCTGGGGTTGGGCTGCTTGACCAGCAGGTTGTACTTCAGGTCGAAGGTGTCGAGGAAGGGCAGGCGGTTGATGCGTGCCTTGAGACGCACGATCTCGGCTTCGACTTCCTGGATGTCGGTGAAGTTATCGGGTTCCTCGACTTTCAGCCGCTCCAGTTCCTTTTGCGCTGCGCGCAGCAGGCCGCGGCTGCTGCCGGTCAGGGCGATGCGCCGGGCATGGGCCGAGCGCAGTGTACGCACGATGTTGATGCGCGACGGATTGCCCTCGTTGGCGATACCTGCGCGTACGGTCTTGAAGGTGTCGGCACCGGTCAGGTGACGCTTGACCAGGTTGGGCAGCTCCAGGTCCTCGAACATGAACTCGAGGAATTCTTCCTGAGTGATCTGGAAGACGAATTCGTCCATGCCCTCGCCGGAATTACCGGCCTTGCCGCGTCCGCCACCGCCACCACCGCCTTGCGGACGGGCGATATGTTCGCCTGCGGTGAATTCCTTGTTGCCCGGATGAACGATGGTCTGCTTGCCGCCACGGCCGTGATGCAGCACCGGTTCGTCGATATCGCGCCCGGGAATGCTGATCTGCTCACCATGCTCCATGTCCATGATGGAGCGGCGGCTGACCGCCTCTTCGACGGCCTTCTTGATGTGCTCACGGTACCGGCGCAGAAAGCGCTGGCGGTTGACCGTGCTCTTGTTCTTGCCGTTCAGGCGTCGGTCGATTACGTAGCTCATGGGGCCTCCGCTAAGAGCAGCTGCAAGCGTCAAGCTGCGAGACACAGCAGCCACCAGCACTGCAAGCCGAGGCGCGGACCTGACGGTCGCGCCGTACAGCTTGCAGCCTGTGGCTGACAGCTTGTCGCTTTATTGCGATTTCCTGACCCGCAGGTACCATTCCGACAGCAGGCGCACCTGTTTGTCGGTGTAGCCACGTTCCACCATCCGCGTGACGAAGTCGTTGTGTTTCTGTTGGTCTTCCTTGCTTGCCTTGGCGTTGAAACTGATGACTGGCAGCAGGTCTTCGGTGTTGGAGAACATTTTCTTCTCGATCACCACCCGCAGCTTCTCGTAGCTCAGCCAGCTTGGGTTCTTGCCGTTGTTGTTGGCGCGGGCACGCAGCACGAAGTTGACGATTTCGTTGCGGAAGTCCTTCGGATTGCTGATGCCGGCCGGTTTCTCGATTTTCTCCAGTTCTTCGTTGAGGGCGATCCGGTTGAGGATTTCGCCGGTTTCCGGGTCGCGGTATTCCTGGTCCTGAATCCAGAAGTCTGCGTACAGCACATAACGGTCGAAGATGTTCTGGCCGTATTCGCTGTAGGACTCCAGGTAGGCGGTCTGGATTTCCTTGCCGATGAACTCGATGTAGCGCGGTGCCAGGTATTCCTTGAGGTAGCGCAGGTAGCGTTCGCGCACCTCGGCCGGGAATTGCTCCTGTTCGATCTGCTGTTCGAGCACATAAAGCAGGTGCACCGGGTTGGCCGCGACTTCGTGCGGGTCGAAGTTGAACACTTTGGAGAGGATCTTGAAGGCGAAGCGGGTCGACAGGCCGTTCATGCCTTCGTCGACGCCAGCGGCATCACGATACTCCTGGATCGACTTGGCCTTTGGATCGGTATCCTTGAGGTTTTCGCCGTCATATACCCGCATTTTCGAGTAGATGTTCGAGTTTTCCGGCTCTTTCAGGCGTGAGAGCACAGTGAACTGGGCGAGCATCTTGAGGGTGTCGGGCGCGCAATGGGCCTTGGACAGCGAGCTGTTGACCAACAGCTTGTCGTAGATCTTGATTTCGTCGCTGACCCGCAGGCAGTAGGGCACCTTGACGATATAGATCCGGTCGATGAACGCCTCGTTGTTCTTGTTGTTGCGGAAGGTGTGCCACTCAGACTCGTTGGAGTGGGCCAGCAGGATGCCCGAATAGGGAATTGCCCCCAGGCCCTCGGTGCTGTTGTAGTTGCCTTCCTGGGTGGCGGTGAGCAAGGGGTGCAGGACCTTGATCGGTGCCTTGAACATCTCCACGAACTCCATCAGGCCCTGGTTGGCCCGGCACAGGGCGCCCGAGTAGCTGTAGGCGTCGGCGTCGTTCTGCGGGAATTCCTCGAGCTTGCGGATATCCACCTTGCCGACCAGTGCGGAAATGTCCTGGTTGTTCTCGTCGCCGGGTTCGGTCTTGGCGATAGCGATCTGGTTGAGGATCGAAGGGTACAGCTTGACCACGCGGAACTTGCTGATATCGCCGCCATATTCCTGAAGACGCTTGGTCGCCCAGGGCGACATGATGGTGTTCAGGTAGCGCCGCGAGATGCCGTACTCCTCTTCGAGGATGGCGCCGTCTTCGGTGGCGTTGAACAGGCCCAGTGGCGACTCGAACACGGGCGAATCCTTGATGGCGTAGAACGGCACTTTCTCCATCAGCTGCTTGAGTTTCTCGGCCAGGGACGATTTGCCGCCGCCTACCGGGCCCAGCAGATAGAGGATCTGTTTCTTCTCTTCCAGGCCTTGGGCGGCGTGGCGGAAGTATGAAACGATCTGGTCGATGCACTCTTCCATGCCGTGGAAGTCGGCAAAGGCCGGATACCGGCGGATCACCTTGTTGGAGAAGATCCGCGACAGTCTGGAGTTGCTCGAGGTGTCGATCAGTTCCGGCTCACCGATGGCCAGCAACAGCCGTTCAGCGGCCGATGCGTAGGCACTGCGATCCTCTTTGCACAGCTCGAGGTACTCCTGCAGCGAGAGTTCTTCCTGGCGCGTTGACTCGAAACGTTGTTGGAAGTGGCTAAAAATGCTCATGACGTCACCTCGCTCGATACGTGGAGACGACGCCGGATCAGTCAGCTGATGCTGGCATGCAAGCGGCTTTCACCGATTGCTGTTTACCCCCCAGAACACCTTGGAACGCTACCGATGACCCGCACGCCGGTGTACCGGCTCTCCCCTTTTTTGGATGGCCTGCGCTTAAGGATAGTTGGTAATACGCAAGGTCAAGGGCGAGGGGCCGAGAAGTTGCTTCCGACCGTTCGTCAGGTAAGGCGCAAGCCCGCAGGTGACGCGGGCTTGAGGGGAAATGAAAAAAATTATTCGGCGTCGCTCTGGGCGGTTTCGGCCGGATAGGTAGCGCGCCACAGCTCGAAGCCGCCGTCGACGCTGTAGACCTCAGAGAAGCCCTGGCCCACCAGGTAGGCGGCGGCACTCTGGCTGGAGTTACCGTGATAGCAGACCACCAGCGTCGGCGCGTCGAGGTCGGCGTTGCGGATGAAGTCGGCCACCGAATGGTTATCCAGATGGCGGGCGCCGGTGATATGGCCGGCAGCGAAGGCCTGGGGATCGCGAATGTCGACCACCACCGCACCTTGTGCACGCAAGGCCAGGGCCTGTTCCGGAGGGATGCGCTTGAATTCGCTCATGGGTACGTTTTCCTTCAGGTTCGGTCGTTGATTCTAGTGGGTTCCGGTGCCGTACGTACGGTGCCTTCGTCGGTGCAGTCGCAGCGGTGGTATTGGCCGCTGTCCAGGTTGTACAGGGTCATGGCGCCGCCCCATACGCAACCGGTGTCCAGGGCGATGACGCTCGGCTCTTCGACGTTGCCTTCGAGGGCGGCCCAATGGCCGAAAATGATCTTCACGTGGCGCGAGCGACGGTCCTTGTGGGCGTACCAGGGCTTGTAGCCCTTGGGGGCGCTGTCCAGGCCTTCCTTGCTCTTGAGGTCGAGCTTGCCGTCGGTGGTGCAGAAACGCATGCGGGTGAAATAGTTGGTGATGACCCGCAGGCGCTCGACGCCGCTGAGGTTCTTGCTCCACTTGTTCGGTTCATTGCCATACATGCCGTCGAGGTAGAGCTTGAGGCGGCTGTCGTCGCGCAGCACCTCCTCCACCTCTGCTGCCAGCTCCAGGGCCTTGCCCAGCGTCCACTGGGGCGGGATGCCGGCGTGAGCCATGGCGATACCCCGGGCCTCGTCATAGTGCAGCAGCTTCTGGCGGCGCAGCCAGTCGAGCAACTGATCGGCGTCTGGTGCCTCGATGATCTCGCGCAGGGTGTCACTTTTCTTCAGGCGCTCGATGTTATGCCAGGCTGCGAGCAGGTGCAGGTCATGGTTGCCGAGCACGCAGACCAGCGACTCGCGCATCGCATACAGGTAGCGCAGGGTTTCGAGCGATTCCGGGCCACGGTTGACCAGGTCGCCCACCAGCCACAGGCGATCGACCTTGGGATCGAAGTTGACGCGTTCGAGCAAGCACTTGAGCGGTTGCAGGCAGCCTTGCAGATCGCCGACGGCGTAGGTGGCCATCAGTGCAGAGCTCCAGGCACAGCCAGACGGAACGGCGCGATCTCGGCGTCGAAGCGTGTACCGTCTTCGGCGAACATCTGATAGCTGCCTTGCATGGTACCGACGCGGGTGGCGATAACTGCGCCACTGCTGTAGGTATAGCTCTGCCCGGGGTCGATGGTCGGTTGTTGGCCAATGACGCCATCGCCGCGCACTTCCTCGACCTTGCCGTCGCCGTTGGTGATCAGCCAGTGGCGCCCCCTCAGCTTGGCCTTGAGCGTGCCGTTGTTCGACACCGTGATGGTGTAGGCGAAGGCGAAGCGGTTGTTCTCGGGGTCGGATTGCTCTTTGAGGAAGCGGGTCACGACGCTGACGTCGATCTGGTAGCGGGGGTCGGACATGCAAGGGCCTTGGGCGAACGGGAGCATTAACGCGATTGTCGCAGTCTAGGCCATTGAGAGGGGGAAGGGCCAGCGGTGGGCGCTGTCATCGGTGTGGGGTACTTCGCGGGTAAACCCGCTCCCAGAATAGGTGCGGGTTGCCGGCGAAGGGGCAGGAAGGGCCGAGTCAGCCTTGCTGCAGTGCCAGTTGATCAGCCAGGCGCACGAAGGCCGCCAGGTCCAGCTGTTCAGGGCGCAGGCTGCCATCGACGCCAGCCGCCTCGATGGCCTGGCTGTCGAGCAGCCCCTTGAGTGTGTTGCGCAGGGTCTTGCGGCGCTGGTTGAACGCTTCGCGCACCACGCGCTCGAGCAGTGCCGGGTCCTTGGCCGGGTGCGGCAGCACTTCGTGCGGCACCAGGCGGACGATGGCCGAATCCACTTTTGGTGGTGGATTGAACGCGCCAGGGCCGACGTTGAACAGGTGTTCCACGCGGCAGTGGTACTGCACCATGATCGACAGGCGTCCCCAGTCCCCGCCGCCCGGACCTGCGGCCATGCGCTCGACCACTTCTTTCTGCAGCATGAAATGCATGTCGCGGATCAGTCCGGCGTGAGCCAGCAGGTGGAAGATCAGTGGCGTGGAGATGTTGTAGGGCAGGTTGCCGACGACTTTCAGGCTGCGCGGCGGCACGCCCAGGGTATTGAAATCGAACTTGAGGGCATCGCCCTGGTGCAGGCGGAAATTGTCGCGGTCGGCGAACTTGTGCTGGAGGATGGGCACCAGGTCCTTGTCCAGCTCGACCACGTCGAGTTGTGCGCCGCTGCCCAGCAGGCCCTCGGTCAGGGCGCCCTGGCCCGGGCCGATTTCCAGCAGGTGCTCGCCGGCCTTGGCGTTGATCGCCCGCAGGATGCGGTCGATGATGCCGGCGTCGTGCAGGAAGTTCTGGCCGAAGCGCTTGCGCGCCCGGTGTTGGTAGTGCTCGTTCATGGTCGGTTCTCGGCCATCTGGTAGGCGGTTTCCAGGGCGACGCGCAGGCTGCCGGTGTCGACCTTGCCGCTACCAGCCAGGTCCAGGGCAGTGCCATGATCGACCGAGGTACGGATGATCGGCAGGCCCAGCGTCACGTTGACTGCGGCGCCGAAGCCCTTGTACTTGAGTACGGGCAGGCCTTGGTCGTGGTACATCGCCAGCACTGCGTCGCAGTGCTCCAGATATTTGGGGGTAAACAGGGTATCGGCCGGCAATGGACCGCGCAGGTCCATGCCCTCGGCGCGCAGGCGCTCGAGCGCGGGCTCGATGATGTCGATTTCTTCGCGGCCAAGGTGGCCGCCTTCGCCGGCATGCGGGTTGAGGCCGCAGACCAGGATGCGTGGTTGGGTGATGCCGAACTTGTCGCGCAGGTCGGCATGCAGGATGCGCGTGACGCGTTCCAGGCGTTCGGCGGTGATGGCGTCGGCGATGTCGCGCAGCGGCAGGTGCGTGGTGACCAGCGCCACACGCAGCCCGTGGGTGGCGAGCATCATCACCACCTGGGCCGTCTGGGTAAGGTCGGCGAGGAACTCGGTATGCCCGGAGAAGGCGATACCGCTCTCGTTGATCACGCCCTTGTGCACCGGGGCGGTGATCATCCCGGCGAAGTCACCTTTCAGGCAGCCTTGGCCCGCGCGGGTCAGGGTCTGCAGGACGAAGGCCGCGTTGCGTGAGTCCAGTTGGCCGGCAGTTACAGGCGTTGCCAGCGGCGTGTCCCACACGTAGAGGCTGCCTGCAGGTGCCGGTTGGTCTGGCCAGGCATCCGGCGACACCGACAGCAGCGTAACCGCCAGCCCCAGCTGCGCGGCCCGCTCGGCGAGCAGGTCACGGCTGGTGATGGCGATCAGGGGGTGCGGCTGAGGCTCTGCGGCGAGCAGCAGACACAGGTCTGGACCTATGCCGGCCGGCTCGCCGGGGGTGACGGCGAAGCGCAGGGGCTTCACTGGGTCGCCTGGTCGGCGCCAGGCAGCTTGATCTCAACGTAGGCTTCGTCGCGGATCTGGCGCAGCCAGGTCTGCAGCTCTTCGTCGTATTTACGGTTGCGCAGTACGTTCAGGGCCTGCTGCTCGCGGGCCTGTTCGGTGCTGTCGGTAGCGCGACGACCGAGTACTTCCAGCACATGCCAGCCGTACTGGGTGCGGAACGGCTTGGTCACGACGCCTTGCTCGGCGTTGGCCATCTGCTCGCGGAATTCCGGTACCAGGCTGTTCGGGTCGACCCAGTTCAGGTCGCCGCCGTTGAGTGCGGAGCCTGGATCTTCCGAGAAGCTTTTCGCCAGTTGGGCGAAGTCTTCGCCATTCTTGATGCGATCGTACAGGCGTTCAGCCAGTTGCTCGGTCGCCGCATCGCTGCGGATCTCGCTGGGCTTGATCAGGATATGACGTACATGGACTTCGTCGCGCAGTACGCTTTCGCTGCCACCGCGCTTCTCCTCGAGCTTGAGGATGATGAAGCCGTTGGGGATGCGAATCGGCTGGGTGATGTCACCGATGGACATGCTGCTGAGCATCTTGGCGAAGTCAGGTGGCAGTTGGCCGGCCTTGCGCCAGCCCATCTCGCCGCCTTCCAGGGCGTTTTCGCTGGCCGAGCGGGCGATGGCCAACTGGCCGAAGTCGGCGCCCTGGCGCAGTTGCTGGTAGACCTCGCCAGCCTGGCGTGCCGCGGCCTGGATAGCGTCCGAATTGGCGCTTTCCGGGGTCGGAATCAGGATGTTGGCCAAGCGGTATTCTTCCGACATCTGCATCTTGCCCAGGTCGGAGTTGAGGAAGTTCTTCACTTCCTGCTCGGACACCTGGATGCGCTCGGCCACGCGACGCTGGCGAACGCGGCTGATGATCATCTCGCGCTTGACCTGATCACGGGCGTCATCGAACGACAGACCATCGTGAGCGAGGGCAGCACGGAACTGATCCAGCGACATGCCGTTGCGCTGGGCGATGGTGCCGATGGCCTGGTTGAGTTCTTCGTCGGTGATACGAATGCCCGAGCGCTCGCCGATCTGCAGTTGCAGGTTCTCGACGATCAGGCGTTCCAGCACCTGCTGTTCCAGGGCGCCGGCAGGCGGCACGCCACCGCCGCGCTTGGCGATGGTCTGCTGCACTTCGTGTACGCGCTGGTCCAGCTGGCTCTGCATGACCACGTCGTTATCGACGATGGCCACCACGCGGTCCAGGGGTTGCGGCGCGGCATGCACCGCACCGCTCAGCATTACGGCGCCCAGCATCAGCGGGCGCAGACGATCAATAAGCTTGCTCTTCACGGGTACGGTAACCTTGAATGCCTTGGTCCAGGAACGATTCGACCTTGTTGCCCACGACGCCGCCGAGGCCTTTGAGGACGATCTGCAGGAATACGCCGTGGTCGCCCTTTTCGTTCTGCGGCAGGGCCTGACTGAAGTCGTCGGTGTCGAGCCAGTAGCGGTTGATCAGGCGCAGCTTCCAGCAGCAGCTGTCGTACTCGAAACCGCCCATCGCTTCGAGGGTGCGGTTGCGGTTGTAGTCGTGCTGCCAGCGGGCAATGACGCTCCATTGCGGCACGATCGGCCAGATGACCGAGAAGTCGTGCTGCTGGATCTTGTAGTAATCCTTGATGTAGCCCGGCTGGCCAGGTGTGCCGTAGTCACCGCCGCCGACTTTCCACAGACCGGTCAGGGAGTCGTAGGTAATGGTGTCGTTACGGTAGCGATAGCCGGCGTTGATCACTTTGTTCGGGTTGTCTTCAGGCTGGTAGTGGAACATCGCGCTGCCCGAACGGGTGCTGCGGCTGTCTGGATCCCAGTTGAAGTCCGAATTGAAGCGCCAGTCGCGGTTGAAGGCGTACTGATACACCAGAGCGTATGGCGAAACGTTCGACTTAGCGTCATCGCGCTCGCGGTAGTTGATACCTGGCAACTGCACTTTGCGGTCTTCGAAGTAGTACGCCTGGCCGATGCTGAAGCGTTGGCGCTCGAAGCCGTTTTCCTCGATCCAGCGAGTCGTCACGCCCAGCGACAGCTTGTTCTCGTCGCCGATACGGTCGATACCGCTGAAGCGGTTATCGCGGAACAGCGAGTCGTAGCTGAACAGGGTTTCGCCGGAGTCGAACAGCGGGATGTCCTTCTGGTCCTTGTTAGGGACATAGAGGTAGAACAGACGTGGTTCGAGGGTCTGGCGATAGTTGGTGCCGAACAACGAGGTGTTGCGGTCGAAGTAGAGGCCGCTGTCGACGCTGAAGATCGGGATGTCGCGGTTCAGCGAGCTGTGGTAGCTGCCGTACGCAGGGTTTGCCGACTGAGCGATTGCCTGGGCTTTGCCTTGGCTGTCTAGATCGAGATCGTAGCTGGTGTAAGCGTACTTGAGCTTCGGCGTGATGTAGCCATAGCTGGCTTCCATCGGCAGGCTCATCGCTGGGGCGATATTCAAGCGGGTGCCGTTCGCTCGAGCGATGCCAGATACGTTTTCGTCCAGACGACGTCCAGGAAATCCGGTGCTGTCATCCGGGAGCCCGTCTTTGTTTCGTACGAAATCATTCTTCAGATTACGATCAAAGCGCACAGCCTCGGTATCGTAAGAGAAATCGAAGCCAGCAGGATGGTATGGCAGCATCCCGTTAACGGTAATCTGCGGCAGGCGATCATAAGGCGTGATCTGCGAAATGGTGGCCATTTCGTACGCATGCACGTTCAACCGCGCATTGTAAGTGTCACCCCGGTACGTCAATGCCCCTTGCTGGTTGACGAAGTCGCGCTTCTGCACGCCGATCTGGTCGGTCTCAAGGTCCTGGAAGTAGAACGGGTCGCTGATGTCGGTGTAGTCCACCTCGGTCATGATCCGGTCGTCCAGGCCACCCTTGTGCTGCCAGTTGACCATCCAGCGTTCTTTCTTGTAGTCCGTCTGCAGCTTGCGGTCGTCGTCCTCGTCGTTGAGGTAAGCGCCGCCGAACTGACCTTCGCTCGACTTGGTCAGGTAGCGGAATTCGCCTTCCATCAACAAGCCGCGCTTGGCCATGTAGCGCGGATACAGGGTGGCGTCGTAGTTCGGCGCCAGGTTGAAGTAGTACGGCGTGACCAGCATGAAGCCGGTGTCGCTGCTGGTGCTGAACGACGGCGGCAGGAAACCGGACTGGCGACGGTCGTCGATCGGGAAGTAGATGTACGGTGTGTAGAACACCGGAATATCCTTGACCCGAAGGGTGACGTTGGTGCCGGTACCGAAGCCGGTGGCCGGGTTCAGGGTGATGTTGTTGCCCTTGAGCTGCCATGCGTTGCTGCCCGGCTCACAGGTGGTATAGGTACCGTCCTTGAGGCGGATGATGGCGTTTTCTGCACGCTTGGCGTACAGGGCCGAGCCGCGGATGTGCGACTTGTGCATCACGTATTCGGCGTTGTCGACCTTGGCTTCGCCAGTATCGAGCTGGACTTCGGCCTGGTCGCCCACCACCAGCGTACCGTTGTCGCGAATCTTGACGTTGCCCTTGAGCTCGCCGCGGTTCTCGGTCTGGTAGAGGTTGGCTTCGTCGGCTTCGGCCTGCATGCTGCCCTGGCGCATGACCACGTCACCGGCCAGGGTAGCGATCTGCTGCTCCTGCTGGTACTTGGAGACCTTGGCGTTGAGATAGGTCGGCGACTCGTCCTTGGGCGTGGAGTCGTTCATGCCCGGACGGGTCGGCTCGATGTACGCGCCGCCGCAATACGGGCCGGTCTCGGCCAGTTGCGCAGCGGTGAGCTTCTCGCGGGGTACCCAGTCCAGATGGCTGTAGTCTTCGCTGCGCGATTTCAGCGCGCGGCCCTTGCTCTCGGTGACCAGCACCGGCTTGGGCTCGGCACTGCCAGCCGCCTCGGCGGTCTGGGCCTCGGTGCCGCCACTGAGCGCGGCGCCATCGTGCACAGGGCGCGGCGGCAGAGTGCTGGCAGCGGTCTTGGGCTTGCAGTCCCAACCACCGGCGGCGGACACTTGGCAGTCGAACTGCTCGGCAGCCACCACGTACGATGTGGCCAGAGGTTGCAGGGCCAGCAGACCGCCAGTCACCAGCAATGGAAACTTTCTACGAAACGCGGGGGATTTCAATGCCATCTTATTAGTCCGGGCTTCCTGCGTGCCATCTGCCCGCGTGTGGGGCCGCACGCCTCTCGATGGTCTGAAAAAGATGCTGGATAATAAAGCATGACCCGCTTGACGGCTAGGGGCCGTCGGAGACCCTTGTAATGCCTGATCATGATGTACGCCTGCAACAGCTGACTGTGTGGCTCGAACAACAGCTTCAGAATCTTTTCCGCGAAAACGCCTGGGGCGACGTGCCTGCGGGCAACCTGACCGCCGCCAGCAGCGACGCGAGCTTTCGCCGTTACTTCCGCTGGGAGGGCGGCGGGCACAGTTTCGTGATCATGGATGCGCCACCGCCGCAGGAAAATTGCGCACCTTTCGTCGCCATCGACCACTTGCTGGCCAGCGCGGGTATCAACGTGCCGGTGATCCATGCCCAGGACCTGGAGCGCGGCTTCCTGCTGTTGAGCGACCTGGGGCGCAAGACATATCTGGAAATCATCGGCGACGACAATGCCGATGCGCTGTTCGCCGATGCCATCGACGCGCTGCTGGCCCAGCAACAACTGCCGATGCAAGCGCCGCTGCCGAGCTACGACACCGCCTTGCTGCGCCGTGAGCTTGAGCTGTTTCCCGAGTGGTATGTCGGGCGTGAACTGAAACTGACCTTCACCGAAGCGCAGCAAGCCAGCTGGCAGCGCATCAGCCAGCAACTGATCGACAGCGCCCTGGCCCAGCCCAAGGTCCTGGTGCACCGCGACTACATGCCGCGCAACCTCATGCACAGCGCCCCCAACCCGGGCGTGCTGGACTTCCAGGACGCCGTCTATGGCCCGGTGACCTACGACATCACTTGCCTGTTCAAGGATGCCTTCTTGAGTTGGCCGCAAGCACGTGTCGATGGCTGGTTGCGCAGCTACTGGGACAAGGCGCAGGCCGCAGGGATTCCGGTGCAGCCTGAGTTTGAAGAATTCCAGCGTGCCAGCGACCTGATGGGCGTACAGCGCCACCTCAAGGTGATCGGCATCTTCGCCCGCATCTGTCACCGCGATGGCAAACCGCGCTACCTCACCGACGTGCCGCGTTTCTTCGCCTATATAGATGAAGTGATCGCCCGTCGCCCTGAGCTGGCCGAACTCGGTCAACTGATCGGCGAACTCAAGACTGGGGCACACCCATGAAAGCGATGATCCTGGCGGCAGGCAAGGGCGAGCGCATGCGCCCGCTGACCTTGCACACCCCCAAACCCCTTGTGCCTGCCGCGGGCAAGCCGCTGATCGAGTACCACCTCGAAGCTCTGGCCAGGGCGGGGGTGAGCGATGTGGTGATCAACCATGCCTGGCTCGGGCAGCAGATCGAGGATCACCTGGGCGATGGCAGCCGCTTCGGTCTGAGCATCAGCTATTCGCCCGAGGGCGAGCCGCTGGAGACCGGCGGCGGCATCTTCAAGGCGCTGCCGCTGCTGGGGGATGCGCCGTTCCTGCTGGTCAACGGTGACGTCTGGACCGATTACGACTTCAAGCGCCTGTTTCAACCGCTTCAGGGCCTTGCGCACCTGGTGCTGGTGGACAATCCGGGGCATCACGGGCGTGGCGACTTCCGTCTCGACGGCACGCACGTCGTCGATGGCGACGACGCTCCCGGCACCCTGACGTTCAGTGGCCTGTCGGTACTCGACCCGAAGTTGTTCGAAGGCTGCCAGCCCGGCGCCTTCAAGCTCGCGCCGCTGCTGCGCCAGGCAATGGCGGCCGGGCAGGTGACAGGTGAGCATTATCCTGGGCAGTGGATCGACGTCGGCACTCTCGAGCGCCTGGCCGAGGTCGAGCGCCTGATCGGCGAGCGTGCCTGACATGTGGTGGCCGAGCACAGTGATTGGTGCCGGAGCCGGTTTTGCCGTGGCCAGCATTCCTGGCGCCTTGCTGGGCGCCTTGCTGGGACAGGCCATGGACCGGCGTCTGCGCCTGCAGGGATGGGATGATGTGCGCGAGCGCCTGGGTGGGCGTCCGGCCTTGCGCGACGAAGAGTTGCTGTTCGTGCTGTTGGGGCGTCTGGCCAAGAGTGATGGGCGAGTCGCAGAGGGGCATATCTATCAGGCACGTCAGGAAATGACCCGCCTGGACCTTGCGGAGCCCGCCCGCTTGCGGGCGATCGCGGCATTCAACCGCGGCAAGTCGGGCAAGGACCGTCTGGGGCAGTACCTGCGCCGTATCGGCCAGCAGCCCCACGGCGCCGAAGGTACGCTGCGGGCGTGCTGGCGCATGGTCTGGGCCGATGGCAAGGCGGGGCGGCACGAGCGTGAACTGTTGCTGGACTGGGGCCAGCAATTGGGCATGAGCCGTAACCAGGTGCAGGCCTTGTCCCAGGAGTACGAGCCGAACCGTTCTGCGGTCGAGGGCGGGGTGATGACCTATGCCGCGGCGCTGCGACTGCTGGGCGTCGAGGCCGATACCGACGGTGATCGGATCAAGCAGGCCTATCGCCGACTGGTCAGCCGGCATCACCCGGACAAGCTGGTCGGTAGTGGTGCAAGCGCGGCTCGGGTGCGTGAAGCGACCGAGCGCACGCGTGAGTTGCATCAGGCTTATGCCCTGATTCGCAAGCGGCGGGGGATTTGAGGGGCAGGGTGCGGTGGTGAATTCGTCGCGGGCAAGTCGCAGCGGCGAACCGCTGCTCCCACAGGGGGCAACACACCCAGCCCCTTACTGCGCTTCCTGCGGCATCAACCATCCCCGCACCCGACGGAACAGCTGCTCTTGCTCCGCTGCCCTGGCACCCGGCATGGCAATCAGCGACAGCTGCCGATACTGGCTGTCCTTCTCGCGCTTGCTGGCTTGCAGGCGCAGCTTGGCGGCGTTCTGATCGCGGGTGCGGGTCATGACGTAGATGTCGGCGGTGGGCACTTTGAGCGTCGGCACCAGGCTTTCCAGGTCGTGCTCGACCCGTGCCGGTGTCTGCGCCGAGATCAGTGCCAGCTTCTGCACCTGTGGTGGCTGTTTCTCGCTCACATAGCGCGCCGCCCAGTACGCACCGCTGCCATGGCCGATCAAGACGATGCTGTGGGCATTCTGCTGCTGGGCGAAAGCCACGGCAGCATCGAGGCGGGCGAAGATGCGGGTGGCGTCGGCCGAGTCGTTCTGCTCGTCGGCCTGCACGGCGTCGGTGCCCTGCGCGGTATCGGCATCGGCCGCCGTGGCCTGGGCGACATTGGCGTTGGCGTCGTCCGGCGTATCCTTGGCCGGGGCGCTGGTGCCCTTGCCTTCTACCTTGTCGGGCTGGGCGGCGGGTGTGTCGGTGGCGCGTGCCTGCGGGCTGTCGGCCAGCAGATCGGGCAAGCTGATGCTCAGGCTGTGCCAGCCGACATCGGGGAACTTGTTGCGCAGCGGGCCGACAGCATTGGGCCAGTCGGCGGTTTCGCCGGCACCGGGCACGATGATCACGGCGCCTTTCGGGGCGCTGTCGTTTGCCGGTTTCCACAGCGCCAGAAAGTTTTCGCCGTCGGCCTGCAGGGTCTTCTGCTCGGCCTTGGGCACCAGGCGTTCGAGAGCCTGGGCGTCTTCCTGGCTGCGTTCGGCAAGGGGCGCGCGCACGGCAGTGGTTTCAGCCGGCGCGGCAGGTTTGTCGGGGTCGGCGGCATGGGCCGCGAGCGGTAGGGCCGAGGCCAGGCAGAACATGGCCAGCGTCGTGCGATAAAGTATGAACATGGATCAACCCAAGGCCAGAATGATACCGGCAGCCTAATAGTATTTGCCCGCGACGGCCACGCAGATGGCCGTCATTTGCCAAGACGAGCGTATCGATGAAGCGAATGCGTTGCCTGTTGGTTATCGGCTGGTTGTGCCTGCCCTTGATCGCCCTTGCCAAAGCCCCGGCACCCCCGTCGGTGGTGCTCGAGCCTGCGCAGCAGCAATGGCTCGACAGCCATCGCAGCCTGCGCGTGGGCCTGGTGCTGCAAGCACCCTATGCTCAGTTCGACCGGCGCCTGCAGCAGTTGTACGGGGCCAACGTCGAGCTGGTGAGTTGGCTGGGGCGGGCTCTGAATCTGGACCTGACCTGGCGAAACTTCCCAGACCAGGCTGCTTTGGAGCATGCGTTGCAGGCTGGCGAGATCGATTTTGCTCCAGGCCTTGCTCAAACCCCGGCAAGCCTGCGCCTGTGGCTGTTCAGCGACCCCTACATGCGTGTGCCGCAATTGCTGGTTGGCCTGCGCAGTGGTGCGCTGGCGGTCGACCTGGAGCAGCTTGGCGCCAGCGACCGGGTGGCCGTGCGCATGCCAAGCAGCCTGGCCGATTACCTGCGTGGCAACTTCGCCAATCTCAACCTGCAGGGCGTGCCCAATGAGCGTGAGGCGCTGCAACTGGTGCTGGGTGCGCAAGCCAGCTACGCCGTGCTCGACGAGGCGCAGCTCAGTCGCCTGTCGCGCGAGAGCGAATTCGGCGACCTGGTGGTCGTGGGCGATATTGGCCTGCCGCAGTTGCTGCGTATCGGCTCGCGCCGCGATTGGCCGCTGCTGGCCGACGTGCTGGAGCGCGGTCTGCAGGCGATGCCGGCCAAGGAGCTGGAGCAGTTGCACCAGCGTTGGTTGCAACCGAAGTACCCGCGCCTGAGCGAGTCGGCGGGGTTCTGGCAGAACCTTGCGTTGTTGTTCGGCTTGTTGCTGCTCTGCGCGCTGGCCACCCTGGCGATGCAGCGTCGCCAGCAGCGCCGACTCGAGCGGAGCCTGCTGAGCGTGCGCGAGAGCCTGCTCGAACGCCAGGCCCGTGAAGAGGCACTGCGGCTCAGCCAGTTTTCCATCGACCAGAGCACCGTTGGCATCCTCTGGGTGCATTGGGACAGCCATGTGCGCTACGCCAATCATGCTGCCGAGCGCATGCTCGGCCATGGCGAGGGCGAACTGCTCGAGCGACCGCTGATCGATATCGAGCCGAGCCTGCACATGGACCGGTGGCTGGAGTTGTGGAAGCGTGCGCGCACGGGCGACAGTGGGACACAAGCGTTCGAGACCCTGTGCCGTCGTGCCGATGGCAGCTTGCTGCCGGTGGAGCTGTCACTGAGCTTTCTGCGTTTTCGTGATGCCGAATACCTGGTGGTGTTCATCACCGATGTCACCGAGCGCCGCCGCGCCCTGGCGGCCCTGCGCGAGAGCGAGGCGCGGCTCAAGGGTATCGCGGGCAACGTGCCGGGCCTGGTCTTTCGCCTGGAGCGTGATCCTGCCGAGGGTGAGCCGGAGTTTCCCTATGTCAGTGAGGGCAGCGAGGCGCTGGTCGGCTATGCCCCCGCCCAGATTCAGCAGGCGGACATGGGGCTGCGCAATCTGGTCCACCCCGATGACCGCGCCGACTATCACCGGGTCCAGGACCTGGCGCTGGCCAATGACCGCGACTGGTCCTGGCAGGGCCGCATTCTCACCCGCGAAGGTCTGCAGCGCTGGGCCGACATCAAGGCCAGCGCCCGGCGTCAGGCCGATGGCCGGGTGGTGTGGGACGGTATTGTCTGGGATGTCACCCAGAGCAAACGGGTCGAGCTGGAACTGGCGCGCTCCCAGGAGCAACTGCGTGAGTTGTCGGCACACCTGGAGAGTGTGCGTGAGGAGGAGAAGGCGCGGATCGCCCGTGAAGTGCACGATGAGCTCGGGCAGATGCTCACTGTGCTCAAGTTGGAAGTTTCGATGTGCGAGCTGGCGTTCGCCGAGCTCGACCCGGGGCTCAACGAGCGACTTACCAGCATGAAGCGACTGATCGCCCAGTTGTTCCAGCTGGTGCGCGATGTGGCCACGG
The DNA here is from genome assembly GCF_047456245.1 of Pseudomonas sp. BNK-44-b. NCBI lineage: Bacteria > Pseudomonadati > Pseudomonadota > Gammaproteobacteria > Pseudomonadales > Pseudomonadaceae > Pseudomonas > Pseudomonas sp. BNK-44-b. Next base: position 5,755,432 of record NZ_CP179908.1, read on the forward strand.
CGTTACGTCCGCCGATCCTCGATGCCGGGATCGCCTCGGCCATCGAATGGCAGGCCCGGCGCTTCGAGGCGCGCACGCAGATTCCCTGCCTGGTGCAGGTGCCGGATAATCTGCCAGCATTGAGCGATGCCAAGGCCACTGGACTGTTCCGCATCCTGCAGGAGGCGCTGACCAATGTCATGCGCCATGCCAGGGCGCACACGGTGCAAATCGAGCTCAAGCATGAAAATGACTGGCTACGCATGACGGTGATCGACGACGGTGCCGGTTTCAGCCCGGCTCAGTCACGCCCCACCTCGTTCGGCCTGGTCGGCGTGCGTGAGCGGGTGCTGATGCTGGGCGGCAGCGTGACCCTGGAAAGCGAGCCGGGCGAGGGCACCAGCCTGAGCGTGGCCATCCCTCTTTATTAGGAGAAACACCTTGATTCGAGTGCTGGTGGCTGAAGACCACACCATCGTCCGCGAGGGCATCAAGCAATTGATCGGCCTGGCCAAGGACATGCTGGTAGCGGGCGAGGCCGGCAATGGCGAGCAGTTGCTCGAAACCCTGCGCCATACCCCCTGCGAGGTGGTGCTGCTGGATATCTCGATGCCGGGCGTCAACGGCCTGGAGGCGATTCCGCGGATCCGCGCGCTGAACAGTCCGCCAGCCATCCTGGTGCTGTCGATGCACGACGAAGCACAGATGGCAGCACGCGCGCTCAAGGCGGGGGCGGCTGGCTATGCGACCAAGGATAGCGACCCGGCGCTGCTGCTGACCGCGATCCGCCGCGTCGCCGGTGGTGGTCGCTACATCGACCCGGTGCTGGCCGACCGCATGGTCTTCGAGGTGGGCCTGACCGAGACCCGGCCGCTGCACACACTGCTGTCGGAGCGTGAGTTCTCGGTGTTCGAACGCCTGGCCCAGGGTGCCAACGTCAACGACATCGCCCAGCAGCTGGCGCTGTCGAGCAAGACCATCAGTACCCACAAGGCGCGGTTGATGCAGAAGCTCAAGGTCAATTCGCTGGCGGAGCTTGTGAAGTACGCCATGGAGCACAAGCTGGTCTGATTGCGACATGCATCTGTGGGAGCGGGCTTGCCCGCGAAAGGTCCCTGCCTGTCGATCTCTGTGTCTGTGTCGACCTCTTCGCGGGCAAGCCCGCTCCCACAGGGTTGGAGGTGTCGGGATGAGGAGTATTCCAATCGCGTCATCCTTGTAGGGCAATCCCTACAACAACTCTTCCATCTGGATGATGGCATTCTCTCAGCACCCCCGATTTCCGGGGCTTTGCCGTTCTTCTAGTCTTTTGCCTACGCAGTCATTCCAACAAGAAGGTGCAGGGCATGAGCGAGGCGAATTCGAACGAGACGCTGGTCAGCTTCCGTGGTGTGCAGAAGAGCTACGACGGCGAATCGCTGATCGTCAAGGACCTCAACCTCGACATCCGCAAGGGCGAGTTCCTCACCCTGCTCGGCCCTTCCGGTTCGGGCAAGACCACCAGCCTGATGATGCTGGCCGGTTTCGAGACCCCCACCGCCGGTGAGATCCAGCTGGCCGGGCGCTCGATCAACAACGTGCCACCGCACAAGCGCGACATCGGCATGGTGTTCCAGAACTATGCGCTGTTCCCGCACATGACCGTCGCCGAGAACCTGGCTTTCCCCTTGAGTGTGCGCAACCTGAGCAAGACCGACATCAGCGAGCGGGTCAAGCGTGTGCTCAACATGGTCCAGCTCGACAGCTTCGCCAAGCGCTACCCCGGTCAGCTTTCCGGCGGTCAGCAGCAGCGTGTGGCGCTGGCGCGAGCGCTGGTGTTCGAGCCGCAACTGGTGTTGATGGACGAGCCGCTCGGGGCGCTCGACAAGCAGTTGCGCGAACACATGCAGATGGAGATCAAGCATATCCACCAGCGCCTGGGCGTGACCGTGGTCTATGTCACCCACGACCAGGGCGAGGCGCTGACCATGTCCGACCGCGTGGCGGTATTCCACCAGGGCGAGATCCAGCAGATCGCCGACCCGCGCACCCTCTACGAAGAGCCCGCCAACACCTTCGTCGCCAACTTCATCGGCGAGAACAACCGCATCAACGGCACCCTGCTGGCGCGCAACGGCGAGCGCTGCCAGGTGCAGTTGGCACGTGGCGAGAAGGTCGAGGCGCTGGCAGTGAACGTCGGCCAGGCCGGCGAGCCGGTGACCCTGTCGATCCGCCCGGAGCGCGTGCGGCTCAACGGCCACAGCGAGCATTGCGTCAACCGTTTCTCCGGCCGCGTGGCCGAGTTCATCTACCTGGGCGACCACGTGCGGGTGCGCCTGGAAGTCTGCGGCAAGGCCGACTTCTTCGTGAAGCAGCCAATCGCCGAGCTCGACCCGGCCCTGGCCGTGGGCGATGTGGTACCGCTTGGCTGGCAGGTGGAGCACGCCCGTGCGCTCGACCCGATTGCCGAAGCCCACTGATCGATTGCTTCACCAACCCTGTACTGTGGAGAGAATAATAATGCGCAAGCAGTTGAAACTGACCGCCCTGGCCCTGGGGCTGTTCACCGCGGGGCAGGCCCTCGCCGCGGACCTCACCGTGGTGTCGTTCGGCGGTGCCAACAAGGCGGCCCAGGTCAAGGCGTTCTACGAGCCGTGGGAAAAGGCCGGCAAGGGCAAGATCGTCGCCGGGGAATACAACGGCGAGATGGCCAAGGTCAAAGCCATGGTCGATACCAAGAGCGTGTCGTGGGATCTGGTCGAGGTGGAGTCGCCAGAGCTGGAGCGCGGTTGCCAGGAAGGCCTGTTCGAGGAACTCGACCCCGCGCCGTTCGGCAACGCGGCCGACTACGTACCCGGTGCGATCCAGGGCTGCGGCGTAGGCTTCTTCGTGTGGTCCACGGTGCTGGCCTACAACGCCGACAAACTCCAGACCGCGCCCACCAGTTGGGCCGATTTCTGGGACACCAAGAAATTCCCCGGCAAGCGTGGCCTGCGCAAGGGTGCCAAGTACACCTTGGAATTCGCCCTGATGGCCGACGGCGTAGCGCCCAAGGATGTGTACTCGGTGCTGCAGACCAAAGCCGGTGTAGACCGAGCCTTCAAGAAGCTCGACGAGCTCAAGCCGAACATCCAGTGGTGGGAAGCCGGCGCCCAGCCGCCGCAGTACCTGGCCTCGGGTGACGTGGTCATGAGCTCGGCCTACAACGGCCGGATCGCTGCGGTACAGAAGGACAGCAACCTTAAGGTGGTGTGGAACGGCGGGATCTACGACTTCGACGCCTGGGCCATTCCGAAGGGTGCGAAGAACGTGGAAGAGGCGAAGAAGTTCATCGCCTATACCGTGCAACCGGCACAGCAGAAGATCTACTCCGAGAACATCGCCTACGGCCCTGCCAACTCCAAGGCCATCGAACTGCTGTCGGACGATGTGAAGAAGGACATGCCGACCACGCCTGAGAACATCGCCAACCAGGTGCAGATCGACGTGGCCTTCTGGGCCGACAACAGCGAGCAGTTGGAGCAACGCTTCAACGCCTGGGCTGCGAAGAAGTAACGCGCCTCAAAGGAGCGCCGGGGTTTGACCGGCGCTCCCTCGTTTTCTGTGTTTTTCGGAGTTCGCCATGGCCATTGCAGTGCCCCTGAATGAAGGCGCAGGTCCAAGTCTCAAACAGCGCCTCAAGCGCGCCGAACGGGTCAACCGCTGGAAGGCCCAGGCGTTGATCGCGCCGCTGGCGCTGTTCCTGCTGCTGGTGTTCCTCGTGCCGATCGCCGCACTGTTGTACAAGAGCGTCGAAAACCCCGAGGTGGTCGCGGGCCTGCCGCGCACCGTCGAAGCCGTGTTGCAGTGGGACGGCAAGAGCCTGCCCGACGAGGCGGTGTACAAGGCTCTCAGCGAGGACCTGGCCGAATCGCGCAAGAATCAGACCCTGGGCGAGCTTTCCAAGCGCCTGAACATGGAGCTGGCCGGCTACCGCAGCCTGCTGTCCAAGACAGCACGTGCACTGCCGTTCAAGACCGAACCGGCTTCCTATAAAGACGCCCTGCAGACCCTTGATGAGCGCTGGGGCGACCCGGCCTACTGGCAGGCAATTCGCCGTAACACCAGCGAGGTGACACCTTTCTATCTGCTGGCCTCGCTGGATCACCGCATCGATGATCTGGGCGAACTGGCCAAAACCACCCCTGACCAGGCCATTTATCTGGACATTTTTGCCCGCACCCTGTGGATGGGGGTGGTGATCACCGTGATCTGCCTGGTGCTGGCTTATCCACTCGCCTACCTGCTGGCCAACCTGCCGACCCGGCAGAGCAACCTGTTGATGATCCTGGTGTTGTTGCCGTTCTGGACTTCGATCCTGGTGCGGGTGGCGGCGTGGATCGTGCTGTTGCAGTCTGGCGGCCTGATCAATAGCGCGCTCATGGCCATTGGCATCATCGATCAGCCGCTGGAGCTGGTGTTCAATCGCACCGGGGTCTACATCTCCATGGTGCACATCCTGCTGCCATTCATGATCCTGCCGTTGTACAGCGTGATGAAGGGTATTTCGCCCAGCTACATGCGTGCTGCGATTTCGCTGGGCTGTCATCCGTTCGCCAGCTTCTGGCGAGTGTACTTCCCGCAGACCTACGCTGGTGTCGGCGCCGGCTGCCTGCTGGTGTTCATCCTTGCCATCGGCTATTACATCACCCCCGCCCTGCTGGGCAGCCCGAACGACCAGATGGTCAGCTATTTCGTCGCCTTCTACACCAACACCAGCATCAACTGGGGCATGGCCACGGCCCTGGGCGGGTTGCTGTTGCTGGCAACCGTGCTGCTGTACCTGATCTATAGCTGGCTGGTCGGCGCCAGCCGCCTGCGCCTGAGCTGAGGAGCCTTGTCATGCTGAGCCCTTACATGTCGCCCGTGGAGCGGGTCTGGTTCTACAGCCTGCGCATTCTCTGCGGCCTGATCCTGTTGTTCCTGGTCTTGCCTGTGCTGGTGATCATTCCGCTGTCGTTCAACAGCGGCAGCTTCCTGGTGTATCCGCTGCAAGGCTTTTCGCTGCAGTGGTACCAGGACTTCTTCGCCTCTGCCGAGTGGATGCGCGCGCTGAAGAACAGCATCATCGTCGCTCCGGCGGCCACGGTACTGGCCATGGTGTTCGGCACCCTGGCCGCGATCGGCCTGACCCGCGGCGACTTCCCCGGCAAGTCGCTGGTGATGGCGCTGGTGATTTCGCCGATGGTGGTACCGGTGGTGATCATCGGTGTGGCCAGCTACTTGTTCTTCGCGCCGCTGGGGATGGGTAACAGCTTCATTTCGTTGATCCTGGTGCACGCGGTGCTGGGCGTGCCGTTCGTGATCATCACCGTGTCGGCGACCCTTCAGGGGTTCAACTACAACCTGGTGCGCGCCGCGGCCAGCCTCGGCGCCTCGCCCTTGCTGACCTTCCGTCGGGTGACCTTGCCGCTGATTGCGCCGGGCGTGATTTCCGGAGCGCTGTTCGCCTTTGCCACGTCCTTCGATGAGGTGGTGGTGACGCTGTTCCTCGCTGGCCCCGAGCAGGCCACCTTGCCGCGGCAGATGTTCAGTGGCATTCGCGAGAACCTGAGCCCGACCATTGCGGCGGCGGCCACGTTGCTGATTGCGTTTTCGGTGATCCTGCTGCTGACCCTGGAGTGGTTGCGCGGGCGCAGCGAGAAGTTGCGGACCCAGCAGCCGGCCTGATCCTGCGGCGGCTGTACCGGCCTCATCGCGGGGCAAGCCCGCTCCCACAGTTGCCCCGCGATGAGGCCGGTACAGACAACCCCGGTTCCGTGCACCGTTCGACACCAATTGATACCAATCAGCCCCCGTCCACTTCCCTGAGTTACAATGCGCGCCACCGTGATTTCCACCACATAGGTGCGCCATGCAGCCCTACGCTATTGCCCCCTCCATTCTTTCCGCCGATTTCGCCCGCCTGGGCGAGGACGTCGACAAGGTTCTGGCCGCCGGGGCCGACATCGTCCACTTCGATGTCATGGACAACCACTACGTGCCCAATCTGACCATCGGTCCGATGGTCTGCACGGCACTGCGCAAGTACGGCGTGACCGCACCGATCGATGTGCACCTGATGGTCAGCCCGGTCGACCGCATCATCGGCGACTTCATCGAGGCCGGCGCTACCTACATCACCTTCCACCCGGAAGCGTCGCAACACATCGACCGTTCGCTGCAACTGATCAAGGACGGCGGCTGCAAGGCCGGCCTGGTATTCAACCCGGCCACCAGCCTGGACGCACTGAAATACGTGATGGACAAGGTCGACATGGTCCTGCTGATGAGCGTCAACCCCGGCTTCGGCGGGCAGAAGTTCATCCCAGGCACCCTCGACAAGCTGCGCGAGGCCCGCGCGCTGATCGATGCCAGCGGGCGTGATATCCGCCTGGAGATCGATGGCGGCGTCAACGTCGGCAACATCCGTGAAATCGCCGCTGCTGGCGCTGACACCTTCGTGGCCGGCTCGGCGATCTTCAACGCCCCCGACTACCAGGAAGTGATCGCCAAGATGCGCGCCGAACTGGCCCAGGCCCGCCCATGAGTGGCTTCGAGCAGCTGTTCCCGGGGACGCTGCCCAGGCTGGTGATGTTCGATCTGGACGGTACGTTGATCGATTCGGTACCGGACCTGGCCGCCGCCGTGGACCGCATGCTGCTCGAACTGGGGCGCCCGGCCGCAGGGCTGGATGCCGTGCGCCAGTGGGTGGGCAACGGTGCCGAGGTGCTGGTGCGCCGCGCCCTGGCCGGCGGCATCGAGCACGATGCCGTCGATGCGCAACTGGCTGAGCGTGCGCTGGCACTGTTCATGGGAGCTTATGGCGAAAGCCATGAGCTGACCGTGGTCTACCCAGGCGTGCGCGACACCTTGCGCTGGTTGCGCAAGCAGGGCGTGGAGATGGCGCTGATCACCAACAAGCCCGAACGCTTTGTCGGGCCGTTGCTGGACCAGATGAAGATCGGTCGCTATTTCCGCTGGATCATCGGTGGCGACACCCTGCCACAGAAGAAACCCGACCCGGCGGCGTTGCTGTTCGTCATGAAGATGGCCGGCATTGCGCCCGAGCAGTCGCTGTTCGTCGGCGATTCGCGCAGTGACGTGCAGGCGGCCAGGGCAGCGGGGGTCAAGAGCGTCGGCCTGACCTACGGCTACAACCACGGACGGCCGATCGACGAGGAGTCGCCGAGCCTGGTACTCGACGATCTGCGCCTGCTGTTGCCCGGTTGCTTAGTCACCGACACTGGGATAACGTGGGCGGACCTTCAAGCCTCCCAAGACAGAGACTCCACTGTGGGTGTTACCGGCAAATTCTGGATGAAAGTCATCAAGGCCCTGGCCCGTTGGCGCTGGCGCGCCTGACTCCCGCTCGCCGGCGCCTGCCGGCCCGTCCGCTTGCCCCAACCCATTGCTGCTTGCCACGAGGCTACCCATGACCCGCGAAGAATTCCTGCGCCTGGCCGCTGCCGGCTACAACCGCATTCCCCTGGCCTGTGAAACCCTGGCCGACTTCGATACGCCGCTGTCGATCTACCTGAAGCTTGCCGACCAGGCCAACTCTTATCTGCTCGAGTCCGTGCAGGGCGGGGAGAAGTGGGGGCGCTACTCGATGATCGGTTTGCCTTCGCGCACTGTGATGCGCGTGCACGGCTACCGGGTGAGCATCCTGCACGATGGCGTCGAGGTAGAGAGCCACGAGGTCGAGGATCCACTGGCCTTCGTCGAGTCGTTCAAGGACCGCTACAAGGTCGCCGACATTCCTGGGCTGCCGCGCTTCAATGGTGGCCTGGTCGGCTATTTCGGCTATGACTGCGTGCGCTATGTCGAAAAGCGCCTGGGCGCCTGCCCGAACCCGGATCCGCTGGGGGTGCCGGACATCCTGCTGATGGTCTCCGACGCCGTGGTGGTGTTCGACAACCTCGCCGGCAAGATGCACGCGATCGTGCTGGTCGACCCGTCTGAGGAGCAGGCGTTCGAGCAAGGCAAGGCGCGTCTGGATGGCTTGCTCGACAAGCTGCGCCAGCCAATCACCCCGCGTCGGGGGCTGGACCTCAGCGGGCCGATGGCCGCCGAGCCTGAATTCCGCTCCAGCTACACCCGGGACGACTACGAGAATGCGGTCGGGCGGATCAAGGAATACATCCTCGCTGGCGACTGCATGCAGGTCGTACCGTCGCAGCGCATGTCCATCGACTTCAAGGCTGCGCCCATCGACCTGTACCGGGCGCTGCGCTGCTTCAACCCGACCCCCTACATGTACTTCTTCAACTTCGGCGACTTCCATGTGGTCGGCAGCTCGCCGGAAGTGCTGGTGCGGGTCGAGGATAATCTGGTCACCGTACGTCCGATCGCCGGCACCCGCCCGCGCGGCGCCAACGAAGAGGCCGACCGCGCGCTGGAAGACGACCTGCTGTCGGACGACAAGGAAATCGCCGAGCACCTGATGCTGATCGACCTGGGGCGCAACGATGTGGGGCGTGTGTCGTCCACGGGCAGCGTGCGCCTGACCGAGAAAATGGTGATCGAGCGTTATTCGAACGTCATGCATATCGTCTCGAACGTCACCGGCGAGTTGGCCGAGGGGCTGACGGCGATGGACGCACTGCGTGCGATCTTGCCGGCCGGCACCTTGTCGGGCGCGCCGAAGATCCGGGCGATGGAGATCATCGACGAGCTGGAGCCGGTCAAGCGGGGTGTCTATGGTGGTGCAGTGGGTTACTTTGCCTGGAACGGCAACATGGACACCGCCATTGCCATCCGTACTGCGGTGATCAAGGACGGCGAACTGCACGTGCAGGCCGGTGGCGGCATCGTGGCCGACTCGGTACCGGCACTGGAGTGGGAAGAGACCATCAACAAGCGTCGGGCGATGTTCCGTGCCGTGGCGCTGGCCGAGCAGACGCCGCGCGGCTGATGGATGAAAAAACGGCGCTCTGATGAGCGCCGTTTTTTTGGTGGTGTGAGTGGGCTGCTGCGCAGCCCATCGCGGGGCCAGCCCGCTCCTACAGGTTCACTGCAATTGCTGTAGGAGCGGGCTGGCACCGCGACGGGTTAACCCTCAAAAGTCCAGGCTCACCGCCAGGCTTACCCCCTGTTGGCGCAGTTCATCGCTCTTGCGCCAGTTGTAATTGCCCCGCAGGTTCACCCCCGGCACCAGTTCATGGCTGAGGCCCAGGCTCGCGCGGGTCAGGTTGCTGTGCGGCGTGTAGCCGGCGAGGGTGAAGTCGTTGCCCGGCAGGGTGGTCAGGTGCATGGTCAGGTCCTGGCGGTCATCCTCGAACTCGTGCTCGCGCGCGACCTCGGCGAACAACCGCGTGCTCGGCAGCACTTGCACACTGCCCAGCAGTCCTGCACCCAGGCGGCGGGATTTGCGGTCCTGGTCGTCGAAAGCCAGGGCCGTGGAGCGTCCGCTCTTCTCGTCGTAGCCATCGACCTTGACTCGCGCATAGTCGGCGCTGATGAACGGCGCCAATTGCCAGCTGCTCGCGTCGGCGGCCAGGTTGTAGCCCAGTCGCCCGCTGATGGCCCAGGCCTCGCCATCGGTATCGCCTTTTTCGGTGCGCTCGCTGGCGCCCAGGGCGAAGCTGCGTTTGAGATCGCTGTAGTCCAGGTGCCCGGCAGTCAGCGTCGCATCGGCCCACCAGCGGTTCTGGCGGAACTGGGCGAAGGCACTGGCCAGGTAGCTGTCGAGCTTGTAGTCCGAATCCTGTTGGCCTGCCTCCAGTTTCTGTCTGTAGACGCCTACTGCCAGGCCGACGCGCCAGGCATCATCGAGTCGGTAGCTACCGCCGAGGGTCAGGTTGTAACCGCGACCATCGCCACTTGCCGAACTGCGCTGGCTGCCGAAGTCCAGATCCTGGGCGCCGGTGGCGACGAAGGCTTGCCACTGACCAACTGCCTGCCAGGGTGTCTGCCACTGGTTGCGCAGCTCATCCTGATGGGCGCGCAGGCTGGCGTGGGCCATTTCCGGAAGCAGCGTCAGTTCCCAAGGGGCGGCGAGGATGGAATAGGCGTAGTCGGCGATCAGTTGCTGGCCAGCAATGGTCGGGTGTACCGAGTCGTTGAACAGCAGCCGGGTTGGGTCGGGGTTGGTGCCGTTGGCGCCATAGACCGGGTTTTGCACGCAGCTGTCGCCGCTGTAGCAGGTACCGACCAGGTTCTGGTCGGCGGCCAGGCCGAACTCCGCCGGGCTGCGCAGGGCCTCGCCGAGCAGGGTGGGGATGTTCAGCGGGATGATTTCAGCGTCGATCTGGCGCAACTTGTTGAGCAGCGACTGGTTGAACACGCCCGAAAGCTGCGACAGCGGGCCCTGCTGCGGCGTACCGCTGAAATTCGGGGTCTGCCCCAGATCGGGCAGCAGCCACACCATGATGTAGCGCGCTCCGCCCTGCTGCAGGGCCTGGGCACTGGCGGCCAGCCGCGCGCCAGCGGCGGCTGCATCGGCGGCGCTGTTGACCTGCCCCTGCAGGAAGTCATTACCGCCACCGGTGACGTAGTAGAGCGCATTCGGGTCGGCTCGCAAGCCGTTGGCCAGGTAGCCGGGGCGCTCACGCAGGACGAGACCTGCGCCAGGGCGCCCGGGTGGAATCACCGCCTCGGAGGTGTCGGTGATCGAGTCGAGGATCTGCTGTGTCGTGTAGCCGCCGACGGCCCAGTTGTTGCCGTCGGGGCGACCTTGCACAAGATTGACCCGCGAGGTGGATGGGCCCAGTTCCGTGTCGGAAAAGCCCAGCCTCCCGCCAAGGATCATGGGTGACACCGGGGCATAGTTGCCGTTCGCATCGCGATTGGTGAAACGCATGCCCGGTGTGCCACCGGTGAGGTCAGGGAACTGTCCCGCATCGCTCAGGCTGTCGCCGAATACGATCAGCGAAGAGTACGGCGAGGGCGCCGCCATGGCCTGGCTGCAGGCGAGGGTGAGCAGGCACAGGGCCGTGCGCAGGAAAGGTGGCTGTCGCATGTGGAAGTTCCTTTTCATTGTTTTTATGGAGACAAGCCCGAAGACCTTAGCAAAAAAGCACGCAGTCCGTTCGTTCCCCAGTATTTGCGGCGTATTGCGCCTGCCGTCGCGGTAGGCTACTGTGCCGGGACGTATGAGCGAGAACTACCCCGTGTTGATCGTCAGCAAACTCCTGATGCGCGTTATCAAGGCTCACGCCCGTTGGCGTTGGCGCGCCTGACTCTTTCTCCTGCCGGTCCTGCCCGGCCCGCCCCCGTTTGCCCTCCTGTCGTTCCATCTTCGCTGTCGCGGTAGAGCCGCGCCCATGTCGAGGCAGGAAGGTTCGAAAGCACAGTCAGTAGATTCAAGAGGTTGACCCCAGATGTTACTGATGATCGACAATTACGACTCCTTCACCTACAACGTCGTCCAGTACCTCGGCGAGTTGGGTGCCGAGGTCAAGGTCATTCGCAACGACGAACTGACCATCGCCCAGATCGAAGCCCTCAACCCGGAGCGCATCGTCGTTTCGCCCGGCCCTTGCACGCCCAGCGAGGCAGGCGTTTCCATCGAGGCCATCCTGCACTTTGCCGGCAAGCTGCCGATCCTCGGTGTGTGCCTGGGCCACCAGTCCATCGGCCAGGCGTACGGCGGTGACGTGGTGCGTGCCCGCCAGGTAATGCACGGCAAGACCAGCCCGGTGTTCCACCGCGACCTGGGTGTGTTCGCCGGCCTGAACAACCCGTTGACCGTGACCCGCTACCATTCGCTGGTGGTCAAGCGCGAAACCCTGCCGGACTGCCTCGAAGTCACCGCCTGGACTGCCCATGCAGACGGTTCGGTCGACGAGATCATGGGCCTGCGCCACAAGACCTTGAACATCGAAGGGGTGCAGTTCCACCCCGAGTCCATCCTCACCGAGCAGGGCCACGAGCTGTTCGCCAACTTCCTCAAGCAGACCGGCGGCCGCCGCTAAGGATCGATCATGGATATCAAGAGCGCGCTGAGCCGCATCGTCGGCCACCTGGACCTGTCCACAGACGAAATGCGCGATGTCATGCGTCAGATCATGACCGGACAATGCACCGAGGCGCAGATCGGCGCCTTTCTGATGGGCATGCGCATGAAGAGCGAGAGCATCGACGAGATCGTCGGCGCCGTTTCGGTCATGCGTGAGCTGGCCGACAAGGTCGAGCTCAAGAGCCTCGACGGCGTGGTCGACATCGTCGGCACCGGCGGCGACGGGGCCAACATCTTCAACGTTTCCACGGCTTCGGCCTTCGTGCTCGCCGCGGCCGGTTGCCCGGTGGCCAAGCACGGCAACCGCGCGGTGTCCGGCAAGAGCGGCAGCGCCGACCTGCTGGAGGCGGCCGGTATCTACCTGAACCTTACGCCAGTGCAGGTGGCCCGCTGCATCGATAGCCTGGGGATCGGTTTCATGTTCGCCCAGACTCACCACAGTGCGATGAAGCATGCTGCCGGCCCGCGCCGCGACCTGGGCCTGCGTACGCTCTTCAACATGCTCGGCCCGCTTACGAATCCGGCCGGTGTGAAGCACCAGGTGGTTGGCGTATTCACCCAGGCCCTGTGCCGCCCGCTCGCCGAAGTGCTGCAGCGCCTGGGCAGCAAGCATGTGCTGGTGGTGCACTCCAAGGATGGCCTGGACGAATTCAGCCTGGCCGCGCCGACTTTCGTGGCGGAATTGAAGAACGGTGAGATCACCGAATACTGGGTCGAACCGGAAGACCTTGGCATGAAGAGCCAGAGCCTGCATGGCCTGGCGGTCGAGGACCCACAGGCTTCGCTGGCGCTGATCCGTGACGCCCTGGGCCGACGCAAGACCGAAAACGGCCAGAAAGCTGCCGAAATGATCGTGCTCAACGCTGGCGCCGCGCTGTATGCCGCCGACCATGCGATGAGCCTGAAGTCGGGCGTCGAACTCGCCCACGATGTGCTGCACACCGGCCTTGCCTGGGAAAAACTCCAGGAGCTGGGCGCCTTTACCGCGGTATTCAAGCAGGAGAACGGAGCATGAGCGTACCGACGGTGCTGGAAAGGATCATCGCCCGCAAGTTTCAGGAAGTGGCCGAGCGCAGCGCGCGCGTGAGCCTCGCCGAACTGGAGCGTCTGGCCAAGGGCGCCGATGCTCCCCGCGGCTTCGCCAACGCCTTGATCGAACAGGCCAAGCGCAAGCAGCCTGCGGTCATCGCTGAGATCAAGAAGGCCTCGCCGAGCAAGGGCGTGATCCGCGAGCACTTCGTGCCTGCGGAAATCGCGGTGAGCTACGAGAAGGGCGGCGCCACCTGCCTGTCGGTACTCACCGACGTGGATTACTTCCAGGGCGCAGACGAGTACCTGCAACAGGCCCGCGCTGCCGTGTCGTTGCCGGTGATCCGCAAGGACTTCATGGTCGATCCCTACCAGATCGTCGAAGCCCGCGCCCTGGGCGCCGACTGCGTGCTGCTGATCGTCTCGGCACTGGACGATGTGAAGATGGCCGAGCTGGCCGCCACCGCCAAGGATGTCGGTCTCGACGTGCTGGTGGAGGTACACGATGGCAATGAGCTCGAGCGTGCGCTGAAAACCCTCGACACGCCACTGGTGGGGGTCAACAACCGCAATCTGCACACCTTCGAGGTCAGCCTGGACACCACCCTCGACTTGCTGCCGCGCATTCCGCGTGACCGCCTGGCGGTCACCGAGAGCGGTATCCTCAACCGCGCCGACGTGGAGCTGATGGAAATCAACGAGGTGTATTCGTTCCTGGTGGGCGAGGCCTTCATGCGTGCGGAGCAACCGGGGTTGGAACTGCAGAGGCTGTTCTTCCCGGATCAGGTGAAGAAGACTGTTCAGCCTCTGGACTGATCAAAAAACGAAGCCGGCTTGATGCCGGCTTTTTTGTATGACTGTTCTGGCCCTTTCGCGGGCCAGTGAACCAGATTTCCAAGGTGGATCAATGACCGATCAACCCCTGGCCCTCACCGTCGAGCAGGGCCTGCATGCCGAACAGGAGCTGCTCGCCGCCGTCTGCCGTGGCGAGCGTGAGTCCGGCGTGCTGTTCTGGCGCCCCACCGATCATGCTCTGGTCATGCCGCGACGAATGAGTCGTCTCGACAACTTCGAAGCCGCCTGTGCCGAGCTGGCGATCGCTGGCTGGCCGGTGTTGCTGCGTGAAACCGGTGGAGAGCCGGTGCCGCAGTCCCATTCGACCGTGAACGTGGCGCTGGTCTACGTCGCACCGCGCAGCGAAGGTGACCACGGACGCATCGAGAACGCTTACGAGCGCCTGTGCCTGCCGCTGTGCGATGTCTTGCGCGAATGGGGTGGTGTGGCGTCGGTCGGGGAGATCGACGGTGCGTTCTGCGATGGGCGCTACAACGTCAATCTCAACGGCCGCAAGCTGGTCGGCACTGCCCAGCGCTGGCGCCAAGGGCTGGGCGGCAAGCGCCCGGTGGTGCTGGTGCATGGCGCGCTGCTGCTGGACAACGAGCGCGAGTCGATGGTGGCGGCGGTCAACCGCTTCAACGACTGCTGTGGGCTGGAGCAACGTTGCCGCGCCGACAGCCATATTGCCTTGCATGAAGTGGTGCCCGCAGCCCCTTGGTTCGAGCGGCTGTCCCAGGCCTACGCCGAGGTGATCGCGGCGCTGCCCAAGGATTAGCGGGTGCCGTAGACCACCATGGTCTTGCCCTTGACCTGCACCAGGCTGCGTTCCTCAAGATCCTTGAGCACCCGGCCGACCATCTCGCGCGAACAGCCGACGATCCGCCCGATCTCCTGACGGGTGATCTTGATCTGCATGCCGTCGGGGTGGGTCATGGCATCCGGCTGCTTGCACAGGTCGAGCAGGCAACGGGCGACGCGGCCGGTGACGTCGAAGAAGGCCAGGTCGCCGACCTTGCGCGTTGTGTTGCGCAGGCGCTGGGCCATCTGGCTGCCAAGGGCGTAGAGAATGTCCGGATCGTGACGGGCCAGCTCGCGGAACTTGTCGTAGCTGATCTCGGCCACTTCGCACTCGGTCTTGGCCCGTACCCAGGCGCTGCGCTGCTGTTCGGGGCCCGCTGGTTCGAACAACCCCAATTCACCGAAGAAGTCACCATTGTTGAGGTAGGCGATGATCATCTCATGACCTTCGTCGTCCTCGATCAGGATGGTCACCGATCCCTTGACGATGAACGACAGCGTCTCGGCCCGGTCGCCGGCGCAGATGATGTTGCTCTTGGCGGCATAGCGGCGGCGTTGGCAGTGCACCAGCAGCTTGTCGATATTCTTGATCTTGGCAGGGAGTGCTGAGGCTACCATCACGAAAATCCTGTTCGAGCGACGCAGAGGCATTTTTGTAGGAGGTTACTGACGGCGGGCGCCAGTGATTTGGCGTCAGCTTATCAGACACTTCGGCTTTATCGGCATGAAACCCCAACGTCTTGAGCTTTTCCGACAGCGCTACAAGGTCTAAGCTGACGACCTTTTACGAAATCAGGAGTCCGGATAGATGAAGGCACGCATCCAGTGGGCCGGTGAGGCCATGTTCCTCGGTGAGTCGGGGAGTGGGCATGTCGTGGTCATGGACGGTCCTCCCGAGGCTGGCGGTCGTAACCTGGGCGTACGCCCGATGGAGATGCTGCTGCTCGGCCTGGGTGGCTGCAGCAGTTTCGATGTGGTCAGCATCCTGAAGAAATCCCGACAGGCGGTGGAAAGCTGCGAAGCTTTTCTCGAGGCTGAGCGCGCCAGCGAAGATCCCAAGGTATTCACCAAGATCCACCTGAACTTCGTGGTCAAGGGCCGTGGCCTCAAAGAGGCGCAGGTCAAGCGAGCGGTCGAGCTGTCGGCCGAGAAGTATTGCTCGGCATCGATCATGCTCGATCGTGCGGGTGTGGAGATCACCCATGGCTACGAGATCGTAGAGCTGGGTTGAAGTGGTGGGGCCGCCTGGCGGCCCCTTTTCAGTCGCGCAGGGCCGGTAACGCGTCGAGCAACCATTGCGGCAGCTTTGCCCGCAACGACTGGCTCAGGTGCTCGCGGCGTTTCTGGTAAGCCAACCCAAGGCCGATAACGCCAAGCCCGATCAGGGTGATTACTACCGGGAACAGCAACGACTCGGCGAACACGTCATACGACAGGTAGCCCAGGTACGCCGCCACGCCCATGGCGCCGAATACCATGAACATCGGTCGGCGCAGCAGCACTGCACATCCCATCAGGCCAAGGTTGATCAGACAATAGAGCGCCTTGCCCAGCTCACTGTCGCTGTTCATCGAAGTCAACCCGCCCCAGAATGCCAGAAGCCCTGCCAGATAGCCCCAGTAGGCGTAATCGCGGCGCGTGCGACCATCGACAGCCAGGAACACGGCCAGCAACAGCAGGCCGAACCACACCGAGACCTTCTGGCGCTGCTCCCAACTGAACACTTCGCCGTAGAACCATTCGCTGAGGTCCATGGACATGAACCACAAGGCCACGGCAATTGGCATCACGATGAAGGGGAAAGGCACCAGGCGCAGCATCGCCACCCCGGCGACGACGGTTGCCGCTTCCATGAGCAGCCAGCCGCCCTGCACGTAGGTGTAGTACTGGTGGTAGTCGAACTGCAGGTCATCCAGCGGCCACCAGCCGAGCAGGCGCTCGATGGCGAAGACTGCCAATGGCACGATGCTCACGGCCACCGCAGCGAGAACGCCAGCAGCAATGACCTGTCCGCGGCGCTGGAGTGACAGGGCGAACAGGGTAAGCGCGGCGATATAGAGAAGGGCGGCGGTCAGCAGTGCTGTATCACCAATGCGCATCCAGGCTTCGGTGAGCAACCAGCCCATGGCGGCCATGATCAGCAGGGCGCCGAAGTAGAAGGCGACATGGGCCAGCTGGAACCGGCCCTGTTGTTGCGGTTGCTGGCGCAGGAACTCGAGCAGCGCTCGATCCTGTCCTGGCTGGAGAATGCCGGCGCTTACGGCGCTGGCCAGTTCCTTGGCATCGAAGCGCTCGGTCATCGGCTCGTCCTAGATTCGGTAGGTGCTCTTGGTCATCACCTTGGCCAGCAGGCTCATGCCGAAACGCACCGGGGCAGGGAAGCGGTAGCCGCCTGCTTCCAGTGCGGATTCGGCGTGTTGCTCTTCATCGACGCGCATCTGCTCGAGAATGGCGCGGGATTTTTCGTCTTCCTCGGGGATCTGTTCGAGGTGCTCGTCCAGGTGCTTGCAGACCTGATGTTCGGTGGCGGCGACGAAGCCCAGGCTGACCTTGTCGCTGACCAGGCCGGCGAGGGCACCGATGCCGAACGACATGCCATAGAACAACGGGTTGAGCACACTGGGATGACTGCCCAGTTGGCGGATGCGCTGTTCGCACCAGGCCAGGTGGTCGATCTCTTCCTCGGCGGCATGCTCCATGGCCTTGCGTACCTGCGGCAGCTTGGCGGTCAGTGCCTGGCCTTGGTAGAGCGCCTGGGCGCAGACTTCACCGGTATGGTTGATGCGCATCAGGCCGGCGATATGGCGGGTCTGGGACTCGTCCAGCTCGGCGTCAGGCTGGATGATCGCGGGCGAGGGACGGGAAGGTTGGCCGCTGAAGGGCAGCAAGGTGCGCATGGCGGTGTCAGCCTGCAGCAACAAGCGGTCGAGCGGTGAATAGTGACGTTCGGTAGCCATCGGGCACCTCCACTAAAGTGATGCCCGACAGTTTAACTCAATCATGCCGGATGGGCTTGCCTTGGGTCAGCCCGGTGGCCAGTTCATCTGACGCTGGCCGAGCACGTGCATGTGGATGTGATAGACCGTCTGCCCACCCTTGGGGTTGCAATTCATGACCACGCGGAAACCTTCCTCGCAGCCCTGCTCGACGGCCAGGCGCTGGGCGGTGAACAGGATGTGGCCAGCCAGTGCCTTGTCCTCTTCGGTCAGGTCGTTGAGGGTCGGGATGTGCTTTTTCGGGATGACCAGAAAATGTACCGGCGCCGCAGGGGCGATATCCTTGAAGGCCAGGATCTGGTCGTCTTCGTAGATGATATCCGCCGGGATTTCCCGGTTGATGATCTTGAGGAATAGATCGTCCACGTCACTTGCTCCTTGGTGAGGGTCGAAGCGCAGTGTACTCAGCGAAGCGCTGCTCGGACAGAGGTCATTCGGCGCCGATCGGGCAGTAGCGACGATGGATCACGCCCGCCAGCTTGCGGCTCAACCAGCGCGGCAGAAGGCGTGGGGCGAAGGCCAGCCAGCGATTGCGTCGGCCTGGCATGATCAGGGCGTGGTTCTTGTCCAGCGCGCGCACTGTGTAGAGCGCCACTTCTTCGGCACTCAGGCAGCGCGAACTGCCCTCCAGTCGCGGGATGTGTCGTTTTGCCGAGCGGATCGGGCCCGGGCACAACACCGACACCTTGATCCCGGTACGACGCAGTTCTTCGCGCAGGGCTTCCGAGAAACTCAGTACATAGGCCTTGCTGGCGCTGTAGCAGGCCATCCACGGACCTGGCGCGGCGCTGGCCAGTGAGGCTACGTTGAGGATCTGGCCGCCACCGTGCACCGCCATCAGGTTGCCGATCGCGTGGCACAGGCGGGTCAGGGCGAGGATATTGACCTCCAGCAGGTCTTGTTCGTCGGCCCACTCATGGGCCAGGAAGGGCCCGTAGGTGCGCTGGCCGGCACAGTTGACCAGCAGGTCGATGCGCCGCTCGCCCTCTTCCAGCTCAAGTACGAATCCCGACAGGCGCAAAGGCTGGCTGAGGTCGCAGGCGCGCAGCAGAACCTCGACACCGAAGCGCTGGGTCAGCTCGATCGCGATCGGTTCGAGGGTTTCACGATGGCGTGCCACCAGGATCAGGTTGCGCCCGCGCCGCGCCAGGGCCTCCGCCAGGGCCAGGCCCAGGCCGCTGGAAGCTCCGGTGATCATGGCGTAACGGGTCATGCAAGGCTCCTGGGGGCGGAAGAGGGCGCCTAGTGTACAGCTTGGCCGGGGCGGTTGTGGTCTTTTGCAGGGGCTTCAGCGCGCCAGTTCAGCGCTGCGAAGCTGGGCTGCCTGGTATTCGTCACGCAGGCGCTCGATCAGCGCTGCCGTATCGGGCAGGTCATGGATACCGCCCGCGCCCTGGCCAGCCGACCACACGGTTTTCCAGGCCTTGGCTTCTTCATCCAGCGGTTTGAGCTTGACCTCGCCCGGGTTGTGCTTGAGCGCGGCCATGTCGTAACCGGCCTGCTCCAGACTCTGGCGCAGAAAGCTGGCCGGTACACCCGACACCGCCGGGGTGTGGACGATATCGGCAGCATGGGCATCGAGGAGCATTTTCTTGTAGGCGTCCTGGGCTTGGCTCTCGCGGGTGGCGATGAAGCGTGTGCCCATGTATGCGAGATCGGCGCCCAGCAGACGTGCCGCGAGAATTTCGTGACCGTGGTTGATGCAACCGGCCAACAGCAGGGTCTTGTCGAAGAATTGGCGGATCTCCGCGACCAGGGCGAACGGGCTCCAGGTCCCGGCATGACCGCCGGCGCCCGCAGCCACGGCGATCAGGCCATCGACGCCGGCTTCGGCGGCTTTCTCGGCGTGACGACGGGTGGTGACATCGTGGAACACCAGGCCGCCATAACCGTGCACTGCGTCCACTACCTCCTTCACCGCGCCCAGGCTGGTGATCACGATGGGAACCTGGTGCTCCACGCACAGGGCGAGATCGGCCTGCAGGCGCGGGTTGCTCGGGTGCACGATGAGGTTGACGGCATAAGGCGCGGGCGCATGCAACTGCGCGAGCCCTGCCTCGATCTCCTCCAGCCAGGCCTTGAAGCCGGCACTGTCGCGCTGGTTCAACGCCGGAAAACTGCCCACCACACCGTTGGCGCAGCAAGCCAGGACCAGCTGCGGGTTGGAAATCAGGAACATCGGCGCGGCAACCACAGGCAGTCGCAGACGGTGTTCAAGTGTTGCGGGCAGGGACATGGCAAGGCTCCTTTGCTCAGGGGGTATGCTCAGAACGGTTTGACCACCACCAGAATTACGACAGCCAGCAGGATCAATACCGGTACTTCGTTGAACCAGCGGTAGTACACATGGCTGCGGGTGTTCTGCCCGGCGGCGAAGCGTTTGCGCTGTGCGCCGCATACGTGATGGTAGCCGGTCAGCAGGATCACCAGGGTCAGCTTGGCATGCAGCCAGCCTTGGCTCAGCCAGCCGGGCGTGAGGTAGAGCATCCAGATACCGAACACGTAGGTGGCGATCATCGCCGGGTTCATGATGCCGCGGTACAGCTTGCGCTCCATGGTGACGAAGCGTTCCTGGCTGATGCTGTCCTGGCTCTGGGCGTGATAGACGAACAGGCGCGGCAGGTAGAACAGACCTGCGAACCAGCAGACCACGCTGACGATATGCAGCGCCTTGATCCAGAGATAGAGCATGGGGGAGTTCCTTCAGGTTTTCACGGTGGTCAGATAGTAGTGGTCCGGCGCTGCGAAGGGGTACCCAAGAGTTGTTACAGGCGTCACGTAACCCTATTATCGTGCGCTTTCCAGTGGTCTCGTTGATGAGGGGCAAGCGTTATGATCAAGGTCGGTATCGTCGGCGGCACGGGTTACACCGGTGTCGAACTGTTGCGCCTGCTGGCACAGCACCCACAGGCCGAGGTAGCGGTCATCACATCGCGCTCCGAGGCGGGTGTCGCGGTGGCCGACATGTACCCGAACCTGCGCGGCCACTATGACGGTTTGCAGTTCAGCGTACCGGACAGCAAGACGCTCGGCGCCTGTGACGTGGTGTTCTTCGCCACACCGCATGGCGTTGCCCATGCCCTGGCCGGCGAGTTGCTGGCTGCCGGGACCAAAGTCATCGACCTGTCTGCCGACTTCCGTCTGCAGGACGCTGTCGAGTGGGGCAAGTGGTACGGCCAGCCGCATGGCGCGCCGGAACTGCTCAAGGATGCCGTCTACGGCCTGCCTGAAGTGAACCGCGAGAAGATCCGCCAAGCGCGCCTGATCGCCGTGCCGGGTTGCTACCCGACCGCGACCCAGCTTGGTTTCCTGCCATTGCTCGAAGCGGGTCTGGCCGATCCGTCGCGCCTGATTGCCGACTGCAAGTCGGGTGTCAGTGGCGCCGGCCGTGGTGCTGCAGTGGGCTCGCTGTTCTGCGAGGCCGGCGAAAGCATGAAGGCCTATGCAGTCAAAGGGCACCGCCACCTGCCGGAAATCAGCCAGGGCCTGCGCCTGGCAGCGGGCAAGGATATCGGTCTGACCTTCGTGCCTCACCTGACTCCAATGATTCGCGGTATTCATGCCACCCTCTACGCGAATGTTGTCGACACCTCGGTCGACCTGCAGGCGCTGTTCGAGAAACGCTATGCGAACGAGCCGTTCGTCGACGTGATGCCGGCCGGTAGTCACCCTGAGACCCGCAGCGTGCGTGGCGCCAACGTCTGCCGTATCGCCGTCCATCGCCCGCAGGGTGGTGATCTGGTGGTGGTGCTGTCGGTGATCGACAACTTGGTCAAGGGCGCGTCCGGCCAGGCGGTGCAGAACCTGAACATCCTGTTCGGGCTGGATGAGCGCATGGGCCTGTCCCACGCTGGCCTGCTGCCTTAATCGTCAAGCAGGTGAATAGGCCCGCCTCGTGCGGGCCTTTTCGTTTGTGTCGACCAAAGCCGCACAATTCTTGACCAATTTTCTCGGAGAAGCGGATAATGCGCGTCATCGAGTTTTATGGCGGCTTACGCCGGGAGAACCAACATGAGCGTTGAAACCTTCACCCCCACCGCTTTGGAGTTTACCCAAGGGGCTGCGCACAAGGTGAAGACCCTGGTATCCGAAGAAGGCAATGATCGCCTCAAGCTGCGTGTGTTCGTCACAGGCGGCGGCTGCTCGGGTTTCCAGTACGGCTTCACCTTCGATGAAGACGTGGCCGAGGACGACACCATTGTCGAGCGCGAAGGCGTTTCGCTGGTCGTTGACCCAATGAGCTTCCAGTATCTGGCGGGCGCCGAAGTGGACTACCAGGAAGGCCTGGAAGGCTCGCGCTTCGTGATCAAGAACCCGAACGCCGCTACCACCTGCGGGTGCGGTTCGTCGTTTTCGATCTGAGTCGCGCTTGAACGAAAACGCTGCGCAATTGCGCGGCGTTTTCGTTTCTGTCTTTCAGGCTGGGTAGATCGCGCCCAGTACTCGTAGCCCTCTGGCAGCCGTGACACTTGGGCGGTTAGCCGGGATGCCTTCGAGGCAGCAATGAGCCAGCCATGCGAATGCCATTGCCTCGACCCAGTCCGGATCGATACCTTGGGCGCTGGTGCTGGTCACTTTCGCGGCAGGCAGCAAGGCGGCCAGCCGATTCATCAGGGTGCCATTGCGCGCGCCACCGCCGCAGACCATCAGGGCCTCGGTATCCTGCTGGGCATTGCGCAAGGCATCGGTGATGCTGCGTGCAGTCAGCTCCAGCAGCGTGGCCTGAACGTCTTCGTCGCGGTAGTGCGGCAACGTTGCCAGGTGGGCATCGAGCCAGGGCAGGTTGAATACCTCGCGCCCGGTGCTCTTGGGGCCGTTGCCGGCAAAGAACGGGTCGCTCAGCAGTGCCGCCAGCAATTGGTCCTGCACCTTGCCACTCGCCGCCCATGCGCCATCGGCGTCGAAGGTCTGGCCGCGCTTGCGCTCGATCCATGCATCCAGCAGCACATTGCCCGGGCCGCAGTCGAAGCCATGTACCGGAGTGTCCTGGGCAATTAGGCTCAGGTTGCTGAAGCCGCCGACGTTGAGTACGGCCAGGCGCTGTCCCAGATGGCCGAACAAGGCTTCGTGGAAGGCCGGGACCAGCGGTGCGCCCTGGCCACCTGCGGCCACATCGCGGCGACGGAAATCACCCACCACGCAGATGCCGGTCAACTCGGCGAGCAAGGCCGGATTACCGATCTGCACGGTGAAGCCTCGGGCCGGTTCGTGGCGGATGGTCTGGCCGTGGCTGCCGATGGCGCGGATGGCGCTGGGCTCGAGTTTCTGCTCGGTCAACAATTGCCGGATGCCTTCTGCAGCAAGGCCAGCCCAGCGGTTCTCGGCCAGCGCTGCCCGTGCGATCTCGTCAGGGCCGCTGGCGCAGAGGCTCAGCAGGTCCTGGCGAAGGTCGGAGGGCATGGGCAGGTAGCGGGTGGCGAGCAACCGGGGCTGCTCGCGTTGTTCGATCAGGGCAATGTCCAGGCCGTCAAGGCTGGTGCCGGACATCACCCCCAGGTAGAACGCCATGAATCAGCGCTTGTTGGCGGCGAGCAGCGTGGCCTTTTCCTGATCCATGCGAGCGATCAGGGGTTGGCTTTGCTGCATGAAGCGCTGGCGCTCGGCCTTGGCGATCGGATCGGCCATCGGCACCTTCTGGCTCAGCGGGTCGACATGGACGCCGTTGACCTGGAACTCGTAGTGCAGGTGTGGGCCAGTGGAGAGACCGGTGGTGCCGATATAGCCGATGATCTGGCCCTGCTTGACGTTGCTGCCGGTCTTGATGCCTTTGGCGAAGCCCTGCATGTGGCCATACAGGGTCTTGTAGGTGTTGCCGTGGGCGATGATGACGGTGTTGCCGTAGCCGCCCCGGCGGCCGGCCAGCTCGATGCGGCCATCACCGGCTGCCTTGATTGGCGTGCCGCGAGGCGCTGCATAGTCGACACCCTTGTGGGCGCGAATCTTGTTCAGGATCGGGTGCTTGCGTCCAGCGGAGAAGCGCGAGCTGATGCGGGCGAAGTCTACGGGTGTGCGGATGAACGCCTTGCGCAGGCTGTTGCCGTCAGCGGTGTAGTAGCTGGTATTACCCTGTTTGTTGGTGTAGCGCACGGCGGTGTAGGTCTTGCCGCGATTGGTGAAACGCGCCGAGAGGATGTTGCCGGTGCCGATCACCTTGCCATCCATGACCTTCTGTTCGTAGACCACGTCGAATTCGTCGCCAGGGCGGATGTCCTGGGCGAAGTCGATGTCGTAGCCCAGCACGCGGGCCATATCCATGGTCAGGCTGTGGGAAAGGCCGGCACGTTGGGCCGAGGCCGAGAGCGAGCTCTTGATGACGCCATGGGCGTAGGCGGTTCGCACCAGGGGCTTGGTGATTTCGCGCTCGAACGCGTAACCCTTGTCGGTCTTGTTCAGGCGGATGCTTTCGAGGTTGCTGACCTGGCTGTGCAAGCTGGCCAGTTGGCCGTCCTTGTCCAGCTCGAACTGCAGCACCTGGCCGTGTTTAAGCTGGCTGAACTGCTTGGCTTGCTTGTCGCTGGCCAGCACGTCATGCACGACGTTGGCAGGCAGGCCCACTTTGGCGAACAGCGTGGAGAGGGTGTCGCCACGGGCGACCACGACTTCGCGATGGCCGGGAGCCTTGTCTTGCGCCTTTTCCTGTGCGACGGGTTGCGGTTGCTCGGCGGCCTGTTCTGTAGCGGGTTCATCCCCTTCGATCTGGGCGAAGGGCGAGCCGGTGGATTCGGTGGACTGCACCAGCGGTGCGGCCTTGGATTCGTCCTTGAGTTGCTCGGCCGGGGTTTCGAGCTCGAGGCTGAGGGTGGTCTTCTTCGCTTCTACGTCGCTGGAGGGAAATACCAGCAAGGCCAGGCTGAGCAGGGCGGCGATGCCGCTGGCGGCCAACAGATGGCTTTTCGGATAAAGCGGGGGCGCTTTAGGCGTGTCGTTGGTCATAGATAAGGTGACTTTGAAAAAGTGAATGAAAAAGGTGACTGAATACGCTGAAAAAGATGAATGACATGATGAAGATGAAATAACTGTATAAAATATAACCAAATCCATTTTCGCGCAAGGGCGCGTAGACGCCGCAAGGCGCCTCTCGGGTCACATTCCTTTGCGAAACTTGTATTTGACGGCCGATCTTGTATGGTTGGTCCCCTTTGAATCTGAGCCTTGCGGGTCTGTCTATGAAGTCGGTTGAAGAGCAGCTGGCGCTTATCAAGCGCGGTGCGGAAGAGGTGTTGGTCGAGTCGGAACTGGTGGAGAAGCTCAAGCGCGGCCAGCCGCTGCGTATCAAGGCTGGCTTCGACCCAACGGCTCCTGATCTGCATCTGGGCCATACCGTACTGATCAACAAGCTGCGGCAGTTCCAGGAGCTGGGGCACCACGTGATCTTCCTGATCGGTGACTTCACCGGCATGATCGGTGACCCGAGCGGCAAAAGTGCCACGCGCCCGCCGCTGACCCGTGAGCAGGTTCTGGACAACGCTGAAACCTATAAACAGCAAGTGTTCAAGATTCTCGACCCGGCCAAGACCGAGGTAGCGTTCAACTCCACCTGGATGGATACGCTGACCCCGGCCGACTTCATTCGTCTGGCGTCCCAGTACACCGTCGCGCGCATGCTCGAGCGTGACGACTTCGACAAGCGCTACACCAGCCAGCAGCCGATCGCCATCCATGAGTTCCTCTATCCGCTGGTGCAGGGTTACGACTCGGTTGCGCTCAAGGCTGATGTCGAACTGGGTGGTACCGACCAGAAGTTCAACCTGCTGATGGGGCGTGAGCTGCAGCGCGCCTACGGTCAGGAAGCTCAGAACATCGTGACCATGCCGTTGCTGGAAGGGCTCGATGGCGTGAAGAAGATGTCCAAGTCGCTGGGCAATTATGTGGGTATCCAGGAAGCGCCTGGGGTGATGTACAGCAAGTTGGTGTCGATTCCGGATACGCTGATGTGGCGTTACTTCGAGCTGCTGAGCTTCCGCTCCATGGAGGAAATCGATCAGTTTCGTGCCGATGTCGAGAAGGGCGCGAACCCTCGTGACATCAAGATCAAGCTGGCCGAAGAGATCGTGGCGCGTTTCCATGGTGAAGAGGCTGCGGCGAACGCTCACCGCGCTGCCGGCAACCGCATGAAGGATGGCGAGCTGCCGGAAGATCTTCCGGAGATCGAAGTGGTTGCGGCTGAGGCCCTGCCGATCGCGGCGGTGCTCAATCGTGCGGGCCTGGTGAAGAACTCGGCACAGGCGCGGGATCTGCTAGGCAGTGGTGCGGTCAAGGTTGATGGTGCAGTCATCGACAAGGACTTCATGTTCGCGCTGGGTGCTACCCATGTGTGCCAGGCGGGCAAGAAGTCGTTTGGACGGGTTACGCTGAAGGCTGAGTGATCGCCTGATGGTGCAGCTATATATAAGCGGGGAGGCCGACAGGCCTCCCCGCTGTGTTCTCAGCGATCTGAAAGATTCT